>NZ_RBAK01000040.1 GCF_003626595.1 Micromonospora endolithica | reverse complement strand
AGCCGCGGTTGGTGGGGAAGTCGCCGATGGCGTCGTGCTGGGCGGCGATGAGGTCCCAGAGGTCTTCGGGGGACCTTACGCCGCCGGGGAAGCGGCATGCCGCTGCGACGATCGCGATCGGTTCGCTGCTCCGCGCCTCGTGATCGGCGAGTCGCTGGCGCGCCTGGTACAGATCGGCGGTCACCCGCTTGAGGTATCCGCGCAGCTTGTCCTCACCGCTCATGCCGATTCGACTCCCTTGCCGTCCGGGTCACAACTCGTTCTCGATGAACTGGAAGATCTCGTCGTCCGAGGCGTCGCCGATCAGTCCGGCCACATCGGAATGGGTGCCGTCCGCCCGCGTACCGGCCTCTTTGATCGTGAAGAGCAGGTCCTCGAGCCGCCGGGTGATCCGGTGCCGGGCCGCGTCGTCGGCGGGGCCGTCGAGGACCGCACGCTCCAGCCGGTCGAGGTCGGCGAGCGTGCTCTCGTGCACCGACTCGGGTGACGGCGCGAGCTCGGCGCGGAGGTACTCGCCCAGGGACCGTGGCGTCGGGTGGTCGAAGATCACCGTGGCCGGCAGTCGCAGGCCGACCGCCGTACCGAGTCGGTTGCGCAGCTCCACCGCGGTGAGCGAGTCGAACCCCACCTCCTTGAACGCCACCTCGTCCGACATGCTCGGCGGCGCCGAGTGCCCGAGCACCGTGGCGGCCTGCCCGCGCACCAGCTGGACCAGCAGCTCGCGCTGCTCCGCGGGGCTGCGGCCGGCGAGGCGGCGGCTCCACTCGGACGCACCGGACGTCTCCGCCGCGGTGCTGTCCACCACCCGCCGCGGTGCCCGCACCAGGCCTTGCAGCATCGGCCGCAGGGTCCCCTCGCGCGCCTGATCGGCCAGCACCGCCGGATCGAGTTGGGCGGTGATGAGGGTGGGGTGGGTGGTGGTGAGGGTGGTGTCGAGCAGGGTGAGGGCGTGGTCGGTGGGCAGGGGGGTGATGCCGAGGCGGTGGAGGCGTTGGTGGTCGGTGGTGTCGA
>NZ_RBAK01000039.1 GCF_003626595.1 Micromonospora endolithica | reverse complement strand
TGGGTCTTGTGACGTGTCTGTGGGTGGTTGGGCGCGTCAGTGATGGCGCACGCCGTTGTCCTGCCTAGGTTCTGGCTTGTCGAAGGTCAGAACTGTGAGGGCGGGAGAACGGCGTGCGTTCTGCCAGGGTATGGGCTGGGCTGCTCGGGGTCGAGCAGGCGGTGGTCGAGGATGTGGGGTTCGATCCGGTCGAGTCGGTGGTGGTGGCTCGGGTGCGGGTGCGTCGGGGTGCTCGGCATCGGTGTCCGTATTGCCGTCGGCGGTGTGCCCGCTATGACGCGGGGGTTCGTCGTCGGTGGCGGGCGTTGGATCTGGGGATGGTCCGGGCGGTAGTCGAGGCCGATGCGCCTCGGGTTTCCTGCCGGGTGCATGGGGTGGTCGTGGCGGCGGTGCCGTGGGCGCGTCATGGAGCGGGGCATACTCGGGCGTTTGATCAGATGGTGGCGTGGTTGGTGGTGCATACCGCGAAGTCGGCGGTGTCGCAGCTGATGCGGATCAGTTGGCGCACGGTCGGGGCGATCGTGGGGCGGGTGTGGGCTGACACCGGCGGTGTGGTGGACCGCTTCGAGGGGTTGCGTCGTATCGGTATCGACGAGGTCAGCTACAAGAAGGGCCACCAGTATCTGACGGTGGTGGTGGATCACGACAGCGGACGGCTCGTCTGGGCAGCGCCCGGTAAGAGCGCGGCGACGCTGAACGGGTTCTTCGACGTGCTCGGCCCTGAACGGGCCGCGAAGATCACGCACGTGTCGGCCGACGGCGCCGATTGGATCTCCGCAGTGTTGCGCCGCCGCTGCCCGGACGCGGTCCGCTGCGCCGATGCGTTCCATGTCGTGGCCTGGGCCACCGATGCCGTGGATCGGGTTCGCCGTCAGGCCTGGAACGAGGCCACCGGTCGTGGGGCCGGCCGTCGCGGTGTCGCCGTCGGCGCGGCCCGCCAGTTGAAGAACACCCGCTGGGCGTTGTGGAAGAACCCGGAAAACCTCACCGCCGCCCAGCAGGCCAAACTCGCCTGGATCGCCAAGACCCACCCCCGCCTGCACCGGGCCTGGGCGCTCAAGGAGGGCCTACGCCTGGTGTTCACCCTGGCCAAGACCAGCCCCGCAGCCGCAGTGGAAGCCCTCGACCGGTGGATCGGGTGGGCCCGCCGCAGCCGCATCGACGTCTTCGTCGACCTGCAACGACGCGTCACCCGCCACCGCGATCAGATCATCGCTGCCATCGAGCACGGCCTGTCCAACGGCCGCATCGAATCCGTCAACGCCAAGATCCGCCTCATCACCCGGATGGCCTTCGGATTCCACTCAGCAGACGCCCTCATCGCCCTGGCCATGCTCAGCCTCGGCGGCCACCGACCCCAACTCCCCGGAAGATGATCACCACCGACCCACGAATCAAGCAGAAGACCCA
>NZ_RBAK01000037.1 GCF_003626595.1 Micromonospora endolithica | reverse complement strand
TCCCCACTGAGGGGTTCCTGTCGGCGTACGGGTTCCGGTGCAGAGCCAGGTACGCCAAATGTGCAGAGGCCCGGGCCAGTGGCGCTGGGGGACCTTGCGGCGCCGGTCGCCCCGGTGGCGCACGTCCGTTGCTCACGATGAGTAACCGGTGAACGTGGGCCGTCGCCCGAATCGCGGCAAGTGAGTGCGGCCGCCTCCGGTGGCGAGTGTGACTATCGCTGTCTATCGCGCCGCAGCCGGATGAAACTATGACCCAGTGACGATTGCAGATCAATATGTTCAATTCGGTTCGCGCGAGGCTCGTGGCAACTCGTCGACTTACGAACGACTCTCGTCGGCCATCGCCGACGACGACGAGCTGCTCGGAAGGCTCGCCACCCTCCCGCCGACCAAGCAACAGCCCAACCTGCTCTTCGGGGTGATACGGCTGCTCGACGGCCCCCTTGAGCCGTACGCCGAGTTCCGGGCCTTCGTCCTCGATCGCTGGCCCGTCGTCGCCAGCGAGATCAAGACACGGGTTACCCAGACCAATGAGGTCGGGCGCTGCGCCGCCCTGGTGCCCGTCCTGTCGGCCCTGCCTCAGCCGCTGGCTCTGATCGACGTCGGCTGCTCGGCCGGCCTGTCGCTCTTCCCCGAAAAGTACGCGTACCGCTACGGGCCGACTACGATCGGTAAGTCTGCGGTCACGCTGGACTGCGCCGCGGTCGACATCGAACCTCCGAGGACGCTTCCCACCATCGTTAGCCGGGCCGGTGTCGACCTCAACCCCCTCGACATCACCGACCCGGACGCCGTCGCCTGGCTCGAAGCCCTCATCTGGCCCGAGCAGCAGCAACGCCGAGACCGCCTCCGCGCCGCGATCGCCATCGCCGCCGCTGATCCGCCACAGCTGATGCGCGGCGGTCTCGACGCCGTTCCCGACCTGGTCGCGAAGGCTGCCCAGGGCGCCACTCCGGTCGTCTACCACACCTCTGTGCTGTACCTGGTCGCACCGGCCGAGCGGGCCGCCTTCGTCGAAACGCTTCGCCGCCTGCCCGGTCACTGGATCTCGATCGAGGCGCCCGACGTCGTAGACCTCGGCGAACTGCCCGCCCCGCCCGACGACTCAGCTCTGAACGTGCTCGCCCTGGACGGCAAGCCGCTCGCCTGGGTCCGCGGGCACGGCCAGGCGATCTACGGGATCGCCTAAGGCTGGCGATGCTCCAAGGCGTTTGCATGGCTGCAGCACGCGCAGACTTGAGCCACGGCTCATCGCGAGCGCACTACTTTCGGCTACCGGACGCCGCCGGGTCGGCCAACATGACTGACTGTAGTTCATCGTTGCAGAGCAAGCTCGGCCACGAGCTGCAGCCGCACTCGCGGATGCCGATGGCTGCCGTGTACTCGCTCGAAGCCGTACGCCGACAGTTCCGCCCTCTTGTGGCTTCACCTGTGCAGCGCCTCAAGGACGCAGACCCGAGTACAGATGGTCGTCAGGCAGCTAGGCATCCGGTCGTGTCAGGGCGTGACAGGAAGACGGCGGGTTCGATCGGCCTGACAAGCGAGATCTGGGCGGTGCATGTCATCCACGACATGCCCGCCCGGTGGGGACCTCCTCGGGCGAGGCCAACGGTTCGGCATGGCTGGCGTGGCGTACTGACACCGCAAACCTTCGCTATCCGCGAGGAGGAGCGCCCCCGACCGAACCGGACGAGGCTTCGTCCTGGTCCCCACCGCGGCGGCCCCACATGTCTTCGTGGAGCGCGCGATGCACCCAACTCTCTCCGTCCTGTCGGATCTTGCCGCTGCCGTACCACCGCCGGTGGCGGCCCCGAAGAGCATCAACGAGGTCATTTCTAGTATCACCGGCTGGATCATGGGCATCATCGCGCTCGTCGCAACGATGTTCCTGGTCATCGGCGGTCTGCGCTACATGGCCGCCGGCGGTGATCCGGCCCAGGTCGAGCAGG
>NZ_RBAK01000036.1 GCF_003626595.1 Micromonospora endolithica | reverse complement strand
GGTCGGTGGTCAGACCAACCGCGGCGAGCCCCGGCAGCGACGCGTCGAGCACCTCCCACCAGAGGCCACACCCGCGCGTGTCCGCAGCCGGTTGCACCGGCGTGCTGCCCCGTGGGGTGCGTTCGTCGGGGCGGGCGGCGGCCGGAGCGGACGCGACTGACGAGACCAATGCGCCGACAATTGTGAGCCCAATTATGGCAAGCCTGCGGCGAGGAGTTGTTTTCATGAATATGCCTCCGTCGAAGATTTGTGCGGCTCTGTGCAAACCTCAGCCTAAGCAGTCAGCACGTGTTAGCGAAAGGGCGTAATCCCTGCTCAGTGCACCTGCCATGATTTCGGGCGCAGGAGCGCGAATGGAACTCCGGAAAGATTTCGGCGAATTGCGGCGGTCGGGTCTGACTGTGGTTCGTTGTGGTTGTGCTCGGTGAGCCAACCTCTACCCGCTGTCACTGAACCTGCTTGGTGCTCTGGGGCGCTGCCCGGTCCGACGGCGTCATCTCGTGGTCTCGCCGGCGCCGTGTACCTCCGTGGTTCTGCTTCAGAGTCGATCATGGCCGTTCAGGGAGGTAACGCAGACCCCATCCGCTCGGCCGGTCGGCTTCGAAGCACTGGTATGGCGGAGGAGTCTGCGCGGCGGGTGGGACGGTATCGGCTGCTGCGGTGTGTCGGGCAGGGTGGGATGGGGCGGGTGTGGTTGGCCCGTGACGAGTTGCTGGACCGGGAGGTGGCGGTCAAGGAGATGCTGTTCCGGGTCGGGCTGACCGACAGGGAAGTGGCGGATCTGCGGCGGCGGACGCTGCGGGAGGCGCGGGCGGCGGCGCGGCTGGATCACCCGCACGTGGTGCGCGTCTACGACGTGATCATGCTGGACGTCGCCGTTCCGTGTGCGCGGAATCCCGCGCCTCGGTGTCGCTGCCGCCGCCGCTGCCCGCCACCGTGTCGGTCGGCGTGGACGGCATGCTGCCCTTCCTCACGCCCAACCGGGACTTCTAACGCGTGGACACCGCCCTCACCGTCCTCAGGTCGACCGGACGGACGGGCGTCTGACTCTCGACGGTGAGGTCGACCGACCTCACACCTGGCGCTATGAGGATCTTCTCGCCCGCGGTCTCGTCGAATACGACATCACCCTTAACTGCGTCTCCAACGAGGTCGGCGGCCCCTACGTCGGCACCGCCCGCTGGACCGGCGTTCCCCTGGCGCCGCTGCTGGGCGAGGCCGGCATCCGCCCCGGACAGAACCAACTCGTCAGCCGCTCCGTCGAGGGAATGACCATCGGCACCCCCCTCACCGCGATCCTCGACGGCCGAGACGCCCTGCTCGCCGTGGCCATGAACGGCGAACCCATGCCTCTGGAGCACGGCTTCCCGCTGCGCATGCTGGTTCCCGGCCTCTACGGCTACGTCGGCGCCTGCAAATGGCTCACCTCGATAACCGTGACCACCTTCGACGCGTTCGACCCCTACTGGGTCCAACGCGGATGGGCCCCCCACGCACCCGTCAAGACCGCCTCGCGCATCGACACCCCCAAACCCTTCGCCCAACCTCCCGCCGGACCCGTCATGATCGCCGGCGCCGCCTGGGCGCAACATCACCGCCGTCGAAGTGCAGATCGACGACGGCCCGTGGCAGCAGACGCGCCTCGCCCACGACCCCTCACCGGACCTGTGGCGGCAGTGGACGTACCGCTGGGACGCCACCCCGGGCAGGCACACCCTGTGCCCCCGCGCCACAGATGCCACCGGCACCGCCCAGACCGTGCCACGGGTGCCACCGTTCCCCGACGGGGCGACCGGCTGGCACACCGTCACCGTCACCTGACCGGATGACAACTCAACCCCCTCGACACGGTCGGGGCAAGATGCCAAGCGGCAGGACGATCGGCTCAACGATGGGTAATTCCCGGAGGCGTTGATCAAGTAGCGGCCGTCACTGTGTGAACGCTTCGCGTTGTTGCCGTGGATGCAGGAGCGCCACATCCCAGGACGGCGCCGTGCGGCGGCCAAGCTCCGACGTGACGGTGAGGACCCCGTTGACGCCGATGGTCGTGGAGGGCTGTGTCGCTGACCGGCCCCCTGCTGCCGCAGGCGGGTGACGCCCCGAGCCCCCTCTTCCGCCACCC
>NZ_RBAK01000035.1 GCF_003626595.1 Micromonospora endolithica | reverse complement strand
TTCGACGCGGAGTTCTTCCAGATGAGCCCGCGGGAGGCGCTGGCCACCGATCCGCAGCAGCGGTTGCTGCTGGAGGTCGCGTGGGAGGCCGTGGAGGGCGCGGGCATCGACCCGGCGTCGTTGCGGGGCAGCTCCACCGGGGTGTTCGCCGGCGTCATGTACAGCGACTACGGCGGCCGGGTGAGCCAGGTGCCGGCGGAGCTCGAGGGCTTCCTGCGCAACGGCTCCCACGCCAGCGTGGCGTCCGGGCGGGTGGCGTACTCGTTCGGTTTCGAGGGCCCGGCCATCACGGTCGACACGGCCTGCTCGTCGTCGCTGGTCGCGGTGCACCTGGCGGCGCAGTCGCTGCGCAGCGGCGAATGCGACCTCGCGCTGGCCGGTGGGGTGTCGGTGATGGCCACCCCGGCCACGCTGATCGAGTTCTCCCGCCAGCGCGGGCTGGCGCCGGACGGCCGGTGCAAAGCGTTCGCCGCCGCGGCGGACGGCACCGGATTCTCCGAGGGCGTCGGACTCGTCCTGCTGGAGCGCCTGTCCACGGCGCGGGCGGCGGGACACGCGATCCTGGCGGTCCTACGCGGCAGCGCGGTCAATCAGGACGGCGCGTCGAACGGGCTGACCGCCCCGAACGGACCCGCCCAACAACGCGTCATCCGCGCCGCCCTGGCCAACGCGCAGCTCACCGCCGAGCAGGTCGACGTCGTGGAGGCGCACGGCACCGGCACGACGCTCGGCGACCCGATCGAGGCCCAGGCGCTGCTCGCCACCTACGGCCGGCGGCCGGCGGAGAAGCCGCTGTGGCTCGGGTCGGTGAAATCGAACATCGGGCACACCCAGGCCGCCGCCGGCGCCGCCGGGATCATCAAAATGGTCCAGGCCCTCACCCACGAGACCCTGCCCGCCACATTGCACGTGGACACGCCGACCCCACACGTGGACTGGGACGCCGGCAACGTACGGCTGCTCACCGCGGCCCGGCCGTGGCCTGCCGACGAACACGTACGCCGGGCCGGCATCTCCTCGTTCGGGATCAGCGGCACCAACGCCCACCTCATCCTCGAACAACCACCGGCACCGGTCCCGGCCGAGCACCCGGAGCCGCAGTCACCGACCGACGAGCCGCCCATCCTGCTCTCCGCGACCAGCGAAGCCGCACTGCGCGCCTACGCCGGCCGCCTGCACCAGCACCTCACCACCCACCCCGACGCCAAGCCCGCCGGCACCCTCTACCGACGCCACCACCACCGGCACCGGGCAGCCATCACCGGCGACACCCGGAAAGCCCTGCAAGCCCTCACCCGCGGCGAACCACACCCCGAGCTGATCACCGGCACCACACACGGCGGCAAAACCGTGTTCGTCTACCCCGGCCAAGGCACCCAATGGACCGGCATGGCCACCGAACTCCTCGCCACCAACCCGCTGTTCCGCAAACACCTCGAAGACTGCGCCGACGCCCTCGCCCCGCACACCACCTGGAACCTCATCGACACCCTCACCGGCAAACCCGGCACCCCACCACCCAGCCGCGTCGACGTCGTCCAGCCCAGCCTCTTCGCCATGATGACCGCCCTGACCCGGGTCTGGACCCACCACGGCATCACCCCCGACGCCGTCATCGGCCACAGCCAAGGCGAGATCACCGCCGCGCACATCGCCGGAGCCCTCACCCTCGACGACGCCGCCACCATCACCGCACTACGCTCCCAAGCCCTGCTCGAACTCGCCGGCACCGGAACCATGGCCGCGATCAACCAGCCGCCACAGCACATCCAAGCCCTGCTCGACGACTTCCCCGACGTGCACATCGCGGCCACCAACAGCCCCACCACCACCATCGTGGCCGGCAACCAGACCAGCATCACCAACCTGGTCACGCACTACCAGGGCCGAGGCGTCAACGCCCGGCGCATCGACGTCGACTACGCCAGCCACACCCCACACATCGACCGCCTCCAAACCCAGATCCTGGAAGCCCTCGCCGGCATCACCCCGCGAACCAGCCACATCCCGTTCCACTCCACCGTGACCGGCGAACTCATCGACACCAGCACCCTGACCAACCAGTACTGGTTCACCAACCTGCGCCGACCCGTCCAGTTCCACCAAACCATCACCGAACTCGCCGCCAGCGGGCACCACCA
>NZ_RBAK01000034.1 GCF_003626595.1 Micromonospora endolithica | reverse complement strand
CACACCCTCGGCACCACCACCTACCTCGAAATCGCCCCCCACAGCACCCTCACCCCACACCTACACCACCCCCTCGACCAGCCACACACCATCACCAGCCCCAACCCCCACCACGCCCGCACCCAACTCCACCTCCACGAACCACCCGACACACCCGCCCCCCACCAAACGCCCCCGCCCACCTACCCCTTCCAACACAGCTCCTACTGGCTGGCGCCGGCGCGGCGCACCCGGCCGGCCGAGTCCGACGACCTGCTGTACCGGGTCGCCTGGGACCGGCTCGACGTGCGCCCGGGGGTCGCGCTCGCGGACACCTGGCTGCTGCTCACGTCGGCCGGGGCCGACGGCGGCCGGCTGCGGGACGCGCTCGCCGCGCACGTCGGCGTGGAGGTGGTCGAGGTGGACACGGCGACGGTGGACACCGACTGGTTCACGGCTCGGATTGCGGCGGTGACCGGCGGCGGCGCGCGGATCGGCGGCGTACTGTCGCTGCTCGCCCTCGACGAGACGCCGCATCCGGACCACCCGGCCGTCCCGCGCGGGGTCGCCGCCACCCTCGCCTTGGCGCAGGCGATCGCGACCGCGCCGGCCGGTGGGCGGCTCTGGGTGGCGACCCGCGGCGCGGTGCGGACCGGCACCGATGACCCGGTGATGCGGCCGGGCCAGGCGCAGGCGTGGGGCATCGGGCTGGCCGTCGGCCTGGAACTCCCGGATCGCTGGGGCGGCCTGCTCGACCTGCCGGCCGCGCTGACCGTCGACGACGCGGCCCGGGTGGTGGACCTGCTGTCTGGCGGCGAGGACCAGGTCGCCGTACGCGCCGGGGTGTGCCTGGGCCGCCGGCTGGTGCGGGCGCCGTCGTCGCGCGAACCGCGCCCGGTGGCCGGCGGAACCGTGCTGATCACCGGTGGCACCGGGGGCATCGGCGCGCAGGTCGCCCGCTGGTATGCGGCCCACGGCGCCGAGCACCTGCTCCTCGCCGGGCGGCGTGGTGTGGACGCGCCGGGCGCCGCCGAGCTGGTCGAGGAGCTGACCGCGTCCGGCGTGAAAGTGACCGTGCAGACCTGCGACGTGACGTCCCGCGCGGACGTGGACCGGCTGCTCGCGGCCGTGCCGGTGGATGTCCCACTCGGCACCGTCGTGCACGCCGCCGGCGCCGCGCAGCCGCTGGAGCCGGTGACCGAGATCGGCCTGGCCCGGTTCGCCGGGGTGATCGCCCCCAAGGTGGCCGGCGCGACGAACCTGGACGAGGCCCTCGGCGACACCCCGCTGGACGCCTTCGTGCTGTTCTCCTCCGTGTCGGCGGTCTGGGGCACAGGCCGCAACGCGGCGTACGGGGCGGGCAACGCGTTCCTGGACGCGTTCGCGGCCGCGCGGCGCGAGCGGGGCCGCACGGCGACGTCGATCGCGTGGGGTGCCTGGTCCGGTGGCGGAATGTACGAGATCGAGGGCATCGCCGACTTCATGAAGCGGCGCGGCGTGCGCGCGATGGCACCGCACCGGGCGCTCCAAGCCCTTCAGCACGCACTGGCCGAGGACGGGGCCGGCGCGGTCGTCGCGGACATCGACTGGCGGCGGCTGGCGCCCGCCCTCACCTCGAGCCGGCCGAGCCCGCTGCTCGCCGGTCTGCCGGAGGCCCGCGAGGCGAGCGCGGCGCCGGCCGCCGAGGACGCACCCGCCGCGAGGCTGGCGCACCTGCCGGAGCGGGAACGGCTGGACGCGCTGGTCGCGCTGGTCCGTCCCGAGGTGGCGGCGGTGCTGCGCCAAGACGTGGCGAACGTCCCGGCCGACCGCGCCTTCACCGATCTGGGGTTCGACTCGATGACCTCGGTCGAGCTGCGCAACCGGCTCGCCGTGCTGGCCGGGCGGCACCTGCCGGTGAGCCTCGCTTACGACCACCCGACCCCGGCCGCGGTGGCCGCGTTCCTGAGTGCCGAGCTGGCCCCGGCGACCGCCCCCCTCGACCCGGAGAGTGCGCTCGCCGCCCTCGAACGGTCGGCCGCCGACCTGGCGGCGGACCCCCGGTCGGCGCGGCGGCTCGCCGACCGGCTCGACCTGCTGGCCCGCCGGATGCGAGGCGAGCCGGCGGACAAGCCGCTCGACTCGGCGTCCGCGGAAGAGATCTTCGACCTGATCGACCGCGAATTCGGGGACGGCAATGGCTGACAACGAGGAAAAACTGCTCGCCTACCTGAAAAAGGTGACGGGTGATCTGCGGCAGACCCAGCGCCGGCTGCGCGACGCCGAGGAGGCGCAGAGCGAACCGATCGCGATCGTCGCAGCGGCATGCCGCTTCCCCGGCGGCGTAAGGTCCCCCGAAGACCTCTGGGACCTCATCGCCGCCCAGCACGACGCCATCGGCGACTTCCCCACCAACCGCGGCT
>NZ_RBAK01000033.1 GCF_003626595.1 Micromonospora endolithica | reverse complement strand
CTCGCCGTTGCGGATCGCCTGCGCGGCCAGGTGCACCGCGACCAGTGACGACGAGCAGGCCGTGTCGACCGTGATCGCCGGGCCCTCGAAGCCGAACGTGTACGCCACCCGCCCCGACGCCACGCTGTACGAGTTGCCGATGCCGATGTGACCCTCGAAACCCGCCGGCGTACGGGAGATCAACCGCCCGCCGTAGTCGCCGTACATCAGGCCGGCGAAGACCCCGGTGGAGCTGCTCCGCAGGGTGCCCGCGTCGATGCCCGCGCGTTCGATCGCCTCCCACGCCACCTCCAGCAGCAACCGCTGCTGCGGGTCCATGGCGAGCGCCTCGCGCGGGCTGATCCCGAAGAACTCGGCGTCGAAGCGGTCCGCGTCGTAGAGGAAACCGCCCCGGCGGGTGTACGACTTGCCGGTCGCGTCCGGGTCCGGGTCGTAGAGGTCGTCGACGTCCCAGCCGCGGTTCGCCGGGAAGTCGCCGATGCCGTCCGCGCCGCCGGCGACCAGCTGCCAGAGCTCCTCCGGCGACGTGACGCCGCCCGGATAACGGCACGCCATCGAGACGATGACCACGGGGTCGTCGGCGTCCGCCGTACGGGAGACCGGGGTTTGCGGGATGGGGTTCTGCTCGCCGAAGATCTGAGTGCGCAGGTAGCCGGCCACCGCCTCGGCCGTCGGATAGTCGAAGACGAGTGTGGTCGGCAACGTCAGCCCGGTCGCCGCGTGCAGCTGGTTGCGTAGCTCGATCGCGGTCAGCGAGTCCATGCCGAGCTGCTGGAACGGGCTGGCCGCGCCGACCGCCTCACCGGTGGCGTGGCCGAGCACCGCGGCGGCGCGGTCCCGCACCAGGCGCAGCAGGTGTCCGGCCTGTTCGGCGGCGGGGAGCGCGGTCAACGTACGCCGCAGGTCCACCGAACCGGCGGGACGGCCCGCGGGTGCGCGCACCAGGCCCCGCAACACCGCCGGCAGCGTGCCCTCGACGGCCTGTCGGCGCAGTGCCGCCAAATCGAGCCGCGCCGGGACGAGCACCGGATCGGGCATCCGCAACGCCGCGTCCAGCTGCGACAGGGCGTCTTCACTGGACATCGCGACGACCCCGGTGCGGCTCACCCCGCGGCCCATGCCGGCGCCGTTGCCCCACAGGCCCCAGGCCAGCGAGAGGGCCGGCAGGCCGTCGGCGTGTCGGACGTGAGCGAGCGCGTCGAGGAACGCGTTGGCCGCCGCATAGCCGCCCTGCCCGGCGTTTCCGAGCACGCCGGCGGCCGAGGAGAACAGCACGAAACCGGCGAGCGGCAGATGCCGGGTGGCCTCGTGCAGGTGGTGCGCGGCGTCCACCTTGGCGCGCAGCACCGGCGTGAGGCGTTCAGGGGTGAGCGAGCCGATCGTGGCGTCGTCGAGCACACCCGCCGTATGCACGACCGCGGTGAGCGGGGCCTCGGCGGGGACG
Source organism: Micromonospora endolithica (assembly GCF_003626595.1). Lineage (GTDB taxonomy): Bacteria > Actinomycetota > Actinomycetes > Mycobacteriales > Micromonosporaceae > Micromonospora > Micromonospora endolithica. Next base: position 1,675 of record NZ_RBAK01000033.1, on the reverse strand, counting down.
TCCGCGATCAGCTCGTCCACCTGGCGGCGGTCGCTGACGTCGCAGGCCACCACGGTCACCTCGGCGCCCAGCCCGGTCAGCCGGTCGCGCAGGGCGGCCGCATTCGGTGCCGCCGGGCCGCTGCGGCTGGCGAGCACGAGGTGGCGTACGCCGTACGTGGCCACGAGATGTTCGGCCACCGACCCGCCGAGACCGCCGGTGCCGCCGGTGATGAGAACGGTGCCCGCGTCCCAGGTGACGGGGGCGTCGCCGGGCGCGGCCGCGCGCCGGAGCCGGGGCACGTACCGGGTGCCGCCGCGCAGCGCCACCTGCGGCTCGTCGCCGGCCGCCAGCCGCGCCCAGTCCTCCGCCGGGATGTCGGTGTCCGGGTCGAGGTCCAGCAGGACGAACCGGCCGGGGTGCTCGGACTGGGCGACCCGCACGAGACCCCAGACCGGGGCGTTCCCCAGGTCGCGCACCGGCTCGCCGGGCGTGACGGCGACCGCGCCGCGGGTGACGAACACCAGCCGCGACGACGGATCGGCCAGCCGGCCCCGCAGTGCGGCGAGCGCTTCGGCGGTCGCCCGGTGCGCCCGGGAGACGACATCCCCGTCGCCGGGCAGGAACGGCACGACCACCGTGGCCGGGCCGTCCGCTGTCTCGACCGGGGCCGGCTCCCAGACGAGCTGGAAGGGAGTGTCGGCGGTGCGGGGGAGGGTCATCGGGCGGACGGTCACCGCGCCCACGGTCGCGATCGGCGCGCCGGTCTCGTCGGCGACGGCTAGGGCGACGCTGTCACCGGTCGTGGTGAGCCGCACGCGCAGGTGGCGGGCGCCGGCCGCGTGCAGCGTCACACCGGTCCAGGAGAACGGCAGGCGTACGTCGTCCGCCACGTCCGACGCGGCGGCCAGGGCGTGCAGGGCGCCGTCGAGCAGAGCCGGGTGCAGGCCGTACGGTGAAGCGTCGTCCGCGCCGGTGACCTCCGCGTAGGTCGTGTCACCGTCCCGCCACACCGCGCGCAGGGTGTGGAACGCCGGCCCGTAGTCGTAGCCGCGCTCCGCCAGCCCGGCGTAGAAGTCGGTGACGTCGACACGCTCGCCCCGGGGCTGCCAGTCCGTCGTGGACGGTGGCTCGGCGGCCGGTGCGAGAGAGCCCTCGGCGTGACCGGTCCAGTCGTCCTCGCCGGGCCGGTTGGCGTCGATCCGGATCGTCCGGGTGCCGTCGTCGCCGGGTGCTCCCACGGTGACGCGGAGGTCGACCGGGCCGTCCTCCGGGACGATCAGCGGCTGCCGCAGGGTGAGCTCGCCGATGGTGGCGCAGCCGACCCGGCCGGCGGCGTGCAGGGCCAGATCGACCAGGGCACTCCCGGGCACCAGAACGGTGCCGGTGATCCGGTGGTCGGCCAGCCAGGGAACCGTGTCAAGGGTGAGCCGGCCGGTGAGGAGGTGCCCGCCGTCGGCCAGGGCGGTGCCGGCGCCGAGCAGCGGGTGATCCTCGGGTACCAGGCCCAGCCCTGCCGGGTCGCCGGGCCGGATCGCTTCCCTGATCCAGTAGGAGCTGTGCTGGAACGGGTAGGTGGGCGGGGGCGGCTGCAGCGCCGGTGTGCCGGGGTCTTCGTGGAGGTGGAGTTGGGTGCGGGCGTGGTGGGGGTTGGGAGTGGTGATGGTGTGTGGCTGGTCGAGGGTGTGGTGTAGGT
>NZ_RBAK01000032.1 GCF_003626595.1 Micromonospora endolithica | reverse complement strand
TTGTCCGGCGGTGTCCTACTCTCCCACACCCTCCCGGGTGCAGTACCATCGGCGCTGGAGGGCTTAGCTTCCGGGTTCGGAATGTGACCGGGCGTTTCCCCTCCGCCATGACCGCCGTAACTCTATGAACATGTCAACCACACCCGGGATCGTCACAGGGTTGTCGCTTGTTCAGAGTTGCACAGTGGACGCGTAGCAGCTTGGTAGTCAAGTCCTCGGCCTATTAGTACCGGTCAACTGAACCCGTTACCGGGCTTACATTTCCGGCCTATCAACCCAGTCGTCTAGCTGGGGGCCTTACCCACCCAAAGGGTGGTGGGATACCTCATCTTGAAGCGAGCTTCCCGCTTAGATGCTTTCAGCGGTTATCCCTTCCGAACGTAGCTAACCAGCCGTGCCCCTGGCGGGACAACTGGCACACCAGAGGTTCGTCCGTCCCGGTCCTCTCGTACTAGGGACAGCCCTTCTCAAGTATCCTACGCGCACGGCGGATAGGGACCGAACTGTCTCACGACGTTCTAAACCCAGCTCGCGTACCGCTTTAATGGGCGAACAGCCCAACCCTTGGGACCTGCTACAGCCCCAGGATGCGACGAGCCGACATCGAGGTGCCAAACCATCCCGTCGATATGGACTCTTGGGGAAGATCAGCCTGTTATCCCCGGGGTACCTTTTATCCGTTGAGCGACACCGCTTCCACATGCCAGTGCCGGATCACTAGTCCCGACTTTCGTCCCTGCTCGACCTGTCAGTCTCACAGTCAAGCTCCCTTGTGCACTTGCACTCAACACCTGATTGCCAACCAGGCTGAGGGAACCTTTGGGCGCCTCCGTTACCCTTTAGGAGGCAACCGCCCCAGTTAAACTACCCACCAGACACTGTCCCTGAACCGGATAACGGTCCGAAGTTAGATACCCAAATCAACCAGAGTGGTATTTCAAGATTGCCTCCACCCATACTGGCGTATGGACTTCACCGGCTCCCACCTATCCTACACAAGCTAATTCAGATACCAATGTCAAGCTATAGTAAAGGTCCCGGGGTCTTTCCGTCCTGCCGCGCGTAACGAGCATCTTTACTCGTAATGCAATTTCGCCGGGCCTGTGGTTGAGACAGTGGGGAAGTCGTTACGCCATTCGTGCAGGTCGGAACTTACCCGACAAGGAATTTCGCTACCTTAGGATGGTTATAGTTACCACCGCCGTTTACTGGCGCTTAAGTTCTCCGCTTCGCCCCGAAGAGCTAACAGGTCCCCTTAACGTTCCAGCACCGGGCAGGCGTCAGTCCATATACATCGAATTACTTCTTCGCATGGACCTGTGTTTTTAGTAAACAGTCGCTTCCCCCTGCTCTCTGCGGCCATACAACGCTCCACCCGCGCGGGGCTTCACGTCTCCGGCCCCCCTTCTCCCTAAGTTACGGGGGCAATTTGCCGAGTTCCTTAACCACAGTTCGCCCGATCGCCTCGGTATTCTCTACCTGACCACCTGTGTCGGTTTGGGGTACGGGCCGCTAAGAACTCGCTAGAGGCTTTTCTCGGCAGCATAGGATCACTGACTTCACCTGAATCGGCTCGGCATCACGTCTCAGCCTTCATGCACCGCGGATTTGCCTACGGTACGGCCTACACGCTTACCCCGGCACAACCACCGGCCGGGCTCAGCTACCTTCCTGCGTCACCCCATCGCTTGACTACTACCCGCCAGGTTCCCACGCTCCCCACCATTGACCCGAAGGTCGCCGGCGGTTCGGGTGGTTAGCACAACGAGGTTCATCAGGGACGCTCTTTCGCGGGTACGGGAATATCAACCCGTTGTCCATCGACTACGCCTCTCGGCCTCGCCTTAGGTCCCGACTCACCCAGGGCGGATTAGCCTGGCCCTGGAACCCTTGGTCATCCGGCGGAAGGGTTTCTCACCCTTCTTTCGCTACTCATGCCTGCATTCTCACTCGTGCCGCGTCCACAACTGGGTCACCCCGCTGCTTCACCCCCGGCACGACGCTCCCCTACCCATCCACACACCTGCACAACACATCAAGGCGTTGCGTGGTTAAAATGTGAATGCCACAGCTTCGGCGGTGTGCTTGAGCCCCGCTACATTGTCGGCGCGGAACCACTTGACCAGTGAGCTATTACGCACTCTTTAAAGGGTGGCTGCTTCTAAGCCAACCTCCTGGTTGTCTATGCGACCCCACATCCTTTTCCACTTAGCACACGCTTAGGGGCCTTAGCTGGTGATCTGGGCTGTTTCCCTCTCGACTACGAAGCTTATCCCCCGCAGTCTCACTGCCGCGCTCTCACTTACCGGCATTCGGAGTTTGGCTGATTTCGGTAAGCTTGTGGGCCCCCTAGACCATCCAGTGCTCTACCTCCGGCAAGAAACACGCGACGCTGCACCTAAATGCATTTCGGGGAGAACCAGCTATCACGGAGTTTGATTGGCCTTTCACCCCTAACCACAGGTCATCCCCCAACTTTTCAACGTTGGTGGGTTCGGCCCTCCACGCGGTCTTACCCGCGCTTCAGCCTGCCCATGGCTAGATCACTCCGCTTCGGGTCTAGGACACGCGACTGAATCGCCCTATTCAGACTCGCTTTCGCTACGGCTCCCCCACACGGGTTAACCTCGCCACATGCCACTAACTCGCAGGCTCATTCTTCAAAAGGCACGCCGTCACCCCGCAAGGCTCCGACGGATTGTAGGCGAACGGTTTCAGGTACTATTTCACTCCCCTCCCGGGGTACTTTTCACCATTCCCTCACGGTACTCGTCCGCTATCGGTCACCAGGAAGTATTTAGGCTTACCAGGTGGTCCTGGCAGATTCACGGCAGATTTCAGGAGTCCGCCGCTACTCGGGAACACCCACAGAAGACCAGCAACTTTCACCTACCGGACTATCACCGTCTACGGTCAGCCATTCCAGACTGTTCGACTAATCACTGGCTTTGTAACTCCTCGAATGCGTGTCAGCACACTCAGCAGGGTCCCACAACCCCGACTACGCAACCCCTGACAGGTATCACACGCAACCGGTTTAGCCTCAATCCGCTTTCGCTCGCCACTACTCACGGAATCACTATTTGTTTTCTCTTCCTACGGGTACTGAGATGTTTCACTTCCCCGCGTTCCCTCCATACACCCTATGTGTTCAGGTGCAGGTGACACCACATGACTGGTGCCGGGTTCCCCCATTCGGACACCCTGGGATCACAGCTTGGTTGACAGCTCCCCCAGGCCTATCGCGGCCTCCCACGTCCTTCATCGGCTCCTGGTGCCAAGGCATCCACCGTTCGCCCTTGACAACTTGACCACAAAGATGCTCGCGTCCACTGTGCAATTCTCAACAAACGACCAACCCACAACCCTCACGCCCCACACC
>NZ_RBAK01000031.1 GCF_003626595.1 Micromonospora endolithica | reverse complement strand
CGACCACGACCTCAGCCAGGCACTCGCGCACGCCCACACCCACGGCCTGCCCACCACCTGGCGGCCGAGCACCGCCGAGATCGAACCGCTACCCGCATACCCGTTCCACCACCAGCCCTACTGGCTCGCCGCGCCGCCGGCCGCCGCCTCCGGCGCGCCGGACACCACCCATCCCGTACTCACCCGGCACGCCGTCCTCCCGCACGACGCTCACGTCCTCACCGGACAGCTGGACGGCACCGCCCACCCGGAAAGCGCGCTGGTGGATCTCGCCGTCTTCGCGGCACAGACAGTGGGCGCGGCCGAAGTGGCCACGCTGACGATCACCGCGCCGCTCCCGGCCGGCCCGGCGCAGCTCCAGGTGTGGGCGGGCGCACCGGACGGCGACGGCACGCGCGAGTTCACCATCCGCTCCCAGCCGGACCGGGACGCGGAATGGACCGCGCACGCCGCCGGCCGGCTCGCCGCCTTCGGCACCGCAACCACCGCCGATGCCACTGCCGCTCGACCGGCCAGCGCCGGCCCGGTGGACGTGTCCGCCCTGGGCGACCCCACGATCCGGGCCGCCTGGCGTCACGACACCGACGTGTACGGCGAGATCGTTCCGGCCGGCTCGACCGGCGGCGTCCTGCTCGACCCGGAGCTGCTGGACGCCGCCCTCCGGCTGGCCGCCCTGACCGCCGACCCCGCCGACCCCGCCGATCTCGTGCCCGTCGAGTGGCGCGGCGTCCGCGGCCGCATCGATGCTGCCGGTGTCGTGCAGGTGCACGCCCGTGCGCACCCCGCCGGCACGGTCGCGCTGACCCTCACCCGGGCGGAGGGCGACCGGCTGACCGCCGACGCCGTGACGCTGCGCCGGACACCGCGTGAGTGGCGGCAGGCGGCCGCGCCGGTGCCCCTGTTCCACGTCGCCTGGCCAGAGATCCCGGCCGCCCGGGACGCCACCCCGGCGACCGCCCGGATCATCGGCCCGGACCCGCTGGGCCTGGCCGCCGCCCTGCGCAGCGCGGGCTGGGCCGACGGTGACGCCGTCGGCTTCGTCAGCGCCGGCGCCGGCGCGGACGACGACACCGCAGTCCCTGCCGCCGCCCGGGCGCTGACCGGCCGGGTGATGACCGCCGTGCAGGGCTGGCTGGCCGAGGACCGGCCGACCGGCGACCGGCTCGTCGTGGTGACCCGTGGCGCGGTGCGCCCGGACCGCGACGACACCCCGGCCGACGTGGCCGCGGCGCCGGTCTGGGGCCTGATTCGCACCGCCCAGGTCGAATACCCGGACCGGCTCGTCCTGCTCGACCTCGACGAGAATCCGCTGTCGGCCCGCACGGTCGCCGCCGCGCTCGCCGCCGGCGAGCCGCAACTCGCCGTCCGCGGCGGGCGGCTGCTGGTGCCCCGGCTCGCCCCCGTCGACCGGTCGCGCCTCACCCGGCCGGCCGAGCTCGGCGGGATGCTCGACCCGGACGGCACGGTTTTGATTACCGGCGCCACGGGCGGGCTGGGCCGGCGCCTCGCCGCGCATCTGGTCACCGAGCACGGCGCCCGGCATCTCCGGCTGGTCAGCCGGCGCGGCCCCGGCACGCCCGGCGCCACCGGGCTGGCGGCCGGCCTCCAGGAACTGGGCGCGACGGTGACGATCTCCGCCTGTGACGTCACCAACCGGAACGCGGTGGCCGCGATGCTCGCCGAGATTCCCGGCGACCATCCGCTCACCGCCGTCTTCCACGCCGCGGCCACCACCGACGGCGGCCTGATCACGTCGCTCGACCCGCAGCGGCTGGACACGGTGCTGCGGACCAAGGTGGACGCCGCCTGGCATCTGCACGAACTGACCGCGCCGCTCGAGCTGCGCTCCTTCGTGCTGTTCTCCTCGCTCTCCGGGGTGCTGGGCAACCCGGGCCAGGCCAACTACGCCGCCGGTAACGCCTTCCTCGACGCGGTGGCGCTGCACCGGCACACCACCGGGTTGCCCGCGACCGCGCTGGCCTGGGGCCTGTGGGAGGACGAGGCCGGCCTCAGCGAGCAGCTCAGCCAGAGCGACCGGGTGCGGATGACCGAGTCCGGGGTATCGCCGCTGCGTTCCGGCCGGGCCCTGGAGATGCTCGACCTCACCGTGCGCCAGGGCCTGCCCGCTGTCGCGCCGACCGAGCTCGACCGGCGGCGGCTGCAGGAGCACGCTGCCGCCGGTTCGCTGCCCACGCTGCTGCGGGGTCTGGTGCGCGCGCCGGCCACCCGGGCGGCCGCCGCCACGTCGTGGACCGGCCGGTTCGCCGAGCTGGCCGAGGCGGATCGCCGTACGGCGGTGTTCGGGCTGGTTCGCTCACACGTGGCCGCAGTGCTCGGGCACACGTCGGCCGACGACGTCGACCCGGAGCGGGCGTTCAAGGATCTGGGTTTCGAGTCCGTCACCGTGGTCGAACTGCGCAACCGGCTGTCCTCGGCGACCGGGCTGCGCCTGCCGCCGACCGTCGTGTTCGACCACCCGACCGTCGAGGAGCTGAGCGACGCGCTCCTCACCCGGCTTGCGCCGCCACCCGATCAGCCGTCGGTGCTGGCCGAGCTGGAGCGGCTGGAGCTGGCCCTGCAGGACGCGGCCGCCTTGAACGGTGATCGGGCCGCCGTCGAGGCGCGCCTGCGGACGCTGCTGCGCCGGGTCGAAGGGCCGCCGGCCGGGAACGGCACCCCGGCCGACGATCTCGCCACGGCCAGCGACGAGCTCCTCTTCGAGGTGCTCGACAAGGAACTTGATGCCCCCTGAGCGCCGTGCCGCAGAACCAGCCGCCGCTTCCGCCGGACCAGAAGGTGAGCGCATGACCGAGGACAAGTTGCGGGAGTACCTCAAGCGGGCGACCGCCGAGCTGCTCCAGACCAAACAGCACTTGCGCGACCTCACCGAACGCGACCACGACCCGATCGTCATCACCGCCGTCGCGTGCCGCTTCCCGGGCGGGGTGGCCACCCCGGAACAGCTGTGGCAGCTTCTCGCCGAGGGCCGGGACGCGATCCGCGCGTTCCCGGACGACCGGGGCTGGGATCTCGGGTCGCTCTACGACCCCGACCCGGATGCGGCCGGCCGCACGTACACCCGGCACGGCGGTTTCCTCGATGACGTGTCCGGCTTCGACGCGGAGTTCTTCGGGATCAGCCCGCGCGAGGCCATCGCGATGGACCCGCAGCAGCGGCTGCTGCTCGAGCTGTCCTGGGAGACGCTGGAGCGGGCGCAGCTCGATCCGCGTTCGCTGCGCGGCGGTCGCACCGGCGTCTTCGTCGGCACCAACGGCCAGGACTATCTCGTACGTGGCGGAGCGCCGCCGGAAAGCGTCGAGGGCTACCTCGGCACGGGCGTGTCGGCGAGTGTGCTGACCGGCCGGGTGGCGTACACGTTCGGCTTCGAGGGCCCGGCGATCACGGTCGACACGGCCTGCTCGTCGTCGCTGGTGGCGGTGCACCTGGCCGCGCAGGCGATCCGCAACGGCGAGTGCGACCTGGCCCTGGCCGGCGGCGTAACGGTCATGGCCACACCGGGCGTCTTCGTCGAGTTCTCCCGCCAGCGCGGGCTCGCCGAGGACGGGCGGATCAAGGCGTTCGCCGAAGCCGCCGACGGGACCGCGATGGCCGAGGGCGCCGGTCTGCTGCTGCTCGAACGGCTCTCGGTGGCGCAGGCCGCCGGACACCCCATCCTCGCCGTGATCCGCGGCAGCGCGGTCAACCAGGACGGCGCCTCCAACGGCCTGACCGCCCCGAACGGACCCGCCCAAC
>NZ_RBAK01000030.1 GCF_003626595.1 Micromonospora endolithica | reverse complement strand
CGCCGCCCGCAACAGCCCCACCATCACCGTCATCGCCGGACCAGCCTCCGACATCACCACCATCACCACCGAACTCCAGCAGACCGGCATCAAAACCACACTGCTACGCACCGCCCACGCCTTCCACCACCCCGCCATGGCACCCCTGAAACAGTCCTTGTTGGAAGCCGCCGAAGCCCTCAACCACCAGCCAGCTCACATCCCGGTCATCACACCCACCGCCATCAGCCCCGAATACTGGGCCGACCACCTGGTCGAACCAGTCGACTTCCACCGCACCATCACCACCCTCGACGCACTAGGCACCACCACCTACCTCGAAATCGCCCCCCACAGCACCCTCACCCCACACCTGCACCACACCCTCGACCAACCCCACACCATCACCACCCCCAACCCCCACCACGCCCGCGCCCAACTCCACCTCCACGAACCACCCGACACCCCCACACCACACCAACCGCCCCCGCCCACCTACCCCTTCCAGCACTCGCGGTACTGGCTGGCGCCGGCCGAGACCACCAACCTCAGCCACACAGGGCTCGCCGCCAGCACCCACCCGCTGCTGACCGCCACCACCGAACTGCCGGACGCCACCCGCATCCACAGCACTCGCCTGACCGTCGCCGAGCACCCGTGGCTCGGCGACCACCGGGTCGACGGCCAGGTCCTGCTGCCCGGTAGCGCGTTCGTCGACCTCGCCCTGCACGCCGCCGGCGACGGCCAGGTCGCGGAGCTGACCCTGCAGGCGCCCCTCGCGTTGTCCGGAGAGGACGCGGTCGACCTGCGGGTGGTCGTGGCGCCGCCGGGCGCCGCCGGTGACCGCACGATCGGCATCCATTCGAGGCCCAGCGACGACACCGACGCCGGCTGGCTCACGCATGCGACGGGCATCCTGGCCGCCGAACGGCCGGCCGGGCCCGCGGCGCGGCAAGAGCCCGCGACCGGCACACCAGTCGCCCTGGACGACATCTACCGGCGCCTCGGCGACCTGCACCTCGAATACGGCCCGGCGTTCCAGGGTCTGCGGGCGGTACGGCGCGACGCCGACGCCGTACGCGCCGAGATCGTCCTGCCCGACGGCCTGGACCCGGCCGGCTACGCCATCCACCCCGCCCTCCTGGACGCCGCGCTGCACCCGTTCGCCGCGACCGCGGCGGACGCCGGGGCGGGCGGGACGTCCCGCGTCCCGTTCTCCTGGCGCGGGATCACCTCGCACCGGACCGCCGGCAACCGCCTGACCGTGTCGCTGTATCCGCAGGGCACCGACACGCTGCGCCTGGTCATCGCGGACGAGGAGGGCCGCCCGGTCTGCACGGTCGACGCGCTGACCGTCCGCGACGTACCGCTCGACCCGCACCGGGTGCCGCCGTCGTCGCTGTTCCGGCTGGCCTGGTCGCCGAGCGGAGCACCGGCCGGGCCGCCCGTCCGCGCGGTCGGCGTGCATGAGCGGCCGCCGGGGTGGCTCGGCGAGGCGTACCCGGACCTGTCCGCCCTGTCCGCCGCCGTGGCCGCCGGGCTTCCGGAGCCGGACGTGATCGTGGTGCCGTTCCCCCCGGACGGCACGGGTGGCGAGCCGCGGGCGGCCCACGAGGCGGCCGGCCGGGCCCTGACCCTGGTGCAGGGGTTCCTGGCCGACGACGTGCTCGGCGGCACCCGCCTCGCCGTGGTGACCAGCGGTGCCGCGCCCGGGCCGGACACCGCGCCGGACCCGGTGGCGGCGGCGGTCTGGGGGCTGGTCCGCTCGGCACAGTCGGAGAACCCGGGCCGGCTGCTGCTCGCCGATCTGGACGACTTCACCGGCGGCACGGGGCTCGCCGACGCGTTGGCCTCGGGAGAGCCGCAGATTGCCGTACGCGAGGGTCGTCTGCTCCTCCCCCGCCTGCAGCCCGAGCCGCCGGCGAGCGGCACCACCGGCCTGGACCCCGCCGGCACCGTGCTGATCACCGGGGGCACCGGGGGCCTCGGCAGCCTGGTGGCCCGGCACCTCGTCACCCGGCACGGCGTGCGGCACCTGCTGCTACTCAGCCGTCGCGGACCGGACGCACCGGGCGCCGGCGGCCTGACCACCGACCTGACCGCACTCGGCGCGTCGGTGACCGTGGTGGCCTGCGACACCGCCGATCCCGCGGCGCTTAGGGCGGCACTGGACCGGATCCCGCCGGACCGTCCGCTGACCGCGGTGGTGCACACGGCGGGCACGCTCGCGGACGGGACCGTGCCGCACCTGACCCCCGCGGCCCTGACGGCGGTGCTGCGGCCCAAGGTGGACGCGGCGTGGCACCTGCACCGGCTCACCGAGCACCTGGACCTGTCCGCGTTCGTCCTGTTCTCCTCGGTCGCCGGGGTGGTCGGCGCGCCCGGCCAGGCCAACTACGCGGCGGCGAACGCTTACCTCGACGCCCTGGCCGAGCAGCGGCGCGCCGCCGGCCGGCCCGCGGTCTCGCTCGCGTGGGGCGTGTGGGCGGAAGCCGGTGGGATGGCCGACACGGCCCGCGGCGGCCGCCCGGGCATCCGGGCGCTGACCCGCGACCAGGGTCTCGCGCTGTTCGACGCGGCGCACACGGCCACCGGTCCGGCCGCGCTGGTGCCGGCTCGATTCGACCTGCCGGCGCTGCGCGCACTCGCCACGGCCGGGCAGCTGCCCACGGTGCTGGCCGCCCTGGTGCCGGCCGCACCGGTACGCCGCGGTGGCGAGCCGCCGTTCGCCGAGCGCCTGGCCGGGTTGCCGGCGGCCCGGCAGCGGGAGCTCGCGCTCGAAACCGTGCAGGAGCACATCGCGGCCGTGCTCGGCCATGCCGACCCGGCCGCGATCGGGGCCGACCGGAGCCTGATGGACCTGGGCTTCGACTCGCTCACCGCCGTCGAGCTGCGCAACCGGCTCGCCGCGAGCACCGGCCTGCGGCTGACCTCCACGCTCGTCTTCGACCATCCGACACCGACCGCGATCGCCCGGCACCTGGTGGAGAGCGCCGCGCCACCGGCCGGCGACGACACCGGCGACGACACCATCCGCCGGCTGCTGGCGTCCGTGCCACCGGCCCGGCTCCGGGAGGCGGGCCTGCTGGATGCCCTGCTGCGCCTCGCCGACGACCGCCCCGAACCGGCCGCGCCGGACGGTGCCGACGCCCGACCGGACGACCACACCGAGGCCATCCTCGCGGCAGGCCTGGACGAGCTCGTCCAGCGGGCGCTGTCCGGTTCCACCTCCGACCCCAAGTGAAAGGACCGACCCACCATGACACAGTCCGAGCACGTCCTCGCCGAGCTGCCGACCGCCCGGCAGTGCCCGTTCTCGCCACCGCAGGAGATCACGGAGCTCATCGAGGAGGAGCCGATCGTCCGCATGGAGTACCCGGACGGGCACATCGGCTGGCTGGTGTCCAGCCACGACCTGGCCCGTAAGGTGCTCGCGCACCCGGAGATCAGCGCCCGGCACGAGCTGCGCCGCTACCCCGTACCCTTCCCGATCAAGCTAGGCCCGGCCGCGCCCGGCGTGTTCGTCGGGATGGACCCGCCGCAGCACACCAAGTACCGCAAGCCGCTGGCGAAGGCGTTCAGCGCCGGCCAGGCGCGCGACTTCGAGCCGGAGCTCGACCGCATCACCAACGAGGTGCTTGACGACATGGCGAAGCACGGCAACGAGGGCGACCTGGTCGCGCTGTTCGCGTTGCCGATGCCGATCAAGGTGATCTCCCAGATCCTCGGCGGCACGCCGGAGATGTCCGTGGAGTTCCAGCAGCTGCGGATGCCCATCCTGACCCCCGGCACCCCGCCGGAACAGATCCGCGCCGCGATGATGCGCACCACCGAGCTGATGCACGGTCTGGTCGCGGCGAAGCGGGCACAGCCGGCCGACGACGTGCTCAGCACGCTGATCGCCGAGGGCACCCTGACCGACGACGAGCTCGCGGTCATCGCGCTGCAGGTGTTCGGCGCCGGGCACGAGACCACCGCCCACATGATCGCGCTGGGGGCGTACCTGCTGCTGGAACGCCCGGAGCTGCGCGAACGGCTCACCACCGAGGGGCCGTGGACCGACGAGGCGGCCGACGAGCTGCTGCGGTACCTCACGATCGCGCAGTTCATCACCCGGGCCGCGCTCAGCGACCTGGAGTTCGGCGGGGTGAAGGTCAGCAAGGGCGACACCATCACGGTTGCGCTGCACGCCGCCAACCGCGACCCGGTGCGCTTTCCCGAGCCGGACACGTTCGACCCGGAGCGGGCCGAGAACGGCCACCTGACGTTCGCGCACGGGGTGCACAAGTGCGTGGGCGTGCACCTCGCCCGGGCTGAACTGCGCTACGCCATGCCGGCCCTGTTTCGCCGCTTCCCGGGCCTGAAGCTGGCGACCACACCGGACCAGATCGGCACTCGGGACGCCATGTTGACGTACGGCGTGAACCAGCTGCCGGTCACCTGGTGACGCGACCGTAAGAGACGACCAAGGACGCCTTAAGGCGCTTTTCGGAAGATGAGGACCCTGAGCATGGAGTGATCATGGCTAGGCCTCATGAAGATCGAATCGTCGACGCCCTCCGCGCGTCTCTGCTGGAGAACCAGCGGTTGCGCACCGAACAGCAGCGTCTCACCGAGGCGGCGCGGGAACCGATTGCCGTGGTCGGTATGGCGTGCCGATATCCCGGCGGAGTGACGTCGCCGGACGAGTTGTGGGAATTGGTGGCGGCGGGCCGGGATGCGATCGGCCCGCTGCCCACCGACCGGGGCTGGGACCCCGAGTCGTTGTACGACCCCGATCCGGACCGGGCGGGCCACATGTACGTCCGCTCCGGCGCCTTCCTGCGCGACCCGGCCGCGTTCGACGCGGAGTTCTTCCAGATGAGCCCGCGGGAGGCGCTGGCCACCGATCCGCAGCAGCGGTTGCTGCTGGAGGTCGCGTGGGAGGCCGTGGAGGGCGCGGGCATCGACCCGGCGTCGTTGCGGG
>NZ_RBAK01000029.1 GCF_003626595.1 Micromonospora endolithica | reverse complement strand
GTGGGGTCCTTGGCGGGAGAGCAGGAGCAGGTGGCGGATGTTGTGGTGGGTGACGAGGTGGTGGGCGATGAGGGTGCCGAGGGTGCCGGTGCCGCCGGTGATGAGCACGGTCCCGTTCGGATCCAGCGGACGCGGCACGGTGAGCGCGATCTTCCCGATGTGACGCGCCCGGCTGAGGTGCCGGAACGCGTCCGGCGCGCTGCGCATGTCCCAGCACGTGGTCGGCAGCGGCGCGAGGTCACCGCCGCGGAACAGCTCGGCCAGCTCCGCCAGCATCCCGCGGACGCAGTCCGGCCCTTCCTGGTCCAGGTTGTACGCCTGGTAGCGGACCTCCGGGTGGTCCCTGCGTACCGCCTCGGCCGCCCGGATGTCGGTCTTGCCCATCTCCAGGAAATGCCCGCCGGGTGCCACCAGCCGTAGTGACGCGTCGACGAACTCGCCGGCCAGCGAGTTCAGGACGACGTCGACGCCCGTGCCGCCGCTCGCGATGAGGAACTGCTTCTCGAAGTCGAGGGTGCGGGAGTTCGCGATGTGGTCGTCGGCCAGGCCCAGTGACCGCAGCACGTGCTGCTTGGGCGGGCTGGCCGTGGCGAACACCTCGGCACCCCACAGCCGGGCCAGCTGGAGGGCCGCCAGGCCCACGCCGCCCGTCGCGGCGTGCACCAGCACCTTCTGCCCGGGCTGCACCCGAGCCAGGTTCCGCAGCCCGTAGTAGGCGGTGAGGAAGGCGACCGGCATCGTCGCGGCCTGCACGTCGGTCCAGCCGTCCGGTACCGGCACCACGTGCCGGTGGTCGGTCACCGTGATCGGCCCCAGGGAACCCTTGAACAGGCCGGTCACCCGGTCACCCACGGTCACCCCGGCGACCTCGGCACCCACCTCGGTGACCACGCCGCACGCCTCGCTGCCGATCACCTCCTGGCCCGGCACCATCGCCAGGGCGACCAGCACGTCCCGGAAGTTCATCCCCGCGGCGCGGACCGCGACCCGGATCTCGTGGCCGGCGAGTGGCCGGGCGGCGGCCGAGTTCGGCATCACCGCGAGGGTTTCCAGGGTGCCCTCGGCGCCGGCGTCGATCCGCCAGTCGGGCCGGTCCGGCACCGGCAGCGGGGGCGCCGCGTCGGTGCGGACCATCCGCGGCACGTACAGGCCGTCGTCGTCCAGGGCCAGCTCGGGTTCGCGGGCGGCGAGAATCATCGCCACCAGGTCCGCCGTGATCGGCGCCCGGCCCAGGTCGACCAGCGTGATCCGGTCCGGGTTCTCCGACTGGGCCGAGCGGACCAGGCCCCGGACGGCGGCGCCGGCCAGGTCGAGAGCGGACTGCCCACCGTGTACGGCGACGGCGTCGCGGGTCGCGACCACCAGCCGGGACTCGGCGAATCGCTCGTCACCCAGCCAGCCCTGGAGCGCCTCCAGCGCCTCGGTGGTGAGTTCGGTGGCCTGTTCGGCGGGGTCGGTCCCATCCTCGCCGGTAGAGATGCCGGCCGCACAGATCAGCAGCACGGTGTCCGGCACGTCCGGATCGGCGGCCAGGTCGGCCCACCGGGGATGAGCCCGCACCGGCCGGTCCACGTCGGCGGCGGCGACCTCGGCCGGCCCGCCGACGATCGCCAGCGCGCCGATGTCGCCCGGGGCGGGCAGCGGGACGGCGGTCCACTCGAGGTGGAACAGCGAGTCGTGGGTGCGGCTCGGCCCGGTGCCGAGGCCGCCCGCCTGCACCGCCCGCAGCGTCAGCGCGCCGATCGTGGCGACCGCCTCGCCGGCGTGGTCCGACACGGTGAGCGTGACGGCGTCCGTACCGGCTGGGCGCACCTGCACCCGCAGCCGGGTCGCGCCCTCCGCGTGCAGCACCACGTCGGTCCACGCGAACGGCAGCCGGATCTGCCCGGTCAGGATGTCCGAGTCCGGCAGCAGGGCGATGACGTGCAGCGCGGCGTCCAGCAACGCCGGGTGCAGGCCGAAACCCGCGGTGTCGGTGCCGTCCGGGAGCGCGACCTCGGCGTGCACGCCGTCGTCGGTGCGCCACGCCGCCCGCACCCCGCGGAACGGCCCGGAGTACCGCAGCCCGATCTGCTCGAACCGCGAATAGAGGTCGTCCACGTCGATCGCGACGGCGCCGGCGGGTGGCCAGGCCGAGACCGCCGCCAGCGGCGGCTCGGGGAGCGTCCGGGCGAGCCGGCCGGTGGCGTGCGTCGTCCACGGGCCGGCCGGCGCCGCGTCGTCCGGCCGGGAATACACCGCACAGGTCCGGCGGCCCTGCTCGTCCTCGCCGGCGACGGTCATCCGCAGGTGCACCGCGCCGTTCTCCGGCACCACGAGCGGAGCCTGCAGGGTCAGGTCCTCGATGCGGTCGCAGCCCACCTCGGCACCGGCGTGCAGGAGCATGTCCAGGTACGCCGTGCCGGGCAGCAGCGCCAGGTCCCGCACCCGGTGCCCGGCGAGCCAGGCGTGCGCCGGCACCGACAGCCGGCCGGTGAACACCGCGCCTTCGGTGGCCGGATCCTCCACGACGGCGGTCAGCAGCGGATGGCCGGCATGGCTCAGCCCGGCCGCGGTCACGTCGGCGACCACCGGGTCCGCCAGCCAGAAGGTGCGCCGCTGGAACGGGTAGGCCGGCAGGTCCGCGGGCACTCCGGCGGCGGGCCGCCGCGCCGCCCAGTCGACCGCCGCCCCGTACGCGTGCAGCTGTGCCAGGGCGGCCCGCAGCCGGGCCGGACCACCCAGCTCGCGGCGCAGCGTGTGCCCGGCGTTGACCGGCACTCCGGCGTCCGCGGCGGTGTCCTGCAACGCCGCGCTCAGCAGCGGATGCGGGCTCACCTCGAGGAACAGATCGTGCCCGTCGGCCAGCAGCGCCCGGGTGGCCGGCTCGAAGAGCACCGGGTCGCGCATGTTGCGGTACCAGTACGCGGCGTCCATCTCGGTGGTGTCGAGCCGCGCGCCGGTGACCGTGGAGAAGAACGGCACCCGCGCGGCGGCCGGCGCCACCGGGGCGAGCACCTCCAGCAGGTGCTCGTGGAAGACGTCCACCTGGGCGGAGTGGCCGGCCGTGTCGATGCCCCGGATCTGGCGGGCGTCCACCCCGTCGGCGGTCAGCCCGGCGATCAGTTCGGCCAGCGCGTCGGGATAGCCGGTGACGGCCGTCGTGCCGGGGCTGTTGACCGCCGCCACGGACAGGCGGTCGCCCCACCGCGCCAGCCGCGGCCGCAGGGCCTCGGTGCTCAGTCCGACCGACACCATGCCGCCCCGGCCGGCCAGCTTCCGCCAGGCCTGGCTGCGCAGCACGACGATGCGGGCGGCGTCGTCGAGCGAGAGTCCGCCGGCCACGTACGCGGCCGCGATCTCGCCTTGGGAATGCCCGACCACGGCGGCCGGTTCGACGCCGGCCGCGCGCCACGCGGCGGCCAGCGACACCATCATGGTGAACAGCGCCGGCTGGATCACGTCGACCGAGTTCAGCGAGGGCGCGCCGGGTTCGCCGCGGAACACGGCCAGCACCGACCAGTCGAGGTACGCCCGCAGCGCCGTGTCGCACTCCTCGGCGGCCGCCCGGAACGCCTCGTTCCCGGTGAGCAGCCCGTCCGCCATGCCGGGCCACTGCGAGCCCTGCCCGGGGAAGACGAAGACGGGCCTGGTCGATCGGCCGGCGACGCCGCGCACCGCCCAGCCGTCCTCCACCGCCGTCTCGCCACCGGCGAGCGCCGCCAGCGCCGCCAGTATCTGCGTCCGGTCCGCGCCGCCGGCCGCGGCCCGGTGCGGCAGGTGCGCGCGACGGGTCGCCAGCGTGCCGGCCACCTGCCGGAGATCCAGCTCGGGACGTCCGGTCAGGTGCTCGTGCAGGCGGGCGGCCGAGGCGGTGAGCGCGTCGGGCGTACGTGCGGACAGCAGCACCGGCGGCACGGCCGCCGGATCACCGGCCGGCGCGTCCTCTTCCTCCGGCGCCGGCGGCTGTTCCAGGATCACGTGCGCGTTGGTGCCGCTGATGCCGAACGAAGAGACTCCGGCCCGGCGCGGATGGCCGTTCTCCCGCCACGGCTGCGGCTCGGTGAGCAGCCGGACGGCGCCGTCGGCCCAGTCCACGTGCGGTGTCGGCGTGTCCACGTGCAGGGTGGCCGGCAGCGTCTCGTGGGCCAGCGCCCCGATCATCTTGATGATGCCGGCCACGCCCGCGGCCGCCTGGGTGTGGCCGATGTTCGACTTGATCGAGCCCAGCCACAGCGGACGGTCGGCGGGCCGTCCCTCGCCATACGTGGCGAGCAGCGCCTGCGCCTCGATCGGATCGCCGAGCCGGGTGCCGGTGCCGTGCGCCTCGACCGCGTCCACCTCGTGCGGGGCGAGTCCGGCGTTGGCCAGCGCGGCCCGGATCACCCGCTGCTGCGCGGGGCCGTTCGGTGCGGTCAGCTGGCTGCTCGCGCCGTCCTGGTTGACCGCGCTGCCGCGGATCACGGCCAGGATCCGGCGGCCGTTGCGGCGGGCGTCGCTGAGCTTCTCCAGTAGCAGGAGGCCGGCACCCTCGGAGAACCCGGTGCCGTCGGCCGCCGCCGCGAAGGCCTTGCACCGGCCGTCCGGGGCCAGTCCGCGCTGCCGGCTGAACTCGACGAGCACGCCGGGCGTGGCCATCACCGACACCCCGCCGGCCAGGGCCAGGTCGCACTCGCCGCTGCGCAGCGCCTGCGCCGCCAGGTGCACCGCGACCAGCGACGACGAGCACGCGGTGTCCACGCTGATCGCCGGACCCTCGAAGCCGAACGTGTACGCGATCCGGCCGGACGCCACGCTGCCCGCGCTGCCGGTGTTGAGGTAGGCCTCCACCTCCTCCGGTACCCGGTTGGCCAGCCGGCCGCCGTAGTCGCCGTACATCACGCCGGTGAAGACGCCGGTGGGGGTGCCACGCAGCACGGCCGGGTCGACGCCGGCGCGCTCGACCGCCTCCCAGGCGAGTTCCAGCAGGATGCGCTGCTGCGGATCGGTGGCCAGCGCCTCGCGCGGGCTCATCCCGAAGAAGTCGGCGTCGAAGTCGCCCGCGCCGGGCAGGAAACCACCGTGCCGGGTGTACGTCTTGCCGGCCGCGTCCGGGTCGGGGTCGTACAGGTCGTCCACCGGCCAGCCGCGGTCGCCCGGCAGCTCGGAGATCGCGTCGCGTCCCTCCGCGAGCAGCCGCCAGAACTCCTCCGGCGAGTCCGCCCCGCCCGGGTAGCGGCAGGCCGCCGCGATGATCGCGATCGGCTCGGCCGCGTCCGACTCGACGGCCGCCAGCCGCTGTCGCGTCTGGTGCAGTTCGGCGGTGACCCGCTTGAGGTAGTCGCGCAGTTTGCTCTCGTTGGACATGTGCCGGCCGTCCTTCGTCACGAAATGCCGAGTTCGTCGTCGATGAACTTGAAGACCTCGTCGTCCGAGGCGTCGTCCCGCAGGCCGGCCACCTTGTCGGAGTCGGCGGAGTCCTGCTCCAGCTGGTCCAGCCGGCGCAGGAAGAGCCGCAGCCGCGCGGACAACGTCGCCCGGTCCGCCGCCGGGATCGACTCCAGCTCGTGTTCCAGCTCCGCCAGGTCGTCCACCACCGGACTCACGCCGGTCCGGTCCGCGGGCCGCAGCAGCTCGCGCAGGTGACCGGCGAGCGCGCGGGGCGTGGCGTGGTCGAACACCACCGTCGTGGGCAGCCGCAGCCGCACCGCGGCGTTGAGCCGGTTGCGCAGCTCCACCGCGGTCAGCGAGCTGAAACCCATGTCGAGGAAACCGCGTTCGGTGTCCACCTGGACCGGCGACTCGTGGCCCAGCACCGTCGCCACGTGCGTGCGCACCAGGTCCAGCACCGCGGTGTGCTGCTCCTCCTCGCTCAGCCCGGCCAGCCGGTCCCGGATCTCGGCCGCCGCGGGTGCCGGTGTCCCGGCCCGGCGGGCGGCCGGCGGGAGCAGCGCGGAGAGCATCCGGGGCAGCACGTCCGCCGCGGCCGACCGGCGCAGGCTCGCCCGGTCGAGTTGGGCGGTGATGAGGGTGGGGTGGGTGGTGGTGAGGGTGGTGTCGAGCAGGGTGAGGGCGTGGTCGGTGGGCAGGGGGGTGATGCCGAGGCGGTGGAGGCGTTGGTGGTCGGTGGTGTCGAGGGTGGCGGTGAGGGTGCTGGTGTGTTGCCAGAGTCCCCAGGCGAGGCTGGTGGCGGGGTGGCCGTGGGTGTGGCGGTGGTGGGCGAGGGCGTCGAGGAAGGTGTTGGCGGCGGCGTAGTTGGCTTGGCCGGGGTTGCCGAGGGTGCCGGCGATGGAGGAGAAGAGCAGGAAGTGGGTGATGGGGTGGTGGCGGGTTTGGGTGTGCAGGTTCCAGGCGGTGTGGGTTTTGGTTTTGAGGGTGGTGTGGAGGTGGTGGGGGGTGAGGTTTTGCAGGGTGGTGTCGTGCAGGGTGGCGGCGGTGTGGATGACGGTGGTGAGGGGGTGGTGGGGGTTGATGGTGGTGAGGGCGTGGGCTAGTTGGGTGGGGTCGGTGGTGTCGCAGGCGAGGATGGTGGTGGTGGCGCCGTGGTGGGTGAGTTCGGTGTGTAGTTGTCGGGCGGCGGGGGTGTGGGGTCCTTGGCGGGAGAGCAGGAGCAGGTGGCGGATGTTGTGGTGGGTGACGAGGTGGTGGGCGATGAGGGTGCCGAGGGTGCCGGTGCCGCCGGTGATGAGCACGGTCCCGTTCGGATCCAGCCCGCCCAGCGCCTCGACCGGCCCGTCACCGACCGGCTGGATCCGCGGGACCAGCACGCTGCCGTTCCGCACGGCCAGCTGAGGCTCGCCGGCCACCAGCGCCGCGGCGAGAGCCGGCGGCACGGGGAGGACGGCCGAGTCGGTGTCCAGTAGCACGAAGCGGTCCGGGTGCTCCGACTGCGCCGACCGGACCAAGCCCCAGACCGCCGCGGCGGCCAGATCCTCGACGCCCTCGTCGTCTGATGTCGCGACCGCGCGGCCGGTGCACACCACCAGGCGCGACTCCGCGTGACGCGGGTCGCCGAGCCACCGCTGCAACAGTTCCAGCGCCGTCGTGGCGACCTGCTCGGCACGGTCCGCGGGATGGTCCGCGGCCTGCCCGTCGCCGATCGGCGCGAACACCCAGTCGCCCGGCTCGGGATCGTCGATCATCGTGCAGGGGCCCAGCGGCCCGGCTTCCGCTACCTCCGGCGACACCCAGCGCACCCGGAACATCCGGTCGGCGGCGGCGTCCCGGCCGAGAGCGGCGGCGGTGATCGTCCGTACGGTCAGCGACTCCACGCTCAGCACCGGCTGCCCGGTCCGGTCGGCCACCTCCACCCGCACCCCGCCGTCCCCGGCGTCGCTCATCCGGACCCGCAACGGCCCGCCCGCGGCGGTGCCGTGCACCCGGACCGCCCGCCACGCGAACGGCAGCGGGATCCGTCCCGGCTCGTCCAGCACGCCCGGGCGCAGGAAGATCGGGTGCAGGGCGGCGTCGAGCAGCGCCGGATGCACCGCGAATCGGTGGTCGTCGCCGGCCTCCCCGGCGGTGATCTCGGCGAAGAGAGCGTCGCCGTCGCGCCACACGGCACGCACCGCCCGGAACGCCGGGCCGTACCCGACGCCGGCGTCGGCCAGGGTGTCGTAGAAGTCGTCGATCACCACCGGCTCCGCGGCGGGCGGCGGCCAGGCTCCGGCCGGACCGCCCGGGGCGGCACCGGCGGCCGCGAGCGTGCCGGTCGCGTGCACCGTCCACTCGGCATCGGGAACGGCCGGCTGCGCCCGGAGGGTCAGCTGCCGCGTCCCGTCCTCGGCCGGAGCCTCTACCAGCAGCTGAACGTCCACCGAGCGGCGGCCGAGCACCAACGGCGCCTGCACGAGCAGCTCGCTCACCTCGGGCGCGTCCACGAGCCGCCCGGCGGACACCGCCATCTCCACGAATGCCGCGCCCGGCAGCAGCACCTCGCCGAGCACCGTGTGGTCCGCCAGCCACGGCAGGTCGCTCAGGCTCAGCCGGCCGGTGAACAGGTGGGCGTGGTTCGGCAGCTGTGTGTGGTTGGTCAGCACGCGGTGGTTCGCATTCGCCTGCGGACCCGTGGTCGTGGTGAGCCAGTAGGGCTGGTGGTGGAACGGGTATGCGGGTAGCGGTTCGATCTCGGCGGTGCTCGGCCGCCAGGTGGTGGGCAGGCCGTGGGTGTGGGCGTGCGCGAGTGCCTGGCTGAGGTCGTGGTCGGTGGCGTTATGGCGCCGGATGGTGTGGTGGGTGGTGGTGATGGCGGTGTGCACCTCGGTGGTCTCGGCGATGGTGTGGCTGAGGACCGGGTGCGGGCTGACCTCGACGAATTGGTGGTGCCCGCTGGCGGCGAGTTCGGTGATGGTTTGGTGGAACTGGACGGGTCGGCGCAGGTTGGTGAACCAGTACTGGTTGGTCAGGGTGCTGGTGTCGATGAGTTCGCCGGTCACGGTGGAGT
>NZ_RBAK01000028.1 GCF_003626595.1 Micromonospora endolithica | reverse complement strand
ACCCACCGGCACCATGGCCGCGATCCACACCACACCCGACCGACTCACGCCAATGCTGAACAGCCACCCCGCGGTGTCCATCGCCGCCCGCAACAGCCCCACCATCACCGTCATCGCCGGACCAGCCTCCGACATCACCACCATCACCACCGAACTCCAGCAGACCGGCATCAAAACCACACTGCTACGCACCGCCCACGCCTTCCACAACCCGGCCATGGCCGGGTTGCGTCAACCGCTGCTGAACACCGCCGCCGCGCTCGACCACCCGGCCCCCCACACCCCGGTCATCACCAACCTCACCGGCGAGGCGACCCCCATCACGCCCGAATACTGGGCCGACCACCTGGTGCAGACCGTCGACTTCCACCGCACCATCACCACCCTCCACACCCTCGGCACCACCACCTACCTCGAAATCGCCGCACACAGCACCCTCACCCCACACCTACACCACACCCTCGACCAACCCCACACCATCACCAGCCCCAACCCCCACCACGCCCGCGCCCAACTCCACCTCCACGAACCACCCGACACACCCGCCCCCCACCAAACGCCACCGCCCACCTACCCCTTCCAACACAGCTCCTACTGGCTGGCGCCGACCGAGACCACCAACCTCAGCCACACCGGGCTCGCCGCCAGCACCCACCCGCTGCTGACCGCCACCACCGAGCTGCCCGACGGCACCCACCTGCACACCACCCGGCTGAGCCTGTCCGCGCATCCCTGGCTGGCCGACCACGAAATCCTGGACGAGGTGCTCCTGCCGGGCACCGCCTTCGTCGACCTCGCCCTGCACGCCGCTGACGGCGGGGAGCTGGCCGAGCTCACCCTGGAAGCGCCGCTGATCCTGCCCCGCACCGGCGACGTGCAGCTCCAGGTGCGCGTCGACGCCGCCGGCAGCGACGGCCACCGCGCACTCAGCGTCCACTCCCGCCCCGCCGACGTGGACGGCCGGTGGGTCCGGCACGCCACCGGTGTCCTGAGCCCGGACCCCGGCGACCTGCCCGGCGAGCCGGTGTCCTGGCCACCCGCCGGCGCGACCGCCCTCGACATCGACGACCTCTACGACCGGGTGGCGGAGCTCGGCATGGTCTACGGCCCGGCGTTCCGCGGCCTGCGGGTTGCCTGGCGGCACGGCGACGACCTGTACGCCGAGGTGGCCCTTCCGGACGGCGCGGACGCCCGCGGTTTCCAGCTCCACCCGGCGCTGCTGGACGCGGCACTGCACGTGACGATCCTGCGTGACGGCGACGACGCGCGCACCCGCCTGCCGTTCTCCTGGTCGGGCGTCACCGTCCGGCCCGGCGCGGCCGGCCGGGTGCGGGTGCGGCTCGCCGCCGCCGGACCGGACTCGGTGTCGGTCACCCTCGCCGACCCGGACGGCAAGGTGATGGCCACCGTCCGCACGCTCACCGCCCGCCCGGTCACCGCCGACCAGCTGGCCCGGTCCCGCAGCACCGCCACGGACGCACTGTTCACCGTCGAGTGGCCGGTGGTACCGGCCGACCGGCCCGTGGACACCACCTGGTGGGCGCTGACCGGCGCGCAGGACGTCGTCCCGGTGCCCGCCCGCAGCGGGTCGATGGCCGAGCTGGCCGCGGCGGTCGTCGCCGGCGAGACCGCACCCGCCGCCGTCTTCGCCGTGGCGCCGGTCCCGGCGGACGGCAACCCGCCCGAGCGGGCTCTGGAGGCCACCACCCGCGTCCTGGAGCTGCTGCAGGACTGGCTGGCCACCGAGCTCGGCGCGGCGCGGCTCGTGCTGCTGACCCGGGGCGCGGTCGCCACGCACGCCGGTGAGCGCGGCCCCGACCTGGCCGGCGCGGCGGTCTGGGGGCTGGTGCGGTCGGCTCAGGCCGAACACCCGGGCCGATTCGTCGTGGTGGACGTGGACGCGGCGGCGAGCGCCGGCGAGATACTGCAGGCCGCCATGGCCGGCGACGAACCCCAGCTGGCCGTGCGCAGCGGTGTGCTGCACGCTCCGCGGCTCGTCGCGGCGGCCCGGGTGCCGCTGCCGGACGCCGGGCAGCGGCTGGACGTCACCACCCCGGGCACGCTGGAGTCGATCGCGCCGGTGCCGGCCGCGGAGGCGACCCGGTCACCGGGCACAGGCGAGGTCCGGGTGGCGATGCGCGCCGCCGGCCTGAACTTCCGGGACGCCCTGGCCGCGCTCGGCATGTACCCGGGCCAGCCGCGGATCGGGTCCGAGGGCGCGGGCATCGTGACCGAGGTCGGCCCGGGCGTCACCGGGTTCGCGCCCGGAGATCGGGTGATGGGCCTGTTCGACGGCTGCCTGGCCGAGACCGCGATCACCGATCATCGCCTGCTGGCCCGGATCCCGGCCGGCTGGTCCTATCCGGAGGCGGCCTCCACCTGCACGGTGTTCCTCACCGCGTACTTCGCCCTGGTCGATCTCGCCGGGCTGCGGCCGGGCCAGAAGATCCTGGTGCACGCGGCGGCCGGCGGGGTGGGCATGGCCGCCACCCAGCTGGCCCGGCACCTCGGCGCGGAGGTGTTCGGCACGGCCAGCGAGCCGAAGTGGGACACGCTACGCGGGCAGGGCCTGCCGGACGACCACATCGCGAGCTCGCGCACCCTCACCTTCGCCGAGACGTTCCGCGCCACCACCGGCGGCACCGGCGTAGATGTGGTGCTCAACGCGCTCGCCGGCGACTTCGTGGACGCCTCGTTGCGGCTGCTGCCGCGCGGCGGGACGTTCCTGGAGATGGGCAAGACCGACGTCCGCGCGGCCGACCGGATCGGGGTGGACCATCCGCAGGTGCGCTACCACGCGTTCGACCTGTCCGAGGCGACCGCCGACCGGATCCGGGAGATGCTCGGCGAGCTGCTCGGCCTGTTCGAGCGCGGGGTGCTACGGCCGTTGCCGCACACCGCCTTCGACCTGCGCGACGCACCGGAGGCCCTGCGCTGCCTGAGCCAGGCGCGCGCGGTCGGGAAGCTCGTGCTGACCATGCCCGTGCCGCTCTCCGGTCCGGGCACGGTGCTGGTGACCGGCGGCACGGGTGCGCTGGGCCGGCTCACCGCCCGGCATCTGGTGCGCGCGTACGGCGTACGCCACCTGATCCTGGCCAGCCGACGGGGTCCGGACGCTCCGGGCGCAGGCATGCTGCGCGCCGAGCTGGCGGAGCTGGGCGCCTCGGTGACGCTCGTCGCGTGCGACGTCGCCGACCCGGAGTCGCTGCGCGGCCTGCTCGCGTCGGTGCCCGAGGATCATCCGCTGACCGCGGTGGTGCACACCGCCGGCGTTCTCGACGACGGGACGCTCGGTGCGATGACCGCGGACCGGCTGCGCGGCGTGCTGGCCGCCAAGGCGGGCGCCGCGTGGCACCTGCACGAGCTGACCCGGCGGTCCGGTCCGGCGGCGTTCGTGCTGTTCTCATCGGTGGCCGGCGTGCTCGGCGGTCCGGGGCAGGGCAACTACGCGGCCGCCAACGCCTTTTTGGACGCGCTGGCCCGGCAGCGCCGGATTGAGGGACTGCCGGCCGTCTCGCTCGCCTGGGGCGCCTGGGACAACGCGGACGGCATGAACGGCGCGATGGCGGCCGACGACCGCCTGCGGCTGCAGCGCCGCGGCATGCACGCGATGAGCGACGAGCAGGGGATGGCGCTGTTCGACGCGGCGCTCCGCGACCATCGGGCGGTGCTGGTGCCCGCCGTGCTGGACCGGCACGCGCTGGCCGCCCGGGCGGACGGCGAGGTGCCGGCCATCCTGCGGGCGCTGGTGCGGGCCGCGCCGGCCCGGCAGCGGACGGCGTCCGGCCCGTCGTTGAAGCGGCGGCTCGCCGACCGGCCCGAGACCGAGCGGGTGCGGCTGCTCGTCGATCTGGTCCGCGCCGAAGTGGCCGCGGTTCTCGGGCACGGCACCGCCGAGGCGGTCGATCCGGGGCGCACCTTCCAGGAGATCGGCTTCGATTCGCTGACCTCGGTGGAGTTGCGCAACCGGCTCAACACCATCACCGGCGAACGTCTCGCGGCGACGGTGGTGTTCGACCATCCGACCGTACGGGCTCTGGCCGCGCACCTGCACGAGATGCTCGCCGGTGGCCGGCCGGCCGCCGGCGCACCCGCCGCCGGCCGTCGCGCCGGCTCGGCGACCGAGCCGATCGCGATCGTCGGCATGGCGTGCCGGTTCCCGGGCGGGGTGAGCAGCCCCGAAGACCTGTGGGATCTGGTGGCCGCCGGCACTGACGCGATGACCGACTTCCCGGCCGATCGCGGGTGGGACCTGGCGGCACTCGCCGACCCGGACCCGGACCGGCCGGGCACGAGCTATGTCACGCAGGGGGGGTTCATCGAGGACGCCGACCGGTTCGACGCGGAGTTCTTCGGCATCAACGCCCGCGAGGCGCTCGCCACCGACCCGCAGCAACGGGTGCTGCTGGAGACCGCGTGGGAAACCGTGGAACGGGCCGGCATCGACCCGGCGGAGCTGCGCGGCAGTCGGACCGGGGTGTTCGTCGGGATGGCCGCCCAGCATTACGGGGTCGGCGCGGCGACCGGCGCGGTCGGCGGCTACCTGCTGACCGGCACGACGAGCAGTGTGGCGTCCGGCCGGGTCGCCTACGCGCTCGGCCTGGAGGGCCCGGCGATCACCCTGGACACCGCATGTTCCTCATCTCTGGTGGCGCTGCACCTGGCCTGCCGGGCGCTGCGCGACGGCGAGTGCGACATGGCGCTGGCCGGCGGGGTGACGGTGATGTCGTCGCCGGGCATCTTCGTGGAGTTCAGCCGGCAGCGCGGCCTCGCCGCCGACGGCCGGTGCAAGCCGTTCGCCGAGGCCGCCGACGGCACCGGCTGGGGCGAGGGCGTCGGTCTCCTGCTGGTCGAGCGGCTGTCCGACGCGCAGCGCAACGGCCACCAGATCCTCGCGGTGGTCCGCGGCAGCGCGGTCAACCAGGACGGCGCGAGCAACGGCCTGACCGCGCCGAACGGGCCGTCCCAGGTGCGGGTCATCCGCGAGGCGCTGGCCGACGCGGGCCTGGCGCCGGCCGAGGTGGACGCGGTGGAGGCGCACGGCACCGGAACCGCGCTCGGCGACCCGATCGAGGCGCAGGCCCTGATCGCCGTGTACGGCGAGGACCGCACCGCGAACCGGCCGCTGCGGCTCGGCTCGGTCAAGTCGAACATCGGGCACACGCAGGCCGCGGCCGGCGTCGCCGGAATCATCAAGACGGTGCTCAGCATGCGGCAGGCGATGCTGCCGCGGACGCTGCACATCGACCGCCCGACCTCGCACGTCGACTGGTCGGCCGGCGTGGTCACCCCGTTGGTCGAGGCGATGCCTTGGCCGGACGCGGGCAGCGTACGCCGGGCCGCCGTGTCGTCGTTCGGGATCAGCGGCACCAACGCGCACGTGGTGCTGGAGCACACCGTCGAAGCGGAACCAGCCGAGCCGGCGCCGGCCGGCGACGACACCGCGCCGTGGCTGCTGTCCGGCAAGTCCGAGGCCGGGCTGCGGGCTCAGGCGGCGCGGCTGCGCGACCGAGTGGCGGACGGCGCACCGGACCCGGCCGGGGTGGCGCACGCGCTTGCGACGGGGCGGTCACGGTTCGCGCACCGGGCCGTGCTGCTCGGCGCCGTCGAGGACCGGCTGACCGGACTGTCGGCGCTGGCCGCGGGCACCCCGCACCCGGCCGTGGTCACCGGCCGGGCCCACGGTGACGCCACCGGCCGTACCGTGCTGGTCTTCCCGGGCCAGGGTTCGCAGTGGGTGGGCATGGCCCGCGACCTGCTCGAATCCTCGAAACCGTTCGCCGGTCGGCTACGGGAGTGTGCGGACGCCCTCGACCCGCACCTGGAGTGGTCGCTGATGGACGTGCTGCGCGGCCGGCCCGGACCGCCGCTGGAACGGGTGGACGTCGCCCAGCCGATGCTGTTCGCGGTGATGGTCTCGCTGGCCGAGTTGTGGCGGTCGGCCGGCGTCCGCCCGGACGCCGTGATCGGCCATTCGCAGGGCGAGATCGCGGCCGCCGCGGTGGCCGGGGCGCTGTCGCTCGACGACGCCGCCCGGGTGGCCGCGCTGCGCAGCCGGACGCTGCGCAGGCTCTCCGGCACCGGTGCGATGGCGTCGATCCCGCTGCCCCGCGCCGAGGTGGACGCCGCGATCGAGGACCTGACCGGCCGGATGGTGGTGGCCGCCGAGAACGGGCCGTCGGTCACCGTGGTGTCCGGCGACCTGGCGGACGTGCACTTGCTCGTCGAGCGGTTCACCGCCGCCGGCGTACGGGCCCGGGTGGTCCCGGTCGACTACGCCTCGCACTGCGCACACGTGGAAGCCATCCGCGACGAGTTGCTGTCGTGCCTGGCCGGACTGGAGCCGCGGCCCGCCGACATCGCGTTCTATTCCACCGTCACCGGCCGGCAGCTGGACACCACCGTGCTCGACGCCGAGTACTGGTACCGCAATCTGCGTCTACCGGTGCGCTTCGCCGAGACCACCGGCACCCTGCTCGACGCGGGGTACCGGGTGTTCATCGAGGCCAGCCCGCACCCCGTCCTGACCTACGGAATCGAACAGACCATCGACGCGCGCGGCGTCGACGCGGTCGCGTTCGGCACGTTGCGGCGCGAGCGGGACGAGAACGCCGAGTTCGCCACGGCGCTGGCCCGGGTGCACGTGCACGGTGTCGCGGTGGACTGGGGACCGGTGCTCGGCACCCCACCGGCCCGCGCGGTGCCCGTGCCCACCTATCCGTTCCAGCGGGAGCGCTACTGGCTCATGCCGTCGGCCGAAGCGGGCGACGTCCGGTCGGCGGGCCTGGACCGGTCCGCATATCCGTTGCTGAGCGCGGCCACCGTGCTCGCCGGGAAGGGCGGGCACATGTTCACCGGCCGGCTCGCGCCGTCCGCGCCGCCGTGGCTGGGCGAGCACACCGTCCGGGACACCGTCCTGCTGCCCGGCACCGCCTTCGTCGACCTGGCGCTGCACTGCGCCGAGGCCACCGGCCTGAGCACGGTCGAGGAGCTGACGCTGGAGACGCCGCTGGTGATCGGCGAGCGTGGCGTGCAAGTCCAGGCGCTGGCCGGGCCACCGGACGCGGACGGGCGGCGGACCCTCGCGGTGTACGGGCGGCCGGACGGCGCGGACCCGGACACCGCGTGGGTCCGGCACGCCACCGGCCTGCTCGGCCCGGACGGGCTCGCGTCGACCCCGGCCGCCGACCGCAGCTGGCCACCGGCCGGCGCAGAGGCGCTGCCGACCGCGGACCTCTACGACCGGTTGTCCGGCGCGGGGCTCGGCTACGGGCCGACCTTCCAGGGCCTGCGCGCCGCCTGGCGGGACGACCGCCATGTGTACGCCGAGGTGGATCTGCCGGACGACGCCGAGATCACCGGGTACGGGGTTCACCCGGCCCTGCTGGACGCCGCCCTGCACGCGATGGCCTGGCTACCCGGATCGTCGGCTGTCCAGGTGCGCCTGCCGTTCTCGTTCGCCGGGATCACCGCGCACGCCATCGGCAGCCGTGCCCTGCGCGTCCGCCTGACCGGGGACACGGCCGACTCCTGTTCCCTGCACGTCGCCGACGGGGCCGGGCGGCCGGTGCTGAGCATCGACGCCGTCACCGTGCGAGCCGTGTCGGCGGAGCAGTTGGCTGCCGCGGACGGCGCGACCATCCCGGTGCTGCATCGTCTGGAGTGGACCGAGGCGACCCCGGCCGACCCGGCGGATCTGCGGATCGTCCGGCTCGCCGAGCCCGCCGAGCTCGCCGAGTTGGCCGGTGCCACCCACCCGCCGGACGTCGTCGTGGTCGAGGTCGGCACCGACCGGGCCGACCCGCCCGCGGCCGCCCGCCGGGCGGTGCTGGACACCCTGGCGCTGTGCCGGGCGGCCATGGCGGATGCCCGGCTGGCCGACGTACGCCTGGCGTTCGTCACCCGGGACGCGGTCGCGGTGGCCGGCGGTGACCCGGTCGACCCGGCGGCCGCCGTCGTCTGGGGCCTGCTGCGCAGCGCGCAGTCCGAGGAGCCGGGCCGGTTCGTGGTGGCCGACGTGGACGACCCGGCCGCGGTGCCGGTCGCCCTGGCCACCGGGGAACCGCAGGTGGCCGTCCGGTCCGGGCGCGCCTACCTGCCGCGGCTGGTCAGGTTGCCCGCCCCGCCGGCCGCCCCGCCGGCCGCCCCACCGCGGACCGCCGGGACCGTGCTCGTCACCGGCGGCACCGGCACGCTGGGCCGGCTGCTCGCCCGGCATCTGGCCGAGCGGCACGGCGTGCGGCATCTGCTGCTGCTCAGCCGCCGCGGGGCCGGTGCACCGGGCGTCACCGAGCTGCGGGCGGAACTCGCCCGGGCCGGTGCCGAGGTGACCGTGGCCGCGTGCGACGCCGCCGACGCCAACGCGCTAAGGGCCGTCCTGGACGCGATCCCCGCGGACCGGCCGCTGTCCATGGTGGTACACGCGGCCGGCGCGATCGAGGACGCCACCCTCGGCTCGCTCACCGAGGACGGCGTCGTACGGGTGCTGCGGCCCAAGGTGGACGCCGCGTGGAATCTGCATCACCTCACGGCCGGCCTCCACCTCGACGCGTTCGTGCTGTTCTCCTCCGCGGCCGGCCTGCTGGGCAGCCCCGGACAGGCGAACTACGCGGCGGCGAATACGTTCCTCGACGGGCTGGCACAGGCCCGCCGTGCCGCCGGCCGGCCGGGCGTCTCGCTGGCCTGGGGCCTGTGGGCGGAGGGCTCCGGGCTGACCGGCGAGCTCAGCGTCGACGAACGGCGACGGATGAGCCGTAACGGGCTGATCCCCCTCGACACCCCCGAGGCGCTGGCACTGTTCGACGCGGGCCTGGCCGCCGCGGACGAGGCGGTGCTGCTCGCGGCCCGGCTCGGCTCGGCGGCCCTGCAGGCCCAGGCCGCCGACGGTACGGTCAACCCGCTGTTGCGCGGCCTGTTCCGGGCCCCGGCCCGCCGGGTCGCGGCCACCGGTCCGGCCGTGTCCGACCGGCTCGCCGGCTTGGCCGCCGAGGAGCAGCAGGCGCTGCTGACCGGCCTGGTCGCCGATCAGGTCGCGGCCGTGCTGGGCCGCACCGGCGGGGTACGGGCCGACCGGCCGCTGCAGGAGCTCGGCTTCGACTCGCTCACCGCGGTCGACCTGCGCAACCGGCTCGGCACGCTGACCGGCCTGCGGCTTCCGGCGACGCTGGTGTTCGACCACCCCACCACCGGCGCGATCGCCGGATTCCTGCGGGACGCGCTGGCACCGGCGCCGGCCGATCCGGTCGAGTCGGCGCTGGCCGAGCTGGACCGGTTGTCCGCGCTCCTCGCAGACCTGCCCGCCGACGCCGGCCGGGACGACCCGATCGGCCGCCGTCTGCGCGACCTCACCGACCGGTGGCAGGCCGCCGGGGCCGGTTCGGACGAGGCGGTCGCCGGCAAACTCCGGCAGTCCTCCGGCGACGAGCTCTTCGACTTCATCGACAAGGAACTCCGCCGGCTTCCGGCCACCGAGGAAACGGGTTGATCCATGGCTAACGAAGAGAAGCTGACCGAGTATCTGCGGTGGACCACTGCCGAGCTGCACCAGACCCGGCAGCGGCTGGAGGCGGCCACCCGGCCGGACCCGATCGCCGTCGTCGCCATGAGCTGCCGCTATCCGGGCGGGGTGCGCACCCCCGAGCAGCTGTGGGAGCTGGTCGCCGAGGGCCGGGATGCGATCTCGGCTTTCCCGTCGGACCGGCAGTGGAACGTCCTGGACCTGTACCACCCGGACCCGGCGCACATCGGCACGTCCTACACCCGCGAGGGGGGTTTCCTGTACGACGCGGGCGACTTCGACGCCGAGTTCTTCGGGATCAGCCCGCGCGAGGCGCTGACCATCGACCCGCAGCAACGCCTGCTGCTCGAGCTGACGTGGGAAGCGATCGAACGCGCCGGCCTCGACGCGGACGCGCTGCGCGGCAGCTCCACCGGGGTCTTCACCGGCGTGATGTACAACGACTACGGCGCCCGCCTGTTCAGCACCCAGTCCGACGACCTGCAGGGTCTGCTCGGTACGGGCAGCGCCGGCAGCGTGGCGTCGGGGCGGGTGGCGTACACGTTCGGCTTCGAGGGCCCGGCGATCACGGTCGACACGGCCTGCTCGTCGTCACTGGTCGCGGTGCACCTGGCCGCGCAGGCGATCCGCAACGGCGAGTGCGACCTGGCCCTGGCCGGCGGGGTGTCGGTGATGGCCACACCGGGCGTCTTCGTCGAGTTCTCCCGCCAGCGCGGATTGTCCGCGGACGGCCGATGCAAATCCTTCGCCGCCTCGGCGGACGGAGTCGGCTGGGGCGAAGGCGCCGGCCTACTGCTGCTCGAACGGCTCTCGGTGGCGCAGGCCGCCGGACACCCCATCCTCGCCGTGATCCGCGGCAGCGCGGTCAACCAGGACGGCGCCTCCAACGGCCTGACCGCCCCGAACGGACCCGCCCAAC
>NZ_RBAK01000027.1 GCF_003626595.1 Micromonospora endolithica | reverse complement strand
CATCGACACCAACCTCGACCAGGTCGCGGTGCAGTCCCCCGCCAACTCCGGACAACTCGCCGCCACCGGCAAGCTCGGCGTCACCGCCGGCACCCACGCCGGCTTCGACATCTACAGCGTCGTGCGCAACGGCCGCACCGTCGCCAACAGAGCTTACGCCGTACTGAACAGTGCGACCGCCAGCGGCATCTACGCCGCCGACCTCCTCACCGGCGACGTCGAGCCCGTCGGCGCGTTCAAGCCCACCCTCACCGTCGTGGACCTCGCGATCCCCCTCGGCCAACGCTGACGCCGAATCCCGAATCCCGGGGCCAGCGGCACCCCTGATGCGCACGCGGGCCAACCCCGAACCTAGCCAGCCGAGCACTACGTGGACCTGCCGGGGACTGCGTGGATTTGGGCCCTGTCTCACACATTCGACACACTCCTGCCGTGTGCAGGGGGGCCGGACGTGGCGGCCGCATTTCCGCACAGGTGAGAACCCCCGTTGAGGTAGCGACATCTCGAAGGGTGTTAGCTAGGTTACTTGTCGTGACCGATGGTGAGGTTGAGACCACAAGCGAGGGCGCAGCGTCGAATCTGGGGAGCGGGGACGATGCGGACAACGCTTGGATGCTCGCCGTCGCGGAGACCGCGCGCCGCGCACGCAACGCCCCCGACCTCATCCATCTCTGGCCCACTCCGGACGATGGCAGCCCCCCGAGTACAGATTCCACCGCCGCCCCACGGCAGTGCACCGATCCTGAGCTGGACCATCCTGCAACGATCGCCTGGTTCTCGTCGAACGACCCGATGATCGTGCAGGACGCTTGTGGCGCCGTCAGAGAGGCTGGGGTCGAAGCAGCGATCCTGCTGGGCCTTGCGCGATGGAGTCCGGGAATGCCACTGGCATCCACCACCGGATGGCATCTGAGGGCTCGCCACGAAGGTTTGGCCCTCTATGACCCGTCCGGGCAGGTCTTCGCTTATGCCATAGTGAGGCTGTCCGCCGCCTGGACGGCCACGGCGCTGTCCACCGGTGTGGTCGCTGCCTACGGGGCACTGACGGAGGAGGGGTTGCCCGCCCAGGGCCCGTTCGACGCCGGCCGGCGGCTGCATCAGGCTCGCCGATCGGGTCGAGTCGCCGCTGGCCTTGTACGGTTGCTGCAGTAACTTCTTGGCGCCGACGCCACTCGGTGCAGCGGTGGTCCTCGCTACCGCGTCTTCGACCCCACGGCCCAGATTGCCAGCCCGATCGACCCGTCGATCCGATACAACAGGGGATGCAGCGCCACTGACAGCGGCACCTGGAAAGGCGGGACATTCTCGCGGCGCGAGATCCCGACCCCGAAGCGACACGGGCTGGTCGAAGGGCGGTACGCCCCACCCGCCGAGTTCGCTGCCGGATGATCCGAGCCGCAGGCGTTTCCACGTTCCCATCTCGACCGGGCCGACTGCCGCCTACGGTTGCCGATAGCGCACAGACCGGCACATCCAGCGGCCGGAGACAGGACGGAGCGGCACGCGATGACCACGACGAAGCGGCCTGAGGGCGTCAGTCCGAGTGCGGTGGAGACGGCGTCGGGTCTGTGGCGCGTGGACCTGCAGCGACACGACCTCAGCATTGCGGGACGCCAGGTCGTCCAAACCCGAATCGAGATCACGCCGGACTCTCGGCCGTTCAAGCACTTCCACTACGGCGAGGAAGTCATATGTGTGCTGCAGGGTTCGCTGGAGCACCAGATCGAGGGCCATCCGATCATGGTGTGTGTTGCTGGTGACGCGCTGACCGTGCCTTACCGGTTGCCGCACACCGTCCGCAACATCGGCGACGGCCTCGCGATCGAGCTGGCCACCTATGTCGTCGAGAAGGGTAGGCCCATACTTACGAAGGTGGAGTAGCCGCCACACCGATCGTCATCAGGCCGGATGGCGGGTCAGCCTTCTGATCCATCGGCGGCGGCGCGGACGATGCGGTTGGCCTCAGGCGGTGGACAACCGGTCGCGCGGAGAACGTCGCTGGCGGCCGTTCGCAGGTCGACGACCAATCCGGCACCGTACGTGCGTAGGCCGCCAGTCCGGGCCGCGGCGGCCAGCTCGACGGACTGTCGGACCATGTCCCGGCTCCGCGTGTGACCGCTCCCCAGGCGGCTTTCCCGTCGCAGCTGATCGATGGCGTCGGCGAGGCGAGTGATCGCGTGTGACAGCGACGGGGGCACTGGCTCCCGGTACTGGAGCGCGTTCGCCGACCAGCGTGACATGCCGCGGGCGTCAACGACGAGACGCTCCAGTTGCTGCGCGATGTCCGCGTACCGGCGGACCTGCTCTCGACGGTGCCAGCGGGTCGGTGCGAGGGTGACGACCTCGTCGGCCCCGGCCAGCGCCTCGCGCAGCCGGCCGAGGTCGTCGTCGAGGTTGCGAAGGTCGTCCAACACCCGCACCGCGGCCTCGGCGTCCCGGTCGACCAGCGCGCGCGAGACTTTCGCGAGCTGCCTGGACAACGAGTTGAAGATCGGACTGGTGGCCTTGTCCAAGATGCGCAGCGGGTTGACCGGCAGCAGCAGCGTGACAACGGCGATGCCCACGACCGCGCCGACGAGGGCGTCGAAGATCCGCGGCAGTTCAAGCCCGCGTTCCATTGGCGCGAGGGTGGCGATCAGCACCGCGGTGCCACCGGTCTGACCGACCAGGGCGCTGCCTTTGCCGGAGAGTAGCAGAGCGGCGGCGATCGCCAGGGCGACCATCACGCCGGTCTGCCACGGGCCCGACCCGAGCAAAAACCGCAGCCCGTCGCCGATGGCGATTCCGAGACCAACGCCGGCCAGCAATTCGAATGTACGCCGTGCGCGTTGGCCGATGGCCGTAGCGATCGTGCCGACCGCCGCGGCCGGGGCGAACACGTGCGCTCCCGGCCCGAGCAGGTGGTCGGCGAGCACGGCGGCAAGGGCGGCCGCCAGTCCGGCCTGGACCGAGATCACCAGGATGACCTCGAGCTGACGCAGCCGGATCCGACCGGCGACCTGCCCGCGCTGCCGTGCCGCAGCGACGCTTCGTTCACCATGTTGCGCCGCCGCGCGCCACACCTCGTCGGCGGCACGCTCGACTCGCTGGTTGTCGGTCACGCGGGGCATTACCCACCACTCGACGCTCGAATCCCGGCCCCGCCACCTCTTTAGGGTCGGCGCAGTGGGACCTACCGTCATGGCATTTCGCTACCACCGCACGTGCCTTACGCGGGTCCGCGAGCAGCGGACGGCTGGTGCGCTGTTGATGAACGTTCCGCCGTTTTCGGGTGAGTTACAATTGCGCGATACTTGCATACAAGTCAGGAGAGGCGGAATAGTGAAGAGAACTCAACAGGAAGCGCATCGAACGATGACGACACGTGAGGTTGCGACGCTTTTTGGCGTTCATCCCAAGACCGTACTGCGGTGGGTAAATTCCGGGACTCTTGTTGCGGGGCGAACTGTGGGTGGACACTTGCGATTCGCGCGTGGCGCAGTCCGGGAAAAACTTGCCGAACGACACATCAGCTACGCGCCCCGACGTTGAGAGTGGGTGGTATTCGACCGGAGTGTCGCCCCGGGGCGGCAGCATGGGCGCGCTCGCGCTCTTGGACTGCTTCTGCTTGTGGGGCACGCGACGCCGCTAGTTGTCGAGTGTGTCGCCGCGGCCGTCCTGCCGATCATCGCCCTGGTCGATACACGGGAAGCGGCCGACGGCCACCGGAGGTTCCCCGGCCATCGGGGGCGGCGATAGACCCGCGGCGGCTTCATGATTAACGGCTGGCCCGAACTGTCCCAGTAACGGGTGTTCCCGGTCAATCCGACCGCCACGGCACGCGCCGCTAATGAACTGCCTTGGGTGGGCATACGCGCGTAACGCAGAAACGCGGATTCTCGCCTACAAGAACAGGGCTGCACCGCCTGCTGTCGACGAGGCTTCCCGGCCTTGCCAGAATCTCCCCCTGACGACCAGGATGTCGGCGCACGCCCCTGCGGTCAAGGTTAGGTCCTCTTTGTCCTGACCGGCGGCTCAACCGAATCCCGCCGCCACTGTCGCCGCCCAACGCGCCGCCGACGGGGAATGCTGCTGTTCACCGCCGTTGCCGTCGCCGACACGGGCTCAGCCTCAACACACCTCGAGGATCACGCGCGCATGCTTGAGGTGGCGGCGTGACTGTTCACCTGCTCGCGCCGCTGTCTCGCCGTCGCCGAAGGTGGGGATTGACCGCGCGAGGACCACGTCGCCGTACGACAGCAACCAGCCATACCTGCCCGGTACGATCGGCCGGCCACGCACCGCGGCTAGCCGGGCCAAGCGGATGGCAGAGGCGGCACATGCCCGGCATGCGGCCAGTGATCCATGGCTGTAGTCGCCGCATGTCGCCTCCGGTGGGTCGCCGGCCGTAGTGATCAGTCTCCATCGGAAGCGGCCTTCGGCGTGAACGACCTGCAGGATCGGATACGTCCTCATTGACGCCACCCTTCGGGGTGCGGAAGGAGCCGCATTGCCCCCTCCCGCGGGAACCACCCCCATAGTGGCAGACGCCCGTACGCGGACAAGGCCGGCCCAACGGCGGTGACTCGGTCACACCCACCCGTTGGGGCTGGTTGACGATCGGCAGCGGCCGTAGCCTTGCTCGACGGACCGTGGCCGGGGGGCCGGGTTGACCGAGGCGCCACGGAGGTCGGGATGCGCGCGGGGACGGTATTGCAGGAACTGGTGCAGAGGGCGCGGCATGCGGCCAGCGAGGAGTTGCCCGCTCTTGCCGACGAGGCCGCGCGGGGGCTGGGCGCGACCGGCATGTGTCTGTACGTCGTCGACCACGAACAACGGCAGCTGCTGCCACTGCCGGCGTCCGGCACCAGCGCCGGCGAGGCACTCACCATCGATGCCACGCTGGCAGGACGCGCGTACCGCTCGATGTCCACATTTGCAGCAGAGGGCACCGACGGAGTACGGCTGTGGGTGCCGCTTCTCAACGGGATGGAACGTCTCGGAGTGGTCGCAGTCACCGCGCCGGCGCCGATCGACTCGCCCCGGATCCCTGACTTCGTGGCGGCCTGCGCGCTGCTGGCTGATCTGGTGGTCAACTGCTCGCACTACAGCGACACCATCGAACAGGTTCGTCGGCGGGCGCCGATGCGGATGGCGGCGGAGGTGCTGCGCGCGCAGTTGCCACCCCTGACGTTCTCCACCGGGACCACGATCATCAGCGGCATCCTCGAGCCCAGTTACGACGTCGGCGGCGACGCCTTCGACTACGCCGTCAACGGCGACACCGCCCACCTGGCCCTGTTCGACGCCGTGGGACACGGCTCCGGGGGTGGTATGCGCGCCGTCATGCTCGCCGGACTCGCCCTCGGTGCCTACCGCAACGCCCGCCGCGCCGGCCAGGACCTCATCGGGATCTACCACCACCTCGATCAGGCCGTCCGCGCCCATGACCGGCAGGGCCTCATCACCGGCGTGCTGGCCGAACTCGACCAGCCCACCGGCCGGCTGCGGGTGATCTCCGCAGGACACCCCAGCGGGCTGATCATCCGCGACGGCCGCGTGGCCACCGTACTCCCGACACCCACCGCGCTTCCCGTCACGATGGGTGACTTCCGCCCACCGGTCGTGGTCGAGGAGGCCCTGCAACCTGGGGACCATGTCCTGCTCTATACCGACGGCATCACCGAAGCCCGCTCCAACCGAGGCGAAGCCTTCGGCGTCGACCGGCTCACCGACTTCGCCCTACGCGCCCTCGCCGACGAGCTGCCACTGCCAGAGACCACACGACAGCTCGTACACGCCATCCTCGCCTGGCAGGACGATACCCTCACCGACGACGCCACCCTACTCATGCTCCGCTGGAACGGAACCTGATCAGGCGTGCTACGAGAAGAACTGGAGCCCGCCCGACCGCTAGGAGGTCACATCCGGTCGGCGACACCGTCTCGTTCGACGGGCGTATCACTGTGGACGATCCGGCTCGCATACGTCCTCTCCGCCGATGTCCCAGGCGGCGGAGCGGACGAAGCTGCGTTCATGCCTGCACCGTCGCTCAGCCCACGCGAGCGCGATCCGGGGAACGTCAAGCCGCCCGCCGCCGGGGGCACTTCCCGACCGAGTAGGCCGCGATGAAGGTCCTCTACCTCGTTGTCCAGCAGAAACGCCGGGGCGGTGGGAGCATCACCGGCCGGGTCTACGGTTGGGCCAAAGCCCTCAACGCCCTGATCCTCGCCTACGGCGACCGGATCACCATCTAACAACCTCGATCACACCACAGATCCAAACACGGAAAACGACACACTCCCTCGCGGCCCCAGATTGAGCTCCTTTCGCGCCATTAGTGTCTTGTGGGCAGCGGGGTTCAGGTAGGTGTGCGGGGACTGGCTCATCGACGCTCGCAGACGATGCCGTCGCCGTCGCGATCTTGGTACCAGTCGTACTCGGGGTCCTCGCCCTCCACGTACGGGCCGTAGCCGTTGGCGTTGGCTTCTTTGCAGGTGTCGAATCGTGGGTCGGTCTTCGGGGCCGGCGGTGGTTTGGGTTTGCTGGTGGTGCGGGTGGGGCGTGGCTTGGCGGTGCTGCGGCTTGGTGCGGGGTTCGGAGCCGCGGTTGTGGGTGGCGTGGGCCTGAGTGCGGGTGTCTGTGTTGGGTTGCCGCCGGCTATGGGGGTGGGTGTTGTCGTGTCTGCGAGTTGGTTGGTGGATGGGGTGCTGGTGGCTGCCGGTTTGGGGCTGTCGGGGTCGTCGACGAGGGATCCGACCGCGGTGCCGCAGCAGCACAGGATGGTGAGGATGCCGGCGCCGATCAGCCACGGGGCCTTCTTTCGGGGTGGCTCAGCGGGGGTTGGTGGGGGCACCGCAGAGGTGGCGTAGACAGGGAACTGTGCTGTGGCATCCGATTGGTTGTTCTGCGGATCGTCGTTGGTGGGTGGATGGGTCATGGCGGGGCTCCGGTGGTGTTGACCCGCTACGGTCGAGCAGCAGGCGAATGAGGTGAGCGAGGACGCGGGCCTGTCCGCGGGACAGGACGATCTGTCGGCTGTGCGCCTTGTCGGCAAACGTGAGGATCAGTTCCGGCCTTGCGTTCGCCGTGGTCGGCGCAGTGAGACTGACGCTGACAGTGATCTGGGCGGCGGGGCTGGCCGCGGTGTGTGCCATATGCGGTCCGGGGTGCGTCGGCGGTGGGCAGGTGGGCGAGGCCAGGTCGGGTGGGGGTCACCGGCGAAGAGGGGACAGCACCCCGACCCGACCTGGCTGATCATGGGGTGACCAGCGGATAGGCGGCTGCGCGGAGGATCTCGACGCGCCAGCTCGTCTGTTCCGTGGCCGCCGCGTTAAGCACGGCGCGTTCGGCGAGGTAGACGGCGGTGGCCAGGGTTGATGTCCTGGCGTGCAGCTGGACGACGAAGGTGTGCGTGGTCGGGTCGGGCTGCACCACCACGTTGTTTGCTGCGTTGTGCGCGGCCCACTCGTGAAGGTCGGCTTGCACCTGCGCGATCAAGCCGGCGAACGTTCTGAGCGAGGTGGCCAGTGGTGCTGCCATCAGCGTCATGGTGACGTGGTATGTGCTCACGAAGACCGTCCGTCGCCGCGCTGGCGGATGCGGTTGGAGCTGGCGGCGATCAGTGCGAGCAGGTCTGACACGCGCTCGCCGATTGTTGGCTGTTCCCCGCCGGCGGTGGCGAGGTCGTACAGCTCGCTGGCGGGGAAGCCTGTCGGGTCGATGGTGATGCGTTCCTCGGGCAGGTTCTCCACGAACCAGAGATGGCGCATGGCGTGGGCTCTTTCCGACCGGGGTGGCGGCCCCATCCCTCATCGAACCGGGAGACGAGCAGGGATGGGGCCGCCACCGTGTCTGCTGGGGCGGGGTTCCCAGCAGACGCCTACAGGGCGCCTTCGAACAGCGCGGTGGATCCGTCGAGGAAGACGGGCTGACCGTCAACGCGATCTTTGAGGTGTTCTTCGTGGGCGCGGAGAGGGCTAGCTTGGCGGTGCGGTTCTGGCCGGGGCCAGGGTTCCTGCGAACCCGGTGATGCCCTTCTCTACGTCGATGACCTGGTTGGCCTGGGTGCCCTCCGCGCCGCACGCCGCAGTGGCAGACACGAGGACCAGGTCAACCGGCTCTTTCGTGCCGTTGGTGATGGTCATCTCTACCAGTACCGCAATGTTGCCCCGCTGGTGTCCTGCGGAGGTGGCGGCCGGGGTGAACGTCTTCGGTGCCTTGGTGGACACCGCCAAGCCGTCTCCGGAGATGACGGTGCCGCTGCCCATCCTCGCCACCTCGGACTTCTCCTTGGCCTCCGGTGCCGCGTTGTCGCCGCTGTCGGCGACGGAACCGGTGTCGCTGGACCCGGCGTCGCAGCCGAGGGCCGACGATGCCAGCGAGGAAATCGCCGGTGATGCTGGCGTAGGTGCGGTAGTTCACATGCTCTCCGGTGAGGTTGTGATGGTGCGTCTGGTCAGCAGCTCAGCGCGACGACCAGTAGGACGAGGACCAGGACCAGCAGGACGATCCCGCTGAACAGCAGGTAGGGCCACCACTGACGGCGGTGGGCTGGTGCGGCGGCGTGCGTTGGCTGGTGGGGCACGCCACTGAACGGTGGGACGGGGTCTTCGGACCGAGGCGGTTGCCATTCCGGCGGCGGCTGGGACACGACAGCTCCTAGGACACGGGACTCGGCGCAGGTGGGTCGCCGCGACTCGTCGATGGCTCCTTTGGAGGGTGGCAAGTGAACCGGGAGCCGGGCGGTTGGCCCGACCCCCGGCCCGAACGGGTCCCGTGCCTCCTTGGCGCCAACCCAGGTACAAAAGGGCGACCGTTCGCCGCTACCGTATGTGCACTTAGTTCAATGAGTCAACGGGGAGGTTGAGTGAACCTAGTGCGCGTGATCTCATCGGGGCGCCAACCCAGGAGTGACATGCCCCGCCGAATGACCTACCGCCAGATCGCCGACGACATCGCCGCCCGCGTCGCCACTGGCGAGTACCCACCCGCATCCAAGATCCCGTCTTATAGCCAGCTGGCCGCGCTGTACACCGTCTCCATCGCGACCGCGCAACGCGCCGTGATGGTGCTTCACGCCAAGGGCATCGTCTACGGCGAGCCCGGTCGCGGGGTCTTCGTCAAGGGTCACGATTCATAGAGCGACCATCACGCGTCGGACGTTACTCCGACCACCCGGACACACAACCAAGCCGACCGCGATGGGCACGTTCCCACGCAGCAATCAAACCCAGAACTGCAGGAAAGTTTCCAGCTCACAACCGTTACCCGAAAGTA
This sequence comes from Micromonospora endolithica, assembly GCF_003626595.1. Taxonomy (GTDB): domain Bacteria; phylum Actinomycetota; class Actinomycetes; order Mycobacteriales; family Micromonosporaceae; genus Micromonospora; species Micromonospora endolithica. The sequence goes on along the minus strand of NZ_RBAK01000027.1, from coordinate 4,802 downwards.
TCTTCATGTTGCGCTATTTGCACACACCGGCAGCGGAGCGGACGCCGGGTTAAGGCCGCCATAAGCCCGTAGCCATAAGTCTCTAAGGTCCGCAACTCTGCTCGCCTCGGGGACGACCGGACGACGGCAGCGTGGCCGACGACGGCCGGGTGGGGCGACATTGCGGGATGTGCGCGGCCAAGGAGCCAGCGGCGACGGGTTGGCAACCTGCAACTCGGGCAGGTCGAGGGCAGTCGAGGGAGCAACCACGTCGGGTGGCCGTCGAGGGCAATCCGCGGGGCCACCCATGCCGGGAGCCGCGGTCACGACGTGGTAAGCGCAGTCGGTGGCGTACTGCGAGGCATTGGACCGGCGCGGTTTCGTTGGCGATCCCCGGCGGGTCGCTACCGGCCCATGACTCTCACACGACTACTTGAGGTGTTCCCGATCGCGGTGGTGGGTGGTGGCACCAGCACCACCCACCACCGCGATCAGGAACCGCCGTCGGGCCACGCCTTCGATGTCGGGTTTGTCAGCTGATCGAACGAGCGGTGGTAGCGGAAGTAAGGCCTTCGGTGCACCAACTGAGGGTGGTCATTCGCGTACGCATGAGCGAGGCGCCCTTCTCCGGGATGTTCTCGTCATTACGTCGTGAAGCAGCAGTGGTCGCTGAAGGCTCCCTGCCGGCACTGGTTAACGAGTGCAGGGTTATTGTTCCTGCAAGTTGTGGTGCATTCTGCCCGGAAGGAAGGTGGGGACGTGGCCAAGCAGATCATTCATAGGCTGGTCGATGACCTGGACGGCGGCGGGGCCGACGAAACCGTTAGGTTCGCCCTAGACAGCGTTCTGTACGAGATCGACCTGTCCAGTGGCAACGCCGAGAAACTACGGGATGTGTTCGCGCCGTACATCACGCGCGGCAGAAAGGCCGGCCGGGGTGGTGTGGTCGTGGGTGGCAGGGCCGCCCGAGGCCGGGTTGCCAGCACAGACAGGGTGCAGAACAAGGCGATCCGTGCCTGGGCCAAGAAGGTTGGCAGGGACATCTCCGACCGCGGCCGGATTCCACAGGAGATCGTCGATGAGTACCACACGACGGCGGGATGCTGACCCGACCGGGCGGGATGGGTTGTCGGTAGTCGGCGTGTCGCACCCCATTGTTGGCGGTACGGGGTCCGGGGCGCCGGCTCGCTACAAGGCAGCGACGACTACAGATGCCCACGCTCTGGGTCGGGAAGGTGGCAGTCTCCAGTCTCCTCGCTCGGCGTTGTCACGAGCTGTTCGGCGGGTTCCACGGCGAAGGGATGGCGCAGCCGCCGCATCCGGCCCTCGCTGTTGTCGACAGTCACAGTTGGGCCGCCGGGCTCATTACACGTAGGGGGCGCGAGGAACAGGGCCGGTCGCACCGGACGGTATGGGGTCAACGGTCATCCCTGCTTTCTGTCTCAGGCGTACTGGGTCGCGGGGAGGCGCCGCCAACCAGGCCGCGTGAGCTCGACGCTCGTCCTCCAGTTCCGGTGCAAGCGCCGATCGGAGCGGCGGGCCTCAAGGCGAGACTGTCACACTAGGTACGGGCAAGGGCCTTGCCCGTAGACGTTCTACACCAACTATCGTCCTCCGACCACCAATCGGGTGCGCCTGACCCCGCATCGCCGCCACACCCTGGGGCACAAGCCTGATCAACCCTGTTATGGCGCGACAGGTCGCGAAGCCTCTTGATCATAAGATCCGGCGATGATGGCCCCACTACGCCTGGATGTGGGACAATGCGGTACACCCGGCTCTGGGCACCATCCGGAAAGGCAACCGCCGTGGCGAAGCGGTTGCCCGGACCCAGACGGACCCTGAGGGGGCCCGGCCAAAACGTTTTTAGCTTAGGCCACCAGGCATACTCAAAGTCTTCTACGGAATGCCACTGATCAAGACATGGCAACAGCCATCGCGTGTCTGACCTGCCCGGTGTTCGTCATCACTGCGGAGTTCCTGCCCAGCAGCGCGAGCAACACAAGGAAAGCTCACCAATCGCCCCTCATCAACCGGGCCTACGCCACCGCGTTGCCCATCCCCCGATCACTCCGGCCGACCTCAACACCAACATCCCCCGTGTGGTGGTGCACCAGACCGAGGAGCACTTCCGCACGCACGGCATTACCAACGGCTGGTTCAACCACTACAAGCTCGCCCGTCCTGATCCGGGAACAGGCCACGCTCATCCCGCGAATCGGCGCCGCCACCCTGGACCGCGCGCAGCGCCTCTTCATCCGCCTGAACTCCCTGATCCGCCCCTGACAGCCGGTAAACACCGAGCCGACGCGGACCGCCGGCAATGCAGCGCCGCCGACGGCCCGCGTCCACTGAGTCTGCGGCGTCATGGTTAATCGCGGGGGCCGAGCCCCACCGAAGGTGAGCGTGGATCTTGCTCGAAGTGCCATAGTGGCGCCCAGCGCCTTCCTGCACCTTTTGCCTTGTGGAGGTATTTTCGCGGGTTTCGCACGATCACGGGTTCTCCTGGCTAAAGCAGTGCCTTCGGAATCCGTCGGCTAACACCTGATTAGGCCGTAGAAGTGGACGGCAGCGTCGTCAACCTGCTCTCTGTTGTGATCGCCATCCTGCTGCGGGCCAACGCTGGCTCGTCGCGATGCAGCTCGCCCGGTCTGGGGAAGCACGTGGCAGGCTACGTTTGCTATGGGTCGGCGCTTTCGCCGGGACCGTGCTGTTCGCGCTCAAAAAATCTCGGTCGAGGTTTGCACGTTCGAGCGGCCTCGCGCCTGGTGCCGGGTCAAGGGCCGCCTGCTCAGCTCGCGAGGCCGTCGGGGTGTAGATCTTCTCGTTCCCTGTCACCCCCATTGGGAGATCGCTCCGCATGAGCATATTCGACGTCAACCCCGTGATCAGCAGGGGGGCTAAGCCCCCTGGACGAACGGGAACCGCCGCCGGAGACGGGAAGCGGATTCCGAGACTTCGACGACTTATTCCGCCCCGACTACACCGCTGCCATTCACTTGGTGAGGCGCTTCGGGACTCGGCGTTGACAGTGTGGTCGCGTTGGTAGTGGGTATCGCCCGATGGTGTCGCTGCGGTGGTGGGGTGTACAGGCGAGGCGGCATGCGCCGTCGGATAGGTGTGCCGAGCGGGTCGAGCGGGCGTTAGAGGACCTGCGCCGGCGCGGCCGGGTGACGTTGAGGCACCGGCTTCGGCAGGTGCAGGCCAATTTGATTGTGGCGGTGCAGGCGGGGGCAGCCGGTGCGTTGGCGTGGGTGGTCGCTCACGAGGGGTTGGGCAACGACCGTCCGGTGTTCGCGCCCGTCGCGGCAGTGGGCACCATCGTGTCGTCGGTTGGTCAGCGGCTGCGCCGTACCGTCGAACTGATCGTCGGAGTCGCGGTCGGCATCGGGATCGGCGATCTACTGATCGCGGTGGCCGGGACCGGTCCGTGGCAGGTCGGGGTGGTCGTGGCCGTGGCCGTCACCCTCGCGATCGCGCTGAGCGGTCAAGGCGCGCTCGTCGCCCAGGCCGCGAGCACCGCCGTGCTGATCGCCACGCTGTCTCCCACCGTGCAGGACCTCGAGGTACCCCGCGTCATCGATGCCCTAGTCGGCGGACTCACCGGCCTGCTCGTAGTCATCCTGCTACTGCCGCTGAACCCGCTACGCACCGTCCGCCGCGCCGCCGCCCCACCCCTGGAAACCCTCAGCACCCAACTGGCGACAACAGCCACCGCCCTACGCTCACGCCAGACAGCGCCGGCCTGGCAGGCGCAACACGACCTGCAGTCAATCGCGACCGACCTCGGACACCTCGACGAAGCACTCAGCGGCGCCCGAGAAGTAGTCAACCTGTCCCCTGTCAGACGCAGCCGACGACATGCCATCCTGCTCTACGAACACGGCATCGAGCAGATGACCCGCGCGACACACTCCAGCCGGGACCTGATCCGCCGAGCGATCACCACCATCAACGACAACGAACCCATCCCCGCGGCGCTACCCGCCGCCATCGACACACTCGCCGCCGCGGTACGCCACCTACGCGACGAATTCGGCTTCCTCCGCCCACCCGACGACACCCGCAGGACCGCACTCCGCGCGGTCGCACTCTCCACCGAGGCCGTCGACGCCGGCATCGGATTTTCCGGCACCATCATCGTCGGCGAGATCCGCAGCATCACCACCTACATCCTCCGCGCCACCGGTCTCCGCCTCACCGAGGCCAACCACCTCATCCGCCGCCTCGGCACCGACCAACACGGCATCCTGCCACCCGCAGAGTGAGTACCCACCCCGCCGTGCGTATCGCGGTACGACAAGGAAGCCACGCCGAACCGCAAACACAGCAGACCATGCTGCGACGACCGCGGAGAAACTCAATCGCTGAGGGCGGCCCTTTCGGTGGTGAACAGCTGAACAGACAACGGCAGAACATCTTGCCACGCCCTGCGCGGAACCCAGGGTCCCCTGACCGGGGCGAAAATTTGAGGCGGACCGCACCGTCAACGTTCATGCCCTCATCGCCATCGGGGTCAGCGCCGACGGTCAACGCGTTGTGTCGGGGCCTTCGACGCGGCCTGCGAGGATGGCGGCGGGCTGGGTTGGCGTCCCTGCACGGCCTGACCGCCCGTAGCCTGTCCGGCGCTTGCCTGGACATCCCGCACGCTCACGCCGGCCTGGTGGCCGTGATCGGCGCTGTCGCGCCGGACACCGCGGCGGCCAAGCTCCGACGTGACGGTGAGGACCCCGTTGACGCCGATGGTCGTGGAGGGCTGTGTCGCTGACCGGCCCCCTGCTGCCGCAGGCGGGTGACGCCCCGAGCCCCCTCTTCCGCCACCC
>NZ_RBAK01000026.1 GCF_003626595.1 Micromonospora endolithica | reverse complement strand
GAACCCGGAAGCTAAGCCCTCCAGCGCCGATGGTACTGCACCCGGGAGGGTGTGGGAGAGTAGGACACCGCCGGACAAACATTCCGTTCAGGGCCACCCCACCAGGGGTGGCCCTGAACGCGTTTCCGAGCCGTGGCGCATTGCCGTCGCTGTCTACAGAGGCCCCATCGCCTCGCCGTCGCTCGGTGACGATGAGCGTCACTCGGTCGAAGCCGGCCTCGTGCCGGGACGGTAACTGTCCAAGATCTGTATCGGCGGTGGGCGGGACAGGCTCAGCCGATCGGTGAGAGAGATGCGGTGCGGCAGGCGCCGCTGGCGGGCCCCGCCGGGAGGGGCGCCGGCTGATCGGTGCCGTCGGCGGCGTCCAGCCACGCCCGCGCTGCACGGGCGGCATCCCAGCGCGGGGCGGAGGTCAGGCCGTCGCTGGTGCCCGGGCCGAAGGTCGGGGTGTCGCGGCGCGGGGCGGAGGTCGAGCCGTGCTGGTGCGAGTCAGGGGCGGGGCGGGCGTCGGCCGGGTGCTCCGCCTCCGGCGGGACGCGGTGTGCGTACGCCGGAGAAGCCCCGGCGTGGTGCCGGCGGGGAGGTGACAAGCGTGCGCGGGACGGCGGTCAGGAGGGTCTGGAGCCGCAGATGTAGCGCGGTTCGGCGTCGTAGCGCCAGCTGAACTTCTCCCGCTTGACGACCTTGCCGTCCTTCTTGATGACCCGGTAGGCGTCCTGGGTGAAGCCGTTGATGCCGTTGGCCGGGATACAGGTCGGACCGGGTTCCAGATAGATGGTCTTCGGCGTGGTGATGTTGCGACGCGGGCTGTACTCGGTCTTGACGCTGTCCCAGATCTTCGTGCTCCAGATCGACACGGTGACCGAGCTGGACGTGTAGGACGTGTCGATGAGGAGGCCGTACTCGGTGTTGTTGCGGAACTTGAAGTCCAGGTTCGGCCAGAAGATGGTCGACTCGATGACCGCGGGGTAGCGGCTGAACCAGTACGAGTGCGGTTTGTGCTCCACGTCCTCCAGGCCCGCGTAGTACGTGGCGTTGAAGATCGTGGTGGTGAACTGCGACGTTCCCCCACCGACCCCGGGAACGAGCTTGCCGTCCAGGATGACCGGCGCGTCCCGGTAGCCCTGGGCGTAGCCGCGTTCGCCGGTGTGACCGTTGAGGGAAAAGGTCTCGCCGGGCAGTACGACGGTGCCGTCGACATCCTTGGCGATGGTCACGATGTTCTGGCTGCGTGCCGAGGACAGCCCACCGGTGAACCGGGTGGTGAAGGTGGAGACCCGCTCCTTGATGCCCAGCCCGGCGAGCTTCTCGGCGGTCAGTTCCGGGTCGGCGGGCTTCAACACACCGGTGACCTCCCGGCCGTCGGTCTTCGGCAGTACGGCGAGCAGGGCCGCGCCGAGGGTCGAGGTGTCCAGCTGCTGGCCGGGCCGTCCCGGCACGATCTTCGGCTTGCCCCCGGCGATCTTCATGGTGGCATCCTTCGGCGGCGCCTCCACCTTCGCCAGGTCGTCGCCGAGAGCCGTCCGCAGTCGCTTCACGTCCACCTGCGGCGTCAGCTTCCCCGCCTTTTCCGACGTGAAGCGGAGGCTCTTCGCGATGGCCTGCGGCGGGATGGACACCGAGCCGCGCTCGGTGCTGAGCCGGACCGGGGCGGCGACGGCCGGCCTGGCCAGCTCGGCCACCAGCCGGTCGACCTCCGCCGCGGTCGTCGCCGGGTGCGACTCGACCAGCGGCACGTCCACCGGCTGCCCGGCCAGCCAGCCCGCACGGATCACCGCGGCGGACCGCTCCGGGTCCGGCGCGACGCTCGGCTTCGGGTACGTCACCTTCGGGGTGGTGCCCTTCCAGGTGATCGCCGCCTTGGTCATCGCGCGACCCTGGTCGCCGACCACCTTCTTCAGCTCGGCGTCGAGACGGGGCACGTCGACGGTGACCACCGGCTCGACCTGGCGCGAACCGACCAGCCGCTGCACCGCGTGGGCCTCGGCAGCGGCCGCCGCCGCCACGGTGGCGTCCACGTCGATGGAGAGCCCCACCGCGGCCGGGTCGATCCGGCCCTCGCGCTCGCCGACCCGCACGGTCAGCGGGGCCGCCAGGGCGGCGTTGCGTCGGTCCAGCTCGGCTCGCAGCTCCCGGGCGGCGTCCGCGCGGCTCCGGCCGCCCAGTTCGGCGCCGAGGACCGTCGTCCCGCGCGGCACGTCACCGGCGTACGCCCAGGCGCTCACCCCGCCGACCGAGGCCAGCACCGCCGTGGTGAGCCCGGCGGCGAGCAGCAGCCGGGTCCGGCGGGGACGCCGTCCCCGACCCGTAGGGCCGGGCGCGCCAGCCAACGTGGCCGGGCCGGCCGGATTGGCCGAGGTGGCCGGGTCGGTCGGCTCGTCGACGGGCCAGTCGACGGCGGTCACCTGCACGGTGGGCCGGTCGTCGGCGGGCGGACGTTTGTCGCCGTACAGCGTCACAGGCACCTCGATCGGTACGTACCACATGGGGGAAGCGGCTCCCCCGGCCGGAAGACAACTACGGTAACCAACGCCGGGGCGGTGCGGCAGTCTGCGCCCGGTTGGTGTGGCGGCGGCGTGTCGGTCGGCGTGTCGCGCCTTTCGTACCGGTGCCGTCCCGGCGGTCGGGGCATGACAGGGTGTGATCATGCGGATGGGCGAGGCGGTCCTGGCGTACGGCGGTGGTCGGCTGGACCGGGCGGGAGCGCTGCGCACCGCTCCGGACCGGGTCCAGGCCCTGCTGACCGATCCCCGGAGCGTCGTGCTGCCGCTGTGGCGGGACCGCTGCCTCGTCGACGGCGACGGCCCGGTCCGGTTGACCGGCGACCGGGCCACCCTGGTCCGGACGGCTGCCACGGAGACGGTCTTCCTGGGCCTCGACGGGGACACCGCCGTCTTCGCCGTGGACCTCTCCGACCTCACCGAGCGGTCCGCCGTCGAGATGGCCGGCGCGGCGCGGGCCGTCGACGTACGGACCCTGGTGGGTCGGCTCGACCCGGGGGACGCCGCCGCGCAGGCGTACGCGCGGGGGTTGCTGCACTGGCACCGGCAGCAGCGGTACTGCGGCGCGTGCGGGAAGCCGACCGCCGCCGACGGGGGCGGCCATGTCCGGGCCTGCACCGGCGGCGAGTGCGGTCGGCTGTTGTTTCCCCGGATCGAACCGGCGGTCATCGTGCTGGTCGAGGCCCCCGGCTCGCCGGGACGCTGCCTGCTGGCCCGGCACGCCGGCGCGGCCGAGGACGCCTGGTCGACGCTCGCCGGCTTCGTCGAGGTGGGCGAGAGCCTGGAGGACGCGGTCCGGCGGGAGATGGCCGAGGAGGCCGGGGTGACCGTCACCGACGTCCGCTACCAGGGATCGCAGGCGTGGCCGTTCCCGGCCGGCCTGATGGTCGGTTTCCGGGCCACCGCCACCACCGAGGACGTGCGTGTCGACGGCGAGGAACTGCTCGCCGCCCGCTGGTTCACCCGGGCCGACCTGCGGGCCCGGCTGGCTGCCGGTCGTACCCTCGGCCGGGTCGACGCGATCGACCACCACCTGCTGCACGGCTGGCTCGCGGACGGCGACTGACGGCGTCGCCCGGCCGGGACCGGCGGAGCCGGTCAGCGACGGGCGGGGCGCAGCGCCAGCCACGCCATCACGACAGCGGTCAGCACGGCGGTGCCCAGAGCGCAGGCGAGCACCCCCGGCACGGTACGCGGCGCGGCCAGCAGGGCGGTCAGCCCGAGCAGCCCGGCGGCGGCCCACAGCGGCGCGCCCGGCCACCGGGCACCCGTCGCCACCCGGTCGTTGACCAGCATGAACACCACGGCGTAGAGGGCGCCGACGGCGGCGAAGAGCGGCGCCTCACCGGCCAGGTGCAGGTACGCGGCACCGCCGGCCAGCCGGAACGCCAGGTCGCCGGCGACCACCGACGCGCCGACGAGCACCGCCCCGCAGGCCAGGATCAGGCCCAGCGCCCACGCCCGTGCCTGCCGGTCGCCCCGGGCCAGCCGGGGCAGTACGAGCAGGGTGACCACCTGCGGGGCCCACAGCGCGCCCTTGGTGAGCACGGAACCGACCGCGTACCCGCCGGAGGCGTCGGCGCTGAGCAGTTGGCGGGCGAGGATCAGGTCCGCGTACGAGATGGTGAGCATCGCCAGGGACGCCGCGCAGGCGGTCAGCACCTGCCGGGGGCGCAGCTCGTCCACCGCTCCCGCGTCGACGCCGGGTCGGGCCGGTGCCGCCGGGCGGGCCAGGCGGGCCAGCAACGGCAGGACGAGGAGACCGGTGACCGTGCCGAGGAGCAGGCAGCCGACCGGGCTTCGGCCGAGGGCGAGCCCGACGACCAGCCCGCCGTAGCGGCCGGCGGCGAGCACCGTCATCGCCGCGGCGAGCCGCAGGAAGCGCTGGTCGCCCTGGAGTTCGCCGAGCCGGCGGCCGGCCAGCACGGTGGCGAAGGTGCTCGCGGCCAGCAGCAGCGTCAGGGTGAGGGGCAACCGCAGGGTCCAGCTCAGGACGGGCGCGGCCAGCGCGGTGAGCCCGGCGGTGACGGCGGCGGTGCGCAGGGCGAGCCGGGCCGGGTCGGTCGCTCCCCGACGGGCCCGGTGCGCGGCCACCGCGATCTGGAGCCCGAAGCCGGGGACCGCGGCGATCGCCGCGAGGGCGAGCACGGTGGCCAGCGCGCCGAGGTCGGCCGGCGTCAGCCGGCGGGCACCGAGCACCGGCACGGCGTACGCCAGGGCGTTGGTCAGCACGGTGGCGACGGTGACGGCGGCACCGGCCGCGCCGAGCCGGACCACCGCGGTCGCACCGCCGGCCGTCTGAGTCATCCCACCCCCGCGTCTCCCCGTCGCCACCCGCCCGGCACGGACGCCACGGGTGGACCGGTCGGCCCGGCCGGGAGACGGTACCGCTCGGCCGACCGGCCCGACAGCCCCGAACGGGCGGCCCCCTGCCCCCGCGCGGGGAAAGCGTCTAGTGTGCTGCCCCATGGCGTCGACGCAAGCGGTCCCGGCAGCGACCTCCGGGCTGGCCGCGGTCCTTCCCGAACGGCTGCTCGGCACGGCGATCCGGTGGGTCTACCCCCGGGTGGAGCCGGAGCTGGCCCGGCTGGCCGAGTTCGTGCCGCGCGGCGGCACCGCCGTGGACGTCGGGGCCTGGTACGGGCCGTGGACCGCCCGGCTGCTGCGCCGCGCCGACCGGGTGGTCGCGGTCGAGCCGACCCCACCGCTGGCGCGGCAGCTGCGGGCCGCCTTCCCGAGCGTCGAGGTGGTCGAGGCGGCCGTCTCCGACCACGTCGGGACCGCCGCGCTGCACCTGCCGGCGGGCGGCGCGATCGTCGGCACCTCGTCGCTGGAGGACACCGGCCAGGGTGACCCGGTCGAGGTTCGGCGGATCACGCTGGACTCGCTCGGCCTGACCGACGTGCGCTTCGTCAAGCTGGACATCGAGGGGCACGAGCTGCCGGCGCTGCGGGGCGCGGCGGAGACCGTACGCCGGGACCGTCCGTTGCTGCTGATCGAGGTCGAGGAACGCATCCAGCCGGTCGGTCCGCTGCTCGATCTGCTGTCCGGGTGGGGTTACCGCGGCTCGGTGCTGCCCGGCCGGAGCTGGGTGCCACTGGCCGACTTCGACCTCGGCGGGCACCAGCGGGCGGCGATCGCCCGGGTCGGGCAGAGCTTCGCCCGCCGGGTGGTGTGGCCGCGCCCGCGCTACGTCAACTCGGTGCTGTTCCGGCCGGAGTGAGCGACGGGCGCCGCGCACTCCGGCCGCCGCTCACTCCGGCTTGGGCGCCGGGTCGCCGATGGCGATCTCGTTGGTGCAGAACGAGACGCGGTCGCCGGTGACGGTGAGTTCCACCGCGTCCCCGCCACCGACGATGCGGAAGAAGTGCTGGTTGAGGCCCGGCTTGACGGGGAACGTGGCGGTGGCGTCGCCGAGCCGCAGCACGGCACTGCCGGCACCGGAACTCAGGTAGCCCACCCGGACCACGTAGTGCCACTGGTCGCGCGGCTTGTCCAACGGCATCCGGACGGTCTGGCCGGCGGTGACGCGGTAACCGCACGACTCCTCGGGCCCGGGCTGGATGACGCTGCCCAGGACGGTCGCCTCCTGGATCCGGCCCAGGTGGTCCAGCACCGACGGCTTCTCGGCCTCGTCCACGAAGACCGGCCGGGTGCCGAACGACCGGAAGAACCGCGACTGGAGGTTGTACGGGTTGGACAGACTCGGGACCACGTTGTCCGGGACGGTGGCGTCGAAGAAGACCGTGCCGGGCGGGGCGCTGGCCATCTCCAGCTTGACGGTGTCGACGTACGCACGTGCGGACTTGCGGGCCCACTCGTCGCTGTAGCGGGACGTCGTCCAGGCGGTGCCCAGGCAGACCGCCACCAGGACCAGGACCAGCATGACGGTCACCGAGTCGCGGTACCGGGCGGGGATGGGCGCGAGCAGGTCCGCCGTCGGCGGTTCGGCGGCACCCGGTGGCGTGCGGGACGCACCCGGCTCCCGGGTGGGCGGCGGGGTGTCGTCGGCCGGCGCCGGCACGTCCCCCGACCCCGGCCCGTCCGGTCCGGCGGCCGGGGGCGCGGCGGCCGGGGGTGCGGCGGCCTGCGGCGCGGCGCTCGCCGGCGCACTTTCCTGCTCAGGTGCGGGTCGCGGCTCCGGCTCCGGGTCGTCGGCCGCCTCGGCGTGGATGACGCCGGCCCGGGCCACCACCAGCGGCTTCGGCCGGGCGGCCGGCACCGCGGCGGCGACCGGCTCCGGTCGTGCCTCGGCCGCGTGCGGGTCGTCCGCCGGCCCGGGCGCGGCACCCTCCGGCTCGGAATCCTCCGGCACGGCCTGCGCCGGCACGCCGTCGGCCGGGCCGCGGGCGAGACCGCAGAGGGCCACCCCGAGACAGATCGCGGCGACCACCACCACGTCACTGACGTAGCGCGGCACGCCGCCCGCGACGGCGCTGAACACCGAACCCAGCCGGGTCGCGGCCAGGATCGTCGCCACCATCACCAGGTACGCGCCGAGCAGCACCCAGGCCCGGCCGGCGCGGCGGTCCCGGCGTACGGTCGCCAGGATCACGGCCACCACCAGCACCCAGGCCAGCCAGCTACCCAGCTCCGGTGGGGCGGCGACCGGCGCGCCGTCACCGGCGCCCAACCACCGCCACGGGCCCCCGACCAGGCCCGGCAGCAGGTTGGAGCCGAGCATCTGCTGGAGGAACGACAGCACCTCGCCCGGTGACTCCGGCCGGCGCAGCGACGACTCGGACCGGGTCAGGTAGGCGGCCAGGAAACCCAGGGTCAGCACGGTCAGCACCAGCCAGGACTGCCACCAGCGACGGACCGTGGTCCAGAGGGTGCGGAACACGCCGCCCTCGGCGTAGAGCAGGGCGGTCAGCAGGAAGACCAGCGGTACGACCAGCAGCGCCTTCTCGAAGAAGAACAGCCCGAGGAACACCGCCAGCGCCAGCCCCACCAGGTGCCGCGGTCGGCGGGTCTGCACGTACGCGACCTGCGCGCCGACCGCGAGCACCATCGCGATCTGCATCGGCAGCATGTTGACCCCGACCGCCCACCACGAGGTCGCCTCCAGGGTGAGTGGGCTGAACAGCAGCACGCCCAGCGGCAGCAGCAACAGCCAGCCCGGTCGCAGCATCCGGCGCAGCAGCCGGAAGAAGGCCAGCCCGAGGACGGCCTGTCCGATCGCCATGAGCAGCACGTACGGCCAGTAGGCCAGGCCGACGTACTCGGTCACCAGCCAGATCAGCAGCCGACCGCCGGGCATCAGGTGGTTGTTGTAGAGCGAGAGCAGGTGCCCCGGCGTCAGGTCGGCCTCGCTGGCCTGGGTGATCAGGACGAAGTCGTCGGCGGCGAGGAAGCCCCGGGCGGCGAGCTGGGCCCGCCACAGTACCCCGATGGTGATCATCGCCAGCGCCACCGTCCGGAGCGGATCCCGGCCCAGCCATCCCTCGGTCTGCCCACGCGCGCCCGTGGTGGCCGCCCCCGTCATCGCCATGGCGGGAAGACTGCCACACCGCGACGGGCGCCCCCATCAGGTCAACGGATGGTTCACGGCGGGTGCGCGGTCGCAGCGTACAGTGTCCGCCACCGGTGCGGTGGTGGTCGCGTACGGCGACGGTGGTGAGGACGGTCGAATGCGGGAACGGCTGGTGCCGCACGGCGTCGCCGCCGTGGTGACGGCGGTGGTCCTGGCCCCGCTGGCGCTGCCCGGGTACGTGCTCCGCTACGACATGGTCTTCGTGCCCCGCCCCACGCTGAGCTGGGAGTCGATCGCCCCGGCCACGGCGCTGCCCCGGGCCGTGCCGCAGGACGCCGTGGTGGCGCTGCTGGGTCAGGTGCTGCCGGGCTGGGCGCTGCAACGGTTGGTGCTGGTGGCGATCGTCTGGTTCGCCGCGCTCGGCGCCGCCCGCCTGGTGCCGACCGACCGGGTCGGGGTGCGGGTGGTCGCCGCCCTCGGGTACGCCTGGACGCCGTACCTCGCCGAGCGACTGCTGATCGGGCAGTGGGGGCTCCTGGTCGCGTACGCCGCGTTGCCGTGGCTGGTGCGGGCGGCGCTGGAGCTGCGAACGGCCCGGCCGGGCGCGGCCCGGCGGCTGCTGCTCGCGGTGGCCGCGTCCGCGATCACCCCGACCGGCGGCGTGCTGGCCCTGGTGGCGGTGGCGGTCCTGGTGCCCGGCCGGTATGCGCGCGCCGGCCGGTCGACGGCCCTGGTGCTCGGATCGGCGGTGCTGCTCAACGCGCCGTGGCTGGTGGCCGGGGCGGTCAGCACCGGGACCGGCCGGTCCGATCCGGCCGGCGTCGAGGCGTTCGCCGCGCGGGCGGAGAACTGGGCCGGGCCGCTGGTCTCGCTGGCCGGCACCGGCGGCATCTGGAATGCGCAGACCACGCCGGACTCGCGGGCCTCGGTGCTGGTGCCGGTGGCGACGGTGCTCCTGCTCGCCGTCGCCGGCTGCGGGATCCCGCTGCTGCGTCGGCGCTGGCCGCACGGGTTCGCGGGTCGGCTGGGCGTGCTGGCGGTCGGCTCCTGGCTGGCCGCCGCCCTCGGCGTGCTGCCCGGCGGTGCCGCCGCCCTCGGCTGGCTGGTGGCCACGGTGCCCGGCGCCGGGCTGGTCCGGGACGGGCAGAAACTGCTGCTGCCGTACGCCCTGGCACTGGCGGTGGCCGGGGCGCTCGGCGCGGAACGGTTGGCCGACCGGGTCGCCGCCCGCTTCGACGCGGTGACCGGTCGGGTGTTGCTGGCCGGCGCGGTGCTGCTGCCGGTGGCGGTCCTGCCCGACCTCGCGTTCGGCGCGGCCGGCCGGCTACGGCCGGTGCCGTGGCCGGAGGACTGGGCGACGGTGGCCCGGCTGACCTCGGCCCGGCCGGGTGCGGTGATCTCGCTGCCGTTCCAGGAGTACCAGCGTCCGGCGTGGAACCGCGACGTGGTGGTGATCGACCCGGCGCCCCGGTATCTCGCGGTGCCGGTGCTGGTCGACGACACCCTCTGGGTCGGTGGTCGGGCGGTGGCCGGCGAGGATCCGCGGGCGGCGCGGGTACGGACGCTGATCGCCGACGGGCGTCCGTTGTCGGCCGAGGACGTCCGATGGGTGCTGGTGCAGCACGTCCCGGGGCCGGCTCCGCAGGCGTCCGTGCTGGCCGGCCTGCGGCTCGTCCACGCCGGAGCGGACCTGACCCTCTACGAGAACCCGGCCTGGTCGCCGTCGCCCACCGCGACCGGGCCCGGACCGGTCGGAGTGGCCCACCTGCTGGCCGGAGCGGTGATGATCGGCATCGGTCTTTCGGGCACTGCGCGCGGGCGGCGGCCCGTGGTAGCGTCCCGGCACGCGAGTCCCGCGGAAGGAGAAGGTGGATGAGGAACCTGCCCGCGTTCGTCGCCGTGGGGGTACTCGGAGTCGTGCTCGGCCTGCTGCTGAGCGTCGGTCTGGCGAACGGTCTCAGCACGTCCGCGCAGGACGCCGCGGAGACTGCCGGCAACTCCAGCACCATCGAGCAGCCGATCGAGTACGGCGCTCGCTGAGCCACGCAACGCCGAGAGGCGCCCGCTGACGCGGGCGCCTCTTCGTCGTGCGCGGAGGGGGAGAAAGGAAGGGCCCCTTCTTAACGCCTGCGGTAGAGGAAGGGCCCCCTCTTAACGAGCCGGACGGGGGTCAGCGCCGCGGGGGTCAGCGCCGCGCGGTCGTCCTGGCGACCAGATGGGCGAAGCGGGTCCCGGCGGCGGTCCAGGTGAACCGCGCCGCGTGTTGCAGCGCCGCCTCGCCCATCGCCTTGCGCCGTACGTCGTCGGCGAGCAGTTCACGGACCACCGCCACGAACTCCTCCTCGTCGTCGACGAGCAGGCCGGTCTCCAGGTCGACCATCGCCTCGGCGACTCCACCGGCGTAGCGGAACGCCACCGTCGGGGTGCTGCGGGCGGCGGCCTCGACGATCGTGAGCCCCCACCCCTCCTTGAGCGACGGGGTGAGCGCCAGCCACGCCGAGGAAAGTGCCGCGTGCTTGTCCTCCTCGCTGACGAAGCCGGCGAAGCGCACGTGGTCGGTGATGCCGAGCTGCGCGGACAGCTCCCGTAGCGGTGCCTCCCACCAGCCCTGCCCGGCCACCACCAGCTCCAGGTCCGGCAGCTCCTGCACCAGCGTGGCGACGGCCCGCAGCGCGATCTCCACCCGCTTGTGCGGGACCAGCCGGCCGAGGACGAGCAGGGACGGGTGCGTCGTACGGGGCAGCGTCGGACCGGTGACCGGCGGGGTGCCGTTGGGCACCACGTCGATGCGCTCCGGGTCGACGCCAAGGTCGGCGAGTTCGTCGCGGCTGGCCTCGGAGACCGTCACGTAGCGGCAGCGGCGGTAGAGGCGCACCGCCAGGCGCGACTCGATCAGCCAGCCGAGCCGTGCCATCAGCGGGCCGAAGACCACCGGCCACTGCTCGCGGTGCACGTGGTGCACCAGGGACACCACCGGCCGGCCGGCGTAGAGCGGGGCGAAGAACGGCACCCCGTTGCACACGTCTATCACCAGGTCGGGTCGGCCGTACCCGCGCCGGCTCAGCGGGCCGAAGCCGAGGCGGCCGGCGATGCAGGTCAGTGCCGCCCGCGCGTAGACGGTCATCCGGGAGCCGCGGCGCAGGACGCGGACACCGCCGTCGGTGGTGCCGGACTCGCCGGCCGCCTCGTGCGCCGCACAGAGAAGAGTCACCCGGTGACCGAAAGTGACCAGCTCGGCCGCGATCCGTTCGATGTAGACCTCGGAGCCGCCGCCCTCGGGATTGGTGGTGTCCCGCCAGTTCAGGAACAGGACGTGGCGCGAGGGGGTGCCGGAGTTGTCCACGCTGCTCCTACCGACGAGTAAGCGGGCACGATCGCGCCACCCTAGGGCGGGCCGGGAGTGCTGCGCAATGGGTCACACCGTCAGCGAAGATCGCCGGAGCGGGCCGGTCGAGGAGGGGGTTTGCCGCCGACGGAAAACCTTGGCAGGGTGTGCACCGCGACCGCGTACGGTGGCGGGCACCACCTGCGCTACCCCAGCGACGGGCGGTCGTGACCTGCGGCCGGACTCGCCGGCGCGGACATCGAGGAGGTGACCGGGCGGTGTTGCGTGACGCTTCCGCTCCGGTGCGTGACCTCTTCCGCCGCTCGCCGGTGGTGCTGCTCAGCGCGGCCCTCGCGGTGCTGCTGCTCGGCTGGGCGGCGTTCGCCTACGTGGCGTCCGAGCGGCGCGCGCCGGCCTGCGTCGACCAGGTCAAGCTGCGGCTGGCCGCCGCTCCGGTGGTGGCGCCGGCCCTCGACCGGATCGCGCGGGCCAGCGTCGGCAGCCAACCCTGCGTGTCCGTCGTGGTGGAGGCCCGCCAGTCCGCCGCGATGGTCCGTGACCTGGCCGACGGCGCGGACGTCGCCGACGCGTGGCTGCCGGAGTCGACGTTCTGGCTGCGCCGGGCGCGGGCGGCCGGTGCCTTCGAGGTTCCCGCCCAGGGCACCTCGGTGGCGAGCACTCCGGTCGTGCTCGCGGTGACCGAGCCGTCGGCCCGCCGGCTGGGCTGGCCGGGTCGGGCGTTGACCTGGCGGGCCCTGCTCGGTCCGGCGACGAAGGTGACGGTGGGGATGCCCGATCCGGCGGCCGACCCGGCCGGGGTGGCGGCGCTGGTCGGCGTACGGGCCCTGGTCGCCGGCGAACGCGAACCGGACGGCGCGGTGACGGCCGCGCTCCGGCGGCTCGCCGGCCGGACGTTCGCCCCGGTCAACGAGGGGTCGGCGCTGGTGCCCGGACAGGAGTTGCCGGGGCGTGCCGACGCGGTGGCCACCACCGAGCAGGCGGTTCTCGAACACAACGCACTGGCCGGTCCGGCGAAGCTGGTCGGCGCGTACCCGGAGGTGGCGGTCCCCGCGCTCGACCTGCCGTACGCGGTGCTGCCCAACGCCCGGGACGCGGTCCGCGACGCGGCCAGCCGGCTGCTGGCCGAGCTGCTCACCACGCGGGCCCGGGACACCCTGGCCGGCTTCGGCTTCCGCACCCCGGCGGGCTTCCCGCCGGCGATTCCCCGGGACGGCCGGTTGCGTACCGAGGAACTGCGCCCCACGCCGCTGCCCGCCGAGGAGGCGGTGACCGAACTGCTGACCGGGTGGAGCGGCGTGCAACGCAGCGCCCGCATCCTCACCGTGCTGGACATCTCCGGCTCGATGGCCGCCCGGGTGCCCGGCGGCGACACGCGGCTCGACGCCACCCTTGAGGCCGCCCGGGAGGGCTCCGGCCTGCTGCTGGACAACAGCGAACTGGGGGTGTGGGTCTTCTCCACCCGGGTGACCGGCGACCGCGACCATCGCGAGATCCTGCCGGTCGGCCCGCTGAACACCGCGCAGCGGCAGCGACTGGCCGAGCGACTGGCGGAGGTACGGGTGAAGCCGGGCGGCGGCACCGGCCTGTACGACACCACGCTCGCCGCGTACCGGGACGCCCGGCGGAACTGGACGCCCGGCCGGATCAACCTGGTGCTGGTGATGACCGACGGTCGCAACGAGGACGAGGACGGCATCGGCCGGACGAAGTTCCTCGCCGAGCTGACGAAGTTGCAGGACCCGCGCCGGCCGCTCCCGGTCGTCTTCATCGGCCTCGGCCCCGACGTCGACCCGGACGAGCTGAGCGCCGTCACGAAGGTGACCGGCGGACAGGTGTTCCGCACCGACCAGCCGAGCGGCATCCGCCGGATCTTCTTCGCGGCGCTCGCCGACCTGAGCTGCCTGCCGCCGGAGTGCCGCCGGTGAGCCGGTGGTGGGCGGAGCCGCCGCGCCGGATCACCCGGGCGGTACGCGAGGCGCCCGGTACGGCGCTGTCGCTGCTGCTGCTCACCGTCATCGCCTTCGTGCAGCGGCCCGGCCAGGTCACCTTCGACACGAAGCTCGACCTCGCCGCGAACCCGGTGCACTTCATGGCCCGGGCCCTGCACCTGTGGAACCCCGAGGCGACCTCCGGCGAGCTGCAGAACCAGGCGTACGGCTACCTGTTCCCGATGGGGCCGTTCTTCGCCGGCGGGCAGCTGCTCGGCGTACCGCCGTGGATCACCCAGCGGCTGTGGACGGCGCTGCTGCTCGTCGCCGCGTTCTACGGGCTGCTGCGACTGGCCCGCGCGCTGGGCATCGGCACCGAACCCACCCGGTACGCGGCGGCGCTGGGCTACGCGCTGGCCCCGCGGATCCTCACCGAGATCGGGACACTGTCCTCCGAGACGCTCGCCGCCGCGATGCTGCCCTGGGTGCTGCTGCCCCTGGTCACCGTCCGGCGGATCGGCTCGCCGCGCCGGGCGGCGGCGCTGTCCGCGCTGGCCGTGCTCGGCATGGGGGGCATCAACGCGGCGGTGGTGCTGCTCGCCCTGCTGCTGCCCGGGGTCTGGTTGCTCAGCCGCCGCTGGGACGCCGCGCACCTGAGGCTGGTCGGCTGGTGGTGCGCCTGCGTGGTCGCGGTCAGCCTGTGGTGGATCGTGCCGCTGCTGCTGCTCGGCCAGTACAGCCTGCCGTTCCTGGACTTCATCGAGTCGTCCACCACCACCACCGCGGTCGCCTCCCTGTTCCAGGGCGTACGGGGCACCAACCAGTGGGTCGCGTACATCGTGCAGGGCGACCCGTGGTGGCCGGCCGGATGGCTGCTGATCGACAACCCGGTGCTGATGACGCTCACCGCGCTGGTGGCGCTCATCGGCCTCGCCGGGCTGGCCGGCAACCTGCTGCCGGAGCGCCGCTTCCTGGTGCTCGGCTTCCTCACCGGGCTGACCCTGCTCACCGTGGGCTACGTCGGCAGCCTGGACAGTCCGATCTCGGAGCAGGTGCGGTCCCTCCTGGACGGGCCCCTCGCACCGTTCCGCAACGTGCACAAGCTTGATCCGGTGCTGCGGCTGCCGCTGATGCTGGGCTTCGCCCACGGCGTCGACGCGTGGGTCACCCGACTGCACCACGCCGCCGCCCGGCGCCGCCCCGGCCTGCGCCTGCGGCCCCTGGTGTTCGTACCGGTGCTGCTGTTGGTGCTCGGCGCCGCCGCGCCGGCCTGGCTGGGGCAGCTGCGGCCCGGACCGGGCTGGTCGGACCTGCCCGGGCACTGGCGGGCGACGGCGACCTGGCTGGCCGAGCGGGACGCGCTGGCCCGCACGCTGGTGGTGCCCGGCTCCGGTTTCGGCCAGTACGAGTGGGGCCGGTCGGTCGACGAGCCGTTGCAGGCCCTGGCCGGCGCTCCGTGGGCGGTCCGCCACCAGATCCCGCTCGGGTCGGCCGGCAACACCCGGATGATGGACACCGTCGAGTCGGTGCTGGCCAGTGGCCGGGGCTCCGCCGGCCTGGCCGACTTCCTCGCCCGCGCCGGGTTCCGGCACGTGGTGCTGCGCAACGACATCGACCGTACGCAGGTGGACGCCCCGCCGGTCGGTGTGCTGCGTCGGGCCCTGGCCGAGTCGCCCGGCATCACCCGGGTCGCCTCCTTCGGCTCCACCACCCGCTTCGGCCGCAGCCCGGGCAGCCCGATCGACGACGACGCCGGCCAGTTGCCGGCGGTCGAGGTGTACGAGGTGCGCGGGGACGTGCCGGTCGCCGCGGCGGTGCTGACCGCCGACGTGCCGACCGTCAGCGGCGGGCCGGAGTCCCTGCTGCCGTTGCTCGAACAGGGACTGGTGGAGCGGAACCGCCCGGTGGTGCTGGCCGGTGACCGGCCGGCGACCGGGACCGAGCGGGCCGGCACCGGGGACACCTGGATCGTCACCGACGGGCTGCGCCGCCGGGAGCGCGACATCGGCCGGGTCCGGGACAACCTCAGCCAGACCCTGACCGCCACCGAGGCGGGCCGGCAGCGGCGGGTCGCCCTGGACCTGCTGCCGTTCGCCGCCGGCCGGCACCAGACCGTCGCCGCCTACCAGGGAGTCCGGGAGGTGTCCGCGTCCTCGGCGGCGAGTTTCGTGGACACCCTCGCCCCCGCCGACCCCTCGCACCTGCCCTTCGCCGCGGTGGACGGTGACAACGCCACCGCCTGGCACTCGGCGCCGCTCAGCGGCCCGGTCGGGCAGTGGCTGGAGGTGGACCTGGACACTCCGCGCCAGGTCGACAAGGTGTCCCTGGCGTTCGTCAACGACCTCGCGGTGGGCTGGCCGGTGACCCGCTTCCGGCTCTCCACCGACCGGGGCACGGTGGAGCACGAGGTGGCTCCGACCCTGGGCGCCCACCCCTACTACACGCTGCCCGGCTCGACCAGCCGGATCCGGGTGACCGTGCTGGAGGTGGCCGGCGCGCGGGTCGACGGCGGCGTCGGCATCCGGGAGCTGTCCATCCCGGACATCGAGCCGCGCCGGGCCCTGCGCGTGCCGACCGACCTGCCGAACGACTTCGCCGGCCCGGTCGCCTGGTCGTTCAGCCGTGGACCCGCCGACCGGCCGGCGTGCGTGCCGACCCCGCCGTCCGCCGGGTCGGGCGGGGACGCCCTGGGCACCGACACCGTGGTCCGGTGCGACCGCTTCCTCGCCCGGGTCGGTGAGGAGCCGCTCGGCCTGGACCGGCTGTTCCGCAGCCCGGCCGCCGGGACGTACCGGATGGCGCTGACCGCAGTGCCCCGACCGGGTGGTCCGGTCACCCTGTCCGGGATGCCGGTGGCGGCGACCGCGTCGTCGTACCTGGCCGGGGATGCGGCGGTGGCGGCGTACGCGGCGGTCGACGGCGACCCGGGCACCGCCTGGCTCGCCGACGCCGGGGACCTGCGTCCCACCCTGCGGTTGAGCTGGTCCGGCGCGCGGCGGGTGGACGGCCTGCGCCTGCGCCCGGCGGTGCTGCCGGTCGGCTCGGTGCCCGAGCGGGTGGAGATACGCACCCCCGGCGTCACCCGGGTACTGCCGGTCGACGGGGACGGCTGGGTCCGCTTCCCCGCCCTGCGTACCGACCGGATCGAGATCGCGGTGCTGGACAGCGCCGCGCGGGTGGCCGACCGGCGCGGCAACTGGACCGCCACCACCGGCGTGGCCGAGGTGGAGATCCCGGCCCTGGCCGACCTGCTGCGACCGGTGCCCGGCACCACCCGGGTCGTCGAGCGGTGCGGCTCGGGTCCGCGGGTGGAACTGGCCGGGGTGCGGTACGACACCGCCGTGCAGGCCACCCTCGCCGACGTGGTCGCCGGCCGGCCGGTGCCGGTCACCGTCTGCGGGGCGACCGGAGCGGTGGTGGACCTCCCGGCCGGTGGGCAGCGGCTGGCCACCACGCCGTCGGCCGGCTTCCTGGTGCAGGACGCCTCGCTGCGTCCGGAAGGCGCCGCTGCCCCGCCCCGGCAGCGGGAGGTCTCGGTGCTCGACTGGGACCCGACCGACCGGCGGGTGCGGATCGGCGCGGGCGACGAGGCGCTGCTCGTCGTGCCGGAGAACGCCAACGCCGGCTGGACGGCCACCCTGGACGGACGCGCGTTGACCGCCACCCGGGTCGACGGCTGGCAGCAGGCGTGGGTGGTGCCGGCCGGCGCGACGGGCGAGGCGCGGCTGGTGTTCACCCCGGACCGGGCGTACCGCGCGAGCCTGGCGGTCGGCGCGCTGACCGCGCTGGCCGTGCTGGTGCTGGCGGCACTGCCGGTGCGTCGCCGGGTGCCCGCCGGGCCGGCGCTGCCGGCCGAGGCCCCGGGCTGGTTCGTCGGCGCGCTGCTGGTGGCGCTGCTGGCCGTGCTGGGCGGGGTGCTGCCGGTGGCGATCGTGCTGGCCGCGATGCTGCTGCGGCAGCTGGCCGTGCGGGCCCTGCCGGTGGTGGTGTTCGGCGGGATCACCGTCGCCACGGTGGGCGCCGTGGCGGGACGTCTCCAGGGCCACGGCCAGGAGTGGGCGTACGGCCCGTGGGTGCAGGGCGCGATGCTGGTCGCGGTCGGCGCGGTGGTCGCCGCGGTGGTGCCGGTGCCGGGCGTCCGCCCTGGGCCGGACGACGGGGACGGACCCCGCGCGCGGCCGGCCCCGACGAACCCGGATGATGTGACGCCGGGCACTGCTCGGGACGACGGCGGGACGGGAGTGCGATGAGTGCGGCACACGACGTGCGCGGGGAACGGGCGGCCCGCCGCCGGTTCGCCACGTTCGACCGTTCGGTGGCCCTCTTCCGGGCCTTCCTCGTCGAGCAGACCGATCCGGACCGGTTCTACCGGCTGCTGGCAGCGGACTCCGTCCGGCAGATCTCCGGGTACACCCCGTTGGCCGGGCGCTCGGTGCTCGACGTGGGCGGCGGGCCGGGCTACTTCGCGGCGGCGTTCCGGGAGGCCGGTGCCACCTATGTCGGGTTGGACCCGGACGTCGGGGATTTCGCGCAGGCCGGTGAGTCGGCCGGGATGCTGCGCGGCAGCGGCACCGCGCTGCCGGTCCGGTCCGGTGCGGTGGACGTGGCGTTCTCGTCCAACGTGCTGGAGCACGTCGCCGAGCCGTCCCGCCTGCTCGACGAGATGGTCCGGGTGACCCGCCCGGGTGGCACGCTCTTCGTCTCGTTCACGCCGTGGCTCTCGCCGTGGGGTGGGCACGAGACGGCGCCCTGGCACTACCTGGGCGGGGACCGGGCGGCGCGTCGCTACGAGCGCCGCAACGGCCGGCCGCCGAAGAACCGCTACCGGGAGACGCTCTTCCCGACCTCGATCTCCGCGACCCTGCGGTGGGCCCGCTCCCACGGCGCGGTCGAGGTGGTCGACGCACTGCCCCGCTACCACCCGTGGTGGGCCCGTTGGGTGATCCGGGTGCCCGGCGCGCGGGAGATCGTGGCGTGGAACTTCCTGCTCGTGCTGCGTCGTACCGGGCCGGATCACGGCGGCGCGGCGGAAAAAACAGAGCTGACCGGGGGTCGCGTTGCTATGTGACCAGGTAGTAACCTCGCGGCCATCTCACTGATCGACAGCGACGAAATTAGCTCCTCCAGGGAGGAAACATGAAGCACCGCGCCATCGGTGCCGTGCTGTTCGGCGGCGGCGTACTGCTCCTGGCGCTGGCGGCCGGACTGGTGTTCGTCGTCAAGCCCGCGATGACCAAGTTGCCCTACGATCTGAAGCCCACCACCTCGGTCGCCGAGGCGAAGGGGGCCACGTTCCTTCAGATCACCAACGGCAACGTCGAGATCAACCAGGCCGACCTGAAGTCCACGGTGCTGGTGTCGCCGAACCCGAAGGCGACCAGCGAGCTGACCGGCGACCTGGACGGCAAGGCGGTGGTCTGGGAGGTCGGTCAGACCGTCGACCGCACCGACCGCAAGGAACTGATCAACGCGTACGGGGCCGCTCTCGCGCTGGACCGGGTCTCCGGCTCGGCGCTGGAGTGGGAGAAGGAGTACCTCGACGACTCCGGCACCCGGCAGGACGTCAACTTCTCCGGGCAGATGTACAAGTTCCCGTTCAACACCGAGAAGAAGACGTACGAGATCTTCGACCGGGACCTGCGGGCCAAGCGGCCGGCCGAGTTCAAGGGCACCGAGGACATCCAGGGCATCGAGGCGTACCGCTTCGAGCAGGTGATCGCCGACGAGACGCTGGACCTGGCGCCGGACCGGCTCGCGGTCCTGCTGCCGAAGCTGGCCCCCGGCGCGACGAGCGGTGAGCTGAAGTACAGCAACACCCGTACGGTGTGGATCGACCCGGTCACCGGTTCCTTCCTCAACGTGCGCGAGGTGCAGCGCAAGACGCTGGTCCCGAACACCGGCGCTCCGGTGGACGTGCTGAACGCGGACTTCGCGTACAACGAGGAGACGATCAAGGGCTCGGTGGAGCGGGCGAAGGACAGCCGCAACAGCCTGAACCTGCTCGGGGTGTACGCCCCGGTGGGTGCCGCCCTGCTCGGCCTCGTGCTGATCCTGGCCGGTCTGCTGGTGGGCCGGCAGGGCGCCACCGTGGCGGCCGGCGAGGCGCGCCACCGGGCCGAGCCGGCCCCGGTCGCCGACCCCACCCCGACCCGGGTGGACCAGGAGCCGGTACGCGACGACACCCCGACCGCCGAGCAGCCGAGGACGGAACCGGCGGGTGGTGTGCTGAGCGATGAGATCCCGCCGGCGTCGACCAACTGGAAGGGCGACGACTCGTCGGTGCCCCACCAGCGCCCGTCGACCGACGACGAGGCGGAGAAGCGCTGACCGCGATCTGACCGCGTACGACGGAGGGGTGGACCGGCTGCGGTCCGCCCCTCCGTGCTTTACAAAGACACCGTCGGTGTATGTTGCGGAATCGTTACGTATCAATAGTCTGCTCACTGGTGGTGATCGATCGATGCGCCTTGTGTCCGCTTCGGGCCCTTCGCCGGCCGCGCCTGGCGGAGTCACCGTCACCATCCGTCACGCCCCTGCCGATCCGGCCGTGGCCCGGATTGCCGACAGGTAGCCGGGGCCTTGTGGCGTACGCCTCAGGGGTGCACCATCATCGCACGTTCGTTACCCGCCGGTAACAGGTGGTGCCCGGTGCGGCCGCCACCCTCCCGAGGACCGGCCACCCGCGCGATCGTCCACCACCCCCGAGGAGGAATCCGTGCAGGATCCGATCGAGAACCCGGGCCGCATCCGGTGGCGGCGCTTCGCCGCCATGATGGTGCCCTCGACCGCCGTCGCCGGCGCGATCGTCTTCGGCATGTCCAACGGCGCCATCGCGGCATCGTTCGCCGTGTCCGGTCAGACGTTCAAGGTCTCCGCCTCCGAGCTGCGCGGCGAGGGCTTCGTCCAGTACGGCGGCATCGCCGAGGAGAGCGACGGCACCCGGCACCCGGTGGCGGTGTCCGGCATCCGCGAGGCGAAGCTCTACGACCTCTGCCAGTCGGTGAAGGTGCCCGGCTCGCCCGTCGTCCTCACCATCAACGCCGGCGGTGGGGGCAAGCCCGCCACCGCGAGCGGCCTGCTGATCGACATGGACTCGTTGGAGGGCGACGCCGAGTTCAAGAACATCAACATCGGGCAGGACGCCGCGACCCTCAAGGGTGGGCCGCAGGGCGCCACCGGCGACCGGAAGGCGTTCGGCCAGCAGGCCGACTCCGTCTCCATCAAGGGGCTGCGGCAGGTGGCCCGCTCCACGCACGCCGGAACCTTCACGCTCAACGGCCTCAAGCTGAAGGTCAACGTCGGCGCGGACGCCAAGGAATGCTTCTGAGCCGACCCGACGGGCCCGCGGTGGAAGCACCCGCCGCGGGCCGGGTCAGGCTCATCCCTCACCGGCGCAGGAGGCGCACGTGACGACCGCGCAACCGCCGCACGCCCGAACCGGTCGGCTCTCCGGAGCGTGGCGCGGCTTCCGCCGCTGGCGGCGAGCCCGACCGTTCTGGGGTGGCCTGCTCACCGCCCTGGCCGGCCTGGAGATCTTCGGTACCACCCAGATGTCGCTCGGTGGCCTGTCCTTCCAGATGGGACCGACCGGCTTCCTCTCCTGGCTGATCCCCACCATCCTGGTGGCCTGTGGGCTGCTGCTGTGGTTCAGCCCGCAGCAGCGCCTCTTCTACGCCGTGGTCGCCGCGGTCACCGCCCTGTTCTCCCTCATCGGCGTCAACCTCGGCGGCTTCTTCGTCGGCCTGCTGCTCGGCATGATCGGCAGCGCCCTCGGTTTCGCCTGGACACCGGACCCCCGCCCGGCACCGATCGCCCCGACCGACCAGGTTCCCGCGCCGGCCGAGGTGACGTCGCCCGGGTACAACGCGCCCGGCACCGGGTCGGCGGCCGACGAGGCCACCCGGCCCAGCCCCGGCGGACTCCGGTTCCTGGCGGTCCTGTTCGTCCTGCTCGGCCTCGCGGCCACGGTCGCGGTGACGGTGCCGGATCCGGTACGCGCGGCGCCCGCACGGTCCGCCCCCGCCTGCCCGACCCGCCCGCCCGCGCCGGACGGCACCCCCAGCCCCGCGCCGAGCCCCGCCACCCAGAGCCCGTCCCCCGGCCCGGCCGGCGGTGCGGACGGTGGCCTGATCGGCGGCATCCTGGACGGCATCGGCGACCTGCTCGGCGTCGGCGGCCGGTCGGAAAAGCCGACGGCCACGCCGTCCGGAACGCCCGGCGCCGCACCCACCCCCACCGACCGACCCGCCCCGCCGGCCACCTGCCCCACCCGGAAGCCGAAGCCGGAGCCGACGACCAGCACCCCGCCCCCGGCGGAGGAGGACACGCCGCTGCCACGGATCGCCGCCGACCCGGGACAGCCGGTGGTCGGCGCGGTCCCGTCGAAGCTGACCGGCTCGAAGGTGACCATGACCGGGCTGCGGTTCGCGGGAATCGTCGACCTGCCCACCGCCGACGGCACGCTGCGGGTGCTGAAGTTCAGCATGCGGCAGGCGGTCACCGACGACTTCCTGCTCCGCTCGCCCGGCCCGTCCGGCCGGACCATGCGGTTCGCCACCGACCGGCTGACGGTCCGGGGGGACGTCGCGTTCTATGCCACCCGGTTCGTCGGGCGGCTGCTCGGCATCAAGGTCACCCTGACGCCGGACCTGCCGCTGCCGGGCGGCATCCCGATCACCGTGCCGTTCCCGATCACCTTCACCGACCCGGTGATCGACCTGGCCTTCGTCACCAGCGACACGCTGACCGCCAAGCCGAGGCTGAAGCTGACGCTGGACTGACCTCCGTCGCACCACCCGGCGGCAGCACACCTAGAGCCGGCCCAGCGCCTTGCGCAGCGGATCGAGGCCGAGCGCCCCGAGGTCCAGCGCCTGCCGGTGGAACTCCTTGAGGTCGAAGTCGGGACCCTTGCGGA
>NZ_RBAK01000025.1 GCF_003626595.1 Micromonospora endolithica | reverse complement strand
CCCTTGCGACCCTGCGGAGAACCGCAGGTCGGGGGTGCTACTCGATCGTCCGCATGGTGTAACGACCCCGGCCCGGCCGGCATTCCGCCACCGGGGTGCCCCCGACCACACCCCCGAACCCGACAAACGCCCCATCCGGCGCCGACCACGCAGCACCCCACCGAGACGGGGCATCGCCCCCCAAGCCGACGCCCGAGCCGATCGCGGTTGAGCCGGCCGCCGGCGGGTCGGTCGGGGCCCGGCCGAGCCGACGGTCAGGTCGCGGGCGGGTCGAGGCGGGTACGTACCTTCGCGGCGCACGCCTCCAGGACGGTCCGGGCGTCCAGTCCGAGGCTCTCGACGGCGACCAGGGCGGTGAACGCGACGTCGGCGAGTTCCGCCGCGACGTCCTCGTGGGTGTGGGTGACCCCCTTGCGCGGGTTCTGTCCCACCAGGCCGATCCAGGCGCCGGCCACCTCGCCCGCTTCCTCGGTCAGCTTGAGGATCCGGCAGGTCAGCTCGGCCTGACCGGTGCCGTTGGCGGCGTCCAGCCACGCCCGCGCGGCACGGGCGGCATCCCAGATCGACTCGTTCACGCGATCAGGAAAGCCGACGACGACACCGGCACCCGCCGGCCCGGTGCGGAGCAACCGGGGATCTGACTGACCGGACGATCAGGCGGCCATTGACACCGGTGGAAGGGGGTGCCTAGTTTCAGATCCCTACCGGCTGGTAGGTATCCGTCCCGCCCGCCTCACCACCGGGCGGCCACCCGTCCCAGGGAGCGACGATGGCGTCGTCCACCACCCGTACCCTCCGCCGCCTACTCGGCGCCGGCGTGGCACTGGCCGTCGCGGTCGGCCTCGCCGGCGCCGCGCCGGCCTCCGCCGCCGGCGACCGGCACGCCGACGGTACGCAGCCACTGCCCGGCTACACCATCAGCAACCCGCCGCTGGACCCGCTCGTCGTGGGCGGCGCACCGACCACCGTGCGGCAGGGCGTGCACCGGCACTCGGCGTACATCGTCGAGGTCCCGGCGAAGTGGAACGGCGACCTGGTCATGTGGGCGCACGGCTACCGGGGCCAGACCACCGTGCTGTCACCCGAGACCCCCGGCTTCGGCCTGCGGCAACGCCTGCTGGAGCAGGGGTACGCCTGGGCGTCGTCGTCGTACTACCGCAACGGCTTCGACATCCGGGCCGGCGTGCTCGGCACCAAGGACCTGGCCGACCACTTCGGACGGTTGGTCAAGCGTCCCCAGCGGACCTACCTGGCCGGCGTGTCGATGGGCGGGTACGTCATCGGCCGCTCGTTGGAGCAGTTCCCCGGCTACTACGACGGTGGCCTGCCGATGTGCGGCGTGCTCGGTGACCACGAGCTGCTGGACTTCTACCTGGACTACAACCTGGCCGCGCAGGCCATCGCGGGAGTGCCCGCGTATCCGACGCCGCCGGACTACCTGACCAACGCGGTGCCCCGGATCCAGGTGGCGCTGGGCATCACCGGAATCACCCCGACCAGTCCGAGCATCACCAACGAGCGCGGCCGGCAACTACGGGACATCACCGTCAACCGCTCCGGCGGTCCCCGCCCGGGCACGGACGCGTCCTTCGCGATCTGGAAGGACTTCCTGTTCGGCATCAGCGTCACCGACGGCGGTGACTCCCCCGCCCAGCGTCCCGGTCAGCTCGCCACGAACCTGCTCACCCGCTACCGGCCGAACTCCCCCGTCGACGTCAACTCCACCGTGCGCCGGGTCGCCCCGGAGAACCTGCTCCAGCGACTGCTGCCCACCCTGACCGAGGTGCCGCGCATCGCCGGCCGCCCCACCGCCCCGGTGGTCAGCCTGCACAACCTCGGCGACCTGTTCGTGCCCTTCTCGATGGAGCAGGCGTACGCCCGGGACGTGGCGAGGAACGGCCGCGCCAAGCTGGTCGTGCAGCGGGCCATCCGGGCCGCGCAGCACTGCGAGTTCACTCCGACCGAGGCCGGCACCGCCTGGGACGACCTGGTCACCTGGGTACGCCACGGCAAGCGCCCGGCCGGCGACACGGTCACCGACCGGGCGGTGGTGGCGGCGCCGAACTACGGCTGCCGGTTCAGTGACCGGGCCGCCCATGCCGCGGGCGTCGGCACCCGCCGTCTCTACCCCGCCTGCTGAGCCCCGCCCCCCATCTCGTCGTCCGGGCCCGGCCGTCGGCCCGGACGACGAGACCGGCCGGGCACGGTGCCGGCGAGCGGAAACGGGGGCGGAAGGCTGGGCGAACAGTCACCGCGGGGTGCAGCGTGACGTACGCCCGCCCCGGTAGACACATAGACCATGACGAACACCCTCGACCGTCGTACCCTTCTGCGTGTCGCCGGCGTGTCCGCCGGCACGGCCGTCCTCGCCGGTGCGGCCCTCACCGGGCCGGCCCGGGCTGCGGACGGCGCCTTCCGGCACGGCGTGGCCTCCGGTGATCCGCTACCCGACGGGGTTCTGCTGTGGACCCGGCTCACCCCGACCGAGGAGGCTCAGCCCGGTTCCGGTCGCGGCCCGGACGTGGACGTGGCCTGGCAGGTGTCGGCCGATCCCGACTTCTCGACGGTCGCCGCCCAGGGCGCCCTGGTCACCGGCGCGGACCGCGACCACACGGTGAAGGTGGCGGTGACCGGCCTGGCCCCCGCCACCACCTACTGGTTCCGCTTCGGTCACGGCGGTGGATGGTCGCCGACCGGGCGGACGATGACCGCGCCGCCGGTGGACGCCGAGATCGACCGGCTGCGGCTGGGCGTGGTGTCCTGCTCGAACTGGGAGGCGGGCTTCTTCGCCGCGTACCGGCACCTGGCCGAGCGCGGCGACCTCAACCTGGTGGTGCATCTGGGCGACTATCTCTACGAGTACGGCACCGGGGAGTTCGACGCGGGTGGCACGGTGGTGCGCCGGGTCAGTCCGGCGCACGAGACGCTGACGCTGGCCGACTACCGGATCCGGCACGCGCTCTACAAGACCGACCCGGACCTGCAGGCGTTGCACGCCGCGGTGCCGTGGGTGATCACCTGGGACGACCACGAGGTGGCCAACGACCAGTGGTCCGGCGGGGCGGAGAACCACACCCCGGCCACCGAGGGGGTGTTCGCCGACCGGGTGGCGGCGGCCCGGCGTGCGTACGCCGAATGGATGCCGGTGCGGACCGGCGCCGACGGCGCGATCTACCGGCGGCTGCGGTTCGGCCGGCTGGCCGAGCTGTCCATGCTGGACCTGCGAACCTACCGCTCGCAGCAGGCGTCCGGGGTCGCGGTGGACGATCCCCGGCGGACGATCACCGGTGACGCACAGATGGCCTGGCTCAAGGCCGGCCTGACCTCCTCCGACGCCCGGTGGAAGCTGGTCGGCAACCCGGTGATGATGTCCCGGCTGGACGTCGGTGCGCTGCCGGCGTGGCTGCTCGGCCCGCTCGGCGCCCTGCTGGGCGTCCCGCAGAACGGCGCCGTGCTGAACACCGACCAGTGGGACGGCTACAACGCCGACCGGAACGAACTCGTCGACCACCTGCGCGCCGCCGGTACCCGGGACGTCGTCTTTCTGACCGGCGACATCCACACCTCGTGGGCGAACGAGGTGACCACGAGGGCCACCGGTTCGACCAACCCGGCCGCCGCCGAGTTCGTGGTGCCATCGGTGACCAGTGACAACGTCAACGACTTTCTGAACCTGCCGGCCGGCAACGCGCTCAGCCTGCTGGGTGCCGGGCTGGTCCGGTCGACCAACCCGCACGTGCGGTGGACGGAGTTGGACGGGCACGGCTACGGCGTGCTGGAGGTGACCCGGGATCGTTGCCGGATGGACTGGTACCACCTGGCCGACCGCACCCGCGCCGCGTCCGCCAGCCGCTGGGTGGCCGGCTGGTCGGTGGGGGCCGGCTCGTCGCGCCTGCGCCGGGAGAGCGCCCCGACGTCCTGACCGGCGTACCCGGACAGACACCGACCGGCCGGCCCGAGAGGGCCGGCCGGTCGGGCCGTACGGATGTCACCAGAGCTGGGAGACGATGTCCGCCGCCTGCTCCTCCCACTGCGCGTACGCGAAGGGGTAGGCCGAGACCTGCACCGTCTGCGCGGCCGTGGTCAGCGGCAGCTCCTGCCAGCCGCCGATGTTCTTGAGCGCGTTGAAGAACGCCGTCGCCGAGTAATCCGGGTCGGTGATCTGCTCCACCGTGCCCCAGCCCGACGAGGGCCGCTGCTGGAACAGGCCCTGCGAGTCGTGGTCGTTGTACGCG
This sequence comes from Micromonospora endolithica, assembly GCF_003626595.1. GTDB lineage: Bacteria > Actinomycetota > Actinomycetes > Mycobacteriales > Micromonosporaceae > Micromonospora > Micromonospora endolithica. The sequence goes on along the minus strand of NZ_RBAK01000025.1, from coordinate 33,361 downwards.
CCGAGGTGACCCAGGTTGTAGAGCTTCGACTCCTGCAGCGAGGTGGCGATGCCGATCACCGCGCCGCGCTCGCCGACACCGGTCTTCTTGGCCACCTCGATGATGGCCTTGGCGTTCTCGCGCTGCGCGTCGTCCAGCGGAATGCGGGACTGGGCGCCCTCCACACCGTGCGGGATCAGCTGGTCCCGGGTGGGCTTGCCGGCGCCCGGCTCGTCGGTGGCACCGCCGGTGGTGAGGCCCGACTCGACGGTCACGCCCTCGGTGCCGGCTCGGCCGGTGGCCTTCTCGATCGCGGCCACCGCGCCCTGGTGGGGGCCGCCGACCACGGGCGCGGCGACGGCGGTCGGTCCGAAGGCCAGACCGCCGAGGGCGGCGACACCGACGACACTGAGCGCGATCTTGCGGTTCGAGTCCTTCGCGATGGCCGGGAGCCATCGAGTGAAGTCGTCCTTCACGATGTGCCCTTTCGGTCAGGCGAAGCGCTCCGGGGTGAGCACTCCTGGGGGATTGGCAGCGCCGGCTGGGGTTTGCTCTCCGGCGGTACGGGGGACACAACCTGGTTACCGGTAGTGGCATTCCGGAGGCAAAGGGTCGTGCGGAGTCTGCGATCGAGGTCACTCCGGAAGTCGGGACACCTCGACACGACCGGACCCGAGCGATCAAAAACGGACGCCGCCGACGTTCGGATCGGATCGGTCAGCGGTCGTGTGGGGTGCCGTACCGGACGAGGACGTGCCAGAGCTGCTTGAGGTGCTGCAGCGTGACCTCGGTCGGCCCCCGGTCGGCCCACCGGTCCGGTTCGGTGACCACCGAGACGGCCGCGCGGCCGACCAGGGCCGCGTCCACCGGATCGCCGGGATTGGCGAACTCCGCGTGCACCCGGGCCGCCAGCGGTGGTATCGCCGGGCCCCGGAAGTCCGGGTCGATCCCGTCGACCGGCAGCACGAACCCGGCGTGGCGGCGCAGCGGCACGCGGTGTCGGTGGGACAGCCGGTCCAGGGTGGCGCCGACCGCGGTGCCGTCGAAGGACGGGTCCACCACCAGGGCCTCGACGTCCCGGGCCAGGTGAACGGTGCCGTGGACCTGAGCCTCGACGTAGTCGTCCAATGCCCGACCGGCGGGCCGCCCGGCCCTGGCCGGGCGGGTCGACCCGCCGGTGCCGGCCACCGCCCGCGCCGTCGTTCCGGCCGCCCTCCGCGCCCGGGTCTCGACGGCGTCCTCGCGCCGACGCAGCACCGTCCGCACCAGGGTGACCAGATCGGCCGGCACGCCGAGGGCCACGCCGGTGTCCGCGGCGGCGGTGAGCAGCGCCGCCAGCACCGGCTCGAACACGTCCACGGTGCCGTGGTCACGGGGCAGCAGGTGGCTGTCGCCGAACGTGAACGTGGTGCGGGCCGACACCTCCGGGCGCAGCACCAGGTGGCAGGAGCCGAACCGCGGACACGCGCCGTCCGGGTGGTCGAGCAGGTTCAGGCCGCCGTACACCGGCCGGTCGCCGGGGCGTACGCCCGGTGTCTGGTACGCGCCACCGAACATCGCCTCCTCCCAGCGGTCCCGGTCGCCGCCCGGGTACGCGGTCAGCCCACCGTTGGAGATGCCGGTGACGAACTGGCTGCGGTACACGCCCTCGTCGAGCAGCGCCTCGGCGACCGGTCGGCCGTCGGCGCACAGCCGGTCCGGGTGGAAGTTGACGGTCAACCGCCCGTGCCGGCCGATCGCCGCGATCATCTCCTCCGGACGGTGGCCGATCCCGGAACCGGCGAGCACCCGGGCGATGACGGCCAGGGCGGCCGGACGCCGCGACAGGGCCCGATCGCGTACGTGGGCCAGGGCGGCCCGCTGGGCGGCGGTCAGCACGGCGGCGGTCAGCCCGCCCGGTCGCCCTCGGTGCCGAACCCGTCGAGATCGGCCCGCTCGTCCGGGTCGCGCAGTTCCTGGAACAGGGTGATGTGCAGGCCGGCCGGTGCGTCCAGTCGGGAGTTCAGCGACTGCCACGGCGTCACCGTGGGCGGCGCGACCTCGGTGGCGCCGGCGTCGACCAGTCGTCGGGTGGCGGACCGCCCGTCGTCCACCTCGAACGCCAGCCGCAACCTCGGCGCCACCTGCCGGCCCACCTCGACCTCGTCGATCATCGCCTTCTGCGCCGGGTTCGCGATCTCCAGGGTGGCCCGGCCGGCGTCGAGGATGACCACCCGGGCGTCGCCCTCCCCGGCGTACGCCGCCTGCTCGGGCAGGCCGAGCGCGTCGCGGAAGAACCGCACCGCGGCGTCGTAGTCGGCGGCCTCCACGACCAGCCGGAGCTGGCGTACGACGGGGACGGGCGGGGCGTCGTCGGCGGTCATGGCGACGCAGCCTAGCAACGGCCGGGGACGCCGTGGGGTCAGTGGCCGCGCGCGATCCACTCCGGCAGGTGCGGTGCCTCGGCGGCGACCGTGGTGCTGTCGCCGTGCCCGGTGTGCACCACCGTCGGCGGCGGCAACGTCAGCAGGCGCTCCCGGATCGAGGTGACGATGGTGCCGAAGTCGCTGTAGGAGCGGCCGGTCGCGCCCGGGCCGCCGGCGAACAGGGTGTCCCCGGTGAACACCACGCCGAGGTCGGGCGCGTGGAAGCTGCACGCGCCGGGGCTGTGCCCGGGGGTGTGCAGCACGGTCAGCGTCGTCCCGGCCACCTCGACCCGCTGCCCGTCGCGCAGGTCACCGTCCGGCTCCCGGTCGGGGTGCACCAGGTCCCACAGCACCCGGTCGGCGGGGTGCAGCAGCACCGGCGCACCGGTGGCCCCGGACAGCACCGGCGCGACCCGTACGTGGTCGTCGTGGGCGTGGGTGGCGAGGATCGCGCGGACCCGGCGGCCGGCGACGGCGGCGAGGATCGCGTCCACGTCGTGCGGGGCGTCGACCACCACGCACTCGGTGTCGTCGCCGACGATCCACACGTTGTTGTCCACGTCGAAGGTCTGGCCGTCCAGCGAGAACGTGCCGGAGGTGACGGCGTGGTCGACCCGGGCGGCCATCAGAAGACCACCACCGAGCGCAGCACGTCACCGTGGTGCATCCGGTCGAACGCCTCCTCGACCTGGTCCAGCGCGATCTCCTCGGTGACGAAGGCGTCCAGGTCGAGCCGGCCCTGAAGGTACAGCTCGGTGAGCAGCGGGAAGTCCCGGCTGGGCAGGCAGTCGCCGTACCAGCTGGACTTCAGCGCGCCGCCGCGGCCGAAAACGTCCAGCAGCGGCAGGTCCACCGTCATGTCCGGGGTGGGTACGCCCACCAGCACGACGGTGCCGGCCAGGTCACGGGCGTAGAAGGCCTGCTTCCAGGTCTCCGGGCGGCCGACCGCGTCGATGACCACGTCGGCGCCGAAGCCGCCGGTGGCCGCGCGGATCGCCTCGACCGGATCCTCGGCGGAGGCGTTCACCGTGTGGGTGGCCCCGAACCTGCGCGCCAAGTCGAGCTTGCGGGCGTCGGTGTCCACCGCGACGATCGTCGTCGCCCCGGCGAGGGCCGCACCGGCCACCGCCGCGTCCCCGACCCCGCCGCAGCCGATGACCGCGACCGAGTCGCCCCGGGTGACGCCGCCGGTGTTCATCGCCGCGCCCAGGCCGGCCATCACGCCGCAGCCGAGCAGGCCCACCGCCGCCGGCCGGGCGGACGGGTCGACCTTGGTGCACTGCCCGGCGTGCACCAGGGTCTTCTCCGCGAAGGCGCCGATGCCCAGGGCCGGGCTCAGCTCGGTGCCGTCGGTGAGGGTCATCTTCCGGGCCGCGTTGTGGGTGTCGAAGCAGTACCAGGGTCGACCCCGCCGGCAGGCCCGGCACACGCCGCAGACGGCCCGCCAGTTCAGCACCACGAAGTCGCCGGGCGCGACCGAGTCGACGCCCTCACCGACCTGCTCCACGATCCCGGCCGCCTCGTGGCCGAGCAGGAACGGGTAGTCGTCGTTGATGCCGCCCTCGCGGTAGTGCAGGTCGGTGTGGCAGACACCGCAGCTCTGGACCCGTACGACGGCCTCACCCGGACCGGGGTCGGGGACCACGATCGTGGTGACCTCGACCGGTGCGCCCTTGCTGCGGGAGATGACTCCCCGGACCTGCTGGCTCACGTCGTCCTCCTGCTCCGGGCCGCCGGCGCGGCGCCGTGCGTCCGGTGCCACCGCCGGCACCGCCGATCACGTCCTCGGGCGAACCTACCGCCGATCGGCGCGGGCGGCGCGGTGACGCCTCGAATGCTTAATCCGGTCGGTGCCGGGTAGGCGGCCGGCACGGTCAGCCGTCCGACGGGAGTACGTCATGAAGCTCGCCCATGTGCCGCTGCGCGTCAGTGTCGGCGCGTTCATCCTCAACTCCGGCCTGGGCAAGCGGAGCCTGGAGGGGGAGGCCGCGCAGGGCGTGCACGGGATGGCGGTGGGGGCGATACCGCAGCTCGGCGCGCTCCCCCCGGAGCGGTTCGCCATGCTGCTGTCGCGCGGCGAGATCGCCCTGGGCGCCGCGCTGCTCGCGCCGTTCGTACCGTCGGTGCTGGCCGGTCTGGGACTGGCCGCGTTCGGCGCCGGGCTGGTGCAGCTCTACCTCCGGACGCCGGGGATGCGCGAGCCGGGCAGCCTGCGGCCCACCCCGCAGGGCATCGGCCTGGCCAAGGACGTCTGGCTGGTCGGGGCCGGCCTGACCCTGGTCCTGGACGACCTGACCCTGCGCCGCCGACGGCTGCGCTGACCCGGTGCCGGTCGGCAATTCCGGGCGGGAACGTGACCGGCGACACACCGAAGATCGCCGCGGACACGCCCGGACAGCGGGCGACACCCGTCGATGGTGGGCAGAATCATGACATGTCGCGCCGCCGATGGCTGCTCGCCGACCAGCTCGGCCCGCACTTCCTCGACGACCTGGATCAACCGGTGCTGCTCGTGGAGGCGCGGGAGCTGTTCCGGCGCCGAATACTGCACCGGCAGAAGGCCCATCTCATCCTGTCCGCGCTGCGGCACCGCGCCGCCGAGCTGGGCGACCGGGCACTGCTGCTGCGCACCGGGACCTTCCGCGAGGCGCTGGACCGCGTCGGCGGGCCGGTCGAGCTGGTCCACCCGCACTCCCGGTCGGCGCTGGCCTTCGCGCGTACCGTCGAAGGGCTCACGATCCTCCCGCCGCGCGGCTTCCTCACCGACCGGGCCGACTTCGCCGCCTGGGCCGACCAGGTGCGGCGCGGGCCGCTGCGGATGACCGACTTCTACCGGTGGGCGCAGCGGCACCACCGGGTGCTGGTCGATCCGCCGGCCGGCGGCGGCCCGCCCCGCCGCCGCTCCCCCGCCGACACGCTGGACGTTCCCGCGCCACCGGAGATCGTCGAGGACGACATCGACGCCGAGGTGCGCCGCGACCTCGACCGCTGGGCAGCGGAAGGGGTCCGGTTCGCCGGCCGGGACGGGCCGCGCCGCTACCCGGCGACACACGCCGAGGCCGACGCCCGGCTCCGGCACTTCGTCCGGCACCGGCTCGCCGAGTACGGCCGCTACGCCGACGCGATGAGCGCGGAGGATCCGACCCTGGCGCACAGCGTGCTGTCGTCCTCGTTCAACCTGGGGCTGCTGCACCCGGAGCCGGCGATCCGGGCCGCCGAGCGGGCCTGGCGGGACGGGTCGGTGACCCGGTCGGCGGCGGAACCGTTCATCCGGCAGCTGCTCGGCTGGCGGGAGTTCCTCTGGCAGCTCTACTGGTACTTCCAGCCCCGGTTCCGGGGGGTCGGCTGGCTGGCCGCCACCGAGCCGCTGCCCGAATGGTTCGACCAGCTCGACGCGGACGCGGTGGAGGCCCGCTGCCTCGCCGACGTGCTCACCGGCGTCCGGGACCGGGCCTGGGCGCACCACGCACAGCGACTGCTGGTGCTCGGCAACTACGCGTTGCAGCGCGGCTGGCGTCCGACGGAGCTGGTGGACTGGTTCGAGCGCTGCTTCGTCGACGGCACCGGCTGGGTGATGAACGCGACCGTGATCGGCATGAGCCAGTACGCGGACCTGGCCCGGGTGGACACCCGGGCGTACGCGGTGGACGGCCGGCACATCGACGAGATCAGCGACTACTGCACCGGCTGCCGGTACGACCCGACCCGGGTCCTCGGCGACCTCGCCTGCCCGTACACCGGGGGGTTCGAGGCGTTCCTGCACCGCAACGGGGAGCGGCTGCTCGGCGACCCCCGGCTCGCCGCCGAACTGGCCGACCGGGACGACCCGGAGCGCCGGGAGGCGGTGCTGGCCCAGGAGGAGAAGCGGGGCAGCACCGCGCCCTGACGGCTCAGCCCGCCTCGGCGGTCCAGGTGTCGCGCAGCAGCCGGTGGAACGCCTCGGCGCACTCGATCTGCGGCATGTGCCCGCAGTCGGTGAACAGGTGGGTGCGGGCCCGGGGCAGTCGCGCGCGTGCGGCGTCCAGGTGGGTCGCCGGCAGGATCAGGTCCCGGTCGCCCCAGACCACCAGGGTGGGCACGTCGAGACGTTCCAGCCGGGCCAGCAGTTCCTCCCGCCAGTGCGGGCTGACCCCCCGGAACGAGCCGAGGTGGCGTGCCGTCTCCAGCATCACCCGGGCGGCGTGCGGCTGCCGGGCCACCTCCAGGGCGTACGCGATCCGCTCGGCGGTGGCGAACGCCGGATCGTGGAACAGGGACAGCTCGGCGCGGCGGGCCGCGTACCGGGTGGGTCGCAGCAGCAGCCGGCCCAGCGGGCGCAGGGCGAGCAGCCGCAGCGCGATGGTCACCTCCCGGCCGAAACCGGCGGGGTTGACCAGCGCGAGGCTGGCCACCCGGTCCGGCTCGGCCGCCGCGAACCACATCGCCACCGCGCCGCCCAGGGAGTTGCCGACCAGGCGTACCGGCTGGTCCACGCCGACCGCGTCGAGGTAGTGCCCGACGAACCCGGCCAGGTTCGGCAGCGTGTAGGGCGCGGCCATCGGCAGCGAACCGCCGTAGCCGGGCAGGTCGACGCTGTGCACCCGGAAGTCGTCGGCGAGCCGCTCGTGCAGGTCGTCGAAGTCGCGCAGGGAGCGGCCGATGCCGTGCAGCAGCAGCACCGGCGGGCCGTCGCCGTCGACGCGGTGGCAGACCCGCCGGCCCTGCACGGTGACGTGCCGGGGACGCCGGCCGGTCGGGGCGGTCACGCCGGGCCTCCCGCCGGGTCGGTCGCCGCCTCCGGCCGCCGGGGCGCGGGGACGGTCGGCGCGGTGGGGGCCTCCGCCGGCACGGCCGTCGCACGGCGGGCCGGGTCGCCGGCGGCCCGGTTGAGCCCGGCGACGAGCAGTTTGCCGTACGACGCGGGCGCCAGCCGGGCCAGCAGGTCGGGCAGTTTCGCCGACCAGCCGATGAGCACCCGGCCCCGCCGGCGCCGGACGCCCCGCAGGATCACCTCGGCCGCGGTGGCCGGCGGGATGGACAGCAGTTTCTCGAACTGGCGCAGTCCGGTCTCGTACTCCTCGGCGGCGACGCCGCTGCCGACCCGCGCGTTGCGGGCGATCCGGGTGTTGATGCCACCGGGGTGCACCGAGGTGACACCGATGCCGTCGTCGACCAGCTCGTGACGCAGGGCCTCGGTGAAGCCGCGAACGGCGAACTTGCTCGCCGCGTACGCGGCCTGCCCGGGTGGTGCGATGAGCCCGAAGAGGCTGGAGATGTTGACCAGGTGGGCGCCGGGCTCGGCCTTCAGCGCGGGCAGCAGGGTGTGGGTCAGCTGCACCACGGCCCGGAAGTTGATGTCGACGACCCAGCTGAACTCCTCCAGGGTCACCTGGTCGAACCGGCCGCCCAGCGCGACACCGGCGTTGTTGACCAGCAGCCGGATCCGCGGGTGCCGCCGCCGGATCTCCTCGGCCACCCGGGCGGTCGCGTCGGCGTCGGCGAGGTCCACCACGTACGCGGTGAGCTGCCGGTCCGGGTGCGCGGCGCGGATCGCGGCGACCACCGTGTCGAGGCGGGCCGTATCGCGGTCGAGCAGGACCAGGTCGGCGTGGCGGCGGGCGAGGCCGTGGGCGAGGGCCTCGCCGATCCCGCTGGCGGCCCCGGTGACGACTGCGGTGCCGCCGGGGAAGACGAAGTCACGCACGGACGGTGCTCCTCTCTCCAGCGCCGGCCCGGGAGAACCGGACGCCCTCGTCGGTCAGCCGGCCGTGCCGCATCAGCAGCACGTCCCGGGGGTAGTTCTGGTAGAGCCGCCACGGCGCCCGGGCCCCCTGCTTGGGCAGGGCGTCGACGCTGCGCAGCACGTACCCGGCGGTCAGGTCGATGATCGGGCGCAGCTCGCCGTCGGGCGGCGGCAGCGGCGTGACGATCTGCTGGCCGGTGCGGTCCAGGTGGCGCAGCAGCCGGCACACGTAGGTGGCGACCAGGTCGGCCTTCAGCGTCCAGGACGCGTTGGTGTAGCCGATGGTCATCGCGAAGTTGGGCACCCCGGAGAGCATCATGCCCTTGTAGGCCACGGTGCCGGCCAGGTCGACCGGCCGGCCGTCGACGCCCAGCGTCATGCCGCCCAGGGCGAGCAGGTTGAGCCCGGTGGCGGTGACCACGACGTCGGCGGCCAGCTCGGCACCGGAGCGCAGCCGGACGCCGGTGGCGGTGAACGTGTCGATCGTGTCGGTGACGATCGACGCCCGGCCCCGCTTGATCGCGGCGAACAGGTCGCCGTCGGGCACCACGCAGAGCCGCTGGTCCCACGGGTCGTAGCGGGGCGAGAAGTGCCGGTCCACGTCGTACCCGACCGGCAGCCGGCCCCGCGCGGCCCGCCGCAGCAGCCTCTTGACCAGCCCCGGGGCGCGGCGGCTGGCCTGGAAGTTGACGGTGCCGAGCAGGACGTTCTTCCACCTCACGACCGGGTAGACGGCCTTCTCCGGCAGCACCCGGCGCAGCGTGTCGGCGACCACGTCGCGCGAGGGCAGCGCCATCACGTAGGTGGGCGAGCGCTGGAGCATCGTGACGTGCGCGGCCTGCCGCGCCATCGCCGGCACCAGGGTCACCGCGGTGGCGCCGCTGCCGATCACGACGACCCGCCGGCCGGTGTGGTCCAGGTCCTCCGGCCAGTGTTGCGGGTGGACGATCCGCCCGGCGAAGCTCTCCACGCCGGGCAACGGCGGCGTGTAGCCCTCGTCGTAGCGGTAGTAGCCGGAGCAGGTGAAGAGGAAGTCGCAGGTGACGGTGACGTCCTCGGCGGTGTCGGCGCGGTGCGCGGTCACCGTCCAGCGGGCGGTGTCGCTGTCCCACTCGGCGTGCCGCACCCGGTGGTGGAAGCGGACGTGGTCGGTGACGCCGTACTCGTCGGCCGTCCGCCGGACGTAGGTGCGGATGGCGTCACCGTCGGCGATCGCCTTCGGGTCGGTCCACGGCTTGAAGGAGTAGCCGAGGGTGAACATGTCCGAGTCGGACCGGATGCCGGGGTAGCGGAACAGGTCCCAGGTGCCGCCGATCGCGCCCCGGGCCTCCAGCACCGCGTACGTCTTCTCCGGACAGTCGCGGATCAGGTGGCAGGCGGCGCCGACACCGGAGAGGCCGGCACCGACGATGAGCACGTCGACGTGGTCGGTGGTGGCCATGTCGTCTCCCGTGTCGAGGCGGTGGCATCGGACCCTATCCACGGCTCTCGACGTGCGTCAACACCCTGTCGACGGCAATCGACATAGTGTCGAGGCGGTGTATCGTCAGCGGTCATGACGTCCTCCCGTACGGCCGCCGGCACCGCCACGCCGCGCGGACGCCGCGCCGGTCGGACCTCCGGCGACGAGCGGGAGCAGGCCATCCTCGGCACCGCCGAGCGGTTGCTGGAGCAGCGGGCCTTCACCGACATCTCCATCGACGACCTCGCCCGGGGCGCGGGCATCTCCCGGCCCACGTTCTACTTCTACTTCCCGTCCAAGGACGCGGTGCTGCTCACCCTGCTGGACCGGGTGGTGGAGGAGGCCGACGCGGACGCCGGCGACCTGCTGGACCGGCTCGCCGAGGATCCCCGGGCCCGGTGGCGGGAGCTGATCGACCGGTTCCACCGGACGTTCGGCGGGCACCGCGCGGTCGTCGCGGCCTGCGCCCAGGTGCGCGGCACCAACGCCGAGGTGCGCCGGCTCTGGGCGGCGGTGATGGAACGCTGGGTGCAGGCCATCGAGGCGGCGATCGAGGCCGAACGACGGCGCGGCGCGGCACCGGCCGGCCCGCCGGCCCGGGACCTGGCGATCGCGCTGAACTCGATGAACGAACGCGTCTGGTACGCCACCTTCGCCGGCGACGGCCCGTCGGTGGCCGAGCGGGACGTGGTCGACGTGCTGCTCGACGTCTGGCTCGCCGCCATCTACCGGTAAGGAAGGGCCCCTTCTTAACGCCTGGCGTTATAAAAGGGCCCCTTCCTAACCGGCTCGACCGCGTCGCCCGGGTGCGGCGGGTCATCGACTGTCGCCGTGATGTGCCACCCTGGGGGCGACGACACCGGTCACCGGAGGTGATGGCCACGCTACGCCTGTGTGCACTCGTCGCCCTCGGAGACACCGCCGCGATCACTGTGGACGTCCCTGCCGGCACCACCGCCGCCGTGGTCGCCCCGGCCCGGCTGGGCACCGCCGTCGCCCGGGTGGTGGCCGGGCTGGCCCCGCCGACCGCCGGGCAGGTCCTGGTCGGCGACCGCGACGTGACGGCCCTGCCGCCGGCACGTCGCCGGATCGGCTACGTGCCGGCCGGCGGCGCGCTGCTGCCGCACCTGACCGTCCGGCGCAACATCGCGTACGGGTGGCGGCGCCGGGAGCGGGTCCGGGAGGTCGTCGACGACTGGACGGCCGCCGTGGTGGACCGGCTCGAGCTGGCCCCCACCCTGGACCTGCGGCCGCACCTGCTGTCCGAGGCGCAACGGTTCCGGGTGGCGCTGGCCCGGGCGGTGGCCTGCCTGCCCGAGGTGCTGGTGGTCGACCTCCCGTCCACGATCACCGGCGGGGGCCGGCTCGCCGACCTGGTCGACCGGGTCACCCCGCCGGACACGCCGGGTGCGGCGGTGCTGGTGTGCACCGCCGATCCCACGGTGGCGGCGGACGCGGCGGTGGCCGTGCGGGCGGCGGCGTGACCGGGCGGCGGGTGGCCGTCACCGGTGGGCCGGCGGCCGGCGCACGGTGGGACCGCCGTACCCTGCTGCGGGCCGCCGCGGCCACGGCCGTGACGCTCGCCGGCGGTTGCGGTCGGACCGGGCCGTCGATCCAGGTGGCGGTGGTGTGGGGCGGCGGCGAGCTGACCAACTTCCGTCGGGTGGTGGCCGGGTTCGGTGACGTGCGGGTGGTCACCGCCGGCAACGACATCGACGCGTTCCTGCGCGCCCGGCAGCTCGCCGGCACCAGCCCGGACGTGGCGATCCTGCCCCGCCCCGGCCTGGTCGTCGAGTACGCGCGCCGGGGCTGGCTGCGCGAGGTCACCCCGTCCAGCGGCTACGCGCCGCCGGTCGGGATGGCCGACCTGCTGTCCACCGGCGGCCGACGGTACGGGGTCTGGGTCAAGGCGGCACACAAGTCGCTGTTCTGGCACCTGCCGTCCCGGCTCCCCGAGCCGCCGCGCAGTTGGGACGAGCTGGTCCAGCTGACCCGGCGGCTCGGCGGACTCGCCCGGCGGGGCGCGGGACCGGCGCCGCTGGCCGTCGGCGCGGCCGACGGCTGGGTGCTCACCGACTGGTTCGAGAACGTCCTGGCCGACGTGACCGGACCCGGCTTCTACGCGGCGCTGGCCCGCGGCGAGGCCGACTGGCGCAGCCCGCAGGTGCGGGCGGCGCTGGACCGGCTCGCCGAGCTGTGGAGCGTCGCGGGCGCCTTCCCCGGCGGCGGACGGCGCGCCCTGCTCACCCAGTTCGAGGACTCGGTCATCGACGTCGTGCACCGCCGGCGCGCGGTGATGGTGTTCGAGGCCGACTTCGTCGCCGACACGGCCCGCGAGTTCGCCGCCGGCGAGGCCGCCCGGACGTTCCGCTTCCCCGGCGCCCGCCGGGCCGACCGCCCGCTGATCGTCGGTGGCGACGCGGCGGTCGTCTTCGCCGGGTCGGAACGGGGCGCGGAGCTGGTGCGCTGGCTCAGCGACGGTGCCGTGTTCGGGCCGTGGCTGGACGCCGGCGGCTACCTGTCGCCCGACGTGTCGGTGCCACTGGACAGCTACCGCGACGCGGTGCGCCGCGACCTGGCGGCCGACCTGCGGGCCGCCGAAGCGGTCCGCTTCGACCTGTCCGACCAGCTGCCCGGCCCGTTCACCGGGTCCGACGGGGTGGGCATCTGGCGGATCATGCAGGACTTCTTCGCCGACGTCACCGGCGGGGTGGCCGCGGGCGAGGCGGTCCGGCGGGCCACCGGCCAGTTGGCGGCGGCGGCCCGGTCGGCGGGAGGGGGCCGATGACCCGGATCCTCGGCGAACCGGCCGTCCTGGACGACGTGGGCCCACCCCGGCGAGGTCGGGCGTACCCGGCGGCCGGGGCCACCACGGCGCTGCTGGTGCCGGCGGCGCTGCTGCTCGGTGGTCTGCTGGCCTGGCCGGTGCTGCGGACGCTGCACGCCAGCGTCACCACCGACGGCCGCTGGGTCGGCGCGGCGCACTTCCGCACCGCGCTGGCCGCCCCGGGCACCGGCGCGGTGGTCGCCCGGACGCTGCTCTGGGCGCTGGTCGTGCCGGCGGTGGTGACCGTCCTGGGCTATCTGCTGGCCGCGGCCTCCCGCCGGTCGCAGGAGGGCGGCCTGGTCCGGCTCATCCTGGTGGTGCCCATCGCGGTGCCGCTGGTGGTCACCGGGGTCACCTTCCGCCTGCTCTACGAACCGGACCCGCAGCGCGGGCTGGTGACCATGGTGGCGGCTCGGCTCACCGGCCGGTCGCTGGCCGAGGCACCCCAACTGCTCGGCCCGCGACTGGTCACGGTGGCGCTGATGTCGGCGTTCGTGTGGGCCTGGGTCGGGCTGGCGGTGCTGGTGTTCCGGGCCGCCCTGGACGCGGTCCCGCCCAGCCTCACCGACGCGGTGCGCGCCTTCGGCGGCAACCGCCGCGACGTGCTGTGGGACGCCCAGTGGCGGCCCCTGCTGCTGCGTACCGCCGCCGTGGTCTTCGCCCTGGTGGCGGTCGGCACCAGCCGTACCTTCGACCTGATCCTGGTGATGGCCCCCGGCTCGGTGCGGGACGAGGCGGCGGTGCTGGCGGTGCGGGTGTGGCAGACGTCCAACGGCGTCACCACCGGCGAGGGCGCCGCGTTGGGGGTGGTCTGGCTGCTGGCGGTGCTGGCCGGGGTCCTGCTCGCGGCGCTGTTCGTCCGGCAGGCGTGGCCGCCGCCGCCCCGGCAGGCGTCGGCCGCACCGGGACCGGCGAACCCGCCGCCGCGGCGGGTGGTCCGGCTGCTCGCGGCGACCGCCGCACTGGCCTGGCTGGTGCCGCTCGGCGTGCTGGTCGCGACGTCGCTGCACACGCCGGTCGACGCGGCGACCCGGGCGTGGTGGTCCGCGCCGCCGAGCCTGGCCTCCTACGCCGAACTGCTCGGCGGTGACGAGTTGTGGCGCACCCTGGTCGTCACCCTGGTGCTGACCCTGGTGGTCACGGCGGGCGTCCTGGTGGTGGCGCTGCTGGCGGCGTACCCGCTGGCCTGGTTGACCGGTCCCCCGGCGCAGGCCACCGGGCTGATGCTGATGGCCGCCTGCGTGGTCCCGGTGCAGGTGATCGCCGGGCCGGTCAACGAGGTTCTCGGGGTGGCACTGTCCTCCGGCACCACCCGCGGCCTGGCGCTGGTGCACCTCGCGCTGGGGGTGCCGTTCGCCGTCCTGGTGCTGCGCAACGCCTTCGCCGACCTGCCCGCCGAACAGGTCCGCGCGGCGCGGGTGGGCGGACGGCACTGGTGGGGGACGCTGCGGCTGCTGGCCCGGCACAACCGGCCGGCGGTGATCGCGGTGGCGGTGCTGGAGTTCGTGCAGGTGTGGAACGACCTCGTGGTGGGCCTCCTGTTCAGCGGCCCCGGGGTGGTGCCGCTGGGGCTGTTCCTGGCCGGCCAGACGCGCGGCTTCGCGGCCAACAGCGGCGAGTTGGCCGCCGGCTCGGTCATCGCCGCCGTGCTGCCGGTGCTGCTGGTGGTGCTGGCCCGTCGGCATCTGGTCGCCGGCCTGGTGGCCGGAGGTGTGCGATGACCGACCCGGAGCCGTCGCCCCGCCGCTCCCGCCGGCCGGGACGGCTGAGCCTGCTGCTCGCCGCCACCGGCGTGGTCGGCGGCACGGCCAGCGCGGTGCTCGGCAACGTCACCGGCAACCTGCTCACCGAGCTGTCCCAGACGCAGCTCGGGTCGGCCAGCGCCGCCGTGATCGTGCTCGGCCTGGTGGGCGGCGTGCTGGTGGAGTGGCGGCGGCAGCGGCAGCGTCCGGCCGAGGCCGACGAGCCGGTCACCACCACCGCGCCGGGTGCGCCCACGCTGCCCTGGCCGTCGGGCTTCACCGGGCGTTCCGGCCACGTCGCGGCCATCGTCGAGGCGCTGCGCGAGCACCACGCCGTGGCGGTGGTCGGCCGGCGGGCGGTCGGCACCTCCGCCTGCGCGATCCAGGCCGCGAACCTGTGCCGGGACGCCTTCCCGGACGGGCTCTACTACCTGGACCTGCGCCGCGAGGGCCAGGCCCGGTCGGCCCGGCAGGTGCTGACCGACCTGGCCCGGATCCTGGGTTCCCGGCCGCCGGCCTCCGCCCGCGCCGACGACCTCGCCGACGCCGCCCACCAGATCCAGGGGCAGCTCGACGGTCGCGAGATCCTGCTGGTGCTGGACAACGTCGACCATCCGGACCAGGTCCAACCGTTGCTCCCGCCGACCGCCCGGACCTGCCGGCTGCTGCTGGCCGGGACGGCCGCGCTCGACGGGGTGACCGCGTACGGGCTGGTCGAGCCGGACACCGACGACGCGGTGGAACTGTTCGCCGCCGCCGGGGACGCCGCGGCGGTCGCCCGGCCGCACCGGCCGGACCCGCGCACCGACCCCGCCGTACGCGCACTGGTGGACCTGTGCGGGCGGCAGCCCCGGACGGTGGCCGAGCTGGGCCGGCGTACGGCACAGCACGGCTGGCGGCACGCCGACGTGCTGGAGACCCTGCGCCGCGCCGTCGAGACACCTCCGCACCAGCAGATCGCCGTCTCCCCGGCGACGCTGCTGGTGACCGGGCGGGACACCGCCTACCAGGCGTTGGGCGCCGAGGCCCGCCGGCTGTGGCGGTTGATGTCGCTGAGCCCGGTGCCGCTGGACCGCCCGACCATCGCCGCCCTGGCCGACCGGCCGATGCACCAGGTCGGCACGCTGCTGCACGAGTTGGCCGCCGGCGGGTTCGTCGACGGGGCGTCCGGGGACCGCTACGAGGTACGCGCCCTGCTGGCCCCGTACGCGCGGATGCACCTGCGCGACGCGGATCCGGTGCGGCGGCGCGTCGCCGCGCAGACCCGCCTCACCCGGCACCTGGCCCGCCGCGCCGAACGGCACGCCGCGGCGCTGGTGATGGCGGGTTCCGCACCGGATCGGGAACCGACGCTGGCGCTGGGCGACGACCCGGCGAGTTGGTTCAACCTGCACCAGGAGCTGCTGCTGGCGGTGGTCCGGGTGCCCAGGGGGGCGGCGGAGACGCTGCCCCGGCGGGTACGCCGGTGGTGGTTCCGGCTGGCCGTGGCGGTCTGCGGTTGGCTCGCCCACGCCGAACGGCTCGCCGAGTGGGAGGACGTGTGCCGCACCGTGCTGCTCACCCCCACCGCCGACGACCGGCCGGAGATCGCCGGTTGGGCGCACAACGAACTGGGCGTGCTGCGCCGCCGCCGGGGCGACCCGCAGGGCGCGGCGACCGCCCTGAGCCTGGCGGTGGCGGAGCGCGGGCGGCGGGGCACCGCGCAGGCGCGGATGAACCTCGGGTTGGTGCTGCTGGACCTGGGCCAGCTCGACGACGCGGTGGAGCACCTGGAGCTGTCCCGCCGGCACCGCTCCGGCGCGGACCGGGCCGGGCTCGCCCTGACCCACCTGGGGCTGGGCGCCGCCCGGCTGCGGCGCGGGGAGTTGGAGACCGCCCACCACCACCTCGTGCGGGCCGCCAACACGTTCCGGGCCCTCGGCGACGCCCGGGGGTACGCCGCCGCGCTGACCAACCTGGTCCTGGTGCACCACGGGATGGGCGAGCACCTGGACGCGGCGCAGGCGTGGCGGGCGGCGCTGCGCGAGTACGAGTCGGTGCCCGACCCGACCAACCGGGCCGCCGCGCTGCTCAACGCCGGGGCCATCCTGCTGGCGACGGCGACCTCGATCGCGACGGCGTCCCCGGCGGCGGCGCAGGGGCAGGTGCGCGCGGCGTACCAGATGCTGGCCGAGAGCCGGCGGCTGCGCGGGGACCGGCCGACCGCCGGGTTGGGCCGCACGCTGCTGCACCTCGGTGACGCGGCGGCGGCGTTGGGCGACCCCGGCGAGGCACGCCGGCACTGGGTGGACGCGGCCGTGGTGTGCGAGGAGGCGGGCGACGCCGAAGGGCAGGCGGCGGCCGACGACCGGCTGATCGCCGTACTGTCCTAGGCGGCGGGTGTGCCGTCCGCGACGGCGTCCGTCCGCGCGGCCAGCAGTTCCCGTAGCCGGTCCACGCCCGGCTCCAGTCCGGTCAGCGACACGTGGATCTCGTGCGGGCGCTGGATGCCGGACAGGCCGCCGTTGCCCTGGGCGACCAGCCGTGCCCACTCCCAGCGGCCCAGCGGCGGCCGGGTCCGCTCCGGCGCGGCGACCTCCACCACCAGAAGGTGGTGCAGGCGACCGCGCACCTCGGCCACCGCCAGGTCCGCCCAGTCGACCGCCAACTCGGTGCCGTCGCGGCGGGTCAGCCGGAGTTCGTCCCGGCCGACCACCAGCGGCAGCCCGTTCTCCCGGCTCAGTCGCGCGTACGGGCCGGCCAGGCTGAACAGCATCAGCAGCAGGTACGGCAGCGGGGAGTACCAGGCGGTGTCGAAGACGACGGTGAGGACGGCGAACACCGGCAGGGCCGGCAGCGTCCAGATCGCGTAGTGCCGCAGCACGCGTGCCCGTGATCGTCCGAACCGGACCTCGTCCGGCGTCGCCCCCGTCGCCATGGGGGTGTTGATTACCGCCCGCCAACCGGGCCAAACCCACCACGGCCGCGCTGTCCACACAAGACGGTGCCCGATCAGTGCGGCCCGCCGAGGTCGCGCAGGGCGGCGGCGACCGTGGCAACGCCCTCGGCGATGGCGGTCGCGGTGCTGGCCGCGTACCCGAGGACCAGGCCGGGTCGGTACGGCCGCTGGCAGTGCCAGGACAGCGGCTGCACCTTCACCCCGCGGGCCAGCGCGGCCGTGGCCAGGTCGGTGTCGGCCACGGCGGTGTCCAGGGTCAGCATCAGGTGCAGCCCGGCCGCCGCCCCGTGTACCCGCGCTCCGGGCAGGTGGCGGGCCACCGCGTCGACCATCGCGTCGCGCCGCCGGACGTGCCGGCGGCGCAGCAGCCGCAGCTGCCGTTCCAGCGCGCCGGAGGTCATCAGCTCGGCGAGCACCAGCTGCGGCAGCACCGCGTTGCCGAGGTCGGCGTTGCGCTTGGCCGCCACCACCGCGTCCCGGTGCCGGGCCGGGACCAGCAGCCAGCCCACCCGCAGCGCCGGGGCGAGCAGTTTCGACACGCTGCCGGCGTAGCAGACCTGGTCGGGCAGCTGGGCGCGCAGCGCCGGCACCGGCGGCCGGTCGTACCGGTGCTCGGCGTCGTAGTCGTCCTCGATCACCAGGCCGCCGGCCCGGGCCCACCCGATGAGCTGCCGGCGGCGCTCACCGTCGAGCACCACGCCGGTCGGGAACTGGTGCGCCGGCGTCAGCATCACCGCGGCGACACCGCTGCCGGCCAGCTCGTCGACCCGCAACCCGGCGCTGTCCACCGCGACCGGCGGGGTCCGCACCCCCCAGTTGTTCAGGTGCTGCCGGACCCCGAGGGAACCGGGGTCCTCCACCGCGACCGTGGTGACGCCGGCCGGGCGGAGCGCCTGGGCGAGCAGCCCGAGGGCCTGCGAGACACCGGTCGTGACGATCACCTCGACCGGGTCCACCGCGATGCCCCGGCTGCGCGCCAACCAGTCGGCCACCGCGCGGCGCAGGGCGGGCGCGCCGCACGGGTCGCCGTAGCCGAAGTCCGACGCGGCCAACCGGCGCAGCACGGTCCGTTCGGCGCGCAGCCAGTCCGCACGCGGAAAGGCGGCCAGGTCGGGTACGCCGGGCGTCAGGTCGATCCGCGCGGGCGCGGCGCGTACCGCGTCGAAGATGTCGGTGCCCGGCGCCGGCGGGAACGCCGCGGCCGGCGCGGGCGCGGCCGGCGGGTCGGGCGACGGTACGGCCGGCGCGGCGACCACGACGGTGCCGCCCCGCCCCCGGCCGGCGACGTGCCCCTCCTCGGCCAACCGCTGGTACGCCTCGACGACGACGCCCCGGGAGACACCGAGGTCGGCGGCGAGCACCCGGCTGGCGGGGAGTCGACCGCCGACCGGCAGCCGACCGTCGGCCACGGCGGCGCGCAGTTGCCCGGCCAGCCAGTCCGCCCGACCGCCGGCCGGGGCGCACGCGATGTCCAGGTGCAGGAAGTCCGACCCGGCGTTAGGAAGGGACCCTTTTACCACGCCAGGCGTTAACAAGGGGCCCTTCCTTCGCTTTATGGTCTGCTCGGGACGTGCTGCTTTGGCCCTGCTCATTGGACCATCATGTCAAGCAGGGTGAGCGGGACACGTACCGACCGAAGGAGCCCCGTGACCATCGCCTTCCTGGTGACCACCCTCGTCGTGGTCCTCACTCCCGGCGCCGGGGTGATCTTCACCCTCTCCGCCGCCCTGACCGGTGGCCGGCGCGCCGCCCTGGTCGCCGCGTTCGGCTGCACGGTGAGCATCGTGCCGCACCTGCTCGCGGCGACGACCGGGCTGGCCGCGTTGCTGCACTCCAGCGCGGTCGCCTTCGGGCTGCTGAAGTACCTCGGGGTGGCGTACCTGCTGCTCTGGCTGGCGGTGGCGACGCTGCGCGACCGGGGGTCGCTCGTGGTGGCCGACGGCCCGCCGCCGGCGTCGGCGACCCGGGTGTTCACCTCGGCGGTGCTGCTGAACCTGCTCAACCCGAAGGTCACCGTCTTCTTCGTCGCGTTCCTGCCGCAGTTCGTCGCGCCGGGCCGGCCGGGCGCGGTACCCGCGATGATCGGGCTCGGCGGGGTGTTCATGCTGACCACCCTGGTCGCGTTCGCGGTCTACGGGCTCTGCGCGGCGGCGGTGCGCCGGCACGTGCTGGACCGGCCGGCGGTCACCGACTGGCTGCGCCGGGGCTTCGCCGGCTCGTTCCTCGCCCTCGGCCTGCTGCTCGCCCGCGCCGAGGCGTGAGCGCACTACCCGCCCGTTCCGAAAGCGACCGCCCCGAACCGGGGCCACCGAAAGGACACCGACCGTGTACCTCCAGCACTCCGACCGCCTCCGCGCCGCGCATCCGACCCTCGTCGCCGGCGTCCTGTACGCCGAGGGTGTCGGCGGCGCACCGCGGGTCGACCTGCCGCTGGCCGACCTGCGTGACGAGGCCCGCAAGCGGCTGACCGGCGGCAGCGAGGCGGGCCTGCCGCAGATCCAGGCGTGGCGGCGCGCCTTCACCCGGATGGGGCTCGCGCCGACCCGCTACCGGTGCGCCGCCGAGTCCCTGCTGCGCCGGTTGCGCACCGCCGGTGACCTGCCCGCGGTGCATCCGCTGGTCGACCTCGGCAACGCGCTGTCGGTGGCGTACGCGATCCCGGTCGGGATCTTCGACGCCGACCTGATCGGTGACGGCCTGGTGGTGCGGCACGCCCGGGGTGACGAGCGGTACCTGACCTTCGGCGGCGCCGAGGAGCACCCCGATCCGGACGAGGTGGTCTTCGCCGACGACCAGGGGCGGGCACACGCCCGCCGGTGGACCAACCGGCAGAGCGGCTGGTCCGCGGTCCGGGACGACACCACGCGGATCCTTATCGTGGTGGAGGCGCTGCACGACCGCGCGGACCGCGACGTGCCGGCCCTGCTCGACGACCTGACCGACGCGCTTCAACGGGGTTGGGGCGCCGGGTCCCGGACGGCGGTGCTGACCGCCGCCCGGCCCCGGTTCGAGGTCTGAGCGGTCAGCCGGTCCCGTCCACCGGGAGGAACCGGTAGCCGGGCACGGTCTCGCCGAACCAGCCGTTGACGCTGCTCAGGCCCCGCTCGTTGAGCTGCGCGTCGTGGATCGGGAACGTCCGGCGCGCGCCGACCGCGACGGCGAAGTCGATCGCCTCGGTGAGCTTCAGCCAGGACGCCTGCGCGGGCACCAGCAGGGTGTCCACCGGCCGGTCCGGCCGGTGCAGCGAGTCCCCCGGGTGGTATACCGCGTCCGCGACCAGGTAGCCGAGGTTGGCGCAGTCGGGCTGCCCGCCGTGGATGGTGGCGTGCCGGCCGCCGAACGCGGTCACCGCCATGCCGGCGGCGGTGAACGTCTGCCCGGCCCGCACCTCGCTCACCGGCAACCGGACCGGACCGGGCAGGCGCGCGCCGCGCGGCACGAACACCGGCACGCCGAGGCCGGCCAGCCGCAGCACGTCCACGTGGTCGGTGTGCTCGTGGGTGACCAGCACGGCGTCCGCGCCGGCCAGCGCCCGCGGTTCGCTCCAGGTGCCGGGATCGACCACGAGCACGCCGCCGTCGTGCTCGAGACGGACGCACGAGTGGGTGAACTTGGTGATCAGCACCCGCCGAAAGTACGCGCCGACGCCCGGGCCGCGCCGCCCCGCGCGAGGCGGATCAGTCGTGGCCGGCGTGTCCGGTGGGCGGGCGGCCCGGCGACTGTCCGGGGGCGACCACCACGAACTGGCCCATCATCCCGTTGTCCTCGTGCCAGAGCAGGTGGCAGTGGTACATGTAGGGCACGTCGGGATCACTGTGGTCGGTGAAGCGCAGCGCGATCCGTACCGGTTGCCGGGGCGCCAGGTAGACGGTGTCCTTGTCGCCGCTCAGTTCCGGCGGTGGGGCCGCGCCGCCGACCGACAGCACCTGGAACTGGGTGTCGTGGACGTGGAAGTTGTGCGGGGTGCCGTCGACGTTCTCCACCTCCCACACCTCGGTGGTGTCCCGGGTGACCGCGAAGTCGATCCGGTCCAGCCGCATCGAGCGGCCGTTGACGCCCCGGCCGAGGAATTCCAGCCGCCGGGTGGTGACGGCCGAGGCCGGGTCGAGCCGGTCGGCGGGCACCAGGTCGACGGGCACCTCCGGCGACGGCGCGAGGGTGTCGGCGGCCCGCAGTTGGAGCACGTCGAAGCGGTCCCGGCCACCGGCGAAGCGGGCCGCCAGCGCCCCCGCGCCCAGGTCCGGGCCGTCGCTGCGCAGGGTGACCCGCTCCCCCGGCCGGACGGTCACCACGATCTCGGCCCGCTCGCCGGGCGAGAGCCGCAGCCGGTCCAGCCGGGCGGTACGCGGCAGCAACCCGCCGTCGCCGGCGATCATGTCGAAGGGCCGGCCGTCGGAGAACCCGAAGGAGTAGACCCGCGCGGTGGAGGCGTTGAGCAGCCGCAGCCGGACCCGGGACGTGGTGACGTCCAGATAGGGACCCAGTGTGCCGTTGACCAGCAGCGTGTCACCGAGCACGCCGATGCTGGAGATCGAGTTCCGGGTCTTGGTGAACTGGCCGGCGCGGGTGAACGAGCGGTCCTGCACGATCACCGGCACGTCGTCCACGCCGTAGCGGCGGGGCAGCGGCAGAGCCGCCTCCCGGTCGTCGCCGAGCAGGAACATGCCGGCCAGGCCCCGGTAGACGTGCTCCTCGGTCCTGCCGTGCGGGTGCGGGTGGTACCAGAGGGTCGCGGCCGGTTGGTCCACCGTCCAGGTCGGCGACCAGGTGGCGCCCGGACGGATCATCTGGTGCGGACCGCCGTCGGACCGGGCCGGCAGGTGCATGCCGTGCCAGTGCACGCTGGTCGTCTCGCCGAGCCGGTTGACGACGTTCACCGCGACCCGCTCGCCGCGCTTCGCCCGCAGCGTCGGGCCGAGGTAGTCGCCGTCGAACCCGGCGGTCCGGGTGGTCCGGCCGTCGCCGTGGAAGTCGCGCTGCCCGTCGCGGGCGAGCAGGTCGAACACCCGCCGGCCCTGCCCGTCGATCCGGGAGGGCGCCAGCGGCGGTACGGCCAGCGGCCGGACGAAGTCCACCTCGCCGACGGTGTCGTTGCCGGGCCGGGTGAAGACCCAGGCGCCTGCGGCGACCCCGCCCGCGCACAGGACGAGGACGACGGCGAGCACGCCGAGGAGCAGTCGGACGAGGGGTCGGCGTCGGGTCGCCACGGTGGTACCTCCGGTGTGGGTCGGTACCAGTAGCCTCCCTTCCTATCCGGTCCGGCGGCCAGGGCGGCGCGGTGGTTTCCGGGGCCGCTCCGGGATCACCCGTACGCCGGCTGCGGGCAAGGACTCCCCAGGGGGTACGGGGACACCCGGGTGGCCGGTGGGCGGACCCGCGTCACGAGCCGTCGCGCAGGTCGCCGAGGCGCTCACCGGCGAAGTGGATGTCGTCGAAGGTGACCGCGCAGCCGTCGCCGGTCGGCGACTGCGCCTCGAACCCGACCGAGCAGGGCGCGCCGCCGCCGTCGAGGGCGAAGAAGCGGATCATCCGCCAGGTCGTCCCGTCCACCGAGGCGTGGTAGGCGAAGGCGCGGCCGATCCGGCTGACCCGCAGCCACACCGTACGGCCGTCGACGACGAAGGCGTTGGCGTCGTCGGCCACCCCTCGGGCGATCACCGAGACGATCATCGGCTCGCCGTCGGGGGACAGCTCGAAGCAGAGCTTGCCCCAGTGGCGCTCGTCGAACCACAGCAGCAGCACGCCGGCGTCGAAGCTCGCCGCGAACTCCACGGTGACCCGCGCGCTGAACTGGAAGTCACCGGTCGGGGGTACGCCCAGCAGGGTCGGCGCGTTGAGCGTCGACCCGGCGTCGTGCTGGTCGTCCGCCCCCGGGTCGATGAAGATGTCGCTGCGCGGTGCCGCCACGGCGGTCACCGTGGGCGACGTCGCGGAGACCGTCCACGCCTGCTCGGCGGACGGGGTGAGTGGGAACGGCAGGCCCGGCACGGTCCAGGCGTGGGTCATGTCGTCTCCGTCGGTCGTCGAGATGGTCGGGACGGCGCGGCCCGCTCAGGCCGGCTCGACGCGGTTCACCGCGACGGCCTGGGTCAGCTCCGGGTCCGTGCAGGACGCGGGCATCGGCGTGACGGCCCCCCGCACGGTGACCCGGCTGCCGGGGCGCAGGGCCGCCACCGGGTCGCCGGTCAGCGCCCAGCGCCGCGCACCGACCACCAGCACGGTGCACTCCCCGGCGCGCTCGACCGTGCCGGTCAGGGTCCGGTTGCCGAACGGCAGCGGGCCGGGCACCTCGCCGGCCGTGGTCGGCGGCGCGCCGGGCGGCCCGCCGGTTGCCTCCGGCGGGACCGTCGAGGCGGCCGGGGGCGGCGGAACGGAGACCGGCGGCGACCCGGTCGACCCGGCCGAGGGCGGCACCACGGGCCCTGACCCGGACGGAGGCGGCGAGGTGCCGGGCGACGACTCGGAGCGCTGCGGCGCCGAGGAGCAGGCGGTCAGCCAGCAGAGCAGGCCGATGGCGGCCAGCAGGAGCGGAACCCGACGCATCGCGACACCTCCGTCCCGTTCCGACGGACGGGAACGCCCGCCGGTTCCCGTCTGTCCGTGCACCGTACTACTAGAGCCGGTAGAAGCCCCGGTAGCGGCGGAACAGCCGCCACTGGACGACCACCGCCGCCACGGTCAGCAGGATCATCACCAGCGTCGCCGCCGCCGCGTAGCCGTAGCGGAGGTACTCGAAGCCGGTCTGGTAGACGAACAGTGACAGGTAGGTGGTGGAGTACGGCGGCGGTCCCCCGTCGGTCACCACGAACGCCGGCACGAAGGTGAAGTGCAGGCTGGCCACCACGTCGCGGACCGCGAGCAGGGCCAGCACCGGCGCCATCAGCGGCAGCGTGATCCGGCGGAACACGTCCCAGCCGGTGGCGTCCTCCAGGGCGGCCATCTCGTACACGTCGCGGGGCAGCGACCGGCGGGCCGCCAGCAACACCACGAAGGTCTCCCCCATGGTGAACAGGCTCATCAGGATGATCGCCGCGCGGGCGTCGGTCGGGTCGGTGAGCCACTGCGGCGGCGTACGGCCCAGCACGGTCAGGCCGTTCTCGCCGCCGGTGCGCAGCAACTGGTTGATCGGCCCGTACAGCGGGTTGAACAACCAGAGCCAGAGCAGGCCGTACGC
Organism: Micromonospora endolithica; assembly: GCF_003626595.1. GTDB lineage: Bacteria > Actinomycetota > Actinomycetes > Mycobacteriales > Micromonosporaceae > Micromonospora > Micromonospora endolithica. The sequence continues at coordinate 9,112 of NZ_RBAK01000025.1, read as the reverse complement.
GATCTCCGGCACCGCGGTGGGCAGCAGGGCCGCACCACGGGCACTGCCCACACCGAGGGCGCGGCGGTGCAGCAGCAGCGCCAGCCCCAGCGCGACGAGCACCCGCAGCGGCACCGCGACCAGCGCGAACACCAGCGAGTTGACCAGCGCCACCCGGAAGATCGGATCGTCGGTCAGGGCGGTGAGGTTGTCCAGGCCCACCCAGGTCGGCGGGCGCAACAGGTCGTACTCGGTGAATGCCAGCCCGAGCGTGACCAGCGCCGGCAGGAGCACCAACCCGACCAGACCCACCAGGTACGGCGTGAGCATCAGCGCCAACTGGCGGCGGGAACGGGCGTCCGGCCGCACACTCATGGGCGGTACCTCAGGCCGGTGGCGGCGTGGAAGACGTGCGTGTCCGCCCAGCGCACGCCGACGCGTACCGAGTCGTCGCGGTGCGGACGGCGGACGGCCGGGACCCGGGCGACCACCGGCTCCCCGCCGGCGAGGGTGAGGTACGCGTAGGCGTCCTCGCCGACCACCTCCACCCGGTCCACGGTGGCCGGGGCGCCGTCGGCCGCGTCCAGGGTGACCGCCTCCGGCCGGAACCCGATCTCCAGCCGGCCGGTGTCGGTGACCAGGGCACCGGGTGGGCTGTCGCCGCGGGGGCGCACCGGGCCGTCGGCGGGCAGCAGGTTCATCGCCGGGGAGCCGACGAAACGGGCGACGAAACGGGTCGCCGGGGTACGCCAGATCTCGTCCGGCGTGCCGACCTGCTCGACCCGCCCGTCGCGGAGCACCGCGATCCGGTCGGCGAGCACCAGCGCCTCGGTCTGGTCGTGCGTGACGTGCACCATGGTGGCGCCCAGCCGGTCGTGCAGGGCGCGCAGCTCGGCCCGCATCTCCACCCGCAGCGCGAGGTCCAGGTTGGACAGCGGCTCGTCGAGGAGGAAGACGTCCGGCTCGCGGACCAGGGCACGGGCCAGCGCCACCCGCTGCCGCTCCCCACCGGAGAGCTGCCCGGGGCGACGGTCCAGCAGGGCGGCGCAGCCGACCGACTCGGCCGCCGCGCGGGCCCGCTCCCGGGCGGTCCGGCGGGGCACGTCGCGCACCTCCAGGCCGAAGGCGATGTTCTCCGCGACGCTCAGGTGCGGGAACAGCGCGTACGACTGGAAGACCATCGACACGTTGCGCCGGCCGGGGCGACTGCCGGTCACGTCCCGCCCGGCGATGCGGACCCGGCCGCCGGTGACCGGTTCCAGGCCGGCGACCACCCGCAGCACCGTCGACTTGCCCGCCCCGGACGGGCCGAGCACGACCAGCAGCTCCCCCCGGTCGACGGTCAGGTCGACCTCGTGCAGCACCGGGGTGCCCCGGTAGGCGGCGGAGACGCCGTCCAGGACCAGGCCGCCCGGATCGGGCCCGCTCACCCGTTCTCGCCGCGCGCGAACAACGGCCGGGTCTGCTGGTCGAGATCCCGCACGACGTCGTCAAGTTTGTCGCCCCGGTGCATCGCGTTCTCCAGGATGCCGTAGGTCAGGTCCTCGATCTCCGGCCAGGTGGACACCGTCGGCAGTGCCCGCACCGTCGGGATGGCGTCGAGGAACACCTTCGCGCTGCGCGGCGGCTGCGCCGGGCCGAGGAACACCGGCGACTGCGACACGGCGATGTGCGACGGCACGGTACGCCCGGTCGCCGCGATGATCTTCTGGCCCTCCTCCCCGATGGCGTACTCGAGGAACCGCCACGCGGCGTCCTTGTTCTTCGCGCCGCGGGTCATGCAGTACGCGTCGGAGTGCAGCACCCCCACCGACTTCTGGTAGACCGGCAGCGGGGCCACGTCCCACTCGAACCCGGTGATGGTGCGGAAGTTGGTGGTGGCCCGCCGCGAGGTCATCAGCATGGCGAGCCGGCCGTTGGCGAAGCGGGACTCGTCGTCCTCGGCCTCCACCTCCTCGTCGGTCGGCACCACCCCGTACGCCTGCCGCAGGTCGACCAGGTTCTTCAGCGCCTCCCGGGCGGCCGGGGTGTCCAGCGTCAGCCGGGTCGGCTTGTCCGGGTCGTCGACGATCTCGCCGCCGTTCGACCAGACGAACGGCGCGAGGCGGATGATCGACGGCTCGACGCCGAGGCCGTGCACGACCGGCCGCTGCGCGGCGCCCTCGCTCTCGGTGCCCTTGATCACCAAGCCGCGGGAGTCGCGGGTCATCGCGGTCGCCGTACCGACCAGGTCGTTCCAGGACCAGCCGGCCTTCGGCTCCGGCACGCCGTAGCGCTGGAAGAGGCTGCGGTTGTAGTAGACCGCCAGGCTGGACACGTTCTGCGGCAGGCAGAGCTGCTTGCCGCCCCACGTGAAGGCGTCCATCGCCACCGGGTAGTAGGCCGCCGGATCGACCACGTCGGAGCCGGCGATCCGCTCGTCCAGCGGCTCGACGACGCCCTTCGCGGCGAACTGGCCGTAGAAGCGGTAGTTCATCAGGAACAGGTCCGGCGGTGCGCCGCCGGCCACCGAGGTCGCCAGCCGGGCCAGCAGGTCCTTGCGGTCGCTGGCCTCGATCAGCTGCACGTCGGCGCCGGGCCGGGCCTTGCCGTACGCGTCGAGCAGCGTCCGGTACGCGGCAAGCTCCTCCGGTGCGCCGAAGACCAGCAGCTTCACCGGGCCGCCCCGGTCGCCGGAGGAGTCGTCGCCGCCGGAGCCGCAGCCGGTGAGCACCAGCACTGCGGACAGCAGCAGGGCGACCAGCGCCTTGGGCCTCATGAACGTCCCCTCGGATCGTCGTCGTGGTGCAGGAAACGGCGCTGGGCGAGCAGGAACACGATCAGTGCCGGCACGGTCGCCACGACGGCGCCGGCCAGGAAGACCGGGAAGTTCGTCGGGTCCAGCACCGACAGCGAACGCAGCGCCAACGGCAGGGTGAACAGGTCACGGTCGTACACGTAGACCAGCGGGTCGAGGAAGTTCGACCAGGTCAGCACGAAGGTGAGCGCGGTGAGCGCGGCGGTGACCGGGCGGACCAGCGGGAGCGCCACCCGCCACCAGGTACGCATCGGCGAGAGGTCCTCCACCAGGCAGGCGTCGTAGAGGTCGGCCGGCAGCGCCCGGAAGGCCAGGTAGTAGACCAGGACGTAGAGCGGCGACGTGCCCAGCAACGCCGGGGCGATCAGCGGCACCAGCGTATCGGTCAGCCCGAGCGTACGGAAGATCGCGAAACGGGGAACCAGCAGCGCGGTGGCCGGCACCATCAGCGCGACGAGGGTGGCCCCGACCACCACGGCGGTGGTGCGGGCGGCGACCCGGGCCAGCGCGAACCCGGCGAGCGAGGCGACCAGCACACTCAACGGGACCGCGACCACCGCCACCAGCAGCGAGTTGAGCGAGGCGCGCAGCAGGCCGCCCAGCTCCAGCGCCTGGACGTAGCCGGTGGTGGACACCGGGTCGGGTACCAGCCGTGGCGTCGGCGACGGCGGTAAGCCGGGCTCGGTGAACGAGCCGGAGACCAGCAGCAGCAGCGGTGGGACGAAGACGAGCAGGACGAAGGCCGCGCCGAGCGTCCGCCAGATCCGTCCGGCGGCCTCGGGCAGCGGTGAGGGGCCGCTCGCGCGGCCCCTCACCCGGTTGGTGCCGATGATGTGTGCCCTACTTCAGCTTCAGCTGCCAGGCGCCGAGACCGTGCGAGGCGGCGTACAGGATCCGCTTGCCCGGCACGATGGTCAGCCCGGCGACCTCGACGTTCGGCATCCCGCCGGCCGCCTTGAGCCAGTTCGTCGAGCCCTTGGCCAGCCGCAGCACACCGAAGTCGGTGGAGGCGTACAGGTCGCCGGTGACGTCGTCGCGGACCAGGTCGGTGATCGGCTGATCGCCGAAGTTGTACGACCGGTCGGTCCACGTCGCCGCCGCGCCGTCCACCTTCACCTCGAACGCGTGGCCGAGGGTGGCCGGCGTGTTCGAGTTGAACCCGCTGTAGGAGACCCACGCCCGGCTCGGGTCGGTCGGGTCGACGTGCACGCTGGTGACGAAGCGGTTCGGCGTGCTGGCGTTGTCGATCCGGGTCCAGGTCACCGCCGAGGCCGGCTCGGCGTCCACGTTGCGGCTGACGAAGACCCGGCCGGTGCTGGTGGCCGCGTACGCGGTGGACGAGTCGCTGGCGACCCGCTCCACCACCGAGACGGCGCCGCCGGCCCGGTCGCCCCACGCGGCGTCGGTGAGCCGGGTGGTGCCCAGCTCCTGCCAGTCGCCGCACTGGGCCTCGAAGGTGCCGGTCCAGCTGTTGCAGATCCGGTTGGCCTCCTCCATGCTCCGGTCGCCCAGGCCGAAGGTCTTGGTGCGGTACGCGGTCCGGGCGGTGCCGGCGAACATCGTGCCGCTGACCTTCGGGTCGCTGATCACCGGGGCGTAGAACAGGGTGCCGGTCTGGCCGAAGATGCCGTCGTAGACCGAGATCCAGCTGCCGATGTCACCGTTGTTGAAGTTGACCTCGGGGGTGGCGTCGTAGAACGTGTGGAACCGGAACTCCGGCTTGGCCACGTCGAAGCCGGACGCGCCGCCGTCACCGATCATGGTGTTGACCCAGCGCTTGCGCTGGCCCTTGTTCTCCCAGGTGCCGTTGTCCTGGGTGCCGCCCTGGAGCAGGTTCACGTCGTGCGGGCTCACCGACAGGCTGATGAACTGCAACGTGGTCATGCCCTTGTTGACGCCGTCCAGCTTCGACGGGATCTTCGAGAGCATCTGCCGGCACCGCTCCAACTGTGCCGGGCCGGTGGCACCGACGAAGTTGCGGTCCGGGTTGTCGCACCAGGCCGAGCGGTCCACGAACTGACCGCTGGAGCGCATGATGCCGCCGTCGTTGGCCTCGAAGAACTGGAACGGGTTGCGCGGGTTGGTGACCAGTGCGTGCTGGTCGGGGTGCAGACCGTTCGGGTGCAGCTCGTCGGTGCCGTCGTAGGTCATGTCGGTGCCGCTGACCCCGGCGTCGGTGGACAGGATGACCGCCCGCTTGTGCGCGACGGTCTCGCCGTAGACGTAGGAGCCGCCGGTGTAGACGATGTCCGGGTGCCCCGCCGGGGTGTGCACGAACACGTCGTACCAGCACTGGCCGGTGCACTGGTTGTAGGTGGCGTAGCCCGGGTCGGCCGGGTTGGAGCTGGTCAGGTCGGTGTAGGTCGGGGTGCCGGCGGCCACGTCGTCGCTGCGGAACAGCCGCGAGTACGGGTTGCCGATGTTGCCCTCGTAGACGTACATCCGGGTCTTGCCGTTGGGCAGCGCGGTCACGTCGATCGCGGCCCGGGTCTGGAACACCGCCGGGTTCAGCGACGCCTTGATCTGCGTCCAGGTGGCGCCGGCGTCCGCCGAGCGCCACACACCCCGGGCGTACGAGGAGGCGTACACGATGTTGGCGTTCTTCGGGTCGAGCTTGACGTAGCGCACGCCGCGCGGGGAGCAGGCGGCGGTGTTGTTGTACTCCGCGGCGCTGCCGGTGCAGTCGGCGGCGTTGGCCGAGCCGTTGTGCAGGAACGACCAGTTCTTGCCGCCGTCGGTGGTCTTGTAGAGACCCCACTTCTCCGCGTCCGGCACCGGGCGGGTGACGCCCGTGCAGCAGGAGCTGGACATGCCGCGCAGCGCGGTGGTGGTGGCGACGTAGATGGTCTTCGGGTCGCCCGGCTTGATGGTGATCTCGCCGAGGCCCTTGCCGGACAGCACGTCCTTGCCGAGCGGGCCGGACCAGGTCAGGCCACCGTTGGTGGACTTGTAGAGGCCGACGCCGGCGACGCAGCCGGAGGCGCAGGTGTTGGCCTCACCGGTGCCGACGTAGATGGTCAGGCCGGTCCGGTCGTTGCGGTCGATCTTCACCGAGCCGGCGGCGTTGATGCCCAGCGGCCCGCCGAGGTAGAACCACTTGGGCTCGGCGGCGAGGATGTTCAGGGTGCCCCAGACGCCGCCGCCGGCCGGCGTGGCGTACGCCCGGCAGAGCAGCTTGGAGCAGTCGGGGCTGACGTCCAGCGAGGTGACCCGGCCACCCGCGACGTACTCGTTGGGCACGTAGTTGAAGGCGTTGCGGTACTCGGTGAACGGGTACAGCGCCTCGCTGGGACCGACGTTGGTCCAGCGCTGGCTGCCGCGGAAACGCTTCTCGGCGGACGAGTAAGCGGACTTCGACCGGTCGACCTGGGCGATGCTGATGGTGTCGGCGGGGTAGGCGCGCTCCAGGAACTCCTGCTGCGCGGCGCTGCCCGGGCCGTCCGGCGACATGCCGTCGCTGCCCGGCACCGCCTGGCGGAGTCGTTCCAGATGGGCGCCGGTCGCGCCGGGCATCTCGCCGTCACCGACGGCGGCGGCGGCCGGCACCTCGGCGCCGGTGAAATGGATTCCGGCGGCACCGGTGGTCGCCACGAGGGCGGCGACCGCTAGTCCTGCGAGGAGATGGCGACGTCTGCGCTTCACGAGGTTCCTCCCGGGTACGCGTCACCACAGCGCGGCGTCCCGGATTGGCGACCGTCGCTGGCTGCGTCCAAGCAGGAGGATGGCAGAGGGCCCGCCGGGGCACAATCCTCTGCGTCGATATCCATTTCTGCATGGCGGAATTTGCATACGTCGAAGTGTTGGCGGCGTGCGCCCCGGTCGGACGCGCGCCCCGACCGGCCGGGGCGCGCGCACCCGGGCCGTCGTAACAGTTGGTGACATTCCGGGTTCACAGTGTCCACCTAGGGTGATCGGCGGCCCGGCCACACGACGGTCGGCGCCAACCGACGGTCCCCACCCGGGGCCCCTACGGAAGGACACACCATGCCCTTCGCCCAGCGGATCGCCGCCCTCACCACGGCGACCCTCGTCGCCACCGGCGCGCTCGCCGCGCCGGCCGCGCACGCCGCCACCCCCCGTCCGGCACCCACCTCCGTGCTGCTGCTCAGCGTCGTGGGGCACACCGACGGCAGCCTGCGCACCGCCGCGCTGCGCTGTGAGCCGGCCGGTGGCGGGCACCCGCACGCCGCGGCGGCCTGCGGCGACGTCGCCGCCGTCGACGGCGACCTCGCCGCCCTGGCGGTCGACCCGGGGCTGTGCACCCTGGAGTACGCCCCGGTGACCGTCCGGGCCGTCGGCCTGTGGCGCGACCACCCGCTGTCGTACGTCGAGACCTTCGACAACCGCTGTCAGCTGCTCCGCGAGACCGGAACGCTGTTCGCCTTCTGATCGTCCGTCGCGCGGCGCCCGCTCCCCCGGACGCCGCGCGACGGCCCCACCTCGCTCTGGCGCGCCCCCGCACGCCGGTGGGACACCCCGACCGGCGGCGGCCCCGGGGGCAGGCAGGACAATGGTGCTCCCCGACCGGCCGCCCAGGTCGGTCCGCAGCCCAGGAGAAACGGTCAGCATGTCGGAAAGCGCCGCGCCCGCTGCCGGTGAACTGCGCGCCGACTGCTCCCGGTGCGCCGGCCTCTGCTGTGTGGCGCCGGCGTTCGCCGCCTCGGCGGACTTCGCCGTCGACAAGCCGGCCGGCCGGCCCTGCCCGAACCTGCGGCCGGACTCCCGCTGCGGCATCCACCCCGAACTGCGCGACCGCGGCTTTCCCGGCTGCACGGTCTTCGACTGCTTCGGAGCCGGGCAGCGGGTCGTGCGGGTGACGTTCGGCGGGCGGGACTGGCGGGACGACCCGGCCACCGGGCAGGCGATGTTCGACAGCTTCGCCGTGGTACGCCCGCTGCACGAGCTGCTCTGGTACCTCACCGAGGCACTGGCCCTGCACCCACCCGCGCCGCTGCGCGCCGACCTCGCCGCCGCGCTCGCCGAGACCGACCTGCTGGCCGGCGGGGACCCGGAAACGTTGCGCGCGCTGGACGTCGACGCCCACCGGGGACGGGTGAACCCCCTGCTGGCGCGGGCCGGCGACCACGCCCGGCAACGCGGCGGCCCGCCCGGGCCGGACCGGCGGGGAGCTGTGCTGCTCGGTGCCGACCTGCGCCGGGTGGACCTGCGCGGGGCGAACCTGCGCGGCGCGCTGCTGGTCGGCGCGGACCTGCGCGGGGTCGTCCTGGCCCGCGCCGACCTGACCGGGGCCGACCTGCGCGGAGCGGACCTGCGCGGGGCCGACCTGTCCGCCGCGCTGTTCCTGCACCAGGCACAGCTCGACGCCGCCCGGGGCGACCGGCACACCGTCCTGCGGTCCACCCACACCCGCCCGACGCACTGGGCTGCGGCCGGTCCGCCTCCCCCGCGTTCGGCCCGGCGCGGAAGATCCACTCGACGTCCGTGACATCGGGGTGTCCCGGCGCCGCGCGACACCCCGATGTGACGAAGCTCGTGTCGACCCTGGTGCCGCCCGCCACGGCGGTCACGTTTCGGCGGCGGGGGCTCGGGTAGGCCGCAGGGACTTCACCGACGGGAGGCACGGGCGTGGGATATCGCGCACGCGATGGTGAGCTGCCGGTCGACCCGGAGCACGCCGAGGACGAGGCCGGTCAGGTCCCGCTGGTCCAGGTCGAGGCGGACACCGAGGTGCCCCCGCCCGACGACACGACGGCCGCGCCCGACCTGGTCACCGAGGACGACGGATCCGGAGTGGCCGGCGGGTCGTCGGGCGGCAGCGGCGGCGGCTCCGGTATGCCCGGTCACCCGGACGCGTCGGGCTGATGCCACCGGTCCTCGTTTGCCACCATCCCCGCGGGGCAGGAGTGCGTCATGACCGATGAGAAGCGTTTCGACCTGGCCGACACCGACGAGCCGGACGGCGCGACCGCGATGGAGGCGTCGCTCCGGCCGCCCGGCGAGTCGCTGCACACGACGGACGACACCGGTGACGACTTCGCCGACGAGCCGGCCGAGGACCGGCGGTCCGCCCGCGAGGTCAGCCGCGCCGGCTACGACGTGGACGACGTCTCCGGCACGGTGGACCCGAACCGCTGACCGCAAGGGCGGGCCGGCCCACCGAGCCGGCCCGCCCCGCATCCGGCCTCACCCCGGCGCAGCGGTGGCACCACCACCCGGTGCGGCGCGGCCGTCCTTCGGCGGGAGGGTGCCGGCGAGTGGTCCGCTCTCCGGGAAGTGGCAGGCGGTCGACTGTGTTCCGCCGTCCCGGGTCGTCAGGGCGGGTTCCTCGGTGGCGCAGATGTCGCGGGCTTTCCAGCAGCGGGTACGGAATCGGCA
>NZ_RBAK01000024.1 GCF_003626595.1 Micromonospora endolithica | reverse complement strand
ACCGAGGTCGGGCCGGTGCGGATCCAGGTCCCGCGGGACCGGGCCGGGTCGTTCACGCCACGGATCGTGCCGAAGCACACCCGCCGGTTAGACGGGTTCAACGAAACGATCCTGTCGCTTATGCCAACGGGTTGACCACCGGGGAGATCTCCGCGCATCTGGCGGACGTGTATGACGCCGACGTGTCCCGGGAGTTGATCAGCCGGGTCGCCGACAACGTCCTGGACGAGATGGAAGCCTGGCGGCAAGGGCCTCTCGACCGTGTCTATCCGGTGGTGTTCATCGACGCCCTGGTGGTGAAGATCCGCCAGGGGCAGGTCGCGAACCGGCCCGTCTACGTCGTGGTCGGCATCAGCCTCGACGGAGAACGTGACGTCCTCGGTATGTGGGCCGGCACCGGCGGGGAAGGCGCCAAGCAGTGGGCCGGCTACCTCACCGAACTACGTAACCGGGGTGTCGAGGACGTGTTCATGGTCTGCTCCGACGGACTGAAAGGCATGACCGACGCCATCGAGCAGGTCTGGCCGCAGGCGGTGCACCAACAGTGCGTCGTCCACCTCGTCCGGGCCAGCCTGCGCTACACCAATCGCAAGGACTGGCAGAAGATCACCCCGGCGTTGCGGGAGATCTATACCGCCCCGACTGTCGCGGCCGCCGAGGCCCGGTTCGAGGCGTTCGCCGCCGAGTTCGGCGACCAGTACCCGGCCGTCATCAAACTGTGGCGGACCTCCTGGCCGCAGTTCGTGCCCTTCTTGGACTACGACCACGAGGTCCGCAAGGTCCTCTACACCACCAACATCATCGAGAGCCTGAACGCCCGGTTCCGGCAAGCCGCCCGCCGACGGGGGCGCTTCCCGACCGAGCAGGCCGCGATGAAGGTCCTCTACCTCGTCGTCCAACAGAAACGAAAGGGCGGCGGGAGCATCACCGGCCGGGTCTACGGTTGGGCCAAGGCCCTCAACGCCCTGATCCTCGCCTACGGCGACCGGGTCGACATCTAACAACCTCGATCACACCACAGGCCCAAACACAGAAATCGACACACTCCCGCGGACCAGGGATGAGGCTGTAGACGTACATGTCTTTGCGCTCGGTCCCGACCTGCTGCCAGCTGCGCAGGAGTCCTTCGCGCTGGTAGCCGCAGGCTTCTGCGGCGCGCCACGAGCCCTCGTTCCATGGTTCGACGAACAGCTCCAGCCGCTTGACGTCGTCCAGTGAGCTGGCCCAAGCGGTGAGGGCGCTCAGAGCGGCCCGGACGTATCCGCGGCGCCGGTGCTGCGGTGCGATCCAGTAGCCCGTCGATGCCCGCCCGGTGGAGATGTGGCTGGTCCAGAGGCCGATGTTCCCCACAGCTTCGTCGGTCTCGGCGTCCGCGATCGCAAAGGAGTAGCCAGACCCTTCAGCGAGTCGTTGGTGCTGCCGTTCAAGGTAGGCAGCGATGTCCTCGTGCGCATCGGAGGGCGGCACTGACGTGATGAGGGGGATGAGAGGGTCCGAGGCGACCGAAGCGACGAGCGGGGCGTCGTCCAACCGAAACGCCCGCAAGCGCGCTGGCGGCCCGTCGAGACACGGCATCTCCGTCGGCAGCATGCCCCGATTCTGGGGCTCTCAGCCAACCCGAGCAATCAAGCTCGGCAACCTCACTTTGGCACGTCCGTGCGCCGCCGCCCTTGGGTGGCCGGCTGCGCTCCGTGACGCGCGTCCACGGCAGTTGAGCGCACCTCGTCGTAGCCCGCGTAAACGCTTCGCTGGAATTAGTGAGCGGCCCCAGTGTTCGCCAACCCTCATGCCCTATGCGCATGCCATGCAGAAGCGGGCGAACGGCCGCGCGGCAAGCCGTTCATCGCCGATCGGCCGCCCGCATCGTTCGCAAACGCCGTAGGTCGCCGCATCCACCCGACGCAGCGCGTCGTCAACATCGGCGATCCGTTCCCGCGCCCCGGCCAACAGCGCCGTCAACTGGGCGCGTTCGAAGCCGATGGTGGCACCCTCCGGATCGTGCTCGTCGTCAGCATTCGAATCCCGCGATGCCAGGAACAGCGCCTCCAGATCCCGGGCCAGCGTCGCCGCCTCAGCCTCCGCCCTCGCGCGCAGCCGCAGCAGTTCATCCCGGACCATATGTGGAGCCTAATACTCCAACGTCACTTCGCCTGTCTGCGCTGGTAGTGGGACTGTCGGAATCGGGCTTGGGATGTTCGCCGCCAGGTCGACCAGTGCAGGGTGTGCTCTGGTGGCAGTGCTGCGGCCAGGAAGAAGGCGTTGAGGAGTCGGCGGATCTCGGCGACGGTCAACGCGATGATCTCCGGTTCGGGGTCGGCGTCTGGCTGCTGGGCGGTGAGGATGGTCAGGACGGCCGGGGCGAGCATGCCGATCTCATCCTTGGCAACCGCTGAGCGGGGTCGGCAGCTCACCCGCGCCGGGCGCCGCGAAGGCGCCTGGCGCGGTCCGGCTGGTTGCTGCTGATCCCGGCAGTAATCAGGTCGTGCGGGGGTACGGAGCCGACGTATAGACCTGGATCGAGGCATGGACACCGACCCGAAACCGTTCGTGTGGACCAGGACCGCCGACGAGACCCTGAACGGCCTCGCCACATACTGCGGCCGAATTAACAACTCAGGGCACCAGACTAGGCTGGGCCGGTGACGCAGGACGTGGCGGCCGACGACGCCGGGGTGGCCCGAGCCGAGGCGCTGCTGGAGGTCGGCCGGGCCGACGCCGCGCGGCGGGAGATCCTGGCGGTCCTGGCGGCCGACCCGCACCACGTCGAGGCCCTGCATGTGCTGGCGCGCACCCACCAGGCGGAGGACGACTTTCCGGCCATGCGGGACGCGGCGGCACGGGCCGTCTCGGTCGGGCCCGGGCAGTACGAGGGACACCTGCTGCTGGCCTTCGCCCACGTCGGCATGGAAGAGCTGGCGGCGGCCCGGGCCAGCGCGGTGGAAGCCGTCCGTCTCGATCCGGACGACTGGCGGGGGCACGCCGCGCTGGCGCTCGCCTCGCTCGGCCTCGGGCAGCCGCGCCGCGCGTTCCGGGCGATCAGGCGGGCGGTGGGTCTGGCCCCTGAGTCGGCGGGACCGCACTACATCCGCGCGTCGATGTACCAGTCGATCAGGTGGAACACGCTGGCCAACCGCTCCTACCGCCGGGCACTTGCGCTCGACCCGGAGCACAGGGCGGCGCTGACCGGGCTCGGTCAGGTCGCTGCCACCCGCGGTCGGCTGGCGACCGCGGCCGGGCACGTCAGCGCGGTACTCACTGCCGAACCGACTAATGACGTCGCCCGCGCCGAACTGGACCGGCTGGTCGTCGGCGGCCTCGCCGGCTGGGCGATGATGTCGGTCTGGGCGGCCGGTTTCCTCGGCGTGTTCGCCATGCTCCCGTGGATGTGGGTGCTGGTGTTGCTGCCGCCCGCGCTGTGGCTGCTCTGGGCGACCCGCACCTGGCGCGCCCTCTCACCGGGCGCGCGCAGGTACGCCGAGCATGTCCTCCGTACCGACCCGCGGGCCCGGGTAAGGGTGATCGGGGTGGCGCTGTTCGCGCTCACCACGGCCGGACTGGCCGTCACCGCGCTGCGGCAGGACCCGGACGAATCGTGGTCGGGAGCCATGCTGGCCCTGATGGTGGCGCACTTCCTGGCGTTGATGGTCAGCACGGTGGCGATCGCCGTCGCCGACCGGAGGGCCGCCCGGCGTCCGGATAGCCATTAGTACTCGCCCGTCATTTGGCTTCGGCGTTGGGCGTGGCGTGAGCATGAGGACGGCCACCGCGTTGATCATCGATGGTTCGTGAGGACAATCGAAGATCGTGCGGTGGCCGCGTGCCACGGCGTAGACCCCGCCGGGTGGCGGGTCACCCTAGGCGTCCTGCATCACGACCCCTCGAAATGGCCACGGCCGATTCATCCGCATCCCCCTGCGTGCTGTCTCCGCTCATCCGGAGATCGCCGCGTGGATCATTGCACCCTGCGCAGGCATCGATCCTCTGCCTGTTGAGCGCTCTTCTCGTGCGCTCACCGAGCGAGGCGGCGACAGGCACTCCGGTTGTGCGGTAGTCCGGCCTGCGTGAAGACGAGCCCGCAGCTGCCGTTCGTCGGGTCCCAGAGTTCGTCATTGTTCACCAGCGCCCGAACCAGTGCGCGCTGCGGTTCGGTGAGGGGCCGGTGCGTCCCGTGCGGCTTGGGTAAGGCGAACCGCACCAGCGCTCCCCAGCCGTCGTCGAAGCCGGTCCAACTGTCCCGACCGGCCACCCGGCACGCAGCCGTGGCGATCTCGCCGAAGTCGGTGGCGATGCGGATCGCCGCGGCGACGAGCGCAAACTGGTGCAGTCCCGAAGGTGGTGGCTCAGCCAGCGCGGTCAGGATCAGCTCACGGGCGCGTGGGTCGTCCTCGTGGGCCAGCGCGGCTGGGAGCCGGACCGCCGGGTCCGGATCGATGAGCCGGTCGCGAAGGTCAAAGCCGAGCTGGCCGAGGCAGTACAGCCATCCCGTCTGCGGCCCCGCGCCTCGGTCCGACCACTCGAGGAGGAGCGCCGCCAGTTCCTCCCGCCGGCCAGCCAGGGACGGCATCCGCGCGATCGCCACGAGGTTCTCCGCGCGGAACAGCGCCCGGTCCGGCGGGGACGCGGCGAGCAGCGAAAGCACCACCGGGTACGCCTGGGCCACGGCATCGGCGAGGTCCGGCAGTACCCCCCGAAGTCGCGATCGTCGGCGAGGTCGGTCACGCTCATAGCGGCGTCGCCGAGGAACTCCACAAGCGATTCGACGGTGTCCGGGTGGGCTCGCCCCTCGGCGAGCAGTTCGGTCACGGCCCGCACTGCCGGCGCGGTCGCCGTCTCCGGGAAACGCGGATGCAGCACCGCCATGTCGAGGTGATCCAGCGCGGCCTCCCGCGCCTCCGCGTCACCGAAGTCCAGAGCGGCCACGTGCCCCGGGGTGTCGGTCGCCCGGCCGTACGCGTGCCCGAGCCGACTCCAGTCAACCGTCATCATCACGTCCTACCCAGCTCGCCAGCCGACCGGCAGTAGGTGCCGGCTCTCGCCGGAGGCCCGACTCGCCGGTAGAACAGGCACACCCCGACGCCGTTCACCGGTTCAGCGTCCAGCCAACCATGTGGTGTAACAGGAACGCGAATGCCACCGAACCAGAGGCGACGAGCAGGTTCGTGGGGTCGGGCCAGCCGCGGATGATGGACAGCACCAGTACGGAGATCGCCAGGGGCGGGACTCGTCAGCAGGGCGTTGCGACCGCAGAATAATGGGGTGACTTCGGAAGCCACCCTCGGCGAGGTGCTGCGCAGCGCCGCCCGAGTTCGGGTGACCAGTGGTGAGGTGTCCGGTATCCGGGTGCTGGGCGAGGATGTGCTGCTGGAGGTGACTGAGCCGGTGGCAGTTCGCCGGCTGGTTCAGGCCTTGGCCGTCACGCAGACGACCGACGGGTACTGCATGTGTCACGGCGACCTCGCCTTCGAGTTCTTCGACCGGAGCGGGCGGCTGACTGCAGCCGCGGGATTTCATCACGCCAGCCACCTGCGCTGGTCGGGCTGGGACGGCGACGCCAGGCTGCGCGATGGCGGCGCGGTGCTGCGCTGGCTCGCTGAGCATGGGGTCGAAGGTCCGTTGGTGCGGGAGGAACAGCGGCAACGCGAACGCCACGAGCGGTGGCTCGCCGAACATCGGTGGAGGGCCGCTGCCCCCGCCGCAGTACATGACCTACTTGATGTGGCGGTGGCCGCCGGCAGCACCGACGGGCTTCTTCCCGAGGGGATACACCGGCTGGTCGCCCGCCGTCTCGAAGAAGCGATTCCGGATCCGGTCGAGCGGGCTGGCGTCACGCTCGCCTGGTATGGCTCGGGGACAGGGCGCTGTTCCGGCTTTCCCGTACACGAAGCACTGCCGGCGCCAGCGCTCGCCGAAACACCGATCGCCCACCTCATCCGAGCTATGCAGGCCTACCCCACCGACGCTCACATCGACGCCGGCGCTGTGCGGCACCTGTGCGGCTGGAAGGCACGCACGCACCAGGCGAGGGACATCGCCAAAGTCCCGGCAGAGCTACGGATGCGTCTACTGGCGGCAGCGAGGGAGTCAGGCGACGACGACAAACGCCGCCGAGCGGAGCAATGGCTGAGCACACCGTCGGGACGCCGGCAACGGTAACGCTCCGGCCCGCCACCTCGTACCCGTACCAGACCCGGGCCGCAGAGTTTGGTCACGCCTCCGCGCGCGACAGCGTCACGCGCTGGTCTCAGCACGTGCGCAGGTCGGCCCGACCACGCCGGGCCCGACGGAGCGGCCGCCGATGCCGTAGCCGCACATGGCACCCGGCCTCTTCGCTCCTCCAGCCAGCTTTCCCGACCCGACCCGACGACAGGAGCCCCGCAGAGGTCGCAGGCTCGGTACCGTAGCGACGTGATCCCAGCCTGCCCCGAGTGCCACACAGCAGGCGTTCCTTTGCTCTTCGGCCGGCCCGTCCCAGAAGCGAGAGCTGCTGCCACCGACGGCCGGCTCGCGCTCGGTGGATGTTTCCTCCCCGAAGAGCCGCTACCGAACTGGCAGTGCCCACGGCAGCATCGGTGGCGTGACGCCGATGAGAGGGCATGGCAGCAGCGGCTCCTGGCCGTGCTCCTCGCGCACGGCTACACCGAGCCCGACGACGACATCTCCGCACGCCACCCGCCTGGACATGCTCGTTGATCATGCCGTGGTGGGTCGGCCGTCCCGGCGGATGACGTGTCGAAGCACCGCGTGGACGTCCACGGCGATCGCGTCGAGCAGTTCAGGGCCGAAGATGCACAGCGACGACTCCCACGGGTGTCCGAAGGAGCCGGACCGGAAGCCCTCGGACGGGTAGATGTGATAGTCCCCGTCGGGATACGGCGACAACGGCCAGCCCGGCCGTCCCGGCGGATCGAGATTCTCAGGTCTGATGAGTGTCGGCCAGACCCGATAGCACCGGTGCTGCCAGTCCAGGCACAACAGCGGCCCCTCCCCCACCAGCGACGCGAAGCCCGCCTAAATGACCTGGGTAAGGGCCGGAAGTCGAACATCGCGTAGAACCGGTCCCATACACGAGTCGTTTCACCGCGCAGCTCTTGATACGCCCTCGTCGCCACCGCCGCCCCGTAACCAAAGCGCGGTGGTCGAGGACGGAGGTTCCGACGCCGGGCGTCCTCGGCGATCACGCGAAGCTTCAGGCTGCGGCATCGCGGATGGGGCGGGTGTGCGCCGTCGGTGGGGCAGCCGGGCTAGAGTCCGCGCATGGCTGCTCGGATGTCGGACGGTAGTGGTTCGGGGGTCAGCCGCCATCGGCGGCCGGCGAAGCCACGACCGCCGGCCGCGCTGGGCCTGGCCACCGCCGAGGATCACAGGCTTGAACCCGAATCGACGTTCCGTCCGCTGGCGTTCGCCGACCTCGACCTGTCGGGGCAGGCGGCCGACGGGGTGGAGTTCACGCAGTGCCGGTTCACCAGCGCGGACCTCAGCGGCGTGCAGCTCGACGGGGCGGCCTTCACCGACTGCCTCGTCGAAAGCACGAACCTGGCGAACCTGCGGGCCGAACGGTCGTCCATGATCCGGATCGGACTGTCGACACTTCGGATGACAGGCGTGCACTGGATCAACGGGGTGCTACGCGACGTGACGGTGTCCCCTGGTGATCACCAATCGGCAAGGTTGCTTCGAAGCCCGTGGGCGAGCGTGACGGTCGTTTCCTGGGGTTCGGCGTCGAGGTCGGCGAGGGCTTTGGTCAGGGCGCGTAGGAGGGTGCGGATGCCGTCGGTGTCGCCGAGGGCGTGGCGGGCCTGCATTGCCTTGGCGTAGAGGGCCTCGTTGTAGCGGTCCAGTCCGATGGCTTTGTCGAGGAGGTCGGATGCGGCCTGTGGGTCGGTGTCGATGAGGTCGTCTGCCAGGAGCAGGTGGGCTTCGGTAGCCCAGCGGCGCACGGTTTCCCGGTGTGGTGGCAGCCATTCGTAGTCGTGGCCGTCGGCCAGTGGCGCGGTGTAGAGGTCGCAGGCGGCGGTGAGCAGTTGGCGGCGGCGTGGGCCGGCGGCGATGGTGGCGGTGCGGAGCAGGTCGCGCAGGGCCCAGACGTCGACGTCGACGGCGACGGGGTCGAGCCGGTAGCGTCCGGCGTTCTTGAAGACGTAGGCGTTTCTGGCCTCGTGGGTGCCGGCGCGGGCGAGGACGTGTCGCAGGTTGCTGGCGTTGGTGTGGACGCGTTGGTCGGCTTGGCTGGGGCGGGCGTCGAGTTCGAGGTATTCGCCGATCTCGCGGGTGGTGACGCCGTCGGGGTGGCAGGCCAGGAAAACGGCGAGTTCGAGGGCTTTGGCGCGTAGTGGTCGGCCGGGTTGGGTGATGTTGTCGATGCGCGGCTGCCCGAGCACCCGTAGGTGCGCCTTGCCGGCAGCTTCGGGCTCGACGGTCGCGGTGACCGGTGCAGACGGATTGGGCGGTGCGGTGTCGGTCCGGCTCGCGTGCAGTGGAACCACCGGGCTTGGTGCCGCGTCGGTGGGCAGCGTGGTGGTCTCCCCCGTCTGCGCCTCGCGCAGAGTGGCGAGAATGCCGATGGCGGTGGGGGTGTCGAGAACGGGCAGGCGTCGGGGGATCGATTCGATCGCCAGCCCGGAGGCGTGGGTGACGTGGCCGTCCGGGGCGATGTCGAGGGTGACGCCGTGCGGCCATTCGCCGAGCAGCACGGCGGACACGCCCAAGGCGCCGCCGAGGGTGAGAGCGGTCTTGGTCCGCATGGATGCGACGGCGGGCGGGGCCGCGGTGATGACGACGAGCGGCGGTAGGGCTTCCTCGTCGGGTGCCTGCTGGCGCAGGGTGTCCAGGTCGGGAAGTGTGGACACGGGCGGAAGCGGCTCGGCAAGGAGCTGGTCCGGCCTGCGCTGCCAGGCTGGCGGCCACCTCCAGGAGCCGACCGCCGTTGACCCTCGGCACCCGTGCCAACAGGCACGCAACGGGCACGGCGCGACCGGAGGATTATGAGATCAAGTCGCCCACCCCGTCGACCGGGGCAGATGGAGATCTAGCAGCGGAAACGCCTCTCGACATCTCCCACCACTCCCCCGTCGTCCGTTGACCTCTTGCGGACTAGATGCGGACCGCTCGCTTGTTGGGGCGGCGCAGAGAGAGCGTCAGTTACGTGTCAGAGGGCGACGAAGGGGGCGCCCAGGTGGGGTGTGGCGAGGAGGGCGGGGCCGTGTGCGGTGAGGGTGCGCAGCAGGGTCGTGCGCGAGGTGCGGGCGGTGGCTGGGTCCTCCTCGTGAGCGTACGCCAGGTCGGGGTCGATCAGCTGGATGGCGTGGACCAGCAGGTCGCCGGTGAGCAGCAGGCGTTCGCCGTTCGCCTCCACCAGCACCGACTGGTGGCCGGGGGTGTGGCCGGGCGTGCTCAGCACGCGTACCTCCGGGGTGAGGGTGGTGTCGCCGTCGACCACCCGGAGCTGACCGGCGGCGCGCAACGGCGCGACCAGGCCGGCCGGCAGGCCCGGGTTGATCGTCTCCATCACATCTAACTCGGCCCGTTGCACCACGTAGTCCGCATTCGGGAAGTAAGGGCGGCCGGGGGTGCCGGTCACCGCCCAGCCGATGTGGTCGCTGTGCAGGTGGGTGAGGACCACGGTGCGCACGTCGGCGGGATCGATGCCGGCGGCGGCCAGCTCCTCCGGCAGCCGGCCGGGCACCGGCGCCCAGCTCGCGGCGGGGGAGTCGGCCGAGCCGATCCCGGCGTCGACCAGGGTGACCGGCCCGTCGCCGGCGCGCAGGGCGAAGCTACGGAACTGCAGCCACCATTCCCCGTCGGCGGTCACCGACGCGGGATCGCGCCGGTCGGCCGCGCGCCAGTGCGCCTCCGTCGCGTCCGGGAACGCCTCGACGCGGGGCTGGAAGAACGGGCCCTCGCCATCGGTGAGGGCGGTGACCGTGATAGACCCGAGGGTGCGGCTCCGTGGCATCCGGTGATGCTGCCAGCGATCTTCTGCGCCGTCCACCACGATTCCCGGCCGACACCCGCGGGCCTGACGCTGCTGAGCGGATCTCTGAGGAGGGCCGGGGTTCGGGGCAGAGCCCCGAGGTCTTCAGGGTCTTGTCGTCCGTCAGCGTGGCCGGCCGGGCCGGCGCGGCCCGCTTGCGGGCCGCCTTGATCCAGAAAGCGAACGATTCGGCAGCCATCCCGGCTGGGCACTTGAGACTTGACCGTCGGTCAAGCAGCGCTAGGCACGCTTCAACTTGACTGATCTTGGTCCCCAGAACGGCGAAAGGGCCGACCCGATTTCCGGATCAGCCCTCTGACCTGCGTCGGGACGGCCGGATTCGAACCGACGACCCCTTGACCCCCAGGACGAATCGCTACTCGTCCACGCACGTCACGCAAGCAACTTTAAAGTTCAAGCCGTGCAGTGGACGACGGTGCGCGCGCTAACGAGCATTACGTGTGGTCCCCGTCTGGTCCCCACCGTCCACGGAGCTTTGCCCACCCCGCCACATGGGGCTGTCAGCCCGTTAACGCAGGACTGCAGCGTGTTTCATCGTTTCTTTCCGGCCCTCCCCTTAAGTGCATGGAGCGCGGCCTCAATGGATGAGCGGCGCGATTTAGCGGAGGAGTCGACCAGAAGGCCGCTAAGAATAACCCTAGCCTCCCGAAGCTCATGCGGTTCGGCTTGCGACTCTCTAATCAACCGCCACAGGTTTCCCTTATATTTCTCAATGATAGGCGGATGTGCCACTATACATCTAGCGATGATAGAAGGAGTTAACGCATATCGCGCCCCGAGCACCTCTAGGCACCTTACAGAGGTTGCCTCGGTCAAAAATGCCGCATCGCGCGCCAGACAAGCTGCAAACAATTCCATCGTGGATAATGAGAGCATGCCTCGCTCAGCGTAATCCACAATTTGGATATATTTGTTCTCGCGAACGTCGTTGGAGATCCGATGCATGCCTACAAGCAGATGATGCGCTCTGGTGCCTGGCCCATTCTTTACCGCATTGTCGTACCAGGAAATCCTACCGCTGGTGATCCACGCGGCCAACTGCCGGTCCCCAAGCAAGTAAGCCTCTGCTTCCGACGGTGCCGGCTCAGCGAAGAACGCGCCCACCATCTCTGCATAGCCCGGGGGCTGCCCTCCATAGATGTGCGTGACAGGGAGGGTCCAAGACTCCTCCGTTTTACTATCGGGCCCCGAATATAGCGACTTGGTTAGCGATATCCAGCCATCATCATCTAGGCTCGCTCGCCACAAACGAACCATCGAGCGCCACCAACGGGCGACATCTACGTTAGGAGGCGCAATCTCGCGTATAGCGGTTCCTCCCGGCGAGATGGCTGCAAGAATGGCAACCAGGTTGGCCCCATAGTGAGCCACCCGCTCGAAGTTGTCGGCCCCGAACCTATGATTACGGGACCTATCGATGCTCTCCGAATAGGCTGTACCCCAGGTCGAATTGTCGCGGAATTGCTGAATCGCCCGCTTAACCACAACTGGAATCCAGACCTGAAGATCCTCTGCTCGGGCGGCGAAAAGCTCGCTTACGAAGTTGAGGATCGGTGGGCGCTTACTCAACGGCTCGTGAGAAAGCAACGCCCTGAGTAAATTATCGTCGAAGCGATTAGGGTATGGCGACGGATTGTAGAATGCAGTAGCTTCTAGCTCCGCGAACTGATCCAGTAACTGCATCACCTCAAGGGCGATTAGGTACTCTCCGAATGTCGCGTGCAGAAATTCATACGTCCTCTCTTGGCCTAGCCGCTCATCCAGTGCCGCATCACCACGTGGTGAGTGTACGAAGAAGAACTGTCCCACCGTCAGAGCAGCGCGGTCCAAACCTTGGTCAAAGTCGGTGCGGCCGGCAAGTCCCCTGCCGAACAAGGCATCTAGATCCGCCCGAAGCTCGTTATGCGATACATGTTGTCGACCTCGATTAAACATGGCGAAGGCTGCAACGCTAAGATGCCGGCGCCGCATCACCAGCTCTCGCTTCATGTCTAGGTCACGGCGCTGCTGTTCGATCTCCTTGCCGATATCCCGTTTAACGAAGTTGTCTATTAGAGCCGAGTAGAGGTCGGCGTTCGACTTCAGTGCAGAAATATCTCTGGCCTCTGGGTCGGCCATGTATAGAGCGAGCAGGAGAAGAAGTAGCGGTTGGCTCGCTATAGACCCGAGCGAGTCGAACATCTCAATCGCCAGAGGACGGAATAGTTCCACCGAGCGATTGGTCGAATTCCATACTCTCAGCCAGTCCCTCACCTGGCCAGCGTCGAAGTCCTCCAACTTAATAATCGGCATGTCATGAGGAATGTCGACACGATCGGCGACTACTGTGCGCGAAGTTACGATGACCGCTACAGGCCGACCCGATACGGTCTCTTCGCGCTCTTGAAACGCTATTACGTCGTGCAAGTATCGTGACTGTGACACTCCACTGGCCTGCACGAGTTCATCGAGTCCATCCAGCAGCACAACCCGGATCGTCCTATCTCCGGTCTCTTCCGAGAGCCGGCTCCAACTCAACCTGCCGTGCGAGGTCTCGGCAAGGGCAGTCTCGATTTGAACGTAGATAGGAGTTGTGGCATCGACCCGGCGTAAGGGCACCCATACCGCAGTGTGTGTTTCGGCCGGCAAACGCGCAGCAATGATTCTTGTCAGGAGCGACTTTCCGGCACCCGGATGGCCGAGCACCAGCAACGGCATCCCTGTGCTTATCGGAGCAGCCAGATGCGCTGCCAACAGGAGGTCTAGATCGCTTCGTGGCTGCACCGCCGCCCACCAACCCTCCTCTGAGGGGCGAGACTCCCGCGACTTCCGGACATACTTGAAATTGGGCGTGACGTAGCTATCAGCCAGGGCGGGGAGCCGGAGGTGGGGAGCGTAGGTCATGAAGTCCGCAGCCAGAATTGGCTTTACCAGCTCGGCTGCATTAAGTCTCCGCAGATAACTGCTCTGCGCCTCACTGACCGCCCCGTCGAGCCCGGCACGTTTTTGCCCAACGTTGCTTGTGATTGATCTTTCTAACAGTGTCTCCAATTTCGCTAAAGCGCTAGACTGCGATTGAATGATCTCCTCAACAGATAGCCTGAGCTGCTGTCGCGTCGCAGCACTCTCGCCAACAGCAATCCAGCTTTGAAACTCTGGAATGTCTCCAGCTAGCCTCAGGTAGCCGTCACGATACTTGACCAGCGCTTTATCAACGACTTTTGCCTTTATCTCATTACCCAAAGTTGGCCTGCGAGCCGCTAGCGCCTCCCATGCCGATAGCCCATTTAGAAACTCGACACAGTTTACCGCCATATTTTCTAGCGCCGGTCGGACCTCCAGCCGTAAGGTTTCCCTGAAACCTGATCCGTTCCATGGTTCTGGAACCTGGATATAGGTAAGCCTCTCAACCAGCTTTGTTTTGCCGATCTTCCCATGCGGGAGCAATGAAAGTTTATTGCCATCCGTCAGTTTCATACTTGACAACTGTGGCAATTCTTCGCCCAGCGCTTCAAAGAATGAACTGATCAATAGAACGGCATTCGCGGCGTAAATCAGCTCATGCCGTTCACGGCCTGTAACTCCCATGAGGGCCTCTCCCGCCTTATCGGCAAGAGCGCGCAGAATCCGAACACCTTCGTTCTTTTGGTCAACAAGCTGAAATATTTCGCCGAATCCCAGGGGCCCACTGCCAAGTACGGCGCCTCCAAGA
The DNA here is from genome assembly GCF_003626595.1 of Micromonospora endolithica. GTDB lineage: Bacteria > Actinomycetota > Actinomycetes > Mycobacteriales > Micromonosporaceae > Micromonospora > Micromonospora endolithica. The sequence continues at coordinate 32,966 of NZ_RBAK01000024.1, read as the reverse complement.
ACCTTATCAAGGTGTTCCAATATCGCGTGGTCGTGCTTACCGAGCAGCGCCAGTGCGGTCTTGTACTCAAGCTTCGGTCGCATTCGCTTACTCCCCGGACTGTTGAAGACGTAGCGGTCGGCGCCATGCAGCACCTGGTCAACGGGTTGTCACCAGGCCCCGCTGTGTTCTCGCAGCCGAGAGTCTGGACGGTGACAGGGGTGACAGCTAGGTCATGAGCGTCGGTTTATTAACGGCTTGTCGAGCATGAGCTGGGCCAACGAGGCATCGTCATGGCGCTTGGTCCGCGGGTAACTGTCCCCGTGCGGGTCGGCAGCTTCAAGGGAGCGGACGTGCGCGATCAGACCTGCGGGGCCCAACTTTTCGAGCAGGTCGAGGAACTCCGGCCAGCGATAGATCTCCATCTGGTCCACCGGGCGGGTAGCGCCATCTGAGAAGACGGTTGCTCGGACGAGTGCGTCTATCGGGTAACTGGCGGTCCGGGCGTACTGGGCTGCGGCCGGGTCAGCCGCAGCCACCCACCATCCATCGGGGCGGTTGCGGGTCGCGGTCTGCCGCGCCACCAGCGCGGCTAGGGCGTTGGCGTGTTCAGGGGTACCGAACCGCATCCCCGCGACTGCAGCCGGCTCGGTGCCGCTGATCTCCTCGATAGACAGGTCGCACGTGACCTCCGGTCCGGTGTCGAGGTCGACCACCACGCTCACATCGGACAGCGCCAGTGCATCCACTCGATCAGGCCCCACCCGCAAAACGCCGACGGCCGCACACGGCGTGCCCGGGTTAGTCAGATCGCAAGTGTCGACATGCAACGCAGCTACAGCGGCGATGCCCGCCGCCAAGCCATCCACTAGAGGCACATCCGGTGAGGCGACCAACGCGGCCATCGTTCGGACGCCGAGCTGGCGCGCGTACCAGGCCACGCCGTGGTGACAGCCACCGAACGGGATGCCTGCCCCGTCCACGACCACCGCCAGGTCGGCGGAGGCGATCACGAAATCCTCGTTGGGGCGGCCGGGTGCGGCGTCGGTTGCGAGCGAGAACAACGGTGATGGCCTCTCTGGTCAGGCAGCGGTGGTCAGCAGGTCGCGCAGCTTCGCCACGGCTGGGTACGACGCCCAAGGCCGTAGCTGGCCGAGCAGATTCCGCAGGTCGTTGAGGGTGCGTGACGATCCGGTCGTGACCGCGATAGCGAAGGACTCTTCAGCGCACACACATGCCTCCTCCGGACTGCCGGCAAGCACATATGCCTGAGCAAGGCGGGAGAGGTACTGGCCACGGTCGCGATGGTAGTCCGGTGGAAGCGTGTCGAGAACCGTCGTGAAGGCCGACACGGCGGCCGAGGCGCGGCCGAGTTCCAGGTGGCACTTCGCCCGGGAGATGGCCAGGTAGAGCCGCAGGTCGCAGTACCGCCCATCGGACGGATCGCCCTTCAGCGGCGTGTCTGCACCACCAACGTCAAGCAGTCCTTCGGCCAAGTCCAAGGCGCGGTCCGCCTCTCCCCCTTCACCATGGACCGCATAGCCGAGTGCTTCGGTCTGGGCAGCAATGGCGCGTATTCGCAGCGTTTCCGGTCCCCGATCACGCTGGGCGGCGCTGGCCAGCCGTGCGGCATGGGCGCCGTTGCGGGCGCTGATGGATTGAACGGCACGGCGGGTCAGGACGAAGGCAGCCATCCGGTCATCCTGGCCAGCCGCGGCCCACTCCAGCGCGCGGCGGTACCACGCCGTAGCGCCCTCTGTGTCGCCCGCGTCTTGATGAAGCCAGCCTGCAAACTCGGCGTACCCAGCGCCCACCCGCAACAGATCGTCCAGCGATTGACCCGACGCGTCTCGCGCCATCTGCTCGATGGTGTCGGCATGAGCCGTGATGGCAGGAAGCAGTGCGCGCGGACCAAGCAAGTTGTCTGCCGTGTAGTGGTCACGTAGCGAACGGCGAAGGAACCGGAGCAGGTCTGGTGTCACTCGGCGGGCCGTGACGGTTCTCGGCGGCAGCACGGGAGACGTCGGCGTCTCGGGCGCTGATTCGGGGGCAGGCTGCGCCGGCTCTTGAACAAACTGCGCGAACCGTGCCAACGCGTCGTCGTCCGCGCGCTTCACGCCACGTCAAGGAGCTGCTGAGTACGCATTGCCAGTTCCGCGTCCGGCTGCCCCTCCCACTTCGTCACGCCTCGGGTGGACACGCCTAGGTGCCCGGCGAAGTCATCGAACGTCATCCGCAGCGCCAGCCGGAGTGCACGCGCGTTCTGCCCCGTCCACGTGGCAACGACGTGCATGCGCCTACCTCCCCCGCAGGCAGTGTTTCCGGGGAGTCTAGCGGCGTACGTCAATCAGGGTTCGCCAGACGAGTTCCATGTTCATGCATCGCCGGTTCCATGTAGTTCATGGGAAGTCGACGGCTACTCACGTTGACTAGAGCCCATGGAAACGAACTGGACCTGCCAAGGGGACCTGAGGCCGATACCCAGGTTCAGACTTCGACCGAACCTCGGCGAGGGCGGGATGCCTGCCACTCCCGGACCGCCGCCGGCCGCCAGACTGGCGACCGGCCGAACATGCGGTCGGGGGCGGGAGCCTGCCCTCGGGACACGTAGGCCGCCCACGTAGCACGGCTTACCGGCGCTCCCGCCGCCTTCAGGAACGCTAGTACGTCGGCAGTCGTCCACCAGTCAGTCGGTAGCTCACCCGTCGATTCAGACATCACCAGCGAGAGTACGCCACCCGACACTCAACACGCCGCGCTGATCAGGGTTCACGCCTTGCGCTAATACAACGTCGAGCTGTAGCGTCCACATCAGTGAATACAACGTCGAGTTGTATTGCGCCGCTCGTCAGCCGGGCGGAAGCCGGGGAAGGCAGCGCTTCGACGCTGCGCGCCTACGGACCACCGTGCACCCGTTCATTGACAACACAAGGGCTGTCACCTCCCCGGAAAAGGTGACCGCGCACGGCTGAGGTCCGTGCAGCTCATCTCCACATTGGCGCTGGCGGGCGCGGGCTGTCTTGGTCCGCGCCACTGCGCTCCCCCACTGCATCGACTACCGGAGGTTTTCCATGAGGAAGCGCCTCGCCCTCGTCACCGCCGAGCCGACCGCCGCCGACCTGGCTGTCATCGAACGTGAGTGACCGCTGATCGCGGCCGAGCTGGATGTCCTGGACGCCGAGATCACGATGCTGTACGCCGAGGACCACGGCGGCCCGACCGTCCTGGATTGGCGGCGGTTGCGCCGGGCTGAGGCCCGCGTCACCCGCGCCGCTGCCGACCTGACCGCCCGCACCGACCCGCGCCGCGCGGCCTGATGTCGCGCATCCGCGCCGCCTACTTCGATCCGGACGGGGCGCGGTACGGCATCCCCACCTTTTGGTGGCGGGGTGCCCCGCCCGGCTACGCCACCGGGTAGTGCCGACGCTCGGTCACATTCCTGTTCGGATGATTACCAATGGTGTGGTGGACCGAGCGGTTCACTCCTGGATTGCCCACGAATACAGCCGATCGACGGTGAAGAACTTTCTCGCCGTGCTGGTCCGCGTGATGGAACAGGCCGTACGTGACGGCATCATCCAGCGAAACCCCGCCCAGGTGACCGGGTGGCAGCGTGAATATCAGCGGGCAGAGGATGAGTTGGACGACCCTCGCTCGCTCGCACTGCCCGATTGGGAAACGCTCAACGGTCTCGCCGATGCGCTGGTCAAACGGTCCGCGAACAACTTCACTGGATGGGCCGACGTGGTGATATTCGCCGCCTGTACCGCCGCGCGGATCGGCGAGGTTTCCGGCGTCCGGGCCGAGGACATCGACCGGAAAGCGTGGATATGGACCGTGCGCCGCCATACCACGCCCGGTCCGGGTGGCCTCATCGACAAGGGCACCAAGGGAAAGCGCGCCCGGACCGTGCCGCTGATCGAAGAGGTACGGCCGATCGTCGCTCACCGCCTGGACGCAGCATCCAAGCCCGATTCCCGGCTGTTCACTGGGCCGCGCGGTGGTCGGATCAGCACCGCTGTGCTGCGGGACGCGACGCATTGGGATGAGGTGGTCACCACACTCGGATACGAACACCTACGCAGACACGACCTACGGCACACCGGCCTTACGTGGATGGCCGACGCCGGGGTCCCCGTGCATGTGCTGCGGAAGATCGCCGGTCACGGGTCGCTGACGACGACACAGCGATACCTGCACCCCGACAGGCAGTCAATCACAGACGCTGGAACAGCCCTCAGCGCTCACTTGAAGGCCCGCCGGTCCCCAGGTGGTCCCCAGCTACGCGCCGTCTAGGTCAAGCAATCCCCACTGTTCCAGCATGAATTAGAGGCCGTCAACCAGGGCGAACAACCCGGTTGACGGCCTCTTTTCGTGCTGTCGGGACGGCCGGATTCGAACCGACGACCCCTTGACCCCCAGTCAAGTGCGCTACCAAGCTGCGCCACGTCCCGATGCCCTCGCGCGGATCCCCCCGCGACGGCCGGTACAGCTTAGCGCAGGATCTTCCACCCGTTCGCACCCGCCCCTCCGGTCCCGGCGCGTGGCCGACCGGGCGACCGGGTCACCACCTCTAAAGCGTCCTAGGAGGGTGGTGAAAGGGGAGGCCGGGTGGAGGAGGACCCCCCACCCGGCCTTGTCGAACCAGCGCGGCGGTCAGCCGTGGGTCTTGCCCCGGCCGCCGGGACCGAGCTTCTTGCGGGGCCGTACCGAGATCTCGATCGGGCTGCCCTCGAAGCCGAACTCCTCGCGCAGCTTGCGCTCGACGAACCGCTGGTAACCGGGGTCCAGCGGAGCGGTGGTGAACAGCACGAAGCGCGGCGGGGCCACGCCGGCCTGGGTGGCGAACAGGATCTTCGGTGCCCGGCCGCCGCGCACCGGGTGCGGGGTCGCCTGCACCAGCGCGGTCAGCCACGAGTTGAGCTGCGCGGTCGGGATGCGCGTCTCCCAGCTGGCCAGGGCCTTGCGAAGCGCCGGAGCCAGCTTGTCCACCGCGCGACCGGTCATCGCGGACAGGTTGAGGCGGATCGCCCAGGGGATGCGGCGCAGTTCCCGCTCGATCTCCTTGTCCAGGTAGTACCGTCGGTCGCCGTCGACCAGGTCCCACTTGTTGAACGCGATGACCAGTGCCCGTCCGGTCTCGGTGACCATGGACAGGATCCGCTGGTCCTGCTCGCTGATGACCTCGCTGGCGTCGAGCAGCACCACCGCCACCTCGGCCGCCTCGATGGCCGAGGCGGTACGCAGGCTGGCGTAGTACTCGGTGCCGCTGGCCTTGCCGACCCGCTTGCGCAGCCCGGCCGTGTCGACCAGCTGCCACGTCTCGCCGCCGATCTCCACCAGGCTGTCCACCGGGTCGACGGTGGTGCCGGCGACCGCGTCGACGACCGCCCGCTCCTCGCCGGAGAACCGGTTGAGCAGGCTGGACTTGCCCACGTTCGGCCGGCCGACCAGGGCCACCCGGCGCGGCCCGCGCGGCCGGTTCTCCACGATCTTCGGCGCCTCGGGCATCGCGTCGAGGATGGCGTCGAGCAGTTCGCCGGAGCCCCGGCCGTGCAGGGCGGAGACCGGCATCGGCTCGCCGAGCCCCAGCGACCACAGTGCGGTCGCCTCCATCTCGATGGCGGTGTTGTCCGCCTTGTTCGCCACCAGGATCACCGGCTTCGCGCTGCGGCGCAGCATCTTCACCGCGGCCTCGTCCACGTCGGTGGAGCCGACCACCGCGTCGACCACGAAGATCACCACATCGGCGGTGACAATGGCCGCCTCGGCCTGCGCGGCGATCGCCGCGGCCCGGTCCTTGGCGTCCGGCTCCCATCCGCCGGTGTCCACCACGGTGAACTGCCGGCCGTTCCACTGCGCGTCGTACGGCACCCGGTCCCGGGTCACCCCGGGCACGTCCTCGACGACCGCCTGCCGGCGGCCGATGAGGCGGTTGACCAGCGTCGACTTGCCCACGTTCGGCCGGCCGACGACCGCGACCACGGGCTGCGGGCCGGTCGGTTCCTCGGTGTCGAGGTCCGGCTCACGCAGCTCCACCCACCCGCCGGGCTCGCTCATGCCACGCCCCGCTCGGTCAGCAGGTCACGCAGGCGGGCGACGACCTCGTCGATGCCCAGCTCGGTGGTGTCCAGCACGACCGCGTCGGCGGCCTGGGCGAGCGGGTCGATCTTGCGGGTGGAGTCGAGCCGGTCCCGCCGGGCCAGGTCGGCGGCGGTCGCGGTGACGTCGCTGGCGTCCTCGGCGCTGCGCCGGGCCGCTCGGGCCGCCGCCGAGGCGGTCAGGTAGACCTTCAGGTCCGCGTCCGGGGCCACCACCGAGCCGATGTCGCGGCCCTCGACGACGATCCGGCCCGCGTTGACGATCATCTCCCGCTGCCGGGCGACCAGCAGCTTGCGGACCGCCGGCACGGCGGCCACCGCGGACACCGCCCCGGTCACCTCGGGCCCGCGGATGTCCGCGTCCACGCCCACCCCGTCGACGGTCACGCCGTACCCCTGGGGGTCGGTGCCGATGCGCAGGTCCACCTCGTCGGCGACCTTGGCCACCGAGCCGGCGTCGGCCCGGTCGACGCCGGAGCGCAGCACCGCCCAGGTGATCGCCCGGTACATCGCGCCGGTGTCCAGGTAGCGGGCACCGATCCCGACGGCGAGCCGCCGGGAGACGGTGGACTTACCCGAACCGGACGGCCCGTCCACGGCGACCACGCAGCGCCCGGTCCGTTCGTTTTCCTCCACCGTCGTCCTCCTCAGCCCGTACCTCACGGAACATCCTGTTCCGCGAGCGGTAACCACACGTTCTCCATCATGCCCGCCGCCGCGCCGGGCACCCAGGCGCCGTCGCCGGAGGCGACGCCCGCCACCCTCCGTGGGCCGCACGGAGCCTACCGGCAGCCGTACCCCGGCCCGCGCGCGTCAGTCACCCACGGCCTTGAACAGGGCGGCGACCTCCGCGTTGGTCAACCGCCGCAGCCGCCCGGTGCGCAGGTCGCCAAGCTTGATCGGCCCAATCGAGGTACGCACCAGCCGGGACACCGGGTGCCCGACCTCGGCCATCAGGCGCCGGACGATGTGCTTGCGCCCCTCGTGCAGGCTCAGCTCCACCTGGGCGGTCTTGCCCAGGGTGTCCACCAGCTTGAACGAGTCGAGTTTCACCGGCCCGTCCTCCAGCTCCACCCCGGTCAGCAGCCGCTTGCTCAGGTTGCGCGGGATCGGCCCGGCCACCTCGGCGAGATAGGTCTTGAGCACCTGGTACGAGGGGTGCATGAGCTTGTGGGCGAGGGTGCCGTCATTGGTCAGCAGCAGCAGGCCCTCGCTGTCGGCGTCGAGCCGCCCGACGTGGTAGACGCGCTGCTCCACCCGCGCGCCGATGAAGTCGGCCAGCTCGGTGCGGCCCTTCTCGTCGGCCATGGTGGTGACCACGCCGCGCGGCTTGTTCATCGCCACGTAGACCAGTCGCACGTCGGCCTGCAACCGCTCACCGTCGACGACGATGACGTCCCGGGTCGGGTCCGCCTTGTCGCCCAGCTGCGCCACCCGCCCGTTCACGGTCACCCGGCGGCGGAAGATCAGGTCTTCGCACGCGCGTCGGGAGCCCACGCCGGCGGCGGCGAGCACCTTCTGCAGGCGTTCGGTGCCGGTGTAGACGGGGGCGTCGGACTTGGGGGCGCGATCATCGCGTGGCATCGGCAAGCTCTTCTACGTCGTCGGGGAGGAACGGGGCCAGCGGCGGGAGGTCGTCGACGCTGTTCAGCCCGAGCTTCTCCAGGAACATCGTGGTGGTGCGGTACAGAAAGGCACCGCTGTCGGATTCGGTGCCGCACTCCTCGATCAGACCGCGGGACACCAGCGTACGGATGACCCCGTCGCAGTTGACACCGCGGATGGCGGAGATCCGGGAACGGGTGACCGGCTGCCGGTAGGCGACCACCGCCAGGGTCTCCAGCGCGGCCTGGGTCAGCCGCACCGACTGCCCGTCCAGCACGAACCGCTCCACGTACGTCGCGTATTCCGGCCGGGTGTAGAGACGCCAGCCACCGGCGGCCCGGCGCAGCTCGAAACCGTGCCCGGCGGCGGTGTAGCCGGCGGCGATCTGGTCGAGTACCGGCCCGACCCGTTCGGCCGGCTGCTCCAGCACCTGCGCCAGGACCAGCTCGCTCACCGGCTCGTCCACCACCAGCAGGATCGCCTCCAGCGCGCCGCGCAGCTCCGCGTCGTCCAACTCCGGAGCCGGCTCCGGCGCGACCGCCGCCCGCCGCCGAGGTCGACGTGCCCCTTCCGGTACGCCCGCACCCTCCCCCGTCGACTCCGCGCCAGCCGACGCCGCGTCCATCGGCTCGCCGGACACTGCAGAGATCTCAGGAAGTTCCGGCCCGTTCCCTCCGGGATCAACGCCGGGGGCGTCGACGGAGGCATCGTCGGCCGGTTGGGCAGGCGCAGGGGCGACCTCGGAGGGGTCGGTGCCGGTGGGTGCAGCGGGTCGGGGCCGGTCCCACGGGGGCACCCAGGCGGCCGCCTGGTCGGCCAGGGAGTCCTGGCGCTCCTCGTCGTTCATCGCGCTCACTCCTCGGTTCTCCCCGTGCTCGCCCGCCCGGCCGGGTCAACGGATCCCGCCGGCCCTTCCACCGGCTCGGCGCCGACCGCCGGGGCGGCCTCGGAACCAGCCGGCTCGGCCGGACCAGCCGGCTCGGTCGGACCAGCCGGCTCGGTCGACCCGATTGCCCCGTCCGCCGGCTCGGGCGAGCCGGCGTACTCGTCGATGTGCAGGTCGGGTCCGCCGTCGGCGGGGCCGGTCCAGCGTACGGTCAGCTCCTCCAGCGCCTGTTCCTGGACGAAGGCGACCAGGCCCTCGCGGTACAGCTCGAGCAGCGCGAGGAACCGGGCCACGATCTCCAGGGTGATCTCGCAGTCGGCACAGAGCAGCGAGAACGGGGCGGTGCCGGCGCGGCGCAGCCGTTCGGTGAGGATCGCCGCGTGTTCACGGACGCTGACCCGGACCATGTGCACGTGCGCGATGGACACCTCGGGCACCGGCCTCGGGGTCATCGCCCGGATCGCGAGTTTCAGCAGCCGCTGCGGGCCGATGCCGAGGACCAGGTCGGGCAGGGCCTCGGCATACCGGGGCTCCAGGGTGACCGCCCGCGGGTAGCGCCGCCCGCCGACCTCCTCCAACGCCGCGATGTGCGCCGCCGCCTCCTTGTACGCCTTGTACTGCAACAGCCGCGCGAACAGCAGGTCCCGGGCCTCCAGCAGGGCCAGGTCCTCCTCGTCCTCCACCTCCGCGGCGGGCAGCAGCCGGGCCGCCTTCAGGTCGAGCAGGGTCGCGGCGATGAGCAGGAACTCGCTGGTCTCGTCCAGGTCCCACTGGTCGCCCATGGCGCGGATGTAGGCGATGAACTCGTCGGTGACCCGGTGCAGCGCCACCTCGGTGACGTCCAGCTTGTGTTTGCTGATCAGTTGCAGCAGCAGGTCGAACGGGCCGGTGAAGTTCGCCAGCCGTACGGTGAAGCCGACCTGCGGGCCGTCGACCTCGGCGGCCGGCTCCGCCTCGACCAGCGGATCGGCGGCCGGCGGCGCGGTCGGGTCGAGGGGTGGCGCGGTCACCGGAGAACCGTAGTCCACGCTGCGGGCACCCGGCCTTCCGGCTACCGCTCGGACTGCGCGGCGATCACTTCGCGGGCCAACTGGCGGTAGTTGCGGGCCCCGGAGGACGCCGGGTCGAGGGTGGTGATCGGCGCACCGGCGACGGTGGACTCGGGGAACTTCACCGTCTTGGTGATCACCGTCTGGTAGACCTTGTCGCCGAACGCCTCGACGACCCGCTGGAGGACCTGCCGGCAGTGGGTGGTGCGGCTGTCGTACATGGTCGCCAGGATGCCTTCCAGCTCCAGGTCGAAGTTGAGCCGCTCGCGGACCTTGTCGATGGTGTCCAGCAGCAGCGCCACCCCGCGCAGCGAGAAGAACTCGCACTCCAGCGGAATGAGCACGCCGTGCGCGACGGTCAGCGCGTTGATCGCCAGCAGGCCCAGCGAGGGCTGGCAGTCGATCAGAATGTAGTCGTATTCCTTGCGGACGCTGCGCAGCACCCGGGCCAGGGCCATCTCCCGGGCGACCTCGTTGACGAGCTGTATCTCCGCCGCCGACAGGTCGATGTTGGCCGGCAGCAGGTGCAGGCCCGCCACGTCGGTCTTGATCAGGACGTCCTCGGCCATGACGTCGTCCTGCATCAGCAGGTTGTAGACCGACAGGTCGAGGTTGTGCGGGTTGACACCCAGGCCGACCGAGAGGGCACCCTGCGGGTCGAAGTCGACGAGCAGCACCTTGCGGCCGTACTCGGCCAGGGCCGCGCCCAGGTTGATGGTCGTGGTGGTCTTGCCCACCCCGCCCTTCTGGTTAGCCATCGCGATGATCCGGGCCGGCCCGTGCCGGTCGGTCGGCATCGGCTCGGGGATCGGCTTGCGCATCGTGTAGGCCGCCGGATCCGCGGGACCGAGATCCGCACCGAGCGTGGCCTGCTGCTCGCGGAGCTCCGACGTCCAGGTCTCGGCACGGTCACCGTTGCCCGCCATGTCCTCGTTGCCCCCTCCCGACGACCACCCGGCGTCGGAGTCGACCGACGTCCCTTCGCGGCGCCGCCGCGTTCCCGCCAGCCCGCGTCCTTCAGCCAGTCCGCGTCGCCCCGCCAGGTCCGCGCCGATCCCGACTGTACGCCACCGGCCAGCAGGCCGTTCGGCACCGGTGCGGCGTGTCGGCGGACGGCCTGTCAGCCCCGGGCCCGGGGGTGCGCGGTGGCGTACACCTCGCGCAGCCGCTCCACGGTGACCAACGTGTACACCTGGGTGGTGGTGACCGAGGCGTGGCCGAGCAGTTCCTGCACGACCCGCACGTCGGCGCCGCCGTCGAGCAGGTGGGTGGCGTAGGAGTGGCGCAGGGTGTGCGGGGAGACCGCCTCCGGTCCGTCCACCGGCAGTCCGGCGCGCTGCGCGGCCCGGCGCAGGATCGTCCAGGCGCCCTGGCGGGTCAGCGCCCCGCCGCGGGCGTTGAGGAACACCGCCGGCGTGCCCCGGCCGGCGGCGACCAGCGCCGGCCGGGCCCGCACCAGGTACGCGCGCAGCGCCTCGACCGCGTAACCGCCGATCGGCACCAGGCGGCTGCGCCCGCCCTTGCCGTGCAGCAGGGCCGCGCCGTCGGCGACGTCCACGTCGTCCACCGCCGCGCCGACCGCCTCGGAGATCCGCGCGCCGGTGCCGTACAGGAACTCCAGCAGCGCCCGGTCGCGCAGGGCCAGCGGCGCGCCGTCGCCGGTGGCGGTCACCGGGCCGGCGGTCTCCAGCAGCCGGACCACGGCCTCGACCGGCAGTGCCCGGGGCAGCCGGCGCGGCGGCGTGGGCGGGCGGACGTCCCGGCTGGGGTCGGCGCCGGCCAGTCCCTCGCGCAGGGCGAAGCGGTGCAGGCCGCGCACCGCGCTGGCGGCGCGGGCGGCGGACGCGGCGGCCAACGGTGGGTGCAGGTCGTCGCCGGCGCGTAGTCGCGCCAGGTGCGACTCGACGATGCCGGGGCCGACGGCGGCCAGCTCGGCGACGCCGTCCGCCGCGAGCGTGTCGAGGTAGCGGTCCAGGTCCCGCCGGTACGAGGCGAGGGTGTTCGCGGACAGGCCGCGCTCGACGGTGAGGTGGTCGAGGTAGCCGCGTACGGCACGTCGCAGGGCCGGTGCGGGCTGCCCGCCCGCACCGGCCCCGTCGACGGACGTGGTCAGCTCAGCGCCTCGGCCAGTGGCAGCATCGTCATGCCGTGCGCCTCGGCGACCGGGCCGTAGACGACCTGGCCGTCGTGGGTGTTCAGGCCCAGCGCCAGGGCCGGGTCGCGGCGCAGCGCCTCGCGCCAGCCGTTGTTGGCCAGTTCCAGGGCGTACGGCAGGGTGACGTTGGTCAGCGCGTAGGTGCTGGTGTGCGGCACCGCGCCGGGCATGTTCGCCACGCAGTAGAAGATGGACTCGTGCACCTGGTAGGTCGGCTCGGCGTGGGTGGTCGGCCGGGAGTCCTCGAAGCAGCCGCCCTGGTCGATGGAGATGTCGACCAGCACGCTGCCCGGCTTCATCCGCGACACCAGCTCGTTGGAGATCAGCGTCGGGGCCTTCGCGCCGGGCACCAGCACCGCGCCGATGACCAGGTCGGCGTCCAGCACGGCGCGCTCGACCTCGTACGCGTTGGAGGCGACCGTCTGCAGGTGGCCGCGGTAGATGGCGTCGGCCTGCCGCAACCGGGCGACGTTCTTGTCCAGCAGCAGCACCTCGGCCTGCAGGCCCAGCGCGATGGCGGCGGCGTTCATGCCGGAGACACCGGCGCCGATGACCACCGTCTTCGCCGCGTACACGCCGGAGACGCCGCCCATCAGGATGCCGCGCCCGCCGCCCTGGCGCTGCAGGTGGTACGCCCCGACCTGCGGGGCGAGCCGGCCGGCCACCTCGGACATCGGGGCGAGCAGCGGCAGTGACCGGTCGGGCATCTCGACGGTCTCGTAGGCGATGCCGGTGACCTTCCGGTCGACCAGCGCGTCGGTGCACGGCTTCGAGGCGGCCAGGTGCAGGTAGGTGAAGAGCACCTGCCCCGGGCGCATCCGGTGGTACTCCTCGGCGATCGGTTCCTTGACCTTGAGCACCAGTTCCGCGGTGTCCCACACGTCGTCGGCGGTGGCCAGGATCTTGGCGCCGGCGGCGGCGAACTCGTCGTCGCCGATGCTGGAGCCGACCCCGGCGCCGGACTCGACGAAGACCTGGTGGCCGGCGCGGACGAACTCGTTGACGCCCGCCGGGGTGATCGCGACCCGGTACTCGTGGTTCTTGACCTCGCGGGGGATTCCGACCTTCACGATGCAGACACCTCTCTTCGGGGCCGCTCACCCCCGACCGCCTCGGTGCCACGACGGCCCCATTGCCGCCGCGGTCCACCGGTCCCGCCGGCGGCAGTCTAGGCGCGCCCGACGCCGCCGAGGGCCAGCACAGTGACACCCGGTGCCGGGCCGGCCTGACGGACTGTCAGGTGTGGCCCGCCGCCGGTCGACCACCGCCGCACCGCCAGGACAGTGCTCCCCCATTATCGCCGCACCGGGCGTGTCCCGCCCGTGACAGCGCGGACGTGGATCGCCGGTCGGCGGCACCGACGCGAGGGGGCCGCGCGGTTCGCGCCGCGCGGCCCCTCTTCCGTACCCCCCGGGTGTGGTCAGTGTGGCGGCGGCGCGTCCGGACGGCGCAGCACCGACCAGCCGGTGTCCCGGGCCCGGGCGGCGGCCAGCAGCCCGGCCACCGCGGGGCCGTTGGTGATCTCGCCGGCGAGCACCATCCCGACCGCCTCGTCCAGGTCGATCCGGACCACCTGGAGGTCGGCCTCCTCGTCGTGCCGGTCGTGCCGGCGCTCGGCCGGCACGTCGGCGAGGTCACGGGCCAGGAAGACCCGCACCGGCTCGTTGCTGAACCCCGGCGAGGTGTGCAGGTCGACCAGCAGGTCCCACCGACCGGCGGTCAGGTCGACCTCCTCGGCCAGCTCCCGGGCCGCGGTGGTGGCCAGGTCCTCGCCGTCGACGTCGATCAACCCGGCGGGCAGCTCCCACAGGTGCCGGCCGACCGGATGCCGGTACTGCCGGATGAGCACCACCTGACCGGCGTGGTCGAGCGCCACCACGGCCACCGCGCCGACGTGCCGGACGTAGTCGCGTGTCGCGGTGCCCCCGCCGGGCATGGTCACCTCGTCGCTGACCACGTCGAAGACCCGGCCCCGGAACCGCTCGGTGCGGTGCCGCAGCTCGTAGGAGTGCTCGACGCCGCTCACGAGGCCGAGGTCGCCTTCGGCGCGGCGTCGTCGCGGCCGGCCTTGGCCACCGGTACCGCGTCCAGGTCGACCGGCAGCTGGTCGGCCTCGGAGTACGCGACGGCCGCCTGCACGAACGACGCGAACAGCGGGTGCGGGCGGGTCGGCCGGCTCTTCAGCTCCGGGTGGGCCTGGGTGGCCACGAAGAACGGGTGCAGCTCCCGGTCCAGCTCGATGAACTCGACCAGCCGGCCGTCCGGCGAGGTGCCGGAGATGTGCAGGCCGGCCTTGGTGAGCTGGTCGCGGTAGGCGTTGTTGACCTCGTACCGGTGCCGGTGCCGCTCGCTGACCTGCGTGCTGCCGTACGCCTCGGCGACCAGCGAGCCCTCGGCGAGCGTCGCCGGGTACGCGCCGAGCCGCATGGTGCCGCCCAGGTCACCGCGACCGGCGACGATGTCCTCCTGGTCGGCCATGGTGGCGATCACCGGGTGCACCGCCTCGGCGTCGAACTCCAGCGAGTTCGCCCCGTCGAGGCCACCCAGGTGCCGGGCGACCTCGATGGTCATGCACTGCAGGCCGAGGCAGAGGCCGAGCAGCGGGATGCCGTTCTCCCGGGCGTGCCGGGCGGTGCCGATCTTGCCCTCGATGCCGCGCACCCCGAAACCGCCGGGGATGACGACACCGTCCACCCCGGCCAGGGCCGCGGCCGCGCCGGCCGGGGTGACGCAGTCGTCGCTGGGCACCCAGCGCAGCTTCACCCGGGCCCGGTGGCCGAACCCGGCCGCCCGGATCGCCTCGCTGACCGACAGGTACGCGTCGGGCAGGTCGACGTACTTGCCGACCAGGGCGACGGTGACCGTGTGCCGGGGCTGGTGCACCCGGTCCAGCAGATCGTCCCAGCTGGTCCAGTCCACGTCCCGGAAGGACAGGCCGAGCCGGCGCACCACGTACGCGTCGAGGCCCTCGCGGTGCAGCACCTTGGGGATGTCGTAGATGCTCGGCGCGTCCGGTGCGGCGACGACCGCCTCGCGGTCCACGTCGCAGTACAGGGACAGCTTCTCCTTCAGCTTCTCCGGGATCTCCCGGTCGCAGCGCAACACGATGGCGTCCGGCTGGATGCCGATGTTGCGCAGCTGCGCCACCGAGTGCTGGGTCGGCTTCGTCTTCAGCTCACCCGACGGCGCCAGGTAGGGCACCAGCGAGACGTGCAGGTAGAAGCAGTTGTCCCGGCCGAGGTCGTGGCGGATCTGCCGGATCGCCTCCAGGAACGGCAGCGACTCGATGTCGCCGACGGTGCCGCCCACCTCGGTGATCACCACGTCCGGCAGCTGGCCGTCGGGGTCCGGGTCGGCCATGCCGAGGATCCGGGCCTTGATCTCGTTGGTGATGTGCGGGATGACCTGGACGGTGTCGCCGAGGTATTCGCCGCGCCGCTCCTTGGCGATCACCTCGGAGTAGATCTGGCCGGTGGTGACGTTGGCCTTGCCGGACAGGTCGCGGTCCAGGAACCGCTCGTAGTGCCCGACGTCGAGGTCGGTCTCGGCGCCGTCCTCGGTGATGAAGACCTCGCCGTGCTGGAACGGGTTCATCGTCCCGGGGTCGACGTTGAGGTAGGGGTCGAGCTTCTGCATGACCACGCGCAGGCCGCGCGCGGTGAGCAGGTTGCCCAGGCTGGAGGCGGTGAGGCCCTTACCCAGCGAGGAGGCAACGCCCCCGGTGACGAAAATGTGCCTGGTCGTCCGTGCTGATGGGGCCAAGGCCTGCTCCCGTGTCGTCCGTTGCGGTCGTGCAGACCGCCGTGCCGATCAGCTCAGTGATCACGCGATCCACGGGATTCCACGGTAACACCTCCCCGACCTCCCCCACCGGGCGCACCCGGCCACCGCCCCCCGATGGCGGCCGCCGGCTCAGCGGGTCGTGACCTCGGTCGATGACCGGACGGCCGGTCCGCCGGAGCCGGCACCCCGACCGCCCGCCCCGCCGGCAGACGCTCCCCCACCGCCCGCGCGACCGTCCGGGGCGGCGGGACCGTCCGGGCCGTCGCCGTCGGGTGCCGTGGGGCCGTCGCCGTCCGGTGCCGTCGGGCCGTCGCCGTCCGGTGCCGTCGGGCCGTCCGGGTCGTCGCCCGCCGGGCCGCCGTCGCGGAGCTTCGCCGGGTCGGGAAGCGTCCGGTCGGTGGAGTGGTCCAGCACCCGCAGCGAGGCCAGCGCCGCCATCGGTACGACCAGCGCGGCGGCGGCGCCGGCCACGTCCAGCGCCGCCCCGCCCAGCACCCCGCCGAGCACCGCCGCGACCGCCGTCCCGGCCATCGCCGCCCGGATCGCCGGATAGATGCCGAACAGCCGCATCAGCCCGCCCCAGGGCTGCAGCAGCGCGAACCAGACCAGCAGCGCGCCGGCCAGGGCGAGCACGGTCAGCGGGCTACCGGCCAGCGTCTCGAGGTTGGCGGTGCTGGACCGGTGCACCGTCAGGCCGCCGGTGCCGTCGCCCACCGCGGACAGGAACCGGCCGAGGCTGCCCTGTTCGGCGGCCGGGCGGCGCACGTCCAGCACCGCGAAACCGATGGTCACCGCCAGGCCGGCCATCGTCGCCCAGGCCAGCCGGCTGACGGTCAGCCAGCCACCGGCGCTGATCGCCGCCGCGACGCTGACCCCGGCGGTGAGCGCGATCGCGCCGATCGAGTCGGCACCGAGGTACGGGCTGCCGACCACCACCACGGCGACGCCGCCGACCAGCACCATCACCGTCGGCCGCCAGGAACGGTGGACCCGCTGGGCGAGCCACCCGCCGGCCAGCAGCGCGCCGGCGATGAACACGCCCAACCCGACGGTGCCCAGTCCGGCGTACCGCCCGCCCTCCAGGGCGGAGTAGCCGGCCACCCCGTTGAGCTGGAGACGGGCACCGGTGAACACGTCCACGCCCACGGTCAACGTGGTCAGCCCGGCGACCGCGCCGAGCGGACCGAGGGTGCTCGGATAGCCGGGCGCGAGCCGGACCAGCGCGGTGCCGCCGACCACCAGCCCCACCGCGGTGAGCGCGAACCAGACACCGGCGTGCTCGCCGCGCCACCACGGGACCAGGCTGGCCAGCAGCGCGGCCGGCACCGCCAGCGCGGCGGCGACCAGCAGCAGCTCGGTCACCGCCACGATCCGCCCGGAAACCGGCTCCGGGCCGTACGGGCCGGCGTGCCGGCGGGCGCGGCGCAGCATCGGCAGGACCGCCAGCGCGAGCAGCACCTGGGCGCCGGCGAGCAGGGTGAAGAACCAGCCGGCCACCCGGGCCTGGGCGGCGGCCTCCTGGTCGGCGTTCGCCGGGGCGGCGATCGCCGCCGCCAGATCGGTCGGCCGACCGGGCAACGACTCGGCGGGCCGACCGAGGAAGGGGCGCTCGGGCAGCGGCCGGCCCAGCGCGGTCAGCGCGGTCGGCGCGAGGTCGACCAGTTGCAGGTAGCCCTCCCGGCCGGTGGTGGGCGAGGTCAGCCAGCCGCGTTCCCAACCCGGACCGTCGGCGACGGCGACGTGCAGCCGGGTCGGCGCCTCGGTGTCGGACACCCCGGCGACCAGCACCAGGGATCGGGGCGGGCGGGCGGCGAGCACCCGGGCGAGCTGCGCGTCGGCGGCGCGGGCGGCGGCGGCGCGGGTGGCCTTCTCGGTGCCGACGACCGTACCGAGGTCGACGATGCTGAGCACGCACGAGCCGAGCAGGGGCGCGGGGTCGGCCGGCAGCACCGGCGCGTACCGGTCGACCCGGCCGAACGGCCGGGCCGCGGCCGCGGCGGCGCCCGGGCCGACCGCCACCGAGCAGCGCACCGACTCCGACAGCGCGCCCGGCACGGTGCCCCACGGCAGCTGCTCCTGGTTGTGCAGCACGACGCTCTCCTGGTTGGGCAGGTTCGCGCCGATGCCGTCCGGCTGTTCCACCTCGATCTCCACCGGCGGGCAGCTGCCGACCGGACGGTTGCCGGGCCAGGCGGCGAAGCCGCCCGCGCCGAGGGTCAGCCAGCCGTCCACCGGGCAGGTGGGACGGTGCGCCGAGCGCACCGACAGCGAGCCGATCGAACCCTGCGACGCCATCCGCCACAGCGTCGGGGTGGTCTGCGGGTCGACGTCGTCCCAGCGCAGCCCCGCCACCCCGGCCACGACGACGAAGTCGGCCGAGCGTTGCGGGGTGTCGCTCTCCGGGCGGGCGGTCAGCGCCACCACCGCGAGCACCACCACGACGAGGGTCAGCAGGACCGGGGTGACGCGGCGCAGCATCACCGGTGTCCCGTCGACGGGGCGTCCGCGCCCGGCGCCCCGGGCCCGGCGGCGTCCGGGGCCAGCTCGGCGTAGAGCGCGGTGAGCTGGGCCACGGTGTCCGCGTCGGTGGGCCAGGTGCCGGCCCGGGCCGCGCCGCGCCTCGCCAGGTCGGCCCGCGCGGCGGGATCGTCGAGCAGGGTCCGCACGGCGGCGTCGACCGCGTCCACGTCATCCGGCGGCACCAGTACGGCTTCGTCGCCGACCAGCTCCGGCAACCCGCCCACGGCGGTGGCGACCAGCGGTACGCCGGCCCGCATGGCCTCCTGCGCGAACAGCTGCCGGGCCTCCCAGTCACTGGTCACCACGGCCAGGTCGGCGCCGGTGAGCAGGTCGGCCACGTCGGTGCGGTGCCCGAGCAGGGTCACCGGCGCCCGGGCCGCGGAGATCCGGGCGGCCAGCGGCAGGTACGCCGGCCCGCTGCCGGCGATCACCACCGACGGTGCCGGGGTCCGGGTACGCCAGCGGGCGGCGGCGTCGATCAGCACGTCGTACCGCTTCTGCGGGTGCAGCCGGCCCACCGAGAGGATCAGCGGGTGGTCGGCGCCGACGCCGAACTCGGCGCGGACGGCCTCGCGGCGGCGGCGCGGCGGGGGCAGCGGCGGGGCGGCCACCGGGGCGAGCCGGGCGTCGGCGGCGCCCAGCGCGGCGGCCCGCTCCACCAGGTCGGTGGAGGCGCCGAGGGCCACCCGGACGCCACGGGCGACCACGCGCTCGGCGAGCCGGGACGCGCCGCCGCGCAACCCGCCGGCGATGACCGCGTTGTGCCAGGTGACCACCAGTGGCACGGCTGGACGGGCGAGGACCGCGACGAGGCCGGCGCGCAGCCCGTGGGCGTGCAGGACGTCGACCGGTCGGGCGGCCAGGGCCCGGCGGAGCGCGACGACCGCGCGGGCGTCGGCCGGGGTCGGGCTGGCCGGGATCTCCACCGGCACGAACGCCGCGCCGGCCCCGGTGAAGTCGAACTGTTCCTGGGCCGCGGCCGGGCCGCAGACGACCACGGTGCGACCGGCGGCGGCGAGCCCGGCGGCGACCGAGCGGACGTGCTGGCCGACCCCGCCGGTGCTGGAGGCGAGCAGCAGGGCCACCGTGCCGCGCCAGCCGGCGGTGGACGTGGACTCCGTCACCGGGACACCGTCTCCTTCCCGTCGCCCCGCTCCGGGGGTGTTCCCTCCTCCTGGCTCCCGCCGTCGCGGGCGCCGGCACGCCGGCCCGTCCGGCTCAGGCGCCGGAGCACCCCGGCGAGCAGCGGTCGTACGTCCGGCCGGTCGGCCACCCACACCACGGCGAGGAACACGACGCCGACCAGGACACCGGACAGCATGCCCTGAGCGAGTGCGGCGAGTGTCGTCGGGGTGCCGCCGCCGGCCGCCGCCAGCGCCCGGGCGGCGCCGGCCCCGGCGACGGCGGCCAGCGTCCCGCCGAGCAGCCCGGCGGCCCCGGCCCGGGCAGCGCCGGTGAGCGCCGCCGGACCGGCCGCGCGTCGGACGGCGACCAGCAGCAGGCCGCCGAGCAGGAGCATCCCGGCGGAGTTGGCCAGGGTGACCGCGAGAACCCGGTCGGCGTCCGGCAGCAGCGCGGCCAGCGGCACCGCGACCAGCGGCACGGCCAGCCAGCCGACGGTGATCGCGACCGTGGCCGGCCGGACGTCGCCGCGGGCGTAGAGCGCCCGGGACAGGACGGCGAACAACCCGTAGCCGAGCAGGCCGGGAGCGAAGCCGACGATCGCGGCGGCGGTGGATCCCGGGTCGCCCGGATAGAAGAACGCGGCCACCGGGCCGGCGGTGCCGACCAGTGCCGCCGCGCCCAGGAAGCTGAACAGCAGGACCCCCCGGGTCGTCCCGGCCAGGGTCCGCAGGTAGCCGCGTTCGTCGCCGCCGGCCGCCGCGGCGGCCAGGGTCGGGTACGCGGCGGTGGCCAGCGGCACCGCCAGCACCGCCCAGGGCAGCAGATACATGGTCTGGGCCAGGGTGAACACCTGCGGCGAGCCGGTCGGCCCCCCGGAGACGCGGTTGAGGGCCACCATCAGCGCGATCTGCTGGGCGGTGACGGTGACCGCGCCGGCCACCGCGAGGCCACCGATCCGGGCCCGGGCGTCGGCGGGGAACGCGTACCCGGGTCGCAGGCGCAGGCCCAGCCGGCGCAGCGGGATCAGCAGCGACAGCGACAGCACCACCACACCGAGGGTGGTGCCGGCGGACAGGATCAGCTCGCCGCCCCGGCCGACCTCGGACACCGCCGCGCCGCGCCCCTCGACGCCGCCGAAGACGAGGTAGACCACGATCACGGTGAGGCTGGACAGCAGCGGCGCGATCACCGGCCAGGCGAACCGGCGGTGCGCCTGGAGCACCCCGGTCAGCACGATGCCGATGCCGTACAGCGGCAGTTGCGGTGCGAACACCCGCAGCATCCGCTCACCGGCGGCGAGCTCGGCCGGTGTCGGGTGGTCGCCGAGCAGGTCGACCGCCGGTCGGGCGAACAGCGCCACCAGCACCGCGAGCGGCACCAGCAGGGTCAGTGTCCAGGTCAGCAGGGCGCCCGTGGTGGCGGCCACCGCCCGCCGGTCACCGGCCGCGACTCCTCCGGCGAGCAGCGGTACGACGAGACTGGCCAGCGCCCCGCCGGCGACGATCTCGAAGATGATGTTCGGCACGTAGTTCGCCACGACGTACATGCCGCCCAGGTCGCTCTTCTCGACGACCCAGGTGAACACGGCGGTGCGGCCGAAGCCGGCGAGCCGGCTGACCACGGTGAGCACGGCGATGAGCGCGGCGGCGCCGGCGACGCGGCCGGCGCCGGCGAGGGGTGCCGGTGTCGTCACGTCAGTCGGCGCGTCGGCCCAGCGCGTCCAGCTCCCGCAGGCCCGGTGTCCGCTGGATGACCGCCGTGAAGCTGACCTTCTCGCTGGCGGCGGTGAGCCCGGCGAGCGCGGCGAGGATCCCGGCCCGGCCCAGCGGCCCGGTCCGGGCGGCCAGGCCGACGCCGAGCAGGGCACCCAGGGCGTTGGCGCCGCTGTCGCCGAGCATCACGTCCTCGGCGAGGTCGGCGGGGAGCAGCCCGGCGGCGGCGCCGACGGCACCCGCGGCGATACCCCCGTGCGGACCGCCGGCCAGCGGGACGCCGAGCAGCAGGCCCGACTTGGCCGCCCGACCGGGCCGCAGGTCGAGCAGGTTGACCAGGTTGGCGGTGCCGGCGATCACCCCGGCGCCGAGCAGCACGTCCACGCCACGACCCAGGGCGCCGTGCCGCTGCCGGCGCCGGTGGGCGGCGACGGTGGGGTCGGCGGCGAGCAGCGCGGCGGCGCCGAGTCCGGCCGCCCCGACCCCGACGATCTTGACCAGGCCGGCGGTGACCCGGCCCTCCCGCAGCGCGGCGAGGTGCCCGGCGAAGCCCTTCGCGGTCTTCTGCTCGGGCCGTGACCCGACGACGTCGTCGTAGAGCCCGACCGCGCCGGCACCGGCCCCGGCAACCAGGGCGGCGGCACCGGCGGCGGCGCCCGGGGCACCGAACGCGGCCGCCGCGGACGCACCGGCGGCGAGCGCCGGGCCGGCGGCCAGGGTCACCGTCCGGCCGCGGAAGTTGGTCCGCTCCAGGGCGGGACCGACCGGGGCGGTACGCACCTCGCGCAGCGCGTACCGGGCGACGGCCGCACCGGCGCCGGCCACCAGGAGTCGACCGAGCATGCTCACGCGGTCCCCTCTCCACGGGCGGCGATCGGGCGATCGGACACGGGGGTGGATGCTTCGGTCACCGGGGCAGTCTAGGCAGCAGCGAGGAGGCGTTGTCGCCGACGCCGTACTGGCCGGCCTTCTTGTCGTTCACCTGCTGCACCAGGGCCAGGCTGGTGACCAGCTGCCCCTGGACGGTGTTGGCGTTGTCCACGGTCGAGATGGTCTGGGCCAGGACCGGGTCGCCCCGCACCACGGCCACCAGGTTGCCGCCGGCCGAGCCGGTGCCGGCGACCACGATCGCGCCGGTCCGGTCGAACTGCTCGGCGACCTTGACGACCGACTCGTCCTTGGGGCCGGCGTCCTTGTCGACGTACGGCTGCCCGCTGACCACGACGACCGCCTCCGCCGCCGCGGTGACCTTGTCCTCGGTGGTGAGGTAGTTGGCGTTGGTGTACGCGGCCAGCACCGCCCGCCGGTCGGCCTCGCTGACCGGGGTGGCACCCGGCGCCCGGTCGAGCAGCACGTTGGCCAGCAGAGCGCTGGAGGTCTCCACACCGTGCCCGTTGCCGGGCAGGTCACCGGTGGGCGCACTGGTCGGGCGGGCCGCGTTGACGGCCAGCTCCAGCAGGTCGTTGCTGTTGTCCGGGTCGATGAACTTGTCCTGCAGGTCGATCCGCCCGGTCACGTCGGCGCCGGCCAGCTGGAGCATCTTGACCACGTTCTCGGTGTGGGCCCGGCCGGTGGGCAGGCTGACCACCAGGACCCGCTTGCCGGTGAGCTTGCCCGGCAGGACCACCTCGGCGATCTCGGCGGCGAACTCCTCCTCCCGGGCGAGTTCCTCCTGCATGTCGTTGACCTGCTGGCGCATCAGCTGGTTCTGGTTGCTCAGCCCGTTGACCCGCTCCTTGAGGGAGTCGGCCACCGGCCCGTTCAGGGCGGCGGTGCCGACGACCAGACCGATCGCCAGCGCCAGGAAGACCGCGGTCAGGGACACCACGTGGTACCGGAAGTTGATCACACCTGCAGCCTCTTGATCGGTCGGACGCTAGAAGAGCTGTTCCAGCTGGAACACGAAATTGTTCCACCACTCCGACACCACGCCCAAATATGCCTTGCCGACGGTGGAGACCGCCACCGCCGAGGCCATCGCGGCGATGGCGGAGAGGACGAGCAGCAGCAGCGAGGATCCGGAGATGTTCTGCCGGTAGAGCCGGCTGACGCCCTTGGCGTCGACCAGCTTCCCACCGACCTTCAGCCGGGTGAGGAACGTCGACGCCATGCCGCCCCGCCCCTTGTCCAGGAACTCCACCAGGGTGGCGTGGGTGCCGACCGCGACCAGCAGCGAGGCGCCCTTCTCGTCGGCGAGCAGCATGGCCAGGTCCTCGCTGGTGGCGGCGGCCGGGAAGGTGATCGCCGGCACGCCGAGGCCGTTGACCCGGGGCAGGCCCGGGGCGCGACCGTCCGGGTAGGCGTGCACGATCACCTCGGCGCCGCAGCGCAGCACGTCGTCGGTGACCGAGTCCATGTCGCCGATGATCATGTCGGGCGTGTAGCCCGCCTCGACCAGGGCGTCCGCGCCGCCGTCGACGCCGATCAGCACCGGTTTGAACTCCCGGATGTACGGGCGCAGCACGTCCAGGTCGGCCTTGTAGTCGTAGCCGCGCACCACGATCAGGCAGTGCCGGCCCTGGATCTGGGTCTGGATGTCCGGTACGCCGACACCGTCGAGCAGCAGGTCGCGCTCCTGCTTGAGGTAGTCCATGGTGTTCGCGGCGAACGCCTCCAACTGGACCGACAACCCCTCGCGGGCGTCGGCCATGGCCTTGGCCACCGTCTCGGCGTCCTGGAGGCTGCCGTGCGCCACCGGCTCGTCGCCGACGAAGACGGTGTTGCCCTCGATCCGCACCGTGTCGCCCTCACGGACCTGCTCGAAGACGCCCTCCCCGAGGTCGTCCAGGAGGGGGATGCCGGCGGCGATCAGCACCTCGGGACCGAGGTTGGGATAGCGGCCGGACACCGACGGCTTGGCGTTGAGGACGGCGCCGACACCGACGGCGACGAGCGAGTCGGCGGCGACCCGGTCCAGGTCGACGTGGTCGAGCACCGCGATGTCACCGGGACGGAGGCGGCCGACCAGGCGTTTGGTCCGGCGGTCCAGGCGCGCGGTGCCGACGATCCGGCCCGGTTCCGCGGCCCGGTTCCGGCGCAACGTGGGTATACGCATCGTGACCATCCTGGCATGTGAGGCTGGCTTCTCCGGCGCGACATGCCCTGAGCGGTGCCGCCTACCCAGGGAAGCACACTCCGGCGCGGGCCGGTGTGCCTGTGGTCACAATGGCCGCGCTACGGTCGCCTCTCGCGGGCCGCCACCGCCAGAAGCTCCTCGGCGTGGGCGATGCCCAGATCCGAGTCGGGCAGACCGGCGAGCATCCGGGCGAGTTCCCGGGCCCGCTCGGTGTCCTCCACCACACGCACCCCGCTGGTGGTCACCGCGCCACCGGTGTCCTTCGCCACCACCAGGTGCCGGTCGGCGAACGCGGCCACCTGGGGCAGGTGGGTGACCACCAGCACCTGGTGGCTGCGGGCCAGCCGGGCCAGCCGCCGACCGATCTCCACCGCCGCCTGGCCGCCGACGCCGGCGTCCACCTCGTCGAAGACCAGGGTGGGCGGGCCACCGGAGCCGGCGAACACCACCTCGATGGCGAGCATCACCCGGGACAGCTCACCGCCGGACGCGCCGCGCTGCAACGGCAGCGACGGCGCGCCCGGGTGCGCCAGCAGCCGCAGCTCCACCTCGTCACCGCCGTCCGGGCCGACCCCGACCTCGGCGCCGTTGACCGGCAGGCTGGGCTCGGTCCTCCCCGCCGGGCGGGGCAGCACCGCCACCTCGATCCGGGCGTGCGGCATGGCCAGCCCGGCCAGCTCCTCGGTGACCTGCGCGGCGAAGCGCTCGGCGGCCTCCCGCCGGGACGTCGACACCCGCCCGGCCAGGTCGGCCACCTCACCGGCCAGGCGCGTCGCCTCCCGGCCCAGCTCGTCCAGCAGGTCGTCCGAGGTGTCCAGTTCGGACAGCCGGGTGCGGGCCCGCTCGGCCCAGGCGATCACACCGTCGACATCGTCGGCGTACTTGCGGGTCAGCGCACGCAGCGCGGCCCGACGCTCGTAGACCGTCTGCAGGCGGGCCGGGTCGGCGTCCAACGCGGCCAGGTACGACGACAGCTCCGCCGACACGTCGGCGACCAGCGTCGCCGCCTCCTCCAGCCGCGCCGCCAGCTCACCGAGGGCCGGGTCGGTGCCGGTCTGCGCCTCCAGCGTGCGGCGGGCGGTGCCCAGCAGCGTGGTCGCGTCCGGCGTCTCGTCGGTGGCCTCCACGCCGCCGGCCACGCAGTGCTGGGCGAGCTGCGCGGCGGTGCGCAGCCCCTCGGCGTGCTCCAAGCGCTGCGCCTCGGTCTTCAGCTCGTCGTCCTCGCCGGGCTGCGGGTCGACCCGGGTGATCTCGTCCAGGCCCAGCCGCAGCAGGTCGGCCTCCTGGTGACGCTCGCGGGCGTTGCGCCGCCGGTCGGCCAGGTCGTCGACCACCGCGCGCCAGCGCGTGTAAGCCTCGCGCAGCGACTCCAGCAGCTTCTCGTGCTCCGGGCCGGCGAACCGGTCCAGCGCGGCGCGCTGCTCGGCGGGACGCAGCAGCCGCAGCTGGTCGGACTGGCCGTGCACGGCCACGACCTGCTCGCCGACCTCGCCGAGCATCGACACCGGCATGCTCCGGCCGCCCAGGTGGGCCCGGGACCGGCCCTCGACGGTCACCGTGCGGCTCAGCAGGAGCGAGCCGTCCTCGTCGGGCTCGCCACCGGCGTCGGTGATCCGCGCGTGCACGGTCGCCGCCACCCGGCCGGTGAGCCGCAGCCGACCCTCGACCACCGCCCGCCCGGGCTGCGCGCGTACCCGCCCGGCGTCGGCCCGGCCACCGAAGAGCAGCCCGAGGCCGGTGACCACCATCGTCTTGCCCGCACCGGTCTCCCCGGTGATGACGTTCATGCCGCCGGCAAGCGGCAGCGTGGTGTCCTCGATGACGCCCAGTCCGGTGATGCGCAGCTCGTCCAGCACAGCCACCGACAGTAGACGCGTGGCCCGACAGTTGACCAGCCGAGCGGGCCGGCGGGGTGGCCGGACCGGACGGATCAGCGGCGGCCGCCGCGCCAGCCCTGTACCGGCAGATCGAACTTGGCCACCAGCCGGTCGGTGAACGGCCGGTCCCGCAGCCGGACCACGCGGACCGGCAGCGCGCCCCGGCGGACCGTGACCCGCGCCCCGGGCGGAAGGTCGTAGACGCGACGCCCGTCACAGGACAGCACCGCCAGGGTGGTGAACGGGTCGACGGTGATGACGAACGTGGAGGTCGGCGCGGTCACCAGTGGACGGCTGAACAACGCGTGGGCACTGATCGGCACCAGCAGCAGCGCCTCCACCTCGGGCCAGACCACCGGGCCGCCGCCGGAGAACGCGTACGCCGTCGAGCCGGTCGGGGTCGCGCACACCACGCCGTCGCACCCGTACCGGGACAGCGGGCGACCGTCGACGTCGACCAGGAGTTCGAGCATCTGCGCCCGCTCGCCCTTCTCGACGCTGATCTCGTTGAGCGCCCAGGACTCGACGGTCGGTCCGCCGTCGAACTCGGCGGTCACGTCGAGGGTGAGGCGCTCGTCCACCGTGTAGTTGCGGCTCACCACGTCACGCACGGCGGTGTCCAGGTCGTCGATCTCGGCCTCGGCGAGGAAGCCGACCTTGCCGAGGTTGATGCCCAGCAGCGGAACCTTGGCCGGCCGGGCCAGCTCGGCCGCGCGCAGGAACGTGCCGTCCCCGCCGAGCGCGAAAACGATCTCCGCGCCGTCGGCCGCCTCCGGCCCGGCCACCGGTACCGCACCGGGCAGGTCGAGGTCGTCGGCCTCCTCGGCGACGACCCGCACCTCGAACCCGGCCGCGATCAGGTCGGCGGCCACCGCCCGGGCGTGTTCCGTGCTGCGCCGGCGGCCGGTGTGCGTCACCAGCAGGGCGGTCCGGCTCACCGGGCCGTACCGCCCCGCGCGACCCGCTCACTCCTCGCGCTCACCCGGCCACCTCCTCCGTCGCCCCCTCCGGCTGCCCGCCGGACCGCACCGGATCCCGCGGCCCGGCCGTCACCACGGCACGTACCCGACCCTCGTCGGCGGGCGGCGCGCCCCGCCGTAACCATACGAAGAACTCGACGTTGCCGCTCGGCCCCGGCAGCGGGCTCGCGGCCACGTCCGCCAGACCCAGGTCGAGCCGCGCCGCCGCGGCGGCGACGTCCAGCACCGCCTCGGCGCGCAGCGCCGGGTCCCGTACCACCCCGCCGGCGCCGACCCGTTCCTTGCCCACCTCGAACTGCGGCTTGACCATCAACGCCAGGTCACCGTCGGCCCGGGTGCAGCCGGCCAGCGCGGGCAGCACCAGGCGCAGTGAGATGAACGACAGGTCGGCCACGGTGAGGTCGACCGGGCCACCGATCGTCTCCGGCGTCAGCGTACGGACGTTGGTCCGCTCGAAGACCCGGACCCGGCCATCGGTGCGCAGCGGCCACGCCAGCTGCCCGTAACCGACGTCCACGGCCACCACCTCGGCCGCCTCGGCGCGCAGCAGCACGTCGGTGAAGCCGCCGGTGGAGGCGCCGGCGTCCAGGCAGCGCCGGCCGGCCACGGTGAGCCCGCCGGGCGCGAACGCGGCCAGCGCGCCGGCCAGCTTGTGCCCGCCCCGGGAGACGTACTCCGCGGTCGGGTCACTGCCGGTGACCAGCAGCGGGTCGGCCGGGTCGACCATCGCGGCGGCCTTGCGGGCCGGTACCCCGCGCAGCTGGACCCGGCCGGCCTCCACCAGCGCGGCGGCCTGCTCGCGGGACCGGGCCAGGCCACGGCGGACGAGTTCGGCGTCCAGCCGATTACGACGTGCCATGGGTGGTTCTCGGCTCCTCAGGACTGGTCGATGGTGGCGAGGGTCTCCCGCAGCGTCTGGTAGGCCGCCTCGTACTGGGCGATCTGGTCGGCCGGGGCCAGTCCGGCCGCGTTCGCCATGGCCTGCACGGCGGCGTCGACGGCCGGATGCCGTACCTCGTCGAGGTCGTCGTCCGCGACGGGGCCCGGCGGCCCGGGGCGGAACCCACCCGGCGGCGGCCCGGGGCGCGGACCACCGGGGCCAGCGCCGGTCGGACCGGGTCTCGGCCCGGGCGGCGGCCCAGGCCGTGGCCCGGTCACGATCCGCTCCGGTACGCGGCCCGACTCCTCATGCCGGACCGCCCGGCTGCCGCTTGCGGGCCGGTGCCTTCTTCACCGGTCGCACCGGCTCCGCCGGCCGCGCGGCCGCCGTGCCGTCGTTCGGGCCGGCCGGGGTGACGTCGGCCGGCCCGGTCGAGGCGACGTCGGCCGGCGGCCGGAGGGCGACGGCCTTCTTGGCCACCGCCTTCTTGGCCACCGCCTTCTTCGCCACCGCCTTCTTCGCGACGGCCTTCTTCGCGACCGCCGTGGTGGTGGACGGGGTGCCGGGCACGATGGGCGCCGCGTCCGTGGTCGGCGCGGCCGGCTCGGCCCCGCCGGGCACCACCGACGCGGCGGCGGTCGGGGTGGTCACCGACGGCCCGGCCGCGGGCGGCGTGGCCGGTCCGCTGCCCAACGTCTTGGCCTCGCGCAGCTGCCGCTCCAGCTCGTGCACCCGCCGGGTCAGCTCGGCCACCTCGTCCGCGGTGGCGAGGCCGACCGCGGCGAGGGCCCGGTCCACCTCGAACCGCACCAGCTTGGTCAGCGCCTCCCGGTTCGCCGCGCCGGTGGAGACCAGTTCCTCGGCGAGCGCCTGGATCTGGCCGGCGGTCACGCCGCCCTGGCCGACGACGCGGCGTACCGCGTCCTGGGCCTTCTTCCGGGGCGCCTCGGTGAGGCCCATGGCCAGCTCAAGGTAGGCGCGCCACGCGTCCTGCATGCCTGAGTCCTTCCGCGGAGCGGGATGTGCGGTCCTCACGCTACCGGGCGCCCGGAGCCACCCCGTGCGGTACGGTGCCTGCGACGGCGTTTCGAGCGGCGAGGAGGCTCCGGGTGGCCAGCGTGGACGAGTGCCGGCAGGCGTTGCACGACCTCGCCGCCCGGATGGAGCGCAACGCGGAGACGGTACGGGACAAGATCGACCTGGATCGGACGCTGGCCTGCCGGATCACCGACCTGGACGCCGCCTTCCACGGCCGGATCACCGGCGGCCGGCTGGTCGACCTCGCCGACGGCGACGATCCCAAGGCCAAGATCGTGCTCAGCTCCAGCAGCGACGACCTGCTCGCCCTGGTGCGCGGCGAGCTGGATGTCACCAAGGCCGTCGCGGCCCGTCGGGTGTCCATCAAGGCCAACCCGTTCGACCTGATGAAGCTGCGCAAACTCCTCTGAGGCAACGCCGTCGGAGGCCGGGACGACCCTCGGTCAGGTCGGCAGGCCCAGCTCGGTGAGGGCCTGCCGGGCCGGCGCGGAGGCGGCGTGCGCCCGGGGCGGCTCCGGCGTCGACCAGGCGGCCCCGCAGAGCACCGCCAGCGCGTCCAGCGCGCGCCCGGCTCCGGCCAGCTCCACCCGCCCGTCGCGTACCGTCGCCGACCATCCGCCGGCCTCCGCCGGCCCGGGCACCCGCACCACGGCCGCCGGGTCGAAGAGTCCCGCCAGGTCCTTCGCGACGTACGTCGGGCGGCGCTCCGGCGGGGCCGCCAGCAACTCGGCGACGTCGCTGACGCCGGTGAGAACCAGCAGGCTGTCCAGTCCGGCCCGGACGGCGCCCTCGATGTCGGTGTCCAGCCGGTCGCCGACCACCAGCGTGCGGCCCTCGCCGGCACGCCGGGCCGCGGTGGCGAACAGCGCCGGTTCGGGCTTGCCGACGACGACGTCGGGGTCCCGGTCCAGCGCGGTGCGCAGGGCGGCGACCAGGGAACCGTTGCCGGGTAGCGGACCACGCCCGCTGGGCAGCGTCCGGTCGGTGTTGGTGGCGATCCAGGTCGCCCCCGCGCGTACGGCCACCGATGCCTCGGCCAGCTCGGCCCAACCGACCTGCGGCCCGTACCCCTGCACCACCGCGACCGGCGCCTCCTCGGCCCGGGCGACCGGGGTGAGGCCGGCGGCGCGGATCTCGGCGCGCAGCGCCTCCGCGCCCACGACCAGCACCGGCGAGCCGGCGGGCAGCCGGTCGGCCAGCAGCTCGGCGGCCGCCGCCGCGGAGGTCAGCACCTCCTCCGGCTTCGCCGCGACGCCCATGCCGGTGAGCAGGTCGGCGACCTCGCTGGAGCGGCGGGAGGCGTTGTTCGTCGCGTACGCCACCGCCCGCCCGTCGGCGTGCAGCCGGCCCACCGCCTCGACCGCGCCGGGGATCGGCCGGTCGATCAGGTAGATCACTCCGTCCAGGTCGAAGACGACCAGGGCGTACCCGTCGACCAGCCGCTCCCCGGCGTCGCGCGTCATCGCTGCTCGACGTCCTTGCCGGTGGCGCCGGACTCGTCGTCGCCGACCGGGTCCCCGCCGGACCCGGTGCGCTCGCCGTCGGTCGCGTCGTCCGCCTCGGCCAGCTCGCCCGCCCGGGCGTCGGTCAGCTCGTCGTCGGCGAGGTCGTCCGTGACCCGATCGCGGACGGCGGCCGGGACCTCTGTCGTCCCGTCGTCGTCGCGGTCGTCCTCGTCGCGGTCGTCCTCGTCGCGGTCGTCCTCGTCTCCGTCGACCTCGTCGTCGCGGTCGTCGGTGTCGGCACCGGTGAGGTCGGCGTCGGGGCTCGCCGGTACCGCGCCGGGCGTACCCGGACCGGCCGCGATCTCCTCGCCCTCGTCCTCCTCGTCGCCCTCGATGACCACGCCGTCGAGTTCCAGAAGCCGCTCGGCGGCGTCGGTCTCGCCCTCGGTGTCCACGTCGGAGGCCCGAGAGAACCACTCGCGGGCCTCCTCGCGACGGCCCACCGCGAGCAGGGCATCGGCGTAGGCGTAACGCAGCCGTGCCGTCCACGGCTCGGTCGCGTCGGTGGTCAGCTCACGGACCTGGAGCATCGCCACCGCGGCGTCCTTCTGGCCCAGGTCCCCCCGTGCACCGGCGGCGACGATGAGCAGCTCGATGGCGACCGCCTGGTCCAGCTTCTCCCGGTCCGCGCCACGGAACAGGTCGATCGCCCGCTCCGGCCGGCCCAGCGCCCGCTCGCAGTCGGCGAGCACCGCGAGGTGACTCTGGAGGCCGGTCATCCGGTGGTACGTGCGTAGCTCGGCGATCGCCGACTGCCACTCGCCCGCGTGGTACGCGGCCAGCCCGACCGCCTCCCGCACGGCGGCGATCCGGGACGCGAGCCGACGGGCGGCCAGCGCGTGCGCCAGCGCCTCCGCCGGATCCTCGTCGATCAGCTGCCCGGTGGCGACCAGGTGCCGCGCGACCGTGTCCGCGACCGGCTTGGCCAGCGAGAGCAGTTCGGCGCGGACGTCCTTGTCCAGGTCGGTGGGGACGATGTCGTCGGAGAGTACGGGAGCCGAGCTGCCCTCGCCGGTCTCGGGACCGTCCCGACGCTCGTCGCGGCGGTCCCCGCCCCGGAAGCCGCCCTCGCGGCGCTCGCCGTCCTGGAAACTCCCGCGGTCACCGCGGTAGCCGCCGGCCCGCTCGCCGCCGTCGCGGTCGCGGTCGCGGAAGCCGCCCTCACGGCGGGGGCCGCCGTCCCGGTCACCGCCCCGGAAACCACCCGAGCGGTCGCCACCCTCACGACGGTCACCGCCCCGGAAACCACCCTCGCGGTCGCCGCCGCGGAAGCCACCCTCACGGCGGGGGCCACTGTCGCGGTCACCGCCACGGAAACCACCCTCACGGCGGGGGCCACTGTCCCGGTCACCGCCACGGAAACCACCCTCGCGGTCGCCCCCACGGAAGCCACCCTCACGGCGGGGGCCGCTGTCGCGGTCGCCGCCCCGGAAGCCACCCTCACGCGGCGGCCCCGACCGGAACCCGCCCTCACGACGGTCACCACCACGGAAACCACCCTCGCGGTCACCGCCGCGGAAGCCGCCCTCGCGGTCACCACCGCGGAAGCCGCCCTCGCGGCGAGGGCCGCTGTCCCGGTCACCACCACGGAATCCACCCTCACGGCGGGGACCGCCGTCGCGGTCACCGCCCCGGAAGCCACCCTCACGCGGCGGCCCCGACCGGAACCCGCCCTCACGACGGTCACCACCACGGAAACCACCCTCGCGGTCACCACCGCGGAAGCCGCCCTCGCGGTCACCACCGCGGAAGCCGCCCTCGCGGCGAGGGCCGCTGTCCCGGTCACCGCCCCGGAAGCCACCCTCACGGCGGGGACCGCTGTCGCGGTCAGCGCCCCGGAAGCCACCCTCGCGGTCACCGCCGCGGAAACCACCCTGACGGTCGCCGCTGCTGCGGAAACCGCCCTCACGACGGTCACCACCACGGGCGCCACCGTCGCGGTCGCCGCCCCGGAAACCACCCTGACGGTCGCCACCCTCACGACGGTCGCCACCACGGAAACCACCATCGCGGTCGCCACCACGGAAACCCGGACGGTCGCCGCCGTCCCGGCGGAAGCCGCCGGAGCGCGAGTCGCCGTCACGCGGGCCGGACCGGAAACCACCTTCGCGGCG
Organism: Micromonospora endolithica; assembly: GCF_003626595.1. Classification (GTDB taxonomy): domain Bacteria; phylum Actinomycetota; class Actinomycetes; order Mycobacteriales; family Micromonosporaceae; genus Micromonospora; species Micromonospora endolithica. The sequence continues at coordinate 581 of NZ_RBAK01000024.1, read as the reverse complement.
GTCACCACCGCGGAAGCCACCCTGACGGTCGCCACCCTCACGACGGTCGCCACCGCGGAAACCACCCTGACGGTCGCCACTGCTGCGGAAGCCACCCTCGCGGTCACCGCCACGGAAACCCGGACGGTCGCCGCCGTCCCGGCGGAAGCCGCCGGAGCGCGAGTCGCCGTCACGCGGGCCGGAGCGGAAACCACCCTCGCGGCGGTCACCACCGCGGAAACCGCCGTCCCGGCCGCCCCGCTCCCCGCCGCGCTGGCCGTCCCGCTCGTTGCGGGACTGCGAACGGTCGTCCCGGCGCGCCCCGCCCTCGCGGTCGCTGGAACGGTCTTCGTAACGGCGCGGACGGTCCCCGCCCTGCGGTCCTGAACTCACAGGTACATCCTTCCTCATTGCGCCACCTATGGCGCTACGCAGTCGAGGGCCGACCCTCATGGGGCGGCCCTCGACTGGAAGATTGTCCGGCGGTGTCCTACTCTCCCACACCCTCCCGGGTGCAGTACCATCGGCGCTGGAGGGCTTAGCTTCCGGGTTCGGAATGTGACCGGGCGTTTCCCCTCCGCCATGACCGCCGTAACTCTATG
>NZ_RBAK01000023.1 GCF_003626595.1 Micromonospora endolithica | reverse complement strand
TGTATGTGACAGTTGATGATACTATTATCTACAGACGTGGCGAGTTTTTACGTACTTGTTGTTTTGATGATACGGCGATCCCAGAGGAATACCCCAGGCCGTACGCTTTTGCCCTACGCCGATCTTGCACTTTGTGTCGTCGCGAATGATGCAATGCGGACTAATTGGTAACCGAAAGTGCAAAATCGCGGCGGTTTGAAAGGTGGGTAGCACAGGGCGGGAGTTTTTGGGGGTTGTCCACAGGGGGCGTTGTTGTCCACAGGTTGGTGGTGGGGGGCGGTGGGGGACCGCAGAGGGCTGCATCGTGCCGGCCATGACCGCACAACTGCTGCGGGTGCGAAGACTGCTGCGCACGTTGACCGTCGCGCGTCTCCGGACCCAGGTCGGCCGGGACGAGTTGCTTCGGGTGCGGCGGGGCGTGTACGCCGATCGGCCCGTCGACGACGAGGGCGAGTTGCACGCTCTTCTGCTGTGTCTGCCCGAGGGGGCGATGCTGGCCCGGCAGAGTGCGGCACGTCGCCACGGCTTCGGGGTGCTCCGGGAAACGGAGGTGCACGTCCAACTTCCGCCGTCGGTGCCCAAGCCCCGGCTGCCCGGCCTGGTTGTCCATCATTCCGTGCTCCCCGTACGTCCCGTCCTCCTGGGCGGCGTTCCCTGCGTGCCGGCCGCCCGGTGTGCGGTGGACCTGGCGCGTACGGTCCGGCGGCTCGACGCCCTCCCCGTCCTCGACTGCGCGCTCAGGTCCGGCGCGGTGACCCGGGACGAGTTGCTGGCCGAGATCGCCGGCCACCGGGGGCTGCCGGGCGTACGGCAGGCGCGGGAACTGGCTCCGCTGGCGGACGGCCGGGCCGAGTGCCGGCAGGAGAGCCAGCTCCGGCTGATCCTGGTCGACGGGCGGCTCCCTGTTCCGGAGCCGCAGCTCTGGGTGTACGACGACCAGGGCTTCCCCCGCTTCCGGCTCGACCTCGGGTACGAGGAACGCCGAGTCGGGATCGAGTACGACGGCGAGTCCCATCTGGACCGCGACCGGCTCCGCTACGACCGTGACCGGCTGAACTGGCTTGACGCGCACGGCTGGCGGATGCGCTACTTCACCGACCGCGACCTTTACCGCCGCCCAGCCCACATCGCGGCAACCGTCCGCGCCGCCCTCAACCTGACCTGACCGGCGGTCTCGGCGATCATGCACTTTCTGTTGGGAAGGATGGCACGGAAGGGGACATCGGCTCGACACAAAGTGCAAGATCGCGGCAGAGGGTGAGGGGTGAGGGGCGAGAGGGGGGATGACGGGACGAGTCCTGTTGACGAGACTCGATGGGGTGACCGCACCTGCACTGTCCCGGCTCTCCCGACTCGGTCCTGGCCGTGGGGTCGCGCTGATCCTCGGCGTGGCGCTGTCGCTGCTGCTGCTCTGCTGCGCGGGCACCGGTGTCCTGGGTGCCCTGGTGGGCGAGCCCGAGCCGAAGCGCACCGACACCGCTGCCGACCAGTCTCCACAGCCGGTCCTCGCCGGTCCGGCTGACGCCGACGAGGTGGCCGGGGACACCGCCGTGGCCACGCCGGCAAGCCCTACCGCGGCCGCGTCCACCGTGCCGCCCAGCCCGACCGCCGCGCCGTCGCCCGTCGTGCGGGTGCGTACGGTCACCGAGACGGCACGGGTCAGGTACACCATCCGGACGGTGAACGACGCGAACCTGACCATGGGCAAGCGGGTGATCCGCACCCGGGGTGTGGACGGCGCACGGACCCTGACCTACCAGGTGACGGTGACGGACGGGGTGCAGACCGGCAAGAAGCTGGTCAGCTCGGTGGTGACCAGAAAGGCGGTGACCCAGGTCGTCGCCGTCGGCACGAAGGCGAGGTCCAACTGCGACCCGAACTACAGCCCGTGCGTACCGATCGCCAGCGACGTCGACTGCGCGGGCGGCAGTGGCAACGGCCCCGCGTACGTCTCCGGCCCGGTCAAGGTCATCGGCAGTGACATCTACGACCTCGACCGGGACAACAACGGGTACGGTTGCGACGACTGACACCGGTGGCGGGGCGGCGGCATCCGGTCGGGGACCGCACACTGAGACCATGCCGGCGTTCACGCCCAAGGGGCCCTGGAGGACGAACCCCGGCCTGGCCGCCCTCCACCTGCTCGTCTGGCACATCGTCGTCGTGGTCGCCTACTTCGCGATGACCCTCACCGTGTCGGATGAGCGCCCGGCGGATTGCCAGGACACGTTCTGCCTCTCACCACGGGACGGGGTGCTCGTCGCCGGTCTGGTCTTCGGCGCCCCAGCCCTTCTGGTGGCGATGGTGGTCAGCCTGGTGACGCTCGGCGTCGTCAGCAGCCGCCACCCGGGTCGTCGGGCCGCGCGGGTGGGGCTCGTCGCCGCGACACCCGCCTTCGTCCTGCTGGCTGTCGCCGCAATTGTGATCGGGGGGACGCGATGACGGGCCGGTCATCCGAGGAGCCGGAGTACCCCCGGTGGCGGACCAGCCCCGTCCTGGCGACGCTGGTGCTGCTCGGCTGGTACGCCGCCGTCGCCGCCGCCTTCGCGGCCGTCAGCTACGGACTGTCCGATGTGACGCCCGACGACTGCACCGGCTTCTGCCTCTCCGACCGGCAGGGGGCCGCGTTGGTCGGAGTGGTGATGGGCGTACCCGCGTTCCTGGTCAGCGGCCTCCTGCTCGTCGGCACGACGACACGTGACCCGAGGCCACCCGCGGTGTCCGCCGGCACGACGGCCGCGATCCCGGCGTTCGTCGCCGCCGTGCTCGCGATGTGCGTGGCGGCCCAGTACGCGGGGTGACCACCGTCAGGCGGCCAGGCGGGACCGGATGAGGAAACGGACGCCCTCCGGGGCTTCCAGGGAGAAGCCGCTGCCCCGGCCGGGGACCACGTCGACGGTCAACCGGGTGTGCCGCCACAGTTCCCACTGCGCCGTCGACATCCAGAACTCGACCGGCTCGGCCACCCCGTCCACCGCCAGCGCCGCCAGCAGCACGTCCGACGCGCCGGTACGGAACTCGCCGGCCGGGAAGCACATCGGGGCGCTGCCGTCGCAGCAGCCGCCGGACTGGTGGAACATCAGTGGGCCGTGCTGCCCCCGCAGCGACCGGAACAGCTCGGCCGCCGCGGGGGTCACCGTCACGAGATCGCTCATCAGAAGAAGCCGAGCTTCTTCGTGGAGTAGCTGACCAGCAGGTTCTTGGTCTGCTGGTAGTGCTCCAGCATCATCTTGTGGTTCTCCCGGCCGATGCCGGACTGCTTGTAGCCGCCGAACGCGGCGTGCGCCGGGTAGGCGTGGTAGCAGTTCGTCCACACCCGGCCGGCCTGGATCGCCCGTCCGGCCCGGTACGCGGTGTTCATGTCCCGGCTCCAGACGCCCGCGCCGAGCCCGTACAGCGTGTCGTTGGCAATCTTCACCGCGTCGTCCAGGTTGGCGAACGAGGTCACCGAGACGACCGGGCCGAAGATCTCCTCCTGGAAGATCCGCATCGAGTTGTCGCCCTCGAAGATGGTTGGCTCAACGTAGTAGCCGCCCGACAAGTCGCCACCCAGATCGGCACGTGACCCTCCGGTCAACACCCGGGCGCCCTCCTGTCGGCCGATGTCCAGGTAGGACAGGATCTTCTCGAGCTGGTCGTTGGACGCCTGGGCGCCGATCATCGTGTCGGTGTCCAGCGGGTGCCCGGCGACGATCGCCCGGGTGCGGTCGACGGCGGCGGCCAGGAAGTCCGCGTAGTGGCCCTGCTGGATCAGCGCCCGCGACGGGCAGGTGCAGACCTCGCCCTGGTTGAGGGCGAACATGGTGAAGCCTTCCAGCGCCTTGTCCAGGAAGTCGTCGGAGGCGGCACTGACGTCGTCGAAGAAGATGTTCGGGCTCTTGCCGCCCAGTTCCAGGGTGACCGGCTTGATGTTCTCGCTGGCGTACTGCATGATCAGCCGCCCGGTGGTGGTCTCACCGGTGAACGCCACCTTCGCCACCCGGGGCGAGGACGCCAGCGGTTTGCCCGCTTCCACGCCGAAGCCGTTGACGATGTTGAGCACGCCCGGCGGCAGCAGGTCGGCCACCAGGGACAGCCAGTAGTGGATCGACGCCGGGGTCTGCTCGGCGGGCTTGAGCACCACCGCGTTCCCGGCGGCCAGCGCCGGGGCGAGCTTCCAGGTGGCCATCAGGATCGGGAAGTTCCACGGGATGATCTGACCGACCACGCCGAGCGGCTCGTGGAAGTGGTAGGCGACGGTGCCGTCGTCCAGCTCGCCGAGCGAACCCTCCTGGGCCCGGATCGCCCCGGCGAAGTAGCGGAAGTGGTCGATCGCGAGCGGGATGTCGGCGGCGAGCGTCTCGCGTACCGGCTTGCCGTTCTCCCAGGTCTCGGCGACCGCCAGGGGCTCCAGGTTCTCCTGCATCCGGTCGGCGATCCGGTTGAGGATCAGCGCCCGTTCGGCGACCGGGGTGCGGCCCCACGCGTCGGCCGCGCCGTGCGCCGCGTCGAGGGCCTTCTCGACGTCCTCGGCGGTGCCCCGGGCCACCTCGCAGAAGGTCTGCCCGGTCACCGGTGTGGGGTTCTCGAAATACCGGCCACCGTGCGGTGCCACGTACTCGCCGCCGATGAAGTGGTCGTAGCGGGACTGCCAGTGGGTGGGCGCGTCGTAGCGCGTCATGGTGAGTGCTCGGTGGCGAAGATCTGCACGCTGTGGTCGACGGCCAGCGCGGTGCCCGGGGCGTTCGTGCCGGCGTGCGCCTCGTCCCACCGCGCGCCGGGCACGAAGTTCATCCGCTCGGCGTGCCGCAGCACCCCCGGGTGCCCCTCCACCCAGAGCAGCCGCCCGTACGCGTCGCAGACCGCCATCAGGTGCGCACCGTCCTGGGCGATCCCACCGAGCAGGTCCCGGAACAGCGGCAGCACCCGGGCGAGCGGGTGAGCGGCGCGGTAGCTCTCCAGCGCGTCGTCGGCCAGGTCCACCGGAGGCGTGCCCTCCGGGTCCAGCAGCACCGACCGCTCCCACGAGCGGCGGACCACCTCGCGGACCCGCTGCGGCGCCGTGCCGGCGGCGAGGAACGCCTCGTGGGCGGCGCCGACCTGCGCGATCCGCTCCACCGGATCGGCGCCGAACTCCAGGGCGAGCCACGGGTCAGCCATCGGCGACCTCCTCGGCCCCATCGTGACGCAGCTCACCCCCAATCGCCAAGGGCGGGTAGCCGCCGGTCGGCCAGCCATCCACCGGAACATGAGCCTTCCTTCTGATGTAACTTGCCGTTGGTTGGTGCGCTCCTGTTCAATCTCGGCTGGGGAGCGCTCGCCGCGGAACGGCGGTATGCCGTCGCCCGCACGACGCTGCTGACGCTGCCCAGCAGGGGACTGGCCTACCTGGCCAAGCTTCTCGTGTCTGCCGTGGCGGTCGCCGCCGTCGGTGCGTTCACCGCTCTGCTGGCCGTCCTCACGGTGGCGGTGTTGAACGGTGGCAGGCTCCTCGCTGTGCCGGCTGACCTGCTCACCTGGGCCTTCTGGCAGCCGTGCCTCAACTATCTGGTCGTCCTGGCCTGCTGGCCGGTGGTGGCGATCGGCGTGTCCTCGCTGACCCGCGGCAGGGTGCTTACCGCACTGTTCATGATCCTCTGGCCGTTGTTCGTCGAACGACTCTTCGGCGCTCTCCTGGAGTTGGTAGCTCCGCTGGAGGGGGTGCGGGACTGGCTACCGTTCGCCTCCTCGCGAGCGGCGATGACGCCCACACGGGGGGTAACCGATTCGCTGGCTGGCTCCGACCTGCCGCCGGGCGTCGGGCTAGCCGTCTTCGTGGCCTTCGCCCTGCTCGTCGCCGGAGCCGGTGCCGTCCGGTACGTCCGGCGCGACGTGCCCTGACGGCCCGGTTTGCGGCGGCTCCGGCCGGTGAGCAGTGGACCCCTACTGCGGTAATCGGCAACCTTCCTGCCGGTGTCGCTGAACCCGTAGCGCTCCCGCGCCGTATCACGCGACGGACGCGGTCGTCGGACGACGGGAGTGACAGGTGAAGGTGCGGCGCAAGCACGTACTGGCGGCGGGTGTGGTGGCGGTCGCCGCGGCAGCGGTGGCGGTGGGAACCGGACTGGGCTTCGCCGACACCGGCCCCGCGCCGGCCTCGGCCTGCGCCGGCCCGGTGACCTTCTCCGCCGAGGGTGGCGCACCGGCGGCGACGAGCGACCGGTTCCCGGTCGGCACCCGGCTGCGGGTGACCAACCTGGACAACCGAAAGGCGGTGACCGTGACGATCACCGGCCCGTCCGGCAGTTGCGTGCTGCTCAACTCCGCCGCGATGGACCTGGTGCGGGAGCCGGGGAAGAACGTGGTCCGCCGCAACACGGTGAAGGTGCTCGACGCCGGCCAACGGCCCGCCCCGGAGCCGACACCGCCGGACCCGACCTCCACCCGGCCGGGCTCGGCCTCGCCGCCGGCCGCCAGGCCGGTGCCCTCCTCGGCCTGCGCCGGGGCGATCACCTTCTTCGCCGGGGCCGGCGCGCCGGCCGCGACCAGCGGGCAGTTCCCGGTCGGCACCCGGCTGCGGGTGACGAACCTGGACAACCGAAAGGCGGTGACCGTGACGATCACCGGCCCGTCCGGCAGTTGCGTGCTGCTCAACTCCGCCGCGATGGAGGCGATCCGCGAGCCGGGCAAGAACCTGGTCCGGCGCAACACCGTCGAGGTGCTGCGCTGAGCTTGGTTGTTAGGAAGGGGCCCTTCCTCTACACGAGGCGTTAACAAGGGGCCCTTCCTTGCACCGCCTCAGCCGAAGGCGGCGTCGAGGATGTCGAGGGCGCGGGACAGCTCCGCGTCGGAGATCACCAGCGGGGGCAGGAAGCGCAGTACGTTGCCGTACGTCCCGCAGGTCAGGGTGAGCAGGCCGGCGGCGTGACAGGCGGCCGACACCGCCGTGGTGCGGGCCGGGTCCGGGGTCAGGGTTCCCGGTGCGACCAGCTCCACGGCGAGCATCGCGCCCCGGCCGCGTACCTCGGCGACCACGCCGGTGCGCGCGGCGATCGCCCGGAGCCGGGGAACCATCGTCGCCTCGATCCGCCGGGCGGCGGCGGTCAGGTCCAGCTCGTGCATGGTCTCGATGCTCGCCAGGGCCGCCGCGCAGGCCAGCGGGTTGCCGCCGTAGGTGCCGCCGAGGCCGCCGACGTGCACCGCGTCCATCAGCTCGGCCCGGCCGGTCACCGCCGCCAGCGGCAGGCCGCCGGCGATGCCCTTGGCCAGGGTGACCAGGTCCGGTTCGACGCCCTCGTGCTGGCAGGCGAACCAGTCCCCGGTCCGGCAGAACCCGGTCTGGATCTCGTCGGCGACGAAGACCACCCCGGCCGCCGTCGCCCACTCGCGCAGCGCCGGGAGAAAACCCGCCGCCGGTACGACGAAGCCGCCCTCGCCCTGGATCGGCTCGATCAGCAGCGCCGCCACGTTCTCCGCGCCGACCTGCTTCTCCACCGTCTCGATCGCCCGCGCCGCCGCCGTCGCGCCGTCCAGTCCACCGTCGCGTAGCGGGTACGACATGGGCACCCGGTAGACCTCACCGGCGAACGGCCCGAACCGGTGCTTGTACGGCATGTTCTTCGCGGTCAGCGCCATGGTCAGGTTGGTTCGGCCGTGGTACGCGTGGTCGAACACCACCACCGCCGGTCGCCCGGTCGCATGGCGGGCGATCTTCACGGCGTTCTCCACCGCCTCGGCACCGGAGTTGAACAGCGCCGACCGCTTCTCGAACGTGCCCGGCGTCAGCGCGTTGAGCTGCTCGCACACCGCCACGTACGACTCGTACGGCGCGACCATGAAGCAGGTGTGCGTGAAGCGTTCCACCTGCGCCTTCACCGCCTCGACCACCCGCGGCGCGGAGTTGCCGACGGTGGTGACCGCGATGCCGGCGGCGAAGTCGATCCACTCCCGGCCCTCGACGTCGGTGATGGTGCCGCCGGACGCGCGGTCCACGTAGGACGCGATCACGCTCCCGACGCCGCGCGCGACCGCCGAACCACGCCGCTTGTGCAGTTCCTCGGAGGAAGACATCTGGTTCAGCCCTCGATGTGGTGCATGACGTGCTTGATCCGGGTGTAGTCCTCCAGGCTGTAGACCGACAGGTCCTTGCCGTGCCCGGAGTGCTTGAAGCCGCCGTGCGGCATCTCGGAGACGAACGGGATGTGGGTGTTCACCCAGACGCAGCCGAAGTCGAGCCGGCGGGTCATCCGCATCGCCCGCCCGTGGTCCTTCGTCCACACCGAGGCCGACAGGCCGTACTCGACGCCGTTCGCCCAGCGCACCGCCTCGTCCTCGTCGGAGAAGCGCTGCACGGTGATGACCGGGCCGAACACCTCGTCGCGGATGATCTCGTCGTCCTGGCGGACGCCGGAGACCACCGTGGGGGCGTAGAAGTAGCCGCGTTCGCCGAGCCGGGATCCGCCGGTCCGCACGTCCGCGTGGTCCGGCAGGCGGTCCACGAAACCGCTGACCCGGGCGAGCTGGTTGGCGTTGTTCAGCGGCCCGTACAGCACGTCCTCGTCGTCCGGCGCGCCGGTCTTCGTGTTGCGGGCCTGCTCGGCCAGGGCCGCCACGAAGTCGTCGTGGATCCCGGGGCCGGCCAGCACCCGGGTCGCCGCGGTGCAGTCCTGCCCGGCGTTGAAGTAGCCGCCCGTCGCGATCGCCTCGGCCACCGCCTCGATGTCGGCGTCGTCGAAGATGACCACGGGGGCCTTGCCGCCCAGCTCCAGGTGCGTCCGCTTCAGGTCCGGCGCCGCCGCGGCGGCGACCTCCATGCCCGCGCGGGTCGAGCCGGTGATCGACACCAGCTGCGGGGTCGGGTGCGAGACGAGCGTACGACCGGTGTCCCGGTCGCCGCAGACCACGTTGAAGACGCCCGGCGGGAAGAACTCCGCCGCGATCTCGGCCAGCAGCAGGGTCGACACCGGCGTGGTGTCCGACGGCTTCAGCACCACCGTGTTACCGGCGGCCAGCGCCGGGGCGATCTTCCAGACCGCCATCATCAGCGGGTAGTTCCACGGGGTGACCTGGGCGCAGACACCGATCGGCTCACGCCGCACGTAGGAGGTGTGCCCGGCCATGTACTCACCCGCCGAGCGGCCCTCCAGCAGCCGCGCGGCGCCGGCGAAGAACCGGAACTGGTCCACCGCCGGCGGCAGCTCCTCCTCGGCGGTGAGCTGGCGCGGCTTGCCGGTGTTGCGGACCTCCGCGTCGACCAGCTCGGCCGCCCGGGACTCGACCGCGTCCGCCAGCTTGAGCAGCGCCTTCTGCCGCTCCCCGGGCGTGGTGTCCCGCCAGCTCTCGAAGGCGGTCGCGGCGGCCCGCATCGCCGCGTCGACGTCGGCGGCGCCGGACACCGGGGCCCGCGCGAACACCTCCCCGGTGCACGGGTCGATCAGGTCGGCGTAGCCGCCGTCGGCCGGCTCGACGTACGCGCCGTTGACGAAGTTGCGCAGCTGCTGCTGGTCGCTCATGACGGGATCACTCCGAGGGGTTCCGGGGGCGCGGTCGTCGGCGGTTCTCGCACTATGTCTGCCATCTTCGCTACTGAATTCGCGGCAGACAAGGCCTGAGGCGACTGTTTCCGTCGGCCAGTCCGTCGTCTACGCTGCTCCCTGTGGAGCCCACCGCCTTCTACGTCGCCTCCCGTCCGGTGCACGGCGAGGGGGAGTCGACCGTCCACCACCCGTACGACGGGCGGGCTGTCGGTCGTACCACCGTGGCCACGGCCGACCAGGTCGAAGCCGCCGTCGCGGCAGCCGCCGGAGTGGCCGCGGAGGCCGCGGCCCTGCCCGCGCACGCCCGCGCGGCGGCCCTGGACCACGTCTCCCGCCGCCTGGCCGAGCGGGCCGACGAGATCGCGGCGCTGATCACCGCCGAGAACGGCAAACCGGTCAAGTGGGCCCGGGCCGAGGTCGGCCGGGCCGTCTCCACCTTCCGCTGGGCAGCCGAGGAGGCCCGCCGCTTCTCCGGCGAGCTACAACGCCTCGACACCGACCCGGCGGCCACCGGCCGGATCGCCCTGGTCCGGCGGGTACCGAGGGGTCCCGTCCTGGGGATCACGCCGTTCAACTTCCCGCTCAACCTGGTCGCGCACAAGGTCGCCCCGGCCATCGCCGTCGGTGCGCCGATCATCGTCAAGCCGGCGCCGGCCACCCCGCTGTCCGCGCTGCTGCTCGGCGACCTGCTCGCCGAGACCGACCTGCCCGAGGGCATGTTCTCGGTGCTGCCGCTGCCCAACGAACGCGCCGCCGGCCTCGTCGCCGACCCACGCCTGCCGGTGGTGTCGTTCACCGGCTCCGGCCCGGTCGGCGCGGCCATCCGCCGCGCGGTACCGGAGAAACACGTCACCCTGGAACTGGGCGGCAACGCGGCGGCGGTGATCTGCGAGGACTGGAACACCGGCGAAGACCTCACCTTCGCCGCGCACCGCATCGCGCTGTTCTCCAACTACCAGGCCGGCCAGTCGTGCATCGCGGTGCAGCGGGTCTTCGTGCACGAGTGGCTCTACGACGCGTTCCTGCCCCGGCTGGTCGCCGCCGTCCAGGAGTTGCGCACCGGCGACCCGTCCGACCCGTCGACCGACGTCGGGCCGATGGTGTCGGAGGACGCGGCACGGCGGGTCGAGTCGTGGGTCGACGAGGCGGTCACCGCCGGTGCCACCATCGAGGTGGGCGGCCGGCGCGAGGGCGCCACCTACCCGCCGACCGTCCTCACCGGAGTACCCGCCGACGCCAAGGTCTGCGCCGAGGAGGTCTTCGGGCCGGTGCTGGTCGTCGCCCGGGTGGAGAACGACCGGGCCGCGTTCGCGGCGGTCAACGACTCGGCGTACGGGTTGCAGGCGGGTGTCTTCACGCACCGGGTGGACGTCGCCTTCGCCGCGCACCGGGCACTGGAGGTGGGCGGGGTGATCGTCGGCGACGTCCCGTCGTACCGGGCCGACCAGATGCCGTACGGCGGATTCAAGGGCAGCGGTGTCGGCCGCGAGGGCCTGCGCAGCGCGATGGACGACTACACCGATCCGAGAGTCCTCGTCCTCACCGCCCTTGAGTTGTAAGGAAGGGCACCCTTTTAACGCCTGGTGTAGAGGAAGGGCCCCTTATTAACAAGCGGGGGGTAAGGGTGGGCGGGACACGTCACCAGGTGCCGTCGTCGCGTACCCGGGCCGGGGCCCGGCCCAGCAGGAGGGTGATGAGGGCGGCGTCGACGTCCGCGCCGAGGAACCACTCGCCGGCCTGGTCCAACGCGAAGATCCGCCCCCGCTCATCCACGGCGATGATGCTCTCGCCGAATTCGGAGCCGAACGGGAACAGCCGGTGGCCGAGGACCTCAGCGAAGTCCGCAAGGGTGTCAGCCGTTTGGGCGCTGTGGAGCGGATTGGTGGTGAAGCCACTGATCCAGACCTGCTCGCCGGCTCCTCGGCGTTCGCTCACGATGGCAGGAAAGGCAGTGAGTGCCTGCTCAGCAGCGGGGAAGGGTTCGTGGCGGTTGACCTGGCTTACGTGTTCGCACGTCTCCCTGATCGCCCCGGCGGCGAGGGCCGCATTGAACATCGTGTCCTCCCAGCCTCCCTCTACCAACGAATCAGCAACCTCAGATGGGAACCGACCAGGCTGGATCGGCGGCTGAGGACCAATTCGCCTCTCCGCCGTGAACGCCAATTCGGCCCACGGCAGGAGGTTGAAGTGCACAAGGAAGTTCACGCAGGAGTCGCAGCCTCGTTCGATTCTGCCGCCGTATCGATCACCGGCCTCGCGCACGTGGAAGACCTCGAAGCGCGCTTTGCCGAGTAACGATTCGGCGTCCGCCATGCTCATCGGTTCGATGCCCTCGGCGGCGCGGCGGTGGTCGTACTCGTGCAGGACGTCGGAGACGACGATCAGCTCGGCGTGCCGGTCCCCGCCCCGGACGAGGTGGCCGGGCGGGAGGTCGTCGAGGTAGCGACGGACCAACGGGTGATGGTGCAGCTCGATGTCGCCCTTGGCCCCCTGGGCGCGGTGCAGCCGGCCGTCGAGGTTGAGGTGGGCGGCGGTGGTCGGCGTCGGGAGCCGGCGGATCTCGCGCAGCAGTTGACTTGCCGGGTCCACGGTGCGCGGTGCCGGCTGCCCCGCGGGGCGGCTCCGGCGGTACATCCGTTCGACCTGTTCCAGGGAGACCCGGGGCCAGGTGCTCACCTCGCCGGTCCACTTGTCGACCACGGTCGTCGGCAGATCACCGGGCACGGTGCGGACGTCCGGGGACACCGTGGAGGAGATGACATAGCCCAGGTCGAACTCGTCGACCGACGCGCGGCACTCATGACCCAGGCGCTGTGAATCCCGGCGGGCCCACACGGCGGCGAGCTGCTCGGCCTGCTGGCGGTCGATCACGCCCTGAAACTACCGGACCCCACGGGATCGTGGCGCCCGGTATGGTTCGCCCTACCGACGGTGACCGGGGAGGGTGGCGTTGGCCGAGAGTGTGGACCGGGACGCCAACCGTGCGCTGCGCGCGCGGTTCGATGACGTCTACGGGCAGTACCAGCGGCTTCGGTCTGGTTTGGACGAGTTGCAGGCGCGGTTGGCCGAGTTGCGGGTGACCGAACGCTCGGATGACGGCCACGTGACCGCCGTGGTCGGGGCCCGGGGTGAGCTGATCAGCGTGGAGGTGGCACCTGCGGCCTTCCAGAAACAGGACGCCAAGGGCCTGAGCCGCACCATCACCGAGACGGTGCACCGAGCCAGCGCCACGGCGGCGGCGACCACGCAGGAACTGGTCGCTACCTACCTGCCGGGCGGATCGGGGCCGGTGGACTTCCTTCGTACCGGTGATTTCGGTGCCCTGCTCGGGCGGGCCGACGCGGCGCTGCGCCGGGGGGAGTGATGGACGGGCAGCTGTGGTTGGACCCGCAGCGCGCGCGGCGTGGCGGCGCGGACCTCTCGGCGGCGGGCGAGGTGATCGGTGCGGTACGCCGTCAGGAGGGCGGCGAGATCGCGGCGGCCAGCGCCCAACGGCCCTGGGGTAGGGACGAGATCGGCACCGCCTTCGAGCAGCGGTACCGCGGCTTCGAGGAGACCGTGCTCCGCGCGTGGGAGGGCGTGGGAAAGCACCTGACCGGCCTCGGCGCAGACGTCGTGCGCTCCGTCGAGGCCACCGTCGAGACCGACGTCGCCAACGCCGGCCGCTTCGGTCGGGTGGCCGATCGGCGTGCCGAGTCCTGACCAGCTGAGGAGCCCGCGATGACCGTGCTGCCCAGCCCGATCCCGCACCCCCTCGACTTCTCACCCTGGGACCTTCCGGGTTGGATCTACGAGGCACTCGACTGGGTGGTCGGGGTGGAATGGCCGGAGGGCAACGAGCGGGCCGTCTGGGAACTGGCCGACCGTTGGTACGGGGTGGCCGCCGCGCTCGCCGGACCGCACGCCGACGCCGTCGCCGCCGCCACCGAGGTCAGGAGCGGCTACGGCGGTGTCGGTACGGTCGCGGCCGCCTTCGACGAGGCATGGCGGCGGGTCGCCGAGGGCGACGAGGCGCCGCTGCCCCTGCTCTCCGGCATCAGCACCGATCTCGGGCGGCTGGTCGAGGAGTGCGGCTGCGACATCGAGGGTGCCAAGCTCGAGGTCTGGATCGAGCTGGGGATCCTGGTCGTGGAGCTGCTCGGACTGGCCGTCGCGACAGTGCTCACCGCCGGTGCCGCCTCGCCCGCCGCCGCAGCCGCCATCGCCGCCACCCGGGCCATCGTGCAGCAGATCTTCAAGCGACTCATGGCCCAACTGGCGCGGAAGGCGCTCAAGCAGGGACTCAAGGAGGCCGGCGAGCGGGCCGCCAAGGAAGCTGCCAAGGGAGGCGCGCGCGGGCTGGCCCGTCGGGCGGCCCTCGGTGGCCTCTACGAGGCGAGCGAGGAGGCGGGGGTCAATCTCGCCACCCAGGCGTACCAGAACTCCACCGGCCGGCGGCACGGCCTCGACCTCACCGAGATCAGCACCTCGGCGGTCGGCGGCCTGGCCGGAGGTGCGGTCGCCCCGCTGGCCGGTCTCGGCCGGCACGCGACGGGCCGAGGCGCCCGGATCGGAGAGCACGTCGGTCGGGAGATGACCGGCGAGGTCCTCGCCGAGCAGGCCGCGAGCCTGGCGACCGGTCAGGGACCGACGTCGTTGGAGGACGCCGCGCGAGCCGCCGCGTCGGGAGTGCGGGGCTCCGCCACGACGCAGGCCGATGCCGCGTTGCAGGCCAAGCTGGACGGCCGGATGAGCGCCCTGGCCGGCTTCCCCACCACACCGGCCACCCTGCACAGCGCTCCAGTTCCGGACTTCTCGCCGTCGGTCGGAGCCGCGGCACCGCGCACCGACCTGGTGGATGCTGGCCCTGGCCCGGTGGCCGCTACCGCCCCGTCGACCGCACTGCCGAGCCCAGAACTGACCGCCGCGACTCGGTCGCCCGATGCCCCATCCCAAGCGCCCGGGCCGTTCGACGGATCATCCGCTGCGGGCCCACAGCCCACGCCCCAGGTCGACGGTTCCGGCACCTCCCAACTCGGCCAGGCCGGCCGGCACGGTGCCGACGCTCCGGCGGAAACCGGTGCCCGATCCGAAGCGGCCGGCCACTCCGTGCCCGCCCAAGCCGGCCCGCCGACCACCACCGACGAGTCTCCGATAACGTCCTCGCACGTTCAGCCGAGTCTCCCGGACCAGCCGCACCTTGCCGCCGATCCCACCCTGACCTCTGTCGCATCCGCTACGACGACGCTGATCGGCCCGCCTGTCCCATCCGTCCCGGCGCTGGTCGACGGGACACCCACGACCCTCGGCACCAGCGGAACGACGGGTCATACGGTGGCGGGCGGCACCTCGTACCCGATCACCGCGACCGCGGGCCCGACGACCCTGCCGCCGACTGTCGGGCCGACCGCGACGACCGTCCCGACGCTGCCGACGACCGCCGGCATCGCACCGACGGAAGCTGTTGGTTCCTCCCACCCGCGATACCCGGCGGAGACGGTCACGCCGCACGGCGGCCCGCCGTCACATCGGAGTCCCGTCGTGGATGACCTCGGCGGCGGTACCGGCTTCGGGGCCACCCCCGCCTCCGGGCGGAACGGGCCCGGAGTACCCCGGCCGCGCACCCCCGAGTGGTACGCCGCCCAGTGGGCCGCCGACCGGGATGCTTTCGAGAGGCGTCGCTACCGGGGCCATTACGAGCTCCAGCGGGCGAACTACGAGGAAAACCGGCGCCACGACAAGGCGGCGAGTCTGCGTAGGGCCGCGGACCGGGGCTACGACGAGGCCCGGTGGTTGATCACGGAGAGCCGCCGGTTGGTGCACGCCGGGCACCATGCTCTCGCCCACCGGTTTCTCCATGAGGGACGCGTCCGGGAACAGCAGTGCTACGCCAAGCAGGACCTCGCCCACGCCATCCTGGCTGGGGCATCAGCTCCCACTGTCGTCGATGTGGCGGAGGATGACTTCCGGCCGATCAACACGGATGTCGGTGACCTGACGCTCGGCGCGGTGGAGACCGGCGACCGCTCTGCGCTGACCGGTGACGATGTGCCACCGCCGATCGACCGGTCTCGTCGGTACGGGGTGCGGGGTGGTCTCCGGCCGCCGTTGGCACTGCACCAGACCGACGTGGAGCGGCGGATGCCACGCCACGCGGACGGGACCGTCGTCCGGACCGCCGATCCGCGCCGGGGCGGCTGGTTCCGGCTGATGAACGACGGCGGGCCGGCCGCCGATCCGACCCGGGGCATCAACTGTCTCGACTGCACGCTGTCGATGTTCGACACCTGGGTTCACGGCCGTCCCCGGGTGGCTGCTCCCCGGACCTTCGACGCGTACGAGAACGGTAACGTCACCCGCCCGCTGGACGGGGAGGCGGACGGTCCGGGCCGGATCGAGGACGTCACGGGAGGACGGTTCCAGCGCCTCTGCGCCCCGTACGACCGGTCGTCGCAGGCCGATCCGCGGCGGGCACTGGACGCCGGCTACCGGAACCTGCACGACCAGTTGAAGCTCGGCGGTCATGGCAGCTTCGCGTTCGTCATCAACCAGTGGGAGGGCGGCGGTTCGCACATCTGGGTCGCCCTCAACCAGAACGGCACGGTGCTCTACCTCGACCCGCAGTCCGGTGAGATCTCCGACCGGCCGTTGGGCCGGCACCGGGGCTACCCGGACAAGGAGAACGCGATCGACGCCGACGTCCTGATCGTGGGCGCCGACGCGCGGCCGATGCCACTTGCGGGTCTGCGACGCGGGCTGTTCAGCCAGCGGCCGGACCTGCCGGACTACCCACCGGCTACCGAACACCAGGGGTACGGCGACCCGTACCTGAACCGGATACACCTGCTGGGCGACCCGGGCTCCGTTGGCGCAACAGACTCGCCATCGGGATCATCTGACGACAGCGAGCCGCTCTCTAGTTCCCCCTCGTCGGCCGCTCCGGAGCCCACCCCGACGGCTAGGCACCAGACGTCCGATCACACCAGCTTGGAGGCGCTGCTGGCAGACTCGAGGGACTGGGTCGAGGCGGCAACAGTGCTCACCCAGCCGACGCTTTGTCGACTGGCTACGCAACTTGACGACGAATCCGCCGAAGCGGCCAGTCGCCTCCTCTCCGACGCACGTGTCGAACGGATGTTGGAAAGCACGTGGCAAACCGATTCCCCCCGGGGTGGCAGCCTGGGGAAGGAATTGGTGCGTGATCTTCTGCGGCAACCGAAACTTGTGCGTGTCCTCTTAAGGTCCCCCGAACTCGCCGAGTCACTAAGCACACGTCCGGTCACCCTGCATCGACTAGCGGGGGACGACAGGGCTGTCGGCGCGCTCGGTGATGTTCTCGACGACCTTGCTGAACGGGGAGGAGGGGCCGTGACAACTGAAGGCAAGGCGGCCGCCACGCGCACTCCCCTTACCGAAACGCAGAGGGGCGTCCATCGCCGGTTCGGGACGACCGGGCGACGTGCGAAACAGCCGGGTTTTGACAGAACTCGCAAGGGTGACGCAATGTACCGGAAGGCTTATCTTGACGGGCTGTATGTTTCTGCTGCGCGGGCTCAAGTCGAAGTTACTGCTCTTGCTCAACGCATAGCGCAGGAGTCCGGTCTTGTAGCGACCGCGGTAAGCCGTCCTGGGCCCAAGGTTAGGAAGCGCGCCGAGGACAAGGTAGACAAGTACGGCGGTGATGTTTCGCAATTAACTGACCTAGCTGCTGCCGCAGTTGTCCTGACCAGCATCCCAGACGTGTACAGCGTGCTGGGTTCCATCGCCGCAGATCCCAACGTGGAAGTCGTAGAAGTTGAAGACCGTTTCGTCATCCCCCAAGAGAGTGGGTACTGTGACATTCTGATGATGGTGCGGGCTAGCAATGGTCACATCGCCGAACTCAGGCTCCACTTGGCTGCCGTGGACGAAGTGGCTCACTGGGAGCACGCGCTCTATCAGGTGCGAAGGGACCTGAAGTCGTTCACGAGGGATCAGCGCCGTAGTATGACCTCCATGGAGGAGGCTATCTACTACGGCATTCTCGTACAACAACGAAATCAGTTCCGGCGAGCGCTGGCCGCTTCGACGCATGAGGAACGATAAGGTGAGCGACGATCGGGCTCTGACGCTGCCGAAGTTCTTCAGCTACTACAAAAATCCTGTCAAGCTGGTTTCCGCCGCAGGTGGCGAAATCAGGGCTTGGCGCCTGTGCCGCACAACCGGAGGTTGGGAGTCGGCCGATGATCTCATCGACGAGATCCTGCTCGCCGTGGGCGGCGAGGTTAGTTCGCTAAGCCGTGAGGATTTCGTCCAGTGGGTGGAGCATGACCGCGCAGAGCACGTCCAAGGCGAAGGATCGGTCTTCGCACTCTACGAGACGATCGGGGCCATCCTGGACGTGGCGGAGGGGCAGCGCCGGGGATTGACCTCGATGGAGCAGGCGCTCGTCGTCGGGCTGAGACGGAAGACATTCGTCATGTTCGAGGAAGCGCTGCTGGCCGCCGGTGACACCGCCGCGGATCCGTCCCTCGGCCGAGACGTCCCCGGAGACGGGCCTGAGCAGCGTGGAGCGGGACATAGGGGACCATGAGACGAACATTGCGCGCCTGATTCCCAGACGCGCGTACGACGAACTGCATCGGTACGGGCTCGTTCTGGCAACCCCACCTGGCTGGGTCCCGCACCGCCCGGCCGGCGCCGACTCACCGGATACTCGGGCGGCACGATTCGCCGACGCAACATGTCTCTCTGACATAATTATTTCTCGCTGACATAACGCATTCGCGTCTGGTTGGTTCGAAGCGGGCCAGCACTTCCGACGGGCACGGTAACTGACTGGGAGCGGGCGGACTCCCGATCAGGTTGACCGGCGAAGTGGGGCCGGTCCTGAACGAACTGCGGCGTGCCCTGGGATTGAGCGGCTCAGGACGATTGACGGACGGCTGGGACGAACTCTTCGGAGAGCGACGTCGTGAGGTCGATGGCGGGACCGCGACGGTCGAACTCTGGCGTGGCCTGGTCCTCAGGACACCCGCTGACCGTATTCGGCGGCCAGCGGGTCGAGGCGTGGCTCGCCGAACTTCTCCACCAGCGCGTCGAACCTGGTCACCTTGTCCTCCCCGAAGCGCCTTACCCGACCCCGGTACGTGGTAGCCGTCAGGAACACCGGTGGGTTCGTCTTGCTGTGGAACTTGTCGGCGTACATGACGAGACGCTCCTCGTCGGTTTCGGCGAGGTAGTCGTCGACCGGTATCGGCAGGCCCTGCCGCAGCACGTCCTCGCGGCTCAATCCCATCCCCGTGTGGTGGGAGCAGAACCGTCGGATCCGCTCGGGCACACCCTGCTCGATCAGCAACTGGTGGCCGAGCACGCCGTGCTGGACATAGTTGCCGTGGTCGAGCACACCAGACGGGCCGTACAGGAGGTAGACGCCGATGTCGTGCAGGAGGCAGCCGGCCCGGACGAGGTCGGTGTCGAGGTCGTGATCCCGTTCGTGGAGAAGCTGTTCGGCGATTCTCCAGACGATCTGACAGTGAGTGTGGACGAGATCGAAGGCGTCCTGACTGGGTGCGTACGTCTCGTGCAGGGTGCGTATCTCACCGTCGGTCGGGATGCCGTCGAGACGCTCGACCGGTAGGGCGGGGCGCGGCGGGTGAACGGACACGGCCTCCCCTGCGGGTGTCGACCGGGGCTGGGCGATCGCCACTCTAAACGCGCGACCGCTCGAAACGCGCGCCGAGTCGTACCATCGCCGGGTGGTGGAGCCGGACGGGCAGGACCGGTGCGGCCGGGCGGGTGGCGGACGACGGCCGGAGTGGGTGAGCGCGTCGGTGCGTACCGTCGCCGAGGCGTTGGCCGTGCAGGAGCAGCTACGACCGCTGGTGGACCTGGTTGGTCCGGGACCGGACGCGCCGGCGACGGTGGCCGGCCTCGACGTCGCGTACGCCGAGGAGGGTGACCGGCTGGCCGCGGCCGTGACCGTGCTCGACACCCGGACCCTCGCGGTGGTCGATTCGGCGGTCGTGGTGGGCCGGCCGGCGTTCGGGTACGTGCCGGGCCTGTTCGCCTTCCGGGAACTGCCCGCCCTGCTCGACGCGCTGGGCGGGTTGCGGACGCTGCCGGAGTTGCTGGTGTGCGACGGTCACGGTCTGGCCCACCCGCGGCGGTTCGGGCTGGCGTGTCACCTGGGCGTGGTGACCGGGCTGCCGGCGATCGGGGTGGGTAAGACGCCGCTGGTGGGTGATTGGGCATCGCCGGGGCGGGAGCGCGGCGCGTGGTCGCCGCTGTCGGACGGTGGTGAGGTCGTGGGTCGGGTGCTGCGCACCCGCGACGGGGTCAAGCCGGTCTTCGTCAGCGTCGGTCACCGGGTGAGCCTGGCGAACGCGACCGCCCAGGTGTTGGCGTTGACGCCGCGGTTCCGGTTGCCGGAGACCACCCGTACCGCCGATCGGCTCTGCCGCGACGCGCTCGCCGCCGGCACGTCGCGGAGCTGAGGCCGGCGGACCCGCGGCCGGTGCGCCCCCGCGTGGGGGAGCTGGCTACGGAGGCCGGCGAGAGGGGTGGCGGGGGTGCGGTCGGGGTAATCCCCGGCACATCCGGAGCGTTCGATGACCAGGGCACTACGCGCGGTGGTAGTAGCCTGACCGGCGGACCCCCGACGGGGGAGAACGGTGAGGTGATCATGGTACGGCGGCACGCGGCGCGATTCGCGGCGGTCTGCGCGTTGCTGGGTGGCTCGGTCGCCTTCGGCGCGTCCCCGGCGCTCGCCGCCGACGACTCCGTCCGGGTACGCGCGGCCGGCAGCTTCACCGCCGGTGGCTCCCCGCAGGGTGTCTCGGTGGAGGTCCGCAAGCGCACCGACGGGTGCGTGCTGCTGCGTACCGCCCTGTCTCTGCGGCTGGACGGCCTCCGTGCCGATCAGGTCGACGTGCAGGTCAACTACGGTGGTCGCTGGTTCCCGGTGCCGGTGTCCGGTGGCGGTGGCGGTGCCGCCACGGCGGCCACCTCGCCGTCGAACCCGCGCCTGTGCAAGGGCAAGGGCGTCACCATCCGTTACCGGCTCGCCTTCGCGGCCACCGCCCCCGACGGCCGGCTGGCCGTCGGGGGCGAGGCCACCAGCGCCGCCGGGCAGACGCTGGGCCGGGGCAGCGACGCCTCGCGCGTCCGGGGCACCCGACCGTCGGCCTCCCCGACACCGTCGAAGAAGCCGTCGCCCACGCCGAGTGCGGTGACCGCCGGACCGGCGACCGCCGACCAGGAGACGCCGGTGGCCGCCCTGGCCGAGCCGGCGGGCGGAGCCACCCGGAACGTCGCCCAGGAGTCGTCCGGCGGCTCGCCGATCCTGTTCTTCGGCCTCGCCATGGTCGCCGTCGGGATCGTGCTCATCGTGCTGCTCGTACGCCGCTTCCGGGAGGACCGCAAGGGGAGCGCCGGGGCGGCCGGCGACCCCGGCGTCGACGGCTGGGGGTCCGCGCCGGGCCCGGCCGGCGGACCGGTCCAGCCCGGCGGGGTGTACGGCGGGCCGCAGCCACCCGCCCGACCCGCCGTGTACGGGGGCGCACGCCCGGCGGGCGGGGTCTACGGTGCGCGTGCGGACGCCCCGGCCGAGCCCACCCAGGCGATGCCCCGTCCCGGCGCCGGCACGCCCCCGCCGCGCACGTACGGCACCCCACCGGCCGTGCCTCCGGTGCCCGGCCAGTACGGCTCCCCGGTGTCGGCGCCGCCGGCCTCCGGTCGGCCCCCGGCACCGGGCCGGTACGGGGTGCCGGTGCCCCCGGCGTCCGGTCCACCCCCGGTGCCCGGCCAGTACGGCTCCCCGGTGTCCGCGCCCCCGGCGTCCGGCCAGTACGGCTCACCCGTGTCGGCGCCCCCGGCGTCCGGCCGGCCGCCGGTGCCCGGTCAGTACGGCTCACCGGTCTCGGCGCCGCCGGTGGACGGGTCCGCGCGGCCCGATCCGGGGGCGGCACCGCCCGGCCCGGGGCGGCCCGCAGCGCCGCCGGAGTCGACCGGCGAGAGCGATCACACCGTCTTCATGCCCCGGCCTCCCGGCTGAGCCGGGAGGGCCGGTCCCGCTCCGATACGCTCAGGTCGTTGACGACCTGCGGCGCAAGGAGCGAAACCGGTGTCTGATCTGTCCCAGATCGTGAAGGCTTACGACGTCCGTGGGACGGTGCCGGACCAGTGGGACGAGCGGGTGGCCGAGGCACTCGGGGTCGCGTTCACCCAGGTGCTGAACGACTCCGGTGAGCCCGGCGAGGCGGTGCTGATCGCGCACGACATGCGCGCCACCGGTCCCGCGCTGGCCGCCGCCTTCGCCGCCGGGGTGCGCGCCGAGGGCCGTACGGTCATCGAGCTGGGCCTGGCCTCGACCGACATGCTCTACTACGCCTCCGGGTCGCTCGACCTGCCCGGCGCGATGTTCACCGCCAGCCACAACCCGGCGCAGTACAACGGCATCAAGATGTGCCGCTCCGGTGCCCGCCCGATCGGGCAGGACAGTGGCCTGGCCGAGATCCGCGAACGGGCACAGGCGCTGCTGGACTCGGGCGCGGCCCGCCCGGCCGGCGAGCCCGGCGCCCCGGCCGAGCGGCGTGACCTGCGCGCCGACTACGCGGGCTACCTGCGCAAGCTGGTCGACCTCTCCGGCATCCGTCCGCTGAAGGTGGTGGTCGACGCCGGCAACGGCATGGGCGGCTACACGGTGCCGACCGTGCTGGGTGACGCCGCCCTGGCGGCCCTGCCACTGGAGATCGTCCCGCTCTACTTCGAGCTGGACGGCACCTTCCCCAACCACGAGGCCAACCCGCTGGACCCGAAGAACCTGGTCGACCTCCAGCGTGCGGTACTCGAACACGGCGCGGAGATCGGGCTCGCCTTCGACGGCGACGCCGACCGGTGCTTCGTGGTGGACGAGCGGGGCGAGCCGGTGTCCCCGTCGGCGATCACCGCCCTGGTGGCCGCCCGCGAGTTGGCCAAGCACCCCGGCTCGACGGTCATCCACGGGCTGATCACCTCCCGTGCGGTCCCGGAGATCATCCAGGAGCGCGGCGGGAACCCGGTGGTGGCCCGGGTCGGGCACTCGTTCATCAAGGCCGAAATGGCCCGTACGAACGCCATCTTCGGCGGCGAGCACTCCGCCCACTACTACTTCCGGGACTTCTGGTTCGCCGACACCGGCATGCTCGCCGCGATGCACACCCTGGCCGCGCTGGGTGAGCAGTCGCTGCCGCTGTCCGTGTTGGCCGCCGAGTACGAGCGGTACGTCGCCTCCGGTGAAATCAACTCGACGGTGGCCGACCAGGCCGCGAAGGTCGCCGAGGTGCGCGCCGCGTACCCGGAGGCCGAGGTGGACGAGATGGACGGGCTGACCCTGCGCTTCTCCGATGGCGCGTGGTTCAACCTCCGCGCCTCCAACACCGAGCCGCTGCTGCGGCTGAACGTGGAGGCGCCGACCCGGGAGCGGATGATCTCGCTCCGCGGCGAGGTGCTGGAACGGGTTCGCCGATAAGATCGCCTGCGCCCGGTCGGCACCGCCGGCCGGTGATACCGCAAACGTGGAAGGAGCCGCGCCGTGGCCCTGGACCCGCAGTTGCTGGAGATCCTCGCCTGCCCGGACACGCACCACGCCCCACTGGACTACGACGCACCGGCGCAGACGCTGACCTGCACCGAGTGCGGTCGTGTCTTCGAGGTCCGTGACGACGTGCCGGTGCTGCTGCTGGACGAGGCCCGTCCGGGCCCGGCGGAGCGGTCGTGATCGACGGTACGGCCGGTGTGAGCGGTCGCCGCGACCCCGACGAGGCGCTGCTGGACAACCCGGACGCGCTGGCCGAGCACGACCCGGGCGGGATGCTGCGGCACACCGCCTCGGCCGGGGCGCAGGTCCGTGAGTCGGCCGCGCTGGCCGCCGAGGCGAACCTGGGGGTGCTGGCCGACGACGGGCGACCCCGTGCGGTCGTCATCGCCGGGATCGGCACTGCCGGGCGCACCGGTGACGTACTGGCCACGGTGGCCGGCCCGCGCTGCCCGGTGCCGGTCATCCCGCACCGCAGCGCCGGCGTTCCCGGCTGGGTCGGTGCCGCCGACGTGGTCATCGCGGTCAGCGCGTCCGGCCGTAGCCCCGAGGCGCTCGGCGCCGCCGAGGCCGCGCACCGCCGGGGAGCACGGCTGGTCGCCGTCGGTGCCCCCGACTCACAGTTACAGGCGGCGGCCGAACGGGCCAGGGCGCCGTTCGTCCCGGTTCCCCGGCGCGCACCGGCCCGGGCCAGCCTGTGGGCGCTCACCGTGCCGGTTCTGCTCGCCGCCCGTACGCTCGGCCTGGTGAAGGTGAACGAGGCGGATCTGGCGGAGACGGCGGCGCGTCTCGACGCGGACGCCGACCGCTGCCGTCCCACCGCCGAGTCCTTCGTCAACCCGGCGAAGTCGCTCGCGATCGGCCTGGCGGGCTCGGTGCCGATCGTCTGGGGTTCGTCCCCGCTGGCCACCGTCGCGGCCCGCCGTTTCGGCGACACCCTGTCGGCCAACTCCCGCTACCCGGTGGTGTCCGGGGCGCTCGGCGAGGCCGGCCGGGGACGCGTCGGTCTGCTCGACGGCGTATTCGGTGGCCTGGTCGAGGGGGAGCGGGACATCTTCGCCGACCCCGACGAGGAGCGGCCCACCGGCACCCGGCTGCGGCTGGTGCTGCTGCGTGACGGCGGTCTGAACGCGGAGGACGACACCGACGAGCCGCTCGCCGTCGAGGAGCGCCGCGCGGACGCGGTGCAGACCCTCGCCGAGCGGCGCGGGGTGCGGTGCGACGTGGTGACCGCCGAGGGCGGGTCGGCCCTGGAGCGGCTGGCCTCCCTGATCGCCGTACCGGACTTCGCCTCGATCTACCTCGCGCTCGCACACGGCCTGGACCCGATGGCGGTCCCGGCGATCACGGAGATGAAGGAGCTGGCAAACCAGTGAGCGCTAACGGCGGGACCAAGGCGATCATCGCCGCCCTGCTGGCCAACGTCGGCATCGCCATCACGAAGTTCATCGCGTACCTGCTGACGGGCTCTTCGTCGATGCTGGCCGAGTCGATCCACTCGGTGGCCGACTCCGGCAACCAGGGCCTGCTACTGCTCGGTGGCAAGCGGGCCAAGCGGGCGGCGACGCCGCAGCACCCCTTCGGCTACGGCCGGGAGCGGTACATCTACGCGTTCATCGTATCCATCGTGCTGTTCACCGTCGGTGGCCTGTTCGCGCTCTACGAGGCGTACCACAAGTGGTCGCACAAGGAGGGCATCACCGAGTGGCAGTGGGTGCCGGTCACCGTGCTGGTGGTGGCCATCGTCATGGAGTCGTTCTCGTTGCGCACGGCGGTGAAGGAGTCGAACCTCGTCCGGGGCAACCAGTCGTGGGTGAGGTTCGTGCGCCGGGCCAAGGCGCCCGAGCTGCCGGTGGTGCTGCTGGAGGACATCGGGGCGCTGCTCGGTCTGGTCTTCGCGCTCTTCGGGGTCACCATGACGCTGATCACCGGCAACGGCCGGTGGGACGCCGCCGGCACCGCGATGATCGGTGTCCTGCTGGTCGTCATCGCGATCGTCCTCGCCATCGAGACCAAGAGCCTGCTGCTGGGCGAGGGTGCCGAGACGCACGACGTGGCGGAGATCGAGAAGGCCGTCACGAACGGCCCTGAGGTCGAGCGGATCATCCACATGAAGACGCTCTACCTCGGCCCCGAGGAGCTGATGGTGGCCGCGAAGATCGGCGTGCCGAGGTGTGAGAGCGCCGAGGAACTGGCGCAGGGCATCAACGCCGTCGAGGCCCGCATCCGCGCCGCCGTGCCGGCTGCCCGGGTGATTTACCTGGAGCCGGACATCTATCGCGCCGACGCCGCCGAGCGGGGTGGCAACGGAAGCGCCGCGACCGGTCAGCCCACCCCGGACGAGGTGGCCGGGCGGCCCGGGAGCTGATTCGTGGAACCGTTGTACGGACCGGTCCGGAACTACGCCTGGGGGTCCCGCTCGGCCATCGCCGAGTTGCAGGGCCGCCCGGTGCCCAGTGACGAGCCGGAGGCCGAACTGTGGCTGGGCGCCCACCCGGGCGCCCCGGCCACCGTCGACCGTGACGGCGGCCGGGTGACGCTGACCGACCTGCTGCTCGCCGAGCCGGGACACTGGCTCGGCGAGCAGCTCGTCGGCCGGTTCGGCATCCGGCTGCCGTTCCTGCTCAAGGTGCTCGCGGCCGACGCGCCGTTGAGCCTTCAGGCCCATCCGGACGCGGAGCAGGCCCGCGCCGGGCACGCCGCCGACTCCGACCGGCCGCACGCCGAACGCAACTACGTCGACCCGCACCACAAGCCGGAACTGCTGGTGGCGCTGGAGTCGATGGAGGCGCTCTGCGGCTTCCGTGACCCGCGGCGGTCGGCGGAGGTGCTCGCCGCGTTCGGCGTACCGGCGTTGGAACCGGTGCTGGCCGCGTTGCGTGCCGGGCCGGCGGGCCTGCGTGACGCCGTACGCCTGCTGCTGAGCTGGCCCGCCGCGGAGCGCGCCGGGCTGGTGCGGGCCGTCGCGTCGGCGCCGGTCGCCGGGCCGGACGCGGAGCTGGCGCGGGAGCTGGCCGCCGGCTACCCCGCCGATCCGGGTGTGCTGGTGGCGTTGCTGCTCAACCGGGTGCGGCTGGCCCGGGGAGAGGCGATCTGGATGCCCGCCGGCAACCTGCACGCCTACCTGCGGGGCACCGGTGTGGAGATCATGGCGGCCAGTGACAACGTGCTGCGCGGTGGGCTGACACCCAAACGGGTCGACGTGGACGAGCTGCTGCGGGTGCTGCGTTTCGAGGTGCTCCACGACCCGGTGGTGCGGTCCCGTCCGGTGGCGCCGGGGGTGGTCTGCTGGCCGGTGCCGGTGGACGACTTCGCGCTGCACCGGGTGACCGTCGACGCCGACCGGCCCGAGGTGGCGCTGTCGCTGCCCGGCCCCCGGGTGGTGCTCTGCTGCACCGGTGCCGTCACCGTCGACGACGGTGCCGGCGCGGTGGCACTGGTTCCCGGGCACGCCGCGGTCGGTGCCGCCGCCGGCGGAACGCTGCGCGTCACCGGCGCCGGTGAGGCGTACGTAGCCACCTGCGGCTAGTCGACGGCCCCCGGCACCGGGACTCGCCGGACCGGGACGTCTGTGGCAAGTCGGACTTTCCCGAAACGGCTTGACGCGGGGTTGACGCAGTGTGAGTCTGTGAGTGCGCAGCGTTATCGCGACGATGGTCCGAGAACGCGCGGGGAACCAAACCGGGGGGATGCACGGGGCGGCGGCTGGTGGACGGGGATTCCGTCCGGCACCGACCGCCCCGTGCGCTGTCCGCGCACCGGACATCCGTCCGTCGGCGCGCGAGCGTATGGTGAATGGTCGCGCAGCACATCGTCCGACAGGAGCTTCCATGACCAGCACCCTCCCGGCGTCCGCCGGCGGCGGCACCCGGCCGAGCACCCTCGCCGAGGGCGACTACAAGGTGGCGGATCTGTCGCTCGCCGAGTTCGGCCGCAAGGAGATCCGGCTCGCCGAGCACGAGATGCCCGGACTGATGGCGATCCGACGTGAGTTCGCCGAAGCCCAGCCCCTCGCCGGTGCGCGGATCACCGGTTCACTGCACATGACCATCCAGACCGCCGTGCTGATCGAGACCCTGGTCGCGCTGGGCGCGCAGGTGCGGTGGGCGTCCTGCAACATCTTCTCCACCCAGGACCACGCCGCCGCGGCGGTCGTGGTCGGCCCGGACGGCACCCCCGACGCCCCGTCCGGTGTGCCGGTCTACGCCTGGAAGGGCGAGAGCCTCGCGGAATACTGGTGGTGCACCGAGCGGGTGCTCGACTGGCCCGACGGGCAGGGCCCGAACATGATCCTCGACGACGGCGGTGACGCCACCCTGCTCGTGCACAAGGGCGTCGAGTTCGAGAAGGCCGGCGTGGTGCCCCCGGTCGAGTCCGCCGACTCCGAGGAGTACGCGGTCATCCTGGGCGTCCTGCAGCGCTCCCTGGCCGAGGACGGCCAGCGCTGGACCCGGATCGCCTCGACCATCAAGGGGGTGACCGAGGAGACCACCACCGGCGTGCACCGGCTCTACGAGATGCACCGTGCCGGCACCCTGCTCTTCCCGGCCATCAATGTCAACGACTCGGTGACGAAGAGCAAGTTCGACAACAAGTACGGCTGCCGGCACTCGCTGATCGACGGCATCAACCGGGCCACCGACGTGCTGATCGGCGGCAAGATGGCCGTCGTGCTCGGCTACGGCGACGTGGGCAAGGGCTGCGCGGAGTCACTGCGCGGCCAGGGTGCCCGGGTGGTGGTGACCGAGGTCGACCCGATCTGCGCGCTCCAGGCGGCGATGGACGGCTACCAGGTCGCCACCCTGGACGACGTGGTCTCCACGGCCGACATCTTCATCACCGCGACCGGCTGCTTCGACGTCATCACCAACGAGCACATGGCCAAGATGAAGCACCAGGCCATCGTGGGCAACATCGGCCACTTCGACAACGAGATCGACATGGCCGGCCTGGCCAAGCGGTCGGACGTGACCCGGGAGAACATCAAGCCGCAGGTCGACCTGTGGAAGTTCGACGACGGCCACGCCATCATCGTGCTCTCCGAGGGCCGTCTGCTGAACCTGGGCAACGCCACCGGCCACCCCAGCTTCGTGATGTCCAACAGCTTCGCCAACCAGACGATCGCGCAGATCGAGCTTTACACCAAGACCGACGAGTACCCGACCGGCGTCTACGTGCTGCCCAAGCACCTGGACGAGAAGGTCGCCCGGCTGCACCTGGGCGCCCTCGGTGCCAAGCTGACCGAACTGACCAAGGAGCAGGCCGCCTACCTCGGCGTCGACGTGCAGGGTCCGTTCAAGCCGGAGCACTACCGCTACTGATCCGTACGACACGTGTCGGGCCGTCGCTGGTGACAGCGGCGGCCCGACACGTCTCCGGAACCGGTCGCTCCCGGGCGCGGCGGTCAGTTCGGGTCGCGGCGGCGGCGGGGCCGGATCCAGGTCCAGACGCACCAGGCGAGCCAGGCCAGCGAGACCGCCGTGGCCAGCGTGCGCAGGCGCAGCGCGCTGAGCAGCAGCACCACGGCGAGCACGGCCAGCCAGGGCCCGAATCCCCTCATCCGGGCCGCCCGGGACGCAACGGCGGGAGGTCCGGTGCCGCACCGCGCGCCGCCGGTGGCGCGGCCAGTTTCGTTCCGGCGGTCGGGGTTGTCCCGGCGGGTGCTGTCGGCCGGTCGGCGGACGCCGCGACGGTCGTGGCCGGACCGGCGGGAGCGGTCGGGCCGGGGGTCAGCTCCGGCCAGAGGGCGGCGGCGACCGCGCGTCCGCGGCCCAGCCGGTGCCGGTCCCGGCGATGGCGTTCACCGAGGACCGCGGCCAGGTAGACCGTCTCGGACATGCCGGCCGGGGGCGGCGGCGCGACCACCGCCGCGACCTCGGCCCAGAGGCCGTACGCCAGCCGGCTCCGCGCGGGTTCCGCGAAATGGTGAACCCGGGCCAGGTACTGCCGCGCGGCCAGCGCCAGGCCGTCGTCCAGCCGGGTCAGATCGGCGGTGTACGCCCAACGGGCCAGCGCCGGCACGGCGGTGGGGATCGGTCGCCACGGCGTCGCGGTCCGGGTGTGCACCACGAGGGTGCCCGCCACCAGGTCACCGAGGCGCCGGCCCCGCCGGTCGCTGAGCATGACGGTCACCCCGGCGGCCCAACTCAGCAACGGCAGCACCAGTCCCGGCCACTCCACCGCGACCCCGACCAGGGCCCGGGTCAACGACTGCCGTACGCCGACCGGCGCGCCGTCCGCGCTGACCACCCGCAGCCCGACGGCCATCTTGCCCACCGTCCGGCCGTCGTTGAACCGCTCGCAGAGCACCGGGTAGCCGACCAGCACCGCCACCAGGCCCACGGTGCCCAACCCGCCGGCCAGCGCGCCGTCGACGGCGCCGGCGGGCAGCACCGCGAACACCCCGCCGACCAGCGTGGCCAGTGCGACGGCGATCAGCACCTGCACCGGGACGTCGACGAGCAGCGCGAGGACCCGGGACCCGATCCGGGCGGACCGCACGTCGAGTTCGACGGCCTCCCCGCTGACCAGCCCGGCGTCGCCCCACGCGGCGGGACGGGCGGGCGGACGCGGTGGTGTGCTCACCCGGACAGTGAACACTATGATCCTCCGGACGGGGGTGGCGGTGGATCTCGACGCGTACGTCGCGGAGCACGGCGGGGAGTGGCGACGGCTGGAGGAGCTGACCGGCCGCTCCCGGCTCGACGCCGACGAGGTCGACGAGCTGGTCGCCCTCTACCAGCGGGCCACCACCCAGCTCTCGGTGTTGCGCAGCCGGCACCCTGACCCGGCCCTGCTCGGCCAGCTCTCCCAGATGGTGCTGCGGGCCCGGGCCCGGCTCACCGGTCGTCCGCGCCCGTCCTGGTCGGCCCTCGGGCGGTTCGTCACCGCCGGGTTCCCCGGGGCCGTCTACCGGGCCTGGCCGTGGTGGTGCGGCGTGGCGACCGCGTTCACCCTGCTCAGCTTCTTCCTCATCGGCTATGTGGCCGGCAACCCGGACACCGCGTCCGCGCTGATCGGCGAGCAGGCGGCGGCGGAACTGGTGGAGTCCGGCTTCGCCGGCTACTACACCGAGTTCGCGGCGCCGACGTTCGCCTTCCACCTCTGGACGCACAACGCCTGGCTGGCCGCCCAGTGCCTGGCCGCCGGGGTCCTGATCGTGCCGGTGCTCTACCTGCTGTGGCAGAACGCGCTCAACATCGGCGTGGTGGGCGGGGTGATGGTGGCCTACGGCCGGGCCGACGTGTTCTTCGGCCTGATCACCCCGCACGGCCTGTTGGAGCTGACCGGGGTCTTCGTGGCCGCCGGGGTCGGCCTGCGGACCGGCTGGGCGTGGATCGCGCCGCCTCCGGACCTGAGCCGGGGCCAGGCGGTGGCCCGGGCGGGACGCGAGGGCGTCCTGGTCGCGGTGGGCCTGGTCGGGCTGTTCGCCGTCGCCGCCGGCATCGAGGCGTTCGTCACCCCGGCGCCCGTCCCGGTCCCGCTCCGGGTGGCCGTCGGTGCCGCCGTGTGGCTCGCCTTCGGGGCGTACGTGGTGGTCCTGGGCCGCCGTGCCACCCACGTTCCGCCGGTCAGAGGCGGCCCTGGGACTTGAGCCGGAGGTAGGTGTCGGCGACGGCGGGGGCGAGGTGACCGGCGGGGGCGTCGACGACCGTCACGCCGTGCCGGGCCAGCGCCGCCCGCACCCGGTCCCGTTCGGCCAGCGCCCGCCACGCCGCCGCCGCCGCGTACGCGTCCCGCGGGTGTTCCGGAGTGGCCGTGGTGAGGGCGGCGAGCACCGGGTCGTGGCTGGCCGCGACCACCACCGTGTGCCGGGCGGCGAGCCGGGGCAGCACCGGGAGCAGTCCCTCGCCCAGCGCGCCCGCCTCCAGCGCGGTGAACAGCACCACCAGGCTGCGGTGCTGCCGGCGGCGCAGCAACTCGGCGGCGATCAGGTCGAAGTCGGTCTCCACCAGCGACGGTTGCAGCGGGGCGAGGGCGTGCGCGAGCCGGGCGAGCAGCCCAGGCCGCCCGGCGCCGGCTCCAGGTCGTGGCGCGGCGGCAGACGCGCCGAGCTGGAGTTGTCGTGAGGTGACCGAGGCCCGGACGGCGGTGTCGGCGGCGAGCAGGTCGACCCGGTCCCCGGCGCGGGCGGCGAGGGCGGTCAGCAGGAGCGCGGCGTCGATCGCGGTGTCCAGCCGGGGCTCGTCGCCGACGCGTACCGCGGAGGTGCGGCCGGTGTCCAGCACGCACACCAGCCGCCGGTCCCGCTCCGGCCGCCACGTCCGCACCAGCACGTCGGCGCGGCGGGCGCTGGCCCGCCAGTCGATCGAACGTACGTCGTCGCCGACCACGTACTCGCGCAACGCGTCGAACTCGGTGCCCTGGCCGCGTCCACGGGTCACCTGGGTGCCGTCGATGACGCGCAACCGGGACAGCTTCTCCGGCAGGTGCCGGCGGGAGTCGAACCGGGGCAGCACCCGCAGCGTCCACGGCGGTGTCGCCGGCCGGCCGGAGCGCTGCCGGAACGCCAGCCCCAGCGGGCCGACGGAGCGAACCGTCAGCGTGGTCGCCGGGCGGTCGCCCCGACGCAGCGGCGTCAGGCGGGTGGTCAGCGACACCGTTCCGCCCGGCTCGATCCGGACCAGGCGGGACGGCGGCACGTCGGGTCGGGCGCCGGCCGAGGGCACCCAGGCGTCCCGGACCCGGGCGCGCAGCGTACGGCCGGTGGGGTTGTGCAGCAGCAGCGCGACGGTGGCCGAGTCGCCGAGCCGGACCGCGCGGTCCCCCTCGCGGACGGCGGTGAGCGCGCCCGGCGGCACGGCCAGCGCCCGGTCGAGCGCGGCGAGCAACAGCACCGCGCCGGCCATCACCAGCAGGCCGGCGAACGGCGACGGCCAGAGCGGCAGGGTGACCCCGCCGGCCAGCAGCAGCGCCGCCGCCCGCCAGGTCATCGCGGGGTCGGCACGGTGGCCAGCACCGTGTCCAGCACCGCGTCGACGGTGACGCCCTCCAGTTCCATCTCCGGGCGCAGGCGCAGGCGGTGCCGCAGCGTCGGCCGGGCCACCGCCTTGACGTCGTCCGGCAGCACGTGGTCGCGGCCCGCCAGCCAGGCCCACGCCTTGGCCGTGCCGAGCAGCGCCGTGGCGCCCCGGGGTGACGCGCCCAGCTCCAGGGCGGGGGTTTCCCGGGTCGCCCGGCACAGGTCCACGATGTAACCGAGGAGCGGCTCGGCCAGGTAGACG
Organism: Micromonospora endolithica; assembly: GCF_003626595.1. Lineage (GTDB taxonomy): Bacteria > Actinomycetota > Actinomycetes > Mycobacteriales > Micromonosporaceae > Micromonospora > Micromonospora endolithica. The sequence continues at coordinate 18,300 of NZ_RBAK01000023.1, read as the reverse complement.
CGGCCGACCGCGTCCCGCGCCGCGGCCAGGTCCGCGGCGTCCGCCACCGGCCGTACGCCGGCCGCGGCCAGGTCCCGGGGGTCGAAGCCGGCGTGGTGCGCCCGGAGTACGCCCAGCTCCTCCTCCCGGGTCGGCATCGGCACGGTCAGCTTGAGCAGGAACCGGTCGAGCTGCGCCTCGGGCAGCGGGTAGGTGCCCTCGTACTCGATCGGGTTCTGGGTGGCGGCCACGATGAACACCTCGGGCAGCGGTCGCCGCTCGCCCTCCACCGAGACCTGCCGTTCCTCCATCACCTCCAGCAGCGCCGACTGGGTCTTCGGCGGGGTGCGGTTGATCTCGTCGGCGAGCAGCAGGTTGGTGAAGACCGGGCCCTCGCGGAAGGTGAACGCGGCGGTGTGCGGGTCGAAGATCAGCGAACCGGTGACGTCGCCGGGCATCAGGTCCGGGGTGAACTGGATCCGCTTGGAGCCCAGGTCCAGCGCGGTGGCCACGGTGCGGATCAGTAGCGTCTTCGCCACGCCCGGCACGCCCTCCAGCAGCACGTGCCCCCGGCAGAGCAGGGCGATCAGCAGGCCGGTGACGACGCCGTCCTGCCCGACGACCGCCTTGGCCACCTCCGCGCGCAGGCGCTCGAGGGCGGCGCGGGGGTCGTCCGGGGCGAGAGCCGTCGGCTCGGCGGTTCCGGCGGGTCGAGTCACCGGGGTCTCCTTCACGGTCGGTGCGGGTGCGCGGCGTCGGACGGCGGGAACGGCCCGCCGGGGTGCGGGGCCACCGTACGGGCGGTCCGGTCCAGGGAGCGGGCCAGCTCCAGCAGCCTCTGGTCGGATTCGGGCGGGGGACCGTACAGCAGGTCGTCGGTCCGCTGCGGGCCGTCGCCGGTACGGGCGGCGACCGCCACGACGACCTCGTTCCGGTGCGCGTCCGCCGGCAGGTTGAGCCGGGGGAGCAGCCGGGTCAGGGTGGCGGCGCGCAGCGTACGGGCGGCGGTGTCCCGGGCGCCGGCCCGCTGGTAGAGGTGGGCCCGGCCGAGCACCGTCTCCGCCGCCGGGACGCTGACCGGCAGCGGTTCGACCGAGGGCGGGCCGAGGCGGCGGGCCCGCCAGACGGCGGCGAGCAGCGCGGCCAGGAGGAGCTGGAGCAGCAGCGCCCAGAACCAGCCGGGGAACGCGTTCCACAGCGGATTCGGTGGGTCGCCACCGTCGGCGGAGCCGTCGTCCCGCCCGGAGCCGTCTCCGTCGCCGGAGCCGTCCCCGGGTTGCCCGTCGCCGGGCCGGCCGCCCGGGCCATTCCCGTCCCCGTAGCCGTCCCCGTAGCCGTCGCCCGGTGGGCCGTCGCCGGGCTGGTCGTCTCCGGGTGGGGCGGGCCGGTCCGCCGGGCCGTCGCCCCTCGGCGGGCGGGCCGGGTATGTCGGTGCCGGTGCCGGCCCGTCCAGGTCCAGCCACACCACCCGGCCGGTACCGCCGAGCAGAGCCGTGGCGAACGCGCGGTTGTCCCACTCGTCGATCCGGGCGTTCCGGAACGGGTCGCTGCCGCCCGCCAGCACGGTGTCCCGGGTGCTGCCCAGGCGTACCAGGTGGTCGGCGAAGCAGAAGTCGGCGTCCCCCCACCGCTCGGCTGTCAGGGCCCACCGCTGGAGGCCGACGGCGACCTGTCCGACCCCGGCCAGCTCGGGCAGGGGGCAGGGCAGGCCGCGGGCCTCGGGCCGGACGGCCCGGGCGGCCCAGCGACGCTCGGCCGGGGCGACGGACAGCCCGGCGGAGAGCAGCACCCGCCGGGGCGGGTCGACCAGCACCAGCCGGGTCCGGTCGGGCAGGGCGCGCAACGCCGGCACCGTGCGGGGGTGCAGCAGGTCCGGGGCCGGCACGAACAGCGTCACCGGCCCGCTCCGGGTGGCCGCGACCGCCCGCTGGGTGTCCGTCTCCCGTTGCACGGTGACGCCGCGTGCGCGCAGCGCCTCGGCCAGCCGGCTGCCCCCGTCCGGGCCGTCCGACACCGGGGAGAGGAACCCGCCGTCGGGATCGGGTTGGTCGACGGCGTGGGTGACCAGGGTGGTGACGAGGAGCAGCGCGGCCAGGCCGAGCGGCAGCAGGATCCGGTGGCGGCGCCGCCGGGGACGGGCTGCGGTACCGGGAGCGGATGCGGTGGCGGTCACGGTCCCTCCCCGTCCAGCAGCCGGCGCAGGTCCTCGGCGTGCTCCCGCATCCGCCGGTCGTGCTCGGCGGTGGCCGTGCGGTGGGCGTACCACAGCTCGGAGAAGATCGCGCCGGCGGCGCCCAGGGGCGGCTCCACCGGCGGGCGGCTCCGGGCGGCGGCGGCGACCAGTTCGACCACCGTCATGCCCGGTTCGTGGGTCACCACCCGGCGGGCGACCAGCTCGCGCACCATCGCCCGGAGCCGTTCCCGGACCGCCTCGGCGTAGCGACCCTGCCCGGCGAGCCGGTCCGCGAGGGAGACGTCCGCGGTCATCGCGGGCTCCGCCTCGGGCTCCCGGGGCGACGGTACGACCGCGGCGTCGCCGGTCCGGGCGGGCCGTCGGGATCGGCGCGGCCGTCGCAGTCGGGGCCGCCGCAGTCGGGGCAGCCGCAGTCGGGGCAGCCGGCGCGGCACCCAGGCCGGGAACGTGTACCAGCCGGCGGCGACGAGCACCGCCCCGAGCACCAGCAGCAGCGTCGCCAGCGGAAGCGGCAGCCGGTCGCCCAGGCTGGCCGTCGTCTCGGTCCACCACCGGCTGAAGCTCACCGGTCGACCCCCAGCACCGCGTGCTCCGGGATGCCCGGACGGGCCCGGGACAGCCGGATGTCCAGCCCCTCGCCGCGCATCCGCGTCTCCAGGTGCAGAACCGCGTCCAGGCAGGCCAGTGCCGGGTACGCGACGGCGTTCACGGCCGCCCAGAGCGCCAGCGACAGCCGGACGGCCCAGTCATCGTCGAGCAGACCCACCGATTCGAGCCCGAGGTACGCGCCGGTGCCGAGGCCGACCCGGACGATCCACCAGACCAGATAGCCGAGGAGCCGGAGCCCGCCGGCCCGGCCGCCGCCGCGCAGCGCCAGGGTGGCCGAGCGGGGCAGCGCCCGGTAGCCGGTGACCCGGTCCACCACCAGGGCCGACGCGACGCCGCCGAGCAGGGCGAAGCCGATCAGCCAGAACGGCCCGAGCAGCGCCGCGGCGACCATCACCAGGGCGACCGGTCCCGCGGTCAGCGCGGTGGCCGCCCAGCGGGCACCGGACGGACGCAGCAGCTCGCGGGCGCCGGCCCGGCGGCCGGCCAGGGCGGCCGCGGCGGCGCGGGCGGCGGGATTGCCGAGCAGCAGGATGATCACCGCCTCGGCGGCGGCGCCGACGGCCAGCAGCAGCCAGAACGGGCCGAAGTCGTGGAAGCCGAGGATCCACGTCGGGGGCCGCGTGTCGGCCGCCGCGCGCAGCGGGTGCAGCAGCACCTGCTCGCCGACGGCCAGCACCAGGCCGAGCGGGAGCAGTACCGCGACGTGGTCACGCAGCAGCAGGACGGCCGAGTCGAGCACCTCGCCGACGGTGAGGGGGCGCCGCGGGAGCACGGCGGTCGAGCCGGCGTCGGGCACGCGTACTCCTCGGGCGGTGGACGGACGGGTGCCGGGCGGCGGTGGCGCGCGGCTCCGCAGGCAGGGATCATGGTTACACGCGCGGTCCCGATCGGGTGGACCGCACGCCGGCCGGACGGCGTCCTACGCCGCCCTGCTGTGCGACGGCGGCCGACGGCAGTACCGTGCCGGGTGACGCCGATCCCACGCCAACGGAACGGGGATGGACAATTAACCCCATGAGAGCCCGGGTACTGGTGGTCGACGACGACCCCGCGCTCGCCGAGATGCTCGGCATCGTCCTGCGCAGCGAGGGCTTCCTGCCCTCGTTCGTCGCCGACGGGGAACGGGCCCTGGCCGCGTTCCGCGAGAACCGGCCGGACATCGTGCTGCTCGACCTCATGCTGCCCGGCATGAGCGGCATCGACGTGGCGCGGTCGATCCGGACCGAGTCCGGCGTGCCCATCGTCATGCTGACCGCGAAGAGCGACACCGTCGACGTGGTCCTCGGCCTGGAGTCCGGTGCCGACGACTACGTGGTCAAGCCGTTCAAGCCCAAGGAACTGGTGGCCCGGATGCGGGCGCGGCTGCGCCGGGGCGAGGACGTCGCCCCGGAGATGCTGACCATCGGCCCGCCCGACAACCAGATCACCATCGACGTGCCGGCGCACACCGTCAGCCGCAACGGCGAGGAGGTGAAGCTGACGCCGCTGGAGTTCGACCTGCTGGTCGCGCTCGCCCGCAAGCCGCGTCAGGTCTTCACCCGTGAGGTGCTGCTGGAGCAGGTCTGGGGCTACCGGCACGCGGCCGACACGCGGCTGGTGAACGTGCACGTGCAGCGGCTCCGCGCCAAGATCGAACCGGATCCGGAGCGGCCGGAAATCATCCTGACCGTGCGGGGCGTGGGCTACAAGGCGGGTACCGGATAGCCTGGTCTGCACCGTGACCAGCGCCCCGAACCCGCTCCCCGAGACCGCCGCCGGCTGGCGACCCGCCGCGCGGGCGCTCTGGCGCGCCCTGATCGGCCGGTTCCTGGGCCTGGCTGCCGGGCTGCACCTCACCTGGCGGCGCTCGCTCCAGGTGCGGGTGGTGACCATCACCCTGGTGGCCTCCAGCCTGCTGGTGGGCGGTTTCGCCTATCTGATCGCTGACAAGATCACCAGCATCCTGCTGGAGAACGTCGAGACGGACGTGGAGACCCGGCTGGACAGCGGCGCGGCGTACGCGGCCAAGCAGTTCGGGCTCTACAACCTGCCCCAGGAGGCGCAGCTCCAGGACACCATCGACGGGACGGTCAACTATCTGGCCGGCGGCGACCCGCAGCAGGCGACCGGCGTGGTGGTGGCGCTGACCGCCGACCGCTACCCCGGAGTGATCAAGCCGCAGACCTCGCCGGCCGTCCCGATCCAGCCGTTGATCAGCCGCGAGCTGCGCGACGCGGTGGCCACCGGCAAGAAGGCCAGCCAGATCCGCACCGGCACGGTCGACGGTACCCGGACGAAATACCTGGTCTACGGCTCGCCGGTGCCCACCCGCTTCGGTCAGGTGGAGCTCTACTACCTGGTGCCGCTGACCCGGCAGGACGAGGCCGCCGCCACCGCCCGGGCCACCGTGGTCGCCACCGGGGTGGCTCTGGTGCTGCTCCTGGGCCTGCTCGCCGCACTGGTCACCCGGCTGGTGGTCACGCCGGTGCGGGTGGCGGCCCGGACCGCCCAGCGGCTCTCCGCCGGGCTGCTGGACCAGCGGATGGTGGTCAACGGGGAGGACGACCTGGCCCTGCTCGCCGCGTCCTTCAACCAGATGGCGACCAACCTGCAACGGCAGATCCTCCGGCTGGAGGAGATGTCCCGCCTGCAACGGCGCTTCACCTCGGACGTCTCGCACGAGCTGCGGACGCCGCTGACCACGGTCCGGATGGCGGCCGATCTGATCTTCGCCGAGCGGGACGAGTTCGACCCGGCGGTGGCCCGCAGCGCGGAGCTGCTCCAGGCCGAGCTGGACCGGTTCGAGGAACTGCTGACCGACCTGCTGGAGATCAGCCGGTTCGACGCCGGTTTCGCCATGCTCGACGCCGAGCCGACCGACCTGGTGCCGGTGGTGAACCGGGTGGTGGACCGCCTCGCCGGCCTCGCCGAGCGGGTCGGGGTGGCCATCGAGCTGGACGTGCCGAGCGCGCCGGTGATCGCCGAGGTCGACCCGCGCCGGGTCGAGCGGGTGCTGCGCAACCTGGTCGGCAACGCGGTCGAGCACGGGGAGGCCAAGCCGGTGCTGATCACCCTCGGGCTGGACGACACGGCGGTGGCGATCACCGTACGGGACCACGGCGTCGGGTTGAAGCCGGGCGAGGAGAAGCTGGTCTTCAACCGGTTCTGGCGCGCTGACCCGTCGCGGGCCCGGCAGACCGGCGGCACCGGGCTCGGCCTGTCGATCAGCCTGGAGGACGCCCGGCTGCACGGCGGTTGGCTGGAGGCGTGGGGCGCGCCCGGGCAGGGCGCCCAGTTCCGGCTCACCCTGCCGGCACGCGCCGGCGATCGGCTGACCACCTCGCCCCTGCGGCTGGTACCCGCAGACGCCGCGCTGCCGTTCGGTGGACCCCGGTCCGGCGGGCCGCTCGCCATCGGCCCGGGTGCCGGCGGGGCGCTGGCCATCGGTCCGGCACCGGCACCTCAGGGCGACCGGGCGCAGGTGACGTCGTGACGCGACGGCTGCTGGCCGGGCTGCTCGGAGCGGTCAGCCTCCTCGGCGGCGTCGCCGGCTGCGGCATCCCGGAACGCACCGAGGTCCGGGTCGAGGGGACCGGTCCGGTGGCGACCGGCGGTGCGACCAGCGCCGGCCGCGTCGAGCCGCCGTCCCGCACCGCCGCCGACAGCCCCGAGCAGTTCGTCCGGAACTTCCTCGCCGCGCCGGCCGGCGAGCCCGACCGGGCGTACGACCGGGTGCGCCAGTACATCGACCGGGGCAGCCATTCCCTGTTGCAGGAGAAGCAGGGCAGTGAGGTCGTCCTGACCGTGGTCCGGTTGACCAAGCAGCCGGAGATCACCACCAACCTGGACGACATCGACGTCACGATCAGCGTCCAGCAGGTCGGTCGGCTGCGGGCGGACGGGGTGCTCGCCCCGCCGGAGGCCTCCGAGACGTCGTACCGGTTCCGGTTGCGGCCGACACTGGAGGCCGGCGAAGAGATCGACTGGTACGTGGTGAACCCGCCCAACGTGCCCCTGCTCAGCGTCGACGCGCTGGCCACCTACTACGAATCCCGGACGGTCTACTTCTGGAGTTCGGACCGTCAGCGGCTGGTCCCCGACCAGCGCTACCTGCCCCTGGCGGTGCCGGAGGACCGGCAGGTCAGCGAGGTGGTCAAGTGGCTCGTCGCGGGCCCCTCGGAGTGGCTCGGCCGGGCGGCCAGCCCACTGCCGGACCGCACCGACCTGATCAACAACGCCACCCGGACGGGCAACCGCTGGGAGGTCAACATCGAGATGCCCGGCGTCGACCGCACCCGGGTGGAGCAGTTCGGCACCCAGCTGGCGTGGTCGCTGAGGGGGGTCTACGGCGGGCTGGACCTGAAGGTCCGCAACCAGCAGGACCTGGTGATCAACGACCTGGAGCAACGACGGCAGACGCACCGGATCTACCGGGTCGACGACCCGCCGCGGCGGTTCTGCGTCTACGACGGGGCGATCCACGCCCTGGCCTACCCGGACGAGACGCCCGGCGATGTTCCGGTCGGGGCCGGCGCCAACAGCGACATCGTGTCCGCCGCGGTGAGTCGCGCCGGCACCGCCACCCACGCCGCCCTGGTGGTCGAAGATCCGAACGGGCGTCGACAGCTCGCCGTCGGCCTCGGTCAGGGACAGGTGTCCATCCTCAAGCGCAGCACGGGTCGGGGCTGGGCCGCGATGAGCCGGCCGGTCTGGCTCCGCTCGGCCGACCAGCGGGAGCCGGTCGGGCTGGTCGTCGCGGACGGCAGGCTCCTCCGCTTCGACGGCGGCGCCCAGCCCGCCCCGGTCACCCTCGGCCTCACCGGTCCGGTGACCGCCGTCGCCGCCTCGCTCGACGGTCACCGGCTGGCCGTCGTCGTCGCCGGCGTGCCGTACGTCGTCGCGGTCAACCTCGACGGCGGCGTGCTCGCGGTGGGGCCGGCCCGGCGGCTGCCGGTGTCGCTGGCCCAGCTCACCGCCGTCGACTGGTACGGCGAGAACCACCTCATCGTGGCCGGTTCCGCCGCCGGCCGTCCTGGCCTGTACGAGATGAGCGTGGACGGGGCGCTGGAGCTTCCACTGGAACAGGATCTCGGCGCTCCGGCGACCCACCTGACCTCCTACCCGGCCAACCCGTTCAGCTCCTTCGGCCTGGCGATGGTCGAGGCGAACGAGGTGGCCTACCGCACCAGCCCGTTCGACCGGATCCCGCAGGACCTGGTGCAGGACGTGGACGGCGCGCGTCCGGGCAACCCGACCGCCCCCTTCTTCGTGTACTGAGCCGGTGCGGGACCTCGGCGGGATCTGGGCGGACCTCACCGACCTGGTGCTGCCGGTGGAGTGCGCCGGTTGCCGGGAACGCCGGCCGGGACTGCGGCACGGGGTCTGCCCGAGGTGCGTCGCCATCCTCCACGACCTGCGGCCGGGTCCGGTGCGCCCGGATCCGGCTCCGCCCGGCCTGCCGCCCTGCGTGGCCCTCGGCCCGTACGCCGGCCCGCTGCGCGAGGTGCTGCTCGCGTACAAGGACCACGGCCGGCACGGGTTGGCCCGGCCGCTCGGCGCCCTGCTCGCCGAGGTCGTGGCGGCGGCGGTCGACCCGGCGCGGCCGGTGCTGCTGGTGCCGGTGCCGGACACCGCGGCGGCCGCCCGGGCCCGTTACGGCGACCATCTGGGCCGGTTGGCGGGGCACTGCGCCCGGCGGCTGCGGACGGCGGGTTGGGCGGTGCGGGTGCACCGGCCGTTGGTGGCCCGCCCCCGGGCGGACTCGGTGACGCTGGACAGCGCCGGCCGGGCGGCCGCGGCGCAGGCGGCGTTCCGGGTGCGCCCCCGTCGTGCCGCACCGCCGGCCGGGTCGGCGGCGGTGGTGCTCCTGGACGACATCGTGACCACCGGGGCGACGCTGGCGGCGGTGGCCGGCGCACTGCGGGCCACCGACCGCTCACCGACGGTCGCCGCCGTGCTGGCCGCGACCCGGAAACGTCGTCCTTCGTAACCGTTCGTGTTTCCGTTTCACCCCTTGGTGTATGACCTGTGAAAATTCCTGGGCCGTTCCGGCAACCTGGGGTGACGGCCGGGCGAACAGGGGTTAGCGTTTTCTCGTCGGGGTCGAGGGTCCGTTCCCCCACCCCGGCGGTGAAAGGAGGCGTAGCCGTTATCTCACCGGTCGACGCCGACCAGGCCCCTCCTGCCGGGCGCGCGACCGGGAAGCCGGATCGAACGACCACCCGAACGAGGAGGTCAGATGGACATCGTGGTCAAGGGCCGTAACGTCGAAGTGCCGGACCATTACCGAGTGCACGTGGCGGAGAAGCTCGCCAAGATCGAACGTTACGATCACAAGCTCATCCGAGTCGACGTCGAACTGTTCCACGAACGGAATCCGCGCCAGGCGGACCACTGCCAGCGGGTGGAGATCACCTGTGTGTCCCGTGGTCCGGTGATCCGGGCCGAGGCGTGCACGAACGACTTCTACAGCGCGCTCGACGCTGCCATCGCGAAGTTGGACACCCGGTTCCGCCGGGCCGCCGACCGCCGCCGCGTGCACCGGGGCCGGCACGCCCCCCTCTCCGTCGCCGCCGCCACCGCCGGCCTGCCGGTCGACGACCTTCCCCCCGTCGTCACCTCCGTCAACGGCTCGTCCGCCCGTGCGGCCACCGCCGTCGCGGACCGGGTCGAGGAGGAGGAGTACGACGATCAGCCGTGGCACATCGCGCGGGAGAAGGTGCACCCCGCCGAACCGATGACGATCGACGAGGCGCTGTTCCAGATGGAACTGGTGGGCCACGACTTCTACCTGTTCCAGGACAAGGAGTCGGGGCGGCCGAGCGTCGTCTACCGCCGCCACGCCTACGACTACGGCATCATCTCGCTCGCGGTCTGACCCGGCCGGCCGTGGTGGCGGCCACCGCCGCCACCACGGCCGCTCCCGCGTGCTCCCGCGTGCTGCCGCGTCAGCGCAGCTCACCGGGGACGAGCCCGAAGGCCAGGTCGTCGGTCCGGGTCCCGTCGAGGCCGGGCAGCCGACCGGTCAGCAGCCCCTCCCGGCGGAAGCCGACGTTCTCCAGCACCCGGTGCGACGCGACGTTGCCGGGCAGGGTGCCGGCGACCAGCCGGGCCATCCCCACCGGACCGAACGCCCAGCCGGCGAGCAGCCGGAGCGCGCGGGTCGCGTACCCGCGACCACGCCAGTCGGGCAACAGGGCATAACCGACCATGCCCTCGCCGAAGGCGGCCGGCTCGGTCACGGACAGTCCACAGCTTCCGGCCGGCTCGCCGGTCGCCGTGTCCAGGATCAGCAGGCGGGCGATGCTCCCGGTCAGCCACGCGCTGCCGGACAGCGCGCACCGCCGCGTGATCGCCTCCCTGGTCGGCGGCACCGGGGGCGGCTGGTTCGCCACCACCTCCGGCCGGGTGTGCAGCCGGAACATCGTCCCCGCGTCGTCGCCCCGCAGCGGACGCAGGGTCACCACGCCGTCGGTGAGCCGGCCGTCGGGCAGGTCGGGCAGCACCCGCCGGGCCGGTCCGGGCGGGTCGTCGGCCAGCCGTACCCAGGCGATCAGGTCGGCCCGTTCGCCCGTGCGGGTCGGGCCCGCCGCCCGCCGTACGCCCTCGTGACGGAAGCCGGCGGCGAGCGCCACCCGCTGGCTGGCGGTGTTCTCCGGGTGGGTGAGCAGCTCCAGCCGGGCGGTGCCGGTGGCGAACGCGTGCCCGGCGAGCGCCCGGGTCGCGGCCGTCGCCACGCCCCGCCCGCGCGCCCACGGCGCGACCCAGTAGCCGACCTCGGCCTGCGACCGGAACGGCACGACCTGGCTCAACCCCGCACCGCCGAGCAGCCGGTCGGTGTCCGGGTCGGCGATCGCGTACGCGGCGCCGCCGCCGGCCCAGACGGCCGGCGCGCCCTCGGTGATCCACCACCGGGCGTCCGCCTCGGTGTACGGCGAGGGCAGCCCCGGGAGGAAGCGGGACGTCAGCGGATCGTCGCAGCCGGCGGCGGCGTCCGCGGCGTCGGTGATCAGGTACGGCCGCAGTCGCACACCGTGCGTCTCGATGATCTCCATGCTCATGCGACGTCCTCCGCGAGCAGCCCACCGATCCACGCGTCGACCCGCTCGCCCCGGTGCGGCACGCCGCCCCGGACGGTGCCCTCCACGGTGAAGCCGGCCTTCTCGGCGGCCCGCCTGCTGGCGGTGTTGCCCACGTGGGCGCGCCACTCGATCCGGGCCAGCCCCAGCGTGGCGAAGCCCCAGGTGCCCAGCGCGGTCAGCGCGGCCGGCATGAAGCCCCGCCCGCGTGCCCGCGCGGCGGTGAAGTAGCCGACGTCGGCCAGGAGCGGGTCGGTGGGGGAGAGCCGCAGGTCCACCGTGCCGGCGAACCGGTCGCCCGGATCCGCGATGGCGAAACAGGCGTTGGTGCCGCCGGCCCAGGTGCTCCGCCCGTAGCCCAGGTACCACTCGGCGTCCGCGCGCTGGTACGGGTCCGGCACGGTGGTCCAGCGGGTGGTCTCCGGGTCCCGGCAGGCGTCCACCACGTCGTCCAGGTCCCGTTCCTCCAGGGGCCGCAGCCGCAGCTCCCCGGCCTGCACGGTGGCGAAGAGGGTGGGCTGCGGGCGGCCGAAGACCGCGGCGCGGCGGGCGTCCAGCGTGCCCGGCCCGGCCGGGCCGGTCTCGCCCGGCGCGGGGACCTCACCGGGGCGCAGTGAGCCGATCCAGCCGTCCCGGCCCTCGTCGCCGAGCCGGAGGCGGCCCTCCACCCGGAAGCCGGCGCGCAGCGCGACCAGCCGGGCGGCGTGGTTACCGGTCTCGGCCCGCCAGATCACCTGGCGGAGGCCCAGCGCGTCGAACGCCCAGCGGGTGACCGCCCGGGTCGCCCGGACGGCCACGCCGCGCCCCCGCGCCCACGGCGCCGTCCAGTAGCCGATCTCGCCGGTACGGCCGGCCCGGTCGAGCGTGACCAGGCCGCAGGAGCCGAGCACGTCGCCGGTGGCCGCGTCACAGACCGCGAACGGCGCGGCGCCGCCCTCCGCCCGGAGCTGGTCGGAGGAGGCGGCGACGAAGCCCCTGGCGTGTTCCGGCAGGTACGGGCGCGGTACGTTGGTCCAGCGCTGGATGTCCGGATCCTGGCCGGCCCGGTGCACCGCGTCGGCGTCGGTCGCCCGCCAACGACGCAGTAGCAGGCCGTCCTCGACGATCTCCACAGGCTCCATCCGAGCATGGTGCCGGAACGTTCGCCGACGGCGTAACCGGATTTGCGCCCGCCAGCGTGCGGAACGAGTTTTATGTCGGGTTGGTTAAGCCGGACCCCCGCCACCAGTGACCATCGCGCCGATGGAGCGCCTACGATGGTTCGAGACTGTCTAGGGGAGCGTTGATCCGTGTCGATTCTGGAAAAGGTCCTTCGCGCCGGCGAGGGCCGCATGGTGCGCCGGCTCAAGGCCATCGCGGCTGCCGTCAACTCGATCGAGGACGACTACGTCAACCTCACCGATGACGAGTTGGCCGGCATGACCGAGCAGTTCAAGGAGCGGCTCGCCGACGGGGAGACCCTCGACGACCTGCTGCCGGAGGCGTTCGCGGTGTGCCGCGAGGCGGCCGCCCGGGTGCTCGGCCAGCGCCCGTACGACGTCCAGGTGATGGGTGGCGCGGCGCTGCACTTCGGCAACATCGCGGAGATGAAGACCGGTGAGGGCAAGACGCTGACCTCGGTCATGCCGGTCTACCTCAACGCGCTGTCCGGCAAGGGCGTGCACGTGATCACGGTCAACGACTACCTGGCCCAGCGTGACGCGGCCTGGATGGGCCGGGTGCACGAGTTCCTCGGCCTGACCGTCGGCGTGGTGCTGCCCAACCGGCCGTCCACCGAGCACCGGGCCGCGTACGAGTGCGACATCACCTACGGCACCAACAACGAGTTCGGCTTCGACTACCTGCGCGACAACATGGCCTGGTCGAAGGACGAGCTGGTCCAGCGCGGTCACAACTTCGCCGTGGTCGACGAGGTCGACTCGATCCTCATCGACGAGGCCCGCACCCCGCTGATCATCTCCGGCCCGGCCGAGCACTCCGCCCGCTGGTACGGCGAGTTCGCCGGGGTGGTCGCCCGCCTCCAGTCCGGCAAGGACGGCGAGGGCGACTACGAGGTCGACTACTCCAAGCGCACCATCGCGGTCACCGAGCGCGGCGTGGCCAAGGTCGAGGACCGGCTCGGCATCGACAACCTCTACGAGTCGGTGAACACGCCGCTGGTCGGCTACCTCAACAACGCGATCAAGGCCAAGGAGCTCTACAAGCGCGACAAGGACTACATCGTCAGCGACGGCGAGGTCCTGATCGTCGACGAGTTCACCGGCCGCATCCTGCACGGACGCCGCTACAACGAGGGCATGCACCAGGCGATCGAGGCCAAGGAGGGGGTGGAGATCAAGCAGGAGAACCAGACCCTGGCCACGATCACCCTCCAGAACTACTTCCGCCTCTACGAGAAGCTGTCCGGCATGACCGGTACCGCCCAGACCGAGGCCGGCGAGTTCAACAAGGTCTACAAGGTCGGCGTGGTGACCATCCCGACGCACCGCCCGATGGTCCGGATGGACCGCCCGGACGTGATCTACAAGACCGAGAAGGCCAAGTTCAACGCGGTCGTCGAGGACATCGCCGAGCGGCACCAGGCGGGCCAGCCGGTTCTGGTCGGCACCGTCTCGGTGGAGAACTCCGAGATCCTCTCCCAGCTGCTGCGTCGCCGCGGCATCCCGCACTCGGTGCTCAACGCCAAGTTCCACGCGCGGGAGGCCGAGATCGTGGCGCAGGCCGGCCGCAAGGGCGCGGTCACCGTCGCCACCAACATGGCCGGCCGCGGCACCGACATCCTGCTCGGCGGCAACCCCGAGTTCCTCGCGGCGAGCGAGCTGCGCCAGCGCGGCCTCGACCCGATCGAGAACGAGGAGGAGTACGCCAAGGCGATGGAGGAGGTCCTGCCCCAGTGGAAGCAGGCCTGCGACGTCGAGGCGGAGGAGGTGGCCGCCGCCGGTGGCCTCTACGTGCTGGGCACCGAGCGGCACGAGTCGCGTCGCATCGACAACCAGCTGCGCGGTCGGTCCGGCCGGCAGGGTGACCCGGGCGAGTCCCGGTTCTACCTCTCCCTCCAGGACGAGCTGATGAAGCGGTTCCGCTCCGGCGCGGTCGAGGCGGTGATGGAGCGCTTCAACATCCCGGAGGACGTGCCCATCGAGTCGAAGATGGTCACCAAGCAGATCAAGAGCGCGCAGGCCCAGATCGAGGGCCAGAACGCCGAGATCCGGAAGAACGTCCTCAAGTACGACGAGGTCATGAACAAGCAGCGCCAGGTGGTCTACGCCGAGCGGCTGCGGGTGCTCAACGGCGAGGACCTGTCCGACCAGGTCCGCAACATGATCGACGACACCGTCGGCGCCTACGTGCAGGGCGCCACCTCGGAGGGCTACGCCGAGGACTGGGACCTGGAGCAGCTCTGGTCCAGCCTCAAGCAGCTCTACCCGGTCGGCATGACCATCGAGGAGTTGGAGGAGGAGGCCGGCGGCTCCCGCTCCAGCATCGACGCCGACTTCCTGCTGTCCCGCCTCAAGGAGGACGCGCACGCCGCGTACGACCGGCGCGAGGAGCAGCTCGGCACGGAGGGCACCCGGCAGCTGGAGCGGATGGTCCTGCTCCAGGTCATCGACCGCAAGTGGCGTGAGCACCTCTACGAGATGGACTACCTCCAGGAGGGCATCAGCCTGCGGGCCTACGCGCAGCGTGACCCGGTGGTGGAATACCAGCGCGAGGGCTTCGACATGTTCGCCACCATGATGGACGGCATCAAGGAGGAGACCGTCGGGTTCCTCTACAACCTGGACGTCAAGGTCGAGGAGCCCGAGCCGGAGGCCGAGGAGGTCCAGCTGCTCGACAAGCCGGTCGAGATCCGGGCCAAGGGGCTCAACCGGGCGCCGCAGCAGCAGGGCCTGCAATACTCCGCGCCGACCATCGACGGCGAGGCCGGAGCCGGCGCGGTGGCCGTCGAGCGGCCCGCGGAGTCCGCCCCGGCGCTCGGCCTGGGACAGGCCACCCCGGCGGCGCCGGCGTCCCCGGGCCGTACGGCTCCCAACGCGCCGCAGCGCCCCGCGGCCGGGGTGCGTGGCCCGGTGGTCTCGGGGAACGCGGCCCGTCGCCCGTCGCCCGGTCAGGCGGACGCCGGCAACGGGCCGTCCCGCAACGCCCCGTGCCCGTGCGGCTCCGGCCGCAAGTACAAGCGCTGCCACGGCTCGCCCAACGGCGGCAACTGACCCCTCGGTCGGCCCTTCAGGTCCGGCCACACCGCAGGCGTACGACACGAGCCGCGGCCCTCCCCGGAGGGCCGCGGCTCGTCGCGTCGTCCCGCCGCCCGAGGGCATCGGTGTCTTGATCGACTCGACTTCACTGACATCGGTGTTTCTCCGTGCGACACCCCGATGGCAGCGAGCCCGAGTCGATCTTCGGGCCGTGGCCGCCGCGGGGTTCCTCGGTGGGGTGTCAGAGGACCTGGAGGGCGGTGCAGAGCCAGGTGCCGCGCCGGTGTTCCAGGCGCAGTGCCATCGCCCAGGTGCGACCGGCGGAGGTGAGTATCGCGGCGGCCTCGACGGCCGCCGGTCGTGGCTCGCACACCCGTAGCCGGCGCAGGTGTATTCCCGGGCGGGTGGAGCGACGGCGGGTTGGACCGGACCGGGCGTTGGCCCGGGACAGCTCCGGGAGCAGGTCGGCGGCTCTCGTCGGGTCGAGCATGGGGCGGAGCTGCCCGGGTGGGCGGTAGCCGTTGAGCACCTCCAGGCAGGTGCCGACGAAGCGGTGTGCGGCCCGGGTCGCCTCGGGCGTCGCGGAGACCAGGGCGCCGGCCGGAAGGGGGCGGAGGGCGTGGCGTCCCGGCCCGGCGGGGGTCGGGGCGAGTCGCTGACGGCGGTCCGGAGGCCGGCCGGCACCTCTGCGCGCCTCCTCGAACAGGTCGAGGGCGAGCTGTCCCGGCGTCGGCCAGCGGAAAGCGTCGTCGTCGGTCAGCGGCGGCTCGGACGAGGGCGCGGGGCGGAGCCGGATCGGAGGGCGGGTCGGCCCGGGGCGGCGCGAGTCGGACATCCGGGAGCTCTCCATGATCTTGCGTTTGCCTACGTTTGCTTTCGGATAAGCTCGATTCTCGGCTATTCAAGCGGTGATGGTCAATGGGCCTCCGACGGGTGACCGGTCACTCCGGGTCCCGCTCGCTCAGCGGGTTGCCCCGCACCCACTCGGCGGTCTCGGCATACTTGCGTTCGATGTACTCCTCCAGCCGGGCGCGCTCCACCCGCCACTGGCCACGCCCGCCGATCTTGATCGCGGGCAGTTCCCCGCTGCGCACCATGTGGTAGACCTGCGAGTCCGACACGTTCAGCTCGGCGGCCACGTCGGAGAGCAGCAGGAACCTCGGTTCCACGAAAACTCCCGGGGTTGACATCGTTTGCTTGAGTTTGCCACCACCGGGCGACACCGGACAGGTCCCCGGCACGCCCCAGGTCGAGGAGCCGGGCGGACACACCGGCACGGAACTTCCGTGGCGCAGGTGCGGGGTGTATGACGGTCACGGCGTACGGCATGATCGGCGCCCGGGACCGGCGGCCGCCGGGGCGGGACTGAGCAGGGGAGACCACCGGTGACCGACGAGCTTGTCCGGGTGTACGTACCGGCGACCGTCCCGATGCTGACGCTGCTCCGCGACCAGGGGATGCCCGCGGCGTCGGCGCACGCGGTCACGCCCCACCTGCGTGAGTGGTACGCGGAGGGCGACGAGGAGGAGTTGGAGTACGTCGCCTTCACCCGGGCCGCCCAGGACGCGCTGCAACTGCTGCGGGCCGATCGGGCCGCTCCCCGCCGGCGGGTCGTCGTGTCGGTGGACCTGCCCGCCTCGGCGGTCGGCCGGGGCGACGGTGAGTTGGGTTCCAGCCTGGTCGAGGTGGTCGGGGCGGTGCCGTTGGCGGCGGTGGCCGCGGTCCACGTGGACGGCACCGACGCGGCCGAGGACGTGGCGGCCGCCGCCGACGTGGTCACCGAGGCGCTGGCCGGGGACCCGGACGCCCAGTTCACCGTCGACAGCGCCGAGGACCACGAGCTGGAGTGGTACGACGTGACCGAGCTGGACCTGCTGCTGCGCCCCGGCTCCTGAGCGCGGTCGGTCAGACCTTCTCGGCCGGCTCGTCGTCGGTGGGTGCGGGGCCGAGCGTCCGGCCGAAGGCGATCATCGCGGTCAGCGCGCCGACGAACAGCACCCAGATCCCGTTGTCGATGCGGGACGTGCCCAGCGCCGTCTGCGCGACCGCGTCGGCCTCGCTCAGCGTGCTGGCCAGGTCGAGCAGGTCCCGTCCGCCGACCCGGAGGATCACCTCGGCCACCAGCAGGAGCAGGCCGGGCCCGGCGCCGGCGAGCAGGTACGCGGGCCAGCGCGGCGCGGGCGTACCGGCGTCGACGCGGACGGCCCGGCGGCGGGCCCAGGCGAGGTAGCCGAACGCGAGCAGCCCGGCGAGCAGCCCGGCGAGCAGCGACTCGGTGCGGGACACCCACTTCGCCGCGGTCAGCAGCGACTCCTGGGTGTCGCCGGCGCCGAAGAGGTCGAACAGCGGGTCCCGGGCCCGGCTGAACGCCACCACGAACACCAGGGTCCCCAGCGCGGCGGTCAGCACGGCGCCGACGACCGGAGCGGTACGCGCACCGGCCACCGCCCCGCCGATGATCGCGGCAGCGGCGGTGGTGCCGGCGATCACATTGGTGGTGGCGTTGTCGGCGTAGGTCAGGTTGATCGCGAAGGCGGCGGCGAGCCCGACCAGCAACCCGGTGCCGATCGCGGCGACGAAGCGCAGGGTGAGCCGCTCGCTTCCCCGCCGGGCGAGCAGGTCGACCCCGAAGAGCGCGAACGCCCCGCCGGCGACCAGTGCGGCCGAGATCACACCGGGCAGCGCGAAGGCGGAGAGACTCACGGCGGTGATGCCGGCGGCGGCGGAGTTGATCGCCTCGCGGGTCGACCAGAGCATCGCGGCCAGCCAGCCGAGCGCCAGCAGCGCGAGCACCGGCGTACCGGGCGCGAGCGGTGGGCCACCGGCCGCCGGCCGGTCCGCCGACGCCTCGTCGCCGGTCACGGCCTGGTCGTTCCCCGCGTCGCCGGTCGCGGGCCGGTCGGTCCCGGCCTCGTCGTTCCCCGCGTCGCCGGTCGCGGGCCGGTCGGTCCCCGCGTCGCCGCCGTCGGTCGCCGCCGACCGCTCCGACTCCGCAGCGGCGGAGCCGCCCGGCTGCTTGGTCATCGTCTCCCCTTCGACGGACGCCCGGCGCACGGCGCGGCCGGCGGTTTCACCAGCCACCCAGCGTACGCGGCCACCCCCCGAGCCCCACCCACCCCGCCCACCCACCCCCCACCCCACCCACCCACCCACCCGCCCCGACCAGGCCGTTGATCAAGAGGTTTGCGTCAGGAATCGCGCCGGAGCTGACGTGAACCTCTTGATCGATCAGGGATGGGGTGGGTGCGTTCCGCCGGGTGGGGTG
>NZ_RBAK01000022.1 GCF_003626595.1 Micromonospora endolithica | reverse complement strand
GCCCAGAGCTGGGGCGTCACTGACCTCCACGACGGCCACAAAGCCGTCTGGGTCCGGCTCGCACCAATCAGACCCGACCATCAGCCCCGCGTCACCCGCCAACCACGGACACACACCATCAAACCTGATGCCGAGTGACGGGAGCGGCGGGCGCGGTATGAGGAAGCCACTCCCATGATGGCGCCCGCCGCTCCGACGTACGTCACGGCAGTAAGTTGCGCCGCCATCTGCGGCTCCCTGGCCGCGAGTCACTCGAGCGGGTGGCCGCCTTGGCGACGGCTGGGGGCAGCGACTGACCGGCTGGAGCTTGCGACTTTCGTGGGCCGCCTCAGCCACAGCGCTACAGCCGCTGCGCGCTCTTTGTGACCGGTCGCGGCCTCCTTTCGGCAGCACTGCTCTGCCTGCAGTAATCGACGTCGGTGGACGGTTCGACCAGATGCTGCCAGAGGGCTCCGACCAAACCTTGATGACGCCGGCCCGCCAGGTCACGCTGGTCGGGTGATCGAGGATCTATTCGTCGCGAAGAGTGTGACGTGCTATGTGGCGGGGGAAGTCAGTGCCCCATCGGGTGTCGAGCCAATCGCTCGGTAGGCCCGCGTGGACGTCGCGGTGCCTACCGCTGAGGTGTAGGAGGGCAGCGGCACGCCACGGACTCGGCGCCATACCGCTGCACCCGACTCGCTCCCGGCTTCGAGATCTGCGTCGCCACCGCCTGGCGCCACGTCCAAGAGGCGATAACGCTGCTCAGCTCGGCATCCGACGACCTGAACACCGCGATGCGACGTACCCGGATGCTGGCGTACGCGATCCTGGACGGCATGCTGATCCCGATCGACCGGGTCGCCGAGCAGAAGCCCTACTACTGCGGCAGCACAAAGCCACTGCGTGAACGTGCAGGTCATCGCGTACGCCGCCGGCCGTCTCGTGTGGGCAACGAGCGATCGCCACACTGAAATCTGGAAGCGGTCGACCTGAACTACTGCCCTTATCGAATCGCGGTGATCACTCAATCCATCCTCGTTTGCACCACTTCGAACCAACTGCTAAGCAGGATGGAAATGGCTGTGTCAAGCGCACCGTGTAGACCCTCCCACCGTGGTGTCCTCCGATGATCGCTTCGAGGGCATGAAGTCGAGCATTCTCCGTTCGCCGCGTGGGAGTATCCGGCGATGTCCGGGCGGCGATGGCATGGTCCGGCAATCAGGCGCAGCGATGACCCCCGATCGCGTCGCGTGAAAACAGGCGTTTACCGAAGAACCTTTTGTCCGGTGCGATCTATCGGCAGCTGTCGGAGCTCATCAATATCGCGTGGTGGAAGCGGGTGGTAGCGCGAGTAGTTGTTGCACGGATCGGGCCTGATGCGGGGCGGGCGACGGTCTTAGATCTCCCTGACCGGTGAATCCGATCGTCCATTCCGTTCTCGGTGTGCACACGTAAAGCCAATCTTCCCGTCGCGCTGGTATATGTGCGATTCCACGACAGTCTCCCGACGAAAGTGCCCGTCAGCGCGACGGGCTTCCCGCACGTGCCGAATGGCGTCACGCCGGCGGTTTCTATCCCCAGCGGCAACGGTGTGCCGCGCAAGTTTCCAGAGTGACGGTAGGAAACAGAAGGGAGTTAAGAGTCAATCTCGGAGGCGGGTACACCTCGCGCGAGATGAGCGTGATTCCCGTCGACAATAGCCACTGCGATTCAGACAGCAAGGCGCTGCACAGTCTCAGTCGATGATGCGTCCACTACCGGTTCGGCTCGGGCCGCAGCGTCGGCTACTCGTTGGCCGGCGGGTAGGCGAGCCGCCGCAGCGCAGCCGGCGGCGTCATTCCGAGCTCGGCGGTGAGGCGACTGTGGTAGGCCGTGTAGGCGCGACGTGCCTCGACGAGGTTGCCCTCGGCCACGTGGATTCGGATGAGCATGTCTTGCGCCTGCTCATCAAGTGGATCCATATCCACCAGGTGCAGCGCTGCCTGCAGGGCGTTTCCGTATTCACCTGCCTCTTTGTACGTGCGAGCCAGGTGGCGCAGGAGGGGCACGCGGATGCGCTGCAGGGCATCGCGCTCGGCGAGGACCCAGTCGTCGTACCACCCAGGCAACAGGTCACGACACAGTTCGTGTAGGTGTACGGCTGTGCCGGGGCCGTCGAGGCGACGTCGCTGAGGTTGTCGGCGGTCGGCTGCCCACTGCTGCCAGGCCTCTGCTTCGACGCGGAGTTCATGTAGGTCGCAGCTGACAGCCGCATCGAGGCACAGGTACTGCGCGTCGGTGCGCACAGTCCGGAAGGGTAGCTGACGAAGCCGCCACAGGAAGGTGCGCAGTTCCGCTTGCGCCTGCGGTACGGACCGCCGCGGCCACAGCACCCGCGCCGCATCGCTCCGGGCTGTCCGACCGCGTGCCGCGATCAGCGCCACGACTCGCTGCGGTCCGGGCGACAGTCGGACAGGAGTGTCGTCGTTGAGCAAGACGAAGCCCCCGAGCAGTCGCAACCGCACCGAAGGCGTAGCGGGTGATTGCTTATTGGTGCACAAGCCCACCGGCAGTTCCTCGCAAGGTCGACGGCAGCGGTTGATCACGCTTCTCAGGCAGGTGCGCAAACATTGACTTGCCCCCACCAATCTATCGGCGGTATCGAGGTTCAGTTGCAGGGCACGCGCGGGCGACGCGCTGGGTTCTTCGGTCGGGAAACTTCCCTCGCGTGGTCGGCCGGCATGCCTTCCTCGAGCAGCGCCGCGCGGCGAGGGCCGCGATGTCCCGGACGTCGATCCAGGCCACCATGGCGTCGCCGCTGAGAAACGGCTGCTCACCAGCACCGACGATCTGGTCGCGGTAGAAGCGCGGATCGGCGAGGACCGGCAAGACGACCGGGCCCCGGTAATCGCGGCCGGGCCGACGGGTCCTCACGGCATCGGGTGGCGCGCGGCGAACTCCCACACGATCGTGCTCACATCGGGGCCCGCGTGATCGGTGTAGCGGCCGTCGCCGTCCGGGCCGGGCCACACATGCCCCATGTCCTGGACGCGGTACGCCTCGACGATCGATGAGCCGTCCCGCGCCGAGACCGTCGTGTGCGTGTACCCGTGTCGCCCCGCCGCGGCGGGCACCGACACGGTCTCCTCGGTCAGGTCGAGGCTGTCGTTGGGCAGCCCGTCGTCAACGAGGTCACCCAGGGCGGTCCAGTGTTCGACGAGGCGGGTGGCGACCAAGGGCGGCACGACTTTGTCCCGCTCGCCCTGGATGACCAGCAGCGGCACCCGGCGCGCCCGGTCGCCCATCTGTGCCCAGGCCTGACGTGCCGTGTCCAGCGGCGACGTCGAGTCGGGATCGTCGGGGTCGACCTGGTTGAGCCCGTACTCGCCGCCGGCGACGGAGGTGACCGTGGCGAAGACGTCGGGGTGGGTCGCGGCGAGGATGACCGCGGTTCCCGCGCCCGACGAGGCGCCGGCCACGTGGACCCGTGCGGGGTCCGCGTGGTACTTATCGACCACCTGCCGGGCGACGCCGGCGAGCAGCGCGGGTTCGCCGGTGTGCCGGTGCTGATGCCGTGGGTCGGCCGAGTTCCAGCAGGCGATCGGGTTGCGGGAGATCAGCTGTGTGGGGTAGATGACGATGAAACCCTTCTGGTCAGCCAGGCGGTTGAATTGCGTCGTGGATTTCATCGAGTTCCATCCGTAGCCCGTCATGCCGCAGCCGTGAATCGCCATGATGACCGGTAGCCGGGCCGTCCCCTTGTGCTGGGGCGGGAGGTGGACCTGGTAGCGCTGCGAACCGGCGTCGCCCTCGTAGATGTGGTTGCGGTCACCGTCGCCCATTTGCCAGGGCAGGCCGAGCTGAAGGCCGGCGACACCGAGGCTCAGGGCGGTTACCACGGCGGCGAGGATGCCGGCGACAACCCAGAGCCACCGCCGTCGCGGAGGACGGGTTGGCTCGGCGTCGGCAACCGGCGCCGAAGGCTGGGAGGTCACGCGCGCCTACCTTCTTGTATTGGACGTCTAGTGGATGTCGACACGGTGCTCAGGTGTTCGCCGAGGGCGAGTTCCGCGAGCACGGCTCTGCCGAGGACGTAGAAGAGGGAGTTCTCTCTCTGCGACGATCCCCAACATGGGTTGAAACAGGAGGAGCAGGATCTTGCGCCAGTATCGGTTGGTGGGAGTGCTCGCGGGTCCCGGTGGCAATCGGCGGGGCTCCCAGCGGAAGAGTCGGGTGGCGAGGGCGACAGCGATGACGACCCAGCCGACCGTGGGCGTGAGCAGAAGCAGGGAGTCGGTCACGGCGACGCCGCCGTTTCAGGCGTTCATGGTCAGCTCGGTGGCCGCGCCGCCGGGCAGCAGCCGCCTGAGCCAGGCGAGGTTCTCGGTCCCGGAGATGTCGAACCAGCTGGCCATGGCCGATCACACCGAGGGTAACGGGCAAGGTAGTGATCTGCGCGTGTTCCGGGGGACTTCGTCAGCCCGGCTGTGGCCAGGGCCAGGCCGATCATCATGGCCAGGGTCGCGAGGAACGCCACGAACAGCAGAGCGACGTTGGCCGGTGCGCCCGTGACCACGGCCAGGGCGGTCAGGATCGCGGTGACCTGGATCAGGGCGAGGACGAGTACGGGCAGCAGCAGGCCGGCGAGGATGCCGGCGTCGTGTTCGGCGGTGGAGCGCAGTTTCTGAGGACGAGGTTCTGCCGCCGGGAGGCCAGGGTGGTGACGGCGGTGGCGTAGAGCCCGAACAAGGTGATCGTGAACATCACGGTCGCGGCGATGTAGCCGAGGGTGGCGTAAGTCTCGTGCTGGCGGACGAAGAACGCGCTGACGACGACCGGGATGATGAGGCTGGTGATCAGTACGAGCCGGTTGCGGAAGATCTGGATCAGTTCGCCTGCGACGATGGACAACACCGTGGAACTCCTGTCGAGGTCGCGGGTCAGTTGCTGAAGGCGCGGAAGACGTCGTCGAGGCGGGGGTCGGTCCGGCCTCCAGACCCCTGCAGCTCAACGGCGTGGTCCTGCGCCAGCTCGGCGACCGTACCTTCCCGGTGGAGGGTGCCCTGGTGCATCAGCCCGATCCGGTCGGCGCTGCTGCTGCGCCTCCTTCAGGTAGTGGGTGGTGAGCACGATGGTGGCGCCGTTCTCGCGGAGACGGTCGACGGTCGCCCAGACAGCGTCGCGGGACTGGACGTCCAGGCCCGTGGGTCGGCTCGCTCAGGAAGATCAACTCTGGGATGCCGTAGACGGCGGTGGCGAAGTCCAGCCGCCGCTTCTCGCCGCCGGAGAGCTGCGACACCCTGCGGCCGGCCAGGCCGGTGAGATCGACGAGGTCGAGCACTCGGTCGACGTCGTCGGCGCGCCGGGTGAGGCGGCCGGACTCACGGACCGTGAGGTCTGGGGAGCAACCACCGTCCTGGAGCATGACGCCATTCGGGGACGGACGACGCGTCGCTCCTGCGGGCTGCGCCCCAAGACGCGCACGGTCCCGAAGGACGGCTCCTGGTGTCCCAGCAGGGCATACAGTCTCCGGGCCGCACCTCCAAGGAGAGGTCCCTCACGGCGTGGAAGTCACCGTAGGTGAGGTTCAGCCGGTCGACTTCGATGACGGGTGAGGTGGGCATGTACCCATGACATCGCGGGCGACACCGGTCTGTCAGTGGCACCACGTCATCACCGCCTGTGACGCAATGTTGCGGGCCGCGGCCCTTGACTGCCGGATACCGATGCGGTGACCGCGAGATCGCCACGCTCACCGAGTCGAGGCAGGGAAGGCTGCGCCGGCTCAATCTCGTCACCTAACCACCGCTCGTGGTGTTCGCCGCCGTGGTTCTCCTCTACACCGATGCGCGTACCTGTTGGCACCTGGCCGTCCTGGCGCCGGAGGCTGCGGCGGCCGTGGTGGCCTTCGAACGGTGGGCGGCCAACGACCTGGCCCGGGTAGCGCTGCCGTGCCTGCACGTCGGGCAGCGGTGTGGCCACTGGGGTCCCGGTGACCAGTAGCCCCAACGCCTACTGGCGGTGGTCGGGCTGTTCGCCGCCGCCGCCGCCGGCGCGGCTGCTGGTGCAGCGGGATGACATCGGTCACGCCCTGGTCACCTACGTCCTCATCCCGACCGTCCTCACCGTCGTTCCACCGTCTTCACGATCGTTGGGGGAGCGGTTCTACGACCTCATCCGGGAACTCGAACAGACCCGGGAATGTGAGGCGGAGTTCGCGGTGGTCCGAGAGCACGTGCAATTCATCAGCGACCTGCACGACATCCAGGGCCATACCTTGCACGTGGTCAAGCTGAAGATCGGCCTGGCCCAGCATGAGAGGGGCTTTCGGACGGCCGCGACGTTCCGCCCGCCCGTCGCGCCGCGGCCACAACAGGGCTGAAAAAGGACGGTTATGATGCAGCTAACGCCGTTAGCTACGTTGTAGGCTAACGGGCGTTACCCATGCTTAGGACGGAACAGATGATGAGCGCAGCCATCACTACCACGATCGACATCGTCGCCAGTCCGCAGGCAGTGTGGGAGGTTCTCACCGACTTTGCCGCCTATCCGGACTGGAACCCGTTTATGCGCCGCGTCGAGGGCACCCCTCGGGTCGGCACCAAGCTTGTCGTGCACCTGAGCCCTCCCGGGGGGCGCGGCATGAGATTCAAGCCCACCGTACTGGTCGCGAACCCGGGCCAGGAGCTGCGCTGGCTCGGCAAGCTCGGCTTCAGTGGGCTGTTCGACGGTGAGCATTCGTTCGTCCTCACCGCCAACGCTGACGGCACCACCCACCTGACCCACAGCGAACGCTTCTCAGGCATCCTCGTCACCCTGCTCAAGGGCACACTGAAGAACACTCGTGCCGGATTCGACGCCTTCAACCAGGCGCTTAAGCAGCGTGTCGAGACCGCTGACTTCCCACGATGACCGCCGATGCCGCGCCCACCGTGCGGGCAGATCGACGTGCTGAGCTGATCGCCGCCGCGCGGCACCTGCTGGAGACCGAGGGCGCCGAGGCGATCACCATCCGCCGCCTCGGCGCCGCAGTCGGGATCCGCGGCCCGTCGGTCTACAAGCACGTCCCGGACAAGGCCAGGATCGAGGACGCCCTCGCCGCCGCCGGACTGGCCGAGCAGGCCGACGCCTTGCAGGATGTGCCCGCGACGTTTACCACGATCGCCCGCGCCTACCGGACATGGGCGCTGAGCCACCCCCACATGCACCGGCTGATCAACGACCGACCCCTCAATCGAGCGCAACTGCCCGTCGGCCTGGAAGACCGCGCAGCGGCACCGCTGGTCGCCGCCTACGACGGTGACCGAGACATGGCTCGTGCCGCCTGGGCCACCATAAAAGGGCTCGTCGACCTCGAACTCGCCGACCGGTTTCCCCCCGACACGGACATCGACGCCATCTACGCTGCGGCGAGTCGGGCCTATGCCACGGCCAGACTCTTCCCACCGACACGAGCGCCGAGACAGACAGGCCGGGATCAGCCGGCAGGTGATCCTGCCGCGCTCGGGAGTCGTGGCCACGGCGGGGACGCTGGGCCTGTTCCGGCAGGTTGCGGCCCTCAGCCCGCCTGCTGAGGGCTGAGAAAGTACACCAGGCACGGCCAGTGCTTCGACGGTACCGGCGAGCCGCGTCAGGGCATCGGACGGCCGCCTGAGGCAAGCTCGACGGCCGCGGAGCCTCCGAGGCGGCCGAGACCAAGCACGGCGATGTGGTTGCTGTCCGAGTTCCTAGCCCCACGAAGGGTCGCTCCTCCGGCAGCTCGTAACGGCGGGTCCGCTCGCGCAGCGCAAGAGCGGCGGCGGTGACGGGGCGGAGCCGGCCGATGAACATCAGCAGGATCAGGATGACGTGCCCGGCGGTGCCGACCTTCGCGGTGATGCCGGTGGACATGCCGACGGTGGCGGTTCCGGTCTGGTCGCCCGGCCGGTGACCGTCGGCGTGGTCTGATGCTTTCGACCCGGGCGGAGTGGCCGGATCGCCGCGATCCGGCTACCCCAACGCCGGGGCGCCGGTCGGCGAGCGCCGATGAGCGGGAGCGCGACGGGTGCCGTCCGGGGCGGCGTTCAGCGGAAGCCGACCAGGAACGCCGCGAAGCCGGCCAGGGTCAGTGGCAGGGCCGTAGCAAGGGCGAACAGCCGGTGGCGGTGTGTACGGGCGGTGAGGATGATGATCAGGACGCCGAGCGCGACTCGGATCGCGGCGTGTGCCGACGGTTCGGAGCCGTAGCTCGGGTCACCGATCCGACGGGCGAAGAACGCCGCCTCGGCGAACAGCACCGCGCCCGGTAGGGCGACCCCGACGACCTGCCGCCAGCCTTGCTCCCGTGCCCACGTTCCGCCGACGCCGAAGACCACTCCGGCCAGGACGCCGAAGCACATCCAGAGGATGGACGTTGGCTGCCCGAGCACGGCCAGGTCGTCACCCTGGATGAGGGCCGCGGCGAGGTAGTAGCTGGGCACCGCGACGACCAGGCCGGCGACGGCGCCGAAGGCCCCCAACCACCAGCGGGAGCGAAGCCAGAAGGCATAGAGGAAGGCGGCCACGGCCCAGACGGCGCTGGAGTTACCCAGTTCACCCAGAGGGAAAGGCAGGTACTTAATCCACACGAAGTCGAGGAAGCCAAGCAGGAAGCCGGCCGGCAGTGCGGTTCGAGCCAGTCGCCCGAGGGGAGATCGCATGGCGTAGAAGCATAATGAGAGCGGAATTCGCATTGCTGTCAGTCGGGTGTGTTGAGATGGGGCGTTGTCGGGGGTTGGCGGCTTCGCCTCGGCGGGACGGCGGAGCATGCCGCCGAGGGCGGCCATGGGATCATGGCCTCGGACGTGCTGGGGTAAGTCCCATGGTCGCGGGCCAGGCGGCGGTGGGCGGCGATTGGACCCAGACCCTGACAGCAGGCCGAGCTGGCGGCTTGTGTGGCGCGCGTTGGGCGCGGCACCTCTCCCTAGGGCACCTGCATCTGCAACTTACCGGAACAATGTTCCACAACTATAGTGAAACATTGTTCCGGTAACAGGGAGTGTGGCGCCTCACACCCATTGGCGCGTCAGACGGACATGCGACGTAACGACGAAGCGTTGTTGGCGGCGGCGTCGGAGGTGTTCCCCTCTAGGTGTACGGACGCCTGCCCGTGACATCGCCAACCGCGCTTCCCACACGCGCGGACCTGAGGAAACAACTCTTGCCGGACCCGGACGTCGACCTGCCCACCGGGCATGTGATCTCTACGAGCGGCTCGGCGAGGGCGCTGCCGGGGAGCCGCCCGAACAGGTCCGCCGCCCCAACTCCGGCTCGGGGACGAACCCTGGAGACGTCAACGAGGGCCGCCGTGTTGCCCCGGTCGTTCCCGGCCACGCACTTACCGACCAGCCGTAGGAGTGCCCGACCGGCATGATCGCCCTGCCGTCGTCCTGGTGACTGTGGCGCCGACACATGCGTGTAGGCGGCGACCCCCCCCGCAGCGGGTTCGGGATCGCCACCACCAGGAACTCTGCTGATGCAGGTGCCCGGACACCTGGTTGCAGCTCGACGAGTGTTGGGTCTCCGATCGGGTAGGCGGGTGATTCCCGTCCGCGGTCCATCCCCAGGTGAGAGGTCAAGATGCCGGATGATTCGCCGCACCGCTGCCGGTCGCGGTCGCCTCGGCAGCCGCCCGGTGGTGATGGGGATGTCATCGAGCTGCGGGTGCACGGGGTATCGGGGGCAGAGGCGGACGCCATTCTCGATCGACCTCATGTGCACCTGGTCGCGGGCGACAAAAAGGGCGGCTTCTACCGTCCGCGTACCGGCTACGGCGACTCCCGAGGCGCCTGTGGCGTGCTGCTGGAAACGTACCGGTGGAGCGAGCTACCGAGCGGGGCCGCGGCAAGGACGCTCTCACTGTTGTTCCTGCTGCCGTTCATGCTGTGCAACGCGGCGGCGTGGATGCGGCCGAAGGCCCGGATCAGTGGCGCCATCGTCTGGATCGGCTGCCGCCTGCTTGGTCTGAGCCTCACGGCGCTGTACGTGCTCTCCTTCGTCGGCGTGGCACTGGACCTTCTCGCCTACAAATGCATGTCCCGAAGCGGCTGCCTGAGCGGCCGTACCTGGTTGTCCTGGCTGGTTGGTCAACCGGTCGGGCTGCGCGTGGCGCTGCTGGCACTGGTACCTGTCGCCGCGATCTGGGCTCTGTGGCTGGCCGGCTCGCGATGCGGACACTGGTACGGGACTTTCATCCCGCCACCGGATCAGGCGACCGACACGGCACTCGGCGCGATCGGTACCCGCCACGCCTCATCCGGAGTGGATCAACTTCGCACCATCCACATGGCGGCGGGTCTTGCGGTGCTCGACCTCAGCCTCCTGGCGCCGTCGTGGTCGGCCGTTGGCCACGGCGTCCTCGACATCCTGCTCGTCGTCGGAACTTTGACCATCGTGGTGGGCTGTGTGCTGCTGCTCTGCCTGCCACGCGGGGTCGACGACCCGACCGGCGCCGCCGCGGTCGGCGCCGTGGCCGGCGCTCTGCTGGCGGCCAGCGCCGGGGTGACAGCCGTCGTCCTCGGCCTGGCCGCGTTCGGGCGCACCGGGTGGCCCGCCGCGGCGGGGCTGCCGGGATACGCGGAAGCGGTCGTCGTGGTTTTCGTGGCGCAGGGTGCCCTGTTGGCGCTGGTCGGGATCGCAGCCCTGGTCGGCCGTGACCGACAACCGGGTCGACAGACGACGATCAGCGGCCTGGGCGCGCCCCTGTTCGCGGGGCTAGCCGTGGGACTGGCGGTCTGCTTCGCCACCGAGTTCAACTACCGGGTCTCGGACTATCTTGACCGGGACATGCCCACCCCCGATATGCTGCCCACCAGCCCGGTGCTGCCCTACAAGTGGACGATGTTCGGCTTCTTCGTCTCGATTCTCGGAGCCCTGGTAACCGGCGCGGTCGTGGTGCTGATCTCCCACCGCCAGCGGAGGCGGGAAGCGGACAGCATCGTCGCCTGGGACTTCCCGTCGGTCGATGAGCAGACCGCCCGACGGCGAGACATGGTGCGTGACGCGATCGCCCGGGCACAGTTCACCGAGCGGATCAGCACACTCGCGATGACGTACCTCTGTGTCGCGATACTGAGTCTGGGCTTCACCGCCCTGGCCCTGGTGGAGTTGCAGCCGGCCGTGGCCGCCCAGGACTTGGCGCACCTGCCGACCGACTTCGTCAGCGCTGGCACACAGTTCGGCAGCTACCTGATGGCGCTGCTCTTCGTCGGCTTGCTGATCGGGGGGCTGTTCGCGTACCAGACGCTGGCGTTCCGCCGGTACATTGGCATGCTCTGGGATCTGGGGATGTTCTGGCCGCGCGTCGCACAGCCCTTCGCTCCACCCTGTTATGCCGAGCGGGCCGTGCCCGAACTCGCGCGCCGGGTGACCCTGCTCGTGGAGCAGGGACATCGTGTGCTGATCGCGGCGCACAGTCATGGGTCGGTGCTCGCCGTGGCGAGCATCCTGCAACTCGAATCGCACGTGTTACCGCGGATCGCTCTGGTGACCCACGGCTCCCCGCTCAGGCGGTTCTACAGCACGCTGTTTCCCGCGTACGCGGGCGCGGACGTCCTGCACGAGGTCGGCAACCGGATCGGCTGGCGGTGGCTGAACCTGTGGCGCGACACCGACCCGATCGGTGGCTGGATCTTCACGTTGAATGGTTCGCACGACGGTGCGTCACGACGGCCATCGACGGTGGATCGCAGGCTGCGAGATCCGCAAGATCTCGACGCCCGGGGACACGACACGGTGTGGCCCCCGGTCCGGGGTCATCGGCCGTGTGTGACCGACGACCGGTACGTCGATGCGGTCTGCGACCTCGCCGACCGACTACGTGCCGGCTGAGTCCCCGACGCCGCAACCGACACCCACGCTCGCAACAGCAGTGTGGTTGGGGTGTGGGTGAAAGCTGGCTCCCCCGTACCGGAGGCCTTCGGGCAGGTGCGGCCGCAGTGTTCACGCAGTGCTCCCCGCCGTCCGGGTCGAGGGCTTGCCACTCTCCCGGGGCGTGAACTTTCCGAGAACTCCGCTCAGCGTCGGCGTCGGCGGCGTCCATCAAATGTCCCGGGGAAGACTTCACCTACGCGGCCGCCGACACCACGATCTACGCGGGCGACATCCTCATCGTGGCCGGCAAGACGCGGCAGGTCGAAACCTTCGCCAACCTGAGCTGACGGCGTCCGCTCGAAGCCGTCGCAGGTGGGCTCGACGCCGGATCTGCACAACCCGCCCCATGCTCCTTACGGCGGGTAACGCTCGCCTGCCGTCGTTGACATCGCCGCCCGGTCCGTACAGCAGTGGGCACCAAGCGGGTGGTGAGCGGCCACCCCAGAATCGCGTTGCTCACCGCAAGCCCTGCTGGCCGCCCGTCCGATCGCGCTCTGCGGGCACCGATCCGCGCCTAGACGGGACCCCAGACGGTGTGGCCGAACCGAGGGGCAGCTCTCACGGCGTCCACCAGCAGCCTCCGATCAGGGAGGCGTGAACGTTCCCGGCCGGCGGTTGCCGCGCCCGGCTATCCGCCGCATCACTGAGTCTCGGCCGATCATTGTCTACTTGGGCTGCCGCGGCGTGCGTGGACGGATCGGCGGTGCCGGGAGGGCGGCTGGTGGACGACGTCCACCAGCCGCCCTCGATTCAGCTGCCTTCCCAAGCCGTGATCTTGAAGGTGCCCCGGTTGCCGCTCCACCAGGACCGTGCGGTGACCGCTCCGATCGAGGTCATGGTGAGGTGGCGAACGGTTGCGTTGCCGCGGTACGGCTCCCGTACGACGCGGATCTTGCCGGTGACGTTGCCGCGGAGCTCGGCGACGAAGCTGTCGACGTCGTAGGGGTAGGTGTTGTCCTTGACCGAGGTCATCGAGAACGTGCCGGTGATCTCGCCGGCGGCGAAGGCGCAGGTGAAGCTGTACCGGGATGTCTTCACGTCGAGGGCGACGCCGGTCACGGTGGGGCATACCTGTGCGCCGACCAACCGGGGATCGCGGTTGGTGATCCATTTCGGTTGCGGATCACCCTGGCAGCATTTCTTCGCTGAGAAGTGGGTGTCGCTCCAGCCCAGTCCCTGAAAGCGCAGGCCGATGCCGGTGGGCTGGTAGAGGGTCGTCGTGCGCCACCCGCCGCAGAGGTCGTTGCCGGTGCCTCCACCGGGCACCGCGGTGCAACGCCGTGCCTTGAGGTGGTGTCGGTTCCCGACGGTGTAGCCGAAGATGTGGAACCCCCGTCGCGCCTCGAGCGTCGGGCCGTTGACCGAGAAGGAGAAGGTGGAGGTCGCTCCGCGGGTGGAGGAGCGTGACACGGTGGTGGACAGCGATCCCGACAGTTCCGCCCGACCGCCGACACCCTGGTTCTCCCCCACGCGGACGTTGCGGGAGACACCCACCTCGGCCAGCGCGCCGGCCTCGCCGTCGACGCCGACCGCCCAGTCGACGACACCGGTGGCGGATGTGGAGTCCTCGGTGCGCCATTCGCTGACGATGGTGCGTACCACCGGCTGGGGCTGGGTTCGCTGTCCCACCGGCCTGACCCGGTAGAGCAGTTCCTCGGCCCCCTGTGTCACACCGACCTGGGTGCGGACCTTCTCGACCTGCCAGTAGATGATGGGTGCGGCGGCAGCGGGGTTGGCGACGATGCCTGAGCCGACCGCGACCGCAGCAATGATCATCGCTGTGGGGAGCTTGATTCTCGACATGAGCTAAACCTTTCGTTGACATCTCTCCACATCCCGCGGCGCGCGGCGCGCGGAGGGCGAAGATTTCTCGGCAGCCTGACGGCATCGTTGCTGGGCCGGGCCCGCTCGGACGGCTGCCCGACGGTGGCTACTTGTACAGATCCAGGAAGCCGACGCAGGGTGCGCTGTTGCTGCCGGTGGGCTTGGTGGCGTAGACCGCCAATTTCGTGCTGCTACCGGTGTGCAGGGTGAAGTAGGTGTTGACGGGGATCCACCGGAATCCGGAGGGGCAGTACGCGAGCACCTCACCGCTGTAGGTGTAGGTCTTGGCCCGAGTGTCCTGACGCAGGTACTTGATGTTGCGGACGACCTGCTGATTCTTGCGGTATCCCATCGCGGAGCGGTCGGCGATCACGCGAATGGCGCCGTTGGTGCCGACGGTCGCCTTGGTGGTGGCGCTGGCGGTGTACTGACCCACCAGCGGGTCGCTCTCCCGCAGGGCGGTGAAGCGGGACACGCTGGACACACCGTTGGCGCTGATCGGCACGACCCGGCCGGTGGGGGTAAAGACGGTGTAGCCGTGATCGGCGAGTTCGATGTCGTAGCTGAGGCGGTAGTTGGCGTAGGAGTATCCGGTGCTGCGGGTGTACCCGATCTGGAACTGCACCCCGCGTACCGTGCCGGAGGCCGAGACGTTCCAGTTGCCGGGGCGTTCGAGGTTGAGCCGGACCACGCACCGGGAGAACGGGACTCCGTTGTCCCGGGTGAGGTTGTTGGCGCAGTCGGTGCGCGCTTCGCCGCGCACCGACCAACCGGAGGAGCCGGTAGCGGAGATGGTCCGTGCCGCCACGAAGGGCGCACCGTTCGCCTCGCGCATGGACAGGGCGATGTCGGCGGAGCCGACCGTGATGGTGCGGGTGGGAATGCCCAGGAGGGTCTGCTGGTGCTGCGCCACGGCGGTGAAGGTGGGCTGCCGGGGAGCGCGAGCGGCGTGAGCGGGTACGCCGACCAGCACGCCCAGCACCGCAGCCACGGCGGCCGTCGCGATCGCGCGTTGGACAGTTCTTGCCATCAGGTCTCCTTGTCGTGAGCACACGTCGCCTCGGCGAGAGCGGTTGAGCAGCAGCTGTCGAGGTGCCGTCGGTACAGCAAGGCACGTCAGCTGCGGGGTGCTGCCCGCGTCGGCGCGATCGCGGTGAGCGTCGCGTAGCCCACTCACGACGCGCTCACGGTGTGCCGCTGTGGCCGTCGTCGCCTGGCGAGCGCGAGGTCTGCGACGGTGGCGTGGCCCGGTCTGGATGCGTGAGAAGATTGCGGACCTCTCGCCTCGCGCATGCACAGGTGGGCGGGGGAGGATGGGGTTGTGTCCGGCGAGAGGTCTCTCGGCTCCGTAGTACAGGCTGACGGCGTCGAGGTGCGGATTCTCGGTCCCCTGGAAGTGCTCTGCGGCGGCAAGTCCATAGCCCTTAGCGGTCGCCACCAGCGTGCGGTGCTCGGCTGCCTCGCGTTGCACCATCCCCGCCCGACCTCCGTCGAGCGGTTGACGGAGACCGTGTGGCCCGGGAAACCGGCCATGCGAGCCCGACACTCCCTGCACCAGCGGGTCCACGAGCTACGCAAGCGGCTGTTGGTGGACGCGGCGGGCGCGGGATCCAGCCAGGGGATCGACCTGCGCTGGGACAGCGCACTGGCGGGATACCGCCTCGTCCTACCAGCCGGTCGGCTCGACGCGGACACCTTCGCCTCGATGCTGCCACTCGCCCGCGGGCATGCCGCCCGGGGCGACCTACCCACCGCGGTCCGTGTTCTGCGGGTGGCCACCGGCCTCTGGCGCGGGCCGGTCCTCGAGGGCATGCCCGCGCTCCAGGGACTCACCGAGGTCGCCGTGCTCGAGGAGCAGCGGCGGATGGCCCACGAGCTCATGTGGGAGTGGGGCCTGCGGCTGGGACACCACATTGAGGTCATCTCCGAGGTGGAGACCGCCGCCAAGGCCGACCCGCTGCGCGAGCGGACCCAGGGCCTGCTGTTGCTGGCCCTGCAGCGATGCGGTCGCCACGCCGAGGCGCTGGCGTCCTACGCGCGCTTCCGCGCCGCCGTCCGCGACGAACTGGGCACCGAGCCGGGCACGTGGTTACGCGGCATCCACCAGTCACTGCTGGAGACCAGCGACGATCCCGGTCGCCTCGCCGGTGCTGCGCGCCCGCGCGCAGGGTCCGCGTCGGGCTTCGTGGGCCGGCGAACCGAACTCGCCCTGCTGGTGGGCACCATGCAACGGGTGGTCGACAGCGGCACCGGGCACCTCGTCACCGTCCTCGGCGAGCCGGGCATCGGCAAATCCCGGCTGATCAGCGAACTGCTCGCCGATCTGCCGCCCGGCGTGGAGACCGTGTGGACGGCCAGATGCCGCCCCGAACCCCCGGCCAGTGCGTTCGCGCCGCTGGCCGAGATGTTCGCCGCCGAATCCGGAATCCTTGTGTCCGACGCCGCCGAGGCGGCCGCCGCCAAGGCCCGCCGCTATTTCGCCAGCGCCTGGGGAGCCCGGGTGTCTTCGGTTTTCACCGATGCACTGGACATTGGCGAGAACAGTGGCCGCGTCGACGGCCGCGACGTGAGCCAGACCTGGCGGCAGATCCTTCGAGCCCGCGCGGAACGCCCTGCCCTCCTGGTCGTCGAGGACATCCACTGGGCCAGACCCGAACTGCTCGACTTCCTCGAGGACCTGGCGTTCGCCGTCATCGACCGCCCCCTGCTGCTTCTGTGCACCAGCAGACCCGACCTGGTCGTGACCCGGCCGGCGTGGGCTGCGGACAGCGCGAACGCCACGTCCATCACACTCGCCGGCCTCGACGAGCCCGCGGCCCGCCAGATCATCTCCCACCTCGGCCCGAGCACCGCGGAGCAGAAGACCGTCCGGGTCCTACGCCAGGCAGGCGGCAACCCGCTCTTCCTGGAGCAACTCATCCACACCACCGCGTCCAACGACGATGACGCGACCGCACTGCCGTCCGCGCTCGAGGACGTCATCAGAGCCCGCTGGGCAACGCTGTCGGGCGTCGAGACCACGATGCTACGAATGGCGGCGATCCTCGGCGACACTGTGTGGACCGGCGCGGTTCAGGCCATGGCGCAGTCCATCGAACCGGGCCACCACGACACCCCGCATCCACAGACCACGATGCGCCTGCTGTGTCGTCTCGGCTTCCTGCGCCGCCGGTGGCACTCGACGATCGCCGGCGAGGAGGAATTCTGCTTCACCCATGCCGCCCTGCGTCAGGTCGGCTACCTCGCACTCGACGACCGCCTCCGCGCCGCTGGCCACCACGTGGCCGCGCAATGGTGGGACGCCCTCCCACACGGCCGAGGTGCGACCCTCGGCGAGATCGCCCACCACTTCGAGCAGGCCGTCCGAGCCTCCGGCGACCAGATCGACGACCAGCTCCGCAGCCGGGCGGCGGAGGCGATCCGCGCGGCAGGAGCCTTCGCCCTGACCCGTGGGGACCACTCCACCGCGATGCAACGCCTCCGGTACGCCGCCACGCTGGCCCCGGAGAACAGCCCGCTGCGCGCCCGAGTCCTGCTGGATCTGGGGGAATCCCTCTACCACCACGGCACCGGCGGAGAGGCTGTGCTGCGCGAGGCATGCCACCTGCTCGTCCGCCACGGCGATCCCGCCGCTGCCGCCAAAGCCGAACTCGTCCTGGGATGGCTCGCCTGGGCTAGAGGGCAGGGCCGCGCCGCCCTGCGGCAGATCCGCCACGCCGTCAGCCAGACAATGGCACAGCCGCCCACCGCGTCGACGCTGCGGGTCCTGTCGGTCGGGTCGGCGCTGCTGGCCATCGGCGGCGACACCGCCCTGGCCACCTCCGCCGCCGAAGCCGCCCACCAGCAACACGATCAGGACAATGACCCCCAGCCGACGGTCCTCGCCCACCGTGGCATCGTGGGAATTCACGCTGGTAACCGCGGAGCCCTCCAGGATCTCCAGGCCGCCGAAACCCTGGCCCGCCGCCACGACCTACCCGTGCCGCTGTCGTTCACCTTCAACACCATCTCGTACCACTGGGCCTTCGGCGACCTGCGCACCGCGCAACGCCTCTTGCGCGAGGCGGCCGACGCCGCCGACCCCCGGCGCACCGAAAGCGACAACGCGTGGCTCGCCGCGCTCCGGCTGATCCACCGATACTGGGACGGAGACCTCACCGCACTCGACGGCGACCTGGCCTCGTTCGTGCCCCGAGGGCACCAACTGGACTCCGACATCCTGCGCGTACGGGCCCTGCTGCACGCCCGCGGCGGCAACCACGCAGCTGCCGTCGCCGACTCCGAGGCCGCCGTCGACGCAGCCGAGCGCAGCGGAGCCGTCTTCAAGATCTTCGCAGCCCACTGCTGCCGACTCTCCATACGCCCCCAGCTCGCCGCCGACCCCATAGGTGACCTTCTCGCCCTACCTCGCCCCGCCGTCCACCCCGCCGAGGCCGGCATCCACCTGGCGAAAGTCCTGGCGGCAGCGGGAAGCAGCGCCGCGCTTGACCGGTTCGAATTCGCTCCCACGCCGTGGGTGGACGCCGCCGCCACCTACCTGACCGGCCGGGCGAAGCAGGCACGACACCGCTACCACGCAATCGGCTCCGCGCCCGATGCCAACTGGGTCGACGAGCGGAACACTAGTAGGCGCTGAAACGGCGTCTGCGCCTCCGCGGCAGGGGTCCAGACGTGCCCACCGTGGCTCGTCGGGCACGCTCTGGAGCGCCCTCGCCGGACGGGCAGGCGAATATCCTGACTGGTTGGACGACGCGGTGCTGGCCACCGGCGAGCCGGTAGTCAACGCTGTCCGGCGCGACGACGGCCGCCTGCGTAAAGACAGCTCTCAGCTTGGTGCCGATTTCAACTGCGATCAGGCTCACGCCTAACAGCGCAATGATTCGCACGCTGGGGGGCCAAAGCAGCATGACTACCGCCGCCGTCGTTGTCGAAACCACCGCAAGCGTCCTAGCCCGCCATTTACACCGAATGGCTTGGCCGCGGCGGAAACGACGAGCCTCATTCATTGTCGACATCTGGTGGCATTCCTGACGCTGGTGCCGGGCCGTCCGTGTGTCGGAGCAGCGGGCGGGCCGCCGAATGAATCGAACGAGACCGGTCGATGCTGGAGATTGCATGCCGTAGGTGTTCAGCATGCGGCGGTCTCCAGCCTATCGCGGCGTGCGGGTCGCAAGGCTTGCGGCGCGGCAACGTACCAACCCGACGCGCGGGCGCCCGGCTTACCTAGAGCTGAGCACCGCCGAGGGCTGCCGAGCTGACAACCCTCTTGCTTCGGGCGCGAGCAGCGCCGGAAGGTGACGTCAATGCCAACTAGCCGCGCTGGTCCTACAAGGGCGTGATGCGGCGCGGTCACCTACCCGCTCTGCGCATCGTCGGCGGCCGTGGCGGTTCGGACAGCCGCGCGGAAGGCGCCTACGGCGACTTCTTCCCGTTCGGCATTGAGCGGCGCCTCCTTCGTCACGGCATCGATCAACGCCGCGATCCCTGGCGCTTCGGCCGCGTATCTGTTCGGCTCGCGATCAAGAATCGCATCGAGGCTTTTGGCGTCCACCAGCGCGCGACGATGCTCGCTCATCTCATCAAGGAAGCGTTGGCCGCCGCAGCCGCGTTACGCCGTGGTCGCGGGACTCCTGAATCGAAAGACGCGACAGC
This sequence comes from Micromonospora endolithica, assembly GCF_003626595.1. Taxonomy (GTDB): domain Bacteria; phylum Actinomycetota; class Actinomycetes; order Mycobacteriales; family Micromonosporaceae; genus Micromonospora; species Micromonospora endolithica. The sequence goes on along the minus strand of NZ_RBAK01000022.1, from coordinate 34,816 downwards.
CTCAAGGTCCGGGATGATCCGGAGCCTGGCCCGACAGGGGTCTCCGGCGTGATCGCCGGAAACCCCTGTCAGTTTCACAAGTTGCAGCTGCGTTGGTCAGGCGTCGAGTGTTGGGCTGTTGCGGCGGGTGATCAGCATGCCGGCGCCACCGGCGGTCACCATCACGGCGCCGATGCCGAGCAGCCACCACAGCGTGGTCGTGTCGTCGCCGGTCACCGGGAGGATGGGGTCAGGGCTGGTGGTGGGCGGCTGGGTCGGTTGGGTCGGTTGGGTCGGGGGCGCGGTCGGCTGAGTGGGCGCCGGCGTCGGTTGAGTGGGCGTCACGGTCGGCGTGGGGGTGGGTGAGGGGCCGAGCGGGCGTTCGCAGCGCGCTTCGGCGAGGATGACGGTGCCGACCGGGATGTCCAGCAGCGGCCCGCCGACCACAGTGCCGGTCAGCCGTAGGGTCGCTTGCACGGCGATGGCGATCGCACCGTCGTCGGTGACGGTCTCGACGTTGGTCAGGGTCGCGTTCAAGGCCGCTCCGGTCAGTCCCACGACCGTGACCGCAGCGCTGGCGGTGACGCCGGGGGTGTTGGGCAGCAGTTCGATCGGCTCGCCGAACAGTTCCAGCCCGGTGAAGGTGGTGTCCGCGGTCTGCGCGCCGGTCTGCGGGCAGGCGACCGCCGCGGAGATGACCTCGGCGTCGATGACCGGGGTGCCGAGGACGGCCAGGGCTAGATCGGCGATCTCGGCATTCGCCGACGAGGCGGTCTCACCCCGGGTGGCGCTGACCTCGACCACCGTGCCGGCAGCGGTCACCCCCAAAGCGCCGGGAATGGTGATCGCCAGGGCGGTGTCGGTGTCCGTGCCGCCGCCGGGCGGTGCGGTGGCGCTGCCGATGACCGCGTCGGCGGTGATGATCGGAACGCCGGCCACGGCTGCGGACAGGTCGACCACGACACCGCGGGCACTCGCGTCGCCGGGCGCCGCGAACGCCGGAGGCGCGCTGGACAGCGCCACAGCGCTGACGGCGATCGCAATCGCGCCGGTGGCAGAGATTCGCCGGATTCTTCTCACGTTCTCGCCCCTGATCGTTTCAGTTCCCTCTCGACGGTCGAGAAGGCAAAACGACCATATCGACATAAAAGCCTTGATGGGCGAGAACGCTCTACGCGAATCTCCGTAGCCGTCTACCAGCGACGTATAGACGCGAGCGGGTTGGTGGCACGGGGAGCGCTGTGTCGGTATGTCGGTGTGTCCCGTCCCAGGTCTGATGGAGACATCGATATCCGGAAGATGAGGTAATCCTCGATGCTCAGCCTGGCAGGGTTCCGATCGGCTGGCCAGTGAGTGCGGCGATGAGGTCGAAGTCTTTGTCGACGGCCAGGACGGTTAGTCCGGTCTTTTCGGCGGTCGCTGCGATCAGCAGGTCGTGGATTGACGGGGCGCGGTGCTGGCCGCGGTCGGCGAGCAGCATCTGCACTTCCAGCGCGCGGTCCTCGATTGCGGGTGTGAGGTGTTCGACCGGCATCAGTGACAGTGGCGGGGCAGCGAGTTGTAGGCGTCCCGCTTCTCCGGAGCGCTCCGAGTGACCGAGTTCGAGGCGCGTGATGGTGGAGAGCCGGACGAGCCTTCGGCTGATACGTGCGCTCCACCGGACATGCCTGCTGCGCGAGAGAGCGGCGACCGTGCGGACTGCGGGGGCGGCGTCGGCAACGTCCGGATGACCGCGACGGCACCCCCGTGCTGGCGTGGCCGGAGACGCGGGCTGCCTCCATCCCCAGACCAGCCGGGCCCGACCAGCCTCAGCGTCAGCGTAGGTATTCCTTCCACGGGCCGGTGATGGCCAGGGTGAGGCCGGGGTCCTGCATGTTGACGAAGAGCACCTTGCCGTCGTCGGTGAAGGTCGGGCCGCAGAACTCCGAGTCGTTGAGCTGGTTGCGGGCGATGGCGAATGCCGGGCCACCGGGGAAGGCTCCGAGCACGTGGGAGGCGCCGGCGCCGTCCTCAGCGAGCACGAGGCTTCCCCACGGGGTCACGGTCACGTTGTCCGGTCCGTCGAACGTCAGGTCGGGGAACCTGGCCGGCGAGCCCTCCTCCGCTGTGCTCTGGTGAGGGAAGTAGGTCACCAACTGGATGGTCTGGGTTCGGTAGTGGTAGAACCAGACCATGCCGTCGTGCGGGGCTGCGTCCGCCGGGAGTTCACCGTCCTCCCACGCGTAGGAGTTGACGACGTACACGCCCTCGTCGGTGCCCCACACGCCCTCGAACTTGCGTCCGCGAGTGACCTGGGCGTCGGTGAACTGCTCGCGCACGGGTGTGGTCCTCGCGTCGCGCTCGGGAACCTCGATCCACCGTACGGGGAAGGACCGGCCCAGTTGGGCGGAGGTCAGGTAGGCGACGTCCGGGAGCACCGAGCCGTCATTCATGATGATCTGCATCGCGGCGAGGACACCGGCGTTCGGGGCGAGGCGGGTGAGCACACCGGGACCCAGCTTGACGCCGCGCGGCGCGGTCCAACGGTAGAAGAGCCCGTTGGGTTCGTCAGCGTCCTCCGAGAGGTAGATGTGGGTGCGGTCCTTGTCGATCGCCAGTGCCTCGTGGGCGTAGCGACCCAGGCACTTGATCGGCCGGGGATCGGCGGTGCCGTCGGCCCAGACCTCGAAGACGTACCCGTGGTCCTTCTGGAAGACACCGGTCCGGTCGCCCTCCTCCCACTGGTCTCCGGCCCGATCCTCGGTCTCCTCGCAGGTCAGCCACGTTCCCCACGGGGTCGGCCCGCCGGCGCAGTTGGAGACGGTGCCGGAGATGGCGACGAACTCGCCGAGGTTGCGGCCGGCGCGGTCGGTCGTGATCACCGTGCAGCCACCGGCGTCGACGGCGCCCGGATCGTAGACGGTGCCCTTGACGTGCGGTACGCCGAACTCGGCACCCGGGTCGATCTCGTGGTTCTGGATCAGGGTGTAGCGGCCACGGCCGGCGTTGTAGACGGCCATGCCGTCGTGGTCGGACGGGGTCAGACCCTGACCCCGGTCCAGCCGGGTGACGCCGGTTCTGGTGACGATGGCGTAGCTGAAGCCCGCGGGGAGGGCCAGGATGCCGTCGGGGTCGTCGACGAGCGGCGGGAAGGGCACGCGGCCGGACCCGCCGGGGCGGTGCGGCCGACCCGGATCGGCCTGGGCCAGAGACGGGACGGCGCCGGCCACGGCGAGGCCGACACCGGCGGCGGTGCCCCCGGCCAGGAAGGTACGACGAGAGGTAGGCACGTGATCTCACTCCACTTCCGGAACGTGGGTAGGACGCTCGACAGCCAACTCCCGCAGGCCGACACCGGCGCGCTGTTGAGGTGATGGATCGGCGACATCGGTGTGAAGAATCGGGGCTACCCACACATCGCGTCGATGACATCGACGGAATCGAAGCCCATGCTGTCCGGCCCAGGTGTCACCGCGACGGCACCGGCTGGGCGGCAGCCCGCTCGTGACCGCGACGTACCTCGAATGCGGTGACGGCCAGGCAGGCCGAGGCCAGTAGGCCCAGCTGGCGGGAGAACCGTGGGCTGTGGTGGGTCGCGGGGTGACGCCGCTCAACCCCGCGGCGCGTACATGATCACGGCGACAGCACGCCGCCGAAGAGCGCGGCGTGTGTCAGCGGGTACAGCGGCGACCCGAACTCGAAGACGCCCCGGCTCCCCAGCACCGACATAGTCTTACGCAGGCCAAGTGACACCAGCACGATCCCGGCCACCATCGGCAGGTGGTCACGTGTAGGCGTCGCGGGCCAGCATGGTCCGGGTACGGGCGGCGGCGGCCAGCGCCCGTTCCCCCTCGCTGCTGTCCCAGCCGAAGTACGCCCACCACAGTGCCGCCAGAAGGGCGGTGCCGAGGAAGCCCGCCACCACAATCCGGATCGCGATGGGCGTGTGCACCACCGCGCTACCCATCGAGATCACTGCCTCACCGAGTCCGAGGATGATGACGAGGCTGTACCTGTCGGCCCAGTGCTCGGCCGAGCGTACGGCGAGGTGGCGCAGGCCGAGCCGGGTGTTGCCGAGGACGTCGATCGCGATGGCGAGCAGCCACAGTGCCACCCGGGCCGGCGGAAGCTGTCGGACGTCGCCGTCCGGCAGCAGCAGCGCCGTGGACGGTGAGTGGTGGGTCGTCGTGGAGTGCCCCGCAGACGCAGGGGGTCCATTCGGACCGTTTCGTCACGCCGATCACCATCTCCGGCCGGCAGTGAAGGGTGGACGACCCGTCGGGAGCGTCCCGGCCGCGCCGGGCCCGGACGGGTCGCTTGAGAGAGACATGGCCGCCGTCGTGGCCGACCTTCCCGACCTCGGCTCGCGCAGCACCGGGATGTTGTGCTGGTTCAGGTCACGGTGCGGCCGCCGGCCGCATCGTGACCCTTCGTGCGGGTCGTAGCCGGTTGTCGTCCGCTGCTTACAGTGTCATCGGCCCCAGGTCAACGGCCCCAACACGCCCGGGTGCTGCAGTCTTCAGGATCCGTAGCGGGTTGGGGGTGGGGACGGCTGTTCGGGTGGTCGTCCCTTGGCGCGCCATGCGTCGGCGGTAGCGATGCCAGCCAAAACCACAACAGCCGTGCCGGCCGTGGCCAACGGCGGCGCGTGGATCATAACTGGGCAGGCGCCGGCGAGCACGAGCGCGCCGATCAGCCGGGAGCGGGACACCCGGTTGAAGACGGAGTGTTCGGCTAGGGATCGCCCGGCCAGGAATAGTATCGGTCCGCCGAGGATGACGAGTATCCAGGCGGGGTCGGCGTGCCCGGACGGGTGCTTGATCACGAGTTCGTAGCCGACGGCGATGACGACGATGCCGGTCGTCATGAGTATGTGCGCGAGGAAAGCCTCGCGGATGAGGCGAGAGGGTTCGGGTGCGGCGGTGATGGCCTCGGGGAGAAGCTCACCGGCCCGGAAGAGGTAAACCCGGAACAGCAGCACAGTGGTGGTGAACGAGACGGTGAAGGCTACTGCGGCTCCGCCTTCACGGAAGGACGTGTCGCTGTAGGCGGAGCCTGTGGTGAGGATCAGCTCGCCGAGGGCGATGATGAAAAACATCCGGTACCGCTCGGACATGTACTCAGCCACGACGGGCCACTGACGTGGAGCGGGCAAAGTCCAGGGCGCTGGGTAGAAAAGTAGCAGTCCCGCAAAGTCGATGGTGATCGCCAGCGTCCACAGCAGGCCACGCGCCGGTTCCGGCAGGATCGCTCCGGCGATCCACGGCACGGCGGTGATCCCGAACCACAGGAGCACCCCCGCCGCTCGGCGTTGAGCCTCGTGGCCGCGCAGTGCAGGTACGATGACGAGACCCCGCACGAGGTGAATGGCGACGTACGCGCCGGCGAAGACTAGGCTGCCGTCGCCGAACGCCTGCGGCACCGCGACCGCCATCATCAAGGCGCCGAGCATGGCCACGTACACCAGGAACTGGATCTGCGGGTTGTGGGGGTCGTAGATGTCGGTTACCCACGCTGTGACGAACCAGAGCACCAGAAAGGCCAGCAGCAACAGCAGCGTCTCTCCGGCCTCGGCGATGACCATTCGCCGCTCGCTCAGGTCCTCGAACAGCCGATGTGAGACCCGGTTGAGGGCGAAGATGAACACCAGGTCGAAGAAGAGCTCCAGCAGGCTTGCCCGCTGCGGTTGCCTCGATTTTCGCAGCAGGGCCGTTGCCCTTGTCGACATGGGCGCCCGTTTCTGCCGGCTTCGTCTATCTTCTCAGTATTGGTATCACGGTTGGCGGCTCCTCGAGTCGATACCGCACGAGTGCCGGCGAAGCACCCTCTTCAGGGGCCTCGAAGCGCGGTCTCTGGACAGCCCCGAGGTCGGCGAGCGGGAGGTCGCCTAGAGGTTGCGGGCTCACGCCCGCAACCTGCGCATCCTGTGCGCCGGCATAGTGGTTGAGGGGAAGGGACTGTCCGGCAAGCAGTCGATGGGTCCGCCGCCGAGCAGATGGGGCTGCCCCCGCTTGGGTCGCCTTGCCCAGACCAGCCATGTCCACCTTTCAAAGACACTCAGCCAAAGTGAGAGGAGACCGCATATCGCCAAAAGGGGCGAGAAGCGAATTGACCGCGAGCTGACCGCAGCACCCGACTCGGACGCAAACGTCGGATCGACATACAGGTCAACAGTGCGATGCGCTCGTTGGGACGCCGCAGCGACGCGAGCACGCCTGCAAATTGCCGTCTGAGCTGCGCGGCCCAGACTGCGTAGGCGATCACTCGCCCAGCTCCCGCGGCGGTTTGCCTGGCGCTCCCCACGGGTGATGGGACAGGGGGCGGCGGGTGGCTGCGACCCGCCGGCCCCCTGTGGGATCTCACCCGGTACCTTGCGTCCCCCATCCCCGTGCTCACAAACCTGGCGGCCGGTGCAACGCGCCGGTGTCCGCGCCTCTACCGGGAAGCTGCCCGACAGGGGCACGACCGTGTTCCAGTGCTGCGCGCCGTGCACTCACGCCGGCCCGCTGGCGTTGTCTCAATCCTTCAGCGCTGGCGGGATGGTGGCGCGTTCGCTGACCAGAGCCCGCGCCACCGCGACGATCTGGTGACACGACCACCGTCGATCAGGGGCGTCTTGTCGCCGATCGTCCCGATCAGCCTCGGATCCACCGTCTGTGGAAGGCACGATTGGCGGCGCGGCCTGTCCGCTACGTGTCACCGGGATGGCCGTACAGCGGCGCATGTACCACCACCGGCCATGCAATGTTGCTATTGCACCTTCGACGACAGCCGCTGCGAGAAGCACCGCGTAGCGGGCCACGTCGCCACCTTTCACCCGGCCGATCCGGTCCGAGCCCACACCGTGCCACCTGATCACAACGGCGCCGGTAGCGTGATCGCCGATGAACAGCTTGCAGATACGTCGGGGACCCGGCGGCGAGCAACCAGCCGGGCCGCCCTGATTGCTGGTTCCGACTGAAACTGACTCTGGCGCACATTTCTGTGATTGATCTTCGCGTCGGATCATGGGGTGGCCAGGACGCGTTTGCGGAGAAGGTCGAGGCTCGGCCGGCCCTACATCTGTCGTTTGATCGTTTTGATGTGGTTGACGTGACCCTCGACCGGGCCTGAACTAGCGTTTTGGCTGATTCGGCGCGCGAACCTCAGCAAACTCCGGCCGGTCAGTCGCTGGCCCAGCGGTCGTCACGTGATCACCCGCTCGAGTGACTCGCGGCTAGGGAGCCGCAGATCGCGGCGCAACTAAATACCGTGATGTACGTCGGAGCGGCGGGCGTGTTCATGGGAGTGGCTTCTTCACGCCGCGCCCGCCACACCACCCGAAGGCTCGGAGTGGGCAGGCCCAGCCTCCTCGCCGTCCGTCCTTCGCTGGCTGCGGTGACGGGGCGACGGACTACTACGGAACCGTCACCCGCAGCTGCGGATGTCCGCCGTCCGCCCCGGTCAAGTCAGGGTGGGCATGCGGCGCACCGATGGTCGCGGCAGGCGGCACGTCATCGCGGTCCGGCGCGGCATGCCGACGCTGCGGTTGACTCTCATGTGGGCAGCGTTCCACAACGGTGCTGCCTCCACGCCCGGAGTCGAGGTGTTCGCCGTTGGCACAGCGACATACTTCCGGCCCGCCCGCCGGGCAATCCATCTCAGATGTCAACTATCGGTGCAGCGAATCCGACGACGGCTACGGGGTGGAGGCTCGCCGGTGGATCGATGCCCGCCAGAGTCGGGGACGCCGCTGCCGGCGCGATGATGATCGAACACCGGTGTCGCATCCACGACAGCGACCTACGACGGGCAGCTTGAATATAGATCAAGATGCCCCTGAGCTGGGCTTTCGTCGAATCGATGCGGCTATAGTCGAGATAATGCTCAGCGTGGTGCTGCAACTGGTCGGTCTTGACCGGAGCCGCCATCGCACGCCGGTCCCGGCAGCCTCCGACCTGGAGGTTCGTTCTGGATTCGAGGTGTGTAATGACCCGCGTTCCACGTCAGCGGCGTCGGTCGCTGTTTCTGCCGACTGTTGTCCTCGTGGTGATCCGCTCGATGTCGGCCATGCGACGGGAGACGCCACCGCCGTCGACTCAGCCACCGAGAGATCCGCCCGATGGCGCGAAACTCGACGCGGCAGGCGAGACACCCACTAGATCACTGGTTCACGTCCTCGACGTGCTCGAAACCTATGTCGGGCGTGTCGATGCGCAAGCCCAGCGCTCCGAGCGGAACAGGCTGAACCTCCTGCATCTGCACGCCGCCGCGGCCTGTTACATTGCTCCCGGTTTCGCTCTGATCGGTCAGGCGCAGCAGCAGAGCGCCACCTTTGTGCTGCTGCGGGAGATCCCCGGCGCCCCGATTAGCCTGGGGGCCCTGTTCGGGCTTGGTGGAGTCGCCTTGGCCTGGGGCACCGTGCGTAGCAGGAGTCGCTGGGCAGAGGCGGGACTGCTGCTCATGCTGTTCTGGTACCTGCTCGTCGCCGTGTCCTTCGGTGGGGCGGTCGTCGTCTGGCTCGTGCAGGACCGGCAGGGGGCGGCTCCGGCGATTTACGCCCACGGGGTGTACCTACACCTTGCCATCGTCATGGCCGTCCACCTGGCGACCCTACGGCGCATTGATCGCTCCGGATCAGGAGTGGACTCGTGAACTGGTCGCAGTGGCTTCCGTCGATCATCCTCGCGGTGATCGCGGCCGGTGGTGGGATCGTCGGCACGGTGTGGGTGAAGCGGCTGAACCGCTCTGTCGACCGGGCATTGGCGCGCAAGTCAACATCGGAGTCCAAGAAGGCCGAGGCGGAGACCGTGTCACTTGAGGTTGCGACTGCTCGCAACCTGATCGAGGAGATCGAGAAAATGATGGCCCGACAGCGACTCAGCTATGAGTCCCGGATGGGCGAGTTGTCGGCCCGTCATGACCGCGATTTACATGAGGTGAACGATCGGATCCGGCTTCTGGAGCGCCGCGAGCGGGAGCTCCGGGATGCATGGAACATGCACGCTCCCTGGGACGCGCTGACGGTGGTGAGGGTTCGAGAGTCCGACCCCACCTGGCCGGATCCGCCACCCATCCGGCTCTCCACCGGCGAGCCCTTCAACGGCTTGCCACGACAAGCGACCGGGGAGGATGTTGCACCCTTCGAGTCGGAGCCGCGGGATGCGCCGTCCGTTTAGCTGGGCAACACGCGTCGGCGCAGGGTAGTGACAGACCCTGAGCCGTTGGGCCGGTCATTGGGTTGATCCTGCCTACGTTTCTGGTGAGGTTGTGGCTCCGGGGATCTGATCGTCGAAACTTGGCCGGGAGCGGCAAGGGTCTGCCCGGGGTGGACAGCCAGCGACATGGGCGGCGGCGGGTGTCCAGTCGAGGAGGGGCGGCAAGCATTGCCTAGGCAGCTCTCCTCCCCGACGAGACGACGCCGCCACTGGCTGTTTCTGCCGGGGATGGTCAGCCACTGCCCTGGTAAGGGGGTCGACCCAAGGTGGCCCATCAAACTTCAGGGGTGCCGGTCGGGTGTTTCGTCGCACACCATCCTGGGGCCAGGCACGGTCGATGCGTGATCTTCATCCGCTCGCGTTGACTAGCCCCAGTAGTTGCGTGGGAGCCAACCGAGAAAGCGGTGTTGCAGTTCCTGTCGGTCGACATGTGGCAGGTCGAAGAGTGCGGCGCTGAGACAGGCGCCGAGGTAGATGCCGAGGGCAGCGCGTGCGCCGCCGAATTCCACCAGCAGTTGACTCTGCTTGGTGGCACACGGCCAGTGGTGGGCGCACCCGCTGCAGGTCCAGGTGGGGGGCATCGGCAGGTGGGCGCTGATCAGTGTCTCGGGTGTAGTGCGGTGGTTGCCTCTGCGCGGGTGGGTGTTGCCCATGTCGGGTAGGTGGCGGGTGGCGGCGGCGAAGGTGGCTCCGGCCCGTACCAGAGCTTCGGGACCGGGGTGCTGCGCGATCAACGCGCTTAGTACATGGTGGGCGAGAACATCGAGTCCGGTGCGGTCGATATGTAGCGTCCGGCACAAGGACACCAGGACCAGTGGACCCGGCCAGGTGTCATCGGTAAGTACGCAGGTGATGATGTCGTTGAGCAGCGCGCCGACCACATGGGCGTTCTCGGTGAGTGCCGGAGGTGCGTGAGGGTCGCGGCTCATGCTGGTGATTGCTTGACTCACCGTCCTGCGAATGATCCGTGTGGCATTATCCGTACTCACTGCGATTCCCCTCGTGCGCAATGTGAAGGTCGTGGCCGCAGGTGCAGGTAACGGAGAGTGATGTCGCGGATGCCAATTGTGTCCGATGTTCGGGGCTGCGTCCGAATCATAGAGAACGGGCGCGTTGTAGGGAATTGGCCGACATGGTTGGCACCTGATTGTCGAATCAGTTTGACCAGTCGGGCGATCGGCAGGGGCTCCTCCCGGGGGCAGCCAGGCGACTCTCGAGTCACCTTCGTTGCCAGCCGGAATGGCAGTGTCAAATCATCGCTCTCCCGGTGGACTACGAACCCGCCTGCCGGGAGACGCCGCGATGACTGCGTTGGCCGGTGCCGCTGGAGCAGGCGCTGTTTGGGGCGTCACTACCTGCAGGAATGCCGTCCTTTCGGAGGATCGGTGGTGAGCTGCTTCTCGGGCTACGGGTGGCGATGGTTGGCGATGGCGTGCTTTCATGGATCGGCGGGGCATGAGCCCGGCGGCGGGGCGGTAGCGTGGAGCACGTGACACGGCCAGCAGCGCGGATCACGCATCTGGGGCGGTTCGTGCTGCTGGCCTGCACCCTTATCGGCGTGGCCGCCATGCACACCCTCGGCCACGACCCTTCCTCGATGCGGCCCGACGGCGCGCACACCGGTCACGCCACCGCCGTACTGGCGGTACCCGCCGCTTACGATGGATATGCTGGCGACGACTGCCGTCACGACGCGGTCGAGCCGGCCGGCCACGGCGGCGGGCACCTGCCCGGATGGCAGGTCTGCCTGGCCATCGTCACCGCCGTCGCTTTCGCGGTGGCCCTCGGCGTCCTCCTGATCGCCCGCACGAGCCTCGTTCGCCCGGGTCCGCGTCCGGGTCACCGTGCGCCGAGCTGCCGGGCGCCGCCGCAACCCCGGATCGGCCTGCACCTGGCCGCAGTGTCGGTGCTGCGCGTATAGGAACCGCGTCCTCCGGCGTGCAGATGCCCCGCCGGACACGCCTCTTCCTGTTCCGCAGTCTCAGCCGACACGAAAGGCACCTTCCGCGATGACTCGCACCTACCTACGCCGGGCCGTTCTGGCCGCGGCCGGCTTCACCGCCGCCGTCACTCTCGCCGGCTGCGGCGCCGGCGAGCACAACACGGCCGGCGGACACAGCGCCACGACGGCCAGCCCCAGCGTGACCAGCCGCCAGAGCAGCCCTGGCGCGGGCAACTCGGCCGACGTCATGTTCGCGCAGATGATGATCCCGCACCACCAGCAGGCCGTGCAGATGGCCGACTTGGCCGCCACCCGCGCCACCGATCCGCAGGTCAAACAACTCGCCGCTCAGATCAAGGCCGCCCAGGGCCCGGAGATCGCGACCATGACCCGCTGGCTGGCCGCGTGGGGCACCTCGACGCCGAGCGTCGGCGCCACCGGTGGGATGCACCACGGCGCGAGCCCCAACTCGACGCCCGGCATGGACCACGACATGCCCGGCATGATGAGCCACGCCGATATGGCCACGCTCGCCGCCGCCACCGGCACCGACTTCGACAAGCAGTTCCTCACCATGATGATCGCCCACCACCAGGGCGCCATCACCATGGCCAAGGACGAGACCAAGAACGGCGCCAACACCGACGCTAAAGCCCTCGCCCAGCAGATCGTCGACGATCAGCAGGCCGAGATTGACACCATGAACAGGATCCTCGACCGGCTCTGACGCACCCGCTGCCCGGGCGTCGCTAGGCGCCCGGGCAGCGGTGTCGCATCTGGCCCGCGAACTTCATGCGTCCATGGTGGCGCACGTCCAGGATATCACCAGGACCATCGCCCCTATCGCATATCATCGCGGCATGGGAATGGTAGGCGGCGAGTGCGTGCCGGGAGCAGCGGCAGTAGGGATGGGCCCGGCGGTGGCGCTGTTCCGATCCCTGGCCGACGAGACGCGGCTGCGGATCGTGGCGCGGCTGGCCGCTGGTGAGGCGCGGGTCGTGGACCTGACCGGCGAGCTCGGCTTGGCCCAATCCACCGTGTCGAAGCACCTCGCTTGTCTACGCAACTGCGGCCTGGTCGACTACCGCGCCGACGGCCGGCAGTCGTTCTACGCTCTCACCCGCCCGGAGTTGATGGATCTGCTGCACGCCGCCGAAGGCGTCCTCGCGGCGACCGGCGCTGCCGTGGCGCTCTGCCCCGCCTACGGCATCGACACCTCGGCGGCGACCCGGTGAGCGCACCGACCCGCAACACACCGGGCACGGCGCGGCGCGCGCTGCTCAACCGGCGCAGCCTGCAGTTGGCCTACGCCACTGCCGGCTACAACCTGCTCGAAGGCGCCGTCGCCGTCTCCGCCGGCGCCGCGGCGTCCTCCACGGCGCTGCTCGGCTTCGGCCTCGACTCCTTCGTCGAGGTCTCCAGCGCCCTGGTCATCATCTGGCAGTTCCGCTCCCGCGTGCCCGAGCATCGCGAACGCCTGGCACTGCGACTCATCGCCGTGTCGTTCTTCGCCCTGGCCGCCTGGGTCACCGTCGACGCCACCCGCAGCCTGCTCGGCGGCGAGCGGGCCGAGACATCGCCGATCGGTATCGGTATCGCCGCCGCCTCCGTCATCGTCATGCCGCTGCTGGTCTGGGCCAAACGACGCACCGGCCGTGAACTCGGCTCGGCGACCGTCATCGCCGACTCCGTGCAGACGATGCTCTGCACCTACCTGTCCGCAATTGTGTTCGTAGGACTGCTGACTAACGCCGCCCTCGACTGGTGGTGGGCCGACCCCATCGCGGCACTGGTCATCGCCGCCGTCGCCCTGCGCGAAGGCGCCGAAGCCTGGCGCGGCGAGCACTGCGACGACTGCGCCCTGCCGGCACCCGATATCGCCTCCGCGGGCTACGGCTGCACGGCAGGCTGCACCGACGCCTGCTGCACCAACCACGACCGCGGCTGCCGGTAGCCGCAGCGGTCACAACCGGCAGCACGCCAGGTCCAGGAGGTACGCCGTCCAGCTAACCCGACAAGGCAAGATCGACCGTACTTCGTTTGTCAGACAGGTCTGCGGGCCCGACCGGTGCGCCGCTTCGAAGCCCGCACTCCGGCATATGTCGTCGCCCGGGACCGTCGCCATCGAACTCGACATCGACGTGTGGCCGATGTCTCGGCAGGCAAGGCAGGGTCCGGCGACGCGGCCCGAAGCACGCTGGAGGTGCTCGAGGAGCCTGAGCCCAACATGGGCTGCCGCAGCGTTCACGACTCCCGACTGCCACTGACGCCTCCGCCAACCGGTAGTGCTGCGACTGCTTCCGCTCGTCGGATCAGCTGCAAGCGGAACACTGGTCACCGACGAGTCTTCGGACCGGCTGGGCCGCCTTGCGGCGACGGGACAGGCGCGTGGATGGCAACCTGCAAGCTGCGGGCCGCTGCACCGACCACCCGAGCGGAGCCGGCTCAGCCACTCCTCTTGGGCCTTCCCGGCGGTGGCCTTGGACGGTAAGCCGCCGTGGCGCTGCCGCCCCGCGCGTGCCGAACCGCCGAACCTGTCAGCGGCGAAGCAGTCGAAGTACCCGTTGCCGTGCCTGCGCTTGCGGCAGGCGCGGGCGTGGGGGCGCACGCCACACCGGCCAGAGCTGTTCGTGCGGCAGGCTTAGGCCGCTCCCGCCGGCGGTGTGCTGGTTGGCGGTGGTGGGGGGAGTAGGCAGGAGGCGATGGTGGTGAGGGCTTGGCGTAGCACGGTGACGTCGTTGGTAGCGGCGGCAAGTAGCACGCCGCCCTGGTAGGCCGCCAGCAGGGTGGTGGCCGCGTCGTCCGGGGTGATGCTCGGGGCCAGTTCGCCGCGTTCGCCGACTCGGCGCAAGCCGGATGACAGGGCGGCACGCCATCGCGCGAGACCAGCCGTGAGCGCTGTGCGGGCGAGAGGGTCGTCCTCGCCGAGTTCGTAGACCAGCGATCCGATCGGACACCGCACCGGGTCATCAGCGGTGTACTGCTCGGCGGCCAGGGCACACCACTGCCGTACGTCTGCCGCGTTGCCGATGCTGCCCAGCAACGGCTGCTGGGCAGCCAGTACCCGATCGACCTGCTGGCCGACGACCGCCGCCACCAGATCGGCCTTGTCGGCGAAGTACAGGTAGAGCTGACCTCGCCCGGTCGCCGACGCTTTCCCCACCTGGTTGAGCGTTGTCGCACGGATGCCCTGACGGGCGAACAGCACGCACGCCGCGTCCAATACCCGCTGCACGGTCGCTTTGCCCTTGGTGGTCGTGGGTTCCATACGCACAACGGAATCCTAACGAACGGTTTGTACCGGGTGGTACATTCTCGCGGGGATGCGGCCCCGTACACGCCGCCGGCCAGCCATGGAGGCGCCCGATGATTAGAACCATCACTGCTCAGGACGCCCCGACGATCGTCGACCTGGCCGTCGCCGCCGACCTGTTCCCAGCCGAGGAATCCGGCATCGTCGCGCAGATGATGACCGATTACTTCACCGCCGCAGCCGCCGACGGCCACGCGTGCCTCGTCGACGAGCACGACGGCCGGCTGGTGGGCGTCGCCTATTACGAACCGCTGCCGGCGACCGACCGCACCTGGGAACTGACCATGATCGGCGTCGACCGCGATCACCACCGCCAGGGCCGCGGCACCCGGCTGCTGCACGCCGTGGAGAACGATCTGCGCACCCGCCACCAACGACTCTTGCTCATCCAGACCTCCGCGCTGCCCGCCTTCGACCGCGCCAGGGCCTTCTACCGCACCTGCGGCTACGACGAGGAAGCCCGCGTGCGCGACTACTACGAGACCGGTGACGATATGATTATGTTCCGTAAGGCCCTCACCCCACCGGTAACCCGCTGACCGGGACGTCACGGGCAGGTCCTGCATCTGGTGAACGGACAGCCTCTGAGCAGTTGCAGGTATCGGCCAATGTCGATGTATAGACCGTCGCGCGCCAGTTGGCCGCCGCCGCGCCTCCACGTGCGATGGTCCGGCCGTGGTGGTCACGAACGATGCCGGTGAGCTGGTATTTCAGCTCGGTGCAGATGCCTTCCTTGCTCCAGGTGACGAAGTAGCCGTAGACCGTCGGGTGGGGCAGGAAGTCGTGGGGCAGGTAGCGCCAGGCGATGCCGGTGCGGTTGACGTAGACGATGGCGTCGAACATCTTGCGCAGGTCGTGGGTAGGGGTGCGGCCCGCCGCTGGCGTGGGGCCGTCATCGCTCAGGATCGTCAGTGCTCCCGAAGCTGACGTTCTGGTCGCTGCCCTTGTCGGCGGAGATCAGTTTCCATGCGAGGAGGCCAGCGGCTGCCAGTAGCAGGGCTGCGATGAGCGATGTCGCCTGCATAGCGCTGACGAAGGCGTCGCGGGCTAGATCGAGAAGCGGCGTCGAGGGCACGGCTGTGGCGGAGGCGAGGGACTCTCGGGCGGCTTCGGCGGTGGGGTCCGGGACGTCTGCCGGCACGGTGAGGTGTGTGCGGTAGAGGGCCGTGTGCAGGGAGCCGAGGATGGCGATGCCGAGTGCTACCCCCAACTCGTAGGCGGTTTCGGAGACGGCGGAGGCGGCGCCGGCCTTGTTGGGTGGGACGGCGGAGATGACGGCGTCGGTGGTGAGGGTGAGAGCGGCGCCGACGCCGAGGCCGATGGCCACGAACGCCGTGGCGAGCCACGGGTAGGAACCGGTGCCTTCGGCGGCGGCGAGCAGGACCAGGCCGCCGGCGGCGATGACGAGTCCGATGCCGATCAGGGGGCCGTGGCCGATGCGGGCGGCGAGGGCGCCGATCACCACGGCGACGGCGAGGCTGGCCAGGGTGAGTGGTAGCTGCCGCACTCCGGCCTGCAACGGGCTGTAGCCCTGGACGAGTTGCAGGTACTGGGAGACGAAGAACAGCAGCCCGCTGAGGGCGAAGATCGACAGCAGGTTGGCGCTGACGGCGCCGGTGAAGGCGGGCCGGCGGAAGAGGGTCACGTCGATCAGCGGTGTGGTGAGCGCGCGTTGCCGGCGAACGAACATGATGATCGCCGCGATTCCTGCTGCGGCGGTGATGCCGGCGGTGGGGGTGACGCCGTGGCTGGCGAGTTCTTTGACCGCGTAGACCACGGGAACGATTCCCAGCACGGACAGCAGGGCGCTGAGCGGGTCGAAGCGGCCGGGGTGAGGGTCGCGGGATTCGGGAATCAGGGGGATGCCGAGGATGAGCAGGAGCGCCATGATCGGCAAGTTGATGACGAAGACCGAGCCCCACCAGAAGTGTTCGAGGAGAAACCCACCGACGAGTGGTCCGGCGGCGGCGCCAGCGGTGGCCATCGCGCCCCAGACCGCGACGGCGGTGGTGCGTTGGCGGGCGTCGGTGAACATGTTGCGGATGATGGACAGCGTGGAGGGCATGAGGGTCGCGCCGGCGACACCGAGCAGTACCCGGGCGGCGATGAGCCAGCCGGGCGACGGTGCGAACGCGGCGAGCAGGGAGGCGCCTGCGAAGCCCGTTGCGCCGATGAGGAGTAGCCGCTTGCGGCCGATGCGGTCGCCGAGGGTGCCCATCGTGACCAGAAGGCCGGCCAGGGCGAAGGAGTAGGCGTCGCCGATCCAGAGCAGCTGCGTTGCTGAGGGTTGCAGTTGTTGACTCAGGGCGGGAATGGCCAGCGACAGCACCGTGCCGTCGACGGCCAGCAGCAGCACCGCCAAGGCGAGGACGCACAGGGCGGCCCACTGTCTGCTGGTGGCCCGTGAAGGGCTCTGCTGCTGAACTGCCACGATTACTCCCGCTTTAGCCGACCGTCTGGACGGTTGTTAATCTACCGTCTGGACGGTACGTTAAGAGGTGTTCCGAGGCAAGGAGTGATGGACATGACACAGGCCTTGCAGCGCGATGCTGTGCGTACCCGGAGGGCGTTGCTGGACGCGGCCGCCAAGACGATCGCCACCCATGGCGCCGCGGTGAGTCTTGAGGTCATCGCGCGGGAGGCCGGAGTGTCCAAAGGCGGCCTCCTGCACCACTTCCGCAGCAAAGAGGCGTTGCTTGTGGGTCTCGTCGAGGAGTGGCTGGCGCGCTTCGACGCGGCGGTGCGCCGCCACCTCGACCCGAACGACCACCGGCCGGGGGGGTTGTTTCGGGCCCACATCCGCGCCACCTTTGATGATTCACCCGAAATGGTCGACGAACTGTGGCGGAATCCGGCTGTCCTTACCGCCCTACTCGGCGTGCCCGATGTCCTGCAACGCGCCCAGGTGCACGACCGGATGTGGCGCCAGGCCCTCGCTGACGACGGTCTTCATCCTCAGCGCGCGGCCGTAATCATGGGGATGCTCGACGGATGCACGATGAGCGACCTTCTCGGCAACACGTCGACGAAGGCCGAACGTGAGGACACCCGAGCGCTCCTCCTCGCCCTCACTGACGAGACCGGGCCGGTCGTCTCCCAGGGATGAGCCCGGCAGATCCAGCACAGCGGATGCCCCGACGCCATCGCTCATCCAGGCTGCGCTCCGATGATGCGACGGCAGGGCGGACTTCCATGGCGATGCCGGTGCCGTCCAGATGCAGTGCCCGATGGCTGGTAGCCGAACCGGAAGGAGCAACGATGTCCGCAACCTCCACGGCCTCAAATGGTCAACACCGCCTCCCAGGTACGCCAGCGTTGCCCGTGGTTGGTGACCTCGATGCATCCGCCCGCGACCCGCTGACGCTTTTGGTGAACCCGCAACAGCGGCAGGGCGACCTAACTGCCTGGCCGACTGGCCCGAGTCGTCAGATCGCGATGTTCCATCTCGACCACGGCGAGCTCATCGTGGCGTTGCTCGCCCCACGCCTCGACATGTGGGCCGGTTTCGAGACCCCGATAGAAGTGGAGGCCGTGCCGCTCCTGCAACCGCGCGGCGCAACACCGGTGGTCCTGAACAGGCGTGCGGACACGTGAACACCGCCTATCGGGAGGGCGCCCGGCAGGCCGACGCGCGACGGGCACTTCGTGCCCGTATCCAGCAGCGGCGACGCCGGCACCGGCAACGCCCCGCCGCCGCTCGGGCCGTCGTCGTTGTCGCCGGCGGCACTCTGACCGCTGTTGGCGTGGCTCTGCTCGTACCACTGCTGGAGTTCGCGTTACCGGTGATCGTCGTTGGCCTCACGTTGTTGGCACTGGAGTTCACCTGGGCCGAACACGCCGTGGTACACGCCATGGCAGTGGCTTCTCGCACCCGCGACCTGACCAAGCGGGCCACGAAACGGTGGCGACGACGCCATTCGTTGCGCCGAGCCGGCAGGCCGTAAGTGACACGCAGGGCACATCAGGGTGCAGGCGAACCGGATATGCCGTGCAGAACGGAGCTGACGACGAGGTCCGGTGCCTCACGAGGGGCAAGGAAGCCCGACGCCACCGCGTGGTGCGCGGCAGTGAGAGCCATGCCGAAGAAGAACGTCATCCATCGAGCGGACTGGTCGGTGCGAAGGACCCCGTCTCGCTGACCGCGCCTCATCAGCTCGACCAGCCGCTGCTCAAGTTCCGCGGCGTCCTCGGCGAAACGGGGCACCTGATCCATGAGCGGTTCGTTGATGGCCAACGCCCACAAGTGAGCGATGGGCATCAGCCGCCGCACCAGGTCTCGGATCGCATCCGGCACGGGGCTGTGGGCCATGTCGACCAGGTCGAACACGGCTCGCGCTTCCCGGCAGGCGCGTTCCACGATCGCCTCCACCAGGACATCCCGGTTGGGATACATGCGATGCAAGGTCGCACGGCTGATGGATGCGGCCTGCGCCACGGCACTCAACGGCGCCGCCCGGTCCCGCGCCAGCACGCGCGCTCCCGCATCCACCACCGCGTCTATCGAGACCCGCACCGCACCGCTTCTTCCCTTATCCCGTCCGCTGTCGCCTCGGCGTCGCGCAGCGCGCCCACGCCGGCCGGCCGTCCGCCGATCCTGCCAGATCGCCGCAGGCCAACCTGTGTCACCGCGACGATCGTCGCACCCGCTTGACCCGCCAGCATCTCATGTGAGACTTTGAAGTCTCACATGAGATGCAGAACGTTCACTCCGCCTATCGCGTTCCCGGAAGGAAGGTCCTCCGATGACTTCCGCCCCAGGCAAGCCCCCTATCCCCGTCATGCCCGGTGGCCTGCCTGGCATCGGGCACCTGCCGCGCTTCGCCCGAGACCCTTTGTCCTTCTTCACCGCCCTGCGCGAACGAGGCGACATCGTGCGGTGGCGGCTCGGAAACATGGACAGCGTCTTCGTGGCCCACCCGGACGACATCCAGAGCGTGTTCCTCAACGTCGAGAAGACCTTCTCGATGGACGTCGACTCCGGATACGCCTTCACCCTGTTCGCCGGTCAGGGCATCATCAACACCCACGGGGAGTTCTGGCGTCGGCAACGCAAGATGATGCAGCCCGGCATGCACCCCCGTCGCATCGCCGGTTACGCCGACACCATGGTCACGCTGACCGAGCAGATGCTGCAGGGCTGGCGGCCGGGCGAGACGCGCGACATCAGAGTGGAGATGCTGGCGCTGACCCAACGCATCGCGGCGAAGACCCTCTTCGGAGCGGACGTATCCGGTGACGCGGCCACCGTCGGCGACGCGCTGGACGTCGCGTCCCGCGAGATCGGCGCGGAGTTCCGCGGGGTCACCATGTTCATCCCCCCGAGCGTGCCCACACCGGGTCGCCGGCGACTCAAGGCCGCGATCGGCCAGGTGGAACAGGTGCTCTACCGGATCATCGCCGAGCGCAAGGCTGCCACCGGCGACCGACCGGACGACATGTTGAGCATGCTCATCGACGCGCGCGATGACGACGGGCAGCCTATGAGTGACAAGCAGCTGCGCGACGAGACGATGACCCTGTACATCGCCGGCCACGAGACCACCGGCAACACCCTGGTCTGGGCGTACCAGCTGCTGGCCCGCAACCCACACGTGTACGAGCGGATGATCCAGGAGATCACCGAGGTGGTCGGCAACCGCCCGCCGGAGATGTCCGACTACGTCGCGCTCCGCTACACCGAGGCCGTGGTCAAGGAAACACTGCGCCTCTACCCGCCGGCCTGGTTGTTCCAGGTCAAGGCAGCCGCCGACGTGACTCTGGGGGGACACGCGATCGCCCGAGACACCAACGTGTGGATGAGCCAGTGGGCCACCCACCGCGATCCGCGCTGGTTCGACACCCCTGACGCGTTCCGGCCGGAACGTTTCCTCGGCGACAACCTGGCCACGATGCCCACCTACGCCTGGTTCCCCTTCGGCGGCGGACCTCACGTCTGCCTGGGAAACCGCTTCGCGCTCGTCGAGGCCGTGCTGATCCTCGCCACCATCGCGCAACGCTACCGCCTGGACCTGGATCCCGACCTGGTCATCACTCCGCAGCCGCTGCTCACCCTGCAGCCCGGCCGTGACGTGCCCATGCGGCTACACCGCCCTACGGCGGCCTGACACCCCGTCCACCTCGCACGAGAGGAACCCTGCCTTGAAGGTCACCGTCGACATGACCAGCTGCGAACGCTACGGCCACTGCTGTTTCGAAGCCCCCACCGTCTTCGAACTCGACGACGACGGCGAACTCCAGTACCGCTCCGACGTCACCGACGTCGATGCCGGGCAGCTGCACGCCGCCGCCCGCGCGTGTCCGGTCCAGGCCATCACCCTCGACGCGGACTAGCGATGACCCCGCCACTGCGCCGTGTCGTCATCGCCGGCGCATCCCTGGCCGGCCTGCACGCGGCACACGCCCTGCGTCGACATGGCTTCACCGGAGAGATCACCATGGTCGGCGACGAGACACACCGTCCCTACGACCGCCCTCCCTTGAGCAAGCAGGTACTCCTCGCCCCCGCCAACGGCGTACCCGCCGTAGCCCTGCCGATCGAGCCGTCGATGGACCTGCGGTGGCGCCTCGGAGCCGCCGCCGTCGCACTCGATCCCCGCCACCGCCGGATCCACACCGCCGACGGCACCGCCGTCGACTACGACGGTCTGGTCATCGCCACCGGCGCCCACGCCCGCCGGTGGAACGGTCCCGGTTCCCACCTCGACGGACTTCACTACCTGCGGACCCTCGACGACGCCCTGGCGCTGCGCCGGCGGCTCGCCATCGCCGCCGCCGACCAGCAGCGCGTCCTGATCGCCGGCGGCGGGTTCATCGGCGCCGAGATCGCGCACGCCGCCGCGACCCTCGGCTGCCACGTCACGCTGGTGGAACAACAGGCGCAGCTACTCGGCCAGCAACTCGGCGTGCCCGTCGGCAACAGCATCGCCTCCACCCTCGCCGACGCCGGTGTCACCGTCCGCACCGGTACCACCCTGGCCGCCTTCGACGGCGACAACCACCATCGGCTGATCGCCGCCCGCACCACAGATGGCACCACCATTCCCGCCGACCTCGCCGTCATCGGCCTCGGGATGCTGCCCGCGACCGCCTGGCTGCGTGGCAGCGGCGCTGTGCTCCGCCCGCATCTGCTGTGCGACCGGTACAGCGCCGTCGCGGGGATGGACCCCGACGGCCGCATCGTCGCCGCAGGCGACGTCACCTGCTGGCCCAACCCTGTCTTCGACCACCGCAGGACAGCAGTCGGGCACTGGAGCAACGCCCGCGAGCAAGCCGACAACGCCGCCCACAACCTCCTCGCCGCCCCCGCGGACCGCCTACCCTACGCCCACGTGCCGACGTTCTGGTCCGACATCGGCCCCCTCAAGATCCGATCAGTCGGCATGCCGGACCGGGCCGACAGCGTCACGATCATCGACGGATCCCTCCCGGGTCGCCGCTTTCTCGCCGCGTACGCCCACGGCGACCGCCTCGTCGGCGCCGTCTCCGTCAACCGGCCACGCCACCTGGCCACCATGCACCGACTCATCGCCGCACAGGCACCCATCCAACGCCTCGACGAACTCTCCACAACCACCCAACCCCCGAGCAACACCCTGCTGCCCGAAGGAGAGCACACGTGACGAGACAGCACCTCACCGGGAAAGTCGCCCTGATCACCGGCGCCGCCCGCGGTATCGGCCGCGCCATCGCGATCTCCGCCGCCCAGGCAGGAGCAGACGTCGCCCTTCTGGACATCGCCGCACCGGTCGCCCCCGACGAATTCGCCACGCCAAGCACTCCCGATGACCTGGCGGCCGTCCGCGACACGATCAGCGCGCTCGGCCGACGTACCGCGGTCTTCACCGTCGACGTTCGCCACCCCGACGCCATGCGAGAAGCCGTACGAGACGCAGTCGATCGCCTTGGCGGCCTGCACCTCGTGGCGATCAACGCGGGCGTCGCCGGATGGGTGCCGCTGTCTGACATGACCCCGCAACAATGGCAAACCGTCATCGACGTCAACCTCACCGGCGCGTTCCACACGCTCTCCGCCGTGACGCCCTACCTCACCACCAACGGTCAGGGCCGAATCGTCGCCATCTCGTCACTGGCCGGCCGTCGAGGCATGGAGAACCTCGCCCACTACGCCGCCAGCAAATGGGGCCTCATTGGCCTGGTCAAAAGCGCCGCACTCGAACTCGGACCACACGGCGTCACCGTCAACGCCGTCGCGCCGACCCTCGTCGACACCAACACTGCACCGGAGATACCCAGTCCGGACCTGCCCGCCTCGCACGGCGATGCGATGCCGCATGCACCTGCGCACGCCCTGCCGGTCACCACCGTTGCCGTCGACGACGTTGCCGAGGCGGTCATGTTCCTCTTCTCCGACAACGCCCGCCACATCTCAGGAGCCGTCCTTGACATCACCGCGGGCGCGAGCGGCACCTGGACTGCCTAGCACACCCAACGGCGCGGCACCACGATCGAACCGCCGACCGCCGACCGCCGACCGCCGACCGCCGACCGCCGACCGCCGACCAGCGGGCAGCCCTCACCCCGGTCAGGCGGTGCCTGCGATGGCAACGAGGACGCAGGCACCCAACAGGTAGGCGGCAGCCACCCAGACGTTACGGGGCTGCCGCCTTTCCGCGCCGAGTCGCCGGTACACACCTCTCAACCGTTCCCGCAACCGATCTCCGCGCAGCGCGCCGACAACCAGCAGCACCAGACAGGGCAGACAATAGACCAGCGCATACCCAGCCAGCAGCGCCATACCCGCCTGCCAACTGGTGCCGGATCGCACCACCCGCTCAATGGCGATGAAGTAGGGGAAAGCGTTGGGAAGATCCGCGCCGGTCATCAGAACACCGAGGCCGGCGGATGTCCCCGAATTCACCCATGTAGGCACAGTGACAGCCCGGCGGATCCGGGGGCGTAGCCGCCGTATCCCGGCCACCACAAGAGCGAACGCCGCAGCCGCGAACGCACCACGACGAAGCCACACCAGCCCGTCCCCAACCGCCTGGGCAGCAGCCCCGGCACCCAGATAGACGACGGCGCCCAGACCGAAGACCGTGAGATAGGCCCCGACCACGAACATCCCCGCCGCGCGTACGGGTCGACTCATGGGCGCCAGTAACAACAACGCCACCCCCGCGATCGTCGCCGGGTTAAGAGCATCCAGCAGCGCCAATCCCGTGATCTGAGCCAGCAAACCCACGCTCATGACGGATCCTCTCCGCTCGAACGACGTAGGCGACGACCGACGAGGGGTGGGATCTGCGCGTGGTTCAACCTGTGCCGTATGGGGTCACGATCGCTCGACACCGACTGTAGAACAACACCTACGGTGGGTCGGCGCAATCCTCGAGGTGTACCCGAACCATCCGCTCTGCCGAGCTCCGGTGGGCGGGTGTCGGCGATCGGGTCTTGGCGCAGAGTTGGGTAGGGCAGATGTGCGGGTCGGGCGCGGAGCATTCGGGACGCCGGGACGGTGGCTGGCTATGACGACCCACATCCGACTCACGGAGAGAAAAATGGTGGGCATCGGCTGGCAGCCATGTCGCAGTAGTTCAGGACGCCGGACTGAGTAACTGTTCGACGATGTCGGCCAGCTCTTCCACCGGGCGTTGGCCGTCGAGTTCGACCGTGGCGCCGCGTCGGAGCAACGGTTGCACCTCACGCATGTAGCGCGTGATTTCTGCGCGATGCTCGGCTGTCTTCCCGTACGGATTGGTCGACCGCTGCGTGGCCCGATCGAGCAGAACATCGAGTGGTGCGTTCAGCAGGACGACGTGGTCGAAACGGTCGTAGAAGCGGCCCTGGTTCGCTACCGTCCCCGAGACGACAATGGCAGCGCGCTGTGCGAGCAAAGCCGCCATGCGCGGCTCGTCCCAGTCGCCGTCCGGCAACGTCCACCTGTCATAGTCGGTGTCGATGGTCTCGTGACCGCGACGGGCCAGCTCCGTCAGCAGCGTGGTCTTGCCCGCGCCCGACATGCCCGTTACCAACACTCGCGCCACCCGTCGACCCTACGCGCGCCCGCTGTCCCGCGCCTGACCTCTTCCCGTACACGGATGTGAGCGTCGAAGGTGGATCCTTCGCCATTAGCACATCGGATCCGGATTCCCCCGGGGCGCGGCCACGTCTGCATGTGTAGCCGATGACTTTTGGGTGCTGGTGGTGGCGTGGCCGTCAGCTCGCCGCTGAGCTTGCGGATGTCGATGGCCGCTGTGTACGCGGTCACGTACGCGGCGCTGCGCTGCGGCCCGTACGCCGACAGCAGGGCCAGCACGACCCTCGGCGACGTTCAGAGCGATCGGTTCGACGACCGCAGGCTGGGTCCTGCGAACAGGTTCTTGCCGACATCGCGGGGTGGCGCCGGGACGAGGACTGGTGTCACTCGGTCACGTCCCTTCGGAGGAAGACGACGGTGGCGGCGGCTGCTGCGGCGGCGGTGACGGCGGCGGCCCACAGGGCGGCGGTGGCGGTCGTGGTGGTGTCCGTGCCGCCGAACGCGACTGCGGACAGGAGTTGCCCGGGCAGGATGCCGCTGGTGGCGGGGAAGACGGCCGCGATGAGTCCTTCGACCAGACCGTAGACGAGCCCGCTGCCGATGGCCGCGATGGCCGAACGCAGGACGAGCGCGAGGGCCGTGCCGAGGACGGCGAAGCCGAGCAGGGCCAGTGTCATCAGCCCGGTGGACGAGGCGACGCTCGCCCAGCCGCGTGTCTGGCGCCAGGCGGCGGTGTCGACGCTGTAGCGGGCCGCGGCGAGGTGGGCCGTCGCGAGCACTGCCGTTGCCGCGACCAGGGCGAGCGCTACCACGAGCGTGGCCAGAGCGAGGCTGGTCCCTGCCAGCCAGGTGCCCCGCTGCGGCTGGCGGACCAGTTGGATGCTCAGGGTCCCGGTGCGGTATTCGCCGGCGACATGGGCGGCGCAGACGGTGAGGGTCAACGCGCCGAGGACCATCACCATGCGGCTGATCAGATCTCCCGGAACGGTGGCACCGCCCATGGTTGCCAACAGCATGGGGGGGTCGCTGAGGCGGGAACCGCCGGGTCGGGCGGCTGTCAGGAAGGTGCCGACGGTGACCATGACGGCGAAGCCGATCGTGGCGCCGGTAGCGGCGAGCAGCAGCAAGGGACGCGTGAGCTTGATCCAGGTCGCGGTGAACGTGCCGATCATCGCAGACCTACGGGCAGGGATTGCGGCTGGCCGGCGGTGAGGGCGAGGAACGCCTGTTCCAGACCGGTCGCCTCGGGACGCAGCTCGGCCAGGGTGATTCCCGCGTCCATGGCGGCCCGGTTGCATCCAGGGGCGTCTGCGGCCGGCGCGTCGATGACCATGGCACCTGCCCGACGGTGCGCCTGGTACCCCAGGCCGGTCAGGACCTCGGCGAGGGCGGGTAGGGCGCTGGGATCCTCGGGGCGAAGCAGTAAGCGGGATGTGATGAGGTCACGGCGGGGGCCGGCGAAGACGATCTTGCCCTGGTGCAGGGCCACGAGATGATCGCAGGTGTGTTCGATCTCGTTGAGCAAATGGCTGGAGATCAGACATGTGGTGCCGTCGTCGGCGAGGCGACGCAGTAGCAGGCGCAGTTCGGCGATGCCGTGGGGGTCGAGGCCGTTGGCGGGTTCGTCGAGCACGAGCAGGCGGGGTCGTGGCAGCAGCGCGGCGGCGATGCCGAGGCGTTGACGCATGCCGAAGGAATAGCGGGACACGCGGTCATCTGCCCGGTCGGTGAGTTCGACCATGTCCAGGACCTCGTCGATCCTCGCGGCGGGGATGCCGCCGAGGCGGGCGTGCACCCGCAGGTTCTGTCGTCCGGACAGTCCGGGATAACTCGCGGGACCCTCGACGAGCGCGCCCACCGACGCGAGGTAGCGGGCTGGTTGGCGCACGGACTGGCCGAGGACGGTGGCGTCGCCGCCGGTGGGGCGGATCAAGCCGAGGAGCATCCTGATGGTGGTGGTCTTGCCCGCGCCGTTGGGACCGATGAACCCGGTGATGCTGCCCGAGGGCACGGTGAAGGTGAGCGGCCCCACCACGCGGCCGTGGCCGAAGTCCTTCACCAGAGCGTCGACGGTGATGGCCATGTCGTTGTCTGTCTCGGACCCGGCGGGATCGGCGGTGCCCGCGCAGAGGCCTCCGAGGTCCTCAGGGCGGGCTTCGGCAGGATCGCTGGGCACTGACATCGGCGCTGCGGATGTCGTCGAGCCGACCCGGTCCATCAGGCGTAGGGCGAGGTAGCCACCGATTCCCGGCACGAGGGCGGCGTAGCGGGCGCGCCGGGGAGCGGTGGAGGCGAGCAGGGCCAGTGCGATGACGGCGAGGTAGGTGGTGCCGTGCACCGGGCCGGTGGCCGAGGTGACGAGGGGATGGTGCACGGTGAGGCGGTTGACGACCAGAACGATCAGGGATCCGGCTTCGACGGCGGCGGCGATGCGCAGCGGCGACAGGTCAGCGCCCATGTCAGGCACCCGTCGTGGAGCCGGGACGCACGATCATGAGCACCACCACGACCGCCCAGAGCAAGGAGAACACGCCTGTCGTCATGGCGAGCCCCGGCACCCCGTTGACCGCATCGCCTCGGGCAGCGTCAGGGGCGGGGGGACCGTCCAGGCTTGCCATGATGCGTTGTTGGCCCGGCAGGATGCGCAGCGCGAGCAGCAGCCCGGCGGTGATGGTCAACCCGATCGACACGAGCAGCCACGCATCGGTGAGTACGCCCAACTGCTGGGCGGTGGCGAGACCGAAGGCCGGTACCGCCAGGCCCAACACCGCGTAGACACGGCAGATACGGTGCAGCAGCCGGACAACGGCGACGTCGCTGGAGTCGCTCGAGCCTAGGGCGGCTCGACTGTGGCGGGGAAAGAGGCTCGCGGCCACCGTGACCGGCCCGATGAAGATGATCCCCGCCAGGACGTGCACGCTCAACAGGAGTTTTGTCATGTTCCCCTCGATGTCTATCGTGCTCAGGACCGCGCAGGCAGGCACGGCGGGCGGACGCCCTCCGCTACTTTAAGTCAGGCTTACACTCTGACTTACGGTAGGGTGGGGTGAACATGGGAAGCCGACGGGAAGGTGCGATGAGGCAAGAGGCAAGCTCGGCCGCGCAGGACAGTGGTCGCCCGGCGCCACGCGGATTGGCGGCGTCGACAGCTCTGCTGTTCATCGCGGCGGGCCGCACGGTGCAGCGACGTATCGAGCGCGATCTCGCCGCCCACAAGCTGACGCTGCGCCACATCGGGGCTCTCGGTCACCTCGCCGCCAACCCGGACCTCTCCTACAGCGACCTCGCGCGCAGGGCCGGCGTGACCGCGCAGAGCATGCACGCCACCGTCAACCGTCTCGAGGAACTCGGGGCGGTCCAGCGCCAACTGGCCGGGCACGGCCATCCCGCACGACTGGAGGTGACCGACCTCGGCCACCGCCTGCTCGCTCACGCCGCGGACACCGCCGCCGCCCTCGACCAGGAACTACTCGCCGGACTCACCGACCAGAAGCGCGACGACCTGGCACGCCTACTTCACACCATTGCCGCGTCCGCGCGGCCCTGAGCGGCGCATCCGGTGGTGGCCGGAGCAATCGTCCTGCCGCGCGGCACATCTCGATGCGCCGCGCGGCCCGGACCGACTAGACAGGCGGACGCTGACCTGACAGGGCGAACAGTTCCTGCACGATCTCCGCCCGCGGACCGGTGGACACGAGCCCGAACAGCGCGGCCAACTCATCCGGACCCGGCTCCGGCAGGCTTCGCGGCGCGAAGGGCGGACCCCACACCTCGACGTCGTACTCCAACGACACCTGCATCGCCCTGGCCGTCGGAGTATCCACGTAGTGGGCGGCGACATGCAGGCCCAGGTCCAGCGACGACACGGCGTTCGCGCCGGTGACGAACTTCCCGTCGGCGACCAGCCGCATCGGCACCTCGATGACCCCGTGCGCGGGCAGCGGCACCGGCTGTGCCGCCACCCGCACCCCGTCCAACAGTCCCGCCGCCGCCAGCACGGCCCGTCCCACACACATCGCCGTGGTGAAACGGGTGCCCGAATCGATCCGGCGGACCCACTCCAGAGTCCGTTCGTCGCTGAGCAACGCCGCCACCCGACCGCCCGGCACCATCAGAACCTCAGCGGAGTCCACGTCGTCGATACCGTAGCCGGCCATCAACACCACGTCGCCGCTGTCGGACACCACCGGGCCGGCGCGATCCGCCACGAAGATCGTCCGGAACCCCGGCACCAGACTGATCACCTCCTCGAACCCGATCGCCTCGAGAGCGTTGTAGCCCTCGGGCAGATACACGACCGCGGTCCGCACCTCGTCTGACATCGTCACCTGCTCCTTCCCTTGGAAACCTTCAGTCAGACTGTAACCCATGCTGAAGGTCGGCGGGGACGCGCCGTCGCAGTAGCCCCGTGGCGTGAAGGCGCATCCTGCACGACAGCGACCGCTCGCATCAGGTCGAAGAGAGCGGGATGAGGCCGAAGAGCCGACGTCGATGTGGGCGCGACGACCGGAGCCGGACGCATGCCCGACGTTTCACGGGCGATCAGCGTGACCTCACTCGTTGAGTTCCGCTCGCGCCGCGGCAGGGAGCGCATCACGGCCGCTGGCCAACGAGCCGGTCTGGTGGGACATCTATCCCTCGCGACCGAGACGGCTGACCCCACCGCACGCTAGTCAGTGATTGGCGCGGCCAGGGCTTCGCTGTTGCCGTGCGCCGCCATGATCTGCAGGGCGGCTGCTACGGCCTGAGAGTCTTCGTTAGCGTCAATGGCCACGATCTTGAACCATTTCATCTGCACGATATGGACGCCGTGGTTCTGGTAGGCAGAGTGGTCGGGCATGTCCTGCGTGGCGGACCAACGGATGATCACTGTCGTGTTGGCCGGAGTGCCCGACACCCACACGTCTTCGACAGTGAGCCGCAAGGTCGGGTTGAGCCGCCCGAGCCGCTGGAACCACCGGCGTAGAGCGTCGCGGCTGTGCCGCTCCCCGCCGAGGGCGTGGTCCCCGCCGAATCGATGGTGAACTGTCGGCACGCAGTCCTTGAGCAGGGCGTCGTAGTCTTGGGCATTGACCCGAGTGAAGTTGCGTGCGGCGATGCGCTTGACAACGCGGTGGTACATGAGGTCGTCCTCCTAACTGCCTCGGCCTGACCGACCCCCGGCTCGACACTGCCAACCGGTTCCTGAGCCTCTCAGACCGCATCGGCAGTGTCAGGCGAGTCTTGGTTCAGCCAGAACGATCGAAATCAGACGCGTGGCAGAATCCCGTGCCTGCCAGAAATCTGACCTAGGTGAATCACGCCCATCGGTGCGCACCTGCCGGTCACCCCGCTGCGGCCCGAACCCCAAGCCCTGATCCAGGCAGCACGACGTCCAGCGCATAATCGGATACGCCGCGGGGGACGTCGGTCGGGCTCGGCGTTGACAACCTGTGCGATGCCCGCGAAGACCGCCCGCCGCTCCGCCGTAGAACGCAATACGGGGGTACACGTTGGCGGCGGCCGTACCGCACTCGCCGCCGCCATTCGCCGCGTAGCCGTAAGTCGCTGACGGCCCAGGTTCCGGGGTGGCGTTCTCGGGTGAGACGCCCACCCTTCTGTCGAAGGGCCGCCTCCGCGCTCCGCCGGGATCGTGGCGCACAGTCTTCAGAGGGCATCTGATCCGTGTAGCGGTTATTTCACGTTCGGTCGTGGCGTGGGCCGCTGTGGGTTGTTGATCGCGGCGTGGGTGTGCAGCGGCGTGGGTATCGGTCGGACTTGTCGGATGAGCGGTGGGCGTTGATCGAGCCGGTCCTGACCGCGTGGCGGGCAGCGCGGGTGGGCTTGGGGATCAGCCGGCCGGTGCATGACCGGCGGGAGATCGTCAACGCGATCCCGTATGTGGCGAGGACGGGGATCGCGTGGGAGCACCTGCCGCATGACTTTCCGCCGGCGATGACGGTGTACGACTACTACGCCAAGTGGGAGGCGGACGGGACCACCCAGCGCATCCACGACCTGCTGCGGGAACGCGTCCGTCCGTTCGCACCGGAACTCGTCGACGCTGCTCTCGGCGATCCACAGATACTCCCAGGTGATGTCGTCTGACGGGAGCGTGAACGACGTTCGACGGTGCACCGCGTTGGCGGTGTCGCCGTGCTGGATCAGCCGCACGTTCGGCGCCTCGTGAAGCAGCGTGTGCCGCATGCTTCGAACGCCGTGGGCGTAGAGCGGACTGCCGACCACTACGCGTCCTTGTCGTGCGGCAGCCGCACGGTGAGCGCGGCGGCGCGAGCACCGTCCGAGCGGCTGGCGCGATAACTGCTCCGCGGTCTCCGACTCGTTGGACCGGTCGACCGCCTGCACGCAGTACTCGCCAGCCAACTTCTCGAACTCGTCGGTGATGATCACCTAGACCTGCTCGGGGTCGGGTATCTCGGCGGCAAACTCCGTCAGGACGGTCTGCCACGTGGCTGCCTGCCCGGCAGGAAGGCCGGAGCGCGTCAGGCGGAAGGTGACGTCGATCCCGTTGGGCATCTCGCGATTATGTCGACGCCGTACGACATCATCGAACGGGTTGCGACCCCAGCGGGGCAGCTTGCGCGGCGAGGAGAGGTGGCGCCGCCGCCGGGCCTTGAGGGTGGTCGACCCGGCCGATCCGCCGCCAACGCACCAGAGCCTCGACCAGGGCGGTCTGCACCAGGTCCTGTTGACCGGTGCAGGTCACCGGTCAACAGGTAAGCGTACCGCTCCGGGGCTCTGACCCGTGCTACGACGTACTCCTCGAACTTCACGGAGCCTCAACGGGGCGGGCAGGGGGCCGCGTTGCACCCCGAATTGCGTTCGGCGGTGGAGGGTCACCGGTTCGGCGCCTGGGTCGCCGCGCCCGGGTCGAGGTCGCTGATCCGGCGCCGGAGGAAGTCGCGCTCGGCCCCGTTGGCGGTCAGTTCTAGCGCCGCGCGGTAGGCGGCGGACGCCTCACCGCCCCGGCCCAGGCGCCGCAGCAGGTCGGCCCGGACGGCGTGCACGTACGGGTACGAGCGCAACCGGGCGTCGCCGGCGAGCCGCTCGACGATCCCCAGCGCCGCCGCCGGCCCCTCAGCGAACGCCAGCGCGGCGGCGCGGTTGAGTTCGACGACCGGTGACGGCTCGACCGCCAGCAGCAGGTCGTAGAGGTGCACGACGCGGGCCCAGTCGGTGGCCGCGAACGTCGGCGCGACGGCGTGGGCCCCGGCGATCGCGGCCTGCAGGGCGAACCGCCCGGGTCGCGGGGCCTGCAGGGACTCGACGGTCCAGCGCAGCCCCTCGACGATCATGACGTGGTCCCACTGCTGCCGGTCATGGTGCTCGAGCAGCACGAGCCGGCCCTGCGCGTCGAGCCGCGCGGCCCGGCGCGCGTGCGTGAGCAGCAGCAGCCCGAGCAGCCCGCGGGTCTCGCGCTCGGCGGGCAGCAGCTGCACGAGCGTGCGGGCCAGGTCGAGGGCGCGCTCGCAGAGGTCGTCGCGCACGAGTTGCTCGCCGGTCGGCGCGGTGTGGCCGGTGCTGAAGAGCAGGTGGACGGCGGCCAGCACGCTGTCCAGCCGCTCGGGCAGCTCCGCGGCCGTCGGGGTGCGGTAGGGGATCCGCGCCTGGGTGATCTTCTTCTTCGCCCGGGTGATCCGCGCCGCCATCGTCGACTCCGGCACGAGGAACGCCCGGGCGACGTCGGGCGTGGCCACACCGCAGACGAGCCGCAGGGTGAGGGCGACCCGTGCGGCCGGGTCGAGCGCCGGGTGGCAGCACGTAAAGAGCAGCCGCAGCCGGTCGTCGGGCAGCGCCTCGTCGCCGTCCGCGTCACTGCCGGCTGGCGACCCCGAGGCGTCGGCCTCGACGGGTTCGACGAGCAGGGGCAACTTGCGGCGCAGGGCGACCTCCCGCCGCAGCCGGTCTACGGCGCGACGCCGGGCCGTCGTCGTGAGCCAGGCACCGGGCCGCTCGGGCACGCCCGAGCGCGTCCACGCGGTCATCGCGTCGACGTAGGCCTCCTGGGCGCACTCCTCGGCCAAGTCGAGGTCGCCGGCGACGCGCACCGTCGCGGCGAGCACGAAGGCCCACTCGCGACGGTGCGCGTCCGCCAGTGCGTCCGCGACCCCACCCGGTGGAGGGCTCGCGGCAGGGGTCACTGGGCCGGGCCGGCGTTCACGTCCATGAGCGGCCGGACCTCGACGCCGCCGAACGGGGCGGGCGTGAGCTTAGCGATCTCGAGGGCGTGGTCGAGGTCGCGGGCCTCGACGAGGTAGAAGCCGCCGAACGCCTCCTTGGTCTCGACGAAGGGGCCGTCGGTGACCTCGCCGCTGCGGATCGACGTGGCCGTGGTCGTGGGCTGCAGGACGCCGCCGCCGGTGATCGTGCCGCCGAGGTCGGCGACGGCCTTGACGAACGCGCCGTGCGCGTCGACCACCGAGCCTCACGCCTCGGGCGTGACGGTCGCGTATTCGGCCTCGCGCTCGTAAATCGAGATCATGTACTGCGTCATGTCGGGCTCCTGTCGGGCGTCGTGGGCCGGTCCCTCCGGCCCCGCACCCTTCCGTCGCACAGCCTGGCCCCGGATCGACAACCGGTGCGAGGATTTATCAGGCGTTCGCCGGTTCGGGGGCTACGGATCAGAAGGTTAGGGGTTCGAGTCCCGTCGGGCCGGTTGAGGCCCACGACGGTGCTGAATTACGCAGCATCGTGGAAAGGTATCTGATCCCGCAGCTGGGCTTCCATCGGTTGAGCAAGCTGCGCGTGAAGACCGTTCAGCGGGCCATGGACGTGATCTGCGGTCAGGTGGTGCGGGGCGGGCGGCTGATCTCGGCGGGCAGTGTGAGCCGGATCCGGGCGGTGCTGCGCAGCGCGTTGCCGGAGGCGCGGCGGCGGGGCATCGTCGGCCACAATCCCGCCCGGAATCTGCGGCTGCCCAATGGGGCGCGCCCGCATGTGGTGGTCTGGGATGACGAGCGCGAGGCGGTGTGGCGGGAGACCGGTGTGCGTCCACGGGTCTCGGTATGGGACTTGAACAATCTGGCGCGGTTCCTTGAGGCGGTGCGCGACGATCCGCTGTTCGTGCTGTGGTGGCTGGTTGCGCTGCGCGGCCCGCGTCGAGGCGAGATGGCGGGCCTGCGCTGGGAGGACATCAGCCTGGCCGCGGGCGAGCTGACGATCCGGGAGCAGGTCATCGTCATCGGTGCGCGGGAGCACATCGGACCACCTAAGTTAGCGGCCGGGGTGCGGACGCTGGCCCTTGACGAGGCCACGGTGACGCTGTTGTGGGAGTTGTGGCATGAGCAGCGGCGCCGCCGCGGCGGGGGTGGCCCGAAGGGGAGGGTCTTCGTTCACGCGAACGGGCGGCCGGTGAGCCCGGACTGGTTGACCCGCCGGTTCGCGAAATTGGTCAAACACCTGGCGCTGCCGCCGGTGGGGTTGCATGACTTGCGGCACGCGGCCGCGGGGTTGGCGTCGGCGGCTGGGGTGGACCTGAAGATGATCCAGCACGACATGGGTCATGCCAGCCCGGTTACCACCGCGGAGACGTACATCTACGTGTTCAAAAAGGTGGCCAAGGAGGCGGTGCGGGCCAGCGCTGCGTTGCTGCTGTCGCACGCCAAGGTCCGCATGTCGCTGGAGGGTGCCTCTCGAGCATGAATCGTCAGCGATGTCGTCCTCTTCGTGCGGCTGGCCGCCAGGCCTCGCCAGGGCGACCTGGATGTGAGCACCGGGGGGTCCGCTTCGTGACCGCTCAGGTGTGGCGAGGCTTCTAGGATGGTCGGACCTGCGCCGCTGCCGCGACGAGTCGTCGTAAGGACGCCTCGACCTCGGAGTAGGTGCGGGTTTAGGCCGCGGTTCGGGTTGACCCCATATCCGTCAGGTGGAGACCGCAGCGATGGCGCGGCGCAGCGCCGCGACCACCTCGGCGGGTGGGGCACCGCGGATGAATGGATGTCCCACACGCCGAGTCGGACGCCGCGTCGGTGGTCGATTACGGCGAGGCCGTAGAGAAAGGACGTGGCGCCTCGCTCCCCGTCTACCCGGGCGCAGGAGAAGTTGATCTGACTTGGCTTCCCCTGCACTGGCGTGCGCATCAGGGGCGCCGCTGGCCCCGGGTCTCGGGATCCGGTGTGAGTCAGCGTTGGCCGAGGGGAATGGCGAGGTCCACGACGGTGAGGTTGGCGTGGAACGCGCCGGCTGGGTCGACGTCGCCGGTGAGAAGGTCCACGGTGTGAATGCCACTGGCGGTGGCACCGGCCAGTACGGCGTAGGCCCTGTTGGCGACGGTGCGGCCGTCGCGCACGACGCTGTAGATGTCGAAGCCGGCGTGGGTGCCGGCGGTGACGCCGAGCTTGCCGGTGGCGGCGAGTTGTCCGGAGTTGGCGGGGGACTGCACCGCGACCTGGTCGAGGTTGGTGTCGATG
>NZ_RBAK01000021.1:0-81381 GCF_003626595.1 Micromonospora endolithica | reverse complement strand
CAGGCGTCCGGCTCGGCCACCGTCCAGGCGTCCGGCTCGGCCACCGTCCAGGCGTCCGGCTCGGCCACCGTCCAGGCGTCCGGCTCGGCCACCGTCCAGGCGTCCGGCTCGGCCACCGTCCAGGCGTCCGGCTCGGCCACCGTCCAGGCGTACGGCTCGGCCACCGTCCAGGCGTCCGGCTCGGCCACCGTCCAGGCGTCCGGCTCGGCCACCGTCCAGGCGTACGGCACCAGCGGTGTCCACGCCCACGGCCACTCCACCGTAACCGCAGGCTCCCACGTCGCCGTGCACCTGCACTCCGGCCAAGCCACCGTCACCGGCGGCGTCATCATCGACGTCACCCAACTCGACCTCACCACCGCCGCCGCCTGGTGCGACCACCACGGACTCACCGTCACCGACGGGACGGTGATCCTGTACAAGGCCCTCGGTGACGACCTCACCGCCGGCGGCAACTACGGCAAGCCCACCGTCTACACGGTCGGCGACACGGTCACCTGCGACGACTGGGACGACCGCGACGAGTGCGGCGGCGGCCTGCACTTCTCGCCCACCTCGCCCACCCCGCACATGGCCACCCAGTACCGCTACGACGCGACCCGCTGGCTGGCCGTGGAGGTTGACGCGGCGACGCTGCGCCCCATCACCGGCGGTGGCACTCCGAAGGCGAAGGCCCCCGCTTGTCGGGTGCTGCACGAGGTCGACGCGTTCGGCCGCCGCATCACGGTCACCGAGGCCACCCGGTGAGCGCCACCGACCCGAGCCCCGTCATGGCGTGGCGTACCCGCCGGACCTGGCGGGCCGCCCTGACCAACCTGCTCACCGCCGCCGGCTCCTGGGCGCACGCCAGCGCCCGGCCCGCCCAGGAGCCGGAGCCGGAGCACACCGGCGCTGACGAGACGTGGGGCACCGAACTGCGCTCCGCCACCGATCAGCTGCTCGCCGACGAGCCGACCGGCCGGCACGCCCACGGCCACGTCAAGACCGTCGACCCGGACCACGGGCTGAGCATCCCCGCTTTCCAGACCATCACCCGGGAGGACGAGAAGTTCTTCCCGGTCGGCCCGGACGAGGACACCGGCCTGCTCAACGCCCGCCGGGTGTGGCCGGTCAACGACACCGCCGCCTGGCCGACGGTCGACCGGCAGCAGGCCCTCGCGCAGCTCCGCGACGCCGGGGAGGACCTGTGACCACCCCGACCACCACCGACGTTCCCACGATCGCCCCCGCCGACCTGATCGCCGTCCGCCTCCTCGCCGAGGGCTACACCGTCTTCCAGATCGCCCGGAAGCTAAACGTCGGCGAGAGCGCGATGTGCATGCGGCTGTCCCGGATGCGGGACCGGATCGCCGCGAGGACCAACGCTCACGCCATCGTCATCCTCGCCCGCGCCGGGCAGCTCGACCTCCGGGAGCGCACCCGATGACCGCCCTGCGTACCCGCAAGCCGACCGGCCGCGCCCCCTGGCCACTCATCCTCATCGAGGGCGGCGAGAAGTCCGGCAAGAGCTGGGCCTGCGCCCAGTTCAGCACCTCGCCCCGCATCGGCCAGATGTACTGGATCGACCTCGGTGAAGGAGCCGCCGACGAGTACGGCGCCATCCCCGGGGCCAACTACCTCGTCGTCGAGCACGACGGCACCTGGGCGCAGATCCAAGCCGCCGTCGACGCGGTGAAGGCCGAGGCCGCCCGCGCGGCCGCCTCCGGGGAGCCGCCGGTGGTGCTGGTCATCGACTCGATGACCGCCGAGTGGGACCTGCTCAAGGACTGGGCGTCGGACAAGGCCCGCCAGCGGTACAACGCCAAGGCCCGCAAGTACAAGCGGCAGGAGCTGGCCGCCGACGAAGAGCCGACCATCTCCATGGACCTGTGGAACGAGGCCGGCGCCCGCCACCGCAAGCTGATGACCGCGCTGATGACCTTCCCCGGCATCGTCCTGCTGACCGCCCGCGGCAAGGAGGTCGCCGCACTGGACGACGCCGGGAAGCCGATCGAGCGGCAGCGCGACTACCGGGTCGAGGGCCACAAGACGCTCGGCTTCGACGTGTCCTGCTGGGTGCGTCTCGACCGGACCAAGCCCGGCACGGTGGTCGGGGTCCGGTCGGTGCACGTCGGTGTCCGACCCGGCTACGACCCGCCGATCGAGCTGGCCCGGAACTGGACGGTCGAGGGCATCGTCTTCGACACGCTGCGGTGCGCGCCGGCTGAGGCGTACACCCGGGACCTGGTCGAGTTGCAGCCGGCGGAACCGGACGCCGAGCCGGCCCCGCCGGTCGAGGACGGCTCTGGCGACTCGTCCCGGCCTGTGTCCGGACCGCCGGCCGCCCTCTCCGCTGCTGCCACCGGCCTGCTCGACGACCTCGCCCTCGCCGCCGACGAGACCGGGCTGCGCCGGATCTGGAACGCCGCCGGCGAGGCCGCCCGCGACGGCCGGATCAGCCCCGCCGAGCTGGAGCACGTGCGCGGCCAGTGGCGGATCCGCAAGGAGCAGCTCATCCCGTCGAACCCGGCCACCGAGCCGATGCACAAGAAGATCCACGCCCTGTGCCGGGAGGCGGACCTGACCGACCGGGACGACCGGCTCCGGTTCCTGTCCGAGGTCACCGGCCGCCCGGTCACCACGCAACGGCAGCTCAGCCTCCCCGAGGCCGACAAGGTCATCACCCGGCTGGAAGCCGTCGTCGCGCAGAACACCCCGCCCGCCGACCAGGAAGGTCAGGCCGCCGCATGAGCCACACCCCGACCCCGGAGCAGGCCGAGATCATCGCCGCGGCCCGCGAGGGCCACGACCTCACGATCGAGGCAGGAGCCGGCACCGGCAAGACCAGCACCCTGAAGATGCTCGCCCGGGACGCCGGCCGCCGCCGCGGCGCGTACCTGGCCTACAACCGCAGCATCGCCACCGACGCCGCGAAGGACTTCCCCACCTCGGTGACGTGCAAGACCGCGCACTCCTTCGCCTACGGCGCCGTCGGCCGGCAGTACGCCCACCGCCTCAACGGCCCCCGGGTGCCCGCCCGGCAGGCCGCGATCATCCTCGGCATCAACGAGCCGGTGAAGGTCGGCGAGACGATGCTCGCCCCGCAGCAGCTCGCCCGGCTGGTCACCGAGACCATCCAGCGGTTCTGCTACAGCGACGACCGCACGGTGCAGCGGATGCACGTGCCGCTGGTCAACGGCCTCGACAAGCCCGGCCAGGCCGAGCTGGCGAAGTACCTGACCCCGGTTGCCCAGAAGGCGTGGGACGCCGACCTGACCCACCTCGACGGGCAGCTCCGGTTCACCCACGACATGTACCTCAAGCTGTGGATCCTGTCCGACCCGGTCATCCACGCCGACTACGTACTGCTCGACGAAGCCCAGGACTCCAACCCAGCCGTCGCCGGCCTCGTGTCCCGGCAGCCGGCGCAACGGATCCTCGTCGGGGACCGCGCCCAGGCCATCTACGGCTGGCGGGGCGCGACCGACGCGATGGCGTCGTTCGACGGCCGCCGCTTCCAGCTGTCGCAGTCGTTCCGGTTCGGCCAGGCAGTCGCCGACGAGGCCAACAAGTGGCTGGGCCTGCTCGACAACACCGACCTGCGGCTGACCGGCTACAGCCGGATCCCGTCGCGGGTGGGGCCCGTCGACGAGCCCGACGCGGTGCTGTGCCGGTCCAACGCCGGGGCGATCATCCGCGTCATCGACGCCCTCGGGCAGGGCCGGCAGCCGGCGCTGGTCGGCGGCGGCAACGACATCCGGCGGATGGCCGAGGCCGCCGAGCGGCTCCAGGCCGGCGCGCCCACCGACCACCCGGACCTGTTCGCCTTCCACACCTGGCGGGAGGTACAGGAGTACGTCGAGATGGACGCCGGCGGCTCGGACCTGAAGGTGTTCGTCCGGCTGATCGACCGGTACGGGCCCCGCGAGGTGATGCGGGTGTGCGACGCCCTGGTCGACGAGCGGTACGCCGACGTGGTCGTGTCCACGGCGCACAAGGCGAAGGGCCGGGAGTGGTCGACCGTGCTGATCGCGGACGACTTCCAGGAGCCGAAGCCGCGGGAGGACGGTTCGGTTCGGCTGGCTGCTGACGAGGTGATGCTGGCGTACGTGGCGGTCACCCGGGCGCAGCGTCAGCTGGACCGGTACGGGCTGGCCTGGGTGGACCGGTACGCGGCCGGCCCGGCGCCGGAGCAGGTGGTCCTGCCCGACGCGCCCGACGATCCCGCCGGCGAACCGGAGCCGCTGGTGGACACGGCGTACGGTCCGCTGCCCGCTCACGAGGCGGCGTCGCTGGCCGAACACGGCTACGTGACGTGCCGGTGCCCGGTCCTGGCGGTGTCGCGTGGCTGAGGTGATCCAGCTGTTTCCCGGGGCCGGCATCCCGCCGGCCCCGGCCGGGCCCCGGCCCGCGCCGGCCGACCTGGACGCGATGGGCGAGCGGTACGTGGCGTACGCCGAGGCCCGCGACAGCGGCCAGACCGCCAAGGCCGCCCTGCTCGCCGCGGCGGTCGCCGACGACGTCCCCGCCTGGCGCGACGAAGTCCACCGCCTGGAGCTGCTCCGCCGTGAACTGGCCGACGCGCTCGACCGGCTCACCGGTGGTGCGGTGTGACCCGCCGCCGCCGCGGCGGCCGCCGAACCGCCACCCACCCGTACACGCCATCCGCGCTGCTGCCCGCCGACCACAACGGCCTGAAGCCGTGCGTGTGCGGCCGGGCCAAGACCAACCAGGCCCACGACCAGGACGTGCCCCCCGAGGTGACCGCCGCGCAGGCCGAGCACCTCCGCCGCATCGGGGACGAGCTGTGATCGGCCAGTGGATCGGCGCGAGCGTCCTGCTCGGCCGACCGGTACCCGTCGACGCCCCGTACCCGCACGTCTGCCGGATGGAGACCACGGGGCGGATGACGGGGCACGTCCGGATGGAGCGGCGGGACTGCGCGGCGTGCGCCGCAGCCAAGGCGCCCGCCGGAGGTCACCGGTGAACGGCCTGTGCACCACCCGCGACCCGGAGATGTGGGACACCGGCAACGGCGGAAACCGGCTCGCCCTCGCCCTGTGCGCGGTGTGCCCGGTCCGCGTCGGCACCACCTGCGCCGCCGGTGAGCCCGACGACCGGCCGACCGGGGTCATCCGCGCCGGCGTCGCCTACAACGAGCGCGGCGGCGTCTGCCCGGTCTGCGACCGCTGCGGCTACCCGGTGGACGACTTGCCGGACCGGCGGCGGCCGACGCCGCCCGGGTGCCGGCACTGCCGGGTGCCGCAGCTCGGGTCCTGGGCCCGCCAGTTCCTGCCCCGCAATGAGTACGAGGCGCTGTGTCACCGCCGTCGGATGGCGAAGCGCCGGGCGGCGCGTGCCGCTGCTGCTGTCCCGACCACCACGACCGAGGAGACCCGAGCCGCATGAGCCTCACAACCGCCTACCGGAAGCTCACCCAGGACGAATTCATGGCCGAGGCCCGCGAGCGTTTCGGCTCGGACCCGCTGCTCTGGGCCTTCCGATGCCCGCACTGCGGCGACATCGCCAGCCCGGCCGACTTCAAGGCCGCTGGAGCACCCCCCGGCATGGCCGGGCAGGAGTGCATCGGTCGTTCCCTCGGCGCGCTGAAGAAACCGGCCCCGACCAACACCCGCGGCTGCGACTGGGCCGCGTACGGGCTGTTCCGTGGCCCGTGGGAGGTCGTCGTGCCCGCCGAGGACGGCAAGCCGGAGGCCTCGATCTGGGCGTTCCCCCTCGCAGAGCCGGCCACCTCCGACGACTGACCGGGCCGGGCCGGGCGGCACTTCCCCGCCGCCCGGCCCGGCCACCCCCCGCACAGACCGTACGACAGTCAGGAGCACCGGGTGAGCTACCAGGCCGTTCAGTGGGCCCTCGACGACGCGCCCATGCTGCGTACGCCGAAGGGCCTGCCGGACACCACCGCCCGCGCCGTCCTCGTGGCGAGAGCGGAGCGCGCCGACGAGTTCGGCCGCGACACCCACGCCGCGATCACCGACGTCATCTGGCGCACCGGCTTCGACGCCCGCACCATCCAGCGCGCCCAGGAGCGCCTGGAGGCCGCCGGCCTGCTGATCCCGGACGGCACCACCCAGTGGGGCACCCCCCGATGGAACCTCGGCATGAACCTGAAGCGGGACCCGGAAGAGCGGGCTCAGATGGAGGCTGCGGCCGAGGCGAAGAAGGCGGCCGAGGCGGACCGGGTGCGGGCGTACCGGCGCAAGCAGAAGGAGCCGCGTACGGACGGAGAGTCGGTACGTACGGACGGAGAATCCGTACGTACTGACACACGATCCGTACGTACGGATTCTGACGCCGTACGTACGGACGCAGCGCCGCCCAAACCACCCGTGAACCTCCCGGGAACCCCCCGAGAACCATCCTCGGAACCTCCCCTTGGGGGCACGCTGCCCCCAAACCCCCTGCGACCCCAGTCGCCTTCGGCTCCTGGGACCGGGATTGAAAGCTCACTCTCTTCGGCGGTACAGGAACCACCTCAGCCTGAGACCGCAACTCACGACCGCGCGCACGAAGCGCCCCCCGGCCCCGGCCCGAACCTCCGCCTGGTGACCAATCTCGACCGGCAGCCCACCTCCAAGGGATTCGGCTTCTGCCTCGCCTGCCACGCCGAAGGCCAGGTGACCCTCGCCGTTGACGAGATCGCCGGGGCCGCCTGCGCCCATCACCTCCGGAGCGCGTCGTGACCGCCACCCCGTACCGGCACCGCACCCCGGGCGAGCGCCGTGCCCAGCAGTCCGCACAGGCCGCCATCGCCCGCGCCCGAGCCCACGTACCCGCGCCGCCGCCGGCCGCCGACCCAGACGACCCCTGGGGCGGCGCGTGGCCACCCAGCCCGCAAGCCTGGCGCACCCGCTGCCGCCAAATCCGCGAAGACATCGAGGAGACCCGCCGTGCACGCCGCTGACCGCACCCTCCACGCCATCGACGCCACCCTGACCGCCACGGAGGCACCCATGACCGAGCCCCGTACCTTCGCCGCCTACCTCGACCGGCACGAGCGCGACCAGCTCGACGCCCGAGCCGCCACCGCCGAGCAGGAACGCGACGACGCCCGCGACGACCTCAAGGAGGTGCGCGACAGCGCCCGCCGCGCGCTCCAAGCCCTCCGCACACAGCTCCTCACCGCCCTCGGCAAAGAGGACGACAACCAGACGTTGGCCAGCTACATCACCGCCCTGACCGCTCAGCGCGACCAGTTCCGCGCCGAAGCCAACCGCGCCCACGGCCTCGTCATCGCCGCCGAACGCGAACGCGATGACCTCGCCGAGGAGCTGCGCGACACCCAGGCCCACCACACCCAGCTCCACAACCGCACCACCGTCCTGACCAACGACCTCCGCAGCCAGACCCGCGCCGTACGCGAAGCGGTCGCTGAAACCGAGACCGTCGCCACCGAGCTGGCCGAGGAGCGCACCCTCCACGACCGAACCCGAGAGCAGCTCATCCGTGCCGAGTGGAGCATCGCCGCCCAAGCCGAGCAGATCCGCCGCAACGGCACCCTGATCTGCCGCCTGAAGGACCTCGACGAGCAGGCCGACCGGATCGCCGCCTGGCGTGACCGGGCATGGGTCGACCACGACACCACCGACAGGCCCGCCGAGATCAACACAGACGGGCCGGAAGAGGTCGACGGGTACCCGAGTGAGGGTGCGGCACTCGCAGACGCTCTAGAGCGCGCTGAGAGCGCCATCATCGACCGCGACGACAGCGTCTGGCGGCCCGGCGACGGCGGTCACTGGACAAGCCGCCACATGACGCCAATGACCCGCGACGACATCGAGAAGACGTTCGGACCCACCCGGACCGTCCTGCTCATCGACATCGACCAGGACGAAGAGCAGGACGGCGACAGCACCGACGCCGACCGGCCACCCGTCGGTTCCGCGGACCCCCGCGCGCAGGACCAGCCCGACCCACTCCACAC
Source organism: Micromonospora endolithica (assembly GCF_003626595.1). GTDB lineage: Bacteria > Actinomycetota > Actinomycetes > Mycobacteriales > Micromonosporaceae > Micromonospora > Micromonospora endolithica. Next base: position 73,457 of record NZ_RBAK01000021.1, on the reverse strand, counting down.
CGCCCGCCTCGACCGCAACGGCTGGGTGTGGTTCCCCGACGGCGACGGACGCTGGCGCGGCGCCGGCACCTGCCACCTCAACGCCAGCAGCGAAACCCTGGAACGCCTCCACGGCCCCACCGCCGAGGCCGTCGTGGTGCCCGTCGACCGCGCTACCGGCCGCCCGCACGACGACCTCACCGACCGGCTCGCCGCCGCCCTCGCCCGACTCATGCGCCGCAACGGCGGCGAAGGCATCAGCCCCACCACCTGGCAGACCTGGGAGGCGATGCTCGCCGAACACGCCAACCGCACCGCACGGGAGAGCTGACCGGTGGCCGTCTACGTCGACAACGCCCGCATCCCCGCCACCGTCGCCCGGATCCGGAGCCGCTGGTCCCACCTCACCGCCGACACCGAGCCCGAACTCCACACCTTCGCCCAACACATCGGGCTCCAGCGGTCCTGGTACCAGACCTGCAAGCGCCCCTGCGCACCCCAGGGCCAGCCGTGCCCGCACTGGCACTACGACGTCACCGACACCAAGCGCACCGAGGCCATCGCCGCAGGTGCTCAGCCGATCGACATCCGGAAGTGGGTCGAGATCGCCAAGGCCCGCCGCGCCGCCGCCCGTGCCACCGCCTGACCGAAGGAGACCGCCATGCCCGACCTGACCGACATCGCCGCCCTCCTCGCTGCCCGTGAATGGGCCATCGAACACGTGCACCCACAACCCGACGACCGGATGCTCCGCACCTACGGGGCCGCGCTCCTGCGCGACTTCGCCGACTTCCTCGACCGGGGGCCGACGTTTCCGCTCCCGCCGAGCGTCTTCTCCGCCCTGGCCCGCGAGCGCGCCGACGACCTGACCGCATGACAACCACGGCCCGGAACGCGAACACGAGTCGCATTCCGGGCCGGCCCAGCCCGCACGAACGACCGATATGTCCACACCATAAGCGCCGTTCCTGTGCTTCCCCACCACCCCAGTAGACAACCCGGCGCCCACGTGAGGAGGACGCGATGAATGACCTTCCGAAGGGCTTCGGCCGACGCAACCCACACTGCTCCAACTGCGGAGACGAACGCGGCGGCGACTTCGGCCACGAGATCAGCGAATGCCAGTACCGGCGCGGCATGACCGCCGAGGAACTCGCCAAGACCATGTCGCCGAAGAAGGCCAGCTGCTACTGGTCCGTGATGATCGACCGCTACTTCGAGCAGGAGCTGAACCAGTGACGCCGCACCACCTCCACGCCACCGCCGCCGCCTGGTCTCTCCAGGCGGCACGCGGCCACCTCCACCGCCACGCCGACGACGAGGCCGCCCAGATCGCCGCAGAAGCGTTGGAAGCCCCATCCATGCTCCACTCCCCGGCGTGGGGCCGCCGGCACGCCCTCGGCGGCCACGGCGACCCCACCCCCGGCATGGTCGTGGTCGCCACCGACCCCCGACCCGCACGCCGCAACCGGTGGGCCGAGATGCTCCACCGCTCCACCGCGAAACTCCGCTGGCTCGCCGACCAGCTCCCCACCGCACCGGCCGGCCCCGACCCGTGGTGGCGGCTCTACGACGCGCTGCCCCGCCTCCAACCCGGCACCGCCGCGCTCATCGCCCGACACCTGGCCGACGAAGACAGGTGGATCCGCGAAGCCGTCGGCGTCGGACCCGACCGGGCACCACTGCCCGGCGTACCGTGCCCGCACTGCGGCGAGCGGCAGCTCGTTGTCCAGACCGCCGGCCCCGTCGACGCGTGGACCGTCGTGTGCGCCACCGGCCGCCTCTGCACCGGCGGCGGCTGCCCGTGCGGCATGCCCGGCGCCGTTGAAGGCGTCCCGCACATCTGGCGACGGGCCGACGCCATCGGCGCGGTCGCGGGGGCCGCACCGGCCAACCCGACCCGAGAGGACCGACCGTGAGCGTTCCCGACCGAGCCTGCCCCGACTACCCGAACGAGTGCGTCCACCCGTGGGCCCACGCCCGCACCTACGCCGAGGTGAAGGCGACCCAGGTCGGCCACGACGACCAGGACCAGCTGTACCTCGACCTCAAGGGCGCCCGCGAACGCCTCTGCCGGGCCCAGACCGGACTCAACGCGACCGACTCGGCCATCCTCCAGGGTGCAATCGACCGCATCGACCTGGTCGGCTGTGACCTGCCGCAGTGGTCGCGGCACGACGGTGGGCGAGCGTGATCCGCGACTCGGCGACCGGCCGCGACTGGGGCACCGCCGCCGAGATCGCCGCACGCCTCGGCCCCGACGTCACCGACCGCATGGTCATCAACTGGCGACGGCGCGACGGCCTCACCGTCCACCGGGTTGGCCGGGCGGTCTACTCACCCCTCGACCAGGCGGCCGCCATCGAGGCCGCGAAGCGCCGCTCGACACGCGGGCGACGCCGCCAGCTTGCCCACGCCACCGCCGCGTGATTTGATCAGTCGCGGGTGGGCGAAGCCTTCCCAGAAACCCGCAGCCCGGTCGAGCGATTCGCTCCCGGGCTGTTGTGCGTCTGCGGGGGCGCACGGGCGGGGTCAGCGGGCAGGTCGACGTGGTGGCCGGCCTGCCCGCACACCCCACCACCGAGGAGCCCGATGAACCGCTACACCATCACCGGCGCACTCGACGACATGCGCAACGGCCGCCGCGTCCTCGTCCTCTGCCACACCCAACACGAAGCCCGGCACGCCTTCACCAGCATGGCCCGCCACGCCCTGCCGTCCGAGACAGTCCGCCGGGCCAACGGGCAGGAACGCATCACCGCCCACGACGGGCCCGGCTGGATCGCGTTCTCCTCAGCCCGCGGCAACGCGTTCCGCGGCATGTCGGTCGACGTCGTGGTGCTCGACCACGACCCGAGCCTGGGCCTCGTCGCCACCATCAAGGCCGCTCTGGCAGCGTCCAAGGTCGGCGAGATCATCCGGCCGTAGCGGCGGCCTGCTCGCACACCCAGCAGGAGGCGACGTGGCGGCCCGCTGGGCAGGACGCAAGGGCAGACCCTGGCTCCGCCTCTGCGCCCAGGTCTACGCCGAAGAAACCCACTGCATCCGCTGCGGCAGGTACGTCGACCAGACCCTGCCACCCCGCACGCCCATGTCCCGCAGCGTTGACCACAAGGTGGCGCTGTACCAAGGCGGCGCACCCCTCGACCGACGCAACGTCGGCCTCGCCCACTACGGATGCAACGGCCGAGCAGGCGCACGAATGCGCTGGTCAAAGACCCCCCGCAAGCCCACCCCGAGGCTCGCGACGTCCGAAGACTGGTGACCTGGTGCGGGAGGGCGGGTCAGAACTTCAGGACCCGAGGAGGAAGACCCCGCGCTACGTCTCCCGTTTTTCCCCCCGGGCACTGATCTTGGAGGGCGCGATGGCCGACCGCACCGCCGCTGAGCGGCAGCGCCGTTACCGGGCGCGCAAGCGTGCCGAGCAGCAGCAACGCGGCCGTGACGCGGCGCTGGCCGTAACGGAGCCCGTAACGCGTGACGCCGTAACGGAGGACGCGCCGACCGCCTCCGAGATGGGGGTGCGGGGACGGCGGCTGTGGCGGGAGGTCATCGAGGGCGGCGCGACGTTGAGGCCGGCGGAGCGGGTGCTGCTGGAGGAGGCGTGTCGGGCGGCGGACCGCCTGGACGTGCTCGACCGGATCCTCCGCGGCGACGAGGACGCGTGGATGCGGCTACACACGGCCAACGAGGACGGGTCGATCGTCAAAGTCGTGCTGAACAACGCGTTGGCCGAGGCCCGCCAGCAGCAGGTCGCGCTCAAGGCCCTGGTCGCCGAGTTGCGGACGTCCCAGGGTGGGGCCGCAGCGCCGCAGCAGCCGAGTGCCCGGCCACCGGCAGCGAAGGAGGATGCTGGCGATGACCCTGCTGGCTCCCCCCGCGTCGTCAGCTTCGCCGCTCGGATTGCCGCTAAGAGGGGCGGAACGGCCGCGGGTTGAGACGCACCCGGAGTACGCCTACTCGTACGGCGAGGAAGCAGCCGAGCTGATGCGCCGGGCCCGCCGGCCCCTGGACGGGTGGCAGGTCGACGGCGTCACGCTCATGACGTCCTGCCGGGAAGACGGCCAGTGGGCCTGCTACGAGTACTGCGAGTGGGTGAGCCGGCAGAACGGCAAGGGCGGCATGCTGGAGGCCCGCGCGCTGACCGGTTTTCTCCTGCTGGGTGAGCAGCTGATCCTCTGGAGCGCCCACCTCTACAAGACCGCCGTCGAGATGTTCCGGCGGGTCAAAGCTCTGATCCGGGCCCTCGGCCGGAAGGTGAAGCCCAACAACGACGACCTTTGGTGGGTGCCGGCCGTTGTCGTCGATGAGGAGACCGGCGAGCCCCGCGAGGAAGAGGTCCTCGTCAAGGTCTCCAACGCCAACGACAACCGGGGCTTCGAGCGTCTCGACACGGGTGCCCGGATCCTGTTCATCGCCCGGTCGGCTGGCGGCGGCCGGGGCATGAGTGGCGACGTCAACATCATCGACGAGACGTTCGACTACGACCGGGACGAACACTCCGCCCTGCTCTACACCCTGAGCGCCCGGCCGAACCCGCAGATCATCTACACCTCGTCACCGCCGCTGAAGGGTGACACCGGCGAGATCATGTACGACCTGAGGCGCCGCGGCGACCCGACCGCCCCCCGTGACGCGGACGATGGGCCGTGGGAGCAGGACCCGTCGCTCGGCTACCGCGACTGGGGTCACGCCGGCGACCTAGACGACATCCAGGTCGACATCGACGACCCGGCGACCGCCGCCGAGGTCAACCCGGCGTACGGCATCCGCATCAGCCTGGAGACGATCGAGCGGGAGCTGCGGTCCGACCGGGCGGGCTACCCGCGGGAACGGCTCGGGATCTGGCCGCGTGAGATCCGGGCGCAGAACGGTGCGGTCATCTCCGGCGAGCTGTGGGAGGCCCTCGCCGATCGGGAGTCGAAGCGCGTGGGTGACATCGCCATCGCGATAGACGTCAGCCCGGAACGGGACGGCGCTATCGCCATCGCGGGAGTCCGTGCGGACGGGCTGGCTCATTGGGAGCTGATCGAGAACCGGCAGGGGACCGACTGGATCGTGGACCGGGTGGTCGCGCTGAAGACCAAGCACAACCCACTGGTCATCGCGATCGACGGTAAGGGCCCGGCGGGGTCGCTGGTGTCCGACCTGATGAAGAGGGGCATCAAGCCGTCCGCCGACCCGCAGGAGCCCAAGCACGGCGACCTCGTCGTCTCGGGGCCGCAGGACATGGCCGACGCCTGGGGCAAGTTCGTCGACACCGCGAAGCAGAAGCAGGGCCGGCATCGTGGCCAGCCGCACCTCGACGCCGCGCTCGGTGGGGCGAAGATCCGATCGATCGGCGACGGCGGCACCGCGTGGGGCCGGAAGCACTCGGCGAACATCGCCCCGCTGGTGGCGGTGACGCTGGCGCACTGGGCGTATGAGACGCGCGCGCACCTCATTGTTGCCGAGGCTGCGCCGAACATCTGGTGAGGGGGCCGGCGATGAACAACGTGGTGGAGGCGCTCGGGTACGGGCTGATCGTGGCGTTCCTGTGGCTGGTGTGGGCGCCGCTGGCGCTGCTCGGCGGTGGCCTGCTGCTGGTGGCGTGGGCGAACGTCCGCGCCGCCCGTCCGGCGGGCACCCGGGGCCGTACGGCGGCGGCGCTCGGCGCGGCCATCGGCGCCGCGCGGCGGGCGTACCGGGTGCAGCAGGAGCTTCCCGACGGGCCGCCGGTCCGCCGGATCGCGTGAGTGAGAGGGGCCCGCGGTGACGCTGTTCAACTCGGCGCGGGCCGTGGTCCGGGCGTCCATCGAGTCCCCGGCGGTGCCGCTGACGTCGACGACGCTGCTGGACTGGCTGGGCGGCCCGAAGGTCCACGCTGGTGTGGCGGTGACCGAGCAGGGTTCGCTGGGCATGCCGGCGGTGTGGCGGGCGGTCAACCTGATCGCCGGCACGTCGGCCAGCCTGCCGTTGCACGCCTACCGCTACGACGACGACGTCCGAGTCAAGGTGTCTTCGGGTTCGCAGGCGGCGCGGCTGCTGGTGGCCCCGCACCCGGACATGACGCCGTTCGAGCTGTGGGAGCAGGTGTTCGCGCATCTGCTGCTGTGGGGCAACGCCTACCTGCGGATCCTGCGGAACCGGCTCGGCCAGATCGTGGAGTTGTGGCTGATCCACCCCGGCCGGGTGCGTGCCGGCCGGGAGTCGGAGACCGGCACGAAGGTGTACCTGATCGACGGCGACATCGACGCCGAGTACACCGACGACAAGATCCTGCACATCCCGGGCTTCGGCTACGACGGTGTGTGTGGGGTCAGCCCGATCCGGGCGGCCCGGCAGGGCATCGGTCTGGCCCTGGCCGCCGAGGAGTACGGGGCGCGGCTGTTCGGCAACGGCTCCCTCGCTTCGGGCATTCTGCAGACTGAGCAGCGGTTGGAGCCGGCGCAGGCCGACGCGCTCAAGGCCCGGTGGCGGGCGAAGGTCGGCGGCCTGGACAAGGCCCACGAGGTGGCGGTGCTCGACTCGGGCATCAAGTTCCAGCAGATGTCCATCCCACCTGAGGATGCGCAGTTCATCGAGTCGCGGAAGTTCCAGATCGACGAGGTCGCTCGCATGTTCGGTATCCCGCCGCACATGCTGATGCAGACCGAGAAGAGCACCAGCTGGGGCACCGGCATCGAGCAGCAGGTGCTCGGGTTCGTGAAGTTCACGCTGCGGCCGTGGCTGACCCGGGTCGAGCAGCGGGTGACGAAGCTGTTGACCCCGCAGTCGGTGTACGCCCGTTACTCGCTGGAGGGTCTGCTGCGCGGGGACTCGGCGCAGCGCGCCGCGTTCTACACGCAGATGTGGAACCTGGGCGCGTACAGCACCAACGACATCCGCCGGCTGGAGGACATGCCGCCGGTCGACGGCGGTGACGTGCGGTACCGGCCGCTGAACATGGGCGAGCTGGGCCAGCCCGATCCGGTCCAGACGAACGAGGAGGCCACGGCCGATGCCTAAGCACCAGTACCGGTTCCGGGGCTCCATCGCCCCCACCGAGGCGGTCAAGCGGCCGGTCCGCGCCGAGGTCATCGGTACTGCCGAGGACGGCGTAGGGAAGCTGCACATCGACGACGTCATCGACTCGTGGGGCGGCTTCTGGGGCATCTCCGCGAAGGAGTTCAACGCGGCGCTGGCCGAGCTGGGCGACGTCAACGAGATCCGCCTGCACATCAACTCCCCCGGCGGGGAGGTGTGGGAGGGCGTGGCGATCCTCAACGCGCTGCGCCGGCACCCGGCCACCGTCACCGCCGTGGTCGACGGCCTGGCCGCTTCCGCCGCCTCGTTCATCGCGGTGGGCTGCGACCGCACGGTGATGGGCCGCAACACCCAGATGATGATCCACGACGCGTGGGGCATCGGGATCGGCCCGGCCGCCGACATGCGGGACCTCGCTGACCTGCTGGACAAGCTGTCGAACAACATCGCCAGCATGTACGCCGACAAGGCCGGCGGGGACTTGGACGGCTGGCGGGCCCTGATGCTCGCCGAGACTTGGTACGACGCCGACGAGGCGGTCGCCGCAGGCCTCGCCGACGAGGTCGAGGGCTCGGTGCCCGACGACGAGATCGTGGTCAACGCGTTCGACCTGTCCGTCTTCAAGCACCCCGGCCGGGCCCTGGCGCCCGCGCCGGCCACGCCCGCCAGCGATGCGGTCCCGCCCGCGCCGGCCCCGGTCGGCGACCGGATCCCCCGGCCCGGCGACCCGCTGGTGCGGCACCGCGACCGGCAGCTCGCCCGCACCGGGCGATAGCCCGAACCACCTTCGTACCCGCCGGCACCTTGCCGAGCGGGGCGTCCGCATGCTCACGGAAGGGACCCACGCATGCCTACCACCCAGCAGCTCCGCGAGCAGCGGGCGAACATCTGGGACCAGATGAAAGCGCTCATCGCCAAGGACGAGCGCACCGCCGAGGACAACCAGACGTACGCGCGTCTGGAGGAGAAGTACGACGCCCTCGACGCCGACATCGAGCTGCAGGAGCGGCACGAGGCCCGGGAGAAGGCCAACAACGCCGTTGACCGCCGCGGTGTCGTCCCGCCATCGGGCGAGCAGCCGAGCGACACCGACGCAGCGTACGCGGCGGCGTTCCGGGCGTACCTGCGCGACGGACTGTCCGCCCTGGACCCCTCCGACCAGGCACTCATGCGGACCCGCTTCGAGCAGATCAAGAACGCCGCCGGGGTCGGCACCGGCGCGGCCGGCGGCTACCTCGTGCCGCCGGAGTTCCGCGACACCGTCATCGAGACGATGCGGTGGTACGGGCCGATGCTGGAGGTGGCGGAGGTCATCACCACCGACACCGGCGCAACGCTGCCGTGGCCGACCAACGACGACACCGCGAACGTCGGTGCGATCCTCGGCGAGAACACGGCGATGACCGAGCAGGACGTCACCATCGGCACCGCCGACATCGGCGCCTACATGTACACGTCCAAGCTGGTCCGGGCCTCCTACCAGCTGATGCAGGACCGGCCGGATTTCGACACCTGGCTGGCCCGCAAGCTGGGCGAGCGCATCGGCCGGATCTGGAACCAGCACTTCACCACCGGCACCGGCACCGCCCAGCCCGATGGCATCGTCACCAGCGCCACCGTCGGGGTCACCGGCACCGGTAGCTTCGCCACGACCGGCGGCATCAGCTACGACAACGCCGTGGACCTGGTCGAGTCCCTCGACCCGGCGTACGGCGGCGGCCAGGGACTGTCCTGGATGATGCACCAGACCGCCCGCAAGGCGTTCCGGAAGCTCAAGAACACCCAGGGCGACCCGATGTGGCAGCCCTCCATGCAGGCCGGCATCCCGGCGACGCTGCTGGACTACCCGGTGCGCCTCAACAACGACATGCCGACCCTGGCGACCTCCTCGAAGTCGATCCTGTTCGGCAACATCCGCGAGGCGTACGTCATCCGCAAGGTCCGCGACATCCAGACCGTGCGACTCAACGAGCGGTACGCCGAGTTCCTCCAGGTCGGGTTCTTCGGGTTCGCGCGCGCCGACGGCACCATGCAGAACACGTCGGCCGTGCGCGTCTTCCAGACCACCGCGACCGCCTGACCCGCGGGTCGGATCGGACCAGAGCGAAGGGAAACGACACGATGGCTCAGGCCAGCGAGAACACGACGGGCGCCGGAAACACGGCGGTACCGCACCAGGGTGACCATGACCGGGTGGCGATGCTGTCGCTGCGCGCCGACGGCGTCCCGGACCAGCACAACCCGGAGATCATCGGCGAGAAGGAGTTCGCCGTCGAGGCCACGAAGCGCCAGTTCCGGGAGCAGGCCGTGTCCGCCGCCGACGTTGCTGCCCGTGGCGCGGTCGCCGACACCGGCGCCGAGCAGGTCGAGCAGGATCCGGAGATCGCGAAGCTCCAGAAGGAGCACGAGAAGGTGGCGAGCTCGGCGGAGTCGGTGGCGGAGAAGACCGTGGACGCGCTGTTCACCAGCGCGTCCGCCCCGGAGCCGGGCGCGCAGAAGGCGGACACCGCCGAGCGGCGCGGTAGCTCCGGCGGCAGCACGAAGGGCAGCCGCTGACCGACCGGTCCGCCGCGGGACGCCCCAGGCCCGCGGCGGGCCACCCACTTGCTGGAGGTAGGTCGTGGCCGACACAGACATCGTCGCCCTGGCCGAGGCGAAGAAGCAGCTGAACATCGCCGCCGATGACACGTCGCAGGACGACGAGTTGCAGCTGTACATCGAGGCGGTCACCGAGGTGGTCGAGCAGGTCGTCGGGCCCGTGGCGCCCCGCACGGTCACCGAGGTCCACGACGGGCGGACGGGGCCGTTGGTACTGCGCCGGCCGCCGGTGCTGTCGGTGACGTCGGTGACGGAGGCGGGCATCGTCCTGACCGACGGGTGGTCGACCGCTGGAGGGCTGCTGTACCGGCTGGGCGGCCGCTGGGCCGGGGGGCAGGGCGGCGTCACTGTCATCTACCAGGCCGGGCGGGCGAGCACCGCAGCGGCGATCAAGCTGGCCGCGAAGGAACTGGTGATGGTGAACTACCGGCCGCAGCTCGGCGGAGATTACAGCCCGTTCGACACCGACTCACCTGACGAGGGCGTGCCCGGTGAGGTGCGACTGGGGTTCTTCGTCCCGAACCGCGTGCGGGATCTGCTGGCCCCGCACGACCAGTACGCGGGCATCGGCTGACGTGCTGGCCGTCGACCAGGCCGCGCGGACCATCGCCGGCCTGGCGGTGCCGTACGGGCCTGCGGCCCGGTCGGGTGGCCGCCGCTGGCGGTATCAGCCCGGCAGCCTCCGGTGGGCGGGCCCGGTGCCGGTGCTGCTGGACCACGTTCGCGCGCTGCGGGTCGGCTGGGTGCTGCCGCTGGCCGACACCCCGACCGGACTGGACGTGCTGCTGCGCATCGACCGGGGCGAGCTGGGCGACCGGGTCCTGGCGGTCGCTGCGGACGGCGTCTACGGCATGTCCCCCGGGGTGGAGATGGTCGAGCACCGACCGGACCCGACGACCCCTGGTGTGCGGCTGGCGCTCGCCGCTGACCTGGAGGAGATTTCCCTGACCCGCACTCCTGCTTTCGGAGGACCGCCGTGAGTCTCGCCGGTGACCGGCAGGCCATTGCCGCCGCCCTGTCCACCGCCCCGGACGTGACTGGCCACGCGTTCCGGCCGGCCACGACCCGGCTGCGTGAGGGCGACGCCTGGCCGCTGCTCGGCACCCTGGAACGCGGCCCCGGCATGTCGTGGGCGGCGTCGTGGCGGGTGCTGGTGGCACTGCCGACCGACGGTGTCAAGTCCGCCGAGTGGGTGGACAGCCACTACCAGGACCTGGTCGATGCCCTGGAAGGGGCCGATGTCGGGTTCGTCGACCGTATCGAGCCGGTGACCATCCCCGACGGGGACGCCGAGCGGTACGCCCTTCAGATCACCATGAGGAGTGAGTGATGCCCGCAGCTGTTGGGGCCCACGTGTACAAGAACGCGGTCGTCACCATCGACGCCGTCGACTACGCCAACCAGCTCAACAAGGCACGTCTGGTGCCGGACCAGCCGGTGCAGACGATGCGGACCCTCGTGCCGGACGGCGTCGTCCAGGACGTCGACAGCCCGGTGTGGACGTTCGAGATCAGCGGCCTGCAGATCAACGTCAGCGGCGGGCTCGCCGACGCCCTGCGCGACGCCAACGGCGGTGAGCTGGACGTGGTGTTGCAGCCGAAGGCCGGCACCGGTCAGGCGACCGCGACGTTCACCGTCCTGGCGCTGATGCCGGAGTTCGGCGGTGAGCAGGGCGAGTGGCTCACCCAGGAGCTAGAGCTGCCGGTGGTGGGCCAGCCGGTGTTCGGGCTGTCGAGCTGATGGCGCAGCTGCTGTTCGACCTAAGGGCGGAGATGGAGGATGGCACCACGTACGACGTGGTCGCCGATCAGAGGGACATCGCGAAGTGGGAGGTCCAGGACTTCGGTACGGCGTTCGCCGACATCGGCTCCCGGCAGCACATGGCGTACCGGTGGCTGGCGTGGTCGGCGCTGACTCGCCGCGGCCTGGTCGACCTGGAGTGGCCCGAGTTCGACGCCTTGTGTGTGGAGGCCACGGACCGGCCCGAGGAGGAGGCGGACGTCCCGGCTGATGCCGAGGACCCTGGCCGGACGGCTCCGTCCGCCTGAGCCTGATCCGGCTCGCCTACGCGACCGGGAGGGCGCTGACGGGGCCGGACGGCCTGGAGAACTGGCATCCCCGCGACGTGGCCACGCTGGTCGACATCGTGGAAGAGCAGGCCGCGGAGCGGCGCCGGGAGGCGCGGAGGGGGTGACCTGGTGGGTTCGCTGGACGAGCTGATCCGGGATCTGCGGCGCTTCGAGCAGCGGCGGGTCGTCACGAACGCGCTGGCGAAGGAACTGCGTAAGCCGGTGCCCGGGGTGCGTAAGGCGATCCGGGCGCGGGCGAGGAAGGTGCTGCCGACCAGCGGCGGATTCGGAGTGTGGGTGTCGAAGCTGTCGGTGACCGCCCGGGTGAAGTTGCAGGGCAGGGCGGCGGGGGTGCGGCTCGTCGGCCGCCGCAAGGGCTTCCCGGACGACCAGCCGAAGGCGGACCTGCGGCGGATCGACCAGGGCACGGCCCGGCACCCGTCGTGGGGCCGCCGCGGCGCGAAGGACTGGCACTTGCAGAAGGTCACGCCCGGGTTCTTTTCCGACCCGGCGACCGAGGTCGACCAGTGGCGTGAGGCTGCGCTGCGGGCTGTTGACGAGGCGTTGGAGGTGATCCGCCGTGGCTGACCGCGACGTCGAGATTGACATCGTCGCCACCGACAAGACCGGCCCGGGTGTCACCTCGACCGAGCGGAACCTGAAGCGGGTCGAGCAGGCCGCCGAGAAGAACCGGTCCGCGTTGTCCCGGGTCGCTGAGGACTACTCGCGTGGCCTGTCGAAGATCGGCAGCGCGGCGAAGCGGTGGGCCGACAGCGGCGACGGGGCGGGGAAGAAGTTCGCCCGTGGCCTGATCGGCGGGGTGGGCAAGCTCGTGGAGGCCGGCGGCGGCATCGCCGGCAGCCTGACCAAGGCGGTGCAGTCGGCGGGCCCGCACGTGCAGGCGGCGCTCGCGGCGGCTCTGGTGGCGGGTGCGGTGGTCGCCGCGCCGGCGATCGGCGCGGTCCTCGGCGGGGCGCTCGTCGGCGGCGCCGGCCTGGCGGGGGTGGCCGGTGGGCTGGTCATCGCCGCGAAGGACACCCGGGTCCGGGCGGCGTTCGACGGCCTCACCGATGAGGTCGGCGCCGGCTTGCAGGACGCGGCGCAGCGGTTCGTGCCCGCCGCGCTGGCCGCGATCGGGGAGGCCAGGGCCGCGTTCCGCAACATCGAGCCGGACCTGCGCCGGATCTTCAACGCCAGCTCGTCGTGGGTGGCGCCGCTGACGAAGTCCCTCGGGCAGGGCGCGAAGCTGGCCCTGTCGGGGATCGCCGACGCGGTCGCGAAGGCCGGCCCGATCGTGTCCGCCATCGGCGACGGGGTGCGGATGGTCGGCCTGGCCATCGGCGGGGTGTTCCGCAGCCTCGCCGACGACGGTCCGGTCCTCGCCCTGGCGATGAAAGGCGCCTTCACCATCATCGCCGCCGCCATCACCTGGGCTGGGAAGGCACTGAACACGCTGGTTGAGGCTTTCGAGTGGTTCGTCAACAAGATCCCCGGCGGGAAGCGGATGCTCGACGAGCTGGCCGCCTCCCAGACCAAGACCACGGGCACCACGTTCGCCGCCTCGCAGGGCTTCCGTGCACTGGCGACCGACTCGACAGCGGCAGCGAACGGCATCTCCCAGGTCAAGCAACGCTCCGACGATCTGGTCGACTCGAACATCGGGCTGATGCAGGCGCAGATCGCCTCCCGGGAGGCAACCCGCACGGCCACCGCGGCGATCCGGGACAACGCCAACGCGAAGCTGTCCAACCGGCAGCGGGCCGACGCCAACAAGACGGCCCTGCTGAACCTGGCGACCGCGTTCAACTCCGAGGCGGCGGCCGGTGACCGGTCGAAGATCAGCGCCCAGGCGGCGAGCGCCGCGTACGCCCGGAACCGGTCGTCGCTCATCGCCATGGCGGAGAAGGCCGGGTACTCCCGGCAGAAGGCCGTCGAGCTGGCCAACAGCCTGCTGAAGATCCCGAAGAACGTGCCGGTGAGGATCAGCGCCGACACCGGTGCGGCGACCGCCGCGGTGGGAGCCTTCCAGAAGAAGGTCAACAGCCTCAAGGGCAAGACGGTCACTGTCACCGCCCGGTGGACGTCGCAGGGCCAGCACATCCCCGGCTCGGGCACCCACCTGGAGCACGCCGGCTACCGGTCGTGGGCGCCGTCTGACGGCGGCGGCACGTCCCGCACCGGAGGGCCCACCCGGGTGGAGGCCACCGTCGCCCAGACGTTGAACGTCAACCTTGACGGCCGGCCGTTCTACGCCTACACCCAGCAGGCCATCGCCGAGGACCGGCGTCGGGAACGCTGGCGGCAGAAAGTCGGGGTCCGCTGATGCCGGCGATCGCCGCAGACGCACAGGACACCTGGCCGCCGCGGGTGCTGGTGACCGTGACCGGCCTGACTGTCGGCGACGCCATCTCGGTGTATCGCGTCGCCGACGGCGTCCGCACTCTGGTCCGGGCCGGCTCGGTCGCCGCCGTCGGCGACGTGTCGTTCCTGCGCACCGACGCGGAGTTGCCGTTCGGGGTGCCGGTGTCGTACGTGGCTATCGTCAACGGCAGCAGCGAGTACGCCACCACCGCCGTGACCTACTCGCTGCCCGGTGGGCGGGTCGCGCTCAGCGACGCGATCAGCGGCGCCGCCGCCGAGGTGGTCATCCTGGCGTGGCCGGACCGGATCCGCGACCGGGACTCCACCGTGTTCCGGGTGGGCGGCCGGACCGTCGTGGTGTCCGGCGACCTGGGGCAGCCCACCGGCGCTGTCGAGCTGTTCTGCGACACGACTGCCGCCGTGCGGGCCGTCGCGGACCTGGCGGAGTCTGCGACGGGTGGCGTGGTGCAGATCCGTCAGCCCGGCGGCTACGACGGCGTCGACTCGCACGTGGCGGTCCTGTCTGCGACGGAACGCCGCTGGTCGCAGGACGGCTCCGACCAGCGGCGCATCATCGTGTGGTCGGTCGCCGAAACGCAGCCGTGGGCGTCCGCCCTGGAGGCCCGCGGCACCACGTTGCAGGACATCGCCGACGTGTACGACGTGCCCGGCCCGATCCTCAACGCCAACCCGTACTTTGAGACGAACGCGACGAACTGGTCGGCGCTGGGTGGGGCCGTGACCCGCTCCACGGCGCAGGCCCACCAGGGCGTCGCGTCGCTGCTGCTCACCCCCGACGGGGCCACCGCGACCGTACAGGCCAGGTCGGAGAACGTGCCGGTGGCTGCCGGCCGCTACTACGGCGGCGCGGCGTGGGTGCGGTGCGCCGTCAGCCGCAGCGTCACCATCAGCCTGATCTGGCGGGACGCCGGCTCGTCGATCCTGTCGTCCACGGTCGGGCCGACCGTCGCGTTGACCGCGAACACGTGGACGTACCTGGAGGTCGCCGGGGTCGCGCCGACCGGCGCGACGCAGGCGATGCTGGTGCCGATGTCGCTGACGGGCACCCCACCGTCGGGGCACCTGACCTACGCCGACGAGGCCATCGTCCGGGAACTGCCGACGCTCCAGGACCTCGCCGACGACTACCCGACGTTGCTGGCCGTGGCGCAGGGGGAGTTCGCGTGATCACCCTGTCAGCGGAAGCGGCGTCGGTGCTGACCGGCTCGTACCGGCTGCGGGTCGCCGTCGAGTCGTGGCTGGGTGAGCAGCTGCTGGCCGAGGACGTGCCGGTCGCCTCAGCCAGCGAGGACGTTGACCGGTCGCTGCGGGTGCCGGAGCGCATCGCCCTGACCGTGCCGCGCCACGACCGTGGCACCTCGTGGTCGCCGGTCACCGACGACCACCCGCTGGCGGCGTCGGGGCAGCGGCTTCGGGTCCAGCTCGGCGTGGACCTGGGTGGCGGTACCACCGAGTGGATCCAGCGGGGCTGGTTCGTGGTGCAGGAGTCGACCGCCGACGGCGACGCGGTCACGGTGGAGGCGGTCGGCATGCTCGCCCTCGTCGACGAGGCCCGCCTGGTGTCGCCGTTCCAGCCGTCGGGGTCGCTGGTGTCGACGCTGCGCGGCCTGGTTGAGCCGGCGCTGACGGTCGTCGTCGACCCGGCCCTGGCCGACCGGTCGGTGCCGGCCGGCGTGAACTACGACGAGGACCGCCTCGGCGCGGTGATGGAGCTGCTCGACGCGTGGCCGGCTGACGCCGCGGTCACCGAGGACGGTTACCTGTTCGTCAGCCCCGCCACCCCGAGCACCACCCCGGTGCTGACGTTGACCGACGGCGCCGGCGGGACGGTCGTGACGACCGCCGGGAAGTCGACCCGCGACGGGGCGTTCAACGTGGTGGTGGCCCGCGGGGTCGCCGCCGACGGCGGGCAGATCCAGGGCGTGGCGTACGACCGGTTCGGGCCGAAGGCCATCGGCGGGGAGTTCAACCCGCTGCCTGTGCCGTTCTTCTACGCCAGCCCGCTGCTGACGACGGTGGCGCAGTGCACCGCCGCCGCCGAAACGGTGCTGGCCCGCCGCCGGCGGACCACGGCCCGCCAGTTCACCGTCCGCACGGTGCCTCACCCCGGCCTGCAGGCCGGCGACACGGTGGCGGTCACCGCCGACGAGTACACGGGCCTGTGCGTGGTGGAGACGCTGTCGCTGCCGTACACCGCCGGCGGCGGGCCGCAGACGCTGACCGTTCGGAGCCTGACGTGAGCACCGTGCTGGCCACCGCCACCACCGCCAAGTCCGGATCGACGGTCACCGCGACGGTCAACGGGATCGTCACCACCATCGAGGTCGCCCGGGACCTGCCGGTCGCCTCCGGGGATGTGCTGCTGGTCGAGCGGGTCGGCGCCCAGTGGTACGCCTACGCCCGGGTGTACGCCGCCGCCCCGGCGGCGCTGGACCCGGTGGTGGAGCCACCGCCGCCGCCGAAACCGGCGGTGACCACCGGCACGCTGGTGGTGTCGCCGGTGGAGACCCGCTCGTACCGGCCGACGTACGGGTGGCGGGACGACAACACCGACGTCTACCAGGGCGAGTACGGCGGCTGGGGCAACCACACCGGAGCGGCGTTCTACGGCACGAAACCCCGCTCCCTGGCGGGGGCGACCGTCACCCGCGCCACGATCCGGGTGAAACGGTTGACGGCCGGCGCGTACGCGGCGCAGTCCACCACCCTGCGGCTGGTCACCCAGGCCACCCGCCCCGGTGGCGCGCCGACGCTGACGTCCAGCACCTCCGGGCCGAGCCTGGCAGTCGGTGGCTCCACCACGTTCACCGTCCCGGCGTCGTGGGCGCAGGCGATGGTCGACGGCACCGCCGGCGGCCTGGCCGTCTACGACAGCGATGGGTCACCGTACGTGCGTTTCGCCGGCCGCGGTTCGTGGTCGCCGGCGTTCACCCTGACGATCACCTGGCAGAGAGGATAGCCACGATGCCGGATACCAGCCGAGGCATCACCTACCCGTCGTCGACGGGGCACACCCGCATCTGGGAGCACTTCCAGACCCTCGCCGACGACGTGGATGGGCTGTTCGCCACGGTGGAGTCCCGGCCGGCGGCGGTGCTCCGCTCGTCCGCCGGGCAGGCCATCCCGAACAACGCGTTCACCGTGGTCAGCCTCAACACCGAGGATCTGGACAGCCACTCCGGTCACTCGACCGCGACGAACAACAGCCGGTACACCGCGCCGATCGCCGGCTGGTATCGGCTGTCCGGCGGCGCGACGTTCGCCGGTAACGCCACCGGCCGGCGTGGCACCCGGTGGTTGAAGAACGGCGGGAGCATCGTCGACGGCGGCGACGCGCTCGGGTCCAACGCCGGGGCGGGGGCGTGTGCGGTCGCCGCCGCCCACTCGCTGGTGTTCCTCGCCGCGGGCGACTACATCGAGATGGCCGTTTTCCAGGACAGCGGCAACGTCCTCGGCACCCTGTCGTCCGGCCCAAACCAGACGTGGGTGTCGATCGAGTGGCGCAGGCTCGCCTGAGAGGGGATTGATCATGTGGGAACCCCTGCCTGACGACCGGTGGCGGTTCAACGCCCACCCGGACTCCGGCGACATCGGCATCCACCTGATGCGACTGGTCGACGGGGTGTTCGGCGAGTACTACTACCTGGGCGTGGTGGTGCGCTACCGCATCGACGTGCCGGTCGCCGACCCGTTGTGGCCGCTGACCGACGCGGTGTTCATCGGCATCGACTACGTGCCGGTGGCCGCCACCGAGGACGAGGCGTGGCAGTCCATCGACGCGGCGCTGGGGGCAGCGTGAGCTACTACCTGGCGCCGTCGCTGGCCACCCTCCGCGCCGAGATCAACGCCCGCTGGCCGGGCCGCGACCACACCTCCGACGGGTGGATCGGCGACGCCGCCCACCAGGCCACCGCCAGCGACCACAACCCGAACGGGCGCGGCTCCGTCAACGCCATCGACGTCGACGAAGACGGCCCCGACTTCCCGACCGTGTTCGCCGCCATCCGCCGGCACCCGTCGGCCCGGTACGTCATCTACGAGCGTCGCCTCTACCACCGGCTTCGCGGCTGGGTGTCGGAGCCGTACAGCGGCGACAACCCGCACGACAAGCACTTCCACCTCAGCATCGACCAGACGCGTGAGGCGGAGCAGACCACCCGACCGTGGGGACTCCTGGAGGACGACATGCCCACTGCCCGAGAGATCGTCGACGAGCTGCTGACCCGGGAGGTGCCGTCGGGCACGCTCGGAAACTTCACGGTCGCGGACTGGCTCAAGGGCGGCCGCATGGCGGCCAGGGAGGTCGGCTACGCCCGCGCCGAGCTGGCCGCGGCGACCGGTCGCGACCCGGTCGACGAGGACGCGATCGTGGCCGGGGTGCTGGCCGGCCTGTCTCCGGAGCGGATCGCCGCCGCCATTCCCACCGACATGGCCCGGCAGGTCGCCGACGAGCTGGCCGCGCGGCTGGCGGGCTGACCACGTGCCGACGATCATCGTCACCGGCCGGCACCGCCCCCACGAGGTGATGTTCCTCGTTCTCTCCTCCGCCGTCGGCGCCGCGTTCGTCGCCGGCGCGAAACCCCCCACCACCCTGGAGCAACTCGTCCAGCCGTGGGTGCTGTGGACGTGGTACCTGCTGCTACTCGGATCCGGGGTTATCGGCCTGGTGTCCATCGCCATGCCCGACACCTACCGGGCGTTGGTGCTGGAACTGGCCGCGATGCACGGGCAGACCGCGGCGCCGCTGCTGTACGGGGTGGCGTTGCTGTCCACCGGCAGCGGCGCGGCCGGGTTCGCGGTGGCGTTCTTCGCCGGCTGGTCGGCGGCGTCGGCGTGGCGGGGCTGGCAGGTGTGGCAGGGCATGCGGGTGCTGCGGCAGGTAGGTGATGCGGGGTGAGCGGGAACGTGTGGGCGCTGCTCGCGGCGGCGGTCGGCGGGGGTGGCCTGGCGGGGGTGGTGACGACGCTGATCGCGGGGATCCTGAACCGGCCGAAGACCCGCGCCGACGCCGTGTCCCTGCTCACCGATTCGGCGTTGCAGCAGGTCAACGAGTTGCAGGAGCGGACTGCGGAGGCGGAGCGGGAAGCGAAGGCCGCCCGGGACGAGTTGGCGCAGACCCGCCGGCAGATGCGGGAGTTGACCGGGGAGATAGACGCCGCGGTGGCGACGCTGCGGTCATGGCGGGCGGCGATCCTCACCCCGGGCGTCGACCTGGAGCAGCTGCGGGCGATGGTCCGCGACCCGGGCGGCACCGTCAACGGCCGCCACCCGTAACACCAACCAACCCTCAGGAGGAACGCTGTGATCACCGCGAAGATCGTGTGCCAGAGCAAGCAGGAGACGGGCGAGGGCGACGACCGGCAGGTCACCGTCACGTTCGCCCCGGACTACCACGACGGCCGCAACAAGGAGTGGGCGCGCTGGACGCCGGGCCTGTCCCTGACGATGGGCCTGAAGGGGGAGGTCGCCGACCGGTTCGACGTCGGCCAGGCGTTCACCCTCACCTTCACTCCGGAGGGCTGACGTGCAGAAGCCCACCACCGGTCGGATCGTCCGCTATCGAGGCAAGCAGGGGCTGCTGGCCATGCGCGCTGCGATCGTCACCGCCGACGTCGACACCCTCGACCCGCGCGGTGTCGCCGCCGGGGAGGTGCCGGCGCTCGACAGCGACCAGCACGTCCACCTGTGGGTGTTCACGCCCGGGGAGAAGGGCGGGTTCGCCGAGTTCAACGTCGCCCCCGGCGACGATCCGGGCCAGTGGTCCTGGCCCCCGAGAGTCTGAGGAGGCTCGATGTTCACGAGCAAGTTCTGGAAGGGTGCCGCCGAACGCGCCGCGAAGAGCGCCGCGCAGGCCCTGCTCGGCCTGTGGGCCCTCGACGGGTTCAACGTCCTCACCGCCGACTTCCCGCTCGCCGGCGGCGTCGCGGCCGGCGCGGCCGTCCTGTCGGTGCTCACGTCGGTGGTGTCGGCGGCCGGCGGTGAGCCGGACTCGCCGAGCCTTGTCGCAGGCGACCTGTAGGCTCGGCCTGCTACTGCGAACGGATGCGCCCCACCTGCTGCCTCACGGCGGCGGGTGGGGCGCTTTCGTCGTTGCCGGGCCTACTGGAAAGCGGAGATGCCCGCCCCGAACACCGCCTGCACGGAGATCAGGATCATCGGGACGACGAGCAGGTAGCCCATGACCAGCCCAGCTTTCGCCATCCCGTCACCACGCAGGTTCCTCGCCCTGATGTCCCGCAGCGCCAGGTGGCCGCACCCCACCGCGATCAGCGAGAAGATACCGAACGTGCAGCAACCCGCGATCAGACCGAGGATGCCGAAGATGAGTGATGCGACTGCCATCCCCGACGTGGGCTGCTGAGCCACCACGTACATCGGCTGCGGCGGCGGCCCCGGGTATGGCATCGGGCTGTGCGGCGGCGTGTGCTCGGGGGGTTGCGGCGGATAGGCGGTGGTCATGGCGGGCACCGTACCGTCAACCGTCAATCCGCGACTGTCGGCTTCTCGACGCCTTGGCCGGTCGTCGGCGGAGGTCTGACCAGTCGCCGGCCTGGCGTCGCCGGCAGGTCGGCAGGTTGCAGTCGCACCGCCAACCCAGCTCGTCCGACGGGATCTTGCTGCCGCCGCACTGGTGGGGCAGTGGCTGGATGCCGGTGGAGCAGCCCATGCAGCGGGAGGCGCGGACGGAAGAGCCCGGCCCCTCCGGTGCGGGGGCCGGGCTCTTCGTCATGGCCGGGTCAGAACGTCTGGCCGGCGCGTACGGAACTGACGAACGTCTCCCATTCCTGCTGGTCGAAAACGACCTGCGTTTCGGGCCGCTGCGAGTTGCGGACGACGCGGTTGCCGTCGGCGTCGATCGCGACCTGCACGCAGTTCGGGCCGGAGTTGTCGCATCGCTGCGGGCCGACGAAGTCAAGCTGGTCCACGGTGTATCTCCATTCGGTCAGCCGGCCGTCGGGTACGGCCGGTCGTCAGGTGCGAGGGGCTACCGGCTGGCGGTGGGGCGGGCCCACAACACGAACCGGGTGAACACGTCGGCCGCCGGCCACATCAGCAGCTCGTCCAGGGCCTGCTCGTACAGGCCAGCCATATACACGCGCAGGCCGACCCGGTCCGAGCCGTACGCCTCACCCAGCCGGACCTTCGCCGGCGCGCACGGCCAGTCCTGCCCGCAGCCCATGCAGTCCCAGCCGGGCCGGGACGGCTGGTGGGCGTCGCCGTCGACCCGGTCGTTGAGGACGGCCAGGGCGCGGGCTGCGCGGGCGGGCCGGGGGGTCACGACGGCGGCCCGACGTAGCGGGCGTAGGTGACCGTCTCGCCGGCCACCGTGCGGTACACGGCCTCGAAGGCGCCGGCCGGCTGCCAGGCGTGGTCGGTTCCCCGTTTGATCCGCGCCGTCAGCGGCGGCCCGGTGGGTCCTTCGACGATCGCCGCCCACTGCCCGGGTCGGGCGCGGAGTTCGGCGGCGACGCGGCGCAGGTGCGCGGCGATGGGCGAGCCGGGGCCGCCGTACGACGGCGGCGGCGGGTCCTCCCACCGGAACACGGCGCCGGGCGCTGCGTTCCGGCCGGTCATCGGCCGCGCCGTTCGTACCGGTACTCGGCCTGCCGGCGGCGGGCCAGGTCGAGGAGCCGGGCGCGGGCGGCCTCGTGCTCCTGCCGCTGCACGACCGGCCCGATGCCGGACGGCGTCGGGGCTGCCCGGCCGGTGAGCCAAGCCAGCAACGCGATGATGGTCTGCACGAGGTCGCCTCCCTCGGATCAAGGGAGCGGATCACCGCTTGTGGTCAGCGGGTTACCGCGTCCTGATCCGAGGGTGGCCCGGGCGGAGTGGAATAGCCAGGTACCCCACGTACCCCGTTCGGCAGGCCGACCAGCAGGGAGTACGGGGCGTACCAGCTGCTACGCCTGGTCGCCCAGCAGCGCCGACAGCTGAGCCAGCTCGGCGGTCAGCGCCCGCCGGCGACCGTCCTTGATCGTCTGCACGATCTCCCGGGCGTACCGCTGCTGCCGCAGCCACGCCGGCGCCGTGTCTCGCAGCTGCATCAGCACCCGGGTCGCGTCGGCGGTCCGGCCGGTCTGCTCGTACGCCCACGCCACGTCCAGTCGATGCCGCTGCCTCGACGACGGTGTCACCTGCGGGTTGGCGGCCACCGCGCGGGCCAGCTCCAGCGCCCGACCCGGCTCGCCGGCGATCACCGCCGTCTCCACCCGCATCAAGGCGACGCCGCCGGCGGAGAAGTCATTACCGGCCACCGCGCCGAACCACCGGTCGGCCGGGTCGCCGGAGCGGCCGAGCCGGTCGCCGAGCTGCTCCGCCCCGGCCGCGGCGAGGGTCAGCATCGACCGGGCATCGTCTTCGCGGGCGTTGCGGGCTGCTGCTGCCGCGCCCTTGATGAGCAGCACACCCCACGCGGCCAGGTCCCGAGCAGTGGCGGTGGACAGCCGGGGCTCCACCGTGTCAGCGGTGCGCGCGGCGAGGACCTCCACATCGGTGATCCGGCCCGTGCGCAGCAACAGCCAGCACAGGTGCGCGGTGGTGGTCGCTGCGGCGGTCTGGTCGCCGGCGGTACGGGCGTGGTCGGCGGCCCGGTCGAGGGCGATGTGGGCCAGGTCGAGCTGCCGAAGCTGGATGAGGAGCCGGCCGGCGAGCTGGTAGGCGTACGAGGCGGTGCTGAGGGCGGCGGGCCCGTCGTCGCCGGCCCCGGCCGCGTCGATGAGGGCGTCGGTGGCGGTGAGGACGGCCGGCATGGTGTTGATCGCCGCCGTGTAGTCGTTGGCGTGGTAGACGCGGTTCGTGTCGGCGACGAGACGACGCACCCTGGCCAGGGTGGTGTCCGTAACTGGGGGGGCGGGGGCGACAGGCCGGCCGTCGATGGTGCGCGCCGGGGTGAGGACGCGGCGGATCCCGACCAGGCCGAGCGGTTCGGCGTCGGGTTCTCGCATCGCCTGGGCTTGCGCGGCTGAGCCCATCAACGCCGAGGTGGGAACGCCGAGCGCGGTGGCCAGTTTCCGGAGGGTGGGGATCCGGGCGGACGTCCGCGCGTTCTGCTCCAGCTTCTTGACGGTTTCGACGCTGACGCCAGCGCGGTCGGCCAGCTGCTCCTGTGTGAGCGTGGAGTCGGTGCGGAGGCGGACGAGGTGGTCGCCGATGGTGGGTTCCATGGTCACTCCCAGGTAGAGGGCTGGGTGGCGGCCCTGCCGGCCTCTACTCCGGCGGGCCGCCACCTCGCACGGTACGCCGTAGCGTCCATCGGGGCGGCCGATCGGACTACCCAACTAGTCCGCAACCTCTCTCCGGCTGGGCTGTCTATCGTGCGGCGGTGATCTATCCCGGACAGGCGCCGGTCGGCTATTTGGAGCTGGCCGAGATCCTCCGCGACCGGATCACATCGGGGCAGCTCAGACCGGGTGCTCGGCTACCGTCCGAACGGGACCTATCGCAGACGTACGACGTGGCGCAGATGACCGCCCGCGCGGCCGTGAAGCTGTTACGCGACGAGGGCCTGGTGGAGGTCGTCCGGGGTCGCGGTGTCGCGGTCCGCGCACCGTTGGAGCCGGAGCCGGTGTACGTGGAGGCGGGCACCTGGGTGTCGGCGCGGAACCCGACACCGGCGGAGCGGGAGATGTACGGGGCGCCGGACGGTGTGCCGCTGCTGGTGGTCGGCCACCCGGGTGGGGTGCCGGATCTATACCCGGCACACAGGTACCGGATCGTCTTTCAGGACAGCTGATCACCTGTTCGGGTGACGTCGATACCCCGAATGTCACAGGCTTGTTAACTGAAGATCGCTGTCGGTGCGCCATCTGCGAACTCCGGCTGGTGACCGTTGCCTCACGCCCGGTGTGACCTGGCAGTCTCCGGCGATGGAAACAACGTGGGGATTCCTCAAGCAGCAACCGCGACGCCGCACCGAGTACGGCTACCTCACCCTGGCCACCTTCGCGGGCACCGGACTCGCGTTCGTCTGCCTCGTCGACCACTTCGTGCCAGGCGTGGACTTCGCCACCGGCGTGTATGCGGGGCTGGTCAGCCTGGCGGGGATCGGCGGGTGCGGGTGGATCGTGCGGTCCGGTGACTCGCAACGGCGCAAGGACCTGACCGACGCGGCCAAGCAGATCTGCGACCGGCTGGACGCCGTGGCGAGACTGGCCACCGCGGTGGACGACGTGGCCACAGTCGTCGTCGCCACGCATGACCGGGTTGCCAGCCCTACCGTGTCGACGTCGCGTGGGGTCGCGTCGACGCCGTGTCGAGGCGCGGGACACATGTACCTCGGTGGCCGCCAGGCCGACACCGTGAACCTACGATCCAAGGTGGACGCCCCCACCAATCCGTCCCTGGCGGCCTTGGAGAAAGCCCGCGAGGCCGGCATCGAAGAGGGCTTCGACATCGGCATCAAGACCAAGCTGGCGGACCTAGGGGTGCCGACCCTGCCGAAGTCACGCCCTCGGCCGCGACTCACGGGTGACTCATGATCTCCGGGGACGGGTAGCGAAAAGGCCGGTCGGATGGGTTCCCGACCGGCCTTTTACCTGCTGTTTCTCTGCGTGGGCGATACTGGGATCGAACCAGTGACCTCTTCGGTGTGAACGAAGCGCTCTCCCGCTGAGCTAATCGCCCTCAGCGCCGATGACTCTACCTGATCGCTCGACCGGACCAAAAACCCGGGGCTCAGTTCGTCGCGAGGTACTTCAGCACCTGCGCCACCAGGTCGATGCCGAGGCTGTACTTCACCGACAGCCACACCACCGCCGACACGAACACCAGGCCGACCGCGCCGAGGATGAAGCGCACTCCGAGCGACTGTCGGGTCACCCACTGTGTCCAGCCGTGCACGTGCCGGCGGGTGAAGGTGAGCAGGCGGCGGGCCCAGTGGAACTCGACCGCCCAGATGCCGAGGCCGGCGATCACCAGCAGCCAGCCGGGGCCGGGCAGTGGGATCAGCGCGATGCCGACGGTCACCACGATCGCGCCGGCAACGGCGATGAAGATCTTGAGGGCGACCCGGCCGGTGGGGTTGGCGCGGATCAGGTCGAGGGTGAGCGACACCCGCTGCCGCCAGTGTGGCCGGCTGCGCCGGTCCGCCACGGCCACGCCGCCCTCCCGGTCCCGGACCGGCCGACCGGCCTGGTCCCGCTGCTCCTTCGGCACCCCGTACCCCCGCTTTTCGGTTGCCCGGACCGCGACGTTCGGCGATCCCGGCGCGTTCCTCGTTTCCACTAAGGATCGTTTCGCCACCATTTCCACCCCCAGTGTGGCTCGCGCCCGTCACTGCAACGGTCGACTGGACGTTACCGGAGTAAGTCGACGACTGAGCCACCCGATGCCGGGCGGGACCAGCGCTCTGGGCAGAACCGGAAATCCTAGATGAATTCTCACATTCTCGCGGCCTTTCCGACCCCCTTCCCACCACTGGGTGAAGTCAGCGTATGGCGGAGCGTAGCCAGGAGTAGCACCTGAGTATGGGAAAAGCGGGACACGCGCGTTCCGCAGCGGTGCCGGGGGGAGATCGTTCATGAGTGTCATCCGACCGACGACCGTAGAGGTCGAGACGTCGCTAAGGCTCGTCGCACCTGACGCCACGGCCTTGCCGGTGCGTGCCAGTCTGCGCTACGACCCTGCTGATCCGTATGCGGTTCATGTCCTGTTCCATGCCGAATCGGCCGGGGGCGAGGCGGTCAGCTGGTCGTTCGCCCGTGAACTGCTGGTGACCGGTCTCGACGAGCCGGCCGGCATCGGCGACGTGCGGGTCTGGCCCTGGGCCACGCCGCGCGGCGACTTCGTCGCGCTGGCGCTGTCGTCACCGGACGGCAACGCCCTCTTCGAGGTGCCGCGGAGCGTGCTGGTGCGCTTCCTGCGGCGGACCTACGTCGTGGTGCCGCGGGGCCGCGAGGCCGAGCACCTCGACGTCGACACGGCGGTGACCCGGCTGCTCGCCGGTCGCTGAGACGACCGAGCAACCGGCCACCCCGGGGCCGCGCGGATCTGCCGAGTCCGCGCGGCTCCGGACACCCATGACGTACGCGGACAGCCTCCCGCCCGCCGCCGGTGCTCAGCCGTGGGTGGTGATGCCGCCGTCCACCGGGATGACCGCGCCGGTCAGGTACGCCCCGGCGCGCGACGACAGGTAGATCGCCGTGCCGGCCATGTCCTCCGGCCGGCCGATCCGACCCAGCGGCACCTGCGCCTCGATGGCGGAACGCGACCCGGGGTCGTCCAGCGCGAACGCCATCATCTTGCTCTCGAACGGCCCCGGCGCGATCGCGTTGACCGTGATCTGCTCCCCGGCGAGCTGGTGGGCGAGGCTGCGGGTGAGCATGTGCACGGCCGCCTTGGTGGCCGAGTAGGCGTACACCTCCATGACCGGCACCCGCAGGCCGTCCACCGACCCGATGTTGATCACGCGGGCCGGGTCGTCGGCGCTGGCGCCGGCGCGCAGGGCCGGCAGCAGCGCGGTGGTGAGCCGGAAGACGGCCTTGACGTTGACCGCCCAGAGCTTGTCGAACGCGGCCTCCGGGTACGCCTCCAGCGGCGCGCCCCAGGTCGCCCCGGCGTTGTTGACCAGGACGTCGAGCCGGTCGACCCGTTCCCGGACGGCGGCGGCGAGGGTCTGCGCGCCCTCGTCGTGGCCGAGGTCGGCCGGGATCGCCTCGCACCGGCCCTCGGTGGAGAGTTCCTTGGCGACCGCCTCGCAGACGTCCGCCTTGCGGGACGAGATGATCACGCGCGCGCCGGCCCGTACGAAGCCCTGGGCGATCATCAGGCCGATCCCCCGGGAACCGCCGGTGACCAGGACCGTCTTGCCGTCGACCGAGAACAGATCCGTCATGCCCATCCCATCGTGTCGCGCGGCCCCCGAAGCGGAGCTACCGCTCGGTAACGTAGCCCGCGCGCCGAAGCGGAGACAACCCCCACCGCCCGGTCCCACCGGTGGCGGTCGGGATGCGACGGCCGTCGCCTCGGGCTACCGTCGCAGGTGATGGTCCCTCCCGGTCAGTCCACCTCCATGCCGTACCTCGGCGGCCCCGCCGGCGACGTCGCGATCGACACCCTGAGCCTGCGCGACCTCGCGCCCGGCCCCGGGTGGCACCGCCCCCTGCTGTTGGACCGCGACCTGCTCGCGCTGGTCACCGGCGGACACGGCACGGTGGAACTGGACTTCCGCCCGCTGCGCTGCCGGCCCGGCACGCTGCTGCGGGTACGCGCCGGGCAGGTGCTGCGCTGCCCGGTCCCCCCGCTGGACGCCACGGTGGTGCGCTGGGCGCCGGCGGCGCTGCACGGGCTGGACGTGGACCTGGACGCGGTCGCGCCCTGGCGGCAGCTCGCCGGCGAGGACGCGGACGCGGTGATCAGCGAGGTGACCCAGCTGGCCGTCGACTGCCAGCGGCACCGGGACGTGCCGGCCGCCCAGGGACTGCTCCGCCACCAGCTCGCGGTGCTGCTGCTGCGGCTGACCCTGCTGCCGGGCGGGGCACCGCCGGCCGCGCCGCGCGCCGAGGCCGCCACCTTCGACCGGTTCCGCCGAGAGGTGGAGCGCGGCTACCCGCACACCCGCCGGGTGGAGGACTACGCCGCGCGGCTCGGCTGCTCGGTACGGACCCTGACCCGGGCCTGCCTGGCGGTGACCGGCCGCAGCGCCAAGCAGGTGGTCGACGAGCGGGTGGCGTTGCAGGCCAGCCGGCTGCTGGCGGCGAGCGACGAGCCGATCGCCCGGATCGGCCGGTCGCTGGGCTTCACCGAGCCGACCAACTTCGGCCGGTTCTTCACCCGGGAGGTCGGCGCCAGCCCCGGCGCCTTCCGGGCCGCCCGGGAACAGCCGCTGCCCGGCTCCGGTCGCCCGCCCGCCGCGCAACCCTCCCCCGGGTCCGGCCAGCCGGCCGACGGGCCGACCGCGCCGGGCGGCCGACCCACCGCGCCGCCCGGTCCGCCGCAGCCGCCGAACGGGCGGGTGGTGCGTCCGCGCCCACCTGCCGACGTCGACGGCGCCTCTCGCCAGGCATGATGACGGGGTGCAGATCTCCGCGCGCGGCGACTACGCGGTACGGGCGGCGCTGAGCCTCGCCACCGCCTACCCCCGCTTGCTGTCCACCCAGGCCATCGCCGCCGAGCAGGACATGCCCCGCAAGTTCCTGGAGGCGGTCCTGGCCGACCTGCGCCGCGCCGGCATCGTCCGGGCGCAGCGCGGCGCGGAGGGCGGCTACACCCTGGCCCGGCCGCCGCGGGAGGTGACCGTCGGCGCGGTGCTGCGCGCGGTGGAGGGTCCGCTCGCCGGAGTGCGCGGCCTGCGCCCGGAGGAGACCAGTTACGAGGGGGCGGCGGAGAACCTGCCCGGACTCTGGGTGGCCGTGCGGGCGGCGGTGCGGCGGGTGGTCGACGAGGTCAGCCTCGCCGAGATCGTCAGCGGCCGGCTGCCCGCCCACGTCCGGAAGTTGACCGCCCTGCCGGACGCGTGGGAACCCCGCTGACCTGTCCACCCCCACCCGCCGCACCGCCCGGCTACTGCTCCGTCCAGCCTGGAGTACGGCGGGGTTTCGCGAATCGCCGTTCCGGGCATGTTCGGGTTCGACAGGGCAGGGAAGGGAATTGAAGGGAGCCCGCGATGGGTCTGATGTTCCGCAAGCGCAAGAAGTACGGACCGCTCATCCTCAACTTCACCGAGAACGGCTTCTCCTCCTGGAGCATCAAGATCGGTCGCTGGTCCTGGAACTCGCGGGCCAAGGCGCACCGCGTCGACCTGCCGGGTCCGCTGTCCTGGAAGCAGGACAAGAACCGGGCGTGACGTCCCACGAATGAGCCGGATGTCGGTGGATCCACCGGCATCCGGCTCATTCGTGTCCGGCGACGAACCGGGGAACGGCCGGCCGATCGGCCGGTTCCGCTCCCCGGTCCGGGCGTCGCGGGTGTGACCGGGAAAAGCCCTAGACGGGTACGCAGCCCATCCGCACCTGCGGCTTGCTCGTGACACCACCGGCCCTGAGGAAACGGTCACACTGACCCGGGGTGGTGTTCGGGTCGGCCGACGGATCCCTCCTGACTGGAACGCCGAGGTTGTACCACGTGCCGTTGATCTGGGTGATCACCTGGTAGAGCGAGCCGGGGGCCGGTGGCTGGTAGAGCTCCAGACCGCCGACCTTGGGGCCCACCCGGTTGAGTTGCGAGACGATGCAGGCGCCGTCGGAGAGGCGGCGTCCGGAGACGATGCCGATGGCCTGGGTGCCGTCGGCGGAGAGCACCGCCGCTCCGCTGTCGCCGCCGACACACGGGATGTTCAGACGCAGGAATCCGAACGTGTCCGCGGCGAAGCCGGCCCCGCGGGGCGCCACGTTGGTGCTCTGCACCGTGCCGCAGGCATGCGGGGTGACCCCACCGAAGCGGCAGACCGGCATGCCGACGAACGCTCCGCCGATGACCTGCGGGTTCACCGTGTTGGACCGGTCGTAGGACACCCAGGTGCTCTTGTTGGCCCAGTTGGCACGGAAGAAGTTCGCGCTGTACAACTCCGCGCCGTTGGGGAGGCTGGTCGTGCCGATCACGTTGTAACCCGTGCCGACGACCTCGAAGTCGGCGTCGGCGTTGGAGGAGATCAGCTGGTGCCCCGGGGTGTCGCAGTGCCCGGCGGAGATGAGCCCGACCGTGCCGGGCGCTCCGCCGTAGTTCTTGACGACGAAGGCGGCTTCGCAGTTGGTGCCGGTCGCGGGCACGGTGACCTCGGCGTCGACGACCTCGATGTCGTCGGCGTGTGCGGGCACCGCCGCGAGGCCCACGATGCCGAGAACCGCGACGGCGGTGGCGGCCCAGCACGTGCGACGGCGCAGGTTCATGTGAAGGTCCTCTTGGGTCGGCCGGCGGCAGGATGGTCCGGTGCCGGGCGGGTCACGGCAGGAGGTTCTGGTCGATCGGCACGACACCCACGCCGGGGACGGACTGTCCCGGGACGTCGAAGAAGGTGGCGCCGTCGCGGATGAGCGTGGTGCTGTCCTGCAGGAGGATCAGCTCCTGACCCGGGCTGAAGATGACGTCCACGAGGCCGGTCACGGCTCCGCCCAGACCACCGAACCCCGCGCCGATGACCGAGGCGGGAATCTTCAGCAGCGCGGCACCCGAGTCGTCGCCGAGCACCCGTACGGCCCCGGCGGCGCTGGCGGCCCCGGCGGCGGCACCCTTGACCGTCTCCATCAGGATCGCGCTGAAGTCGCGGGTGTTCACCACCTGGTAGTAGCCCATGTTGCCGGTGGCGGCGTCCCGGACCCGCAGGACGTCACCGGCCTTGGCCCCGTCGGGAACCAGGCTGGTGACCTCCGCCTCCTCGATCTCGGGCTCGCCGTCGGTCAGCACGACGGACAGCGCCCCGGCGGGAGCGGCCTGAGCCGGTACGGCGAGAAGCCCGGCGGCCAGCACGGCGCCGGCGACACCGGCCGTGGCGGCCAGCACGATTCGTCGATTCGTCGAATGCATCACGGAACCCTTTCCTGTTCGGACGATTTCCCGCGACATGAAAGGCCATAGTGGATGCCGTCGCGGGCTGAAGGCAGCCTCGCAGCGATTCGAATTCGGTGGTAGATCCCAATGTGCTATTAATGCCGTCCTCATACCTCGGTGTTCGCTATAACTGCACCTCACGGCCGATCGCGGAAGAGCCGACCCCCCGGGAGGAACGCGCACCGGCGTCGTGCGGTCGGCCGGCTTTCCCGATCGGCCGCATCGCACCGCGCCGGCGGCGGAGAATCGCCGCATGACCCGAGACCGGTCCCGTCGGCAGGCGCGTCGAAACGGGCTGTCGGCCGCGCTGCTGCTGGTCGTGGCGTACTTCGTGGTCCCCGTCGAGCCGGATCCGAACGGCCTGCGTCTGGTCCTGCGCAGCGCCAGCACCCTGCTGCTGGTGGCCGTGGTCGCCGCCCTGGTCACCGGCCAGGTACGCCGGCAGCTCGCCGCCGAGGCCCCGACCGGAGAGCCCGAGGTACGGGCGCTCATCCGGCTGGCCGTCGCCCTGGTCGCCGGGCTGCTGTCCTTCGCCCTGGCCGACTACGTGATCGCCCGCAGCGCACCGGGGGAGTTCGTCAACCTGACCACCCGGATCGACGCGCTCTACTTCGCCCTGGCCACGCTGACCACCATCGGCTACGGCGACGTGCACGCCCAGGGCCAGGTGGCCCGGGTGGCGGTCTGCGCCCAGATGGTCTTCAGCATCGGCGTGCTCGCCACCGGGGCGTCGATCGTGGTCAGGCAGTTGACCGAGGCGCTGCGGCGGTGATGACCACGTCACCACCGAGCCGGCCGTGCTCCGGGTCGCGGGTCACCGCGCCCGAGGCGAGCAGCCCGGTCACCGCGCGGACCGCGTCGGACGCCCGGTAGACGGTGCCGGTGAGCGCGTACCGGCGCAGCTCGGTGACCGTACGGGGGCCGGAGCGGGCCAGTTCGGCGAGCAGTTCCCGGCGTAGCGGACCGGGTTCCGGGTCGGCGGCGATGTCCACCACCCGGCCGGCCGGGTCGGCGGGGTCGCGGTAGCGCACCCCGGCGTACTCGTCGACCGCCCAGAGCGTCTCCTTGAACGCCTCCAGGCTCCGGTCGAAGCCGGTGCCGAGGGTGAGCCGCCGCGCCGGCCCGTCGGCGGGAACCAGGTCGACCTCGGCGACCAGCGGGAAGCCCGCATCGGTGAGCGCCGGCCGGGTCGAGGGGGCCGGGCCGGCGGAGGCGAGGAGCACCTCGGCCGGACGCCCGCCGGCCACCGCGCGCAGCACCGCGGCGTCCACCGGCCCGTCCACGTACGACAGCAGCGGCGCGCCCGCCGCGCCGGCCGCCTTGAGCGCGACCGGCAACCGGTCCGGTCCACCGGGCACCAGGTGCACCGCGACCTCGCCGGGCAGGGCCGCCTCGGCGGCACCCAGGCGGGCCGCCAGCTCGGTGCCACCGTCGGCGAGGACCACCACGGTCAGCTGTCGACCGCGCAGCCGGTCGGCGTGTTCGGCGACGGCGGCCAGGGCGGCCTCGGCGGTCCCGGCGTCGTCGCCCGCGTAGGCCAGGGCGACGGTGGCCCGCCGGGCGCGGTGCGCGACACCCGGCAACCAGGTCTCCAGGTGTCGGACGAGCAGTTCACGCAGGACGGCGTCGGTCGGCATGCTGTCTGTCTACCGCACCCGGGGGCCACCCGGGCCGGCGGAGGGCGACCGGGATGTCAGGCCGGTACGGAGATGCCGATGCCGCCCCGGGTCTGGCCGCCGTAGCGCTGCCGCTCGGCGGCCAGGTCGAGCCGGCCGATGCGCTTGCGGGCGGCGAGGGCGGCGTCGTCGAGCCGGTCGGCCGGCACCAGCCAGACGATCTCGAACTCCAGGCCGTCTGGGTCCTGCCCGTAGAGGCTCTTGGTGGTGCCGTGGTCGGAGGTGCCGACCAGCGCGCCGGCGGCGGTGAGGCGTTGCGCGGTGGCGGCCAGTTCGTCGAGCGTGTCCACCTCCCAGGCCAGGTGGTAGAGCCCGACGGTGGCGCGGCCGGCGGTGGAACGCCCCGCGCCGGCGCCGATCTCGAACAGGCCGAGGTCGTGGTCGTTGGTGGAGTCCGGCGCCTGGAGGAAGGTGGCGCCCCGGAAACCGTCCGGGGTCATCGCGACCGGCCGGAAGCCGAGCACGTCGCGGTAGAAGGCGACGCTGCGCGCCAGGTCGCTGACGTAGAGAACGGCGTGGTTGAGACGGTGGATGCCCATGCCCCGACGGTAGCGCGATTTTGTTGAGCGTTCAACTAAATGGCGTATGATCGCCGTCATGACCCGTTGGCTGGACCCGGACGAGCAGCGCACCTGGCGGGCGTTCCTGACCGCCTCCCGGGCGCTGATGGAGACGCTGGACCGCGAGTTGCAGCGTGACGCCGGCATCCCGCACGCCTACTACGAGATCCTGGTCCGCCTCTCCGAGGCACCCGGGCGGCAACTGCGGATGAGCGACCTCGCCGAGGCCAGCGGCTCGTCGCGCAGCCGCCTCTCGCACGCGGTGAGCCGGCTGGAGTCCGCCGGCTGGGTCCGCCGGGAGGACTGCCCCACCGACCGGCGCGGGCAGGTCGCGCGGCTCACCGACGCCGGCCACGCCACCCTCGCGGCCGCCGCGCCCGGCCACGTCGAGGGCGTACGACGGCACCTGTTCGACCCGCTGAGCCCGGCCCAGGTCGACCAGTTGCGCCGGATCAGCGAGGCACTTGTCGACCATCTACGGGAAACCTGACCGGCGCGGGTCTTGTACTTACCGTCGTCGGATGAGCACGATGGGGCGTGCCCTCCGGCTTCGGTGACCTGACTGACCAAGCGCACCACCTGGTGTCCTCCGGCGACCTCGCCGGCGCCCAGCGGCTCCTGGCCGACGCGCTGACCGAGGCCGACCCGCGCCCGGCCAACGCCACACCGGAGCTGGCCGAGGCCGCCAGCCTCCAGGCGCGGGTCCTGGTCGCGCTCGGCGAACCGCACTCCGCGCGGGGCTGGGCCGCCTTCGCGTACGCGGCCACCACCCGGCTGCACGGCCGCTCCGACCAGCGCACCATCGCCGCCGCCGCCACCCTCGCCGCGGTGCTGCACCGGGTCGGTAGCTGGTCCCGCGCCGCCCGCCTCTACCAGGAGGTGATCATCGAACTGACCGCGCTGGACGGGCCGGAGTCGCTGCGGGTGCTCGCCGCGCACGCCGACCTGGCCACCGTGGAGTACGCGCGCGGCCAGTGCGAGGTCGCCCGGGACCGGCTCACCGACGCGTGGGAGCTGCACCGCGAGGTGTACGGCGACGGGCACCCCAGCGGCATCAAGATGCTCGCCCGGCTCGGCGCGATGCAGCGCGACTGCGGGCAGTTCGCCGACGCGCACGACAACCTGGCTCTGGCCCGGGAACTGTGCCGGCAGCACCTGCCGGCCGCCGACCCCCTGGCCGCGCAGGTGGCCGGTTTGGCCCGAGCCGCCGCCAACCCCGACCACGTCTGCGCCGACGCCACCCCGGTCGACCGGGACACCCCGATCGTGCCCACCGCGCGCACCCCACCGCTCGGCGACGGACCCGGCGAGCCGTACGCCTATCACCCCTCCCAGGCCGGCTACCGGCCCGCCGAGCCACCGCCGCCGCACACCGAGCACCCGCACACCGTGCCGTCGCCGCGCCAGCCGGTCGACGACCCGTCCACCACCGGACCCGCCCACCCCGACCCGGCGTACGACGACCCGAGCTACCCCGGCCCGACCTACATCGGGGCGGCCGGCACCGGTCCGGCCCGTTCCGGGGTGACGGACGCCGATGCCGCCGAGCGGGACTGGTGGCCACCCGAACAGGACCCGGTCCCCCCGTCGGTGGTGCCGCTGGCCGGCACCGAGGAGGCCGACGGCGTGCACCGGATCCGCCACCACGCCGCCCCGACCCCGACCGACACGCCGTACACCCCCTCGCGACTGCTGCCGGTGCCGGTGCACCGCGCGCCCCCGTCGCCGCGCAACCGGATGCTGCCGCTGGTCGCCGGCGGGGTGGCGGTGGTGCTGCTCGGCGCGGCGGCGGTGGTCGCCGGAGTGTCCCGCTTCGACTCCGACGAGGACCCGGCGGTGCCCGCCGCCAGCGGCCCGCCGGCACCGACCGGCGCCGCGCCGGCGGCGACCACCGCGTCCGCCGCGCCGACCACCGGTGGGCCCGCCTCGCCCGGCACCCCGCCCGGCGGGCTGACCCTGCGCGACAACCGGGACAGCGTGGTGCTGCGGTGGACCTATCCGGCCGGCGGTGAGGGCCCGGTGGTTATCTCCGGCGGCCGGGCCGGGCAGACCACGAGCGCGTTCGCCAACCTGCCCGCCGGCACCGCCGAGTTCGTCGTCTACAACCTCGACCGGAACACCGACTACTGCTTCACCGTCGCGGTGGTCTGGTCGGCCGAGTCGATCGCCCGCAGCAAGGAGGTCTGCACCCGGCGCCGCTGACCGGTCAGCGGTCGCCGTCGTCCGGCCGCGGCAGGACCGGCAGCAGCACGTCCACCCGCAGCCCGGGGCCCGGTTCGGCGTCGCCGAGGTGGACCCGGCCGCCGGCCCGGCGGGTCAGCTCGCGCACGATCGCCAGGCCCAGGCCCGCCCCGCCGGCGTCCCGATCCCGGCCCGGGTCCAGCCGGGCGAACCGACGGAACACCCGCTCCCGGTCCGCGGCCGGGATGCCCGGCCCGTCGTCGGTCACCGTCACCCGGTGGTACGCCCCGTCCGGCCCGGCGCCCAGCACCACCCGGGAGCGGGCGTGCCGGACCGCGTTGTCGACCAGGTTGGTGAGGATCCGGCGCAGCTCGTCGGCGTCCCCGACGGTCCACAGCGGCGTCGCCGGGTCGACCACCTCGACCGCCGGGTACCGGGCGGCCACCGCGGCCAGCAGTCCGCCCAGCTCGACCGGCCCGGCGGCCCGGGCGGGAGGCGCCTCGTCGGTACGGGCCAGCAGCAGCAGGTCGTCGACGAGCCGGCTGAGCCGCTCCACGTCGGTGAGCAGGTCGGCCGACACCGCCGTCCAGTCGGTGCGATCGGCCAGTCGCTGGGCGACCTCCAGCTCGGTCCGCATGTTCGCCAGCGGGCTGCGCAGCTCGTGCGCGGCGTCGGCGACGAACGCCCGCTGCCGGTCCCGCCCCGAGCGCAGCCGGTCCAGCATGCCGTTCAGGGTCACCGCCAGCCGGTGGATCTCGTCCCGCGACGCCGGCACCGGCAGCCGCCCGCCCCGGTCCGACCCGGTGATCTCCTCGGCACCCCGGCGCAGCGCCTCCACCGGCCGCAGCGTCGCGCCCACCACCCGCCAGGCCACCAGCGCGAGCACCAGCACCAGCAGCGGGAAACTGACCAGCAGCACCGTCCGGACCACGTGCGCGCTCTGCCGCACGTCACCCAGCGACCGGGCGACCAGCACGGTCAGCGGGTCGGCGGCGGTCCCCGCCGGCACGGCCACCACCCGCACCGGCCCGGTCAGGCCGACCCGCTCCCCCGGCACGGTCAGCCGGGTCCGGGCGTCCCGGTCGATCCGCTCCGGGCGCACCATCGGCACCAGCCGGTCGGCGTCGATCGAGGCGGCCCGCACCCGGCCCCGCGCGTCCACCACCTGCACCCGGACCTGCCCGCCGGCCACCGGCAGCGGGTCGGGCAGGGCGTCCTCGGCGGCCAGCAGGGCGACCGCGTCGGCGGTCCGGAAGGCATCGGTGTCGACGGTGCGATCCAGGGCCCAACCGAGCACGCCGAGCAGCACCAACCCGCCGGCGACCAACCCCGCCGAGACGCCGAGGACGCCGATCACCATGAGCCGCCCGCGCAGGCCCAGGCCCGCCCGCAGCCGCGCCGCCAACGGGCCGCCGCTCATGTCGCCAGGCGGTAGCCGGCGCCGCGGACGGTCTCCAACCGCTCCCGGCCGATCTTGCGGCGGAGGTAGCCGACGTAGACCTCGACGGCGTTCGGGGCGGTCTCCATCCCGGCGTCCCAGACGTGGTCGAGCAACTCGGTCTTCGACACGACCTGGCCGGCCCGGCGGATCAGGTAGTCCAGCAGCGCGTACTCGCGCGCGGTCAGGGCCACCTCGGCGTCGGCCCGGGTCACCCGCCGCCGGGCGGGGTCGAGTGTCAGGTCGCCGGCCACCAGCACGGTGGGCCGCTCCGGCGCCCCACGGCGTAACAGCGCCCGCAGCCGGGCCAGCAGCACCACGTACGAGAAGGGCTTGGTGAGGTAGTCGTCCGCGCCGCAGTCCAACCCGTCGGCCTGGTCGTACTCGCCGTCCTTGGCCGACAGCATCAGCACCGGCAGCCAGTGCTCCTCGGCGCGCAGCCGGCGC
Organism: Micromonospora endolithica; assembly: GCF_003626595.1. Taxonomy (GTDB): domain Bacteria; phylum Actinomycetota; class Actinomycetes; order Mycobacteriales; family Micromonosporaceae; genus Micromonospora; species Micromonospora endolithica. The sequence continues at coordinate 36,640 of NZ_RBAK01000021.1, read as the reverse complement.
ACCACCTCGTAGCCGGACAGGCCGGGCAACATCACGTCCAGGATCATCGCGTCGTAGCCGCCGTGCCGGGCGGCGTCCAGCCCGGCCGGACCGCTGTCCGCGACGTCCACCGCGAAACCCTCCGCAGCCAGGCCGCGCCGCAACGCCGACGCCAACCGGGACTCGTCCTCCACCACCAGCAACCGCACCGCTCAAGGGTGCCACCCGGGGACCAATTCGCCATCAGGTCGGGCGCGGCGTCCCCGGCCGGAGGAGTCGGGTCGGACCCGGTGGGTACGGGTGAGGGGGAACGTGCCCCTGCTTCCGGACCGCCCCTGGAGGACGCCGCATGATCGCCGGCACCTGGCCACTCGTACCCAGCGTGATCGCGCTGCTCACCGCGCTGGTGGCCATCCTGTTCGCCGGCTCGGCGCTGGCCCGCACCGCGGACGAACTGGCCGACCGGACCGGGATGGGCGAGGCGGTGGCCGGCGCCCTGCTGCTCGGCGCGGTGACCTCGCTGCCCGGCATCGCCACCACGATCATCGGCTCGGTACGGCAGGACGCCGAGTTCGCCCTCGCCAACCCGATCGGTGGCATCGCGGTGCAGACGGTGTGGCTGGCCATCGCCGACCTGCTCTACCGCCGGTCGAACATCGAACACGCGGCGGCGTCGCTGGAGAACGTGCTGCAGGCGCTCGTGCTGGTGGCGCTGCTCTGCCTGCCCGTGGTGGCGTACGCGACGCCGAAACTCGCCATCCTCTGGGTGCATCCCGCGAGCCTGCTGATCCCCGTCATCTACCTGTACGGTCTGGTGCTGCTGCGCCGGCTGCGCCGGGAACCGATGTGGTTCGCCCGCAACACCAGCGACACCCGTCAGGACGTGCCGGCGAACACGAACTCCGGCGTGAGCGTCCGCCGGTTGTGGTTCCGGCTGGCCGCGCTGGCCGCCGTGGTGGCCGCCACCGGCTTCCTCATCGGTCAGGGCGGGCTCGGCGTGGTGGCGGCCTCGGGTCTGCCCAGTGGTTTCGTGGGCTTCACGCTCACCACCGCGCTCACCTCCCTGCCGGAACTGATCACCCTCATCGCGGCGATCCGGATCGGGGCGTTGACGCTCGGCATCGGCAACATCCTCGGTGGCAACGCCTTCGACGCGCTGATGATCTTCCTCGCCGACGCCACCTACCGACCCGGGTCGATCTATTCCGAGGCGAACCTGTCGGGACTGCTGTTCACCGGGATGACCACGCTGATGACCGCCACGCTCGCGGCCGGGCTGATCATCCGGGAACGGCGGGGAATCGGTTTCGAAGGGGCCGCCATCCCGCTCATCTACCTGGCCACCGTCGTCCTGCTGCTGATCCGGCCCGGCTGAGGAAGCCGGCCCGCCGGCCGGGTGCCACCCGTAGGCTCCCGCCCCTAGGGGCTTTCCTCAGCACGTTCACAGTGTCGAACCGGCAGGATGGTCCCCGGAGGTGCTCACATGTCCGTCCTGAAGTCCCGTCCCGTCCTGCGCTGGCTGGTCCCGCTGACCGCCGCCGTGACCGTGGTCGGCGGAGGTGCCGCGATCGGCACGTTCGCCGCCCAGGCCGAGCCGACCCTGCCGCCCCGGACCGCCGCCCAGCTCCTGGTCGACCTGCAGACGTCCCGCCTCGACGGGCTGTCCGGCACCGTCGTACAGCGCGCCGACCTGGGTCTGCCCCCGGTCGTCGGGCTGGTCGGCGGCAACGAGCTGACCACCCTGCTGACCGGTACGCACACCCTGCGGGTGTGGCACTCGGGCCCGGACAAGCAGCGGGTCGCCCTGCTGGACACCCTCGGCCAGCAGGACATCGTCCGCAACGGCCGGGACGTGTGGACCTGGAACAGCCGCAGCAACACCGCCACCCACCGCACGTTGCCCGCCGAGGCCGGGCAGCGCACCGCCCCGGAGCTGCCGGCGACCCCGCAGGAGGCCGCCGACCAGGCGCTGCGGGCGATCGACCCGACCACCGAGGTGAGCGTCGGCCGGGCCGCCACGGTGGCCGGGCGGGACGCGTACGAGCTGGTGGTCGCGCCGCGCGACGCCGCCTCGCTGGTCAACCAGGTACGCATCGCGATCGACGCCAAGGAGCACGTGCCGCTGCGGTTCGAGGTGTTCGCCGACGGCAGCGACTCGCCGGCGTTCGAGATGGCGTTCACCCAGGTGTCCTACGCCCGGCCGGACGCCGACCAGTTCAGCTTCAACCCGCCACCCGGGGTGAAGGTGACCGAGCAGAAGGACACCCCGAGGCCCACCGGCGAGCGGGCGGAGCCGGCCGACGGGAAGCGCCCCGACGTGCGTACCGTCGGCGAGGGCTGGACCACCGTGGTGGTCGCGCGGACCGACGGCGCGGTCCCGACGGCGGACAAGCCTGCCGCGGCCGGAGACGGACCGGACGTGGCGGCGCTGCTCGGCGGCCTTCCGGAGGTCAAGGGTGACTGGGGCAGCGGCCGGCTGTTCACCAGCAAGCTGGTGACCGCGCTGCTGACCGACGACGGGCGGCTGATCGCCGGCGCGGTGACCCCGGAGCGGCTGTACGAGGTCGCCCGGGGCTGAACGACGACCACACCGGTCGGGGGTCCGCGCGTCGGCGCGGGCCCCCGCTGTCGTGCCCGGACCGGCGCGCCGTGGCCGCGGACTCGCCCGGCCGGCCTGGTCCGGCACGACAGCGGGCGGTATCTTTCTCAGTTCAGGCAACAAAAAAGAACGGCTCGATGGCCGTTCTTTGAAAGAGACTAACCAATTGGGAGACGGCTTGTCAAGGCACTCCGACGGTCCCGGTGCCGCGCCGACCGACGACGAGATCGGCCGCGAGCAGGAGTACGTCTCGATGCTCTACGACCGGCTGGACGGTCTGCGCGAGCAGGCCGCCCGGCGGCTGACCGGGGAACTGCGGGCGACCGGCGGCACCCTCCAGGCGCGGTCCCAACGGGACAGCGCCGTCCGGATGTACGCCGACCAGGTCGAGCAGTACTCCGCGGTGGAGAGTGGCCTCTGCTTCGGCCGGCTGGACACCGACGACGGCGGTCGCCACTACATCGGCCGGATCGGCATCTTCGACACCGCCGGCGACTACGACCCGCTGCTGATGGACTGGCGGGCGCCGGCAGCCCGCGCCTTCTACCTCGCCACCGCCGCGAACCCCCAGGGCGTACGCCGCCGGCGGCACCTGCGCACCCGGCAGCGCAAGGTCACCGGGTTCAACGACGAGGTGCTCGACATCGCCACCGCCTCACCCACCGCGCACGAGGAACTGACCGGCGAGGCGTCGCTGCTCGCCGCGCTGGACGCCGGCCGGACCGGCCGGATGCGCGACATCGTGGAGACCATCCAGGCCGAGCAGGACCGGATCATCCGCGCCGACCTACCCGGCGTGCTGGTGGTGCAGGGCGGGCCGGGCACCGGCAAGACCGCGGTCGCGCTGCACCGGGCGGCGTACCTGCTCTACACCCACCGGCAGCAGCTCTCCACCCGGGGCGTGCTGCTGGTCGGCCCGAACGCGACGTTCCTGCGCTACATCTCCCAGGTGCTGCCCACGCTCGCCGAGACCGGCGTGCTGCTGCGTACCCCGGCCGACCTGTTCCCCGGGGTCGACGCACGGCGGACCGAGCCGGCCGGCACGGCGGCGCTGAAGGGTCAGCCGGTCATGGTCGACGTGCTGGCCGCCGCCGTCCGGGACCGGCAGTGGGTGCCCGACGAGCCCCTGGAGATCGAACTCCCGCAGCGGGAGATCCTGCGGCTCGACCCGGAGACCGCGCGGGCCGCCCGGGACCGCGCCCGCCGCTCCGGACGGCCGCACAACCTGGCCCGCGCCGTGTTCGACATCGAGATCGTGCACGCCCTCGCCGACCAGGTGGCCGAACGGATCGGCGCCGACCCGCTCGGCGGGGAGAACCTGCTCGACGAGGCCGACGTCGCCGAGATCCGCCGGGAGCTGCGTGACGAGCCCGAGGTACGCGCCGTACTCGACCAGCTCTGGCCGGTGCTCACCCCGCAGCGGCTGCTGGCCGACCTGTTCGCCGACCCGGACCGGATCGCCGCCGCCGCGCCCGCGCTGACCGACGCCGAGCGGGCCCTGCTGCTTCGCGCGGAGAGCGGCTGGACGCCGGCCGACGTGCCGCTGCTGGACGAGGCGGCGGAGCTGCTGGGCGAGGACGACCGCGCCGCGCAGGCCCGGCGGGAGCGGATCCGGGCGTTCCAGCGGGAGTACGCCGAGGGCGTGCTGGAGATCGCCCGGGGCTCCCGCTCGATCGACGTGGAGGACGAGGCCGAGGGCGGCGAGATCCTCGGCGTCACCGACCTCATCGACGCCGACCGGCTGCTGGAACGGCAGGAGGAGGCCGAGCGGCTGACCACCGCGCAACGTGCCGCGGCCGACCGGAGCTGGGCGTTCGGCCACGTGATCGTGGACGAGGCGCAGGAACTGTCGCCGCTCGCGTGGCGGCTGCTGATGCGCCGCTGCCCCAGCCGGTCGATGACGATCGTCGGCGACGTGGCGCAGACCGGCGCGCTGGCCGGCACCCCGTCCTGGGCCGACGCGCTGGAGCCGTACGTGGCGCAGCGGTGGCGGCTGGAGGAGCTGACCGTCAGCTACCGCACCCCGGCCGAGATCATGGCGGTCGCCGCGGACGTGCTCGCCCAGATCGACCCGGCGCTGCGCCCGCCGCGCTCGGTGCGGGTCGGCGGCACGCCACCGTGGGACCGGGCGGTGCCGTCGGACCGGCTCGCCGCGGAGCTGGTGGACGCCGCCGCGCGGGAGGCGGCCGACCTGGGCGACGGCCGGCTCGGCGTGATCGTGCCCGCCGGCCGGGTCGACGAGCTGGGCGCCGCGCTCGCCGCCGCCCTGCCCGAGGCCGCCGTCGGCGAGCACCCGGAACTGGAGAGCACGGTGGTGGTGCTGACCGTCGCCCAGGCCAAGGGCCTGGAGTTCGACGCCGTCCTGCTGGCCGACCCGGACCAGATCGTCAGTGAGTCCAAGCGCGGAAAAAGCGACCTCTACGTAGCCCTCACCCGAGCCACCAAACGCCTGGGCATCCTCCGCCCCACCTGACCCCGCCTGGTCGATCATGGGATTAGCGGGTGCTTCGATCTTCCTGGCACCCGTCAATCCCATGATCACTGAGGTGGGTCGGGGCTGCGGACGGGGTCGGGGGCGTGGGTGGACTGGTCGCTGGTGCTGCCGCCGGTCGGGGTGCTGAGGCCGCCGGTGGTGGCGTCGCCGGTGGTGGTCGGGGCGACCGTGTCCCGGTTCCGTTCCGGCTGGCGGGCCAGCCGGCGCACGCTGGCCGGACCGGCGGTGCCACCGGTCGTGGTGACCGCGCCCTGACCACGCGTCGGGCCGCCGTCACGCAGCACCTCCGGATCGATCGGGACGTGCGCCGGGTCGTCCGGATCGGCGTCCTGGAGCACCCGCTGCACGTCGGTCTGGGGCACGGTCACCTCGTCCAGGGCACCCTCGCCGTAGATCCCGCCGGCGATCCGGTCCTCGGCCCGCCGGGCGGCGTCGGCTCGCATGTCGTCCTCACGCACGTGGAACCACCTCGCAGAACTCGTCGGTGACCTGAGCGTGCCCGACCCCCGGCCGGGCAAACCCGCACCGGCGCGTTCACCGGGAGGTCTCCCACGGGTCGCCCGCGCGCCGTGACCGCCGCTCATGCTGTCCGGCGGGTCGGCGGGAACCGCCCGCCCCCGGAGGGACGAAAGCGTGCACATCGTACGCCGTACCGCCGTCGCCGCCCTGGTGGTGGCGACCGTGACGGCCGGGATCGCGGCGCCCACCCAGGCGAAGCCGCGACCGGACCGGACATTCGACCTACAGGCCCACCGCGGCGGCCTCGGGTTGCGGGTGGAGAGCACCCTCGCGTCGTTCGGCAACGCGCTCCAACTCGGGGTACGGACGCTGGAACTGGACGTGCAGATCACCGAGGACGGACAGGCGGTGGTCACCCACGACCGCCGGGTCAGCGGCGCCAAGTGCCTGGACACCGCACCAGCCACCCCGGGCGACCCGGAGTTCCCGTACGTCGGGAAGTACGTCAACACCTTGACCCTGGCCCAGGTCCGCACCCTGGACTGCGGCACCCGGACCCTCACCGACCGGCCCGGTCAACTCGCCGTGCCCGGTGCCCGGATGCCGCTGCTGCGCGAGGTGTTCGCCCTGGTGAAGCGCTACCGGGCGGACGACGTGACGCTCAACGTGGAGACCAAGGTGGAGGCCGGCGCGCCGACCGAGACCGCCCCGCGTGAGCAGTTCGTGCAGGTCACCGCCGCCGAGATCCGTGCCGCCGGGCTGCTGAGGCAGGTGACGATCCAGAGCTTCGACTGGGGCGCGCTGAAGCGGATGCGCCAGGTCGAGCCGCGCCTGCCGCTGGTCGCGCTGACCAACTACGACTTCCTGCAGACCGGGCAGCCGGGTGCGTCACCGTGGCTGGGCGGCCTGGACATCGACGACTTCGGCGGCGACCCGATCCGGGCGATCCGCAGCTTCGGCGCCACCACCTTCTCCCCGGTGCACGGCTTCCCGCAGAACGGCACCGTCACCGACCCGGGCTACCGCCCGTACGTCACCCCGGAGATGGTGGCCCACGCGCACCGCCACGGGATCAAGGTCGTGCCCTGGACGGTCAACGACGTACCGACCATGGCCAAGCTGCTCGACGACGGTGTGGACGGTCTGATCACCGACTATCCGGACCGGCTGCGCGGCCTGCTCGCGCAGCGCCGGATGGCGCTGCCCCGGGCGTACGCGTCGCCGTTCGACGTGCAGGCGCACCGGGGCGGCCGGGCCACCCGCCCGGAGAACACCCTCCCCGCGTTCGCGCACGCGCTGGAGAACCCGGCCGTCTCCACCCTGGAGCTGGACACCGGGGTGAGCGCCGACGGGCACCTGGTGGTGCTGCACGACCGCACCGTCAACGGCTCGCACTGCGTGGACACCGCGCCGGCGTGGCCGGGCGACCGGGAGTTCCCGTACGTCGGCAAGCGGGTGCACGACCTCACCCTGGCCCAGCTGAAGACCATCGACTGCGGCTCGGTCGTGCCGGCGGACGCACCCGACCAGGTGCCCGCCCCGGGTGCCCGCATCCCCACCCTGGACGAGGTGTTCGCGCTGGTCCGGGCCAGCGGCCGGGACGACGTCCGGCTGAACATCGAGACGAAGATCAGCCCGGTGGTGGACGACACCGCGCCGTACCGGAGCTTCACCCGCAAGCTGGTGCGCGCGATCGAGCGGGGCGGGTTCGAGCGGCGGGCCACCATCCAGTCGTTCGACTGGCGGACCATCACCTACGCCCGCGACCTGAACCGGCGGATCGGGACCGTCGCGCTGGTGTGGCAGTACGGCCCGGCCGAGTGCGCGAGCCTGGCCGACGAGTGCTCGTTGCGGGCCGTCTACGACAACCCGACGGTACGCAGCCCGTGGACCGCCGGCCTGGACTGGTGGCGGTACCGGGACCTGGGCCGGCTGACCCGGGCCGCCGGCGCCGGGACCGTCTCGGCGAACTGGCAGGTGCACGACCCGGCACAGGGCACCGTGGCGTCCGCCGACTGGTACCTGCGGCAGAACCCGGCGTACTTCCACGGACCGGACGTGCGCGCCCTTCAGGGCCGGTACGGGTTGAAGGTTATCCCGTACACCGTCAACGACGCGGCGGTCATGCAGCGCGTCATCGACCTGGGGGTCGACGGGATCATCACCGACGACCCGGATCTGCTGGTGCGGGTGGCCGTGCGCAACGGCCTGCGCTGAGCGACGGACGGGCCCGACGGATCCCGGCCGGGGGTGGGGTTACTGCCCCCGGCCGGCCGGGTAGTCGCAGGGTGCCCCCGGCAGGAACGCGAACCGTGCCGTGGCCGACACGCGGTAGCGGGGCGGGGGACTCATCAAATCCTAGGAGGACCAGATGAGCACGCAGGCTGCTTCCACCCGGCCGATGAACCGTCCGACGGCCGACATGCAGAACCGGAACGCCATGCAGGATCGCGGCGCCATGGACCGCGCGGCCATGGAGACGCCCACCCGGCCGGTACCGATGGTGCAGGACGGCCACCGGGACGCGGTACGGGCACCTGGCACCGAGACCAAGCCGTCGCTGCGTTCCACCGAGTTCTGGGTCTACATCGCGGCGGTCATCGGTGTCCTGGCCGCGTCGCAGGTGGTCGGCCAGAACTCCGTCGGTGTGGACATCTTCCGGGCCGACAACGCCTGGTTCATGATCACGCTGCTGACCATCGGTTACCTGGGTAGCCGGGGTCTGGCCAAGGCCGGCAGCAACTTCCGCAGTGACGAGGAGCGCAAGGCCCGGCACTGACGGGCGCGCACCGTGTGAACACACCGCTGCCCTCCGGGATCCGTCCCGGAGGGCAGCGTCGTGCGTGCCGCGCCGGTTATTCCTCGCCGCCACCGAAGTCGTCGCCGCCCTCGAAGGCGTCCTCGATCATCTCGCCGGCCACCATCCCGCCGGCGACGCCGAGCGCCGCGCCGGCGACCATGCCGCCCATGCCGGGTCCGCGCCGGTGGCCGTGACCCTGGGCGTACGGGTTGCCGAAGCCCTGCGACCGCAGGCCGCCGTAGCGGGAGGTGGTCTCCTTGAGCCAGCCGTCCACCACCTGTGCCCAGTCGACCCGGTCGACGTCGGCGTGCGACACCTGGTAGCGACCGATCACGTCGTGCCCGGCGCTGAGGAACCCGCCGCGCTTGTCGCACTCCAAAATCACGTCCACGCCCTGCCGGCCGGTCACGAAGGTCAGCTCGCACTCGTTGATGACCGACGCGTACTGCGGCGCGGCGAAGAACTCGATCTCCTGGTAGAACGGCAGCGTCTGCTGGGTCCCACGGATGTGACCGCGCTCCAGGTCGGCGTGCTTGAAGCGGAAACCGAGCCGCTGGAACGCCTCCAGGATCCGCTCGTGCACCGGCAGCGGGTGCACGTTGACCTGGTCCAGGTCGCTCTTGTCCACCGCGCGGGCGATGGCCAGCTCGGTGCGCAGCCCCATCGTCATGCCGTGCAGGCGCTGGCCGTACACGTCGGTGATCGGGGTCTCCCACGGCACCGGCAGCTGGAACGGGATGGACAACTGCTGCTTCGGGGCGAGCTGGAGCGGGCCGCTGACCGGCATCCGGTGGAACTCCATGACGCCGGAGTACTCGTGGTCACCGCCCTCGATCTCGACCCGGGTGACCAGTCCGATCACGACCTGCTCGATGTTCGCCGGCGCGTCGCCGCCGACCAGGTTGACCTGCCCGTCGAGGGTCAGGCCGGGTCGGGTGTTCGGGTTCGTCAGGACGGTGTCCACGCTCGGACCGCCCACGCCGAACGCGCTCAGCATCTTCTTGAAGACCATCGAAACTCCCGGGAACCGTTCCCCGCTCCGCTCTGGAACGGGTCGCTTCGCGGACCCTATCCAGATGCCCTGTGAAGTGCCTGTGAGACGCCGCCGCCACGCCGGGCGGACAGCACCAGCCCGCCGGACGCCGCCACGAAGAACACCGCCATGGCCGCCACCATGGGCAGCAGGGTGGTGTACCCGAGGACTCCGGTCAGCGGGGTGACCACCGCGCCGGCGAGAAAGCCCAGGCCGCCCTGGAGCGCGGCGGCCGTGCCGGCGAAGCGCCGCCCCGCCTCCTGCGCCAGCGCGGTGGTCGCCGGCAGGGTCAGGCCCATCCCGGTGACCACGACGCCGAGCAGCGCCCACGGCACGACCAGCGGCGCCTCGGCACGGCGGTCGACCAGGGCGACGACCAGCAGGGCGAGGGTGGCCACGGTGGACACGGCCACTCCGGCGGCCCGCAGCCGGGCGGCCCCGAGCCGCCCGACCAGCACCCGGAACAGCAGTCCGGCCCCGGCCATGCCGGCGGCGTTGGTGGCGAAGATGAGGGTGTAGCGGAACTCGTCCACCCGGAAGGCGGTCTGGAACACGAACGACGACCCGCCGATGTAGGTGAAGAAGCCGGCGATCGCCAGGCACAGCACGGCGAGGTGGGACCGGAACGTCCGGTCGCGCAGCAGTTCGCCCATCCGCGCCACGGCGTCGCGCGGGCCGCCCGCCTGGCGGCGGTGCGCGGGCAGCGTCTCCGGGAGTCCGACGACCGCGGCCACCACCATCGTCAGCCCCAGCCCGGCTAGCGCGCCGAAGACGGTACGCCAGCTGCCGTGTTCGAGGATCACACCGCCGACCGCGGGTGCCACGACCGGACCGAGGAAGGTCACCGAGGCGATGGTGCCGAACCGGGCGGCGGCCTGGGTGCCCTGCCAGGCGTCGGTCACCATGGCCCGGCACAGCGCCACCCCGGCGCCGGCGGCGATCCCCTGGCCGAGCCGGGCCGCCACCAGGATCCCGCCGGTCGGGGCGAGCGCGCAGACCACCGACAGCAGCGTGAAGCTCAGCGTGCCGGCGACGACGATGCCCCGCCGTCCCCGAACGTCGCTGACCGGACCGAGCAGGAGTTGGCCGGCGGCCACCCCGACGATGAACGCGGTCAGCGACAGCTGCGCCACGGTGGCGTTGGTGTCCAGGGAACGGCGCAGCTCGGGCAGGGCGGCGATGTAGGCGTCGGTGGCGAACGGGCCGACCCCGGCCAGCAGCACCAGCGCCACCATGGACGGCGTACGCGCCGGCCGACCGTTGGGTTGCGGCGTCGACGGCGACTGGACCTGCGGCTGCGTCACCTGGGGCACGCTAGTCCCGCCAGCGGCACCGCGCAGGGTGACCTCCGGCGGGCGGGCGTCAGCCGGCGTCGACCACGATCAGCTCACCGACCTGGTCGCCGAGCTGGCTGCGCGCCTCGGCGGGCAGGCCGGCGTCGGTGACCAGCAGGTCGGCCTCCTCCAGCGGGGCGATGGTGGCGATGCCGATGGTCTCCCACTTGGTGTGGTCGGCCAGCACCACCAGCCGCCGCGCGGCGTGGATGAGGCAGCGGTTGACCCCGGCCTCCAGCAGGTTCGGGGTGGTGTAACCGGTCCGCGGGCTCATTCCGTGCACGCCGAGGAAGAGCAGGTCCACGTTGAGCGTGGCGATCGCCGCCTCGGCCACCGGGCCGGTCAACGCGTCCGACGGGGTCCGGATGCCGCCGGTGAGCACGACGGTCTGGTCGGCGCGCGGGTTCTGGTAGAGCGCGTCGGCGACCGGGATCGAGTTGGTCACCACGGTCAGTCCCCGTACGTCGGCGAGCAGGGTGGCCAGGGCGGCGGTGGTGGTGCCGGCGGACAGCGCGATGGCCATGCCGGGCTCGACCAGGGCGGCCGCCCGCTCGGCGATGGCCCGTTTCTCGGCCCGCTGGCGGATGGACTTGGCCGCGAAGCCGGGCTCCTCGGCCGACCCGGGCCCGGCCAGGGTCGCACCACCGTGCACCTTGTCGACCAGGCCCCGTTCGGCGAGCACCTCAAGGTCACGCCGGATGGTCATGTCCGAGACCCCGAACCGGCTCACCAGGTGGCTGACGCGGACGCCGCCGCGCTGCCGGATCAGGTCGAGGATGGCGGTCTGCCGCTGCTGGGCGAGCATCGAACCTCCTTCGCGGACGTGGGGAAGGGTAGCGGCTCAGTCCGCTGCCGGGCGGGCGACGTCCTCGCGGACCACGGCCACCTCGCCGGGGGGCACCGCCAGCCCACCCGCGCACGCCGCCCCGGTGAGCAGTTCGGTACCCGTGACGTCCACCCGTACCTGGTCATCGGTGTGGTTGACCACGAAGAGCCAGCTGCGGTCGCCGTCCCGGCGCCGGACCACCTCCACACCGGCCGGCACGTCGGCGGCCGGGCGGACGCCGGACTCGGCCACCAGCCGCGCCACCAGCGCGTCGGTGCCGGCGCGGTCCAGCCGGGTGCCGACGTACCAGGCGGCGCCCCGACCCACCGGGTGCCGGGTCAGCGCCGGCACGCCCGGCAACGGCCCGTCGGCGTACGCGGCGAGCACCTCGGCGCCCTCGGCGTGCAGCCACTCGGTCCACACGTCGGCCGTGCCGCCGTCGTCGAGGTGGACCCGCTCGCCGGCCCGCAGCGGGAAGAACTCCTCGGTACGCACGCCGAGCAGCTCCCGGAACGCCCCCGGGTAACCGCCGAGCCGGATGTGGTCGTGCTCGTCGACGATCCCGCTGAAGTACGTGACCAGCGCGGTGCCGCCGGCCGCCACGTACCCGCGCAGCGCCTCGGCGTGCGCGTCGCGGACCAGGTAGAGGGTCGGGACCAGGACCAGCCGGTAGCGGCCCAGGTCGGTCGAGGGGTGCACCACGTCGGCGGTGACGCCGGCCCGGAACAGCGCGCCGTGCAGGGCGTTCAGCCGGTCGGCGTAGGTGACGTCGACGCTCGGGTGCGAGTCCAGCTCGACGCCCCACCACGCCTCGTAGTCGAACAGGATCGCCACCTCGGCGTCGACCCGGCTGCCGGTCACCTCGGCGATGGCGGACAGGTCGGCGCCGAGCCGGCAGACCTCGCCGAAGACCTTGGTGTCGACGCCGGCGTGCGGCAGCAGCGCGGAGTGGAACTTCTCCGCGCCGGCGCGCGAGGCACGCCACTGGAAGAACAGCACCCCGTCGGCACCGCGGGCGACGTGGGCGAGACTGTTGCGGCGCAGCTGGCCGGGGGTCTTCGCCACGTTGCGCGGCTGCCAGTTGACCGCGCTGGTGGAGTGCTCCATCAGCAGCCACGGGTCACCACCGGCGACCCCCCGGGTGTGGTCGGCGGCGAGCGCCAGCCCGAGGTGCGAGTCCGGGTCGGCGGCGGTCAGGTAGTGGTCGTTGGCGACCACGTCCACGTCGGACGCCCAGGAGTGGTAGTCCAGGTACTTGATGCCGGTGCCGATCATGAAGTTCGTGGTGACCGGCTGCCGGACCAGACGGTCCAGCACCGCCCGCTCGGCGCGCAGTTGGGCCCGCTGCTCGTCGGAGGAGAACCGCAGGAAGTCCAGCTGCTGGGTGGGGTTGGCGAAGGTGGGGGCGAGCCGGGGCGGGTTGACCTCGGCCCAGTCGCCGTACCGCTGGCTCCAGAACGCGGTGCCCCAGGCGTCGTTGAGGCCGTCCAGGTCGCGGTACCGCGCGCGCAGCCAGTCGCGGAACGCCGCCGCGCTCACGTCGCAGTAGCAGTGCACGTTGTGGCAGCCCAGTTCGTTGGACACGTGCCACATGACCACCGCCGGGTGCGCGGCGTACCGGCCGGCCACGGCCTCGACCAGGGCGAGCGACCGCTGCCGGAAGACCGGCGAACTGGGGCAGTACGCCTGCCGGCCGCCGGGCCAGAGGATGGCGCCGTCGGCCCGCCGGGGCAGCGTCTCGGGGTGCCGGTGGGCGAGCCACGGTGGCGGGCTGGCGGTGGCGGTGGCCAGGTCGACCGCGATGCCGCCGCCGTGCAGTACGTCGATCGCGCGGTCCAGCCAGCCGAACTCGTACTCGCCGGGCGCCGGCTCCAGCAGGGCCCACGAGAAGATGCCGACCGACACCAGGTTGACCCCGGCGCGGCGCATCAGCTCGACGTCCTCGGCCCAGGTCGCCTCGGGCCACTGCTCCGGGTTGTAGTCGGCGCCGAACCAGATCCGGTCGCCCTGCCATCGCCGCATGGCTGGAGAGCGTGCCCCGATCGGGAAGTCAAGTCAACAGTTTCCAACATCCACCCGCTTTCCAACGTTTACCTCATTACATCCTTGTCACGACGGGGTTATCGGGTCATCACCACCCTCTTGACAGCGCCCCGAGGACGAGTAGTTTCAGGCGCCACTGGCAGTTCGTGTTTGCCAATGTGGATTCCCGATGGATCCGAATGTGTGATCACGGACGGCCGGCACCGCCACTCCCCTGACGGCCCTCGGGCGCAGCGCACCTCTTCATCCGCAGGAGGCACCATGTCCCGTCCCCGCACCCAAGCCGAGTACCTGGCTCGGCTCGTACCCCCGTCCGTCGCCGGCCTGCGCCGCCGCTCGGTGCTCACCGGGGCCGCCGGCGGCGCCCTGCTCGGCACCGGCCTGCTCGCCGGCTGCGGCGACTCCGACTCCGGCGGGTCCGGAAGCAACACCGTGTCGCTGGGGTCGAACCAGTCCGACCCGAAGCCCAAGGACGTGATCGCCAAGGTCGTCGACGGGTTCAAGACGTCGTCGGGGATCGAGGTCGGGGTCAACACGGTCGACCACAACACGTTCCAGGAGAACATCAACAACTACCTGCAGGGCAAGCCGGACGACGTGTTCATGTGGTTCGCCGGCTACCGGATGCGCTTCTTCGCCGCCCGGGGCCTCGCCGGGGACCTCAGCGACGTCTGGGGCAAGATCTCCGGCCAGTCGGACGCCTTCAAGAAGGCCTCCACCGGTGACGACGGCAAGCAGTACTTCGTGCCGTCGACGTACTACCCGTGGGCGGTCTTCTACCGCAAGTCGGTCTGGCAGCAGAACGGCTACCAGGTGCCGACCACACTCGACCAGCTCACCGCGCTCTCCGCGCAGATGAAGAAGGACGGCCTGACCCCGATCGCCTTCGCCGACAAGGACGGCTGGCCGGCGATGGGCACCTTCGACATCCTCAACCTGCGCATCAACGGCTACCAGTTCCACATCGACCTGATGGCCGGCAAGGAGTCCTGGACCTCGGACAAGGTGAAGAAGGTCTTCGACACCTGGCGTGGCCTGCTGCCGCTGCACCAGCCGGACGCCCTCGGGCGCACCTGGCAGGAGGCGGCCCAGTCGCTGCAGCAGAAGAAGAGCGGCATGTACCTGCTCGGCCTCTTCGTCGGCCAGCAGTTCAACAACGACGAGCAGGACGACCTGGACTTCTTCACCTTCCCCGAGATCGACCCGGCGATCGGGGCCAAGGCCCTGGACGCGCCGATCGACGGCTACATGCTGGCCCGCCGGCCGAAGGAGGAGGACAACGCCAAGAAACTGCTGGAGTACGTCGGCAACAAGGCCGCCGCGGACATCGTGATCAAGAACGACCCGAGCACGCTGGTGGCCAACACCGAGGCCGACACCAGCGGCTACACCGCGCTGCAGAAGAAGGCCGCCGAACTGGTCGGCTCGGCCACCGAGATCGCCCAGTTCCTCGACCGGGACACCCGCCCCGACTTCGCCTCCACGGTGATCATCCCGGCGCTCCAGCAGTTCATCAAGGAACCGGCCGACATCGACGGGCTCACCAACAGCATCGAGAACCAGAAGAAGTCGATCTTCACCGACTGACGACGGCGAGAGGGAGAGGACCACCGTGTCCGACCTACCCCTGATCCAAGCGGATCGCGCCGTGCCGCCGCCGGCCGCGACCACCTCCACCGGTGGTCGCGGTCGGAGGCTACGGCTCCTGTCCCGTACCGACCGCGTGGTCATCGCGCTGATGGTGCTCGTACCGCTGCTGCTCGTCGTCGGCCTGGTCTGGTTGCCGGCCACCGCCACCGTGCTGCTCTCCGGCACCGACTGGGACGGCATCGGTCCGGTCAGCGAGATCGAGTGGGTCGGCGCCCGCAACTACGCCGACGTGGTGAACATCTACCCACCGTTCGTCCCGGCCGTGCAGAACAACCTGCTCTGGCTGGCGGCGCTCTTCGTGGTGGCCACACCGATCGGCATGTTCCTGGCCGTCCTGCTGGACAAGGAGATCCGCGGCTCCCGCTTCTACCAGACCGCGCTCTACCTGCCGGTGGTGCTCTCGCTGGCCCTGATCGGCTTCATCTGGCAGCTGATCTACTCCCGCGACCAGGGTCTGCTCAACGCGGTGCTCGGCACCAGCGTCGACTGGTACGGCGACCCGGACGTGAACATCTGGGCCGTGCTGTTCGCGGCCGGCTGGCGGCACGTCGGCTACATCATGCTGCTCTACCTGGCCGGGCTGAAGGGCGTCGACCCGTCACTGCGTGAGGCCGCGGCGGTCGACGGCGCGTCGGAGACCAGCACCTTCTTCAGGGTGGTGTTCCCGGTGATGCGACCGATCAACATCATCGTGCTGGTGGTGACGGTGATCGAGTCACTGCGCGCGTTCGACCTGGTGTGGGTCATCAACAAGGGCCGCAACGGCCTGGAGCTGCTCTCCGCACTGGTCACCTCCAACGTGGTCGGTGAGGCCAGCCGGATCGGCTTCGGCTCCGCGCTGGCCACCATCATGCTGGCCGTCTCGCTGCTGTTCATCACCGTCTACCTGGCCACCGTGATGAGGGAGGACAAGCGATGAGCACGGCCGTGCAGACGCCGACCCCGGCGAGACGCCCGCTGCGGCCGGCCCGGATGGTGCTGCACCTGTTCCTGGCGGCGGTGGCGGTCGGCTGGCTCTTCCCGATCCTGTGGGCGGTGCTCACCTCGCTGCGGTCGTACGAGTACACCGCCGCCAACGGCTACGTCTCGCTCGGTGGCTGGACCTTCGACAACTACGTCACCGCCTGGCAGACCGCCGAGTTCGGCAAGCACTTCCTCAACTCGGCGTACATCACCGTGCCGGCGGTGCTGCTGACCCTCTTCCTCGCCTCGATGGTGGCCTTCGTCATCGCCCGGTTCAGCTGGAAGACCAACATCGTCCTGCTCGGCCTGTTCACCGCGGCGAACCTGCTGCCCCAGCAGGCCCTGCTGATCCCGCTGTTCCGGCTGTTCACCCAGGTGCCGCTGCCGGCGTTCATGAGCGACTCGGAACTGCTCTACGACAGCTACTGGGGACTGATCCTGGTCAACGTCGCCTTCCAGTGCGGCTTCTGCGTGTTCGTGCTCAGCAACTACATGAAGGCGCTGCCCCGCGAACTGTACGAGGCGGCGATGGTCGACGGGGCGAGCATCTGGCGGCAGTACTGGCAGGTGACCATGCCACTGTGCCGGCCCGCCCTGGCGGCGCTGGCGACGCTGGAGGTGACCTGGATCTACAACGAGTTCTTCTGGGCCACCGTGTTGATGCGCAGCGGCGACAAGTTCCCGGTCACCAGTTCGCTGAACAACCTGCGCGGCGAGTTCTTCACCGACAACAACCTGGTCTCGGCCGGTTCCGTGCTGGTCGCGATCCCCACCCTGGTGGTCTTCTTCCTGTTGCAGAAGCAGTTCGTCCGGGGCCTGACCCTGGGAGCGTCCAAGGGATGACGATCGTCCACCTGCGCCGCGCGCGGACCAGCCTGGTGCTCGACGCGCGCGGCGCGGGACTCCCCCGCGTCGTGCACTGGGGCGCCGACCTCGGCCCGGTGCCCGCCGACGACCTTCCCGCCCTGGTCGACGCCACCGTACCGCCGGTGGCGCCGAGCAGCTTCGACGCGCCGACCGTGCTGTCGCTGCTGCCCGAGGCCGGGGCCGGGTGGAGTGGCCGGCCGGCGCTGTCCGGGCACCGCGACGGCACCGCCTGGTCCACCGCCTTCAGGCTCGACGACCTGGTCGTCGAGGACACCGCGGGAAGATCGGCCCGGGTCACCGTCCTTGCCCGCGACCCGGACGCGCGGCTGTCGCTGGCCGTCGAGATCGAGCTGGACCCGGCCGGTCTGCTGCTGCTGCGCCACCGGCTGCGCAACGACGGCGACGGCCCGTACGCGCTGCGGGAGCTGACCCCGGTCCTGCCGGTGCCGGCGGTCGCCACCGAGCTGCTCGACCTGACCGGCCGGTGGTGCCGGGAACGGTCCCCGCAGCGGCACCCCTTCGCGACGGGCACCTGGGTACGGGAGGGCCGGCACGGCCGGACCGGGCACGACGCCACCCTGCTGCTGGTGGCCGGGACCGCCGGCTTCGGTTTCGGCCACGGCGAGGTGTGGGCGGTGCACACCGCGTGGAGCGGCGACCACGTGACGTTCGCCGAGCGGCGGCCGACCGGAGACTCCACCCTGGGCGGCGGCGAGTTGCTCGCTCCCGGCGAGGTGGCGCTCGCGCCGGGCGGGGAGTACGCCACTCCCCTGCTCTACGCCGGGTTCTCCGACACCGGCCTGGACGGGCTCAGCCACGTGCTGCACACCCACCTGCGGGCCCGGCCGCACCACCCTTCGACGCCCCGGCCGGTCACCCTGAACGTCTGGGAGGCGGTCTACTTCGACCACGACCCGGCCCGGTTGGCGGCGCTGGCCGACCACGCGGCCGAGGTCGGGGTGGAGCGGTTCGTGCTCGACGACGGCTGGTTCTCCGGCCGCCGGCACGACCGGGCCGGCCTGGGTGACTGGTTCGTCGACACCGACGTCTGGCCCGACGGCCTGCACCCGCTGATCGACCACGTCACCGGGCACGGGCTCCAGTTCGGGCTCTGGGTCGAGCCGGAGATGGTCAACCCGGACTCCGACGTGTTCCGCGCCCACCCCGACTGGGTGCTGTCGGTACCCGGCCGGCTGCCGCCGCAGTGGCGGCACCAGCAGGTCCTCGACGTCGCCCACCCGGACGCCTACGCGTACCTGCTCGGTCGGCTCGACGCGCTGCTCACCGAGTACCCGGGCATCGGCTACCTCAAGTGGGACCACAACCGGGACCTGACCGAGGCGGGCCACCACGGCCGGCCCGGGGTGCACGAGCAGACCCTGGCGGTCTACCGGCTGCTCGACGAACTGCGCGTCCGCCACCCGGGCGTGGAGATCGAGAGCTGCGCCTCCGGCGGTGGCCGGGTGGACCTGGAGATCCTGCGGCGTACCGACCGGGTCTGGGCCAGCGACTGCAACGACGCCCTGGAGCGGCTGGCGATCCAGCGCTGGACCGGGCTGCTGCTGCCGCCCGAGCTGGTCGGCACGCACATCGGACCGGAACGCTCGCACACCACCCACCGGGTGCACGACCTGGGCTTCCGGGCGTCGACCGCGCTCTTCGGCCACCACGGCATCGAGTGGGACATCGGCGCGATCGGCGCCGCCGAGCGCCGCGAACTGGCCGCCTGGGTCGCGCTGCACAAGCGGTTGCGTCCGCTGCTGCACTCCGGCCGGGTGGTCCGGGTCGACCACCCGGACCCGGCCGTCTGGGCGCACGGCGTGGTCGCCCACGACGGATCCCGGGCGGTGTACGCGGTGGCCCGGCTGGCCACCTCGGTGGCCCAGGTCCCCGGGCCGGTCCGGCTGCCCGGCCTGGACCCGCGCCGCCGGTACGCGGTCCGCCCGGCGGCGGGCGTGCCGGAGCCCGCGGTCCAGCAGGTGACCGAGCCGGGTTGGGGCTCCCGGACCACGCTGGGCGGCGCGGTACTGGCCAGCGTGGGGTTGCAGATGCCGGCCCTGCACCCGGAGCAGACCCTGCTGCTGGAGGTCGACGCGGTCGACTGAGAATCGGTGCGCCGGCCGGTGGGACGCCACCGGTCGGGGGCCGTCGGGGCGGGTCCGGCCCGGGGCGAGGGGGGTGTCGCGGCCCCTTTGCTCTGCTTCACTCGGCGCACAGCTTTTCGCTCCGTACCGCCGCGTGGGTTGAGGCAGAGCAAAGGGGCCGGGGAGGGTGGTGTTCCCCGGCGCTCGTGGACCGGCCACGGCCACCGCGGGCCGGCGGGCGGGCGTACCGACGCAGCGGTGGCCGGGTCCGCGCGGACCCGGCCACCGGTGGTACGACGGGCGTCAGCTCGCGGTGCAGCTCACCGTGGGCGCGGAGTTGGTGCCGTTCCAGCTGCCGATGAAGCCGAAGCTGGTGCTGGTTCCGGCGCCGAGGCGGCCGTTGTAGTCGACGTTGCGGGCGGTGTAGGCGCCGCCGGAGCCGGTCACCGTGGCGTTCCAGGACTGGCTGACCGTCTGGCCGTTGGCGAACGTCCAGCGGGTCGTCCAGCCGGTGATCGCCGACGAGCCGGCGGTCACCGTCACCTCACCCTGGAAGCCGCCGGACCAGGAGTTGACCACCCGGTAGGTGGCGGTGCAGCCGGCGGTCGGCGGAGGCGTGGTGGGCGGCGGCGTGGTCGGCGGCGGGGTGGTGGGCGGCGGCGTGGTGGGCGGCGGGGTCGTCGGCGGAGGCGTGGTCGGCGGGGTGGTGCCGCCGAAGACCGTCGCCTCCCGCGCGGTCTGCCGGATGCCGTTGGCGCCGTTGAAGAGACGCTGGCCCCAGGTGCTCAGCCGGGCCGGATCGAAGTTGACGGCCAGGTCCAGGTATTCCACGCCGCCGCCGTTGCCGCTCCACGACCAGCCCAGCCAGCCGATGCCGTTGGCCTGGCTGTAGGACAGGATCGTGTCCTCGTCCGGGTTGCCGTCGGAGTGGTCGAAGCCGAACTCACCGACCACGATGGGCAGTCCGGCGCTGCGGAACCGGCCCAGGTAGTCGCTGATCTCGGCGGCGGTGTCGAAGACGCCGTACATGTGGATGGAGAAGACCGTGTTGCGGTCCGGGTCGGCGGCGAACACGGTGGACGCGTTGTCGCGCATCGTGAACGACCAGTCCTGACCCCAGTTCGGCGCGTCCACCATGATCGTGTGGTCCAGGCCGGCGGCGCGCAGGCGCTTGATCGCGTTGGACGTGTCGGTCGCCCAGGTGCCGTAGCCCTGGTTGCCGTACGGCTCGTTGCCGATGTTGACGATGACGTACTTCTCCTGGCCGGCCAGGACGTCGGCGAGGCTCACCCAGTAGTCGGTCGCCCGGTCCAGGGTGATCGCGCCGCTCTGCTCGCCGTACCCGGTGGTGTCGTGCACCTCAAGGACGCAGATCAGCCGGTTGGCCTTGCACAGCGAGATGACGTTGGCGACGTCGGCGTTGCTGTTGCGGGTCCAGCGGTCGCCGCTGGAGAGCACCACCCGCACGGTGTTCGCGCCGAGTGCCTTGATGTTGGCGAAGGAACTGGTCTGCTGGGTGTACCAGGTATGGGCGTGGTTGACCCCACGCATGATGAACTCGTTGCCGTTGGCGTCGTAGAGCTTGCCGTCGGCCACCGAGAATCCGGTCGCCGCCCGGGCGGGCTGCCCGAACGCGAGCACACCGACGAGCAGCGCGAGGAGCGCCGCCGCGACGGCGGTCAGTCGTGTCTTCATGGTCTTCCTCACCGAGGGTCCCCCGCTGCCCGGGCGGGGTGGGGACGTCACATCCAAAAGGCGGCTGCAGCCCGACAGCCGCCGCCTGGCTCCCGGCGACGCACGATCAGCGTAGGCCGCGGGGTCCGCCGGCGCAATGAACCGGTTAAGGAACCACACCGCCGCTGCGGCCGGCGGCGCCGCGCCGAATCCGGACGCCAGGGTTGACGCCGGTGCCCCGGGGTATCCGGGGATGATCCGCGCGGCCCGGAAAGGGAGACACCATGGTCAAAGTCGGCTACACCCTGATGTGCGAGCAGGCCGGCCCGAAGGAGCTGGTCGACTACGCGGTGCGCGCCGAGGCGGCCGGCTTCGACCAGCTCGTGATGTCCGACCACTACTACCCGTGGCTGGACTCCCAGGGCCACTCCCCGTACGCCTGGTCGGTGCTCGGCGCGGTCGCCCACGCGACCAGCCGGGCCGAGCTGATGTCCTTCGTGACCTGCCCGATCCGGCGGTACCACCCGGCCGTGGTGGCGCAGAAGGCGAGCACCATCGGCGTACTGTCCGACGGCCGGTTCACCCTCGGCCTGGGCGCCGGGGAGAACCTCAACGAGCACGTGGTCGGCGGCTGGCCGCACGTCGAGCAGCGGCACGAGATGTTCGAGGAGGCGCTCCAGATCATCCGCCCGCTGCTCAACGGCGAGACGTTGACCTTCTCCGGCAACCACTACGACGTGCCCGACGCGTACGTCTGGGACCGCCCGGAGCGGCCGGTGCCGATGGCGATCGCCGCGTCCGGCCGGCAGTCGGCCACCCTCGCCGCCGAGTACGCCGACGGCATCGTCGCCACCGACCCGCTGCCCCACCTGATCGAGATGTACGAGGAGGCGGGCGGCGCCGGACGTCCCCGGTACGGGCAGGTGGCCATCTGCTACGGCCCGGACGAGGCGGAGTGCCGCAAGATCGTGCACGACCAGTTCCGCTGGTTCGGCATGGGCTGGAAGGTCAACGCCGACCTGCCCGGCCCGGACGCCTTCGCCGCCGCGACCCAGTTCGTCCGCGAGGAGGACGTCGCGCAGGGCATCTCCTGCGGTCCGGACGTCGAGCGGCACGTCGAGGCGTTCAGGAAGTTCGTCGACGCGGGCTTCACCCATGTCGCGGTCGTGCAGGTCGGCGGCGAGAGCCAGCCGATGTTCCTGGACTGGGCGCAGGAGCAACTGCTGCCCCGGCTGCGGCAACTGTGAGACCGTCCCCGCTGCGGCGGCCACGGCCGACGGCGGCCGGCCGGTTCGGGCTGGCAGAGCTGCGGCTCGCGCTGGCCGCGCCCCGGCCCGCCGCCGGCCTGACCAGCGAGTGGCGGCTGGTCGCCGGACTGCGCACGCACACCCGGCGCACCGCCGACCCGGGTGCCGGCGCACCGCCCGTCGTGCTGGTGCACGGGCTCGCCGTCTCCCACCGGTACCTCACCCCGCTGGCCGTGGCGCTCGCCGACACCCACCCGGTGTACGTGCCCGACCTGCCCGGCTTCGGGCTGACCGAGCGGCCGGACACCGCGTACGACGTCGGGCGGCACGCCGCGCACCTGGCGGCCTGGCTGTCCGCGTACCGGCTGCCGCCGGCCTGCCTGGTGGGCCACTCCTTCGGCGCGGAGGTGGTGGCGGCGGTGGCCGCCCGGTACCCGGACGCGGTCCGCGCGGTGGTCCTGGCCGGGCCGACCAGCGACCCGGCGGCCCGGACCCGGCGGGCCCAGTTCGGCCGCTGGCTGGTCGACACGGTGGTCGAGGCGCCGGCGCAGGCACCGATCCTGCTGCGTGACGTGTGGGACGCGCGACCCTGGCGGGTGTACGCGACGCTGACCCACTCGGTGCGCAACACGATCGAGGCGGACCTGGTACGCGTCGCCGCGCCCGCGCTGGTGGTCACCGGCGCGCGGGACACCATCGTGCCGACCGGCTGGCGCACGCAGGTGGCCCGGCTGGTGCCCGACGCCCGGTCCCTGGTCGTGCCCCGTGCCGCGCACAACGTCCTCACCACGGCGCCCGGCCCGGTGGCCGACGCGATCCGACGACTCCTCGCTCCCACTCTGACGAACAGGTGATCGCATGCGTATCGGCAACACGGAGATCCGCGCCGCCGGTGGCGGCCTCGGCTGCCTCCTGATGATCCTCTTCTCGATCGTCGCCTCGATCGTGCTGACCGTCCTGCTCAACCTGGTCCTATAGCAGCCGGCTCTCGGTCAGGGGCGACGTACGCCGAGGGCGGCCAGCACCTCACCGACGGTGGCGCGGACCGGGTCCACGACCGTACGACCGACCCAGCGGGTCACCGGGGAGACGGTGGCCCGCCAGGCGGCGGCGAGCGCCCGGCCCACCGGCGCCACGCCGTGCCGCCACACCCAGCACGCGCCGCGGACGACCGGCCGCAACGTGACCACGTACGCCCACCACAGCACCCGCCCGGCCGCCCACCACGCCCAGCGGGCCCCGGCCCACAGCACCCGCCCGACGGCGAGGGCGGCACCACCCAGCCACCGGGCCAGCGCACCCAGGCCGGCCACGAGCAGGCGGCCGACCGGCGCGAGCACCCCGGCCAGCCAGCCCACCGGCCGCCGGAGCAGGTGGTACGCCAACCACGCCAGCGGGATCCACACCAGTGTCCGGGCCGACCAGCCGAGCGCGCGGCCGAGCCACACCAGGGGGATTCCGACCAGCCACCGCAGCAGCCACGCCAGCGGACGCAGAAGCCAGCGGGCCAGGAAGCGCCCGACCGGATCGATCAGCCGGCGCCGCGTCCACCGCGCGCCGGCCACCAGCAGTTCCCACAGCACGCGGACCGGCAGCACCACCACCAGGGCGACGGCCCGCACGACCGCGACCACCGCCGGTGGCGCGGGAGGTGTCTCCCGGCGTACCGGGCCCGGCGAGTCGATCACGCGCACACGGTAGCCGTCAGCCACAAGCGTCCGGGGTCAGGCCGGGTCCAGGTCCAGGTCGGCGACGACCGGATAGTGGTCGGAGGCGTGGTCGGCGTCCCCACCCCGCACCACCCGGCAGTCACGCAGCCGGACGGCCAGGTCGGGCGTGCCGAGCAGGTAGTCCAGTCGCATGCCGGCGAACTCCGCGCCGCCGTGCCGGGTCGGCACGGTCAGCCCCTCGGCGGGCGGGCCGCCGCCGGCGGACGCGACCGACGAATCGCCGCCGCGGGCCGCCGGGTGTTCGCGCGCCGCCGTTTCGCCGCGGGCCGTCCAGAGGTCGACCAGGCCGGCGTCGAGCAGCCGGGCCACCGCCCGGGTGTCCACCGTACGGCCGTCGCGGCGCAGGTGCCGGCGGCGGTAGAGCATCGGCACGGCGGCCAGCCGGTCGGTGTGGTCGACCGCCGGCTCCAGGGTGTTCAGGTCGCCGCCGACCAGGGTCAGCCGGTCCCGGCCGCGCCGCACCGCCGCCGCCAGCCAGTCGGCCTCGGTCCGCCGCAACCCCCCGGAGTACGGGTTCAGGTGCGTGCCGAGGACGGTCAGCGGACCCGCCGACGTGGCCACCCGTACCCGGACGGCGGCGTGGTGGAACGGCCGGCGCACCCGACCGGCGGCCAGGACCCGCAACGGCGCGCGGACCAGCACCGCGACCGGCTGCCCGAACCAGGAACGGGCCAGGTGGGGACGCATCCCCACCCGGCCCGCGAACTCCGCCAGCCGGTCGCCCCGGTCGAAGCCCCGCAACTCCTGCACCGCCAGCAGGTCCGGCCGCTGCGCGGCGACGACCCGGACGATCCGCTCGGAACGGTCGGCGCCGTCCGCGTCCCGACCGCCGGTGCGGATGTTCCAGGTCATCACCCGCAGCATCGCCGGGTCAGTCCGTCCGGCCGGCCTTGACCAGTTCGTCGTCGAGGGTGTCCACGTCCTCGGACTCGATGCTCGGCCGGTTGCCCTCGGCCACGTCCTCGTTGGGACGCAGCACCCAGTAGAGCACCCCCACCCAGAGCGCGGTGAGGATGATCGCGCCCATGAAGTCGGTCGGGTGGTGCATGCCCCGGTACATCCGGGAGATCGCCACGCCGGTCGGCATGACCACCGCGAGCGCCACGAAGACCCACCGCCACCAGCGGTCGGTACGCGGGAAGACGATCACCGCGATCGCCGTCCACACGCACAGCGTCGCGGCGATGTGCCCGGACGGGAAGGACGAGGTCGGCATCGGCCCGTCCAGGTTGCCCACCGGCGGGCGGGGCCGGTCCACCGCGGCGGCCGAGGCGAGGAAGAGGCTCAGCTCGCCGAACATGGTCAGCGCCACGAACAGCACCGGCCGCCACCGCCGCCACACCGCCAGCACCAGCGGACAGAAGACCAGCGAGATCAGCAGGATGGCGTGCGTGTCGCCGACCTTGCTCCACCAGTAGCTGACGTCGTCCCAACCCGGGGTGCGGCGGTCGGCGAACCAGCGCGGCACGTCGGTGTCCAGCGTTTCGAAGAACGTGCCGCCGGCGTGGTAGCTGACGAACATGCCGAAGCCGTACAGCGCACCGAAGACCACCACCCAACCGGCGAGCAGCTCGAACACGGCGGCCCGCGGGTGCGGCACCAGGTGCTCCTCGTCGGGTGCCGGCGCCACGTCGTGGGCGGCCTCCGGCTCCAGCCCCTCGGTCAGCGCCGGCACCGGCCGGCCGCGCTCCAACCGCCACAGCCGGAAGGCGTACGCGGTGACGCCGAGCCACGCGGCGCCGAGCAGCCAGGCGCCCAGCACGTCGGAGACGAAGTGCACGCCCAGCGCGACGCGGGTCAGCCCGATCAGGAAGACGATCACACCGACCAGGGCGATCGCCGGCTTGCGCCAGCGGGGCCGCAGGGCCGGGAGGAAGACCAGCAGCAGCGCCCCGTACGCGACGAACGACCCGAGCGCGTGCCCGCTGGGGAAGCTCTGCCCGGCGTAGCTGCCGATCGGCACCTCCACCTCGGGGCGCAGCCGGTCGACCAGGGTCTTCAGCGACGGGTCGAGGATCAGCGCGCCGAGCCCGGTGACGATGAGGAACACCGCCAGCCGGCCCTGCTTGCGGATCAGCAGGCCGATGACGGCCACCGACACCAGCCAGATGATGACCGCCCGGCCGCCGAGGTCGGTCAGCGCGTTGAGCACCGTCACCAGCGGGCCGTGCGGGGACACCTGGTCGTTCAACCACTGCGCCACCCCGTGGTCGACGTCGTAGAGCGGGGTCCACCGCACCCGGACCAGCACGAGCAGCAACCCGAAACCGACCCCGGCACCGAGCACGATCGCCAGACCGGCGAGCGTCCGCTCGGTGAAGTGACCCAGGGGTCGCCGCACCACATCCTTGACCGCGCCCACGACAGCCTCCCTCTCCTCTGGCGTGCCGCTTTACCCGATTGCCGCGCCGCGTACACCGGGGGCGGTTCCGGGCGGGCCTAGAGCGAGGTCATCTCCCCGGTCTCGTGCAGTTCCACCCGGCCGGTGTCCGGCTCCCACAGGTCCGGCTGGGCCGGCTCGTCCACCCCGATCCGCAGCGCCTCCAGTTGGGCGGCGAAGGCCAGCCCGCCGAAGAGCGCCATCCCGGTGAGGTTCGCCCACAGCAGCAGCGCCATCATCCCGGTCAACGCGCCGTACGTCTGGTTGAAGCCGTCGCTCAACACCACGTACGCGGCGAGCAGCAGGCTGGCCAGCCACCACAGCGCGGTGGCGATGCCGGCGCCGAAGAAGAGCCAGGACAGGCCCGGCTGGTTGCGTCGGGGCGCGTGCCGGAAGAGCACCGCCACGGCGAGCACGGTCAGCCCGAGGCTCAACGGCCAGCGGACCACGTCCCAGATGCCGTCGGCCACCTCACCCCAGGCGTAGTGCCGCTGCACCGAGTCGCCGATCGCCCCGCCGGCCACCAGGATCAGGAATCCGAGCAACGCCGGCAGGCCGGCGGTGACGGCGAGGATCGCGGCGCGCAGGTACTTGCCCAGCGCCGGGCGGTCCCGCTCGACGCCGTAGATCCGGTTGGCGCCCCGCTCGATCTGCGCCATCGTGGTGGTCAGCGCGAACAGGCCGGTCAGCAGACCGAGGGTCAACGCCAGCTCACCGGCCTCCTCGGTGCGCTCGCCCTCGCCGAGCAGTTCCCCCACCACCTGGTCGCTGGCGCCCGGGGAGAGCGCCAGCACGGTGTCGGCGACGACCTGCCCGCCCTCCTCCACGCCCAGCTCCGAGATCAGGCCGGTCAGCGCGATCATGAACGGCACGACGGCGAGGCACAGTTGCAACGCGAAGGCGCGGGAGTGGCTGAACCCGTCGCCGTAGCGGAACCGGATGAACGCGTCCCGCAGCAGGTGCCAGCCGCCCTGCCGGCGCAGTGTGTGCCAGGCGTCGTCGGCGGACAGCTCCTCGTTGGCCATCAGCCGGGTCTCCGGCACGATCCGGGTGCTACTCACGGCGGGACTCCTCGATCAACTCCTCGCCCCGCTCGGCCGCCGCCCGGGCGTCCTCGGCGAGGTCCGGTGCCTCCTCCGGCTGCGGTACGCACAGCCACAGCGCCCGCCGACGGATCTCCGCCTTGAGGACCCGGCCCGGCTCGATCAGGTCACCGTCAAGCTCGCGGGGCTGCGGGCGGTTGCTGGTGATCTCCACCCGACGGGCCCGGTGCACCTCCATCCGCGGGATGCGGCCCTGCCGGCGCGCCACCGCCCAGCCCAGCGCCAGCCAGTGCCGCAGGGTGCGCGGGGTGAGCACCGCGACGTCCAGGAACCCGTCGTCCGGCTCGGCCTCGGTGAGCAGCGTGACGCCGCCCTGGAGCCGGCCCACGTTGGCGACCAGCACCGACCGGGCGCGCCGCCGCATGGGCTGCTGGTCGTCGATCCGGATGGAGACCCGCATCGGCCGGTCCCGCAGGTGACGGGCGGCTCCCACCACGTACGCCGGCCAGCCGATCCGCTTCTTGGTGGTCTCCGAGGTGGAATCGAGCATCTGGGCGTCGAAACCCATCCCGGCCATCACCGCGAAGTGGTGCTCCTCGACCTGGCCGACGTCGAGCAGCCGCCGCCCGCGCTCGACGGCGACCTCCAGCCCGGCGGCGAGGTCGTTGGAGAGACCGAGGTTGGCGGCGAGGAGGTTGCCGGTGCCCTGCGGCAGGATGGCCAGGGCCACCTCGGTACCCACCAACGCGCTGACACAGGACATGACGGTGCCGTCACCACCGCAGGCGAAGACCACGTCCACCCCGGCCCGCACGGCCTTCTCGGCCTGACCACGACCCGGGTCCTCGACGGTGGTCTCGAACCACATCGGCTCGGGCCACCCGGCGGCGGCGAGCGCGTCGTCCACCGTCCGGCGCAGCTCGTCCAGGTCGGCGACCTTCACCGGGTTGACCACCACCGCCGACCGCAGTCCACCGTCGGCCGCCGCGGGCCGGTCGTCCTGTCCAGAATCCACGGCGCAAGTGTGCAGCACGGCGGCGGGTTCAGCGAGCCCGGCGAGCGGTGGCGTCGACAGTGCCACAGACAGGTTTCAGCGATCCACCGCCGGTTTGGCCCGCTCGCCGCGCGCCGCCCGCCCGGCCACCACCCTGTCCGGTCCGGCCGCCGCCCGGTCGCCGCCTGCCCGGCAGCCGCCCTGTCCGGTCCGCGCCACCGCCCGGTCGCCGGCCGCCCCGGCAGCCGCCCTGTCCGGTCCGACCACCGCCGGTCCGGCCACCGCCCGCTCGCTGCCTGCTCCGGCAGCCACCCGTCCGGTCCGGCCACGCCGGTCCGGCCACGCCGGTCCGGCCACGCCGGTCCGGCCACCGCCGCGGGCGCCCGCGGGCCGTCACGGCGTCAGGCGGCCGTGCGCAGTGCCACCTCGACGCGGCGGCGCAGGTCGTCGAGGTCGACGCCGGCCTCGTGCAGGACCAGCGCGGCCAGGCCGTTCCCCTCGCGGAGCAGCCCGAGCAGGATGTGCTCGGTGCCGATGTGCGAGTGACGCAGCCGGATCGCCTCGCGCAGGGACAACTCCAGCACCTTCTTCGAACGCGGAGCGAACGGGCCGCCCGCGTATCGGCGGCGACCCCAGCGTCGGCGCGGCGCCGGCACGGCCTCGCGGAGCGCGTCCGGGCCGAAGCTCTCCTCGATCCTTGCGACGATGGCCGCCAGGTCGATGCCGATCTCGCGCAGCGCGGCGGCGTCGGCGTCGCCGAGGCCGGTGCCCGCGCGCTCGGCGTGCCGCCGGATCCGGGTCCGCAGGTCGTCGGCGGTCACCCCCGCCTCGCGCAACACCCGCACCGCGAGACTGTCGCCGTCGGCCAGGACGGCGAGCAGCAGGTGCTCGGTGCCCACCGGTCGCTGACCCTCGCTCCGTGCCTCGTCCCGTGCCACCCGGACCACGGTCCGGGCCCGGTCGGTGAACCGTTCGAACATCACGCCTCCCAGGATTGTCCGACCGCCGGCCGCCCGGCGTGCTTCTTGTGCACCGCCTGCCGACTGACCTCGAGCGCGTCGGCGATCTCCTGCCAGGACCAGCCCTGCCGTCGGGCGTTGTCCACCTGGACCACCTCCAGCCGCTCGAGCAGCCGGCGGAGGGCGCGAACGGCCCGGAGCCCGACCCGGGGGTCGGTGCTGCCGGCTGCCGCCGCGAGTTCCGTCGCCTGACTCATGATGTCAACTTACGTTGACGCAGCCGGTTCTGTCAACCATCGTTGACGAACGAACACCGCCGCACCGCGCCCGCGCAGCCACTCCCTCGCCCGCGGCGCGGAAGCGGTGTGGGCGGCCCGGAAGCGGTGTGGGCGGCCCGGAAGCGGCGCGGGCGGCCCGGAAGCGGCGCGGGCGGCCCGCGCGGCCGCGCCGTCCCGCGCCGCCCGGTCCCCCGGGATCTTGCACTTGGTGTCGTCGTCTTGTCCGATCCGCGCCTTCCGGCGGCGGCCGAAACCGCACGATCGCCGCCCCGGGTGGGGGCGTCGATGTGAATCTTGGACAGTTTCTGTTCCGGCGGGACGGTAACTGTCCAAGATCTGCACGCACAGACGCCGCTGGCCGGCGACCCGGGTTCGGGTGCCGGCCAGCGGCCTTTCGTTCCCCCTTACGAGGAAAGTGTCAGTTGTTCCAGTGCTGGGCGACGAGGTCGGCGGCCTGCTGCTCCCACTGGGCGTAGTGATCCGGGTAGGCCGACACCTGCACGGTCTGCGCGGCCTCGGTCAGCGGCATGTCCTGCCAGCCGTCGACCTGCTTGAGGCCCTTGAGGAACGCCAGGGTGGAGTACTCGGGGTCGGTGATCTGCTCCACCGTGCCCCAGCCGGAGGACGGGCGCTGCTGGAACAGGCCCTGCGAGTCGTGGTCGTTGCGGTCACCCAGGTGACCCAGGTTCTCCAGCTTCGACTCCTGCAACGCCGTCGCGATCGACACGACCGCGGCGCGTTCGTCCATGCCGGCCTTCTTCGTCGCGGCGATGATCGCCTTGACATTGGCCGTCTGCTCGTCGGACAGGTCGATCCGCGACTGCGCGCCCTGCACACCGTGCGGGATCAACTTGCCCGTGTCGGGCTTGTCGGCCTGCACCGCCACGGCCACGGGCGTGGACTGCACCGACGGGGCGGCGTGGGCGGTGGCGGGGCCGGCGAACATGCCACCGGCGAAGGCCAGACCAGCGATACCCAGAACGCTCTTACGCATGATCGTGTTCATCACAGAAGCTCCATTCGGGGGTCGACAACCCACACCACAGGGGGAAAGGGCGTGGGCGTTCAGAGGAAGATTCGGCACACGCGTGTCACGAGCAGGGGGATGCCCGGTGCGTGGCGTCGGGGGGATCCAACGACCGGCCGGCCACCCCCATTCCCGGAGGGGCCCGGACCCCCTTGCGACCCTGCGGAGAACAGCAGGTCGGGGGTGCTACTCGATCGTCCGCATGGTGTAACCACCCGCGCCCGGCCGGCATTCCGCCACCGGGGTGCCCCCGACCACACCCCCCGAACCCGACAAACAGCCCCACACCACCCACCCGATGACGCAGCGGGTCGTCCCCCAGACGGCGGGGCGCGGGGTGCGTGGTTTGACAGGCTGACAATCTGTGCAAGACTTGTCAGCATGTCGAACGATCGCCTGGACGCCATCCTCGCCGCGGCGTACGAGTGCTTCACCCGGCACGGGGTGCGCCGGACCACGATGGACGACATCGCCGCGACCGCCGGAATGTCCCGTCCCGCCGTCTACCAGTACGTACGCAACAAGGACGACGCGTACCGGCGCCTCGCGGAGCGACTCTTCGCCGAGTCGCTGGCGGCGGCGCGGGCCGCCGCCGCGGATCCGGCCACTCCGCCGGCCGTACGCGTCACCGCCGTCCTGGCGGCGAAGTTGGAGCTGACGCTCAAGCTGCACCGGGACAGCCGGCACGCCGCCGAACTTCTCGACACCAGCACCAAGCTGACCGGGGACCTCGTCGAGGCGTACACCCGGGAGCTGACCGACGTGGTGGCCGGCGCCCTCGCCGACGTCGCGGGCTCCCGGGCCCGCGCGGTGGCCGACGTGCTGGTGGCCCTCACCCGCGGCCTGGAGGCCGACCTCACCGACCCCGACCTGCCCGGTCAGCGGCTGCGCGACGGCGTCGCGCTGGTCGTCGCCGGGCTGGAGAAGCCTGGAGCCCCCGAATGACCACCGTCCTGATCACCGGCACCTCCTCCGGCATCGGCCGGGCCACCGCGCGGCGGCTGGCCCGGCGGACCGACCTGACCGTCTACGCGACCGCCCGCAAGGTGGAGGCGATAGCCGACCTGGCCGAGGCCGGCGCCCGGCTGCTCCCCCTCGACGTGACCGACGAAAGGTCGATGACTGCCGCCGTGGCCGCCATCGAGGCCGCGCACGGCCAGGTCGACGTGCTGATCAACAATGCCGGGTACGGCGAGTACGGCCCGATCGAGGAGACCTCGGTGCAGCGGGTCCGGGCGCAGTTCGAGGCGAACGTGTTCGGGCTCAGCCGGCTCACCCAGCTGGTGCTGCCGGGGATGCGCCGGGCCGGGAAGGGCCGGATCGTCAACGTCAGTTCGATGGGTGGACGGCTCGTCTTCCCCGGCGGCGGCTACTACCACGCCAGCAAGTACGCGGTGGAGGCCATCTCCGACGCCCTGCGCCAGGAGGTCCGGCCCTTCGGCATCGACGTGACGATCATCGAGCCCGGCCTGATCCGCACCGGCTTCGGTGCGGTGGCCGCCGAGTCGCTGGGGACGGTTGCCGACCCGTCCAGCCCGTACCGGCCGATGGTCACCGCGGTCGACACGGCGATGGCCAAGTCGTACGGCAACCGGATGCTCGCCGCCACCCCGGACACCGTGGCGCGGGTGATCGAACGCGCGGTCACCGCCCGCCGGCCGCGGACCCGCTACCTGGTCACCGCGGCGGCGTGGGCGATGGTGCACGGTCGACGCCTCTTCGGCGCGCGGATGTTCGACGCGGTCAACCGCCTCCAGTTCCGCTGACCGGCCCCCCGGGGCGGGTGAACCCGACGATCCCGCCCCGGCACGGCACCGCCGCGACTAGCCTCGGGTGAGGGCCGGCCGCGGAGGTGATGTGCGATGGCCGCAGCCGACGACGCGGCGGTGCTGGTCGGGATCGGCTCGGAGCGCGACCTGCCGGTGGTCCGCCTGGCCGCGCAGGAGGCGGCCGGACACGAGCGCCCACTGCGGCTGCTGCACGCGTTCGACTGGACGGCCGCGTTCGGCGGCCCGTCGGTGGCGGGATCCCGCACCGACGCCGAGGGGTTGATCTCCCGGGCGGCGGCGGTCGCCAACGAGGTGGAGCCGGCGCTGCCGGTCAGCGGGGAGATCGTCGAGGGAGCGCCGGTCGTCGTCCTGATCCGGCGTTCCGAGGCGGCGTTCCTGGTCGCCGTCGGCGACGGTGGGATGGCCAACTGCGCGACCTGCGTACCGGCCGACGCCCCCGCCGTGCAACTGGCCGCGCGTGCCGGCAGCCCGGTGCTCGTCGTCCGCCGCGACCCGCCGCCGCAGGGGCCGGTACTGGTCGGCGTCGACGGCACCGACAGCTCCCGGCAGGCCCTCGGCTGGGCGTTCGACTGCGCCCGCCGCCGCGGGGCCCGCCTGCTCGCCGTCCGGGTCGTCGAACCGGGCGGTCCGGACGGTCGGCACGGCCCTGGCGCGCCGGGCGGCGCCGACGACCCGGACCTGCTGGAGGACATCGTGGCCGAGTACCGGACCCGTTTTCCCAGCGTGTCCACCGAGTGCCACACCATCCAGGGCGCTCCCGGGACCGTCCTGGTCGAGCAGTCCGCCTCGGCCCAGCTCGTGCTGATCGCCGCGCGGGGCGACGAACCGGCGCGGGGGATGCTGGGTGCGGTCAGCCAGACCCTGCTGTACCACGCGCCCTCCCCGGTCGTCGTGGTACGCGGAACGGCCCGGTCGGTGCGGGACCAACGGCCCTGATCCACCGCCGCCGATTCGGCGAAGCTCGGAGGGCGGATCCGCGGCCAGCGGGTGCGCGACTCCCCTACCCGCGAGAGGCTCGACAGCATGGATACCGCTCTCGACCTGCACAGCCCCCTGACCGACGACGAGCTGCGCCGGCTGGACGCGTACTGGCGGGCGGCGAACTATCTCACCGTCGGGCAGATCTACCTGCTGGACAACCCGCTGCTGCGGGAGCCGCTCCGGCCGGAGCACGTGAAGCCGCGCCTGCTCGGCCACTGGGGCACCAGCCCCGGCCTGAACCTGCTCTACGCCCACCTGAACCGGGTCATCGTCGCCCGGGACCAGTCGGCCATCTTCGTCACCGGCCCGGGCCACGGCGGCCCGGCGATCGTGGCGAACACCTGGCTGGAGGGGACCTGGAGCGAGCGCTACCACGGTCTCGGCCGGGACGAGGCGGGCATGGCCAAGCTGTTCCGCCAGTTCTCCTTCCCCGGCGGCATCCCCAGCCACGTGGCGGCGGAGGTGCCGGGTTCGATCCACGAGGGCGGCGAGCTGGGGTACGCCCTGAGCCACGCCTACGGTGCCGCGTTCGACAACCCCGACCTGCTGGTCGCCTGCGTCATCGGCGACGGGGAGGCGGAGACCGGCCCGCTGGCCGGCAGTTGGCTGTCCAACGTCTTCCTGAACCCGGCCCGCGACGGCGCGGTGCTGCCGATCCTGCACCTCAACGGCTACAAGATCGCCAACCCGACGGTGCTGGAACGGATTCCCGCCGACGACCTGCACGCCATGATGCGCGGCTTCGGCTACCAGCCGTACGTGGTGGAGGGCGACGACCCGGTCCGCGTGCACCAGGC
Organism: Micromonospora endolithica; assembly: GCF_003626595.1. Taxonomy (GTDB): domain Bacteria; phylum Actinomycetota; class Actinomycetes; order Mycobacteriales; family Micromonosporaceae; genus Micromonospora; species Micromonospora endolithica. The sequence continues at coordinate 2,609 of NZ_RBAK01000021.1, read as the reverse complement.
CCTCGCGGCCACCCTGGACCGGGTACTCGACGAGATCGGCGCGATCCAGCGGCGGGCCCGCTCCGGTGGGCCGGCCGAGCGCCCCCGCTGGCCGATGATCATCCTGCGTACGCCGAAGGGCTGGACCGGTCCGCACGACGTCGACGGCAAGCAGGTCGAGGGGACCTACCGCGCGCACCAGGTCCCGCTCTCCGAGGTACGCAAGAATCCGGAGCACCTGGCCGAGCTGGAGCGGTGGCTGCGCAGCTACCGGCCGGAGGAGCTGTTCGACGCCACCGGCGCCCCGGTCACCGAGCTGGTCGACCTGCCGCCCCGGGGGGACCTGCGGATGAGCGCCAACCCGGTCACCAACGGCGGCCTGGTCCTGCGGGACCTGGCGCTGCCGGACTTCCGCGACTACGCCGTCGACGTGCCCCGGCCGGGCGCCTCGGTGTCCAGCGCGACCGGGGAGCTGGGCAAGTGGATCCGGGACGTGATCGCCGCCAACCCGGAGACGTTCCGGCTCTTCGGTCCGGACGAGGTCGCCTCGAACCGGCTCGGCGCGGCGTTCGAGGTCACCGACCGGGCCTGGATGGCCCGTACCGAGCCCGGCGACGATCACCTGTCGCCGGACGGGCGGGTGCTGGAGGTCCTCTCCGAGCACCTCTGCCAGGGCTGGCTGGAGGGCTACCTGCTGACCGGCCGGCACGGCGTGTTCACCAGCTACGAGGCGTTCATCCACATCGTCGACTCGATGCTCAACCAGCACGCGAAGTGGCTGAAGGTGATCCGGGGCATCGCCTGGCGGCAGCCGATCGCCTCGCTGAACTACCTGCTGTCCAGCCACGTGTGGCGGCAGGACCACAACGGGTTCTCGCACCAGGACCCGGGGTTCATCGACCACGTGGTGAACAAGAAGGCCGAGGTGGTCCGGGTCTACCTGCCGCCGGACGCGAACACCCTGCTCTCCACCATGGACCACTGCCTGCGCAGCCGGCAGTACATCAACGTGGTGGTGTCCGGGAAGCAGCCCGCGCCGAACTGGCTGACCATGGACGAGGCGATCCAGCACTGCCGGCGCGGCCTGGGCATCTGGGACTGGGCCAGCACCGACGCCGGCAGCGACCCGGACGTGGTGCTCGCCTGCGCGGGTGACGTGCCGACGCTGGAGACCCTGGCCGCGGCGGGCCTGCTGCACCAGCACCTGCCCGACCTGAAGGTCCGGGTGGTCAACGTGGTGGACCTGATGCGGCTCCAGCAGTCCGCGGAGCACCCGCACGGGCTGAGCGACTCCGAGTTCGACACCATCTTCACCCGGGACCGGCCGATCATCTTCGCCTACCACGGTTACCCGTGGCTGATCCACCGGCTCACCTACCGGCGGACCAACCACGACAACCTGCACGTGCGGGGCTACAAGGAGGAGGGCACCACCACCACGCCCTTCGACATGGTGATGCTCAACGACCTGGACCGCTTCCACCTGGTCATCGACGTGATCGACCGGGTGCCGGGCCTGGCCGGCCGGGCCGCGCACCTGCGCCAGGAGATGGTCGACGCCCGCCAGGCGTGCCGGGACTACACCCGCCGGTACGGCGAGGACGACCCGCGGGTGGCGGAGTGGCGCTGGGTCCGGGAGAGCGACCCCGAGGTACGGGAGATCTGATGGGCGGCGAGGAGATCCTGGTCGGCTACGACGGCTCGCCGGACGCCGCGCGGGCGCTGGACTGGGCGCTCGACGAGGCGGGCCGCAGCGGCCGGCCGGTGCGGCTGGCGTACGTCTTCGAGTGGCTGACGGTGGCCGGTTGGATCGGTCCGGGCGTGGCGCCCGGGGTCTGGCCGGACGAGCAGGCCCGCCAGCAGGTCGAGACGCTGGTGCACAAGGCGGCCGCGGACGCCGCCGCCGCGCACCCGGACCGGACGGTCACCGGCGAGGTGTACGACGGGCCGCCGGCCCTGGTGCTCCAGGAACGGTCGGCCGACGCCGGCCTGCTGGTGCTCGGCACCCGCGGCCACGGCGGGTTCGGCGAGCTGCTGGCCGGGTCGACGGCCGTCACGGTCACCGCGCACGCCCACTGCCCGGTGGTGGTGGTCCGGGACGGGACCACCGACCAGGCGCGTACCGGACACGTCGCGGTCGGCGTCGACGGCTCGGAGTGCTCGCTGCTCGCCCTGGGTTTCGCCTACGAACAGGCCGCCGCCCGGGGGGTGCCGCTGCACGTGGTCCGCGCCTGGCAGCCACCGTCCGGACGGTGGGGTCCGCCGGACGTCGACGTGGACAGCGCCGCCGCGGCGGAGCGGGCCGACGTGGAGGAGTCCCTGGGCCGCTGGCGGGCCAGCTTCCCCGACGTGCCGGTGACCGTCGAGGTGGCCGCCGGCAGCGCGTCGTCGCTGCTGGTCGAGGCGAGCCGCAACGCCGCCCTGGTGGTGGTCGGCACCCGGGGCCGGGGCGGGCTGCGGGGCATGGTGCTCGGCTCGGTCAGCCAGCAACTGCTGCACCACGCGCACTGCCCGGTGGCGGTGGTCCGGGAACGCTGACCGGCGCGGCGCCGCGCGCCGTGGCGCGGCGGTGCGCGGCGCGGCCCGGCGGTGCGCGGCGCGGCCCGGCGGTGCGCGGCGCGGCCCGGCGG
>NZ_RBAK01000020.1 GCF_003626595.1 Micromonospora endolithica | reverse complement strand
GACAACAAACAAATGTTGCCAAAGGAATCCAAACCAGCCAAACCGAAGCTCGACCAGTCCGGGATATAAAACAATTGGCACTGGCTTATCAAGCACCCTGTTGAGTTCTCAAAGAACAACCACACACTATCCGAAGCCCCGCATCAGCAGAACCCCATCCGGGGCAACCTCTCTCATGTCCGCCGCTCTCGCGCCGGGCACTTTTACTACGTTACCTCACCGCCTTCCCCGTGTCAACCGGTGTGTCCCGGTGTGTCACGCTTCGTACGGGTTGGCGCCGACGATCACGCGCAGCGGTTAACGCTGCGATTGATCATCGGATTTGGCAGGCCGGCCGCTCGCGGTTTCCCGCCAGCTCGCCCGGTGCCCTGCCGGTCGACAACCTTACCCGGTCGGTTCCGCTGCACCAAATCCGCCTCGCGGCGGTTCCGGCGAGCTCTCGCCCGGACCGCGTCCTTTCGGAGGCTTACCTCCTCGGACCCGGTACCAGTCCGGTTCGGGTCGTCAGGACTTTCATCCCGTTTGCCCCGTTCCGCGCTGGCAGAGAGAAAGTTACGCGTCTGCGGGTTTGATCGTCAAATCGAGGGGTAGCGGTCCGCGTCACACCATCACCACCCGACTATCCGTCCAGTTCAGGGGGCGTGCGGCACGGGCGCGTGGGTCGAAGGTCCTGCCCGAGGGGCAGCACGGCTCTGCGCACAGCGCCTGCGTCGGGACGACACTCGGCGCATGACAGTTCTGGTGACCGGTGCGACCGGGCGGGTCGGCTGGCACGTCGCCCGGATCCTGCGGGAGGGCGGCCAGCGGGTGCGGGCGGCGATGCGAGGTGCCGACGCCTCCGTCGGTTGGCAGGAGAGCGTCCCGTTCTCCTTCACCGACCCGACCACCTGGGACGCCGCCTTCACCGGCGTGGACCGCATGTTCCTGATGCGTCCACCGCACCTCGGCAACGTCCGGCGCGACATGCTGCCCGCCCTGGAACGGGCCCGGCAGCTCGGCGTACGGCGGATGGTCCTGCTCTCACTTCAGGGCGCGGAGCGCAACCCGGTGGTGCCGCACCACGCCCTGGAGAAGTGGTTGCGGGAGTCGGACCTGGAGTGGACCTTCGTCCGGGCCGCGTTCTTCATGCAGAACCTCTCCACGACGCACGCCTCCGCCATCCGCGACCGGAGCCGGATCGTGCTCCCCGCCGGGCGGGGAAGGACGGCCTTCGTCGACGTGCGCGATGTCGCCTCGGTGGCGGCGCTGGCGCTGAGCGAGGATCGACACGTGGGAAGGGCGTACACCCTGACCGGATCGCAGGCCCTCACGTACGCCGAGGTGGCCGACCTGATCGGCGCCGAGTTGGGGCGGCCGGTGCGGTACGTGCCGACCGGGCCTCTCCGCTACCTGCGGGCCGCGCGGGCCGACGGCATGGCGTGGGGGATGGCTCTGGTCACCCTCGCCCTCTACACGACCTGCCGGCTCGGCTTCGCCGACGGGCTCACCGACGACGTGCGTACGTTGCTGGGCCGGGAGCCGATCGACTTCTCCCGGTTCGCGCACGACGAGCGCGCCGCATGGCTGCCGGCGCCGAACGCGCAGCCGGCCACGACGGCCTGATCCGGGCCGTCGGGCTCAGGCCGCCGATTTCGGCGTACGTCGGCCGGCGGCGCGCCACGCGCGGAGGCCGAGCAGGCCGACGATCGTGCCGAGCGTCAGGGACGCCCCGATGAGCAGGGCGTGCACCCACAGGAAGCCGGTTGCCGGGAAGTCACCGACCGCGCCGCTCGTCCAGGCGCGCGGGTCGTTCCAGATCGCGATCGCGAACCGCGGCCAGATGACCCAGGTCCAGATCCCGACCCCGACCAGGAACAACGCCCAACGGCGGGACAGCACCATGGCGGCGAGTATGCCACCGCCCACCCGGGCGACCCGGCGCGGCGGACCGCCCGGGTGGGGACGACCCGGCCGCCGGCGTCAGAAGCAGGTGCCGATTCCGCCGATCGCCGGGTTCGCCCGGTCGTGCTGGTGCACCGTCCCCGCCGGGTCCGCGACCGAGCCACCCCAGATCACGCAGCCGCCGCGGACGTACGCCTTCGTCGGGCCGGCCGCGTAGAGCCGGTTGCCGTCGTCGACCTGGGTGGGCAGGTACGGAGCGGCGAGGTAGACCTGGGTTCGGGTGAGCGACCCGACGTAGGCCGACTTGATGGTGACCGTGCAGCCATACCCGGTGATCGGGTTGTACATGAGGTGGACCGTTCCGAGGCGGACGCCGGTCTGCCCGTGGTGGACGGGGTCCTGGTCCCGCACGGTGTAGCCGAAACCGCACAGCGACTGCGGCGTGACCGGGTTGACAGCGGCCTGCGCGGTGCCGCCTGCTCCCGCCAGCAGGCCAACGGTCAGCGCGAGCACCACTCCTGCTCGACGAATCGTTCCGGACATGCGTCTCCCCCTCTTCTCGGTAGCGCGGATGCCAGACAGAATGGCGGTCGTCGACGCGGTCCACGAATGTGCGGAAGCGACACTCTCAATGGACGCGTGATATGTGCTGCCGCGATGAGAGCGATCCGAGCAGCGGCGATGCACCGCGGTCCATCGATGGACAATGATTATGACGTAGTTCGCACGACGAATTTCCGATGAACCCGAAATTGCGCACCTGTTTCCCGGGCCAAGGGCGAGGGCACATTTGAGGGAACAGACGACCCCTACCGGAGGTGTCCCGTGCAACCGTCGACGTTCAATCCGTGGACCTGGCGCGACCCGTCCGCGCTGGCCGGCAGCTACCAGCCGGCCACCCCGGACGCCGAACCGGCCCCCCGGCGGCCGGACGCCGACGACGGTCCCGACGCCCCGGGGCCCGGCACGCCGGTCGACCTGGTCGGTTACCGGGTGGAGGCGGTGGACGGCGGGATCGGCACCGTCGACGGGGCAAGCGACGACGCCGGTGCGCAGTGGCTGGTGGTGGACACCGGACCCTGGATCTTCGGGCGGAAGGTCCTGCTGCCGGTGGGCACGGTGGAGCGGGTCGACCACCTCGACCGGACGGTGCATCTGGACCGCACCCGGGAGCAGGTGAAGGAGTCCCCGGCCTACGACCCGGACGCGGCGGACCAGCCGACCGGCCGGGGCCGCATCGGCGACTACTACGCGGAGAGCTACCGGCGGGACTGACCACCCCGGCGGCCGGTGCGGTCACGCCGGGTCGCGCAGCCCCACGCAGTCGTGCTCCCAGAAGGTGGCGGGGTAGACCAGCGTGCCGGTCATCCACGGCTGGTGGGCGGCGAGCGGGAACACCTGGAACGCGGCGTCCGGGATGCGCAGCGACGGCTTGCGGAACCCGTCCGGGCCGCCGGCCCGGAAGCCGAGCCGGGCGTAGTACCGGGGGTCACCCTCCAGGAACACCAGGGGTACGCCGTCCGCGTCGAGGAGTTCCAGACCTCGCCGGATCAGGGCGGATCCGATGCCGCGCCGCTGGTGGTCGGGGTGGACGCCGACCGGGCTGAGGACCCGCACACCGACCAGCCGGCGGGGCGCGTCGAGCAGGGCGCGGGTGAACATCACGTGCCCGACGACCTGGCCGGCCCGCTCGGCGACGAGGGAGAGCGCGGCCGGGTCGTCCCGGCGCAGGGCGTCGGCCAGGGGCGCCACCACCGCTCCGTGATCACCGAAGGCCCGCCGGTGGACGTCGCGGACCGCGTCGTGGTCGTGCTGCCGCTCTTCGCGTACGTCCATGGGCGGGACCGTAACGGTAGTCGTGGCCGGCGGCCAGGCGTTTTTCCGGCGTTGTCGCTCACCGTTCCGGGCTGTGATGGCGGGCCCGGCCGGGCCCGTCGTCCCGGTCGATGCGCAGTTCCCGTTCCAGCTCGGCGATGACCGCGCGCAGGTCGTCCAACCGCTGGGTGAGGGCGATCCGGTCGACCTCGTCCGGTACGCCGTCGCCGTCCTCGTCGTAGTCGGGCGACAGCCGCTCGGTCATCTCCAGGCGGCGCGCCTCCTCCATCGAGTTGACGATGACCGCGATGAGGATGTTCAGCAGCAGGTTGACCGTGATCATCACGAAGCTGACGTAGTAGACCAGCGTCCACGGGGACACCGCCAGGCCCTGTTCGATGAGGTCCGGCAACGTCTCCAGCGACAGCAGCACGAACAGGGTCAGGAGCGAGCGGCCGATGTCGCCGTACTGTTCGGGGTAGCGGGAACCGAAGATCAACCATCCGGCCATGCCGTAGACGTAGAAGGTCACCGCGGCGAGGGCGAGGAAGCCGGCGACACCCGGCAGGCTGCGCCACAGCGCCGCCACGATGGTGCGCAGGCCGGGCGAGAAGCGGACCAGCCGCAGTACCCGGGCCACTCGGACGAACCGCAGGATCGCCGAGTCACCGTGCAGGCCCGGGATGAAGATCGCCGCGGTCACGGTGAAGTCGAAGACGTTCCAGCCGTGCCGGAAGAAGTCCTGCGGCCGGCGCCCGTACGCCAGGACCCGGATCGCTATCTCCACCACGAATGCCAGCCGGAAGGCCAACTCCATGCCGTGCAGGACCGGTCGCGCCGCGCCGAGGTCCGGGTAGGTCTCGATGCCCAGCACGATGCCGTTGGCCATGATCAGCACGACGATCGCCACCTCGAAGGGGCGCGACCGGGCGATCCGCGCACACCGCGCGGCGAGCCCCCGTCGGTGGTCCGGCGGGCGTGGTGCGAGGTCGGGACGCTGAGCGGGGATCGCGGTGCCGGTCACCGTTCACACACGCCGGCGCGGTCGGCGCCCCCTCCGGGTGGGACCGCGCGACGGATCCGGGCACCCATACCGACACCCTAAGCCTCGCCGGACCGCGCAGCACCCCGCGCGCCGTCGACGGAAAACCCGTTGCCGTGCCTCGGCCCGCCCGGGCAGGGTGGGCCCATGACGTACTGACGGACGACCTCCCGCCTTCCACCCGGCACCGCCGCGCCGATCCGCGCCGCGCCGCCGTCCGTCCGCACCCTTCGTCCCCGAAGAGAGCGTCATTGTCTCCACAGCACCCTGCCCAGCACTCCCCGTCGGCCAGTGTCACCGTCTTCGCCTCCCCGGGTAGCTGGATCGAGTCCGACGCCGTCGCGCAGTGCCACCAGGTGGCCGCCCTCGACGGCATGGTCCACGTCGCCGGAATGCCGGACCTGCACCCCGGAAAGGGCGCCCCGATCGGCGCCGCCATGATGTCGACGCTTCTGTATCCGTTCCTGGTCGGCTCCGACATCGGTTGTGGCATCGCGGTGTTCCCGATCCGGCTCCGGCGCGCCGCACCCGAGCGGATCGCCGCCCGGTTTCCCGACCTCGACCGGGCGTTGGATCCCGACCGGGATGCCGACGACCCGGCCTGGGCCGTCCTGGACGGTGAGGTGCCCGCCGGTCACGCCGAGGGCCTCGGTACGGTCGGCCGGGGCAACCACTTCGTCGAACTGGCCGTGGTCGGCACCGTCTTCGAGCCGGGAGCGGCGGACCGCCTCGGCCTGGCCGCCGGTGATCTCGTTCTCGTCGTCCACAGTGGCTCCCGTGGGCTCGGCGAGCGGATCCTGCGGGCGCACACCGAGGCGTACGGCGCCGGCCCGGCACCCGACCCCGCGGCGTACCTGGCCGCGCACGACGAGGCGGTCCGGTGGGGGGCGCTCAACCGGCGGCTCCTGGCCGCCCGCGTCGCCCACGCCCTCGGCGCGGAGCCCACCGAGCCCGTCGTCGACCAGTGCCACAACCTGGTCGAAATCCGCGACGGCGGATACCTGCACCGCAAGGGGGCGGCGCCGGGCGACGGCCGGGACGTACTCGTCGCCGGCACCCGTGGCACTCCCTCCTACCTGGTGTCGGGACACGCCGGGCCGGAGGCGAACCACTCCGTGGCGCACGGGGCCGGACGCAAGATGTCCCGGGCCGACGCCCTGCGCCGCGGCAAGGCCAAGCACACGGTGCAGGAGCTGCGCCGTACGCCGGTGGGATCGGTGGTCGTGTGCGGCGACCGTCAACTGCTGTTCGAGGAGGCGCCGACGGCGTACAAGCGCATCGAGCAGGTGGTCGCCGACCTCGTCGACCACGACCTGGCCACGCCGGTGTGCACTACCGTGCCCCTGGTCACCTACAAGACGCCCGACCTCAGGGCCGCGCCGGCGAGGGACCGGCGGGACCAGCGCCGCGGGCGGAGCCGGTCGTGAGCGTGCACCTGCTGCTGTCGGCCGGCCGTGGCCCCCAGGAGTGCGCGTGGGCGCTGACCCGGCTGTTGCGGCGGCTGGAGGCCGACGCGTCCGCTCGGGGCCTGTCGACGCGCCGGGTCGAGACGGTACCCGGTGATCGGCCCGGGACGTACCGATCGGTCCTGGTCCACATCTCCGGTGCCGACGTCGGCGCGTTCGCCGCCTCGTGGACCGGGACCCTGTGCTGGCAGGCGCCGAGCCCCTACCGGGCCGGCGTCGGACGGAAGAACTGGTACGTCAGCTCCCGGCCCTGCCAGGTCGGGACCCACCACACCCCGTTCGCGGAGCGGGATGTGGAGATCGTGGCCTGCCGTACCGGCGGTCCCGGCGGCCAGCACCGGAACAAGGCGAGTACGGCGGTGCGGGCGACCCACCGCCCCACCGGAACGGTCGTCGTGGTGGACACCGAACGACGGTTCACCCTGAACCGGCGGATCGCCCTGGACCTGCTACGTCGCCGCGTGGCGGAGGCCGACGAGACGTCCGACCGCGCGGCCACCACCGCCCGCTGGCGCACCCACGACGATCTGGTACGCGGAAACCCGACCCGGGTCGAACGTCCGGAGGACCCGGCAGGGAGGTGACGTCGCACGCCGTGCGGACCGTCAGGCGGCCACCCCACCCGGAAGGCTGAGCGCCTGCGGCCCCATCCGGAAGTCCGGATCGATCTGGGTGGTGAGGTCGACGCCGGTCCGGTCGTTGGCCCAGGCGGCGGCGTTGCGCCGGTGGAACTCGTGCGCCCAGTGCGTGAAGGCCGTCCAGTCCTGACCGGTGCCGTCGACCGCGTCGGTGAGCTGTTCCAGCACCGCCCGGTTGGCCGCCTCCAACTCGGCCAGCGGTCCGACCGTGCCGCGCTCGGCCCGCCGCACGTACGCGGAACGGCTCATCCAGGTCAACAGGTCCGCGCCGACGTGCTCGCGCAGGAACGTCACGTCCGCCGCGTCCTCGACCTTGTTGCCGACGACGGACAGCGCCACGCCGTAGTCCCGGGCGTAGCCGGCGTACTGCCGGTAGACCCCGACGCTGCGCACGGTCGGCTCGCACACCAGGAAGGTGCGGTCGAAGCGGGTGAACAGCCCGGAGGCGAAGGCGTCCGCACCGGCGGTCATATCCACCACCACGTACTCGCCGGGACCGTCGAGCAGGTGGTTGAGCATCAGCTCGACCGCGCCGACCTTGGAGTGGTAGCAGGCGACGCCGAGATCCTCGGTGGTGAACTCACCGGTCACCGCCAGGGGCACCCCGGCGACGCGCCGGACGCAGGTCGCGTAGACGGGGTTGTCCTCCGACACCCGCAGCAGCCGCGACCCGGTGCCCGGAGGGGTGGTCTTCACCATCTCGCCGGCGGAGCCGATCCGCGGGTTGTCGCCGCGCAGGTACTCCTTGATCGCGGGCAGGTGCTCGCCCAGCGTCGTGGCGCCGTGGGCCGACCCGCCGAGGGCCGCCGCGAGGTGCTGGTTGATGTCCGCGTCGATGGCCAGGACCGGCCGGTCTCCGGCGACGAGGTGCCGGGCGTAGAGCGCGGCGAGCGTGGTCTTCCCGCTGCCGCCCTTTCCGACGAACGCTACCTTCATCCCGCCCGACCCATCCTCACGTTAACGGTAACCGTTTCCATATGCGACACCCTAGCCCGGCCGGCCCCGCGCCTCAGGTCGACCCGCGGACTGCCGGGAAATCCGCTGCGCCGGCCGCGGGCCGGGCCGATCGAGGACGTCGGTCGCCAGGCGTCGGATCGTCTCCAGCGTGCGGTCACGTCCGCCGGCCGCCTCGACCAGGAACAGCAGGTGCCGCACGCCGGGCAGGGCGGCGGCGCGGGCCACGGCCGTCCGGCAGCGGGCGGGCGAGCCGACCGGATGGATGTCGATCAGCCGCTGCACGTACCCGACGACATCCCGCCGGCCGGACGGTGCCCCGTCCAGGCGGACGTACTCCCGGGTGCCCGCGAGCAGCGCCGGAAGGCCGTCCCGCACGGCCTGCCCGGCGGCGGTGTCGTCGTCCTCGACGTGGGCCAGGTGCGCGCTGGCGTGGGCGACGGAACCAGGTGGGTGGCCGTGCGCGGACGCCACCCGCGCGTAGCGCTCCAGCAGCTCGGCCTTCTCGGTCAGGTCGGCGTGCAGGCCGAGCAGCAACGGCATGCCGTGCCGTGCCGCGAGGTCGACCGTGGCCAGGGAGGTCGCCGCGACCCAGATCGGCATCCGGCGGCGGGGGCGCGGCACCACCCGCACGTCCCGGAACGGGAAGCGGTCGTTGCCGCCCACCGTCGCCGCGGTGGACAACCACCTTGCCAGCACGTCGAGCGAGTCGGTGAAGCCGTTCTCGAAGCGCTCCGGACCGGTGCCGAAGACCTCCAGGTCGACCCAGGGGCCACCCCGACCGACGCCGAGCCGGAAGCGACCACCGGACAGCTCGTCGAGCAGGACCGCCTCCTCCCCGAGCGCCACCGGATGACGGTTCGACAGGATGCAGGCGGCGGTACCGACCGTGATTTCCCGGGTGGCGCCGAGCAGGTGCGCGGCGAACGTGATCGCCGAGGGGCACACGCCGTACGAGATGAAGTGGTGTTCGGCGACCCAGACCCCGTCGTAGCCGGCGTCCTCGGCGGCCCGGCCGAAGCGGTGGGCGTCGGCGAGGGCGGCGGCGTGACTGCCGCCGGGCCGCTGCCCGGCGAGCAGGAACAGGTGCGCGCGAACGCCCCGTCCCGCCCGCCGGGCCGGGGCCGGATCAGCAGTCACGCAGCTCGGGTGACTGGTTGAGCAGCTGACCGCGCATGGAGATGAAGCGGCGGTAGGTGTCCGAGTCGACGGCGGACGGACGGAACGCCGCGACCCGGTGACAGTTCTGGAAGGCCAGCTTCACGCCGAAGTGACGCTCCAGGCTCGACCGGATGGCGTCGCTGGCCAGCGCGCGCAGCAGCTGACCGCGCTCCGCCTCGGTCGGCGGGGGGACCACGTTGTCCGCGAACTGCGCGTCGGACGACTCCAGGTCCGCCGCCACGCGGCTGACGGTCTGCCAGGCGTACGGCAGCGAGTCGCGTACGCAGGCCACGAACGCCTCGTCGTCCACGGGCCCGGTCTCGGCGGCGTGCAGAAGGCTGGGCGGCACGGTGAGAGACATGCTTCTCCTCAGACACTAACGATCACGGTTGTCATTTGCGTTGCGGGATGAGCACATCACGTCACCGTCGGCGACGTCAACGACCGACGCGCGCCCGGCAGGAGTACGACCTCGCACCGCGGGTAGATGCGGTGCATGGCGCGGTACACGAAGCCCGAGCTCAGAGAGCAACTCAAGGAAGAGATCAAGGCTTCCGACAAGGGCGGCCGGAAGGGGCAGTGGTCGGCGCGCAAGTCGCAGCTGCTCACCCAGCGGTACAAGGAACGCGGGGGCGGCTACCAGGGCCCGAAGGACGAGCGGCAGAAGTCCCTGCAGCGTTGGGGCGAGGAGGACTGGCAGACCAAGGAGGGCGGTACCCGGGCGCGTCAGGGTGACGAGACAGCTCGCTACCTGCCCAAGCGGGCGTGGGGGAAGCTCTCCGCCGAACAGCGGCGCGCCACCGACGCCAAGAAGCGCGACCAGTCGAAGTCCGGCCGGCAGTACGTCGCCAATACCGGGCCGGCCAAACGCGCCCGCAGGACCGCCACCTCGGCCACCCAACTGTCCGACCTTCCGGTGTCCGAGGCGACCAAGCTCGTGCGCACCCTCGGCACGAGCCAGCTCAGGACGGCGCTGCGGCGCGAGCGCGACGGCAAGGCCCGCAAGACGCTCATCCAGCGACTGGAGTCGGAACTCGGCCGGCGCTGACCACCGTTCGCGCCTCGACGGTTGTCATCGGCGCTCGTACGCGCCGAGGTCGGGCCGGCCGTCGCGCGGGAGCCGGTCGGCGTCGGTGGTGCTACCGGATGTCGGCGCGCCGCTGTCGACCGCGGGACTGTCGGCGTTGAGGCGGAAGTCGCCGGTGTCGGGGTCGACGAAGGACGGCTGCCCGGCGAGGGTGCCACGGGCGATCCCGTCCGGCAGTTCCTGTGCCCCGACCAGCAGGTTGTTCGCCAGCCTGGAGGTGGGAGCGGACGTGACGCCGGCGGCGACCTTACCCGCCCGGGCGACGGCGATGTTGTTGGCGACGGCGACCCGCTCCGCCCCACGGACGACCACCTCGCCGGAGATGTGCGGCGTCTCGGCGTTGCGGTAGAGGGTGTTGTTGACGACCGCGACGTTGTCGCTGTCGTGGACCAGGATGCCGTGCCCGCCGTTGCCGTAGGCGACGTTGTCGGCGACCAGGATGCGACCGCGATAGGGATCCTGGAAGAGCGGGGCACCCCGTAGGTCCTCGTTGCGGTTTCCCTGGATGCTGAATCCGTTGCCGTTGGTCGGTCTGTCGGCGCCGGTGACCACGCTCGGCACGACCTGCCGGCAGTCGTGGGCCACGTTGCCACGCATGATCATCTTAAAGCCGGTGTCGTCGTCGGAGTTCCAGCTGCTGTGCATCGAGAAGCAGCTTCCCGCATAGCCGGAGTACCAGGAGTTGCGGGCGGCGACGTTGTATTCCATCGTCACGTGATCGGCGGCGAGGGCGACGAAGCCGGCCAGCGCGCAGTCGGTCGCGGTGTTGCCCCAGAAGTGCACGTGGTGCGGCCGGCGGGGCGGATCGGCGGACTTCTGCTCGTCGGTGGCGAAACAGTTGCCGTTGATCGTCGGGTCCTTGAGGTCGCCGCGCTGGGCCCGGTCACGCTGCTCGGCGGTCAGCCGGGCGCGGTTGCCGACCGCGCTGAGCCCGACGACCCTGATGTACGCCGCGCGGACGTGCACGATCTGCCAGTTGCCGTCGCCGCCCTCGATCACCGGTCGGGCGTTCGGCGCGGCCGCGAACGTGATCCACCGATCGGGCTCGCCGGACCGGGTGACGCCGAGAACGTTCGCCCGGCCGGGAGCGCTGTACCGCCCGTCGGCGATCAGGACGGTGTCGCCGGGCCGGGTCTGGTCGGCGGCGCGCTGCAACGTCCGGAAGGGCTGGTCCTGGGCGAGGCCGCTGTTGCCGTCGTCGCCGGACGGCGCCACGTACAGGTAGCGCCCGCCCTGAAGCGGGGCGGTCTGTTCGGCGGACCAGGTCGGGCCGCCGATCCCGGCGCCGACCCCGCCGCGGGACGCGCGCGCGGCGGGGCGTGACGGGCCGGGTGGGGCCGGCGCCGGCGCCGCCGACGAGGCCGGTGCCGTCGCCGGGGTCGGGGCGACCAACGCCGTACGCGGGCGCGGCTCGTCCTCCGCCTCGTGCACGACGAACGCCGCGGCCCCGCCGCCCACCGCGACCGCCGCCATCGCCGCGGCGGCGGGCTTGGCGAGCAGCGCCTGGACGAGTTGCCGCACGCCCTCCACGGCCGCCGCCACCAGCCCGGTGGCCGCCGGCGCGACGCCCGCCTGGGGCAGAAACAGCGGGGGTACGACGAGCAGCGGCACGGTGGCCAGCAACGTCTCCGGGGGCAACAGGCCGGTGGCGACCTGCGCGCACGCCGGGCAGCCGTCGACGTGCCGGACCAGCCGCTTGCGCCACAGCGGCGACCGTACGCCGGGCCAGTTCCGCAGCACCGTCACGACATCGCGGCAGCCGACACCCCGGCCGGCGGCGTCGACCGCGCGCTCGATCCGGCGGGCGCTGTCCAGCCGGCCGCGCAGGCGGTGCAGCCGCACCCGGGCGTGCGCCTCCGAGATGCCCAGGGTCGGACCGACCTCGACCGGTCTCAGGTCACCGGCCTGGGTGAGCCACCACAGGTTCAGCAGCTCCCGATCGTCGCGGTCGAGCCACCGCGCGGCGGCGTGGATCTCCCGGCGCTGGCGGCTCAGCTCCACCCGATCGAGCCCGAGGTCGGCCACGTCCGTGCCGGCAGCCAACTCGTCCGGGTCACCGGCCGGGAATCGCCGCTGGTCCTCACCCACCCGGGCCAGCCGACGGCGGGCCTGGCGCAGCGCGATCGACAGCAGCCACGACCGGAAGCGCTCCGGCCGGTCCACCTGGCGCAGCCCGGAGACCGCACGCAGCATCGTCTCCTGCACCACGTCGTCCGCGTCCGCCGCCGACAGCCCCCGGGCCGCCACCTGATAGACCAGCGGCAGGCTGGTCCTGAGGAGCTGGTCGAGAGCGGCAGAGTCCCCGCCCTGAGCCGCCCGGACCAGGGTCACCACCTCGTCGCCGACGTCGGCGGCCGGCGTCCGGCCCGCCTGGTGCCGGCCCACCGCCGCGGTCATCCCCGGGCCGGGGGGTACGGCCCGGACCGGCCGGGCGGACGGCCCGGGTCCCCCGCCGGCACCGTGTCCGAGGTACCCATCGAGACGCTCGCCCCCTCATGCCGGCAGGCCCAACCGCCTGGTCACCACGCGTACGGCGGGCGGGCGGTCGCTGCCGATCCGCCTGCCGCGCCCTCGACCGGCGGGCACCCGTGCCCGTCGATGGGAAGGCACCGAATCCGGGCGAAGTCCGAAGCCGCTTGCCTGTCCGCACGATAGACCGCGCGGAATCGTCCGGGCAAGGAAGCGGTCGCGGGTGCCCGTCGACGAGCACCGGTAACAGTTCGGAAAAAGCTGTAACGGTCCGCACGGGTGTCGTGCCGCATCGCCGTCGTCACTCCCGGTACCAGCGACAACCTCGCCGATGGCGTTCCTCCGGGCGGCGTTCGGCGGGCATCGCGATCCGTAACAGAAATTCGATGGCGAATGGCTCACAATTTCGGAATAAGCTTTAAGGATGCCTTAGGAAGTAATTCTCAGGTGTACACGGCCGCCTTCGTCTGTATAGCCTCCGAAAGCGGATAGCGCCGGTGCGGCTGCCATTCCCATTCTGACTACTCATCTTTCACCACGGAGGAAAACGTGCCGATACATCGCGCGCGCACACCAGACCTGCCCGCCGGGCAGGGGAGGTCACGGCGACTGCTGGTCGCGTCGGTGATGGGGGTGACGGTGGTCGCCGCCGGTATCGCCGGGGTGGCGGTGGCATCCGCCGAGGACCAGCCGACGATCACCTCGGCCGTACTGGTCGACGCGGTGACCGACAAGCCGGTGGCCGGCCGGGGCAACCTGTCCGGTGCGCAGACCGTCGACCTGGCCGCCATCGGCACGCGCGAGTTGAGCGTGCAGGCGTTCCTGTCCGCGAAGGGTGGCAGCGTCCGGTTCACCGTCGAGGGTGGCCGGACCCAGACGGAGAGCATCTCCCCCTACGTGCTGGCCGGCGACTCGACCAAGGGGGACATCTACCCCTGGAAGCCGAAGCCCGGCACGTACAAGATCGCGATGACCCCGTACCGCGAGAAGTACGGCAAGGGCCGCGCCGGCACCCCGCTGCGGGTCACGCTGACCGTCACCGACAGCGGTACGCCGACGCCCGGCAAGCCGTCCCCGTCGAAGCCCGCACCGTCGCCGTCGGCCAGTACGCCCGCACCGACGACGCCGAAGCCGGACGCGATGCCGCCGACCACCGGCCGCTATCTCTACGTGTCCGGCAACGGCGACGACAAGCGCGCCGGCACCTCCGCCGCGCAGGCGCTGCGGACCCTGCAGAAGGCCGCCGACCTCGCCCGGCCCGGCGACACGGTGCTGGTGCTGAACGGCACCTACGCCAACAGCAACGTCAACGGCAACGTGTTGACCGTGCGGAAGGGCGGCACCGCGGGCAAGCCGGTGACCTTCGCCGCCCATCCGGGGCACAAGCCGCTCCTGCGGGTGAAGAACTGGAACGGCGTCCAGGTCGAGACGTCCCACGTGATCGTGCAGGGCCTGACCGTCGTGGGCAACGCGAAGGAGGTCACCCGGGCGTACGCGGAGTCGCAGAAGAAGAACCGCCTGAACCCGATCACCAACGGCAACGGCATCTTCATCCGGCCGCCGAGCAAGAGCCCGAACCAGATCCCGCACCACGTCACGATCCGCGACAACGTCGTGCGGGACGTGCCGGGTGGCGGCATCTCCACCTCGGAGGCCGACTACGTGACCATCGAGCGCAACACCGTCACCGGCACCTCGCACTGGACCGTCTACGGCACCAGCGGCATCTCGCTCCTGCACAGCCGCGACGTCGACGGCAACACCGGCTACAAGATGATCGTCCGGCAGAACACGGTCAGCGGAAACCGCAACTACCTGCCGTGGCTCGACTCCGGCCCCAAGCCGCACATCACCGACGGCAACGGGATCATCATCGACGACAACCGGAACAGCCAGATCAAGGCGCGGAAGATCGCGCCGTACCGGGGCCGGACCCTGGTCGAGAACAACGTCTCCTACCGCAACGGAGGCGGCGGGGTGCACGTCTTCTCCAGCGACAACGTCGACGTCCTGCACAACACCGTGTACCAGAACTCGGTCAGCCCGGAGATCGGCGACCGCGACCTGAACGCCTCCTGGGCGCACAACGTGCGGTTCGCCCACAACATCTCGGTGTCCGCCCCCGGCCACAAGCCGCTCAGCATCTCCGGCACCCCCGGCCGGGCCAAGGGCAGCGAGAAGGTCTTCGCCGACTGCAACCTGCTCAACGGCGACCCGAAGTTCGTCGACCCGGCCGGCGGTGACTTCCGGCTGCGGGCCGGCAGCCCGGCCATCAACGCCGGCTGCGCCGCCCCGACCGCGAAGACCGACCACGTCGGCCGGTCCCGGCCCCACGGGAAGTCCCCCGACCTGGGCGCCCACGAGTCCTGACCCCGCTGCCCACCGGCCGGTCGGACTTCACCCAACCGCGGTCTGCGGAGGCAACGCGCGGTGGGCGCGAAGGGGCTGCACGAGCGTGCTCGTGCAGCCCCTTCCCACCGGCGACGGTCGGCGGCCAGCGACCACCGACGAACCTCGCGCGATCCTCGGGCCCTGGACGTCATCGAATAGCATCAGTGGATGATCATCGCGAAGAGGAGCGGGGCCTGGCGAACCCGCTACGAGATCAGCGCCGGGGGCCGGGTGATAGCCACCTGGGACAGCGCCCGTTGGGCGAACGGCGGCGACTTCGAGTTCGACGGGCGGCGGTTCCAGGTCCGCAGCAACGGCTGGGGCACTCGCTACATCATGACCGACGCCGCGGGCACGATCATCGCGACGGCGGACCGGATCGGCCGCCGGCGGTGGACCGTGGAAGCGGACGGGCAGACCTACCACTTCCAGCGCCGGTCACTCTGGAGCAACGACCAGGAGCTTCGGGTCAACGGCCAACTGGCGGGATCCGTGCGGCAGACGGGCAGGTGGCGGGCCGACGTCGCGATCGACCTTCCCGGGTTGCCGCTGCCCACGCAGATCTTCGTCATGAGTGTCGTCAGCGCCCTGTGGCAGGCCCAGGCCACCGCCGCGGCCTGACCGCGGCACCGGCGGGAACGCCCGGCCCCGCCGGAGCACCGGATCGGGTGGGTCACCGCCGTCCGTCGCGTGCCGATCGGCATGGTGACCGGGGCGGGCTCGATGTCGCGCCGAGCCCGCCCCGGAGGTTGCGGTGATCGTGACCGGGGCCGTCGACGGGGTCGCCGTTCGCCCGTGGGGGTCAGGATCGCCGGTGCCGCTGGTGTGTCCGGTCGGTCAGCGTTGCAGGGTCAGCAGACCGGGCCGGTAGGGCAGCAGGCCGTAGTCGCCACCGGAGTTCGGTGACCGGCCCTGGTACAGCAGTTGCAGGTTGCAGGCGTTGACCGTCATCGTCTGGTCGGCGTTGGTCCGGATCAACTCCCCATGACTGATGTCATTGGTCCAGGTCGCGCCACTGTTGGCCTTACCGGCGAACGGGTTGCTCTCGGTCGCCGCCTGCGGCGTCCACGTACCACCCAGACTCGTCGCGGTGAACGACCGGAAGTAACGCCCCTGCGCGCCGATCGCCTCCACCAACATCAGGTACCGGTTCTCACCCTGAAGCTTGTAGACCTGAACACCCTCGAACAGGTTGTTCGTCGTGTCGGTCATGATCGTCGTGTAGTTCGACCCGAAACTACCCGGGAAGTTCCCGATCGGCATACTCGCCCGATAGATCCGGCCATTGTCCCCGGCGAAGAACAGATACATGTTCTGGTCATCACCGATCACCGCCTGATCGATCGGACCCGTACCCGAGTTGGAGATACTCCCGGAGAACAACGTCTGCGGCGCCGACCAACTGTTGACATTGCTCGGATCCGTCGAGGTCCGGTACGAGAACGCCGGCCCACCCCACTGATACGCCAACACCCACACGTTCCGCGGGGCGAAATAGAACAACGACGGCGCCACCGCCGAGAACGGCATCTGGTTCTGACTCGCCGAACCCATCTGGCTCCAGCTACCGAACAGGCCGAAGTTCATCGAGCCCCACGACGTACCCGTGTCGTGCGTGGTCGCGTACACCAACTGCTGACCGTTGTACGGCGCGTGCGTGAAGTCCTTCAACGACACCCACCCCGACCTCGGCTGCGCCAACGCACCCGTCGACGACCACCGGTACGACGACGGCAACGCACACGTACCACCCGGCGGCGGCGTCGTCGGCGGCGGAGTGGTGGGGTTACCCCCGCCGTCGACCCGGACGAGCTGCCACTGCTGGTTGTTGCCGTTCCAGTCGTCGTACTGCACGATGTTGCCGCCGTCGGCGGTCGAGGCGCCCTGCACCTCCATCACCTTGTTGCTGTTGCGGTTGATCAGCCTGACGTAGCCGCCGGCCGAGTCCGCCAGCCGGAACTGCTGGTTGGTGCCGTTGTGATCGGTCCACTGCACGATGCTGGCGCCGTTGGCGGTGGAGAAGTTGTAGACGTCCAGCACCTTGCCGGACAGTCGCGACTTCAACCGGTAGTAACCACCGCCGGAGTCGACGAACTGCCACTGCTGCTGATTGCCGTTGTTCCGGGCCCACTGGGTGATCCGCGCGCCGTCGTTGGTGGCCAGGTTGTACACGTCCAGCGCCTTGCCACTGTTGCGGTTCACCAACACGTACCACGCGTTCGTGTCCACCGTCGCCGCGGCGGCGGGTGTCGACAACACCGCGGCGGCGGCGACACCGACGAGCACCGAGGTCACCCCGGCGGCGACGACACGTGGCAACCACCTGCGCCGCCGGGGTGGCGGCGCGATCGATGGAGACCTACCAGATGCAGACATGATCCTCCTCCGATATCACAACTCGAACGTCCCCCGAGGTCGGGCGCACCACGGCGCGCAGGTCAGGCAGGCAGGACCTGGTGTTAGCGTTAACACCCCCTCGCCGTAACCGGTGCACGCTCGTGATCCAAGGTCCGACGCAGCAGGCTTGCCCGGTAAGCCGCGACCGCCGCCGTCCTATGACTATCGACTGTCAGCGATAACATGCCGTTCGTCAAGTCGTAACTTGTGGGCCCGCCGGTCGGCGGTGGCCTGCGGCATCCGGCCCGTCCCCCGTCGCCGATCCCCGGCGAGCCTCACCCCACTCGCGCACCGGGCGACACCGGGAATCCCTCCATGTTGGCGCTCACATCGACGTTCAGGTCCAACGGAGGACTGCCCCGGGAGCAAGGATCGTGGTGATCGACGACTGGCGAGACGCTGGAACCGACGGTCGCGGGTGCGCGACAAAGCGGCCACCCTGACCATGGTCGCGGCGAAGGCGGACCACGCCGACGGTTGGTGGCTGGAGTCTCCAGCAAGGGGAGACGGAAGGGTGAGGGCATGCACGGCGACAAGCTCTATTCCATCGGCGACCTGGCCCGCCGGACCGGGCTGACGGTCAAGACGATCCGGTTCTACTCCGACCGGGGGATCGTCCCGCCCACCGACCGCAGCCCGACCGGATACCGCCGCTACGGGATTGAGGCCGTCGCACGCTTGGACCTGGTGCGGACCCTCCGCGACCTGGGTCTGGACCTGTCCACTATCCGCAAGGTCGTGGATCGGGAGATCTCGCTTCCCGAGGTCGCCACGGCGCACGCCGAGGCGCTGACGGTGCAGATAAAGACGCTGCGCCTGCGGCGCGCGGTGTTGACGGCAGTCGCCAGGCGCGGCTCCACCCCTGAGGAGATGGATCTCATGCACAAGCTGGCAAAGCTGTCCGAGGATGAACGGCGGTTTCTGATCGACGAATTCCTCGACGCGGTCTTCGGCGGCCTGGACGCGCGCCCCGAGTTCGTGGGAATCATGCGCTCGATGACCCCTGAGCTACCCGACAACCCCGGGGCCGAGCAGGTGGAGGCGTGGGTCGAGTTGGCTGAACTGTCCCAGGACCGGGATTTTCGGGCCAGCCTGCGACGGGTCGTCGAGCAGCATGCGGCCGACCGCGCCCACGATGACGGTGCAGGTGTTCACCGCGACGTCGTGGCGACGGTCCGCGACCAGGTCGGGCCAGCGCTGGTAGCCGGCATCGACCCGGTCTCACCCCAGGCCGATCCCTTTGTCACGGCGATCGTCGATCGGTACGCCCGGCTGTGCCGTCGCACCGACGACGTCGAACTTCGGCGCTGGCTGGTGCTCCGCCTGGAGACCGCGAACGATCCGCGCAGGGAGAGGTACCTACGGCTGCTCTCCGTGGTCAACGGCTGGCCGGCGACCGAAAGCCTGGCGCCCGTGCTCGACTGGTCCATCCGGGCCGTACGCGCCCGAATGCCGGGGTAGCGAGCGCGACCCCGACGGCCCCGGCGGCCTTGACGTCACCCCAGCCCATGGCACCGGGGCGCAGCACGGCCGGCGGCACCACAGGTAGGCCGGCTGGGCCTGTCGCCCGAGTTCCAGGCCGGGCTCGATCCCGCGCTACGCCGGCTGCTCGGACTCGGGTTCTACGAGTACCTCAACATGGTCGGCGGTCCTCCGAGGGAACTGCCGCACTACCGGGATACCGACGCATCTGCGCCGTTGCGACGACCTCTCGACCCAGGGAGCCTTGTACCTACTCGCCACGGCTCAGGTCTCGATGATGTTGTTGTTCTCGTCGATGCCGTGGCTGCGCCAGTAGACGTCCCACTCGTCGTCGACGTACTGCGGCACCTTGCCCTCCGGATAGCGGACGTACGGCGGGGTCGGCTCCTGCCCGTCCGGGAAGCAGGCGCTGCCCCCCTGCGCGCCCACCGCGATGGCCGGATACTCACCGCCGGCACAGATGCTCTCCCGGAACGAGCAACCGGTGGTGGCCATCAGCCCACCCAGGGCGACCGCTGCCAGGGCGATCATGATTCGCGTTCGCATGGAAGACATTCTGGTCGCCCCGGCCGCGCCCGCCATCCGCACGCGTACTCATCTCGCCTCGTCGACCACGGACACGCGGTCGGGCCCCGCGGGTGGGTGTGCCGGCGCATCGGTATCGATTTACATTGACAGTTGTCTCTACTAACATCGTGGCTGGGAGTCGCCAAGCGCTGCTGGGCAGCAGTGCCGTCCATCTCTCGGACGGCTTGAATCGATCGGCGTCACCTTCTCCGGGGTGGGCACCCAGCGAGGGGCACTGGGCGCCGACGCATCCACTGGAGCATTGATGAGAATCTCACGGACAGCACGCCGTCTCGGACTGGGCGCGGTCGCGGTACTCCTCGCCTCGTTCACGATGGTCGTCGTCAACCAGGCCGGCCCGGCCTCGGCGCACGGGTCGGTCACCAATCCGCCGTCGCGCAACTACGGATGTTGGGAACGCTGGGGTTCCGACCACCTCAACCCCACGATGGCCCAGACCGACCCGATGTGCTGGCAGGCGTGGCAGACCAACCCGAACACCATGTGGAACTGGAACGGCCTCTACCGGGAGAACGTCGGCGGCAACCACCAGGCCGCCGTGCCGAACGGGCAGCTGTGCAGCGGCGGTCGCACCCAGGGCGGCCTGTACGCCTCGCTCGACACGGTCGGCGCGTGGACCGCGAAGCCGATGCCGAACAACTTCACCCTCACGCTGACCGACGGCGCCCGGCACGGCGCCGACTACATGTTGATCTACATCACCAAGCAGGGCTTCGACCCGACCACCCAGCCCCTCACCTGGAACAGCCTCGACCTGGTACTCCGCACCGGCAGCTACCCGACCACCGGGCTCTACGAGGCGCAGGTGAACGCGGGCAACCGCACCGGGCGGCACGTCGTCTACACGATCTGGCAGGCTTCCCACCTCGACCAGCCGTACTACCTCTGCAGTGACGTGATCTTCGGCGGTGGCGGTAACCCGCCGCCGACGACCCCGCCGCCCACCACGCCGCCGCCCACCACGCCGCCGCCCACGACCCCGCCGCCCACCACCCCGCCGCCGGCCGGAAACGGTGCCTGCACCGCCACCTACCGCAAGACCAACGAGTGGTCCGGTGGCTTCGGCGCCGAGGTCACCGTCCGGGCCGGCAACGCCGCCATCTCCGGATGGACGGTGGCGTGGACCTGGCCCAACGGCCAGAGCATCACCAACTCCTGGAACGCGACGGTCACCTCGAGCGGTTCGTCGGTCACCGCGTCGAACGCCGGTTACAACGGTTCCCTGAGCGCCAACGGCACCACCAACTTCGGCTTCAACGCCTCCTGGAACGGCACCAACTCCACACCCACTCTCACCTGCACCGCCCGGTAACAGCAGCTGCGGTGGGGGTGGCGCGCCGCGCCACCCCCACCGCCGGCAGGGCTGACCGCCCGGGGGTGACAGCGCGGGGCAACGGTGGCGAGGGCGGCATCGCTGTGCCGGCAGCCCGCCACCGTGGCAGCCGCTCGCACGCCGCTTCACCAGGCGGCCACCTGTCCGACGGACCCACGTCCGGGCAGCGGTCCGTCCGCTGCCCGCCGCCATCACCAGGAACCGCGACGAGGTGAAGAACGATCATGATTTCCCGGCAGAGCGTCATCGGCTGGTACCGGAACCGCTTCGTGTGGATCGAGGTGAGCCTGTTGGCCGCGTCGATCGGGGTGGCCGCCGTGGTCACCTCGACCAACCCGAAGACGGACCCGGCGGATCTCCACCGGCAGATCCTGGCCCAGATGCGTACGACACTCGAACAGGCGGACCCGACACACCACCACCACGCCGGGCACACCGCCCCGCAGGCACCGGCCGGAGAGCAGGCCGCGCCGGCGGTGATCTGTGGCGTCCACGTCTACGGCCACGAGCCCGCCGGGGCCACCACACTCGCCGACGTCCAGACGATCTACGGCTTCCACCTCTGCGGCGTCGCCGAACAGAAGCGCCACTGGGACGGGGCGGTCAAACTCGCCGGCCCCGTGATCATGGACATGACCACCCGACCTCACGGCATCCAGGTGGTCGAGGCGACCGCCGACGTCAGGTTCGTCGACCGGCTACGGGAGATGTTCCCCGACAAGTACGAGGACCTCGCACTCAGGGAAGCGCTGCCCAGATCGGAGATGGCCGACCTACGGCGCCGGTACGACGCAGCCGCTGGACTCTGACCACGCCGAGCGGCCGCCACCCACTGCCCTGCCATCCGCACCACCCATCCCGGCTGGGCGCAGTCGATGCGCGGACCGCCACCCGACTGCTGAACGGTGTGCGGCGTCCCGCGCCCGGGTGGCGGGATCACGGGTCAGCGGAGAGGGGAGACGTTATCGCTCCCCGCCAATCCCACGATCAACCCGGAGGGACGGGCGCGGACGGCGGCGGCGTCCGGATGGCCTGCCTTCTCCAGCAGCACCAGCGCCTCCGCCCAGCTTTCCCGGGCCGCCTCGACCTGGCCGCAGGCGTACCGGGCGTCACCGAGGCCGACCAGCGTCTCCGCCTCGCCACCCCGGTCCCCGATCTCCCGGAACAGCCGCAGTGCCCGCTCGTGGCAGACGATCGCCTCGTGGTGCGCGCCGGCCGCCGCCTCGGCGCAGCCGGCCGTACGCCAGTTGGTGGCCGCCCCGTGCCGGTTGCCGATCTCCTCGTTGATCCGCAACGTCTGCCGGCACAACTCCCGGGCCTGGTCGTGCTCGCCCAGCCGGATCCGGATCCAGGCGATGTTGTTCATGGCCCGGGCCTGACCGGCCAGATGCCCGGCCAGCCGGTACAGCTCCAGGGAGCGCAGGTCGTAGGAGAGGGCTTCCCGGTCCCGGCCCTGCTGCTGCAGCACCCGGGCGATGTTCACGTGGGTCTGCGCCTGGTTCGCCCGGTCCCCGACGGCCACGAACAGCTCCAGGGCCTGCGCCAGGTGCCGCTGAGCCTCGTCCGGGCGGTCCAGTTGGGTCAGCGCCCGACCCAGGTTGCGGTGCAGGTGCGCCTGGGCCGTCCGGTCTGCCAGCCGGACCGCCGACGGCAACGCGACACCCTGCACGGTCACCTGGTCGTGCCAGAGCGCCCGCAGGTTGACGTAGCTGGTCAGGCTCCACGCGAGTTCCCAGGCGTGCCGGTCCCAGCCGTCCCGCGCCGCCAGGTCGACCGTGGCGAGCAGCATCCGGTGTTCGGTCACCAGCCACCGCATCGCCGCCGCGCCGTCGGCCAGCGGAGTCATGACCGCCCCGGGCTCCGGGTCGGCCAGCAGAATCGGGTCGCGGTGCGGATACAGCAAGCGGTCCGCGGCGTACGCGGTGTGCAGGACGTGGTCGAGCAGGCGTCGGGTCGCGGCCCGCCGGTTCGCCGCCGGCTCCTCGGCCTCGGCCTGCTCGGCGGCGTACGCCCGGAGCAGGTCGTGCAGCACGTACCTGCCGGGAGCGTGTTCGGTGACCAGATTGGCCCGGGTCAGGACGGCCAGCAGACGCCGGACGGCGGACATCGGGCTGCCGGCCAGGCTCGCCACGGCTGCCATCCCCAGCTCCGGCCCTGGGTGCAGCCCGATGAGCCGGAACAGCTCGGCGGCGGCCGGGCTGAGCGCCCGGTACGACCAGGAGAAGACGGCCCGGACGTCGGCGGCCGGGTCGCCGCCGTCGAACGGATCGAGGCTGGCACCGGCCCCGGCCAGCTCCGTGGCCAGGTCGGTGAGGGTGATCGCGCGGTTCACCACCACCCGCGCCGAGGCGATGGCGAGCGCGAGGGGCAGCCGGGCGCACCGGGCGATGATCTTTTCCACGGCTGCGGGTTCCGCTCGGACCCGTGCCTGCCCCAGCCGCTGGGCCAGGAACCGTCGTGACTCCGCGGCCGTGAAGAGATCGAGGGTGAGCGGTCGCGCCCCCTCGATGGCGACCAGGCCGTCGAGCTGTCCACGACTGGTCACCACGGTGACGCAACCCGGGGCTCCGGGCAGCAGCGGGCGTACCTGCTCGGGGTCCCGGGCGTTGTCGAGCAGGACCAGCATCCGCCGGCCGGCGACCAGGCTGCGGTAGAGGGCGGTCTGCGCGGCCAGGCCGATCGGGATGCGCTGTGGTGCGACCCCCAGGGCCGCCAGGAATCCGCGTACGACCTCGGCGGGTTCCAGGATCGAGCCGGCCGGGTCGAAGCCGCGCAGGTTCACGTACAGCTGCCCGTCGGGGAACCGGTCGGCGGTCCGGTGTGCCCAGTGCAGCACGAGGGTGCTCTTGCCGACGCCGGGAAGGCCGGCCACCACCGCCAGGGGCGTCCGCGCCAGCCCACCAGGACCGGCGACCGCCCCGGACTCCCCGGTCCCGGCCGCTTCCCCGCCGACGTCCGGCTCGGTGAGCATGGCGTCCAGCTCGGCGAGCTGCTCGACCCGGCCGGTGAAGGCGAGCGGCGGGGCCGGCAGCTGACGGGGCGGGGGCCCGGCCGGGGCGAGGAACGTCGGGGACGGGACGCCCGGCGCGACGACGGTGACCGCCGCCGTCGCCGGGGCCGGGACCGGGTGCGGCACGGCCGCCGTCCCCAGGGCCGGATCCGCGGTCAGGATCTGGTGGTACGTCCGCCGCAGCGGTGTCGCCGGATCGGTGCCCAACTCCTCCGCGAGCCGGGTACGGATCAGCTGGTAGTGCCGCAGGGCCTCGGCCTGCCGTCCCGCGCCGTACAGGGCCCGCATGAGCTGACCCGCGATCCGCTCGTCGAGGGGATGCTCGGCGGCTCGGGCGGTCAGCTCTCCGAGCAGGTCCGCGTGCCGGCCGACGGCCAACGCCAGGTCGACCAGGTCCAGCCGGGCGGCGTGGTGGTCGGCGATCAGGGCCGTCCGGACCGCGTCGAGCCAGGCGGTCCGCAGGGTGCCGAAGGGTTCACCGCGCCACAGTGACAGCGCCCGGGTCAGCAGGGCGGTCGGGTCGTCTCCGGATCCCGTCGCGCCGGGCTCGGACGGGCCGGCCCTCCCGGACCGGTGCCCGGCCACCGTGGCGGCGCGGGCGCGCGTGATCAACTGTTCGAAACGGTGCAGGTCGACCAGGGCCGGATCGACCCGGAGCAGGTAGCCGCCGGCCCGGCGAACGATCTCCACCTGGCCGGCCGGCGCGAGCACCTGACGCAGCCGGGAGACGTACGCGGAGAGTGCGTTGCGGGCCCGCTGCGGGTGCCGCTCTCCCCAGACCCGGTCGAGCAGACGCTCGGCGGGGACCACCCGGTTCGCGTCGACCAGCAGGGCCACCAGGACGCAGCGCTGCCGGGCGTGCCCCAGGTCGAGATCCCGGCCGCCGACCCGGACCGTCACCTCACCGAGGACCAGCAGCTCGACCTTCGGCTCCGGACGCGACGGACCGACCGGATCCGTACCGGATGGAGTACGCACCGTGTCCATCCCTGCAGCATCCCCTGAGTAATGCGGTTGAGCAGCCAATTTAACGACTGCCGAGGATTCTCCGAACGTCCACGCAGCACAGTCCATGTCGACGGCACGAGCCAGTCACCTCGATACATCCGAAATGAGGAGCCATGAACACGAAACAAGGTCGGGCCGGTCTCCGCGCGGCGGCGCTGCTCGCCACCCTGCCGATCGGTGTGGCCGCCCAGCTCGTCGCGACCACCCCGGCCGCGGCGGTCAGTGGCCTGATCCGGACCACCCACGTCAGCACCGCGACGGATTCACAGTCACCGAAGACCCGGGCGGCCGAGTGTCCGAGCGGGATGCGGGTGATCGGCGGCGGTGCCCGGGTGAGCGGCCCGGCGGCGGGGTCGATCCGGTTGAGCCACCTGCAGCCGATCAGCGGCCCCGGCCAGACCGACCGGTACGAGGTCTGGGCGGACGAACCGCCGGGCGGGATCAGCGGCAACTGGGCCCTGGAGGGTTACGCCATCTGCGCCCCGGCGACCTCGGTGCCCGGGTACGCCATCGTCGCGCAGGGCTCCGGCTACTCCTCGGTCTCGCCGCGGAGCACCGCCGCGGGCTGCCCGAGCGGCCAGCGGGTGATCGGCAGCGGGGCGAGCATCGCCGGTGGCGGTCTCGGCCGCGTCGGCCTGCAGATGTCCCGGGCCTCCGGACCCCTGGACATCGCCCGGGCCGCCGCCGCGGAGGACGGCGCCTACTCGGGCAACTGGCAGGTCACCGCGTACGCCATCTGCGCCAACCCGGTGGGGGCGGCGGCCGAGGGATCGGTGCAGACCGGGGTCAGCTCGGCCAGCCACGTCTGCCCGGGAACCGAGCAGGTGCACTCGGTCGGCGGAGCCACGGGAGCCGGCTCGACCGGTCAGACCTTCCTGAACTCCCTCTACCTGGACCCTGACCTCAGAGCGGTCCGCCTCTCGCTGACCGGCGTGCCCAGCGACGGCCTGGCCATCCAGGCGATCTGCGCCTGAGCCGACGGCCACGATGTTCCCAGGGTTGGTGAGACGACCAACCGCACGGTGAGGCCGACGGGCCGCAGGTGGCATCCACCACCTGCGGCCCGTCGCCGTCCGACCGGCGACGGGCGCAGGTCGCGGGACCGACTTCCCCTGAGGTGGCGGGAATCGGGCGCCGTTCTGCTGACGCGCCGAGGTCGGCAGCAGGGTTGCCGCCACTAGCCACTCAGTGGATACTGCTCTACATGGCCGCGCCGGAGACGCTCCTCGCCCTGATGGAACCACGTCCTATACATGGCTACGAGCTGCACCAACGTTATGCCGCCCTGCTGGGTCTCCGGCGACCGTTGCGATCCGGACAGATCTACAGCACCCTCCAACGGTTGCAGCGGGACGGGCTGGTGACCGCCGTCGGTGTGGGGCGTGCCAGCGGTCCGGACCGGACGTTCTTTCAGGTGACCGAGGCCGGCACGAGTGGCCTCGATCGTTGGTTCTTCGAGCCGGAGGGCGCACAGCACTACCTCCAACCTGACCTTTACGCCAAAGTGGTTCTTGCCTTGTTGACGCAGCGAGACGCCGCTCGGGTGCTGGACGTGCAACGAGCCGCCCATCGCGCGCTCATGCGTGAGATGACGAAGATCAAAACTTCGTCGAATTCCGGCCGCCTGGAAGTGATCGCCGCGGACCTGGCGATTCTCCATCTGGACGCCGATCTTCGTTGGATCGATTCGACCGAGCGCCGACTGGCCAACATCCAGCATGACGTCGAGAGCCATGCCGCACTGATTCACGACGCCGACAACAAGTGATGAACATGTCCACGGGGGCCTGGTCGGTGTCGTGATCGGGGCGTACACCGGCGTGGCCGTCGTCGTGGGAATCACGGCGTGGAACGGATGGCGGTCCGTCCTCACCCCGTGGCAATCGGCCTCGCCCTGATGGTCCGGGTCGCCGGACGCCCTGCGACGTCAGTAACGAGCGCTGTCTCCATCCCAGTTTCGACATCAAAGGCTGACCGTCAGCCATCGCCGACCGGTGAGGAGCACTTCGTCCATGTGTCGTTCCAAGCGGGTGTTCGCCGCCCGGATCGCTCTCGCCGTACTCCCGGTGTTGGCGGTCGTCTCATGCTCGGAGGGCCGTGACCCCGGACATCGGCCGGGGGCCGAAGGCGTTCGCGAGATCATTCCGCTGTACACCCGCGCCCTCGCCGACGGTGACGGGCCGAAGGCGTGCTCCCTGATGAGCAAGGCGGCACAGGAGGCGCTCGCGAAGCGAGCCGCCAACGACGACTGCCTGCAGAGCGTGAAGTCGGTCGCCAACCGCCTGGATCAGGCGTCGGCCGCGGCGCTGCGCGAGGTGAAGATGAAGGATCCACAGGTCAACGCTGGCAAAGCCACCGTTGAGCTGCAACTCGACGGCAGCCAGCAGGGCGCGATCGACGCACTGGGCTCCACCACGCTGACCCTCGTACAGATCGACGAGCGCTGGCACATCGACGCGGTACCGGCGGGGTGAGGCAGGCCATGGAGTCGTCGCCGAGCCACAAGCAGTCCGGAACGCCGCTTCTGCGATCTGAGCAGCTGCGAGTCACGTACGGGTTGACCCGCGCTTTGGATGGTGTGGACCTGACCGTGGAGCGTGGCGACAGCATCGCGATCATCGGCTCCAGCGGCTCGGGCAAGTCGACGCTGCTGCACTGCCTGTCCGGGCTGGTGGCGCCCAGCGAGGGGCGGGCGTGGTTCACCGGCCGGGACCTGAACACGATGTCTGATGCCGAGCGGAGCGCACTGCGCCGCCAACGGTTCGGTTTCGTCTTCCAATTCGGCCATCTGGTGCCGGAGTTGACGGCGTTGGAGAACGTCTCACTCAACCTGCGGCTCAACGGTGTCGGCCGGGGCCCGGCGGAGGAGACCGCGCGCTCCTGGTTGCGCGACCTCGGTGTCGAGGAGCTGGCTCGTCGGCGGCCTGGTGAGATGTCGGGCGGGCAGCAGCAGCGGGTCGCTGTGGCCAGGGCGCTGGCCCCGGAACCGGACGTCATCTTCGCCGACGAGCCGACCGGCGCGCTGGACACGGCGAACGGCGAGCTGGTGCTCGATCTGCTCGTTCAGCAGGTCAGGAATCGGCGATGCGCTCTGGTCCTGGTGACACACGACGACAAGATCGCCGCATACGCGGAGCGTGAGGTGGTGTTGCGGGACGGCCGGGTGGTTCCGCCGGCGACAGGAGCGCCGCGGTGAAGCCGACCGGCGTCGTCGGGCTGGCCGCGCAACTGGCCACCGGCAGCCCGCGGTCGCGGAAGCGGTTCCTGTTGACCGCTGCCGGGATGGCGGTGGCCGCGATATTCCTGCTGGCCGGCTCGGTAGCGCTACCACTGAACGAGGCCCAGCGCGATCGGGCGGCTGACCGGGCGCCGACGCTGGAGCGCGGTGCGGTGCGATCGGACGGCACGCTACTCGCCCGCCGGTGGACCGATGTCTACCTCGATCGCAAGCTGCTCGTCACCGAGGTGGCAGCGGCCCGATCGAACGCGCCGCCTCCGCCGGGGCTGGACCGCCTGCCGCTCACCGGTGAGATCGTCGTCTCCCCGGCGGTCAGGGACGCTCTACGAGCGGATGCGACGTTGCGCGAGCGGTACCCGCACCGGGTCGTCGGCACGGTGGGCGACGCCGGACTGACCGGGCCTCGTGAGTGGACGGTGTGGATCGGAGCGGCCCCGGAGGCGTTCCCCGCCGACTACGTTCCGGCCTCCGGCTGGGGCGCCAGGCCCGAGGACGTCCCGCCGCTTCCGGGAGGGTTGCGGCTGGCCGTGCCGATCGGCCTCGCGGCATTGCTGCTTCCGCTGCTGGCACTGGTCGTCAACGCGGTCCGATGGGGGTCGCAGGAACGTGACCGTCGGCTCGCCGCGCTCCGGTTGTCCGGGATGTCGGCCATGCAGGTCCGGCTGCTCACCGCCATCGAGGTCGGGATGGCCGCAGCCATCGGCTCGATCGGAGGGGGCCTGATCTTCCTGACGCTCGCCGCCGCGGTCGCGGCCCGGCTACCAGGTGAGGGCGCCTTCCTCGCCGATGCCCTGCCGCCGATACCAGCCGCAACGGCGATCGTCGTGGGCCTTCCGGTGTTCGCTACGGCGACTGCTGTGGTCGCACTTCGGCGGGTGGTCGTCAATCCGATGGGTGTCGTCCGACGCCGCGCCGTCGTCCGGTCGGGACGATGGCGGCTGCTGCCGCTGGTCGTCGGTCTGCTGATGGCCTGCTGGCTGTTCACCACTGACCAGACCGGCAGCGCAGCCGTCGTACCGCTCTTCCTGGCCGCCTTGCTGATCATGATTGGTCTGCTGGTCGGCGCGCCGACGCTATGTCTCGGGGTGGCCGGTCTCATGCTGCGAATGGACGGCAGCCCGGCCGTTCTCCTCGCGGCTCGGCGCGCCCAGGCGTCAGCGGCAACCGCCGCGCGGGTGGTTGGCGTCGTCACCCTTCTGGTGTTCGCCTCCGGCTGGTTCCTCGCGGTGCTGCCGCTCGCCGATGGGAGCACCCCCGCTTCGCTGACTCAGCTGGAGCAACGTCTCAAGCCACACACGCTTCTCGCGAACGTCGAGCGGGCACCCGCACCGGGCGAGCTGGAACTGCCCGGCGTGACCGGTGTGGCACATCTGGTCACCGTCGAGCTGGGTCGTTCGGGTGAGGGCTATGCGGGTGTCAATGCGGTGGCCGGTGACTGTTCCGCACTGTCGTCGGTGCTGCGTGTCCCACTGCCGGAGTGTGGCCCAGAGAGTACGTACCTGACGCCGTCCGAAGGAGCGAAGAACCCGCTGAGCACCGGGGAACCACTGGCGGCGTACCAGTACGGTTCCGAGAGCGCCGACGGCGTCGAGTACGTCGAGCTCGGGCCCGTGCGTCTCGGCAAGATCGTCGACCATGCCCTCGACGGACTGGGTGAACTCGGGATCGGTGCAGGGATCGTTCCGGTGTCTCGGGTTCCGCAGCAGGCACTCCACGTCGCGCCCGTTCGACAGCTTCTGGTCACCGTGTCGAGCAGCGATCCCGTCGTCGTCGAACGGGTGCGAACGGCCGTCCAACGATTGCAGGAGGGAAGCAGTCGGGAGGTCCGCGACGTCGAGATGATGGTGCGGGAGGCGCAGTCGGTGAGTCAGACCTACCGACAGGTGGCCTGGGCCGGACTTGTGCTCGCCTTCGTCGTTTCGACGTTGTCCCTCGCGGTGGCCCTGCTCGACCGACTCCTCGAGGAGCGGCGCGGGATCGCGGCGCTGCGGGCTCAGGGAGTCACCGTTCGCACGCTACGACTGGTGTTACTGGGGCAGACGGCAGCGAACCTGTTACCGGGTGCGCTGGTCGGCATGGTGTGCACGATCCCGATGGCAGAAGCGTTCTTCGTCGTCAGCGAGCATCCCGAGTTGACCGTGCCATGGGCACAGTTGGCGGCGACGACGGCCGGCTGTGGACTGGCGGTCATCGGCGTGGTGGCGCTCATGCTGCCGGCACTACGCGAGGCCATCGACACCCGGTTGCTGGTCGTCGATTGACCACCGAGTGAAGGGCCGTCGCCGCTCCGGGCAGCCCCGATCCGGCTGCACGACCTACGACACGGCGCCGCAACCTGGCACGGGAAGCCGGCGCCGACCTCAAAGCGATGCAGGACCACTCGGACACGCCACCCATCCAACTGACCGCGACACCTACACCAGCGTCCTACCCGAGTCTCAGCGCGAAGCCGCGGAAGCCACCGCGCGTCTGGTCCTTGACGCTGGCAGACCTGGCGAGGAGATCCGGTGCCAGATCAGCCAGAGTACGAAGCCAACGCAGGAGCGCCCTGCCGAGGCGCGGGCGGCGACGGCGGCACCGGCCTGCCGCCCTCGGTGGCAGGCGTCCCCGGCCACGGGAGGCACCGAGCTCCGGTCCTCGGCAGGCCAGCGGACCGAACGGGCGCACAAATTCCGATGACACGTGTCATCGGTGGAGTTCCGGGCGGCGCGGCGACACGCGGAGCCGGAACAGGGGTCGCGACGCGCCGGCCGACGAGACCGGGGTAGCAGCCGGCCAGGACGGCCAGGTGGGCGATAGCTGGTCGGTGGGTTCCAGGGGTTGGCTCCTCGGCTAAAGGTGATAGCTTTTGGCTAACGGACAGCCGCGAGGCCTTCCGTTTCCTTGTCCCCGCGCTGGTGCAGGCCGGGTACCGGGTCGCCGCGATGGACCTGCGCGGGCACGGTGAGTCCAGCGTCGGGTGGGCGTCCTACACCCGTACCGCTCTCGCCGGTGACCTGATCGCCCTGGTGAGGCACCTCGGTGGGCCGGCGGTCCTGGTCGGGCACTCGATCGCCGGTGGTGCGGTCACGATCGTCGCGGCCAAGGCCCCGGAGCTGGTCACCGCGCTGGTCGAAATCGCGCCGTTCACCCGCGAGCAGCAGGTCAAACTCGGTGATATGCGGGTGGCCGCCTACCGCCGCGGCGCGATCCACCTGATGGGCACCACGATCCTCGGCAGCACCAAGCAGTGGGCCAGGTACCTCGACGCCGCCTACCCCGGCGTCAAGCCCGCGGACTGGGACGCCCGCCTGCGGCAGGTCACGGCGATGCTGCAGGAGCCGCCGGGTGTCTGACGCCGGTGCACCGCCGCCGCCGTAACCTGTTGCTCAGCGTGCGCTGCGGCCGACCAGCGCCGTGGGTGCTATCCAGGTGTTGGCTCGCTGTCTGATTGCGGCGGACACGTCGCCGCATCCAAGGTGGGCTCTTCCAGCGGGCGGGGCGTGCCTCGGTGGGGCGGGCCGGTCGCAAGCCGCAGGCACCATCGCGGTTGGTAACCGTGGCTGGTCAAGCTCTTTATCATGCCCAGCCCACGGCCACGTCCCGGGCCGACGATGCCGACCGCGACAAGTGCCGCCTCTGCCTTGACGGCTCAGTCAACCCCGGCTCAGGCGGGGCGACGAGTCGGCTCGTGAGGGCGGGCATCGGGTCAGGAGGGAACCATGGCGCGGTCGGTGGTGTGTTGGGTGGCGTCGCGGACCTCGCCGACGAGCTTCTCCACGATGTCCTCGAGCGCGGCCAGGCCGAGGATCTGGCCGGTCGGGTCGACCACGGTGGCGAGGTGGGCGCCCCGGTGTTGCATCACGGTGAGCGCGTCGCGCAACGACCTTGCGGCGTCGAGGGTGGCGAGCGGGCGGATCAGCCCGGAGTCGAGGGGCTCGTCGTACTGTTCCGCTGGCAGTTCGAGGATGTCCTTGACATGCACGTACCCGGTGAGCCCGCCCTGCGAATCGGTGAGCGGGAAACGGGAGTATCCGGTTGCCGCGCACTGCCGTTCCAACTCGGCGATGGTGGTGTCCTGGGGCAGGGTGATGAGGGAGGCCAGCGGGAGCGCGACGGTGGCGGCGGTCTGGTCGTTGAAGGCCAGCGCACCGGTGAGCAGGTCGTGTTCCTGCTGGTCGATCAGCCCTTCCTGACGGGACTGGGCGATGAAGCCGGCGATCTCCTCGTTGGTGAAGGTGGAGGTCACCTCGTCCTTCGGAGTGACGCGCAGCAGCCTAAGGACCGTGTTGGCGATCTGGTTGAGCAGCCAGATCAGCGGACGCAGGACGGTGACGATGCCGTAGAGCATCGGCCCGAGGACCAGGGCGGAGCGTTCAGGACCGGCGAGGGCGATGTTCTTGGGCACCATCTCGCCGAGCACCATGTGCAGGAACACCACGATCGCCAGGGCGATGGTGAACGCGATGGGATGCAGCAGCGCCTCGGGTACGCCGACGGCGGCGAAGGGCTTCTCCAGCAGGTGCGCGACGGCGGGTTCGCCGATCGCGCCGAGGCCGAGGGAGCAGACGGTGATGCCGAGTTGCGCGCCGGCCATCATCAGGGAGACGTTCTCCATCGCGCGCAGGGTGATCCGGGCGACGGTCGAGCCGGCCGCGACGCGCGGTTCGATCTGCGTACGGCGGGCGGAAATCAGGGCGAACTCCGCCCCGACGAAGAAGGCGTTGCCGGCCAGCAGCGCCACGGCCAGCAGGATCGCGGTGAGGTCGCTCATGACCGGGCTTCCTCGCTCAGGTGGTTGTCGGTACGGCGCAGGGTGAGCCGGTCGACGCGGCGGCCGTCGAGCCGGGTGACGGCGAGTTCGGCGCGGGTCGGGGTCGGCAGACCGTCCGGGTCGGATTGGTTACGGTCGGCGACGGGCACGGTGATGGTGTCGCCGATCTGCGGGAAGCGGCCGAGGTGCTCGGTCACGAGGCCGCCGAGGGTGTCGGTGTCCCGCGCCTCCGGTAGGTCGAGGCCGATCAGCCGGGACGCCTCGTCGGGTCGCAGCAGGCCGGACAGGGTCCACGTCCCATCGGCGGCCCGGTGGTGGCGGCGATGCGGGGCGTCCTGCTCGTCGGCGATCTCACCGACGATCTCCTCGACGAGATCCTCCAGCGTGACGATGCCGGCGGTGCCGCCGTACTCGTCGACGACGACCGCCATCTGCAGTCCCTGCTCACGCAGGACGGCCAGCAGCGGGTCCAACGGCATGGTCTCCGGCACCTCCGGCAGCCCGGACGTGATCGTCCGGACCGACTGCGTGGACCGCTGTGCCGTGGGCACGGCCAGGACGTGCTTGAAGTGCACCGCGCCGATGACGTCGTCCACGCCGGTGCCGGTGACCGGGAATCGGGCGTGCCCGGTGCCGGCGGCGAGGGCCAGGACCTCCGCCGCGGGCGCGTCGGCGGAGACGAACCGCACCCGGGTACGAGGGGTCATCACATCGGCCGCCGTACGCTCGCCGAAGTCGATCGAACGCGCGACGAGTTCCGCGGTCCGGGCGTCGAGGGTGCCCTCGCGGCCGGACCGGCTGACGAGCGAGGCGAGTTCCTGCGGGGATCGCGCCGAGGCCAGTTCCTCGGTTGGTTCGATGCCCATCAGGCGCAGGATCCGGTTGGCGGTGCCGTTGAGGACACGGATCAGCGGGCCGGCGGCGGTGGTGAAGCCGCGCTGCGCCCCGGCGACGGCGCGGCCGACGCGCAGCGGTTCGGAGATCGCCCAGTTCTTGGGTACGAGCTCACCGAAGACCATCTGGAAGCCCGTCGCCAGTGCCAACGCCAGCGTCAACGCCACCGCGGTCACCGCGGAGTCGGAAAGGCCGGTGAGCCCGAGCGGGCCGCGCAGCAGCGTGGCCAGGGACGGCTCGGCCAGGAACCCGACGACCAGACTGGTGACCGTGATGCCCAACTGCGCCCCGGACAGCTGCGTCGACAGGGTCCGCAACCCTGCCAGTAGTCCGGCGGCGCGGCGGTCGCCGTCCTGCGCCCGGCGCTCGACCGTCGCCCGGTCGACCGTGACGAAGGCGAACTCCGCGGCCACGAACAGCGCGTTCGCCGCGATCAGCAGGACCGCGACGGCCAGCAGCAGCCACTCGGTCACCGGCACGCCGCCTCTCGGACCTCAGGCTGGCTGGTACTGGGAGGCTCTCCGTCACGGAACATGCCGGCCAGGTTAGGCAGGCAGCCTGAAACCTTGCTGTGTGCCCACTGCCACGCCGTAACCGGGGAACACCACGCGGTGATGTGGGTACCGCTCCACCGAAGGCGAGTAGGCATCAGCGGTCCGTTGTGCTGGATTGTGGGGTGTATGGGCTTCTGTGTGCCGGCCACCGTTACCGTTGATGCTCCGGATGGTCCGGTCGAGGAGGCGTCGAACAGGCCGTGGGTGGCTATGGCGTGCAGGTCACGCTGGTGTTCGTGTTGGTGTTGGTGAACGCGGTGTTCGCGGGCAGCGAGATGGCGTTGGTGTCGCTGCGGGAGAGCCAACTGCAGCGTCTGGAGCGGACCTCCCGGGCGGGGCGGGTGCTGGCGAAGCTGGCGCGGGACCCGAATCGGTTCCTGGCCACCATTCAGATCGGCATCACCCTGGCCGGTTTCCTCGCCTCGGCGGCGGCGGCGGTGTCGCTTGCGGCACCGCTGGTGGAACCGCTGGGGTTCCTGGGGTCAGCGGCGGAGCCGGTGTCGATCGTGCTGGTCACCATCGTGCTGACCTTCGTCACCCTGGTTTTGGGTGAGTTGGCGCCGAAGCGGATCGCGATGCAGCGCGCGGAGGGCTGGGCGCTGCTGGTCGCCCGCCCGCTGGACGCGTTGTCGGCGTTCTCCCGCCCGGCGGTGTGGCTGCTGAGCAAAGCCAGCGACGCGGTGGTGCGGCTGACCGGCGGTGACCCGCGTGCCCGGCGGGAGGAGGTCACCACCGAGGAGTTGCGGGACATGGTCGCCGCGCAGCGCAACCTCACCCCCGAACACCGGTTGATCATTTCGGGGGCGTTCGAGGTGGCCGAGCGGATCCTGCGGGAGATCCTCGTCCCGCGCCGGCAGGTGGTCACCCTGTCCGAGACGCTGTCCGCGCCGCAGGCGCTGCGGGAGCTGGGCAGGTCGGGGCAGACCCGCGCCCCGGTGGTGGGCCGCGGCGGCCTGGACGACACCGTCGGCGTGGTGCACATGCGGGACCTGCTCGACCAGGACGGCCCGGTCGCCGAGCACGCCAGCCCTGCGCTGTATCTGCCGGAGACGTTGAAGGTGACCGAGGCGATCCGGGAGATGCGCGCCCAGCGGCAGCAGTTCGCCCTCGTCGTGGACGAGCGGGGCTCCATCGACGGCATCGTGACGATGGAGGACCTGGTCGAGGAGATCGTCGGGGAGATCTACGACGAGACCGACCGGGACGTGCAGGCCGTCGTGCGCGAGGCGGACGGGTCGCTGCTGATGCCGGGCGGCTTCCCGCTGCACGACCTGACCGACGTCGGCATCGACCTCGACGAGGACGTCCTCGAGGCCGGCGACTACACGACCGTGGCCGGCCTGGTCCTGGCCCACCTCGGCCACATCCCGAAGACGCCCGGCGAGGTGATCGATCTACCGGGCCTGACCGCCGAGGTCGCGGAGGTGACCGGACGGGCCATCACCCGGGTACGCCTGCGCACCACACCGGTGCGCGGCGACGGGCACGAAGCCAGCGGGGACGAGACCACCTCCTGACAGGCCCGACCGACGACTGACGAGCGCGTGCGGTGAGGGGTGGCGGCCACACTCGACGAGGGCAGGATCCGACAGCCACACCATGCTATCCGAGAGTAACGCTGCGAATGCACTCAGCTACTTCTCAGGTGGCGTTGGTAGCTTCCCGGCGCGACGGCATCCAATATGGACGTCGTTGATCTCGTTGCGACACAAGGGTTCTGGTGGAAATCCCACCGGATCCGGGTGTCGTTCGTCCGGTGGCCGTCGAGGGAGAGGCTCGTGGTGTTCAAGAAGATGCTTGGTGCGTTCGGAGTGGGCGGCCCGAGCGTCGATACAGTCCTGTCCAATCCGAACACCCGCCCAGGGCTGATGCTGGGCGGGCAGGTCAACCTGACCGGCGGCAGCCACGACGTGGAGATCGACCACATCACCGTCGGGCTGGTCACCCGGGCGGAGATCGACGGGGCGGAGGAGGAGTACGACGCCCTCGTCGAGTTCCACCGTGTTCAGGTCGCCGGTGGCCTGCACCTGCGCGAGGGCCAGCAGTTGTCGCTGCCGTTGCAGGTGGCGATGCCGTGGGAGACGCCGGTGACCGACCTGTACGGGCAGCACCTCCACGGCATGACCATGGGCCTGCGCACCGAGGTGGCCATCCGTGGTGCGGTCGACAAGGGCGACCTCGACCCGGTGTACGTGCACCCGCTGCCGGTGCAGGAGCGCATCCTGGAGGCCTTCGGCCGGCTCGGCTTCGGGTTCAAGGGCGCCGACCTGGAACGCGGGCACATCTCGGGGCTGCACCAGAGCCTGCCGTTCTACCAGGAGGTCGAGTACTACGCCGCCCCGCAGTACGCCCACACCGTCAACGAGGTCGAGCTGACCTTCGTCGCGAACGAGCACGGCGTCGATGTCGTGCTGGAGTTCGACAAGCGCGGCGGCATGTTCACCAGCGGCCACGACTCCTACGGCCGCTACCACGCCGCGCACGCCGACGCCGACCGCGTGGACTGGGCCGCGCAGGTCGACGGCTGGGTCCGCGAGGCCCTCGACGGCTACCAGAGCCTGCACGCCGGCCACGGCTACGCCCCGCCCGCCCAGGGCTACGGCACACCGGGCTACCCGCCCCCGCCGCCCGGCTACGGGCAGCCCGGCTACGGGCACGCCGGACACGGCCACCCCGGGGGGCATTACAAGGAGGAGCACCACGAGCGGCATGGCGGCCCCGGAATGGGTGCCGTCGCCGCGGGTGTGGTCGGCGGCGCCGCGCTCGGCTTCGCCGGCGGCATGGTCGCCGACGAGGTCTTCGACTCCTTCGGCGACGAAGAGGGCGGCGACGAGGAGGCGTGAACCACTGCGATCCACAGTGGATTCAAGCGTCCACTCCATGATCTAATTCCGCAGGTTTGTCCGTAGCCGGTCGGATTGCCCGACCGGGACTTCGAAGGAGTGTGCATGCCCGTCACCGCCGACCTCACCAAGCTGGTCGACAAGGCCTACCAGGACAAGACCCTCACCGAGATCGTCGACGCCCCGGTGTCCGCCCTCGCCGGGGTCAGCGACGGCGACGCCAAGCTGCTCAAGGACGCCTTCAACATCACCACCGTCGGCGATCTGGGCCGTAACCCGTACTTCCGCACCGCCAACGCCCTGGTCGCCCTCACCGGCGGCAAGTAGCTCCCTCGCGGCGTGGTGCCGGGCTTCCGGCGCCACGCCGCACGCTGTGGTGTGCGCTACCGGCTCGGCAACCTCGGATTTCGTGCTCCCACCTGCGCGAGCACGCCCGCACGGGCCGAACCGACGGCCGCGCGGGTTGTCGGACGCGGCTCAGCTGGCCAGGACGGCGACGATGGCGAGGTAGCTGCTCGTAGCAGGACACCCTCGAAACCCACTCGGCCCCAGCCGCGGGGTTGGCGGACCAGCATGCCGGCGAGGACGACGGCGGTCATGAAAAGACCTGCGGCGGTGACGAAGAGCTCGTCGGTCTGTGCGGTGTGCATGGGAGGCTCGATGGGTATCGACGACAAGGTCGGTAACGCCTCCGAAGAGGCCACCGGCAAGCTGAAGGAAGGCGCCGGCCGGGCTACCGACGACGAGCAGCTCGAAGCCGAGGGCCGCAGCGACCAGACCAGCGCGAACGTCAAACAGGCCGGCGAGAAGATCAAGGACGCCTTCAAGAGCTGACCCGCACCGCGCAGGGCGCGGCACGGGTGAGACGACATACAACGGCCACGGCGGCACCGTCCGCCGTGGCCGTTGTCGGCGCCAGCGGCTACCGCTCGACCACCGGCATCGTCCCCACCCGGAGGGCGATGTCGTCCCCGGCCTTACGCGCCCACCGGCCGGCGATGACCGCGTAGCCGACCGCGAGGCAGCCGTAGCCGACCGCGGCGACACCGAGCAGCACCGGTGACCGCCCGTCGTCCGGGATGAACCGGGACGCGACCACCATGCCGAGCACGTAGGCGAGGTTGAACGCCGTGTCGTTCACCGCGAACACCCGCCCCCGGAACGCGTCGGCGCACTCGTGCTGCACCGTTGTGTCCACCACGATCTTGATGCCGTGCCCGGCCACGTTGACCACCAGCACGACAACGACCAGCAGCAGAGGGTCGAACGGCAACCCGAACACCGGCAACACCACCGCCACCGCCGCGAGCAACCCGACCACCCACCGCCATCCGCCGACCCGGCGGGCCACCGCCGGAGTCACCGCCGCCGCCAGCAACACGCCGGCCGCGCCCGCGGCGAAGACCAAACCCAACTGCGCAGGTACGCCGTCGAGGTCGTCGCCGGCGAACCGGTTGCGGTAGAGCAGCAGCATCGCCAGCGCCAGCACCCCGAACAACAGCCGGAACCCCGCCTGAGCCCCCATCGCGTACGCGGCACCACGCGCCCGCCCCAGGTGCCGTACCCCGTCGACCATGCCCCGTACCACCGCCGCCGCCTCCCCGACGAGGCCCGGCCGGTGCGGCAGGGCCTCGTCGGGGCCCAACTCGTCGCGGGCGAAGGAGAACCGGGTCAACACTGCGGACGCCAGGTAGCCGACCGGCGCGAGCAACGCGATCCCGGCGTAGCCGGCGTCCCCGGCCGGAAAGACGCTCTGGAGCAACAGCAGGGCACAACCCAGCCCGAGCGAGTACGCCACCGACCCCGCCGTACCGCCGACCGCGTTCGCGGTCACCAGCCGCTGGTCAGGCACCACGTGCGGTGTCGCCGCCGACAATCCCGACAACAACAGCCGGCCCAACCCGATCACCACCACGGTCGCCACGAAGAACAGCGGCCCTTCCGACCCAAGGAAGATCAACGCGGCGATCGGCAGCACGACTCCTGCCCGGACCAGGTTGGTCACCACGGTCACCGTCCGGCGGCTCCACCGGTCCAGCAGCACCCCCGCGAACGGACCGACCAGGGAGTACGGCAGCACCAGCACTGCGGCGGCGAACGCGATCGCCGACGGCGTGGCCTGCCGGTCCGGGTTGAACAACACGCTGCCGGCCAGGGCGGCCTGGAACACCCCGTCGGTGAACTGCCCACCGAGGCGGACGGCCAGCAGTCGCCGGAACGCCGGCACGGCGAGCAGGGCACGGAGGTGGTGAGTACGGCGATGAGCCATGATCCGGCAAGCCTACGGTGGCGCGTCCGCCACACGGACCTCGACGACCACCCGGCGCCCACCACCATCCCCGACCTGTCCCACCAACTCAGCGCCACCGCCCTGCCACTGGGCTGCCGACGTCGACCGCCAGTCAGCCGATCTGAGAGGCGCGACCAGCCCGAAGACGCAGCCGCCGCACGATGGCCCCGCCCATTGGCCTCATCGATGCTGGTATCGAACGACACTGACATCCGGTGTAGGTGAGAGCGACGTAGCCACCCATTGAGCCTTCCGAAGGCCACCGGGCCCCAGACGCCACCGACACCTACTCTGTCGGCCAGCTGGTATGGGTGTACCGAACGGCTTGGCAGACCGGAATCGCCCTCGACGCGTCCCTGCGCGCGGTCCTGGTCCGTTACCGCCGCCACGGGCAGACGCTCGGCGTCGACACGGTGCTGCCCTCGTAGGCAGCGGCGCGCGAAGAGCCGCACCCACTAGTCCTGCTGACGCTGGTCGCGGAGACACCCCGCCGGCGCCGGCGCCGGCCGCGTCGGCAGACCCCTCCGCCGGGCGCACTCAACCTGCTGGACTCCCTCGTCCAACCGGCATTCATCGAGGACCGATATTTCGACATCGTGGCTTCGAACAGCCTGGCCAGGGCGCTTTCTCCGAGCCTCACCGTGGGCGGCAATCAGCTCAGAGACCTATTCCTGGATCCGGCCGAGCAGGCCCTGCACCCGGAACGGGAAAACGTCACGGAGTGCTTGATCGCCAACCTGCGGCAGGCCGTGGGCAACGATGTCGACGATCCGCGCTTCATCGAACTCACCGGAGAACTGTCGCTCGCGAGTCCCCGATTCCGTCAGCTCTGGGCCCGCCATGAGGTCCGCGGGCAACGGGGGACGCCCATTCGCATGAACCACCCGCAGGTCGGCGAGCTCACCCTCAACCGGGAGAGGCTGACCGTCGCCGGAACCGACGACCTCATGATGGTCGTGTACCACCCGGACGCCGGTTCGGACAATGCCGAAAGCTCGCCCTGTTGGCTTCCGCAAGCCTGGCCACGGCGAACACCAGATCGCCGTCCGCGTCAGTCCGGCACTGACGCCGGTAGCAGATCCACACCCCTCGACGACGTACCTCCGAAAGGACATCCGTGACCACGATCGGCATCATCGGCGCTGGTGAGGTCGGGAGCCAGCTCGCGCGGGCGGCCATCGCCGAAGGCT
The DNA here is from genome assembly GCF_003626595.1 of Micromonospora endolithica. Taxonomy (GTDB): domain Bacteria; phylum Actinomycetota; class Actinomycetes; order Mycobacteriales; family Micromonosporaceae; genus Micromonospora; species Micromonospora endolithica. The sequence continues at coordinate 49,410 of NZ_RBAK01000020.1, read as the reverse complement.
ACGACGTCGTCATCGCCAACTCGCGCGGACCGGAAACCCTCCGGGCGCTCATCGCCGAGCTGGGCCCGTCGGCGCGCGCCGCGTACGCCGCCGACGCCGCCGCGGCCGCAGACTTCGCAATCCTCGCCTACCCGTACAAGCCCAGCGACACCTTGCCCGTCGAGGAACTCGCCGGCAAGGTCGTGCTCGACACGAACAACTACATGGTGTGGCGCGACGGCCATCACCCGGACATCGACTCCGGCCGCAAGACGGAGCACGAGCTGCGCCAGGAACAGCTGCCGACGTCGAAGATCGCCAAGGCGTTCACCCACGTCCAGGCCCCCAGCCTGTTCCGGCTGGCCCGCCCCGCCGGCGCGCCCGACCGACGCGCCATGGTCGTCTCGAGCGACCACCCCGAAGCCGTCGCACTGGTCACCAGGTTCTACGACCAGCTCGGATACGACACCGTCGACAACAGCCCGCTCAGCGAAGCCTGGCGGAGCACTCCCGGCACACCCATGTGGCGCCACCACGTGCACGGGCAGAGCCGTCAACAGCTCATCGACAACCTGCGACGAGCACAGCGCACCGCCCGGCCGTGACGACGCGCCGGCCCGGCCCAGCGCGCGAGTCCGTACCGGGGCGGCACCCCACGTTTTGAGCTGAGGCTCCCCAGCACGGCGGGCCCGGCGCTTTCTCCCACCGACCGATGCGTACAGCAGCGGTCGTGTCGGTGACGATGGCGCCGGGCCCGAGCTCGTTGTGACGTCTCCGACCGGCCCGGGCGTGCACGTTCCTGAGCGGCCTGATCCGGCTCGGCCGGGTCGCCGTCCACGGGCCGCACCCACATGCCGGCGAGGATCCGCACCCGACGATGCGCGAAGCCACCGCAGAAAAGAATGTCACGGAGCGTGATGACACCCGAGTGGCACCCACCGTCCGAACAGGCCGGACAGCAGAAAGGGCCCGAACCGCGTTTCCGCAGTCCGGACCCCTCTTGATCTTGTGCGCCCGAAGGGACTCGAACCCCTAACCTTCTGATCCGTAGTCGGGCGGGCAGGGCGACCCTGACCTGGAGTTTTGCAGGTTTGTCCGGGTTCGGTATGTAGCAATGTCGACGGAACGTGACGGCAGACGCGGTTTCCCTCCCCTACCGCGCGCCCATGGGCGCGCGACCTCGCGCCGGGTCTCCGACTCGTTCAAGCCACCTCACCCTCCGGGGCGGCGGTGTCTCGGACCGCGTGGAGGATCGTGATCAGGCGGTCGACATCGGCGGACGGGAAGATCGAGTCCGGCCCGTGCGGGGCGATGTCGCTGAACGGCGAGTCGTAGAGGCGCTCGGGCTCCATGACACCGTTCTGGGTCAGGTGGGCGACGATCAGGTTCACGAAGTTGAACTGATTCGCGCTGAGCGTCCGGCCGGTCAGGAAGTCGCCGAACGCTTCGGTGGCGGCTTCCCTGTCGAGTCCGACCAGCGAGCGGATGAACAGCCCGAGGCCGTGGGCCGAGCGGCGGGCCTCGTTGATCTCCTCGGTGCCGCCGCCGCTAGCCGCGAGCATCCGCTCCAGCTCGTCGAGGTCGGTCGGGGCGAGTTGCTTGTTGCGGCGCAGCTTCTGCAATGCCAGGTGGTCTTCGTGGGCGCGCAGGTACACCCGCGCCTTGGCGCGGAATCGCTCGAAGTCCGTACCGATCTTGATGTCGTTCAGCGTGACGACAGAAATCTCGCCCAGCTCATCGGTGAAGTCGGTGTAGACGATGGCCCGCTTGGACCTCTCGATCAGCTTGACCAACCCGCGCAGGCGGCGGCGCATCAGCTCCAGCAGGGGCAGGGTGACGTCCTGCCACCACTCGTCGCCGGCCACCTCGTCAAGGAGCTGCTGCTGCTCGCGGACCGCCGGGATGCTGGTCTGCTCCAGCAGAGTCGAGGCGATGTCCTGCACCTGCCGGCGCAGCCGATCGTAGGCGGGTTCCACGTCGAGCTGGCCGAGCTGCAGGCGCAGCGCCATAAGGTCGAACCGCTTGGCCGCCTCGTCCTCGTCCTTCACAGCGGTGGGTAGGCCGGCGAGGTTGCCGCCGATTTCGTCGACGGCTTCAGGGGTGAGGTGGTGCCAGTGCTCGAAGTCGATGTAGTACTCCACCAGGCGCCGCTTGGGGCGGACGACGAAGTTGTCGAGGTAGATGTTCTCCACGCGGCGGTGGAGGTTGCGTGCGATGTCCCAGCGCAGCGCGGCCTCGCTCTGCGTCCCGTCGCCCTCCGAACCGCTGCCGGAATCGGAGGGGAGGCGCTGGTCGAGGCGGTAGATCAGTTCGAGCTGGGCCTTGAACAGCCGCTCGGTCAGCGACTCGCCCAGCTTGCCCTCGGCCGCCTTCGGGTTGTGGTTGAAGAACTCGAAGTTCTGGCAGAAGTCGAAGATGTAAAAGTTTTGCTTGTCCTGGCCGGGGCCGTAGAGGTCCTTGCGGAGTCGGGTGCCGCGGCCGATCATCTGCCAGAACTTCGACTTCGACCGCACGATCTTGAAGAAGACCAGGTTGACGACCTCGGGTACGTCGATGCCGGTGTCGAGCATGTCGACCGAGATCGCGATGTGCGGGTTCTTCTCCTTCTGCGAGAAGGCGTCGATGAGGCTCTGGGCGTACTCGGTCTTGTGGGTGATGACCCGGGCGAGGTGGCCGCGGTGCATCGGGTAGGCGAGGTCGAACCGCTTCTGGATGAAGTCGGCGTGGGCGTTGTTCTTGGCGAAGATGATGGTCTTGCCGATCCGGTCGCCGCCGGCGACGTGGTGGCCGTGGGTCATCAACGCCTCCAGGACCTTGTCCACGGTGTCGGCGTTGAACAGCCACTTGTTGACCGCGTCGGGGTCGACGCTGTCCGGTGGCCCGTCCTCACCCCAGTCGAGGGCGTCCCAGTCGTCCTTCTCCTCCTCGGTGAGGTCGTCGTAGCGGATGCCGTCGCGCTGGAACTTCAGCGGTACGGAGACCGCGCGCGGCGGGACGAGGAAGCCCTCGTTGACCGCGTCGTCGAGGTCGTAGTGGTCGGTGGGGACGCCGTCTTCGAGGTTGAACAGGCTGTAGGTATTGCGGTCGATCTCGTTGCGCGGGGTCGCGGTGAGCCCGACCAGGAGGCTGTCGAACCAGGAGAAGATCGCCCGGTACTTCTGGTAGACCGAGCGGTGCGCCTCGTCGATGATGACCAGGTCGAAGTAGCCGGGGCCGAAGCGCCGCTCGCCGCTCGCGGTCTCGTTGATCAGGCCCATCATGGTCGGGTAGGTCGAGACGTAGACCCGGGCCTCTGCGGTCTTTTCCTCGACCAGGTTGACCGTCGCCGCATCGGGCAGGTGCGCCTTGAACGCGTTGACCGCCTGCTTGACCAGGGCGTTGCGGTCGGCGAGGAACAGCACCCGCTTGACCCAGTTCGCCCGCATCAGCAGGTCGACCAAGGCGATCACGGTGCGGGTCTTGCCGGCACCGGTGGCCATCACGACGAGCGCTTGGCGCTGCCGCTGCGTCTCGAACGCCTCGCCGATGGCCCGGATCGCCCGGTGCTGATAGTACCGCTCGACGATCTCCTGCTTGATGGGCACTTCCGCGAGCGGCTTGCGGGTGGCGCGGCGCCGGATCAGGAGCTGAAGTTCCTCCTTGGTGTAGAAGCCCTGCACGGGGCGCGGAGGGTAGGCGGTGTCGTCCCAGAGCCAGGTCTCGTAGCCGTTGGTGTAGAAGATGACCGGGCGCTGGCCGTACCGCTGCTCCAGGCAGTCGGCGTACAGCTTGGCCTGCTGCTGGCCGACCGTGGCGTCCCGGCGGGTCCGCTTGGCCTCGACCACCGCGAGCGGCTTGCCGTCGTCACCCCACAGGACGTAGTCGACGTACCCGGTGTCCGTGGTGTTGGGCATGCCGGTGACCTCGAACTCGCGGTCCTCCGGGCGGTCGAGGCGCCAGCCGGCCTCACGCAGCATGAGGTCGATGTAGAGGTCTCGGGTCTGCGCCTCGTCGTAGTCATGGTCGTCGGGACGAGCCTCGTTAGCGGCCTTCGCGGCGGCGATCTCGGCGCGCAGCTTCGCCAACTCGGCGTCGAGGGTGGCGGACTTCTCCCGCTCGGCGGCCAGCGCCGCGTCCTGCGCGGCGAGCTTGTCAGCAAGCGCCTTGAGCTCGACCTGCGTCTGCTGCCGGACCTGCGAGGGGATCGGCCGGGGGATCAGGTCCAGGTTGAAGGCCAGGGCACTCGCCGGGACCTTCGCCTGATCGCGCGTGTAACGCCGGGCGATCCAGTACATGACGTGGAACAGCTCACGGACGACCGGCACCGCCTCTTTCGACGTCACCGGCGTGCTCTTGTGAACGGCCGTGTTGCCCTGCTTGCGGATGATGTTCATCTTCGCCTGGAGACTGTTGCCCACCAGGTTGCGCAGCGACGGCTCGTGGATCATCGCCGACAAGTCGTCCTTGTACGGCTTGGTGAGGGTGCTGTCCGCCTCGAAGAGCCAGGTGAGGGCGAGTTCGAGCGTGCGCCGGGCGTAGAAGCACGAGGCCCGCGGGTCAGCGACGGCCAGTCGCTCGGCCCGCAGGGCCTCGTCAAGCAGCTCGGGCCACTCGGCCCGCAGGAACGCGAAGTTGCTCATCGAACGCCAACTCCCCACAGTCGACAGCCCTCGATCGTCTCACATCAGAGCAACCCCCGAAAGGCCCGATCCTGCAACGACGCGAACAGCCCATCGAGTTCCGCCAGGTGTGTGCGTTGTAGTGTGCGCAACTCGTCGAGGGCCTTCACTCGTTGGGCAAACTCTTCTTGCAGGGGCATCGGAGGTAGAGCTACGGGAAGCTCACGCAGTCGAGCAAGGGTGATTTCCCGGAAAGTCGCACCCTTGATCTGTCGGCTAATCCAATGCTGGGCGGCCGATGAGCGGAGGTAGTGCAGGAGATAGGTCCCGTTGGTGCTTCCACCCGGGGAGATGCGAGCTGTTCCTTGCGTCAGGTTGGCCCCGTCGAGCCCTGCCGGGACCAGAGCAGTTGTGCCGACAGTCGCCCGGATACTCATGACGATGTCGCCAGGGCTGACGGAAGATCGCGCGAAGCGGTTAGCAATCTCCGGATCGGTGTGACGCAGTCCTGCTACCGCAATTTCTCCGTCGATGATGTCACCGGTCCGGATGTATGGCACACCACCGGCGAACTCCTCGCCCGCTTGCACGATCCCATACGTGACGATGGTGCCCGACTTGACGACCTTCTGCAGCTCTGCAGTCGGCCACTTCGAGAGGTACCCGGAGCCGAACATGTCGAGGAAAGTGGACCGAGTGAGGTCATCGAGGTGGGCAAGGGCTTGACGGCGCTTGGCACGCAGCTCGTCCGCCCTATCCAGCACGTCCGCCACCCTCCGCTGCTCCTCAAGCGGAGGCAGAGGTATCTCTACCTGCGAGACGATGGCTTTGGAAATCTCCTTGAAGGTGGCACCGTTGCCAAGGCTCTCCAGATAGGACCTGTGTGCCTTCAGCCACCAGTACAGATACTTCGCCTCGACTGCCCGGGCGTCAGGGACGAGGCTCTTGAAGCCCTGATTCGTGGCCATCGGAATGGTGTTGATGGCAACGTGTCCGATTGGCGCCCTGGAGCTGAGTAGAACCGAGCCAGCCGGAAGTACCGATGCCGCACAGCTTTTCAAGCCAGCTGCTGTGATCTTCCGGGGCGTGTCATGAAGATAGGCGCCGCGAAGGACGCTTAGGTCCTTCGGCGTTGCCCAAGGAATCTCGCCGTCCCAGTATCCCTCGACACCAGTTTTGGGCGTGGCGCCGGAAACGATCTCGCAGCAGTCGCTCAGCCTCGCCTTTTGCCACGCGCTCATGCGAGAAGCGCCTTCAGGTCGGACATGCCCTTCTGGATCTCAGTCTCCAAGCGTTCCAGGTCGGCGAGAATGGCGAGCGGCGAACGATGCTCGGCCTCCTCGTGGACAACCTCCTTGTAACGGTTGAGGCTGAGGTCGTAGCCCTGCTCGATGATGTCGGCCTTGGGCACGCAGAAGCTCTGCTCGGTCCGCGCCCGCTGCAACTCGTCGCCGTCACGCCGGAACCACCGCACCAACGCGTCCGGAAGATTGTTCTTCGCGTGCTCGCCCTCGGCCAACGCCACGTCCGGCACCGGCCCAAGCTTCTCGGCCGGCAGCAACGGGGCGCGCTTGTCGTCGAGGCTCCAGCCGTCGGCGGTCGCCTCGTAGAACCAGACGTTGTCGGTGCCGCCGCTGTTGGTCTTGGTGAAGAGCAGGATTGCGGTGGAGACTCCGGCGTAGGGCCGGAAGGCGCCACTCGGCAGCTTGACCACGCCGTCGAGCTTCTGGTCCTCGACCAGCATCCGGCGCAGCTCCTTGTGGGCCTTGCTTGAGCCGAAGAGCACGCCGTCCGGCACGATGACCGCCGCACGACCACCTGGCTTGAGCAACCGCAGAAAGAGGGCGAGGAAGAGCAGCTCGGTCTTCTTCGTCTTGACGACCCGCTGGAGGTCCTTCGACGTGCTCTCGTAGTCGAGGCTGCCGGCGAAGGGCGGGTTGGCCAGAATCAGTGAGTACTTCTCCGACTCGTTGCTGACGTTCTCGGCCAGGGAGTCTCGGTAGCGAATGTCCGGGTTCTCCACACCGTGCAGCAGCATGTTCATGCTGCCAATCCTCAGCATCGTGCGGTCGAAGTCGAAGCCGTGGAACATGCTCTCGTGGAAGTGCTTCCGCTGCATCGCATCGAAGATCGCGCCGGGATGGGTGCGGCGGACGTACTCTCCCGCCTCCACCAGGAAGCCTGCGGTCCCGCAGGCCGGGTCGCAAATCTCGTCCAACGGCGTTGGGGCGGTCATCTCGACCATGAGCTGGATGATGTGCCGCGGGGTACGGAACTGTCCGTTGTGGCCAGCGGTGGCGATCTTGCCGAGCATGTACTCGTAGAGGTCGCCCTTCGTGTCCCGGTCCTCCATCGGGATTTGGCCGAGCATGTCGACCACGCGGGCGAGCAGCGCCGGGTTGGGGATGGTGAACCGGGCGTCCTTCATGTGGTGCGAGTACGTCGACCCGTCGCCGCCGAGCGTCCGCAGGAACGGGAAGACCCGCTCGCCGACGATCTCGAACATCTCGGCCGGCGCAGCGCTCTTGAAGTGCGACCAACGCAGGTCGTCGTACTTACGCCACTGGTCGTCGCAGCCCTCCGGGAAGACCCGGCGCTCCATCGGCTTGCCCAGCCGGTTCGCCTTGTTCTCCTCCAGCGTGTGCAGGTCATCGAGCCGCTTGATGAAAAGCAGGTAGGTGATCTGCTCGATTACCTCCAACGGGTTCGAGATCCCACCCGACCAGAAGGCATCCCAGATGCGGTCGATCTTGCTCTTCAGCTCACCGGTAATCACGTAGCCTCGGTCCCACCCCGTCGTACTGCCAAGTCGACCTAGGTTAATCCCGCCTCCCCGCCGGGCGGGATCGGGTGTTGGGGCGAAGACTCCCCATGCCAGCACAACAGCGCCCAGCAGAACATGGGTTCGACCTGTGCCCGGCTCGCGGGCAGCGACCACCCGAGCATCTGACTCGTCGACAGGGCCGCCGTCACGACCCGACCACTCCCGCGCCGCAGGAACGGTGCCATGGGCCACTCTCCGTCACGGGAAAGCAGTGTCGGCGGCCGGCGCGCGCCCATGGGCGCGCAAGAAAATGCCCCTCCGTCGATGAACGGAGGGGCATTTTCCCTGGTCAACTCTGTGCGCCCGAAGGGACTCGAACCCCTAACCTTCTGATCCGTAGTCCGAAGTCCTGAGCACACACTCCTACAAATAGCACTCTACCTAAAATCCGTCCGGCCGCAAGCGTTCCGGTCCGTTCAAGTCCAACTGCGTCCTCCCAGGTCCGCGCCCTGAACAGGCAGCCAATCCGCAGTTGTCGATAGAAGAACGGGTGTCGCGTTTCCTGGTGGGTCCGGTTGCGTAGCGCTAAATCCGCGTCAGTTCCCCGTCGGCCGAGCAGCCACCGAGCAGCCACGATCGCTGCGGACCCAACCGTCGCGCCCGCCGCCACCGTTCGAGCAAACGGCATCACCGCTCGCACCACCTCTGCCGGCACGCTGACCACCGCCATGGGGAGTTACCCCCGTCTCGCCACGACCCCGTGGCGACGGGCAGGGGAGCTGGCTGGCTACTGACCCGACCTGAGCTTGGCCCACTTGGCGGCTGCGCGTTGTGCGACGATCCGTGCGCCCGTTCCGTTCATGCGCCAGCGCGCGACCGGAAGGCTGACGTCGAAGAGGTCCGCCACTTCTTCGTCGGTCCTGCGCTCCTTGGCAGCTTTGTATGCGGCAGCCAGCGGCAGAAGCAGCTCGACGCCAAGTTCTTCGGCTTCCCACTCCTGGTCCTTGCTGCTGGGGTTGGCGCAACCGTGGCGCCCCTCGGCGCTGAACATGACCCGGTCGAATTCGTGTTCAAGGAGTACGTGGGCCATCTCGTGGGCGACGTTGAATCTGCGGCGGCGCGGCAGGTGTGAGGTGTTCTCCACGATGAACTGGCCCGTTCCTGCTGGCACCAGCGCCGCAGACCAGACATCCGGACGCTCGGAGGCGTAGAAGGTGACGGAGCCTTCAGGGCACCCGAACTCTGTCAGGCCGTCGAGCGGGTGCACTGCGATCCCGTGCTCGCGGGCGAGTTCGTAGGGGCACAGCTGGACGAATTCGGTGAGATCGAGGTCGTTCTTGCGGATGTCGATCGCCCGGCGCTGGATCTCGGCCTTGGAGAGCCTCTTGGCCACGGGTCACCGGTTCCGAGCCGCGCGTTGGGTGGCGTGCAGCTTCATGGCCGCCTCGAGCACGTTCTGTAGGTGTTGCCTCTCCTCCTCGCCGAGGTCTTTGCGAGCCCGCAGGAGAACGCCGACCTCGGCGAGGAGTTCGGGCTCCTCGTCTTGGCTTTCTTCTGTCTCGGAGATCCAGAAGGTTTCCGCTGGCATCTTCAGCCACTGGGTGAGGGTCATGAAGGCGTCGGCGTCCGGCCGGTAGCCGTTGGCCAGGCGGGTCATCGTTGAGGGACTGCATCCCACCTCTGCGGCGAGTTGTCGCCAGGAGAGGCTCTTGCTTTTCCTGGCTGCATCGAGGGCGGCGTACAGCGCGGGCACGTTGATCCTGGTCTGAGCCATGGACAGGGCTTCTCCTCGCAGGGTTGCGCGAACCACCTTTCTACCACCGTTCGACACGTCGAACACTCGCATGGTAGCGTCGATCTCGTTCGAGAAGTCGAACGGTGTCCTACTCGTAGGACACCTACCGTACCCGCTGCACTCCGAGCGCAGCAAGAATCCGAGGAGATCAATGTGACGACGAGCGCGACCGAGAGCGTGAACGAGAGCCACCGCCCGCCCCGGACCATCACGGTCTCGGTCAACAACCAGCAGGTCGAGTTGCCCGAGCGGCGGCTCACCGGCCTGGACATCAAGCAGGCCGCCATCGCCCAGGGCGTCCACATCCAGCCCAACTTCCAGCTCTCCGTGAAGCGGGGCAACCGCTACGAGGTCATCGGCGACGACGACACCGTCACGGTGCACCCCCGCCAGGAGTTCCTCGCGGTCGCGCCGGACGACAACTCGTGACCGAGCTGACCCCGGCGGTCACCACCGCGGTCGACGCCGTCCGGGAACACTTCGCCGGCAAGCCGGTCGAGGTCACCCCGGACGGCGCCGGCGGCGCCTTCGTGATCGTCAACGACATCGAGATCGGCCCGGGCTACATCCCGTCGACCACGTGGCTGGGCTTCCACGTCAGCGCCGCCTACCCGAACGCGGACGTCTACCCGCACTACACCGGCAGGCTGACCCGCACAGACGGGCAGCCCCACGGACAGGCAATCCAACAGGTCGACTGGCAGAACCGGCCCGCGCTGCAGTTGTCCCGCCGTTCGAACGGGTGGCGGGTCGGGATCGACAACGCCGCCCTCAAGGCCGAGAAGGTGATCACGTGGCTCAGTATCCAGTAGTGAACCCGCCGGCGGACGGTTGGAGCCTCACCGTGCCGGCTCGGCTGTGGACCGCCCTGTCCGATCACCTATTCCGGGGCGACAGGGACGAACACGGCGCGGTCATTCTCGCGGGCCGCGGCGATGGCCCGCGAGGACCCCGACTGCTCGCCCGCGAGCTGATCCTCGCCATGGACGGGGTCGACTATGTGCCCGGTGAGACCGGGTACCGGGCCCTCGCGCCGTCCTTCGTGCGCGACGCCGCAGTCCGGGCACGGGAGGAGGGGCTCGCCTACCTCGCCGTTCACAACCACTTCGGCGGTGCCACGGTCGGCTTCTCCCGGATCGACCTGGCCAGCCACGATCGGGGTTACCCGGCGCTGCGGCAAATCACCGGGCAGGTCGTGGGCGGACTGGTCCTCACTGCCCAGGCCGCCGCCGGTGACCTGTGGTTGCCCGACGGGTCCCGCGTCGACCTCACAGAGGTCGTCATCCCCAGCGGCAACCTCATCCGCCTGCGGCCTCGCCCCGCCCGCGCCGGCACGGCCGAACTCCTGCACGACCGGCAGGCAAGGCTCTTCGGCCAGCTCGGCCAGGAATCCCTCGGCCGCCTGCAAGTCGCCGTCGTCGGCCTCGGCGGAGTCGGCAGCATCCTCGTTGAATTCCTCGCCCGCCTCGGTGTCGGCAGTCTTCTCCTCATCGACGACGACGTCGTCGACGAGACCAACCTGCCCCGGCTGTTGGCCGCCGAGCGCAGCGACATCGGCAAGCCGAAAACCCTCCCCGCGGTCCGGAACGCCCACCGGGCGAACCCGGATATCGACCTGACGGTGATGGCGGAACGGGTCGAGACCAGCAAGGCGCGACAGTCGTTGAACTCCTGCGACTGGATCTTTCTCGCCGCGGACAGCCACTCCGCCCGGTACTGGGTCAACGCCGCCGCCAACCAGTACCTGATCCCCACGACGCAGATCGGCGTCAAGATCCCCGTGGGCGACGACGGCGTCGTCGGCGAGATCCACGCTGTCGCCCGGTTCGTCGTTCCTGGAAGCGGCTGCATGTGGTGCAACGGCCTCATCGACCCGACCGAACTCGCGATCGACATGCAACCCGAACGGGAACGGGCTGCCGCCCGCTACGTCGCAGGCGTTCCAGCGCCCAGCGTCATCGCCCTCAACGGCCTCGTCGCCACCGAGGCCATCAACCACTTCATGCTCGCCGTCACCGGCATGCACCACGATCCCGACGACACCACCTCCGCGATCCACCTGCCCAGACGGCGCGAACGCACAGGCCAGATGCCACGTCGTGACAAGGACTGCCCATGGTGCTCCCCAAACGGGCACCTCGGGCGCGGCGACGGCTGATCAGGGTAATGGCGATCTCGCCGACGGTGGGGGTGCGCTGGCCGGGCGCCCGCCGTGGCGATGCCGCCGCTCCCGGCTCGATCCGCGCACCGAAATAGGATGCCTCGAGTGACGTTCGACTTCATCGAGAAGCGGCCCGGACCGGGTGACCAGGTGATCTGGTTTCCGTTCGCGGAGAACAACGACTTCAGCCCGAGCTGGTGGGACTACCGGTCGATCGACGGCGTCAAGTCATACACCTTGCTGGAGGTCCACCAGGGCGAAGTCGAGGTAGCACGGATCGAGCTCGACCCCGGCGTCGTGATCGATCATTACCTCGGAACCCCTGCACTCGGCAACACCGCACTCGAGATCGAACTGATCGAGGTGGCGGAGTCGCACCGACGCCGCGGCATCGGGACCAAGATCATCCGGGCGTTGGCGTCCAGGTACCCCAAACGACGACTGCTCGCCTTCAGCGAGGAAGCCGACGACTTTTGGGCGTCGCTGGGATGGACGCGACACGACCACCCGGAGGGCCCGCAGCTCAACCGCCCCTTGTTCATACAGCCGGCCGCAGGAGTCTGAGGCACCTGTGCTGGGCGCGGCGGCGGATCATCGGCACGGATTGAGCCGCCGCCGAACGAGCGACCCGGACCTCGTTGTGCGAGGGTCCGGGCCCGTTCTACATCCTCGCTGTGTCAGGCCTTGACTGCCGCCGTGTTGTTGTAGGCGGCGCGGGATGCGGCGATCAGCGATGCGCCGAGTTCCGCCGCTTTCTGAGGGGTGAGCCGGATCGTGGTGCGGTCCCAGCAGCCCGACAGCAACGACGCCGCCAGGCCCCGGACCGTGCCGTGGCCCAGTCCGTCGAGCTTGGTCATGTCGGCGGTGCTCTGTTGCGGGTTGTCGATGGCCAGCGTGACCGATGGCGGCTCGTCGCCGTACCCGTCAGGCGAGTTGAAAGCCTCAAGGTCGACCGTGGCCACCTTAGGTTCGTTGGCGTCATCGCGGTGCTGCCCGTACACGGCGCCCACGTGCCGGTCGTGCAGGCGGACGCCGTCTTCACAGCGGCAGTTCCCGGCGCACCACGCCGGGCACTGCGGCTCGGCCGGCCTCGCTGGTGGGAGCAGGTAGCCGGCGTGCGACCACATCGCAAAGTCCACCCCCGCGTCCATTGTCTGCTCCTCGGTGCAGTTCAACCGCGCGGCTTGCTCAGCGACGCTCAGGCCCTGCTCGGTGAAGTGCTCGGCGAGCGCGCCGCGAAGCACGCTGATCTTCTGCCCAGCCGTCAGGCCTTCGTCGTCAATCACTCGGTCGACCAGGGCCGAGTCGAGGCTGGGCCGGTCCGGCGCCGGGGCTTGAGTGGCCTCGGTCGGTTGGCTGTCTGCGTCGTGGGCCATGGTCACCACTCGGTCAACGGCCGTCCGTACCTGCTCGGCCTCGTCGAGGGTGAGACGCAACGCCGCCGTCGCGCCCTCGATCACGAACTTCACCACCGGCTCGACCGCGTCGGCGTGCTGCTCCAAGTCGATCTCCAGCTGCTGCGGCCGGTACGCCTGACCGCGGCCCGATTCGCCGGCCGTGCTCACCGCGTCGTGCAGCGACAGGAGCACCGGCGGCGAGTCGTCTGGCCAGTGGAGTCGATCCTCGAGGTCGTCACCGTCGAGGTGGGTCGCGTTGCACCAGGACGGACACGCCCGTTTCAGCCAGTACGGTCGGTGCGTCTGGCGGGCCAACGTGACCGCCTTGCGGATGGATGTAGCGAGGTAGCCGGCGTCGGCCAGGTTGAGCGGCTCCAGGGCGGACACGGACACCTCCGCCGCTGCGCTCTCCTCCGGCCGGTCAAGGTGCTCCAGTGCGCGGATCTCCAAGGCTGTTCTGCTGGCCTCGCCGTCGGGGGTCTCCATCACCGTGCGGGAGTGCCGCCGGGTCCGCCCGCCCGCACCACTCACCGCCTGCCTGGCGTGGACCTCGACGCACCACGGCGGGCATCCGTCGAGGCGTGTCGTCATATGCGAACTCACGATCGGTTTCAACAAGTCAACCATCTCGGAATGGTCACGCACGTTCTTCGCCCAACGACGGACAGCCTGTGCACGGCCTTGCAACGGGCCGGTCGGTTATCGGACCGTTCGAGGGTCCCGGACCACCAATCTGCTGTAGGCACCTTTCAGCCCATTTCATTTCTACTCGGCGGATGCCGAACATTGAGATCGAAAGCGCCCCTCGTCATCGACGGTGTCGCGACGATGAGCCCACACCAGGTCAAGGGAGAGACCATGAACAGTCAGGGCAGCATCGGGAAGCGGTGCGGGTGCGTCGACACGGCGACGGGTCGCCGCCGGGGTAGTTCCTGCCCGCGGTTGCCGGAGCGTGAGCACGGCAGTTGGTACTTCCACTGCTCGACACGTAACCTGCTCGGCCAGGCGGAACGGATACGCCGGGGCGGTTACCCGTCGCAGGCGGCGGCCCGGCGGGCGCGCGACGAGTTGTTGGCGCTTTCCCGGGAGGAGCAGGCCGGCCGGTCCTGGACGGTCACCCGCTGGTTGCGGTACTGGTTGTCGACCAGGACCCGGATCCGGCCGACCACACGGATGCACTACACCCGCGACATCGAGCAGTTCCTCATCCCGCACATCGGCCAGCTGATCGTCGGGGATCTGACCTCGCGGCAGCTCACCGCCGCGTTCACGGCGATCGCGGCCACCCGCAACCGTGCCGGACAGCTCCAGTCCGCCTGCACTCTGCAGCACGTGCACACCACGCTGCGGGCGGCGCTGACCGGCGCGGTCCGCGAGGGGTTGATCCGGGACAACCCGGCCCGTCGAGTGGAGCTGCCCGTTCGATCCCGCCCGCAGGCGCAGGTGTGGACCGAGGCTCGCGTCGCCGAGTGGCAGGCCAGCGGCGAGCGGCCCCCCATCGCGGTATGGACGCCGACGCAGCTGGCCTGCTTCCTCGAGTACGTACGCGACGACAGCCTGTTCGCTTTCTGGTGGCTGGTCGCCCTGCGCGGGCTGCGCCGGGGTGAGGCCGCCGGGCTGCGCTGGACCGAGGTTGACCTGCACACCGGCCAACTATCGGTGGTACGGCAGCGCACGACCGCCGGCTACGACGTCCACGAAGGGCCACCCAAGTCACAGGCCAGCCGCCGCAGCGTAGCGCTGGACCAGCACACCGTGCGGGTGCTGCGCCAGCACCGAGAGCGCCAACGCCAGCGACGCGCCGCGCGAATCGACGCCGGGAAGGTGGGCCACGACAGTGGCTACGTGTTCACAGGTCCCGACGGGCTACCGATTCATCCCGGCTACCTCACCCAACGCTTGCGGCTGCTTGTCGGCCGGGCCGGGCTGCCGCCGATCCGGCTGCACGACCTGCGGCACGGAGCCGCGACCCTCGCCCACGCCGCCGGCGCCAACCTCAAGACGCTTCAGGACCAGCTCGGGCACGCCACCATCCACCTGACCGCCGACACCTACACCAGCGTCCTACCCGAGACGCAACGCGAAGCCGCCGAGGCCACCGCGCGCCTCGTCCTCAACGCCGCCACACCCGGCGACGAAATCCGCCGCCAAATCGAGCACAACAGGACACCACCGCAGGACCCGACCGCGGACGAGCAGGCACCCTCAGCGCGTGGATGCCGGCCGCGGTGGAAGCCGTCACGACCTACCGGGGAATCCGGGAGACGGACCTCGAAGCGGCGCCTCAGTCGCGTCCGCAGTCACTCTGACGGTTCGGGGCGTGAGGGCCAAGCGCAAGAAGGTCACGATGTTGGCGGCCGGTTCCTCGAACAGGGCTAAGGGCCAGGGCAAGAGCGCCCAGGAAGCCAGTGATCGTCTTCTCCAGTGGAGACGCTGGTCGCTTGACTCACGCCTGAGAGGCACCCTCCAGCGACATATGGGTCTTCGCGTGCGACAGCAGCAACGCGGCGCTCGCTCGCACCGCCTCCTTGTCCATCTTCCTGAACACGTAGATGTACGTCTCGGCATTGGTGACCGGGCTAGCGTGGCCGAGGTCGCGCTGGATCATGTTCAGGTCGACCCCGCCGCCGGCGTCACCCCCTCGGCCGGGTGCCGCAGGTCGTGCGACCGCACCGGCGGCAGCCCCAACGTGCATGGATCGGGCTCTGCCACAAGCACGGATGACTGGCGAGGCGGCGCTATCGGGTGATTCGTTCGTCGCTGAGTGTGACGCTGTGGCCGGTGCCGGACATAAACACGGTAGGAGGTGCCATGGACGTCGCGGAGAAGCAGTTCACCGAGTTGTACGAGCGTCATCACGGGGATGTGTGGCGGTACGTCGCTCGGCGGGTCGGCAGGTCGGACGTCGGTGATGTTGTTGCCGAGGTCTTTCTGGTGGCGTGGCGACGTCTGAGTGATGTTCCGGCGGGGTCGGCGTTGCCGTGGTTGTACGGGGTGGCTCGTCTGGTGCTGTCGAACGAGGCCAGGGGCCAGCGGCGGTGGCAGGAACTGGCGCTGCGTGTTGCGGCGGAGCCGGACCGGTCGATAAGTGTGGATCATGCGGACGAGGTGGTCAGCCAACGTGACGTCGCGGTGGCGTTCGGCCGGCTGTCCGCCGCGGATCAAGAGGTCTTGCGGCTGGTGGCTTGGGAGCGGCTGAGTGTCGCTGAGGCTGCAGTCGCTCTCGGCCAGTCCCGAGCGACGTGTGCGATGCGGCTGATGCGGGCTCGCCGCCGGCTTCGCATGCAACTGGGCGTGGTGGGTGACGGGGCGCAGCGGGCAACGCGGGCGACGCCGTCGATGTCGAATTGGGGTGCATGAGATGAATGCCGTCAATGAGGTCCGCCAGTTGCTGGGCGGCCTGGATCCGGCACGAGACGTCCATTCGGCCGACGAGAATCGGCGCGTGCGGGACCTGGAGCGCATCCTTGCCTCTGACCGCGCTGTGGGCAGCGTCAGGCCACGTCTTCCGCGGCGCCGTCTCGTGGTGGCGGCAGCCGGCGCGGCGGTCCTGGCAGCGGCTGCTGGCGCGGTGGCGCTGGAGACGTTTCGGCAGCCGCAGCCCGCGTTCGCGGCGACACCCGCGATCCTCAACTACGGTCCGCCCGCAACCGCGGAGCCGGCCAGCGCCAGGTTGCAGAGGCTGGCTGCGCTCGCGGCGGCGCAGCCGGTGCCGCAGCGCCCGGCGGGGACGGTGGAGTACCTGGAATCGGCGAACTGGTTCCTGAACTCGTCGATCTCCGGCGGCCGGACGACGTCCGCTGTGGTGCCGCAGCAGTGGCGGTCCTGGCGAACCGACGAAGACGCCGGGCGGATGGTCAAGAAGGACCTGCCGCCGACGTTCCGGACAGACGCCGACCGACGAGAGTGGCAGCGGCAAGGTGGCCGCATCGGCTCCTCCGAGGAGGTGCGCGACTCCGCCACCGGCGGCTTCTACAGCCGCTTCCAAGGCCCGGTGCCAACGGACGCCGGGGTACTGCGGCAGTGGCTGACGGCCGGCGCCTCGGCGCATGAAGCGCCGGTGCAGTATCTGGAGGACGTCGCCGAGCTTGCCGGTGTGCGGTTGTTGAACCCGGCGCAGCGGGCTGCGGTGCTCCAGCTACTCGCCGACCTTCCGGGCGTCACGGTGAGCGGGAGTGTCACGGACCGGGCTGGGCGTCCTGGGGAGGCGTTCTCGATCGTGTCAGACGTTCATGGCCTGCCTGCCCAGTACACAGTGATTGTCGATTCCGGTACAGGCGCGCTGCTGGGGTATGAGGAGATGTTGACCACGACGGCGGGGAAGCTGAACGTGACGGTTCCTGCCGTGATCAGTTACCGGTCCTATCTAGTCGCCGAGTATGCCGCGATGCCGCGTTGACAGCGCTCGGGTGGGTGGCGTCCTCGACGCCACCCACCCGACGGTCGCTGCCGTTCAGCTCAGGGCGTCAGCCGTAGATGTCCTCGGCCCTGTCGTTGTAGCTGCCCAAATTTCCCGAGGCGGAGCAGGCACCCATGTTGCGGTTGTCGCCGGCCCCATCGCCGAGGGTGCCGCTGTCGCTGCCCGAGCAACCGGTCCAGCCGCCGTCCTGGTTGTTGACCCACGAGGAGGTCTTGTCCTTGAACCCCCACTCGTCCAGGTCGTGCCAGTACTCGTCGCTGAACTGGAGCTTGCGGCCGGCGAAGTTTGCGTGCTCGAAAATGCACAGCCAGTCGTTGTCGCAGCCGTACCAGGCGAAAGTGCCGATGGGGCCGTCGACACCGAGCGACGCGCGAGGAGCCAGATCGGAATGCCGCGACGCGGTGGCAGTTCTGGAAGGCCAGTTTCACATTGAAGTGGCGCTCGAGGCTGGACCGGATGGCGTCGCTGGCCAGGGCGCGCAGGAGCTCGCCCCGTTCGGTCTAACTGGGCGGTGGGACGACGTTGTCGGCGAAGTCGGCGTCGGACGACTCCAGCTCGGCCGCCACCCGGCTGACGACCTGCCAGGCGTACGGCAGTGAGTCGCGGACACAAGCCACGAACGCCTCGTCGTCGACTGGACCCGTCTCGGCGGCTTGCAGCAGGCTCGGTGGCACGGCGAGAGACATGCTCCTCCTCACACGATAACGATCACTGTTGTCGTTAGCGGGGCGTCATGAGCACACCACGCACCGTCTGTCGCGTCAATGACCCCCGTCGGTCTCGGCGACGTGGGCCACCGGGTTCTTGCTGGTCGTGCATGCCGGCAGAGGTGGGGGCCGGCCGGCGCGAGGCCCGGGTGGGCGGTGGGCTCGCGCCGGCCGAGTCCGCCGGTTGCAGGTACCCCCTACCTCGGCGGACGGCGGTGTTGGACCACTACGGGGTGGCGGTGGTCAGGGGAGGACGTCGAAGGTCCAGGTCCTGGCGCCGGAGCTGATGGTGCTGCCGTTGGAGGCGAGCACGCCGGTGACTTCGAAGGTGACGCTGTAGGTGCCGGCGGCGTCGAAGCCCCAGTTGACGTGGGCGTGGGTGTTGCGGTTGACGTTGAGGCTGTCGGGCAGGCCGTTGCCGCTGTCGAACAGCACCGTCGGGGTGCCGCCGGAGACGGTGTAGACGCTGAAGCCGGCCGGTCCGGTGACGTTGGTGAGTTTGAAGGTGACCCGGTTGTTCTGGAACACGCCGCTGGGCACCTCGGTGGTGTTCCAGCCGCCCCAGAGCAGCCCGGTGGTGCTGGCCTGCGGCAGCACCCACGCCTGCCCGCCGGTGCCGAGGAACGACCAGGCGCTGCCGCCAGGCACGGTGAGCTTGGCGGTGTTGGGCACGCGCAGGACGACATCGGCGGGGTTGCGTTCCACCGACGGGCTGACGGTGTCGTCGAGCAGGTTGACGCTCAGCGCGCCGCCGGCGTAGTCGACGTCGATGACATCGACGTGGCCGCTGGACAGCACGAGCGGCACCGCGGCGGCAGGGGCGGCGGCGCCGGCGAGCAGCGCGGCGGTCAGGGCGAGGCCGGCGAGGATACGGCTGCGGGTACGCATGGCGATCACGCCCTGACCACGACGTGAAGGGTGACCGGCTCGCTGGTGACCTGCTGCCCGGTGGCGGCGAGGGTGCCGGTGGCCCGGAACGTGATGCAGTAGGTGCCGGCGCGGTCGAAGGCCCAGTTGGCGTGCAGGTGGTCGCCGGCGGTCAGGGCGATGGTGTCGGGCAGGCCGTCGCCGCTGTCGGCAAGGACGGTGGGCTGCCCGACGGCGTTCTCGGTGTAGATGGCGAGCTGCCCGGGCCCGCTGACCGACTGCACGCTGAGGGTGAGCGCGTCGGCGGTGAAGGTACCCGGCTCGATCTCCTCGGCGGCGATGCCGGGCCAGATCAGGTCAGTGTTCTGGATCTCGGGCAGGATCCACACCTTCGACACCCCGGGGGTGCCGAGGAAGCCGAAGGCGGGATCGTTGGGAACGGTGACCTTGGCCTGCCGCTTGACGACGACCTTCACTTGGTCGGTGGCGTACTCGACGTCGTTGTCCTCGTCGTGGACGCCGAATTCCAGCTCACCGGCCTCGTAGGCGATGTCGACCAGATCGAGGTGCCCGGAGCTGAACGTCACGACGGTGGCCTGCGCCGGTGGCGCTGCCGCGAGCAGCGCCGCGGTCACCGCCCCGGTGGCGAGCAGCAGGCGGATGGGCTTGCGCACGAAGAACTCCTCTCCCGCGATCCCCTGTGGACCACAGTTATTGGAAACGATAGTCGTTAGCGATAAAGGGGGGAAGGGCTGATCGGTGGAGGCGGCCACGGCCGCACCGGCGGTGCGCTTCCGGCGAGGCGTCACGGTGCGGCTGCGGCGGCGACCGCGGCCATGGTCGGCCCGCCCGCCGCGGTCGGCCTGCGTTGCCTTCCGATACGTGATCGGTACGTATCGAGGCGCAGGTACTCGCCAGCGCCGTCGGAACACCGGCCGGACCGTCTCAGCCTCTTTGTCCGGCGCCGCCGTCGCGGCATGCGGGCTGTCCGGCGCTACGCGGCTCGCACCTGGTTCGAGGTGACGAGGCGGCATATCTGTAGGCGCGGCGGGGCGAAACAACGGAATGGGAAGCACGCGTCCTGGCGATGGCATTCGCAGCAGGCACCCGGTTTAGCTGGGTCGGCACCGGCACCGACGTGGCGGCCTCGTCACCGAGACCGCCACGCCTCCCCCGATCCGCCCACCGGAGGCACCACGCTCCTCGACGGATCTCAAAAATGATAACCGGGTTCATCTACTCCACGGCCGCTGGGCCACCGGACGCTGGTGCCGGGCAGGACACTGGAGGTCACCAGCGCTCTGTTCCGTGAGGAGCGCCGGGCGCACCCCACCGCCACCAGCGGGGAGGTCCGCTTCGCGGGAAGCGATGCCGGCTCCGGCGACCGGGTCACCCACCCGCGCCCGGCTCGCCCGGCTCTTATCGCACGGCCGGTGACGGGTCCTGCGGGTGTGCGAGGTCAGGCAGCGGCGGGGGCCGGGTGAGGTCGTGGGGTTCCTGCCCACTTGCACGTCGCCATCGTTTGGTCAGCAGGCCGTGGCGTGGGGCGAGCAGCCAGGCGGTGAGGAAGACGGTGGTGGCGACCAGGACGATGGTGCCGCCGACGGGTGTGTCGTAGCTCCAGGATAGGTACAGCCCGACGGTCGCCGACGTGCCGCCGATCATGGGGGCGAGCAGCATCATCACGCCGAGCCGGTCGGTGAGCAGGCGGGCCGCCGCGGCGGGGGTGATCAGCAGGGCCAGGACGAGGATGGTGCCGATGGTCTGCAGGGAGATCACCACGGCGAGGGTGACCAGGACGTAGAGCACGATGTCGAGCCAGAAGACCGGCAACCCCATCGCCCGGGACATCTCCCGGTCGAGACAGACGGCGACGAATTCCTTGTGCAGGGCGAGCACCAGGCCGAGGATGACCAGGCCGGCGCCGCCGACGACGTACAGGTCCCGGTCGGGGATGCCGGTGATCGAGCCGAACAGGAACTGCTGTAGCGACCCGGCGTATCCGGGGGCCTGGGAGATGATCACGATGCCGAGGGCGAACGCGCCGACCAGGAAGACGCCGATGATGGAGTCTTCCTTGACGCGCCGGTTCTGCGCGAAGATCGCGATCAGCAGTGCGGTGGCGACGCCGGCGACGGCGCCGCCGAGGACCAGGCTGCCCTGCAGGACGAAGGCGACCGCGATGCCCGGGAAGACCGCGTGGGCGACGGCGTCCCCGATGAAGGCCATGCCGCGCAGGACGACGTAGCAACCGACGACACCGCAGACGATGCTGGACATGATCGCGATCGCCAGCGCCTTGGGCAGGAACGCGAGGTCGGGATTGAGCAGGTCGGCGAGGAAATCGGTGATCGACATCAGGTCGCCCTCACAAGTTTCAGCAGCGGGGAGGTCTCGCTCACCCCGAAGGTCCTCGTCCACAGCTCGGCGTCCTGCAGGTCCGCAGGGTGTCCGTCGGCGATGATCCGGCCGTTGAGCAGGACCAGACGGGTGCAGGTGTCCACCGCGGCGACGAGGTCGTGGGTGGTCATCAAAACTGCGTGGTCCTCGGCGGCCAGGCTGGTGAACAACTGGCCCAGCAGTTCCTGGGTGGGCATGTCCAGACCGGTGAACGGCTCGTCGAGCAGCAGGATGCGCGGGGCGAGGGCGAGGGCCCGGGCGACCAGGACGCGTTGGCGTTGCCCACCGGACAGCTCGCCGACCGGCCGGCGGCGCAGCTCGGTGAGCTGGACCCGGTCCAGGGCGTCGCCGACGGCCCGCCAGTCGGTGACGCCGGGGCGGCGGAGCAGCCCCATGCGGCCGGTCCGGCCACTCATTGCGGCTTGCTCGACGGAGATCGGGAAGTCCCAGGTGAACTCGTGACGCTGGGGCACGTAGCCGATACCGGACCGGCCGGGACGCGACGGCTTGCCCTCCACCAGCACCCGGCCGGCGCGGGTGCGGGTCAACGCCAGGATGGCGCGCAGCAGGGTGGTCTTCCCGGCGCCGTTGGGTCCGAGCAGCCCGACCAGCTGGCCCCGGTCCAGGGTCAGGTCGATGTCCCGCAGGACCGGCCGGCCGCCGAGATCCACGTCCAGCCCTTCGATGTCGAGCGCTCTCACAGCTTCTCCTCCGACGGTGCGGCGGCGCGTTCCCGTTCGGCTCGCCGCTTCGCGCCGCGGCCGCGCAGGAGCAGCAGGACCAGACCGACAGCCAGCAGGACGGCTGCGACCGTCAGCCCCACCACCAGCAGCCTGTCGGAACCGTCGGTTCGCTCGGCGGCCTCGGTCCGATCGCCGGCGGGCGACTGCCCCGCTGGCACGGGGATGTCCGCGGTGGCGGCGTGCGCCTCGGCGGCGCTGGTGGCGTCTCCCACGGCGAAGCGCAGCGTGCGGGTCGCCGTGACCGTCTCGCCGCTGATCAGGTCGGCGGAGACCTGCACCGCGATCAGGTAGACGCCGGGTGCGGTGAAGACCCAGTTGGCGTGGGTGTGGGTGTTGACCTCGGCCCAGAACGGCTGCGCCTTCGCCTCGGCCGACCGCCACAGCGGCTGCGGCGCGGCGAAGTTACCCGACTGCAGGAACGTCGTGAAGGTCCCCGGTCCGCGGACGCCGAGCAGGGTCAGGGTGACGCCGCGGTTGATGCTCTGCATCACCCGGGGGTCCTGGGTGTTCCAGCCCAGCCACACGACGTCGGGGTTCTGGACCTGCGGCACCACGTACACCTTCTTGCCGGCGTCGACGCCGAGGAAGGCGTACGCCGGGTCGTCCGGAACGGTCTGCAGCGCGGCGTCGGAGACCCGCAGGACGGTCTCGTCGGGGTCGCGCCACACCGGCTGCGCCTGGGTGCCGTCGTGGATCAGCAGGCTCCACTGGTTGTCGACGTAGCGGGGACCGATGTCGACATGCCCGGCGGACAGTTCCGCCCGGCCAGTGGCCAGGGGCTGGTCGGCGGCGATCGACTGGCCGAGGCCCGGTGTCGGCTGCTCGGCCCGCGCCGGGGTCTGCGTCGTGGCCAGCAGGATCGCCGTGGCCAGCGCGCAGCGCAGGATGGCGGTCGTCGTGCGGGTGCCGCCTCGCGGCCGTCCTGCCGTCACTAGCTCTCCCATCAGTTGTCTCCGGTCAGGCAGTCGTGCAGTGATCCGGCGTTGAACCGCATCATCTGCGCGTAGGTGGTGACGTCCCGGTCGAAGGTGTCGCCGTAGATGGAGCAGATCCGCAGTCCTTCTTCACGGGCCACCTCGGTCAGGGTCGTGGAGCGGGCCGCCAGGCCGGGTTCCAGGAACACGGCGGGGATCTTCAGGTTGCGGATCGTCTCGACCAGCCGGCGGCGGTCGGCCAGGCTCGGCTCGGTGGCCGGGTTCGGGGTGACGAACCCGGAGATCTGGATGCCGTACGCCTGGCCCAGGTAGCCGAACGCGTCATGGGTGGTGATCAGGTGCCGCCGCGACGGCGGGATCCGGGCGATGGTGTCCCGGACGTAGGCGTCGAGCTGCTCCAGTTCTCGGATGTACGCCGAGGCGTTCGACCGGTAGGCCG
The DNA here is from genome assembly GCF_003626595.1 of Micromonospora endolithica. GTDB lineage: Bacteria > Actinomycetota > Actinomycetes > Mycobacteriales > Micromonosporaceae > Micromonospora > Micromonospora endolithica. The sequence goes on along the minus strand of NZ_RBAK01000020.1, from coordinate 26,205 downwards.
GCGCGCCCTGGGAGTCGGCTGCGATGAGGGTGTCGCGGATGAGTTCGGTGTAGGAGATGGCGTTGCGGACGTTCTGCCACAGGTGCGGGTCGATCTCGCCGTGCACGTGCTTGCCGAGGACCGCCTGCGGCAGCTGGTACACCTGGGTGCCGGGCCGGCCGAGGAACCGGAACTTCCGGTCACCGGGCACCTCGAGCAGCGCCTTGCTCGGTACCTCGACGACGGTGCGGGCCGGGTCGTAGACCCGCTGGTTCGCCTCGCCGCTGCCCTCGGGGTCGGCGAACAGGTAGAGCCGCCGCTGGTCGAGGTCGACGGTGAGGTCGGCGTGCCCGGAGTTCAGGACCGCCGCGCCCGTCATGCCCGGCACCGAGTGCGGATCCACCCCGACGGCGAAGGTGAACACCTGCTCGCCCATCGCCACCGGCGGCGACTGCGCATCGACGGCCAGCTGCGCCCGCATGGTCAGCCGGTAGACACCGGGCTTGGTGAACGCCCAGCTCATGTGCGTGTGCGCGTCGGGCGGCAGCGTGGCGGTGTCGTCGCGGTATCCGTTGGCGGGGTCGAACCCGTCGGTGGAGTCGACGTAGAACGACGGGTTGCCGAACGACTCGGTCAGGTAGGCGACCACACCGCCCGGACCGTCGGCGGAGGTGGCGCTGAGCAACACGTCCGAGGCGCGGTTCGCCCCGAGCATCGCGCCGGTGCCGCGTACCCGCATGCCCAGCCAGATGGTGTCCAGCGACACGTCCTCCACCAGCGGGATGATCTCCGCGGCGTACTTCACCGCTCCCTCGGCCAGGGAGATGTTCGGTACGCCGTCGCGCAGGTTCGCGTCCAGCGCCTTGATGATGGCCTGCTCCTCCAGCAGCAGGTAGTTGCTGAACGCGACGTCGGCGTAGACGACGTCGCGGATGTCGCGCAGCGACGGCTCGTAGCTGTGCGGGTCGGCGCCGTCGGGCACCAACGAGCTGACCGCTACCCGGTCACCGCCGACGTTGCTCACCAGGTCCCGCAGGATTCCGGTGGTCGTGATGACCTGCAGGCGCTCGTCGTTCGCACTCAACGCCACCTCTGACCGGCAGCCGGCGACCAACCCCACGATCAGCAGCGGCAGGACCGCCCACCGCAGCCGTCGCGCGACCAGCCGGCTCACGTGTTCCCCGTTGCGGTGTCGGCGAGGCCGGCGCGGCGCCGACGGGTGAGCAGCACCAGCACGGCCCCGGCGGCGACGAGGACCACGCCGGCCGCGCCGGCCGACAGCACCCAGCCGGTGCCGGTACGCGGCAGACGGCCGGCACTGCCCTGCTCTTTGCCGTCGTTGTCTCCGCCGCCTGCGGAGCCGCTGCCCGGCCCGAAGCCTCCGGTGGGGTCGGTGCTGTCGCCGACGGCGATGGTGAGCGTTTTGGTGTCGGTGACCGCTTTGCCGGCGGTGGTGGTGCCGCTCATCTGCACCGTGAGGCGGTACAGGCCGGGCTTGCTGAACGCCCAGTTGCCGTGCGCGTGGGTGTTCAGCGGGACGGCCAGCTGCTGCGGGAACGCCTTGGCGGAGTCGAACAGCACGTCGGCCTTGCCGAACGAGCCGGTCAGGAACAGGGCGTACCGGCCGGGCCCGTTGACGCCCTTGAGCGTCCAGGTGACGGTGCTCTTGATGCCGGACACGACGGACGGGTGCTGGGTGTTCCAGCCGGGCCAGACGATGCCGGCCTGCTGGGACTGCGGTAGCAGCCACACCGTGTCGCCCTGCTTGCCGAGGAAGTCCGCGCCGGCCGGAACGGTGATCTTCGCGTTGTCCTTGACGTGCAGGACCACGTCGGCGGTCTCCCGCCACACGGCGGGGCTGGTGCGGTCGTCCTTGATCCGGATCGTCCACGCGTCTCCCGCGAGTTGCGGGCCCATGTCGACGTGCCCGTCGGCGATCACCTGCCGGGCACCGGCCGCCGTGGTCGCCGCCTTCGCGGCCGGCGGTGGCGCGGCGGCGGGCTTCGGTGCCGCAGCCGGCTTCGCCTCAGCGGGAGCGGCGAACGTGCGCGCCGTCGGCTGCCCGGTGGGCCGTGTCGTCTGCTGCGGTGCGGCCGGTGGCGGTACCTGCCCGGCCGGCACGATCGCCGGTACACGGATCCGGTAGGTCGCCTCGGTGCTGACCGTCTTGCCGGAGCGCAGGGCCGCCGATGCGGTCAGGGTGAGCCGGTAGTCGCCGGCGGCGTCGAAGGCCCAGACCACACCGGCGGTGCGCGTTGCCGCCGGCAGCTTCACCGACCGGGTCACCTTTGCACCGCTGCCGAAGAGCGGGCTCGCCGTGCCGAGACCGGACAGGGTGTAGGCGGTGAACGTTCCCGGCCCCTCGACCGCACCCAGGGTGAGGGCCACCATGCCGTCGGCGAGGGCATCGGGGCGTACGCCGGTGGTGTCCAGGGCTGGGAACCCGGTGTCGCCGGCGGACAGTGACCACACCGGCTGGCCCGCCGGTCCGAGGAAGGCGAAGGCCTCGCCGGGCGGTACCCGGCCGGCCAGGCCGCCTTCGGGGCCGAGTATCACCTCGGCCGGGTCATGCCCGGGCACGTCGCGAGCTACCTGCGCGGCGTCCCGGATGCGCAGCGACAGCGCGTCACCGTCGAGCGCCACCGAGACCAGGTCCGCGCCGACAGTGGTGATCGCGGCCGGTTCCGCGGCCGCCGGCGTCATCCCTGCGGTCAGGGCCAGCACGGCCAAGGCGAGGCCGGCGGCGCCGGCACGCATGCTTCTCATCGTCATTGCTCGCTTCCCAGGCAAGGTGGTGGTGTGCCGTCGTGCCCCGTCGCGACGGCGTGGCCGGTGCCGCTGCCCGACGCGGTCCGGCAGGCAGGGCGTGACCGGCTCACGGCGTGTCCCTTCCCGTGTGGTCGATGTCCGGTCGTCGGTTGTCGCGGCCCTGGTCGGGCCGATCGACCCGCGACGTCGAACGGTCCGGCGTCGTCGGGTCGTCGCCGCCGGACGGGGCGCTCGCACCGATCGCGGCGGGAACCGCGGCGTCCCGGCCGCCGGAGGTCCGGTCGGTGTCCCGGCTGGCCTCCATGCGGCCCTGCTCCCGGGCCGTGGCCACCGCCCGCGCGATCTGTCGCGCCCGCCGCCGGCGAGCGGCGATCAGCGCCCAGACTGCGAGGGCGAGCAGGGCCAGCAGGGCCAGCTGCGGCCAGGGCACCGCCCAGACCGAGGCCCGCGCCGTGTCGACCCCCGGCGGCGGGTCGAGGACCTGGTCGCCCACGGCGGCGGGCGTGACAGCGCCGCTCGCGGTCAGCCGGAACAGCGGCGGGACGCCCGTCATGCGTACGGAGGTGGTCAGTTCACCGCCGGGCAGGATCTCCGGCAGGGCCGCCGCGTCCACGGAGCGCCGGCCGAGACCGAACGGGCCGGCCACGCCGAGCGTAGGTCGGCCGGTGAGCCGGACGTTGCCGGTGTTCCGGACGGTGAAGGTGGCGGTGAGCGTGCCACCGGCCAGGGGGTTGAGCGAGCCGGTGTGTCGCACCCGGAGGTTCTCGACGGTCAGCGCGGGCTGCAGCTCACCGGTCACTCGCAGGTAGATCCGTGCGCCGACGCGGTGGTCGACGGCGACCTGGTTGCCCTGGGCGTCCGCCGACGTGGCGGCGAGTGAGGCGACGATTCCCCCGGCGTGGTCGCCCGGCGTGGCGTTGCGCGGCACCGTGAGGGTGAACGGGACGTTCAGGCGAGACGTCGAGGGGATCGTCACGCTGCGTTGGGTCAGTCGGACCCAGGCGCCGACATCGGTGGGTTGCTGGCCGCCGGCCAGCAGGTCGAAGCCGCCCTGTGCGGTGGTGAACGCGTCGCTGGCGTAGAGGTTGAGGGTGAGCGGGCGCGGCGAGTGGTTGGTGACCGCGACGTAGTCGGTCAGGGTGGCGCCGGGGTCGAGCTTGTAGGTGAACGCCGGCCGGCCGTTCGGACCTTTCGCGGTCGACGGCGCCACGCCCCAGGTGACGGCCGACGGAGCCGACGGAGCGCCAGGCGTCGGTGTGGGCGGCGTCGGGGCCGCGCCGAGCAGGGCGATGCCGGTGGCGATGGCGGCGAGCAGGCGCATGGTGCAGACGGTTCCGTTCCTGGGTGAGGGATGGAGCGGGGTGGGCGGGGCGCGGCAACGCCCCGCCCACCGCGCGGCCGTCCGGTGACGCGGCTCAGCGCCGGGTCACCGGACGGGCTCGGGCGATCAGATCGCGGTGAGGGTGAGGGTCGCGGTGTAGGTTCCCGCGGCCGTCTCCGTGGGCAGGCTCAGCCGCAGGCCCGCGCCGAGCTGTGCGGTACCCCGCCCGGCGCCGGCCGAGGCCGATCCCAGCACCGCGCTGGTGCCCAGACCGCCGCCGCTACCGACGACATACGGTGCTACCTCCGGTCCGGCAATCACGCCCTGCCGGGAACCCTGTGCCAGCACCCGGGGGCTCCAGCCCAGGTAGCCGGCGCTGAACGTGGCACCGTCCGGACCGGTGAAGTCGGCCGGGATCTGCCCGGAGGCGCTCCATCCCGGCTGACCGGCGCGGGTATCGGTCACCGTGACCGGCCGGAGCTCACCGGTGCTCTCCCACCGGTCGCCACCGGCGGTGAGCTGCGCGGGCGGCAGCACCACGGCCCGGTCGTCCGGGTTGACGCTGATCACCAGAGCACCCTGCGTCTCGTCGATCGACGCGGTGATCGTCTGCGAGGTGCCCGGCTCCTGCGGCGGGAATGCCACCCAGAGGGTCACCGGCTCGCTGGTCGCGGCCACGCCGTGGTCGTCGTCGTAGAGCTTGGCCACGTACTCGCAGGCGTTCAGCTCCCGGGTCGCGGTGAAGGAGTAGCTCGCGCCCCCCTCACCCGCGATGACCGTCCAGTCGTCCGCGCCGGGGCACTTGCTGAACCAGTGGTAGTGGTCCAGCTCGGTCTGCGGCGTCTGCACCGCGGTGAGCGTCACCGTGTCGTTGGGCTGGTACTCGTCGGCCATGCCGCTGACCGACAGGCTGACCTCCGGCCCACCGCCGGACAGCTCGCCGACAACGAACGAGTAGTCGACCGGCCCGGTGCTGACCGTCGTGCCATTGGCCAGGGTCGCGTCGGCCTGGAACTTCAGCGTGTAGCTGCCGAGCGCGCTGAACGCCCAGTTGGAGTGGGCGTGGGTGGGCACCTGCACATCGATCGCGTCCGGCAGCCCGTCGTCGGAGCGGAACTTGATGATCGGACCACCGAACGAGTCCTGCGTGAACAGCGTGACGTTGCCCGGCCCCTGCACACCGACCAGACTCAGCCGCACCTTGTTGCCCTCGAACACCCCCGTCTTCAGGGTCGTGGTGTTCCAGCCCGGCCAGAGCAGATCCGGATCCTGGGTCATCGGCAGCAGCCAGACCTGGCTGCCCGCAGGCCCGAGGAAGGCGAACCGGGGATCGTCCGGAACGGCCATGGCCGCCTCCGGCAGGACCTGGAACGTCACGTCCGCCGGGTCCCGCTTCACCGCGGGGCTGACCGTGTCGTCGTTGACCTTCAACGACAGCTTCCCGTCGCTGAAGTGCACGTCGACCGCGTCGGTGTGCCCCTTGGACAGCACCACCTTCTCCGCCGCCGACGCAGCCGCGGGCGCCAGCACCGCGCCGGCGACCACCACCGCCCCGGCGACCAGGGCCGCGAAACCGCGGCCCCTCAGAGTCGCATTCATTCCTCCCCTTTCACACCGCGCGCCTGGCGCGGTGGTTCATGTGGTGACATCACCACGACGCCTTGCGCACTCCCGGCATCTCGCCGCGCAGGGCCAGCTCCCGGAACCGCACCCGGGACAGCCCGAACCGGGTCAGCACCCCGCGCGGGCGCCCGTCAATCTGGTCGCGTGACCGCAGTCGCACGGGGCTGGAGTCGCGCGGGAGTCGGCTGAGCCGACGGACCGCCTCGGCGCGTGCGTCCGGGTCGGTGTCCGGATGGGCGACCAGCCGCTTCAGCTCCGCCCGCGCCTGCGCGTGCCGAGCAACCAGTTCCTCGCGGCGCGTCTGCCGGTTGACCAGGCTTTTCTTGGCCATCAGCGGGCCTCTTTGAACTCGACGTGCCGGCGCACGATGGGGTCGTATTTGCGCAGGACCAGGCGGTCGGGGTCGTTGCGGCGGTTCTTGCGGGTGACGTAGGTGTAGCCGGTGCCGGCGGTGCTGCGCAGCCGCACGATCGGGCGGACGTCGGTCTGGCGGGCCATCAGAGCGTCACTCCCCGGGCGCGCAGCTCGGCGACGACCTTCTCGATGCCCTTGCGGTCCACGGTCTTCAGCGCCTTGGCGGTCAGGTTCAGTCGCACCCAGCGGCGCTCCGAGGGCAGCCAGAAGCGGTGGTTCTGCAGGTTGGGGTTCCAGCGGCGGCGGGTGCGCCGGTGGGAGTGGGACACGGCGTTGCCGAAGCTCGGCTGCGCGCCGGTGACGTCGCAACGTCTGGACACAGCGATAACTCCTCACTCAACTCGGTAACGGTAACGGTAACGGTTTTCAGTCTTGCATCAGCTGATCGGCCAGTTCCACGGCGGGGTCGTTGACGATCTCGACAGAGCAGTCCGCGCCCAGGCGGTAGCCCACTCCGCGCAGCGTCGTCACCACCGGTAGATCGACGCCGATCTTGGCGCGCAGCCGCCGGACGTGGACATCCACGCTGCGGGGGCTCGTGTAGGGCTGCCCCCAGACCCGGTCCAGCAGCTGCGTCCGGGTGAAGACCTGGCGCGGATGCTCGACCAGGCACCACAACAGGTCGTACTCGCGACGGGTCAGCACGATCTCGGTGCCGCCTCGGTAGACCGCTCGCGCCTGCGGATGGATCCGTAGGTGTGCATCCGGTTCGCGCGCCGGCGGCGACACCGGCCACTGGCCACCGCCCACCAGCGCCAGCAGAACAGCGAAGCGGTCGACGTCCTGTTCGCGAGCACCTGAACCGAGCCTCAGGTGGACCGTGACGGTGAGGACCTCGTCGGTTCGACGCGCCTCGTCCACACCCGCCGGCACGTCCCTGTTCACGTCGACGACTCGCATGTGCTTAGAATGACAATCGTTTTCAAATAAGTCGAGAGGATGCCGATGTCGTCGTCACCACAGGCCCCGACCCGCGTCGTGACCGCCGACGCGGACACCCGTCCGTCGCTGACCGTGCTGTCCGGGTTCTGGCCGACGGCGACCTTCGCCGTCGCCCGCGCGTTGCTCGCCGCCGACACCTCGCTGCTGCTGGTCCGGCACGACCTGACCGGCATCCGCGACGGCCTCGTCCGGCGGGTGGTCCGCACCGGCGCCGGCATCGTCGAGGACGAGCAGGTCGTGCTGCGGCACGGCTGCGTCTCCTGCACCCTGCGCGAGGACGTGCTGCCCACTCTCGTCCGGCTCACCCGCAGCCACCCCGGCCGCGACCTGGTGCTGATGCTGCCGGAGGTGGTGGAACCGGAGGCGGTCGCCGCCGCCTGTGCCCACTGCCTGGTCGAGGGCGCGCCGATCACCGACCTCATCCGGGTCGACTCCTACGTGACCGTCCTCGACGCCGAACATCTGCTCGATGGCCTGGCCAGCACCGACGACCTCACGACGCTGGGTATCCAGGCCGCCGAGGACGACCACCGCGCGCTCGCCGACGTCGTGGTCCGGCAGGTCGAGTACGCCGACACCCTGGTGCTCTGGGGACAGTCCCGAGAAGGCGAGTTCGACACCGGCCGGATGGCGGTCCTGCTCCAGCGGATGGCCCCGTGGGCGACCCACATTCGCGTTGACGGCGATGTCGTCGACGCCGGCATGCTCACCCGCCAGCTGCGCCACACCCACCGGCACCGGCCGGAGACCCCCGGCGTGCTCGCCCGCGGTCTGCAGGGCTACACCCTCGGCGCGCACGAGCCGGAGCCCGACTGCGGAGTCGTCTCCGCCGTCTTCCGGGCCCGCCGACCGTTCCACCCGCAGCGCCTGCACGACGTCCTCGAAGAGGTCAACGCCGAGGTCATCCGCTCCCGCGGTCACCTGTGGCTGGCCAGCCAACCCGACACCGTGGTGGCCTGGGAGTTCGCCGGCGGCGGCCTGGCCATGGGATCCCTCGGGCACTGGCTGGTGAGCCTGCCCGAGGACCGCTGGGAACACGTCGAGGACCAGCGCCGCCTCGCCGCCGCCCTGGACTGGGATCCCTACTACGGCGACCGGCACCAGCACCTGGTCTTCATCGGTCTCGACTTCGACCCCGTCGAGCTGCACCGCAGCCTCGCCGGTTGCCTGCTGACCGACGCCGAACTCGCCGACGGCGAGGACACCTGGCGCACCTACCACGACCCGTTCGCCGGCTGCTTCCCCCTCGGGGCGGAGGAGCTGACCGACACCGACACCGAAGGAGTACGACCCGCATGAAGCCCGGCATCCACCCCGAGTACCGGCCCGTCGTCTACCGCGACAAGGCCGCTGGCTTCGCCTTCCTCACCCGCTCGACGGCCACCAGCGACCAGAGCCTCGAGTGGACCGACGGCAACACCTACCCCGTCATCGACGTTCAGATCTCCTCGGCCAGCCACCCCTTCTGGACCGGCAAGCAGCGCCTGCTCGACACCGCCGGCCGGGTCGAGAGGTTCCGCGCCAAGTACGCCCGCCGCGGACCCCAGGGCGGATGAGCACCGACACACCGGTCGACTGGACCGGACTGGCGCCGCAGCTGGTCGACGCCGCCCAGCAGGACCGGGCCTGGTACCTGAGGATCGCCCGCGAGTTGGTCGCCCCCGGCGACCGGCTCGCGGTCGACGTCGGCTGCGGCGCCGCCGGGATGGCCCTGGCCATCGCCCGGATGATGACCTGCGGCCGGGTCGTCGCGGTGGACGCTCACCCTGCCGTTCTCGACGCCGCCCGCGACTACATCCACGCCGAATGGTCGGACCCACGCGTCCGCGTCGAGCCGCTACGTGCCAACATCCCCGCCGAGATCACCGACCTGCGTGACACGCTCGGCGCTCCGGCCGACCTGGTCTGGGCATCCGCCGCCGTACATCACGTCGGCGACCAGCAGGCGGCGGTCACCGCACTGGCCGGACTGCTCGCCCCCGGCGGGCGGCTGGCCCTCGCCGAGGGCGGCCTGCCGGAGCACCACCTGCCCTGGGACGTCGGCCTGGGCGAACCCGGCCTGGAGAACCGCCTGCACGCAGCCCAGGACCGCTGGTTCGCCCGGATGCGGGCAGAACTCCCTGACAGCCGGCGGATGCCCTACGGGTGGACCGAAGCCCTACGCCGCGCTGGCCTGTCGCCAGTGACGACCCGCACCGCCCTCGACGAACAGCCGCCACCGCTGGCCGACACCGCGCGGCGAGCCGTCCTGGAAGCCCTCGCCGCACGGGTCGGCCGATTGCGGCCCACCGGACTGCTCACCGCCGCCGACCTCGACGTCTGGGACCGCCTCCTCGACCCGGCCGACGAGGAGTGGCTGGGCCACCGCGAGGACCTGTTCCGGCTGTCGGCCCGCAGCGTGCACCTCGGCGTCCGCCCCTGAGCCGCCATGACCACCTTCCTCGTGGCGGACGCGCAGCTGCGGGTCGTGGGTCTGACGCCCACCGCGCAGCGCCGCGCCGTCCTGGCGCTGCTGGTCGGACGTTCCCGCCCGCTCACCGCCCAGCAGGTGCACGCCGAGCTCACCAGTACCGTGCGGCACATCGGCCTGACCACCGTCTACCGCGCGCTGCACAGCCTCGCCGACGCTGGACTGCTGCACACCTTCGACCTCGACGGCCAACGCGCCTACCGCCACTGCGGAACGGCACCGCACCAGCACCTGATCTGCACCGGGTGCGAGACCGTGACCGAGTGCCCACCCGAGGTCGTGACGAGCTGGCTCACCGAACTGCACCAGCACACCGGTTTCACCCCGCACCCGGACCGACTCGACCTCAGAGGAATCTGCGCGACCTGCGCCAACACGTGACGATGGGCGCCGTGGCGCAGCCCGAGCGGTGTCCCGACCGCGACACGCCGCCGAGCCACGATGGCCACGGGCCAGTCTCGGCACGTCGCACAGCCTGGGCCGCTACAGTGTCGTGAGTGGAAATGGTTTCCACTTACATCATCGTGGAGCAGGCTGAATGAAGATCGCGTTCGTCGGCAAGGGCGGCAGCGGCAAGACCACGCTGGCGGCCCTCTTCGCTCGCCACCTCGTCGCCGGGGACCGGCCGGTGCTGGCCATCGACGCCGACATAAACCAGCATCTCGCGGTGGCGCTCGGCGCCGGCGAGGAGGCCGCGGCGCAACTGCCGGCGCTCGGTGACGCCCTACCCGCGATCAAGGAGTACTTGCGCGGGGACAACCCGCGTATCACCTCGGCAGCGGAGATGGTCAAGACCACGCCACCCGGTGCCGGCTCCCGGCTGCTGCGCGTCGCCGAGGACAACCCGGTGTACGAGCGGTGCGTCCGCGAGATGGGCGGGGTGCGGCTGGCCGTCACCGGCGCGTTCCGCGAGGAGGACTTGGGGGTGGCCTGCTACCACCTTAAGGTCGGCGCGGTGGAACTGCTGCTCAACCACATGGCCGACGGCCCGGCCGAGTACGTGGTGGTGGACATGACCGCCGGCGCGGACTCCTTCGCCTCCGGCCTGTTCACCCGCTTCGACCGCACCGTCCTGGTCTGCGAGCCCACGGTGCGCAGCGTCGGCGTCTACCGCCAGTACGCCGGCTACGCCCGCGACTACGGCGTCGCCCTGTCGGTGGTCGGCAACAAGGTCGAGGACACCGCCGACGTGGACTTCCTCCGCGAGCACGTCGGGGCGGACCTGCTCACCTGGGTCAGCCGGTCGGCGTACGTGCGCCGCGCCGAACGCGGCATCGTCGGCGCCCTGGACGACCTGGAGCCCGCCAACCGGGCGGTGCTGACGCAACTGGCCGACGCCGTCGACGCCACACCGCAGGACTGGGAGGCGTTCACCCGCCACGCCCACGAGTTCCACCGCCGCAACGCCCACGCCTGGGCCAACGAGCGGGCCGGTTGCGATCTGACCGCCCAGATCGACCCCGACTTCGTCATGGGACCCGTCGCACGCGCCCTCAGCTAAGCCCTCGGCCGATCATGATTGACGAGACCCCGAGCCATCCGGATGCCCGGCTCGCTTTTCCGTTCAGCGGGAGCAGTCCGCGCAGACGCCGAAGATCTCCAAGGTGTGTGCCACGTCGGTGAAGCCGTGCTGAGCGGCGACCTGGTCGGCCCACCGCTCCACGGCGGGTCCGGCGACCTCCACCGTGCGTCCGCAGTCGCGGCAGACCAGATGGTGGTGATGCTTGCTCTGGCTGCACCGGCGGTACAGCTGCTCGCCGCCGGGCAGCCGAGTGGAGTCGATCTCCCCGGCGTCGACCAGCAGCTGCAACGTCCGGTACACGGTAGTGAGACCGACCCGCGCCTTGCGGGCGAGCAGCATCTGATGCAGCTGCTGCGCCGAATGGAAACCCTCCACCTCGCGCAACAGCGCCAGCACCTCGCCACGCTGGCGGGTGTTACGTGTCGCGTTCGGTATCACCTGGGTCACCGTGGTCGCATCCTTTGTGTTGCCCGTCGCCTGACGTCTCACCATTCGTGTGCCGTACGGCTGTGCGTCGTGCGAGCACGTCCGCGCCCCCCAGGCCTGCTCGGGGAGCAGGCGGCACGCCGGACCGGGCCAAAGCCATCCACGGCCTGCGACTGGTGAGATCCCTCGGCAATTATGCCCGGTGTGCGGTACCGGACGGCAGCGCCGCTACTGCCACCCGGATCAGAGTGGTCGCGGTCGAGCTGGCGGACGGGACAACCGGGCTGCTCAGCGCCGCCGGCCATCGGCCGGGCCGGTGCATGTAGCGTCCTCAGCGGTACGCGCCACCATGGCCGCAGCGAGGTCGGCCCCGGTGACGCGGCCGTTCGGCCCGGTGGCGATCGGTGGCGCGTTCGAGAAGATCCAGAGTTCGCCGTCGCACCCGCCGGCACTGGTGCCGCCGGCTCCCGGCACAGCCGACAACGAGGCCACGATCACCAGGCCGCGCCGCGACCCCGCCGGTGGAGTCAGGGGTGCGGTCTGTCCGGGTGCCGAATGAGTTCGACAACCTCATCCATGTGCTGCGGATCCTCGATCGGGCCGAACAGTATTCCGCGTCGCCCCGCCGGTTCCGTTCCGCTCAGGAGCAGGACAGCGGGTGCGCGATGACAGGCGCCGAGGCACTCCGCCCGGATGAGGACGCCGCCCTGGCTGGAGCGCACCGCCTGCCGGAGGACGTCGGCGAGGTCCTCCGACTCGCCGTCAGCTTCTCCAGGGCGGCCACGGTGACGCAGGGCGCGGCACCGGTGGCCGTCGCAGTAGACGGGTGACATCGGCATCGCGGAACGTGGGGATGCTCATTGGTCGTCGGGAGGCGCGAGGAACGCCATCAGGGCGTGGCCCGCCCGCCGGCGGACCACCGTGGCGTCGGTGAATCCGGCTGCCAAGGCCGTCTCGCGGTGCCAGTCGGGCGGCGCGACGAACTCCGCGCAGCCCAGATCACTCAGCGCGGCCGTTCGCTCGTGCAGCAGCGATGCCATCGCCGGATCCCGGGCCAGCATCGTCCACCAGGCGGTCCACGGGTCGCTGCCGCTGCGGTGCGCCCGCGCCGCGGTGGGGGCGTCAGGCATGGCGTCGCTGACGAGGAGCAGCGCGTTCGGGCTCAGCAGCCGGCGGGCCTCGGCGTACCAGTCGCGCACCCGCTCCTCGGGCAGGTAGTGCACGGTCATCAGGGCCAACACCAGGTCGTACGGGCCGCCGGCCGACGCACGCCACCCTGCCGAGGAGATGTCGGCCCGCACGGCGCGTACCTGCGGCAGTGCGACGTCGGCCAGGGCCAGCAGGGCCGGGTCGACGTCGAGCACGGTGACATGCGCATCGGGCCACCGCCGCAGCACCGCCTCGGCCGTGGTACCCGGGCCGCCCCCGACGTCGAGCATCCGTTCGGGTTGACGACCGCGGATCTGCTCGGCGGCGGCAAGGCCGGCAGCGAGGAGATCGTCGCGGTCGGGGTGGTAGTGGCGCATCATGGTGTCCCAGTCGCGCCGCCACCGCGCGACGTCTTCCGGGTTGAGGGTGCTCGGCCTCGTCACGCCGGGACCGCTTCGGCATGGTCGTGGACGTCCCCAAGATCCCACTCCGGAAACGGGTCGGGCAGCGCCCGCCAGGCAGTCTCCCCGGCGGCGACCTCCGCGTCGGTGAGCAGGCACCCGTGCAGGGCGTCCCGCAGGCCGGCGCTATCCAGGCCGACGCCGATGAGCACAAGTTCCTGCTGCCGGTCCCCGAAGGTCGGATGCCAACGGGACTCCAGTTCGGCTCGCTCGTCCGGGTCCTGCGGCCACTCCCCCGACACCGCCACCGGTACGCCGACCGGGTCGCACTGCCCGGACGGGCCGGCCTGTGACCAGAGTGCCTGCACGTCCGGGCGGCTGGCCAGCCACAGGAACCCCTTCGAGCGCACCACACCGTAGCCGTCCAGGCCGCCGGTGAGCAGGTCCCACAGCCGCTGCGGGTGAAACGGCCGGTGGTCGCGGAAGACGATGCCGGAGATGCCGTACTCCTCGGTCTCCGGCACATGCCCGCCGTTGAGCTCGGCCACCCAGCCCGGCGCTGTCTCCGCCCGCTGCAGGTCGAACCGGCCGGTGTGCAGGATCTCCGCCGGAGCAACGTGGCCGTGTACGGCACGGACCTGCCGGGCCGCCGGGTTCAGGCGGGTCAGCAGGGCCTCGACCACAGCCAGTTCCTCCGCGCCGATTAGGTCGGTCTTGTTGACCACCAGCACGTCGGCGAACTCGATCTGGTCCACCAGCAGGTCGGCGATACCGCGATCGTCGCCCTCGTAGGCCGCCAGGCCCCGCGACTCCAGGCTCTCCCCCGCCTCGATCATGCCGCGCAGACCCGCCGCGTCGACCACCGTGACCGTGGTGTCCAGTCGGGCCAGGTCATCGAGGACCTGCCCGTCCTCCACGCCGAAGGCGAACGTCGCCGCGACCGGCATCGGCTCGGAGATGCCGCTGGACTCGATCAGCAGGTAGTCGAAGCGGCCCTGCCGGGCCAGCCGGGCCACCTCGTCGAGCAGATCATCGCGCAGGGTGCAGCAGATGCAGCCGTTGGTCAACTCGACCAGCCGCTCCTCGGTCCGCGACAACGCGCCGCCGTCGCGCACCAGCGCGGCGTCGATGTTGACCTCGCTCATGTCGTTGACGATCACCGCCACCCGCAGCCCGTCCCGGTTGGCCAGCACATGGTTGAGCACGCTGGTCTTGCCGGCACCGAGGAACCCAGACAGCACGGTCACCGGCAGCCGGACGGTCACGGCTGGTCCACCACCTGACGGCCCTTGTACAGGCCGCAGTGGGTGCAGGCCCGGTGCGGCGCCACCATCTCCTTGCGCGGACACGGGCAGGGGGCCAGCGGCGGAACGCTCGCCTTCCACTGCGCCCGCCGGTGCCGGGTGTTCGACCGCGACATCTTCCGCTTCGGTACGGCCATCACGCTCTCCTTCTCAAGGGGTCACGCCACAGCTTAACGATATTGGTTTTCGTTTCGCTGTTCGGCCCTGCGCCTGGCCGGAGGTGCCGCGCAACGGTGTCGATCACGCCGGCCTTCATCTCCGTTCCCGTTCAGCCGACCTGCCAGGTTCGCCGCACGCTGGTGAGCGGGAGACCAACGTCAAGGCCGACGGCAGCAAGGCGGCTGCGTCCTGCCGATCAACGAGACACTCGACGCCGCCATCTCGCACCCGAACGCGCTGGAAGTGCCCAGCCGGTTCTGAACACGATCGCTGAAGGCGTCGATGCGGCACCGCTTCCAGCCTGCTGACGGCAACACGATCCAGGTTCCCGCAACTGTGGTCCTATCGTGGACGGGTGACCACGGTGTTCCTACTGGGTGCGGGATTCTCGAAATCGGTGCACGACTGCATGCCCACGCTGCCCGAACTGCGTGACCTCGTCCTCGCCAGGCTCGGCGCCGACGGAGTGAAACCCGACCTGAGGGCCTTCCAGGACGATCTCGAGCAGTGGATGTCCTACCTGGCCGCGGACCAGCCGTGGTTGACCGACGCCGAGAATCTGCAAAACCGGGCGACCTTCCTCACCGTCGCGCAGGAGATCAACGCCGTGGTCGAGGAGCGGGAGCTCCTAGCGCGGCAGGCGCACGGTATGAACCCACCGGACTGGCTGATGCGGCTGGTCGAGGCCTGGTCCGACACTGAGGTCGGGATCATCACGTTCAACTACGACCTGCTCGTCGAGCGAGCCCTCAACGAACTGGGTCGCCTCGGAACGCTCGGGGACCTGTACCCTCTGCCCCTGACCACCCGCTTCCCTGCCGGCAGCAGCGCCTTCCTTAGCTCCGGTCCTCCAACGCAACCGGTGCCCCGGCTACTCAAACTGCATGGCTCAACGAATTGGCGATTCGGCGGGAGCACCGCCCCCGTCACCGAGGAGCTGTACCTCACCGAGAACCGTGCGGTGTGGGATCCGGCTTCCGCATCCCCAAGGTCTGACGCGCCGCGCGAGGCATTCCGCTTCGCGCACAAGATCCCGTTGATCATTCCGCCGACTGGAGCGAAGGGCGGCTGGTACGCAAACCTCGCTCTGCGAGCCCAATGGCGCCACGCCGCCGAGGAGATCCGCCGCTGCGAGCAACTGGTGGTGATCGGCTACTCGTTCCCGGCTACCGACCTGCTGGTGCGGCACCTCGTGGCGCAACACCTGCCCACCACGAGCCGAGTCGAGGTCGTCGACCTGTCTCGCGCGCCAGCTGCGGCGCTATCAGACCTGTTACGCCGCCCCGTCGTTCAGCGGTTCGACGGCCGCACCGCCGTACACGACTTCGCGGTCAATCACGCCGGCAAGGATGCCCATTAACGCAGTCGCTGCGGCTTCGCCCAGCCGAAGCCGTACCGATGAGGGAAAGACGCACATGCGACCGATGCCTAGACAGCACGCGTCACCAGTCAGGCCTGGTAGGCCCCCGCCAGGGACGCCCTGACTCGTACATGCTGCAGGAGCAGCTCGGCCGACGCCCGTACCGCCTGCTTGGCCATCTGCTGGAACACGCAGATGTAGGTCTCGATGGTGGTCAACGGGGTGTGGTGGCCCATATCCTCCTGGATCTGCTTCAGGTCCACCCCGGCGGCCGAGGCGATCCCCGCGGCGCCGTGCCGCAGGTCATGCAGCCGCACCGGCGGCAAACCCACGTCCTTGACCAGCTTCGCGAAGCGGCGGGTCAGCCAGTCCGGGCGTACCGGCCGCCCGTCCTCGTGCAGGAACACCCGCTGCTTCGCATCGACCCGACCGAAGCGCCGACGCTGCCGGTTCCACAGATCCGTCAGCAACCGCACGCTGAACTCATCCAAGGCCAAGGTCCGCACGCCGGCCGCCGACTTCGGCGGACCCAACCGCTCCACCCCACGCACGACGACCACCTGCTCACGGATGGTCAACTCGCCATCGGTCAGGTTGATGTCCTCCCACCGCAACCGATGTTCTGCCGGGACTTGCAGTGATGTGGCGGAGAGCCGGGCGCGGCACCCACCGGCAGCCGGGAACGCTCACCGCACGCTTCCCTGATCGGAGGCTGCTCGTGGACGCCGAGATCGCGTTGCCCACCGCGGCCACTCTGCTCGCCGCCCGTCCGATCCGCGCTCGGCGCCGGCCATGGACCGACGTATGAGCGGGAACCAGCACGACGCGGGCGATCCGAGGGGCAGCTCTCCGGGCGGGCCGGCGCATGACCGGGCTACGGGTCGTCGGCGCAGGCACCGAGCAGGTCGACGGCGTCGCGCAGGCAGCGCTACCCGGTGACCACCGACCTTCCGAAGCCGGCGAGGCGGGTGACGGTGTCGCCGTTGCGCAGGTGGGCCAAGGCCATCAGCGCCTGCTACCGCGGGAAGTCTGCGCAAGCGGCCACCGAGCGCGCGGCGTCGATCGCGGATCAGCTCGCTCAGGCGGAGTCAGGCTACGCATGGACAGCGGGATACTGGCAGGATAGGTCGGCAGATGAAGCCTCCATACGGGTGGTGCGTCTTGGGCGACTACTGTCCGACCGGGAGCTTCGTTCTATCCGGAGCAGTGGAACACCGCTGACGACCTGCCCGAAATCCTTGATCGCGAGATCATGGCTCGACGTCGAGTTCCGCCGATTAGGCTTCGACTTCAGGCTTGATCGACTGTCCATGGCTGGCCGGCGACGCGGGTTGCCGGTCGGGTCTGATCGGTGCGAGCCGGACCCAGACGGCCTTGTGACCATCGTCGAGATCAGTGACGCCCCAGCTCTGGGCGAGCGTTTCGATGATGGCTAGTCCTCGGCCTCCCTCGCTGTCGGCACTGCGCCGGCGCGGCACGACCGCGGATCCGTCGACGGCCGTGATCGTCACGTCCTGGCCGTGCACCCGGATCTGCAGCTGTAGACAGCCCCCGCCGTGCCGGACAGCGTTGGCGACCAGTTCGTCCGCGATCAGCACCGCGTCGTCCAACCAGTCACGATCCTCGCCTGCCCAATCGTCGAGGGCGCTGCGGACGGCCCGGCGGGCCACCGCTGGCGCGTCGGGCCCCAGCGGCAGATCCAGGCACGTGGTGAGTTCGTTCACGACAGATCCTGTCTTCCGGCGACCCGCCCAGCCTGACGACCGACCACGCTACCCTCACTCTGAGCAGCGAAAACTTGCCAGAGCGCAACAATCGGCGTGGCGCGCACGGAGCTACACCGCCCTTCGCGCTGATCGACGTTTCGGCGTGCGAAACCGCGGGAACGACAGGCCTTGCATCACGCCGTCACGTCCGCACCGCCGCGGTGGGCCCGGAGACAGATGGAGGTGGCCGCAGGCGGGTGACCGAAGAGGGGGCTCGGAGCGCCACCCGCCTGCGGCAGCAGCAGGGGACCGGTCAGCGACACAGGCCTCCATCACCCTTGGCATCAACGGGTTCCCATCCGTCACATCGGGGCCTGGCCGCCGCGCGGTGCTGTGCTGGGATGAGCCGCTCCTCCATCGAGGGCAACAGAGCGAACGGTTCCACCCCGATGACGGCTGCTACGTGACCACCGCCTGCCGGGGTAACCGTCGCTGAGCCGATCGTCCTGCCACTCGGCTGTCGTGCCGCGACCGGGTCGAGGGGGCCGTGTCGTGCACCTGGTCAGGTGATGGTGACGGTGACGCTGTGCCAGCCGGTCGCCCCGTCGGGGAACGGGGGCACCCGTTGGGCGGTCTGGGTGGCGCCGGTGGCATCGGTGGCGCGGACGCGCAGGGTATGGCTGCCAGGAGTCGCGTCCCAGCGGTAGGTCCACTGTCGCCACAGGTCCGGTGAGGGGCCGTCGGCGAGGCGCGCCTGCTGCCACGGGCCGTCGTCGACCTGGACCTCGACGGCGGTGATGCCGCGTCGCTGCGCCCAGGCGACGCCGGCGATCATGACGGGTCCGGCGGGACGTTGGGCGAAGGGTTTCGGGGTGTCGATGCGCGAGGCGGTCTTGACCGGCGCGTCGGGGGCCCAACCGCGTTGGACCCAGTAGGGGTCGAACGCGTCGAAGGTGGTCACGGTCATCGACGTCAGCCATTTGCAGGCGCCGACGTAGCCGTAGAGACCCGGCACCAGCATGCGCAGCGGGAAGCCGTGATCCAGAGGCAGGGGCTCGCCGTTCATCCCGACGGCGAGCAGGGCGTCGCGGCCGTCGAGGATCGCCTCCAGCGGGGTGCCGATCGTCATGCCCTCGACGGACCGGCTGACGAGTTGGTTCTGTCCGGGGCGGAGGCCGGCCTCGCGCAGCAGCGGCGCCAGGGGTATGCCGGTCCAGCGGGCGGTGCCGATGTAGGGGCCGCCGACTTCGTTGGAGACGCAGTTGAGGGTGATGTCGCGTTCGACGAGACCACGGGCGAGGAGATCCTCATAGCGCCAGGTGCGAGGTCGGTCGACGGCACCGTCGAGGGTCAACCGCCAGTCGGTCAGGTCGACCTGGGGGACGATCAGGGCGGTGTCCACGCGGTAGAAGTCCCGGTTGGGCGTGACGAAGGGCGGCATGCCGTCCACCCCGACCGACACGGTGGCGGGCAGCGGCGGCGCCGGACGCACCGGCGGCGGCAGTGACACCGAGGCGCGGGATTCCGCGCCCACGGGACGGCTACGGGCGATCGCCTGCCCGGCTGTGGTCACGGCGGCGGCGCCCACCGCGGTGCCGCCGGCGGTGGCGAGGAACTGCCGGCGGTTGAGCAGCCGTGGTCGGCCCGTGGCGGCGGAGGTGACCGTGCGGGCGGCGCGCACCACGAGCAGCATGGCCACGACCCCGGCGCCGGCCCCGGCGAGGACCGGCAGTACGTCCACCGCCGTGGCGGTGGGACGGGACAGGACAGCGACGGCACCCACGCCGGTGAACGCCACCAGACCGACCAGGCCGAAACGACGGCGGCGCAGCGCCGCCGCGCCAAGGGCGACCGCGGCCAGCACGAGCACGGTGTAGACACCGCCGAGGAGAACGATCTTGTCGTTGGTGCCGAAGGTGCGGATGGCGAAGGCCTTCAGCGGTTGCGGCGCCAGGTCGATGGACGCGGCGCCGACGGCCAGCACCGGGTCGGCGGCCGGGTCGACCACCGCGGCGCCGAGGTGGGAAACACCCAGGGTCACGGCTGCGGTGCACAGGCCCACCGCGACGGCGCGTACGACGGTGCCGGGGCGGGGTGGCCCCGGCCGGCGGGTCGCCGGCCGGGGCTCGATGTCGGTGGGCTCCATCAGCTCTTGGGCATCAGCACGGCGTCGACGATGTAGACGGTAGCGTTCGCGGTCGACACGTTCCCGCACACCACCATCGAGGTGCCGTCGACCGTGAACGACATGTCACTGCCGGTCACCGTGACGTCGCCGCCCTGCAGGGTCTTGTGGGTGCCCGCGAGGGTGTCCGGCGACAGCTGGGTCGGTACGACGTGGTAGGTCAGCACCTTCTCCAACGTGGCGTCGTCGGCGAGAACCTTGTCCAGGTCGGCCTTCGGGATCTTAGCGAAGGCGTCGTTGGTCGGTGCGAACACCGTCACGCCCTGCGCGCCGTTGAGCGAGTCGACCAGGTTGGCCTTCTTCACCGCCGTGACCAGCGTCGACAGCACCGGGTTACCGGACGCCGCAGTGGCCACCGGCACCTTGGCCATGGCATCGAAACTGCCCGGGTTCGCCGGGTCGGTCGGCACCGCGGCGCAGCCGGGACCGAACTGCGCGGACATCATCGACGGCGACGCCGACGGCGCGGTGGCCGACATGGTGGGAGCGGTCGTGCCGCCGCTGGCGGTGTCGTCGGTGTCGCTACCACCGCAGGCGGACAGGCCCAGCAGAGCGATCACGCCGGCGGCGGCGAACAGGCGACGGTTCATGGGTTTACTCCTTGATTGTGGTGACCTGCGTAGGTCGAGCTGTCATGGAGCATTCGGACCCGAAAGGCACATGGATGGGGGCAAGATTCAGAGAATCTGCGTTCGTGGGTGTCGGGGGCCGGAGCGCCCACCGTCGTCGGTTCCCGAACGGTCCGCACAGCGGTAGGGCCGCCCCGCAGCAGCCAGGGCAGCAGGGGTCAGGACGTCGCCTGCGGAGGGCCTGCCCTCCGGAGGCAACCGGGCGGCGGTCGAACGTCGGGGCCACGCCGAGACCGAGATCCAGCCGGTTTCCAGCAGGTTCAGCGGTACGAGGTCGGCGACGATGTCGTGGCCGACCAGGTCAGTAATGCGTCCCGCCTGCTCCCAGGCGGCTGCCTCGTCGGCGAAACCGCCGGTCAGCCCAGCTCGACGGTGCCCACGATCCGGGTGGGCGCGGGAGACCCGCCCGACGGTTCGCTGGACACACCGAACGTGGCGGCGGCGGAAACCGGGCCGATGACCATGGTCGTCCCGGTCGCACCGGTGTTGAGCAGCCCCACCGAGCGGGGCACGGCATCCCGGAGCAGCCACAACTGGTAGGTACGCCCAGCCTCGGGCTGAGGCAGGTCACGCAGCAGCACGACGCCCTGGTCGCGCTCGCGTGACACGACCACCGTGGCAGCGCCACCGGCCCGCAGCGGCTGGTTGTAGACCCGGGCGTCGGCGGCGGCCAGCACCTCGGAGACCTGTCGAGCCTGCTCACCCGCGGCCTGTTCCTGACCGAGCCGGTCGCTGCTGACCGACCAGGTGACCGCGCTCGCGCCGCTCGCGGCGACTACCACCGCGGCGGCTGCCGCTGCCCACCCCCGCCACCGCCGCCGCTCCGGCTTCACGCTGCCGGTCGTCGGAGGGTTGCGCAGCTGCGGTGTCCGGGCCACCTGCGCCAGGGTGCGTTCCCGCAGCCCCGGCGAAGGCACCGGGAGGTCCGTGTCGTCGGCTAGCCGAGTGGCGGTCTCCCGCAACTCGGCCACCTCCACGCGACACGGCTCGCACTCTGCCAGGTGCCGCTCGAACGCCGCCCGCTCCACGTCGTCGACGGCGCCGAGCGCATACGCGCCGGAGAGGGTGTGGACGTCGCCGCTCATGCCCCCGCCTCCAGACTGACACCGAGGCAGTCCCGCATCCGGATCAGCCCGTCCCGCATTCGTGTCTTCACCGTCGGCAGCGGCGTCGCCAGGTGCTCCGCCACCTCGCGGTAGGTGTGGCCGCCGTAGTAGGCCAGGGTGACCGCCTCCCGCTGGACGGGGGTCAACCGGCCCAGGCAGCGGCGGACCTGCTCCCGCTCCAGACGTGCTGCCACTTCCTCCTGCACCTCGTCGTAGGACACGTGTGAATCGCGGGCGGCGGCTCGCTGCATCCGATCGGTGTGGGCCTGCTCCGCACGTACCCGGTCCACGGCTCGGCGGTGCGTCATGGTCAGGATCCACGCCGACGCCGAACCGCGTCTCGGCTCGAAACGGCCGGCGGTGCGCCACACCTCGACCAACACCTCCTGTGTCACCTCCTCCGCCAGCGCCGGATCCCGCACAACCCGCCGGGCGAGCCCGAGTACCCTGCCCGCGACCGCGTCGTACAGGGCCGCGAACGCCGCTTCGTCGCCGCGGGCCACGCGGTGCAGCAACTCGTCGGCATCGGGACGTCCCGCGGCCCCCGACGGCACCGACCGTAGTCGCCGGGCCTGTTCACCGTCACCGCTCATTCCTGCATCCTCCTCTCATGATCGTCGGCACGGTCGAACCCGGACGGCGGCGAGCCCAGACTGGCACGCGCCGGCCGCGAAGCGGCGAAAATATGGCTGATGGCCCTGCGGATGTCACGTGCCGTCAAGCCGGATGGGTGTGGGCGAGGCGCGCGTAAACGACGACGTTATCGCGGTAGTGCTGCGTGACCTCATCGAACTCACCACCACAGGTGATCAGTCGTAGCGCGGCGTGGTCGGTCGGCCCGTACACCTGCTCGGTGGGGAAGCGGTCCTTGGGATGCTGCTGCACCTCGGTGACGGTGAACATCGCGGTGCTGCCGTCCTCACGCAACACGGTGATGCCGTCGCCGGCGCCCAGCCTGCCGAGGTCGAAGAAGCTTCCCCGCTTGCCCTTCCAGCTGACGTGCCCGGCCAGCACGGCCGGACCGAGCGCACCGGGTGCGGGTGCCTTGGTGAACCAGCCGACATCGATGGCGCTGTCGGGTACCTGCATGGCGCCGTTGGCCTGCAGCCCGAGCGGCACCGTCGACGCGGCGACTTTCAGGGAGGGGATGGACACCCGCACCGGAGGCGAGCTGGCCATCAGCGGTCCGGAGGTCAGGTCCCCGGGCCGGCTGGGCTGTTCCGGCGCTGTGCCGGTGCTGGATGCCGCGGTGGCGGGTCGAGGCGATGGCGGTTCCCGACCGGTCAGTGCGGCGGTGACGGTGGCGGCCGCGGTGAGGGTCAGGATGCCGGCCACCGCCGCGAGCGTGAAACGCCCCCGGCGGTGGCCGACCGGCTGAACGTTGCCGGTGTCCATTACTGATGCTCCGTGCCTCAGCGCTGGCCGACAAGGCGGCGGCGGGCGACGAGCGTGCCGGCGGCGCCCAGCAGCGCGACACCACCCACGGCGAACAGCATCGGCGATCGGTTGTCGGTGGTGCTGCCGTCACCGGTGTCCACACCACCGGCCGGAACCGAGCCGGCAGCGGCGCCGCTGACCATTCCACAGGTGGCTGGGTCGGTGGCCTCAGCGGGGATGCCGTTGACCCCGATCGACTTGGCGAACGTGGACTCGCCGAGCGCGTCCATGTCGTACGTGCCGTTGTTGTTGGCGTCGATGCCGTGCTGCACGATGTGCAGGTCCTTCAGGTGCTCGATCGTGCCTTCGGGCAGCTCGGCGGCGGGGATGGTGCGCTCGTAGGTGAGGTTGCCCTGGGCGTCGGCCTTGGGCATGCGGTCCACGGCCAGGCCGCTGGCCTTGGTGGTGTCGCCGGTGTTGGTCAGGGAGATGAAGATGTCGCCGTACATCTTCAGGCCCTCCTCGGTGCTGACGAAGCCGTTGCCGTTGGCGTCGGCGGACTTGTCCGGGCAGTGGAAGTCCATCCCGTTGGCCGCGCCGTGGACGTGCTGCGCGTGCGGCGAGTTCGGGGTCATCCCCTTCGACCGGATCACGATCTTCAGGTCGCCGCCGCTGGTGGCGGTCAACGTTGCCGTGCCGGTCGCACCGGTCTCGTTCAGGTCCAGCAGCTTCACCTGCACGCTCTCGTCGGCCTGGGCGACACCCGGGAAGGCAAGGACCAGCGCCGCTACCGGTAGGGCGAGTAGAGCTCGGGACAGTCTCACAACATCTCCTGTCGCAGGTGGCGGCATGACCGCCGGGATGTGGTCGCAGGGGATTCGGAGCACCAGCCACCGCGGATGGCCGACAGTCGACGATTTCCTGGTGGCCGGTCAGCCTGCGGGGCGGAAACTCGCGAGGACGAGGCGCTGGACGGCCTCACTGGCCTGCCAGCCGGCGTCCGTGGTGACCCAGCTCAGTTCGTACGCGCCGCCCGGCGTGGTGCCGTTGACCAACAGCCGGCGGGCATGCTGACGCTGACCGGCCGGGCCGTCCCAGGTGAACTCCCACTCGGCCGCCCCACCCGGCCGGATCACCGGCCCGATGCTGACCTTCACATACCCGGGCAGGCCACCGGCCTTCACGAGCCGGTCCGCCTCGGTGCGCCAGTAGCCGCCCGGGTCCCGTTGCTGGGTACCGCCGAGGTCGACGGCCAGCAGCCGTTCCTGGCTCGGATCCTGCAGGCAGACCGCCTCGCCGTCGCGGAACCGGACCCACCCCTGGGGCAGCCCGACCGTGAACCCGGTCTCGTCGGCGTACCAGGACCAGCCCGCCGGCAACGCGAAAGCCTCGTCCGGAGCGACCGCGGACGACAACGGGGTCCGCTCCGACGCCTCCGCTGCCACGCAGGGCACGGCAGGCACCAGCGGTGTCGGCTCCACGGTCACACTCGGTTCGGCGGTCACGCCCGCTGCGCCGCCCGACGGGCCGCTGACCGCGTCGTAGAGGCCACCAAGCGCGGCGCGGACACCCACCGCGCTGACGCCCAACACCCCGGCGAGCGCGAGAACGGCCACGGCGAAGGTGCCGGCCGAACGGCGCCCTACGCTGTTGCGGCGGACCACCGGGGAGGCCGAGCCGCGATCGCGCAACCGGACCCAGGTCGCGGCGTCATCGACAGTCGGCAGCCTCTGCGTGGCATCCCCCGCCGGCGGCAGGACCTGCGTGGCGCCCGGGTCGGCGAGTACCTGCGTCGTATCGCCTGCGGGGAGTATCGGCGTAGAGTCCGCCGCCGGTAGGACCTGCGTGGCACCAGCGTCGCCGCGCACGTGGGTGACGCTGGTGCCTGCGGGCAGTGTCGGTGTCGTGGTGTGGGCGTCGACCTCCGGCGCGCCCCGTCCGCGGCGGGCGGTGGCGACACGGGCAGCGCCGGCCGGACCGGCGATCCTCCTCAGGCGGCGGAGTACCTCAACGGCATTCATGCGACGGCGCGCGTCTCGCCGCAACAGCCCGGCGATCACCGGCGTCAGCGGACCGGCCCGACGCATCCGGTCCGGCGGATCGGTCGCGAGAGCCAACAGCGTCTCCACGACAGTGTTGCGCGCATACGGAGGACGTCCTTCGACGGCGGCGTAGAGAGTGGCGCCCACCGCCCACAGATCTGTCGCTGGCGACGAGACATTGTCACGGACCCTCTCGGGAGCGACGTACTGCGGCGACGCCGTGATGCCCCAGGACTGACTCACCGCCGCAGCGCCCTGCACCACCGCGATACCGAAGTCCCCCAGCAACGCCCGGCCGTCATCGGCGATCAACACGTTGCGGGGCGTCACGTCGCGGTGCAACACCCCTACCCGGTGCGCCGCACGCAACGCCTCCACCAACTCGACACCGAGACGGGCCACCGTCCGCGGCGGCAGCGGCCCCTCATCGGTCAACAACCGGTGAAGCGACCGCGACGGCACATACTCCATGACGATCCACGGCCGCTCCTCGAGGAGGATCACGTCATACACGCGCACCACGTGCGGGTGATCCAGCCGCGCCGCCGC
This sequence comes from Micromonospora endolithica, assembly GCF_003626595.1. Taxonomy (GTDB): domain Bacteria; phylum Actinomycetota; class Actinomycetes; order Mycobacteriales; family Micromonosporaceae; genus Micromonospora; species Micromonospora endolithica. Next base: position 772 of record NZ_RBAK01000020.1, on the reverse strand, counting down.
CCGCGCCTCCCGCAACATCTTCCGCCTCAGATCCGCGACTTCCCCGTCGGTCAGCCCGACCCGGAACAGCATCTCCTTGACCGCCACCTCCCGGTCCAGCAACTCGTCACGGGCCAACCACACCCGCCCCATCCCACCCTGCCCGACACACCGCAGCAGTCGATACCGTCCCACCCGCCGCGCAGACTCCTCCGCCATACCAGTGCTTCGAAGCCGACCGCCGAGCGGATGGGGTGGTCCATCACCTCTCCAGCGGGACCACGAGCTGACGCCGTGGAACCAGGCAACGTCCCAGAGCCTCAGAGCAGGTTCAGTGGCAGCGGGTAGAGATCAGGCGCACCGAGCACAACCACAACAAACCACAGTCAACCACGGTCGCCAAACGCCGCCACTCGCCGAAATCTTTCCGGAATTCTATTCGCGGTCCTGCATCCAAAATCATGAAAAGTGCACTGAGCAGGGATTATGCCCTTCCCGCAACACGCGCCGCCCGTTTAGGCTGAGGTTTCCACAGACGTCACAATAACCTTCAACGGAGGCTCATTCATGAAAACAACTCCTCGCCGCAGGCTTGCCATAATTGGGCTCACAATTGTCGGCGCATTGGTCTCGTCAGTCGCGTCCGCTCCGGCTGCCGCCCGCCCGGACGAACGCACCCCACGGGGCAGCACGCCGGTGCAACCGGCTGCGGACACGCGCGGGTGTGGCCTCTGGTGGGAGGTGCTCGACGCGTCGCTGCCGGGGCTCGCCGCGGTTGGTCTGACCACCGACC
>NZ_RBAK01000019.1 GCF_003626595.1 Micromonospora endolithica | reverse complement strand
CGGATGGCCTTCGGATTCCACTCAGCAGACGCCCTCATCGCCCTGGCCATGCTCAGCCTCGGCGGCCACCGACCCCAACTCCCCGGAAGATGATCACCACCGACCCACGAATCAAGCAGAAGACCCACTTTTTTGACATGTGCAGCATGGGGACGATGGTCGACTCGGTGGCCGCACTACCGCAATGCGAAGCCGAATCCTGCGGCCGACCCTTTCTGGTGGCCGACCGTCACGGCAAGGAGGTTCGATCCGCGACGGCGCGAGCGGGTGTGGTCCGCCGGTCATGACGGCCAGTGCGACGGCGTGAAGGTCGGTTAGTCGTCGTGAAACACCGTGCGGTCCGAACGGCGGACTCCGAAGCCCTCAGCGTTGGCAGTCTCCTGCCGCCGGCGCGCCGTCGACTTCGGCGGCACCACGCTCAGCGAGGAGGGCCGTCAGTCCACCGCGTCCACGTCTGGTGCGACCGCCGGCTGTCCGCCGCCGCCCGCTGCGCCCTGCCCGCTGCCCACCCCGGACGCTGCGCCCCCGAGATGCGGCGTTAACAGGGGGCCCTTCCTCTACCGCAGGCGTTAATAGGGTGCCCTTCCTTGCACCTCAGCTGGTGATGTCTTTGCGGGTGAAGCGGTAGTAGGCCAGGCTCCAGAAGAGGGTCGCGTAGGCGACCGCGGAGATGGTGCCGCGGACCACGTCGTCGGTCTGGATCGGGGTGGAGAGCAGACCCAGCCAGGCGGTGCTGAAGTGGGTCGGCAGGAACGCCCGGATGGCACCGAGCGCGGTGATCTGGTCCAGGATGCTGGACAGGATCCAGAGCAGCACGGCGCCGCCGACCGCGCCGAGCGCGGCGTCCGTCGTCACCGACAGCAGGAACGCCAGGCCGGCCACCACCAGCAGGACGACCGCCAGGTAGCCGAGCACCATCAGCAGCCGCAGCAGCCCCTCCCCCGGCTCCAGTTGGGCGGCGACGGTGCTGCGCAACGGCTCCCAGCCGTACCGCAGGGTGCCGATGAGCAGGGCGGTGCCGGCGAGCAGCAGCAGGGCCAACGCCGAGTACGCGAGCGCGACCAGCAGCTTCACCGTGAGCAGCCGGGCCCGGGGCACCGGCACGGCCAGCAGGTAGCGCAGGCTCCCCCAGCTCGCCTCGCTGGCGACCGTGTCACCGCAGAACAGCGCCACGACCACGACCAGCAGGAAGGACGCCGAGACGAAGATGGTGAACAGGGTGAAGTTCAGCCCGCCGCTGGTGGCGAACTCGATCAGGCTGCCGAACTCGCCGCGCCCGTTGTCGTCGTCGTCACCGGTGTCGAACTGGAAAGCGATCAGGATGATCAGCGGCAGCAGCACCATGAACCCGAGCGCGAGCTGGGTACGCCGCCGGGACGCCTGCCGGCGGAACTCCGCGACGAACGGCATGGTCGCCGAGGGCCGGTAGCCGGCCGCCGCGCCGGACGGGTGCGCCGGCCCGGCCGGCCCGCCACCGGTGCCCGGTGCGGTCTCCTCGCGCGTCGATCCCGCCATCACCGGTCCCCGCTTCCCCGAGAGTTCTCGCCCACCAGGGCGAGGAACGCGTCCTCCAGGCGGCGCCGGGGCACCACCCGGTCCACCCCGATGCCGGCCCGCACCAGCTCGGCCACCACCTCGCTGCGCGCCGTGCCGTTGGTGTCCACCACGAGCTGGCCGTCGGTGTCGGGCAGCACCCGGACCCCGTCCAGGCCGTCCAGCAGCGTCCGGGCCGCGGCCGGGTCGCTGACCTCGAAGAGCACGCTCGGCGACTCGCCGACGATGTCCTCGACCGGGCCGGAGGCGACGATCCGGCCCTTGTTGACCACCACCGCGTGGGTGCAGGTCTGCTCCACCTCGGCCAGCAGGTGGCTGGACACCAGCACCGCCCGGCCGTCGGTGGCGTACCGCTGGAGCACCCGGCGCATCTCGGCGATCTGCGGCGGGTCCAGGCCGTCGGTGGGTTCGTCGAGGACCAGCAGTTCGGGCAGGCCGAGCATCGCCTGCGCGATGGCCAGCCGCTGCCGCATCCCGTGGCTGTAGTTCTTCGTCCGGCGGTGCACCGAGTCGCCCAGGCCGGCGATCTCCAGCGCCTCGTCGAAGTGCGCGTCCGCCCACGGCCGGCCGGTGGCCCGCCAGTACGCCTTCAGGTTGTCCAGCCCGGACAGGTGCGGCAGGAAACCGGGCCCCTCGACGAGCGCGCCGATCCGGGACAGCACCGGCGAGCCGGGCACCAGCCGGTGCCCGAAGACGTAGATCTCACCGGCGGTGGGCTGGGTCAGCCCCATCAGCACCCGCAGGGTGGTGGTCTTGCCGGCGCCGTTCGGGCCGAGCAGGCCGACGACCTGACCGGGGTGCACGTCGAAGTCGACGTTCGACACGGCGACGAAGCCGTCGGCGTACTCCTTGCGCAGCTCGCGCACGGCCAGCGGGGTGCCCGCGTACGCCGGGTGGATCGAGGTGTCCTGGCGACGGTTCCGGCGGCGGGCGACGGCGACGACCACGACGAGCCCGACCACGATCGCGGCGAGCAGGCCGGCGAGGACCCAGCGCCAGACGACGGCGGCGGTGGGGATCGGCTCGCCGTCGACGGTGGGCAGGCCGACCACACCGTCGGCCAGCGCCACCGTGTGCACGGCCGGCTCCACCGGGGTCGCGTACGCCTGGTCGGAGGTGGCCACCACGACGCGCAGCCGGTGGCCGGCCTCGATCCGGCGGACGATGCCCGGCAGGGTGACGGTGACCGGCTGCGCGGCGTCGATCTCGCGCGGCAGCCCGGTCAGCCGGACCGGCGCGACCAGCCCGTTGGGCAGCGTGGCCGCGCCGTTGGGGTCGACGTCGTAGAGCTTGACGAACAGCACCGCCTCGCCGGTCGCGGAGGCGGCCCGGATGCGGACCGTCGGCGCGCCCACCACGTCGACCGCGTCGGGCAGCGGCGCGGACTCGAACCGGGCGTGCTGCCCGGGTATGTCGCCGGCGACGCCGCCCAGCAACGACGAGAGTTCACCGGCGAAGGGCACCGAGGAGATCGCGGCCGGGTTGCCGGCCGGCGGGTTGGCGACCGGCTGCGGCGGTCCGGCGACGACCACGTCACGGCGGCCGGTGCCGGCGGTGCCCGGATAGTCGGTGGTGCGGTATCCGGTGGCCACCAGACCCCGGTCGAGGGCGTCGAAGCCGGCGATCCGCGACCAGGTGAAGTCGTCACCGGGTGCGTCGCCCTCGCCCTTGACGTAGTGGTCGAGCCACTGGACGGTCAGGAACTTCACCCGGTCGGAGTCGGTCTGCGGCCCCTCGCCGCCGTCGTGGCCGCCGGTGAACCAGGCGACCCGCACCGGCGTGCCGTTCGCGGCGATGCCGCGCGCGTTGGCGTCCGCCTCGGTGAGCGGGAAGAGGGTGTCCGCCTCGCCCTGGACCAGCAGGGTCGGTGCCTTGATCCGGTCGAGCACCCCGGCCGGGCTGGACCGGCGCAGCAGGTCCACCGCGGCCTGGTCGGCGCGGCCGGTGGTGGCGATGCGCAGGTAGGCGGCGCAGACGTCGGCGGCGAACCGCCCGCACGACGGGTCGGCCGCCCGGGCCGGGGCGGCCCCCGGACCGGTGCCCGGACCGCCGCCCGGGCCCGGGCTGGGCGGCCCGGCCGACTCGGGTGCGCCCTCCGGCTGGGCTCCGGTCGCACCGGAGATGCCGGCCGGACCGGTGCCCACGCTGCCGCCACCACCGAAGAAGAGACCGGCCCAGCCGGACTTGAACACGCCCTGGGTGGCGTCCTTGCCGGTGCTCTCCGGCAGGAACGCCCGGGACAGGTCGTTCCAGGTGATCATCGGGACGATCGCGTCGACCCGCTGGTCCCGCGCGGCGAGCAGCAGGGCGAGCCCGCCGCCGTACGAACCGCCGACGACGCCCACCGCCGGGTCACCGGCGGCGTCGGTACGGATCTCCGGCCGGGCGGCGAGCCAGTCCAGCAGCCGCTCGGCGTCGCGCACCTCGTGGTCGGGGTCGTCCAGGTGGATCTGCCCGCCACTGCGGCCGAAGCCCCGGGCGGTCCAGGTCAGTACGGCGTACCCGCGACCGGCGAACTCCTCGGCGTCGGACCGCACCGACTCCTTGGTGCCGCCGAAGCCGTGGGCGAGCAGCACCGCCGGGACCTTGTTGCCGTCGGAGGCGTCCGCCGGCAGGTAGAGCGTGGTGTCCAGGTCGACCGGCTCGTCGCCGGTCGGCCCGGAGCGGACGGTGAGCATCGCCGAGGAGGTGCGGACGTCCGGCCCCTGGGGTCGTACCGCCCAGACCACCGCCCCCACCAGCAGCACGGCGACCGCCGCGGTGGCCACGGCGCGCCGACGGGTGGGCAGGGCACGCCGGATCCACGCGGCCGGCGAGGGCGATCTCATGCGACACACGCTACGGTCCCGATCCTGAGCGTTGGCTGAGATCCTCCGTACGTCCGTCCGGTTGCTCCGATCGGCGGCCGGACCGGTGCGACCGCAGAAGGTCCAGACCCATCCCACCAGCATGAGTTCGGATCACGTGAATTCCGATCTACGGTGGAAATCGTCTTCGATCCATACATGTCGCGCCGAGGAATCACACGGACGGTATCCGCCCGGTCCACCGCAGGTGACCTCGTCCGAACTGACGCAAAACTGACTCACCGACGGCGCGAACGCCCCTCGCGGCTTCGGTTAGTTTCCGGTCCGGTGCATGGGACCCGATCGGCGAGCACCGACCCGCACCATTTCCGCACCCCCGCCGGAGGAGACCGACCATGACCGTCCCCGCGCCGCGGGTCCGCCGGCGACCGTCCGCAGCCGGTCGCGCGCTGCCGCTGCTGCTGGTGGTGGCCCTGCTCGCGCCGCTGGCCCTCCTCTTCGTCCAGACCTGGCGGCTCACCGGCGACGACCGGGACCTGGTGGTGTCCGAACGCCTCGGTGTCGAGTACCTGCGCGCCCTGGGGCCGGTGACCGACGCGCTGGTGGAGGCCCAGTCGGCCGCGGTCGCCGGCCAGCCGGTGTCCGCCGACGCGCTGACCCGGGCGGTGGAGAACGCCGCCTCGGTCGACGCCCGGATCGGCGCCGAACTGCGCAGCCAGGAGCGCTGGGCCGGGCTGCGGGCGAAGCTGGAGGCGCTGTCCGAGCGGGGAGCGGGCAACCCGGAGGCCGCCTTCGCCGCGTACGGCGAGACCACCGACCTGCTGTTGGCCCTGCACCGGAAGGTCCGGGAGACCTCCGGCCTGGTCCGCGATCCGGCGTCGGACTCCTTCTTCCTCCAGGACGGCGTCGGCAAGGACCTGCCAGAGGCCATGATCGCCGCCGGCCGGCTCGCCGACCTCACCCTCCTCGCCGCCCGCCGGCCCGCCGCCCAGCAGGCCCGCACCGTGGCCGAACTCGCCGCCGTCCGGGTCGCCGCGCTCGCCCCGGCCACCGACATGGTCACCGACCTGCGTGCCGCGGTGGACAGCTCGGAGAGCACCAACCTGGGCGCCAACGTGCTCACCCCGCTGGACACCTACCAGCGGGCGGTGGAGGCGCTGGCCGCGTACTCGGCGCCCGCGCCGGGTACCGGTCAGGTGGACCCGAGCCAGCTCGGCGGCGCCCGGAACGCCGTCCAGGCCGCCGGCAAGCAGCTCCAGCCGGTCATCCTCGGCGAGCTCGACGCGCTGCTCGCCGACCGCCTCGACCAACTGGACCGGGACCGGCGGCTCGCGGTGGCCGCCACCGCCGTCGCGGTCCTGCTGCTGGGCGCGCTCGTCGCGATCCTCGTCGCCGCCGCGCGGCGGGCCCGCCGCAACGCGGTCGAGGCCCGGCACGTGGCGGAGGACTCCGGTCCGATACCGGCCGTCGCGTGGCAGCCGCCGGCCGGCCGGTCACTCCAACCGGCCGGGGTGGGTCCCGAGCCGGCCACCTCGCAGTGGGGACCCTTCGATGCTGCTCGGTAGGCTCCGGATCCGCGGAAAGCTGGCCCTGCTGGTGGTGATGCCGCTGCTCAGCATGGTCGGCCTCGCCGTGCCGGTGGTGCTCGACCGGGTGGCCGCCGCGCAACGGGCCGACGACATCGCCGACCGGGTCCGGGTCGCCAGCCGGATCGGCACCCTCGTGCAGGACCTGCAACAGGAACGGATCCTCTCCGTCGGCCTGCTGCTCGGCCGGGTCACCCGGGCCGAACTGGTGCAGAAGTCGGCCACCGTGGACGACCGGGTCGCCGACCTCCGGGCCACCCCGGACGGCCAGTTGCCCGCCGAGGTCCGGCGCGCCCTGGAGGGCGTACGCGACCTGACCGACCTGCGGGCCGCGGTACTCGCCGGAGCCGCCACCCCGGACCAGATCATGGCCGCGTACGGGCCGGTCAACATGGGACTGATCGAGGCGCTGCGGCTGCCCTTCACGGTGGACACCAACACCTCGGCCGGGCAGCAGGTCCTCGCCCTGGACGGGTTGCTGCGCGCCGACGAGGGGCTGGGCGCCTGCGCGACGCTGATCGTGCTGGTCAAGGCGACCAAGGCGCCCACGGCGGTGACCGCGTACGTGGCCTGCATGTCCGCGCTCCAGGTCGACAACCAGCGGTTCCGCAGCCTGATCACGCCGGAGCAGTTCAAGCTGGCGATGCTCAACGACGCGGCGGTGCAGGCCCGGACCACGCCGGACTTCCTCACCGCGAGCGTGATCGACCCGGTCGGGGCGGTCGAGGGCGTGCCGCTGGACGCGCTCTTCCCGTCCTCCCGCTCGATGATCACACTCGGCCAGTTCGTCGAGAAGAAGATCGTCGCCGACGTCATCGCCGAGGTGACCGCCGAACAGCGGGCGGCGCTCACCGCCGCGTACCTGGTCGGCGGGGTGACCGTCCTGATCCTCGCGGTGGTGGTGCTGCTGAGCGTGGCGGTCGCCCGGACGGTGGCCCGCCCGCTGACCCGCCTCACCCGGTCCGCCGACCGGGTCGCCCGGGTGGCCGAGACGGAACTGACCCGGGTCGCCGACGACGAGTCCGAGGCACCGCAGCCGGTCCGTCTCGACTCGGTCGACGTCCGGGCCCGCGACGAGATCGGCGACCTGGCGCGGGCCTTCGAACGGGTGCAGACCACGGCGGCCCGGCTGGTCGAGCGGCAGGTGGCCGGCCGGCGCAACGTGGCGCAGATGTTCGGTCACGTCGGCCGGCGTACGCAGAACCTCGTCGGCCGGCAGATCGCGCTGATCGACCGGCTGGAACGCCAGGAGGCCGACCCCGGGCGGCTGGAGGACCTGTACCGGCTGGACCACATCTCCAGCCGGCTGCGCCGCAACGCGGGCAGCCTGGTGGTGCTCTCCGGCTCGGCCGGCGACGACGCGAACGTCGCACCGGTGCCGCTGGCCGACGTGGTGCGGCTGGCCCTGGGCGAGATCGAGGACTACACCCGGGTGGACGTGCAGGTCCCGCCGGGCGTCTCGGCGGCACCCGGCACGGTCGGCGACCTGGTCCTGGCGCTCGCCGAGCTGATGGAGAACGCGACGGTCTTCTCCCCGCCGCACACCCGGGTCACGGTCGCCGGCGAGACCACCGGCATCGGCGTCCGGCTCACCGTGATCGACCACGGCATCGGCATGACCGAGGAACGGCTGGCCGAGGAGAACGCCCGGCTGACCCGGCGGGAACGACTCGACCTGGCCCCGACCGAGGTGCTCGGCCTGTTCGTCGTCGGCCGGCTCGCCCGCCGGCACGGCTGGGCCGTCGGCCTGGTGCCGACCGCCGGCGGCGGGTTGACCGCCCACCTGGAGATCCCGCAGTCGGCGCTGGTGATCCGCCGCGCGGACCGGGCCGGCGCGACCGTCGCCCGGGCCACCGTGCCGGGGCGGGAGCGGCGCTCCCCGGGCATCCTGGACGCGACCCGCGGCGGACGCACGCTGGCCGCCGTCGGTGCCGCACCGGAGACACCGCCGGCCGGCGGGCCGGACCTGTCGCCGCTCGGCGGGTTCGACCCGGCGCTGCTCAGCCGGGCCACCCGCAGCATGGAGTCCGGCCCGTCCTGGGACGCCTTCGGTTCCGGTGGCGCCCCCGATCCACACCCGCCGGCCGCCCCCACCGGCGGCACCGCCTTCCTGGACATCAGCGTGCCGGGCCCGGCCCCCGAGGTCACCCGGGACCTTCCGGTGGCCGGCCGGCCACCGGCCGACCTCGGCCTGGCACCCCCGCGCACGGCGGGTGGGCCGCCGGCGGCCTTCGCCCCGGCGGGCGTGCGGCAGCGGGTGCCGGGCGCCAACCTGCCGTCGAGCCGACCGCCGGTGGGTCCGGTGGACGCCACCCACGCCGACCCGGCCGCCGCGCGCGCCCTGGTCGAGGCCTTCGAGTCCGGGGTACGCCGGGCCGAACTGACCCGTCCGGCGGGAAGCGCGACGACCGCCCGGCCGACGACGCCGGACCGGCCCCGGCTGACCCGCCGGGTCCCCGGGGCCAACCTGACCGTCGCCCCGCCCCGCCCACCGACCGTCCAGGATCCCGGCGACCCCGCCGAGGTCCGCGACCTCATCACCGAGTTCGAGGCGGGCGTCGCCCGGGCTCTGCGTGAGGTCAGTCCACACCGCCGCAACGAAGAGGGATCGACACGGTGACCAGCCCCTTCCTGCACGACAACATCGATCACCAGGCCCAGTCGGGCGCGGGCGGGGACCTCAGCCCGGAGGCGCGCACCTTCAACTGGCTGCTGGACTCCTTCACCTCCAGCACGGCCGGGGTGCTGGAGGCGATCGCCGTCTCGTCGGACGGGCTGCTGATGGCCATGTCCTCGATCAAGGACCGATCCAACGCCGAGCGGCTGGCGGCCGTGGTGTCGGGCATGACGAGCCTCGCCGGCGGCGCCGCCAGTTGGTACGCGCTGGGCGGGCTGAACCGGGTGATCGTCGACATGGCCGAGGGCTACCTGCTGATCAGCGCGATCAGCAGCGGCTCGGTGCTGGGTGTGGTCGCCGACCGCTCGGCGAACCTGGGCACCGTCGCGTACGAGATGACGCTCTTCGCCGGCCGGGCCGGCGGCGCCCTCACCCCACGCCTGATCGCCGAGTTGAAGAACGCCGTCCAGCAGTGACCGGAGACGTCGCCGGCGAGGGACCGGATCCGGAGAGCGGCTTCCGGATCCGTCCCTACCTGCGCTCACCCGTGCCGGCCGGCCAGCCGGGCACGGTGGGCCTGCCGGCGGCGTCGGCCAGCACCGAGCCGGATCCGGAGCGACCCGCCGGACCCCGCCCGTTCGTGCTCACCGCCGGCCGGGTCGCCGGCGCGGACCCGGCGATCGGGCTGGAGACCCAGGTGACGGCGCGCCCGGCAGGCTCCTGGACGACACCGCCGACCCGGCTCGCCCCGGAACTTCAGGCGATCGTGGCGCTCTGCGCCGAGCCGATCTCGGTCGCGGAGATCTCGGCGACGATGCGGATGCACTTCGGCGTGACCCGCGTCCTGGTCGGCGACCTGCGGGCCGCCGGGCACCTGGACGTGCACGTCGGCGTCGCCGACGAGGCTCTCGACCCCGACATCATCCTGCGAGTGATTGATGGACTCCGTGCGATCTCCTGACTGGTCGGTCGCCCCGCTGGGCGGCCTCGCCGCCAACAGCGCCGCCGCCCGCTACGGCACACCGTCGGGCGGTCACCCGCCGGCCGCGCGGGGCCCGGCCACGCCGCCTCCGCCGTACCGGCCGCCGGGCCCGGTGCCGGACACCGGCTTCGCCGCCCGGCCGGCCGGCGAGTCGCCCGCCGCCCCGCCCATCCCGGTGAAGCTCCTGGTCGCCGGTGGCTTCGGAGTGGGCAAGACCACCACGGTCGGCGCGATCTCCGAGATCGCCCCGCTGACCACCGAGGCCGAGATGACCAGCGCCGCGCTGGGACTCGACGACCCGGGCGTACGGTCGGCTAAGACCACCACCACGGTGGCGATGGACTTCGGCTGCGTGACCATCGACCGCAGCCTGAAGCTCTACCTGTTCGGCACGCCGGGCCAGGCCCGCTTCGGCTTCATGTGGGACGACCTGGCTCGCGGCGCGCTCGGGGCGCTCGTCGTGGTGGACAGCGCCCGGTTGGACGACTGCTACCCGGCGATCGACTTCTTCGAGCGGGCCGGGCTGCCCTTCGTGGTCGGCGTCAACGCCTTCAACGGCCGGGTGGCACACGACCTGACGGCGATCCGGTGGGCGCTGGCGATCGGCGACCACGTACCCCTCGTGCAGTTCGACGCCCGGGACCGGCTCTCGGTGCGGGACGCGCTCCTGGTCGTCCTGGACCGCGCGTTGGACCGGGCCACCCGGGAGCGAGAGACCTGATCCGAACGGCGGGCAGACCCGTTTCATGGAAAGGGGTGGTCGTGGTGAGAGGTGGGCTGGACGAGACGTTGGCCCGGATGGCGCGGCGCGAGGAGGCGCTGCGGCGGCGGGCGGCCGAGGAGGAGACCGCCGCGCCGCCCGGTGCCGCCGGGGCGCCGGACCCGGCGGCCACCGCCACCGGCGGCGTACCGACCGTCGGCGCGGCCCCGGGCACCGGCCGGAACGCCGGACCGGGCTGGGCGGACGGCCGCCCGGTCGAGCCGGCCCGGCAGCCGGCCGATCCCGGGCACCTCGCCGACCCCGCCGGGCCGGCCGCGGGCCTGCACCGGGCCGACGACACCCGGTGGCGGGACCCGGTCGAGCAGGTGGCCGAGGTGGTCCGCCGGGTGGTCGCGGAGCACCCGGGAATGGCGGTCAGCGTGCGGATCGAGCAGGACGGGCAGGCCTACCCACTGCGGGTCTCCTGGTCGGGAGGGATCGTCATGGTCACCGCGCCGGAGGCCACCGCCCCGCCGCCGGTGTGGCCGATGTCGGTGAAGACCGTGTCGGCGTGGACGCCCCGGGACGGGTCGGACGCGGACCCGGCGGCGCGGCTGGCGGAGATGATCCGCCAGGACCCCTCGCTGCTCGCCGGCGAGCAGGGCGGCTGACGTCCCGGTAACCACCCGACGGGACAGCGGGGGCTAGGGTCGGGCGGTGGCGGTACCCGAACTGACCCTGACCGCGAGCCTGCGGCCGGCGGCGCTGGACGCCCGGCGCGGCATCGTCCGGCTGCACCCGGAAGTGCTCACCGCGCTCGGCCTGCGCCCGGGCGATCCGGTCCGGCTGGCCGGCCGGCGGGTGAGCGCCGGTGTCGTGGCACCGGCCGAGCCGGACGCCGGCACCGCGCTGCTCTACGCCGACGACCTGGTGCTGGGCAACCTCGGCATCCGCGACGGCGGCGCGGTGACGGTGACCCCGGTGCCGGTCACCGCGGCCCGCCGGGTGGTCCTGGCCGGGCCGCCGTCGGTGGTGGCGGTGGTGTCGCCGGAGATGCTGCGACTGGCGCTGCTCGGCAAGATGGTCACCGCCGGTGACGACGTGTCGCTGCTGCCGCAGGACGTGCTGCCGGACGCGTCGGTGCGCAGCCTGGTCGAGGCGGCGCGGCGCAGCCTGTCCAACCGGGTCGGGTACGCCTGGACGAGCACCCTGCTCACCGTGGCCGCCGCCGAGCCGGACACCGCCGCTCTGGTCACCATGGACACCGTGGTGGGTTGGCAGCACGGCGCGGTCACCCACGGCTCCGGCGGTGCGGCGACGGACCACCGCACCGGCGGCGGGACGATCCGGTCCGACGACGCGACCGGCCGGCCGCACGGCGAACCTGTCCGGTCCGGTGCCGGCGCGGCCACCGCGGTCCGGCCGGCCGGCCGGGGCCCGGCGGACGCCGAGGCGGGCGGGACCGCGCTGCCGGACGCGCCCTCGGTGGACGAACTGCCCGGGCTGCGGGCCCAGGCCGAGGAACTGACCGAGCTGCTCGACCTCGGCTTCCACCACCGGGAGGTGTTGGGCCGGCTCGGCACCACGGTGTCGCTCGGCGTCCTGGTCGAGGGCCCGGCCGGCTCCGGCAAGTCGGCACTGGTCCGCGCGGTCGCGGCCCGGGTCGGCGCACGGGTACGCCCGCTCTGGGCACCCGAACTGGCCGCGTTGAACAACCAGGCGGCGGCCGAGCGCCTGCGCGACGCCGCCGCGGCCGTACGCGCCGACGGGCCGGCGGTCCTGCTGGTCACCGACGTGGAGGCGCTGGCCCCGGCGGACGACCCCGGCCCGGTGGCCACGGTCTTCCGTCAGGTGCTCGCCGAGACACTCCGGGCCGGGGCGGCGGTGGTCTGCACCACCGGCCGCCCCGAGGCGGTGGACCCGGCGCTGCGGGCGCCGGACCTGCTGTCGCTGCGGATCGGCGTACCCCTGCCGGACGCGGTGCTGCGCCGGGAACAGTTGACCGTGCTGACCCGGCAGGTGCCGCTGGCCGAGGACGTCCGGCTGGACGAGGTCGCCGGCCGTACGCCCGGTTTCGTCGCCGCCGACCTGGCCGCGCTGGTGCGCGAGGCCGGCGTGCGCGCGGCGCTGCGGCAGAAGTCCGCCGAGCGGCCGACGGTGACGATGGCCGACTTCACCGCCGCGCTGGAGGTGGTCCGGCCGACCACGATGGCGTCGTCCACCCTGGAGCTGGCCCGGGTGACCCTGGACGACGTGGGTGACCTGGTCGAGGTGAAGCAGACGCTGACCGAGTCGGTGCTGTGGCCGCTGACCTACCCGGACACGTTCGCCCGGCTCGGCGTGCAGCCGCCCCGGGGTGTGCTGCTGTACGGGCCGCCGGGCTGCGGCAAGACCTACCTGGTGACCGCCCTCGCCGGCTCCGGCCGGGCGAACGTGCTGTCGGTCAAGGGCGCGGAGCTGCTGTCGAAGTGGGTGGGCGAGAGCGAGCGCGCGGTACGCGAGCTGTTCCGCCGGGCCCGGGAGGCCGCTCCCACGCTGATCTTCCTGGACGAGGTGGACGCCCTGGCGCCGGTACGCGGTCAGGCCACCGACGGCGGCACCACCGACCGGGTGGTCGCGGCGCTGCTCACCGAGCTGGACGGGGTGGAGACGCTGCGCAACGTGGTGGTGGTCGGCGCGACGAACCGGCCGGACCTGGTCGACCCGGCGCTGCTGCGGCCGGGCCGGCTGGAGCGCCTGGTGTACGTGCCGCCGCCGGACGGCCCGGCCCGGACGGAGATCCTGCGTGCCGCGTCCCGGAACGTGCCGCTCACCGACGAGGTGGACCTGGCCGCGCTCGGCGGGGAGTTGGACGGATTCTCGGCGGCGGACTGCGCGGCGCTGGTCCGGGAGGCCGCGCTCGCCGCGATGCGGGAGTCGCTGGCCGCCACCTCGATCACCGTCGGGCACGTCGCCACCGCCCGCGCCCGGGTCCGCCCGTCGCTGGATCCGGCGCAGGTCGCCTGGCTGGCCGCGTACGCCGAGGGCCGCCAGGGGTGATCCTCAGTCGGTGGGCAGCAGGGGGCCGAGCGGACCGAGGTCGATGTTCAGATCCTCGGGTGACAGCCCGAAGTGGTCACGGAGCAGCGCCATCTGCTCCTCCAACGCCATCAGCGTGGTGCCGATCCCCTCGATCTGCTCCTCGGTGAGGTCACCCAGGTCGACCCGGCGCAGCGCCTGCCGTTCCATCAGCTGTCGCAGCAGCTCGACCACGGTCAGCACCAGGCTGGCCAGGCCCCGCTCGACGGAGTCCCGGTCGACGGCGACCCGCCGGTCCAGCGGCGTCACCCGCAGCGCCTGCCACGCCGGCGCGCCGAGCGCGGCGACCAGATCCGCCGCCTCGTCCCGGCCGGTCACGCCGGCCGTCCCTTGATCGCACCGGGCCGCTCGGGCTGCCCGGCGGTCAGCTCGGGTGCGGTGGGAAGCGTGGGCAGCTCGGGCGCGGCCAGCGCGCCGACCGAGGCGACCAGGGCGCGCAGCGAGACGCGTACCAGGTCGACGTCCGCGATCGACAGGGTGATGTCGCCGGAGATCACCACGCCGGTGGCGAGCACCCGGTCGAGCAGGTCGACCAGGGACACCGGCCGGGCCGCCAGCGGGTCGTCCGCGCTGCTCGGCGCGAGCGCGGTCACCGCCACGCCGGCCCCCGCGCCGCGTCCGCGGCCGGCTCCCGGACCGGATGCGCCGGCTCCGTCGTGGGTTCCTCCGCCACGAAGGAGTACGCGGGCCACGGGCCGGTCGGCTCCAGCCGGATCTCCGGGTGCCGGTCGCCGAGCGTACGCAGCAGGGCGGCGAAGCCGTCCACGCCGGTGGAGTCGAGCAGGTACGCGCCGTTGAGCACCATCGCGGTCGCCGCGCCGGAGAGCCGGCGGTCCTGCGGCGCGTGCCGGCGGGCGGCCACGGCGTACCCGGTCAGCGCGTCGTGCACGGCGGCGGCGGCCTCGGCGGCGACCCGCTGCCCCTCGTCGCGGGCGGTCAACTGGGCCCGTCGTCGCCGCAGGTACGCCGCACCGGCCCCGCCGCCCCCGCTCGGCGCGGCCTCGGCGCGGGGCGTCGCGCCGGGCACCAGGTAGCCCTTGACACCCCACTCCTCGCGGCCGTCGAGCCGGTCCAGGGTGGCGGTCAGCTCGGCACACCGTTCGACCAGCACCCGGGCGAGATGGTCGTCGTCCCGGTGCACGGTGGCCAGCCGGGCCGGCACCACCGCACCGGCGCGGGACAGCCCGTCGACCACCGCGTGGTGCACCCGCGCGGTCCGCTCCAGCCACGCCAGGTCCTCCAGGTTGCGGCGCATCGCCTCCTCGCCGTACCCGCTCAGCGACACGCCACTGACGACGGCGGCCAGGCCGGCGGCGCGCACCACGCGGACCGGTACGCCGTCCAGGCCGGCCGTCACGGCCAACGCCGCCGGCGTCACCTCCCGGACCACGCCGTGCAGCCAGGCACCCGTACCCGGGTCGCCGCCGGTGGTCCGAGGTTCAGCCGTCGCACTCATCCCACTCCTCCCTCGCGGCGGCCCGCCGGGCCACCCGGGGCCGGCGCTCCGCCTCCACCTGCTCGGGGTCCCGGGGCCCCGGCTCCA
Organism: Micromonospora endolithica; assembly: GCF_003626595.1. Taxonomy (GTDB): domain Bacteria; phylum Actinomycetota; class Actinomycetes; order Mycobacteriales; family Micromonosporaceae; genus Micromonospora; species Micromonospora endolithica. The sequence goes on along the minus strand of NZ_RBAK01000019.1, from coordinate 80,067 downwards.
CCGGCGGGCGGGCCCGGGAGCTGAGCCACGGGTCGTGCTCCCACCAGTCGATGCCGATCTGCCGTGCGGTGTCCACCGAGGCGATGACCAACCGCAGCTTGAGCGTCAGCAGCTCGATGTCGAGCAGGCTCACCCGGATGTCCCCGGCGATCACGATGCCCCGGTCGAGCACCCGCTCCAGGATGTCGCCGAGGTTCGCCGGCTCGTGTCCGGCGGGTAGCACCTGCCCGGAGTTCTGCACCACCGACGGCTGCGCCGACACCTCAACCCACCTCGCCCTTCCCGCGTTGGTAGCGGCGCACCCGGCGGTAGCCGAGCAGCCCGCCCTCGACGTCCAGCTCCACCTCGTACAGCCCGAGCAGGTCGGTGGAGGCGGGGATGCGGTGGTCCTCGACCAGCTCCACCCCGACCACCCAGCCGTCCCGCACCGAGGTCAGCGAGGTGGTGCCCACCGGGTCCCGGCCGGTCAGCTCGACGAGCTGCCGCAACCCGGCCCGGGCCGCCTCGGCCGCCGACACCGGCTCCAGGTACTCGTCCTCGTCGTCGTACCGGTCGTCGTCCCCTCCGTCGGGGCGCGGCTCAGCGCCGCCGCGGCTCAGCTCCGCCACCTGGCCCACCTCCCCCCGCACCGGTCAGCCGGTCCAGCACCCGCTGCTGGCCGCGGTCCCGCTCGGCGGGGCTGATCTCGCCGGCCGCCGCCGCGGCGTCCAGTTCCTCCAGCTCCCGGCGGACCGTGGCCGGGTCCAGCTGCCGCGACTCGGCCTCCCGGGCGACCACCTTGACCACCGCGGTCAGCCCCCGCACCGGCGCGTACGGCAGGGTCAGCAGCGCCCACAGGAGATCCACCGCTCAGCCCGCCAGTTGGTGGGCGCTGACGAAGTCGTACGGGGCCAGCGGGCCGAGCAGGCGGAGCCGCATCAGACCGATCCGCTGCCGGGCGAACTCCTCCGCCGCGTCGACGAACTCGTCCTCCCGGTCGCCGTCCACCAGGAACGCGACGTGCACCGAGTCCAGCTCGCTGCTCGGCGGGCGTACCGCGTTCGCCACCGACGTGCCGGCCAGCGCGTCCACCAGCTCCCGGTTCTCCGTCTCGCGACGCAGCTCCACCGCCTGGCTGATGATCTCGCCCAGCCGGATCCGCTGTTCCCGGCTCGCCTGCTCCGGACGTCCCCGCACCTGCCCGGCCAGCTCGGCGGCGGCCGGGTTGTCGGCGAGCACCGCGCGGATCAAAGCCTGCTCGTCGAAGCGGCCGTGCAGGGTGTACTGGAGCCGGCCCTCGTACTCGTCGAGGGCCTCGGCGAACCGGTCGTGGTGCGCGTCGAGCAGGTCGGCCACCGCGTCCGGCCCGGTGACCACCGTCCCGAACCGCACCGGCAGCACCGGCGCGACCGCCGCCGTGCCGTCCAGCAGTTCCTGGTACGCGGTCAGGTCCGCCGGCCGTCCCAGCGGCTCCCCCAGCCCCACCTCGCTGACCAGTGCGGCGAGGTCACCCCGCCGGACGACGGTCACCTCGGCCGGCGGGTCGCCGACCCCCTCGGCGTCGGAGGTCGGCTCCACGTCGGACGGCACGATGCCGTACACGAACAGTCCGTTGTCGGCCATCTCAGCGCTCCCGTCGGCGGGGTCGGTCCCGGACCGCCCCGGTCGCGTCGTCCACCACGTCACCGGTGGTCCGTCCCAGCTCCCGGGCGGTGCCACCCACCTGGCGGGTGGCACCCCCCACCGTGTCGCCGAGGCCGGCGGTGACCTCCCGGGCCGCGCCGGTCACCTCACCGACCAACCCGGCCAGTCCCCCTTCCGCGTCGGCCGAGAGGTCCAGCCGGTCGGTCATCTCGGCGAACTTCAGGTACGTCTCGATGCTCGACACCACCACCCGGGCGTTGATCTCGACCAGCGGAATGCCGACCACGCCGACGGTGACCTGGGCGTCGATCACCACGCCCTTGTCCAGGACCGTTTCCACCACGTCGGCGAGCCCGGACGTGGCGCCACCGCGCTCCAGGGCCCCGCCGTCGGCCGGACCCGCGTTCGCCGCGACGCTCATTCCTCGCGGTCCTCCCGTCGACGGCGCACCACCGGGCGGCGGGGCGCGTCCGGAGCGCGACGGACCGCCGGGCGGGGGCGCTGCGACTCCTCGCGGGGCTCCCGCTCCGGACGTTGCTCCCGCTCGGGGCGGGGCTGGGGACGGCGGGCCCGCTCCGGGGCACGGCGGCGCGGCGGCGGAGGCGGCTCCTCCTCGAACTCCTCCTCGTCGTACCCCTCGTCGAAGTCCTCGCCGTCGTGGTAGGCGTCGTACTCCTCCTCCTCGGGAGGACGGCGGCGGGTGGGTGGCCGGCGGCGCCCGCCCCCGGCGGACTCCTCGGCCGGTTCCTCGCGCTCCCCGGCCTCCCGCTCCTCGCGGACGGCGGTGTCGTGGTCCTTGACCACCTGCGAGTCCTCGATCTCGCCGCGCCAGCCCTCGACCGACTCGGGGTCGAGCACGGTCGTGGTCATCACGTGCCGCACGAAGTGCTTCAGCTCCAGCCGCACCCGCCGTCCCTGGGCACGCCACAGGTTGCCGGTGTGCTCGAAAAGTCCCTGCGGGTGGTACTCCAGCACGACCAGGATTCGGGTGAGGTCCGGCGTCAGCTCGTGGAAGCTGACCGTGCCGTCGACCGAGCCCTTCTCGCCCTTGGACCGCCAGTGGATCAACCGGTCCGGGATCTGCCGGACGATCGTCGACTCCCAGGTCCGGTGCGACCAGAGGACCTGCGCCTTCCAGGTCATTTTCTCGTCCGAGTCGTTCTCGGCCTGTTCGACCTTCTTCATGAAGCTCGGGAAGTCACCGAACTGGGTCCACTGGTTGTACGCGACCCGGACCGGAACGCCGACCTCGATCGTCTCCACGATGTTGGTGACCTTCATCTTCTTGCCACCGCCGCCGCTCTTGCCGCCCCTGCCGCTCTTGCCGCCGCCGAAGGCCGCCATCACCCTCTCCTTACCGCCGGCCACTCCGGCATGGAACATCGCCTTCATCGGTGAGCCACCCTCGGCGAGCTTCTGCGCGCCGGTCGCCGCGGAGATCAACCCGGGTCCACCGCCCTGCTTGGCGTACTCACTGAGCCGCCCGGTGGCGCCGGTGATCCGGTCGGTCACCGCCTGGACGGCGCGTTCGCCGATCGCCTCGGCCAGGTTGCGCACCTCGCCGGCGAGCTGCGTGCGGACCTTTCCACCGAGGCCACCCGTCTCCGGTGCCATGCTCACCGCCCCCGCCGCTGGTCGCCGTTCGCAGGCCGGCCGCCGTTCGACCGGCTGCCTTCCGGCTGGTCGTTGGTTGCCTGGTCGTCGTCTGCCTGGTCGTTGTCGGGGTGATCGTCGTCGGGCCGGTCCGGGGACCGGCCCGATCCGCCCCGGCGGCGTAGCGAGTCCGCGGAGCCGCGCAGCCTGCCGCTCACCGCGTCGATCCCGCTGCCGGCGGCGGCGGTGGCGGCGTTCTTCGAGGCCGACACCAGGGGCCCACCGAGCCGGCTGAGGTTGCTCAACTGCGGCGACGACTGCAACAGCCGTGACCCCAGGCCGGTCAGCCCGCCCGGGTTCTGGCTGGCCCGACCGGCCGCGACGGCGGCAGCGAGCACCAGTGCCTTCCGCAGCTTGCGCCGGCGTCCGAGCAGGTAGCCGACACCCACCGCGACCCCGATCCGTGCTCCGCTGTTCATCGGTTCTCCTTCGCTCCCCGGGGCAGTCGGCACCCGACCGGCGCGGGGCCGGAAAAGAACAGCCACCGGGGAATCGCAGAAATGGCCCGCGTTCAGGTGCCCATGTGAGCGGACCCGGCAGGCAGTACCCGACGGAATATGCACGAAACATGCCCCGGGAACTGCGACCAGGAATTCATCGAACCGGTCCGGACAGCGGAGATTCGGACACCATGGCCTCCCTGAACAGCGATAACACCAGAAGGCGGTTTACGTCAGGAATCGCTCAGAGTGCCGGAGGCGTCGAGTCGAGGGAGATTTCGGCGCGCACCTTGCCGTCGTTCTCGAGCAATTTGGCGCCGCACTTTTCGAGCACCTTGAGGGCCCCGAAATTGTCCTCGGTGGTTTCCGCGACGACCAGTCGCATGCCGGCCCCGGCCGCCTGGATCAGCAACGCGCGCAGGGCGGCGAGGCCGATGCCCTGCCCCCGGGCGGACCGGCCGAGCCACATCCCGGTCTCCACCGTTCCCGGCTCGTCGCACCGGGTCATCCTGATCATGCCGACCACCTCGCCGCCGGACAGGATCGCGAACATCAGGGTCCGGCTCGGCCCGTCCAGGCCGCCGAAGCTCGCGCGGTGGAACTCCCGGAACGCCTCCCGGCGGGCGAGCGACCACCCGGCCGGAGCCTCCACCGGCGGCATCACGTCGCCGGGCTCCGCCTCGGCCGCCGCTACGGAGAGCAACGGCTCCAGGTTCTCCTCGTCCACCGGCTGCAACCGGACCACACTCGCCACGTGCCGCAGTCTGCCGTGCCCACCGGGTCGAGTCCACCCCAACGACGGGTGACTGGCGGTCCGGCGGCGGGTACGGGCCGGTCGGCCGGCAGCCGTGTTCCGCCTCACGCTCCGCTGTCGCCGAACTCGCAGAGGACCACCGAGGCGTCGTCGGCGGACTTGTACCGGCGCAGCCGGTCGGCATGGTCCCGTTCGGCGGCGCGGACCCGCCCGACCAGTGCCTGCGGGCCCTCGACGGTGGCCACGTCCAGCAATCCCGCCCAGTCGAGAAGCCCGAACTGGTCGACCACGGCCGACACGCCGTCACTGAGCAGCGCGGCCCGCCGGAGCGCGCCGGGTCCGCGCAGGGGCACCGTCCCGGTCAACGCGTGGTACGCCGCATCCGGGTCCGCCGCCGCCACCCAGTAGCCGTGGGTCCGGTTCATCCGCTGCCGCTGAAGATTCACCGCGTGCCGGAACCGGGTGGTCGGGTCCCCCGCGCCGACCGGGATCTCCTCGACCGTCGCGCGCAGGTCGGCCATCGCGGCGTCCAGCCGGTCGTCGGTCACCACCGTGACCTGGTCCCCGGTGTCCAGCACCAGCGGACTGTCGCAGAGCACCAACCAGTCCACCTGGTCGCCGCCGTCCCGCAGGAGGCAGACCGTGCTCGACAGGGCACCCGGATGCGCCAGGTCGCACCCACCGCCGTGGTCGGCGCGGACCGCCAGGATCGCCGCGGCCAGGTTGCTGACCAGGGTGGCCGCGGGGCGGGTCGCCTCCGCCACCGCGAGCCGGGCGGCGAGGTGCCGCACGTACCACGACGGACTGTGCACGCAGCCGGTGTCGAATCCCTCCGGAACCGTCGCCCCGTCGAGCACCCCCACCAGCGGGCCGACCTGGAAGACGAGGTCCTCGTTGAGCGTGCGGTCTCCGGCCGGCGCCGAGGCCGAGCGGACCCGCATGGTCCGCACCTGCGCCGAGTGTCGGGGCTCGTCCACCGCCTCCGCCACGCGGTAGCCCACCCGCGACCCGGCCGGGTCGGTCACTCCCATCGCCCGCACTCCTTCCGGCCCGACCGCCTCCGCGGCCACCGAGCCGACTCGTCGCCGGTCGGCGAAACCTGCCTACCCGTGGCCGTGCCGCTGATGCATCGCTGGTTGGCGAACAGCGGGATTCCCACCCGTGACGGACGGTAGCGTCAACGGCGACGGCCCGCGGGCCGACCGTCGCGACAGGGGGATCGCAGATGTTGCAGCGCTTGCACGAGGCCGGGCTCAAGGCGGACCACGCGTACGTGGCCGGGTTCGTCAGCATCGGACTGTCGTTCACCAGCTGGTTCCTCTCCAAGCACCTGGAGAGAGCGGGCGTGGCACGGGCCGACCGGTGGGGCATCTTCATCGGTGAGTGGGCGCCGACGTTCTTCGCCATCGGCAACGGCCTGCGGACGTACGAGAAGCACTGAGCCGTCAGCGACGGCGGTTACGGGCCCGGGAGGAGCGCAGCCGACGCAGCCGGCCGATCAGCAACGGCTCGGCGGCCAGCGCCGCCGGGTTGTCGAGAAGCCCGTTGAGCAGTTGGTAGTACCGGGTCGCGGAAAGGTTGAACCGGTCCCGGACGGCCTGCTCCTTGGCACCGGCGTGCCGCCACCACTGCCGCTCGAAGGCGAGGATGTCGCGCTCCCGTTCGGTCAGCCCGACCGTCGTGCCGTCCGACGCGACCGAACCGGGCACCGCCGCGCCTTCGGCGGCGGTCGGTTCCGGCATCGTGCTTGCCGACCCCGGTCCGGCCTCCGTCGCGGTCGCCGGGTCCAGTGCGGTCGTCGTCTCCGCCCCGGTCGTCCCCGGCGCGGTCGTCGTCTCCGACCCGGTCATGGTTTCCGGGGCGGTCGCCACGTCCGGCGCGGTCGCGGGGGCCGGCGCGGTCGCGGGGGCCGGCGCGGTCGCCTGCTCGGGTGCCGAGCGCGGCGGTGGGACCTTACGACGAGCCCGCTCCGCCTCCTTCGCGCCGGGCGTCCCCAGGGTGTCGGCGGCCCGGGCGGAGACCTCACTGCTCCCGGAGGTGCCGGCTGCCGCGGAGGTGTCGCCGCTTCCGGACGGCTCGGTGCGGGCCGGGGCGGCCTCGGGCTGCATGGCGCTCCTCGCGGGGGCGGACGGCGGCAAGCGGTGCCGCCGACCTTGGGGGATCCTCAGCCTAACCAGGGCCGATCCCGACCGCATCCGCCGATCGCGCCGCACCCACCGTGGCGTTGCTCCGGCACCGAGGCACCCGGCAGTCCCCGATACGGCAACGACAGCTCCCGCTATCCGGGATCCACGCTTGATCCACTCGCCTTCAGTGAAGCCGGGGCATCGAAGTCCGCTGGATACCCCGACTTCACCGAAAGCGAGTGGACCCTGGCCGGCCGACCGGGGCCGGGTGGGGAGTGGGCGGGGTGTCCGGAGACCCGGGAGGGCGTCCGGACACCCCGCGCGCGGTCAGGCGACGTCGCGTCGGCGCATCGCCCAGAGGGCCGCCACGAGGAGCACCGCCATGCCGACCCCCAGCAGCACCGACGACTGCTGCCAGGTGATCACGAGCTTCTCCGGTTCACACGAGCCGAAGTAGGTCGCCTCGCACGACTCCCAGTTCTCCAGGGTGACCGTCTTGCGCATCCACGCCGCACCGTACGTCGGCAGCAGCCACGCCTCGGCGAACTTCACCCCGGCCAGGTCCAGCAGGATGGCCAGGCCGAACTGGCCGACCACCATGAGGGCGACGACGCCGCCGAGGGCCATCGCGGTGTGTCGTCCGAGTGAGGCGAGCGCGAAGCCCACGACGGTGGCGACCACCGCCAGCGCGACGCCGCGCAGGCCGGTCAGGGCGAAGGACTGCCAGACGCCGGAGGTCACCTTCGCGGTGCTGCCGCGCAGGGTGGCGACCAGCCAGAAACTGCCGAACCAGAGCGCCGTCGTGGTCACCGCCAGCGCGAGCAGGCCGGTGAGCAGCGCCGCCAGCTTGGTCAGGAGTACGGTGAGCCGCTTCGGCCGCCACAGCAGCAGGTTCATCATGCCGCCGGTGTTCCACTCCGCACCGACGAACGAGGCACCGACGATGAACCCGACGAGGGCCAGGATCGCGGCCAACGGCAGCAGTGTGTCGCCGAAGCTCTCGCGGAAGTCGAAGGTGGCGGGCATGAACCACGCCGCCGCGATGGCCTCCCGCGGCGGCGGGGTGATGGCCGAGCAGTCCTCGGGGAACTGTTTCGGGTCGTCCGTGCCGCCGGCCTTCACGCGTTCGCACTCGGCCCGGTACTGCTCGGCGCTCTGGACGTCCCGCTGCCACTGCGCCTCGGCGGATCGCTCGGCCTGAGCGCGGGCGGCGGCGTCGATCTTCTGGTTGGTGAAGAAGACACCCGCCACCACCGCGGCCAGCACGAGCAGGCCGAGGACCGTGGTCCAGCGGGTGAAGCGCCGCTTGACCAGCCGGCGCAGTTCCGTACGGTAGAGACTCACGCGCCCCAACCTCCCCCGGTGGTGCCGGGCTGACCCGCCCCACCGACCTTCGTGGACTGGTCGACCTGCCGGTGCTGGCCGGGTACCGGCGCGGTGGCGGTCAGTTCGAGGAAGACGCTCTCCAGGTCGACAGCGATCGGGGCCAGCTCGCTGACGTACAGGCCCTGCTCGGCGAGGAGCCGCGTCACGGTGGCCGGCTTGTCGACGCCGGCGAGCATCAGGTGGTCCGGCTGCCCGGTGACCCGGATGCCGGCCCGGGTGAGCGCCTCGGCGGCGGTCGGCAGGTCGGTGACCGCCTCCAGGCGTACCCGGACCGCGCCGGAGGAGTGCTGCGCGAGCACCTCCTCGACCGGGCCGAACGCGACCCGCCGGCCGAGCGAGATGATCGTGACCGAGTCGCAGATCAGCTGGATCTCGCCGAGGATGTGGCTGGACAGCACGACCGTCATGCCGGACTCGGCGAGGTCGCGCATCAGCGACCGCATCTCCCGGATGCCACCCGGGTCGAGGCCGTTGGCCGGCTCGTCGAGGATCAGCAGCCTCGGGTTCTTCAGCAGCGCCGACGCGACCGCCAGGCGTTGCTTCATGCCGAGCGAGTAGGTCTTGACCCGCTCGCCGGCCCGGTCGCGCAGCCCGACCAGTTCCAGCACCTCGTCGACCCGGGTGGCGGGCACCTCACCGGCACCGGCCAACAGGGACAGCGTGTCCCGGGCGGTGAAGTGCGGGAAGAACTGCGGGCTCTCCACGATGGCGCCGATCTGACCGGCGACTTCGGGCAGCGCGGCCGGCACCTCGTGGCCGAGGATCGTCATCCGCCCGCCGTCCGGCCGGATCAGGCCGAGCAGGGTCCGCAGGGTGGTCGTCTTGCCCGATCCGTTGGGGCCGAGGAACCCGTGCACCTGTCCGGCCTCGACCCGCATGTCGAAGCCGTCGAGCGCGTTGCGGGTGCCGCGCCTACGGCTCTTGTAGGTCTTCCGCAGACCTTCGATCTCCAGGACAGCCGGCACGGCTGCACCTCCCCCGATGTTATGGGTGACGACGGACACCATACGCGGTATACAACCGAGCGCAATACCCGGTATGCATCGACACGCCGGGGTCGGTTGTTAAGAGGGGGCCCTTCCTCTACCGCAGGCGTTAAGAAGGGGCCCTTCCTTACACCTCAGGCGCAGATGACGTGGACGCCGGCGGCGCGGAACGCCTCGACCACCTCGGGGGCGGCGCCGGCGTCGGTGATGAGGGTCTCCACCCGGTCGACCGGACAGATCCGGGCGAACGCGTGCCCGCCCAGCTTCGACGAGTCGGCGATGATGACCACCCGCTTGGCGCGGGCCACCATCAGGTTGTTCATCGCGGCCTCGCCCTCGTGGTGCGCGGCGGCACCGAGCTGCGGGTCGATCGCGTCCACGCCGAGCAGGGCGACGTCCAGGGTGACCTCGCGCAGCAGGGCCCCGCCCAGCGGGCCGACCAGCTCGAAGGACTTCGGTCGGACCACCCCGCCGGCCACCACCACCTTCATCCGCGAGCGGACCAGCAGCTCGTTGGCGATGTTCAGGGCGTTGGTGACCACGGTGAGCTGCGCGCCCTCGGCACTGGTGTTGAGGTCGGGGCGTACCGCCAGGGCACGGGCGACCTCGGTGCTGGTGGTGCCGCCGTTGAGGCCGACCACGGTGCCCGGGGACACCAGCGCGGCGGCGGCGGCCCCGATCCGTTGCTTCTCCGCCGAGTGCTTGGCGGTCTTGTAGCGCAGCGGCAGGTCGTACGACACGCCGTTGGCGACCGCGCCGCCCCGGGTCCGGGTGATCATCTGCTGCTGGGCGAGCTGGTCGAAGTCACGCCGGATGGTGGCCTGGGAGACGTCCAGCCGCGAGGCGGCCTCCTCGACGCTGACCCGGCCGTTGTCGGTCAGCATTTCGAGCAGGGCGTTCCATCTGGCGTAACGGTCCACCCGGGCCCTCCAGGTACTGCACGGTAGGTGATTGAATGCGTGCACAGTAGTGCGCGAAACTACGAGCGCGCAAAACCCTGACCTGCGCGGTCGCGGGCCCGGTTGCCACCGAGCCGGGGTATCGCGCAGAATAGCGCGCGAAAGACGGGTCAAACGAGCCGTATTGCGCAGCGCTCCCCTGCGGAGGAGAGTTTCTCATGTCGTACGTCGACGCGGAGATCGCCAGTCAGCCCGACTGTTGGCGGGAGGCGGCGCTACTGGCCGGCGCCGTCGCCGACGACCTCCCCCGCCCGGGCGAGCGGGTCGCCGTCGTGGGTTGCGGCACGTCGTGGTTCATGGCGATGGCGTACGCGGCCCGCCGGGAGGCCGCCGGCCAGGGCGAGACCGACGCCTTCCAGGCGTCCGAGTTCCCCGTCGGACGCCGGTACGACCGACTGGTCGCAATCACCCGCTCCGGCACCACCACCGAGGTCACCGAACTGCTCGCCACGCTGCGCGACCGGGTGCCGACCACCGTGCTGGTCGGCGATCCCGCCTCGCCCGCCGTGGAGCTGGCCGACGCCGCGGTCACCATGCCGTTCGCCGACGAGCGCTCGGTGGTGCAGACCCGCTTCGCGACGACCGCGCTGGCGCTGCTCCGCGCCCACCTCGGCGACAACATCGGCGCGCTCTCCGCCGACGCCGAGGTGGCTGTCCGCGCCCCACTGCCGATCGACCCGACCCGCGTCGAGCAGGTCACCTTCCTCGGTCGGGGGTGGACGGTCGGGCTGGCCCACGAGGCGGCGCTGAAGTGCCGCGAGGCGGCCACCTTCTGGGCCGAGGCGTACCCGGCGATGGACTACCGGCACGGCCCGATCTCGGTGGCCGCTCCGGGCCGGCTGGTCTGGGCGTTCGGCGAGCTGCCCGACGGCCTGCCGGAGGACGTGGCCGCCACCGGTGCGGCGTTCGTGCACAGCCGCACCCACGGCACCCGCACGGTGCTCGGTAGCTGGGCCGCCGGGCGTACGCCGGTGGACCCGATGGCAGATCTGATCCTCGCCCAGCGGTTCGCCGTCGCACTGGCCACCAGCTGCGGCCTCGACCCGGACGCCCCCCGACACCTGACCCGCTCCGTGGTCCTCACGTGACCGATCTCGTCGTCGCGCTCGACGTCGGCGGCACCGGCATGAAGTGCGCCCTGGTCCGGCCGGACGGCACCGCCGTACACACCGAACGGCACCCCACCGGTGCCGGACGCGGCCCGGCGGCGGTGGTCGACACGATCCTGGCGGTCGCCGAGGGGCTGGCCGACCGGGCCCGCACCGAGGGGCACACTCCGGTGGCGGTCGGCATCGCGGTCCCGGGGGTGGTGGACGAGGCCGCCGGGGTCGCGGTCTGGTCGGCGAACGTCGGCTTCCGGGACGTACCCCTGCGGGACCTCGCGGCCGCGCGGCTCGGCGTGCCGGCGGCGCTCGGCCACGACGTGCGGGCCGGCGGTCTCGCCGAGGCCCGGCTGGGGGCCGGGCGCGACGCCGGGCACGTGCTCTTCGTCGCGATCGGCACCGGCATCGCCGCCGCGCACATCGTCGGTGGATCGGCCGCCACCGGCGCGCACGGTGCCGCCGGGGAGATCGGCCACATCCTGGTACGTCCCGACGGCCCGCGCTGCGGCTGCGGCCGCCCCGGCTGCCTGGAGGCGGTCGCGTCGGCCGCCGCGATCGGCCGCCGCTACACCGAACTGGCCGCCGCCGCGTCGCTCGACGGTGGACGGCTCAACGGTGGACCGGCCGGCGGTGCGGTGACCGCCGCCGAGGTGGCCGCGCGGGCGGCGGCCGGCGAGGAGCTGGCCGGGCGGGTGTGGCGGGAGGCGATCGAGGCGATCGCCGACGGGCTCGCCACCGGCCAGGCCCTGTTCGACGTGGAGACGGTCGTCGTGGGCGGTGGACTCGCCCAGGCCGGCACCCAGTTGCTCGACCCGCTCCGTGCGACGCTGCACGAGCGGATGACGTTCCATCGGGAGCCCCGCCTGGTCGCGGCCGCCCTCGGCGACGAGGCGGGCTGCCTGGGAGCGGCCCTGCTCGCCCTCGACGGCATGCCCGCCCTCAACAGTTAAGGAGACGTGATGGCCCTCCGGGTGAACGGCAAGGTGGTGACCCCGACCGGTGTGATCCGGCAGGGCTGCGTCGAGGTGGACGGGGACCGGATCAGCGCGGTCGCCGAGTACCCGTCGGTGCGCGACGGGCACTGGATCCTGCCCGGCTTCGTGGACATCCACACCCACGGCGGCGGCGGGCACACCTTCACCACCGGTGACGCCGACTCCGCCCGCGCGGCGGCCGCCTTCCACCTGCGGCACGGCAGCACCACCCTGCTGGCCAGCCTGGTCAGCTCCCCGTTCCCGCTGATGCGCGACGCCACCGCCGCGTACGCGCCGCTGGTCGGCGAGGGCGTGCTCGCCGGCATCCACTTCGAAGGGCCGTACCTGTCGGCGGCCCGCTGCGGCGCGCAGAACCCGGAGTTCCTCCGGGACCCGTCGACCGACGAGCTGACCGAGCTGATCGAGCTGGGTGCGGGGGCGGTCCGGATGGTCACCCTCGCCCCGGAACGGGACGGCGCGCTGGAGGCGATCAAGCTGCTGGCCGGCCGCGGAGTGGTCGCCGCGGTGGGGCACACCGACGCCACGTACGACCAGGCCCACGCGGCGGTGGCGGCGGGCGCGAGCGTCGGCACCCACCTGTTCAACGGGATGCGCCCGGTGCACCACCGCGAGCCCGGCCCGGCCGTGGCGCTGCTGTCCGCCCCGAACGTGGTGTGCGAACTGGTCGCCGACGGGGTGCACCTGCACGACGGCATGCTCGCCTTCACCACCGCGACGGCCGGGCCGGAGCGGACCGCGCTGATCACCGACGCGATGGCCGCCGCCGGCATGCCCGACGGGGAGTACGAGCTGGGCGGCCAGGCCGTCACCGTCGCCGACGGGGTGGCCCGGCTGGCCCGGGACGGCGCGATCGCCGGCAGCACCCTCACCATGGACGCCGCCCTGCGGCACGCGGTGGGCGCCGGCATCCCGATCGCGGACGTCGCCCGGATGGTGGCGACCACCCCGGCCCGGGCGATCGGGCTCGGCGACCGGCTCGGTGCCCTCCAGATCGGGCTCCGCGCCGACCTGGTCGTCCTGGACGACGAGCTGAACGTCGTGCGGGTTATGCGCGGCGGCTCCTGGGTGGAGTGAGCCGGAGCGACCGGCCCCGCCGGGGAGGACCACCCTCGGGTGCGCCCCTTTCGAGCTGATGTCGTCGATGACTCAGCCGCGGCCACACCCGCCTCGCCCGCAACGCACGGACGCGAGTTGTCCACGACATCAGCGCGAAAGGGGCCGCGGCGACCCGGCGCGTGGTCCGAGTCGTTCACGACATCAGCCCGAAAGGGCACGCGACGACCCCGCGCCCGGACCGAGCCGTTCACGACATCAGCGCGAAAGGGCACGCGACGACCCGGCGCACGGCCCGAGCCGTTCACGACATCAGCGCGAAAGGGGCCGCGACGACCCGGCGACCGCCCCAGGCGGCCGGACGCCGCCGCGCCCGACCGACGCCCGCCGGGCGCGCCCGGGTCACGCCGGGTCAGCCGGCGGTGAGCGTGGGGACGTCCACCCCGAGGACGGCCTGCTCGTCCGGGCGGTGGGCGAGGACGTTCGACAGGTAGGACTGGACCGCTGGCGCCATCCCCACGTCCCGGCCGGCCTGCTCGGAGAGCAGCCACTTGTGCTCGATGATCTGCGCGAAGATCTCCTGCGGCTCCAGCTTGCGGCGCAGGTTGGCCGGGACCGCCCGGACGACCGGCTCGAAGACCTCGGTCAGCCAGCGGTGCGCGGCCTGCTGCTCGTCGGTCAGATCGCTCTCCGCCCGGTACGCGTCGAGGTCGTTGAGCAACCGCCGGGCCTGGTTCTCCTCGGCGTCCAGTCCGGTCAGCCGGAGCAGCCGCCGGGTGTGGTAGCCGGCGTCGACCACCTTCGGCCGGACCAGGTAGCGCCCGTCGTCGATGGTCGACATGGCCACCTCGGCGACGTCGAAGCCCAGCTCGTTGAGGCGACGGATCCGGCCCTCGATGTCGTGCCGGGCCTCCCGCTCGACCTGCTGCTCGTAGGTGATCTCGTGCCAGAGCCGCTCGTAGCGCTGCACGACCTCCTCGCAGACCACCTCGGGGTCGATCGACTCGTGCAGCAGCCCGGCGGCCTGGAGGTCGAGCGCCTCACCGAAGATGTTGACCCGGGCGATCTCCAGGTCCTCGGCTCGTTGCCCCTTCGACAGCGAGCTGTGCAGGGCGCCGGTCTCCGCGTCGACCAGATACGCGGCGAAGGCGCCCGCGTCCCGGCGGAACAGCGTGTTCGACAGCGAGCAGTCGCCCCAGAAGAAGCCGGTCAGGTGCATCCGCACGATCAGCGCGGCGAGCGCGTCGAGCAGTCGGCCCATCGTCTCCGGCCGCAGGGTGTGCGAGAAGAGCGCCCGGTACGGCAGCGAGAACTGGAGGTGCCGGGTGATCAGCACCGACTCCAGGGGTTCCCCGTCCTCGGTCTGCCGGTCGGCGACGATCGCCACCGCCTCCACCGACGGGAAATCGATCCGCTCCAGCGCCCGGAGCAGGTCGTACTCCCGCTCGGCGATCCGCTCGCGGGTCTCCTTGAACGCGTACACGAACTCGCCGAGCCGGACGAACCGCACGATGTGCCGGGAGATGCCCTGCGGCAGCGCGACCAGGTGGTGCGCCGGCCACTCCTCCAGCGGCGTCGACCACGGAAGGTCGAGCAGCGCAGGGTCGACGAGGGCCGAGGTGATCCGCACGGGACAAGTGTGACGGCTGTCCCCGCCGAACGCCGCTTTTCGTGGCTGGGCCCACAGGCACGCCGGCCCGTCCCGGTCCGGCACCGGGAGCGGCCGGTAGCGTGGGCGCGTGCGGGAAACCACGACGGTACGGCCGAAGCCGCTGCTCCGGCCGGTCCGCCCGGCCGGCTGGTGGTTCGACGCCCTGCTGCTCGCCGTGTTCGTGGCGCTGACCGGGGCGCTCGCCGGCGGGCTGCTGCTCGACCTGGACCTCACGGTCAGCGCCTGGGCGTTCGACCACGACCCGGCACCGCTGTACTGGACGGCCCGGGTGTTCAACCTGCTCGGCCAGGGCGGCTGGCTGCTGATGCCGGTCTCCGGGGCGCTGGCCCTGGCGGTGGCGTGGCGGCGGCACTCGGTCCGCCCGCTGCTGTTCGTGGCCGGCGCGTTCCTGCTCACCACCCTGACCATCGGGCCGCTGAAACTCTGGACCGACCGGGCCGCGCCCACCGCCAGCGTCAAGGAGCCGTTCCTGGCGCCCGAGGAGGCGGTGGAGATCTTCAACCGGTTGCCCGCCGGGGCGTACTCGATGTCCTACCCGTCCGGGCACGTGGCCAACGCGATCGTCTGGTACGGCGTCATCGCCGCCCTGCTCGTGGCGTTCACCGCGGGGCGGCTGCCGGTAGCCGCGTACCGGCTGGTGCGGTTCGCGCCGCCGGCGATCCTGCTGGTCACCACGACGTACCTGAACTTCCACTGGCTCACCGACGGGCTGGCGGCCCTGGCGCTGGGCCTCCTGCTGGACCGGATCCTGCACCGGGTGCGGTGGGACGACGTCCCGCTGCCCGGGTGGCTGCGGGAATGGGACCGGCCGTTCACCTCGTACCCCTAGGTTGTCTCCTCGTGGACCGACTGGCGCGCCGGCTGGGCGTACGCGATGCGGTGGTGATCGGTCTCGGCGCGATGCTCGGCGCGGGCGTCTTCGTGGTGTTCGCCCCGGCCGCGGCGGCGGCCGGGGGTGTCGGGCTGTTGGTGGCGTTGGCGCTGGCCGGCTTCGTCGCCTTCTGCAACGCGACCAGTTCGGCGCGGCTCGCCGCCCGCTACCCGGAGTCCGGCGGCACCTACGTCTACGGCCGGGAGCGCCTCGGCCCGTTCGCCGGGTTCCTCGCCGGCTGGGGGTTCGTGGTCGGCAAGACGGCGAGCTGCGCGGCGATGGCGCTGACCATCGGGGCGTACCTCTGGCCGGGGCAGGCCCGGGTGGTCGCGGTCGGCGCGGTCCTGGCGGTGACCGCGGTGAACCTGCGGGGCGTCGCGAAGACCGCGACAGCGACGAAGGTCCTGGTGGTGGTCGTCCTGACCGTCCTGGGGGTGGTCGCGGTGGTCGGCGCGACCGACGTCTCCGCCGGCCGGCTCGCCGCCGACGGCGGCGTCGACCGGGGGGTGCTCACCGCCGCCGGGTTGCTGTTCTTCGCGTTCGCCGGGTACGCGCGGGTGGCCACCCTCGGTGAGGAGGTACGCGACCCGGAGCGGACCATCCCCCGCGCGGTGCCCATGGCGCTCGGCGCGGTGCTGGCGATCTACCTGGTGCTCGCGGTGGTCACACTCGGCGTGCTCGGCGCCGACCGGCTGGCCGCGTCCACCGCGCCGCTGGCCGACGTGGTGACCGCCATCGGGCTGCCCGGCCTGGCCTGGGTGGTGCGGGCCGGCGCGGCCGTGGCGGTGATCGGGGTGCTGCTCTCCCTGCTCGCCGGGGTCGGTCGGACCACCCTGGCGATGGCCCGCCGCCGCGACCTGCCCGGCGCGCTGGACGCGGTGCACCCGGTGCACCGGGTGCCGCACCGGGCCGAGCTGGCGGTGGCCGGCGTGGTGATCCTGATCGTGCTGCTCGGCGACGTCCGGAACGCGATCGGCTTCTCCAGCGTCACCGTGCTGGTGTACTACGCGATCACCAACGCGGCGGCGCTCACCCTCGGCCCGGACCCGCACCGGAAGCTGCCGGTCCGGGCGCTCGCCGCACTCGGACTGGCCGGGTGCCTGCTGCTCGCGGTCAACCTGCCACCGGCGAGCGTGGTGACCGGCTTCGCGGTGCTGGCCGTCGGCGCGACCTGGTACGCCCTCCGCCGGCGATCCTGACGGTCAGTCCTCCACCTCGCGGGGCGCCGGTGCGCCGGCCGGCGGAACGGGCGCCGCCGGCTGCGGCGGGGCGGCCTCGCGGAGCAGGGCGTTCAGGCCGGCGCGCCGGGCCACCACGGTCAACCGGTCACCCGCGACGACGACCAACCGGTGGTCGGGCGACCAGTCGTACCGCTGCCCGGCGCGCGCGTGGGCGAGCAGTCGGACGCTCTCCGGTCGGTCGACCACGGCGAGCGCCCGGCCGTCCAGCGCCGAGCCGGCGGCCACCGGGACCTCGGTGACCAGGAGCGCGTGCCGGCCCACCGGGATGGTGGCGAGTACCGCGCGGTCCAGCAGGGCCGCCACGAACGAGGGCGCGGCCAGGTACGACACGCTGCGCGAGATGCCGATGCCGAAGGCCCGTTGGACGCGTTCGGCGAAGTCGCCGTCGAAGAGCCGCAGCACCACCCGCAGTTCGTCGTTGAGGATCCGCCCGTTGAGGGCCGCCCGCAGGTTCGCCCCGTCGTCGGTGGACACCACCACCAGCGCCTGGCAGGTGGCGACCGACGCGACCCGCAGCGTCTCCTCCAGCGCCGCGTCCCCGACCACCACCGGTACGCCGAGCCGCCGGGCCAGCGGTACACCGCGCGCGTTCGGGTTCTTGTCGATGGCCACCACCTCGACGCCGAAGTCGTGCAGCTGCGCCATCACCCGCATGCCGATGTTGCCCAGCCCGACGACCACCACGTGACCGGTCCGCTCGGGCAGGATCCGGCCGGTGTGCAGGGCGAGCCGGGCGTTGACGATGCCGTCCACGACCACCGCCGTGATCAGCGGGATCAGCGCCAGCCCGGCCAGGTTGAGGACGACCTGCATCACCTGCTGCGGGACCGGCTTGGCCGGGTCCGGATCCTGCCCGCTCAACGTGGTGACCAGCGTCAGGTAGAGCGCCTGGCCCCAGCTCACGTGCGCGGTGCCCGCGTACAGGCCGCCGAGGGCGGCGATCACCGCGAGCAGCACCAGCACCGCGATGCCGATCTTGCGGGTGGCGAAGCTGCGCACCGCGCGGACCAACATCGCCACCGGTCGGCGTCGCCGCCGGGCCCGGCGCAGCCGGCGCGCGGCCAGCTCGGTGCCCGGGGGCGCGCCGGTCGCCTCGGCGAGCACCACGTCGGCGTCGGCGTCGCCGGCCGGGAGCACCCGGACCGCCTGCGGGTCCCGGGTGTCGGCCACCCCGCACACCACGTCCTCGGGGCGTACGTCGTCGCGCTCGGCGACGTAGAGGGTGCGCCCGCCGTGCCGGAAGTGGGTCGGGGCCACCTCACCGAGGGCGGCGGCGACGAACGCCGGAGCGGCCATCGACGCGTCGGACAGCACCGCCGAGTCGGGGAAGATCTGCCGGACCCCGTTCGCCAGGCCGGTGGTGAACATCCGCACCACCAGGCGCAGCCGCGGCTCCACCTCCTGGGCGCAGAGCGCCGCGTGCATGTTGCCCACGTCGTCCTGGTGCAGCAGCGCCAGCCCGTCCGCGCCGACCAGCCCGGCCCGGCGGAACGTCGCCTCGTCCAGCCGGTCGGCGCGGATCACGTCGACACCCTCGATGTCCCGGCCGTCCGGGCCCTCCGACCGGCGGCGCTCCGGGACGACGAGGGTGATCCGCAGTCGCCCGGCCGGTACCTCGGTGGCGAGCAGCGCCCGCACCACCCAGTAGGCGAGCGGGTCCTGGCCGCAGATCACATAGTGCGTCCGGACGTCCGGACCGACCCAGCGCCGGCCGGCCCGCCGCGCACGATCGAGCAGGGGCTCCGCCATGCGCCGCATGGTAGTCAACCGGTCGCGACGAGCGCTGCCCGTGATCATGAAGATTGCCGGTCCGGTCGGCGGGTAGACCCCCGGCATGCAGACGTTCCTCCCGTACCCGGACTTCCTGGCCAGCGCCCGGACGCTGGACCAGAAGCGGCTGGGCAAGCAGCGGGTGGAGACCATCCAGGTGCTGCGCGGGCTGACCCGCCCGACGTACGGGTGGCGCAACCATCCGGCGGTGAAGATGTGGGCCGGCTACGAGGAGGCGCTGACCCGGTACGGGCTGGACATGTGCGCGGTGTGGACCGAACCGGGTCGGGCGGACACCTGCGCGGCGACCATGGTCACCGACCTCGCCGCCGCCTGCGGCCTGACCCTGGTGCGCACCCAGGGCGAGCTGGCCGACGCCGGGGAACTGCCACCCTGGCTGGGCCGCGCCGACCTGCACCTGAGCCACCGCTCGTCGCTGCTGCGCAAGGACCCGGAGCACTACCGACCGCTGTTCGGCGACGACGTGCCGCCCGACCTGGAGTACGTCTGGCCGCCCTCCGACCGCGAACGCCGCTGCCTCGGGTGAAAGGAAGGGCCCCCTATTAACGCCTGCGGTAGAGGAAGGGCCCCTTCTTAACACCGCAGCCCCCCGACCCGCCCCCGAGCGCACCGGACCAGTGTTAACAAGGGGCCCTTTTACAACGCCAGGCGTTAAGAAGGGTCCCTTCCTTGCACATCGGGCAGACTGGGGACCTCGTCTTGGAGAGGGTGCACATGGCGCTGTCGCAGGTGTTCGGTCGGCTCATCGGCGTACGCGAGCACGAGGTCGACCCGGGCGGTGGCGGCGCCGACCGCGTACCGCAACCGGTCACCGCGGTCGTGGTGGGCGGCGGGATCGCCGGCATGTCGGCCGCGGTGGTGCTCGCCGAGCGCGGCGTCGACGTGACCGTGCTGGAGGCCGCGCCGACTCTCGGTGGACGCCTGGGCGCCTGGCCCGAGGCCCTGCCCGACGGGGTGCAGCAGAACGAGCACGGTTTCCACGCGTTCTTCCGGCAGTACTACAACTGGCGGTCCATCCTGCGCCGCGTCGACCCGGACCTGGCGTTCCTCAAGCCGATCCCGGGTTACCCGATCCTCAGTGAGCGGTGGCCGACCGAGGAGTTCGGCAAGCTGCCGCCGGCCCCGCCGGCGAACCTGCTCGCGCTGCTGCTGCGCAGCCCCAGCCTGCGCCTCGGCGACCTGCGCGGGATGGACCGGGACGCCGCCCTGCCGCTGCTCACCTACGATCCGGTGCGCACCTACGCGGAGTTCGACGACACCACCGCCGATGAGCTGCTCTCCTCGCTGAAGCTGCCGGACCGGGCGCGGGCGATGTTGTTCGAGGTCTTCTCCCACTCGTTCTTCAACCACGAGGCGGAGATGTCGGCCGCCGAGATGATCGCCCAGTTCCACTTCTACCTGCTCGGCAACCCGGAGGGGCTGGCCTTCGACTGCCCCGACGAGGACTACGCGACCGCGATCTGGCAGCCGCTGACCCGCCACGTGGAGAAGCACGGCGGCCGGGTGGTCACCGGCGCGCCGGTCACCACGGTGAGCCGCGACGCCGACGGGTGGCGGGTGGCCACCGCGGACGGCACGTCGTACCCGGCCGGGCACGTCGTGCTCGCCGTCGACCCGCCCGCGCTCGCCGCGCTGGTCGCGGCCTCCCCCACGCTCGCCGAGGTCGCTCCGGAGCTGGCGGCGCGGATGCCCGCGTTCGGCCAGGCCGGTCCGCCGTACGCGGTGGCGCGCTACTGGTGCGACGGGGACGTCGACCCGGGCCGGGCCGTGTTCAGCGGGGTGTCCCGGCAGCCCACCCTGGACTCGGTGACGCTCTACCACCGGCTGGAGAACGAGTCCCGCCGCTGGGCCGAGCGCACCGGCGGCTCGGTGGTCGAGCTGCACGCGTACGCCTGCGAGCCGGGCGTGCCCGCCGAGGAGCTGGCCGAGCGGATGCGCGCCGAGCTGATCGCGCTCTGGCCGGAGGCGGCCCGGCTGCGGGTCCGGGAGCTGCGCGCCCGGGTGGAGGCGCAGGCGCCGGCCTTCACCCCGGGCAGTCACGCCTGGCGGCCCGGCGTACGCACCGACGCCGAGGGGCTCTACCTGGCCGGGGACGGCATCTCCACGGAGTTCCCCAGCGCGCTGATGGAACGCTCGGCGGCCACCGGCATCCTCGCCGCGAACCACATCCTGCGGGCCACCGGCGGCGCGGCGGAGCCGGTGCGCTCGATCCGTCCGCGCGGGCTGCTGGCGGGACGCGGCTGAGCCGCATCGAAATCCGTTGCCGGCCCTCCGGGCCCGCCCTACCGTGATCACGCAAGGTCAACCACCGCTCCGGGAGCCCCGCATGTCGAGGTCGTACGACACCTTCGTGGCGTCGACGCTGCCCGGCGCCGGTTGGCGGAGCGAACACCACGGGGGCGGTCGGCCCGGCTGACACGTACGACGGACCACGTCGAGCCGCCCGCTCCCCGCCGGACCGGGCGGCTCCTGCGTGCCCGGCCACCTGTCGACGTCACCGGCATTCCGCCACGGCGGGAGCCGGTGCCGCCGACCTGGGTGGCGCCGGCGAGGCGGTGACCGGACCGGGGCCGGCGGGAACGGGGGGCCGCGCAGGGCTACGCCCGAGGGCGGCACCCGCCGGCCCCCTCCGTCCACACCGTGGGGCCGGACGGGTCAGGGTCGGTTCTCCTTGACCCGGGGGACCGGTCGCTCGTCGGCGCACCGCACGGTGACCACGCTGCGGTTGCCGGTGGACACCAGTTCCACCCGCACCTCCCGGGCCGGGCCGGGGGCGTACGTGTCGATCTGGTAGCCGGCGACGGGGACGACGGCCACGATCTCGGCCATCTTGTCGGCGCAGCGCACCGACACCCGGCCGCCGCGCGCCGCGACGTCGACGGCGGATTGTCCACCGGTCGAGGCGCTCGGGGTCGGGGAACCGCTGGTCGGGGCCGCGCCGGAGGGTGTCGCACCGGCGCTCGGCTGCTCCGGGGCGGACGACCTCGGGGTGGGGGACCGGCCGGCCGACGGTCCCTCGGCTGCGATCCGGGTGGACGTGCCGGAAGGCCGGGGCCGGTCGCCGGGCACCGGCTGCCCGACGGTGGCCGCGTCGCCACTGCCGAATCCGGTGTCCGGTCGTTCGGCGGCGTCGGGCGGCCGGAACGGTGGCTCGCCGAGCGTGCCGGCGAGCGCCACCACACCGACGATCGCCGCGCCGATCGCCACCGTCGCCCGGGACCCGAAGCGGACCCGGCGCGCCCCGGCCGACGGGGCGACCCGGCGCGGGCTGGCCGGCGACCGCACCGTCGGGCCGGCCGGGTACGGCGTCCCGGGGCCCGGCGGTGGCATGCTCGCCGGCACGGTCGGTTCGCCGTTCTCGGGCACCCTGGCGAGGGCGCCGGTGAGGATCCGGGCCACCTCGGCGGCGCTCGGCCGGTCGGCCGGATCCTTCGCCAGGCACCAGCGGTGCAGGCGGACGACCTCCGGTGGCACTCCGGCGAGGTCGGGCAGCCGCCCCGGCTCCTCGTACGCGTGGGCGCGCAGCATCCCGGTCCGCGTCTCCCGCCGCCAGGGCAGCCGGCCGGTCAGTTGCCGGTGCAGCAGCAGGCCCAGCGCGTAGACGTCGGAGGCCGGCAGCACCTCGCCCGCGCCCAGCCGTTCCGGCGCGAAGTACGCCGGGGTGCCGAGCAGCCGCCCCTCGGGGTCGATCTCCGGTGTGCCGGCGATCGCCGCGATGCCGAAGTCGACGACCTTCGCCCCGGTCCGGGTCAGCATCACGTTCTCGGGTTTGACGTCCCGGTGCACCAGCCCCTCGTCATGGGCGGCGGCGAGCGCGGCAGCCACCTCGGCGCAGATCCGCAGCGCCTCCCTCGGCGGCAGCGGTCCCTCGGTGAGACGCTCCGCCAGGGTGGTGCCGGTCAGCAGTTCCATGACGACGAAGGGAACCGGCTCACCGGCGAGCGGGGACTCCCCGTAGTCGTAGACGTTGGTCACGTTGGGGTGCGACAGCCGGGCGGCCGCCTTGGCCTCGGCCCGGATCCGCCACCGGGCACCCGGGTCGGTCGCGACGAGCACCTTGACCGCCACGTCGCGTTCCAGCACCTCGTCGTGGGCCCGCCAGACCACGGACATGCCACCTCGGCCGAGACGCTCGTTCAACCGGTAACGGCCGGCGAGCAAATGGTGACGCTCCACAGCGGACAGCCTGCCGTACCGCACCGGCCCGGCACCACCCGGGCATCGGATTTCGCCGATCGAGCGGGTCTACTGGCGGCTCTCCTTGATCTTCGGCACCGGCCGGCCGCGCTCGCACTTCACCTTGATCTCGCTCTCGTTGTCCGCCGAGAGCAGGACCACCTGCACCTCGTCGGCCGGGCCCGGGTCGTAGTCCTTCACCTCGTAGCCCGGTCTTGGGACCAGGCTGACGACGGTGGCGAGTTTCCCGACGCAGAGAACGGTGACCACGCCGCCGAGGGCGGTGATCGGGCTGCCGGCGGTCGGGTCGGGGGATCGCGGTGCGGCGGGCGTCGGGGAGGCGGCCCGGGTCGGTGCGGGGCCCGCCCCGCCGGAGGGTCCGGCACCGCTCCGTGGCGACGTGGTCGGTCCCGCCCCCGACGGCGCCGGCACCGGTACGCCGGACGGCGCGGGACCGGGCCCGACGGTTCCCGCGCCGATGCCCGTCGGTCCGGGACCGCCGGTGGCGGCCGGCCCGGGTTCGCCGCCGCCGGCCGGTCCGGGACCACCGGTGCCGGTCGGTGCCGCCGGGTCGGACCCGGTCGGGGACGGGCCGGCCGTCCGATCCCCGGTGCGGCCGTCACCCAGCGGGTCGGTCAGCGCGGCGGTGACCGCCAGGACGGCCGCCGCGACGCCGGCCACCACCAGCGCCCGGCGACGGGATCGGGGCCGCTCCGGCGGCACCGCCGGATCCGGCCCGCCCGCGCCGGCCGGTCCCACGTGCCCGGCCGGTCCCGTGGCCCCGGTCAGCCCGGCCGCGTCGACCAGGACGCGCTCCGCCTCGGTCGCCGACGGCCGGTCCGCCGGGTCCTTCGCCAGGCACCGCCGGCACAGGTCCCGGACCGCCTCCGGCAGTCCGTCGACGTGGGGCAGGTCCGCCGGCTCGACGTAGACATGGGCCTTGAGCATCTGCGTGGTGGTCTCGGAGTGCCAGGGCAGCCGGGCGGTGAGCACCCGGTGCAGGAGGAGCCCGAGGGCGTACACGTCGGAGGCGGGCACGACCTCGCCGGCGGTGAGGCGTTCCGGAGCGAGGTAGGCGGGTGTCCCCATCAACCTGCCGTCCGGGTCGATCTCCGGTGCGCCGACGGCGGCGGCGATGCCGAAGTCGAGCACCTTCGCCCCGGTCGGGGTCAACATCACGTTCGACGGCTTGATGTCGCGGTGCACCAGCCCCTGCGCGTGGGCGGCGGCCAGCGCACCGGCCACCTCGGCGCAGGCCCGTAACCCGGCGTGGGGCGGCAGCGGCCCGGCGGCGAGCCGCCGGGCGAGCGTCTGGCCGGACAGTAGTTCCATCACGACGTACGGCACCGCGCCGGTGGGCGACGCGGACTCGCCGTAGTCGTAAACGTTGGTGACGTTGGGGTGCGACAGGCGGGCCGCCGCCCGCGCCTCGGCCCGGATCCGACCCCGGTCGGCGGCGTCGGTGCCGGCCAGCAACTTGACCGCCACGTCCCGGCCGAGCACCTCGTCGTGTCCACGGTGGACAACCGACATGCCGCCGCGCCCGAGGACCTCCCCGAGCACGTACCGACCGCCGAGCGTCTGTTGGCTCTGCACCGTCCCAGCCTGCCAGAGCGGACGGCGGTCGGCACGACGGACCCGTCGACCGGGGTCGATCCGGCTCAGACGTCCGCGCGTAGCGCCGCCACCAGGGTCGGCAGCACGATCGCCACGTGGAAGGGGAGCACCAGGGCCCCCGCGACCAGCCCGGCCCCCGGCGCGGGAAGGTCGATCTGCGTCCAGAGCAGCACCACCGCCAGGCCGAGGACGAGCAGGCCGGACCCGACCTTGTACGCGGTCGCGTACACCTCGCCGCGTACCTGCGCCTGCCGCTCGTCGAGGACCTCACCGGTCAGTTCCTCGACGCCCCGGGTGGACGCCTTGAGCGCCCCGAGGAGCAGCACGAAGGCCACGACGACGACCGCCATGCCGACGGCCGCTCCGACCGGCGAGACGTCCATCAGCAGGAACAGGCCGGCCTCCACCACCAGCAGGGCGATCAGCCCGGCGGCCAGCCGGCGGCGGGCCACCGGGTTGCGGAACTTCTCGAAGCGCGGGTCGTCCAGTCGCGCAGCCCGTCGCTCCTGGTATGTCGTGCCGGTCATGCCATCTCCTTCCGTTCGCCGTAGACCTGCTCCGACAGGGGTCGGAACGGTTCCAGCGAGAACACCGCTTCCACCGGGAGCCCGAAGACCGCCGCGATCCGCATCGCCAGCACCACGCTGGGGCGGTATTCGCCGCGTTCCAGGTAGCCGATGGTCTGGTAGTGCACACCGACGGCGTCCGCGAGCTCCTTGCGGCTCATCCCGCGTTCGGCCCGGAGCAGTCCGATCCGGGTGTACAGCTCGGGCTCGCCTTTGTTGTCCGTCAACCTCGGCATGTAGCAAATGTACTACATGCCGATGCGTGAAGGCTAACTGGCGGAAGGGGTGGAGGGTGGGTCAGGCCGGATGCCGGCGGAGGAACTCACGAGCCAGCCGCTCGTCCCGTCGGGTCGCCACCAGGCCCAGCACACCGACGATCCCGAGGACCGCCGCCATGACCGACCAGAAGGGGGCCCACTGGAGGAACGCCTGCCCGAACTGGGTCACGATCAGCCCGGCGAACGGAACGAAGTGCGCCCGTTGGCCGGCCATCTGCTCGGCGACCTCACGCAGCAGGGGACGGTCCTCGTCCCGCACCGGAGCCTTCCCCTTGACCTGCCGACCCAGACTCCATCGGCGAGACCAACTCAACGCCCAGAGCGGGCTCTGGGCGTTGCGCTTGTACCGGCCGCTGCGCAGCAGCCAGACGAAGCCGCCGAACACCACCACGAGACCGACCGCGAGCAGCACCAGGCCGACGATCCGGGCCCAACCGGGCGGGTCTCCCTCGAACAGCGAGGAGTCGGTGTCGAAGAGGTTCAGCAGGCCCGCCACGAACCCGCCCAACAGGCCGACGGCGATCACCGCCATCGCCGCCAGCAGGAATCTCCGGCGCCCCCGCCGGACTCCATCCCGTTCCGTCGTCGCACCGTCCATCATGGAGCCCCCGTTCGCCGTGGTCGACGGCTGCCGTCGTACCCGTCGACGGGGGTCGGGTAAACGCGGTCAGCGACCGGCCGGCGGCACCCAGCCGAAGCGCGGCGGCCGGCGCTCGTGGAAGGCCGCGACCCCCTCGCGGGCCTCGCCGCTGGCCCGCACCTGGCCGTGCCACCAGGCGACCCGGTCGGCGTCGGCGCGACCGTCCACGATCTCCTTCGCCGCCGCGACGGTGAGCTGCGAGCGGGCGGTGATCGCGGCGGTCAGCTCGTCCACCCGGCCGGCGAGCGCGTCGCCGGACAGGACCTCGTCGACCAGGCCGACCCGCAGCGCCCGCCCGGCGTCGACCAGCTCCGCGGTGAACAGCAGGTGCTTGGCCGCCGCCGGGCCGACCAGCCGGGCCAGCCGGCGGGTGGTCGGCGCCGGGTAGACCAGACCCAACCGCGCCGGGGGTACGCCGAACCGGGCGTCCTCGGCGGCGATCCGGAGGTCACAGGCGACCGCCAACTGGCAGCCGCCTCCCACGCAGGCACCCTGGACGGCGGCGACGGTCGGCTTGGCGAACCCGGCCAGCCGCTCCTCGGCGGCGACCGCGATGCTGCCGTCACCGGCGTCCAGCAGCTCGTCCAGGTCACCCAGGTCGGCGCCCGCGCAGAACGTGCCGTCCGCCCCGGTCAGCACCAGCACCCGGACCGCCGGGTCGGCCTCCAGGTCGTCCAGCAGTCGCGGCAGACGCCGCCACATCGCCGTGGTCATCGCGTTGCGCCGCGCCGGGTTGTGGATCACCACCGTGGCGACCGCACCGGTCACCTCGACGAGCAGGTCCGCGTCCGCCACCGCCACTCCCCCTCCACCCGGCCGCCCGGCAGCGATCGGTGCGGCCGGGTGCGGCGGCCGTCCACGCCGCCGGTCCGGCGACGGTCCACGCCGCGATTGCGGCCACGATCCACGTCGCCCGTGCGGCGACCATAACGGCGCTGGCCGGAAGGGGCGGCGGCGGGTGCCCGGGGTAAACCTGTCGCGGCTGTGTGATTCGCCTATTGGCCGGCCGCCGCCGCGCGAGCCAGCATGGAGCCCATGACACGTGCCCTCATCGCGCTGACCAGCCACCGCCAGCTCGGCAACACGGGCAAGGAGACCGGCTTCTACGTGGGCGAGGCCGCGGAGCCGTGGGAGGTGTTCCGCGCCGCCGGATGGGACGTCGACCTGGCGTCGGTAGCCGGCGGCGAGCCCCCGCTGGACGGCCGGGACGAGAACGACAAGACCCAGAACGACTTCCTGGCCACCGCCGGCGTGCAGCACACGCCCCGGGCCGCCGAGGTCGACCCCTCCCGGTACGACGTGATCGTCTTCGCGGGCGGCCACGGCACCATGTGGGACTTCCCCGACAATCCGGACCTCGCCCGCATCGCCGCCTCGATCTACGAGCGCGGCGGCGTGGTGGCCGCCGTCTGCCACGGCCCGTCGGCCCTGGTGAACCTGAAGCTCTCCGACGGCTCCCACCTGGTCGCCGGCAAGCGGGTGGCCGGCTTCACCAACGACGAGGAGCGCGCCGTCGGCCTCGCCGACGAGGTGCCGTTCCTGCTCGCCGACAAGCTCACCGAGGCCGGCGCCGTCCACGTACCGGCCCCCGACTTCACCGAGCACGTGGTCACCGACGGTCGCCTGGTCACCGGCCAGAATCCCCAGTCCGCCCGCGCCCTGGCCGACGCCGTGGTGCAGGCGGTCCGCGCCGCCTGACCGCACGCTTCATGATCGTGCTCGATCCACGAAGTAGTGGCCTCGCCCGCCCAGCGAGGCCACTACTTCCGTGTTCGGGCGCGATCACGTGCCGGCTACGCGCGGTCGTCGGGTGCCGGCCACCGCTCACACTTGGTACTCGGGTGGCAGGCCGGTTCCCCGCAACTCCGCCGGCAGGTGGGCCGCGTCGTTGAAGGCGACCAGCCGGGGCGGCAGGCCGTCGGTGTAGCGGATCACGGTCAGCCCGCAGTTCAGCGGGTTGAGCCCCAGCCACCGTGGCTCCGGCGCGTCCAGGGCGTCGCGAACCAGCCACCCGACGAGGAACGCGTGCGTCACCACCAGCTCGGTGACGTCCCCGGCGTCGGGCGGACGACCGAAGTGCCGCGCCGCCGCCGCCGTCACGCGCGGCCCGTCGACCCGCTCGGCCTCGGTGAGACCATCCAGGAACCGGGCGTACGCGGACGGCAGGCCGGCCGGATCCGTACGGTGCGGCAGGTGGTCGCCGGCCAGGTCGGTGGCGTGCACCGGCACCCCGGGCAGTGAGCGGGCGACCAGCGCGGCGGTCTCGGCGGCCCGGGGCAGCGGACCGTGGTGGACGGCCGCCAGCGGCACCCGGGACAGCCGCTCGCCGAGCAGCACCGCCTGCCGCCGGCCCCGCTCGGAGAGCCCCGCCCCGTCCTGCTCCTGCTCGCCGTGGCGGGCCAGGAGCAGCAGTCGGGTCGGCACGACGCAGAGGGTATCCGCCCGGGGATCAGCCGCGGGGGAACATCTGACCGATGCGGATCCTGTTGCCGAACGGGTCCCGGATCCCGAAGTCGATCCCGTACGGGCGCTCCATCGGCTCGTCGGTGATCTCCACGCCCTTGCCGACCAGGTCCTCGTACGTCTTGTGCGCGTCGTCGGTGGTCATGAAGAGGTAGCCGCCCAGCGCGCCCTTGGTGAGCAGCTCACGGACCTGCTCGGCGGTGGCCGGGTCGAGGGCCGGCGGACCCGGCTTCTCCAGCAGGATCTCCCGCTCCGGGTCGCCGGGCAGGTTCACCGTCAGCCAGCGCATGAAGCCGAGGTCCTGGTCGGTGTTGACCTCCAGGCCGAGCTTGCCGACGTAGAAGTCGAGCGCCTGGTCCTGGTCGAGGACGTAGATCTGGGAGCGGGAAATCGCGTTCATCGTCATGCCGGAAACGCTAGACCCCCACCCTGACCTGCGCTTATCCGAAACTGCTCGGTCTGGTCCAGGCTTTGGTGAAGCAGCTCGGCACGGCGACGGAGGGAGCCCTGCGCCTCCGGTACTCCGTCGGCGACTCCCCGACGATCTGCTTGAACGTGCGGCTGAACGTGCCGAGGCTGCCGAAGCCCACCGCGTAGCAGACGTCGGTGACGTCCCGGTCGGTCTGCACCAGCAGGTACATAGCCCGCTCCACCCGACGGCGCTGGAGGTAGCGGTGCGGGGTCTCCCCGAAGGTCGCCCGGAACGTGCGGATGAAGTGCGCCTCGGAGACGTGCGCGATCCGGGCCAGGGCGGGGACGTCCAGCGGCTGTGCGTACGCCCGGTCCATCGCGTCCCGGGCCCGCAGCATCGCCCGGTTCGACTCCTCCACCGCCCTGCTCACGGCCCCACTCTAGGGCGTGCGGCCTCGGGTGGACGCACCCCGTGGAAGTCGCTGACCAGCGCCGCCACCTCGCGCCGCGACGGTTCGCTCGCCTCGCCTCACGTATAGATGCTCTGCCCGGCCTCGAATGCACACGGTTCAGCCATCATCACCCCGATGCGCTCCTCAAGAGCACTCCTGAGGGATGTCGAACCCATATGCTCGATGGGATGGACCACTTCCAGGTCTGGACGAATCAAACAGGGGCGGAATGCGCCCTCCGCGTCGACCCGCAGAACGAAGACGCCCTCACCGCAGCGCTTCTTCAGGGCACATCCGTTGCACATCCCGGTGAACAGCAGCCCGTTGCGCACATCTTTGACCATCCAGCGCTGCCCACCGGGTCCTTTGAACACGGATATTCGGCAACCGGTCCGATCCCTGGTGACACTGGACAGGGTCGACAGACTCGACAGCTTTTCGATGATCGGGTCCGACGAGGTGTCGCACAGTTCTTCCTGCTGGAGATCCCAACGAGTGCCGATAAGGTCGATCACCAGCAGGTTGGTACCCATCTCGAACGACTTCTCGAGCACGGCGTCGAACTCTCCGAAGTTTTCGGAGGTGACCGAGAAGTTCATCGTCGTCGGCACCCCTATCTGTTGGAGAAGGAGCAACATGCCGTCGAGCCGCGCGCTCGACCACGCGCGCCCCAGCAGCGCCTTGCCCACGGAGTCGTCGGACGCGTGCACGCTGATCTTGACTTCGTCCACGCAACCGGCCTCCAGCTCTGGGACAACCCGGTCAAGAAGGAGGCCGTTGGTGCACAGTGCTCTCCGCAGCCTGCGCCCGCCCAGGACGCGCAGGATCCCGGCTATCTCCGGGTGGACCAGCGGATCTCCGCCGGTCACGTCGATTTCGTAGCCACCAATCTCAACGAAGGCGTCGACCAGCCGGTCGAAGGTCCCAACGCTCATGTGAATGGGACGCCAGTGCGACTGGATCCCCTCCTGATGACAGAACTTGCAATGGAGTTGGCAGGCGTGGGTGACAGAGACACGCAGGCGTCCCAACATGCTGCTGAACCTACCGACCGCGTCGTCCGCCGCATCGCTCATGATGAGACCTCCACCTGTTCGCCAAGAAGCCGGGAGCCCTGCTACGTACGCTGCGCCAAGAAGTACCTCAGGTGCGGTGTGGCGCACGATGTGGCGAGAGCGGAAAGGGGCACGATCGTGAAGTACGATTCGGACGTGAATGCCGTCACCAGCTCGGACTCTAGGTAGGCCCGCCCGTGGTGGTGCTCGAACACCCGCCCGTGCTGCAGGTCGTCCCGCGAGTATTCGATGCGGTACGCGCCGGCAGCGCGGTCGGTCCACTCGACTCGGGCGCTCAAACCGACGCTCTGCCATCGCTTCGCCTCGATGTCGAACCAGTCCGACCGCAGGGCAGAACGGTCGATCATGTCGAACAGGAAGAGGCCACCTCGTCTGATGTTCGCACCAAGCCTCCGAATGAATTGAAGAAGGTCTGCCTTCTCGGCCAGATAGGCAAGAGAGAATGAGAGACACACCGCGCCGTCGTGTGGCGTCGCGAGGTCGAGCTGCCGGATGTCGGAGTGAACAAACGACACCGCCTGATTCAACCGCTGCGCCTTGGCTTCTGCAATCGCCAGCATCGATGCCGAGGTGTCGACAGCGGTCACGGTGACGTTCTCGTGCCGTAACAGCGCCGTGGTGACGTTGCCGGAGCCGCAGGCCAGATCGACCACGGAGATCGTACGGCCGGGGTGCAGGCCCTTGAGCCGCCGCACCAGGTACTCGGCGGCGATCTCCTTGCTCTCGACCCGGGAGAGACGGTCGTAGACATCCGCGAGGAGAGCGTAGGGATCAAGCTGCCTGGCCATCGGCCACCGTCCGCGCCTTCGCCATCAGCAGGTCGTGCAGCCGCACCGCATCCTCGACCGGCCACGCGAAGAGGGCCCAGAACTCTCGGCTTGTCAGGTCCGGGTCCTGGAACTCCGGCCTGTCCATGAAATCGTCGTTCGGGGCCACGACAACCTTCGTCAGACTGTATTTGCTGCCGATCCCGAAGGTCGACCCGAGGATGGAGCAGCGGACAGAAACCTTGAGTCCGTCCTCGGAGGGGTCATACCCTGCCCCGATGTCGTCCAGCTCCGGATCATAGTCAAGCCCCTTGACCAACAGGGCCGAATCGCGCAGGTAGGGGAGAGCAACCTCGTAGAGGCGCGTGTGCCGCCGTCTCAACTTCAGCACCATGCTCATCGAAAGGTCGGTCACGATGATGCCGGAGGTGTTGACGAGCAGGATCGCCAGCTTCCGCTCCGCCTCAAGATAGATGGCGACAGGCGACAGCAGGAGTGTCCTCGGGTCAGGCGACGTTATCCGCAGCACCACGTATGCGATGAGCACGCCGAACAGGACGGTGCCGGCGAATGCCTGGGTAACTGCGACCGGCTTGCTCAGGCCCGACGGTGCCAAATTGTCGTAGTCGACCGAAAGTTGAGTGATGAAGCTGTAGTAGAGCCGGTCTCCGAAGGATCCAGCTTCCTTGATCTCCCCCAACCCAGCTACCGCCAGCAACTGGTAGCAGACGGCGTAAAGAATCGCGATGAGACCGTAGAAACCCGTAAAAATCGCGAACAGCCAGGCTAGGCGGTGTCTGATCAATGCGTAGTGGAACCTGGCCCGCCGAGTGATGCGGAATCGTCCCGGATCCATGTGGCTATTACCGAGGGGCATCGATTTTTCCTCTACATGAATCTCGCACTGCTCCCGCTGGTTTCCCTGTCATTCGCATATCGCGCGATACGCGCGTACAAGTTGTCGAAACGCGGCAGAAAATCGCTCGCCCGGACGACCACCCGGCGGGATCGGGCAAGTCCCTGTTTGTCCAGTTGGTAGGCATGACACGATGGACTGGACCCGTCAACGAAGATCCCCAGCAAATCGGCTGCGGGGACGACGACGAGTTCGTCGATCTCCACCGGATCAAAATTCAGGGTGCCAGGATCCTGGTCGGTGACGACGACGTAGACATCGGCGAAAATTCGACTCAGCACTCCTGGCGCCTCATACATGTCTACACGTCGTCCCACGTGCACGAGGCTGTCGGCGGACACCTTGAGTCCCAATTCTTCCGCGAGTTCGCGTGCGGCCGCAGACTGCACGGTCTGTCCAGCGACCACGTGCCCGGAAGCGCTGATGTCGAGCACGCCCGGGGACACGGTCTTGGTGCGCGAACGTCGTTGAAAGACGACAGCGGGAACACCCTCGACTTTCGCCAGTACGAAGACCTGCGCGCAGACGTGCCAGATCCCGAGGCGATTAGCCAACTGGCGACCGACTATGCCGATCGGGTTGCCCCGGTGATCGACCGCTTCCACCAGCTCGTCATTACTGACGCGACTATCCGCGTTCTCCATCATTGACGCATCCTAGCCCCGGGGGGCAACGCCGTCGACCATCTGCTCGGCCTGGAACCAACTCGGGCGAATATTGCGAACAGCACGTGGCGAGGCGCCTGGTACATACCGCCAGAAAAAGTGTCCATGATCCGACAGGTGCAGGACGGAATGCTGTCGTCAGTCTATGTGCACCTTACGGCTGGGGGGTGTCCAGATCTTGCGTCACCACATGATCCCGGATGCCCTACTCCATGCCCCGCCCATCACTCCCTGGCGGGGAAGGCTGCTCGTCCAGAGATCACGTCGAAGCCCCTGACGGACTACGGCGGATCCAGAGCGTCGCGCCCGCTTCATCTTCCGGTGGACGATTGCCGTGGCGGCCGACATGGCGGCAGTCCAGACCAGCACCTCGTTGGTGCCTCCATCCGCACGGTAGTAGAACCTCACGGTGCCAGGTCCGTCCGGAGCGTCCTCGTGGCATCCACGAACGCCGACCAACGTGACGCAGCCACCACCAGGACCGGCCCGCACGGCTCCTTGGAGTCGCGGACGCCGACCGGGTACGGGGTCAGCGCGACCTCCACGCACTGCGCGTTCTCGTTCGGACTGCGAGTGCTCTTCCGGCAGGTCACGCTGCTCAGGAAGCCACGGTCCAACCTCTGGCCGCCAGCAGTGCCTCAGCGGGAAACGCCTTGTGGGATATGGAGCCCCCGGCCGGGATCGAACCGGCGACATCTCGCTTACAAGGCGAGTGCTCTGGCCAGCTGAGCTACAGGGGCGTACGTGCCGACGTCAGCATAGCGACCAACGTCCGGTTTTCCCCCGCGGCAGGGGTCCCGAGCACGGGAAACGTCGAGAACCCGACCGGCGACGGTTGCGCGGAGCGTCGATTGATGCCTCGCCGTGCCCGACTGACCGGTATGTGTATGCGGTCCGTCCCACCCGGTGTCGCCCGCCTTGGCAGTACGGGCAAAGCCGTTTACCGTGCAGTGACACGGATGACATCCCGGCTTGCCGGGGCGCCCTCCGTGGGCCGGTCCGGTAACGGGCCGGTCGCTCCTTCACTCGGATCGTCCGGCACGTTCCTGCCGGTGAAAGGAAGCGTTCCCCCATGGCTACGGTCACGTACAGCAAGGCGTCCCGGATCTACCCGGGCACCGAGCGCCCCGCCGTCAACCAGCTCGACCTGGAGATCGGCGACGGCGAGTTCCTCGTCCTGGTCGGCCCGTCGGGCTGCGGAAAGTCCACCAGCCTGCGGATGCTCGCCGGCCTGGAGGACGTCGACGAGGGCTCGATCTACATCGACGACCGGGACGTCACCCACCTCCCGCCGAAGGCCCGCGACATCGCGATGGTCTTCCAGAACTACGCCCTCTACCCGCACATGACGGTGTACGAGAACATGGCGTTCGCGCTCAAGCTCCGCAAGACCTCGAAGTCGGAGATCGACCGGCGGGTCAAGGAGGCGGCGGCGCTGCTCCAGCTGGAGGAGTACCTCAGCCGTAAGCCGAAGGCGCTCTCCGGTGGTCAGCGCCAGCGGGTCGCGATGGGCCGCGCGATCGTCCGCGAGCCGCAGGTCTTCCTCATGGACGAGCCGCTGTCGAACCTCGACGCCAAGCTCCGGGTGCAGACCCGTACGCAGATCGCCTCGCTCCAGGCGAAGCTCGGCATCACCACCGTCTACGTGACCCACGACCAGGTCGAGGCCATGACCATGGGTCACCGGGTGGCGGTCATGCTGGACGGCGTCCTCCAGCAGGTGGACACCCCGCGGGCCCTCTACGACACCCCGTCGAACGTCTTCGTCGCCGGCTTCATCGGCTCCCCGGCCATGAACATCAAGACGGTGCCGCTCAAGGAGCAGGGCGGCGAGTTCGCCGACATGTACATTCCGCTGACCCGCGAGCAGGTCGCCGCGGCCCAGGCGGAGGGCGGCAACGGCAAGGTGACCGTCGGCTTCCGCCCGGAGGACTGCGACATCGTCAGCGCCTCCGAGGGCGGCATGCCGGTCGTGGTCGAGCTGGTCGAGGACCTCGGCTCGGACGCGAACGTCTACGGCCACGCCGCGCTCGAGGGCCACGACGAGCGCTTCGTGGTCCGCACCGACCGGCGCACCATGCCGAACATGGGTGAGACCATCTTCGTCAAGCCGCGTACCGGCCAGAGCCACGTCTTCCACGCCAGCACCGGCTTCCGGATCTGACGTACGACGAAAGGGGCGGCCCGCTTCGGCGGACCGCCCCTTTCGTGTGTGCTGGTGCGGTCAGACCTCGGCGGCCCGGCGGCGCGCCACCTCGGCGAGCGTCACGGCGGCGGCGACGCTCGCGTTGAGCGACTCGACGTCGGAGACCATCGGGATGCTGACGGTCAGGTCGCAGGTCTCGCCGACCAGCCGGGACAGCCCCCGGCCCTCGGAACCCACCACCACGACCAGCGGGCCGACCGCCACCTCCAGGTCGTAGAGGTCGGTGTCGCCGTCGGCGTCCAGGCCGACCACCATGAACCCGGCTTCCTGGCAGGCCTTGAGCGACCGGGTCAGGTTGGTGACCTGGGCGACCGGGACCCGCGCGGCCGCGCCGGCACTGGTCCGCCAGGCGGTCGCGGTGATCCCGGCGGCCCGACGCTCGGGTACGAAGACACCCTGCGCGCCGAACGCGGCGGCGGACCGGATCACCGCGCCGAGGTTGCGCGGGTCGGTGACGCCGTCCAGCGCCACCAGCAGCGGGGCCGTCTGCTCCAGCGCCGCCGCCACCAGGTCCTCGAACGGCTCGTACGCGAACGGCGGCACCTGGAGGCCAACGCCTTGGTGCAGCACACCGCCGGTCATCCGGTCCAACTCGGCGCGGCTGATCTCCAGGATCGCGATGCCCCGGTCGGCGGCGGTGCGGACGATCTCGTTGACCCGGTCGTCGGACTCGATGCCCTGCGCGGTGTAGAGCGCCGTCGCCGGCACCTGCGCGCGCAGCGACTCCAGCACCGGGTTGCGGCCGACCAGCAGTTCCGGGGTGTCCTTCGACGGGTTGGACCGGCGGCCCGGCGCGACCCGGGGGCCACCGCGACCGGCGGTGGGCTTGCCGCCCCGGCCGGCACCGGCTCGACCGCCGCCGGCCGGGGTGCCCCGGCCGCCGCCCTTGCCCCAGGTGGTGTCCTTGCTGCCCGGCTGGCCGATCTTCGGGGCGCGCCCCTCCTCGGCCGCCGCCCGGCGCTCCTTGTCCTGCTTCCAGGCGGTGCGCTGGGGCAGCTTCTCGGTGCCCGAGTATGCCTTGTGCCAGGGCCGCTCGTCGGCCGGCAGGGTCTTGCCCCGCCCGGCGAGGGAGTCCTTGTTCTTGCCGCCGGAGCCCTTGGGGGCGCCCGCCTTCGGCGTCAGCCGTCGGCCACGGCGCTGCGAGTTGCCGGCCATCAGTCCTGCTCTCCAATAGTCCAACGGGGGCCCTGGGGGGTGTCCTCGACGACCACGCCGGCCTGCCGGAGCTGGTCGCGTACGGCGTCCGCGGCGGCCCAGTCCTTCCGGCCGCGCGCCTGCGCGCGCTGCTCCAGGGCCAGCGCGATCAGGGAGTCCACCACGCCGCGCAGGTCGTCCGCGCGACCGCCACCGGTCCACGCCGGGTCGAGGGGGTCCACCCCGAGGATATCCAGCATCGCCCGGGCCTCGCCGAGTGCCGTGCGGACGGTCACATCGTCGCCGCCGGCCAGGGCCGTGTTGCCGTCCCGGACCACCTCGTGCAGGACGGCGAGCGCCGCCGAGGTGTTCAGGTCGTCGTCCATCGCGGCGGCGAACGCCGCCGGCAGGGCACCGAGCTGACCCGCGCCGACCCGCTCGGCCGCGCGCCGCACGAAACCCTCGACCCGCCGGTACGCCACGGCCGACTCGCGCAGCGCCTCCTCCGAGTAGTCGATCACCGACCGGTAGTGGGCCGCCGCGTAGTAGTAGCGCAGTTCCACCGGCCGTACGCCCAGGGAGCCGACGTAGCTCAGGTCGAGGCTGTTGCCGGCCGACTTGCCCATCTTCGCGCCGCCGATGCTGAGCAGGCCGTGGTGCACCCAATAGCGGGCGAACGGCAGCCCGGCCGCCCGGGACTGGGCCAGCTCGTTCTCGTGGTGGGGGAACGTCAGGTCCAAGCCACCGCCGTGGATGTCGAACTCGGCACCCAGGTAACGCCAGCACATCGCCGAGCATTCGATGTGCCAGCCGGGACGGCCCTGGCCCCACGGCGACGGCCAGTGCGCGTCGGCCGGCTCGCCCGGTTTGGCGCCCTTCCACAGCGCGAAGTCGCGCGGGTCGCGCTTGCCGCGCTCCGGCGCGTCCCCGGCGGACTGCATGTCGTCCGGTGACTGGTTGGACAGCGACCCGTACGCCGGCCAGGACCGCACGTCGAAGTAGACGTCGCCGGAGCCGTCGGT
Organism: Micromonospora endolithica; assembly: GCF_003626595.1. Lineage (GTDB taxonomy): Bacteria > Actinomycetota > Actinomycetes > Mycobacteriales > Micromonosporaceae > Micromonospora > Micromonospora endolithica. Next base: position 43,025 of record NZ_RBAK01000019.1, on the reverse strand, counting down.
GGCCGGGTAGGCGTGCCCGTCGGCGATCAGCTTGGCGATCAGCTCGTGCATCTCCGGGATGTGCCCGGTGGCCCGGGGCTCGTACGTCGGGGGCAGCACGTTCAACGCGCGGTAGGCCGCGGTCAGCTTCAGCTCGTTGGCGTACGCGATCGACCAGAACGGCCGGTCCTGCTCGCCCGCCTTGACCAGGATCTTGTCGTCGATGTCGGTCAGGTTGCGGATGAAGGTGACCTCGAAGCCGCCGGAGACCAGCCAGCGCCGCAACACGTCGTAGTTGACGCCCGAGCGAAGGTGACCGATGTGCGGCGGGCCCTGGAGGGTGAGACCACACAGGTAGACGCCCACCTTGCCGGCTTCCCGGGGGACGAAGTCCCGCACCGATCGGGTGGCGGTGTCATACAGGCGTAGCGTCACCGGACAAGGGTATCGGTCCGCGCTGCCGAGGGTCGGCCGGAGCCGGGTCGTACGCTGCTGGCGTGGACACCACGGCCGGATCCGGCGGCGAGATCGCCCAGACCCTCGACCGGGGTCTGCGGCTGCTGCACCTGGTGGCCGACGCGCCGGGCGGGTTGACCGTCACCGAGGCGGCCCAGCGGCTGGGCATCGGCCGCGCGGCGGTGTACCGGCTGGTCGGCGCCCTGGCCGGGCACGGCATGCTGCGCCGGGATCCGGAGGGCCGGCTGCGCCTCGGTGCCGGCGTGCTCCAGTTGGCCCGGCGGGCCCAACCCCTGCTCGCCGAGGGCGCGCTGCCCGCGCTGCGCCGGCTCGCCGAGCAGGTTGGGGCCACCGCCCACCTCACCGTGGTCGAGGGCGGCGAGGGGGTGGCCCTGGCGGTGGTGGAGCCGAGCTGGACGGCGTTCCACGTGGCCTACCGGACGGGCGCCCGGCACCCGCTGGAACGCGGTGCGGCGGGACGGGCCATCCTCGCCGGCCGGTCCGGCGCCGTCGGCCCGGTGAGCACCGTCGGGGAGTTGCAACCCGGGGCGTACGGGGTGGCCGCTCCGGTGCTCGGCGTACCCGGCCTGGAGGCGAGCGTCGGCGTGGTGGCCCTGGCGCCGCTGGAGGTGGCGACGGTCGGTACCCAGGTGAGTGCCGCCGCCGAGGCCGTCGCCGCCGCCCTCGGCGGTTCTTGATCGACTCGTCTTCACTGAAGTCGGGGCATCCTCGTAGTCGGGACACCGCGACTTCACTGAAGACGAGTCGATCTTCCGAATACCACACTCGGGCGGCTCGCCGACGGTTGTCCACAGGGGGCTTCCGGGCGGGGGTGGGTGGTTGTCCACAGGGGTGTCGGGGTGGACGGCCGGCGACGCAGGCTGTCGCCATGCCCCCTCGACCGCACCGTCCCGCCGTACTGGCCCGGCAGGTCTTCCGCGGCTCGGACGTGATCGCCCGCAACCTGCTCACCGAGCACCAGTTGCGCAGTTCCGCGTGGGTGCGGCTGCGACACGACGTGTACGCCGACGCCCGCCTCGAACGGGACCACGGTCTCGCCTGCCGGGCCGCCGCGCTGCGCCTGCCGGCCGGCGTGTGGATCGCCGGTCCCTCGGCCGCCTACCTGCACGGCGTCGAGCACGCCGCGAGCTTCACCGACGACGTGCACGTGCTGGTTCCCGGCCACCGCCGAATCGGCGCGCAGCAGGGGATCCGGCTACACGTGACAGGTGCTCCCGGCACGCTCGCGACGCCCGCGACCGGGCACGCCGTGACAGGTGCTCCCGGCACGCTCGCGACGCCCGCGACCGGGCAGGCCGGAGCGCGGGCTCCGGCCTTGGCCCGGACCTCACCCGAGCGGGCGGCGTGGGAGACGGCGGCCTGGTTGGATCCCGTCCGGGCGATCGGCATCATCGACGCGCTCCTCGGTCGGGGCCTCACCACCCCCGCCGCGCTGATGGCGACGGCGGAGCAGCACCTGGGCCGGCCCGGGTCGAGGCGGGCCGCGTGGCTGTTCGGCCTGGCCGACGGCGGTGCGCAGTCGGCGCCCGAGTCGCACCTGCGGTTACGGCTGGTGCTGGCCGGGCTGCCCCGACCGGTCACCCAGCACCCGGTGCGGCTGCCGTGCGGCCGGGTGGTGCACCCCGACCTGGCGTGGCCGGAGCACCGGGTCGCGGTCGAGTACGACGGGCAGTGGCACGCCGAGGCCGACCGGCTGCACGTCGACCGGGCCCGCCTCAACGGCCTGGTTGCGGCCGGCTGGCTGGTGCTGCACGTGACCAGCCGCCGCCTGCACCGGGACTTCCCCGGAGTGCTTCGCGAGGTGCGGATCGCGCTGGCCGCCCGAGGCTGGCGCAGGTGAGGCCGCCTCTTGATCCGCTCGACATCCCTGATGTCGGGGTGTCCCGTCGCCGGGAAACCCCGACATCACGGAACCCGAGTGGACGCCGCCCCACCTCGTGATCGGGCGGGACGCCGAGGGCCCGGCCGACCGTGGTCGACCGGGCCCCGGAGGGTGCACCCGTTACGGGCGGGCGTTCGGCTTGAGGGGGGTCTTCACCGCCGCGTAGGCGTCGACGATCCCGTAGCCGTAGAAGCCGTTGAAGTTGAGCCCACCGGCGCAGTACGCGTCGTAGGTCTCGTCCCGGCCCTCGTTGCGGTACTGCTGGAGCCGCGGCTCCGGGCAGGCGTGCTCGGCGGCGGTGCGGTAGAGGTGCTGCTCCACCACGTCCGGGCTCAGGCCGAAGCCGCCCCGGCGCTCCACCTTGCCGAACCGGCTGACGATCAGTGCGGCCACACCGGCGGCGTGCGGCGCCGCCATCGAGGTGCCCTGGAGGTACGTGTAGTACCCACACTCACCGTTGGCCTTGCACTCCTTGAACACCGACTCCTCGAAGCCCTCGACGATGTTGCCGTCCGGGTCGACCGAGCCCTCCTCCTGCAGCACCTTCTTCGGGTACGTGGAGAGGATCATGTTGGCGTCGGTGCGGAAGGTGTCGGTGCCGAAACCGTCCCGGAACCAGCCACCCGGGGCGGCGACGGAGATCTGCTCGGTGCCGTAGTTCGAGAAGTCCGACTTCTTGCCGGACGGCCCGACCGAGGAGACGCCGATGACGTGCGGGCCCTCGGCGGGGAGGTCCCAGCAGCTCTCGTTGTCGATCGGCCGCGGGTACGGGTCGGCGCCGTAGTCCGGGCTCGACTCGTCGACCCGCGGGTTGCCCAGGTCCTCGTTGTTGTTGCCGAGCGCACCGACCAGGGTGACGCCCTTGTTGTGCGCGAAGGTCAGCGCCCGCTTCATCGCCTTGATGATGGCGCGCTGCTCGGCCTGGTCCTCGGGGGAGTCGGCCGGGTTGGCGGTGCAGTTGTAGAGCCACGGGTCGACGTAGAACGACATGTTGACCACGTCGAGCCCGGAGCGGCCGGCGTGCAGCAGCGAGTTGACCACCGGCTCCAGGAAGAAGTAGCCGGAGTCCTGGCCGCCCTTGAGTTCCACCAGGGAGACCTTCGGGGCGACACCGGAGAGGCCGAAACCGTTCGCCGCCGCACCGATCGTGCCGCCGACGTGCGTACCGTGACCGCCGTCGTCGGTACCGACCGCGTCCACGCAGCTCGGCACCTCGCACTCACCGTCGATGTCGACGATGTCCGGCGCGAAGTTGCGCGACAGCGTCCAGTCGAAGTTGGGCGCGATGTCCGGGTGGCTGGCGTCCAGACCGGTGTCCAGCACGCCGACGGTGACCCGCCGGTCACCCGGCTCGATCTTGCGCGCCTTGTCGGCCCGGATCATGTCCAGACCCCACAGCTTGTCGTCCAGCGGGTCCAACTTCTTGGCCCGCTTGGCGGCCGTGCCCTTCTGCGCGACGGCGGCCAGCAGGTTCTCCTGCTCGACCCGGTCGAGCTTCGGCTTGCGGCCGATCGCCTTCTGCTCGGCGGCGCCGACCAGGGTCTTGGACGCGGTCGCCTTCGCCGCGAAGTCGGCCCGGTCGCTGGTCACCTGGAACATGCCGACCTCGTCGGACCGGGATACCACGGTCCCGCCGGCCGCCTTGATCGCGGCGATGGCGGCGTCGACGGTGGTGCCGTCCTCGGCCACCACGGTGAACGTCCGGGAGTCGGACGGGGCGGCGGCAGCCGGCACGCTCAGCCCGGTGACCGTCAGTGCCAGCACCGTCGCGGTAGCGACGGCGCCAGCGGTGAAGCGCTTGCTCACCACATGAAATCCTCTCGTTGAGGGACGTGCAACGCCATCAGAACAGGCCGATGTGGTTTACGCCAGACAGCTATCCGTTTCCATCCGTTAATTCGGCTTGCTCCCGGAGTCACCGATCACTGACCAGGGCGGGTTCGACCGCCGGGTCCGGGGTCGGCTCGGGTTCGCGTAGCTCGTCGAGGCGGACCAGCGCGGCCCCGGCGACGATCAGCGCACCGCCCAGGAGTTGCTTCACGGTCAGCAGCTCGTCCAGCACCAGCCAGGCGATCAGCACCGCGAACAGCACCTCGGTCAGGCCGACGAAGGACGCCAGCCGGGCGCCGAGGATGCGGGCCGCCGCGATCCCGGCGAGGTACGCGACCACGGCGGCGATGAGCACCAGACCCGCGACCGGCACCCACCACGAGGTGGTCTGCCCGGCGAACTCGACGTCACCGAAGGTCGCCCGCAGCGGCAGCAGGCCCACCAGACCGAGCAGCAGCAGGAGGACCGCTCCCACACCCATGCCGCCGGCGGCCAGCACCACCGACGGGAGCCGGGGGTCGACCCGCCCGGCGAGGACGTAGTAGCCGGCCAGCCCGAACGCCGCGCCGAGTCCCCACAGCACGCCGATCGGGTCGAGGCGTTCCGCGCCGGCCAGGTCGAGCACGAGCACCAGTCCGGCCAGGGCGGCCACCGAGCCGACCACGGTGAGGCGGCGGGGACGCTGGCCGTGCACCAGCCACATCCAGCCGACCACCACGACGATCCCCAGGTATTCCAGCAGCAACGCGAGCCCGACCGGCAGGTAGCGCACCGCGTTGAAGAAGCACACCTGCGCCAGTGCGACGCCGAGCAGCCCGAAGACGCCGACCATGGTGAGGTTGTCCCGCAGCACCGACCACCGGCCGCGCAGGGCCAGCAGCGCCGGCACCGCCACCACCAGGGCGGCGAGGCCGACCCGCGCGATCACCAGCGCCTCGGCCGACCAGCCGGCGTCGATCAGCGAGCGGGCGAACGTGCCGGAGGTGCCGAAGGTCAGCGCGGAGAGCGCGGCCAGGGCGAGGCCGGCACCGCCGAGCGAGGGTTGGCGCATCGGTCTCTCCTTGGCGAAACGAGGGTGTCATGGCCAAACTAGAGTTACGCCGATGACGCTACGGGCGTGCGATGACAGGAGTCAAGATGCTTTTCGCCCATGACACCGACTGCTCGCTGACCGCCGCCGCCGCGCTCGTCAACACCGACGGCCGGGACGGCGAGGGGCTGCCCGACGTGGCCGCGCTGGACGAGTTCTTCACCGCGCACTCGTACACCGGTCGGCACGAGCACACCGAGACCGAGTTGGCGGCGGTCCGCCGGCTGCGTCCGCGGCTGCGCCGGGTCTGGCACGCCGACACCGACGAGATCGTCGCCATCGTCAACGGGCTGCTGCGCGAGCACCGGGCCCTGCCGCAGCTCATCGCCCACGACGACGAGCCGTACCACTTCCACGCCGTACCGCGCGACGCCCCACTGGCCACCCGGATCGCGGTCGAGGCCGCGATGGCGCTGGCCGACCTGGTCCGGATGGGCGAGCTGTCCCGGCTGCGCGTCTGCGAGCACCCCGACTGCGACGACGTGCTGGTCGACCTCTCGAAGAACCGGTCCCGCCGCTTCTGCGACGCCAACTGCGGCAACCGCGCCGCGGTCAGCGCCTACCGCGCCCGCAAGGCCGCCGCCCGAGGGTGAGATCCACTCGCCGTCGCCGACATCGGATCAAGTGGATCACCGCCGCGGGCGGGCCAGTCACGGCCGGCCCGGCACCGCGGCCACGAAGACCCGCCAGGAGTACGCGTCAAAAGCCAACGCCGGCCCCGCCGGATCCTTGCTGTCCCGCACCCCGACCACCCCGGAAAGGTTCGTCGCCACCTCGACGCACTGGTCGTTGGAGCCACTTCGACGACTCTTGCGCCACTGAGCGCCGGTCAGCTCCATGATTCCGCCAGCTCCCTCAACCGCTCGATCGACTCCTGCGGGGGCAACGCCACGGCGAGAGTAGCCTCCCAGGTCCGTTGCAGTCGCACGAGATCAGCCGACCGGTCCAGTTCCTGCCCTCCGACCTGACCGCCGAGGAAGGCGAGTTCCGCCCCGCCGGCCATGCTGGCGAGGATGAACGGACCGTTCAGACCCGGATATTCCTCCGCCGATAACGGCACGACCTGGATCCGGACGTGCGGGTGCTCGATGGCGAGACGAGCGAGATGAGAGACCTGATCGCACATGACTTTCCGACCGCCCACAGCCCGCCGGAGCACCGACTCGTCCATCACCCCCACCAGCTTGGGTGGACGCTCGGCAAGAAGCACGGCTTGACTGTCCAGCCGTTCAGCGAGCCGCCGCTCGACTTCCTCGGGGTCGAGCAGGGGATCGGACTCGAAGACCGCGCGCGCATACGCCTCGGTCTGCACCAGACCTGGAACGTGCAGCGGGTCGAACCAGCGTAGTGCCCACGAGTCCGCCAGGATGGCCCGCCAGCCGCGCTGCCAGGGTTGGGTGCGGTCGAGGCTTACCAGGTCGGTGAGCATGCGGGTGAAGAGGCCACCGGTGTCCAGGGCCCCGTCGACCAGTTCCACGTACTTGCCGGTGGGCGGCTGCTGGCCGACCTCCACCGCGCTGACCATCGACGGCGAGTAGTTGACGGCCTTGGCCAGATCCTCCTGACTCCACCCCCGCCGGACCCGTGCGCGGCGCAGTTCCGCCACCAGGAACGCCGCCGCGGTCATCTGCCCACCCGCCATCGCCAACCGCCCTCCACCGTCGTACCCGACCCGCTCCAGCCGGCCGCCACCGCCGCACCGTCCGGTCGCAGCACCACCCCGGAACCGACCCTCGACACTTCCGACCGTAGTGGGCCGAGCAGCAGAGTGTGAAGGGCGGCGCGTCGGCTCGTCCCCCGGTCCGGTACGCCGCACGGGACCGCCCGGCATCCCCGGGTCGGGCGGTCCCACCGCCGCGCGGTGACCGCGTCGGGGTGAGAGCGCCGACGGATCAGCTCGAAAGGACCCGCCATGCCCGTGCCCGCCGCCCACACCGCGCTGCGCCCGCTCTGGCTGTGCCGGGCCTGCGCCGCCCCCTGGCCGTGCGCGACCGCGCGCCTCACCCTCTGCCGGGAGTACGCACACGACCCGGTCGCGCTGCGGGTCTACCTCTGCACGCTGCTGTACGACGCGGCGGCCGACCTGTACCGGCTCAATCCGTACGACGGGCCGGACCCGAAGGACCTGTTCAACCGGTTCCTCGGCTGGGTGGCCCGGCTCAGGGATGGGTCATCCGGAGCAGGTCCAGGGCCTCCGCCAACTGCTCCTCGGTGAGCTTCCCGGAGTCGACGTGACCGCGCGCGAGCACCACCTCCCTGATGGAGATCTGCTTGGCGAGGGCCTCCTTGGCGATCGAGGCCGCCTCGTCGTACCCCAGGTGGCGGTTGAGCGGGGTGACGATCGACGGCGAGCCTTCCGCGTACGCCAGGCAGACCTCCGCGTCCGCGACCAGGCCGACCACCAGGCGGTCCGCGAAGAGCCGGCTCGACGCGGACAGCAGCCGGATCGACTCCAGCAGGTTGCGGCCCATCACCGGGAGCATCACGTTCAGCTCGAAGTCACCCTGGGAACCGGCGAACGCCACGGTCGCGTCGTTGCCGATCACCTGGGCGCAGACCTGCCGCATCGCCTCGGCGACCACCGGGTTCACCTTGCCCGGCATGATCGAGGAGCCGGGCTGGAGGTCGGGGATGCGCAGCTCGCGCAGGCCGGCGCGGGGGCCGGACCCCATCCAGCGGATGTCGTTGGCGATCTTGTATAGCCCGACCGCGATCGTCCGGAGCTGGCCGGAGACCTCCACCAGCGCGTCCCGCGCGCCCTGCGCCTCGAAGTGGTTGCGGGCCTCGGTCACCGGCAGCCCGGTGGACGCCCGCAACTTCTCGATCACCCGGGCGGCGAAGCCCAGCGGGGTGTTGATGCCGGTGCCCACGGCGGTACCGCCCAGCGGCAGCTCGGCGAGCCGGGGCAACGCCGACTCCAGCCGCTCGATGCCGTAGCGGACCTGCGTCGCGTAGCCGCCGAACTCCTGCCCGAGGGTCACCGGTGTGGCGTCCATCAGGTGCGTACGCCCCGCCTTGACGACCGTCTCGAACTCGGCCGCCTTGCCCTCCAGCGCCTCCGCGAGGTGGGCCAGCGCCGGCAGCAGGTCACCGGCCACCGCCTCGGTCGCCGCCAGGTGGATCGACGAGGGAAAGACGTCGTTGCTGGACTGCGAGGCGTTCACGTGGTCGTTCGGGTGCACGTCCCGGCCCAGCTCGCGGGTGGCCAGGGTGGCGATGACCTCGTTGGTGTTCATGTTGGACGACGTGCCCGATCCGGTCTGGAAGACGTCCACCGGGAACTGGTCGTCGTACCCACCGTCGGCCACGTGCGCGGCGGCGGCGGCGATGGCGGCGGCGACGTTCGCGTCGATCACGCCCAGGTCGCCGTTGACCTCGGCCGCCGCCCCCTTGATCTGGGCCAGGGCCCGGATCTGGGCGGGCTCGATGCCCCGGCCGGAGATCGGGAAGTTCTGCACCGCGCGTTGCGTCTGCGCCCGCCACAGGGCTTCGGCGGGCACCTCCACCTCGCCCATCGAGTCGCGTTCGATCCGGTACCCGGTTGCCTCTGGAGTCGTCACGCGTTCCATCCTGCCGCGCCCGGCCGGGACGTGCAGATGATCGCTCAGTCCAGGTCGGCGAGCAGCCGCTCCACCTCGTCCGCCTCGGGCGCCGGCAACTGGCGGAACAGCGCCAACGCCCGGGACCAGTGCCCCCGGGCGGCGGCCGGGTCGCTGTCCCGGAGGCAACGGGCGATCCCGTCGTGCGCGCGCGCCTGCTCGCCCCGGAAGTTGAGCCGCACCGCGTCCGCCAGCGCACGATGGTGCAGGTCGCAGGCGCTGGTCGGGTCCCCCGCCACGCGCAGTGCCCGCGCCAGCAGGTTCCGGGACACGCACTGGCCCTGCCGGTCCCCCACCTCGGTCATGGTGATCAGGGCTTCCCGGTGCAGGTCCACGGCCGCCTGCGGGTGGCCCGTCGACAGCTCGATCGCACCCAGTTCGTTGAGCAGCTCGCCCACGCCGTACCGGTTGCCGAGCCGGCGCTTGAGCGTCAACGCCACGGTCAGCCGACGCCGAGCGGGCCCGTGCTCACCGAGGCGCGCCCGAGCCATGCCGATGTGGCCCATCGCGATGACGACGTAGGACAGCTCGCCGAGGGCGCGTCCCATCGCGAGCTGCCGGCGGGACAGCGCGAGGGCCTCGGCGGGCCGACCCGCCATCAGCAGGATCGCCGACTGGTTCGTGTAGAGCGCCACGATGCCGTGGTCGTGGCGCTCCCTGCGCAGCAGCACCAGCGCCTTCTCCAGGGACGCGAGCGAGGCGCGGATGTCACCGGAGGTTGCCAGGACGATGGCCATGTTCTTGTGGGAACCCGCCTGGGCGAGCCGGTCGCCGAGCCGTTCCCGCAGGCGGAGAGCGACATCCATCGAGGCCAGCGCCTCCCGGTGCCGGCCCAGCCGGTAGTAGCCGGAGGCCAGGTAGTTGTGCATCGTGGCGATCGCGGCGTCGTCGCCGAGTCGTTCCGCCGCCCGCAGCCCGGTCCGGTGGACGGTCACCAGATCGTCGATCTGGCCACTCGCCAACCAGTAGCTCCAGCCGGCTCGGACGAGCTGCCAGCACTCCGCGAGACGCCCCTCCCGCTCGGCCAGCCCGACCAGCCCGGTCAGGGTCGCCCGTCTCTCGTCCAGCCAGTCGACGCCGTGCGCGACGATCGCTTCGACCACGTCCGGCCGGTCCACCGGAGGCGGTTCGAAGGAGGCGCGGGACGCCGACCGGTCCACCAGGCTCCCGATTCGCCCGACGACGTGGAGGTAGGTGTTGAGCATCCGGTCCAGCGCCGCGTCCCGGTCGGCGGCCACGGCGGGCTCGGCCAGAAGGTACCGGGCGTAGTCGCGCACCAGATCGTGGAAACGGTAACGGCCCGGGTCCGGCTCCTCGACGAGATGGGCGTCGACCAGCTCGTCGAGGAGGTCCTGCGCGAAGGTCAGTGGCAGATCGGCCAGTGCGGCGGCCACCCGGTTGTCGATCCGCTGGCCCGGGTGCAGGCCGAGGAGCCGGAACATCCGCTGCGCACCCGCGCTCAGCTGCGCGTAGGACAGCGCGAAGGCGTGGCCGACCGAACGCTCGCCGGCCGCCAGCTCGGCCAGCGGGTCCCCGCCGACGCTGAGGCGTTCCGCCAGGTCCGCGATCCGCCACCGCGAGCGGTGCGCCAGCCGGGCACCCGCCAACCGGATCGCCAGGGGCAGGTACCCGCACCGCCGTACCACCTCGGCCGCCCCCGCCGGCTCCGCGGCGACCCGCTCCCGGCCGGCGACCCTGGCCAGCAGCTCGACCGCCTCGTCCGGGTCGAGCACCGGCAGCGACGACGGCCGACCCTCGTCCAGGCCGATCAGGCGCCGTCGGCTGGTGATCAGGGTGAGGCAGCGCCGCCCGCTGGGCAGCAGCGGCACGACCTGGTCGGCGGTGGCGGCGTTGTCGAGCACCACGATGGCGTGCCGGTCGGCCAGTTCGCTGCGCCAGAGGATGGTCCGCTCGTCGACGTCCGGCGGGATGCGGTCGCTCGGCACCCCGAGCTGTCGCAGCAGCACGGCCAGGGCCGCCGCCGGTGACAGGGGTTCCCGGTCACTGTGTCCGTGCAGGTCGATGATGAGCTGCGCGTCCGGGTAACGGTCGGCGAGCCGGGCGGCGAGGTGCACCGCCAGAGTGGTCTTGCCGCTGCCCGGCATCCCGTCGATCAGTTGGATCCGGGCGTCGTCCTCCTCGATCTCCTTGAGCAGCCGGGCGACGGTGTCCTGCCGGCCGGTGAAGTCGCTGATCGCCCGGGGCAGACCCCGGACCGGGGCCGCCGTGGCCCGCGGCGCTCCCGCCATCGCCAGGTCACCGGCGAGTACGCGCTGGTGCAGCTCCTGCAACGCCGCGCCGGGCTCGATGCCCAGCTCCTCGGCGTAGAGCCGCCGACCCTCCCGGTAGACGGTGAGCGCCGCGGCCTGCCGGCCCACCGTGGTGAGCGCGAGCATCAGCTGCGCCCGCAGCCGCTCCCGCAGCGGATGCCGCTCCACGCTCTCGTGCAGCTCGTCGAGCAGGTCCGCCGCGTGGCCGAGACGAAGCTCGACGTCCACGTACTCCTCCAGCGCGGTGAGGCGCTGCTCGTCGAGGGTCTGCGCGCGGCGGCGCACCGTGTCGCTGGTGATGCCGGACAGCGCCGGGCCGCGCCACAGCTCCAGTGCCGCCCGGTAGCGCCCTCGGGCGTGATCCGGGCGGCCGGCGGCGAGGGCCGCACGGGCGTCGTCGACGTGCCGGCGGAAGACCATCGCGTCCAGGTCGTCGTCGTCGACCCTGATCCCGTAGCCGCCGGGGTCGGTGACGATCATGTCGGCCGACAGCCCGAGTGTGGTGAGGCGTTGCCGCAGCCGGGAGACGCAGATCTGGAGCTGCGTACGCGCGGTGACCGGTGGTCGTTCCGCCCAGATCGCGTCCACGAGTTCGTCGGCGGGGACGATCCGGCCGTGGCGTAGCAGCAACATGGCCAGCACCGTCCGGTCGCGACCCGCGGTGACGGTGGCCTCGCCGCCGCCGACCCGCAAGGGCCCCAGGATCCCGAACCGCATCTGCTCCCCCGCCGGCTGTGGTCCCACTACCAGCAGAGTAGTCCGGCCGTGACACGCCGCCCATGGGCGGTGATAGCGATCCGATAGCGGATCGACAGCAGTGGGCCGCAGACTCTTGCCGGGTTGTCGGCGACGACATCCGACGGGGGCGGTGCGCCCGTCCGGCACCGATCCGGGCGGGCGCACCGATGTCGATCAGTTCCTCAGCGGCGGCCGAGGGTGAGGACCGGCTTGGTCACCTCGGCGAAGAAGTCGTTGCCCTTGTCGTCGACCACGATGAAGGCCGGGAAGTCCTCCACCTCGATCTTCCAGACCGCCTCCATGCCCAGCTCGGCGTACTCCAGCACTTCGACGTGCTTGATGCAGTCCTGGGCGAGCCGGGCGGCCGGGCCACCGATCGAGCCGAGGTAGAAGCCACCGTGCTGCCCGCAGGAGCGGGTCACCTGGGCAGAGCGGTTCCCCTTGGCCAGCATCACCATCGAACCGCCGGCGGCCTGGAACTTCTCCACGTACGCGTCCATCCGGCCGGCGGTGGTCGGGCCGAACGAGCCGGAGGCGTAGCCCTCCGGGGTCTTGGCCGGGCCGGCGTAATAGACGGCGTGGTCGCGCAGGTACTGCGGCATCGGCTCGCCCGCGTCGAGCCGCTCGGCGATCTTCGCGTGCGCGATGTCCCGCGCCACCACCAGCGGACCGCTGAGCGACAGCCGGGTCTTCACCGGGTACTTCGACAGCTCGGCGCGGATCTCGTCCATCGGGCGGTTGAGGTCCACGTGGACGACCGTCTCGGCGTCCAGCGTCTCGTCGGTGACGTCGGGCAGGTAGCGGGCCGGGTCGGTCTCCAGTCGCTCCAGCCAGACACCCGACGGGGTGATCTTGGCAACCGCCTGCCGGTCCGCCGAGCAGGACACCGCGATGGCCACCGGGCAGGACGCGCCGTGCCGGGGCAGCCGGACCACCCGGACGTCGTGGCAGAAGTACCGGCCGCCGAACTGCGCGCCGATGCCGAAGTTGCGGGTCAGCTCCAGCACCTCCGCCTCCAGCTCCAGGTCGCGGAAGCCGTGTGCGCTCAGCGAACCCGCGGTGGGCAGCGCGTCGAGGTACTTGGCGCTGGCGTACTTGGCGGTCTTCAGGGCGTACTCGGCGGAGGTGCCGCCGATGACGATCGCCAGGTGGTACGGCGGGCAGGCGGCGGTGCCGATGAGCCGCAGCTTCTCCTCCAGGAACTGCATCATCCGCGTCGGGTTCAGCAGCGCCTTGGTCTCCTGGTAGAGGTAGGACTTGTTGGCCGAGCCGCCGCCCTTGGCCATGAACAGGAACTTGTACGCGTCGGGGTGCCCGTCCGGGTCCTCGGCGTAGAGCTCCACCTGGGCGGGCAGGTTGCTGCCGGTGTTCCGCTCGTCCCACATGGTCAGCGGGGCGAGCTGCGAGTACCGCAGGTTGAGCTTCGTGTACGCCTGGTAGACGCCCCGGGAGATCGCCTCGGCGTCGCCACCGTCGGTGAGCACGTGCCGGCCGCGCTTGCCCATCACGATCGCGGTGCCGGTGTCCTGGCACATCGGCAGCACCCCGCCGGCCGCGATGTTGGCGTTGCGCAGCAGGTCGAGGGCGACGAAGCGGTCGTTCGGCGAGGCCGCCGGGTCGTCGATGATCGACCTCAGCTGGGCCAGGTGCGCCGGGCGCAGGAAGTGGGCGATGTCGTGCATCGCCTCGGCGGTCAGCGCGGTGAGCGCGGCCGGCTCCACGGTGAGGAAACGACGGCCCCCGGGGCCGTTGACGACGTCGACGCCCTCGTCGGTGACCAGGCGGTACTCCGTCTGGTCCGGACCGGTCGGCAGCAAGGGAGCATACGAGAACGCGGCGGCACTGCTCATGAGCGGAAAGCCTAGGGCAGGACCGTCGATCAGTCCCACCCGCCGGGTACGTCCTGGGACGCCGCTCTCACCCGTTCGGGTCAGCCGTCCTCACCCGGGGGCGGGTCAGCCGTCCTTACCCGGGTCGGGGTCCGGGCAGGCCTCCCGCTTGGGACCGCAGCTGTCCTCGGGCACCGGGACGTCGCCGGTGCCGGCCGGGCCGGGTGCCGGGTTGTCGCCGGATCCGGGCGGCGCGCCGGCCGCCCCGCCGAACCGTACGTAGCCGATCTCCCGGCCCTCCCCGATGATCATGCCGTTCGGGCCGACCGCGAGGGCGTTCGCCGAGGTACGCAGGACAGCCAGTTCGGCACCGGTACGCGGGTGCAGCGCGATCACCCGGGACGGTTTCTCGTCGACGATCAACGCCGCGTACGGGGTGAGCGCCGCGCTCGCCTTCGGACCGGCCGGGCGGCTCCACCGGATCCGCCCCCCGCCCAGATCCCGCCCGCTGACCGAACCCTTGTCGGCGGCCCGGACCAGGGCGTACCGGTCGTCGACGGCGAGCACCCGCTCCTCGTTCGCGCCGATCAGGAGCAGCCGGCCGTCGTACCCGTCGAGGACCGCCTCGCGGCCGTCCGGGGCCACCCCGAGCAGCACGTTGCGGGCACCCTGCGGGTCCTGGCGTTGCGCGCAACCCGCGCCGTCGGCGGTCCGCAGGTTGAGGCCGGGACGCTGCCACGTCTCCCGCCCGCTGGCCGGGTCCCGGGCCGAGATGTTGAAGTAGCACGTCCCGTCCTGGGAGCGGGCGCTGATCCGCAGCAGTCGCCCGCCGACCACGGACAGCCGCTCCTCGCGGCCCGGCTCGACGTCGGCGAGCACCCGCCCGGTCGCGGTGTCCAGCACGTGCACGCGACCGTCGATCGGGAAGCCGAGCAGGCCGGGCGCCGGTTCCGGGCCGGCCACCTCCTCGTCGACCCGCAACGCGTCGAGGCGGCGGGTGTCCAGCAGGCCCGGGTTGTCGCCGAGCAGCCCACTGCGGACGCCGGGGACGAACGCGGTCCACAACGGAGCGGTGCCGCGCGGATCCCAGGCGCTGATCGTGCAGTCGGTGGGTTGCACGCAGCGCGCGTCCAGCAGCAGGTTGCGGTACGTCCACACGGCCACCGCGTCACCGTTGCGCCGCCGGGTGACCCCGGTGGTGGGGTCGAGCACCTCGTACCCCTTGACCAGGAGCTTGCCCACGACGACGACGGCGTCCCGGTCGGCGCCGGCGACCGCCGACCAGTCGGCCTTGCGCTCCCACAGCTTGCCGCCGGTGGCCAGACCGCGGGCCTCGACCCGGGTCCGCTGCTCGACCACGACGGTGTCCCCGGCGATGGTCACGCTGCGCGGGGTGCCACCGACGCGTTGCTGCCAGACCACGTCCGGCTCGGAGATGGGCTGGCTGCGGTTGGCCCAGTCCCACAGATTGGGGAACGGGTTCCAGACCCCGGTGGCGGCGAGCACCACCACGGTGATCAGCCCGAGCAGCAGCCAGCCACGTACGCCGAGGCCGCTCCCCTTCGCCACCGGCCCACGGTAGCCACCCGCGGCCGACTACGCCCCCGCCCACCCCGCGTGTCGCGTAAGGAAGGGCCCCTTTTTAACGTCTGGTGTAGAGGAAGGGCCCCTTTTTAACGCATCGGCGCGGCGGGCGGCGCGGCGGCGGGCGGCGCGGCGGCGGGGGACAGCACCCGCCACAGGGCGAGTGTGCAGACCAGCGAGGCCGCCCCGGCCAGCGCCATCACCACGCCCGGCGCGATCACCTCGCTCAGCGCGCCGGCACCCGCCGCGGCCAACCCCTGCACCGCCATCAGACCGGTGCTGAGCAGGCCGAACGCCTGCCCGCGTCGGGCCTCGGGGACCGCGTCGAGGAACCGCCGGGCCAGCCCGAGCTGGTAGGCGAAGCCCGCGGTGGACACCGCGAACAGGGCCGCCGCCGGCCACAGCGCCGGTCGGGCCACGAAGACCAGCATCGGTACGCCGAGCAGCAGCGCCAGCCACGGCGTCCACCGCTCCCGGCGGCGCGGCGCGACGAACCGCCCGACCAGCAGGTCACCGACGAGCATCCCGAGGGCGCCGGCCATCAGCAGCACCCCGGCGCTCGCGCCCGGTCCCAACCCGGCGGCGTACGGGACGGCGACCCCCTCGGCACCGACCAGCAGCGAACCGGGCAACCACTGGGCCAGCAGGAGTCCCCGGATCCGCCGATCGCCGAGGAGCGCCCGGTTGACCCGCCACGTTTCCCGGACCGCGCCCCGGCCGCCGGTCGTCCCCCCGGCGCGGGCCCGGGCCGGACGGACGGGCAGCCCGAGCCGCACCAGCAGCGCGGAGAGGGCGCAGGTGGCGGCGGTGAGCCAGAGCGCGCCGTACGGGCCGACCAGCCCGAGCAGCAGTCCACCGACCGCGAACCCGGCGACCTGGGTGCCGCCGGAGGCCATGGTGAGCAGCGAGCGCCCCAGCACGTACGCGTCGCCGTGCAGGATCTCCGGCAGCAACGCGGCGCGGGCGGCGCTGCTCACCGGGCCGAACAGGCCGACGACGGCGACCAGCCCGAGCATGGCCCCGGGGGCGAGCAGGCCACTGGCGAGGACCGCCACCATGGCCAGTCGCAGCAGGTCGTACCCGACGATCAACGCCCGGGGCGGCCACCGGTCGGCGAGCGCCAGGAGGAACACGCCGCCGAGGGCGTGCGGCAGAAACCCGGTGACGTACGCCAGGGCCGCCAGCAGCCCCGAGCCGGTCCGCTCGTAGACCAGCACCGACAGGGCGAGCATCTTGACCGTCTCGCCGATGAGGAAGATGCCGAAGCTCGCGAAGAGGGCGCGGAACTCGGCGACCGCGAACACGTCCCGGAAGGTGGCGGTGCGTTCGGCGGAACCGGCGGCGCTGGTCGTGGTCACCGGGCCAGCCTGCCGGCCGCCGGCCGACCGCCCTATCCTTTCGCTGTCGGACGAAAGGTGCAGCGTGCGGATCGAGGTGACCCCGGCCGACATCGCGGCCAGCCGGTACGCGGTGTCCCCGCTGGGCGAGGCGGTGTCGGCGCTGCGCCTGTGCGCCGGTCAGGTCTCCGCCCCCGCCCTGGCGCCCTGGGTGGCCCGGGCCCGGCCGGCGTACGAGCGACTGCGCCGGGAGAGGCCGGCGGTCGGCGCGTTCCTGGCCCTCTGGCGCCGGGGCGGCTACAACGCCGACTTCATCCAGCCCCCGCCGGCCGGCACCGGACGCACCTTCGCCGACGAGCTGGCCGTGGTGCGGGCCACCCCACTCGCCCAGGCGCGCGACGAACTGCGCGACAACCTCGCCGGTCACCGCACGCCGCCGACGTACGCCCGCCGGATCTTCGATTCGCCGCAGGTGGTGGACCTGCTGGCCGACGCGATCGAGGCGGCCTGGACGACGCTGGTCGAACCGGAGTGGCCCCGGCTACGGGCGATCCTGGAGCGGGACCTGCTGCACCGGGCCGGCCGGCTGCTGGCGTACGGCTGGGGGGCCGCCGTCGCGGACCTGGACCCCCGCCTGCGGTGGGTCGCGGACGGCGACCTGGGTGCCATCGAGGTGGCCGACGCCGACCGGCGCACCTGTTCCCTGGCCGGTCAGGGGCTGCTCTTCATCCCGACCGTCTTCGGCTCAATGATCAACTATGTGGATCCGCCGTGGCCGTTCGCGATCGTCTACCGGGCCTCCGGCGTGGCAGAGCTGCTCGGGCCACCGGACCCGGCCCGGCCGGACGACGCCCTGGACCGGTTGCTCGGCCGGGGCCGGGCCGCGGTCCTGCGGGCCCTCGCCGTACCGGCGACCACCAGCCAGCTCGTCGCGCAGCTCGGCCTGAGCCTGGGCGGGGTCGGCGACCACCTCGCCGTGCTGCGCGCCGCCGGCCTGGTCGCCGGCATCCGCGCCGGCCGGACCGTCCGCTATCGGCGCACCCCGCTCGGCGACGCGCTCGCCGGACGCTGAGGTGTTAGGAAGGGGCCCTTCCTCTACACCAGGCGTTAATAGGGGGCCCTTCCTTACTCCTGACGCGCGGCGGAGCGGACCAGCGGGAGGACGCGGTAGGGGATCTGCTCGGCCAGCGCGATGATCGTCGATGCCCGGCGGATCCCCTCGTAGGAGACGATCTGGTCGATCACCCGTTGCAGGTCGGTGTTGGAGCGGGCCACGATCCGGCAGAGCAGGTCGCTGGAGCCGGTGATGGTGTGCGCCTCCAGCACCTCGGGGATGGCCGCCAGGTGCCGGGTGACCGGGTCGTGGCCGTGCCGCTGGCTGATCTCCAGGGTGACGAAGCTGGTCACCGCGAACCCGATCGCGGCGGGTGACACCTCCGGCCCGAACCCGCCGATCACGCCCCGTTCGACGAGCTTGTCCAGGCGGGCCTGCACCGTGCCCCGGGCCACCCCGAGCCGCCGGGAGCACTCCAGCACCCCGATCCGGGGTTCCTCGGCGAGCAGTTCGATCAGCCGCGCGTCGAGCGCGTCGAGCTGTACATCCTGACCAGTGTTCACGGGTAAAGACCCTACGCCTTGCGCAACCTGACCAGCGAAAATCGTAACGGTTGCCCAGTGGCGGTGGACAGCGCGATATTCGCCGAAGATGACCGGAAAGGGCGGCCCACGAGGCCGGCCGGTACGCGAGGGAGGCCACCATGACCCAGGCGATCGACCGACCCCAGTCGACCGAGGACGTCGACATCGACGTGCTCGTCGGCGCCGTCGACCACGACATCAGCCACGACCCGTTCCCGGTCAAGGGACTCGACCACGTGCACTTCCTGGTCGGCAACGCCAAGCAGGCCGCGCACTACTACTCCACCGCGTTCGGCATGACCTGCGTGGCGTACCGGGGCCCCGAGCAGGGCTACCGCGACCACGCGCAGTACGTGCTGACCAGCGGCTCGGCCCGCTTCGTGCTGACCGGCGCGGTCCGTCCGGACGCCCCCGGCGCGGAGCACGTCACCAGGCACAGTGACGGCGTCTCCGACATCGCGCTGGAGGTTCCGGACGTCGACACCGCCTATGCGCACGCCACCGCGCAGGGCGCGACCGGCCTGGTCGAGCCGCACGACGTCAGCGACGAGCACGGCACCGTCCGGATGGCCGCCATCGCCGCGTACGGCGACACCCGGCACACCCTGGTCGACCGGTCCCGCTACACCGGCCCGTTCCTGCCGGGCTTCGTGGCTCGCCAGCCGATCGTGGACCGGCGGCCGATGATCGAGGCGGGCCTCCAGCCGAAGCGCTTCTTCCAGGCGGTCGACCACGTCGTCGGCAACGTCGAGTTGGGCCGGATGGACGAGTGGGTCGACTTCTACAAGCGGGTGATGGGCTTCAGCAACATGGCGGAGTTCATCGGCGACGACATCGCCACCGACTACTCGGCGCTGATGAGCAAGGTCGTCGCGAGCGGCACCCGGAAGGTGAAGTTCCCGCTCAACGAGCCGGCCGTCGCCCGCAAGAAGTCGCAGATCGACGAGTACCTGGAGTTCTACCAGGGCCCCGGCGCCCAGCACATCGCGGTGGCCACCAACGACATCCTGGCCAGCGTGGACGCGATGCGGGCGGCCGGCGTCGACTTCCTGGAAACCCCGGACTCGTACTACGACGACCCGGAGCTGCGGGCCCGCATCGGCAAGGTGCGGGTGCCGATCGAGGAACTCAAGTCCCGCAAGATCCTGGTCGACCGGGACGAGGACGGCTACCTGCTGCAGATCTTCACCAAGCCGGTGCAGGACCGGCCGACGGTGTTCTTCGAGCTGATCGAGCGGCACGGTTCGTTGGGCTTCGGCAAGGGCAACTTCAAGGCGCTGTTCGAGGCCATCGAGCGTGAGCAGGAGAAGCGCGGCAACCTGTGACGCGGTGCCGGCCGGCGTCCGCCGGCCGGCACCCAGCTTTCCGGGGCGGCCCCCTCGTTAAGGTTGCTGCGTGAACGAGCACAGCGAGGCGGCGACGTGAGCATCGCACCCGGTTGGTACGTGGACCCGGTGGACCAGGGTGTCCGGCGGTACTGGGACGGCGAGGGCTGGATCGGCGCGCCCATCCCGGTGGACGCCACCCCGCCCGACGGTCCGCCGCCAGCCGAGCCGTCCGCTCCGGCGTCCCCGCCGGCACCGTCCCGGCCCAGCTCGGGAGCACCGGGACCGGAACCGGCAAGCCCGGGGACCGGCCCGGGCACCCCGCCGACCGGCCCGGGGCCAGTCGGGGGGCCGACGGGCGGACCGTACCCGTACCCCGGACAGGCTCAGCCGGGCCAGCCGCACCCCGGTCACGGACAGCCACAGCCGGGCTATGGTCCGCACGGCTGGACGCCGGGGATGTGGCCGGGTCGCCCGCCGGAGCCCCGGCCGCACGGGCTGCCGCTGGCCGGGTACGGCGCCCGGCTGGTCGCCCGCCTGATCGACTTCGCGATCGTCTTCGCGCTCAACGCGGTCGTCAACGGCTGGTTCGTCTGGCGGCTGGTGCGGGAGTTCGAACCGACCTTCGCGGAGTGGTGGCGCCGGGTCCAGGCCCGGGAGGTGACCGACGACCCGCTGCCCCAGCCGGGGCAGCAGGCCGAGGGGCTGCTGATCGTGATCCTGTTGATCGCCGCCGCGCTGTGGCTGGCGTACGAGGTGCCGGCCATGGCGTCCGGTGGCCAGACCCTCGGCAAGCGGCTGGTGGGCATCCGGGCGGTGCCGCTCGCCGCCGACGAGCCGCTCGGCTTCGGCCGGGCCCTGCGCCGGTGGAACACCCTGGGCCTGCCCACCCTGCTCTGGCCCTGCTTCTGCCTCGGCTTCGCGCTGCAACTGCTCGACGCGTTGTCCCCGCTGTTCGACCATCCGATGCGCCAGGCGCTGCACGACAAGCGGGCGCAGACCGTGGTGGTCCAGGACCGCACCCGTACCGCCCCGAAGGACCGCTCCGAACCCCCGGGAGACACCCCATGACCGACACCGGACGCCCGCAGCCGGCGCTGCGGCTCACCCGCGCCGACCTGGACGCGCTGCCCAACTACGTACCCGGTCGCAGTCCCGCCGACCTGGCCCGCGAGCTGGGCCTGCCGGAGGCGATCAAGCTGGCCAGCAACGAGGTGCCGTACGGCCCGCTGCCCGGCGTGGTGGAGGCGGTCGCCGAGGCCGCCGCCGGCGTGCACCGTTACCCGGACATGGGCGTGGTGGCGCTGCGCCAGGCCCTCGCCGAGCGGTACGGCGTGGACGTCGACCGGATCGCCACCGGCTGCGGATCGGTGGCGCTGGCCGAGCACCTGGTCCGGGCCACCTGCCTGCCCGGCGACGAGCTGATCTATTCGTGGCGCTCCTTCGAGGCGTACCCGATCATCGCGGCGACCAGCGGCGCGGCCAGCGTGCGCATACCCAACGACGCCGGGCACGGTCACGACCTGGGCGCGATGGCCGCGGCGGTGACCGACCGGACGCGCATGATCCTGGTCTGCAACCCGAACAACCCGACCGGTACGGCGGTGCGCCGGGCCGAGCTGGACCGGTTCCTCGACGCGGTGCCGGACGACGTGCTGGTGGTGATCGACGAGGCGTACCGGGAGTTCGTCACCGACCCGGAGGTGCCGGACGGGCTGACCTACCTGGACCGGCCCAACGTGGTGGTGCTGCGGACGCTGTCCAAGGCGTGGGGCCTGGCCGGCCTGCGGATCGGCTTCCTGGTCGCCTCGCCCACCGTCGCGGCCTCGGTGCGCAAGGTCGTCACGCCCTTCTCCACCAGCATGGCCGCCCAGGCCGGCGCGCTGGCGGCGCTGGCGCAGGCCGCCGAGGTCGAGCGGCGCTGCGCGGCGGTCGTCGCCGAGCGGGACCGGGTCACCGAGCGGCTGCGCAAGCTGGTGCCGGACGTGCCCTCAAGCCAGGCGAACTTCGTGTGGTTGCCGCTCGGCGACGGCGCGGTGGCCTTCGGCAAGGCGTGCGAGTCGCGGGGAGTGATCGTGCGGCCGTTCCCCGGCGACGGCGTCCGGGTCACCATCGGTACCCCGGTGGAGAACGACGCCTTCCTGGCGGCGGCGGAGGCGGCGCTCGCCTGACGGCGCGGCCCCGGATCGGAGACCGGGCCGGTCCGCCATCCCCGTGCGGACCGGCCCGGACACCCCCGGTCCCGATGACCCGACACACCATATGCGTTTAATGTCCCAATTGTCCAAGCGGCGCGCTAGGTCGCGGCGACGATCACCGGCTCCGAGTTGTAGAAGTAGCGCTGATCGTCCCCCTGCGGGTCGACCGGCCGGCGCAGCCGCTCCACCGCCACGAAGCCGGCCTCCGCGTACACCTCACCCGGCACCCAGCCGACGCCGTCCGACCCGATGTTCAACGTGAACCAGGACCGCTGGACCCCGGTGGCCGGGTCCACGGTGACCAGGTCGTTGGCCGGCGTCAGCAGGTGTACCCGGCCGGGCTGCACGGCGACCACCCGTGCCTGACCCAGGTCGCCACGACGCCACCGCTCGGCACCGGTCCGCGCCGACCTGCCGACCAGCGCGCCGTCGGTCACCGCGACCGCGACCTCCCCGGCCAGTTCCGCGCCGGGCGCGTCCAGCGCGGGAGCGGCGGCCGGCGCGGCGTCGCCGAGCAGCCAGCCCTGCCCGGCGTCGTCTCCCGGCCCGGCGGTCCGCAGACCGGCGCAGTCGGACCGGCCGGCCCGGCAACCGACCAGGGTCACCACCAGCTCGCCGGGGGCTCCCGGCGGTCGCCACCGGGATCCGGCCGTCCCGGTGCGGACGTCGATGAACTCCACCGCGGCGGGGCCGGCGCAGGTGTCCACGGTGACCAGCCGCCCGTCCGCCGTGGTGCCGATCGCGTCCCGGCAGTCCGGGTCGACGTCGGTCCGCCAGAGTGCCGTGCCGGCGTCCGGATCGACGGCGACCGCGCCGCCCCGACCGACCGCCACGACGACCGGACGGCCGCCGGCCGGCTCGGTCACGAACAGGCCGCGGGGCTCCCACACGGTCGCCGCACCGGTGCGCCGGGCCGTCCGCTCACCGACCGGTTCCGGTCCGTCGGCCCGCCAGGCCACCCGGCCGGTACGCGCGTCCAGGCCCACCAGCCGCCCGTCCGACCAGCGACTCACCACCGTGGTCCCGCTGGCCACCACCCCCTGAAGGGAGGCCGGCCACCGCCGGTACGACCAGTACGGGGTGGTCCGGTGCCGGCCGTCCACCGGCCGGTCGGCGTAGACCTGACGGTCGCCCGCGTACACCCGCAGGCGCCCGTCGACGATCAACGGGGCGACCGGCAGCCGGGCGACCACCCCGGGCGCGGCGGTGGGCGCCGGCGGGTACCCGCCCCGGGCGGGGGTGCTCACCTCGGCGGGCGCGAGGACCCGCCAGGCCACGGCACCGGACACGACGGCGGCGAGCAGCACGGCCGCGGCCAGCACGAGCGGTCGCCGGCCCTTCTCCAACCCCATGCGCACCTCCGCCCGGCACCCTACCGAGCAGGCTCCGCAGGGCCCCGTTCAGGCCGCCTCGCTGGTGCGCCGGCGGGTGGCGGCCACCAGGTCGGCCAGGTCGCGACGCAGCGCTCCCTCCACCGCCCGGGCCGCGAGGCCGCCGAGCAGGAACGCCACCACCCGACCGTACGGCGCGACGGGCACCGCCTCCTGGGTCACCGTCACCGCGGTGCAGCCGCGCCGACGCCGCCGCACCGACCGCAGCGTCCAGGTGATCCGGTAGTCGACGCCGGAGCCGGGCGAGCTGAGCACCAACCGCCGGGGCGGCTCCGCCTCGATCACCAGGAACTCCTCGACCAGCGGCGAGCCGTCGGGGTGGGAACGGGTCTCCCGCCAGGCGGTGCCGGGCCCGAACCGGCCGGTGGTGAGCACCTCGACCGGGCCGAGGGCGTCGGGTCGATCGGACCGCAGGCCCAAGTCGGTGAGCAGACGCCACAGGTCGGCGGCGTGCGCCTCGACGAACCGCGTAACCGTCACCGTCGACATGCCACCTCCCGTGGCGTCGACGGTACGCCGGGTGAGCGCGCTGCGGGGCCCCCGGAGCGGAAAATCCCGCGCCCGGGAACCCCGTACGCGTCACCCGTGCTGCCCGGTCAGGGCCGGAAGTGGCCGGTGCGGATCGCCCGCACGAACGCCGACCACCCCGGCGGGCTGACCGCCAGCGTCGGACCGGCCTGGTCCTTCGAGTCGCGTACGCCCACCACGCCGCGCGCACCGACCAGGTTGTCGGCCACCTCCACGCAGAGGCCCTGGTCGTTCGAGCGGCTACTGGTACGCCAGACCGCGCCCGCGAGATCGTTCATCGTCACCCTCCTGTCGACGGGACGCCAGCCGGAGCCGGGAACCGGACGGGGGGCCGACCCGGTCCGGCGCGGCAGGCGTCGGAATCCGGGTGATCAACGGGGCAGTGACGGCTCCGAATCGGACGTCCTGTGCGACCGCCTCAGCGAGCCGGCAGGATCGTGCCGGTCACCTCGCCCAGGGCCACGGTGGTGCCGTCCGGGCCGGGCGCGGTGGCGGTGATGGTGACGGTGTCCCCGTCCTCCAGGAAGGTGCGGGTCGCACCGTCGGCGAACACCACCGGCTCGGTGCCGCCCCAGCTGAGTTCCAGGAACGAGCCGACCTGCGCCCGCTCCGGCCCGGAGACGGTGCCGGAGGCGTACAGGTCGCCGGTGCGCAGGGCCGCGCCGTTGACGGTGAGGTGCGCCAGTTGCTGGGCCGGCGTCCAGTACATGGTGGCGAAGGGCGGCTCGGCGACCCGTTCGCCGTTCCACTCCACCGCCAGGCTCAGGTCCAGCCCCAGGTGCGGGGTGTCACGCAGGTAGTCGACGACCGGCGGGTCCTGGTCCGGCGCCGGGACGAACGCGGCCCCGAGTGCCTCCAACGGGGTGACCCAGGCGGCGACCGAGGTGGCGAACGACTTGCCCAGGAACGGGCCGAGCGGCTGGTACTCCCAGGCCTGGACGTCGCGGGCGGACCAGTCGTTGACGAGCACCACGCCGAAGACGTGATCGGCGAAGTCGTCGACCGCGACGCGGCTGCCCAGCGGGCTCGGCACGCCCACCACGAAGCCCACCTCGGCCTCGATGTCGAGGCGTACGGACGGGCCGACGACCGGGCCCTCCGGCGTCGCCCGCTGGCCGGTGGGGCGCACCACCGGCGTGCCGGAGACCACCACCGTGCCGGCCCGGCCGTGGTAGCCGATCGGCAGGTGTTTCCAGTTCGGCAGCAGCGGCGGCTGACCCGGCCGGAAGATCTGCCCGACGTTGGCGGCGTGCTGCTCCGAAGAATAGAAATCGACGTAGTCCGCCACCTCGAAGGGCAGCAGCAGCTCGACCTGCTCCAGCGGGACCAGCAGCGGCTCGACGTCGGCCCGGTGGGCGTCCTCGGTGAGCAGCTCGGTCACCCGCTGCCGGACCGCCGTCCACTGCGGCCGGCCGAGGGACATGAAGTCGTTGAGCGAGGGTCGCCCGAGCGCCCCGGCCGCGAGCACCAGCCCGGCCGCCTCCGCGCCACCGAGGTCCAGCACGAAGTCGGCGACGCGTACGCCGACCCGCGGCTGCTCCGCCTCCCGACGGAACACCCCGTACGGCAGGTTGTGCACCCCGTACGCCGAACCGGCCGCGCCAGTCACCCAGCTCATGCCGGCCCTCCGCTGCGCTCCGTGCCGCCATGAGGCACCACCGCACTGCCATGATGATTCACTCGCTGACGCTCGCTCATGCCGGCCCTCCGCTGCGCTCCGTGCCGCCATGAGGCACCACCGCACTGCCATGATGATTCACTCGCTGACGCTCGCTCATGCGTCGAAGCCCCCGTTCACCAGCCCCAGCCGGATCAGATCGGTCAGTGGTTCCAGGATGCTGCACGAGCCGAAGCCGACCCACAGCGGACGTGCCCCCTCGGCCCGTTCCGGTAGCTGCTGGAGCAGTGGGCGCGGGTCGGTCGCGGTGAGCAGCTCGGTGACCCGGGACGGGTCGGCGCCCTCGGCGGCGGCGAAGGTCGCGGCCAGCACGTTGACGAAGCCGTGATGGGTGAAGCCGGTCTCCGGGTCCAGGTGCCGGACCGCCTGGTGCAGACCGGCGGTCAGCTTGAACGGCACCTCGCGGTCGCGGCAGGCGCAGATGACCGCGGCCAGCTCGGCCGGGGTGGGGAACAGCTCGGCGGCCAGCCCGCCGGTGCGGAACTTCGCGGCGACCGGCACACCACCGGCGCGGGCCTCGGCGAGCACGTCCAGCGCCCCGGCGAGCCCGAAGGTCAGCGGCAGCTCCGCGTACACGGTGAAGCGGTCGGCGGACCCGGCCAGCGCGACCAGCTCGGCCAGGCCGGGCAGCGGGTCCTCGCCGCGCTTGGCGACCGCCGCCTCGACCTGGCGAACGGTGATCCGGCCGTCGGCGTCGGCCAGCACCCCGTCGAGGCGGGCGAGCGGCACGTCGCCGATCACGCCGACGGCGATCCGCTCCTCGGCGGCGAGCCGGTCGGCCAGCTCACCGAGCCGGGAGGCGGGTACGAGCAGCGGGCCGACCAGGTCGGCGTACCAGGAGGCGCGGTGCGCGCGGTGCGCCACGACGGCCTCGGGCAGCGGCGAGCTGCCGGGCGGAAAGACGGCGGCGTCGTCCACCAGGCCGTTCAGCAGTGTGGGCAGCTGCGTTGACACGACACAAGAATGTACGGGACGCTACAAGGAACGGACAACTGCGTCCGATTATCGGACGCCACTGGTGGACGCAGGAGGCGAGATGCCCTACTACCGCAGCGTCGGCGAGGTGCCGCGCAAGCGCCACACCCAGTTCCGGCAGCCCGACGGAAGCCTCTACGCCGAGGAGCTGATGGGCCAGGAGGGCTTCTCCTCCGACTCGTCCCTGCTCTACCACCGCTACCCGCCGACCGCGATCGTGGCCGCCGAGGAGTTCACCCCGCCGGCCGTGACCCGCACGCCGAACCTCCCGCTCAAGCCTCGCCACCTGCGCACCCACAAGCTCGACGGCGGTGCGACCGACCCGGTCCTCGGCCGGCGGCACCTGCTCGCCAACGACGACGTCCGGATCGGGTACGTGCTGGCCGACCGGCCCTCCCCGCTGTTCCGCGACGCCACCGGCGACCACTGCCTGTACGTCGAGTCGGGCACCCTGCGGGTCGAGTCCACGTTCGGGGTCCTCGACGCGGTGGCCGGCGACTACGTGATCATCCCGACGTCGACGATCCACCGGCTCGTCCCGACCGGCGACTCCCCGGTGCGGCTGCTGACCATCGAGGCGAACGGGCACATCGGCCCGCCCAAGCGCTACCTCTCCGTACGCGGGCAGTTCCTGGAGCACGCGCCGTTCTGCGAGCGGGACGTCCGGGGACCGGACACGCCGCTGCTGGTCGAGGAGACCGACGTGGAGGTGCTGGTCCGGCACCGCCGCGGCTGGACGAGGTACGTCTACGCCAACCACCCGTTCGACGTGGTCGGCTGGGACGGGCACATGTACCCGTGGGCGTTCTCCATCCACGACTTCGAGCCGATCACCGGCCGGATCCACCAGCCGCCGCCGGTGCACCAGACCTTCCAGGGCCCCAACTTCGTGATCTGCTCCTTCGTGCCGCGCAAGGTCGACTACCACCCGGACGCCATCCCGGTGCCTTACAACCACCACAACGTCGACTCCGACGAGATGCTCTTCTACACCGGCGGCAACTACGAGGCCCGGCGCGGCTCCGGCATCGAGCAGGGCTCGATCTCGCTGCACCCGTCCGGCTTCACGCACGGCCCCCAGCCGGGCGCCGCCGAACGGTCCATCGGTGTCGACTACTTCGACGAGCTGGCCGTCATGGTCGACACGTTCCGCCCGCTGGACCTCTGTGACGCGGCCGGCGAGTGCGAGGACGACGGCTACGCCTGGACCTGGGCCCGCCGCCCCTGACCGGAGGAGTCGAGGCGGTCAGGTGAGGCGGCGGGTGAACACGGTGATCTCCGCCAGGGCGGCGGCGACGATCGCCAGGACCAGCGGCCACGGCGTGCCGACCAGGGCGTAGAGCAGGATGAAGGCCGGTGCGGCGGCGGTCGCGTACACGGCCAGCGCCAGGCTCCGGTCCGAGCGGAGCAGCCCGGGGAGGATGGTCCGGGCCAGGCCGGGCAGCTTCGCCGCCTGCCGCCACACCACCAGCGCCCCGCCGAGCGCCGCGGCGAACGCGGCGAACCGGGACAGACCCGAGCTGCCCGGTGCGAGGCACGCGATCAGCACGGTGGTGATCAGGGACCAACCGGCCGCGAAGATCACGAACTGGCGTACGCCGGCCGAGATGGTCCGGCCCGAGTCGACCCGCCCCGGGCTCATCGCGGCGGCGTCGGCGAGGTGTTCCAGCGCCTCGCTCCAGCGGCGCTGCTCCAGCCGGATCACGCCGATGTCGTGCCGTGCCTCGGCGAGCTGGGGGTCCAGCCGCAGCGCCTCCCGGTAGGCCCGCTCGGCCAGGTCGAACAGCTGCATGTTCGCCGCCACCAGGCCCAGCACCAGGTGCGCCTGCGGCTCCTCGGGGGCCAGCTCCACCCCGCGCCAGGCCGCGTTCAGCGCCGGCTGGCCGTTGCGCGAGCCGGCCAGGATCGCCGCGGCGCTCCGCTGGGCGTACGCGTCGTCCGGCCCGAGCGCCAGGATCCGGTCGGCGGTACGCGCCGCCTCGGCGTACTCCTCCTGGTCGGCCAGCGCCAGCGCCCGCGCGACCAGCGGCGGGATCTCGTCCGGGGCCACGGCGACGGCCGCGTCGGCGGCGGTGCGTGCCTCGGCCGGGCGGCCGGCCGCGAGGTGCACCCGGGACAGCGCGGTCAGCGCGTGCGCGTTGCCGGGTTCCAGGGCCACCGCGTAACCCAGCTCGGCCGCGGCCTCGTCGTAACGGCCCAGCTCGGCGAGGAGGAGGGCCCGCTCGACGTAGCCGTCGGCGGCGGACCGGTCGGAGGTGGGGTCACTGGACATCGCCGCGAGCCTAGGTGGCCGGGGTCTCGTACACCAGGGCCACCGCGATCCCGGCCAGCCCTTCGCCCCGGCCGGTGAAGCCGAGGCCGTCGGTGGTGGCGGCGGAGACGGTGACCGGGGCGCCGACCGCGTCGGAGAGCACCCGCTGGGCCTCGTCCCGGCGCGGGCCGATCTTGGGCCGGTTGCCGACCACCTGCACGGAGACGTTGCCGATCGTGTAGCCGGCGGCGCGTACCCGGCGGGCGCTCTCGGCCAGCAGCTTCACCCCGGACGCGCCGGCCCACTCGGGCTGCCCGACGCCGAAGTTGGCGCCCAGGTCGCCGAGGCCGGCGGCGGAGAGCAGGGCGTTGCAGGCGGCGTGCGCGGCCACGTCGGCGTCCGAATGCCCGGCCAGGCCGTCCTGGTCGGGCCAGAGCAGACCGGCCACCTGACACGGCCGGCCGGCGGCGAAGGCGTGCACGTCGGTGCCGATGGCCACCCGGGGAACGATCACGACCAGAGGGTACGCGTCACACCCCGGCGGCCAGCAGGTGCTCGGCCAACGCGAGGTCGAAGGGGCGGGTGACCTTGAGTGCGTACTCGGAGCCGGGCACGCAACGCACCGGCACACCGAGCTTCTCGACCAGGCCGGCGTCGTCGGTCAGCGGATCGGCGGCCACGGCGTGCGCGGCGGTGAGCACCTCCCGCCGGAAGCCCTGCGGCGTCTGCACCGCCCGCAGCGCGGACCGGTCGACGGTGCCGAGGACCAGTTCGGCGGCGTCGACCTCCTTGACCGTGTCGACCACCGGCAGCACCGGGATAACCGCGTCGTCGCCGGCCCGGACGGCCGCGGCGACCGCTTCGACCAGGGCGGGCGGGGTGAGCGCACGGGCGGCGTCGTGCACGAGGACGATGTCGGGGCCGGCCGGCACCGCGGCCAGCGCGGCGGCGACCGAGGCCTGGCGCTCCGCGCCGCCGGCCACCACGGTCACCGGGGCGACCGGCGCCAGCAATCGCCGGACCGCGTCCAGCTCGGCGGCCGGAGCGGCCACCACGATGCTGTGCACCGACCCGGCGGCGGCCAGCCGGCGGACCGCGTGCACGAGCAGCGGTTCGCCGGCCAGCAGCCGCAGTGCCTTGGGACGGCCGGGTCCGAGGCGTACGCCGGCACCGGCCGCAGGCACGAGGACCGCGACGTCACCGCGCGGATTGAGCTGCGCGGTCACGTCGCGGTCCTCGGTGGTTTGTTCGCTACTGATCGGGTACGACGATGCGGTGTGGACTAGGCCTCGGTCAGGACCTTGTCGAGCAGCGTCTCCGCCTCGTCCTTCGTGCTCTTCTCGGCCAGCGCGACCTCGCCGACGAGAATGTCACGGGCCTTGGCGAGCATGCGCTTCTCGCCCGCGGACAGGCCCCGCTCCCGCTCCCGACGCCACAGGTCGCGGACGACCTCGGCCACCTTCAGCGGGTTGCCGGACGCGAGCTTCTCCAGATTCGCCTTGTAACGCCGCGACCAGTTGGTCGGCTCCTCGGTGTGCGGAGCCCGGAGAACGTCGAAGACCTTGCCCAGGCCCTCTTCGCCCACCACCTCGCGCACACCCACGATCTCGGCGTTCTCAGCGGGCACCCGGACGGTCAGGTCACCCTGCGCGACTCTCAGGACGAGGTACTCCCTGGGCTCGCCCTTGATGACCCGAGTCTCGATTGCCTCGATGAGTGCGGCCCCGTGGTGGGGGTAAACAACGGTCTCGCCGACACTGAAAACCATAGGTTCGAAACCCCTTTCGCTGTGTCTAGGGTAACACGGTCAGGCACCGATGTCTCACCGCCGGCCTGACCGTTGGCGCAGCTCAGGGGCCCTGTGAGAGGTCTTTCTTCAGCTTGACAGACGGCCAAAAGGAAGGTTCGGCCACGCTGCGTAACGTGCAGGTGACGTCCCGGAACGGATGTGGCGGACGTCGAGATCAAAGGGCGATGCGCTCACCTCATGGTATCCCGTGGCACCGGAACGCGCCCAGGTGTAGCGACAGGAGGCCCGGTGCGGGAGGCTGGAGGGACGCCGCAGTCCGCTCACCGAGACGGTACCTGGGGGTCCGATGGGCAAACCCGACGCAGACGGCCCCGGCCTGCCGGACCTGCCTCCCGAGTGGGGCCGGGTGGTCGTGCCCGACGACGCCTCCGCGCTGGCCGCCGAGGCCGAGGAGATCCGCCGTGAGCTGCGCGAGCGGGTCCGGGTCGAGGCCCAGCGCCGGGTACCCCGCCGGCGGCCCGCCCGGTGGGCGGCCACCCGCTCCCCGCTGGCCCTGCCGATCCTGATCCTGCTGGTGGCACTGCTCACCACCATCGCCGGCCTGTTCGCGGTCACCTGGCACCGCCCGGCCCGCACCGGTCCGGTGCCGCCGAACGCCGCGCCGTACGCACCGCCGGCCGACCTGACCGGCCGACCGCTGCCCGCCCTCGACCTGGTCGACGCCGACCAGTCCCCGGTGCCGCTGCGCGGCCTGATCCCCGCCCTGATCGTCCTGGTGGACGACTGCGCCTGCGCCGAGGAACTGGCCGACGCCGCCACCGCCGCCCCGCCCGGCGTCACCGTGGTCACCGTCGACACCGACCCCGCCGTACGCGTGCCGACGCCGCCGTCCTGGGCGGACGTGCGCGCCCTCGCCGACCCGGCCGGTGGTCTGCGCGGCTTCCTTCAACTCCCGGCGCGACCCGGGGTCGCCACGGCCGTCCTGGTCGACCGGGAGGGCCGGGTGGTGCGGGTGGTTCCCGAGATCCGCTCGGCCGACGACTACCGCGCCGAGTTGAGCCGGCTGGCCCGCTGACCCGGCGTTCACGGAATGGCGACGAGCTGCGCCTCCATCCGCAGCGGCTCGGTACCGGCCGTGGAGAGCGAGACCTGGAACGGTCCACCGGTCGCGGTCATCTGGGTCGTCGTGGTCGAGCCGCTGCACCCGGTGGTGAACGGGTCGGCGGCCCGGCCGCCGTCCACCACCACGAGCAGCTCACCCGGGCCGGTGCAGCGGAACTGGAGCAGGTACCGGACCCCTTCCGCGGAGCGTGTCCGCCGGACGACCCCCCGCTCGGGGGTGAGGGTGCGTCGCTCCTGCCACACGGTGCCCGGGAAACGGCCCAGCCCGTCACCGTCGTCGCCCGGTATCACCACGGTGACCTGGCCCTCCCCGGGAGCGGTACGGGTGACGATCGCACCGGTGTTCCCGTCGAGGAGGACGGTCTCGTCCGCGACCGGACGGTCCGACGCCACCGCGACCGGACGGTCCGACGCCACCGCGACCGGGGGTCTGCCCGCCGGACCGGTGACGGGTTCGTTGGCCCGCCACCACCAGCCACCGGCCACCGACACGGCGAGGACCGCGACGGTGAGCGCGACGGTGCCGCCCCGCGCTCCCGGGTCGGTCGCCCCGGCGCCGGAACCCGTCGGCCGGTCCACCGCATCGGCGTCCATGCGCCCAGGGTAGTCGCGCGGTGGCCGTCGGCGCGCGTTCAGTCCTGCCGGTCGAGCAGCGCCGCGTAGAGGGTCAGCCCCGGCCCGAACGCCAGCATCACCACCCGCCGGGGTGGCGCGGCAGCACGGAACAGCCGGTCCAGGATCAGCAGCACGGTGGGCGACGAGCAGTTGCCGTGCTCGTCCAGGGTGGCGCGGGACGCCGCCAACCCCTCCGGCGGCAGGGAAAGCTCCCGCTCCACCACGTTGAGGATGCGCGGGCCGCCGGGGTGCACCGCCCAACCGTCCACCTCGGCCGTCGTGCCGCCGTGCCGGGCCAGCAGGTCGTCGACCAGGCCCCGGACGTGTCGGGAGAGCACCTGCGGCACCTTCGGCGACAGCCCCATCCGGAACCCGGTGTCGGTGACGTCCCAGGTCATGTGGTCGGCGGTGGACGTGTCGGTGACCGAGGTGACCTCGCGCAGCGCGTACCCCCGGCCGCCCGGCACCACCACGGCGGCGACCGCGGCGTCGGAGAACAACGCGTGCGAGACGATCTGCTGGGTGTCCACCCGGGCGGTGGACGGCTGGATGTGCAGGCTGGTCAGCTCCGCGCAGAGCAGCAACGCGGGGCGGCCCCGCGCGGTCACGAAGTCGCTCGCCGCGCCCAGCCCGGGCAACGCGGCGTAGCAGCCCATGTGGCCGACGAACACGCGCTGGGTGTCCGGCGCCATGCCCAGGTCGCGGGCGAGCAGAATGTCCAGCCCGGGGGTGGCGTAGCCGGTGCAGGAGCACACCACGAACAGCCCGATGTCACCGGCGGCCAACCCGGCGGCGGTCAGCGCGCGGCCCACCGCCTCCTTGCCCAGTGGCAGCGCCTCCACCTGGTAGCGGCGCATCCGCCGTTCGGTCGGCCAGTCGGACACGTCCTCCAGCAGCGGATTGACCGCCGCCTGGCGGCGGGTGACCCCGGAGTTGGCGAAGATCCGCTGGGCCAGTGCCCGGGTGGTGCCGGAGAAGTGCTTCGAGAAGAACCCCTCCCACAGCTCGTCCTGCGCGGCCGACGGCGGGTGTGCCGTCCCCAGCCCCGCGATCACCGGTACGGCCACGTCGTCCGCCTCTCTCCACCCGTCGCCGGGGATCTCACCATCGGGGTGCCGATCCGTCCCGGTCCGGGTCGCCACCGAGGACGGAGATGCCGAGCCAGTCCGCGCAGACGTCGGACGTCGCCGGGTGCAGCGAACCACAGCGGGCGTCCCGGTAGAGCCGTTCCAGCGGATGCCCCCGCCGTGTCGCCGACGTGCCGGCCGCCTCCAGCGTGGACGCCGCCACGTCCGCCGCCGTGGTGCCGGCGAGCAGCTTCGCCCGCCACACCCAGCGGTTGGTCTCCGCGTCGCCCGGCTCCGCGTCGACCCGGCGGGCCGCCTCGGCGACCACCAGCTCAGCCGCGGCGACCGCGGCGTCGGCCCGGCCCAGGCGGGCGCGGACCGCCGGGAGACCGGCGAGGCCACGGGCATTGAGGTGTTCCGCGGCCGCCTCGACCGCGGCGCGTGCCACTCCGACGTAGACGGCCGCGTAGCTCGCCACCAGCCAGTGCGGCATCAGTTGGGCGACCACCAGCGCCAGCCCCTCCACCCCGCCGAGCAACCGGTCGGCCGGCACGGTCACGTCCAGGTGCAGGTCGTGTGACGAGGTGGCGCGCATGCCGAGCGAGTCCCAGGTGGGCTCGACGGTCAGCCCCGGCCCGGCCGGCACCAGGAACTGGGACACCACCGAGGGGTCGGCCGCGCTGCGGGCGGCCACCAGGTAGCCGTCCGCGTGTCCGGCCCCGGAGCAGAACGTCTTGCTGCCCTTGATCCGCCAGCCTCCGTCGACCTGCTCGTAGACCGTGCTCAGCTGGGAGAGCCGGGCACCCGCGCCGCGCTCGCTCATCGCGACCGCGTACCAACTGCCCTCGGCCGCCGCCCGCAGCAGCCGGTCGCGGGCGACCAGCGCCTCGTCCGGTACGCCGAGCGCCTCGGCCAGTTCCTCGGTGACCGCGCCGAGCGCGCCGGTGACCGAGGCGTGCATGTTGAACACCAGCGCGGTCGCGCCGTTGCCCCGGGCCAGCTCGGTGGCGACCGCCGCGTACTCCGCGAAGGTGGCACCCGCGCCGCCCAGCTCGCGGGGGACCATCAGGCCGAACAGGCCGGCCTCCCGCAGGTCCTGGAAGTCCTCCACCGGGAAGGAACCGTCCCGGTCGTGCCCGGCCGCCCGGGCGGCGAGTCGAGGCGCCAACCGGCGGGCCGCCTCCAGCGCGTGCAGCGTCATCCAACCCCCTCTTCGGCGTACCCATACCCCGGGTCGCTCCGGCTATCCCCTTCGGACCCCCCGACCCTGGTAGAGCACGGCGGTCGACCAGGTCGGCACGATCCGGGGCGCCGGCCCGCCGGTGCCGTCCCCCACGCCGCGGGCCCGGCGGACCAGCCAGGCGAGCAGACCGCCGACGCCCGGCCGGACGCCGCGCAGCCGCAGGTCGACGCCGTGCCGGCGGGCCTCGGCGACCAGAGCGCGGGCGTCCACGAACAACCGTGGGTCGTGGATGCCGCGCGGCACCGTCGGCAGCCGCTCGGCGATCCGTACGGCGACCAGCCGGCTCAGCGCGGTGTCGTTGAGGGTGTCCAGGACGAGCAGCCCGCCCGGCCGGAGCAGGCGGCACGCCTCGGCCACCGCGGCCCGCCAGTCCGGTACGTGTTCCAGCAGCTCGCCGGCCGCCACCACGTCGGCGCAGCCGTCCACCAGCGGGACCGCGGTGGCGTCGCCGTTGACCACGGTGACCCCGTGCGCGGCGGCCTGGTGCAGGGCGGACCGGGTCAGGTCCACGCCCACGTGCCGGTAGCCCTTGCCGGTCAGGTGCGGGGCGAGCAGCCCGGCGCCGCAGCCGAGGTCGACCAGGAGCGCGTCGGGACGGGCCGCCGGCGGCACCATGGCCGCCCGGGCCCGCGCCAGCCAGTGCAGCATCGCGAAGGCCCCGTCCGGACGCCACCACTCGCCGGCCAGGTCGTCGTACTGGCGCGGATCGTTGCGTGGCAGGGTACGGCCCGCGTCTCGCATGGAACCGAGCGTGACACGACTGCCCACCAACGACCAGACTTCCCTCATGTCGCCAACGGTGCTAGGACGTGGCCTCGGCTTGCTCAGGGCGAGCCACCCGGAGCCGGCCGCCGCGGTGACCGCCGTCTCCGGGCTGCTCGCCTGGGGGGTCGGTCACCCACCGGCCGGCGTCGCGGCGGTCACCGTGACCGTGGCCGCCAGCCAGCTCGCGGTCGGCTGGACCAACGACGCGCTCGACGCCGACCGGGACGCCGCGGTGGGGCGTACCGACAAACCGGTCGTCACCGGCGCGGTCGGCCGGCGCGGCACGGCCGTCGCGGCGGTGGTGGCCGCGCTCGCCACCCCGGCGCTGGCTCTCACCCTGAACCCGGTCGCGGCCTTCTGGGTCACCCTCGCCCTGGTCTCCGCACTGCTCTACGACTGGCCGTTGAAGTCCACACCGCTGTCGGTGCTGCCCTACGCGGTCTCCTTCGGCGCCCTGCCGGCCTTCATCGTGCTGGGGCTGCCGGGCGCGCCGGCCCCGCCGGCCTGGCTGGTCGGCGCCGGCGCGCTGCTCGGTGCCGGCGCGCACTTCGCCAACGTGCTTCCCGACCTGGCCGACGACGCCCGGACCGGGGTGCGCGGCCTGCCGCACCGGCTGGGCGCCGCCGGCAGCCGGGTGGCCGCCGCCGTGCTGCTGCTCGCGGCGACCGCCACCCTGGTCCTCGGGCCGCCGGGGCCACCGTCGGCCGTCGGTCTGGCCGCGGTGGCGACCGCCGTCGTGGTGCCGCCGCTCAGTTGGTACGCGGGGCGCTCCGCCACCCGGGCCGGCGCCCGCCCGGTGGCCGCCTTCCGGGCCGTCATCCTGGTGGCCCTGATCGACGTCGTCCTGCTGGTCACGAGCGGTCGGGTGGTCTGAGGACCCCTCCGGCGGGTGGCATCCCCGGGTCGCCGTGCGGGGGTGGATCAGTCCCCACTACCCTGGAGCGCGGTCTGCGCGGGCAGGGCCAGCGGGCCCGGCGCACGACCGGGTGGGATCGTGACGAGGAGGACCGACGTGACGCGCTCGATCAGGGGTTCCCGGCGGGCGGCCCTGCTGCTGTCCGGGATGGCGGCGACGACCGGGTTGCTGCTCTCCGGATGCGGCGCCGGCCAGGTCGCCGAGACCGCCAACAAGGAGCCGTCGGTCCAGGGCGTGAACGTGTCGGCGGGCAACGGCGAGTACGCCGTCCGTGGCCTGTTGATCGAGTTCCCGGGCGTCGAGGGCTACCAGGCGGGGGCCAACGCCACCCTGAACGCCGTCATCTACAACGACTCGGAGAGCCCGGTCACCGTGACCGTGACCACCGACAGCGCCCGCGAGGTGGTCATCACCGGCGGCACGCCGTCAGCCATCCCCTCGGCGTCGCCGAGCCAGTCGCCGTCGGACAGCCCGTCCGAGACCGCCGCCGCTAGCGCGTCGGCGACGCCGTCGGAGCCGGCCTCGGAGTCGCCGTCGGCCTCCGGATCGGCCAGCCCGAGCGCCCCGCCGTCGGTCATCGAGACGCCCGCCGCGCCGGCCGGTCAGCCGGCCCGCATCGAGATCCCGCCGCTGAGCTACGTGCAGCTCAACACCGAGGCCCAGCAGACCCTCCAGCTGATCGGGCTGGACGAGTCCCTCCGCTCCGGCCAGAACGTCTTCGTGACCTTCGACTTCGGCAACGGCGCCTCGGTCACCGGGGCCGCGCCGGTCGCGGTGCCGCTCACCCCGGCCGCTCCCCCGTCGCCGATCATCGAGCGCGAGGGCGGCTACGAGGGCGGCGGGGAGGACGGCGAGCACGGCGGCGAGGGCGGCTCCGACCACTGACCGGCTCCTGTCCCGTACGACCCGGCACCGCCGGCGTGGTTGTCACCACGCCGGCGGTGCTTTCGTCGTACCCGGGGGCTAACGTCCGGGTGTGACCACCTCCCGTTCGCCCGCCCCGCGTGCCGGTGCCGGGCGCGGCCGGGCCACCGCCCGCGAGCCGCGTCCGGCCTACGAGTGCGACGCCTGCGGTCACCAGCCGCCCAAGTGGGTCGGGCGCTGCCCGGAGTGCGGCGAGTGGGGTTCGGTGGTCGAGTGCACGGTGACCGGCCCGACCGTGTCCGGGCGGGTGGTGAGTTCCCGGATGCCGGCCGAGCCGGCCCGTCCGATCGCCACCATCAGCGCCGCGCCGGCCCGCGCCCGCCCGACCGGGGTCAGCGAGTTGGACCGGGTGCTCGGCGGTGGTCTGGTCCCCGGCGCGGTGGTGCTGCTCGCCGGTGAGCCGGGGGTGGGCAAGTCCACTCTCCTGCTCGACGTGGCGCAGCAGTGGGCGGCCGGCGCGGGCAGCCCCTCGCTGGTGGTCAGCGGCGAGGAGTCGGTCAGCCAGGTCCGGTTGCGGGCCGAGCGGATGGGCACCCTGCACGACCAGCTCTACCTCGCGGCGGAGAGCGACCTGGCCGCCGTGCTCGGCCACCTCGACGCGGTCAAGCCCGGCCTGCTGGTGCTCGACTCGGTGCAGACGATCTCCACCAGCGGCACCGAGGGTGTGTCCGGCGGGGTGACCCAGGTCCGGGCGGTCACCGCCGCCCTGGTGTCGGTCGCCAAGGAACGCGGCATCGCCACCGTGCTGGTCGGGCACGTGACCAAGGACGGCCAGGTCGCCGGTCCCCGGGTGCTGGAGCACCTGGTCGACGTGGTGCTGCACTTCGAGGGCGACAAGCACTCCTCGCTGCGGATGGTGCGTGGCGTGAAGAACCGTTACGGCGCGGCCGACGAGGTCGGCTGCTTCGAGATGCACGAGGGAGGCATCAGCAGCCTCGCCGATCCGTCCGGCCTCTTCCTGACCCGCTACTCCGAACCGGTGCCGGGCACCTGCGTGACGGTGGCGATGGAGGGCCGCCGGGCCCTGCTCACCGAGGTCCAGGCGCTGATCGGGGCCACCGTCGCCGGTTCGCCCCGGCGCACCGTGTCGGGTCTCGACTCGGCCCGGCTGGCGATGGTGCTGGCGGTGCTGCAACGACGCACCGAGCGGTTGACCCTGCACGACCGGGAGGTCTTCGCGGCGACGGTGGGCGGCATCCGGGTGGTGGAGCCGGCCGCCGACCTGGCGGTCGCACTGGCGGTCGCCTCCGGCGGGCTCAACCTGGCCATCGCGCCGCACCTGGTGGCCATCGGCGAGGTGGGGCTGACCGGCGAGGTGCGTCGGGTGGGAGCGGTGCCGCGTCGGCTGGCCGAGGCGGCCCGGCTCGGCTTCCGGCTGGCACTGGTGCCGCCCGGCTGCGGCCCGGAAAGCACCGGGGCGGGCCCCGCACAGATGCGGGTGATCGAGGTCACCGACGTACGCGCGGCGCTCCAGGCGGTCGCCCGCGCGTCCGCGGAGTGACGGTGGGTGACCGGCGCACGGGATCGGCGGGGCGATACCGGACAGGCCGGTCAGCTGCCGCGGTCGGTCCCGCACACGGCATAGCGACACATCACAGTAACCACGACAGCACCCACCGCAGGGCAGTCCGTAGACTGTCCACGTGCCGATCGACCGCGACACCACCAAGCCTGCCGGCGCGACGCCCCACGCCCGCACCGGCGCCGTGGGTTCGCCGACCCGTACGATCAGCGTGACCGTCACCGGGGGCACCGCCGGCGGCGCGGGTGATCCGCTGCGGGCCAACCTCGCACTGATGGCGCCGGGCACCGCCCTACGCGACGGCCTGGAGCGGATCCTGCGCGGCCGGACCGGCGCGTTGATCGTCCTCGGCTACGACAAGGTCGTCGAAGGACTCTGCACCGGCGGTTTCCCGCTCGACGTCGAGTTCTCCGCCACCCGCGTCCGGGAGCTGTGCAAGATGGACGGCGCGGTGGTGCTCTCCAGCGACGGCACCCGGATCGTCCGCGCCGCCGTGCACCTGATGCCCGACCCGACCATCCCCACCGAGGAGTCCGGCACCCGGCACCGCACCGCCGAGCGGGTCGCCCGGCAGACCGGCTACCCGGTCATCTCGGTCAGCCAGTCGATGCGGATCATCAGCCTCTATGTGAACGGCCAGCGGCACGTGCTGGACGACTCGGCGGCGATCCTGTCCCGCGCCAACCAGGCCCTCGCCACCCTGGAGCGTTACAAGCTCCGGCTCGACGAGGTGTCCGGCACGTTGTCCGCCCTGGAGATCGAGGACCTGGTCACCGTCCGGGATGCCGTGGCCGTGGTGCAGCGACTGGAGATGGTCCGCCGGATCGCCGACGAGATCGCCGGCTACGTGGTGGAGCTGGGCACCGACGGCCGGCTGCTGGCGCTTCAGCTCGACGAGCTGATGGCCGGCGTGGACGCCGACCGCACCCTGGTCATCCGCGACTATCTCCCCACCGGACGCAAGTCCCGCACCCTGGACGAGGCGCTGGTCGAGCTGGACCTGCTCGGCGCCACCGAGCTGATCGACCTGGTCTCCGTCGCCAAGGCCATCGGCTACCCGGCCGCCTCGGACGCCCTCGACGCGGCGGTGAGTCCGCGGGGCTTCCGGCTGCTGGCGAAGGTGCCCCGGCTGCCGGCTGCCGTGGTGGACCGGCTGGTCGTGCACTTCGGCAGCCTCCAGCGGCTGCTCGGTGCCACCGTCGAGGACCTTCAGGCCGTCGAGGGTGTCGGCGACGCCCGGGCCCGGGGCGTCCGTGAGGGGCTGTCCCGGCTGGCCGAGGCGTCGATCCTGGAACGCTACGTCTGACGGCGGTCCCTCGCCGTCCGCCCTACCAAACGTCCGGCCCGCCCGCCGGCCCCGTCAGCCGGTGACGGTCAGGCGCGCCGGCTCGCTGAGCTTGGTGCCGACCCGCGCGAAGACCTGGTACGTCCCGGCCGGCGGGTTCGGCCCGGCGGCCACCCCGTCGGCGCACCGGGTGCTGTCCCGCCCGTTCCAACCCAGCTGGTAGGACCGCTCGAAGCCGGGCGTGAAGGACTGCACGTCCGAACCCTTGCCGGTGCCACAGGTGTCGGAGGACCAGATCGTCTCCGCACCGGACTTGATGAACAACTCCTGTACCTCGGCCCCGACGTCCCGGCTGCACGTCCGCTCGGACCGGTTCCTGATCTTCAGTTGCAGTTCGACGGTCGCTCCCCGGACCACCGACGAGGACAACGCCGCCGCGGTCACCGTGATCTCGGTGTCCGTACAGGTGCCGTCGTCCACCGCCGGTACCACCGGCGGCGGCGCGGCATCGGTCGGGGCGGGCCCGTCGGACGGTGCCGCCCCGGCCGAGCCCTCGGGGGCCGGCGTGCCGGTCTGCGGGGACAGCGGTGTGCCGCTCGTCTCCGGCGCCGCACCCGAGGTGGTCGCGCCCGGCGTCGGTTGCGCGTCCCCGGTCGTGCCGGGTTTCCGGTCCGACCCCGTGCACGAGTAGAGCAGGACAATCAGGAAGAGAAGCCCCGCTCCGAGTACGACGGCGCGTCGCCGCCAGTAAACGGCGGGAGGCAGGGGGCCGACCGTCAGACGCATGATGCCCCCACCGTAACGGCGCGCCCCACCGCTCGCCGCCGCGACGCGCCGGGGCGCCCACAGCTCACCTGAACCTCACCCTCCACAGTCGACGGTCGGCACCCGCCCGCGGTCGGTTCGACCCGCCGCCGCCACCGCTGCGGTAACCGCTCAGAGGTAGACCTTGCGCTGGTAGACGGCGTGCGCCCCGGCAACCCGGTCCAGGAAGAGCAGGCCGGCACAGTGGTCGATCTCGTGCTGGAGAGCCCGCGCCTCGAAGCCGTCGGTCACCAGCCGGACCACCGCGCCGGAGCCCGGCAACGCACCCTCCACCACCAGCCGGCTGGCCCGCTTCACGTCACCGGTCAGGTCGGGCACCGACATGCACCCCTCCCGGCCCGCCTTCCAGCGCGACGCCTCGACCACCCGGGCGTTGCACAGCACGAACGTGCCATGCACCGTCACCGACTTCGGATGACCGGTCACGTCGACCGCGAAGACCTGCGCGCCCACCCCGATCTGCGGCGCGGCCAGCCCCACACACCCCGGCGACACCCGCATCGTCGCCACCAGGTCGGCCGCCAGGCGTACGGTCTCGTCGGCCGTCGGGTCGACCGCACCGCCCGCCCGGCTGAGCACCGCGTCCGGCGCGGACACCACCGGCCGGACCTCCCCCGGCAGGCGCAGCGCCGCCGGGGTCCAACCGCCGAGACCGGCGTACGCCTCCGGGTCGCGTTCCTCTCCGGTCACAGCAGATCCGGATCGGCCGGACGCAGGGTCACCCCGACACCCAGGTCGGCCGCCGTCTCCGCAAGCCGGCCGGCGAGCGCGTCGGCGGTGCCGGACGGCAGGTCCACCTCCGCCACCACCACGTAGAGCGCACCGGCCAGCCGGGTGCTCAGGTCGGTCACGTTGCCGCCCGCCTCGGTGAGGACCCGGGTCATCGCCGCCACGATGCCCATCCGGTCCGCGCCGTGCACCGCCATCACGTACGGCTCGCCCGCCGGCGTCGTCTCCCCGTCCGGCGTCACCGCGCGTACGGTGGCCAGCAGTTGGCCGTCCGCGCACAGCGGGGCCAGCGCGGCCTCGACCTCCGCGGCGGTCGGGCCCACACAGATCAGGGTCATCGCGAAGTGCCCCCGCAGTCGGGTCATCGTGCTGTCGGTGAGGTTCGCGCCGAGTCGCGCGAGCACCTCGGCGACGTCGGCCACGATGCCCGGCCGGTCCCGGCCGATGACGGTGATCGCCAGCTCGTTCATCCGGGCATTCTCCCTGACCCACGCGGGGGGAGCGGCGGCGGCCCACCCGGGTCGCCCAACGATCGGGACGGCTCCGCGTGCGATCATCGGCGGTGCGATGACTGAACCGACGTTCGCCACCCTGGTCAGCCGGTGGTACGAGGAGAATGCCCGCGACCTGCCGTGGCGGGAGCGCGGAGTGAGCCCGTGGGCGATCCTGGTCAGCGAGGTGATGCTCCAGCAGACCCCGGTCGTCCGGGTCCTGCCCGCCTGGCAGGCGTGGCTGGCCCGCTGGCCCGATCCGGCCGCGCTGGCCGCCGACACCCCG
Organism: Micromonospora endolithica; assembly: GCF_003626595.1. Taxonomy (GTDB): domain Bacteria; phylum Actinomycetota; class Actinomycetes; order Mycobacteriales; family Micromonosporaceae; genus Micromonospora; species Micromonospora endolithica. Next base: position 886 of record NZ_RBAK01000019.1, on the reverse strand, counting down.
GCCGAGGCGATCCGGATGTGGGGACGGCTCGGCTACCCCCGCCGGGCGGTCCGCCTGCGCGACTGCGCGGTGGCCATCGTGGAACGGCACGGCGGCCAGGTACCCGACCGCCTCGACCAGTTGTTGGCCCTGCCCGGGATCGGCACCTACACCGCGCGGGCGGTGGCCGCCTTCGCGTACGGCCAGCGGCACCCCGTGGTCGACACCAACGTCCGGCGGGTCGTCTGCCGGGCGATCGCCGGTGAGCCCGACGCCGGCCCCACCACCCGCCCCGCCGACCTCGTCGCCGCCGAGGAACTGTTGCCGATCGCACCGGCCGACGCCGCACTGGCCAGCGCGGCCTTTATGGAACTCGGCGCGGTGATCTGCACCGCCCGGGCACCGCGCTGCGCCACCTGCCCGGTCGAGTCGGTCTGCGCCTGGCGGGCGTCCGGACGTACCGCGCCGGCCGGCCCCACCCGCCGCCCCCAGAAGTACGCCGGCACCGACCGCCAGGTACGCGGGCTGCTGCTCGGCGTGCTCAGGGAGGCCACCAGCCCGGTCCCGCGCCAGCGCCTCGACCAGGTGTGGGCCGACGACGTGCAACGGTCCCGTGCCCTGGCCGGGCTGGTCACCGACGGCCTGGTGGAGCCGGTCGGCGAGGCGTCCTACCGCCTGGTCGGCGACGGGCCACCGCTGCCGGTGACCCTCGGTGGTTGACAACTGACCCTCGGCGGTTGACGACGAAAGGCCCGGCCCCCATCGGGGGCCGGGCCTTTCGTGGTGGTGTGGGTCAGGAGATGTAGCCGCGGGTGGCGATCCAGTCGGCGAGGTTGTCGATGCTCATCCGGTAGGAGGCCTGGTCGGGGTTGGCGGAGTCGGCGATGGTGACGGTTTCGCCGTTGTC
>NZ_RBAK01000018.1 GCF_003626595.1 Micromonospora endolithica | reverse complement strand
ATCGGTCCACAAGGGGTGTAACGGCGACCAGAAGTGCAAGATCGCGGGACCGGGACCGGGACCGGGACCGGGACCGGGGGGCCGGGGGGCGGGGGGCGGGGGGCGGGGGGCGGGGCGGGTCAGGGGCTTCGGGGCCAGGTGCGGTAGGCCGCGTCCAGGCCGTCGAGCATCCGGCCGAAGGAGCGGTCCACGTCCTGCGGCAGCCCGAACCCGCCGGCCGCCTCCAGCAGCACGAAGCCGTGCACGGAGGCCCGGAACGTGCGTACCGCGTCGACGGCGGCGTCGCCGGTCACCCCGTACCCCCGCAGGATGGCGTAGACGACGCCGACCGCGCGCTCCCCCGCGGCCCGGTGCTCGGCGTCGGCCGGGTCGGGCACGCGCTGGGTCGCCGGGTAACGGCCGGGGTGCCGGTGGGCGTAGTCGCGGTAGGCGGCGGCGACGGCCCGGAGGGCGTCGCCGCCGGCCCGGCCGACGGCGGCGGCGACCATCTCCTCGGCGATCTCGGCGGTGGCCAGCGCGGAGAGTCGCTGGTGGAGCGCGTCGGCGCCGCGGACGTGCTTGTAGAGGCCGGGCAGCGTGACACCGAGCCGGGCGGCCACGGCGGCGAGGGTGAGCCGGTCGAGGCCGACCTCGTCGGCGAGGTCGGCCGCCGCGCGCACCACGCTCTGCGGGGTGAGGCCGGCCCTAGGCACCGGCGGCCACCGCCAGGAAGTCGGCGAGCGCGGCGGCGGTCGCGGCCGGCCGGTCGGCGTGCGGGTAGTGACCGGCGTCGGCGATCATCCGGGCCTCGGCGGTGGCGAAGAGCCGCCGTGCGGCGCGGGCCTCCGCGCCCGGGTCGGGGAAGTCGGGATCCTTCGTGCCCATCAGCACCAGCACCGGCTGGCGCACCTCGCGGGCCCGGGCCGTCCAGTGCGGCTCGACCGGGGCGACGACACCCCGGGTCGCGGCCATCCGGCCGGGTTCGCGCAGGTTGGCCACCATCGCCTTGCGGTACGCGGCGTCGTCGGCCGGCCGGTGCACCGGGAACAGCGTGCGGTGGAACATCCCGAACAACCGGGGGCTGCGCAGCACCGCGAACTGGGCCAGCCGCAGCGCCGGGGTCAGTTTCGGCCTGCCGACGAGCGCGCCGATCTGCACGATCCCGTTCACCAGGTCGGGCGCGTCGGCGGCGGCGAAGACCACGGCCGCCGCGCTGGACGAGCTGCCCACCAACGTCGCCGGCCCACCACCGAGGTCCCGAACCACGGCGACCAGGTCGGCGCCGACCTCCGCCGGGGCGTACGACGGCCAGCCGGCACTGGACCGGCCGTGCCCCCGGATGTCCACCGCGGCCACCCGGTGCCCCGCCTCGACCAGCAGCGGAACCAGGTGCCGGTACGCGTGGCGGTTCTCCCCCATGCCGTGCGCCAGGACCACCAGCGGGCCCTGCCCGTGAACCTGGTACGCGAGCCGTCCGCCGTCCCGCCCCACGAAGCTAACTGTCATAACCAGAAAGTTAGCCTCATTAACCGCAACCGTCAACGAAAAAGGGCCGGCGGCGACCCCGGGTCGCCGCCGGCCCGTCCGGGCAGCGGGGTCGGGCTACTTCCGGCTGGCCAGCGCCCGACCGAAGAAGACCAGGTTGGCGGGGCGCTCGGCGAGACGCCGCATGAGGTAGCCGTACCAGTCGTCGCCGTACGGCACGTAGGTCCGCACGGTGTATCCCTCGCCCACCAGGCGGGCCTGCTCCTCGGGCCGGATGCCGTACAACATCTGGAACTCGAAGCTGTCCGGGCCGCGGTCGAACCAGCGGGCCCGGTCCTCGCCGATGGCGATCAGTCGCGGGTCGTGGGTGGCCAGCATCGGGTAACCCGCGCCGGACATCAGGATGTTCAGGCAGCGGACGTACGACTTGTCCACCTCGCGGGCGGACTGGTACGCCACCGACTCCGGCTCCTTGTACGCGCCCTTGCACAGCCGGACCCGGGACCCGGCCGTCGCCAGCTCGCGGCAGTCCGACTCGGTACGCCGCAGGTACGCCTGGAGCACCGCCCCGGTGGACGGGTGGTCCTTGCGCAGCTTGGCCAGGATGTCCAGGGTCGAGTCGGTGGTGGTGTGGTCCTCCATGTCCAGGGTGACCGTGGTGCCCGCCTCGTCGGCCGCCGCGCAGATCGCCCGCGCGTTGTCGTACGCGAGCTGCTCGTCGAAGTTCTGCCCGAGCGCGGAGAGCTTCACGCTCACCTCGGCGCCCGGGGTCAACCCGGCGGCGGAGAGCAGCCGCAGCAGCTTCACGTACTCGTCCCGGATGGCGTCGGCCTGCTCACCGGTGACGGTGTCCTCGCCGAGGTTGTCCAGGGAGACCGAGAGACCGTCGTCGACGAGTTCGCGGGTCGCGCGCAACGCGTCGTCGGTCTTGGCGCCGGCGACGAACCGGCGGACGACGTCCCGGGTGAACGGGGCCGTCGCGACGAGCCGCTCGACCTGGGATGACCGGGAGGCGGCGAGGATGACGGAACGGAGCATGAACCGAGCGTAACGCCCGCCCGGAGGGCTCCGCCGGGCACCGGCGGGCTTCCGTGCCTGGCACCGATCGGCTACAACCATGACGTGACCGCACACCCCCGTCGCCGGCTCCGGTCGGCCTCCGTGCAGCTCGGCGCGCTCACCGCGCTCGCGCTCGCCCTGTCCGGCTGCAACATGTCCTCCGACGACGACGATGACGACGACTGCGCGCTGGGCCCGGTCGGGGGCGGGGGCACGGTCGCCCTCGCGCTGCGCGAGCCCGCGACGGCCGCCGTACCCGTCGCCACCGGCGCCGACCGGTCCGCCGACGCGGCACTGCCCGAGCGGGGCGGCTTCGGCACCCACCTCGCCGCCTGCGGCGGCTGAGGTGCGCCGGGAGTCGGTCACCCCCCGACCGGACTGGGACGCCACGATCCGCTCGCAGGGACTGGTGTACGTGGACACCGAACTGCCCGACGGCGAGATCATGTCGTACTGGGACGAGACCGCGGCGTACGCGTTCGACCTGGACGAGGTGCTCCGGCTGGAGGAGGCCACCGAGGAACTACACCGGATGTCGGTGGCCGCCGCCGAGCACGTGGTGGCCGGCAACCGGTACGCCGAGTTCGGCATCCCCGGCTGGGCGGCCGAGGCGGTCGCCCGGTCGCTGCGGGAGGGGCCGCCGACGCTCTACGGGCGCTTCGACCTCTGGTACGACGGCAGCTGGCCGCCGAAGATGCTGGAATACAACGCGGACACCCCGACCGCGCTGGTCGAGGCGAGCATCGTGCAGTGGTACTGGCTGGAGCAGACCCGCCCCGACGCCGACCAGTGGAACAGCATCCACGAGCGGCTGGTCGGCGCCTGGGCCAAGATCGGCGCGGGCCTGTACGACAGGCGGGTGCACGTGGTCTGGTCGAACGAGGAGGAGTCGGGCGAGGACCACATGACCGCCGGCTACCTGGCCGAGACCGCCCGCCAGGCGGGGCTGGAGGTGACGCTCCAGCCCATCCAGGAGATCGGCTGGAACGGGCGCCGGTTCGTCGACCGGTCCGGTCAGCCGGTCACCACCTGCTTCAAGCTCTACCCGTGGGAGTGGATGCTCGCCGAGCCGTACGGGCGGCCGGCACTGGACCCGGGCACCCCGACCACCTGGATCGAACCGGCCTGGAAGCTGCTCCTGTCGAACAAGGCGCTGCTGGCCGTGCTGTGGGAGCTGTACCCGGGGCACGAGCTGCTGCTGCCCGCGTACCTGGACTCACCACGTGGGATGTCCGCGTACGTGGCGAAGCCGCTGCTCGGCCGGGAGGGGGGATCGGTGCGGATCGTCACCGGCCGGGGGGAGGTCACCAACCCGGGGATCTACGGCGACGAGGGCTGGTGCTACCAGGAGTTCCGGGCGCTGCCCGAGATCGGCGGGGGCGGGCACATGGTGCTGGGCAGCTGGATCGTCGACGGCGAGTCCGCCGGCGCCGGCATCCGGGAGAGCGAGAGTCTGATCACCGACGGGTACGCGCGGTTCCTGCCGCACTACATCGACGCGGCACGCACCCCGTGAGTCGTCTACCTTTGATGGCGTGAACTTCGACGCGTACGCCCGGATGGGCGTTGACCTGGTCAACGCCCGCCTGGACGACCTCGACGACCTGCGGGCCCTCTTCCCGGACGACAGCGCCTGGATGCGCGAAGAGGCGTCGGACCGGGACGTGGCCATCTTCCGACGGGCGCAGAAGCGCCTGCGTGACGTCTTCGACTACGGCACGTCGGGACGGGACGCGCAGGCGGTGACCGAGCTGAACGCGCTGCTGGAGGCATACCCGGTGCAGCCCCGCATCTCCGGGCACGACTCCAGCGACTGGCACATGCACGTGACCAGTCGGGGTGCGTCGGTGAGCGCCGAATACCTGGCCGGTGCGGTCTGGGGACTGTCGGTGTGGCTGTGCGAGTACGGCAGCGCCCGGTTCGGCGTCTGCGCCGACGAGCGGTGCGGCAACGTCTACCTGGACACCTCGTCGAACTGCTGCCGCCGGTTCTGCTCGGAGCGCTGCGCCACCCGGTCGCACGTGGCCGCCCACCGGGCCCGCAAGCGCGCGGCCGTCGGCGAGCAGGTCAGCGCGACGGCGACCGCGGACGCCCTCACTCCGGTCACCTGACGCCGGTTCGCCTCACGCGTCGACCGGGGACGGGGTGCCGAGGTGCTGGCGGGCGAACGCCAACGCCTCGCGCAGGTCCGCCTCGCGGACGGCGCGACTCTTCGCGCCCCGGGTGGAGACCTCCACCGCGACCGAACCGGTGAACCCGCGCCCGGCCAGCGAGCGGAGCAGCTCGGCGCAGGGCTGGGTGCCCCGCCCCGGCACCAGGTGCTCGTCGCGCCCCTCGCCGGTGCCGTCGCCGAGGTGCACGTGTGCCAGTCCGGCGCCCATCCGGTCGGCCAGGTCCAGCGAGTCGATGTGCGACGCGGCGCAGTGCGACAGGTCCAGCGTGTACGACGAGTAACCCACCTCGGTGGGGTCCCAACCGGGCACGTACGGGACGAACTGCCGGCCGGCCATCCGCACCGGGAACATGTTCTCCACCGGGAAGCGCAACCCGTCGAACCGGCCCTCGATCTCGGCCAGCCCCTCGGCGAAGGTCCGCGCGTACTCCCGTTGCCAGGTGAACGGCGGATGCACCACGACGGTCGGCGCGCCCAGCGTCTCGGCCAGCTCGGCGGAGCGGCGCAGCCGCTCCCACGGGTCGGGGCTCCACACCCGCTGGGTGACCAGCAGGCAGGGGGCGTGCACGGAGAGCACCGGCACGCCGTAGTGCTCGGCGAGGCCCTTGAGCGCGCCGGCGTCCTGGCTGACCGCGTCGGTCCAGACCATCACCTCGACACCGTCGTAGCCGAGCGCCGCGGCCAGCTGGAACGCGGCCGCGGTCCGCTCGGGGAAGACCGAGGAGGTGGACAGGAGCACCGGGACGCGGGAAGTCACAGTGTCGAGGGTAGCCGGCAGCGCCGGACGGCATCGGGACGAGCACCCGCAAAGCGCCCACCGCGCGCCAGGTCACATCGGGGCGAGCTGGTCCAGCCTGCTCAGGATGACGCCCTCCCGCAGCGCCCACGGGCAGATGTCCAGCGTGTCGATGTCGAGCCGGCGCAGCACCGCCTCGGCGACCACCGCACCGGCGAGCAACTGGTGCGCGCGGCCCACACTGACGCCTTCCAACTGCGCCAGCTTGACCGGCGGGATGTGCCGGATGAAGCCGAGCACCTGGCCCAGCCCGGCCCGGGTCAGCTGGCGGCGGGCCCAGAGCCCGGCTCCGGACGGCGCCGCCCCGGCCAGCCGGGCGAGCGTCCGGAACGTCTTGGAGGTGGCGACCGGCCGCTCCCAGCCCACCTCGGTCAGCTGCGTGACGACCGGGTCGAGCAGGTCGTCCACGTACGCCCGCAGCTCCTCCACCGCCTCGGCCGACGGCGGCGTGGCACTGTCCGGCGAAACGCGGAGCCGGTCGCGGGTCAACCGGCCCGCGCCGAGCGGCAGCGACACCGCCACGTCCGGGTTCTCGTCGATCCCGGCGGCCAGCTCCAGCGACCCGCCGCCGATGTCCAGGACCAGCAGCCGCCCCGCCGACCAACCGAACCACCGCCGCACCGCGAGGAACGTCATCCGGGCCTCGTCCGCCCCGGCGAGGACCTCCAGGCGTACGCCGGACTCCTCCCGCACCCGGGCGAGGACCTCGCCCGCGTTGGTGGCGTCGCGCACGGCGGACGTGGCGAACGCGATCAGGTCGTCCGCCGCCAGGCCGGCGGCCGCCGCCTTGGCCATGCCGACCGCCTTGACCAGGCCGTCCGCGCCCGCCTCGGTCAACGCGCCGTCCGGGCCGATCTGCTCGGCGAGGCGCAGCACCACCTTCTCCGAGTGCGCCGGCCACGGGTGCGCGCCCCGGTGAGCGTCGACCACCAGCAGGTGCACCGTGTTGGACCCGACGTCCAGGACTCCCAGTCGCATGCCGATGACACTAGGGCCAACACGTTTCGGCGGCTCGCGGGCCGGCGGGGGACACCGCGCGTACGCTGACCGGGTGACAGGGCAGATCGAGCTCCGCGTGCTGGTGGACGACCCGGACGACCCGCGCAGTCGCGAGGTGCCGCTGGACTTCCCCCGGGAGTGGATCGAGTTCCCCGACCCGGCCGACGAGAAGCACGTGGTGCGCGCCGACCTGACGTGGCTGCTGTCCCGGTGGACGTGCATCTTCGGCCGGGGCTGCCACGGTATCGTCGCCGGCCGGGCGGCCGACGGATGCTGCTCGCACGGCGCGTTCTTCACCGACGCCGACGACGAGAAGCGGGTCCGCGACGCGGTCAAGCGCCTCACCCCGGCCACCTGGCAGCACCACCGCCGGGGCTTCCGGAACTGGACCGCCGAGGACACGCTGGACGGCAAGAAGACCGCCCGGCGTACGGCGACCCAGGGCGACGAGGGGCCGTGCGTGTTCCTCAACGACGCGGACTTCCCCGCCGGGGCCGGCTGCGCGCTGCACGCCCAGGCGCTGCGTGACGGGGTGCACCCGCTGGAGTACAAGCCGGACGTCTGCTGGCAGCTGCCGATCCGCCGGGACCAGGAGTGGGTCGACCGGCCGGACAACACGAAGGTGCTGGTGTCGTCGCTGAGCGAGTTCGACCGCCGGGGCTGGGGTGCCGGCGGGCACGACCTGGACTGGTGGTGCACCTCCTCGACGGACGCGCACGTCGGCGCCGATCCGATGTACGTGTCCTACGGCCCCGAGCTGACCGCGCTCATCGGTGCGCCCGCGTACGCCAAGCTCGCCGAACTGTGCGGCGCGCGGCTGCGGAAGGGCATGGTCGCCCCGCACCCCGCCGACCCGGTCTGACCGGCCGCCGGCGCAGCCGACCCGCCGGTTCAGCCGGTGACCAGGAGTGACTGCCACCCCCGACCCACCACATGCCGTCTCGACCCTTTGCTCTGCTTCAACAGACGCACCGGACACTCTCCGTAACGGTCATTTCCACAGCGGCGTCTGAGCCCCCGCGGAGCCGCCCTGCTCAGACGGGGGTTGCGTATAGGTAAGCAGAGCAAAGCGACGGCACACCGGTACCATCCGGCGGCCACACCCTCACCTGGGGTTACATCGACTCAACGAAGCTACGGCTACTTGCGGTAGCCAGCAAAGGGCCCGCGCCGAGTCGACGCGGGCCCTTTCACGTATGTCGGCTCACGGCTCGAACTTGTAGCCCAGCCCTCGTACGGTGACGATGAAACGCGGCGCGGACGGCTCCGGCTCGATCTTCGAGCGCAGCCGCTTGACGTGCACGTCGAGGGTCTTGGTGTCACCGACGTAGTCGGCACCCCACACCCGGTCGATGAGCTGGCCCCGGGTGAGCACCCGGCCGGCATTGCGCAGCAGCAGCTCCAGCAGTTCGAACTCCTTCAGCGGCAGCTGCACGGCACCGCCGTCGACGGTCACCACGTGCCGCTCGATATCCATCCGCACCGGGCCGGCGGCCAGGGTCGGCGCACCGGACTCGGCCACGTCGGCGCTCTGCCGGCGCAGCACGGCGCGGATCCGGGCGACCAGCTCACGCGGGGAGTACGGCTTGGTGACGTAGTCGTCGGCGCCGATCTCCAGACCGACCACCTTGTCGATCTCGCTGTCCCGCGCGGTGACCATGATGATCGGCACGTGCGAGCGCTGCCGGAGCTGCCGACACACCTCGGTGCCGGACATCTCGGGCAGCATCAGGTCGAGCAGCACGATGTCGGCGCCGGTCCGGTCGAACTCGGTCAGGGCGGAGGGGCCCGTCGCGGCGACGGACACCTCGAAGCCCTCCTTGCGGAGCATGTACGACAGGGCGTCGGAGAACGACTCCTCGTCCTCGACCACCAGAACGCGGCTCAACGGGAAGTTCCTTTCATTGCTGTCAGACCTGCCGGAGCCCGGCCGGGCCGGCCTCGATCCCAGCCGACGGCAGTGTCGCCAGCAGGTCCTCCGGTGGACGGGTGGGCAGCCGCAGGGTGAACGTCGACCCACCACCAAGAGTGCTCGACACCTCCACCCTTCCGCCATGGTTGCCGGCGATGTGCTTGACGATTGCCAGGCCCAGCCCGGTACCCCCGGTGGCACGGGACCGGGCCTGGTCGGCCCGGTAGAAGCGCTCGAAGATCCGGTCCACGTCGGTCGGGGCGATGCCGATGCCCTGGTCGGCGACGGCGATCGTGACGTGCTCGTCCTCGGCACGGGCGGTGATCCGGACCGTGGTGTCCTCGCCCGAGTAGTTGACCGCGTTCTCGACCAGGTTCGCCACCGCCGTGGCGAGCTGGCTGTCGCTGCCGTACACGGTCAGTCCCCGGTCGACGTCGACGACGACGTCGATCCGGCGGGCGCTGGCGTTGGTCCGCGTACGATCCAGGACCTCGGCGACCACCCAGTCCACCGCGACCGGCTCCGGCGCCGGCTGCGGCTCGGCCCCCTGCAGCCGGGTCAGTTCGAGCAACTCCTGCACCAGCCGCCCCAGCCGGGTCGACTCGTGCTGGATCCGCTCGGCGAACCGGCGCGCGGCGACCAGGTCCTCGGAGAGGTCGGGCTGCCCCTGCCCGGCCGGCTCGGTGGCGTCCAGGAGCGCCTCGGCGAGCAGTTGCAGGGCGCCGATCGGTGTCTTCAGCTCGTGACTGACGTTCGCCACGAAGTCCCGCCGCACCCGGGCCAGCCGGTGCGACTCGGTCACGTCGGCCGCCTCCACGGCGACGTACCCGGCGCCCAGCCCCATCGCCCGCAAGTGCACGCCCAGCGGGTTCACCCCGCCGTTGTCGCGACCGCGCGGCAGGTCGAGCTCGATCTCGCGCCGCACCCCGGTGCGGCGCACCTGGCCGGCGAGGGTACGGATCAGCGGGTGGGCGTCGACCGAGCCCGCGGTGGCGCCGGTGCGGAGCAGGCCCATCGCGCGGGCCGCGGGGTTCACCAGGACAGGTGTGTCGTCCGGGTCGAGCACGACCACACCGGCCCGGAGCGAGTCGATCGTCCGGCGTCCCAGCCCGGACTGTGGATCCTCGGCGATCGCGCGCCTCCCTGTGTTCCAGAGGAAGCTGCCTCGGCGGCTCCCGGTAGCGGTGGTGCGGTCGCGGAGCGCGGGTAGGAGCCGGGGTAGCGACACCCCGGCCACGAGTCCGGCTGCCAGCCCCAGGGCCGCAGCGACCGTCACCGCCCAATCCACCCGGCGATCGTATGGTCATTGTTAACCCAGCTACCGCCCAGACCGGGACGAACCACTCTCGCTTCCGGGAATGTTCACCGTCACGTCCGGCGTCGTTCACCGTGGTTAATCTCGGGTCCGCCCGCCCGGCCTACCGTGGGCTGCGCACCTGACCCCACCGCCGGACTCCCCGCTCGGCGGCCACCGACCACAGGACGTGACCATGCGCGACGAGTTCCGGGCCGATCTGCAAATCGTCAGCCAACTGCTGGTGGACATGGCGGAGGGGGTCCGGGCCGCGATGCGGAACGCCACCCGTGCCCTGCTCACCGCCGACCGGCAGTCGGCCGAATCGGTCATCGAGCGAGACGCCGAGATCGACGGCCTCTACCGGCACGTCGAGGAGCGGGTCTGCGACCTGCTCGCCCGGCAGGCACCGGTCGCCTCCGACCTGCGCGCGATGATCACCGCGCTGCACGTCGCCGCCGACCTGGAGCGGATGGGTGACCTGGCCGACCACGTGGCGAAGACCGCGCTCCGGCGGCACCCGTCGCCGGCGGTACCGGCGGAGCTGCGGCCGATCTTCACCGACATGTCGTCCATCGCCGACCGGATGGGCGGCAAGATCGCCGTGGTCCTGGCCAAGCCCGACGCCGACCTCGCCGCCGAGCTGGACCGCGACGACGACGCGATGGACGACCTGCACAAGAGCCTGTTCGGGGTGCTGCTCGGCGACGACTGGCCGTACGGCGTGGAGACGGCCATCGACGCCACGCTGCTCGGCCGGTTCTACGAGCGCTTCGCCGACCACGCGGTGAACGCCGGCGAGCACGTCGTCTACCTGATCACCGGCGAGACCTCACCCACCGGCAGCTGAGTTGCAAGGAAGGGCCCCTTCTTAACGCCTGACGTTAAAAAGGGGCCCTTCCTATGCACCAGGCGTTAAAAGGGGGCCCTTCCTTACACTTCAGCGGCCCTGGTTGGCGACCGCGGCGGCAGCGGCTTTCGCGGCGGCCGGGTCGAGGTAGGTGCCGCCCAGCGTGAGGGGACGCAGCTGCGGGTCCAGGTCGTAGCGCAGCGGGATCCCGGTCGGGATGTTCAGCTTGGCGATCGCCTCGTCGCTGATCTGGTCGAGGTGCTTGACCAGGGCACGAAGCGAGTTGCCGTGCGCGGCCACCAGCACGGTGCGACCGGCCAGGATGTCCGGCACGATCGAGTCGTACCAGTACGGCAGCATCCGCTCGACGACGTCCTTGAGGCACTCGGTACGCGGCATCAGCTCGCCCGGCAGCAGCGCGTAGCGCGGGTCGCCCACCTGCGAGAACTCGTCGTTGTCGTCGATCGGCGGCGGCGGGGTGTCGTACGAGCGGCGCCAGAGCATGAACTGCTCCTCGCCGTACTCCTCCAGGGTCTGCTTCTTGTTCTTGCCCTGGAGGGCGCCGTAGTGCCGTTCGTTGAGTCGCCACGACCGGCGCACCGCGATCCAGTGCCGGTCGGCGGCGTTCAGCGCCAGCTCGGCGGTGCGGATCGCGCGCCGCATGACGCTGGTGTGTACGACGTCCGGCAGCAGGTCGTGCTCGCGGAGCAATTCGCCGCCGCGCCGCGCCTCGGTCTCGCCCTTCTCGGTCAGGTCGACGTCCACCCAGCCGGTGAAGAGGTTCTTCGCGTTCCAGTCGCTCTCACCGTGCCGCAGCAGGACCAGCGTCCCGACGGTGGGCCCTTCGCTCGCAGTCATGCCGATCATCCTGCCCCAACTCGGTGCCGGGCACGCGGCAAGGGTGGTGACGACCACCACGTGGAAAAGCCGATGACCGGCGTTCCGGCTGTTCACTAGGTTGTAAGGCACTGTGATCATGCCGGTCATTACGGGGAGCGGGGCGACGGGGTGCGGACGATGCGGGACTGGTTCGGGGAGACCACCGGAGGACTACCGAGGACCTTCTGGTACCTCTGGGCCGGCAGCCTGATCAACCGCCTCGGCTCGTTCGTCCTGGTGTTCCTGGCCATCTACCTCACCCAGGAGCGCGACTTCTCCGCCACCCAGGCCGGTCTGGTGCTCGGCCTCTGGGGCGTCGGGGGCGCGGTCGGCACCACCGCCGGCGGCACGCTGACCGACCGATGGGGGCGGCGACCCACCCTGCTCACCGCCCACCTCGGCGCGGCGGCCATGATGCTCGCCCTCGGCTTCGCCCGGCCACTGTGGGCGGTGGCGGTCGGCGCGTTCCTGCTCGGGACGTTCGCCGAGGCCGCCCGACCGGCATTCGGCGCGATGATGGTCGACGTGGTGCCGGAGAAGGACCGGCTGCGCGCCTTCTCGCTCAACTACTGGGCGATCAACCTCGGGTTCGCCTGTGCGGCCATCCTCGCCGGCCTCGCCGCGGAGGTCGACTACCTCCTGCTGTTCGTGGTCGACGCGTCCACCACGCTGGTCACCGCGCTGGTCATCTTCTTCAAGGTCGGCGAGACCCGACGGGCCACGGCCCCGGGTGCCCGCAAGGGCGGTACCGCGCCCGCCGGCGCGCTGCGCACCATCCTCGCCGACCGGGTCTTCCTCGGCTTCGTGGTGCTCAACCTGTTCTCCGCGCTGGTGTTCCTCCAGCACATCTCGATGCTCCCGATCGCGATGGGCGATTCCGGCCTGTCCCCCGCCACCTTCGGGTCGGTGATCGCCCTCAACGGCGTCCTGATCGTGTTCGGTCAACTCTTCGTGCCCCGGCTCATCCGCGGCCGGAGCCGTTCGCACGTGCTCGCCCTGTCCTCGATCGTGATGGGCGTCGGCTTCGGTCTCACCGCCTTCGCCGGGACCGCCTGGTTCTACGGCCTGACGGTGTTGATCTGGACCATCGGCGAGATGCTCAACTCGCCCTCCAACGCCACCCTGATCGCGGAGCTGTCCCCGGCCGAGTTGCGGGGCCGCTACCAGGGCACCTTCTCGCTGTCCTGGCAGGTCGCCGGTGCCACCGCCCCGGTCCTCGGCGGCCTGGTCCGGGAACAGAGCGGCAACACGGCACTGTGGCTGGGCTGCGCGGTGATCGGCGCCGGGCTGGCGGTGGCGCACCTGGTCTCCGGTCCGGCCCGCGAGCGACGGGCCACCGAGTTGCGTACGCCGGCGGTGCCGGTCGTCACCCTCGATCCCCCGGTACCGGAGGTGGCCGAATCCGCGGCCACCGCCCCCGCCGAACCCCTGCCCGCCAAGACCCCCTGACCGGCAGCCCCGGGAGGGAGGGTCCAGGTGACGGGGGACACGCTGGCGTGTCGGGGGTTCGGGTACCTACGGTCGGGAACGATCGGTTAGGAAACCGAACTGTTTTGGGGGACGGGTGCGCAGCCTGCGGAACTGGTGGGACGACACCGCCGGCGGGCTGCCCGCCACCTTCTGGTACCTCTGGGCCGGGCTCCTGATCAACCGGGCCGGCGGGTTCGCGATGCTCTTCCTGTCGCTCTACCTGACCGAGGCGCGCGGGGCGAGCGAGTCGCTGGCCGGCGCGGTGGTGGGGGCGTACGGGATCGGCGGCGCGGGCGGGGTGCTGCTCGGCGGCGTACTGGCCGACCGGTGGGGCCGCCGCGCCACCCTGGTGGCCGCCCACCTGGCCACCGCCGGGCTGCTGGTCGCGCTCGCGTTCAGTCGGCACCTGGTGATGATCGCGGCCCTCGCCGCCCTGCTCGGGGTGGTCCACTCGATGCCCAGCCCCGCCTTCGTCGCGGCGATCGTGGACGTGGTGCCCGAGCAACGCCGGTCGCGCGCCTTCAACCTCCAGTTCTGGGCGTTCAACCTGGGCATGGCGGTCGCCTCGCTGCTGGCCGGCCTGCTCGCCGAGGCGAGCTTCGTGGCGTTGTTCCTGGTGGACGCGGCGGCCACGCTGACCGCCGCCGTGGTGATCGCGGTCAAGGTGCCGGAGACCCTGCTCCGGCGCCGGGTCGCGGGCGCCCCGCTACCGGCCGGCGGTCGGCGGGACCGGCCACCGGGCCTGCACACCGCGCTGACCGACCGCACCTTCCTGACGTTCGTCGGGCTGACCCTCGTGCTGGCCGTCCTCACCCTGCAGACGTCCACCATCATGCCGTTGGCGATGCGCGACGACGGGTTGCGCCCGTCGGCGTACGGGGCGGTGGTGGCCCTCGGCGGCGTACTGATCGTGCTCGGCCAGCTCTTCGTGCCACGCCTGATCGACGGGCACCGCCGGGACCGCGTCCTGGCCGTGTCCACGGCTCTGCTCGGCGCCGGCTTCACCGCCCTCGCGGTCGCCGACGACCTGCCGGTCTATCTGGTCGCGGCGGTGGTGTGGACGGTGGGCCAGATGCTCGCCGCCCCGCCCAACGCGCAGATCAACGCCGACCTGGCCCCGCCGGAGCTGCGCGCCCGCTACCAGGCGGTCTTCTACCTGGCCTTCCCGGTGGCCTCGTTCGTGGCGCCCGCCCTGGGCGGGGTCAGTCTCCAGTACCTCGGCGAACGGCACTGGCTCATCGTGGGTGGGCTGGGCTTCCTCGCCGCGGTCGGGCACCTGGTCACCGGCCCCGCCCGGGAACGTCGGGTGGCCGCGCTACGCCGGGCCGTGGCGGACCGCCGGGAACCGGCCCTGGCCGCCGACGGCTGACCGCCGGGCCCGCGCGGACAGCGTCCGCGAGTGGGGTACGCGAAGAGCGTGCACGGCCGGCGGCGGGTACGCGAAACGCCCACCGCGACCGTTGGTCGTGATGGGCGTCCGCACCGTATGACCGGCGGCGGCGGGCGGCACTCACCCCCGTAAGCGTCGCCCGCTCACGCCGCCGGTCCAAACAGGTGGCCACCGTCCCCCAACGGTGCTGGTCCACCCGTCCCCGCGTCCCACTCGTGCACGGATCTGATCGATCCTCCGCTCCCCCGAACGGTTGCGAGCGTGACGCGGTGCAATAAAGTTAGTTCGTCCGGGATTCCGGATTCAACCTGGTCGGCTGTCTCCCCGGTCACAGCACCGGAGGTCCGGGCCCTCGGAAGCCGAATGTCGGGCTCTCGTCTGTGGCCAACAGCGGTTACCCGTCGGCCATTCCCCCAAACACTCAGCCGTCCTCCCGATCGGGTGACTCGGTCCGGAAGAAGGTGCTCTGCCGCCCGTCCCGCAGCTGCTCCTGGAAGATCAGGTTCAGCTTCCGCAGGTCGAACGTCCGGAACCACTCGTCCCAGGTGATCTCCCGGACCCGGCTGCTCTCCCGGTAACCCGGCACGTGGAAGGTGAGTACGCCGGCCCGCCCGTCCTGCTCGGTGCCGGTGATCGTCGCCGGTCGGGCGTTCCGCTCCTGGGCCCAGCGGCGGATCACGTCGTGGTTGGTGGTGACCAGGCTGCGGCCGGGGCGCTCCGGCCGGTCGGCCAGCGACGAGATGACCTGCGAGGAACGGACCGAGCGCGAACTTCCCCGCCCGGTACGCACCCCGCCGGCTGTCGTCGTACCACCGCCGGTCGAGCGGGACCGCGACGGTGCCGCCGCCTTCCGCGCGGGCGTGGCGGCCGTCTTTCGAGCCGACGCGGCCGGCCGCGTCGCCTTGGCCGTACCGGTGGCCTTCCGCGCGGCCGTCTTCTTCGCCGGCGCGGCCTTCCGCGTCGCCTTCGCCGGGCCGGCGGCCTTCCGCGCGGCGGCCTTCTTCGCCGGCGCGGCCTTGTTCGCCGGTGCCGCCTTCGCCCGGCTCGCCGCCGCCCGCCCACCGGCCGCCTTCCTGGTGGCCGCCTTCTTGGTGGCCGACGCCCGGCCGGCCGAGGCCCGGGTCCCGCCGGCGCGTCCGGCCGGGCCACTGCTGCCCCGCGCCGCACCGCCACGCTCCTCCGCCCGCAGGGTACGGGCGAGGGTCTTGACCAACTCGGGCTTGCGCAGGCCCGAGACGCCCGAGACACCCCGACGGCGCAGCTGTCCCCGGATCTCGTCGACCTTCATCCCGGAGATCGCGGACTCCGACACACCCGGCGTGTTCGGCGTCTGGTTGCCCGCCTGCCGTTTCGTCCTGGTCGCAGTCCCGCCGCGACCTGAGCTGCTTCGCTGAGCCATGCGCTCACGCTCCTCGACAGTCCGTCCTCGGCGCGCGGCGGGTCCCAGTGCCGCACCGCGCGGTGCGGCATACCCGTCAGGACTGCTCCGAACCTCCGGGGGCCGAGGTGTTCGACGGTTCGAAGAGGTGCGCGAACGCGGCGAGGTTGGCGGTGGACTCGCCCCGCTTGACCCGCCACTCCCACTCCCGACGGATCGAGCTGCCGAAGCCGATCTCCAGCATCGTGTCGAAGGACTCGTCGGAATAGGTGAGGACCGAGCCGAGGAGCCGGTCCAACTCGTCGGCGTCGACGCCCGCCGGGTTCACCCGCCCGGTCAGGTAGACGTCGCCGACCGCGTCGATGGAGAACGACACCCCGTACATCCGGGAGTTGCGCTGGAGCAGCCACGCCCACAGCTCCTCGCGCCGCTCGTCCGGCTGGCGCATCACGAACGCCTCGATGCGCAGCGCGTGCTCACCGACGATCAGGTTGCAGATCGTCTTGAGCTTGTGGGTGCCGGGGAGGGTGACGGCGTACGATTCCGGGCCGGTCGACTCCCAGGCCAGTTCCCGCTCGGCGCAGACCGACTCGATCAGGGCCGCAAGATCAGTCTTTCCGCTCATCGCACCCACTCTAGTGTCGGCGTTAAGAAGGTGCCCTTCCTCTACCGCAGGCGTTAAGAGGGGGCCCTTCCTTGCACCGTGGTCACCAGGAGCAGCCGGCCAGCTCCGAGGTGAGCCGGGCGCGGTGCTCGGCGACCGCCTCGCCGTACACGGCGAGCAGGCCGGAGACGGTGCGGTCCCAGGAGAAGTTGCGGGCGTGCCGCTCCGCGCCCCGGGCCAGCTCGGTCCGGCGAGCCCGGTCCGGCAGCAGGCCGCCCAGCGTACGGGCCCAGTCGACCGGGTCGTGCCCGTCGACCAGGACGCCGCTGACGCCGTCCCGCACCGCGGTCACCAGGCCGCCCACGGCGGCGGCCACCACCGGCGTACCGCAGGCCTGCGCCTCCAGGGCGACCAGGCCGAAGCTCTCGTTGTAGGACGGGACCGCGACCAGGTCCGCCGCCCGGTACAGGGCGGGCAGGTCGTCCCCGGTACGCGGCGGCAGGAAACGCACCCGGTCGGTCACCCCGAGCGAGGCGGACAGCTCGATCAGGGCGGTCGGCCGGTCCAGCCCGCTGCCACTGGGCCCCCCGCACACCACCACGGTCAGGTCCTGGGCGAGCGCCGGGTCCCGCTCGCGCAGCGCCGCGACCGCGCGGATCAGCACGTCGGGCGCCTTCAGCGGCTGGATCCGGCCGACGAAGGCCACCACATGGCCGGTCTCCGGCAGGCCGAGCCGGCGGCGCGCCGCGACCCGGGCCCGGTCGCGTTCACCCGGCCCGGGACGGAAGCGGCCCAGGTCCACCCCGGGTTCGACCACGGTGACCCGGGTCGGGTCGGCGTCGTACCGCTCGATCAGGTCGCCGGCCTCCACCTTGGTGTTGGCGACCAGGCGGTCCGCCTCCGCGACCACCTGCTCCTCGCCGATCACCCGGGCCTTCGGCTCCGGCCGGTCCCCGGCGGCGAGCTGGGCGTTCTTCACCTTGGCCAGGGTGTGCGCGGTGTGCACCAGCGGCACCCCCCAGCGTTCCTTGGACAGCCAGCCGACCTGACCGGAGAGCCAGTAGTGGGAGTGGATCAGGTCGTAGTGCCCCGGTGGGCGGGACGCCTCGGCCCGCAGCACACCGGCGGTGAACGCGCAGAGCTGGCCGGGCAGTTCCTCCTTGGTCAGCCCTTCGAGCGGGCCGGAGGTGATGTGCCGGACCTGCACGCCGGGCGCCATCTCGACCACCGGGGGCAGGTCGCCGGAGGTGGCCCGGGTGAAGATGTCCACCTCGACGCCGGCCTCGGCGAGCCGGCGCGCGACCTCCAGGATGTAGACGTTCATCCCGCCGGCGTCACCCGTGCCCGGCTGGTGCAGGGGGCTGGTGTGTACCGACAGGGTGGCGATGCGGCGGGGGCGGGGCCACGGCCGGGCACCTCGCTGACGACCGACACCGGTGTGCATCTCCGCCACGTCCCGCTCCCTCTGTCACGGTTGTTGCCGTCCGCACGACCGGCGCTTCTCGGTCAACCTCCACGCCGGATGTCATCTTCCCCATGGGCCACCGGAAATACCTTCCGACCGTCTCCCGGCGTGACGGACCTCATCACGCCGGCGGCCCGGCGCAGGGGTGAGAATGAGCGGATGACCTCAGTCGCCGTCGTCACCGGAGCGTCCAGCGGGATCGGTGCCGCCACCGCCCGCCGCCTGGCCGCCGAGGGTTTCCACGTGCTGGCCGCCGCCCGGCGTACCGAGAAGCTGGCCGCCCTGGTCGCGGAGATCGGGGCGGCGGGCGGCTCGGCCACCGCGGTCGCCTGCGACGTCACCTCCGACGAGTCGGTGGCCGGGCTGGCCGCGGCGGTCCGGGCCGCGCCCGGACCGGTCACCCTGCTGGTCAACAACGCCGGCGGCGCGCGCGGCCTGGATCCGGTGGAGACCGGGTCGGTCGGCGACTGGCAGTGGATGTACGACGTGAACGTCCTCGGCACCCTGCGCGTCACCCAGGCGCTCCTGCCGGAACTGGAGAAGTCCGGTGCCGGCACCATCGTGGTGGTCTCGTCGACCGCCGGCTTCACCGTCTACGAGGGTGGGGGCGGCTACACCGCCGCCAAGCACGCGCAGACGGCGGTGGCCGGCACCCTCCGGCTGGAGTTGTGCGGCCGACCGGTCCGGGTGGTCGAGATCGACCCCGGCATGGTGCGGACCGACGAGTTCGCGCTGGTCCGGTTCGACGGCGACGCCGAGCGCGCGGACAGCGTCTACGCCGGGGTGGCCGAGCCGCTGGTCGCCGACGACGTGGCCGACTGCATCGCCTGGTGCGCGACCCGGCCGCACCACGTCAACGTGGACCGGCTGGTGGTCCGCCCGCTGGCGCAGGCCGCGCAGCACAAGGTGCACCGGGTCCCGTCCTGAGCGACTCGGGCGCGTCGGTGGCGCGGTGACCGGCGGGGCGGCGACCGGCGGGGCGGGGCGGCACCGGCCGGTCGGCGGGGCGGGCCGCGGTCGCCCGGTCGGCGTGGTCACCCGGGGCACGACCAACCCGAACCGGCTCCGCCGGGTGGACAACTGGATCGTCGAGACCTGCGGCGACGCGCTCCGCGCGGCCGCCGATCCGCTGGTGGTCGACCTGGGCTACGGCGCCACCCCGGTCACCGCCGTGGAGCTGCGCGCCCGGCTGGCCGCGAACGTCCGCGCCGACGTGCGGGTGGCCGGTCTGGAGATCGATCCGGTACGCGTCGCCGCCGCCCAGCCGGCCGCCGACCCGCCGGGCCTGACGTTCCTCCGGGGCGGCTTCGAGCTGGCCGGGCTCCGTCCGGCGTTGGTGCGCGCGTTCAACGTGCTGCGCCAGTACGACGAGGGCGAGGTCGCCGACGCCTGGCGGACGATGACGGCCGGCCTCGCGCCGGGCGGGCTGCTGGTCGAGGGAACCTGCGACGAACTGGGCCGCCTCGGCGCCTGGGTGCTGCTGGACGACACGGGACCCCGTACCCTGACCCTCGCCGCGAAGCTGACCACGTTGTCGAGCCCCGGCCAGCTCGCCGAGCGGCTGCCGAAGGCCCTGATCCACCACAACGTGCCCGGCGAACGGGTCCACGACCTGCTGCGTGCCCTGGACGACGGCTGGAACGCCGCCGCCGGCTACGCGCCGTTCGGCCCGCGGCAACGCTGGCTCCGTACGGTCACCACCGTCCGCGAGGCCGGCTGGCCGGTCCTCGACGGCCCCCGCCGCTGGCGCCACGGCGAACTGACCGTCCCCTGGCACACCGTCCACCCCACCTAACCTCCACCCTCCCCACCCTCCCTCCCCCTCGACTCTCCGCGATCTTGCAATTTCGGTCGCCAATATGGGGCTTGTACACCTTTTGTTTCGACAGAAAGTGCGAGATCGCCGCGGCGAGGGGGGTGGGTGGGGATAGGGCGGGGGTGGGTGGGTGGGTTAGATGGTGCAGTTGATCAGGACGGGTTCGGGGTGGAGGGTCACCGCGAAGCGGGACTGGACGCCGTCGCGGATCTCACGGGCCAGCGCCACCAGGGCGGCGGTGCTGGCCGTACCGCTGCGGTTGGTCAGCGCCAGGGTGTGCTTGGTGGAGATGGCGACGCCCTCCGGACCCGGGTGGCCCTTGCCGAAACCGGCCTTGTCGATCAACCAGGCGGCGCTGACCTTGACCACGTCGCCGGCACCGGGCCAGGCGGGTGGCTCGCCGATGCCGGCGGCCCGTTCCCGCAGCAGCGCGTAGCCGGCCTGGTCCAGCACCGGGTTGGTGAAGAACGAGCCGACCGACCAGGTGTCCGGGTCGGCGGCGTCGAGGACCATGCCCTTGCCGGCGCGCAGGCGCAGCACGGCGGCGCGGGCGTCGGCCAGCGGCACCCGGTCACCGACCTCGACGTCGAGGGCCCGGGCCAGCTCCGCGTACCGGACGGGGCCGCTCAGCGGGGACCGGGCGAGCCGGAAGTCGACCGAGAGCACCACCCGGCGGTCGTGGTATTTGAAGATGCTCGACCGGTAGGCGAAACCGCAGTCCGCGGCGGCGATCTGCTCGGTGGCGCCGGTCACCCGGTCGTAGACCCGGACACCGGTGATCGTCTCGGCGACCTCCTGACCGTACGCCCCGACGTTCTGGATCGGGGTGGCGCCGGTGGAGCCGGGAATGCCGGAGAGACACTCCAGCCCGGACCAGCCGTTGGCGACGGTGCGGGCGACCAGTTCGTCCCAGGGCTCGCCGGCCTCGACCCGTACGGTGACGGTGTCGGCGTCCTCGTCGACCACCCGGAGCCCGCGCGAGCGGACCAGCACCACGGTGCCGGGGAAGCCGTCGTCGCCAACCACCACGTTGCTGCCCCCGGCGAGCACCAGGACCGGGCCGGTGATCTCCCGGACGGCCCGGACCAGCTCGTCTGCGGTGCGGGCGGTCACCACCCGGCCCGCCGGGCCACCGAGGCGTAGTGTCGTGTAGTGCGCCAGACGGTGCGAGGTGTCTGGTTCGGCGCCGGTTGTCGGCTGGGCGTAGACGTCTGACACGCCTTTCACCCTAGGCTGAGGGGTAGCCGCGGCGCCCACTGGTGGCCCGGTCACCCCCGGGAAGGATGGCGATGAGCAGATTGCACGTGACAAAGGACTTCTGGATCGGGGCGCTGCGGGCGGAGGGCCCGACGTTCGCCGCCGCGGTGGCGGAGGCCCCGCCGGAGACACCGGTGCTCTCCTGCCCCGGTTGGACGGTCACCGATCTGACCCTGCACCTCGCTGGCATCTACCGTTGGGTGCACTCATTCGCCGGCTCGCCGGTCACCACCGCCCCGCCGCAGCGGCGGTCCGAGCGCCCCGAGGTGCCGGCCGGGGCGACCGCACTCGCCGTCTGGCAGCAGGCGTACGACGAACTCATGGTCCTGCTCGACACGCTGGACCCGGAGGCGGCGGCGTGGAACTGGGCACCGCAGCCGAAGAAGGCGGGGTTCTGGCCCCGCCGGATGGCGCACGAGACGGCGGTGCACCGTTGGGACGCCCAGCTGGCCATCGCCGCCGGTGACCCGATCGAGGCGAAGCTCGCGGCCGACGGGGTGAGCGAGGTGCTGGACACCTGGCTTCCGGCGGGCCGGCGGCGTGAGCCGGGGCCGTGGCACGGGGTGGCGCAGCTGACCGCGTCGGACGCCGGGCAGGAGTGGTTCCTCCGGCTGCGCGGTGAGGGGGTGGCCCTGCTCGACACCGCCACCATCTTCGACCACGACGACCACCACGCCCGGGTTCAGGTGGCCGGCACCGCCAGCGACCTGTTGCTGGCCCTCTGGGGACGGATCAGCTTCGACACGCTGGGCGTCAACGGTGACCGGCAACTGCTGAACGGCCTCCGCACCGGCTGATCCCACCCCCGCACTCTCCCGCGAAGAGTGGTCATCCCGCCGGGGACGGCCACTCTTTGCGTGACCACCTTTCTCGGGCGACGAGAGAGCGCTCTCTTGACACCTGGCCATCGAGCCGCCAGGCTGCCGGAGAGCGCTCTCTCAGATCCACCCCCACCACCCGCCCACCCTGACCTGAGAGGGGTCCGAGACACATGGGTGCCAACACATTCCGCCGCCGTGCGGCGGTCGCCCTCGTCGCCGCCACCGCCCTGCTCGCCACCACCGCCTGTGGCGGTGGCGACGCCGAGGAAGCCAGCGACGGGCCGATCACGTTGACCGTCGACGTCTTCGGCCAGTTCGGCTACGACGAGCTCTACAAGCAGTACATGGCCGACAACCCCGGCGTGAAGATCGTCGAGCGGGGCACCGGCAGCAACCTCGACGAGTACTCGCCGAAGCTGACCCAGTGGCTGGCCGCCGGCAAGGGCGCCGGCGACGTGGTCGCCATCGAGGAGGGCCTGCTGGTCGAGTACAAGGCCAACCCCGGCAACTTCGTCAACCTGCTCGACCACGGCGCGGCCGACCTCAAGGGCAACTTCCTGGAGTGGAAGTGGAACGCCGGCCTCACCGCCGACGGCAAGCAGCTCATCGGCCTCGGCACCGACGTCGGCGGGATGGCCATGTGCTACCGCAAGGACCTGTTCGCCAAGGCCGGCCTGCCCACCGAGCGGGACGCGGTGAGCAAGCTCTGGCCGACCTGGCAGGAGTACATCGCCGTCGGCGAGAAGTTCACCGCCGCCAAGACCGGCGCCTCGTTCCTGGACGGCGCCACCAACACGTTCAACACGATCGTGCTCCAGACCGCCGGCAACGCGCAGGGCTACCACTACTACGACACCAGCGACAACCTGGTGGTGGACAGCAACCCGGCCGTCCGGCAGGCCTGGGACACCACCATGGACATCATCGACTCCGGCCTCTCCGGCAAGTACGGCTCCTGGTCGGAGGAGTGGGTTTCGGCGTTCAAGCAGGCGAAGTTCGCCACCATCGCCTGCCCGGCATGGATGACCGGGGTCATCGAGGGCAACGCCGGCCCGGCCGGCAAGGGCCAGTGGGACATCGCCGACGTGCCCGGTGACGGCGGCAACTGGGGTGGTTCGTTCCTGGCCGTGCCGAAGCAGAGCAAGCACCAGGCCGAGGCGATCAAGCTGGCCAAGTTCCTGACCAGCACCGAGGGCCAGATCGGCGCGTTCAAGGCCAAGGGCCCGCTGCCCTCCTCGCCGCAGGCGCTGGAGGACCCGGCGATCGCCGACGCCACCAACGCGTACTTCTCCGACGCGCCGGTCGGAAAGATCTTCGCTGCCGGCGCGAAGAGCCTGAAGCCGGTCTACATGGGCCCGAAGAACCAGGCCGTCCGCACCGAGGTGGAGAACGCCGTCCGCACCGTCGACCTCGGCCAGCGCAACCCCGACCAGGGCTGGACCGACGCGGTGAACAACGCGAAGAAGGCCGCCGCCAAGTAACCGCTCCCCGCCCGCCCACCGGTCCGGCCGCCGCCGCGTAGACGGCCGCCGGACCGGCGGGGGACGGCGGTGTGGAAAGGAGTTCCGGACCGTGAGCGTGCAGCTTGACGCCCGGCCGCCGGTCGCGGCGGTGCCACCCGTACGACCCGATCGGACGATCCGGCTCAGCAGGATCGACACGAAGTGGTCGCCCTACCTGTACATCGCCCCGTTCTTCCTGCTCTTCGCGATCTTCGGGGCCTACCCGCTGGCGTACACCCTCTGGGTCTCCCTGCACGACTGGGACCTGCTCGGCAGCAACCCCGCCTTCGTCGGCGCGGAGAACTACACCCGGCTGCTGGCCGACCCGGATTTCTGGCACTCGGTGGTCAACACGCTGGGCATCTTCGTCATCTCCACGGTGCCGCAGCTGCTCGCCGCGCTCTGGCTGGCCAACATGCTCAACCGGCAGCTGCGCGCCCGCACCGGGTGGCGGATGGCGGTGCTGGTCCCGAACGTCACCTCCACCGCCGCCGTGGCGATCGTGTTCGGGGTGCTGTTCGGCCGCGAGTTCGGCATGATCAACTGGTTGCTCGACCTGGTGGGCCTGGACGGCGTGGACTGGAAGTCCAACCGGGTCGCCTCCTGGGTGGCCATCTCGACGATGGTCGACTGGCGGTGGACCGGCTACAACGCGCTGATCTTCCTGGCCGCCATGCAGGCGATCCCCCGGGACCTCTACGAGTCCGCGGCGATCGACGGCGCCAACCGGGCGCGGCAGTTCTGGTCGATCACGGTGCCGCTGCTCAGGCCGACGATCATCTTCGCCGTCATCATCTCCACCATCGGCGGGCTCCAGCTGTTCACCGAGCCCCGGCTGTTCCACTCCGGCACCAACGCGATCCGCGGCGGGCCGATGCGGGAGTCGCAGACGGTGACCATGTACATGTTCGAGAACGCCTTCGCCCCGTACTACAACTTCGGCTACGGCTCGGCCGTCGCCTGGCTGCTGTTCCTGCTCATCGCCGTGGTCGCGGCGGTCAACGTACTGATCATCCGGCGGCTGGGCGGCGGCGCCGGGAAGGGAGATCCGCGATGAGCCGGCTCTGGCGGGCCAGCCCCCTGACGTACGGCGCGCTGGTCGTCGCCACGTTCCTCTCGATCTTCCCGATCTGGTGGATGTTCGTGGTGGCCAGCCGCTCCAGCGACGCGATGGGGCAGCTGCCCCCGCCGGTCACCCCCGGCGGCAACCTGGGCGCGAACATCTCGCGCCTGTTCGCCAACACCGACGCGTACTTCCTGGCCGGCCTGATCAACTCGGCGATCGTGGCCACCACGGTCACCGTCTCGGTGGTCCTCTTCTCCACCCTGGCCGGGTTCGCGTTCGCCAAGCTCCGGTTCCGGGGCCGCAACGCGATGCTCATGGTGATCATCGCGACCATGATGGTGCCCACCCAGCTCGGGGTCATCCCGCTGTACCTGCTGATGACCAAGTTGAACCTGAACGACCGGCTGCCGGCGGTGATCCTGCCCGCCCTGGTCACCGGTTTCGGGGTGTTCATGATGCGGCAGTACGCGGGCCAGGCGATCAGCGACGAGCTGATCGAGGCGGCCCGGGTGGACGGCTGCCACACCGCGCGCATCTACTGGAACGTGGTGCTGCCCGCGCTGCGCCCGGCCGCCGCGGTGCTCGGCCTGCTCACCTTCATGACCACCTGGAACGACTTCCTCTGGCCGTACGCGGTGCTCAACGACCCGGAGAACCCCACCGTGCAGTTGTCGTTGCGGGCCCTGTCCGACGGGTACTACCAGGACATGTCGCAGGTGTTCACCGGTACGGCCATCGCGACCGTGCCCCTTCTGCTGGTGTTCGTCCTGTTCGGTCGCCAGATCATCGGCGGCATCATGGAAGGTGCGGTGAAGGCATGAGCGAGCTTCGGTTTCCCGAGGGCTTCCGGTGGGGCGCCGCCACCGCCGCGTACCAGATCGAGGGCGCGGCCCGCGACGACGGTCGCGGCCCGTCGATCTGGGACACCTTCAGCCGTACGCCGGGCCGGGTCTTCCAGGGCCACACCGGTGACGTCGCCTGCGACCACTACCACCGGTACGCCGACGACGTGGCGCTGATGGCCGAGCTGGGGCTGCACACGTACCGCTTCTCGGTGGCCTGGCCCCGAATCCAGCCCGACGGCACCGGCCCGGTCAACCCGCGCGGCCTGGACTTCTACGACCGGCTGACGGACGCCCTGCTGGCCCGGGGCATCGACCCGATCGTCACGCTCTACCACTGGGACCTGCCGCAGACGCTCCAGGACCGGGGCGGCTGGACCGCGCGGGAGACCGCCGAGCACTTCGCCACCTACGCGACGGCGGTACACGCCCGGCTCGGCGACCGGGTGGGCACCTGGACCACGCTCAACGAGCCGTGGTGCTCGGCCTACCTCGGGTACGGCAACGGGGTGCACGCCCCCGGTGAGCGGGACGCGGGCTCGGCCTTCACCGCCGTACACCATCTCCTGCTCGGGCACGGCCTGGCGGCCCGCGCGCTGCGCGCGGCCGGCGCGGAGACCGTGGGGATAACCCTCAACCCGGCCGACGTGTGCCCGGCGGACCCGGACAGCGCCGCCGACGCCGCCGCGGCACGGCTGGTCGACGGCCTGCAGAACCGGATCTTCCTGGACCCGTTGCTGCGCGCCGCCTACCCGGACGACGTGCTGGAGCACGTGGGGCGGATGGTGGATCCGGCGACGTTCGTCCGGGACGGCGACGAGAAGCTGATCGCCGCCCCGATCGACCTGCTCGGGATCAACTTCTACCAGCCCACCTACGTCGCCGGACGGCCGGGCGGGGCCGGCAGCGACGCGTACCCGGGCACCGACGGCGCGGTGGAGTTCCTGCCGGCGACCGGCCCGCTGACCGACATGGGCTGGATGATCGAGCCGGCCGGGCTGACCCGGCTGCTGGAGCGGATCGCCACCGACTACCCGGGCGTGCCGCTGCTGGTCACCGAGAACGGGGCGGCATTTCCGGACAAGGCCGGGTCGGACCCGGTCGGGGAGGTGCAGGACACCGACCGCGTCGCCTACCTGGACGGGCACCTGCGCGCGGCGCACCAGGCCATCGCCCGGGGGGTGGATCTGCGCGGCTATCTCGTATGGTCGTTGCTGGACAACTTCGAGTGGGCCGAGGGGTACCGTAAGCGGTTCGGGATCGTCCACGTGGACTACCTGACCCAGCGACGCACACTCAAGTCCAGTGCCCGGTGGTACCAGGAGGTGATCTCCCGGAACGGGCTGTGACGAGGTGGTGGTAACGGGGATGACGACGGCGCAGCGACCGACCCTGGAGGCGGTGGCGCGGCGCGCGGGCGTGTCCCGCGCGACCGTCTCCCGGGTGGTGAACGGATCCACCACGGTCGCCGAGCCGATCCAGGAGGCGGTCCGCCGGGCGGTCGCCGAGCTGGGGTACGTGCCGAACCTGGCCGCCCGCAGCCTGGTCACCCAGCGGACCGACTCGATCGCCCTGGTGCTGCCCGAGGAGGCGACCCGGGTCTTCTCCGACGACCAGGTCTTCCCGAGCATCATCCGGGGCGCGGCGCAGGAGCTGGAGGCGGCCGACAAGCAGCTCGTGCTGATGCTCGCCGGCTCACCGGCCGGGCACGACCGGGTCGAGCGCTACACCACCGGCCGGCACGTCGACGGGGTGCTGTTCGCCTCGCTGCACGGCGCCGACCCGCTGCCCGGCCGGCTCGCCCGGCTGGGCATCCCGGTGGTGTGCAGCGGCCGGATGCTCGGTGACGTGCCGGTGCCGTACGTCGACGTCGACCACGTGGGCGGCGTGACCGCGGCGGTCCGCCACCTGGTCGACGGCGGCCGGCGCCGGATCGCCACCATCGCCGGCCCGCAGGACATGGTCGCCGGGGTGGAACGGCTCAACGGCTACCGGCAGGCGGTCCAGGCCGCCGGCCTGCCCGAGCTGGTCGCGGTCGGCGACTTCACCCGCGAGTCCGGTGCGGCGGCGATGCGCCAGCTCCTCGACCGGGATCCCGACCTGGACGGCGTGTTCGCCGCCTCCGACCTGATGGCGCACGCCGCCATGCGGACGTTGCGGGCGACGGGACGGCGGGTCCCGGACGACGTCGCGGTGATCGGCTTCGACGACATCGAGACCGCCGCGTACACCGACCCGCCGCTGACCACGGTCCGCCAGCCGATCCTGGAGCTGGGCCGGCGGGGCACCCGGCAACTGCTCCGGCTCGCCGCCGGCGAGACCATCGAGCCGTCCGTGGTCCTCCCGACGGAGCTGGTGCTGCGCGATTCCGCGTGAGGTGTAAGGAAGGGCCCCTTATTAACGCCTGCGGTAGAGGAAGGGCCCCCTGTTAACGCCTCCGGTAGCGGACCAAGGGGCAGCGTGCGCCGCCGGCCCCCTCGCCGGGGCCCCTTCTTGACGCCGGGAAATCGGTCGAGCGGATCCGGCGGTGGGCGGTAGCGTCGGGCGGTGCCGCATCTCCTGCACGTCCCCGCGCTCGCCCCCGCCGAGTACGCGTACGTCGCCACCGTCGAACCGTCCGCCCGCCTGGTCCTCACCGCCGGGGCCTGTCCGCTCGACGCCGACGGCGCGACCGTCGCCCCGGGCGATCCGGTCGGGCAGGCCCGGCAGGTGATGGCAAACCTGGAGACCGCGCTGGGCGCGGCCCGCGCGACCCTCACCGACGTGGTCCGGACCACGGTGTACGTCGCCTCGTCGGACCGCGCCGACCTGGTCGCGGTCTGGCAGGTGGTACGCGACGCGTTCGGCGACCACGACCCGCCCAGCACCCTGCTCGGGGTGGCCGTGCTCGGCTATCCGGACCAGCTCGTCGAGGTCGAGGCCGTCGCGGCGGTGCCGGCCCGATGATCCGCGAGGCGCGTCCGGACGACGCGGCGGACGTGGTGGCGCTGCGCGCGGTCGTCCACCCCTATCTGGTACGCGGGGTCGAGTCGACCCGGAAGATGATCGCCGAACCGCCGGCCGGCGAGGACTGGACGGCGTACGTGGCGGAGGTCGACGGGCGGGTCGTCGGCTGGGTGTCGGCGTTCCGCAACATCGCAACCACCGAGCCGGACGTCGGGGAGATCGCCCTCCCGCACGTCCACCCCGCCCACCGGCGGCGGGGCCTGGGGCACGCGCTCGTGACGCGGGCGCTCGACCATGTCACGGCACTGGGCGTACGCCGAATCGTCACCTGGGCGCAGCCGGACTCGGTGCCGTTCGCCCGCCGGCACGGCTTCACCCCCAGCCGGGAGGTGCGCTACGCGGCGCTGGACCTGCGGCCGGCACCGCCCGCGCCGGAGCCGCCGCCCGGTGTCCTGCTGCACCCGCTGGCCGGGCTGGACCCGCGCCGGGTGCACCGGCTGGAGGCCGCCGCCGCCGACGAGCCGAGTGACGTGCCGTTCGAGAGGGTCACCTACGAGTACTGGTTGTGGGACGTGTGGGAGAACCTCGGGCTCGACCGGGAGGCCAGCACGGCGGTCGAGGTCGACGGCGAGCTGGTGGCGTTCAGCCTGGTCAAGCGGGACGGTGACCGGATGTGGTCGGACTACACCGGCACCCTGCCCGAGCACCGGGGACGAGGGTTCGCGCTGCTGGCGAAGCGGGCCGCCCTGCATCGGGCCGCCGGACGGGGGGTGCGGGTCGCGTACACCTCGAACGACGCGGCGAACGCGCCGATGCTGGCGGTCAACGCCCGGCTCGGCTACCGCCCGGTGGCCTCCCAGTGGTCCTGCCTGCGCGGGTTGACGGGGTGACGCCGCTGTTCGGACACCCCGATATCACGAAGACCGAGTCGATCATCGGACCAGCCAGCCGACCAGCCGGCCCACCCACCGGGGTCAGCCCGCGTACGCCCGTTGCGCGACCGCGTAGGTGTCGGCGCCGAAGAGGACCAGCCGGGCCTCGGTGACGTGGGCCGGTTCGGCGGCCCGCAGCACCGTCAGCGCCTGCCCGACCGCGTCCGCCACCGGCCAGCCGTAGATCCCGGCGGAGATCAGCGGGAACGCGACGGTGGTCGCACCCAGCTCATCGGCCACCCGGAGGCTGTTGGTGTAGCAGTCGCGCAGCAGCGCCGACCGGTCCTCACCGGCGGCGTACACCGGTCCGACCGTGTGCACCACCCAGCGGGCCGGCAGGTCACCGGCGGTGGTGGCGACGGCCTGCCCGGTCGGTAGGCCGCCGCCGTACCGCGACGCGCGCAGGGCCCGGCACTCGGCCAGGACGGCCGGTCCACCCCTGCGGTGGATCGCCCCGTCCACTCCCCCGCCGCCCAGCAGCGACGAGTTGGCGGCGTTGACGATCGCGTCCACCCGCTCACCGGTGATGTCGCCCTGGACCAGCACGATCTCCACGTCAGCTCTCCTGGATGGACTGGCCGAGCGACCGGCGGGCGAGCAGGGTGGCGCCGGCGACGGCGGCCGGCATGACCAGCACCGCGCCGAGCGGGATCAGGAAGCAGACGAAGACGGCGACGCCGAAGCCCAGCGCGGTCGGGCGATCCGTACGCAGGCTGGCCCGCCGGTCCGGCAGCCGGCGTCCGCGTCGCGAGAAGGGCGCGCCGGTCAGTTCCAGGGCGAGCAGCCAGCCACCCACCGCCGCCCCGACCACCGGGACCACCGTCTGCCCGAGCACCGGGATGAACCCGGCGGCGAACAGCGGGATGCCGATCAGCACCGACAGACCGACGAGTTTCAGCGAGTCCGCCGCGCTGCGCCGCAGGGACGGCCAGAACGGCACGTCGACCGCGTCCGGCGTGCCGCCGAGCCGCTCCTCCACCCGCTCGGAGATCTTCTCGTAGAACGGGTCGCCGATGACCAGCGTCACCGCCGTGAAACCGACCACCGCGACCAGGCCACCGAGCCCGAGGAACGCCAGGCCCGCGACCACCCGGACCAGGCTCCGCGCGGTGGTCGACCAGTCGTCCGCGAACGGTGTGACCAGCGCCGCCAGGTCCTCCACGACGTACGCGAGGGTGGCGAACGCGGTGACGAACAGCGCACCGGAGATCAGCGCCGGCACGATGCCGAGCAGCATCAACCGGGGGCTGCGGAGGTACAGGCCGAGACCGCGCAGCAGCAGGCCGACACCGGCGAGGAACCGGGCGACGGCGCCGGTCGCGGGGGCGGAGATCGGGGGTGCGGTCACGACCGGTGAGCTTAGTGGCCGGAAGCGGGCGGGACACGGCAGCACGATCCACCCGCCCGCCGCATCCACCGGTTGGTGGATCGCGGGGGTCAACCACGCCCGCCGGAGATCATCACCGCGCGGTCGATCCGGCGCCGCCCGCACCCGACGATCCTGATCGGGTACGACGTCGTCGGTGAGGGGGACGCGATGCCGGTCATCGAGGTGACCAACCTGCACAAGCGCTACCGGGAGCAGGTGGCGGTGCACGACGTCTCACTGACCGTGGAGGCCGGGGAGATCTTCGGCATCCTCGGGCCGAACGGCGCGGGTAAGACCACCACGGTGGAATGTGTGGCCGGGCTCCGCGTTCCCGACGGGGGCGGGGTGTCCGTCCTCGGGCTGGACCCCCGCAGGGACGCGGACCGGCTGCGCGAACGGGTCGGTGTGCAGCTTCAGGAGAGCCAGTTGCCCGACCGGATCCGGGTCGGCGAGGCGCTCGAGTTGTACGCCTCGTTCTACCGGGACCCGGCGGACCCGGAGCGGCTGATGGACGAGCTGGGCCTGCGCGACAAGCGCGACGCGGCGTACAAGAAGCTCTCCGGCGGGCAGAAGCAACGCCTGTCCATCGCGCTGGCCCTGGTCGGCAACCCGGAGGTCGCCATCCTCGACGAGTTGACCACCGGACTCGATCCGCAGGCCCGCCGGGACACCTGGCGGCTGATCGAAGGGGTACGGGACGGTGGCGTGACGATCCTGCTGGTCACCCACTTCATGGAGGAGGCCGAACGGCTCTGCGACCGGGTGGCGGTGATCGACGCCGGGCGGGTGGTCGCGCTGGACAGCCCGGCCGCGCTGGTGTCCCGGGCCGCCCCGCGGCAGCGGCTCCGGTTCCGGGTGTCGGTGCCGCTGGACGACCGGCTGCTCACCGACCTGCCGGAGGTCGTCACGGTGGAGCACCGCGGCAGCCAGGTGGTGGTGACCGGCGGGGACAGCATGCTCCAGGCGGTCACCTCGACGCTCGCCCGGCACCAGATCACCGTCGCCGACCTGCGGGTCGAGCAGTCCACCCTCGACGACGCCTTCGTCGAGCTGACCGGTCACCGTCCCGACGACCACTGAGGGAGCGGCACGATGCACGCCTTCCGCCAGATCCTCCGGATCGAGACGCGGCTCTACCTGCGGGACCTGCCGACGCTGCTGACCACGGTCGGGCTGCCGACCCTGATCCTGGTGGTCCTCGGGTTCATCCCGAGCATGCGCCGACCGGACCCGAACTTCGACGGCCAGCCGTTCGTCAGCTACTTCGCCCCGTCGCTGCTGGTGATCACGCTGGCCGCGGCCGGGGTGAACATCCTGCCCACCGTCCTGTCCACCTACCGGGAGCGGGGGGTGCTGCGCCGGCTGGCGACCACCCCGGCCAGCCCGGCGGCGCTGCTGGCCGCCCAGCTCGTGGTCACCCTCGGCGCGATCGTGGTCAGCGCCGTGCTGCTCGTCCTGGTCGCCCGGCTGGCGTTCGGGGTGCCGCTGCCCCGACACGCGCTGGGCTTCACGGTGGCCTTCCTGCTCGGCACGGCGGCGCTGCTCGCGCTGGGACTGCTGGTGGCCGCGCTCGCCCGGACCACCAAGGCGGCACAGGCGATGGCGATCCCGCTGTTCATGCTCGTCATGTTCTTCGGCGGGGTCTACCTGCCCCGGTTCCTGCTGCCCGACTTCCTGATCCGGATCGGGGACTACACGCCGCCCGGCGTACAGGCGTTGCTCGACGCCTGGACCGGCACCGCGCCCCAGCCCGCACACCTGGCCATAATGGCGTTGGTCGCCGTCGTCGCCGGCACCGCCGCCGCGAAGCTGTTCCGCTGGGAGTGAGCAGTGCCGAAGACCAGCACGGCCATGAAGGTCAACCGGCTCGCCGCCTGGGAGGATCGCGAGACGGTCCTCTACCGGTCGGTGCCGTACTTCGGACTGGCCGTCGGCACGGCGCTGGCCCTGCTCGCGCCCGCTCCCGGCGCCGGGCCGCGGGCCGTCAGCCTCGGCCTCGCCCTGGCCGCCTGCGCCTGGGTCACCTGGTTCGTCACCCTGCACCCGCACTGGGCGAGCCGGCGGACGCTGATGGGTGCCTACTACGCCGGGCTGCTCGTCCTCGCCGGCGGGCTGGTCCTCACCAGCCCGTGGTACGGCTTCTTCGCCTGGGTCGGCTTCCTGCACGCCGCACTGGTGCTGCACGGCGGTTGGCGGTTGGCCGGCACCGCCGCCACCGCGGTGCTGATCGCCACCGCGCAGGGCGGCGGCCTGCCCCGCTCCCCGCTGCACTGGGGGCTGTGGGGCGTGCTGGTGCTGTTCAACATGGGCGTGGCCGTGGGCCTGGTCTGGTTCGGGACGGTCAGCGAACGGCAGAACACCCAACGCAAACGGCTGATCGTCGAGCTGGCCGAGGCGAACGACCGGCTGGCCGAGACGATGCGGGAGAACGAGGGGTTGCACGCGCAACTGCTCACCCAGGCGCGGGAGGCCGGCGTGCTGGACGAGCGGCAGCGGATGGCACGGGAGATCCACGACACCCTCGCGCAGGGGCTCGCCGGCATCATCACCCAGTTGGAGGCGGCCGGGCAGAGCCGGGCCCGGCCGGCGGACCAGGGGCGGCACCTCGACAACGCCCTCGCCCTGGCCCGGGAGAGCCTCACCGAGGCACGCCGCTCGGTCCGGGCGGTACGCCCCGAACCGCTGGACCGGGCGCGGCTCCCCGAGGTCCTGGCCGACCTGACCGAGCGCTGGTCGACGATCAACGCGGTACGCGGTGAGATCAACACGACCGGAACACCCCGTCCCCTGCACCCCGAGATCGAGGTGACCCTGCTCCGGGCCGCCCAGGAGGCGCTGGCCAACGCCGCCCGCCACGCCCGTGCCACCCGGGTCGGGCTGACCCTGTCGTACATGGAGGACGTGGTCACCCTCGACGTGCGCGACGACGGGGTGGGGTTCGACCCCGGTGGCCGCCCGCCGGAGTCGGCGGAGGGCGGCTTCGGTCTGGCCGGGATGCGGCAACGGGTCCGTCGCGTGGGTGGGCGGCTCGCCGTCGAGTCCGAACCCGGCGGCGGAACCGCCGTCTCCGCCACCGTGCCCGCGCTCCCCGGAGCCGCCTCGTGACCGGGCCGGTACGCCTCCTGATCGTCGACGACCACCCGGTGGTCCGCGACGGCCTGCGGGGCATGTTCACCGGCGACCCCGGGTTCGAGGTGGTCGGCGAGGCCGCCGACGGCGCCGAGGCGTTGGCCCTGACCGCGACGCTGCGCCCCGACGTGGTCCTGATGGACCTGCGGATGCCGGTCATGGACGGGGTGACCGCCACCGCCCGGCTGACCCGGGCCGGCCAGGGCGCGCAGGTCCTGGTGCTCACCACGTACGACACGGACGCCGACGTGCTGCCCGCGATCGAGGCCGGCGCGACCGGGTACCTGCTCAAGGACGCGCCCCGGGAGGAACTGATCCGCGCCGTGCGGGCCGCCGCCCGGGGCGAGTCGGTGCTGTCGCCGAGCGTCGCCGGCCGGCTGATGGGCCGGCTGCGGGCCCCCGCCGAGGAGCCGCTGAGCCAGCGGGAGCTGGAGGTGCTGACCCTGGTGGCGCGCGGCTCGTCGAACCGGGAGGCCGCCGCGCGACTGTTCATCAGCGAGGCGACCGTCAAGACCCACCTGCTGCACGTCTACGCCAAGCTCGGGGTCAACGACCGCGCCGCCGCCGTCGCCACCGCGTACGACCGGGGACTGCTCACCCCCGGCGGACGCTGAGCCACCCGCCCGCCGCCCCGCCGGGCCGTGCGCGATCCGCCGCGGCGCGCGCGATCCCCGCGGGGCGCTCGATCCCCGCGGGGCGCGCGGGCGGCGCGATCCGCGCGGGGCGTGTTAACAAGGGGCCCTTCCTCTACCGCAGGCGTTAAGCGGGGGCCCTTCCTTGCACAATGGGCGGGTGCGGGCTTCGCGGTTGATCTCCCTGGTGCTGCTGCTCCAGGCGCGGGGCGCGATGACGGCCGCGGAGTTGGCACGGGAGCTGGAGGTGTCCGAGCGGACCGTGTACCGGGACGTGCTGGCGCTGTCCGCGGCCGGCGTGCCGGTGTACGCGGACCGGGGGCGGGCCGGCGGCTACCGGCTGCTGGGTGGCTACCGGACCCGGCTGACCGGGCTGAGCCGGGACGAGGCGGAGGCGCTGTTCCTGGCCGGGTTGCCCGGTCCGGCGGAAGACATGGGGCTTGCCGAGGCGGTCGCCTCGGCCGAGCTGAAGGTGCTCGCGGCGCTCCCGCCCGCGCTACGCGACGCGCCGCTGCGCACCGGGCAGCGGTTCCACCTGGACGTGCCCGGATGGTTCCGTGAGTCCGGGCCGCCGCCGTGGCTGACCGAGCTGGCCGGCGCGGTGTGGCGCGACCGGGTGGTGGCACTGCGGTACCGGCGCGGTGACCGTGAGGTGACCCGGGAGCTGTGCCCGTACGGGCTGGTGCTCAAGAACGGCATCTGGTACCTGGTCGGGCGGGTCGGCGACGACGTCCGGACGTACCGGGTGGACCGGGTCACCGCCGTCGAGGTGGGCGACGCGACCTTCACCCGGGACGAGGGCTTCGACCTGGCCGGATACTGGCGGGAGCAGGCCGAGACGTTCCAGCGCGGCGTGCTCCGGGCATCGGTCACGCTGCGGTTGAGCGCCGCCGGCCTGCGCCTGCTCCGCTTCCACGCCGACGCCCCCTTCGCGTACGACGAGGCGCTGGCCACCGCCGACGGCCCCGACGGGCAGGGCCGGACGACGGTCCGGCTCCCGGTCGAGTCCGTCGAGGTGGCGTACGCCCAACTGCTGGCGCTGGGGCCGGAGGCCGAGGTGCTCGACCCGCCGGAGCTACGGTCGCTCCTGGCCGAGGCGGCGGCCCGCTCGGCGGCGCTCTACGCGGCGACCGCTTCGGGCGGCTCGCGTTAGGAAGGGACCCTTCCTATACACCAGGCGTTAATAAGGGGCCCTTCCTTGCATTCAGCGGTAGCCGGTCACGTCGGCGGGCTTGCCGGCGTCGACGACCTCGGTGATGTAGCGGAAGGCGTCCGGCCGGCTGCCGTCGACGTCGGTGAAGCCGTACACCTGGGCCAGCTCACCCGCCGACACCGACCGGCCGGACCAGCGGGCCTTCTCCTCGTCGGCGGCGAGGGCGACGACCGCACGCCCGACGAACGCCGGTGTCTCCGAGATGAGGAAGTGCGGGTCGGTGGCCGCGCCGTCGCGCCAGGTCTCCTCGGTGACCCCGAAGTGTTCCAGCATCGCCTCGGACCGGATCCAGCCGGGGGTGAGCGCGACGGCGGTGCACCCGTACGGCTTCAGTTCGTGCGCCCAACTGAACGCCAGCCGGTTCACCGACGTCTTCGCCAGGTCGTAGAAGACCGACAGTCGGTAGTTCTCGTCGTTGTACGCCTTCGTGCCGTCGCCGATCTCCACCACCAGGCCACCCGGGCGGCGGTTCAGCAGCGGCAGCGCGAAGTGGCTGGTGACGATGTGCGTGTCGATCGCCAGGCGCAGGGTGCGGAACCCGGCGTCCAGCGGTTGCTCCCAGACCGGCTTTTCCCAGGTGACCAGCGGGTCGCCGCCCCAGATGTCGTTGACCAGCACATCCAGCCGGCCCTGTTCGGCGTCGATCCGGGCGACCAGGTCGCGTACCTGCTCCGGCACCAGGTGGTCGACCCGGACCGCGATTCCGGTGCCCCCGGCGGCGGTGACCAGCTCGGCGGTCTCCTCGATCGTCTCCGGACGGTCCATCTCCGAGCGGCCGGCGCGGCTGCTGCGCCCGGTGGCGTAGACCGTCGCGCCGGCCGCCCCGAGCTGGACCGCGATCTGCCGGCCGGCGCCCCGGGTCGCCCCGGCGACCAGCGCGACCCTCCCTGTCAGCGGTGTCGTCGTCATGCCACCGACCCTGACACCCATACCTGACAGCCGAAGTCCGGTTTCGGAGAACCGTGTTCTCGGTCATGATCGCGGGCATGCACCTGTTGCTCTCCGGGGTCGTCGGCTCGGTCGCGTACGGGCTGGCCGGGCCGGGCTCGGACGTCGACCGGATCGGCGTGTTCGCCGCGCCCACGGTGGCGTTCCACGGCCTGTATCCGCCGAAGGAGTCGGTGGTCACCACCGACCCGGACGTCACCCTGCACGAGGCGCGCAAGTGGTGCCGGCTGGCGCTGAGCGGGAACCCGACGGCCACCGAGCTGGCCTGGCTGCCCGACGACTGCTACGAGACCCGGACCGAGCACGGCGACCGGCTGATCGCCATCCGGTCGGCGTTCCTGTCCGCGCCCCGGGTCCGGGACGCCTTCCTCGGGTACGCCGGGCAGCAGTTCCGGAAGCTGGAGTCACGCGGCGACGGCACGTTCTCCTCCGACGTACGGCGGCGCACCGGCAAGCACGCCCGGCACCTGGCAAGGCTGCTGCACCAGGGCCGCCTGCTCTACGCCACCGGGGTGCTGGAGATCCGGCTCGCCGACCCGGAGTGGTTCCGGGAGTTCGGCGAACGGGTGGCCGGCGGCGACCTGGAAGCGGCCCGGAACCTGCTGGCCGAGGCGGAGCACGACTTCGCCCGGATCCGGACGCCGCTGCCCGACCGTCCGGACGAGGACGTCGTGGAACGCTGGCTGCTCGACGTACGCGCGGCCCACCTGCCGCCGCGGTAGCGGGCCGGCCCGGCGGCCGGGGCGTTACGTGGTGGCCGCCGGGGCGCTTCTCGCGCCCCGGCGGCCGGTGGTGCCCGGTCGTGGTCAGCCGTTGTCGATCAGGCTGGCGATCTCGTTGTAGATGAGGTGCGCCTTCGCGCCCTGGTTCGACGGGCAACCGCCGAGGTGGTGCAGGGCGATCACCCGGTGGCTGGAGTTCAGCACCGGCGAGCCCGAGTTGCCGCCGGAGGTGTCACAGCTGTAGCTGATGTTCCAGGTGTTGTAGTTCCCGTTCCGCACCGTGCACCGGGTGCTGTTCTGGGCGTTCTCGAAGATCGACAGCCGCTTCGGGCTGCCGTCGCCGTGACCGGGGATGTACATCTGGGTGCCGGTGCTGGTGGCGGTCGTCGCCAGGTACAGCGTGCCGAATCCCTGGATGGCGGTGAAGTTGTTGACCGAGAACAGGGCGTAGTCCAGTTGGCTGGAGCCGCCGCTGCTGACCTTGTAGAGGGTGGCGCCGCTGACCTTGGTGCCGGCCCCGGGGTTCGCGCCGCCGCAGGTGGCGCACTGGTAGTTGAACTGCATCTCGCTGCCGCTGACGGCGGACTGGGTCGAGAAGCAGTGCTTGTTGGTCAACATCCGGTTGGTGTCGCCGACCCGCCAGGTGGTGCACAGCCCACCACCGCTGATCAGCAGCCGCGCCACGGCCCTGCCACGGGCGTACTCGGTGGGGTGGCTGTTCTGGTAGCAGACCACGTCGCGCCGCGCGTCGGTGCTGCACACGGACTGGATGGAGAAGTTGTGCGCGCTGATCTCGTCGCGGTCGTAGCCGCGCCAGAACCGGTCGATGGTCACCGCGGCGCGCCGGGAGGAACGGTTGCCGTGCAGCTTCACCACTGCGGTGTCACCCTCCACCGACATCGCCCAGAAACCGGGCTGCCCGTCGGTGGTGTAGTCCGAACCGGTCGCCCGGTCGAGGTCGCGGTCGTACCGGTAGCTCTCCCGACCGTCGGGGCTGGACACCGTGACGTACTCGCCGGGACCGAGTCGCAGAAGGCGGAAGTGCACCTTGACGTACGTGGCGCCGGGGTGCCGGATGATCTGTGTCCCGTTGTCCCGGGCGGAGGAGAGGACGCCGTCGACGGTCCGGAGTTCTCCGACCGTGGTGACTCCCTCCGCCGAGAACTGCTCCGCCTCGGGTGCCCGTACGGACTGTGGCGCGACGGGTTGGGCCGAGTACGCCTCGGCGGGTACCGACAGCAGGCTCAGCCCGAGCGTGCAGGCGCCGAGCGTGACCGCTGCCGTTCGCAGACGGCGGCGCAGGGTTGGTTTCATCGTCGCTCCTCCCCAGGAACCAGCACCGAGACGTGCCTGCAGTCTTCATACACGAGACTCGAAACACATGTAAATGTTTCGATGCATAGCAGGAGATGCATACCGCCGGGCCGCCCCTGGGTGGCCGGCGGCCCGCTCAGTCGGCCAGGCGGACGCGGACCCGGCGGTTCGCGCGGCCCTTGCTCTCCACCTTGACCACCTGGATCTTGCCGATCTGCGCGGTGGAGGCGACGTGTGTGCCGCCGTCGGCCTGCACGTCCAGACCGACGATGTCGACGATCCGCACCTCCTGCTCGTCCGGCGGGATCAGGTTCGACTGGGTGCGGATGATGTCCGGCAGGGCCAGCGCCTCGGCCCGGGGCAGCGTCCGGACGGCCACCGACCGGTCGGCCGCCACCTCGGCGTTGACCAGCTCCTCGATCCGGGCCTTGAAGTCCGGCGGCACCTCGGGCAGGTTGAAGTCCATCCTGGCCTCCCCGGGTTCCATGGAGTTGCCGGTGACCAGCGCGCCGAAGTCGCGGAACACCACGCCGCACAGCACGTGCAGGCCGGAGTGCGTACGCATCAGCCGGGTCCGCCGGTCGTCCTCGACCGCGCCGGTCACCGTGGTGCCCGCCGGCGGGACCGGGTCACCCTCGGCGGGGATCAGCCACAGGTCGTCGCCCTTGCGGGTGCCGACGATCCGGGTCTGCACGCCCTGCCACAGCAGCACGCCGTGGTCCGGCGGCTGCCCGCCGCCGCCGGGATAGAACGCCGACCGGTCCAGCACGATGCCCTGTTCCGGGTCGGCGTGCAGCACGGTGCACTCCCACTCGCGCAGGGTCGGGTCGGCGAGGTCGAGCCGGTGCGTACGGCCGTGATGTGTGATGCCCATGAGCAGGCAGGCTACTCGTTCAGGAAGGCGGAGATCCGGCTCCGCAGGTCGGCGCGTTCGGTCCACAGGACGCCCGGCCGGTCGTACACGTGCAGGGTGGCCCGGGGAAGCGCGGCCGCGAGCTGCTCCGCGACCTCGACCGGGTGGATGTCGTCGCCGGCGCAGCCGATCACCAGGGCGGGCGCGGTGACCGCGGCCAGCGCGCCCGCGTCGGAGACCGGCACCGTCCCGGGCAGGCTGGCCAACCCCGGTGCCAGGCCGTCGCGCAGCAGGTGGTCGAGACGCTGCCGCAGGTACGACCAGCCGGCCGGCGTGTTGCGCACGACCGGCGGCAGTTCCAGCTGGACGACCTCGGCGACCGCCGAGGCGTCCCCGGTCTCGACGGCCTCCAGCAACGCGGTCAACCGCTGCTGGGCCGCCTCGCCGCGTGGCCGGTCCAGCGCGGCCGGCAGGAAGAAGACCAGCCGCGCGAAACGCTCCGGGCTCTCCACCAGCAGCCGGCAGAGCGCACCCGCGCCGAGGCTCGCCCCGAACGCCCGGCCGGCACCGCCGAGGTCGGCGACCGCCCGGAGGTCCCGGGCGAGGTCCAGGTAGCTCCACGGCCCCGGCGGAGCGTCGGAGCGGCCGTGCCCCCGGAACTGGAAGAAGACCTTGCGGCCCGCCACGCCACTGCCGAAGGGCCGGGTGGTCGCGATCCCGTTGCCCAGCCCGTGCGCGAAGACCGTGACCGGCTCACCCGAGCCGGTGACGAGCTGCTCCAGGTGCACGCCGTGCGGCGTCGCGACCAGCTCGGTCTCCGGCTCCGGCAGCGCCGGACGGCCGGTACGCGGCCCGCCCGGCCCGGGGCCCCAGGTGCGC
This sequence comes from Micromonospora endolithica, assembly GCF_003626595.1. GTDB lineage: Bacteria > Actinomycetota > Actinomycetes > Mycobacteriales > Micromonosporaceae > Micromonospora > Micromonospora endolithica. Next base: position 64,983 of record NZ_RBAK01000018.1, on the reverse strand, counting down.
GGCCCGCCGTCCGGTGGGGGTGGCCAGCGGAAGCCTCTCACCACCCCTTGCCGTCGCTCAGGTCGCGCAGGCCGACCCGCACGTCCAGCAGGTAGATCAGGCCGGCCGCGATGCCGATCAACCCGAAGATGCTGAGCGAGGTACGCGTCAGCAGGGTCAACAGCAGCGTGACCGCCAGGATCGCCACCCAGCCACCCTTGGGCAGGGTGCCGATGGCGTTGAAGCCGTCGGAGCGCTGGGTGATGGCGTGAACCAGGGCGAGGCCCTGCACGATCAGCGCGAAGGCGAGCAGGATCAGCTCGATCACCTCGCGGATGGCGAAGGCGAAGAGCGGCGCGGCGATGGCCATGCCGGCAAGCTTATGCCGGCGACCCCGGAATCGTCCGACAGGACGGCTCCGGGGTCGCGGTGCGGCGGGAGTTGCACGACGGCGGTTGCCGCCCGAAACCGGCCGGTGACACCAGGCGATCGGCCAGCCCCCACCCGGCGGGCCGGGCTCGGTCGCCGCCGGGCAGCCCTCCACCGGCCGGTGACGTCGGTGTTACTCGGCGGCCGGGCGGGTCCTCTTGGTGGCCCGGGGCAGCTTCGCCGACGGGGTGTCGGCCGACTTGGTGGCGGCCTTGGTCGCCCGCTTCTTGGCGGCGGCCGGCTTGGCCTCCACCACCTCGGCGATGTCGGCCGGGGTGGGAACCTCGGCGGTGGCCCTGTCCTCGACCCCGACGGCCGGGGTGGTGACGGCGGCCTTGTCCTCGACCCCGACGGCCGGGGTGGTGACGGCGGCGGTGGCCGGCGTGGTGACGGCGGTTTCGGTGGCCTCGATGTCGGCGTTCACCGTGTCCGCGGCCTCCAGGACGCCGGCGCCGACCACGCGCTCGCCCCGGGCCACCAGTGCGGCGTACGCCGCCAGCGCCCGCTCCTGCGCCACCTGCGCGCCGGCGACGACCACAGCCGCGTTGCGGGTGGCCAGGCCCCGGAGCCGGTCCAGGTCGGTGGCCTCGCGCAGCTTCTCCAGGTCGGCGGTCTCCCGCAGCCGCTTGAGGTCGGCGGCCTCGCGCAGCTTGGCGAGGTCGGCCGGGGCCTTCTCCCGCAGGGTGCCGGCGCTCAGGGTGGCCGTACGCAGCGTCTCGTCGGCCTTCTGGCGCAGCTCGACGCCGGTCACCACGGCCCGGCCACCCAGGACGGTGACCACCCGGGTGCCGTCGGTGACGACCTTGTTGCCGAGGTCGGTGACCACGGCGGGCAGCTTGCGCAGCTGCTGGAAGGCCAGCTCGCCGGCGCCGGCGGCGGCGTAGAGCGGGGCCGGGATGCGGTTGGTCTTCGGCTGGGTCATGACTTCTCCTCCTCGGCCGCGTCAGCGGCCTTCTTGGCGGGGGTGGGAGCGGGGGCGGAACCGGCCTCGCTGACGGCGACCGACTCGATGACCGCTTCGGTCGGGCTGGTGGGCCCGGCCGGCGCGGTCGGCGCGGCGTCGACGACCGTCTCGGTCGGGGTGCCCTGCGGGGTGGTGGGACCGGTGGCGGCCAGGTTGGCCAGGTCCGGCGCGTCCGCCGTCGTCGGAGCGGTCGGGCCCGGGCTCGGCGGCGTCGACCCCTCCGGTCCGTCGGTGGTGGCGGTCGCCTCGGCGAGGCGCGCGTTCTCCCGGCGGAACGTCTCGTAGATCTGGGTCAGCGACTGCTTCTGCGCCATGGTCAGCTCGGGGTCGACGGCGATGGCCGCGAGCACGCCCTGGCCCTCCTTGTCGTCGAGCAGGCCGGCCCGCAGGTACATCGCGGGGGTCGAGACCCGAAGCGCACTGGCGAGCTGCTGGAGCACCTCGGCGCTCGGCTTGCGCAGACCGCGCTCGATCTGGCTGAGGTAGGGGTTGCTGACACCCGCCTGGTCGGCGAGCTGCCGGAGGGAGATCTTCGCGTTCCGGCGCAGGTCGCGAATGAACGCGCCGACGTCGGGAAGGTCCTTGCCAGTGGCCATGCTCCGAACGCTAACCGGCCCTGCTAGCTCCTGCAAGCAAAACGCTAGCCGCAGTTAGCAACGTCTCAGATCGGCGTTGCGAGCCCATCCCGGAGACCCGTAATGTCGGGGGAATGGCCAAGATCGAAGTCAATGGCGCGACCCTGGCGTACGACGAGGCGGGCACCGGCTCGCCGGTGGTCCTGCTGCACGCCGGCATCGCCGACCGACGGATGTGGCGGGGCCAGCTGCCCGCGCTCGCCGACCGACACCGGGTCATCGTCCCCGACCTGCGTGGCTACGGTGATTCGGAGCTGCCGCCCACGCCGTTCGCGCACCACGACGACGTGGTCGGACTGCTCGACGCGCTCGGCATCGAACGGGCCGCCCTGGTCGGCTGCTCCTTCGGCGGAGCGGTCGCCATCGACACCGCCCTCGCCCACCCCGACCGGATCACCGCGCTGGCCCTCCTCGGCGCCGCCGTCTCCGGCAACGCCTGGTCCGACGAGGCGAACGACCTCTGGGACGAGGTGATCGGCGAGATCGACCCGGAGGACCTGGATGCGAACGCCGCCGCCGAGGTGCGCTTCTGGGTGGTCGGACCCCGCCGCGACCCCAAGGAGGTGGACCCGAACCTGACCGCCTTCGCCTTCGCGATGGACCTGCGGGCACTCGCCGCCGAACGGGCGCTCAGCGCCGTCGAGGTCGCCGAACTCGACCCACCGGCCATCGATCGCCTCGCCGAGCTGCGGATTCCGGTGCTGGCCACCGCCGGCGCGGCCGACCTCCCCGACGTCAGCCGGCTCGCCGACCGCATCGCCGCCGAGGCGCCGGAAGCGGTCCGCCTACCCGACGTACCCGACGCGGCACACCTCCTCCCCCTCGAACGCCCCGCCCCCGTCAACAACGCCCTCCTGACCTTCCTCCCCTGATGGAGCGTCACCAGAGGGGGCGGACCCTGATGGGGCGTTACCAGAGGGGGCGGACGGCGCCCACCGGGAGGCCGCCGCCGAAGACGGGGACCTCGGCGTACTCCTCCAGCACCGGGGCGGTGACGCCGAGCCGGCGCAGCGCGGACACCAGGACCGGCATGCGGGCACGGGACGCGCCGTCGTCGATCTTCAGGGCGACCGCGCCGACACCGGGTACCGCGGCGGCGATGACCCCCTCGGCCCCCACCTTCGCCAGCAGGCCGGGCACACCGCGCATCAGCCGGGTGTCGTCGGCCCGGGTGCCGCCGACGATCTCCGGGTGGGCACGCATCGCGTCGGCCACGGTTCTTGGCACCGCGCCGGGCTCCGCGTCGACCAGCCGGAGGTACGCCCCGGCGAGGCCGGTCAGGGACACCGCGTACACCGGTGCGCCGCAGCCGTCCACACCGGTGGCCGCGACCCGCTCGCCGGTGAACTCCTCCACCGCCTCCCGCAGGCACTGCTGCAACGGGTGCTCCGGACGCCAGTAGCCGTCCAGCGGCCAGCCGGCGGTCAGGCAGGTGAGCAGCATGCCGCTGTGCTTGCCGGAGCAGTTCATCTGGGTACGGGTGGGGCCGCCGCCGGCCCGCAGCACCGCCTCCCGGGCCTCCTCGCCGACCGGCAGGTCGGGTGGGCAGTGCAGCGCCGACGAGTCCAGCCCGGCACGGGCCAGCAGCGCGCCGACCCGGGCCAGGTGGAACTCCTCCCCCGCGTGGCTGGCCGAGACCAGCGCCACGTCGGCCGGGTCGGTCAGCGGCAGTCCGGCGCGCAGCATCGCGACCGCCTGCATCGGCTTGTTCGACGAGCGGGGGAACACCGGCGAGGTGACGTCACCGGCGGCGGCCAGCGGTGCGCCGGAGCCGTCGAGGACCACCACCGAACCGCGGTGCGCGCCCTCCACGAAACCGGACCGGACCACCTCGGTGAGCGGCGCGCCGCCCTCGTACGTCTTTCCCACGAGGTGGACGGTACCGCCCGCCGATCACCCCGCGCGGGCGGGTGACCAGGTCCGTCACGGATGCGCGTAAAGGACCGCCTCGCTGAGGACCACTTACCGTCGTACGGCCGACACGCCGAGCAGGTCCCGTGCCTCGGCGGTGGTCAGCGGCGGGCGCTGGGCGAGCTGCGCGAAGCCGACCGCACGGGCGACCAGCTGCATGTTGGACTCGACCGGCCGTCCCTTGGCGTACGTCACGGTGTCCTCCATGCCGACCCGCAGGTGCCCACCGGTGGCCAGCGAGGCGAGCAGGACCGGAATGGTGCTACGGCCGACCCCGGTGGCCGAGAACGTGGTGCCCGCGGGCAGGTCGCGCAGCATCTGGTGGGCGGCCACCAGGGTGGCGGCGGTGCCCGGCATGCCTCCCGGCACGCCCATCACGAAGTCGACGTGCACGTGGCCGCCGGCCGGCAGGCCGTACTTTCCGAGCAGCCGCTGGAGCGCGGCCAGGTGACCGAGGTCGAAGATCTCGTACTCCGGCACGATCCCCCGCTCCTGCATCCGGGTGTGCAGGTCGACGATGAACTCCCAGCGGTTGAGGAACACGTCGTCACCGAAGTTGACCGTGCCCATGGTGCAGGAGGCCATGTCCGGCGCGGCGTCGAGCACGGCGAGCCGGGCGCCCTCGGGGTCGGTCACCGCGCCACCGGAGGAGAGCTGCACGATCAGGTCGGTGCTCTCCCGCAGCGCCGCGACGGTCGCCCGGAGCCGTCCCGGGTCCAGGCTCGGCCGGGCCTCGTCGTCCCGGATGTGGACGTGGATCACGGCGGCCCCGAGCGCCTCGCACTCCTTGGCGGTCAGCAACAGCTCGTCGAGGGTCACCGGCAGCGCGGGGACCTCCGCCTTCGCCGACTCCGCGCCGGTGGGGGCAACCGTGATCAACGTCCCTGTCGTCATGCCCCGGATCCTAAACGGCGGACCGGTTACCGGTCGACCGCAGGATTTCCGGCGACCGAGGCGTTAGGAAGGGACCCTTCCTCTACACGAGGCGTTAACAAGGGGCCCTTCCTTGCACCTCAGCTGGGGTCGATGGCGGCGGCGGTGTCGCCGATCCGGAGCGGGGCATCCTCTCCGACGTTGCGCTTCACCACCGCGAGGGCCACCTGGCCCAGCTCGTGGTGGAGCACGGCGGTGCCGACGAAACCGACCGCCCGGCCGTCCAGCGTCACCGGCGTGCCGGCGACCGGCGGCTGGTCGGTGGTCACCCCGTCCAGGTGCAGGAGTACGAGCCGACGCGGCGGCCGGCCCATGTTGTGCACCCGGGCCACCGTCTCCTGCCCCCGGTAGCAGCCCTTCTCCAGGTGCACGGCCGGCGCGATCAGGTCCACCTCGGCCGGGATCGTCCGGTGGTCGGTGTCCACCCCGACCCGGGGCCTTCGGGCGGCCACCCGCACCGCCTCGTACGCCCAGAGGCCCGCGAGCGGCACCCCCGCGCCGCGCAGCTCGGCGACCACCTGGTCCATCGCGGGCCGGGGAACCAGCAGGTCCACGCCGAGTGGGCCCCGGCGGGCCCAGCCGCCGGCCGGCAGCGGGCGGACGTCGTACAGCGCGGTGGGTCGGGGCGGCACGGACCCGGTGGTGAACTTCGGACCCGGCACCGCGAGCACGTCGGGTGCGGCCAGGTCGGTGACGCCGAGGGTGACCAACGCGTCCGGCGCGCCCGGGCCGACCAGCGAGAGCAGCGCGTGCTCGGCGGTGGCGTCCCGGGGCTCGACCTTGCTGAAGAACCGCATCCGCTCCAGATAGGTGAGCAGGGCGCCGGTGCTGCCCGGATCGGTGTCCAGCCAGGTGGTGACGCCGTCCTCGGCGACCATCGCGTGCTGCTCGACGTGCCCGTGCGGGGAGAGCACCAGCAGCTCGGTGCCCTGACCGGGGCCGAGCTGTGCGAGGTGCTGGGTGGTGACGGTGTGCAGCCAGCCGGTCCGCTCCTCGCCCGGGACCGCGACGACGCCCCGGTGGGAGCGGTCGACCAGGCCGACGGCCGTGTCCAGGGTGCGCTGCTCGCGGAGCGGGTCGCCGTAGTGCGCGGCCACCCCCCGGACACCGGCCGCCGCGTGCGCCGGCTCGGGCTGGTCGCGACTGGCCTCGTCGATGCTCTCGACGGCCACCGCGCCGGCGATGTCGATCATGTTGGTTCCCCGTTCTGGCAGCGACCGCAGACACCGAAGAGCGAGACGTGGCCGATGTCCACCCGGAATCCCCGTTGGTCGGCCAACCGGTCGGCCAGCGGGCGCAGCAGGTCGGGGTCGATCTCGTCGACCGCGCCACACTCCCGGCACACCAGGTGGACGTGCTGGTCCTCGCCGGCCGCGTGGTAGGTCGGCGAACCGTGCGAGAGGTGGGTGTGGGTGACCAGGCCGAGCCGTTCCAGCAGCTCCAGCGTGCGGTAGATGGTGGTGATGTTGACGCCCGCGGCCACTTCCCGGACCGCCGTGTGCACCTGTTCCGGGGTGGCGTGCCCCAGGTCCAGCACCGCCTGGAGGACCAGCTGCCGCTGCGCCGTCAGCCGCAGCCCACGGGCGCGGAGCATTTCCGCGAGGGAGGATTCGGACACCGTCCGATCATAGTTCGCCGTGCCGCGCGGCTACCGGGCGCGACCGGTCCGCCGCTACGCTCCGGTCGTGGTGGCGGCGAGGATGGCGGTGCTCGGGCGCGGGGCGGTGACACCGGCCGAGCCGGTGCTGCGCGGCGACGATCTGGGCGTCCTGCGCGGCGACGGGCTCTTCGAGACGATGCACCTGCGGGCGGGGCGTCCCTTTCTGCGCGACGCGCACCTGGACCGGATGGCCCGCGCCGCCGAGGCCGTGGAGCTGACCCTGCCGCCCCGCGCGCAGATCACCGAGCTGCTCGACGAGATCGCCGCCGGATGGCCCGCCGAGGTGGAGGGGGCGCTGCGGCTGGTGTGCACGCGGGGTCCGGAGGGTGGTGGGCCGCCGACGGTCTACGCCACGTTGGCCGAGGTGCCGGCGTCGGCCCGGGACCAGCGTCGGACCGGGATCACCGTGGCCACCCTGTCACTCGGCGTGGCCGCGGGGCACCGCCCCGAGCTGGGCTGGCTGCCGGTCGGCATCAAGTCCACCTCGTACGGGGCCAGCTCCGCCGCCCGCCGCTGGGCGGCCGGGGCGGGCGTGGACGACGTGCTCTGGGTCTCCACCGACGGGTACGCGCTGGAGGGGCCGACCTCGAACGTGGTGTGGCTCACCGGGGTGACGCTGTGCACGGTGCCGGCGGCGACCACCGGGGTGCTTCCGGGGATCACCGTCCGCTGGCTGCTCGACCACGCCGGTGAGCTGGGCCTGCGAGCCGAGGAACGCCTGGTCACCCCGGCGGAGCTGAGCCGCGCCGACGGGGTGTGGCTGATCTCGTCGGTCCGCGGGCTGGCCGAGGTCCGCACCCTCGACGGCACCGCCCTGCCCCGCTCGCCCCGAACCGCCGCCCTCCGGTCCCACCTGGGCTATCCCGCCCCGCCCGCCCCGCGCTGATCATGAGGTTGCCGTGCCGGCCATCGGCGTGTCGGCACGTCAACCCCATGATCGACGGGGCGGGGGACGAGGGTCAGCCGGCTACGCGGAGGAGGCGGGCGGAGAGGTGCGGGGACAGGCCGTGGCCGAGCGCGGCCATCTCCTGGGCGTACAGCAGGGCCCCCTCGACGATGCCGAAGAGTCGGTGGCCGGCGGTGACCTCCTTGGCCGTCGCGGTACGCACCACGGCGTCGGTCACGAACTCGATCTGCGTGCCCTTCCGCTTGCCGATGTGCAGCTCCATCACCCCGGTGGGGGTGGTCATCAGCGCTTCCAACTCGTCCGTCGCCCGGTCGCCGTCGAGCACCGGCCGCCACCAGCCGACCTCACGACCGGCCGGACGGACCGGCCGGCTCTGCTCGTCCAGGATCCAGGCGCGGGACTCGTAGAACAGGAACGGCCGGCCGTCGTGGCTGATCCGGATCTCCTGCGCGAAGTCGAAGTCCTCGATGGTCGGGAAGCCGCCCCGCCCGCGCCCCCGCCACACCCCGACGTACGGCAGCAGCGGGTCGAGCGTGGGGTGCAGCTTCGGACCGACCCGCAGGTCGTGGCTCTCCTCGAAGGGGTACTCCTCGACCGGCGGCGCGTTCAGCCACGGCGGCTGCAGGGGATTCTCGTCGCTCCTCGCGCTCACCAGGCCACCTTCGTTCGCGACTGCGGGGCTCGCAAACCCGGCTCGCTCCTCGCGCTCACCAGGCCACCTTCGTTCGCGACTGCGGGGCTCGCAAACCGGGCTCGCTCCTCGCGCTCACCAGCGTCCTCTCGAAATGCGTACGGCGACATAGACCAGGCCACCGGCGAGCGCGCCCAGGCCGGCGACCAGCAGGCTGACGAACCCGATCTCGGTGACCATCGCCGACCATCCTATGCTGGGCCCCATGGCCCGCACTCTGGTCGTCAAGGCCACCGCTGGCGCGGACGCGCCGGAGCGCTGCGCGCAGGCATTCACCGTCGCCGCCACCGCGGCCGCCGCCGGCGTCCCGGTGTCGCTCTGGCTGACCGGTGAGTCGACCTGGTTCGCCCTGCCCGGGCGGGCACAGGAGTTCGAACTCCCGCACTCGGCACCGCTGGCCGAGTTGCTGCACGTGATCCTCACCACCGGCACGGTCACCGCCTGCACCCAGTGCGCGGCCCGCCGGGACATCGGCCCGGACGACGTGCTGCCGGGCATCCGGATCGCCGGTGCGGCGGTCTTCGTCGAGGAGGCCATGGCGGACGGGGCCCAGGCGCTCGTCTACTGACCGGGTGTTCACCGGGGAACGGTGAGCGGACTTCCGATACCCACCCAGCGAGTCGGGCGAATGCCTACGATTCGGTTGTGAGCGAGGCGATCGAGCGGTTCTTCGACTCGCTGCCGTCACGCGCCCCGGCGGTGCTGCGCAGCACAGTCGCCGGCACCATACAGATCGACCTCGCCACCGGCGACGGGACGACCCACTGGTTGGTCCGGCTGCAACCCGGCGAGGCCGAGGTGACCCGCGCCCGCGGGCCGGCCGACGCGATCTGGCACAGCAGCGAGGACCTGTTCGACCGGCTGGTGACCGGCCGGGCCCAGGCCATCGCGGCGATGCTGCGCAACGAGAGCACCTTCGGCGGGAACGTCGTGCTGTTCCTGGCGTTCCGCCGGTTCTTCCCGTCCCCGCCGGGCGCCCGGGACCCACGCGACATCGTCCGCGCACAGGCCGGACGACCGCGGTGAAGCAGATCGTCAGCATCCTGGACGGCAACACCTTCCTGGTCAGCGACCGGCGCGGCGACGTGGAGCCGTCCCCGGACACCCCGACCGGGCTGTTCTCCTTCGACACCCGGTTCCTCTCCACCTGGCTGCTCACCCTGGACGGGGAACGCCTGCACGCGCTGTCGGTCGACGAGGACCGGTCCTTCCAGAGCCGTTTCTTCCTGGTGCCCGGCGAGCCGACGCACTACCTGGACGCCAAGGTCTCGGTGATCCGCAGCCGCGCGATCGGCGGCGGCTTCACCGAGGAGCTGACCGTGCTCAACCACACCCGCGAGGAGGTGGAGTTCACCGTCCGGCTTGACGTCGGCGCGGACTTCGCCGACCTCTTCGAGATCAAGGACGCCGCCATCCGCAAGCAGGGCCGCACCACCGCGACCGTCGGCCCGGACGAGCTGCGCCTCACCTACCGACGGGACGCGTTCCGGCGGGAAACCGTGGTCACCACCAGCTCACCGGGCGACGTCGACCTGGCCGGCATCACCTTCCGCGTCCGGATCGGCCCGCACGACGAGTGGACCACCCGACTGCACGTGTCCACCGTGATCTACGGCTCGCGCGGTGAGGACATCCGGGCCACCCTTCCGCTCGGCGGCAGCCGGAGCCCGGCGGACATCGAGGCCGAACAGAACGAGCTGATCGCCAAGGCCCCGAAGCTGGGGTGCGACTGCCAGCCGCTGGCCGGGGCGTACCGGCGCAGCCTCAACGACCTGGCGGCACTGCGCTACGAGTCGATCGCGCTCGGCGTCCGGCTGATGGCGGCCGGGCTGCCGTGGTTCATGACCCTCTTCGGCCGGGACAGCATCATCACCTCGCTCCAGGTGGTGCCGTTCCTGCCGGAACTGATCACCCCGACGATCCTGCTGCTCGCCGGGCTACAGGGCAACCGGCTCGACGACTTTCGCGACGAGGAGCCGGGCAAGATCCTGCACGAGCTGCGGTACGGCGAGACCGCCGGGTTCGAGGAGCAGCCGCACTCGCCGTACTACGGGTCGGCCGACTCGACGCCGCTGTTCGTCATCCTGCTCGACGAGTACGAGCGGTGGACCGGCGACGCCGACCTGGTCCGGCATCTGGAGGCACCGACCCGGGCCGCGCTCGCCTGGATCGACACGTACGGCGACCTGCTCGGCACCGGCTACCTCTGGTTCCAGACCCGCAACCCGGACACCGGCCTGGAGAACCAGTGCTGGAAGGACTCGTGGGACGGGATCTCGTACCGTGACGGGCGGCTGCCCGGGTTCCCACGTGCCACCTGCGAACTACAGGGCTACGCGTACGACGCGAAGATCCGGGGTGCCCGGATGGCCCGGCTGTTCTGGAACGATCCGGCGTACGCCGACCGGTTGGAGCGCGAGGCCGCGGAGCTGAAGATCCGGTTCAACCGGGACTTCTGGATCCCGGAGCGGGAGTACTACGCGCTCGCCCTGGATCCGGAGGGCCGGCAGGTGGACGCGCTCACCTCCAACATCGGGCACCTGCTGTGGAGCGGCATCGTCGACGAGTCCCGCGCCGGGCGGGTGGTCGAACACCTGCTCGGCCCCCGCCTCTTCTCCGGTTGGGGCATCCGGACCCTCGCCGACGACCAGGGGCGCTACAACCCCATCGGTTACCACGTGGGCACGGTCTGGCCGTTCGACAACTCGCTCATCGCCTGGGGTCTGTGGCGGTACGGCTTCCGCAAGGAGGCGGGTCAGATCTGCGAGACGATGATGGCGGCGTCCCAGTTCTTCGACGGGCGGCTGCCGGAGGTGTTCGCCGGCTACGAACGGGCCCTCACCGAGTACCCGGTCAAGTACCCGACGGCGTGCAGCCCGCAGGCGTGGTCGGCGGGTACCCCGTTGCTGCTGCTGCGGGTCATGCTCGGCCTGGAGCCGCAGGGTGAACACCTGATCATCGACCCGGCGGTGCCGGACGGCATGGGCCGGGTGGAGCTGCTGGACATCCCGGGCCGGTGGGGCAGGGTCGACGCCCTGGGCCGCAGCCGGGGCCCGCACGACAGCGACCGCGGCCACTGACCCGCCAGGAGGTCGGTCAGCCCGCGCAGCCGGTGGTGGCGGTGAGTCGTACCCCGTCGCCGGTCAGCTCGGCGACGACGCCGACCGGGCCGGCGCGGTAGGCGTACACCGTGCCGGTGGCGACGACCGGTGCGCCGTTGGCCAGCGGTGCGAGCGCGGCCACCGGGTCCGGCGGTGCCGGGACCGCCTCGGCGCGGACCGTCCGGACGGTGCCGCCCCCCGGGCAGGCCGCCTGGTCGTGGTCGCCGACCGGCTGGTCCGGACGCCCGAGGGCGCGCAGCGCCGCGGTCAGGGCGTCGACGTCGGGCCCCGCCCCGGCGCCGATCGCCGGCCGGACGTAGTCGTCGCCGACCGGGCGGCAGCCGGTGTCGGCGGTGAAGGTGACCCGGCCCTCCTCCTCGACCCGGCCCTCGACCAGGACGAACTCCCCCGCGTCGGCCCGCAGCCGGGGCCCGGTGGAGGTGACCCGGACGCCGGGGCGCCAGTGGTCCGGTAGCCGCTCGGACACCCGTTCCAGCAGCGCGCGTTCCGCACCGGCGGGAACGACCACGGTGATCCCGCGCCGCAGTACGGCCCCGTCGGCCAGCGGGGTCACCCGGCAGCCCCGGTCGACCCGCGGCGGGGTCAACGCCGGCACCGCGTCACCACCGAGCGCGCCGGAGAGCTGGCCGATCGCGCCGTCCACCACCGGACCGGCGTCGGAGAGGGTGCGCTGCTCCCGCACGGTGGGCGGGTCGGTACGCACCGAATACCAGGTGAGGGCGGCGAGCACCACCGCCCAGACCACCGTCGCGATCACCAGCCAGCGCGCGGGGCGGCCGGACGGGGACGGCTCGGGACCGGCCGGCGGGGCGTACCCGGGCTGGACGAGACCACTCACCGCGCCATCGTGTCACGTGCCGGCCGGCGACCGGCCGACGGATCACCCGGCCGGGGGCGGCGTGAGGCGGTAGCCCACCCCTCGGACGGTCTGCACCTGCGGGCCGCCGGACAGGCCGCGGAGCTTCTGCCGGAGCCGCTTCACCGCCGAGTGCAGGATCGCGGTGTCGCCCAGGTACGCCCCGCCCCAGACCGAGCCGAACAGCCGCTCGTAGCTCCACAGGGTCACCGGCGGGCTGGCCAGCCGGGCCAGCAGCTCCCGCTCGGTCCGGGTCAGCGCCACCGGCGTCCCCCGCCAGGTGACCAGGTGCCCGGCCCGGTCCACCACCAGGTCACCGCAGCTGACCGGGCGCTCCGACGCGAGCGGCACCGGCTCCGCGGACGCGCCGGCCTCGGTCGGCGCGAACAGCAGCGCCCGCAGCTCGGCGAGATCGGCGCAGCTCAGGACCGACCCCACCCCGTCGAGCTGGCGTACGACGCGCTCCCGCAACGCCAGGTCGGGACTGACACAGACGACGAACGGACCTTCCCCACCGGACACGCTGCCTCCCCCGGCCGCACGCACTGACGTGAAGCTCCCACCCACCGGAGGCGACCACCACCGACAGGGCTCGGCTCAGCGTATCGGTCGCCATCGCGTCACGTCACTGACCGAGTACTGACCGAGAACTTTCATTGATCAGCGTCAGCACCACGGTCAGCATGACTCTCATGCGGGCGCCCGCAACCCGCTCGGGCCCGCGAACGTGGGGAGGAACTGTGTTCGTACGACCATCCGCGCGATCACCGCTGAGGCGCGCGGCCGTCGCGCTCGGCGCGTTCGTGCTCGGGCTCACCGCCCAGCCCGTGCTCGCCACCCCGGCGGCGGCCACCCCGACCCGGGCCACCGTGGCTCCCGCCGTGAACGCGGCGATCGGCGCGACCGGCAGCACCACGTTCCTGGTCTACCTGCGCGAGACGGCACCGCTCGCCGACACCGCGAAGCTGCGCGACCCGGACGGCCGGGCGCGCGAGGTGCACCGCCGACTGACCGACACCGCCGACCGCACCCAGCGCGGCCTGCGGGAACTGCTCGACGCCCGGAAGGCCGAGCACACCGGCTACTGGATCGCCAACGCCGTCCGGGTGCGTGGCGACCGGGCCCTGCTCGACGAGGTGGCCCGCCGCCCCGAGGTGGCCCGGATCGAGCCGGCCCGCAGTTACCCGCTGGTCCGGCCGACGCCGTCGGCCGACCGGGCTCGCGCCGCCGGGGCCGAGTGGGGCCTGACCGACATCGGTGCGCCCCGGGTGTGGACCGAGTTCGGCGACCGCGGCGAGGGCGTCGTGGTGGCGAACATCGACAGTGGCGTGCAGTACGACCACCCCGCGCTGGTCGGTTCCTACCGGGGCAACTCCGGTGGCGGCAGCTTCGACCACGCCTACAACTGGTACGACCCGGCCGGTGTCTGTGACGACCCGGCGCCCTGCGACAACAACGACCACGGCACGCACACCATGGGCACGATGGTGGGCGACGACGGCGCCGGGAACCAGACCGGTGTCGCGCCGGGCGCGCGGTGGATCGCCGCCAAGGGCTGCGAGGACCGGTCCTGCTCGGACGCGTCGCTGCTGGCCGCCGGTCAGTGGGTGCTGGCCCCGACCGACCTGGACGGGCAGAACCCGCGACCGGACCTGCGTCCGGACATCGTCAACAACTCGTGGGGCGGCGACGGGGGCGACCCCTGGTACCAGCAGACCGTCACCGCCTGGCGGGCCGCCGGGATCTTCCCGGTCTTCTCCGCCGGCAACGACGGCCCCGCCTGCGGCAGCGCCGGTTCACCCGGCGACAACGCCAACGCGTACGCGGTCGGGGCGTACGACTCGTCCGGCGCGATCGCCGGCTTCTCCGGTCGCGGCTCCGGCACCGACCCGCTGAAGCCGAACGTCGCCGCGCCGGGGGTGGACGTGCGCTCCACCGTGCCCGGCGACGGCTACGAGGCGTTCGACGGCACGTCGATGGCCGCGCCGCACGTGGCCGGCACGGTCGCCCTGGTCTGGTCGGCGGCACCGAGCCTGCGCGGTGACGTCACCGCCACCGAGGCGTTGCTGGACCGCACCGCCCGGGACACTGACGCCACCACGTGCGGCGGCACCCCGGCCGACAACAACGTGTTCGGCGAGGGCCGGCTCGACGCGTACGCGGCCGTGCAGGCCGCCCCGCGCGGAGCGGTCGGCCGGATCGTCGGCACGGTGACCCGGGCCGGTGACGGCGCCCCGGTCGCCGGCGCGACGGTCGGCGACGGCACCCGCAGCGTCACCACCGGCGCGGACGGCCGGTACGCGCTGACCGTGCCGGCCGGCGAGACCACCCTGACGGTGTCCGCCTACGGCTACGTCGGGCAGTCCGCGACGGTCACCGTGGCCGAGGGCGGCACGACGACCCGGGACTTCGCCCTGGCGGCGACGCCGACGGTGACGGTCAGCGGTCGGGTCACCGACGGCTCCGGGCACGGCTGGCCGCTGTACGCGCGGATCGACGTCGCCGGGCGTCCCGGCGGGCCGGTCTTCACCGACCCGGTCACCGGCCGGTACTCCTTCACCGTGGCCGGCGACGACACCTACCGGGTGACGGTGACCGCCCGCTACCCGGGCTACCGCACGGTGACCCGGGACGTCGAGGCCGGCGCGGACGCGCTCACCGTCGACGTGGCGGTGCCGGTGGAGGCGGCCTGCACCGCCGCCGGGTACACCGGCAGCCTGAGCGCGCCGCTGCTGAACGAGACCTTCGACGGCACCACCGCACCGTCGGGCTGGTCGGTGGTCAACCGGACCGACAAGGGCGGGTGGGCCTTCGACGACCCGGGCGGGCGGAACAACCTGACCGGCGGTTCCGGCGGCTTCGCGATCGTCGACAGCGACTTCCTGGGCTCCGGCAACCGCCAGGACACCGACCTGGTGACCCCGACGGTGGACCTGACCGCGGCACCGGCGCCGGTGCTGCGCTTCCGCAGTGACTGGCGGGCGGTCGGGGTGACCGACACCGCCGACATCGACGTCTCCACCGACGGCGGTACGACCTGGGCCAACGTCTGGCACCAGACGGCCAGCCGGCGCGGGCCCCGGGTCGAGGAGGTGCCGCTGAGCGCGGCGGCGGGAGCGTCGTCGGTCCGGGTGCGGTTCCGGTTCACCGGCACGTTCGCCTGGTGGTGGCAGGTCGACGACGTGAGCCTGGTCAACCGGGACTGCACGCCGGTCCCCGGTGGCCTGGTCGTCGGCACCACCACCGACCGCAACACCGGCGCCCCGCTCAACGGGGTCACCGTGACCAGTGTGGACCGGCCCACCGACCGGGGTGTGTCGGCCGCGACGCCGGACGACCCCGGTCAGCCGGACGGCTTCTACTGGCTCTTCTCCGGGCTGACCGGCAGCCACCCGTTCACCGCCTCCCGCACGCCGTACCAGCCGGTCACCCGGGACGTCACGGTTGTCGCCGACGACACGCGACGGGCCGACTTCGCGCTCGCCGCGGGGCGGCTCACGGTCACCCCCACCACGATCGAGTCGCACCAGCCGTACGGCAGCACCCGCACCACCCGGGTGACGGTCACCAACACCGGCACCGCGCCGGCCGACGTGGAGGTGCTGGAACGGGCCGGCCGGTTCGAACTGCTGAACCGGGCCGGAGCGCCGCTGCGGGAGCAGAAGCTGAAGGGCATCAGCAAGACCCGGAACGGCACCGCGTACGGCGGGCCGGCGGCGGACGCCGGCACCACGGTTGACGACGCGTGGACCCGGGTCGCCGACCTGCCGGCCGCGGTGTTCGACAACGGGGCGACCTGGCTGGACGGCCGGGTCTACTCGGTCGGCGGCGGCAGCGGCACCGGGACCGAACGCCGGGCCTGGGCGTACGACCCGGACGCCGACGCCTGGTCGGCGCTGCCGGACCTGCCGGCGGAGCGGGCGAAGCCGGCCGTCGCGGCGGTCGGCGGGAAGCTGTACGCCATCGGCGGCTGGGGTGCCGACGACGACACGGTGGCCACGGTCGACGTGTTCGACCCGGCGACCAACGCGTGGGCGACCCTGCCCGGCGTGACCAACCCGACCCCGGTGGCGGCGGCCGGAACGGCGGTCGCCGGCGGCAAGGTCTACCTGGTCGGCGGGTGCGCCGACGCCGACTGCACGGACACCGACGCGCTGGTGGCGTTCGACCCGGAGACGGGCACGTTCGGCACCGGAGCGCCCTACCCGCACCCGGTCGCGTGGCTGTCCTGCGGCGGGATCGGCGCCCAGGTCTACTGCGCGGGCGGCACCGGCGAGACCGAGTACACCGACGCCCACCGGTACGACCCGGCGAGCGACACCTGGACCCGGTTGCCGGACCTGCCGCTGGAGCTGTGGGCGTCGCAGTACGCGGCGGCCGGCGGGATGCTGGTGCTGGCCGGCGGGGTCACCGCCGGGTCCACCACGGTCACCAACCGGACGGTCGGGTACGACCCGGCGACCGGTGGCTGGCGGGACCTGCCCAACTCCGCGTTCGCCCGGTACCGGGGCGCGGGGGCGTGCGGGGCGTACAAGGTCGGCGGGTCGCCCACCTCCTTCGTGGGCTCGCCGCAGACCGAGCGGTTGGGCGGTCTGGAGCAGTGCGCCCAGGAGTCGGACCTGTCCTGGCTGAGCACCGCCCCGACCACCTTCACGCTGGCCCCGGGGGCGTCCCGGACGGTCACCGTCACGCTCACCGCGACGGCCGCCGCCGGGGTCGCGCAACCCGGCCGGTACGCCGGTGAGCTGCTCCTCGCCGCGAGCGTGCCGTACCCGGCGCCGCAGGTGGCGGTCGAGATGAACGTCTCGCCGCCGGCCAGCTGGGGCAAGATCCAGGGCACGGTGACCGGGGTGACGTGCGGTGGGGCGACCGTCGGCGTACCGGCCACGGTGCGGGTGAACCTGGTCGGCGGCACCACCGGGTACACGCTGACGGCCGACGCGCGCGGCCGGTACGCGTGGTGGCTGCCGAAGGGGCGGTACGAGGTGATCGCCGCCAAGGACGGCTGGGTGCCCGAGGTGCAGCGGACCCGGGTCGACGCGGGCATCGTCGGGACGCTCGACTTCGCCCTGGACCCGTCGTCGGGTTGCACGAGGGCGACCGGCATCTGACCGCCACGGTGGCCGCCGGCCCGCTCCGGTCCGGCGGCCACCATCGCACCGCGGCGGACGACTGTGGCCCGCCCCCTGGTCGGGGGCGGGCCACGGGCCGATCAGAGCGTGGATCAGGCGGCGACGGTGACGGCCACCTCGTTGATGCCCCGGCCGGCGGTCACCGCGGTGTCGCCGTTGCCGTGCCGGGACAGCGCCCGCAGCGTCCAGCTGCCGGGGGCGGCGAAGAAGCGGAACTGCCCGGCGGGCGAGGTGACCACCTCGGCGGTGAACTCCCCGGTCGAGTCGAGCAGCCGGACGTACGCGCCCGGCACGGCCTCGCCCACGTCGGAGCGGACCACGCCGGTGATCACGGTTTCCTTCTCCAGGTCCAGGCTGGCCGGCAGCGGCGCGGCCTGGTCGGGCGCCGCGCAGCCGGCGGCGGTGGGTGCGGTCATGGTGATCACGCCTTTCCGGGCTCGTCGCCGAGCGCGACCGGCACGCCGACCAGCGAGCCGTACTCGGTCCAGGAGCCGTCGTAGTTCTTCACGTTCTGGTGACCGAGCAGCTCCTGGAGGACGAACCAGGTGTGCGAGGAGCGCTCGCCGATCCGGCAGTAGGCGATGGTCTCCTTGCCGTCGTCCAGCCCGGCGTCGGCGTAGATCTTGCGCAGCTCGTCGTCGGACTTGAAGGTGCCGTCCTCGTTGGCGGCCTTGGACCACGGCACGCTGATCGCGGTGGGAATGTGCCCGGCCCGCTGTGCCTGCTCCTGGGGCAGGTGGGCGGGGGCGAGCAGGCGGCCCGCGTACTCGTCGGGGCTGCGCACGTCGACCAGGTTCTTGGTGCCGATCGCGTCCACGACCTCGTCCCGGAAGGCGCGGATCGAGACGTCCGGCGCCTGCGCGACGTACTGCGTCGCCGGGCGGGTCACCGCGTCGGAGACCAGCGGGCGGGCGTCCAGCTCCCACTTCTTGCGGCCACCGTCGAGCAGCTTGACGTCGCGGTGCCCGTAGAGCTTGAAGTACCAGTACGCGTACGCGGCGAACCAGTTGTTGTTGCCGCCGTAGAGGACCACGGTGTCGTCGTTGCCGATGCCCCGCTCGGAGAGCAGCTTCTCGAACTGGCTGGAGTTGACGAAGTCCCGCCGGACCGGGTCCTGGAGGTCGGTCTTCCAGTCGAGCTTGATGGCACCGGCGATGTGCCCGGTGTCGTACGCGGAGGTGTCCTCGTCGACCTCGACGAAGACGACGCCCGGGGCGTCGAGGTTCTTCTCGGCCCACTCGGCCGAGACGAGCGCGGTGTCGCGACTCATCAGATCACTCCCTGGTGAGGATGGATGGTGAGCCAACGCGCGGAAATCGATGACTGTCGTTGTCGTGCCGCGCGCGGGACCCGGAGCGTAGGAACGGATCGGGGGTACGTGCGACGGCGCCGCTGTCGGGCGTTCGGTGGGGGAGCACCGGACGGGTCGATGGACCCGGAGTGCGCTGCCGTTCAGGCAGCCGAGGACAGCCCCGCCGTCAGATGACGGGGCGACACAGGCAGGTGGCCACGCGGCACAGGTCGACCGCGCGCCGTTTGGTGAGGTGCATCCCCATGGCCAGGGAGCTTACCAGCCAGTGACCGGGACGCCACCGGACCGACCAGCATCCGGGACGGTCAGGTCGCCGCGTTGATCGGCACGTTCTTCGCGTCGGCGGTCACCGCGAGCCCCTCGGGCAGCGGCCGGACCTCCCGGACGGCGAGTTGGAACGGCAGGTCGGGCAGGGGTACGTCGATCGAGATGCTCTGCGCGTAGTTGTTCAGCAGGGTGCGGGCCAGCGGCACGTTCGGCAGCCCCTCGGCCGCGAGGTCCTTGAAGCGCAACGCCACCTCACCCTGCTCGCCGACGGTCACGTCGGCGGTGCCGTTGACGGTGAGTCGCTGCCCGAGGATGTTCACCGGGGCGGTCACGGCCAGCCGACCGTCCCGCTCGCCCAGCGTCAGCCCCTCCCGGTCGAGCAGCGCGGCCAGGCTCTCGTAGCTGATGGTGCCGGTGCCGTTGACGGTCTCGGCGACCACCTCGCCCTGCCCGGAGCGGATGGTGTCCAGCGACGCGGTCACGTTGCGGGCGTCCACGTCGAGCTTCGGCAGCGTGACGGCGTCGCCCTGCACCGACGCGCGGACGTCCGTCATCCCGATCGAGATGCGCTCGTACCGGCCGTCGAGCACCTGGGTGAGGAACGGGAACCCGCCGACCTCGACCGAGGGCGGCGACGACTGGGCACCCTGCTTCGCCACCTCCTGGCGGACCTGGTCGGTGATGGCCCGCTCGGCCACCCCGGCCGCCACCCGGTCGGCCACCACGAGCAGCCCGCCCAGGACCAGGAGCAGCACCACGAGTGTGACGAGCACCTTGCGCCCGCGCCGCCGGGGCCGCTCCTCGTACGCGTACTCCTGCGTCACGCCGCCTCCTGTCGACCGGTGTCCGGTGCCACTGTGGCGGACCGGTGGTACCCGAACGGGGTTTCGCTCAACCGTGTTCAGAACACGAGCTTGCACATGAGGTACGCGGTCGGCGCGGCGAACGCGAAGCCGGCCAGCGGGCCCTGCAGGTGCCGGGCCTCCCAGAGTGTCGGCGGCTCCCCCGCCATCAGCCGGCCCGCCTCCGCGTACCCCGCGGCGAGGTCGGCGAGCACGGCCGCGACCGCCGCGACCAGGCCGATGAGCGCGGCCTTGGTGGGGGTGAAGGGGGTGACCAGATAGCTGCCCAGAAGGGCGCTGCTCAACGTGCCGACCATCGCGCCGCCGACCACGCCGGCCGCGCCGCGGGGCACCTGGGGGGCCAGCCGCGGCCACGCCGCGAAGGCGTCGGTCACCCGGGCGACGGTGAGCGCCACCCCGGCGGCCAGCAGACCTACGGTGATCGTCTGGGTGCCCGCCGGGATCCGGCTGAGCAGGATCAGGGTGGCGAAGGTGACGACCCCGGCGGCGATGAGCGCGGTGCCCCGGAGCGAGTCGGTCAGGCGGGCCCGGTCGACCCGGCGGACGAGCTGGCCGAGCACGGCGAGCAGGAGAGCGGCGACCGCGACACCGAACAGCGGCAGGAGACCGGGCTCGTCCATCCGTACCGCCACCACGTCGGCGACCACCGCCGCGCCCACGCCGATCCCCGCGACCAGCAGGGTGGCCGGCGGACGCAGGGCGGTTGACCAGGCGAGCACGAAGAGCACCTGCACACCGAGTACGACGATGGCGAAGGGCAGCCGGTGCCCGGGGCCGGAGGTCTGCGCCGCGAGCACCAGGCCCAGCCCGAGCAGGGCGGCGAAGCCGGCGACGGCCAGCGCCAGCGGACGCCGTACCGGCACCGGCGGCACCACCTCCTCCTCCGGTTCGTCCGGCGCGTCGTCGGAGCGGCGGGGCGGCTCGCCGCCCCGCCGGGCACGACGCGGACCGCCCCGGCGGTCGCCGTCGTCGTCCTCACCGGGTCCGGTACGGGGCACGGGTGCGGCGCCGGCCGGGGCCGGACGGGGCCCGTCGGGCCACGGGTCACGGCCGGTCTCTGGCGAACTGGCGGGATGCACGGGTCCGATCGTGCCAGACCCGCTGACCGAAGCGGGGATCACGGTTTCGGCGACGTTAAAAGGTGAGCCGCGATCAAGGGCAACTCGGGCAAAAAGGAAAGGACGCGAAGGTGCGGCCGGAGCGATCGGTTACGCTCATGCCGTTACCCGCCCGTCAGCGACGCCGGGACCCACGCAAGTTCATCAGCGCACGTCCGGTTCGGACTGCTGCTGGTCGCGCGCGGCCGATGCGGCCGCCGGGACGGAGGTGATCGTGGAGATCCTGCTGCTGGTGACCGCGCGCGCAGGGGAACCATCCGCTGTGCTGCCGGCACTCGACCTGTTGCCCCACTCGGTCCGCACCGCACCGCGGGACGTCCGCACCCTGGTCGCCGGCCCCAGCCCGGACGCCGTCCTGGTGGACGCCCGGTCGGAGCTGAGCGAGGCCCGCGCCACCTGCCGCATGCTGCACGCGACCGGGCTCGGCGTGCCGCTGGTCGCGGTCGTCACCGAGGCCGGGTTGATCGCGCTCAACGCGGACTGGGGTGTCGACGACGTCATCCTCGCCTCGGCGGGTCCGGCCGAGGTGGAGGCGCGGCTGCGCCTCGCGGTCGGCCGGCTGAGCAACGCGACCGCCGGGACCGGCGGCTCGGTGCGCGCCGGCGAGCTGTCCATCGACCCGGACACGTACGCCGCCAAGCTCAAGGGCCGGCCGCTCGACCTCACCTACAAGGAGTTCGAGCTGCTGAAGTTCCTGGCCCAGCACCCGGGTCGGGTCTTCACCCGGGACCAGCTGCTGCGCGAGGTCTGGGGTTACGACTACTTCGGCGGCACCCGCACGGTGGACGTGCACGTGCGGCGGCTGCGGGCGAAGCTCGGTTCGGAGTACGAGTCGATGATCGGCACGGTCCGTCAGGTGGGCTACAAGTTCGTCGTACCGCCGTCCCGCTCGCTTCCCGAGTCGGAGCACGTGCCGCTGCCGGTCTGACGTCACCCGAATATCCGGAACTATTGCGATCTGCCCGTTTTGCACGGCTAACCCGACTTATTCTGACTGCCGGGTTTGCTGGGCGGAGGGAGAGATCGTGCGGATATCGACCACGGGGGCGGCGGCGACCGGGCCGGGACGGATCCACTGATGCGGGTCAGTCCGGCCGTTCGCACCCTGGGCATCGTCACCCTGGTGCTGGCCGCCCTGCTCGGCTCCGCGTACGCCCTCGGCCGCAGCCTGGTACCGGATCCGTCCGGCCGGGGCGTCACCACCAGCGCCACCGGTCCGCACTACGCCGACCAGCCGTCGACGGACAGCGGCCGACCCTCGCCCGACCAGGGGCCGCACTCCGGCGGCGCGCCGAACGAGACCGATCAGTCCGAGCAGGCCGAACAGGGCGAACCCGGCGGGCAGGCCAGCCAGACCGGGGTCCCGCCGAACACCGGCGAGACCTACGGTGCCCACGCCACCACCGGCACCGCCACCGTCGCGCTGACCTTCGACGACGGACCACATCCCCACTACACGCCCCAGGTGCTCGACATTCTCCGCGAATACCAGGTGACGGCCACCTTCTGCGTGGTCGGCGAGAACGCCCAGAACCATCCCGACCTGATCCGGGCGATCGTGGCCGACGGCCACACCCTGTGCAACCACACCTGGAACCACGACGTCCGGCTCGGCTCCCGCTCCCCCGACCGGATCCGGGCCGACCTGATCCGCACCAGCGAGGCGATCCACGCCGCGGCGCCGGACGCCCCGATCTCCTACTACCGCCAGCCCGGCGGCGCCTGGACCTACGAGGTGGTCTCGGTGGCCGAGGAACTCGGCATGGTGCCGCTGCACTGGACGGTGGACACCTCGGACTGGCAGCTGCCGGGCGCCGGCCGGATCGCCGCCTCCGTCATCACCGGCGTCGAGCCCGGATCGGTGGTGCTGATGCACGACGCCGGCGGCGACCGGCAGGGCACGGTGGACGCGCTGCACCGGATCCTGCCGGACCTGACCAGCCGGTTCCAGGTGGGGGCGATGCCGACCGGCCGCACCTGATGCGGCCGGCCCCGGCCACCGCCACGCGGAGCCGGCCGGCCCCGGTCTCCCCGGCGTTGCGCCCGCCGCCCCCGGCACGTGCTCACCCCGGACTACGGTGACCCCATGAGCAGTGCGGAACCGACCCTCGACCAGGTGACCCGGACCGACCGGCTGGAGCCGGCGGAGGTGGCTGACGTGCTGGCCCTCGCCCGGTTCGCCGGTGACACCGACGGGGCCGACCCGTTCGACGAGCACGTGCTGCTCCGGCTCCGCGACCCCGAGGCCGCCGCCGCGCACCTCACCGCCCGCGCCGACGACGGCACCCTGACCGGGTACGCGCACCTGGACACCACCGACCCCGCCACCGGGACCGGCGTAGAGTTGGCGGTCCATCCCGCCTACCGGCGACGGGGCACCGGCCGGGCGCTGGCCCGGGGCGTACTCGCCACGGCCACCGGGCCGCTGCGGGTGTGGGCGCACGGCGACCACCCCTCGGCCGCCGCGCTCGCGGTCGACCTCGGCTTCTCGCGGGCCCGGGTGCTCTGGCAGATGCGCCGGCCGCTGACCGCGCCAATCCCGGAGCCGCGCCTGCCCGACGGGGTGACCCTGCGCGCGTACCGGCCCGGGGTCGACGACGCGGCCTGGCTGGCGCTGAACGCCCGGGCCTTCGCCGGGCACCCGGAGCAGGGCCGGTGGTCCGCCGACGACCTGCGCGTACGCCTCAACGAGCCGTGGTTCGACGCGGCCGGCTTCCTGCTCGCGGTCGGTGAGCCCGACGGCCGGCTGCTGGGCTTCCACTGGACGAAGGTGCACGAGCGCCCCGGATCAGCCCGCATCGGCGAGGTGTACGTGCTCGGGGTCGACCCGGACGCCCACGGCGGCGGCCTGGGCAAGGCGCTGACCGCGGCGGGCCTCGCCCACCTTCGGGACCGGCGCGGCCTGGACCGGGTGATGCTGTACGTCGACGAGTCGAACACCGGCGCGGTGGCGCTCTACGAGCGGCTCGGCTTCGCCCGCTGGTCGGCACACGTCAACTACCACCTGGGCTAACCGGTGCGCACCCGACGGCTCGGCGCCGGCCTTGCGGCACTGCTGCTGGGCGTCGGGGCGTGCGTGACGGAGCCCGGCACCGGCCCGGTTCCCGGCGGACGGTGCGCCGCCGGCACCCTGGACGCGCAGGGCTCCTCAGCCCAGCGCAACGCGATGGAGATCTGGACCCGCGCCTACCAGCGGTCCTGCCCCGGCTCGACGATCAACTACGAGCCCACCGGGTCGGGTGCCGGCATCAAGGCGCTGGTCGCCGGCACCGCCGACTTCGCCGGCACTGAGTCGCTGCTCAAGCCGAAGGAGCGGGAACAGGCCGACGCACAGTGTTCGGGCGGCCGGACGATCAGCCTGCCCATGGTGATCGGCCCGGTGGCGGTCGCCTACCGGCTCAGCGGCGTCACCGAACTCCGGCTGACCCCGACGACCCTGGCCCGGATCTTCGCGGGCGCGATCTCGACCTGGGACGATCCCGCCGTACGCGCCGACAACCCCGGGGTCGACCTGCCCGCCACGCCGATCCAGCCGGTGCACCGGTCGGACGACTCCGGCACCACCGAGACCTTCACGACCTACCTCGCGGACTCGGCACCGGGTGACTGGACCCTCGGCGCGGACCGTAAGTGGCTGGGGCGGGGCGGGATTGGCGCGGAGGGTTCGGAGCGGTTGACCGAGGCGATCGCCGACACCGAGGGCGCGATCGGCTACCTGGAGCTGTCGTACACCCGGCGGGAGGGCCTGCCGGTGGCCCGGATCCGCAACGCGGCCGGCGAGTTCGTCCCGCCGTCGGCGCAGGGTGCCGCCAAGGCGGTGACCACGCCGGGGGACGGTCTGACGGTCGAGGTGGACAGCGACACCCGGGCGGCGGGTGCCTACCCGATCGTGCTGGTCACCTATGAGATCGTCTGCGATCGGGGACTGGCCCCGGACGAGGTGCCGCTGGTGCGGGGCTTCCTCGGCTGGACGGCCAGCGCCGAGGGTCAGATGGCCATCACCGACCTGGGCTACGCGGCGTTGCCGGAGGGGTTGCGCCGCCGGGTGGCCGCCGAGGTGGAACGGATCTCCTGACCGCTCCGCGCCAGGTCACAGTCGATGTTCACCGATCGGCGACGTCGATGCCATCCTCACTCGGCGACTGTCGACACCGCGCACGGCACCAGGCGATAGCCCAGTCCGCGTACCGTCACGATCATCGGCTGTTGGCGACCATCGGCCATGAGCCGCTGGCGCAGTCGCTTGATGTGCACGGTCAGAGTGTTCGAGGTGGCTCCGACTGATCCGTTCCAGACCGCCGACAGCAGTTGCTCACGGGTGACGGTCCGGTCCGCGTGCGTCATGAAGAAGTACAGGAGCTTGAACTCCTTCAACGGCAGCGCCACCGGCCGGCCGTGCAGCGTGACCTCGTAGGTCGCGGGGTTCATCCGGAGACCGCCGATTTCGACGGGGGGATCCAGAGTTCCCGCCGTCTCCGCCCGGATGCCGCGCAGGATCGGCACCACCTCGTCGAGCCGGTACGGACGGCGGACGCAGGCTGTCGCGCCCGCCTTCAACGCGGCCACCACCACCGAGCCGTCGTCGTCGCCGACTCCGACGATCGTGGGAATGCCCGCCCGTCCGGTCAGCAGACCGGCCAGATCGATGCTGCTCATCGTTGCCAGGCCGGCCGCGACGACGGCCGCGTCGGGCTGGAGCACACCGGCGGCCAGAAGGGCCTCGGCGGCGTGCGCGAAGTGGTGCGCGTGCACGCCGTGATCTGCCAGGCGTGCCACGAGGTCCGCGCCGACGGTCTGGTCGTCGTCCAACACGAGCAGCACGAAACGCCCGCCGGACCGGCTGTCACCTCTGGTGATGTCGGCCAGGTTGTTCATCGGCACCGGCTCCGATCAGCATCAAACCCGTTGCCGCCGGCGGCCCGACGGTTCAGGGCGCGGTATCGCGCGGCGGGCCTCGTGGACAAGGACGCCGATCGGCGGTGGCCGCGGTCCCCCGACCCCGACCACCGCCGAACCGGATCAGCCGAAACGTCCGGTGATGTAGTCCTCGGTCGCCTTGACCGAGGGGTTGCTGAAGATCCGCTGGGTGGCGTCCATCTCGATGAGGCGGCCCGGCTTGCCGGTGCCCTCGATGTTGAAGAAGCCGGTGCGGTCACTCACCCGGGCGGCCTGCTGCATGTTGTGTGTCACGATCACGATCGTGAAGTCCGACTTGAGCTGGTAGATCAGGTCCTCGATGGCGAGCGTGGAGATCGGATCCAGGGCCGAGCACGGTTCGTCCATCAGGAGCACCTCCGGCTTGATGGCGATGGCGCGGGCGATGCAGAGGCGCTGCTGCTGACCACCGGAAAGGCTTGAACCGGGCCGGCCGAGGCGGTCCTTGACCTCCTCCCAGAGGTTGGCGCCCCGCAGCGAGCTCTCCACCAACTCGTCGAGCGTCGCCTTACGCATCCGCCCGGAGTTGAGCCTGACCCCGGCCGCCACGTTGTCGTAGATCGACATGGTCGGGAACGGGTTCGGACGTTGGAACACCATGCCGACGTGGCGGCGTACGGCCACCGGGTCGACATCCGAGCCGTACAGGTCCTGTCCGTCCATCACGACCTTGCCGGCGACGGAAGCACCGGGGATGACCTCGTGCATCCGGTTGAGTGAGCGGAGAAAGGTCGACTTCCCGCACCCGGAGGGGCCGATGAGGGCAGTCACCGACTGCGGCTCGATCGACATGTTGACAGACTCCACGGCCTTGAACGAGCCGTAGAAGATGTCCAGATCGGAGACGTCAATGCGCTTGGCCACGATGAGTCCTTTCCTGGATCAGCGGCTGTTCAGGCTGAAATAGCGGGAGATGGCGCGGGCGACGAGGTTCAGGAGCATCACGATGACGAACAACGTGAGGGCCGCCGCCCACGCCCGGTCGACGCCGAACTCCGGCGGCACGCCCGGGATGGTGTACGAGTAGTAGGTGAAGATGGGCAGCGACGACATCCGGCCCTCGAAGAGGTCGGCGTTGAGCCGGGTGGTGCTGCCCGCGATGATCAGCAACGGTGCGGTCTCGCCGATCACCCGGGCCACCGCGAGGGTGACGCCGGTGGCGATGCCCGCCGCCGCCGTCCGCAGCACCACCTTCACCACGGTGCGGGACTTGGAGACACCCAGCGCGTACGACGCCTCCCGCAGTTCGTTCGGCACCAGCTTGAGCATCTCCTCGGAGGAGCGCACCACCACCGGCACCATCAGCACCGACAGTGCCACCGCGCCACCGATACCGAACCGGACACTCGGCCCGAAGAAGATCGCGAACATGGCGAAGGCGAACAGACCGGCCACGATCGACGGGATGCCGGTCATGACGTCCACCAGCAGGGTGACCGCGCGGGCCAGCCTGCCCCGGCCGTACTCGACCAGGTAGACGGCGCACATGATGCCGATGGGCACCGAGATGACGGCAGCCGCCGCGGTGATCAACAGGGTGCCGACGATCGCGTGGTAGGCACCGCCGCCTTCGCCCAGCACACCCCGCATGGTCTGGGTGAGGAACTCCCCGTCGAATCGCTCGATCCCGTTCTGCACCACGGTGATCAACAGTGAGACCAACGGCAGCAGGGCGAGGACGAAGGCGCTCGTCACCACGACGGTGACCAGCCGGTCCTTGGCCCGGCGGGCACCCTCCACCTGACGGGAGACGACGGTCAGCACGAGCCCGACGCCGACCACCGCGAAGGCCGCGGCGAGCATCAGGTTGACGTCGAACAGCAGGCCGGCGGCCAGACCGACGGCGAGGATCCCGGCCACGATCGCCGGCGGGACCCACCGGGGCAGCATGCCGCTGGTCAGCGAGTTCTGGACCCGCTTGCGGTCCGGCGGGGTGACGGTCGTCGAGGTCATGCGTTGGCTCCCGAGAACTCGCGCCGACGGGCGATGACCGCACGGGCCACGTAGTTGACCAGGAAGGTGAGGGCGAACAGCACCAGGCCGGAGGCGATCAGGGCGTTCACCGCCAGGCCGCTGGACTCCGGGAAGTCGAGCGCGATGTTGGCCGCGATCGTGTTGCTGTTGACCGAACTGATCAGGTTGCCGGTGATGACGTCCGCCGGCGAGAGCACCAGGGCGACGGCCAGCGTCTCACCCAACGCCCGGCCGAGGCCGAGCATCCCGCCGCTCACGATGCCGGACTTTCCGAACGGCAGCACCGTCTGCCGGATCATCTCCCAGCGGGTGGCGCCGAGCGCCAGCGAGGCCTCCTCCAGCAGCCGGGGCGTCTGGAGGAACACCTCCCGGTTCACCGCCGTCATGATCGGCAGGATCATCACGGCGAGCACCAGCCCGGCGGTGAGCATGGTGCGGCCGGTCGCGGAGGTCGGGCCGGCGAAGAACGGGATGAAGCCGAGCACGTCCTCCAGCCACTGGTACACCGGGACCAGGTTCGGCGCCAGGAAGAAGATCCCCCACAGCCCGTACACGACACTCGGCACGGCGGCCAGCAGGTCGACCAGGTAACCGAAGAAGGCGGCGATCTTTCGGGGCGCGAAGTGCGAGATGAACAGCGCGATCCCGATCGACAGCGGGAAGGCGACCAGCAGCGCGATCACCGCCGCCAGCACCGTGCCGTAGAGAAGAGGCGCGACGTAGGCGAAGAAGCTCTTGTCGCCGGGCAGGTCCTCCGCGTCCGCGATGAGGGCCGGGTAGCCCTCGTAGAGCAGGAACGCGGCGACCGCCGCGAGGGTGACAAGGATCAGGACACCGGACGCGGTGGCGGTGCCGGAGAAGATCCGGTCGCCGGTGCGTCGGCGCGACCCGGTCCAGGCACTCGCCGGTTGCCCACCGGGGAGCGGTGCCCCGCTCCGGGCGGTGGCGGGTGTTGTCACGTTGCGCCTCCTCAAGGCTGTCCAGTGACGGTCAGGGGTGGGACGGCCGGAGGGTCCGGCCGGTCTGGAGCGACCGACCGGACCCGCGGGCCCGTCAATTCAGTTGGCGTCAGCCCTTGACCTTGATGGCGTCAATGGCCTTCTGGGCCTCACCGCGCAGCTTGTCGGAGATCGGCGCGGAACCGGCGTTCTTGGCGGCGGCCTGCTGACCCTCCTCGCTGACGAGGTAGGAGAAGAAGGACTTCACCAGGTCGGCGGTCTGCTGGCTGTCGTAGCTGGTGCAGGCGAGCTGGTAGGAGACCAGGACGATCGGGTAGACGCCGTCGGCCTTGGTGTCCCGGGGCAGGTCGATCGCGTAGCTGAACTCGCCACGACCGCTGACCTTCTCGGCCGCGTCGACGACGGCCGCGGCCGCCTCCGGCGAGTACTCGACGAACTTCTCGCCGACCTGGATCGCGGCCACTCCCAGGTCACCGACCTGGGAGGCGTCGATGTAGCCGATGGTGCCCTCGCCACCACGCAGTGCCGCGGCGACGCCCTGGGTCTGCCCGGCGCCCTCGCCGCCCTTGGCCGGCCAGTTGCCGTCGACCTCGTACGGCCAGTCCTGCGGGGCCGCCTTGGCGAGGTAGTCGACGAAGTTCTCCGTGGTGCCCGACTCGTCCGAGCGGTGCACGGTGGTGATGTTGGTGGCCGGCAGGGTGGCGCCCGAGTTCAGCTGGGCGATCGCCGGGTCGTTCCACTTGGTGATCTTGCCGTCGAAGATCTTCGCCAGCACCGACGCGGAGAGGTTCAGCTTCTCCACCCCCGGCAGGTTGTAGGCCACGGCGATCGGGCTGATGTAACCGGGGAACTCGATGTAGCCGCCGCCGCAGGTCGAGGTGGCCGCGGTGACCTCCTCGGGCTTCAGGTAGGCGTCCGAGCCGGCGAACTGGGTGCCGCCGCTGGTGAACTGCTTGCGGCCGGCGCCGGAACCTGTCGGGTCGTAGGTCACCTCGGCGTCCGGCGCCTTCGCGGAGAAGCCGGCGATCCAGGCCTGCATGGCCGCGCCCTGCGCGGAGGAGCCAGCGCCAGCGAGGTTACCGCTGACCTCGGCGGCCGCACCGTTGCCGGTGTCGGAACCGCTGTCGTCGTCGCCACCGCAGGCGGCGACACCAAGAGCAAGCATGGCCGCGACCGGCAGGGCGGCCAACCGAAGGGTCTTGCGATTCACGGTGATGAAACCTCTCTGAGGTCTGGGAGATCCGCCGTTCGGTCCGATTGGCGAGTCAGTTTCTCGATCGCGGTGGACGCTACGAGGCGTACCTAAACGACTGGACCGGGCATGGTGAACGAAGGGTGAACAAGCCGTGTCCGCCCCAGCTCTCGGCGGCGCCCTGGCGCGTGAGCAGGGCGGCGGGGCCGCCGGGACGCGCCGCCGGCGAGGCCGGTCACCCCTGCTCGCGCACGATCCGCCAGCGTCTCGCCTGCTCCGCGGAGAGGGCGTACGACACCACCGCCGACCGTCCGCCGGCCGAATCGGTGATCCGCTGCAAGGGAAGCCCATAGGTGGGGTAGTCGTGGTAGGCCTTGACGATCCGGGTCAGACCGCCGAGCGCCCCGATCACCTTCTCCACCGACATGCCCAGCTCGGCGGCGATGTCGCCGACCGGCAGGCGTTGACCGGGTCGGACGGCGAGCAGGTCGAGGATGGCGGCCACCGTCTGGTGGGTTCGCGAACGCCCCTGGGCGAACCGCCGAAGCTCCCGGACCGGCCACTCCCTGCCGGTCACCGCCGCGCCGCGGGTGCGCTGGCTGGGCCGCGGCAGCGGCCGGGCGACCCGGTCGAGATCCTCGATGAGCCGGGCGATGTGGCCCACGTACTCCACCGGCACCGCGATGTGCACCAGGTTCGTTTGTGGTGGCAGCATGCCGGCTGCCCCCGGCTTGTGCCGTCGACCCATTGTCCCGTCCGAAAGTCGCTCGACCAATGCTGGATGAACGACGCGTCGGGACCGGCGGCGCATCGTGGTGGCGTCAAAGTATCACTACTTGGTAACGCTTGATCGGTTCACGCCGAGGCGACACCGCCACCCGGAAGCGGTAGCCGCCTCAGCGCAGCAGGAAACGCGGTTCGCCGCCTTCGGGAGCGAACTCCAGCCGAGGCGTCACCGGGCTGGCGGCGTCGCGGGACCGCGCGGCCCGGGCCACTCCCGCCAGGTCGCCGCACGCGGCGACCTCGTCGAGGGTGACCAGGGTGGGCGGAAGCATGGTCAGCTCACCCGCCGCCGCCCGGTCACGCGCGTCGGCCGGCCGGGCCCAGAGCACCCGGTCGGCCTCCCGGGAGACGTCCCGGGTCCGCTGTCCCGCCGGCAGCAGGGCCACGAAGAAGTACGTGTCGAAGCGGCGCGGCTCGAACTCGGGCGTGATCCACCGGCTCCACGGCAGCAGCAGATCCGACCGGAGGGTGAGCCCGCGTTGGGCCAGCAGGTCGGCGAAGCCCACCTCGTGCCGTTCCAGGGCGACCCGGGCCGCCTCCCAGTCGTCGCCGCTGACGTCGCCCACCACCGTGCCGGCGTCCGGGCCGGCGAGCAGCACCCCGGCCTCCTCGAACACCTCCCGGGCGGCGGCACAGACCACCGCCTGCGCGGCCTGGGCGGTCAGACCGAGCCGGGCGCCCCACTCCTCGGGGCCCGGTCCCGCCCAGCCCGGGTGCGCCTGGGAGTCCGACGGATCCACGCCGCCACCCGGAAAGGCGTACATCCCGCCGAACGCCATCGCGGCGACCCGCCGGATCAGGTAGACCTCGAAGCCGACCCCGGCGACCGACCTGGAATCGGCCGGGTCGGCCGGGGCCGCCGGGTCGGCCGGGTCGGCCGGGGCCGCCGGGGCGGCCGGGTCGGCCGGGGCCGCCGGGGCGGCCGGGTCGGCCGGGGCGGCCGGGTCGGCCGGGGCGGCCGGGACCGTCGGGGCGGCCGGGACCGTCGGGGCGGCCGGGACCGTCGGGGCGGCCGGGACCGTCGGGGCGGCCGGGACCGTCGGGGCGGCCGGGACCGTCGGGGCGGCCGGGACCGTCGGGGCGGCCGGGACCGTCGGGGCGGGACGGAGCAGCAGCACGGTGGCCGCGACCCGGGGCACGGCCGGGACGGCACCCTCGGCGCGGAACCGGCGGGCGTGCTCCACCAGCGCCGGTGGGGCGGGGAAGCCGTCGCGGTCGATCGTCATGTCGGGAGCCTAGGCCACGCGCCAGCCCCGGTGCGCGGCCTGGTTCCGCACCCCGGAAGCGCTCCCACGCCGATCTTCGCTAGCGTTGCCGGCATGACTAGATGGGGCATCCTCGCCACCGGACACATCGCCGGGCAGTTCGCCGAAGACCTCCGGCTGGTGCCGGACGCGGAGCTGGTCGCGGTCGGCTCGCGTACGGCGGAGAGCGCGGAGCGCTTCGCGCAGCGGCACGGGGCGCGGCGTGCGTACGCCTCCTGGGCGGAACTGGCCGCGGACGCCGACCTGGACGTCGTGTACGTCGCCACCCCGCACGCCGCGCACCACGCGGCGGCCCTGACCTGCCTGCGCGCGGGACGGGCGGTGCTGCTGGAGAAGCCCTTCACGCTGGACTCGTCGACCAGCCGGGAGCTGGTCGACACCGCGCGGGACGCCGGGGTCTTCCTGATGGAGGCCATGTGGATGCGGACGAACCCGCTGATCCGGCGAATGTGCGAGCTGCTCGCCGACGGCGCGATCGGCGCGGTGACCGGCGTGCAGGCGGACTTCGGGGTGGCCGGGCCGTTCCCGCCGGAGCACCGGATGCGGGCCCGCACCCTGGGCGGCGGCGCGCTGCTGGACCTCGGTGTCTACCCGGTGAGCCTGGCGCACCTGCTGCTCGGCGTGCCGGACCAGGTACGCGCGTGGGCGAAGATCAGCCCGGAGCTGGTGGACGAGAACACCGGGATCGTCCTCGGGTACGACTCGGGTGCGGTGGCCACGCTGAGCTGCGGCATGGTGGGGGCGACCCCGCTGGTCGCCTCGATCACCGGCACCGGCGGGCGGATCGACCTGCCCACGCCGTTCTTCCGGCCCGGTTCGTTCACCCTGCACCGGGCCGGCGCGGACCCGGAGACCCACACCGCGGAGCTGGTCGGCAACGGCTACCAGTACGAGGCCGAGGAGGTCCAGCGCTGTCTCGCCGCGGGCCTGCGGGAGAGCCCGCTGGTGCCGCACGCGGCGACCCTGGAGGTGATGGCGCTGCTGGACGACATCCGCGCCCAGATCGGCGTCGACTACACGTGAGCCCGCGCCGCGCTCCGAGTGCGCCGTCCGCGCGCTCCGGGTGCGGCTTGGGTGTTAGGAAGGGCCCCTTGTACAACGCCAGGCGTTAACAAGGGGCCCTTCCTTACACCTCAGCTGAACAGGGGGCGGACCAGGAAGAACATGAGGGCGCCGATGGAGCCGGCGGCCGGGAAGGTCAGGACCCAGGCGCCGACGATGTTGCCGGCGACGCCCCACCGCACCGCGGAGAGCCGCTTGGTGGCGCCGACGCCCATGATCGCCGAGGTGATCGTGTGGGTGGTGGAGATCGGGGCACCGAGCACCAGGGCGTTGAAGTAGAGCACCGAGCTGGCCACGGTCTCGGCGGCGAAGCCCTCCGGCGGCCGAAGGTCGATGATCTTGCGGCCCAGGGTCCGGATGATCCGCCAGCCACCGGCATAGGTACCCGCCGCGAGAACGGCCGCGGAGGTCCAGAACGCCCACTCCGGGATGAACTCCGGGTCCTCCTGGTAGCCGCCGACATAGAGCGCGAGCACGACGATACCGATGGTCTTGGCGGCGTCCTGCATGCCGTGGCCGACCGACATCGCCGCCGCCGAGGCGGTCTGCGCCCAGCGGAAGCCCCGGTTCAGCTTGCCCGGGTGCCCCTTCCGGAAGATCCACTGCACGGCGATCATCACGATGTAACCGAGGACGAAGCCCACCATCGGCGAGAGGACCATCGGGATGATGACGTCCTCGCCGATGCCGGTCCAGAGCACCGTGCCGGAGGCGGCCAGCGTCGAGCCGACCAGCCCGCCGATCAGGGCGTGCGACGAGGACGACGGCAGGCCGAAGTACCAGGTGATCAGGTTCCAGACGATGGCGCCGATGACCCCGGCGAACACGATGCCGAGACTGGCCCGGCCGGTGGGGAGGGACACCAGCCCGCTGCCGACGGTCTTGGCCACCTCGGCACCGAAGTGCGCGCCGATGAAGTTGCCGACCGCCGCCATGGCGAGAGCCACCCGGGGTGTCAGCGCCCGGGTGGAGATGCTGGTCGCGATCGCGTTGGCGGCGTCGTGGAAGCCGTTGGTGTAGTCGAACGCCAGGGCCACCGCGATCACCGCCAGCACGGCGATGAGTTCCGGACTCACAGGATCAGGACTCCTTGACCGCGATGGTCTCGACGGTGTTGGCCACGTGCTCGAAGGCGTCGCAGGCGGCCTCCAACTCGTCGGCGACCTCCTTCATCTTCAACACGGTCAACGCGTCGTACTCGCCGGAGAAGAGACGGACCAGCAGCATCCGGTACGCCTGGTCGCCCTCGTTCTCCAGCCGGTTGCACTCGATCCAGTAGTCCTCGAGGTCCTTCATCGACTTCAGCCGGGGCATCGCCTCGGCGGTCAGCTTCGCCTGCAGGTCCAGCACGTTGACCAGCTCGTGCATCTCCCGGGGCAGCGACGGCAGCTTGGTGAGGCCGTACAGGTAGAGCAGGTTGCCGACCGCCTCCAGGTGGTCCATCACGTCGTCCAGCAGCGAGCCCAGCCGGTAGATGTCCTCCCGGTCGAACGGCGTCACGAAGGTGGAGTTGATCTTCTTGTACAGCTCGTGGGTGATCTGGTCGCTGTCGTGCTCCACCTCGGTCAACCGCTCGCTGACCGACTGCACCTCGACCCCGGGCAGCGCCAGCTCGTTGAGCAGCGCGGTGCCCTTCACCAGGTTGTGCGCGGCCCTGGTGAAGAGCTCGTAGAAGGCGCCCTCGTTCGGGCGGAAGGAAAACTTCACAGCACGGACCTCGTCGTGTCGGTGGAAGGGTGGCGGCTGCCCCGGAGAGGCGCCCGCCAGGGAATGCTAGAAAACGACGGATCCGGAAAATCGGCGGCCCACCTCTGGCCAACTGCGATCTACCCTGCGTTCACCTTCCGTTAACTTTCACCGGTCCCGCGGTTCCCAACAGTCGCTCCCGTTCCCGCCGTACGTCGAAGGTGGCGCCCGGATACCCCAGAGCGAGCGTGTCGAACGTCTCTCTCAGCAGGTGGGCCACCGCCCAGTCGCGGTACCACTTGCGGTCCGCCGGCACCAGGAACCACGGCGCGACGTCCGTGCCGCACCGGCCGAGAGCCTCGGCGTACGCGGCCTGGTAGTCGTCCCAGCGGGCGCGCGCGTCGACGTCACCCGGCTGGTACTTCCAGTGCTTGCGCGGGTCGTCCAGGCGCTCCAGCAGGCGCTTGCCCTGCTCGGCGTGCGAGATGTGCAGCATCACCTTGACCAGGGTCACCCCGTCGTCGACCAGTTCCTGCTCGAAGGCGTTGATCTCGTCGTACCGGGCCTGCCAGGTGGCCTCCGGCACCAGCGCGTCGACCCGGGCCACCAGCACGTCCTCGTAGTGCGAGCGGTTGAAGACCCCCACGTACCCGGCCGGGGGCAGCGACCGCCGGATCCGCCACAGGAAGTGGTGGGTCCGTTCCTTCGCCGTGGGCGGCCCGAACGAGCGGATGTGCAGGCCCAGCGGGTTCATGGCACCCGCCACCCGCTTGATCGTGCCGTCCTTGCCCCCGCTGTCCATCGCCTGGAGCACCAGGAGCACCCGCCGCCGGGCCGGGTCGCCGTCCGTCCGGCTCGCCCTCGTACCGGCGCCCGGCGCCTTCGCCCCGGCGAACAACATCTCCTGCTGCCGACCCAGGTCCGCGCCGAGCAACTCGACCTGGGCGCGGGCCCAGGCCTTCCGGTCCTCCCCGGTGACCGCCCGCTCGGGCAGCCCCGGCGTGGCGCGCGGGTGGACCGCCGCCAGGTCGACCGGTGCACCGACCGGTAGCCGCAGCAGGTCCCGCATCGTCCCGCCGACCGGCGCCACCACGCCGGTCCCCTCGCTCCCGTTCGGCCTGTCCGCCAGGTCCGTTCCGCCACCCACACTCATCCCGCGATCATCACCCACCCCCGCCAGTACCGCCCGCCGACCGCGTCCCGTCCCCCTGCCCCGCCGGCGCGGGTCACATTCTCCGGTGGCGGCTCGTCCTGGGGATGGGCAGGATCATGGGTGGACGGGGGAGGGTGAACGGGTGGGTGATCTGGTCGCGGAGTTCGAGGCGGAGCGGCAGCGGTTGACCGCGGTCGCATACCGGATGCTGGGCAGCCGCAGCGAGGCCGAGGACGCCGTCCAGGAGACCTGGCTGCGGTACGCGAGCGCGCTCGCCGACCCGGCCACCCGCGCCGGGATCCGCCAGCTCCCGGCGTGGCTCACCACGACCTGCTCCCGGATCTGCCTGGACGTGCTCCGCTCCGCGCGGGTACGCCGGGAGGCGTACCCGGGTCAGTGGCTGCCGGAGCCGTTCGTCACGCCGCTGGACCCGGCGGACGGCTTCGCGCCCGACCCGGCCGAGCGGGCGGTCCGGGCCGACCAGGTCGGCACCGCCCTGCTGGTGGTGCTGGAGCGGTTGAGTCCGGAGCAGCGGGTCGCGTTCGTCCTGCACGACGTGTTCGCGGTGCCCTTCGGCCGGATCGCCGAGGTGCTGGGCACCACCGACGTCGCCGCCCGGCAGCTCGCCTCCCGGGCCCGCCGCGCCGTCGACGCGCCGCAGGCGCCCCGGCACACCGCCGGCCCGGCCGAGCAGCGCCGGGTGGTCCAGGCGTTCGTGGCCGCCACCCAGTCGGGTGAGCTGGACGACCTGCTGAAGCTGCTCGCCCCGGACGTGGTGCTGGTGGGCGACGGCGGCGGGCACTTCCCGGCCGGCCGACACCCGATCGTGGGCGCGGACAAGGTCGGCCGCTTCACGCTGGGCCTGTTCGGGCAGGCGGGTCGCTACGGTCCCGGGCTGCGCGGCCGGCCGGTGCTGGTCGACGGGGTGCTGGGGCTGCTGCTGGAGACGGAGTTCCGCGACGGCCGACCGCTGCGGCTGGTCAGCGCCCTGGCGGTGCACGACGGCCGGGTGACCGGGATCTTCAATCAGCTCAACCCGGACAAGGTGCGCGACGTGCCGCCGCTCGGGCCGTCGGACACCTGGCCGCCGCGCTGGTGACGGGCCGCGCCGCCCCCGCCGGCTCAGCCCACCAGGGCCAGCCATTTCCGGTACGACGTGGCGAACGGCTCGGTGCCGTCACCGAGGGCACCGAGGAGCCACCGGGCGGCGGCCTCGGCCTCGACGACCACGTCGTCGGGGTAACCGAAGCGCACCCGGTGTTCGGCGAACTCGTCCTCGTCGCGCAGTTCCACCAGGCCGGTGGCCCGGCGCCGGACGACGT
The DNA here is from genome assembly GCF_003626595.1 of Micromonospora endolithica. Classification (GTDB taxonomy): domain Bacteria; phylum Actinomycetota; class Actinomycetes; order Mycobacteriales; family Micromonosporaceae; genus Micromonospora; species Micromonospora endolithica. The sequence goes on along the minus strand of NZ_RBAK01000018.1, from coordinate 27,873 downwards.
CCAGGTCGAGGTCGACGAGGTGGACCGTCTCGTCGTCCGTCCAGCAGGCCGGGGTGGCGATGTCGCAGTAGACCTCGCTGGTGCGCGGTGGCGGGTTGAACATGCCGGTCCACCACGCATGATGCGGCACCAGCAGGACGAACGGGATCTGCTCGACCGAGGGCCGGCCGTGGTAGACCGAGCGGGTGCCGGCGTTGACGCCGAGCCAGACACCGAGGTCGTCCTCGGCCAGCCGGCGGGCCGGGTAGTCGCGATGGGCGCCGCCGTCGTACTTGCGGTAGACCACGCGGACCACGTCGCTCGGCATGATTCGCACCCTAACCGATCCGGCCCGGCACGCGCCGCAGAGAGATGACCGGGCGCGGCCGTACGGTTGCCGGACCGTGACGGTGTCGCGGGCCGTGCCGGGCGAGCCGTGTCGGCGCCGACGGGTACCGTCGCACGGTGACTCCGCCCCGCACCGCCGCCGGTCCCGCCAGCTCCTCGCCGCGCACCGGGCGACGGCGCGGCAACCGGCCCGGCGGCCCGGAGCTGCTCGCCGCCGCGGTCGGCGCGGTGCCCGGCGGCGCGGCCCGCCCGGGCCAGCAGGAGATGGCCACCGCGATCGAGGAGTGCGTCGCCGCCCGCGAGCACCTGCTCGTGCAGGCCGGCACCGGCACCGGCAAGTCGCTGGCCTATCTGGCGCCGGCGCTCACCGTGGACGGCCCGGTGGTGGTGTCCACGGCCACCCTGGCGTTGCAGTCCCAGCTGGTCGAGCACGATCTGCCCCGGTTGGCCGACGCGGTGGAGCCGCTGCTCGGTCGCCGGCCCACGTTCGCGGTGCTCAAGGGCCGGCACCACTACCTGTGCCTGGCCCGCCTGGACAACTCGACCGAGGACGAGCCGGAGGACACCCTCTTCGACGCTCCCGGGTCCCGTCCGGCCGGGGGCACGAAGTGGCTGGGTGAGGCGGGTCGGCTGGGCAAACAGATCCAGCGGCTGCGCGACTGGGCCGAGAAGACCGACACCGGTGACCGCGACGAGCTCGACCCGGGCGTGGACGACCAGTCGTGGCGGCTGGTGTCGATGCCGGCCCGGGAGTGCGTGGGGGCGGCCCGCTGCCCGTTCGGGGCGGAGTGCTTCGCCGAGGCGTCGCGGGTCCGCGCCCGGGAGGCGGACATCGTGGTGACCAACCACAGCCTGCTGGCCGTGGACATGCTCGCCGGCCGCCAGATCGTGCCGCCGCACAAGCTGCTCGTCGTCGACGAGGCGCACGAACTGGCCGACCGGGTGTCGTCGGCCGCGCAGGCGGAGCTGGTGCCGGAGCTGATCGACCGGTCCACCAAGCGGGCCCGGCCGCTGCTGCGCCCGGAGACCGCCGACGCGCTCACCGCGGCCGGTGACGCGCTCGCGGTCGGGCTGGCCGAGGCGCCGGCGGGCCGGATCACCTCCGGGTTGCCGGGTCCACTACGGGAGGCGTGCACGCTGCTGGACGCGGCCACCCGGGCGGCCCTGGACGCGATCGGCGACGTCAAGGCCGACGATCCCGACCCGGTCCGCAAGCAACAGGCCAAGGCCGCCCTGGACGACCTCTCCGGCACCGCCCAGCGACTGCTGGAGGAGGCCGACCACGACGTGGCGTGGGTGGAGAAGAACGACACCACCGGCCGGCGCGCGCTGGTCGTCGCGCCGCTGTCTGTCGCCGGCACCCTCGCCACCCACCTCTACGAGGAACGCACCGTGGTCGCCACCTCGGCGACGCTGACGCTGGGCGGTCGGTTCGACACGGTGGCCCGGGCACTCGGCCTGGAGGCGCCGACGGCCACCCCGCCGTCCCCGGCCGCCGCCGCTCTCGCCGCGTCCACCGCACCGGAGCGTCCCGCCGCCGGCGCCCGAGGCCGGCGCGCCGGGGGCGACACCCCGATCGGGACGCCGGGCGTGCCCGCGACCTCCGGGCCGGGCTGGCGCTCCCTCGACGTGGGCTCCCCGTTCGACTACGCGCGGCAGGGCATCCTCTACGTCGCCGCGCACCTGCCCCGGCCCAGCGTCTCCGGGTTGCCGGACGCGGCGGGCGAGGAGTTGCTGGCGCTGGTCGGCGCGCTCGGTGGGCGTACGCTCGGGCTGTTCTCCTCCCGGCGGGCCGCGCAGCAGGCCGCGGAGCTGGTCCGGGCGCGGACCGACCTGCCCGTGCTGTTGCAGGGCGAGGAGGCGTTGCCGTTGCTGGTCCGGCGGTTCCGCGAGGACCGGGCGAGTTGCCTGTTCGGGGTGATGTCGCTGTGGCAGGGCGTGGACGTGCCCGGCGACGCGTGCCAACTGGTGGTCATCGATCGGCTGCCGTTCCCCCGGCCGGACGAGCCGCTGGCCGCCGCCCGCGCCGCGGCGGTGGACGCCGGCGGTGGTTCGGGGTTCGCCGCGGTCAGCGTGCCGATCGCCGCCGTCCGGCTGGCCCAGGGCGTGGGCCGGCTGATCCGGGCGACCGGCGACCGGGGCGTGGTGGCGGTGCTCGACTCGCGGTTGGAGACGGCGCGCGGCTACGGGCCCTTCCTGCGCCGCTCACTGCCCCCGTTCTGGTACACGACCCGACCCGACGTCGCCCGCGGCGCCCTGGAACGCCTCGCCACGTCCTGAGCGCCGCGCGCCTTCTCAGGGCGCCTTGGCGGCGACCACGACCGCGTCCGGCGGGGTGTCCGGTACGGTCCGCGCGGCCAGCCGGCGGACGGCGGTGTTCAACACCGCGATCAGCGGTACGGCGACCAGCGCGCCGGTGATGCCGGCCAGCACCACGCCGGCCGCGATGCCGATGATCACCGCGAGCGGGTGGATGGCCACCGCCCGGCCCATGATCAGCGGCTGGAGCACATGGCCCTCGATCTGCTGCACGCCGATCACCGCACCGAGGATGATCAACGCGATACCGGGACCGCTGTCCACCAGCGCGACCAGCACCGCGACACCGCCGGACAGGGTCGCGCCGATGATCGGGATGAAGGAGCTGAGGAAGACCAGGGCGGCGAGCGGGAAGGCGAACGGGATGTCGAAGACGATCAGGAAGATGCCGATGCCGACGGCGTCGATGAAGGCCACCAGCACGGTCGCCCGGACGTAGGCGCCGAGGGTGGCCCAGGAGGCCCGACCGGCGTCGTCGACCTTCCACCGGGCGGCGACCGGCAGCAGCCGGACCACGAACCGCCAGATCTTGTTGCCGTCACGCAGGAAGAAGAACGTCGCGAAGAGCACCAGGATCGCTCCGGTCAACACCTCGGCCAGCGTCGCCGCGGTGGAGAGCGCCCCGCTGGTGAACCGCTCGGTGTTGTTGTTGACCCAGGCCTCCGCCTCCTCGATGTAACGGTCGAGTTGGCTGTCGTTGAGGTGCAGCGGGCCGGTCTTGAGCCAGTTCTGGATCTGCCGGACGCCCTCGGACGACTTCTCGCTCAACTCCGGCACGCCCTGGATGAACTCGTTCACCACCAGGGTCAACGTGGCGATGACCCCGGCCAGCCCACCGACCAGCACCACCGCCGTCGCCAGCGACCGGGGCAGCCGGGCCCGGAGCAGCCAGCCCACCGCCGGCGCGAGCAGCGCCGAGAGCAGCAGCGCGATCGCCAACGGGATGACCACGATGCTGATCGTCCCGACGACCTTCAGCAGCGCCCAGGCGACCACACCGATCACGATCAACCGCCACGACCAGGCGGCGGAGATGCGCAGGGCGTGCGGTACGTCCGCGTCGTCCCTGCTGGAGGTGGAGTTGTGCACCTCGCCGGCCGGTTCCGCGCCGATCACGGTCGCCGAGGGCGGCGCGACCGGACCGGGGGACACCGGCGACGCCACGGCGGGTGTCTCCGACGTCTCGGCCTGGTCGGCACGGCCGGCACGGACCGACTCGCGGCCGGACTCGTAGGCACGGCGGAGCCGTCCGCGTACCCGCTCGAAGCGGCTCAAGCGCACCTCCTGGCAGAAGAACTCCGACCGCCCACGGGTCAGTCGGACACGATAGTCCGACCTCGCCACCGTAGGGGAGTTCCGCCACACATTGCCCCGGCCGGCCACCGCCCAACCACCGGAGACCGGATCCGGACCGGCACGGTACCGTCTGCGACGTGACCGCCGACGAGAAAAGCCTGCCCATCCGGCTGCTGCACGACCGGGTGCTGGTGCAGATGGAGGGCAGCGAGGGTGAGCGGCGCTCCTCCGCCGGCATCGTGATCCCGGCGACCGCCGCCGTGGGCAAGCGCCTCGCCTGGGCGACCGCGGTCGGAGTCGGCCCGAACGTCCGTTCCATCGTCTCCGGCGACCGGGTGCTCTTCGACCCGGACGACCGCTCCGAGGTCGAGTTGCACGGTCGGGGCTACGTGCTGCTGCGCGAGCGTGACGTGCACGCGGTGGCCGCCGAACGCATCGAGAACGACTCCACCGGCCTCTACCTCTAGCTCGTTTGCACCGCTCCCCGCCGGGAAGCCAACCGCACCACCGGCCTGGGGAGGGACGATGCCGGTATTCGTGAAGAAGCTGCTGATCTGGGGAAGCGTCGCGTTCCTGATCTACTTCATGGCCTTCCGGCCGGAGGGTGCCGCCGAGATGTTCAAGGCGATCGGGGCGGCCCTGATGGCGATGGCACAGGGGCTCGGCGACTTTCTCACCAGCCTGATGACCTGAGTACCGGCCGGGGTGCGGGACCGCGCTCGGCCGGTGCGGGTCAGGAGCGGCCGGGCGGCCAGGGCGCGGACGGAGGGGGGCCGTACCAGCCGGGGGGGCCGTAGCCGGCCGGGAAGGCCGGTGGGGGCGGCGGGGCGAGCACCACCGGGATCGGCACCACCGGCTCGTCCGGTGCCTCGACGCTGCGCTGCGAGCCGTCCGGGAAGCGCAGGTGGTAGCGCTGCCCGTCCCACGTTCCGGTCGGGGCCTGCGGGTCCCGGCCGACGAAGTAGGCCCGGTAGCCGCTGATCGCCTCGAGCAGCTCGCGCTCCTCGGTGGCGGCCCGCTCCCGGTCGGCGGGCCGGTTGTCCAGGCCGCGCCGCATCCCGTCACGCAGCAGCGCCAGCCGGGTCGCCGCGAACTGGTATCCCCGCATCGCCTTCAGCCCGGCGTCGCCGCCGACCCGCTTCGCCCACGCCCGCGCCGCGTGCCGTCGGCCGAGGCTGCTCAGCGCGGCCACCTCGGGCGGGGTGAGCCAACCGGCCCGTACGTAGTCGGGCAGGATCCGCTCGGTGAGCCGGCCCTCCCACGCGCGCAGCCAGACGGCCAGCCCCACCATCCCGAAGAAGATCGGCACCATCACGCCGATGAAGCCGTACAGCAGGATCAACGTCTCGCCGGTGGCCTGGGTCAGCGTCGGCAGCAGGTTCCACGTGCCGTGCAGCATCATCGCCAGCAGCAGGCCGGCCACCGGGGCGAGCACCCGCACCCGGCGGTCGGCGGTACGCGCGGCGATGCCCAGCCCGACGCCGGTCATCGAGGTGAAGAGCGGGTGGGCGAACCCGAAGAGCAGGATCCGCACGATGAAGATCGCGATCACCTGTTGGGTCCCGGTCGCCGGGCCGTACCGCTCGACGCCGGTGGCGTAGCCGTAGCCGCCCAGGTAGAGGATGTTCTCCACCATGGCGAAGCCGATCGCCGAGAGGCCGCAGTAGACCAGCGCGTCGGTGATGCCGGAGATCTCCCGGCGCCGGAAGATCAGCAGCAGGATCGGCCCGAGCGCCTTGGTCAGCTCCTCGATGAACGGTGCGACCAGCACCGCGGTCAGCGCGGCGGGCAGCCCCCAGCCCTCGAACAGCTTGGCGGCGTTGTTGTTGACGGTCAACGACGCGGCGGTGGAGACGAACGCGCCCCAGGCGAAGCAGAAGATCAGGTACTTGAGCGGCTCCGGTTCGTACCGGTCGAGCCAGAGGAAGCAGGCCACCAGTACCGGAACCGGGAGGATCGCCGCGACCAGGCCGATCAGCAACGCCTCGGCGCCCAGGCTCTCGCCCAGTTGGAAGACCATGAACACGGCACAGGCCGCGATCAGCAGCACCACCCCGGCCAGCACCAGAAAGCGCCGCCAGCCCAGCCGCCGGCCCGGCATCCGCGCGGCCGGTCCGACCGGTGGCGGGGCAGCGGAGGTGGTCGGCGACGGCGGCTGCGGCGCGCCGGGCGGGGTGTCGGCCATGCGGTCAGCGTAGTCATGCCCGGCCGCCCCGGCCCGCCGCATCGGAGCCAGCGGGCTACTCAGCCGACGGGCGGGGCGGTGGGGGGTTTCGGGGCGGTCTCCGGCTCGGCCTGCCCGGAGGTCTGGTCCCGCTCCCCGAAGGACTGCCGGATCAACCGGTTCGCCTCCTCCTGCTCGATCCCGGAGGCGACCAGCAGGTCGCTTGCCGTGGTACGCACCTGGGCGATCACCACGCTGCCGGAGAAGCCCACCCCCTCGGCGTACGCCCGGCCGGCCTCGCTGACCGCGCGCAGTGACCGTTCCCGCGCCTTCTCCGGCTCCTCGCCGACGGCGAACTCGTGCTTGATCAGGCGTACCGACTCGGCGAGGTGGGCGATGGCGTCGGGCATCGGCTCCGGGATCGGCTCCTCGTCCTCGATCAGCGTCACCGACCGGCGGATCAGCGTGCCGCTGTTGCGCATCGCCCGGTCGATCGGCTCGGCCGCCTCGGCGTAGTGGGTGAGTTCGTCGCGTCGGTGCCACCGGGCCGGGGACAGCATCGCGGTCTCCTTCGCCCCCTCGATCGCCTCGGTGAAGGTGTTCAGCTCGTCCTTGTTGTCGCGCAGCCGGTCCAGTGCCTCCTGCACCCTGGCCCGGTCCCGCTCGCGCAGACCGTCGGCGGTGACGTCGAGCTGGGCGGCGAGCAGGTCCAGCGCCGGGCGCGCGGCGCGGTTGAGCACGCGAAGCGGGTTCAGCGGCAGCAGCACCGCGGTGACCAGCAGGGCGATGCCGCCACCGACGAACGCGTCGATGAACCGGGGTATCTCCAGGTTCTCCGTGGACGGGCTGAGCGTGACGATCAGCACCGCGGTCGCCGCGGCCTGGATGACGATGGCCACGCTGGCGCCGGCGAAGACGGTCAGGATGATCGCCGTGAACACCACCAGGCCGAGCTGCCACGGACCGGTGCCGAGCAGGAAGATCAGGAAGTCGCCCAGCGCCACGCCGATCGCGACGCCGACGATCAGCTCGACGGTGCGCCGGGTCCGCTGGCCGACCGAGACGGCGAGCGTGCCGACAGCCGAGATCGGCGCGAACACCGGTTGCGGGTTGCCGAGAAGTTCGTGCGCGGCCAGCCAGGCCAGGCCGGCGGCGAGGCCGGCCTGCACCGCGAGCCCCATCGAGAGCCGCACCCGGTGCAGCCGGTCGTGCAGGGTCGCCCGGCCCTGGTGCCGGAGCTGCTCCACCGACCTGCTGATCCGGGCGCTGTCGATGTCCATCGGGCCGCCGCGCTTCATGACCCGTCGGAGCAGTGCGGGTCGTCGGTCCCGAGCCACGGCCATGGGCGGGACTACCCGTGCCGGGCGCGGGTAGTCCCGCCGCCGCTCGTGCGGCAGACTCGGCGACGTGGCGGACCTGACCGAGCGCTGGCGGACCGCGGCCCGGGGCGCCGGGGCGACCGAACCGGCCGAGGTCGTCGCGGCCGGTGCCGAGTTGCTCGCCCGCTGGGGCGAGCCGCACCGGCGGTACCACACCACCGGGCACCTGACCGCCGTGCTGGACGTCGTCGACGCGTACGCGCCGCTGGCCCGCCGCGCGGACCTGGTCCGGCTCGCGGCCTGGTGCCACGACGCGGTCTACGACCCGCGTGCCCCCGGCGACGCCAACGAGCGGGACAGCGCCGACCTGGCCGGCACGCTGCTGACCCGCTGCGGCCTGCCGACCGACGTCGTGGCCGAGGTGCGCCGGCTGGTGCTGCTCACCGCCGGGCACGCCGTCGAGGAGACCGACGTCGACGGCGCGCTGCTCTGCGACGCCGACCTCGCCGTGCTGGCCGCGCCTCCACCGGCGTACGACCGTTACGCCGCCGCGATCCGCCGCGAGTACGCCCACGTACCGGAGGCGGCCTTCCGCGCCGGCCGCGCCGACGTGCTCCGGAGGCTCCTCGCCCTCCCCGCCCTCTACCGCCTCCCACAGCCGTCCCGGACCTGGGAAACCGCCGCTCGCGCCAACCTCAGCCGTGAGCTGGCCACCCTGACCTGATCCTTCCGGTCTCCTGCCGGCCGGCGGGAGACTCAGCGGGGAGGGCGGGTGAGGTGTTTGGGGCGGCGTAGCCCGGCGCGGTGCAGGTGAGCCACCAGGTCGCGACTCGACACGACCTGCGCGCCGAGCTGGACCGCCGCGGCGAAGTGCTCGGCGGGAATGTCGTAGTGATCCCGGTCGAAGGCCCGGCGGGACACCCCCAGCGCCTCGGCGAAGGCGTGCAGCTCGGCGTGGGAGACGTCGCTGATCAGGTGCGACCACAGCCGCCCCCGCCAGGGCCAGGCCGGCCGGTCGACATAGAGCATGTCGGCCAATCTAGCCCGCCTGGCGCTCGGTTGATGATCACGCGGTGACGACCGTAGCCTTCCCGGCATGGCTGTCACCACCCTGCTCGACGACCTGCGCGCCGCGCTCGGCGACGACGCCGTGCTGACCGACCCGGACCTGCTGCGGATGCACGAACGCGACGAGGCCGACCTCTGCGCCTCCGGAACGCCGCTGGTGGTCACCCGCCCCCGGGACACCGGGCAGGTCGCGGCGGTGGTGCGGGCGGCGGCACGGCACGGCGTACCGGTGGTGCCGCAGGGCGCGCGGACCGGACTGGCCGGCGCGGCGAACGCGGTCGACGGCGCGGTGGTGCTCAGCACGGTCGCGATGGACACGATCCTGGAGATCGACCCGGTCAGCCGGATCGCGGTGGTGCAGCCGGGGGTGGTCAACGCGACGCTCGCCGCCGCCGTGGCGAAGCAGGGCCTGTGGTACCCGCCGGACCCCGGCTCGTGGGAGTCGTCCACGATCGGCGGCAACGTGTCCACCAACGCGGGCGGCATGTGCTGCGTGAAGTACGGGGTCACCACCGAGTACGTGCTCGGCCTGGAGGTGGTGCTCGCCACCGGTGAGGTGCTGCGCACCGGGCGACGCACCGCCAAGGGGGTCGCCGGCTACGACCTGACCCGCCTGTTCGTCGGCGCGGAGGGGACCCTCGGCGTGATCACCGAGGTGACCGTGGCGCTGCGGCCGGCTCCGCAGGAGTCGCTGACCATGGTGGCGGTCTTCCCGTCCACCGCCGCCGCGGGCGTCGCGGTCGCCGGGATCGCCGCCCAGGGCCTCTCCCCCAGCCTGCTGGAACTGCTCGACCAGACGCACCTGCGGGCGATCGAGGCGTACCGGCCGATGGGTCTGCGCACCGATGCGCAGGCGTTGCTGCTGGCCTCGGTCGACACCGGCAGCCGGGCGGCGGACGACCTGGCCGGGCTGGCCCGGGTGTGCGAGGAGGCCGGTGCCGACGAGGTCTACACGGCCACCGACGCGGTCGAGGCCGCGGCGCTGTTGCAGGCCCGGCGGCTCGCCCACCCGGCGATGGAGAAGTACGCCCACGACACGTACCCGACCGGCAGCGGCGGGCTGATCATCGACGACGTGGCGGTCCCCCGGGGCTCGCTGGCCGCCCTCCTCGACGGGGTGGCCCGCATCGCGGCCGAGTGCGCGGTGCCGATCGGCGTCGTCGGGCACGCCGGGGACGGCAACATGCACCCGAACATCGTGGTGGACCGGACCGACCCGGCGAGCCTGGAGCGCGGCCGGCGTGCGTTCGACGAGATCATGAAACTGGGCCTGGACCTGGGCGGTACCTGCACCGGTGAACACGGTGTCGGCCTGCTCAAGCGGGACTGGCTGGCGCGGGAGATCGGCCCGGTCGGCGTCCGCGTGCATCAGGCCGTCAAGGCGGCACTCGACCCGGACGGCCTGCTCAACCCGGGGAAGGTGCTCTGAGCCGGGGCCCGCTCAGGCGGTGGGCTCGGCCGGCGTCGCCTGGGTGAGCAGCAGCAGGATCTCGTACGCGATCGGCGGGCGCTCCTCGCCCGGGCAGTCCTGCGAGGTGATCAGGCCGGCGGCGGTGAGCAGGGTGGAGGTCAGGGCACCGATGCAGCTCACCCGGTACTGCCGGGCCTCGTCGGTCTCCTTCGCCAGCCCCGGGTCGGCGAGCAACGCCTGCAACCGGGTCACCTGCTCGCTGGCCAACGAACCGGCCGAGGTGACCCCGTCGCCCGCGCAGTCGGCGCACTCCCACCGGCCGTCCACGCTCACCTCAAGGCGGCGCAACGGACCGTCCTGACCGACCTTCTGCAGCAGGCTGACCCGACCCTGCTCGACGGTCGCCGCGCCGGGCAGACCGGTCCGGCCCGGTGTCGAACCGCCCGGCGCGGCCTCCTTTCCCGCGTCGGCGCCGGAGCACGCGGCGAGCACCAGGGCCGTCAGCACGGCGACGGAAAGGCGGACCGGACGGGACCAGGAAGCGGGAACCACGGGCCGCAACCTACCCCACCGTAGGTAGCGCCCGGAACCGGCCGACCGGATCGGCATCGACAGTGGACGGAAGATCGGTCAGCGCGACGACGACGGGAGTTCAGCCGGGTCGTCCTCGTCACCCCGGTCGGCGGCGAAGCCCCGTACGTCCGGCGCGCCCAACCGGGCCGCGTCCGCCGTCGCGTCGTCGGGCATCAGCTGGGACTGCCGCTCGGCCAGCACCCGGGCCCGGTAGTGCTCCACCTCCCGCGCCCGCGTCGCCGCGTCCCACCCGAGCACCGCGCCCATCAACTCGGCGGTGTGCTCGGCGGACTCCAGGCCCCGGTGGGTGGTCTCGAACGAGATCCGGGTACGCCGGGTCAGCACGTCCTCCAGGTGCAGCGCCCCCTCGGCGCGGGTCGCGTACGTCACCTCGGCGGCCAGGTACTCCGGTGCGCCGGCCAGCGGGGAGGCGAGCAGCGGATCGGCGTCGACCAGCGCGAGCAGGTCCCGGGTGAGCGTGCCGTAGCGCTCCAGCAGGTGCTCCACCACCCCGACCGGCACCCCGTGCCGGCGGGCCAGGTCTGCCCGGTCCCGCCAGATCGGCGCGTATCCGTCGGCGCCGAGCAGCGGCAGGTCGGCGGTGCGCGACGGGCGGACCGCGCCGAGCCGGTGGGCGGCCCGGTCGACCACGTCCGAGGCCATCACCCGGTACGTCGTGTACTTGCCGCCGGCCACCAGGAGCAGCCCGAGCATCGGCTCGAAGACCGCGTGTTCCCGGGACAGCTTGGAGGTGGAGTCCGCCTCACCGGCCAGCAGCGGCCGAAGCCCGGCGTAGACCCCCTCGATGTCGGCGGTGGTCAGCGGTCGGTCCAGGACGGTGTTGACCTGGTCGAGCAGGTATTCGATGTCGCGGGCGGACGCCGCCGGGTGGGACCGGTCCAGTCGCCAGTCGGTGTCCGTGGTGCCGATGATCCAGTGCCCGCCCCACGGGATGACGAAGAGCACGCTGGTCGGCGTACGCAGGATCAGCCCGGCCTCGCCGGTGATCGCCGAGCGGGGCACCACCAGGTGCACCCCCTTGGAGGCCCGCACCCGGATGCCGGGACGCAGCCCGACGTCGTTGAGCATCCGCGACATGTCGTCGCTCCACACGCCGGTGGCGCCGATGACCACCCGCGCGCGTACCTCGAACTCGGCCTCGGCGCCGGCGGGCGCCTCCAGGTCGCGCACCCGGACCCCGGTGACCTCGCGGGCCTGCCGGGTCAGCCCGACGGCGCGGGCGCTGGTCACCACGGTCGCGCCGAGGCTCGCCGCGGTGCGGGCGAGGGTGACCACCAGCCGGGCGTCGTCCACCTGCCCGTCGTAGTAGCGGATCGCGCCGGCCAGGGTGTCCGGACGCAGGCTGGGGAAGATCCGGCGAGCGCCCTCCCGGCTGAGGTGCCGGTGCAGGGGCATGCCGCGACCGCCGCCGAAGACGCCCGCGAAGGCGTCGTACGCGGCCACGCCGGCCCCGTAGTAGGAGCGGCGGAACAGCCGGGCGGGCAGGTCCCGGACGCCCTGACCGGCGGGCAGCGGGACCAGGATCGGCACCGGCCGGACCAGGTGCGGGGCGAGCCGGGTGGCCAGCAGGCCGCGCTCGGTCAGCGCCTCGTGCACCAGGTGGAACTCCAACTGCTCCAGGTAGCGCAGGCCGCCGTGGATGAGCTTGCTGGACCGGCTGGAGGTGCCGGCGGCGAAGTCCCGCGCCTCCACCAGGGCCACCTTGAGCCCCCGGGAGGCGGCGTCCACGGCCGCACCCGCCCCGGTCACACCCCCGCCGATGATCAGGACGTCGAAGCGTTCCGCCCGGAGTCGGCGCAGGTCGGCGGCCCGCCGTTCGGGCGAGAGCTGACCTGCGACGGACCGGGAGACGTTGGGGTCACGCACGGGTCCACGGTAGCTGGCGCGACCGTGCGGTGGCATCTGCCGCCCGCGCCGTACTGTCGAGGTCATGGAGATCGGCCCCGCCCGTCCCCCCGGCCCGCCCGTTCCCCCGGCACCGCCCCGGCCCGGCCCGTGGGCGGTCGTCGCGGCCGTGCTCACCGGGTTGTGGATCGTCGGGTTCACCGTGGTCGCCCAGCTCGGCGGCGCGCTGGCCGACCAGATCCTGCTCGCGTCCGGCCTGGACCGGACGGTCTGGCTGTGGCCGGTGCTGGCGCTGGTCACGGTGCTGTTCGCCGGTGCGCCCGCGCTGGCCCTGGCGCTGGGGCCGCGCTCGGTGGCGGTCCGGGCGACCGGCCGGGTCTGGCTGGCCGGGGCACTCGCGTCGGGCCTGTTCGGGCTGCTGCGGGTGATCCCCCCGGTGCACCACGAGGCCTACCTGGCCGCCCTCGCCGTGGCCGCCGCTACCGCCGCCGTGATCTTGCACTCTCTGCCCCGACGAAAAGGGCGAATGGCGCAACCGAGCGACCCGAAGCGCAAGATCGCGGTGGGGCCGCTCGGGGTGGCCGGTGGGCTGCTTCTCCTTCTGCCCTGGGTCTGGGTGGGGGCGCTCGGGGGATTCCTGGAAACCCTTCTCGCCCTCGTCGCCGCGGCGGCGGTCGGCGTGGTGGCCGCCGCGCTGCTGGACGACGCGTTCTGGTCGGCGTTCGCGGTCGGTTCGCCGCCCCGGCCGGCACGACTGGTGCTGGTCGGCGGCCTGGTCGCCGGGGTGGCACTGCTGCTGCTCGGCGCCGGGGTCGGCCAGTCGGGCGCCCAGTTGCCGCTCCTGCTGACCCTGCCGCCGGCCGGCTTCGCGCTGGCAGCCCTGGCGGCGGCTACCCGCCGGCCGGCCGGCACCGACGCCCCGGCGGCCTCCGCCGCGACTCCGGAAGCGGCCGCCGGGCGGGCCGCGACCCGCTGGCTGGTCGGGCTGGGCGTGCTCGGGCCGCTGGCGTTCACCGACCCGGAGGAGATCACGGTCGTCCTGGCGAACACCCGCGACGTGCCGTTCTGGGTGGCGGTCGCGGCCGCCGCCGGGCTGGTCGTCGCGGTCGGCCTCGCGGTGGTGTACGGCGTACTGCTCGCCCGTCCCCGGTCCGGCGCACCGAGCCGGCGGGTGGCCGGGGTGACCGTCGCGGTCCTGGCCGCCGCCGTCGGGGTGGTCGCGGTCGGCTTCGGCCAACCGGGCCTGCACGGCGAGCGACTGCTGGTGGTGCTGCGGGAACAGGCGGACCTGGCCGGCGTACCCGCCACGGCGGGGCGGGCCGGGCGCGACGCGCGGGCGACCGAGGTGTACCGGCGACTGGTGGACACCGCCGACCGGACCCAGGCCGACCTGCGCCGGGACCTGCGCCGGCTGCGGCTCGACCACACCCCTTACTACCTGGTCAACGCCGTCGAGGTGGACGGCGGGCCAGCGGTTCGGGCCTGGCTGTCCCGCCGTCCCGAGGTGGCCCGGGTGCTGGTCAGCCAGCGGGTCCGGCCGCTGCCCGCACCGGCCGGCGTGACCCGGGGGGACGCGCCCGCGCCGACCGGGCCGGAGTGGAACATCCGGATGATCGGTGCCGACCGGGTCTGGTCGGAGCTTCGGGTGACCGGTGCCGGCGTCACCGTGGGCAGTTCCGACTCCGGCGTGGACGGCGGGCACCCGGCGCTGGCCGGCGGATTCCGGGGCGGCGACGACTCCTGGTACGACCCGTGGGACGGCACCGGATCCCCCACCGACCAGGGCGGACACGGTACCCACACGATCGGCAGCGCGGTCGGCCGCGACGGCATCGGGGTGGCACCCGGCGCCGGTTGGGTGGGCTGCGTCAACCTGGACCGCAACCTGGGCAACCCGGCCTACTACCTGGACTGCCTCCAGTTCATGCTCGCGCCGTTCCCACCCGGCGGGGACCCGTTCACCGACGGCCGCCCGGCCCGCGCGCCGGAGATCCTGACCAACTCGTGGGGCTGCCCGGCGATCGAGGGCTGCGATCCCGGGGTGCTCCGACCGGCCGTCGACGCGCTGGACGCCGCCGGGATCCTGGTCGTCGCGGCGGCCGGCAACACCGGCCCCTACTGCGCGTCGATCGACGACCCGCCCGCGCCGTACGCGTCGGCGCTCACCGTCGGTGCGGTGGACGACCGGCGGCGGGTCACCGACTTCTCCTCGCGGGGGCCGGCGCCCGGCGGGGCGGCCAAACCCGACCTGGTCGCGCCCGGGGCGGAGGTGGTGTCCGCGATGCCGGGCGGCGGGTACGCGGCGCTCAGTGGCACGTCGATGGCGACTCCGCAGGTGGCCGGCGTGGTGGCACTGATGTGGTCGGCCAATCCTGCGCTCGTCGGTGACCTGGACCGGACCCGGGCCATCCTCGCCGACACCGCCACACCCACGGAGACGCCGACCGACATCTGCGGCGACCGGCGCAACCTCACCGGCGCCGGCCTGGTCGACGCGTACGCCGCCGTCCGCGCCGCCCAGAACGAAGGAAGGGCCCCTTCTTAACGCCTGGTGAGGTAAAAGGGCCCCTTCTTAACAGTTGACCTTCCGTGCTCTAGGGTCGGCGACCATGGACGGGGAGATCATCGTCACGAAGCTGTCCGCCGCACAGGGTCCGGACGTGGTGGAGCTGTGCCGGCGGGCGCTCGACCTGCCGGAGGACGCCGCCGAGGCGGACGTCCTGGTCGACACGCTCTGGACCCGGGCCGGGGCGGACCGGCCGGTGGTGGCGCTCGGGGCGTACGCGGGAGCCGACCTGGTCGGGGTGCTGATCTGTTCGGTCTCCGCGCGGGAGACCGGCCTCGGGCACGTGGACCTGGTGGCGGTGGACCCGGGACGCCGGCGCCGGGGGGCGGGACGGGCGCTGCTGGCGTACGCCGAGCGGACCCTCGCCGGGCTGGGCGCGACCGAGGTGCTGCTCGCCGGGAACCCGCCCTGGTACGGCTGGCCGGGCATCGACGTGCGGTACACCCCGGCGGTCTGCGCCGCGCTGGCGCTGGGTTACACCCAGGACCGTACGGCGTGGAACATGACGGCGGATCTGTCGTACGCCGGATCGCCCGCCCTGCGCCCGACGGACGCCGCGGAGACGCGCCTGGCCGGTCAGGGGGTGTCCGTGCGCCGCGCGGTGCCGGCGGACCTGCCGGCGCTGGCCGCGTTCGCCCGGTCCACCTTCGGCGGGGCGTGGGACGCGGAGCTGGCCGGTTCGCTCGGCCGCGACCGGGCGGGGTGCCACCTGGCCGAACGGGACGGCGAGCTGCTCGGGTTCGCGGCGTGGGGGTCGTCCCGGCCGAGCTGGTTCGGGCCGATGGGCACCGCGCCGGCGGCGGCGGGGTCCGGGATCGGCGGGGTGCTGCTGCGCCGCTGCCTGGCCGACCAGCGGGCGGCCGGGGTCGACGCGGCGCAGATCGGCTGGGTGGGGCCGGTGCCGTTCTACTCGGGCAGCGCGGGTGCGCGGATCGAGCGGGTCTTCTTCCTGTACCGGAGAGCGCTCCGAGATCAATAACGGGCGAATAGGATATAGACCCAGATAGTGTCATTCGCCCGCGTGGGCCATCGATGCCCCCTACCGTTTCGGTAGAGGAGGCACCCATGACCACGGACGACGAACTGCCCGGCCCGTTGCCGTTCGACCGGCTCGACTACGGCGACGCCGAGCAGCGGGCCGAGATGTCCGGCGCCGACGAGCCGGCCGACGAGCCGGTCACGCCGGTCGACGAGCCGGTCCAGGCCCGGCAGACGTACGACCGGGATCAGAAACGACGCAACCAGCGGCCCCTGCCGACGTGACGGCTCCGGCGGACGCCGCCGACGTACGCGGAAAGGGGCGGACCGCTGACGCGGCCCGCCCCTTTCGGCGTAGTGGAACTGGACTCAGAAGTCCATGTCCCCGCCACCCGGACCAGCCGGGGCGGCCGGGGTCTTCTCCGGCTTGTCCGCCACGACGGCCTCGGTGGTGAGGAACAGCGCCGCGATCGACGCCGCGTTCTGCAGCGCCGAACGGGTCACCTTGGCCGGGTCGATGATGCCCGCGGCCAGCAGGTCCACGTACTCGCCGTTGGCGGCGTTGAGGCCGTGGCCCGCGTCGAGGTTACGAACCTTCTCCACCACGACGCCGCCTTCGAGGCCGGCGTTGACGGCGATCTGCCGCAGCGGGGCGTCCAGCGCGATCCGGACGATCTGCGCGCCGGTCGCCTCGTCACCGGCGAGGTCCAGCTTGTCGAAGGCGGTCTTGCCGGCCTGCACCAGCGCGACGCCACCACCCGGGACGATGCCCTCCTCGACGGCGGCCTTCGCGTTGCGGACGGCGTCCTCGATGCGGTGCTTACGCTCCTTGAGCTCGACCTCGGTGGCCGCGCCGACCTTGATCACCGCAACACCGCCGGCCAGCTTGGCCAGGCGCTCCTGCAGCTTCTCGCGGTCGTAGTCGGAGTCCGACTTGTCGATCTCGGCCCGGATCTGGTTGACCCGGCCCTGGATCTGCTCGGCGTCACCGGCACCGTCGACGATCGTGGTCTCGTCCTTGGTGACCACGACCTTGCGGGCCCGGCCCAGCATGTCGACGCTGACGGCGTCCAGCTTGAGGCCGACCTCCTCGCTGATGACCTGGCCACCGGTGAGGATGGCGATGTCGGTCAGCATGGCCTTGCGGCGGTCACCGAAGCCCGGCGCCTTGACGGCGACCGACTTGAAGGTGCCCCGGACCTTGTTGACCACCAGGGTGGCCAGGGCCTCGCCCTCCAGGTCCTCGGCGATGATCAGCAGCGGCTTGCCGCCCTGCATGACCTTCTCCAGGATCGGGAGCAGGTCCTTCACCGACGAGATCTTGCTGTTGACGATCAGGATGTACGGGTCGTCGAAGACGGCCTCCATACGCTCCGGGTCGGTCATGAAGTAGGCCGAGATGTAGCCCTTGTCGAAGCGCATGCCCTCGGTGAGCTCCAGCTCCAGCCCGAAGGTGTTGCTCTCCTCGACGGTGATGACGCCTTCCTTGCCGACCTTGTCCATCGCCTCGGCGATGATCTCGCCGACGGTGTTGTCACCGGCGGAGATGGAGGCGGTGGAGGCGATCTGCTCCTTGGTCTCGACGTCCTTGGCGAGCTTCAGCAGCTCCTCCGAGACGCTCGCCACGGCAGCCTCGATGCCCCGCTTCAGGGCCATCGGGTTGGCACCGGCGGCCACGTTGCGCAGGCCCTCACGGACCAGGGCCTGGGCCAGGACGGTCGCCGTCGTCGTGCCGTCACCGGCGACGTCGTCGGTCTTCTTGGCGACCTCCTTGACCAGCTCGGCGCCGATCTTCTCGTACGGGTCCTCGAGCTCGATCTCCTTGGCGATGCTCACACCATCGTTGGTGATGGTGGGGGCACCCCACTTCTTCTCGAGCACGACGTTGCGGCCCTTGGGGCCGAGCGTCACCTTCACGGCGTCGGCGAGCTGGTTCATGCCCCGCTCGAGGCCGCGGCGCGCCTCTTCGTCGAACGCGATCATCTTGGCCATACGGCGTTGTCCTCCTGGACACTCACGGGCCACCCGAGTGTGTGTCCCGGATGGGCCGCCTGGTGTACGCACCTGGGGACGTCGCCACCTGGCGACGACGACGTCTCCCCGATCGGGCCGGACAGCCCGCGACGACCGGCCTCGTGCCGCACCCGCGACTGGGCGCTGGTGCGGCCGTGGCCCTACCGCCCCGACCGTTGGCACTCACGGTATGCGAGTGCCAATGACTTGTTTAGCACTCTCCCCTGCCGAGTGCAAGCACGATCGCCCCGGTCAGCCGAGTTCCGCCGCCAGTCGCGCGGCGTTCACCGGGCCCTCGTACGCCCGCTGCTCGGCGTACGTGACGACCAGGCCGACGAGCTGGGCGAGCTGCGCCGGCAGGGTCAGCACCGCACCCACCAGGCTGACCAGCACGATGCCCACCGTGGTGCCGGGCGAGTCCAGCGGAGTGGCGCCGAACGGCAGTCCGGCCACCGCCTCGACCAGTACGGCCGCCAGGGACACCAACACGACCGCCGCCGCCACCAGCGCCACCCGGCCCAGGACCATGCCGAACCGGTCGTGGAACATCCGGAACGACCGGCCGATCGGGTTGTGCCGTTCGAAGAGGTAGACCGGCCCGGCCAGGCTGAGCGCGAACGCGAGGTAGATGCCGGGCAGGATGCAGAAGCAGACGCCGACGGTGATCAGAAGACCCACCAGCAGGCTCCAGCCCCACAGGCCCAGCGCCCGGCGTACGCCGTGGCGCAGCGCGTCGCCGACGCCCACCGGCTCGCCGGCCGCCTGCCGGGCGACCACCCAGGTGCCGGCCGCCCAGCCGATGGCCTGGAGCAGACCGAAGAGCACCAGACCACCGAGGAGTACGCCGAACAGCACGGCCAGGTCGGGCAGGAAGTTGTCCGGGAGGGCGTCCGGGTTCTCCGCCATCGAGGACTCCCACCTCGCCGACGGGTCGACCGCCAGCGACAGCAGGGACACCAGCAGGCCGGGGAGCACCTGGGTGAGCAGCAGGATGGGCAGCAGCACGGGCCACCCCCGCCGTACCGCCCCGACACAGCGCGCCCACCAGCCGCCCACCCCGGCCCCGGGCGGGGTCACCAGCGAATCGTGCGGGTCCAGGCCGGGCGGGTACCAACCCCCGCCGTACGCGGGAGCCGGCCAGGTCGCCGGCGCACCCGGGTACCAGGGCTGACCCGGCACCGCACCGCCGTACTGGGCGTACGGCTCGGTGGGCGGGCCGTACGGGCCGGCGGGTGCGCCGGGCTGAGCCGGCGGACCGGGCTGGCCCGGCGGCGGGGCGCCGTACTGCCCCGGCGGTTCCTGCGGCGCACCGGAGGTCTGGCCGGACGGCGGAGCGGCGGGCGGGCCGGACGGCGGAGCGGCGTAGGGATCCGTCGGTGGGGTGCTGGGCGGGGTCGAGCCGTGGGGCGGACCGGACTGCGGCGCGGTCGGGTCACCCGACGGCCGCGCCCAGGGGTCGGGTTCCCCGGCGGGGGGCGACGGGGTGGACGGAGGCTGCTGGTCGGACAAGGAACCCTCCTCAGCGACGGCTGGAAAGGCTCATGATCCTCCAACACCGCACACCCGGACCGCAGCCCCACCCCACCGGCTCGCGACCGGTTCCGGTGACCGGAGCGCGGGGCGGGCCGACCGACGGTCGGTCAGGCGATGAGGCGTACCCGCTCGGCCTGGGGGCCCTTCTGGCCCTGGCTGATCTCGAACTCCACCCGCTGGCCGTCGTCCAACGCCTTGTAGCCGTCCATCTCGATGGCGGAGAAGTGGACGAAGACGTCCTGCCCTCCGTCGACGGCGATGAAGCCGTAGCCCTTTTCGGAGTTGAACCACTTGACGGTGCCCTGCGCCACGGTGCACTTCCTTACTCTGCACGGCATTCCACGACCCGGAAGCCGGCCTGCCGACGTCCGGGGGACCACCGCTCTCGGCGATCGGTGGCGATCGCTGAATCAGTGACCGAAATCGCACGCTACACGAGGAGTGACGGTCTCGCACGACCACAAATCGGGCACGTTTCCGGCGACGGGCATCGTCATCCGTCGTTGTGATAGGTATGCGCCCATGACGAGCGGACCGGTGCCCGACGTGGCACGACCACCGTCCCGACGGGACCTCGGCGGGCGGCGGGCGCCGGTGCGGCGGATCCGCCCGGAGGACGCCGCCCGGATGCGGGCGTTGCGGCTGGAGATGCTCGCGGACGCGCCGCTGGCCTTCCTGGAGACCATCGCGGACGCCGCCGCGCGGCCGCACGCCGAGTACGCGGCCCGGGTCGCCCGCACCTCGGTCGGGACCCGCGACGCCCAGTTCGTGGCGGATCCCGGCGGCCGGTTCGTCGGGCACGCCGGGGGCACGGTGCCGCCGGACGAGCCGGGCCTGACCGTCGTGTACGCCATCTACGTCACCCCGTCCTGGCGGGGCACCGGCCTGCTCGGCGACCTGATCGAGGCGGTCGCCGACTGGTCCCGTGCCGGCGGTCGGCCGGAGCTGATGCTGGAGGTCGTGGTCGGCAACGACCGGGCCTTCCGGGCGTACCAGCGGCTCGGCTTCACCGACACCGGCGTACGCGTCCCGCACCCGACGGTCCCCGCGCTGACCGAACTCCAGATGCGCCGCCCGGCCTGATCACCGCCGCCGACGTTAAGAAGGGGCCCCTCCTCTACCCCAGGCGTTGAGAAGGGGCCCTTCCTTACGCCTCAGGCGGGGCGGCGGCTCTGGACCACCCGGAAGCGGTTCGCCACGTAGGCACCGTCGGTCAGGGCCGAGTTCGCGGCCGGGTTGGCGCCGCTGCCGTGGAAGTCGGAGAAGGCCGCCGACTGGTTCACGAACACGCCGCCGGTCAGGTTGCAGGACAGGTGCACACCCACCTCGATCGCCGCGGCCTCGGCCGCGTCCAGGACCGCCTCGTCGGTGGAGTAGACGGCCGCGGTCAGCGCGCCCTTCTCGCCGACCGTCGCGCGGAGGATCTCCAGGCTGTGCGCGGTGGAGTCGGTCGCGATGGCGAAGGAGATCGGCCCGAACCACTCCCGCGCGTAGGTCGCGGTGTCGTCGGCGGCGAGCTTGACCAGGGTCGGCGTACGCACCACCGCGCCGGGGAAGGCCGGGTGCTCGACCGTACGGGACTCCAGCACCGGCTCGCCGATCTTGGTGATCTCGTCGAGGCGCTCCAGCACGCCGTCGTTGACGATCGCACCGGTCAGCTCCACGCCGCGCGCCGGGTCGGCGGTGAGCTTCCCGATCGCCGCCGCGATGCCGCCGGCCACCTCGTCGAAGCTCTTGTGCCCCTGGTCGGTGGCGATGCCGTCGGCGGGGATCAGGATGTTCTGCGAGGTGGTGCACATCTGGCCGCTGTACAGGGTCAGCGTGAAACCGAGGTTGCGGCACAGGCCGGCGAAGTCGTCGGTGGAGTCCACCACGACGGTGTTCAGGCCGGCCTTCTCGGTGTAGACGGCGGCCTGTCGGGCGTTCGCCTCCAGCCAGTCGCCGTACTCGGTGGAGCCGGTGAAGTCGACGATCCGCACCGCCGGGTGCAGGGCCAGGGTCGAGGCGAGCTTCTCGCCGGGGGCCTCGGGGGCGAGCAGCACCAGGTTCGGGTCGAAGCCGGCCTCGGCCAGGACCTCCCGGGCGTACCGCACGGTGATCGCCAGCGGCAGCACCGCGCGCGGGTGCGGCTTGACCACCACCGGGTTGCCGGTGACCAGCGAGGCGAAGAGCCCCGGGTACGAGTTCCAGGTCGGGAAGGTGTTGCAGCCGATCACCAGGGCGACACCCCGGGGCACCACGTGGAACGTCTTGGTCATCCGCAGCGGGTCGCCCTTGCCGGCGGCCTTCTCCCAGCCGGCCGTCCGCGGGTGCCGGGTCATCTCCGCGTACGCGTAGGCGACCGCCTCCAGCGCGCGGTCCAGCGCGTGCGCGCCGCCCGCCTGGAACGCCATCACGAACGCCTGGCCGCTGGTGAACTGCACCGCGTTGGCCAGTTCGAAGATGTGCTTGTGCAGCCGGTCGAGGATCTCCAGGCAGACCTCGGCGCGGGTCTGCGGACCGGCGTCGCGCCAGGCCGGCAGGGCGGCCGTCGCGGCGGCGACCAGCTCGTCGGCGCCCGCGTGCGGGTAGCGCACGTCCAGCGGCACGCCGAACGGGCTCGTCTCGGTGGCGATCCGGTCGCCGGCACCGGGCTGGTCGAGGGGGAAGTCGGCGTCCAGGTACGCCTCGAACGCGGCCTTGCCGTCGGCGGCGGCGGTCTCGCCGTACACCCTGGGGCTGGGCGACTCGGGGTAGGCGGACCAGTACCCCCGCTCCTTGATCGCGGTCAGCGCGCGGTGGAGGGTGTCGGCGTGCCTGTCGTAGCGGGGGTGCGGGGTCTCCGTCATGCCCGCCATCATGCAACAGAAAGCCCCCAGATCAGTAGGGCAGTGTCACAACTTTGCCCGGTTGCCGCCGGCGCGGGTGGCGCGGCCCGCGGATCGGTCGCATGCTCAGGGGGTGCGGCAGCGGGCCTGCGCGCGGGCGACCTGGCTCAACGGCACCACCCCGGTCGGGCTGGTGCTGGCGGTGCTGGCCCGGACCAGCCGGGTGCGTACGCCGGACGGGGTGATCGTGGCCGGCGGCTACCGGTGGCGGGTGCCCCGCCAGGACTGCTTCACGGTCGGTTCGGTGGTGTTGACCCGCCGGCCGCCGGAGTGGCTGCTGCACCCCGACCGGGCCGACCTGCTGGATCACGAACTGCGGCACACCCGCCAGTACGCGCTGCTCGGGCCGCTGTTCTGGCCCGCGTACTGGCTGGCCTGCCTCTGGTCGTACGGCCTGACCGGCAGCTACGGCCGGGCGAACACCTTCGAGCGGCGGGCCGGGCTGGCCGCCGGCGGTTACCGGGAGCCGGTGCTGCGCCCGTGGGCCGCCCGCGCGGCGGCCCGGCTCAGAGGTCCAGCTGCCAGTCCGTCCACGCGTCGACGGCGCGGAAACCCATCCGCTCGTTGATGTTGATCATGTAGTCGTTGACGGCGGCGTTCCAGGTGTCGATCGCGGTGAGCCGCGGCTCGCGGGCCAACGCGTACCGCAGATTCTCGATCTTGACGATCAGGCCGAGCCGGTGTCCCCGGTGGTCCGGATCCACGATGGTGGTGGCCTGCCAGGCGTGCCACGGCGCCGATCCGCCGACGTCGAGCATCGTCCAGGCGACCAGGGCACCGGTCGCCGGGTCCACCGCGCCGTGGTGGTAGACGCGCCGGCCCCGCGCCGTCAGCGCGGCCTCGATCCCCCGGATCCGCTCGTCGTCGACCTTCTCCGGCTCCATGTCCAGGTCACCCATCGGCGCGTCGGTGAGGATCCGGCCCTCCAGCCGGGCGACGTCGGCGACGTACTCGTCCGGGACCCGGCCGTGCCACCCCACCACCCGGTAGCCGTCCGCCCGGGACCGCGCCTCGGCCAGCAGCGCGTCCAGCGCGGCCTGGTCGACGCCGGTGGTGTCCAGCCGGCGGCGGACCTCGGCCAGTGCCGGCTTCGCGCCGGTCGCCGCCGAGAAGGCCGCGCCGGCCTCCGGTCGCGGCGGCCCGCCGGGCAGCGCCGCCACCGCGTTCCAGAACAGCCGCTTGCGGCCGTGCTCCCCGGCCACCTCCCGGGCGGACGCGAACAGCGCCCGACCGGCACCGCGACGCCGGTGCTCCGGGTGGACCTCGATGGTGACACTGGCGAGGTCGGTGTTGTCCAACTGCGGCAGCCGCACCTGGACCCGCCCGACGGCGATCCCGTCGACCCGGGCGAGGGCGTGCCACCACCCGTTGCCGGGTGTCGGGTGGGCCAGCGTGGCGCCGAACTCCGCGCGGTCCTCCAACGGGAAGTCCGGCACGTCGGCTGCGGTGGCGGCGGTGGCGATGCGGTGCGCCTCGTCGATCGCGGCCGGGTCGGACACGTCGAACGGCGTGACGACGATGCTCATGTCGCGAGGATGCCCGGGAGAAACGTCGAGGGCCAGCGAATTAACCGCTGGCCCTCGTCACGTTGGTCGGGAGGGACGATCGCACGACGCCTCCGGCGTCGGGTCGTAAAACTTCGCAAAGTCTTCGGCGAAACGCCCTCCCGCACGGAGCATCTTGCGCTGCCCGGTTCCTGCCGTCAAGTCCTGTGCAGCGCGTTTCCCCCAAACCCCGAAAAAGCCGGCTACCACGTGCCTCGATCCGGTCCCCCAGCCATGATCGCCTGCACGGGGGCCGTCGACGGCACGGCGCGTCGGACCGCTGAGCAGCAGACGATCACACCTCGGGCGACTCTCAGCCGAGGAGGCCGGCGTCGCGGGCGGCGCGCAGGGACGGCTTGATGCGGTGGGTCGGGCCGACCTGGGCGGCGACGGCGTCGATGGTCTTCAGGCCCTCACCGGTGTTGAAGACGACGGTCTCGGCTTCCGGGTCGAGCCGGCCGGACTCGACGAGCTTGCGGAGCACCGCGACGGTCACCCCACCGGCGGTCTCGGCGAACACGCCGGTGGTCCGGGCCAGCAGCCGGATGCCCTCGCGGATCTCGTCGTCGTCGACGTACTCCATCCAGCCGCCGGTGCGCCGCACCGCCTCCAGGGCGTACAGGCCGGCGGCCGGGTCGCCGATGTTGAGCGACTTGGCGATGCCGGTGGGCTTCACCGGGGTGATCGTGTCGGTGTCGGCGTGCAGCGCGGTGGCGATCGGGTTACAGCCGGCGGACTGCGCGCCGAACACCTTCCAGCCACCGGCCGGCGCCTCGACCAGGCCGATCTCGACCAGCTCCGCGAACGCCTTGTCGATCTTGGTGAGCAGCTCACCGGAGGCCATCGGGACGACCACCTGGGCGGGGATGCGCCAGCCGAGCTGCTCGGCCACCTCGTAGCCGAGGGTCTTGGAGCCCTCGGCGTAGTACGGGCGGACGTTCACGTTGACGAACGCGGTGTCCTCGAACTCGTCGGTCTCCACCAGTTCGCCACAGAGCCGGTTCACGTCGTCGTACGAGCCGTCGATGGCGACCAGTTCGCCGCCGTACACCGCGGTGGTGACGACCTTGCCCTGCTCCAGGTCGCTGGGGATGAAGACCACCGACGGCGTACCGGCGCGGGCCGCGTGGGCGGCCACCGAGTTGGCCAGGTTGCCGGTGGAGGCACAGGCGAAGCGGGTGAAGCCGAGCGCCTTCGCGGCGGTCAGCGCCACCGACACCACCCGGTCCTTGAAGGAGTGGGTCGGGTTGGCGCTGTCGTCCTTGACCCACAGCGGCGCGGTGATGCCCAGCTCGGCGGCGAGGTGCGGGGCGGCGACCAGTGGGGTCAGCCCCGGATCGAGGGTGACCCGGGTGGCCGGGTCCTGGCCGGCGGGCAGCAGGGCCGCGTACCGCCAGATGTTCTGCGGCCCGGCCTCGATCTGCTCGCGGGTGACCGCGGCCAGCGCGGCGGTGTCGTAGTCGACCTCAAGCGGGCCGAAACACTCGTAACAGGCGTGCTGCGCGGCCAGCGGGTAGCGCGCCGAACAGGCGCGGCAGACCAGGGCACGGGCGGGGCTGGCGGCGGTGTCGATGCCGGAGGGGGCGAGCGTCGACGTCATGTCGAGAGTCCTCTCATCTTTCCCCGCATCGCACTCTGCGGCGGGGACGGAATTGGCACCTGCCCCGCCGGTCGCTCAGCGATGAGCGCGCGGGGTGGTTGCCGGGGCGTCGTCGGGCCGTATCCCTCAGCCCCTCTGGATGAGGTATGCAGTTGTGCCACGGAGTCTATGCAATGCCCGCCGAACCGCCCAGCGGGGTTCCCACCTACTGAACCCCGGGTGCGAGGATCGGATCATGTTTCCTCGATCCGCCGCACCGCGCCGCCGGGCCGCCCTGTTCGGCCTGCCGGTCACCGCAGCGCTGCTGCTCGGCGGGTGCGGGCCGGCGTCGCCGCCGGGGTCCGGGCCCGCACGCGCGACCGGTTCCGGGCCGGTGTCGGGCCCGGCGGAGCCGGCGCCGGGAAGGACCGCCCCGGCCACCGCCGGGCCGGAAACCCCCTGCCCGGCGGATGGGGTACGGATCCGGGCGACCGGCAGCGACGCCGCGATGGGCCTGCGGGCGATGGGCCTGGAACTGGTCAACTGCGGCAGCGTCAGCTACCGGCTGCGCGGTTACCCCGCACTGCGCCTGTTCGACGCCGACGGCGGCGCGATCACGGTACGGGTGGTCGAGGGCGCGACCGGCATCACCGGCGGCTTCGACGACCCGCCCCGGTCGCTGACGTTGCGTCCCGGCGAGCGGGCCGGGGCCGCCCTCATCTGGCGCAACCTGGTCACCGACCCGACAGTGGTCGCCACCACCGCCGAGGGCCTGGAGGTCGCGCCGGTGGCCGGGCAGCCGGCCCGGGCCGTCGACCCGGACGGGCCGATCGACCTGGGCAACACCGGCCGGATCGGGGTCAGCGCGTGGAAGAAGCGCACCGGCCCGGCCCCCACGCCGACCACCGGACTGCCGGGCCGGCCGGGACGGCCGGAGCCGACCCGGTCGGCACCGCTGCCGTGAGCTGACGCCGGTGCCGCGCCGGTCAGGCGGGCACCGACGCGGGTTCGGCGGTGGGCGCCGGGGCGGGCCGCCGGGCGCGCAGCAGGGTGTCCAGCGCCCAGGGCCCCGGGCCGAGCGCCGCGACCAGCAGGAACGACCAGCAGAACAGGGCGGCCAGCTCGCCGCCGTTGCGCAGCGGCAGCAGCGCGTCCGGCTGGTGGACGACGAAGTACGCGTACGCCATCGAGCCGGACGCGACCAGCGCGGCCGGGCGGGTCAGCAGGCCGACCAGCACCAGGGCGCCGCAGACCGCCTGGATCAGCGCGGCCCACCAGCCCGGCCACTGGCCGAGCGGGACCGCCTCGCCGCTGCCCCGGTTGCCGCCGAGGACGCCGAACAGCGACGCCAGGCCGTGACAGAGGAACAACAGGCCGATGACCGTACGGAAGAGGGACAGCGCGGGACCGCCGATCCGGTGCATTCCGATACCTCCGATCGAGGGGATGAGGCCACCAGAATGCGCATACTCATCCATGCGAGTCGATGAGTTCCTCCACTGTGGGAACGCTCCCACAGCGGGAACGCGCCGAGTCACAGGTCCTAGGTGAATGAGAGGCACCTGAGGCGGACGGGCCAGGATGGCCCGTGGTCTCACCTGGCGGGACTGCACCGGCCGCCGGCCCGACCCCGAGCCGGACACGAACTGGTCAAGCGAGGGTATCGCCGGCCCGTCCGTGCCGAGCACGGATGCGGGATGCGCGCCGATTCCCCGTACGCCTCAGTCACAGCCGACCGGCGGCTCGACGCGCGGCCACGCCTCGACCCGGCGAGGATCGGTGGTCACGAGGTAGGCACGGGTGTCTCGGTCGCTCGGGGCCAGCCACAATGTCGTGCTCCCGCTCGTGTAGCCGGTGGCCTGGGCGTCCCGCGGAAGGGTCGCGTCTGGTTGGTACGCCCGGCGCAGCGCTTCATCACCGAGTACGCCCTCGGGATCGCGGACGTACTGCCGCGTCTCCGATCGGTCACTCGCGTCGGTGCCGGGCGGCCAAGACACGTGCAGAAACTGCGCCTGCTCCCAGTTGCAGTGCGGATGGCCGGCGTAGGACGTGACCTCGTCAGCACTGACTTCCCGCCCGTCACGCGACCAGATGTCTGGGCTTGCTGCCGCCGACTCACGATTGCACGCAGCGAGCACGGCCGTGACGATGAACGCCGCCGCGATCCGTCCGATGGCGGTACGCATGGGTTGGAAATTCACCGGGACCGCTACGAAGCCGTGGCCACCGCGCAGGCAACCGCGACGACAGCGGCGCCGGCCCCGAGCAGCCGGCGGACAGCCGCCGCATGGGACGTCGCGGGATCCAAGACAGGCAACTTTTTTGGGTCTTGTGACGTGTCTGTGGGTGGTTGGGCGCGTCAGTGATGGCGCACGCCGTTGTCCTGCCTAGGTTCTGGCTTGTCGAAGGTCAGAACTGTGAGGGCGGGAGAACGGCGTGCGTTCTGCCAG
>NZ_RBAK01000017.1 GCF_003626595.1 Micromonospora endolithica | reverse complement strand
GGGGGGGGGGGGGGGTGGAGGGAAAACGCAGCCCCCCACAGTATGATGTTCACGGGGGGGGGGGGGGGGGGGGGGGGGGGGGGGGGGGGGGGGGGGGTGCGGGGTCAGGGGGCCGGGTCGGAACGGAGCGCGCCGGAGCGGGCCGCGGCGACGAAGCCGGTCCAGGCCGCCGGGCCGAAGGCCAGCACCGCTCCCGCACGATCCTTGCTGTCGCGTACGCCCACCACGCCGGTCAGGTTCGTCGCCACCTCGACACAGGTGGAACCACCGTTGTCGCTACGGCTGGACTTCCGCCAACGCGCCCCGGTCAGGTCCATGATCGCGCCACCTCCCGCATCAGGTCCTGGGACGCCTTCCGGGGTAGAGCCTCGCCCCGCAGGTTCTCCCACCTGCGTTGAAGGCTATCAACGTCTTCGGACCGGTCGGTGACGTGCGCGCGCAGCGGGGTATCGAGGTGCGCCACTTCGCCGCCCTCCGGTGTGCGGGCGAGAATGAACGCTCCGGCCAACCCAGGATGCATCCCGGTGGCGACCGGCACCACGTGAATATCGACGTGCGGCAGATCGGTGACGCGGAGCAGGTGGTCGAACTGCTCCGCCATCACCGCCGGACCGCCGACGCACCGCCGCAGCGCCACCTCGTCGACCACGAGGACGACCTCCGGCGGCGCCTCCCGGGACAGCACCGCCTGCCGGGCCATCCGCGAGCCGAGCCGCTGCTCGATCTCCGTCTCGCGCAGCATCCCGCCCCCGGTGAGCACCGCGCGGGCGTACGCCTCGGTCTGCACCAGACCCGGGATCAGCGACGGCTCGAACCAGCGGATCAGCGTCGCCTCCGCCTCCACCTGGATCCACTCCCGCAGCCACGGCGGGGCCGCGTCGGCCCGGACCAGGGTCAGCAGCCGTTCGAAGAAGCCGTCGGACTGCAGCGCCGTGTCGATCCGCCCGACGAAGTCCTGCGAGGGGGTGCGGTGGCCGATCTCCACCATCCCGATCAGCGACGGCGAGTAGTTGATCCGGCGGGCCAGTTCCTCCTGGCTGAGCCCCCGGCCCCGCCGGGCCCGGCGCAGCTCGCCGCCGAGGAACTCCAGCGTGGACACGTCGTCGCCCATCACACCTCCGCCACACCGGACCGCCGGAGCACCACCGCCGGGCCGTGACCGGCCGGCACCTTCCGACGGTAGTCGGCCGGGCAGCAGAGTGTGAACAGCCACGACGAGGGAGGTCGAGATGGGCAAGCTTCCGAAACCGGTGCCGCTGGGGCCGCGCCACCGCCGCGACTGGGCCCGGTGGGGCCGCTGGTGCGTCTGCGGGCTGCGCTGGCGCGGCTGCCCGGACCGCCGGCGGCCGGTGCCGGTGCCGGTGCCGGTGCCGGTGCCGGTGCCGGTGCCGGTGCCGGTGCCGGTGGAGCCGACCACGCCGCGGGGCCCCGGCGCCGTCGCCCGGGAGCCGGCGCAGCCAGGGCCGCTGCGGGCTCGCGTACCCCCTCGGGGTGGCCGGCGCGGCGGCGGATGCCGGGTGCGGCGGCGGTGAGCGGCGCGGACCCGCGCCGGCACGTCGCCGCCCGACCGGCCTGGCGGTGTCGGGTCTGCGCGGCCCCCTGGCCGTGCCAGCCGGCGAAGCTGGCGCTGCGCGACGAGTACCCGGACGACCTGGTCGGGCTGTCGGTCTACCTCTGCGTGCTGCTGCACGAGGCCGCCTCCGACTGGGCACGGGTACGGACGAGCCCGCCGGACCCGGCGGAGCTGTTCCGCCGGTTCGTCGGCTGGACCCGCTCGCCGCCCCGGTGACGGCCCGGTCGGCGGGGGTCAGGGCACGGCGCGGCGACGCGCGAGGTGGACGACGACGTCGGCGGCGAGCGGGACCGTCTCCGGCAGGACCCGCTCGATGCGGTCCAACACCTGCGCCCGCGCCGGGGCGGGCAGCTCCAGGTAGGCCGAGACGGTCGAGAGATAGCCGACGTAGTCGGCGGCGGTCATGCTCAGCCGGCGCTCGATCACGGACTGCCGGACGTCGGTGAACCACTCCGACCGGCGCAGCTCCGTGCCCGGCCACTGCATGTCGTCCACCGACGGTGTCCTGTCCTGCGCCGGCACCTCGTCCCTGCTCAGGAAGGGCGCCCGAGCCGACCGGACAGCCTCCCGCACCGCCGGGTCGGCGAGCCGGACCGGCCCCGCGAACGAGGCGAACACGCCGTCCGGTCGCAGCAGCGCGGCCATCCGCGGCCACCGGTCACGCGGGTCCGTCCAGTGCAGCGCCGCCGCGGCGTAGACCAGCTCGTAGGTCTCCCCCGGCCGCAGCTCCTCGAACGCGGCGCGCACGGTCTCCACGCGCGTCGGCACGTGCCGGCGCAGCTCGGTGAGCATGGCCTGGTCGGGATCGGTCGCGGTGACCGCGACCCCCCGGGAGGCGAAGAGGCGGGTCGCCTTTCCGGTCCCCGCCCCGATCTCCAGGGCCCGCCGGACCGGCCGCCCCAGATAGCCGGTCACCAGGTCGAACAGCGCCTCCGGATAGCCGGTCCGGAACCGTTCATAGGCCTCCGCCACGGGCCCGAAGCTCAACGCGCGACCAGACATGCGGGGCATCCTGGCACAGTGCGCCCTTCGGCGCTGGCGTCGAGGGGGCGGACAGTACGCTCAGCAGCGGAGACCCGACGCAGCGAGGGAGCCCCGTGGAACTGATCATCGCAGTGGTGTGCCTGGCACTGATCGTTCTGGCCCTGGCCGGTTTCGTCGTCTCGATCTACAACGGGCTGGTACGGGCCCGCAACGCCTACCGCAACGCGTTCGCCCAGATCGACGTGCAGCTGGTGCGCCGGCACGACCTGATCCCCAACCTGGTCGAGGTGGCCAAGGGATACCTGAAGCACGAGCGGGAGACGCTGGAGGCGGTGGTCGCCGCCCGGACCGCCGCGGTCGACGCGCAGGCCACCGCCGCCGCGACGCCGGGTGATCCCGCCGCCATGCGGCAGCTCAGCGGCGCGGAGAACATGCTCACCGGCACGCTCGGGCGACTGTTCGCGCTCGCCGAGGCGTATCCCGACCTGAAGGCCAACCAGAACATGATGCAGCTGTCGGAGGAGCTGACCTCGACGGAGAACCGGGTGGCCTTCGCCCGCCAGGCGTACAACGACGCGGTGCTGGCCTACAACAACAAGCGGGAGGTGTTCCCCTCCAGCGTGGTCGCGGGGATGTTCTCGTTCCGGCCGGCCGAGCTGTTCCAGCCGGACGACCCGCAGCAGCGCCAGGCCCCGCAGGTGTCGTTCTGAGATGAACTTCTTCGAACGGCAGCGCCAGGTGCGACGGCTGTCGGTGCGACTGGTGCTGCTGTTCGTCCTCGCCGTGGTCGGGATCGTGGTGGTGGTGAACCTCGCGGCGGTGTTCGCGTTCAACGCCACCTCCGCCGATCCCGGACAGCTCACCGGGTTCGTCGTCCTGGTCACCGTGGCCACGGTGGTGGCGATCGGCCTGGCCGCCCTGGTGCGTACGCTCGCGCTGCGCGGCGGTGGCGGCAAGGTGGCCCGCGAGCTGGGCGGGGTGCCGGTGCCGACGGACACCACCGACCCGGAACTGCGCCGGCTGCGCAATGTGGTCGAGGAGATGGCGCTGGCCTCCGGCGTACCCGTTCCGGAGGTCTACGTCCTCGCCGACGAGACGGCGATCAACGCCTTCGCCGCCGGCTGGACCCCGTCCGACGCCGCCGTCGCGGTCACCCGGGGCGCGCTGCGGCGGCTCAACCGCGACGAACTCCAGGGAGTCATCGGGCACGAGTTCAGCCACGTGGTCAACGGCGACATGCGGCTCAACATCCGGTTGATGGGACTGCTGTTCGGCATCCTGTTCCTGACCGTGATCGGCCGGGGCCTGGCGCGCGCCGGCATCATCGGCGGCGCCCGGCCGCGCGGCAACAACAACAGCGGGGGCGCCAACCCGCTGGCGTTGGTGGGGCTGGCGCTGCTGGTGGCCGGGTACGTCGGGGTCCTCGCCGGGCGACTCATCCAGGCGTCGGTCTCCCGGCAACGGGAGTACCTCGCCGACGCCTCGGCCGTGCAGTACACCCGCCAGACCCGGGGCATCGCCGGGGCGCTGAAGAAGATCGGCGGCCTCAGCGACGGCTCCGAGCTGACATCGCCGAAGCGCGACGAGGTGGGGCACATGCTCTTCGGCGAGGCGTCCCGGGTCTCCTGGTTCGCCACGCACCCCCCGCTGGTCGACCGGATCCGGGCGCTGGAGCCGTCGTTCGACCCGGCGGAACTGCGGGAACTGGCCCAGCGCTGGTCGGCGGCACCGCCCTCGGGCCGGCAGGAGGACATCGCCCTCGGCCTGGCACCCGCCGGGCCGGCAGGAGGTCAGGGCGGCGGGGCCGCGCCGGCGATGCCGGCCGAGGGCACCCTGGTACGCGTCGGGCCGACCGAGGTGCTGGGCCGGGTGGCCGCGCCGACCGGGACCGCCTTCACCCACGCGGCGGCGATCCTCGACCGGATCCCGCAGCCGCTGCTCGACCGGGCCCGCAGCCGGGACTCGGCCGGGCCGCTCCTGCTCGGCATCCTGCTCAGCGCGGATCCGTCGGTCCGCCGGCAGCAGGACGCCGCCCTGGCCGAGCGGCACGGCCGGGACCTGGCGCAGGCGGCCGGGCGGGAGGCGGACGCGGTGGCCGGGCTGCACCCGATGCTCCGGCTACCCCTGGCCGAACTGGCCTTCCCCGCCCTGCGCGACCGGCCGGACGCGGAGCTGGAGTCGTTGCTCGCGGCCGTGTTCACGCTGATCCACGCCGACGGCGCGATCGACGTCTCCGAGTACTGCCTGTCCCGGCTGCTGCTGGCCGAGCTGGCGGAGTCGCTGCGACCGGACTCCCGCTGGCGGCCCGACCGGCGCACCCTGACCGACTCCCGCTCGGCCGCGGCCCACCTGCTGGCCGTTCTCGCCCAGGTCGGGCACACCGACCGGGCCGCCGCCGAGACGGCATTCCAGTCCGGTGTCGCCGCGCTGCGGCCCGGCACGACCCTGCCCTACGCCCCGCCGGAGAACGGCGTGCTGGCCCTGGAGACCGCCTGGCCGGTGCTGGACCGACTGCGCCCGGCCGACAAGGAACGCCTGGTGGCGGCCACCGTCGCGGTGATCAGCCACGACGGGATGATGACCGTGCCGGAGATCGAGTTGCTGCGTACCATCTGCGGTCTGCTGCACTGCCCGCTGCCGCCGATGGCCGGCCACGGCACCGGCTGACCACCTTCTCCGCCGACCCGCACGGCCCGCGCCGAACCAACGGCCGCGGCGCGCCGGAGGGATCAGGGCGTCGCCCGGCCAGTATGATTCGGGTATGACGAAGCGAGTGACGGTGAGCCTGCCGGACGATATCGCGGCTTACCTGGAGGGTGAGGAGAACGCGTCGGCGGCCGTCGCGGACGCGCTGCGGGCCCGCTTGGATCGGGCAGCCGCCACCGCGGCGATGCTGCGGGCGGTGGGCATCGAGGTGACCGAGGAGGGCGTCGCCCGGGTACACGGGAAACTTCCTCGCCTGACCGCCGCACAGCGGGCGGAGAACGCGCGACGACGTGACCTGGTGGCCGACGGCACCTGGCCGGCCGACAGCGACGTCGCCGCCTGATGCGCGACGGCGTCGAGATCCGGGCCGTCCTGGACCCGTCCGCGGCGCTCTCCTTCTCCCGAGGGCACGTGCACGTCGGGGAACTGCTGGTCGACATCGCCGACGAGGGCGCCTACGTGGGGCTGCCCGCGGTGGCGCTTCTCGAGGCGTACGCACAGGCCAAGGCGGATCAGCCGGCCGCCGCCCGACTCGGGGTGCTGGCCACCCTGCCGGGCGTGGCGGTGCTTCCTCTCGGCGCCGCGCAGGCCGCCGAGGTGGCAGCCGCGGTCCGCCTGGTCAAGGGAGATCTCGCCCGCGCCCACTCGGTGTGGGCCGCGCTGCGCTACGACGCCTACTACCTCACCACCGAACCGCACCTGGTCCCCGCGGTCATCGCCCCCGACCTGGTGCACGTCATCCCGGTCGACGACGCCTGATCCCGATCATCGCCGGACTCGACGCGGCGCTTCGCAGACGGAACACACCTCCCGGACAACGCTGTCCGGGAGGTGTGCGGATCCAGGTGGCGAGGCGACTGACCGTCAGTCGACGGCGGCCATCACCTCGTCGCTGACGTCGAAGTTCGCGAAGACGTTCTGCACGTCGTCGCAGTCCTCCAGCACGTCGATCAGCTTGAAGATCTTCCGGGCGCCCTCCTCGTCCAGCGGGACGTTGACGCTCGGGATCAGCGAGGACTCCGCCGACTCGTACTCGATGCCGGCGTCCTGCAACGCCGTCCGGACCGCGATCAGGTCGGTCGGCTCGGACACCACCTCGAACGCCTCACCCAGGTCGTTGACCTCCTCGGCGCCCGCGTCGAGCACGGCCAGCATCACGTCGTCCTCGGTGGTGCCGGCCTTCGGAACGATCACCACGCCCTTGCGGGTGAACATGTAGGACACCGAGCCGGCGTCGGCGAGCGAGCCACCGTTGCGGGTCAGCGCGGTGCGGACCTCGGTCGCCGCCCGGTTCCGGTTGTCGGTCAGGCACTCGATCAGCATCGCCACGCCGTTCGGGCCGTAGCCCTCATACATGATCGTCTGCCAGTCGGCGCCGCCGGCCTCCAGGCCGGAGCCGCGCTTGACCGCGCGATCGATGTTGTCGTTCGGCACCGAACTCTTCTTCGCCTTCTGGATGGCGTCGAAGAGCGTCGGGTTGCCGGCCGGGTCGCCACCACCGGTGCGGGCCGCGACCTCGACGTTCTTGATCAGCTTGGCGAACATCTTGCCGCGCTTGGCGTCGATGACCGCCTTCTTGTGCTTGGTCGTCGCCCACTTTGAGTGGCCGGACATCTGCTACCTCCGTTGCTACCCGCCGTCTGCATCGGCCGCACCGCGCGCCCGCTCCCGCCGGCGCACACGGTGGTGCCGGTCAGCTCTGGCGGAAGCCGTCGCGGGCAGATGGCTCTGCCGAATCCCGGCAATCCTACCGGCGGGCGGCGGGCGGCTGTCACGCACCGCACGCCGGCCGGCCGTCCCGCCGGAGGCGCAACGGGACGGACCGGACGAAACGCCGCTCAGTCCCCGAAGCCGTACGACCCCACCACGCTGAAGCCGGACATCGACCGCTGCTCGCACCGGTCGTCCAGATCCGCCCGGAAACGCCGGAAGGCCGCCAACCCGGGCAGCGGACCGGGCAGCTCCGGACCCATCACGACGTCGACGAAACTCAGCCCGTCGTCCAACCGCAACGTCTGGTAGCGCAGCCCGCCGGGGCGGGTCCGGGCCACCTCCTCGTGGACGGCCCTCAGCAGCACCAGGTGCTCCTCCAGGTGCTCCGGACGCACCCGGTAACTGATCATCATCGTCTCCACGTCAGCCCACCAGTTCCGGGCTGCCGACCGCCACGCCGGCCTGCTCCGCCGGCCGCAGCGCCCGGGACCACGTCACGATCTCGGTCACCATCCGCTCCAGCGCCGACGCCCGGTCGGCCGCCGGCGCGAGCCGGCCCGGCGCGGTCGGGTCGCCCTGCGGCCAGCCGGAGAAGTCGAAGTCGGTGAAGAGACCCAGCGACACCCGGGTGGGTACGACCGTCACCCGCACCTCGCCGAGCACCGTCTGGAGGTGGTCACCGGCCCGGGTGCCGCCCTGCACACCGAAGGTCACCATCCCGGCGACCTTGTCGTTCCACTCGGCGTACAGGTAGTCCACCGCGTTCTTCAACGCCGCCGGCAGCGACCGGTTGTAGTCCGGGGTGACGAAGAGGAAGGCGTCGCACGCGCCCACCAGCGCCGCCCACCGCCGGGTGTGCGGCCGGCGGTAGTCACCGAACAACGCCGGCACCGGCTCGTCGAGCAGCGGCAGGTCCTGCTCGGCCAGGTCGAGCGTTTCGACGACGGCGTCCCCGGCGCGTACGTCCGGGTGCTCCGCCACCGTCCGGCCCACCCAGTCGGCGACCGCCGCGCTGCGGCGGCCCGGGCGGGTACTGCCCACGATCAGGCCGATCCGGACCGGCCCTGCTGTCTGTGCGTTCTGCATGCACCGATCCTCCGAGCCGGCCCGGGGGTCGGGGAGACCGCCGCGAGGGTGGCCCCGGCAGGGCCACCCGACGCGGGGCGGCCGGTGCCAGACTGGGCCGGTGATGGACGGAGAACTCGGCGCGTTCCTGCGCAGCCGGCGCGAGGCGACCCCGCCCGACCGGGTCGGCCTGCCCGCCGGCCCCCGCCGCCGTACGCCCGGGCTGCGCCGCGCGGAACTGGCGACCCTCGCGCAGGTCAGCGTGGAGTACCTGACCCGGCTCGAACAGGGCCGCGACACCCGCCCGTCACCGGAGATCCTGGCCGCCCTCGCCGACGCGCTACGGCTCGACGGTGCCGACCGGGAGCACCTGCGGCAGCTCGCGGCCGCCCACCACAGCCGGCAGCTCTGCCCGCAGGGGCGCGGCACGGCGAGCCGTACCGTCCGCCCGTCGGTCCGCGCGTTGCTCGACGCGGTCCGGGACGCGCCGGCCCATGCCGCCAACCGGCTCGGTGACCTGCTCGCCTGGAACGACCCGTTCGACCGGATCGCCCGCCCGCTCGGGCTGCTCGACGGCGCCCGCCCGAACCTCACCTGGTACGTGTTCACCGACGAACGCGCCCGGGACGCGTTCCCCGACTGGGCGGCGACCGCCGACCACCAGGTCGCCGAGCTGCACCGGCAACGCCGGGGCGACCCGGCCACCGACGCGTTCGCCGACCGGCTGGCCCGCACGGTGGGTACGCCGTTCACCGACCGGTGGCGGCGGCGACCGGTCAGCGCCCCGGCGCACGGCGTACGCGAGCTGCGGCACCCGCAGGCCGGGCCGCTGCGGCTGGCGTACGAGACCCTGTCCCTCGGCGACGACACCGGTCAGTGGGTCGTCGTGCAGGTGCCGGCCGATCCGGTCAGCGCCGGCCGGCTCGACCATCTCCTGGGCCGTCGGCCCGGACGGCTGCGCGCGGTCGCCGGCTGACCGCCCGTCCGCCCTGGCCGACCCCGCCGGTCCGCGCCGTCCGTCCCGGGCCCGCGCTGGCCGACCCCGCCGCCCGTCCGCGCGGGCCGACCCCGCCGGTCCGCGGCGTCGGACCCGGGCCCGCGCTGGCCGTCCCCGCCGCCCGTCGGCGTGGGCCGACCCCGCCGGTTCGCGGCGTCGGACCTCCGTCTCAGCGGGTGTCGCGGACCAGGTCCACGAAGTAGGCGTGCAGCCGGCGGTCGCCGGTCAGCTCCGGGTGGAACGAGGTGGCCAGCAGGGCACCCTGCCGGACCGCCACGATCCGGCCGTCCGCCGGCCCCTCGGTGACCGTGCCGAGCACCTCGACGCCGGCCCCGACCCGTTCGACCCACGGGGCGCGGATGAACACCGCGTGGAACGGATCGCCCGCGACGCCGCTGATCCGCACCGGCGCCTCGAAGGAGTCGACCTGCCGGCCGAAGGCGTTGCGCCGCACCGTCATGTCGATGCCGGCGAAACCGCGCTGGTCCGGCCGGCCGTCCAGCACCCGCGCCGCCAGCATGATCATGCCGGCGCAGGAGCCGTAGACCGGCATGCCGCCGGCGATCCGCTTGTCGATCGGCTCGCGCAGCTCGAAGATGTCGACCAGCTTGCTGATCGTGGTGGACTCACCGCCGGGGATCACCAGCGCGTCCACCGCGTCCAGCTCCGCCGCCCGGCGGACCGGCCGGACGTCCGCGCCGGCCGCGACCAGGGCGGCGACGTGTTCGCGTACGTCGCCCTGAAGGGCGAGCACGCCGACCGCGGGTGCCCTCACGTGCGTTCCTCTCGGGAGGCGTTAAGAAGGGGCCCTTCCTCTGCACCAGGCGTTAGGAAGGGGCCCTTCCTTTCACGTCACCAGCCGCGCTCGGCCAGGCGGTGTGGCTGCGGGATCTCGTCGACGTTGATGCCGACCATCGCCTCGCCGAGGCCACGGGAGACCTTGGCCAGCACGTCCGGGTCGTCGTGGAAGGTGGTGGCCTTGACGATCGCGGCGGCCCGCTGTGCCGGGTTGCCGGACTTGAAGATGCCGGAGCCGACGAACACGCCCTCCGCGCCGAGCTGCATCATCATCGCGGCGTCGGCCGGGGTGGCGATACCACCGGCGGTGAACAGCACCACCGGCAGCTTGCCGGTCTCGGCGATCTCCTTGACCAGCTCGTACGGCGCCTGCAACTCCTTCGCGGCGACGAACAGCTCGTCGGTGGGCAGCGACTGGAGGCGGCGGATCTCCTGGCGGATCTTCCGCATGTGGGTGGTGGCGTTGGAGACGTCACCGGTGCCGGCCTCACCCTTGGAGCGGATCATGGCCGCGCCCTCGGTGATCCGGCGCAGGGCCTCGCCCAGGTTGGTCGCGCCGCAGACGAAGGGGACGGTGAACGCCCACTTGTCGATGTGGTTGGCGTAGTCGGCCGGGGTCAGCACCTCGGACTCGTCGACGTAGTCGACACCCAGCGACTGGAGGATCTGCGCCTCCACGAAGTGACCGATCCGGGCCTTGGCCATGACCGGGATGGAGACGGCCTGAATGATCCCGTCGATCATGTCCGGGTCGCTCATCCGGGACACCCCGCCCTGGGCGCGGATGTCGGCGGGCACCCGCTCCAGCGCCATCACGGCGACCGCGCCGGCGTCCTCCGCGATCCTGGCCTGCTCGGCGGTGACCACGTCCATGATCACGCCGCCCTTGAGCATCTCGGCCATGCCGCGCTTGACGCGGGCGGTGCCGGTGACCGGGGCGGCGGCGGTGTTCTGGGCAGCGGTTTCGGGCACGGGTATCGCTCCTCGACATGCGCGTGGGGTGGCTGTCGGAATGCTAAGCCGCCGCCCGGCACCGGTCCGACAGCCAATCGGCCCCACGGTGGCCTGCCCTGTGGTCGCCGTCACCGTCGCCTGGGCCCGCCCGGGGCCGACGGTCCGGTGATCCACTCGGGTTCACTGACACCGGGGTGTCCGCTCGAGCCTGATGCCCCGGTGTCAGTGACGTCGAGTCGATCTTGCCCGCCACCCGGCGGACCCGGAAACCCGGCGG
The DNA here is from genome assembly GCF_003626595.1 of Micromonospora endolithica. Lineage (GTDB taxonomy): Bacteria > Actinomycetota > Actinomycetes > Mycobacteriales > Micromonosporaceae > Micromonospora > Micromonospora endolithica. The sequence continues at coordinate 103,288 of NZ_RBAK01000017.1, read as the reverse complement.
GGCGGGGGTCAGCCGGCGGGGACGTCAACCGGGACGGTGAGGGTGGGGTCGTCGATGTCGAAGTAGCGCGGCCAGGCGTGCCGACGCCCCATCCGCAGCAGGCGCACCAGTGGCCGGCTGCGCGCCGAGCGGGCGTCCCGGACCAGGTCGGTGTGCACCTGGCGGGCCAGGGCCAGCCGGCGGCTCGCCGCGATCACCGCCTCGCACTCGGGGTCGCTGGGATCCAACCGCACCGTCCGCAGTTGCCGGGTGAGGTCGTTCTCGGCGGCCTCCCGCTCCTCGGGCCCGGCGTCGAGGGCGATCCGGGCGGCCGCGTACAGCTCGACGCCGTACCGCCGCTCGGCCAGGACCGCGGCGGCGGCCGCGCGGCGCAGCAGGTGGGCGTCCAGCGCGCGGGCCGCCAGCTCCGCCCGGGACTGGAGCCGTTCGACGCGGCCGGCCGTCCAGACGAGGTACGCCGCGACCAGCGCGACGGCCAGCGTCGCGCTCACCACCCACCACATGCCCGGCATCGTAGTGCTGCTCCGTTTCCGTCTCCTCCGGCCCCGGCCGGTCCCCGACGGCCGTCACCGTCACCACCGCTCGCCCCACCGGCACCAGGCGGCCCGGCGGTCAGCCCAGTCCCACCCACTCCTGGTCGATGACCCGGCCGTCGGTGGCTTCGATCGCCGCTGCGTATACCTCCAGGACTCGACGGGCAACCACCGGCCAGTCGAAATTCGCCACGACCTGGTCCCCGCAGGCGGTCAGGGCCGCCCGGTGGGCCGGGTCGTCGAGCAGTTCCACCAGGGCGGACCGCAGGGCGGCCGGGTCGCCGGTGCGGAACAGCCGACCCGCCCGGCCACCGTCGAGGACCCGGCGGAACGCGTCGAGGTCGCTGGCGACGACGGTGGTGCCGGCCGCGAGCGCCTCGGTGAGGATCATGCCGAAGGACTCGCCGCCGGTGTTCGGCGCGACGTAGAGGTGGACACTGCGCAGCATCCGCGCCTTGTCCTCCTCGGAGACGAGGCCGAGGAAGGTGACCCGGTCGCGCAGGTCGGCCGGGAGCGGGTCGTACAGGTCGTCCGGGTCGCCGGGTCCGGCCACCAGCAGCCGCAACCCGGGACGCTCGCGGGCCAGCGCGACGAAGGCGTCCCGCAGCACCGGAAAACCCTTGCGGGCCTCGGTGAAGCGACCGAGGAAGCCGAGCGTGCCGCCCCGCCCGGGGGCGCACTCCCCCGGCCAGTCGGGCAGCGGCTGCGTACCGGTGAACTTGGCGACGGCCACCCCGTTGGGGATCTCCACCGCCCCGCCGTCCATGTGTTCGACCTGCACCTTGCGGGCCAGGGCACTGACCGCGATGCGGGCGGTGATCCGCTCCAGCACGATCTGGAGGACCCCCTGGGCGGCGGCGAGCACCCGGGAACGGGTCATCGCGGTGTGGAAGGTGGCCACCACCGGGCCGCGGGCGCACAGGACGGCGACCATCGACAGGCTCAGGGTCAGCGGCTCGTGCACGTGCAGCACGTCGAAGTCGCCCCGGGTGATCCACCGCCGCACCCGGGCGGTGGAGACCGGACCGAACGCGATCCGGGCCACCGAGCCGTTGTACGGCAGCGGCACGGCCCGCCCGGCCGACACCACGTACGGCGGCAGCGGCGCGTCCTCGTCGGCCGGCGCGAGCACGCTCACCTCGTGCCCCAGCCCGATCAACGCCTCGGCGAGGTCCATGACGTGGTTCTGCACCCCACCGGGGACGTCGAAGGAGTAGGGGCACACGATGCCGATCCGCACGTTGGTGCCCTCTTCCTCAGATCTGTCCGGTGGTCGGCGGGGGCTGCGCCGCGCCGTCTGTCGTGGTCCGCTGGTCCGGCCACATCCGTTGCAACATGTGCCAGTCTTCCGGATGGCGGGCGATGCCCGCCGCAAGACCGTCGGCGATCCGCTGGGTGAGGGCCCGGGCACGCTTGTCGAGGGGGCCCTCCTCGGGACCGGGCAGCGGGATCGGCCCGTCGATGGAGGCGCATGCGGCGTCCGGTTCATACCACATCGAGGCCACGTAGAGCGGCGCCCCGGTACGCAGCGCGAGCAGCGCCGGGCCGGGCGGCATCTTCGTCCGGGCCCCGAAGAAGTCCACCTCCACCCCGCGCGCGGAGAAGTCCCGGTCGGCGAGCAGCGGCACCACCGTGCCGGCGTTGACCCGATCGACCAGCACGTCGAACGTGGGCCGCGGGCCGCCGTGGGTGGGCAGGATCTCCATGCCGAGTCCCTGCCGGAAGGCGACGAAGCGCTCGTAGACGCTCTCCGGTTTCAGTCGCTCGGCCACCGTGGTCAACGGCCAGCCGGTCGCCGCGACCCAGGCGCCGGCCGCGTCCCAGTTGCCGGCGTGCGGGAGCGCCACCACCGCGCCCCGGCCGGCGGCGACGTCGTCGGCGAGCAGGTGGGCGCCGTCGAGGCGGAACCCGGCCAGGATCTGCCGGCGGCTCAGCGAGGGCAGCCGGAACGCCTCCATCCAGTACCGGGCGTACGACCGCAGGCCCGCCCGGACCAGGTCGTCCAGCTCCGCCTCGGGCAGGTCCGGGCCGACCACCCGGCGCAGGTTGGCGCGCAGTCGGGCCGTACCCGCGCCGCCGCGACGGTGCGCGCGGTCGGCGCCCGCCCGGAACGCCGCCGCCACGACGGGCCGGGGCAGCGCGCGGATCACGCGCCAGCCGGCGACGTAGCCCAGCTCGGTGAGGTTCACCCGCGCCGGCCCTCCGGCGGTGTCCCGGTCACCCCTGCCCGCCGCTGGCAGTGGGGGCCTGCCGCGCCTGGCGGTACACGTGGGCCACCCGCTGACCCACCGTGAAGATCGACACCGCGGCCAGCAGCCAGAGCGCGACCTCCAGGGCCACCTCGACGCCGACGCCGGTGAGCACGCCGCCGACGCCGACGATGAGCAGCCGCTCGGTGCGCTCGGCGATGCCGACGTTGCAGGTCATGCCGAGGCCCTCGGCCCGGGCCTTGACGTATGACACCAGGCCGCCGGCGGCGAGGCAGAGCAGCGCGGCGGCCACGCCCGAGTACTGCTGCTGGGTCGCCAGCCAGTAGGCCACCGCGGCGAAGACCGCGCTGTCGGCGACCCGGTCCATGGACGAGTCGAGGAACGCCCCGAACCGGGTGGACCCGCCGCTCATCCGGGCCATCGTCCCGTCGAGCAGGTCGGTCAGGGCGAAGACCGTCACGATGATCGCGCCCGCCACGAGGTGTCCCCGGGCACCGAAGCCGAGGGCCCCGACGAGCACCCCGAGGGTGCCCGCGACGGTGACCGCGTTGGGAGTGACGCCCGCTCGGAGCAGGCCGCGCGCGATCGGCTCGACGACACGGGTCATCCCCGCGCGGGCCGTCACTTGGAAGATCTTCGCCATGGCGGTCCCACGATAACGGTCCCGGTCCGGCCGCGGTACGGCCGGTCAGGCGACCCGCCCGGGGAAGGCTTGTGCGGGTCCGGCATCCGGTGTCTGATCGAGCGTGGGAGGTGAGCCAGCTCACCCGCCCGACCGTCCCGTTCCCGCTCGGTGGCGGCCCACCGGAGGATATCGCCGCGCACCCGCCCCGGGCCGCTTGTCCCACGCGCGCGGCGGTCGCCACCCACCACCGGCTGAGGGAGGTGCGCCCGATGGCGCAGAAGAGTCAGGAGAAGGGGGCCACCGGCGGCGCGCCGGTGGCGACCGACCCCGGCAAGGTACGCAACGTGGTGCTCGTCGGGCACTCCGGTTCCGGCAAGACCACGCTGGTGGAGGCCCTGCTGGCGGCGACCGGCACGATCGGCCGGGCCGGCTCGGTCGTCGACGGCACCACCGTCTGCGACCACGACCCCGCCGCCGTCCGCCAGCAGCGCTCGGTCAGTCTCGCCTGCGCCCCGTTCGTGCACGACGGGATCAAGGTCAACCTGCTGGACACCCCCGGCTACGCCGATTTCGTCGGCGAGCTGCGCGCCGGCCTGCGGGCCGCCGACGCGGCGCTCTTCGTCGTCTCCGCCGTCGACGGCATGGACGCCGCCACCGCCGCCCTGTGGGAGGAGTGCGCGGCGGTGGACATGCCCCGGGCGGTCGCCGTGTCCCGGCTGGACCACCCGCGTGCCGACTTCGACGAGGCCGTGGCGCTGTGCCAGCGGGTCTTCGGCGACAACGTGATGCCGCTGTACCTGCCGATGCTCGGCGACGACGGGACCTCCACCGTCGGCCTGCTCGGACTGATCACCCGGCGGGTGTTCGACTACACCGCCGGCCTGCCCGCCGACGTCCGCGAACCGGACCCCGAGCACCAGCCGGCCATCGCCGAGTCCCGCAACGAGCTGATCGAGGGGATCATCGCCGAGAGCGAGGACGAGACGCTGATGGACCGGTACCTCGACGGCGAGGACATCGGCACCGACGTACTCGTCGAGGACCTGGAGAAGGCGGTCGCCCGCGGCCACTTCTACCCGGTGGTGCCGGTGTGCGCGGAGACCGGCGTCGGCTTGGACGCGCTGCTGGAGGTGCTGACCGCCGGCTTCCCGTCACCGCTGGAGCACGACGTGCCGGCGGTCACCGGGGTGGACGGCTCGCCCCGGCCGCCGCTGACCTGCGACCCGGACGGGCCGCTTGTCGCCGAGGTGGTCAAGACCACCGTCGACCGGCACGTCGGCCGGGTCTCCCTGGTCCGGGTCTTCTCCGGGACCCTGCGCCCCGAGCAGACCGTGCACATCTGCGGGCACGGCCTGGCCGACCGCGGGCACCCCGACCACGACGCCGACGAGCGGGTCGGGCACGTCTACGTGCCGCTGGGCGCCAGCCTGCGCGAGGTCGGCGCCTGCGTGGCCGGCGACATCTGCGCCATCACCAAGTCCGGCAGCGCGGAGACCGGCGACACCGTCTCGGCCAAGGACGATCCGCTGCTCATCGCCCCCTGGGACATGCCGGAGCCGCTGCTGCCGGTGGCCATCGTCGCGCGGACCCGCTCCGACGAGGACGCGCTGGCCCGCAACCTGGCCCGGCTCGTCGCCGGCGACCCCACCATGCGGCTGGAACGCAACCCGGAGACCCACCAGCTGGTGCTCTGGTGCATGGGCGAGGCGCACGCCGACGTGGTGCTGGAGCGGCTGCGCGCCGGCGGCGTCGAGCTGGACACCGAGCCGGTCCGGGTGCCGCTGCGCGAGACGCTCACCACCGCCGCCCGGGGGCACGGCCGGCACGTCAAGCAGTCCGGCGGCCACGGCCAGTACGCCGTCTGCGACATCGAGGTCGAGCCGCTGCCACGCGGCGCGGGCTTCGAGTTCGTCGACCGGATCGTCGGCGGGGCGGTCCCGCACAACTACGTCCCGTCGGTGGAGAAGGGCGTACGCGCCCAGATGGAACGGGGCCTGGTCGGCGGCCACCCCGTGGTCGACCTGCGGGTGAGCCTGGTCGACGGCAAGGCGCACAGCGTCGACTCGTCCGACGCGGCGTTCCAGACCGCGGGGGCGCTGGCGCTGCGCGACGCCGCCGGCAACGGCCAGCCGGCGCTGCTGGAACCCGTCGACGAGGTGCTGGTCCGGGTGCCCGACTCGTCGGTCGGCGCGGTGATGGGCGACCTGTCCGGGCGACGGGGCCGGGTGCTGGGCACCGAGCCGGACACCGCCGCCGAGGGCCGCACCCTGGTCCGCGCCGAGGTGCCCGCCACCGAACTGCTCCGGTACGCGGTCGAACTGCGCGCGATGACCTCCGGCACCGGCACCTTCCGCCGCCACTTCGTCCGCTACGACCCGATGCCCGCCCACCTCGCCGACCAGCACCGCAAGGAGCACACCCCGTAACACCCCGCTCCTCCCCGCCGTCTGACCCCCGTCGCCGCTACCGGGGGCGGGGTCAGGGGCGGGTGGCGGGGAGCATCGGGCTGGGCCAGTGCGGGCGGTCGGCCTCCCGCAACGCCGCCGCGCGCACGGCCGCCAACCGGCGTTCCACCTCGGCGAACTGGTCCGGACCCAGCGGACCCCGGTGCAGGGCCGCGGCGTTCTCCTCGACCTGGGCGACGGTACGGCAACCCGGGATCGGGACCGTCCGCCCGCTGCGCGCCCAGATCCAGCCCAGCGCGCCCTGGGCGAGGGTGCGGCCGTCGGCGGTGAGCGCCGCGCGTACCGCGGTGACGCGGCGCAGCCACTCCGGCGCCGGCCGCCCGCCCCGGAACCACTCCAGCCAGCCCGGGGCCATTCCGCGTACGTCGTCGCGGGGCAGGGTGGAGCCGGCGCCGTACTTGCCGGTGAGCAGCCCCATCCCGAGTGGCCCCTGGTTGACGCTGGCCAGGTCGTATTTGTCGCAGACCGCCAGCAGGTCCGGCGCGTCGCGCAGCACCGACAGGGCGTGCTGCACGGCGGTGGCGTGCCGGGCCGCGTCCCCGAACAGGGCGGCCCGGTCGGGGCGGTCGGTGCTCCACCCGTACGCCCGGATCAGCCCTTCGGCGACCAGGTCCTCGCAGGTGCCGATCAACGCCTCCGCGCGCGGCGCCGGCAGGTCGGCCAGGTGAAGCTGGTGCAGGTCGATCCGGTCGGTGCCCAGCCGGCGCAGCGAGTCGGTCACCGCCCGGCGCAGGTATCCGGGCGAGGCGTCCCGGCCGGTGGCCCGGCGGGTGGCCTCGTCGAAGGTGTGCCCCCACTTGGTGGCGATCACCGCCTCGTCGCGGCGGCCGGCGAGCGCCCGGCCGAGGATCCGCTCGGAGTGCCCGGCGCCGTACGTGTCGGCGGTGTCGAAGAGGGTGATCCCCAGGTCGAGTGCCCGGCGCACGGCCCGGACCGACTCGTCGTCGTCGACCTGGCCCCAGCCCAGCGGCTGGTTGCCCTCCGACCAGGGCCCACCGATCGCCCAGCACCCCATGCCGAGGGCGCTGACCTCGATGCCGCTGCGGCCCAGTGTCCGCGTGCTGAGTGCCATCGACGCATCCTGTCACCTCGGCTGGGTGGCAGGAGGCGAACCTCACCGCGGGTACGCCGGACGGTCACCGCCGCCGGCCGGGGTCAGCCGGGCCAGGCCCGGGCGAACAGGTCGCGGGTGTCGGTGAGCAGCTGCGGCAGAACCTTGGTGCGCCCGATCACCGGCATGAAGTTGGCGTCCCCGCCCCAGCGCGGCACGACGTGCTGGTGCAGGTGGGCGGCGATGCCGGCGCCGGCGACGCCGCCCTGGTTCATGCCGAGGTTGAAGCCGTGCGCGTTGCTGACCCGGCGCACCACCCGCATCGCGGTCTGCGTCAACACGCCCAGTTCGACCGTCTCGGCCGGGTCCAGGTCGGTGTAGTCGGCGACGTGCCGGTACGGGCAGACCAGCAGGTGCCCCGGGTTGTAGGGGTAGAGGTTGAGCACCACGAAGACGCGCTCGCCCCGGGCCACGACCAGGCTCTCCTCGGCCGGCCGCCCGGGGGCGAGGCAGAACGGGCAGCCGCCGGGCTTCTCGTAACCACCCTCCGGCCGGTCCTCGCCGGAGATGTAGGTCATCCGGTGCGGCGTCCACAGCCGGTCCAGGCCGTCCGCCATCGCGTTCGCGCTGTCCGTGTGCGGTTCCTCCCCAGTCACAGCAGCGATCCTACGTCCCGGGCCCGGTCACTCCCCGGCCCGCACCGCCGGCGCCGGGCGGTCCGGCGGGCCCGGGTGTCGACGGGGGCTCACGTCGAGGATTGACGAATCAACGTGGATCGATGAAACTTTCATCCAATTAAAGCGAAGATCGTCGATGGGAGCTGATCGTGACACGACGTGGCCGCATCCTGCAACGCCTCGGCCGGGCGCTCACCGCCTGCGCACTGGCCGCCGTAGCGACCCTGGTGGGCGTCACCGCGACCGGCGGAGCCGCGTACGCCGACGGTTGCTACACCTGGGGCCGTACGCTCTCCTCCGGGATGAGCGGCGAGGACGTCCGACAGCTCCAGATCCGGGTGTCCGGCTACCCCGGCTACGGGGCGCGGATCACCATCGACGGCGCGTTCGGCCCGGCGACCCGGTCCGCGGTGATCCGCTTCCAGCAGGCGTACGGCCTCGGCGCCGACGGCATCGCCGGCCCGCAGACCTTCAACCGGATCTACGCGCTCCAGGACGACGACTGCACCCCGGTCAACTTCAGCTACGCCGAGTGGAACCGCTGCAACGGCGACTGGTCCGGCGGCGCGGTGTCGGCGAGCACCGCGCGGTTCAACGCGCTGGTGTCCATGTGGAAGCTGCAGGCGATGCGGCGCGCCCTCGGCGACGTGCCGCTCTACATCAGCAGCGGGTTCCGCAGCTACTCGTGCAACAACGCGGTCGGCGGGGCGTCCAGTAGCCGGCACCTCTACGGCGACGGGGTGGACCTGGTCGGGTCACCCTCGTTCTGCCGGCTCGCCCAGCAGGCCCGTAACCACGGCTTCAGCAACATCCTCGGCCCCGGTTACCCGGCCCACGACGACCACACCCACCTGGGCAACTCGCCGGGCCAGTCCTGGTCCGCGCCCACCTGCGGGATCTGAGGCAGTCCCCCGCAGCGTCGAGCCGGCGTCGGCGTCGGCGCGGGGCGTCGGCGCGGCGTCGGCGCGGGGCGTCGGCGTTAAGAAGGGCCCCCTGCTATGCACGAGGCGTTAACAGGGGGCCCTTCCTTACACCTCAGGCGGACGGGCCTACGTTGGTGCGGGAGCCGACCACGTCGAGCACGTGCGCGACGGCGTCGGCGATCGGCACCCCGTTGCGCTGCGAGCCGTCCCGGTAGCGGAACGAGACCGTGCCGGCGGCCACGTCGTCGTCACCGGCGATTACCATGAACGGGATCTTCTGCTGCTGGGCGGTGCGGATCTTCTTCTGCATCCGGTCGTCACCGGCGTCGACCTGGGCCCGGATTCCCTCGGCGCGCAGCGCCGCGACGAAGCCGTGCAGGTAGTCGGTGTGGTCCTCGCGGATCGGGATGCCGACCACCTGCACCGGGGCCAGCCACGCCGGGAACGCGCCGGCGTAGTGCTCGGTGAGCACGCCGAAGAAGCGCTCGATCGAGCCGAACAGCGCCCGGTGGATCATCACCGGTCGCTGCCGGGTGCCGTCGGCGGCCTGGAACTCCAGGTTGAACCGCTCCGGCAGGTTGAAGTCGACCTGGATGGTGGACATCTGCCAGGTACGGCCGATGGCGTCCTTGGCCTGCACCGAGATCTTCGGCCCGTAGAACGCCGCGCCGCCCGGGTCGGGCACCAGGTCCAGGCCGGACTCCTCGGCCGCCGACCGCAGCGCCTCGGTGGCCCGCTCCCAGTTCTCGTCGGTGCCGACCGACTTCTCCGGGTTGCGGGTGGACAGCTCCAGGTAGAAGTCGTCCAGGCCGTAGTCGCGCAGCAGGTCGAGCACGAACGACAGCAGCGACTTCAGCTCACCGGCCATCTGCTCGGTGGTGCAGTAGATGTGCGCGTCGTCCTGGGTCATGCCCCGGACCCGGGTCAGGCCGTGCACCACGCCGGACTTCTCGAAGCGGTAGACCGACCCGAACTCGAACAGCCGCAGCGGCAGCTCCCGGTAGGACCGCCCGCGGGACCGGAAGATCAGGTTGTGGAACGGGCAGTTCATCGGCTTCAGGTAGTAGTTCGCGCCCTCCATCTCCATCGGCGGGTACATGCCGTCGGCGTACCACTGGAGGTGCCCGGAGGTCTCGAACAGCTGCGCCTTGGTGATGTGCGGGGTGTTGACGAACTCGTACCCCGCCTCCTCGTGCCGGCGGCGCGAGTAGTTCTCCAGTTCCCGCCGGATGATGCCGCCCTTGGGGTGGAAGACCGCCAGGCCGGAGCCGATCTCGTCGGGGAAGCTGAACAGGTCCAGGTCCGCGCCGAGCTTGCGGTGGTCGCGCCGGGCGGCCTCCTCCAGCAGCTTCAGGTACGCCTTCAGCTCGTCCCGGGTCGGCCACGCGGTGCCATACACCCGCTGCAGTTGCGGGTTCTTCTCCGAACCGCGCCAGTACGCGGCGGCCGAGCGCATCAGCTTGAACGCGCCGATCAGTCGGGTGTTCGGCAGGTGCGGGCCCCGGCACAGGTCCGACCAGCAGACCTTGTCCTCCTTGGCGTCGAGGTTGTCGTAGATGGTCAGCTCGCCGCCGCCCACCTCCATCACCTCGTCGGTGTCCAGGCCCTCGCCCTTGACGTCGATCAGCTCCAGCTTGAACGGCTCCGCGGCCAGCTCGGCCTTCGCCTCGTCGAGGCTGCCGAACCGGCGGCGGCGGAACCGCTGGCCGGACTTGACGATCTCCTGCATCCGCTTCTCGACCTTGGTCAGGTCGTCCGGCTGGAACGGCTTGTCGACGGAGAAGTCGTAGTAGAAGCCGTTCTCGATCGGCGGGCCGATGCCGAGCTTCGCCTCCGGGAAAACGTCCTGCACGGCCTGGGCGAGCACGTGCGCGGTGGAGTGCCGCAGCACGTTGAGGCCGTCCGGGCTGTCCAGGGCGACCGGCTCGACGGTGACGTCCTGGGCCGGCGCCCAGTCCAGGTCGCGCAACTGGCCCTGCGGGTCACGGACCACCACGATCGCCTTCGGGCCGGACACGGGCAGCCCGGCCGCGGCCACCGCGTCGGCCGCCGTGGTCCCGGCGGCGACGACGACGGGGTCGGCCACGGCGGGGGTACGGGGTGCGGACACGGTGAACTCCTCCGGCAGACGTTCGGTGGGATGCCCTGCCGATGCTATCGGTCCGCCCCGCCCCGCCCACCGCCGACGCCTCCGGTGCAAGGAAGGGCCCCTTGTTAACGCCTGCGGTAGAGGAAGGGTCCCTTCCTAACATCGGGCGGCATCCGTTGAACCTTTTCGGCCCGCCGTCCGAACTATCAGGTGTGGCCGGAGCCGGTGCCGGCCCCGGAGACACGGATGGGGACCGACGATGGCGACAACGCGCGACAGCCGCGTCCGCCGGGCCGGGGTGGTGACCGCCCTGGTCACGCTGGCGGTGCTGGCCTGGCCCGGTGCGGCGTACGCGGCGGATGTGACGATCACACCCACCGAGGCCCGGCAGGGCGAGGCGGTGAAACTGGAGTTCGTGGTGCCGGAGGACCGGGCGGGCACCCGCACCGAGCGGATCGAGGTACGGCTGCCGGTCGACGCCCCGATCGCCGAGGTCTACCCGATGTCGGTCGACGGGTGGGCGCCCCGGATCGACTCGCGCGTCCTGGACACCCCGGTCGCCGGGATCCACTCCACCACCGTCGGCATGGTCACCAGCGCGGTCACCTGGGTACGGATGCCCGGTTCGGCCGCCGGGCCGGCTCGGCTGACGCTGTCCATGGGTCCGCTGCCGCGGGCCGACCGGCTGGCGTTCGAGGTGCTCCAGACGTACGCCGACGGCACCGTGGTCCGGCGGTCGGGCCCGGCGGGGCCGGCGCTCACGCTGCTGCCCGGCGCTCCCGGTGCGGTGGCCGGCCACGGGCACGGTGCCGCCCCGGCGGCGCCGCAGGCCGCGACCGACGACGGCTCCGGCGACGGCGGCAGCCCGCAGGGTCTGCTCGTCGCCGGGCTGCTGGCCGGCCTGGGTGGCGGCGTGGCCGGCGGTTGGGCGCTGAGCCGGTGGCGCCGCCGCGAGTCGCCCGACGGACGCGACGACCTGCGCGCGGTCCTCGACGGTCCGACCCCCGCCGGAGACGGCGACGCCGCCACCGGCAGGACCGACGACACCGGCGGGACCGACGACACCGCCGGCACGACCCACCGGACCCCCGCCGGCACCTCTGCGGGCACCGGGGCGACCGAGGGCACCGGCACGAGCAGCGCCACCACGGGCACCGACGACGCGACCGGCGTGGCGGCGGCGCGGCAGGAGCCGGCGCCGGCCCGGTGAGGGGTCAACCGACCCAGGCCGGCAGGGGCTCGCGGGCGGCGAGCCAGCCGGGCGGTACGCCGCCCGGTGTGCCGACCCCGGTGTACGCGGCGACGACCGACCCGACGATCGCCGCGGTGGTGTCCACGTCCCCGCCCGCCTCGACGCAGGTCCGTACCGCGGTCGGGTAGTCGTGCAGGTGGGTGGCGGCCACCCAGCAGGTGAAGCCGACGGTGTCCTGGGCGGTGACCCGGGCGCCGTTGCCGACCGCGTCGACGACCTCCGGCAGCGGCCGGCCGAGCAGGTCGGCGGCGCGCCGGACCCGCCGGTGCACCTCGGTCGCCGGGTCCAGCGCGGCGGCCACCCCGGCGAGCAGCCGGGCCGGCTCCGGCCGGTCCCCGTCCAGCCGGGCGCGGGCGGCCAGCGCGGCGGCCACCGCCACCGCGACCGCACCGGCGATCCCCTCCGGGTGGGCGTGGGTCACCTCGGCCGAGGCGCCGGCCTGCTCGGCGGCCCGGCTGGTCGAGTCGGCGAAGTACGCGCCCAGCGGCCCGACCCGCATCGCCGCGCCGTTGCCGCAGGAGCCCTGCCCGTCGAAGGCGGACGCGGCGGCCACCGGCCACGGGGTGCCGGTGCGGATCAGGCGCAGGACGCGTACCGCGCCCGGGCCGTAGCCCCGATACGGTTCGCACCGCCGCGCGAAGGCCAGCGCGAGGGCGTCCCGGTCGACGCGACCGGCCTCGGCCAGCGCGGCCACCACCGAGCACGCCATCTCGGTGTCGTCGGTCCACTCCCACGGCGGCGGGGGCAGCCGCCCGGCGGCCAGGTCGGCCGGGTGCCGGCCGGGGACGAAGAACTGGGAGCCGAGCGCGTCGCCGACGGACAGGCCGGCCAGCGCGTCCCGGGCGAGCGCCAGGCGGCTGTCGGGGAAGAGCGTGAACGCCATGGTCGTACCAGCTTGCCCCGTTCCCAGGTGCGCCGCAAACGCGATCGACTTGCCACGCCGAGTAGGTTCTTGGGGTGGCCACCGTGCTCCTGGTCGAAGACGACCACGTCGTACGCGGCGCGATGCTGCGCTCCCTCTCCGACCGGGGTCACGCCGTGCACGCCGTGGGCACCGCGCTGGACGCGCTGCGGCGGGTGGCCGCCGAGACGCCGGACCTGGTGGTGCTCGACCTCGGTCTGCCCGACCTGGACGGCTCCGACGCGCTGCGGATGCTGCGCGGCATCACCGACGTGCCGATCATCATCGCCACCGCCCGGGACGACGAGCAGTCCGTGGTCCGGTTGCTGCGCGCCGGCGCCGACGACTACATGGTCAAGCCGTTCACCGGCGCGCACCTCGACGCCCGGATCACCACCGTGCTGCGCCGCGCCGGCCGCGCCAGCCGTACGGTCCAACCGGCCGTGCACACCGTCGGCGGGCTCCGGGTCGACGTGGGCGAGCGCAGCGCCCACCTGGACGGCGAACCGCTGGCGCTGACCCGTAAGGAATTCGACCTGCTGGCGTATCTCGCCGCGCGGCCCGGGCGGGTAGTGTCCCGCCGGGAGCTTTTGGAGGAGGTATGGCGGCAGCCGTCGGTCGGCGAGGACCAGACCATCGACGTTCACCTGTACTGGCTCCGCCGCAAAATGGGCGAGTCCGCGGCGAAGCCGCGCTACCTGCGCACCGTGCGGGGGGTCGGCTTCCGGTTGGTGGCGCCGGACTGAGGCGGACGCTGGCCGTCCTCACGGCCGGCATGTGCGCGCTGGTGGCGTTGGCCTTCCTGGTGCCGCTCACGGTCAGCCTGGGCGACCGGGACCGCGAGGACGCCATCGCCGACGCCGCCCGGCGCAGCGCGCTGGTCACCGGCGCGCTGGCGGTCAGCACCGACGCCGAGGTGGTGTCGCGGGCGATCGCGGCCACCGGCGACGACCCGGTCACCCGTCCGGTCGTCCGGGGCCTGGGCACCGACGAGTCGACCGCCCGGGCCACCGAGGCGGACGTGGAGCGGGCCCGCGCCGGAGGCCGGTCGTTGCTTGTCGACGTGGACGGCGGGATCGTCCGCCTGGACCCGGTGGTGCTCGGCGACACCACCGCCGTGGTGGAGGTGTTCCTGCCGGAGTCCACCCTCGGCGGGGTGTCCACCACCCGGTGGCTGCTGCTGCTCGGGGTGGCCGCCGCCCTGGTGTGCGCCACCGTGCTCGTGGTGGACCGGGTCGCTCTCCGCGCGGTCGACGCGACCCGTGGTCTGGTGCGGGCGGCGCTCGCGGTCGGTGACGGCGACCTGGACGTACGCGTCGAGCCGGCCGGCCCCCGCGAGCTGGCCGAGGCCGGGTACGCGTTCAACCGGATGGCGGACCGGCTGGTGGTGTCGCGGACCGACGAGCGGGAGCTGGTCGCCGACCTGTCGCACCGACTGCGTACGCCGCTGACCGTGCTGCGGCTGGACGCCGAGGCGCTGGAGTCCGACGACACCAGCATCGGCACGTTCAGCGAGGCCGAGCTGGACCGGCGGCGCGGGATCCGGCGGATGCGCCAGGCCATCGTCACCCTGGAGGGTGAGATCGACGTCCTGATCAAGACCACCCGCAAGGCGGTCGCGCACGAGGCCGGACCAGCCATGTGCGACGTCAGCGAGGTGGTCCGGGACCGGATGGTGTTCTGGTCGGCGCTGGCCGGCGACCAGAACCGTCCGCACCGGGTGGTCGGCGCGCAGCTGCGGATTCCCGCACCGGTGCCGCGGGCCGAGCTGGCCGCCGCGCTGGACGCGGTGATCGGCAACGTCTTCCGGTACACGCCGCAGGGCACCGCGTTCGAGGTGGCGGTGTCGCGGCGGGACGGCTACGTGGCGATCCGGATCGACGACGCCGGTCCGGGCATCGCCAACCCGGACCGGGCGCTGCGCCGCGGCACCAGCGACCAGGGGTCGACCGGGCTGGGCCTGGACATCGCCAAGCGGGTGGCGTTGCAGGCCAACGGGTCGGTGAGCATCGACCGGGCCCGGCTCGGCGGGGCCAGCGTGGTGATGCTGCTGGCCGATCCGGAGGCCACCCCCCGGCAGGTCAACCGGTTCGGGTTGGTCGGCCGGATGGCCCGGGACGCCCGCGACCAGAAGACCGGCGGGCGGCGCTGGCCGCGACCGCGTGCCACCGACGCCTGAGCGGCCGGCGGCGCCCGCCGCTGTGCCGCGGATCAAGTCTTCCTTAGAACACGGTTAACCCCGGTGGCGTACGCCCCGGATGGTGTCAGGATCGAGTCCGAACCCATCAGTTCCACCGGCCAACTGCCCCACGCACCCACCGGCCGGTGGAGCCGTGCGCGCGGCGGGAGACACGGTCCCCCCACACCTACTCCCGCCGCGCGCCACTCCCCTCACCCCGGCCGGGCCGCCAGGTAGGCGTCGATCTCCTCGCTGATCCGCCGCTTGCCGCCCTCGTCGAGGAACGACGCGGACACCGCCTCCCGGGCCAGCGCCGCCAGCCCCTCCGGTCCGACACCGAGCAGCCGGGCGGCCACCGCGTACTCCTCGTCGAGGGTGGTGCCGAACATCGGCGGGTCGTCGGAGTTGATCGTGACGCGTACGCCGGCGTCGACCAGCCGCTTGAGCGGGTGCTCCTCGATCGAGGCGACCGCGCGGGTCCGCACGTTGGAGGTCGGGCAGACCTCCAGGGCGATCCGGTGCTCGGCCAGGTGGGTCAGCAGTTCCGGGTCCTGTGCGGCGGAGATGCCGTGGCCGATCCGCTCGGCGCCCAGGTCGCGTAGCGCGTCCCAGACGGTCTGCGGGCCGGTGGTCTCCCCGGCGTGCGGCACCGAGCGCAGTCCGGCCGCCCGGGCGCGGGCGAAGTACGGCGCGAACTGCGGCCGGGGAACCCCGATCTCCGGGCCACCGAGGCCGAAGCTGACCAGCCCGTCCGGGCGCTCCTCCAGGCAGATGCGCAGCGTCTCCTCGGCGGCCGGGAGGCCGGCCTCGCCGGGGATGTCGAAGCACCAGCGCAGCTCGATGCCGAAGTCGGCGGCGGCCCGCTTGCGGGCGTCCTCGATGGCCTCGCAGAACGCCGGCGCCGGAATCCCCCGGCGGACGTGCGAGTAGGGCGTGACGGTCAGCTCGGCGTAGCGCACCTGCTGGCGGGCCAGCTCGCGGGCGACCTCGTGGGTGAGGATCCAGACGTCCTCCGGGTCACGGATCAGGTCCACGACGCTCAGGTACAGCTCGATGAAGTGCGCGAAGTCCCGGAAGACGAAGTAGTCGGCGAGCGCCGCCGGGTCCGATGGCACCGGGCTGCGGCCCTCGTGCCGGGCGGCCAGCTCGGCGACGATCCGGGGCGAGGCGGAGCCGACGTGGTGCACGTGCAGCTCCACCTTGGGCAGTCCGGCGATGAACGTGGTCAGGTCGGTCACTGGTTACTCCTCGGCACGGGCGCCGGTACGGGCGACGAAGAAGACGCGGCGGAAGGGGAAGTACACCCGGCCCTGCCGCACCGGGTACGCCTCGGTGAGCCGTACGCCCAGCTCGGTCCGGAAGTCGGACCAGCCGGCGGCGTCCAGGGCCGCGCGGACCGGACGCAGCGCGGTCCCCTCCATCCAGGCCAGGACCGGATGGTCCGCGTCGGCGCGGGCGGGCAGCAGGTGCACGTAGGTAGTCTCCCAGGCGTCGACCGCGCAGCCGGCGGCGGTCAGCAGCGTGGCGTAGCCGACCGGGTCGTCGACCGGGGCCTCGCGGAGCAGCCCGCCGAGCGTGTCCCGCCAGGCGGGCCCGGCGGCGACCGCGCGCAACGCCCGGTGCGACGGCGCGTCGAAGTTTCCCGGTACCTGCACCGCGAGGAACGCGTTCGCGGGCAGCTCGGTCGCCCAGCGGGTGAGCAGGTCACGGTGGCCGGGCACCCACTGGAGCACGGCGTTGCAGACCACCAGGTCGGTGTCCGGCTCCGGCGTCCAGTCCCGGACGTCGCCCGCGACGAAGGTGACCCGGGGGGCGTCGGCGGTGGCGGCGGCGCGGGTGACCATCTCCGCCGAGGAGTCCAGGCCGTGCACCCGGCTGGCGGGCCACCGCCGGGCGAGGATCGTGGTGAGGGTGCCGGGACCGCACCCCAGGTCGACCACCGCGCGCGGACGGTCCGCCGGGACCCGGGCGAGCAGGTCGTGGAAGGGGCGGGCGCGCTCGTCGCCGTAGCGCAGGTAGGTCGCCGGATCCCACATGTCACCCTCCCAAACCGTACGTCCGTCTTGTTGACGGTACGGCCCGCCGCGCGGTCCGGCAAGCGGATCACTAGGCTCTGTGTCATGGAGCAGCGAACCTTCCCCCGGCTCGGGCGGCACGTCGGCGTGATCGGCCTGGGCGCCTGGCAGCTCGGCGCCGACTGGGGAACGGTCACCGAGGACGACGCGATGGCCGTGCTCGCCGCCGCCGTCGACTCGGGAGTCTCCTTCCTGGACACCGCCGACGTGTACGGCGACGGGCGCAGCGAGGCCCTGATCGGCCGGTTCCTTCGCGGCCGACCCGACGCCGGGCTCACCGTGGCCACCAAGATGGGCCGGCGGGTGGAGCAGCGGCCCGAGGCGTACACCCTGGCGCACTTCCGGGAGTGGACCGACCGCTCCCGGCGCCACCTGGGCGTGGACACCCTCGACCTGGTGCAGCTGCACTGCCCGCCCACGCCGGTCTTCGCCGACGACGCCGTCTTCGACGCCCTGGACACGCTGGTCGCCGAGGAGCGCGTCGCCGGGTACGGGGTCAGCGTGGAGACCTGCGACCAGGCACTGACCGCGATCGCCCGGCCCGGTGTGGCCAGCGTCCAGATCATCCTGAACGCGTTGCGGCACAAGCCCCTGGAGCGGGTCCTGCCCGCCGCCGCGACGGCCGGGGTGGGCATCATCGCCCGCGTGCCGCTGGCCAGCGGCCTGCTGTCCGGCCGGTACGACGAGCACACCACCTTCGCCCCCGACGACCACCGCTCCTACAACCGGCAGGGCGAGGCGTTCGACGTCGGCGAGACCTTCTCCGGGGTGGACTTCGACCGGGGATTGGCGGCCGTCCGGCGCCTCGCGCCACTGGTGGGGGCCGACCGCACCATGGCCCAGTTCGCGCTGCGCTGGGTCGTCGACCAGCCCGGAGTCACCGTCGTCATCCCCGGTGCCCGGGACGCCGCGCAGGCCCGGTCCAACACCGCGGTGGCCGGCCAGCCGCCGCTGTCGGAGGCGGAACGGAAGGTCGTCGCGGAGGTCTACGACGAGCTGATCCGGCCGCAGGTGCACGACCGGTGGTGACCGGGGGGACCGGCTCCGGGCCGGCGCGGAGAGAGGACGCGATGAAGGGCTGGCTGACCCTCACCCTCGGTCTGCTCGCCGTGGTGCTGGGTGTGGTCTGGACCGTGCAGGGCCTCGGTTACGTCGAGGGCAGCGTGATGACCGACGAGCGCCTCTGGGCCGTCGTCGGCCCGGTCCTCGTCCTGGTCGGACTCGTGGCGATCTGGCGGGGCATGCGGGAGCGCGACCGTCGCTGACCGGACGGTCGCACCGTCGGGCGGTTGCTCAGCCGGCACAGGGAAAGCCCCGCATCCCGGACGGGATACGGGGCTTCACATCGATCCGGGGGGCCGGATCACCCACTGGCCGGCGGCTGCCGACCGGCACCGCTCAGATGGGGCGGACCTGCTCGGCCTGCGGACCCTTCTGACCCTGGGCGATCTCGAACTCCACCCGCTGGTTCTCCTCCAGCGTGCGGTAACCGCTGGTCTGGATGGCCGAGAAGTGGACGAACACGTCAGCACCCCCGCCGTCGACGGTGATGAAGCCGAAGCCCTTGTCAGCGTTGAACCACTTCACGGTTCCCTGCGCCATGTGTATCTCCTTCTAAAACTGGCGGCCGAGCACGCCGTGCGGCCGATTGGCCGTTTTCGAGCAGCGGCGCCTGAGGCGGCCCCCGACAGGAGACTTCTCTCAACCCACGCCATCTCGCAACAGCGTGGAACAGCAAACCACGGCCGCAAAAACTCTGCACAGCCTAGCCGACGAAATTCTCCGACATGTGACCTGACGGCTGCCGAAGATCCGCTGGGCGGGCCCTTGTCACCACGCCAGAAGGCCCCCGTACCGTCGATACGATGCGGGGGCCCGGTGGCGCTCACGTCAGTCCGGCCAGTGACCGGTCATCCGTCGTACGCCCACCGCTCCACCCCGGTCCACGGCCGCCCGCACCACCGAGAAGATCGCACCCTGCAACGCCGCGGCGGCCAGGATCTCGCCCCAGCCACGGTCCTCGTCGGTGGGGTCGGGCGCCTCGCCGTCACCGGCGGTCATCTTCCACACCTGCCGGAAGATGGCGCCCGCGACGGCACCCGCCGCGAAGCCCATCAGCACGCCGACCGGCCGGTACGCGGTCTTTCCGATCCGGTTGCTCACCTGCGTCTCCCCCGCACGATCATCAGTACCACCACGGCGACGACCGCACCGGCGGCCAACGCCGCGAACGGCGTCGGGTTGCGCCGGACGATCTCGCCCCGCTCCTGTGCCTGCGCGCGCGCCACCTGGGCACCCTGGGCGGCCTGCCCGCGTACCCGGGCGACGGTCTGCGCGGCCTGTTCCCGCATCCGGTCCTTCGCCTGGTCGGCCGACGAGCGCAGGCGCGCCTTCACGTCCGCCTTGGCCGCGAGGGCCTCCATCGTCTCGCCCAACTCGACCCGGGTTCGCCGGATCTCCTCCCGCAGGGCCTCGGTGTCACCGGTGCCCCGCCCGTTGCCCGTCATGCCCGTCCCCTGTCCTTCACCGCGGCGGTGACCGTGTCCACGTCCGCGCGGACGCTGCGCACCGCCGCCTCCGGCATCGGCGGGACCGCCTGGCTGACCTGCTTCTTGCCGACCAGCGCCAGCACCCCGGCCACCGCGAAGAGCACCACCGCGACGATCAGGGCGGCCGCCCAGGCGGGCAGGACCAGGTCGAGCAGCAGGATCGCGGTGGCGACCAGGGCACCGAGGCCGTAGAGCGCCAGCGCACCGCCGCCGCCGAAGAGGCCGATGCCGATACCGGCGTGCTTGCCCTTCTGGGTCAGCTCCGCCCGCGCCAAGGCCAGTTCGTCGCGGACCAGACGGGAGACCTGCTCCGTGGCCCGTTGCACCAGCTCGGCGGTGGACGGTTCGCTCCCGTTGTGGGTGGTGCGGGCATTCGCCACGTCAGCCATGCTGTCCTCCTTTCATCATCACCGCGCTGTATGCCCGGAGTCGCCGCCGGTCAATCCTGTTCATGATTCTCCGGCCGGCAGGCCGGGAACGGAAGCCTCGCGCAGCAGGTCCCCACCAAACGCCCGGTCAAACTTCCCGGGTCACCCCATCCCGCCCCCACCACACCAAACGCCCCCACATTCCCAAGGTCACGCCCGGACCCCGACCCACCGGCACAGCCGTTGTGCCCACGCCGGCGCGGCTGGCCGGCCCGACCCAGGCCGTAGGTCGATCGCTGTCCTTTCGAGCTGATGACGCGGATGGATCACCGGCGCGATGGCATCAGTGACTCAGGTCGAAAGCGACCGGAGCGTGGCACGGCCGGTCCGACCGGCGGCGCGTCACACCCCGCCGTCACGACCCCCGCACCACGAACACTCGGTGCCGGGGAAGGCACCGAGGGCTCCGGGGACGAACGGATTCGGACGCAGCCAGCGGCACCGACGCCCAGCGGCCGCACCGACGCCCAGCGGCGGCACCGACGCTCAGCGGCGGGCCTCGACGGGCTCGTCCGGCCCGACGAAGGCCTCGCTACGGGCGTCACCGTCGTCGCTGCCACCGAAGATCCGGGCGTCGTCGGGGACGTCGCCGTCGCCCAGGCGGCGGACCGGTCGCCGGGGCTGCACCCACTGCCAGGCCAGATCGCTGCCGGCGTCGCCGACCTCGGCGCGCATCCGCGGCATCGCGGTGGGCCGGTGGTCGCGTACCCAGGCGACCAGGTGCTCGCGGACCAGGCAGCGCAGGTCCCACAGGCTGCCGGCGTTCGCGGCGCTGACCAGGGCCCGGACCTTGATCGTGCCGCCGGTCGCGTCGGTGACCTGCAGGACGCAGACCCGGCCGTCCCACAGCTCGCTGCTCTCCACCAGCCGGCGCAGTTCCTCCCGCATCGCCTGCACCGGGACCGACCAGTCGACGTCGAACTCGGCGGTGCCGAGCACCGCCGCCTCAGTGCGGGTCCAGTTCTGGAACGGGGTGCTGGTGAAGTACGACGTGGGCAGGATCAGCCGGCGGTCGTCCCAGATCTGCACCACCACGTAACTGAGGGTCAGCTCCTCGATCCGGCCCCACTCCCCCTCGACGACCACCACGTCGTCGAGGCGCACCGCGTCACTGAAGGCGAGCTGGAGACCGGCGAAGACGTTGCCGAGCAGGCTCTGCGCGGCCAGCGCGGCGACCACACCGACCACACCGGCGCTGGTCAGCACGCCGGCGCCGATGCCCCGGACCGCCGGGAAGGTCATCAGCATCACGCCGACGGTCAGCACGACGATCACCGCGATGGTCAGCCGGCGCAGCATCACCACCTGGGTGCGTACCCGCCGGGCGTGCCGGTTGTCCGGCACGTCCACCCGGAACCGGGCCAGCGCGGTGTCCTCGGCCACCACCAGCAGCGCGGCGACCAGCCAGGCAGCGGTCGCTATCACGGTGAGCACCAGGATGTGCAGCAACACCTGCCGCCACTCGGTGCCGACCGCGTAGCCGGTGCTGAAGCGGACCGCGAACTGCACGGCGAGGACGGTCGCCGCGACCTGGAACGAGCGGTGGGCGTGCTGGGTGAGCTCGGTCATCAGCAGCGAGCGCCGGCCGAGCCGCCGGATCACCCGGTGCACGACCTCCACCACCAGCAGGGCGATCGCCGCCGCGGCGAGCACGGCGACGATCGTCCAGAGGTACCTCTGCACGTGTTCTTCTCCCTCTCCGTCCGGGCAACGGCGCTTCGGGCAAAGGCCCCATGGTGCCCGGCGAACCCGGAATCGACCAACCTCAGACCTTGCGGTACCGGGACTGGAGGAAGCAGTACACACCGAAAGCGGCGATGCCCAGCGCGACCAGGACGAGCAGGATCGGGCCGTACGACTGGTCACGCAGCGTACGCAGCGCGGCGTCCAGGCCACGCGCCTTCTCCGGGTCGTAGTTGACCGCGGCCAGCACGACGAGCAGGCCGGTGATGCCGAAGGCGGTGCCCCGCGCGGCGTACCCGGCCATGCCCAGCCGGCGGGCGAGCTGGCTGGTCTTGGCCGACATCTCGCCGGTCTTCAGGCGCTTCATGAACTTCTTCTTGACGCCGTAGATCACCATGCCGACGCCGACGCCGAGCAGCACCAGGCCGGCGAGGCCCACCAGCCACCGGCCACCGGTGGACTCCATCAGCCGGGCGGACAGCTCCTGCTGCTGGCTGGCGCTGTCGGAGTTGGCGTTGGAGACGACCTTGTAGGCGGTCCAGGCCAGCCAGAGGTAGACCAGCGTGCGCGCCGCCGAGAAAATCCGCTCCCGGGTGCGGTCGTCGCCCTCGGTGCGGTGGCCCACCGCCGCTTCCAGGGCCTGCCAGATCGCCATGGCCAGCATGCCGACGGCGATCGCGATGACGATGAACCTGCCCAGCGGCTGGGCGGCGAGGGTACGCAGCGCGCCGGACTGGTCGCCGTCGGCGGCGGCGTTGCCGAACGCGATCTGCAGGGCCAGCCAGGCGAACAGCAGGTGCACGATGCCGTAGCCGATGAAACCGGCCCGGGCGAGGAGTTCCAACCACCTGCTGTTCGCCGTGCGGTTGGCGGTGCTTTCGGCGTTCCGGGTGAGAGACATGGCGCCTCAATCTCCGGTTGCGAAGATTTCCAAACGTCGGGCACCGCCACCCACCTGCGGTTGCCTAGTTGCGGGCCACCCGCAGCGTGACGTTCTGGTCGGTGACGCTGTCCAGGGTGACCGCCAGGCCGCCGACCTCGGCGGCCTGCTGCCCGGTGGTCAGGGTCAGCTGCTCACCGGCGACCTCCACGGTGACCTGGTCGTCCTGCGCACCGATCAGCTTGGCCTTCACGCCGAGGATGTTGGCCTCGGCGTTGACCCCACGGTCGAAGGTGACGGTGCAGGCGTCCAGCCCGCAGTCGGTCTCGGCGCCCTCGGAGCTGCATCCGGCGAGCACGGCGACGCCGAGCGCCAGGCCGGCCAGCAGGCCGGCGGCTCGGCGGGTGGGGGTCATCGGGGGGATCACGCGTCGGTTCGTCACCCCGCCAAGGGTACGAGACGCAAGCGAAGTCACCACCGCCCGGCGGCGGGTCGGGCAGGGCGGCGGCGCGGGGCGCGGGCGCGGGCGTTCCGGGGCCGGGGTTAGGGTCCGGTCATGCCGTTCGACATCGCCCGCACCCGGGCCGCCTACCCCGCCCTGACCGAGGGCTTCGTCCACTTCGACGGCGCCGGTGGCACGCAGACCGCCGCACCGGTGATCGACGCGGTCACCGGCGCGATGCGTGCCGCGATCGGCAACCGCAGCGCCGCGTTCACCCCCGGCCGGCGCTCGCTGGAATTGGTGACCGCCGCCCGGGTGGCCGTCGCCGACCTGCTCGGGGCCGACCCGACCGGGGTGGTGCTCGGGCCGAGCGCGACCGCGCTGACGTACACCCTGGCCCGGACCCTCGGCGCCGGCTGGCGGCCGGGCGACGAGGTGGTGGTCTCCCGGCTCGACCACGACGCCAACGTGCGGCCGTGGGTGGCCGCCGCCGAGGCCGCCGGCGCGACCGTGCGCTGGGCGGAGTTCGATCCGGCCACCGGCGAGCTGCCGGCCGGGCAGTACGCCGACCTGGTCGGCGAGCGGACCCGGCTGGTCGCGGTGACCGCCGGGAGCAACGCGATCGGCACCGTGCCGGACGTGGCGGCGATCGCCAAGACCGCGCACGCGGTCGGCGCGCTGGTCTGCGTCGACGGGGTGCACTCGGTGCCGCACGGTCCGACCGACCTGGCCGCGTTGGGTGCCGACGTGCTGGTGACCAGCGCCTACAAGTGGTCCGGGCCGCACCTGGCGGCGATGGTCGCCGACCCGGCGCTGTGGGAGCGGCTCCGACCGGAGAAGCTGCTGCCCTCCTCCGACGCGGTGCCCGACCGGTTCGAGTACGGCACCCCGAGCTTCCCGCTGCTGGCCGGGGTCGCCGCCGCCGTGGACCACCTGGCCGGGTTGGACCCCCGGGCCACCGGAGACCGGCGTACCCGGCTGCGGGCCGGCCTGGCCGCCGCCCAGACGCACGAGGAGTCACTGCTGGAGCGGCTGCTCGCCGGGCTGGCCGGGCTGCCGGGGGTGACCGTGCTGGGGTCGCCGGCGCGGCGCTGCCCGACGGTGTCGTTCCGCCTCGCCGGGATGTCGCCGCAGGCCACCCAGGAGGCGCTCGGCGGGGCCGGGTTCTGCCTGTCGTCCGGCGACTACTACGCCTACGAGTACTTCCAGGCGATGGGGCTGCGCGACAGCGGCGGGGCGGTGCGGGCCAGCATCTACCACTACAACACCCTCGACGAGGTGGAGCGACTGCTCACCGAACTGGACCGGCTGGCCACGGGCGGGGGCACAATGGCCGGGTGAGCACCCTGGTCGAGGACAACCCCGCCAAGCACCGCTTCGAGATCCTGGTCGACGACGCGCTGGCCGGATTCAGCGCCTACCTGCCCCGGGGCGAGGTGCTGGTCTTCACCCACACCCAGGTCGAGGAGCGGTTCCAGAACATGGGCGTCGGTGCCGCGCTGATCCGCGGCACCCTCGACCAGTTGCGGGAGCGCGGCACCCGGGTGGTGCCGCGCTGCCCGTTCATGGCGGCGTTCATCGAGCGCCACCCCGAGTACGCGGACCTGGTCACCATCGAACCGCCGAGGCGGTGAATCTCACCGGCCGCCGGTGAGCACCTCGGCCGCGGCGCGGGCACCGGCGCGGGTGGCGCCGTGGGTCGCCACGTGCACGGTGCCGGTGACCAGTTCGGGTACGCCCAGCTCGACGACCACCGCGTCCGGGCGGGTGGCCAGCGCCCGGTCCACCGCCCGGCGCATCCAGTCGTGCCGGTGCAGGTCCCGCACCACCAGCACCAGGGGCCGGCCGGTCGCCGCCCCGGTCGGGTCGGCGGGCACCCCGCTCTCGGCGTACCGGACGGTGGTGGTGCCGGGCAGCAGGTCGGTCAGCGGGGCGGCCAGGCCCCACGGTGTCTCCGCCCCGATGGCGATGTTGCGCGGCGGCTCGAACTCCACCACGTGCGCGGGGCCGGCCAGCGGCAGCGTCCCGTGGCCCGCCGGCGCGGTGGTGACCCGGACGGCGCGGCGGGCGGCGGCCAGGCCGACCACCGAACACGGGTCCGCGGCGAGGGCGCGCAGCGGGCGGTCGGTCCGGGCGGCCACCGTCCAGGCGGCGAGCTGGCCGACCCGCTTGGCCGCCTCGGTGAGCCGTTCCTCGGGCAGGTCGCCGGCGACGACGGCGGTCACGATCGCGTCGCGCAGCCGGCGGGCGGAGTCCTCGTCGGCGTGTTCCCCGCCGACGCAGATCGCGTCGGCGCCGGCGGCCAGGGCCCGCACCGCCGCGCCGGTGAAGCCGTACCGGCCGGCGACCGCGCGCATCTCCACCGCGTCGGTGACCACCACGCCGGAGAAGCCCAGCTCGTCGCGGAGCAGCCCGGTCAGGATGCGGCTGCTCAGGGTGGCCGGCAGCTCCGGGTCCAGGGCGGGGACCAGCAGGTGGCCGGTCATCACCGCCTGCACCCCGGCGTCCACGGCGGCCCGGAACGGCGCCAGCTCGACGGTGTCCAGGCGGGCCCGGTCGCCGGTGATGCGCGGCAGGTCGTGGTGGGAGTCGACCCGGGTGTCGCCGTGGCCGGGGAAGTGCTTCGCGCAGGCCGCCACCCCGCCGGTCTGGAGGCCCCGCACCCAGGCGGCGGTGTGCCGGGCGACCAGGGCGGGCTCGGCGCCGAAGGAGCGTACGCCGATCACCGGATTGGCCGGATTCGAGTTGACGTCGGCGTCCGGGGCGTAGTCGAGGGTGATCCCGAGGGCGGCCAGGTCGGCGCCGAGGTCGCGGGCCACCTCCTCGGTCAGCACCGGATCGTCGACCGCGCCGAGGGCGAAGTTCCCCGGTCGGGAGCTGCCCCGGCCGGACTCGATCCGGGTGACGTCGCCGGCCTCCTCGTCGATGGCGACGATGACGTCCGGCCGTTCCGCGCGCAGGGTCGCGGTCAACGCGGCGACCTGCGCCGGGTCGACCACGTTGCGGGCGAAGAGCACCACCCCGCCGAGCCCCTCGCCGAGCCACCGGCAGACCCACGGTGGCGGGGTGGTGCCGACGAACCCGGGTTGCAGGACGGCGGCGGCCAGTGACGCGAGGTTCCCCTGCGGCGCACTCACGCGGCCTCCCGGCCGCACTGGGCGTGCAGCCCGTCTCGGTGCTGAAGGACCAGCTCGCGCATGCCGTCGTACCCCCGTCTCCTCCGCGCCCCGGCGGACCGCCACCGGCGGCGGTCAAGCCATGGTCACACCGCGCGATCAAATAGTCAATAAACCTTACAGTTGCTGGGACGGGGCGGGACGGCGAGAGTGCGGGTATGGACACCGTGCTGCTGGCCGACGCGACGAGCCCGGCCGACATCCCCGGCGTACGCCTGCTCGGCCTGGTGGTGGGCGGCCTGCTGCTGCTCGCCGCGATCCGCGCGATGTTCCGCCGCTGACCCGCGCCGCCGATGGGTTCGGCCCCGCCGAGCCGGGTACGGCTTCCCTCGTGACACCGGTGCGCACGACGAGGGGAACGACATGAGGATCGGCTATTTCCTGTCCAGCGAGGAGTTCACGCCGGCCGAGCTGGTCGCGCAGGCACGCGGCGCCGAACAGGCCGGGTTCGAGGCGCTGTGGATCTCCGACCACTACCACCCGTGGACCGACGCGCAGGGACAGAGCCCGTTCGTCTGGTCGGTGATCGGCGCGCTCAGCCAGGTCTGCCGGCTGCCGGTGACCACCGCCGTCACCTGCCCGACGGTCCGCATCCACCCGGCGGTGCTCGCCCAGGCCGCGGCCACCAGCGCGGTGCTGCACTCCGGCCGGTTCGTGCTCGGCGTCGGCTCCGGCGAGGCACTCAACGAGCACATCTTCGGCGACGCCTGGCCGCAGACCGACGTGCGGCTGGAGATGCTGGAGGAGGCCGTCGAGGTGATGCGCGAGCTGTGGCGCGGCGACTTCGTCAACCACCACGGCAGGCACTACACGGTGGAGCACGCCCGGATCTACACGCTGCCGGACACGCCCCCGCAGGTCTACGTCTCCGGCTTCGGCCCCAAGGCCGTCGACCTCGCCGCCCGGATCGGTGACGGCTACGTCAACGTCTCGCCGGACGCCGAGATGGTGCGGCGTTTCCGGGCCGGCGGTGGCGGCGACAAGCCGTGCCAGGCCGGCTTCAAGGCGGCGTACGCCGACACCGAGGACGAGGGCGTGCGGATCGCGTACGAGCGCTGGCCGAACGCCGGCGTGCCCGGCGAGCTGTCCCAGGTGCTGCCCTCCCCGCGTCACTTCGAGCAGGCCGCCGAGCTGGTCCGCCCGGAGATGATGAAGCAGGCGTTCGTCTGCGGCCGGGACGTCGACGCGCACGTGGCGAAGCTGGAGGAGTACGCGAAGGCCGGCTTCGACGAGGTCTACGTCGGCAACACCGGCCCGCACTGGCAGGGGCTCTTCGACCTCTACCAGCGTGAGGTGCTGCCCCGCGTGCGGTGAGCGGTGAGCGGTGCGCGGCTGCGCGGCGGTCGACGTTCAGTTCTGGCCGAGTGCCCGGCGCAGTTCCGCACAACCCTCCGGGGTGCCGATCCCCGCCCGCTGCTCGGGCTGGTCGACGAACCACCGCAGGGCGTCGGCGAGGAACCACGGGTGCACCCGCAACCAGGTCAGCGTCAGCGTGGGCCTGGTGCGGGTGCCGAGGGTCAGACCCCGTCGGGTGACCAGCTCCGGGCGGTCGACGGTGAGCCGCAGGACGCGCCCGGAGGTCTGTCGCGCAGGAGTGCCGGGCCGCACAGCCTCCCACGGGATCGTCCAGCGGCCGAACAGGTCCCGCACCTCGATGGCGGACGGGGTGAGGTCGACGTGCGGACGTCCGTGGACGCCGCCGAGGGCGAGCGTCCCGACCAGCAGCACCGTCACACCCACCAGCGCCACGTCCAGCGCCAGCAGCGCGTACCGGACCCCTTCCGGGGCCTCGGGGTCGGCGAACCAGCCCCCCGCCAGCACCGGCACGAGAAGGCTGACCAGGACAAGGATCTCGGCGGCGACGAACCAGCCGAGAGCGGGACCGGCCGGCGCCCGCAGCCGGGACCCCCCGGCCGGGGTCAGGTGGGCTGGTCGCCGCCAGACTCCCCCACCGGCGATCACCGATGCGACGAGGGCGGGCAGGGCCAGCGCGAACGGCACCGAGCGCAGCAGCAGGCCCGCCCGGAAGCCGTCCGGATGCCAGGACGTCACCGCTACGGCCCAGACCGCGGCGATCACGAGCGCGCCGACGGTGAGCAGTCGGTTGCCGTCCCGGGACCGGGCGGGGGCGGGTTGCCGGACGGGGGTGGTCGCCGCGGCGGGAGCCTCGTTCATGGTGGCATCGTGCGGTACGGCGTCCACCGGCGCCATGCCCGACGGCACGAACCGGTCAGTCGTCTCCGGGTGCCACGCCGTGCAGCAGCGTGGCGACCAGGTCGTCGATGAACGCATCGGACAGTTCCACCGGAGCCACCGCCCCGGGGGCCAGCAGGTGACCGAGCACCAGGTCGTGGCACACACCGACGACCAGGGCCGCCACGGCGTCCGGTCGGGCGTGCGGGGCGACCCGACCGAGGCGCTGCTCGGCACGGAGGTAGCCGGCCAGCTCGGCGCGGACCGTCCCACCCGAGATCGGGCTGGGCAACCGCGCGAAGTGGGCGAGGACCGCGGGCTGGTGCAGCAACCCGGTGAAGGCCGGCAGGATCGCCGCGTGCAGCGCCAGCGCCCGGGTCAGGTACGTCCGCAGGTTCGCCGCGACCGGGCCGCCACCGGCGGCCGGCGGCGGCCCGTCCACCGCCTCGCCGGCGGCGCGGACACGGGCGTGCAGGGCGTACGCGAGCAGCTCCTCCTTGTCCGCGAAGTGGTTGTAGAGCACGCCGTCGGCGACGCCGGCCTCCCGGGCGATGGCACGCACCGTCAACCCGCCGGCGCCCTGCCCGGCGATCAGTCGTTCCGCCGTGGCGATCAGGTGCTCGCGCAGGTTCCGGTCGCCGCCGCGCAGCGCCGCCGCTCTCCTCGGTGACATCACCTGCATCGTAGGGACACGTCGGTCCGCTCACCCCGGCCGGCGGGCGGTGACCAGCCAGGCGGTGCCGCGCAGGCGTACCCCGTCGGGTCGCGCGAAGCCGCGCAGCGCGACGGCCAGCGCCGCCGCGGCCCGTTCGGTGTCGGCGGGGTCGAGCTGGTGCCGGATCGGCCCCCAGCCGACCAGGAAGGCGGCGGCGTCGGCCGCGTCCCGGCCCCAGACCCCCGGCGCCTCGGCCGGCACGCAACCGACGTCGGTCCAGCCGGCGGCGCCGAGCACGCGGTGCACCACGGCGGGGTCGGCCAGCGAGAGCGGCTCGGCGACGCCGGTTCCGTCGCTGGCCGGCGGCGGGAGGAAGGGGGCGAGAGCCGCGAGCACCGTGCCGAGGTCGCCGTCGCGGATGTCGTCGAGGCAGACGAACGCGAGTCGCCCACCGGGTCGCACCGCTCGGCCGACGTTGGTGAACGCGGCGACCGGGTCGGCGAAGAACATCACCCCGAACCGGCTCAGCGCCACGTCGACGGAGGCCGGCTCGAACGGGTGGACCTGCGCGTCGCCCTGGACGAAGCGGACGTTGGACACCCGCTCGGCGGTGGCGCTGGCCCGAGCCCGTTCCAGCATCGGGGTGGAGAGGTCGATCCCGAGGGCGGTGCCGGCGCGGCGGGCGGCCGACCGGGTCAGGTGGCCGGTGCCGCAGCCGAGGTCGAGGACGCGGTCGCCGGGGCGCACGGCGTCCAGCAGGACGGCGTTGAAGCCGCCGTTGACCGCGTCGTAGCGGTCCTGGTGGTCGGCCCAGTGCCGTCCCTCGTAGCCGTTCCACGCCTGTGCCTGATGCTCGTTGACGATCACCGCACCACCTCCGGACTCTTTATGAACACTTGTTCATGAGCGTACGTTCATAACAGGTCGTCCTGTCAATGCCCGGCGGCGGTTTCGCCGCCGATCACCGGGGGTACCTCCGGCCCTCGATGAAGCTGTCCACGCACTCGACGACCCTGCGCCGCGCGGCGAAGAGCCTCTTCGGCTGGACCGCGCTGCGGCCGAACCAACTGGCCGCGATGCGCGCCGTGATGAAACGCCGCGACGCCCTGGTGGTCCTCCCCACCGGCGCCGGCAAGTCGGCGATCTACCAGATCCCGGCCAGCCTGATCCCCGGTCCGACCGTGGTGATCTCCCCGCTGCTCGCCCTCCAGCAGGACCAGATCGCGGCGCTGAACGAGCGCCAGCGACCCGAGCTGCGTGCGGTACGGATCAGCTCCGACGAGTCGCCGGCCCAGCAGGCCCAGGCGATCACCGAGATCCGCGAGGGACGGGCGGAGTTCCTGTTCATCACGCCGGAGCAGCTGAGCAACCCGGACCGGATGGCCGAGGTGCGCTCACTCAAGCCGGCGCTGGTGGCGATCGACGAGGCGCACTGCATCTCCGCCTGGGGGCACGACTTCCGCCCCGACTACCTGGCGTTGGGCCACCTCATCGACGGCCTCGGCCGGCCCCCGGTGGTGGCGCTGACCGCCACCGCCTCGCCGCCGGTACGCGACGACATCATCGCCCGGCTGCGGCTGCGCGACGCCGAGGTGGTGGTGTCCGGGCTGGACCGACCGAACCTCTTCCTCGAGGTCGCCCACTGCCCCACCGAGGACTACCGCTGGCGGCGGCTGATCGCGCTGCTGCGCGACGACGAACGGCCCGGCATCATCTACGTGCCCACCCGGCGGGCGGCCGAGGAACTCGCGGGCCGGCTCACCGACGCCGGCTTCCCGGCGGAGTACTACCACGGCGGAATGCCCACCAACGCCCGCGCCGAGCTGCACGAGGCGTTCCTGGCCGACCGGGTGCCGATCATGGTGGCGACGTCGGCGTTCGGCATGGGCATCGACAAGCCGAACATCGCCTGGGTGGTGCACACCGCCCTGCCGGACTCCCCGGACAGCTACTTCCAGGAGATCGGGCGGGCCGGCCGGGACGGCGCGTCGGCCCGGGTGCTGCTGCTGTGGCGGGCCGAGGACGTCGGGCTGCAGCGGTACTTCAGCGGCGGGTTGCCCGACGAGACCGAGCTGCGGGACCTGTCCGCGCTGCTGCGCAAGAAGCCACAGACCAAGAAGGAGCTGCGCGAGGCGACCGGCCTCGGGCCGCGCAAGCTCGGGCAGTACCTCGCGCTGCTGGAGCAGGTCGGCGCGGCGGAGCCCCGGGCGAAGCAGCGCATCGGCGCGCCCCGTTACTCCCCGCAGCCGGCCGACGCCGCCGCCGCCGCGCTGGCCGAGGCCGAACGGCAGCAGAACGTGACCCGTTCGCGCACCGACATGATGCGGGCCTTCGCGGAGACCACCTCGTGCCGGGGCCAGACCCTGCTGGCGTACTTCGGTGAGCAGATGACCGAGGTGTGCGGGCACTGCGACAACTGCCACGCCGGCACCAGCACCGCCGACAACGGCGCGGTCGGGCCGTTCCCGGTGCACAGCCAGGTGCGGCACGCCGAATGGGGTTCCGGCCTGGTGCTCAGCTACGAGGACGACCGGATGACGGTTCTCTTCGATGAGGTGGGGTACAAGACGCTGTCCGTCAGCGTGGTGTCCGAACAGGGCCTGCTGACCCTGGACTAGCCTGAACCGACCTCCGACGACACCCCGGGGGGCGGGACGTGCACGACGAGCAGGAGGACGTTGCCGTGATCGAGCAGCCGGCGTACACCGGTTTCGGTTTCACCGACGAGGAGTGGGGGCTGCTGGTCGGCCTCCCGCAGTCGGTGCTCACCGCGGCGAGCGCCGCCGAGTCCGACGGCACCAGACGCACCATGGCCGAGAACGCGGCCGGGCTGGAGACCATCTCCGCCGGCCGGGAGTCGGCGAACCCGCTGGTGGCCGCCGTGGCCGGGGAGATCGTCGCTCGGGTGGGCGACCCGGAGGACGGTGCCGAGCTTCCGGTCATCGCGCCGAGCGACCCGCGCGCGCTGGCCGAGGACGTGCTCGGCCGGGCCAAGGCCGCCGCCGCCCTGCTGGCCGCCAAGGTGGACGAGGGCGAGGCCGGGGCGTACAAGCACTGGTTGGTCGACATCGCCGAGCAGGTGGTGGGCGCGGCGTCCAGCGGCGGGCTGCTCGGCCTGGGCGGCGACGTGGTCAGCGACTCCGAGCGGCGGTTCCGCGACCGGCTCTCCCAGGTGCTCAACGACTGATCCCCGGAACACGACGACGAGGGCCGCCTTCCCCCGTGGAGGGCGGCCCTCGTCGTACGCCCCGGTGCGGCTCAGCCGACGCGGCGCCGGAACAGCACCGCGGACAGTGCCACCGCGACCACCAGGATGCCCAGGCACCAGGCCACCGCCCGGGCCGGCGCGGATCCCGCGGGGGTGGCCAGCAGCAGCGCCCGCAGCGTCTCGATCACCGGCGTCACGGGCTGGTGGTCGGCGAAGCCGCGGATCCAGGACGGCATCGTCTCCACCGGCACGAAGGCGCTGGACGGGTAGGGCAGGAACATCACCAGGAACGTGAAGCCGTTGGCCGCCTCCGGGGTCCGGGCCAGCAGCCCGAACGCGGCGGACAGCCAGGAGACGGCGAACAGGAACAGCAGCAGCACCCCGGCGGCGGCGAGCCAGCGCGGCGGGTCGAGCGCCGGGCGGAACCCGATCGCCACCGCGACGGCCAGCACCAGCACGGTGGAGACGGAGTTGCGCACGACGCTGGCCACCACGTGTCCGGCGAGGATGGCGGTGGCGCCGACGTCCATCGTGCGGAGCCGTTCCACCACACCGTTGGTCAGGTCCGTGGTGACGCTGACCGCCGTCGTGGCCGCCCCGAAACCGGCGCAGAGCAGCAGCACGCCGGGTACGACGTAGGTGACGTAGGCGCTGCCGGTGTCGATCGCGCCGCCGAAGAGATAGACGAAGAGCAGCATCAGGATCACCGGCAGCAGGAGCGAGGTCAGCAGCGCGTCGGTGTTGCGGCGGGAGAGCCGTACGCAGCGACCCACCATGACCAGCGCGTCGCCCGGCCGGGCGGTCAGCTCAGACACCAGCGGCCTCCCGACGGTCGGCCGGCGCGGACTGCCCGGTGAGGGTGAGGAAGACGTCGTCGAGGGTGGCCGTGCGGACGTGGAAGCGGGTGATCCCTCGCCGGTCCGGGTCGACCTCGTCGAGCAGGTGCCGCACCCGCGGCCCGGTGCCGTCGGTGCTCACCTCCAGCTCCAGCCGCGCCGGGTCGCGGTTGGCGACCCGGTCGCCGAGCCGGCGGGCCACCTCGGCGAAACGGTCGGTGTCGCGCAGCGTCAACTCCAGCCGGTGCGCGCCGAAGCGCTGCTTCAACTCGGTCGCGGTGCCCTCGGCGGCGAGCCGGCCGCCGTGCAGCACCGAGATCCGGTCGGCCAGCCGATCGGCCTCCTCCAGGTACTGCGTGGTCAGCAGGACGGTCACGCCGGCGCCGGCCAGTTCGCCGACGACCTCCCACAGCCCGCGCCGGCTGCGCGGGTCGAGCCCGGTGGTCGGCTCGTCCAGGAAGATCACCGACGGCTGGCCGACCAGGCTGGCGGCCAGGTCGAGCCGGCGGCGCATGCCGCCGGAGTAGGTCACCACCCGCCGGCCGCCCGCCGCGGCCAGGTCGAAGCGGTCCAGCAGATCGGCGGCGCGGCGCCGCGCCGCCGCCCGGGGCACCCCGGTCAGCCGGGCCATCATCTCCAGGTTCTCCGCGCCGGTCTGGTGGTCGTCCAGGGCCGCGTGCTGCCCGGCCAGGCTGATCGTGCGGCGCACCCGGCGCCGGTCCCGCACCACGTCGTGGCCGAGCACCCGGGCCGTGCCGCCGTCCGGAGCGGCCAGGGTGGCCAGGATCCGCACCGTCGTGGTCTTGCCCGCCCCGTTCGGCCCGAGCAGGGCGTGGACGCTGCCCCGGGCCACCCGCATGGTGAGCCCGTCGAGCACGACCACCCCGCCGAACGACTTGCGGAGCGCGACGGTCTCCACCGCCGCGGTCGTCACCGTCTCCATGTCATCCCACTCCCCGTGTTCTGTGTATGGCATACGCTGCAATGCGTGCACCATACGCAGAAGATAGGATGGCGGTCAACGTCCCCGACCGAGAGGCACCGATGAGCGAGCCGGACGTCGACCTGCCGGAGAGCGTCGAGATCGCCTGGGGTCTGCGGGAACGGCCCGGCAAGGGCCCGAAGCGCAGCCTGACCCTGGACCGGGTGGTGGCCGCCGGCATCCGGGTCGCCGCGGCCGACGGACTGGCCGCGGTGTCGATGAGCCGGGTCGCCGGCGAGCTGGGCGTGGCCACCATGTCGCTCTACCGGTACGTGCCGGCCAAGACCGACCTGCTGGACCTGATGGTCGACGCGGCGTACGGGGACCCACCGGCGGCGCGGGGCGCCGACGAGGACTGGCGGCCCGCGCTGGCCCGCTGGGCCTGGGCCAACGCCGCGACCATCCACCGGCATCCGTGGATCCGGCACGTCCCGATCGGCGGGCCCCCGCTGGGCCCCAACCAGGTGCGCTGGATGGAGCGGGCACTGGCCGCCCTGCGCGGCAGCGGCCTGCGCGGCGGTGAACGGCTCTCCACCGTCATGCTGGTCAGCGGGTACGCGCGGAACTGGGCCACGCTGAACGCCGACCTCGCCGTGGCGGCCGGCCGGGCCGGGCTGAGCGCCGACGAGGTGGGCGCACACTACTGGCAGCAGCTCGCGCGGCTGACCCGGCACGGGCCGTACCCGGCGATCCACGAACTGCTGACCGACGCCACGTTCGACGAGACCGAGGAGTTCGACGACGAGTGGCACTTCGGCCTGGGCCGGATCCTCGACGGCGTCGAGGCCCTGATCCGGTCGCGAGCGGCAGCCACCTGACCGCCCGACCGGCGTGTCCACACCGGACCCGCCGCACCCGCACGAGGAGACCGCAGTGATGCTCCAGACGCACTCCGTCGACACCGCGCAGGTGCCCGCGGCCGACCGCTTCGACATGTGGCTCGAACTGGTGGCACGCGTCTCCGCGCCGTTGCGGATCCGCAGCGAGCACGCGCACGACTTCCTCGCCCGGGCCGACCTCGTCGGTCTCGGGCCGGTACAGCTGGTCAGCTACCGGTACCCGTCGATGGAGGGAGTGCGCACCGAACGGCTCGTCCGGCAGTCCGACCCGGAGTGCCTGGTGCTCGCGCTGACCACGGCGGGCAACAGCGCGTCCAGCCAGGCGGGCCGGTACACCGCCGGTCGACCGGGTGAGTTCACCTTCTACGACGGGTCCCGCCCGCACGAGGTCATCCACTACGGCGACGACGACGGCCAGCAGCCGGCCACCTCGCTGGTCCTGGTCATCCCGCACCAGGCGCTGCCGCTGCGGTCCGACCGGCTGGCACCGATGTTCGGCGCCCGACTGTCCGGCACCGAGGGGGTGGGCGCCCTGCTGGCGCAGTTCCTCACCCAGGTGAGCACCCACCCGGAGCAGTACCACGCGGCGGACGCCGCCCGACTCGGCACCGTCGCCCTCGACCTCGCCGCCACCATGCTCGGCCGCCACCTGGTGTCCGACGACGCGGTGCCCCGCGAGGTACGGCGACGGGCCCTGATCACCCGGATCCGCGCGTACGTCCACCGGCACCTCGGGGACGTGACGCTGGCGCCCCAGATGATCGCGGACGCGCACCACATCTCGCTGCGGTCCCTGCACCGCCTCTTCGCGGCGGAGGACACGACCGTCGCGGCCTACATCCGCAACCTGCGGCTGACCCGGTGCCGGGACGACCTGGCCGACCCGGCACGACGTGGGCAACCCGTCCAGCTGATCGCCTCCCGGTGGGGCTTCCCGGACAAGGCCCACTTCAGCCGGGTGTTCCGGGCGGCGTACGGCATGTCGCCCCAGGAGTGGCGGGACCTGAGCCTCGGACCGGCACGGATCGTCAACCGCTCGGCATCCACTGTCAACCGGAGCGGGGCAGACTGATCCCAACGCGACCGGTTCTCGGTTCTTCCACCGGGCCGGTCGCCAACGGGGGCCGTGGCGAGGCGCCCGCCGTCCGGGGTGACGGCGGGTGGCCCGCCCGGTGCCCCCGGCGACGCCCCGGGCTCCGGCTCCGCCCTTTCCCCCAGGACCGTCGGCGGAGCCGGTCAGGCGTCCTCCAGCAACCCCAGCACCCGCCGTTCGGCCTCCTCCCGGGGCGTGCCCGGCTCCACCGGCGCCAGCACCCCGTCGTGGTAGAGGTCCACCACCCGCGGGTCGACGTAGGAGGTCCGGGCCACCGTGGGGGTGTTGCCCAGCAGCTGCGCCACCTCCCGCATCACTCCGGCGACCGCCCGCCGCCGGGCGGTGACCGACCGCTGCCGGCCCGCCGTGGCCAGTTCGGTGGCCGCCAGGACGGTGGCGTGCCAGGTGCGGAAGTCCTTCGCGGTCATCTCCCCGCCGCTGGCCTCACGCAGGTAGTCGTTGACCTCGTCGCTGCGCACGTCGCGCCAGTCCCGGCCGTCCCAGTAGCCGAAGAGGCGCTCGGCGGCACGCCGCCGGCGGCGGAGGTTGGTCAGCACCTGGCACAGCTGCGGGTCCTCGATCCGGCGCACCTGCTCGATGCCGCCCTTCGCGGGGAACGCGAACACGACGCAGCCACCCCGGGTCCGGGCGTGCTCGGGACGCAGCGTGGACACGCCGAAGGTGGGTTCCTCCCCGGCCGCGTACTGGTCGCTGCCCACCCGGAACATGCCCATGTCGAGCAGGCGGGTGACGGTCGCCAGCACCCGGTCACGGCTCAGGCCCCGCCCGGTGAGATCGGTGTCGACCCGTTCCCGCAGTGCCGGCAGCCGGCGGGCCACCTCCAGGACGTGGTCGAACTTGGCGCCGTCGCGCTTCTCGCGCCAGGTGGGGTGGTACAGGTACTGCTTCCGGCCGGCCGCGTCGATCCCGGTGGCCTGGATGTGCCCGTTCGGGTACGGCGCGATCCACACGTCCTGCCAGGCCGGCGGGATGACCAGGTCACGCAGCCGGGCGAGGGTCTGCGGGTCGCGGACCGGATCGCCGGACGGGTCGAGGAACAACCAACCGCTGCCCCGCCGCCGACGCCGGTATCCCGGCCGCCCCGGGTCGCTACGCCGCAACCGCACCGGAGACCCGCGCCGTCCGTTGCACGTCGTCCACCGCCACGAGCACCTCTCCGACCGGTAGCGCCACCATCGTCGGGTGGCTTTCCACCCCCTCCGGCCCGCGCCGAGAACCCTCGCCGGCCCACAGCACCCGGTGCCACGGACGGTCCGCGGGCGGCCCCCAGCGGGCCGGGCTGACCGGTCCGAAGAGCAGGACCGAGGGGGTGCGGTAGCCGGTGGCGAGGTGGCCGACGCCGGTGTCGCCGCAGACGACCAGCCGCGCGTGGGCAACCAGCGCGGCCAGCTCACCCAGGTCGGTGCGGCCGGCCAGGACCACGTCGGCGGGCAGCCCGGCGAGTCGGGCGACCCGCCGGGCGAGCGGCACCTCGGCGGCGTCGCCGGTGACGACGACCCGGTGACCGGCGGCGGCCAACCGCCCGGCGACCGCGGCGAACCGCTCGGCCGGCCAGCGCTTCGCCGGCACCTTCGAGCCGGGGTGCACCACCGTCACCCCGGTCGCCACCCGGTCCGGCGGGGGGCGGCGCAGCGCCAGGTCGCCCGGGTCCGCCGCGATCCGGTACGCCCGCAGCAACCGGCACCACCGGTCGACCTCGTGCTCGCCGTCGTCCCAGTCCGGGCCGTCGTGGTGACCGGCCTCCGCGTTGGCGAAGGCGAGCAGCCGGCCGGGGCGGGTGGCGGCGAGCATCCGGTGCGACGCGGGTCCCCGCCCGTGCAGGTTGACCGCCACCGCGGGCCGGCCCACCGACGGGTCGAGCCGGCCGAGGCCGTCGGTGGGCACCACCCGGTCGACGCCACCGACCAGGTCCACCAGCGGGGCCAGCCAGGCCGGCGCGGCGAGCGCGATCCGGTCGCCCGGGTACGCGGCCCGCAACGCGCGCAGCGCCGGCACGGCGGTGGCGAGGTCGCCGACGCCCAGGGCGCGCAGGACGAGGATCACGGGTAGGAGGTTTCCTGTTCGGCGCAGACCACCATCTCGCGCACGGCGCAGCCGGGCGGTTGGGACAGGGCGAACAGGACCGCGGCGGCGGTGTCGGCGGGATCGTTGAGGCTGGCGTCGGGTCCGGGTTTGTACCGTTCGTCGCGCTCGTCGAAGAAGGCGGTCCGCATGCCGCCCGGGACGAGCAGGGTGACCCCGACCCGGCCGGCGAGTTCGGCGGCCAGCGCGCGGGTGAACCCGACCACGCCGAACTTCGCCGCGCAGTAGGCCGTGGCGTCGCCGACCGCCTTGACGCCCAGCGTCGACGCCACCGTCACCACCGTGCCGTGGGTGGCCTCCAGGAACGGCAGCGCCGCCCGGACGACCGCCGCGGTGCCGAGCAGGTTGACCGCCACGATCCGGTCCCACGTCTCCCCCGGCACGTCGCCCAGCCCGCCGGGGGTGTCCACCCCGGCGGCGGTGACCACCGCGTCCAGCCCGCCGGAACGCTCGGCCAGGCGGACCGTGGCCGCCTCGGCGGCCCGGCTGTCGGCCAGGTCGCACTCGACCCACGGCACCCCGTCGGCGGGTGGTCGCCGGTCCAGCACCACCGGGCGGCCGCCGGACCGCGCCACCGCCGCCACCACCGCCGCGCCCAGACCGCTGGACCCGCCGGTGACCAGCACCGTCGACCCGGCGGTCACGCCGCCACCACCCCGGACGAGCGGGCGGCGGCGATCATGCCGGTGGTGGACCGGCCGTCCAGGTACGGCACCACCACCGTGTGCCCACCCCAGCGACGCAGGATCTCCGCCTCCGGCAGCACCTCCGCACCCCCTCCGGTGGCGTAGTCACCACCCTTGACCCAGATGTCCGGCCGCAGCCAGGACAACGCCGCGTGCGGGGTCGACTCGTCGAAGATCAGGACCGCGTCGACGCAGCCCAACGCCGCGAGCAGGCGACTGCGGTCACCCTGCGGCACGACCGGCCGCTGCGGCCCCTTCAGGTCGGTGACGCTGGCGTCGGAGTTGAGGCAGACCACCAGGCAGTCACCGAGCTGGCGGGCCGCCTGGAGGGTCGCCACGTGGCCGGCGTGCAGCAGGTCGAAGCAGCCGCCGGTGGCCACCACCGTGCCGCCGGCGGCACGTACCTCGGAGACCACGGCCGCCGCCGCGGCCACCCCGACCCGGTCCGCGGCCGGCCCGGCGACCGTGGGCGGCAGGGGTCGCGCCGGCGCCGGCAGCGCGGCGGACACTCCCCCACCGGCGACGTAGGCGGTGGCCTCGGCGACCGCCGCCTGCACCGCCTCGGAGACCAGCGCGCCCCGGGCCAGGGCCAGCGTGGCGGTGGCCGCGAACCGGTCACCGGCGCCGCAGGTGTCACCGTCGGCGGTCGCCGGCGCGGGCACCACGAGCGGGGTGGACCCGGCGTGGCAGAGCAGCGCGCCGTCACCGCCCAGGGTCACCGCCACGGCGCCGGCCCGCCACCGGCGGCGCAGCCCCTGCGCGCCCCGCGACGCGGTGGCCAGCCGGGTCGCCCCCGGCGGCGCCTTGGCCAGCTCACGGACCTCCGACTCGTTCGGGGTGGCCAGGTGCACACCGGGCACCGCCGCCGGCCCGCGCGGATGCGGGTCCCAGACCACCGGCGCCCGGGTGGCGGCCAGCGCGGTCCGCAGCGCCGGTTGCCGGGCCACCCCCCGGCCGTAGTCGCTGACCAGCACCGCCGACGCCTCCGCGATCACCCGCAGCACCGCGTCCGACGGCTCGCCGGGCTCACCGGGTGTGCCGCCCCGGTCGTGGCGCAGCAGAACCCGGCCCCGGGCGCGCAGCCGGACCTTCTCCGGGGTCGTGCCACCCAGGCCCAGCGCGTACACCTGCACGCCGGCGGCGGCGAGCAGGGCGCTGAGTCGCGCGCCGCCGGCGTCGTCGGCCAGCGCGGTCACCAGCACCACCTCGGTACCGCCCGCGGCGGCGGCGAACACCGCCGCCAGGCCGGCGCCACCGGGCCGGTCGACGTACGCGGTCTCGTCGAGCACCGGCACCGGCGAGTCCGGACAGAGCCGGTTCACCGCCCCCTCGACGTCCCGGTCCAGCAGGGTGTCACCGACCACCACCAGCGGTCCCGTCACGCTTCCCTCCTCGTTCACGCCTGCACCTGCGGGCCCGTGCCGTCCTCCAGCACCACCTCCACCCCGGTCCGGACCGGGGTGGACCGGGTGTGTCCGGTGGGCACCCCGTGCCGTGCCCGGTCGGCCGGGGCGCCGAGCGCCGCGGGCAGCGCCGCCTCGACGTACTCGCAGAGGAGGTGGCTGGTCACCAGGTGGAGTTCCTGGACGACCTGGCTGTCCACCGAGTCCACGGCGAGGACGTCGTGGCAGATGTCGGCCAGGGCGTTGGGGGCGGGGCCGGTGAGCGCCCAGGTGGTCAGGTGCTGCCGGTGGCCGGCCCGCGCGGCGTGCAGCAGGTTGCGGCTGGCGCCGCTGGTGGACAGCAGCAGGAGGATGTCGCCCGGGCGACCGTGGGCGCGGACCTGACGGGCGTAGACCTCGTCGTAGCCGTAGTCGTTGCCGATCGCGGTCAGCGCGCTGGTCTCGGCGTGCAGGGCGATGGCGGACAGTGGCTGCCGGTCGTCGTGCAGCTTGCCGACCAGTTCGGCGGTGAGGTGCTGGGCCTCGGCGGCACTGCCGCCGTTGCCGGCCACCAGCAGCCGGCCACCGGCGACCAGCCGCCGGGCCAGCGTGCCGCCCCACCGGGCCAGCAGTTCCTCGTGCCGGCGGTACGGCAGCAGGGCGGCGGCCAGGTTCGTCAGGTGGCTGTCCAGCAGCGACGAACCGGTCATCCGGCCACCACCCGGGTCGGCCGGCGCACCGCGGCCACCTCCTCGTACACCCCGGCCAGCCGCTGGGCGGTCACCGCCCAGGAGTACGTCCGGCGGGCCCGCTCCCGCGCCGCCGCCGCGTAGGAGAAGCGGCGGATCCGGTCGTCGAGCAGGTCCCGGACGGCGTCGCCCAGCGCGCGGGGGTCCCGCGCCGGCACCAGGTCACCGGTGACGCCCTCCACCACGGTGTCCTTGATGCCGCCCACGGCGGTGCCGACCACCGGCACCCCGCACGCCATCGCCTCCAGCGGGGTGAGGCCGAACGGCTCGTACCAGGGTGCGGCGACCAGCAGGTCCGCCGACCGGTACCAGCGGCCCATCTCCTCGCGGGGCACCGCACCGACCAGCCGCACCCGGTCGGCCACCCCGCAGCTGCCGGCCAGCGCCCGCAACCGCCGCGCGTACGGGTCGCTCTCCAGCAACCCGGCGGGCGGGCCGCCGACGACGACGCACTCCGCGTCCGGCACGTAGGACATCGCCCGGACCACGGTCTGGAAGCCCTTGCGTTCCACCAGCCGACCGACGGTGAGGATGCGCGCCCGCCCCGGATCCCGCTCGGCGGCCGGGCCGAGCGGCGCGAAGGTGGCGAGGTTGACCCCGGAGGGGACGACCGTCATCCGGGTCCGGGGCACCCCCATCCGGACCAGCTCCCCCACCTCGTCCTGGCACTGGGCGACGACCCGGTCCACCGAGCGGCCCAGCTCGCGCTCGTAGCCGATCCGGCGGGCGGGGCTGGTGTCCTGCACGCCCTGGTGCCGCCGCTTGACCACACCGAGGGCGTGGTACGTCTGCACCACCGGCACCCCGAGCTGCCGGCTGGCGGCCAGCCCGGCCAGGCCGCTCATCCAGAAGTGCGCGTGGACGACCTCCGGTGTCCAGTCGCCGCCGCGCCACCGGTCGACCAGCCAGCGGCTGAACTCCTTCATGTGGGGCAGCAGCGCGTCCTTGGCCAGCGGCTCGGCCGGTCCGGCCGGTACGTGCACCACCTCGTACCCGTCCGGGGTGCGGACGGACACCGGCAGGTCGACGGCGTCGCGCCGGGTGTAGACGCGGACGTCGTGCCCGGCGGCGACCAGGGCGGCGGAGAGTTCGGCGACGTGCGTGTTCTGGCCACCGGCGTCCTCCCCGCCGAGGATGGCGAGCGGGCTGGCGTGCTCCGAGATCATCGCGATGCGCATGTTTCCTCCTCCAGCAGCCGGTCCCAGTCGGCGAGGAATCGGTCCAGCCCGTACCGGTCGAGGGCGACCGCGCGGGCCACCTCGCCGGCGCGACGCGCCTCCGCCGGGTCCGCCACGAACCGGCGGGCCGCGTCCAGCAGGGTGTCGATCCGGGTGGCGAGGGCTCCGGCGCCGGGCGGCACCGCCATCACCGCCTCGGTGGTGGCCAGCGCGACGACCGGCATGCCCATCGTCATCGCCTCGACCAGGCTCAGCCCGAGCGAGGTCCACCGGCACAGGTGCAGGTAGGCGCGCCGCCGTCCCAGTTCGGTGTGCATCCGGGCCTGCGGCACGTCGTCGTGGCTGGTGATCCGGTCGGCGGGCAGGCCCAGGTGCTCGGCCAGCCCGGCCACCCGCATGCCGTACACGTCCAGCGGGGCGATCTCGGCGAAGCGGGGCAGCAGGTCGGTGCCGGTGACCCGCCAGCGGCGCACCGGCTCGTTGATGACCACCGCGAGCCGGTCCAGTTCGCCGGTGTACCGCGTCGCCGGGGCGACGACCCCGTGGTCCACCACCGTGGTACGGGTGCCGCCGGTGTCCCAGAAGAGCTGATTGAAGGCGGTGACGTGGGCGATGAGCAGGTCGTCGCGGTCGGCGAGGGGGTGGCGGCTGTTCGGGACGTCGCCGTCCTTCGGCGTGTTGTGCTCCACGTAGATCGCGGGAAGGTCCCGGCCGGGAACGCGGCCCAGCCACTGCGCGGCGAGGTCGATCTCCTCGGGGCGTTGCAGGATGACCAGGTCCACGTCGGCGGCGCGCAGGTCCTCGGGGGCGACCTCGACGGCGGTGTCCGGCCAGGGGTAGGTGCGGGCCCGGCCGAGTCCGTACGGGCCGCGGTCGGGGGTGACCGGGACCAGGTAGCGGTGTTTGCCGTGCACGAACGAGGTCGTCCAGGACCCGTGCACGTGCCAGAGGAGGATGTTCATCGTCCGCTCCCGGCGGCGGAGGCGACGGGGGCGGGGACGGCAGGGCCGGCGGCGGACGCGGGGGCGGAGGCGGCGAGGGCCGGTCGGGGCACCGGTTGCGGGGTCACGCCCAGCAGGCGCAGGGCACCGAGGACCTCCCGGGGTTCCACCCGGCTCAGGCAGGGATGCCCCGGCACCGGGCAGGCCGCGGCGCGGGTGTCGCGGCAGGGGGCACTCGGGTCGCCGAGGCGTACCGTCGGCACCCGCCAGGGCCCCCACTGCCCGAACGGGACGGTCGGGGCGAACAGGCTCACCACCGGCACGCCGTACGCCGCCGCGAGGTGCGCCGGGCCGGTGTTGCCGACCACCACGGCGGCGGCCCCGGCGACGACGCCGGCCAGTTCGGCGAGGTCGGTGCCGCCCCCGAGGTCCACCGCCACGTCGCCGGCCACCCGGGCGGTGACCTCCCGCTCGTCGGGTCCCCCGGTGACCAGCACCCGGTAACCGGCACCGGCGAGCGCCCGGGCGATGCCCGCGGCGACCTGCGGCGGGCAGGCACGGGCCGACGCGGCCGAACCGGGGTGCAGCACCACGTACCCGGGGGCCTGCACCGGTGGCGGCACCGCCCGCAGGCGCAGGGCGGGTTCGTCGTGGTCGGGCAGCGGGTAGCCGGCGGCGGCGGCGAGGGACAGGGCGCGTTCGGGTTCGGGTACGCCCACCGGGACGCGGTGCCGGACGTCCAGCAGACTGCCCGGGTAGTCGTCGCTGATCGCCGAGATCCGGGCGACGCCGGCGGTACGCAGCAGCAGGGCCAGCGGCAGCGGGGACTGGTGGAAGCTGGTGAAGACGACCGCCTCGTCCGCCCCGACGGCGGCCAGCCGGCCGGTCAGCGCGGCGATGTCGGCCGGGTCGACCGGCCCGGGGTCGGGGTCGATCCACGGCAGCCGGTGCTCGACGATCTCGTCGACGCCCGGGAGGAGTTCGGCGGCGGCCCGGCCCCGCGGCCCGCAGAGCAGCACTACCCGCCGCGCGTGCGCGGCGACCGCCCGGATCCCCGGCCCGGTGACCAGCACGTCCCCGGCCGAGTCGGCGCGCACCACCAGCACCGTGCCGGACCGCCGGTCCGCCGTCGGGCCACCGGTCGCCGCCCGCCCGTCCCGTCCGACCGGCCCGGAGGACCCCGGGTAGGACG
This sequence comes from Micromonospora endolithica, assembly GCF_003626595.1. Taxonomy (GTDB): domain Bacteria; phylum Actinomycetota; class Actinomycetes; order Mycobacteriales; family Micromonosporaceae; genus Micromonospora; species Micromonospora endolithica. Next base: position 59,113 of record NZ_RBAK01000017.1, on the reverse strand, counting down.
CCGAGGACCCCGGGTGGGCGGCCGGGTCCACCGCCGCCTGACGACGCAGGATCTCCCCCACCGCGCCGGGCAGGTCCGCCGCCACCCACGGGGCCGCGTCGACCTCCTCCCGGCGGGTCACCGGCGTCGGCACCAGGACCGCCTGCGCCCCCGCCGCGAGCGCCGCCGTCACGTCCCGGCCGATGTCACCCACCAGCACGCAGCGCGCCGGCGTCGTCCCCAGGGCGCGGGCGGCGGCGTGTACCAGCCCCGGGGCCGGCTTGCGGCACCCGCAGCCGGCACCGTCGTCGTGCGGACACACCAGCCACGCGTCGAACGGGCCCAGCAGGTCCTCCACCCGCGCGTGCACCGCCGCCAGCTGCGCCTCGGTGAACAGTCCCCGGGCCAGGCCGGACTGGTTCGTCACCACCGCCAACCGCAGCCCCGCCGCGCGCAACCGGTCCAGGGCCTCGCGCGCGCCCGGCAGGGCGCGCACCTTCTCCGGATCGCCGTTGTACGGCACGTCGTGGACCAACGTCCCGTCCCGGTCGAGCAGCACCGCGTCGAACAGTCGGGGACCCCGCAGCCGGCCGGCACCGGCGTCAACCCGGGCCGACCTGCGCTGATGCGGCTCCACGTGGTCCTGTCGCACGGCGGGCGGGTTCCCTGCGCCCCGAGGAGTAAACGTCGCCGCCAGCGCGGCGCCGGCGGCGTGGACACGCCGGACCCGCGGGTGGCGTTACCCGTCGCCCCGGAGAAGCTAACCCACCCGGGTCGTTAGCCCGACCCGACGCCGGGGTATGGGGGCGCAGTGGCAATTGTGGAGAAAGTGATCGAGGCTCCCCCCGAGCAGATCTGGGCCGTGCTCGCCGACGGGTGGACGTACAGCGACTGGGTGGTGGGCACCGCGCACGTCCGGAACGTGGACGACGCGTGGCCCCGGGTGGGCAGCCAGTTGCACCACCGGGCCGGGCCCTGGCCGTTGTCCCTCCAGGACTCCTCGACCGTGCTGGGCTGCGAACCCCCACACAAGCTGATCGTCCGGGCCGGCCTCTGGCCGGCCGGTGAGGCGATCGTCGTGTTCACCCTGGAGCAGGTGGGCGAGGGTCGCACCCGGGTCCGCCTCGGCGAGGACTTCGCCGCCGGTCCGCTGCGCTGGGTCCGCAACAAGGTCAACGACCTGGTGCTGCACCAGCGCAACAAGGAGACGCTGGCCCGTCTCTCCGACATCGCCCGCCGACAGAAGGGCCCGGAATGAGCCAGACAGTGGTGATCACCGGGGCGAGCGCCGGGGTGGGCCGGGCGGTCGCCCACGCGTACGCCGAACGGGGTGCCCGGCTGGCCCTGCTCGCGCGTGGCGCGGCCGGTCTGGCCGCCGCCGAGCGGGACTGCCGCGCGCGGGGCGCGTCGGACGTGCGGACCTATCAGGTCGACGTGGCCGACGCGGGCGCGGTGCAGCAGGCCGCCGACGACGTGGTGCACCGGTTCGGTGGCATCGACGTCTGGGTCAACAACGCGATGGTGTCGGTGTTCGCCCGGGCGTGGGAGGTCACCGCACCGGAGTTCCGCCGGGTCACCGAGGTCAACTACCTGGGCACCGTGCACGGTTCGCTGGCCGCGCTGCGGCACATGCGGGTCCATGGGCGGGGCGCGATCGTGCAGGTCGGCTCGGCGCTGGCCTACCGGGGGATCCCGTTGCAGTCGGCGTACTGCGCGAGCAAGCACGCGGTGCAGGGCTTCAACGACTCGCTGCGGGCGGAGTTGCTGCACGAGTATCCCGGGGTGAAGCTGTCGATGGTCCAGCTGCCGGCGGTCAACACGCCGCAGTTCTCCTGGGTGCGGACCCGGCTGCCCCGCCACCCGCAGCCGGTGCCACCGATCTTCGCGCCGGAGGTCGCCGCGCGGGCCATCCTGTGGGCCGCCGACCACGGTCCCCGGGAACTCAACGTGGGCGGGCCGACCTGGCAGGCCCGGTTGGGCGACATCCTGGTGCCGGGGCTGCTGGACCGCAAGCTGGCCCGGGACGGGTTCGACAGCCAGCAGACCGGGACCGAGATCGACAGGGCCGCCTGGCGCGACAACCTGGACCGGCCGGGCGACGACGAGCGGGACCGGGGCGCCGAGGGGATCTTCACCGACCGGGCCCGGGGGACCTCCGCCGCGCTCTGGGTGAGCACCCACAAGCCGGCCGTGTCCGGCGCGGTCCTGGCCGGCCTGACGCTGGCCGTGACCGCTCTCGCCCGACGCCGACGCTGAGTTCCGTGGCCACCGGGCCGGCCGCGGTGGGGCGCGCGAAACGCGGCGCGCCGGGCCGGCGACGGGGAGCACTGTCGGGGGTGAGGCAAGCAGGTGGCTACCCTCTCAGGGAGCCCTGTCCGCAGACCGAGGATGTCCGAGATGATTGAACCCGTGCAGTTGCCCTCGCCCTGGCGGGACGTGCGCGTGACCGTCGTTGTCCCGACCTACAACGAGGCAGGCAACCTGCCGGTCCTGGTCGAGAGGCTCCTCGCGCTGTCGCTGCCGGGCCTGAAGGTCCTGGTCGCCGACGACAACTCGCCGGACGGCACCGGTGAGGTGGCCGACAAGTTGGCCATCGAGCACCCGGACCGGGTCGAGGTTCTGCACCGCCCCGGCAAGGAGGGGCTCGGGCGCGCGTACGTGGACGGGATCGGCCGCGCCCTCGACGGCGGCGCGGAGTACGTGGCCCAGATGGACGCCGACCTGTCGCACCCGCCGGAGGCCCTGCCCGGCATGCTCGGCGCCCTGCTCGCCACCCACGCCGGCGTGGTCATCGGCTCCCGTTACGTTCCCGGCGGCGAACTGGACGAGAACTGGCCGTTGTACCGGCGGGCGCTCAGCAGCTGGGCGAACCTGTACGTGCACACCCTGCTGCGGGTGCGGATCCGTGACCTGACCGCCGGTTTCAAGATCTGGCGGGCGGACGCGCTGCGGGACATCGGTCTGGAGCGGGTGCAGTCCAACGGCTACAGCTTCCAGGTGGAGATGCACTACCTCGCCACCCGGCTGGGGCACACGATCCTGGAGGTGCCGATCCGTTTCGAGGAGCGGCGCGACGGTGCGTCGAAGATGACCACCGCCACCAAGATCGAAAGTGCGCTGATGCCCTTCAAGCTGCGCAGCAAGCACCGCAACATCACCCGCTGACCGGCCGCCGCCCGCTCGACCCGCCGCCCGCTCGCCCGGCTGCGGCGGGCCAGCGGCGCCGCCGCGGGCGGGGGCCGCGGGCGGGTGTCGGCACCCGCCCGGCTCAGCGGTAGACCGCCCGGTGGGCCGCGCCGATGGTGGCGGCGTACAGGCCGCCGGTGACGGCGCGGTCGCGGGCCAGGGCGGCCCGGGCGGCGTTCGCACCGGGCGCGCCGTGCACCCCGCCGCCGGGGTGCGCGGAGGCGCTGGCCAGGAACAACCGGTCCACCGGGGTGTCCGCGCGTCCCAGTCCGGGGATCGGCCGCAGGAACAGCTGCTGGTACGCCGCGGCGGTACCGCCGCCGAGCGCCCCGCCGACCAGGCTCGGGTTGCCGTCCTCCAGGTCGGCCGGACCGGCCACGTGGCGGCCCACGATGAGGCTGCGGAAGCCGGGCGCGGCCTCCTCCAGCACCTGCTCCATCCGCTCCACGTGGGCGGCCATGTCCTCGGCCCGCCAGTTCCGGCGGAACGGCAGGTGGGTGTACGACCACAGCGACTCGGTGCCCGGCGGCGAGTGGCTCGGGTCGGCCACCGTCATCTGTCCCACCAACAGGAACGGCTTGCGGGGCAGCTCACCCCGGGCGAGTTCGGCGGAGTACGTGGTCAGCCCGTCGACGTCGGCCCCGAGGTGCACGGTGCCGGCCGGGGCGACCGCCCGGTTCGTCCATGGCACCGGCGCGGACAGCGCCCAGTCCACCTTGAGCGTCGAGCCGTCCCACTTGAAGTGGGCCAGGTCCTCCACCAGCCGGGGTGGCAGCGCCGCCGCGCCGACCAGGTCCAGGTAGAGCGCGGGCGCCGGCACGTCGGCGAGCACCGCCCGGCGGGCCCGCCACAGCGCACCACCGGAGGTGCGAACACCCATCGCCCGGCCCCGCGCGGTCAGCACCCGGTCCACCCGCGCGCCGTAGAGGATCCGGCCGCCACGCTCGGTCAGCCGATCCACCAGCGCGTCGGTGATCTTCTGCGCCCCACCGTCCGGCACCGGCCAGCCGACCTGCTGGCCGAGCATCGCGAGCAGCCAGCCGTACACGCCGGACCCGGCCTCCTCCGGGGACAGGTCGGTGTGCAGGGCACAGCCGGCCAGCAGGGCCGGACCGCCGGCGCCCTCGAACAGTTCGTCGCCGAGTTTGCGGACCGGCACCACCAGCCGCCGGGCCAGCCGCAGCGCCCCGCCCACCCGCAGCCGGCGCAGCAGCGTCACGCCGTCGCGGACCGGCGGGAACGGTCGGGTGATGGCGCCCAGCATCGGCTCGGCGACCTGACGCCAGTCGTCGTAGGCGTGCAGCCAGCGCTTCCCGTCGCCGGGCGCGAACGCCTCCAGCGACGCCGCGGTGGCCTCCGGGTCGCGGTTGAGCACCGCCGCCCGCCCGTCGGGCAGCAGGTGGGCCAGCACGTCCGGGGAGTGTCGCCAGCGCAGGCCGTGGCGTTCCAGGCCGAGGCCGTTGAGCACGGGTGAGGCGTAGCCGAGGGGATAGAAGGAGCTGTAGAGGTCGCTGAGGTAACCGGGCGCGGTCACCTCGGCCGAGCGCACCGCGCCCCCGGCGACCGCGGTGGCCTCCAGCACCACGACGTCCCAGCCCGCGTCGGCGAGCAGGTTGGCGGCGACGAGTCCGTTGTGCCCGGCCCCGATGACGACGGCATCCGCGCTCTCCGCGCCGGTCGACGTCATCCCCTGGCCCCACTGGTCGCAATCATCCGATCCGCCTACCCGGCCGCCAACCGGACGAAACGCGGTTTGCCGCGTCGGAACCGGGGCATGCCGTCGCATGTACTCGGTTGCGCAGCTCATTGGTGGCGTGTGGGGTGCCGGCGGCGCGGGAGGCGAGTTGGTCGTGCACGACCCGGCCGACGGTTCCCCGGTCAGCTCGGTGCCGGTGGCGACGGCGGACGAGGTGGGCAAGGCGGTGGAGGCGGCGCGCGGCGTCGCGGCGGAGTGGGCGGCGACCGCGCCGGCGGAGCGGGCGGCGGCCCTGCACCGCGCGGCGGACGCGGTCGCGGCGGTCGCCGACGACCTCGCCCGCTCCACCACCGCGGAGATGGGCAAGCCTCTGGACGACGCGCGCGGCGGCGTCGAGGCGGGCATCGGAACCCTGCGGCAGTACGCGGAACTGGCCCCGGTACGCGGCGGGCGGACGCTGCTCGGCGGCGCCGAGGCGATCGATTTCCTGACGCCGCAGCCGCGTGGCGTGGTGGCCGCGGTCACCCCGTGGAACGACCCGGTGGCGGTGCCCTGCGGGCTGCTCGGCGCGGCCCTGGTCACCGGAAACGTGGTGCTGCTCAAGCCGAGCGAGCGGACGCCGGCGACCGGCTGGCTGCTGGCCAAGGCGCTGGACTCGGCGCTGCCCGCGGGGGTGCTGTCGCTGCTGACCGGCGGTCCGGAGGTGGGCGCCGCACTGGCCGCCCAGGAGGTGGACGTGGTGGCCCACGTCGGGTCCACCGCCACCGGCCGGGCGATCGCCGCCGCGGCGGCCCGCACCGGCGCGAAGGTGCTGCTGGAGAACGGCGGCAGCGACCCGCTGGTGGTCGACGCCGACGTCGACCCGGTGTGGGCGGCCGGCCAGGCCGCGGTCGGCGCGTTCGCCAACGCCGGGCAGATCTGCGTGGCCGTGGAGCGGATCTACGTGCACCGGGACGTGGCCGAGGACTTCGTCGCGGCGCTGGTGGACCGGGCGGCGGCGCTGCGCACCGGACCGGGCACCGACCCGGGCACCGAGCTGGGGCCGATGGTGGACCGCCGGCACCGCGACCACGTGCACGGGCAGGTCACCGCGGCGGTGGCGCAGGGCGCGCGGATCCGGGTCGGTGGCACCGTGCCGGACGGGCCGGGCGCGTTCTACCCGGCCACCGTCGTCACCGGGTGCCGGCACGACATGCCCCTGGTCCGCGAGGAGACCTTCGGCCCGGTCGCCCCGGTGGTGGTGGTGGACTCGTTCTCCGAGGCGCTGCGGTGCGCCGCCGACTCGCCGTACGGGCTGGCCGCCACGGTGCTGACCGCCTCGATGAGCCACGCCCAGCGCGCCTGGCGGGAGCTACCGGTGGGCACGGTCAAGGTCAACGCGGTCTTCGGCGGGGCGCCGGGCGGTGCCGCGCATCCGCGCCGCGGCAGCGGCCAGGGCTTCGGGTACGGCCCGGAGCTGCTTGACGAGTTCACCGCGACGAAGGCGGTGCACATCGAGGCGCCGGGCGGCGGGCACTGGTGAGCCGACGACGACGGGGCCGCACCGATCCGGTGCGGCCCCGTCGACGCGTACGCCTCAGCGCTTCTTCTCGCGGGCCTTGGTGGTCGCGCGGTTGTTCGCCTTCTCGATCGCCTTGACCAGCTCGGGTTTGGTCATGCTGGACCGGCCGGGCACGTCGAGCTTGCGCGCGACCCGCATCAGGTGGTCCTTGGTGGCGTTGGCGTCCACCCCGCCGGCGGTCGCGGCCCGCCGCTGTGGTCCGCCCCCGGCGGCCTGCCGGTCGCTGGGGCCCTTGCGGCCCTTCGACTCCCAGTGGTCACCGACCTTCTCGTACTGGTGCTTGACCGCGGCGAACGCGGTGCGGTGCGACCGCTCGCCCTCACCGTAGGTCTCCACCGCCGAGTCGTGTGCCTTCTCCCAGGTGCGCTGCGCCTTCTCCGGGGAGCGCCGCAGCGTGCTGGGCAGAGCTTCGCGCCCGGGCATCTCGTCCTCCTCCGTGTCGATGGGGTGTCCCTTGTCCGTTCCCTCTCGGAGGTCCGGCAAACCGCGCCGTGCCCGGCGGCCGGGTTTGTCGATTTCCGGTACCGGGTACCGGCGGGGCCAGGCGAATCCGGATGCGCCCCGACATCCGGTGCCCGGGGCACAGGGAGCGGGCCATGACCACGACGGAGCCCGGAACGGCGCTCGACGACGCGCGGCGCCCGGACCTGCCGCGCCGGATCCGGCAGCTGAGTTGGCGGACCTGGCGGGGGGTGCTGGTCCGCAGCGCGCAGAACTTCCTCAAGGACAACTGCGCGGACTGGGCCGCCGCGCTGACCTACTACGGCGTGCTGGCGCTGTTCCCCTCCACCATCGTGGTGGTCGCCCTGGTCGGTCTGGTCTCCAACGGTGAGCAGACGGTGGACACCGTGCTGGACCTGGCCCGCGACGTGGGCGCCGGGTCGGTGGTGGCCAACGACAGCTTCGTGAGCGTCGTCCGGGAGGTGGTCGACCGGCAGAGCGGGTCGGGAGTGCTGCTGAGCTTCGGCCTGCTCGGCGCGCTCTGGTCGGCCTCCGGCTTCATCGGCGCGTTCACCCGCGCCTCCAACGCCATCTACGGCGTCGACGAGGGACGCCCGGTGTGGAAGCTGCGTCCGCTGCAGATCGGCCTGGCGGGGGTCACCATGATCCTGCTGGCGATCGTGGCGGTGGGGCTGATCGTCAGCGGGCCGGTCACCGACGCGGTCGGCGACCTGATCGACGCCGGGGGTGCGACCCGTACGGTCTGGAGCATCCTCAAGTGGCCGGTGCTGACCATGATCATGATGGTGCTGCTGAGCCTGCTGTTCTGGATCGCGCCCAACGTGCAGCAGCCCCGCTTCCGCTGGCTGACCCCCGGAGGCGGCGTGGCCCTGGTCTCCTGGGCGCTCGCCTCCTTCGGCTTCGGCCTCTACGTGGCCAACTTCGGCTCGTACGACGCCACCTACGGCAGCCTCGGCGCGATCATCGCCTTCCTGGTCTGGCTGTTCCTGTCCAACTGCGCGCTCATGCTCGGCGTGCAGATCAACGCCGAGGTGCAGCGCGGCCGGGCCCTTCAGGCCGGCGTGCCGGACCCGGAGGAGCCGGTCCTGGAGCCCCGCCGCCCGGCCGTTACGTGACCGTGTGCCGGGTTTAGTCGCAGGGTCACCGGGTAGCGCAGAAGACATGGAACGTGGCAGCAGCAAGCACGGACCGAGGCTCGACGACCAGATGAGCCAGGAGGTCAGCGGCCTCGTACAGGGGCCGGGGACCGGCGGCTCACGGGTCGAGGAGTCCCGCGTGCCGGAGCCCGCCGGTGAGGACCAGCCGGAGGCGACCACGGCTCCGGCCGGCGACCTGCGTACCGGCACGCCGCAGGGGATGAGTTCGGAGGACGTCGAGCAACGCAGCCGGCTCGGGCGGTTCATCACGATGACCGCGCTGCCCGGCGACCGCGCGGCGCTGATCGCCAACGCGCGGGAGAACGAGGCGCCGGACGACATCGTCGCCGCCCTGGAGCACCTGCCCGAGGGGACCCGCTACCAGACGGTGTCCGAGGTGTGGGCGGCGCTCGGCCACAAGAACGAGACGACCCGCTGGTGACCGGATCACCGCACGATCCGGGACCACCGCCGGCGGACATAGGGAGGAAGTCCTGATGAGTGGCGTTACCGAACACGTGGACGTTTCCGTCCCGGTACGCACCGCGTACGACCAGTGGACCCAGTTCGAGGAGTTCCCGCACTTCATGGAGGGTGTGGAGGAGGTCCGCCAGCTCTCCGACACGATGACCCACTGGACCGTCGAGATCGCCGGGGTCAAGCGCGAGTTCGACGCCGAGATCACCGAGCAGCTCCCGGACGAGCGGGTGGCCTGGCGCTCGACCGGCGGCACCCAGCACGCCGGCGTGGTCACCTTCCACCGCCTCGACGAGTCCACCAGCCGGGTGACCCTTCAGCTGGAGTTCGAGCCGCACGGTGTGATCGAGAAGGCCGGCGACAAGCTCGGCATCGTCGACCGGCGGGCCAAGGGTGACCTGGAGCGCTTCAAGCAGTTCATCGAGCGGCGCGGTCAGGAGACCGGCGCCTGGCGCGGCAATGTCGATCGCCCCACCCCGTGACCTGACCCCCGTAACCCCGAACTGCCCGATGGCCGCCGGTCCCCCGGCGGCCATCGCCGTGCTCGTTTGGGGTCGGGTGGGTCGGGTACCGCGAGGGACATGACGGACGAGAACACGGTGTGGCGCGACGAGGAGAAGACCCCGCTGCGGGAGCTGGACCGGGCGGTGGCCCGCTCGACGATCGACGGTCAGGCCGACGACGTGACCGGCAACGACGCCGGCGAGGAGGCGGCCTTCGGGCACGGCCCGGAGGCCGTGGACCGGGGCGGCGACGCCGTCGGCTCCGGGCGGGAACCGACCGACCCGGACCGCGCGTACCGCCCCTCCACCACCGGCCGCACCGGCCCCGACGTCTGATCCCTCGGCGGGTCCGGCTCTCTCAGCGGGTCCGGCGGTAGCCGGCGGCGTGGATCGCCACCAGGAGCACGGCCAGCACCAGCAGGGCCGGCCCGAGCGCCTCCACCGAGGTACCGGCGATCAGGACCCCGATCCCGGCCGGCACCGCCGCCGCACCCAGTCCGGCGGCGCCGATCTGCAACCCGATGACCCGGTCGGCGTGCGCGGCGCCGACCCGCTCGGCGGTGGTGAGGGTGAGCAGCGGGAAGACCGGGGCGGCGGCGAAGCCGACCACCACCAGCCCGGCCACCGCGAGCCAGGCCGGACCGGGCACCGCGATCAACGCCGCCCCGGCCGCCATCCCCAGCAGGCTGCCCCGCAGCACACCGGAGCTGCCCAGCCGCTCGGCCACCACGCCCTGCACCACCCGCCCCACGAAGAGGCTTCCCCAGTACGCCGAGACGGCCCCGCCGGCCGCCGCCGCACCCAGCCCCCTACCCTCGGTGAGCAGCAGGAAGGCCCAGAGCCCGGCGGACATCTCGATCGCCACGTACACGGTGAAGGCGAGGGCGCCCAGCCACGCGGCCGGCAGGCGGAGCGTGTCGCGTACGCGTACCGGCGCCAGGGTCGCCGCCACGGCGGGCAGCGGCGGGTCCGCGGACCCGGCGGGCCCGCGCTCGTCCCCCGCACCCGCCCCGGTGGACCCCCGGTCGCGCCAGGCGCGGACGGTCAGCGCGAACGCCACGGCCAGGGCGAGTTGGGCGGCGGCCACACCGCCGTAGCCCCAACGCCAGGCCAGGCCCGCGCTGAGCACACCGGTCATGATCAGGGGTCCGATCGCCACGCCGAGGCCGAAGAAGGCGTGCATCCAGTTCATGTGCCGGGGGCCGAAGGCGCCGGCGGCGTAGGCGTTGAGCCCGCTGTCGACGGCACCGGAGCCCAGCCCGAGCACCAGTGCGAAGCCGGCCAGGGGCGCCAGGTCGGGCGCGGCGGCGTACCCGGTGAGCGCCAGGCTGGCCAGCAGCGTGCTACCGGCCAGCAGCCGACCGACGCCGAGCCGGGCCAGGGTGAACCCGGCCAGGACGCTGGAGGTGAGGTAGCCGGTGGTGCCGGCCGCGAGGACCACGCCGACGGCCTCGGTGGGCACGCCGAGGTCGATCCGCATCGACGGCCAGCCGACCCCGATCAGACCGTCTGGCAGGCCGAGGCTGACGAACGCGAGGTAGGCGAGCAGGAGCAGCGAGGCGCGGGGGCGGATGGCAGGCACGAGAGCCATCCTGCCCGCCGCCGCGACGCCGGGCCGTCCTCCCCCGGCAGGACAAGAAGTACGGTCCGTGAGGTCGAGAAAACGGACAGCTCATCCAGAATCGGCCGTTCGGCTGACGGCAAGCACCGGCTCACGCGCAAGACTTTCGGAATGCGTCAAGGCAACGGCATCCTCACCAACCGTCAGCGTCGCCTGGCATGGCTCGGCTTCCTGCTCGCCGCCGCCCAGGCCCCTGTCTCCGCCAAGCTCGTCGCGGACAGCTCCTGGCTGTTCAGCCTGTGCGTCGCGCTGATGGTGGCGACCGTGATCATCGCTGACGACGCGGCCCGCCGCCAGCCGGCGGAGGCCCGCTCCCGGGACTGATCCGTCAGGCGTCGGATCCGGGGCGTGCCTCGTGTCCGGGACGGCCACGGGTCCGACGCCTCTCCTTCATCTCCGCCTCATACAGGTGGCGGCGGCCCGCGACCAGTTCCTCGCGGGCGTCCCGGTCGATCTGTCGGAACAGCGCGTAGTAGCCGTCGTCGAAGTCCTCGACGATCTGGAAGGTCCAGCGCCCGGCGATCACGTTGCGGCCCAGCAGGTCGGTGTCGATCCGGTCGGCGACGTGCCCGTGCCCGGACTCCCGGAACATCTCGACGGCCTCGTCCAGCATCAGGTCGGCGTGCCCGACGAGCTGGTGCAGCGAGTACAGGTGACCGCGGACCCGCTCGACACACTCCAACGCCTCACTCAGCTTGCCCAGCGCGGCGACGGTGGCGTCGCTGACCCCGGCGGGCCGCCGGTGCCGCTCGTCCGGTCCGTCCTGGTGTGTCGTCATCGCGTCCTCCGAGGTGTCGACTGCGCCGCCACGGGCGGTTCTCCTCCTGCCCGGTCCGGGCCGACTCAATCCCTCGGACGTCGGTCGGCCGACCGGCGGAGGACCCGGTACCCGCCGTGCGGCCGAGGCCGCACCCCCGCCCGGACGGCTAGCCTCGGTCCTCATGCGCCCGCCGTTGCACCAGGTCAGAGCCCGTACCGTCGTCCAGTCGGCACGGTCCACCCTGACCGCCCTCGCCGACTCGGTGGCCGAGGGTGTCGCCGCCGCCACCACCCGGCCTGGCCTGCTCGCCCTGGTCGACCAGCACGCCGCCGCGATTCGGGAGAGCCTGGACGGCGACCGCCGGCCGCTGAGCGCCGCCGCGCTCGCCGGCTACGCCGAGGGGGTGCGGACGGCGGCCCTCCAGCACGACTGGCAGCCTCCCACCGGGCCGGTGGACTGGTCCGCGCCGGACTGGACGCTCACCCGGCTGCTCGCGGTCTGCGCGCTGGCCCGCACGCTGGGCGGACCACGGCCCGGCCCGCTCCCGCCGCTCTAGGCAGAACACCTGGACAGAGCGCGGGGAGGGCGCCCGCACGATGCGCGGACACCCTCCCCGGTACGCGTGGACCGACGCGTCAGCGGCGGAACTGCTGGGTCTCGTCGCCCATCGTCCCGGACTGGTAGTTGCCGGGCCGGCCGGCCATGCTCGGGGACTCCTGCCCCCGCATGGCCTGGGTCCGCTCGGCACCCGTACGGTCGGCCATCTGGCGCTCCGTGTCGCCCTGACCGGCCGCCCGCGCCCGCCGGTGCTCCTGCACCGCCCGTGACTCCTCGGCCATCCGGTCCAGCCAGCCGCCCCAGCGTTCCTGCATCGGCTTCACCAGGCCACCGCCGACCCCGACGATCAGGATGCCGGCCACCGTGGCGAGCACCGCGATCAGCACCGGGGTCGTCACCGTGGTGGCGATGCCCACCTGGTTCAGCGCCGCGATCACACCGAGCGCGAGGATGAAGACGGCCACCAGGTCGGCCAGGATCTTCCCGTACGCGAGCCCGCCCAGCGCGCCGGACACCAGATCGCGGACCGCGTTGGCGATCGCCGCGGCCACCACCACGATGACGATCGCGATGAACGCGCGCGGCAGCCAGGCCACCACGCCGCCGATCAGGTCACTGATCGCGTTGGGCCCCCAGACGCCGAAGGCGAACTGCAGGGTGAACAGCAGCACGGCGTAGTACGCCAGCTTCGCCAGGATGTCGCTGGCGTCGTACTTCGTCCTTTCCAACGCCCGTTTGATGCCGCCCCGCTCGACGGCCCGGTCGAAGTTGACCCGTTCGAGTGCCGCGTCCACCACCTTGAGGACGGCTCTCGCGATGAGCCATCCGACCACGAGGATCGCGATGAACGCGATGAACCTCGGTATGAACAACAGCACCGACCTCCACGCGTCGGCCGCGGCGTCGCCGATGTCGACCTGCCTGACCGCCAGGGTTTCCGGCATGATGTCCCTCCTGTCGCATGGTCTGCGCCGCGCGCTTACCCCGTCCGCGGGCCGGCACGCCGTACCGGGTCGGGTGTTTTTGGCCGGCGGACCGGCCCGGATGCTCGTTGAGCTGCGCGGACAGCGCCGCCACGGCGCCGGGGAGGCATGATCGGAAACCCCGACCGGGCGGCCGACTAGGCTTCGCTCATGCCAGGAACGGTCGGACGGGTCCCGATGCCCCCAGCCCCGGTCTCCGGTCAGCCGGTCGGTTCGCCGACCGCGGGTCTCGTGCTCCACCACGACTGGTCCCGCACCCCGCTCGGCCCGTGGGCGGGATGGGACCCCGCGGTCCGCGCCGCGGCCGAGCTGATCCTCGCCAACCCGGTGCCGATGGCCCTCGTCCTCGGCGACGATCACCGGCTGCTCTACAACGACGCGTACGCGGAACTGATCGGCGACCGGCACCCGGCCGCGCTGGGCCAGCCGGCCGCCGAGGCGTTCCCGCAGGCCTGGGACCTGCCCGGGGTGGGCGACGCGGTGACGCACACGTACCGCACCGGCGAGCCCTTCCTGGACAAGGAGACCACCCTGCCGCTGCTGCGCCAGGGTTCCGGCACGGTGGAGCACGCGGTGTTCACCCGGGGCTACTCGACGCTGCGGGACAGCACCGGCGCGATCGTCGGTGTGTTCCTGGTGGCGGCCGAGACCACCCAGGTCACCCGGCAGTTGCAGAGCCTGAGCGAGGTGGCCGCCGCGCTGGCCGGAACGCTCACCCTGGACGACGTGGCCCGGGTGGCGCTGCGCTGGGCGATCACCTCGTTCGACGCCGACCGGGTCTCCTTCGCCGTCGACGAGGGCGGCGGCGGGTGGCGGATGGTCCGCCGCCTGCGCGGCGAGCTGATGGACGAAGCCGACGAACGGCTCCCCCCGCTCTGGCGGCGGGCCGCCGCCGACTGGGCCGCGCCGGTGGTGGCCGCCGCCCGCGACGGGCGCCCGCATTACACCGACGACGGCCAGCCGCTGCTCCCGACCGCGGTGGACCGGCACGACCAGAAGATCCGCGCGTTGGCCACGGTGCCGCTGCGCGCCTCCGTGGTCCGGGGCGGCCTCTCCGTCGGCTACCAACGACCGCACACCTGGTCGGCGGCCGAACGGGCACTGCTGGCGGCCTCGGCGGAGCTGATCGGGCAGGCCGCCGACCGGGCCCGCCGGTTCGAGACCCAGCACGGCACCGCCCAGCTCCTGCAACGCAGCATGCTGCCGGCGCACCTGCCGGACCTGCCGCTGCTGCGGATCGCCGCCCGCTACGACCCGGGTGTCGACGGCAACGCCGCCGGTGGGGACTTCTACGACGCCTTCCTGCTGCCCACCGGCGGGCTGGGCATCGTGCTCGGTGACGTGGCGGGGCACGACGTGCAGGCCGCCGCCCGGATGGGTCAGGTGCGGGCCGCGCTGCGCGCGCTGGCCCTGGCCGATCCGCGACCGGACGCGGTGCTCACCGGCCTGGACCGGTTGGTGACCAGCCTCGGCGCCGAGGGCGGTACGCACGAGCTGTTCGTGACGGTGGTCTTCGGTGTCGTCGACGCCGACCGGCACCGGCTGACCCTGGCCAGCGCCGGCCACCCCGCCCCGCTGATCCGGCGGTGCGCGCCGGACGGTGAGCCGTCCGCGGAATACCTGGACGTGCCGGCGGGCGCCCCGCTGGGGCTCGGCTGCCGGCCGGTCACCACCACCGTCCGGTTCCACCCGGGCGACACCCTGCTGCTGTTCAGCGACGGCGTGGTGGAGCGACGCCGGCAGGGGCTCGACGCCGGCCTGGACGCCCTCGCCGACGCGATCGCCGCCGCCGGCAGCGGCGACCCCCGGGCACTGTGCGCGGTGGCCACCGCCGCCGTGGCCGGCACCACCGAGGACGACGTCGCGGTGCTCGCGGTCGAGCACGCCCTGCGGCCGAGCCGGTCGGCGAGCATGGAGGTGCCGGCGGAGCCGACCGCGCCGAGTCGGGTGCGGCACTGGATGACCGGTCAGCTGACCGACTGGCGGGTGCCGGAGTCGGTGATCGGCGCGGCGGTGCTGTGCACCAGTGAGCTGACCACCAACGCCCTCCTGCACGCCGGCACGGCCGCCCGGGTGGACATCGACCTCAGCCCGGAACGGCTGCTGGTCTCGGTGGCCGACTCGGGTACCCGGGGCACCGTCACCCGGGCCCAGACCGACACGTTGAGCAGCCGGGGACGTGGGTTGGGTCTGATCGAGGAACTGAGCGACGCGTGGGGGACCGACCCGACCGTACGTGGCTCGACGGTCTGGTTCGAGATCCTCGTCCCGGCGGAGTGACCGGCCCGCCGCGCACCTCGGGACCGGGGATCGCCGGGACCCGACGGCCGGGATCGGCATCGGCCGGCACGGCCGGGGGTAGGAGGACGCGCATGGCGGACGAGATTTCCGGCGGTGTCCTCTTCGACGTGGACGGCACCCTGGTCGACACCACCTACCTGCACACGGTGAGCTGGTGGGAGGCGTTACGGCAGACCGAGCAGCCGGTGCCGATGGCGACCATCCACCGGGCGATCGGGATGGGCTCGGACAAGTTGCTCGACCACCTGCTGGGACCGGAGCGGGACCGCGACGCCGACGAGCGGCTGCGCGACGCCCACGCGACCCTCTACGGCGAGTACTGGGAGCGGTTGACCCCGCTGCCCCGGGCTGCGGACCTGCTGCGCGCGTGCGCCGAGCGAGGGCTGCGGGTGGTGCTGGCCACGTCGGCGGCCGAGCCCGAGGTGGGTGCGCTACGCCGGGCGCTGGCCGCCGACGACGTCATCCACACGGTGACCTCGTCGGCGGACGCGAAGGAGAGCAAGCCGGCGCCGGACATCCTCCAGGCCGCCCTGGCGCAGTCCGGGCTGGACGCGGCCCGGGTGGTGTTCGTCGGCGACTCGGTCTGGGACGTCGCCGCCGCCGGCCAGCTCGACATTCCCTGCGTCGGGCTCACCTGCGGCGGCACCAGCCGGGGTGAGCTGGCCGGTGCCGGTGCGGTCGCGGTGTACGACGATCCCGCCGCGCTCCTCGCCGCTCTCGCCGACTCGCCCCTGGCCAACGGGCGATGAGGGTCACCACGAATCGTGAGGTCGGACAGGAATACGAGAACCCCTCCATGGGCATGATCTGACACCGCCTGCCCGTGCGCACGGGCCGCTTGGAGAGGTGGTCTCGTGGAGCCGGTAGACCTGGCGCTCGCGGTGTTCGGTGTCGGCGCGCTGCTGGCGGGGATCCTCCCCCGGGTGCTGGACCGCCGGCCGTTGTCGATGCCGATCGCGTTCCTCGGTCTGGGGATGCTGATCTTCGCGCTGCCCACCGGCCTGCCGAAGCCCGATCCCCTGGAGCACAAGGAGATCGCCACCCATCTCACCGAGATCGGCGTGATCGTGGCGCTGATGGGCGCCGGACTGAAGATCGACCGTCCGCTGAGTTGGGCCAGGTGGTCGTCCACGTGGCGGCTGCTGGCCATCGCGATGCCGCTGTGCATCGGTGCCACGGCACTGCTCGGCTGGTGGTGGGCCGGGCTGGTGCCGGCCGCCGCGCTGCTGCTCGCCGCCGCCCTCGCGCCCACCGACCCGGTCCTCGCCTCCGACGTGCAGGTCGGCGAGCCGAACGCCGAGGAGGACGCCGAGGACGAGGTGCGGTTCGCCCTCACCTCCGAGGCCGGCCTGAACGACGGGCTGGCCTTCCCCTTCGTGTACGCGGCCATCGCCATCGCCACCACCAGCCTCGCGCCGTCGGCCTGGATCGTCGACTGGCTCAGCGTCGACGTGTTCTGGAAGGTCTCCGCCGGGGTGGTCGGCGGCTGGCTGATCGGCTGGCTGCTCGGCAAGCTGTTCTTCCGCGCGCCGAGCGAGTTCCGGCTGGCCCGGCACTCCGAGGGCTTCCTGGCCCTGGCGGCCACGTTCCTGGCGTACGGGCTGGTCGAGCTGATCGGCGGGTACGGCTTCCTCGCGGTGTTCGTGGCCGCGCGGGCGATCCGGTCCGCCGAGCGCACCAGCGAGTTCCACGGGGTGCTGCACGACTTCGCCGAGCAGGTCGAGCGGCTGCTGACGGTGATGCTGCTGCTGCTCTTCGGCGGCGCGGTGGTGGGTGGCCTGCTGGCCCCGCTGACCTGGCCGGCCGCGGCCGTGGGTCTGGCGCTGATCTTCGTGGTCCGGCCGCTGTTCGGCTGGTTGTCGCTGCGCGGCGCGCCCGGCCGACCGGCCGAGCACTGGGTGATCTCCCTGTTCGGCATCCGGGGGGTGGGATCCTTCTACTACCTGGCGTACGCGACCACCAAGGCGGACTTCCCGCAGGCGGACCTGGTCTGGGCCACCGTCGGCCTGGTGGTCATCGTGTCGGTGGTGGTGCACGGGATCGCCGCCACCCCGGTCATGCAGCTGCTGGACCGCGAGGGCGAACGCACACCGCCGGACGCCGCCGCCCCGTCCAGCCAGGCCGAGCGCTCCCCCACCCCCGCCTGAACGGTGGGTGCGGCGGGCTCAGTCAGGTCAGGGTCCGGATCAGGGCTCGGGCCAGGTGGTGCCCGGAGAGCCAGGCGGTCTGCACCCGGGGCTTGCCGAAGGCGTCGCCGGCCAGGCCGATCCGGTCGGCGTCCAGGTGGTGGGTCCCGGCCGGACCGTCGGTCGGCTTGGCGTACGTCCACCGGTGCACGTACACCTCCGCCGCCGGTTCGGGCAGCGCGAGAAGCTCCCGTACGGCCCGCTCGACGGCCGGCCCGGCGGCGGACGGTTGGGCCAGGTGACCGGCGGCGAACTCCGGGGTCGTGTGCGCCACCAGGACCGGGGCGCCGTCGCCGCGCCGGTCGCCGTCGTCGCAGACCAGCGCGAGTACGGGGTGCTCGTTGACGAACGCGCCCCGGAAGTCGGCCCACCGGCGCTCCGGGAAGCGCAGCACGACGGCCAGCGCCGGGGTCCAGCGCTGCGCCTGGACGGCGTGGGTGGCCTCGGCCAGCGCAGGGTCGAGCAGCAGCGCCGCCTGCGGGCCGGGCATGGCGAGCACCGCCGCCGCGCACGGCTGCCCGTCCACCAACGGACCGGGTTCGACGCCGAGCACCAGCCGATCCATCGTCACCGGCAGGTCCCGGGCCAGGTCCTCGACCAGTGAGCGCAGCCCGCGCGGGGCCGACCAGCGGGTCGGGCCGGGCACCTCCCGCCGGCCGTCCGGACCGTACGCGACGAACGTGCCGGCCCACTCGCGGACCAGGCCGGCCGCCCGCCACCGCTCGACCACCTCGGCGAAGGCCGGGTCGCTGACGGTGAAGTACGCCGCGCCGATGTCAGCCGGCCGGCCGTCGAACCGTCTGCTGGCCATCCTCCCGCCGGCGACCCGACCGCGTTCGCGCACCTGCACCGGTATCCCGGCGCGGACCAGTTCCCCGGCACACGCCACACCGGCGATGCCCGCACCGACCACCACCACACCCGCCCGATCCACAGCCATCCGATGATCGTATGCGTCCGGAAGACGGGCCGGGTGCGGAGATCGGGACCGGCAGGCATGGACCGCGCCGGTCGGGGGTATTGGCACGTCTGTTCGAAGGAAGGTGGAGATGATGACGGACCGCGACAGCACCAGCGCCAGCGCCAACCCGCAGGGCGCGATCAAGGATCCGGACGAGTGGGTCACCGGCGAGGAGCCGCCGACCGCGGCCCAGGAGTCGTACCTCGCCACGCTCGCCCGGGAGGCCGGTGAGGAACTGCCGGACGACCTGACCAAGGCGGAGGCCTCGAAGCGGATCGACGAGCTTCAGGAGGAGACCGGCCGGGGCCGGTGACGGGCGTCCGCCGCGCCGCGCCCAGGAGGCGGCGCGGCGGACCCGCCGCGCGGACCCGCCGCGCGGACCCGCCGCGCGGACCCGCCGCGCGGACCCGCCGCGCGGACCCGCCGCGCGGACCCGCCGCCGGTAGGGCGACGGTCAGCGCGGCGGGAGCCGGTGCAGTTCCACGTCGTCGAGCCGGCCGGCGGCGACCCGGGCGGTCAGGAAGGTGGCGTACGGCTGGGCCCGCCGGTCGGTCGGCGAGCCGGGGTTGAGCAGGCGCAGGCCACCCGGAGCGAGCGTGTCCCACGGGATGTGCGAGTGGCCGAACACCAGCACGTCGACGCCGGGGAAGCGGGCCGCGCAGCGTTCCTCCCGCCGGGCCTTCGGTCCGGTCTCGTGGACCACCGCCATCCGCAGTCCGTCCAGGTCCACCTGGGCGATCTCCGGCAGCCGGGCGCGCAGCGCCGGCCCGTCGTTGTTGCCGTACACCCCGACCAGCCGGCGGGCCCGCGCCTCCAGCGCGTCCAGGAGTGGCTCGTCCACCCAGTCCCCGGCGTGGACGACCACGTCGGCGGCGTCGACCGCCGCCCAGAGCGGGTCGGGCAGGTCCCGGGCCCGCTTCGGCAGGTGGGTGTCGGCCGTGATCACCAGGCGCATCCCCCCATTGTCGACGCCAGTCACGGCTCCCGCTGACGGCCGGCGGGTTAGGAAGGGCCCCTTTTACTACACGAGGCGTTAACAAGGGGCCCTTCCTTTCACCTCAGGGGAGGGTCCAGCGTTGGGCGCCGGTGCCGTTGCAGTCGTGGATCTGTAGCTGCCGGCCGTCGGTGGTCACCGAGCCGGGGATGTCCAGGCAGCGGCCGGACTGCGGGTTGCGCAGGCTCCCGTCGGCCTGGACCGCCCACTGCTGGGCGCCGGTGCCGTTGCAGTCGTAGAGCTGCACGAGGGTCCCGTTGGCGGTGCCGCTGCTCTTCACGTCGAGGCACTTGCCCAGGCCCCGGATCGTGCCGTCGCCGGGAAGCGTCCAGCGCTGCGCCGCGGTCCCGTTACAGGTCCAGATCTGCACCTTCGTGCCGTTGGTGGTCTGGCTGGAGGCGATGTCGACGCACTTGCCGAGGCCCTTGATCTCCCCGGTGCGGGTTCCGCCGGTACCCACGCCGGGACCGGTGAACGTGTAGCTGTCCACGTCGAGCAGCGCACCGCTGCCGCCGGTGAAGACCAGGTAGAGGTCGTGGGTGCCGTCGTCGGGCTTCGTCACCGGCGCGGTGACCTCGGTGTAGGAGTCCCACCCGCCGGTGTTCCGCACGGTCAGCCGGGCGACCTCCGGGCCGGTCGGCGAGTCGTACCGGAAGGAGACCGTGCCGCCGGCACCCCCGGAGGACACCCGGGCCCTGACCCCGGTGATGCCCTTGAGGCTCACCGCGTGGTGGCGGACGTTCTCCCCGTTCTGGATGTCACCGAGCCGCTTGCCGCCCTGCGCGGCCGACTGGTCGATCACCTTCGGCCCGTTCAGCGCCACGTGGTGCTCGGCCTGCCACTGCTTGGGGTAGAGGACGATCTCCTTCTCCCCGGTCAGGGCCACCGATCCGGTCGCGCCCTTGTCGGTGTAGCTGCCGCGCAGCACGAAGAAGAGCACCGAGTCCGGGCCGGCGTGCACCGGGCCGGTGTTGAAGGTGGCCCCGCAGCCGGTTCCCTGGCCCTCCTCGTGGGCGTGTTCCTGGTGCCCGAGCGCCGCCCGGACCACCACGGCGGAGCAGGCCGGCGTGCCGTCCTGCGGATCGCTGGCCGAGGCGGAGACGGTCAGGTCCTGGCCCCAGTCGAAGAGGCCGCCCGCCGGCAGTCCGCTCAGGGTCACCGTCGGCCGGTTGTTGCCGACCACGACCGGCACCGTGGTGGTGCCGCTGCGTCCGGTGCCGTCGCGGACCGTCAGCCGCGCGGTGAAGCTGCCGTTGGCGGTGTACGTGAACGTCGGGTTGGCCGCCGTCGAGTCGACGCTGCCGTTGTCGGTGAAGTCCCAGGCGTACGAGAGCGGGTCGCCGTCGGGGTCGGAACTGCCGGCGCTGGAGAAGGTGACCGCCAGTGGCGCGAGGCCGTTGTCCCTGTTCACCGACGCCCGGGCCACCGGCGACCGGCCGCCCTGCACGTAATTGATCTTGTAGAGCCCGGCGTCGGCGGCGCCGGAGAAGTAGCCGCTGCCGTACTCCAGCAGGTAGAGCGAGCCGTCCGGGCCGAACTGCCAGTCGATCGGGTGGACGAACGTCATGCCGGCGAGCACCGGCTCGATCACGGTCGGCGTCCCGGTGGCGGGGTTGCCGTTGTCGAACTGGACCTCCTTGATCCAGTTGCGGCAGTACTCGGAGATCAGCCACTTGTTGTCGTAGTACGCCGGCCACTTCACGTCGGAGACCAGGTTCGGGTCGTAGTGATAGACCTCGACGTGGTTGGGCGAACCGCAGCCGCCCGGGTTGTCCAGGGCCGGCCAGTCCTCGCTGCCGCCGTGCTGCTCCCACACCAGTGCGGGCTTCGTCGGCGGGAGCTGGTTGAGGCCGGTGTTGCGCGGCGAGTCGTTGACCGGGCCGGTCGACCCGCCGCAGGGGAACCAGCCGCGCGGCGAGTTCGTCGCGAAGTTCCAGTCGTTGTAGGCCACGTTCGGTCCGCCGCAGTACGGCCAGCCGTAGTTGCCGGGGCCGGTGGCCCGGTTGAACTCGTCGTACGCCGCCGGGCCCCGGTTGGCGACGTCCGCGCCCGCGTCCGGCCCGACCTCGCCCCAGTAGAGGGTGTTGCCGGCCGTGCGGTCGACCCAGATCCGGTACGGGTTGCGGACCCCCATCACATAGATCTCCGGGCGGGTCTTCGCGGTCCCGACGGGGAAGAGGTTGCCCGCCGGGATGGTGTAGCTGCCGTCGTCCTGCGGGCGGATCCGGTTGATCTTGCCGCGCAGGTCGTTGGTGTTGCCGGAGGTGCGCTGCGCGTCGTACTGCGGATTGCGGCTGGTCCGCTCGTCGATCGGCGCCATGCCGGCGGAGTCGCCGCCGGAGTTGGTGTTGTCGCCGACGGCGAAGTAGAGGTTGCCGGCGGAGTCCCAGCTCATCGAGCCGGCGGAGTGGCAGCACAGGTCGCGCTCGGTGGGCCACTCGACGAGCACGTCCTCGCTGGCCGGGTCGAGGGTCAGCGCCGACGGGCTGAACGTGAACCGGGAGATCCGGTTGACCAGCGGCGTGACCTTGGGCGAGTAGAACAGGTACACCCAGCGGTTGGTGGCGAAGCCCGGGTGCAGGGTGATGCCGATCAGCCCGTCCTCGTAGCGCGCGTCCAGCGCGAGGGTGAGCGCCACGGTGGTGCTCTTCGTCGCCGGGTTGTAGAGGCGGACCTGGCCGCCTCCGTTGGTGGTGCCCCGGTTGATGTAGAAGACCTTGCCGTCGGGCGCGACGGCAAGCTCGATCGGCTCACCCATGGAGAGCCCGCCGTCGAGGGCGACCTTTTCGAAGCCGCTGGTGGCCGGGGGTGCCAGGGCCGCGGTCACGGTGGCCGGCGCGGCGGCACGGGCGGGCGCGGCGGCGACCGCAGGCTGGTCGTGACCGGGGTGGACGTGCCCGGGATGCGCGGCGGCCGGTGGTGCGCCGACCGGGGCGAGGGCGGTGAGCAGGGCGGCGGCGACGACCAGGAGTCGGCGCGGGACTGTGGACACGAGACCTCCAGGGTGGGGATCTCGGTGCCGCTCCCGCCGACTGGAGGAGCACCGGGGTGGTGTGCCCAGACATTAACGTCTTTCACTCGGCCACAACAGAAGTTCGGCATCATCAATCGAAAGTTGTCCACGTGTCGGCGAAAGACGCGCGATTTGCCGGTACGTGCGGACGAGGTCTTCACACGGCCGCAACCGGCACGTAGTTTGACCGTCGTATGGGAGCGCTTCCAGCGGCGCTCCTCGATGACTCGGGAGTGACTGACATGAGACGCAGACCGGCACTCGCCGCGACGGCCGCGGCGGCGGCGGTCGCCGCCGCCACCGCCCTCGCCCTGGTCCACGCGCCGGCGGCGGTCGCCGCCGACTCGGCCTTCTACGTCGATCCGGCCACCGCGGGCGCCGTCTGGGTCGGCGCGAACCCCGGCGACCCCCGCGCCGCCGTCATCCGGGACCGGATCGCCAGCGTGCCGCAGGCCCGCTGGTACACCCGCACCAACACCTCGACGGTACGCGGCGAGGTGGACGCCTTCGTCGGCGCCGCCGCGGCGGCCGGCAAGATTCCGATCATGGTGGTCTACAACATCCCCAACCGGGACTGCAGCGGCGCCAGCAGCGGCGGCGCACCGGACCACGCCAGCTACCGGCAGTGGGTCGACCAGGTGGCGGCCGGCCTGGCCGGACGACCGGCGACCATCGTGTTGGAGCCGGACGTGCTGCCGCTGATGACCAGCTGCCAGAACGCCGCCCAGCAGGCCGAGACGCGGGCGTCCATGGCGTACGCCGGCAAGAAGCTCAAGGCCGGCTCGGCCCAGGCGAAGGTCTACTTCGACGCCGGCCACTCGGCGTGGCTCTCCCCCGCCGAGGCGGCCTCCCGGCTGCTCGCGGCGGACATCGCCAACAGCGCCGACGGCATCTCGCTGAACGTCTCCAACTACCGGCGCACCGCCGACGAGGTGACGTACGCCAAGGCGATCATCGCGGCCACCGGCGTGTCCCGGCTCAAGGCGGTCATCGACACCAGCCGCAACGGCAACGGGCCGGCGGGCTCGGAGTGGTGCGACCCGGCCGGTCGGGCCATCGGCACGCCCAGCACCACCGCGACCGGCGACGCCGCGATCGACGCGTTCCTCTGGGTGAAGCTGCCCGGCGAGGCCGACGGCTGCATCGCCGGGGCCGGTCAGTTCGTGCCGCAGCGGGCGTACGACCTGGCCGTCGCGGCCGGCCCGGTACCCACCACCGCCGCGCCGACCACCGCGCCGCCCACCACCGCACCCCCCACCACCGCACCGCCCACCACCGCGCCGCCGACCACTCCCCCGCCGGCTGGCGGCTGCGCGGTCACGTACACCCCGAACTCCTGGACCGGTGGCTTCACCGCGGAGCTGCGGGTGACCAACAACGGCGCCGCGCTCAACGGGTGGACGCTGAGCTTCGCCCCCGGCGCCGGGGTCCGGCTGACCAACGGCTGGAACGGCGAGTGGAGCCAGTCCGGCGACCGGATCACCGTCCGCAACGCCGCCTGGAACGGTGGCCTGCCGGCCGGAGGCACGACCAGCATCGGCTTCCAGGGCACGTTCACCGGTAGCACGCTGCCCGCGCCGAGCGGGTTCACGCTCAACGGCACCGCCTGCGCCTAGCCGTCCCGCGGTCCGCACCCGCGGTCGGCACCCGGAGAGATCTCGGACAGTTACCGTTCAGCGCGAACGGTAACTGTCCGAGATCGGCACGTGACGGGCGGCGGTCAGGCACCCTGGCCCTGGTTCTGCATCAGGCCGCCGTCCATGAAGTACGTCGACCCGGTCACGTAGTCGGCGTCGTCGCTGGCCAGGAAGACGGCCAGCTTGGCGATCTCGCCCGGCTCCGCGGCCCGTTTCCACGGGATGCTCTGCACCTGCTCCTGGAGGTACTTCGGGTCGTCGATCGCCTCCTGGTTGAACGGGGTCAGCACCATGCCGGGGCCGATGTTGTTGACGTTCATCCGCATCGGGGCGACCTCCAGCGCGAGGCTCTTGGCCAGCTCCAACATGGCGCCCTTGCTGGAGTCGTAGTCCGCGCCGCCGGCCCGGGCCACCTCCTGGTGGATCGAGGTGATGTTGATGATCTTCCCGTGGCCGCCCTGGTCGCGGCGGTGCCGCACGAAGCGCCGGGAGCAGAAGAACATCCCGTACAGGTTGGTGCGGATGCACCGGTCCCAGGTCTCGGTGTCCAGGTCGGCCACCGGGACGCCGGAGGCGTCCACCCCGGCGTCGTTCATCAGGATGTCCAGCTGACCGAACTCCACCAGGGCCTCGTCGAACATGGCCTCGACCTGGTGCTCGACGCTGATGTCGCCCTGCACCACCACGGCCCGCCGGCCGGTCCGCTCGATCTCCGCGCGGGTGTGGTTGGCCCCCGCGTGGTCGTGCAGGTAGTGCACCACGACGTCGGCGCCCTCCCGGCCGAACTCGATGGCGGTGGCCTGCCCGATGCCCGAGTCCGAGCCGGTGATCAGGGCGGTCTTCCCGGTGAGGCGACCGGTCATGGTCGTGCTCCTTCCGTCCGTCCCGTACCGGTCGGCACGGGTCGACGCGGTTGGTCCGCGCCGTCGCGGCGTCGCTGGACGGCCTCGGTGAGCCGGCCGGCGGCGTTGATCAGGCCGATGTGCGAGAAGGCCTGCGGGAAGTTGCCGAGCTGCTCCCCGGTGAACTGATCGATCTGCTCGGCGTACAGGCCCAGGTCGTTGGTGCGGGCGACGAGCGAGGCGAACAGGTCGCTCGCGCGGTCCGTCTCGCCGGCCATGGCCAGGCAGCTGACCAGCCAGAACGAGCAGATGACGAAGCCCGCGGGATCGTCCTCCCAGCGACGCAGCAGGCCGTCGTGGGAGAGCCGGCGCTGCACCACGTCCATCGTGGCGAGCATCCGCTCGTCGTCGGCGGGCAGGAACCCGACCAGCGGCATGAGCAGCACCGAGGCATCCAGCTCATCGGAGTCGAAGGCGCCGGTGAACGCGCCCAGCCGCTCGTTCCAGCCCCGGGTGAGCACCGCCTCGCGGACGGTGTCGCGGGCCGCCGCCCACCGGGCGACCTCGGCGGCGTCACCGAGCCGGGGGCCGAAGCGGACCGCCCGGTCCAGCGCCGTCCAGCACTGCACCTTGGACGAGACGTAGTGCCGTTCGGCGTCCCGCGACTCCCAGATGCCGGCGTCGGGTCGGGGCCAGTCCACGGTCGCCCGGTGGGCGAAGGCGCGCAGCAGGTGGCGTACCTCGGGCGGTATCGGGTCCAGGTAGTGCCGCATCAGCCAGGCCGCGTCGAGGACCTCGCCCGGCACGTCGATCTGCCGCTGCTTCCAGGCGTCGTTGCCGACCAGGACCGGCCGACTGCCGGCGTACCCGGGAAGGTGGTCCAGGCGGTGCTCGGTGAGGTCCCGTTCACCCTGCACGCCGTACATGATCGGGACGGGCGCGTCACCGATCCGGCCCATCGCCCGGGCCACCCAGGCGAACTGCCGGTCCGCCTCGTCCGGGCAGGCGGCCTCCCAGAGCGCCCGCAGGGTCAGGCTGAAGTCCCGCAGCCACACGAACCGGTAGTCGTAGTTGCGCTCGCCCCCCAGTTGCTCCGGCAGCGACGTGGTCGCCGCCGCGACGATCGCGCCGCTGGGCTGGTAGGTCATCCCCTGCACCACCATCGCGCTGTGCCGCACCTGGTCGGCGAACAACCCCTGGTACTGGTCGCGGTGCAGGTCGGCCCAGGAACGCCAGCCGGCGACCGCGTCGGCGACCACCTCGTCGGCGTCGGGCAGGCGCGGCGGCGGCGAGTCGTACGTCGGCGCGTACCCGACGGTGAAGCGGTAGGTCTCCCCGGCGCGTACCGTGAACGTGCCGGTCGCGGCGCCGTCGTCGCAGGTCAGCGGCACATCACCGCGCAGGCTGAGGCGGCAGCGCCCGGCGGTCGCGTCGATCACCCCACCGGTCTCCACCAGGTACGCGGTGACCTGGCCGTACTCGAAGCGCGGCCGGTAGTCCAGGCGCACCGGCACCGCGCCGGAGAGTCCCTGGACCACCCGGCCCAGCACCCGGGGTGAGCGCAGCCCGATGTCGTGGCCCCGGGCCCCGGGCTCCAGCGCGAGGGCGTCGGTCACCGCCACCTCTCCCGCGGCGGTGGTGAAGACGGTACGCAGCACGAGCGTGCCGTCCAGGTAGGACCGCTGCGAGGTGAAGTCGCCGTCCGGCCGGATCGACCAGTGCCCCGCCTCCTCGCCGAGCAGCCGGCCGAACACCGACGGCGCGTCGAAACGGTCCGGACACCACCAGTTGACCGATCCCGCCCGGTCCACCAGAACAGCGCTGATGCCGTCGGCCAGGAAGCCGTGCTCGCTGATCCGTCCGCTGTCCACCCGCCTGCCTACCCGGGCTGCGGGGCCGGCATGCCGCCGATGCCCGTCGGACCCGGCGTTACCGCACGACGGGCGGGGGAACACCGCCGGTTGACGAAGGAGGATGCTCATGACCACACCGTCGAGTCCCACCTCGGCATGGCGGCCCGGGATGCCGGGCGGCGACACCCTCCCGTCCGGTCCCGCGGGGCAGACCGCCGCACCCAGCGGCGACGGTCACGGCCCACCGGCCGGGCCAGCCACCGTGACGATCGGGTCGTATCCGGACTACCCGTCCGCCCAACGGGTGGTCGACCATCTGGCCGACAACCGGTTCCCGGTGGAACACACCGCCATCGTCGGCACGAACCTCACCCTGGTGGAGACGGTCCTCGGCCGGATGAGCACCGGTCGCGCGGCGGTCGTCGGGGCCGGCAGCGGCGCCTGGTTCGGTCTGTTCATCGGGTTGCTGTTCGGCATCTTCACCGTGGGCAACTGGCTCGCGGTGATCCTGGTCGGCCTGGTCGTCGGCGCCATCTGGGGCGCGGTGTTCGGGGCGGTCGCGCACGCCATGACCGGTGGGCGGCGGGACTTCACCTCGGCCAGTTCGTTGCGGGCCGGCCAGTACGCGGTCACCGTGGACGCCCAGTTCGCCGACCAGGCCCGGCAGGTGCTGGGCCGGTTGGACCTGGCCGCCGGCGAGCCGTCGGCGCGCTGACCGTCGTGCCCCACGGCCGTCCCGGCGTCACGCCGGGGCGGTCGTCACGCGTGGTACGCCCGCTCGCCCACGCGCAGGGCCACGTCCACCCGGTTCTCCGGCGGGGCCAGCGGGCAGGCCCACCGGTCGTCGTACGCGCAGGACGGGTTGTAGAGGTAGTTGGCGTCCAGCCGGACCCGGTCGCCGGCCAGCAGGGTCAGCCCTCGGCCGAAGGTGCCCTTGACCGTGTCGGTCAGGTACCGACCGCCCCCGTAGCTGCCGTCGCCGCAGGTGGCGTCGCGCACCGGCAGGAACAGGCCACCCCCGTACGCCTCGATCCACCAGAGGGTGAGCGGACCCCACGGCGTCCGGGCGACCGCGACCCGGCGGTAGCGGATCACCCCGTCCGGACCGCCGGTGTCGATGCTCTCGGTGCCCGACGCGGGGCGCAGCGGCGCCTCGACCACGGCCGCCGGGTCCGGCGGGTAGTACGGCAGGCCGGCGAAGCCGGCTCGCGCGGCGGCCGGCAGCGGGCTCTGCGGGTGGGCCCGGAACAGCTCGTCACGCGCCGCCCGGAAGCCGGTCAGGTCGGCGTCGGACAGGTACAGCCGGGCGACCCGCTCCCGCCAGTCCAGCAGTTCGAGATCGTCCACCTGCCGACCCTAGCCGGGGATCAGCGGTCGGTGGCCAGCCGTGCGTGCAGGTGCTCGTCGTAGCGCCGGCCGTCGCCGTAGCGGTGCGACTCGCGCAGCGTCCCCTCCAGCGGGTAGCCGGCCCGCCCCGCCACCACGCAGGACGCCGCGTTGGGCACCGCGTGGCACAGCTCGATCCGGTGCAGGTCCAGTCCGTCGAACGCCCAGCCGGTCAGGGCGGACACCGCGCCGGTCGCCACCCCCCGCCCCCGGGCCCCGGCGGTGGTCCAGTAGCCGATGGACGCGTCGCCCCGGCGGATCCCGTTGAGCGACACCGCGCCGAGCAGCGTGCCGTCGGCCGCGTCGGTCACCGCGAGCGACATCCGGGTGCCGCAGCTCCAGTCGGCGCGCTGCCGGATCCAGGCCTCGGCCCCGGCCAGGTCGGTGACGTTCTGCGCGTTCCACTGGGCGATGGCCGGCTCGTCCAGCGCGGTCAGCAGGGCCGGGGCGTCCGTCACCCGCCAGGGACGGAGCAGCAGGCCGGGGGCGGTCAGTTCGACGTGGTCCACGGGCCGCAGTCTGGCACGGCACGGCCGTCGGCCGCGCACCGTTTTGCCCTCGACCCCGGTTTACTTCAAAAGCCAAAGACATCACCGGTACGCGGGCAGAGCGTCGACGATCCCCAGCTCAACAGGTCTTGTTAAATTTTGAAATACTGCTACTCTTGGCCCATGACCGAGAGCCTGGAGCCGGACCGGCTGGCCGCCTGGCGGGCCTACATCGAGGCCAGCCAGCGGCTGTTCACCCAACTGGAGGAGGACCTGCGCGCCGCGAGCGACCTGAGCTTCGCCGACTACCACGTGCTGGTGCTGCTCTCCGAGGCGCCGGGCCAGCGCCTGCGGATGGGTGAGCTGGCCGGCCGCCTGGTGTTCTCACCGAGCCGCCTGACCTACCAGATCTCGTCGATGCAGAAGCGCGGGCTGGTCGCCAAGGAGTCCTGTCCGGCCGACCGCCGGGGCAGCGAGGCGGTGCTCACCGCCGCCGGGCTGCTCGCCCTCCGCGAGGCCGCGCCGCCCCACCTCTCCTCGGTGCGCACCCACCTGATGGACGGCCTCGACGACGCCGAGGTCGCCTGCCTGCACCGGATCTTCGAGCGGCTCGGCCGGCGCCTGCGCGCCGAGCCGGACCCCTCGACCCTCACCAGCGACACCCAAGGAGCCTGAGATGCCCGCGATCACCGTCGACGACGTCCTCGTCCTGCCCCGCCTGCCCCGCCTCGACGAGTCCACCTCCTTCCGACCGGTCCGCCGGCTGACCACCGCCCCCAGCGGCTACGAGGGCGAGGGTTTCCCGGTGCGGCGCGCCTTCGCCGGGGTGCCGACGAGCGAGCTGGACCCGTTCATCCACCTGGACCAGATGGGTGAGGTGGACTACGCCCCGGGTGAGCCGAAGGGCACCCCGTGGCACCCGCACCGCGGCTTCGAGACCGTGACCTACATCATCGACGGCGTCTTCGACCACCAGGACACCCACGGCGGCGGTGGCACCATCACCGACGGCGACACGCAGTGGATGACCGCCGGCAGCGGCCTGCTGCACATCGAGGCGCCGCCGGAGCACCTGGTGCTCAGCGGTGGGCTGTTCCACGGCACCCAGCTGTGGGTCAACCTGCCCCGGGTCGCCAAGATGATCCCGCCGAAATACCAGGACATCCGTGGCCGGGAGACGGCGCTGCTCACCACGCCGGACGGCGGCGCACTGGTCCGCGTCATCGCCGGCGAGGTCGCCGGGCACCGCGGGCCGGGGTCGACCCACACCCCGATCACCATCACGCACGTCACCGTGCAGCCCGGTGCGCAGGTCGACCTGCCGTGGAACCCGGACTTCAACGCCCTGGTCTACGTCCTGGGCGGTCGGGGCACGGTCGGCACCGACCGCCGGCCGGTGCACACCGGCCAGCTCGCGGTGCACGGCCCGGGCGACGCGCTGCGGTTCGACGCGGACACCCGGCAGGACGCCAACACCCCGGCGCTCGACCTCTACATCATGGGCGGCCAGCCCATCCGGGAGCCGGTGGCGCACTACGGGCCGTTCGTGATGAACACCCGGGCCGAGCTGATCAAGGCCGTCGAGGACTTCCAGGCCGGCCGGCTCGGCGTCATCCCGGCCGAGCGGATCCCGCACACCGACGGGCCGACCCCCCGGTCCTGACCCGGCACCGGCCCGGCACCGGGCGCCCCGCGTCGCGCGGGGCGCCCGGTGTCCGTCGGGCGTTCGGTGTCCGTCGGGCGTTCGGTGTCCGTCGGGCGTTCGGAGAGGGTGGCCTCAGGAGACGGCGAAGATGCCGGCGACGCCGAGGACCACCATCACCAACACGGCCACCAGCGCACCCCGCTCCCCCTCCACCGCCTGCTCGCGGTACTCGGTCACGGAGTTCGTCGTCTCGCCGGGCATGGTGCGGCCTCCTTGCGTTTACGCTTCGTGAGCAGTGGGGTATCGCCAGGGACGGCTGGTCAGGTCACCACGGTGGTGCCGGGCTGCGCGCGGCCCCCGGGCGAGGGGTTCGCGAGGACGGATGTCGACCTCGGGAGGGCTGGACCGTTGGCGTTGCAGGAGTGGTTCCTCTCCGCGGACGAACGCGCCAACCCACGGTCCGGGTTACCCGTCTGGACCCGGGGAAACCTCGCCGAGCCGTTGATTCACGGTGCCGCGTACTTCGACCGGCTGGTCGACGAGGTGGAGGCGCTGGAGGCGGGTGACCACCTCTTCTTCACCGACTGGCGGGGCGACCCGGACCAGCGGTTGCGCCCGGACGGGCCCACGGTGGCCCAGCTCTTCGCCCGCGCCGCCCAGCGCGGCGTGGTGGTCAAGGGGCTGGTGTGGCGGTCGCACCTGGACGTGCTGGCCTACAGCGAGCAGGAGAACCGGAACCTCAGCGAGACGATCTCCGCGGCCGGCGGCGAGGTGCTGCTCGACCAGCGGGTCCGCCGGGGTGGCTCGCACCACCAGAAGCTGGTCGTGCTGCGGCACCCGCGCGCCCCCGAGCGGGACGTCGCCTTCGCCGGCGGGATCGACCTGTGCCACAGCCGCCGTGACGACGCCGCGCACGCCGGCGATCCCCAGGCGGTCCAGATGTCGCCCCGCTACGGCGACCGGCCGCCCTGGCACGACGTGCAGCTCATGGTGCGCGGGCCGGCCGTCGGCGCCCTGGACACCAGTTTCCGGGAACGCTGGACCGACCCGATGCCGCTGGACTCGGAGAACCCGCTGGCGTACCTGCGGGACCGTCTGCGCGGCGCGGACCTGCGCCCGGACCCGCTGCCCGACCAGCCACCCCCGCCGCCGCCGTGCGGTCCGCACCACATCCAGGTGCTGCGCACCTACCCGGCGGTCCGCCCGCGCTACTCCTTCGCCCCGGACGGGGAGCGCACCGTTGCCCGGGGCTACACCAAGGCGGTCCGCCGGGCCCGGCGGCTGATCTACCTGGAGGACCAGTACCTCTGGTCGACCGAGGTCGCCGACCTCTTCGCCCAGGCCCTGCGGGACAACCCGGAGCTGCACCTGATCGCGGTGGTGCCCCGTTACCCGGACGTGGACGGCCGGTTCGCGCTGCCGCCGAACACCGTCGGTCGGGAGCAGGCGCTGTCGCTGTGCGAGAAGGCCGCACCGGACCGGGTGCACGTCTTCGACGTCGAGAACCACGCGGGCCGGCCGGTGTACGTGCACGCCAAGGTCTGCGTGGTCGACGACGTCTGGGCCAGCGTGGGCAGCGACAACTTCAACCGCCGGTCGTGGACCCACGACAGCGAGCTGTCCTGCGCCGTGCTCGACGAGACCCGCGACGAACGCTCACCACTCGATCCCGCCGGGCAGGGCGACGGCGCCCGGGTCTTCGCCCGGGACCTGCGCCTGCGCCTGTTGCGCGAGCACCTGGACCGCGACCCGGCCGGCGGCGAGGACGCCGACCTGCTCGACCCGGCCACCGCGGTCGCGACGGCGGTGGCCGCGGCCGACGAGCTGCAACGGTGGTACGACGCCGGGCAGGTCGGTCCGCGCCCACCGGGCCGGCTCCGGCCGCACCGGGCGCAGCGGCTGCCCTGGTACACCCGGGCGTGGGCGCTGCCGGCGTACCGGCTGGTCTACGACCCGGACGGCAGACCGCTGCGGGCCCGGCGCGACGGCACCTGGTGAGCCGCTCCCGCCCGGGGCGGGACCGGCACCGGGCTGGGCCGCCGGTGCACCTCCAGGCCGCCCGGGTAGGCGAACGAGGCACGCGGGGAGTAGAAGCCGAAGGGGATGGTCAGCGGGTTCTCCGGCCGTAGCGCGTAGGTCGGGTGCGTCGGGTCGAGGAACTCCACCGACTCGATCACGAAGGGGTCCACCGGCTCGGCGACGAACGGGTAGACGGCGTTGACCAGGTCGTCGCCGCGGGCGGTGAAGTAGCGGTGGTGACCGCTGTTGATGGTCCCGCCGGTCTCACCGATCTGGCAGCGGGCCCGGATCAGCGGGACGCCGCCTGCCTCGGTCTGCGCGACCAGGAAACCCCGGTGCGCCTCGATCGTCGTACGCCCCAGCACCGCCGGGGCGCCGCGGGCCGCCGCGTAGGCCCGGACCCGCTCGCTGGAGGTCACGTAAAGCGTCCACCAGCCACCCGGATCGCCGCCGGGCGCGTCCACCCCGCTCAGCGACACCCCCAGATAGGTCAGCGAGTACGCGCCGAAGCCCGAGGTCTGCGAGTCGTCGTCGACCACGTACTGGTTGAGGAAGACCTGGCGGTCGGTGCGGGGGGCCAGGCCCACCGGCACCAGCTCCGCGACCGCGTCCGGGACCGCCGGCAGCCAACTGAAGTAGAGCGTGCGACTGTTCACGACGAGCTGCGGCAGTGCGGGGTCGAGCACGGGGCCTCCGAGTGAGTGGTCACCGTGACGCTACGGTCGGTCCGGTCCACGGGACAACGACGGAAAGTCGACAGAAGAGGCCCGTTGTCCCAGCCTGGAAGGCCGAGCGGACAGCCGTCGCGGGCCGATCGAGGCGGCCGGTCGTCGGTCGGGTCGGCGTCGCGGGGACATCCCGGTGGTGCGGAAACCCGTTAGGGCCGTCACAATCACGACGACGTTTGCCCGTTTCATGTTTTTCATGCCTTAAAATTCCTTAAGTACATCGTCCTTTCGGCTAGATTTTGGCAAGACGATCAGGCTAAGGTGACTCCCGAACGGACATCTGAAGCTAAACCAAAGCGTCACGTCTTTTTTCCGCGGACGAGGTGCAGGGAGGACCACCCATGACCGCGCCAACGATCAGCGAGCAGGCGACCAAGGCTGCGCAGAGCACCACCGAGAAGCTCGACCCGCGGGCGCTCACCGACAGCGCCGCCGATCTGCTGAACGCGATGGCCGCACTGCCGGCCAACCACCCGTCCCGGGCCGCGCTGCGCGACCGGGCGATCGAGGCCTGGCTGCCGCTGGCCAACCACCTCGCCCACCGCTACAGCGGGCGCGGCGAGCCCACCGACGACCTGGCGCAGACCGCCGCCGTCGGCCTCATCAAGGCCATCGACAAGTTCGACCCGTCCCGCGGCGTCGACTTCGCCGGCTACGCGATCCCGACGATCATCGGCGAACTCAAGCGCCACTTCCGGGACCGCACCTGGGACATCCGGGTGCCCCGCCGGCTCCAGGAGCTGCGCCTGGCGATCTCCGACGCCAACAGCTCGCTGCTCCAGACGCTGGGCCGGTCCCCCACGGTCGCCGACATCGCCGCCCACCTCAAGCTGACCGAGGAAGAGGTCCTGGAGGGCCTGGAGGGTGCCCGCGCCTACAACGCGGTGTCGCTCTCCACCCCCACCGGCGACGGCGACCGGGCCACCGAGCTGGGCGACATGCTCGGCGGCGAGGACGGCGAGTTCGAGCTGGCCGAGCTGCGGGTCGCCCTCGGCCCCGCGCTGGCCACCCTCGACGAGCGTGAGCAGAAGATCCTCACCCTCCGCTTCTACGGCAACCTGACCCAGTCGCAGATCGCCGAGCAGATCGGCGTCTCGCAGATGCACGTCTCCCGGCTGCTGGCCCGGGCGCTGACCAAGCTGCGTGGGCAGCTCGACGGCACGTACTGATCCCCCGCGACGAACGACGGCCGGGTCCCGACGGGACCCGGCCGTCGCCGTTCCACACCCGGGCCGGGGCGGTGCGAGACTGGGCCGTGCTCTCCGACGTCACTCTCGACCTGCCCGTCCGCCCCGCGCTGCCGGCGCTGGTGGCGGCGCTGCGGACGGCGGGCGCGGGGGTTCTGGTGGCGCCGCCGGGCACCGGCAAGACCACGCTCGCCCCGCTGGCGGTGGCCGACGAGGTGACCGGCCGGGTGCTGGTCGCGCAGCCACGCCGGATCGCGGCCCGGGCCGCCGCGCACCGGATGGCCGCGCTGCTGGGCGAGCGGGTGGGGGAACGCGTCGGGTACGCCGTCCGCGGCGAACGACGGGTCGGCCCGCGCACCCGGATCGAGGTGGTCACCACCGGTCTGCTGGTACGCCGGCTGCACCACGACCCGGAGCTGGGCGACGTCGGCGCGGTACTGCTGGACGAGTGTCACGAACGCCACCTCGACGCCGATCTCGCGCTCGCCTTCGCGGTGGAGGCCAGGTCGGCGCTGCGCCCCGACCTGTGGCTGCTGGCGATGTCCGCCACGCCGCAGGCGGACCGGTTCGCGGCCCTGCTCGGCGGGGACGGACCACCCGCGCCGGTGGTCCGGGCGTCCTCCGCGCTGCACCCGGTGACCCGGGTGTGGGCCCCGCCGCCCCGGCCGGTCGCCGCCCCGGCGGGCGGCCCGGTCGACGCCGGACTGCTCCGGCACGTCGCGGACACCGTCCGCCGGGCGCTGCGCGAGTGCGACGGCGACGTCCTGGTCTTCCTACCCGGCGCCCGGGAGATCGCCGTGGTCGCCGCCCGGCTGGCCGACCTGCGCGCCGAGGTGGCGGTCCTGCCGCTGCACGGACGGCAGCGGGGTGCCGAGCAGGACGCGGTGCTGCGCCCGGCCGACCGGCGCCGGGTCGTCCTGGCGACCGCGGTGGCGGAGAGCAGCCTGACGGTGCCGGGCGTACGGGTGGTGGTGGACGCCGGGCTCTCCCGGGTGCCCCGGGTGGACCTGGCCCGCGGGTTGGGCGCGCTGGTGACCGTGCCGGTGTCCCGCGCGGCGGCCACCCAGCGGGCCGGGCGGGCCGGTCGGGAGGCGCCCGGGTCGGTCTACCGGTGCTGGACCCCCGCCGTCCACGAGCGGCTGCCCGCCCAACCGGAGCCGGAGATCGCCACCGCCGACCTGACCGGTTTCGCGCTCGACCTGGCCGCCTGGGGGGCACCGGACGGCACCGGGCTCGCGCTGCCCGACCCGCCTCCGGCGGCGTCGATGACGGTGGCCCGGGAGACGCTGCGCGCGATCGGCGCGGTGGACGTCGACGGCCGGATCACCGACCGGGGCCGGGCGGTGGCCGCCGCCGGGGCCCATCCGCGGCTGGCCCGCGCCCTGCTCGACGGCGCCGACCGGATCGGTGCGGACCGGGCCGCCGAGGTGGTCGCGCTGCTGGCCGAGGACGGCGTCACCGGCCCGGGCGACGACCTCGCCGCCGCCTGGCGCCGCCTCCGCGCGGGCACCGACGCCGCGGCCACGGCCCGGTGGCGAGCGGAGGTACGCCGGCTGCGCGCCGCCATGCCCCGGGACCGCCCGCCACCCACCGGCGCCACGGGTGGCGGCACACCTGCTGACGGCGGCCGGAGCGGCGGAGGACCGGCCGGGAGCCCAGGGCGGTTGACCGACGAGTTGGCCGCCGGGCTGCTGGTCGGTCTGGCGTACCCGGAGCGGCTGGCCCGGGTGCGCCGGTCCGGCGGTTCGGCGTACCTGATGAGTGGTGGGACCGCCGCGGAGCTGGCGCCGGGGTCCGGGCTGGCGGGCGCCGACTGGCTGGCCGTCGCGGTGGCCGACCGCACGCCCGGTGCGCCGGCCGCCCGGATCCGGCTGGCCGCGCCGGTCGACGAGGCGACCGCGCGGGAGGCGGGCGCGTCACTGCTGCGGGAGGTACGCGAGGTGACCTGGTCCGGCGCCGACGTGGTGGCCCGGGAGGTGGTGCTGCTCGGGGCGGTCGGCCTGGTCGAGCGTCCGCTGCGACCGGCTCCGGGCGAGGTGGCGGCGGCGCTGCTGGAGGGGCTGCGGCGTACCGGCCCGGGGTTGCTGACCTGGACCCCGGCGGCGCGCGGGCTGCGCGAGCGGTTGGCGTTCTGCCGGCGGGCGCTGGGCGACGGGTGGCCGGACGTGGACGACGCGGCGCTGGTCGACGCGGCACCGGTCTGGTTGGGCCCGGAGCTGGCGACCGCCCGGCGCCGGGCCGACCTGGCCCGGGTGGACGTGGCCGCGGCGCTGCGCCGGCTGCTGCCGTGGCCGGCGGCGGCCCGCCTGGACGAACTGGCGCCGGAGCGGATCACCGTGCCCAGCGGCTCACGGGTACGCCTGGACTACGCGGACCCGGCGGCGCCGGTGCTGGCGGTGAAGCTCCAGGAGACGTTCGGCTGGCGCGACGCGCCCCGGATCGCCGACGGCCGGGTGCCGGTGCTGCTGCACCTGCTCTCCCCCGCCGGCCGTCCGGTCGCGGTGACCGCCGACCTGGCGTCGTTCTGGCAGGGCGGGTACCGGCAGGTCCGCGCCGAGCTGCGGGGACGCTACCCGCGCCACCCGTGGCCGGAGGACCCGACCGACGCGGTGCCGACCCGGCACACCACCGCGCGGCGGCGCTGAGGACGTCGGGTCACTCCTGCACCACGTCGGCGACGGCGACGGTGATGTTGTCCGGACCGCCGGCGCGCAGCGCCAGGTCGATGAGCCGCCGGACGCACTCGCCGGCGTCCGGGTGCTCGGCGAGCACCTCGGTGAGCGTGTCCGGGCGGACGACGTTGGACAGCCCGTCGCTGCACAGCAGCCAGCGGTCGCCGGCCCGGGGGACCATGGTGGCGTAGGTGGGGTCGACCTTCTCGCCCTGCAACGCCTGGGTGACCACGGCCCGCCGGGGGTGGCTGCTGGCCTGGTCCGGGGTGATCACGCCCTGGTCGACGAGCATCTGCACGAAGGTGTCGTCCCGGGTCACCTGCTTGAGCACGCCACCGCGGAAGAGGTAGGCGCGGGAGTCGCCGACGTGGGCCAGGGCCAGGCAGCTGCCGGTGCGGGCGAAGAGCAGGGCGGTCAGCGTGGTGCCCATGCCCTGCCGCTCCGGATCCTCCGCGACCGCCTGCCGGATCCGGGCGGTGGCCTGGTGGATGGCGCCTTGCAACGCGGCGACGAGGGCGTCCTCCGGGGTCTCCACGTCCAGCGGACCGACCGCCTCGATCGCGATGGCGCTGGCCAGGTCGCCGGCCGCCATCCCACCCATGCCGTCGGCGACGGCCACGAGCCAGGTGCCGGCGTGCAGGGCGTCCTGGTTGCCACTGCGGATCAGCCCACGGTCGCTCGCTCCCACGGAACGCAGCTTCAGGGTCATGGGAGGCAGCCTGCCAGGCGAAGGTTCACTTGTCTCTAGGAGATCACGACCGAGCGGGTCCGGCGCGGCGAATCTCACTGTGCACCGCTCGGCGATTCATCAGGCGTGGTCGATTGACAGAGGTACCGGAGCACTGGAAACATCGGGACGACGATTGGGAGCGCTCCCACTTTTCGTCCCCCACCAGCTGCCTCACCCCGCCCGTCCCCGGAAGGAAGACCCGTGACGTCATCCCGACGCCGCCTCGCGGTGTTCGCCGCGGCGGCCGCCGTCGCCCTGACCGGCGCCAGCGCCGGCACCGCGTACGCCGAGCCGCCCCCCGACGCCCCCGAGCAGATCGACAACGGCGACTTCAGCGAAGGGGTCGCCCCCTGGTTCTCGTACGGCACCGGCCCGCTCGCCGTCACCGACGGCCGGCTCTGCGCGACCGTCCCCGCCGGCCTGGCCAACCCGTGGGACGCCGGCATCGGCCAGGACGGCGTGCCGCTGGTCGCCGGCGCCGAGTACACGCTCGGCTTCGACGTCTCCGCCACCCCCGGCACCGCCGTCAAGGCCGTCCTGCAACTGGGCAGCGCCCCCTACACCTCCTACGCCACCGTGGACGCGGCCGCCACCGGCACCGCCCAGCGGGTCGAGCAGACCTTCACCGTGCCGGACGACAACCCGAGCGCCCAGCTGATCTTCCAGGTCGGCGGGAGCGCCGACGAGCAGACCGTGTGCCTGGACGACGTGTCGCTGCGCGGCGGCGACCCGCCGGAGCCGTACGTCCCGGACACCGGCCCCCGGGTCCGGGTCAACCAGGTCGGCTACCTGCCCGGCGGACCGAAGAACGCCACCGTCGTCACCGAGGCGACCGAGGCGCTGCCGTGGCAGCTACGCTCCGCCGACGGCGACGTGGTGGCCAGCGGCACCAGCACACCGCGCGGCGAGGACCCCGCCTCCGGGCAGAACGTCCACTCGATCGACTTCTCGTCGTACCGCACCCCGGCCGCCGGGCTGACCCTGGTCGCCGACGGCGAGACCAGCCACCCGTTCGACGTCTCCGGCACCCTCTACGAGCAGTTGCGCTCCGACGCGGTGCAGTTCTTCTACGCCCAGCGCAGCGGCATCGCCATCGACGGCGACCTGATCGGCGAGGAGTACGCCCGCCCGGCCGGCCACCTCGGCGTGGCCCCCAACCAGGGTGACACCGAGGTGCCCTGCCAGCCCGGCGTCTGCGACTACTCGCTGGACGTGCGCGGCGGCTGGTACGACGCCGGTGACCACGGCAAGTACGTCGTCAACGGCGGCATCGCCACCTACCAGCTGCTGAGCACCTTCGAGCGGACCAAGACCGCGGCCACCGCGGACGGCGGCGCGGCGCTGGGCGACAGCACCCTGCGGGTGCCCGAGCGCGGCAACGGCACCCCGGACATCCTCGACGAGGCCCGCTGGGAGCTGGAGTTCCTGCTGCGCATGCAGGTGCCGGCCGGCGAGCCCCTCGCCGGGATGGCCCACCACAAGATCCACGACCGGCAGTGGACCGGGCTGCCGCTGCAACCCCAGGACGACCCGCAGCCGCGCGAGCTGCACCCGCCGTCCACCGCCGCGACGCTGAACCTGGCCGCCGTGGCCGCCCAGTGCGCGCGGCTGTTCGCCCCGTACGACACCGCCTTCGCCACCCGCTGCGGCACCGCGGCGAAGACGGCGTACGCGGCGGCCAAGGCCAACCCGGAGCGGTACGCCAGCCCGGCCGACAGCACCGGCGGCGGCGCGTACGACGACACGAACGTCACCGACGAGTTCTACTGGGCGGCGGTCGAGCTGTACCTGACCACCGGCGCGGCGACCTACCTGACCGACCTGTCCGCGTCGCCGCACCACACCGGGGACGTGTTCGACCCGCGCGGCTTCGGCTGGCAGGGCGTCGCGGCGCTGGGCCGCCTCGACCTGGCCACCGTGCCGAACGGGCTGCCCGCCGCCGAGCTGACCCGGGTGCGCGCCTCGGTGACCACGGCCGCCGACGACTACCTGGCCGAGCTGGCCGGGCAGGCGTACGGGCTGCCGATGCCCGGTGACGCCGGCAGCTACTTCTGGGGCGGCAACAGCAACGTGATCAACAACGCGGTCGTGCTGGCCACCGCGTTCGACCTGACCGGCGACGCGCGGTACCGGGACGGCGCGGTGCAGGCGATGGACTACATCCTCGGCCGCAACGCGCTGAACATCTCGTACGTCACCGGGTGGGGCGAGCACGCGGCGGAGAACCAGCACAGCCGGATCTTCGCCAACCAGCTCGACCCGAACCTGCCCAAGCCGCCCGCCGGCTCGCTGGCCGGTGGCCCGAACGCCGCCCTCCAGGACCCGTTCGCCCAGCAGCTGCTGGCCGGCTGCGAACCGATGTTCTGCTACGTCGACGACATCAACTCGTACGCCACCAACGAGGTCGCGATCAACTGGAACTCGGCGCTGACCTGGATCGCCTCGT
The DNA here is from genome assembly GCF_003626595.1 of Micromonospora endolithica. Taxonomy (GTDB): domain Bacteria; phylum Actinomycetota; class Actinomycetes; order Mycobacteriales; family Micromonosporaceae; genus Micromonospora; species Micromonospora endolithica. Next base: position 19,103 of record NZ_RBAK01000017.1, on the reverse strand, counting down.
TCCTGGCCGACCAGGGCGACGCGGGCGCGGTGCCGGCCCCGACGTGCAAGGTGACCTACACCAACCACGGCAGCTGGCCGGGCGGCTTCACCACCGGCGTCACCGTCCGCAACACCGGCACCACCGCGGTCGACGGCTGGACCCTGCGGTTCGCCTTCACCGGCGACCAGAAGGTCACCAACGCCTGGTCGGCGACGGCGACCCAGTCCGGCGCGACGGTGTCGGTGAAGAACCTCCCGTGGAACGCGAAGATCAAGCCGGGCGGCTCGGTGTCGTTCGGCTTCAACGGCACCACGGCCGGCGGCGCCAACCCGGCACCCGGCCTGGTCACGCTCAACGGCGGGGCCTGCACGTCCTCGTGATCACGCTCGAACAGTGAAGTAGTGGCCTCGCGCGCCCCGCGAGGCCACTACTTCCACGATCGAGCACGATCACCACCGCCGACCGCCCCGGGTCGCCGCTCAGCCGGTGACGGCGTAACCGGGCACGGACGGCCAGCGCACGGTCAGCACCACGGACTCCTCCTCGGCGTACCACGAGTGGTCGACGCCGTGGCCCCAGACGACGTAGTCACCGCGCCGGGCCAGCACCACGTCCCGGCCGGGCAGCTCGACCCGGAAACGCCCACTGACCAGGATCAGCAGCGCGGTACGCCGCTCACCGCTGACCCAGCGCGCCCGCCGGTCACCGGCCGGGTGCACGCCCCACTTGATCTCGACGTCGGTGCTGTGCCGCGGGTCCCCCGGCGCCTTGAAGTGCCCCAGCAACCAGCCCGCGTCACCGGCGGCGTCGATGTCCGCGTTGCCGACGTAGATCTCGTCCACCACGGGCGCCGACGCTAACACGCCCCGCCCGGTCGGCCGTCGAGACCGGCCAGGTCCAGCCGGCGCAGCCGCTCGGGGTCGGTCAGCACGTCGATCGCGGCGACCCGACCGCCGCTGACGGTGAAGCCCATGACCGACAGCGGACGCCCATCGGCCACCACCACGACCCCGGCCGCCCCGTTGACCAGCGCCGGCCGGGCGTACGGGAACAACCGGCCGAAGGTCACCGCCTGACCGGCGACGGTACGGGCGCCGGTCAGCACCACGGTGTGCCGGGCCCGGGTGGCGCCGCCGTCGGAGCGCAGCACCGCGTCCGGGTCGAGCACCACCACCAGCGCCTCGATGTCGCCGTCGCGGGCGGCGGCGAGGAACGCGTCCACCACCGCACGCTGCCGGGCGAGGTCCGCGTCCGGGGCCGGTGCCTGGCCGCGTACGCGGCGACGGGCCCGGCTGGCCAGCTGCCGCGCGGCGGTCGGCGTACGGTCGATCATCGGGGCGATCTCGTCGAACGGCACGGCGAACATGTCGTGCAGGACGAACGCGAGCCGCTCCGCCGGGGTCAGCGTCTCCAGCACCACCAGCAGCGCCAACCCGACCGAGTCGGCGAGCACCGCCTGCCGCTCCGGGTCGGCTCCGGGCTCGGGCTCGACGACCGGGTCGGGCAGCCGTACGTCCAGCGGGTCCTCGCGGCGCTGCCGGCGCGCGCGCAGCATGTTCAGGCAGATCCGCCCGACCACGGTGGTCAGCCACGCGCCGAGGTTGTCCACCCCGGAGGTGTCCGCGCGACTGACCCGCAGCCAGGCGTCCTGCACCGCGTCGTCGGCCTCGCTGGCCGAGCCGAGCATCCGGTAGGCCACCCCCCGCAGCCGGGGCCGGTGCTCCTCGAACCGGTCCGTCAGCCAGTCCCGCTCGTCCACGTGTCACGTTCCCTTCCCGCCGGGGTTCATCGCGGTAGACCCGCCCGGGCGGGTCGATGTGACCGGAGGACCGTCCTCGCGCACCGTACCCAGGGGAGAAGCCCATGACCGCACCCGTTCTCGTCACCGGTGGCACCGGCACGCTGGGACGCCTCGTCGTGCCCCTGCTGCGCGACGCGGGTCTCCCGGTGCGGGTGCTCAGCCGGCAGGCCCGCCCGCCGCGGCCCGGCGTCACGTACGTGGTGGGTGACCTGGCCGGTGGCGACGGTGTCGACGCCGCGGTGGCCGGCGTCGACACCGTCGTGCACTGCGCCGGCTCCGCCAGGGGAGACGGTGACAAGACCCGCGCGCTGGTCGCGGCGGCCGTTCCGGCCGGCGTCCGGCACGTCGTGAACATCTCCGTCGTCGGCGCCGACCGGGTTCCGATGACCGGTCGGGTGGACCGCGCGATGTTCGGCTACTTCGGGGCCAAGCGGGAGGCGGAGACCGTCGTGGCCGGGTCCGGTCTGCCGTGGACGACGCTGCGCGCCGCCCAGTTCCACGACATGCTGCTGATCGCCGCGCGGGCCATGGCGAAGCTTCCCGTGGTGCCGGTGCCGACCGGGCTACGGTTCCAGCCGGTGGACGCCGCCGAGGTGGCGGCCCGGCTCGTCGAGCTGGCCCTGGGCCCGCCCGCCGGCCTGGTGCCCGACCTGGCCGGTCCCACCGTGTACGGGATGGACGAGGTGGTGCGCGGCTACCTGCGCGCCACCGGCCGGCGTCGGTTCCTGCTGCCGGTCCGGCCGCCCGGGGCGGCGGCCCGCGCCCTGCGCGCCGGGGCGAACCTGGCACCCGGGGGCGCGGTGGGCCGGCGCACCTGGGAGGAGTTCCTGGCCGCACGGGTGCCGGCGCGCGGTTGACACCGCCCGCCGGCACCAGCGGTGCTCAGTGCCCGGCGAGCACGGTCCGCAGCGTCTTGGCGAACTCCTCCGGGGCGGCCATGAAGCCGCCGTGGTCGCCGGGGAACTCGACCGGCCGGGTGCCGAGCAGCTCCGCCAGCGCCACCGAGGTGCGGTGGGTGAGCAGGCGGCCCGACTCCGCGCCGACGCCCACCACGACCCGGGCCGCGCCGGCGATCAGGGCCGCCCGGTCGGGCCGCCACCCGGTGGTGAACCGCAGCTCGTGGGCGAAGAACCGGGCGCTGTTGGCCAGGTCCTTCGCCGACGGCTCCCCGTGGTCGGCGGTCCCGCGGTCGGCGGGCGGGTCGGCCGGCCCGTGATCGGCCGGCCCCTGGTCCGCGGGCGGGTCGTCCGGGCCGGCACCGTAACCGGCGTTGGCCATGAACCTCCCCCAGGCCGGGCCCACGCCCTCGGCGTGGAACGTGTCGATGATGCCGTCGACGCCCGCGCGCTGCGCCTCGACGTCAGGCAGCAGTTCCAGCAGCGGGGGCTCGTGGGCGACCAGGGTGCGGACCCGCCCCGGGTGCCGCTGCGCCAGCGCGAGCCCGGTCACCGCGCCGCCGCTGCTGCCGAAGATGTCCGCCGAGCCGGCGCCGAGGGCGTCCAGCAGGGCGGCCACGTCGTCGGCCCGCAGCTCGGGGGTGGAGTCCTGCTCCGGGTCGTCGATCGTGCTGCCGGAGATCCCGCGCGGGTCGTGGGTCACCACGGTGTACCCGTCGGCGAGCGCGTCGGCCAGCGACGCGAACGCGCCGGCGTCCATCGGCGAGCCCATCACCAGCAACAGCGGCCCGGTGCCGCGTACCTCGTAGCGCAGCCGCGCGCCCGGCACGTCCAGCGTGTGCTCGGTCGTCATGATCCGGTGGTCCTTCCGTCGGAGAGTCGTCTGACGGTACCGACGTCGCCACGAGGGTGAACTCATCGGCGACCGGCGCGTTGATCCGACGGTCGTGGCATCGCGGTATCGGGGGCCGATGTGGATTCTGGTCGCGGCGGTGGCGGTGGCGGTCGCCGCGGGACCAGCGCCGCCGGGGCGGGGGCACGATCCGGCGCGGCGGATCCGGGACCGCTGAACTGGTCGGGCGGGGACCACGCTCGGCCGTACACCGGCCCGACCGGTGACCAACGGCGCGCTCCGGGACTGCGACGCTCCCGCGCGCGACCTACCGTGACAGGGTGAGCGCCGATGTCGACGTCCGTGCCTGGCTGCGTAGCCGGGGAACCGAGACCATCCAACATCCTGGTGGAACCCTCTACGCCCACCTGTGCCGGGTCGAGGAACGACTCGCGGACCTGGGCCACGGGGCCGACCTGCGGTCAGCCGGCCTGACCCACGCCGCCTACGGCACCGACGGCTTCGGGTTGGCCCTGCTCGACTGGAGCGACCGCGCCACGCTGCGGAACCTCGTCGGCCACGCCGCGGAGGCCCTGGTCTACCTGTACGGAGCGTGCGACCGCAGGAGCAGTTGGCAGGGGCTCGCGGCCACCGGCGAGGTCACCGACCGTTTCACCGGGCGGGTCGTCCGGCTCGACGCCGACCAGCTCACGCCGTACGTCGATCTGAGCGTTGTCAACGAACTCGACGTGATCGAGCAGGATCCGAGCCTCCTGGACAGACACGGGGACTACTTCCGCGGGTTGTTCCGCTCGTGGGCACCGGTGGTGTCACCGCCGCTCGTCGAGCGACTCCGGCGTGTTCTCGACCGCTGACCGTCCTCGGCGGGCGAGCTGCCGCCCCGCCCAGTCAGCCGGCCGCCAGCGTCTTGACGAAGACCTCCTCGGCCTTCATCCGCCGGTAGCCGTGCCGGCGGTAGAAGCGGTGCGCCGCCCCACGTTCCGCGCCGGAGAGAACCTGCGCCCGGCGCAGGCCCCGGCCACGCGCCCACCCTTCCACCGCGGTCAGCAGCGCACGGCCCACGCCGTGCCCCCGCCGGTCGCCGGCCACCCCCAGGCCGACGATCTCCAGCCGGTCGCCGTGCACGACGCTCCGCCCGTGGCGACCGTGCACCCAACCGGTCAACACCGTCCCGTCGAAGGCGACCAGAACCACGTTGTCCGGCGGAAGGCCGACGATCCGCGGGCGCACGTCCACCGCCCGGACCGGGTAGCCCAGCTCACCGATCAGACCGGCCAACTCCGGCGCGTCCTCCGGCCGGGCCCGCCGCACCTGGTGCATCGCGTCCCTCCACTGTGATCGGCGTCGCGTCCGTCGGGAACCCTACGCCGCCGCGCCGCGCCTAGGGTCGATCCGTGCGCGTCGACGGATCGGTCCGGAGGGTGAGCCGCCGGTCGGGGGCGTCGCCGGTCCCGCCGCCCGGCCCGCTGCGCACCCTCGCGCTGGCCACCCTCGCCAACACGGTCGGCTCCGGGCTCTGGGTGGCCGCCGCCGCGCTCTACCTCACCCGGGTCGTCGGGCTGGACCCGGCGCGGGTGGGGCTCGCGCTGACCGTCGCCGGGCTGGTCGGCCTCACCGCGAGCGTGCCGCTGGGTCGCCTCGCCGACCGGCGCGACCCGCGCACCGTGCGGGCCGTGGTGCAGGTGCTCCAGGCCGGGGTCGCCGCGTCGTACCTGCTGGTCGACTCGTTCGCGGTGCTGCTGGTGGTGGCGGCGGCGGACGCGCTGCTGGTGTCGGGCAACCTCGCGGTACGGGCCGCGCTGGTCGCCGCGGTCGGCGGGCCGGACGGGCGGGTGCACGCCTTCGCCACCCTGCGCGCGGTGGCCAACGTGGGCATCGCGGTCGGTGCCGGTCTCGCCGGGATCGCGCTGGCGGCGGACACGCCCACGGCGTACCGGCTGCTGGTCGTCGGGAACGCCGCGACCTATCTGGTGTCGGCGGCGCTGATCCGGCGGCTGCCCGCGTACCCGCCGGGGCGCCCGACCGGCGAGGCACCACGACGGGCCGTCCGTCGACCGTTGCGCGACGGGCCGTTCCTCGCGGTGAGCGCGGCCTCGGCGGTGGTGTCCCTGCACCACGTGGTGCTGACCCTGGTCGTACCGCTGTGGGTGGTGAACGCCACCGACGCGCCGCCGGTCACGGTGTCGGCGGTGCTGCTGGTCAACACGGTGCTCACCGTGCTTCTGGCGGTACGGCTCAGCCGGGGTGCCCGGGACGCGGTGTCGGCGGCGCGGACGATGCGTCGGGCGGGGCTGGTGCTGGCCGCCGCGATGCCCCTGTGGGCGGCCACCGCGGGCCTGCCCACTCCGGCGGCGGTGGCGTTGCTGCTGGTCACCACCGTCGGATACACGCTGGGCGACCTGTGGCACGGCACGGCCGGCGCGGGACTGGCGTACGACCTGGCCGACCCGGCGGCGGTCGGCGCCTACCAGGGTGTCGACGGCCTGCTCGCCGGCCTGGCCCGGGCTGTGGGCCCGGCGGTGCTGACCTGGGCGCTGCTGGGCCTCGGCCCGCCCGGCTGGGTGGTCCTGGGGGCGTTCTTCGCGGCCACCGGCCTGGCCGTACCGGCGCTCGTCCGGCACGCCCTGGCGCGGACCGGCGGCGGTTGTAGCAGGATCGGCACGTGACACGACCCGTGGTTGACGAAATCGTCCTCATCACCGGAGCCAGTTCGGGTATCGGCGCGGCCATGGCCATGCGCTTCCACGCACGCGGGGCCCGCGTCATCGTCACGGGGCGCAACCGGGAACGGCTGGAGGAGTTGGCGAAACGGCATCCCGGAATGTCGGTGGTCGTCATGGACGTCGCCGACCCGAGGTCCGTCACCCGGGGCATGGCAGAGGTGGCGGCAGGAGTTCCCCACCTCACCACCCTCGTCAACAACGCCGGGATCCAGCGGCTGCTCGACTTCTCCGCCACCGAGCCGCCCGGACCGGCCGACGTCACTTCCGAGATCGACACCAACTTCACCGGGCTCGTCAACGTGACCGCGGCGGCGCTTCCCCTGCTCCGCCGGGCTCCCCGAGCGCGCGTGGTGCAGATCGGCTCGGGCCTCGGATTCGTGCCCCTCGCGGCGGCGCCCGTGTACTCCGCGACGAAGGCCGCGGTCCACTCCTTCACGGTGAGCCTGCGGCGGCAGCTGGCCGGGTCGACCGTCCAGGTCGTCGAGATCGTCGTTCCGGTCGTCGACACACCGCTGCACCGCGATCTGCCGTCACCGCCACCGATGGCCATGCCGTTGGACGACTTCGTCGGCCGGGCGATGCGGAGCCTGGACGCGGGCCGGGACGAGATCGCGATCGGACTCGGACGGGTCTCCCGGCTGGGGGCGCGGGTGGCCCCGAAGCGCCTGTTCTCGATCATCAACCGGGGCTGAACCGGCGTCGACCCCGGGCGCACCAGCCGCCGAGCGGCGGGAGCAGGATCGGCACCATGACCGACGACGTGATCCCGCGCCAGGGTGGCCCCGCCGACGCTCCGACGGTGCTGCGCCTGCTCGACGACGCGACCGCGTGGCTGGGGGCCCGGGGCCGCACCGGCCAGTGGGGCGCCGAGCCCGCCTCGACGGATCCGCGGCGGGTAGCCCAGGCCGACGCGTGGGCGGCCGGCGGCGGCCTCTGGCTCGCCATGATCGGCGATCGGGCGGTGGGCGCGCTGGTGGTCGGCGCGGCCACCGCCTACGTGCCGCCGCCGACCGAACCCGAGCTGTACGTGAACCTGCTGGTCACCGATCGGGCGTACGCCGGGCGCGGGATCGGCGGGCGGCTGCTCGCGCACGCCGCCCGCCTGGCCCGGGACCGGGGGGTGCGCCTGGTACGGGTGGACTGCTACGCCGGCGACGACCAGGCTCTGGTCCGCTGGTACGAACGGCAGGGCTACACGCCCACCGACCGGTTCACCGTGCCCCGCGAAGGCCGGTCCCCCTGGCCCGGCCAGGTCCTGACCCGCCGCCTCTCCTGAACCCGCCCGCGCCGCGCCGGGTGGCGTGGGGTTCAGCTGGCGGCGTGCAGTTTCGGCAGCACGTCGGCGCCGAAGGCGTCGATGAAGGCCCGCTGCTCCTGCCCGACGTGGTGCAGGGCGATCTGGTCGAAACCGAGTGCCAGGTACTCCTCCAGCCAGCCCACGTGCCGGCCCAGGTCGGCCGAGACGTTGACGACCTCGGTGACCTTCTCCAGCGGCACCTGGGCGGAGACGACGTCGAAGTGCTCGGCGGTGTCCAGGTCCCAGCAGACCGGCGGGGCGAAGACATTGCTGCGCCACTGGTCGTACGCGATCGCCTCGGCCTCGGCCTGGTCCGGCGCCCAACTGACGTGCACCTGGAGGTGCAGCGGGCCGCGCCCGCCGGCGGACCGGTAGGCGTCGATCATCTTTCGCAGGTGCTCCACCGGGGCGTTGACGGTGATCAGGCCGTCCGCCCACTCGGCGCACCAGCGGGCGGTGGCGACGCTGACGGCGGCGCCGATCAGCGCCGGCGGCTGCTCCGGGCGGGTCCACAGCTTCGCCCGGTCCACCCGGACCAGCCCGTCGTGGCTGACCTCCTCGCCGGCCAGCAGCGCGCGGATGACGTCGACGCACTCACGCAGCCGGGCGCTGCGGACGTCCTTGCGCGGCCACCCGTCGCCGGTGATGTGCTCGTTGCTGGCCTCGCCGGTGCCCAGCGCGGCCCAGAACCGGCCCGGGTACATCGCGCCGAGGGTGCCGATCGCCTGGGCGATGATCGCCGGGTGGTAGCGCTGACCGGGCGCGTTGACCACCCCGAACGGCAGGTTGGTGGCCTGCAACGCCGCGCCGAGCCACGACCAGGCGAACCCGGACTGCCCCTGTCGCTCACTCCACGGCGAGAAGTGGTCCGACGACATGGCCGCGCCGAAGCCGGCCTGTTCGGCGTGGACCACCGCCTCCAGCAGGCGGCTCGGGTGGATCTGCTCGTGGGAGGCGTGGAAGCCGAACACCGTCATGGGCGTCCTCTGTACCCAGGACGGTGTCCGGCTAAGCGACCTACTCGGCGTGCGCGCCCGCCCCGGCCGTGGCGGCGCCCTCGCCGATCCACACGGTCTTGGTGTTGCAGAACTCCCGCATGCCCACGGCCGACAGTTCCCGCCCGTAGCCGGAGTTCTTCACCCCACCGAAGGGCAGTTCCGGGTACGAGGTGGTCATCCCGTTGACGAACACGTTGCCGGCGTCCAGGTCGGTGGCGAACCGCTCCTGCTCCTCGGGGTCCCGGGTCCACGCGTTCGCGCCGAGGCCGAAGGCGGTGCCGTTGGCCACCTCGATCGCCTCGTCGTACGACGACACCCGGTAGAGGCCGGCCACCGGACCGAACACCTCCTCGGACCACATCCGCATCTGGGGGGTCAGGTCGGTGACCACGGTCGGCGGGTAGAACCAGCCGTCCCGGTCGGGCTTCTGGCCGCCGCAGAGCACCGTGGCGCCCTTGTCGACGGCGTCGCGGACCTGTGCGTCGATCTCGTCCCGGCCGCGCTCGCTGGCCAGCGGGCCCACGTCGGTGCTCTGGTCCATCGGGTCGCCGACCCGCAGCGCCGCCATGTTCGCCGCGAACCGCTCGGCGAACGCGTCGAACACGTCGGTGTGCACGATGAACCGTTTCGCGGCGATGCAGGACTGGCCGTTGTTCTGGCAGCGGGCGGTGGTGGCCACCTCGGCGGCCCGGTCCACGTCGGCCGAGGGCATCACCACGAAGGGGTCGCTGCCGCCGAGTTCCAGGACGGTCTTCTTCAGCTCGCGGCCGGCGATCTGCGCGATCGACCGGCCGGCGCCCTCACTGCCGGTCAGCGTCGCCGCCCGGACCCGGGGGTCGCTGAGGATCCGGTCCACGGCCTCGGAGCCGACCAGCAGCGTGGTGAACGCCCCTTCCGGAAAGCCGGCGCGGCGGAACAGGTCCTCCATCAGCAGGGCGGTCTGCGGCACGTTCGAGGCGTGCTTGAGCAGGCCGGTGTTGCCCGCCATCAGGGCCGGCGCGGCGAAGCGCATGACCTGCCAGAGCGGGAAGTTCCACGGCATGACGGCGAGCACCGGCCCGATCGGCTGGTACCGGACGAACGCCCGGGTGGCCTTGACCGCCTCGGCGTCGGCGGGGGCGTCGGCGAGGAACTCCGGTGCCCTCTCCGCGTAGAAGCGGCACGCCGACGCGCACTTGGTCACCTCGGCCTTCGCCGCCGCGTACGTCTTGCCCATCTCGGTGGTCATGATCCGGGCGATCTCGTCCCGCTCGGCGTCCAGCAGGTCGGCCGCCGCGACGAGCCACTCCCCCCGCTGTCCCACGGTGGTGCCGCGCAACCGCCGGTACGCCAGGTCGGTCCGCTCGATGGCGGCGTCGACCTGCTCGTCCGACATCGCCTCGTACGTCTTGAGCACCTGTCCGGTGGCGGGGTTGGTGGTGGCGATGGGCATGGCGTACTCCTGTCACTCGAACAGCGAGTGCCGCACGCCCGGCTCCTCCCGGCGGCGGGCGGCACGACGGCGCTGGATCACGACCAGGTCGACCACGGCGACCACGGCGAAGACCGCGCACACCACCCCCAGCCACACCACGCCGGCCCAGAAGGCCAGCACGGCGAAGACCGTCATGGTGACCAGGCCGAACCCGGCGAGCACGAGTCGAAGGTTGAGCGCGCTGTACGCGTGGCCGACCGTGCCACGGGCACGCCGGGGCTGCGATCTCGTCATCACACCGGCCTACCCGCCCCGCGCGGGCTTAACCGGGCCACCGGTCACTGCTTGCGGCCCACCCGATCGCGGCCGCCGCCGAGGCGGGTGAGCCGGTCGGTCCCGCCAGGCGCCACCGGCCGCCGCCCGCGCCGCGTACGCCGCGAACTCCGTCGGCGCGCGGCCGGTGGTCCCGGTGGCGCCGAGCACGAGGATGTCGTCTCCACTCATGCACCGAGCGCATCACACACCCCCGACACGAACGGGCAGGGCGGGTCACGGCCGGCGTGGGGTGCGTTACACCGACGGCTCGTGAGGCCGGGTCCGGCGGCGCGGGCGGGGACCATGGGGGCATGACCCTGACCCACGCGGTGCCGGTGACCGTCGCCATCGCCCGGCGCGCCGATCCGGCCCGGACCGACGAGATGGTGGCGTGGATGCGCGCCGGGACCGCGCTGGCCGAGGCGTTTCCCGGCTTCCTGGGGGCCGGCTGGGTCCGCAGCGCGCCGGGCTCGGGCGACTGGCACATGCTCTACCGGTTCGCCGACGACGAGACGCTGCGCCGCTGGGAGGACTCCCCGCAGCGGCGCTGGTGGCTGACCTCGGCGCAGGGCATCGTGGAGCACACCCGGGTGGAGAAGCGGACCGGCATCGAGGGCTGGTTCGACCCGACGCCGGACCCGGTCACGCGGACGGTGCCGGTCAGCGCCGAGCCGACCGTGCCGCCGCCCTCCCCGCCGCGCTGGAAGCAGGCGGTGACGATCTGGCTCGCGTTCTTCCCGCTGAGCCTGACCGCGACGCTACTGACCAGTCGTTTCCTCCCCGACGTGCCGCTGGCCGCCCGGGTGCTGATCATGACGCTCACCCTGACGCCGCTGATGACCTACCTGGTGCTGCCCCGGATCACCCGGGCGCTGCACTGGTGGTTGCACGGCCAGCCCGCACCCTGGCGCCGCTAGCGGCTGCACCGCCGGCGGCACGCCGGCAGCCGGCGGCATGCCCACGGCCGGGGAACCGCCTCAGCGGTTGGCCCGCCGGACGGCGTGCTGGACCAGGCCACGGATCCCCGGCAGGAGGACGGCGCGGATGCTCAGGTCCCGCACCCAGACGTGCGCCCGGGTCGCCGGGGCGTACTGGCTCATCCCGCGGCGGGCCGCCGCCTGCCTGCGGCGCACCTCGGGGCGCAGGGAAGCCTCCCAGCGGGCCAGCGCTGCCGGCACGTCCCCGCCGTGCTCGTCCAGCGCGTCGCCGAGCCGGTCGGCTCCGGCGACGGCCAGCGCCGCGCCGTAGCCGGCGAACAGCGAGACGCACCAGGCCGCGTCGCCGAGCAGCACCACCCGGCCGCGACTCCACCGGTCGGTGACCACCTGGCTGACCGCGTCGAAGTAGGCGCGCGGCGGATCCGCCGCGAGCTGGCTCAGCGCGTCCGGCACACCTCCGCCCAGGTCCCCGAAGGCCCCGGTCAGTGCGGACACCGCTCCCGCCGCCCGCTCGGCCTCCGGGTCCGGGCTGCGGTAGGTGAAGAACGCCGAGGACCGGCCGGGCCCCAGGTTGATCACCGCCGCGGTACGCCCCGGGCCGATGTAGGTGGTGCCGGCACCCACCGGGACGCCGTCGGGAACCCGGTCGAGCGGGAACGCGGCGACCAGATGTCCCAGGTCCACCCGGACGTCCGCCTCGGGACCGAAGACGATCTCCCGGACCCCGGAGTGCACCCCGTCGGCACCGACCAGGAGATCGGCGCGCTCGGTCGTGCCGTCGTCGTACCCGACCTCGACGCCGTCCGGATCCTGGGTGACCGACCGCGGCGTGGTGCCGAAGCGGATATTCGCCCGGTCCCGGACCGCCTCGTACAGCACCGACTCCAGGTCGCCCCGGAACACGGTGACCGCCCGCCCGCCGAGGGCCGCCTGCCCGAACGCGGGGGGAATCCGCAGCTTCTCCCGCCCGTCGGCGGTGACCAGGATCGAGGTGAACATGCCGAGATCACGCTCGGCCAGCGCGGGCAGCACACCGAGGCGCTGCGCGGCGCTGTGGCCCACGCCCAGCAGGTTGACCAGGTAGCCGCCGCCGCGCCGACCGGGGGCGCGCTCGACCACCCGCACGTCCCAGCCTGCCCGGTGCAGCCGCAGCGCGGTCGCCAGCCCGGCGATCCCGGCACCCACCACGATGACCCGTCCGACCTGTTTCGGCACCGCTGTCCCCACCCCTCGATCAGTATGAGCGCTTGCTCATACTGCCGAGTATGAGCCGTTGCTCATTCCTGCCGCAAGGCCCGGGGCACGCATAGGCTGGACGGCATGCCCAGAGGTGTCGCCATCCCGGAGGTCCGCCAGCAGCTCTTCGCCGCCGCCGAGCAGGTCATCGTCCGCCACGGCCCGGCCCGGCTGAGCGGTCGGGCGGTGACCGGTGCGGCCGGGGTCGCCACCGGCCTGCTGTACGCGCACTTCGCCGACCTCGACGACTTCCTGACCGCGTACGCCACCGACCGCGCCTTCCTGGTCTCCGCCCGGGCGGCGGCCCTGGCCGCGCGGGCCGGCACCGGCAGCGTCGTTGACAACGTCTGCGACACCCTGCTGGCGACACCGCGGACGACAACCCTGGCCACGGCCCGGCTGCTCGCCGCACGGCCGGAACTGGTCGGCCGCGTGCACGCGGTGCTCGGCGACCGGACCGCCGGCCTCGACGCGATCGAGCGCGCCGTGACGACCTATCTGGCCGACGAGCAGCGGCGGGGCCGGCTCGCCGCGACCGCCCGACCCGGTTCGCTCGCGCTCGCCACGGTCGGCGTCCTGCACCACCTCGCCCTCGCCGCCGCGCCGAACCCGGACGACGGCGCCCCCGACGACGCCGACCCGGACCGGGGCTACGCCGACCCGGACCCGGACTACGCCGCCCGCGCCCGGCGGGCAATCACCGACCTGGTCGGCGCCTTCACCACGGGGAGCGCCCACCGCAGCGGACGGGCCTAGCACGGACAGCCTCACCAGCGGCAGCCTTCTGCCGCATAGCCGACAGCAGCCCACCCCACCGGAGACCCGCGCATAGAGTTACCGGGCTGTCGCTCTCCGCTGCGCTACGGGGGAAGTCATGCCTCGACGCTGGGTCGCCGCCGTCGCCTGCCTGCTGGCGCTGGTCGCGCTCGCCTGCGAACGGGGTGGCGAGGCGTCACCCCGGCCGACCCGGTCGGCCGCACCCGGCACGGCCGGCGGCATCGCCGCCCTCGGCGACTCGATCAGCACCGGCTTCGGCTCCTGCCTCGTGCTCACCTCGTGCCAGCGCAACTCCTGGTCCACCGGGGACGGGTCCCGGGTGGACAGCGTCTACCGCCGGTTGCTGGACGACAACGCCGCGCTGCGCGGCAAGGCGCACAACCACGCCCGTCCCGGCGCCCGGGCGTCCGCGCTGGCCGGCCAGGCCGAAGCCGCCGTACGCGACCGCGTCGACCTGGCCACCGTGCTGATCGGCGCGAACGACGTCTGCCGCGGCGGCGTCGAGGTGATGACGCCGGTGGCCGACTTCCGCAAGGACGTCGACCGGGGCCTGCGGGTGCTGCGGACCGGCCGGCCCAAGGCCCGGGTGCTGGTGGTGAGCATCCCGGACCTGCACCGGCTCTGGGAGGTCGGGCACACCAACGAGCGGGCGGTACGCGTCTGGCGGCGCGGCATCTGCCCGGCCCTGCTGGCCAACCCCACCTCCGACGACCCGCTGGACCGGGCACGTCGGGCCACCGTCCGGGAGCGGATCACCGCGTACAACGCCCAACTCGCCGCGGCGTGCCGCGCGTACGGGTCCCGCTGCAGGTACGACGGCGGCGCGGCGCACAAGGTGCGGTTCACGCCCGAGCTGATCAACCAGTTGGACTGGTTCCACCCCAATGCCGCCGGCCAGGACAAGCTCGCCGCCGTGGCCTGGCGCGCCTGGGGCATCTCCGGCTGAACAGCCAGCCCCGCGACCGGCCGTCGGGCGGACAGCGGCGCCGGCCGTCGGCGCGGCCGGCGTCGCCCGAGCGTCAGGGGCGCCGCTGCTCCGGGACACCGCCGTGCTGGCGGTAGAGCGCCCGGGAACGCTCGGCCAGATCCTTGGTCGCCGACGAGTTGGCCCAGGTGCCGAGGACGATCGCCGCACCGGGCACCACCTTGGCGAAGACCCGCTTCGCGGCCCGGACACCGGCCATCTGCGCCAGCCGGATGCCCAGGCGCAGCATCACCTTGCCGAGCGGGCTCTGCCCGCCGGAGCCGAAGAGGGCGCCGGCCCGCTCCCGGCCGGCGGCCACCCCGAGCGCGAGACGCGCGCTCTCGGCCACCTTGTGCACCTTCTGCAACACCAGCAGGTCGGTGGCCCGGTCCGGGTGCGTCGGGTCCACCCCGAAGGCGGCGGCGACGTGCAGCACCATCCGGGCCTGGGTCCAGGCCAGCACACCGACGTCGATCACCGCGCCGGGCAGTCCCGCCGCGCCGGACACCGCCCCGGAGAGGCGGGCCCGGTTGACGAACTTCCGTACCGCCTGGTCCGCCAGGGTCTCCGCGGACGCCGCCGGCTGCTCGGCGCGGACCCGGGCCGCCCACTGCGCCGCCTCCGGCCCGAGCCGGCGCACCGCTTCCAGGGCGAGGTGCTCCGGGGCGTACTGCGGGTCCTCCCGCATCCGGTCCCAGAGCCCGGCCGGTGGCGCCTCGGGCGCGTCCGACGGCGACGTCGGCGCGACCGAGGGCGGACGCGGCGGCGGGACCGCGGGCTGACCGTCGGTGGGCGCGGAATCGGTCACAGAGATCTCCCGGGGGTCACCTGAGGGTGGGACGGCGGGCGGGTCAGCGGCGCTTCTGGATCTTGGCAGCCAGCCCGCGCAGCTTCTGCTGGTTGGCGGGCTTGGCCAGCTCGCGGCGACCTCGGTCGACCAGCTGCTGACCCTTGGGCGAGCGCAGGAACATGGTGATCCGCTGCATCAGTGACATTTTCGTCCTCCTGTCGGTGCTGCCTGCATCATGTGTACCCGGCAGCGACAACATCTGTACCCAGGACGCCCGATCCACAACCGTCCACAGTGGTCGGAGGAAGCCTACTGGGCGGCCGACACGACCGCGGCGACGACCTCGGCGGCCCGCGCCTCGTGCTGGGCGTAGTGCTCCGGGAAGGCCGAGATCTGCACCGCCTGCGCCGCGTCGGTGAGCCGCATCTGCTGCCAGCCGGGCACCTGGGCCAGGGCGGCGAGAAACTGCCGGGTCGCGAACGCCGGATCCATCAGCTGCCCGACCTCGCCCCAGCCGCTGCTCGGGCGCTGCTGGAACAGCCCCACCGAGTCGTGGTCCCAGCCGATCGCCTGGTGCGGGTACCGCTGCGACTCCGGCAGCACCCCACTGGCGTAGTTGTAGAGGGTGCTCTCCTGCATCGCGGTGGCGACGGCGATCACCAGCGCGCGGCGCGGCATGTCCATCTTCTGGCCGGTCCGCACGATCACCTGGGCGTTGCGCATCTGGGCCCGGTCCAGGCCGGCCACCGGGGCCGGGTCGACCGGCTTCGGCTTGCGCCTGGGCTTCGGGCTGACGTCCGGATCGGCGGTGGCCGAGGCGGACGGCGTGGCGGACGGCGTGGCGGCCGGCTGCGGCGCGACCCGCTGGGCGCGGGAGGCCGCCTCCGGCACGACCCGCTCCGCCGGTGCGGCCACCGGGTCGGCCGGGGCGGCGTCGGCGGCGGTCTCCGGACGGGTCTGCGCCACCGCGGTCAGGCCGAGGCAGCAGACCACGCCGGTGGCCAGGGCGATCCGGGCCCGGCCGGGCCCGCGCAGCAGGTTCCGGGTGTACGCGCCGAGGGTGGCCAGCCGTCCGGACGACGGGGTATCGTCCGAACGGTCAGCGGCGTCACCGTGGGTGAGCTGGTCATCGAGGGGGCGGTCAAAACGCATCTGCCGAGGCTAGGCAGGAGGTCGTCGCGATCACTCATGGTGATCTCGTGGCATTCCTCACGAATCCCCTCCGAACGGGCGGACGTTCCCACCCGGTGACGCCGAGCCGGGAACGGACCTCCCCAACCGGGCAGACCTCCGGTCCGGCCCGGACCGGCCATCCCGTGGCCGGACGGGGAGGAATCGTCGCCCACCCGACCACCACCCACCAGATCCACCGTTCGGCCAGCCACCCACGGCCGTCCGGCTAGGCGGTTCGCCGGCACCCGGCCGCCGCCCACCCGGTCGGAGCCGGGACCGCCGGATCCGCCTCGAAAGGAATGCAGGAGGATGGTGGGTACGTTCGGAGAACCGGGTGCCGTCGACATTCGGCGACCCGTTGGCACTTCCCAGGGAGGTCCGCACCGGTGCTCGACCCACACGAGCTCTACGAGCTCACCGACGAACTGCCCGACCTCGGTCAGCCGGTCCTGATCCAGGCCCTCACCGGCTTCGTCGACGCCGGCAGCGCCACCCGCCTGGCCCGGGAACAGCTGCTCAGCTCGCTGGACGCCCGCCCGGTCGCCCGGTTCGACCTCGACCAGATGTTCGACTACCGGTCCCGCCGGCCGGTGATGACGTTCGTCGAGGACCACTGGGAGGCGTACGACGAGCCCGCCCTGGAGCTGCACCTGCTCCAGGACGACGACGAGACCCCGTTCCTGCTGCTCACCGGCCCGGAGCCGGACCTGCAGTGGGAACGGTTCGTGGCCGCCGTCGCCGGGCTCTCCGCCCGGCTCGACGTCCGGCTCACCGTCGGCCTGAACTCGATCCCGATGGCCGTACCGCACACCCGGCCCACCGGGGTCACCGCGCACGCCACCCGCCCCGAGCTGATCGCCGGCTACGAGCCGTGGTTGCAGCGGGTCCAGGTGCCCGGCAGCGTCGGCCACCTGCTGGAGTACCGCCTCGGCCAGCAGGGCCGCGACGCCCTCGGCTTCGCCGCGCACGTGCCGCACTACGTCGCCCAGACCGAGTTCCCCGCCGCCGCCGAGGTGCTGCTCAGCTCGATCTCCCGCAGCACCGGCCTGCTGCTGCCCGGCGACGGGCTGCGGGCCGCGGCGGAGGTCGTCCGGGTGGAGATCGACCGGCAGGTCGCCCAGACCGAGGACGCCGGCGCACTGGTGCGCGCCCTCGAGGAGCAGTACGACGCGTTCGCCCGGGGACGGGGCGGCAAGAACCTGCTCGCGCCGGACAGCGGACCACTGCCCACCGCCGACGAACTCGGCGCCGAACTGGAACGGTTCCTCGCCGAGCAGAGCCGCCCCAACGACACCCCCTGAGGGGGAAGGAAGGGCACCTTCTTAACGCCTCGTGCAGAGGAAGGGCCCCTTCTTAACACCCGAAGGCGCGATGGGGCAGGCTGGTGACATGCGCCTGGCGACGTGGAACGTCAACTCGGTGAAGGCCCGCCTGCCCCGACTGCTCGACTGGCTGGCCAGCACCGAGCCGGACGTGGTGTGCCTTCAGGAGACGAAGTGCCCCGACGGCGCCTTCCCGGCCGACGAGGTCGGCGCGCTGGGCTACACCGTGGCGAGTCACAGCGACGGTCGCTGGAACGGGGTGGCGATCCTGTCCCGGGTCGGCCTGACCGACGTCACGGTCGGGTTCCCCGACGAGCCCGGGTTCCCCGAGCCGGAGGCCCGGGCCCTGTCGGCGACCTGCGGCGGCGTACGCGTCTGGTCGGTGTACGTGCCGAACGGCCGCGCCCCCGACGACCCGCACTACGCGTACAAACTGGCCTGGTTCGCGGCCCTGCGCGACGCCCTGGACACCGAGCTGACCCGCGGCCTGCCGCTCGCGGTGTGCGGTGACTTCAACGTGGCGCCGACCGACGCCGACGTGTGGGACCCGGCGCTGTTCACGCACTCCACCCACGTCACCCCGGCCGAACGGGCCGCCCTCGCGGCGCTGCGCGACCTCGGCCTGACCGACGTGGTGCCCACGCCGATGAAGGGGCCGCACCCGTACACGTACTGGGACTACCGGGCCGGGATGTTCCACCAGAACAAGGGCATGCGGATCGACCTCGTGTACGCCTCGGCGCCACTGGCCCGCACGGTCCGGTCGGCGTACGTGGACCGGGAGGCCCGCAAGGGCAAGGGCCCCTCCGACCACGCCCCGATCGTCGTCGACGCCGACCTGGTGCCCACCGTCGAGTCGTTCTGACCCGCGGCCCGGTTGTCGGCGGGCAGATCGGCCGGCGGTGCCAACCCCGTAGGCCGGGTGCGACCGCTCACTACCCGCAAGCTGTCCTAGGAGGCTAGATCGAAAAGCCATCCGCTCCCCGCCGCGCTGCCGACCACGGCGCGCGGGGCTGACTAGGGTGGGGGCATGGCAGTCGTGAAGATCAACGCGATCGAGGTCCCGCCCGGCGCCGGGGAGGAGTTGGAGAAGCGCTTCGCCGCCCGGGCCGGCGCGGTCGAGAACTCCCCCGGTTTCCTCGGCTTCGAACTGCTCCGCCCGGTGGCCGGGGACGGGCGCTACTTCGTGTACACCCGCTGGGAGAACGAGGAGGCGTACCAGGCGTGGGCCGCGGGTCCGGCCCGGTCCGCGCACGCGTCCCCGCCCGGCGAGCAGCAACGGCCCCCGGTCGCCTCGGGCGCCACCCTGCTGGAGTTCGAGGTCGTCCAGCAGGTCACCCCGCGCGCCTGACGGCATCCCTGGTCCAACTGAGCTGTGTCGAGGTGGCGGACAATCCCTCGGGAGTGGTGCTGGTTCGGGACAGCCGCCTTCGTCGCCTCTGCCCGGGCCGGCCCGCGGGCATGACTTCGCCAGGCGATATTTCTGAGGGACATAAATATGGGTCTTCTGCTTGATTCGTGGGTCGGTGGTGATCATCTTCCGGGGAGTTGGGGTCGGTGGCCGCCGAGGCTGAGCATGGCCAGGGCGATGAGGGCGTCTGCTGAGTGGAATCCGAAGGCCATC
>NZ_RBAK01000016.1 GCF_003626595.1 Micromonospora endolithica | reverse complement strand
CGGAGCCGGACTCGCCGACGATGCCCAGAGTCCGCCCCCGATCGACGCTGAACGACACCCCGTCCACCGCACGGACCGTCCCGTCCTCGGTGTCGAAACGCACCCGCAGGTCCTCCACCCGCAGGTAAGGGCCCGGCTCGCGTGCTGCGGGCACCGCGATGTCGGTCATCCTTCCTCCCTCAACTCAGCCGTACGCGCGGGTCGATGACCGCGTACAGCAGGTCGACGACGATGTTGGCGACCACGATGAAGATCGCCGCGAGCAGCACGGTGGCCATCACCACCGGCAGGTTCAGGAACTGCACCGCCTCGACCGTGGCCTTGCCGAGGCCCTGAAGGCCGAAGATGGTCTCCGTGATGAAGGTGCCGCCGAGGGCGGTACCCACGTCGAGGCCGGCGATGGTCACGATCGGGGTGATCGCGGCCCGTAGGGCATGCCGGCCGTAGACCTGACGACGTGGCAGGCCCTTGGCGCGCGCCGTGCGGACGAAGTCCTCGGACAGCGTCTCCACCATCTGCGCCCGGGCCAGCCGGGCGTAGAGCGCCGAGTTCAGGAAGCCCAGGGTCATCCAGGGCAGCAGCAGCCCCAGCGCCCACCGTCCAGGATGCTCGGTGAGCGGTGTGTAGCTGGGGAAGGGCAGCAGTCCCGTGGAGTACACGAGGACGTAGAGCAGGATGAGGCCGAAGAAGTAGACCTGCATCGACGCTCCGGCGAGGCTGACGCCGATGGCCATCCGGTCGAAGACGGTCCCCTGTCGGAGCGCCGACACCATGCCCAGGGAGACGCCGAGCAGGATCCAGACGACGGCCGCGCCGCCGACGATACTGATCGTCACCGGGGCTCGCTGGGCGACGATCTCGGTGACCGGCTGGTCGTTGCGGAACGAGTAGCCGAGGCAGGGAGCCGGGCACTCGCGTCGGAAGTCTCCCTCGCCGAAGGTGCGTCCCACCGCGATCCCCCGGACGAAGGCGACGTACTGCTCGGGCAGCGGGTCGCGGATACCCAACCGCTCCTCGACCTGGGCGATGTCCGCGGCGGTGCAGTTCTTGCCGCACATCACCTTGGCCGGGCTGCTGGGAACCGCGAAGAACAGCCCGAACGTGACCAGGCTGATGACGGCGAGGGTGACGGCCGCGACGAGCAGCCGTCGGACGATGAAGCGGAGCATCCGTCGAACCTCTCGGGGGTACGGCGGGGAGCGGACGAGCCGCTCCCCGCACGGCGTCACTGCTTGACGTAGATGTTGTTCACCTGGATGGCACCGAAGGCGTCACTGAGGAAGGCGTTGCCGACCTTCGAGCCGCGCAGCACGTAGGCGGCGTCGTAGTAGAGCGGGACAACGGGAACCAGGTCGCGCATGATCTTCTCGTCGAGCTTGATCCACTCGGCGTCCTGCTCGGCCGCGGGCAGCTTCCGCACCCGATCGATCTCCGCGCTGATGCCGGGGTCGTTGAGGTAGGAGAGGTTCTGGTTACCCTCCGGCCCGATCCCCCGGCCGTCGTAGAGCGGCGGGATGACCGTGGAACCGGTCGGCCAGTCCGCGCCCCAACCGCCCAGGTACAGGTCGTACGGGTTGTTCTTCCGGCCGACCTCGTCGTAGTAGCCCGACGACTCGATCGACTTCATGATGATCTTGAACCCACGCTCGGTGAGGCTCTTCCGGACCGCCTCGGCCTGCTGTGTGCGCAGCTCGGTGTTGGCGTGCGCCAGCACCAGCTCCGGCGTCTGGCCACCGAGTAGTTCCTTCGCCTTCGCCGAGTCCCCGCCGGGCGGCGCGCCGAACACGTCGTACTCCTGCCAGCCGGCCGTGGTCGGCGACATCAGCGTGGTGGCCGGCGTGCCGGCGGCCCGGCCACCGATCGCCTTGAGCGTCGCGTCCTTGTCGACGGCGTAGTTCAACGCCTTACGGATGTTGAGGTCGACGACCCGCTGGGTGTTGATGTTGAGCACCCAGACGTACTGTGTCGGGCCCTTCACCACCCGCTCGGCGACCGGACCGGAGGTGGTCCGGGACAGCACGGCGGGCGGCACGTCGGTCCAGGTGAACGCGGCCTGGTCGGCCGGGGCGTCGGCGACGAGCCGCTCGGCGATCTGCGCCCCCTCCAGGCCGAAGGTGAACCGGAAGCCGTCCGGGTAGGCGGTACGCAGCGGGTCGCTGTCCGGGTCCCAGTTCGGGTTGCGCTCCAACTCCAGCGCCACGTCCCGCTGGTACGACTTCACCTTGTACGGCCCCGAGGAGAACGGCCGCAGGTCGTAGTTGGTCTTCGTGTCCTTGGCCGCCGGCACCGGCGCGGTGGTGGGCATGGCCGCCGCGTACGGCATGTCGCAGTGGGGGTCGGCGAAGGTGAAACGGATGGTCTTGTCGTCCGGGGTCTCCACCCCGTCGGGCGCCGGCTTGCCGCCGTCGTACGGCCCCTGGTACCTGGCGTTGTACTCGCCGCCCGGGTAGAGCCACTGCTGGATGTAGTGCGGTCCCTCGTTGAGCTGCGGGGCGAAGGAGCGCGCCACACCGTACGCGACGTCCTTCGAGGTGATCGGCGAGCCGTCCTCGTACGTCAGCCCGTCGCGAAGAGTGAACTCCCAGACCCTGCAGTCGCCGTTGACGTCCTTGCCGGGGTCCCTGGCCAGGTCACCCACGAGGAGCAACTCGCCGGTGCCGTTCTCCTTGTAGCCGGTCAGCGACCGGTAGAGCAGACCACCGGTCAGCAACTGGTTGCTCACGTAGTTGCGCGCCGGATCGAGATGCTCGAAGTCGAAGTCCCGCAGGACGGTGAGGATTCCGCCCTTCGTGGCGCCCTCGACGGCCGCCGCGGGGCCCTGGTTGTCATCCGCCTGGTACGAGATCGAGCCGGTCTGGGTCTTAGCCTCCTCATTTTCGCTGCCGGTGCCGCCGTCTTCGCCGGTCCGGGTACATCCGGCGGCGAGCAACGCCACGGACAGGACGCCGATCGACAGTCTGCGGGCTCTTCTGTGCACGGTGCATCTCCCTCCTCGCCCGGCCTGGGCCCGGACGGGCCCGCCGCTGACCGGACGAACGGTCGGTGATCGGATTTCGGTTACCGGGCGGAGCGCGGATCGAGGGCGTCGCGCAGCGCGTCGCCGAACAGGTTGAACGCCAGTACGAGCACGAAGATCGTCAGCCCGGGGAACAGGGTGTAGTACGGGTCGCTCGCGACGTAGCCGATGCTGTTGTAGATCATCCGGCCGAGGTCGGGCGTCGGTTCGGTGACGCCGATGTTGACGAACGCGAGGGCCGCCTCCACCGCGATGAACTGGGGCACGTTCAGCGAGAGGGTGACGAGGATCGGGGCCCAGATGTTCGGCAGCAGCTGGCGCAGCAGCAGGTGCCCGGTGCCCGCGCCGGCGGCCCGGGCGGCCTCGACGAACTCCCGCTCGCGCAGCGAGATGACCTGTCCACGGACCAGCCGAGCGGTGTACGTCCAGCTGAAGAGCCCGAAGGTGGCGATGATGAGGGCGATCCGGAAACTCGGCGGCGGCGCCTCGCGGGCGGTGAAGAAACGGTCCTCGACGATGGGGATGACCGCGAGCGCGAAGATGAGGAACGGGAAGGCGAGCGTCACGTCGATGACCCAGCTCACGACGCTGTCCAGCCAGCCGCGGGCGTAACCGGCGACGATGCCCACGGCCACCCCGACCACCGAGGCCAGCACCGCGGACACGAAGGCGATGAACAACGAGGTGCGCAATCCGTAGACCAGTTGCAGGAGAATGTCGCGACCACTGCCCGGCTCCAACCCGAGAAGATGGTCGGAACTGATTCCACCGGCATATCCGAGTGGCATCCCGAAATCGTTGAGCTGATCGACGAACTTGTCGGTCGGGTCGATTCCGGTCAGCCATTGGATCGCCGGCGCGGCGAGGGCGACGCACACGGCCACGACCAAGGTCACGGCGCTCGCCAACGCCGTTCGATCCCGCTTGAGCCGCAGCCAGGCGAGCTGGCCGGGCGACCGACCGACGATCTCCCGCCGCCGGTGGACGGGGATCACATCGACCGGCGAATTCACCTCGGCCATCGGATCGGGTGATTCGCCGGCACGGTTCAGGGTGGGGTGGGACGTGTCGCTCATCGCGGTCCCCTTCGTCGGATGAACTGCTTCTCCAGGCCGACGATAGGGGAACGTAAAGGGGGTTAAGGAATCGTTCGGATAACGACCTGATCGGTTGTCAACGATCGACAACGGTTCGGCTACGCGAAAGGCTCTTTGCGATAACGGACCGGATCGGTTGTCATCCGATCGGACATTCGGTCGCGTGGTGGAACGCGGAGAACGTCGATGCGGTTGTCATCCGTCCGGCCGTTTCCGGATCGACGGTGGCTCCCGGTCGGCGGGACTGCCGGCTCAGCGACCGGCGGGTGACGCCGCGGCGCGCGCCTCGATCATCCCCCGGTTGGCCAGCGCGTCGGCGCGTTCGTTCTCCGGGTGGCCGTTGTGGCCCTTGACCCACAGCCAGGTCACCTCGTGGCGTACGCACGCCGCCTCCAGCCGCTGCCACAGGTCGGCGTTCTTGACCGGTTGCTTCGCCGCCGTCCGCCAGCCGTTGCGCTTCCACGAGGCGAGCCAGCCGGTGATCCCGTTGCGCACGTACGTGCTGTCGGTGTGCAGTTCCACGGTGACCGGCCGGGTCAGGCTCTCCAGCGCCCGGATGGCCGCCATCAGTTCCATCCGGTTGTTGGTGGTGGGGGTGGCCTCTCCCCCGCACAGTTCCCGCTCGTGCCCGCCGTAGCGCAGCACCGCTCCCCACCCACCCGGCCCGGGGTTGCCGCTGCACGCGCCGTCGGTCCAGATCCGCACGACCCTGCCGGGCGCCGCGTCCACCATGTCGGCGAACCTACCGAACGTCGCGGGGTGATCCGCGATCGGCACCCGGGAATCCACGCCCGGGACTGGACGGTGTGGCAGGGTGGCTGATCCGCTCGGGTCAGTCGTCGGCGTCCCGCCCGCCGACCACGGCGGGCGGGACGGTCCACGTCGCCGCGCGGCGGGCCGGGTCGACCCGGTCGCGGACCCGGCCGGCGGCGTCGCCCGCGGTGGCGGCGAGCATCGGCAGCATCCGGGTGGTGCTCATCAGCGCCACCTCCTCGGCCGGGCTGGTGGTGCCGTCGAGGAAGCGCAGCACCCGGGACGCCGGGTTGCGGTCGAAGAGCCGGTCGAAGAACTCCGGGCCGCCGACGCCGCCGGAGTCCAGCGCCCGCAGCGCGACCGCGTCCATCCAGCGGTGCCGCCGGGGGTACGCGGGCGCGGGCACCGGCGGCCGGCCGGCGGCCAGCGCGCGGGCGACCTGCTCGGCCTGGCGGTGCATCGCGGAGAAGGTGAACCCGGTGGAGGGTCGGGTGGCGCCGCCGGCGGTGCCGAGCCGGACCACCCGGGGGCTGGGCCGGGGGTCGAAGGGCGCGTCGGTCATCGGGATGACCCCGTTCTCCACCTCCCGCACCCGCAGCCGAGTCGGGTCCAGACCCAGCAGGTCGCGGTAGCCGGCGAGCGCCGCGTCGTAGCCGGCTTCGGTGAGCAGGGCGGGGGTGAACTCGGTGTACTCCACCAGGGCGAAGCGGTCGTCGACCGGCAGCACGTAGCCGAACGAGACCCCCCGGGCGGGCTGCGGGGTGCGGAAGTCCATCAGGATCGCGCGGCTCGGGTCGAACAGCGGGCCGTCGGCCTCCAGCCACCAGCCCCGGAAGTGCTGCAACCAGTTGGTCCGGCCGGCCCGCCGGGGTGGCCGGGGGCGGGAGTCGAGCACCCAGGACGCCCGGACGACCGGCCCGCCGTCGGCGGTCCGCACGGTGACCCGGTGCCCGTCGTCGTCGAGTTCGTCGGCCGGCGCGCCGACCCTGCGCACGCCCAGCCGCCGCTCCGCCTCGGCAGCCCGGTCGTAGACCGGGCCCGAGCGCAGCATGGCGTACCGCAGCGGGTCGAGGTCCAGCACGCGGCGTCGCGTTGGCGTCGCCACCTCGACCCGCTGCCAGCTCGCCGCCAGCAGCGGGTCGAGGTCGTTGCCGGGGTGGTCCCAGAAGGCCCAGGTGCGGTCCTGGCCGCGCCGGTGCACCGGGTCGATGACGGCGATCCGCAGGTCGCGGACCCGGTGCCGGTCGAGCGCGGCGAGAACCAGGGAGGCCGCGCCGCCGCCGCCGACCAGGGCCAGGTCGACGTCGAGGGCGGCGGGACTGCGCACCCCCACCACGCTGCCACACCGGTCGGATCGGGTGGCGACCGGCCGCCCGGTTATCGGTTGGCGCGGCGGCGCGGACGTGTGCGACCGTCGCCGGCATGGACGAGCACCTGGACGCCAACCGGGCCAACTGGGACGACCGGGCCGCCGCGCACGCGGCCTCACCGGGATACGCGGTGGAGCGGTTCGTCGCCGACCCGGCGTACCTGAGCGAGGTGGTGCGCTTCGACCTGCCCCGCCTCGGCGACGTGGCCGGGCTGCGCGGGGTGCACCTGCAGTGCCACATCGGCACCGACACGATCTCCCTGCACCGCCTCGGCGCGCGGATGACCGGCCTGGACTTCTCCCCCGCCTCACTCGCGCAGGCCCGGGGTCTCGCCGAACGCACCGGCGCGGCGGTCGACTTCGTCCGGTCCGACGTGTACGAGGCCCCGGCCGCCCTGGGCCGGGGCGGGTTCGACCTGGTGTACACGGGCGTGGGCGCGCTGTGCTGGCTGCCGGACATCCGCCGGTGGGCGTCCGTGGTGGCCGCGCTGCTGCGTCCGGGCGGCCGGTTGTTCCTGCGCGAGGGCCACCCGATGCTGTGGGCACTCGACGACACCCGCCGCGACGGCCTGCTCGCGGTCGAACACCCCTACTTCGAACGTCCCGAGCCGACGATGTGGGACGAGCCGGGCACCTATGTCGAGACGGACGCCGTCTTCACGCACAACCGGTCGTACGAGTGGAACCACGGCCTGGGCGAGGTGGTGAGCGCGCTGCTCGACGCGGGGTTCACGCTGACCATGCTGGTCGAGCACGACAGCGCGCCGTGGGACGCCCTGCCCGGGGCGACGGTGGCCGACGAGCACGGCGAGCACCGGTTGCGGGACCGGCCGTGGCGGGTGCCACAGACCTACACCCTCCAGGCCGTCCGCACCGGCGGCTAGGGTCTGGCGGTGGGCGTCGGGGCGGGTCGCGGTGGCCCGCCCCGACGGCCGGGTCGGCCCGGTGGCCTATGTCTCGCGGCAGCCACCGTAGGGGATCCAGGGGAACCGGAGCGCCTGGGCGGTCTGCGGACCGTAGATCCCGTCGGCGCCGATGCCCTCGCGTTTCTGGGCGCGGATCAGCGCCGACTTGGTCCTGCTGCCGAAGTCGCCGTCCAGCGACAGGCCCTCGCCGTAGCAGTAGTTGAGGGTCCACTGGAGTTGGCTGACGTCGTCACCCCGGTCCCCGTAGGACATGACGCACAGCAGCGAGTTGGAGCCGCTGGTGCGGTAGACCGGGACCTCCAGCTGACCGCCGCCGCCGTGGATGTAGGGAATGAACGCCACCGCGTTGCAGCGTGGGGCGGCCGCCTGGGCGGGCGCGGCGGACACACCCACCGCGACCGCGGTGCTGGCCACCAGGGTCACCGCACCGATGGCCCAGCGGCCCAGGCCGCCGTTCAGGTTGATCACGCTGAGGAGTCTCCGTTCGTCGTGCCCCCGGGTCGGGCACACGCGGCGGGGGCCGGACGTGCGGGCGTGTGTCCTGAGTGGAAGGCTAACAAGGGCGCACGCTGCCGTGTTGCCCGTCGCCACGGACCGCGGACCGCGCCACCGACCGGGACCGGTACGCCTCGGCCCGGAGCCGGTGGATCACGTGGCGACGCAGTCGCTCGTCGGTGACCCTCGGGTGGTCGAAGTCCTCGGCCGGATCGGTGGTCATCCCGAGCCGGCGCGCCAGGGCGTGGGACCGGGCGTTGGGCGCGGTGACGACGGCGAGGATCTCCGGAAGGCCCACGGTGTCGAAGCCGTACGCCAGCGCGGCGCGGGCCGCCTCGGTGGCGTAGCCGTGACCCCAGGCCGGTCGGGCCAGGCGCCAGCCGACCTCGACCCCGCTGAACGGCATCCCCTCGTCCATCCGGTCCAGGCCGGTGACGCCGACGAACTCGCCGGTGTCACGCACCTCGACCGCCCAGAACCCGTAGCCGCGCCGGTCGAGCACCTCCTGCCAGCGACGGGCGGCGGCGGTGGACCGCTGCGGGGTGAGCGGCGGGCCGAGGAAGCGCATCACCTCGGGGTCGGCGTTCACCGCGGCCCAGGGGTCGAGGTCCGATTCCCGCCAGTGCCGCAGCGTCAGCCGCTCGGTGTGGATCTCGGTCACCGGGCGACTCTAACCGGCGCCGGTCAGTCCCGGGGGATCGCCTCGATCGTCGACATGTGCCGCTCGCCCCAGTCACCGAGTGGGATCAACGCCTCGTTCAGCGACCGTCCGAAGTCGGTGAGCGAGTATTCCACCTTGGGCGGCACCTGCCGGTGCACCTCCCGGTGGACCAGACCGTACGTCTCCATCTCGCGCAGCTGCTGGATGAGCATCTTCTCGCTGATGCCATCGATCCCCCGCCGCAACTCGGCGAACCGCCGCACGCCGGTGTGCAGTTCCCACAGGATGAGCGCCTTCCACTTGCCGCCCACCACGTCGACGGCGGCGTCGAGTCCGCACGAGTAGGTCCGCTTCTTCACGTCGGCCACCTTCGCACTGAGAAAAAGGTCAGTACCTGAGGAAAAGGTCGGTACTTGTCCGTGTTGCGCGTACCGACCCAGGATGAGGGTCGCCCCGGCGGCGAGGCAACCGCCGTACGGCCGGCCCTGACCTGTCGTGACGTCGTGAAGGAGCCAAACCCTTGTCCGAAGACCGTCGTATTCCCGTGTCCGTCATCGGCCTGGGGCCGATGGGCCGGGCGCTCGCCCGCGCCCTGTTGACCGCCGGCCACCCCGTCACCGTCTGGAACCGCACGCGGTCGCGGGCCGACCCGCTCGTGCGGGAAGGGGCGCGCCGCGGGGACTCCGTCGTGGACACGGTGCGGGCGAGCCCGTTAACGATCACCTGCGTCATCGACTACGACGCGGTCCAGCGGACGGTGCGACCTGCGGTGGACGCCCTGCGTGGCCGGGCACTGGTCAACCTGACGGCGGACACCCCGCAGCGGGCGCGGGAGATGGCCCGGTGGGCCGCCGGGCACCGGATCGACTATCTGGACGGGGCGATCATGACACCCGCGCCCACCATCGGCGGACCGGACGCGCTGGTGCTCTACAGCGGCCCGGAACCGGTCTGGCAGCGTCACCGCCGGACCCTCGCCGCCCTCGGCGGCACCGCCGACTGGCTCGGTGCCGAACCCGGGCGGGCCGCCGCGCACGACGTGGCCCTGCTGGACGCCTTCTGGACCGCGATGAGTGGTATCGCCCACGCCTTCGCCGTCGCCGGCGCGGCCGGGGTCACTCCCGGCGACCTGGCCCCGTACGCGCGGGGGGTCGTCGGCCTGCTGCCGGACCTGGTCGACGACCTCGCCCGCCGGATCAGCACCGACGACCACGTGGCCGACGTGTCCACGGTGCGGTCCGCCGCCGCCGGCATGTCACACGTCGTCGAGGCGAGCGAGGCCCTCGGGCTCGACGCCGCGCAGCTCCGCGCCGCGCTCGCGGCGGCCCGGCGGGTCATCCGGGACGGGCACGGTGACGACGACTTCGCCCGCCTGACGCGGGCCTATCAGGCGGAAGGCTGAGCCCGAGCGCTGGACACGCAGCCGTCCGGTTGCCTATCCTGACAGGCAACCGGACGGCTGCATATAAGAGGTGACGGGGTGGACGAGGTGTTCCGCGCACTGGCCGACGCCAGTCGACGCCGGCTGCTCGACGACCTCAACCTCCGCAACGGCCAGAGCCTGCGCGAGCTGTGCGCCGGGCTGGCCATGACGCGGCAGTCGGTCAGCAAGCACCTGGCGGTCCTGGAGGCCGCCAACCTGGTCAGCACCGTGCGGCGCGGGCGGGAGAAGCTGCACTACCTCAACCCCGCGCCGATCGACGCGATCGCCGAACGGTGGATCGGCCGGTACGACCGCGAGCGGGTACGCGCGCTCGGGGACCTACGCAGAGCACTGGAGCGGGAGCCGATGGAGAGTCCGACGTTCGTCTACACCACCTACATCAACACCACGCCGGAGCGGCTCTGGGCGGCCCTCACCGAGCCCGAGTTCACCCGCCGCTACTGGGGCGGCGTCGCGCTGCGCTCGGACTGGCGGGTCGGCTCCCCGGTGCTGTGGCAGGACTCCCCCGGCGGCGAGTTCCGGGACCTCGGCCAGCACGTGCTGGCCGCCGAGCCGCACCGGCTGCTGTCCTACAGCTGGCACGGCTTCTCCGCCGAGCACGCCGCGCACTTCGGCTGGTCGGCCGAGGAACTGGCCGCCCGGCAGGACGAGCGCCGCTCGAAGGTGAGCTTCGAGATCGCCCGGTACGGCGGCTTCGTGAAGCTCACCGTGGTGCACGACGACTTCGACCCGGACAGCGAGATGTACCGGGCGATCAGCGGCCAGCTCGGCGACGGCGGCGGCTGGCCGGAGCTGCTGGCCAGCGTGAAGACCCTGCTGGAGACCGGCGACCCGCTGCCCGACCCGGTGCCGGCGGGCTGAACCACCGGCACCGGGCGCCGGCGCACGGGCGCGTCCCGTGCGCCGGCCGCTCGCTCAGCGGTGTTCGAGGGCCACCCGGGGCAGCCGGCGGGCCAGCGGCGCGGGCAGCCACCACGCCCAGCGGCCGAACAGCTGCATCACCGCCGGCACGATCAGGCACCGGATCACCAGGGCGTCGACCAGCACGGCCACGGCCAGGCCGAGCCCGAACTGCTTGAGCATCCGGCCGGGGTCGAACAGGAACGACCCGAAGACGACCACCATGATCGCGGCGGCGGCGGTGACGATCCGGCCGGTGGTCGCGACCCCGTGCCGGATCGCCGCCGGCGCGTCGTGGTGTTGCTCCCAGTGCTCGTGCATCCGGGCCAGCAGGAAGATCTCGTAGTCCATCGAGAGCCCGAACGCGATGGCGAAGATGAGCACCGGCACGAACGCCTCGATCGGGCCGGGCTGGACACCCAGGACGTCGGCGAGGAATCCCTGCTGGAACACCAGGGTCACCACGCCCAGCGCGGCGCCGACGCTGAGCAGGTTGAGCACCGCCGCCTTCACCGGGATCAGCAGCGACCGGAACACCAGCACCAGCAGCAGCGACGACAGGCCGACCACCACCGCGACGAACAGCGGCAGCCGCTCGGCGACCGCGGCGGAGAAGTCCACCGTGGCGGCGGTGGTGCCGCCGACCAGGAACGCCGCGCCGCTGTCGGCCCGCAGCGGGGGCAGCACGTCGGCCCGCAGCCGCCGCACCAGGTCGGCGGTCCGGGCGTCCTGCGGCTTGGCGTCCGGGAACACCACCATGGTGGCGGTCCGGCCGTCCGCGGTGGGGAACGGCGTGCTCACCCCGGCCACCCCGGGCGTGCCGGCCAGCACCGGCCGGGCCCGCTCCGCCGCCGCCCGCGGGTCGGCGCCGGCCGCGTCGGAGGCGTCCACCACGACCACGAGGGGGCCGTTGAAGCCCGGCCCGAAGCCGCGGGCCAGCAGGTCGTACGCCTGCCGGCTGGTCTTGGCCGGGTCGCCGTTGCCGGGGTCGGCGATGCCCAGCCGCATGCCCAGCACCGGGGCCGCGAGGGCGAGCAGGGCCACCAGCGCCAGCAGTGCCGCGGTCCACGGACGGCGCTGCACGAACGTCGACCAGGCGGCCCACCGGGCCCCGTCGTGGCGGCCCCGCTCGGCCCGGCGGCGCACCGCCCGCTCGATCCGCCGGCTCAGCACCGCCAGCAGGGCCGGCAGCAGCACCAGCGCCGCGACCATCGTGGTGGCCACGGTCAGCGCCACCGCCACCGCGACACCCTGCAACGAGCCCAGTCCCAGCACCACCAGACCGAGCAGCGCGAGGATCACGGTGGTGCCGGCGAACAGGACGGTACGCCCGGCGGTGTCCACCGCCCGCCGGGTCGCCTGCTCCCCGGTGGCGCCGGCGAGCAGTTCGCCCCGGTAGCGGGAGAAGAGCAGCAACGCGTAGTCGATACCGACGCCGAGCCCGACCAGCACCATCAGCGGCGTGGTGTAGCTGGCGACCGTGGCCACGTGGGAGGCGAGCGCCACCAGGCCCATCGCGGTACCGACGGCGAACACGGCGATGACGATCGGCAGGCCGGCGGCCAGCACCGACCCGAACAGCAGCACGAGGATGACCAGCGCGGCGAGCAGGCCGAGCCCCTCCGCCGGCCCGCCACCGCCCTCCTCGCCGGCGACCACCGCGTCGCCGCCCACCTCCACCCGCAGCCCGTCGCCGTCGATCTGCCGGGCGGTGTCGACCAGCTCGCGTACGTCCTGCGCGGGCACGTCGGCCGTCTCCCCGTCCAGGGTCACCGTGGCGTACCCGACGGTGCCGTCGCCGTTGAGCGCGCCGGGGTCGCGGAACGGGCTGCGCACGTCGGCCACCGACGGCAGGGCGCGGACCTGGGCCAGCATGCCCTCGACCCGACCCTCGTTCTCCGGTGTCCGCAGCCCGTCCGGGTCGGCCACCACGATCTGCACGGTGCTACCGGCGGCCTGCGGGGACCGTTCCCGCAGTGTGTCCAGCGCCCGCTGCGACTCGGTGCCGGGCAACGACACGTCGTCCCGGTAGTCCGCGCCGACCGCCTGCGCGCCGACACTCACCGCGACCAGGACGACCAGCCAGGACAGCAGCGCCCACCAGCGGTGCCGGGTGGACCATCCGGCCAGCCGCGCGAACCGGCTCGGCCGGGACGGCGGCGCCGTCCCGGGGGACGGATTCTGTTCGACAAGCACGGTGACGACCTCCTCGATCCGGATTGACGGCGGCAACGCTACGAACGGTGGACGCCGCGTGACGACGCCCCGGGAGGGGATTCCGGGGTACCCCCACGGGGGGACGGAGGATGCTTCCCCGGGGTGACCCGCGGCGGCGCCAGCCACGGTTAACCTCGGGTGGTGACCCGTCGAGAGCAGGCCGTGGACGCCGGCGTCGCCGCGCTGGTGCTCGTCGCGTCGCTGCTGGTGCTGACCCTGGACGGGCTCGGCACCCCGACGCCGGACGCCACCGGCCTCGACGCCCCGGGCGTCGCACTGGTGCTCGGCGCGTCGCTGCCGCTGCTGGCCCGCCGCCGGGCGCCACTGCTGGTCTACCTGGCCATCGCGGCGTGCACCGGCGCGCTGCTGGCGCTGGGCTATCCGCTGGATTTCCCGTTCGGCTGCGTGGTGGCGGTCTACACCCTCGCCGACACGTACGGCGGCGATCCCCGGCCGGACCGGCGCTGGGCGGCCCGGGCGGCGGTGGGGATCTTCGTGCCGGTGGCGGCCGGCGTGTACGCGGCGGCCGGGTACCGCAGCCACAGCACGGCGTCGGGCATCCTGTTCTGGGCGTTGGCGTTCGCCGGGGCGTGGTTGGCCGGCGAGTTGACCCGGGTCCGCCGGGAACGCATCGCCGCCCTGGAGGAGCGCGCCACCCGGGCCGCCCGGGAGGTGGAGCGGGAACGCCGCCTGGCGGTGGCCGAGGAACGCACCCGGATCGCCCGCGAACTGCACGACTCGGCCGGCCACGCGATCAACGTGATCCTGGTACAGGCCGGCGCGGCGCGGCTGACCCACGCCCGCGACCCGCAACGGTCCCTGCGCGCCCTGGGCACCGTCGAGGACGTCGCCCGCGCCACGATCGTGGAGATGGAGCGGATGGTCCGTGCGCTGCGCGACGACGACGCCGACGTGCCGGTCCCGGCGGACCCGGGGGCACTGGAGGAGCTGCTGGACCGGCACCGCCTCGACGGGCTGCGCATCGAGGCGGAGGTACGCCCGCCGCCGGAGCCGTTGCCCCGCAGCGTGGCGTGGGCGACCTACCGCATCCTGCAGGAGTCGCTGACCAACGCCGCCCGGCACGGTGACGGCAGCGCCGAGGTCACCGTCCACTGCGGAGCCGAGGCGGTCGACATCACGGTCTGCAACCCGGCCTCGGCGCCGGACGGGGCGACCACCGGCGGCCGACACGGGATCGTGGGCATGCGGGAGCGCGCGCTCCTGCTCGGCGGGACCCTGGAGACCGCCGCCGAGCGCGGGACGTTCCGGCTGCGGGCGCACCTGCCGTACGCGGGTTCGGCGCGGTGAGCCGGCTGCGGGTGCTGCTGGTCGACGACGACGACCTGATGCGCGCCGGGCTGCGGGCGGTGCTGTCCGTCGACGACGGCATCGACGTGGTCGGCGAGGCGTCCGACGGCCGGGAGGCGGTCGAGTTGACCCGCGCGCTGGACCCGGACGTGGTGTTGATGGACGTCCGGATGCCACGGATGGACGGCGTCGCGGCGACCCGGGAGATCGTCACCGGGCGGTACCGGGCGAAGGTGCTGATCCTGACCACCTTCGAGGACGACGAGTACGTCTTCGGCGCGCTGCGGGCGGGGGCGTCCGGCTTCGTCCTGAAGCGGATCCGCCCGGAACAGCTCATCGCCGGCATCCATACCGTCGCCGACGGCGAGGCGCTGCTCGCCCCTTCGGTCACCCGTACCGTGATCGGCCGGATGGTGCGGCACGACGCCGAGCCGGCCGATCCGGCGCGGGACCGGCGGTTGCGTGAGCTGACCCCCCGCGAGCGCGACGTGCTGGACCTGGTGTCGCGCGGCCTGTCCAACGCGGAGATCGCCGCCCGGCTGGTGATCGAGGAGTCGACGGTGAAGACCCACGTCAAGCGGATCCTGGCCAAGACCGGGCTGCGCGACCGGGTCCAGGCGGTCGTGCTGGCGTACGAGTCGGGTCTGGTCCGTCCCGGCCAGCAGGGTCCGCGCTGACCGTCCCACCCGCCACAGCCGTGCACACCGGTCCCGGTCGGGGCCGACGAAGGTCGCCGCAGGGCGCGTACCGCGCGGACCTCGCGAGGCACGCGGCGGGGCCCTGCGGTGGCATCCGGGTCCGCCGGGTGGACACGTGACGGCAACGAAGAATTCTCATTTTCACCGGATCGGGGGCCCAACCCTCCTAGTGTTGGGCACACCGGTGCTAGTCACGGAGTTGGCCACCCGAACGACGTCCCACGCAGTCAGCGGACGAAAAGTGAGGGAAGACGCGTATGAAGGCACAGAGAGTTCTCGTTTCCGCGGCGGTCGGCGTGGGCCTCGGCACGCTGCTGCTCCCCGGCGCCGCGCTGGCCGACACCACGGTGTCACCGGCCAGCACCCCGGTCGGCGGCACGGTCGTGCTCACCGCCACCACCTGCAACCCGAAATCCGGTGACGCGCTCTTCCGCGTGACCGGCCCGGACCGGGACCAGAACGTCCGGTCCACCACCGCCGCCGCGGGCGGCGGGCTGAGCGCCGAACTCTTCACCGCGGGCTTCACCCTGGGCACCTACACGGTGGCCGCCACCTGCGGTGACGGCAGCGCGGCGGGTAGCGCCACGTTCGCCGTCACACCGATCGGCGGCGCGCCGGCCGGCGCCGGGGGCGGCACCGGCGGCGGCGGTTCGGTCGCCGCCGGTGCCGCACTGCTCGGCTCCGCCGCCGGCGGCGCCCTCATCCTGGCCCGCCGTCGTCGGCACGCCGTCGTGGCGGCCACCGCCTGAGGGTCACGACCCGCACGTCTCCATCCCTGGAGAACGGGTGCCCGCACCGGTCCGACCGGAGCGGGCACCCGGGTCACCGCGTACGAGAGGTGGGCCGTTGTCCCGCGACAGGTTCGGCTGGGCGCTCGTCGCGCTGCTCGGCGCCCTCGGACTCGGGATGGTCGGCACCGGGGTGACGGTGCTGTCCAGCAACCCGCCCCGGCCCTCCGGGGCCGGCACGCCCGGCCCGGCACGACCCGGCCCGGCGGTGCCCCCGCTGCCCCGCGCAGATCCGGTCGCCGTGTCGATCCCGGCGATCGGGGTGGACGCGCCGCTGGTGGCGGTCGGCGTCGACGACCGGGGCACGCTGGAGGTGCCACCGGTGGACAAACCCACCGTCGCCGGGTGGTACCGGCACGGTGCCAGCCCCGGCGAGACCGGCAACGCGGTCCTCGTCGGACACGTCGACTCGGCCGCCGGTCCGGCGGTCTTCTTCGACCTCGGCCGGCTACGCCCCGGCGACACGGTCCGGGTGTCCCGGGTGGACGGCCGGGTGGCCAGCTTCGTCGTCGAGTCCGTCGCCTCGTATCCCAAGGACCGCTTCCCCACCGACGAGGTCTACGGCCCGAGCACCTCCGCCGGCCTGCGGGTCATCACCTGCGGCGGCCGGTTCGACCGGTCCAGCGGCAACTACGTCGACAACGTCGTCGTCTTCGCCACCCGGATCCCCTGACCCGCCCCGCCACCGCCACCGTGGATCCGGTGCGGGACGGCGCGGCGGAGCTGCGTACGGTGTCGGACGCGGGTGGCCGGCGCGACGGAGGTGGACGGTGCAACGGGAACGGGTGCGACTGCCGGAGTTCGTGACCCGGCTGCTCGGGCGGGCGGTCCCCGCACCACGTGGCCCGACACCCCGGCGGGCCAACCCGGACGCGGTGGTCGACTGCGCGGTCTACCTCGACGGACGGCGGGAGCCGGGCCGCCCGCACTACGCCGACGCGTACGCCCGGACACGGCACCGCCGCGACGCCTTCGTCTGGCTCGGCCTGCACGACCCGGGTGCGGCCGTGATGGCCGCCGTGGGCCGGACCTTCGGCCTGGACGACCTGACCGTGGAGCACGCCCTGGCCGACGGGCACCGCCCGGCGGTACGGCAGGACGGCACGGTGACCCTGCTGGTGCTGCGCACCGCCGGATACGTCGGGCACGGTGAGCTGACCGACACCTCCGAGGTCGTCGACACCGGTGACGTGCTGGTCCTGCTCGGCGACCGGTTCGTCATCACCGTCCGGCACGGCGCCGTCGGGGCCCTGGCCACGGTGCGCGACGAGATCCAGCGCCGACCGGACGTCCTGGCCGAGGGACCGTGGGCGGTGGCGTACGCGGTCTGCGCCCGGATGGTCGACCTCTACCTGGAGGTCGCCGCGCACGTCGAGCGGGACCTGGAGCGGGCCGAGGAGTCGGTGTTCGCGCGGGACCGCTCCGCCGACATCCAGCACCTCTACCAGCTCAAGCGCGAGGTGGTGGAGTTCAAGCGGGCGGTCCTGCCGTTGCAGGCGCCGCTGCGGGTCCTGCTGGACACACCGGCGGACGGCCCGCCGCGCGGCCTGCGCCGCCGGTTCGCCGACGTCGACGCCCGGCTGGCCCGCGCCGTCGACCGGGTCAGCTCCTACGACGACCTGCTCACCTCCATCCTCCAGTCGCGACTGACGCAACTCGCCGTCGACCAGAACAACGACATGCGCAAGATCGCCGCGTGGGCCGCCATCGCGGCCACCCAGACCGGCATCGCCGGGGTGTACGGCATGAACTTCGCCCACATGCCGGAACTGGCCTGGCGTTACGGCTACTGGGGCGCGCTGGGCCTGATGGCCCTCGCCGCGGTGACCCTGCACCGCCTCTTCCGCCGGTCCAACTGGTTGTGACGTCCCGCCGCGCTGCGGGGGTGGCGCGCTGCGGCCCAGCCTCGAAAACGGCCGCGCGGAGGGGCGGATCCCGGGCCGGGTCGGCGCTGCGCGAGGATGAGCGGGTGGGAAGACGACCGGATTCGGCGGCCGGCGGCGGGGCCTGTCCGTGCGGATCGGGATTGCCGTACGACGACTGCTGCGCCCGGCTGCACCGGGGCGAGGCGGACGCGCCGACCGCCGAGGCGTTGATGCGGTCGCGCTACGCCGCCTTCGCCGTCGGGGACACCGCGTACCTGCTGCGCAGCTGGCACTCCTCGACCCGGCCGGCACGGCTGCGCCTGGACCCGGGCGAGCGGTGGACCGGCCTGGAGGTCGTCGGCACCGACCGGGGCGGCCTGTTCGACAGCACCGGCACGGTGGAGTTCCGCGCCCGGTACCGCGCGGGCGGGCACCCCGGCCAGCTCACCGAACGCAGCCGGTTCGTCCGCGAGGACGGCCGCTGGGTCTACCTGGACGCCGAGCCGACCTGACCGCGCGTCGCCCCGGCCGCCGGGGCGACGCGCCGGAGCGAGCTGACCGGCGAGGGCGTGCGCGACCCGGGTGACGTCGCTAGGATGGGCTTCGGCGCCGTCCTGCGCCACACCTCCCTCCCGGTGCTCACGCCACCGGCTCCGCGGAGGCAGAGGGGGCCCGAGCCCTCGGGACGCCACACCATGTGCCCCACTCCGGCGGGGTCGACGGGAGCGTGAGTCCCTGCGACCGTGCCGTGGACAGGGAGCACGTGATGACCAGTCACCGCGCCTTCAAGGCCCGGGTGCGCGCCCGGATGACCAAGACCGGTGAGAGCTACACCACCGCACGCCGGCAC
The DNA here is from genome assembly GCF_003626595.1 of Micromonospora endolithica. Lineage (GTDB taxonomy): Bacteria > Actinomycetota > Actinomycetes > Mycobacteriales > Micromonosporaceae > Micromonospora > Micromonospora endolithica. Next base: position 117,804 of record NZ_RBAK01000016.1, on the reverse strand, counting down.
CTGCTGACCCGGGTCGCCGCCGGCACGCGGGCACCGGCCGACAGCGATCCGGCGCACCGGGGGGCGGCCACCGCAGCGGCCCCGGACGACCCGTCCGGGGCCACCACCGACCCGGCCACCATCCCGCGCGGCCCGGCGGCACGCGCAACGGCCGAACACGGAACAGCCGGGCCGGACCCGACGGCCGCCGTCGCCGGACAGCGGGAGCGGATCCCGGACGCGTTGCTGCGCGAGCGCACCGGCCGGGGCTGGGACGAGTGGTTCGCCCTGCTCGACGACGAGAACACCGCCGGCCGGTCGGGCGAGGACACCGCCGGGCGGTCGGGCGACGACACCGCCGGGCGGTCGGGCGCGGGAACGGCCGACGCCCGCACCCACGGCGAGATCGCCGCCTGGCTGGTGACCACGCACCGGGTGCCGGGCTGGTGGGCGCAGACCGTCACGGTCGGCTACGAGCAGGCCCGCGGGCTGCGCGCACCGGGCCAGGGCCGCGACGGCGGGTACTCCACGGGCGGCAGCCGGACCGTCGCGGTGCCCGTCGAGCGACTGTTCGACGCCTTCGCCGACGAGGCACTGCGGGCGCGGTGGCTGCCCGAGGTCGAGGTGCGGGTCCGGACGGCCACCGCGCCGCGTACGTTCCGTGCCGACTGGGCGGGCGGACCGACCCGCATCGTGGTCGGGTTCGTCGCGGTGGGCCCGACGAAGTCCAAGGTGACCGTGCAGCACGAGAAGGTGACCGACCCGCGGCGGGCGGCCGACCTCAAGGCGTACTGGCGGGACCGGCTCGCCGCGCTCAAGCAGCTCCTGGAGACGGACGGGGACCCGCGATGACCATCACCTTCGTCAACCTGCCGGTGCGCGACCTGACCGTCGCCGTCACCTTCTTCCGGGCCCTCGGCTTCACCGCCGACGACCCGGCCCCGGACGGCACGAGCATCGCACTCACCCTCGGCGCCGACACCCGGCTCATGCTGCACGTTCCGCCGGCCTTCACCGCCTACACCGGTGTCCCGGTGACCGACCCGGCGACCAGCCGCGAGGTGATCATCGGCCTCTCGGCGGAGAGCCGGCAGCAGGTCGACGACCTCGTCGACCGGGCGGTGGCCGCCGGGGGCGAGTCGCTCGGCGGCGGCCAGGACCAGGGCTGGCTCTACATGCGCGGCTTCCGGGACCCGGACGGCCACCAGTGGTCCTACCTCAGCATGGGGGGCTGACCACCGGCTCGGCCCGGCGGCGGTCACCGCGACCGCCGCCGGGCCGAGGAGTCACTCCGCCGACCGGGTCGCCCGCCGCGAGCCCGTGCCGGCCCGCCTCACCACCAGCACCGCGACCAGGAGGTACGGCACGGCGGCCACCGCGAACGCGACCGCGTTGCCGGCCCCGGTGGCGAGCAGGCCGTAGCCGGCGTACAGGGCGATGACGGTGACGTCGGTGGCCATGCCGGACAGCGAGGTGACGGTGGCCCGGCTGGCACCCCTGATCCGGGCCTGCAACCGGGCCCCGGCGAGCACGGTGGCGAGTTGAAAACCGCAGAACGCGGCACCGATCAGCACGAAGCCGGCCGGATGACCGAGCAGCGCGCCGGCCGCCAGGGCGACCGCGGAGGCCACCAGCAGGACCGCGTACCCCCGGCGACCCCAGCGCTCCCCCGCCGGGGCGAGCAGCCCGCCGACGCTGACCCCGATCCAGGTGAGCAGGAGCAGCAGCGGCACGGTCGGTTCGGCCACGCCGGTGTCCCGGGCCAGCAGCGGGGTGTACTCGTCCAGCACGCCCCATACACCGCTGACGGCGGCGACGAGCAGGACCGCCGCGCGTACGCCCCGGTCCAGGCGGACCTCGGCGAGCCCGGCGCGCAGGCTGGCCCACCAGCCGAGGTCGTCGTCGGGGTCGTCGGAGTCGCCGGCGGGACCGGTCGGGGTGGTCACGGCGGGCCGGCGGTGTTCCGGGAACCGGGTCGCGAGTGCCGCCGCGGCCACGCAGGTCGCCACGCTGGCCGCGCCGACGGCCAGGTAGCCGCCGAGGGCGAGCACCGGGCCGGCGAGCACGATCGACAGCAGCACCGCGACGGTGCCGGCGGTCTCCGCGCGGCCGACGGTGCGGGCGTACCGGCCGGCGGCGCCCAACTGGTCGAGCTCGTCGAACACCAGCGCCTCCAGGGCACCGGAGGCCAGCGCGCCGCCGGCGCCCCAGAGCAGGAAGCCGAGGGCGAACGCCGGGTACGACGGGGCGAGCACCCACAGCGCGAAACCGGCGCCGGTGACCAGCGGCGCCAGGCAGATCAGCAGCCGTCGGGACACCGCGTCGGCCAGCGCGCCGGAGGGGACCTCCAGCAACACACTGGACGCCGACCAGATCACGAACAGCGTGGAGATCTGCCAGACGGTGAGGCCGGTGTCGCTGAACAGCAGCGCGTACACCGGGTAGAGCAGGACGAGTTCGCTGAGGAACGCGTATCCGTAGAGGGTCGCCGCCAGCCGGCGGACCCGGCGGTCGGGCGGACGTACCGAGGTGAGGGTCATGAGGCCTTCCCGTGGGATCGAAGCGGTCGCCGGACGTACGGCGGCCGGGGTGGCCCACGGCAGCGGCCTCTAGTTCTGGATCAACATCGCCACGTCATGACCGCGATCGTAGACGGCGGTCCGGGGCCGGTCCACGGCTTTCGCCCCGGACACGCGGCGGGGTGGGACCCTCGACGGGTCCCACCCCGATGCGCGGTGGTCGGCCGGCCGGTCAGCGGCGGTACTTCTCCGGATCGGTCGGGATGACCATGGTCGCCTCGGCGTCCTCGGCGTCCTCGGCGGTCGGCTGCGTCGGGATGCTCCCGGCCCGCGAGCTGACCTGGGTGGTGTCCGCACCGGACGTGGAGCCGGCCGCGCCGCGCGGCACCGGCTGGGTGATGTCGGCGTCGGCGGGACGCGGCACCACCTGCGTCGCCTCCACGTCGGAGAGGCCGGTGTCCCCGGCGGCGGGCGGCACCACCTGGGTGGTGTCGGACGCGCCGGCCAGGTGTGCCGCGGTGTCCCGGCGGCCGGCCTGGTAGGCGCGGGCGTGGGTGGCGATGAGCTGCGACTCCTGCTCGGCGCGGGTCAGCCAGGACTCCCAGCGGCTCTGCATCGGGCGGACCAGGCCACCGCCGACCCCGACGACGAGGATGCCGCCGACGGTGGCCAGCACGGCGACCAGCACCGGGGTGGTGACCGCGGTGGCGACACCGATCTGGTTCAGCGCGGCGATGACGCCGAGACCGAGGATGAACACGTACGCGATGGTGGCCAGGATCCGGCCGTAGGAGAGCCCGCCCAGGGCACCGCCGATGATGTCCCGCACCGCGTTGGCGATCGCGGCGGCGACCACCACGATGACGATCGCGACGAAGGCACGCGGCAGCCAGGCGACGACGCCGGCGATCAGGTCGGAGATGGGGTTCGGGCCCCAGATGCCGAAGGCCAGCTGGAGGGTGACCAGCAGGACCCCGTAGTAGGCGAGCTTCGCCACGATGTCGCTGGCGTCGTAGCGGGAGCGGGCCAGCGCCCGCCGGATCCCGCCGCGCTCCACGGCCTTGTCGAAGCCGACCCGCTCCAGCACCTTGTCCACGATCTTCAGCACCGCCTTGGCGATCAGCCAGCCGGCCACCAGGATCGCCACGAAGGCCACGGCCTTCGGCAGGAAGAGCATCACCGAGCGCAGGGCGTCGCCCACCGCGTCGCCGAATCTGTCTGTCATCCCTCGTCCTCACTACGCGCATCCGTTGTCCGGCCGCACCTACCCGGGTGACCCGCGCCGGAAACACCGGACCCGCGGGACGCGTCAGCCCCGGCAGTCGTACCGGACCGGGGTCTGCGCCTGCATCGCGGACGGGGAGACGATGTTGACGGTGGCGGTCTCGCTGGCGGCACCGACGCCGCTGAACGCCCACCGCAACGTCAGCGTCACGCTCCGCTGACCCCAGCCGACCCGCTCGGTGAGCAGCGTCCCCGGGGTGCTGCCGGAGCGCAGCCACTGGTAGCGGATCTCCCCCGCCCGGCCGTTGGTGGCCACCGTCGCCACCACGTCCACGGTGGCGTCGCATCCGGCCGGCGGCGGCGTCGCCACCGTCACACCGTCGACCTCCAGGGGGCGCAGCCGCTGCCACAGGTAGAGCCCGACGACGACCACCAGGACCACGGTGAGCAGGCCGGACAGCAGCGAGGTCAGCCGGCGCCAGACCGGCCGGCGGCGGGGCGGCGGCGAGACCGGCCAGGCGGGCGCGGGCGGCGGCGTGGTGGGCACGCCGGGCCCGAACCGCACCTCACCGCCCGCCTGGGCGGCCACACCCGATCCGGTACGCCCCGACGCGCCCACCCGCGCCGCGCCGGTCCCGGTGGACGCCGCCGACGTCGGCCGCCCGTACGTGCCGGTGCGGTTCACCCCGGTCGGCTCCCCCGGCCGGTGCGCCGTGGACCGTCCCGGGCCGGTGTGGACGGTCGCGTCGAGGTGTCCGGTCGCGGCGGGGTACGTCGCGCCGACGTCGGCCGGTAGGTGGACGGTGGCCTCCCCCGCTCCGGAAGGACCCGTGCCGACCAGCCGGGTGGTCGCCTCGTCGGCCGTGGACGCAGCCAGCCGGGTGGTCGCCTCGTCGGCCGGGGCCAGCCGCGCGGTGGCCGTGTCGTCGGGGCCGGGCGGCACGGCCAGCCGGGTCGTCGCCTCCTCGTCCGGACCGCGTGGCACGGCGAGCCGCGCGGTCGCCGCGTCGTCCGGGCCGGACGGCACGACCAGCCGGGTCGTCGCCTCCTCGTCCGGACCCGGTGGCACGGCGAGCCGCGCGGTCGCCGCGTCGTCCGGGCCGGACGGCACGACCAGCCGGGTCGTCGCCTGGTCGGCGGTCAGGTGGATGGTGGCCTCCTCCGGGGTGCCGTGGCCGGTGGCCCGGTCGGACCGCAGGTGGACGGTCGGCTCGTCCGGCGGGGACGCCGCGGGGTGCGCGTCCAGGCGCACCGTCGGGTCACCGGCGGCGGGCATCCGTCGGGTGGGCAGCGCCTCGGTGGCGTCGTGCGGCTGGCTCATCGCGGCCCGCCTCCGTCCTGGTGGTCGACGTGGTCGCCCCGGTCAGCCGGGGGTGCAGAAGGAGTAGAGGGTCACGTACAGCGGCGGGCTCGGCGCCGAGGTGTTGCCGGCGGCGTCGACCGCGACGACGGTGACCGGTATCCGGGTGGTGCTGCCCGGTCGGGGCAGGTCGCCGAGGACGCCGGTGAACCGCGAGCGCCCGACGGAGGTCATGGTGACCGCGCCGCCGCGTTTCTCCACCGTGTACCGGAGGCTGACCCGCAGTTGCCCGGCCGGGGAGCGGTCGTCGGTGACCACGGCGGTGACCGTGCTGGCGGTGGGCCCGTACGGGCAACCGGCCGGGTCGAGGACCGTCGGGTCGGCACCGACCTTCTCGACCGTCGGCGCGACCCGGTCCGGTGGGGGCGGCGGGCTGGTGGTGACCGTCGGGCGGGTCGTCGCCGGTGCCGAGGTGGGTGGGGCGGCGGGGGTGGTCGGCGCGGTGCCGCCGGTCGGTTCGTCTGGCGAAGCCGGCGCGGCGGCGGTGGTCGGGGCGGTCGGGGTGGTCCCCGCCGGGGGACCGGCGGTGCCGGTCGGTGCCACCGTGCCGGTGACCGGCGCCGGGCCGGCGGGGGGTCCGACCGTGGTGCCGGCGACCGACTCGGGGTCACCGACCGCGGTGGCCGGCGGGGCGTCGCGGGCGGCGTAGCTGAGGCCGGCGCCGCCGAGCAGCAACGCCACCACGACGCCGGCGGCGAGCAGGGCCGGTCGGGCCCGGCCGGTACGCAGGTGGCCGAACCGGCCGGCGCCCCCGCCCAGCCGGGTGCTGGCCACGCTGGTGGCGCCGGCGGTGCCGTCGGGGAACGGGAACAGCGCGGCGAGCAGGGCCGCCCGCCGGGCCAGTTCGGCGAGCCCCCGCTCCTCCCACCGCGGCCCGTACGCGTCCGCGGCGACCTGCTCCAGCACCGCGAGGAAGACCTGGGCGGGCTGTGGTCTCTCGTCGGGCCGCTTGGCCATGCCCAGGCGTAGCAGCTCGTGCAGCGGCGGGGGCACCAGGTCGGTGGGGACCGGGTCCTCGGCGTGCTGGCGGCGCAGCGTGAACAGGTCCCGGCCGTCGTAGGGCGGCCGACCGGTGACGCACTCGTAGAAGGTCGCGGTGGCCGCGTAGATGTCGCAGGCCGGGCTGGCCGGCGCCCCGGTCCACTGTTCCGGCGCCATGTAGCGGGGGGTGCCGGTGACGCTGCCGCCGGAGTCCTCGCCGACCGGCATGGCGATGCCGAAGTCGGCCAGCTTGCTCGCACCCTCGGCGGTGACGAGCACGTTCTCCGGCTTGTAGTCGCGGTGCACGACGCCCCGGTCGTGGGCGGCGCCCAGCCCGGCCAGTGACCCCTTCAGGACGCACAGCGCGGACTCACCGGTGGTGGCCCCGTGCGCGCGCAGCATCTGTCGCAGCGAGACGCCGTTCACCAGTTCCATCACGATCGCCGCGCCGGCCGGCGACTCGACGTACTCGTACAGCCGCGAGACGTGCGGGTCGTCGATGTCGGCCAGCAGCCGCGCCTCGGCGCGGAACGTGTCCCGGAAGGAGGGATCGTCGCCGATGCCGGCGGTCAGATACTTGACCGCCACCGGCGTGCCGGTGGCGTCGTGGACGGCGAGGTCGACGCGGCCCGACGCACCGGCGCCGAGCTGTCGGACCGTGGTGTAGCCGGAGAGCCGCCAACCGGTCACGTGCGCACCTCTCCCGCCCCGGGTGGACGGTCCCGCCACCCGCCCTGCTGGTCATTGTGGTCGCGTCGCGGCGGCCGGCCATCGGCGCAACGGGTGCTTCCGGTTCCCCGGTCGGCGGCCCGGCCCGGCGTCCCGGCGGCATGGTCGGTCACGGACACAGGGTCACTGGTACCAGCCGGGCGCAAGCGCCCGCCGGCGGTGCAGCGGGCCGGCCGGTCCAGCGGGTGCGGATTGGGCCTCGTCCCCGGGCCGCGCCGCCCCGCACGATGACGGCTCACCACCACCGGGAGGACGCGATGACCGACCCCTTCGCCGAGTTGTCCACGCCGGCCCTGGCCGACGCCTGCGTACGCCTGGGGGTGCCGCTCCGGGCGGCGCCGGCCGGCCTGCGGGCGGTCGTGCCCGGCCACCGGCTCGCCGGTCGGGCGCGGCCGGTCCGCCACCACGGCAGCGTGGACGTCTTCCTGGAGGCCTACGGCGACGCCGCCCCGGGCGACGTGCTGGTGATCGACAACGCGGGCCGGACGGACGAGGCGTGCGTGGGCGACCTGGCCGTGCTGGAGGCGGTCGCGGCGGGCCTGGCCGGGCTGGTCGTGTGGGGCCTGCACCGGGACACCCCGGAACTGATCGAGATCGGCCTGCCGGTGTTCAGCTACGGGAGCCTGCCGCTGGGCCCGACCCGGCTGGACGACCGGGAGCCGGCGACGCTGACCAGCGCCCGGTTCGGGCCGCACCTGGTGACCGGCGACGATGTCGTCGTCGCCGACGACGACGGGGCGATGTTCCTGCCGGTCGCCCGGGCCGGGGAGATCCGGGCCGTGGCGGAGGGGATCCGGCGCACCGAGCGCGCGCAGGCCCGGCGGATCCGGGCCGGGGAGACGCTGCGGGGGCAGACCGGCTTCGCCGACTACCTGGACCGGCGCGCGGCCGATCCCGGGTACACGTTCCGGGCCCACCTGCGGCGCGTCGGCGGCGCGATCGAGGAGTGAGCAGGCCGGCCCGGCGGGTGAGGACGGTCATAACGGCTGGACGATCCGCCGTGGGCCGCTGCTAGTGTCGTCGGCAGGTCATGAGCGCCAGCGTCAAGCCCCGGCTCGCTGGCCGGCAACCCTCGTCCACGTAGGGGTGCCCCGGGTGAGGACCAGGCACCGGAGTCGTTCCGGTGCAAGCGTGGCCTGGTTCCCCAGGCCGACCCGGCCCGTTGAGGAGAACCATGTCCACTTCCCGTTGCGTCCCTTCGCCGGTGCTGATCCGTCGTCGGCACGTCGACCTGATGCGGGTCCACAGCGCCGCGTGTAGCTGACCGCGCCGCTTCCCTTCCGCCGCACCCCTTCCCGCGGTACGCCCTCCCGGCGGACCGCCGGTGGCGCACGCCCGCGCCCGCCGCCCACCCGACCTCCCGGAGACACCTGTGCGACTTCTTCCTGCCCTGACCCGTGCCGCCGCCCTCGGCGTCGCCGCCGTACTCGCCGCGACCACCCTCACCGCCTGCGGCGACGACTCCGCGTCGTCCGCCGCCGACAACCCGTACGGCCTGCTCCAGCCGGGGGTGCTGCGGGCCGGCACGCTCACCGACGCGCCGCCGAACGTCTTCCTCTCCGACGGCAAGTTCACCGGGTACGACAACGACCTGCTGGTCGCGGCGGCCGGCAAGCTCGGCCTGCGGGTGGAGTTCGTCGGCACCGACTTCTCCGCGCTGCTGTCCCAGGTCGCCAACCGCACGTTCGACGTCGGCAGCTCCTCGATCACCATCACCGAGGCGCGGAAGAAGACCGTCGACTTCGGCAACGGCTACGACTTCGGCTATTTCGGCCTGGACGTCCCGGCCGGCTCGACGCTCACCGGCTTCGACCAGCTCGGCGGCAAGCGGGTCGTGGTCGTGCAGGGCACCGTGCAGGACGACTACGCCACCGGCAAGGGCCTCGACCCGGTGCGGGTGCCCGACTACAACGGTGCGATCAACCAGCTCAAGGCCGGCACCGTGGACGCCTGGATCGCTCCCGCCGAGATCGGCGAGAAGTCGGCCGCCGACAGCAGGGGCACGATCACGGTCGCGGCCAAGGAACTCAGCCCGGCCCCGACGGCGTACGCGTTCGCCAAGGACAACGACGCGCTGCGGGAGGCGCTGAACAAGGCCCTGGACGAGGTGATCGCCGACGGCACCTGGACGAAGCTCCAGACGCAGTACTACCCCGGCCGCCCCGTCCCGGCCGACTTCACGCCCGGCAGCGGCGCGGTCGCCCCGCCGAAGGCATGAAAGGAAGGGCCCCCTGTTAACGCCTGGCGTTGTACAGGGGTCCCTTCCCAACCCACCACCGGACACGAACGAGCGGGGCGGTAGGAGAGACGATGGATCCGTTGCGCACCCTGTGGGAGACGTTCTTCGACGTCGATTCCATGCGCGAGGCGTTGCCCGAGATGCTGACCGTCGGGCTGCCCAACACGCTGATCCTGGCGGTCTCCGCCGCCCTGCTCGGCTCGGTGCTGGGCATGGCGCTGGCCGTCGCGGGCATCTCGCGTACGCGGTGGCTGCGCTGGCCGGCCCGCGTCTACACCGACATCTTCCGGGGCCTGCCGGCGGCGGCGACGATCCTGCTGATCGGCGTCGGCCTCGCCCCGCTGGGCATGCGGGTGTGGGGCCCGAACCCGTACCCGCTGGGCATCCTGGCGTTGTCGCTGATCGCGGCGGCGTACATCGGGGAGATCTTCCGCTCCGGCATCCAGTCGGTGGAGGCCGCGCAGTTGGAGGGGGCCCGCGCGCTGGGCCTGTCCTGGGGTACGGCGATGCGGGTGGTGATCATCCCGCAGGGCGTACGCCGGGTCCTGCCGGCCTGGGTGAACCAGCTCATCGCGCTGATCAAGGACTCCAGCCTGGTCTACTTCCTGGGCCTGCTGGCCAGCCAGCGGGAACTGTTCCGGATCGGGCAGGACTACGCGGCGAACACCGGTAACCAGTCGGCGCTGCTGCTGGCCGGCCTGTTCTACCTGGCGCTGACCGTGCCGCTGACCCACGCCGTCAACGCCATCGACCGGCGGCTGCGGCAGGGCCGCCCGGCCGGCGCACCGGACGGCGACGACGACGATCTCGCGCTGGCCGGCGCGGTGGAAGGAAGCCCCCGATGACCGTGGCGACGAGCGAGAGCGTCAGCGTGCGGGTCCGCGACGTGCACCTGTCCTTCGGGTCGAACCGGGTGCTGCGCGGTGTCGACCTGGACGTGCCCCGGGGCGCGACGGCCTGCGTCATCGGCCCGTCCGGCTCCGGCAAGTCCACTCTGCTGCGGACGGTCAACCGGCTGATCGAGCCGGACCGCGGCGACGTGCTGCTCGACGGGCGCAGTGTGCGGGGCGACGACCCGGACGCCCTGCGGCAGCGGGTCGGCATGGTGTTCCAGCAGTTCAACCTCTTCCCGCACCTGAGTGTGCTGCGCAACGTCACCCTCGCGCTGCGGCGCGTCCGGCGACTGGGCGAGGACGAGGCGGTGGCGGTCGCCCGCGCCCAGCTGGAGCTGGTGGGGTTGGCCGCGAAGGCCGACGCCCGGCCGGCGCAGTTGTCCGGCGGGCAGCAGCAGCGGGTGGCCATCGCCCGCGCGCTGGCGTTGCAGCCGCAGGTGATGCTCTTCGACGAGGCCACCTCGGCGTTGGACCCGGAGTTGGTCAAGGGTGTGCTGGCGCTGATGGCGGACCTGTCCGCGCAGGGCATGACGATGATCGTGGTGACGCACGAGATGGGCTTCGCCCGGGAGGTCGCCGACACGGTGGCCTTCATGGACCGGGGCGTGGTGCTGGAGGCCGGCGAACCCGCGCGGATCTTCGAGTCCGCCGAGCACCCCCGCCTGCGCCGCTTCCTGTCCCAGGTGCTCTGAATCCGCCGCGGCCCGGGGTCTGGCGCCGGGCGCACGGTTGGCAATATCCTCCACGGGACGCAGGGGGAATGGAGCTGATTTTCAGAGGGCTCCCGGCCCCCTCCACCGGACGCCGAGGAGATGTCATGCCCGTCGACCGTTCCGAACTGGACCGCCGGACCCTGCTGCGGGCCGGCCTCGGCGCCGCCACCGTCGCGGTCGTCGGGACCGAACTCGCCCTGCCCAGCGCCGCGCGGGCCGATCCCGGCACCGACCTGGACTGGATCCTGAGCTGCGACGAGTGGGGCGCCCGGCCGCCCAAGGACCCGCTGTCGGTCAGCACGATCCCCACCAACAAGATCATCGTGCACCACATGGCGTTCCCCAACGTCACCGACTACTCCCAGGCGCAGGCGGTCAAGCTCGCCCGCGACTGCCAGGACCTGCACATCGACGGCAACGGCTGGTCCGACACGGGGCAGCACTTCACGATCAGCCGCGGCGGGTACGTGCTGGAGGGGCGGCGCGGCAGTCTGGAGCGGCTGGCCGCCGGCGACCGGCAGATGGTCTCCGCGCACTGCCCGGGCGAGAACGGCCGGGCCATCGGCATCGAGAACGAGGGCACGTACGTCACCGAGACACCGCCGGAGGCGCTGCTCGACTCGCTGGTGAAGCTCTGCGTGACGATCTGCCGGCAGTACGGGCTGCACGCCCACGACATCTTCGGCCACTGGGACTTCCGCACCACCCAGTGCCCGGGCGCCGCCTTCTACCGACAGTTCCCCACCCTGCGCCGGCGGGTCTTCACCGCGCTCGGCACCGACCTGGCCGACGTGCCGGCCCGCCGCTGGCCGGACCTGTGGCGGTTCGTCAGCGCGCCGACGGTCCGCCTCGCGCAGTACCTGCTGGCCCACCGGGGCTACGCCGTGCCGACCACCGGGGTGTTCGACGCCGCCACCGTCGCCGCCGTGCAGGACTGGCAGGCCCGCAACGGCATCCCGGTCGACGTCGACGCCACCCTCACCGCGCCGACCTGGGAAACCCTCGCCCCGGAACTGGACAAGCACGCGTCCGGCCTGCCGGTCACCGCCATCCAGGACCTGCTCGTCTTCCGGGGCTACCCCGACGTCACGGTCACCGGCGAGTACGACCACGCCACCCGGAAGGCCGTCCAGGAGTTGCAGGAGCTGCACCGGCTGCCGCGCAACGGCAAGGTCACCACCGACACCTGGTGCGTCCTGGTCGGCGGGGTGGTCCGGCGGTCCTTCCGCCGCTGACCGGCCGCCCGTCCGCCCGGCGTGTGCGCCGGGCGGTGACGCCTCGTGGTGCGACGATGACCCCGGTCGTCGCACCACGAGGAGGACGTCATGACAGCGCAGCTCAACCCGTATCTGACCTTCGCCGGCGACGCCCGCGAGGCGATGGAGTTCTACCGGCGGGTGTTCGGCGGGGACCTCACGCTGACCACCTTCGGTGAGTTCGGGACGCAGGACCCGGCGTACGCCGACCAGATCATGCACGGCCTGCTGCGTACCGCCGCCGGTCACGTGCTGATGGCCTCCGACCTGCCGCCCGGCGAGGAGCTGCGGCGGGGCAACGACCACACCGTCTGCCTGAGCGGGGACGACGCCGACGAGCTGCGGAGCTGGTGGGAGCAGCTGTGCGTCGGCGGCACGGTCGGCGTGCCGCTGGAGAAGCAGATGTGGGGCGACGAGTACGGGCAGTGCGAGGACCGGTTCGGCACCCCCTGGATGGTCAACATCACCACCCCGTCGACGTGAGCGGCACGAACGCCGTTTGACCTGCCCCGCGGGCGGAGAAACAACGCGGACATGAAGTGGACCGCTCGAGCCGTGCCCGTCGTCGCCGCCCTCGCCGGCCTCGCCGCCCGTGACGTCCTGCAACGCGACCACGCGCTGCTGCGCAACTTCCCGGTGATCGGGCGGGCCCGCTACCTGCTGGAGTCGATCGGGCCGGAGCTGCGGCAGTACATCGTGGCGGGCAACAACGAGGAGCGGCCGTTCACCCGCGACCAGCGGCGTTGGATCTACGCCTCGGCGAAGCGGGAGAACAACTACTTCGGGTTCGGCACCGACAACGACATCGAGTACACGCCGGGCTATCCGATCATCAAGCACCGGACGTTCGGCCGGGCGGTGCCGCCGTCGTCGCCGACGGCGGGTCACGACGTACGCCTGCCGGCGGCGAAGGTGCTCGGCGGTGCCCGCGGCCGGGCGAAGGCGTTCCGGCCGGAGTCGGTGGTCAACATCTCCGGGATGAGCTTCGGCTCGCTGTCCGGCAACGCGATCACCGCGCTGAACAAGGGCGCGGCGCTGGCCGGCTGCCTACAGAACACCGGCGAGGGCGGGCTGTCGCGGTACCACCGTAACGGCGGCGACCTGGTGTTCCAGCTCGGCACCGCGTACTTCGGCTGCCGGGACGCGCGGGGGCGCTTCGACCTCGCCCGGCTCAAGGACCTGGTGGCCGGCGCGCCGGTACGCGCACTGGAGATCAAGCTGAGCCAGGGCGCGAAGCCCAGCCTGGGTGGACTGCTGCCGGGGGCGAAGGTGTCGGCGGAGATCGCGGCCACCCGGGGCATCCCGGAGGGCCAGGACTGCGTGAGCCCGTCCCGGCACGCCGAGTTCTCCGACTGCGACAGCCTGCTCGACTGGGTGGAACTGCTCGCCGCCGAGACCGGCCTGCCGGTCGGCATCAAGTCCGCCGTCGGCGACCTGGGCTTCTGGACCGAGCTGACCACGCTGATCCGGGACACCGGCCGGGGCGTGGACTTCGTGACCGTCGACGGCGGCGAGGGCGGCACCGGCGCCGCGCCGTTGATCTTCACCGACTCGGTGTCGCTGCCGTTCCAGCAGGGCTTCGCCCGGGTCTACCAGGTCTTCGCGGAGCGGGACCTGCACGAGGACGTCGTCTTCGTCGGCGCCGGCAAGCTCGGCCTGCCGGACAACGCCGTGGTGGCGTTCGCGCTCGGCTGCGACATGGTCAACGTCGGGCGGGAGGCGATGCTGGCGATCGGCTGCATCCAGGCCCAGAAATGCCACACCGACACCTGTCCGACCGGCGTGGCCACCCAGAACCCGTGGCTGGCCCGAGGTCTGGACCCGACCCTGAAGTCGGTCCGCGCCGCCAACTACATCAGTACGCTGCGGCGCGACCTGGTCAAGGTCGCCGAGGCGTGCGGGGTGGAGCATCCCGGGCTGATCGACACCGACGCCGTCGAGATCCTCGACGGGCGCACCTCCTCCACCCCGCTGCACGAGGTGTACGGCTACCGCCGCGAGTGGGGCCTGCCCTCGGCCGCCGACCGCGCCGAGATCATCCGCCTGATGGTCCCGGAAGCCCCGCAGGGCAGCACCGCCCCACCCTCCCCCACCGCCATCCCCTGACCCGGGACGGAGGGGCGTTGGCGCTGGTCAGTCGTGCTGGCGGGGGTGGGCGTGCGAACATGTGTTCGTGTCGACCGAGGCCACCATCCTGCACGCCGACCTGGACGCGTTCTACGCCTCCGTCGAGCAGCGGGACGATCCGCGCCTGCGCGGCCGGCCGGTGATCGTGGGCGGCGGGGTGGTGCTGGCGTGCAGTTACGAGGCGAAGGCGCGGGGCGTCCGCAGCGCGATGGGCGGTCACCAGGCCCGCCGGCTGTGCCCGGACGCCGTCGTGGTGCCGCCGCGGATGTCGGCGTACACGGCGGCCAGCCGCGCGGTGTTCGAGATCTTCCGGGACACCACCCCGCTGGTCGAGGGGCTCTCGGTGGACGAGGCGTTCCTCGACGTGGCCGGGTTGCGTCGGCTGGCCGGGGCGCCGGCGGACATCGCGGCCCGACTCCGGGTGGCGGTCCGGGAGCGGGTCGGCCTGCCGATCACCGTCGGGGTGGCCCGGACGAAGTTCCTGGCGAAGGTGGCCAGTGGCGTGGCCAAACCCGACGGCCTGCTGGTGGTGCGACCGGCCGACGAGATGGCGTTCCTGCATCCGCTGCCCGTCGAGCGACTGTGGGGGGTCGGCCCGGTCAGCGCGGCCAAGCTGCGGGAGCGCGGGGTGCGTACCGTCGGTCAGGTCGCGCGGCTCGGCGAGGCGACCCTGGTGTCGCTGCTCGGCGGCGGTGCCGGCCGGCACCTGCACGCGCTGGCCCACAACCGCGACCCACGGGCGGTGCAGGTGGGCCGGCGCCGCTCGTCGATGGGCGCGCAGCACGCCCTGGGGCGGACGCCGCACTCCCCCGCCGAGCTGGAGGCGATCCTCGCCGGGCTGGTCGACCGGGTGACCCGGCGGATGCGGGCGGCGTCCCGCTCGGGTCGGACGGTGGTGCTGCGGCTACGGTTCGCCGACTACACCCGCGCCACCCGCTCGCACACGGTGGACAAGGCGACCGCCGACACCGCACCGCTGCTCGGTGCGGCGCGGGCGTTGCTGCGCGCGGCGTCGCCGGAGATCGACCGGCGGGGCATCACGCTGATCGGCGTCTCGGTGGGCAACCTCGACGACGCGCCGGTCCAGCCGCCGCTGCCCTTCGACCGGGATCCGGGGGCGGACCTGGACGCGGCGGTCGACGCGGTGCGGGACCGGTTCGGGTCGGCGGCGCTGACCCGGGCGGCGCTGCTCGGCCGCGCGCCGGGCGTGGAGATGCCCCTGCTGCCGGACTGACTCCGTGCGCATCCCGGCCGTCTCGGGCAGACGCCTCATCCCGCCGGACGGTCGACCCGGGCGGCCAGCTTCCGGGGCGCGAGCAGGCAGTAGCTCTCGGTCAGCAACTCGGCCACCTCCTCCCAGTCGACGACGCCGTCCAGCCGCAGGCCGACCGCGTCGGCCGGCCAGGGCGCCGCGAAGAACGGCGGCCCGGCCGCGAGCAGGGCGCGCAGCTCGTCGCCGCCGGCCCGGAAGGTCAGCACGCAGGTCGGCCGGTCCACGGCGGCGGCCCGCGCGTAGGACCGCTGATGGCCGGGATCGACGGTGAGCGTGTAGGCGAAGGTCCGCTGCCGCACCCGCCAGCGGACCCCGGCCCACGCGGGTTCCTCGTAGCTCTCCGGGAACGCCTGGCAGATCGGGCGGAGCTGGTCGAGGACCTCCGGCGGCACATCCCCGTAACTGGTCACCCCCGACACGGTAGGCCCACCCACCGACAGGATCGGCCGCCGTCAGCGGTCCCCGGCGGCGAGCGCGGCGGCGACCTCCCGATCCAGGGTGCCGTCGGCCACGACCACCCGGTGCCGGGCCGTGCGACCGGTCCCGGCCGGCAGGACCAGCGGCCGGTCGAACGCGAACGCCACGCAGATGCCCGGATACATCGACGTCCGCACGAACCACCGGTCGCCGGGCGCCAGGCCCGAGAAGACCAGGGTGTACGCGGCCGAGTCCGGGCCGGTGCCGGCGAACGCCACCCACGGCTCGGTGCTGCCGTTGACCACCTCCTCACCGTCGGCGCGCGAGGTGAAAACCCGGCCCGGCGCGGCGGTGACCGCCCGCCAGAAGAACCCGCCGTAGCCGGCCCCGCCGGGCCGGCCGTTGGTCGCCGGGCTGCCCAGGGTGACGTCGCGATCCTCCGGAGCGGTCAGCGTGTACCCGACCTCCAGCGCCCACGCCCGCTCGGTAAGCGGCCGGGCGGTCAACTCCCGGCGCTCGGTGAGCAGGACGACGCCGTTGGGATCGCGCCACTGGAGGTGGTGGGCCAGCCGGTGCGGCTCACGGGCCTCCCAGCCGGTGTGCGCGATCCGCCCGTGGTCGTCCCGCCAGGCGTAGCCCTCGTCGCGGCGGTAGGTGCGCCCGCCCCAGAGGTTCGTGCCGTTGACGTCCGGCACCGCGAGGGAGACGCCGTTGTGCCAGACGTGGTCGGCCGGGAACGCGTCGGTGACCACGGTGCCGCCGAGGGTCCGCACCGGGTGCAGGTACGGCCGGCGGCCGTGCCGGACGTCCAGTGGCGGGTCGAGCGCGTAACGGGCCACCGGCACGTCGCCGACGCACAGGCGCGGGTCGGCGGTCACCGCGGCCGCGCCGGGGCGGGAGCGACGGCGGGGGTGCCGGCGACGCGGCGGGCGACCGCGTGCAGGGCGGCCAGGGCGTACCCGGCGAGGATCGGCAGCGCGATCGGGGTGACCAGCACCGCGAGCAGCGCGGCCACCAGCGCGGTGGCACCCGCGGCGGCCCAGGTGCCCGGGTGGGCCCGGCACACCTCGGTGGCCGCCCCGGCGGCGGCGCGCCAACCCCGGCCGGCGCCCACCTGCACGACGGCCAGGCCGGCCCAGCCGGCCAGCGCGGCGGCGGCCCCGACGGTGACCAGGAGCAGTGGTCCGCCGCCGGGTACCCGGCCGGCGGCGAGCGCGGCCACGTCGAGGGCGAGCAGCCCGAACGCGGCCAGTGCCAGCGCCCCCACCGCGACGCCGGCGGGGACCGCCCGGACGAAGCGGCTCAGCGTCTGCCGGGCACCGGGCCAACCGCCGGTGGTGAGCCGGTCGTGCACGGCCGCGCTGGCGGTCGCGACGGCGGCGCCCGCGGTGAACACCGGCAGCGCGGCCACGCTCAGCAGCACGCCGAGCAGGGCCAGGTCGGTGGCGTCGGTGAGCACGTCCCGCCAGTCGGAGCGGACGGGCCCGTCCTGCGGCGGCCTCATCCCTTGAGCCCGCTGGTGTTGATGCCCTCGACCAGCATCCGCTGGAAGGCGAGGAAGAACAGGAAGACCGGCAGCAGCGACAGCACCGACATGGCGAACATCGGCCCGACCGCGCTCTGGCTGGTGGAGTCGATGAACAGGGTCAGCGCCACCGGCACCGTGTAGTCCTCCAGGTCGGACAGGAACACCAGTTGCCGGAAGAAGTCGTTCCAGGTCCAGATGAACGAGAAGATCGCGGTGGTGACCAGCGCCGGACGGCTCAGCGGCAGGATCACGTGCCGGAAGATGCCGAACGCGTTGGCGCCGTCGATCTTGGCGGCCTCGTCCAGCTCCCGCGGGATGCCGCGCATGAACTGCACCATCAGGAAGACGAAGAACGCCTCGGTGGCCAGGAACTGCGGAATGAGCAGCGGCAGGTACGGCCATTCCCCGCCGACCAGGCCCAGGCTGCGGAACAGGATGTACTGCGGGACGATCAGCACGTGCCCGGGCAGCAGCAACGTGCCGATCATGACGGCGAACCAGACGCCGCGCAGCCGGAACCGCAGCCGGGCGAAGGCGTACGCGGCGAGCAGGCAGGACACCGCGTTGCCGACCACGGTGAGCAGGCTGACCATCGCGCTGTTGAGGAAGAACCGGCCGAAGCTCAGGTCGAAGTTCGACCACCCGTCGACGTAGTTGCCCGGGGTGAACGTCTCGGGCAGCAGCCCGATGTTGTTGACGATCTCCTCCTGGCTCTTGACCGACGTACCGATCATCCAGAACAGCGGGTAGAGCACGACCGCGACGATCGCGATCAGGATGACCAGGCGCACGGCCTGGCCGCGCCCGGCCCGGCGTGGCGCGCGCGGTCGGGTCGCCGCCGTGGTTGCCGTCGCCGTCACCTGTCCTCCCCGTCGGAGTAGTGGACCCAGAAGCGTCCGGTGCTGAAGAAGATGGCCGTGATGACCGCGATGGCGAGCAGGAAGACCCAGGCCATCGCGGAGGCGTAACCCATCTCCAGGTTGGTGAAGCCGGAGATGTAGAGGTTGAGCGTGTACATCAGGGTGGAGTCGACCGGACCGCCGGTGCCGTTGCTCAGCACGAACGCGGCGGTGAAGCCCTGGAAGCCGTTGATGGTCTCCAGCACCAGGTTGAAGAAGATGACCGGAGAGAGCATCGGCAGGGTGACGTTCCAGAACTGGCTGACCTTGCTCGCCCCGTCGACCGAGGCGGCCTCGTACAGCTCGGTGGGGACCTGCTTGAGGCCGGCCAGGAAGATCACCATCGGGGCGCCGAACTGCCAGATGGCCAGCACCATCAGGGTCTGCAGGGCCCAGTCCGGGTCGTTGACCCAGGGTTTGCCCTCGATGCCGAAGAGACTCAGAAGGGAGTTGAAGGCGCCGTCCCGGTTGAACATGCTCACCCAGACGATGGCCAGCGCGACGCTGCCGCCGAGCAGCGAGGGCAGGTAGAACAGGCTGCGGAACAGGCCGACCCCCCGCCAGGCCCGGTTGAGCAGCAGGGCCACGCCGAGTGCGGCAGCCAGCTTCAGCGGCACCGCGATCAGCGCGAACTTCAGCGTCACCTGGACCGCGTGCCAGTACGACGGATCGCTGGTGAACATCCGCTCGTAGTTGGCCAGCCCCACCCACTCGACCTCCGACAGGGGAGTCAGGATGTCGTAGTTGGTGAAGCTGAGGTACAGCGACAACAGCATGGGAATCGCCGTGACAGCCATCAGGCCGAGCAGCCAGGGCGACAGAAACAGGTATCCGGCCAGACCTTCGCCGTGCCGGTTCCGTCCGGCCCCGCGCTTGGCGGGGGGCCGGACGGAACCGGTGTCACGTCGGGTGGGTCCGGGCGCCGTGGTCAGGGCCACGAGCCGGCTCCTCTCCGAACCTCGTTGTTCAGGCGATCGCGGACTTGCAGGCGGCGTAGAACTGCTCGGCTGCCTGCGCCGGGGTGAGCCGGCCGTACTGGGCTTCCTCGGCGGCCTTGGTCAGCTCGGCGCGGACCTTGCTGTGGCCCTTGATCGGCACCTGCGGCGCGGCACCGAAGGTCTCCGCGAGCTTGGTCTCCACCTCGATCGACTGCTTCATCGCCGGGTCGGTGACGCTCTGGCTGACCTGGTCGCGTAGCTCGAGGTTGGACGGCAGCCCCCGGTCGGTGCCCAGCAGCTTGACCGCCTCCGGGTCGTTGGACAGGAAGTTCAGCACGTCGACCGCGGCGTCCTTGTGCTTGCTGCCTCGGAAGACCGACCAGTACATCGCGGCACGGGCCCACTGCGCGCCCGGATCACCCGGGTACGCGACCACGCCCAACTCGTCCTTGGTGTTCTTCTTCAGCTCCGGCATCTGGTTGACCCACACCCAGGAGGTGCCGGCCTTGCCGGTGACCACGAGCTGCTTGGTGATGTCGGTGGCGTTGCCCTCGTGGATGACGTCCGGGGTGGGGGTGGCGCCCCGGTCCCGGGCGCCCTTCCACAGCTCGAACCACTTGGTCACATCCTCGACGGTGAAGCCGAGGTCGTTGCCCTTGTACAGGTCCTTGCCCTGCTGACGCAGCCACACCCAGAAGGCCTTGTCCACGGCGCTCGCGTCCATGGTCCCGGGAACCTTGGTCTTCTTGGCGACCTGCTCGGCCCAGGCGATGTGCTCCTCCCAACTCATGCCGGTGGTCGGCTCGGGAAGACCGTTCTTGGTCAACAGGGTCTTGTTGTAGACCAGGCCCTGGGTGTTCTCTCCGGCGGCCAGGCCGGCGAGCTTGCCGTCGACCACCCCGTACTGCCAGAGGCTCTCCGGGAACTTGGAGACGTCGAGCTTGCCGTTGTCCTTGTACTCGGTCAGGTCGAGGGTGGTGTTGCGGGCCGCGTACTCGGTGAGGAAGTTGTCGTCGATCTGGAAGATGTCCGGCGGGTTTCCACCGGCGGTGAGGGTGGCCAGCTTGTCGAAGTAACCCTGGTTGGCCTGCCAGGTCTTCTTGAACGTGACGTTCGGGTTCTTCTCGGTGTAGAGCGCCAGCGCCTGTTCGGTGAGCTGGGCCCGGGCCTCGCCGCCCCACCAGAAGATGGACAACTCGACCTTGCCGTCGGAGCCGGCCTCGTCGTCGCCGCCGCAGGCGACGGCACCTCCGAGGAGCAGTGGTACGGCGACGGCCGCGGCCAGCAGCCGGCGCAGGAGTCGGCGTCGGGGCACAGGGGTACGGTGAACGGGCACGGCCATCGTGCCATGGGTGGGGGGCGTTGCGGGGTGCATGTGCGCTCACTCCTTGGGCTTAGGAGGCGACGACGCCACCGGTGGCCACGGTCGGGCGCCCCGGGCCCGCAAGGCGATGCGGACCCGGGGCAACCACCTCGGCGTCGGGACGGTGCCGACCGTCAGCCGGTGCGGCTGCGGTCGAATCACGGATGACCAGTTCGGTGCGGAGCATTACCTGTGCGGTGGTGCGACGGTCGTCGATGGTGCCGCTCCGGCCGCCGCCGCGGGCTCCGCGGGTGGCGACGCTGTCGTGTTGCAGGAGCATGTCGACGGCCGTCCGGCCGGCGGCCGCGGTTGGCGTGGCCACCGTCGTCAATTTGGGCCGGGTGAGCCGGCTGAGGGTGATGTCGTCGATGCCGACGACGCTGACGTCCTGCGGGACGCGCAGCCCGAGGGCGTCCAGGCCCTCGATGAGGCCGATCGCCATCAGGTCGTTGTAGGCGAGCACGGCGGTGACACCGGCCCGGCGTACCTGCTCGGCGAGCGCGCTGCCCCCGGTCTCGGTGGGCGGGTTGGGGCCGAGCACGGTCAGCTCGCCGCCGCCGGCACGGACGGCCACGCCGGCGGCGCGGCGGATCTCCCGGCTGGTCCACGAGCCGCGCGGCCCACTGAGCAGCGCGATCCGCCGGTGCCCGGCGTCGAGCAGGTGCTCCATCGCCGCCCGGGTGCCCTGCCCGACGTCCATCGTGACGCAGGGCAGGCCGGCGACCTGGCGGTTTATCACCACCAGCGGGACTTCGCGGCTGAGCTGCTCGATCAGGCTGTTGCTCATCCGCGGGCTGCACAGCAGCACCCCGTCGACCTGCTTGGCGAGGGCGTGGACCAGCTCCTCCTCGGCGATCGGGTCCTCGTTGGTGTCGGCCACGAACACGTGGTAGTCACGCTGGCGCGCCTGGCTCTCCGCCGCCTTGATCAGCGGCGGGAAGAACGGGTTGGCGATGTCGGCGATGATCAGCCCGATGTTGTGCGTACGGCCGGTGATCAGGGCGCGGGCGGCCCGGTTGGGGCGGTAACCCAGTTCCTCGGCGCAGGCCAGCACCCGGCCCCGCGTCTCCGGATTGACCAGGTGCGGGGCCGAGAACGTGCGGGAGACCGTGGAGATGTGCACGCCGGAGGCCCGGGCGACGTCTCGGATGGTGGCTGGCACGGCGGGCCCTTCGTCCAATGTGGCTGGGGTCACGTCAGGTGTCGCCAATTAATGCAAACGGTTGTGCCGCTGTCAACGGTCGATGATTACAGATGTGTTGCGGCCACGCTCCCACCACGCTCCCACCACGTGCTCAAACTGCCAACAAACCAAATAAATGCCACCGCTTTCGTATCGATCGTTGACGTGGTCACCCGGGTCATGGTTACTTCGGCTGCAAAGGTTTGCAGCATCGCGGGAAGGCGGTGGCATGTCGTCCACAACCGACGGGCGGATCCGGCACGCCCTGGTGGGCACCGGGTCCCGGGCCGAGATGTTCGTCCGGGCGCTGGTGCGTGACCACGCCGACACCGCCGAGCTGGTGGCGTTCGCCGACGTCAACCAGGCCCGGATGGACGCGCACAACCGGTGGCTGGGCGAGCTGGGCCACCCGCCGGTGCCTACCTACCGGGCGGCGGACCTGGCCGCGATGCTCACCAAGGAACGCGTCGACGTGCTGCTGGTGACCAGCGTGGACGACACCCACGCCGAGCACGTGGAGACCGCCCTGCGGGCCGGCTGCGACGTGGTCACCGAGAAGCCGATGACCACCGACGTCGCCGGCTGCCGGCGCATCCTGGACGCGGTCGCCGAGACCGGCCGGCAGGTGCGGGTGGCGTTCAACTACCGCTACAACCCGCTGCACGAGCGGCTGCGCGAGCTGATCGCCGACGGCGCCGTGGGTGAGGTCGGCTCGGTGCACTTCGAGTGGCTGCTCGACGTCCGGCACGGCGCGGACTACTTCCGGCGCTGGCACCGCGACAAGTCCCGCTCCGGCGGGTTGCTGGTGCACAAGGCAGGCCACCACTTCGACCTGGTCAACTGGTGGCTGGACGCCACACCGGTGGAGGTCTTCGCGGCCGGCAGGCTGTTCTTCTACGGGGAGACCGGCCGCCGGCACGGCTACGCCCGCGACTACGACCGCGCGCACGGCTCCCCCGCCGCCGAGGACGACCCGTTCGCGCTGCGGCTGGCCGGGCACCCCCGGCTGCGCGAGTTGTACCTCGACGCCGAGGCCGAGGACGGCTACCAGCGCGACCGCAACGTCTTCGCCCCCGGGGTGAGTATCGAGGACGACATGGCGGTGCTGGCCCGCTACTCCAGCGGCGCCACGATGACCTACCACCTCACCGCGTACGCGCCGTACGAGGGCTACCGGGTCATGGTCAACGGCAGCCGGGGCCGCGTCGAGCTGGAGGTGGTGGAGAGCGACCACGTGAGCCCGGCCGCGGCCGGCGCGCTGAAGGGCGCCGCCCTGCACGGCGACGAGGCCGCGAAGGAGACCGGCGGGGCGACGCTGACCCTGCGCCCGTACTGGCGACCGCCGGTCCCGGTGCCGGTGGAGGGTCACACCCGGCAGGGCCACGGCGGCGCCGACGTCCGGATGAACCGGGTGCTGCTCGGCGGTGAGCCGGACCCGCTGGGCCGGGCGGCGACCGCCCGAGACGGTGCGCTCGCCCTGCTCACCGGCCTGGCCGCGAACCACTCCCTGGTCACCGGCGACCCGGTCCGGGTCGCCGACCTGCTCGACCTGAGCTGAGCCGAGAACCCCTCCCGAGGAGCCCCATCCGTGCCGACGAACGACCTGCTCTTCCCCGCCGACCCCGCCCAGCGGGCGGTGGCCCGCCGGTTGTACGCGCTGGCCGCGCCGCAGCCGATCATCTCCCCGCACGGGCACGTCGACCCGGCGATCCTGGCCGAGGACCGCCCCTTTCCCGACCCGGCGCGGCTGCTGATCGTGCCCGACCACTACCTGACCCGGATGCTGCTCAGCCAGGGTGTGCCCCCGGCCGACCTGGGCGTGCCCAGCCGGGACGGCAGCCCGGTGGAGGCCGACGGCCGGACCATCTGGCGCCGGTTCGCGGCGCACTGGCACCTGTTCCGGGGCACCCCGTCACGGCTGTGGCTGGAGCAGACCTTCACCGACGTGTTCGGGGTGACCACGCCGCTGTCGCCGGCCACCGCCGACGCGGTCTACGACGAGGTGGCCGCCCGGCTGGCCGAGCCGGCGTTCCGGCCGCGCGCCCTGTTCGAGCGGTTCGGCATCGAGGTGCTCGCCACCACCGAGTCCCCGCTGGACGACCTCGGGCAGCACGCCAAGCTGGCCGCCGACGGCTGGGGCGGGCCGGGCGGCCGGGTGATCACCACGTTCCGGCCGGACAACGTGGTGGACATGGAGTTCGACGACTGGGCGGGCAACGTCGCCCGGCTCGGCGAGATCACCGGCGAGGACACCGGCACCTACGCCGGCTACCTGGCCGCGCTGCGGCAGCGCCGGGCGGCGTTCATCGCGGCGGGCGCCACCTCCTCCGACCACGGCCATCCGACCGCACGCACCCTGGACCTGGGCCCGGCACAGGCGGCGGCGCTCTACGACAAGGGCCGGCGTGGCCAGGCCGACGCGGCCGACGCCGAGACGTTCCGGGCCCACATGCTGCTGGAGTTCGCCCGGATGTCGCTGGACGACGGCCTGGTCATACAACTGCACCCCGGTTCGGTGCGCAACCACAACCGCTGGCTGTACGCGCGGCACGGCCGCGACGTCGGCGGTGACCTGCCGCAGGCCACCGAGTACCTGCACGCGCTCACCCCGCTGCTGGACGCGCACGGCAACGACCCCCGGCTGCGGGTGGTGCTCTACACCCTCGACGAGTACACGTTCACCCGGGAGCTGGCCCCGCTCGCCGGCGGGTACGCCGCGCTCTACCTCGGCGCGCCCTGGTGGTTCCTGGACTCCCCGGAGGTGCTGCGCCGCTTCCGCGAGTCGGTAACCGAGTCGGCGGGCTTTTACAACACCGCCGGGTTCGTCGACGACACCCGGGCGTTCTGCTCCATCCCGGTACGCCACGACGTGGCCCGCCGGGTCGACGCCGGGTACCTCGCCCGCCTGGTCACCGAGCACCGCCTGGGCGAGGACGAGGCCGCCGAGACCATCGTCGACCTCGCGTACCGGCTGCCGAAGAAGGTCTTCAGGATCGGGGAATCCGCATGACGGTCACCATCACCGACGTCGACGCGCACGACGTCCGCTTCCCGACCGCCGCCAGCGGCGACGGATCGGACGCGATCAACCGGGGCGACTACTCGGCGACCTACGTGGAGCTACGCACCGACGCCGGTGTCACCGGCGCCGGGTTCACCTTCACCAACGGTCGCGGCAACGAGATCACCTGCGCGGCGGTGCGGGCGCTGGCGCACCACGTGCGGGGCCGGACGATGGAGGACATCGCCGCCGACCCGGTGACGTTCTGGCGCTCGCTCACCGCCGACGTGCAGCTGCGCTGGCTGGGCCCGGAGAAGGGCGTCATCCACATGGCGACCGGCGCGCTGGTCAACGCGGTGTGGGACCTGCGCGCGCGGCTGGCCGGCAGGCCGCTGTGGCGGCTGCTCGCCGAGCTGCCCACCGACGAGCTGGTGGCCAACGTCGACTTCCACCACATCACCGACGCGCTGACCCCGGACGAGGCCGCCGCCATCCTGAACAAGGGACTGGTGGGCCTGGACGAGCGCCGCGCCGAGCTGGACCGGGACGGCTTCCCGTCCTACACCACCTCGGTCGGCTGGCTCGGCTACCCGGACGACAAGGTCCGGGCGCTGACCCGCGAGGCGTACGCGCAGGGCTGGCGGGCGATGAAGATGAAGGTCGGCGGTCCACCGGAGGACGACCTGCGGCGGGCGAGGATCATCCGGTCGGAGATCGGTCCGGACGCGCTGCTGATGATGGACGCCAACCAGGTCTGGGACGTCGACGAGGCGATCTCCCACATGGCGGTCCTCGCCGAGGTCGACCCGTACTGGATCGAGGAGCCGACGCACGCCGACGACATCCTCGGGCACGCCCGGATCGCCCGCGCGGTCACCGAGCTGACCGGCGGCCGGTGCCGGGTCGCCACCGGCGAGGTCGCCGCCAACCGGGTCATCTTCAAGCAGCTGCTCCAGGCCGAGGCGATCGGCGTCATGCAGATCGACTCGTGCCGGGTCGGTGGGGTCAACGAGGTGCTCGCCGAGATCCTGATGGCGGCGAAGTTCGGGGTGCCGATCTGCCCGCACTCCGGCGGGGTGGGTCTCTGCGAGTACGTGCAGCACCTGGCGATCTTCGACTACCTGCGGGTCGGCACCAGCCTGGAGGGCCGGATGGTGGAGTACGTCGACCACCTGCACGAGCACTTCGTCGACCCGGTACGCACCCGGGGCGGGCGGTACCTGCTGCCCACCGCGCCCGGCTACAGCGCCGCGATGAAGCCGGAGTCGGTCGCGGAGTTCCGCTTCCCGGACGGGCCGGTGTGGCGGTGAGCGCCGCCGTGGCCCGGCTCGGCCTGGCCAGCCTGCGCCGGCTGCCGGTGGACGCCCGCCCGCTGGTCCGCCCCGGCACCGCCGACACCGGGATCGTGCACCTGGGCCTCGGCGCGTTCCACCGCGCCCACCAGGCCGTCTACACCGAGCAGGCGATGGCGGCGGCCGGCGGGGACTGGGGCATCGTCGGGGTCGCCCCGCGCAGCCGGGACCTGGTCGAGGTGCTCGCCGCGCAGGACCACCTGTTCAGCGTCACCAGCACCAGCGCGCAGGGGTGCGCGACCCGGGTGGTGGGGGCGCTGACCGGGGTGCGGCGGGCCGCCGCCGACCCGGACGCCGTGGTGGCGCTGCTGGCCGACCCGGCGATCCGGGTGGTCACCCTCACCGTCACCGAGAAGGCGTACGCCCTGGACCCGGTCACCGGGCGGCTGCGCCCTGACGACGAGGTCGCCGCCGACCTGCGCACCGACCGGCCGCCGCGCACGGTGCCGGGCCTGCTGCTGCGCGGGCTGGTCGCCCGCGCCACCGCGCAGGGTCCGCCGCTGGCCCTGGTGAGTTGCGACAACCTGCCCGCGAACGGCCGCCGGCTGCGCGGCATGGTCGAGCAGGCCATGGCGTACGCGGACACGCCCGAACGGTTGGCCGGCTGGATCGCCGACTGCGTGACCTTTCCGGGGACCATGGTGGACCGGATCGTCCCGGCCAGCACCGACCAGACTATCGCCGCCGCGCGCGACGCCCTCGGGGTGGAGGACCGGGCGGCGGTGGCCGCCGAACCGTACCGGCAGTGGGTCATCGAGGATGTCTTCCCCGGCGGACGACCGGCCTGGGAGAAGGCCGGCGCGGTGCTCACCGACGACGCCGGCCCCTGGGAAAGCCTGAAGCTGCGCGCCCTCAACGGGGTGCACTCCGCGGCGGCCTACCTGGGTGCGCTGGCCGGCCGGGAGACGATCGCCGACGCGCTGGAGCTGCCGCACCTGACCACGGTGCTGCGCCGGCTGGTCGCCGAGGACGTGGCGGCGAGCTTCGACCCGCCCGACGGGGTCTCGGTGGTCGAGTACGGCGAGGAGGCCCTGGCCCGCTTCGCCAACCCGGCGATCCACCACCGCACGCTCCAGGTCGCCCTGGACGGCTCGCAGAAGCTGCCGCAGCGGGTCCTGCACACGATCGCCGACCTGCGGGCCCGGGGTCGGTCGGCGCGGTGGGCGGCGCTGGTGGTGGCGGCCTGGATGCGCTTCACCCTCGGGTACGCCGACGACGGCGCGGCGCTGCCGCTGGCCGACCCGCTCGCCGGGCGGATCCGGGCGGCCCTGGACGCGGCCCCGCGCACCCCGACCGGGGTGGCCGACGCGCTGTTCGCGCTGCGCGAGGTCTTCCCCGCCGAGGTGGCCGGGGACGCGGAGGTCCGCGCCGACGTGATCGCGTGGCTCACCGACCTGGAGCGGCACGGGGTCGCCGGCACCCTGACCGGCGTCCGGTGACCGGGGTTCCCCGGGTCGCGGTGGTCGGCGCCAACGGGCACGGGCGCTGGCACCGACGGGTCATCGCCGGACTGCACGACACCGGCCGGGTGGAGTTGGTCGCCCTGGTGGACGTACGCCCGGTCGACGCCGACCCGGCGGCGCCGGTGCCGCGCGGCACCGCCGTGCTCACCGACCACCGGGCGATGCTGCGCACGGTACGCCCGGACGTGGTGGTGGTGTGCACACCGCCGCACACCCACCTGCCGATCGCGTTGGACGTCCTGGCCGCCGGCGCGGACCTGCTGCTGGAGAAGCCGCCGGTGCTGTCGGCGGCCGAGCACCGGGACCTCGCCGACGCGCTGGCCGGCACCGACCGGGTGTGTCAGGTGGGCTTCCAGGCACTCGGGTCGGCGGCGCTGGCCGAGCTGACCGCCGCGGTGGCCGCCGGCGAGCTGGGTGAGGTGACCCGGGTGTCCACGGTGGCCGCGTGGCAGCGCACCGACGGCTACTACGCGCGGGCGCCCTGGGCCGGGCGGCGCACCCTGCACGGCCGTCCGGTGCTCGACGGCGCGCTGGCGAACCCACTCGCGCACGCGGTGATGCAGAGCCTGGCGATCGCCGCCACCGCGGCCGGTGGCCCGGTGCTGCCGCGCCGGGTGGAGCTGGAGCGCTACCGGGTCCGACCGATCGAGGTGGACGACACCGCCGTGCTGCGGGTGACGCCCCGGGTGGGACCGCCGGTGGTGGCGGCGGTGACCCTCGCCGCCGAGGAGTTCGTCCCCGGTGAGGTGGTGGTGACCGGTACCCGGGGCCGGGCGGTGCTGGAGTACCCGACGGACCGCCTGGCGCTGCCCGGCGACCCGGCACCCCGGGTGGTGCCCGGCCGGCGCGGGCTGCTGGAGAACCTGCTCGACCACCGGGCCGACCCGGCGGGTGTGGCGCTGATCGCGCCGCTGGCGCGGACCGCGCCGTTCACCACCGTCATGGAGGTGATCCGGACCGCGCCCGAGCCGGTCCTGCTGGACGGGGACCGGGTGCACGCCGGCGGTACGGGCGCGGACCGGGTGCTGACCGTGCGCGGGGTGAACGCGGTGCTGCGCGAGGCCGCCGACACCGGGGCGCTGCCGTCGGAGTTCGGGGTGCCGTGGGCGGCCGCGCCGCACCGGGTCGACCTGGCCGGCCCGGAACCGCAACACGATGCAAACGATCTCGGCGGGTGACCGCCTGACGAATCGGATATAGCGGGGCGTACCCCGGCAGCGAATGCCCGGGGCGGCGGTCGCTGCGCCCGGACGAATGCAACGAACCTGCATATCGAACGCATTGATTACCTTCCGGTACGAACCCTACCGTTGTCCTGTGTGGATAAGACGACAGGAACAGACGGTGACCATCATGCGCAGACCTGGAACGGGCGCGGCGCTGGTCGTCGCGGCGCTCACGCTGACCGGGGTGTTCGTCCCGGCGACGGCGACCGCCGCGCCGACCGGCGACCCGGCGGCACGGGAGAGCAGCCGGATCCCGACCCTGGCCCGGCTGCTCGGCCGGCAGGCGTTGCCGGCCGGGGACGGCTGGGCCGCCGACGGCACCGGCACCACGGGCGGCTCGGCCGCCACGACCGACCAGGTGCACGTGGTCACCACCCGCGCCGAGCTGGTCGACGCGCTGGGCGGTGACAACGCCACCAACCGGACCAACGCCATCCCGAAGATCATCTATGTGGACGGGACCGTGGACGGCTTCGAGCGGCCCGACGGCACCCTGCTGGACTGCGCCGACCTGGCCGACCCGGAGTACACGCTCGACGCCTACCTGGCCGCGTACGAGCCGGCGGTGTGGGGGCGGGTGGCGCCGAGCGGGCCGGTGGAGGCGGCCCGGGTGCGCTCGGTGGCCAACCAGACCCGGCAGACCCAGATCAACGTCGGCGCGAACACCACGATCGTCGGCCTGGGCGGCGCCCGGCTCACCGGCCTGACCCTGATGATCGACAGCGTGGCGAACGTGATCGTCCGCAACCTGACCCTGGACGACGCCCGGGACTGCTTCCCGGCCTGGTCGCCCACCGACGGCGACGCCGGCAACTGGAACTCCCAGTACGACCAGATCTCGGTGCGCCGAAGCGAGCACGTGTGGATCGACCACAACACCTTCACCGACGGCGACAACCCGGACAGCGCCCAGCCGGTGCACTTCGGCCGGCCGTACCAGGTGCACGACGGTTCGCTGGACATCACGCACACCGCCAGCCTGGTCACCGCCTCGTGGAACCGGTTCGTCGGGCGGGACAAGGTGATGCTGATCGGCTCGTCCAACACCGTCGGCCCGGACGTCGGGCGGCTGAACGTCACCCTGCACCACAACCTGTTCGACGGCACCCTGCAACGGCTGCCCCGGGTGCGCTTCGGCCAGGTCGACCTGTGGAACAACCACTACCGGCTGGCCGGCGACGGGTTCGAGTACGCCATCGGCGTCGGCGTGCGGTCCGCCGTGTACGCGGAGAACAACTTCTTCAGCCTCGGCGCGGGTGTCGCGGCCGAGGACCTGCTCTACGACTGGGGCGGCACCGCCGTCACCGCCCGGGGCACCTGGGTCCGTACCGCCGGCGACCGGGCCCGACCGGTCGACCTGGTGGCCGCGTACAACGCCACCCACGAGGTGGACCTGAGCCCCGATGCCGGCTGGACGCCCACGCTGCGCCGCGGACCGGTGCTGCCGGCGCCGCTGGTCCCCCTCGCCGTCGACACCCTCGCCGGAGCCGACCGCCTGCTGCGCTGACCGTCCCGTCAGCCGCAGCACCCGCCCCACCCACGCGCACCCGAGCACCACACCACCACCCCTCGCAAGGAGGAATGACGTGCACGTCAGACGTACCCACCGACGGGCGCTGGCGGCGGCGTTCACCGCCGGCGCCACCGCGACCGTCCTGGCCGCGGGCCTCGGCTCCTCGGCCTTCGCCGCCACCGTCTTCTCCGACAACTTCGACGACGGCAACTCCTCCGGCTGGTCCAAGTCCGGCGGCACCTGGTCGGTCGTCACCGACGGCTCCGGGGTCCTTCAGCAGACCAACCGGGACAGCGAACTGGCCCGCCAGTTCGCCGGGCAGACCAGTTGGACCGACTACCAGGTGCAGGCGCGGGTCAAGCCGCAGTCCTTCACCTCGTCCAGCAGCCTGGTCGGGCTCGCCGCCCGGTCCAGCAGCAGCACCAGGATGTACCGGCTGGCCCTGCTCGGCTCCGGTCGGGCCGAGTTGCAGGCGGTCAACGGCAGCCAGATCACCGTGATCGGTTCGGCGTCGACCGGCGCCGCCACCGGCACCTGGTACACGCTGCGGATCGAGACCAGCGGCAGCACCATCCGCGGCTTCGTCAACGGCACCCAGGTCGGCTCGGGCAGCGACAGCCTGGTCGGCGCCGGCCGGATCGGCCTGGTCACCGCGTACGCCAGCGGCAGCTTCGACGACGTCGCGGTGGACTCCGGCGGTGCCGGCACACCCAGCACGCCGCCGTCGACCACGGCACCGCCGACCAACCCGCCGCCGACCACCGCTCCGCCCACCAACCCGCCGGCGAACTGGCCGACGCCGACCGGCAGCCAGAAGGTGGACGCGACCGTCCAGGTGTCCGGCACCTTCGACGGCGGGCTCAAGCGGTACTACGGCATCGGCGACGGTGGACAGAGCGAGAGCCAGGACCCGATGTTCGTGCTCGCCGCCGGTGCCACGCTGCGCAACGTCGTGATCGGCGCACCGGCCGGCGACGGCGTGCACTGCGAGGGCAACTGCACGCTGGTCAACGTGTGGTGGGAGGACGTCGGCGAGGACGCCGCCACCTTCCGGGGCGGCTCCGCGTACACCGTCGACGGCGGCGGCGCCCGCTCCGCCAGCGACAAGGTGTTCCAGCACAACGGCTCGGGCACCGTCACCATCCGCAACTTCCGGGTGGAGAACGCCGGCAAGCTCTACCGGGCCTGCGGCAACTGCTCCACCTCGTACCAGCGCCACGTGGTGCTGGACAACATCACCGCCCGGGACACCGACGCCCTGGCCGGCATCAACACCAACTGGGGCGACACCGCCCGGTTCACCCGGATCACCATCCTCGACGACCCGGGCCGGGACACCCGGATCTGCGTGAAGTACCGGGGCGTCGCCAAGGGCAGCGAGCCGACCGAGATCGGCGAGGGCGCCGACGGCGTCAACTGCCTCTACTCCTCGTCCGACATCACGTACCGCTGAGCCGACGCCCGAGCGCCCCGCGGCCGACCCGGCCGCGGGGCGCTCACCCGCGCAGATGCGCGCCGAGGAACCGCAGCGCCGCGGCGTCGTCGTCGATGCCGCCCGCCTCGTGGCCGTTGTAACGCCACACCGACAGCTCGGTCGGCCCGGCGTGCGCGTTGACCGCGGCGAACACGGTCGACGGCGGCACGATCTCGTCCATCAGCGCCACCGAGTACCGCGCCGGCAGCAGGCAGCGCCGGGCGAAGTTGACCCCGTCCACGTACGACAGCGTGGCGAGCACCCGGTCCTCGGCGTCCCGGTGCACCGCCAGGTAGTCGCGGATCTCCCGGTACGGGTGGGTCGCCGTGACCGTGATCGCCCGCGGGACGTCGCAGAGGAACGGCACCGCGGCGACCACCGCCCGCAGGTCCGGCACCAGCGCACCGGTCGCCAGCGCCATCGCCCCGCCCTGGCTGTGCCCGAGCACCGCGACCCGGGCCGGGTCGACCGCCGGCAGGGACCGGGCCGCGTCGACCGCCCGGACCGCGTCGGTGATCAGCCGGCGGTAGTAGTAGGTGCGCGGGTCGCCGATGCCCCGGGTGGCCACCCCGGGAACCTCCGGCCCGGCGGCGGCCGGATCCGGGGTGTCACCCCGGCACCACCCCGAACCCTGGCCCCGGGTGTCCATCGCCAGGTGCGCGAACCCGGCGGCGGCCCAGAGCAGGTTCTCCAGCGGATGTCCGCGCCCGCCGCCGTAGCCGGCGTACTGCACCACGGTGGGCAGCGGCCCGTCCGCCGCCCGGGGCAGGCGCAGCCAGGCCCGGACCGGCTGGCCGGCGAAGCCGGAAAAGATCACGTCGTGCACGTCCACGGCGGTCAGGCCGACCGCCACCGGCTCGACCCGTGGCGGCGAGCCGGCGGCCCGGGACTCGGCGAGGGTGTCGGCCCAGAACCGGTCGAAGTCCACCGGCTCCCGCACCGCGCCGCGGTACGCCCGCAACTGCTCCTCGGGCAGGTCGGTGTACACCGGCGTGCTCAACCGGCTGCCGGGATCACGGCGAACTCCGGGTGCGTCCGCCGGGGGTCGACGAAGCGCCGCGTGGCACCGACCGCGACGGCCCGGACGGGCGCGGTACGAACTGGCGTCATCGAGCCCCTTCGTGGCGACGGCGGGAGGCGCCCCGGACTTCCGGAACATTTCCGCAATTCGGGGGAACGCTAGAACCGACCTGCCGTGTCGTCAACCCCCACCGGTGCGGCAAGATGACCGGTGGGACGGGCGCGCCGATCCGGGGCATCCCGATGCCGGCGCCCGGCCCGTTCCCGAGAAGGTGAAGGAGACGCGGGTGGACGCGGACGACGGGCGCAGGGTGACCATCACCGCCATCGCGCGGGAAGCAGGGGTCTCGGTGCCGACCGTGTCCCGGGTGCTCAACGGGCGCTCCGATGTGGCTCCCGGGACCCGCGAGCGGGTCGAGGAACTGCTGCGACACCACGGCTACCGCCGGCGCACCAGCCGGACCGTGCAGTCGGCCGGCCTCGTCGACCTGGTCTTCAACGATCTGGACAGCCCCTGGGCGGTGGAGATCATCCGCGGGGTGGAGGACGTCGGGCACGGCGCGGGTGTCGGCACCGTGGTCTCCGCGATCCACCGGCAGCCCACCGCCGCCCGCCAGTGGCTGCAGAACCTGCGGGCCCGGGCCACCGACGGGGTCATCTTCGTCACCTCCCACGTCACTCCCCCGCTGTACGCCCAGTTGCGCCGGCTGAACGTGCCGGTGGTCGTGGTCGACCCGGCCGGCGTGCCGGCCACCGACGTGCCGACCATCGGCGCCACCAACTGGTCCGGCGGGCTCGCCGCCACCGAGCACCTGCTCTCCCTCGGCCACCGGCGGATCGGGTTCGTCGCCGGGCCGCCCCAGATGCTGTGCAGCCGCGCCCGCCTCGACGGCTACCGGGCCGGCCTGGAGGCCGCCGGCGTTCCGGTGGACGACCGGCTGATCCAGCCGGGCGACTTCTACCACGCGGCCGGCTTCGCCGCCGGCACCGCGCTGCTGGACGTCGACGACCCGCCGACGGCGATCTTCGCCGCCAGCGACCAGATGGCGTTCGGCGTCTTCGAAGCCATCCGCCGGCGTGGCCTGCGCGTCCCCGACGACGTCAGCGTGGTCGGCTTCGACGACCTGCCCGAGGCACGGTGGGCCTCACCGCCGCTGACCACCGTGCGGCAACCGCTGGTCGAGATGGGCAGGCTGGCGGCCCGTACCGTCCTGCGGCTGGCCCAGGGCGAGGGCATCGACTCCCCCCGGGTGGAACTGGCCACCGAGCTGGTGGTCCGGGACAGCTCGGCCGCCCCACCGGCCGGGTCGCCCCGGGCCGCGTGACGGTCGGAAGGATCGGCCGACGTCCCGGTAGTTCCCAGGCGCATTTCCGGGAATGCCGGACCCGCGCCACCCGACGGCGCACGGGCGGCCGGGACGCCCACAGCTACTCAGGTGCCGGAATGGTGCTCCTGGTTCGGGGAGGTTGCCCCAGCGGCGGGACGGCGGACGGCGGCGCACCGCTCAGGACGGCCTTCCCGGGCCGGCCGCGGATCAGGATGACGCTGTAGGCGGTGATCCATACCAACCAGAGCAGCCAGCCGACGAGGCCGAACAGGGCCACTGGGTTGACGTCCTCGATGCCGTAGGGACTTGTCGTGGCAGCGAGGAAGAGCAGCGCGGCGGCGAGGAACCCGGTCCCGGCGTGCCATCGGACGATGACCCCGGCCCGGATGCCCGAGGCGGACAGCCCGACCAGCGCGGTAGCCAGGAACACCTGGTTGAAACCGAACAGGGCGTTGTGGAGACCCCAGAGGCCGGCGATGCCACCGCCGTCGTGGCGAGCGGCGGCGGCCAGCGCGAGTCGGGTGGCCTCGACCCCGGTGAACACCGCCGACTGCATGAGAATCCCGGCGAGGCCGACGAGGGACCACGGGTGGGTCCGGCTCGGCTCGTGGCGCCAGAGGTGGCCGCACACCCCGACGGCGAAGACGGTGGCCAGCAACCAGGCTGCCGGCAGGAGAGCCGACGCCAGACGCAACGATCCCCCTCCGACGGCGAAAACCGTGGTGATCTCGTCGATGGTGACCGCCTCGGACGGTGTGGGATACCCCGCCGCGGTGAGGATCAGGTTGGCCGCGATCAGGATGACGACGAATCCGACACCGGCGATACCGGCGACACGGGTGAAGCGCATCAGGGTCCCTCCCGGTACACGAGTTGGTGGAAGACGGGCAGGGCGCGCATCCCGTGGGCGTCCAGCGTGGCCCGTACGACACGGTGGAAGCTCGGCCGCACGAGCTGCCCGAGCAGGAAGCGGACCGGGCCGGCCGGCAGGCGTACGTAGTTGACCAGCGCGAAGGGCGACGGTTCGGTGGGTCGCAGGGCGGTGGAGTTGTCGACTCCGGTCTTGGCCGTGTACCAGCCGGTGAGGGAACGCCAGACCGCTTCGGCGTCGGTGTGAGGGGCCGCGGTGAAGTGGTTGAACAGGAAGGTGCCGTCGGTCCGGGCCTCGGTGTCACCGATCCGGGCGACGTTCACGCCGGCCAGGATCTCCGCTCCGTCGAGAGCGGCGACCTCGGCGCAGCCGCGTACGCTCTCGACCTGGTCGATCCCCACGGTGCGGATGAGCATGGCGAGGTCGTACCGGGGTGCGCCCGGTAGGGGCGGGACGAACACCGCCCGGAAGACACCGACGGCGGCGACCTCTGGGCGGCGCACGAGCGCCGGCACGGCCCGTACCAGGCGTGCCACCTCGCTGCGCCGACGCGGCGTGGCGGTGTGGACGGGCGACCGCTGCGCGGGCTCGGCCTGGAAGCCCAGATAGACGAAACCGTACGGCTCGGGGTGGACGAACGGGGGTGGCGGATGGGTCGGCACGCTTGTCCTCCAGGATAAGGAGTATCGGTAACTGTTACCGTAGAGGACAATAACCTTGGCGTACATTGGCGGTGTGTTCGACAACCCCACACCTGGCCAGAGCCGGCCACTGGCCGACCGGGCGAACTTCCTGCTCTCCCAGCTCGGCTTCCACATCGCGCAGACCTTCGCCGCGCGGTTGGCACCGCTGGGCATCGCGCCGAACCACTTCGGACTCCTCACGCACGTCGAGCGGAACGAGGGCAGTTCACAACAACGTCTCGCCGACGCGCTGGGCATCCACCGCAAGGTGATGGTCGGGCTGCTCGACGACCTCGAGAGACGCGGTCTGGTGGAACGCCGGCGCCACCCCGGCGACCGCCGCGCCCACGCCATCCACCTGACCGAGGCCGCGCACGAACTGCTACCCCGTGCCCGCGACATCGCCGACCAGCACGAGGAGGAGGTTCTCGCCACGCTCGACTCGGGGGAACGTGCCCAGTTCGTCGCTGTCCTGCAGAGGCTCGCCGCCGATATCGGAAGCCCGCCGGGTGTCCATCCCGGCCTGCCCCACGCCGCTGCCTGGCCCCGCCCCGCCACCGCCTCGATCGTCGAAGGCTAGGGCGGCAGCCCGTCGGGCGGCCCGCGACCCACCGACGACGGTCACCGTCGTGAACGACGGGAAACCCCGATCGGTACGCGGGCGGGGTCAGGTCGCGTCGAGGTGTTCGGCCAGGCGGCCGTCGGCCACCAGCATGGCCCGTCCCCGGGCGGTCAGGCGTTGCCGCCAGGCGTTCAGGGACGCCGCCAGCGGGGCCGACCCGGCGGCGGCGCGTACCTGGTGCAGGACGGTCGCGATGTGGTCCAGCAGGTAGCCGCCCCGGCGCAGCAGGTGGGCCAGGTCGGCGTCGCGGACGTCGTCGGGACGGTAGAGGCGTTGCCGGCTGATCGGATCACGGGGCGGCACCAGGATGCCGGCCCGTTCCCACTTGCGCAGGGTCGCCGGTGTCACCCCGAGCCGGTGGGCGAGCGCGCCGACCGGCAGCGGTCGGGCCGGCGGGTCGGGTCGGTCGGCGGTGGGTGCGGCGGTGAGCGCGTCGACGGTGGCCGCGACGGCGTCCAGCGTCTCCCGGTCGCGCAGGAGCTGGGCGTGGCCGTGGTCGACGGCGCGCAGTGCGGCGTCCAGGTCGCCGCGGTTGGCGGCCCGCATGATCTCGGCGGCGACCCCGTGCCCGTACGCGGGGACGAGGGCGACGTGAGCGCGCAGCGCCAGGACGTGTGACGTGGTGTAGACGCGGTATCCGCTGGCGGTGCGGCGGGCGGCGGGCAGGATCCCGGCGCGCTCGTAGTTGCGCACCGCCTGGGTGGACAGGCCGTGCTCACGGGCCAGGTCGACCGGCCGGTACGACCGTCGGCCGTGTTGAGGGTTCACATCGCCTACCCCGGTGGGGATGCCGTCGAAGTATCCACAGGTGGTTCAACGATACGGTGAAGGTCATGGCTTCCTTCCCCGCACCCGTACCCGAGCCGAGCGGGAGTGCCGACGACGTCACCGCGTGGATCGCCGCGCTGCCCGAGGCCGAGGTGCTGATCGCCGACGAGGCGTCCGGTGCGCCGGCGGCGGCCTGGGGTGACCGGTTCTTCTTCGTGGGCCCGGACCGCCGCCGGCCGTTCGCCACCCTCGTCGACCACGACCACGCCGGCTTCGACGAGGAGTCCCGGCTGGACCGGCCCGGGGTGTTCCGGCTCAGCGTCGAACTCGGCCGGGCGGAGTTCACCCGCCGCTTCGGCTACCCGCCGGCGGAGTTCCCGGCCCACCGCGCGTCGGTCGACTTCGCCGCCCTCGACCGGGTGGTGCCGCATCCGGTGTACGGCACCCACGGCTGGGCCTGCGTGCTGAACCCCGGACCGGCGAGCCGGGCCGAGGTGGACCGGCTGCTCGGCCACGCCCACGGGCTGGCCCGGCGGCGGCACCACCGCTCCCGGGTACGGTCACCGCGCCCCGGATGACCGCACGCGGCGGCGCACGGCTCAGCCGCCGCTGCCCTCCGGTTCCCCGTCCGGGGTGAAGGCGCCGCTGGCCGGATCGGTGGTGAGGAAGACGTGCTGGTGGCCGTACCCGGCATGGACGTTGATCTGGTCCAGCTGCGTCGCCGCGACGGCCCAGACGGCGGCGGCGCTGGTGGCCTGCCGGCGGGCCAGGTCGGTCAGGGTCGCCCGCTGGGTGGCCGGCGCGCCGGCCGCCGCCGCGAAGCTGTCCACCGCCAGGGCGGCCTGGTCCACCGCGCCGCGCAGGCCGCCGCGGGCGACGTTGGTGGCGGTGGTGCCCGACGGCGGGTCGGCGAAGGGTTCCGCCGCACGCCGGAGGACCTGCTGGAACTCCCGGGCGCGGGCGGCGTCCGGCTGCTCCTTGCCGATCGCGGTGAGGACCGGCGCGATCTCGTCGCGGACCTGGCGGGCCGTGGTGGTCAACTCGGCGATCTGCTGCGCGTCCCGCCGGGCGTCGGCGGCCTCGATGTCGGCGATCGCGGCCTCGGTCCCGTCCGGTCGGCCGACGCTCCAGCCGCCCAGACCGCCCAGCAGGGCCAGCGCGAGGCCGATCGCGACACCGACGATCACCCGCGGGAAGCCGGCTGCGCGCCGGGCGGGCGCCGGTTGAAGGTACGACGGCTTGCCGGTGCGACGGGACACCCGGACCTCCTCCTCGGCGACGATCGGCGACCGCAGCCTAACCGTCTTTCGTGACGCCCGTCGATACTTCTGAACGCCGGGAATCAACTTCCGTCCGCGCCAGGCGGAAGTGGTGTCGCATCCCCCGGCGGAGTGGCTTCCGGCGGTACCCGCCCCCACGGCGGAGCCGGCGGCCTAGGTTCCGATCGGAGGGACATCGGCGACAGGGGAGGCCGGCATGCAGAAGTACCCGGCCATCGAGGACCACGGCCTCATCGGCGACCTCCAGACCGCGGCCCTGGTCACCCGGGACGGCACCGTCGACTGGTTCTGCGTACCCCGGTTCGACTCGCCCAGCGTGTTCGGTGCCCTGCTGGACTTCCGCCGGGGCGGTTACTTCGCCATCGCCCCGGAGGGCGTCCGGTACGTGAGCAAGCAGCTCTACCTGCCCGACACGCCCATCCTGATCACCCGGTTCATCAGCGCCGACGGCGTCGCGGAGATCACCGACTTCATGCCGGTCACCGGCGAGCGGGCGACCAACCGGCACCGGCTGGTGCGGATGGTCCGGATGATCCGCGGCAGCATGCGTTTCAAGGTCGAGTGCCGGCCCCGGTTCAACTACGGCCGGGACCGGCACGACCTGGAGATCCGGCACGACGGCTACGTCTTCCGTAGCCCCTCGCTGGAGCTGACCCTCAACCCGGTCGGGCGGGTGCGGCGGATCGTCCGGGAACGGGAGACCGCCGCCGACGAGGGCGACGTCGTCGGGTTCGTGACCTTGCACGAGGGCGAGACCGGCGGCGCCGTGCTGGACTCGGGCACCGCCCAGCCGCCCCGGGTCATCCCCATCGACGAGATCGACGAGATGTTCGAGGAGACCCGCGACTACTGGCGGCACTGGCTGGACCGGTCCCGCTACACCGGCCGTTGGCGGGAGATGGTCGAACGGTCGGCGATCACCCTGAAGCTGATGACGTACGCGCCGACCGGCGCGATGATCGCCGCGCCCACCGCCGCGCTGCCCGAGGAGATCGGCGGCACCCGCAACTGGGACTACCGCTACACCTGGGTACGCGACACGTCCTTCTCGGTCCGCGCCCTGCTCGGCCTGGGCTTCACCGAGGAGGTCAGCCGGTACATGAACTGGCTCGACGAGCGGATCCGGGAGGCCGGCGACAGCGCCGCCCCGCTCAAGATCATGTATCGGGTGGACGGGTCGTCGGACCTGGAAGAGGAGGTGCTCGAACACTTCGAGGGCTACCGGGGTTCCGGGCCGGTACGCATCGGCAACGGCGCGGCCGACCAGCTCCAGCTGGACATCCACGGCGAGGCGCTGGACGCCATGCACCTCGCCGACGAGCAGGGCATCCGCGCCTCGAACCAGGTGTGGCGCAGCACCGTACGGATGGTCGACTGGCTCTGCGACAACTGGGACCAGCCCGACGCCGGGATCTGGGAGAGCCGCAGCCACCCGCGCGACTACACGTACGGGCGGCTGATGTCGTGGGTGGCGCTGGACCGGGCGGTGCGCCTGGCCCACCGGCACGGCCGCCCCGGCGACATCAACCACTGGCTGCGGCACCGGGACGACATCTACAACCAGATCATGGAGCGCGGCTACCACCGGGGCCGCCGGACGTTCGTGCAGAGCTACGGCGACGACGTGCTCGACGCCTCGCTGCTGATCATGCCGTCGGTGGGCTTCGTGACCCCCACCGACCCGATGTGGCGGTCCACCCTGCGGGCCATCGACGAGGACCTGGTCTCGGACAGCCTGGTGCACCGGTACAAGCCGGCCGCCGCGCCGGACGGCCTCCCCGGCGACGAGGGCACCTTCAACATGTGCACCTTCTGGTACGTCGCGGCCCTGGCCTGCTCCGGTCGGCTGGAGGACGCCCGGCTGGTGTTCGAGAAGATGTTCACCTTCAGCAACCACCTGCGCCTGTACGCCGAGGAGATCGCCCTGACCGGCGAGCAGATCGGCAACTTCCCGCAGGCGTTCAGCCACCTGTCGCTGATCACCACGGCGGTCGCCCTCAACGAGTTGCTGGACGCCGAGGGCCGCCGGTGACCGCCCTCAGTCGGTGCCCGACGCCACGACGGTGCGGCGCAACTCCCGCTTGAGGACCTTGTGGCTCGGCCCGACCGGCAGCGCGTCGACGTAGCGGACCTGGCGGGGGTACTTGTGCCGGCCCAGGTGCTCCCGCGCCCAGTCCACCAGGTCCTGCTCGCCGGGCACGTCCGTGGCGGCCGGGTCGGGCACCACCACCGCGCAGACCTCCTCGCCGTGCAGCGGGTGGGGTACGCCGATCACCGCCACCTGACCGACCGCCGGGTGCCGGGCCAGGGCCTCCTCCACCTCGCGCGGGTACACGTTGAAGCCGCCCCGGATGATCAGGTCCTTCTTCCGGTCCACGATGGTGACGAAGCCGTCGGCGTCCTTGCGGCCCAGGTCACCACTGCGGAACCAGCCGTCGATTAGCGCCTCGGCGGTGGCCTCGGGCCGGCCGAGATAACCGGCGAAGACGTTGTGCCCACGGATGACGATCTCGCCGAGTTCGCCGGTCGGCACCAGCTCCACACGGTCGTCCAGGTCGGCGCGGGCGATCTCCACCTCCACCCCCCACACCGGGTGCCCGACCGAGCCCGGCCGGGTGCCGAAGTACGGCTGGTTGGTGGTCGCCGTGGGCGAGGTCTCGGACAGGCCGTACCCCTCGTAGACGGTGGTGCCGAAGGCCGCCTCGAAGCGTTCCAGGACGGCGACCGGCAGCGACGCCCCACCGGAGACGCACAACCGGAGCCGGGGCAGGACGGGCCGGTCCCGGGCGGCGGCGAGCAGCGCCACGTACATCGTCGGCACTCCGTGGAACACGGTGACGTCCTCGCGCAGCATCAGGTCCACCGCCTCCGGCCCGGTGAACCGGGCGAGCAGCACCAGGGTCGCGCCGATCCGGAAGGTGCCGTTCATCGCCACCGTCTGCCCGAAGCTGTGGAACAGCGGCAGGCAGCCGAGCACCACGTCGTCGGTGCGGGAGTCGTTGGCGTCGAAGACGTTGACGGTGGCGTTCAGGACCAGGTTGAGGTGGGTGAGCTGGGCGCCCTTCGGCACGCCGGTGGTGCCGCTGGTGTAGAGCACCACCGCGACGTCCTCGGCGGACCGGGTGACGTACGACGGCAGCGCCGGCAGCGACCCGCTCACGTCCTCCAGCCGGGTGTCGTCGGTGCCGCCGCCCGCCGCCCGGCCGACGGTGGCCACCGGTACGCCGGCCCGGTCCGCCGCGGCGGCGCCCATCGCCAGCTGCGAGGTGTGGCAGACCAGCAGCTTCGCGCCGCTGTCGGACAGCACGTGCGCGGCCTCGTCCGGGGTCAGCAGCAGGTGCACCGGCACCAGCACCGCGCCGGCGGCGAGCACGCCGTAGTAGACCCGGGGGAAGTCCACCACGTTGGGCGCCAGCAGGGCCACGTGGTCGCCCGGCCCGATACCCAGCTCGCGCAGCCCGGCGGCGTAACAGCGGGCCTCCAGCCACAGCTCGGCGTACGTGACCCGGATGTCGCCGTCGACGACCGCGACGGTGTCCGGATGCCGGCGCGCCGACTCCGCCAGGATCATGGCCAGCGACAGGGCGGTCATCCGGCGGCGCCCCGGTAGAGGCGGCTGACCGTCTCGGCGACGCAGACCGGCTTGCCGCCGGAGTCGCTGTCCACGGTGACCGTGGTGACCACCTGCACCCCGCCGTCCACCGGGGTCACCGCGCCGATGGTGGCGGTGGCGCGGACCGCGCTGCCGACCCGGACGGGAGCCGGGAAGCGCACCCGGTTGAGGCCGTAGTTGACGCCCATCCCCACCCCCTGCACCCGGTAGAGCCGGCCGACCAGTTCCGGCAGCAGGGACAGGGTCAGGTAGCCGTGGGCGACGGTGCCGCCGAACGGTCCGGCGGCGGCCCGCTCCGGGTCGACGTGGATCCACTGGTGGTCGTCGGTGGCGTCGGCGAACAGGTCCACCCGGGCCTGGTCGATCCGCAGCCACGGGCCGGGGCCGACGGTCTGCCCGACGGCCGCGGCCAGGTCGTCGATCGAGGCGAACGTCCTCATGCCAGGTGCCCTCCGATCTTGGTGTAGCCGCGCAGCAGGTCGCGGGAGAGGATCAGCCGCTGCATCTCGTCGGTGCCCTCGAAGATCCGGTAGAGCCGGACCTGCCGGTACCAGCGTTCGATGGGCAGCTCCCGGGTGTAACCCATGCCGCCGTGGATCTGGAGCACCCGGTCGACCACCCGGTTGACCATGCCGGCGGCGTAGAGCTTGCACATCGACGACGCGTGTCGGGGGTCGCTGCCCTGGTCCACCGTCCAGGCGGCGCGCAGGACCAGCCAGCGGGCCGCCTCCAGCTCGGTCTCCGAGTCGGCGATCATCCACTGGATCGCCTGGTTCTCGCCGATCGGCCGGCCGAACGTCTCCCGGGTGTTCGCCTGGTCGATCGCCATGCCCAGCGCCCGTTCGGCGATGCCGACGGCGTGCGAGGGGATGGTGTAGCGGCCCTTGCCGATCCACTCCATGCCCAGGGTGAAGCCCTGGCCGATCTCGCCGAGGATGTTGCGCTCGGGCACCCGGACGTCGTCGAAGACGAGCGCGGCCGGGCCGCCCTCGCCCATCGTCTGGATGAACTCCGACCGCCAGCCCATCGTCCGGTCCACCAGGAACGCGGTCGCGCCGCCCCGGCGGGCGCCCCGCTCCGGGTCGGTGACCGCGATGACGATGGCGAAGTCGGCGTCGTGGCCGCCGGTGATGAAGGTCTTCTCGCCGTTGAGCACCCAGTCGCCGCCGTCACGGCGGGCGCTGAGCCTGATGTTCGCCGCGTCGGAGCCGGCGCCCGGCTCGGTGATCGCGAAGCAGCTCAGCCGTTCGCCCTCGATGGTGGGCACCAGGAACTCGCGCTTCTGCTCCTCGTTGGCGTGGAACAGGATGTTGTCCGCCTCGCCGCCGAACCGGAACGGCACGTACGAGCGGCCCAGCTCGGTCCAGAGCAGCGACTGGGTTACCGCCGGCAGGTCCATCCCGCCGTACTCCACCGGGGTGGCCAGGCCCCAGAAGCCGAACTTGCGCGCCTTGAGTTGCAACTCGCGCAGCTCGGCGCGCTCCAGGCCGGGCCGGTGCGCCCGTTCCCGCCGCAGCAGCTCCTGCTCCAGCGGCACCACCTCCCGGGTGATGAAGTCGCGGGCGGTGTCGCGGATGGCCCGCTGCTCGTCGGACAGAGCGAAGTCCATGGTGTCCCCTCCGGGTGTTCGGGTGGTGTGCCGGTCAGCGCGCGCCGCCGTTGACGTACAGGGTCTGGCCGCTGACGTACGAGGCGTCGTCGCTGGCCAGGAAGGCGATCACCGAGGCGATCTCGGTCGGTTGGGCGACCCGGCGCAGCGGGGTGTGCTCGGCGACCATCCGCTGGTGGTCCTCCGGGGTGCTGCCCACCCGCTGCGCGGTGGCGGCGGTCATCGCGGTGGCCACGTACCCGGGGGCGACCGCGTTGACCGTCACGTTGAACGGCCCCAGCTCGACGGCGAGCGTCGCGGTGAGGCCCTGCACCCCGGCCTTCGCCGCGGCGTAGTTGGCCTGGCCCCGGTTACCCAGCGCGGAGCGGCTGCCGAGGTTGACGATCCGCCCGTAGCGGGCGGCCACCATGTGCCCCTGGGCCGCCTGGCAGCAGAGAAACATGCTGGTTAGGTTGGTGGTCAGCACCGACTCCCAGGCCGGCAGGGACATCTTGAACAGCAGGTCGTCGCGGGTGATGCCGGCGTTGTTGACCAGCACGTGCAGCCCGCCGTACGTCTGGGCCACCCGTTCGGTCATCGCGGTGACGGCGTCCGGGTCGGTGACGTCACAGCCGATGCCGACCGCCCGGCCCCCGGCGGCGGCGATCTTCCCGGCGACGGTCTCG
This sequence comes from Micromonospora endolithica, assembly GCF_003626595.1. Lineage (GTDB taxonomy): Bacteria > Actinomycetota > Actinomycetes > Mycobacteriales > Micromonosporaceae > Micromonospora > Micromonospora endolithica. The sequence goes on along the minus strand of NZ_RBAK01000016.1, from coordinate 73,695 downwards.
GCGCGGGCGGCGTCCAGGTCGACCACCGCCACCGCCGCCCCCTCGTCGGCGAGCCGGTGGGCGGTGGCCGCGCCGATGCCCTGCCCCGCTCCGGTGACGACGGCGACCCGGTCGGCGAATCTGGTCACGGTGTGCTCCTTGCGGTCAGAAGGCGTTGACGCCGGTGAGCGCGCGTCCGATCAGGAGTTGCTGGATCTGGCTGGTGCCCTCGTAGAGGGTGGCGACGCGGGCGTCGCGCAGGTACTTGCCGACCGGGTACTCGTCGATGTAGCCGTACCCGCCGAAGACCTGGACCGCGTTGTTGGCCGCGCGGACGGCGGCCTCGCTGGCGAAGAGCTTGGCCATCGACGCCTCGGTGGCGAACGGCTCGCCCCGGTCGATCAGGTCGGCCACCTGCCAGACCAGCAGCCGCGCGGCGGCGGTGTCCACCGCGATGGCGGCGAGCAGTTGCTGCACGAGCTGGTGGCCGGCGATCGGCTTGCCGAACTGGGTGCGCTGGCCGGCGTAGCCGACGGCCGCGTCCAGGCAGCCCTGGGCGATGCCGACGCAGCCGGCGGCGACCGACATCCGGCCCTTGGCCAGCGTGGCCAGGGCCAGCCGGAAGCCGCCGCCGGGTTCGCCGACCAGCGCCGAGGCCGGTACCCGGACCTGGTCGAAGCGCAGTTCACCGGTGGCCTGCCCGCGCAGGCCGAGCTTGCCGTGGATCTCCCGGCGGGTCAGCCCCGGGCTGTCGGTGGGCACCAGGAACGCGCTGATGCCCCGGTGCCCCGGTCCGCCGGTGCGGGCGAAGACCAGGGCGACGTCGGCGGTGGTGCCGTTGGTGATGAACGTCTTGGTGCCGGTGAGCAGGAAGTCGTCGCCGTCGCGGACCGCGCGGGTGGTCAGCGCGGCGGCGTCGGAGCCGCTGTCCGGCTCGGTGAGCGCGAAGCAGCCCAGCGCGGTGCCGGCACACAGCCGGGGTAGCCAACGGGCCCGCTGGTCGGCCGAGCCGTACGCGGCGAGAGACTTCGCGACCAGGCCGAGGGAGACCGAGACGATGCCCCGGACGGCGGAGTCACCCCGGCCGAGTTCCTCCAGCACCAGGCAGTACGTGAGGTGGTCGCCGCCGGAGCCGCCGTCGGCCTCGGGAATGGTCAGGCCCAGGAAGCCGAGGTCGGCGAGCTTCCCGACGACGGCGGGGTCGACCGACTCCCGCCGGTCCCAGGTCGCCGCGTGCGGGACGACCTCGCGGTCGACGAACTCGGCGGCGAGCCGGCGGACCGCCGCCTGCTCGGCGGACAGATGCAGGTCCATGGCCCATAAACTAGCGGTGCAAGTTAAATTCCGTCCAGGCCTCCTGTGGCAGAGTTTCTCCCCGACCAGGGAAAGCACGACCCGCGACGGCCCGACCCGGGACACCGCGACCCGCGACACCGGACGGAGGAGCACATGCCCCGACCTCGGCAGGCGCTGCTCAGCCGGCAACGGATCGTCGAGGCCGCCGCCGCGATCATCGACGCCGACGGGTTGGAGGGGTTCTCCACCCGGCGGCTCGCCGCCGACCTCGGCGTGCGCGGACCGTCGCTGTACAACCACTTCGCCACCAAGGACGAGATCCTCGACGCGGTCGCGGACAGCATCACCGGACAGGTGGACGTGTCGTTCTTCGGCCACGTCGACTGGCGGGAGGCGCTGCGCCGGTGGGGGCACTCCTACCGGGCCGCGCTGGCCGCACACCCGCACATCGTGCCGTACCTGGCCCGCGGTCCCGGGCGGCGGCCGGCGGCGCTGGCCATGGCCGACGCGGTCTACGGCGGTCTGGTCGAGGCGGGTTGGCCGCCGGCCCGGGCCACCCACATCGGCGCGCTGATGCGCTACTTCGTGGCCGGGTCGGCGCTGGGTTCGTTCGCCCGGGGCTTCGTCGAGGACCCGGGCCTCTACGCCGAGCAGTATCCGCACCTCACCCAGGCCCACCGCCTCGCCGAGCACCAGCAACGGGTGGACGAGGGCGCCTTCGCGCTCGGTCTGGACGCGCTCATCGACGGGCTGTCCCGCACCTACGAGCGGCACGTCGGCCCGCTGCCGCCCCTCCCGCCGGTCGCCGACGCGTACTAGGGTCCAAACTTGCACTGCTAGTTTCGGGCAACCTGGGTGAGGGGCGCGATGGATCTCGCACGGACCGACTTCTACCTCGACGGCCGGTGGGTCGACGCCTGCGCCGACGCGACACTGCCGGTGCACAATCCGGCCACCGAGGAGGTCGTGGCGACCGTACCGGCGGGCACCGCCGCTGACGTCGACCGCGCCGTGGCCGCCGCCCGCGCCGCCTTCGACGGCTGGGCCGCGACCGCGCCGGCCGAGCGCGCCGCCCACCTTGACCGGCTGCACGCCGCGCTCACCGCCCGGGCCGACGACATCGCCCGGACGGTGGCCCGGGAACTGGGCACCCCGCTGAAGCTGGCCGCCCGGGTGCAGACCGGCCTGCCGTTGACCGTGCTGCGCGGCTACGTGGACCTGGCCGCCCGACCGCCGGCGCAGGAGACGGTCGGCAACTCGCTGGTGGTCCGGGAACCGGTCGGCGTGGTCGGCGCGATCACCCCGTGGAACTACCCGCTGCACCAGGTGATGGCGAAGCTCGCCCCCGCCCTGGCCGCCGGCTGCACGGTGGTGCTCAAGCCGAGCGAGCTGACGCCGCTGGTGTCGTACCTGCTGTTCGACGCGATCCACGAGGCGGGCCTGCCACCGGGCGTGGTCAACCTGGTCACCGGCACCGGCCCGGTGGTCGGCGAGGCCATCGCCGCGCACCCGGACGTCGACCTGGTGTCGTTCACCGGCTCCACCGCGACCGGCGCCCGGATCGCGCACCTGGCGGCGGACCGGATCGCCCGGGTCGCGCTGGAACTCGGCGGCAAGTCGGCCAACGTGATCCTGGACGACGCCGACGTGGTCACCGCGGTCAAGGTCGGCGTCGGCAACGCCTTCCTCAACTCCGGCCAGACCTGCACCGCCTGGACCCGGATGCTGGTGCACCGCTCCCGGTACGACGAGGCGCTGACGCTGGCCGCAAAGGCCGCCCAGGCGTACCGGCTCGGCGACCCGTTCGCGCCGGACACCCGGCTGGGCCCGCTGGTTTCGGCGGCCCAGCGGGAGCGGGTACGCGGGCACGTCGCCCGGGGGCTGGCCGACGGCGGCCGGCTGGTCGCCGGTGGACCGGACGCGCCGGTGCCCGACCGGGGCTGGTTCGTCGCGCCCACCGTGATCGCCGACGTCGACCCGGACAGCGCCCTGGCCCAGGAGGAGGTCTTCGGCCCGGTGCTCGCGGTCATCCCGGTCGACGACGACGACCACGCCGTCGCGGTGGCCAACAACTCCCGGTACGGGTTGGCCGGCGCGGTCTGGTCGGCCGACGAGGACCGGGCCCTGCGGGTGGCCCGGCGGATGCGGACCGGCGCGGTGGACGTCAACGGCGCGCCGTTCAACCCGCTCGCCCCGTTCGGCGGCTACAAGCAGTCCGGTATCGGTCGGGAACTGGGCCGGTACGGGCTGGACGAGTTCCTCCAGACCAAGGCCATCCAGCGATGAGGGCGCTGCTCGCGCGCGGGGTCGGCGCGCCACTGGAGGTGACCGGGATCGAGCTGCCCGCCCCGGGCCCCGGCGAGGTACGGGTGGACATCCGCGCGGCCGGGGTCTGCCACTCCGACCTGTCGATGGTCAACGGCACCATCGCCGCCCGGTATCCGCTCGCGCTCGGCCACGAGGCGGCCGGGGTGGTGGTCGAGGTCGGCGCCGACGTGACCCGGGTGGCCGTCGGCGCGCACGTGGTGCTGAACTGGGCGCCGCCGTGCCGCGCCTGCTGGTTCTGCGACAACGGCGAGCCGTGGCTCTGCGCGCACCTTGGCGCGCCCACGGTCGCCCGGGGCCGGACCGCGTCCGGCGAGGCGCTGCACGTGACACTCGGTCTCGGCGCCCTCGCCGAGCAGGTGGTGGTCGGCGAGCAGGCGGTGATCCCGGTTCCCGAGGCCCTGCCGTTCGAGGCGGCGGCGCTGCTCGGCTGCGCCGTACTGACCGGGGTCGGGGCGGTCCGGCGTACCGCCGCGGTCACGCCCGGCCAGTCGGTGGCGGTGATCGGCCTGGGCGGGGTGGGGCTGTCGGTGGTCGGGGCCGCCCGCGCGGCCGGCGCGGACCCGGTGCTGGCGGTCGACGTCTCCCCGGCCAAGGCGGAGCTGGCCCGCGCGGTGGGCGCCACCGAGTTCCTGGTCGCCGACGACACGCTCAGCCGCGCGGTGCGGGAGCGGACCGAGGGCCGGGGCGTGGACCACGCGTTCGAGTGCGTCGGCCGGGGGGCCACCATCCGTACCGCCTGGCGGGCCGCCCGGCGCGGCGGCCAGGTGACCGTGGTGGGCATGGGCGCGAAGGACGACGTGGTACAGCTCGGCGCGCTGGAGATCTTCCACTCGGCGCGGACGCTGCGCTCGTCGGTGTACGGCTCGTCGGATCCGGACCGGGACCTGCCTGAACTGGCCCGGGCGGTGCTGGACGGCAGCCTCGACCTCACGCCGCTGATCACCGACCGGACCACCCTGGACGGTGCGGCCGCGGCGTTCGACCGGATGGCCCGGGGCGAGGGCGCCCGCACCGTCGTGGTGCCCTGAGGAACCCGCCCCACGGCGGCCGGTCAGGCCAGGGCGCGGGCCAGTTCGGTGCGGGACCGGATGCCCAGCCGGTGGAAGATGTTGCGCAGGTGGTGGTCGACCGTCCGGGTGGACAGGAACATCCGGGCGGCGACCTCCCGGTTGGTGGCCCCCTCGGCGACCAGTTGCGCGATCCGCAGTTGCTGCCCGGTCAGCAGCCGCACCGCGGCCGGGTCGACCGCGCCGACCGACTCGCCGGCCGCCCGCAGCTCCACCGTGGCCTGCTCGGCCCAGACGGTGGCGCCCAGCAGGGTGAACGCCTCCCAGGCGTCGTGCAGGTGCTCCCGGGCGTCCCGGGGGCGGCGGGCCCGGCGCAGCTCACGGCCGTAGAGCAGGGCGGTCCGGGCCCGCTCGAAGGTGCCCGCGTCCAGCGGGTGCAGCCGCAGCGCGGCCCGGAACCGCTCCTGCGCCTCCGCGCTGCCGCGCCGGGCCAGCAGGGCGTGACAGCGCGCCGACAGGGCGCGCCGCGACGGGCTCGCGGTGCTGCTGGCCCAGCGGTCGAAGACGGCCAGCGCGGCGGTCGCGGCCGGCCGGTGCGGCAGGTGGGCGGCGGCCTCCACCAGGTACGGGGTGGCCATCACCTGGACCAGGATCTGACCCCGGCCGGTGCCGGGCCGGGCCAGCGCGGCCAGCCGCGCGGCGGCCGCCTCGTGCCGACCGTCGGTGAGGTCGAGCACGGCGAGCGCCCACTGGGCCAGCGCCCGGGGCCGGCTGTGCGGTGCCGGCGACTCACCGGTCTCGCGCAGCCGGCGCAGGCACGTGGCACGGTCCGCGCGGACGGCGGCCAGCACCGCGAGCATCCCCAGGTGTACGCCGGCCGAGTCGGCCTGACCGGTGGCCCGCGCCACCCGCAGCCCCTCCCGCGAACTCTCCGTCGCCGCCTCGTGCCGGCCCAGCCAGTACTCGGCGGTGGCCCGTAGTTCGAGGGCGCGCGGCAGCGCGGACAGCTCACCCCGGGCCCGGGCGAGGTCGACCGCCCGGTCGGCGAGCCGGTGCGCCGCGCCCTCGACGGCGACCAGCAGCCCGGCCGCCGCCGCCCAGGTCAGCGCCGCGGGGGTCAGCGCCGGCCCGGTCAACTGGCCACCGAGCACGACGGCCCGGCGCAACGCGGGCCCGGCCTGCTCGTGGTCGCCGCGCAGGGTGGCGGCCACCCCGGCCAGGTAGTGGCCGATCAGCTCGGTGTCCGGCGGGTCGCCGGGGCGGGACAGCTGCGCGGCGCGACGGGCGATGTCGGTGTACCGGTACTGCTCACCGGAGAAGCTGACCGCCTCACCGGCCCGGGCCAGGGCGGCCAGGGCCAGCGCCCGGTCAGTGCCGGCGAGGCCGTCCGCCGCGGCCAGCAGCTCCGGCAGGGCCGCCGAGACGGGTCCGCACCGCAGCGCGACCTCACCGCGCAGCAACGCGGCCCGCGCGGCGACCGACGCCGGGACGGGTACGGCCCGCAGACCGGCCAGCAGCAGCCGGGTGCGCGCCGCCGCGCCGCCGTGCCAGGCGTACCGGGCGGCGGTCAGCCGGCGCTCGGCGGCCCGGGCCGGGTCCGCGGTGAGGTCGGCCGCCCGCTGGAGCGCGACCGAGGCGCGGGTCCAGTTCCCGTCCCCGACGACCGCCGCCTGCTCCAGTTCGGCGGCCAGCTCCGGGTCCGGTCCGGCCGCCTCGGCGCTGCGGTGCGTCGCCCGGCGCAGCCGGTCGGCCGGCCCATCCAGGACGCCGGCCAGCAGCAGGTGCGCCGCGCGGCGCTCGGCCAGCGGCGCGAGGGCGGCGACCACCGTGCGGACCACCGGCTGCGGAAAGGTGATCCGGTGCGCCTCGAGGAGGACCAGCCCGGCCTCCTCGGCCGGCGCGAGGGCGGCCACCGCCGTGCCGGCGGCGCGGGCGGCCCGGACCAGCGTGTCCGGCTCGTCGTCGTCGGCGAGGGCGGCGAGCAGCAGCACCCGCCGGGTCTCGGCGGGCAGGTCGTCCAGCCGCCGCCGGTACGCGCGGGCCAGCGCGCCGTCGGCCGGCGGCGCGGCGGGAGGCGGCTCCTCCCCCCGGCACTGCTCGGCGGTGAGCACCCCGGCGAGGTCGACCAGCGCCTGCGGGTTGCCGCCGGCGGCGGCGGCCAGCGCGGCGGCCACCGCCGGCACCGGCGCCTCGGGCAGCCGGTCGGCCAGCAGGGCGACGCTGTCCGGCTCGTCCAGAGGGCGCAGGCGGTGGCCCGGCAGCCCGCCGGGCGGCGTGGTCGACGCGGTGAGCAGAACGGCCACCGGCAGCGTGCCCAGCCGACGGGCGACGAACGCCAGCGTCTCGGCGGTCGACCGGTCGCCCCGGTCGACGTCGTCCATCGTGCACAGCAGCGGCCGGTCCCGGGCCACGGCGGCGAGCAGCCTGAGCACCGCGAGGTTGAGCGCCAGCCGGCGCTCGGGCGGACAGCCGCCGCCGGTCAGGGCCCGGCGCAGCACCCGCGCCGGGGTGCCGGGCAGCGCGGCGACCCGGTCGAGCACCGGATCCAGGAGTCGCTGCAGCCCCGCGTACGGCAGGGCGGCCTCCTCGGTCAGCCCGGTGCCGGCGAGGACCGTGTGACCGGCGGCGAGCCGGTGGGCGTACGCGACCAGGGCGCTGCGGCCGGATCCCGGCTCACCGTGCACCACCAGGGCGCTCCCGCCGTCGGCCAGCCCGTCGAGCAGCCGACGGATCGCCTGGCACTCGTCGTCCCGACCGCGCAGCACGGTTAATTGCACTCTTGATGCAGTAACCATGCATTTAGTGTCACCTATCGGTAACCAGTTGGAAAGAGGAGATGCTCAGCGCTCGGCGACCTCGGCCAGCAACGCGCCCACCGTACGGGCCATCACCGCCCGCGCCGGGTCGACGCCCAGCCCCAGGCCGTCGCGCAGCATCGACCAGGTCTGCCAGGTGCTCACCGACACGATCGCGTCGAGCAGTTGCCGCCGGCCCGCGCCGGCCCGCTCCAACTCGGCGGCGAACAGCACCTCGACCTCGTCGCGGACCCGCGCGATGTGCTTGAGCCGGTTGCGCCGCAGTTGCTCGGAGACCGGCTCGCGCATCTGGGCGGCCCGCGCCGAGGGCGCGATCAGCTGGAGCAGCCGGGCCCGCTGCCGGCAGTACGCGTCGACCCGTCGGGCCAGCGGCAGCGCGGGCGAGATCGGCCGGTGGGCGGCGTCCTGCTGGCGGAGCACCTCGACGCCACTGGCCTCGAAGAGCGTCTCCATGTCCTTGAAGTTGGTCCAGAGCGTGCGCAGCGAGACGCCGGCCCGCTCGGCGATCCGCTCGCCGGTCGGCCGGAGATCACCCTCGGAGATCAGGGTCAGGTGCGCCTCGACGATCGCCGCCCGGGTGCGCTCGGCGCGGGCGGTCCGCCCGTCGACCCGTTCCGGCACCTCGGTCCGGTTCATCCGCCCTCGCCCCCTCACCCCCGCCATGGACCCTCCGGCGGCAGGGCCGAGTCTAGACGCGCGCCGGCACGGCCCGGCCGGCGGCGATGGCGGGAGGCGTCGGCGGTCATCCGGTGGCCCGGCCGGCCAGCGTGGCGCCGCCGTCACACACCAGGGTCTGCCCGGTGATCCAGGCCGCGTCGGGGCCGGCGAGGAAGGCGACCGCGGACGCCACGTCCGGCGGCACGCCGAGCCGCCCGAGCGGGTAGGCCGCCGCCACCTGCTCCTCCCGGCCCTCGTAGAGCGCGGCGGCGAAGCGGGTCTTCACCACCCCGGGGGCGACCGCGTTGACCCGGACCGTGGGGCCGAGTTCGACGGCCAGGCACGCGGTCAGGTGGTTGAGGGCGGCCTTGCTGACCCCGTAGAAGGCGATGCCCGGCGGCGGGGCGAGACCGGCGACCGAGGAGACGTTGACCACGCAGCCGCCGCGCTCGGTCATGCCGGCGGCGCAGACCTCCTGCACCCAGCCGAGCGCACCCACCAGGTTGACGTCGAGGATCTTGCGCGCCGCGGCCAGGTCCAGGGTGGCCAGCGGCCCGTACGCCGGGTTGATGCCGGCGTTGTTGACCAGGACGTCCACCGGCCCGAAGGCGGCGGTGACCCGGCGCACCGCGTCCGCCCGGTGCGCGGCGTCGTCGGCCCGGCCGGGCACCGCGACGGCGTGCTCCGGCCCGCCCAGCGCGGCGACCGCCTCGTCGAGCGTCTCGGGTCGCCGGGCGGTCAGGCCGACCCGCGCGCCGTCGGCGACCAGCCGCCGCGCGATGGCCAGGCCGATGCCGCGGCTGGCGCCGGTGACGAGAGCGACGCGACCGGCGAGCCGGCCAGAATCTGCATGCACAGTGCAGATAGTAGGGGGCCGGTCGCCGCGGGTCAACGACCGCGAGGACCGCGCCACATCGCGTTGACACGGCGCGAAGGTGACCGCACTGTCGATGCAAATAGATTCCCCGTCCGGAGAGGACCTGACATGCCCGACGCCGTCATCGTCGCCGCCGCCCGCTCCCCGATCGGCCGCGCCAACAAGGGCTCCCTGCGCGAGGTACGCGCCGACGACCTGGCCGCCACGATCGTCCGCGCCGCCCTCGACCAGGTCCCCGAGCTGGCCCCGGAGGAGATCGAGGACCTGATGCTGGGCTGCGGGCAACCGGCCGGCGAGCAGGGGCACAACCTGGCCCGCGTGGTGGCGGTCCTGCTCGGCCTCGACCACCTGCCCGGCACCACCGTCAACCGCTACTGCTCCTCGTCGTTGCAGACCACCCGGATGGCGCTGCACGCGATCCGGGCCGGCGAGGGCCGGGTGTTCGTCTCCGCCGGCGTGGAGTGCGTCTCCCGCTACGGCGGCGGTCGCAGCGACGGGCACCCGGGCAGCACCAACGCCGCGTTCGACACCGCCCGGGAGCGCACCGAGAGCCGCGCCGGTGGCGGCGCGCCGGACTGGCACGACCCGCGCAAGGACGGTGACCTGCCGGACGTGTACCTCGCCATGGGACAGACCGCCGAGAACGTGGCGCAGCTGCGCGGGGTTACCCGGCGCCGGCAGGACGAGTTCGCCGTACGCTCCCAGCAGCTCGCGCAGCGGGCGATCGCCGACGGGTTCTGGGCCCGCGAGATCACCCCGGTCACGGTGCCCGACGGCACCACGGTCACCGCCGACGACGGTCCCCGGGCCGGCGTCACCCTGGACGCGGTCGCCGCCCTCGACCCGGTGTTCCGGCCGGACGGCACGGTGACCGCCGGCAACTGCTGCCCGCTCAACGACGGCGCCGCCGCCCTGGTGGTGATGTCCGACGAGCGGGCGCGGGAGCTGGGGGTCACGCCGCTGGCGCGGATCGTCTCCACCGGCCTGAGTGCCCTCTCCCCGGAGATCATGGGCCTCGGCCCGGTGGAGGCGTCCCGGCGGGCCCTGCGGCACGCCGGCATGTCCGTCGGCGACGTCGACCTGGTCGAGATCAACGAGGCGTTCGCCGCGCAGGTGGTGCCGAGCGCCGAGGAACTCGGCGTGGACTGGGACCGGCTGAACGTCAACGGTGGCGCGATCGCGGTCGGCCACCCGTTCGGCATGACCGGCGCCCGGATCACCACCACCCTGATCAACTCACTGCGCTGGCACGACCGGCAGATCGGGCTGGCCACCATGTGCGTCGGCGGTGGCCAGGGCATGGCCATGGTGATCGAGCGACTGAGCTGACCAGGACCGGCACGGACCGGCCGGCCCGGTCGACGGCGACGTGCCGCGACCGGGCCGGCCCGTTGTGGTGGGTCAGGGCGCGGTCGGTACGCCGTTGGCCGGCGGCGGGGCCGGCTGTGCGGTGAACTCGCGTACCGCGCCGTCGCCCTCGTCGGTCTCGTACGTCGGTCCGAAGTAGCTCTGCACTCCCCCGCTGACCCGGTTCAGGCGCTGCCCGCCGTAGCCGGAGTGGTCGGTCGCGGAGAACCGCAGCGGCGCGAGGCCGGGCCCCTGGTAGCCACCCTTGCGGACCGCCTCCACCACCGACTCGCGGGTGAGGTCCTTGCCGGCGGCGAGGAGCACCTGCACGAAGAGGTAACCGACGGCCATGCCGTAGACGGTGTTGCCGTCGAACGGCGCGTCCCCGTTGAACTCCTTGTTGATCTTCGTAAAGAGCTGGATCCAGGGGTCGGTGGTGGCGTTCTGCATCGGCAGGTAGTTGGCGCCGATCATGCCCTCCAGCAGCGGTGCCGCCTCGCCGAGCTGCTTGGCCAGCGTCGGGTGGTCGGCGCCGACGTTGGACACCACCCACTGCGGCTTGAACCCGAGCCGGGCCGCGGTGCCGATGGACAGGGCGGTGAAGCCGGGCACCGTGGCCAGCACGACCACCTGGCAGCCGGCCGCCTTGAACGCGCCGATCTGCGGCGCCACGTTGGTGTTGCTGGTGACGTACGTCTGCTTGACCGCCACCCCGCCGGCGCCCAGCACCTTCTCCACGCCGGCCAGGCTGTCCCGGCCGAAGTCGTCGTCCTGGCCGAGGAAGCAGACCTTCTGGCCGGGCAGCGCGGTCTTCACGTGGTTGGCCAGGATCTTGCCCTCCACCGTGTAGTCCGGGTTGAAGCCGAACGTGGACGGATACTTGTCGGGCTGGTCCCAACTGCGGCTGCCCGAGGCCACGAACAGGTCGGGCACCCGGTTGCTCTTGAGGAAGTCCAGCACGCCCGAGTGCGTCGGCGTGCCGAGGCCGTTGAGGATCGCGAACACCTTGTCCTGAAGGACGAGCTGACGCACGACCTGCTGGGTGTTCGCCGGGTTGTACCCGTCGTCCATCACCTTGTAGGTGATCTTGCGACCGTGCACGCCGCCGTTGGCGTTGACGTGGTCGAAGTACGCCTTCGTGGCCGGGGCGATCTTCGAGTAGCCCGCGGAGGCCGGACCGGTCAGCGGCATGTGGGTGCCGACGACGATCTCGGTGTCGGTGACGCCCGGAACCGATCCGCCCCCGGTGCCGGAACCGCCGTCGTCACCGCAGCCGGCGGCGCTCAGGAGCAGGGCGATGGTGGTGGCGATCGCGAGACCGCCTCGTGCCGTACGGTGCATGGAACACCGGCCTTTCGTCGAGTGTGTGTGGTGGGGTGGAGCGCCCGGCCGGAGCCGGACCGGAGGGTCAGGACCGCCGACGGGACCGGCGGGCGAGCAGGGCGCGGCCGAGCCGGGTGAGCAGGCCCTGCACCCCACCGGGCGCGGCGATCATGACGACGACGAGGGTGATCCCGAAGATCGCCAGCGGGAGGTTGCCCTCCAGCCGCTGCGCCGCCGCCGGCGACAGGGCCAGCAGCTCGGTGAGCGCGTGGCTGAGGTCGGGCAGCGCGACCAGCAGCACCGCGCCCCAGACGGCGCCGGCGAGCCGGCCCAGGCCGCCGATCACCACGGCCATCAGCAGGAACAGCGACAGGGTCAGCGAGAACGCGCCGGGCGACACGCTCTGCGCGAGCACCGCGAGCAGGGCGCCGCCGAGCCCGGCGGTGCCGGCGCTGACCACGAAGGCCAGGACCTGGGTACGCGCGACGTGGATGCCGGCCAGCCGGGCGGCCACCTCGTCGTCGCGGACCGCCCGGAACGTGCGCCCGTACCGGCTGCGGACCAGGTTGGCCAGCAGCAGCAGGACCAGCAGGGTGGTCCCAGCGGCGATCCAGAGCTGCCACCGCTCGTACGGGAAGTACGCCCCGAGCGCGAGCGGCGGCGGCTCCACCGGCACCGACAGCCCCTGCTCGCCGTTGAGGACGCCGTCGAAGGTGACCGCCAGCGCCGGCACCACGACGGCCACCGCCAGGGTCACGCCGGCCAGGTACGGCCCGCGCAGCCGCGCCGCGGCCACCCCGACCACCGCGCCGACGGCGAGGGTGACCAGCAGCGCCCCGGCCAGCGAGACCGGCAGCAGCCAGCCACCGGTGAGCCCGGCGTCGGCGAAGGCGTTCTGGGTCAGGGCGAGCGTGTAGGCGCCGGTGGCCATCAACGCCCCGTGCCCCAGTGAGAGCTGGCCGTTGAGGCCGGTGAGCACGGTCAGCCCGGCGGTCGCGCACAGGTACGCCGCCACGGTGGCGAGCTGGAAGTTGCGGAACGGCTCGACGGCGTAGCTCAGCCCGAGCAGCAGCAGACCGGCGACCAGTACCACGGCGAGGTGCCGCAGCAGGGTGCCGCCGCGCGGCGTCGGCGCGCGACGCGGGGACTCCGCGGTGCTCCGGGCGCGGGGCGGCACGACCGCCCGGGTGGCGCTCACACCCGCCTCGCGGCGACCGTGGCGAACAGGCCGCCGGGACGGACCAGCAGCACCGCCAGCAGCAGGACCAGCACCGCCAGCGGGGTGAGGTCGCTGCCGGCGTAGCCGCTGACGTAGGACAGCAGCAGGCCGACCACCAGCCCGCCGACCACCGCGCCCGGTGGACTGTCCAACCCGCCGACGACGGCCGCGGTGAACGCCGAGACGAACACCAGGTCCATCGCGTGCGGGTGCAGACCCAGCTCGGTGGGGATCACCAGCATCGCGGCGAGGGCGCCGACCGAGGAGGCGAGCGCCCAGCCGAGGGTCAGCATGCCGCCCACGTTCACCCCGAGCAGCCGGGACACCTCGGGGGCGAACGCGGCGGCGCGCATCCGCAGACCGACCGCGGTGCGGGCGAAGACCCAGGCGAGCGCCCCCACCACCACCCCGACGGTGGCGAAGACGAACAGGTCGTACGGGGACAGCAGGGCGAGTCCACCCACGGTCAGCGCGCTGCGCGAGAAGGGCGCCGGGGCGGGCCGGAACTCGCTGCCGTACACCATGCCGAGGACGGCCTGGATCAGCAGCACCAGCCCGAGCGCGACGATCACCGGGTTGAGCGGCGAGGCGTGGTCGACGTGGCGCATCACCACCCGGTCCACGACCGCGCCCAGCAGCAGGCCGGCGGCGAGCGCGGCCAGGAAGCCCAGCCAGTACGAGCCGGTCGCCGCCGAGACGCTGTAGGCGACGTACGCCGCGGCGACCGCCATCGCCCCCTGGGCGAAGTTGACGACCCGGGCGGCCCGCCAGATCAGCACCAGGGCCAGTGCGAACGCGGCGTAGACCGCTCCCCGGGACAGGCCGTCCAGGGTGAGGAAGACGAAGCGGTCCAAGTTCTCCTCCGGGGGGTGGGTCAGAAACCGAGGTAGGCGTGGCGCAGGTCGGCGTCGTCACGCAACTCGGCGGCCGGTCGGGTGGTGACCACCCGGCCGAGGGACATCACGACGCCCTGGTCGGCGATCCCGAGCGCGCTGCGGACGTTCTGTTCGACCAGCAGCACGGTCAGTCCGGTGTCGTCGCGCAACTGCCGCAGCAGGGCCATGGTCCGGGCGACCACCCGGGGCGCGAGGCCGAGCGAGGGCTCGTCGAGCAGTAGCAGGCGGGGCCGGCCGATCAACGCCCGGCCGAGCGCGAGCATCTGCCGCTCGCCGCCGGAGAGCTGGTGGCCGTGGTGCCGGCGGCGTCGGGCCAGCGGCTCGAAGAGCTGGTAGACCTCGTCCAGGGCCCGGCCGGCGTCGGCGCGGTCGCGCCGCCACAGGCCACCCAGGCGCAGGTTCTCGTCCACGGTCAGCTCGCCGATCACGCCACGCCCCTCGGGCACATGGGCCATGCCGCGGCGCACCAGCTGCTCCACCGGCGTGCCGCCCAGGTCCTCGCCGTCGAGCAGGATCCGGCCGGCGGACGGGCGCAGCATGCCGGACAGGGTGCGCAGCAGGGTCGTCTTGCCGGCGCCGTTGGCGCCGACCACGGCGGCGATGGTGCCGGCCGGGACGGTGAGGTCGACCGCGTGCAGCACCGGCGCGGCACCGTAGCCGGCCACCAGGTCGCGGACGACCAGCAGCCCGTCGTCGCCCGCGCTCACCGGGACTCCTCGACGGCCGCGCCGAGGTAGGCGTCGGTGACGGCGGGGTCGTCGCGTACCTGGTCCGGGGTGCCGGCGGCGATCACCTTGCCGAAGTCGAGCACGACCAGCTCGTCGCACACGTCCATCACCAGGTCCATGTGGTGCTCGACCAGCAGCACCGCGCAGGGGTCGACGGCGCGGCGGGGCAACTGCCGGATCAGCTCGGCCAGGGCGGTGATGTCCTCCGCGCCGAGACCGCCGGCCGGCTCGTCGAGCAGGAGCAGCCGGGGCCGCGCGGCCAGCGCGCGGGCCAGGGCGACCCGCTGGCGTACGGCGAACGGAAGCGTGCCCGGCGCGGCGGCGGCGTGCCCGGCGATGCCCAGGCCGTCGAGCACGTCGAGGGCGTGTCGGCGTAGCCGCGCCTCGTCCCGGTCGCTGCCGGGCAGCCCGAGCAGCGCCGGGAGGAAGCCGGCGCGCGCGGTGTGTGTGGCGCCGGCCATCACGTTCTCCAGGACGGTGAGCCCGGCGAACAGCCCGGTCCCCTGCAACGTGCGGGCGATGCCGAGCCGGGTGAGCCGGTGCGGGCGCGGGCGCAGCTCGCGGCCGTCCAGGGTGAGCGAGCCGGTCTGCGGGCGGACGAACCCGCAGATCACGTTGAACAGCGTGGTCTTGCCGGCGCCGTTGGGGCCGATCACCCCGACGACGCGGCCGGGAGGCACCCGCAGGGAGACGTCGTCGAGGGCGGTGAGACCTCCGAAACGCACTCCGACCTGGTGCAACGCGAGACCGTCGTCCATCACCCATCCCTCGCTCGTGGCGGGTGTTATTTACACTCGCAGTGTACATTTCTCGGTTACCGCGTCAATACTTCGAGGTTTCCTCGGCTCGTTCCGCCGTCGAGGGGGTCGCTTTCTGCACTTCGACGGCAGCATGGCGACGGGGCGGTCGCCGTCGGCGACCGCCCCGTCCGGCCCCGGTCAGGAACTGGGGCAGGTGTTGCGGTACTCCTCGATCGCCGAGCCGGTCGGACCCGGGCAGAGGAACTGCTCGTAGCGGGTGTCGTCGTCGACGAAGCGCTTCAGCCACGCGACCATCTGCCGGGCGGTCGGCGTGTTCGTCGTCTGCGGGAAGAAGTGGCTCGCCCCGTTCAACTCCAGGTACGCCTTCTCCGCCGACGCCGGGATGCTGTTGTAGAACGGGATCGAGTGCGACGAGACCGAGGCCACGCTGTCCGACTCGCCGCCGATGATGAGCGTCGGCACCCGCAGCTCCGACCAGCTCTTGTCCAGGTTCCACGGTGCCAGCGGCACGGCGGCCTGCAACGACGGTCGGGACGACGCCGCCTCCAGGCTGCCGCCGCCACCCATCGAGTGACCGGCCACGGCCTGCCGGCTGGCGTCGATCCGGCCGCGCACCGAGCTGCGCTCGGTCAGGTAGTCCAGCGCGGCCAGCAGCTGCCGGCCCCGGCTGTCCGGCTGGTCGAACCGGCTGTTGGTCTCGATGCCGATGACCACGAACCCGTGCGAGGCCAGCCGCGGACCGAGCCAGCTGATGCTGGACCACGAGGCGGTGTAGCCGGGCGAGATGGCGACCGCACCGAAGGTGCCCTCGCTGGTGGTGGTCGGGTAGTAGATGACGCCGCCGCCGAAGCCGGTGACGCTCCACGAGGAGACGCTCTGCGACGAGGTGGCGAACGGTCCGCGGCTGGCCTCCAGCAGCGCGACCGTCGGGTTCGGGCCCCGCTCGTACGGGCTGGCCGCCTGGGCGGCGGCCGGCGCGGCGACGGCGGCGGTGGCGGACAGTGTGGCGGCCAGCGCGAGGCGGGCGACCCGGCCGGCGAGGGGACGGGTACGGGTGGTGGTGGCTGATGACACGTCGGGCACTCCCTGGTGGTGGGGACATATCGACGTACGCCAGTCTTCGGCGGGTCGTTCCACCACCGCATCGGCGAAATCACCAGTCCCCGGGAGATCCGCGCGGGTCGGCGCGGCTTCAGCGCAGGACGGTCGGCGGGCCGAAGCGCACCGGCACGCCCGGCGAGTAGAGCACGCTCACCGGCGCGGACTCCGGCGCGGGCAGGCCGGCCGCGGCGATCAACTCGTCGTCGAGGCCGAGCAGCTCCGCGCGGTGCAACGGCCAGCGCGGGTGGACGTTGGGCAGGTGCAGGGTCCGCCCGTACGCCCGGGTGTGCAGCCCCCAGCGGGCGGTCAGGAAGTGTTCCAACGCGGTCGGCTCGCCGATCGGGTCGCCGAGACGTACCCGCAGGTCGCCGACCACCCCGCGCGGGCCCGGCCAGCGCCGCCGGCTGGTGTAGGTGAGCACGTCGCCGTCGCGGCGCAGGCGCATCCGGGACCAGAGGTACGGCAGACGCAGGCTGGCCCGCGCGACCAGGACCGGCAGCAGCCGGGCGGCGTCCAGGGACCGGAACACCACCGCCCGTCGGCCGGCGGTGTCCACGCTGTACAGCCGCACGTTCGTCTCGCAGAACGTGCCCAGGTAGGGCAGACCCGGTCCGGCCAGCGGGCCGAGCCCGACCATCCGGAACGCGATCAGACCCACGTAGGTCCGGCCGGCCAGCACGTCCGGCCGGGTTCCCGGCGGCAGCAGCGGCGCCACCACGTCCGGGTCCACCGCCCAGTGCAGGAAGGTCAGGTCCTCCCACCGCTGCACCAGCACCGGCCACCGCAGCGGCCGGGTGGCCTCGGCCGTGACCGCCTCGACGTCCATCGGGACATTGTGTCCCCCGCAGGCCCCCGATCGGGCATCGGGCGCGGGGTCAGTCCGCCGGCTGCGGTCCGGTCCCGTCCCAGGTGGCGTCGACCAGGGCGGGCAGCAGCCGGGCGGCCGGGCCGCGCAGGTTCACCTCGGCCACCGCGTCCAGCGGCGTCTCCCGCGGATTGACCTGGACCACCACGGCACCGAACCGGGACGCCACCTGCGGAATCTCGGCGGCCGGGTAAACCAGGCCGGAGGTGCCCACGGTCAACAGCAGGTCGCACGAGGCGGCCGCCTCGACGGCCGCCTCCAACGCCTGCCCCGGCAACGCCTCGCCGAACCAGACCACGCCCGGGCGGACGGCCGCCCCGCACCCCGCGCACCTGGGCGGTGGCGTCCGTCGGCCGTCCGCCGGTTCCTCCGGCGGCCCGTCCGGCTCCGGGGCGGACCGGGCGCAGGACGCGCAACGGGGCGCGAACAGGCTGCCGTGCAGGTGCAGCGGGGCCGGTGAGCCCGCCCGCTCGTGCAGGTCGTCGACGTTCTGGGTGATCACGACGGAGTCCGGGACCCGGGCCTCGATCGTGGCCACGGCGAGATGCCCGGGGTTCGGCCGGGCCCGCCGGACGGCGGCGCGTCGCCACTCGTACCAGCCCCACACCAGGTCGGGATCGGCGTGGAAGGCCGCCGGGGTGGCGAGCGTCTGGGCGTCGTACCGTTGCCACAGGCCGGTCAGCGCGTCCCGGAAGGTCGGCACGCCGCTCTCGGCGGACATCCCCGCCCCGGTGAAGACCACCACCCGCCGGGCCCGCCGGAGCAGGTCCGCGGCCCGACCCACCGCGTCGGCGCTCACCTGTCGCGCTCCGGCGGGGCCGGCCGGTGACCCGGAACCGGTGGACGGTCGGCCGCGGTGGCGACGGCGATCCTGGATGCGGTCACGGTCCCCGACGCTACCCCGATCCACCGACTCGCCGTCGACCCGATCCGGTCCGTGCTGGTGCAGTCCGCCGGCCGGCGCGTGACACGCCGCCGCCCGGCATGGGAGGCTACCGGTCGGTAACGTGCTCGACGAGAGGCGGCGGGATGACGGACGCGACGGACGTGACGGTCCCCGACTGGCCCGAGCCGGCGGCGCTCGACCCGGCCGCGGCGCGGCACGCCTGGCGGGTGACCGAGCCGCTGCACGCGATGATCTACTTCGTGCCCGAGGCGCACCAGCGGTACGCCGCCCTCGGCATCCCGGAGCCGGCCGGCTACTTCGCCTCCCGCGCCGCCGCACTGGGGCCGGTCGGTCCCGCCCCGGTCGCCGCCAGCTTCTTCAACTTCAACCCGGACCTCGTCGCCCGGGTGCTGCCGGCCGCCTGGACGCGGACCACCCCGGCCGCCGTGCTGGCCGCCCGGCTGGAGGCCGCCGACGCCGCCCTGACCCGTGCGCTCGGCGACGCGGTGCACGGCCCCGACATGGTCGAGGCCGCCGGCCTGGCCCGCCGGGCCGCCGAGTCCGCCGCCGGGTACCCCGAGGGACGGCCGCTGGCCGCCGCCCACGCCGCGCTGCCCTGGCCGGAGCAGCCGCACCTGGTCCTCTGGCAGGCCCAGACGGTCCTGCGGGAGTTCCGCGGCGACGGGCACGTCGCCGCGCTGGTGCTGGCCGGGTTGACCGGGACGGAGGCACTGGTGCTGCACGCCGCGTCCGGTGCGGTGCCGGTCACGTTCCTGCGTCGCACCCGCGGCTGGACCGCCGAGCAGTGGGCCGACACGGTCGAGCGGTTGCGCGCCCGGGGACTGGTGGAGGGTGCCGAGCCGACCCTCACCGACCAGGGTCGGGCACGACGCGAGTGGATCGAGGCGGCCACCGACCGGCTCGCCGCGCCCGCGTACGCGGTGCTCGGCGCCGACGGGTGCGCCCGCCTCGCCGAGCTGACCCGGCCGATGAGCCGGGCGGTGGTCGACGCCGGACTGCTCGACGTCGCCAACGCCCTGCCGACCCGCCCCGGGTGAAGCCCTACCGACCACCGGCCGCCCGGCCCGGCGGTGTCAGTCGCCGTCGGGGGCGGCGACCTCCCGCAGCCGCCCGTCGTCCAGCCGCAGCCACCGCCGGACCCCGATCTCGGTCAGGAACGCCTCGTCGTGGCTGACCACGACGAACGCCCCCCGGTACGCCTGGAGCGCCGTCTCCAGCTGCCGGACGCTGACCAGGTCGAGGTTGTTGGTGGGCTCGTCGAGCAGCAGCAGGTGCGGGGCCGGCTCGGCGTACAGGACGCAGGCGAGCGTGGCGCGCAGGCGTTCCCCGCCGGACAGCACCCCGACCGGCAGGTGTGCCCGCGCGCCACGGAACAGGAACCGCGCGAGCAGGTTCATCCGCTCGGACTGGGGCCGGTCCGGTGCGTACCCGGCGAAGTTCTCCGCCACCGTCCGCTCGGGGTCGAGCAGGTCGAGGCGCTGCGACAGGTACGCCACCCGGCCGTCGGCCCGCCGCAGCGTTCCCCCGTCCGGGGGCAGGGAGCCGTCCAGCAGACGCAGCAGGGTGGACTTGCCGACGCCGTTCGGGCCGGTCAGGGCGATCCGTTCCGGACCCCGGACGGTCAGGTCGACGCCCCCTCCGGCGAAGACGTCGCGGACCCGCAGCCCCTCCCCCTGCACGAGGGTGCGTCCGGCGGGTACCGCCGTGTCGGGCAGCTCGACGGTGATCGCGGCGTCGTCGCGCAGCGCCCGGCTGGCCTCGTCGAGGCGGGCACGCGCGTCGTCGACCCGGGCGGCGTGCGTCTCGTCGGCCCTCCCGGCCGATTCCTGGGCGCGGCGCTTGAGTCCACCGGCGATGATCTTCGGCAGCCCGGCGTTCTTCAGGTTGCGCGCGGCGTTGCCGGCTCGTCGCTCGGCCCGCTCGCGGGCCTGCTGCATCTCCCGCTTCTCCCGCTTGATCTCCAGCTCGGCGGAGCGGACGTGCCGTTGGGCGGCCTCCTGAGCGGCCTGCGTCGCCTCCTCGTACGCGGTGAAGTTCCCGCCGAAGAAGTGGACCTCGCCCCGGTCGAGTTCGGCGATGCGCTCCATCCGGTCCAGCAGCGCCCGGTCGTGACTGACCAGCAGCAGGGACCCGGGCCACTCCTGGAGCACCGCGTACAGGCGGTGCCGGGCGTCGACGTCGAGGTTGTTGGTGGGCTCGTCGAGCAGCAGGACGTCGGGACGCCGCAGCAGTTGGGCGGCCAGCCCCAGGGTGACGATCTGGCCGCCGCTGAGGGTGTCCAGCCGGCGGTCGAGGGTGACGTCACCGAGCCCGAGCCGGTCCAGCTCGGCGCGGCTGCGCTCCTCGACGTCCCAGTCGTCGCCGACCGTGGTGAAGTGCTCCTCGCGGGCGTCGCCGGCCTCGATGGCGTGCAGGGCGGCGACGGTCGCGGCGACGCCGAGCACCTCGGCGGCGGTCAGGTCGCCGGCCAGTGGCAGGTTCTGCGGCAGGTAGCCGAGGGTGCCGTCGACGGTGACGGTGCCCGAGGTGGGGGTGAGTTCGCCGGCGATCAGCCGGAGCAGGGTGGTCTTGCCGGCGCCGTTGGGCGCGACCAGGCCGGTGCGCCCGGCGCCGACGGAGAAGGACAGATCCTGGAAGACGGTGGTGCCGTCGGGCCAGGCGAAGCTCAGGCGGGTGCAGACGACGGATGCGTCGGACATCGGAAGGGACCTCGCGGGTGAGGTGGGCGCGCGCCGGGGCCGCCCAGCGGAGGGATCAGGGGACGACGAATCGGCCACGGCGGCGGCGCTGCCGCGCGCCCGCTCGCTGGCCGGACACTCCGGTCTCACCCGGAGATGTCGTCGTCACCTGCCACGTCTGCTCTCCCTGGTCGGGGCCGGGCGAACGTCGTCGCCGGCCCGATCTGCCGCCTCCACCCTAACAGCGGCGCGAACCGCCGCCGAGCCGATTACCGCCGGCCGGCCCGACCCGTCGTGGGCGGGCCGGCCGGCGGTGGCTCTCACTGGCGCGACGGGTCCTGGGGCGCGGCGTCGTACACGTCCGGGACGCCGTCGTGGTCGACGTCGGCGGTCTCCTCCTCGTGCACCCGGCGGTAGAGGCGGCTGCGGGAGCGCAGGATGACCGTGGCCAGGAGCGCCGACAGCAGCGAGCCGGCGAGTACGGCGACCTTGACGTGGTCGTCGCGGTCGCTGCCGAGACCGAAGGCCAGCTCGCCGATGAGCAGGGACACGGTGAAGCCGATGCCGCCGAGCAGC
Source organism: Micromonospora endolithica (assembly GCF_003626595.1). Lineage (GTDB taxonomy): Bacteria > Actinomycetota > Actinomycetes > Mycobacteriales > Micromonosporaceae > Micromonospora > Micromonospora endolithica. The sequence goes on along the minus strand of NZ_RBAK01000016.1, from coordinate 52,334 downwards.
GACAGGCCGAGCACGTCCACCCACTTCAGGCCCTGGTCGAGCTGGGCCCGGGTGAAGCGGGACACCAGCCAGGTGGCGCCCACGATGCCGATCGGTTTGCCGACGACCAGGCCCACCACGATGCCCACCGCCACCTTGTCGGACAGCGCGGTGGCCAGGCCGGCCAGGCCGCCGACGGTGACCCCGGCGGAGAGGAAGGCGAAGACCGGTACCGCCACCCCGGCCGAGATCGGCCGGAACCGGTGCTCGAAGTGCTCGGCGAGGCCGGGACCGGCGTCCGGGCCGCCGGCCGCGGCGCTGCGGACGACCGGGACGGTGAAGGCGAGCAGCACACCGGCGACGGTGGCGTGCACGCCGGACTCGTGCACCAGCACCCAGGTGGCGGCGGCCAGCGGCAGCAGCAGCCACCAGGACCGCACCCGCCGCTGCACGAGCAGGCCGAAGACCGCCAGCGGCACCAGCGCGCCGAGCAGCGGCAGCACCGCCAGGTCGGCGGTGTAGAACACCGCGATGATCATGATGGCCAGCAGGTCGTCGACGACGGCCAGGGTGAGCAGGAAGGTCCGCAGCGCCGACGGCAGGAAACGACCCACCACGGCCAGCACCGCGAGGGCGAAGGCGATGTCGGTGGCGGTCGGAATCGCCCAGCCCCGGGGTGCCTCGGCACCGGCGATCACCACGTAGAGGATCGCCGGCACGGCGACGCCGCCGACGGCCGCGGACACCGGCACCGCGGCGCGCAGCGGATCACGCAGGTCCCCGGCGACGAACTCCCGCTTGAGTTCCAGGCCGGCCACGAAGAAGAAGATCGCCAGCAGGCCGTCGGCGGCCCAGGTGCCCAGGGTGAGGTCCAGATGCAGGGCGGCCGGGCCGACCCGGAAGTCGCGGACCGCCTGGTAGCCGTCCGACCAGGGTGAGTTCGACCAGATCAGGGCCAGGAGCGCGCCGACCAGCAGGAGCGCGCCGCCGACGGTCTCCTTGCGCAGGATGCCGGAGATGCGACTCGTCTCCGGCCAGGATCGGCGGGCGAACAGGCTGGGGCGGCGCCGAGTGGCGTCGGTCACGAAAACTCCTCGTCGACGGGGTACGCGTCATCCATCGCCGACCAGACTTCCCGGCACACCTGCGGCAACCCTATCCGCCGCCGGCCGTGGCGGCCTCCTCGAGCGACGCCGGTGTGGTCAGTACCCGGCTGCCGCACGACGAACCATCCGGCGGGCCTCGTCCCGGGGAACCCCGGTCGCCCGGAGCAGGTCGTTGGCGACCGTCCGCAGTTGCGACACCACGATCGTGCCGGAGAACCCCATGTCCTGGCGACACGCCTCGCCGGCCTCCCGCACCGCGGTCAGCACCCGCTCGCGGGCCCGGACCGGCTCCCGGGCCTCCAGGAACTCGCGGTGCAGGAGCCGGACCGCCTCCCCGTAGTGCTCGATCGCCGCGGGCAGGTCCGCCGGCACCGGCTCCTCGTCGCGCAGCGTGCTGCCGATCCGCCGGACCAGCGCCCGACTGTTGCGGAACGCCCGGTCCATGTGCTCGACGCCCCTGCGGTACGCCTTGAGCGCCCGGCGGCGTCGCCACCGTACCGGCGAGAAGCGGACCACCTCCTCGGCGGCGCCGACGACCTCACCGAGCCGGTCGAGTTCCGGTTCGGCGGCCCGCATCCGGTCCAGCACCGCCTCGGCCGCACGGGCGTCGCCCCGGGCGAGGGCCTCGGCGGAGGCGGTCATCTCCCGCGCGAAGACGTCCAGGGCGGAGTCGGCGACGCGGCGCACGGTGCGCAACGGGTTGAGCGGCGCGAGCACGAGCACCACCAGCAGACCGACCACCCCGCCGACGAGCGCGTTGAGCGTCCGGGGCAGTTCCAGGTCGGGCGCGGTCGGGGTGAGGGTGGCCACCAGCACCGCCGTACCGCCGGCCTGGGTCATCAGCGCGCCGGCGCCGCGTACCACCGCCGCCACGGTGACGGCCAGGAAGACGATGACGCCGGTCTGCCACGGGCCGGTGCCGATCGCCAGGATCAGCAGGTCACCGGCGGCGATGCCGACGATCACACCGACGATCAGCTCGACGGTGCGGCGGGTCCGGTTGCCCAGGGCCGCGGCGATCACACCGACCGCGGCCGCCGGCGCGAACGTGGGTTCCGGGGTGCCCAGCACCTCCCGGGCGATGACCCAGGACAGCGCGGCGGCCAGGCCGGCCTGGACGGCCACGATCAGGTACGTCTGCAACCGGCGGTAGCTGTTCCGGCCGGCGTCGCGGACCCGGCCGGTCAGGGCCGCCGGCACCCGGGTCTCCGCCGCGAAAGGCATGGACGGGCATACCCGGCGCGCCGACCGGTGAACGTCACGCCGGGTGGGCCATCGTGCCGGTCAGCGCGACCACCCCGGGCAGCCGGGTGTCCTGGCGCAGGAACTGCACCACCACCGGCACCGGAGAGCGCAGCACGCAGCCGTACGGCCGGTCCAGGCGGACCGCCTCGGGATCGATCAGGTCGTTGATCCGGACGTGCCGGATCCGCCGCGCGCCGACCAGGATCCGGTACGGGCCGACCGGCTCGGCGTCGGCGTAGTAGACGTCCAGGCTCAGCTCGGCCTCGGTGTCGGTGGCGTTGAGCACGCAGAGCTGGTCGAAGCCGGTGAACTCCGGTTCGGTGCCGTGGCCGGGGAACGGGACGTGCCCGCCGGGCACCACCCAGGTCCGCGCCCCGACGTCGGCCGTCACGCCTGCTCCAGCAGCCGGGCCAGGTCCGGTCCGAGGAACACGCCGTCCGGGTCGAGCCGTCGCCGCACCGCCTGGAAGTCGTCCCACCGGGGGTACAGGGGGCGCAGCTCACGGGCGGTCAGCCAGTGCTTCTTGCCCCAGTGCGGCCGGCCGCCGTACTGCCGGAACACCGCCTCCATGTCCCGGAAGTACTCCTCGTACGGCAGGGAGGTGTTCTGCAGGCAGGCGATCGTGGTGGTCGGCCGGCCGTAGGCGTTGCTCAGCCAGACGTCGTCGGCGGCGATGGACCGCACCAGCACCCGCCACCCCGCGACCCGCCGGTGCCGCCGCGTGATCCGCCGGCGCACCTCGGCGAAACAGGCCGGGAACGCCTCCGCGGGCAGCATGTACTCGATCTCCTCGAAACGCAGCTCCCGGTGCCGGGGGATGGTGCGGTGCGTCGGCCCGACCTGGACCTCGCGGGGCTGCCCCCACGGCCCGGAGTCGGGCACCCGCGGGGTGTCCCAGACCCGGTCGTCGGGCCGCTCGTCGACCCGGTTCATCACCCGCACCTGGGTCTGGTCGCTGCGCGGGTACCAGTAGAAGTCCATGTTCCGGTTGGTGTGCTGCAACTCGGCGAGGTGGTCCAGCGTCCAGTCCACCGGCGCGCACCACGAGCGGCGGTGCAGCTCGTAGCGGGGCTGCACGTCGAGGGTCACCTGGGTCACCACGCCCAACGCGCCCAGCGACAGCCGGGCCGCCGGGAGCAGGTCGGCGTTGCGGTCCGGGCCGATGTCGAGTGTGTCGCCGGTGCCGGTGACCAGCCGGACGCCGACCACCTGGGTGCTGAGGTTGCCGAAGCGCAGGCCGGTGCCGTGGGTGCCGGTGGCGGTCGCCCCGGCGATCGACTGGTAGTCGACGTCGCCCAGGTTGTCCATCGCCAGGCCGGCGTCGTACAGGCCCTCGCCGAGGGCCTGGAGCTTCGTGCCGGCCCACGCGGTGGCGAGGTCGCCGTCGTCGGAGATCACCCCGGCGAGCCGGTCCAGGCCCAGCAGGATCCCGTCGGTACGCACCAGCGGGCTGGACGAGTGCCCGGAGCCGACCGGGCGGATCGTGGTCCCGCTCTCCCGGGCCCGCCGGACGACCGTGCGCACCTGGTCCTCGTCGACGGGTTCGACGAACTCGGCCGGCGTGAAGCGCAGGCTGCCCGACCAGTTGACGAACGACCGCCCCATCGCGCCCTCCCGCACCTCGACGCGCCGGCTTACCCCCGCTCGTGCCGGGTAGTCCCCGGCATGACCGCACCCGAGGCGGCCGGGCACCGGGAGCCGACGTGAGCGAGCCGTGGTCCGTGCTGCTGTTCGTCGCCGGGTGGCTCACCGTCGGCCTGGTCACCGCCGCCTGGTTCGTCATCCGGGGCGGCCACGCCCACCTGCTCTGGTACGTCGTCGGCGGGCTGCTCGGGCCGCTGTTCATCCCGATCGCGGTGGAACGCGGTCACTCCCGGACCCGGGAGGTCGACGTCCGGCCGGGTCGGCCCCGCGCCGCCCGCGGCGGCCTGCGGGTGCTGGTCGGCGTGGACGGCTCCCCGGACTCCGACCGGGCGCTGGACGCGGTCGCCCGTACGCTCGCCGGCACCACGAGCGAACTGGTCCTGGTGAGCGTGGCCAGCCCCGACCGGGTCGGCGACGACGCGACGGCCGAGCGGGCGGCGACCCGTCGGATGCTCGACGACCGGGTCGCCGCCCTGCCGGCGGAACTGCCCGAGCCGACCACCGAGGTGGTGGTCGGCCATCCGGCGGACGCGCTGCTGGCGGTGGCCGAGACGCACGACGTGGACCTGTTGGTCGTCGGCCGGCACGGACACGGCCTGCGGGACCGCCTGCTGGGCAGCGTCGCCGACGACCTCGCCCGGCGCTCACCCCGGGCGGTGCTGCTCGGCGGGCTCGCCGACCGGTGACCGTTTCCGCCGCTGCGGTGCGGGTAGACGGCCCCGCCGGTCATGGGTCCGGCGGCGGCGACCGGTCGGCCACCGACGGCGGGAGGAGCACGTGAGCACCTGCGGCTTCCCGCCGATCGACGCGTACGCCTTCCTGTCGGACACCCACACGACGGCCCTGGTCGGCCCGGACGGCGCGGTCGACTGGTTCTGCGTGCCGGCGGCCGACGGTGACGCGGTGCTGGCCCGGCTGCTGGACCGTGACGTCGGCGGCTGCTTCACGCTGACGGTGGACGGCTGTCCCACGCCGGCCCGCCGCTACCTGCCCGGGACACTGGTGGTGGAGAACCGGTGGGACGGCGCCGGCGTCGCGGCCGTCGGCGTGGACTGCCTGGCCGCCGGGCCCGGCAGCCCCGAGCAACCGGTCCGGTCCGACCGGGTCCTGGTGCGCCGGGTGACGGTCGCGCGCGGAACGGCACGGCTGCGGGCGCGGGTCACCCCCCGATCGGGACACGGCGCCCGCGCGGTGCGGTGGCGGTGGGCCGGGGACGCCTGGCACGCCGACGGCACGCCGCTGCGGCTCGTCACCGACCTGCCGGTCACCGTCGACGGGGGCACCCTGCTGATCGCCGCCGACGTGCCGACGGGCCACTCGGTCGCCCTGCTGCTGGCCTACGGCGACGGGACGCCCGGCGACCACCCGGCGGCCGGCGACGCGGACGCCCTGATCGAGCGGACCTGCCGGACCGCGCGGGAGTGGTCGGCGCGCAGCGACTACGCCGGCTTCGCCGCCGACCAGGTGCGGCACAGCGCCCTGGTGCTGCGCGGCCTGTCGTACGACGAGACCGGCGCCCTGCTCGCCGCCGCGACCAGCTCGCTGCCCGAGACGCTCGGCGGCGTCCGCAACTGGGACTACCGCTACACCTGGCACCGCGACGCCGCGCTGCTGCTGCTGGCCCTGTTCCGGCTCGGGCACGCCGAGGAGGGCCGCCGCTACCTGCGGTTCCTGCTGGACGTCTGCGCCGCGCAGGAGGGGGTGCTGGCTCCCCTGGTCGGGATCCGGGGCGGCACTGCCGCCGAGCGGGAGGTGCCACACCTGTCCGGGTACGCCGGCTCCGCCCCGGTACGGGTCGGCAACGGGGCCGCCGAGCAGGTCCAGTTCGACACGTACGGCCACGTGCTGGACGCGGCGCTGGCCTACCAGCAGCTCACCGGGGAGCTGACCGCCGAGCAGTGGCGGTCGCTGCGCCGGCTGGTGGACACGATGGCGCGGCGGTGGCGGGAGCCCGACCACGGCGTGTGGGAGATCCGTGGCCCGCGCCGCCACTACGTCAACTCGAAGGTCATGACCTGGGTCTGCCTGGACCGGGGAGTACGCCTGGCCGGCCTGCTCGGCGACCGGGACGCGCCGGTGGAACGGTGGCGGGCCGCCCGCGACGCGCTGCACGCCGAGATCCTCGACCGGGGGTACGACGAGCGCGTCGGCAGCTTCGTCCTGGCCTACGACTCGACCGACCTGGACGCCTCGTTGCTGCGGATCTCGCTGGTCGGTTTCCTGCCCGGTGACGACCCCCGGATGGTCGGCACGATCGAGCGGGTGCGCGGGGACCTCGCGGTCGCCCCCGCCCTGATCCGCCGGTACGCGGTCGACGACGGGCTGCCCGGTGAGGAGGGCGCGTTCCTGCTCTGCTGCTTCGAGCTGGTCTCCGCGCTGGTCCTGGCCGGCCGCCGCCACGACGCCCGGGCCCTGTTCGACGATCTCCTGTCGTGTGCCGGACCCCTCGGCCTGTACGCCGAGCAGCTCGCCGCCGACGGCACCGCCCTGGGCAACTACCCGCAGGCCTTCACCCACCTCGCGCTGATCGAGGCAGCGCTCAACCTGGACGCCGCCGGTGACCGGGACGCGTTGCACGCCTGGGCGGAGCGCGGTCCGCGCAGCCCGGGGACCGACCGGAACCGGGAAGACCCGGGGCTGTGCCGGCCCACCTGACCTCGCTGCCCTGGCCACCCGCACTGAGCATCGCGGTGTTCGCCCTGGCCGGGGCGCTCACCGTGGTGGGCAGCATCCGACTGGTCACCCTGGGCGACACCCTGGCCGACCGCACCGGCTGGGGGGAGGCGTTCTTCGGCGCGGTGTTCTTCGGCCTGGCCACGTCGCTGTCGGGCATCGTGATGACCGCGGTCACCGCCGCCTCGGCGCAGCCGGAGCTGGGCTACAGCAACGCGGTCGGCGGGATCGCCGCGCAGACCACCGCGGTCGCCGTGGCCGACGCCTTCCACCGCCGCGCGAACCTGGAACACGTCGCCGCGTCGCTGTCCAACGTGCTGTTCGGGGTGCTGCTGATCGCCCTGCTCGCGCTGGCGCTGCTGGGCAGCTTCGCCCCGGCCGGCACGGTCGCCGGCCTGCACCCGGTCTCCGTGGCCATGGTGGCCTGTTACCTCGGCGGGCTGCACCTGATCCGGCGGTCCGGTGTCAGTCCGCTGTGGGAGGCGGTGGCCACCACCGAAACCCTGCCGGACGTCCCGCACGCCCACGGCGGCCTGGACCGGCGCAGCCCGGCCTGGCTGTGGAGCCGGTTCGCCGCCGTCGGCCTGGTCGTCGCCGCCGGTGGCTGGCTGATCGCCCTGGCCGCGGAGAGTCTCGTCGCGACCACCGGCCTGCGTAGCGGTTTCGTCGGCGCGATCCTGATGGGCGCGGTCAACGCGCTGCCGGAGACGGTCACCGCCGTGGCCGCCGTCCGCCGGGGCGCGCCCACGCTGGCCATCGCCGCCGTGCTCGGCGGCAACGGCCTGGACGCCCTCAACCTGGTGGTGGCCGACGTGGCCCACCGGGGCGGTTCGATCTACCACGTCGCCGGGCGGGAGGAACTGTTCGTCACCACCAGCGCGCTGTTCATGACCGCGATCCTGCTCGGCGGCCTGCTGGTGCGGCAGGCCTGCGGGTGGGGCCGGCTCGGCTTCGAGGGGGTGCTGCTGCTGGCCAGCTACACCGCGATGACCCTGGCGCTGGCCCTCTGAGGGCCGGCTGCGCGGACCGGAGCCGGCCCGCGCAGCCGGACGGTCACCAGTTCGTGCTGCCCGGGACGTGCGGCCAGGGGTGCCGGTCGGGCTTGATCAGGTAGACCACGCCGCCGGACCCACCGGAGACCCCGCCACTGGCGTTGGTCCGCTTGGTCCGCAGCCAGATCTGCTCGAACTGCTCCCGCTGGTAGACGTTGCGGACCTCGTCGTTGCTGGCCGAGGCGGGGTCGTTGACGATCACGTCTCCCTCGGCGGTGAAGCCCACCACCACGAACAGGTGGCCGGAGGTCCCGTAGTTCGCCCCGTCCAGTTCGCTGGCGAGGAAGGACTGGCTGGTCACCACGGGGATACCGGCGGCGATGAAGCGCTCCAGCTCGTCCAGCGAGTGCAGCCGGGTCACCCGACCCTCCAGCCCGGGGAAGCTGGCCGCGTACGCGGTGTTGAACGGCCAGTTGCCGGCACCGTCGTAGGTGTGGTCGTAGACCATCCGGGCGGCGTGGTTGACCGTCGGGTCCGGGTACGTCGGGTCCACCCAGGCGGTGTCCTCGGCCGAGGCCCGCCGGCCCCAGTACTCGATCACCATGGTGGTGGAGGTCGGGGAGCACCAGGCCTGGCCACCGCCGTCGTACTCCGGGTAGTGGCCGATGTGGACGTTCTGCGAGTAGCGCGGCACCGGCAGCTCGACGCCCCAGGCGATACCCCCCGCGCTGGGGGTGACGGTGAACCGGTCCGGCACGGCGGAACTCATCGCGCCCAGCGTGTGGACCACCGGCGCGGCCCGCTGGCCGGGCGCGCGGTAGAGGGTGAGCCGCAGCTGGTAGGCCCGCAGCAGCACGCCCGCCTCGGCGTCGTCGATGCTGAACGTGTCGGTCCAGATGGTCGACCACTCGTCGCCCTGCCGGTTCACGCTGGTCCGCTTGATGTCCCCGTCGCCGGAGGCCCACCGTCCCATCACGTACCACGGGGTCTGGTCGCCGGTGGTGTAGCTGCCCTGCATCTCGACCTGGATCCAGGTGCCGGCCGGGGTGTCGGCGTTCCACGAGGCGATCAGCTCGGTGGCGTCGAAGCCGACCGGGGTCAGCGGGGAGGTCCAGGTCGCGTACTCCCAGTCCCGGGTGGTCCCGGTGTGCGGGTCGGCGTACTGCGTGGTGCCGGCCGGGCGGGCGAGGGTGAGGCCCGGGCGGGCGCCGGGGACCGCCCGGGTGCCGTCGTGCTCGCCGCGCCGCCAGTCGGCGAACCGCGACCACTCCTGGAAGGTGATCTGCTCGTCGTGCGTCACGGGCGGGCGGGCCGGGCGCCCCGCGACGGCGGGGGTCATGGTGCCGAGGAGGGCGAGCGCGGTGACGGCGGCGAGGGTGGCCGCGCGCCGGCGTGGTCTGGGCATCGGTACTCCACGGGTGAGGCGAGGCATCGTCACCGGTCAGTGTGCCGTCTGCAAGGAAGTTTCGCCAGATCCGCGAGGATTGAAAACTACCGACACGGACGGGCAGTGGCGCCGGGTAGTCATGATGGGATGATGATCCGCTTCGTACTGAACGTCCTGTGGGCCATCTTCGGCAGCGGGATCGTGCTCGCCATCGGCTACGGGATCGCGGCGCTCATCTGCTTCGCCCTGATCATCACCATCCCGTTCGGGGTGGCCGCGCTCCGGCTCGCGTCGTACTCGCTGTGGCCGTTCGGCCGCACCCTGGTCACCAAGCCGGGGGCCGGGGTCGCCTCCGGCGTCACGAACATCGTCTGGGTCCTGGTCGCCGGCTGGTGGCTCGCGCTGGCGCACATCCTGGCCGGCGTCGCCCAGTGCGTCACGATCATCGGCATCCCGTTCGGCATCGCGAACTTCAAGCTGGTCCCGGCCGCCCTGTGGCCGCTCGGCCAGGAGGTCGTGCCGGCACCGTGACGGCGTGCCGACGCTCGGCCGGGTAGGTCCAGCCCTACCCGGCCGGGTGGCCGCAGCCGGCTGGGCCGGCGTCCGCGCCGCCACTAGCGTCGACGGCATGACGACCGCCCCGCCCACCCATCTCGCCGCGGCGCTGCGCCGCCCCGGCTACCTGATCACCGCCTGGCCGTGGCGGGCCCTGGCCTACCTGGTCACCACCACGCCCGTCGCCGGGGTGCTGGCCGTCGGGCTGCTCGTCATCGTCGCGCCGCTGACCGCCTCGTTCCGCTCGCTGCAGTGGGGTGGACCGCCGCCCTCGACGCCGCTCGTGGTGTTCCTGGTCGTCGCCGGTTCGGCCGTGGTGGGGCTGGCTCCGGTGGTGGGCGTCGCGGTGGCGGCGCTGGAGCGGTGGCGGCTCGGCCTGGTGGACGACCGTCCGGTGCCCGCGCCGGTGTGGCGGGGCGTGGCCGCCCGGTGGAGCACCGCCGCCGGCTGGCGGGAGGCCGGCTACACGGTCTGGCTGGCGACCGTGGTGCCGGCCGCGTACTGGCTGGTGCTGCTGCTGGTGGCGCTCGACGTCATGCTCGTGGTCAGCCCGATCGCGGCCGGGACCGCCGACGACGTGATCGTGGCCTGGGCCACCGTGGACACGCCGCGCCAGGCCACCCCGTACGCCGTCGTCGGGGTGCTGCTCGTCCCGGTGCTCTGGTACGGCCTCGGGCTGCTCGCCGCCGCCCAGGCCGCGGTGGCCCGCCGGCTGCTCGGACGCACCGGCGACGAGACCGCGCTGCGCGAGGTGAGTCGCTCGCGGACCCGGCTGGCCAGTGCGTACGAGAACGAACGTCGCCGGATCGAACGTGACGTGCACGACGGCGCGCAGCCCCGGCTGACCAGCCTGTCCCTCCAGCTCGGCCTGGCCCGCCTGGACGTGCCCGAGGACTCCCCCGCCGCCCGGCCGCTGGCCGTCGCCCACGAGCAGGCCCGCGGACTGATGGTGCTGCTGCGGCAGATCGTGCAGGGCATCCGCCCGCAGAGCCTGGCCGAGCTGGGCCTGGCCGGCGCGGTGGGAGAGCTGGCCGGGGAGTCGACCGTCCCGGTGACCGTGCACGCCGACCTGGACGGGCCGCTGCCGGAACTCACCGAGACCACCGCCTACTTCGTGGTGTCCGAGGCGCTGAGCAACGTCGCGAGGCACGCCGACGCGAGCCGGGCGCAGGTACGGCTGACCCGGGAGCGGTCGACGCTGGTGGTCGAGATCTCCGACGACGGGCACGGCGGCGCCGACCCGGGGCGGGGCACCGGACTTGCCGGCCTCGCCGACCGGGTGGCCGCGGCGAACGGACGGCTGCTGCTGGCCAGCCCGGCTGGCGGCCCTACCCTGGTGCGGGTGGAGCTGCCGTGTCGTCCGTGACCCGGGTCGTCCTCGCCGAGGACGAGGTGCTGCTGCGGGAGGGGCTGGTCGGGCTGCTCACCCGCTTCGGCTTCGAGGTGTGCGCCGCCGTCGGCTCCGCGCCGGAGCTGGTGGACGCCGTCGGTGCGCACCGGCCGGACCTGGTGGTCACCGACATCCGGATGCCGCCGGGTCGACACGACGACGGGCTGCGCGCCGCCGTCGCCCTGCGCGCCGAGTGGCCGGAGCTGGCCGTGGTGGTGCTCAGCCAGTACGTGCAGACCGCGTACGCCTCGGCACTGCTGGACTCCGGCGACGGCCGCCGGGTGGGCTACCTGCTCAAGGACCGCGTCGCCGAGGTGGCCGAGTTCGTCGACCACCTGCGCACCGTGGTCGGCGGCGGCACGGTGATCGACCCGGACGTCGTACGCCGGCTGCTGCACCGCCCGGGTGACCCGCTGGCCGCGTTGTCGCCCCGGGAACGGGAGGTGCTGACGCTGATCGCCGAGGGCCGGTCCAACGCCTCGATCGCCGGCCGGCTGCACGTCACCGAGGCCGCCGTCGGCAAGCACGTCGGCAACATCCTCACCAAGCTCGGACTGCTGCCCAGCGACGACACCAACCGCCGGGTGCTGGCCGTGCTGACCTATCTGCGCGCCACGCCCTGACAGCCCCGACCGCCACCGGTCGTGGCCCGCGCCGGGCTGTCGTACCGGTACGCCATGATCCTTGACGTCATCGAGACGCCGGCACCATCGCGGCGTCCACATCGTCATGGGCGACGCCGGGGTCTCCGGCGGGCGGGAGGTCGGAAGTGGCGGACGCGGACCACGCCGGATGGGCGGGGCGCAGCGTGATCCGGGTGGTGCCACCCGCCCGGCCCCGGAAGCTGGCGAAGGTGCCCTTCGTCGAGCTGGCCGACGGGCGGTTGCAGGGGGTCGTGTCCAGCGGGTCGGACATCGAACGGGTCTACGTCTCGTCGATCGCCTCCGGCACCCACGCCTACCACTGCTCCACCAACAACAACCGCCCGTGCGGCGGCCTGCGCGGCGCGCCCTGCAAGCACCTGGAGGCGCTGGCCGACGAGGCGGTCGTGCAGTACGGGATCGACCGGGTCGCCCGCTACCTGCGCGCCGACGTCGCCGCCGAGGCGGACAGCGGCGCCGAACTGCTCGCCGGCCTCGACGCCCGGCACGAGCCGACCCCCGCCGCGGTGGTGTTCAGCCGGTTCCTGCGCCACCTGTCCTACCTGGAGGTGCCGGCCACCACCACGCCCCTGCCCGAGCTGCACTGGTTCCCGGCGACCGGGGCGGGCCGCTGATGCTCGCCACGCAGCTCGCCGCGCTGACCGGCACCGCACCGACCGGACTGGCCGACGCCCTGGACCTGGTCGCCGGCCTCGACGCCGCGCTGACCAGGGGCCTGGCCCGGGTCGGTGAGGAGGACGCCGCCGCACTGGCCGCCCTCGCCGCCGCACTGGCCACCACGCCGCTGGGCGACGCGGTCACCGAGGCGGTCGGCAAGATCGTCGCCGGCTCGGTGACCGAGGAGCACCTCGCCGTCCTCGCCGGGGCACGCGCGGCCCTGCTCGGCGCCGGGCAAGACGCGCTGCTCGGGCAGTTCGACGCCGCCCTGGGCCGCTCCCGTTCGCCGTGGACGCCGGCGTCGCCGGCCATCCCCGCCGAGACGGCTCCCCCGCGCGCCGGGGCCCGGGCCTGGCTGCACGAGGTGGCGGTGGCCGGCTGGCTCGGCGTCGACCACGAGCTGGTGGCCGCGGCCGGCACCCCGGTCGAGGCCGCGCTCGCGGTGCCCGCGTCGCGCCGGCTCGCGGTGCTGCTCGACGGGTTCGCCGCCGAGCTGCGCGCCTGCGTGCCGGTCGCCGCGCTGCCACAGCCGCCGGTGCGCCGGTGGGGCGACCTCTGGGCGCGGGCGATGCTGCTCGCCCAGGACGCCACCCCCGCCGCCGACGCCGGTGAGCCGGTCTCCGGGCGGCTGCTGCCCCTCGGGGTGGACGTGCACGAGCACGCCACCGCCGTGCAGGTCCAGGTCCACGCGATCCTCGAACCGGCCGACGGCGGGCCGCCCCGGCTGGTCCGCACCGCCGTCGGGGCCGCGAAGGTGGACACCATCGTCGGGCCGGCGGTCTGGCGGCTGCTCGGGGCCTATCCCGTACTCCGGCAGGCGCTGGCGCAGCGACGCGGCCTGACGGTCACCGACCTGCCGGCGCGCGGCGCGGACCTGCTCTGGCGGGACGACCGGGCGCGGCCCGACGAGCCGGTCGACCCGTTCGCCGCGGCACGGGTGCTGCTGCCGTCGGCCGTCGCGGTGGCCGGCGCGCCGCTGGACCGGCACCCGGCCGTCATCGCCGAACCGGTGCTGGTCGAGGGGCACACCGTGCACGTCGACGGCGACGAGGTGTCGCTGGCACTGGACGGCCACCGGATCGAAGTGGCGGTCGACCGGCTGCCCGCCTGCGGGCCGCTCACCCCGGCGCTGGTCGCCGCCTCGACCGCCTGCCTCGGCCTGCTGCGGTGGGACGGCGGGCGGTGGCTGCTGCAACCGCTCGGGGTGCGGGCCACCGTCAAACGCAAGCCGGTCGACGCGCACGCCGGCGACTGGGCCGACGGCGTCACCGACGCCAGGGTGGCCAAGGCCGAGGCGAAGGCCGGCGACGCGGTCGCCGTGCTGACCGAACGCGCCGGACGGCTGCTGCGCCGATGACCGACCAGTCGCACTCCCACCGACGGCAGGTGCTCTACTGGCGGCTGCTGGCCCGGCTGTTCGACCCGACCGAGCAGCCCGCCCTGGAGTCGGCCAGCGTCGCCGTGGTCGAGGACCTCGGCCTGCCGGCCGCCCTGCTGGACCCGACCGTCTCGGTGGACACCCTGGTACAACGCTTCCCCGCGCTCGCCGACGAGCTGCGCGGGCTACTGGCCGCCGACGCCGACGCCGCGCCCGACGACACCGTCGCACCGCCCGGCGCGGACGAGGTACGCCGTGCCGCACTGGTGTCGAAGGTGCTGCTCAACGTGTTCGCCACCGGCACCGGCCCGGTCGACGCCGGGCAGCTCGCCCGGTGGCAGGCCGACGCGGGCTGGTTCGAGCAGGCGCTCGGCTGCGAGCCGGGCGAGCTGCGCGGGCGCGGCGCGAGCGGCGACCCGCTCGCCGGCACGCTCGGCGCGCTGGAGGGTGATCTGGTGCGCCGGATGCACCTGCGCGAGGTACTCGCCGACCCGAAGCTGGCCCGGCAGCTCACCCCGAGCATGTCGCTGATCGAGCAACTGCTGCGGGACAAGGCCAACCTGTCCGGGGTGGCGCTGGCCAACGCCAAGGCGCTGATCCGGCGGTTCGTCGACGAGGTCGCCGAGGTGCTCCGGACCCAGGTCGAGAAGGCCAGCGTCGGCACGATCGACCGGTCGGTGCCGCCGAAGCGGGTGTTCCGCAACCTCGACCTGGACCGCACCATCTGGCAGAACCTGACCAACTGGAGCCCGGAGGACGAGCGCCTCTACGTCGACCGGCTCTATTACCGGCAGACCGCCCGGCGCACCACCCCGGCCCGGCTGATCGTGGTGGTCGACCAGTCCGGGTCGATGGTCGACGCGATGGTCAACTGCACCATCCTCGCGTCGATCTTCGCCGGCCTGCCCAAGGTGGACGTGCACCTGATCGCGTACGACACCCGGGCGCTGGACCTGACCCCGTGGGTGCACGACCCGTTCGAGGTGCTGCTACGCACCCAGCTCGGCGGCGGCACGGACGGCACGGCGGCCCTGACCCTCGCCCGTCCCAAGATCACCGAACCGCCGAACACCGTACTGGTCTGGATCTCCGACTTCTACGAGTGGCGGTCCCAGGAAGTCTTCGAGGGGTTCGAGGCCGTGCACCGCTCCGGCGTCCGGCTCATCCCGGTCGGTTCGGTCTCCAGCTCCGGCGGTCAGAGCGTCAACCCCTGGTTCCGGCAACGCCTCAAGGACCTGGGCACACCGGTGATCTCCGGTCACATCCGCAAACTCGTCTCCGAACTCAAGAGCTTCCTCACCTAGGAGTCCATCCCCTCATGTCCGAGATGCTGCGTGCCCCCGCCGAGGCCAAGTACGCCGAGGAACTCGACTACCTGGAGTCGGTCGACACCGGCCCGAAGCCGTTCTCCTGGCGGCTCAGCCCCCGCATGGCGCGGTTGTTCGTCCTCGGTTCGGAACGCGCCGACGGCCTTGACCGGGAGATCAGCCAGAAGTGGTTCGGTGACCGCAGCTTCGTCGAGCGGAGCATCGTCACGCTCGCCTCCGACCGGGGTCTGCTGCTCATCGGCGACCCGGGCACCGGCAAGAGCTGGCTCGCCGAGCTGCTGTCCGCCGCGATCTGCCGCAACTCCACCCTCGTCGTGCAGGGCACCGCCGGCACCACCGAGGACCACATCAAATACTCGTGGAACGTGTCGATGGTCATCGCCCGGGGCCAGTCCCGGGAGTCGATGATCCCGTCGCCGATCATGACGGCGATGGAGCAGGGCGTGGTCGGCCGGTTCGAGGAGCTGACCCGCTCCACCAGCGACGTGCAGGACGCGCTCATCTCCATCCTGTCGGAGAAGTACGTCTCCATCCCCGAGCTGGACCACGACAACATCGTCTTCGCCAAGCCCGGCTTCTCGATCATCGCCACCGCGAACAGCCGCGACCGGGGGGTCAACGACCTCTCCTCGGCGCTCAAGCGGCGGTTCAACTTCGTCCGGATCCCGGTGGTGACCAACCGGCGCAGCGAGGCGGAGATCGTCCGGTTCCGCACCGAGGAACTGCTGCGCCGGCACCACATCGACCTGGACGTGCCGCCCACCCTGCTGGACATCCTGTTGCAGAGCTTCGCCGACCTGCGCACCGCCGCCTCGGCGGCGACCAGCGACGACGAGAGGTTGGAGTCGGCGCTGTCCACCGCCGAGCAGATCGGTGTGCTGGAGGACGCCATCCTGCACAGCCAGTTCTTCGGCGACCGGACCCTGCGAGCCGAGACGCTCGCCGGCTCGCTGGTGGGCTCGCTGGCCCGCCGCAGCCCGGAGGACCTGGCGATCCTCAACAAATACCTGCACGGCGTCGTGGAGCCGCGCGCCAAGCGCGACGGCGGCGGCTGGGAGGACTTCCTCGACGGTGGCCGCCAGGCGATCGCCACGCTGTCGTGACCGCCGCCTCCCCGGGCGGCCCGTTCGGTGCCCTGCGCGACCAGCTCACCGACGCGGCCGCCGCCTTCGCCGACTCCCCCGACGCCCTGGCCGGCATCCTGGCCGGCATCGTCGACGACGTCGACCGGGCCCTCGCCGTACCGTTGGAGATCTTCCCGGTCTGCCACCACTCGCCAGCGTCCGCGCTGGCCATGGTGCGGCGACTGCGCGAGAAGAAGCCCAAGGTGATCTACCTGGAGCTGTGCGAGGACCTCGGGCCGCTGCTGGGCGAGCTGCGCAACTGCCGCCTCCCGGTGGCCGTGCAGGCGTTCGCCTCCGAGTTGGACGGCTTTCCCGCCGGGTGGGGGCCGCTCAGCGTGGTCGCGCCGGTCACCGAGGCGTCCGCCGAATACCAGGCGATCGCGTACGCGCTGGAGACGCCCGGGGTGGAGCTGGTCTGCGTCGACCGGTCCACCGACCACGTCTTCCAGTGGCTGCCGCGCGATCGCGACGACCGGCCCGGCGGCGAGGCGGGCGCGACCGGCCGGGACGAGACTCCGCCGGACGCGGACGACGACGCCCTGCACGGCGACGCGGTCGGCGTGGAGATCGGCGACCTGCGGCCCGGCTTCGCCGAACTCGAGACCCACCTGTTGCACCACGGGAAGGTGCGGCACTGGTCGGAGTGGTGGGACCAGTACGTCGAACAGCCGCTGGCCGCCGCCGACCACGACACCTACCGGCAGGTGATGGTGCTGATCGGCAGCCTCTTCCGGCGGCTGCGCCCGGCCCGGCCGGAGAAGCAGGAGCGCGACGAGGACCGCGAGCGGTACATGTGGACGCGCATCCGTGAGCACCTGGCCGCCTCCGGCGCCGACCCGGCCGACTGCCTGCACGTGTGCGGGGCCTTCCACGCCGCCAGCCGGGTCGCACAGTTCGGCCTCGCGCCGGATGCGCCGGCGTACGAGATCGAGCCCCGTACCGCCACCCGGTGGCGGTACGGGCTGATCCCGTCCAGCCACTCCGCGATCGAGGCGCAGTTCGGCCTGGCCGGCGGCTCGGTCTCCATCGCCGCCGCCACCTGGACGAAGTCGCTGACCCGGGCCGGGCTACGCCCGTACCGGCTGGACGGGCAGCAGGGCGGGCGGACCCGGAAGGGACGCACGGCGGTCGTTCCCGCCCCGACCGGCGGCGTCACCGACCGCCTCTCCGGCTTCCTCACCGCCGCCGGAGAGCCGGCCGGCCTGGACGAGGCCGAGCTGCGCGGCTGGTGCGTGGACATCGTCCGGCTGGCCCGCCGCAACGGATACCTGGCCAGCACCGCCGACGCGATCGCCGTCTTCGAGACCTCGATCCTGCTCGCCGGTCTGCGCAACCGGGCCCGTCCGACCCCGTACGACTTCGCCGACGCGGCGGTCACCTGCATCGAGAAGGACGTCGTGCCGGGGCGGCGGGACGTCCGCCGGCTCTGCGAGATCCTGCTCGGCGGTGACCGGGTCGGCCAGGTCGGCTACGACGCCCTGCCACCGCTGGCCCGCGACGTCCTCGACCGGCTGGCGCCCCTCGGGTTGGACCTGGAGAAGCGGACGGTCCAGCGGGCCCTGCTGGACCTGCACGCCGACCCGGGGCTGGGCCCCTGCTCGGACCTGCTGTGGCTGCTGCGGCACCTGCTGCCCGGCGACACCGCCCGTCCGATCATGGGCGAGCGGCGGCTGGGACACCGTTCGGTGCGGGAGAGCTGGGACCTGGCGCTCGGCCGCAACCAGCGGGCCCTGATCGAGCTGGGCTACGAGGGTGTCACCGTCGAGCAGGTCCTCGAACAGCGGCTGCGCCGGACGGTACGCGGCCCGGAGGCGTCCACCGCCACCGCGCTGGCGGCCGTGGAGGACGCCATCACGCTGCTCGGCGCCCCCCGTCTGGTCGACGAGTTGGGCACGCGGGCGGTGGAGTTGCTCGCCGCCGAGCGCACCGTGGACGACGCCCCGGAGGTGCTGCGGCGCATCCGCCGGCTGCTGGCCCATCACCGGGCCACCGCGCCGGCGCCGCCGGGGTGGTGCGAGGCGTTCGTGACCGCCGGGTACGCGCACTACTGCACCCTGTTGCCGACCGCGTTCGCCGACGAGCAGACCGGGGTGCGGCAGGTCGGCGCGATGCTGGGCTTCCTGGTCAGCCTGGAGAGCGTGGCGCTGTCCCTGGGGTGCGACCGCAGCCAGCTCGAACTGGCCGTCGCGCAGTCCCGCCCGGCGGCACCGGCCAAGGTCGCCCTGCTCTGGGCGGCCCGCCACCAGCTCGGCCTGCTCCCGCTGACCGAGCTGCGCGCCCGCTGCGCCGACCTGCTGGCCAACCCGCTGGTGGTGCCGACCTTCCCGCAGTACCTGTCCGGCTTCGTGCAGGCGCTGGAACCGGTCCCGGGGCTGGCGCCGTTCGTGGTGGAGGTGATGTCGACCGCGTTCGCGCGGCTGCCCGACCCGGTCCTGCTGCCCTGGCTGCCGACGCTCATCACCACCCTGCGCGCGCACGGACCGGAGCTGGTGCCGCTGCTGGTCCGGGAGGCCGGACGGACGTTCCCCGGCACGCTGCCGGCGCTGGACGCCTGGACGCCGCCGTGGACGCGGCCGGCCGTGCCGGCGGCACCGGTGTCGGCCGCCGCCCCGGCGGGCCCGGTCGTCGCGCTGCTCGCCGGGCACCGGGAGCCGGTCGACGCCGTCGCCGGCCTGCTCGGCCACTCCGGCGACTGGCCGGCCGAGCCGGTCGGGCAACCGGTGTCCCGCGCCGGGGCGGCGGACCTGCTCACCGCACATCCGCACACCGCCGACGCGCTCGCGCACCTCCTCCGGGCCGGCGCGCGGTGACCGGTGGACGCACCGACGTCGTGCGGGCTCGTAGGGTGAGAGGCATGGCTGAGCGATCCCTGACCCTGATGGCGGTGCACGCCCACCCGGACGACGAGGCGACGAGCACCGGTGGTGTCCTTGCCCGCTACGCCGCCGAGGGGATCTCGACGGTGCTGGTGACCTGCACCGACGGGCGGTGCGGCGACGGACCCGGCGGGGTCAAGCCGGGCGCGGAGGGGCACGACCCGGCCGCCGTGGTGACGATGCGACAGGAGGAACTGGAGGCCAGCTGCGCGGCGCTGAAGGTGACCCACCTGGAGACCCTCGGCTACCACGACTCCGGGATGATGGGGTGGCCGACCAACGACCAGCCCGGCGCGTTCTGGACCACGCCGGTGGCGGAGGCGGCGGACCGGCTGGCCGCACTGATCGACAAGTACCGACCGGACGTCGTGGTCACCTACGACGAGAACGGCTTCTACGGCCACCCGGACCACATCCAGGCGCACCGGATCACGATGGCCGCGGTGGCCAGGACGGGCATCCCCGCGAAGGTGTACTGGACCACGGTGCCCCGGTCGGCGTTCGCGGAGTTCGGCCGGGTCATGCAGGAGGCCGGCATCGAGTGGCCCGAGCCCGAGGCCGGCGCGGAGCCGGAGCCGGAGCTGGGCCTGCCCGACGACGAGATCACCACCTGGGTGGACACCCGCGCCTACGCCGCGCAGAAGTTCGACGCGCTGGCCACCCACGCCAGCCAGACGGAGAACATCTTCTTCCTGCAACTGGGACGGGAACGGTTCACCGAGCTGATGGGCATGGAGACGTTCGTCCGGGTCCACGACACCACCGGGGCGCCGGTCCCCGAGGACGACCTGTTCGCCGGCCTGCGGTGAGCGGCACCGGGGCACCCGCCGCCCGGTGACCGAAGCCCGGCGGCCCTCGGCCGCCCGCGGTCACCGGGCGGCGAGGAAGCCCCGGACGGCGGCGAGGAACTCGACCGGACGGTCGGCGTGCACGTGGTGGCCGGCCGGGACGGTGACCAGAGCGGCGTCCGGCATCCGGTCGACCATCTCGGCGAGCAGGTGCTGCGGGATCGGGCTGTCCGCCCCACCGCCGATCACCAGGGTCGGCACGTCGATCGTGGCGGTGCGGTCCCACCAGGCCGGGTCCGGGTCGTGGAGCTGGGCGCGGACGTCGTTGACGGCGGCGAAGTCGAAGGGTGTGGGAGTGTCCGGCGGTGCCAGCGGCGGCCGGTCCAGGGTGCCCGGTCGGGGAGCGAACACGTCCTCCAGGACCAGGTGGGTGAGCCGGCCCGGGGCGGCCTGGGCGACCAGGATCGCCACCACCCCGCCCATCGAGTGGCCGACCACCACGCACCGCCGCACACCGACCGCGTCGAGGAAGCCGAGCACGTCGTCGCGCATCGCCTCGAACGGGTACCGGCCCGGGTGGACGCTGCGTCCGTGGCCGCGCAGGTCCAGCGCGTACACGCGGTGCGTGTCGGCGAGGGCGGGCAGCACGGTGTGCCAGTCGCTGCCGTCCTCGCCGAGGCCGTGCAGCAGCAGCATCGGCGGGCCGGTCGGGTCGCCGGCCACCCGGTAGGCCAGGACCAGCCCGCCGACCGTGGCGGTCCGCGACGACCCGGAGTCCGAAGTGGTCACCCGGACACCGTAGCGCCGGGAACGTGGGGGCGGGCCGTCCGTCCTTGACACCGATCTGAGTACGGTTCCAGACTCTCGGGCAGCCGGTCGGCGAGGACCGGGAGGTGGCCCGCGCGGCGGTGCGTACCGGCCCGCACGGCGTCCCGCGTGCGTGCCGTGGTGTCCGCGCTGGTCCGGCCGACGGAGGAGACCGCGTGAGGATCGTCGACGCCCGGGTCATCGTGACCTGTCCGGGCCGCAACTTCGTGACCCTGAAGATCATCACCGACGAGGGGGTCACCGGCGTCGGGGACGCCACCCTGAACGGCCGGGAACTGGCCGTGGCGTCGTACCTGCGCGACCACGTGGTGCCGCTGCTCGTCGGACGGGACCCGGCTCGGATCGAGGACACCTGGCAGTACCTCTACCAGGGGGCGTACTGGCGGCGGGGACCGGTCACGATGAGCGCGATCGCCGCCGTGGACACCGCGCTGTGGGACATCAAGGGCAAGGTCGCCGGCCTGCCCGTCTACCAGCTGCTCGGCGGCCGGTCCCGGGAAGGGGTCACCGTCTACGGCCACGCCAACGGCGAGACGGTGGAGGAGGTGCTGGCCGAGGTCGCCCGCTACCTCGACCTCGGCTACCGCGCGGTGCGCGTGCAGTGCGGCGTGCCGGGCCTGCCGAAGACGTACGGGGTCAGCACCGACAAGCTCTTCTACGAGCCGGCCGACGCCGCGCTGCCCAGCGAGGCGACCTGGTCGACGGAACGCTACCTGGCGCACGTGCCGACGGTGTTCGCCAAGGTACGCGACAACTTCGGCCCGACCGTCCGGCTGCTGCACGACGTGCACCACCGGCTCACCCCGATCGAGGCGGCCCGGCTCGGCAAGAGCCTGGAGCCGTACGCGCTGACCTGGATGGAGGATCCGGTGCCGGCCGACTTCCAGGAGGGGTTCCGGCTGATCCGGCAGCACACCACCACGCCGCTCGCCGTCGGCGAGGTCTTCAACACCGTCTGGGACGCGGCCCAGCTGATCCGGGAACAGCTCATCGACTACATCCGGACCACGGTGGTGCACGCCGGCGGGATCACCCACCTGCGTCGGATCTTCGACCTGGCGGCGCTGCACCACGTGCGCAGCGGTTCGCACGGGGCCACCGACCTGTCCCCGGTGTGCATGGCCGCGGCGTTGCAGCTCGACATCGCGATCCCCAACTTCGGCCTCCAGGAATACATGCGGCACACCGAGGAGACCGACGCGGTCTTCCCGCACGGCTACCACTACGCCGACGGCTACCTGCACCCCGCCGAGACGCCGGGTCTGGGCGTGGACATCGACGAGGAGGCCGCGGCGGCGTACCCGTACTCGCCGGCGTACCTGCCGGTCAACCGGCTGGAGGACGGCACCGTGCACCCCTGGTGACCGCGGCCGGCGGGCGACCGTCGCCCTGACGCGGTCAGTGGATCCGGCGGCCCTTGGCGTCGGGCACCCCGGACTTGCGGAAGAAGTACGTGTTGATCTGGTCCCGCCACTCGGTGGCGCTGCGCACCTGCTCGTCGAGGCGCTCGCCGACCCGGTCGTACAGGGCCGGATCGACCAGTCCGGCGAGGTCCCGCCATCGCTCCCGCATCGCCGTCACCTCCTCGGCCCCGGCGAAGTGGGTGTCGTAGATGTGCTGCACGACGGTGGAGCCCCCGCGCAGGACGTGCCCGTACGGCACGTGGTGGAAGAACAGCAGCAACTCGTCGGGACACTCGTCGACCGACTCGTACACCGTCGACCAGGGCTGCGGGTACTGGCCGGCGAAGCCGGTGCCGGTGGCCCGGGTGCGGTCCACGCCGACGCCGTCGCGGTCGGCGAAGTGGTACGTGCCCCACCGGCTGTACTCGTAGCCGTCGACGTCCGGGCCGTAGTGGCGGTTCGCCGGGCTGACCATGAACCCGACGCCCAGCGGGGCGGTGTACCGCTCGTAGGTGCGCCAGGAGTCGTCCAGCAGCGCGTGCAGCGTCTCCCGGACTCGCTCCGGGTCGCCGGTGGTGGTCGGCGGGAAGGTCAGGTCGATCCACTCGTCCAGGACCGCCCGGGGATCCCGCCGCGGGTCCCAGGCCAGCCGGCCGAACGCGTAGAGGTTGGCCTGGGCCAGCGGATGGCCGGTCCAGTACGGGTCGTCGCCCACGTTGGAGACCGCGACCAGATCGCCGCCCCGCCCGCGATCGGGCACGCCGGCCACCACGTCGGCGACCCGGTGCCCGTCCGGTCCCCAGGGCCGGAAGCCGAGCACCTCGCTCCAGCAGGGACCGAGGTAGCAGACGTGCCGCTGCTGGCCGGTGTACTCCTGGGTCACCTGGAACTCCACCGCCAGCCGGGTGGCCGGCATCGCCGCGATCACCGGGGAGACCGGTTCCCGGGCCTGGAAGTCCATCGGGCCGTACTTGACCTGGAGCACGACGTTGTCGTCGAACCGCCCGTCCAGCGGCGCGAAGTGGTCGTACGCCGCCCGGGCCCGGTCGGTGCTCCGGTCCCGCCAGTCCTGCCGGTGGTCGTAGACGAACGCCCGCCAGTGCACCACTCCCCCGTGCGGGGCGAGCGCCTCGGCGAGCAGGTTCGCCCCGTCGGCGTGGTCACGCCCGTACGCGAACGGGCCGGGCTGCCCCTCCGAGTCGGCCTTGACCAGGTAGCCGCCGAAGTCGGGGATCCGCTGGTACACCTGCCGGGTGGTCCGCGCCCACCAGTCCCGCACCCGGCGCTCGCGCGGGTCGGCGGTGGCCAGCCCGCCGACGACCACGGGCGCGGCGAAGGTGACCGACAGGTGCACCCGGACGCCGTACGGGCGCAGCACGTCGGCGATCTCGGCGACGTCGCCGAGCCGGTCGGTCAGCAGCCGCGCCTCGGTGGCGTGCACGTTGACGTTGTTGACCGAGATCGCGTTGATCCCGCACGCGGCCAGCAACCGCCCGTACGCGCGCAGCCGGGCCAGGTCGCGGCGCGCCCGGCCGTCCCGCCAGAAGATCGAGCCACCGGCGTAGCCGCGCTCCACCTGTCCCATCACGGGGTGCACGTCCACGTTGTCCCAGTGGTCGAGCATCCGGCGGCGCACCGCCGGCCGGTGCACCGCGCCGGGGCGGGCCGGGTCGAAGGCGGTCTCGCCGAGCCGGACCAGGTGGAACAGCCCGTACAGCAGGCCGGCCGGCGCGTCGGCGAGCAGCACCGTCACGGCACCGTCCCGGGTCAGCAGGAATCCCTCGTCGCCCAGCGCCCCGGGCTCGCCGCCGGCCGGCACCGGGGCGTCCCCGGCGACGGCCGGCAGCGCCCCGGCACCGCGCAGCACCAGCGCCACCTGCGTCGCGTCGACCTCGTCGGCCGCCGGCCCGCCGCCCCCGTCACCGTCCGGCGGGCCGGCGGAGTCCGTCGTACCCGCCGGCGGGGTGGCACCGGTCCGGCGGGCCCGCCCGCCGTGGTCGGCACAGGCGCGGGTGACCTCCTCGAACACGGTGTCGACCAGCGGGCCGGCACCGTGCACCAGGACGCGACGGGTACCGATCGCGCGGAACGCCTCCGGCGGCAGCCAGGCCGGGTGCCAGCGCGCCGTTCCGGTGCCGGGCAGGCTCATGCGGTGAACTCCTTCTCGGTGGCGCGGATCATCGGGTCGCCGACGCGCAGCAGCGCCAGGACGGCGATCGAGGCGAGCAACGCCAGCACCGCCTCGGAGAGCACCGCGGTGACGCCGGCCGCCGCGGCCAGCAGCAGGACGTTGCCGAGGGCGACCCCGGGGGTACGCACGAGGAAGTAGACGGCCAGCCGGAGCACGTCACGGGAGCGGAAGTCGAACAACGAGGTGATCACCAGGGCGTTGGCCGCGCAGAGCGTCACCGCCACCGCGATCAGGGCCAACGGCACCACCCACCAACCGGACAGGCCGGCGGGGCCCAGGTGGGCCAGGTTCACCCCGAGCACGGTCAGCCACAGCAGCGCCGGCACCCAGACGCGCAGCGCGCCGGACAGGTTGGTCCGGTAACCCCGCCAGAAGACCGCGGCCGGCCTCAGGTCGGTCAGGTCGGGCCGCTGGTGGCGCAGGGCGTACAGGGCGGCGGAGACCGCCGGGCCGACCGGCAACAGGAGGACCGCGACCAGCGGCAGGTTGCTGGGGTCACGGCCGAGCAGGAGCAGCGGGAGCAGGCCGGGCAGGGTGGTGAGCAGGAGCAGCAGCTCGACCACGAGCAGGATGTAGATCCCGGCGGCGCCCCGGGACAGCGGCCCGTCGCCGAACAGCCGGGAGGTGTGCGCGGTGTCGTTCACGACGCCGGCTCCGGGTCTCCGCCGAGCAGCCGGCGCTCGTCCCACCACGGCGGGGTCTCGTCCACCACGGCGCTCAGTTCCAGCAGGGTGACCTCGTGCCGGGCGAGGGTGAGGTCCAGCTCGACCCGGCCGGCGTGCACCGGCAGGGCACGGTGGGTCCGGGCCGGCTCGGCGGCCTCCCGCAGCGCGTCGAGCTGCCGGGCCCGGGGCGAGCGGGGGCGGCCCATCTCGGCCCAGGCCGCCCAGGCGTTGCCGGCCTCCTCGCCGACGGTCGAGCGGAGCAGGAACGCCGAGGTGGTGCCGGGTGGGCCGAGCGGGACCGTCAGGGCCAGCGGGTGCCGGTCCGGTACCGGCGACGGGCCGGTGACGTCCACCGGTGCCCAGGCCAGCACGGCGACCCGCCCGTCGGGATGCCGGGTGACCAGGTGGTCGTCGCCGCGCGCCAGCACCTCGTCGCCGAGGCGGGCCATGAAGGCGTACAGGTGGTAGGTGGGTTTCTTGATCTGCCGGTGGGTGAGCAGGCCGAACCCGCCGTGGAACAGGGCGGTGGGCACGCCGGTCTCCTCGAACATGTCGCTGAAGGTCCAGTACGAGAAGGAGTCGACCAGCTCGCCGCCGGCGGCCAGCACCGGCGCGAGGTATGCGGCGTGCAGCGCGGTGTCGTGGATCGGGTTGTCCGGCCGGTAGGAGGAGTTGAACTCGGTGATGTGCACCGGCAACCCGGCCAGCGCGGTGCCGGCCAGGTGCCGGCGGGGCGCGGCGAACTGGGTCAGCAGGTCCGCCGCCGGGGTGAGGGTCTGGTAGGTGCCGAACGGCACGTGCTGGGCGGGGCCGGAGGTGTAGGCGTGCCGGCTGACGAAGTCCACCGGCACCTGCCGGTCGGTGACGAACTCGGCGAACGGCACCAGCCACTCGTCCGCCCCCGGGGAGATGGCCGGACCGCCGACCTGGAGGCCGGCGTCGACCTCCTTGACCGCGTGCGCGGTCACCTCGTACAGCCGGTGGTACGCGTCCCGGTCGGCGCCCGACCAGAAGTCCGTCAGGTTGGGTTCGTTCCACACCTCGATCGGCCAGTGGCGCACCTCGTCCAGGCCGTACCGGTCGACCAGGTGGGCGACGGTGGCCCGGACCAGGTCGGCCCACTCCGACCAGGAGTCCGGCGGGGTGACGTTGCCCCGCCACCAGAACACCGTCTGGTCGCCGGAGGCCAGCCCGGAGGGCATGAAGCCCAGCTCCACGAACGGCCGGACCCCGAGGTCCAGGTACGCGTCGATGACCTGGTCGACGTAGGTGAACGAGTGGTGCACCCGGCGCTGGCCCTGGTGCTGGTACGGGCGGTGCACGCCGACGCCGTCGCTGAGCAGCCCGTGCCCGCGGATGTGCCGGAACCCGATGTCACGCTGCATCAGCGCCAGCGAGTCCTGGTAGTCGCGGCGCAGCGCCAACTCGAAACGACCGGTGCCGACGCAGGTACGCCAGGCGTCGGTGAGCCGGCCGACGGGCCGGTCGGGAACGGTGATGCGCATCGCTGTCCTCTGGTCGTCCCGGCGGCGGGCGAGCGGGTCGGCCGGCGCGCCGGCCGGTGCTGGCCGGCGGGTCCGGCCGGGCCGCGGGGCGCGCGGTCCGGCCGGACCCTGCGTGATCAGCTGTTCTTGTCCTGGAACCGCTGGTACGCCTTGTTGACCACCTCGATGTACTGCTCGGCGTTCTTGGCCTTCAGCTCGGCGAGGTAGGCGTCCCACTCGCTCAGCGGCCGCTGGCCGAGGGCGAACTTCAGCGTGTTCTGCGCGACGAAGTCCTTGAGCGGGGTCTCCCAGAGCGAGACCTGCTCGCGCTCCTCGTCGGTGAGCGGGTGCGGCGGGGGCACCGCCCGCGGCGTCCGCGCGTCCATCACCCTCTGGAACTCCAGCTCCTCGGCGGAGAAGAACCCGCGGACCAGGTCGGGGGTGCCGCCGTAGGTGAAGACACCGTTGTAGAAGCCGAACTCCTGCTGCAGGTGCTTGGTGCCCTTCGGGTTGAGTCCCAGCACGTCGACGTCGGCGGCGGGGGCTCGCTTGCCGGACGCGTCCCTGGTGAAGGTGGTGCCCTCCACGCCCCACCGGGCGAACTCCTGGCCGGCGTCGGAATACCACAACCAGTCGATGAACTGCATCATCGCGACGAAGTTCTTACTCTCCCGGGCCTTGGAGGAGATCATGATGCCGTTCTCCAGCCGGGGCGCGGGATTGATCTCACCGGCCGGGCCGACCGGCAGGGGGATCTTGGCCAGCTTCGCGTTCGGCTGGGTCTTGGCCAGGTCGGGCCGGTGGTTGTTGACCAGGGTCTGCGCGTTTCCGGTGACCACGAAGGACTTGCCGTTGGCCAGCTTCTGGCGGGCCTGGTCGTCGGTCTGGGTGAAGCTCTCCGGGTCGAGCAGTCCCTCGGCGACCAGCTTGTGCAGGTAGGTGAGCATCTGCTTGTACTGCTCGGACCCACCGGTGTAGGTGAACTTCTTCGCCGCCGGGTCCCAGGTGGCGTGCTGGTAGTCCCAACCCGCCTGGGTGCCGTACGAGGCGCCGAGGATGTTCAGCAGGGCACCGGTCGGGGTCGGCTTGCTGAAGAGGTCGGAGTACGGGTAGACGTCGGGGTACTTCGCCTTCATCGCCTTGAGCACCGTGTACAGCTCGTCCCAGGTCTTCGGGACCGGCTGGTTCAGCTCCTGGAGGACGTCCGTGCGCACCAGCACCGTGTAGTCCTGGGTGGGCTTCTCGTGGACCCCGGGCAGCAGGTAGAACTTTCCGTCGGACTGCCGAAGATTGTCGATCTCCGGCTTGAGGTTCCACTTCTCCATCTTGTCCCTGAAGTGGGGCATCAGATCCAGGTAGTCGCTCACCGGGAGGATCGCCCCGGAGGCGACGAACGCGGTCTCCGCCGGGTGGTACGTCTTCGGGATGATCAACGGCGCGTCGCCGGCGCCGATCAGCAGGCTGCGCTTCTGCTCGTAGTCGCTCAACGGCACGGCGACCGGCTCGATCGTGACGTTGGTCCGCTTGGTCAGCTCCGACCAGAACAGCCAGTCGTCCTTCAACGGATAGAACGTGTGGTTGTTGTAGAGGGTGGAGAAGGACAGCGCCTCGGTGGCCTTGAACTGGTCGCCGACGCCGTACTCGGCCATCGCGCCGACCCGGTTCTCGGCGAGGTCCGTCGACTCGCCGGGATCCTCGGAACAGGCGGTGGCGAGGGTGAGCGCGAGCACACCGGCGGTGGCTACCGCCGCGCGGCGCCACGTCTTGCGGAGCATGGCTCGTCCTTTCGGTGGGGGGTGGGGGTGCAACGGTGCGGCGGCGCCCGGCGTCATCCCTTGACCGCGCCGAGCAGTACGCCGGAGACGAAGTACCGCTGCACGAAGGGGTAGACCGCCAGGATCGGCAGGGTGGTGAGCACGATCGTCACGGCCTGGAGCGTGGCCGCGGCCTGGACCTTGTCGGCGTCGGCGGCGGCCGACTCGGCGCTGGTGGCGCCCGCGATGAGGTTGCGCAGGTAGACCGTGACCGGGAGCAGGTCCTGCCGGTCGAGGTAGAGGAACGCGGTGAACCACGAGTTCCAGAAGGAGACCGCGTAGAAGAGCACCATCGTGGCGATGATCGCCTTCGACAGTGGCAGCACGATCCGCAGCAGGATGCCGTAGGTGTTCAGCCCGTCGACCGCCGCCGCCTCCTCCAGCTCGGTCGGCAGGCTCTCGAAGAACGCCTTCATGACCAGCAGGTTGAACACGCTGATCGCGTTGGGGATCACGATCGCCCAGATGGTGTTCTTCATTCCCAGGCTGGTGACCAGCACGTAGTTGGGGATCAGCCCGCCGGAGAAGAACATGGTGAACAGGGCGACGCCGACGAGCACGCCACGACCCTTGAGCTGCGGCTTCGACAGCACGTACGCGTAGCAGGTGGTCAGCACGATCGAGATGAGCGTGGCGACCACCGTGTACACCACGGTGTTGCGGTAGTTGGTCCAGAACAGCGGGTCGGACATCACCAGCCGGTACGCGGTCAGGTCGAACCCGCGCGGGACGACGTTCACCTTCCCGGCCAGCAGGTACGCCTCGTCGCTGAGCGAGCGGGCCACGATGTTGACGAACGGATACAGGGTCAGGATCACCACGAGGGTCAGCACGACCGCGTTGACGACCCGGAAGATCCGGTAGCCCCGGCTGTCCACCGGCCCGCGGGTGCGGGGCGCGGCGCGCTTCGTACCGAGGATCACCACAGGCTCGTCCCCACCGTGCGACGGGAGATCAGGTTCGCCGTCAGGACCAGGATCAGCCCGATCACCGCCTCGAAGAGGCCGATGGCGGCGGCGTAGCTGAAGTTGCTCGACTGGAAGCCCATCCGGTACAGGTAGGTGGAGATCACGTCCGCGGTCGGGTACGTCAGCGGGTTGTAGAGCAGCAGGATCTTCTCGAAACCGACCGCCAGGAACGTGCCGATGTTGAGGATCAGCAGGGTCACCATCGTCGGCCGGATGCCGGGCAGCGTCACGTGCCAGGTCTGCCGCCAGCGGTTGGCCCCGTCGATCCGGGCCGCCTCGTACAGGTTGTCGTCGATGGTGGTGAGTGCGGCGAGATAGAGGATCGTGCCCCAGCCAACGGTCTGCCAGACCTCGGACGAGACGTAGATGGTCCGGAACCACCCCGGTTGTTGCAGGAACGCCACCGCGTCGCCGCCGAACAACCGCACGATCTGGTTGGCCGTGCCGTCGATCGAGGTCAACTGCATGACCATCGCCGCGACGATCACGATGGACAGGAAGTGCGGCAGGTAGGACACCGACTGGACGAACCGCTTGAACCGGCGGGTCCGCACCTCGTTGAGCAGCAGCGCCAGCACGATCGGCAGTGGGAAGCAGAACAGCAGGCTCAGCGTCCCGAGCACCAGCGTGTTGGTGAAGACCTCCCAGAACGTCGGGTCGGCGAAGAACATCCGGAAGTACCGCAGACCGACCCAGTACTCGCCGAAGATGCTCCCACCCGGCTTGAACCGGCGAAACGCGATGACGTTGCCGATCATCGGCAGGTAGCGGAAGACCAGGAAGAACAACAGCGGCAGGACGGCGAGCGAGTAGAGCTGCCAGTCCCGCCGCAGCGCCTGGCGCCAGGTCCGGCGGCGGCGCGGTGACCTCGGCGCCACCGTGCTGGTCACCACCGGACCGCTCGCCGGCGCCTGCGGCGGTGGCCGCAACGTGTCGGATGTCATCCACGGACTCCTCAGCGGACGGGACCGTCCCACGCCCCATTCGACGTTCCGAAACTTTCCGGAAACCCCGGTAACCTTTTCGGCAACCTAGGGGCACCGCGAGGGTGTGTCAAGAGTCTCAACTGGACCGCCGATCGTTGGCACGACACTCGGGGATCCACGCTTTCCCGGTGGGGTCACCGATCTTGTGTCCACACCGAACCGCCCGACGACCGTGCTACGGTCTTCCGAAAATTTCGGAGATGTGAGGCGGCGATGACGAACCTGGGCCCGGCCGGCGCACCCTCCACCACCATCGCGGCGATCGCCGGCGAGGTCGGCGTCTCGGTGGCGACGGTGTCGAAGGTCCTGAATGGACGCGCCGACGTCGCGGCCGGCACCCGCGCTCGCGTCGAGGAGAGCCTCGAACGCCACCAGTACCGGCGGCGCAACCGGCGGCAGCCGGGCGGCAGCGGACAGATCGAACTCGTGTTCCACGAGTTCGACGTCGGGTGGGCCATGGAGATCCTGCGCGGCGTCGAGGAGGTGACCACCCACGCCGGGCTCGGGCTCACCGTGTCGCAGCTCCAGGGCGCGCACCGACCGTCCCCCGGGTTCCTGGGTGCCCTGCTCGCCCGCCGACCCCTGGGCGTGCTGCTCGTGCTCTGCCACCTGTCCGGCGTCCAGCAGCAACAACTGCGCCGCGACGGGATCCCGTTCGTGGTCGTCGACACCGACAGCGCGACCTCGTCCTCGGTGCCCACCGTGGGCTCGAACAACTGGAACGGCGGCCTGCTGGCCACCCGGCACCTGCTGGAACTGGGACACCGGCGGATCGCGGTCGTGTCCGGGCCGCGCGACGTGCTGTGCAGCCGGGCCCGGACCGCGGGCTTCCGGTCCGCCCACGAGGAGGCCGGGATCCCGGTGGATCCCCAGTTGGTCCGGTACGGCACGTTCTCCGCCGGCACCGGCCTCGAACACGGCCTGCACCTGCTGAGCCTGCCCGACCGACCCACGGCGATCTTCGCCGGATCGGACATGCAGGCCATCGGCGTGCTGCGGGCCGCGCGGCAGCGCGGCCTGCGGGTTCCCGAGGACCTCTCGGTGATCGGGTACGACAACCTGCCGCTCGCCGCCTGGACCACCCCCGCCCTCACCACCGTCAACCAGCCCCTGCGGGACATGGCCGGCGTCGCCATCCAGATGCTGCTCGTGCTGACCCGCCGCAACGAGCTGGCGACCAGCCGGATCGACCTGGTGACCGAGCTGGTCGTCCGGGAGAGCACCGCACCGCCGTACACCTGACCTGACCACGGACCCTGCGAGGACCCATGACCGCGCCCGCCGACGCCCTCGACCAGCTCCGCCGGTACGCGCCCGACGTGGTCGAACCCGATGACTTCGACGTGTTCTGGCGCGACACGCTCGCCGGGGCCGCGGCCCACCCGGTCCTGGTGGACGTCCGCCCGGAACGCACCGACCTGCGGCTGGTGCACACGTGGGACGTCACCTTCGCCGGCTTCGGCGGCGATCGGGTGCGGGCCTGGTACACCCGCCCGGCGGGGACGGACGCTCCCCTGCCGACCGTCGTCGAGTACGCCGGCTACGGGCGCGGACGCGGCCTGCCGCACGAGCGGCTCACCTGGCCGGTGGCCGGGTACGCGCACCTGCTGATGGACAACCGGGGGCAGTCCGGGCAGTACGCCGTCGGCGACACCCCGGACCGGCATGGCGCCCCCGGTGGCCCCTGGCCGGTCACCTGGGGAATCCTCGACCCGCGCGACTACCACTACCGCCGCCTGATCACCGACGCGGTCCGGGCCGTCGACGCCGCTCGCGCGCTGCCCGGGGTGGACCCGACCCGGGTGGCGGCGGTGGGCAACAGCCAGGGAGGCGGGCTGGCCCTGGCGGTGGCCGGCCTGGTGGACGGCCTCGCGGCCCTGCTCACCACCGCGCCGTTCCTCTGCGACGTGCAGCGCGCCGTCACGCTCACCGACGTCGCCCCGTACGGCGAGATCGGCCGGTACCTGGCGGTGCACCGGGAGGCGGAGGAGGCGGTCCGACGGACCCTGTCGTACGTGGACGGGGTCTCCTTCGCCCGTCGGGCGACCGCGCCGGCGCACTTCGGGATCGGCCTGCGCGACACCGTCTGCCCGCCGAGCACCGGCTTCGCCGCCTACAACCGGTACGGCACCGGCACCGGGGCGGACCCCGAGGCACGGGAGATCCACGTGTATCCGTTCAACGGCCACGAGGGCGGGGAGGCACTGCACGTCCGGCGGCAACTGCGGTGGCTCGCCGCCACGCTCGGTGCCCCGCCGGCCGCCGGGCGGGCCTGACGAACCAACGGGAGGGCCACCCCGCCCGGGGCGGTCAGCGCAGGCGGCGGGCGGCGAACCTCGCCGGCGGGTCGGCGATCACGTCCTGCGCGGCGATCAGCTGGATCTCCCGGGTGCCCGCGGCGAGGGTCGCCTCCAGGACGGCGAAGATGGAGGTGGTGGTGCGCTCCAGGGCCGTCGCCGGTGAGCCGCTGGTGGCCAGGTGGGCGAGGTAGAGGGCCGCGGTGACGTCGCCACCGCCGTTCGGACTGATCGGCAGCAGCGGAGTGGTCACCGCCCAGGCGCCCTCGTCCGACACGGCGACCACCTCCAGCGAGCCCTCCGGCACGTCGCCGTGCAGCACGCTGGTGACCAGCACGTGGCGCGGCCCGGTGGCGCGTACCACGTCGACCGCCTCCAGCAGCGCCGCCGGCGAATCGGTCGTACGGCCGGACAGGAACTCCAGCTCGAACTGGTTCGGGGTGACGATGTCCGCCCGCGGGACGACCTCGTCCCGCAGGTACTCCGGGATGCCCGGGCGGACGAACATCCCCCGGCCGACATCGCCCATCACCGGGTCGCAGCAGTAGACGGCGTCCGGGTTCTCCGCCTTCACCCGGGCCACCGCCGCGAGGATCACCGCCCCCATCGCCGGGTCGCCCTGGTAACCGGAGAGCACCGCGTCGGCGCTGCCGAGGACACCCCGGTCGGCGATGCCCTCGATCACCTCGGCGACGTCGGCCGGCGCCAGCAGCGGTCCCCGCCACGCGCCGTACCCGGTGTGGTTGGAGAAGTGGACCGTCAGCACCGGCCACACCTCGTGACCGAGCCGCTGGAGGGGGAAGACGGCGGCGGAGTTCCCGACATGGCCGTACGCGACCGATGACTGGATGGACAGGATCTTCACCACCTCATCATGGCGGTTGCGCCGCCGGCCTCCGCGCGGACCCGGCGGATCCGCCCGGCCGCGACCGTTCCCGACGAGGTCGTGCCTGCTCGTTTACCAGGCCGCCGGACGGGTCAAAGTTAGGGCAGCAGAGGTTTCGCGAGGGGGGCCGCATCATGTCCGACACCAGCCGCAACCGGCCGGACCGCCATACCGACCGTCCCGAGGGGGTGACCGACCCGCTGCTGTGGGGGCTCGCCCTGGACGTGGCGGACGCACACCAGCCGGACGACGACGACACCTGTCACAACCTGCTCTGTGCCGGCCGGGCCTGGCCCTGCGAGCCGTGGCACCGGGCCCAGCGGGCGTTGCAGATGGCGCAGGCCACGTCCGGCGGACGGTCGACCGACGCGCCGCCCGAGCAGGCTCGGCCGGGCGGTTGGTCCGCCGTCGCGCCGACGGAGGCGCACCGCCTGCGCTCCGCCGTACCCCAGGGCGGACGCCGGGGATCGGCGGCGTCGGCGGCCTGAGACACCGCACCCCGTTCGGCGCGGCCGGGCGGGGTGCCGCTCCGTAAGGCCGGCCCGGCGTGCCGACTCAGCGGTCCGGATCGGGACAGGCGAGGGTCAGCGCGCCGGGCATCACCCGCACCTTGAGCGCGGTCACCTCGCCGCGCGCGCCGCCGTCCAGCTCGTACGTGCGGGGTGCCGCGAAGCGGACCTTGATCTTGCGGCCGCGGGTGATCCGCAGGAACGGCGACTCCTCCGACCGGCCCGCCGCCATCCGGCTGAGCGTACGGGCCCAGTCGACCGCGCCGTCGGCGGTCGACACGCCGACCTCGAGGCAGCCGTTGTCGGGGCGGGCGTCGTCGAAGGCGGGGATCCCGCCGGTGATGGTGCCCACGTTGCCGAAGAGCACGCAGCTCGCGTCGCCGTCGAACCACGTCGTGCCGTCGACGGTGATCCGGGTGCCGACCAGGTCACCCCGGACGTGGCGCAGCCCGGTCCACATGTAGGCGAGCCGGCCGAAGCGCCCCTTGAGGTCGCGGTCGGCGTCCCGGATCAGGTCGCCGTCGAACCCGGCGCCGGCCATCACCGCGAAGTGCTCGCCGTTGAGCCGGCCCAGGTCCAGGGTGCGGCGGCGGCCGTGCAGGCCGATCCGGACCGCCTCGGGCAGGTCCTCCGGGATGCCGAGGTTCGCGGCGAAGAGGTTCGCGGTGCCGGCCGGCAGGATCGCCATCGGGGTGCCCGAGCCGGCGAGGGTGTCGGCGCAGCGTTGCACCATGCCGTCCCCGCCCCAGACGAACACCAGGTCGGCGTCCTTCTTCAGCGCCTTGCGCACCTTCTTGGGCGCCTTGCGGCTCTTCGGCACCTCGTACCAGAGCAGGTCCTCGACCCCGGCGCCAAGCAGCTCGGTGCGGAGGGCGTCGAGACCGCCGCCGAGGGTCTTTCTGCGGTGGGCGACGACCGCCACCGTGCCGAAACCGGTCGGGGACGGGGCGGCCTCAGCCGTGGCGCTGCTCATGCCCGCCGGTGTACCCAGCCGCCGCCGATCCCACGCCGCCGGTGGGGAGGTCGCCGACCGGCGACCTCCCCCGGCTCGGAGAACCTAGAGGGTACGGGTGAGCCGGTCGGCGAGGATCCGGGTGAACCGGGCCGGGTCGGCCAGTTCGCCGCCCTCGGCGAGCAGCGCCATCCCGTACAGCAACTCCGCGGTCTCGGTCAGCGACTCCTCGGAGCCGCCCTGCTCGCGGGCCTTGCGCAGGCCGGTGACCAGCGGGTGGCCCGGGTTGAGCTCCAGGATTCGCTTGACCGCCGGGACCTCGTGGCCCATCGCCCGGTACATCTTCTCCAGCGTCGGGGTGATGTCGTGGGCGTCGCCGACCACGCAGGCCGGGGAGGTGGTGAGCCGCGAGGACAGCCGGACCTCCTTGACCTGGTCGGCGAGCGCCCCACCCAGCCAGGTGAGCAGGTCGGCGTACTCGGTGCGCTGCCGCTCCCGCTCGGCCTCCGCCTCCGCCTTCTCCTCCTCGGTGTCCAGGTCCACCTGGCCCTTGGCGATCGAGCGCAACGTCCGGCCGTCGTACGTGCCGACCCGCTCGACCCACACCTCGTCCACCGGGTCGGTCAGCAGCAGCACCTCGTAGCCCTTGGCCCGGAACGCCTCCATGTGCGGCGAGTTCTCGATGGTCGTCCGGGACTCGCCGGTGGCGTAGTAGATGTCGGCCTGGCCGTCCCGCATCCGGCCGACGTACCCGGCCAGGTCGGTGGGCTCGGCCGCGTCGTGGGTGGAGGCGACGGACAGGATCTCCAGGAGGGTGTCCCGGTTCTCCGTGTCGTCGATCAGTCCCTCCTTCAGTGCCGAGCCGAACTCGGTCCAGAGGGTGCGGTACTTCTCCGGCTGCTTCGCCTTCAGGTCGCGGACCGTGCCGAGCACCTTCTTCACCAGCCTGCGGCGGACCACCTGGATCTGCCGGTCCTGCTGGAGGATCTCCCGGGAGATGTTCAGCGACAGGTCGTGCGCGTCGACCACGCCCTTGACGAAGCGCAGGTAGTTCGGCATGAGCGCTTCGCAGTCGTCCATGATGAAGACGCGCTTGACGTAGAGCTGCACACCGCGGCGGCCCTGCGGGGAGAACAGGTCCAGCGGGGCGTGCGAGGGCAGGAACAGCAGCGCCTCGTACTCGAAGGTGCCCTCGCCCCGCATGTGCACGACCTCGAGCGGGTCGGCCCAGTCGTGGCTGACGTGCTTGTAGAACTCGTGGTACTCGGCCTCGTCGACCTCGTCGCGGGGACGGGCCCAGAGCGCCTTCATCGAGTTGAGCGTCTGTACCTCGGTGGTCGGCTCGGCACCCTCGGCGCCGGGGCGCGACACGGTCATCCGGATCGGCCAGGCGATGA
The DNA here is from genome assembly GCF_003626595.1 of Micromonospora endolithica. GTDB lineage: Bacteria > Actinomycetota > Actinomycetes > Mycobacteriales > Micromonosporaceae > Micromonospora > Micromonospora endolithica. Next base: position 16,170 of record NZ_RBAK01000016.1, on the reverse strand, counting down.
AGTCGGAGTACCGCTTGACGATCTCCCGGATCGTCCACTCGGCGGTGTAGTCGTGCAGGTTGTCCTCGGCGTCGGTCGGCTTGAGGTGCAGCGTCACCGCGGTGCCCTGAGGCGCGTCCGCGACCGCCTCGACGGTGTAGGTGCCCTCACCCGACGACTCCCAGCGGGTGCCGCCGCTCTCCCCCGCCCGGCGGGTGACCAGCTCGACCCGGTCGGCGACCATGAACGCCGCGTAGAAGCCGACGCCGAACTGGCCGATCAGCTCCTGCGACGCCCCCGCGTCGGAGGACTCGCGCAGCTTGCGCAGCAGCTCCGCGGTGCCCGACTTGGCGATCGTGCCGATCACCTGGACCACCTCGTCGCGCGACATGCCGATCCCGTTGTCCCGGACGGTCAGGGTCCGCGCGTCCCGGTCGACCTCGATCGCCACGTGCAGGTCGGCGGTGTCGACGTCCAGGTCCTTGTCGACCATCGACGCCAGCCGCAGCTTGTCCAGCGCGTCGGAGGCGTTGGAGATCAGCTCACGCAGGAAGACGTCCTTGTTCGAGTAGATCGAGTGGACCATCAGCTGGAGCAGCTGACGCGCCTCGGCCTGGAACTCCAACGTCTCGGCCCGGTTGCTCACACCGTGTCCTTTCATGCTCGACTCCACGGAGAGGTTCGCGGAAAGGATACGAGTCGTCGCGGAGGGCGAGGCGTCCGACGCCCGGTCGAACACCAGACGCCCGCGTGCGGTCACACGGCGAGCGCGGCCCGCACGTCCGCCTCGGCCCCGGCCCCGCCGTCGCCGGTGGAGGTGACCCGACCGGACTCCAGGACGTGGTAGCGGCCGGCGACCCGCAGCGCGAAGCCGAGGTGCTGCTCCACCAGCAGCACGCTGATGCCGCTCTGCCGGGTCAACGCCACGATCCGGTCCTGGATCTCGGTGACCACCGACGGCTGGATGCCCTCGGTCGGCTCGTCCAGCATCAACAGCCGCGGCCGGGTGATCAACGCCCGGGCGAGCGCGAGCTGCTGGCGCTGGCCGCCGGAGAGCAGACCCGCCCGACGCCGCAGCAGCGGACGCAACGCGGGGAACAGATCCAGCACCTCGGCGGTCGCCACCGCGCCGTCGCGCCGCCCGTCGGCCACCAGCCGCAGGTTCTCCCCCGCGGTGAGGTGGGGGAAGCACTGCTGCCCCTGCGGCACGTACGCCAGGCCCCGGGCGACCCGCTGGTGCGGGGCGAGCCGGGTGACGTCCTCGCCGTCGAGCTCGACGCTGCCCGCGTTCGGCCGCAGCAGGCCGGCGGCGACCCGTAACAGGGTGCTCTTGCCGGCGCCGTTGTGACCGAGCACGGCGACCACCCCGTCGGTGGGCACCGCCAGGTCCACCCCGTGCAGCACCCGGCTGCGCCCGTACCCGGCGTGGACGTCCCGCAGCACCAGCATCACGCCTCCGTTCCGGCCGGGGCGGTCCCGGCGGCGTCGACCGGGTGGCCGAGGTAGACCTCCTGCACCCTCGGGTCGGCCTGCACCTGCGCCACGGTGCCCTCGCTGAGCACCTTCCCGGCGTGCAGCACGGTGACGGTACGCGCGAAGCGGCGCAGGAAGTCCATGTCGTGTTCGATCACCACCACCGTGCGGTCGCGGCTCACCTTTTCCAGCAGCGTGCCGGTGGCGTCCCGCTCCTCGTGGCTCATCCCGGCCACCGGCTCGTCGAGCAGCAGCAGCCTGGCGTCCTGGACCAGCAGCATGCCGATCTCCAGCCACTGCTTCTGGCCGTGTGCGAGGGTGCCGGCGAGCTGGTCGACGTGCCCGGCCAGCCCGATCGTGTCCAGCGCCGCCGCCACCTCGTCGGGAACGCCGTGCCGGCGCCGGACCAGCGTCGCCCAGCTCCGGCGGGCACCGGCGGCGATGTCGAGGTTCTGCAACACGGTCAGCTCCTCGAAGACCGTGGAGGTCTGGAACGTCCGGCCGACGCCGAGGCGGCTGATCCGGTGGACCGCCCGGCCGAGCAGCTCGTGCTCGCCGAAGCGGACCGAGCCGGTGGCCCGGACCAGGCCGGTCACCGCGTCGACCAGCGTGGTCTTGCCGGCCCCGTTGGGGCCGATCAGGAAGCGGATGTCGCCCGGCGGCACGTCGAGGCTGACCCCGTCGACCGCGGTGAACCCGTCGAAGCTGACCCGCAGGTCGCGGATCGCCAACCCGTCCGGCCCGCTCATGCCACCGTCTCCGTCCGGGAACGCTTGCGCCACAACGTGAAACGTCCGGGCGGGCCGTCGTCGCCGCGCCGCCGGGCGAGCGCCACCAGCGACGCCAGGCCACCCGGCAGGAACGCCACGACCAACACGAACAGCAGACCCTGGAGGTACGTCCAGGTGCCCGGGAACCGTTCCGACAGGGCGGTACGCGCCCACGCCACCGCGACCGCCCCGAGCACCGGGCCGAGCAGGGTGGCCCGGCCACCGACGGCGACACCGATGACGAACTCGATGGACGGCACGATCCCGATCAGCGCCGGTGAGATGATGCCGACCGCCGGGACGAACAGCGCGCCGGCCAGGCCGGCCATGCCGGCGGCCACCACGTACGCGACGAGCTTGACCGACGCCGGGTCGTAGCCGAGGAAACGCACCCGCTCCTCGCCGTCGCGCACCGCCACCAGCAGCTCCCCGTAGCGGCTCTGAATGAGCTGACGGGCCAGCACCAGCAGCCCGAGCAGGCACGCGGCGATGACGAAGTAGACCATCCGCTGGTTCACCGGGTCGTCCAGGTCGTAGCCGAAGAAGCCCTGGATGTCGGTCAGGCCGTTGGTGCCGCCGGTGGTGCCCTGCTGGCCGACCAGGAGGATCACCATGGCGGCGGCGAGGGCCTGGCTGAGGATCGCGAAGTACGCCCCGCGCACCCGGCGGCGGAAGACCAGCGAGCCGAGACCGAACGCGACCGCCATCGGCAGCAGCACGGTCGCCGGCAGCGCGAACCAGGGGCTGGCGAACGGCCGCCACCACACCGGCAGCTCGTCGAGCTGCCCGTACAGCTGCATGAAGTCGGGCATCGCACCGGGGCCCGCGTCGGCCAGCTTGAGGTGCATGGCCATCGCGTAGCCACCGAGGCCGAAGAACACGCCCTGACCCAGGGTGAGCATCCCGCCGCGGCCCCAGGCGATGCCGACGCCGACCGCCACCATGGCCAGGCACAGGTACTTGGCCAGCAGGGACAGCCGGAAGTCCGACAGCACCAGCGGGGCGACGGCGAACAGCAACGCCGCGCCGCACGCGAAGCCGGCCGCCGCGCGCAGCCGCAGGGCGCGCCGGCGACGGCCCGGCGGCGGACCCCCGGCCGGGACGGGGCCGACGGTGGTCACGGTGGGCGGTCCGACGACGGCGGTCATGCCAGGCTCCTGGTACGCAGGGTGAACAGTCCCTGGGGTCGCCACTGCAGGAACGCGACGATGGCCACGAAGACCATCACCTTGGCGACGCTGAGGGTGGTGAGGTATTCGCCGGTGGCCTGGAGCACGCCGAGGGCGAACGCGACGATGACGCTGCCCTTGAGCTGCCCGATCCCGCCGACCACGACGACCAGGAAGGCGTCGATGATCAGGTTGGTGCCCATGGTGGGGCCGATCGGGCCGAGCAGGGTGAGGGCGACCCCGGCGACGCCGGCCAGGCCGGAGCCGACGAAGAACGTGGTGCGGTCCACCCGGGAGGTGGCGATGCCGGAGACCGCGGCGAGGTCCCGGTTCTGCACGACGGCGCGGATCCGGCGGCCGAGCGGGGTGAGGCGCAGGGCCAGGGTCAGCGCCGCCACGGCGGCCAGGGCCAGGGCCAGGATGAACAGGCGGTTGTTGGCGACGGTGAGCCCGCCGGGCAGGCCGATGTTGCCGGTGAGCAGCTCCGGCGCCCGGGTCTGCACGTTCGGGCTGCCGAAGACGTCCCGGGCCAGTTGCTGGAGCATCAGCGACACACCCCAGGTGACCAGCAGGGTGTCCAGCGGCCGGGCGTAGAGGCGGCGGATGAGCAGCGCCTCCAGCAGCACCCCCATGGTGCCCGCGACCAGGAAGGCGACCGGCAACGCCACCAGCAGGGACACGCCCGCGCCGGTGATGGTCTGTTGCAGCACGTACGTGGTGTAGGCGCCGGCCATGATGAACTCGCCGTGCGCCATGTTGATGACGTTCATCTGGCCGAAGGTCAGCGCCAGGCCGAGCGCGATGAGCAGCAGGACCGCCCCGATGCTGACGCCGGTGAAGAGTTGACCGAAGAGGACTGTCACGGTGCGCACTCCGAGGAGGTGTGGTGGCCCGGGCGGCGCGGCGCCGCCCGGGCCGGTTCGGTCAGCTCAGGCCGGTCGCCCAGGGGTAGCTCTTGAGGTACGGGTCGGGCTTGATCGGCTGGCCGGAGTTCCAGACCTCGGTGATCAACCCGTCCGCGCCGACCTTGCCGATGCGGGCGGTCTTGGCGATGTGCTGGGTCGTCCCGTCGACGGTGACCAGGCCCTCCGGGGCCTCGAAGGTGATCCCGTCGGCGGCCGCCCGGACCTTCTCCACCTCGAACGTGCCGGCCTTCTCCACCATCGCCTTCCACAGGTGCACCGAGACGTACGCGGCCTCCATCGGGTCGCTGGTCGGCTTGTCCGGGCCGAACTTGGCCTTGTACGCGGCGACGAACTTCTCGTTCGCCGCGCCCGGCGTGGTCTGGTAGTAGTTCCAGGCGGTCAACTGGTCGGCGAGGTACTGCGTGCCGATGCCCTTGACCTCCTCCTCGGCGATCGACACCGACACCACCGGCATGCTGGCCGCGGTGAGACCCGCGGAGGTGTACTCCTTGAAGAACGCGACGTTGCTGTCGCCGTTGAGGGTGTTGAAGACCGCGTCGACCTTCGATGACTTCACCTTGTTGACGATCGTGCCGAATTCGGTGGAGCCCAGCGGTGCGTAGTCCTCGCCGAGCACCGTCATCCCGTTCGCCGCCGCGTACGCCTTGATGATTTTGTTGGCGGTCCGCGGGAAGACGTAGTCACTGCCCACCAGGTAGACCGACTTCTTGCCCTGCGCCTTGAGGTAGTCCAGGCCGGGAACGATCTGCTGGTTGGTGGTCGCGCCGGTGTAGAAGATGTAGGGGGACTGTTCCAGTCCCTCGTACTGCACCGGATAGAACAGCAGCGCCTTGTTCTTCTCGAAGACCGGCTTGACCGCCTTGCGGCTGGCCGAGGTCCAGCAGCCGAAAACGGCGGCGACCCGGTCCTGGCTGATCAGTTTCTCCGCCTTCTCGGCGAAGGTGGGCCAGTCCGAGGCACCGTCCTCGCCGACCGGCTCGACCTTCTTGCCGAGTACGCCGCCGACGGCGTTGATCTCCTCGACGGCGAGCATGATCGCGTCCCGGACGGTGACCTCGCTGATCGCCATGGTGCCGGAGAGCGAGTTGAGCAGGCCCACCTTGACGGTGTCGCCGGAGGTGTCGGCGCTGACACCGGCGGCGGTGTCGGTGTCGCTGGTCTTGCTGCCGCACGCGGTCAACGCGACCGCGGCGACCAGGGTCATGGCACCCGCCAGGATGCGGCGGCCCCGGAACAATGTCATCAATTCTCCCTGCTTCGCGCGTGGAGGTGTGTGTCGACGGATGTGCGGTGCGGTCCGGTGGATCGTTACGCGGCGCACCGGACAGGTGGGTGGACACCGTCCGGGCGTCGATTTATCTGTCGGGCAGGGAAAGCTTCGATCCGCTTCGTTGCGCGGATGTTTCCCGATCCTCAATAGACTGTTTCCACCGAGCCGGCGTGGCTTGTCGTGGCCCACGAGAAATGCCGACGTCCGGCCGAGAGAAAATCGGCACAATGGACGTCGGCATGCGAATGTCGGCCGCTGCTCGGGTCAATTCCCGACGGGCGTCACGGAATCGCCGGCAGGTCGCCGTGGAATCAGCGGTGTCCGGGCGGCACCCGGATACTTCACGCAGGAAGCATCTTAGGCGCGCGCCGGGCCGGCCTGTCAAGGCCCGGTCCCGGGCACGTCGGCCGGGCCTCGCTCACAGCTGCGCGAGAACCCGGAAGTCCAACCCGTCGGCCTCGGCGAGATAGATGCGCTGCCGGACGTGCCGGCGACGCAACCGCAGCTCACCTCGCGGCCCGTCGTACGACACCACGTCCGCGGACGCCTCCACCGCCCGTACGTCCAGCGTGCCGGCCTTCGCGATCAGCGCGGCGAGCAGCATGACGCCCTCGTAGCAGGACTCGCCCAGGCTGCCCAACGGGGGCGCCTCCACCCCGAACCGGCGGGCGAACGCCCGGTGGAAGTCCAGGTTCTCCTGGGTGACCAGGCCGGCGAAGAATCCCGCGGTGCTGTAAAGCCGCCGGGTCGCCGACGGGCCGCTGGCCAGCAGCATGTTCTCGTCCATCAGCGTGCTCAGGCGCAGGCAGCGCTGGTCCAGTCCGGCTCGGGCGAAGGCCCGGTTGAACCGGACCGCGTCCGCCCCCACCAGCAGCATCAGCACCGCGTCCGCCCCGCTGCGCTCGATCCGGCGCAGCACCTCGGCGAAGTCGTGGGTCTCCAGCGGCAGGAACCGGTGCCCGACCACCCGTCCGCCGCTGTGCACCGCGTACCGGTACGCCGCCCGGGTGGTCCGTCGTGGCCAGACGTAGTCGTTGCCCACCACGAACCACCGCCGCGCCCCGAGGTCCCCGGCGAGCACACGCATCGCCGGCCACAACTGGTCCTGCGGTGTCTCGCTGGTGAGGAACACGCCCTCGGTACGCTCCCCACCCTCGTACAGCGCGGTGTAGACGTAGGGCACCCGGTCGGCGATCCGGGGCGCCACCGCCTGCCGTACCGAGGAGATGTGCCAGCCGGTCACCCCCTGCACCGCGCCCACCGACACCAGCGCCTCGACCTCGGCCGCCACCGCCTGCGGCGGTGCGCCACCGTCCACCGGCACCAGCCGTAGTTCCCGGCCCAGCACCCCACCCCGGCGGTTGACCTCCTCCGCCGCCAACTGCGCGCACAGTTCGCAGCTCGGGCCGAACATGCCGGCGGGGCCCCGCATCGGATAGACCAGGGCGACGCTGACCACACCCCGGTCGACGGTCAGCCAGGACGCCCCGGTGGCGACGGTCTCCCCCGCCTGCGGGCGCCCGGACCCCGGAGCCGGCGCGGACATGCACACATGGTGACCGCGCCCGGATGCGATGACCAGCCCTCCCCACCCACCGGGACGGCTCGGTACGATGGCCGGGGGTCTCCTTCCCCGTCGTCGAAGCCCCCGGAGGCCACCGCCAGGCGGGAGTGCCATGTCCGACCTTCCCGGCTCCGCAGCCGACCTGCTCCACCTGCTCACCCGCGCCGAGCGCCTGCTCGCGCGCCGGACCGGCGCGGTGCTGACCGTCGAGTCGCTCAGCATCGAGGCGTGGCGGGTGCTCTGCCTGCTCGCCGACGGCCGGGGACACCCGATGAGCGAGGTGGCCGCCGAGGCGTCGCTGCCCCCGGGCACCCTGACCAAGCTGGTCGACCATCTCGTCGACCGGAACCTGGTGTTCCGCCGGGTCGACCCGGTGGACCGTCGCCGCATCCGGGCGTACCTGACCGCGCGTGGGCGGCGCGAGCACGAACGGGTCGACGCCCTGGTTGGCGCTGCCCTGGCCGAGCTGACCACCGGAGCCGACGCCGACCTGACCCGTCTGCTCGGCGACCTGATCGGCCGTCTGGAGCCGAACCGCCGCCCCACCCCGACCCCCGCCTGACCGGTCCCCTTCCCTCCTCCCCCGCGCCGACCGCGGGTGGCGGTCGCCGGCGACCGGCGCCGGGGCGGGGCGCGGAGCGGGCCGCTAGGTGGGGGCCGGCACGGGACCGGGCAGCCGGGGTGTCAGGTGTTGCCGCAGTGTGTCTGCGTCGGGGGCGGTGGCGGTCCAGAGGGTGGCCGCGTCGCCGGCCAGGGGCAGACGGGCCACCGCCCCTGGCCGCTCCCGCGACGCCGTGCCGGCAACCGGCCCGCCCAGGTCCACCTCGGGGGGCGCGGCGGGTCGGGCCGGATCCAGGAGCAGCAGGGAACCGGTGGCGGGCGCCCCGCCGAGCACCGCCGGTCCGGACCAGCCGGGTACGTCCGGACCGACCGCGAGGGACTGCCGCAGCAGGGGGCGGCCGGCGTGGTCGACGGTGGTCCGGACGACGACGTCGCCGGGCTGCTCGCCGTACCGGCCGCAGATCAGCTCGTCCCGCCAGAGCAGCGTCCCCCCGTCGGCCACCATCACCCGGGAGTCCGCGAGATGTGCGCAGCCGGTCGCCGCGACCAGCTGCTCGGGCAGCCAGTGCAGGCTGGCGCCCTCCGCCACGCTGGCCCGGACCCGCATCCGGGACACCGCCCCGGGCCGGCCGGGCAGCGCCACCGAGGCGGCCACGGTGTGCACCCGGACCACCGCGCCGCGTCCCACCTCGACGTCGAGACGCAGGTCGTCACCGGCGAGCGGTCCGGCGGCACCGCCGACGACGTACACCGTGACGCCGCCATCCCGGCCGGGCACCTGGCGCAGCAGCAGCGGTGGTTCCCCGCGTAGCTCGGCCAGGACGGTACGACCGCGACCGTCGGTCCGGGCGACCAGCCGGGCGGCGGCGCGCATCAGGCCGACCCGGTGGGCACCGCGACCGACGGCGGCAGAGCGGCGGGCGGGGCGGCTGCGACGGCGGTGCGGTGGTGCGCCAGCTCGTGGCGGATCCACTCGGCCACCCGGTGGGCCAGCGGATCCTGGGTGATCGAGAGGAAGACCGTGGGCAGGTCGCCCCGCCGGGCGCGGGCGTCCCGGTCCATCACCGACAGGTCGGCGCCGACCATCGGAGCGAGGTCGGTCTTGTTGACGACAAGCAGGTCGGCGGCGGTCACCCCCGGGCCGCCCTTGCGTGGCACCTTGTCCCCGCCGGCCACGTCGACGACGAAGATCTGCCGGTCCACCAGCCCTCGGCTGAAGGTGGCGGTCAGGTTGTCCCCGCCGCTCTCCACCAGCACCAGGTCCAGCGGGCCGACGGTGTCGGCGAGGTCGTCGACCGCGTCGAGGTTCGCGCCGATGTCGTCGCGGATCGCGGTGTGCGGGCAGCAGCCGGTCTCCACCGCGCGGATCCGGGCGGGGTCGAGCACCCCGGCCCGGCGCAGGAAGTCGGCGTCCTCGGTGGTGTAGATGTCGTTGGTCACCACGCCCAGCCGGAGTTCATCGGCGAACGCCCGGCAGAGCGCGGCGACCAGGGCGGTCTTGCCGGATCCGACCGGACCGCCGATGCCGACCCGCAGCGCCCGTGCGGCCGGCGGCAGCGGGGCGTGCGGGTCGACCCCGGGCTCGGGGTGGGTGTGCGGAACGGACTCGTCGTGCGCGGTCTCAGGACGCAAAGAGACGCACCTCCCAGGTGACGTGTGCTTCGGCATGGATGTCGGCGAGCGGCGCGGCGGCGGCCGGCAGCTCCTCCGGCGGGCCGTCGGCGGCCCGCGCGGCGTCGGCGGCGGTGGTGTCGCAGGCGCCGGCGAGGGCGATCAGCAACGCCTGGACGTGGTACGGGTCGAGGCCGAGCAGCCGGACCCCGGCGCTGGCCGCGCCGGTCACCGTGCCGTGGGCGGCGGCCAGCGCGGTCTCGGTCCTGCTCAGCCCGGCGGCGGCGGCGAGCAGCCCGAACACCAGCGGCTGGTGCGGGCCCGCGGCACCGCCGGGCAGGTCACCGAACGGGGCGTACGGCCAGATCGCCCGCCCGGCCCGCAGCAACGCCCGGCCCTGCCGGCGGGACACCGTCCGCAGCGCCGGTGCGGCGGTACGCGCGTCCAGTTCGGCGTCCAGCCGGCCCAGTTCGGCCGCCCGGTCGGCGGTCGGGACGGCCCGGTGGGCAGCGGCGGCGAAGGCCGCGCCGACCAGCCCGGCGGTGGCCAGCCGGCCGCGCAGGAACTCGCCCAGCGTGCCGAGGTCGGTGACCCGTCCCGCCGCGACGGCGGCCTCCAGCCCGCCGGAGTGGGCGTGCGCCCCGGCCGGGAACCGTCCGTCGGCGAGGAGCAGGAGCATGCTCGACGTCGGCATCAGAAGAGGAAGTACCGCTGGGCCATGGGCAGTTCGGCAACCGGGTCCGGCTCGACCACCGCGCCGTCGATCCGGACGGTGAACGTGTCCGGATCCACCTCGATCCGGGGCATCGCCCCGTTGTTCGGCAGGTCGGTCTTGCCCCGGCCGCGTACGTCGGCGACCGGCACCACCCGCCGCCGCACGTCCAGCCGCAGCCCGGCGTCCAGCGCCGCGGGCGCGACGAACGCGAGGCTGGTGGCCGCCGCCGCGCCGCCGTACGCGCCGAACATCGGGCGGGGCAGCATCGGCTGCGGCGTCGGGATGGACGCGTTGGCGTCGCCCATCTGGGCGTGGGCGATGAACCCGCCCTTGATGACCAGGTGCGGGCGTACGCCGAAGAACGCCGGTTCCCAGAGCACCAGGTCGGCGAGCTTGCCCGGCTCCACCGACCCGATCTCGTGGTCGAGTCCGTTGGCCATCGCGGCGCAGATGGTGTACTTCGCGACGTACCGGCGGGCCCGGTGGTTGTCCGCCGCCCCGTCACCGGGCAGGGCGCCCACCCGGGCCTTCATCACGTGCGCGCTCTGCCAGGTCCGCAGGACGACCTCGCCGATGCGTCCCATCGCCTGCGAGTCGGACCCGATGATGGAGATCGCGCCGAGGTCGTGCAGCAGGTCCTCGGCGGCCATGGTCGACGGCCGGATGCGGCTCTCCGCGAACGCCAGGTCCTCCGGCACCGCCGGGTTGAGGTGGTGGCAGACCATCAGCATGTCCAGGTGCTCGGCCAGGGTGTTGCGGGTGTAGGGCCGGGTGGGGTTGGTCGACGAGGGCAGCACGTTCGGCTCGGCGGCGACGGTGATGATGTCCGGCGCGTGCCCGCCGCCCGCCCCCTCGGTGTGGTACGAGTGGATCGCCCGGCCGTTGACCGCCCGCAGCGTGTCGGCGACGAAACCGGCCTCGTTGAGGGTGTCGGTGTGGATGGAGACCTGCACTCCGGAGGCGTCGGCCACCCGCAGGCAGGCGTCGATCGCCGCCGGGGTGGTCCCCCAGTCCTCGTGCAGCTTGAAACCGCCGGCGCCGGCGCGCAACTGCTCCCACAGCGCCTCGGTGGAGACCGTGTTGCCCTTGCCGAGCAGCAGCACGTTGACCGGGAAGGCGTCCAGGGCCTCGTGCATGCGGGCCAGGTGCCAGGCGTTCGGGGTGACCGTGGTGGCGCGGGTGCCCTCGGCCGGGCCGGTACCGCCGCCGACCAGCGTGGTGATGCCGCCGGCCAGCGCCTCGGTGACGAGCTGCGGGCAGATGAAGTGCACGTGGGTGTCGACCGCGCCGGCGGTGAGGATCCGGCCGTTGCCGCCGATCACCTCGGTCGCCGGACCGATCACCAGGTCGGGGTGCACGCCGGGCATGGTGTCCGGGTTGCCGGCCCGGCCGAGCGCCACGATCCGGCCGTCGCGGATACCCACGTCGGCCTTCACCACGCCCCAGTGGTCCAGCACCACCGCGCCGGTGATGACGGTGTCCAGCGCGCCCTCCGCCCGGGTGGCCCGGGACTGGCCCATCGACTCCCGGATCACCTTGCCGCCACCGAAGACCACCTCGTCGCCGCCGACGCAGTGGTCGTCCTCCACCTCGATGAGCAGGTTCGTGTCGGCCAGCCGGATCCGGTCGCCGGTGGTCGGGCCGTACAGGTCGACGTAACGGGACCGCTCGACCGCGCTCACCGCCCGGCCGCCGGCTCGTCGAGCGGACCGCCGCACTCGCCGCGGAGGCCGGGTACGACCCTGGCGCCGCCGAGCGGCACCAGTTCGACCTGCCGGCGGACCCCGGGCTCGAAGCGCACCGAGGTCCCGGCCGGTACGGCCAGCCGTTGGCCCCAGGCGGCGGCCCGGTCGAAGTCCAGCGCCGGGTTGGCCTCGGCGAAGTGGTAGTGCGAGCCGACCTGCACCGGCCGGTCGCCGGTGTTGACCACCGGCAGGGTGGTGACCGGCCGACCCACGTTGATCTCCACCGGCGCGGCGGCGGGCAGGATCTCCCCGGGGATCACGGGATCGGGTGGTGCACCGTCACCAGCTTGGTGCCGTCCGGGAACGTGGCCTCCACCTGCACCTCCCTCAGCATCTCGGCAACGCCGTCCTGGACGTCGTCCCGGCCGAGGACGGTGCGGCCGGTCGACATCAGGTCGACGACCGACCGGCCGTCGCGGGCTCCCTCCAGCAGGAAGGCGGTGAGCACCGCGACCGCTTCGGGGTGGTTCAGGCGCAGGCCACGCTCGCGGCGACGACGGGCGACGTCGGCCGCGACGTGGACGAGCAGGCGGTCCTGCTCGTGGGGGGTGAGGTACACGGTCGCTCCCGGTGGGGTCGGCGTGTCCCGGCTCGGCGTCCCGGGGAACCTCCGGCCGTACGCCGCCCGACAGGGCGGCACCGAGCCGAAGGAGGCGGGCAGGTGCCGCGGGAGGCGAGCACGATGCCCGGGAGTCGAGCAGGAAGTCACGCGGGACGCTGACCGGCGTCGGTGGGGGCGATCCGGGACTTCCACCGTCCCGGCCCGCACGCGAGCCGCCCAGCGGTCGTCGGATGCGGACCGCACCGCTGCACCGCTGACAGCACGGTAGAGGATCGTCTCCGGCGGGGGCAACAGCCGTCCCGCGTCGGGAGACGGCCGGCGCGCCCCGGTGACCCATCCGACAGGTGTGCCGGCGGGCCGGGGCGGGTACAGAGACCGGCCGGGGTGCCGGCAACGGCGCGCGCCGGCCCAGGTGTCAGGATGTGGGCAGGTGCGCCAGGGGTCGTTCGCCCCGGAACGGGGGGCGACGATGAGAATCGGTCGGACGTGACGGCAGGTATCGGTGACCTCTTCGCCGGCGGCGGCGACACCGGGCGGCTGATGGCGCGCCTGGACTGGTCGGCGTCGCCCGTCGGGCCGGTCGCCGGCTGGTCGCAGAGCCTGCGCGCCGCGGTCCGGATGGTGCTCTCCTCCCGCTACCCGATGCTGCTGCTCTGGGGCGAGGAGTTCACCCAGCTCTACAACGACGCGTACTCGGCGCTGATCGGGGACAAGCATCCCGCCGCGCTCGGTGGCGACGTGCGGGTGACGCTGGCCGAGGGCTGGGACGTGCTGGCGCCGTTGATCCACGAGGCGATGACGACCGGGGTGGCCAGTTGGGTGCCGGCGCTGCGGCTGCTGCTGGAGCGGGCCGGTTACCGGGAGGAGGCGTACTTCAGCGTCTCGCACGCCCCGGCCCGCGACGACGACGGCCGCACGGTCGGGGTGCTCACCGTGTGCAGTGAGGTCACCGAGCAGGTGGTCGGCGAGCGTCGGCTGCGCCTGCTGCGGGACCTGACCGGCGGCGGGGACGGGCGCACACTCGACGTGGCGGGCACCTGCCGCCGGCTCGCCGAGGCCATCGAGGCGTACCCGTTGGACGTCCCGTTCGCCGCGATCTACCTGCGCGAGGGTGACCTGCTGCGGCGGGCGGCGTGCGTCGGCGGCGCGGCGGTGGCCGCCGGGTTGCCGGAGCGCGTACCGGCGGGCGAGGGTCGGTCCTGGGGTCTGCCGGAGGCCGCGGCGGGGGTGATGACCGAGATCGACGATGTGGCCGACCGGCTCGACCTCGCCGGTGGGGCGTGGGGTGATCCGGTCGGTCGGGCGCTGGCGCTGCCGCTGCCGTCGGCCGAGGCGGACCAACCGCTGGGCGTGCTGCTCGCCGGGGTCGGTCCCAGCCGGGGGTTGGACGAGGCGTACCGGTCCTTCTTCCACCTGCTGACGCAGCAGGTGGCGGTGGCGGTCCGCAACGCGCGGGCCTACGAGGACGAGCGGCGTCGCGCCGAGGCGCTGGCCGAACTCGACCGGGTCAAGAACGCGTTCTTCACCAACGTCAGCCACGAGTTCCGTACCCCGCTGACGCTGATGCTGGGCCCGCTCGCCGACGCCCTCGCCGACTCGGGACACCCGCTGCCGCCGGTGCAGCGGGACCGGGTGGACGCGGCGTGGCACAATGCCACCCGGCTGCTGACCCTGGTCAACAGCCTGCTCACCTTCTCCAGCCTGGCGGCCGGGCGGGCCCGCAGCGAGGCCCGCGAGGTCGACCTGGCCGGGCTGACCGGCGAGCTGGCCAGCGTGTTCCGGGCCGCCGTGGAGCGGGCCGGGCTGCGCCTGGAGGTGGACTGCCCACCGCTGTCCCGCCCGGTCGCCGTCGACCCGGTCAACTGGGAGCGCATCGTCACCAATCTGCTGTCCAACGCGCTGAAGTACACGTTCGTCGGCCGGATCCGGGTCACCGTCGAGGCCGACGACGAGGAGGTCCGGCTGGTCGTCGCGGACACCGGCATCGGTATCGCCGCCGAGGACCTGCCCCGGCTCTTCCAGCGGTTCCACCGGCTACCGGGCACCCGGGCCCGCAGCTATGAGGGGACCGGCATCGGCCTGGCCCTCGTCCGCGAGCTGGCCCGCCTGGAGGGCGGCGACGTGCGGGTGGTGAGCCGGGTCGGCGTCGGCAGCACGTTCACCGTGGCGCTGCCCTGGGCGGTGGCCGGCCGGGACGCGCCACCGGGACCCGACACGCCGACCCGGGGCGAGGCCACCCGCGCGGCCGTCCAGGAGGCGGCCGGCTGGTTGACCGAACCGGTCTCGACGACCGTGCCGGCGCCCGCGTCCGGGCCGATGGACGCCACCCACGGGGCCCGGATCCTGGTCGCCGACGACAACGCCGACATGCGCGCCTACCTGGCCCGCCTGCTCGCCGATCAGGGCTGGCGGGTGCAGACGGTCGGTGACGGCCGGTCCGCCCTCGACACGGTCCGGCGCGACCCGCCGGACCTGCTGCTCACCGACGTGATGATGCCCGGCGTCGACGGCTTCGAGCTGGTCCGCCGGCTGCGCGCCGCGCCGTCCACCGCGGCCCTGCCGGTGCTGGTGCTCTCCGCGCGCGCCGGTGGTGACGCCAGCGTCGCCGGCCTCGAACTGGGTGCCGACGACTACGTGGTCAAGCCCTTCGCCGCCGCCGAGCTGATCGCCCGGGTGCGGGCGGCGCTGCTGCGCGCCCGAACCCGGCGACCGGACGCCGGCGGGTCCGCCGCCACGACCCCGGCCACCGTCGTGGTCCGCCCGCCGGGGGACCTCACCCCGCCGTCCGGGCCGGGCGCTCCCATGCCGGTACGGGCAACCGCGGCACCGCCCGAGCCGGAGGTGAGCGATCCCCGGCCGCGCACCGACCTCGCCACCCGCGCGGGCGTGCTGGACACCGGCTGGGCGTACCCGTCCCGGCCCACCTCGGCGGCGGCGATGCGCCGGGACGTGCGCACCGCGCTGGAGGCGATCGACCTCGATCCGGACGTCGTCCAGGACCTGCTGGTGGCCGCGTCCGAGGCGGTCAACAACGCGGTGGAGCACGCCCAGCGCCCGACCCGGCCGGAGGTACGGGTCCGGTTGCGGGTCGCCGACGGCACCGTTCAGATCGTGGTGCGGGACTTCGGGACCTGGCGCGACCGCCGTCCGGCAATGGACCGGGGCCGCGGCGCGACGCTGATGAACGCCTACGGCGACGTGCGGATGGTCTCCACCGCCGAGGGCACGACCGTCACCATCGAACGCCGGTTGTCCGAAGGGGACGTGGCGCGCGCGGGAGGCTGATCGTCGACCTCCACGGGGTCTGCCGGCTGCCGCCCACCGTGGTCGACTGGGGGTCGACTCCGCGCGGATCGGGGTACCTGCCCGGATCGTCATCGGTGTCCGGTTCCGGTCGCGCCGGATCGGGCCGGGTGTCCGGTTTCGGGGTGGGGTGTCGGGTGGCCGGGGCCACCGCGGGGGTGGAATCCCCGACCC
Organism: Micromonospora endolithica; assembly: GCF_003626595.1. Taxonomy (GTDB): domain Bacteria; phylum Actinomycetota; class Actinomycetes; order Mycobacteriales; family Micromonosporaceae; genus Micromonospora; species Micromonospora endolithica. Next base: position 348 of record NZ_RBAK01000016.1, on the reverse strand, counting down.
CGGCGGGTCGTTGTACATGGCAGACCGCGCCACCCCGGCGGGAACGATCCCGCCACCGGCCACCGTCCGAGCCCGCCACCCCCGGCCGGCCGGAATGATCCGCCGGCCGGCACGGTTACATCCCCCGGGCCACGCACCAGGGCCCGCCCCGGGAACCCCGGCGGGGAATGACCCCCCGGCCCCGGTCGTTACATCCCCCGGACCCGCGCAGGACACCACCACCGCCGGGCCGGATCCCCCGAAACATCGCGGCATGCCACCGCAGAACCCCCCTTCTTGCGTGTGTCGCGCACCCCCGATGTGAAGGAGCACCCCCATCATGGCTACCACCCTGTTCCGCAAGGCCGC
>NZ_RBAK01000015.1 GCF_003626595.1 Micromonospora endolithica | reverse complement strand
GGGGGGGGGGGGTGGGGGGGGGGGGGGGGGGGGCGGGGGGGGGGGGGGGGGGGGGGGGGGGGGGGGGGGGGGGGGGGGGGGGGGGGGGCCAGGTGGGGATGGTGATGGTGCGGGACTCGGTGCGGGACTGTTCGGCGGCGGCGAGGATGCCGACCACCTCGCGGCCGAAGCGCACGTCGCAGCGGTGGTCCCGGGTGCCCGACGCGATCTCCTCCAGCAACTGGTCGATCGCCACCCGGAAGGCGTCGGCCGCCGCGCCCTCCCCGGCCGGTACGGTCTCGATCCCGTTCTCCCCGTAGAACGTGAAGTCCCGGGTGACCGCCTCGACCGGTGCGTCCAGGGTCAGCGAGGCGCTGCTGGTGGCGCCCCCGTCGTGGGTGAGCAGCAGGTGGACGATCCCGCTGGGCCCGTCCATCGCGGCGACCCGGGTCACCCGACCCAGCACCGGCAGGATGATCGAGAGCGCGTGGGGGCCGATGTCCCACAGGGCGCCGTGCTCCCGGCGCCACGTCGAAGCGCCGTACGGGTTGCCCGGCTGGTAGATCGAGGCGAAGAACGTGGCGCGGGCGTGCTGCCACCCGCCCGCCGCGGCGGTCGCCGCGAGGAAGCCGGTCACGTTGGCGTGGAAACGCTGGGTGAAGAAGACCACCGAGGCGACCCCGGCAGCGCCCGCCGCGGCGACCACGCGGTCGGCGTCGGCGACCGTCAGGGCCAGGGGCTTGTCCAGCAGCAGGTGCCGACCGGCGGAGGCGGCTCGGGCCGCGATGTCGGCCTGAACGTCCGGCGGAAGGGCCACCGCGACGGCGTCGCAGGCGTCGATCAGCGTGTCGACGTCGTCGTACGCCGGCACGCCGTACCGGTCCGCCAGCACCTCCGCCTTCGCCCGGTCCCGCCCCCAGACGCCGGCCAGCTCGGTCCCCGGATGCGCGTCCAGCCCCGCGCCGTGCGTCTCCATCGCCCAGTGCCCGGTACCGAACAGCCCGAACCGCACCACGTGGAACCCCCACCCGTCGTCACCTCACGGGACCTGTCCGCGGGCCCCCGGGTCACGCTATCCGGCCCTCCGGCCGCCCGCCCGCGACACCACCGGTGCTGGCGGGCTCCGGACGCCGACCGGAGCCGGGCGGCGCGCGGACCCGGCGGTGACGGGTGTACTACGCGGGTTAGTAGAGTGTGCCGGTGACCGAAGCGAGCGCCGGACGGCGTCGATGACCAGCGCGGCAGCGGCCGGCTCCCCGGTGGACGGGCTCCTCGCGACCCTCTCGATCGTGCTGTCGCTCCTGGTGGCGGCGTGGGCCCTGGTGGCGACGCTGCGGCACCGCGCGCCGGACCGGGTGCAGTTCGCCGGTCTGACGGCGCTGGAGGTCGTCCTGCTCGGTCTCGCGGTGCTGGCCCTGGTCACGCTGGGCGGCGGAGACCGCCCCGACGAACCGGGGGCGTTCTTCGGCTACCTGGTGACGTTGGTGTGCCTGCCGCCGCTGGCCTGGGTGCTGGCCCGGATGGAGCCGACCCGCTGGGGATCGGCGATCGTCTGCGCGGTCTGCCTGGTCACGCCGGTGGTCGTGGTCCGGCTTCAGCAGACCTGGGAGGTGCTCGGTGGCTGAGCGGGTACGGGTACCGGAGCGGAGCCGCACCAACGCCGGCCCGGGTCGGCTGCTGATCGCCGTCTACATCCTGTTCGCCATCGCCGCCACCTCCCGCGCCGGCCTCCAGATCGCCACGAGGTTCGGCGAGGCTCCGGTGGCGTACACCCTCTCGGCGCTGGCGGCGCTGATCTACATCGTGGCGGCGGTGGGCCTGGCCCGCGCGGGCGCCGCCGGCCGGCGGGTCGCGCTGGCCTGCTGCACGGTGGAGCTGGTCGGCGTGGTCGGCGTCGGCGTGCTCAGCATCGCCGACCCGGAACTGTTCCCGGACGAGACGGTGTGGTCCGGGTTCGGCAGCGGGTACGGCTACATCCCGCTGGTCCTTCCGATCCTCGGCCTCGCCTGGCTCTGGCGCACCCGCACCTGACCCACCCCGGGCGACTGCGCCTGTCGCGGCCCCGTCACGCCGCGCGGTCAGCGGGAATGGCCACTGTTTCAGGGAAACAGTGGCCATTCCTCGGGCTGAGGTGGGTGAGGCGCGGCGCTTACGGTGGGCGCGGCGCGCGGATGGGACGGGGGTCAGTCCTTCGGGCCGCCGGCGACGTAGATGACCTGGCCGGAGACGAACGACGCGCCCTCGCTGGCCAGGAACGAGATGGTGTGCGCGACGTCTTCCGGGCGGCCGGGCCGGCGGACCGGGATCTCGGCGGCGGCGTGCTGCTGGAGCGCCTCGAAGTCCACCTTCATCCGGGCGGCGGTGGCGGCGGTCATGTCGGTGACGATGAAGCCCGGCGCGACCGCGTTGACGGTCACCCCGAACGGGCCCAGCTCGATGGCCAGCGTCTTGGTGAAACCCTGGAGGCCGGCCTTGGCGGCCGAGTAGTTGGCCTGCCCCCGGTTGCCCAGCGCGGAGGTGCTGGACAGGTTGACGATCCGGCCCCACTTCCGCTCGACCATGTGCTTCTGCGCGGCCTGGCTGAACAGGAAGGCCCCGCGCAGGTGCACGCCCAGGACCGTGTCCCAGTCGCCGTCGGTCATCTTGAACAGCAGATTGTCCCGGAGCACCCCGGCGTTGTTGACCAGCACGGTCGGCCCGCCCAGCTCGGCGGCGACCCGCTCCACGGCGGCCTCGACCTGCGCCCGGTCGGCCACGTCGGCGCCGACGCCGAGCGCCCGACCGCCGGCGGCGGCGATCGCGTCCACCGTCTCCTTGGTCGCCGACTCCTCGATGTCGACCACCGCGACGGCCAGGCCGTCGGCGGCCAGCCGCCGGGCGGTGGCCGCCCCGATGCCCCGCGCCGCACCGGTCACGATCGCGACGCGCTGCTCCTCCGACATACCTACCTCCCGGTAACTTGGCTGGATCGCCACACCCTAACCCACCTACCGGCCGCCTTCGATCCTCAGCAGTGCCGGCCCCGGCAGAGGCGGATCCAGCGGTAGCCGTAGCCGGCGACCTTGACCCGGTCGAACTTGCCGATGTCGTCGTAGTTGCGGTCGCTGAGCACGTCGATCGGGAAGTCCGCCTCGGCCTCCAGCATGCTCAGGTCCACCTCGGCGTCGGTGGTGCCCAGGTTGTGCACGAAGACCATCGTCCCGGTCGGTCCGTCGGCCCGGTGCGCGAGCACGCCCGGGGGCAGCGGCACGTCGATGTGGGTGGTGGAGCCCGAGCCGACCTCCGGGGCCTCCCGGAGCGTACGGATCATGCGCTCGAACCAGGCGAGCAGGGACTTCGAGTCGCGCCGCTGGGCGGTGACGTTGACCTTCTCGTAGCTGAAGTCACCCTTGTCGATGACCGGCCGCACCAGCTTCTCCGGGTCGGCGTCGGAGAAGCCCGCGTTCGGCTGGTACGACCACTGCATCGGGGTACGGATCGCCTCCCGGCCGGGCAGCGACAGGTCCTCGCCCATGCCGATCTCCTCGCCGTAGCGCAGCACCGGCGTGCCGCGCAGCGAGAACTGCAGGGCGTACGCCAGCTCGATGCGGCGGCGGTCGTTGCCGAGCATCGGGGCGAGCCGGCGGCGGATGCCCCGATCGTAGATGCGCATGTTCTCGTCCGGGCCGAACTGCGCGTACACCTCGTTGCGCTGCTCGGCGGTGAGCCGGGACAGGTCGATCTCGTCGTGGTTGCGCAGGAAGGTGGCCCACTGGCCGCCCTCGGGCAACGCCGGGGTGTCCCGCAGCGCCTCGATCACCGGTTCCGGGTCCTGCCGGGCCAGGGCCAGCATCAGCCGGCCGTTGAGCATGAAGTCGAAGAGCATGTGCACCCGGTTGGCCGACCCGCCGCTGTCACCGAAGAACGTCGGGAGCTGGTCGGGCTCGACGTTGGCCTCGGCGAGCAGCATCGCGTCGCCCCGACGCCACTGCACGTGCTGGCGCAGCTCGGTGAGGAACTCGAAGTCCTTGGGCGAGTTGGGGTTGCCCGGTTCGGTCTGCTCGATGATGAACGGCACCGCGTCCATCCGGAACCCGGAGACGCCCAGCTGGAGCCAGAACGACATGATCTTCTTGACCTCGGCGCGGACCGCCGGGTTGGTCATGTTCAGGTCCGGCTGGAACTTGTAGAACCGGTGGTAGAACCACGCCTTCGCGGTGCGGTCGTAGGTCCAGGTCTCGTGCTGCTCGCCGGGGAACACCATGCCCTGGTGGCGGTCGTCCGGCTCGTGGTCGGTCCAGACGTACCAGTCCCGGTACGGCGAGTCGGGCGACGAGCGGGCGGACTGGAACCACGGGTGCTGGTCGGACGTGTGGTTCACGACCAGGTCGATGATCACCCGGATGCCCCGGTTCTGGGCCTGGTGCAGCAGCTCGGCGAAGTCGCCGAGGGTGCCGAAGCGCGGGTCGACGTTGTAGAAGTCGGTCGCGTCGTACCCGTCGTCCCGGTTCGGCGAGGGGTGGATCGGGTGCAGCCAGAGGCAGGTCACCCCCAGCCGGGCCAGGTAGTCCAGCCGGCCGATGAGGCCACGGATGTCACCCACCCCGTCGCCGTCGGAGTCCGCGTACGTGTCGATGTCGAGGCAGTAGACGACCGCCTCCGAGTACCACCTGTCACCCATGCCTGCCTAATGTCTCCGATCGCCGCCGTGGGCAAACGTGAGCGGCGCGAACATCCGGCTGCGGTGTAAGTGGTGCGGGACCGGGTACCACTGTCCGATCCCCGGCCGCCCGCTGTCCGATCCCCGGCCGCCGCCCACGGAAGGACGACCATGGCAGTAGCGCAGGACGTCGACCCCCAGCAGTTCACCGGGCTCACCGGTTGGGTGGCCGACGTCATCGAGGCGCTCGGCCCGGTCGGGGTGGCACTGCTGGTCGCCCTGGAGAGCGTCATCCCGCCGATCCCCAGCGAGATCGTGCTGGCGATGGCGGGCTACCTCGCCTCCGAGGGCCGGTTCAACGTCGTGCTGATCGTGGTCGCCGCGACGGTCGGGTCGCTGGTCGGGGCGCTGCTGCTCTACTGGCTCGGCGCCGGCCTCGGCGAGGACCGGCTGAAGCGCTGGCTGGACCGGCTGCCGCTGGTGGACACCGACGACCTGGAGAAGGCGGACCGCTGGTTCGAGCGGCACGGCCGCTGGGCGGTGCTGTTCGGCCGGCTGGTGCCGGTGGTGCGCAGCCTGGTGTCCATCCCGGCCGGGGCGAACCGGATGCCGATGGGCGAGTTCGTCCTCTTCACCACGCTGGGCAGCGGCGTGTGGAACAGCCTGATCGTCGGTCTCGGCTACGCGCTCGGCTCCCGGTGGAAGGACGTCGACCGGTACAGCAGCTGGTTCAACTACGCCATCTTCGCCATCTTCGGCTTCATGATCGTCAGTTGGGCGATCAAGAAGGTGCGGCGTCGCCGGGCGCGGCGGGACCGCGAGCCGGTGTCCGCCGGCCGCTGACGGGCCGCGCACCCACCGACGGGGGTACGCGGCCCGCCGCGCCGGTCAGGGCAGGGTGTCCAGGTGCGGGCCGACGGTACGGGCGAAGCCGTTGCCGTTGCTCACGTCCCAGTTCACCGACCAGGTCATCGCACCGCGCAGCCCCGGGTAGGTGCGCGGCGGGCGGAAGCTGCCGCAGTTGGTGCCCCGGGTCAGGCAGTCCAGCGCGGCGTTGACCACGCTGGGCGCGACGATGCCGCCACCGGCCGCGCCCGGACCGGCCGGCAGGCCGAGCCCGACCTGGTCGGGGCGCAGCCCCGCCTCCAGTTGGATGCAGGCCAGCGCGACGATGAAGTTCACCGTCCCCTGGCCGTACGCGGCGTTCTGGTCGCAGCCGAGCATCGCCCCCGAGTTGTAGAACTGGGTGTTGACCACGGTCAGGATGTCCTTGATGTCCAACGCCAGCTTGAAGTAGCTGGTGGTCGGGTTCTGCATGTCGATGGTCTGCGGTGCCATCGCGATGATCAGGCGGGAGCCGACCTTGGCCCGCAACGAGCGCAGCGCCTGCCCCATGTAGGTCGGGTTCAGGCCGTTCTCCAGGTCGATGTCGACGCCGTCGAACCCGTAGCGCTGGATCAGGGCGTACACCGAATCGCTGAAGGCGGTCGCGGACGCCGCGTCGTTGACCGCGACCCGGCCGGTCTCGCCGCCGACCGAGATGATCACCTTCTTGCCCCGGCTCTGCAGGGTGCGGACGTCGGCGGAGAAGTCCGCGTCGGTGTAGCCGCCGAGCGCGCTGGACAGCCCCGGGTCGACCGCGAAGGCGACCGCGCCGGGGGTGGCGGTGGCGTCGGCGAACGCCACCGCGACCACGTCGTACTCGGCCGGGGTGTCCCGCAGCCGCAACTCCACCGCGGGGTTGTCGAAGTTGTGCCAGTAGCCGGTGAGGATGTGTTTCGGCAGTCCGGTGACCGGCGGCGGGCTGGTCGGGGGCGGGGTGGTCGGCGGTGCCGTGGTGGGCGGTGGCGTGGTCGGCGGTGGCGTGGTCGGTGGTGCGGTGGTGGGCGGCGGCGTGCTGGGGGTGGTGCCGCCACCGCAGGCGGCCCCGTTGAGTCGACAGTTCGTCGGGGAGCCGGGTCCACTCGCGATGAAGCCGAAGGAGACCGAGGCGCCCGGCGCGACGGAGCCGTTCCACGACCGGTTGGTGAACGTGTACCGCTGGCCGGACGAGGTCAGCAGCGCGTCCCAGTACGTCCCGACCGACGTGCCGGCGGGCAGGTCGAACGTGAGGCTCCAGCCGTTGATCGTGCTGGTTCCGCCGTTGGTGACGGTGTACTTCCCCTCCCACCCGCTGCCCCAGTCGGAGGTCTTGACGAAGGTCGCGCTCGGGCCGGCCGCGTACGCCGGCATCGCCACCCAGGCCGCCCCGAGGGCGGCGGTCAGCACGGTGACCAGGGACAGGACAAGGAATCTGGAACGCTTCATGCGGCCCTCCCCACCGGGACGTCATCCACGGACGTCGACGTTCCACTTATTATTAAGACTGTTAACTGTTGTGTCCAGGGCTGTGCGAGCGGCTGTTAAGAAGGGCCCCTTCTACAACGCGAGGCGTTAAGAGGGGGCCCTTCCTTGCACCTCAGCGGCGGAAGCTGAACCAGTTGACGTTGACGAAGTCGTTCGGCTGACCACTGGAGAAGGTCAGGTAGACCGTCCGGCGACCGGTCGGACCCGCGACGTTGCCGGGCACCGAACGCCAGCTCTGCCAGCCCCCGGTGTTCGCGATGGCGAAGCTGCCGATCGGCGGGCTGGTGGGGCTGTCCAACCGCACCTCCACCAGGCCACTCACGCCACTGGCCGCACCCGAGGCCACCCGGGCGACGAAGTCCCGCGGCGGCGTGGCGCCGAACTCGACGTTGTCGAAGCGCGCCCAGTCACCGTTGCGCAGCGCACCGATGTTCTGCCCGCCCTCGGCGCACGCCTCGACCAGCACCCCGTTCTGGGCGTTGAACGACTCGGCCTGGATGGTCGTGTACGCGTCCCGCACGCCGCCCGGCGGCGGGGTCGTCGGCGGTGGGGTCGTCGGCGGTGGGGTGGTGCCGCCACCCCGGTTGTAGACGGCGACGTAGTCGACCAGCATCGGCCGGCCGGGCACGGTCGCCGCCGTGGGTGTGGCACTGCCGGCCACCCCGTTCGGGAACGCCCCGCCCATCGCCACGTTGAGCAGGAGGAAGTAGCCGGCGTGGTTGGTCATCTGCGACCAGTACGGCTCGCCGATCCGGGACTGGCTCACCGTGTGGTAGAGCTGCCCGTCGACGTACCACCGCAGTTGCTGGGGGCTGATCGAGGCGTCCCACTCGAAGCGGTAGGTGTGGAACGCCGACTGGCAGGTGCTGCCGGGGCAGGCCCGGGAGGCGCCGATGCCGTTGAACTCGTCGCACGGGCCGCCGGGGGCGACGCCGCAGTGCAGCACCCCCCAGACCGAGTTGATCCCGTTGACGTTCTCCATCACGTCGAACTCGCCGATGCCCGGCCAGTTCTGGTAGTTGCCCCGGTACGGCGCACCCAGTGCCCAGAAGGCCGGCCAGTAGCCGGGCGCCTGGGCGCCGGTGACGTTGGGCATCTGGATCCGGCCCTCGATCGCCAGCACACCGCCGGCTGCCGGCTTGAAGTTGCTGCGGACGGTCTCGATCCGGGCGGACGTCCACCGACCCGAGCCGTCGCGCAGCGGCGTGATCCGCAGGTTGCCGCCGCCGTCGTGGCTGACGTTGGCCGTGCTGGCCGTGTAGGTCTGGATCTCACCCGTACCCCAGTTGGGCGGGCCACCCGGATAGCTGGTGCCGGTGTCGATGATCCAGTTCGCGGCGGACGGCAGCGTGCCGGCCGCGCCGGTGAAGTCGTCGCTCCACACCAGACTCCAGCCCGGAGCCGGCGCCGGCACTGCGGCGTCGGCGGTCGCGGTGACCCCGGCCAGGGCGGTGGTGGTGACGGTGAGCAGGGCGAGCGCCAGCGGAAGCCGGCGTCGGGCAGGCGGGGCGGCGGATGCCGCCGGTGCAGTTCGCATGGACGTGCCTCTCTGCGGGAACGGAGCGAGAGAGCGCTCTCTCACGAGTTGTACGTGCCGTCAACACAGTTGTCAACGTCGATGCGCCTCCACGCCGCCGGGCGTCACCAGGGGACGGCGCAGCACCACCTGCTCCAGCGCCGACCAGGCGGTGGTGGTGACCAGGTAGATCACCGCCGCCAGCGGCAGCACCAGCGCCACCAGCACGGTCACGTACGGCAGCAGGGGCAGCAACCGACCGACGGTTGCCGCACCCGGCCCCTCGATCGGCGTGCCGGCCACCGTCCCCGTCGCGGCCGCCGCGCGCCGCATCCGCCGCGACGTCCACCAGGCCAGGGCGAGCAGCACCGACAGCAGCACCCCGAACAGCGCCACCACCGGCACGCTCAGACCGTCGGCGAGGTGGTGGCCCAGCGCCACCCCGGCCAGTCGCTCGTCGAGCAGCCCCGTGCCGCCGTCGGCGGTGGTGAAGAGCCGGTACAGCACCAGCAGGACCGGTGCTTGCAACAGCAGCGGAAGGCAGCCGGCCACCGGGTTCGCGCCGGCGGACCGGTAGAGGGCGAAGAGTTCCGACTGGAGGCGGGCCGGGTCGTCCGCGTACCGCCGCTGGAGCTCGGCGACCTGGGGGGCGAGCGCCGCGCGACGCCGCTCCCCGCGGGCCTGCGCGACGCTGAGCGGTGCGATGAGCAACCGCACGGCCACGGTGAGGACGACGATCGCCGCGGCGGTGGCCGCGCCACCGGCCACCGGGGCCAGCAGGTCGGTGAGCCAGGAGAGCGCGGCGCCGGCGGCGCCGACGGCGTCGTGCAGTGGTGCGAAGGCGAGCATGGTGAACCCCTCGTTCCGATTCCGGAAGCGCCCCGGCGACGACACGCGTCGCGAGCGCGGATGACGGCGGAATCGGCCGCGCGCGGAGCTACGCGGCCGAGGGATGCGCCCCGGGGGCTCGCGGGCGGGGCCGGCCAGGCGCGTCCGGGTCGACCTGGCGGGGCACGCGGCGACGCCGCACCCACGCCCGCAGCCTGCTCGCGCGCCGCTCCGCGCGGGGGGCGAGGCCGGCGGCGGCCAGGTGAACCGCGAGCAGGGCGGCAACCAGCACCAGCGCCACGCCGGCGAGGAGATCGGCCGGGCGGTCCGCGAACACGATCAGCTGGGTGAGCGTCCCCGCCCACAACCCCAGCATCAACCCCGGCACTCCCGGCACGGCTTCAGGCTAGGCCGCGGTGTCACGTCACGCACCGTGATCCCGACACGCCGACGCCGCGTTTCCCGGCGTCGCCACGGTGGGTAACCACCGGGAAGCCCGGAGCGGACGGTCCGCGACCGGCGAGGAACGGACGGTGATGGCGATGACCGGCCAGGTGGCGGAGGCGCCCGACGTGGCAGCCGAACGGGCCGACCTGCTGACCGTGGGTGTGGAGGAGGAGTTCCTCCTCGTCGACCCGCACACCGGTGCCGCGGTACCCGCCGTCGACCTGGTGATGGAGCAGGTTCCGGCCGAGCTGCGCGGGCAGGTCGAGCGCGAGTTCCAGACCAGCCAGATCGAGATCGGCAGCCCGCCCGGGCTGGAGCTCAGCTCGATCCGGCACTCCCTCGGGGTGCTGCGCACCGCGCTGGCTGACGCCGCCGAGCGGGCCGGCGTACGCCTGCTGGCCATCGGCACCGGCCCGGTGGACGGTCCGGTGCCGCCGGTGGTCGACAAGCCCCGCTTCGACCGGATGATCGAGCGGTTCCGGCTGCTGGTACCCGGTCCCGGCAACAACGGCATGCACGTGCACGTGGGCGTGCCCGACCCGGAGACCGGCGTGCAGGTGCTCAACCACGTCCGGCCCTGGCTGCCGGTGCTGCACGCGGTCACCACCAACTCCCCGTTCTCCGCCGGGGAGGACACCGGCTACGCCAGCTGGCGGTCGGTGGAGTGGGAGCGCTGGCCGTCGGTGGCGCCGACGCCGTTCCTGGAGTCGCACGAGCACTACGAGCGGTTGATCCGGCAGCTCATCGCCAGTGGCGTGATGCTCGACGAGGGGATGCTCTACTGGTACGCGCGGTTGTCCGCGAAGTATCCGACGGTGGAGATCCGGATCGGCGACGTCTGCCCCTCCGTCGACGACGCGGTGCTGGTGGCCGCCCTGGTCCGGGGCATGGTCGCCACCGCGATGGACGACATCACCGCCGGCCGACCCCGCCTGCGCACCGACCACCACCTGCTGGTCGCCGCGCACTGGCGGGCCGCGCACGACGGGCTGGAGGGCAACGGCGTCGACCTCAACGACGGGGAGCTGCGGCCGGCGTGGGACCTGCTCGACCAGCTCGTCGAGCGGCTCAGCCCGGCACTGGAACGGCACGGCGACCTCGCCGCGGTGACCGACCTGCTGGGCGAGCTGCGCCGGCACGGCACCGGCGCCGCCCGGCAGCGGGCCGTCTTCGCCCGTACCGGCAGCCTGGTCGACGTGGTCGCGGACGTGGCGCGACAGACCCGCGGCTGATCTTCTCCGTGGCAGGATGGTGGACGTGGCGCAACGACTGATCGTCGTCGGCGGCGACGCCGCCGGAATGGCGGCGGCGTCGCAGGCCCGACGCCGCCGTGACCGGCGGGACCTGGAGATCGTCGCGTTCGAGCGGGGACACTTCACGTCCTACTCGGCCTGCGGCATTCCCTACTGGATCAGCGGCCTGGTGCCCGACCGGGACCAACTGATCGCCCGCGATCCGGAGACCTTCCGGACCGACTTCGACATCGACGTCCGGCTGCGGCACGAGGTCACCGGCATCGACCTGGACCGGCGCGAGGTCGTCGCCCGGGACCTGGCCGGCGGCGGCGAGGTCCGCGAACGGTTCGACACCCTGATGTACGCCACCGGTGCCGTCCCGATCAAGCCGGACTGGGCGCACACCGACGCGGGTGGCGTCTTCGGCATCCAGACCCTGAACGACGGGGCCGCGCTGCGCGACTGGCTGGAGGCCGAGCCGAAGCCCCGGCGGGCGGTGGTGGTCGGCGGCGGCTACATCGGCGTCGAGATGGCGGAGGCGCTGATCCAGCGCGGGCTCACCGTCACCCTCGTCGAGAAGGCCGCCCAGCCGATGTCCACCGTCGACGAGGACATGGCCGAACTGGTCGTCGGCGCGATGCGGGGCCTGGGCATCACCGTGCGCGCCGGCCTGTCGGTGACCGGCCTGGAGCAGCGCGACGGCCGGGTGTCCGCCGTGGTCACCGCCGAGGGGCCGATCCCCACCGACGTGGTCGTCCTCGGGCTCGGCGTACGCCCCAACGTCGCCCTCGCCGAGGCGGCCGGGATACCGCTCGGACCCAGCGGCGCGATCCGGGTGGACCGGCGGATGCGGGTGCCCGGCGTCGAGGACGTCTGGGCCGCCGGGGACTGCGTCGAGTGCCTGCACCGGGTCAGCGGCATGCCGGTGCACATCCCGCTGGGCACCCACGCCAACAAGCAGGGGCGGGTCGCCGGCATCAACATCGGCGGCGGGTACGCCACCTTCGCCGGGGTGATCGGCACCGCCGTGACCAAGGTGTGCGAGCTGGAGGTGGGACGCACCGGTCTGCGCGAGCGGGACGCCGCCGCCGCCGGCTTCGAGTTCGTCTCGGTGATCAGCGAGTCGACCAGCCGGGCCGGCTACTACCCGGGGGCCCGCCCGATGACCGTGAAGCTGCTCGCCGAGAAGCCCAGCGGTCGGCTCCTCGGCGCGCAGATCGTCGGCTGGTCGGAGGCGGCGAAGCGGATCGACACCCTGGCCGTGGCGCTGTGGAACGGCATGACGGTGGACGACATGACCGCCCTCGACCTGGGCTACGCCCCGCCGTACGCCCCGGTGTGGGATCCGGTGCTCATCGCCGCCCGCAAGGCCGTCGACGCCCTCGCCGCCCTCGGTCGCTGACCGGCGTCTCACTGTCGGGTGCAGGTGTTGTCGTCCACGGGACAACAGACGCACCCGCGGCGCGGTGCGGGATGATCAGCCCGCCTGGCAGGTGGGGCACCAGTAGAGGTTGCGTCCGGCCAGCTCACCACGGCTGACCTCGGTGCCGCAGACGTGGCAGGGCGCACCCGGCCGGCGGTAGACGTACACCTCCCCGCCGTGCCGGTCGACCCGCGCCGCGCGGCCGGTCACCTCCGGTGAGTGGACGTCGCGGACGGTGTCGATCCGACCTCGCGCCACCCCGACCCGCATCAGCGCCACCAGGTCCGCCCACAGCTCCGCCCACTCCGCCCGGCCGAGGTCCCGACCGGGCAGCAACGGCGGCAGGCCCGCCCGGAACAGGGCCTCGGTGACGAAGATCAACCCCGTGCCCGCCACCACCGACTGGTCGAGCAGCAGCGCCGCGAGCGGGGTCACGCTGCGGGAGATCCGGGCGTACGCCCGTTCGGGATCCGCGTCCGCGCGCAACGGGTCCGGGCCGAGTCGCGCCCGCAGTGCCGCCACCTCGGGCGGGGTGAGCAGCTCGCAGGCCGTGGGGCCGCGCAGGTCCAGCCAGTGCCGGTCGCTGGTGAGCCGGAGCCGCACCTGACCGACCGGCTCCGGTGGTTCACCTGCCCCGTCGGCGAACTTCCCGTACAACCCGAGGTGCACGTGCAGGGTCACCTCGCCGGCGTAGTGGTGCAGCAGGTGCTTCCCGTACGCCTCGGTCCCGTCGAGCACGCTGCCGGTCAGCCGCGCGGCCCCCTCGGCGAAGCGGCCCTGCGGGCTGGCGGCGTGCATCTTGTCGCCGACGAACAACTCGGCGTGCCGGGCCGCCAGGCGGTGGATGGTGTGTCCCTCTGGCACGGGTGCCAAGCATAGACACCGGTGGTCAGAAGTGCCGACTGGCCTGCGAGAACGTGACCGCCGTCAATCGCTGGCCAGACCTGGCATCTCGTGCCGATGTGGGGCCGATGTGGGGCCGGGGTCGAGGATGGGTCCACTTCCGTCGCGCGCTTGGTTCGGCCAGGTAGGGCCAGGTACGCTCGGTGCCAGCAACGCCCCGAGGCTCTGGGACTGCCCTCGGCATGCTGACCTCCCCGCACGGCGGGACGGAACAGCGGCATGAGGCACCGGCACGTCAGAGCCCGCTCGGTTGAGCCGCACCGGGATAGAACGCGGAGAGCACCGACGGGGACAACTGTCGTCACCATGCGTGGCGGGAGGAGTCCTTACGTCGGTGCTTTTGTCGTCTCTGGACTCCTCTCTGCCGGAGAGGGGCAAGCGTTGAGCAACTGGCATTCGTCGAAGGCGGTTGCCGATCGGCTGGGCATCAGCATTCGATCCGTCCGCAGGCTCGTGGACCGTGGCGAGCTGCGTAAGGCCAAGATCGGCGGACTCGTGAAGATCCACGAGGAAGACGTAGCCGCATTCGAAGCGCGCATCCGCCAGAGCTGAAGTCGCAACGGGCCGCCGGTCACGAATCGGCGGCCCCACCCCTCCCAAGAATCGACCGTCCGAAATGGACTGAGGGCTCATATGCTGTGGTGGCCAATACGGACAACACGGACAAGGAGCGCGTAATGGCACGAGGATTCAACACGGCGTCGGACGTCGTCACGCGGAGCGGGGACGGCACCGACCTTGCCACCATGTACCGCGAGGTCACGGAGGCCCTGCGGCTGTACAACGGCCAGCGGGACACCCTGCGCGGCCTGCTGAGCTACAACGTGACCACGGCCAGCGAGGACGTCATCCAGGCGATCTACTCCGAGGTCTTCGAGGAGGCCAGCGAGTACGGCGTGCCGGTGGGCATGCGCCCGGACGCGACGCCCCTGAAGCTGGGCTTCAACTTCAAGGACTTCGACACGGCCACCCGGTACACCTGGAAGTTCCTGCGGGACGCCAGCGCCGAGCAGATCCGCAACGTGCTCGACACGGTGATGGAGGCGGACAACCGGCAGGTCTTCGAAGCGGTGCTCGGGGCGCTGCTGAACAACGCCGAGCGCGTCAACCCGGAGGGCATGGCGGTCCGTCCGCTGTACAACGGGGACGGCACCGTGCCGCCGATCTTCGAGGGCCAGACCTTCGACGGCACGCACACCCACTACATCACCAGCGGCGCGGCCACGTTCGACGGGGTGGACCTGGCGGCGCTCATCAGCAAGGTCCGCGAGCACGGGTACGGCGCGGACGGCAGCCAACTGCTCGCCCTGGTCAACCCGCAGGAGGCGGAGGAGGTGCGCGGGTTCCGCGTGGGCGCTGACTCGCCCTGGGACTTCATCGCCGGGGAGAGCGCACCCGCCTACCTGACCGACCAGACGATCGTCGGCGACACCCCGCCCGCGCAGTACGGTCGGCTCGCGCTAATCGGAGGTTTCGGGCCTGCGTACGTGGCCGAGACGCACCTGATGCCCGCCGGTTACGTGCTGGTCGTCGCCAGCGACGGAGCCAACGGCACCCGCAACCCGGTCGGCTTCCGCCAGCACCCGCGCTCGGAGTACCAGGGTCTCCGCAGCATCCCCGGCCCGAGCCCGGACTACCCGCTCCAGCACAGCTACTACCAGCGGTCGTTCGGCACGGGCGTCCGGCACCGGGGCGCGGCAGCCGTCATGCAGGTGACGACGAACGTCAACTACGCCACCCCGGTCAAGTACGCGCGGGTCGTGGCCTGACATGGACGCGATCTCCACGGAGACCCACCGAGCCAGCCTGCGCGCGGCGATGGACGGGGACCTCGCGGCGAAGCGGTGGGCGCTGTGCGCCTACCCCACCAACGGACTCGCCAACCATGACCGGCGGGTGGATGAGCTGATCCGGGCTGCGCTGCACGGCGGGGCCGAGGCCGGGGAGTACCCGCCGGACGAACGCCTCTGGGGTCAGTCGTACCTGCTCGTCACCGGGACTCAGGTGCGGCTCGACCCTGCCGCCAAGCCAGCC
This sequence comes from Micromonospora endolithica, assembly GCF_003626595.1. Classification (GTDB taxonomy): domain Bacteria; phylum Actinomycetota; class Actinomycetes; order Mycobacteriales; family Micromonosporaceae; genus Micromonospora; species Micromonospora endolithica. Next base: position 145,002 of record NZ_RBAK01000015.1, on the reverse strand, counting down.
GACCAGACCGACGCCACGGCGTTGGACGCGGTGATCCGGTCGGTGGCCACGGACGGCGACAAGTGCGACCGCTGCCGCAGCCTCGCCGCTCCGGTGGTGGCCTGGCTGCCCGTGCCCGCTCCTCCGCAGATCGTGGCGCTGGCGCTGTGCGGCGGGTGCGTGGCTGCCCTGGATCGGGCGGTCAAGCCGCTGCACTTCATCTTCACCCGCCCCACGCCGGACCACCCGGAGGACCGATGAACACCGAGACGACCGCCGACGTCCTGGCCCGAGCCAAGGTCGCGGCTGGCTGGCCCACCGTGGCCGACCTGGAAGAGGAATACGGCGTGCGCGGCCGGTACATCCGGCGCGCCATCGCCTCCAAGGAGCTGAACGCCTTCCGGCTCAACGTCCTGAGGGTTGACCCGGCGAGTTGGGCCGCCTGGCTCGCCAGTCGTCAGAAGTAGTCGCAATCGTCGGCGGGCCGGTTCCTGGGATGGGAAGACCGGCCCGCCGACGCGGAAGGAAGGTGCAAGATGGCCATCGCTGCCACGGCAAGCCTACCAACCTGCGCCCGGGATATACGCAGGATGAATCGTACTCACGGCGTCGTCGCATTGGCGCTGACCAGCGCAGGGCCGCTCAGCCGGGCCGCCGAACAACTGCGCCGGGACTACCGGGCCAAGTGTGTCTATCGGCCTGGCAGCCTTCTGGGCCTGCCGCACGGGCGCGTCTGGCCGCTGGCCGATGTGCGCCGCTGGGCTGCGAGCAACTGGTACGGGGCGCACGGCGATGATGTCGCGGCTGTGCTGCCCTATGTGGATGAGGCGCTATCCCGCCTGCTTGACGATCCCGACAACTGTCTGCTTCTCGTGCCATTGCCGCGCGCTAATAAATGACCGCCGGATGAGGGCTGCGGGCTCTGTAGCTTATTTAGCGGCAAATGTCCATTGAGGGAGAAGCAATGGCGGAAATCGAATTGACCGAACAGGAGCGGGCGGCGCTGAGCGCGCTTGGTCGCGCCGGGGCTCGTAAGCGCTGGGAGAGGGCCACCCCGGAGGAGCGCGCGGCGCAGGGTCGCGCTCTAGCTGAGGGTCGGCGCAGGGCTCGCGCGTCGCGCGAATTAGCCGGCCGCGATGCCCGCGAATAGCGAGAGGGGCGGCTGGCGGGCCGCCCCTACTCGGAAGGAAGAAGGTATCCGTGACACACGCTAGCACCCCTCGGCAACGGGCCAGCGGTCCAATCCCGCTGGCCCGGCCCACTCCCGCCCGGCTCATCAAGCGGCGCGGCCGACTGTTGGAGTTCGTCTGCGCGTATGACTTCCACAACCAGTACGGCGAGCTAATCTTTCAGAAGCTGCGGTACCGCCTGGTCGAAGGCGACGGCCGCGACAAGGAACTGTTCTACCGACAGCCACGTGGGGAGCGGTCGTGGTCGCCACGCAAGCCGTGGAACGCCGACGCGTACCTGTACCGGCTGCCGGACGTGCTGCGCGCCGTGCGGCAGGGGCGCGCGGTCTGGTGGGTGGAAGGCGAGAAGGACGCCGACGTAGCGCGTCAGCACGGGCTCATCGCCACCAGCCACCACGGCGGCGCAGGGAAGGTCTATCCCGAACAGTGCCGCTGGCTCATGGGTGCGGCGTACGTGTACGTGGTGGCGGACCGGGACATCCCCGGCTACTACGACGCGGCCTGCCGGTTGGACGGGCTGATGCAGTACGCCGGGCTCGCACGCGAACAGATCAAGGTCCTCCGCAGCCCTGCCGGTAACGACCTGGCCGACCACTACGCGGCCGGGCTCGGGCGGCGTGACTGGCGAGTGGTCAACGAGCAGCGGTTACGCGAGCAGGCAGCGCAGTACAGCGCGCAGATTGCCGCGCAGCACGGCTACGGCTGGATCGGTGCGCTGTGACCGCGCCCATCACTCCGAAGACCGACGGCCGGGTCAGGGCTCGCAAGCTGCGGCAGACCGCGCTGGAACAACTGGAGGCGCGGGAGTGGGCGCGGCGGAAGCACGAAGAGAAGAGAGCCGATGCGGAGTTCATCCCGCCGGACTCGGGCGGCACGCTGGCCGAGATGCTGGCCAAGCCGCAGGAGCCTTTGCAGTACACGATCAAGGAGCTACACCCGCGCGGCGGTAACGGGCTGATCGCGGCACAGTACAAGGTCGGCAAGACGACGCTCATCCTCAACCTGGCTCGCAGTTGGGCGGATGACGAACCGTTCCTGGACGAGTTCGAGATGAGCACGGATGGCGGCAACCTGGCCATCTTCAACTACGAGCTGACCGAACAGCAGTTCTTGGACTACGCCCGGCCGCTGGGCATCCGTCATCCCGAGCGTGTCTGCGTGTTGCACCTGCGCGGCAAGCGGTTCGATCTGCGCAGCCCTCGGGCGTTCGACTGGGCGGCGGACTGGCTGGCTGAGCGGGACTGCACCGGGCTGATCCTGGACCCGTTCGGCGCGGCTGCCCGTCTGCGCAACGAGAACGACAACAGCGAAGCCCGCATGTGGTTGCTCGACTGCGTGGACCCGCTCAAGGAGGCGTCGGGCGTCGTGGATCTGTGGCTGCCCGCCCACACGGGGCGCGGCGAGGCTGAGGAAGGCGGCGAGCACGTACGCGGCGCGAGCTCGGTGGACGACTGGGCTGATGTGCGTTGGCTGTACACGAAGCAGTTCGAGGTCAAGGAAGACGGTCGCAAGCACGGGCAGCGGTACCTACGGGCGGACGGCCGGGGCGTCGGGTTGGCCGAGCGGCAGATTGGGTTCTCCCCGGAAGACAACTCGCTGCACGTCGCCGCGATGGTTGGCCGCGCGCAGGGGCGGACCGACGGATTGGTGTCCAGCGTGGTTGCCCTCGTCGAGGCGAACCCCGGCATCAACAGCGGCAAGCTCCGCGAGCGGCTGCCCGGTGACACGAAGTACAAGAACCAAGCCATCCAGAAGGCGGTTGAGCTCGACCTGATCCGCGTGGAGCCGGGCAAGAACAACACCAAGCATCACTATCCGGCGGAATTGAAGCCGGGAGAAAGACGCCTCTTCCCCTAGCTTGTCTGGTTTGTCTGGCCCGTCTGCACACCAGACAGACAAGCCACCGCAAGCCTGTCTGTCTGTGTCTATACACAGACAGGCTGCGGGCTGGCCTTGGGAAACGAATCGAGGAGATGAGATGACCACCGAACCGAAGCGCAGGCGCGCTCGCCGCCCGCCCGCCGCCCCAGAATCGTCCACCCATGGACGCGACGTCCCCCTAGACACCAAGGGCCGGGAGATGTGTACCGATCATCAGAACGTGGCCAAGGAGCAGCCGTGCCCGACCTGCGGCAAGTGTCACGCTCACAGCTCCCAGACCGGCGACCCGTGCCGTAAGGCTGCTGTCCCCGGCACCGGCGTCTGCGTGTCCCACGGCGCGAGCGCAGCCAACGTCCGCAAGGCAGCCGCGCGGCGACTGCTGGAACTCGTCGACCCCGCTCTTTCTGCGCTCGGGGAGATTGTCCGAAGCACGCCGAAGGACTCCGACCGGACACGGGCGGCAACGGCCATCCTCGACCGCGCCGGCCTCGGTCCAAGCTCCAAGGTCGAAGTGGAGACGCCGAAGTGGGAAGGCGTCTTCGCCTACGTGGTCAACGGCGAGGGCGACGAGGTGCCGCCCTGGCGACACGACCGCTACGCGCAGCACGACGAGGACGACCCCGACGAGTAGACCGGCGTCGCGCGATGCGCCGGTAACGCGGACAGGTCACCAACTACGCACGGTAAGGAGAGGCATGGGCCGGGTCGCTCGCCGGTCGGACGCCAAACGGCGACGACGCATCGGACGACACCCGGCCCTGCCTCGCCCACGCCCCGGCCCCACGGCTCCGGCTGCCGCGCTCGCCTGCGGACACGTGACCTACTACGACCCGCCACCGCTGGCCGGTGACCTGGTCTGGTGCCACGGCTGCCGCGCCTATAGCCGCGCGCCGGGAGACGGTGACGACTCGTCCCCGCAGAGTCCTGAACTTTTCTCGCGTTCGTCTGCATGCTGGTCATCGAAGGCGCTCGATGGGAGCGTCAACTACCCGGAAGGGCCAGCCATGCAAGCCACCGCCGCCCCGGCCGCCGAGGCAACCGACCCCATCCCGACCCAGACGCCCGAACCCGCCCCGGTTGCCCCGGTGGCCGACCACACCGTTCCCGCCCCGGCTATGGCCGCTGCGCCGTACGGGCCGGAGCCGCTGACCGAGGAGCCCGCATCGGCTGACCCGGCGCAGGCTGAGGACTCCGCCCCGCCCGCTCCGCCCACGGACGAAGAGGACGAAGAGGACGACGCCGCCGCCCCGAGTCCGCTCGCCGCCGCCTGCGCCGCTGGCACGGTCAAGCTGTACCGCCTGCGGTCCAACGGCACGACCCGCCGGCTGCCGTGGCTGACCGGTGACGCGTTGGAGGTGGCCGAGTGGTACCGGCTGCGCGTCGACCAGGGCGCGACCGTGCGGCAGGTGGCCGAGGAGTGCGGCACCAGCAAGGCCACGGTCCGCCGGGCGCTGACCACCCTGGCGCTCATGGACGAGATCACCGACGGGCTGCATGACGACCTGTACGCGGAGGACGTCACCGAGGTCCTCTTCGGCGCCGAGGACGGGGACGACGCATGAGCGGCATCCCGATGATCGGCTACCGACGCGTCAGCACCGAGGAGCAGGCCGAGGACGGCAACGGCATGGACGCGCAGGGCTACGCCATTCAGCAGGAGGGCGACCGCAACGGCTGGGACCTGACGTGGTTCGGGGACCCCGGCTACAGCGCCAAGGACACCAACCGCCCGGACCTGCGCCGGGCGCTGGCTGCGCTCGACAAGCGGGAGTACGCCGGGATGGTCGTCGCCAAGCTCGACCGCCTGAGCCGCAGCGTCATCGACTTCGCGACGATGGTCGAGCGCGCCCAGAAGCGCAAGTGGAACCTCGTCGTCCTTGATCCGCGGTTCGATCTGTCCACGCCGTACGGCCGGGCGTTCGCCGGGATGGCAGCCGTATGGGCGCAGCTCGAACGCGAGCTGATCGGCCAGCGCACCAGCGAAGGGCTCCAGGCGCTCAAGCGCCAAGGCGTACGGCTCGGCCGACCCCGGCAGTACAGCGCCGACGTGGTGGCCCTGGTCGCCACGCTGGCCGACGTAGAGGGCATGGGGTGCCGCGCCATAGCCGCCGAACTGTCTAGGCGCGCTGTGCCGACCGTGGGCGGTCGCGACTGGCACCCGTCCACCGTGCGGCGGTTGCTGAGCGGTCACCGCCTCGACCTGGTCGCCGCTAGCGCGCTCGAAGCCAGCCAATCGCAGACCGCCGCTTCGCAGACGAAGGAGGAGGGCTGACATGGCCCGGCCGAAGATCAAGCGCACCGCCACGGACGTCCCCGGCGTCCGAAAGGTCATCCGCACGTACCAGGACGGCCGGACCGTGACGAAGTACGAAGCCCGAATCCATGACGCCCTGGGCAAGCTGCGCAACGTCGGCACCTACGACACCAAGCCAGCCGCCCGCGCGGCCATCAATGAGGCGCGGATCGACGTACAGGAGCGGCAGTTCATCCCCAAGAGCGCCGGGGAGGTGCGGTTTGCCGACGTGGCCGAAGCCTGGCTTGCCAGCCCGCACGTACGCGGACTGAAGCCGAGCACGCAGTACGGCTACCGGACGAGGTACGACAAGCACTGCAAGCCGTTGCACGCCGCGCAGGTCGGCCGGATCGGGTACGACGAGCTGAGCCGACTGGTGGGTGAGCTGATGGAAACCTACGCACCCTCCACCGTCCGGCACGTGGTGCACGTGCTGCGCGGCGTGATGGGCCACGCCGTACTGAGCGGCTACATCAAGACGAACCCCGCGCTACAGGTGGCCAAGCCGAAGCTGAGGAGCAGGCGCGTTGAGATCGTCCTACAGCCACCGGACGTGGAGCAGATCGTGACCGCCGTGCCCGACGCGCCGAGCAACCGGCCGGACCGCTGGCGACTGTTGGTCGAGTTGGCCGTAGAGAGCGGCTGCCGAGCGGGTGAGCTCGCAGGGCTGCGCGTGCATCGGCTGGACACCGCCGCGCGGCTGCTCTCCGTGGAGGAGACGAGCCAGGAGATCAAGGGCAAGCTGACCCTCGGCACGCCCAAGAGCAAGGCGGGCGTCCGGGTGGTGGACGACCTGAACGCGGACCTGTGCCGCCGCCTCGCCGCCCACGTCGAGGGGATGGCCCCGGATGACTTCGTCTTCGGGATCGGCGGCACCCCGTACCGGCAGAACGACTTCAACGAGCGCTGTTGGCGTCCCCTGATGCGCTCCCTCGGGATGAAGGGCGTTCGATTCCATGACCTGCGGCACTACCACGCGTCGGCCATGCTGCTGATCACGAACGGGGATGTGCAGTACGTCAGCAAGCGGCTAGGGCACAGCCGCCCGTCGATCACATTGGACGTGTATGGGCATGTCCTCGACCACGCCCGGCGCGACGTGTCGGCCGCCTTCGCCGCCCTGCGCGCCGAAGCACGCCAGCGGGCAGCCACGGCCGAGCCGGCACCCGCTCAGCCCGCAGCGTCGGCTACAGCGGGCGGCGTCGTTGACCTGGCCGCGTACCGCAAGCGCCGGGCGGTCTAACGTTTTCGTTGAGAAAAATTTAGAAGTTCGTTAAAGTCTTCCCACAAGTTGAGGAGGCTCGATGGAGAACGATGCGGTGGCCAAGACTCTGGACATCCGGCTGTGGATCGACCTGACGGGCGGCGGGAACGCGAGCGAGGCGCGGATGCGGCGGGTCGTCAACAAGGTGCGGCAGGCGGCGCTAGACGCGCTAGAGGAGGAGACGCTAACCCCGCAGGGGGTGGGCGGCGACTGGGCGCTGAACTACACGAGAGCATGGGACGACATCGCGCCTCCCAAGGGGAGAGGCAGGCGGCTTCAGTGACCCGAACCGGGCGCAGCGGTCGCGCGTAACGGTCGATTCGGGGCCGCCTGCCAGTGGGGTAGGCGGCCCCGATTGCGTTCAGCGCAGCCCGTGCCGCACCTGGCCCACGAAGGCCGACCAAGCGTCAGGGCCGAACGTGAGCACTGGCCCGGTCTTGTCCTTGCTGTCCCGTACGCCCACGACGCCACGCAGGTTATCGGCCACCTCGACGCAGTTGCCGCCGCTCCCGCCGCTGCGGGTGCTCTTGCGCCAGACGGCACCGGCAAGGTCACTCATGATTGCTCCTCGATGATCGTCTTGATCATTTTCTCTGATTCTGCCTCATCCGACGCGAGTGCTTCCAGGTCAGACCAGACGTGGACGTACGCGGCCACTTCGGCCGGCTTGTCCAGGTACAGCGCGCCGGTGATGTTCTCAAGGTAGACGGTAGTCGGCTCAGTCGATGCCCGGCCGAACGCCTGCGGGAAGTCCAGGAGGACGAAGGTACCCGTCTCGCTGGCCAGCGGCGGACCGGCAGCCAGCGGGAGGACGCGCAGGCTCACGTTCGGCAGCGCAGCTACGTCGAGCAGGTGCCGCAACTGCCCGGCCATCGCCAGCCGATCCGGGATGGTGCGCCGCAGCACGGCTTCGCTCAGGACCACTCGCAGCGTGGGCGCACTGGGCAGCCGCCGCACGAGGATGTTTTGCCGCTGTAACCGCACCTCCACAAGCTTCTCCCGCTCCTCCCCGCTCATGGTTGGAGCCTTCCGGCGGAATAGCTCGGTAGCGTACTCGCGAGTCTGGAGAAGTCCAGGGATTAACTCGGCGTCGTAATGGCGCAGCACGGAGGCCGACGATTCTAGCCCGACGTATAACGAGAACCACGAAGGGACGACATCACCGTACGAGTGCCACCAACCCTTAGCGCGAGTCTCCTTCGCGAGGCCGGTGATGATCGCCTTCATGTCCTCCGATACTCGGTACAGCTCGCACATCACGCGGGCATCCACCACTCGGACCGGCACCAACCCCTTCTCGATGCGCCAGACCTTCTGCCGGGAGCAGTCCAGCCCCTCGGCTGCGGTGTCGAGTGAAACGGAAGCGTCCTCGCGTAGCTGCGTGAGGAGTCTTCCGAGCTGACGGCGGGGGACGGTGGACCCGCTTGTTTCATCCGTCATGCAACATCACCGCGCCCCTCCTGCAACAGCCGATGTTTCTTCCCGCACATATTTCTCTTCCATTCCTCGCGCGTCAATGCGGCACGAGAATAGAGCGCCATCGAGCGTTGCGCAAGGTGCCGACCGTGTCACATGCTGTCAACCACCGCACGGTCATAAGCGGCGTCAGGAATGGCGCTGACAATAGCCCGCTGTCTCGCTCACTGCGGAATTGTGCGTGGGCGGGGCGGCGCTATTTCTCGGGAGGACGCCCCGATGCGCGTGACGTACGACGAGTATCTGATGGCTGCCGCGCTGACGCTGGCCCGTCGGCACCGGCCGATCTGGAGTTGGGCGCGCTGGCGCAGGGTGTGCCGTTGCGGCGCGGAACTGCCCTGCCGAGCCCGCCACCGAATCCCGATCAACCGTGGGCACTGGCCCGGCGGTGAGGCATGACCACGCACGGGCCGGTACTGCCGGTCTGGACGTGCGGCGGCTGCTCCCTGCCCTGGCCCTGCCCCACGCGACGACAGGAGTTGCGCGCCGAGTTCGACGGGGCACCTGAATCTCTGACGATCTACATGGGCTCGTACTTTGCGTGGGCCGCTGAGGATCTGGCATGGGTAGCGGCCGGGTCGTTGCACGCGCGATTCCTCGGATGGACACGGTGACGACACCGAAGCCCGGCGACTTGGTGCACGTGACGCGCGCGGCCAGTGTCCAGTTCATCAGGCCGATCATGTGCCGGGTGATCCGGGTGCTCGACTGGATCACCTATGACGGGTGGTGCTGGCTCGACGTGTACGAGTTGAACGCGGCGGGCGACGCGGTGGCCCGACGGTCGATCTTCGTGCAGCCGGTCGGCCTGCGGGTGCAGCGCCCCGCGCCCACGCCACGCAAGCCGACGCGGTCGGCTGCCATCCCGAACGTGCGCCAAGATCGCCGCCCCGCCGGGGTGCCGGCCACCCCGCAGCGCCGGGCGAGCCCTGGTCGGCGTACGGCTGGCCACGGCTGAGCACGGGTGGCCAATGTGGGTCCGAGGTGGGGCCGGGTGCGGTCAGCGGTTACGGTCAACGGCCGTTTCTCCTGCTAGACAGCCGGTTGTCGGTCCGCATACCGCCTTCTACAGACGGATGGTGTGTCCCTCTGGCACGCCGGCAACGGTAGCCCGGCCTCCGGGTCACCGCCCCCGACGGTCCACCCGGTCCGTCACCGGGTGTCGCGGAGGTCGCGGATGGGTACCTCAACCGTGTCACGCGTCGGCGCCACCCGCTGGACGGCCGCCAACGCATTTACCAGGAGGTGTGTTGTGGTCAGGATTCCTTCCCTCTTGCGCCGGTCGGAGCCGGCGCCGAACGACGACGTGGACGCCCGTACCCGCGCGGACGAGGCCGACCGGGCCGACCAGACCGGCCGGGCCGATGACACCGGCCGGGCCGACGACACCGGGCGGATCGACCCGCCGACGGTGACGGGTCGCGACGACGAGCAGACGACGTACCGCAGCGGTGCGGCCACCGCGACCGAGGGCAGCGCCGAGGAGCGGGCGGCCCGGCGGGCCGCCGTCGCCCGTGCGGCCACCGCCCGCCCGGACGGGGACGTCCGTCGGCAGCCGAAGGCCACCGACCCGCACGACCCGATGACGGAGCGCACCCTCGACGGCCGCACCGCCGACCTCGACCGGGACGCCGCCGCGGCCCGGGTTACCGCGCCCGAACGGCCCCGGGCACCCGAGCCCGCCGTGGACCGGGACGGCGACGGCGTGGACGACCGCGACGGTACGGCGGTGCCCGCGACCGGCCGTACGCCGGCACCGGTCGTCGACCGGGACGGTGACGGCGTCGACGACCGCGTCGAGCGGCCCGCCGTCGTCGGCCCGAAGCCCCGGGCCAGCCTGCTGGCCACCCTCGGCCTGGTCATCGGCGTGGCCGGCGCGCTCTTCGTGCTCACCGGCGCCCTCGCCGGGTACGGCATCGCACTCGGCGCTCTCGGCGCGGTGCTGGCCGTGCTGGGCCTGAGGGCGACCCGCCGTCGGCACATCGCCGGCAAGACCGACGCGTTGCTCGGCATCGCCGCCGGCCTCGGTGCGGTGGTCCTCGGCGTGCTGGCCATGACCGGCCAGTTCGACTGGCCCACCACCGACGGCGACTGGGTGGCCCGGCTCCGCGAGTGGCTCGACTCACAGTTTGTGGACCGCTTCTAGCGGGCACTGTTCGGCTCGCCGGCGATGCGCCGGCGAGCGCCGGTGGTTCACCGGCGACCAGCCCGACCAGTCTGGTGGTTCACCAGCCGGGCGCACATCCTTTCGGGGGCGGCGGTTCGCCGCCCCCGAAGTGCGTCCGCGCCCCGCGTCCCCCGGAGTCCGTCGGTACCCCTTCCTCGCGGTGGAACGGCGGGCGGGACACCGGACGCAACGAAACGTCGCGCCACACCTGCCAGACGCAACGATCGGCTGGCTTCCGCAAGTTCCGGCGGTGGATCCCTCCGCCAGGGGCGCATAACGTTGAGCAACGGCGCCAGCCCGCAGGCCGAAGGTGGCCGGGCGCGCCCGACCCCTGGGAGCAGGACAATGACGATGGACGCCACCAGCCAGCGCTTTCTGATGTGCCGGCCGACGTACTTCGCCGTCGACTACGCGATCAACCCGTGGATGGACCCGGCCGCGCCGGTCGACGCCGACCTGGCGATCCGGCAGTGGGAGCGGCTGCGCGAGATCTACCGGGAACTGGGCCACACCGTCGAGGAGATCGCTCCGGTGCCCGGCCTGCCCGACATGGTGTTCGCCGCGAACGGCGGCACGGTGATCGACGACCGGGCGATGGCGGTGCAGTTCCGGGACCCGCAGCGGGCCGACGAGGCACCCGCCTACCGGGCGTGGTTCGAGGCCGCCGGCTTCGAGATGTACGACCCGAAGCACGTCAACGAGGGCGAGGGCGACGTCCTGCTGGCCGGTGACCACCTGCTCGCCGGCACCGGCTTCCGCACCGCGCACGCCTCGCACGCGCAGTTGCAGGAGGTCTTCGGCTACCCGGTGATCACCATGCAGCTGGTCGACCCGCGCTTCTACCACCTGGACACCGCGTTGACGGTGCTCGACGAGCGGACCGTGGCGTACCTGCCGGAGGCGTTCTCGCCGGGCAGCCAGGCGGTGCTGCGCCGGCTCTTCCCGGACGCGGTGCACGCCACCATGGCCGACGCCGAGGTGCTGGGCCTGAACGCGGTCAGCGACGGCCGGCACGTGGTGCTGCCGGCGCAGGCCACCGACCTGGCCGCGAAGCTGCGCGACCGGGGCTACCAGACCATCGGCGTCGACCTGTCCGAGCTGCGTAAGGCCGGCGGCGGCCCGAAGTGCTGCACGTTGCGACTCCGTCAGGGAAAGGCGAGCAAGTGATCGAGGACATGCTGCGGACGCCGGGTGCGGTCCGGGACGCGGAACGGTGGACCGCGCACAACTACCACCCGTTGCCCGTGGTGGTCGCCTCCGCCGAGGGATCCTGGGTGACCGACGTGGACGGCCGTCGCTACCTCGACTGCCTCGCCGGTTACTCGGCGCTGAACTTCGGCCACCGGCATCCCACCCTGATCCAGGCCGCCCACGAGCAGCTGGACAAGCTGACGCTGACCAGCCGGGCGTTCGTCCACGACCAGTTCGCCGACTTCTGCCGGGAACTGGCCGCGCTGTGCGGCAAGGACCTGGTGCTGCCGATGAACACCGGCGCCGAGGCGGTGGAGACCGGCATCAAGGTGGCCCGCAAGTGGGGCTACCAGGTCAAGGGCGTCGCACCGGGCCAGGCCAACATCGTGGTCGCGGAGGGCAACTTCCACGGGCGTACGACCACCATCGTCAGCTTCTCCACCGACGAGGACGCGCGGGCCGACTTCGGGCCGTACACGCCGGGCTTCACCGTGGTCCCCTACGGCGACCTCGCGGCGCTGGAGGCGGCGATCGACGAGAACACCGTCGCGGTGCTGCTCGAACCGATCCAGGGTGAGCAGGGCGTGGTGCTGCCGCCGGAGGGTTACCTGCCGGGCGTACGCCGGGTCTGCACCGAGCGGAACGTGCTGTTCGTCGCCGACGAGATCCAGTCCGGTCTGGGCCGGACCGGTCGCACGTTCGCGTGTGACCACGAGGGTGTCGTGCCGGACATGTACCTGCTGGGCAAGGCGCTCGGCGGCGGCATCGTGCCGGTGTCCGCGGTGGCCGCGAACGCCGACGTGCTGGGCGTGCTCAAGCCCGGCCAGCACGGCTCCACGTTCGGCGGCAACCCGCTGGCCTGCGCGGTGGCGACCGAGGTGGTCCGGCTGCTGGCCACCGGCGAGTTCCAGCGCCGGTCCGCCGAGCTGGGCGAGCGGCTGGACGCCGGTCTCCGGGCGTTGGTCGGCAAGGGACTGGTGGCCGTCCGGGTGCGCGGGCTGTGGGCGGGCCTGGACATCGACCCGGCGCTGATGAGCGGTCGCCAGGCGTGCGAGCGGCTGATGGAGCGGGGGGTGCTGGCCAAGGACACCCACGGTTCGACCATCCGACTCGCCCCGCCGCTGGTGATCACCGAGGCGGAGATCGACCACGCGGTGGCGCAGCTCGCCGCCGTGCTGGCCGGCTGAGGAGTCGTACACCCGAAAGGGCGCCGGGACCGTCGGTCCCGGCGCCCGCTCGCGTCGCGCGCCCTCAGCGGGGCAGGCGCATGGCCATGGTGGGTGCCTCGGCCATCACCGAGGCCGGGGTGTACGGCGCGCCCGCCGGGAGGTCGTCGGGCCGGCCGATCTGCACGCCCGGGTACAGCTCGACCATGTCGCCCTGACCGAGGACCCGGGACTGCTGCGGCGCCAGCGGGATGCGGTCCGCCTCCGCCATCGAGCCGCCCGGCCGGAAGCCCGAGCCGTTGGTGCTGACGTCGGTCACCACGATCTCGCTCCGGCCGGCGGCGGTCGCCCGCCGCAGCTCGCACCGCACGTGGCCGCGGCTGATCCAGCGGCGGGCCTCGTCGTTGAGCCACTGACCGAGCATGATGCCGCCGTCCTCCTCGGGTGCCCGGCCGATCGTCACCGGCTGCTCCTCGGTGAGCACGAACCGGCGCCGGATCAGGCCGCCGATGCGCACCGCGAGCACCTCGGCGTGGGGCCGGGGCCCCTGGTCGCCCAGCCGGGTGCCGTGCCGGGGGCAGGTCGGCGCTCCCTGACGCAGGGTCGGCGGCGGTTGTGCGGCCGGGCTGCGTTCGACGACCTGGGCCAGGTCGGCGAAGGCGCCACCGCCGCCACCACCGCCGAAGAGGGCGCACCCGGACTCGGGGCACCGCCAGTGGCGGGTGAGGAGCTTGACGCCGGCCGGCGACCGTTGCCCGGCGACCGGGCTGTTCCCGCCGCCGACGTGGGCGATGAAGACCGGTCCGCCGGCTCCCGGAACCGGGGCGACGACGCGGCCGGGCTGGTCGGTCACCCACGGGTAACGGCCGCGCAGGCCGTCGAACCGGGCCCGGGTGAGCACCGGCAGGCCGAGCAGGTCGGCCACCTCCAGCATCCGGTCCCCGGGATTGTCGAGCACCTCGACCAGGCCGTCGTCGGCCCAGCGCCGCACCACCATGCGTTCGTTGGACGTCAGGTCGGCGTCGGAGAGCAGCGCGCGGTGCACCACCGCGTAGACCGGAACGCTGTCCTCCTCCAGTTGGCGGGCCAACGCGTCGATCACCATGCCGAGCCGCAGCAGGCTCGCCGGCCGACCGCCGTCGATGTCCTGGTAGCGGATCACCTCGGCCAGGTCGAGAACCGCGCGGGCCAGCGACGGGTCGGTGCAGACCCGACCCTCGATGGCGTCCAGCACCTTGCTGATCTCGAATCTCATCGAGCGCTCCCCACCACATCCTCGATCCGACGTGCCAGACCCTACCGGGGGGTACCGGCACCGCGCCTACCAGCGCTGGCGTGCCGACCCGGTCGGCTCGCCGGAGGTCGGCCGCGATAACCGGACGCGCGGCCGGAACGGGGTGGCTAGGCTGGCCCCCGGCCCGGCTCCGACCGATCGGTGTCGATTCGGCCGCCCCCTCACGAGGAGCAGACATCCCATGATCCATCGACGGCTGGCGACCACGGGGGTCGCGCTCGTCGCCGCACTCGGTCTCGGACTCACCGGTTGCGGCACCACGACCGACGCCGGCCCTGGCGGTGACGCCGCGGCACCGACCAGCACCGCCCCGGCGGACGCGCTCGGCGAACTGACCGCCGCCGCTCAGCAGCTCAACAAGCAGAGCATGCGGGTGACGATGACCTCGGCCCTGCTCAACGGATCCGGCACCATGGACCCGGCGACGAAGACCTCCGACATGACGCTCGACATGGGCACCCTGGGGAAGTTCCAGGTGCTCTCCACCGGTGACGACGTCTACCTGAAGATGAGCGGCGGGCTGCTCGCCCAGCAGTCCTCGTCGGACAAGTGGATGCACCTGGACATGCGCAAGGTCAGCAAGGACAGCCCGTTCAACTTCATGCCCGACGGGGACCCGGGCGGGGTCAACAAGCTGGTGAACAGCGTCGTCGCGGTGGAGCGGACGGCGGCGGGCGGTTACGCCGGCACGCTCGACTACACCAGGACGATGGCGGACGACAAGGACATCGCCGCGTTCGGCGACAAGGCGAAGGCCGTCCCGTTCACCGCCACGGTCGACGCCGAGGGCCGGCTCACCGAACTGGTCGTCGACACCAGCACCCTGGTGGAGAGCTTCGGCAAGATGAGCACCCGGTACGCGGACTTCGGCACCCCGGTGACGGTGCGGACGCCGCCGGCGAGTGAGGTCCAGGAGATGCCGACCGAACTTCTGGACACCTTCGCCGGCTGAGCGACCACGCCCGATCGGGCGGTGACCCCGCGCTCGCCGGGGTCACCGCCCGCGCAGCGGTCGCCCCACCTCGTGCAGGTGCGCCAACGCCTGCCGGTACGAGTCGATCAGCCCGGTCTCCGCGTACGGGACGCCCTGCTCCGCGCAGTAGGCCCGCACGATCGGCCGGGCCCGGCGGAGGTTCCCCCGGGGCATGTTCGGGAAGAGGTGGTGCTCGATCTGGAGGTTGAGCCCGCCGAGCGCGGCGTCGACGAACCGGCTGCCCCGGACATTGCGGGCGGTGAGCACCTGCTTGCGCAGGAAGTCCAGGTCGTCGTCGCCGTCCGGCATCGGCATGCCCTTGTGGTTCGGGGCGAACGCGCACCCCATGTAGAGCCCCCACAGCCCCTGGTGCACGGCGGCGAAGGCCAGCGCCTTCAGCGGCGACATGGTCACCAGCAGCACCCCCGCGTACGCCCCGGTGTGCACGACCAGCAGCAGCGCCTCGACGGCCCGGTGCCGCATCGGCGTCACGAACCCGCCGCCCGGTGCCCGGCCGAACACCGCCCGCAGGCTCGCCACGTGCAGGTTGAGGCCCTCCAGCAGCAGCATCGGGAAGAAGAACCACGCCTGCCGGCGGGCCACCCACCGGCCGAGGCCGCGGGTCGCGCTCGCCTGCTCGTACGTCCAGACCAGCGCGCCCGCCCCCACGTCCGGGTCGGAGTCGGCGTGGTTCGGGTTGGCGTGGTGCCGGTTGTGCTTGTCCACCCACCAGCCGTAGCTGAGCCCGACGGCCAGGTTGCCGGCGACCAGGCCGACCAGTTCACTGGGCCCGCGTCGGCGGAACATCTGCCGGTGCCCGGCGTCGTGTCCGAGGAACGCGACCTGGGTGGTGGCCACGGCCAGCACCGCGGCCAGGCCGACCTGCAGCCACGAGTCGCCGACCTGGACGACCACCGCCCAGACGGCGAGCCAGACGCCGAAGGTGAGGACGATCCGGGTCAGGTACCGACCCGGTCGGCGGGTCAGCAGCCCGGCGGCGCGGATTCGGCGGGACAGCTCGGAGTAGTCGCTCCCGCGTCGTGCCGGAGGCTCCGCCACCAGTGAACGTGTCATGCCCGACTCCCGGTCCTTGGCCCTCGGCGCGCCACCCGGCACGCTCCGTAACCGAAGTTACCCATTGTCCGGGCGGATAATGATCCAGCTCACCCCCGAACTCCGCGTAGGGTTCGCCCTACCGTCAGCCCATCCGGCCGACGGCCGCCCGCAGCCGGGTCAGGTCCCGCCGCCGCCGCTCGTAGGTCGCGGCCAGCCCGATCAACGCCAGGCCGCCCAGCGCCAGAAAGATCCACCGGGGCAGCAGGTCCCAGCCCCGGGCCAGTTCGTACAGCGCGAGCGGGGCGAGCGTGACGCTGCCCAGGACCACCGGGGCCTGCCAGCGGCGGGTCGACCCGAGCAGCACCGTCCCCAGCGCGGCGGTGCCGAGCAGCAGCCGTCGCCACGGCTGCGCGTCGGGCGCCCCCAGCACCAACGCGAGGCTGGGCAGCAGCGCGGCGGCGAGTCCCGGCCCGAGCGCCAGCCAGCTGGTCAGCCCGGGTCGGGTCCGCAGCGCCACCAGGCCCGCCGCGAGTGCCAGGGTCGCCGCCGGCACGGTGTACGCCTCCAGCAGCGTCACGCCGCCGGCCACCAGCAGCAGCCAGGCGCCGAACAGCTCGCTGCCCCCGGCGACCGCGACGAACGCCCAGCGCCGACCGGCCGGTTCGGCCCGGCGCAGCGCCCGTACCGCCACGGCGGCGCCCCACAGGACGCAGACCGTCGCCGCGTACCGGGTGGCGTCGACCGTGAGCAGGAGGGCGAGCAGGGCCACCGCCTGCGCGGCGGCGTCCAGCGCCCGGGCCACCGGCGGGCCGACCCGGGGCGCGAGGACGGCCGCCACGGCCATCGTGAGGGCGGCCACGGCCAGCACCCCGAACGCCGCCCCCCTCGGCGGCAGGCCGGCGGCCAGCCCGGCGGTGACCGCGAACCCGGTCGCCGCGCCGACCGCGACGAGGCAGCCGGCGAGCCGCACCCCGGCCGACCGGCCGGCCGCGACGGTGGTCACCGCCGCCGCCAGCAGGAGCCCCAGGGCGGCGAGGGTGCCGGACCGGGTCGCCGTGGCGCCGAGCAGCCCGGAGGCGGCGAAGGTCAGTCCGAGCGCCGCCGCGACCGGGCCGAGCGGCGGCCGGGGTGCGGCGAACACGGTGGCCAGCACCGCGCCGACCCCGACCAGGAGTGTCCCGGCCGGCACCACCGGCCAGGGCGCGCCCGCGGCCGTCAGGAGCACCGGCACCGCCAGCGCCGCGAACACCGTCGCCACGGCGGCCGGGGCGGTCACCTCCCGCGTCTGCCCCACCGGTCCGTCGGTCCGGCCGGCGGCACCGACGTCGGCGCGTGCGGTACGGCCGGCCAGCCCGATCACCGTCGCGGCGAGCGCCAGGGCCAGCAGGGCCACCCCCGGCGGCCACCCACCCGGCGTGGACACCGGCGCCGGCGCACCGGACCAGGGCGACGGCACCCGGCCGTACGGGGCGACCAGCGCCACCACCGTCGCCGGCGCGGCGGCGACCGACGTCACCACCAGCAACCCGGTCCCGATCACCCGCAGCGGACCGCTCCGCCGCGCGGCCGCCTCACCGAGGGCGACCACCAGCACCGCCACCGCGCCGTAGAGCACCGCCGGTTCGTCCGCCGGTGCGAGCAGCACGGCACCGGCCACCACCGGCACCGCCACGGCGAGTGCGGACGCCGCGTACCCGGTCAGGTCCGGCCAGTGCCGGCGGACCGCCCACAGGCCGACCGGCAGCAGCGCGACGACGATCAGCGCGGCCCGCGCCTGCCACCAGGCCGGCGACCCGGCGGCGAAGGTGGCGACGGCGGTGACCGCCGGCACCGCGAGCAGCGCGGCGGCGAGCGCCACCCCACCCACCGCGCGCTGGCCGGCGCTGCCCCGGCGGCCGGCGGCGGCGACCGCCACCCCGACGGCCAGCACCACCGCGAGCGCCGCCAGCAACCCGGCCGGGTCGGCCAGCGCCACCAGCAGGCCGTGGCCCAGCAGCGCCGCGCCGGCGACCGCCGCCGCGCCCACCCGCCACCGGTCCGCGGGGCGGACGACCGCCACCCCCAGCAGCGCCGCCCCCACCACCAGGTCGACGGCGACCACCGCCGGCCACGGCGTGGCACCCAGGGCGGGCAGTGCGAACGCGGTCAGCGCACCCCCCAGCACCGCCACCACCGGTCGGACCGGCCGGGGCAGCAGCAACCCGCAGGCCACCGCCGACAGGGCCACCGCGACCGGAAGCTGCCAACCCCACCCGAGCGCCGGACCGGCGGCGGCGCCCCGCCACGGCGGCAGCGACCGGCCGAGCACCGCGACGGCCAGTCCGACCGTGGTCAACGTGCTGACCAGCGCCGACCCGCCCGCCACGACCAGCGCCCCCACCCTGGGACCGGCCCGCCACCCGGCCGGGACCAGCCCCACCGCTCCGGCCGCCGCCACCGCGACCAGCCCCGCCGAGAGCAGCACCAGCGACGGCGTCGTCGCGCCCGCCGGCCGGACGAGCGCCGCCGCCAGCACCGGCACCAGCAGACCGCCGGCCGCCTCCCGCATCGGCCCCGTTCCGACGAGCAGCGCCGCGCCGAACAACGTCGACGCGACCAGCAGCAGTGGCACCCCGGCCAGGAGCGGCGTGCCGCCCGCCCGGCCCGCCGCGAGCGGCACCAGCGCGCAGGCCGCCGCCGCGACGAGCGCGGCGGCGAACCCGAGCCACGCCACCGCCCGGCCGGCCGCGATCCCCGCGCTGTCCCCCCGGCCGCGCAGCACGGCCAGCACCGCGAGGTCGACCAGCGCCACCCCGACCAGCGCCACCGTCCAGCCGGCCGCCCCCGGCCGCGCCTCCACGGCCAGCAGCGGCAGCACCGGCTGCGCCAGGATCAGCGCCGCGCACCACGGCCCGGTCAGCCGGGTGAGCCGGGCGTACCCGGCCGCGACCGCCGCGCCGGCCCCCCCGACCAGCGCGACGTACCGCGTGCCGGGCCACCCGGCCACCCCGCCCAGGTCCACCGTCCAGGCGGCGTACCCGTCGAGGAGCACCAGCAGCAGCCCCACCGCGGCGATGGTCTCCGCGGTGCCCCGCAGGCTCCGCCGCAGCAGCGGCAGCGGCACGGCGAGGAAGAGGGCGGTGAAGGCGAGCAGGATCAGCGCCCGGCCGGCGAGCCCCACGCTCGCCCAGGCCACCGCCGTGAAGACCACGGCGGCGGTGCCGAGCAACAGTCCCCCGAGGACGAACAGCAGGCCCTGCACGGTCCGGGTCGAGGTCTCCGCGCCGCCGGCCGCCGCCGAGCCGGCCGGCGGGGGCGCAGGGGCCGCATGCGCCGCCGGGCCCGGAATCCGCACCGGCACCGGGACCGGCGCGGGGAACTCCGCCCGCACCGCGGCGGCCACCTCCGCGCGGTGCCGCCGGGCGGCGTTCAACCGGTCGATCAGTGCCACGTACGTCCGCCGGGCCCGCTCGACCTCCCCGGTCAACACACCGATCTCCCGGTCGAGAGCAAGCACCTCGGCCGCGGGCGGGTACGGCGGACGGCCGCAGCCGGAGCAGCCACGGCCGAGGTCAGCGGGGGCGCCGCAGGCGGGACAGGGGTAGGCCGAGTTCTCCACGCGGTCATCCTCGGGCCTCGAGAATCACCCGACCAGAGTGCGCGTACCTAGGCTGGGGCCGCGCCCTCGGGTCGGGCATGATCGGATACGGCTGGGCAGCATCCGTACCGGCGTGTCGAGTGGGTCAGGCGTATCCGATCATGAACGGGTCAGGCCCGGGTGTGCTCGTGCACCCAGGCGGTGTAGTCCGGGTTGCCACTGTCCACCCGGGTCACCAGGACCTCCGGCACCTCGTACGGGTGGTTGGCCCGGATCTGCTCCACCAGGGCGGCCACCCGGTCCGGGGCGGTCTTGAACCGCACCTCCCACTCGGTGCTGGTCTCCATGTTCGACTGCCACCAGTAGGTGCTGTCCACCTGGCCGCCCACCTGTGCGCAGGCGGCGAGCCGCCCGGCGACCGCCGCCGCCGCCAGCACGTCGGCCACCGACCGCGCGTCCACCACCGTCGTCACGACGCAGATCTGGTCCACGCCCGCACCCTACGCGGCGTTCTGGCGATTGGCCGCGATCCACTCGTCGATCCGACCCCACCAGTCGAAGAGCCAGTCGATGCGCTCCTGCCGGCCGGTGGGTACGTCCTCCGGCGGCACCGACCAGAACCGCATCACGATCCGCTTGTCCATCGGCAGCTCACGCCACACGTCGGCGACGGTGAGCAGCCTGTCCAACCCGGTGTGGGCCACGAAGATGACCCCGGCGTCGGGTGCCGCGTCCAGGGCGGCGAGCAGCCCACCGGGCTGCGGGGCGAGCACGTGCCGCATCCGTTCGGCACGCCGCGCCATGCGTTCCAGACCGCGCGACCGCAGCCGGGCGATCGCCCGGACGCGGCGCTTCGGGGTGAAGTTGCCGCCCTCCGGGAAGATCACGAACGCGTCGTCGTCGTCCAGCCCGGTGGCGAGGTGCCCGATCTGCTCGGTCACCGAGCCCTTGCCGTCCGGACCCGGCGCGAGGAAACGGGTCGGCAGCCGGTTGAGCAGCACGTCGATCGCCGGATCCCACTGGAGGCTGTCCTTCAGCACGATCCGCGGTTCCCGCCGGAACCAGTTGACCAGCGCGTGGATCAGGATGAACGAGTCACCCGGGCCGGCGTGCCGGCAGAGCACCAGCTCCGGCCGTCCGGGCAGCGCGGTGTCCGGGTCGGTGCCGACCACGTCGATGCGCAGCCGCAGCGTCCACCGGGACTGCCAGAACAGCACCCGCAGGAACCAGCCGGCCAGCACGTAGTGCGCCCGCTGGAAGGCCGGCGAGCGTACCCGCCAGCCGAAACCGGCGGCGACCCAGAGGACGAACAGCGCGAGCAGCGCCGCCGCGTCCCAGATCAGGTAGACGGCGGCGAGCCAGAGCACCCGCAGCGGTCGCAGGTGCCCGGGCACGAACGGGGAGGCGACCAACGCCAGCAGCACCCACACCGGGACGGTCGTCACCACCGTCACGGCGAGCAGCACCACCCCGGGGGCGAGGACCAGCCGACGCAGCCACCGTGGAGGCAGCGGCATCAGTGGTCCAGCTGCGCGAGGTAGTGCCGGGAGGCGGTGTAGGCGCGGCTGATCCGGCGGCCCACCGCCGCCATGTCCCGGTAGGCCCAGGGCGTGTCGTCGCGCGGTTCCAGGCCACCGGTCGGCAGCACGTGCACCTCCACCCCGTCGGGCAGCGCGGCCAGCTCCCGGGCGAACCGGTGCCGGCGGGCGATCTCGAACGCGACCTGGGCGATCTCCCACGGCCGCTTGGGCGGGGTCAGCGCCCTCTCGATCCGACCCACCTGGAGTACGAAGATGCGCTCCGCGCCGACGGCGACCGCCTCGCCGATCGGGATCGAGTTGACGATCCCTCCGTCGATGTAGTGCAGGTCCCCGATCCGGGCCGGCGGCAGCAGGCCCGGCACGGAGGCGCTGGCCAGTACGGCCGGGACCAGCGGCCCGGTGTCGAACCAGTGCTCGGCGGCGCGCTCGATGTTGGCCGCGCAGCAGCGGAACGGCACCCGCAGGTCGGCGAAGGTGGTCTCCGCGCCCAGCTCGTTCTCCAACAGCCTGCGCAACGGGCGGGGCGAGTGCAGGTGGGTACGGGCGGCGAACCGCCGCACCTGCCGGGCCACCGAGTCGCCGTACACCTCGCTCGCCTCCGGCGAGGCCCAGAGCCGCACCAGGCGGTCGGTCACCGCCTCGGTGGGGTCGGCGGCGACCAGCGCGCCGTTGACCGCGCCGATCGACGTGCCGATCACCAGGTCGGGCCGGATCCCGGCGCGGAACAGGGCACGCAGCATGCCCACCTCGACCGCGCCGAGGACGCCGCCGCCCCCGAGCACGAACGCCACCGGTCCCCGCCCCATGCCGTTCATCCTGGCACGGCGACGCCGCCGACCGCTTCGCTGGTGGGGCCGGGGGCCGTTGACACGGCGGAAACAGTCGCGCAACCTGATAGCGCTCCCACCCCGAGGCAGGTGCGATCCGTGAAGCCAGCGCTGCGTCCCGGCCGGTTGCTGGCCGACAGGTACCGGCTCGTCGACCAGATCGGCGCGGGAGGGATGTCGGTGATCTGGCGGGCCCGGGACGAGGTGCTCGACCGCAACGTGGCGTTGAAGGTGCTCGCACCGTCGCTCGCCGCCGACGCCCGCTTCCGGGACATGGTCCGCGCCGAGGCCCGGTCCGCCGCCAAGCTGGTCCACCCGCACGTGACCTCGGTGCACGACTACGGCGAGACGCTCGCCTCCGACGGCACCATCATGTCGTTCGTGGTGATGGAGCTGCTCGCCGGCGAGGAGCTGGAGCTGCGGCTCACCGAGGGCCCGTTGCCGTGGCCGGAGGCGGTGCAGACCGGTGCGCAGGTGGCCGACGCGCTGGCCGCGGCGCACCGGCTGGGCATCGTGCACCGGGACATCACCCCGTCCAACGTGATGATGACGCCGGGTGGGGCGAAGGTCCTCGACTTCGGCATCGCCACCCGGATCGGCGCGCCCGACGAGGACGAGGACGGCGAGACCTTCGGCACCCCGGCGTACGTGGCGCCGGAGCGGCTCGACGGCGCGCCGGCGCAGCCGGCCACCGACGTCTACTCGCTGGGCGTGCTGCTGCACGAGGCGCTGACCGGCCGGGTGCCGTACCCGGCGGACACCTGGGAACAGCTGAGCGCGACGCTCGCCCGGAGCGGGCCGCCGGCACCGGTCGAGGTGCCCGGCCTGCCGCCCGAGGTGGCCGGGATCTGCCTGCGCTGCCTGTCCCGCGACCCGGCCGCCCGGCCGACCGCCCGCCAGGTCGCCACCGCGCTGCGCGAGCAACTGCTCCCGGCCGACCCGCGCACCTGCACGACGCGCACGGCCACCCTCCCGCTGTCGGCGCGGGCCACGCCGACCGACGCGGCCGGCACCGCAGCGACCGACGCGGCGGGCACCACAGCGGTGCCGGCCGGTCCGGTGGCGACGCTGGGTCGGGCAACCCCGCCGGAGACCGCCGGCCGGCCACCGGGTGAAGGTCCGGACGGGGCCGCCGGACCGGACCGACGTCGCCTGCCGCGACCGGTTCTGGTGCTGACGGTCGTGCTGGTGGCGCTGGCGATCGGTGCCGCACTGCTGGTGCCCGGTCTGCGCCGGGACGACCCGGACCGGGGCGACGCCCTGCCGACCGCCGAGCCGTTCCCGACGCCCACCGCCACCACCGGCCCGACGGGCGGCACGCCGCCGTCCGCCGGTACCGCCACCCCGCCACCCCCGCCCACCTCCCGACCATCCACAGGGGACACCCTGGTGGCGGCGGCGAACCGGCTCGACGGCCTGATCGGCGCCGGACTGGACGACGGCGAGATCCGCTCCGACGTCGGCCTCGACCTGCGCAACGAGTTGCGCAACCTCACCGAGGCCGCCCGTGCCGGGCGCGGTGACGTGCCGGCCCGGGTGGACCGGCTGCGGGAGAAGGTCCGGATCCGCCTCGGCGAGGGCGCGATCAGCGAGGCGTACGCCCGCCGCCTCGACGACGCCGTCGCGGACCTCGGCCAGGCCCAGCTCTGAGCCGGTGCCCGCGCCGGCGACCGGCACCGGCGGCCGGGCGCGGGCTCAGCGGAAGGCCACCCGCACCGGCTCGCGGGACCGGGCCGGGCGCACGACGCCGGCGGTGAACCGCCGGTACACGGCCTCGTAGCCGATCGCGGTCCGGCAGGTGGAGAAGTTCTCCTCCACGTGCGTGACGCACGCCGCCGGATCCAGGCGGTCCGCCGCCCGCAACGCCCCGGGCAGATCGTCGGCGGTGGCGCAGACCAGCCCGGTCACACCGGGGCGGACCAGCTCCGGCACCGCGCCCCGGTTGAGCGCGACCACCGGGGTGCCGGTCGCCATCGCCTCCAGCATCACCATCCCGAACGGCTCCTCCCACTGGATCGGCATGACCAGGCAGCGGGCGTCGATCAGCAGCCGCAGCGCGGTGGCCCGGTCGGCGTCCCGCACGACGGTGACGTCCTCGTCGAGCATCGGCCGGATCACCTGCTCGAAGTAGCGCCGCTCGGCCGGCTCGTTGCACTTGCCGGCCAGCACCAGCGGCAGCCCGGCGGCCCGGCAGGCGCGGATCGCCAGGTCCGGCCCCTTGTCCGGGCTGAACCGGGCCAGCCACAGCACCGGCCCTCGGCCGGGCATGCTCTTGCGGGGGATGCCGGTGGTGTCCAGGGCGTTGTGCACCGTACCCACCCAGGGCAGCCGGGGATTGAGCCGGCGCTGCGCGTGCGAGATCGCGACCAGCCCGACCCCGTGGTCGGTGTCGCTGAGCACCGTTCCGTACTCACCGACCGGATTGCCGTGCACGGTCGCCACCGTCGGCACCGCCCGGCGGCCGGCGACCAGCGGGCCGATCGTGGTGTGGTCGTGGACCACGTCGAAGTCGGCCGCGTCGACCAGGTGGTTGACCTGAGCCAGGTGGGCCAGCTCGGGCAGCGACTCGCCGAGCCGGTCGTACTGGAGATCGCCGACGGTGGCGACGAAGTCACCGGCGGTGCCGTGGTCCCGCCCGGCACCGAAGAGGGTCACCGCGTGGCCACGCGTCACGAGCGCGTCCACCAGTCCGGCGACCAGTTGCTCCAGCCCGCCGTAACCCGGCGGGGGCACCGACAGCCAGGGTGGGACCACCATCGCGATCCGCAGCGGCCGCTCCGCCGAGCGGTCGTCCGGAAGCTGCACGGCCACGGGCCCCTCCCCCTCACGCAGTCCCACCGGAGTCGCCGGGTCCGGCAGACACCCGCCCCGGTGGTCGGCAGCGGGTTCCCGGTGGCGGCACCGCTACACCCGCCCGGCGCTCAGCCGCCGACCAGCAGCTCGTCCCGCACCGCCCGCACCCCCGCGCCGGACCACGCGATCCGCTCCGCCTGGTCCCGCTCCCACCACGAGCGGACCACACCCCGCAGCACCACCGTGTCACCGTCGACCTCGACGGTGACCCGCTCGGTGCCGATGCCGCGCCGCAACGCGCGCTGCACCTCCCGCCGGGTGCCCTCCCGGTCGGTCGGGGCGGCCGGCCGGACCTCCACCAGGTTCGTCACCCCGCGTACGCCGGCCAGCCGGCGCAGGTCACTCTCGGCCGTCCGTCGCTGCCAGCCGAACTCGACCTCACCACGGAGCGTCACCCATCCGTTGGCGACCGTGACGTCCAGCCGCTCGGCGGGCACGAAGCTGTCCCACTCCCACGCGCGGCCGGCGGCGAGCGCGACGTCGGAGTCGGTCCGGCCGGCCTCGCCGGGCAGGCGCACCTCGACGTCGTCGGCGACCGCCCGCACCCCGCGTACGCGCTGCGCGCAGCGGACCGCCGCCCATCTGCGCGCGTATTCGTCCACCCAGCCGGTGAGGGTCACCACGCCGGCGTGCACGACCACGCCGATCTGGTTCGGTCCCACCCGGGGGTCCCAGGCCAGTTCGTCCTGCACGTCCCGCTGGATCCGCTCGTCCGTCCGCACGGCGGTGCTCATCTCGCGCCCCTCCCCCGTCGCTGCCTGTGGTGAGGCTGCACCCGGATCGGGTGACGGCGGCTCACCCGATCCGGGTGAACCGCCGTCGAGGAGAGTGAGCGGCGGGTGGTGGAGCCAACCCCCTTGGCTCCACCACCCGCCGCCGGAGGGAGGAGAAAAGCTCTGGTCTACCGGTCAGGACTCGGCGAGCGTCACGGTCACGGTGGACTCGGCGCCGTTGCGCTTGTAGGTCACCTCGACCCGGTCACCCACCTTGCCGGCCTGCACCGCGCCGACGAGGTCGTCGGAGTCGTTGACCACCTTGTCGCCGAAGCGGGTGATCACGTCGCCACGCTGGAGCCCGGCCTTCTCCGCGGCGCTGCCCGACGTGACGGCGCCGACCAGCGCGCCACCGCCCTCGGCGGCGTTCACGCTGACGCCGAGCGTCGGGTGGCTGACCTTCTCGCCCCGCTGCAACTTCTCGGCCACGTCCTTGGCCTTGTTGCTCGGGATCGCGAAGCCGACGCCGATGTTGCCGGTGCCGCCCTGGCCGTCGGTGGCGATGGCGGTGTTGATGCCGATCACCTCGCCACGGGTGTTGACCAGCGCGCCGCCGGAGTTGCCGGGGTTGATCGGGGCGTCGGTCTGGAGCAGCCCGGCGATCGACGTCGCGCCCTGCTGCGGGTTCTGCTGGCTGCCGGCCCGGATGGTGCGGTCCCGGGCGCTGAGGATGCCGGCGGTCACCGACCCCTGCAGGCCCAGCGGGCTGCCCAGGGCGAGCACCTGGTCGCCCACCTGCATGGCGTCGCTGTCACCGAGGGTGGCTGGCTGGAGGTCGCTCACGCCGGAGACCTGCACCACCGCGAGGTCGGTCTTCGGGTCGGCGCCGATGATCCGAGCCTGCGCGTTCCGGCCGTCGGCGAAGATCACCCGAACGGTGTCACCGCCGGCCGAGGCGATGACGTGGTTGTTGGTCAGCACGTAACCGTTCGCGCTGAGCACCACGCCGGATCCCTCACCGTTGCCGGTGCTGATCGAGACCACGCTGGGCTGCACCTTCGCGGCGATCCGGGGCAGATCCGCGCCGTCGATGACCGGCGCGGCGGAGTAGGTGCGGGTGACACCCGAGCCACCGTCCACGGCCAGCGCGAGCGCACCGCCGGCGACGCCGGAGCCGAGCATCAGGGCGAACACCGCGACACCCGCGCCGACGAACTTGGCGATCCGGCCGGGCCGGGGGTCGTGCGGACGGGCCTGCTGCGCCCAGGGCGGCAGCGACTGGCCCGGCTGGTACTGCTGGCCCGGGTGGTACTGCTGACCCGGGTGGTGGGGTGGGCCGGGCTGGTGCGGCTGACCGTGGCCCGGCTGGCCGGCGCCACTCCAACCGGCCTGCGGACCGGGATACCACGCGCCACCCGGCCACCGGCCGGCCTGCGGCTGGCCCGGCTGGCCGTACGGGTGGGGCTGCCCCGGCTGCGGGTGTCCGGAGACCGGGTACGGCGGTGCGGACGGGCTGGTGGCGGGCGCGCCCGGCCCGTCGCCGGGTCGCGCCGCGCCGGCGGTCGGGGCGACCTCGGGCGTACCCGGGAAGACGTCCTGGACCGGGCGGACCTCGGCGGTCCGGGCCGGATCGGTGGTCTCGCCGTCGGGGGCGGCGGTGGCGGAGTCGGACTGCGCGCGCTCGACGCGGTGCAGCTCGGCGGTGGGGTGCGACGGCTCGGCGTCGGAGGGGGCCGGCCGGCGCTGCGGGTCGGACTCGTACTCGGTCATGGGACCACTCTCTCTCCCGCCACTGCGATCCGCCTGGAACCTGCCTGTAGGTTTTCTGAAAGTCATTCCCCGTCGTCGAGGGCGGGCTCGGGGGCCAGCGGAAGCCGGACCCGGAACGTCGCACCCCCGCCCGGCGTTCCGGTCACCTCGACGGTGCCGTGGTGGGCGGCGACGATCGCGGCGACGATCGCCAGGCCCAGGCCGGTGCCGGTGTTGCCGTCGGCCCGCCGGGTCCGGGCGGCGTCCGCCCGGTAGAAGCGCTCGAACACGCGTTCCGCCTGTTCCGGGGAGAGCCCCTGCCCGGTGTCGGCCACCTCCACCACCGCGACGTCGCCCGGCTCGGTACGCAGCCGCAGGGTCACCGCGGCGTCCGGTGGGGTGTGCGTGAGCGCGTTGGTCATCAGGTTGCCGATCACCTGGCGCAGGCGGGCGTCGTCACCGTGCACCACGAGCGTTCCCGAGCCCGGCTCGATGTCCAGCTCGATCGGCCGGTCCGGCGCCACCACCCGGGCCGCCGCCACCGCGTCCCCGGCCAGCACCGGCAGTTCCACCGGGCCGAGCGTCACCGGCCGCTCCCGGTCCAGTCGGGCCAGCAGCAGCAGGTCCTCCACCAGCAGACCCATCCGGGCGGCCTCGTCCTCGATCCGGCGCAGCAGGTCGGCGGTCTTCTCCGGAGCCCGGGCCGCACCCTGCCGGTACAGCTCGGCGAAGCCCCGGATGGTGGTCAGCGGGGTCCGCAGCTCGTGCGAGGCGTCCGCGACGAACTGCCGCATCCGCTCCTCGGACCGCCGGGCCCGCGCCTCGGAGGCCAGGGCGGAGTCGGCCGCGTCCCGGGCGGCGGCCTCGGCGGAGCGCGCCGCGGCCTCGGAGGCGGCGCGGGCGGTGAAGGCGGCCTCGATCTGGTTGAGCATCGCGTTCAGCGCCCGGGAGAGCCGACCCAGCTCCGAGGTGGGGCAGTCGGCATTCTGCTCCGGATCGGGCACCCGTCGGCTCAGGTCCCCGCCGGCGATGGCGGCGGCGGTCTGTTCGATCTCCACCAGCGGCTTGAGGCTGGTCCGCACGATCGCCGCCCCGATCGAGGCGAGCAGGACCAGCGCGGCGCCGCCCACCAGCAGGTCGATCCAGACCAGGCGCTTGACGGCGAGGTCGACGTCGGTGAGGTTCTGCCCCATCGCGGCCAGTTGCCCGCCGGGCAGTTCGATGTAGAGCATCCGCCAGCGGGTGCCGCCGTTGCGAGAGGTGACCGTGAAGGGGGTGTCCCCCACCAACTCCCGGAATCCCGCCTCGGTCTCCGGCCACGGCGGTAGGTCCAGGGTGTCGAGATTCGGGTTGGAGTAGCCGCCACCGACCTGGCCGTTGCGCACGGTGAGCACCACGTAGTCGCTGGGCAGGCCGAACGTGACGAACTGGCCGGGACGGAGCTGGGTGACCAGGCTGCTCACCGTGCTGGTGGCCGTGGTCAACTCGTCGTCGACCTGGTCGACCAGGTAGTTGCGCAGCAGAACGGCGGTCAGCGAACTGATCACCAGCAGGGCGGCGGCAACCAGGGTGAGGACCGACGCGACCAGCTTGACCCGGAGTGGGACTCCGCGCAGCTTGACCTTCGCCTGCTCGACCGGGATCACGCCGCGGGCTTGCGCAGGACGTAGCCGACCCCACGCAGGGTGTGGATCAGCCGGGGTGGGGTGTTGTCCACCTTGCGCCGCAGGTAGGAGATGTACGACTCGACGATGTTGTCGTCGCCCCGGAAGTCGTAGTTCCAGACGTGGTCGAGGATCTGCGCCTTGGACAGCACCCGGTTGGCGTTCAGCATCAGGTAACGCAGCAGCTTGAACTCCGTCGGGGAGAGCTGCACCCGCTGGCCGGCCCGGTGCACCTCGTGGGTCTCCTCGTCCAGCTCCAGGTCGGCGAAGGTGAGCCGGGACGGCGTGGTCTCGCCGCTGCTGGTACGGCGCAGCACCGCCCGGATCCGGGCGGTCAGCTCCTCCAGGCTGAACGGCTTGGTGACGTAGTCGTCGCCGCCGAGGGTCAGCCCGCGGATCTTGTCGTCGGTCGCGTCCCGCGCGGTCAGGAACACCACCGGCGTACGGGTGCCGCCCTCGCGGAGCATCCGGATGACCTCGAAGCCGTCCAGGTCGGGCAGCATCACGTCGAGCACCACCAGGTCGGGTCGGTGGTCCTTGGCGGCGTTGAGCGCGGCGCTGCCGCTGGTCGCGGTCGCCACGTCGAACCCCGCGAACCGGAGACTCGCGGACAGGAGTTCGAGGATGTTGGGATCGTCCTCGACGACGAGCAGTCGCGCCTCGGTCTGGGTAGCGGCCATGGGCCCATCATCCGCGCTCTCGCTGCGCTCGTGCTGGGCGGTCGCTGGAAAGAACCTGTGAGCCGTCCGGACCCGGATCAGCGCAGCAACCGCCGCAGGCCGTCCAGCGCGCCGTCCAACAGCCGGATCGCGGTCCGTACCTGTGAGTCGGTGAGCCGGCGGGCCCGGACCAGCGCGCCCACCTCGGCGCTGAACCCGGCGAGCCGGCGGTCGAACTCGGCCAGCAACGGCCCCTCGGTCGTCCGGGCGGGACCCGGCGGGCCCGTCGGCGGCGGGCCGGACGACGCGGCCGGACGCGTACGCCGGGTCGGGCGGGTCGCCTCCCGCAGCTCCCGTCGGAGGTCGCGGACCGAGCCGTGCGCCTCGCCACCGAGCTCACCGGCCAGGACGGAGAGATCGTGCACCGAGGCGGCGATGTCCGACTCCAGCGTGCCCAACTCGCCGGCCCGCTGCCGCAACTCGGCCCGGCCGGCGTCGGTGATCTCGTAGACCTTCCGGCCACCGGCGGCGGTGTGGGTGACCAGCCCGTCGCTCTCCAGGCGTTGCAGCCGGGGGTAGATGGTGCCGGCGCTGGGCGCGTACAGGCCGAGGAAGCGCTCCTGGAGCAGGCGGATCAGCTCGTAGCCGTGCCGGGGCCCGTCGTCGAGGAGCCTGAGCAGGTAGAGCCGCAACCGCCCGTGACCGAAGACGGTGGTCACGGCAGCGTGCCCGCCGGGCGGTGGTCGACCGTCCAGTGCGTCATCGGGCTCCCTCGGCGGCGGGCGCGACCGGGGCGCGTCCGCCGCGAGGACACTAACGCGATACATCGCGATACGACAAGGTCACGCAGCCAGGCCCAGCTCCCGGACGGCTGCGGCGGACTCGCCGGTCGGACCGGGCACCGAGGGCGGACCGGCCGGGGCGGCCGCGAGGCGGGGCGGCGACGGCACCAGATGCACCGCGGCCTCCGCGGCGCGGGCGAGGACCCGCCGGTCGGCGTTCCGGGCGGGATACAGGGTCGCGGTGACGGTCACCTCGACCACCAGCCGCCGGGTGCCCAGCACCCGCCGCACCGACCGCCACAGGTTCTCCTCGCCGAGGAAGGCCGCCGCCGTCGTGCCGGCGCCGGTGGCCGCGCAGCGGTACCCGATCCGCAGCGGCACCACCGGGGCACCCGCGTCGACGGCGGCCTGGAAGACCGCCGGCCGGAAACCACCGCCGGGCCGGCAGCCACCGTCGCCGCACCAGGTCGTCCCCTCCGGGAAGACCGCCACCGACCGGCCGGCCCGCAGCGCCGCGGCCACCCGCGCCACGGTGTCCGGCAGGTCCCGCGGCCGAGCCCGGTCGACGAAGAGGGTGCCCGCCGCGCCGGCGAGCCGGCCGAGCAGCGGCCAGCCACGTACCTCGCTCTTGGCCACCATCGCGGCCGGCGCGACCGCCAGCACGGCGAGCACGTCCAGCCAGGACTCGTGGTTGGCGACCAGCAGTGCGCGTCGCCGGGGTGGCCGGCCCCGGACCACCAGCCGGACACCGGCGGCGCGGGCCGTGCGCCGGGCCCAGCCGCGTACCGCCGCCTGCCGCTCGCCGGTCGGCAGGACCGGCAGCAGCACCGCCAGGACGGCACCGGCGACGAGCATGCCGAGCAGCGCGACCAGCCGCCGGGCCCGCACGGCGGCCGGCACGCCGGGCACCACGCCGGGCGACGGGAGGCAGGCCGGGCCGCACCCGGAGACCGGCCGCCAGAGGTCGTACGCGGTCACCGCCCCGTCCCGCCCAGGAAGTGCCGCAGGTAGCGCGGGTTCATCCGGTCCAGGGAGAACAGCACGTAGAAGTCGGCGGTGCCGAAGTCCGGGTCGTACGCCGGCTCGCCGCCGATCCACGCGCCCAGCCGCAGGTAGCCACGCAGCAGCGGCGGGACGAGCGCCCGGCCCGGCGCGCCGCCGACGGCGGTGTCCGCGCCCGGCACGCCCGGCTGGGCGAACCAGGGCCGCAGCGGGCGCAGCCGCAGCGGCGGCGGCGTAAGGTGCCGCTCCCGCGTCATGGCCCACACCTCGGCGGCGGCCCGGCCCCCGTCGGCGACCGGCACCGAGGCGCAGCCGCCGAGCCAGCGGGAGCCGCGCAGGTGCAGGTAGCGGGTGATCCCGGCCCACATCAGGTTGATCACCGCACCGGAGCGGTGGTCCGGGTGCACGCAGGACCGGCCGGCCTCGACCAGGTCGTCGCGCAGGGCGTCCAGCGGGGTCAGGTCGAACTCGCCGGCCGAGTAGCGGCGCGCGGTGCGGCCCGGCGGCAGCAGCCGGTACGTGCCGACCACCTGCCCGGTGCTCTCCTGCCGCACCAGCAGGTGGTCGCAGTACGGATCGAAGTCGTCGACGTCCAGGCCGGCGGCTCCCGGCCGCAGGGTGGCGCCGAGTTCGGTGGCGAACACCTCGTGACGCAGGCGTTGCGCGGCCGCGACCTGGGTCGGGTCGTCGGCGATCAGCAGGGTGTATCCGCTGGTCGTCAGGGGTGTGCCAGCGGCGTGCAGAACGGCCATGGGATCTGTGTAGGTGCCCCGGGTTGCCGGCGGCCGGGGTGCCGGGTGTCGATCCGGTGAACGCCGGCCGGCACCCGTGGGGATCCGGTTCCGGCGGCGGCGTGCGAGGCTGCCGGCGGGCGTACCGGCGACCGGGCCGGGCGCGGCCGGCCGGAGGTAAACATGATCATCGGGTCCCGCCACAACGGGCCGCCGGGCTCGGGCAACGGCGGCTGGAGTGCGGGCGTGTTCGCCGCGGCGGCCGGCGGCACCGGCCCGGTCGAGGTGACGCTGCGCCGGCCCCCGCCGCTGGACACCCCGCTGACCCTGACCGACGGCGAGGTGCACGACCCGGACGGGGCGCTCGTCGCGCAGGTCCGCCCGGTGCCGGAGTTCCGGTCGGTGGTGCCGCCGGTGGACCCCGCCACCGCGCGGGCTGCCGCCAAGGCGTACCCCGGTCTGGTGGACCACCCGTTTCCCGGCTGCTTCGTCTGCGGACCGCTCCGGGACGACGGGTTGCGGATCTTTCCCGGGCCGCTGCCGGACGGGCGGACCGCCGCGCCGTTCGTGGTGCCGGCGCCGGTCACCGGCCCGACCGTGTGGGCCGCGCTGGACTGCCCGGGCGGCTGGGCGGTGATCGCGCCGGGCCGGCCGTACGTCCTGGGTCGGATGGCCGCGATGGTCGCGGCCCTGCCGGCGGCGGGCGACGAGTGCGTGGTGACCGGCGTCCAGGTCGGCGGCGAGGGCCGCCGGGCCGAGGTGCACACCAGCCTGTACGCGCCGGACGGCACCCTGCTGGCCTGGGCCCGCGCCACCTGGATCTCGGTGTGAGGAAGGGCCCCTTCTTATCGGAAAACGATGTGCAAGGGCCCCTTCCTAACGGAGAGTAGATCGTCCTCGGGTAGGAGAGCGTCGTGCCTGAGGTGGAGACACGCCTACGGACCGCGCCGGATTGACCGGGTTGCGGCCACCCGCCAGGCTGTCCGACGGCGCACCCCGACGCCACCCGAGAGAAGGAGAATGATGTCTGACGGGCAGCGAAGCCCCACCGACGACGGCCAGATCGTGGTCTCCGGCCTGACCAAGCAGTACCGCAACGTGCGGGCGGTGGACGACCTGTCGTTCACCGTCGCACCCGGCCGGGTCACCGGCTTCCTCGGCCCGAACGGCGCCGGCAAGACGACCACCCTGCGCATGCTGCTGAACCTGGTCACCCCGACGGCCGGCACGGCCACCATCGGTGGGCACCGGTACGCGGACCTGACCGATCCGCTGCGGCACGTGGGCGCGGTGCTGGAGGCGTCCAGCGCGCACAAGGGCCGCACCGGGATCAACCACCTGAAGGTGATCTGCGCGGCGGCCGGCCTGCCCAAGGAACGCGCCGCCGAGGCGCTGGCCCTGGTGGGTCTGACCCCGGCCGCGAAGCGCAAGTTCAAGGGTTACTCGCTCGGCATGAAGCAGCGGCTCGGCATCGCCGCGGCCATGCTCGGCGACCCCCGGGTGCTGATCCTGGACGAGCCGGCCAACGGCCTGGACCCGGAGGGCATCCGCTGGATGCGGGGCTTCCTCAAGAACCTCGCCCACGAGGGACGCACGGTGCTGGTCTCCAGCCACCTGCTCTCCGAGATGCAACTCCTCGCCGACGACGTGGTGATCATCGCCGGCGGGAAGCTGATCCGGCAGGGCCCGGTGCAGGAGGTGATGGGGTCGATGACGAAGGGCGCCCGGGTGCGGGTCCGCACCCCGCAGGCCGACCAGCTGACCGCCGCGCTGCGCGGGGCCTCGGCCACGGTGGACGTCGACGAGCAGGGGACCCTGCTGGTGGACGGCGTGGACGCGCCGGCCGTCGGCCGGGCCGCCCTGGCCGCCGGCGTGGAACTGCACGAACTCAGCACGGAACGACCCGACCTCGAAGGCGTCTTCCTGGAGCTCACGGCCGGAAAGGCGGGCATCCGATGAACCTCGTCCGATCCGAGCTGCTCAAGATCCGCAGCACCAGCATCTGGTGGATCCTGGCGCTGATCTACCTGCCGCTCTGGGGCATCACCCTGTTCTTCAACTACATCCAGTCCGACGCGCTGGTCAACGGGGACCTGGGCGAGGTGCCAGCGGACCAGGCCGACACCTTCGACGCGCTCAAGGACCCGGACGCACTGGCCGCGAACCTGTTCACCAACGGTCAGTTCTTCGGGCTGATGATGGTGATGCTGCTCGGCATCATCGTGGTGACCAGCGAGTTCTTCCACCAGACCGTGACCACCACGTTCCTCACCGTGCCGCACCGCAGCGCGGTGATGCTCGCCAAGCTGGTCGCCGCGGCCGGCCTCGGGGTGGTCTTCTGGCTGGTCACCACGGCCGCCAACCTGCTCAGCGGGGCGGCGGTGCTGGGGGCGATCGGCGTCGACGCGCGCTACACCGGCGCGGTCTGGGAGGCGGTCGGGCTCAACGGGCTGGCCTACCTGCTCTGGGCCATCCTCGGCGTCGGGCTGGGCGTGCTGATCCGCAGCCAGATCGGCGCGACCGTCACCGGCATCCTGCTCTACCTGGGCGGGTCGATCGGCGCGGTGATCCTGATCAGCACGCTGGCCGGCCGGTTCGGCGACTGGATCAACAACCTCCAGCTCCTGGTGCCGTCGCTGGCCTCGTCGCTGATGGTGAGCGGCACCGACGACCTGCCCGGCAACCCGCCCCAGTGGGCGGGCGCGGCGGTGCTCATCGGGTACGCCCTGGTGGCCGGAGTGGTCGGCACGCTCCTGGTCCGCAAGCGCGACATCTCCTGATCCACTCCGGCGGGGGCGGCGCACGGTGGGCCGCCCCCGCCGGCACGTCCGCGGACGGGCGTACGTGGCCGGCCGCCACCCCGCGGGCCGGCGGGGTGGGCAGCGGCCCCACCTCGGGCGTTACCAGCAGTTGACGGAACACGCAGCGTTTACCGAACTTCTGGCATCTTCTGTGAAACGGACCACGCGATGGAGGCGGAAATGCCGCCGGCTCCCGTACGGCGTAGCCTGGGATCCGACCCGTGCGCGCCGGCAGGTGCGGTGTCGTCCGGGGACCGCGTGACACACAAAACCCGCGTGAAAGAGGCGATTACCGGCCGTGTCGACCCAGCAGACTTCGCAGGAGAACCCACTGGCGGGTTTCGGCCCGAACGAGTGGATCGTCGAGGAGATGTACCAGCGCTACCTCGCGGATCCCACCAGCGTCGACCCGGCCTGGCACGACTTCTTCGCCGACTACCGACCGGCACCGGGCGCGGGCACACCGCGCGGCGCCGAGAAGAGCGCCGCCGAGCCGGCCGCACCCCAGCCCGACGGCCAGCCGGAGCCGACCGCCGCGGTCGCGCAGCCCGCGCCGAAGGCTGAGAAGCCCGCCGAGAAGCCCAGGGCCGCCGAGAAGAAGCCGGAGCCGAAGCCCGAGCCGACCGGCGCGAAGCCGGCCGCACCGGCCAAGGCCGCTCCCGCCAAGCCGGCGCCGGCCAAGGCGAAGGCCGCCCCGGCCAAGCAGACCGCGCAGACGGCGCCGACCGCCACCGGTCCGCAGACCACGCCCCTGCGCGGGGTCGCCGCGAAGATCGTCCAGAACATGGACGCCTCGCTCAGCGTGCCGACCGCGACCAGCGTGCGCGCCGTCCCGGCCAAGCTGCTGGTCGACAACCGCATCGTGATCAACAATCACCTCGCCCGTGGCCGTGGTGGCAAGGTCAGCTTCACCCACCTGATCGGTTACGCGCTGGTCCGGGCGCTGGTGGCGCACCGCGAGATGAACAACTCCTTCGCCGAGGTCGACGGCAAGCCGGTGATGGTCCGCCCGGAGCACGTCAACCTGGGCATCGCCATCGACCTGACCAAGCCCGACGGCTCCCGCAACCTGGTGGTCCCGTCCATCAAGGGCTGCGAGCAGATGGACTTCCGGCAGTTCTGGCAGGCGTACGAGGACGTGGTCCGGCGCGCCCGCCGTAACGAGCTGACCATGGACGACTACTCCGGCACCACCATCTCGCTGACCAACCCCGGCGGCATCGGCACCGTGCACTCGATGCCGCGCCTGATGCAGGGGCAGAGCGCGATCATCGGCGTCGGCGCGATGGAATACCCGGCCCCCTACCAGGGCATGTCCGAGGCCACCCTGGCCGACCTGGCGGTCAGCAAGGTCATCACGCTGACCAGCACGTACGACCACCGGATCATCCAGGGCGCGCAGTCCGGCGAGTTCCTGAAGGCCATGCACGAGCTGATGCTCGGCGAGCACGGCTTCTACGACCAGATCTTCACGTCGCTGCGCATCCCGTACGAGCCGGTGCGCTGGATGCGCGACGTCGCGATCAACAACGAGGGCCAGATCAACAAGACGGCCCGGGTGCACGAGCTGATCCACGCGTACCGGGTGCGCGGCCACCTGATGGCCGACACCGACCCGCTGGAGTTCAAGATCCGCAAGCACCCGGACCTGGACGTGCTCCAGCACGGGCTGACCCTGTGGGACCTGGACCGCGAGTTCCCGGTGAACGGCTTCGCCGGCAGGCAGCGGATGAAGCTGCGCGAGATCCTCGGCGTGCTGCGCGACTCGTACTGCCGCCGGGTCGGCATCGAGTACATGCACATCCAGGACCCGGAGGAGCGGCGCTGGATCCAGGAGCGGATCGAGCGCAAGTACGAGAAGCCGGCCGCCGACGAGCAGAAGCACGTGCTCAACCGGCTCAACGCCGCCGAGGCGTTCGAGACCTTCCTGCAGACCAAGTACGTCGGGCAGAAGCGGTTCTCGCTGGAGGGCGGCGAGTCGCTGATCCCGCTGCTCGGTGAGGTGCTGGAGGCCTCCGCCGAGGGCGGGCTGGACGAGGTCGTCATCGGCATGGCCCACCGGGGCCGGCTCAACGTGCTGGCCAACATCGTCGGCAAGCCGTACGAGAAGATCTTCTCCGAGTTCGAGGGGCACCTGGACCCGCGCTCCACCCAGGGCTCCGGCGACGTGAAATACCACCTCGGCCAGAACGGCAAGTTCACCACCCCGGACGGGGAGCACGCGGTCAAGGTCTCGGTGGTGGCGAACCCGTCGCACCTGGAGGCCGTCGACCCGGTGCTGGAGGGCATCGTCCGGGCCAAGCAGGACCGGATCGACCTCAAGCTGGAGGGCTACACCGTGCTGCCGCTGGCGGTGCACGGTGACGCGGCGTTCGCCGGCCAGGGCGTGGTCGCCGAGACGCTGAACCTGTCCCAGCTGCGCGGTTACCGCACCGGCGGCACCGTGCACGTGGTGGTCAACAACCAGGTCGGTTTCACCACCGCCCCGGAGTACAGCCGGTCCAGCCTCTACAGCACCGACGTGGCCCGGATGATCCAGGCCCCGATCTTCCACGTCAACGGCGACGACCCCGAGGCCGTGGTCCGGGTCGCCCGGCTGGCCTTCGAGTACCGGCAGACGTTCAACAAGGACGTCGTGATCGACATGGTCTGCTACCGCCGGCGGGGGCACAACGAGGGCGACGACCCGTCGATGTCCAACCCCCAGATGTACAAGATCATCGACTCGAAGCGCTCGGTGCGCAAGCTCTACACCGAGGAGCTGATCGGTCGCGGCGACATCACCGTGGAGGACGCGGAGGAGCTGCTGCGCGACTACCAGTCGCA
The DNA here is from genome assembly GCF_003626595.1 of Micromonospora endolithica. Taxonomy (GTDB): domain Bacteria; phylum Actinomycetota; class Actinomycetes; order Mycobacteriales; family Micromonosporaceae; genus Micromonospora; species Micromonospora endolithica. The sequence continues at coordinate 107,347 of NZ_RBAK01000015.1, read as the reverse complement.
ACTGGAGCGGGTCTTCAAGGCCACCCGGGACGCCGCCACCACGCCGCGCCAGCTCAGCCGCCCGAAGCGGCAGGACGAGCCGGAGCCGCGGGTGGAGACCGCCACCGACGCGGCGGTGGTCAAGGCCGTCGGCGACGCGCACGTCAACCTGCCGGAGGGCTTCACGCCGCACAAGCGGATCCAGCAGTTGCTCGACCGCCGGGCGAAGATGTCCGTCGAGGGCAACATCGACTGGGGCTTCGGCGAGATCATCGCGTTGGGTTCCCTGCTGCACGACGGGGTGACCGTCCGGCTCGCCGGTCAGGACTCCCGCCGCGGCACCTTCGTGCAGCGGCACGCCTCGGTGGTGGACGCGAAGACCGGCGACGACTACCTGCCGCTGGCGTCGCTGACCGCCGACGGCGACCGGTCCCGGTTCTTCGTGCACGACTCGCTGCTCTCCGAGTACGCGGCGATGGGCTTCGAGTACGGCTACTCGGTGGAGAACATCGACGCCCTGGTCTGCTGGGAGGCGCAGTTCGGCGACTTCGTCAACGGCTCCCAGTCGGTGATCGACGAGTTCATCTCCTCCGGCGAGGTGAAGTGGGGCCAGCGCTCCGCCGTCACCCTGCTGCTGCCGCACGGCCACGAGGGCCAGGGCCCGGACCACACCTCCGGCCGCCCGGAGCGGTTCCTCCAGATGTGCGCCGAGGACAACATGCGGGTGGCCATCCCGACCACCCCGGCGAACTACTTCCACCTGCTGCGCCGCCAGGCCCTGTCGCCGAAGCGCAAGCCGCTGGTGGTGTTCACGCCGAAGTCGCTGCTGCGGCACAAGCTCTGCGTCTCCTCGGTCGAGGACTTCACCACCGGGACCTTCGCCCCGGTGCTGGGCGACTCGGCCGCTCCGGCGCCGGAGCAGGTGAAGCGGGTGCTGCTCTGCTCGGGCAAGATCTACTACGACCTGCTCCAGGCCCGCGCCGACCGCGGCATCACGGACACCGCGATCATCCGGATGGAGCAGCTCTACCCGTTGCCGGTGGAGGAGATCCGGGCCGCCCTGGCCGAGTACCCGAACGCCGAGGACTACGCCTGGGTGCAGGAGGAGCCGGCCAACCAGGGCGCCTGGTCGTTCGTCGCGCTCAACCTGCTGGAGCACCTGGACGAGGTCCGGCTGCGCCGCATCTCCCGCCCGGCGGCGGCCGCCCCGGCGGTCGGCTCGGCCAAGATGCACGAGGTGGAGCAGACCGCGCTGCTCGAGGCGGCGCTGCCCCGCCCGTGACCTGAGCACACCCGGAGTCGGGGCAGGAACCGCGAGCCGGTCCCTGCCCCGACTGCGTGCCGGCAGCCGAACCCGAGAGGACGTACGCGTGTACTTCACCGACCGTGGCATCGAGGAACTGGTCGAGCGGCGGGGTCAGGAGCAGGTCAGCATCGAGTGGCTGGCCGAGCGCCTGCGTGACTTCGTCGACCTGAACCCGGAGTTCGAGACCCCCATCGAGCGCCTCGCCGTCCACCTGGCCCGCCTCGACGACGAAGAAGACTGACCCCACCCCATTGTGTTGATCATGGGGTTGGCCGGGAGCCAACGGGCACAAAGAGGGCATCCCTCTCGGTCAACCCCATGATCAACGGGGAGGGGCGGGTGGGGTGGGGTGGGAGCTGGGTGGGGTCGGAGGACCCGGGCGGGGCGGGGCTTGATCTCCTAGGGTGGGTGGGTGGCCCGGAGTGTGTATCTGACCAGTGTGGGGTCCGGCGGGGGCAAGTCGACGATCGCCCTGGGCCTGGCGGAGCTGCTGTCCCGGCAGGTCGAGCGGATCGGAGTGTTCCGGCCGCTGGTCGCCGGACACCGCCCCGATCCGATCCTCGCCCTGCTCAGTGACCGCTACCGGATCGACCTGCCGCCGGCCGACCTGTCCGGCACGACCTACGCCGAGGCCACCGACCTCGTCGCGGACGGCCGCCGGGAGGAGCTGATCTCCGGGATCGTGGCCCGCTACCGGGAGATCGAACGGCAGTGCCCGGCGGTGGTCGTGGTGGGCAGCGACTTCGCCGACGGCGGGGACGGTGCCGGTCCCCGGGAACTGGCCTTCAACGCCCGGCTGGCCACCGAGTTCGGCAGCGTGGTGGTGCCGGTGGTCGACGGGCTCGGGCAGGAGCCGGCGGCGATCGCGGCGGCGGCGCGCGGGGCGTACCACGACCTGGAGGACCTGGGCGCGACGGTGCTGGCGGTGATCGCCAACCGGGTTCCGGGCCCGATGACGCTGCCCGACCTGCCGGTGCCCGCGTACGCCATCCCGGAGGTCCCGACCGTGTCGGCGCCGACGGTGGCCGAGGTGGCGGCGGCGCTCGGCGCCACCCTGCTGGCCGGTGACGACGCCGCCCTCGGCCGGGACGTGCTGGACTACGTGGTGGGCGCGGCGCACGTGCCCACCCTGCTCGGGCACCTCACCGAGGGGGCCCTGGTGATCACCCCGGGCGACCGGGCGGACCTGCTGGTGGCTGCCAGCGCCGCGCACGTCGCCGGCCAGGTGTCGGTGGCCGGGCTGGTGCTCACCCTCGGGGTGCAGCCCGACCCGCGGGTGATGAGCCTGGTGGAGGGGTTGAACACCGGGCTGGCGGTGCTGTCGGTGGGCAGCGACAGCTACGACACGGTGGCCGCGTCCAGCCGGATCGAGGGCCGCCCGAGCGCCGCCAACCCGCGCAAGGTGGAGGCCGCGCTGGGGGTGTTCGAACGCTGTGTGGACACCGACGACCTGGCCCGCCGGCTGCGGGTCAGCCGGTCGGAGCGGGTCACCCCGCTGATGTTCGAGTACGACCTGATCGACCGCGCCCGGGCGCAGCGCCGGCACCTGGTGCTGCCCGAGGGCGGTGACGAGCGGATCCTGCGGGCCACCGAGATCCTGCTGCGCCGCGGCGTCGCCGACCTGACCCTGCTCGGCCGGCCGGACGACATCGCCCGCCGCACCCGGGAGCTGGGCATCGACATCGGCGGGGCCCGGGTGGTCGACCCGGCCGCGAGCGAGTGGCGCGACGAGTTCGCCGGCGCGTACGCGCAACTGCGCGCCCACCGGGGCGTGACCCTCGACCTGGCGCACGACATCGTGGCGCAGCCGAACTACTTCGGCACGATGATGGTGCAGCGTGGGTACGCCGACGGGATGGTCTCCGGCGCCACGCACACCACCGCCGCCACCATCCGGCCCGCCTTCGAGATCATCCGGACGGTGCCGGAGGTCTCCATCGCCTCCAGCGTCTTCTTCATGCTGCTCGCCGACCGGGTGCTGGTGTACGGCGACTGCGCGGTCAACCCCGACCCGGACGCCGCCCAGCTCGCCGACATCGCGATCTCCTCGGCGGACACCGCCGCCCGCTTCGGGATCACGCCCCGGATCGCCATGCTGTCGTACTCGACCGGCAGCTCCGGGACCGGCGCGGACGTGGAGAAGGTCGCCGCCGCCACCCTGCTGGTGCGGGAACGCCGGCCGGAACTGCTGGTCGAGGGCCCGATCCAGTACGACGCCGCGATCGACCCGGCGGTGGCGGCCACGAAGCTGCCGGGCAGCGAGGTCGCCGGGCGGGCGACGGTCTTCATCTTTCCGGACCTGAACACCGGCAACAACACCTACAAGGCGGTGCAGCGCTCGGCCGGCGCGGTCGCCGTGGGGCCGGTGATGCAGGGCCTGCGTCGCCCGGTGAACGACCTGTCCCGGGGCGCGACGGTGCCGGACATCGTCAACACGGTGGCGATCACCGCCATCCAGTCCGCCGCGTCGGCGGAGGAGGAGGGGGACGCGTGACCGCCGAGCGGGTGCTGGTGCTCAACTGCGGGTCGTCGTCGGTGAAGTGGCGGCTCTACGACGGCGACGACGTGATGGACAAGGGCACCGTGGAACGGATCGGCGAGGCCGGCGGCGGGCCGGCGGACCACGCCACGGCGGTCCGCGAGGTGATCGGAAAGGTCGACCTGACCGGACTCACCGCCGTCGGGCACCGGGTGGTGCACGGCGGGCAGGAGTTCGGCGAGCCGGTCCTGGTCGACGACGCGGTGCTGGCCGCCATCCGTGACCTGGCGCCGTTGGCGCCGCTGCACAACCCGGCCAACCTGGCCGGCATCGAGGTCGCCCGGCAGGCACTGCCGGACGTTCCGCAGGTCGCCGTCTTCGACACGGCGTTCCACACCACGCTGCCGGAGGCCGCCGCGACCTACGCGATCGACCGGGACACCGCCCGGCGGTACGGCATCCGCCGGTACGGCTTCCACGGCACCTCGCACGCGTACGTCTCCCGGCGGACCGCCGACCTGCTCGGCCGGCCGTACGACGAGGTCAACACCATCACCCTGCACCTGGGCAACGGGGCGAGCGCCTGCGCGGTCGCCGGTGGCCGCAGCGTGGCCACCTCGATGGGCATGTCCCCGTTGGAGGGCCTGGTGATGGGCACCCGCAGCGGTGACCTGGATCCGACGATCGTCTTCCACCTGCGCCGGGAGGCCGGGATGGGCGTCGACGACATCGACGACCTGCTCAACCACCGCAGCGGACTGCTCGGGCTGACCGGGGCCAACGACATGCGCGAGGTGCTCACCCGGCGGGCCGACGGCGATCCGGCCGCGACGCTCGCCTTCGACGTCTACTGCCGGCGGATCACCGGCTACGTCGGGGCCTACTACGCGCTGCTGGGCCGGGTGGACGCGGTGACGTTCACCGCCGGGGTGGGCGAGCACGCGGCGCCGGTCCGGGCGGCGGCGCTGGCCGGCCTGGACCGGCTCGGGATCGCCGTCGACCCGGCGCGCAACGCCGGCAGCGGCGACCGGGTGATCTCACCGGACGGCGCGGAGGTCACCGTGTGCGTGGTCGGCACCGACGAGGAGCGCGAGATCGCCCGCGCGGCGCGGGCGGTGGCCACCGCCTGACGGCGTCGGGCGTCGGGCCGGCTCAGCCGAGGGCCACCCAGACGGCGAGCACGATCAGCACGGCCGCGACCACGGCCGCGCCGACGTACAGCGGGGTCCGGGACGCGGCGGCGGGGGCCGCCGGCTCGGCGGGGTTCGCGAAGGCGCGGAACGCCTCGGTGTTACCGCTCGGGTCGGTGTAGTTCTCAGGCATGCGGTGACGATAGCGAAGCTCGTCGAGGTGTGCCCCATCGTGTCCGCGGCGTGGCGTGAGGTCCGGCCGGGCGGTCGGTGGGATCCGGCCGGGTGGCGCGTACGGCCGGCCCGGAAGGCGGGCCACGGCGGCCCGGCGGAGCCCTACCGTGTACCTGTGGGGGGCGGGGGCTTTCGCGCGGGTCGTGAGCGCAGGAAACGGCTGGTGACGGCGCTGGTCACGATGCTGCTGGTGACCGGCTGCGGGCCGGCGACCGCGGCGACCGGGCAGCCGGCGCCGGCCCGGGTCGCGCCCACCGGGGCGTACGCGGTGGGCGTCCGGACGTTCACCGTTGACGCCCGTTCGGCGCGACCGCTGCCGGTGACCGTCTGGTATCCGACCCGGGGTGGTGCGGCGGTGGCGGACGGGCGGTTCCCGGTGGTCCTCTACAGCCACGGGCTGCACAGCCTGCCGGAGTCGCACGCCGGGCTGACCACCCGCTGGGCCGCCGCCGGCTTCGTGGTGGCCGCGCCGGCCTACCCGCACACCCGGCGCGGAGCGGCCCGGTTCAGCCGCGCCGACGTGCGCCACCAGCCCGCCGACGCCTGGCGGGTGATCCGGCACCTGGTCCGGCTGGACGCCCGGGGCGCGGACCCGCTGGCCGGGCACCTGGACGTCGGCCGGATGGCCGCCGCCGGGCACTCGGCCGGGGGTTTCACCACCGCCGGCATGTTCACCTCCGGGCGCTCGGCCCGGCTGCGGGCCGGCATCGTGCTGGCCGGCGGCGGGATGGCGGGCAGCTTCGCCGGGCCGGCCGCCCCGGTGCTGTTCGTGCACGGCACCGACGACCGGATCGTGCCGCCGTCCGTCGGCCGGGCCGGCTACGACCGGACCACCGGCCCGGCGGCCTTCCTCAGCGTCCTCGGGCAGGGCCACGGCGAGTACCTGATCCCCGGCCGCCGCGGCTTCGACCCGGTGCTCGCCACCACCGTCGACTTCCTCCGCTGGACCCTGTACGGCGACCCCGCCGCCGCCCGCCGCCTCCCGGACAGCGCCCGCTCCCCCGGCGTGACGCGCTACGAGTCCCGGCTGACCTCCTGACGCTCCGCACGGGGTCGCCAACGGTGCGTCGAACCCGGTCGGGTGGGCCCGGCGGGCGAGGCACAATCGGATGCATGCCCCGTCGCGTCGCCCCTGCCCTGCTCGCCGCCCTGGTCACGGCCGGTCTGGTCGGCTGCTCCACGGACCGCCCCCCGGCCGCCCGCCCGGCGGTGCCGGTCGAACCGCCGCCGGCCGCCACTCCGGCACCGCGCGTCCCCGCCGGCTCCGCCCCGGAGCGGGCCTTCGCGGTCGGCGTACGCCAGTTGAAGGTGAACCGCGGCGGCGACCGTCCCCTGCCGGTGACCCTCTGGTACCCGGCGACCGGGGAGGCGGGCGGCGAGCCGCGGCGGTCGGCGGGCGCCGCCCGGGGCGCGTTCCCGGTCGTCATGTTCAGCCACGGCCTGGGCGGGCGCCCCGCCGACTACGAGACGTTGCTGAGCCGGTGGGCGGCGGCCGGGTTCGTGGTGGCCGCGCCGACCTTCCCGCGCACCTCCTCCGGCGGCGACGGCAACGTCCTGGACGTGCTGAACCAGCCGGCCGACGTGTCGTACGCGCTGACCCAGGTGCTCGCCCTCGACACGAAGGCCGGTGACCCGCTGCGCGGCCGGCTGGCCACCGACCGGGTCGCGGCGGCCGGGCACTCGGCCGGCGGGGTGACCACGATCGGGCTGTTCACGGCCGCCCGGGACGAGCGGCTCGACGCGGGGGTGGTCTTCGCCGGCACCGCGCTGGGGGTGGGCACCGCCTTCGCCGGTGCCGCCGCGCCGCAGTTGTTCGTGCACGGCGAGGCCGACGAGGTCGTCGAGTACGCCGCCGGCCGGGCCGCGTACGACAAGGTGCCCTGGCCGAAGGCCATGCTCAGCCTGCCCGACGGTGACCACGGCCGGGCCCTGCTGCGTGACGGGGCGGCGCTGCGCGTCGTCTCGGACACGACGGTGGAGTTCCTGCGCTGGTCGCTGTACGGCGACGCGGCCGCCAAGCGCCGCATCCCCACCGACGCCGCCCGGGACGACATCGCCACCCTCGACAACCGCCTCTGAGGGGTGAGGAAGGGCCCCCGGTCAACGCCTGGCGTTGTACAAGGGTCCCTTCCTCACGCGCTCAGGCGTGGTGGTCGACCACGACCTTGCCGAAGACGTCGCCGGAGTGCAGGCGGGCGAAGGCGTCCTCGACCCGGCTGAACGGCACCACGCTGTCCACCACCGGGCGGACCCCCCGCTCGGCGCAGAACGCGAGCAGGGCGGCCAGTTCGTCCGGGGTGCCCATCGAGGTGCCCAGGATCTCCAGCTGCATCGCGAACACCCGGCGCAGGTTGACCTTCGGCTCGTGCCCGGCGGTGGCGCCGGAGACCACGATCCGGGCCATCGGCGCGGCGGACTTCAACGAGTGGTCGAAGGTGGCCGCGCCGACCGTCTCGATCACCACGTCGACCCGCTCCGGAAGCCGGGCCCCCGGCTCCACGGCGGTCGCGCCCAGCGCGGTGATCCGCTCGCGCTTGGCGGCGTCGCGGCTGGTCGCGTACACCCGCTTGCCCATCGCGGCGGCCAGGGCGACGGCCGCGGTGGCCACGCCGCCCCCGGCGCCCTGGACCAGCACCGCGTCGGCGTCGTCGACGCGACCCTTGGTGGTCAGCATCCGCCACGCGGTGAGCCAGGCCGTCGGCAGGCACGCCGCGTCCGTCGCCGCCAGGCCCGCGGGCAGGACGACCAGGTTCGACCGGGGTACGGCCACCCGCTCGGCGAGCGTGCCGGGGAAGTGCTCGGAGAGGATGGAGACGCCGCGCGGGTCGCCCGGGGTGGCGACCACCGGGTAGACGACCACCTCGTTGCCGTCCGGGTCCACCCCGGCGGCGTCGCAGCCGAGGATCATCGGCAACTGGTCCTCGCGCAGCCCGACCCCGCGCAGCGACCAGAGGTCGTGGTGGTTGAGCGAACTGGCGGTGATCTGGACGGTCACCCAGTCGTCGTCCGGGTGCACCGGCTCGGGCCGGTCGCCGACGGCGAGCGCGGCGAGTGGGTCGGCGTCGTCGAAGCGGGTGGCGAAGGCGGCACGCATGATCGGCACGGTAACAAGCTGAGCGCTCGTTAAGAAGGGCCCCTTCCTATGCGAAACGCGATAGGAAGGGGCCCTTGCAAACGTGCGAACGTGCGAACAACCTCAGCGGGTGACGCCGTCGCGGCGGGCGGCCTCGGCGACCGCCTCGGCCACCGCCGGGGCGACCCGCGGGTCCAGCGGTGACGGCACGATGGCGTCGGCGGTGAGCGACTCGGCCACCACCCCGGCGATCGCGTCGGCGGCGGCCACCTTCATGCCCTCGGTGATCCGGGTCGCCCGGGCGTCCAGCGCGCCCCGGAAGACGCCCGGGAAGGCCAGCACGTTGTTGATCTGGTTGGGGTAGTCGCTGCGGCCGGTGGCGACCACCGCGACGTGTCGGGCGGCCACCTCGGGGTGCACCTCGGGGGTGGGGTTGGCCAGCGCGAAGACGATCCCGCCGGGGGCCATGCCGGCCACCGCCGCCTCGGGGATCTGCCCGCCGGAGACGCCGACCAGGACGTCCGCGTCGCGCAGCGCCTCGGTGATGTCGCCCTGCCGGCCGTCGGCGTTGGTCAACCCGGCCAGTTCGGCCTTGGTGCCGGTCAGGCCGTCGCGGTGCCGGCCGATGATCCCCCTGGAGTCGCAGACGACCACCCGCTCGGCTGCCACCCCGCCGGCGATCAGCATCTTGGTCACCGCGACCCCGGCGGCACCCGCGCCGCTGACCGCGACCCGCAGGTCGCCGAGCTTGCGGTCGAGCAGGGTGGCCGCGTTGCGCAGCGCGGCGAGCACCACGATCGCGGTGCCGTGCTGGTCGTCGTGGAAGACCGGGATGTCCAGCGCCTCGTCGAGGCGGCGCTCCACCTCGAAGCAGCGCGGCGCGCTGATGTCCTCCAGGTTGATCCCACCGAACGACGGCGCGAGGGCCCTCACCACCGCCACGATCTCGTCCACGTCCTGGGTGTCCAGGCAGACCGGTACCGCGTCCACGCCGCCGAACTGCTTGAACAGCACGGCCTTGCCCTCCATCACCGGCAGCGCGGCGCGGGCGCCGATGTTGCCGAGCCCGAGCACGGCCGAGCCGTCGGTGACGACGGCGACGGTGTGCCCGGCCCAGGTGTAGTCGTCGGCGAGGCGAGGATCGGCGGCGATCGCCTCACAGACCCGGGCCACCCCGGGGGTGTACGCGAGGGAGAGGTCCTCCCGGCTGGTCAGCGGAACGGTCGAGGCGACGGCCATCTTGCCGCCCCGGTGCAGCCGGAAGACGGGATCAGCGGGGTCCACGGTGGACGGTGACATGGTGACTCCAGAATCTGTCGAGCAGACGGAGCGGCCGGTCGGGACGCGTGGTGAGGCGCCGAGCGGCGGCGTGGTGCGGGGGGTCACCCGGACACCTGCGAGCATAGTGTCGCCCGCCGCCATGGTATGTGAGTAGGGTCATACTCCGCGGCGACCGAAGATCCGGGGGCCCGGCCAGTAGCGGGCCACCACCCGCCCCCGCACGTCCGCCACCCCGTACGCCCGGGAGTCGTCGGTCACCAGGTCGTTGTCGCCGCGCAGCCACCAGCCGCCGTCCCGCGCCCGGACGGCGCGCTTGACCACCAGCAGGTCGGGCCGGCTGCGGAAGACCGCGACCACCAGGTCACCGGGGCGGACGGCGCGGTCGCCGCGGCGCACCAGCACCGCGTCGCCGTGCCGCAGCGTCGGGGACATCGAGGGCCCTGTCACGAGTACGGCGGTGAGTGGCCACCGGAGCCGGGGGACGGTCATCGGTTTCACCTCCAGCCGCCTCGGGGACCTCCTCCAGGAGTAATGTCGTCTTGGATCATCGCAAACTTCCCAGGAGGATCCTGATGCGACTTCCGCGCATCCTTTCGCCCCGCGTGACCGCCAGCGCCCACTGCGACCTGCCGTGCGGCGTCTACGACCCGGCGCAGGCCCGGATCGAGGCCGAGTCGGTCAAAATGATCTGCGAGAAATACCAGGCGAACACCGACCCGGAGTTCCGTACCCGCGCCATCCTGATCAAGGAGCAGCGCGCGGACCTGGTGAAGCACCACCTGTGGGTGCTGTGGACCGACTACTTCAAGCCGGCCCACTTCGAGAAGTACCCGCACCTGCACCAGCTCTTCAACGAGGCCACCAAGGCGGCCGGCGCCGCCGGCGCCAAGGGTGCGACCGACCCGGCCAAGGCCGACGAACTGCTGCAGAAGATCGACGAGATCTCGAAGATCTTCTGGGAGACCAAGAAGGCGTGACCTTCGGTCCCCCGGCACCGACGATCCGGCCGGCACGTCCTGAGGACGTGCCGGCCGTCGTCGCCATGGTGCACGAGCTGGCCGACTTCGAGCGCGCCCCGGAACGGTGCCACCTCACCACCGCCCAGCTCGACACCGCGCTGTTCGGCCCGGCACCGGCGCTGTACGGGCACGTGGCCGTCGACGCCGCCGACCGGCCGGTCGGCTTCGCGCTCTGGTTCCTCAGCTTCTCCACCTGGGAGGGCGGGCACGGGATCCACCTGGAGGATCTGTACGTCCGCCCGGAGGCGCGCGGCACCGGCGCCGGCCGGCTGCTGCTGGCCGCCCTCGCCGCGATCTGCGTGGAGCGCGGCTACCGCCGGCTGGAGTGGGTGATGCTCGACTGGAACCCGGCTGCCGCCTTCTACGCGGCGATCGGCGCCCGGACGGTGGACGACTGGCTGTCGTACCGCCTCACCGGGGACGCGCTCGCCGGTCTCGCCGGGCAGGCACGTGGCGCCGCCCACACGTCCGACCGGCCGACCGGGTAGAGTCCCCGACCGGGGGGATGAGCCGTGACTCAACTGACCGGGCAGCTCAGGACCGACGACGACATCGTGCACCTCACCGTGCCCGCCGACGGCGGTTACCTCGGCGTGCTCCGCACCGCGACCGCCGGTCTCGCCGCGCGACTGCAGTTCGCGCTCGACGAGATCGAGGATCTGCGGATCGCCGTCGACGAGGCCTGCGCGATGCTGCTCGCCATCGCCACCCGCGACGCCGAGTTGGACTGCCGCTTCGCGGTCACCGACGACGCGCTCACCGTCGAGGTCACCGTGCCGACGGTTCGCGGCGCGCAGCTGCCGGCCGAGTCGTCGTTCGCGTGGAAGGTGCTCACCGCGCTGACCACCTCCGCGTCGGCGCACGCCGCCGACGGCCGGGCCAGCATCTCCCTGCTCACCCGGCGCGGCTCCGGCTACTGACCCGTCCCGCCGGGCCAGCCACCGACCAGGGGCCGGCGCGCGGTCACTCGAAACCCAGGGCCCGGTTGGTGGGGGAACTGACCAGCAGCCCGGTCACGCCCAGCCCGAGCGCGATCAGCGGCACACCGAGCCAGCCCAGCCCGCCCTGGATCATGAACCAGCCGATCGGCAGCAGCATGAGCTGGAGCACGATCGCCGGCGCACGGGCACCGGCCCTCCGCCGGACCAGCGCGCCGCCCAGCGCCCACAGGGCCACCGCCGCACCGACGGCGAACGCGGTCACCAGCAACGCCGACGGCAGGTCGGTGGTGGTGGCGGTGAGATCGGACCAGACCAACCAGGCGGCGACGAGCCCGACGGCGACCGCCTCGGCCCGCAGGATGTGCACCGCCCAGCGGAGCGTCACGGGAATCGGGTCGGGGTCGATGGTCACGGCCGCCACGATACCGGTGCCGGCGCGCGGTACAGTGCCGCCCATGCGGGCCGTCCTGGTGGTCAATCCCAAGGCCACCACCACCAGTGAGCGCAGCCGGGACGTGCTGGTCCGGGCGCTGCGCAGCGAGGTGGACCTCTCCGTTCGGTACACCCGGCGGCGGGGCCACGCCACCGTGCTCGCCCGTGAGGCGGCCGAGGAGGGCGTCGACGTGGTCGTCACCCTGGGTGGCGACGGCACGGTCAACGAGGTGGTCAACGGCCTGATGACCGCGAAGCCCGCCACCGTCCCGCTGGGCGTCACGCCGGCCGAACGGCTGCCCGCGCTGGCCACCGTGCCGGGGGGATCCACGAACGTCTTCGCCCGCGCTCTCGGCCTGCCCCGCGAGTGGCCGGACGGGACCAGCATGATCCTGGAGGCGCTGCGGCTGGGCCGGCACCGGACGATCGGGCTGGGCCGGGCCGACGACCGTTACTTCACCTTCTGCGCCGGCTTCGGCCTGGACGCCGCGGTGATCCATCGCGTGGAGCAGGCCCGCCGGCGGGGTCGGGTCTCCACGCCCGCGCTCTACTTCCGCTCCACGGCCGCGCAGTACTTCTTCCGCTCGGACCGCCGGCATCCGGCGATCGCCCTGGAGCGGCCCGGTGAGGTGGCCGAGGAGGAACTGGCCACGGTGATCATTCAGAACACCGCCCCGTGGACGTATCTCGGGGACCGGGAGGTCAATCCCAACCCGGACGCGTCGTTCGACCTCGGGCTCGACGTGCTCGCACTACGTCAGCTCCGCGTCGCCAGTACGACACGCACAGTCACCCAGTTCTTCTCCGCGAAGCCCGACCCGCACGGCAAGCAGGTGCTCCGGCTGCACGACGTGGACGAGTTCACGCTGGTCTCCAGCCGCCCGCAGGCGTTCCAGCTGGACGGCGACTATCTGGGCGACCGGGAGAAAGTCAGATTCACCTCCATTCCGGCCGCACTGAGAGTAATCTGCTAGGTCTCGGGTACTGCCCTAGGTCGACGCGCCGGCGAGCTCGTCACGTACGCCACACGCCACGCCGAGGGACAGGTGCCGGAAATGTCAGCAATGTCACGAGGACCGTACTATATTGATCCTCGACTGTGGTACTCCGGGTAACCGGATCCCCGGCAAAAGCGGACAAAGGGGTTGTGGGCTTGCTCACCGCCCGGAGTTTTTCCCCGCGCCACCCTTGACATCACGACTGTTCGTGAAAGTATTCACAAGCGAACTTGAGTTACCGGGACATTGCCTGGATATGCTCGTCAGGTTGAGCTGTTCCAGCAGGTCCACGGGGCCGACAGCCTGCTCACGCTACGCCGAATAGTTGGACGCGAACCGTAACCTTCGGCGTGCGGATGCATATAGAAAAAGCACCACTGCAATATCTGCCACCCATCCAGAATGAGGAGTGTTGCCGCCATGGACTGGCGCCACGATGCCGTCTGCCGCGACGAGGACCCGGAGCTGTTCTTCCCGATCGGGACGTCCGGTCCGGCCCTCTTGCAGGTGGAGCAGGCGAAGGCCGTCTGCCGGCGCTGCCCCGTGACCGACCAGTGCCTCCAGTGGGCGCTCGAGTCGGGACAGGACGCCGGTGTCTGGGGCGGGATGAGCGAGGAGGAGCGCCGCGCCGTCAAGCGTCGCGGTGGCATCCGAGTGCTGCGCGCTCACTCCGCCTGATCCAACGCAGAGTCCGGAAAGCCCCGGTCGGGTCCACCCGGCCGGGGCTTTCCGCTGTCCACACTCGGTCGTGGTGATCCGGGGGCCCGGTCAGCCGGCCGCCTCGTCGACCCGCCGCCGGACCAGGTCGGCCAGTTCCGGCACGTCGGTCAACGGCGCGGACACCGCCACCGCGCCGGCCGTCCGCGCCCCGGCGGCCACCGCGTCGTGGAAGAGGCCCGGCGCCAGGAAGTACGCCGACACGGCCACCCGGCGGGCACCCCGGGACCGCAGATGCGCCACCGCGGCATCCACGCCCGGCGGGGCGGCCGACGCGTACGAGACCCGGGTCGGCACGCGCAGCGCGTCGCTCAGGGCCGCCGCGACCCGGCCCACCGAGGCCCGCGCCCGGGCGTCCCGGGTGCCCGCCGCCGCCAGTACCAGCCCGTCGAACGCCTCCGGCCCGGTCCCGCCCCGCCCCGCCCGACCGTCCGCCCGGTCCACGCCGGCCTGGTCCAGGCCGGCCTCCACCAACCTGCGCCGCAGGCCGGCCAGCAGCCCGGCGTCCACCGTGGCGCCGGTGGGGCCGAGCACGTCGGTGACCCGTACCGCGATCGTCGCGCCGGCCGCGCGGGCGGCGTCGACCGCCGCCGGGATGTCGACCCGCCGGTGGTACGCGGCGGTCAGCAGCAACGGCACCAGCACCGCCCGGGCGTGCCCGGCCTTCGCCAGCTCCCGCAGGACGGCCGTGGGCCCCGGCTCGGTGTGGTCCAACCAACTGGCCACCACGGGCGCGCCGGGCCGGACGACCGCCACCGCACGGGCCAGCGCCCGGGTCGCCTCGGCCGCCCGCGGGTCCCGGCTCCCGTGGGCGACCAGCACCACCGGATCCGGCGTCGGAGTCAGGCGTGCAGACCGCACTCGGTCTTCTCGAACATGGCCCAGCGGCCGGCCCGGGGGTCCTCCCCCGCCTTGGTGCGCCGCGTGCACGGCCAGCAGCCGATCGAGCCGTAGCCCCGCTTGAACAACTCGTTGACCGGCACGTTCCACCGGGCGATGTACGCGTCCACGTCCGACTGCTTCCAGGCCGCGATCGGGTTGACCTTCACCCGGCCACGCCCGGCGTCGAAGGTCACCACCGGGGTGTTCGCGCGGGTCGGTGACTCGTCGCGGCGCAGCCCGGCGGCCCAGGCGTCGTAGCCGGACAGGGCCCGCTCCAGCGGCTCCACCTTGCGCAGCTGGCAGCAGTCGTCCGGCGACCTGTTGAACAGCCGGGGCCCGTACTCGCCGTCCTGCTGGCCGACGGTGAGCCGGGAGCGGATCGACCGTACGTTCACCGGCAGGGTCCGGGCCACCTCGTCGCGCACCCGCAGCGTCTCCGGGAAGTGCAGGCCGGTGTCGAGGAACACCACGTCCACGCCGGGCGCCACCCGGGAGACCAGGTGGGCCAGCACCGCGTCGGCCATCGAACTGGTCACGCAGAAGCGCTCGCCGAACGTCTCGGCGGCCCAGCGGGCGATCTCCAGCGCGGGAGCGCCCTCCAGGTCGCGGCCGGCCGCCTCGGCCAGCGCGCGCAACTCCTCGGGGCCGCGCCGGCCCGGGTCGGCCGGCTTCGAGCCACCGATCCCGACCAGGCCCAGGTCGGCGACGGACCGCAGGCCGCTCATCGGGTGACCCCCCGGCCCAGCAGACCACTGAACTTCACGCTGAAGACCCGGGCGCAGCCGTGGCACTCCCACGCGCCATGGCCGCTCTCGTTCGGCCGCAGGTCCTCCTCGCCGCAGTAGGGGCAGTAGAGCGGCACGGAACGGGTCTCGCTCATCGGAGTTCCTCCTCGTCGACCCTGATCACCCAGTTGGCGAACGTCTCGCCGTCGGTGCGGCCGGCCAGGTAGCGGCGGGCCAGCCGTTCCACGTACTCCGGAAGCTCGTCGGCGGTGGTCTTCAGGCCGCGCAGCTTGCGGCCGAAACCGGCGGTCTGCCCCTGCGCCATGCCGAGGCCGCCGCCCAGGTGCACCTGGAAGCCCTCCACCTGCTGGCCGTCCGGACCGACCACCAGTTGACCCTTGAGGCCGATGTCGGCGACCTGGGTGCGGGCGCAGGCGTTCGGGCAGCCGTTGATGTGGATGGAGATGTCCGCGTCGAACTCCCGCAGCCGCTCCTCCAGCCGGGCCACCAACTCCTCGCCGCGCGCCTTGGTCTCCACGATCGCGAGCTTGCAGTACTCGATGCCGGTGCAGGCCATCGTGCCGCGCCGCCAGGCCGACGGCTGCGCCTCCAGACCGATCCGGCGCAGCGCCGCCACCAGCGAGTCGGTCCGCTCCGGCGCCACGTCCAGGACCAGCAGCTTCTGGTACGGCGTGAGCCGCACCCGGTCGCTGCCGTGCGCCTCGACGACGTCGGCCAGCTCGGCGAGCTGCCCACCGGACACCCGCCCCACCACCGGGGCGGCGCCGACGTAGTTGCGCCCGTCGCGCTGCCGGCGTACGCCGATGTGGTCGATCGGCTTCGCCGGCAGCTCCGGGGCGGGACCGTCCAGCAGGGTGCGACCCAGGTATTCCTTCTCCAGCACCTCGCGGAACTTCGCCACGCCCCAGTCGGCCACCAGGAACTTCAACCGGGCCCGGTTGCGCAGCCGCCGGTAGCCGTAGTCGCGGAAGATGCCCACCACGCCGGCCCAGACGTCCGGTACCTCGTGCAGCGGCACCCAGGCACCCAGTCGCTTGGCCAGCATCGGGTTTGTGGACAGGCCGCCGCCGACCCACAGGTCGAAGCCGGGGCCGTGCTCCGGGTGGTCGACGCCGAGGAAGGCGATGTCGTTCGCCTCGTGCGGGGTGTCCGGCAGCCAGGAGATGGTGGTCTTGAACTTGCGCGGCAGGTTGGAGTACGCCTTGTCGCCGACGTAACGGCTGACGATCTCGTCGATCGCCGGCGTCGGGTCGAGCAGCTCGTCCTCGGCCACCCCGGCGACCGGGCTGCCGAGCACGATCCGCGGGCAGTCACCGCACGCCTCGGTGGTCTGCAGACCGACCGACTCCAGGCGTCGCCAGATCTCCGGCATGTCCTCGACGCGGATCCAGTGGTACTGGATGTTCTGCCGGTCGGTGATGTCGGCGGTGTCCCGGGCGAACTCACGGGAGATGTCGGCGATCACCCGGAGCTGCGCCAGGCTGAGCTGACCGCCGTCGATCCGCACCCGGAGCATGAAGAACTCGTCCTCCAGCTCGTGCGGCTCCAGCACGGCGGTGCGACCGCCGTCGATCCCGGCCTTGCGCTGCGTGTAGAGCCCCCACCAGCGGAAACGGCCGCGAAGATCCTGCGGGTCGATGGAGGCGAAACCCCGATGGGCGTAGATGTTCTCGATCCGGGCCCGCACGTTCAGCGGGTCGTCGTCCTTCTTGATCCGCTCGTTGGGGTTGAGTGGCTCGCGGTGGCCGAGCGCCCACTGACCCTCGCCGCGCGGACGCCGGGGAGCCCGGACGGGACGTGCCGTCGGGTCCTCGGACCGAGCCGAGCTGGTGCTGACCGCCATCGCGGCGTCCTCCGTTGTCTGCGGTGCCTCGTGGAAGCGCGGAGCGCGGCGGCCGGCCCGTCAGAACGGGCGGGGGACAACGGTGTCGGAACAGCCGGCGCGGGGCGCGCCCGAGACAGATGGGTCGGGCGTCGTCAGTCGGCCGGACAGATCGCGCTGCGCACGCGGCCGTAGTCGACGTGGCGACGGGCCACGAAGCGGCGGACGACAGCGGCGGTCATGTACGCCATGCTGCCACACGCTCACAGGGCGAGCCAATATACGCGTGCGGCATCCCACATCACGGGCCGACCGCAGGGTTTCGTGTGGGACGCTCCTCAGGTGGGCGATTTGTCCAGGATGCGAGTGCGGGCGTGGCCCGTCTGGGTGGCACCGGTCCTGCTGACCCTGGCGGTCACCCTCACCGGCCTCGGCCGGGCGCAGCTCTGGCGCGACGAACTCGCCACCTGGAGCGCGGCCACCCGCCCGGTCGGCGACCTGGTCCGGCTCGCCGGGACCATCGACGCGGCGAGCGGCCCCTACTACCTGCTGGTGCACGGCTGGGTGGAGCTGGCCGGCGACTCGACGACCGCGCTGCGGCTGCCGTCCGCGCTCGCCATGACCGGGGCGGCCGGGCTGACCGCGGTCCTCGGTGCCCGCCTCGCCGGTTTCCGGGCCGGGTTGCTCGCCGGGCTGCTGTTCGCGGTGCTCCCCGGCACCTCGCGGTACGGCCAGGAGGCCCGCCCCTACGCCCTGGCCACCCTGCTCGCGGTGGCCGCGACCCTGCTGCTGGTCGCCGCGTCGCGCCGGCCGGGGGCGGCACGCTGGGTCGCGTACGCCCTCGTCGTCGCGGCCCTGGGCCTGGTCCACCTGGTCGCGCTCACGCTGCTCGCCGCGCACGCGGTGTGGGTGCTGGCGGACCGGCCCGGCGGGGCGGCCGAGCGGGCACGGCGACTGGGCCGGTGGGCGCTCGCGGTACTGCCGGCGGCACTGGTCGTGGCGCCGCTGGTGGTGCTCGCGCGCGGCCAGCGCGGCCGGCAGCTCGACTGGGTGGACGCCGCCCGGCCCGGTGACCTGGCGGCGCTGGCCGGTGGGGTCACGCAGAGCGGTGTGGTGGGCGGCCTGCTGGTCGGGCTGGCCGCGCTGGGGGCGGCACGACTGGGCCGCCGTGCGCTGCTGCCCGGCGGCGCGGTGCTGCTGCCGATGGTGATGCTGTTCGTCGCCGGTTCGCTCGTGCCGCTCTGGGTGCCCCGCTACCTGGTCTTCGTGGTGCCGTTCGGCTGCGTACTGGCCGGGGTGGCGCTGACCGTGGCGCCGCTGCCGCCCGCGGTGGCCGTGGTGGTCCTGGCCGGGTTGCTCGGCCTGCCCGACCAGGCCGCGCTGCGTCGTACGCACGAGTGGCCACGCGGTGCGACGGTCGACTACCGGGGTGCCGCGCGGATCGTGGCGGACGAGCGGCGGCCGGGGGACGCGATCGTGTACGAGCCCCGGGACAGCTGGCTCTTCCTCGATCTGGGTCTCGCCTACCACCTGGGCGACCGGCTGCCGCGCGACGTGCTGGCCAGCGAGGACCCGGTACGCCGGGGCGACCTGTGGGCCGCCGAGTGCGCCCGGCCGGCGGCGTGCCTGGCCGGGGTGGACCGGGTCTGGCTGGTGGTGGCCGGCCGGCGCGCCGATCCGGTGGCCGCCGTGCCCGGCGCGAAGGGCGACGCGCTGCGGACGTTCCGGGTGCAGCGGGTACGGCAGCCGCACGGCCTCACCGTCGCCCTGCTCAGCCGGCGGTGAGCCGGATCAGGACCCGGAACGGCCGTCCGGGGCGGTCCGGGCCAGCGGCACCACCAGGACGGCCTCGGTGCCCCCGTGGGCACCGGCGCGCAGCTCGATGGTGCCGCGCAGCTCGCCGGTGATCAGCGCCCGGACGATCTGCAGGCCGAGGTTGCCGCCCCGTTCGGCGTCGAAGTCCGGCGGCAGGCCCTGCCCGTTGTCCACCACGGAGACGTGCAGCATCTTGCGGAACCGGTGCGCGGACACCACCACCTCCGGTCGCGGTGCCTCGACGGCGGGCGCCGGCGTCCCGTCGGACGGTTCCGGCTCCCCCGGGAAACCGTGTTCGACGGCGTTGAGCAACAACTCGTTGAGGACCATCACCAGCGAGGTGGCGATCTCCGCCGGCAGGACGCCGAAGCTGCCCTTGCGGCGCATGCCCACCGTCGACTCGGTCGCCGCCACCTCGGTCGCGGCGCTGGCCACCCGGTCCACGATCCCGTCGAACTCGACCGCCTCGTCGCTGGACATGGAGAGCGTCTCGTGCACCAGGGCGATGGAGGCGACCCGGCGTACCGATTCCTCCAGGGCGATCCTCGCCTCCGGCATGGACACCCGGCGGGCCTGGAGGCGGAGCAGCGCGGCCACCGTCTGGAGGTTGTTCTTCACCCGGTGGTGGATCTCCCGGATGGTGGCGTCCTTGGTGATCAGGGCGCGGTCCCGGCGGCGTACCTCGGTGATGTCCCGGACCAGCACCAGCGCGCCGATCGGGACCCCGGCCGGCATCAGCGGCAGTGCCCGGGTCAGCATGGTCGCGCCCCGCGCGTCGATCTCGCGGCGCGGTGGCGCCTCGCCGCGCAGCGCGGCGAGGATGCCGTTCGCCGCGTCGGTGCCCTCCAGCGGGTCGGCGGCCAGCCGGCGGTGCAGCGCGGCGAGATCCTCACCCACCAGGTGGGAGGCGTAGCCCAGCCGTCGGTACGCGGACTGCGCGTTCGGGCTGGCGTAGGTGACCTTCCCGCCGGCGTCCAACCGGACCAGCCCGTCGCCGACCCGGGGCGCCGAGGTGGTCTCCCCCGGGTGCCGGGGTGGTGGGAAGGTGCCGTCGGCGATCATCTGGGCCAGGTCGTCGGCCGTGGTGAGGTAGTTCAGCTCCAGCTGGCTGGGGGTACGCGCGGTGGACAGGTTGGTGTCCCGCCCGACCACCGCGATCACCTCGCCCGCCTCCCCGTCGGCGGTCCGCAGCCGCACCGGGATGGCCTCGTGCCGGGCGGGCACGTCGCCGTACCAGACCGGGTCGCCCTCCCGCCAGATCCGGCCCTGCCGGTGGGCCACCTCCAGGTGCGCCACCTCCGGCCCGCCGACGATCCGGCCGACCTGGTCGTCCTGGTACGCGGTGGGCGCGGTCGTCGGCCGGACCTGGGCGACGCAGAGGTAGGTGCCCTCGCCGTCCACCGGAACCCAGAGCAACAGGTCGGCGAAGGACAGGTCGGAGAGCAACTGCCAGTCGCCGGCGATCCGGTGCAGGTGGTCGATGTCGGCCGGGCGGAGCTGGGTGTGCTCCTCGGCGAGGTCGCGCAGCGTGGACACGGTGAACAGCGTGCCACGCCGGGTGGCGCCCGGCGCGCCGGGCGTACCGGCGTCACATCGTCGCGGTCACCTTCTTCAGCCCGCGCGGCGCGTCCGGATCCTCGCCCCGGGCCAGCGCCAGCGCCAGCGCCAGTCGCTGCAACGGAAGGATGTCCAGCAGCGGGGCGTACCGCTCGTCGACGTCCGGCACCACCATCCGGGTCGCGCCCGGCACGTCGGCCGAGCCGACCACCACGACGTCGGCGCGGCGCTCCCCGAGGCGGGGCAGCACCTCCCCCATCGACCGGCCGCCCGGGCCGGAGCCGACCACGGCGAGGACCGGCACGTCGGGGTCGGTCATGGCGAGCGGGCCGTGCAGCAGGTCGGCGCCGGAGAAGGCCAGCGCCGGCAGGTACGACGTCTCCATCAGCTTCAGCGCGGCCTCGCGGGCCGTCGGGTACGCGTAGCCACGGCCGGTGGTGACCAGTTGGCCGGCGAACCGGTAACGCGGGGCGAGCTGGGTCGGGGTGGGGTCGTCCAGGGTGCGGGCGGCCAGCTCGGGAAGGCCGGCGAGCGCCCGGTGCTCGTCGGCCGGCAGCGCCCCGTCGCCGGCCCGGACGCCCTCGACGAGCATCAGCAGGGCCAGCAGCTCGGCGGTGTACGTCTTGGTGGCGGCGACGGCACGCTCGTGGCCGGCGGCGATGTCGATGCTCAGCTCCGCCGTGTCGACCAGCGGGGAGTCCGGCGCGTTGGTGACCGCCAGGGTGAGCGCGCCGGAGGCGCGGGCGCTGCGCAGCACCTCGGCGAGATCCGGCGAGCCACCGCTCTGGCTGACCCCGACGACCAGCGCGTCGGAGAGGTCGGGCCGGCCGCCGTAGAGGGTGACCACGCTGGGCGAGGCGAGCCCGGCGGGCAGGCCGAGCCGGATCTCGGTGAGGTACGCCCCGTAGAGCGCCGCGTGGTCGGACGTGCCCCGGGCGGTGAAGACCACGTGCCGTGGCCGGCGCTCGGCGACCACGGCGGCCACCCGGGCGATCGCGCCGGCGTGCTCGGCGGAGAGCAGCCGCTCGTAGCCGGCGGCCTGTTCGGTGATGTCGGCCGCCATGCCGGCCCCTGGACGCGTCACGGACTCTCCCTCCAGTGCGCGATAGCCGCGCGTTTCGTGCTCAGTCTTGCACCTTTGATCTGGCCTGAGCAATCCAACGATCAAGACTGCGCAGGTGATCACCTTCTCGGCCCAACATCACCTAGGCTGTCCCGACCTCACCGAGCAGCGACGAGCGAGAGGACCACGTGGCCGAGGACGACCGGGTGCCACCCGCGGCGGAAGAGCTGGCCCTGGCACGACGCGCACTCGACGCCGGCGACCTGGAACACGCCGCCGGCCACGTCGCCGCCGCGCTGGCCCAGGCCCCGACGCTGCCCGAGGTGCACGAGACCCTGGCCCGGCTCGGTGCCGCCGGCGGCGCCTCGGCGGTCGATCTCTTCCCGTTGCACCACCGCGTATTCGTCGGCACCGTGGTTGCCCGGGCCCACCTGCTCGCCGCCGCCGGGCACCCGGCCGAGGGGCTGGACCTGCTGGTCGCGGCCACTCACCACGCGCCCGGCACGGACTGGGCCGCGGTGCCCTGGGTGACCACGCCGGACCTGGCCGAACGTCTCGACCCGGAGCGGACCGCCCGGATCCTCATGCAGGTCTGCGCCGGCGCGGCGGACCCGGTGCCCCGGGCCGGCCGCGCGTCGCTGACGCCGTACCTGACGCTGGCCCGCAACGCGGTCACCGTGCACCCCGAGCACGGCCTGCTGCTGGGGGCGGCCTCCGCGCTGGCCCGGCGGCTCGGCGAGGTTCCGCTGGCCATCCGCTGGGCCGACCGGGGCGTACGGGCGGCACCGTCGAAGATCGGCGAGGTCTGGCTCGGCTACGCGTACCGCAGCGGCGGCCGCAACCGGGAGGCGCTGGCCGCCCTCCGCCGCGCCGTCGCGCACGATCCGGACGACCTGGCCGTGTACGCCGACATCGCCGGCACGCTCGCCGACGACGGCCACCTGGACGAGGCACTGGAGTGGATCGACCGGGCGCTGGCCCGGGACCCGTCCTTCGACTGCGCGGTGCACACCGCCCACCGGCTGCGCCACCAGCGCGACGGCGACGTCGCCCACCTGGTCGCCCTCGCCGACTTCGTCCGGGACCACCCGGACGACACCCACGAGCACGGTGACCTCGCCGAGTGCTGCCGGGGCCGACCGTGGCTGGGCCAGGTCACGCCGGCCGGCGGGCCGGCGGTCGACGTGATGCGGCAGGTCCTCGCCGACGACCACCACCGCCCGGGCGGGCCGGTGCGGTTGGCCGAGCCGGCGCCGCCGAGCGCGCTGCGCACCCTGGTGACCACCGCACCCGGCCTGCGGGTGGACATGGCCGAGGTGGGTGACCCGGATCCGCGCGAACCCCGCCGACCGACCACCCGGCAACTCTGGCGCTGGACCGGCACGACCGTCGAGCCGGCCGTGCCGGCGCCGTCGCCGCAGGCGTGCGAGCGGCTGCGGCAGCTCGCCCACCCGGCGTGGCCGCACCCGCCGGCGGCGTACGACGCGGCGGTCGGCCTCGCCACCGTGGACCTGACCGACCTGCTCGGCCTGCTGGTGCACCCGCCGGACGCGCCGCCCACCGCGCTGGGCCGGGTGCTCGGCGGACAGGATCCGGTGCTCTGGGTACGCAGCGTGCAGGTCTGGGCCTGCCTCGGTCTGCTGCACCACCGCACCGACGAACCGTGGGCCACCTCGACCCGCCGCCGGGTGCTGCTCGACCTGGTCTGGGGCATCGAGGACTGGATCACCGAGGCGGCCCTGTTCGCCCTGGTCACGGCCGCCTGGGTGCACCCCGCCGTACGCCCCGATGTGGCCGGTGTGATGGCCGAGCGACTGGCCGACGTGGCCGAGGTGGGCCGTCGCCGCCCGGTACCGATCGCGGTCTCGGTGGCCCACCTGGCGCTGGCCACCCCCGACCTGGCCGCCGAGAGCCGGGCCCTGGCCGCCGGGCTGGCCGGCGTACGCCCGGGTGACCCGGCCGGACGCGGCCCGCGCGCCCTCGTCCGCCGGCTGCTCCGCTTTCTGCGCCGTCGCTGAACGCCCGCGCCGCGCCTCCCCCGGCGGGGGCGGCGCGGCGCGTGGGTGGTGCGACCGGTCAGGGGGTCGGTGCCTTGGCGAGCGCGGTCTCCGCCTGCTCCTCCGGGGTCTGCGCGGGGGGTTCGTTGGCGGTACGCAGCGGGATCTCCCGGATGAACCAGGCCAGCACCGGCAGCGCGACGGTGAAGACCACCGCCCAGACGAACACGTGCGAGATCGCGTCGGCCAGACCACCGAGGACCAGTTCCCGGGCCTGCCCGGGAAGCTGCTGGAGCCGCTCCAGGTCCATCGCGGAGCCCGCCTCACCGCCGCCCCCGCCGAACGCGGCGCCGGCCGGGGAGTCGGCCAGCCGGTTGGCGAAGATCGCGCCGAACAGCGAGATGCCGAACGAACCGCCGATCGACCGGAAGAAGGTGGCGGCACCGCTGGCCGCGCCGAGGTCGCGCTGCTCCACGCTGTTCTGCGCGATGAGCATGGTGGTCTGCATCAGGAAGCCCATGCCGACGCCGAGCACGATCATGTAGAGCGAGGACTCCAGCTTGCCGGTGTGCACGTCCAGCCGGCTCAGCAACGCCATGCCGGCGGCCATGACCGCACCACCGATGATCGGAAACGCGCGGTAGCGCCCGGTCCTGGTGATCGCCCGGCCGACGACGAGGGACACCACGAGCATGCCGAACATCAGCGGGAGCAGCAGCAGGCCGGAGTTGGTGGCCGAGGCCCCCTGCACGGTCTGCTGGTAGAGCGGGAGGAAGTTCATCGCGCCGAACATGGCGAAGCCGAGCAGGAAGCCGATCACCGAGATCAGCGCGAAGTTGCGGTTGGCGAACAGGCCCAGCGGCAGGATCGGCTCGGGCACCCGGCGCTCCACCAGGGCGAACGCCACCAGGGAGAGCACGGCGAGCACGGCGAGGCCGAGGATCTGTGCGGAGATCCAGTCGTAGGAGCTCCCGCCCCAGGTGGTGATCAGCACGACCGCGGTGATCCCGATCGACAGCAGGGCCGCGCCCAGCCAGTCGATCCGGTGTTCGGTGCGGCGCCGGGGCAGGTGGAGGGTCGCGATCAGCAGGACCAGGGCCACCCCGCCGAGCGGCAGGTTGACGTAGAACGCCCAGCGCCAGGAGAGGTTGTCGGTGATGAAGCCGCCGACCAGCGGGCCGGCCACCATGGCGATCGCCATGATGCCGGCGATCATGCCCTGGTAGCGGCCCCGTTCCCGGGGCGGCACCAGGTCACCGATGATGGCCATCACGCCGACCATCAGGCCGCCGGCGCCGAGTCCCTGGACCGCCCGGAAGGCGATCAGCTCGACCATGCCGTCGTTCGGGCCACCGAGCAGGGCGGAGCCGGCCATGCCGCAGAGCGCCGAGCCGATGAGGAAGACGACCACCGAGGTCAGGAAGACCGACTTGCGCCCGTAGAGGTCGCCGAGCTTGCCCCAGATCGGGGTGGAGACCGTGGTGCCGAGCACGTACGCGGTCACCACCCAGGTGAAGTGGTCCAGCCCGCCGAACTCGCCCACGATCCGGGGGAGCGCCGTGCTGACGATCATGTTGTCGAGCATCGCCAGCATCATGGCGATCATCAGTCCGAACAGCACCAGCCGGACGTTGGGTTTGGGCACGGTCGGTGGTGCCTGTGTCATCGGTATGCTCCCCGCGAGAGTTGTCGTACTTACTTGCCGCCCGGCTAGTGACCTTACTAGCCGCACGGTAAGTTGGACACCGCAGACAGGTCAAGCGGATGGGGTGGGCGTGGTGAGAGAGAGCACAGGCGGCACGCGCGAGCGCATCCAGGCCGTCGCGTTGGAACTCTTCACCGAACAGGGGTACGAGGCGACCTCGCTACGCGAGATCGCCGAGCGGTTGAACGTGACGAAGGCCGCGCTCTACTACCACTTCAAGAGCAAGGACGAGATCGTCACCAGCCTCGTCGAGGACCGGCTGGACCGGATGGACGCGCTCATCGCCTGGGCCCGTACGCAGCCGGCCGGCCTGGACACCCGCCGCGCGGTACTCGCCCGGTACGCGGACACCATGTTCACCGGCGCGCAGCCCTCGGTGATGCGCTTCTTCGAGCAGAACCAGACGGTGCTCAAGAGCCTCGCCGCCGGCCGGGACATCCGCGACCGGATGCTCCAGCTCGCCGCCGTGCTCGCCCAGGGCGACGACTCCCCCGCCGCGCAACTGCGGGCCGCACTGGCGCTGTTCGCCGTGCACAGCAGCTGGTTCGCCGTCCGAGCGCCCGGCATCACCGACGCGGAGCGCCGGCGGCTCGCCCTGGAGGTGGCCGACGAACTGCTCGCCGCCATCGGCCGGGCACCGGCCGGGGACGCCACGGCCTGAGCGCCCGGCCGGAGGCCGCTCAGGCCGGCCCGGCCGCGCCGAGGTCCAGCCGCAGCCCGAGCAGGTCCACGCCGGGCAGCGGGGACCAGTCCTTGGCGGGTACGCGGACGAAACCGCGCCGCTCGTACAACCGCCGGGCGGGCACCGCGAACCCGTCACGGACGCAGATCACCACCGCCGCGCAGCCCAGCCCGGCGGCGCGGGCGAGGCACGCGTCGACGAGGGCGGCACCGACGCCACGCCCCTGCGCGGCCGGGTCGACGGCGAGCATCCGGAACTCGGCCTCACCCGGCCCGGACATCTCGGCGTACCGGGTGCCGGGCAGCACGAACGTCACCGAGCCGAGCACCTGACCGTGGTCGGCGTCCACCGCCACCAGCACCTCGCCGTGCGCCGCCCGGGTGGCCACGTCGGCCAGCGTGACCGCGTACCCGTTCTCGCCCTTGAGCTGCCCGTCGGCCTCGTACGCGGCCACCGTCAGCCGGGCCACCGCCGGGAAGTCGGCCGGTCCGGCCGGCCGGACCACCAGCCCGGTGGGCCGGGAGGTGCCGGCGGGCCCGGAGCGGGGGCCGGTCAATCGATCACCGCGATCAGGTCACCGTCCTGCACGACGTCGCCCTCGTTGACCGCGAGCTGCTTGACGACACCGTCGGACTCGGCGACGACCGGGATCTCCATCTTCATCGACTCCAGGATCACCAGCGTGTCCCCCTCGGACACGGTGTCCCCGGCCGACGCGACGACCTTCCAGACGTTCGCCACCATCTCGGCGCGGATCTCCTCGGCCATCTCCCGGCCCTCCCTCTCGCGACTGCCTGCCGACGTATCCAATCATGCGACCGGCCCACGTGGGCGTGGAGCGGGCACCGGAGGACGATCATCGTGCACCCGACGCCCGCGGGCCACCCGCCGTACGGCGTGTCGCCCGGTGCGGCGTACCTCCGGGCCGCCCCGGCGCACGACGTCCGGTGCCGGCGGCACTAGCATCATCGGGTCGGACCCGGGCGCCCGGAGGACCGCCGTCCCCGGCGCCGGGACCGTGTGCAGCGGATCCGACCATCACGAGGAGGTCACCATGGCGAAGAAGGCCCGCAAGAAGAAGGCCCGGAAGAAGAGCGCCGCCAACCACGGCAAGCGCCCCAACTCCTGAGTCGCCGCGCCGGCCGTGGGCCGGCCGGACGAGGACACGACGGTGGCCCGGGTCGAAGATCGACCCGGGCCACCCGTGTGTCCGGTCTCCCGCTCAGTCGGCCAGTTCGCGGGACTCGGTGCTCTCGAACACCACCAGCTCGGTCAGCCGCACCCGGAGCCGCTCGCGCAACTGGTCGGGTGCCGTCTCGTTGCCGCAGCACCGGGCGACCAGCGCCTTGACCTCCTGCTCGATGCCGTACTCACGCAGACACGGGCCACACTCGTCGAGGTGGTGCCGGATCAGCGAGCGCCGTTCCTCGGCGCACTCCAGGTCCAGGTAGAGGTAGACCTCCGCGAGCACCTCACGGCAGTCCGTCTCGTGCGGGTTCCCACAGCTCACGTCACACCTCCCGGCCGGCAGCGGCGGTCGAGCCCTTCGGCGACGACGCACCGGAGAAGCCGCGCTCGGAGGCGTAGCCCTCGAGCAGCTTGCGCAGATTACGACGGCCCCGGTGCAGGCGCGACATCACCGTGCCGATCGGCGTGCCCATGATGTCGGCGACCTCCTTGTAGGAGAAGCCCTCGACATCGGTGAGGTAGACGGCGAGGCGGAACTCCTCCGGCAACTGCTGGAGGGCGTCCTTCACGTCGCTGTCCGGCAGCCGGTCCAGCGCCTCGGTCTCGGCCGAGCGCAGACCACTGGAGGTGTGCGACTCCGCCTCGGCGAGCTGCCAGTCGGTGATCTCGTCGGTGGGCGCCTGGATGGGCTGGCGCTGCCGCTTGCGGTAGGAGTTGATGTAGGTGTTGGTCAGGATCCGGTACAGCCAGGCCTTCAGGTTCGTGCCCTGCTCGAACTGGTGGAAGGCCGCGTACGCCTTCAGGTAGGTCTCCTGGACCAGGTCCTCGGCATCCGCCGGGTTGCGCGTCATCCGCAGCCCGGCAGCGTAGAGCTGGTCGACGAAGGGCATCGCGTCCCGCTCGAAGCGGGCCCTGCGCTCGTCCGTCTTCTCCGTGGTCAACCGCACATCCCCTCGCGTCGGATGCTTTCCCGCCGAGGATACGCGTACCGACCTGGCCGCAGATTCACTTCCGCCGGGTGTGCCCGTGCTCACCACGGCCGCGCCCGCCCCGACCGTCACGCCGACCGGCGGCACCACCGCGGGCCAGTCCGGACCGTCGAGCAGTTGCCGCAGCTGCCGTGCTCCCCGTTCGTCCCGTTCCCGGGCGTGCGTCTCGGTCGGCACCGGTCTCCCCCCTCGCCAGAAATGTCGTCCGGGGGTTGTAACGCGATCGGACGGGCGGGACATTCCGCGCCGTTGCCGTAACGGCGATGAGACGACTCAAGCCCCAGCGACCTCCCGGTCCCCATCCTGGCCCCGGGTCGACCTCGGCGGAGACCGACGCTGGGACCAGGAAGGGCCTGGGAGGACCGGTACCGCCGCCCGAACCGGACGGACGGCACCATCCGATGCAACGACCCTGCGCCGCCCCCGGACACGGCCGGCCCGTCCCGCCCGGTGGTCGCCCGGCAGCCGTGCGCACCGGCCGTTCCGGCCGGATCCGGCGTCCCCCGGCGGATCGGGCCGGTGGTCAGCGCTGGGTCCAGCCCTGGCCACGCAGCCAGTCCCGCACCACCGCCGCCGTACCGGCCGGATCCCCCCGCAGGTCGTGCCGCTCGCCGGGCCGGATCGCCACCCGCACGTGCGGACCGCCCGCCGGCACCCCGAACGGGTCCCGGTCGCCGTTGACCACCAGCGTGGGCACTCCGGACGCCAGTTCCCCGGCCCGCGACCGCTCCGGACGCCCGGGCGGGTGCAGCGGGAACGCGAGCGCCACCACTCCGGCGGCCCCCACGGCGGTCGCCGTGCGGCAGGCCACCCGCGCGCCGCTGGACCGCCCGCCCACCACCAGGGGTACGTCCGGATGCCGCCCGCGGAGAACGCCGAGCACCGCCGTCCACGCCTCGTCGAGGTGTCCCGCCGGGGCGGGAGCGCGCCGGCCGGCCACCCGGTACGGCTGGGTCACCCGGACCACCACCAGCCCGGCGGCGACGGCGGCGTCCCGGAGTGCCAGCAGGTCCGGAGCGTCGACGGCACCACCGGCGCCGTGACCCAGCACCAGCAGGGCGGCCGGCGCACCGGCCGGAACGTCGGTGTCGACGCGGGCGGGGCCGCGCGGGGTCGGGATCTCGTCGTCCGGGCCGTCCCGGCCGGGGGCCCCGTCCTTCGGGCCGTCCCGGCCGGGGGCCCCGTCGTCGCTCGACACCCGCCCATTGTGCGGCCCGAACCCGGACGGCCCGGCCGGTACCACCCGACCCCGCCCCGATCGACTCGCGGAACCGACGCGGCGCACCCGGGACGGGCGTCAGCGGCCGAGTGGCACCAGGGTGAGCAGGCGGTCGCGGACCGGTGGACCCGCCTCGTCGACGGCGTCCGGATCGGGCTGCACCTCACTGCGCCAGGCGACGAGCATCGCCCGTCTCTCGCGCGGGGTCGTGCCACCCCAGACGCCGTGGCAGTCGCCGACCTCCAGCGCCCAGGCGAGGCAGGAGCCCTGCACGTCGCAGCTTCGACAGAGCGCGATGGCCGCGTCGGCCGGTTCGTTCGGCGCCGGAAAGAACGTTTCCGGGTCGACACTCTGACAGGTTCCTCTGGTCCGCCACGCATCGTCGTGTCGGCGCTCGCGCAGGGCCCGCAGTAGTCGCGGATCGCGTCGTGCGGCGGCAACCTCGTGCGGGCGGGGCATGCGTGCCCGTGTCATCCACCCACCTCCCCCGTGGGACCGGCAAGATCGGTGGACGTCGTTCGCCCCGTGCGAACGGGCCCACTGCCGGCGCTGTGTTCTATCGCATTTGGGCGCACGGAGACAAGGCTCTGCGGGGAATACGGCGGAAAGTGCGAGTGACGTTTCACCCGCAACTCTGGCAAATCACACTCGACTATGTGACGGCGGTCAGAAGAGCGGCACCTCCTCGGCCACGGCGGGACGGGGCACCGGCACCCGCGCGGTGAGGTGCGGCCCGTCGTTGCGGACATCGCCGACAGCGGGGCCCACCGGCCGGATCTCCAGACCGGCGAGCCAGTCGGGCGGCGGCGGGTCGAGCAGTGTCTCCGGGCGGTCGTTCGGCGCCAGCCACCCGGCCCAGCGCCCGGCCGGGAGCAGCAGCGGCATCCGGTCGTGCACCTCGGCCAACTCGCCGAGGGCGGCCGTGGTAAGCACGCTGACCGTGGTCACCGGGCCGGCCGGGCCCTCCCAGACCGACCAGATGCCGGCGAAGGCGAGCACCGAGCCGTCCCGCGGGGTCAGGTAGTAGGCCTGCTTGCCGCCACCGGTCGAGCGGACCCACTCGTACCAGCCGTCGGCCGGGACCAGACAGCGCCGGCGGGCGAAGGACGGCGCGTACGCCCGGCTGGTGGCGACCGTCTCGGCGCGGGCGTTGATCATGCGGGCGGCGCCGGCGGCCGACCGGGACCACGGCGGCAGCAGGCCCCAGCGCCCGAGGCAGAGCGCGCGGTGCCCCTCGGCGGAGATCCGGACCAGCGGGACGGGGTCGGTCGGCGCGACGTTGTGGTCGGCGGCGAGCCGGCCTCCGGTGTCGTCGAAGGACTCGAAGAGC
Organism: Micromonospora endolithica; assembly: GCF_003626595.1. Lineage (GTDB taxonomy): Bacteria > Actinomycetota > Actinomycetes > Mycobacteriales > Micromonosporaceae > Micromonospora > Micromonospora endolithica. The sequence continues at coordinate 76,763 of NZ_RBAK01000015.1, read as the reverse complement.
GCGCTCAGGTCGCCGGCGCTCCGGGTCGTCGCGTACCTCCCGCACATGGTGCACAACCTAACGCGCCGGAGTGGGTTCGGCTGTCCCGCTCACCGGGAGTCGGGACGGCGGTTGGCGCCACCGGTCGGTGGGCACGGCAGAATGTCACCGTGGGGAACCTGACGGCGACCCGGCCGCCGCAGCCGTGGACCGCTCCGACCGCATCCGATCCGGTCAGGGCCGTGTTGCGCCTGCCCGGCTCGAAGTCGCTGACCGCGCGGGCCCTGGTGCTCAGCGCACTGGCCAGCGGCCCGTCGACACTGGCCGGGCCGCTGCGCGCCCGGGACACCGAGCTGATGGCCGCCGGCCTGCGGGCGCTGGGCGCGCACATGTCGACCAGCGACGACGAGCGGTGGCTGGTCCGACCGCACCCGCTGGTCGGTCCGGCGCACGTCGACGTCGGCCTGGCCGGCACGATCATGCGGTTCGTGCCGCCGGTGGCCGGTCTCGCCGACGGGCGGATCACCTTCGACGGCGACCCGCAGGCCCGCGTCCGGCCGCTGGGCCCGCTGATCGGGGCGCTGCGGTCGCTGGGCGTACGGGTGGACGTGCCCGGCCCGGACAGCCTGCCGCTGGCCGTGCTCGGCGCCGGCCGGGTGACCGGCGGTGAGGTGGTGATCGACGCGTCCGCCTCCAGTCAGCTCGTCTCCGGTCTGCTGCTGGCCGCGCCCCGGTTCGACCGGGGTGTCGTGGTCCGGCACGTCGGCGCGCCGGTGCCGTCCGCGCCGCACCTGCGGATGACCGTGCAGATGCTCCGGGCCGCCGGGGCGGCCGTCGACGACTCCACGCCCGACGTGTGGGCGGTCGAGCCGGGTCCGGTGACCGGACGGGGCTGGGAGATCGAGCCGGACCTGTCCGGCGCGGTGCCGTTCTTCGCCGCCGCCCTGGTCACCGGCGGCGAGGTGACCGTGGGGGGTTGGCCGCGCGGCAGCATGCAGCCGGTCGACCAGCTCCGCTCGCTGTTGACCCGGATGGGCGGCGCGGTGACCCTCTCGACGGCCGGGCTGACCGTGCGGGGCACCGGCACCGTGCACGGCCTGACCGCCGACCTGTCCGACGTCAGCGAGCTGACACCGGCGCTGACGGCGCTCGCCCTGCTCGCCGACTCGCCGTCGGTGTTCACCGGCGTCGGTCACATCCGCGGGCACGAGACCGACCGCCTGGGCGCGCTGTACCGGGAGTTCACCGCCCTCGGCGCGGACATCACCGAGCTGCCGGACGGGCTGGCGGTCCGGCCCCGGCCGCTGCGCGGCGGGATGTTCGGCACCTACCACGACCACCGGATGGCGCACGCCGCCGCGGTGGCCGGCCTGGCCGTGCCGGGCATCGAGCTGGACGACGTGTCCTGCACCTCGAAGACCATGCCGGAGTTCCCGGCACTATGGTCGGCGATGGTGACCGGCAAGAGTTGACGGCGACCGGCGAGAGCTGACGCGACGGGGGGCGGGTCCTGGCGACCAGGCGACGCGAGTACGACGAGGACGATGTCCGGGTACGACCGGGCAAGTCGTCGCGCCCCCGTACCCGGACCCGGCCCCGGCACTCCGACGCGGTGGACGGTTTCGTTATCGCCGTGGACCGGGGGCGTTACACGTGCGTACTGGTCGAGGCCGGCCCCGACGCACCCCTGGTGACCGCGATGCGGGCCCGCGAGCTGGGCCGCAAGTCGGTGGTGGTGGGTGACCGGGTGGGCCTGGTCGGCGACGTCTCCGGCGCGGACGGGGCGCTGGCCCGGATCGTCCGGATCGCCGAGCGCAGGTCGGTGCTGCGGCGGACCGCCGACGACGACGAGACCACCGCCGAGGGTCGGTTGGAGCGGGTGGTGGTGGCCAACGCCGACCAGCTCGTGATCGTCAGCGCGCTGGCCGACCCGCCGCCCCGGGCCGGGTTCGTCGACCGGTGCCTGGTGGCCGCGTACGACGCCGGCATCGAGCCGCTGCTGTGCCTGACCAAGGCCGACCTGGCCGGCCCGGAGGCGGTGCTCGACTACTACGCCGAGCTGGAGCTGCCGTACGTGCTGATCCGCCCGGACTCGGACCTGGCGGCCCTGCGCGACCTGCTCGAAGGCCGGGTGTCGGTCATGGTCGGGCACTCCGGGGTGGGCAAGTCGACGCTGGTCAACCGCCTGGTGCCGGACGCGGCGCGGGCGGTCGGCACGGTCAGCGCGATCGGCCGCGGCCGGCACACCTCCACCAGCGCGGTGGCGCTGCCACTGCCGGCCGTGCGGGGCCGCGACGAGGTGCCGGGGTGGATCGTCGACACACCCGGGGTGCGCAGCTTCGGGCTGGCCCACGTCTCCGCCGACAGCCTGCTGCACGGTTTCCCGGACCTGGTCGAGGGCACGGTGGACTGCCCGGCGAACTGCCCGCACACCGCCGACGAGGCGGACTGCGGGTTGGACGCCTGGGTGGCCGCCGGCAAGGCCGACGCGCGCCGGCTGGCCTCGTACCGTCGGCTGCTGGCCTCCCGGGCCGGCGAGGGCGACGGCCGCGCGGAGCCCGAGCAACGGAATCCGGGCGACCCGCTCGCCGGTAGCTGACCCGGCCGCGACTACCGTCGGGACCATGACCGGGTACGCCGACGACCTCACCCTCGCCCACCTGCTCGCGGACGCCGCGGACGCCATCTCGACGGCCCGGTTCCGGGCTCTCGACCTGCGCGTCGAGGCCAAGCCGGACCTCACCCCGGTCTCCGACGCGGACACCGCGGTGGAGCGGGAGATCCGTGCGCTGCTGGCGACCCACCGGCCGGGTGACGGGCTGCTCGGCGAGGAGTACGGCGAGCAGCCGGCGACCGGTCCGGACGGCCGGCGGTGGGTGGTCGACCCGATCGACGGGACCAAGAACTTCGTCCGTGGCGTGCCGGTCTGGGCCACCCTGATCGCGTTGCTGGAGGGCGACCGGCCGGTCGCCGGACTGGTGTCCGCGCCGGCGCTGGGCCGCCGCTGGTGGGCGGCGCGCGGCGCGGGGGCGTACGCGGGCCCGGACGCCGGGCACGGCACCCCGATCCGGGTCTCCGGCGTACGCGACCTGGCCGACGCGAGCTTCTGCTACTCGTCCCTGGAGGGCTGGGAGCAGGCCGGCCGGCTGGACGCGATGCTCCAGGTGATGCGGGACACCTGGCGCAGCCGGGCGTACGGCGACTTCTACGGTTACATGCTGCTGGCCGAGGGCGCACTGGACGTCATGGTGGAGCCGGAGCTGTCGCTGTGGGACGTGGCCGCGCTGGTGCCCATCGTCACCGAGGCGGGTGGCACGTTCACCACCCTCGACGGTGCTCCCGCCCCTGGTGACCCCGTTTCCGGCGACATCAGCGCCGTCGCCACGAACGGTCCGCTGCACGCCGACATCCTCGGCCGGCTGGGTCGGGCAACCGCGCGCTGACCGTCGACAGCCTCTATCCTCGCCAGGTGGTCTCCTCCGGCTGGTGCTTCCTCGCGGCGATGATCGTCGCGTACGGCGTCGCCAACCTGCTCCAGTCGGTCGCCGCCGCCCGGACGACGGTGCACCACACGTTCGACCCGGCACTGCTGCTGCGGCTGGCCGGGCACCGCACCTATCTGATCGGGCTGGGCTGCCAGGTGGCCGGTTTCGTGCTGGCGTTCCTGGCCCGTCGGGACCTGCCGCTGTTCCTCGTGCAGGCCAGCGTCGCCGCCGGCCTGGGGGTCACCGCCGTGCTCGGCGTGGTGGTGCTGAAGTGGCGACTGCCGGCCGCCGAGGTGGCGCTGCTGGTGCTGCTGTTCGCCGGGATCAGCGCCCTGGTGCTGTCCGCCCGGCCGGCACCGTCCAAACAGCTCGGTACGGCGGGACTGGTGGCGCTGGGGGCGGCGCTCGCCGTGATCGGTGTCCTGGGATTCTTCGCCGTACGCCTGCACGGCTCGCCCGGCTCGGTGGCACTCGGCTCGCTGGCGGGCATGGCGTTCTCCGCGGCGGCCGTGGCCGCCCGCCCGCTGGCGTCGGCGCCGTCGGTGGAGGCGTTCGCCCGTGATCCGTTGCTCTATCTGCTGATCGCCCACTCGCTGGTCGGCCAGTTGCTGCTCGGCCTGGCCATGCAGCGGGGGTCGACCACGGCGGCGGTGGCCGCGATGGACGCCGCCGGCGCGGTGCCCGCCGCGATCGTCGGCCTGCTCCTGCTCGACGACAAGATCTGGCCGGGCCGGGAGTGGCTGGCGGCGGCCGGCTTCCTGGTCACCCTGGCCGCCGTCATCGGCCTGACCCGGTACGCCGAGCCACAGCACCACCACAAGGTCGCGCCGGAACTGGACCGCCCGATGGTGGGCGTCGGCTCGCCGGTCCGGCCGGGCTGATCCCGGCCCCGGTCGGCCCGGTCCCGACGCGGCCGGGCGGCGGGGCGGGAAAGGCCGGGCCACGTGGCGCGGCCCGGCCCTTTCTCCGATCGGATCGATCCCGCTCAGGCGGCCTCGACCGGGGTGGTGGTGACCGTCTCCGGCACCGTGTCGGTCTCCGGCACGGTCACCGGCGCGGTGGCCTCGATCGGGTGGCGGCGCCCGATCACCCGCTCGTAGAGCCGCTCCAGGGCACCCGCCGTCCGTTCCCACGTGTAGCTGCACCGCACCCGGTCCACCGCCGCGTGCCCGTACGCGAACCGGCTGGCGTTGTCGGCGAGGAGCCGGCGCAGCGTCACGCCGAGCGAACGGACGTCACCCGGTGGTACCAGCCGCCCGGTCACCTCGTCCACCACCGCGTCGGCGATGCCGCCCATCGCGTACCCGACGACCGGCACGCCGCACGCCATCGCCTCCAGCGACACCCGGCCGGCGGTGGAGTAGTGCGGGGTGCAGGCGACCACGTCGGCCGAGCGGTACCAGGTGGCCATCTGCTCGTGCGGGACCGCGCCGACCAGCTTCACCTGCTCGGCCACCCCGTTGCGTTCGGCGACCGCTCGCAGGTGACGCGCCTCCGCGTGGTCGGCGAGCTGCTCGGCCGGCGGACCACCGGCGATGACTAGTTCGGCGTCCCCGACCAGGCGCATGGCCCGGATCAGGTCCTCCGCGCCGTGGCCGGGGGTGAGACCGCCGACGGACAGGATGCGGGGCCGCCGGTCACGCGGGGCCGCCTCCCCGTCGGGATGGAACCGGGCGGTGTCGACGCCGGGTGGGACCATCGCCACCGACGCGCGTTGCAGCCCCATCCGGGTCAGCTCGTCGACCTCGTCGTTGCTCTGCGCGACCGCGATGTCCACCGCCCGGGTCAACGCCCGCTCCAGCGGGATGCGCTCGCCCGGCCCGTCGTAGCGTCCGCCGAGGTGGCGCAGCTGTTCGACGCCGAGGGAGTGGAACGTCTGCACCACCGGGATGTCCGTGGCGCGGACCGCGTGCGCGGCGGCCAGCCCGCCGATCCAGTAGTGCCCGTGCACGACCTCCGGCGCCCAGTCGCCCGACCAGCGGTCGAGCAACCAGCGCCCGTACTCGGCGACGTACGGCACCAGCTCGCGGGTGCCGACCGGGGTGGCCGGCCCGACCGGGGCGCGTTCCACCCGGTAGCCGTCGACCGTGACGGTCTCCGGCAGGTCGGGGTCGTCCCGGCGTTCGTACACCCGGACGTCGTGGCCGCGCGCGGCCAGTTCGGCGGCGACCTTGGCGATGTGCTGGTGCGTACCGACGGCAGATCCGTCGACGCGCCTGGTCGAATCGGCGTGCGCGCAGACGAGGCCGACGCGCATGGGTCACCTCCAAGCGATCTTCTCAGCGGTGGTCCTCCCGGTCAGAGCGTCCCATTAACCTGGGGCCGGGGAGCCGAAACCTGGCAGATCGGAAAGAGGCTGACGGGTGCCGCACAAAGTTGCGGTGCGACAAGCACCGATCGGGCACCCGGACACGCCGGTGACCAATCACCACCACCGGGTCCGCATGACCCCCGCCGACGGGGGTACCGGCGAAGAATGCCTCTGACCCGCAGTCTCACCGACGCCGTCGTGGTCGTCACCGGTGCCTCCAGCGGGATCGGCACCGCCACCGCGTACGCGCTCGCCCGCCGGGGCACCGCGGTGGTGCTCGCCGCGCGCAGCGAACCGGCCCTGCACGAGGTGGCCCAGCGGTGCCGGGAACTGGGTGGGCGCGCGCTGGTGGTCCCCACCGACGTGACCGACCCGACCGCCGTGGAGCGGCTGGCCGACCGGGCGGTGGCGGAGTTCGGCCGCATCGACGCCTGGGTCAACAACGCCGCGGTCAGCGCGGTCGGGCTCTTCGACGAGATCCCGGTCGCGGAGTTCCGCCGGGTGCTGGAGGTCAACCTGCTCGGCACCGCGTACGGCACCCGGGCGGCCCTGCCACACCTCGGCGCGGCCGGCGGCGGGGTGGTGGTCAACAACGCCTCGGTGCTGGCCGAGGTGGCGATGCCGTACCAGTCGGCGTACAACGCCACCAAGCACGGCATCCGGGGCCTGTCCGACACGGTCCGTCAGGAGTTGCGGCTCACCGGTCGCGGCGCCGTGTCGATCTGCACCGTGCTGCCGGCGACCATCGACACCCCGTTCTTCCGGCACGCCGCCAACCACACCGGCCGGGAACTCGTGCCGCCGCCTCCGGTGTACCCGCCCGAGGTGGTGGCCCGGACCATCGTCCGGCTGCTGCGCCGGCCGCGCCGCGAGGCGTACGCCGGTGGCGCCGCCCGCCTGATCGGACTGCAGTGGCGGGTCGCCCCGGCGGTGGCCGAGCGGGTGCTCGGCTGGTACGTGCACCGCACCCAGTTCGGGCCCGCGGCCCGGGCGGACGCCACCGGCAACGTGTTCCACCCGGACGCGGCGGCCGAACCCGACGGTGGCTGGCACGGCCGGCGCCGGCGCATCGTCCGGGTGGGCGCCGCCTTCGGGCTGGCCGCGGCCGGCACCGCGGTCGGCACCATGGCGGCGATGACCCGACGGGCCCGGGACCGCTGATGGAACACGCCGACCGGCGGACCGCTCTCGGAGTGCCGGACCGGCGCGACAGGACGGTCCTGCCGGCTGACGTGCGGTGCCGGGTGGAGGTGGACGACTCGTCCGGCGTGGTCCGGCTGACCGGGGTGCTCGACCGCCCGGGTGCCGGGGTGGTCCGGGACGCGCTGCTGGCCCGGCTCGCCGACCGGCCGGGCCCGGTCGTGGTGGACCTCACCGGCCTGCGGGTGACCGAGCCGGCCGCCGGCGCCGTCTTCGCCGAGGTGCGGGGTGCGGTCGTCCAGTGGCCGGCGGCGGACCTGCTGGTCTGCGACCCGTCCGGAACGGTCACCGGCCTGCCGACCTGGCCGACCCTGGACGGGGCACTGGCCGCGCTGGCCCTGGCGCCGATGGCCGCGGTGTTGACCGCCGACCTGCCGCCGGAGGTGGACGCCGCGCGGCAGGCCCGGGAACTGGTCACCGACGGCTGCCGCCGGTGGGGCGTGGCCACGCTGGCCGAGCCGGCCTGCATCGCGGTCACCGAGATGGTCAACAACGTGGTGGCGCACGCGCGGACACCGATGACCGTCCGGCTGGCCCCTCGGGACAGCAGCCTGCACCTGGCCGTCCGGGACCACTCCGACCGGCAGCCGGCCTTCCGCGGCCGGGCGCCGATCGACTCGGCCGGGGGGCGGGGCCTGCTGCTCATCGACACCGTCACCCGGCTCTGGGGCAGTACGCCGTTGCCGGACGGCAAGGTGGTGTGGTGCGTGCTGCACACCGCCGACGAGGCGAGCTGATTCGACCGGTCGTGAGCCTGTTCGTCCCGCTTGCGCCCGAATGGCCACCGGCGGTACCGGTTACGCCGGGAGGGCAGTGGGTAGTGATCGGACATGCGCGACGACGAGTTCCCGACCCCCGTTTCCGATCCCGAGGCGGAGGGCCTGCCCGACACCGCCGACGACGACTCGACCGCCCACGACGACGTCCGCACCGGACGCGAGGCGGACGGTCCGGAGCCGGCCCAGTTGCCCGGCGACCGGACCCCGGTCGCGGTGGACCGCTTCGGGACCACCGCCGAGGAGCAGCTCGACGGCGAGTCGCTCGACTACAAGCTGGACCGGGAGCGGTACGAGATCCCCGCCGACGACCCGCTGGCCGGCCCGGTCGACCCGGACATCGCCGCCGAGGCGGACAGCCGCGAGCAGGCGGCCCAGGCGCAGCTCGACGCGGACGTGATCGACCCGGGGCCCACCTCGGACCCGAACTCGCCGGTCTCCCTCTACGACCACGGCCAGCTCGGCAGCGTCGCCGACGCGAAGGTCGGGCGGCTGGTGGAACCGGACGAGGGCGCGCACACCGACCAGGAGACCGACAGCGTGGCGTACGACGCCGGGTCGGCCGGCGGTGGCGCGACCGCCGAGGAACTGGCCATCCACGAGACCCGCCCGCCGCACTCGGTCTGACACCGGCCGGGGACGGTCGCCCTCCCGGCGGCCGTCCTCAGCCGTCGGCGTCCAGGCCCTGCGCGATCGCGTACCGGGTCAGCTCGACCCGGTTGTGCAGCTGGAGCTTGCCCAGCGTGTTCTGCACGTGGTTCTGCACGGTGCGGTGGGACAGCCCGAGCCGCTCGGCGATCTGCCGGTACGACATCCCCTTCGCCACCAGGCGCAGCACCTCGGTCTCCCGGTCGGTCAGCCGGGGTGTCCCGGCGGATCCCGGCGCGCCCACCCGGCCGCCCGGTTCGGCCGCCAGCCGGCGGTACTCGCCGAGCACCAGACCGGCCAGACCCGGCGTGAAGACCGGTTCCCCCGCCGCCGTCCGGCGTACCGCGTCCAGGAACTCGGCCGGGGCGGCGGACTTCAGCAGGTAGCCGGTCGCCCCGGCCTTCACCGCGTCCAGCACGTCCTGCTGCTCACCGCTGGCCGACAGCATCAGCACCCGGACCTGCGGCAACGCGGCGCGCAGCCCGTGGATCACCGTCACGCCGGACACGTCCGGCAGTTGCAGGTCCAGCACCACCACGTCCGGCCGGGCGGCGGGCGCGACGCGTACCGCCTGGCGTCCCTCACCGCTGGTGGCCACCACCAGATGACCGGCCTCGGTGAGGTCCCGGGCCACCCCCTCCCGCCACATCGGGTGGTCGTCGACCACCATCACCCGCGCCATGGCTCCTCCTCGTCCCTGGTCGCCTGCCGGGGCACGGCGAGTTCCAGTTCGGTGCCGGCGCCGGGGGTGGACGCGATGCGTACCGTGCCGCCGAGGTCGGCGAGGCGACCCCGGATCGACCGGGAGACGCCCATCCGCCCCTGCGCCGCCGCCTCGGCCAGCCGGCCCTCGGGGATCCCCGGTCCGTCGTCGCGTACCGACACGGTCACCGTGTGCCCCTCGTCCTCGACCAGCACCCAGGCCCGGCCACCGGCGTGCCGGGCCACGTTGTCCAGGGCCGCGCCGGTGGCGGCGGCCAGTTCCTGGGCGACCGGGCCGGGCAGCGGCACCGGGCCGGCCGGCGCGGACACCGAGACGACGCCGGAGGCGTACCGGGACAGCAGCTCGCCGAGGTCGACCTCGCCGGCGGCGTCGGCGGCCGGGCCGGTCGGCGCGGCGCCGATCAACGCGCGCAGCGCCGCCTCCTGTTCGCCGGCGAGCCGGGCCAGCTCGCCGGCCTCGCCGTCGAGGTGCGCGCCGCGGCGCTGCACCAGCGCGAGGACCTGGAGCACCGAGTCGTGGATTCCCCGGGCGAGCCGCTCGCGTTCCCGGGTCGCGGCCTCCAGCTCGACCGCGCGTTGCAGTCGCTCCCGGGCGGTCACGGCCAGCCGGGCCACGTGCCCCACCACCACCCCGGCGAGCAGCATCAGGATGGCGCCGTTGAACGCCGACGGGGTCACCGTCCCCCGGGTGGCCAGGTCCGCCACGGCCAGCACCAGGGCGGCGACCGTTCCCCGGCGGCGACCGCCGGAGACCGCCCACGCCAGCACCGGGCCCGCCAGCCAGGCCACCGCCAGGGTGGGGGCCCCGGCGTCCAGGGCGGCGCGCCCGACCACCCACGGGGTGGCCAGCACGATGCCGAGGACCACGCCGAGGTCGGCCAGGAGCAGCGGCCAGCGCCGCCCAGCCGGGCGGGCGTAGCCGATCACCGTGACGACGGTCCAGGTCGCCATCAGCAGGACCAGGCCGGCGGCGGCGAACGGGTGCGCGTACCGGTCGGCGTCGCGCACCGCCAGCATCACGACGTACGCGAGGGAGGCGATCCGGTAGACCGCGATGGCCCGCCAGAGCGGGACCTCGAACCCTCCGGGCGACGTCGGCACGCCTGACACCATGCCACAGCCGGGTGGGTGCGCCGGGAACCGGCGGATGCGGCCCGGGAAACCCTGACGTACGGTGGAAAAGCCGCGAATAAGCCGAGTATCCACCGCCGGGGACGGGGCCATGACGAACGCAGAGCCGGACGCACCGCGTACGGTTGTGCCCATCGAATCCGCCGTCCTGATCGCCCAGGCCTTCGACCAGGCCCAGGTGACCGAACTACGACACTCGGTCACCTCCTGCGCGTACGCCTCCGGGCTGCGGGGCCAGCGACTGGACGACTTCGTGCTGGCGGTCAACGAGTTGATCACCAATGCGGTCCGGCACGGCGGCGGCCGGGGCTCGCTGCGGCTCTGGCGGCAGCCGGGACGGCTGGTCTGCGAGGTCGCCGACCACGGGCACGGCATCAGCGCGCACCGGCTGCGCGACCGCAGCCGCCCGGCGCCGGAGACCGCCGGTGGCTGGGGTCTCTGGCTGGCCCGCGAACTCAGCGACACGATGGACGTGGACACCGGCGACGCCGGCACCCTGGTCCGCATCACCGCCACCGTCGATCGCTGACGCCCGCCCCGCCGGGCTTCAGGCGAAGAGGGCGCTGACGGACTCGCCGTCGTGGATGCGGCGCATCGCCTCGGCCAGGGCCGGCGCCACCGAGAGCACCTTCAGCTTCGGAACCCGCTTCTCCACCGGGATCGGCACCGTGTTGGTGCAGACGATCTCCAGCACCCCCTCCTGCTCGCTGAGCCGGGTCAGCGCCCCGCTGGAGAACAGGCCGTGCGTGCAGGCCAGCCGGATCGAGCGGACCTTCAGGTCACGCAGGTGCTCCATCAGCTCCACCACCGTGCTGCCCTTGGCGATCTCGTCGTCCAGCACGATCACGTCCCGGTCGGCCACGTCGCCGATCACCGCACTGATCGTGACCCGGTCGTCGCTGAAGCGCTGCTTCGCGCCGGCCGCGACCGGGTGCCGAGCCGGCGGGCGAACGCCGCGGCCTCCTTGGCGTTGCCCAGGTCGGGCGAGACCACCACGGTGTCGGACAGGTCGTACCCGGCGAAGTGGGCGGCCAGCTCGCGCAGCGCGTGCAGGTGGTCGACGGGGACGCTGAAGAAGCCGTGCACCTGCGGCGAGTGCAGGGTCATCGCGAGCACGCGGTCGGCACCGGCCGAGGTGAGCAGGTCGGCCACCAGACGCCCGCCGATCGAGATGCGCGGCGCGTCCTTCTTGTCGGAGCGGGCGTACGCGTAGTGCGGCAGCACCACCGTGATCCGCGCGGCCGACGCGCCCCGGGCGGCATCGATCATGAGCAGCAGCTCTACCAGGTTCTCCTGCACCGGAGGGACCAGCGGCTGGATCAGGAAGACGTCCCGCTCCCGGCAGTTGGCCTGCAACTGCACTTCCAGGCAGTCGTTGGCGAACCGGGACACCCGCACGGGGTGCAGCGGCACCCCGAGGTGGGCGCAGATCTCGGCGGCCAGGTCGGGATGGGCGGTTCCACTGAAGACGGCGATGTCGCGCACGTTCGCACATCGTAGGCGACGTGACCCCCCGGCGTGACGGCGGTCGCACCGCGCCGCCGTGTCGGTTACGGTGCTGCGGTGACCGGAGAGTACGTCGCCGCCATCGACCAGGGCACCACCTCCTCGCGGTGCATCCTCTTCGACCGGGCCGGGGACATCGTCTCCGTCGCCCAGCGGGAGCACCGGCAGATCTTCCCCCGGCCGGGCTGGGTGGAGCACGACGCCGAGGAGATCTGGCGCAACGTGGAGCTGGTGGTCCGGGAGGCGCTGCGGTCCGCCGGCACGGACGCCGCCGGACTGGCCGCGGTCGGGATCACCAACCAGCGGGAGACCACCCTCGTGTGGGACCGGGCCACCGGCCGGCCGGTGGCCAACGCCGTGGTCTGGCAGGACACCCGGACCGGGCCGCTGCTGCGCGAGCTGGAGCGGGCGTACGGCGAGGAGCGCTTCCGGGAACGCACCGGCCTGCCGCTGGCCACCTACTTCGCCGGCCCGAAGCTGCGCTGGCTGCTGGACGAGGTTCCCGGGCTGCGGGAGCGGGCCGCGCGGGGCGAGGTGCTGTTCGGCACGATGGACAGCTGGCTGATCTGGAAGCTGACCGGCCGGCACGTCACCGACGTGACCAACGCCAGCCGCACCATGCTGATGGACCTGACCACCCTGGACTGGGCGCCGGACCTGCTCGACGCGATGGGCGTGCCGGCCGCGATGCTGCCGGAGATCCGCTGCTCCGCCGAGGTCTACGGGGAGGCCACCGGCGTGCTGGCCGGGGTCCCGGTGGCCAGCGCGCTGGGCGACCAGCAGGCGGCCCTGTTCGGCCAGACCTGCTTCCAGCCGGGTGAGGCCAAGTGCACCTACGGCACCGGCAGCTTCCTGCTGCTCAACACCGGTGCCAGCCCGGTCCCGTCCGGGCACGGCCTGCTCACCACGGTCGCCTACCGGATCGAGGGACAACCCGCCGCGTACGCGCTGGAGGGCGCCATCGCGGTCACCGGCTCGCTGGTCCAGTGGCTGCGGGACAACCTCGGCCTGATCTCGACCGCCCCCGAGGTGGAGGAGCTGGCCCGGACCGTCGACGACAACGGCGGCTGTTACGTCGTACCGGCGTTCTCCGGGCTGTTCGCCCCGCACTGGCGCAGTGACGCCCGGGGAGTGATCGCCGGACTGACCGGCTACATCACCAAGGGGCATCTGGCGCGGGCGGTGCTGGAGGCGTCGGCGTGGCAGACCCGCGAGGTGGTCGACGCGATGAACGCCGACTCCGACGTCGCCCTGCGCCGGCTGCGGGTGGACGGCGGGATGACCGCCAACGGGCTGCTCATGCAGTTCCTCGCGGACGTCCTCGACGTGCCGGTGGTCCGCTCCCGGATCACCGAGACCACCTGCCTCGGCGCCGCGTACGCCGCCGGCCTGGCGGTCGGCTTCTGGCCGGACCTGGCCACCCTGCGGGAGCAGTGGCGCTCGGACGCGCAGTGGGAACCGGCGATGGACCCCCAGCTGCGGGAGCGGGAGCTGCGCCAGTGGCGCAAGGCCGTGCGACGCACCCTCGACTGGGTCGACTGAGCGGTCAGCCCCAGCGGTTGCCGGTCAGCTTCTCGTAGACGTCGACGTAGCGGGCCCGGGTCGCGTCGACCACCTCCGCCGGCACCTCCGGCGCGGGCGCCTGCCGGTCCCAGCCGCTCTCGGTGGCCCAGTCCCGGACGTACTGCTTGTCGTAGGAGAACTGCGCCCGCCCCGGCTGGTACGACTCGGCCGGCCAGAACCGGGACGAGTCGGAGGTGAGCAGCTCGTCGCCGATGGTCAGCGTCCCGTCCGGCGCCCAGCCCAGCTCGATCTTGGTGTCGGCGATCAGGATCCCCCGGTCGGCGGCCAGCTCGGCGCCCCGCCGGTAGACGTCCAGGGTGACCCGGCGCAGCCGCTCGGCGGTCTCCGCGCCGACCTTGTCCACCACGTCGGCGAAGGTGATCGGCTCGTCGTGCTCCCCCACCGGCGCCTTGGTCGACGGGGTGAAGATCGGCTCGGGCAGGATCGACGCCTCGACCAGGCCGCGCGGCAGCTCGACGCCGGAGACCGCGCCGGTGGCCTGGTATTCCTTGAGACCACCGCCGGTCAGGTAGCCCCGGGCCACACACTCCACCGGCACCATGTCCAGCCGCCGGCAGCGGATCGCCCGCCCGGCGAACTCCGCGGGCACCTCGGTCGCCGAGACCACGTGATGCGGAGCGATGTCCGCGAGCTGCTCGAACCACCACAGCGACAGGGCGGTGAGCAGCTTCCCCTTGTCCGGGATCGGCGTCGGCAGCACCACGTCGTAGATCGAGATCCGGTCGCTGGCGACCAGGATCAGGTCCTCGCCGTCGGCGTAGACGTCCCGGACCTTGCCCGAGTGCAGAAGTTCCACGCGCCCTAGTACACCACGCGCCCGGTGGCGGGCCTGCGGCGGTGGCGGGCGTCGATGCGTACGCCCGCCGGGTCGCGGCGCTGTGGCCGGGCGGACGTTGACACCTTCCGGCGTCGCCTGCGTGAATGGTCCGACCTTGCCCCCGCCCCGCCTGCCAGGAGTCCGCGTGCCCGTTCCCCGACCGCCGCTGCCCCGACCCGGAGCGGAACCGGGCCGCCGTCGGGTGCTCGCCGCGTTGCTCGGCGCGCCGCTGCTCGGGCTGACCGCGTGCAGCGACAGGTCCGCCGGCCCGGCCGAGGACGGGCCGGTGGAGCTGTCGGTCTTCTGGTACGGCGACGAGGGGCGGGCCGCGATCACCGAGAAGGCGCTGCGGTTGTACTCCGAGCGCAACCCCCGGGTCACCTTCCGGGTCACCTGGCAGGGTGCCGCCGGCTACCACGACCGGCTCGCCACCCAGGCCGCCGGCGGCAACGTACCGGATTTGATCCAGCTCGACGACAGCGTGCTCACCGAGTACGCGCTGCGCGACATCGTCCTGGACCTCAGCCGGCACGTCGCCGACAACCGGCTCGACCTGCGTACCCTGCCCGACGGGCTGGTCCGCTACGGCCAGGTCGACGGCCGGACCGTCGGGGTCGCCGCCGGGCAGACCGCCGCCGCGGTCGTCTTCAACCGCACCCTGCTGCGCCGGCTCGACCTGCCCGCACCGACCACCGGGATGACCTGGTCCGAGTACGTCGAGTGGGCGCGACGGGTGACCCGGGCCGGCGGCGGGCGGGTGGCCGGGACGATGGATCCCTCCGGCGACTACCGGGCGCTGTGGCTGTGGCTGCGCGGCCGGGGGTCGGAGTTCTACCAGGGACGCGGCCTGGCGTTCGACCGGGAGCGACTGCTCCAGTGGTTCGACCTGTGGCAGGAGGCCCGGCGGCGGCGGGCCACCCCCAGCGCCGCCCTGATCGAGCAGGCGGACAGCGGGGACGCCACCCGTCAACTGGTGGTCACCGGGGCGGCCGCGGCGTCCTTCGCCTGGGCGCACCAGCTGCCGACCCTGCAGAGCCTCACCGAGGACGAACTCGACCTGGCCGGCGTGCCGGGGCCACCGGCCGCCCAGTGGGCCCGTGCTTCGATGTACTGGACCGTCTTCCGGGGCACCCGCCACCCCGACGTCGCCGTCGACGTGATCAACTTCCTCACCTCGAACGGCGAGGCCGGCGTGATCCTCGGCCACGAGCGGGGCGTCAACCCCAGCCTCGCGGTCCGCCGCTACACCGAGGGCAGCATCGGCGACCCGGCGCAGCAACGCGCCGCGGTCCTCGGGAACGCCCTGGCGAACCAGCTCGGTCCGGCTCCCGCCCCGCCACCCAGGGGCCACTCCGAGGTGCGCAACCTGCTCCTCGCCGCCGCCGAGAGCGTCCGCTCCGGCGACGTGGGCACGCGGGCGGCGGTGGACCGTTTCCTCGGCCGGGCCGAGGCCGCGCTGACCGCCTGATGCCGCCCGTCGGGTCCCGTCCCGGCCGGCGGTCCCTGCCCGCGTGGGCGGGGGACCGCCCCGGCCGGGGCCGGCTCAGCGGGGCGGGCCGCCGCGACGGTTGCGCATCATCCGCAGGATGACGAAGACGATCACCCCGACCACGACCAGGCAGCACAGCAGGCCGAGGAAACCGAAGCCGCCGCCCCGCGAGCGTCGCCGCGCGGCCTCCACGACGATCTCACCGGCACCGGTCGACGCCCACGCCGCCACGGGCACGAACACCGACAGCACGACCGCACCGAGGACCGCGCTCAGGCGGCCCCACCACTTCCCGAAAGATGACATGCGCCCATCCTCGCTGAGAAGCGCAAGTCAGGCACGTCGGTTGGCACGTCGGCCCTCGTTCCGAACCGCGGCGTCGGGTCGACCACGACGAAGGCCCCGAGGAATCCTCGGGGCCTTCGGGTCAGTAGCGGGGACAGGATTTGAACCTGCGACCTCTGGGTTATGAGCCCAGCGAGCTACCGAGCTGCTCCACCCCGCGTCGGCTCCACAAGCTTAGCGCATCGCGTACGGCCATGATCGCCGGCCCCTCATCGCGCGCCCGCCGATGCCGCCACCTGCACCGATGCCGCTCCCGCGTCCCGCCGCACCGAGTCGCGAAGCGGCCGCGCCCGACGGGGTGTGCCACCGGACCGGCACCGCGAAAAGACCCCCGAGGATGTCCTCGGGGGTCTTTCGTCGTGGTAGCGGGGACAGGATTTGAACCTGCGACCTCTGGGTTATGAGCCCAGCGAGCTACCGAGCTGCTCCACCCCGCGTCGGTAGGACAACCCTAGCCCACCCGGGGCGCTCACCGCAAAACGACGCCCGGACCGGGCGGAACCCCCTGGTCAGGGGCCCGCCCGGGGCGGTCGATCAGTCCAGCCACGCCTCGACGGCGCGTTCCGCCCGCCGGCTGTAGTCGTCGAACTGGCTCCGGACGGTGCTGGTGCTCTCCCAACCGCGCTCCCACAGCACGGTCACCACGTCACCGACCCGGACCGCGCGGACCAGCCGCACCGTCTCCCCGGCGGCCGGCTCACCCGAGTCGGTGCGGGCGGGCGTCCGCATCTCGAACAGCACCGTCTCCTCGCCGTACGCGCCGCCGTCCAGGAGACGCTGGCGGGACACCACGCCCTGCCCCATGTCCTGCCGGGGGCAGTCCCGCACCAACTGGCGCAGGTCGTCCATCCAGTCGTCCGCGGTGCCGGGGCGGTGGATCGTGACGGAGTGGGTGTAGCTGCCGTCCGGCACGTACTCGTCCGGCTGGTTCGGCTTGAGGTGATACATGATCACCCGGGACCGGCGCTGGACGATCTGGTCGTCGGGCTGCTCGCCACACGGGTCCGGCAGGTGCTCACCGTCGGTGAAGGTCGGTTCGCCCTTGAGGTAGGCGGCCGGTGGGACGAAGAATGCCCGGTCCGGGATCGACGTCGGCGTCCGCGGCGGCCGGGTCGACGCCGTGGTCGCCGGGGCGGACGGCGTGCCGGAGGGAACGGACCGGGACGGCGTGGGCGTGGCCGTGGGCGGCGGGGGCGTGGACGGCGTGGGCGTCACCGCCGGGGTCGGTGTGGTGGCCGGCAGCGTCGAGGTGCGCCCACCGGGCAGGCCGAGCTGGATGCCGGCGGCCACGCCACCGACCAGCAGGGCCACGACGAGCGCGCCACCGGCCGCACGGACCCGGGCCCGGCGGTCGGCGTACCGGCGGATCGTCTCGGGCACCGCCAGGCCGCCCTCGTCGGCGTCGGCGGCGAGCGAGCGGTACAGATCGGGCAGATCACGCGACATCGGTGGCCTCCAGTCGCTCGGTCCTGAGGTCGGGCAGGAGTTCCGCGAGTCGCGCCCGGCCCCGGGAGAGCCAGGACTTGACCGTGCCGGTCGCCGTGCCGGTCTCGCGGGCGATGTCCTCCACGGACATGTCGAACAGGTAGTGCAGGGCAAGTGCCTGCCGGTGGTTGGCCGGTAGTTGACGCAGCGCGGCGACCAGCAGCACGGTGTCCTCACCGGGCGGCGGCACCGGCGCCGGCGGGCCGGTCCGGCTGAGCGCGGTCCGCCACCCGGTCAGCCGGCGCCACCGGTCGGTGGCCAGGCGGGCGATCACCAGCCGCAGCCACGCCTCCGGCGCGGGGTGGGTGGTCAGTCGCCCCCACTGCCGCCAGGCGCGGGCGTACGCCTCCTGCACCAGGTCCTGCGCCTCGGTGTAGTCGCCGGCGACCGCGTAGCCGTACCGGAGCATCCGTCGGCTGGTGCCACGGTAGAAGTCGTCGAAGCTCGTCGTGTCCCTCATGTCCCCACCGCGTGTCCCCCAGGGTTCGCTCGCTCTGTCGGAGGAAGGACGGGCCGGCCGGCCGGTGGGTTGCACCCCGGACGTCCGGAAGACGACAGTGCCCCCGTACCGGTCCGGTACGGGGGCACTGTCGTGATGGATCAGCCGCCCGGTGTCGGTGCGGCGCTGCCGCTCGCCGCCGGGGAGGCGGGTGGGCGGGCGCTGCCGGAGGGAGCGGGGGCGGTCCCCTGCGCGGCCTGAAACGCGGCCATCGCCTCGTCCAGGGCCTTGAGCGCCCGGCCGTACCGTTCGAAGTCGCCGGAGGTCTGCGCGGCCCGGACCTCCGCGATGGCGGCCTGGACCCGGTCGGCGGCCTGGGCCAGCTCCCCGGTGGGGGCGGGAGCGCTGGGGGTGGGCGACGGGGTCTGCCCCGGCGGCGGCGGGTTGTCGTCGGCCGGCGGTGGCGTGGCCGGCGCGCCGGCATTCTTGCCCTGTTCGACGAGCTGCTTGATGCCCTCGGTCAGGTTGTTGGCGAGCACCACGTACGAGCCGCCGTCGCCGTAGGACAGGAGCACCTTCTGCAGCAGCGGGTACGCGTTCTGCTGGTTGCTCTTCACGTAGACCGGCTCGACGTAGAGCATGCCGTTGCCGAACGGCAGGGACAGCAGGTTGCCGTACTGGACCTGCGCCTGGTTGGAGGAGAGCAGGTTCAGCTCGGTACGGATCGTCGCGTTGTTGGTCATCTGCTGGTGCACCTGCACCGGACCGGAGACCCGGGTCTGGTCCGGCAGTTCCAGGACCTTCAGCTCCGGCTTCCCGTCGACGTACGAGCCGGAGATCAGCGCGGCGAGGTTCTGCCGCCCGTTCGGGGTGACCGCCGCGGTGAGCTGGAAGCGCGGCTCACTCTGGCCGGGGAACTGGGTGAACAGGTAGTAAGGAGGCTGCTTCTGGCCGGTGTCCGGGGCGTCCGGAACGTTCGGCACCTCCCAGAAGTCCTGGCCGGAGTAGAAGTCGCCGGGGTCGGTGACGTGGAACCGGGTGAGCAGGTTGCGCTGCACCTTGAACAGGTCGGCCGGGTAGCGGAAGTGCTCGGCCAGCTCGGCGGGGATCTCCCGCTTCGGGGTGACCAGGTCACCGCCGAACGCCTTGTTCCACGCCTTGAGCACCGGGTCCTGGTCGTCGAACTCGAAGAGCTTCACCGTCCCGTCGTAGGCGTCGACGGTGGCCTTGACCGAATTGCGGATGTAGTTGACGTTCTCCCGGGCCAGCTGGAAGGTGCCCTGGTTGGTCAGCTCGTCGGTGGTCTCGGTCTGCAGGTTGATCCGCTCGGCGTACGGGTAGGTCGCGGCGGTGGTGTAGCCGTCCACGATCCACTGCACCCGGCCCCCGACGACCGCCGGATAGGGGTCGCCGTCCACGGTCAGGAACGGCGCGACCTTCTCCACCCGCTCGCGCGGATTACGCACGTACAGCAGCTTCGAGTTCTCGTTGATCGCGCCGGAGAGCAGGAAGTTCGACTCCTGCTGCTTGATCGCGTAGAGCAGCCGGCGGCCGAACGAGCCGATCTCGACGCCGCCCGAGCCGGTGTAGGTGTAGTACGACTCGGCGCCGTTCTCGCCCTCACCCACCGGGCGGTCGAACTCGGACGGGTTCTCCGCCGCGTCGGCCTTGCCGACGATCGCGTAGTCGTCGGCCTCCATCCGCTCGCCGTAGTAGATGCGCGGCTGGCTGGCCGGGATCTGCTCGGTCGGCGAGGCGCACGCCTCCTGCGACTTCTCGCCACCGAGGTACCCGGAGACGAAGAACGGCTGGCCACCGCAGACCACCTGGTTGGCCGGGGCCGCCACCAGCCCGTAGCCGTGGGTGTAGACGGTGTGCCGGTTGATCCAGTTGCTCTGCTGGGCGGTCAGCTCGCCGTAGTTGATCTCCCGGACGCCGACCACGTAGTCCTGGGTCTTGTCGGCCACGGTGTAGCGGTCGATGTCCAGTTTGGGACCGAAGTCGTAGAAGCCCCGGACCTGCTGGAGCTGGGTGTACGTCTCGGAGACCAGCTGCGGGTCGAGCAGCCGGGCGTTCGGCACCACGCTGGTGTCGGTGGCCAGGGTCGCCGGTGGGGTGAGGTTGCTCGCCGCGTACGGCGCCGTGTCGGCGATGGTCAGCCCGAAGGCGGACCGGGTCGCGTCGATGCTGCGCTGGATGTAGGGCGCCTCCTTGTCCCGGGCGCTGGGCTTGACCTCGAAGTTCTGCACCGCCCACGGGTAGATGCCGCCGATGGCGACCGCGGACACGCCGAGCAGGGCCAGCGAGATGCCCGGCCAGACCAGGTTCCGCATCCACGCGTTGGAGAACACGATGATCGCGATGGCCACCACGATCGAGATGTACGCCAGGATCTCCTTGGCCGGCAGCAGCGCGTTGACCTGCGAGTAGCCGGCGCCGTAGGTGTTCGCGGTGTCGTTGAACTCCAGCAGCATCGCGCGCCGGTCCAGCACGTACGCGACGGCCTTGAGCAGGACGAAGACGGCGACCAGCGAGCTGAGGTGGGCGCGGGCGGCGTTGGTCATCCGGTCCCCGACGCCCTGGAGCCGGACACCGCCGAAGAGGTAGTGCACGGCGAGCGAGCCGATCACGGCCAGCACGATGGCGGTGAAGCCGACGCCCAGCAGATAGCGCAGGAACGGCAGCTGGAAGACGTAGAAGCCGACGTCGATCCCGAACTCCGGGTCGTCGACACCGAAGTCGCCACCGTTGCGGAACAGCAGCCACTGGCTCCACCGGCCCTGTGCGGAGAGCCCGGCGAAGAGACCGACCACGGTGGCGACCAGCGCGATCCAGGCGCCCAGCCGGGGGCCCAGGAGCATCCGGTACCGCTCCAGGGTGGCCTGCTCCGGCGAGTGCGGGCGCATCCGGGGCCGCAGCCGGTGGGCCAACCAGAGGTTGCCGCCGACGATCACCGCCATGCCCAGGCCGATCGCGAGGAACAGCAGCAGTCGGGTGACGAGCACGCCGGTGAACACCTCGGTGTAACGGACCTCGTCGAACCACAGCCAGTCCGTCCAGGCCTGCACACCCCATCCGAGCAGGGTGAGGAGGACGAACACCCCGACCAGGACAGCGATCGTGACGCGTCCGCGCCGGCTCATCCTGGGCAGGGGGCTGCTGCTACGCATGACCACTGTTGGCTCCGCACGCTCGATATGATCGGCTCCGACCAGGCACCCAGAGTACGGGGTGTTCCTGAGTGCCTCGGTGCACGGTCACCCCGCGGTCAGCAGCGGGGGGCCTGGCGACCGTCGCGCAGCGCCTCCAGCGCGCTCAGCGCGTCGTCCAGGGTGGCCACCCGGAGCAACGGCAGGCCGGACTGCGGGTTCCGGACGGCCTCGGCGCAGTTGTCCGCCGGCACCAGGAAGGCGGTCGCCCCGGCGCGCTTCGCACCGACCAGCTTCTGGGCGATGCCGCCGATCGGGCCGACCTGGCCGGTGTCGTCGATGGTCCCGGTGCCGGCGATGACCTTCCCGCCGGTCAGGTCGGCCGGCGTGAGCTTGTCGACGATGCCGAGCGCGAACATCAGCCCGGCGCTGGGCCCGCCGATGTCCTCCAGGTCGATGCTCAGGGTGAACGGGTGCGGCTGCTGCTGGTCGATCTCGACCCCGATCCGGGGCCGGCCGTCCTGCTCGCGGCTGGTGATCCGGGCGGTGGACGCCGTGCCCGACCGGGTGTAGCCGACGGTGAAGGTGGTGCCGGCGGGCTTCTCCCGGATCAGCTCGGTGAGGCGGGCGGCCGCCGGCAGCGGTTGCCCGTCCACCGCGGTGATCACGTCACCGGGCCGCAGCACGCCGGACGCCGGCCCGTCGGCGACCACCGTCTTGACCACCACCTGCACCGGGAAGCCCAGCGCGGCGAGGGCGGCGGTCTCCGCGCTGGTCTGGGACACCTTGAAGTCCTCGGCGTTGCGCTCCTCGATCTGCTCCTGGCTCTCCCCCGGCGGATACACCAGCTCCCGGGGCACGACGGCCTCGTCGTCGGCGAACCAGGCCTGGATCGCCGCCCGCAGCTTCACCTCAGGCTGCACCCCCACCGTGGTCAGCCGCAGCTGCCCGGCCGAGGTGGAGGTCTCCCGGCCGGACACCTGGATGACCTCCTTGCCGGCATCGGTGCCCAGGGTGTTGACGGTCGGGCCGGGGCCGAGCACCACGTAGGGGATGGGTGCGGCGAGCACGCCGATGCTGAGCAGGGCGGTGAGCAGAGCACCGAGCAGGACGGTCAGGCCGCGACGTCTCATGCGGCAGAGCGTACCGACCGGGGTGGGGGCCTCCGGCGGACGAACCGGCGACTTCGCCGTGAGCGGAACGCCGGCGGCGGCTACCTGGGGCGCGGCGCGCGTACCGTAGACGTCGTGCCTGATATTCCGTTCGGTTTCGCGCTTCCGGGTGGGCAACCACCAGATCCCAACGATCCCGCGCAGATGCAGCAGTTCATGTCGCAGTTGCAGCATCTGCTCTCCGCGCCGGGCAGCGGGCCGGTCAACTGGGACCTGGCCCGCCAGGTGGCCGCCAGCCAGCTCGCCGCCTCGGGCGACCCGGCGGTCTCACCGTTCGAGCGCAACGCGGTGGCGGAGGCGTTGCGGCTCGCCGACCTGTGGCTGGAGCCGGCCTCGGCCCTGCCCTCGGGCATCCAGACCTCGGTGGCCTGGAACCGCAACGAGTGGATCTATCGGACCCTGGACGTGTGGCGCAAGCTGTGCGACCCGGTGGCCAGCCGGATGGTCGGCGCGATGGGTGACCTGGTGCCGCCGGAGGCGCGCGCCCAGCTCGGCCCGATGCAGTCGATGGTCGCCACGCTGGGCGGCGCCCTCTTCGGCGGTCAGCTCGGCCAGGCGCTCGGCTCGCTCGCCGCGGAGGTGCTCTCGGCCGGTGACATCGGGCTGCCGCTCGGCCCGGCCGGCACGGCCGCGCTGATCCCGGCCAACATCCGGGAGTACGGCAACGGCCTGGAGCTGCCGGAGGACGAGGTCCGCCTCTACGTTGCCCTGCGCGAGGCCGCCCACCAGCGGCTCTTCCAGCACGTGCCGTGGCTGCGCGGGCACGTGCTCAGCGCGGTCGAGATGTACGCCTCCGGCATCCGGGTCAACCGGGAGGCGATCGAGGAGGCGATGGGCCGGGTCGACCCGACCGACCCGGAGTCGATGCAGGCCATCGCCCTGGAGGGGATCTTCACTCCGGAGGACACGCCGGCCCAGAAGGCGTCGCTGGCCCGGCTGGAGACGGCGCTGGCGCTGGTCGAGGGGTGGGTCTGCCACGTGGTGGACAGCGCCGCCGGTGGCCGGCTGCCCAACGTCGTACGCCTCGGCGAGGCGTTCCGCCGTCGCCGCGCGGCCGGCGGCCCCGCCGAGCAGACCTTCGCGGCCCTGGTCGGCCTGGAGCTGCGACCTCGCCGGCTGCGTGAGGCCGCCGCCCTCTGGGCGGCGCTGACCGAGCACCGGGGCATCGCCGGGCGGGACGACCTGTGGGGTCACCCGGACCTGCTCCCCTCGGACGACGACTTCGCCGACCCGGTGGCGTTCGCCCGGTCCGAGGTCGATCTCGGCGAGCTGGAGACCTTCGACTTCACCGCGCCCGGTGGGCCCGAGGAGAAGGCCCCGGGCACGCCGGACGACGAGGGCGACGAGAAGCGCTCCTGACCGTCTCCCGGTGCGGCGGGCCGGCATCCGGTCCGCCGCACCGGACGGTCACCGGCCGGCCGCCGGCCGGGTCCGGTCCGCATGGTCGACACGACGTCGGCGAAGTCGCGGTGTCCCCACGACTCTTCCGCCCGACGTCGGCGAAGTCGAGTGGATCATGACTGCGCCCGGTGAGCCGAACCGGAGAGCAGGGCCCGGGTCGCCTCCCACCCCTGAACCGCCGGGTCCAGCCAGGCCAGGTCGGCCGGTCCGCGCAGCCGACGCCACGCCGGGGTGACCGCCAGGTCGCCGGGGCTCGGCGCGGCGGCGCGGAGGGCGGCGGGCCGCGCGGTGCCCAGATCGACCGGCGGCAGCCACGCCGGTACCGGCAGCCGCACCGCGATCCCCAGCAACCCTGACCCGTCCCCCTCGACCGGTGCGACCGCCACCGGCCGGGTGGTGAGCGGGCGGAGCAGCTTGCCGATGGTCAGGCCCGGCACGTCCGGGGCGTCACCGGCGATGACGGCGACCTGGTCGTACACCTGCCGGGCGCCCGCCGTAGGTTCGGCGGCGGCCCCGGTTCCGGCGTCCGCCGCCCGGACCGTCGGGCGGTCGGGCGCGTGCGGCGCGTCGAAGAGAGCCAGGACGGCACTGGGGGTCGCCTCGGCGACCTCGTACACGGTCGTTCCCGGCCAGACCACCGCGTCGGCCAGCCACCGGTCGCCCGGGAGGACCGCCACCGCGGTCTCCACCTGCTGGAGGGTGGCGAGCAGGTCGACGACGTCCTCGGCGAGCGCGGTCCGCCAGGCCCGCAGGTCGACACCGGGCGGCGACCACGCCACCGGAGCGAGCAACGCCACCACCACACGTCCGCCCATCCCCCGACCCTAGCCGGTAAGGAAGGGCCCCCTATTAACGCCTGGCGTGGTAAAAGGGCCCCTTCTTAACGCCTGCCCTGCCCCGCAGCGGGAGGGGCAGGCGGCGGCCGACGGCGTGGGCGGGAGGGCGGCGTGGGCGGGAGGGCGGCGTGGGCGGCCGGAGGGCGGCGTGGGCGGCCGGAGGGCGGCGTGGGCGGCCGGAGGGCGGCGTGGGCGGGCGTGGTCAGTCGGTGAGCGAGGTGCCGGAGACGGCGGCCACGCCCTCCAGATAGCCGCGGGCGCGCTCGGACCGGGGGTAACGGGCGACCAGGGCCCAGAAGCGGGTGTTGTGGCTCGGCACGATCAGGTGCGCCAGCTCGTGCAGCAGGACATAGTCGATCACCCAGTCCGGCATGTCCTGCACCCGGTGCGAGATGCGGATCGTCCGGTCCGCCGGGGTGCACGATCCCCACCGACCGTTCTGGTTGCCGACCCACCGGACGCTCGCCGGGACGGCCTCGGTGCCGTAGTCGGACAGGTAGAGCTTGATCAGCCGGCCGGCGCGGTCGAGCAGTTCGGCGTCGGACCGGGCGAGACGGCCCTCCCGGGCGGCGAGCCGGGCGAGCATCCGGTCGACCCACTCGCTCTCCTCGGTCTGGGAGAACTGGTCCGGGATGAGGACGACGACGCGCTCACCGTCACGGTAGGCGGACACCGTCCGTCGCCGGCGCTGGCTGCGCCGTACCTCGACGACCGGCTTGCGCGCCGCTGCCATCAGCGGACCGCGCAGCCTCGGGAAGCTGTCACGAGGGAAAGCTAATGCGTACTGACCAGGGGTCCGCAAGAGTCAACACGATGACACGCGCCCGGAAAATACTGATTGGTCGCCAGGAGTCCCGAAAATTTCTTGACTGATCATGGCGCAACGTGCTCGTCACAGCGAGTGCCGGCGGCCGCGGGCCGGGACCGACGTCGGTGACCACGGTAGGTGATCACCCCGGCTTCCGTCATTCGGGGCCCCGATCGGCCCCTCGACCGGCATTTGGTCGGCGTGTCCCCGCCAAACTGACTTATTCGGCCTAATTCGGCGTGCACACTCTCGACGTCGACTTGCTCACAGTGGCGATGCACAGCTGACATGGAACCGCCCGCACCTGGGTAGGGTCCGCGGACCAGCGGTCATGAAGGTGACCGCGACGAAAGACCGAGCGCCGGCGCCCTCCGTGGCCCGCCGCCGGGAGCACCGCCGGTACGCGTTCGCCGGCGGACGAGACGAGGAGGGCACCGTGGCCGACCAGGCCCAGACCTACAACGGTTACTGCGTGAAGTGCAAGGAGAAGCGGGACTTCGAGGGGCACGTCGAGGTCTCGAAGACCGGCATGAACATGGCGAAGGGCAAGTGTCCGGTGTGCGGCACAACAGTGAACCGCATCCTGGGCAAGGCGAAGGTCTGACCCGGACGGGTCATGCGGAAGGGGCGGCCGGTCGGCCGCCCCTTCCGCCGTCTTCAGCGCGTGACCGGTGAACTGTCCGTTGCGCGACAGGGTTACCGAGGGGTTGTGGATAACCCGGAAAGTCCTGTGGACAACCCTGGGTAGAGACCAGGCCACCTGTGGACAACGATCGACGGACAGCAGGGATTCGGTCACTGTTCGTTGTCATGACCCCGTCGTCACTCCCCCGCCCCGCCCTGCTGCCCGGCCTCAGCCGGCTGTGGCGCGACCGCCACACGCTCCAGCTCGGTGTCGAGCCCGGCCGGGCCGTCCTGCTGGAGATCGCCAACCCCCGCGCGGCACGGCTGCTCGACCTGCTGGACGGCACCCGCAGTGAACGTCGCGTCATCGAGCACGCCGTCCAGGCCGACGTTCGGCCGGACGAGGCCCGGGAGCTGCTGGCGGCGCTCCGCGCCGCCGGCCTGGTCGTACCGGCGCACACCCTGCTGCCACGCGACCTGACCGAGCCGACCCGGGCCCGGCTCACCGCGGAGGCCGGGGCCCTGGCGCTGGCGGCCGCGCGACTGCCCGGCACGCCCGCGCAGGTGCTGCGCCGTCGGCGCGCCGCCCGGGTCGTGGTCGGCGGCTCCGGGCAGCTCGGCGCGGTGGTCGCCCTGGCACTGGCCCAGGCGGGCGTCGGGCAGGTGCACCCCGACCTGACCGGCCCGGTCCGGCCGGCGGACCTGGTGGGCACCGGCATCCCCGCCGCCGACCTCGGACGCCCGGTCGGGCCCGCGGTACGGGACGCGATCGGGCGGGCCGCCCCCGGCACCGGTACCGGCCCGCCGCGCCGGGGCCGGGTCGACCTGGTGGTGCAACTCGGTACGGCCCGACCGGCCGCCCTGGTCGCGGCGGGTCACGCCCAGCGTCGCCAACCGCACCTGCTGATCACCCTGCGCGGCGGGGTCCCGGTGATCGGCCCGTTGGTCCGCCCGCCCGTCGGTCCGTGCCTGCACTGCCTCGACCTGCACCGCACCGACCGCGACCCGGACTGGCCGGCCCTCGCCGCCCAGCTCGCCACCGACGCGCCCAACCAGGCGTGTGCCACCGCCACGCTCCTGGCCGCCGGGGCGTACGCGACCGGCGAGGCGCTGACCCAGCTGGACGGGGGCAACCCGGAGACCCTCGGCTGCACCGTCGAGGTCGGCGGCGTGGGCCGGCTGGGTCGCCGGCTCTGGTCGCCGCACCCCTCCTGCGCCTGCTCACGCACCCGACGCCGGCAACCGGACGGGGCGCGCGGTACGGGACGGTGACCCCCAGCACGGCCGCACGGCAGCAGCGGACCCGTCGCGTCGGTAACAATGGCCGAGTGACCGACATCCCGCGCCGGGCCGTGTCCCGGACCGCCAAGCTCGCCGCACTGCCGCTCGGCTTCGCCGGTCGGACCGTCCTCGGCATGGGTAAGCGCGTCACCGGGCTCGCCTCCGACGTGATCTCCGCGGAGATCCAACAGCGCACCGCCGAGCAGCTCTTCAGCGTGTTGGGCCAGCTCAAGGGCGGCGCCATGAAGTTCGGGCAGGCGCTGTCGGTCTTCGAGGCGGCGCTGCCGGAGGAGATCGCCGCGCCCTACCGGCAGGCCCTGACCAAGCTCCAGGAGGCGGCGCCGCCGCTGCCGGCGGCCACCGTGCACAAGGTGCTCGCCGAGCAGCTCGGCCCGGACTGGCGGGACCGGTTCGTCGAGTTCGACGACACCCCGGCCGCCGCGGCCAGCATCGGCCAGGTGCACCGGGCCCGCTGGCGGGACGAGGGTTACGGGCCGTCGGGCGCGCCGAACAGCCGGGACGTGGCGGTGAAGATCCAGTACCCGGGTGCCGGGGACGCCCTGCTCGCCGATCTCAAGCAGCTCTCCCGGCTGGGCGGGATGTTCCGGGCGATCCAGCCCGGGCTGGACGTCAAGCCGCTGCTGGCCGAGTTGCGCGAGCGGATCACCGAGGAACTGGACTACGAGCTGGAGGCGGAGTCGCAGCGGGCCTTCGCCACCGCGTACGCCGACGACCCGGAGATCTTCATCCCCGCGGTGGTCTCCGGGTCACCCCGGGTCCTGGTCACCGAGTGGGTCGAGGGAACGCCCCTGGCGGACATCATCCGGGCCGGCACCGAGGAGCAGCGCGACGAGGCGGGGCGGTTGATGGCGACGCTGCACCTGTCCGCGCCTCCGCGCGCCGGCCTGCTGCACGCCGACCCGCACCCGGGCAACTTCCGGCTGCTCCCGGACGGGCGGCTCGGCGTGATCGACTTCGGCGCGGTGGCCCGGATGCCGGAGGGCACGCCGGAGCCGATCGGCCGGCTCGCCGGTCTCGCCCTGCGGGGGGAGGCCGACGCGGTGGTGGCCGGCCTGCGGGAGGAGGGCTTCGTCAGCCCGACCGAGCCGATCGACGCCGAGGCGCTGCTGGAGTACCTCCAGCCGATGCTGGCCCCGGTCGCCGAGGAGGAGTTCCGGTTCAGCCGGGCCTGGCTGCGGGCCGAGGCGACCCGGCTGGCCAGCCCGAAGTCACCGGCCTTCCAGTTGAGCCGGCAGCTCAATCTGCCCCCGTCGTACCTGCTCGTGCACCGGGTGACGCTCGGTTCCATCGGGGTGCTGTGCCAGTTGGAGGCGAAGGCTCCGTACCGGGGCATCCTGGAGCGCTGGCTGCCCGGGTTCGCGCCGGTGGCCTGAGGCGCCGGCACCCTGGGCGTTAAGCGGGGACCCCTCCTCTACACCAGGCGTTAACCGGGGGCCCTTCCTTACCCACCAAGGGGCGGGTGACCATCTGGTCACCCGCCCCTTGTTCTCGGAGTGGTACTACAGCGCCCCCAGCTCGCGTGCGGACCGGTTGCGGCCGGCCATGGCGACGGAACGGGCGGAACGGGTTGCCTCAGTGCTCGTGGTGGTGCGACCGGCCTGAGGCCGGAGCATTCGGGCCCGGGACAACGCTTCGTGGAGTAGTTGCAGGTCGGTGCCGTTGGGCAGGTGCAGCATGGTGGTCAACTTTCGTTCTCGGCCGGCGTTGACCGGCGGGGGGTTGGAACGGATCGGGTAGGTCAGGCCGCCAGCCGGACCGTGTCGCGCGTGGACAGCCCACTGGCCGCCAGGCGCGCCTCGGCCTCGACCCGGAGTGCGGCGTCCCGGGCGAGGTCCTCCTTGCGCGGACGGCCACGGGGCCGCTTGCGCGGGACGACCGCGCCACGCTCGAAGATCTCGCCACCCCAGACGCCCCAGGGCTCGGCCCGCTCTACCGCACCGGCCAGGCACTCGACGCGCAGCGGGCAGTCCCCGCAGAGCGACTTGGCCAGTTCCAGCTCGGTGGGCGAGTCGGAGAACCACAGGTCGGGGTCGAACTTCCGGCAGGGCAGGTTCGCCTCCACCTCGACGCTCACGTCGAGTGGGGCCAACGCCAGACTCATCGCCCGGTCACCTCTCTCTCACTTCGATCTCGTGGATCGCTTTCCGACGTACTCGGGGCAAAAAACTGAGGCCGCGGATCCCGGTATGCGGGTTCCGCGGCCTCGAGGTGAGCCGGTGGTCTGTGGTTCAGACCGGTCTACCTCGAGGTGGAACTCCGCGGACGTCCATCCGCCGCTTGCCGGCGACATCGACGCCCTTGCCCGTGAAGCCACTGGTCCCCTGGGTCCACTGGGGTGCCGGCGCGAGAATCAGCTCGGCCTGAGTCTCGACCTGGTGCACCTGCGGAACCGACGGTCGCGCAGCGGCAAGAGCCACCGGGACAGCCGACAGCGGAGCGCAGGCAGCGTTCAGCGGCGCCGCCAGACGCTCATAGCTGTTGAAGATCTCCACCGGGGCCACCTCACTTTCCTGCACTCGACGACGACTATGGTCCCCACCCTTGTGAGCAGCCGGAATGGCGCCGCTCCCAAGGTGTGTCCTGAGGCTATTCCTCGCCGTAGGGCGAGGGCAAACGAATTTACGACGAGATTTCGAAAGTTTTCTCCGAGCAGACAGCATCGACGGTCGCACCCGCCACCAGCGCCAGCACCGCCTCCCCGTAGAGCCCCAGTTTCCGGGGCCCGATGCCGGCTATCGCGATCAGGTCCTCGGACCGCCCGGGGCGGCGTTCGGCCAGCGCGACCAGCGTCGCGTCGGTGAAGACGACGTACGCCGGAACCCGCTGCGCCCCGGCCACCCGGGCCCGCCAGTCACGCAACCGCTCGTGCAGCTCCTCGTCGATGTCCGAGGGACAGGTGGGGCACCGACCGAGCTTGCGGTCCGGCCCGGCGAGCAGGGTCGCGCCGCAGATCCGGCAGGACACGATCTGGGTCCGCCGCCGCTCGGGTCGCCGGCCCGGTGCGGCGGCCCCGGCCCGTTCGGTGCCGCCCGACCGGTCCAACTGCGGCAGGAACCGCGAGGGCCGCCGGGCCCGTCCGCCCGGCGAGCGGGCCACCGAGTACGACAGCCAGAGCCACTCCCGGGCCCGGGTGATGCCGACGTAGAGCAGCCGGCGCTCCTCCTCGACCTGCTCGACGGTCTTCGCGTACGTGGTGGGCAGGGTTCCCTCGGAGAGACCGACCAGGAAGACCGCGTCCCACTCCAGGCCCTTCGCCGAGTGCAGCGAGGCCAGGGTCACCCCGTCCACGGTCGGCACGTGCTGGGCGGTGGCCCGCCGGGCCAGCTCGTCGTTGAAGTCGGCCAGGGTCACCGGGCGCTCCACCGACGCGGCCGGCCCGATCGGCAGCACCTCCGGGGTGGCCGCGTACTCCTCGGCGAGCTGGACCAGCGCGGACAGCGCCTCCCACCGCTCGCGTGCCGCCCCGCCGGCCGGGGCCGCGTCCGGTGCCCAGCCGACCGCGGTCAGCGCCTCGGCCACCGCGGTCGGCAGCGGGGTCTCCCCGGGGATCGAGCGGGTGGCGGCACGCAGCGCCACCATCGCCTGCCGTACCTCGGCGCGTTCGAAGAACCGCTCCGCGCCCTGCACCACGTACGGCACCCGCGCCTCGGTGAGCGCCTTCTCGTACGCCTCGGACTGGGCGTTGGTCCGGAACAGCACCGCGATCTCCCGGGCCGGGGTACCGGCGTCGACCAGGGCGCGGCAGCGCGCGGCGACGGCGGCGGCCTCGGCCGGCTCGTCGGTGAAGATCCGCAGGTCGGGCTCGGGGCCGGCCGGGCGCTGGCCGACCAGTTCCAGGCGCAGCCGGGCCTCGGCGCCCCGGGCCTGCGAGATCACCGCGTTGGCCAGTCCGACCACCTGCGGGGTGGAGCGGTAGTCACGGACCAGCCGGACCACCGTCGCGCCCCGGTACCGGCGGGGGAAGTCGACCAGGTAGGACGAGGTGGCGCCGGTGAACGAGTAGATCGTCTGGCTGGCGTCGCCGACCACGGTCACGTCGTCCCGGCCGCCCAGCCACGCCTCCAGCAGCCGCTGCTGGAGCGGGTTGACGTCCTGGTACTCGTCGACGACGAAGTGCCGGTACTGGGCACGGACCTGTTCGGCGACGTCCCGGTGCTCCTCGATGCCCCAGACGGCGGCGCGCAGCATGTCCTCGAAGTCGATCACGCCACCGGAGCGCTTGAGCCGCTCGTACGCGGCGAACACCTCGGCGACCCGGGTCGGATCGTGCGGGGTGTCACGCAGCGCCTTGGTCGCCTCGATCACGTATTCCGCGGGCTCGACCAGGGACGACTTGGCCCATTCGATCTCACCGGCCAGGTCGCGGGCGGCCGCCCGGTCGGTACGCAGGCCGACCTTCGCGGCGGCCAGGGTGACCAGCCGGACCTTGCTGTCCAGCAGTTCCGGCATGGCCCGGCCGTCGAGCAACCGGGGCGCGAAGTAGCGGACCTGGCGCAGCGCCGCCGCGTGGAACGTCCGCGCCTGCACGCCCTGCGCCCCGAGCAGGGTGAGCCGGTGTCGCATCTCGGCGGCGGCGCGGGCGGTGAACGTGACGGCGAGCACGTGCCGGGGGGAGATCTCCCCGCTCAGCGTGCGGTGGGCGATCCGGGAGGTGACCGCCCGGGTCTTGCCGGTGCCGGCGCCGGCGAGGATGCAGACCGGGCCGGCCGGCGCGGTCACCGCCGCCCGCTGCTCCGGGTCGAGGCCGGCGAGCACGCGTTCGGAGGTCACAGCGAGGAATTGTCTCAGCTCCCCCCGGCGTTGCACCTGGGGCATGCTCCCCGAGTGTCGGCGAACATGTCGAATGGCCCGGGCTTGATCGGCAAGCCACGACCGGACCCCGTTGGAGGATCTGACCATGTTGACGATGTATTCCACCCCCTGGTGCGGCTACTGCCACCGGCTGAAGTCGCAGCTCGACCGGGAGGGCATCGGGTACGAGGTGGTCGACATCGAGCAGGACCCGAAGGCCGCGGAGTTCGTGATGAGCGTCAACGGCGGCAACCAGACGGTCCCGACGCTGCGGTTCACCGACGGCAGCGCCCTGACGAACCCCTCCATCACGCAGGTCAAGCAGCACCTGGCCACCCTGAACGCCTGACCACCCCGCACCACCTTCGACGAGCGGCCGCCCCACCCGGGACCGGCCGCTCGTCCGCGTCCGGGTACCGCCGGAGTCGATCATGGGTTATCGCCCACGTCGCCGGCGTGTCGCGACGACAACTTCATGATCGACGCGGGCCGGGGCGGGGCGGCGCGGGAGGGGGATGCGCGGGGTGGGAGGTGCGGGGGGTGGGGGGAGCTGGCGGCCGCGCCAGAGGTACCCGCCGGCCAGCAGCGTCGCCAGGCCCACCGCGACGAAGAGCAGGCGGTAGTCGAGCACACCGACCAGCAGCGCGCCGGCACCGATGGACACGGCCTGCGGGCCGCGCACCACGGCCTCGCTGGCGGCGGCCACCCGGCCGATCAGCCCCGGCGGCGTACGGCGCTGGATCAGCGTGTGCAACCCGACCATGGTCAGCGGCAGCGACACCCCGGCCAGCAGGACACCGGTGAAGCCGAGCCACAGGTGCGGGTAGGTGAGCGCGAAGGCGGCCGGCCCGAAGCAGGCCACGCCGGCGGCGAGCGTGCCCACCTCGCCGACCCGCCGCACCAGCCTCGCCGACAGGAGCCCGCCGACCAGGCCGCCGACCCCCTGCACGGCCACCAGCACCCCGACGAACGCGGCGTCCCGGCGTAGCCCCTGGTCCACGTACGCGAAGATGAGCGACTCGCTGAAGCCCATCACCAGCGAGGAGAGGCCGTACCCGATCAGCGCCCGCCGCAGCGCCGGCTCCCGGGACAGGTGCCGCACCCCGGCGCCCAGTTCGGCGGGCCACCGCGACCCCCGACCGGGCGGCGGCGCCTCGGCGACCCGGAGCACGCCGACCACCAGCGCGGCGGAGAGGAAGCCGGCCATGCCCACCGCGGCGAGCATCCCGCCGCCGACCGCGGCGTACAGCGCGGCACCGGCCAGCGGGCCGGCCAGCCGCAGTCCCTGCCGGACGGTCTGCAGGGCCCCGTTCGCCTCGGCCAGCAGGTCGACCGGGACCACCTGGCGGATCAGGCCGCTGAGCGCGGCGCTGAGCGTGATGTACGACAACCCGTACAGGGCGGCCACCACGTAGATGATCCAGACGTCGGCTCGTTCGGAGACCGCGAACAGCGGCGTGAGCAGGACGGCGGTCACCACGTTGGCCGCGACGAAGAACGGACGCCGGGGACAGCGGTCGACGAACCAGCCGACCAGCGGGGCCAGGGTCATCGGCGCGACGATCGCGAAGAGGGTGGCGCCGGCCAGGCCGTCCGATCCGGTCAGCTCCTTGACCCAGATGGCGAGGGCGAGCAGCAGGATCGACTCGGCGGTCATGCTGGCCACCAGTCCGCCGAAGAGCAGACGGAAGTCGGGTCGGCGCAGGACGATGCGCATGGGTTCCCTCCGCGGGGGGTGGTCCGCGCCCGCACCGGCGCGGTCGTATGGAGGCGGTTCAGACCGATTTCCGACCCTGTCCGCCGCCGCTTTCTGCGAGACACGCCCCGCTCGGGAACCTCCCGCACCGGTCGCGCCGTCCATACTGACGGTGGGGGCTGAATTTCATACAGTTACCGTCGCGTCTGCGGCGGTCGACGGGAAAGAGGACATCGTGCCTCCTGCCTCACCGAGCCCGATCCTGCGACGCCGCAGACTAGGCGTCGTGTTGCGCCGGTTGCGCGAGACGGCCGGCTTCACCGGGGACCAGGTCATCGAGCGGATCGGCTGGGCCTCCGCGTCCAAACTGTCCCGGCTGGAGAACGGCCGCAGCCGCCCGGACCCGGAGGACGTGCGGGTCCTGCTGGACCTCTACCAGGCCGACGGCGCGCTGCGCGAGGAACTGCTGGGCATCACCCAGGAGGCCGGCGACGTACGCGGCTGGCTGCGGAACTTCCCGGTGATGACCGAGCAGCAGCGTGGTTTCGCCGAGTTGGAGGCGGGCTGCGCGGTGATCTCCGAGTACAACCCGGTCCTGGTGCCGGGCCTGCTCCAGACGGCCGCGTACGCCCGGATCCGGATCGCCTCGGCGCAGGAGGTGGACGAGGGTGCCGGCGACCCGGGCTCCACCGAGGACGTCGAGACGCAGGTGCAGGCCCGGCTGGCCCGCCAGACGCTGCTGAGCCGCGGGCCGGACGCGCCGCAGTACACCGCCGTGCTGGAGGAGGCGGCGCTCTGCGGCCGGACCGCACCGCCGGAGGTGCTCCGCGAACAGCTGGCGCAGCTCTGCGAGCTGGCGATTCTGCCGAACGTCACCCTGCACGTGCTCCCCCAGGACACCCGGATCGGGTCCTGGTACCTGCCGCCGACGGCGTTCTCGCTGTACCGGTTCGCCGATCCGCAGGATCCGGAGACGGTGGCGATCGAAGGTGGGTTCACCGACGTCATGTCGACCGAGGCAAAAGCCCTAAATCGCTATAAAGTGGTGTTCGAGTGGTTGAGCACGGCGGCACTCTCCGCGTCGGACACCCTCTCCTGGCTGATCGAGGCCACGGGGCGGCTGCCCGGCTCGGCGGCTCCGTCCACAGTGGCGTACGGGACGGCAACGGCGCCGCCCCAGCGCCGCCGGCACTCCGGACGGCTGACGGAACGGTGACACTCCGGGAACGCCGTCGGGTCGTGCCGTGCCACTCGATCCATCGGCCCGTTCAGCACAGGAGTGACACGATGAACATCAACCACACGCCGTCCGTCCTCGCGCAACTGGCGGACGCCCCGTGGCGTACCAGCACGCGCAGCCAGACCTCCAACTGCGTCGAGGTCGCCCCGCTCCGGGACAGCCCGGTGGCGGTGGCCCTGCGGGACAGCAAGGACCGCGGCGGCCCGGTCCTGCTCTTCGACCGCGCCGGGTGGCTCGGCTTCCTCGCCGGCACCAAGGGCGGGCAGTTCGACATCGACTGAACGTCGCCCACGCGGGGCCGCCGGCGGATGCCGGCGGCCCCGTCGCATGTCCGACACCGGTGTCCGGATCGGACGCCGTCGACCCGCCCACCGCCCGCTCCACCCCGGTGACCTGGCCTCACCTGATCGGTCGGGGCTCCGAACCGATAGTCGTGTTTCACTTGCTGGGATCGTTACCGGGCGTAACATGACGACAGAGTGACGTGGAACTTCCACCCGTTCCCGACCGTCGCGACACATCCGGAGACCCCCATGCGGTTCCTGATCGTTCGCACCGACGTCCGTGCCGCAGCCGACGTGGACATCGCCGCCGCCTGGTCCGGCGGCGGCCGGCTCCGGGACGAGACCACCGCGCCCGAGCCACGCCGTCAGGTCGTCCACGCCGAGGACCGGGACGCCGCGCTGCACCTCGCGCGGGCCATCGCCTCGGTGGGCGCGGTCCGCGCCGGGCGGCAACGGGTGAAGGTCCTCCCGCTCGACGAACCCCAGCACGGCTGGCACGGCCCGACGGACGGCCGCGGCAGCTGACCCGGGATGTCCGTCGTGGTCGGACCGGCTCCCCCGCCGTGTTCCTTGCCCCATCCGACCACGACGGCCGGTGTTCCCGGTCCGTGACCGTCGCGGCAACGGCGGTCACGGGCCGGGGACCACACCCGCTCTCAGCAGTGACCGTCCAGCCAGCGGTGCACCAGGAAGAGGGCGATCGACGACGGCGGGGGCAGGATCAGCCGGTCGCCACCGCCCACCGGCACCGTCCGCCCGGCCAGCGCCGCGCCGATCTCGCTTCGGGAGAACCAACGGGCGTACGCGATCTCGGCCGGATCGACGTGCACCGGATGCTCCGGGTCGGCGGTGGCGAGGAAACCCAGCATCAGCGAGCCGGGAAACGGCCAGGCCTGGCTGCCGGCGTACGCGATGTCGGCGACCGGGACCCCGACCTCCTCGCGGACCTCGCGCAGGACGGCGGCCTCGGCGGACTCCCCCGGCTCGACGTAGCCGGCGAGGCAGGAGTAGCGCCGCTCCCCCGCCGTGCGCGGCCACGCGGCGTTGTTGCCCAGCAGGCACCGCCCGGCCGGCCCCGGCACGCCGTCGTGCACGAGCACGATCATGGCCGGATCGGTACGCGGCCACATCCGCTCGCCGTCCGCGTCGACCCGGGACCAGCCGGCCTCGTCGACCTCGGTGCGGTGCCCGGTGACCGGCGAGTAGCCGTGCCTGCGGTGCCAGTTCAGCAGCGCCAGCGCGGTGGTGAACAGGCCCGCGTCCCGGTCGCCCAGCAGGTGCCCGACCTCGCGCAGGTGCGCCGCCCGGGTGTCCGGCAGCGCCGGCAGCGGGGCGTCCACCAGGAAGACCGGTACGCCGTCCGGCTCGACGCCCAGGAACATCGCCCCGACGGCGGCCGGCGCGGGCACGTCCTCCGGGTCCACCAGCACCAGCGTCGGAGGCACGACGTCGGCGCGGACCAGCGCCCGCCCGTCGTTGCCGGTGTCGACGACCAGCACCCGGGCCCGCCGCCACGCCCGCGCCAGCCACCCGGGATCGGTGCGCCGGTGGGCCGCCCGGTCCAGGGTGGTGCGGGCCAGCGGCGGCGCGACCTCCCCACCGGTCACGCCGGTCACCCCGCCCGCCGGGTGCGCGCGGTCCCGGGGCGACGGTTCACGCCGACACCGGCTCGGTGACGACCGGAGTCAGGGCGGCGAGCTGCGGGCCCACCCGTTCGGCGTCGCCCAGCACGACGGTGACCGCCCGCGCCGGGGCCAGGTATTTCCGCCCCGCCTCGGCGACGTCCGCCGGCGTGGCCTTCGCCAGCCGCGCCGCGTGCTCGGCGAGGAAGTCCAGTCGCAGGCCGTTGCCGGCGTACGCGCTGGTCAGCGAGGCCAGACCGGCCTGGGTGGAGATGCCGAGCTGGAGCGTGCCGAGGGCGTACTGGCGGGCCTGTTCCAGCTCCTCCTCCCGGGGCGGCAGCGACGCCAGCCGACCCAGCTCGTACGTCGTCTCCAGCAGCGCCGGCCCGGTGACCTCGGTGGCCACGTCGGCGGCGGCGACCAGCACCGAACCGGCCACCGAGTGCTCGACCAGCGAGTGCGGGCCGTAGGTGTAGCCCTTGTCCTCGCGGATGTTCTCCACCCAGCGGGACGAGAAGTAGCCACCGAAGATCAGGTTGGCCAGTTGCAGGGCGGCGTGGTCCGGGTGGGTACGCGGCACCGCGGGCAGCGCCACCCGCAGCGACGACTGCACCGAGCCGGGCCGGTCCACCAGCAGCAGCGGCCCCGGCTCCAACGGCGGCGCGGACGGCAGGTCGGCGCTGTGCCCGGCGCCGTTCCACCCGGACAGTGCCTTCTCCGCCGCGTCCAGCGCCCGATCCGGCTGCACGTCGCCGACCAGCACCAGCACCGCGTGGGCGGGG
Source organism: Micromonospora endolithica (assembly GCF_003626595.1). GTDB lineage: Bacteria > Actinomycetota > Actinomycetes > Mycobacteriales > Micromonosporaceae > Micromonospora > Micromonospora endolithica. The sequence goes on along the minus strand of NZ_RBAK01000015.1, from coordinate 39,138 downwards.
TGCACCCGCTGGGCGTGCAGGCTGCGCAGCACTCCCGGCCGGACCGCCCGGACCTGGTCCGGCTCGGGCGTCTGCACCGCGTACGGATGCCGGCCGTAGACCCGCTTCAACAGGGCGGTGCGCGCCAGGTGCGCCGGCTGGCTCTGCGCCACCTGGATGCGGTCGACCAGCCGGTCCCGTTCGGTCGCCACGTCGTCCGCCGGGTACGTCGCCCCGGTCAGCACGTCGGCCAGGATCTCCAGCATCCGGTCCAGCCCGGTGACCAGGCCGGCGCCGGAGAGCATCAGCCGGTCCGGGTCGATGCCGGCGTTCAGGCCGCCGCCGACCCGCTGCAACTCGGCCGCGATCTGCACCGACGTCATCGATTCGGTGCCGGAGAGCAGCGTCTGCGCGAGCATCGCCCCCCGGGCCAGCGGGGCCCGACCGAACGGCATCCACAGTCGCAACTCGACCAGGGGCACCGCCGGCCGGCGTACGACGATGACGGTGAGCCCGTTGCCGAGCCGCCGCTCGACCTGCTTCGGCAGCTTGAGCTTGCGGGTGGGGCCGAGCGGCGGCAGCGTACGCACCCCGGCGGCGACGACACTCATTTGGCCCCTCCGGGGATGACCTCGATCGACGCGCGGCGCTCCGGCCGCAGGGTGGCGGCGGCGGCGCGGACCTGTTCGTCGGTGACCTCGCCGACCAACCGGGGCAGGTCGTTGAGCAGGCCCGGTTCGCCGCGCTGTTGTTCCAGCACGGCCATCCGCAGGGCCCGGCCGAGCACCGCGTCGGTGTCCCGCAGCAGGTGGGTCGCCATCCGGGCCTGGGTGCGGGCGAGTTCGCCCTCGACCAGGCCGTCGGTGGCCAGCCGGTCCAACTCCTCGTCCACCGTGCGCAGCACCTTGTCCACGTCCCCACCCGGCGGCAGGTGCGCCTGGAGCAGCAGGGCGGTGGGATCCCGTACGTCGAACGGGTCACCCATGAAGCCCAGGTAACCACCGAGGCTGGTCACCGACCGGTCCCGCTGCACCAGCCGCTCGACCAGACGGGACGCGTCGCCGTCGGTCAGCACCTCGGCGAGCACCACGTAGGGCAGGTAGCCGGCGAAGTCGGTGACCGGGTCCGGCACCCGCCAGGCCGAGGCGATCGCCGGCAGCGGGGCCAGCCGGTCGGTGTACGAGGTGCGCCGCTCGGTGGTCAGGTCCGGCTCGGCGAAGCTCGGCCGCTCCGGCGCCGGCCGGGCCGGCACGTCGGAGAAGTGCCGCTCGACCAGGGCGGTCGCCTCGGCGACGTCGAGGTCCCCGCTGACCGCGAGGACGGCGTTGCCGCTGGCGTAGTAGCGCCGGAAGAAGTCGGCGGCGTCGGCGACGGTGGCCGACTCCAGGTCGTCGAAGGAACCGTAGCCGTCGTGCGCGTTGGCGAACGTGTCGAACATGACCGGCGGGAGGGTCAGCCAGGGGAACCCGCCGTACGGCCGGTTCAGCACGTTGACCCGGATCTCCTCCTTGACCACGTCGACCTGGTTGCGCAGGTTCTCCTCGGTCAGCCGCGGCCCGCGCATCCGGTCCGCCTCCAGGAACAGCGCGCGTTCCAGGGCGTTGGCCGGCAGGGTCTCGAAGTAGTCGGTGTAGTCCAGGTGGGTGGACCCGTTGAAGGTGCCCCCGGCGCCCTGCACGTGCCGGAAGTGGGCCAGCTTCTCCAGGTTCTCCGAACCCTGGAACATCAGGTGTTCGAAGAGGTGGGCGAAGCCGGTGCGGCCCTCCGGCTCGCTGCGGATGCCGACGTCGTAGACGACCGCCACCCCGATCACCGGGGCGCTGCGGTCGGATGTGAGGACCACTCGCAGACCGTTGTCGAGGGTGAACCGCTCGACCGGATATTTCGTCGCTGGAATCTTCGCTCTCCGCGTCGGCACGTGATCGACCCTAGCGCGTCGGCACCGGCCGTACCGGCGACCTCCCACCGCGGATCGCCGGGCCCTCGGCCGGAACCGGTGGGAGGTCCCCGCGGTCGTCCCCCCGGTCACGCCAGGGAACTGACAGACCCTATCAAGTTGGTAGGAATAGCAGCCAAGAGCGAGATGGGCCGTCCCGTCATGTGGATGGGTCTTGACGGTGACCGACAACTAGCCCACTCTTCCTACCAACTTAATAGGAATACTGCGGATTGGATGGATGATGAGACGCTCTCCCCTGCGTCGGCTGGTCGCCCTGGCCACCCTCACCGTCGTCGGCGCGGCGACCCTGGGCACCGCCGCCTGCGGCGACGACAGCGAGAGCGCGGGCGGCGGGTCCGGCCCGGTCACCCTGCGCCTCGGCTACTTCCCCAACATCACCCACGCCCCGGCCGTGGTCGGCGTCGAGAAGGGCATCTTCGCCGAGAAGCTCGGCACCGGTGTCAAGCTGGAGACCAGCACCTTCAACGCCGGCCCCTCGGCGATCGAGGCGATCTTCTCCGGCGCGCTCGACGCCACGTACATCGGTCCGAACCCGACCGTGAACGCCCACTCCAAGTCCAGGGGCGAGGCCGTCCGGGTCGTCTCCGGCGCCGCGTCCGGCGGCGTCGCGTTGGTGGTCAAGCCCGAGATCACGTCCTGGGAACAGTTGCGCGGCAGGAAGATCGCCACCCCGCAGCTCGGCAACACCCAGGACGTGGCGATCCGCTACTGGCTCAAAGAGAAGGGCCTCAAGACCACCAAGGAGGGCGGCGGCGACGTCCAGGTCGTCCCGCAGGAGAACTCCCAGACGGTGGAGACCTTCAGCAGCGGCGCGATCGACGGCGCCTGGGTGCCGGAGCCCTTCGTCTCCCGGCTGGTCAACGCGGGTGGCAAGGTCCTGGTCGACGAGCGGGAGCTGTGGCCGGACAAGAAGTTCGTCATCACGAACCTGATCGTGAGCACCAAGTTCCTCAAGGAGCACCCGGACGTGGTGCAGAAGCTGGTCGACGGTCAGGTCGCCGCCAACGAGTTCGTGAACACCAGGCCGGACGAGGCGCACCAGGCCGTCTCCGACCACATCGGCAAGATCACCGGCAAGCCGCTGGACCTCAAGTTGATCAAGCAGGCGTGGCAGACGCTGGAGTTCACCAACGACCCGATCGCCTCGTCGCTCAAGGCCGGTCTCGACCATGCCGTCGCCGTCGAGCTGACCCAGCCGGTCGACCTGAACGGCCTCTACGACCTGAGCTACCTCAACAAGTCGCTCAAGGACCAGGGCAAGCCCGAGGTCGTCCAACCATGACGTCGACCACGACGACGCCGCGCAGCGCGACCGCCCCGGTCGCGCTGCACGGCGTGACCAAGGTGTACGGGCGCGGGGCGAACGCCGTCCTCGCCCAGGACGGAGTCTCCCTCGACGTCGCGCCGGGCGAGTTCGTCTGCCTCGTCGGCGCGTCCGGCTGCGGCAAGAGCACCCTGCTGAACCTGGTCGCCGGGTTGGACCGGCCGAGCAGCGGACGGATCGACCTGCCCGAGGGTGTGAACCCGGGGCTGATGTTCCAGGAACCGGCCCTCTTTCCGTGGTCGACCGTGGAGGGCAACGTCGAGGTGCCCCTGAAGCTGCGCAAGCTGCCCCGGGCCGAGCGCCGGGAGCGGGTCGCCGAGCTGCTGCGGACGGTGCACCTCGCCGAATTCGCCCGCAAGCGTCCGCACGAGCTGTCCGGCGGTATGCGGCAGCGCGTCGCGCTTGCCCGGACCCTCGCGCTGGACACCCCGGTGCTGCTCATGGACGAGCCGTTCGGTGCCCTCGACGCGATGACCCGCGACATCCTGCACGACGAGCTGGAACGGATCTGGACCGAGCGGAAGCTCACCGTCCTCTTCGTGACGCACAACGTCCGCGAGGCGGCCCGGCTGGCCGACCGCATCATCCTGCTGTCCAGCCGCCCCGGCCGGATCATCTACTCCACCCGGGTCGACGTGCCCCGGCCCCGACGCATCGACTCGCCGGAGATCGCCGCGATCGCCGCCGACGTCACCGACCGGCTCCGTTCGGAGGTGGGCCGCCATGGCCAGTGACACCCTCACCACCGCCCAGCGCAGCGACGCGGAGATCTCCGGCCTGGACGCGCTGGAGATCGCCGGTCGGGAGAAGGAGACCTCCCGAGCGGCCCGGGTCTGGGCCGCGACCTGGCCGAAGCTCGCCGCCCTCGCGCTGACGATCACGGTGTGGCAGGCGACGGTCTGGACCGGGTGGAAGGAGCAGTGGGCGCTCGCACCACCCGGGCAAGTCTTCGCCGACCTGGCCGACTACGTGTTCAGCGCGGCGCTGTGGGACGGCCTCGCCACCACCGGCCGCCGGGCCGCCCTCGGTTTCGCCGCCGCCCTGGTGATCGGTCTGGCCCTCGGCCTCGCGGTGGCCCGGGTCAAGGTGCTCCGGGCGGCCCTCGGCTCCATGATCACCGCGTTGCAGACCATGCCGTCGATCGCGTGGTTCCCGCTGGCCATCCTGCTCTTCGGCCTCACCGAACAGGCGATCTTCTTCGTGGTGGTGCTGGGGGCCGCACCGTCGATCGCCAACGGCGTCATCTACGGCGTGGACTACGTGCCGCCGCTGCTGCTGCGGGCCGGCCGCAACCTGGGCGCGCGCCGGCTGAACCTCTACCGGTACGTCATCGCGCCGGCCGCGCTGCCGGCGATCGTCGCCGGGCTCAAGCAGGGCTGGGCGTTCGCCTGGCGCAGCCTGATGGCCGGTGAACTGCTGGTCGTCATCGCCACCCGCACCTCGATCGGCGCCCAGCTCACGTATGCACGCGAGCTCAACGAAGCACCTCGGCTGATGGCGATCATGATCGTTATCTTGGTACTCGGTCTCGTGGTGGATTCGCTCTTCGGCGCGGCGGACAAGGCGATCCGGCGGCGCTGGGGCGTGCTGGACCCGGCCGGTCAGTGACGTGTACGTCTCCGCGCGCAGCGACTACGCGCTCCGGGCCATGCTCGCCGTCGCCGCCGGCGGCGGCGAGCTGGTCAAGGCCGCGACCCTGGCCAACAATCAGGCGATCCCGCTGAGCTTCCTCCAGGGCATCCTGGTCGACCTGCGGCGGGCCGGCCTGCTGCTCAGCCACCGGGGCACCGAGGGCGGGTACGCGCTGGCCCGCCCGGCCGACGAGATCACCGTCGGGGACGTGCTCCGCGCCGTCGGTGGGTCCCTGACCACGGTCCGCGGACTGCCCGCCGAACGGGCCGGCTACCAGGGCGTCGCGAGCGGGTTGCGGGACGTCTGGCTCGCCGTGCACGGGGCGATCGCCCTGGTGGTGGACCGGACGACGCTCGCCGACCTGCTGTGCGTGCCACGTCGGCCGCCCGTCGACGACCCGCTGCCGAGCTGACACGGCCCGGCCGCGCTCCCGGCCCGGCCCGACGGCCCTTCGCGAGCGACCGCGACCTGACCGTGAGCGGCACGCCGCCTGCGGCCACCCGTCGCCTACCTTGGCGTGCGGCAAGCAACAGATGGACAAGCCCTATTTCGCTAAGAATTCACCCAGAAACAGTGCGATCGCGTCCTGCATGACTCGGGCGGGCTCGGACCCACGAGGCGGCGCCGAACCCACGAGGACCGGTGGCGGGTGGCCGGAGGTCAGCGGGCCGGGGAACGCCGGGGCCGACGCGAACGCCCGGACGACGGGCGTCCCGACGCGCGGTGGGTGACCCGGGGGGCGGCCGCCGGGGCGGGCGCGACGATCGTCACCGGCAGGCCGGACGGCTCCCGCGCGCCGGTCACCAGGGTCAGCGCCTCGTCACCGGGGCGTACCTGGGTGGACCGGGGCCGGATGCCGGCCTGCGCCATCAGCCGGATGACGTCCCGGCGCTGCTCGGGCAGGACCAGGGTGACCACGGTGCCGGACTCGCCGGCCCGCGCGGTACGCCCGCCCCGGTGCAGGTAGTCCTTGGCCTCGGTCGGCGGGTCCACGTTGACCACCATGTCCAGGCCGTCGACGTGGATGCCCCGGGCCGCCACGTCGGTGGCGACCAGCGCGGTCACCTGCCCGTTGCGGAACTGCTCCAGGATCCGGGTGCGCTGCGGCTGCGACTTGCCACCGTGCAGCGCGGCGGCGCGTACGCCCTTGGCCAGCAACTGGCGGGCGAGCCGGTCGGCGCGGTGCTTGGTGCCCATGAACAGGATGGTGCGGCCCTCGCGGGCGGCGATCCAGGTCAGCGCGGTGGGCTTGTCCGCCGCCTCGACGTGCAGCACGTGGTGCGTCATCGCGGTGACGGTGGCGGTGCCCGGGTCCACCGAGTGCGTCACCGGGTCGGTGAGGAAGCGACGGACCAGCTTGTCCACGCCGCCGTCCAGAGTGGCCGAGAAGAGCATCCGCTGGCCGTTCGGGGCGACCTGCTCCAGCAGCTTGGTGACCTGCGGGAGGAAGCCCATGTCGGCCATCTGGTCGGCCTCGTCGAGCACGGTGATCGCCACCTGGTCGAGACGGGCGTCACCGCGGTTGATCAGGTCGTGCAGCCGACCCGGGGTGGCCACGACCACCTCGGCGCCGGCCCGCAGCTCGTCGGCCTGCCGGTTCAGCGAGAGACCGCCGACCACGGTGGCGCAGCGCAGCCCGACCGCCCGGGCGTACGGGGTCAGGGCCGTGGTGACCTGCTGGGCCAGCTCCCGGGTGGGTACCAGGACGAGGGCCAGCGGTCGACCGGGCCGGGCCCGCCGGCCGGCGGTACGGGAGAGCAGGGGCAGCCCGAACGCGAGGGTCTTGCCGGAGCCGGTACGACCCCGGCCGAGCACGTCCCGGCCGGCGAGCGAATCGGGCAGCGTCGCCGACTGGATCGGGAACGGCTCGGTGATGCCCTGTGTGACCAGCTCGGCGAGCAGCGCCGGAGCCAGGCCGGTATGGGCGAAGGACGGAGTGACGGTGGTCATGCGGAAGCCTTCCTCGACGGCGGCACGTGTCGAGGGAGGGCGCCGGGAATCGGCGCTGTCGACCGGCGGACTCGTCCGCCGGGACTCACAAGCACGAACCGAATGGGTACGGGGCCCCGGCCCGCCACCGCGTCGCCGCCTGAGATCAGGTCGACTGCGGGGCGGGCCGGTCCCGTCACCGCGCCCGGAAGGGCGCAATGGGTGTTACGTGACGATCCGAAGATCAGAGCGGGCGGATGTTCTCCGCCTGCGGGCCCTTCTGGCCCTGGGTGATCTCGAACTCGACCCGCTGGTTCTCGTCCAGGCTCCGGTAGCCGGAGGACTGGATCGCCGAGAAGTGGGCGAAGACGTCGGCGCCGCCGCCGTCCGGGGTGATGAAGCCGAAGCCCTTGTCAGCGTTGAACCACTTGACGGTGCCAATAGCCATGTGTTTCGTCTCCTTGACGGAACGTCGAACCCGCACGTGTTGCGGGCTCGAAGAGGAGCGACCCGCACGGAACTGCGCGGCTCGCTTGTCGCTTCTGGTTCGCCCCGCCCGGAGAACTCCGGACACAACAAAGAGCGCCTGGGGCCATAATCCACCAGGCGCACACAGAGTCTCTGGGAACCATAACTGCAACTCGTCAAGGTTAGCACGGATCTCGGCGTCACGGGGCAACTTCCGGAACCGAATTGATCAGCGCGGTCAGCCCGGCGTCGTCCAGCAGGTCCGCCGGCCGGACGCTCACCCCGTCCCGGACGTAGTGGAACGCGGCGCCCACCAGCTCGACCGGCACCCCGGCCAGCTCCGCCCAGGCCAGCCGGTAGACCGCCAGCTGCACGGCCGCCGCCTCGGCGGCGGCGCCGGCCGGCTGCCGCCCGGTCTTCCAGTCCACCACGTCGAACCGGCCGCCGGGCCGGGCGAAGACGGCGTCCATCCGGCCCCGGACCACCACGCCGCCGAGCACGGTCGCGAACGGCACCTCCACCTCCACCGGCACCCGGTCGGCCCACTCGCTGGCCAGGAAACGCTCCTGCAACTCGACCAGCGCCTCGTCCGGTGCCGCGTCCGCGTCCGCCGCGCCGGGCAGCTCGTCCAGGTCGAGCAGCCGGTCCACGCCGAACCGCTGCTCCAGCCAGGCGTGGAAGGCGGTGCCCCGGCGGGCGTACGGGTTGGGCTCGGTGGGCAGCGGGCGGCGCAGGGTACGGGCCAGGGCGGCGGGATCCCGGCGCAACGCGACCAGCTGGGTGACCGACAGCTGGCCGGGCAGGACCACCTCCACCCCACCGGCCTGCCGGGTCGCCTCGGCCCGCTCGGCGAGCAGCAGGTCCGCCTCCCGCCGCCACCGCGCCACGTCCGGGTCACCGTCGGCCGGGCCGGCCTCGTCGACGGTCGGCCCGTCGCCCAGCTGACGCCGGACCAGGGCGGCGGCCTCGGCCAGGGCCGGGCGGCGCGCGCCCAGCGGATCGGCCGGCCACTCGGCCCGCAGCACCACCTCGGTGGTCGGGTTTACCGCGTCCGGGGTGGGCTCGGGCGCCCAGTCGTCGACCAGGTGCCCCGCGCCGCCGTCCAGGCAGGCGTCGTGCACCTCGCGCAGCAGCGACGACGGGCCGCGCGGTCGCTTGGTGCCCTCCCCCCACCAGTACCCGGAGCACAGCAGCAGGCGGCGTGGCCGGGTCACCGCGACGTAGGCCAGCCGCCGCTCCTCCCGCTCGTCGTGCGCCCGCCAGGCGTCGGTGAAGTCCTCCAGCGCCCGAGCCACCCCGCGCTGGTCCTCGACCTCGGCCAACGTCAGCTCGGGCAGCCCGTCGGCGTCGCCGCGCAGCGGGAACGGCAGCACGCCGAGACCGCCGAGCCAGTGGTCGGAGTTGCGTACCGGCCCCGGCCAGACGCCGCGACTCAGCCCGGCCACCGCGACCACGTCCCACTCCAGTCCCTTGGCGGCGTGCGCGGTGAGGATCTGCACCGCGCCCTCGACCACGTCGACCTCGCCCGGGGTGAGACCGCGCTCCTCGTCCTCGGCCGCGGCGAGGTAGGCCAGGAAACCGGACAGGGTCGCTCCCGGGGTCTCCCCGTTGAACCGGGCGGCGACGTCGCCGAGCGCGTCCAGGTGCCCACGGGCCAGGCCGGCGTCGCCGGCACCGTCCCGGCCGGCCCGCACGGCGACCTCGACGTCCAGGCCGATGGTCCGCTCGATGTCCGCGATCAGCTCCGGCAGCGGCTGGTCCAGCCGGTAGCGCAACAATCCCAACTCCCGGGCGTACGCGAGCAGCCGGGTGTAGCCCTCGGCCGAGTACGCCTGCGCGGGCCCGAGGTCGGCCAGGGCCTCCACCAGCGTCGCCTCGTCCAGCAGGTCCGGGGTGATCTCCGGCTCGTCGTCGGCGAGCTGCCGGCGGGCGGCCGCGATGGCCCTGGCCCGCCGGTGCAGGGCCACCAGGTCGCGGGGCCCGATCCGCCAGCGTGCCCCGGTGAGCAGCCGCAGCAGCGCGGCGCCGTCGGTCGGGTCCGCCAGCACCCGCAGCGTGCACACCACGTCCCGCACCTCGGGGGTGTCCAGCAGACCACCCAGCCCGACGACCTCGACCGGCAGCCCGCGGTCACGCAGCGCCGACTCGATCGCCGGGATCTGACTGCGTAGCCGGACCAGCACCGCCGTGGTGGGTCGGGCCGCCACCGGGATGTGCTCCGGCAACGCCCGGGGTGCGCCGGCCGCCCCGCGCCAGGCGTGCAGGACGCTGTCGGCGATCCAGTCGGCCTCGTCGGCGTACGTCGGAAGGAGCGCGCAGTGCACGGTCCCGGCGGCCGCGCCGCGCGGGCTGCGGTGCGGGATGGGTTCGCGCACGCTCAGCGCGGCGCGCAGCTCCGGCACCCGGGCGCCGGCCGCGCGCAGCGGGGTGGCCAGGGCGTTCGCGACGCCGAGGATCTCCGGGCGGTTGCGCCAGCTGGTGGTGAGGCCGAGCACCGCCGCGGGCGTGCCGTCCGGGCGTGCGAACTCCGCCGGGAAGCGGTCCAGCGTGCCGGCGCTGGCACCGCGCCAGCCGTAGATCGACTGGCAGGGGTCACCGACGGCGGTCACCGGGTGCCCGCCGCCGAACAGCGCGTTGAGCAGCACCACCTGGGCGTGGCTGGTGTCCTGGTACTCGTCCAGCAGCACCACCCGGAAGCGGTCCCGCTCGATCTCGCCGACCGCCGGATGGTCCCGGGCCACCCGGGCCGCCCGGGCGAGCTGGTCGGCGAAGTCCATCGCCTCGAAGTCCTCCTTGCGCCGGGCGTAGGCGCGCACCAGCGGCAACAGCTTCAGTCGGGTCCGCTGGAGGGCCAGCGACTTGCGCACGTCGGCGTACACCCGTCCGGGGCGGGACTGCACGTCGGCGAAGAAGCGGCCGGTCCACCCGGCGAGGGCATCCGGGTCGACCAGGTGCTCGTCCAGCTCACCGGCGAGCGCCAGCACCGCGTCGGTGATGGTGCTGGGCATCCGGTCCACCTCGGACATGTCCCCGTCGTAGTTGCGGACCAGCAGGTCCACGAGCTGCCAGCGGGACGCCTCGGTGAGCAGCCGGGTGGACGGCTCGTAGCCGGCGCGCAGCCCGTGCTCGGTGACGATCCGGCCGGCGTACGAGTGGTAGGTCGAGACGGTGGGCTCGCCCGCCAGGGGGTCGTCCAGCGGGTCACGGCCGCGCCCGCCGAGTCGCCGGATGAGCTGGTCCAACCGGGTACGTACGCGGTGCGCCAGCTCACCGGCGGCCTTGCGGGTGAAGGTGAGGCCGAGCACCTGCTCGGGCCGGACGTACGAGTTGGCCACCAGCCAGACCACCCGGGCGGCCATCGTCTCGGTCTTGCCGGACCCGGCCCCGGCGACCACCAGCAGCGGCTCCACCGGCGCGGCGATGATCGCGGCCTGCTCCCGGGTGGGCGCGGGGAGCCGTAGCAGCCGGGCCAGCTCCAGCGGGGCGTAACGGGGGCCGGCGTCGGCCACCCGGGGCGCCGGGGGCGCCGAACCGAAGAGCGTCGGCTGGGTCACTGTTCCCTCACGCTCATGGATTCTCCGGCGGACGGACGGTCGGCGGCTCGACGACCTGCCGTCCCTGCCCGGAGACCGGGCAGCTGGTCCGCACCGGGCAGACCCGGCACTTCGAATTGGCGACGGCGGCGAACGTGGCGGCGGCCATCGTATCGGCGGTACGCCGGACCAGGGCGGTCGCCCAGCCGGCCTCGGGCCCCTCCCCGGCCGGCGGTTGGCTCTGTTCCCGGGCGTCCTTCGCGCCGGTGCCCAGCTGCACCAGCGCGGCCCCGCCGGACTCCTCCCCGAAGTCCGGGAACGCGCCCGCCTCCACCGCCGCCTGGTACGCACCCAGCTGCGGATGCTCGGCCAGGTCCGCACCGGTCACCGCGGTGGACTTACCGGTCTTCAGGTCGACCACCACCAGCCGGCCGTCCGCGTCGACCTCCAGCCGGTCCACCCGCCCGACCAGCTCGACCGGCCGGCGCGGGTCGTCCAGCCGGACCGCGAACTCGTGCTCGATGGCCAGCAGCCGCCGGGGATTCGCGGCGAGCCACCGGAGCAGCTTGTCCACCATCGCCTCGGCCCGGTCCCGTTCCGGCCCGACCATCCACCGCGCGGCCAGTTCGATAGCGTCGAACCGGGCCGCCACGTAGTCCAGCAGCGCGCCCCGGTCGGCGCTGGCGTCCTCGGCCAGCATCGCGGCGGCGTGCACCAGGTTGCCCACACCCTGGGCGGTGCTCGCCGGCGCGCTGCCGCCATGCCGTTCCAGCAGCCAGCGCAGGCTGCACCGCAACGCGCTCTCCATCGCCGACGGGGTGACCCGCACCGGCTCACCCTCGTCGACCAGCGGCCGGTCGTCGGAGAGCTGCCGCAGGCCCCACCACTCGTCCGGGTGCGCCCCGGCCACCCCGGCGGCGGCGAGGCGGGCCAGTTCGGCCGCCGCCGCCCGCCGCCGGGCGGGTGGGGCGTCCGGGTCGGTGACGGCGGTACGCAGTTCCGCCACCAGCGCCGCCAGGGTCAACGCCCGGGGCGGCCGGCTCACCGGCAGCGTCCGTATCCGGTCGGGCTCCCCGGCCGGGCCGCTCCCGTCGCCCGCACCGCTGTCCGCCGGCCCGGCGACCGCACTGCCCGCACCGTCCCCGTCCGGGCCCGCCGGGCCGGCATGCGGGCTGGCCGGGCCGGCATGGCCGTCGGGACCGCCGTCGGTGCCGGCCGGGCCATCGGCGCCGACCGAGCCGTCAGTGCCGACCGGGCCGTCTGGACCGGCCGGGCCGTCGGGACCGGCGGGTGCCGGGGGTTCGGTGGGGCCCAGCTCGTAGAGGAAACGGCTGGGCTGCTCCTCGTGGTCGTCGCCGCCGACGGCCGCCGAGGCTACCGCGCTGACCAGCAACCGGTGCCGGGCCCGGGTCACCGCGACGTGGAACAGTCGCCGTTCCTCGTCCAGCAGCGCGGAGGTCTGGCCGACCACGGTGGCCACCCGCCCGGCGCCGGCGGCCCGGCCGGCGAGCACGTCGACCAGGCGCTCGGAGCCGAGCAGGCTGCCGCGCAGCCGCAGGTCGGGCCAGACGCCCTCCTGCACACCGGCGACCGCGACCAGGTCCCACTCCAGGCCCTTGGCGGCGTGCGCGGTGAGCAGCCGTACCGCCTCACCCCGGTCGGCGGTCGGTGCGAGCGTGTCGGCCGGTAGGTCCTGCCCGAGCACGTGGTCGAGGAAGACCTCGGTGCGCGCACCGGGCAACCGGTCGGTGAACCGGGCCGCCGCGTCGAACAGCACCATCACCGCGTCCAGATCCCGGTCGGCCGCCTCGGCACGCCGACGGCGGGCGATGTCCCCCTCCCCCGCCACGGCCGGGCCCCGGGTGAGGGCCGAGGACCACAGCTCGGCCAACCCGCTGGCCCGCCACACCGCCCACAGCACGTCCTCGGCGGTGGCGCCGGGCCGGGCGGCCGTCTCCCGGGCGACGGCGAGCAGACCGGCGACGGTCTGCGCCGGTTCGGCCCAGCGTCGCTCGATGCCGGCCAGCTCGGCCGGGTCGCGCAGCGCCTGGACGATCAGCTCCCCGGAGGGCCGGCGGTCACCGCCGGCCAGGGCGAGAGCGCGCAGCCCCTGCCGCAGCCGCCGCTCGGCCAGCGGGTCGGCGCCACCGAGCGGGGAGTGCAGCAGCGCGACCGCGGCCTCCTCGTCCAGCCGGTCCGGCTCGAGCGCGCAGCGCAGCAGGAGCAGCAGGGGCGCGACCGCCGGTTGCAGGTGCAGGGGCAGGTCCTCGCCGTGCACCACGGTCGGCACCCCGGCCGCGTGCAGCGCGCGTTGCAGGGACGGCAACTGCCGGGCGGTCGAGCGCACCAGCACCGCCATCCTCGACCAGGGCACCCCGCCGAGCAGGTGCGCCTCGCGCAGAGCGTGGGCCAGCCAGGCCGACTCGCTGGTCGCCGACCGGAACGTCCGCACCTCCACCGCGCCCGGCGGGGCGTCCGGCAGCGGACGCATCCGCCGGTGCGCCGCCGGACCGCGCAGCCGCCGGGCCAGTCGGCCGCTCGCGGCGAGCAGCCGGGTCCCGGCCCGGTAGGAGGTGGTCAGCACCACCTGGGCGGCCGGCGCCCCGGAGGCGGTGCGGTAGCGGTGCGGAAAGCCGGTCACCACCGTCGGGTCGGCACCCCGGAAGGCGTACGTGGACGAGTCCGGATCACCGAACGCGACCAGGGCCTTGCCCCCGCCGGCCACGGTGGCGAGCAGGTCCTGCTGGGCCGGGTCGGTGTCGGCCAGCTCGTCGACGTAGACGTACGCCAGCCGGCGCCGCTCGGCCGCGAGCAGGTCCGGCTCGTCGAGCAGCATCCCGGTGGCGGAACGGACCAGCTCCGCCGGGTCGTACGCGATCGAGCCCCGGTTGGCGACGTCGCGCAGCGCGAGGACCGCCACGTACTCCCGGAGGAAACGCGCGGCGGCCGGCCAGTCCGCGCGGCCCAGCTTCTCGCCCAGCCGGGCCAGCTCGACCGGGCCGACGCCGCGCTCGGCGGCGCGCATCAGCAGGTCGCGCAGCTGCCCGGCGAACGCCCGGGTACGCAGGGCGGGGCGCAGGTCCTCCGGCCAGCCGACCGGATCGTCGCCGGGCTCCTCCCCGACCACGTCCAGCAGCTCCCGGATGATCAGGTCCTGTTCGGGGCCGGTGAGCAGTCGGGGCGAGGGCTCGCCGCGTTCGGCGGCGGCCCGGCGGAGCAGGCCGAAGGCGTACGCCGGAAACGTCCGCACCAGCGGTTCCCGCAGCACCCGGTGCCCGTCCGCGGCGATCCGCGCCTCGATGCGCTGGCGCAGCGCGGTGGCCTGCCGGCGGCCGAAGGTGAGCACCAGGATCCGCTCCGGATCGATCCCCTCGGCCACCCGGGCGGCGACCGCCTCGACGAGGGTGCCGGTCTTGCCGGTGCCCGGCCCACCGAGCACCAGCATCGGCCCGTCGGTGTGCGCGACCACCTCCGCCTGGAGCGGATCCACCCGCCACAATCCCCGGTGCGGGTCCGGGCCGTGCCCCGCCTGCGCGCCATCGCCCGCCGTCGGTGCGGACCGTCCCTCCTGCTCGGACACCCCGCCGGACGGCCGGTCCCCCAGCGTCGACCCGTCGCCCGGACGGTCCCCCCGAACCGTCCCGCCGGGCCGACGCACCAGCCGGTACGCCTGCATCCCCCCATCCCACCAGACCCCTACGACAAGCCCCCCACCCGACCCGCCGCAGCCCCGCCCCGCCCCGCCGCAGCCCCGCCGGGGTGATCATGGGGTTGACGGTCGAGATGATCTCCGAACCACCCGCCAATCCCATGATCACCGGCCAGGGGCGGGGAGGCCGGCGAGGGAGGGGGTTGGGGGGGTCAGGTGAGGCGGGACTCCAGGGCGGTCAGGGCCTCTTCGACGGTGTGGGCCACCGTCAGGAGGTCCAGGCCGGCGGGCTTGAGGAACCGCTGGTCGGTCAGGGCCCGCAGCCAGTCGAGCAGGGGGCGGTAGAAGCCGTCGGCGTCCAGGACGACCATCGGCTTCGCGTGCAGGGCGAGGGTGGCGGTGGTCCACACCTCGAACAGCTCGTCGAGCGTGCCGAGGCCGCCAGGCAGGGTGAGGAACGCGTCCGACTTGTCGATCATGACGGTCTTCCGGCTGGCCATCGAGTCGGTCACCAGCAGCTCGTCGGAGGCGAGGTCGGCGACCTCCAGGTCCACCAGCGCCTGCGGGATCACGCCGAGGGTCGGACCGCCGGCGGACCGCGCGCCGTCGGCCACCGCGCCCATCATGCCGACGCAGCCACCGCCGCTGACCAGGGTGTGTCCGCGCCGCGCGAGTTCCGCGCCGACCTCGGCGGCCAGGTCGAGGAAGCGCTGGTCGAGGGTACGGGAGGAGGCGCAGAACACGCAGATGGCGGCCACGGTCAGTCCCGGCCCTTTCCGCCCTCGTCGGCGGCGGCCCGCTGGTCGGCCGCGGTCACCGCGACCGCCTCCTGGCGCACCGCCTCCTGCTCGGCGGAGAGGGCCGCCTCCGCCTCGACGATGTGCCGGACCGCGGCGTCGACGTCGTCGGTGAGGCAGATCAACTCCAGGTCCACCGGACCGATCTTGCCGTCGGCCGCCATGGTGTCGCGGAGCCAGTCCAGCAGGCCCCGCCAGTAGTCGGTGCCCATCAGCACCACCGGGAAGCGGGTGACCTTGCCGGTCTGCACGAGGGTGAGTGCCTCGAACAGCTCGTCCATGGTGCCGAAGCCACCCGGTAACACGACGAACGCCTGGGCGTACTTGACGAACATCGTCTTGCGGGCGAAGAAGTACCGGAAGTCGATGGCGAGGTCGACCCAGTCATTGAGGCCCTGCTCGAAGGGGAGTTCGATGCCGAGGCCGACGGACAGACCGCCGGCCTCGCTGGCACCCCGGTTGGCCGCCTCCATCACGCCCGGGCCACCACCGGTGATCACCGCGTAACCGGCCCGGGCCAGGGCGGCCCCGAGCGCCTCGGCCAGCTGACACTCCGGGCTGTCCGGCTTGCTGCGGGCGGAGCCGAACACGCTGACCGCCGAGGGCAGGTCGGCCAGGGTGTCGAAGCCCTCGACGAACTCGGACAGGATGCGCAACGCCCGCCAGGCGTCCTTGGTCTTCCAGTCGGCCCGCTGGCGCGAGTCCAGCAGGCGCTGGTCGGCGGTGCTGTCGTTGACCGCCTGCCGCCGCAGGGTGACCGCACCCCGGTGTCGTTCCGCCCCCGGCGCGCGCCTGGTCTCCCGCCCGTTGCTCTGGCTCATGGGAGCAACCGTAGTGGAGCGGCACCGGCCGGGTGCGCAGGGCGACGAGGCCGAAATCGTCCGCGATCACGGGCAACCATTTCGGTTGCTGGTACGTCTTACTATTCACATACCCGGTATGGTTCGGGCACGCGCCTTCGGGGGAGGGAGCCAGCGTGATCAGCAACAGCGAGATGATCCGGATCCGGCGGCAGATGCAGCGGCGGATCCAGGACGTGGTGGCCGAGCGCCGCCGGGCCCGCCTGATGGAGCCGTCCGCCAGTCCGTCCGACGACCACACCGACGCGCTGGCCACCGCCACCGCGTCCCACCCCACCGCCTCCTGACCGACCCGTCGAGGGCCCACCCGGACGCCCCCGCCGCGGGGCCGGCCGGGGCGGGCCCTCGACGGTTACCGGGCCACGGCGCTGCCGAGCCAGCGGTGCAGCGTGGCCGCGCCGTCGCGGATCTTGCCGATCTCCACGTGCTCGTCCTTGTGGTGCGCCAGGTTGGGATCGCCCGGGCCGAAGTTCAGCGCCGGCACGCCCATCGCGGCGAAGCGGGCCACGTCCGTCCAGCCCAGCTTGCCGACCGGCGCCGCGCCGACGGCGGCGAGGAACTCCCGCGCCGCCGGGTTGTCCAGCCCCGGCAGGGCACCCGGGGCCAGATCGGTGATCGCCAGGTCGAAGCCGGCGAAGACCTCGCGCACGTGGGCCTCGGCCGCCGCGCCGTCCCGATCCGGCGCGAACCGGAAGTTGACCTCGATCTCGCACCGGTCCGGGATCACGTTGCCGGACACCCCGCCGACGATCCGGACCGCGTTCATCCCCTCCCGGTACTCGCAGCCGTCGATGGTGACCCGCCGGGCCTGGTACGCCTGGAGTCGGCGCAGCACCTCGCCCGCGCCGTGGATCGCGTTCACCCCGCGCCAGGACCGGGCCGAGTGGGCGCGCTCGCCGTGTGTGGTGACGATCGCCCGCAGGGTGCCCTGGCAGCCCGCCTCGACCACGCCGTACGTCGGCTCCAGCAGCACCGCGAAGTCCGCCCGCAGCCACTGCGGGTGCGCCTCGGAGACCAGGAAGAGCCCGTTGTACTGCGACTCGATCTCCTCGGCCTCGTAGAAGAAGTAGGTGACGTCGTACTTCGGTTCGGGCAGGCTCACCGCCAGGTGCAGGGCGTACGCGACGCCCGACTTCATGTCCGAGGTGCCGCAGCCGTAGAGCAGGTCGCCGCGCAGCGTGGAGGGGAAGTTGTCGTTGTGCGGGACGGTGTCCAGGTGCCCGGCCAGCACCACCCGCTGCGCCCGGCCCAGGTCGGTACGCGCCATCACGGTGTTGCCGTGCCGGAAGGTGCTCAGGTGCGGGACCGCGCGCAGCACCTCCTCGACACAGTCGGCGATCGCCTTCTCGTTGAGGGAGACGGACTCCATGTCGACCAGTGCGCGGGTCAGCGCCACCGGATCGGCGAGGACCTCGGGGGTCAGCGGGTTCTCCATGGCTGGCACGGTACCGTCAGGGAGATGCGGGCGAGGAGTGAGCCGTACCGCCCCCCGCAGTGCCGAACGAAAGGTGATTCCGTGACGTCCGCAGTTGCCGCCTGGGGCATCGGCCTGGCCACCGTTACCGCCGACGACCAGGTGCTCGACACCTGGTACCCGACCGGCAAGCTGGGCCTCGGCGACCTGCCGCTGGTCCCGGGCGAGGACCAGGCGGACGTCCTGGACCTGCCGCCGGGAGCGATCGGCGACCGGGCGCTGCCTGGCCTGCGTACGGTGCAGGTGGTGACCGTCATCGGCGGGCTGGACGACCCGATCAAGGACGCGCCGGACGCGTACCTCCGGTTGCACCTGCTCTCCCACCGCCTGGTGCGACCCAACGAGCTCAACCTCGACGGCGTCTTCGGCAAGCTGGCCAACGTGGCCTGGACCTCGGCCGGGCCGTGCCCGCCGGAGCGGGTCGACGAGCTGCGGGTGATCGAGCGGGCCGCCGGCCGGCACCTGAGCGTGTACGGGGTGGACAAGTTCCCCCGGATGACCGACTACGTGGTGCCGTCCGGGGTACGGGTCGCCGACGCGGACCGGGTCCGCCTGGGCGCGCACCTGGCCGCCGGCACCACGGTGATGCACGAGGGCTTCGTGAACTTCAACGCCGGCACGCTGGGCACCTCGATGGTCGAGGGCCGGATCGTGCAGGGCGTGGTGGTCGGCGACGGCTCCGACATCGGTGGCGGCGCGTCGATCATGGGCACGCTCTCCGGTGGTGGCACCGACCGGATCCGCATCGGGCAGCGCAGCCTGGTCGGCGCGAACGCCGGGGTGGGCATCTCCCTCGGCGACGACTGTGTGGTCGAGGCCGGTTGCTACATCACCGCCGCGTCGAAGATCGCCCTGCCGGACGGGCGGGTGGTCAAGGCCCGGGAGCTGTCCGGCATGGACGGGCTGCTGTTCTGGCGCAACTCGGTCACCGGCGCGCTGGAGGCGAAGCCGCGGACCGGCCGGGGCATCGAGCTGAACGCCGCACTGCACGCCAACGACTGACACCCCGCCCCCGCGGGCCCGCGGAAATCCGCGGACCCGCAGGGGTGCGGCTCACCGCAGCCGGTACGCCTGGATGATCCGCTGGGTGACCGTGGCCCCGTCGGTGTCCCGGGCGGTGGCCCGCAGGGAGACGTGGCCCGGCCCGGCGGGATGCCGGACGGTGGCCGTCCACCCGTCGCGACCGTGCCGGACCTGCGCCCACCGCCAGGTCTTCCCGCCGTCGTAGGAGACCTCGACGGTCAGCGCGACGGTCCGGGCCGCCGGCGCACCGGGTTGCCGCTGCACCCGCACCGGGATCGTGAACGACCGGCCGGACGCCGCGGCGTTGTCCCGGTCCAGCCGGGGCGCGAACCGGATCGCCGAGGCCGGCAGCGCGGCGAACCCGTCACCGGTGACGTGCCGCGAGCGGAACCGCCACTCGGCGTGGACCTCGGTGCTCAGGTCGGTGAAGCTCCGCCGGCTGAGCACCTCCAGCCGGTAGTCGGCCGCACCGGCGGGCACCTCGAACCCGCCGTACCCCGGATCGGGGCTCTCCCCCACCAGCGTGCCGTCGCGGTAGAGCCTGGTGTGGGCGGTGTCGGCCAGCGAGCCGCCGGGATGGCCGTCGGCGTCGCTGTGCAGCGGCAGGTCGACCAGGATCTGGTCCCCCTGGCGGGTGATTCCCGACCCGGGCCAGAGTGGCGGCGGGAACGACGGGCCCAGCGGCGCCCGGTTCCAGGTCTGCGCGTACCGCTTTCCGGGCCGGTAGGCGCGCGCCGGACCGATGAGGACGGCCTTGATGTCGGTCCAGCCGTCATCTGTCGGCTCACCGATGCCCAACTCCGAGGACCAACGCAGCCCGGGGGCGGCGTTGTGGTACTCGACCCGTCGGCCGGGCAGCGCGGTGGGCAGGACCGCCGCCCAGCCGCCGACGTTCTCCAGCTCGGGATAGACGGTCCGCTCGACGACCAGGCCGGCGTACCCGCCCTGGAACCGGTGGGTGACGGTGGCCAGGTCGCGGGCCCGGTAGTGGCGGTCGAACCCGGTCGGCAGCCGACCGGGGAACGGCTCGGTGAGCGCGTAGAGGTAGGGGCTGCTCTCCGCCTCCCGGTCGGCCCACTGGCTGCCGATCGTGCCGACGAAACGCGACGCCGGGACCACCGGACCGGAGTGGTGGTTGGCGAGACCGGTGAAGTCGTCGCCGAGCATGGTGAAGCTGTAGCCGCCGTCGTCGACGAGGAAGTCCGCGACGACGGTGGCCAGCAACGGCGTGGCGGAGCGTCGCGGCACGCTCATCCGCACCGGCTTCGCCCTGCGGGCGTCGGCCACCACCGTGCGGTCCCGGTCGACCAGCAGCTCCGACCTCGTGATCATGCTGAGCCCGACGACCTCCTCGCCGTCGATCTCGTAGAGGTAGTCGGCCAGCCCGTACCGGCCCTTCGGCAGCCGGACCGTCGCCGTGCCGTCCGGGTCGTACAGGTCGAAGTGCGCGTAGGAGTCGAGGCCGACGAGGGTGCCGGAGTGGTCACCGGTGAGCCGGCCGGCCCGGTCCAGGTGCCGGACCGTCACGTCGTAGCTCTCCACCTCCCGGTGCACGGCGACCGGGGTGACCACCACGGTCGCGCTGGAACGGGCCACCACCCGTCCGGTGAAGAACCCGTCCGCCGTGCCCACCCTGGTGTCGGCGGTGACGGTGGTCCGGGCGGTGCCGCCGGCCGGAACCGTCACCCGCCGGGCGCCGAGCACGAACATCCCGGCGGGAGCCGGCGCCCCGTCCGGCCCGGTCACCTCCAGGGCCAGGTCCAGGCTGACCGGCTCGGTGCCGCCGTTCCGCCAGGTCACCGTGCGGGTGACCGGGGTGTCGTCGCCGTGCGGCCAGCGCGCCCGGCCGAAGGAGACACTGACCGGGTCGCTGGACACGGTCTGGGTGACGGCGCGCGCCACGTCGACCCGGCCGGCGCCCTGCTCGTACGCGGTCAGCTCGGGGTGCGGCCGGGCGGAGGCCATCAGGGTGGCCTTGAGTTGACCGGCCGCCCAGCCGGCGTGCTGCTGGGCGAGCAGTGCCGCGGCGCCGGCCACGTGCGGTGCCGCCATGGACGTGCCGGACAGTGCGACGTAGCGGTCGCCGACCGGGGTGCCGATGCTGCCCTCGGCGGCACGGGCGGCGACGATCTCCACACCCGGCGCGGTGAGGTCGGGCTTCAGTCCCTCGTCGCCGGTCCGGGGACCCCGGCTGGAGAAGTCCGCCAGTTGGTCGTCCCGGTCGACCGCGCCGACGGCGAGTGCCGCGTCGGCGGTGCTCGGCGAGCTGACCGGGGCGAAGGTGCCGTCGTTGCCGGCGGAGACGACGAAGAGGGCGCCGGTCTCGGCGGTCAGGGTGGCGATCGCCTCCTCCAGCGGGTCGGTCTCGGGGGTGTCGAAGCCGCCGAGGCTCAGGTTGATCACGTCGGCGCGCTGCTCGACCGCGGCCCACTGCATGCCGGCCAGGATGGCCGAGTCGGAGCAGCCGAGCCCCTCGCAGACCTTGCCGGAGAGCACCGTGGCGTCCGGGGCGACACCCCGGTAGCGGCCGCCGGAGGCGGCCCCGCTACCGGCGATGATGGAGGCGACGTGGGTGCCGTGGCCGATCAGGTCGCCCGGGGCGGTCTCCTCGGTGAAGTTGCGCGACTCCGTGACCCGACCGGCCAGGTCGGGGTGGGCGCTGTCCACCCCGGTGTCGAGCACCGCGACCCGCACGCCCCGGCCGGTGAAACCCGCCCGGTGGGCGGCCGGCGCGCCGATCTGCGCCACGCTGTGGTCGAGGGTGGTCCGTCGCCGGCTGTCCAGCCAGATCCGGTCGGCGTCCCCCGCCGCGCCGATCCGCGCGCTCCCGGCGCGGGTGATCGCCGTCCAGACGTCGCGGGTGTCGCGCTTGGGTGCCGTCGCGACGGTGATCCCCAGTGCGGGCAGTTCCCGGGTGACGGTGAGGCCGGCGGGCGGCGCCGCCCGCCGGGCCGCGCCGGATCCGCCGTCGACCAGCAGCGGCAGGTCGTCGCGGTGGGCGTCGTCGTAGCCGGCGGCGATCAGCCCGGTCACGTCGAACAGCCGCCGGTCGACGCGTCCGGACTGGATCAGCGGCAGGGCGTCCAGCGGTACGACGCTCAGGCGCCCCTGGTCACGGCGGTTGACGAACCGCATGTCCTCCCGACCGGGGGCGGGACGCACGCTCGCCCCCTGCGGGGTCACCGTGACCCGGTCGCCGGTGAGCAGGGTGACGGTGCGGGACTGGTCGGCGTCGACGGCGGGCCGGTTGGCCGGAACGGCCGTGGTGCGGTCCACCGGGGACGGTGCCCCGGGCGTCCGGGCGACGGCAGCCGCCGGATGCCCCAGGATCAGGCCGACCACCAGGCCGTACGCGGCGAATCTTCTTCTCTGCAACGGATCCCCCTTGCCAGGAGTGAGTTACATAGACGGACGTCATTCTTGCATACGGGGTATGCACGGTGGGGACGGAAAGATGACGAAGTCGCCAACGAATCGGCGGCGCGGTCGGGCAGGATCGGCTGATGGCCTCGATGAAGCAACGGATGCTGGCCGGCGAGCCGTACCTCGCCGACGACCCGGAACTCGTCGCCGACCACCAACGGGCACTGGCGTTGATGCACCGCGTCAACACCAGCGGGCCGGGCGACCCGGCCGACGGACTGGCGGCGCTGCGGGAACTGCTGGGCGAACTGGGCGAGGACACCGCGATCCGGCCGCCGTTCTACTGCGACTACGGCCACCACATCCGGATCGGCCCCCGCAGCTTCGTCAACTTCCACGCCGTCTTCCTCGACGTCGCCCCGATCACCATCGGCGCGGACACCCAGATCGGCCCGAACGTGCAACTGCTCACCCCCACCCACCCGGTCGAGGCGGAGCCGCGCCGGGCCAAGTGGGAGGCGGCCCGGCCGATCACCATCGGCGACAACGTCTGGCTCGGCGGCGGCGCGATCGTGCTGGCGGGCGTCACGATCGGCGACAACACCGTGGTGGGCGCCGGCGCCGTGGTGACCCGGGACCTGCCTCCGAACGTCGTCGCGGTGGGTAACCCGGCCCGACCGGTCCGCCAGCTCGACTGATCTCGACCAAGCCCTCCACTTGCACAAACACCCTTCCGGGGGCTGTTGCGGCGCCGGACATGAGATTACTCTGAGTAGCGATCGGGTTACCGGAGGCGATCATGGCTGGTCGGGTGTTGGAACTACGGGTACACGGGGTGTCCAACACACCTCCCGGCCAGATCCTCGGTCTGGATCCCGCGCCCGGGCCGGACCAGCCCCAACCGCGGCTGGTGGCCGGCGACGCGACCACCGGCTTCTACCGCTCCACCAAGGCGGCGCCGGAGGACCCGGTGGTCGTCGAGGCGTACAGCTGGGGGCAGTTGACCTCGGGCGCGCGGACCGCGCGCGACGTCGAGCGGGCCCTGTGGACGGTGCTGCTGCCGTTCACCCTGGCCAACGTCGCGCTGCACGCCCGGCCGGGCATCCCGGCCGACCCGGACACCGAACGCTGGCACAGCCGCTCGGGCATCGCGGCGTGGCTGATCCGGCTGTTCTGCCTGAGCCTGACCGGCACGCTGACGCTGACGTTCGCCGGCCTCGGGGTCGACCTGATCGGATGGCAGTGCGTCGACGTCGCCTGTCTCGGGCGGATTCCCGGCCCCTGGGAGTTCCTCGCGGCGGGCTGGTGGAGCCACGGCGCCCGCGCCCTCGCGGTCGGCCTGCTCGTGCCCTGGCCCTGGTGTGCGTTCTCGGCCTGGCCACCTGGCGCACCTACCAGTACGAGGCCGAGATGCCCGCCGACCCGGACGTGCCGGACGCGGCCGGGTCCCGGTCCGCGCCGACGGAGCCGGTCGGGTACGGAGCCGTCCCCTCCCCGCGAGCGGCAGCCGAGCCGGGGCCGGCGGAACCACCCCCGTCCCGCCTCGCCAACCCGTTGCAGGACCCGACGTTCTGGAGCGGCGAGGGGCAGCTCCGGCGCGCCGCGGTGCTGCACCTGAGCACCGCCGTGGTGATCGCCGCCGCGGTCGCCCTGGGACCGGTCCTGGCGACGGACCCACCGAGCGGAATGCGGGCGGTCCTGGCGGCGACGACGGCCGCCGCGATGACCGCCGTGGTGGTGATCGCGGTGGTGGCGCTCGCCCGTCCGTGGCTCACCCGGCGCGCGGGGGCCACCCCGCTGGGCCGGTGGAGCGTGGCGGTCGCCGTGCTCGCGTCGGTGGGGCTGCTCGGCACGGTGGTGCTCCTGCTGCTGCCCGACGGGCCCGCCGGGACCCCACTGGTCGACCTGCGGCCCCCGCCGGGCTGCGTGCGGAACCCGGAGGGGGCGGGCTGCCTCACCGACCGTTCGCTGCCCGGCTTCGACTGGATCATCTCCTGGTTCGGTACCGGGCAACTGCTGCTGCTGCTCGCCATCGGGACGGTCTCCCGATCCGGCCGCCGTGCCCTGCTCGCACCCGCCGTCGCCGTGGTACTCCTCGTCCTGGGGGTGCTCTGGATCGTCGGTTGGCTGCCCGGCATACCGGCCGCGCCGGCGGCGCTGGACATCTGGATGGTGGGCCTCGGTGCGGTCACCCTCGCCGGGGGCGGCCTGCTGCTGCCCCGCGTCCGGTCCCCGCGACCGCACGACGACCCGGCCTGGGCCGGTCGCGGTCCGGCGGTCCTGGCCGGCTACGGCTGGGTGCTCTGCGTCAGCAACAGCGCCGGCCTCTTCTACTGGGTGGCGGACCGGCTCAACAACGACGCCACCCCCAGCGGTCGCTCGCCAATCACCCCGCCGGTACCCGTGCTGTGGGCGGGCCTGGCCTTCAGCATCGCGCTGTTCCTGCTCCTCGTGGTCGCCCTACGCTCGGCGGTGCTCTTCTCCCGGCTCCGCCGGCAGGAGTACGCCGCGCTGACCGCCGGCCGGCACTCCCTCTCCGCCCACCAGCTGCGCCGCTGCCGGGACGTGAGCACATACCACGCCATGCACCGCCTGGTCGGCGAACACGCGCTGCGCCTGGCCGGCTGGTACGCCGCCGCGGCGACCGTCCTGGTCACCCTCGGCTGCGCCGCCGTGCTGTCGCCCGCCCGCCCCCACCCGTCACCGACCCACGGCGAGGCGGCGGTGCTCAAGGCGGTCGCCGACATCGGCGACTCCCTGCTGAGCTGGCTGCCGGTGCTGGTCGCCACCATCGGGTTGCTGGTCTACCGCAACGAGGGGGTCCGCCGCTCGGTCGGCGTGCTGTGGGACGTGGGGACGTTCTGGCCCCGGGCCGCGCACCCGCTGGCCCCACCCAGCTATGCCGAGCGCGCCGTGCCCGAGTTGCAGACCCGCACCGCCGGGCTCCTCGCCCTCGCCGAGCGGGATCCCCGGAGCCTCGACGGGATCATCCTCTCCGGGCACAGCCAGGGTGCGGTGATCTGCGCGGCGGTGCTCCTGCAACTGCCCGCCCGGTGGCGACGGCGGATCTGGTTCTTCTCCTACGGCTGTCAGCTGACCCGCCTGTACGGCCGGGTGTTCCCGGCGTACTTCGGGCCGGACCGGCTGCCGGTGCTGGCCGAGGCGCTGCACCGGCCGAGCGGTTCGCCGGGCTGGTCCAACTTCTGGCGGCACACCGACCCGCTCGGCTGGCCGGTGCACGCCGGGGAGCGGGACGTGCCGGTCCGGGACCCCGAGGCGCTGCACCCGAGCGACGGGGAGATCGCCGACCCCCCCATCCGCAACCACAGCGGCTACCCCGACGCGCCCGAGTACCAGCGGGAACGCTCGCGCGTCGCCCCGCTCCTGCGGCGGGCCGTACCGGCGCCCCGGGGCGGATCAGACTGACCGGGCGGAGCCACGGCACGCCCGGCCGTCGGGGTCAGGCCGGCGGCTCCGCCAGGCGTACGACCAGGTCGGCACGCGCCGCGGTGTCGATGACCAGGGTCGCGTTGGTCTCGTCACTGCCCCGCGCCCACTCCTGCGCCTCCCGCGGCGAGCGGCCGTACGCCTGGTGCCGGGCGGTCAGCCGGCGCAGCCGCAGCTCGGCGTCCAGGTCCAGGAACCACACCTCGTGCAGCAGCGGGCGGATCTCGTCCCAGGGGAACGTGGACAGCAGCAGGTAGTTGCCCTCGGTCACCACCAGCCGGACCTCCGGCGGCACCTCGATCGCCCCGGCCACCGGCTCCTCCAGGTCCCGGCGGAACGTCGGCGCCCAGACCGAGGTCGGCTCCAGCCGGCGCAGCCGGCGCAGCAGCGAGACGAAACCGTTGGCGTCGAACGTGTCCACCGCGCCCTTGCGACCGGCCCGGCCCAACCGTGCCAGTTCCGCCTGGGCGAGGTGGAAGCCGTCCATCGGCACCAGCCGCGCGGTCGCGCCGACGGCGGCGACGACCCGCTCGGCCAGGGTCGACTTGCCGGCGCCGGGCGGGCCGGCGATGCCGAGCAGCTGGCGCGGGCCGGCATCGGCGAGCGCGCGGGCCCGGGCGACCAGCTCGTCGACGGCGAGGACGCGCGCGGTGGGCATCAGCCGAGGGTCGGCTCGCTGATCGCGAACCGGGCGTGCACCGCCGCCTGGACCGTCTGCGGCCGGGGGTCGAGTTCGAGTTCGGGTGCCCCACCGGCCGCCGCGGGACCGACCTCGTAAGCCGCCCGGGCGAACATCGGCCGCTCGACATCGCCGGTGTCGGCCAGCTCGATCAGGGCGGTGACCCGGGCACCGAGCGCCTCGGCGTATTCCCGGGCGCGGGACAGCGCGTCGTCGATCGCGGCCCGCCGGGCCTCCCGGTGGACCGGGCTGTCCGGGCGCAGCGACCACCAGGGCCCGGCCACCGCGACCTGGTCCTGGTCTGCCAGGCGCAGCATCAGCTCACCGAGCGCGGTGAAGTCACTGACCGTCACGGTGGTGGACACACTGCCGCGGTATGCCACCACGCGCTCGCCGGAGCGCCGGGTCTCCGGCCGCACCCACAGGTCGCCGGTCTCCCGCCGGTCGACCCCCGGGGTGTGCCCGTCGAGGAGCACCCGGACCGCGGCGGCCCGCTCGGCGAGCCGGGTCAGGACGGTCTCCCGGTCCTTGTCGCGGGCCAGGGCGGTCACCGTGAACTGCGCGATCTCGGGATCGACCTCCCGGTACGCCTCACCCCGCACCGACACCACCGGTCCGTCCACCATGCCCTCACCCTAGCGGCGTGCCCTCCGGACCGCCCGCCCTCCGGCCGCCCGGCGGGCAGTCGCGGCGCCCGGTCGCTCAGGCGGTGTCCGGCCGGACCGGCCGGTGGGCGGTGTACGCGACCGTCCCGGGCCGGACCGCGCAGTCGCTCAGGTGGCCCCCCGCCGCGCCCACCTCCCGCAGCCAGGCCACCTCGTCGGCGTGTCCGCCGTCGGCCGGGAAGTCGCGCGTCTCGACCCCGTACGCCCGGCCGCGCAGTGCCGCCCGGACGGCCCCGGCCTCGGCGTGCAGCGCGGTGAGCGCGTCGCCGTCACCGGCGCGCAGGGCCTCGGCCAGGTCCGTCAGGTAACCGGTCACCCCGGCCAGCTCGGCCAGCACCCGCTCCCGGTTGCCGAGCAGCATGCTGGCGGTGCGCCGGGCCGGGGTGCCGGCGACCCGGGTGCCGTCGGAGAAGCTGCCGGCGGCCAGGGCGAGCACCGCGTCCCGCAGCGGCGTCCGGGACACCGCCCCGGCCAGCGCACCGGCGAGCAGGTGCGGCACGTGCGAGGCGAGGGCCGCGGCGGCGTCGTGGTCGGCGGCGTCCATCGGCACCACCCGGGCCCCGAACACGTCCACGACCAGCGCGGCGAGCCACCGGAAGGCGAGCGTCCCGGGCCCCGGCGCCGGGCAGAGCACCCAGGCGGCGGAGTCGAGGAGCGTCGGCGAGGCGGCGGTCAGCCCGGCCGACTCGGCGCCGGCCATCGGGTGCCCCGGCACGAACCGGTCGAGCAGCCGGTGCCGGGCGGCGAACCCGGCCAGCTCCGCCTTGGTGCTGCCCACGTCGGTGAGCACGCAGTCGGGCGGGGTCACGGCGGCGACCCGCAGCAGGGTCTCCGGCAGGCTGGGCAGCGGGCCGCAGAGGAAGACCACGTCCCGCCCGCGTACCGCCTCGTCCAGTGTCTCCGGCGCGGCCAGCCCCCGGGCGCGCGCGTGCCCCCGGGTCGCCGGGTCGGGGTCCCAGCCGGTCACGTCCAGCCCGGCGGTGTGCAGCCGGAGCAGGACCGATCCGCCGATCAGGCCGGTGCCCAGCACGGCGGCCCGCAGGTCCGCGTACCGTCCCGGGGTTTCGGGGGTGGACGGGCCCGGCAGCCGACCGGCGGGCGCCGCGTCGCCGCGCGGGGAGGTCCCGTCGTCGGTCATGGCCGCGCCCGCGCGTTCAGCCGGCCAGTCGGCCGGCGACCGCCGCGACGTTCCCGTCGGACTCGGTCAGCGCCACCCGCACGTGCTGCCCGCCGCCGGGACCGTAGAACACGCCGGCGGCCACCAGGATGCCGCGGCGGGCCAGCCAGTCCACGGTCCGCCAGCAGTCCTCGCCCCGGGTCATCCACAGGTAGAGGCCGGCCTCGGAGTGCTCGACGGTGAAGCCGGCCGCGGTGAACGCGGCGTACAGCGCCTCCCGCCGGGCCAGGTAGCGCTCCCGCTGCTCGTCGGCGTGCCGCTCGTCGGACAGCGCGGCCACCATGGCGGCCTGCACCGGGGCCGGCACGATCATCCCAGCGTGCTTGCGCACCTTGAGCAGCTCGGCCACCAGGGCCGGGTCACCGGCGACGAACCCGGCCCGGTAACCCGCCAGGTTGGAGCGCTTGGACAGCGAGTGCACCGCCAGCACGCCCTCGTAGGACCCGCCGCAGACCTCGGGCGACAGCACCGACACCGGCTCGGCCGACCAGCCCAACGGCAGGTAGCACTCGTCGCTGGCGACCACCGCGCCCCGCTCGCGGGCCCAGTCGACGACCTTGCGCAGGTGGGCGGCGGGCAGCACCCGGCCGGTCGGGTTGCCCGGCGAGTTGATCCAGACCAGCCGGACCCGGGACGTGGGACCGACCGCGGTCAGCGAGTCGGCCCGCACCACGGTCGCGCCGGCGAGCAGCGCGCCGTCGGCGTACGTCGGGTAGGCGACCGACGGCACCACCACCACGTCGTCGGGGCCCACCCCGAGCAGGGTGGGCAGCCACGCGACCAGTTCCTTCGAGCCGATGGTGGGCAGCACGCCGAGCCCGTCGACCCCGGCGCCGCAGGCCCGGGAGACCCACCCGGCGATCGCGTTCCGCAGGGCGGGCGTGCCGGCGGTCAACGGATATCCCGGTGCGTCCGACGCGTCGGCCAGCGCCGCCCGGATCACCGGCGGAACCGGATCGACCGGCGTGCCCATGGAGAGGTTGATCAGCCCGTCCGGGTGCGCCGCGGCCAGCGCGGCCGCGGCGTCCAGGGAGTCCCAGGTGAACTCGGGCAGCCGGGTCGAGACCGGCGCGGGCCGGTTCAGTGACCCTCTCCGCGCGGCGGCTGGGCGGCGACGAAGGTCGCGTCCTTCTCCACCTTGCCGATCTTCGAGGCGCCACCGGGCGAACCCAGGTCCTCGAAGAACTCGTAGTTGGCGCCGGTGTAGTCCTTCCACTGCTCCGGGACGTCGTCCTCGTAGAAGATCGCCTCGACCGGGCAGACCGGCTCACAGGCACCACAGTCGACGCACTCGTCGGGGTGGATGTAGAGCATCCGGTTGCCCTCGTAAATGCAGTCGACCGGGCACTCCTCGATGCATGCCTTGTCGAGCACATCCACGCACGGCTCGGCGATGATGTAGGTCACCGGTCTTCTCCTCCGCAAGACGCGTCGCGATCACCCGCGACGGTTAGAGCCTAGTATCTCGCCGGGGAGGGGGTCGATCGTGCTCCGACAGCAGGATGTGGGACACCGGATCGTGGTCCGCCGGATTGTGGGGATTCGCGAAGGCCGCCCCCAATTCTCCGATGCCCTCGGCGAACTGGTGGAGCTGAGCGAGACCCATCTCACGCTGGCCACCGCACAGGGCCGGCTGCGGGTTCCCCGGGACGAGGTGCACCGCGCCAAGCGCGTCCCACCGACCCGCCGACCGACCGCCGCCGCGGTGGTCGCGCTGGAGCTGGCCGCCGACGAGGCCTGGCCCGCGCCGGTACGCGGACGGTTGGGCGACTGGCGGCTGCGCAGCGCCGAGGGCTGGACCGGTCGGGCCAACTCGGCACTGCCGGTCGGCGACCCGGACCGGCCGCTGCCGGACGCCGTGGACGCGCTTGAGGCGTGGTACGCCGACCTGGGCCGGCCCGCCATGGTGAACACCCCGCTGCCCCTCGCCGCGCCGGTCGGCGCCGAACTGGACCGCCGCGGCTGGGCCGCCGGCCCGCCGGTGCTGGTGCAGACCGTCGCCCTGTCCGCGCTGACCGCTGCCACCCCGCCCGGTCCACCGACCGCCGCCGGCTCGGCGGGTCCGGCCGCCGGGTCGGCGGGTCCGGCCGCCGGGTCACCGCCGGTGCGGCTGGCGACGACGCCGTCGGACGACTGGCTCGCGCTCGCCGCCGGCCGCAAGGGCGGCCTGCCGGACGCCGCGTGGCACGTGCTCACCGCGGTGGACCGGGTCCGCTTCGCCCACGTGTACGCCGACGGCGCGCTGGTCGCGATCGGTCGGGGCACCGTCACCGGCGGCGGACGCTGGCTCGGGCTCAGCCTGCTCGACGTGGTGCCGGAGGCCCGCCGGCGGGGACTGGCCGGACAGGTCGTCCACGCCCTGGCCGACTGGGCCACGACCACCGGGGCCACCGACGCCTTCCTCCAGGTCGAACAACGCAACACCCCGGCGGTCAACCTCTACCGCACCCTGGGCTTCACCACCCACCACACCTACCTGACCCGCCACCCCCACCCCTCCCCCACCCCCCACACCTCCCCCGCCTCGCCCGCCTCCCCCGCCTCGCCCGCCTCGCCCGCCTCGCCCTGTTGATCATGGGGTTAGCGGGTGCGATGGAGATCGACGCGCCAGGCAACCCCATGATCAACGAGGTCCGGGGTGGGGTGAGGGGGTGGGGTGGGTTAGCGGCGGACGGGGCGGCGGGGTTTGGCGGCCCGGGTCTCGGCGTACCGCTTGAGGGTCTGTGAACGGTGGTCCCGGCCGAGGGCGGTGAGCAGCAGGTAACCCAGCAGGACGCCCGCGGCGGCGGCAGCCAGGTAGAGCCAGATCTGGGCGAAGAAGGTGCCCGCGCCGCCGGCGAACGGGGAGGCGCCCGTCAGCAGCGGGCCGACGAGCACCGTCAACAGCAGCGCGGCGCCCACCCCGACGACCAGGTCACCGCTCCAGTCGGCCACCGGCCGCCGCCCTCCCCACCGGAACGCGACGGTGGCCAGGATCAGACCGATCACCACGAACATGCCCAGCGACACCCGGTCAGCGGCACGATCGTCACCGTCGAAGCCCAGCCGGATGATCAACCGGGCAACCACGTTGACCGCGAACAGCGCGACCGCGAGTACCCCGATCGCGCGCCACCGATCCCTCATCGCACGCCTCCCGCCGTATCGCCCGCCCCGCTGGCGGGCCTCCTGGCAGGAATATCTACCACCGCGACCGGTGCCGCGTCAGCACCCGTCACCGGGTCGACGGAGGCACCGGCAGACGGGGCGGGGGTGGTGGCGCGGCCAGGATCTGCCGGAAGCCCACCACCGCGAAGGTCATCGCGCCGGCCACGATCATCGCCAGGTCCACCCAGGTGCCGGCGAGCAGCAGGTCGCCCTCGTCGGTGCGCAGGCCGGCGATCGCGACGAGGAGGAACCACGGCACCGCGGGCAACGCCACCGCCCAGCGCCGGGCCACCACCCGGTGCGCGAACCAGCCCAGCAGGACGTTGACGACGACCGCCACCAGCACCGCCACGCCGATCAACTGCCCGTTCACCCGCAGCGGCGCCAGCAGCAACTCCAACGCCGCGCTCAACGCTCCGCCCAGCACGGCGAGCACTCCGCCGGCCACCCGCAGGACGAGGTCGAGCACCGCCCGCGACCGGCCGGGCTCGGGCGGTGCGCTCTCCACTTCGCGGACCGACATCGGCGCGGCGGGCAGGGTCACCGGACGCCGGCCGCGCCGACCGGCGACCGGTCCGGGTCCTCCCCGGCGGGCAGCCCGGCGAAGAGGTCGTCCTCCCAGCCGTACCGGCCGGTGCCGGGGCCCTTCTCCCCCACCGCGAGGGTGAAGTACTCCACGCCCATGAACTCGGCGCCGAAGTTGCCGGCTATCGAGTAGAGCCACGACGACGCGGGGATCTGGGTGGCGTGGGCCCGCATCGCCGCCTCCTTGGCGGCGTGCTGCTCGGTCGCGTCGATCCGGGCGGCGATGTGCTCGTCCGGCGTGCCGAACGGCAGCTCGTCGACACTGCCGATCTCGGCGAACGGGTTGTCCGACGACTCGGTGAAGTGGCTCATGCCGGCCTCCAGGACGCTGCGTGGCATCGCGGTGAAATAGACCTTCGCGGGTGCGCAGCCCTGGACCCGGGCCAGTTCGACGGCACGCATCGCCACCCGGTGCGCCTGGATGTGGTCGGGGTGGCCGTAGAAGCCGTTGTCGTCGTACGTGATCATGACCTGCGGGCGGACCTCGCGCATGATCTCCACCAGGTGCCCGGCGGCCTCGTCGAGGTCGGCCTGCCAGAAGGCCCGGGGGTGCTCGTTGGTGGCCAGGCCCATCATGCCGGAGTCGCGGTAGCGGCCGGCGTCACCGAGGAAACGGTGATCGGTCACGCCGAGGGCGCGGCACGCCTGCGCCAGCTCGGCGATCCGGTACCCGCCGAGCTGGTCCGCCTCGCCGGCCGCGAGCCGCGCCAGCTCCGGCACGTGGATCTCGCCCTCCTCGCCGAGGGTGCAGGTCACCAGCGTGACGTGCGCGCCGGTGGCGGCGTAGTGCGCCATCGTCGAGCCGGTGCCGATGGACTCGTCATCGGGGTGCGCGTGGACCAGCAGGAGCCGGCGGTCGGGCAGCGTCGTCACGACCGTCACTCTAACCGGCGGATATCAGCCCATCCGCTCCGACGCGTCCACCCAGGTCGCCCACATCGCCCCGGCGACCGCCCTACGATCTACAGGTGTGGACTTTCCGGAGCTGGCCGCGCGTACCCGTCGGTTCAGCCACGGGGCGCCGCGCGCCGTCACCGTGGCCGACGACGGCTCCCGGGTGGTCTTCCTGCGGTCGGCCGGAGCGGAAGACCCGGCCGACGGGCTCTGGCTCCTCGACGTCGCGAGCGGCGAGGAACGGCTGGTCGCCGACCCGGCGGTGCTGCTCGGCGCCGGCGGTGACCCGACCGCGCTGAGCCCGGGCGAACGGGCGCTGCGGGAACGGCGTCGGCTGAGCACGTCGGGCGTCGGCTCGTACGCCCTCGACGACGCCGGCCGGGTGGCGGTCTTCGCGATCGCCGGCCGGCTGTTCCGGGCCGACCTGGTGCACGGCGACGTGGTCGAGGTGACCGCCGTCGGCCCGGTGCTCGATCCCCGACCCGACCCGACCGGGCAGCGGCTGGCGTACGTGACCGACGAGGCCGAGGGGATCCGCCGGGGACAGCTGCGGGTGGTCGAGGCCGACGGCTCCGACACCCTGCTGGCCGGCGAGGACTCCGGCGTGACCTGGGGTCTGGCCGAGCACGTCGCGGCCGAGGAGTTCCACCGGTTCCGGGGCTACTGGTGGGCGCCGGACGGGCGGTCGGTGCTGGCCGCCCGGGTGGACGAGTCCCGGTTGGGGCGCTGGCACCTGCACGACCCGGCCGACCCGGCGAGTGCGCCGGTCAGCGTCGCGTACCCGGTCGCCGGGGGGCCGAACGCCGAGGTCAGCCTGCACCTGCTCGACCTCGACGGGGGCTGGGTCGACGTGCACTGGGACCGGGAGACCTACCCGTACCTGACGGCCGTGCACTGGGCCGACGGCGGGCCGCTGATCACCGTGCTGCGCCGGTCCCAGCAGCACGGGCTGGTGCTGGCGGTGGATCCGCGTACCGGGGAGACCCAGGTGCACGCCGAGCTGGCCGACCCGCGCTGGGTGGAGCCGATCCCGGGCACCCCGGCGCACCTGCCCGACGGCCGGGTGCTGGTCGGCGGGGAGCTGGCCCACGACGGGTACGACGCGCGGTGCCTCTTCGCCGACGGCACCCTGCTCACCCCGCCGTCGCTGTACGTACGGCGGGTGGTGGGGCGGCTGCCGAACGGCAGCGGGCCGGCGGACCTCCTGGTGGAGGCGAGCGACGGCGAGCCGAGCGAGCAGCACCTGTTCCGGGTGCGGACCAGCATCGGCGGCGGCGTGGACGCCCGCCGGATCACCACCGACGCCGCCTGGCACTCCGCCGCCGTCGGCGGGGACGTGCTGGTGGTGGGCACCGCCTCGCTGGACCACGCCGGCACCCGCTGGACGGTGTCGCGGGGCGGGCAGGAGATCGGGACCCTGCGGTCGCTCGCCGCGACCCCGCCGTACGCCCCGCTGCCGCTGCTGGAGCGGGTGACCGACCGGCGGCTGCCGGCCGCGGTGCTCTACCCGGACAACCACGTCACCGGCCGGCGGTTGCCGGTGCTGCTCGACGTCTACGGCGGCCCCGGGCACCAGGAGGTGCTCGCCGCCCGGTCGGTGTGGCTGGAGCGGCAGTGGTGGGCCGACCACGGATACGCGGTCGTGGTCATCGACAACCGGGGCACCCCGGGCGTGGCGCCGTCATTCGAGAAGGCGATCCACCGTCGGGTGGCGGACGTGGTGCTGACCGACCAGGTGGAGGCGCTGAGCGCGCTGGCCGACAAGCAGCCGGACCTGGACCTGGACCGGGTGGCGGTACGCGGCTGGTCGTTCGGCGGCTGGCTGGCGGGACTGGCCGTGCTGCGGCACCCGGAGCTGTTCCGGTGCGGGATCGTCGGCGCCCCGGTGACCGACTGGGCGTTGTACGACACCGCGTACACCGAGCGGTACCTGGGGATGCCCGAGGACGGCATGGACGTGTACGCGCACCACTCGCTGGTGGAGATGGCCGCCGAGCCGGTGACCGGCCCGGACCAGACCCGTCCGCTGCTGCTGGTGCACGGGCTGGTCGACGACAACGTGGTGGCCGCGCACACGCTGCGGCTGTCGGCGGCGCTGCTGTCCACCGGCCGCCCGCACTCGGTGCTCCCGCTGACCGGGGCCACCCACATGGCGGCGGGTGGCGTCCGCGAGCGCCTGCTCAAGCTGGAGCTGGACTTCCTCCGCACCCACCTGGGGTGAAAGGAAGGGCCCCTTGTTAACGCCTCCGGTAGAGGAAGGGCCCCCTCTTAACAACAGCCCGCCGCAGCGTGCCGACGCGTGTTAAAAGGGGGCCCTTCCTATGCACCAGGCGTTAAGCGGGGGCCCTTCCTTACACCATCACGGCTTTACGTGGGCGTTGACGAACGAGGGGTAGCCGAAGACGCTGGAAATGAAGATCCCGCCCACCTTGGAGCCGTGCACGTTGTACGCCACGTCGGCGTAGAGCGGCACGACCGGGGCGTGCTCCTTCATGATCCGCTCGTCGAGCTTGCCCCACTCGGGCCCCTGCTCGGCCGGCGCCAGGGCCAGGATCCGGTCCATCTCGGCGTTGATCGCCGCGTCGTTGAAGTACGACTGGTTGCTGTTGCCCTCGGCCTTGATCGTGCGGCCGTCGTAGAGCACCGGCAGGATGGACGCGCCGCTCGGCCAGTCCGCCGCCCAGTTACCGATGTACAGGTCCCACGGGTTGTCCTTCTTCTTGACCTCGTCGAGCTTCGCGTCGTCCGGGATGTTCCGCAGCGTGATCTTGAAGCCGGCCCGCTCCAGGTTGGTCTTGAGCTGGGTCCCGATGGTCTGCTCGTTGGTGTTGTCGGCGACGCCGAGGACCAGCTCCGGCGTCTGCCCACCGAGCAGTTCCTTGACCTTGGCGGCGTCACCGGTGGCACCCGCCGGGTACGCGTCGTACGCCTTGAAGCCGATGGTGGACGGGGGCATCAGCGTGGTCATCGGCGACGCGACGGTCTGCCCACCGAGCGCCTTGACCAGGCCCTCCCGGTCGATGGCGTAGTTCAGTGCCTGACGCACCTTGAGGTCGGTGACCCGCTGGGTGTTGATGACCAGTTGGTTGGCGCTGGGCGTCGGCGACAGGATGGTGCGGGGCTTGAGCGCCGCGTCGCCGGCGACCCGGGCGACCAGCGACGGCGGCACGAAGTTGAACGCCAGCGCGCTCTGGTCCGGGCCGTTGTCGGCGATCACCCGGTTGTTGGCGGCGTCGGCGGTCGGGCCGAAGGACCACACGAACGTGTCCGGGTACGCGTGGCGCACCGGGTCGGTGGCCGGGTCCCAGTTCGGGTTGCGGTCCAGGGTGAGCTGGACCCCGACCTGGTTCGCGGCGACCTTGTACGGGCCGGACGAGAACGGCCGGTTGTCCAGGTTGACGCCGGTGTCTTTGTCCGCCGGCAGCGGCGCGGTGGTCGGCAGCGAGACCGCGAACGGCAGGTCGCAGCGGGGCTTGGTGAACTCGAACCGCAGCGTCTTGGCGTCCGGGGTGGTGAGGCCCGGCGGCAGCGCGGTCTTGTTCGCCTTGAAGTCCCACTTGGTGTCGAACTGCGGGGTGTCGGCCAGCCACTCCTGGAGGTAGGTGGGGCCGCTGGTCAGGTCGGGATCGAAGGACCGGGCGATGCCGTACGCGATCTCCTTGCTGGTGATCGGCCGGCCGTCCTCGAACTTCACCCCGTCCTTGACGGTGAACTCCCAGACCTTGCAGTCGTTGTTGACGTTCTTGCCCGGGGTCTCGGCCAGGTCGCCGACCAGGACCAGGCCACCCTTGCCGTCGTCCTTCCAGGTGGTCAGGTAACGGGCGAAGAGCGGGTTGGCCATCAGACCCGCGAAGGAGTACGTCCGCTGGGGGTCCAGGTGGGAGATCGCGGTCTCCCGGATGATGGTCAGGGTGCCGCCCTTCTGGGCACCGGGCACCTCGGCCGCCGGGCCCGCCGACTCCTTCGGATCGGTGGCGATGACGCCGGTCTGCTGCCGGTTCGTGTCCACGGTGGTGCCCTCACCGGTGTTCTTCGAGCACGCACCCAATGTCACTACCAGTGCGATCGCGCCGCTCGCGGCGGCCGCCACCCGTGGTCGCATGTCCTACCTCCTCCACCCGGTGCCCGGCGTTCCCGCCGACATCCCGAGGATCGTAAAGAAGAAAACCTTCGAAGTGTGTAACAGTTGTCGATAAATTCCACCACGCTGCGGCGGCGGTGGGAACGCCTCAGCCCAGCCGGACGCGCGGGTCGATGGCGGCGTAGAGCAGGTCCACCACCACGTTGGCGAGCACCACGAAGACCGCCGAGATCAGCACGGTGGCCATGATGGTGGGCAGGTCGCCGGCGCGTACCGCCTCCACCGCCGTGCGGCCCAGCCCGCGCAGGCCGAAGGTGGTCTCGGTGATCACCGTGCCGCCCAGCGCCGCGCCCACGTCCAGGCCGGCGATGGTGACCACCGGGGTGATCGCCGCGCGCAGCGCGTGCCGCCCGTACACCGTCCGTTTCGGCAGGCCCTTGGCCCGCGCGGTCCGGACGAAGTCCTCGGACAGCGTCTCCAGCATCTGCGCCCGGGACAGCCGGGCGTAGATCGCCGAGAAGAGGAAGGCCAGCGACAGCCAGGCGAGTACCAGGCCGCCGGCCCACTTCAGCGGATCGTCGAACACCGACGTGTAGCTGGGCACCGGCAGCCAGCCCAGGTTGTAGACGAAGACCAGCAGCAGCACCGCGCCGACGAAGTAGAGCTGGAGCGACGCGCCGGCCAGCGAGAACCCGATCGCCGCCCGGTCCAGCCAGGTGCCCCGGCGCAGCGCGGAGACCATGCCCAGGCCGACGCCGAGCAGCAGCCACAGGATCGCGGCCGGGATGACGATGCTCAGCGTCACCGGCAACACCCGGGTGACGGTGTCCAGCACCGCCTCGTTGTTGACGTACGACCAGCCCAGGCAGGGCGCGTCACACCGGCCGCCCTGGGCGCTGCCCAGGTCCCGACCGGTGACGATGCCCTTCATGTACCCGGCGTACTGGCTGATCAGTGGGTCACGCAGCCCCAGTTCCTCCCGCACCCGCTCCAGCCGCTCCGGGTTGCAGTTCTTCGGGCACATGCCACTCACCGGGTCACGGGGCAGCGCGAAGAACATCAGGAAGGTCAGCACACTGACCACGAACAGCGTGAGCACCGCGGAGAGCATCCGCCGGATCAGGAAACGCGCCATGGGGACCCCTACCGGGAGGACTTCGGGTCGAGCGCGTCACGCAACGCGTCGCCGAAGAGGTTGAACGCGAACACGAGCGCGAAGATCGTGATACCGGGGAAGAAGACGTACGCCGGGTCGGTCTGGAGGTAGTCGAGACTCCGGTAGATCATCTTGCCGAAGCTCGGCGTCTCCTCGCTCAGCCCCACCCCGATGAAGGACAGCGCCGCCTCGCTGGTGATGAACTGCGGCACCGCCAGGGAGAACGACACCAGGATCGGCGCCCAGATGTTCGGCAGCAACTGCCGGAAGAGCATGTGCCCGAGTCCGGCGCCGCTGGCCCGCGCCGCCTCCACGAACTCCCGTTCACGCAGCGCGATGACCTGGCCGCGGACCAGCCGGGCGGTGCTGGTCCAACCGAAGGTGGCGAAGATCCCGATCAGCACCACCACCCCGAACCACGGCGGTACGGCCTCCCGCTCGCCGTAGAAGCGCAGCACCAGCGTCGGGGTCAGGGCCAGGGCGATGATCAGGAACGGCATCGCCAGAGTCAGGTCGGTGACCCAGCTGATCCCCGCGTCGAGTGCGCCGCCGAGGTAACCGGCGAGGGTGCCGAGCACGATGCCGAGCACGGCGGTGAGCACCGCCGCGGAGAACGCGATGAGCAGTGACGTCCGCAGGCCGTGCACCAGCCGGATGAGGATGTCCCGGCCGATGCCCGGCTCCAGCCCGAACCAGTGCTCGCCGGAGACGCCGCCGACGTACCCGAGCGGCATGCCGAACCCGTCCAGCTTCTCCTGGAACTGCTCGCCCGGCCCGATGCCGTAGAGCGCCTCGATCAACGGGGCGCCGAGTGCCAGGGCAACGAACAGGACCAGCATCGCGCCGCTGACCATCGCCGTACGGTCCCGGCGCAGCCGTATCCAGGCGAGCCGGCCGGGCGAGCGGCCGACGAAGCCCTTCCGGCCGGTCGCCGAGGGGTCGTCAGCCGACTCGATCTCGGCCAGCGCCACGTCCTCCGCCGGTGACATGCTCATGTCGGCACTCCGCTGCGCTCCGTGCCGCCCCGAGGCACCACCGCCCTGACCCGATGATTCGCTCGCTGCCGCTCGCTCATGTCGGCACTCCGCTGCGCTCCGTGCCGCCCCGAGGCACCACCGCCCTGACCCGATGATTCGCTCGCTGCCGCTCGCTCATGTCGGCACCTCCTCGACGGCTTCCGGACCGGGCACGGCGAGTGGTCCGCTCTCCGGGAAGTGGCAGGCGGTCGACTGTGTTCCGCCGTCCCGGGTCGTCAGGGCGGGTTCCTCGGTGGCGCAGATGTCGCGGGCTTTCCAGCAGCGGGTACGGAATCGGCA
>NZ_RBAK01000014.1 GCF_003626595.1 Micromonospora endolithica | reverse complement strand
GCTGGCCTTCGGCCCGGCGGCCTGGACCGGCTTCGTCGCCGCGGCCCGCTCCGGCGCGCTCCGTTCCGACCCGGCCCCATGACCCCGCACCCCGCCACACCCACCCACCCCCACCCACCCCCTCCCCGCACGTTGATCATGGAGTTGGCGGGCGGTTGGATCTTCGAATCACCCGCCAACCCCATGATCAACGGGGAGCTTGGTCGCCACGACCACCGTTGTGCCGTGGGTGTGGAAGTCCCCAGCTCGCCGTGCGTTGGTCGGTCGGATCCACGCGTGCGCCGGTCCGGCGCCCCGTGGGGTGCCGGACCGGCGCGTTGCACCGTCAGCGGGCGCTGCGGCGGGCCTTGATCGCGCTGTCGACCAGGTCCCAGAGGGTCACGGCGGCGACGCCGACCGCGACGCCCCGGGCGACGACGTTCAGGTTGTCGCCGTCGCGCACCCACTCGATGCGCTGCACGAACTCGGGGTTGAACAGCCGGTCGGTGAGCAGCAGCCCGATCACCGGCACCGCGAACGCCAGGTCGAGCAGGGCGTTGACGCCGACCAGCCGCCAGGTCCAGCGGCGGGCCCGGTACTTCGCCACCTCCAGGCCGATGCTGGCCACCAGGACGGCGATCAGGAACGGCAGCCAGGACGTCCACAGTGCCTCATCGAGGATCGGCAGCCGGTCGCCGTCCGGGGTGAGGATCTGCGTCTGGACGTGCTGCCAGGCCAGGAAGCCGATGGTGAGCAGCAGCATGACCACCGAGGCGCAGGTCTCGGAGAGGGGTACGTCCCGGTCGGCGGGGGCGTCGGGAAGGTCGTCCACGGTCCAGCCGGGCAGGTCGAGCGGGGCGCCCACCCGTTCCAGCACTGCGAAGACCACGGTCACCCAGAACGCGATCTGCACGGCGGTCTGGAAGGCCGCGACGACTCCGGTGCCGACGGCGCCGCCGATGTTGTCGTCGACGGTTGCCTCCACCAGCGCCACGATCACGCCGACGAGGCCGGGGATGATGCTGAGCAGGGTGACCAGCAGCCGCTGCCACACCAGGAAGTAGGTCGGGCCGATGAGCTGGAGCCGGCGGTCGGCGTAGCGGGCGGCCAGCCGGGCGGGGTCGCCCAGTTCGGTGAGCACCTCCCGCTCCACCACGCCGGTGTCCCGCCCGTCGGCCGACCGGCCCTCGACCATGTCGTCGATGGAGGCGCGCAGCTCGGCGGCGATCTCGTCGCGACGGGCCACCGGCACCGAGCGCAGGGTCGCGGCGACGTAGCGGTCGGTCAGGGAGGTCATCGGTCCACTCCTTCGATGAGGCCGGTCACGGAGGTCTGTACGGCGGCGAGGTCGTCGAGCAGCCGGTCGAGCACCGTCTCACCCTCGGCGCTGACCCGGTAGAACTTGCGTGGCCGGCTCTCCTCGGTGTTCCACTCGCTGGTCAGCAGCCCCTGTTCCTCCAGCCGGCGCAGCAGCGGATAGAGCGTGTTGGCGTCGACCGGGAAGCCGTGCGCGGTGAGGCGTTGCAGCAGCGCGTAGCCGTAGTCGGGGCGGCGCAGCGCGACGAGGCTCGCCACCACGACCGTGCCGCGACGCAGCTCTTGCAGGTGTGTCCGCAGGATCTCCTCGCTGACCATGCGTCACACGATAGTGTGTGCCACACAGCATTGTCCAGAGCCATAACAATGTGACGCGGGGCGCCCGGAAGGACCGGACGCCCCGCGACGTCGACTCAGCAGCCGCAGCGCTCCCGGTAGGCGCGCTCCACGTAGGACGCCAGGCCGACCTCGAGGTAGCCGACGCCCTGCCGGATCGGGTGCCCGGTGAACAGCTCCACCCGCGAGCCCACCCGCACCAGGTACGCCCGGTCGGCACCGGCGTCGTTGTTGATCATCGAACCGCGTGGCCCGTAGATCCGCTCCAGGTCGGCGAAGAACATGCCGACCTGGGCGCCCGCCGGGGTGCGGGGCGGCGCGGTGGCGGTGCCCACCCCCACCAGCCGCCCGTCCCGGAAGGTCAGGATGAGCTTGCCCGCCCACTGCCCGGTCACCCCGGTGCGCACCAGGTCCGGGCCGTCGGACGCGACCCAGTCGATGAGCCCGGCCGC
The DNA here is from genome assembly GCF_003626595.1 of Micromonospora endolithica. Taxonomy (GTDB): domain Bacteria; phylum Actinomycetota; class Actinomycetes; order Mycobacteriales; family Micromonosporaceae; genus Micromonospora; species Micromonospora endolithica. The sequence goes on along the minus strand of NZ_RBAK01000014.1, from coordinate 166,474 downwards.
CTGGAGCCGGTCCAGCCGCGCGCCGATCCGGAACGGACCGGCCCCGCGCACGCTGATCAGCTCGGTCCCGGTGTCGGCGGTCTGCCCGGCGGCCGGCCGGGCGGGGGAGTGGGCGGCGGCCGGGGCGGACCCGGCCAGGGCCAGGACGGCCGCCACGACGACGTACGCGAGACGATGCATGGGAGATCTCCTTTTCGATCGGGTTGTCTGCCCTGTTGGTCTCCGCGCCGCCGGGAAAGGTTCGTCGGATCGCCGACATCCCGCCGGTCGCCGACCTTGCTCCCGCGTCGTGTGCGCCGTCTACTGTCCCCACGGCCCGGCCACGGGGGGTGACACGGTGACCACACCGACGCGGATCGGCGACCACCGGGTCGAGCGACTGCTCGGGGTGGGGTCCTTCGCCACGGTGTGGCTGGCCCGCGACCCGGTGCTGGACAGCCGGGTCGCGATCAAGGTGCTGGCCGAGAACTGGCACCACGACCTGCGGGTGCGGGAACGCTTCCTGGACGAGGCACGCCTGCTGCGCCGGATCGACCACGAACGGCTGGTCCGGGTGCACCGGGTGGGCGAACTGGCCGACGGCCGCCCGTACGCCGTGCTGGACTGGGCCGACGGCGGCAGCCTGCGCGACCGGCTGGCGGCCGGACCGCCGCCGGCGCCGGCCGCCGCCCTGGACCTGCTGGCCGAGATCGCCGCCGGGGTCGCGGTGCTGCACCGGCACCGGGTGGTGCACCGCGACCTGTCGCCGGGCAACATCCTCTTCCGGTCCGGGCCGGACGGCGAGCGGGTGCTGATCGCCGACCTGGGCCTGGCCAAGGCGCTCGCCGCCGCGTCCGGCCTCACCGCCCGCGCGGGCACCCCCGGCTACATGGCCCCCGAGCAGGACGATCCGCTCGCGGTGGTCGACCTGAGCGCCGACGTGTACGCCCTGGGCCGGCTCGGCCGACGACTCCTCGGCGCCCCGACGGTCACCGCCGGCGTACCCCCGGCGGTGGACGCGGTGCTGCGCCGGGCCACCGCCCGGCGTGCCGCCGACCGGTACCCGGACGCCACCGCCTTCCGCGCCGCCCTGGGCCGGGCCGCCGCCGTACCCTTCCCACCGGACCCCGCCCTCGGCGGGCGGTGGCGGCGCGGCATCGCGCGGGGCGTGCTCGTGCTCGCCGCGGCCGGGGCGCTGGCGGCGGACGCGGCGGCCGTGGTCACCAGCGCGACCAGCGGGCCGCTGCGGGTGGCGCTGCCGGCCGGCTGGCGGGCCGCCGGCAGCGGCTGGGCCGGCCGGTACGACGCGTCCGGCCGGCTCGAACCTGCCCTGGTGATCGCCCCCGACCCGCGCCGGTGGGCGGTGGAGGAGACCATGCCGGGCGCGTTCGTGGGTCTCACCACCGGCGCCGCCGGCCGAACCGATCCCGCCGCCTTCGTCGCCGCGCGCCGGCACGCCGACTGCGTGGCGGCGACGCCGAGGCGGGTGAGCCGGGCCGGCCTGGACTGGGTGGTGGCCCGGTTCGACTGCCCGCGGGGCCGGCCGGTGGTCGTGGAGGCCGCCGCGTCCGCCCCCGCCGGCCTGCTCTACGTGCAGGTGGTGCCCCCGGTCGACGCCGGTCCCGGCTTCGTGGACGCGCTGCTGGATGGGGTGCGGGCCGACCGGGCCCGGCGGGTCAGCGCACCACCACGACGACCGGGTACGTGACGCCGTTCTGCGGGATCCGGACCTCCACGGTGCCCGGCCGGACGAACCGGATGTCGACCACGCCCGCCTCGTAGTTGCTGACCACCAGGTCCTCCCGGTCCACCGTCACCTCGCCCGGCCCGATGCCCTGGATCCGCAGCACCCCGCCGGTGGCGAGGCAGAGCGACCGGAACAGCGCCAGTTCGGTCTCGGCCAGGACCAGGTCGTAGCGGACCGCGCCCAGGCAGGCTGCCGGCGGGGTGCCGGTGGGACGGCCGGTGGTGGGTGCGGTGCTCGGCCGGCCCGGCCGGGTCGGCGGCGGTGCGATGGGCCGGGTCGGCGCGGCGGCGGTGGTCGCGGCGGTGGTCGCGGCGACGGACGGCGGTGGCGACGGAGCCGGCGTGGGGTTCGGCGGCGACGTCGCCGGGCCGGCCGGCGAAGACGGTGCGGGCTGCCGCACCGGCAGGGGCGCGACCGGCTCCTCCCCGCAGCCGGCGAGCGGGGCGGCGGCGAGCGCGACGGCCAGCGCCAGCCCCACCACCCGGGGTGGTCGTCGCCCCCGGCGCCCGGTCCGGGACGGGCGGTCAGCGGTCGGCACCGGTCAACCGCGCCCGGACCTGCCGGCGGCCCTCGTGCAGCCGCGACTTGACCGTGCCCTCGGGTAGGTCGAGCAACTCGGCGATCTCCCGGTAGCCCAGCCCCAGCACGTCGCGCAGCGCCACCACCTCGGCCAGGTCGGCGCGGACCGCGTCGAGGGCGTCGAGCAGGTCCAGCCGGGTGCCGGCGACCACGCTGGTGCGGCGCGGGTCGGGCGGGTCCGGCAGCGGCACCCCGTCGGCCTCCACCCGCCAGCGCCGGCGCAGCACCCGGTAGGTCGATCGGGCGCGGTTGGCGGTCAGCCGGTACAGCCAGGTGCGGAACGACGAACGACCCTCGAACCCGGCGATGCCCCGGGCCACCGCCAGCAGCGCGTCCTGGCACGCCTCCTCGGCGTCCTCGCGGTGCGGCAGCACCCGGCCGCACATCCGCAGGACCTCCGGCCGCACCGCGGCCAGCAGCGCGTCGAGCGCGCCCCGGTCACCGCGCGCGGCGGAACGGGCCAGCTCGTCGATACCGTCCGGAAGGGGCATCAGGCCGTCCCCCGAGGTCGCCGGTGTGCCGTGGCTCCAGGCTACGGCCGCACCCACCCGGGCGCGGCGCGCGTGTCCGGCAGCCGACCGACGGGCCGGCCGATGGAGATCCACAACACCTGAGCCGAGCCTCCCGCGCGGCGGCTTCCCCCGGCCCCTCCGGCCGGCGATAGGGTGGGGCCCGACCATCGACGACCGACCCGGGGGGGCGCTCCGCATGGGCGATTCGTTCGCGCATCTGCACGTGCACACGGAGTACTCGATGCTCGACGGCGCGGCCCGGCTCAAGGACCTCTTCGCCGAGGTCAAGCGGCAGGGCATGCCGGCGGTGGCGATGACCGACCACGGCAACATGCATGGCGCGAACGACTTCTACAAGCAGGCGATGGCCGCCGGGGTCACCCCGATCCTGGGCATCGAGGCGTACGTGGCGCCGGAGTCCCGCTTCCACAAGTCCCGGGTGCGCTGGGGCCGGCCGGAGCAGAAGAGCGACGACGTCTCCGGCAGCGGCGGCTACACCCACAAGACGATCTGGGCGCGCAACAAGACCGGCCTGCACAACCTCTTCACGCTCACCTCCCGGGCCTACACCGACGGCTACTTCGTCAAGTGGCCCCGGATGGACACCGAACTGCTCGCGGAATACTCCGACGGCCTGATGGCCACCACCGGCTGCCCGTCCGGCGAGGTGCAGACCCGGTTGCGGCTCGGCCAGGACGCGCAGGCCATGGAGGCCGCCGGGAAATACCAGGAGATCTTCGGCAAGGAGAACTACTTCCTGGAGCTGATGGACCACGGCCTGGACATCGAGAAGCGGGTCCGCGACGGGCTGCTGGAGATCGGCCGCAAGCTGGGCATCCCGCCGGTGGTGACCAACGACTCGCACTACACCCACGAGGCCCAGTCCGAGGCGCACGACGTGCTGCTCTGCGTGCAGACCGGCAGCAACGTCGCCGACCCGAACCGGTTCAAGTTCGGCGGCAGCGGCTACTACATCAAGTCCGCCGACGAGATGCGCGCGGTCGACGGCTCCGACGTGTGGCTGGAGGGCTGCCGCAACACCCTGCTGGTCGCCGAGCGGGTCGACCCGACCGGGATGTTCCAGTTCCACAACCTGATGCCGCGCTTCCCGGTGCCCGACGGGGAGACCGAGGAGTCCTGGTTCCGCAAGGAGACGTTCGTCGGCCTGGCCCGGCGGTTCCCCGAGGGCATCCCCGAGGGCCACGTGGTGCAGGCCGAGTACGAGCTGGGCGTCATCATCCAGATGGGCTTCCCGTCCTACTTCCTCGTGGTCGCCGACTTCATCCAGTGGGCCAAGAACCAGGGCATCGCGGTGGGCCCGGGCCGTGGCTCGGCCGCCGGCTCGCTCGTCGCGTACGCCCTGGGCATCACCGACCTGGACCCGATCCCGCACGGGCTGATCTTCGAGCGGTTCCTCAACCCCGAGCGGGTCTCCATGCCGGACGTCGACATCGACTTCGACGAGCGCCGGCGGGGTGAGGTGATCAAGTACGTCACCGACAAGTGGGGCGAGGACAAGGTCGCGCAGATCGCGACCTTCGGCACGATCAAGGCGAAGGCGGCGATCAAGGACTCGGCCCGGGTGCTCGGCTACCCGTACGCCGTCGGCGACCGGATCACCAAGGCGATGCCCCCGGCGGTGATGGGCAAGGACATCCCGCTGACCGGCATCTTCGACCCGAAGCACCCCCGCTACGCCGAGGCCGGCGAGATCCGCGGGCTCTACGAATCCGACCCGGACGTGCGCAAGGTGATCGACACCGCCAAGGGCATCGAGGGCCTGATCCGGCAGACCGGCGTGCACGCCGCCGGTGTCATCATGTCCGCCGAGCCGATCATCGAGCACATCCCGCTGATGCGCCGGGACGCCGACGGCGCCATCATCACGCAGTTCGACTACCCGACCTGCGAGTCGCTCGGGCTGCTCAAGATGGACTTCCTCGGCCTGCGCAACCTGACCATCATCGACGACGCGCTGAAGAACATCGAGCTCAACCACGGCACCAAGGTCGACCTGCTGAAACTGCCGCTGGACGACAAGCCGACCTACGAACTGCTGGCCCGGGGCGACACGCTCGGTGTGTTCCAGCTCGACGGCGGGCCGATGCGGTCGCTGCTGCGGCTGATGAAGCCGGACAACTTCGAGGACATCTCGGCGGTGCTGGCGCTCTACCGGCCCGGCCCGATGGGTGCCAACTCGCACACCAACTACGCGCTGCGCAAGAACGGCCTCCAGGAGATCACGCCGATCCACCCGGAGCTGGAGAAGCCCCTGGAGGAGATCCTCGGCCCGACGTACGGCCTGATCGTCTACCAGGAGCAGGTGCAGCGCGCCGCGCAGAAGCTCGCCGGCTACAGCCTCGGCCAGGCCGACCTGCTGCGCCGGGCGATGGGCAAGAAGAAGAAGGAGGTCCTCGACAAGGAGTTCATCCCGTTCCGCGACGGCATGCGCGGCAACGGCTACTCCGACGAGGCCATCCAGACGCTCTGGGACATCCTGGTCCCGTTCGCCGACTACGCGTTCAACAAGGCGCACACCGCCGGGTACGGGCTGGTGTCGTACTGGACCGGTTACCTCAAGGCCAACTACCCGGCCGAGTACATGGCCGGGCTGCTCACCTCGGTCGGTGACGACAAGGACAAGATGGCGCTCTACCTGTCGGAGTGCCGGCGGATGGGCATCCAGGTGCTGCCGCCGGACGTGAACACCTCCGCCGGGCCGTTCACCCCGGTCGGCAAGGAGATCCGGTTCGGCCTCGGCGCGATCCGTAACGTCGGGGCGAACGTGGTGGCCGCGATCATGCGATGCCGCGAGGAGAAGGGCGAGTACGCCGACTTCTACGACTTCCTGTCCAAGGTGGACGCGGTGGTCTGCAACAAGAAGACCATCGAATCGCTGATCAAGGCCGGGGCGTTCGACTCGCTGAAGCACCCCCGTAAGGCGCTGCTCGCGGTGCACGCCGACGCGATCGACGCGTACGCCGACGTGAAGCGCAAGGAGGCCGTCGGTCAGTACGACCTCTTCGGCGCCGGCTTCGGCGAGGCGGAGACCGGGGGCAGCACCACGGTCATGCCGGTCATCACCGACGGCGAATGGGACAAGCGCGACAAGCTCGCCTTCGAACGCGAGATGCTCGGCCTGTACGTCTCCGACCACCCGCTGTTCGGCCTGGAGCACGTGCTCGGCGCGGCGGCCGACTGCACCATCGCGGCGCTGTCCGAGGAGGGCACCGTGCCCGACGGCGCGGTGGTCACCCTCGCCGGCATCCTCTCCGGTGTGCAACGCCGGGTCACCAAGCAGGGCCGGGCCTGGGCGTCGGCCACCCTGGAGGACCTGGCCGGCGGGGTGGAGACGCTGTTCTTCCCCAACACCTACGAGGTGATCGGGCAGTACATCGCCGAGGACGCGATCGTGGTGGTCAAGGGGCGGGTGGACCGGCGCGACGACACCCCGCGGATCATGGCGATGGACATGTCGATGCCGGACGTCACCAGCAACCCGGGCAGCAAGCCGATCACCCTGACCATCCCGGTGCACCGGTGCACGCCGCCGCTGGTGGAGCGGCTCAAGGAGACCCTGGTGCTGCACCCCGGCGACACCGAGGTGCACGTCAAGCTGCTCAACGGCGGCAAGGTCACCACGCTGCGTCTCGGCCCGTTCCGGGTCGCGGCCACCACCGCCCTGATGGGCGACCTGAAGAGCGTCCTCGGCCCGGCCAACGTGAGCTGACCCGTACCCGGGCCACGCCCGGTGTCGGCGGGCCGTCCTGAACGGCGATGCCGCCCCGGGCAGTCGGCCCGGCACCGGATGGTGTCGCTCGCGCCCTGTCGACCTGAGCAGTCAATGCCGTCAGCACGCCGCGACCGCCGGTGCCCCGGCGTGGTCTCCGGGCGCTACGGACCCGCCCGCACCGCTCGGTCCAAGGCAGCTGAGCGCACCTGTTGTGCGCCTCAGCGCCCGGACCTCCGTAGTGCCGGACCGACCTGGACCGGAGCCGCTCACCGAACGCGAACGCGACGTCGCCCAACTGGTCGGTCGCCACCGGCCGATCCAACGCCCCGTCTCGATCCTCCCGTCCCGAGATCCCCGCCGACCGCCAGGTAGCTACAGCGCCCGCTGGGTATCACGCCCGATGCAGCGCGGTACGCGGCAGATGAGCGCGCGGGTCACCCGTTGCAGGCACCATAGGTCCATGGATGTGGAACAGGTCGTCGGCTCCTTCGTGGTGGAGATCGGATTCCGCCAGGCATGGCCGTTCCTGGGACTCTGCGACAACCGACCAACACCCGCTCAGGAAGCACGGCTCTACATCGACGCTTCTTGGACTCTCGAGGTGGCCACTTCCGCCAAGGGCACAGCCGGCGACGACATCGCGTGGCTGACCGCAGCCATAGCTCTCAACGGCAGAACCATCGACACTGCGCGGGTGTACGACGACGGTTCACTGAGCCTGAGGACAGACACCGGGATCACCCTGGTCGTCTCAGGCGAACTGGAGCCAGACACCACCGGTGAGGCATGGCGACTCACCAGCTGGCACTCCCGGTGATCGAGTACCGCACTCTCCGCGGCAGAAGCGGATGCCGCGCAAGGCCCTGAAGTGCTCTCGCACACGTACGGCAGGATGGGGCTTCATGGGGATCACCGACCCGTGCGTGACCATCTCGGAACCAACCTTCGTGGCACGATTCTTTCTCGATCCTCATGACGACACCGTGCGGTGCGTCGCCAATGTCGATGTCGTCGTCGATCTTCCCGACGGCTCCAGGTGGGCGTTGACCATCTTCACCGTCGAGGAGGTCCGCCGCCTGCTTGCGAGATGGATGGAGACTGGGGACGTCGCGAACGGCAGCTACTTCTGGGTCATTGACCAGCTGATCGTTCCAGAACCGGGCGTACGAGCCATGACCACAGCGATCCGAGAACTCGTCCGCAGCGGGGAAATCACAAGCGTCGGCCTCCGATGCGAGGACTCGGACTGAAGTCGCCAGGGCGTGCCCGCCAGAGATTGACTCAGGATGGGTGTCATCGCACGGATGACGGCAGATGCGTGCGCTCGTCTGATTTTGCTTAGGGTTCGGGGATGGAGCCGACGGAGAATCAGGGCCCTTACCAGCCAAGGACGCCGCCGATGGCCGAGGACGATCCGGTTGTGCAGTGGCTGCTGCAGGGCGATCCGGCGATCCGCTGGCAGGTGCTACGCGACCTCGTCAACGCCTCGGAGACCGAGGTGGCGACCGAACGAGCGCGGGTGGAGCACGAGGGCTGGGGTGCTCGGCTGCTAGCGCTGCGGGCTCCAGATGGCCTGTGGGCGAACGGGGCCTGCTTTCCGGGTACCGCGGCGTTCGCAGCGGCCACTGCGCGGGCTCTGGCTGCCGGTGACCCACCGCCGCCTGTCCCGTCGCCCGACGCGGATCCCGTCGAGGCACCGACCGGCGGGTCGGGTGCCGAGCCGGGCCAGCCGTGGACCGCGACGTACCCAGTCCTGCTCGATCTGTGTCAGTTGGGCACACCTCCGGACAGTCCGGTGATGCAAGAGACCGCGCACCTGGTGGCCCGCAACTGCCGCTGGGAGTACGACGGGCTGCCGTTCTTCGCCGGCGAAGTGGACTGCTGCATCAACGCCGGAACGATCCTGATCGGTACCTACCTGGGCGTCGACGTCGATCCGGTGGTCAAGCGGCTTGTGGCCGACCAGATGCCGGATGGTGGCTGGAACTGCTGGGCCCAGACGCGCGCAGCGCCGGCATCTTTCGCAAGCACCCTGGACGTGATTGACGCTCTGCTGAGGTGGGAGCGCCATACTGGTGGATCTAAGGAGGTCCGCCGGGCTCGCTGGAACGGAGAGGAGTACCTGCTCCGACGCAACCTCTTGCGGTCGTTACGCACGGGCGAGGTGGTCAACCCGCAGTGGACGTTGTTCTCCTTCCCCCCCACGCTGGCATTACGACCTGCTCAAGGCCACCGACTACTTCGCCCGGCGCGGGGGTACTCCGGATCCGCGGCTGGCCGAGGCGATTGAACACGTCCGCGCCAAGCGCAGACCCGACGGGCGTTGGCTGCTCGAGAACACCCACCCCGGCGCGGTGCACTTCCGGTTCGAGGAACCCGACGGCACGCCTAGCCGGTGGAACACCTTGAGGACGCTGCGGGTGCTGCGCGGGTACGACGCGTTCACTCGCTGCGGTACCGCGAGCCAGGCGTCTTGACCACAGGCGGCGACATCCCGGCGACGGTGGCGGTTGAGTCGTTCCGTGGGAGTAACCACCAGCGGAGGAATGCGACTGCTACCAGGCAAGCGCGCACGACCGAGGGTTCCCCCCTCGACCCGCCCAACTCCCGAGCACCGCACCAGAGCCCTACGCGCAACTGCGCCGGACCTTCGCACGCGACGCACGCTCACCGGCACTCCCGCGGACGCTGACCGGGCGGGTGATCAGCGGCATGAGCGAGCATTCGGCCAGGGCTGGCCAGGCTTCCGCCGGGCAATCTAGGCTCCGGGCGCACGGATGCAACCACGAGGGATCCGCATCGGGCGATACGCAATTTACAGGCAGGGATGGGAGACGGGGCGGCGATGAGCGGTGAACAACGAATCGAACACGCCCGGCTGCTCTACGAACGAGCGGTTTTCGGCGGTGACGCCGACGCGCTGGGGATCGCCCAGCGGGAACTGGACGGGGTCGAGGCAGATCTCGCCCTGGCCCGTGGCCGGATCCTTCATGCACGGTTCCTTGAGGACGGTAACGAAGATCCACACGAGCTAGCGCTATTCGAGCGTGCGGCGCAGCTGTATCAACTGCTCGGCGACGTGCGCGGCGAGGCCGAGGCGCTGTTCTGGGTCGGCACCTTCCACCAGGTGGTCAGGCGTGACAATGACGGCGCGGTTCCGCCTCTCACGCGGTCGTACGAGCTGGCGGCGCAAGCCGGTGACAAGCTGACGCTGTCGTATGCGGTTCGGCACCTCGGCTTTGCGGATATGGCCGCCGGAGCAGGTAGTAGGGCGCGTGAGAAGTTGGAGGAATCTGTACGGCTTCGCCGGGAGATCGGGTTCTCAGCCGGCGTCGCCGCGGGTCTGCTTGCGCTGGCCTACCTGACCGCCGAAGAGGGGCAACGCGACGATGTGATGGCCCTGGTCGAGGAGGCGGGCGCGGTTGCGGAGGCCTGCGATGCACAGGGTGTTCTCCGGTGGGTGGAGGAGGCACGGATGCAGCTGTAGGCGTCCGCCGATCGTCTTGTGTCCCGGACAACGCACGCTCATCGGCAGATCCGCTCGTTGTCGTCGCTACGTTCCAGAGGCCGTGTAGGCGGCGAGGATGTAGTTGGGTGCCGGTCGAGGTTCTTGCGGGCTCGGTCGTAGCGCATGGTGGTGGTGCGCGGATCGGCGTGACGGGCGGCGATCTGCACGCCGCGCAGGCTCACGCCAGCGTCGAGCATGGCTGTGACGAAGGTGTGGCGCAGCACGTGCGGGTGCACCCTCGGCATCCGTATCCCTGCAGTGGCCGCCACCAGGTGCTTGAGTCGGCGGGCTGCCGCGTGTTGATCCATCCGCACCCCGAGGGTGTGGTGAACCGCCGGGCGGCTTGTGTCGTCCGGCTGCGCTCCAGGGGTGACGGAACTCTCGTCAGCAGACGACCTCTGGAGAGTGCGGGTGGCCGTGCCGGTACGGCCCCGCCCGGCTCAGGATGCTGGCGCGGTTGCGGGTTCTTCGCCTGGGGTGGTCGGCGGTTCTGCAATGCCGATGACGTTCCCGCCCATGGGCCGGATGCCGACCGACCACCCCAGCGCTGTGAGGACGTCCGTGAGGGTCTGAGCATCGCGGAACACCTTCACGATGCGGTACTGGCTGCCGTCATCGAGCCGACGCAGCACCGCCGGGGTCGGCTGATTCGCGAGGACTTCTTCGCTGTCGGCTACGGCGGGGCCGTCGTCGATGAAGACTGCTTTGCCGCCTGGTGCGAGCGCGGTGGCGACGGTGTTCCAGAAGTCAGGCAAGCGTGTCGGCGGGACATGGGAGAGCCAGAATGCGAAGAACATACATCACCGTGCGTCACCAACGGCGATGAACGCCAGCACGCCCGGAGCGGCAGATCCGTGCGTCAGCGCCAGGACACCGATCGATATGGCAAGATCCGGATATGAATGGCTTCGCTCGACCACTCGACGGCATGAATGCACTGGTTGTCGGAGGTGGGGGCGAAGGAATCGGGCGCGCGATCTCGCGTGCGTTCGCCGGGGCTGGCGCAGCTGTCGCCGTCGCCGACATCGATCCGGGCCGAGCGCGAGCTGCCGTCGAGGAGTTGACCGGATCGGGCGCCCGTGCTGTTCCCCTTGCTGGTGACGTACGGTCCCGGCCGGCGGTGGACGCATTTGTCGCCTCCACCGTCGCCGAGTTCGGCCGGCTCGACACACTCGTGACCGTCGTGGGCGGGCAGGTCGCGTTCGTGCCGGCGGTACGGCTGCACGAGATGAGCGACGACGACTGGGATCTGGCGTATGAGATGAACCTCGGCTATGTGGCGCGCGCGGCCCGCGCGGCGATCCGTGCCTTCCTGGCCCAGGGACAGGGCGGATCCATCGTGAGCATTGGTTCGGTCACCGGCGCCATGGCCGCGCCCATGCAGGCCGGCTACGGCGCGGCCAAAGCCGGCCTCGCGAGCCTCGCCAAGACCGTCGCTGCCGAGTACGCCGGCGACGGGATCCGCATGAACGTCGTGGCGTGCGGCGCCATCGCAACGGCGGTAGCAAATGCTGCGCAGCACGCCGACGAGGTGCCCGAGATTCCGATGCGCCGGCTCGGTGTCCCCAACGACGCCGCGGCGGCGGCTGTCTATCTGGCCTCGCCGCTTTCGTCCTACGTGACCGGGCAGAGCCTCGTCGTCGATGGGGGTGTCACGGTGCGAGGCCCGTTCTCCGCCTAACGCGGTCTCGCGCTTGGAACCGACAGCAGCCTGAACGCGGTCATGGCACCGAGCTTCCGGTATCCGGCATCCGTACATCGGCACGACCGGACATTCTCCGCTGGCGGTCGCCTACCCAGCGTGACGCCCGGTCGGCGACTGGATGAGGATGTCGAGTCGATGGGTGGCAGCGGGAAGATCAGCGATGTGCGCGACTGATCAGCGCCTGTTTGAGCGCGTTGAGTAGCCCGCGGCTGAAGGGGCGTGTTGTCTGAGGCACGTTTCGTACTCGCACCCGTTTTCCGCAGAGATGTTCGCACTGAAGATCGTCCGATCACCTTCCGGTGTTGGCATGGCATGGACACGCCGATGCTCCTAGCCGGAAGGTCCGCCAATGACTCCGCCGATCGTCCCCACGCCTGACAGCTAACCGAGGGCGAAGCGTCGTCGACAGTTCATCGGCCGGGCATCGTCCGCGGCAGGGATCAGCGGCTTTGCCGCGATGACGATGATGACGACGATGACGAACGAGCAGGGCGCCACGGCTCTGTTGGTGATCGCATCGGTCATCCTCACGCTCCACATTGTCATCACAGCCGTATTGACCGCTGTGGCGAGCCGGATCGCGTTACATGCCGTCAAGGACGGTCAAGATCCGATCCGGCTTATTCAGCTACTCATCTCCTTTCTACGAGCCATCAAGTGACGCATCCCCTGAAGTGGCCACATCGAGGTGCGACCTCCGTCATCGGCAAGGTCGCTGGGGGAACCAGCGTGTCCACGGACGCGCTCTTATCGGCCAGATCCGGATGCCGACGCCACCCGTGCGCCCCCGACCGCTGAGCCATTGACGACGTCAGCTCGAAAGCGTGCGATCCCGCCGCGCCCCGCCGTGCCCCGGTTCGGGCGCTACGGGCTCCGCAAGCGCGGCTGGCGCAGCGTGATCGGGCCGGCGGCGTGCCGGGCCGCAGCCAGGGGTGCGGGATTGGCCGTGCCCGGCGTCGGCGGGCACGGCTAGCGTCGGCGACATGGAACTGGACGAGGCGCGGAACCTGTGGCAGCCCCAGCCGGGCTGGCTGAACACGGCCACCTACGGGCTGCCGCCCGAGCCGGCCTGGGAGGCGTTGCAGACGGCGCTTGCCGACTGGCGGTTCGGGCGTGGGTCGTTCGAGGCGTGGGACGCGGCGACCGGGCGGTCCCGAAGCGCCTTCGCCCGGCTGATCGGGGTGCCGGTCGCCGACGTGACGGTCGGTGCCACCGCCTCCCAGCTACTCGCGCCGGTGGCGGCCGGGCTGCCGGACCACGCCACGGTGGTGGCGCCCGAGGTGGAGTTCACCTCGAACCTGTTCCCGTGGCTGGCCCAGGAACCGCGCGGGGTCCGGGTAAGGACCGTGCCGCTGGAGAAACTCGCGGACTCGATAGACGCCGACACGGATCTGGTGGCCTTCAGCCTGGTGCAGTCCTCCGACGGCACCGTCGCCGCGTACGACGAGGTCGTCGCGGCGGCCCGGGCCCACGGCGCCCTCGTCGCGGTGGACGCCACCCAGGCCTGCGGTTGGCTGCCCTTCGACGGCACCCGGGCGGACGTGGTGGTGGTCGGGGCGTACAAGTGGTTGATGGCGCCGCGCGGCGCGTCGTTCGCCTACCTGGCCCCGGCGCTGCGCGACCGGCTCCGCCCGGACGCCGCCAACTGGTACGCGGGCCGGGACCCGCACTCCTCCTACTACGGCCCGCCGCTGCGGCTGGCCGACGACGCCCGCCGGTTCGACATCTCCCCGGCCTGGTTCAGCTTCGTCGGCGCGGCGCCCGCGCTGGAACTGCTCGCCGACGTCGGGGTGCCGGCCGTCCACGACCACGACGTGGCGCTGGCCAACCGGTTCCTCACCGGGCTGGGCCGGCCGACGGGCAACAGCGCGATCGTCACCGTGGAGGTGCCCGACGCACAGCAGCGGCTGGAACGCGCCGGAGTGCGGGCGGCCGTCCGTGCCGGCCGGGTCCGGGCGTCGTTCCACCTCTACTCCACCGAGGCGGACGTCGATCTGGCGTTGAACGCGTTGACCTGAGACCTCCGCCCCGGCACGGCCACATGAATCCTCGCCAGGATATGGCTTCCATCGACATAGCTCGCTCTCCGGCGCGGCCGTAGGTTTCCTCCACGCGACGACCCTGTGACCGCCGTCACCGGCCGGTCCGTCGCGCGAGACCTGCGGAGGATGTGGCCATGGCCGGGCAACCGCTCCTGTCGGCTCGCGGGCTGACCCGCGACTTCCGGGGCTTCCGGGCGGTCGACGGCGTTGACCTGGATGTCGCGCCGGACAGTGTGCACGCGCTGGTCGGCCCCAACGGGGCCGGCAAGACGACGTTGTTCAACCTGCTCACCGGCTTCCTGCCGCCGAGCGCCGGGCGGATCGAGTTGGACGGCCGGGATGTCACCGGGCTGCCGCCGGAGCGGGTCGCCCGGCTGGGCGTGGCCCGCTCCTTCCAGATCACCAGCCTCTTTCCGCAGCTGAGCGCCCGGGAACACGTGGAGCTGGCGCTGGCCAGCCCGAGCGGGCTGGGCTGGCGGTTCTGGCGCTCGGCGAAGCTGATGCGCCGCTACACCGACCGGGCGGGCGAACTGCTCGACATGGTGGGGCTCGGCGAGTTGGCCGAGGCGCCCTCCGAGGCGCTCCCGTACGGCCGGAAGCGGGCCCTGGAGTTGGCCATCGCCCTCGCCCTGGACCCGAAGGTGCTGCTGCTCGACGAGCCCACCGCCGGCATGGGCCTGGAGGACGTGGACCGGACCGTCGAGCTGGTCGCCCGGGTCCGGCAGGGCCGGACCGTGGTGATGGTGGAGCACAACATGAGCGTGGTCGGCCGCCTCGCCGACACCGTCACCGTGCTCCAGGCCGGCCGGGTCCTCGTCGAGGGCCCGTACGAGCAGGTCCGCGCCGACGAGCGCGTGATCACCGCCTACCTGGGAGCGACCGATGCTGCGCATTGAGAACCTGTCCGCCTGGTACGGCGAGGCGCAGGTGCTGCGGGAGGTCAGCCTCGACGTGGCCGCCGGCGAGGTGGTGACCCTGGTCGGCCGCAACGGCGCCGGCAAGTCCACCCTGCTGCGCTGCGTGATGGGCCTGCACGCCGGGCAGCGCGGCACCGTCGAGTTGGACGGGCGAAACGTCGGCAAGCTGCCCGCGCACCGGCGGGCCCGCCTCGGGCTCGGCTGGGTACCCGACGACCGGGGCAGCTACGCCACCCTCAGCGTGACCGAGAACCTCACCCTCCCGCCGGCCGTCGGGCCGGACCCGTGGCCGCTGGCGCGGGTGTACGAGGCGTTCCCCGCCCTCTACGACCGGCGCGACTCGGCCGCCACCATGCTCTCCGGCGGCGAGCAGCAGATGCTCGCGCTGGCCCGGGTGCTGCGGATGGGCGCCCGGCTGCTGCTCTGCGACGAACCGACCGAGGGACTCTCGCCGCTGCTCGTGCAGCAGGTCGGTGAACTCCTGCGCGAGGCCAAGCGGCACGGCGTGACCGTGCTGCTGGTCGAGCAGAACCTGCACTTCGCCACCGGCGTCGCCGACCGGCACTACCTGCTGGCCGAGGGACGCGTCGCGGAGGCGATGGACAACTCCGAGGTGCGGTCACGGGAGCGCGAGCTGCTGTCGTACCTCGGCATCTGATTCTTCACGACCGACACCCGCGCGGCGCGCGCGGACGGAAGGACTGAGCATGCGTAGGACGGTGGGTGTGACCGCCGCGTCGGCGGCCATGGTGGTGCTGGTCGCCGGCTGCGGCGGCGGTGGTCCCCAGTCGGGTGGGGACGGGAAGCTGACCGGCGGGTCGATCGTGCTGGGTGTGCTCAACGACCAGTCCGGCGCCTACTCCGAGCTGTCGGGGCGCAACTCGGTCAAGGCGGTGGAGATGGCCATCGCCGACTTCAAGGCCAAGTACGGCGACAAGGCGATCGCCGAGGACATCACGGTGGAGACCGCCGACCACCAGAACAAGCCGGACGTGGCCAGCAGCAAGGCCCAGGAGATGTACGACCGCAAGAGCGTCGACATCATCCTGGACGTGCCGACCTCCTCGGCGGCGCTCAAGGTGGCCGACGTGGCGAAGGAGAAGAAGAAGCTCTACTTCAACATCGGCGCGGCCACCACCGACCTGACCGGCAAGAGCTGCAACAAGTACACCTTCCACTACGCGTACGACACGTACATGCTGGCCAACGGCACCGGGAAGACCACCACCGAGCAGGTCGGCAAGAACTGGTACATCCTGTACCCGAACTACGCCTTCGGGCAGGACATGGAGAAGAGCTTCTCCACCGCGATCACCGCCGCCGGCGGGAAGGTCGTCGGCTCCGACGGCGCGCCGTTCCCGAACACCAGCGGTGACTTCTCCACCTTCCTGCTCAAGGCGCCGACGCTGAACCCGAAGCCGGACGTGCTGGGCACCATGCAGGCCGGCGCGGAACTGGTCAACGTGGTCAAGCAGTACAACGAGTTCAAGCTGCGGGAGAAGGGCGTCGGGCTGGCGGTCGGCCTGATGTTCATCACCGACATCCATTCGCTCACCCCCGCCGCGCTGGCCGGCACCACGTACACCGACGCCTGGTACTGGAACTTCGACCAGCAGAACCGCGCGTTCGCCGATCGGTTCCAGTCCGAGACCGGCACCCGGCCGTCGTTCGCGCACGCGGCCAACTACTCCGCCGCCACCCAGTACCTGGAGGCCGTGCAGGCCGCCGGCACCGACGACGCCGACACGGTGGTGAAGGGGCTGGAGGGCAAGGAGGTCGACGACGTCTTCCTGCGCAATGGCAAGATCCGTGCCGAGGACCACCGGGTGATCCACGACGCCTACCTGGCCCAGGTCAAGCCGCAGTCCGAGGTCGCCGAGCCGTGGGACTACGTGAAGGTGCTCAAGACCATCCCGGCCGCGGAGGCGTTCCGGGCCCCGTCGCCGGACTGCAAGCTGTGACCGGATTCCTCCAGAACACGTTCAACGGGTTGGTGAGCGGGGCGTTCTACGCCCTGCTCGCCCTCGGGCTCGCGGTCATCTTCGGCATGCTGCGGGTGGTGAACTTCGCCCACGGCGCGTTCTACATGCTCGGCGCGTTCGGCGCGTACGTCCTGCTCACCGAGGCGGGCGTGCCGTTCTGGGCGGCGCTGGTGATCATGCCGGTGGGGCTGGCCCTGCTCGGCATGGCGCTGGAGCGGGCCTTCGTCCACCGGCTCACCCGGCTCGACCCGCTCTACAACTTCCTGCTCACCTTCGGCCTCACGCTGATCCTCCAGGACCTGGTGAAGCTCCGGTACGGCGTGCAGTCCAGCCCGTACGAGACCCCTTCCGCGCTCAACGGCTCGGTGGACTTCGGGCTCTTCGACTTCCCGACGTACCGGGTCTTCATCCTCGGGTTCGCGGTGGCCGTCTGCGTCGGCGTGTGGTGGGTGCTCACCCGTACCAGGGTCGGCATGGTGGTCCGCGCCTGCACCGAGCGGCCCGAGCTGACCCGGGCCTTCGGCATCGACGTCGGCCGTTGGGTCACCCCGGTGTTCGGCTTCGGCATCGGGCTGGCCGGGCTGGCCGGGGTGCTGGCCGCACCGATGCGGGCGGTGAACCCGCTGATGGGCGCCGACCTGATCATCGTGGTCTTCGCCGTCGTGGTGATCGGCGGGCTGGGCTCGATCTTCGGCTCGGTCGCCGCCGGCTTCGGCATCGGCCTGGTGCAGGCGTGGGGCGAGGCGTACCTCTCCGACTTCCCGATCATCTCCCAGACGATCGTCTTCATCGTGATGGCCGTCGTGCTGCTCTGGCGACCGGCCGGGCTGTTCGGCCGTGAGGAGGCACCGGCATGACCAGCACCGTGGACACGCCCGCCGAGGCGGCCCACCCGGCGCGCTCCGGCCTGGTGGCTGTCGCGCGGGCACCCGGCTGGGTCCGGTACGCGCTGCTCGCCGCCGGTCTCGTCGTCGCGCTCTGGCTGCCCAACGGCCTGTACCCGGCGGTGGCGGTGGACATCCTCTGCTGGGCGCTGTTCGCCGTCGCGGTGGACCTGCTGCTCGGCTTCACCGGGCTGATGTCCTTCGGGCACGCGGCGTTCTGGGGCGCGTCGGCGTACGTCACCGGGTTGGTGGCCATCCACGTCGGCCTGCCGTTCCCGCTGGCCGTGCTGGCCGGCGCGCTGGCGGCGGCGGTGCTCGCGGTGCCGATCGGCTACCTCGCGGTGAAGCGGACCGGCATCTACTTCGCGATGGTCACGCTGGCCTTCGCGCAGATGGTCTACTACATCGCCAACGAGTGGCGTTCGGTCACCCAGGGCGAGAACGGTCTCCAGGGCGTGCCCCGGTCGTTCTTCGGCCTGGACCTGACCGACGACTACTACTTCTACTACGCGATCCTGCCGATCGTGCTGCTCGGCCTCGCCGGGGCGTGGCGGGTGGTGCACTCCCCGTTCGGGCGGGTGCTGGTCGGCATCCGGGACAACCCGGCCCGGGCGCGGGCGCTCGGCTATCCGGTGCACCGCTACAAGCTGACCGTCTTCGTGCTCTCCGGATTCATCGCCGGACTCGGCGGCGGCCTGTTCGCCGTCGGCCACCGCTTCGTCTCGCTGGAGGTCCTGCACTGGACCACGTCGGGCAAGGCGGTCATCGTGGTGGTCCTCGGCGGCATCGGCACGCTCTGGGGCGGGGTGCTCGGCGCCGGCCTCGTGATCCGCCTGGAGGACTGGCTGTCGTTCTCCGGCTTCGAGGCGATCGGCCTGGTCACCGGTGGCATCTTCGTCCTCGTCGTGCTGCTCTTCCGGCGCGGCATCTGGGGCACCGCCTCCGCCCTCGCGCTGCGCTGGTGGGCGTCCCGCCGAAGGTAATCCCCACCGGGGCGCATCCGTAGCCCGTCCCCCCAGCGAACCCCCGGGTAGTGACCGTCTACCCGGGGGTACGTCTGGTGTTGACAGAAGGGGTTCCGGCCGAGGTCGTCGAGATCGTGCGCAAGCGCCTCTCGCTCGCCGCGGAGGACCTGGACGGCAACCGGATCGCCGCGCTGGTCACCGAGTTCGCCGACCAGTGGGGCGTGCCGGCACTGTGGGAACGCGTGTGCGCCCCGATGCTCGCCGCCCTGCCCGGCCACACCGCCACCGAGATCGCCGTCGAACGGGCGTTCTCCGAGGGCGTACGCGTCGGCCTCGACGTGCACCTGCGCCAACCGGTCCGGCCGCTGCCCACCGACGGCGTCCTGCTCGCCGGCGCCGAGCAGGAGACGCACTGCCTCGGGCTGCACGCCCTCGCCGCCGCGCTGCGCGAACGCGCCCGGGGCAGCCTGCTGCTCGGCCCCGCCCTGCCGTGGCCCGCGCTGGCCAGCGCCGCCCGCCGGGCCCGTCCGCACACCGTCGTGGTCTGGGCGCAGACGCCGGTCACCGGTCGCGCGTACCGCCTGGTGCGGTTCGCCCGGGACTTTCCGTCGGTCCGGGTGTACGGCGCCGGGCCCGGCTGGATCGAGCCCCTCGCCGCCCCGGCCGCCCGCCTGGCCACCCTCCCGGTGGCCGTCACCACCTGCCTGTCCCCACCCCGCCCCTGACCGCGCCCTCGTCGGTCGTTCCGCTGCCCACCGCCCACCCGCCCGCTGCCCGCTCCTCACGGCCCGCCCCCACGCCGCGCACCGCCCTCAAAGATCGGCGCAACTTCGGGGAAAGTGCTGTGTCGGGAGCGTCGGAGGCAGCAACATCCCCGAAGTTGCGCGGGTTGTAGGCCCGTCCGGGGCGAGCGGGGTGTGGCGGCGGTCACATCCGATACGGACCTGTTCCGTATCGTTATTGGACCGCCTAGGCTCGCACTGATTACGAGTCTGAGACGTTTCGGAATGCGAGCCTCGGGGGGCGACCATGCAACCGCACGAGAACACCGGGCACCCGAGGAGGTGGGCGATCCTGGGCGTGCTGGTGATCAGCCTCCTCGTGGTCGTCCTGGACAACACGATCCTCAACGTCGCCCTGCGGACGCTCGCCGACCCGGTGCACGGGCTCGGCGCCACCCAGGGCGAACTGGAGTGGTCGATCAACTCCTACACGCTGGTCTTCGCCGGGCTGCTGTTCACCTTCGGCGTTCTCGGTGACCGGGCCGGGCGCAAGCGCTTCCTGCTGATCGGTCTGGCACTGTTCGGGCTGGCGTCGCTGCTGTCGGCGTACGCGCAGAGCCCGGCGCAGCTCATCGCGGCCCGCGCGCTGATGGGTGTGGGAGGTGCGGCGATCATGCCGGTCACCCTCTCGATCATCTCCAACGTGTTCGACCCCCGGGAACGGGGCCGGGCCATCGGCGTGTGGGCCGGTGCGGTCGGCCTCGCCGTGGCGATCGGCCCGGTGCTGGGCGGGGCGCTGCTGGAGACCTTCTGGTGGGGTTCGGTCTTCCTGATCAACGTGCCGGTGGTGCTGGCCGGTCTGGTGCTGGTGACCCTGCTGGTGCCCGAGTCGCGGGACCCGCAGCCGGGCCGCGTCGACGTGCCGGGGGTGGTGCTGTCCGTGGTCGGCCTGGTCGCCCTGTCGTACGGCATCATCGACGGCGGTGAGCACGGCTTCGGCCGGCCGGTGGTGTGGGCGGCGATCGTCGGCGGCGTGGCGGTGCTGGCCTGGTTCGTCGTGCACGAGCGGCGCAGCGACCACCCGTCGCTGGACGTACGGCTGTTCCGGGTGCCCCGCTTCGCCGCGCCGGTGGCGATGATCGGGCTGGTCTTCTTCGCCGCCATGGGCGTGATGTTCTTCAGCTCGTTCTATCTGCAACTGGTCCGTGGTTACAGCCCGCTGGAGACCGGCCTGCTGTTCCTGCCGTTCGCGGTGGCGCAGCTCGCGTTCGCGCCGCGCAGCGCCGCGATGGTGCAGCGGTACGGCGGCAAGGCCGTCTCGGCGGTCGGCCTGGCGCTGACCACGGCGGCACTGGCCGTGTTCGCCGTGGTCGACGAGCGCACCGCGATCTGGGTGGTCCTGGTGGCCTTCTTCGTGCAGGGCGTCGGGATGGCGAACATCATGCCGCCGGCCATGGAGTCGATCATGTCGGCGGTGCCCCGGGAGAAGGCCGGGGTCGGCTCGGCGGTCAGCAACACCGTCCGGCAGGTGGCCGGCGCGCTCGGCGTGGCGGTGCTCGGTTCGGTGCTCGCCGCGAGCTACCGGGCCGACGTCGGTCCGGCCCTGCGCGACCTGCCCGCCGGGGCGCGGGAGGCGGCGGGGGAGTCGGTGTCCGGGGCGTACGCCGCCGCCGGGCAGCTCGGCCCGGCGGGCCCGCAGCTGATCGCGGTGGCCAACGACGCGTTCGTCTCGGCGATGCACACGGCGGCGGTCGTCGCGGCGGTGGTCGCCGGGCTGGGCATCCTGGTGGTGCTGCGCTGGATGCCCGGACGGACGCCGACCCCGGCGGCGGTCGCGCCGGCCGCCGAGCCGGAGTTGGCCGGGACCGCCTAGGTTCGGCGACAATGTCCGACATGACTTCCACCGCCGACGCTCCGCGGTCGCCCGGCCGACCGCGGAGCGTCCGCGCCGACGAGGCGATCGTCGACGCCACCCTGGACCTGCTCGCCGAGGGCAGCACGGTGGAGACGATCACCATCGAGGCCATCGCCGCCCGGGCGGGGGTGGGCAAGGCCACCATCTACCGCCGCTGGCCGAACAAGGTCGCGTTGCTGCGCGACGCGCTGCGTACGCTCAAGGGCACCCCGCCGGAGCCGGCCGGCCGCTCGGTCCGCGACGACCTGGTGCTGCTGGTCGGCGCGATCGGCCACCACGTCGACCCCCGGGCGGCGCGGATCATGCCCTGCCTGGTGCCGGAGGTCAACCGGAGTCCCGACCAGTACGAGCTCTACCAGGGCATCATCGAGCCGCGCCGGCAGATGATGCGCGAGGTGCTCCAGCGCGGCGTGCGCGCCGGCGAGCTGCGCGCCGACCTCGACGTCGAGCTGACCATGGCGATGCTGACCGGGCCGATGCTGGTGCAGCGGATGCTGCGCTGGCACCCGGACCTCGACGAGGCGACCATGCCGGAGCGGGTCGTCGACACGATCCTGGCCGGGCTGCGCCCCCGCGACTGAGCGGCCCGGCCGCCCCCGCGGCTGACCGGCCCGGCGCTCGGGCCGGCGGACTCAGCCCTCGGGGGTGCGCAGGCGGTGCAGGCGCAGCGCGAGCTGCACCTCCAGGGCCCGCTCCGGCTTCTGCCAGTCCGCGCCGAGCAGCTGCCCGACCCGCTCCAGTCGCTGGGTGACCGTGTTGACGTGCACGTGCAACTGCTCCGCGGCGCGGGCCAGGCTGCCACCCACCCCGAAGTACGCCTCCAGCGTCCGGACCAGCGCGGTGCCCCGCCGGGCGTCGTAGTCCACCACCGGGCCGACCGTCGCGGTGAGGAACCGGGCCACGTCGGCGTCCCCGCCCTCGCCCACCGCGCCCAGCAGCAGGCCGACGAAACCCAACTCGGCGGTGCTCGCCCCCTGACCGGAGCGGCCCAGCGCGCCCAGCGCGGTCAGGCACCGGTCCGCCTCGACGAACGTCGCCGCCAGCGCCGCCGGACCGGACGACGGGCCGCTCGCGCCGGCGGTGACCGGTCGACCGGTGATCCGGGACAGGTCCCGGGCCACCGCGCGGGCGCTGCCACCGGCGTCCCGGCCGGGCAGCATCAGCACCACCCGGCCGTCGCGGGCCGCGGCCAGGCCACCCCGGCCGGAGGCGTACGTGGTGGCCCACGACAGCACCCGGAGCCGGGCGGAACCGGTCGCGGCGATGGCGTCGTCGCCGACCGCCACCAGCACGTGCGGCGCGTCCAGGTCCACCCCGAGGCGGCGGGCCCGGCTGCGCAGCGCGTCGGTGTCCCGCAGCGGCCGGGCGATCAGGTCGTCCAGCAGCTCGCCGCGGACCCGCCCCTCGGCCTCGGCGACGGTACGCCGGAACAGCAGCAGCAGCGCCGTCACGAACGACGCCCGCTCCAGGATCCGCTGGTCCGCGTCGACCAGCTCGTCGTCGGGTCGCAGCACCAGCGCACCCAGGTTCTCCGCGCCGGCGACCACCGCGGCGTACCAGAGGTGGCCCCGGCGCACGCTGCGCCCCTCGGTACGCGACGCGGCCACCGCCTCCACGATGTCCACCCGCTCCGGCTCGTCGATCTCGCCGACCCGGGCCAGCAGCCGGCCCTCGGCGTCCAGCGCCAGCAGCGCCCCGCCGAGCACCTCGGTCACCGCGGCGGCCACGTCCTCCACCCCGCCGCCGCGCAGCACCAGCGCGGTCATCCGGTCGTGCGCCGCCGCCGCCCGCTCCACCGACGTGCTGTGCGCCCGGATGGTGGTGTTGGCGGCGGACAGCTCCTCCAGCGCCGCGCGGGTCTCGGCCAGCAGCCGGGCGGTGTCGATGGCCACCGCGGCGTGCGCGGCGAGGGAGACCAGCAGGGCCACCTCCTCGCGGACGAACGGCCGGGCCGAGCGGTTCGCCGCGTACAGCACCCCGATCGACGTGGAGCCCAGCCGCAGCGGCACCCCGAGGATCGCCACCAGACCCTCCTCGCCGACTCCGGCGTCGATCTCCCCGGTGTGGTGGAACCGGTCGTCCTCGGGGTAGTTCGCGGTCACGTACGGGGCACCGGACTGCGCCACCAGACCGCCGAGACCGGCGCCCATCGGCAGCCGCAGCCGCTGGAACCGGGCCGACACCGATCCGTCGGTGACCCGCATGTAGGTGTCGCCGCGGTCGGCGTCGTTGAGCGTCATGTAGGCCACGTCGGCGGAGAGCAGGGTGCGTGCCCGGTGCACGATCGCCCGCAGCACGTCGTCCACGTCGCGCAGCCCGGCCAGGTCGCTGACCGTGTCGTACAGGCCGGACAGCTCCGTCTCCCGGCGGCGGCGGCGCCCGAGCAGCGCGCGCACCCGCAGCGCCACCGTCTTCGCCTGCTCCAGTTCGGCCAGCCGGTCGGCGGACACGCCGGCCGCCCGGGCGGCCACCAGGGGACCCTCGAACTCCACCGCGGCCGCCTCGCGGGCGAGCAGTTCCAGGAACTCCACCGGCGACGACATGACCGACATTGTGCGGGATGCCACTAGTTGGCCGTCCAGCCCCCGTCGAGGGCGATCGAGGCGCCGGTGATGAACGCCGCCGGTGGTGAGCAGAGGTAGGCCAGCAGCTCCGCCACCTCCTCCGGCTCGATCAGGCGCTTGATCGCGGCCCGGGCCAGCATGATCTTCTCGACCACCTCGGTCTCCGGAATGCCGTGGGTGCTCGCCTGGTCGGCGATCTGGCTCTCCACCAGCGCGGTCCGCACGTACGCGGGGTTGATGCAGTTGGCGGTGACCCCGTGCGCGGCGCCCTCCAGGGCCACCACCTTGGACAGCCCCTCCAGGGCGTGCTTGGCCGACACGTAGGCCGCCTTGTAGGGCGAGGCGCGCAGCCCGTGCACCGAGGAGATGTTGACGATCCGGCCCCAGCCCTGCGCGTACATGTGCGGCAGCGCCCGGCGGATGATCAGGAACGGCGCCTCGACCATCACCCGGTGGATGTGGGCGAACCGCTCCGGGGCGAAGTCCTGCACCGGCGCCACGTGTTGCAGGCCGGCGTTGTTGACCACGATGTCCACGGCGGCGTCGATCCGGTCCACCGCCGCCGGATCGGCCAGGTCGACGCCCTCGGCTCGACCGTCGGCCTCGGCCGCCACCGCCTTCGCGGCCTCGGTGTTGCGGTCCACCACGATGACCTTCGCCCCGGCGGCGGCCAACCGCAGGGCACACGCCCGACCGATGCCACTGCCGCCCCCGGTCACCAGGGCGGTACGACCTGCGAGGTCGACGTGTACGACGTGGGGTACCGCCACGGGTTCTGCCGTCATGGCGCAAGAAGTTACGAGCTGTGTGGCCGGGCGCACATGGGGTGGCGACACATACTCCACCGGCGAGCTGTGTGGCCGCCACCCCCGTCGGCCCTCGGACCGGCGCTCCGGCGTGTCCCGGGCGACGGGCGCTCGGCGGCATCGGTAGGGTGTCGAACACACGTACTGCCGACGGGTGGGGAGGAGGCGGCGTGCGCGTGCTGGGCGTCGACCCGGGGCTGACCCGGTGCGGGGTCGGCGTGGTCGAGGGCGTGCCGGGTCGACCGTGCACGCTGGTCGCCTACTACGTCGTCTACACCGATCCCGCCGACGAGTTGCCGGTGCGCCTGCTGCACCTGGACCGGACCCTCACCGACCTGGTCGCCGAGCACCGGCCGGACAGCGTGGCCGTGGAGCGGGTGTTCAGTCAGCACAACGTGCGCACCGTGATGGGCACCGCCCAGGCGAGCGGGATCGCGGTGCTCGCCGGGGCCCGCGCCGGGCTGCCCGTGCAGACCTACACGCCGAGCGAGGTGAAGGCGGCGGTGACCGGTTCCGGTCAGGCGGACAAGAAGCAGATGACCAGCATGGTGACCCGGCTGCTCCGGTTGGCCGAGCCGCCCCGGCCGGCCGACGCCGCCGACGCCCTGGCCCTGGCCATCTGCCACGTGTGGCGCGGCGGCACGCGGAACAGGATGGCCGCCGCGGCGGACCGGGCGCGACGAGGAGGAGTCAGATGATCGCCAGCGTGCGCGGCGTGGTGACCGCGACCGGTCCCGACCACGCGGTGGTCGAGGTCGGCGGGGTGGGCCTGGCGGTGCAGTGCGCCCCGGGCACGCTGGCCGACCTACGGGTCGGCCAGCCGGCCCGGCTCGCCACCAGCCTGGTGGTCCGGGAGGACTCGCTCACCCTCTACGGCTTCGCCGACGACGACGCCAAGCAGCTCTTCGAGCTGTTGCAGACGGCCAGCGGGGTGGGTCCGCGGCTGGCCCAGGCGGTGCTGGCCGTGCACACCCCGGACGCGGTCCGCAAGGCCGTGTCCAACGCCGACATCGCGGCGCTGACCCGGGTTCCGGGGATCGGCAAGAAGGGCGCCGAACGCCTCGTCCTGGAGCTGCGGGACCGGATCGGCCCGGTGCCGGTGGGCGCCGACGGGGTGGCCGGGGTGACCACCGGCGCCTGGCCGGACCAGGTCCGTCAGGCCCTCGTCGGGCTGGGCTGGACGGCCGGGCAGGCCGACCAGGCGGTGGCCGCCGTGGCGGAGTCCGTCGACGGCGAGGTGCCGCCGGTGCCGGTGCTGCTCAAGCAGGCCATCCGACTGCTCGGCCGGACCCGATGAGCGTGGGCGGACCGGACGGCGGTCTGGTCTCGGCGTACGTCGCGGACGCCGAGCGGGACGCGGAGGCCAGCGTCCGGCCGAAGCGGCTGTCCGAGTTCATCGCCCAGGACCGGGTCCGCGACCAGCTCGACCTGTTGTTGCAGGGCGCGATGCGGCGTGGCTCCCCGCCGGACCACATCCTGCTGTCCGGACCGCCGGGTCTGGGCAAGACCAGTCTGGCCAACATCGTCGCGGCCGAGCTGGGCGCGGGGATCCGGGTGACCAGCGGTCCGGCGATCGAGCGGTCCGGTGACCTGGCCGCGATCCTGACCGGTCTCGCCGAGGGCGACGTGCTGTTCATCGACGAGATCCACCGGATCGCCAAGCCGGCGGAGGAGCTGCTCTACAGCGCGATGGAGGACTTCCGGGTCGACGTGGTCGTCGGCAAGGGGCCGGGGGCCACCGCCATCCCGCTGGACGTGGAGCCGTTCACGCTGGTCGGCGCCACCACCCGCTCCGGCCTGCTGACCGGGCCGATGCGGGACCGGTTCGGTTTCGTCGCGCACCTGGACTTTTACGTCCCGGCCGAGCTGGAGGTGCTGCTGCACCGGTCGGCCCGCATCCTCGGGGTGCCGATCACCGACGACGGGGCGCGGGAGATCGCCGGTCGCTCCCGGGGCACGCCCCGGATCGCCAACCGGCTGCTGCGCCGGGTGCGGGACTTCGCCGAGGTCCGGGCCGAGGGCGTGGTCACCCTGGAGACCGCCCGGGCGGCCCTGACGGTGTACGACGTGGACGCGCTCGGCCTGGACCGGCTGGACCGCGCGGTGCTGACCGCCCTGGTGGACTCGTTCCGGGGCGGTCCGGTGGGCCTGTCCACCCTCGCGGTGGCGGTGGGGGAGCAGCCGGACACGGTGGAGGAGGTCTGCGAGCCGTTCCTGGTGCGGGCCGGCCTGCTGGCCCGCACGCCCCGGGGGCGGGTGGCCACCGAGGCGGCCTGGCACCATCTGGGCCGTACGCCCCCGAATGGTACATTTGGCGCGGATGCCCCGCAGGTGCCCGATCTGTTCTCCACCGCGCCCGATCAGCCGTAATTCGAACGTGATCTGCACCGCATGCGGCGTTCACAGGTGTAGCGACTAGACTCGCGCCGGTCTGTACAGGATGTGAGAATCCGCCTCCGCTCCGGTGCCCCTCGTGCCGGCGGAGGCCAATGGGAAGGTCAACATCGTGCATTACGCACAAAATGCTGGCGGGGCCGGCGGTTTCACGCCCATCCTCATGATCGCGCTGCTCTTCGGCGTCATGTATTTCATGATGATCCGCCCCCAGCAGAAGCGGCGTCGGGAGGCCGAGGCGATGCAGTCCGCCCTCGGCGCTGGCGACGAGGTCGTCACCATCGGCGGGCTCTACGGCACGGTGACCGAGGTCGACGACGACACGGTCATGCTCGAGGTGGCCCCCGGCGTGCAGACCCGCTACGCCCGTCCCGCCATCGCCCGCGTCGTCACCCGGGCCGAGCGGGTCGAGGACCCGGTCACCGAGGACGCGGACACCGTCAAGGAGTGACCCGCCGATCGTGACCGGTCCCCCGGGATCCGGCCGGATCGACCGCCGGGGCAGCGGACGCGCCCGCAAAACTGGATAGTAGTGCCGACGCCGGGCGTCGGCACGCCGGCACGACCGTCGACGCCCCGTGCGCCGGCGCTGCTGGCGGTGCCCGCCCGCGCCGTCGGGTCTGGTAAACCGTCGGCCGGGGGACCGTCCGACCTCGCCGCTGTGGTAGCGGCGCGACCGTACAGGGAGACAGGACAGCCGTGGCACCACCTCAGGGACAGATGCGCCCCGGACGGCAGTTGGCCGTACTCGGGGCCGTCTTCGTCGTCCTATACCTTTTGGTGTTCTTCGCGGGCGGCGCCAGCGGTGGCTGGAAGGACCGGCTGGAGCCGCGCCTCGGCCTCGACCTGGTCGGCGGCACGCGGCTCACGCTGGAGGCGACCAACACCGTCGACGGCCGGGCCCCGAACTCCGAGAACCTTGAGGAGGCCCGCCGGATCATCGAGAGCCGGGTCAACGCCTTCGGCGTGGCCGAGGCCGAGGTGGTCACCGAGGGCGACCGGAACATCGTCGTCTCCCTGCCCGGCGAGAACCGCGACATCAGCGAGGTCGGCGAGGCCGCCGAGCTGCGGTTCCGCAAGGTCCTCAAGATCGCTGACGGCAGCGGTGCCGCGGCGAACCCGCCGCCGGCCTCCCCGGCGCCCTCCGGCAGTGCCTCCCCGGCGCCGTCCGGTGGCGCGACGCCGTCGGCCGGCGCGACCCCGTCGCCGAGGGTCAGCAGCAGCGTCGCCGCGACCGCGTCGCCGGCCGGCGGTCAGGGCGGCGCGGCGCCCGCGTCGCCCAGCCCCAGTGCCTCGCCGTCGGCGTCTTCGTCCGCCGCGGCGCCCACGCCGAGCGCCAGCGCCCCGCCGGTGACGGCGGGCATCGAGGAGCAGCGCAAGGCGGTCGAGGCCAAGGTCGGCCCGGCCGCCTGGGCCGCCGCCACCGCCCTGCAGGCCCCGGCCGACCTGACCGCCGACCCGTCGCTGGCCGAGAAGCTGAAGCCGTTCGCCGGGCTCACCGGCCGTGAGGTCGCGGTGCTGCCGGCGCAGATGCAGTTCAACGTCCCGCAGATCACCTGCGCCCAGCTCGACGACCGGCCGCCGGCGTCGATCTCCGCGGAGGACCAGCAGGTCGTCGCCTGCCAGGGCGGCGCCGGGAAATACCTGCTCGACCAGGCGAAGGTGCTCGGCACCGACGTGGACGACGCCAACGCGGTGCTCGACCAGACCAACCAGTGGGTGGTCAGCCTCGACTTCTCCGGCTCCGGCCAGGAGAAGTGGACCGGCCTGACCCGCGAGGCGTTCAACAACGAGGGTCAGGCGTGTGACGCCGCGGCGCTCGGCGACACCGGCAAGTGCCTGGTCGCCGTCGTGCTGGACAACGAGATCGTCTCCGCGCCGGAGATCCAGGGCGTGCTGACCGGCAACTCGCAGATCACCGGCAACTTCACCAACGCCGAGGCCAGCAAGCTCGCCGGCCAGCTCCGGTTCGGCGCGCTGCCGCTGACCTTCGAACCGGCCGAGTCGCAGAACGTCACCGCCAGCCTGGGCGCCAGCCACCTGCGGGCCGGTCTGATCGCCGCCGGCATCGGCATGCTGCTGGTCATCATCTACTCCTTCTTCTACTACCGGCTGCTGGGCTCGGTGATCTTCTTCAGCCTGATCCTGTCGGCGCTGCTGGTGTTCGGCGCGCTGGTCTTCCTCGGCCGGCAGATCGGCTTCACCCTGACCCTCGCCGGGATCGCCGGCATGATCGTGTCGCTCGGTGTGGCGGCGGACTCGTTCGTCATCTACTTCGAACGGCTCAAGGACGAGATCCAGGAGGGGCGCAGCCCGCGCAGCGCGGTCTCCCGCGCCTGGATCCGGGCCCGTCGGACGATCATCTCGGCCAACGCCATCACCATCATGTCGGCGGTGGTGCTCTACATCGTCTCGGTCGGCACGGTGAAGGGCTTCGCCTTCGCGCTCGGCCTGGCGACCGTGCTCGACCTGGTCGTGGTGTTCCTGTTCCGGCACCCGATCATGACCATGTTCGCCCGCACCCGGGCGTTCCTGTCCCCCCGGGTCAGCGGCCTGGGCCGGGTCCTGCCGCCTCGTGGCGTCGAACCGGCGAAGCCCCGCAACCCGCGCGTCAAGGAGGCCTGAGATGGCTGGAAGTGGTCTGGCTAGCCGCCTCTACCGGGGCGAGGCCGGTCTGGACGTCGTCGGCCGGCGGAAGCTGTGGTTCACCGTGGCCGGGGTGCTGGTCCTGCTGGCCCTGGCGAGCTTCCTGATCCGAGGGTTCAACCCCGGCATCGAGTTCGCCGGCGGCAACGTGCTGCGGGTGCCGGCCAGCGTCGGCACCCTGGAGGAGGTTGAGTCCCGAACCGACACGATCCTCGCCGAGCAGGGCGACGAGGCCAGGGTGGTCACCGCCCAGCAGGTCGGCGGCGGCGGCACCGGTGAAGAGTTCTACGAGCTGAAGACCACCCAGCTCGGCCCGGAGCAGGACACGGCCGCGCGCACCGCGCTGGCCCAGTCGTTCGGGATCAACGTCGACCAGATCTCCGGTGACCGGGTCAGCAAGGCATGGGGCGACCAGGTGACGTCCCGGGCGCTGCTCGGCCTGGTCATCTTCCTGGCCGTCGTGTCGATCTACCTGGTGCTGCGGTTCGAGTGGCAGATGGCCGTCGCGGCCATCGCGTCGCTGCTGATGAACCTGGTCCTCACCGCCGGCATCTACTCGGCGGTCGGGCTGGAGGTCACCCCGTCGACCGTGATCGGATTCCTCACCATCCTGGGCTTCGCGCTCTACGACGTGGTGGTGGTCTTCGACAAGGTGCAGGAGAACACCCGGGGGATCACCGCCAACAACAACCAGACGTACGGCGAGGCCGCGAACCTGGCGCTGAACCAGAGCCTGATGCGGTCGTTCAACACCTCGGTCGTCGCGCTGCTCCCGGTCGGCTCGATCCTGTTCATCGGCGCCTTCCTGCTCGGCGCGGGCACCCTCAAGGACCTCGGTCTGGTGCTCTTCGTCGGCATGGCGGTGGCCTTCCTGACCTCGATCCTGCTGGCCACCCCGCTGCTGGTGATGATGAAGAACCGCGACCCGCGGATCCAGGCGCACCGCAAGCGGATCGCGGCGCGGCGCAGCGCCATCGCCCGGGGCGAGACGCCCGGCCGGCCGGCCGCGCGGGCGGCCACCGGGGAGACCGAGGCCGAGCCGGTGGACGCGGAGCCCGCCGCGCTCGCCGGAGCCGCGCCCAAGGTGGGTGCCCGACCCGCCGCCAAGCGGTCCTCCGGGGCCCGGGGCGGGCGGCCGGCCGGTGGCAGCGGCAACCGTCCGGGCGGCGCCAAGCGGCGCTGACCACCCGGGCGACCCGGTAGGAACCGAGCGAACGGCGTCCTTCATGCTGTGCGAGCAGCATGAAGGACGCCGTCGTCGTGGAAGGGATGCGGAACTGCCGTGACGGAGACCCACAGCACCGGAGTACGCGGGGACAGCGGCCCCGAGGTCGCGCGACTGGTGGCCAGCCGGGTGCTGGACGTGCCCGACTTCCCCAAGCCCGGCGTGCTGTTCAAGGACCTGATGCCGCTGTTCGCCGACGGGCCGGTGTTCCGCGAGGTGATCGACGGGATCATCGGGTACCACGGGCGTGACTCGTTCGACACGGTGGTCGGCATCGAGGCCCGTGGGTTCGTCCTCGCCGCCGCCATCGCGTACGCGACGGGGTTGGGCGTGGTGCCGGTGCGCAAGGCCGGGAAGCTGCCCCGGGCGGCGTACTCGGCCTCCTACGCCCTGGAGTACGGCGAGGCGACCCTGGAGGTGCACCAGGACGCGTTCACCGCCGGGCACCGGGTGCTGGTGGTGGACGACGTGCTGGCCACCGGCGGCACCGCCGAGGCGACGCTGGATCTGGTCGAGCGGGCGGGCGGCACCGTGGCCGGATTCACCGTGCTGATGGAGTTGGGCTTCCTCGGCGGCCGGGCGCGGCTGGCGCCGCGTCCGGTGCATGCCCTGCTGACCGTTTGACCCCGGGACCGTCGGGCGGAGGCGGTGCGGGCCGTCCGGCGGAGCGGCGGGGCACCGTGCGTACGGGTAGCATTGCCCTTTGCTGACCGGGTGGGTGACCTCCCGGCGGCGCGGAAGGACCCGGTCCGGGGGCCGGCGCGGAACACGCCGGCCCGGCGGCCGGTTGTACAGCAGCGTCGGCCGCACGGCCGGCGCCACCCGGCGATCGGTGAGGAGGCCGGTGTCCCACGATGTCGTCCCTCCGGTGGAGGGCAAGGGCACGGTGTACCCGACAGGCGACGCGGACGGCTCGGCGACCGATCGGAACGTGGACGCGGCCGGCCGGGCGACGGTGGCCGGCAACGGCTCCGGCGAGCCCGGTGGTGTGGCGCCCAGCGTCACCCGCACGGTCGGCGGCGTTCCGGACGGTGCCGACGAGGTGTCCGGCGACCTCTCCATCGACCCGTCGCCGAGCGGTGGGTTCGCGCTGTCCAACGCGCCCACCGGCCGTCGGGTCCGGGCGCGGCTGGCGCGGTTCAACGCCCCCTGGCAGACGTCGCAGGTCAGTGAGGTCCTCGAACCCCTGATCTCGACCCACCGGGACGCCCACCCCAAGGCCGACGCGCGGCTGCTCCAGCGGGCCTTCGACACGGCGGCCCGCTGGCACTCCGGGCAGTACCGCAAGTCCGGCGACCCCTACATCACCCACCCGCTCGCGGTGGCCACCATCCTGGGCAACCTGGGCATGGACACCACCACGCTGGTCGCCGCGCTGCTGCACGACACCATCGAGGACACCGAATACTCGCTGGACCAGATGCGCGCCGACTTCGGTGGCGAGGTCGCCCTGCTGGTCGACGGCGTGACGAAGCTGGACAAGGTCAAGCTGGGTGACGCGGCGAAGGCCGAGACGATCCGCAAGATGGTCGTGGCGATGGCCAAGGACCCCCGGGTCCTGGTGATCAAGCTGGCCGACCGGCTGCACAACATGCGCACCCTCACCTTCCTGCCCCGCCCGAAGCAGGAGCAGAAGGCGAAGGAGACGCTGGAGATCCTGGCCCCGCTGGCCCACCGGCTGGGCATGAACACGATCAAGTGGGAGTTGGAGGACCTCGCCTTCGGCACGCTGTTCCCGAAGCGCTACGAGGAGATCAACCGGCTGATCGGGGAGCACCAGCCGCAGCGCGAGGCGCTGCTGCGCCAGGTGACCCAGAAGGTGCAGACGGACCTCAAGGCCGCCAAGATCAAGGCGGAGACGACCGGCCGGCCGAAGCACCTCTACTCGATCTACCAGAAGATGATCGTGCGGGGCCGCGACTTCAACGACATCTACGACCTGGTGGGTGTGCGGATCCTGGTCGACACGGTGCGCGACTGCTACGCGGCGCTGGGCGTGATCCATGCCAACTGGCAGCCGGTGCCGGGCCGGTTCAAGGACTACATCGCGATGCCCAAGTTCAACATGTACCAGTCGTTGCACACGACGGTCATCGGGCCCACCGGCAAGCCGGTGGAGATGCAGATCCGCACCTACGCGATGCACCGGACCGCCGAGTTCGGCATCGCCGCGCACTGGAAGTACAAGGAGCACAAGGGCACCCAGATCGTCGGCCCGCCCGCGCACATCGACGAGATGACCTGGCTGCGGCAGCTGCTGGACTGGCAGCGGGAGGCGGCCGACCCGAGCGAGTTCCTCGACGCGCTGCGCTTCGACCTGTCCAGCCAGGAGGTGTACGTCTTCACCCCCAAGGGTGACGTCATCCCGCTGCCGACCGGGTCGACGCCGGTGGACTTCGCGTACGCGGTGCACACCGAGGTCGGGCACAAGTGCATCGGGGCGCGGGTCAACGGCAAGCTGGTGCCGCTGGAGTCCACGCTGTCCAACGGCGACGTGATCGAGATCTTCACCTCGAAGTCCGAGACGGCCGGCCCGACGCAGGACTGGCTGGGTTTCGTCAAGAGCCCGCGGGCGCGGACGAAGATCCGGCAGTACTTCAACAAGGAGCGCCGCGAGGAGGCGATCGAGGAGGGCAAGGACGCGATCGTCAAGGCGATGCGCAAGCAGGGCATGCCGTTGCAGCGGATGCTGACCTCGGACAACCTGATGGCCATCGCCCGCGACCTGCACCTGGCCGACGTGGCGTCGCTCTACGCGGCGGTCGGCGACAGTCAGGTCTCCGCGCAGTCGGTGGTGCAGAAGCTGATGGCCACCTACGGCGGCGAGGAGGGCGCGGCGGAGGACATCGCCGAGACCGCCGTGGCCACCCGGCCGCCGCGCAGCCGGCAGAGCAGCGCCGATCCGGGCGTGGTGGTCCGGGGCGTCAGTGACGTCTGGATCAAGCTGGCCCGGTGCTGCACCCCGGTCCCACCGGACTCGGTGTTCGGGTTCGTCACCCGCTCCGGCGGGGTGAGCGTGCACCGCGACGACTGCGCCAACGCCGAGGACCTGCGCGCCCAGGACGAGCGGGTGGTGGAGGTGAGCTGGAAACTGACCTCGGCCTCCACGTTCCTGGTCGCCATCCAGGTCGAGGCCCTGGACCGGCACAAGCTGCTGGCCGACGTCACCCGGGTGCTCTCCGAGGAGCGGGTCAA
Source organism: Micromonospora endolithica (assembly GCF_003626595.1). Lineage (GTDB taxonomy): Bacteria > Actinomycetota > Actinomycetes > Mycobacteriales > Micromonosporaceae > Micromonospora > Micromonospora endolithica. Next base: position 132,454 of record NZ_RBAK01000014.1, on the reverse strand, counting down.
CATCCTGTCCGCCACCGTCACCACCACCCGGGACCGGGTGGCGGTGAGCCGGTTCAGCTTCGAGATGGCCGACCCGAAACACCTGGGGCACCTGCTGGCCACCGTCCGCAAGGTCGACGGCGTCTTCGACGCCTACCGGGTCACCTCCGGCGCCTGACCGACCGACCCCGGGCCGCGCACCGGCGGCCCGGGCGAGCCCGGTCGACCGCCGCGATCACGGTGGCGGCGACGGGCTGGTGGCCCTTGCCCCCACCTAGTACGTTGTGCACGGTGTGCCGGGAAGCCTGGTCGGCGGTCCTTGACCGACGCCGCCCCGGAGGCCACCGTGCAGCCACCCGCGATCCGCACCGAACACCTCAGCAAGCGCTACGGGCGACTGCTCGCCCTCGACGACCTGGACCTCACCGTCACCGCTGGTGAGGTCTTCGGTTTCCTCGGGCCCAACGGGGCCGGCAAGTCCACCACCATCCGGTTGCTGCTCGGGATGGCCCGCCCGACGGCGGGCCGGGCGCGGATCTTCGACACCGACGCCGGCGATGTGGCGCGGGCCCACCGGCTGCTGGCGTACGTGCCCGCGGACGTGGCGCTCTGGCCGCACCTGACCGGCGCGGAGACCCTCGACCTGCTCGCCGCCACCGGCCCCGGCGTCGACCGCGCCTACCGCGACGAACTCGTCCGGCGGTTCGACCTCGACCTGTCCAAGCCGGGCCGGGCGTACTCCACCGGCAACCGGCAGAAGGTGGCGCTGGTCGCGGCCTTCGCCACCCGGGCCCCGCTGCTCGTGCTCGACGAGCCCACCAGTGGGCTGGACCCGCTGATGGAACGCGAGTTCCGTCGCGCGGTCGCCGAGGCCCGCGACGACGGACGCACCGTCTTCCTCTCCTCCCACCAACTCGCCGAGGTGGAGGCCGTGTGTGACCGGGTGGCAATCCTGCGCGCCGGCCGGCTGGTCGACGTCGCCACGGTGCCCGACCTGCGCCGGCTGCACCGCGCCGAGGTGCTGGTGCGCCACACCGGAGACGGGCCCGACCTCGGCGGCGTCGCCGGGGTCGAGGACGTCGCGCGCGAGGGTGAATCCATGCTGCGGTTCACCTTCACCGGGCCGCCCGGGCCGGCCCTGCGGGCCCTGGCGGCGGCCGAGGTCACCGCTCTGACCGTGCGGGAGCCCACGCTGGAGGAGATCTTCCTCGACTACTACGGTCAGGCCGACCGGTGACCCCCGGGTACGCGACTCCGGTGGTGAACCACGCCCGCGAGGCCGGGCACGCGGTGGGCCGGCTCGCCCTGCGTCAGGTCCGTCGCGGCGCGTTGATCGTGCTCGCCGTGGCGAGCGGCATGTCCGCCCTGGTCGCGGTCACCTACCAGCGCACCGTCTCGGACGCCCTGGACGCCGCCGCGCTGGCCGCCCTGGCCGAGAACCCGGCGGTCCGGACCCTGTTCGGTGAGCCGGTCGCCCTGGACACCCCGGGCGGCTTCGCCGTCTGGCGGACCGGCACCGTGCTCGCCGTCCTGGTGTCGGTGTGGGGTCTGCTCGCGGCCACCCGGATCACCCGTGGCGAGGAGGAGGGGGGCCGGTGGGACCTCGTGCTCGCCGGCCCGCTCGGACTCCCGGCCGTGGTCCGCCGGCACCTCGCCGTCCTGCTGGCCGCCATGGCGGTCGTCGCGACCGGGGTGACCGGGGCGCTCCTCGCCGCCGGCACGCCGCCGGTCGGTGCGGTCCTGCACGGCGCCGGCATCGCTCTGGCCGGCATGTTCGCCGTGGCGGTGGCGACCCTCGCCGCCCAGGTGTTCCCCACCCGGTCCGGCGCCAGTGGCGCCGCCACGGCGGTGCTCGGCCTCGCCCTGCTGGCCCGGATGGTCGGTGACGGGGTGCCCGCCCTGGGATGGTTGCGGTGGTTGTCGCCGTACGGTCTGCTCGCCCTGAGCCGGCCCTACCACGACGACTGGCCGGCGCCGCTGGCGGTGCTGGCCGTGGCGGTGGTCGCGGTGGCCGCCGCCGCGTCGGCTCTCGCCGGCCGGCGGGACGCGCACGGCGGGCTGCTGGTGGCGTCCGCCGGGCGACGGCCACGACGATGGCTGCTCGGCTCGGTCGAGGCCTTCGCGGTACGACGGCTGCTGCGTCCCCTCGCCGGCTGGTCGGCCGGCGTCGCCGCGTACTTCTTGCTGATCGGCGTGCTCGCCACCGAGATGACCGCCTTCCTGGCCGACAATCCGCGCTTCGCCACGCTCGCCGCCGATGCCGGCTTCGCGGGTCTCGGCAGCGTCCGGGGTTACGCGGCGGCGTTGTTCGCGTTGCTCGCGGTGCCGGTCGGCGCCTTCGCCGCGCTGCGCGTGGCGGCGTTCGCGGCGGCCGAGAACGACCGCCGATTGACCGCGCTGCACGCCCAGCCGGTCACCCGGGTCCGGTTGGTCGGCGCCGAGGTCGCCGCCACCCTCGCCGGCGTGGCGGTGCTCCTCGCCGTCGCCGGTGTCGCCACCTGGTGCGGTGCCGCCATCGTCGACGCGGACCTCCCGCTGACCGCGGCCCTGGCCGGCACCGGGAACGTCGCGCCGATCGTGGTGCTCTGCCTGGGCGCGGGGATCCTCGCCCTGGGATGGACCCCCCGTGCGGTGCTGGCGGTCGGTGTGCTGCCCGGCGCGGGCGGTTTCCTGCTCCAGGTGGTCGCGGACAGCACCGGCGCGCCGCCCTGGGTGGGTGGACTCTCGCCCTTCCGGCATCTCGCCGCGGTACCGGACGTCGACCCGAACATCCCCGCCTGCGTGGTCATGACCGTCCTGGCGGTGCTCGTCGGGGTGGCCGGCGTGGCCCGCTACCGGCGGCGCGACCTCGCCGGCTGACCGCACCGGCCAGCACGACGACGCGCCCGCCGGAACCCGGCGGGCGCGTCGTCGTACGGGTGCGGGTCAGCCCTGCGGCGGGCTCATGGTGAGGTCCTCGATGACGACCTCCTTCTTCGGGTGACCACCACCGGCCTGCTGTGCGAAGGCCTTGTCGTCGCCGGCCGCGGCGACCTGCTTCACGATGTCCATGCCGCCGGTCACGGTGCCCAGGACGGTGTAGTTCGGGTCCAGCGGCGAGTCACCGTAGACGATGAAGAACTGGCTGCCGGTGCTGCCCGGCTGGCCCGAGTTGGCCATCGCGATCACGCCCTCCGGGTACGGGGGACGCTGGTCGGTGGGGAGGTTCTCCTCGGTCAGCCGGTAGCTCGGGCCGCCGGTGCCGTCGGTCTCCCGCCACCCCTTGCCGGTCGCGCTCGGGTCGCCGCACTGGAGCACCTTGATGCCCTCGGTGACGAGCCGGTGGCACTTGCTGTTGTCGAAGAAGTTCTTCTCCGCCAGGTGCGTGAAGCTGGCCGCGGTGCACGGCACCTTGGACCGGTCGACCTTGGCGGTGATCGGCCCCAGGTTGGTGTCGATGGTCAGCGTCTGGGTGCCGCTGTTCGGCTGCTGGTTCTTCGGCAGCCCGACATCCTTGATCTGCGGGGGCCGCTGGTCGGCGGGGACCTCGGTGAACGCGCACTGGGCCGCACCCTGTGGAGCCCCGGCGGTGTCGGTCGGCTCGTCGTCGCCGAGCGCGGACACCAGCCAGACGGTACCGGCGACCACGAGCACCAGGACCGCCGCGGCCCCGATGATCGCCTGGGTCTGCCGTCGCTTGCGGGCCTTGGCGGACCGCTCGGCCATCTCCTTCTCGAGCCGGGCGCGGGCCGCCGCGCGCTGCCGCTCTCTGTCGGACGTCACGCCTGGATCCTCCTGGGCTTCTCGGGCGCTTCAGCGCCGCAGCTTCTCGGGCGCCTCGGCGCCGCGACCTCTCGGGCGGGGTGGGTGCCGCGGCTTCTCGCGGCCGGTGCCGCGCACGACGGGGTGGAGCGTCCGGTCAGCCGGCGCTCGGGCTGGCCGCCGGGGTGCCCGACGCCGACGGCGCGGGAGTCGGCGTGGGCGCGGCGGCCGGTTCGGTGACGGTCAGGCTCTGCACGACCACGTCGTCGTCCTTGGGCTTGACCTTGGCGCCGCTGCCATTGTCCACGGTCGGCAGGGCCCCGATCTTCTCGACCGTGGCCAGCCCGCCGGTGACCCGCCCGATGACCGAGTACTTCGGGTCGGCGGTGGTGAAGTCCTTGAAGAAGACCAGGAACTGGCTGCCGCTGGCGCCCGGCGGGGTGGAGACCATCGCCACCGTGCCCTTCGGGTACGTCGGGGGAGCCCCGGGTGCCGGGCTCGCCGACGGGGCCGGCTCGGGCACGTTCTCGTCGTAGAACGAGTAGGTCGGTCCGCCCAGGCCGGTGCCGCTGGGGTCGCCGCAGCGGATCGCGCCCTCGGTGGTGATCTCGTGGCACTTGGTGTTGTCGTAGAACGACCGGCTGGCCAGGTGCCCAATGCTCGCCGCGCCGCACGGCGCGGACGCCAGGTCCAGCTCGGCGACGATCGGCTCGCCCTGGTTGGTGACGACGGTCATCGTCCGGGTGCCCTCGGTGGGCAGGCCGGTGGTGGCCGGCATCCCGACGTCGCGGAGGTTGGTGTTCGCGGTGGCGTCCTGCGGGGTCCAGAGGCAGACCTCGTCGGCGGTGTTCTGCTCCGGCTCGGAGTCGAACGCACCCAGCGCCCAGGCCGAACCGACCACGACGAGCGCGAGGACGACCGCCGCGCCGACACCGGCCTGGATCTGCCGGCGGCGCTTGGCCGCGGCGGCCCGCCGGACGAGCTGCCGGTCGAGCTTGGCCCGCGCGAGTTTGCGCTGCCGGTCCCTGCTGGAAGCCACCGGTGCTCCCCTTTCCTCTACGCTGGTCCGTGGCGGTCGGGCGCCGCGCGCCCGCGCAACTGGCAGGTGCGCCACGCCACACGCCCGCCAGAGTGTACGACCACGGCCTGTGGATGTGGTGTACGAGGTCCGGGCTGCGGCTATCGGAGCGTGTCACTGTCCTTTGCCCGGTCCGGGTGCGACGGGGTCGCCGAAAGCGCCTCGCGCCGCCGGTTAGGCTCTCGGGCAGGGACGCGGACCTCGACGGAAGGGGAGCGGACGTGCTCGTGGCCGGCTTTCCCGCGGACGTCTTCGGCACCAACTGCTACGTGGTCGCCGCCGCGCCGGGGGAGCAGTGCGTGGTGGTCGACCCCGGCATCGGGGTGCTCGACCGGCTGGACGCGCTGCTGGCCGAGCACCGGCTGCACCCGGCCGCCGTGCTGCTCACGCACGGCCACCTCGACCACACGTTCTCGGTCGCGCCGGTCTGCGGCGCCCGGGGCATCACCGCGTACGTGCACCCCGGCGACCGGGAGATGCTGGCCGACCCGGCCAAGGGGCTGTCGGCGGACCTCACCGCGCTGTTCGGCGGTCGGCTGCCCTACACCGAGCCCGACGACGTCGCCGAGCTGACCGACGGCGCCACCCTGCGGCTCGCCGGGTTGGAGATCACCGTCGACCACGCACCGGGCCATACCGGCGGGTCGGTGCTGTTCCGGCTGCCGGCCGAGGGCTCGTCGTGGGACGCGGAGCAGCTCTGCCTCTCCGGTGACGTGCTCTTCGCCGGTTCCATCGGGCGCACCGACCTGCCGGGCGGCAGCCTTCCGATGATGCTGACCAGCCTGCGGGACAAGATCCTTCCGCTCGCCGACGACACCGTCGTCCTGCCCGGCCACGGCCTCGCGACCACCATCGGCCGCGAGCGCGCGACGAACCCTTACCTCGTCGAGGTGGCGGACGGCGCGCGACCGGCGGCACCCACCCGCGGCCTGTAGACCGGCCGCACCACGACCTCCCCGCGCGGCCCCGCGCGGTGCCCAAGGAGTACGCCATGAGCAAGCCCACGCCCATCTCCGGCTTCCCGGAGTGGACGCCCGCGCAGCGGATGATCGAGCAGTACGTGCTGGACCGGATCCGCGGCACCTTCGAGCTGTACGGCTTCGCCCCGCTGGAGACCCGCGCGGTGGAGCCGTTGGACCAGCTGCTGCGCAAGGGGGAGACCTCGAAGGAGGTCTACCTGATCCGCCGGTTGCAGGCCGACCCGGACACCTCCCCGGCCGGTGACGACCAGCTCGGCCTGCACTTCGACCTGACCGTGCCGTTCGCCCGGTACGTGCTGGAGAACGCCGGGAAGCTCCAGTTCCCGTTCCGGCGCTACCAGATCCAGAAGGTGTGGCGGGGCGAGCGTCCGCAGGAGGGCCGTTACCGGGAGTTCGTCCAGGCCGACATCGACATCGTCGACCGGGACACCCTGCCCGCGCACTACGAGGCGGAGATGCCGCTGGTGATCGGCGACGCGCTGCGGTCGCTGCCGATCCCGCCGGTGACGATCCAGCTCAACAACCGCAAGATCTGCGAGGGCTTCTACCGGGGGATCGGCCTGACCGACCCGGCGGCGGCGCTGCGCGCGGTGGACAAGCTGGACAAGATCGGGCCGGCGAAGGTCGCCGAGCTGCTCGCCGAGACGGCCGGCGCGAGCGAGGCGCAGGCGAAGGCGTGCCTGGCGCTGGCCGAGATCTCCGCGCCGGACGCGTCGTTCGCCGACGCGGTCCGTGCCCTCGGGGTGACCGACCCGATGCTCGACGAGGGCGTCGAGGAACTGGTCCGGGTGATGGACGCCGCCGCCGCGCACTCGCCGGGGCTGTGCGTGGCGGACCTGCGCATCGCGCGCGGCCTGGACTACTACACCGGCACGGTGTACGAGACGCAGCTTGCCGGCTACGAGCGGTTCGGCTCGATCTGCTCCGGCGGCCGGTACGACGACCTGGCCAGCTCCGGTTCCGTCCGCTTCCCCGGGGTGGGCATCTCGATCGGGGTGACCCGGCTGCTCGGCCTGCTCTTCGGCGCCGGCGCGCTGTCGGTGTCCCGGGACGTGCCGACCTGCGTCCTGGTCGCGGTCACCAACTCCGAGGAGCGGGCGGCCAGCAACGCCGTCGCCGACGCCCTGCGGTCGAGGGGCGTGCCCACCGAGGTGTCGCCGAGCGCGGCCAAGTTCGGCAAGCAGATCCGCTACGCCGAGCGACGCGGCATCCCGTACGTCTGGTTCCCGGGCGCCGACGGTGACCAGGTGAAGGACATCCGCTCCGGTGAGCAGGTCGCCGCCGCGGCGGGGGAGTGGACCCCGCCGCGCGCCGACCTGAAGCCGCTGGTGAGCTGACGCCGGCACGCCGCGGCGGGACGCTACTGGCGCGTACGGGCGATCGGACCTACGGTGGCGTAAGTTACGCCACCGTAGGGAGATCGTCGTGACCGCACTGAGCCAGACCGCGCTGCTGACCGAACTCGAACCGGTCGTGGCGAAGAACCTCGACCGGCACCTGTCCGTGGCGAAGGAGTGGTTCCCGCACGAGTACGTGCCGTGGAGCGAGGGACGCACCTTCGACGGGCCGCTCGGCGGGCAGCCGTGGTCCCCGCAGGACTCGACCGTGCCCGAGGTGGCCCGCACCGCGCTGATCGTCAACCTGCTCACCGAGGACAACCTGCCCTCGTACCACCACGAGATCGCGACCCTCTTCGGCCGGGACGGCGCCTGGGGGACCTGGGTGCACCGGTGGACCGCCGAGGAGGGCCGGCACGGCACGGCGATCCGCGACTACCTGACGGTGACCCGGGCGGTGGACCCGGTGGCGCTGGAGCGGGCCCGGATGACCCACATGTCGGCCGGCTACCAGAACGTCCACGACGACGAGGTGCTGCACTCCCTGGCGTACGTCTCGTTCCAGGAGCTGGCCACCCGCATCTCGCACCGCAACACCGGCCGGGTCACCGGCGATCCGGCCTGCGAGGCGCTGCTCGCCCGGGTCGCGGCCGACGAGAACCTGCACATGGTGTTCTACCGCAACCTGCTCGCCGCCGCGTTCGACCTGGCGCCGAGCCAGGCGATGCGCGCGGTCGCCGACGTGCTCGCCGACTTCCAGATGCCCGGCGCCGGCATCGACGGTTTCGCCCGCAAGTCCGTGGCGATCGCCCTGGCCGGCATCTACGACCTTCGCCAGCACCGCGACGAGGTGGTGGTGCCAGTGCTGCGGCAGTGGGACGTGTTCACCGTGACCGGGCTGGACGGCGACGGCGAGGCCGCCCGCGACGAGATCGCCGGGCACCTCGACGACCTGGAGCGGCACGCCTCCCGGTTCGAGGAGAAGCGCGACGCCCGGGCCGCCCGCCTGGCCACCCGGGCCTGACCCGCGGCTGTCCGGGGCACCCCGGGCGCGGCCGCCGCTGGCTCTCTCTGACGCCGACCGCACCCGGGGCGGCTCAACCCCCACCCCACCCCTCCCGGCCCCCCGTTCCGCCCCCGGCCCCGCGATCGATCGTGCGCTTTCCGTCCCGACGGACGCCGCACGCGGTGCGAATCGGCGACCGGAACCGCAGGATCGCGAGGGTGGGGGTGGGCCGGGGCTAGGCGGGGGATTCCAGCGGGAAGAGCAGGCAGGTGCTGGTGGCGTGAGCGACCAGCCGGTTCTTCGTGTCGGTGAGGCGGGCCTCGGCCAGCGCGGTGCGTCGGCCCCGTTGCAGCACGGTGCCCTCGCAGCGCAGCACGCCGGATTCCACGGTGACCGGACGCAGGAACTTCACGTTGAGGTCCAGCGAGGTGTAGCCGACGCCGGCCGGCAGGGTGGTGTGCACCGCGCAGGCGGCGGCGGTGTCCAGCAGGGTGGAGAGGACACCGCCGTGGACGGTGCCGAGCGGGTTGTAGTGGAACTCCTGGGGCACCAGTTCGACGGCGACACGGCCCTCGTCGGCCTCCATCCGCGCGATGTCCACCAGGTGCATGATCGGCGGTGCGGCCAACTCGCCGGCGATCATCGCCCGCATCAGGTCCAGCCCGTTACGGCGTCCCAGGTGGGCGGCGTTGATGCCGGGATCCGACCAGGAGAAGGTGCGGCTGCGCGCCGGATCCTGCGTCTGTGTCATGGACTCAGCCTGCACGGCGTTGCTGAGTCTGTCAATAAGACCTAGCCTGGCGGGATGAGGCCCGCGGCACTGGACTGGTCGATCGAGAACTGCACGATCGCGCGCGCGATGGAGGTTCTCGGCGAGAGGTGGACCCTGGTGGTGCTGCGCGAGGTCTTCAGCGGCGTCCGCCGCTTCGACGACATGCGGGTCCGCACCGGCATTCCCCGGCAGGTGCTCACCAACCGGCTGGCCGGCCTCGTCGAGCAGGGGGTGCTGCGCCGCGAGCCGTACCGGGAGCCGGGCAGTCGCGTCCGGCACGAGTACCGGCTGACCGCCAAGGGCCTCGACCTCTGGCCGGTGCTGGTCGCCGTGCTCGGCTGGGGTGACCGCCACCTCGCCGATCCGGAGGGCTCGCCGCTCACCGTCACCCACCGCGACTGCGGGGCCGAGGTTCGCGCCGAGTTGCGCTGCGCCGGCGGGCACGAGGTCGCCGACCCGCGCGACGTGCTGCCGCGGCCGGGTCCGGGCGCGCGCCGCCGGGCCGACTGACCCACCACCCCCGGGGCGTACGCCTCCGGCGGACCGCCGATCCCGGCGGGGCGCGTCCGCCGCACCACGGCGCAATGCATCGAAGACTGTCCATGTAATGTCACCCTGCGTTGTGACGGTGGGCGTCGGCTCATGTATCCACAGTGTTGCATGGATGTGACGGATCAAGCTCGGGTCAATTCGGACGAACCTAGGGCTTGCCTAGGATCTTAAGGATGTGAATACTTCACTTCACCCGGCCGGTTCCCCCAGCTCCGCCGGGTTACCCCCGGCCTCCGCCAGCTCCGGCGCGGGCCATAGCCCCCTCTTCCCGGAGGTTGTTACATGCGACCCACGAGGTCCACGTTCCGCCGCGCCGCCACCCTCGTCGCGGCCGGAACCCTGGTCGCCGGTGGCCTCATCGGCGCCCCGGCCCAGGCGGCACCCGCCGCCTCACCGGACGCCGCGGCCACCCTCGCCGAGCGCCTCGGTGACCGGGCCGCCGGCGCCTACGCCGGCGCCAACGGCAAGATGGTCGTCGCGGTCACCGACGCCCTCGCCGCCCGCCAGGTCGCCGCCGCCGGCGCCACCCCGAAGATCGTCAAGCGGGGCGCCGCCGAGCTGAACCGCGCCACCGCCGACCTGGAGCGCACGGCGAAGATCGCCGGCACCGCCTGGTGGACCGACCCGGCCACCAACCAGGTCGTCGTCTCCGTCGACAGCACCGTCACCGGCGCCAAGCTGGAGCGGGTCAAGGCCGCCGCCGCCCGCGCCGGCGGTGCGGTCCGCATCGAGGCCGAGGCCGGCGTGCTGAGCACCCGCATCTCCGGTGGCCAGGCGATCTACGCCCAGGGTGGCGGTCGCTGCTCGCTGGGCTTCAACGTCCGGGCCGGCAGCACCTACTACTTCATCACCGCCGGGCACTGCACCAACATCGCGGCGAACTGGTACTCCAACTCGGGCCAGACCGCGCTGCTGGGCAGCCGGAGCGGCACCAGCTTCCCGGGCAACGACTACGGCATCGTGCGCTACAGCAACCAGAGCACCGTGCAGCCGGGCAACGTCTCCCTCTACAACGGCAGCTTCCGGGACATCACCGGCTCCGGCAACGCTTACGTCGGCCAGTCGGTGCAGCGCTCCGGCAGCACCACCGGCCTGCGCAGCGGCTCGGTCACCGCGCTCAACGCCACGGTGAACTACGCCGAGGGTTCGGTCTCCGGCCTGATCCGCACCAACGTCTGCGCCGAGCCGGGCGACAGCGGCGGCTCGCTGTTCAGCGGCGGCACCGCCCTGGGCCTGACCTCGGGCGGCAGCGGCAACTGCCGCACCGGCGGCACCACGTTCTTCCAGCCGGTCACCGAGGTGCTGAGCCGTTACGGCGTGGCGGTCTACTGATCCGCACGCACCACTGATCCACCCGCACCAAGGCGGGCCGTCGGGACACCGGCGGCCCGCCTTGGTGCGGGTAAGGAAGGGCCCCCCGTTAACGCCTGGTGTAGAGCAGGGGACCCCTGTTAACGCCGGACAGGCGTCGGAGCAGAGTCAGCGCCACCACCAGCGGGCAGAGCGCCTCGGCTCCGGCGGCCACCCGTTCGGACAGCCCGATCCGCGGGCCGCCGGTCGCCAGCTCCACCACGAACCACCCGACGGCCAGCAGCAGCAGCGCCGTGGCGGTCGTACCCTGGCGCGGGGTCAGGCCGGCGGCCGGGCCGGGCCCGCGGTCCCGGCGCGCGGCGAGCGCCGGCCAGAGCGCCAGGGCGCCGAACGCGACCGCGGCGGCCAGCCCGTGCGGCGTCGAGGAGCCCCGCTCGGCGGGCAGCGGAAACGCCGCGACCGCGACCGTGGCGACCCCGCCGAGGGCCAGCAGCGCCCGCCCGGCCGGGCGCAGCGACCGCAGTCCGGCGGCGGTCACGCAGTGGCACAGGCCGAGGCCGAGCAGGGCCACCGTCATGATCCACCGGTCGGTGGCGTCGCGCGCGGCGAGCGCGCTGATCGTGCCCGAGACCTGGTCGAAACCGCCGGGCTGCCGGGCCGCGGCGAGCGTCCAGCCGCCGATCAGCAGCACCGGCGCGGCGGTCGCGGAGAGCAGGGCCCATCGGGGTACGCGCACCCGGCACACCGTACGCGCTCTCCCCGAGCGGGTGCCCGGGTGTTAACAGGGGACCCCTGCTCTACCGGAGGCGTTAGGAAGGGGCCCTTCCTTACCTGACAGAATGCGGGTGGAGACAGACGTGGCAGCAGATGAGGAGACGCAAGTCGTGATCCGTACCCATGACGCCGGCAACCTGCGCGCGACGGACGCCGGCACCACGGTGACGCTCGCCGGGTGGGTGGCCCGCCGGCGCGACCACGGCGGTGTCATCTTCGTCGACCTGCGCGACGGCTCCGGCGTCGTGCAGGTCGTCTTCCGCGAGGAGGACGCGCACGCGCTGCGCAACGAGTTCTGCGTGAAGGTCGTCGGTGAGGTGACCCGCCGTCCCGAGGGCAACGAGAACCCGGAGCTGCCGACCGGCGAGATCGAGGTGACCGCCACCGCGCTGGAGGTGCTGTCCGAGGCCGCCCCGCTGCCGTTGCCGGTCGACGACCAGGTCGAGGCCGGCGACGACATCCGGCTGCGCTACCGCTACCTGGACCTGCGCCGCAGCGGCCCGGCGAAGGCGCTGCGGCTGCGCTCGCGGGCCAACCAGCTCGCCCGCACGGTGCTGCACGAGCGGGACTTCCTGGAAATCGAGACCCCGACGCTGACCCGGTCCACGCCGGAGGGCGCGCGGGACTTCCTGGTGCCGGTCCGGCTCCAGCCCGGCAGCTGGTACGCGCTGCCGCAGTCGCCGCAGCTGTTCAAGCAGCTGCTGATGGTCGGCGGCATGGAGCGGTACTACCAGATCGCCCGCTGCTACCGCGACGAGGACTTCCGTGCCGACCGGCAGCCGGAGTTCACCCAGCTCGACATCGAGATGTCCTTCGTCACCGAGGACGACGTGATCGACCTGGGCGAGGCGATCGTCGCGGCGCTGTGGAAGGACCTGGCCGGGCACCAGATCTCCCGGCCCATCCCGCGGATCACCTGGCACGACGCGATGGCCCGGTACGGCTCCGACAAGCCGGACCTGCGCTACGGCGTGGAGCTGACCGAGCTGACCGACTACCTGCGCGGCACCGAGTTCCGGGTGTTCGCCGGGGCGATCGACGCGGGCGGCTACGTCGGCGCGGTGGTGATGCCCGGTGGCGCGTCGCAGACCCGCAAGGAGCTGGACGGCTGGCAGGACTGGGCCAAGGCGCGCGGCGCGAAGGGCCTGGCCTACGTGGTGCTGGACGCCGAGACCGGCGCGCCGCGCGGCCCGGTGGCGAAGAACCTGTCCGAGGCGCACCTGGCCGGCCTGGCCGACGCGGTCGGCGCGAAGCCGGGCGACGCGGTGTTCTTCGCCGCCGGCACGAACCCGCGGGAGGCGCAGGAACTGCTCGGCGCGGCCCGCATCGAGATCGCCAAGCGGGCGAAGCTGGTCGACGAGAGCGCCTGGGCGTTCTGCTGGGTGGTCGACGCACCCATGTTCGAGAAGACCGACGAGGGCGGCTGGACCGCGGTGCACCACCCGTTCACCTCGCCGAACGCCGACTGGGTGGACCGGTTCGAGGAGGCCCCGGACCGCGCGCTGGCTTACGCGTACGACATCGTCTGCAACGGCAACGAGATCGGCGGCGGATCCATCCGTATCCACCGGGGCGACGTGCAGAAGCGGGTCTTCGACCTGCTCGGCATCACCCCGGAGGAGGCGCAGGACAAGTTCGGGTTCCTGCTGGAGGCGTTCAAGTACGGTGCCCCGCCGCACGGCGGCATCGCGTTCGGCTGGGACCGGGTCTGCATGCTGCTCGCCGGCGCGGACTCGATCCGCGAGGTCATCGCGTTCCCGAAGACCCGCGGCGGCTTCGACCCACTGACCGGCGCGCCGACGCCGATCACCGCCCAGCAGCGCACCGAGGCCGGCATCGACGCCAAGCCCAAGCCCCAGGCGCCGGCCCACGCCGGCACCGCCGGCCCCGCCGCCCCCGTCGCCGACCCGGTCTGACCGCCCCTCCCTCCGCAGTTGATCATGGGGTTGGCGGGTCCCGGCTCGCCGTGTCGCCCCGCTAACCTCATGATCGACAGGGGAAAGGGGTAGGGGTGAGGCTGCTCGTGGTGGGGGCCAGCGGGTTTCTGGGGCGGGAGGTCTGTCGGCAGGGGATCGCCGGCGGGCGTGCGGTGGTGGGGACCGTGCACACCGGATCGGTCGGGGTGCCGGGTGTTCTCGTGCGGCGGCTCGACGTGACGGACCGGTCCGCGGTGCGCGAGCTTTTCGTCGCGGTGCGCCCCGACGCGGTCGTGGCCACCCCCTACCGGTACGACGACTGGGCGGTCACCGCCGACGGGGCGGCGCACGTCGCGTACGCCGCCGCCGAGGTGGGGGCCCGGCTGGTGCACCTGTCCAGCGACGCCCTGCACGCCGGGCGGCCGACGCCCTACTCCGACGACGAGCCGCCGACGCCGGTCTTCCCGTACGGCGCGGCGAAGGCGGCGGCGGAGACGGCGGTGCGGGCGCTCGATCCGGGAGCCGCGCTGGTGCGTACCTCGCTGATCGTGGGGGAGGGCAGCAAGCAGATCCAGCTCTGCCGGGACGCCCTGGCCGGCCGGGTGGCGCTGTTCACCGACGAGCTGCGCTGCCCGGTGGACGTCGCCGACCTGGCCGCCGCCGTGCTGGAACTGGTCGACAACGGCTACGCCGGGCCGCTCAACGTGGCCGGTCCGGACGCGGTCAGCCGGGCCGAGCTGGGCGTCCTGGTGGCCCGCCGGGACGGGCTGGACCCGGCGGGCCTGCGCACCACCACCGGTGCGGCGTGCGGGCAGCGCCGTCCGACCGACGTACGCCTGGACTCCACCCGCGCCGCCGGTCTGCTCCGTACCCGGCTGCGCGGCGTCGCCGAACTCCTGGCCTGACCCCGCCGACAGCACGGCGACTCCTGCACACTTTCTATGCACAACTATTGTGCATAGAAAGTGTGCAGAGATATTGTGCATTCATGGAGAACCAGCCCGCCCGGCGCCCGGAGGCACGAGAGGTCCACCTGGACGGCGCTCAGGTACGTGTCCTGGCCCACCCGCTGCGGATGCGCCTGCTCGGCGCGCTGCGGCTGGACGGCCCGGCCACCGCCACCACGCTGGCCGGGAAGCTGGACACCAACACCGGCGCCACCAGTTACCACCTGCGCCAGCTCGCCGACGCCGGGCTGGTGGCCGAGGCCCCGGACCTCGGCAGCGGCCGGCAGCGCTGGTGGCGGGCCGCCCACGAGATCAGCCACTTCGAGCCCACCGACTTCGACGACGACCCGGACGCCCGCGCCGCCGTCGAGTGGATCATGGCTCACCAGGTCCGTTACCTGGTCGAGGCGGCGCAACGTTGGCGGGCGGTCTCCGCCGATGAGGACCGGGCGTGGCGGGACGCCGCCGGCATGGGCGACCTGGTGCTGGCCCTGGACCCGCCCCGGCTGCGGGCGCTCAACGACGAACTGTGGGCGGTGGTGATGCGCTACCGCGACGAGGTCGCGCCACCGGCCCCGGACACCCGCGACGTGCACGTCTTCCTGGCCGCCTTCCCCCGGGTGGAGCAGTGATGAGCACCCTGAGCGTCACCCAGGTCCGGCGGCGCTTCCTGATCCTGCACGGCCTGCGCTGGCTGCCGGTCGGACTGGTCATCCCGGTGACCGTCCTGCTGATGCAGGAGCGCGGCCTGTCGCTGACCCAGATCGGCCTGGCCACCGCCGCCCAGGGCCTGCTCGTCCTGGCGCTGGAACTGCCCACCGGCGGCCTGGCCGACGCGCTCGGCCGACGGCCCCTGCTGGTGGTCGCCGCGCTGGTCAACCTGGTCTCCCTCGGAATGCTGGTGGTCGCGGACACCTTCGCGCTGCTGGTCGCGGTCTGGGCGTTGCAGGGCGTATACCGGGCGCTGGACAGCGGCCCCCTGGAGGCCTGGTACGTCGACACCACCCTCGCCGCTGACCCGGACGCCGCGTACGAGAAGGGGCTCGGTCAGAGCGGCACGGTCCTCGGCCTGTGCATCGCCGCGGGCGCCCTGCTCAGCGGTGGCCTGGTCGCGCTCGGGCCGGTCGGACCGTTCAGCGCCCTCACCACGCCGGTCGTCGCGGCGGTGGCGTTGCAACTGGTCTCCCTGGTGGCACTGGTGACCCTGCTGGTGGAGATCCGGCCCGCCGCCGGTCCGGAAGCGTTGCGGTCCTCGCTTGCCCGAGCGCCGCGCATGGTGGGCCAGGCGTTGGGGTTGTTGCGCCGGTCCCGGGTGCTGGCCGCCCTGGTGGTGGTCGAGCTGTTCTGGGGCTTCGGCATGATCGCCTTCGAGACGTTGCTGCCGGTCCGCCTCGCCGACGTCGTCGGCGACGCCGACCGGGCGGCGTCACTGCTCGGACCGGCCAGCACGGTGGCCTGGCTCGCCTCGGCCGGCGGCGCGGCGCTGGTGCCGCTGCTCACCCGCCGGCTCGGCCCGGCGGCCGGCGCGGCGCTGCTGCACGTGGTGCAGGGCGCCACCGTGGTCGGGATGGCGCTGCTCGCCGGCCCGATCGGGGTGCTGATCGCCTACTTCCTCTGCTACGCCGTGCACGGCGCGGCCAACCCGGTCTACAAGGGGCTGGTGCACCGCCAGGTCGACGGCCCGCACCGCACCAGCGTCCTGTCACTGGTCTCGATGGTGGCCATGCCGTCGGGCGCCGCGGGCGGCGTCGCGCTCGGCGCGGTGGCCGACCGGGCGAGCGTGGGCACCGCGATGCTGGCCGGCGCGGTCGCCCTGGCCCTGGCCGCCCCGATGTACCTGCCCGCCTGGCGGGCAGGTCGCCGGTCAGCCCAGCCGGACCGAGGTGCGGGCGAGGGCGTGGGTGTAGCCGAGGCGCCGGTACAGCCGGATCGCACCGACGTTGACGGTGTAGACGCCGAGCGCCACGGTGTCGTACCGGGCGAGCAGCGCCCGGGTCATCCCGGCGGTGAGGGCCGCGCCCAGGCCTCGTCCCCGGTGCTCCGGCGCGACGGTCAGCCCGGCGAGGAAGCCGATGTCGCCCCGGCTGCGGTCGGCGCCGCAGGCCACCAGCCGGTCGCCGGCCCGGATGCCGTACCAGTCGACGACCCGGGGATCGCCCGGCCGTGACGTGCTGGTCGGGAACGACGCGTCGACCAGCGCGGTCAGCGCCGGGTGGTCCGCGGCGGTGAGGCGGACCACCCGCTCCTGCGCCGGCTGCTCCGGTGGGGGCGCGGTGGTCCAGAGGAAGTCCCACTCGTCGCGCGTGGCCACCGGGAGCCCGGCCGGTGTCGCCGGGTCCAGGCGCGGTAGGTGCAACCACTGGCCCGGGCCGAGGACACCACGGTCCACCAGGTCGGCGACGATCTCCACCGCCGGCCCGGGCGCGCCGATCGCGCCGCCGGCCGGACCCGGCCCGTGCGGCAGCAGCCAGCCGACCGCGCCGTCCCGGCGCCAGCCACGCAGCCGGCCGGCGGGCCACAGGGCGTTCCGCACGTACGGGTGGTGACCGGCTGCCGCCAGGATGGCGTCCCGCCCCTCCAGGGGCTCCACCAGCGTGATCATCCGGTCAGCCTAGGAACGCCGGGCGCGGGCGTGCCGGCCGGGGCACCGGATCCACCGTGGAGATTGACGGACGGACCGTTTGGGTACATCCCGGCCGACCTACTGGTAACCCCCACCGGAGGAACGACATGCTCGCCATTCTCGCGGCGATCGTTTTCGGCTTCGCCCTGCTCATCGACCTGCTGGACACCAACTTCGGCGCGCCCGACCTGTTCAACGTGCACACCCTGCTGATGCTCGGCCTGCTGCTGCTGTCGCTCTACCTGGCCGGGGTCGGCAGCGGCCCGCGCGGCGGCGGGGGCGGTCGCTGGTACCGCGGCCGGCGTCCGGGCCGGGGCTGACCGGATCCGATCACTGACGGCCCGGGCGGTGGCGCTGCTTCCGGCGACACCGCTCGGGCCCGGTACTGTTCCCGTGATGGAGTCCGACGCCCTCTTCACCCTCGGTGAACCCGCCGGTGCGCCGCCCGCACCCACGGGCGCCGCCGGCGTGGACGGCTTCACTCCGGTCGACGCCGGCTCGCCGCTGGCGGTCCGGATGCGTCCGGCCAGCCTCGACGAGCTGGTCGGTCAGGGGCACCTGCTGGCACCGGGCGCCCCGCTGCGGCAGCTCGTCTCCGGCGCCGTCCCCATGTCGGTCATCCTCTGGGGGCCGCCGGGCAGCGGCAAGACCACCATCGCGCACCTGGTGGCCGGCGCCACCGACCGGCGGTTCGTCGCCATGTCGGCGCTCTCCGCCGGGGTCAAGGACGTCCGCGCGGTGATCGAGACGGCCCGCCGCCAGCGCCGCTCCGGCGGGCCGCAGACGGTGCTGTTCATCGACGAGGTGCACCGGTTCAGCAAGACCCAGCAGGACTCGCTGCTCGCCGCCGTCGAGGACCGCACGGTCACCCTGCTCGCGGCGACCACCGAGAACCCGTACTTCTCGGTCATCTCGCCGCTGCTGTCCCGGTGCGTGCTGCTCACCCTGCAACCGCTGGACGACGAGGCGGTACGCGGCCTGTTGCGCCGCGCGGTCGCCGACCGGCGTGGCCTGGCCGGCGCGCTCACCCTCGAAGCGGCGGCCGAGGACCACCTGGTCCGGCTCGCCGCCGGCGACGTCCGCAAGGCGCTCACCGCGCTGGAGGCGGCGGCCGCCTCGGCCACCGCCCTCGGCGCCGGCCGGATCGACCTCGCCACCGCCGAGCAGGCGGTGGACACCGCCGCCGTCCGCTACGACCGTGACGGCGACGCCCACTACGACGTGACCAGCGCCTTCATCAAGAGCCTGCGGGGCTCGGACGTGGACGCCGCCCTGCACTGGCTGGCCCGGATGCTGGTCGCCGGCGAGGACGCCCGGTTCATCGCCCGCCGCCTGGTCATCTTCGCCAGCGAGGACGTCGGCATGGCCGACCCGGGCGCGCTCGGCGTGGCCACCGCCGCCGCGCACGCGGTGGAGTACGTCGGCCTGCCCGAGGCGCAGCTCAACCTGGCCCAGGCGGTGATCCACCTGGCCACCGCGCCGAAGTCCAACTCGGCCACCACCGCCATCGGGGCGGCCATCGCCGACGTCCGGGCCGGCCGGGGCGGGTCGGTGCCGCGCGGGCTGCGCGACGCGCACTACTCCGGCGCCAGGGGGCTCGGGCACGGCGCCGGCTACCGCTATCCGCACGACGACCAGCGCGGCGTGGTCACCCAGCAGTACGTGCCCGACGACCTGGTCGGCACCGACTACTACCGGCCCAGCCAGCACGGCGCGGAGCGGTCGGTGGCCACCCGGCTGCCGCTGCTGCGCCGCATCGTGCGGGGGCTGCCCGCGCCGGCCGTCCGCCCTCCGGCGCCGGTGGGCGCGAACGGGAGCGCCGGTGGCGACCACCGCCCGGGGGGTACGGGCGACGACGGGGTGCACGAGAGCGGCGACGACGCCGCCGGGGAGGGTCATCAGCAGTGAGATCGCGTGGTGGGGAGCGACCCGAGGACGGTCCCGACGAGCGGCGTGACTCCCGCCCCAAGGGCCGCCGCTGGGGACGGGGCAAGGCCGAACCGGAGCCCGACGAGGCCGTCGACGGCGAGGAACTCGGCTGGATCGACGACCTTCGGACGGCCAAGCAGGACCGCACCGACCTGGGTCCCGGTGGCGCGCCGCCGCCCGCCGGTCCGCCGTCGTCCGAGCGGTCCGGCCAGCGGGGTCCCGGTCCGGCGGCGTCGCCCTCGGTGCGCCGGGGCGACGGGGAGTCCCGCCCGCGCCCGGTCGACGGGCCGTGGCCCGGCGCCGCCGAGCCGTCCGGCCCGGTCGCCCGCCCGCCCGCGCCGCGCCCCGGACCGGCGGGTCCCCCGGCACCCGGCGCCGCCCCCGGCACGCGGCCCCGACCGACGCCGGCCGCCGGCTGGCCGCAGCCCGGCCCGGACGGCGTGGACCGTCGACCGGGACCGGTGTCCGGTCCGCCCGCCTCCCCACCGGCCCGCCCGCAACCCGGTCACCCGGCCGGCCCGCCCGCCGGGGCCGTCCCGCCCGTGCCCGCCGGCCCGCCCCGTGGCGCGGCACCCGGCGGCCCGCCGGTCGCACCCCCGCCGGCCCGCCGGGAAGCCCGCCCGCCGAGCCGGGGCGACCACCCCGATCCGACGGATCCCCGGTCCGGTGACCTGAGCGGTGCCGCGGGCCGCTTCCGGGTGCCGCAGCCGGGTGCCCAGCCGCCGCCCGCCGGCCCGGTCGACCGGGCCCCGACGGGCCGGCCGCGCCGCGCCCCGGCCGGTCCCGGCGTGCCCGACCAGACTCCGCCGCCGGCCGGCGCCGGCCCGGACCGACGTCCGCCGGCCGGCGCGCCGGACCCGGCCGGCCGTGGCCGGACCAGCGCCGGTCCCGGCGCCCGGCCGGACGGTCCTCCCGGCCGTCCGCCGGTGGCCGATGCCGGACCGCCGATCGTGCCGCGCAGCGGCAACGCGCCGCCGGTGCCCGGACCGGCCGACGTGGAGCCGGTGTCCGGCGCCGGGCGCCGCTGGGGGACCGGGGACCACCCGATGGTGCCGCGTGGCGACGCGCCCCCGGCCCCGGCCGGCCCGCCCCGGGGACGCCGGACGGCGCCGGACGGCGACGGACCCACCCGCGCCCGGCGAGCCGCGGACCCGACCGACCCGGGCGTGCGGGGCCGCCGCCCCCGCCCCGACGACCCGGTGACCGGGCCGCAGGGCCGCCCCGGGCGGCCGGCCGAGGCCGAACCACCCGGGCGGGGCCGCCGGTCCCGCCCCGACGACCCGCTGACCGGGCCGCAGGGCCGCCCGGGTCCGCCCGGCGCCGAGACCGAACCGCCCGCACGGGGCCGGCGTTCCGCCGAGGAAGGGGAGACGACCGGGCGGGTTCGCCGCGCGGCCGACGACGGCCCCTCCGGCCCGCAGCGGCGCCCCGCGCCCCCCGACGACCCGGGCGCGCCCCGGCGGGACCGGCCGGACCGCCCCGCCGACTGGCTGCGGCAAGCCGGCCGCGGCACCCACACCGACCCCGGCCTGCCGGTGGTGACCCGGCGCGGGAGCGCCGCGCCGACGACCGGCGCGCCGGCGGCACCCGGACCGGCGGGCCGGCCGGACACTCCCGGCGCGCCCCGTCGCGGCAACGCCGACCCGGCCGCCCGTCCACCCCAGCCCGGCGTCGACGCCGGCCGGCCACCGGCCGGCCGGGCCCGCCCCGCCGACGGCCCGCCCCGGCCGGGTGACGCGCCGACCGCGGTGCCTCCCGCGCCGCGCGGCGCCGCCCGACCGGTGCCGCCGCCCGGCCCGGCGCGCGACCCGCGTGCGCCCGGTCCGGGTCTGGACCCGCGGGTCGGCGGCCCCGGTGCCGATCCGCGTGCGGGCGGTCGGGTCCGCCCCGCTGGTCCGCCCGACGGGCCGCCCCGGGGTGCCGCCCGGCCGGACACCGGCCCGATCCGCGCGGGGGTGGCCCCACCCGGCGCCCCCCGCACCGACGGCGCGCCGGCCGGCCCGCCCGCCGGGTCCGCCCGGCCGGGCGACCCTCGCTCCGGCCCGCCCCGGCCGCAGGCGAACGAGTCGAGCGCCGGGGCCGGCCCCCGGCCGGCGCCACCCGGGCAGCCGGGCGTCGCCCGGGTGCCCGCGCCCGGTCCGCCGGTCGACCGACCGGCCGGACGCGCCGCGCCGCCGTCCCGCGAGGCGGGCCGGCCCGAACCGTCCGGGATCTCACCGGTCCCGCCCCCGGACCGCCCGAGCGAGCCGGCGGTGGCCCGGGCCGCCGTCGCGCCCGCCGGCGCGCCCCGCCCCGCCCCGCAGGCCGGTGACCCACCCGCGTTGCGCCGGGCCGCCGGTGCGGCCGCGCTGGACGACGACGGGCCCGCCGAGGGCGGCGCCCGCGACCAGCACCGGCGGGTACGCGAGCGGCAGCGGCTGCGGCTGGGCGTACTCGTCCTGGTCAGCGTGCTGCTGCTGGGCGCTGTCCCGGTCTTCTTCGGCCTGCGGACGTTCAGCCGCGACCCGGTGTTCGACACCCTCGACGCGCTGGACGTGCCCGGTTGGGCCGCGGCGAAGACGGTCGACGACGTCAGTGGCAGCCGCTGGTGTCTGCTGGACTGCCGGCTGCGCGAGCGGACGGTCACCTCGGAGCGGTCGCCGCAGGAGACCGCCCAGGCGTACGAGGCGGCGCTGGCCCGGGACGGGTGGCAGCGCTGGCAGGTGGCCCGGTGCCCGGAGAAGGAGGAGAAGGGCACCTACAACTGCTGGCGGCGCGACGAGCTGACCCTGGACCTCTGGGTACGGGCGCCGGCCTGCGTACCGCCGCCGGTGGACGGCGAACCGGCGGTGGTGCCGACGCCGGAGGAGTCGGCCGCAGCGCAGGAGTGCGCCGGCTCGTTGGTGTCGGTGAAGGTGCGCAACGCGATCGACGACGAGCGGACCCGACCACAACCGAGTACGGACCCGTCACTCACCGGTGAGGATCCCTACCCGACACTCAGCGGGGATCCGTTGGGTGAGTTGACACCCTCACCGTCGTGAGCCGGTTTCCATCACGGACGGTAGGGTCTGGTGCTGGCAGGCCCGCCTGCTCCCGCTGACCCGGTCCGGGTCGCCGAGCGGTGCCAGTGCACGACACGGTCACGTGATCCGGCAAGCCCGGTGGCGCGTGACTCTGCTTGAGGAGGACAGGCGTGGAGTTTGGAGAGGTCGCGGCGCTGATCGCGGCGATCGCGTTCGCGATGCTGGTGTTGATCCTGACGCTGCCCATCCTGCGGCTGCGGCACACGGTGGACGCCGCCACCCGCATGATCAACGACCTCAACGACCGCACCGCCCCGCTGCTCGGTGACGTCAACACCACGGTGAAGAACGTCAACGTCGCGCTGGAGCAGGTGCAGACCTCGCTGGACGGGGTGAACCTCCAGCTGGCCAAGGTCGACACCATGACCAGCCACGCGCAGAACGTCACCGCCAACGTCGCCAACCTGGCCACCGTCGTGTCGGCCGCCGCCGCGAACCCGCTGGTGAAGGTTGCCGCGTTCGGTTACGGCGTACGCCGTGCCGCCGCGTCCCGGAAGAACGCGGAGACCGAGCGCGAGGTCCGCGACACCATCAAGCAGCAGCGCCGGGCCGCCCGGCGCGGCAACCGCTGACCCGCGCGGCGAGCAGGAGGTACGACCATGAGGCGACTGTTCTGGCTCGGCATCGGGCTCGCGGCCGGTGTACTGGTGGTCCGCAAGGCGACCCGCACCGCGCAGTCGTACACCCCGGCCGGCATCGCCAGCACGGTCTCGCAATCCGCTGGCGGTCTGCTCGAGGAGCTGCGTAGCTTCGTGGAGGACGTCCGGATCGGGATGGCCGAGCGCGAGCAGGAGATCCATGCCGCGTTCGCCCAGGGCGAGGCGTTCGACGACCAGTTCGCCGAGCTGCGGGAGGACCCGCGCATCGGCGACCGAGAGATCTTTCCGGAGGAACACCAGCGATGAAGACGGCGGAGATCAAGCGGCGGTACCTCGCGCACTTCGAGGCGAACGGCCATGCCGTGGTGCCGTCCGCTCCGCTGCCCGCCATCAGCGACCCGAACCTGCTGTTCGTCAACGCCGGCATGGTGCAGTTCGTGCCCTACTTCCTGGGGCAGCAGACGCCGCCGTACCGCCGGGCGGTCAGCGTGCAGAAGTGCATCCGGACGCCCGACATCGACGAGGTGGGCAAGACCAGCCGCCACGGCACGTTCTTCCAGATGAACGGCAACTTCTCCTTCGGTGACTACTTCAAGGACGGGGCCATCCCGCTGGCCTGGGACCTGGTCACCAAGTCGCAGGACCAGGGCGGGTTCGGCCTGGACCCGGAGCGGATCTGGCCGACGGTCTACCTGGACGACGACGAGGCGTTCGAGATCTGGCGCTCCGTCGGGGTCCCGGCGGAGCGGATCGTCCGCCGGGGCAAGGCCGACAACTTCTGGTCGATGGGCATCCCGGGACCGTGCGGCCCGTGCTCCGAGCTGTTCTACGACCGGGGCCCGGAGTACGGCCGCGACGGTGGCCCGGCGGTCGACGAGGACCGCTTCATGGAGTTCTGGAACCTCGTCTTCATGCAGTTCGAGCGGGGTCCGGGCAGCGGCAAGGAGGACTACCCGATCCTGGGTGACCTGCCGGCGCAGAACATCGACACCGGCATGGGCCTGGAGCGGATGGCCTCCATCCTCCAGGGCGTCGACAACCTCTACGAGATCGACGAGGTGCGCCCGATCCTGGACCGGGCGGCGGAGCTGACCGGCAAGCGGTACGGGGCCCACTCCGGTCACGTGGCCAGCGAGTCGCACCCGGACGACGTCCGGCTGCGGGTGATCGCCGACCACGTGCGGACCGCGCTGATGCTGATCGGCGACGGGGTGACCCCGAGCAACGAGGGCCGTGGCTACGTGCTGCGCCGGATCATGCGGCGCGCGATCCGGTCGATCCGGCTGCTCGGCTGGCAGGAGCGGGCACTGCCCGAGCTGCTGCCGGTGGCCCGGGATTGCATGTCGCCGTCGTACCCGGAGCTGGCGACCGACTTCGACCGGATCGCCGACTACGCGTACGCGGAGGAGGACGCGTTCCTGTCCACGCTGCGCGCGGGCACCACGATCCTGGACACCGCGATCACCGAGACCCGCACCGCCGGAGGGCGGGCGCTCTCCGGCGAGAAGGCGTTCCAGCTGCACGACACGTACGGCTTCCCGATCGACCTGACCCTGGAGATCGCGGCCGAGCAGGGGCTGACGGTCGACTCCGAGGGCTTCCGGCGGCTGATGGCCGACCAGCGGGCCCGGGCCAAGGCCGACGCGCAGGCGCGCAAGACCGGGCACACCGACCTGTCGGCGTACCGGTCGGTGCTGGACGCCGGCGGCCCGGTGACCTTCACCGGCTACGGCGAGGTGTCCCGGGAGGCCACGGTGCGGGCGGTGCTGGGCACCGACGGCCCGCGTCCGGCGGCGGTCGAGGGTGACACCGTCGAGCTGGTGCTCGACGCCACCCCGTTCTACGCCGAGGGCGGTGGGCAGCAGCCCGACCTCGGCATGATCACCCTCGGCGGCGGGCAGGTCGAGGTCTTCGACGTGCAGCAGCCGGTGCCGGGGCTGATCGTGCACCGGGCCCGGGTGGTCCGGGGCGAGGTGCGCGCCGGCGAGACCGGTTATGCCGAGATCGACACCAGCCGCCGGCGGGCGATCTCCCGGTCGCACACGGCGACCCACCTGGTGCACCAGACCATGCGCAACTTCCTGGGCGAGTCCGCCACCCAGGCCGGTTCGCTGAACGCGCCGGGCCGGCTGCGGTTCGACTTCAACACCCCGACCGGGGTGTCGCCGACCGTGCTGCGGGACGTGGAGCAGCAGGTCAACGAGGTGCTCCTGGCCGACCTGGAGGTGCACGCCTTCATCACCTCGCTGGAGGAGGCGCGGCGGATCGGCGCGATGGCCCTCTTCGGCGAGAAGTACGGCGAGGAGGTGCGGGTCGTCGAGGTCGGGGACTACGCCCGCGAGCTGTGCGGTGGCACCCACGTGTCCCGTTCCGGCCAGCTCGGTCTGGTCAAGATCCTCTCCGAGGCGTCGATCGGTTCCGGGGTCCGTCGGGTCGAGGCCCTGGTCGGCATGGACGCGTTCAACTTCCTGGCCCGGGAGCACCTGCTGGTGTCCCGCCTCGCGGAGATGTACCGGGTGCCCAGCGAGCAGGTCGCCGACCGGGTCGAGCAGACGGTGACCCAGCTGCGGGACGCGGAGAAGGAGCTGGAGAAGCTGCGCGCCCAGCTGGTGCTCGGTGGCGCGTCCGCCCTCGCGGCGCAGGCCAAGGACGTGCGTGGGGTCGCGTACGTGGGCACCGAGGCGCCGGAGGGCGCGGCCGGCAACGACGTCCGGACCCTCGCGCAGGAGATCCGGGGTCGGATCGACCCGGCCCGGCCGGCGGTGGTCGCGGTGGCCGCCCGCGCCAACGGCAAGGCGTCGCTGGTGGTGGCCGTGAACCAGGCGGCCCGCGGCCGGGGCCTGGCCGCGTCGGACCTGGTGAAGGCGGCCTTCTCCGGGCGCGGCGGGGGCAGCCCCGACCTCGCCCAGGGCGGCGGCCTGCCGGCGGCGGAGGCACCCACCCTGCTGCTCACGGTCGAGAAGGCGATCGCCGAGGCGTGACGCGACGACGGCGGGAGACCAGGGCGGACCGCACGGTCCGCCCTGGTTCGTCATGGGGGGAGGTGACGGTGGGTGACTGAACCGTCCCACGGCGTGCGGCTCGGCGTCGACGTCGGCCAGGTGCGGGTCGGGGTGTCCCGGTCGGATCCGCACGGGGTGCTGGCCACCCCGCTGGTCACCCTGGCCCGGGATCTCACGGCGGCGCCGGACGCGGTGCCGACCGACCTTGCCCAGCTCGCGGCCCTGGTGGCCGAGCACGAGGCGGTCGAGGTGGTGGTCGGCCTTCCGGTCAACCTCGCCGGCAAACACGGTCCCGCGGCGGTCGGTGTGAAGGCGTACGCTGGCCAACTGGCCGATGTGATAGCGCCGGTTCCGGTGACGCTTACCGACGAGAGGATGTCCACGGTCGTGGCTTCTCGTAGGCTGGCCGAGCGAGGCGTCCGAGGACGACGACAACGTGCGGTGGTCGACCAGGCCGCCGCGGTGGAGATTCTGCAGAGCTGGCTGGACGCGCAGCGGAGGCGGACACGATGATCGACGAACTCGACCTGGGCTTCGACGAACAGGATCGGGGTGAGAAGGGCCGGCACCGGCGCGGCTACGTGCGCAAGCGCAACGGCGGCTCCGGTGGCGGCCGGGGCCGGACCGTGCTGGCCCTGCTGCTCGCCCTCGTCCTGCTGGGTGGCATCGGCGGTGGCGCCTTCTACGGCTTCGACCGGGTGCAGAGCTACTTCGTCACCCCCGACTACGACGGGACCGGCACCGAGCAGGTGCAGGTCGAGATCAAGGCCGGTGCCTTCGTCGCCGACATGGCCGTCACCCTCTACGAGGCCGACGTGGTGAAGAGCACCAAGGCGTTCCTGGAGGCCGCCGAGAAGGACTCCCGGGGTGAGAACATCCAGGCCGGGACGTACCGGTTGCGCAAGCAGATGAGCGCCGAGAGCGCCGTGGCCGCGCTGCTCGACCCGAAGAACAAGGTCACCAACGGGGTGACCATCCCCGAGGGGCGCACCGCGAAGAACATCTACAAGCTGCTCTCCGACTTCACCAAGATCCCGGTCAAGGACTTCGAGGCGGCGGCCAAGGATCCGCTCGCGTTGGGTGTTCCGGACTGGTGGTTCAAGCGCGACGACGGCAAGCAGGTCAAGCCGTCGATCGAGGGCTTCCTCTACCCGGACACCTACGAGATCCCGCCGAAGGCCACCGCCGAGTCGATCCTCAAGCAGATGGTGAACAACTTCCTCACCGTCGCCGGCGAGCTGAAGTTCGCCGACAAGGTGCAGAGCGACCTGGGCGGGGTGACCCCGTACGAGGCGTTGATCGTGGCGTCCCTGGCCCAGGCCGAGGCCGGCACCAAGAAGGACCTCGGCAAGGTCGCCCGGGTCGCCTACAACCGGGTCTTCAAGGGCAACTTCGACTGCGGCTGCCTGGAGATGGACGTCACCGTCAACTACTACCTGGAGCTGACCGGTCAGAAGACCAAGAGCTCCAAGGAGATGACGAACGCCGACCTGGACAACCCGAAGAACCCGTACAACCGCAAGCTGCGCGGCCTGGTGCCGACGCCGATCAACAACCCGGGCAAGGACGCGCTGGCCGGTGCGATGGCCCCGCCGAAGGGCGGCTGGCTCTTCTTCGTCGCGGTCGACCGGCAGGGCAACTCCGAGTTCGCCGAGACGTACGAGGAGCACCAGCGCAACGAGGACAAGGCCCGGGAGGCCGGGATCATCTGATGGTCGCGCACAGGGCGGCGGTGCTGGGCAAGCCGATCGCGCACTCGCTCTCCCCGGTGATCCACAACGCCGGCTACGCCGCGGCCGGCCTGACCGGCTGGTCGTACACCCGGATCGAGTGCGCCGCCGCGGAGCTGCCGGACCTGGTCGCCGGCCTCGGCCCGGAGTGGGCCGGGCTGTCGGTGACGATGCCGGGCAAGGAGGCGGCGCTCGCGGTGGCCGGGCAGGCGTCGCCGGTCGCCGCCGCCGTCGGCGCGGCCAACACGTTGGTACGCCGGCCGGACGGCTCCTGGTACGCCGACAACACCGACGTCGGCGGCATGGTCGAGGTGTTGACCGAGGCGGGCGTACGCCCGGGTGCCACGGTGACCGTGCTGGGTGCCGGCGGGACCGCGCGGGCGGCCGTGGCGGCGGCGGCGTCGCTGGGCGCCCGGGCGGTGACCGTGGTGGCCCGCCGTGCCGTGGCGGTCGACGAGTTGCGCCCGGTGGCCCGCGCGGTGGACGTGCCGCTGACCGGCGCCGGGTGGGACGAGGCGGTCGCGCACCTGCGCGCCGACGTGGTGGTGTCCACGGTGCCGAAGGGGGTCGCCGACTCCCTGGTGGACGCGGCACCGGGCTGGTCGCCGGCGACGGTGGTGTTCGACGCGCTCTACGACCCGTGGCCGACCCCGCTGGCCGCCTCGGCGCGGGCGGCCGGCTGCCGGATCGTCTCCGGCCTGGACCTGCTGCTGGCGCAGGCGGTCGGCCAGTTCACCCAGTTCACCGGGGTTCCCGCGCCCCGGGCGGCGATGGCCGCCGCCCTCGCCGCCGCCCGGGCCCGCTGATCGGCCGACCAGGCCGGGGCCGTCCTCAGTGGTCACTTCGGGCATCCTTAGGCGACGGTTAAGACGCGCTTAGGTCGGGCTGTCCTGCGCACGTCGGACCGCGTCCGTCGATACGCTGCCCACAGTTACCGCAGCAGACACAGGGAGTTTCCGTTGAGCAGGCACGGAGTGCACCGCCTCACCTGGTACCAGGGTCCACGGCGCAAGGCCGTGCTCCTCGGCGCCCTCGGCACGACCGTCGCGCTGGGCCTGGGGGCCACCGTGATGCCGCTGCTGGCCGCCGACGACCTGTCGATCCGCGCGACCGCGGACACCACCGCCACCACGGTGCCGCAGGACGGCGACAACGGCGCGAAGACCACCCTCGCCACCTGTCCCGCCCGGTGTGACGGCAACCCGCGCGGCGCGCGCGACGCGGTCGTCCAGTTCGCGGTGACCACGCTGCCGACCAGGGCGGTGAACATCCGGGCCACCCTGCGGGTGCACTCCTGGAAGAAGGTCGGCGCGACGGTGACGGCGCACGCGTCCACGGTCGACGCCACCGCCGCCCGCCCGGCCCCGGCGCCGGCCGGCGCCGCCCTGGCCTCGGTGAGCGAGGTGCGCGCGGGTTTCAACGAGTTCGACGTCTCGGCGCTGGTGAAGGGGAACGGCACCGTCACGGTGTCGCTGGCCCAGACCGGCCTGGAGACGCGGGTCTACTGGGCGTCGTCGGAGAACCGCAACACCGACCTGCGCCCGCGGCTGGAGATCAGCTACGACATGGGCAGTGCGCCGGCGGCACCGGCGACCCGTACGCCGGTGCCGACCCGGAGCGCGGCGCTGCCGTCCCCGCCGGCGCGGCCCACGCCGTCGCCGAGCGTCAGCCCCACCAAGGCGTCACCGCGCCCGTCGGCGAGCCCCAGCCCCAGCCCCAGCCGGCCGGCCGGCTGCGGCCAGGTGTCCGACCACCTGGTGCCCTCCTGCGGTGCCTGGTGGGGGATGTACGCCCCGTCCGGGGCGGGCGACGGCTGGGACCACGGCGCGGCGGTCGCCCGGGTGGAGGCGCAGGTCGGCCGGAAGTTCGACGTCGTGCACCGCTACCACGACTTCTCCAACGCCGGCAGCAACGGCGCCTTCCCCGACGCCTACCAGCAGCAGCAGATGCGCGAGGGACGGCTGATGTTCTTCGCCTGGGAGTCGCGGATCTTCTCCTCGGGCACGGTGCTGAAGTGGTCGGACGTCTACAGCGGCCGGCACGACGGCACCATCGACGCGGTGGCCGGCCGGATCCGCGCCACCGGGGTTCCGGTGTTCATGGGCTTCGACCACGAGCCGGAGGACGAGCCGGGCAAGGGCAGTGACGCCGAGTTCGTCCGGGCCTGGCGCCACGTGCACGACCGGTTCGCCGCGGCCGGCGCGCACAACGCTGTCTGGGTGTGGACGATGATGGGCTGGTCCGGCCACTACGACCGGTACGCGGGCCTGTACCCCGGGGACAAGTACGTCGACTGGGTGGGGTACGACCCGTACAACTTCCACGTCTGCAACGGCAGCACGGTGTGGAAGAGCCCGGCCACCACCGTCGGCGGGTTCTATCGGTGGCTCGACGAGAACGGCATCGGTGCCGGCAAGCCGCGGATGCTCGCCGAGTTCGGCACCAACTTCAACTCCGCCGACCCGGACGCGAAGCGACGGTGGTTCGAGGAGTTCCCGGCGGCGTTGAAGGCGCACCCGAAGATCAAGGCGGCGATCTACTTCAACTCGGCGGGAATGACCACCCGGACGAAGACCTGTGACATGACGATGAACCATGACGCCTCGGCGCTGGCCGGGTTCACCCGAGCGGGACAGGATCCCTACCTGCGCCAGCCCACCGGAGGCGCCAGCTGACCTGAGGTAGTCGAAAGGTGACGGTCGGTGGCCTCCGGGTCGGTCGGACATCCGACTCGGGGGCCGTTCCGTCACCGTCGGACGTGAGACCGCCCAATCGGCGGATGCGCCAAACAGGGTGGACAAGGCACGCTACGCGGGTTCTCATCCATCTTGGAGGCGTAGCGTGCCCGAAGTCTCGCTTTCTTGGCGATCCGCCGGTTTCCGCATCCGTGCGGCGGCAGTCACCCTCGTGACCGCCGCCACCGTGCTGGCCGTCCCGTCGGCGGCCTCCGCCGCCGTGGTCCCGGCCCCCGAGACGGCGACCCTGGTCTCGGCCAACCCCGCTGACAGCACCCCGCACGCCCGCGACGGCGAGACCCGCGCGTTCGCGCAGGTCGGCTCGACGGTGTACGTGGGCGGCAGCTTCACCCAGATCCGGCAGACCGCCACCGCGGCCTGGACGACGCAGCGTTACCTCTTCGGGTACGACCGGACCACCGGCACGATCTCCACGACCTTCCTGCCGGTGCTCGACGGCGCGGTCAACTCCCTCATCGCCGGCCCGAACAACACGCTGATCGTGGGCGGGGCGTTCAAGACGGTCAACGGGGTGAGCCGCAAGAACCTGGTGGCGCTCAACCCGAGCACCGGCGCGATCGTGGACAGCTGGGTCGGCCGCTCCGACGGCGGCACGGTTCGTGACCTCGCGCTGCACGGCAACTGGCTCTACGTGGGTGGCGCCTTCAGCTGGCTCAACGGCACCGCCCACACCGGGCTGGGCCGGCTCAACGCCACCACCGGCGCGATCGACCCGACGTTCAACATCAACGCCACCGTCGGCCGGCACACCACCTCGTCGTACGTCTGGACCATCGACGTCTCCCCGGACGGTGGCACCCTCGCCGTCGGCGGCAACTTCACGCTGGTCAACGACCTGGCCCGCAACCAGATGGCGCTGGTCGACCTCACCGGCACGCCGACCGTGCTGGACTGGAGCACCGAGAAGTTCGTCCCGCCGTGCGCCGCACCCGCGACGTTCGTCCACTACGTGCAGGACGTGAAGTTCGGCGGCGACGGCAGCTGGTTCGTCGTCGGCACCAACGGCGGCGGCGGCTGGCCGGCCGCGTACTGCGACGCGCTGGTCCGGTTCGAGACCGCCGCGCGGGGCACCGGGCAGCTGGGCACCTGGGTCGACTACACCGGTAACGACACCATCACCTCCGTCGAGGTGGCCGACAACGTCATCTACCTCGGCGGGCACTTCCGCTGGCTGAACAACCCGAACGCCAGCGACCGGGCGGGCAACGGGGCGGTCGACCGGCTCGGCGTCGCCGCCGTCACCCCGGCCACCGGCATGCCGGTCAACTGGAACCCACGGCGCAGCGGCAGCGCCTCGATGCCCGCCGGCACCAGCGGCTGGGGCTCCTCGGTGCCGGTGCTGTGGCGGGGCAGCGACGGCCTCTACTTCGGGCAGAACTCCGACGGCATGGGCAACGAGTACCACGGCCGGTTGGGCATGTTCCCGCTGTCCGGCGGACGGACCATCACCCCGAAGAACCCGCCGACCGAGACCACCGGCAACCTCTACCTCGGCACCACCGACGGCGAGGTGGCCAAGGTGCCGTTCGACGGCACGGCGCTGGGCACCCCGGCCACGGTGAGCCAGCCGGCCTACACCGGCGCCGGCGCCACCTGGCGGGTCGCCGACCGGATCTACTGGGCGCACACCGTCGCCGGCACCCCCTCCGGCAGCCGGATCGACATCTCGCTGTTCAACGGCGGCGCGATCGGCTCCCCATGGGAGGCGTCGGGCTACAACGACTGGTACAACGCGGCGAACCTGACCGGCGCGTTCTTCCTCGACGGCCGCCTCTACTACACCCGCACCGGCGCCAACGGTCTCTACTACCGGTACTTCGAGATCGACGGCAACTACCTCGGCGCCACCGAGTTCAGCCTGCCCACCACCGGGGTCACCTGGTCGGGCGTGCGTGGCATGGCCTGGGTCGGTGGCCGGATCGTCTACGGTTCCACCGACGGCACGCTGCGCAGCGTGCCGTTCGACCCGACGGCCGCTCCGGCGGTCAGCGGTGCCGACGCGACGGTCATCGCCCCGGCGACGCCCGATCTGTCCTGGTCCACCCCTCGGACGTTCTTCTCCGTGCAGTAGCGGTCAACCGCTCGTAACGGAACATCGGTAGATTGTTCACGTTGGGCCGGCGACGGATCCACTGTCGCCGGCCCCGTGACGTGGGGAGGGTTCGTTGGGCGGGATCCGCCGTGGCCTGGTGGTGCGCGCGGTCTTCGCGGCCAAACGCCACTGGTACCAGCTGCGTTACCCCGGGCTGACGCTCGGTGACGGAGTGGAGATCCGGGGTCGGATCCGGCTGCGCCGGGGCGTCCGGGTCACCATCGGCGACCGCACCCGGATCAACAAGCTGGTCCGGTTCGCCGGTCCCGGCGAGGTCCGGGTCGGCGCCGACTGCCTGCTGAACGCGACCTGGGTCGGCACCTGGACCTCGGTCACCATCGGCGACCGGTGCCTGCTGTCGGACTGCGAGCTGGTGGACAACGACTTCCACAACCTGCCCCCCGAGCAACGTCACGAACCCCCGGTCCCGGCCACCCGCGCCCCCATCGTCATCGAGGACAACGTGTGGATCGGGGCGCACGCCCTGGTGCTCAAGGGCGTGCGGATCGGCCGGGACAGTGTCGTGGGCGCCGCGACGGTGGTGCGGACGGACGTGCCGCCGCGGGTCGTGGTCGTCGGAAATCCCCAACAGACGGTGAAGAAGTTCCATGACTGACGCTACTCCCGGCCCCTGGCCCACCGACGCCGCCGCCTCCGGAGCCGGGGCTCCGGCCCGTACGGTCACCCTGATCGACCTGCTCCGGGTGCCGGTGCACCGGATCCGGCTGGTGACCGGGGTCGCCCTGGTCGGGTTGCTCGCCGCGCTGACCTACGTGCTCGCCGTGCCCAGC
Organism: Micromonospora endolithica; assembly: GCF_003626595.1. Lineage (GTDB taxonomy): Bacteria > Actinomycetota > Actinomycetes > Mycobacteriales > Micromonosporaceae > Micromonospora > Micromonospora endolithica. The sequence continues at coordinate 99,474 of NZ_RBAK01000014.1, read as the reverse complement.
GCGGTCACCGCGAACGCGGTCGTCGCGGTCCGCCCGGTGGTCACCGACGCGTTCTCCCCGAGCGGGGGGAACGCCGACCGCGCGGTGAACATGAACGTGGAGAGCGGCATCGCCACCGGCACCGACGTCGTGCAGCGACTGGTCGACAAGACCGGCCAGGACCAGCGCGCGGTCCGCGACGCCCTTGAGGTCGAGGTGCCGACCGGCGGCCAGATCCTGCGCTTCCTCTACACCGCCGACTCGCCCGACGCGGCGGTGGAGGGGGTCAACCTCGCCGCGCAGGCATATCTGGACGTGCGCCGCGGCATGTACGAGCAGCAGCGGGGGGAGATGCTGCGCAAGTACGACGAGAGCATCGCCAAGGTCGCCGCGCAGCAGGCCGCCCTGCAACGGCGGATCGCCAACGCCGGGGACAACGCGGCGGACGCGGCGGTGGCCGAGCTGTCCGGGATCAACAACCAGCTGACCCAGCTCAGCGCCGCCCGCACCGAGATCGCCGCGGTCGACGTCAACCCGGGCTGGGTCACCCGGCAGGCGGCGCGGTCGCTGGTCAGCTCCGGCGGCGGCAGCATGCTCTACCTGCTCGCCGGCCTGCTCGGCGGCGCCCTGCTCGGCGTGGTCCTGGCCTACATCTGGGAGTCCGTGGACCGCCGGATCCGTTCGGTCGACGACGGTCGGGACGCCACCGGCCTGCCGCTGCTCGGCACGGTACGCAGCAAGGGCTTCCGCGGCTCCCGGCTCGCCGTGGACGCCGACATCCGGTACGTGGCGATGGCGATCGCCGAACGGGTCCGGGAACCGGCCCGGGTCGCGCTGCTGACCACCCGGGAGGACCAGACCGCGCTCACCGCCGGGCTGGCCGTGGCGCTCGCCGCCACCGGCCGGGACGTGTACGCGGCCGACGACAGCGGCCGGGTGGACCGGCTGCGCGGCATCGTGCTGACCGACCGGGGACGGCTGCCCGCGGTGGCCAACCCGGCCCGTCCGGTCGTGCCCAAGCCCCGGGAGGGTGGCAAGCCCCCGATCGACGACATCACCGAGCAGATCACCGTCCGCCGGCCGTCGCCCCACCCCACCACCACCGCCGCCCGCCCGTCGACCGACCCGGACGCCACCATGACGCTGCCCCGGGTGGCCGGCGGGGCACCGGCCAGCGGGAAGAGCGCCGTCCAGGACAGCGGCGACGAGGTGTCGGTGGGTGCCGGCAGCGTCCGGTTCGGGACGTGGCGGCTGCGCGCCTCGAAGGGTCTGGTGCTGTTCAACGCCCCGCCGGCGGAGGCCGACGAGCGGGGCGTGGCGGCGGCCCGGCAGGGCACCGCGGTGGTCGTGGTGGAGCAGGACCGCACCCGGCAGGGCGACCTGCGGAGGCTGACCGAGCGCCTGCGGGCCGCCGGGGTGACCCCGCTGGGCTTCGTGCTGACCCGCACCGGGCGGGGCTGAGGCGTGTCCGGCACCCGGGTCACGGCGACGGACTTCCCGGCCGGCGAGGACCCCTCGCCGGTGGGGCCGCCGCCCCCGCCGGCCCCACCGCCGCCCCGGCTGCCGGTCTGGCCGCTCGCGATGATGTTCGGCCTGGTGCCGTTGTGGTGGTTGGCCGGCGCGTTCTACCTGGGCTGGCCGTTGCTCGGCGCCCTGCTGATGGCGCTGCTGCTGATCCGGGGTCGGGTGCCGCTGCCGCCGGCCGCCGGGATCTGGCTGCTCTTCCTGGCCGCCGTGCTGGTCAGCGCCACCCAACTGGAGACGTTCGCGTCGGTGCTGACCTTCACGCTGCGGCTGGCGTTCTACGCGACCGCGCTCGTGGTCGGCGTCTACGTCTACCTGGTGGCCCGGGAACGCGCCGACCAGACCGTGGTGCTCGTCCCGCTCTGCGCGTTCTGGTTCGGCCTGGTGGCACTGGGTTGGCTGGGCGTGCTGGTGCCCCGGTTCGCCCTCACCACCCCGATGGAGATCCTGCTGCCCTCGGGGCTCGCCGGCAACCCGTTCATCAACGACATGGTGCACCTGTCCACCGCGGAATACAGCGCCCGCTCGCTGAACCCGATCTACCGCCCGGCGGCCCCTTACGCGTACACCAACAACTACGGCAGCGCGTACGCGATGACCCTGCCCTGCGTGGTCGCGTTCGCCATGCTGCGCCGGCGGGGTCTGCTGCGCTGGGCGCTGCTCGGCTCGCTGCCGCTGTCCCTGGCGCCGGCCTTCCTCACCCTGAACCGGGCGATGTTCCTCAGCCTGGGCGTGGGGTTCCTCTTCCTGGGGGTGCGGGCCAGTCTGCGCGGCAACATGAAGGTGGCCGGGTCGATCGTCGGCATCGTGCTGATCGGCGGTCTCACCACCCTGTTCATCCCGGTGACCGAGCTGATCGGCAACCGGGTCGAGTCCAGTGACACCAACACCGACCGGCTCTCCCTCTACTCGGAGGTCCTCGATCGGGTACGTGACTCGCCGTGGCTGGGCTACGGCGCGCCGGTCCAGGTCGACACGGTCTCCGCGGACGCGCCGATCGGCACCCAGGGGCAGCTGTGGATGGTGTTGTTCAGCCACGGGGTGCCCGCCCTGCTCTGCTTCCTGGCGTGGTTCGTGGTGGCCGCGTTGCTCTGCGGCCGGGCCGCCTCGGCGGCCGGGCAGTGGCTCTCCATCGTCCCGGTGGTGTGCCTGGTGCAGGTCCCCTTCTACGGCATGGCCAACCAGAACCTCGCGGTCGCGTTCTACGCGGTCACCTTCGCCCTGGCGCTGACCGAGCGGGAGGTGGCCGAGCGACGGCTCCCCCGCCTGCCGGTGCCCGGTCCACGGCCGGTGACCAGGTGACCGCCGCCATCCGGCCGCCGGTCGCTGCGGACGCGCCCGGCGCCGGGCCGGCCGACGCCGAGACGCGACGCAGTGCCCGCAGTGGTGCCGCGGGCCTGGTCGGCGCGGCGGTCAGCGGTCTGTTCGGTTTCCTGCTCGCGGTCGTCATCACCCGCGGCTACGGCACGGTCGGCTCGGGTGCGATCTTCGCCGCGATCGGTGTGGTGACGGTCGCCACCGCGGTGTGCACGCTGGGCGCGGAGACCGGTCTGATGTGGGCGCTGCCCCGGCGGCGGACCGGCCCGCGGGGCGACGCCGCCCGGGTCCTGCCGGTGGCGCTGCTCCCTCCGCTGGCCGTCGCGCTGGTGGTGGCCACGGCCGGTGTGCTCACCGCCGACGTGCTCGCCGTGCACCTGCTGGGCGACAGCGGCGTCGCGGGGGCGGCCCTGCTGACCGCCAGCTTCGCCGCGCTGCCGGTGGTGGTGGCGATGACCCTGCTGCTCGCGGCGCTGCGCTGCGTACGGCCGATCCGCTCGTACGTGGCGGTGCAGTTCCTGCTGCTGCCGGTGGCCCGGCCGGTGCTGGTCGGCGCGGCGGTGCTGGCCGGTGGCGGCCTGCTCGCCGGCATGACCGGTTGGCTGGTGCCGGCGGCGGTGGCGCTGCTGGTCTGCCTCACCCTGGTCGCCGGCCCGCTCGGGGTGGGCCGGGGCGCCCGGCTGCGGCCGGAGCCGGCGGACTGGTCGACGTTCTGGCGGTTCGCGCTGCCCCGGGCCGCCTCGGCGGCCATCGACGCCGGCAACATGTGGGTCGGCGTGCTGCTCACCTCGGTGCTGGCCGGGGCGGCCGACGCCGGTGTGTTCGGCGCGGTCGGCCGTTACATCCTCGCCGGCCAACTCGCCATGCAGGGCCTGCGGGTGGCGGTGTCACCGCAGCTGTCCCGGCTGCTCGGCCGGGGCGAGCGGGCCGCCGCGGCGGGCGTGCACCGGCAGCTGACCACCTGGGGCCTGGTGCTGTCCTGGCCGGTCTACCTGCTGCTGGCCGTCTTCGGGCTGGCGTTCCTGCAACTGTTCGGCGCGGGCTTCACCTCCGGTGCCACCGCGATGACCGTGCTGGCGGTGGCCATGCTGGTGAACACCGGCGTCGGCAACGTGCAGAGCATGCTGCTGATGGGTGGCCGCAGCGGGCTGCACCTGGCCGCCACCGTGGCCGGGCTGACCGTGACCGTGTCGCTGGGGGTCCTGCTGATCCCGTCGTACGGCGCGACCGGCGCGGCCGTGGGCTGGGCGGCCGGCATCGTCACGGAGAACCTGACGGCGGCGGTCTGCGCCCGGGTCGTCGTCGGCGAGCCGCTGGTCGACGCGCGGATGCTGCGGGCCGGTGCGGCCACCGTGGCGGGCGTCGGCGCCGCCGCCGCGGTCGGGGTGCTGGCCGGTGGCCGGGGGGTGACCGGCCTGGCGGTGGCGCTCGGTGTGCTCGCCGCCGGTTGCGTCGGCTTGTTGACGTTGCCCCGGGTGCGAAGCGGGATCCGGGTGACCATGATGCAGATCCGCGGACGGGGGGAGCCGGCGCCTGCCGCCGGACCCGACACCGCGCAGTCGAAGGGCAGGTGAGGACCGTCGTGTCGTCTCTCCGGGACCGGGCCAAGCAACTGGTGCCGACCCAGCTGACCGAGCGGGTGAAGGGTTCGCTGGTCGAGTACGGGGTCCGCACCAGCGACAAGCGACCCCTGCCGGACTTCCTGATCATCGGCACCAAGCGGGGCGGCACCACGTCGCTGTGGAACTACCTGATCCAGCACCCGCTGGTGCCGCGGCTCTTCCCGGCGTGGAACACCAAGTCCGCGCACTACTTCGAGGAGCACTGGCGGCGGGGCGAGGCGTGGTACCGGTCGCACTTCCCGACCGTCCGGCAGCGTGAGGCGTTGGAGAAGCGGCACGGCGGCCCGGTGCGGGTGGGCGAGGCGGCACCGCTCTACATGTTCCACCCGCTGGCCGCCCAGCGGGTCGCCGCGCTGATGCCGTCGGTGAAGCTGATCGTGCTGCTGCGCGACCCGGTGGAGCGGGCGTACTCGCACTGGAAGGAGCGCCGCACGCACGGCATCGAGCCGCTCGACTTCCCGGCCGCGCTCGCCGCCGAGCAGGAGCGTACGGCGGGGGAGCGGGAGCGGTTGATCGCCGAGCCGGAGTACTTCAGCGAGCCGTACGACTGGTACACCTACCGGGCCCGGGGGCGCTACCTGGAGCACCTGGAGCCGTGGCTGGAGCGTTTCGACTCCACCCAGTTCCTGTTCCTGCCCAGCGAGGACCTCTACCGCGACGCCCGTGGCACCTACCGTCGCACGCTGGACTTCCTCGGCCTGCCGCCGCACGACCTGCCGGACTTCAAGGTCTACAACGACCGCCGGTCGGCGCCCCTGGAGCCGGCGGTGCGCGCGGAGCTGACCGACTACTACCGGCCGCACAACGACGCCCTGCGGCGGCGGCTCGACCTGGACCTCGACTGGCCGGACCGGGTCGCGTGAGCGGGCCCGGCGAGCGGACCGTCACCTCCGGCGAGGCGCCGGCCCGCACCGACCTCCGGTCCCGCACCGACCCCCGGTCCCGCACCGACGGGCTGGGCTGGGTCACCCGGGCGGTCTTCGGGGACCGGCGGATCGCGCTGACCGTCGGCGAACCGCCGCCACCGGGGCACCAGGTGGTGGCCCGGTACGCGGTCGTGCCGTCGGTGCGGCGCGCCCGGTTCCTGCTCCCGCTGGGCGCGCCCCGGGCCACCGCGGCGGCGCTGCTGGCGTACAACGCGTTGCGCCCGCCGAAGATCCGCGCGGTACGGGCGGTGCTGGGCGGGTTGGCCCGCCTCGGCGTGCTCGACCTGGCGCCGTTGCCGACCCTGACCGTGTCGCTGCCGGACGGGGTGCCGGCGGCGGAGGCGCTGCTGGCCGACCGGCTCGCCGCCGGCCTGGGCGGGCAGCGGGTGTACGCCGCGTGCGGGGTCCGCCCGCCGGACCCGAACCACAAGCCGACCCTGCAACTGTTCGACGGCGCGGGCCGGCCGGTGGGTTACGCGAAGATCGGCTGGAACGGCGCCACCCGGGCCCTGGTCCGGGCCGAGGCGGCGGCGCTGGGCGACCTGCCCTCGGTGACCGGCGTGCCGGACCACCCGGCGGCGCCCCGGTTGCTGGCCGCCACCGAGGTCGCCGACTCGGTGATCGCGCTGGTCGAGCCACTGCCGCCGGCCGTCCGGGGGGTGCCGGTCGACGATCCGCCGCGGCTGCCGGCCCTGCTCGCGGTGGCCCGCCGGGGCCGCCCGCCGGCGCCGGCCCGGCCGCTGTCCGGGTCCTCCTTCCTGGCCCGGCTGGCCGCCGAGGCGGACCGGTCGGCCGCCGGCACGCCGGACGGCGCGCGGGCGGTGGCGGCGGTCGCCGCGCTGGCCGACCGGCACGCCGGCACGGCCGTCGAGTTCGGACACTGGCACGGCGACTGGGTGCCGTGGAACCTGGGCGTGCACGCCGGGCGGCTGGTCGCCTGGGACTGGGAGCACAGCGCGCCGGACGTACCGCTGGGTTTCGACCTCGCCCACGACGCCTTCCAGCGCGCCCTGGTGCTGCGGGGCGAGCCGGCGGCGTCGGCGGCCGCCGCGGTGGACGCGCAGCTCGACCGGTGCGGCGCCGGGCTGGGACTGGATCCGGCGCGGCGGCGGCTGGTCGCCGACGCGTACCTGCTGGAGATGTGGTTGCGCACGTGGCGTCTCGCGGACGCGGGGGCGGGCTGGAACGACGCGCTGCATCCCGCCCTGTTGGACGTGGTCGAGAAACGACATAGCGGCTGATCCGGGCGCATCCGATCGCCGAGTGTGACCGGAAAACTCCAGGTCGTGACGAACGTCGATGGCTGGCGACCGTCCCGGCGCACCACCCGACCAAGCCGAAAGATCTTCCGATCGCCTGATCGTCCCCTTCAGCGGGACGGTGAAATGTGATCTGCTTTCGCGTGGCCCTGACCGTACCTCCAAGCGAACTTGTGGGGAGTCGCGTGGACACCACCATCGAGGATCGGTCCGATCCTCCGCACCTGCTGCTGGTCGGGTCCAGCGGCGGGCACCTGGCGCAGTTGCTGGCCCTGCGGCCGTGGTACGAACGGTGGCCCCGGTGCTGGGTCACCTTCGACACGCCCGAGGCGCTCTCGCTGCTCGACGGCGAGGACCTGGTCCCGGCCCACCATCCGACCACCCGCAACGTGCCCAACCTGCTGCGCAACGCCGTGCTGGCCTGGCGGGTGCTGCGTCGCCGGCGGGTCGCCGCGGTGGTCACCACCGGCGCCGGGGTGGCCGTGCCGTTCGTCGTCCTGGCCCGGCTGCGCCGCATCCCGACGGTCTACATCGAGGTGTACGACCGGATCGACACCCCGACGCTGACCGCGCGGCTCTGCCGGCCCTTCCTCTCCGCGATGCTCGTGCAGTGGGAGGAACAGCGCCGGCAGTACCCGGAGGCGACCGTGGTGGGGACCCTGCTGTGACCGAGCGGCAGCACGCGACAGCGCCGGCGACGGACCGGTTGCCCCGGCAGCGGGACGCCGCCGACCTCGGCCGGACCCAGATCCTGGTCGCCGTCGGCACCGACAAGCACCCGTTCGACCGGCTGGTCGGCTGGCTGCGGGACTGGCACGGCGGTGTCGCCGACGCGGTACGCCTCACCGTCCAGCACGGACACACCGCCGCGCCGGGGCTGCCCGACGCGGTGCCGTTCCTCGGCCACGACGCGTTGCAGGCGGCGATGGCCACGGCCGACCTGGTGGTCTGTCACGGCGGCCCGGCCACCATCCTGGAGGCCCGGCGGCACGGCCACCTGCCGATCGTGGTCCCCCGGGACCCGACCCGGGGCGAACACGTCGACGACCACCAGCTGCTCTTCGCCCGTCGCCTGGGCGCGGCCGGCATGGTGGCGCTCTGCGAGACCCGGGAGGCGCTGACCGACGCGCTGACCGCCGGGCTGGCCGACCCGGCCCGGTTCACCGTCACCGCCGATCCCGACTCGGCGCGGGCGCAGGAGGCCGCCGTGCGGCGGGTCGGGCAGATCGTGGAGGAGCTGGTGGCGGCGTCCAACGCGCCGCGCCGGCGGACGTGGTGGCGGCCGTGGGTACGGCCGGACCGGGCGGGAGCGGACCGATGACGACACATCCGAGCGTGAGCGTGGTGGTGCCCACCCGCGACCGGCCGGAGCTGCTCCGGGCGGCGCTCCGGGCGATCCTCGACCAGGACTACCCCGGCCCGGTCGAGGTGGTGGTGGTCCACGACCGCGCCGAGCCCGACGCCACGCTGAGCGAGCTGTCCCGGCCCGACCGGACCGTCCGGGTCACCACCAACACGCGTACGCCCGGCCTGGCCGGCGCGCGCAACTCGGGCACCCTCGCCGCGGTGGGTGAGCTGATCGCGTTCTGCGACGACGACGACGAGTGGCTGCCCGGCAAGCTGCGCGCCCAGGTCGACGCGCTCGCCGCGCACCCGGAGGCCGAGTTCGTGTCCTGCGGGATCCGGGTGAGCTACGACGGGCACACCGTCGACCGCTCGCTGGACCGGGACACGGTGACGCTGGCCGACCTGCTGCGGGACCGGATGACCGAGCTGCACCCGTCCACCTTCGTGATCCGCGCCGCCGCCCTGCGCGACGGCTTCGGCCTGGTCGACGAGGAGATCCCGGGCAGCTACGCGGAGGACTACGAGTTCCTGCTGCGCGCCGCGCGCAGCGCCCCGCTGGTCAACCTGCGCACCCCGTACGTGCTGGTGCGGTGGCACAAGCGGTCGTACTTCGCGCAGCGGTGGGACACCATCTCCGAGGCGTTGCAGTGGCTGTTGCAGCGGTACCCGGAGTTCGGCACCCAGCCGGCCGGCGAGGCACGGGTCACCGGTCAGATCGCCTTCGCCCAGGCCGCCTCCGGCGACCGGCAGGGTGCGCTGCGCTGGGCGCGGCGGACCATCCGGCGCAACCCGCGGGAGCCGCGGGCCTATCTGGCGCTGGCCGTGGCCGGGCGGGTGGTCCGGGCCGACCGGGTGTTGCGCACGCTGCACAAACGCGGTCGGGGGATCTGACCGGCCGGGGCCCGGAGACGGGCCCCGGCCGTCCGGTCGACAATGATTGTGCCGCGACAAGTGACGCACTGCTACGCTTCCGACATCGGTCCACTGTTGACACACGCGCGGTGATCAATGGAAGACTCGGCGTCATGGCACTCCACTCGCTGAGATTCCGACTGGTCGACTCGCCGACGTCGTTGGGCGCGAAGCGGCGGGCCCGCCGCGCCGCCTGGCTCTCCGAGACGTTTCCGAAACTCGCCACCATGCGGGTACTCGACCTCGGTGGCCGGGTGCAGAGTTGGGCGAAGGTCCCGGTCCGTCCGGCCCACGTGCACGTGGTCAACCTGGAGCCCCTGCCGACCGACCTGCCCGACTGGGCCGAGGCCGACCACGCCGACGCCTGCGAACTTCCCGAGCACATCCTGGGTCGCCGCTACGACCTGGTGTTCAGCAACAGCGTGCTGGAGCACGTGGGCGGCTACGAGCGCCGCCGCCGGATGGCCGAGGCGATCCGGGACCTGGCCCCGGCGTACTGGGTGCAGACGCCGTACCGGTACTTCCCGATCGAGCCGCACTGGGTGGCGCCGGGCATGCAGTTCCTGCCGGTGCCCGCCCGGGTCGCGGTGGCCCGGAAGTGGCCGCTGGCCTACACGCCCGGCAAGTCGTACGACCTGGCGCTCAAGCAGGTGCTGACCACCGAGCTGGTCGGCCGGGCCGAGCTGCGCCACCTCTTCCCGGACGCCACGATCCGCAACGAACGGCTGCTGGGCCTCACCAAGTCCCTGATCGCGGTGCGCCAGCCGTGACACCGACGGGGGCCGCGATCGACGCGGCTCGTGGTCCCCTCTCCCGCCCGCCGGGTGGACAACGACGTCCGCTGGGCGGGACGGGTCGGGCACCGCCGCGCGGCGGGTGCCCGGCGTGACAGACTGACCGCTGTGTTGCGCTGGTTGACTGCAGGTGAGTCGCACGGTCCCGCCCTCGTCGCCCTCGTCGAGGGCGTACCCGCCGGGATCGAGGTGACCACCACCGAGATCGCCGGCGAGCTGGCCCGGCGCCGGCTCGGCTATGGCCGGGGTGCCCGGATGTCCTTCGAGCAGGACGAGATCGAGATCATCGGCGGCCTCCGGCACGGCCGCACCATCGGCAGCCCGGTCGCCATCCGGGTCGGCAACTCCGAGTGGCCCAAGTGGCAGACCGTCATGGCCGCCGACCCGGTCGACGCCGACGAACTCGCCGGCCAGGCGCGTAACGCCCCGCTGACCCGCCCCCGGCCCGGCCACGCCGACCTGGCCGGCATGCAGAAGTACGGCCACACCGACGCCCGCCCGATCCTGGAACGCGCCAGCGCCCGGGAGACCGCCGCCCGGGTGGCCGTCGGCACCGTCGCCAAGGCCCTGGTCAAGCAGGCGCTGGGCGTCGAGATCGTCTCGCACGTGGTGGAGCTGGGTCCGGTCGCCGCGAAGCCCGGCCTGCGGCCCCGACCGGAGGACGCGCAGCGCATCGACGCCGACCCGCTGCGCTGCCTCGACCCGGAGGCGAGCGCGCGGATGGTCGCCGAGGTGGACGCCGCGAAGAAGGCCGCCGACACACTCGGCGGCGTGGTCGAGGTCCTGGCCTACGGGGTGCCGCCGGGCCTCGGCAGCCACGTCCAGTGGGACCGCAAGCTCGACGCCCGGCTGGCCACCGCGCTGATGTCGATCCAGGCCATCAAGGGCGTGGAGATCGGCGACGGCTGGCAGCAGGCCCGCTCGCGGGGCTCCGAGGCGCACGACGAGATCCTGCCCACCGCCACCGGCGTCCGCCGGGTCACCGACCGGGCCGGCGGCCTGGAGGGCGGCATCACCACCGGCGAGCCGCTGCGGGTGAAGGCCGCGATGAAGCCGATCTCCTCGCTGAACCGGGCCCTGGCCACCGTCGACGTGACCACCGGGGAGCCGGCCACCGCGATCAACCAGCGCTCCGACGTGTGCGCGGTGCCGGCCGCCGCGGTGGTCGCCGAGGCGATGGTCGCGCTGGTGCTCGCCGAGGCCGCGGTGGAGAAGTTCGGCGGGGACTCGATCGCCGAGATGCGCCGCAACCTGGCCGGCTACCTCGACGCCCTGGTGATCCGCTGATGGCGCCGGTCTGCGTCCTGGTCGGGGCGCCCGGCTCCGGGAAGACCACCGTCGGGCAGGCGCTCGCCGAGCTGCTCGGCGTCGACTTCCGGGACACCGACACCGACATCGAGACGATGGCCGGCAAGCCGATCCCGGAGATCTTCGTCGACGAGGGGGAGGCGCACTTCCGTACCCTGGAACGGGCGGCCGTGGCGGCGGCGCTGGCCTCCTGCGCCGGCGTGCTCGCCCTCGGCGGCGGCGCGGTCCTCGCCGAGGAGAACCGCGCCGCGCTGATCGGCCACCAGGTCGTGCACCTCTCCGTCGAGCTGCCCGACGCGGTCAAGCGGATCGGCCTCGGTGCCGGCCGGCCGCTGCTGGCACTCAACCCGCGCGCCACCCTGAAGCACCTGATGGAGCAGCGTCGACCGTTGTACGCCGAGGTGGCCACCGCGACCGTGGTCACCGACGGCCGTGATCCCGCCGACCTGGCCGCCGAGATCGCCACCCTGCTGAAGCGGTGAGGAAGGGCCCCTCGTCAACGCCGGCGGTTGCGGAAGGGCCCCTCGTCAACGCCGGCGGTTGCGGAAGGGCCCCTTCCTAACGCGGGGCGCCGGCCGCGATCCGGTCGAGCACGTCGGCCAGCGCCTTCGGCTCGCTGAGCATCGGCCAGTGCCCGGTCGGCACCGCGTGCAGCTCGCCGCCGGCCAGGCCGGCGAAGAACGGGTGGCCCTGGGCGATCATCTGCTCCACCACGTCGAGCGGGAACGTGCTCGCCACCAGGGCGGTCGGAACCGGTCGCCCACCGCTGCGACGGACCGGATCGGTGGCCGCGCGCAGCGGGTGCGCGGTGGCGCGCTCGCGCAGCAGGGCCAGCGTGGCCTCGCCCAGCCCGGCCAGGTTCTGCGGATCGGCGGCCGGATCCCAGTCCGGCGCCGGCAGCAGGTGCCCGTCGCCGATCCGGGCGCGCAGCCGTTCCTGTTCCGCCGGCTCGTTGCTGTCGAACTGCGACATCCCGTCGGGCATCGGCCCGCTCTCCACATAGACGACCCGGCCGATCCGGTCCGGGACCCGGTCGGCCGCCTGCGTCACCGGCAACCCGCCTCCGGAGTGCCCGACCAGCAGCACGTCGCGCAGGTCCTCCACCTCCAGCAGCCGGACGAGGTCGAGGGTGTGCGTCTCCAACCCGACCTGCGGACCGGCGAGGTGGTCACGCTCCGCCACCCCGGTCAGCGTCACCGGGTACACCTCGTGGCCCCGCGCGCGCAGGTCCGCGGTGACCTCCCGCCATGCCCAGCCGCCCAACCAGAAGCCCGGCACCAGTACGAACGTCGCCATCGCGACCGCCTCCACTCGTCGTCGTCGCCCTGACCGTACGATCGAATCCGGGCAGGATCCGCCCGCTTTGAAGGAGTGTCCCGTGTCACACCCCGCCGGACGCGTGCTCGGCCTGCTGGAGTTGTTGCAGGGCCACCACCGGCTCACCGGGGCCGACCTGGCCGCCCGGCTCGGCGTCGACGAGCGCACCGTGCGCCGCTACGCCACCACCCTCGTCGAGCTGGGCATCCCGGTCACCGCCGACCGGGGCCGGTACGGCGGGTACCGGCTGCTCCCCGGCTACAAGCTGCCCCCGCTGATGCTCACCGACGACGAGGCGGTGGCTGTCCTGCTCGGCCTGCTCGCCGCCGAACGACTCGGCCTCGGCACCGAGCAGCCCGCCACCGCCACCGCCACCGCCAAGATCCGGCGGGTGCTGCCGGCGGCGCTCGCGGACCGGCTCACCGCGGTGGGCGAGCACCTCGGGTTCACCCTGCGCCGGACGCGGCCGGACGCCCGCCCGACCACCGACACCCTGCTCACCCTCGCCGAGGCGGCCCGCAACGGCCGGCGGGTACGGCTCGGGTACCGCTCCCGCGGCGGTGCCACCTCCGAACGGGACCTGGATCCGTACGGGTTGGTCTTCCACGCCGGCCGCTGGTACGTCACCGGGCACGACCACCGACGCGCGGAGGTCCGCACGTTCCGGCTGGACCGGATCGGGGCGGTCACCACGGCGGCGGCGACCTTCACCGCGCCGGAGGGCTTCGACCCGGTGGCCCAGGTGACCCGTTCGCTGGCCGCGGTGCCGTGGGCGCACGAGGTCGAGGTGCTCCTGGAGACCGATCTGGCCGCCGCCCGACGCCGGATCCCGCCCAGCGTCGCCGAGCTGACCGGCGTCGACGGCGGCGTGCTGCTACGGGGCCGCGCCGAACGGCTCGACGGGATGGCGCAGCTGCTCGCCGGGCTGGGCTGGCCGTTCACGGTCCGCCACCCGGCCGCGCTGCGCGAGGCGGTACGCGACCACGCCGGCCGGCTCGCCGTCTGGGCGGACCGCGCACCCGGCTGAGCCGTCCCGGCCGACCCGGCGCGGCGCCGGCCGCCACGTCGCCAGCAGCGCCAGCGCGAGCAGGATCTCGGCGAGATCGCCGCCGTAGTACATCACCGTGGCCGCGGTACGCAGCTCGTCGACCGGCACCGCCGCCTCGACCAGACCGGCGTACATGAGCTGGGCCAGCGTGGCGTGTCCGGCGACCGCGAGGCCCAGCACCACCAGCCGGACGGGCACCCGGGCCCGGCGCGGACCCGGGTCGGGCCCGGCGACGGCCCAGGTGAAGGCGTACCCGCTGACCAGGAAGTGGAGCAGCACCAGCGTGTGCAGCCACGGTCGGTCCAGCGACGCGCGGTACAGCGGCGTCAGGTGCAGCAGGTACAACCCGCCGACGGTGAGCACCAGGCCGGTGGCCGGGTGGGACACCGGCCCGAGCGCCGGATGGCGCAGGACGCGGACCAGCCGGCGGCCCCGACGGCGGGGCAACGCCCGCAGCGCGAGCGTGACCGGTGCGCCGAGCACCAGCCCGAGCGGGGCGAGCATGCCCACCAGCAGGTGCCGCCACATGTGCCCGACCAGGTCCTGGTCGGGAACCAGCGCGGCCGCCGCGAGCAGCGCGGCGCCCGCCCCGAAGCTCGCCGTACGCCAGTTGCTCCACCCGCCGCGGTCCCGTTCACGCAGCGCCGCGGCCAGATAGATCCAGAACAACACCGGCGGTACGAGCAGCAGCGGCCCGACCTCGCCGCCGTGGTGCGCACTCATCGCCGCTCGGCGCAGGTGTCCACCACCCTCGCCCGCCGTTGCACCGCCCAACCGGCGGCGATCAGCGCCACCCCGAGCAGCAGGAAGCCGACGTCCCAGGCGGTCTGGTGCGGTCCGGTCCGGACGTGGTGGATGCCGAGCAGGTGGTGGTCGATCAGCCCCTCGACGATGTTGAACAACCCCCAGCCGACCAGCGCCCAGCCCCACAGGGCCGGCGACCGCCAGAGCCGGCCCCGCGAGTGGGTGACCCGCGCGTAGAGCAGGGCCAGCCCGGTGAGCACCGCGACCCAGGTGACCACGTGGAACAGACCGTCCCAGAGGGTGTTCATCTCCAGTCCGGGCACGGTGTCCACCGGGTACTCCCGCACCCCGATGTTGTCGCTGCCGGTGCTGCTGAGCAGGTGGTGCCACTGGAGCACCTGGTGCAGCAGGATGCCGTCGACGAATCCGCCGAGGCCCACACCGAGGATGGTCGCGGGCAGCCGGATGTCGGCCGCGTCGGTGGTCGGGGGGGTGGCGCCGGTCATGGGAGGCCTCCGCGGGGACGTGGGGTGGTTCGGCACTGCCCGTGTGCCGATGGGCTAAACGTCGATGCACTCGACTACGATGCGCGCGATGGACGAGGTGACCCGGATCCCGGTCGGCGGCGAACGGCCGTACGACGTGCTGGTGGGACGTGACCTGCTCGACCGGCTGCCCGGCCTGCTGCCCGGCGCCGACCGGGTGGCGGTGCTGCACGCGCCCCCGCTCAAGGCCCTGGCCGACGCGCTCGGCGACGGCCTGCGCGCGGCCGGCGTCACGCCGCTGACGGTGGAGGTGCCGGACGCCGAGGCGGGCAAGCACGTCGACGTCGCCGCCGCCTGCTGGGACCGGCTGGGCGAGGCCGGTTTCACCCGTACCGACGCGGTGGTCGGCGTGGGCGGCGGCGCCGTCACCGACCTGGCCGGCTTCGTCGCGGCCTGCTGGCTGCGCGGGGTGCGGTGGGTGCCGGTGGCGACCTCGCTGCTGGGCATGGTCGACGCCGCGGTCGGCGGCAAGACCGGGATCAACACCGCGGCGGGGAAGAACCTGGTCGGTGCGTTCCACCCGCCGGTCGGCGTACTGGCCGATCTCGCCACCCTGGACAGCCTGCCCCCGGCGGACCTGGCCGCCGGGCTGGCCGAGGTGGTCAAGTGCGGCTTCATAGCCGACCCGGTGATCCTGGATCTGGTGGAGCGGGACCCGGCCGCCGCCGTCGACCCGACCGGCCCGGTGGCCCGTGAGCTGATCGAGCGGGCGATCCGGGTCAAGGCCGACGTGGTCTCCGGCGACCTGCGCGAGTCGGGTGTCCGCGAGGTGCTCAACTACGGACACACCCTGGCCCACGCGATCGAGAAGGTGGAGGGCTACCGCTGGCGGCACGGACACGCGGTCGCCGTCGGCCTGGTGTACGCGGCGGCCCTGGCCCGCCTCGCCGGCCGGCTCGACGAGGCCACCGCCCGGCGGCACCGGGACGCCGTCGCGGCGCTCGGTCTGCCCACCGCTTACCCGGCCGACGCCTGGCCGGAGTTGCTGGCGGCGATGCGGGTGGACAAGAAGGCCCGGGGCAACCGGCTGCGGTTCGTGGTGCTCGACGGGCTGGCCCGACCGGCGATGCTGGAGGGCCCGGACGACGAGCTGTTGTACGCCGCCTACCAGGAGGTCGCGGCGTGACCGCCGGTGGTGGTCGCCGGGTGTACGTGCTGAACGGTCCCAACCTCGGCCGGCTGGGCACCCGGCAGCCCGAGGTGTACGGCGTGACCACCTACGCCGACCTGGTGGCGCTCTGCGAGGCGACCGGACGCGAGCTGGGCCTGGCGGTGACCGTGCGGCAGACCGACGCCGAGCACGAACTGCTGGGCTGGCTGCACGCCGCGGCCGACGAGGAGGCCGCGGTGGTGTTGAACCCGGCCGCCTGGTCGCACTATTCGGTCGCCGTCCGGGACGCGTGCGCGATGCTGCGCGGGCCGCTGGTCGAGGTGCACATCTCCAACATCCACGCCCGGGAGGAGTTCCGGCACCACTCGGTGGTCTCGGCGGTGGCCACCGGCGTGATCTGCGGGCTGGGGGTCGACGGTTACCGCCTGGCGCTGCACCACCTGGCCCTGCACCACCTGGCCCGGCGCGACTGACCCCGCACGACAAGGGCTCCCGCCGCCCGGCGCGGTGCGGGCCGGCGGGCCTGCCGGGGCGACCTCACGCCCGCAGGCCCCTCGCCCGTGGCGGCACGGTCGGTCGTCACACTGCGCTTTTTCTCCCGGCCCCGTCCCCCTTCCCCCCGTCCCTTTGCTCTGCTTCAACCCGCGCACAGGGCCGCTGAACTGGGGTGATGTGTCCGCCGGGGTCTCCCCTCGTCGTCCGTATCCACTACCCGGGGTAACCGTTGCGTGGGTTGACGCAGAGCAAAGGGGTGGGGGTGGCTGGTGGGGGGCGGGTCGGTAAGCCGTACGGGACGGGGCCGCGCGCACCCTCTCGTGTGCGGTGGGTGACCGTCGGGGAGAGGCGCGGGCGCGGCGAGTAGACTTGCTCAGTCTGTCCGCCAATTGATGATCAAGGCAGGAAATGGCCACCACCAACGACCTGAAGAACGGCCTGGTACTCAACCTCGACGGAGATCTGTGGGCCGTCGTCGAGTTCCAGCACGTCAAGCCCGGTAAGGGTGGTGCGTTCGTGCGTACCACGCTGAAGAACGTGCTGTCCGGCAAGGTGGTCGACAAGACCTTCAACGCGGGCACCAAGGTCGAGACCGCGACCGTGGACAAGCGCACGATGCAGTACCTGTACGCCGACGGCGAGGACTACGTCTTCATGGATCTGGAGACGTTCGACCAGATCACCGTGCCCGGCGCCACCGTCGGTGACGCGGCCAACTACCTGCTGCCCGAGGCCGAGGCCACCGTCGCCACCCACGAGGGTGTCCCGCTCTACATCGAGCTGCCGACCTCCGTCGTGCTGGAGGTCACCTACACCGAGCCGGGCCTGCAGGGCGACCGGTCGACCGGCGGCAACAAGCCGGCCACCGTCGAGACCGACGCGACCGTGCAGGTGCCGCTCTTCATCACCACCGGCGAGAAGATCAAGGTCGACACCCGCGACGGCCGTTACCTCGGCCGCGCCTGATGGCCGAGGGTCCCAAGCAGCAGATGCCGGCGCGCCGCAAGGCGCGCAAGCGGGCGCTGGACGTGCTCTTCGAGGCCGACCTTCGGGACCGTCCGCCCGTCGACGTGCTCGCCGGATACATCGAGCGCATCGAGAAGCCCCGCCCCGAGCACCTGGGCTACACGGTCAGCCTGGTCGAGGGCGTGGCCGGTCACCTGGACCGGATCGACGAACTGATCGCCAGCTACGCCGAGGGGTGGACGCTGGACCGGATGCCGGCGGTGGACCGCAACCTCGCCCGGATCGCGGTCTACGAACTGCTCTACGTCGACGAGATCGACGACGCGGTGGCGATCAGCGAGGCCGTGGAACTGGCCCGGCAGATGTCCACCGACGACTCGCCGCGTTTCCTCAACGGCATCCTCGGCCGGATCGCGGAGTACGCCACCCGCTGATCCCGGACGTGACCAGAAACACCAGAGGGGCCCGCGCCACCGGCGCGGGCCCCTCTGGTCGGTGGTGGTCAGGAGGCGAAGAACGCCCGCGGATCGGCGACCAGCACGCCGTGCTCGGTCAGGCGCTCGATCAGGCCCGACGGCGAGGCGTCGTAGACGATCGCGAGGGCACGCAGGTCGTCGGCGCGGATGGAGAGCACCCGACCGTTGTAGTCGCCCCGCTGCTGCTGGATGGCGCGCGCGTACCGGGCCACGTAGGCCAGGTCCTCGGACGCCTCGTCGTAGAGCCGCTCCAGGTCCAGCACGATCTTGCTGGTGGGCTCGTGGCGGACACCACTGCCGTCGGGCAGCAGTTCCGAGACGGGAACTCGGTAGAAGTCGGCCAGCTCGGCCAGACGGGACACGGTGACGGCCCGGTCGCCGCGCTCGTACGAGCCGACCACCACCGCCTTCCACCGCCCGTTCGACTTCTCCTCCACGCCCTGCAGGGACAGGCCCTGCTGCTGGCGGATGGAGCGCAGGCGGGCGCCCAGAGACTTGGCGTATTCAGAGGGCATTCGGACACTCCCAGTGCTGCTCGGGGATCTCCCGTCGATCGCTACGGAGCGTGACGGTACGGGGATTGGGACACCGGGTCAAGTGGTCGTGACCTTACCGTTGGGCGGCCGTGGGCCGTTCGTCCATCTCCGGTGGGGCTGACCAGGGGATCAGTGGCCGGCGACGGTCGGCCCCTTGACCACTGGTAACGTGGCGTGAAGCCCCGGCCAGGGTCGCTCGCGACCCGCCGCCGGTGATCCGACGTCCTTTAACGACCCGTCCCGTGAGGCGGGGAAGGAGGTCCGCCGTGGCCTACCCATCGGCTGCCCAGTCGCCGCCCGCGCGACAACCCTCGGTGAAGGTGATCCTGGCCAGCGCCGACGTCCAGCGTGTGGTCGACCGCATCGCCCACCAGATTTTGGAGAAGACCCAGGGCGCCCAGCAGACCGTGCTGCTCGGCATCCCCACCCGCGGCGCCCCGCTGGCGAAGCGGCTCGCCGCCCGGATCTCCGCCTTCGAGGACGTCGCCGTACCGGTCGGTGTGCTCGACATCACCCTCTACCGTGACGACCTGCGCCGGCAGGCCACCCGCGCGGTCGGCCCGACCCAGCTCCCGCCGGGCGGCATCGACGGCAAGCGGGTCGTGCTCGTCGACGACGTGTTGTTCTCCGGTCGCACCGTCCGGGCCGCGCTCGACGCCCTCAACGACATCGGTCGCCCGGCGTCCGTGCAACTCGCCGTCCTGGTCGACCGGGGCCACCGCGAGCTGCCGATCCGCGCCGACTACGTCGGCAAGAACATTCCGACCTCACTCGCCGAGAGCGTCAAGGTCACCCTCGCCGAGACCGACGGCGCCGACGAGGTCCGGTTGTACGGCGAAGGGCCAGCACTGTGATCCGGCACCTGCTCTCCGGCGCGGACCTGGACGCCGCCACCGCCACCGAGATCCTGGACACCGCCGCGGAGATGGCCACCGTGGCCGGCCGCGAGGTCAAGAAACTGCCCGCGCTGCGCGGGCGGACCGTGGTGAACCTCTTCTACGAGGACTCCACCCGCACCCGGATCTCGTTCGAGGCGGCGGCGAAGCGGCTGTCCGCCGACGTGATCAACTTCTCCGCCAAGGGCTCCAGCGTCACCAAGGGCGAGAGCCTCAAGGACACCGCGCTCACCCTCCAGGCGATGGGCGCCGACGCGGTCGTGGTCCGGCACCCCGCCTCCGGCGCGCCGCACCGGCTCGCCGACTGGGTGGACGGGTCGGTGGTGAACGCCGGCGACGGCACCCACGAGCACCCGACCCAGGCGCTGCTCGACGCGTACACGATGCGCTCCCGGCTGGGCCGGCTGGCCGGCCTCTCGGTCGCGGTGGTCGGGGACGTGCTGCACAGCCGGGTGGCCCGCTCGAACGTCCTGCTGCTGTCCACCCTCGGCGCGAAGGTCACCCTGGTCGGCCCGCCGACGCTCATCCCGGTGGACATCGCGGCGGCGCTCGCGCCCGGCACCGACGTCTCCTACGACCTGGACGCGGTGCTGCCGCAGTCCGACGTGGTGATGATGCTGCGGGTGCAGCGGGAGCGGATGAACGACTCCTACTTCCCGTCCGCCCGCGAGTACGCCCGCCGCTACGGGCTGGACGGTTCGCGGATGCGCCGGTTGCCGGAGCACGCGATCGTCATGCACCCCGGTCCGATGAACCGGGGCATGGAGATCACGCCCGAGGTCGCCGACTCGGCCCGCTCCACCATCGTCGAACAGGTCGCCAACGGGGTCTCCGTGCGGATGGCCGTGCTCTACCTGCTGCTCGGAGGGAACAACCGGTGACCGCGTACCTGATCAAGAACGTGAGCGTCGTCGGCGCCGCGCCGACCGACCTGCTGATCCGCGACGGCGTCGTCGCCGAGACCGGCGCGGGGCTGACCGCGCCGGACGCCACCGTGGTCGACGCCACCGGCCTGGTCGCCCTGCCCGGCCTGGTCGACCTGCACACCCACCTGCGCGAGCCGGGCCGGGAGGACGCCGAGACGGTGGAGACCGGGTCCCGGGCGGCGGCGCTCGGTGGGTACACCGCGGTCTGCGCGATGGCCAACACCTCGCCGGTCGCCGACACCGCCGGCGTGGTCGAGCAGGTCTGGCGGCTGGGCCGGGAGGCCGGGCTGGTCGACGTTCAGCCGATCGGGGCGGTCACCGTCGGCCTGGCCGGCGAGCACCTCGCCGAGCTGGGCGCGATGGCCGACTCGGCGGCCCGGGTGCGGATCTTCTCCGACGACGGGCACTGCGTGGCCGACCCGAAGCTGATGCGCCGGGCGCTGGAGTACGTCAAGGCGTTCGACGGCATCATCGCCCAGCACGCCGAGGAGCCCCGGCTCACCGAGGGCGCCCAGATGCACGAGGGCGAGGTGTCCACCCGCCTCGGGCTGACCGGCTGGCCCGCGGTCGCCGAGGAGGCGATCATCGCCCGGGACGTGCTGCTCGCCGAGCACGTCGGCAGCCGCCTGCACGTCTGCCACGTCTCCACCGCCGGCAGCGTCGAGGTGCTGCGCCAGGCCAAGGCCCGGGGCGTACGGGTCACCGCCGAGGTGACTCCGCACCACCTGCTGCTCACCGACGCGCGCGCCGAGACGTACGACCCGGTCTTCAAGGTGAACCCGCCGCTGCGGACCGAGACCGACATCGCCGCGCTGCGCGCCGCGCTCGCCGACGGGGTCATCGACATCATCGCCACCGACCACGCCCCGCACGCGGTGGAGGACAAGGAGTGCGAGTGGGCGTACGCCCGGCCGGGCATGCTCGGCCTGGAGACGGCGCTGTCGATCGCGATCGACGTGTTCGGAGGTGACTGGGACCTGATCGCCGAGCGGATGTCCCGCACCCCCGCCCGGATCGCCGGTCTCGACGGGCACGGCGTCGACCCGGCGCCCGGCGTACCGGCGAACCTGACCCTGGTCGACCCGGCCGCCCGCCGGGTGGTCGAGCCCGCGGAGCTGGCCAGCCGCAGTCGCAACACCCCGTACGCCCGCATGACGCTGCCGGGTCGCATCGTGGCGACCTTCCTGCGCGGCGAGCCGACGGTCCTGGACGGAAAGGCTGTCAAGTGATCCGAGCGAGGAGTGCAGCGGAGCGGAGCCCCGCAGTCCGGACCGAAGGAGGCACAGCATGGTGAAGCGCAGGCCGGCGATCCTCGTTCTGGAGGACGGGCGCACGTTCCACGGCGAGGCGTACGGCAGCGTCGGGGAGACCTTCGGCGAGGCGGTCTTCAACACCGGCATGACCGGTTACCAGGAGACCCTGACCGACCCGTCCTACCACCGGCAGGTGGTGGTGCAGACCGCGCCGCACATCGGCAACACCGGCGTCAACGCCGACGACGACGAGTCCGGCCGGATCTGGGTCGCCGGGTACGTGGTGCGGGACCCGGCCCGGATCGGCTCGAACTGGCGCGCCACCGGCGGCCTGGAGGACCGGCTCGCCGCCGAGGGCGTGGTCGGCATCAGCGGCGTGGACACCCGGGCCCTGACCCGGCACCTGCGCGAGCGGGGCGCGATGCGGGTCGGCATCTCCAGCGTGGAGACCGACCCGCGGGCGCTGCTGGCCCGGGTCCGCCAGGCGCCGGAGATGGTCGGCGCGGACCTCTCCGCCGAGGTGAGCACCGCGGAGCCGTACGTCGTCCAGGCGCAGGGCACGCACCGGTTCACGGTCGCCGCCCTGGACCTGGGCATCAAGCGAAACGTGCCGCGCCGGCTCGCCGCGCGCGGGGTCACCACCCACGTGCTGCCGGCACACTCCACCGTCGAGGACCTGCTGGCCACCGGCGCGGACGCGGTCTTCCTCTCGCCCGGCCCGGGTGACCCGGCCACCGCCGACCGTCCGGTGGCCCTGGCCCGGGAGGTGCTCGGCCGTCGGGTGCCGCTGTTCGGCATCTGCTTCGGCAGTCAGATCCTCGGCCGGGCGCTGGGTTTCGGCACCTACAAGCTCGGCTACGGCCACCGGGGCATCAACCAGCCGGTGCTGGACCGGGTCACCGGCAAGGTCGAGGTGACCAGCCACAACCACGGCTTCGCGGTCGACGTGTCGGGCCGCGAACAGGAGCTCAGCGCGGTGCGGGCGCCGGGCCGGAGGCCCGGCGTGGTCGTGCCCGACCAGGTGATCGAGACCGAGTTCGGTGGCGTCCAGGTCTCGCACGTCTGCCTCAATGACAACGTGGTCGAGGGGCTGCGGGCGAAGGACGTGCCCGCCTTCACCGTCCAGTACCACCCGGAGGCGGCGGCCGGCCCGCACGACGCGGACTACCTGTTCGACCGCTTCGCCGAGCTGATCGAGGGCGGAAAGAATGCCTAAGCGCACAGATCTCAAGCACATCCTCGTCATCGGCTCCGGGCCGATCGTGATCGGGCAGGCCTGCGAGTTCGACTACTCCGGCACCCAGGCCTGCCGGGTGCTGCGCAGCGAGGGCATCCGGGTCAGCCTGGTCAACTCCAACCCGGCGACGATCATGACGGACCCGGAGTTCGCCGACGCCACGTACGTCGAGCCGATCACCCCGGAGTTCGTCGAGCTGGTCATCGCCAAGGAGCGTCCGGACGCGATCCTGCCCACCCTGGGTGGGCAGACGGCGCTGAACACGGCGGTCGCGCTGCACTCCGCGGGCGTCCTGGAGAAGTACGGCGTCGAGCTGATCGGCGCGAACATCGACGCGATCAACCGCGGCGAGGACCGGCAGCTGTTCAAGGACATCGTCGCCAAGGCCGGCGTACGGCTGGGCGTCGAGGACCCGACCGGCCTGGTGCCCCGCTCGCGGGTGTGCCACTCGATGGCCGAGGTCGAGGAGACCGTCGCCGAGCTGGGCCTGCCGGTGGTGATCCGGCCGTCGTTCACGATGGGCGGCCTGGGCTCCGGCATGGCGCACACGCCGGAGGAGCTGGCCCGCATCGCCGGTGACGGCCTGGCGGCGAGCCCGGTGCACGAGGTGCTCATCGAGGAGAGCGTGCTCGGTTGGAAGGAGTACGAACTCGAACTGATGCGGGACCGGCACGACAACGTGGTGGTGGTCTGCTCGATCGAGAACGTCGACCCGATGGGCGTGCACACCGGGGACAGCGTCACCGTGGCCCCGGCCATGACGCTGACCGACCGGGAGTACCAGCGCCTGCGCGACCTCGGCATCGCGGTGCTGCGCGAGGTCGGGGTGGACACCGGCGGCTGCAACATCCAGTTCGCGGTGAACCCGGCGGACGGCCGGATCGTGGTGATCGAGATGAACCCCCGGGTGTCGCGTTCCTCGGCCCTGGCGTCGAAGGCGACCGGCTTCCCGATCGCCAAGATCGCCGCCAAGCTGGCCATCGGCTACACGCTGGACGAGATCCCCAACGACATCACCCTCAAGACCCCGGCGGCGTTCGAGCCGACCCTGGACTACGTGGTGGTGAAGATTCCCCGGTTCGCGTTCGAGAAGTTCCCCGGTGCCGACCCGGAGCTGACCACCACGATGAAGTCGGTGGGCGAGGCGATGAGCCTGGGCCGTAACTTCACCGAGGCGCTGAACAAGGCGATGCGCTCGATGGAAACGAAGGCCGCGGGCTTCTGGACCACTCCGGACCCGGAGGGGGCCACCCGGGAGAACACCCTCGCGGCGCTGCGGATGCCGCACGACGGCCGGCTCTACACCGTGGAGCGGGCGCTGCGGCTCGGCGCGTCGATCGCCGAGGTCGCCGCCGCCTCCGGTGGCATCGACCCGTGGTTCCTGGACCAGATCGCCGCCCTGGTCGAGCTGCGCGCCGAGATCGTCGCCGCCCCGGTGCTCGACGCGGATCTGCTGCGCCAGGCGAAGCGGGCCGGCCTGTCCGACCGGCAGCTGGCCGCGCTGCGTCCCGAGCTGGCCGCCGAGGACGGCGTGCGTACGCTGCGCCACCGGCTGGACATCCGGCCGATCTACAAGACCGTGGACACCTGCGCGGCCGAGTTCGAGGCGACCACGCCGTACCACTACTCGTCCTACGACTCCGAGACCGAGGTCGCCGGCTCGGACCGGCCGAAGGTGCTGATCCTCGGCTCCGGGCCGAACCGGATCGGCCAGGGCATCGAGTTCGACTACTCGTGCGTGCACGCGGTGATGGCGCTGCGCGGCGCGCCGGTGGGCACCGCCGGGTCCGGTTCCGCCGGCGTCGGCTTCGAGACCGTCATGATCAATTGCAACCCGGAGACGGTCTCCACCGACTACGACACCGCCGACCGGCTCTACTTCGAGCCGCTCACCTTCGAGGACGTGCTGGAGGTGTGGCACGCCGAGGACACCTCCGGCCGGGCGGCCGGCGGTCCCGGGGTGGTCGGGGTGATCGTGCAGCTCGGCGGGCAGACGCCGCTGGGTCTGGCGCAGCGGCTCAAGAACGCCGGCGTGCCGGTGGTCGGCACCTCCCCGGAGTCGATCCACCTGGCCGAGGAGCGGGGCGCGTTCGGTGCGGTGCTCGCCCGGGCCGGGCTGCGCGCCCCGGCGCACGGCACCGCCACCTCGTACGACGACGCGAAGGCGATCGCCGACGAGATCGGCTACCCGGTGCTGGTGCGGCCCTCGTACGTGCTCGGTGGGCGGGGCATGGAGATCGTCTACGACGACGCCACGCTGCGCGACTACATCGGCCGGGCCACCGACATCAGCCCGGACCACCCGGTGCTGGTGGACCGCTTCCTGGACGACGCGATCGAGATCGACGTGGACGCGCTCTGCGACGCCGACGGCGAGGTCTACCTGGGCGGCGTGATGGAGCACATCGAGGAGGCCGGCATCCACTCCGGCGACTCGTCCTGCGCGCTGCCGCCGATCACCCTGGCCGGCTCGCACGTGGCGCAGGTGCGCCGCTACACCGAGGCGATCGCCCGCGGCGTCGGCGTCCGCGGCCTGCTCAACGTCCAGTACGCCCTCAAGGACGACATGCTGTACGTGCTGGAGGCGAACCCGCGCGCGTCGCGGACCGTCCCGTTCGTGTCCAAGGCCACGGCGGTGCCGCTGGCCAAGGCGGCGGCCCGGATCGCGCTCGGCGCCACGATCGCCGAGCTGCGCGCCGAGGGGCTGCTGCCGGCCACCGGGGACGGCGGCTCGTTGCCGGCCGACGCCCCGATCGCGGTCAAGGAGGCGGTGCTGCCGTTCAAGCGGTTCCGCACCCGCACCGGCAAGGGGGTGGACTCGCTGCTCGGCCCGGAGATGAAGTCGACCGGCGAGGTGATGGGCATCGACACCTCCTTCGGCCACGCGTTCGCCAAGTCGCAGTCCGCCGCGTACGGCTCGCTGCCGACCAGCGGGAAGATCTTCGTGTCGGTGGCCAACCGGGACAAGCGCGGCATGATCTTCCCGATCAAGCGGCTGGCCGACCTGGGCTTCGAGATCGTGGCGACCACCGGCACCGCCGAGGTGCTGCGCCGGCACGGCATCGCCTGCGAGCAGATCCGCAAGCACTACCAGTCCGGCGCGGGCGAGGACGCGGTGTCCCTGATCCTCGGCGGCGACGTCGCCCTGGTGGTGAACACCCCGCAGGGTTCCGGGGCGAGTGCCCGCTCGGACGGGTACGAGATCCGCAGCGCCGCCGTGACGGCGGACATCCCGTGCATCACCACGGTGCCCGGCGCGGCGGCCGCGGTGATGGGCATCGAGGCGCGGATCCGGGGCGACATGCAGGTCCGTCCCCTTCAGGACCTGCACGCCGCCCTGCGGGCCGCCCGGTGACCGCCCCCGCCGCGCCGGCACTGTCGTCGATCACGAGGTTGACCGGCGGGTCGATCTCCGGCGGACCGGCCAACCTCATGATCGACGCTGTCGGGCGGGGGAGTGGGGCGTGATTTTCGAGCGGGTGGTGCGGCCGGGGTTGTTCCGGGTCGGGGGTGGGGACGCGGAGGCGGCGCACGAGTGGACGCTGGGCCGGCTCGGCGCGCTGTCGCGCCGGCCGGCGGCGCTCGCCGCGCTGCGGGCCCGCTACCTGGTGCGCGCCCCACGCACCGTGTTCGGGGTGGAGTTCCCGAACCCGGTGGGGCTGGCCGCCGGGATGGACAAGGACGGCGCCGCGCTGCCGGCCTGGCCGGCGCTGGGCTTCGGCTTCGTCGAGGTCGGCACGGTCACCGCGCACGCCCAGCCGGGCAATCCCCGGCCGCGGCTGTTCCGGCTGCGGGACAGCGAGGCCGTGGTCAACCGGATGGGGTTCAACAACGCCGGGGCGCCGGCCCTCGCGGCGCGGCTGGCCGCGCTGCCCCGCCCGATCGGGGTCCCGCTGGGCATCTCGCTGGGCAAGTCGAAGGTGACGCCGCTGGAGGACGCCGTCGGCGACTACCTCACCGCGTACCGGGCGCTGCGCGGGCACGGCGACTACTTCGCGGTCAACGTGTCCTCGCCGAACACCCCCGGGCTGCGCGCGTTGCAGGACCGGGCCCACCTGGACGCGCTGCTCGCCGCGCTGGTGGGGGAGAAACCGGTACTGGTGAAGATCGCCCCGGACCTGACCGAGCCGGCCGTCGCCGAGCTGCTGGAGGTCTGCCTGGCCCGGGGCGCGGCCGGGGTGATCGCCACCAACACCACGCTGTCCCGCGACGGCCTCGCCCCGACCGACCGGGACCGTGGCGCGCAGACCGGCGGGTTGTCCGGCCGGCCGCTGGCGGCGCGCGCCCGGGAGGTGGTGTCGTTCGTGCACCGGGAGACCGGCGGCCGGCTGCCGATCATCGGGGTGGGTGGCATCGTGGACCCGGACGACGCGGCCCGGATGCTCGACGCCGGCGCCAGCCTGGTCCAGCTCTACACCGGCTTCATCTACCGCGGCCCGGCCCTGGTCCGGGCCGCCGCCCGGGCGGCGGCCACGGCCACACCGGTGGGGGTCGCTTCCCGGTGAGATCGTCGGGCGGTCGCGCCGGCGGGGCCCCGGTCCGGGGCGGCGGCGGTGACCGGTCGGGAGAGGAAGAGGCACCGATGACGGCCGAGGAGATCCTGGCCGGCGACCGGGCGCACGTGTGGCACCCGTACGCCGCGCTGCCACCGGCCTCGCCGCCGTACCTGGTGGACAGCGCCGAGGGCGTACGGCTGCGGCTGGCCGACGGCCGGGAACTGGTCGACGCGATGTCGTCCTGGTGGGCGGCCATCCACGGCTACCGGCACCCGGTGCTGGACGCGGCGGTGACCGGCCAGCTCGGCCGGATGAGCCACGTGATGTTCGGCGGGCTGACCCACGAGCCGGCGGTCACCCTGGCGCGCACGCTGGTGGAGCTGGCTCCGGACGGGCTGGAGCACGTCTTCCTGGCCGACTCCGGCTCGGTCTCGGTCGAGGTGGCGGTCAAGATGTGCCTGCAGTACCAGCGGGCCACCGGCCGGCCGGAGCGCCGCCGGCTGGGCACCTGGCGGGGCGGCTACCACGGCGACACGTTCCACCCGATGAGCGTCTGCGACCCCGAGGGCGGGATGCACCACCTGTGGGGCGACGTGCTGCCCCGGCAGGTCTTCGCCCCGGTGCCGCCCGCGGGTTTCGACACCGGGCCGGACGAGGCGTACTGCGCGGCGCTGGTGGCGGCGGTGGAGAGCCACGCGGACGAACTGGCCGCCGTGATCGTCGAGCCGGTGGTCCAGGGTGCCGGCGGGATGCGGTTCCACCACCCGCACTACCTGCGGGTGCTGCGCGAGGTGACGGCCGCCCACGGCGTCCTGCTGATCTTCGACGAGATCGCCACCGGCTTCGGTCGCACCGGCCGGATGTTCGCCGCCGAGCACGCCGGCGTCGCACCGGACGTGCTCTGCGTGGGCAAGGCGCTGACCGGGGGCTACCTGACCCTGGCGGCGGCGCTGTGCACCCCGGAGATCGCCCGGGGCATCTCCGCCGGTGGCGTGCTGGCGCACGGGCCGACGTTCATGGGCAACCCACTGGCCTGCGCGGTCGCCAACGCCTCTCTGGGGCTGCTGCGGGCCACCGACTGGGCGGGGCGGGTGTCCCGCCTCGAGGCGGGACTGCGGGCCGGCCTGGAGCCGCTGCGCGGCGCGCCGGGGGTGCGCGACGTGCGGGTGCTCGGCGGGATCGGCGTGGTGCAGCTCGACCACGAGGTGGACCTGCCGGCGGCCACCGCCGCCGCCGTCGGCGCGGGGGTCTGGCTGCGGCCCTTCCGGGACCTGGTCTACACCATGCCGCCGTACGTCACCGACGACGCGGACCTGGCCCGGATCGCCGCCGGGGTCGCGGCCGCGGTCGAGGCGGGCTGAGCGACCGGTCCCGCGGGGCCGGAGGTACGCGGGCGGCGCGCGCCGCCCGCG
Source organism: Micromonospora endolithica (assembly GCF_003626595.1). GTDB lineage: Bacteria > Actinomycetota > Actinomycetes > Mycobacteriales > Micromonosporaceae > Micromonospora > Micromonospora endolithica. The sequence continues at coordinate 71,028 of NZ_RBAK01000014.1, read as the reverse complement.
CGAGGAGTGCGCGCGGCGGGGGATCCGTCGGCGGTACGCGAAGAGGGAGGGCACTGCCATGGAGACCTTCGGCGCACGGCTGCACCGGGCTGTCCGCGAGCGGGGGCCGCTGTGCGTCGGCATCGACCCGCATCCGGGTCTGTTGGCCCGGTGGGGCCTGGCGGACGACGTCCGGGGACTTGACCGGTTCGTCGGGACAGTCGTGGACGCCCTCGGTGACCGGGTCGCGGTGGTCAAGCCCCAGTCGGCCTTTTTCGAGCGGTTCGGGTCCCGAGGGGTGGGGATTCTTGAGTCAACTATCCGACAGTTACGGGATGCCGGTTCGCTCGTTCTGCTGGACGTCAAGCGTGGCGACATCGGCTCGACCGTCGCCGCGTACGCCTCGGCCTATCTGGATCCATCGAGCCCGTTGTATGTCGACGCGGTGACCGCCAGTCCGTACCTGGGGGTCGGCTCGCTCGCCCCGATGTTCGAGCTGGCGACCGCGCACGGCGGCGGTGTCTTCGTGCTGGCGCTGACCTCGAACCCCGAGGGGGCCTCGGTGCAGCGCGCCGCGACGGCCGACGGGCGGACCGTCGCGCAGACCGTGATCGACGAGATTTCCCAGCTCAACGCGGGTGTGCAACCGCTGGGCAGCATGGGCCTCGTGGTCGGGGCGACGATCGGCGAGACCGGGCACGACCTGTCCCGGGTGAACGGGCCGCTGCTCGCTCCGGGTCTCGGCGCGCAGGGTGCCGCGGCCGCGGATCTCCGCGTCGTGTTCGGGTCCAGCCTGCCCTCGGTGCTGCCGTCGTACTCCCGGGAGGTGCTCGGTGCGGGCCCGGACCCGGCCGCCCTGCGGGCCGCGGCGGACCGTCTCCGGGACGAGTGCCGGGCCGTCCTGGCTGCCGGTTGACTGACTGACGGCTCGGTCACTTTCGCTTGCCCGGGGCGCGCCCACGTTGCCGAAAGCTCCGGCGACCGCTAGTTTTCCCCGCGCTGGGAACCACGGACCCCTTGGTTCACAGCGACACCACGTTTCACAGATGCGGCGGTGCGCCCCGCCCGTCGCGATAGGGACCTGAGGAGAACTGGTGCCGCTCCCGTCACTGACCCCCGAGCAGCGCGCGGCCGCGCTGGAGAAGGCCGCGGAGATCCGCAAGGCCCGTGCTGAGCTGAAGGAGCAGCTCAAGCAGGGCAAGACCACCCTCGGAGCCGTCCTCGAGCGGGCCGAGTCCGACGACGTCGTCGGCAAGCTCAAGGTGTCCGCCGTCCTCCAGGCGATGCCGGGCATCGGCAAGATCCGGGCCACCCAGATCATGGAGAAGCTCAAGATCGCCGACAGCCGCCGCCTGCGCGGTCTCGGCGAGCAGCAGCGCAAGGCACTGCTTGGAGAGTTCGCCGCCAACTGAGGCCGGCAGCAGGTAGAAACAAGCAGTGAGCACGGATGACGAGGCGCGCCCGGCGGCTCGGCTCACTGTCCTGACGGGACCCTCGGGTTCCGGCCGGGAGAGTGTCGTCGAGCGGGTTCGGGCGCGTTCTCCGTCCGTGTGGATCCCGGTGCCGGCCACCACCCGGCCCCGCCGCCCGCACGAGGTGGACGGGGCCGACCGGTTGTTCGTCACGCCGGCGGAGTTCGACCGCCGGGTCGCGGCGGGCGAGCTGCTGGAGTGGAGCCGGTTCGGCCCGCACCGCCGGGGCACCCCGTACCCCCCGCTGCGGGCCCGGCTGGACGCCGGTCACCCGGTGCTCCTCGCCCTGGACCTGGCCGGCGCGCTCGGCGTCCGGGCGACGCTGCCGGACGTCCGCCTGGTGCTGCTGCACCCGCCCGGTGTCCGCCCCGACCCGACCGTCCGCGCGGTGGCCGAACGCGCCGTCACGCACGACCTGACCGAACGGGTCGTCGACGAACTGGTAGGCTTGTTCGGTTCATCCTTTCTGACTCCGGCGCGACCGCGCGTGCGCGGTTGACCGCCAGCACCGCGCGCGGTGTGCACAGACGCAGAGGTTAATTCGTGGGATCCATCGCCAACCCCGAAGGCATCACCAACCCGCCGATCGACGAGCTCCTCGAGAAGACCACGTCGAAGTACGCGCTGGTCATCTTCGCGGCCAAGCGCGCGCGTCAGGTCAACGCCTACTACAGCCAGCTCGGCGAGGGCCTGCTGGAATACGTGGGCCCGCTGGTCGAGACGACCCCCCAGGAGAAGCCGCTCTCCATCGCGATGCGCGAGATCAACGCGGGCCTGCTCACCGCCGAGCCGACCGACCAGCCGTAATCCGCCCGGCACCGATGTCCCCCCGGATCGTCCTCGGGGTCGGTGGCGGCATCGCCGCCTACAAGGCGTGCGAGCTGCTGCGACTCCTCACCGAATCGGGTCACCAGGTCCGGGTCGTGCCGACCGCGTCGGCGCTCCGCTTCGTCGGGGCGCCGACCTGGGCGGCGCTCTCCGGCCAGCCGGTGGCCGACGACGTCTGGGCCGACGTGCACGAGGTGCCGCACGTGCGGCTCGGCCAGCAGGCCGACCTGGTCGTGGTCGCACCGGCCACCGCCGACCTGCTCGCCAAGGCCGCCCACGGTCTCGCCGACGACCTGCTGACCAACACGCTGCTCACCGCCCGCTGCCCGGTGGTGCTGGCTCCGGCCATGCACACCGAGATGTGGGAGCACCCGGCCACCGTGGCCAACGTCGCCACCCTGCGCTCCCGCGGCGTACGCGTCGTCGAGCCGGCGGTGGGCCGGCTCACCGGCGCCGACAGCGGCAAGGGCCGGCTGCCCGACCCGGCGGAGATCTTCGCCGTCGCCCGGCGGGCCCTGGCCCGAGGCGTCGACGCCCCCGCCGACCTGGCCGGCCGGCACGTGGTGGTCACCGCCGGCGGCACCCGGGAGCCACTGGACCCGGTGCGCTTCCTCGGCAACCGCTCCTCCGGCAAGCAGGGTTACGCCTTCGCCCGCTGCGCGGTGGCCCGGGGCGCCCGGGTGACCCTGATCGCCGCCAACGTCGCGCTGCGCGACCCGGCCGGGGTGGACCTGGTCCGCGTCGGCACGACCGCCGAGCTGCGCGAGGCCACCCTCACCGCCGCCGAGGACGCCGACGCGGTGGTGATGGCGGCCGCTCCGGCGGATTTCCGTCCGGCGGCCTACGCACCTGGCAAAATCAAGAAGTCGGACGACGGCGGCGCGCCCACCATCGAGCTGGTCACCAACCCGGACATCGCCGCCGAGCTGGGCCGGCGGCGTCGCCCCGGGCAGGTGCTGGTGGTGTTCGCCGCGGAGACCGGCGACGCGGAGGCCAACGGCCGGGCCAAGCTCGCCCGTAAGCGGGCCGACCTGGTCGTCGTCAACGAGGTCGGTGCGGACAAGGTCTTCGGCGCCGAGACCAACGCCGCGACCGTCATCGGCGCGGACGGCTCGGTCAGCCGGATGCCCGAGCGGTCCAAGGAGGACCTCGCCGACGGGGTGTGGGACCTCGTCGTGTCCCGGCTGGCGGAACGGTCCTGAACGCTGGGCGCCTCCGCGTTCCCGGAGTCACCCGCTGCGCCTGGTGACTAAACTGCCGCGGAGCGAACGTTCAAGAGTCTTCACATGCTTAGGAGTGCCGTGACACGTCTCTTCACGTCCGAATCGGTCACGGAAGGCCACCCGGACAAGATCGCCGACCAGATCAGCGACGGCATCCTCGACGCCCTGCTCGCGCAGGACCCGCACAGCCGGGTCGCGGTGGAAACCCTCATCACGACCGGCCAGGTGCACGTGGCCGGTGAGGTCACCACGAAGGCGTACGCCGACATCCCCACCATCGTGCGGGAGACCATCCTCGGCATCGGCTACGACTCGTCGAAGAAGGGCTTCGACGGGGCGTCCTGCGGCGTCAGCGTCTCCATCGGCGCGCAGTCGCCGGACATCGCCCAGGGCGTGGACAACGCCTTCGAGCTGCGCACCGGCGCCTCGGAGAGCGCGCTGGACGCGCAGGGCGCCGGCGACCAGGGCATGATGTTCGGCTTCGCCTGCTCGGAGACCCCCGAGCTGATGCCGCTGCCGATCGCCCTGGCGCACCGGCTGGCCCGCCGGCTGTCCGCGGTGCGCAAGGACGGGACGATCCCGTACCTGCGGCCGGACGGCAAGACCCAGGTCACCATCGAGTACGACGGCCTGCGGCCGGTCCGGCTGAACACCGTGGTGGTCTCCAGCCAGCACGCCGCGGACATCTCGCTGGACTCGCTGCTGACCCCGGACGTGCGGGACCACGTCATCGCCCCGGAGCTGGAAAGCCTGGGTCTGGACACCGAGGGCTACCGGCTGCTGGTGAACCCGACCGGCCGGTTCGAGATCGGCGGTCCGATGGGCGACGCCGGACTGACCGGTCGGAAGATCATCGTCGACACCTACGGCGGGTACGCCCGGCACGGCGGCGGCGCGTTCTCCGGCAAGGACCCGTCCAAGGTGGACCGGTCGGCCGCGTACGCGATGCGGTGGGTGGCGAAGAACGTCGTCGCGGCCGGCCTGGCCGAGCGGTGCGAGGCGCAGGTGGCGTACGCGATCGGCAAGGCGCACCCGGTGAGCCTGTTCATCGAGACCTTCGGCACGGAGACGGTGCCGGTGGCGTCGATCGAGAAGGCGGTGACCGAGATCTTCGACCTGCGCCCGGCCGCGATCATCCGGGACCTCAACCTGCTGCGGCCGATCTACGCCCAGACCGCCGCCTACGGCCACTTCGGCCGGGAGCTTCCCGACCTGACCTGGGAGAACACCGACCGGGCCGCCGACCTCAAGTCGGCCGCGGGAGCCTGACCGCCAGCCGGCACGGCGACCGGCGACCCGCCGACGGGTCGCCGGTCGCCCGGGTCTGCGTCGACGTGCCGCTGGCCCACCTGGACCGGCCGTTCGACTACCTGGTCCCCGCCGCCCTGGCCGCCGAGGCCGTGCCGGGCACCCGGGTGAAGGTCCGCTTCGCCGGCCAACTGGTCGACGGTTGGCTGCTGGAGCGCGCCGACGACAGCGGGCACACCGGGCGGCTGGCGTACCTGGAGAAGGTCGTCTCGCCGGAGCCGGTCCTCGCGCCGGAGGTGGTGACCCTGGCCCGTGCGGTCGCCGACCGGTACGCGGGCAGCCTCGCCGACGTGCTCCGCCTGGCCGTGCCGCCCCGGCACGCCCGGGTGGAGAAGGAGGCCCGCCCCACGCCTGACGGGGCAACGCCCGCCGACAGCGCCGCCGTGCCGGCCGACGGCACCTCTCCGGCCGGTGACACCGTGCCGGCCACCGTCACCGCGACCGCGCCGGATCCGGGATGGTGGCGGGACTATCCGGCCGGGTCGGCCCTGCTGCGCGCCCTGGCCGACGGCCGGCCCGCCCGGGCCGTCTGGTCCGCCCTGCCGAGCGAGGACTGGCCCGCCCGCTACGCCGAGGCGGTCGCCGCCACCGTCGCCGGTGACCGGGGTGCGGTGGTGGTGGTCGCCGACAACCGGGATCTGGACCGGCTCGACGCCGCACTGACCGCCGTGCTCGGCCCCGGCCGGCACGTGACCCTCTCCGCCGCGCTCGGGCCGGCCCGCCGCTACCGGGCGTTCCTGGCCGCCCGGCGCGGGGCGGTGCCGGTGGTGATCGGCACCCGGGCGGCGATGTTCGCCCCGGTTCGCCGGCTCGGCCTGGTGGCGATCTGGGACGACGGCGACGACCTGCACGCCGAGCCGCGGGCGCCCTACCCGCACGCCCGGGAGGTGCTGCTCACCCGCGCCCAGCTCACCGACGCCGCCGTCCTGGTCGGTGGGTTCGCCCGGACCGCCGAGGCGCAGCTGCTGGTGGAGACCGGCTGGGCGCGCGAGGTGGCGGCCGACCGGGCGACCGTACGGGCCCGGATGCCGGCGATCGCCCCCACCGGCGACGATCCCCAGCTCGCCCGGGACCCCGGTGCGGCCACCGCCCGGCTGCCCAGCCTGGCCTGGACCACCGCGCGCGCGGCGTTGCAGGCCGACCTGCCGGTGCTCGTGCAGGTGCCCCGGCGCGGCTACCTGCCGTCGGTGGCCTGCGCCGACTGCCGTACCCCGGCCCGCTGCCCGCACTGCGCCGGTCCACTCGCGCTGCCCTCGGCGCAGGGCACGCCGGCCTGCCGCTGGTGCGGCCGGGTCACGGCCGCGTACGCCTGCCCGCAGTGCGGTGGACGGCGACTGCGCGCCTCGATCACCGGTGCCCGGCGAACCGCCGAGGAGCTGGGCCGCGCGTTCCCGGGGGTGCCGGTGCGGACGTCCGGACGGGAGGAGGTCCTCGCCACCGTGCCCGGCGGGGCGGGCCTGGTGATCGCCACGCCCGGCGCCGAACCGGTCGCCGACGGCGGCTTCGGCGCGGTGCTGCTGCTCGACTCGTGGGCCCTGCTCACCCGCGCCGACCTGCGCGCGGGGGAAGAGGCGCTGCGCCGGTGGCTGTCCGCCGCCGCGCTGGCCCGCCCGGCGGCCGGCGGCGGTCGGGTGGTGGTGGTCGCCGACGGTGCGCTGGCCCCGGTGCAGGCGTTGCTGCGCTGGGACGCCGCCTGGTTCGCCGCCCGTGAGCTGGCCGAACGCCGGGAGCTGGGCTTTCCTCCGGCGGTCCGGATGGCCAGCGTCACCGGACCGGCCGCCGCGGTGGCCGACCTGCTGGCCGAGGCGCGGCTGCCGGCGGAGGCCGAGCTGCTCGGACCGGTGCCGGCCGACGGGGACCGGGAGCGGATGCTCGTGCGGGTGCCCCGGGCGCGGGCCGCCGCGCTGGCCGGGGCCCTGCACTCGGCCGCCGGGGTACGCACCGCCCGCAAGGCCGCCGACCCGGTCCGCCTCCAGGTGGACCCGCTGACCCTGTTCTGACGGGCCCGCGGGTCACCGGCGCGCCTATCCGGGGTCGGCGCCGGACAGCGGGAACGAGTGGTGCTCGTGGGTCACCACCCACCGGCGGGAGTCCCGGCGCAGCCCCAGGGTCAGTCGCAGCCGCCGCTCCGGGTCGGCCCGCAGGTCCTCCGGTGTGCCACAGCGCAGCAGGGCGTACGCGAAGGCGACGTCACCGCCGACGGTGACCGACAGCTCGTCGATGTCGAACGAGCTACCGCCGGCCTGCCACCGGAAGAACGGCGGCCAGGTCTCCCGGTACGCGTCGAGGCCCCGTACCCCCCGGTCCGGCGGTGGCACGTCGAACATGACGATGTCCTCGGCGTGGTCGGCGAGGACACCGGGCAGGTCGCCGGCGTGCACCGCCGCGGCCCACCGTTCGATCAGCGCGCGGATCTCGTTCTCGTCGTCGCTCGGCATGGTGGATCTCCCTCCGGCGGGCGTGTCACCGGTTCGCATCGGCCCCTCCCGGTTCGAGAGGTCGCCGCCAGGGTAGGACAGACACCGGACGGCACGGCCCGAAGCGGACGGGTCGCCGTCCGGTCCGGCGGTTCCTCCGTGGTACGGGTGTCGCGGTGCGTGATCGTCGCACCCCGTGTGCGGAAGAGCCCCACCGCAGCAGTGGTAGCATCGCCCGTCATGCCCGGGCGCACGACAGCCGCCGCTCACGGCGTGATCGTGGCGGTGACGGCGCGACGTCGACGAAGTCAATCAGCCGGTGATCAGGGGTGTACCAGTCGTGACCGACCGTAAATCGATCGTCTTCAACGGCGACCTCGGCAGCGGCAAGAGCACCGTCTCCGTGGAGATCGCCGAACGGCTGGGCCTGCGCCGGGTCAGCGTCGGCGACCTCTACCGCCAGATGGCGCAGGAGCGGCAGATGACCGCCCTCCAGCTCAACCTGCACGCCGAGCTGGACCAGGCCGTCGACGGGTACGTCGACCAGCTCCAGCGGGACATCGCCGCGTCCGGCGAGTCGCTGGTCATGGACTCCCGACTGGCCTGGCACTTCTTCACCGACGCGCTCAAGGTGCACATGATCACCGAGCCGGGCGAGGCCGCCCGCCGGGCGCTGCTGCGTCCCTCCGGGCCGGCGGAGAGCTACACCTCCCTGGAGGAGGCGAAGGCCAAGCTCCGGGAACGCAGCGACAGCGAGCGCAACCGGTTCATCGTCCGGTACGGGGTGGACAAGGCCCGGCTGCGCAACTACGACCTGGTCTGCGACAGCACCCGCGCCACCATCGCCGAGGTGATCGCGCACATCGTCGACGCGTACGAGGGACGGCTGGGCGCGGACGTGCTGCGCGACAACCCGCCGCTGCTGTTGCTCGACCCGGCCCGGGTGTACCCGACCGAGGACGTCGCCGGCCTGCGCGACCTGTGGGACTCCCGCTTCGTCGGCGAGGTGGCCGCTGGCGGCGACGGGGCCCTCGAACCGCTGCGGATCGGCTACACCGGCGAGTACTTCTTCGTGGTGGACGGCCACCGCCGGCTCAGCGCGGCGCTGCAGAACGGCTTCCACCTGGTGCCGGCCCTGCTGGTCGCCGAGGTGGACGAGCCGGTCGTCGGCGGGATGAGCGCGGTGGACTACTTCGCCGCCCAGGCCCGTCCCGGTCTCATCCACGACTGGGAGGCCGCGCACTCGATCACCCTGCCGCTGCCCGAGCACGCCCTGCTCGCCGCCGGGGACGCGGTGCTGGCCGGCGAGCCGGGCACCGTCGCCTGAGCCGCCCGGAACCGGGGTCGCGCCAGGTGCCCGCCACGCGCATGATGGAGCCCTCCGGCCCGATCGACGCGGGAGGCCCGCCATGGACGCCGCCGAGGCACTCGCCCTGCTGATGTCGCCCGAAGGACGGGCCGACCCCTACCCGACGTACGAGCGGCTGCGCGCGCACGGACCGGTGGTCCAGGCCGGGCCGGTCTTCTACGTGGTCACCGGCCACGACGAGGCCGACGCCATCCTGCGCGACCCCGGCTTCGGGGTGATGGACGACGTCCTGCGCGACCGGTTCCTGCCCGGCTGGCGGAACAGCCCGGCGGTCACCTCGATCTCCCGGTCGATGCTGCGCACCAACCCGCCCGACCACAGCCGGATGCGCCGGCTCGCCGCCGGGGCGTTCACCCCGCGCCGGATCGGCGCCATGCGGGACGTGGTGACGGCGCAGGCCGACGACCTGGTCGACACGATGGTCGCCCGCGCCGAGGGGGGCGAGCCGGTCGACTTCATGGCCGACTTCGCGTACCCGCTGCCGGTGGGCGTGATCTGCGCGCTGCTCGGCGTACCGGCGGCCGACCGGCCGCTGTTCCGCCGCTGGGCCGCCGACCTGACCGGCGTGCTGGAGCCGGAGATCACCGCCGACGAACTGGCCGTCGCCGACTCCGGCGCCACCGAGCTGCGGGACTACTTCACCGACCTGGTGGCCGCCCGCCGGCACACGCCGGCCGACGACCTGACCAGCGCCCTGGTGCGGGTGCACGACGCCGGCGACGAACGGCTCTCCGGGGACGAGCTGCTGGCCAACCTGGTGGTGCTGCTGGTCGCCGGCTTCGAGACGACCACCAACCTGCTCGGCAACGGCCTCGCCGTGCTGCTGGAGCACCCCCGCGAGGCCGGCGCGCTGCGCGACCACCCCGACCTCGCTCCGGCGTACGTCGACGAGCTGCTCCGCTTCGACTCCCCGGTGCAGCTCACCACCCGGGTCAGCGGCGTGGACACCCGGCACGGCGACGTCGACGTCCCCGCCGGAGCGTGGGCCCTGGTGCTGCTCGGCGCGGCCAACCGGGATCCCCGCCGCTACCCGGAGCCGGAACGTTTCGACCCATGGCGCGCGCAGCTCAACCCGCTGTCCTTCGGCGCCGGACCCCACTACTGCCTCGGCGCCGCGCTGGCCCGGCTGGAGGCGCAGGTGGCCTTCCCGCTGCTGCTGCGCCGGCTGCCCGGCCTGGCCCCGGCCGGCCGGCCCCGGCGCCGGACCCGGCTGACGCTGCGCGGCTACGACACCCTCCCGGTGACCATCGACACGCGCGCGGCGGCCCCGCATCGCGGTACGCCGGCCGGGGCGGCCCCGGCCACTCCGTAGACTGGTACGGCCAGCCCGTCCAGCCCACGAAGGAGCCACCCCGAGTGACCGTCCAGCCCATCCGTCTGTTCGGGGATCCGGTGCTGCGCACGCCGGCCGATCCGGTGGTCGACTTCGACGCCGAGCTGCGCCGGCTCGTCGCCGACCTCACCGACACGATGCGCGAGCAGAACGGCGCCGGTCTCGCCGCGCCGCAGCTCGGAGTGGGTCTGCGGGTGTTCACCTTCGACGTCGACGACGTGCTGGGCCACCTGGTCAACCCGGTGCTGGAGTTCCCGGACGCCGAGGAGCAGGACGGCCCCGAGGGGTGCCTGTCCATCCCGGGGCTCTACTTCGACACCAAGCGCCGGCAGAACGTGATCGCCAAGGGCTTCAACGGCTACGGCGACCCGGTGCAGATCGTCGGCACCGGCCTGATGGCGCGCTGCGTGCAGCACGAGACCGACCACCTCGACGGGGTGCTGTTCGTCGACCGGCTGGACCCGGCCGGCCGCAAGGAGGCGATGAAGGCGATCCGCCAGGCGGAGTGGTACGACGCCGCCGCCCCGCCCACGGTCAAGCTGAACCCGCACGCCGCCGGCAGCCCTTTCGGTCTGGGTCGGTGAGCCGGTGCGTGTGATCTTCGCCGGCACCCCGGCCGTCGCCGTACCCGCCCTGGCCGCCGTCGCCGCGTCCGGGCACGAGCTGGTCGCCGTGGTGACCCGCCCCGACGCCCCGGCCGGCCGGGGCCGTGGCCTGTCCCGCTCCCCGGTCGGCGCGTGGGCCGACGAGCACGGGGTCGAGGTGCTCACCCCGGCCCGCCCCCGGGAGCCGGAGTTCCTGGACCGCCTGCGCGAGCTGGCGCCGGACTGCGTGCCGGTGGTCGCGTACGGCGCGCTGGTGCCGCCGGCCGCGCTGGAGATCCCCCGGCACGGGTGGATCAACCTGCACTTCTCGCTGCTGCCGGCCTGGCGGGGCGCGGCCCCGGTGCAGCACGCGGTGCTGCACGGCGACGAGGTCACCGGCGCCAGCGTCTTCCAGCTGGAGGAGGGCCTCGACACCGGGCCGGTCTTCGGCACCCTGACCGACGAGATCCGCCCCGGTGACACCTCCGGCGACCTGCTGGAGCGGTTGGCCGACTCGGGCGCCGGCCTGCTGGTCGCCGTCCTGGACGCGCTCGACGCCGGCACCACCCGGGCCGAACCGCAGCCGGCCGACGGGGTGTCCCTGGCGCCGAAGCTGACCGTCGACGACGCCCGGGTCCGGTGGACCGACCCCGCCTTCGCGGTCGACCGGCGGATCCGCGCCTGCACCCCGGCGCCCGGCCCGTGGACCACGTTCCGCGACGAGCGGGTCAAACTCGGTCCGGTCACCCCGGAGCCGGACGGCCCGGAGCTGAAACCCGGCGAGCTACTGGTGGAGAAGTCCCGGGTGCTGGCCGGCACGGCCACCACCCCGGTGCGCCTGGGCGAGGTCCGGGCCGCCGGCAAGCGGGCCATGCCCGCCACCGACTGGGCGCGGGGCGCCCGGGTCACCGCCGGCGAGGTGCTCGCGTGAGCGCGAGGAGTGAGCCGGTGTTGCGAGCCCCGCAGTCGCGAACGAAGGGCGTTTCAGCGTGAGCGCGAGGAGTGAGCCGGTGTTGCGAGCCCCGCAGTCGCGAACGAAGGGCGGTTCAGCGTGACCGGGCCGACCGACCGGCCCGCGCGCTCCGAGCCGCGGTCCGACCAGGGCACGGGGCCGCGCCGGCCCTCCGGCGAGCGCCCGGACCGGCCGTACGCCGACCGGGGCGGGCGGCCCGCGCGCGGCGACGACCGCGGCCCGCGCGGCGGCACCGACCGGCGGGGTGGCCGACCGCCACGACCGGCGGTGGACCTGCCCCGGCACGCCGCGTACGAGGCGGTCGCGGCGGTGCACCGCGACGACGCGTACGCCAACCTGGTGCTGCCCGCGATCCTGCGCGATCTCGGGCTGTTCGGCCGGGACGCCGCGTTCGCCACCGAGCTGACCTACGGCACCCTGCGGCACCTCGGCACGCTGGACGCGATCCTGTCCGACGCGGCCGGCCGGGACGTGCAACGCATCGACCCGCCGGTGCGCGACGCGCTGCGGATCGGGGCGTACCAACTGCTGCACACCCGGGTGCCGGCGCACGCTGCGGTCTCCTCCACGGTCGACCTGGTGCGGTCGGTCGGTCCGGGCGCGACCGGGTTCGCCAACGCGGTGCTGCGCGAGGTGGCCGGCCGGGACGCCGACGCGTGGGTGGCGAAGCTGGCCCCGCCGGTCGAGACCGACCCGATCGGCCACCTGGCCGTGGCCTACAGCCACCCGCAGTGGATCGTGCGGGCGTTCAGCGAGGCGCTCGGCGGCGACCTGGGGGAGACCACCCGGCTGCTCATCGAGGACAACGAGCGCCCGCCGGTGCACCTGTGCGCCCGGCCCGGCCTGGCCGACCCGGTGGAGCTGGCCGACGAGGTCGGCGGCGTGCCCGGCGCCTTCTCCCCGTACGCGGTCTATCTCGGCGGCGGAGCGCCCGGCGACCTGGCGGCGCTGGCCGAGGGCCGGGCGCACGTGCAGGACGAGGGGTCGCAGCTGGTCGCCGACGCGCTCGCGGCCGCCCCGCTGGACGGGCCGGACGGCCGCTGGCTGGACCTGTGCGCCGGTCCCGGCGGCAAGGCGGGCCTGCTCGGCGCACTGGCGGCGCAGCGCGGGGCGCGGTTGACCGCCGTCGAGGTGTCCGAGCACCGTGCCCGGCTGGTCAGCCAGGCCACCCGGGGCCTGCCGGTCACCGTCGTGCACACCGACGGTCGCACCGTCGGCGCCGGGGAGAAGCTGCCCGAGGGGTACTTCGACCGGGTACTGGTCGACGCGCCGTGCACCGGGCTGGGTTCGCTGCGCCGGCGGCCGGAGTCCCGCTGGCGGCGTCAGCCGTCGGACCTGCCGCCGCTGACCCGGTTGCAGCGGGAACTGCTCGCCGCGGCGCTGAAGGCGGTCCGGCCCGGCGGGCTGGTGGCCTACGTGACCTGCTCGCCGCACACGGTGGAGACGCACGTGACGGTGACCGAGTCGGCCCGCCGCTCGGGTGTGCCGGTGGACTTCGTCGACGCCCGCCCGCTGCTGCCCGCCGGCATGCCCGGGCTCGGCGACGGCCCGACGGTGCAGCTCTGGCCGCACCGCCACGGCACCGACGCGATGTTCCTGGCCGTCCTCCGCCGCACCTGACCCCACCTCCTCGGCCACCCGTCCGCGGCGGGGGCGGGTGGCCGGGGTTCGGGGGTCAGGAGCGGGGGAGTGCCTTCGTGCCGGCGTTCTTGACCGAGCGGGTCAGGGTGCGGTCGTCGGCCCACAGGAAACACTGCACGCCGCGGTCGCCGTTGCGCCAGTCCTGCTCGTACGGCTGGAAGTAGATCGACCCGATGCGGAACTGGACGTCGCTCCGGGGCACCTTCGTGTAGCTCGCGACCAGCGACAGGCAGGCCCGGTGGGCCTTCGCCTCGGCCCGGTCGAAGGCCGCGTAGCTGGTGTCCGGGGCGACCCAGACGCCGACGAACTCGGCCCGGTGCCGGGACGTGCAGGCGACCGCCTTCATCTCGGTGACCGCGTCGCCCTTCATGACCGGGTCGTAGCACCCGTGCCGCAGCGGCGCCGCCCCGGTCAGGGCACCCTTCAGGCTGCCGGTGCGCAGCACCACGCTCGGGTCGTCCACCCCGCGCACCTCGGTGGCGTCGCAGCGGAACCAGCGGGACCCGCCGGTCCACGCCGCCGGCGACGGGTACACCACCGTGACGCCCACCCGGCCGGTACGCCAGTCCGCGCCCAGTGCCTTGTTCACCTCGCGGTGGCAGGCGGCGTACGCGGTGCGGGTACCGGCGGAGCCGGGCGCCGGGGGCTTGTCGGTCTGCGCGGCGGCGCCGGTCAGGGTGCCCACGTGCAGGGTCTCCACCCGGTGCGGGACGTCGCAGCCGATCGGCCCGTACGAGCTGAGGTAGCCGACGTCCTGGACCTGCGAGTGGCAGGTCCCCGCCTCGGGGGTGAACGCCGCCGGTGCGGCGATCGTGGTCCAGTCGTCGGTGAGGTCACCGTCGGTGCCGGCGGGCGGGTCGCCGCAGCCGCCCAGCGCCAGCGCCGTCGCGGCCCCCAGCACGACCCCGATGAGCCACCGTCGCATCCCCGTCGACCTCCCTCGTTCCCGTGGTCGGTGCCGAGCCTCGCCGGGCACCCGCCACGGTGCGGGAGCATACGGCACCGGTGCTCAGATGACGGGTAGTCCCTTCGGGCCGACACCCTTCATCGACCGGGTCAGCTTGCGGTCGTCGCTCCACAGGAAACAGCGCACGCCGCGGTCGCCCTCCTCCCACTCGCGTGGCGACGGCGGGTAGAAGATGGATCCGGTCCGGTACGGCAGGTCGCTGTTGTTGGGCACGTCGGCGAAGGCGGCGATCAGCGCCATGCACCGCTTGTGCGCCTGCTGGTCGGCCTTGACGAACTCCGCCCAGGTCATGTCCCGTTCCTCGTAGACGCCGACGAACTCGGCGCGGTGCGGCTCGGTGCACAGCACCGGGGCCATGTAGTTCAGGTTGTCCCCGATGAGTTTCGGGTCGAAGCAGCTGTGCACCAGCGCGGAGTCGCCGATCATCGCGCCGCGCAGGCTGCCGGTGCGGTTGACCGGTCGGGTGTTGTCGATGCTGCCGGTCTCGCTCAGGTCGCACCGGAACCAGCGTGCGCCGCCCCGCCAGGCGGGCACCGAGGGCAGGACGACGTTCAGGCTGAGTCGGGCGGAGTGCCAGTCGCCGCCGAGGACCTCGCGGGCCCGCTGGTCGCACTCGGACCGGGCGGTGCGCAGCGCCGCCGACCCCGGTTCCGGCCGCTCGGGCCGCCGGGCCACGGCGTCGGTGAAGGTGCCCACGTGGACGGCCTCGGCCACGTGGTTGCGGGCGCAGTCCACCGTCTCGTAGGTGCTTGCCTGGACGATCGCGGTGATCCGGGGCATGCAGACCCCGGAGACCGGGGTGAACGGCAGCGGCGCGGACAGCACCGGCCAGTCGTCGGTGAGGTCGCCGTCCGAGCCGCCCGGCCGTACGCAGCCGGGCAGCAGGGCCGCGCCCGCGACGGCCAGCGCCAACACCGCCGTCACACGCCCTCGCAACCGTCGCATCATCCGCCCTTCCCGGGAGCTGACGGCCGGTCCGCCCGCCGCCGCGGTGCCGCCCGCCGGCGTCGTACGGCCCACGTCACCGTCCCTGATGGAGTGTTGCCGGGTTTACGTCGTCCGGCCAGTTACCGATGGCTGTTCGTCCGGTTTCACCGGTCCGGGCCGGCTTATTCTGCACCACTGGTCACTGCTGGGTCACTTGGTGTCCCGGTTGGTGCCGCGCCGCTGGCGGCGGGTGGCCGCGTTCGTACACTGGCCCCGTGACCGTACCGCCGCCGATCGTCGCGCCGAGCATTCTGGCCGCCGATTTCGCCCACCTCGCCCGAGAGGTCCGTGCCGTCGAGAACGCCGCGGACTGGTTGCACGTCGACGTGATGGACAACCACTTCGTACCGAACCTGACCATCGGGCTGCCCGTGGTGCAGAGCCTACGGGCCGCCACCGAGCTGCCCTTCGACGTGCACCTCATGATCACCGATCCGCGTCGGTGGGCACCCGGGTACGCCGACGCGGGGGCGTACAACGTCACCTTCCACGCCGAGGCGTGCGACGACCCGGTGGCGCTGGCCAAGGACCTGCGCTCGGCCGGGGCCAAGGCGGGACTGGCGATCGACCGCGACACGCCGATCGAGCCGTACCTGGAGCTGCTGCCGAGCTTCGACACGCTGCTGATCATGACGATCAAGGCCGGCTTCGGCGGTCAGCGGTTCCTCCCGCAGTTGCTGGACAAGGTCCGCGCGGCCCGGCGGCACGTCGACGCCGGCCACCTGGAGCTGCGTATCGAGGTCGACGGCGGGATCGCCGCGGACACCATCGAGCAGGCCGCGGCGGCCGGCGCGGACGCCTTCGTGGCCGGCACCGCGGTCTACGGCGCCGACGACCCGGCGGAGGCGGTCCGCCGGCTGCGCGCCCTCGCGGAACGCGCGGTGGCCGGGGCCTGACATGGACTCGGCCGACGACCGCAGGGACCTGATCCTCGTCGTCGACGACGACGAGGACATCGCCCGTTTCGTGGAGTTCAACCTGCGGTTGCACGGTTTCGACGTGATCCATGCCGGCGACGGCCAGGAGGCGCTGGAGCTGATCGAGCGGCAACGCCCGGACCTGGCCGTGGTCGACCTGATGATGCCCCGCATCGACGGCCTGGAGCTGACCCGCCGGCTGCGCGCCGACCCGATGACCGCCGCCCTGCCGGTGATCATGCTGACCGCCAAGGGGCTGACCGTCGACAAGGTGCACGGGCTCAGCGCGGGCGCCGACGACTACCTGGTCAAGCCGTTCGACACCGCGGAGCTGGTGGCCCGGGTCAGCTCGACGCTGCGGCGCAACAAGGAGTTCCGGGAGGTCTCGCCGCTGACCGGCCTGCCCGGCAACAGCCGGATCCGCCGGGAGATCGCCGACCGGATCCGCGGCGGGGTCGACTACGCGGTCGGCTACATCGACATCGACCGGTTCAAGAGCGTCAACGACCGTTACGGCTTCTCCCGAGGCGACGACTTCATCACCGCGCTGGCGCGTTGCCTGCACCGGGCGGTGGTCGCGGTCGGCCTCCCGCCGGCCTTCCTCGGCCACGTCGGCGGCGACGACTTCGTCTTCGTCTGCGCGCCGGCCCAGGTGCTGCCGATCACCGCGAAGGTCTCCGCCGACTTCGAGAAGGCCGCCGACGCGCTGTACGACCCGGTCGACCGGGAGCGGGGCTTCGTCGAGCTGCCCGACCGGCGGGGCAACATCCGCCGCGCCCACCTGGTCACCCTCTCGATCGGCGTCTCCGTCTCCGACGCCGGCAAACGCCTCACCAACCCGCTGGCGGCGATGACCCTCGCCTCGGAGATGAAGACGGTGGCCAAGAGCCAGCCGGGGTCGTACGTGGCGGTGGACCGTCGCCGGAGCGTGAGTGACCCGCACCACCGCCATGTGAAGTAGCTCGCCCGAAGGGCGACAGTCCCCGCCGGGCGTGCAAGACTTCGAGGTACCCACCACGCGCTGGCGGGACTCGGTGAAATTCCGAACCGGCGGTGATCCACGGTCCGACCGTGGTAAGCCCGCGACCCGGTCGGCCTCGTGCCGCACGGTGGACCTGGTGAGAATCCGGGGCCGACGGTTGGGTGCGGGCACGCCCGCTCCCAGACAGTCCGGATGGGAGACAGCGCGCGGGACGGACGGGTGTGCCCGGCCGCCGAGGTTCGGCGTGCCGTGACCACCCCCGGGTCGGCTGCGCCGTACCCGGGACCCTCCGCCGCCGCACGCCCGCGGCCCGTGCCGCCGCTCCCGTCGCCGCCCGCGCGCCGACCGCGAGCGAGAGGACAGGGGCATGGCCGGGGTCTCCGTCGACGAGGCGATGCGCCGCGCGGTCGAGCTGGCCGCCCGTGGCCTCGGCACGACCAGCCCCAACCCGGTCGTCGGCTGCGTGCTCCTCGACGCCGACGGCCACGTGGTCGGCGAGGGCTTCCACGCCTACGCCGGCGGGCCGCACGCCGAGATCGTCGCGCTGGCCCAGGCCGGCGAGCGGGCCCGCGGGGGCACCGCGGTGGTCACCCTGGAGCCCTGCGACCACACCGGTCGCACCGGTCCCTGCAGCCTCGCGCTGGTCCAGGCCGGCGTCGCCCGCGTGGTCATCGCGGTGCCCGACCCCAACCCGGTCGCCGCCGGCGGCGCCGCCACGTTGCGCGCCGCCGGGCTCCAGGTCGACCTGGGCGTACGCCGGGCCGAGGCGGAGGCCGGCAACGTCGCCTGGCTGACCTCGATGCGCCGGGGCTGGCCGTACGTCATCTGGAAGTACGCCGCGACGCTGGACGGCCGGTCCGCGGCGGCGGACGGCACCAGCATGTGGATCACCTCCGAGGCGGCCCGGATGGACGTGCACGCGCTGCGCGGCACCGTCGACGCGGTGGTCGCCGGGGTGGGCACCGTGCTCGCCGACGACCCCCGACTGACCTCCCGGAACCTGCGGGACGGCTCGCTGGCCATCCGGCAGCCGCTGCGGGTGGTGGTCGACTCGGCCGGGCGTACCCCCGCCGACGCCCGGGTCCGCGACGGCGCCGCGCGGACGTGGATCGCCACCGCCGCCGAGGTCGGCGCCGGCCCGGACGGCCGGGTGGACCTGCCGGCGCTGCTGGCCGCGCTGCACGGGCGCGGGATCCGCGCGGTGCTGCTGGAGGGCGGGCCGCACCTGGCCGGCGCGTTCCTCGCCGCCGGCCTGGTCGACAAGATCGTCGCCTACGTCGCGCCGCGCCTGCTCGGCGCCGGCCCCACCGCTCTGGTCGACGCGGGTGTGACGACCATCGCCGAGGCTATCGACGTGGACGTCGTCGACGTTACCCAGGTCGGTCCCGACCTGCGGATCACCGCGTTGCCCCGGAAGAGGGAGGCCTGACATGTTCACCGGCATCGTCGAGGAACTGGGCGAGGTCGTCGGCGTCACCGAGACGGCGGGGGACTCGGCGCTGGTCGCCGTCCGCGGCCCGCTGGTCACCTCCGACGCCCGGCACGGGGACTCGATCGCGGTCAACGGAGTCTGCCTGACGGTGGTCGATGCCACCGACGGCGTCTTCACCGCCGACGTGATGGGCGAGACGCTGCGCCGCTCCGCCCTCGGCGGGCTGCGCCCGGGTGACCCGGTCAACCTGGAGCGGGCCGCCGCCCTGGGCAGCCGGCTGGGCGGGCACCTGGTGCAGGGCCACGTGGACGGCGTCGGCACGGTCACCGCCCGGGAACCGGCCGCGCAGTGGGAGACGGTGCGCTTCTCACTCCCCGCCGACCTGGCCCGTTACGTGGTGGAGAAGGGCTCGATCACCGTCGACGGGGTGTCGCTGACGGTGGCCGGGGTCGGGCCGGACTGGTTCGCCGTCGGGCTGATCCCGACCACGCTGAAGCTCACCACCCTTGGCGAACGGCGCGTCGGTGACCCGGTCAACCTGGAGGTCGACGTCCTTGCCAAGTACGTCGAGCGGCTCCTCGGTCCCCGCGTCGCCGACGGCGGGGAGGTGGCCTGATGGATCCGCTCGGCTGGCTGCTGACCGCCCAGGTGGAGATCGCCGGCTCACCGGTGCTGGTCCGGGAGATCGTCGGCAACGGCTTCGGGCTGGCCTCGGCGCTGCTCGGCCTGCGCCGGGTCGTCTGGGCCTGGCCGGTCGGCATGATCGGCAACGCGCTGCTGTTCACCGTCTTCCTCGGCGGCGTCTTCGCCACCCCGCAGGCGCACGACCTGTACGGGCAGGCCGGGCGGCAGGTCTTCTTCTTCGCCGTCAGCGTCTACGGCTGGTGGCGGTGGTCGCGTACCCGGCGGCTCGGGCTGGGGGCCGACGGCGCCGCGGTCACCCCGCGCTGGGCCACCGGGCGGGAGCGGATCGGCCTGCTGCTGGCCGCCGTGCTCGGCACCGCGGTCGGGTACCCGGTGCTGGCCGCGCTCGGCTCGTGGGGGCCGCTGCCGGACGCCTGGATCCTCACCGGCAGCCTCCTGGCGACGTACGGGATGGCCCGCGGCTGGGTGGACTTCTGGCTGATCTGGATCGCCGTCGACGCGGTCGGCGTACCGCTGCTGCTGCGTGGCGGGTTCTACCCGTCGGCGGCGATGTACCTGTTCTACGGCGCGCTCTGCGTCGCCGGCCTGGTCGCCTGGTGGCGCACCTCGCGGGTCGCCCGGCCGGTGCCCGACCCGATCCCGTCGACCTACACGGAGGCCGTCGCATGACCACCACCTTCGCCAGCATCGAGCAGGCGGTGGCGGACATCGCCGCCGGACGGCCGGTCGTCGTCGTCGACGACGAGGACCGGGAGAACGAGGGCGACCTCATCTTCGCCGCCGAACGGGCGACACCGGAGCTGCTCGCGTTCATGGTCCGGCACACCTCCGGCTTCGTCTGCGTACCGCTCACCGAGAGCGAGTGCGACCGGCTGGACCTGCCGCCGATGCACCACACCAACCAGGACCGCCGGGGCACCGCGTACACCGTCACGGTCGACGCCCGGGAGGGCGTCACCACCGGCATCTCGGCCGCCGACCGCGCGCACACCATCCGGCTGCTGGCCGACGCCGGGACCGGTCCGGCCGACCTGGCCCGCCCCGGCCACGTGGTGCCGCTGCGGGCCCGCGAGGGTGGCGTGCTGCGCCGCCCGGGGCACACCGAGGCGGCGGTCGACCTGACCCGGCTGGCCGGGCTGCGCCCGGCCGGCGTGCTCTGCGAGCTGGTCAACGACGACGGCACCATGATGCGGCTGCCGGACCTGGAGAAGTTCTGCGCCGAGCACGCGCTGACCCTGATCACCATCGCCGACCTGGTCGCCCACCGACGGCGCACCGAGAAGCAGGTGGAGCTGGTCGCGGATGCCCGGATGCCCACCGAGCACGGGATGTTCCGGGCCCTGGGCTACCGCAGCGAGCACGACTCCGCCGAACACGTCGCGCTGGTCACCGGCGACATCGGCGACGGCCGTGACGTGCTGGTACGGGTGCACTCCGAGTGCCTCACCGGGGACGTGTTCGGCTCGGTGCGCTGCGACTGCGGCCCGCAGCTCGACGCCGCCCTGGCGCGGGTCGCCCAGGAGGGGCGGGGCGTGGTGCTCTATGTGCGCGGGCACGAGGGTCGGGGCATCGGGCTGCTGCACAAGCTCCAGGCGTACCAGCTCCAGGACCTCGGCCGGGACACCGTGGACGCGAACCTGGACCTGGGCCTGCCGGCCGACGCGCGGGACTACGGCACCGGCGCCCAGATCCTCTACGACCTGGGTGTCCGGTCGATGCGGCTGCTCACCAACAACCCGGCCAAGCGGGCCGGCCTGGAGGGCTACGGCCTGACCATCACCGGCCGGGAGGGGCTGCCGGTCCGGCCGCACCCGGAGAACGTGCGCTACCTGCGGACCAAGCGGGACCGGATGGGGCACCTGCTGGACGAGTTGGACGAGGCGACCGAGGCCCCGATGGGCCGCCCGGTCGCCGGCGACGAGATCGGAGCCTAGGGCGATGGCGGGATTCGGCGAGCCGGGCGTGGGCGTGGTGGAGGCGGCCGGGATGACGGTGGGGGTGGTCGCGGCCCGCTGGCACGGCGACCTGACCGACCACATGCTGGAGCGGGCGGTGGCCGCCGCGCAGGCGTGCGGCGCGCGGGCGGTCGTCGCCCGGGTGGCCGGCTCGGTGGAGCTGCCGGTGGTGGCCCAGGCGCTGGCCCGCCGCTGCGACGTGGTGGTCGCCCTCGGCGTGGTGGTACGCGGGGCGACCGCCCACTTCGACTACGTCTGCCGTTCGGTCACCGACGGCCTCACCCGGGTCGCCCTCGACGAGGGCAAGCCGGTCGCCCACGGCGTGCTCACCGTGGACACCATCGAGCAGGCCCGCGACCGGGCCGGCCTGCCCGGTTCCGCCGAGGACAAGGGCTGGTCGGCCACCGTCGCGGCGCTGGACGCGGCCCTGGCCGTCCGTACGCTCGCCGGCAACGGCCACCGGGTCGGCTTCGGCGGCTGACCCCCCGCCGTCGGGCGGTCCGGGCGGGCCGGCTGACCGACTCCGGGGGGCGGTTGCGAGAATCATCGGGTGAAGACGTTCGAGGAGTTGTTCGCCGAGCTGCAGGCCAAGGCCGCCGCCGGCACCCCGGGCTCGGGCACGGTCGCGGCCCTGGAGAAGGGGGTGCACTTCGTCGGCAAGAAGGTCGTCGAGGAGGCGGCCGAGTCGTGGATGGCCGCCGAGCACGAGGGGCCGGAACGCACCGCCGAGGAGATCTCCCAGTTGCTCTACCAGGTCCAGGTGCTGATGCTCGCCAGTGGCCTGGAGCTGAGGGACGTCTACCGACATCTCTGAGTGCGCCCACTCGTTGATCTCTCTCGATCGAAGGAGCACTCCGTCATGCTGCGTGTCGCCGTACCCAACAAGGGCGCCCTGGCCGAGAAGGCCGCCCAGATGCTGCGCGAGGCGGGCTACCGCCAGCGCAGCGACCCGAAGGACCTGGTCTGCCCGGACGAGGCCAACGACATCGAGTTCTTCTACCTCCGCCCGAAGGACATCGCCACCTATGTCGGCTCCGGCGACCTGGACGTCGGCATCACCGGCCGGGACCTGCTGATCGACTCCGGTGCGCCGGCCGAGGAGGTGGTCGACCTCGACTTCGGCCGGGCCACCTTCCGCTTCGCCGCCCGCCCGGAGGACGTCGACGACGTACGGGAGCTGGGTGGGCACCGGATCGCCACCGCGTACCCGGGGCTGGTCGAGCGGCACCTCGCCCAGCTCGACGTCAAGGCCGACGTGATCCGGCTGGACGGGGCGGTGGAGAACGCCATCCGGCTCGGCGTCGCCGACGTCGTCGCCGACGTGGTGGAGACCGGCACCACGCTGCGCCAGGCCGGCCTGGTGGTCTTCGGGGAGCCGCTGCTGCGGTCGTCGGCCGTGCTGGTCGCGCGCACCGGGGCGCCGGCCCACCCGCAGGCCGCGCAGTTGCTGCGCCGGCTGCACGGGGTGCTGGTGGCCCGCCGGTACGTGATGCTCGCCTACGACGTACCGGCCGGCCTGCTGGACCGGGCCAGCTCGTTGACCCCCGGCATCGAGTCGCCCACGGTCTCCCCGCTGCACCGCGAGGGCTGGGTGGCCGTGCAGGCGATGGTGCGCAACGACGACGTGCACCGGATCATGGACGAGCTGTACGACCTGGGAGCGCGGGCCATCCTGGTCACCAACATCCACGCCTGCCGGCTTTGAACCGCCGGCCGGGATGGCAGACTGGTGGGGTGAGTGAAACCGAGTCGGTCCGCCTCCGTCCCCGCCGGATCCGGGTGGTGTGCTGGGGCTCCGCCATCGCGTTGGTGGTGGTGTTCAGCCTGCTGGCCACCTCGCTGAGCGGCCCCACCGGTGACGGCTACGGCACCTTCCAGCGCGGCGACCAGTTCGCCATGATCGGCCTCGGCGTGTTCGGTGCGTTGGGCTTCCTGCTGTTCACCCGCCCCCGGGTCGAGGCGGACGCGCGCGGTGTCCGGGTACGCAATCTCGTGGGGTCGTACGAGCTGCCCTGGGAGGTCGTCCGCGGTGTCCGGTTCGACCGGGGCGCCCCCTGGGCCAGCCTGGAGCTGCACGACGACGACCTGCTGCCGATGATGGCGTTGCAGGCCGCCGACAAGGAGCTGGCGGTCGACGGGGTCCGGGCGCTGCGCCGGCTGCACCAGGCGCACCAGGCCCGCCTCGCCGAGGGTGCCACCGGCCGCTGACCGTCCGGGAGTCGCCCGCCGGGCCCGGTGTGGGGCGGCGGCGGCCGAGGGTGTAGTGTTACCGAGTCGACCAGGCTGTCTCCGCGTGCGAGAAATCCGTGCGTGACCGTCAGCCATGAAAGAGGAGCTCCCGCTCCCACCCGAGTTCGCCACCACGGCGGCCGGGTCCGGTCACCGGTTCCGGGCACGTCCCGGTCCCGGATGCGCGATCCTGTGATCGTGCCGACCGGTCGAGCGGGCCCTGGCATGCGCCGGGGCCCTCTGCTTTCCGGGTCGGTTCCCACCCGGGAGCCGCGGGGTCGGCCACGCAGCAGACTCGACTCGAGGAGGCCCCATCAGCGTCGAACCACGCGTGAACGAGCAGATCCGGGCACGTGAGGTCCGACTGGTCGGCCCTGAGGGTGAGCAGGTGGGCATCGTCCCGCTGGAGCGCGCCCTGCAGCTGGCCGCGGACGTCGACCTGGACCTGGTCGAGGTTGCGCCGATGGCGCGCCCGCCGGTGTGCAAGCTCATGGACTTCGGCAAGTTCAAGTACGAGAGCGCACTCAAGGCGCGCGAAGCGCGGCGTAACCAGCAGCAGACCGTCATCAAGGAAATGAAGCTCCGGCCGAAGATCGACCCGCACGACTACGAGACCAAGAAGGGTCACGTGGTGCGGTTCCTCAAGGCGGGCGACAAGGTCAAGGTGACGATCATGTTCCGTGGTCGCGAGCAGAGCCGCCCGGAGCTGGGTTACCGGCTCCTGCGTCGGCTCGAGTCCGAGATCACGGACCTGGGATACGTCGAGGCCGCTCCGAAGCAGGACGGTCGAAACATGATCATGGTTCTCGCTCCGCACCGGGCCGTCAAGGCCTCCGCGGTCGCCGCGACGGCGTCCCGTGGTGGTCCCCGGGACCGGGCAGCGGACGAGTCCGCCGCTCCGGAAGCTGGCGAGACCCCGGCGGCCGGCGAGACCGCAGCAGCCGGTGAGACCGGCACGACCGCCGACACCAGCGGTCAGTAACAGGGGAGAAACGTTCCACATGCCGAAGATGAAGAGCCACACCGGGATGGCCAAGCGGGTCAAGGTGACCGGCAAGGGCAAGATCGTCGCCCAGCAGGCCGGCCTTCGCCACAACCTGGAGAAGAAGGCCTCCACCCGGACGCGCCGCCTGACCGGCACCGTCGAGCTGGCCAAGGCCGACGTCAAGCGCATCAAGAAGCTGCTCGGCCGCTGACGCGCGCCACCCGACCTAGAAGGAGTTGAGATGGCACGCGTCAAGCGGGCTGTGAACGCCCAGAAGAAGCGCCGTACCCTGCTGGAGACCGCGAGCGGTTACCGCGGCCAGCGCTCCCGCCTCTACCGCAAGGCCAAGGAGCAGGTGCTGCACTCGATGCAGTACTCGTACCGGGACCGTCGCGACCGCAAGGGCGACTTCCGGCAGCTGTGGATCCAGCGGATCAACGCGGGTGCCCGGGCCAACGGGCTGACCTACAACCGGCTGATCCAGGGCCTGCGCCTGGCCGGCATCGAGGTCGATCGCAAGATCCTGGCGGACATGGCCGTCAACGACGCCGCCGCCTTCGCGGCGATCGTCGAGCTGGCCCGGGCCGCGGTCGCGGCCGAGGGCACCGGTGGCGCGGCGGCCCAGGCCGCCTGAATCCCCTGAGCACCGCCCGCGAGGCGCCCCCCGTCACCTGCGAGGGGCGCCTCGCCCACGTCTGAGGAACCCATGCCCTTCACACCGCGTACGCCCCGGGTGGTCGCCGCGCGCCGGTTGCAGCGCCGCCGGGACCGCGAGGCGACCGGCCTCTTCCTGGCCGAGGGGCCGCAGGCGGTCCGCGAGGCCCTGGCCCGCCCGGGGGTGGTCACCGAGCTGTTCGGTACGCCCGCCGCGCTGGACCGGCACGCCGACCTGGCGGCCCGGGCGACCGACGCCGACCTGCCGGTCTCCGAGGTGACCGACGAGGCGCTCGCCGCCCTCGCCGAGACCGTCGCCCCGCAGGGTCTGGTGGCCGTGTGCCGGCACCTCGACGTGCCGCTGGACCGGGCGCTGTCCGGCACGCCCCGGCTGGTGGCGGTGCTGGCCGACATCCGCGATCCGGGTAACGCCGGTACGGTGCTGCGTACCGCCGACGCGGCCGGCGCGCAGCTGGTGGTGTTCGCCGGCGACGCCGTCGACCCGTACAACGGCAAGGCCGTGCGGGCCTCCGCCGGCAGCCTCTTCCACCTCGACGTGGTCCGCGCCCGCGACCCGCTCCACGCGGTCGGAGCGCTCCGCGGCGCGGGGCTGTCGATCCTCGCGACCACCGGGTACGGCGACGACGACCTGGACGACCTGGCCGACGCCGGCCGCCTGGCCGCGCCCACGGCGTGGCTGTTCGGTTCCGAGGCGCACGGCCTGTCCGAGGAGCTGACCGCCGCGGCCGACGCCCGGGTCCGGGTGCCCCTGCACGGGCGCGCGGAGAGCCTGAACCTGGCTGCGGCGGCGGCCGTCTGCCTGTACGCTTCAGCGAGAGCACAGCGTCGGCCGGTCACCGGTCACGCGGGACAGACAGCACACTCGGGTTAGACAGCAGGGGAGAGCGTCCGCCCATGAACGCGCCACGGCGTTCGTTTAGCCAGCCCGCCGGTGTCGGCGGGCGGCGGGCCTGACTCGCTTTCCGCACTACTCCCACCGGCGGGCTGCGGCACAGCCGCGCGTCCGTAGACTCGCCTAGCCGCCCGCGAGGGCCGGCGCCGCCGTGAGGGAGTGCCCGTTCGCCATGAGCTACCGCAACGATCCGTACGACCCGAAGCAGGTCGCCCTGCTCGACCCGGCCGCCCTGGCCGATGCCGTCGCCGACGCCGAGAAGGCGTTCGCCGGTGCCGCCGACCCGGACGCGCTGACCGCGCTGCGTCCCGCGCACCTCGGCGACCGCTCGCCGGTGTCCCTCGCGCGCCGGGAGATCGGCGCGTTGCCGCCGGCCGCGAAGTCCGACGCCGGTAAGCGGGTCAACGAGGCCCGGCGGGCCATCGACGCCGCGTACGCCGCCCGCGCCGAGATCCTGGAACGCGAGCAGGCCGAGCGCGTGCTGGTCGAGGAGCGGGTGGACGTCACCCTGCCGTTCGACCGGCGTCCGCCCGGTGCCCGGCACCCGGTCAGCACGCTGATGGAACAGATCAGCGACCTGTTCGTCGGGATGGGCTACGAGGTGGCCGAGGGGCCCGAGGTCGAGTTGGAGTGGACCAACTTCGACGCGTTGAACATCCCCGCCGACCATCCGGCGCGCGGCCTGATGGACACGTTCCACGTGGCCGGCGCCGACGGCGCGACGGAGTCCGGGCTGGTGCTGCGGACGCACACCTCGCCGGTGCAGGCGCGCACGATGCTGACCCGCCAGCCGCCGATCTACGTGATCGTGCCCGGGCGGGTCTACCGCACCGACGAGTTGGACGCCACCCACGCCCCGGTCTTCCACCAGGTCGAGGGCCTGGTGGTGGACAAGGGGATCACGATGGCCCACCTGCGGGGCACCCTGGACCACTTCGCCCGGGCGATGTTCGGGCCGGGCGCGAAGACCCGCTGGCGGCCGCACTACTTCCCGTTCACCGAGCCGTCGGCCGAGTTCGACGTGTGGTTCCCCGAGCACCGCAGGGGCGCGCAGTGGGTCGAGTGGGGCGGCTGCGGGATGGTCAACCCGCGCGTGCTGCGGGCCTGCGGCATCGACCCGGAGGTCTACTCCGGATTCGCCTTCGGCATGGGCATCGACCGCACCGTCATGTTCCGGCACGGGGTGGGCGACATGCGGGACATGGTGGAGGGCGACGTCCGGTTCACCCGGGCGTTCGGGCACGGGTCATGAGCGGGCGAGTGAGTCAGCGGTTCGGCGCGGTGTGGGTACGAGTCACGGAGACGGTGGTCTGAGTCATGCGAGTTTCTGTCAGCTGGCTGTCGGAGTACGTGGACCTGCCGGCCGACCTGGCCCCGGGCGACCTGGAACAGGCCCTGGTCGACCTCGGCATCGAGGTGGATTCCATCCTGGACCTGGGCGAGACGGTCAGCGGGTCGCTGGTGGTCGGTGAGGTCCGCGAGATCGAGGAACTGACCGGTTTCAAGAAGCCGATCCGGTTCTGCCGGGTGGACGTGGGCGCGGCCAACGGCACCGGCGAACTCCAGGAGATCGTCTGCGGGGCGCGCAACTTCTCCGTCGGTGACCGGGTGGTCGTCATCCTCCCCGGTGGCGTGCTGCCCGGCGGCTTCGCCATCGGCGCGCGCAAGACCTACGGGCGCAACTCCCACGGCATGATCTGCTCCGCGAAGGAGCTGGGCCTGGGTGACGACCACGCCGGCATCATCGTGCTGCCGGAGTGGTTGCCCGCCAAGCCCGGCGACGACGCCCGCCCGGTGGTCGGGCTCGACGACGTCGTGGTCGAGGTGGAACTCACCCCCGACCGGGGCTACCAGATGTCGCTGCGCGGACTCGCCCGCGAACTGGCGCACGCCCTCGGGGTGGGCTTCCAGGACCCGGGGCTGACGCCGGCGCCCGGCGCCACCGCGCGGCCCGCGTACCCGGTCGAGGTGCGCGACACCGTCGGCTGCGACCGGTTCGCCGCCCGGATGGTGCGCGGCGTCGACCCGACCGCCGCCACCCCGGACTGGATGGTCCGCCGGTTGACCACGGCCGGCATCCGCAGCATCTCGCTGCCGGTGGACATCACCAACTACGTGATGCTCGCCCTGGGCCAGCCGATGCACGCCTTCGACGCCGACCGGATCGCCGGCCCGCTGGTGGTCCGCCGGGCCGAGCCGGGGGAGAAGCTGACCACCCTGGACGGGGTCACCCGTACCCTCGTCGCCGAGGACATGGTGATCTGCGACGACACCGGTCCGATCTCGCTCGCCGCGGTGATGGGCGGGCAGACCAGCGAGGTCGTCGACAGCACGGTGAACGTGCTGTTCGAGGCCGCCCACTGGGACCCGGTGATGGTCGGCCGCACCGCCCGCCGGCACAAGCTGTTCAGCGAGGCCGCGAAGCGGTGGGAGCGGGGCGTCGACCCGGCGCTGCCGCTGGTCGCCCTGAAGTACGCGGTGGACCTGCTGGTGGAGCACGGCGGCGGCGCCGCCGGCGAGGAGATCCTCGACATCGACCACGTCCGCCCGCGTACGCCGGTGGTGCTGCCCGCCGACCTGCCCACCCGGCGGGTCGGGGTGGAATACCCGCCGGCCCGGGTGGTCGCCCTGCTGGAGCAGGTGGGCTGCACCGTGGCCGCCGGGGCGGACCGGCTCGGCGAGGACCCGGGCACGGTGGGCGTCGCCGCGGGCGGGACCGTCGCGCTGACGGTGACTCCGCCGAGCTGGCGGCCCGACCTCACCGACCCGGCCGACCTGGTCGAGGAGGTCGTCCGCTTCGACGGGTACGACCGGGTGCCGTCGCTGCTGCCGATGGCCCCGGCCGGTCGGGGGCTGACCTGGCAGCAGCGGCGCCGCCGGGCGGTGGCCCGGCTGCTGGCCGACCAGGGTTACGTCGAGGTGCTCGCCCAGCCGTTCGTGGCCCCGGAGTTGGCCGACCTGCTCGGCCTGCCCGCCGACGACCCGCGGCGGCGGGCGGTCCGGGTGGCCAACCCGCTGTCCGAGGAGGAGCCGCTGCTGCGCACCACGCTGCTCGGTCCGCTGCTCGGCGCGCTCCGGCGCAACCTGAGCCGGGGCCAGCGGGACCTGGCGCTGTACGAGATCGGCACGGTGTTCCACCCGCGCCCCGGCGTGGGCGTCCCGCCCCCGATGGGGGTGGAACACCGCCCGTCGGACGCCGAGCTCGCCGCCGCCGACGCGGTGCTGCCCGACCAGCCGCGGCACGTCGCCGTGGTCCTCGCCGGGGAGATCGAACACAGTGGCTGGTGGGGACCGGGCCGGACGGCCGGCTGGGCGGACGCGGTGCAGGCCGGCCGGGACGTGCTCATCGTCGCCGGCATCCCCGCCGAGCGGGTGACCGTCCGCGCCGCCGAGTACGCGCCCTGGCACCCGGGACGCTGCGCGCAGCTGCGGGTGGACGACGCCGTCGTCGGGTACGCCGGTGAGCTGCACCCGGCGGTGCTCGCCGGACTGGAGCTGCCCCGCCGTACCTGTGCCATGGAACTGGACCTGGACGCGGTGCCGGCGCCGCCGATGGCGCCCGCGCCGGCGGTGTCCCCGTTCCCGCCCGCGCTGATCGACGTGGCGCTGGTGGTGGACTCCTCGGTGCCCGCCGAGCAGGTGCAGGCGGCGCTGGCCGAGGGCGCGGGGGAGTTGCTGGAGTCGGTGCGGCTGTTCGACGTGTACGCCTCCGACCAGCTCGGTGCGGGTCGCCGGTCGCTGGCGTACAAGCTGACCTTCCGCGCTCCGGACCGGACGCTGACCGTCGAGGAGGCGGTGGCCGCCCGCGACGCGGCGGTGACCCGCGCCGCGGACCGTTTCGGCGCCACCCTCCGCGGCGCCTGAGGTGTAAGGAAGGGCCCCTTGTTAACGCCTGCGGTAGAGGAAGGGCCCCTTCCTAACTCTCGTCGGAGGCGCACTCCGCGCGTGAGCGGTCGTACCGTTCGCGGGCGGAGTGCACCTCCGCGATGTGGGTCTCCGCCCAGGCCTTGACGGCGCGCTGGAGCGGAAGCAGGTCGTGGCCGAGCCGGGTGAGCGCGTAGTCCACCCGGGGCGGTACGGAGGCCGTGACGGTGCGCGCGACCAGGCCGTCCCGCTCCAGCTTGCGCAGCGTCTGGGTGAGCATCTTCTGGGTGGCGCCGGCGACGACGCGGGCCACCTCGCTGTGCCGCAGCGGCCCCTCGGCCAGTGCGCTGACGACCAGCGTCACCCACTTGTCGCTCAGCGTCGCCAGCACGTCGTGGCCGGGGCACCCGGCCAGGTTGGCGTTGTAGTCGCGGCGGGCGATCTCCCGCCGGTCCGCGGCGCTCGTGGTGGTCATGCGGGTTCCTCCCGGTGCCCTGGGCACCTCGAAGTGCCGTCTTCGAAGTGCGGTGACCGCTGCCTAGCGTGGACGACATGAAGTCGATCATCGTCCGTGAGCCCGGCGACCCGCGCGTGCTCGAACTCGTCGACACCCCGCTCCCCGAGCCCGGAACCGGTCAGCTCCGGATCCGGGTCGCCGCAGCCGCCGTCAACCCTATCGACCTGTCCGCCCGGGCCGGCCGGCTCACCGCCGCCGGCCTGATGCCACCGATGCCGGCGTACGGTCTCGGCTGGGACGTCGCGGGACACGTCGACGCCACCGGGCCGGACGCCGGACGGTTCCGGGTCGGTGAGCCCGTCATCGGCCTGCGCGACCTGCTGTTCGCCGCCGGCACGCATGCCGAGCACGTGGTGCTGGACGAGTCCGCCGTCGCGCCCGCCCCGCCGTCGGTGCCGCTGGTGGAGGCGGCCACCCTGCCGCTGAACGTGCTGACCGCCGACCGTGCCCTTGATCTGGCCGGCCTGGCGCCGGGGCGGACGCTGCTGGTCACCGGCGCCTCCGGCGGGGTCGGCGGTTTCCTGGTCGAACTCGCCGCGCTGCGCGGCCTGCGTACGGTGGCGCTGGCCCGGCCGCGCGACGCCGAGCGGATCCAGGCGCGCGGCGCGGCGGAGGTGGTGACCTCGGCCGAGGACCTGGGGGCGACGGTACGGCGGATCGTGCCCGGCGGCGTGGACGCGGTGATCGACGCGGCGGTCCTGGGCATCACCGCCCACCAGGCGCTGCGCGGGGGCGGCACGTTCGTGGCGCTGGTGGCCCCGTTCGCGCCACCGCCGATCCGGGGCACCCGCGTCGTGGTGCAGGAGGTCCTGGCCGACGGCGACCGGCTCGCCGAGCTGGCGCGACTGGCGGACGACGGCCTGCTCACCACGCGGGTCGCGCAGGTGTTCGGACTGGAGCGGGCCCGTGCGGCGCACGAACTGCTGGAGCAGGGGGGTGTCGGCGGGCGGGTCGTCCTGACGCCCTGAGGGGGCTGTCGGTGAGGGTGTGCTCGCGGTGCGTGACCGATCGGCCGAAAGGTCAGGGCCCTCGGATCATTCGGTTACCCACGAGTCACGTTCGAGCGGTTAGCCTGCTGGGACTCCGGCTCACACCGGGATCACACCCCCGCCACCCCCACGGGAGCCCACCCATGACCGAGGATCCGCCCGAGTCGCCCGCCACCGTGGACGTCTGCATCGTCGGTGGTTGTGGCCGGGTCGGCCTGCCGCTGGGCATCGCGTTCGCCGCGCGGGGGCTCTCCGTCGTGCTGTACGACATCAACGCCGACGCGGTGGCCACCGTGAACGCGGCGACGCTGCCGTTCGCCGAACCGGACGCGGCCGAGCCGTTGGCCGAGGCGGTCGCCGCCGGCCGGTTGCGGGCCACCACCGACCCGGCCAGCGTCGGCGCGTCCGCGCACCTGGTGGTGGTCGTCGGCACCCCGGTCGACGAGCACCTGAATCCGGACCTCGGCGCGGTGCCCCGGGCGTTGGAGCGCTGCGCGGAGCACCTGCGCGACGGGCAGCTGATCGTGCTGCGCAGCACCGTCTACCCGGGTGTCACCGCGTTGACCGAGAAGTTGCTCGCCGGCAAGGGCATCCGTGCCGACGTGGCGTTCTGCCCGGAGCGGATCGCCGAGGGGCGGGCGATGACCGAGCTGTTCACGTTGCCGCAGATCGTCGCCGCCCGGACGCCGGACGCGCTGGCCCGCGCCGAGAAGCTGTTCCGGCACCTGACCGACCAGATCGTGCCGCTGGAACCGGAGGAGGCGGAGCTGGCGAAGTTGTTCACCAACACCTGGCGGTACATCAAGTTCGCCACCGCTAACCAGTTCTGGATGATGGCCAACGACTTCGGGTTGGACTTCGCGCGGATCCGGCACGCGGTGGCGTTCGACTACCCCCGGGCGGCCGACCTGCCGATGCCCGGCTTCGCGGCGGGGCCGTGCCTGTTCAAGGACACCATGCAGTTGGCGGCGTTCAACCGGAACAACTTCGTGCTCGGCCACTCCGCGATGCTCATCAACGAGGGGCTGCCGCTGTACCTGGTGTCCCGGCTGGAGGACCGGTTCGACCTGTCCACGTCGACCGTGGGCATCCTCGGGATGGCGTTCAAGGGCGGCAGCGACGACCCCCGGGAGAGCCTGGCGTACAAGCTGCGCAAGATCCTCGCTCTGAAGACGCGGGAGACCCTCTGCACCGACCCGTACGTGGCCGACGACCGGCTGGTCGACCTCGGCGAGGTGCTGGACCGCGCCGACCTGCTGGTCATCGCCGCCCCGCACGAGCAGTACGCGCGCCTGGACACCGACAAACCGGTGATCGACATGTGGGGCCTGACCGGGACGGGGGTGCGGGTGTGAAGCCCCGGGTCTCGGTGATCGTGCCGGTCTACAACGAGGGCGAGGCGATCCTGCGCTGCCTGGAGCGCATACTGCGGGAGATGCTGCTGCCGGCCGAGGTGCTCATCGTGCACGACATGCCGGAGGACACCACCGTCGCGTACGTCGAGCAGGTCGCCCGCACCGACCCGCGGGTGCGGGCGGTGCTCAACACGTACGGCCGGGGGCCGGCGAACGCGATCCGGTTCGGCATCGACGCCGCCGCCGCGCCGGTCGTGGTGGTCACCATGGCCGACGGCTGCGACGACCCCCGGCAGATCGACGAGCTGGCCCGGCTGGTCGACCGGGGGGTGGTGGTCGCCGCCGCGTCCCGCTACATGCCGGGCGGCCAGCAGGTCGGTGGGCCCCGGATCAAGCGGATGATGTCGCGGTGGGCGGGGCGCAGCCTCTACACCCTGGCCCGGGTCGGCACCCGGGACGCCACCAACAGCTTCAAGGCGTACGACACGGATTTCGTCCGGCGGGTGGGCATCGAGTCGCGGACCGGGTTCGAGATCGGGCTGGAGTTGACCGCCAAGGCGACCCGGCTGCGGCTGCCGGTGGCCGAGATCCCGACCATCTGGCTGGACCGGCCGCTGGGCGAGTCGCACTTCGACCTGGGCCGGTTCCTCCCCGGTTACCTCCGCTGGTACCTCTTCGCCTACGGTCGACGGCTGAGCCCCGCGCAACTGGCGGGGCGGGCCGGGCCCGCCGCCGTACCGGCCCGGCCCCGGGACAGCACCGAGTTCGAGAAGACCGCTTAGGAGCGCACGTGGCGAGGATCCTGGTAACCGGTTCGGCCGGCTTCATCGGCGGCTATCTCGTGCAGGAGTTGCTGGGCCGGGGGCACGAGGTGGTCGGGATCGACAACTTCTCGAAGTACGGGCCGGTGAGCCACAGCTACGACGACCACCCGGCGTACCGCTTCGTCGAGGGCGACGCCCGCGACGTCGACCTGCTGACCGACCTGCTGGACGGCTGCGACCACCTGGTCGCCGGCGCGGCGATGATCGGCGGCATCTCCTACTTCCACGCGTACGCCTACGACCTGCTCGCCACCAACGAGCGGATCATGGCGGCGACCTGCGACGCGGCGATCAGGGCGCACCGCACCGGCCGGCTGGCGAAGGTCACCTACCTGTCGTCGTCGATGGTCTACGAGTCCACCGAGCGGTGGCCGAGCCGGGAGGGCGACGAGCGGCGCATCCCGCCGCCGCTGTCGTCGTACGGGTTCCAGAAGCTGGCCGTGGAGTACTACGCCCGGGCGGCGTGGGAGCAGTACGCGCTGCCGTACACGATCGTGCGACCGTTCAACTGCGTCGGCGTCGGCGAGGGACGGGCGCTGGGACAGGCCGAGGTGCTCTCCGGCAACGTGAAGCTGGCCATGTCGCACGTGGTGCCCGACCTGGTGCAGAAGATCGTCAAGGGGCAGGACCCGCTGCACGTCCTCGGCGACGGCAGTCAGGTGCGGCACTACACCTACGGCGGCGACCTGGCCCGCGGCATCGCCACCGCGATCGAGCATCCGGCGGCGCACAACGAGGACTTCAACCTCTCCACCGCCGAGTCGACGAGCGTGCTGGCGCTGGCAGAGCTGATCTGGCGCAAGATCAAGGGTCCGGACGTGCCGTTCCGTCACGTGTCCGACGAGCCGTTCCGCTACGACGTGCAGAAGCGGGTGCCGGACGTGACGAAGGCCCGTGAGGTGCTCGGCTTCACCGCCAGCACCGGGCTGGACGAGATGCTCGACGAGGTCGTCCCGTGGGTCACCCGGGCGGTGCGCGAGGGCCGCCTCTGACCGGAGTCGCCCGTGGTGGCTCGCTCCTGATCGACGGCTCCCGCCGCACCCCTCGGCCGCCTGCCCGCCGGGGGCGTGACCCTTCCCGCGGCCCCTTTGCTCTGCTTCACCCGGCGCACCGCTTCCAGGCCGGAACCGTCGCGTCCGTTGAAGCAGAGCAAAGGGGCGGCCGGGGGTCCGAGGTGGGTGGGGCCGCCGGCCGGGTGGCGGCCCCACCGCGGGCCTCAGGGCGTGGTGTACGGCAGGACGACCCGCGAACGGTCGCCGGTGCCCACCGTCGACCCGGCGCCGCCGATGGCGTTCCAGATCTCCACCCGCACCGTGCCGCCGGCCAGGTCCCGCATCGAGCCGGTGGCCGACCGCAGGCCCCGGCCCTGGGTGTACCGCTCCCAGCCGGGCACCGGGTCGGTGGCGACGTAGTGGTAGGTCTCCACCCGGTCGAAGCCGCCGTCGCCGGTGAAGTCGTACGACACCCGGACCTGCACGCCGTTGCCCACGGCGGTCCCGGCGTCCACGGCGAGGTCGAACGCCGTCGCGCCGCCGGTGTGCCGGCCGGTCAGCGCCCGTGCGGTGAAGACCTGGGCGTTGGCCGGGCTGCCGTCGTGGTTGCCGTTCGCCGCCGCCAGGGACACCGCGCCGGCCGTTCCCGGGCTGGCCGGGAGCCCGCCGCCGGCGGCCAGGTGGCGGACCGGGGCCAGCGGCGTCGGAGGGGCGGTCGGCGTCGGCGTCGGGCTCGCGGTCGGCGTCGGGCTGGGGTTCGGAGTCGGTGAACCGCCGCCGGTGAACGGGCTGAGCACCACCCCGGCGGCGCGCGGGTCGCCGTCGTGCACCAGCGACTCCTGGGCCTGTACGTCGTCGAAGGCGAAGCCGTACGCCTTCCCGTCGCGCATGTTCGCGTGCACGATCCGGGAGTAGTGGTTGGTCAGTGTGCCCTGGTAGAAGTCGGCCGGGCCGCCGCCGGGCTGCACGTCGATGCGGGCGAGGGTGGTGCGGTGCAGCGCCGCGCAGAGGGTCCGGGCGATCGGCCCGACGACCGCGTCGTTGGGGGCGGCGAGCGCCCCGTCGCAGTCCCACACGTCGGAGCTGGACGGCTTGGCGAACGAGGCGACCCGGGCGCCCGAGGCGTCGGTGAAGCTCAGCACCCCGCCGGAGGTGCGGCCGAGGTAGCGGATCTCCGGCTGGTGGGTGAACGGCACCACGGTCAGCGTCCGGGTCGTGTAGGTGTTCCAGGCGGTGTCGATGTACGGGTCCAGGTAGCTGCTGCTGAACAGCCCCGCGTCGGCGGCCTTGCCGGGGGAGAGGACCCGCAGCACGGTGCCGTCGGCCCGGGTGTGGACCGACCCGGCCCAGCCGGGCTGGGCGCGTACCGCGTCGATGACCGCCTGCCGACCGCCGGCGACGACCTCACCGGTGGTGCGGGTGGCGCCGTCCGCGCCGGTGACGCTCACCGCGTGCGGTACGGCGAACATGTCGACCTGGGAGCTGTTGAGCCAGAGCCCGGCGTCGTTGTAGGTGAACTCGGACCAGTCGAAGAGGATGTCCCGGTTCGGGTCGCCGGCCGCCCACGGGGCTGGCTGCACCAGGCCGTCGGGGGTGAGGCCGAACCGGAGTTTCGCCCCGAACGAGAAGTAGAGCCGGCCGGACAGGTTGCGGGGGATCCGCAGCGTGGTGGCGTCGCCGTCGGCCGGGCCGGCGATCGCCACGTCCGGGGCGGGTGTCGGCGGGTTGCCGCCGGCGGGCCAGGGCGAGAAGGCGCCGCCGGCGTCGACGTACCCGAGGCGGCCGGAGGCCAGGTCCACGCCGAGCACGTAGAGGTGGACGGCCTCGGCTCGCCCGGAGTGGTTGGTGACGGTGAGCGGCAGGTGGGCGGGGCCGACCGCCCGCGCGGGCGAGGTCGGGACGAGCGGGGCGGTGGCGACGACCGCCGCGGCGACGGCGACGGTCAGGGCGAGCAGGGCGCGGGGCAGCGCGGCGGTGAGGCGCACGGCGACTCCTTCGGTCCGTGGCGGCGGGACGGTCGCGCACGGGGTGGCGGCGGATTGTCATGCTTTGCGCCCTTGGCAACGCGAGAGAGCGCTCTCTCAGCATCCGCGTGTCATGGACTTCTGTCAATCGAGTGCCGAAAAGAGTGTCCTGCCTCGCAGCTTCATGCAGTCCACCGTATGAACTTGCAGGGAGAGGATCTCGTTGCTAGCCTTCTCTGCATAGTCATGCGGAGGTGAGTATGGGAATCCGAGTCGCGGTCGCCGGGGCGAGCGGCTACGCCGGGGGCGAGCTGATCCGCCTGGTCGCCGGGCACCCGGAGTTCGACCTGGTCGCCGCCACCGCGCACAGCCAGGCCGGGCACCGCCTGGCCGCCGTACACCCGCAGCTCACCGGCCTGGACCTGGTGCTCGGGGCGACCGACGCGGCGGCCCTGGCCGACGCGGACCTGGTCTTCCTGGCCCTGCCGCACGGCGAGTCGGCGGCGCTGGCCGCCCAACTGCCGACCGAGGTGCGGATCGTCGACCTCGGCGCCGACCACCGGCTGGCCAGCCCGTGGGACTGGGCCCACTACTACGGCGGCACGCACGCCGGACAGTGGACCTACGGCCTGCCCGAGCTGCCCGGCCAGCGGGAGCTGATCGCCGGCTCGACGCGGGTGGCCAACACCGGCTGCTACGCCGCCACGATCACCCTCGCGCTCGCCCCGTTGATCGCCGCCGGCGCGGCGGATCCCGCCGACGTGGTGGTGGTCGCCGCGTCCGGCACCTCCGGCGCCGGACGGGCCGCCAAGGCGCATCTGCTGGCCAGCGAGGTGATGGGCGACCTGTCGCCCTACCGGGTCGGCACCCACCAGCACGTGCCGGAGATCAAGCAGGCCACCGGCGCGACCGGCCTGTCGTTCACCCCGCTGCTCGCGCCGATGCCGCGCGGCATCCTCGCCACCGTCACCGCCGTCCCGGCGCGGGGCGTGGACCCCCGGGCGGTGCTCGCCGAGGCGTACGCGGACGCGCCGTTCGTGCACGTCCTGCCCGAGGGCGCCTGGCCGCACACCGCCGCGACCCTCGGCTCGAACTCGTGCCACCTGCAGGCCACCGTCGACGTCGACTCGAAGCGGACGATCGTGCTCAGCGCGCTGGACAACCTCGGCAAGGGCGCCGCCGGCCAGGCGGTGCAGAACGCCAACCTCATGTTCGGCCTGCCGGAGACGACGGGCCTGTCCGTCTGGGGGACCGCACCATGAGTGTCACCGCTCCCCGGGGCTTCCGCGCCGCCGGTGTCGCCGCCGGCCTCAAGTCCAGTGGCAACGCCGACGTCGCCCTCGTCGTCAACGACGGCCCCGACGCCGGTGTCGCCGGCGTGTTCACCGCCAACCGGGTGAAGGCCGCGCCGGTGCTCTGGACGCAGCAGGTCGTCCGGGGCGGTGTGGTGCGGGCCGTGGTGCTCAACTCCGGCGGCGCCAACGCCTGCACCGGCCCGGCCGGTTTCCAGGACACCCACGCCACCGCCGAGCACACCGCCGCGGCGCTGAGCGGGTCCAGCGCCCGGCTGCTGCTCGGAGCCGGCGAGGTCGCGGTCTGCTCCACCGGCCTGATCGGCGAGCGGCTGCCGATGCCGGCGCTGCTGTCCGGCGTACGCACCGCGATCCGGGGCCTGTCCCGCGACGGCGGGTTGCCGGCCGCCCGGGCGATCATGACCACGGACACCCGGCCGAAGACGACCGTCGTCAAGGGCAGCGGGTGGACCGTCGGCGGCATGGCCAAGGGGGCCGGCATGCTCGCCCCGGCGATGGCCACGATGCTCTGCGTGCTCACCACCGACGCGGTGGCCGGACCGGAGGCCCTGGACGCGGCCCTGCGGGCGGCCTGCCGGGTGACCTTCGACCGGATCGACTCCGACGGCTGCCTGTCCACCAACGACACCGTCCTGCTGCTGGCCAGCGGCGCAAGCGGCGTCGAGCCGACCGAGGCGGAGCTGACCGCCGCCGTCACCGCCGCCGCGCACGACCTGGCCCAGCAACTGATCGCCGACGCCGAGGGTGCCACCAAGCAGATCGCCATCGACGTGGTCGGCGCGGCGAGCGAGGACGACGCGGTCGAGGTGGGCCGCGCGGTGGCC
The DNA here is from genome assembly GCF_003626595.1 of Micromonospora endolithica. GTDB lineage: Bacteria > Actinomycetota > Actinomycetes > Mycobacteriales > Micromonosporaceae > Micromonospora > Micromonospora endolithica. Next base: position 32,593 of record NZ_RBAK01000014.1, on the reverse strand, counting down.
CGGAACAACCTGGTCAAGACCGCGCTGTTCGGCAACGACCCCAACTGGGGCCGGATCCTCGCCGCGGTCGGCACCACCACCGCCGCGTTCCAGCCGGACGGCGTCGACGTCGCGGTCAACGAGGTGTGGGTGTGCCGCGCCGGCGCCGCCGCCGAGGACCGCTCCAAGGTCGACCTGACCGGGCGGGACGTCACCATCCGGATCGACCTGCACGCCGGTGCGGACGCCGCGACGATCTGGACCAACGACCTGTCGCACGCGTACGTGCACGAGAATTCGGCGTACTCGACGTGAGCCTCTCCATCGATCTCTCCCGCGCCCAGGCCAAGGCCACCACACTGATCGAGGCGCTGCCCTGGCTGGAGCGTTTCTCCGGCTCGACCGTCGTGGTCAAGTACGGCGGCAACGCCATGGTCGACCCGCAGCTGCAGCGGGCCTTCGCCGCCGACATGGTGTTCCTGCGGTACGCCGGCCTGAAGCCGGTCGTCGTGCACGGCGGCGGCCCGCAGATCTCGGCGATGCTCGGCCGGCTGGGCATCCCCAGTGAGTTCCGGGGCGGCCTGCGGGTCACCACCCCGGAGGCGATGGACGTGGTCCGGATGGTGCTCGTCGGCCACGTCGGCCGGGAACTGGTCGGGCTGATCAACAGCCACGGCCCGTTCGCGGTCGGCCTGTCCGGGGAGGACGCCGGGCTGTTCACCGCGGTGCGGCGCCCGGCCTACGTGGACGGCCTGCCGGTGGACGTGGGCCAGGTCGGCGACGTGGAGTCGGTGGACGCGTCCGCGGTGACCGACCTGATCGCCGCCGGCCGGATCCCGGTCATCTCCACCGTCGCGCCGGACGCCGACGGGGTGCTGCACAACCTCAACGCGGACACCGCCGCGGCGGCCCTCGCGGTCGCCCTGGACGCGCGCAAGCTGGTCGTCCTCACCGACGTCCCCGGCCTCTACGCGGACTGGCCGGACACCACCAGCCTGGTCAGCGAGATCACCGCCGACGACCTGGCGAAGCTGCTGCCGTCGCTGGAGTCGGGGATGGTGCCGAAGATGGAGGCGTGCCTGCGGGCGGTGCGCGGCGGGGTGCCGGCGGCGCACGTCGTCGACGGCCGGGTCGCGCACTCCACGCTGCTGGAGGTGTTCACCTCGGAAGGGTTCGGAACGATGGTGATCGACTCATGAGTTCCCTGGTCGCCCGGTGGCGTCAGGCCATGATGGACAACTACGGCACACCGCCGCTGGCGCTGGTCGCCGGCTCCGGCGCCGTCGTGGTCGACGACGCCGGCCGGGAGTACGTCGACCTGGTCGGCGGCATCGCCGTCAACGCCCTCGGGCACGCCCACCCGGCGGTGGTGGCCGCCGTGTCGAAGCAGGTGGCCACCCTGGGCCACGTCTCCAACCTGTACGTCGCCGAGCCGCCGGTGGCCCTGGCCGAGCTGCTGCTGGTGCTCGCCGGCCGGCCGGGTCGGGTCTTCTTCGCCAACTCCGGGGCCGAGGCCAACGAGACGGCCTTCAAGCTCTCCCGGCTCACCGGCCGGTCGCAGGTGGTCGCCGCCCGGGGCGGTTTCCACGGCCGCACCATGGGTGCCCTGGCGCTGACCGGGCAGCCGGCCAAGGCCGACCCGTTCCGCCCGCTGCCCGGCGAGGTGACCCACGTCGGGTACGGCGACGTGTCGGCGCTGGATGCGGCGGTCACCGACGCCACCGCGATGGTCATCCTGGAGCCGATCCAGGGCGAGAACGGCGTGGTCGTCCCCCCGCCCGGCTACCTGGCCGCCGCCCGCCGGATCACCGCCCGGCACGGCGCGCTGCTGGTGCTCGACGAGGTGCAGACCGGTGTCGGCCGGACCGGGCACTGGTTCGCCCACCAGGCCGAGGGTGTCGAGCCGGACGTGGTCACCCTGGCCAAGGGTCTCGGCGGGGGCCTGCCGATCGGCGCCTGCCTGGCCTTCGGTCGGGCCGCCGACCTGCTCGCCCCCGGCTCGCACGGCACCACCTTCGGCGGCAACCCGGTCAGCTGCGCTGCCGCTCTCGCGGTGGTCTCCACGATCGCCAGCGAGGGCCTGCTGGACCACGTCAAGCGGGTCGGCGAGCGGCTGCGCCGGGGCGTCGAGGCGCTCGGCCACCCGCTGGTCGACGAGGTGCGCGGTGCCGGCCTGCTGCTCGGCGTGGTGCTCACCGCTCCGGTCGCGACCCTCGCCGCCGAGGCGCTGCGCGACGCCGGCTTCCTGGTCAACCCGGTCCAGCCCGGCGTCCTCCGGCTCGCCCCACCGCTGGTCCTCACCGCCGCCCAGGCCGACGCGTTCCTCGCCGCCCTCCCCGCCGCCCTGGACGCCACCATCCCCACCCCACCCCCGGCCGACCCGGCGGGTGCGGTCCCGGTCGCCGCCGATCCTGCAAGGGATGCGCCCCAGGAGGGGCCGCTCCGTACCACGATCTCCCCGGCCCCGGCCCCTTCGAGCGCGACGGAGGCCAGCGCATGATCCGGCACTTCCTGGCCGACGACGACCTGTCCCCGGCCGAGCAGGCGACCGTGCTCGACCTGGCCGAGCGGATGAAGGCCGACCGGTTCGGGCACCGGCCCCTGGTCGGGCCCCGGTCGGTGGCGGTGCTGTTCGACAAGCAGAGCCTGCGTACCCGGATCTCCTTCGACGTCGGCATCGCCGAGCTGGGCGGTCACCCGCTGGTGGTGGACACCCAGGTCACCCACTTCGGGCGGGGCGAGAGCCTGGCCGACGCGGGCCGGGTGCTGTCCCGGTACGTCGCGGCGATCGTGCTGCGGACCCACGGCGACGACCGGATCGCCGAGGTGGCCGAGGGCGCCACGGTGCCGGTGGTCAACGCCCTCACCGACAACTACCACCCGTGCCAGCTGCTGGCCGACCTGCTCACCGTGCGCGAGCACTGCGGCGGCACCCGGGGACGGACGCTGGCGTACGTCGGTGACGCGGCGAACAACATGGCCCACTCGTACCTGCTGGCCGGGGCCACCGCCGGGATGCACGTCCGGGTCGCCGGTCCGGCCGGCTTCCTGCCCCAGGAGGGGATCGTCGCCCGCGCCGAGAAGATCGCCGCCGCCACCGGCGGGTCGGTACGCGTGCTGACCGACCCGGTCGCGGCGGTGTCCGGTGCCGACGTGGTGGCCACCGACACCTGGACCTCGATGGGCCAGGAGGGCGACGGACGGGACCGGCTCACCCCGTTCCGGCCGTACCAGGTCAACGACGCCCTGCTGGCATCCGCCCGGCCCGGGGCGATCGTGCTGCACTGCCTGCCCGCACACCGGGGCGAGGAGATCACCGACGAGGTGCTCGACGGCCCGCGCAGCGCGGTGTTCGACCAGGCGGAGAACCGGCTGCACGCCCAGAAGGCGCTGCTGACGTTCCTCCTCGCGGCCTCCGGCGGCGAGCCGGAGAGCCCGGCGGACACCGGCGAGGTGCCGGCGTGACCGCCCCGCTGACCCGCGCCGCCCGGCACGCCCGCATCGTCGAGCTGATCCGGGACAAGGACATCCACTCGCAGCCCGAACTGGCCGACCTGCTCGCCGGCGACGGCATCCAGGTCACCCAGGCCACCCTCTCCCGGGACCTGAAGGAACTGGGGGCGGTCACCGCGCGCGCCGGTGACGGCCGGGGCGTCTACGTGATCCCCGAGGACGGCCACCGGCCGCTGCGGGACGCCGAGACCGCGCCCGCCCGGCTGGTCCGGTTGCTGCGCGAACTGCTCAACGGGGTCGACGCGAGCGGCAACATCGCCGTGTTGCGTACCCCGCCGGGCGCAGCCCAGTACCTGGCCAGCGCGTTGGACCGGGCGGGCCTGACCGAGATCGTCGGCACCATCGCCGGCGACGACACCATCCTCGTCGTGGCCCGCGAGGCCGACGGTGGGGCCGCGCTCGGCGACAAGCTCGCCGGCTGGGCACACCGCGAAGACAATGTTGAAGGGAGCACCACCTCATGACCGAGCGGGTCGTCCTTGCCTATTCCGGAGGTCTCGACACCTCCGTCGCCATTCCCTACCTGGCCGAGCAGACCGGCGCCGAGGTGATCGCGGTGGCGGTCGACGTCGGGCAGGGCGGCGAGGACCTCGACGCCATCCGGCAGCGCGCCCTGGACTGCGGCGCGGTGGAGTCGGAGGTGGTGGACGCGCGCGACGAGTTCGCCGCCGAGTACTGCCTGCCGGCGATCCGGGCCAACGCCCTCTACATGGACCGCTACCCGCTGGTGTCCGCGCTGAGCCGGCCGCTGATCGTCAAGCATCTGGTCGCCGCGGCCCGCAAGCACGGCGGCACCATCGTGTCGCACGGCTGCACCGGCAAGGGCAACGACCAGGTCCGCTTCGAGGTCGGCCTGGGCGCGCTCGCCCCGGACCTGCGGATCGTCGCGCCGGCCCGGGACTTCGCCTGGACCCGGGACAAGGCGATCGCGTTCGCCGAGGAGAAGGGCCTGCCGATCGACGTGTCGGCGAAGTCGCCGTACTCCATCGACCAGAACCTGTGGGGCCGCGCGGTGGAGACCGGGTTCCTGGAGGACATCTGGAACGCACCCGTAGAGGACCTGTACGCGTACACCTCGGACCCGGCGCAGGAGCGCGACGCCGACGAGGTGGTCATCACCTTCGACGGCGGCAACCCGGTGGCGATCGACGGCGAGACGGTCACCCCGTACCAGGCGATCCTGGAGCTGAACCGGCGGGCCGGCGCGCAGGGTGTCGGCCGGCTCGACATGGTCGAGGACCGGCTGGTCGGGATCAAGAGCCGCGAGGTGTACGAGGCGCCCGGCGCGATCGCGCTGATCACCGCGCACCAGGAGCTGGAGGCGGTCACCGTGGAGCGGGACCTGGCCCGGTTCAAGAAGGGCGTGGACCAGCGCTGGGGCGAGCTGGTCTACGACGGTCTGTGGTTCTCGCCGCTGAAGGACTCGCTGGACGCGTTCATCGCCGAGGCGCAGCGGCACGTCTCCGGCGAGGTGCGGATGATCCTGCACGGGGGCCGGGCCACCGTCACCGGCCGGCGCTCCGAGGCCAGCCTGTACGACTTCGGGATGGCCACCTACGACACCGGCGACACGTTCGACCAGTCCCTGGCCAAGGGCTTCGTGCAGCTGTGGGGCCTGCCGAGCCGGATGGCCGCCGCCCGGGACTCCCGGCTGGGCGGTGCCGGGCGGTGACCCCCACAATGGGCGGCGTGGACGACAAGAGCCTGACCGAGAACAGCGCCGCCACCAACCGTACGAGCCTGTGGGGCGGCCGGTTCGCCGGTGGCCCCGCCGAGGCGCTGGCCCGACTGTCGGTGAGCGTGCAGTTCGACTGGCGGCTCGCCCCGTACGACATCGCCGGTTCCCGGGCGCACGCCCGGGTCCTGGCCGGCGCCGGCCTGCTCGACCCGGACGAGTTGGGACGGATCCTGGCCGCCCTGGACGACCTGGAGGCGGCCTGTGCCTCCGGGCAGTTCCGGCCCACCATCGACGACGAGGACGTGCACACCGCCCTGGAGCGCGGGCTGCTGGAGCGCCTGGGCAGCCTCGGCGGCAAGCTGCGCGCCGGCCGGTCCCGCAACGACCAGGTGGCCACCGACCTGCGGCTCTACCTGCGCGACCACGCCCGGGGGGTGGCCGCCCGGCTGGTCGAGCTGGCCGACGCGCTGGTCGAGCAGGCCGAGCGGCACGTGGACACCGCCGCGCCCGGGATGACGCACCTGCAGCACGCCCAGCCGGTCACCTTCGGGCACTGGCTGCTGGCCCACGTGCAGCCGCTGCTGCGGGACCTGGAACGGCTGCGTGACTGGGACCACCGGACCGCGATCAGCCCACTGGGCGCCGGCGCGCTGGCCGGTTCGGGTCTGCCGCTGGACCCGGTGGCGGTCTCCAAGGAACTGGGCTTCCGCACGTCCTTCGCGAACTCGATGGACGCGGTCGCCGACCGGGACTTCGTCGCCGAGTTCCTCTTCGTCACCGCCCTGATCGGCGTGCACCTGTCCCGGCTCGGCGAGGAGGTGGTGCTCTGGACGTCGCACGAGTTCGGCTGGGTCGAGCTGGACGACGCCTTCGCCACCGGGTCGTCGATCATGCCGCAGAAGAAGAACGCGGACGTCGCCGAGCTGGCCCGGGGCAAGTCCGGGCGCCTGGTGGGCGGCCTGGTGAGCGTGCTGACCATGCTCAAGGGCCTGCCGATGACGTACGACCGGGACATGCAGGAGGACAAGGAGCCGGCCTTCGACGCGGTCGACACGCTGGAGCTGCTGCTGCCGGCGCTGGCCGGGATGATCTCCACGATGACGGTGCGCGTCGACCGGCTGGTCGCCGCCGCGCCGGTGGGTTTCTCGCTCGCGACCGAGGTCGCCGACTGGCTGGTCCGCAGGGGCGTGCCGTTCCGCGACGCGCACGAGATCACCGGTCGGCTGGTGGCGCTGTGCGTGGCCCGGGACTGCGCCCTGGACGAGGTCTCCGACGACGACCTGGCCACGGTCAGCGGGCACCTGGACCCGAGTGTCCGCGACGTGCTGTCGGTGCGTTCGGCGCTGGCCGCCCGGATCACGCCCGGCTCCACCGGGCCCGGTCCGGTGGCCGACCAGCTCGCCGCCGCCGCCGACCAGCTCGCCGGCTGGAAGGAGTGGGCGGCCGAGCGGGTGGTACCCCGCTGAGCCGGTGATCCCCGCGCGGCGCCGCCGTGCCGCGCGGGTTCAGGCCGTGGGTCGCTCCCGCCTGGGCAGCTTGGCCACCACCGCGTCGTACGATCCGTCGACCGCCTCGGTCAGCTCGTCGTCCGGGATGTCGCCGTCCAGGCGCAGCGTGTTCCACCCGGACCGGCCGATGTACGGCGAGGGCCGCGCGTCGGCCGGGAACCGGTGGATCCACTCGTCGGCGACGGTCCGGTCCGGGCCGCACTTCACGCCGACCCGTGGCTCCGTGCCCTCGGCACCGAGGAACGCGAAGATCCGGCTGCCCACCTTCACCACCTCGTCGCCCTCCCACGGACGGTCCAGCCGGGCGCCCGGCTTGGCCAGGCAGTACGCCCGCATCGTCTCGCGCTCCATCGACATCCCTCCCGCCGTCGGTCCCGTCCCGCCAGTCTCGGTCCCGTCCCGCCAGTCTGCCGGTCCGCCCCGACATCGGCCGGGGAGCGCGCCGGTCGACGGTCCTTCGGGAGCGATCCGGTCGGGTCAGTCGGGGGCGGTCCGGGCACAGAGGCGCTCGTGGCGCTGCTTCGCCGCCTGCGCGCTGCCCAGCCCCAGCCCGTACCCGATGGCCTGCCAGGTCAGCCCGCGGGCCCGGGCGAGGGTGAGCAGCCCGGCCTCCATCGCGTCCACGTCGGCCCGCAGGTACGGCACCAGGGTGAGCGCGGCGACCAGGTCCGCGTCGTCGACCGGTTCCTCGTCGGGTTCCGCCTGGGCGCCGCCGGCGGCCAGCGCGGTGACCAGCGCGACCGCCTCGTAGGCGTCCGGCAGGTACGGGTTGGTATGCCGGCGGCGCCGGGCGTCGGTGCCGGCGTGCCGCTCGGCGATCCGGTGCAGGGCGGCGAAGGTGCGCTCGGCGCGGGCCCGGGAGGCATCGGGCGTGACGAAGGAATCGGTCATGCCCCGATCCCATCGCATCAACGGCGGGTTGTCAACACCCCGTTGATAAGTGTGCCGGCGGTCGGGGCACCGGCCGACTAGTGTCGTGTCCCGTGGTGACCCGATCCGACCGACCGCCCGCCGACCTGGCGGCCCTGGCCGACCTGCTCGCCGGGCCGGTGGTGCCGGCGGCCCGGGGCCTGCTCGGCTGCCGCCTCTCCGCCGGGGGCGTGACCGTGCGGATCACCGAGGTCGAGGCGTACGCCGGCACGGCCGGAGACCCGGCCTCGCACGCGCACCGGGGCCGGACCCCCCGCAACGCGGTCATGTTCGGCTCGGCCGGGCACGCCTACGTCTACTTCACCTACGGCATGCACTGGTGCGTGAACGTGGTGACCGGCCCGGAGGGGGAGGCCTCGGCGGTGCTGCTGCGCGCCGGGGAGGTGGTCGGCGGCCTCGACGTGGCCCGGGCCCGGCGTCCCGCCGTACGCCGGGAGGTCGATCTCGCGCGCGGACCCGCCCGGCTCTGCGCGGCGCTCGGGATCGACCGGACCGCCTACGGCCTGGACCTGCTCGCCGACGGGCCGGTGCGGCTGCGGCCGGCGGTCGAGCCGGTGCCGGACGGCGCGGTGGCCGCGGGCCCCCGGGTCGGTGTCACCGGCGCGCACGACGTGCCGTGGCGGTTCTGGATCGACGGCGACCCGACGGTCAGCGCCTACCGCCGGCACGTCCCGCGCACCCGTGGTCAGGCGGGGGCCCGGTAGCGGTACAGGACCACCGGCTCCCCGGCCGGACCGGTCCAGTCGGCGACCGCCGCGCCGGTGAGCCGCCAGCCGGCGGCGGCGTAGAGGGCCGGGGCGGCCCCGTCCGGCCGGTCGACGACCTCCAGCACCAGGCGACGCCGGTGCTCCCTCGCCCAGCCGCAGGTCTGGTCCAGCAGTAGCCGGCCGACCGCCCGGCGGCGGGCCCGAGGTGCCACGAAGAGTCGGCTCACCTCGGCGGCATCCTGGTCCCCGGCGACCACCAGGACGTGACCGACGATGGCCCGGTCCGGGTCCGCGGCCACCCACGCGGCGCGCAGGTGGGCGGGCGTCAGCCAGCGGTACGGGTCCTCGGGCCAGCGCAGCGGGTATCCGTCCGCCTCGTGCACGGCCCGCAGCAGTTCCGCGCAGCGGCGCAGGTCGGCCGGGTGGCGGACGCGGATGTCGGGGGGCACCGCGACAGCCTGCCCGGCGCGCGGGGCGGCGGGAATGTCGGTGGGTGTGGCCATAATCACCGGAGCATTCGCCGCGGGACGGATCTCGCCGAGGGACGGAGACGGCCGATGGCCACACTGCTCGCGATCGGGACGGCCAAGGGGCTGTTCCTGGCCACCAGCACGGACGGACGGCGCGGTTGGGAGGTGACCGGGCCGCACTTCCCGATGACCGGCGTCTACGCGGTCGCGATCGACACCCGCCGGGCCACGCCCCGGCTGCTGGCCGGCACCACCAGTTCGCACTTCGGGCCCAGCGTGGCCACCTCCGACGACCTGGGTGCCTCCTGGCACGAGCCGGACCTCGCCCCGGTCGCCTTCCCCGCCGACACCGGCGCCACGCTGGGCCGGGTGTGGCAGCTCACCCCGGCCGGGCCGGACCAGCCGGACGTGGTCTGGGCCGGCACCCAGCCGTCGGCGCTGTTCCGCTCCGCCGACGGCGGCGTGACCTTCGAGCTGGTCCGCCCGCTCTGGGACCACCCGCACCGCGAGCAGTGGGGCGAGGGCTTCGGCGGCCAGGCGATCCACACCGTGCTGCCGCACCCCCGCCACCCCGAACGGATCGCGGTGGCCATGTCCACCGGCGGGGTCTACCACTCGACCGACGCGGGTGCGAGCTGGGCGCCGGGCAACACCGGCATCCGGGCCTACTTCCTGCCCGACGAGTGGCCCGAGTTCGGGCAGTGCGTGCACAAGGTCACCCGCGACGCCGGTGAGCCCGACCGGCTCTACGCGCAGAACCACCACGGGGTCTACCGCTCCGACGACGACGGGCACACCTGGTCCTCGATCGCCGACGGCCTGCCCAGCGACTTCGGTTTCCCGATCGTGTCGCTGCCCGGCCGCCCCGGCACCGTCTTCACCTTCCCCCTGGCCGCGGACAGCGAGCGCTTCCCGGCCGAGCGGCGGTGCCGGGTGTGGCGCTCCGGCGACGCCGGCGACAGCTGGGAGGCCCTCGACGCCGGCCTGCCGTCCGGCCCGTTCTACCCGGCGGTCCTGCGGGACGCGATGTGCGCCGACGACGGCGACCCCGGCGGCGTCTACTTCGGCACCCGCTCCGGCGAGGTCTACGCCAGCCGCGACGAGGGCGACTCCTGGTCCCAGGTCGCCGCGCACCTGCCCGACGTGCTCTGCGTCCGTGCGGCGGAGGTCTGAGGGTGGTCAGCGTCCTGCTGCCCGGCCCGCTGCGCGGCGAGGCCGGGGGAGCCAGCCGGCTCACCGTCACCGACGCCGGCACGCTCCGCGCCGTCCTCGACGAGGTGGCCGGCCACTGGCCCCGCCTGGACCGGCGGATCCGCGACGAGCGGGGCGAGCTGCGTCGCTACGTCAACGTCTACGTCGACGGCGAGGACTGCCGGCACCTCGGCGGCCTGGACGCACCGGTTCCGGCCGGCGCCGAGGTGCAGGTGCTCCCGTCGGTGGCCGGCGGCTGATCCGGCGTACCGCCCCGCTCGGCGGCGCGGCCGGACGGGGTGGTGCACGGAATAGTTGACTCGTCAAATATGTTGTCGCAGGCGTCCGGGAGCCGATCCGGTCCCGGCGGACAACGCGAGGAGTCGGTCATGCAGTTCGGAGTCTTCACCGTCGGCGACGTCACGGTCGACCCGACCAACGGTCGGGAGCCGACCGAGCATGAGCGGATCAAGGCGATGGTCACCATCGCGCTCAAGGCCGAGGAGGTCGGGCTCGACGTCTTCGCCACCGGTGAGCACCACAACCCGCCGTTCGTGCCGTCGTCGCCCACCACCATGCTGGGCTTCATCGCCGCGCGTACGTCGCGGCTGCTGCTGTCCACCTCCACCACCCTGATCACCACGAACGACCCGGTGAAGATCGCCGAGGACTACGCGATGCTCCAGCACCTGGCCGACGGCCGGGTGGACCTGATGATGGGTCGGGGCAACACCGGGCCGGTCTACCCCTGGTTCGGGCAGGACATCCGCAACGGCATCCCGTTGGCCATCGAGAACTACGACCTGCTGCGCCGGCTGTGGCGGGAGGACGTGGTCGACTGGTCCGGTCGTTTCCGTACGCCGTTGCAGTCCTTCACGTCGACGCCGCGCCCGCTCGACGGGGTGCCGCCGTTCGTCTGGCACGGCTCCATCCGCAGCCCGGAGATCGCCGAGCAGGCCGCCTACTACGGCGACGGCTTCTTCGCCAACCACATCTTCTGGCCCAAGGAGCACACCCAGCGGATGGTGGGCCTCTACCGGCAGCGCTTCGCCCACTACGGCCACGGCAGCCCGGAGCAGGCGATCGTCGGGCTCGGCGGGCAGGTCTTCATGCGGCGCAACTCGCAGGACGCGGTACGGGAGTTCCGCCCCTACTTCGACAACGCCCCGGTCTACGGCCACGGGCCGTCGCTGGAGGAGTTCACCTCGCAGACCCCGCTGACCGTGGGCAGCCCGCAGCAGGTCATCGACCGGACGCTGGGCTTCCGCGAGTACGTCGGCGACTACCAGCGCCAGCTGTTCCTGCTCGACCACGCCGGGCTGCCGCTGAAGACCGTGCTGGAGCAGCTCGACCTGCTCGGCGAGGAGGTGGTACCGGTGCTGCGCAAGGAGTTCGAGTCGCTGCGCCCGGCGCACGTGCCGGCCGCACCGACCCACGCCTCGCTGCTCGCCGCCGCGTCGGCCGACGCCGGCAGCCCGGTCACCGGTGACCTCGCCGGCGCGGGGAGCGAGGCGGCGCGATGAACCGCCGTACCCTCGCGGTCGTGTCGGCCGGGCTCTCCCAGCCGTCCTCGACGCGCCTGCTCGCCGACCAGCTCGCCGCGGCCACCCGCGACGAGCTGGCCCGGCGGGGCACCGAGGTCGAGATCCGCACCGTCGACCTGCGCGAACACGCCCACGACATCGTCAACCACCTGCTCACCGGCTTCCCGTCGGCCACGCTGCGGGAGGCGATCGAGGCGGTCACCGGCGCGGACGGTCTGATCGCCGTCACACCGATCTTCAGCGCGTCCTACAACGGGCTCTTCAAGTCCTTCTTCGACGTGGTCGACGACCAGGCCCTGGTCGACCGGCCGGTGCTGATCGGCGCCACCGGTGGCACCGCCCGGCACTCGCTGGCCCTGGAGCACGCGGTGCGGCCGCTGTTCGGGTACCTGCGCGCGGTGGTCGTGCCCACCGCGGTCTACGCCGCGCCGGAGGACTGGTCCGGCGGCGCGGCCGACGACGCGCTGCGTCGGCGCATCCTGCGCGCCGGTGCCGAGCTGGCCGAGCAGGTCGACCGGCGACCGCCGTCGGCCGGCCCGGCCGACCCGTTCGCCCTCACCGCCGACTTCGCCGACCTCCTCGGCCGTACCCGGCCGGCCGCGTCATGATCGGCTACGCGTGGGCTGTCCGACACGCCGTGCCGACGACAGCCCACGCGTAGCCGATCTTCACCGCTTGCTCAGGCCTCGTGCCCGTACGGGTGGGCGACCAGCACCGGGCAGCGGGAGTGCTGGACCAGGGCCTGGCTGACCGATCCCAGCAGCAGGCCGGCGACGCCGCCGTGACCCCGGGAGCCGACCACCACCAGGGCCACCTCGCCGCTCGCGTCGACCAGCGCCTGCTCGGGCCGGTCCGCCCGCCACACCTGCCGCCCGATCACCAGGTCGGGGTGGGTGGCCCGGGCCGCCGCCTCGGCGGAGTCCAGCAGGACGGCGCTGTCGTCCGGGGTGCCCTCGTCCGGCGGCGCCACGTGGGCGAGCACCAGGGTGGTGCCCCGGCGGGCCGCCTCGTCGGCGGCGTAGGCGAGGGCCAGTTCCGCCGACTCCGACCCGTCCACCCCGACCAGAACCGGCCCGTCGACGTGGATCCGCCCCCCGCCCGGAGGCTGCCCCTCGGCCGGGAGCTGCTCGTCGGTCGGGCGCACCACCAGGACCGGACAGCGGGCGTGCCCGGCGACCTGCGTACCGACCGACCCGAGCAGCAGGCCGGTGAACCCGCCCAGACCCCGGCTGCCGACCACCACGAGATCGGCGTGCCGGGACTCCTCGACCAGGGTCGCGCCCGGACCACCGGCCACCTGTCGCGCCTCGATCTCCAGACCGGGCCACCGCCCGGCCAGGTCCGCGACGGTCGCGGCCAGCATCTTCTCCGCCGACTCCGACGGGGCGGGAATGCCCATGTCGTACGGGTTGAGCGGCACGCCGTAGCCGAGCGCGTGCAGGTAGCCGTGCACCAGATGCAGGGGTGCCGACCGTCGCACGGCGGCCCGGGCGGCGTGTTCCGCCGCCACCAGGCTCGCCGGTGATCCGTCCACGCCCACCACGACCGGTCGTCTCATCAGCACTCCCTACGGGTCGGTTCCGCCATTGTCCGGGCGCTCACCCCGACACCCCGGCATTTACCCCGACACACCGCCGACCGGAACCCGCCGCCGCGCCGACCGGGGGAGCGGCGGCACGACGGCGGGGATCCGCGGGTCAGGAACGGGCGGGTCGCCGGGGGTGCCGCACGATGGCCAGCGGGCAGTGCGCGTGGTGCAGCACGGCGTGGCTCACCGAGCCGAGCAGCAGCCCGCCCAGCGCGCCGGCGCCGGCCGCGCCGACAACCACCAACTGTGCCCGCTGCGACTCCTCGACCAGGACCCGCGCCGGGGTGCCGCGTACCAGCCGGTGCCGCACCGGCACCTCCGGGTAGCGCTCGGCGAACCCGGCGACCGACTCGGCGAGGGTCCGCTCCTCCTCGGCGCCGTACGCGTCCAGGTCGTACACCAGCGGTAGGATCTCGCCGGGCCCGGCCGGGCTCGGATAGAGCCAGGCGTGCACCGCGACCAGCGGGACACCCCGACGGGCGGCCTCCTCGAACGCGAACCCGACCGCCTCGGTGGACAGCGCCGAGCCGTCCACGCCGACCACCACCGGCCCGTCGGCACGGGCCTCGCCGCGGACCACCAGCACCGGGCACGCCGCGCGGGCGGAGACCTGCACGGTGACCGAGCCGATCAGCAGCCCGGCGAAGCCACCCAGTCCCCGGTGGCCCAGGACCAGCAGCACCGCCTCCTGGGACTCGGTGACCAGCACCGGGGTCGCCGCCCCGTCGATCACCGCGCCGGTCACCTCGACGTCCGGGGCGACCTTGGCGGCTCCGGCGACCGCCTCGGTGACGTACCGCTGGGCCTGGTTGCGCAGTCCCGCGCCGGCCGGAGCGCCCGGGGCCGGGGCCAGCGGCACGCCGGTCAGCGCCCAGACGAAGGCGTGCACGACCCGCAGCGGACGCTGCCGGTACGCCGCCTCGCGGGCCGCCACCCGGACCGCGTCCAGGGCGGCGGCGGAACCGTCCACACCCACCACCACGGGGGCACCGGTGTTGATCGTCATGACGTCCTCCTTCGTTCGCCCTCAGCCTGCCCGCCGGCCGGCGGGACGGTCAGGGGCGACCGACCCGGAAACCGGGCCGTTGGTCCCGTGCCACCCGGCTCGCCGCGCGCAGCAGCAGGCCGGGCAGCACGCTCACCGCGGCGCAGGCGAGCAGGTCCGTGGGGCCGAGCGGGGCGGTGCCGAGCAGGTCCCGCAACGGTGCGAACAGCACCCCGGCGACCTGGAGCAGGGCGGAGACCGCCACCGCCAGCGGCAGCGCCCGGTTGCCGTCCCGGGCTCCCCGGGGGCGTCGGGTGCGGACGGCCAGGGCGACCCCGAGTTGGGACAGGCCGAGCACCACGAACACCACCGACTGCCAGGGCCGGTCCATCGCGGCGGCGAACCACCCGGCGCCGAGCACCACGGTCGCGATGAGCCCGCCGGTGAGCAGCACGTCACGCCCCAGCCCGGCGCCGAGCACCGACTCCGCGGGCGAGCGTGGCCCACGGCCCAGGGTGCCGGGTTCGGCCGGCTCGGCGCCCAGCGCCACCCCGGGCACCCCGTGGGTGAGCAGGTTGATCCACAGGATCTGCGCCGGCAGCAGCGGTACGGCCAGGCCGAGCAGGGGCCCGAGCAGCATCACCGCGATCTCGGCGACCCCGCCGGCGAGCGCGTACCGCAGGAAACGGCGGATGTTGTCGTAGATCCGGCGGCCCTCGCCGATCGCGGCGGCCACCGTGGACAGGTCGTCGTCGACCAGCACCAGGTCGGCCGCCTGCCGGGCGACCTCGGTGCCACCGCCCATCGCCACCCCGATGTCGGCGCGGCGCAACGCGGGCGCGTCGTTGACCCCGTCGCCGGTCATCGCCACCACGTGCCCCCGGGCCTGGAGACCGGCGATGATGTCGAGCTTCTGGTCCGGCTGGGTCCGGGCGAACACCCGTGCCCGCGGGGGCGCGTCGGCCGGGTCGCCCTCGTCGCCGCGGACGACCGGGTCGCCCGGCTGCCACAGCCCGAGCCGGCCACCGATCGCGGCGGCGGTGGCCGGGTGGTCACCGGTGATCAGCACCAGCCGGACCCCGGCGGTGTCGAGACGCTCGGCGATGTCGGCGGCCCGGGCGCGCAGTGGATCGCCGACGGCGACCAACCCCACCGGGCGCAGGCCGGTCGGGTGGGCCGGGTCGGCCGGCGGCGTGTCGCGTACCGCGGCGGCGACCGCGAGCACCCGCAGCCCATCGGCGGCGAGCCGGTGCGCGGTGGCGGTCAGCTCGGCGATCTCCCCGGCGGTCGCGTCGACCAGCCCGGCGGTCAGCACCGACTCCGGGGCACCCTTGCAGACCACCAGGTACCGGCTGTCGCAGGAGCGGTGCACGGTGGTCATCCGGCGCAGGTCGGCGTCGAACGGGGCCTCGGCGACGCGTGGCCAGGCGGCCCGGCTGCCCTCGGGGTCGAGGCCGCAGCGGGCGGCGAACGCGACCAGCGCCGCCTCCAGCGGGTCACCGACGGCCGTCCACCCGGGTTGCTCCTCGGTGGGTGGGGCCAGCGCGGCGTCGTTGCAGAGCAGCGCGGCGCGGGCCAGCCGGCGCAACTCGTCCGGTACCGCCACCGGTTCGCCGTGCCGCCGCACGTCGCCGTGCGGGGCGTACCCGGTGCCGGTGATCCCGAAGCGGTCGCCGTCACCGGTGACCGCCTCCTGCACCGCCATCCGGCCCTCGGTGAGCGTGCCGGTCTTGTCCGACGCCAGCACGGTGACCGAGCCGAGTGTCTCCACCGCGTGCAGCCGGCGGGGGATGGCGCGGGACCGGGCCATCCGGTGCGCGCCGAGCGCGAGGGCGAGGGTGACCACCGCGGGCAGCGACTCGGGTACCGCCGCCACCACCAGGCTGACCGCGGTGACCGCCATGTCCACCACCGGTCGCCCGCCCAGCACCCCGACGGCGAACACCAGCCCGGACAGCGCCACGGCGGCGAGGCCGAGAACCCGGCCGAGGGCGGCCAGCCGTCGTTGCAGCGGGGTGGCGCCCGGGCGGGTCGCGGCGACCAGGGTGGTGATCCGGCCCAGCGCGCTCGACGCGCCGGTCCGCACCACCGTGCCGGTGGCCCGCCCGGCGACCACGACCGTGCCGGCGCTGGCCTCCTCCCCGGCGGCGCGGGCCACCGGCACCGACTCGCCGGTCAGCGCCGACTCGTCCAGGTGCAGCCGGGCTACGTCGGTGAGCAGCAGGTCCGCCGGAACCACGTCGCCGGCCTCCACCCGGACCAGGTCGCCCCGGACCACCTCGGCGGCGGGCAGCACCAGGTCGCGACCGTCGCGCGCCACCCGGGCGGTGGGCGCGGCGAGCCGGTCCAGCGCCGCGATGGCCCGGTCGGCGCGTACCTCCTGCACCACGCCGATCGCGGTGTTGACCAGCACGACCAGCACGATCACCGCGGTGTCCGGGTAGTCCCGCAGCGCGGCGGTGACCACGGCGGCGGCCAGCAGCAGCGCGACCAGCGGGTCGGTGAGCTGGCGCAGGATCCGCGCGGCCAGGTGCCGGCGGGGCGGCGCGACCGCGGCGTTCGGCCCGTCGGCCCGGTCCTCGCACCGCGACCCTCCCACCGTGCCGGTGGCACACCCCACCGGCGTGCCGTCCCGCCCCCAGCCTCGCGCCGGCCGGGCCGGCCGGGCAGAGCCGGAGCGCCCGCGCCGCCCGGGACCAACGGCCCTTGTCGCCGGCCGGCGGGACGGGGTCGGATGGAGCGAGGACCATCGGCACCGGGAGGGACCGACCATGAACACGCTCGACGTGCTCCGCGCGCACCCGTTCCTCGCCGGCCTTCCCGAGCCGTGGCTGCCCCGTCTCGCCGGGTACGCCCGCCCGGTGGTGTGGCATCCCGGGCACCGGCTGTTCCGCGCCGACCAGCCGGCGGAACGCTTCTGGCTGCTCCGCCAGGGACAGGTGGCGCTGGACTTCGCGGTGCCCGGCCGGGGCGACGTGGAGATCGAGACGATCGGGCCGGGCGCGGTGCTGGGCTGGTCCTGGCTCTTCCCGCCGTACCGGTGGCAGTTCGGCGCGGTGGCCGCGCAGCGCAGCACGGCGGTGGAGTTCACCGCCGCCGGCGTACGCCGGCTGATGGAGTCCGACGACGCCCTCGGCCGGCAGCTCACCACCCGGCTGATGAGCGTGGTGGTGGACCGGCTCCAGGCGGCCCGTGCCCGCCTGCTGG
Source organism: Micromonospora endolithica (assembly GCF_003626595.1). Taxonomy (GTDB): domain Bacteria; phylum Actinomycetota; class Actinomycetes; order Mycobacteriales; family Micromonosporaceae; genus Micromonospora; species Micromonospora endolithica. The sequence continues at coordinate 15,293 of NZ_RBAK01000014.1, read as the reverse complement.
ATCTGTACGGCTACCCGACGACGCTGCCCGCGGCCGGCTGACCGCCCGGCGGGGCGCGGCGCCACCGCCCGCCCGCTCAGTACGTGGTGAGGCCGCGCGCGGCGAACCGGGCGCGCACCTCGGCGAGCAGTTCGGGCGTCGGCGGAGCGGTGTCCGCGAGCGGGAAGCGCAGCCCCAACTCGGCGTACTTGTGCGCGCCGAGCCGGTGGAACGGCAGCACCTCCACCCGCCGCACGGTGCCCAGCGACGCGGCGTACCCGGCCACCCCGTCCACGTTGCGGGGATCGTCGGTGAGCCCCGGCACGAGGACGAACCGCACCCAGATCGGGGTGCCGCGGTCGGCGAGCCGGCGGCCGAAGCGCAGGGTGGGCGCGACCGCGCCGGTCCGGGTGACCTGCCGGTACGTCTCCGGATCCCACGACTTCACGTCCAGCAGCACCAGGTCGGTGGCGTCGAGCAGGGCGTCGTCGGCCCGGTCGCCGAGGAAGCCGGAGGTGTCCAGGGCGGTGTGCAGGCCCAGGTCGTGGCAGCGGCGCAGCACCTCGCCGGTGAACCGGGCCTGCTGCAACGGCTCGCCGCCGCTGAGCGTCACCCCGCCGCCGGCCACCTCGATGAACCGCCGGTACCGCCCGATCTCGGCCAGCAGGTCGTCGACGGTGGTCCGCCGGCCGTTGCGCCGCGACCAGGTGTCCGGGCTGTGGCAGAACCGGCAGCGCAGCGGGCAGCCGGCGAGAAACGCCACGAACCGGGTGCCGGGTCCGTCCACCGCCGTGGACAGATCGTACGAGTGGACGGACCCGGTCAGCGTGGCTCCTTCCGTTCGCGACTGCGGGGCTCGCGGGCCCGGCTCACTCCTCGCGCTCACCGGGCTGCTCCTCGCGTCTCACAGGGCACCGTGGAAGGTGCGGGACAGCACGTCCCGTTGCTGCTCCGGGGTGAGCCGGACGAAGTTCACCGCGTACCCGGACACCCGGACGGTGAGCTGCGGGTACCGCTCGGGGTGCGCCATCGCGTCGACAAGCGTCGCCCGGTCCAGCACGTTGACGTTCAGGTGGAACCCACCGGCGTCGGTGTACCCGTCGAGCATCCCGACCAGGTTGCCGATCTGTTCGTCACGGGTGCGGCCCAGCCCGTCCGGGGTGACCGTGCCGGTCAGCGAGATGCCGTCGCGGGCCGCGTCGTACGGCAGCTTCGCCACCGACAGGGCCGCCGCGACCAGGCCGTGCCGGTCCCGCCCGTTCATCGGGTTCGCACCCGGTGCGAACGGCTCGCCGGCCCGCCGCCCGTCCGGGGTGTTGCCGGTGTGCCGGCCGTACACCACGTTGGACGTGATGGTCAGCACCGACATGGTCACCTCGGCGTCGCGGTAGGTGCGCTGCCGGCGCAGCTTCTCGGCGAACGTCTCGACCAGCCACACCGCGATCGCGTCGGCCCGGTCGTCGTTGTTGCCGTACGTCGGGTGCTCGCCCTCGACGAGGTAGTCGACCGCGAGGCCGGTGGCGTCGCGCAGCACCTTGACCCGGCCGTACCGGATCGCGGCGAGGCTGTCCACCGCGACGGAGAGCCCGGCGATGCCGGTGGCCATGAACCGGCGCACCGGGTGATCGTGCAGTGCCATCTCCAGCCGCTCGTAGGCGTACCGGTCGTGCATGTGGTGGATGACGTTCAACGCGTCCACGTACGTCTCGGCCAGCCAGTCCAGCGTCCGGTCGTACGCGGCGAGCACCTCGTCGTAGTCGAGGGTCTCCCCGCCGACCGGTGCGGCGGCGGGTGCCACCTGCTCGCCGGTCAGCTCGTCGCGGCCGCCGTTGACCGCGTACAGCAGCGCCTTGGCCAGGTTGGCGCGGGCGCCGAAGAACTGCATGTCCCGGCCCACCCGCATCGCCGACACGCAGCAGGCGATCGCCGTGTCGTCGTCGTACGCCGGCCGGACGAGGTCGTCGTTCTCGTACTGGATGGCGCTGGTGTCCAGCGACACCTGCGCGCAGAACCGCTTGAACCCCCGGGGCAGTCGGGGCGACCACAGCACCGTCAGGTTCGGCTCCGGGGCCGGTCCGAGGTTGTAGAGCGTCTGCAGGTAGCGGAAGCTGGTCCGGGTGACCAGCGGCCGGCCGTCGGCGCCCATCCCACCCAGCGCCTCGGTGACCCAGGTCGGGTCGCCGGAGAACAACTGGTCGTAGTCGGGGGTGCGGAGGAACCGGATGATCCGCAGCTTGATCACCAGGTCGTCGACCAGTTCCTGCGCGGTCATCTCGGTCAGCCGTCCCTCGGCGAGGTCCCGCCGCAGGTACACGTCGAGGAACGTGGCGGTACGCCCGAGCGACATCGCCGCGCCGTTCTGCTCCTTGCAGGCGCCCAGGTAGGCGAAGTACAGCCACTGGACCGCCTCCCGCCCGGTCGCGGCGGGGCCGGAGATGTCGTAGCCGTATCGGGACGCCATCTCCTTCAGCTCGCCGAGCGCCCGGATCTGCTCGGCCAGCTCCTCCCGGTCGCGGATCACGTCGTCGGTCGACGGCCGGTCGTCCAGCGCGGCGCGGCACGACCGCCGGTCGGCGACCAGCCGGTCCACCCCGTACAGCGCGACCCGCCGGTAGTCGCCGATGATCCGCCCCCGCCCGTACGCGTCGGGCAGCCCGGTGATCACGTGCGAGCGTCGCGCTGCCAGCACTCTTTCCGGGTACGCGTCGAACACCGCGTCGTTGTGCGTCCGGCGGTACCGGGTGTAGATCTCGTGCACCCGCGGGTCGGGGGTGAACCCGTACGCGGTCAGCCCGGCCTCCACCGTCCGCAGCCCGCCGGCGGGCATGATCGCCCGGCGCAGCGGCGCGTCGGTCTGCAGGCCGACGATCAGCTCCCGCTCCCGGTCGATGTAGCCGGGCGCGTGCGCGGTGATGGTCGACGGGGTGGCGGCGTCCACGTCGAGGACGCCGCGGCGGCGTTCCTCGGCCAGCAGCGCCCGGACGGCCGCCCACACCTCCTGGGTGCGCGACGTGGGGCCGGTGAGGAAGGACGCGTCGCCCAGGTAGGGCTCGTGCTGGTGACGCACGAAGTCGGCGACGTCCACGGTGTCCCGCCAGGCGCCGGGGGCGAAGCCCCGCCACGGGTCGAGGTGCTGCGCGGTCATGGTTGTCCCTTCCACCGCTGGCTCATGTCCATCCTGGATCGCTGTGCACCCCCACCCTCGCCCCGCCCCGAGTCGCCGACCAGAGCCCAAGTACCACCCGCCCCGGGACCTCCGCCCCACCCCCGGGCCGCGGCGGGGCGAGGGTGGGGGACGGGGTGGGGTCAGGGTTGGACCACCAGGCGGCGGGCGCGCAGCGCGCGCGCCCACCACGGGCGGGGGGCGCGGGGGGCCGGCAGGGGCAGACCCTTGAGGCTGACCCAGCCACCCGGTCCCATCCGTACCGAGCCGATCGCCGGTGCCCGGCGGCGGGCCACCACCGCCGCGCCGGCCGCGAGCAGGCCGAGGCCGAGCACCCCGGCGGCCGCCGCGAGCAACTGGTCCGGGTCGACCACCGGCCGGTAGCGCACCCGGCCGCCGGTGGCGACGAACGCGCCGACCGGACGGCCCCGCCAGGTGACCGGCACCAGCGCCGCCGCCGGGTCGCCGGGCAGTGCCAGGACCGGACCGACCAGGGGTACGACCGGGTCCGGCGGCCCCGCCGCGGCGGCTGCCGGACGGACCGGCGGGGTGAACGGCGCCGTGCCGGTGGGATTGAGGATGGCGGTCATGGCGGGTACCTCCTAGCGGGAGTCGGAACCGGCGACGGTGGCCGCGACGGCGGCCCGGCCGGCGGCGAGCCGGGCGATCGGCACCCGGTACGGCGAGCAGGACACGTAGTCCAGGCCGGCGTCGGCGAAGAACGCGACCGAGTCCGGGTCGCCGCCGTGCTCCCCGCACACCCCGACGGTCAGGTCGCCACGGGTGGCCCGCCCCTCGGCGGTGGCCAGCCGGACCAGCCGGCCGACGCCGGTGGCGTCGATCGTCTCGAACGGGGAGACGCCGAAGATCCCCCGTTCCTGGTACGTGTCGAAGAACGAGCCCTCCACGTCGTCGCGGGAGAACGCCCAGGTGGTCTGGGTCAGGTCGTTGGTGCCGAAGGAGAAGAACTGGGCGGCGCGGGCGAGGTCTCCGGCGGTCAGCGCCGCCCGCGGGATCTCCACCATGGTGCCGACCGGGATCGGCGGGACGTCCGGCACGGTGGCCAGCACGGCCTGCACCTCGGCCCGCACCACGGTCAGCTCCCGGACGTCCGCGACCAGCGGCACCATGATCTCCGGGCGCGGGTCGCCGCCGTCGCGGACCCGCTGCGCCGCCGCCTCGGCGACCGCCCGGACCTGCATCGCGAACAGTCCCGGCACCACCAGCCCGAGGCGTACGCCCCGCAGGCCCAGCATCGGGTTGGTCTCGTGCATCCGGCGGACCGCGGCCAGCAGGGCGGCGTCCCGGCCGGGATCCTCGCCGCGCGCCTCGGCGCGGGCCACCCGCGCGGTCAGCTCGTGCAGCGGCGGCAGGAACTCGTGCAGCGGCGGGTCGAGCAGCCGGACGGTCACCGGCACCCCGTCCATCGCCGCGAGGATGTCCACGAAGTCGGCCCGCTGCAACGGCAGCAGCGCGTCCAGGGCGGCGGTCAGCTCCGCCGGGTCGTCGGCCAGGATCAGCCGCTCGACCAGCTCCCGGCGCGCGCCGAGGAACATGTGCTCGGTACGGCACAGCCCGATCCCGGCCGCGCCGAACGCCCGGGCCCGGCGGGCGTCGGCCGGGGTGTCGGCGTTGGCCCGTACGCCGAGCCGGCGCGCGGCGTCGGCGTGCGCGAGCAGCCGGTCCACGGCGGCCACCAGCCGATCTTCCCGCCCGACCGGCTCACCGGCGAGGTGACGGGCCACCGGCGAGGGCACCACCGGCACCTCGCCCGGGTACACGTTGCCGGTGGTGCCGTCGATGGAGATCAGCTCACCGGCCCGGACCACCCGGTCGCCGACGGTGAACGCGTCGCCCGCCGGGTCGATCCGCAGCGCCTCCGCGCCGCACACGCAGGTCCGTCCCATCCCCCGGGCCACCACCGCCGCGTGCGACGTCTTGCCACCGCGCGAGGTGAGCACCCCCCGCGCGGCGATCATGCCGGGCAGGTCGTCGGGGTTGGTCTCGGCGCGGACCAGGATCACCGGGCCGTCAGCCGCGACGGCGGCGGCCGAGTCGAACACCACCCGCCCGACGGCGGCCCCGGGCGAGGCGCCCACCCCGGTGGCCAGCGGCGGCGGGGCGGCGGCCAGGTCGAACGCGGGGAACATCAACCGGGCCAGCTGCGCCCCGTCGACCCGGTGCAGTGCCTCGTCCAGGGTGATCAGGCCCTCGTCGACCAACTGCGCGGCGATGGTGAACGCCGCCGCCGGGGTGCGCTTGCCGACCCGGGTCTGCAGCATCCACAGCCGGCCGCGCTCGATGGTGAACTCGACGTCGCACAGGTCCCGGTAATGCCGCTCCAACACTCCCATGATCCGCTTCAGCTCCCGGAAGCTGACCGGGTCGATCCGCTCCAGTTCGGCCAGCGGCACCGTGTTGCGGATACCGGCGACCACGTCCTCGCCCTGGGCGTCGCGCAGGTAGTCGCCGTACACCCCGGGTGCCCCGGTGGCCGGGTCCCGGGTGAACGCCACCCCGGTGCCGGAGTCCGGGCCCAGGTTGCCGAAGACCATCGCCATCACGTTGACCGCCGTGCCGAGGTCGTCCGGAATGTGCTCCCGGTGGCGGTAGAGCACCGCCCGCTCCGCGTTCCAGGACGAGAAGACCGCCCGAATGGCCGAGTAGAGCTGCGCGTGCGGAGCCTGCGGGAAGTCCTGACCGACATGCGCGGCGAACACCTTCTTGTACGTCTCGACCAGCTCCCGCAGCGCCGCCGCGTCCGGGCCGTCCGGGCCGGCCGCGGCCCGCACCGACGCCAGCTCCCGCTCGAACTCCTCGGCCGGGACACCGTGCACGGTCCGGCCGAACATCTGGATCAACCGCCGGTAGGAGTCCCACGCGAAGCGCTCGTCGCCGCTGCGCGCGGCCAGCCCGGCCACGGTGGTGTCGTTCAGCCCGATGTCGAGGATCGTCTCCATCATCCCCGGCATGGAGTACCGGCCACCGGACCGCACGGCCAGCAGCAGCGGGTCGTGCGGGTCGCCGAGGCGCCGGTCCAGCCGTACCTCGATCTCCCGCAGGTGCGCGTTGACCTCGTCGAACAGCCGCAGCGGCACCCGCCCGTCAGCCAGGTACGCCCGACACGCGTCGGTGGTGATGGTGAATCCCGGCGGCACCGGCAGTCCCAGCCGGGTCATCTCCGCCAGGTTCGCGCCCTTGCCGCCGAGCAGGTCCGACCTGCTCCGGTCGCCCTCGACGAAGTCGTAGACGTAGGTCACCATGATGCCGGCCTCCTCCTGCCACCGGGGCGAACCCGCCCCCCTGATTGGTAGCAACGGGCCGGTCCCGTCCGGCAGGGCCGGACGGGACGTCGGGCGGGCCAGAGGTCCCGGACGGCACCCGAGCTGTCCTATCCTCGGCCGGTGAACCCCGAGCTGCGCCTGCGTCCGGTGCGCGACGACGACCTGCCGGCCTTCTACCGCTACCAGCGGGACCCGGAGGCGGTGCGGATGGCCGCGTTCACCGCCGAGGACCCGGACGACGCGGCGGAGTTCGCCGCGCACTGGCGGCGGGTACGCGCCGACCCGGCGAACGAGTCCCGCACGGTGACCGTGGACGGCACCGTGGTGGGCTACGTGCTGGCCTTCCCGGTCGGGGAGCGCACCGAGGTCAGCTACTGGATCGACCGGGAGCGCTGGGGGCGGGGTCACGCCACCGGGGCGCTGGCCGCGCTGCTGCGCGAGCTGCCCCGGCGGCCGGTGCACGCCCGAGCGGCCAAGGACAACCACGCCTCCCTGGCGGTGCTGCGCAAGTGCGGCTTCGTCGTCCGTGGCGAGGACCACGGCTACGCGCCCGGTCGGGGCCACGACGTCGAGGAATGGGTCCTGGAACTGTCCCGCTGAGCCCGTCCACGCGCCGTCCGGCCTCCCGCCGGGGCGTCTGACCTGGGCAGGCACTACGCTCGCTCGGTGAACTGGCTGGAACTGATCGGCTGGACCGGCTCCGCGCTGCTGGTCTGGTCGCTGCTGCAGACGCGCATCCTCCGCCTGCGTGCCCTCAACCTGGTCGGCTGCCTGATCCTGATCGGCTACAACGCCGCCGTGCAGGTGTGGCCGATGGTCGGGCTCAACGTGGTGCTCGCCGTGATCAACGTGTGGTACCTGCGCCGGATGCTCGCCACCCGGCACGACGAGGCGACCTACCAGGTGGTGGAGGTCGGCGTCGACGACCAGTTCCTGGCCCACACGCTGCGGGTGCACGCCGCCGACATCGCCCGGTTCAACCCCGGCTTCGTCCCCCGGCCCGACGGCGACCGCTCGGCGTTCGTGGTGATGAAGGACGACGAGGTGGTCGGGGTGGTGCTGGCGCACGCCGAACCGGACGGGGTGGCCCAGATCGACCTGGACTACGTGACCCGGCGGTTCCGGGACTTCGCCCCCGGCGAGTTCGTCTACCGGCGCAGCAGCCTGTTCACCGACCGGGGCTTCCGCCGGGTGGTCAGCCCGCCCGGCATGGTCGCCCCCTACTACCACCGGCTCGGCTTCCGCCCGGAGGGCGACCGCTACGTGCTGGACCTGCCGGCCGCCGCCTAGATCGCCCGGGCAGGGTTGCGCCCCCGGCCGGTTGGGCACAATTGGCGTACGTCGGCGGGGCCTCCGCGCGGCGACGCCGCCGGCGTGTCCGGTGGCGGTCCGGATGAGGGAGAACCGGGTTGCAGAGCTACTGGAGCCAACTGGCCCTGGTCGGAGTCCTGGTCGTCCTCAACGCGCTCTTCGCGGGCAGCGAGATGGCGTTGGTGTCGCTGCGGGACAGCCAGATCCAACGGCTGGAACGCACCAGCCGCGCCGGAGCGGTGCTGGCCCGCCTCGCCAAGGACCCGAACCGCTTCCTCGCCACCATCCAGATCGGCATCACCCTGGCCGGCTTCCTGGCCTCGGCCGCCGCGGCCGTCTCGTTGGCCCGCCCGCTGGTGCCGCTGCTGAAGGTGTTCGGCGGCGCCGCCGAGACGCTGGCCATCGTGCTGGTCACCCTCGTGCTGACCTTCGTCACCCTGGTCTTCGGGGAGCTGGCCCCCAAGCGGATCGCGATGCAGTCGGCCGAGCGCTGGGCGCTGCTGGTGGCCCGTCCGCTGGACGTGCTCAGCAGCATCACCCGGCCCGCCGTATGGGCCCTGGGCGCCACCAGCGACCTGGTCGTCCGGCTGGTCGGGCTGAACCCGAAGCACGAGCCCGACGAGATCGGCCCGGACGAGCTGCGGGACATCGTCGCCGGCAACCACGGTTTCACCAAGGAACAGCGGACGATCATCGCCGGCGCGGTGGAGATCGCCGACCGGCAGCTCAAAGCGGTCCTCGTACCCCGGCTCCAGGTCTTCACGCTGGACAGCGGCACCACCGCGGAGGCCGCGCGGCTGGTGCTCGCGGCCACCGGCCACTCCCGCGCGCCGGTGGTCCGGCACAGCGGGCTGGACGACGCGGTCGGGGTGATCCACCTGCGTGACCTGGTCGGCGTGCCGGACGACCGGCCGGTCGACGAGTGCGCCCGCCCGCCGATGCTGCTGCCGGACTCGCTGCCGGTGGTGGACGCGCTGCGCCAGTTCAAGGCCGAGCGGCAACACATCGCCCTGGTGGTGGACGAGCGCGGCGCGGTCGACGGCATCGTGACGCTGGAGGACATCCTGGAGGAGATCGTCGGGGAGATCTACGACGAGACCGACCGGGACGTGCACTCGGTACGCCACGAGCCGGACGGCACCATGGTGCTGCCCGGCACCTTCCCGGTGCACGACCTGGTCGACATCGGCGTCGAACTGCCCGGCCGGCCGGCCGGCGACTACACCACCATCGCCGGGCTGGTCCTGGCCTGCCTCGGCCACATCCCCACCGAGACCGGGGAGAGCGTCACGGTGGACCGCTGGCAACTGGTCGTGGCCGGCATCGACCACCACGCCATCGCCGAGGTCCGCCTGCACCCCACGAACGTCCCCGAGGACACCGAGCCCCTCCTCGACGAGGCCCGCAGCTGACGCCCCAGACACGCGGGGGTGCTCAGGGTGGGGTGGGGAAGTCGGGGAAGCCGTTCACCGGCGGGTCGAGGCGTACCCGGTGCACCGGGACCTGGACGGTGCTGCGGCCGAGCAGCCGGGCCACCGCCCGGATCGCCCACGGCCCGGTCGGGTGCCGCTCCGGTCCGATCAGCCGGCCGGCCAGCCGCCCGTACCAGTGCGCGGTGACCACCAGGTCGGTCAGCCGCAGCGGCCCGTCCGGCACGGCGCCGCGCACCACCACGTCCACCACCCGACCGAGCCGCCGGCCCTCCCGGTCGTACGCGGTCCGCCCGACCAGCTCACCCGCTCGCACGGCCCGCCCCCGGTATCCGCGCGATGACGTGCCGCCGCAGCCACTCCTCCACCGGCGAAGCCGGCAGGTCCTCGGCGGGCACCCGCAGTCGTACCGCGCTGTCCATCCGCTCGACCAGCGCGAACGGGATCCGCACCGGGGCCATCGGGCGGTCGGTGACGAACCGCTCGGCGGCCAGCACCAGCATCCGCCCAGCCCGGCCGCCGACCCGCGCGCCCAGCACGCCGGGTCCGCTGAGCAGCGCGTGCACGTACGCCACCCCGTCGTCGCCGACGGCGAACTCCACGTCGTCGACCTTGCCGACCAGCCGACCGACCGAGTCCACGATCTGCCGGTCCAGCAACTGCCGCACCAACTGGATCCTCACCGGCCCAGCCCGGTGGTGATCGCCAACGGCACCGCGGCCACCGACGCGGCGACGATGACCAGCAGGAACACCGCCCCGAGCAGGTTCAGCCACCGCCCGTTGACCCGGTCGCCCAGATACGTCCGGTCGTTGGCCACCACCAGGATCGGCAGGTACGTCAGCGGCAGCACCACCGCGCTGACCACCAGCATGTACTCGGTCAGCGTCACCGGGTCGACCGTGGTGAGCAGCACCAGCACTCCCAGCAGCACGCTGACCAGCAGCACGGTGTGGAACCGGGCGGCCTCCCGGGGCCGTACCCGCTTGCCCCACTGCCAGCCGAAGTACTGCGCCGCCGCGTACGCCGCCGACAGCCCGGTCTCCAGCGCGGCGCCGAAGGTGACCGCGAAGAACCCGATCGCCGCGACGGCCAGCCCGACCGCGCCGAACGCCACCACCACCGGCGTCGCCACCTGATCCAGCGACGTCACCGACACCCCGGCCGGGTGCAGCACCACGGTCGCGGTGGCGATCAGCGCCAGGGCGAGGAAGCCGCCCACCGGGAACCCGATCAGCACACCGGAACGGGCCGCGGCCAGGTCGGCGGCGCTCCACCGTTCCTCCACCGCGCCCGAGGAGAAGAAGAACACCTCGTACGGGCTGACCGTGGACGCGAACAGCGCCACCGCCACGAACCAGTACGCGCCCCACCCCTGGCCGCCGTCACCCGGCCGCAGCACGCCGCGCCCCAGCTCCGCCCAGTCCGTCGGCAGCCACCACAGCGCCACCGCGAAGACCACCAGCGCCAGCCCGGCCAGGCCGAAGACGCGCTCCATCAGCTGGAACCGCATCCGCCACAGCACCAGCCAGACGGCCAGGCCGGCGACCGGCACCCAGACCAGGTACGGCACGCCGGTGGCCAGCCGCAGCGCCAGCGCCACCCCACCCAGCTCGGCGGCCAGGGTGAGCACCGTGACCAGGTACGACGCCAGCAGGTTGAGCAGCGCCACCCGCGCCCCGAGCCGCTCCCGGACCAGGTCGAACACCGCCCGGCCGCTCACCGCCGCGATCCGGCCGGCCATCTCGGCGTACGCGCAGATGCCGACCACGCCGAGCAGCAGCACCCAGGCGTGTGCCATGCCGAACCGTGCCCCGGCCTGGCTCGCCGCGACCAGGTCGCCGATGTCCACGAAGCCGCCGACGGCGGAGAGGATGCCGAGCGTCCCGGCGAGGAGTCTCCTCACCTCGGCGGGACGTCCGGCAGCGTCATCGACGCGACCATATCGGCGGACAACGCCTCCGATGCCGCGAACGCGGATCATTCACAGCGTTCCGGTCATCAGCCCCGACCGGGGCGGGACACTGCCCGCGTACTCCCAGGTGCCGGTGTCGGACGGACCGCGACCGGTCGGCGGCGCCGGCCCCCGGCGGGAGCCGCGCCCGCCCCGCGGGTCAGCCGCCGGTGAGGTTCTGCAGCCGCACCTGACCGCGCGCGACCAGGCGGTCGGTCCCGTCGGTGATCTCCACCTGCCAGAGCTGCTGGCTGCGGCCCCGGTGCACCGGCGTGCCCACCGCGGTCAGCTCCCCCTCCCGGACGGCCCGCAGGAAGTCGGTCTGGTTCGCCACCCCGACCACCTGTCCCCGGTCGCCCAACCAGAGCGACCCGCCGACGCTGGCCGCGGTCTCCACCACCGAGCAGTACACCCCGCCGTGCTGGATGCCGAACGGCTGGTGCAGCTCGGGCCGGACCCGCCAGCGGATGACCACCCGGTCGCCGCTGACCTCGTCGAACTCCAGGCCGAGCAGGGCGACGAAACCACCCGTCAGGTTCGGCATCTCCACCGCGCACCCTCCTTGAGATCATGGGCCGCCAGACTAGCCGGGGCGGCGGGCGGCAAACCCGCTACGGTCGGCCGCCGGTCATGGGGGAGAATCGGTGACCGTGACCGACAGCAGCCTCCCGCCCCCCGGGCGGGACTCCCTGACCGATGACCTGCGGTGGCGGGGCCTGATCCAGGACTCCACCGGCCTCGACGAGCTGCGAGCGCTGCTCGACGACGGGTCGGTGGCTTACTATGTCGGCTTCGACCCGACCGCGCCCAGCCTGCACGTCGGCCATCTCATGCAGGTCGCCACGGCCCGCCGGCTGCAACTGGCCGGGCACCGGCCGCTGCTGCTGGTCGGCGGCGCCACCGGACAGATCGGGGACCCGAAGGAGAGCGCCGAGCGGACGCTGAACCCGCCGGAGGTGGTCGCCGGCTGGGTCGCCCGGATCCGCGACCAGCTCGCGCCCTTCGTGTCCTACCAGGGCGCCAACGCGGCCCAGCTGGTCAACAACCTGGACTGGACCGGCGAGATGTCCGTCGTGGAGTTCCTCCGGGACGTCGGCAAGCACTTCCCGGTGAACAAGATGCTGGCCCGGGAGGTGGTCCGGGCCCGGCTGGAGAGCGGCATCAGCTTCACCGAGTTCAGCTACCAGTTGCTCCAGGCCAACGACTTCTTCGAGCTGCACCGCCGGCACGGCTGCCAGCTCCAGTTCGGCGGCTCCGACCAGTGGGGCAACATCACCGCCGGCGTCGACTACGTCCGGCGCCGGGGTGTCGGCCCGGTGCAGGCCTTCACCACGCCGCTGGTGACGAAGTCCGACGGGACGAAGTTCGGCAAGACCGAGGGCGGTGCCATCTGGCTCGACCCGGAGATGACCAGCCCGTACGCCTTCTACCAGTTCTGGGTCAACGTCGACGACCGGGACGTCGGCCGGTACCTGCGCTACTTCAGCTTCCGGTCCCGCGAGGAACTGGAGGCGCTGGAGAAGGAGACCGCCGAGCGGCCGGCGGCCCGGGCGGCCCAGCGGGCGCTCGCCGAGGAACTGACCACCCTGGTCCACGGCGAGCGGGAGATGGCCCAGGTCGTCGCGGCCAGCCAGGCGCTCTTCGGGCGGGGTTCCCTGGAGGAGCTGGCCCCGGCCACCCTGCGTGCGGCGCTGGCCGAGGCCGGCCTGGTGCGGCTGGCCGAGCTGCCCGACGTCGCCGGGCTGCTGCGTGAGGCGGGCCTGGTGCCGAGCCTCAAGGAGGCCCGGCGGGTCATCGCCGAGGGCGGTGCCTACGTCAACAACAACCGGGTGTCCGCGGTCGACGCCGTGCTCACCCCGGAGGACCTGCTGCACGGCCGCTACCTGGTGCTGCGCCGGGGCAAGCGCTCCTTCGCGGGCGTCGAGCTGCGGGCATAGGCGTACCCGGCGGCACGGGGAGGGCCGCGCGGCCCTCCCCGCCCAGACGGCACCCCCCGTCAGACGCGGCCGTCCGAGTCCTGGTTCTGCACGACCAGCCAGCGGCCGTGCCGGTAGGTGAAGCTGACCCCGATCAGCAGCGGCACCCGGGCATCCCCCTGGGTGAAGACCGAGTCGAACAGCACGAAACCGGTGCGGCAGCCCGCGACCGTTCGTTTCGCCACGCTGAACGACTGGGCCCAGGAGGGGTCGGCGAAGAAGTCCCGCAGGAACTCGGTGGTGGCGGCCTTGCCGTCGAGCACCTCGCCGTCGCCGGCGAAGACGACGGTGACGTCGGGGTGCAGCAGCGCGAGGAAGCCGGCGAGGTCACGCCGCTCGGTCGTCTCGACGTACGCCCGTACGGCCCGGTCGAACTGCCGCGCGCAGCCGGCGGCCGTCTCGACACGGCCGCCGACGGCGGACACCGTGCCCGGGTACGCGCTCATCACCCCCACCGCGAGGGCGAGCAGCGTGGGGCCGGCGGCCAACCGGGTGGTGAGGTGTGAAAACATCGATCGCTCCTGTCTCGGGGAGGCCCGGGGACAGTCAACGTCGTCCGGTTCCGGCGGCGGTAATGATTCGATCCGGCTCGAATCCGGTCACGCATCGACAGGCTTCGCCCTAAACTGCGGCTGTGCTCGTCGCGCGTCTCGACGGTCCGACCCTGGCTCGGGTCAGGTTGGCGCTGTCACCGGCCGCCGAGGCCACCGGATGGCTCCGGGCGACCTTGTCCAGATTCGGCCACCCGGTGCACGGGGACACCGGCCCGGCGGCCCGCTCCGCGCTCCGGCATCCCGACGTGGCGCTGCTCGCCGCGCTGGTGACCCCACCGGGGCGACCGGGCTACACCCCCGATCTGCTCACTCCCAAGCCACCGCCCGGCCCCACCGCCTCCGCGCTCGACCGCCAGCTGGACCTCGTCACGAGCACCGCCGCCGACCAGGTACGCGAGCAGGTGGCGGCTCGGTTCGCCGGTGCCGTCGTACCGCACCGGGTGCGGGTCGCCGTCGAGGACGGCTCCCTTCCCCGGCGGGCCGCGGCCGGCCTGTACCAGTTCTGGACCGCCGTCCTGCGCGACGACTGGCCGACGTTACGGGCCGGACTGGAGGCCGAGGTGGCCGCGCGGGCGGCCGCCATGGCACTCGGTGGGGTGGGGAGCGTCCTGGACGCGCTGCATCCCGCTGTCCACTGGACCGGCGACACCCTGACGGTGGAGGGCCCGCTGCGGGTCGACACCGTACTGACGGACACCGAGCTGGTCCTCGCGCCGTCGATGCTGGCGGCCGGCGTGTCGACCCAGTGGTGTGTGGCCGGCGATGCGGTGCTGGTCTTCCCGGCCCGTGCCGGGCTGCCCGTCCCCCGAGGGCGAGACGGCCTCGGCGAACTGGTGGGGGAGAGCCGCGCGGCGCTCCTGGCGGACCTCGGGGTGCCCCGCTCGACGGGTGAACTCAGCGCCCGGCACCGACTCGCCCCGGCCACGGTGTCGTACCACCTGGGGGTGCTGTACCGGTCGGGGCTGGTGGTGCGGCAACGGGACCGGCGGACGGTCCTCTACCGGCGCTCCCCGCGGGGCGATCGGCTGGTGGGTGAGGCGTGCGGGACGGTGTGACGCGGGACGCGGCCAGCGGATTTGACGATCACTCCGCCGGGCGCGTAACTTTCTCTTTGCCAGCGCGGAACGGACGAAACGGGGCGAAAGCCCTTGAGGCCGGAGCGCGGGACGGGACCTCCGGGTCCGGCGGGTCACCATCTGCCGGAGTCGGTGCGGGCGGTGCCCCGGATTGGCCGCGAGGCGGATTTGGTGAGGCGAGACCGACCGGGTAAGGTTCTTCACCGGCAGGGCACCGGGCGAGCGAGTGGGAAACCGCGAGCGGCCGGCCTGCCAAACCACGAGAGAAGCGGCGAGAGCCATCGACATCGTGGTGCCCGGAAAATGGGTGGCAACCATGGCAAACCGCGAAACACCGGTTTGACACGGAGAAAACCCCCGGGTAACGTAGTTCGAGTGCCCGGCGCGAGAGCGGCGGACATGAGAGAGGTTGCCCCGGATGGGGTTCTGCTGATGCGGGGCTTCGGATGGTGTGTGGTTGTTCTTTGAGAACTCAACAGGGTGCTTGATAAGCCAGTGCCAATTGTTTTATATCCCGGACTGGTCGAGCTTCGGTTTGGCTGGTTTGGATTCCTTTGGCAACATTT
>NZ_RBAK01000013.1 GCF_003626595.1 Micromonospora endolithica | reverse complement strand
GGGGCCCGGACCCCCTTGCGACCCTGCGGAGAACAGCAGGTCGGGGGTGCTACTCGATCGTCCGCATGGTGTAACCACCCGCGCCCGGCCGGCATTCCGCCACCGGGGTGCCCCCGACCACACCCCCGAACCCGACAAACGACCCACACCGCCCACCCGACGGCGCAGTTTCGGGGAGACAATGGCCATCCCGCGCCGGACGACACCCTTTACCGGAAACCGCGCGAACGGCGCGAACGGCGCGAGGGCGGGCACCGGGTATGGCGTCATCGGCGGCGACCGGCGTTACCCTGACACCATGCACGCGGCGTCGCCCACCGCGCCCCGGCCGCCCGTACGGGCTCCGGGGGGCATCCGTGCGCGTGCCACCGGCGTACCGGGCGGACCGGGCGCGGCGCCGGCGATCCCCCACCCGGCCCACCTGGCGCGCCCGGGACGGCCGGCGGTCGTGACGCGTACCCTCGCCGAGCTGGTGGGGCCCACCCAGGGCGTCGTGGAGCTGCCCGTCCGCCTGATGTGGGCGGCCGACCGCACCTTCGACCTGTCGGACCCCGACGACCTGCTGTGGATGTACGAGAACGTCCTGCGGGAAACCCACCGGGCCGACGACCTGCGGCGACTGGTCAACGGTCGGGCGCTGCGCCGGGTGTGGCCGCTGCTGAACCTGCCCCGGGGCGTACGCCAGGCGTGGGAGAGCCGCCACCGCGGCCTGCGTACGGCGTGACCGCCCCGCACCCGCACGACTTCTACCGCGAGGTCGCCCGCGTCGCCCTGTCCGCCGCCGGGCGGCACCGGTTCGTGCTGGGTGGCGGGGTGGCCTGGGCGGCCCACGGGATGGTGACCCGCCCGACCGAGGACGTCGACCTGTTCGCCGACGTCGAGGGCGCCGCCGCGGCGGCCGCCGACGAGGTGCGGGCGGTGCTGGAGGCGGCCGGGTACGAGGTGCGCGACGCCGATCCGGACAGCGACCTGGCCGACCTGTTCGACGGCTTCGACCGGGACCTGCGGGACTTCGTGGTGGGCCGCGACGGTAGGCGGATCCGACTCAGCCTGGCGCGGCTCGACCGGCGACGCAGCCCGGTGGTGATGGACCTCGGGCCGGTGATGGACGTCCGGGACCTGGTGGCCAACAAGACCGCCGCGCTGGTCAACCGACGGGAGGTCCGGGACTACGTGGACGTGGCCGCGGCCCGGGACCACTACGACGTACCCGACCTGCTGGACCTCGCCCGGCAGCTCGACCCGGCGCTGGACCCCGACGACGTCCGGGCCGCGGGCCGCTACCTGGACCGGTTGCCGGACCGCCGCTTCGCCCGCTACGGCCTGGACGCCGCGGCGGTGGCCGAGGTCCGGGCCCGCCTGGCCGACTGGCCGAGATGACCCGGACGAGGCGACGCGCCTCGTCCGGGCCGCACGGTCACTTTGTCGGACGTCCGCCGGTCACGCCGAGGACCTCGCCGGTGACGTAGCTGGACTCCTGGGAGGCGAAGAAGACGTACGCGGGCGCCAGCTCGGCCGGCTGGCCGGGTCGCCCCTCCGGGGTGTCCTGGCCGAACTTCTCCACCTTCTCCTGCGGCATGGTCGCCGGGATCAGC
This sequence comes from Micromonospora endolithica, assembly GCF_003626595.1. Classification (GTDB taxonomy): domain Bacteria; phylum Actinomycetota; class Actinomycetes; order Mycobacteriales; family Micromonosporaceae; genus Micromonospora; species Micromonospora endolithica. Next base: position 182,351 of record NZ_RBAK01000013.1, on the reverse strand, counting down.
GGCGTCCAGATCGGACCCGGCGCCACCGCGTTGACCCGGATCCCCTGCTCGGCGAGGTCCTGGGCGAGCGCCTTGGTGAAGTTGACGATGCCGGCCTTGGTGGTCGCGTAGTCCAGCAGCTGCGGCGACGGGTCGAACGCCTGGATGGACGCGGTGTTGATGATGGACGCGCCCTCGTCGAGGTGCGGGACAGCCGCCCTGCAGAGCCAGAACATGGCGTACAGGTTGGTCCGCAGGACCCGGTCGAACTGCTCGGTGGTGATGCCGAGGATGCCCTTGTCCTGCGCCATCTGGTAGGCGGCGTTGTTGACCAGGATGTCGATGCCGCCCAGGTCACGCACGGTCCGGTCGACCAGCTCCTGGCAGTGCCGCTCGTCGGTGATGTCGCCGCGTACCGCGATCCCGGTGCGGCCGGCCTCCTCGACCAGGCGCACGGTCTCCCGGGCGTCCGCGTCCTCCTCCTCGCTCAGGTAGGAGATGAGCACGTCGGCGCCCTCCCGGGCGTACGCGATGGCGATCGCGCGGCCGATGCCGGAGTCGCCGCCGGTGATGAGCGCGCGCTTGCCCTCCAGTTTGCCGCTGCCCCGGTACGACTCCTCCCCGTGGTCCGGCCTCGGCGTCATCTGCTCCGTCGAGCCGGGCGGCGACTGCCGCTGCCGGGGCTGCCCCTCCTGCTGGCCGTACTGGTTGGTGGGGTCCTGGGGGGTGTGCTGGTCCTCGCTCACCGGTGTCTCCTCCTCGCGGTTCTTCCTCCCTCCGCCCTACCCCGCCGCGACGGGCGGAAACGGACAACGTCCCCCGCCATGGTGACGGCGTCCCGGTGACCGGTCTATCGTGCGCGCGGGCGCCCACGAGGCGCCTGACCCCCCACGGAAAGGCATGGCATGACCCCCTCCTCCGGTCCGTCCCGCCGCCACGTGCTGGCGGCCGCCGCGGCGGCCGCCAGCGCGCCCCTGATCGCCGGCGTCCCCGCCGAGGCCGCCCAGGCGGCGGGCCCGAAGACGTGGGACCTCACCGTCCTGGGCACCTCGGACACGCACGGCAACGTGCACAACTGGGACTACTACCGGGACGCCGAGTTCGACGACGCCAACCACAACGACGTCGGCGTGGCCAAGCTGGCCACCCTGGTCAACCAGATCCGCGCCGAACGCGCCGGCAGGGCCACGCTGGTGCTGGACGCCGGCGACACCATCCAGGGCACGCCGCTGGCCACTTACTACGCCAAGCAGGAGCCGATCACCAGCACCGGTGAGACGCACCCGATGGCCAACGCGATGAACGTCCTGCGGTACGACGCGGTGACCCTCGGCAACCACGAGTTCAACTACGGTCTGCCCTTGCTGGCCACCTGGATCAGGCAACTGGGCTTCCCCGCCCTGGCCGCGAACGCCGTGAACGCGGCCACCGGCAAGCCGGCCTTCCTGCCGTACGTCATCAAGGAGGTCGCCCTCGCCGCCCGGCGCGGTCCGACGATCCGGGTCGGCATCCTCGGTCTGACCAACCCCGGCACGGCCATCTGGGACAAGGGCAACGTCGAGGGCAAGCTGGTCTTCCCGGGCATGGTGGAGACCGCGCGGAAGTGGGTGCCGATCATGCGGGCGCGCGGCGCCGACATCGTGCTGATCTCCGCCCACGGCGGCGACAGCGGCACCTCCAGCTACGGCCCGGAACTGCCGAACGAGAACCCGTCGGCGCTGATCGCCGAGCAGGTGCCGGGCATCGACGCGATCCTGTTCGGTCACGCCCACCGCGAGGTGCCGCAGCGTTTCGTCACCAACACCGCCACCGGCGCGCAGGTGCTGCTCTCCGAGCCGTCGAAGTGGGGACAGCGGCTCACCCGGATGGACTTCACCGTACGCAAGGTCCGCGGCCGGTGGACGGTCGTCGACAAGAGGGCCACCACCCTGAACACCAACACGGTGGTCGAGGACCCGGCGGTCCTCGCGGCCGTGCGTGGCCAGCACGCCAAGACCGTGGCGTACGTCAACCAGGTCGTCGCCCGGTCCACCGTCGAGCTGTCGGCGGCGGAGTCCCGGTACCGGGACACCCCGATCCTGGACTTCATCAACCACGTGCAGACCGAGGTGGTGCGGACCGCGCTGGCCGGCACCGGGTACGGCGACCTGCCGGTGCTGTCCATCGCGGCGCCGTTCAGCCGTACCGCGGTCTTCCCCGCCGGGGACGTGAAGATCCGCGACGTGGCCGGGCTGTACGTCTTCGACAACACCCTGGAGGCGGTCGTCCTCACCGGGGCACAGGTGCGGGCGTACCTGGAGTACTCGGCGAAGTACTTCCGGACCCTGGCGCCCGGCGCGCCGGTCGACCTCGCGGTGATCGAGGACCCGAGCGTGCCGGACTACAACTACGACGTGTTCTCCGGTGTGGACTACGACATCGACATCTCCCGGCCGGTCGGCCAGCGGATCACCCGACTGGTCCTGCCCGGCACCGACACCCCGGTCGCCGACGACGCCCGGTTCGTGGTGGCGGTCAACAACTACCGGCGCAGCGGTGGCGGCAACTTCCCCGGCATCGTCACCACGCAGGTCTACAACGAGCAGCAGGAGATCCGCCAGCTGCTGATCGACTGGGCGCAGGCGCGCGGCGTGATCGACCCGGCCGACTTCTTCCAGCCGAACTGGAAGCTGGTGCGCGAGGGCGTGCCGGTCTTCTGACCGGGCGCGCTTCGACGGGCCGCGGGAGTGCTCCACGCTCGCGGCCCGTCGACAAGCTCAGATCCCGCCGTGCCGCAGGTCCCACCCCTGCGGCTCGCCGGCCGGCTCCGGCCGGTCCCGCCGGGGGTCGGTCTCGGCCGACGCGGACCGCTCCTCCGGCGGGGTCGCCGCCGGAAGTTCCCCGAAGCGGGCGTGCCGGAGGAAGGCGTACTCGTCGTCGGTGAACGGCTGTCCGACGTCGACCATGGCGCTCCCCCTTCTCACCCCTTCATTGTGGGCCCGTCCCCCCCGTGGAGCCAGCACCACCTTTGCCCACTCTTCCCCGTCACCACCGCTAAACCATCCTAGGATCCTGAGCTGAAGGTGGAGCCGGGTGTTAAGAGGGGGCCCTTCCTCTACCGGAGGCGTTAAGAAGGGGCCCTTCCTTACCGGGCGGGCAGGCGGTCCAGCAGGGCGAGGGCCGCCCGGACCGGGGCCCGGGTCAGCGTCTCCTCGAAACCGGACGCGCCCTGGCAGAAGCGCACGAACATGCGCCAGCCCGGCGGGGTGGCGAGCAGCCCGTGGAAGACCTCCGGCCGCCGGGCGAAAACGTCCAGCAGGCGGTGACCCGCCCGCATCGACGGCACCAGTCCGGCGGTCACCGCCCGCTCGTACCCGGACAGATCCCCGTCCGTGACCGCCGCTCCGGCGAGGGCGCCCGAGCGCAGGGCGTAGCTGATGCCCTCCCGGCTCCACGGCTCCAGCAGGCCGGCGGCGTCCCCGGCGACCAGCACCCGGCCCCGGCGCAGCGGCGAGTCCGCCGACCGGCAGCGGGTCAGGTGCCCCGAGTCGTGCGCCGGCTCGATCCCGGCCAGACCCAGCCGGTCGACGAACGCCCGCAGGTACTCCCGGGTCCGCTCCCCCGCGCCCCGCGCCGCGATCACCCCCACCGTGAGCAGGTCGTCCTTCGGGAAGACCCAGGCGTACGACCCGGGCAGCGGCCCCCAGTCCAGCAACACCCGGCCGCGCCAACGGTCCCGCTCCGCCGGTGGCACCGGCAGCTCCAGCTCCAACCCCAGGTCCACCTGGCGGTAGCGGACCCCCACGTGCCGGGCGGTCACCCCGGAGGAGCCGTCCGCCCCCACCACCGCCCGTGCGGTCACCGTCGACCCGTCGGCCAACCGCAGGCGTACGCCCTCGGGGTCCTGCGCCACCGCGCGCACCGCGGCACGCTCGCGGACCCGCGCCCCGGCGGCGACCGCGGCGGCGCGCAGCCGGTCGTCGAACTCCGCCCGGCGCACCATCGTCACCAGCGGGCTGCCCGGTTGCCGGCGGGTGAACCCGCGCCGGCCGTCGCGGGTGAACGTCACCCGGTCCACCCGGTCGTGTGCCGGCACCTCGATCATGTCCCCGGCCACCGCCAGCGACGTACCGATCAGGCCGCCACCGCAGGTCTTGTAGCGGGGATGCACGGCGCGTTCGAGGACCACGGTGCGCATCCCGGCGCGGGCGGCGGTGTACGCGGCGGAGAGCCCGGCGGGGCCGGCACCCACCACGGCGAGATCCCAGTCGACCATCGGTGCAGCCTAGGACAGACCCACCACCGGGGGCGGCCGACAGCACCGCGCGGCAGCCGTCACGTCCGCCCGATCGGGTGGGCATCTTCGGTCGGCCGACGGGTAACCGGCGCACGGAGGACCTGCCCCCGCGCGGGTACTTCCGCCCCGACGCGGGCTGCCGCGTCGCGGCGCCGAGCGAAGGAGGACATCATGCAGCAGGTCCAACTGTCGGACGTCGAAGCCCGGGTGTACGAGGCGGTGGCGGCGCTGGAGGTCCGCGGCCAGGTGCCGTACCCGGACCTGATCGCCCAGGAGTCGGGGCTCACCGAGGACCAGTTGCGCGAGCCGCTGCACCAGCTCACCGAGAAGAACCTGCTGCACCGGGAGGACTCGCCGATGGCCGGGCTGGACTTCGGGCCCCGGTTCTGCGCCCGTCAGATGGCGTGACGGTTCGGCGCGCGCCCGCCGGGTAGGGCGGTCAGTCACACGTGATCGACATGCCCGGAGGCGACGATGAGCACCGCAGCCGCGCCCGCACCGGGCGACGCGACCGCGCCGCCGGACCCACGGCGCTGGTCCGCCCTCGCGGTCGGCCTGGTCGCCGCGTTCATGACGCTGCTGGACGTGAGCATCGTCAACGTGGCGGTGCCGTCGATGGAACGCGCCCTGGACGCCTCTCCGAGCGATCTCCAGTGGATCCTGTCCGGGTACGCGCTGACCTTCGGTCTGGTGCTGGTGCCCGCCGGACGCTACGGCGACGCCCACGGGCGGCGTACCGCCTTCGTCGTCGGGATCGCCCTGTTCACGGCGACCAGCGCGCTGGCCGGCCTGGCCCCCTCGCCGCAGTGGCTGATCGCCGCCCGGCTGCTCCAGGGCGCCGCCGCCGGAATCGTCAACCCGCAGGTCACCGGGGTGATCCAGGAACTGTTCCGGGGACCGGAACGGGGGCGGCCGTTCGGGCTGCTCGGCGCCACCATCGGCATCTCCACCGCGGTCGGTCCGCTGCTCGGCGGCCTGCTCATCGCGCTCGGCGGCCCCGAACACGGCTGGCGCTGGGTGTTCTTCGTCAACGTCCCGGTCGGCGTGGTGGCCGTGGTGCTCGGCTGGCGCCTGCTGCCCACCCGCCCGGCCGGCCGTGCCGACCACCGCCGGATGGACCCGGTCGGCGTCGTGCTGCTCGGCGTCGGGGTGGTGCTGGTGCTGCTGCCGCTGGTGCAGGAACAGTGGCGCGACCCGGCGAAGTGGCTGCTCGTGCCCGCCGGCCTGGGCACCCTGCTCGCCTTCGGACTGTGGGAACGGTGGTACGCGCGCCGCCACGAACCGCTGTTCGACCTGCGGCTGTTCGGCCTGCGGTCGTACGTGCTGGGCGCGGTGATCGCGCTGGTCTACTTCGGCGGGTTCACCGCGATCTTCTTCATCTTCACGCTGTACCTGCAGAACGGCCTCGGCTACAGCGCCCTGCTCGCCGGCCTGGCGATCACCCCGTTCGCGTTGGGCTCCGCCGCCGCGTCCGCGCTGGGTGGCCGGATCGTCAACCGGTACGGGCGGCCGCTGGTCGCGGTCGGACTGGTCGGCGTCGTCGTCGGCCTGGTCGGTGTGGTGCTGGTGCTGGGCGCGGTGCCCGACGGCGCGCCGGTGGGCTGGTGGACGGCCGGGCCGCTGCTGGTCGCCGGGCTGGGCAGCGGTCTGGTCATCGCGCCGAACCAGACACTCACCCTCGCCGAGGTGCCGGTGCCGCAGGCCGGTAGCGGGGCGGGCATGCTCCAGACCGGCCAGCGGATCGGCTCCGCCGCCGGTATCGCCGCCGTGGGCTCGGTCTTCTTCTCGTCCCTGGCCGCCAACGACGGCGACTGGTCGGCCGCGTTCCGGCACTCACTGTTGCTGGCGGCGGGAATCATCGCGCTGGCGCTCATCGCCGCCCTCGTCGACGTCCTGCACCACCACCGCTGACCGGCACCAACGTGAATCGTGGACAGTCGCTGTCCGTGCGGCGGCGCCCGCCGGAGTGGATCCGGCGGGCGCCATCCCTACGTCGTCCGGGCGGTGCCCGGAACCGGTCCGGGCACCGCCCGGAGCTGGGTCAGGGTCAGCGGGTGGTCCCGATACCGAACCGGTGCCGCTTGCGCCACGCCACGCTCAGCAGCAGGAGCACCGCACCGGCGCCGACCAGGCCACCGCCGACCTTCATCGGCGTGCCGAGGCTGTCACCGGTCACCGGCAGCGGCGGCTGCTTCTTCTTCAACACGATCAGCGTCGCCGTGGCGACCTTGCCCGAGGTGGCGCCGACCGCGGTGAAGGTGTACTTGCCCGGGTAGTAGGGCGTGAACGGAATGGTGAAGGTGCCGTCCGGGCCGGCCGTCGCCACCAGGGTGCCCGAGGTGGGCGTCGGTGCCTGCTGGAACGAGACCGGTGCCATGGCGACCGCGGAGCCGTCGCTGCGCCGGGCCCGGTCGGCGCCCGGGACGCCGGCGGCGAACGGGGTGGTGGTGTAGCTGATGTTGACGGTCTCGCCCGGCAGGAAGCCGCTGCCGACGAGCTGGACGGTGGTGCCGACGGTCACCGTCGGCGGGTTCACCGTGAGGGTCGCCGGGCCCGGTGGATACACCGGGGGCTGAGGTGTGGCGGTGACGACCGGCGGCTGTGGCTGCGGCTGCGCCGCTCCCGCCGCTGTCGGTACGGCGACCACGGCCAGGCCGACCGTGAGCGCCATGATGATGCGGGTTAGCCGCATGATGGGTTCCCTCCTACTGATCACAGCTTGGTGCGGTGACAACTTGGGTGGTCCAGGGGGTGGCGGTGGGGGTCAACCACAACTCGGCCGAACCGCTGCCGGTCTTCGCCGTCAGCACGGCCACCTCCAACGTGCGGGTGGCGCCGGGGCCCACCTCGACGTTCGCGGTCGCCGTGTGCCGGTTCCGTTCACTGCCCGCGCCGACCGCTGTCTCGACCCCGTCGAGACGGGCGGAGAGCACCGTGCCGCCGGCCGGGCTGTGGACGGACACCAACGTGCGGACGGTGTACGGGTCGCCCGCCAGGCCGAGGCCGAGAACGGACTCGCTGAGTCCGGACTTCGGCGCCGCCGAGTGCAGGGTGATCCGCAGCCGTAGTTCACGTCGGCCGTCCGACTGGCAGTCGCCCACGGTGAGGGTGGCCGTGGGCCGGAGGTAGTAGCCGAGCTTCGCGCCGCTGCCGTCGTTGAGAAACACGCCGACGGTCGGCACGGTGTCCTTCTCCGGAAGCACACCGGCCATCCGGCTGTCGCCGAACATCCGCTGTTCCTCAGGTCGGGCACTCCAGAACAATATACGGCGTTCACGTACAGCACGGTCGAATGCGGACAAGAACCCCCTAGGGTTGACATTCTTCGTGAACATCGTGTCGAACACCCGCGCCCCGGCAGCCGCGAAGAAGCGGTCCTGCTCCAGCGTGTCGAGCCGCTGGTACGCGTCGCTGAGCAGGGTGCGCACCACGGTGTCGCTGGCCAGCGGGGCGCCGCCGGGAACCAGCACCGGGCCGGTGACCGCCAACAGGTACGACAGCACCACCGGGTCCACCGCCAGTACGCCGTCGACGGTCACGCCGGTCTTGCGCCGGAACATCTCCCGGTAGAGCGCGGCGGCGGTCGGGAAGTGCGGCGAGAGATTCACGTCGGCCGGGTAGATGCCGGGCAGGTCACCCCAGGCGGCACGAACCTCGGGCGGGACGGCGAGCGGCGGGGTGAAACGTTGCAGCTCCGCGCTCGCGCCCTGCCGACCCATCCGGACCCGGCCCGCCTCGGTGTGCAGCACCGCGTACGCGCCGAACATGCCGCCGGTGGCGCGCAGCTCGGCGGGATTCTGGGACACCAGCAGAAAGCGGCGGGGCCCGTCCGCGCCGAGCAGCGGCGGCAGGAGCCGGGCGGCCTGATCGGCGGCCGCGGTCAGGGCGGCCAGCCGGTCGATCTCCGCCCGCAGACCGTCCAGCGCCTGCGCCACCTGGCGGACCAGGCCGTCGGTGGGCACCTCGGCGAGGTCGGTCCGGACGGTCTGGACCGCGCCGTCCACCCCGGTTATCTCCGCCGAGATGGTGCGGAGCCGACCCACGTCCACCTTGCCGCCGCTGGGCAACAGGCTGCTCAGGTCGGTCCGCAGCAGCGCCGGGAACGCCTGGCGGGACAGGTTGTCGATGGCCACCGCGATCTGGCGTACGGCGGCGAGGTTGTCTCCCGCGAACGGTGCCCGGCGGCCGAGCGACCAGCCCGGGTCCCCGGTCGCCGCCCGAGCCGCCGCGGCCTGCTCCTGGAGCGCGGCCAGCGTCCGCTGGGCCCGGTCGACGTCCCCGCCGACCACCTGGCCGCTCAGGTCGCGGGCGAGCCCCGCGGCGTTGAGCAGGTGGGCGCGGGCCTGCCAGCCGCGCAGGCCCACCCATCCCCCGGTCACCAGCAGCAGCGAGCCCACCACCAGGCCGACGAGCAGAACCCGACGCAGCCGGGCGCGCCGGCGACGACGGGACCGCCGACGGCTGGGTCGGCGGCGCTCCAGCCCGGTGTAGGCCGCTGGGCCGTCCGGACGGCGCCCGCTCCGGGTCTCCGTCACACCACACTCCGTTCGCCCGAAATCGGACAGGTAGCCACGTTCGTCATGACGTTTCCTAACACGTAACGACCGACTGGGTCGGTAAAAGACGCTTCTGAGCGTTAAGTGAGGGTTACTCGCGCCCGGCGGGGGCCGTGGTACGGCCGCCGACCGCGTCGTACAGCAGCCGCTCGACCCGGTCCACGCCCGCCGGCATGGACATCTCCCGCAGGTACGTCTCCCGGCCACGCCGACCCATGTCGATGCGGGCCGGCGGCGGGATGGTCGCGGCGAGCCAGAACCGGTCGGCCAGCGTGGCCCAGTCCTCCGGCGGGCAGGAGAGCCCCGCGCGCGCCCGCTCGACCACCTCGGCGGTGTCGCCACCGGCGGAGGCCACCACCGGGGCGGCACAGGAGAACGCGGCCTGGAGCTTCCCGGGCAGGGTCCCGCGCAGCTCCGGCAGATCCCGGAGCATGACCAGCTGGTAGTCGGCCGCCGCGTACAGGTCGGGCATGTCCAGCGGTGAGCGACGTCCGACGAACCGCACGTTGTCCGCGCCCAGTTCGGCGGCGAGCCCCCGCACCCGCCGCTCCTCGGGCCCCGATCCCACCAGGACCAGGTCCATCGTGCCGTCCAGAGCGGCCGCCGCGCGGACCGCCGTCTCCAGCCCCTGCCGGGCGCCGATGGTCCCGGCGTGCATCACCACGCAGCGACCGTCGTGCCCGATCAGCCGCCGGGCGGCGGGGCTGGGCCGGGCGGGATGGAAGATCCGCTCGTCGGTCCAGTTCAGGACGACGTCGACCCGCGCCGGTTCCGCCCCGGCGGCCACCACGAGGTCACGCAGGCTCGGCGCGGCCACCGCGACGCGGTCCGCGACGCGGTAGGTACGGGCCATCGCCGCGCCCAGCCGCGCCGTCCACCGCTGCCGCGCCGCGCCCGCCGGGTCGTCGGCGGCCCACACGTCCTGGACGTGCAGCACGGTCGGCACCCGCCCGAGCAGGCGCAGCAACCCGGCGGCGGCGAACGCGGTGGCCGGCGGCTGGTGCACGTAGAGCACGTCCACACCGGCCAGGAACCGCGGCCCGACCAGCGCGACACTGCCGGCGAAGGAGAGGTACGCGGCCGTCCGGCCGCCGACCGACGCGTCGGCGCCGGTGTAGCGGGGCACCCGCCGCACGGTGAGCCGTTCGCTGCGGGTCTCGTGCCGCCACCGCTGGCGCCAACCCGGGTAGACATGGCCGCCCGGATAGTCCGGGAACCCGGTGAGTACCCGCACCTCGTGACCGCGGCGGGCCAGTTCCTCGGCGAGGCTGCCCGGGATGAAGGCCGGTTCGGGCGGGAAGTGGTAGGACAGGATTCCGATCCTCACCGGGACACCTCCGGCGGCCCCGGAGGTGCCGGCGCGGCGGCGTGCCGGGGCGCGACCCGCGCGTACGATGCGGACAACCCCTCCGCGTCCGGCCACCGCCGGCCGCGCCGCGCCGCGGCCGGACTTCCCGCGACCGCAGTACCGAGAGGGTTCGCCATGGTCGACCGGGTGCTGTTCGTGTGCCACGCCAACCTGTGCCGCTCGCCGATGGCGGAGTACATCGCGCGTCGCCTGCTGGCCGACCAGCCCGTGCTGGTGGCCAGCGCGGGCACCGACGCCCACGACGACCTGGCGATGCACCCGTACGCGGCCGAGATCGCCGCCGGCACCGGCGCCGACCCCCGGGCGTTCCGCAGCCGGCGACTGCGCGCGGAATACCTGGCCGGGGCGACGGTGGTGCTGACCGCGACCCGGCGCCAGCGATCGCTCTGCACGGCGCTGGCCCCGGCCGCCCTGCACCGGACCTTCACCCTGCGCCAGTTCGGTCGGCTGGCCGCCGCGGCCGGGACCGCCCCGGACCCGGTGGCACCGGTCCGGGGCGGCACGGTCGGCCCGTTGCGGTCGGCGGTGGAGGCCGCCGCCCGCGCCCGGGGACGTCTGCAACCCGCCGCCGCGGACGCGGACGACCTGGTGGATCCGGTCGGTGGGTCCGCGGCCGACTTCCGGCGCTGCGCCGAGGAGATCGAACGTGCGATGCGGCCCCTGGCGGCGCTCATCCGGACAGCCGGGTGAGTTCCTGCGTGCGGTCGCCGACGTGACCGTTGTCCCGGTTCTCCGCGTGCCGGGGGGCGGCGCCACGCCCGGCGTGCGCCGGAACCGGCTCGGCCGGCACGACGACCCGGTACGCCTCGTACTGGTACGCGTCGCCCTTCGGCACCTTCGCCATGTTGAGCACGCAGCCGAGCAGGCGGACGGAGACCGAGTGCAGTGACCGCGCCGCCGCGGCGACCTGCGACCGGGACGTGCGACCCTGCTGGGTGACCAGCAGCGCGCCGTCGGCCTGCACGGCCACCACCACACCGTCGGTCACCGCGAGCAGCGGCGCCGTGTCGATGATCACGATGTCGGCCGACTCACGCAGGGCCAGCAGCAGGTCCGCCATCGCCTTGGAGCCGAGCAACTCGCTCGGGTTCGGCGGGGCCGAGCCGCTGGGCAGCACCAGCAGGGACTTGTCGCCCCAGCGCTGGACCACGTCGCCGACCCCGACGTCGCCGACCAGCACGTCGGTCAGGCCGACCCCGGCGTCCAGCCCGAGATAGTCGCCGACCTTGGGGCGGCGCAGGTCCGCGTCGACCAGCAGTACCCGCCAGCCGGCCTCGGCCAGCGCGATGGCCAGATTGCAGGACAGGGTGGTCTTTCCCTCGCCCTGGAGGGCGCTGGTGACCGCGATGACCCGGGCTGGCTCGTGCACGTCGACGAAGCGCAGGTTGGTCCGCAGCTTGCGGACCGCCTCGGCGCGGGCCGAGGTCGCCGCGTCGCCGATGATCAGCGGGGACGCCTTCGCGCCGCTCTCGAAGGGGATCTCGCCCAGCAGCGGGCTGCCGGTGGTGCGCTGGAGGCCGGCCGCGTCCCGCATCCGCACGTCGGCGAGGCCGCGCAGGATCGCCAGTCCGATGCCGGCGAGCACGCCGAGCAGCCCACCGAGGGCGAAGTTGCGGACCGGTTGCGGCGACACCGGGGCGGAGCTGACCCGTGGGCCGCTGACCACCTCGATCCGGATCGGTCCGGCGTTCCCGTCCGGCTTGGTCTCGACCTTCCCGACCAGCTCGACGAACTTCGCCGAGAGGGTCTCGGTCACCCGCAGGGCGCGGTTCTGGTCGGTGTCGGTCACCGTCGCGCGCAGCAGGACCGTGCCGGTCTCGGTGGTGGTGGCGACGCTTCGCTGGACCTGCTCGGCGGTGAGCCCGACCGGGTTCTCGGCGACCACGCTCTGCGCCAGCCGGTCGCTGGTCAGCAACTGTGCGTACGACTTGACGCGCTGCTGGAGGAACATGCCGCCCTGGTAGGCGTCGGAGACGCCCTGGCTCGGGGTGGTGACGAAGAACGTCACCGAGGCGACGTACCGGGGCTGGGCCCGGACCGTGACCAGGGTGGTCACCCCGAGGGCGACCATGACGGTGAGGAGCACGATCCACCAGTGGCGACGTACCAGGCGGAGTTGGCGGAACAGGTCCATCAGGCGCGCCTCCGTACCAGGCCGGTAACGCCAAAGAACTTCACGAAAACCCCCAAGGTCGACTAAATCTCGTGAAACCATTAAAGCGTCTCATGCGCCATATGTCCGGAGTTATGCATTTTCGGCAAGGGCCACGCTCCGCATTACCAACCCCCGAGGGCTGCGTGGAGTGTCGGGAACGCGGAAATTGAATCGACCGGGTTTCCGCCGAACCGGGCCGTGGGCGACCGGGCGTGCGGGCGTGCGGGCGTGCGGGCGTGCGGGCGTGCGGGCGTGCGGGCGTGCGGGCGTGCGGGCGTGCGGGCGTGCGGGCGGCGGAGGATGCGGTGGTGCGGCGGCGTGGGCCGACGGGTGCCCGTCGGCCCACGCCGTGGGATCAGGAACGGCGGTCGGTACGCCGCTCCTCCTGCTCGTCGGCGACCGCGTCGCTCGCCGGCTCCAGCAGATCGTCGCCCGGCACCGCCACCTCCTCGGCCCGGTCCTGCTCGTCGACCCGCCCGGCGGCGGGCGGCTGCGGTGCGGTGGCGCCGCCGGCGAACCCGTACTCGTTCGGCTCGTCGTGCTTGCTCATCTGACCGTCCTCCCGTTTTTTCCGTTATCGCCTCCTACCGGCAACGGTAGGTGGCGATCCTTCTGCCCGCCGGGGGCTGGGGATAGTCGCGCCGGGTCGTCGGCGGCGAGCGCGCCCCACAACATCCGGCGCAGCACGATGATCGCCGCCGCCGCGGCCAGATCCGTCCAGGCCAGGTCGCCGGCCAGCCGCAGCAGACCCGCGGCGGTCAGCAGATCCAGCAGCACCCGCAGCGCCGCGCGCCAGGACCGCACGGTGAGCAGCACCACGCCGGCTACGACGACGGCGAGGACGGGGACGAACGCGACCATCGCCGCGATCACCGCGGGTCACCCTCCTCGGCGACCTGCCGCTGCTCCTGACGGATCTCGTGGCCCAACACGTAGTTGAGGGCGGTCCGGATGGCCGCGACCGCGGCGAGCTGGCCGATCTGGGTGAACGTCGGGGAGAAGGCGGTACGCAGGATGTCCGCGGCGAGCTGGAACTCCAGCCCGAGGACGAGGAACCGGCCGAGGGACAGCCGGATCGTGGTGAACGCGGCGGCGCCGCGGTGCCGCAGCCCCTCGACCACGAACCGCAGCGCCGCCCAGAACGCGCCGACGACGATGACCACGGCGCCGACGGTCTCCACCGCCAGGACGAGTGCCTCGTGGCCGAGTCGTAGGACATCCCCCGGGTTCACCCGCAGGCGTTACCCGGCCCGCCGGCCGGTAGTCGGCGTTCAGGTGAGCTGACTGACCGCCTCCAGGATCAACCAGAGACCGCAGATGGCGAAGAGGATCGCCGCGCCGTACTTGATGGTCTTCTCCGGCAGTTTCCGGCCGAGCATCCGGCCGACCAGGATCGCCAGGGCGTCCGCGGCGACCATGCCGACCGTCGAGCCGAGCCAGGTGCCGAACCAGCCGTACTGGGTGGCCAGGGTGATCGTGGCGAGCATGGTCTTGTCGCCCAACTCGGCGAGGAAGAACGCCACGGACACCGCGAGGATCGCCGACTTGTTGGACCTCTCGGCCTTGCGCCGCTCCTCCTCGGTCAGCGAGTCCCCGCGCAGGGTCCAGGCGCCGAATCCGAGGAAGGCCACCCCGGCGACCAGGGAGATCCATTCGGTGGGCAGGGCCGCGCCGAGGCCGTACCCGATCGCCACCGAGGCGAGGTGCACGACGGCGGTGGCGATGGTGATGCCGATCAGCACCGGCACCGTCTTGAAACGGGTGGCGAAGGTCAGTGCCATCAACTGGGACTTGTCACCGAGCTCGGCGACGAAGATGACGCCGAAGCTGACCACCAGCGCGACGAGGAAACCTTCCATGACAACCTTCCGGATCAGGCCGGGAGGAGGTATGGGGCGCCCTCGACCCGGCTTCCACAGCCTGGGTCGAAGGTCTCGCCCGCCCCGGGGGCCGGGGCCGCGTGGCCGGGCGCGGAACGCGCCAGTGTGTCGACCACGACATTGGGGGCTACTCCCCTTCGCGCGACCAGCGTAGCCGATCACCGACCGGCCGGCCGGCACCGGGTGGACACCGGGCCCGCCGACCGGCCGGGCCGCCACCCGGCCGGCGGCTGCCCCGCCCGGCGGCGGCTATCCGGCGGCCGGTCGGTCCGCCCGGGCCAGGGTGACCCCGAACAGACCACCGGGGTCGGTCCAGAACCGGTGGGCGGTGAACCCGGCCGCCGCCAGCTCGGCCGCGATCCCCTCCGGGCGGAACTTCGCCGACACCTCGGTGCGTAGCTCCTCCCCCCGGGCGAAGTCGACCGTCAGGTCGAGTACCCGCACCCGCATCGGACGCGACGCCCGCAGCCGCATCTCGATCCACTCCCGCTCCGGGTCCCAGAGCGCGACGTGCGCGAACGCCTCCGGGTCGAAGTCCGCCCCCAGCTCCCGGTTGACCACCCGCAGCACGTTGCGGTTGAACTCGGCGGTGACCCCGGCCGCGTCGTCGTACGCCGGCACCACCACCGACGGGTCCTTGACCAGGTCGGTGCCGACCAGGAACCAGTCGCCGGGCTCCAGGGCCGCCCGCATCGCGGACAGGAACTCCGCCCGCTCGGCCGGGAGCAGGTTACCGATCGTGCCGCCCAGGAACACCACCAACCGACGGCCCCCGGTGGGCAGCCGGTCGAGATGGCGGGTGAAGTCGCCGACGATCCCCCGTACCCGCAGCCCGGGGTAGTCGACGGCGATCTGCTCGGTGGACCGGCGCAGCGCGCTGACCGACACGTCCAGCGGCACGAAGGTGCCCAGGCCACCCCGGCGGGTGAAGGCGTCCAGCAGCAGGCGGGTCTTCTCCGACGAGCCGGAGCCGAGTTCGATGAGGGTCTTCGCCCCGGTCACCGCCGCGATCTCGGTGGCCCGGTCGGCCAGCACGGCCCGCTCGGCCCGGGTGGGGTAGTACTCCGGAAGCCGGGTGATCTCGTCGAACAGCGCACTCCCCCGGGCGTCGTAGAACCACTTCGGCGGCAGCCACCGGGGCCGGGCGGTGAGGCCACCGCGGACGTCGTCGCGCAGGCCGCGCCCCACGTCCTGCTCGTCGAGGTGGATCTCCAACGGCTCCGCACCCATCTCTTTCCCTCCGTCCGACTCGGATGTACGTGTACGTCGCGCCGCCGGTCGCCCGGACGGCGGCGGTGCTCAGGTCTCGACCAGGGCGCGTACCCGCACCTCGGTGGCGGTCGCCTCCACCAGGTGCCGGTCCGGCACCGGCCGCCAGCCCGGGTCGTCGTCGTGCGGCTCCGACGCCAGCAGGACCGACGCCGGGGTGGCGCGCACCGACAGCGCGTGCCCGGCCACGCTGGCCACCACCGTGCGGCCGTCGGTGAGCAGCAGGTTCAGTCGCGACCCGGGAGCCGCCGCCGCCACCGCGGTGACCGTCTCGGCGACCGCCCGGGCCGGTTTCACCCCGGCCCGCAGCCGGTGCCGGACCAGCGCCCACAGCAGCGCCGAGTCGGTGACGGCGTCGAGGGTCAACAGGTCCCGCACCGGCAGCGCGCCGGCCAGCGGCACCACCGAGTCCGGCCAGCCACGCACCACGCCGTTGTGGCTGAACAGCCACCGCCCCTCGGCGAACGGCGCGGCGGCCTCGTCGCGTACCGCCATGCCGACGGTCGCCGAGCGGACCGCCGCGAGCACCGCGCCGGCCGAGGTGACCGCGGCCACCTGCGCGATCGTCGGGTCGGTCCAGATCGGCTGGGCCCGCCGGTACCGCACCGGCTCGCCGTCGCCGGGGTACCAGCCGATGCCGAACCCGTCGGCGTTGATCGTCCCGCCGCCGCGCATGTCGCGCGGCGCCCAGGACTGGCGCAGCAGCGAGTACGGCGGGTCGAACAGCAGCTCACGCAGGCTGACCGGCGGCCCCAGGTAGGCCAGGTGGCGACACATCAGCGGGCACCGCCGGCCGGACCCGGCCGGAGCGTCACCGGCGCGGTCACCGGTACGCCTCCTCGGGGCGGGCGTCCCGGGCGCAGCGGAAACCGCTGAAGATCTGCCGGCGGATCGGGTAGTCCCAGTTGCGGAAGGTGCCCCGGCAGGCCGACCGGTCGGTGCCGAAGGACCCGCCGCGCAGCACCCGGTGCTCGTCGCCGAAGAAGACCTCCGAGTATTCCCGGTACGGGAAGGCGGTGAAGCCCGGATATCCCCGGAAGGTGCTGGAGGTCCACTCCCACACGTCGCCGATCAGCTGGTGCACGCCCAGCGGAGACGCGCCCGCCGGGTAGGCGCCGACCGGTGCCGGCCACAGGTGTCGCTGGCCCAGGTTGGCGTGCTCGCCGGTCGGGTCGTCGTCCCCCCACGGATGACGGCGGGACCGACCGGTGGCCGGATCCCACCGGGCGGCCTTCTCCCACTCCGCCTCGGTGGGCAGGCGCTTGCCGGCCCACGCCGCGTACGCCTGCGCCTCGTACCAGCAGACGTGCACCACCGGTTCGTCGTCGCGCACCGCCGACCACCGGCCGAAGCGCCGGTATGCCCAGCCGTCACCGTCGCGCCGCCAGTGCAGCGGCGCGTCCAGCCCCTCCTCCTGCCGGTGCCGCCAGCCCGCCGCACTCCACCAGCGCTGGTCGTGGTAGCCGCCGTCGGCGATGAACTCCCGGTAACGCCCGTTGGTGACCGGCGCGGCGTCGATCACGTAGGCCGGCAGGTGCACCCGGTGCGCGGGACGTTCGTTGTCCAGCGCCCACGGGTCGGTGTCGGTGCCCATGGTGAACTCACCGGCCGGCACCAGCACCTCCCCGCCGACCGCGGTACGCGGCTCCGGCGGCGGCGGGGCGGCCAGCGCCGGCGGGCCGTCGCGCAACTGGTGGGTGGCGAGCATCGTCTCGTCGTGCTGCTGCTCGTGCTGGACGATCATGCCGAAGGCGAACCCGTCGGCGACCAGTGGCCGGTCGGTGAACGCGATCCGGTCCAGCAGGTCGTACACCTTGTCCCGGACCGTGGCGACGTACGCGCGGGCCTCCGCCGGCGGCAGCAGCGGCAGCGACGGGCGGTCCCGCCGGGGCTGCTTGAACGCGTCGTACAGGTCGTCGATGTCCCGCCGGACCGCCGGGCGCCCGCCGACGTCGCGGACCAACCACAGCTCCTCCTGGTTGCCGACGTGGGCGAGGTCCCAGACCAGTGGCGACATCAGCGGCGAGTGCTGCCGGGTCAGGTCCGCGTCGTCCACCACCCCGGTGAGCAGCGCGGTGCGGGCCCGGGTGCGTTCCAGTTCCTCGGCGATGCGGGCGCGCAGTTCCTCCGCACCCGGGCCGGTCGTCGTGTCCGTCACCGGTTCCTCCTCCCCGCGACGGCGCGTCGCCGCCGTACGCCTCGGTCGATCTCCTCGTGCAGGTCCGGCGGCAGCCCCAGCCCGGGCAAAGCGGTCCGGGCCAGGTCGAACAACTCGACGGCCGTGTCGGCGAGAGCGGGATCGCGCAGGCCGTGCCGGGCCGCGGCCACCCAGCGGTGCGCCTGCGGCGCGGCCACCGCGTAGGCCCGCCGGGTGGTGCCGGCATCGGCGAGCAGCGCGCTGAGCACCGCCAACGGCAGCGTCCACTCCCGGCCGGGCTGCGCGTCGAGGTAGCGCACCTCCAGGTAGCCGCGCGGGCGTACCGGCGGGAACAGGGTGCTCACGTGGTAGTCGAGGTCGTCGGTGGTGGGCGGGCGCGGCAGCGCCCCGTCCAGCCAGTCGGCGAAGGTGACCCCGGCCGGCGGGGTCCAGTCGGGTCCGCCGCGGCGCAGGCAGAGCAGCGGGGCATCCAGCACGTACGCCGTCCAGTCGGTCACCGGGTCCTGGTCGGCCCGCTGCGGCGTCCAGACCGGGCGGGTCCGCGCCGGGTCGATGCGCAGCCAGGCGGCCATCCGGGCCGACGCCCAGCCGGTCGGCCGGCCGGCGTGCCGGTCGGCCGTGGCGAACGCGGCCAGCAGCGGCGGGCCGACCGCGTGCGCCGTCGCCCAGCGGGCGGGCACCTGCGCCGTCTCACCGGCGTCGAGGCAGACCTGGAGCCCGGCGGTGCTGTACATCATCGTGCGGCCGGCCGGTCCGCGACCGTCGAACACCCGCCGCATGGCGCGGTAGCGAGGGGTGTGCACCACCGGTAGCGGTGGGCGGTGCGGGTCGATGCCGCTGCGGCCGAGCACCAGCCCGGCGGCCTCCAACAGACCGGTGAGTTCGGTGACGTCGTCGCGGGTCGCCTGGATCAGCGCGCCGACGGAGGTGCGTGGGGCGGTGGATATCTCCACCTGTCCGCCCGGCTCCACGGTGACCGTGCTGCCGTGCCGCAACGGCGTGGCGGGGCTCGTGCCGTCGAGGGTGGGCGGGCAGTGCCGCCCGAGAGCCACCCGTAGCCGCTCGCCCTCGACCGGGCGGGCGGGATCGGCGGCGTCGTGGACCGTCCATTCCAACTCGACCCCGGTGTGGGTCGGGGGGCCGGTCTTGAAGCAGATCCGGGCCAGGTGCCCGCCCGCCGCGCGCGACGAGGTGAGCACCGTCGGGTGGTCCAGCTCAGGTGACGTCACCACGAATGGGTCCCCCTCACACGACGCCGTGGTCCGGTCTCCGCCACCGTAACCCGACCCACCGACATCGGCGGGCGCGTCGGCGGCCGCACCGTTTTCTGTCTAGCAGACGATCTCCCGGCACCCGGCGGGAACGGCGACCACCCGCGGGAGACAGAGACCGTCCGGCGGGAAACGGCGACGGCGGCGAACGGGGCGACCGGCGCGCGGGTACCTAGTCGGCGTCGCCCTCGTCGGCGTCGCCCTCGCCCTCGTCGGCGTCGCCGTCGACGTCGCTCCGGTCGTCGTCACCCAGCAGTTGCCGGCAGAAGTCCTCCGCCCGCGCGGGGTCGTCGACCGCCGCCGCGAGGTCGGCGAAGCCGGGTTTCTCGAGTGCCTTGGCCCGCTGGGCCGGTGACTTGGCCAGGTAGGCCTTGCACGAGCCGGCCAGCTTGTGGCTCGGGGCGGTGACCGTCCGCCGGTCCTCGGGGGTGCTCGGCGCGACGGCGGGGGTGCTCGGCGCCTCGGCGGACCGCGTGCCGGTGGGCAGGGCCGTGCCGGTGGGCGGGACCGTGCCGGTACGGGTGGGTCGGGTGGGGGTGCTCTCCGCGGGCGTACCGGCGGGGCTCGTGGTCGCCGGGCGGCGCGGTGGCTCCGGGTCGCCGGCACGGTCCAGCGCGACCGCGGCTACGGCGGCACCGGCGGTGGCGGTGACCGCGACGCCGGCGGCCCAGGCGACGGCGCCCGCGGTGAACCGGCGGCGACCCCGGGGGGCGGGCGCGTCCGGCACCGAGGTGCCGGCCCGGGCCGCCCGGAAGGCGGCCAGCGCGGCCTGCTCCCCGGCCAGTTCGGTGGGTCGGGCGGGGGCGTTGGCGGCGGCGAGCAGGTGGGTGAGCGGGTCGGCCCCCGGATCGACGGGCGTCGACCCGGCCGCGTCGAGCAGGCGGTCGGCGGCGTCGCGGTCGTGGGGCCGACCGGCACGGCGGAAGATCATCGCGAGTACCTCATGTCAGCCGTCCGCCGGCTCGGCGTGCGACGCCTGCTGGCGGCGCGCGTCCCGGGGACGAGGCGGGGTGCCCCCCGCGGGGGCCGCCGACGGCTGGCCCGCGTCGTGCCGCTCCATCAGAGCGGCGAGCCGACGCAGCCCGCGGTGGGCGGCCGTGCGCACCGCGCCGGGCCGCCGGCCCAGCACCTGGCCGGCGGTCTCGGCGTCCAGCCCGATGACGGCCCGCAGCAGGACCGCCTCGGCCTCCCGGGGCGGCAGCGTGGCGATCAGCGCGAGCGCCGCCTCGGTCCCGATCGTCTCGCCGGCGCGCTCGGCGGTGTCCGCGTCACCGGCCAGCTCGCTGAGCGCCTGCACCGGTACCGGAAGCGAGGGCCGGCGGCGCTGCCGGCGCAGGTGGTCCATGGCCCGGTTGCGGGCGATCGTGACCGCCCAGGCCCGGAACTCGCCGCCGGTGAAGGTGGGCAGGTCACGGGAGATCTGCAACCACGCCTCGGAGGCCACGTCCTCGGCGTCCGCGCCGACCAGGGCGGTGAGGTAGCGCAGCAGGCCGGGCTGCAGGCTGCGGTAGAGGAACCGGAACGCGTCCTCGTCGCCGGCCTGGGCGCCGCGCACCGCGGCGTCGAGTTCGGCCGTCACGCGGCCGTCCCCCGCCCGGCGGGCGCCCCCGGGCGGGACGCGGCGGACCGGGCGTACGCGACGCCGACCCGGACCTGCTCCCGCACCACCCTCAGCCCCCCGCTGACCATTTGCGCACCCGGCGTGGCGACTCGGGCGGCACGTCCGGACTCTCCCCACGGTGATTCGGCGGCTCGGCCGGCGGCACGCGGGCCGGACCGACACCGTCGGGTGGGCCCGAGTCGCGCTAACGGTAGGAGCAGCGACCCGAACCGACAAGTCGGTCCCGCTCGGCGGGAGAGTGAGAATTATCAAACCGTTCGGACGGCGCGTCGAGGTAACGCGGTGGGCCGGTTGGACGCTCCCGGGACGGAATCGGACCGAATTCCCAGCGTACCGCGCTCCGGGTGACCCGCTTCGTCACGCAGCGTCCGGAAGAGGTGACAGCGTACCGGGTGGACGGGGAGCGCGGACGGCCCGCCGACCCCCACCGGCACCGGCACCGGCGCGGGCGCGGGCGCGACGGCGTCGGCCGGTCTGGGTACGGTGGTGTCGTGCTGTCTTCGGAAGTCGTGCTCAGCGGTCGGTACCGCCTGGACGAACGTGTCGCCACCGGCGGCATGGGCGACGTCTGGCGTGCCACGGACCTGGTCCTCGGCCGGCAGGTCGCGGTCAAGGTCCTGCTGCCGGCACTGGTCTCCGACCCGGACTTCATCGCCCGGTTCCGGGCTGAGGCACGGATCATGGCCGCCCTGCGTCACCCCGGCATCGTCCAGGTCTACGACTGCGGCGAGGACGACCTGCCCGACGGCGGGCGCGCCGACTACCTGGTGATGGAGTTCGTCACCGGCGAGCCGCTGTCCCGGCGGATCGAAGCCGCCGGCCGGCTGGACGTGGCCGAGACGATGTCCATCGTCGCGCAGGCGGCGCAGGCGCTGCACGCCGCGCACAAGGGCGGCATCGTGCACCGCGACGTCAAGCCGAGCAACCTGCTGGTGCAGGAGGACGGCACCGTCGTACTCGTCGACTTCGGGGTGGCCCGTTCCACCAACGTCACCAGCATCACCAGCACCAACGCGGTGCCCGGCACCGCCCTCTACATGGCGCCCGAGCAGGCCGCCGGGCGCCCGGTGTCCGGCGCGACGGACATCTACGCCCTGGGCGCGGTGGCGTACTGCTGCCTGAGCGGGAGCCCGCCGTTCACCGGCGACAACCCGCTCCAGGTCGCCGTCCGGCACCTCGACGACGAGCCGCCGGAGCTGTCCCACGACATCCCGGAGGCGGTGCGGGCCCTGGTGTCCCGCGCGTTGGCCAAGGACCCGGCGGACCGGTTCAGCAGCGGCGCGGCGATGGCGGAGGCGGCACGGGCTGCCGTCTCGGACCCGACGGCGGCCACCGCGACGGTCGCCGCCGCCGGGGTCGGCGCGCTGCGCGCCGCCGGCCCGAGCACCCGCGCCGACGCCCGGGCCGTCCCGCCGGCCGGTGCCGCCCGCCGCGGTCGCGGCCCGTTGGTCGGTGCGGCGGCGGCGGTCCTGGTGGGACTGGCCGGGCTGGCCACCGCGCTCGGCGTCACCGGCGCGGCCAACGCGCCGGACGGGGTGAAGCTGCCCACGACCTCCGCACCGGCGGCAGAGCCCACCGGCGGCGAGGCGACACCGGGGGCGCCCGAGGTGCCCGCGGCGCCCGTCGACGACCAGCCGTACGTGCCGTTGGGCTCGACCAGCCGGCCTTCCGCGTCGCCCACCTCGACCGCGTCCGCGCCGCCGACCAGCCCGGTCACCACCCGGCCGACGACCGCGCCCACCACGGCCGCGCCTCCGCCGAGCAGCGCGCCGGCCACCACCCCCGCCCCGGAGCCCACCACGGAGCCGCCACCCCCACCACCGCCGACGACGGCGGCGCCCACCACCGAGCCCGAGGTCCCGCCCGGCGACCAGTGACCGGTCACTGGTCGCCGAGGGCCTCCACCACCGGCCGGGCCAGCGCCCGGCGGGCCGGCAGCACCGAGGCGACGAGCGCGGCGGCCACCGCGACGCCGACGATCAGACCGAGCCGCCCGAGCGGCAGCGCCACGGTGAAGTCCCCGCTGATCCGGCCGAGCAACGCCATCGCCGCGGCGCTCACCCCGGTGCCCAGCGCGATGCCGAGCACCACACCCACGCCGGCGGTCAGGACCGCCTCGACCGCGAGCATCGCCCGCATCCCGCCCCGGCTCAGCCCGACCGCCCGCAGCACCGCGTTCTCCCGGGTCCGCTCCAGCACCGACAGGCCCAGCGTGTTGGCCACCCCGACCAACGCGATGACCACCGCCAGCCCGAGCAGCGCGGTGACGAACGCGAGCAGCATGTCCACCGTGCCGGTCAGCATCTTCTTGTAGGCGCCCTGGTCGAGCAGGTTGACCGTCGGATAGCGGGCCACCACCGACTCGATCGCCGACCGGGCCCGCCCGGCGGAGACACCGGCGGCCGGTTCGATCTCGGCCAGGTGCCCCCGCTCGGCGGGGTAGAGCACGGCGAAGTCCTCGTCGACCAGATGCACCACGTGACCGGGCGGCACCGGTCCGCCGGCCGGGGGCGGCCGGTCGTCGGTAACCACGGCGACCACCCGGAACGGGCGACCGGCAACGGTGACGGTGGCGCCCACCCCCCAGCCCCGCGACGCCGCCAGTTCCGCACCGACCAGCGCCCGGCCGGGTCCGAGGCGGCCCGGTTCGCCGGCGACCACCCCGGTCAGCGTTCGTCGCACCAGGGCGGGGTGGGAGGCACGCACCTCCGTCCCGGAGTCGACCACGGCGCGCCACTCGTGCACGACCGCCAGCTCGTCCCGGGCCCGCAGCTCCGCGGCCAGCGGCGCGGGCAGGTTTCCGCCGACCCCGGTGACCAGCCAGTCGACCCCGATCTCGGCGTCCACGCTGCGTTCGATGCCGATCCGCGTGCTGTGCGCACCGACCACGAAGGCGGACACCAGTCCGATGCCGATCACCAGCGCGGTGGCGGTCGCGGCGACCCGCCGGGGGTTGCGGACCGCGTTGGCGACGGCCAGGTCACCGGGCACCCCGAGCAACCGCCGCACCGGCGCGCCGAGGACCCGCACCAGGGCCGGCACCAGCACCGGCCCGAGCAGGACGAGACCGAGGAAGGCCAGCGTCCCACCGGCGGCGACCAGCGGGATCAGCATGGCGTACGGGGCGGCTACCAGGGCGGCGACGCCGGCGGTGAGGACCAGGGCGCCGACGGTCGACCGGACCGGGCCCGGTCGTCGGGCGGGTGCCACGACGGCGTCGGCGAGGGCGGCCACCGGGGCCACCCGGGTGCCCTTCCACGCCGGCACCAGCGCGGCGCCGACCGTGACGACGGTACCCACGGCCAGGCTGGCCGCCACCGCCGGCACGGTGACCACGAGCCGCCCGGAGACCGGGAGGTCGGCTCGGCCGAGCAGGGCGTCCAGGCCGGCGGCCAGCGCGATCCCGAGCAGCACGCCGGCCGCGGAGGCGACCACACCGACCACGGCCGCCTCGGCGACGGCGGCGCGGAACAACTGCCCCCGGGTCGCGCCGACCACGCGCAGCAGCGCGGTGCGCCGGGTGCGCTGGGCGGCCACGATGGCGAAGGTGTTGGCGATCACGAAGCCGGCCACCACGACCGCCACCCCGGCGAACGTCAGCAGCGCCAGGTTGAACTGGTCCAGGTCGCGGACGGCGTCGGTGACCGCGTCGTCGAGGATCCGCTGGCGGGTCTTGACCGTGGCGCCCGGGCCGGCCACCGCGGCCACCGCCGCGACCAGCCCGGCGTCCGCGGCGCCGGGCGCGGCGGCGACCATGACCCGGTCGTAGCCGGGACGCCCGGAGACGGCGAGCGCGTCGACGCCGACCAGGCCGACGAACGGCCCGCCGACGTCGCGGGTGGTGCCGGCCACGTCGACGGTCCCGACCAGGGTGTACGCGCGGGCCGGTCCCCCGTCGCCGCCGACCCGGACCGGATCACCGACGGCGAGGTCCTGCTCGGCCGCGGTCGGCGCGTCGAGCACCACCTCACCGGGTCGGTCCGGCAACCGTCCGGACACCAGGTCGTACGAGCGCAGCGCCCGGTCGGTGGGGATCGCGGCCAGGACGGTGTAGCCCAGCACCGGGCGGCCGTCGGCGCCGACGATCCCGGCGGTGGTCACGAGTTCCCCCGCGGCGGCGGCCACCCCGTCGACGGCGCGGACCCGGTCGACGAGCCCGGCCGGCAGGGACTCCCGCCCGATCGGGTGCACGGCCAGGTCGGTGTGCCGGTCGAAGGCCCCGGCCCGGTCGTACGCGCCGGCACGCATGCCGTCCACGACGATCAGGGTGCCGGCGACGAAGGCGACACCGATGACGACGGCCAGGGCGGACAGGAACAGGTGCCGCGCGTCGGCGCGCACCGAGCGCAGGGTCGACCGGATCATGGTGCTCCCCGTGGAGATCGTGGCCAGGACGTCTCCGACGCTAGGGAGGGCACCGGCCGGCCCGCGTCCACCGGCACGCTCGACGGCTGTACGACCACGGGGTGGTCGGCCCCGCCGGTGGGTACGACCCGGGGTGTACGCGGGGTCAGCCGCCGGGAGTCACCAGGCCGCTCTCGTACGCCAGGACCACCGCCTGCACCCGGTCGCGGAGCTGGAGTTTGGCCAGTATCCGCCCGACGTGCGTCTTGACCGTCGCCTCGGCGACGTGCAACCGGGCGGCGATCTCGGCGTTGGCCAGTCCCTGCGCGACGAGCAGCAGGATCTCCCGCTCCCGCTCGGTGAGCTGGGCCAGGCGGGGGTCCGCGGCGGGGCCGGGACCGAGCTGGCCGGCGAAGCGGTCGAGCAGCCGGCGGGTGATCGACGGGGCCACCACCGAGTCGCCCTGCGCGACCACCCGGATCGCGGCCAGCAGCTCCTCCGGGGGCACGTTCTTGAGCAGGAAGCCGCTGGCACCGGCCCGCAGCGCGGCGAACGCGTCCGCCTCGGTGTCGAACGTGGTCAACACCAGCACCCGGGGCGGGCCGGGCGGACGGGCGGCGCAGATCCGGCGGGTCGCCTCGACGCCGTCCATGGCCGGCATCCGCACGTCCATCACCACCACGTCGGCCTCGACGCGGGCCAGGACGCGCAGCGCGTCGGCGCCGTCGATCGCCTCGCCGACTACCTCCAGGTCGGGCTGGGAGTCCAGCACCATCCGGAACCCGGCGCGCACCAGCGCCTGGTCGTCCACGATCACCACCCGCACGGTCACGCCGCGACCACCTCCGCTCCGGGCGTCGAGGGTAGCGGCAGCCGCGCCTCGACCCGCCAGCCCCCGCCCGGTCGGGGTCCGGCGGTGAGGCTGCCGTCGTACACGCCGACCCGCTCGCGCATGCCCAACAGACCGTGACCGCCGGACGGCGCCGGCCGGACCGGCGGTCGGCCGCGCCCGTCGTCGACCACCCGAACCACGACGGCGCCTTCGGGCCGGTCCAGGCCCACCTCGACGCCGGCACCGACCCCGGCGTGCTTGAGCGCGTTGGTCAGCCCCTCCTGCACCACCCGGTAGAGGGTCAGCTCCAGCCCCGGCGGCAGCGCCGGAGGGTCGTCGGCGGCCGACCAGCGGACCCGCAGGCCGGCGTCGCGGAAGCGGTCCAGCAGGGCGGGCAGTTCGGCCAGCGCCGGCCGGCGGTGCGCCGGCTCGGCGGCGACCCCCGGCGCGTCCGGCGCACCGTTCGCGGCGGGCGCGACCGCCGTCTCCGGCGGGCTCGGTTCGCGGAGTACGCCGACCAGCCGCCGCATCTCCTCCAGGGCGACCCGGCCGGTGTCGGCCACCACCTTGACCGCCGCCCGGGCGGTCTCCGGATCCCGGTCGAGGGTGAACCGGGCCCCGTCGGCCTGCACGATCATCACCGCCAAACTGTGCGCGACGACGTCGTGCAGTTCCCGGGCGATGCGGGTGCGCTCCTCGGCGACGGCGGCCCGCGCCTCGGCCTCGCGTTCCCGCTCCAGGGTCGCGGCCCGTTCCTCCAGGCTGAGCACGTAGAGCCGGCGGGTCCGGACGTTCAGCGCGGCCAGGAAGACGCCGCCGGTGATCAGTCCGAAGTAGATGGTGGTGGCCCACCAGGGCGCCTCGCCCGGCGTCTGGACGGCGGCCAGCACCACTCCGACGGCGGCGACGACGCCGGCCAGGACGCCGTCGCGCAGGCGTTCGGCGTACTTGACCACGCTGTAGAGCGCGACCAGGACGGCGACGTCGAAGGCCAGCGGGCCCCAGCCGGCGGCGACCTGGACCAGCGCGAGGACGGCCACCACCGCCGCGACGGCGCTGGGCCGGACCCGGCGGAACAGCAGTGCCACCGCCATGGCGGCCCCCAGCAGGACGGCCAGCCAGCCACCGGGCTGGTTGCCCGCCCCGGCCAGTCCGACCAGCACCACGCCGAGGGCGACGCACACGTCGAAGGCGACGCTGCGCAGCGGGCGGCCGAACACGGTGCGGTTCACGGTCACCCAGCGTACGTGCCGGCCCACACCGGGGTCAGGAGGCCAGCAGAGTCCGCATCCGGTCGATCTCGACGGCCTGCTCGGTGGCCACGGCGTTGGCGAACTCGGACAGGGTGAGGTCCGCGCCGACCCGGAGCAGGTCGGTGGCCATCTCGACGGCACCGGCGTGGTGCGCGGTCATCATCTCGACGAAGAGCCGGTCGAAGGCGGCCCCCCGGGTGTCGGCGAGCCGGCGCATCGCCTCCGGCGACTGCATGCCCTTCATGCTGCCGTGGTCGTGCCCGGCGACGTTCTCGGCCAGGCCGCGGGCCTGGAGCCAGCCCCGCATCATGCCGATCTCCGGTCCCTGGCTGGCGCGGATCCGGTCGGCCAGGGCGCGTACGTCGGGGTCGGCCGCGCGCTCCGGCGCCAGCGTGGCCATCTCCAGCGCCTGCGCGTGGTGCGGGATCATCATCCGGACGAACCAGGTGTCCATCGCGTTGTGCGGACGGGGAGCGGCGGCCCCGGCGAGGTCCTCGGCGGGGCGGGTGGCGGCGGTCTCCCCCGGCCGGCCGGGAACGATCACCGCGGGTCCGCCCGGCGCGGCCGGTCCGGCGTCGGCGGTCGGTGCGGTGGCGGTCCCGGCGGCCGGTGCGGCGGCGGGGCCGGGGGCGGCGCCGCGCGAGCCGAGCAGGACGGCCACCACGACGCCGGCGAGCAGGAGGACCGATGTGACGACGGCCAGGGTCCGTACGCGTCGTACGGTCATGGGCGAATCTCCCTCGGTAGAGGTCATGGCGATCTTATCCATTGATGAACCGCCTTAAATGTGATCCGGGTCACATCGATGAGCGTCACCGATTGCTAGGGTTTCGGGCATCGACTACCCCTTGCGAAGGGCGCCGCAGATGCTCAGATCCTCCCTGCCGCGGTCCCGCCGGCTCGCCACCGTCGGCCTGGCCGCGGCCGGCCTCCTCCTCGCCAGCGTCGCCGCCGCCCCACCGGGCAGCGCCGACGTGGCCGTCCGCTCGGCGCCGTCAGGTGCCGCCAACACCATCCCGGGCATCGACGAGATCGTGAGCAGCCCCAACCTCAAGCAGGTCGCCAACCTGCCGAAGGTCGCGCCGCTCGACGCCACCAACAGCGACCTCGCCTTCCAGGGCCGCTACGCGTTCGCCGGCAACTACAACGGCTTCGTCGTCTACGACATCTCCCGGCCCACCGCGCCGACGGTGGTGGCCTCGGTGCTCTGCCCGGGGTCGCAGAACGACATCTCGGTCCGCGGCAACCTGCTCTTCCTGTCCACCGACTCGCCCCGCAGCGACGACTCCTGTTCCAGCACGCAGGTGCCGTCGAGCGAGACGCGGTGGGAGGGCATCCGGATCTTCGACATCAGCGACAAGGCCAACCCGCGCTACGTCAAGAGCGTGCAGACCGCCTGCGGCTCGCACACCCACACCCTGGTCCCGGCGAAGGACCGCCGGTCGGTCTACCTGTACGTGTCGTCGTACGGGCCGTCCGACGCGTACGTGGGTTGCCCGCCGCCGCACGACTCGATCTCGATCGTCAAGGTGCCGGTGAAGAAGCCCACCGACGCGGCCGTGGTGGCCACCCCGAACCTGTTCCCGGACGGCGGGTTCCCGGGTGTGCCGGGCGCCAAGTCGGCGACCAGCGGTTGCCACGACATCACCGCGTACCCGGAGAAGGACCTGGCCGCCGGCGCCTGCATGGGCGACGGCATCCTGCTGGACATCCGCGACCGGGAGGCCCCCCGGGTGATCAACCGGGTGCGGGACACCGAGAACTTCGCGTTCTGGCACTCGGCCACGTTCAACAACGCCGGCACCAAGGTGGTCTTCACCGACGAGCTGGGCGGCGGCGGCGCGGCGACCTGCACCGAGGCCATCGGCCCGAACCGGGGCGCGGACGCGGTCTACGACATCACCGGGCGCGGTGACGCCCGCACCCTGGTCTTCCGCAGCTACTACAAGATCCCCCGCTACAACGCGGAGACCGAGACCTGCGTCGCACACAACGGTTCGCTGATCCCGGTCCCCGGTCGGGACATCATGGTCCAGGCGTGGTACCAGGGCGGCATCTCGGTGTGGGACTTCACCGACTCGGCCAACCCGAAGGAGATCGCGTTCTGGGAGCGCGGCCCGCTCTCGGTGGACCGCCTGGTCGGCGGCGGCAGCTGGTCGGCGTACTGGTACAACGGCTACATCTACTCCAACGACATGGTCAAGGGCCTCGATGTCCTGAAGCTCACCGACTGGCGCACCTGGTTGGCGAACTTCATCCGCTACGACGAGCTGAACGTGCAGACCCAGCCGCGCTACCTGAGCTGGTAACGCCGTCGCACCACACCGGACCCGGTCCCCGCCCGCGGGGGCCGGGTCCGGTCGCGTCCGGACCACGACCGGGTCGCGGCGGCCGTGCCGCGGCGGCGTCGGGTCAGGTCCGCGCCGCGGATCCGTCCAGGACCACCGGG
The DNA here is from genome assembly GCF_003626595.1 of Micromonospora endolithica. Taxonomy (GTDB): domain Bacteria; phylum Actinomycetota; class Actinomycetes; order Mycobacteriales; family Micromonosporaceae; genus Micromonospora; species Micromonospora endolithica. The sequence goes on along the minus strand of NZ_RBAK01000013.1, from coordinate 152,939 downwards.
GTGAAGAGCGCGACGAGCCGATCCACGTCGAGGTGGGTGGTGATGCCGGTGACCAGGCCGTCGTGCAGGTCCAGGACGACCAGCCCGAACGGGAGGTGCACGCCGTCCGGGCCGGGTCGGGTCTGCCAGAACGCCGGAGTCCCGTTGGCGGCCACCGGCACCAGCCGCGCGCCGGCGCAGGGGGCGTCGGGCGCCGACAGCGCCGCCCGGATCCGGTCCCGGCCGCGGATCCACCACCGCATCGGCGGCATCGACATCGTCGCGTCCTCGTGCAGCAGGGCCACCAGGGCGGCCACGTCGTGCCGCTCGAACGCCGCGCAGTAGCGCGCGAGCAGGTCGCGCTGGGCCGGGTCGGACGGCCGCCACGGTTCGCCGGCCGGGACGTCCACCGCCCGGAGGGTGGACCGGGCGCGTTGCAGGACACTGGTGACCGCCGGGACGCTCGTGTCCAGCAGGTCGGCCACCTCCTCGGTGCTCCAGCAGAGCACGTCGCGCAGGATCAGCACCGCCCGCTGCCGGGGTGGCAGGTGCTGCAGGGCCGCGACGAACGCGAGGCGGATCGTCTCCCGCCGGATCGCCTGCTCCGCCGGGTCGACGGCGGTGGGCAGCACCAGCGACTCGGGTACCGGCTGGACGAAGACCCGCTCCGACGCCGGTTCGCCGAGCCCCGGGCCGGCGAACGCCGGTGCGCCGAGGTCCACCGGCAGGGCCCGACGCCGGGCGCCGCGGAGCAGGTCCAGGCAGACGTTCGTCGCGATCCGGTACAGCCAGGTGCGCAACGACGCCCGGCCCGCGTCGTAGCGGTCGTACGACCGCCACGCCCGCAGCAGCGTCTCCTGGACCGCGTCCTCGGCCTCGAAGCCCGAGCCGAGCATGCGGTAGCAGTAGCCGGTCAGCTCGATCCGGAACGGCTCCAGTCGGGAGGCTGCCTCGTCGGTCGACGTCGCGGTCACCGCCCGACCATACGCACCGCCGGTGGACCGATGGGTTCGCCGCCGCCGGCTCGTATCCCCTCCGGGAGCGCGGAGACGCCGCGCCCACCGGCAGGAGGAACGAACATGACCGAGGACGTACGGGCGGCGGTGGCCGCCGAACGCCGCGAGCAGGCCGACGTGCTCGCCGGCCTGCGACCGGGGCAGTGGGACGCGCCCACCCTGTGCGACGGCTGGCGGGTACGGGAGGTCGTCGCCCACACCACCCTGCCGTTCCGGGCATCCCTGGCGCGGACGGTTCTCGACCTGGTGAAGGCCCGGGGCGACGTCAACCGGATGGCGGACCGGAGCGCGCGCCGGGACGCGGCCGCGTTGACATCCGCACAGTTGCTCGCCGCACTGCGGGACAACGCCACGCATCCGTGGACGCCACCGGGCGGCGGTCCGCACGGTGCCCTCGCGCACGACGTGATCCACGGACTCGACATCACCGTGGGCCTCGGACTGGACCGGCGGGTTCCCCCCGAACGGGTCGCCCTGGTCCTGGCCGGGATGCGGCCGAGGAACCTCGCGTTCTTCGGCACCGACCTGACCGGCGTCGAGTTGCGCGCGACCGATCTCGACTGGTCGTACGGCACCGGCGACCCGGTCCGGGGGTCGGCGCAGGACCTGCTGCTCGTGCTGTGCGGACGCCGGTTGCCGGCGGGCCGGCTGGACGGCCGGCGCGCCGGGCGCTTCACCCACTGAGACCGCGAGCCGCCGCCACCGCGCGGGCCGGGGCGGGAGCTGCCCTGCGGCATGCCCCCGCCCCGGTCCGCCGGACCCTTGTGGAGCGCCCGCCGGACGCCTAGGCTCTGCATTGCAAAGTACTCGTTGTTTCAGAGTCGGGAGCTGCCGATGGAACCGGACCGCACCACCGAGGCCGAACGGACCCTCGCCCAGCTCGACCGGCTCCGCGACCGCAGCGCCCGCCGCGCCCGGGGCGGCGCCTGGCTGCCCGCGCTCGGCATCGCGGTGCTGCTGCTGGCCAGCTCCGCCCTCTACCAGGCACCGTTCGGCCAGCTCTACGCCATTGAGGGTGAGCACCCCTACTGGGCCGGGCTGCCCGACCAGCAGCGCTCCCCCGTCGCGTCGTACCTGTTCTGGTTCCTCGGCGTTCCGCTGCTGCTCGCCGGCAGCGCCTGGTGGTACCGGCGCCGGGCGCGCCGACTCGGGGTGCGGACGCCGTGGCCGGCGTTCGCCGCCACCGGGCTGGGGGTGCTGCTCCTGCTCGCGGTCATCGCCGCCGTGCCCACCTCGCCGCCACCGGACACCCTCGTCCTGATCGAGGGTCCCTTCTGGCCCGGCCTGCTGACCCCGTTGCTGGCGCCGGCCGCGATGGCCGTCGCGCTGGGCTGGGTGGAACGCAGCCGGGGTCTGGTGGTCGCCGGGGTCTGGATCGTGGCGCTGAGCGCGTGGCTGTGCACCGTCTTCCCGCTCGGCACGGTACCCGGCTGGTTGATCGGCGGTGGACCGGCTCCGGGTCAGTTGGCCTGGCGGCCGGGCCACTACCTTGTCCTGATGGCACTGCCGCTGCTCGCCGTCGCCGCCGCCCGCCTGGTGTCGACCCGCCGGCCCGGGGCATGACCGACCCGCCGCCACACCCGGCCACCGCGCTGGACGACGTGGTGCACCAGCGGGTACGCCTCGGCATCCTCACCGTGCTCAGTGAGATCCCCGAGTGCCGGTTCGCCACGCTCCGCGACGAGCTGGGCCTCACCGACGGCAACCTCAACCGGCACCTGCGGATCCTGGAGGACGCCGGACTGCTCCAGGTGACCAAGGGCTACGAGGGTCGCCGACCGTGCACCTGGCTCAAACTGACCCGGGCCGGCCGCGCCGCGCTGCGCGCCGAGGTGAGCGCCCTGGAACAGCTCGTCGCCCGCATCCACGCCGCCACCGCCCCCGACCGGCGCGACGGGGTTACGGGGTGCGGCGCGGGGTGACCAGGCGGCGGACCACCGGGGCGGCGTTCCACTTCGCCGCGCCGACCAGGTCCCGGGCGTGCTCCAGCACGGTGTAGTCCGGTCGGGCCCGGCCGGCGGCCAGCGCGGCGTCCAGGTCGTTGCCGCAGCGGGTGAGCACGGTGTCGAAGTCCCGGCGCACCGGTTCCAGCAGGTCGTAGCCGAAGGAGCGGTGCAGCCGGGCGAACAGCGGCTTGTAGAGCCGGGCCCGCTCGTGCAGCCCGGAGGAGTACGACATCGGGTTCTTCGGCCGGCGTCGCACGTAGGAAGGGAGCACGTCGGCGAAGGCGTGCCGCACGATCCACTTCTCCTGACCGGCGCGCATCTTGAGCCCGATCGGCAACCGCATCGCCAGCTCCACCACGCTGAGGTCGAGGAACGGCACCCGGGCCTCCACCCCGTACGCCATGCTGGCCCGGTCGACCCGCTGCAACTCGGTGCGGCACAGGTTGCGGATCCGGTGCAGGAACAGCCGGCGGGACGCCTCCGGGCCGACCTGGTGATACATCGGGTAGCCGCCGAACAGCTCGTCCGAGCCGTCCCCGGTGAGCACCACCCTGACGCCCAGCTCGCGCAGCCGGCGGAAGATCGGCACCGAGACCACCGCGTTGATGATGTCGCCGTACTCGGTCAGCTCGGAGATCCGGATGGCCTCCCGGACGTCGGCCAGCCGGATGTCGCGCGGGCGCAGCTCCACCACCTCGTGCGGCACGCCGAGGTCCCGGGCCAGCCGCCGCGCGTAGGCGACGTCCGGGCTGTCCGGCACCCCGACGGTGACCGCGACGCAGTCCGGGTGCATCTCGCTGACGTGCAGCATCGCCAGGGAGCTGTCCAGACCGCCGGAGAGCACCACACCGACGGTCAGGTCGGTGTCCACCCGCATCCGGATGCTGTCGGTGAGGGCGGCACGGACGAGCAGGGCGGCCTCGTCCGGGTCGTCCACCACCGGCAGCCCCGCGCCGAGGGTGAGCAGGTCGACGTACGGGCGCAGCCGGACCGGCCCGTCCGCCTCGGCCCAGCCGTGGTGCCCCGGCGGCACCTCGGCGACCGGCGCGCCGTAGCCCACCAGCGCCTTGACCTCACTGGCCAGGTGCAGGCAGCCGGGCGTGCGGGCCCAGTACAGCGGCTTGACGCCGAGCGGGTCGCGGACCAGGTAGGCCCGGCCGGTGGCCCGCTCCACCACCGCGAACGCGTACTCGCCGCGTAGCCGGGTGACCATGTCCTCGCCCCACCGCAGGTAGGCGGCGAGCACCACCTCGGTGTCGCTGACGGTGCGGAAGCGGTGCCCGAGCCGGGTCAGCTCCGCCCGCAGCTCGTGGTGGTTGAAGACCTCGCCGTTGTAGCAGAGCAACCAGCGTTCGTCGGCGGAGACCCAGGGCTGCACCGCGCGGTCGCGGTCCACCACCGGAAGCCGGCGTACGCCGGCGAGCAGGCCGTTCTCGTACCGGGTCTCGGTCACCTCGCCGCGCGGGGAGAGGGTGGCGAGCATCCGCCGGAAGACCACCGGGTCGGCCTCCGGGCCGAGGCTCACGGCGATGCCGCACATGTGCTCAGACCCCCATCTCGGCTTCGTACGCGCGCCGCAGCCGCCGGCGGGCGCCCGGCGCGACGCAGAGGTGCCACGCCTGGCCCTCGTCGACGACGTTGACCTCGCCCGCCCGCTGGCGGGCCAGCAGCAACTCGGCGAGGGTGTCGCCGACGCCGAACCGGGTGAACCACGCCATCTCCACGTCCACCGCCCAGCCCAGGCAGTGTCCGCTGGGGACCATCGCCGCGTACCCGAGACGGCGCAGCCGGTGCTGGTGCTCGGCGCTGCGGACCAGGCTGGTCACCCAGAGCGGCGGGGTGGCCGGCGGGGTGGCCGCGGCGAACTCCCGGGCGATGTCGTTGAGCAGCGCCACCACCTCCCGGCGGGTCCGGCGGAACAGCAGGCCGGCGGTGCGGGGGGTGGCGTCGGGACGCAGCCGGCGGTGCACCGCCCGCAGGCCGCGCCCGAGCACGGTTGTCGGCTGTTCGGTGTACCGGAAGCGCAGCAGGTCGCGGCGGCGCAGCCACTCCAGGTCGACCAGGTCCGAGCTGGCGTGTACCTGGTCGTCGGTGCGGAAGGTGGGCGTGTCCCGCCACCACATCACGTCGATGCGGGAGAGCAGGTAGATCCGGACCAGCGCGGTGAGGTCGGCCGCCGAGCTGCGCGCGTTGGGTTGGTAGCGGGCCATCTCCAGCAACAGGGTCTCCCGGGCGCCGACGAGCCCCTGCGGGGTGGCGTCCAGGACGGCGGCGATCGCCGGGTCGCGCAGCCGGGCGTCGACCAGCATCTGCCGGGCCACCGGGCCGGGCGCTCCGGCCAGGGCGCCGACCTCGACGAGCAGGTCGGCCACGGCGGCCCGGTAGGCGTCCAGGTCCGGCGCGGGGGTCGCGGACCGGCGGGGCAGGGCGGACGGCGCACGGCGCCGGGCCGGCGCCGCCGGGGAGATACCAGGACCCGGTTGTCCCGGGCTTCGACTGGGCACTCGCATGGCTCGGGTCCTCTCTCCCGTCACGACGTCACGGTGTGCATCGCCCTGTCGACACGGTAAACACGCGAGCCGGGATGAGTCCGAACAATCCTCCTATCTCCCCCGAATGGCGCGCGAGGTGTCAGCGTGCCGGCGATCCGGGCGGCGCGCTCAGGGCCTGCACCTCGGCGTACGAGGGGGGATCGACGTCCGCGCGCGGCGAGCCGGCGGCGGCGTCGAGGGCCGCCAGGGCGGCGCCGAGCGCGGCCCGGTAGAGCAGCGAACCGGTGCTCACCCGCGCCACGCCGAGGCCCGCCAGCTCGGGCAGGGTGAGCCCACCGGGCCGGTGCAGCACGTTCACCGGCACGGCGACCGCGTCCACCACGGCGGCGACGGCGGTCGCGTCGGGCGCGCCGGGAACGAAGACGCCGTCCGCCCCCGCGTCGGCGTACGCACGCGCCCGGCGCAGCGCCTCCGGCAACGGGTCCGAGGTGCCGAGCCACCACGCGTCGGTACGCGCGTTGACGAACAGCCCCGGCACCGCCGCGCGGACCGAGGCGACCTTCGCCGCCGTCACCGCCACCGGGGCCAACGTGCCGTCGGGCCGCCCGTCCTCGACGTTCACCCCGACCACGCCCAGGTCGGCCAGTTCGGCGACCAGGTCGGCGACCTCTGCCGGATCGTCGGAGCAGCCACCCTCCACGTCGACGGTGAGCAGCACCGGCAGCGGTCGCAGCAGCCGGGCCAGCCGGAGGTTCGCCGCGCGCAGCACACCGGCCGCGTCGGGCAGCCCGGCCGCCGCGGCGACGCCGAGGCTGGTCGTACCGACCGCCGGGTGGCCACGGGCGGCGAACGCGGCGGCGCTCGCGTGATCCCAGGCGTTGGGCAGCAGCAGCGGCCGGTCGCCGTGGTGCAGGGCGTGGAAGGCCGCGCGGCGGTCGGCCCGGGCGAACGTGGGCGGAGTACGGACATCAGGGGTCACCGCCCGACGGTAGGACCGGATCGTGTCGGCGGCCGCCGACACGTCGACCGGCGCAGTCGCCGCGACGGCCCACTGTCGGGTCCCCGGGAGAGATTGATGATCAAGTTGTGACGGGACGATGCCGGCGGGCGACAGGGTGGGGATCACATCCGGGTGACCGGAAGCCATGCCATCCGAGGAGGCAGCACATGGAGAAGGCAAAGGTCGAGCAGACCGGCAAGAAGCTCTCGCTGAAGGTCCGCAAGCTGGAGAAGCTGGAGACGACGGTCATCCGCGAGGGCAACGGCGCCTGACCAGGGCCCCGGCACTCTGGTCGTCGCCCGCACCGGGGCGGCGACCAGAGTGCGTCCTCGGCGGCGCGCGAGGCGGATGCCCGGTCCGGGCCGGGACGCGGTGCCGCGCGCATGCCGCCCGCCGCCGACCACACCCGGTCGGCTCCGGTCCGGTGCACCCGTCCTTCCCCGTCGAGCAGTTGTGAGGTCGCGGATGAACATGGTCCGACCACGCGTCAAGAGTGTCCACGAGCCGTACCTCCTGCCGCGGAATCGGCTGATGATCGGACTGATGCAGTACGGCGTCGCCGCCGAGATCCAGGACGACGAGGACGGCACCATCGCCCGGCTCCTGACGTTGCTGGACGGCACCCGGGACCTGACCGAGGTCTGCCACGATCTCGCCGCCACCCACCCCGGCCTGTCCGACGAGAGCGTCCGCGAGGTGGTGGACCAGCTGGCCGAGCAGGGGTTCATCGAGGACGCGGCGGCGCCGCTGCCGGACGGGGTCACCCCGGAGGCCGCCGCGCGGTACGACCGGGCGCGGCACTTCTTCTCCTGGATCGACGACAAGCCGCGTGAGTCGCCGTACGACGCACAGGCGCGGATCGGTCGCGGCCGGGTGGCGGTGCTCGGCCTCGGCGGCACCGGCACCGCCGTCGCCGCCAGCCTGGTCGCCAGCGGCGTCGGCCGCCTGCACTGCGCCGACTTCGACGTGGTCGACGAACCCAACCTGACCCGGCAACTGCTCTACACCGAGAGCGACGTGGGTCAGCCGAAGGTCAAGGTCGCGGTGGAGCGGTTGCGGGCGATGAACTCCGGTGTCGCCGTCACCGGGGAGGAGCGCCAGGTGCGCTCCGCCGACGACATCGCCGAGCTGATGGCCGGCTTCGACGCCCTGGTGCTCTGCGCGGACAAGCCCGAGCGGCTCATCCAGACCTGGAGCAACGAGGCCGCGCTGCGGACCGGTGTGCCGTGGTTCATGGCTCTCTACACCGGTCCGATGGCGGTGGTCGGCTCCTTCCTGCCGTACCGGACCGGCTGCTACACCTGTCTGCAGCGCCGCCCGGACAAGCACGAGATGCACACCCACGGCACGTCGCTGACCAACCTGCCCCGGCCGAACGCGGTCATCGCGGCAAACGCCAACATCACCGGCCACCTGTGCGCGCTGGAGGTGCTCTATCACCTGGCCGGGCTGCCCCAGCAGGTGGCCGGACGGGTGTTCCACCAGAGCGTCGCCCGATGGGACCACCAGTACTTCGTGGACGTTCCGCACGACCCGGACTGTCCCTCCTGCGGCGCGCAGTCGCAGAGCCGGGGCTGAAGGCGGGGAGGCGGCGGTGACGGAGACAGCGGCGGCGACGACGCGGGTCGTGGTGACGACCGACAGTCTGGTCCGGTTCCATCCGGTCCAGGTCCGACCGTCCGACGACGATCCCGACGAGGTCGTGGTGGGACGGCCGGAGATCGGGCAGTTCGTGGAGCTGCCGGCGGTCGGCGCCCGCGCCATCGAGCTGCTCGACGCCGGGGCCACGATCGGCACGGCCGAGCGTCAGCTCGCCGCCGAGCACGACATCGAGGTCGACCTCGTCGACCTGGTGGAGGCGCTCCGGGAGGCCGGCCTCGTCGACCAGATCGACGGCCAGCCGCTGGCCGGTCCGCACCGCCAGGTCCGACCGCACCTGCCCGGGTTGCGCGCCCGGCACGTGAGCTGGCTGTTCGGTCCGGTGGCGAAGCTGGTCTACCTGGCGCTGGTGGCGGCGACCCTGGTGACGGTCGTACGCCGCCCCGAGCTGCTGCCGACGTTCAGGGACTTCTTCTGGACCGACTACGTCGGCCTGGCCGTGCTCGTCAACACCGGACTCTTCTCGCTCTCGGCGACGATGCACGAGCTGAGCCACCTGGTCGCGGCCCGCTCACTCGGGGCACCGGCCCGGATCCGATTCGCGACCCGGCTGCACCACCTGGTGCTGGAGACCGACGTGACCGCGATCTGGTCCGTGCCCCGCCGGTACCGCTACCGGGTCTACCTCAGCGGCCTGTTCTGGGATCTCGCCGTCGTCTGCGTCGCGCTGCTGGTGCTCGGTCACACCACGCCGCACCCGGTGGTCGCGGCGTTGCTGGCCGCTCTCGTGCTCGTGCTGGTCATGTCGATGGCGCTGCAACTGCACGTCTACATGCGTACCGACTTCTACTTCGTCCTGCTCGACGTGCTGCGGTGCCGCAACCTGTTCCACGACGGGCTCGCCTACGCCCGCCACCTGCTACGTCGCTTCGGTCATTCGGTGCTGCCCGCCCGGATCGCGGCCGCCGGGGACGACCCGAGCGCCGTGCTGCCGTCGCACGAGCGCCGGGCGGTCCGCGTCTACGCGGCGGCGGTGGTGATCGGCAGTATGGTCGCGCTCACCAGCTTCGCCGGATTCGGGCTCCCGATCCTCCTGCACGGGGCATTCCAGGCCGGCTCCGCGGTGGTGGCCGGCGCCACCGGTGGCAGTCTCCTGGCGGCGGTCGACGGTGCCCTCGTCCTTGTCGTCGAGGGCACCCTGCAGACGATTTTCCTGCTCACGCTCTACCGCCGGTACGGCCGGCGGCGTCGACCGACGACCGCGCCGACCAGCGTCACCCCGGCCGGTCCGGTGCCGGCCGGCTAGCTGCCGGCGGCCCCCCGGGTACGGGTCACGCCACCCGGCGGGCGGCCGAAATCGCCGCCCTCGCCTATTGTCGATCCCACATGGTGGCCGAGGTCTGTTGATCGCGGTCGCCCGGCTCGGCACTCGCGGGGGAGCATGTGCCAGTTGTGAGGTTCGGGCTGCTCGGTCCGATCGAGGTCCGGGTCGCCGGTCAGGCGGTGCGGACGGGCGGTCCGCGCGGTCAGTCGATGGTGGCCGCGCTGCTGCTGGAGCCCAACCGGCTCGTGCCGGTCTCCCGGCTGGTGGAGGCCACCTGGGGCGAGCATCCACCGTCCAGCGCGGACGTCCAGGTCCGCAACCGCGTCGCCGCGGTCCGCCGGGCGATGCGGGAGGCCGGGTCACCGGACGACGTGATCGACACCCGGGGCTCCGGATACCTGCTGCGGGTCGCCGACGGTCAGCTTGATCTCGACGTCTTCGAAGCGCGGGTGCGCCGGGCCGACGAGCACGTGGGCGGGGGCGCGCCGGAGGCGGCGGTGGCCAGCCTGCGGGAGGCGCTGGCGCTGTGGCGCGGACCGGCGCTGGACGGCCTGCACACGCCCGCGCTGGCGGCCGCCGCCGCGCGCCTCGACGAACGCCGGATGGCCGTCCTGGAGCGGTGCCTGGACCTGGAGTTGGGTCTGCGCCGGTACGACGAGGTGATCGGCAGCCTGCTGGAACTCGTCGAGGCGTACCCGTGGCGCGAACCGCTGGTCGGCCGGCTGATGCGTGCCCTGTACCTGGCGAACCGCCAGTACGAGGCCCTGCAGCGGTTCGACCAGCTCCGCCTGCGGCTGGCGGACGAGCTCGGGGTCGATCCCTCGCCGGAACTGGTCCTGCTGCGCGACCTGATCCTGCGTAACGATCCCGGCCTGCTCGCCGAGCCCGGTCCGCCCGCCGGTGGCGGGTTGGCCGTCGATCCGGCCCCGACAGCCGGCCCGCCCCGGGGGGACCGGCCGGAGTTTCCGGCCGCGACGGCCGGCCCCGGCGCGACCGCCGACACCGCCACGCCGTACCCGCTCAGGGAGCGGGCGCGGCACCCTCCACCTCGGATGCTGCCGGCCGAGCTGACCGACTTCGTGGGCCGCCAGTCGGAGATCACCGCGGTGGTCGAGCGGCTGCCGGCCCGGCCGAAGGTCGGGGTGGTGGCGATCAGCGGCCTGCCCGGGATCGGGAAGACCTCGCTGGCCGTGCACATCGCGCACCGTCTCGGCGCGCGGCACCCCGGGCCGCAGCTGTACGTCGACCTGAGTGGGCACGACCAGCCGCTGGCCCCGGTGGAGGTGCTCGGACGTTTCCTGCACGCGCTCGGGATGCCGGGTGCCGAACTGCCGGCGTCCCTGGACGAGCGGGCCGCGCTGTTCCGGGCAGCGGTGGCCGGCCGACCGTGCCTGCTGGTGCTGGACAATGCCGCGAGTGCCGCGCAGGTGCGCCCGCTGCTGCCCGGGACCGACGCGGTCGTCCTCGTCACGAGCCGGCGGGCGCTCGTCGACCTCGACGGCGCACACCAGTTGCGGTTGCGTCCGTTGCCCCGGCACGAGGCGCTGAGGCTGCTCGCCGGCATCGTCGGCGAGCAGCGGGTGACCGCCGAACCCGACTCGGCGCTGGCCATCGTCGACCACTGCGGGCTGCTGCCGCTGGCGGTACGGATGGTCGGGGCTCGGCTCGCCGTGCCGGATCTCCGGACGCTCCGCGAGGCGGCCGCCCAACTCGACGAGCTGTCCCACCGGCTCGACCACCTCACGCGCGACGATCGCAGCGTCCGGGCGGCGTTCCACTCGGCGTACGTCGCCCTGGACGAGCCGGCCCGCCGGGCGCTGCGCCGGCTCGCCGTGCTGGACCTCGATGACGCGCCGCCCTGGCTGGTCACCGTGCTGCTCGGAGACGAGCAGGCCGCCGAGGCCGCGCTGGGCGGCCTGGTCGAGGCGAATCTCGTCGAGGTGACCGGACCCGACGGCATCGGCCAACCCCGGTACCGGATTCACGACCTGGTCCGGGCCTTCGCCCGGGAACGGGCGGCGGAGGAGGAGCCGCCGGACGAGCGGGTACGGCTGCTGAGTCGGGTCTTCGGCACCTGGCTGGCGCTGACCGAGCAGGCCCGGGTGGAGTTCAGCGAGGAGCCCCAGTCCCGGATCATCGCCGACCTGCCGCGGTTGCCGACGGTCACCGATGTTTACCGCGGGGATCCACAGGCCTGGTTCGCGGCCGAGCGCGGCTCACTGGTCGCGTCCATCGGCCAGGCCGCCGCCACGCCGGGGCTGGAGAACTACGCCTGGGCGCTGGCCTGGCACTGCGACTACTACCTGCATCTGGACGCGCGACTGGACGAGCTGACCCGGGTGACGGAGGTGGGCCTGGCGGCCGCGGAGCGCCGGAACCACCGCGAGGGGATCGCCCGGATGCGGCTGTGCGTCGCGTTCGCCGCGGTGATCCGGAACGACCCGGCCAGCGCTCTTCGGCACATCCGGGTCGCCACCGAAGCCGGCGGTGCCCTGGTGGACCCGTGGCTGCGCGCGGAGATCGCCGGGGTGGAGCAGCAGGTGCACGATTCGATGGGAAACACCGCCGCGAAACGCGCGGCCCTGCTCCGGTCGATCGGCCTGTACATCGAGGCCGGGGACGAGACGGCGACCGGCATCAAACTCGCTCGGCTCGGCGAACTCCAGATGCAGGAGGGCGATCCGAGCGCCGGGGCGACGCTCGCCCGTGGCGTGACCCTGCTCCGCACCGCCGGCGCCAGCCGGCCACTCGCGCTCGGTCTGCGCGGACTGGCGCGCTGGCACGACCACCGGGGCGAGAAGGAGCAGGCCCGGGCGGCCTGTCTGGAGGGGCTCGGGCTGGTGCGGCGGCACCGCGACCGGCTGGGCGAGATCGTGTTGCTCAGCGATCTGGCCACGATGCTCGGTGGACACGGGCGGCTGACCGAGGCGGCGGACTACGTCCGGCTGGCGGTGACGCTGGCGCGGGAGGCGAATGTGCCGTCCTACCTGGCCCACGCCCGGTACGCCCGGGGACGCCTGCACCTGCTGGCCGGCGAACCGGGCCGGGCGCGGACGGAGATCGAGCAGGTCGTCGACGACCTGGCGGCCAACCCGCCGCTCCAGCTGGCGGCCCTCTCCGACCTGGCCCGGGCCGAGGAACGACTCGCCCGCCCGGCGGACGCCCGGACCACCTGGCGACGCGCGCTCGCGGTCGCCACCCGGATCGGCGCGTCGGCCGCGATCCGCGAGATCTCCGACCGGCTGGCCCGACCGAAGTCCGAATAGCCGCCGTGGTCGGCACCCTGCCGGTCACTCGCCACGTCAGGCGCGGCCCCCGCCGATATCCGATACCGACGGCGGTGCCAGGTCCGCGGGGTCCAGCCCGAGCGCGGCGGCCAGCGCCGGCCGGCCGGCCGGGGTCAGCCGGACCGCCCGGCCGACGCCGGGGACGAGCCAGCCGAGGTCGTACAGCCGACGCAGGAGGCCGGCGGCGAGGGCGCCGGCCAGGTGCGGCCGGCGTTCGGTCCAGTCCAGACAGTCGCGCACCAGCGGCCGGCGACCCCGCGGCGCGTCGAGCGGCACGGCCAGCGCGGTGAGCCATTCCTGGCCGGCCGGGGTCAGTACGGGGCCGGCCGGGGTCAGTGCGGGGCCGGCGGCGTCGTCCAGGAACCGCCGGGCGAGCATCGCGTCGCGTACCCGCACGCCGAGCCGCCCGGCCAGGTGGTCGTAGCAGGTGCGGGCGTACGCGAGCGCGGCGTCGGCCCGTGCGGCGCGCAGCGAGCGGACCGGCGGGGGCGGCGGGGGCGCGTACCCGGCGAGGTCCTCGATCAGCTGCGCCACCGACGGGCCGGCCAGCCGCAGGTAACGGTGCCGGCCCTGCCGTTGCTCGGTCAGCAGCCCGCCCCGGACCAGACGGCTGACGTGCTCGCTCGCGGTGGACGGGGCGACGCCGGCCAGCCGGGCCAACTCCCCGACGGTCCAGGCCCGACCGTCGAGCAGGGTCAGGCAGATCCGGGCCCGGGTGTCGTCGGCGAGCAGGCCGGCCAGCCGGGCCAGCGCCGGCCCACCGCCGGCAGGACTCGTCATCCGCCCATGCTGACACGCCCACGTGTCGGCGCCGGCCGAAAGGTCGGCCCGTGATCAGCTCGCCTTCGGTGACCTCGGGGTGTCCCGGGGCGCGGGACACCCCGACGTCGCGGAAAGCGGGCGGACCGGTCACCCGTCGGCCCGGGCCAGGAGAACCCGAGAGGTCGATGGTCTTTACATCGTTGTATCCAACGTTGTAGAAACGGACGCAGTGTTCCCCGTCGACCGTCCACCACCCAAGGCAGGTCAGATGCGACACCTCCGCCGCGCCGGCGCGCTCGCCGCCGTCCTCGGTCTGCTCCTGGCGGGGACGGCGTCCGCGCCGGCCGCCGCCACCGGAGACCCCCGCTACCGCAACCCCGTCTCGGCCGGCTTCGCCGACACCTTCGCCGATCCGGTGATCGTGCGCGGCGAGGACGGCTTCTGGTACGCGTACGGCACCACCGACCCGCTGCGCGAGGGCGAGGGCGTGTTCCACCGCGTGCCCACCGCCCGCTCGGCCGACCTGGTCGACTGGACCTACGTCGGGGACGCCTTCGGCCCCGACCAGCGCCCGCCGTACGCCGCCGAGGGGGCCGCCTTCTGGGCGCCCGACGTGCGCCGGATCGGCGACCGGTGGGTCATGTACGTGACGGTCACCGACACCACCGTCTCCCCGGAGGGCAGCGACTTCGCCGTCGGCGCGGCCACCGCCCCCTCCCCCACCGGTCCGTGGACCTTCGCCGACGAACCGGTGGTGGCGCCCCGCCCCGGCGGTGGCGGCGGCTGGCTGTGGACGATCGACCCGACCCAGTTCACCGACGTCGACGGCACCAACTACCTGTACTACGGCAGCTACTACGGCGGCATCTCGGTGACCGCCCTGACCCCGGACGGGCTGCGCGCGACCGGCGAGTCGACGCTGGTGGCGATCGACAACAAGTTCGAGGGCAGCTACGTGCTGCGCCGCGATGGCTGGTACTACCTGTTCGCGTCCACCGCGAACTGCTGCGCCGGCCCGGCCACCGGCTACTCCGTCCAGGTCGGCCGCTCGCGCAGCCCGAAGGGACCGTTCGTCGACCGCGACGGCATCGGCCTGACCGCGTCCCGGGCCGGCGGCACCCCGGTGCTCACCCAGAACGGCAACCGCTGGATCGGCGTCGGCCACAACGGGTTCGTGACCGACCTGTCCGGCCAGGACTGGATCGTCTACCACGGCATCGACCGGGCCGACCCGTACCTGGACGAGCCGTTCGGCGTCAACGAGCGACCGATGCTGCTGGACCGCCTCGACTGGATCGACGGCTGGCCGACGGTGAACGCCGGCGCCGGCCCGTCCGAGGGCGCCCGCCGGGCCCCGGTCACCACGGGGCGGGTCGACGAGCGGTTCACCGGCCGGCTCGACCGGTGGCGCGACGCCGGCGACTGGCGGGTCACCGACGGGCGGCTGGTCGGCGACGGGACGCTGCACGCGCGTACCGCCCTCGGTGGCGACGTGCGGGCCGAGACCGACCTGCGGCCCGGCGCCGCGAGCAGCGCCGGGATCGACCTCGGCGGACGGGTCCAGGTCCGCGTCGACGTCGCCGCCGGGCGCCTGGTCGCCCGGGACGGCGCGCGCACCGCGTCCGCGCCGCTGCCCGCCGGGTACGACCCCACCGACCCGGTCAACCTCGCCGTCGAGGTACGCGGGCGGGCGCTGACCGCGCAGCTGAGCCCGGCCCGGCTCGGTGACCAGTTGGCCGTGGTGTCGCTGCGGCTGGCCCGGCCGGTGGCCGGTCGGCTGGCGCTGACCGCGACCGGCGGCGACGCCGAGTTCGACAACGTCAGCCTGGCCCGGCTGTACCAGGAGGCCCGGCGGGCGGTGCCCGAGCCCCGGGTCGGCGCGCCGCTGCGGGGGTACTCCGACGAGTTCGCCGACGGTCTCGACGCGGGCTGGACCTGGGTCCGCGAGGACCCGGCGGCCACCGTGTCCGGCGGGTCGCTGCGCTGGCCGGTGCAGGGCGCCGACCTGACCGGCACCGGCAACACCGCCGGGGTGCTGCTGCGTGACGCCCCCACCGGCGACTACGTGGTGGAGACCAAGGTGACCCTGGACCTGGGCGAGGAGACGGTCCGCAACTACCAGCAGGCCGGGCTGGTGGCCTACGTGGACGACGACCGGTTCGCCCGGCTGGCCCAGGTCGCCATCTGGAACACCCGCCAGGTCGAGTACGGCTACGAGCTGCCCTTCGCCGGCCAGCCGGTGTACGGCGGCACCATCGTCGGCACCCCGGCCACCACCACCTGGTTGCGGCTGGCGCACCGGGTGGACCCGGTGAACGGGGAGCACGAGTTCCGGGCCGGCTCCAGCCGGGACGGCCGGAACTGGACGTGGGGCGGGGTGTGGACCTTCCCGGCCGGCACCACGCCCCGGATCGGCCTGGTCGCGCACGGCGGCGCCGAGCCCGCCGTGACCGCCGAGTTCGACTACCTCCGCTTCACCCGCTGAGGTGAAAGGAAGGGCCCCTTCTTAACGCCTGGTGCATAGGAAGGGGCCCTTCCTAACGTGTAGCGGGGCTCCGATGCGAAACGACGAGGGCTAACAGGGCCGCCCGTGCATCCACCGGGTCAGAACCCCGACGAGGCGGTGGCGCGTCCGCCACAACGGGCCGGGACGCGGGCGGGTGACAGGCGGTGACAGGTACCCGTGTGACGGGCGTCGTCGCCGGTCTATCCGCTCTTTCCGGAGCGAGGCGACGGGTCCCGGCTCCACCGACTCCGCGCGGGACAGGACGTTCCACTCGTCGAGATCCCGCAGCGCGGTTCGCAGCGCCGCACGCTCCTCGGCGTCGTCGGTTCGTTCCGCTGCTTCCCGCAGGGCCCGTTCGGCGTCGTCGCGCCGAAGGGTGAACCCCGACAGCACTTCGCGAGCCGCCACGCGGACCTCGGGATCGGGGTGGTCCAGGAGACCCGCGTACACCGGGTGGGCGTCCTCGACGACCCGCCGGGCCACCGACTGGAGATCACCGCGGACCGTGCCCACGGCCACCGTCAGGCCGGGCACGGCCTCCGCGCGGTCGACGTCGCCCAGGAGGGCCAGGCCCAGGGCCAGGTTCGGCCCGGCCCAGTCCCCCAGTACGCCGAGCACCTCGGCCGCCACGTACGGAGCGGCCTCGGACAGCACCGTTCCGTCGGAAACGGTCTCCCCCACCAGGAAGCGATACGCCCGTTGCCGGGCCGACTCGTCTCCGGCACCCAGCCGCCGGATCACCTCCGGCAGCCGGGCACCGTTGCCGGACCACGTCCGGAGGCGCTGCCAGTCGACCGTCACCGCTGGACCGTACCCGTTCCCGGACCGGCCGACGGACCGGGAACGGGTGGGTGGTCCGGTCAGAGCTTCTCGTAGCAGGGGCCGTCCAGGGTGTACGCCTGGGCGGTGGGACCGGTGAACAGATCCCGCACCTGGCTCACCCCGGTCGGCGACGCCGCGTCCGGCTTGTAGATGGCGGTCACCCGGACGGCGCCGTCGTTCGGCCCGGCGGCGAAGTTACCGGCGCCGGTCGGCAGCATCCCCTCGTAGTCCACGCTGGTCAGCGACTTCACCGCCTTCACCAGTCCGGCCCGGGTGAGGTCACCGTCGGCGACCGCCTTGGCCAGCGCCGCCTTCAGCGGGTACGACCACACCCAGCCGGAGGTGTAGCCGTCGTTCGGGGTGACCCCGGGCAGCGCCTCGCGCAGCGCCCGGTGCCCCGGGGTGTCGGTGGTCCAGGTGTTCCACGGCGCGGTCTGCTCGTACTTCGCCACCAGCGCCGGCGCGGCCGGGCTCTGCAGCAGCGCCGGGTTCCAGGTGGGGCTGGTGCCGATGAACCGGCCGGCGAAGCCGCGCGCAACGGCCTGGCCGACGATGGTGGCCGCGTCCGCCGGGCCCATGGTGAGCACCACCAGGTCCGGCTTGCCGGCGAGGATGGCCTGGATCGCGCCGGCCTGCTTGTCCGCGCCGGAGTCGGTCTTCACCGCGCTGAAGTTCAGGCCGAGCGCCTGCGCGCCCAGCTTCACGCCGGCCGCCGCGTCGTCGCCGTAGTCGCCGGCCAGGTGCACCGCCATCACCGACTTCGGCGCGTACGCCTCGCGGGCGTAGTCGAGGGCGTTCATCGACTCGATGCAGTAGTTCGCGCCGGACTCGACGATCACGTCCTCGAACGCGTAGCCGGAGGTCCACGCGGCCGGCGCGGCGATCACGTTGCTGGACTTCATGTCGGCCAGGATCGCGCCGGTGGTGGGCGAGCCGAGGCTCTGCGCGAGCGCGAGCACGTTGGGCTTGATCTCCTGGTACACCTGGTTGTGGGTCTGCGGGTTGTACTTGTTGTCCCGCACGTGGCGGGTCACGTCCACCTCGTAGTCGCCGATCCCGCCGCCGGTGTTGACCCGCTTCCAGAAGGCCTTCTGCGCGTCGGTGATCGGCACCGCCAGGGCCCGGAACGGCCCCTCGGTGAGGTCGGAGATGATGCCCAGGTAGATGCAGCCCTTCTCCTTGTCGACCGCCTCCGGGCAGGGTTCGGAGGTCACTCCCACGTCGGTCTTCAGGCCGGAGGCGTCGGTTTCGGTGTCACCGCCCCGGCAGGCGGTGACCGTGCCGGCCAGCAGAACCACGGCCGCCCCCAGGGCGATCCGCGACGTAGCTCTTCCCATGCTTCCTCGCTTGGTCAGTAGGAGAACGGCCACGCCTTCCAGTAGGCCCGGGCCCGGACCCAGAGCCCGAACAGCCCGCGCGGTTCGAAGATGAGGAAGACGATGATGAGTACGCCGTAGAGGATCGTCTCCACCTGGAAGACGTTGGGTACCTCGTTCGGCTGGGTGCTGATGAACGGCACCCACGCCTGCATCTCCCGGGTGAGCCGGGGCAGCAGGGTGATGAAGAACGCTCCGGCGACGGCGCCGGAGATGGTGCCCGCGCCGCCGATGAGCACCATGGCGATGTACTGCACCGACAGCAGCAGGCTGAACGAGCCCGGGTCGAAGAACCCGGTCACGGTGTAGAGCAGCGCGCCCGCGCAGCCGGCGTAGAACGACGACACGGCGAACGCGAGCGTCTTGTAACGGGGCAGGTTCACCCCGATCACCCCGGCGGCGATGTCCCGGTCCCGGATGGCGGTGAACGCCCGGCCGATCCGGGACCGGGCCAGGTTGCGGGCGGCCACCGCGAAGACCACCAGCAGGACCAGCATCAGCCAGAACAGCTTCTGGTCGCGGGTGCCGAGCCCGTCGGTGACCGCGAGGGGCCGGCCGAGGAACTCCAGGGTGGCCGCCGGCCGGCCGACCCCGGCGCCGCCGGTCAGCGCGGACCACTCGTTGAAGACGTGCTGGCCGATGAAGACCAGACCGAGGGTGACGATGGCCAGGTAGAGCCCGCGCAGCCGGGTGGCCAGCGGCGCGACCAGCACCCCGGCCAGCGCCGCGACCAGGCCCGCGGCGGGCAGCCACAGGGCGATGTCGGTGACCCCGAACCCGATGACCCGCCCGTCCGGATCGCCGCTGAGCGCCGCGGCGGTGTACGCCCCGATGCCGAGGAAGAACGCGTGGCCCAGTGAGACCTGCCCGGCGTAGCCGGTGACCAGGCCGAGACCGATCGCGCCGATCGCGGCCACGCAGCCCACCGCGAGCAGTTGCAGCAGGTCGTCGGTGAGCAGGAACGGCAGCGCGAACGCCAGTACCAGCAGCGCCGCCGTCCACCACCGTTTCGCCGGGGTGTCCAGCAGGGCGAGGTCCTGCGCGTACGACGTGCGCAGCAGCGGCCTGCCGCGGGGCCGGGAGTTGATCATACCCGCTCCACCTCCCGGGTGCCGAACAGCCCGTACGGGCGGACCAGCAGCACGACCAGCATCAGCACGTACGGGGTGATGACCGAGACGTTGCCGCCGAGCCAGGCGACATCGTTGGCGTAGGTGGCGGTCAGCTCCTGGAGCACGCCCACCGCCAGCCCGCCGACCACCGCACCGGGCAGCGAGTCCAGTCCACCGAGGATGATCACCGGCAGGGCGGTCAGCGCGATCAGCCACAGCGCGCCGTCGACGCTGCCGCCGGCCGCGGCGAAGGTGCCGGCGACCGCGGCGAGGCCGCCGGCGAGGGCCCAGCTGACCGCGAAGACCGCGCCGACCGAGACGCCGTGGGCCAGCGCCGCCTCCTGGTCCAGCGCGGCGGCACGCATCGCCAGGCCGGTACGGGTGTACCGGAAGAACGCGAACAGCCCGGCGACCAGCAGCGCGGCGGCCACCACGGCGGCGAGGTGCCGTTGCTGCATCTCCACCGGGCCGACGGCGAGGGTGCGCAGCCCCCACGGGTCGCCGACGTGCCGGACGTCCAGGCCGATGAACGCGTTGACCACGACCCGCACCGCGACGTCCACGCCGAGGGTGATGATGGCGACCACGAACGCCGGCCGGCCGACCATCGGGCGGACCGCGGTGCGCTCCACGCCGAGGGCGAGCAGGCCGGTGCCGGCAGCCGCCAGCGGCACCGCCGCCCAGAAGCCGACCGTCGGGGTGAGGTAGGTGACCGCGACGACCCCGGCCAGCATGAACGCCGGCTGGGCGAAGCTGATCACCCGGGTGGCCTTGTAGATGATGACGAAGCCGAGGGCGAGCAGGGCGTAGACGCTGCCGGTGCCGAGCCCGCGCAGCAGGCTCTCGATCAGCTCGGTCACCGGTCACCGCCGGGGGCGTACAGGTCGTCGACCAGGTCGGCGAAGGCCCGGGCGACGGCCTCCCGGCGTACCTTCTGGGTGGCGGTCAGCTCGCCGTCGTCCTGGTCCAGCTCGCGGGGCAGCAGCCGGAACCGCCTGACCTGCTCCACCGGTGGGTGCCGGCGGTTGACCTCGTCGACCACCGCGCGGACCAGCTCGACCACCTCCGGCTTGGTGGTCAGGTCGCGGTAGGTGGTGTAGGGCAGCCGCCGGTCCTGCGCCCACTGCCCGACCGTGTCGGCCTCGACGCCGATCAACGCCACCAGGTACGGGCGCCGGTCACCGACCAGCACCGCCTCCTTGACGTACGGGGATGCCTTCAGCTCGTTCTCGATGCCGGCCGGGCCGATGTTCTTGCCCCCGGCGGTGATCATGATGTCCCTGGCCCGGCCGGTGATCCGCACGTGGGTGCCGTCGACCCACTCCCCCACGTCGCCGGTGTGCAGCCAGCCGTCGGGTTCCAGGACGGCGGCGGTGGCCGCCGGGTCGTCCCGGTAGCCGGCGAACACCCCCGGGTGGCGGGTGAGGATCTCGCCGGTGGCCTCGTCGATGCGCAGCTCCACACCGGACTGCGGCTCGCCCACCGTGCCCAGCCGCACCCGGCCCGGCCGGTTGCCGGTGGCGATGGCCGAGTTCTCCGTCATGCCGTACACCTCGTGCATCGGCACCCCGATGCCCATGAAGAACCGCAGCACCTCGGGGGCGATCGGGGCCGCGCCGGAGGCGGCGTAGCGGACCTTGCCCACCCCGATCCGCTCGCGCAGCGCGCGGTAGCAGAAGATCCACCCCAGGGCGTACGCCAGCCGGGTCGCCGGGGTGTGCCGGCCGCCGGTGGCCACCAGCCGGGCACCGATCCGGTCGGACACCCGCAGCCAGAACCGGGTCACCGTCCGCTTCAGCGGCGACGCCGCCGCCACCCGGGTGGTGACCGTGGCGAGGATCTTCTCCCAGATCCGGGGCACCCCGAACAGCAGGGTGGGCTGCACCTCGCGCAGGTTCGCCGGCACGGTGGCGATCGACTCGGCGAAGGTGACCTGCACGCCCGCGCCGGCGTTGCTCCAGGTGGTGAACACCCGCTCGGCCACGTGGCACAGCGGCAGGTACGACAGGATCAGGTCGTCCGGACCGGGCGGCGGGTCGGCCAGCCCACCGCCCTCGGTGACCGTGCGCACCGCGAAGTCCACGTTGGCGTTGGTCAGCATCGCGCCCTTCGGGCGGCCGGTGGTGCCCGAGGTGTAGACGATGGTGGCCAGGTCCCGGTCCTCGGCGGCGGCCATCAGCGCCTCCACCGCGCCGGGGTGGGCGACCCGGTGCGCGGTGCCGAGTGCCAGCAGGTCGTCCCACGCCAGCAGTGCCGGATGGCGGTAGCGGCCGCGCACCCCGCGTGGTTCGAGGTAGACGACCTTCTCCAGGTGCGGGCAGTCGTCCAGCACCGCCAGGGCCTTGTCGACCTGCTCCTGGTCCTCGGCGATCAGCACCCGCGCGCCGGAGTGGGCCAGCAGGTAGCCGACCTCCTCGGCCGGGTTGGTCGGGTAGAGCCCGACGGTGGTCGCCCGGACGGCGACAGTGGCCACGTCGGTCCACAGCCACTCGCGGCGGTTCTCGGCCAGGACCGCGACCCGGTCGCCGGCTTCGATGCCGAGGGCCAGCAGCCCGTGCGCCACGGTCAGCGTGGTGTCCCAGGAGGACTCCCAGGTCACCTCGGCCCAGATGCCGTGCACCTTCTCCCGCATCGCGATCCTGGCGGGGGTGGCCAGCGCGTGTCCGCGTACCCGGGAGGCGATCGTCGTGGCGGCGGCGCCCGCGGCCGCGGCGGTGGTCGCGCCCGACGGCGCGGCGGAGGTCATGTCGTGGTCACCTCACCCAGATAGGCGCGGAGAACGTCGGGGTTGGTCTGGATCTCCGCCGGCGTGCCGGTGGCCACCGGCTGCCCGAAGTCGACCACCAGCACCCGGTCGGCCAGGTCCATCACCAGGCCCATGTCGTGCTCGACCAGCACCATCGGGATGCCGAGTTCCTCCCGGACGTCGAGGATGTAGCGGGCCATGTCCTCGGTCTCCTCGAGGTTCATTCCGCCGACCGGCTCGTCGAGCAGCAGCAGTTTCGGCTCCATCGCCAGGGCCCGACCCAGCTCCACCCGTTTCTGCACCCCGTACGGCAGCAGCCCGACCGGCATCCGCCGCCACTGCTCCAGCTCCAGGAAGTCCACGATCCGCTCCACCGCCGCCCGCGCGGCCAGTTCCTCCCGGCGGGCCCGGCCCCGCCACAGCACCGCCGCCAGGGGCCCGTAGCGCAGGTGGTGGTGCCGGCCGAGCAGCAGGTTCTCCAGCACGGTGAGGTTGGCGAACAGCTCGACGTTCTGGAAGGTACGGGCCAGCCCGAGCGCGGCGATCTCGTGCGGGCGGCGGCCGAGCAGATCGACGCCGTCGAAGACGACCCGCCCGGACTGCGGCCGGTAGACCCCGGAGAGCACGTTGAAGATGGAGGTCTTGCCGGCGCCGTTCGGGCCGATCACGGCGAACAGCTCGTCGGCGCCGACGGTGAAGCTCACCCCGTCGATGGCCCGGACCCCGGCGAAGGCCAGCCGTACGTCGTCGAAGCGCAGGATCCCGGTCATGACAACCACCGCTTCCGTCGCCGGTAGTGCTTGACGTCCCGGAACGACCGCCGGGTGTGCCCCTCGCCGGCGTGCAGCCCCAGGTAGAACTCGCGGACGTCGTCGTCGGCGAGCAGCTGCGCGGCCGGCTTGTCCAGCACCACCCGGCCGGTCTCCAGCACGTAGCCGTGCGCCGCGACGGACAGCGCCATGGTGGCGTTCTGCTCGACCAGCAGCACGGCGGTGCCGGCGGCGTTGATCGCCACGATCAGCTCCCGGATCTGCTCGACCAGGCGCGGGGCCAGGCCGAGGCTCGGCTCGTCCAGCAGCAGGTAGCGCGGGCCGGCCATCAGCGCCCGGCCCATCGCCAGCATCTGCTGCTCCCCGCCGGACAGGTAACCGGCGGTGCGCCGGCGCCGGTCGGCGAGCACCGGGAACAGGTCGTACACCTCGCTCAGGCGACCGGTGATCCGGCGCGGGTCGGTGTGCCCGCCCAGGCGCAGGTTCTCCTCCACGGTCAGCTCACCGAAGATCCGCCGTCCCTCCATCACCTGGGCCACGCCCCGGCGGACGATCGCGGCCGGCCTGAGCCGGTGCACCGGTTCGTCGTCCAGGGTGACCTCGCCCCGGACCACCGCGCCGTGGTGGATGTCGAGCAGCCCGGTGAGGGCCCGCAGCAGCGTGGTCTTGCCGGCGCCGTTCGCGCCGAGCAGCGCGACGATCCCGCCCGGCGGGACGGTGATGCTCAGGCCGCGCAGGACCAGCATCACGTCGTCGTAGACGACCTCGAGATTCCGCACCCGCAGCATCGCCGGCGGCTCCTCCCTTGTGACGGGCGCCACAAGTTACCGAGCATTAAACATCGCGGAACGCCGTTGCAACAGATCGAATCGGTCACGTCTTCGGATGCCGGTTCAGCCCAGCGGGGTCACCGAGCGGTCCGCGCTGTGGTAGCTGCGGCCCGCCACGAAGCTGCCCGCCGGGCCCTGCGGGCCGAGCACGGCCCGGGCCAGTGCCGCGTCCGCGTCCCGGAAGCGCAACGCCAGGCTGAGGTGCGGCCGCCACCGGCCGGGCGCGTGCCACGGATGGTGCCCGTCGGCGTCGCGCAGCACGTCCCACACCGCGGCGTGCAGGGCGGTCAGCGACGCATCGGGGTGGATCGACCACACCAGGGGCGCGCTGCCGTCCAGCACCTGGATGTCGTCCAGCCGGACCGGCAGGGGCAGCACCTCGGCGAACAGGGCGCCGAGCCGCGCCGCCGCACCCGGCGGGAAGTCGTCCACCGCCGCGAGGGTCAGGTGGGGACGGTTCGTGGGATGGGTGTTGCGGGCCAGGCTGGGCAGCCCGGCCGCGGCCAGTCGCTGCCACCCGGCGCGCACCGCCGCGTCCAGTTCCGGCGAGCAGACCAGTTCGACCGTACGCACGTCCGCCAGGCTAGACCTCGCCGCTGCGCCCGGTGGGCTGGAGCTAGAGCCAGCCGTGGTCCCGGGCGGCGCGGACCGCGTCGGCCCGGCTGGTCGCGCCGAGCTTCTGCACCGCCGCCGCCAGGTAGTTGCGCACCGTACCGGCGGACAGGTGCGCGCGACGGGCGACCACGGCCACCGGTGACCCGTCCTGGGCCAGCCGCAACGTCTCCAGCTCCCGTGGCGTCAGCGGGCACGGCGGAATCAGCAGCGCGTCGGCGGCCAGCGCCGGGTCGACGTACCGGCCGCCGGCGTGCACCCGGCGGATCACGTCGGCCAGCGCCCCGCCCGGCGCGCCCTTGGGCAGGAAACCCCGGGCCCCGGCGGTGAGCGCGCCCCGCAGGTGCGGCGGGCGTCCCTGGCCGGTGAGGATGACCACCGCGCAGGCCGGCAGCGCGCGGGCCAGTTCGGCGGCGACCGCGAAGCCGTCCCGTCGGGGCATGGCCAGGTCGACCACCGCCACATCGGGCCGGTGCGCGAGGGCCGCGGTGACCGCCGCCTCCCCGTCGGCCGCCTGGGCGACCACCGCCAGGTCGTCCTCCAGGTCCAGCAGGGCGGCCAGGGCGGTACGGATCAGCTCCTCGTCGTCGGCGAGCAGGACCCGGATCATGCGGCGGTCGACCCGGTCGACACGGTCGCCTCGACGGTGAAGACGCCGTCGGCGCAGCCGGTGCGCAGCGTTCCGCCGGCCGCCGCGAGGCGTTCGGCCAGGCCGCGCAGCCCATGGCTGTGCCGGTCCGGTGTCGGCTCGGCCCGCGCCCCGTCGTTGGTCACGGTCATCCGCGCCACGTCGTCCTCCTGGTCGATCTCGATCCGGCACCAGCCGGCCCGACTGTGCCGCAGCACGTTGGTGCCCGCCTCGCGGAGCACCGCCGCGAGCTGGGCCGCCGCCTCCGGCGGCAGCGCGTCGGGCGGCCGCACCACCGTGCAGCGCACCCCGGACGAGCGGAGCACCTCGCCCATCGCGGTGAGCTGTTCGCCGAGGTCCACCCGGCGGTAGCCGTGCACCGTCCGGCGCAGCTCGACCAGCGCCGAGGCGGCCAGCCGCTGCGCCTCGGCGGCCTCCCGGCCGGCCCGGCCGGCGTCGGTGGGCGCGAGGCGGGCGGCCAGCTCGGCCTTCAACGCGATCACGGTCAGGTGGTGCCCGAGCAGGTCGTGCACGTCCGCGGCGAAGCGCAGCCGCTCCTGCGCGGCGGCCAGCCGGGCCTGTGCCGCCTGACCCCGCTCGGCCCGCACCAGCAACTCCCAGAACCACACCTGGAAGCCGTTCACGGCGGCGATGCTGACCCCGACCACGGCGGTGACCAGCAGCGACCGCGCTGCCGACGTGCCGTTGGCCAGAGCCACCGCCCCGGCGACCGCGAGCGCGGCGACGAGCGTCGGTGGCACCAGTCGCCACGATCCCACCAGCGGCGCCGCGCCGACGACGGCCGCGCCCCACCAGGCCCCGGTGGGCCATTCGCCCACGGCCACCGGCGCGACGAGCGGGACGCCGAGCACCGCCACGACGGCGTACGCGATCCGCAGCCACCGGCGCGACCGGCCGGAACGGACCGGCGTCACCGCCGTACGCAGCGCCACCACCAGCACCACCGCGAACGCCGCGAGCCCGACGCCGCCGCCGGCCACCCGCCACCGGTCGGGTTCCCGGGCCAGCCCGACCGCCGGCATGAGCAGGGTGGCGGACATGCCGGCGGTGAGCGAGACCAGGACGGCCGCCCGGGCGCGGGACAGGGTCCGGCCGCCGCCCGGCATCGCCGTGTCCGCCACCACGGTCTGAAGGGTAGAACGCGCCGACGCACCGCGTACCCGTGCGTTCCGCCCGGTCGACCGGTGACACCACGCGGATGGTTCGCGGCGCACACCGCCGGCAGGGTCGACCCCATGACCGAGCTGACGTACGACACGACCGCCGGAGACCGCGCGGCCGGGGCCGCGGGCCGCGCCCGGCGACGGGCCCTGGCCCGGCATCTGCTGGCGATGGTGCTGGCCATGCTGGCCGGGATGCTGCTGCTGGGGCCGGCCCGCGGTGCGCTGGCCGGCGCGCTCGGGCTGGCCCCGGCCACGCCCGGTGTCGCCGCGCTGCTGATGGCGACCGACATGAGTGTCGGCATGGCGGTGTGGATGTGGTACCGGGGGCACTCCGCCCCGGCGATCGGCGAGATGACCGCCGCCATGTACCTGCCGGTGCTGCTGTTGCTCCCGCCGTACGCGGTCGGGCTGCTCGGCGCCGACGCCCTGCTGACCGGCGGTCACCTGCTGATGATTCCGGCGATGGTCGGCGCGATGCTGTGGCGCCGCGCCGAGTACGCCCACCACCACGCCGCCCGGCCCGCGGCGGACGCGCGTCCGCTGGTGCGGGTGCTGGCGCACCGCTGGCCGACCGGGCTCGCCCTGCTGATGAGCTTCGACAACTGGTTCACCCCGGCGGTCCTCCCGCCGTGGACCCTGCTCGGCCTCGCCGTCAGCTACCCGCTCGTCGGGGCGTGGCGGGGCCGGCTGGGCGACCGCCGGGTCCGCGCCGTACAGCTGGCCGGCCTGCTCGGGTGGACAGGGCTGGCGGTGGCCGCGCTCGCCCTCGGCGGGGACGCCGCCGGCTGGCTGGTGGCCGTGGGCTGGCTCGCCCACGCGGTCTGGGACGCGGTCCACCACCGGCGCGACGAGGTGGTGCCGCGCGGCTACGCCGAGTGGTGCGCCGTCCTGGACACGGTCCTGGGCGTCACGATGATCCTGTTCCTCCTCACCACGCCCTGACGCCCGGGGTCGGCGACACCGGGTCGACGGCGCGAGCGGGCACCCGCCGGCACGGGGCTGCGGGTGCCCGCTCGGCGTGATGTGCCGGTCGGCGGAACGGGCGCGCGGCGGTGATGAAAGGCTTGACGCATGAGTTCCGCACCCGTACGGCACGACCCGCCCACCGAACCGCCCGCCCCGGACGGCCCCGAGGAGGCGACCGCGTTCACCGACCTCGGCCTGCGCGACGAACTGCTCGCCGCGCTCTCCGCCCTCGGTTACGAGGAGCCCACCCCGATCCAGCGGGAGACCATCCCGCTGCTGTTGTCCGGGCGGGACCTGCTGGGCCAGGCCGCCACCGGCACCGGCAAGACCGCCGCGTTCGCGCTGCCGCTGTTGCAGCGGATGCCCGACGACCGTCCGACCGGCGACCCGGTGGCGTTGGTGCTGGTGCCGACCCGGGAACTCGCGGTGCAGGTCTCCGAGGCGTTCCACCGGTACGGCAAGGACCTCGGCGCCCGGGTGCTGCCGATCTACGGCGGCCAACCGATCGGCCGGCAGCTGCGGGCGCTGGACGCCGGCGTCGACGTGGTGGTGGCCACGCCCGGCCGGGCGCTGGACCACATCGCCCGGGGCACGCTGAACCTGGGCGGGCTCGCCACGGTGGTGCTGGACGAGGCCGACGAGATGCTCGACATGGGCTTCGCCGAGGACATCGAGGCGATCCTGGAGCACGCGCCGCGGCAGCGGCAGACGGTCCTGTTCTCGGCCACCATGCCATCCCGCATCGACGGGCTGGCCCGCAAGCACCTGACCGACCCGGTGCGGATCCTCATCGCCCGCGAGCAGCAGGTGGCCGGCGAGGCGCCGCGGGTGCGGCAGAGCGCGTACATCGTGGCGCGGGCGCACAAGCCGGCCGCCCTCGGCCGCGTGCTGGACGTGGAGTCGCCCACCGCGGCGATCGTGTTCTGCCGCAGCCGGGAGGAGGTCGACCGGCTCACCGAGACGATGAACGGGCGGGGCTACCGGGCCGAGGCGCTGCACGGCGGAATGAGCCAGGAACAGCGGGACCGGGTGATGGGTCGGCTCCGCGGCGGCACCGCCGACCTGCTGGTCGCCACCGACGTGGCGGCCCGTGGCCTGGACGTCGAGCAGCTCACCCACGTGGTCAACTACGACGTGCCGTCGGCCCCGGAGTCGTACGTGCACCGGATCGGCCGGGTCGGCCGGGCCGGACGGGAGGGCGTGGCCATCACGCTCGCCGAGCCGCGCGAGCACCGGATGCTCAAGACCATCGAGCGGGTCACCGGCCAGCGGATCGCGATCGACAAGATCCCGACGGTGGCCGACATGCGGACCCGGCGACTGGAGCTGACCCAGGCGGCGGTGCGGGAGAGCCTGCTGGAGGACGACCTCGACCCGTACCGGGCGATCGTCGAGTCACTGACCGACGAGTTCGACCTGGTCGAGGTGGCCCTGGCGGCGGTGCGGCTGGCGCACGAGGCGACCTCGCCGGGCTCCGACGACGATGAGGAGATCCCGCAGGTGCCGGTCCGGGGCCCGCGCGAGGGGCGGCCCGAGGGCCGGGGCGACCGCCGTCCCGGCCGGCCGCGTACCGGCGGCACCACCCAGGTCTTCATCGGGCTGGGCCGGCGGGCCGGTGTCCGCCCGCAGGACCTGGTCGGCGCGATCACCGGCGAGACGGGCATCAACGGCCGGGACATCGGCTCGATCGAGATCGCCGACCGGTTCTCGCTGGTCGAGGTCCCGCACTCGGTCGCCGACGACGTGATCGCCGGCCTGCGCGGCAGCACCATCAAGGGCCGCAAGGCCACCGTACGCCGGGACCGGGACGGCGACGGGAGCGGCGACGAGCGCCGCTTCGACGGCGGTGACCGGCGCGAGCGGCGCGACCGCCGCTGAGGTGTAAGGAAGGGCCCCTTGTTAACGCCTGCGGCAGAGGAAGGGCCCCCTATTAACATCGCCGCCCGGCGGCACTTCCCGGAGCCGCGCGGCACCCACCGCAGCCCGTTAAGAAGGGCCCCCTGCTATGCACGAGGCGTTAACAGGGGGCCCTTCCTTACACCTCAGGCGGTGGTGAGGGCTTCGCCGTCGAGCGAGCCGGCGTCGACGTCGGCCGGGCGCAGCGCCAGGGCGAGCACGTCGGCGACGTCGGCCAGGGTGTGCACGGTCAGTGCGTCGCGAACCTCGGCCGGCAGGTCGTCCAGGTCCGGCTCGTTGCGCTTCGGGATGATCACCTCGGTCAGACCGGCCCGGTGCGCGGCGAGCAGCTTCTGCTTCACCCCGCCGATCGGCAGCACCCGACCGGAGAGGGTGACCTCACCGGTCATGCCGAACTCCGGCCGGACCGGTCGGCCGCTGACCAGCGACGCCAGGGCGGTGACCATGGTGATGCCGGCGCTCGGGCCGTCCTTGGGCACCGCGCCCGCCGGCACGTGCAGGTGGATCCGCCGCCCGGCGAGGGCGTTCGGGTCCAGTCCGAGCCGGCGCCCGTTGGAGCGCAGGTAGGACAGGGCGATGTGCGCGGACTCCTTCATCACGTCACCGAGCTGGCCGGTCAGGGTCAGCCCCGGCTCGCCCTCCATGCTGGTGGCCTCGATGAAGAGCACGTCCCCGCCGGCGCCGGTGACGGCCAGGCCGGTGGCCACGCCGGGCACCGCGGTCCGCTCGGCCGACTCCGGGGTGAACTTCGGCCGGCCCAGGTAGCGGGCCAGATTGCCGGTGTCCACCGCGACCGGCGCCGGGTCGGTGGCCAGCTCGACCGCGACCTTGCGCAGGATCTTCGCCAGGGCGCGTTCCAGCTGCCGTACGCCGGCCTCCCGGGTGTACTCCCCGGCGATCCGGGCCAGCGCGTCGTCGGCGACGGTGACCTCGTCGGCGGTCAGACCGGCCCGCTGGAGCTGCCGGGGCAGCAGGTGGTCGCGGCCGATGGCGACCTTCTCGTCCTCGGTGTAGCCGTCCAGGGTGACCAGCTCCATCCGGTCCAGCAGCGGGCCGGGGATCGACTCGACCACGTTGGCGGTGGCCAGGAAGAGCACGTCGGACAGGTCGAGGTCGACCTCCAGGTAGTGGTCCCGGAAGGTGTGGTTCTGCGCCGGGTCCAGCACCTCCAGCAGGGCCGCGGCCGGGTCGCCGGCGTAGCCGGCGGCCAGCTTGTCGACCTCGTCCAGGAGGATCACCGGGTTCGTCGAGCCGGCCTCGCGCAGCGCGCGGACGATGCGTCCGGGCAGCGCGCCGACGTAGGTGCGCCGGTGGCCGCGGATCTCCGCCTCGTCGCGGACCCCGCCGAGGGAGACCCGGACGAAGTTCCGCCCGAGGGCGCGGGCGACGGACTCGCCGAGGCTGGTCTTGCCGACGCCGGGCGGGCCGGCGAGGGCGAGCACCGCGCCGGAGCCGCGCCCGCCGACCACGCCGAGGTTGCGCTCGGCGCGGCGGTTGCGCACCGCGAGGTACTCCAGGATCCGGTCCTTGACGTCGGTCAGGCCGGCGTGGTCGGCGTCGAGCACCGCGCGGGCCGCGCCGAGGTCGGTGTTGTCCTCGGTACGCGTGCCCCAGGGCATCTCCAGCACGGTGTCCAGCCAGGTCCGGATCCAGCCCGCCTCCGGGGAGGCGTCGCTGGACCTCTCCAGTTTGCCGACCTCGCGCAGGGCGGCCTCGCGGACCTTCGCCGGCAGGTCGGCGGCCTCGACGCGGGCCCGGTAGTCGGCCGAGCCGTCGGGCTCGTCCTCGCCGAGTTCCTTGCGGATCGCGGCGAGCTGCTGGCGGAGCAGGAACTCCCGCTGGGACTTCTCCAGCCCCTCCCGTACGTCGGTGTTGATCCGCTCGGTGACCTCCTGCTCGGCGAGGTGGTCCTTCACCCAGCCGACGAGCAGTTCCAGCCGGGCGGTGACGTCCGGCGCGGCGAGCAGTTCGGTCTTCTGGGCCAGGGTCAGCCAGGACACGTACCCGGCGGAGTCGGCCAGCTCGGACAGGTCGGTCATCCGCTCGATAGCGTCGATGACCTGCCAGGCCCCGCGCTGCTGGAGGACCGAGGTCATCAGGGCGCGGTACTCGCGGGCCAGCTCGCGGGCCCGGCCGGCGGGGGCGGGCTCGCGCAGTGCGGTCGCCTCGACCCAGAGGGCCGCACCGGGTCCGGGCACGCCGGAGCCGATCCGGGCGCGGGACAGGCCGCGGACGACCGCGGCGGGTTCACCGTCGGGCAGCCGGCCGACCTTCTCGATGGTGGCCACGGTGCCCACCGGGCCGTACTCGCCGTCGAGGCGGGGCACGGCGAGCAGCGTGCCGTCGCCGCTGGCGCGGGCCGCGTCGACGGCGGCCTGGGTGGTCGGGTCGAGGGTCACCGGGATGACCATGCCGGGCAGCAGCACGGCGTCGGTCAGGGGAAGTACCGGAAGAGTTGCCATCGAACACCTGCTATCGCGTTGAGTTGAGCGTGTCCAACTCAAGTAACAAAACGTTCCCCTTGTTCCGTCGTGTGACCCAGGCCACCGCCGCGTCGCCGGCGGTCGCCGGGAACGAGCAGGTCACGCAGGAGGGCACCGCCGCCGGCACAGGCCACGGCGACCGGGATGGCGACGCTGACGGCGGCCAGGGCGACGACCGTCGCGCCGGGCAGACCGACGAGCGACGCCACGACGGTGAGGACGGCGAAGGCGACCAGCTTGCGCCGGGTACGGGCGATCGGGGGCGACACGGTCACGTCCTCCCGGTTCAGAGCAGCAGGAGCAGGGCGGCGCCCACCGCGGCGGCCGGGATTGGTGGTGATCACGGTGGTCACGGCGGCGGACTGCCGGCGCAGGGCCGCCAGTGGGATCAGCGCGTCGCCGTCCTGGCCGACGGCGTTGGCCACGGGGGTGGGCAGGGGCAGACCGCCGCTGACGTCCCGCGGACCGCCCCTTTACCGGCGCGTTCCGCGATTTTCGGCCCGATATCGCGACCCGCCGAAATGAGGAGGACGCGCTTTGTTGCATTTTCGCCGTGGGATACGTCAAACTTTGGGCACACCCCGCCCCACACAGGGAGTAATCGGCGATGGCAAGGAAAGTAATCACTGTTCTGACCGACGATCTGGACGGCGGAAAGGCCGACCGGACCGTCGAGTTCAGCTTGGACGGCGTGGCCTACACCATCGACGTCTCCGACGAGAACGCGGGCGTCCTGCGGAAGGCGCTCGACCCTTACATCAATGCCGGTCGACGCATCGGTCGGGGCACGGCCGACAGCGGGCGCGCCCCGCGCCGGCCGGCCGGTTCGGGCACCTCGGGAATGGACCGGGAGCAGAACCGGGCCGTTCGGGAATGGGCCGTCAAGAACGGCTTCAAGATCTCCGAGCGGGGCCGGATCCCGGTCGAGGTCGTCGAGGCGTACAAGAACCGGTGAGCACGCGTCCGCGAAGGACGCTCTCCACACCTGCGGGGCCATGCCGGTCGGCGTGGCCCCGCCGCCTTTTCGGTCGGGTGCCGTCGCCGGGACACCGCCGCACGGGGCCCCGGAAACAGAACCGGGGGCCGCCGGTGGGAACCTCCCCACCGGCGACCCCCGGGTCGCCCCGCTGGATCAGTTGACCTCGATCCGCACCGCGTCGAAGGCTGGGGTCTGGTTGGCCCGCGCCATCATCGGGATGCGGTGCGACCCGTCGCCGGCCCAGACCGCGCACTGCGCGGTGCCGGACTGCGGCAGCCCGGGGACCTGGATGGTCACCTGGTCGGCGTCGGCGCCGCCGCCGCCGTCCTCGGTGGCCACGAAGAACGCCGGCACCGCCTCCGGGTTGCCGGGAGCCTCGTCGGTGCCCGACAGCATCCGGCAGGCGGTGTGGAAGTGGCCCCGCACCAGGCCCTGCTCGTTGAGCAGCGAACTCTCCACGTAGTAGCCACCCTGGCCGGCGGCGAGGAAGCGGTCCCGGACCAGGTTCTTGGTGGAGACCTGGAGCGTGAAGGGCTGGTTGGCGCCCACCTGCTGGGGGAAGTCGGTGATCAGCAGGGACGGGTTGTTGGCGTCGGCGCCGACCTCACCGAACGCGGTGCTGACGCAGCGGTTGCCGTTCTGGAAACCGTCGTGCGCCTCCAGCTCGGTGTTGTCGCAGTTGTTGGCGAGCACGCCCAGCCCGGCGCCCGGGGCGCCGTTGTTGCCGCCGTTGTTGCCGCCGTTGTCACCGCCGCCATTGTTGCCGCCGCCATTGTTGTCGCCGCCGCCGTCGTTCCCGCCGTTGCTCGGGTTTCCGGTCGGGGCGACCTGGCAGGTGGCGAGCTGGGCGAGACCGCGCGGCCGGGGCCCGGCCCGGTCGATCGCCGTGGTGATCCGGTCCAGCGTGGCCTTCCGCTTTGCGGCCAGTGGCCCGAGGATCGCGTTGCGGATGAAGGCGTCGCCCCTGTTGCCCTCGGCGGCGAGCCGCCGGTCGGCCTCGGTGATCTGGGTCTGCAACAGGGCGAGGTTGCGGTCGACCTCGGCCCGCGCCCGCTCCGGGATCTGCGGAAGTCTGCTCGCCACGTCCGGGCAGGCAACCGCCGAGCCGCCGTTGCTGACCGGGCTGCCGCCGTCGCGGGTCTCCTGGCACTCGCGTACCGTCTGCTGGCCGTCACCCCAGTGGTTGCGCACCCACCGGCCGTTCTGCCAGGTACGGGAGGTGTTGTCCCGGCCGCTCGGCGCGGTCGCGCCGGGGCTGGGCTCCACACAGGCCGCGGACGCCGGGCGGGCCCGGTTGGACGGCCGGTCCCCGGCCGACGAGATCTGGGTCACGGCGACAATGCCGCCGAAGACCGCGAGCGTGCCGACCACGGCCAGCAGCCGCTTGCTCCGCGCGATACCGGGTGACCGGCGCGCCCGTGTGGACCTGCGCATCGAATTGTTCTCCTTCAAGATCCGGTAGTTGGTGGCAGACCTCGGCGGACCGACGAAAATCGTGTGGCGTGCCCACCGGAATCCCGCCGGACACGGCCGGGGGCACGTCGATGACCGACGATGCCCTTTCCGCACCGTCTTCCACGCCCGGGTGGCGCGGTCGAGGAGATCCTGTCCATTCGCGCAGGAGTACGGGGCGGCTGTGGCGATGGTTCAACCCGGATCGGAGGAATCTGCGGATCTTTTCCGCGGGCCCCTTCGGGCCAGGGTGGCGGCGGGGATCAGTCCGCGCAGAGGTGGTCGAACGCGAAACCGGCGACCATCTCGTCGCGCCGGGCGGCCAGGCCCCGGATACGGGTCCGCAGCACCGCGCGGTCGACAAGCGTGGGCCCACCCGGCTCCGGCGTACGCAGCCGTGCCCCGACCGCCAGCGCGGCCAGGTCCTCGGCGAACCGGGCCGGGTCCAGGCCGGCGGAGAACCGGTGCTCCGCGACGGTCACCCGCTCCACCAGGAAACCGCCGGGGCGTACCTCGACCCAGGCCCAGCCCTCGGCGGGCCCGCCGGTCCAGCGCACGTGCAGGCCGCGCAGGATCGGATCGACCAGCCGCCCCTCGACGTACGCCTCGACCGCCCCCGCCCGGGCCAGCGCGCCCAGGTCGTTGACCGGGCCGGTACGCCCGTCCGGCAACCGGCCCGGGATGTCCCGGAACCCGACCGGCGGGTCGTCACCCGGCTCGATCCCGGCGACCCGCTCGGCATAGGCGGCCGCGTCGAGCACGTACCCGACGACGGTCCGGCCGTGCTCGGCGGCGGTCAGCGTGGCCGAGCCGATCCGCAGCACCGGCAGGCCGGCGGCCCCGGCGACCGCGGTCTTCGTCCGCTCCGCACGCTGCCCGGCGCCCGGTTCCGGGCCGATCTCGGCGGCGAGCTGGAGCCGCCCGTCGGCGTCGGCGACCACCAGGTCGTAGCTCTCGCGGATCGCCGAACCCCACTGGTTACCGGTGATGCCGGCCGGTCGCCGGCGCACCAGGTCCCCCAGCCGGTGCGCGCCGTGCACGACGAGACCGCCCCGGGTGGCCAGCGGCGCGCGACCGGCGGGCACGGGGAGCGTACGCAGCCCGGAGCCGGTCCCGTCACCGCTGCCCGTCATCGCCCGATCCGTTCGCCGTCGCGCCGACGGTCCGCCCGCCGACCGGGCGAGTGTACGGCGTGGATCATGGCGGTCGCCTCGGCGGTGCGGCCTGGGGCCGGGGTACGACCGGCCGGGCGGGACCCGGCTCCGCCGCGACACCGGCCCGGGGCGCGGCTAGGCTCGCGGCGTGCTGCACAGCGGACGCGTACCGGAGCGACTGACCAAACGCGAACTCGTCACCGTCTCGCACGCCATCGAACGGGCCGCCCTGGCCACCGCCGAGGACGGCCCGCTGATCGTCCTGGCGCTGTTCCAGCGGATCCCGTACTTCGAGCGGGAACGGGCCCTCTACGAGCGGATCGTCCGCACCGCGGCGGCCACCGTGGTCGGGGTGGTGGACGCGGCGCCGGAGACGCTGCCGACCGGGGCGTACGGCGTGGTGCTGGCCGAGGACGAGGAACTGGCCCGGGAGTGGTCGGTGGTCGCGCTGACCCCGCGCTTCGGTGCGGCCCTGGTGGCGTACGACCGGGCCGAGGTGGACCCGGACGCGCCGACGCTGGAGTCGGGCCGGCTCTTCGACGGCGGCTGGACCTTCCGGCGCGACGCGGCGCTGCACGAGGCGCTGCGGCTGCGCGACCGGCTCACCGCGCGGCTGCCGGAGTCGGCCCGCGCGGTGCTCGACGAGGTTCTGGGTCGGGTCCGGGAACTGCCGGCGACCCCGGGTGAGGCGCGCGGCGAGGCGGCCATCCGGCTGCTGGTCGACCGCACCGAGCGGGCCCGGCGGGCCGGCCACGCGCCGCAGCCCCCGGTGGCCGGTGACGGGTCCGCCACGCTGCTCGACGAGCCGGGGTTGCGGCGGTGGACCGGCCTGGACGGCGTGACCGCCTCGGGCACCCTGCCGCTGGCCGTGGTCGGCATCCGGGTGGACGAGCCGCCCGGCACGCCGGAGCGGTTCGGCCGGCGCAGCGCCGCCCGGGAGGCGCAGGCCGTGCTCGCCGCGCTCACCGCGCCGTTGCGCCCGGTCGACCGGGCGGCCCGCCTCACCGGTGGCGAGTACCTGCTGGTGCTGCCGTCGCTCACCGAGGAGCAGGCGGTGGCGACGGCCGACCGGGTGCGCGAGTCGGTCGCCGGGCTGGCTCGGTCGTACCCCTTCGTCTCGTACGCGGTGCACGCCGCGGTCTGTGTGACCAGCCGGCGGCCGCTGCCCGTCGCGGCGGTCCGGCACGCCCTGTCCTGGGCGGTCGGCGAGGGGGTCCCGGTGGCGACCGTCGCGCCGGAGCACGTGCCGGTCGGCTGAGCGGGCACACCCGACTCCGGCGGGCTCACTCCGCGCCCATCACCAGCCCTTCGATGGTGTGCTTCTGACGGATCGGCGTCAGCGCGTCGACCACCGGGCAGGGCAGGTGCGCGCGCACCGACGCGGGCAGGCTGTCCCGGTAGCCGCGGGTGACCGCCATGTCGTGGTGCGCGGCGTTGCCCGCGCCGGGGGCGTCCACGCCGAGGACCAGCACCGGACGGGCCCGGGTCGAGACGTTCGGGGTGCCGCGGTGGACGGTGAGCGCCGACCGGGCGGAGATGTCGCCGCGCCGGGGGAACTTGCGCACCGCCCGTGCGGCGTAGCGCGGGTAGCGCTCCTTCGGCGGGAACATCCCGTGGTCGAAGTCGTCGCCCTCGTCCCACTGGGTGCCCGGCGCGATCTCGAACGGCCCCATCTCCTCGACCGTGTCCACCGTGGTCAGGTTGAACGCGAGGGAGGTCAGCCGCCGCTGGTCCCGGGTGTCCGGCGGCATCGGGAAGTCCCGGTGCCACGGCTGCATCGCCGCGCCGGGGAACGGGATGTCGAAGCCCAGTTCGACGATCTCGTAACGGGGGCCGAGCACCGCCCGGCAGACCGCCACCACCCACGGGTGGGTGACCAGGTCGACGAAGCCGCGCAACTGTTCCGGGTGGATCTCCACGTACCACCGTTGCGGGCCGCGGCCGACCGCGCCGTCGGGGCGGGCGCGGGCCTCTTGGAAGGCCGCCTCGACGTCCTCGGCCATCCGCCGCACCCAGTCCACGCCGAAGGCGCCCCGGCGCGCGGTGATCCCGTCGCGGTACAGGTCGCCGAGCGCCTCGACCGGTACCTCGGTCGGGGCGGGCGGCGCGCTGCGGACATCGGACATCGGACCTCCCCTGCTGGTGGTCAGGCGAGTATTACAACGTTGTAGAGACGTGGCAAGGGGGCCTCGGGGGTGGTCAGCGCCAGACGACCACCTCATCGGGGGATTTGCGGTCGATGGCCGGCACCCGGGCGCCCACGGCCGGGTAGCCGACCGGGATGATCAGGTTGCCCCGCTCCTCGGGCGGACGGTCCAGCAGCTCGTTGAGGAACCGCATCGGGCTGGGCGTGTGCGTCAGGGTGGCCAGGCCGGCCTGGTGCAGCGCGGCGAGCAGGAACCCCACCGCGATGCCGACGGACTCCTTGACGTAGTAGGGGCGCGGGCTGCGCGGCCCCCGGTGCACCTCGAAGACCACGATCACCGCCGGCGCGGTGTCCAGGAACGGCTTGCTGGCGTCGGTGCCCAGTGGCGCGAGCGCGGCCAGCCACTCCTCCGGCGCCCGCCGCTCGTAGAAGACCCGCTCCTCGGCCTCGGCGGCCACCCGCAGCCGGCGCTTCAGCTCCGGGTCGGTCACCACGACGAACCGCCACGGCTGCCGGTTGGCCCCGCTGGGCGCGCTCGCGGCGGCCCGCAGCGCCTCCCGCAGCACCCCGTCCGGGATCGGCCGATCGCTGAACTCGCGTACCGTCCGGCGCAGCGTCAACGCGTCGGCGAAGGCCCGCACCCGGGGCAGCGCCTGCCCCGCCGGCACGCCGTAGTCGGGCAGGGTCCGGGTGGCCGGCGGCGTGGCCGGCAGGTCGGGAGGCATCCGGCCATTCTCGGCTCCCGCGGCGGCGGCGGCCACCGGAGGCGGGCATGATCGGCGTACGCCGCCGGCGGACCCGCCGCCGGCACCGGGCGGGAGGGGTACGACCGATGCGCGTGGTGTCGCTGGTGCCGTCGCTGACCGAGGCGGTGGCCGCCACCCTGCCGGGCCTGCTGGTCGGGGCGACCGACTGGTGCACCCACCCGGCCGGGCTGGACGTGGCGCGGGTCGGCGGCAGCAAGTACCCGGACCTCGACGCGATCCGCGCGCTGCGGCCCGACCTGGTGCTGCTCAACGTGGAGGAGAACCGCCGGGCCGACGCGGACGCGCTGGCCGCGGCCGGCGTACCGACCCGGGTGACCTATCCCCGGACCGTGGCCGGGGCGCTGGCCGAACTCGGTGAGCTGCTCGGCGAACTCGGTGCCACGGTCGAGCCGGACTGGCTGACCGCCGCCCGGAAGGCGTGGGCCGCGCCGCCCGCGCTCGCGCCCCGGCGCGCCGTGGTGCCGGTGTGGCGGCGCCCCTGGGTCGTGCTGGGCGGTGACACGTTCGCCGGCGACGTGCTGCGCCGGCTCGGCGTACGCAACGTGTACGCCGAGCACCCCGAGCGGTATCCCCGACCGGAGCTGGACGAGCTGCGCGGGCACACACCCGACGTGGTGGTGCTGCCGGACGAGCCGTACCGCTTCACCGCCACCGACGGCCCCGACGCCTTCGCCGGCACGCCCTGCGCCCTGGTCTCCGGCCGGCACCTCACCTGGTACGGCCCCTCCCTCGCCGACGCGCCCGCCCTGCTGGCCGCGCAGCTGGCCAATCCGGTCGTCGGTCCCGCCGGCCCGTGACCGGCCCGGGGTGACCGACCCGCCGCCGCGCACCACTCCCGCCCCGGCCGGCCGCCCCAGCGGCGGCGCGTCCACCACGGGAGTCAGGCGACCGGGGTCACCCGCCCCGGTTGCCGGTCGCGCGGCGTGTCGTCGACGTCGTACGCGACCGTGCTGGTCACCCGCACCACACCGCTGACCTGGCCGGCGAGCCGGGCGGCCAGGTCGGCGGCGCTGCGCCGGTCGAGCCGGCCGTCCAGGACCACCTCTCCGTCGCGGACCCGCACGGTCACCAGGCCGTCCCGGACGGCGAGCACCCCGCGCAGCACCTCCTGGACCACGTCCTCGCGGATCTCCGCGTCGGTCCGCAGGTGCACCCGCAGCAGGTCACCGCGGGTGACGATGCCGACCAGCCGACCGAGGTCGTCGAGCACCGGCAGCCGCTTGACCCCCTCCCGGTCCAACTGCCGCGCGGCGGCGGAGATCGGAGCCTGCGGCCCGGTCGTCACCGGCGGCGCGGTCATCAGGTCCCGGGCCAGCAGCGCGTCGGCCTTCTCCCGGGCGCTGCGGTGCCGCCGCCCCTGGAAGATGCGCCGTTGCTCCGGCTCGCCGGACCGCTCGATCTTGTGCAGCAGATCCGACTCGGACACCACCCCGAGCACGCGGCGGAAGCCGTCCACCACCGGCACGCCACTGATCCCACGCCGGACCAGGATGTCGACGACCGCCCGGTACGGTGCCTCCTCCCCCACCGTCGCGACGTCCCGCGTCATCACGTCGCCCACCTGCCAGGTCCTCATCACGGCCTCCCTGCCTCTTCTCCACACCGACGCTACGGACGCGCCGGGCCGGGCGGCAGGGTCCCGCGACCGGGCCGCCGGTGCCGGGCGGACCGGTCCGGGAGGGGTCGAAGGACCCGGTCCGGCAGGGCCCGGTCGGCCCTGCTGCCGCGCCGCCCACGAGCGTCCAATGGAGATGCCACCGGGAAGCGCGGTGCGACACCTGAAGGGACGTGGAGACCATGACCGCGACAATCGAGCGGAACACCGCCGCCACCATCGCTCCGGCGGCCGAGACCCCCCGTGAGCGCGCCACCCGGTACGTCTTCGCCGGCATCCGGATCGCTCTCGGCTGGACCTTCCTCTGGGCGTTCCTGGACAAGGTCTTCGGTCTGGGATTCGCCACCGAGGCGAAGAACGCCTGGATCGAGGGCGGCAGCCCGACCAAGGGTTTCCTGACCTTCGGCGCCGCCGGCCCGTTCAAGGGCCTCTACAACGACATCGCCGGCGCCGCCTGGGCCGACTGGCTGTTCATGATCGGCCTGGCGGGCATCGGCGTGGCGCTGCTCCTCGGCATCGGGATGCGCGTCGCCGCCGTCGCCGGGGGTCTGCTCTACGTGCTGATGTGGACGGTCGTGCTGCCTCCCGAGAACAACCCGTTCATGGACGACCACCTGATCAGCGCCGCCATCCTCGCCGCCCTCGCCCTGGTCGGCGCCGGCGACACCCTCGGCCTCGGCCGGACCTGGGCCAAGCTCCCCCTGGTCCAGCGGTTCCCCTGGCTCCGCTGAGCCGACCCGGCACCACCGGAGAGCGGGCGTCACCCACCGGTGACGCCCGCCGATCCGTGTCCGGGTGCCCACGGTCGTCCCGACCGGGGCCCCGGTCGGGACCGCCGGGCATCGGTGGGACGCGATCCGGCAGGATCAACGGTGACCGGACAACCGGACCGAAACGGCAGGAGATTCCCGCATGAACCAGGCAGCAGGCGCCCGTTCGGGCAAGCCCGAGGTGGGTCCGATCGAGGGCGCGCCGCCCGCCGACCTCGTGACCGAGGACATCACCGTCGGCGACGGGCCGGAGGCCCAGCCGGGTCAGCTGGTCAGCGTCCACTACGTGGGTGTCTCGCACTCCAGCGGGCGCGAGTTCGACTCGTCCTGGAACCGGAGCGAGACCTTCGAGTTCCCGCTGGGCGGCGGACAGGTCATCGCCGGCTGGGACCGGGGCGTGGTCGGCATGCGCGTGGGGGGCCGGCGCAAGCTCACCATCCCGCCGCACCTCGGCTACGGCGACCGGGGCGCGGGCGGCGTGATCAAGCCCGGCGAGACCCTGGTCTTCGTGGTCGACCTGCTCGACGTCCGCTGAGACCCGCCGGTCGGGTGTCGCCCGCCGGCGGCACCCGACCGGGGCGGCGGATCAGCAGGCCACCAGCTCCCGGTCGCCGGCGCGGGCCACGCCGTCGGCGCCACGGTCGAGTCGCGTGTCCACCACCGGGATGATCCGGTGCAGGCCGGTCACCCGCAGCACCCGGGACACGACCGGGTCGGGACCGACCAGCACCAGCTCGCCGCCGCGCGCGCGGATGCGTCGGTGCGCCGCCAGCAGGGCCCGGACTCCGGCGGCGGAGAGAACCCGGACACCGGACACGTCGAGGCGGACCACCGACCCCGCCGGCGCCGCCCACAGCGCGGCGCGGAACGCGGCGACCGTCGCCACGTCGACCTCACCGATCGCTCGCACGTCCACCACCTGGTCACCCACGCCGACCTCCACGTGGAACCGCTCTTCGTGCTGCCCCATGTCACCGAATCTAGCCCCCGGCACCGACATTTCCGCCCCTCGGGAGAGGGGGATCCGGGTACATCCAGGGTCGGACCCCGGGGCATCCCCGATCCCCCGGGAGGACGACGTCCGGGCTGGTGGGACCGCGTCACCGCCGGGCCGTGCGCCCCCCTGGGCAGCCCGACCGGACCGTGCGCGGCCGCCGCGGGGGCTGTCCGTCCCGACGGTGGCGGGTGAGAATGGGCGGATGGTCGCTCCCCGCACCCGCGTACCGTTGCTGATCCGGCCCGTCCGCGAGCCGGCCACCGTCCCACCGCCGCTGGACGGGCCGTGGGCGCCGACCGACACCCGGCTCGACGCGGTCGAGCTGCTGCCGCTGCCGGCGGGTTCCGCCGGTCCGGAGGACGTGGTCGTCGACCCGGCCGGGCGGGTGGTCAGCGGGGCCGAGGACGGCCGGATCTGGTGGTGGCCGGCCGACGCGCCGGCCGGTACCCGGCCGGAGTTGCTCGCCGACACCGGGGGCCGGCCGCTCGGGCTGGAGGTGGACCCCCGCGACGGCAGCCTCGTCGTGTGCGACGCGTACCGGGGGTTGCTGCGGATCACCGGGGACGGGGTGATCCGGGACCTGAGCGGCAACGGGGAGACGCCGCACCTGGCCGACAACGCCACGATCGCCCGGGACGGCACGGTCTACTTCACCGATTCGTCCTACCGGTTCCCGGTCTCGCACTGGAAGCGGGACCTGCTGGAGCACCGGCCGAACGGGCGGGTGCTCGCGTACCACCCCGGGAGCGGGCGCACCGAGGTGGTCTGCGCCGGGCTCTACTTCCCGAACGGGATCGCGCTGACCCCGGACGAGTCGGCGCTGATGCTGGTGGAGACGTCCACCCACCGGCTGGTCCGGGTGAGCCTGCCGGACGGCACGGTGACCGAGCTGGCCGACCTGCCGGCATATCCGGACAACCTGACCCCGGTGGGCGACGGCACGTACTGGATCGCGCTGCCCAGCCCGCGGGTGCCGGTGGTCGAACGGCTGCTGCCGCACCCGCGGCTGCGGCAGGTGGTGGCGGTGCTGCCGGCCGCCGTGCAGCCGAAGCCGTTGCGCTACGGCCTGGTCGCGCTGGTCGACGCCGACGGGCGGGTGCTGCGCACCCTGCACGGGCCGGCCGGGGCGTACGACATGATCACCGGGGTGCGGCAGGACGGCGACCGGCTCTGGCTGGGCAGCCTGACCGGTCCCGGCATCGGCCGGGTGCCCCTGACCTGAACGCCCGGCCCACCGTGCGGGCGGGCCGGGCGCGTCGGTGCGTACCCCGTGGTCAGCCGCCGCTGACCGACGGCGCGGGCGCCGGCGATCCGCCGGCCACGGCACCCGGGTGCGCCGGCGTCGTCGGGCTGGGTCGCAGCCCGGACGGCACCGGCAGGGCGCTGCCCTTGACGAACTGGTCCCAGCTGACGTTCCACGCGGTCCAGCCGTTGCCCTCGGTCAGCTCGACCTCGGTGCCCTTGACCGTCACCAGGTCGCCGACCTGGGTGACGCCCATCAGCCAGTCCGCGGCGGCGGCGGAGACGTTGGTGCAGCCGTGCGAGACGTTGGTGCTGCCCTGGTCCCCCTCCGACCACGGCGCGCCGTGGATGAACTCGCCGCCCCAGGTGAGGCGCTGGGCGTCCTCGACGTCGACCACGTAGGGGTCGGCCGATCCCCGGGTGTCGAAGGTCGTCTGCTGGTGCTTCTCCATGATCACCATCTTGCCGCTGGAGGTCGGCGTGCTCGGCTTGCCGAGGCTCACCGGGATCCGGCGTACCACCTTGCCGTCGCGGACCACCGACATCTGCTTGCTGGCGTTGTCGATTTCCAGGGCGACCTGCCGGCCGATCTTCGAGGTGGCGGTACGGTCGTCGTCGCCGACCTGGTCCTTGCCGATCGGCAGGCCCGCCAGGCCGGCGCGGACGGTGATCGTGGTGCCCGGCCGCCAGAAGTCGGGCGCCCGGTAGTAGACCTGGCTGCCGTCGGACACCCACGACCAGGCCCCCGGCTGCGGCGGATCGGTCTTCACGAACAATCGTCGTTGGACGTCGTCGCGAGCCTCTTTCGGAATAGGCGGGTCGAATGCGACGGTGACCGGCATGGCGGTGCCGTACGTCCGGTTACCGGCGAAATAGAGAGTGCTGGTGACCGCCGGCTTGGTCGGTGCCGGCATCGTGGTGAAGGTCGTCCTCCGGGTGGTGGTCGCGCCGGAGTCGCCGGTCGCGGTCACCTCGGCCGTGTAGGTGCGCTCCGGCTTCAACGGCGCGGCCGGCACCCAGGACGAACCGTCCTCGCGGGGTTCACCCCTGACCTCGGCACCCCGGTCGTCGGTGAACCGCACGGCGGTGACCCGGCCGCCCCGGACAGCGGTGCCCACCTCGGCGGAGAGCGGTACGTTCCGGGTGCGGTCGGTCGGTGTGACGGTCAGCTCGGGTGGCGCGGCCCGGCCCTGCGCCGGCCGGTCGGCCGAGCGTTCCTCGGCGGTGCAGCCGCCGAGGGCCAGAGGCGTGGCCGCGACGGTCACCGCCAACAGCGCGAATCGCCGCCTCAGATCCATGATGCGTCCCCCCGTATTTGTTGTCCCTCGGCTCATCCTCTCCACTCGCGCAGTTATCCGCGCAATTTTCACGGAATCGCCGGGACAATGACGTGCACGATTTCCGATGCGCCACACAATGGGTCGCTCGTCCGCCGTCGGCGCCTCCCGACCAGCCTGGGACCGGCCGGACCCGCCTGGCGCCTTCCGTCCGTTTCCCGCCGGCCAGGGCCGGATTTCCCGTACCACCACCGCGGCCCGCCCCGGCCCGCGCCCGCGCGGCGAACAGCGCGATCGCTTTCGGACACCCACCGGCGATGGGCGTCGACCCACGCCCGGCCCGGCGACTTTCGTCGCCGAGAGCGGAAGTTTCGCTCTTGTCGGCAGACCTTTGCCTTCACGACGCGGTAAGGGTACGGTCCGATCGAGATACAAAGTTGTCCATTGGTCGATTTTCGGGACGATCCCGAGACCCGGCCCGGCGCCCCTCGGCGCCCGTCCGCCCGTACCCGCCGCGACCGTCGACGCCGGACCCCCGTCCGGCCGGTCCGTCGTGCCCGGATCCGGGTCGGTTCGACCAGCGACCGTCCGGACGTCACCGTCCGGCAGGAAGGGACCACCTGTGGATCAACGTGACCGCCACACCCCGACCGAAGGGCTCGACCCCCTCACCCGGCGCGGGATCCTCCGCGCCGCCACCGTGTCCGCCGCGGCTGTGGGCACCGCCGGGCTGCTGGCCGGCCCGGCCGCCGCCGCCGACACCGCCGCCACCCACGGCCGG
This sequence comes from Micromonospora endolithica, assembly GCF_003626595.1. Lineage (GTDB taxonomy): Bacteria > Actinomycetota > Actinomycetes > Mycobacteriales > Micromonosporaceae > Micromonospora > Micromonospora endolithica. The sequence goes on along the minus strand of NZ_RBAK01000013.1, from coordinate 108,402 downwards.
CCCGGCCGGCGCCGGGTACCGGCCGACCGGATCAGCATCCAGCTCTACACGTTGCGCGACCAGCTCGCCGCCGACCTGCCCGGCACGCTCGCCGCGCTCCGCGAGATCGGGTACCGCCGGGTGGAGCACGCGGGCTTCGTCGGGCGCACCGCCGCCCAGTTCCGGGCGGCGCTGGACGCGGCCGGGCTGCGGGCGACCTCCGGCCACGCCGGCGTCCCGCAGCCGTTCGACGCCGACGCCTGGGAGCAGGTGCTGGCCGACGCCAACACGGTCGGCTGCACCTACCTCGCGCACCCGTTCTTCGGCATCGGCGAGGACGGCCAGCCGATCCGCGACCCGGGCCGCTACCGCGCGCTGGCCCGGGACCTCAACCGGGCCGGCCGGATGGCCGCGCGCGCGGGCATCCAGTTCGGTTACCACAACCACCAGCTGGAGTTCGTGCCGCTGACCGACGGGCGTCGCGGCTTCGACATCCTGGCCGACGAGACCGACCCCCGGTACGTCCACTTCGAACTGGACCTGTTCTGGACCTGGCGCGGCGCACAGGACCCGGTCGACGTGATCCGGGAGCACCGGGGCCGGATCCGCCAGGTGCACGTCAAGGACATGGACACCAACGCCAGCTTCGCCGACCTCGGCGACGGCCTGATCGACTTCGGCCGGATCTTCGACCGGTCCCGGGAGGCCGGGATCGAGGAGTACATCGTCGAGCGCGACGACGCCGGCACCCCGCCCCGCTCCCCCGCCGACGCGCTGGAGACCGCCCGGGTCGGCTACGCGTACCTCGCCTCGCTCCGCTACTGACCGCCGACACCATCGGGGGATCCGCACGATGATGAGACGAACCGCCCTGCTGTCCGCCCTGGCGCTGGTGGGTACGGCCCTGGCCGTGCCGTCCGCGCCGGTCACCGCCGCCCCGGCCGCACCGCCGCCGGACAGCAGCTTCCAGAAGGTCACCCTCAACGACTTCCCGGGCGAGCCGGTCAGCCTCGCCGTGCTGCCGGACCAGCGGGTGCTGCACACCTCCCGCACCGGTGAGGTACGCCTGCACGACCCGCGTACCGGCCTGAACACCCTGGCCGCCGAGGTGCCCGTGTACGAGCACGACGAGGAGGGGTTGCAGGGCATCGCGATCGACCCCGACTTCGCCACCAACAGGTGGGTGTACCTGTACTACTCACCGCCGCTGGACACCCCGGTCGACGACCCGGCCACCCCGGACGTCAACGAGGGGGACGCGCCGCTGGTCGGCACCGAGGCCGACTGGGCGCGGTTCCGGGGTGTGCTGCGGCTGTCCCGGTTCACGCTCACCGGGCAGACCCTCGACCTGCGCACCGAGCAGCAGATCATCGACGTGCCGACCGACCGGGGCATCTGCTGCCACGTCGGCGGGCAGATCGATTTCGACAGCGAGGGCAACCTCTACCTGTCCACCGGGGACGACACCAACCCGTTCTTCTCCGACGGCTACACGCCGATCGACGAGCGGGCCGACCGGAACCCGGCCTTCGACGCGCAGCGGACCTCGGCGAACACCAACGACCTGCGGGGCAAGCTGCTGCGGATCCGGGTCAAGCCGGGCGGTGGCTACCGGGTGCCGGCGGGCAACCTGTTCCGGCCGGGGACCGCGAAGACCCGTCCGGAGATCTACGCGATGGGCCTGCGCAACCCGTTCCGGTTCGCCGTCGACCGGCGCACCGACGAGGTCTACCTCGCCGACTACTCACCGGACGCGTCCACCGGCGACCCGGACCGCGGGCCGGCCGGACACGGTCGGTGGATGCGGGTCGACGAGCCGGCGAACTACGGCTGGCCGTACTGCGTGACGCCGAGTCTGGCGTACGTCGACCACGACTTCGCCACCGGTGAGTCGGGGCGGAGGTTCAACTGCGCCCGCCCGGTCAACGACTCGCCGCGCAACACCGGCCTGCGTCGCCTGCCGGCGGTGCAGGCGCCGGAGGTCTGGTACCCGTCCGCCGCCTCCGGGGAGTTCCCGCAGCTCGGCACCGGCGGGGTCGGCCCGATGGCCGGCCCGGCGTACGACTACGACGGGCGGAGCACCTCGCGGACCCGGTGGCCGGCCTACTACGACGGGGCGCCGCTGTTCTACGAGTGGACCCGCGACTACATCAAGGAGTTCCGCCTGGACGCCGACGGGGACGTGGCCGACATCCGCCCGGTGACGCCGTCGCTGGTGGTGGACAACCCGATGGACATGGAGTTCGGCCCGGACGGCGCGTTGTACCTGCTGGAGTACGGTGACGGCTACTTCGCCGAGAACCCGGACGCCCAGCTGTCCCGGATCGACTTCGTCCGGGGCAACCGCACGCCGATTCCCAAGATCAGTGCCGAACCGATCGCCGGTCAGGCCCCGCTGACGGTGACCTTCTCCAGCGCCGGCACGGTGGACCCGGACGGTGACCGGCTCAGCTACGCCTGGGACTTCGACGCCGACGGCTCGGTCGACTCCACCGACCCGAACCCGACGTGGACCTTCCAGTCCAACGGGTCGTACCAGCCCACGGTGAAGGTCACCGACCGCACCGGCCGGTCGGCCGCGGCGACCCTGCCGCTGCTGGTCGGCCCGCGCGCGCCGATCGTCGAGTTCGTCGCCCCGGTGGCCGGCCAGCCGTTCCAGTTCGGCCAGCCGGTGGCGTACGAGGTGACGGTCACCGACGACCTGCCGGTGGACTGCGCGCGGGTGAAGGTCACCTACATCCTCGGGCACGACGAGCACGGGCACCCGCTCTCCTCGGCGTCCGGGTGCAGCGGCACGATCACCACGTTCGTCGACGGCGGCCACGGTGGCGCCGACAACCTGACCGGGGTGTTCGTCGCCGAGTACACCGACGCGCCGACCGAGCCGGGCGTACCGCCGCAGACCGGGACCGCGACGGTGGTCCTGGTGCCGACGACGCCGGCGGTCTGACGCGCGACCGGTGCCGGCCCCCGGTCATCGGGGCCGGCACCGGTCAGTCGGGGTCGTCGCCGTGGTTGCGGTCCCACCGTCCGCCCACCGGCGGGGTGTCCAGCAGGATCGCGGGACCGGCGTTGCCCGCGAAGTCGTTGTCCTCCACCCGGCAGTCCACGCAGCTGCCCTGTTCGGTGATCCACAGGCCGTGGTCCTGGGTGCTCGGGGCGCGGTTGTCCCAGACCCGGTTGCCCCGGATCGTCGCGAAGTCGACCGCCGCGTCGATGGTGATCCCGGCGCGCACCGGCGGGCTCGGCGGCAGCTCGTACGCGCTCGCCGGTTCCGGCACCGCGCCGCTCCAGGCGACGTGCGACCCGGGCCGGATCGGGGCGAGGGTCAGCGTGGTCTCGTCGTTGGCCGCGACCACCGCGATCGTCCGGCCGACCCGCAGCACCTTGCCCCGGTGGCCGTCGTGCGGCCAGGTCGCGCGCTGGTCCACCAGGGTCGTCTCGCCGTAGCGCACCGAGCTGCCGTGCCCGGTCGTGGCGGGCGCCCACTGCCGGCCGTTGTTGCGGATCCGGTTGCCGACCAGGAACAGGTCCCGCACCGGCCGGTCGATGCGGATCCCGTCGCCGCTGTTGCCGTAGATGTCGTTGGACTCCACCACGATCTCCTCGGCGACCGGATTCTCGGTGCCGCCCAGGACGCTCTGGTGGTAACCGTGCCGCCCGTTGCCGCTGATCCGGTTGCCGCGCACCGTGTACGGGCCGGGGGTGTTGCCGATGCTGATCCCGTCGCGGACGTTGCCGTCGATCACGCAGTCGCTGACCAGCCCACCCCGACCGGCGGTGTTCGTGGTGCCCTTCGCCGACACGTGGAAGCCGGCCTCCAGGTTGCCGGTCATCGTGCAGGACGACACGATCAGGCCGTTGGCACCCCAGTCGGAGATGCCGAACCGGTTGCCCTGGGCGTGGCAGCCGATGATCCGGATGCCGCGTGGGCGCAGTTCCGCGACGTCCTGGAGTTCCACGAAGATGCCGTTGGTGGCGTTGCCACCGCGGAGCAGTTGACGATGTTCAACCGCTCGACGCTGCCCCAACCCCCGATGCCGATCCCGATGCCGGCGCCGCCCATCTGGGTGCCGTTGTCCTGCCGACCGCATCCGGCCACCAGGATGCCGTCGATCAGGCAGTCCTGCAGGAAGTCGCAGCCCAGGCCGGTCGCGGCGGTGTGGTGGATGTAGAGGTTGCGGAACACACCCCGGGTCACGTACTGCAGGCCCAGCCCCTTGGCCAGCGGGTTGTAGTCGGCCGAGGCGACCCCGGAGCCGTCGATCTCGAAGTCGGCGAAGGTGCAGTCGGCCAGCGGTCGGTCCGGCCCGGCGCCGTGCTGCTGGGCGGTGTAGAAGGCCAGCGGGGTGGGCTCGGCCCGGTCGCCGGAGTTGCTCAGCACGAAGCGGGTCGCGCCCGGCCCCGCGCCGACCAGGGACACCCCGGTCCGCCAGACCGTGCTGGCGTCCTGGATCGAGTACACCCCCGGCGGGCAGTAGATGATCCGGGCCCGCCCGTCGGCGTCGTGCGCGTCACCGAGCCGGTCCACCAGGGCGGCCAGCGCCGGTTGGTCGTTGGTGGTGCCGTCGCCGGTCAGCCCGTGCTCGCGGGCGTCGCAGAGCAGCGGCGCACCGGCGACGGCGTGCGTCCGTACCCCGGTGGCGGTGGTGGGCAGGTCCGGGTACGCCACGCCTGCTCCTCCCGTCGGCGGTGCTCGCAGCGGCCGGTTTCCCGGCCGGCGGGAGAAGAAACCCGTCGGGTCCCGGCGCCCCGGTCGGAGCGCCGGGACCCGACGTGGCCCGCTCAGACGTTGGCGATGAGCAGCGCCGGTCGCTCGACGCAGTCCGCGACATGCCGCAGGAAACCGCCGGCCACCCCGCCGTCGCACACCCGGTGGTCGAAGGTGAGGCTGATCTGGGTGACCTTGCGGACCGCGAGCTGCCCGTCGACCACCCACGGCTTGTCCACGATCCGGCCCACGCCGAGCAGCGCCGCCTCCGGGTGGTTGATGATCGGGGTGGAGCCGTCGACGCCGAACACGCCGTAGTTGTTCAGGGTGAACGTGCCGCCGGTGAGTCGGGCCGGCGGGAGCGTGCCGGCGCGTGCCGCCGCCGTGGTCGCGGTGAGGGCGGCGGCCAGTTCGGCGGTGGTCAGCCGCTGGGCGTCGCGCAGCACCGGGACGACCAGGCCCCGGTCGGTCTGCGCGGCGATGCCCAGGTGCACCCCGGCGGACTGGACGATCCGCTGGCCCTCGGTGTCCACCCTGGCGTTGAGCTGGGGGTACCGCCGCAGCCCGGACAGGCAGATCCGGGCCAGCAGGGCGAGGATGCTCACCGGCGCGTCCGGGGTGGCCGCGTTGATCGCGGCCCGGGTCTCCAGCAGGCCGGTGGCGTCCACGTCGACCCAGATGGTCACCTCCGGGATCTCCCGCCGGCTGCGGGAGAGCTTGTCGGCGATCACCTTGCGCACGCCGGTCAGCGGGATGATCCGGTCCTCGGCGTCGGCGGGCAGATCCGGCACCGCGGGCGCCGCCGGTTCGGCCGCGTCCACCGGGGCGGCGGCCCCGACCGTGGCGGTCGCGGCAGCCTCGACGTCGGCCCGCCGGACCACGCCGCCCGGGCCGGTGCCGCGCAGGGTGGCCGGATCGATCCCGTGCTCGCGGGCCAGCCGCCGCACGATCGGGGAGATGACCAGCGCCGCGACGGGCTCGGTTGCGGCCGCCGGCGCGGCGGCGGTCGGCGTGGGCTCGGGGGTACGCGGTGACGGCGCCACCACCGGCCGGGGGCGGCGTCGTCGCCGGGCCCCGCCGTGGTCGGTGCCGTAGCCGATGAGCACGTTGCCGGAGCCGGCCCGCTCCTCCTCGCGGTAGGTGGCGTGCCCCGCCGGTTCGTCGCCGTCGCCGCCGTCCAGCGGCGCGACGGTGATCAGCGGCTGGCCGACCGGGCGCGTCTCGCCCTCCGCGCCGTGCAGGGCCACCACCCGGCCGGCGTACGGGCAGGGCACGTCGACGACCGCCTTGGCGGTCTCCACCTCGACGACGGTCTGGTCGACGGTGACCACGTCGCCGACGGCGACCCGCCACTGCACGATCTCCGCCTCGCTCAGCCCCTCGCCCAGGTCGGGCAGGAGGAAGTCCCGGTTTCCGGTGGCGGTGGTCATGCCGCGCTCCCCTGGGTCAGCCAGCGGGGGTCGGGCTGGTCGTCCCACTGCAACCGGGCGACCGTGTCCAGGATCCGGTCCACCGACGGCAGGTGGGTGTGCTCCAGCATCGGCGCGGGGTACGGGATGTCCAGGCCGGACACCCGCAGCACCGGGGCGTGCAGGGCGTGGAAGCAGCGCTCCTGCACCCGGGCGGCGATCTCCGCGCCGACCCCGGCGAAGCCCTGCGCCTCGGAGATCACCACGCACCGGCCGGTCCGGCGCACCGAGTCGGCGATCGTGCCGTCGTCGAACGGCACCAGGGTGCGGACGTCGACCACCTCCAGGTCCCAGCCCTCCTCGCGGGCGGCCTCGGCGGCCTCCAGCGCGACCGGGACCGCCGGCCCGTACGCGACCAGGGTGGCGTCGGTGCCGGCGCGGCGCACCACGGCCCGGCCGAACGGCTCGGTGCGGGCCGGAAGCTGCGCCTCGCCGCTGGCGAAGTAGAGCTTCTTCGGCTCCAGGAACACCACCGGGTCCGGGTCGTCGATGGCCTCGCGCAGCAGCGAGTACGCGTCGGACACGGTGGCCGGGGTGACCACCTTCAGGCCCGGGGTGTGCGCGTAGTACGCCTCGGAGGAGTCACAGTGGTGCTCGACGCCGCCGATGCCGCCGGCGTACGGCACCCGGATGACCATCGGCACGCTCAGCTTGCCCCGGGTGCGGTTGCGCAGCTTCGCCACGTGCGAGGCGATCTGCTCGAACGCCGGGTACGCGAACGCGTCGAACTGCATCTCCACCACCGGGCGCAGGCCGGACATGGCCAGGCCGACCGCGAAGCCGACGATGCCGGCCTCGGCGAGCGGGGTGTCGAAGCAGCGCTTGTCGCCGAACCGGGCCTGGAGGCCGTCGGTGATCCGGAAGACGCCGCCGAGCTGGCCGACGTCCTCGCCGAAGACGAGCACCCGGTCGTCCTCGAGCAGCGCGTCGGCGAGCGCCGCGTTGAGCGCCTTCGCCATGGTCATGGTGGCCATCAGGCGTCCCCCTCCGCGGCGGCGGCCAGCTCGGCCCGGACCTGTTCGCGCTGCTCGACCAGCTGCGGGGTCGGCTCGGCGTAGACGTGGTCGAAGAGGCTCATCGGGTCGACCGTGGGCTGCGCGTTCATCCGCTCCCGCAGGTCGGCGGCGTACGCCTCGGCCTGTCCGGCGATCTCGGCGACGGCGGCGTCGTCGAGCGCGCCCCGGGCCCGCAGGTAGGTCTCCAGCCGGGCCACCGGGTCCCGGTCGCGCCACGCCTCGACCTCGTCGGCGTCCCGGTAGCGGGTCGCGTCGTCGGCGTTGGTGTGCGGCTCCATCCGGTAGGTGTGCGCCTCGACCAGGTAGGGGCCGTGGCCCGCGCGGGCGTGCGCGACCGCGCGGGTGAGCACCGCCAGCACGGCCACCGGGTCGTTGCCGTCGACCTGCTCGCTGGGCACGCCGTAGCCGACGCCCTTGTAGGCCAGGCTCGGCGCGGCGGTCTGCCGGGACAGCGGGACGCTGATCGCGTACTTGTTGTTCTGCACGAAGTAGACGACCGGGGCCTTGAACACGGCGGCGAAGTTCACGCCCTCGTGGAAGTCGCCCTCGCTGGTGGCGCCGTCGCCGATGAACGCCAGCGCGACCGTGTCCCGCCCCTGGTAGGACTCGCCGTAGGCGAGACCGGCGGCGTGCACGCACTGGGTGGCCAGCGGGGTGCACTGCGGGGCGGTGCGCCGGGCGGCGGGGTCGTACCCGCAGTGCCAGTCGCCGCGCAGCAGGGTGAGCACCTCCACCGGGTCGATGCCCCGGGAGACCAGGGCCATCGACTCCCGGTAGGTGGGGAACACCCAGTCGTCGTCGCGCAGCGCGAGGACCGCGCCGACCTGGCAGGCTTCCTGGCCGCGCGAGGACGGGTAGACCGCGAGGCGGCCCTGCTTGGTCAGCGCGGTGGCCTGGGTGTCGAAGCGCCGGCCGACGACCATCCGCCGGTACATCTCGCGCAGTGCCTCGATCGGCGGCTCGGGGTAGTCGTCGCGCGCCGGCAGCGGCGTGCCGTCCGGGTCGAGCAGCCGGACCGGTTCGGTCTGCGGGAGCAGGCCGGCGGCCGGGTCGGTGGCGGCCGGGGTGGCCGGCCGGCGGGTGCGCGGGGATGCCCTGCGGACCGCCTGGGGTGTGGTCGTCACGGCGGGGACCTCCTGGACGTGTGGTGGACCTATGCTCCTGCCAACGGATGATTGACTCAATATCCGCGAAGAAGGCGGGACGGATGGTCCCGTCGGGAGGTGCCGATGAGCCAGCAGACCACGCCGCCGCCGGGCGGGACGGGTGCGACGGGACGTTCGGTCGGGCCGCTGGACGAGGTCGACCGGCGCATCCTGGACGAACTGGTCCGCGACGGGCGACTCTCCATCCGTACGCTCGCCGAACGGGTGCACGTCTCACGCACCAACGCGTACGCGCGGGTGGAGCGGCTGCTGCGGGACGGGGTGATCACCGGGTTCCGCGCCCAGGTCGCGCCGGAGCCGGCCGGGTTGGGCACGTCGGCCTACATCTCCCTGACCATCCAGCAGAACACCTGGCGGGAGGTGTCCGCCGAGCTGGCGCGGGTGCGCTACATCGAGCACGCCGCCCTGCTCAGCGGCGAGCACGACGTGCTGGCCCTGGTCCGGGCGCCGGACAACGCCACGCTGCGCGACGTGGTGCTGGGCCGGGTGCAGGGCATCGCCGGGGTGCTGTCCACCCGGACCTGGCTGGTCTTCGAGGAGTTCGACGGCGAGCAGAGCCCCTGGCCGTGAGGCGTCCTCACGCTCCGGCCAGGAACGCGGCGACGTCGGCGGCGATCCGGTCCGGGTACTCCCCGTTGATGGCGTGCGACGCCTCCGGGTAGGTCTTCACGCTGCCCCGGGCCAGGGTCCGCCGCGCCGTGTCGGCGGCCTCGCCGGAGTCGTGCAGCCGGGAGCTGCCGGCCATCAGGACCAGCACCGGCACGTCGACCGCGGCGAGCTGGTCGGCCGACGGCCGGGCCGGCGCGGACAGCTTCACCACGTACGCCTGCAGGCCGGCCTCGATCATCCGGGCCACCGGCACGTCGGTCACCGGCGCGCCGTTCGCCGTCCAGCTGGCGAAGCTGTCCCGCCACGACCGGGGCGCCCAGCGGAAGCTCACCGGGATGGAGCGCAGGATCACCTCCAGCGACAGGTCGGCGAAGACCAGCACCGGGTCGAGCAGCACCACGCCGGCCACCTTCTCCGGGCGGTGCACCGCCAGGTTCATCGCCGTCCAGCCGCCGAAGGACACCCCGAGCAGGTGGATCCGCGGTTCGGGCAGCGCGTGCAGGACCTCGGACAACCAGCGGGCGTGGTCGGTCGCGTCGTCGATCGCCCGCGACTGGATGCTCATGCCCGGCTCGCCCAGCAGGTCGACTGTGTAGACGCTGCGCAGCCGCAGCAGCGACGGCAGGTTGTCCGCCCAGACCGGGGACGCCGACGCCCGGCCGGGCAGCAGCAGCAGGGGTGCCGCGGCCGGGTCGGTGCCACCACGGAAGTGGTAGAGCCGCACCACGCCGTAACCGGTCCGTACGTCCAGCGTGCGGTCCGGCGGCGGCAGGTCCGTCATCGCCTCCCGGTACGCCGCGCGGAAGCGGTCCTGCGCGGCCGTCGAGGTGAAGTAGCCCACGGGCGCCGGGTCCTTCAGCAGGTACGCGACCGCCACCGCGATCACCGTGAGCACCACGGCGACCCGGACCAGCGGGCGGCGGCGGCGACGTAGCCAGTTGCCGAGCTTGCCGAAGAGGTTGACTACCATGCGGTCAGATTACTAACCGTGCGGTAAAAAATTCAACCGCGAGGTTGGCCGGTGCCGCGGAGATCACCCGGTACGGTGGGCGGGTGCCACCCGAGGAAGCCATGTCCGCCCAGGTCCCGGTCGGCCGGCCGCTCACCATCACCGAGCAGGCGCGCCGCGCGCAGCTGATCGGCGTGACCATCGACCTGGTGGCCGAGCACGGCTACCCGGGCACGTCACTGGCCCGTATCGCCGAGGCGGCCGGCATCTCCAAGGCCGCTGTGCTCTACCACTTCCCGTCCAAGGACGCGGTGGTGCGGGCCGCCTACGGCTCGGTCCTGGAGTCCCTCACCGCGTACGTCGGCGCCGAGGTCGGCGCGCGATCCGGCGCGGCGGCGATCGAGGCGTACATCCGCTCCCTGGTGGCGTACACCCGCCACCACCCCGCGCACACCCGCATGATCGTCGAGGCGATCGCCGGGGAGACCGGGGTCGACGACACACCCCACGCGGCCAGCCGGCGGGACTCGGTCGCCGGCCTGATCGACGCGGCACGGGCGAGCGGCGACTACCGCCCCGACGTCGACCCGCGGGCCACCGCGGTGATCGTGAACGGGGCGGTGGACGCCATCGTGGCGGAGAGCCTCACCGACCCCGGGTTCGACACCGCCCACGCCGCCGAGGAACTGGTCACCATGCTCCGCCGGGCACTCGGCGCCACCGACGGCGAACGGTGACTCACCGCTCCGGCGGAGCCTCCAGGCCCTCCCGGTCGGCCAGCGCGAGCAGCGGCTCCAGGGAGAAGCGCCGGTCGTCCAGGCCGGCGTGCGGGTCACCGCGCTCGGCGAACCGCGCGGGCATCGTGGTGACGTCGAAGTCCTCCGGTCGTACGTCGTCCAGCTCCGCCCAGTCCAGCGGCGCGGACACCAGCGCGGCCGGGGTCGGCCGGATCGAGTACGCCGAGGTCATGGTGTGGTCGCGGGCCATCTGGTTGTAGTCGACGAAGACCGGGCGGTCCCGCTGGTCCCGCCACCACGTCGTGGTGACCAGGTCCGGGCGGCGCCGCCGCATCTCGCGGCCCAGTGCCAGCACCGCCCGCCGGCAGTCACCGAAGCTCCACCGCGGCTCGATCGACAGGTAGACGTGCAGGCCGCGCCCCCCGGTCGTCTTCGGGTAGCCGGTCAGGCCCTGCTCGTCGAGGAAGGCGCGGACCTCGTGCGCCACCGGCACCACCTGGTCGAAGCCGACGCCGGGCATCGGGTCCAGGTCGATGCGCAGCTGGTCCGGCCGCTCCACGTCGGCGGCGGTCACCGGCCAGGGGTGGAACCGCAGGGTGCCCAGGTTGGCCGCCCAGGCGACCACGGCCAGCTCGCTCGGCGCGACCTCGTCGGCGGTCCGTCCGCTGGGAAAGGTGATGTGCGCGGTGCGTACCCACTCGGGCGCGCCCGCCGGCAGCCGCTTCTGGTAGAAGGCGTCCCCCCGGTTGTCCTGCCGGGTGCCGATCTTCGCGCCCTCGAACACCCCGCGCGGCCACCGCTCCAGCATCGTCGGCCGGTCCCGCAGGGCACGCAGGATGCCGTCGCCGACGGCCAGGAAGTAGCGCACCACGTCGATCTTGGTCAGGCCGCGCTCCGGGAAGTAGGGCTTGTCCGGGCTGGAGACACGGACCAGCCGGTCTCCCACCCGAATCTCCTCCGCCGGCGTCGCCACGCCCACACGGTAGCGGGCCGGGAGCGGCGGCGCGGGCAAGCGCGCGGGCCGGGCCGGGGAGCACCGGGTGGTGTGGTTACCGGCGGCGGCACCCGGGTAGCAGGTGCCGCATGGCGGAAATGGCGACGCTCTGGATCGTCCGGCACGGCGAGAGCACGGCGAACGTGGCGGCCTCGGCGGCCGAGGCGGCCGGGTCGGAGTTGATCGACCTGAGCCACCGGGACGCCGACGTGCCGCTCAGCGACACCGGGCGGGAGCAGGCGCAGGCCACCGCCCGGTGGTTGGCCGGGCTGCCCGAGGACCGCCGGCCGGACGTGGCGGTGGTGTCGCCGTACCTGCGTGCGGTGCAGACCGCCGACCTGGCCCTGGACGGCACCGGCATCCCGGTCAGCCGCGACGAACGGCTGCGCGACCGGGAGCTGGGGATCCTGGACGGGTTGACCGCCCACGGCGTGCGCCGCCGGTACCCCGACGAGGCCGCGCGGCGGGACCGGCTCGGCAAGTTCTACTACCGGCCGCCCGGCGGCGAGGCGTGGACCGACGTGGCGCTGCGGCTGCGCGCGCTGCTCGGTGACCTGCGCCGTGACCACGAGGGCCGGCGGGTGCTGCTGTTCGGCCACGACGCCCTGGTCTTCCTGACGCGTTACCTGGTGGAGGGGCTCACCGAGGAGGAGCTGATGGCGTTGACCCGCCGGTACGTCATCGCCAACTGCTCGGTGACCGGCTGGTCCGCCGACGCCGACGGGCGGCTGCGTCCCGACGTGTTCAACGACGTCGGTCACCTGCACGCCCAGGGCGCGCGGCCGACCAGGGAGGACGAGGTCCATGCCGAACCGGTCTGACACGAAGGTCATCACGCCCGCGCTGCTGCGCCGCTGGGCGCTGCCGGTGCCCTCCGGCGGCAAGGAGTCCCGGGGCACCGTCCTGGTGGTCGGCGGCTCCCGGTTCACCCCCGGTGCGGTGCTGCTGGCCGGGGTGGCCGCGCTGCGGGCCGGCGCGGGCGTGCTCCAGCTCGCCGCCGCCGAGTCCACCGCCGCCGCGCTCAGCATCCAGGTGCCTGAGGCCCTCGTCGTGGGTCTGCCGGAGACGCCCGACGGCGCGGTGGCCGGACGGTCCGGCGACCGGTTGACCGAACTGGTGGCCGCCGCCGACGTGGTGACCGTCGGACCGGGCCTGACCGGCATCGACGAGACCGGCGAGCTGCTGCGGCTGGTCCTCGACGCGGCCGGCCCGGAGACCGCGCTGGTGCTCGACGCGTACGCCCTCGGGGCGCTCAGCCACTCCCCGGAACTGCTGGCCGGCGCGGGCCGGCCGGCGGTCCTCACGCCCAACCTGGTCGAGGCGCGCCACCTGCTCGGCCGGGAGCCGGGCGACGACCTGGACGCCGAGGCGATCGAGCTGGCCGACCGGTACGACGCGGTGGTCTCCCTCTACGGTCACGTCGCCGCGCCGGACGGCCGCGGCTGGCGGGAGGAGAGCGGCGACGCGGGACTCGGCACGTCGGGCAGCGGCGACGTACGCGCCGGGCTGCTCGCCGGGCTGCTGTCCCGCGGGGCGGAGCCGGCACAGGCCGCCTGCTGGGCGGCGTTCGCCCACGCGGTCAGTGGCCAGCGGCTGGTCCCGCAGTACGGGCGGATCGGTTTCCTGGCCCGGGAGCTGCTCGACGAGATCCCGCACACCCTCGCCACCGTCTGACACCATATGTCCCGCCGGGCGGGGTGTGTGTAACGCCACACCCCACCCCGGCGCTGTCCGTTCGGAGGCCGGCGATCCGCCCGCCTCCCGCCGGTCCGCTCCCCGCATGGGCGGACCGGTCGACGACAGCCCCTGGGAGTCTGTGTGCAGAACCTCCGTCGCAAGACACTGGCGGCCGCGTCCGCCGTGTCGCTCGGTGTCGGCCTCGCCGTCACCGGCGGCCTGGCCCCGGCGGCGTCCGCCGCCGGACCGGACACCACCTATCTGGTGCTCGCCCCGCAGGGCGCCACGACCGACAAGGCGGCCGCCCGGGTGGCCGCCGCCGCCGGCACCGTGGTGGCCACCTACGACCGGATCGGCGTGCTCGTCGTCCGCTCGACCAACCCGTCCTTCACCACCGCGGTGGCCGGCGCGGGCGTCGAGTCGGTCGCGTCCACCGCCGGCCTGGGCTCCGCCCTCGACGAGGGCGAGACGGTGGAGGTGTCCGCGGCGCAGGCCGTGGCCGCCACCGCCGACCCGACCGCCGAGCCGCTCTTCGGCCAGCAGTGGGACATGCCGATGATCGACGTCCCGCAGGCCCACGCGGTCAACGCCGGCAGCCCCGACGTGCTGGTGGGCGTGCTGGACAGCGGCATCTCCTCCACCCACCCCGACCTGGCGACGCAGATCGCCCGGGACAAGAGCACCTCCTGCCTCGGCGGTGTCACCGACACCACCGAGGCGGCCTGGAACCCGACCACCTCCGACCACGGCACCCACGTGGCCGGCACCATCGCCGCCGCCGTCAACGGCGTCGGCGTGACCGGCGTCGCGCCCGGCGTCAAGGTCGCCGCGGTGAAGGTGGTCAACGACGACGGCTACATCTTCCCGGAGGCCGCGGTCTGCGGGTTCATGTGGGCCGCCGAGCACGGCATGCAGCTGACCAACAACAGCTACTACATCGACCCGTGGCAGCTCAACTGCCGCAACGACGCCCGCCAGCGCCCGGTGTGGCAGGCCGTGCAGCGCGCGATCCGGTACTCGCAGAGCAAGGGCGTGCTGCACGTCGTCTCGGCGGGCAACTCCAACTGGGACCTCGCGCACAAGATCACCGACACCGGCAGCCCGAACAACACCGACGAGCCGGAGGTGCGGGAGAACCTCACCAACTCCTGCCTCGTCCTGCCGGCCGAGGTGCCGGGCGTGGTGACCGTCTCGGCGGTCGGCCCGACCGGGGACAAGAGCTACTACTCCTCGTACGGCCAGGGCGTCATCGACGTGACGGCACCCGGTGGCGACACCCGGTTCCGCACCCAGGGCGTCCGCTCCACCCTCACCGACGGCATCCTGTCGACCACCTTCAACACGGCGACGCGCACCGACGGCTGGGGCTACAAGCAGGGCACCTCGATGGCCGGCCCGCACGCCGCCGGCGTCGCGGCGCTGGCCCTGTCCGCGCACCCGGGCATGACGCCCGGCCAGCTGGGCTCCTTCCTGGAGCGCACCGCCGAGGCGAAGGCCTGCCCGACCGGCGTTTACAACCCGGTGCCGCTGATCCCGACCGGCCCGAACGCCTACGACGCGACCTGCTCCGGCGGCAAGCGCAACGGCTTCTACGGCGCCGGCATGGTGAACGCGTACAACGTGGTGCGGTAGTCCCGACGGCACCACCGACGGGCCCGGCGGCAACTCCGCCGGGCCCGTCCGTTTTCGCAGTTCACCCCGGGGTAGGGAGAAAGCGTCAGCCGAGTCGAGGAGGTCAACCGGTGTCCACCGATGCCATCGTCCTGTTGAAAGAGGACCACAAGGAGATGCGCCGCCTCTTCCGCGAGTTCGAGAAGGCGGAGGAGGGCCCCGCCAAGCGGCGTCAGGAGCTGGTGAACCAGATCCTGGAGGCCCTGACGGTGCACACCTACCTGGAGAACGAGGTGATGTACCCGGAGGTCCGCAAGCTGCTGCCGGACCTGGAGGACGACATCCTCGAGTCGTACGAGGAGCACCACGTGGCCGACGTGCTCTGCGCGGAACTGGCCACCATGGACGCTTCGGACGAGCGCTTCAACGCCAAGACCACGGTGCTCATCGAGAACGTCGAGCACCACGTCGAGGAGGAGGAGCAGGAGTGGTTCCCCAAGGTGCGCGACGCCCTGGGCCGCAACCAGCTCCAGGAGATCGGCCAGCGGATGATCGACATGCGCGCCGACGCCCCGCGCACCCCCACCGCACCCAAGGCGATCAAGAAGTCGTTGGACGCGATGACCGCCTGAGCGTCCCACCCCGGCACGTCGGGCCCGGCCACCGGCCGGGCCCGGTCGCGTCTCACCAGGCCGTCGGGGGCACCCCGTCGGGCGCCGGCAGGATCCGCCGCAATTGCCCCGGAGGTACGCCGCGCGACCGCCACTCCCGTGGATAGCCCAGCGAGACCTCCTCGAACCGCACCCCGTCGTACCAGGTGGTGCGGGGGATGTGCAGGTGGCCGTAGACCATCACGGCGGCGTCGAAGCGGCGGTGCCAGTCGGCGGTGGCCTCGGTGCCGCACCACTGGGCGAAGATCGGATGACGCAGGATCCGGGTCGGCTCGCGCACCAGCGGCCAGTGGTTGACCAGCACCGTCGGCAGCGCCGGATCGCGCTCGTCCAGCCGCCGGGCGGTCTCGGCCACCCGGTCCGCGCACCACGCCGAACGGCTCGGGTAAGGATCCGGGTCCAGCAACCGCTCGTCGGTGCACACGATCCCGGTCCGGTACGCCTCGGCCAGCGCCGCCTCGGGGGTGTCGCACCCCGGCGGGCGCCAACTGTGGTCGTAGAGCAGGAACAGCGGGGCCACGGTCACCGGGCCGCCGGGGCCGTCCCACACCGCCCACGGGTCGTCCGGGGTGAGTACGCCCAACCGGCGGCACACCTCGACGAGGTGCTGGTAGCGCGCCACGCCGCGCAGTCGCACCTGATCGCCCGGCGTGGTCCACAGCTCGTGGTTGCCCGGCGACCAGACCACCCGGGCGAACCGGTCGGCCAGCAGGCCCAGCGCCCACTCGACGTCGGCGACCGTCTCGGCCACGTCGCCGGCGACCAGGAGCCAGTCGTGCGGGGTCTCCGGCCGCAGGGCCTCGACGATCGGCCGGTTGTCCCGGTGCCCCACGTGCAGGTCGCTGATGGCCAGCAGACTGCCGTCCCAACCCGCCCGCGTCATGCCGCCGATCCTAGGCCCGCCCCGCCAACTCGCGAGTCCCCCACGCCCCTAGCCCCGCCCGCCTGGGACGGGGACGAGTCAGGAGGCGGAGCCGGGCTCGGCCATCTTGCGGTGCTGCTCAGCCTTGAGCGAACCGCACCGCCAGCTCGTACCCGATGCCGCTGGAGGCGCCGGTCACCACGGCGAACGGCCGGTCGGTGCTCGGTGTGGTCATCGTTCTCGTCTCCCCAGGTCGGTCGTGCCGGCCGCCGCACCGCCGCCGGCCCACCGGTCCTGACGCCCCGCGCGGGGCCGCTCAACCCCCGGCCGGCGCGCGCGTTCGACCCGGTAGGATCACCTGCGGGCCGTGACTGGCGCATTGGAGATGGATCACCATCGGGGAGCGGCCCCGTCACGAGGACGCATGCCGAGCGCCTGGGCCTTCCGCACGTCACCAGGAGGTCGCATGTCGCGCAACGCCGAATCCACCGCCTTCCGCAGCGCCCTCGAGGTGATCCGCGCCGTCGAGCCGCGGGTGGCCGACGCCATCGGCGCCGAGCTGACCGACCAGCGCGAGTCGCTCAAGCTCATCGCCAGCGAGAACTACGCCTCCCCGGCCACCCTGCTAGCGATGGGCAACTGGTTCAGCGACAAGTACGCCGAGGGCACCGTCGGCCGCCGGTTCTACGCCGGCTGCCAGAACGTGGACACCGTCGAGGCGCTCGCCGCCGAGCACGCCCGGGAGCTGTTCGGCGCCAGCCACGCGTACGTGCAGCCGCACTCGGGCATCGACGCCAACCTGGTGGCGTTCTGGGCGATCCTCGCCGACCGGGTGGAGGCGCCGGCGCTGAAGCGGGCCCAGGCCCGGCACGTCAACGACCTCACCGAGGCGGACTGGTTCACGCTGCGCCGGGAGCTGGGCGACCAGCGGATGCTCGGCATGTCGCTGGACGCGGGCGGGCACCTCACCCACGGCTTCCGGCCGAACATCTCCGGCAAGATGTTCGACCAGCGCAGCTACGGCACCGACCCGGCGACCGGCCTGATCGACTACGACAAGGTCGCGGCGGCGGCCCGGGAGTTCAAGCCGCTGATCCTGGTCGCCGGCTACTCGGCGTACCCGCGGAAGGTGAACTTCCGGATCATGCGGGAGATCGCCGACTCGGTCGGCGCGACGTTCATGGTCGACATGGCGCACTTCGCCGGTCTGGTCGCGGGCAAGGTCTTCACCGGCGACTTCGACCCGGTGCCGCACGCGCACATCGTCACCACCACCACGCACAAGTCGCTGCGCGGGCCGCGCGGCGGCATGGTGCTCTGCGGCCCGGAACTGGCCGACCAGGTGGACCGGGGCTGCCCGATGGTGCTCGGTGGTCCGCTGCCGCACGTGATGGCCGCCAAGGCGGTCGCCCTCGCCGAGGCCCGCCGGCCCGACTTCGCCGACTACGCGTCGCGCATCGTCGGCAACGCCCAGGCCCTCGCCGAGGGGCTGGTACGCCGGGGCGCGAACCTGGTCACCGGCGGCACCGACAACCACCTGGTGCTCATCGACGTGTCCTCGTACGGTCTCACCGGCCGGCAGGCCGAGCAGGCGCTGCTCGACTCGGGCATCGTCACCAACCGCAACGCCGTCCCGCAGGACCCGAACGGCGCGTGGTACACCTCCGGCATCCGGATCGGCACGCCGGCCCTGACCACCCGGGGCCTCGGCACCGCCGAGATGGACACCACCGCCGAGTTGATCCACACCGTGCTGGACCGGACCGCGCCGGGCGCCAACGCCGACGGCACGCCCTCCAAGGCGAAGTACGTGCTGGACCCGGCCATCGCCGACAAGGTCAGCCGCCAGGCCGGCGAACTCCTCACCGGCTACCCGCTCTACCCCTCGGTCGACCTGGCCTGACCCTGCCCACCCCGCGCCCCCGGGCGTGGGGCGCGCACCACCGCGTCGATCTGGGACGTGTGG
Source organism: Micromonospora endolithica (assembly GCF_003626595.1). Classification (GTDB taxonomy): domain Bacteria; phylum Actinomycetota; class Actinomycetes; order Mycobacteriales; family Micromonosporaceae; genus Micromonospora; species Micromonospora endolithica. The sequence goes on along the minus strand of NZ_RBAK01000013.1, from coordinate 89,985 downwards.
GGGCTTGTCTCCTACCGCAACGACAAGTCCCAGATCGACGCGGGCCGGCCAGGCACCGGGCGGGGCGGGTTACGCCAGGGGGCGCTTGAGGTGGTAGCGGTGGACCTCGGTGCTGCCCTGGACGTTGTTCACGTCCTCGGCGGCGGAGACCAGCTCCCAGCCCTCGCGCCCGGCCCGGTTCAGGTGCGCGATCGCGGTGTCGCCGTACGCGGTGATGTCGGTGCGGGACCCCTCCGGCCCGTACCAGATGAAGCTGACGTGGAAATTGCGGCCCTGTCCCTGGTAGCGGCGGACCAGCAGCGCGTACTCCCAAGCGATCATGCGGTCCATTATGGGTGTCCATCCAGGACCTTCGCGACCGGGTCGTCGCGCTTTGCCGTGTGGTGAACGCGGTGTGTCATCGCACGGCCGTGCCGACCCGGCGGGTGAGTTCGTCGGCGACCAGGGCGGCGAGCCGGTCCAGGCCCCTGTCGATCTCCGCCGGGGTGACCGCGCTGACCGACAGGCGCAGGGCGTCGACCGGGGCCCCGTCGTCGTAGAAGTGCGCCATCGGCGTCCACAGCACCCCGTACTCCCGGGCCGAGCGGTCCAGCAGCGCGTCGTCCACACCGAACGGCACGGTCACCACCACGAAGAAGCCGCCGGCCGGGACGTTCCACCGCACCGGCCCGGCGTCGCCGAACCGCCGGGCCAGGCCGGCGACCAGGTGGCGCAGGTTCCGGGTGTACGCGGCCCGCTCCCGGACGGTGGCGGCGACCAGGCTGCACCCGTGCTCCAGCAACGCGCCGCCGACCACCGCCTGGGCCAGCGCCGAGGTGTTCACCGTGACCATGCTCTTGATCTTCGCGAGCTGGTCGGCGAGCAGGCCGACGGTGCCGTCCGGGGCACCCACCCGCTGGTCGGCCACCACGTACCCGACCCGGGCGCCGGGCAGCACCGTCTTGGCGAACGACCCGAGGTAGACCACCCTTCGCGCGGTGTCCAGCGCCTTGAGGGTGGGCGGCCGGTCGCCGTCGCCGGCCGGGAAGAGGCCGTACGGGTTGTCCTCCAGCAGCAGCAGGTCCTCCTCGGCGGCCAGGTCGAGCAGCCGCCGCCGGCCGGCCACGTCGATGCTCGCCCCGGACGGGTTGGCGAAGTCCGGCATCACGTAGCAGGCCCGCGGGCGCAGCCCCTCGGCGCGGGCCCGGTGCACCTGTACCCGCAGGTCGGCCAGGTCGACGCCGGCCGGTCCACCGGCCACCGGCCGTACCGGCAGGTCCAGCAGCCGGGCCGCGCCGGTCAGCCCGACGTAGGTGGGGGCGACGGCGAGCAGCACGTCCCGGGGCGTGGCCCGCAGCGCCCGCAGCACCAGGAACATCGCCTCCTGGCAGCCGACGGTCACCACCACCGCCTCGTCGTCGACGGTGATCCCCTCGTCCACGGCCAGGTTGCGGGTCACCAGGTGGTGCACGATGCCCTTGGTCCGGCCGTACTGGAACAGCGTCCGGTGCACCTGCGTCGGGCTCTGCCCGAGGTCCTCGGCCAGGTGCCGCCGGAACCGGTCCAGGTGCCGGTGCAGGGTGGCGACGTCGAAGAACTCCTCGTACGGGCGGCCGGCGGCCAACGACACCGCGTCCGGGTAGCGCTGTGCCACCTCGTTGAGGAAGTTCATCGAGGTCAGCGCCGGGTCGTCCAGCGCCGGGTGCAGGTCGGTCAGGCGCAGGTCGGGGGTCACCTCAGTCCACCGGCACCGTGCGCAGGTCACGGGCGGCGGCCGGGTCGGCGCAGCCGGCCAGGGTGAGCGCGTCGGTCAGCTCGGCGGCGAGCAGCGCCAGCGCGGTGTCGGCACCGGCCCGACCCCCGACGGCGAGGGCGAAGAGCAGCGGCCGGCCGACCAGCACGCCGTGCGCGCCGAGGGCGAGGGCACGCAGCACGTCGGTCCCGCTCCGGATCCCGCTGTCCAGCAGCACCTCGCACCGGTCGCCGACGGCGTCGACCACCTCGGGCAGCGCGGCGGCGGCGGGCGGCGCGCCGTCGAGTTGCCGTCCGCCGTGGTTGGACACCACCACCGCGTCCGCGCCGGCGTCCGCCGCGAGGACCGCGTCGCGCGGGTCCAGCACCCCCTTCACCACCAGCGGCAGCGGCGTACGCGCCCGCAGCCACTCCAGGTCCGCCCAGGTCAGTGCCGGGGCGAAGACCTCGTGGGTGTGCGCGGCGACGGCGGACACCCCGGGGGTGCCGTGGTGCGCGAGATCGTCCCGTCCGGCCGGCAGGTTCGCGGCGTGCACGTCCGGGGGAAGGGCGAAGCCGTTGCGCAGGTCGCGCAGCCGGCGGCCGAGGACCGGCACGTCCACGGTGACGGTGAGCGCGGTGCAGCCGGCCGCGTGCGCCCGGTCCAGCAGGTCGGCGACCAGTCCCCGGTCGCGCAGCCAGTAGAGCTGGAACCACACCTCGCCGCCGGCTCCGGCGATCCGCTCGATCGGTTCGCTGCTCAGCGTGCTCGCCACGTACGGCACGCCGGCCGCGCCGGCCGCCGCGGCCAGGGCCAGCTCGCCGTCGGGGTGCAGCAGTCGCTGGTACGCCATCGGCGCGACCGCCACCGGCAGGGCGTGGCTGGCGCCGAGCAGCCGCGCGGCGGTGCTCGGGGTGTGCACGCCGCGCAGCATCCGGGGCAGCACACCGACCCGGTCCAGGGCACGCCGGTTCGCCGCCAGGGTGGTCTCCGCGCCGCTGCCGCCGGCCACGTAGTCCCACACCGGCGCGGGAAGCACGGCCCGCGCCAGCTCCGCGAAGTCGGCCAACCCGACCGCACCGCCGTCCCCGGCGCCGCCCTGCCCGCCCGCGAGCGGGGCGGGGTCGGGGTGGAGGTGGGCGCGGAGGAAGGTGGCGGCCTCGGTCTGGGCCCGGTGGGCGTCGTCGAAGACGCCGGGCATGGCGAAGAAGCCGTGCACCATGCCGGCGTACCGGCTCAGCACGGTCGGCACGCCGGCGTCGCGCAGCCGGTGGGCGTACCGCTCCCCCTCCGGGCACAGCGGGTCGTGCTCGGCGGTGACCACCAGCGCCGGGGGCAGGCCGGCCAGGTCGGTGGCGAGCAGCGGCGAGGCGAGGGGATGCCGGGCGTCGGCGGCGTCGGCGAGGTAGTGGCCCCGGTACCACGCCACCGAGCGGCGGTTGAACAGCGCCGGGTCGTCGTCGCCGGTCGGCTCGGCGCTCTGGTCGGTGTTCGGGTAGACGAGCAGTTGTGCGGCCAGCCGGGGCGCTCCGGTGTCCCGGGCCAGCAGGGTCACCGCGGCGGCGAGGTTGCCCCCCGCGCTGTCCCCGCCGACCGCGATCCGCTCCGGGTCGACGCCGAACTCGTCCGGGTGCGCGGCGATCCACCGGGCGGCGGCGTGGCAGTCGTGCACGGCGGCCGGGAAGGGGTGCTCGGGGGCGAGCCGGTAGCCGACGGTGATCACCTGGCAGGGCACCGCGTTGGCCAGCCGGCGGCAGATCCCGTCGGCGGTGTCCACGCTGCCCAGCGTCCAGCCCCCGCCGAAGAAGTAGAGCAGGGTGGGCAGCCGCCCCTGCCCCGCCGGCCGGTGGATCCGTACCGGCAGGTCGCCGGCCGGACCGGGGACGTGCGTGTCGCGTACCTCGTGCACCGGCTCGACCGCGCCGCCGCCGGCGCGGATCGCGGCGAGGTCGGCGGCGCGGGCCTCGGCGAGGGTCTGGGTGTACAGCGGCGGGACGCCGGACGCCGCGCGGGCGTCCCGGTACGCCGCCGCCTGCGGGTGCAGGGTCACGGCCGCTCCCCCGTTCCGGTGCTGACCAGGAGTTTGTCGACGCCGCGCAGGAAGAGGCTGCCGCTGAAGGTGGGCGCCTCGGACACGGCCAGGCCTGGGAAGCGGTCGAGCAGCCGGGGCAGCGCCAGCCGGCCCTCCAGCCGGGAGACCGCCGCCCCGATGCAGTAGTGCGCACCGGCGCCGAACGCCAGCGACGGCGGGCCGGCGCGGCGCGGGTCGAAGCGGTCCGGGTCGGCGAAGCGGGACGGGTCGCGGTTGGCCCCGGCGATCATCAGCAGGACGTTCTCGTCCCGCCCGACCGGCACCCCGTCGAGGTCGGTGTCCTCCGGCGCGGCGCGGGCCAGAAAGTGCACCGGCGCCTCCAGCCGGAGGATCTCGTCCACCGCGCCCCGGGTCAGCGCGTCGTCGCCGGGCAGCGCCGCGGCCACCTCCGGGTGCTCCAGCAGCAGCGGCAGGCCGTTGCTGAACATGTAGACGGTGGTGACGAACGCCGCGTTGAACAGCACCACCAGGTTGCTGATCAGCTCGTCCTCGGTCAGCTCCACGTCCCCGGCGTCGACCGCCTCGACCAGGGCGCTGATCAGGTGCTCGCCGGGGGTCCGCCGGCGGTGGGCCAGCAGGTCCCGGTAGAAGGCCCGCAGCTCGGCGGCGGCGGTGTTGGCGGCGGCCAGGCGTTCCGGGGTCTTGCCGGCCACGTCCAGGAACTCGTCGATCCGTTCCACCCGCTGCCGGTAGAAGTCCAGCTCACCCGCGGGGATGCCGATGAACTCCGCCATCACCAGGGCGGGCATCGGGTACGCGAACTCGGCCACGAAGTCGACCTCGGCATCGCCGGCGTCGGCCATCCGGTCCAGCAGGCCGTCGACCACCCGGTGCACGACCGGCTCCAGGGCGCCCATCCGGCGCGGGGTGAAGGTCTTGGCGAACACGCCCCGCATCCGGGTGTGGTCCGGCGGGTTGACGAACATCATCGAGGTCTGCAACGTGCGCAGCACCTCCTGGTCCTGCCAGCCCGGCGGCGGCTGCTTGTACCACCGCGGGTCCCGCAGGATCCGGTCGACCAGCTCGTAGCCGACGGCGACCGCGGCGACCGCCCGGTGCTCGGCGCGCGCCGGCACCGGGCTGACCGGGCCGAGGGCGTGCAGGTCGGCGTAGCAGGGATACGGATCCTGCCGACCCGCGTCGCTGTAGAGACGGGTCAGCACCTGTGCAACGTCGGTCATTCGTCGGTCTCCCCAGGAATCGGTGGTGCGGGCGGCGGGGATCACCCGCCGCCCGCACCGGATGTCACAGACCGAGCAGGCGCAGCGGTACGGCGTTCGCCATCGCCTGGTTGCCGGCGTCGTTCGGGTGGATGTGGTCCCCCGAGTCGTACGCGGGCAGCAGCCGGCTGGGCTGCGCGGGATCACGCAGCACCTTGTCGAAGTCGAGCAGCCCGTCGAACTCGGAGCTGGCGCGCAGGTGGGCGTTCACCGCCTGCCGGACGGCCTCCTTCTCCGGCGTCCACACGCCCGGGTTGCCGTGCCCCTCGTACGGCGTCAGGGTCGCCACCAGGCTGCGCAGGCCACGGGCCTGCACCTGCCGGTTGACCTGCCGCAGCGAGGCGATGATCGCGTCGGCGGAGTCACCGGACATCCAGATGTCGTTGATGCCCAGGTGGGTGATCACAGTCTTCGCGTCGGTCTGGGAGAACACGTCCTCGTCGAGCCGGGCCACCGCGTTCGGTCCCAGTTCGTTGTAGCCGGGGAAGCCCCCCGCGCCCGGCTCCGGGCCCTCGTGGTTGAGCCGGTTGCCGGCGAGGCTGGCGTTGAGCACGCCCGGCGTACGCACGTCCGGCCGGGCGTCGATGAGCCGGTCGGCGAGCAGGTCCGGCCAGCGCTTGTTGGCGTTGACCGTGCTGCCGTTGCCGTCGGCGATCGAGTCGCCGAAGACGACCACCGAGCCGGGGCTGAGCTTGCGCTGCACGTCGATCCCGGACAGGAAGAACCAGCAGCAGTTCGGACGGATGGTGAAGCCGGCTCCGTCGGCGGCGGAGGTGAGGTCCGTGGCGCCGATGAAGTTGGTCTGCCGGGACTGCCCGTGGAACGTCACCGGGCCGGTCGGCGTCGGGAAGTGCAGGGTCAGCACCAGGTCGGACTGGTCGCCGACCGGGAACGCCAGCGGGTCGCTGAGCAGTTCGGCGCCCCGGTTCATGGTGGCCGTGGTGGCGCCGCCGAACGTCAGTTCGCGCAGCGTCGCCGGGTCGATGTCGGACAGGTCGTCCGGGGTGGCGGTGTTCGGCCGGGCGATGGTCGCCCGGCCCACCTGGACGGCCTGCTCGCCGTACATGTTGCTCAGTCGCACCCGCAGCGCCGGACCGCCGACCGTCGTGTGGACGACCATCCGGACACTCTGGTTGTTCAGGCCGGTGTTGGTCAGGCCGGTCGCGTTGCCCCGGGTGACCGCGGTGGCCCAGGTCGCCGCCCAGGTCGTCCGGTCGCGCCGGTCGGCGTCACCGGACGGGCCGGCGCTGGCCACCACCGCCGGGGTGCCGGCCATCAGCAGGATCGCCGCGGTGGCGACGACGTGCCATCTCTTCGGGGTCGTCATTGAACCTCCATCGTGGGCAGCCCAGGGCCCCGTCCACTGACGGCAATCACCTGGGCGATGGACGGGAAACTAGCCGCCGCCTCTGACGGGCGTCAATCAACCTGATCGACGTGATCAAATGTCCTCCGGGGCGGGCCGGGCACCGTTCGGCCCGGTGCCACGTCGCCGGCCGCTGCCTAGGCTCGCAGTCGGCGGCGCGGTCGCCGGATACCCCGGGACCCGCCGTGCCCGGCCCCGGGCGCCGCCCGGAGGCCGCTGTCCGCCGAGCTGGGGAGCCGCGCCGATGACCGACCGAGGAGACCACCGGACGAGTTACGCGCACCGGGCGTTGGCGCTGTTCGCGGAGTTCGGCGACCGGGAGGCGCTGGTCGGCGGGGGGCGCCGGCTCACGTACGCCGACGTCCGGGCGCGGGTGCGCGGGCTCGCCGCCACGCTGCGCCGGCACGGCGTGCGGCCGGGGGACGGGGTGCTGGTGGTCCTCGGCAACCCGGTGGAGGCGCCGCTGGTGCAGCTCGCCCTGCACCTGCTCGGCTGCCGGACGATGTGGGTCGCCCCGGTCACCTCCCGGCGGGAGGTCGACGACTTCGTCGCGCTGGCCCGCCCGGACGCCCTGCTCTACGACGCCCGCGACCCGGCGAGCGTGGGACCGGACCTGGCCGCCGGCCTGCCCGGCGTACCGGTGTTCTGCCTCGGCCCGGGCGGGGCCGGCCCGGACCTCACCGCCGGGGACGCCGGCCCGGACCGCACCGCCGGGGACGCCGGCCCGGACCCCACCGCCGACGTCGCCGGCCCGGACCCCGACTCCGCGCCGGACGCGCCGGAACCGGAGTCGTTCCTGCAGACCTCGGGCACCACCGGCACCCCGAAACTGGTGCACCACCGGGAGAGCTTCTACACCCAGGTCCTCGCGCTGGCCGCGGCCTTCCGCGACGCCGGCTTCCCGCTGCTGCGGCACCTGTCGTACTCGCCGATGTGGCTGGCCAGCGGCCAGATCACCACCCTGTTCAACCTGTTCACCGGCGGCGTGCTGTTCCCCCGCGACGGCTGGGACCCGGAGACGTTCGTCCGTACCGTCGACGCCGAGCGGATCACCTCGACGTTCGTCACCCCGCCGATGCTCTACGAGGTGCTCGACCACCCGGCGCTGGACGGCGCGGACTTCTCCGCCATGTTCATGTTCAACGTGGGCGCCGGGCCCGCCGCGCCCGCCCGGCTGCGCCAGGCCATCGCGCGTTTCGGCCCGGTGCTGCGCATCGTGTACGGGTTGAGCGAGGCCGTGGTGATCACCGCCCTGCCCGGGTTGACCGACGACCCGGCGCACCCGGAGCGGCTCCGGTCCTGCGGGAAGCCGTACGGCGACGTGCGGGTCGAGATCCGTGCCGAGGACGGCACCGTGCTGCCGACCGGGGCCGACGGCGAGGTGTGGGTGCACACCGGCCTGCGGTTCGCCGGCTATCACGGCCAGCCGGAGCTGACCGCCGAGACGCTGGTCGACGGCTGGGTACGCACCCGCGACATCGGGCACCTCGACGACGACGGCTACCTCTACCTGGTCGACCGGTCGCAGGACCGGATCCTGACCCGGCAGCGCAGCTGGCCGATCTACTCCCGGCCGATCGAGGACGTGCTGGCCGGGCACCCGCAGGTCCGCGCCGCCGCGGTGATCGGCGTACCCGACGAGGTGGCCGGCGAACTCCCGTACGCCTATGTGGTGCGCGCTCCCGGCGCGACGGTGACCGGCGCGGAGCTGGTCGCGGCGGTGACCACCGCGCTGAGCGACACGTGGGCGCCCGGCGGGGTGGAGTTCGTCGACCGGCTGCCGCTGAACCGCGCCAACAAGGTGGACAAGCGGGCCCTGCGCGCCCGGTACGCCGCCGACCACCCGTCGGCCGTGGAGCATCCCGCGGCCTCGATCGGCAGCCGGGCGTGACGCCCCGGCGTCAACTGGTCGCCCTGGTCGGCGCCGACCTGCTGTCCAACCTGGGCAGCCGCATCTCGGTGGTGGCGATCCCCTGGCTGGTGCTGGAGACCACCGGCAGCCCGGTGAAGATGGGGGTGGTGGCCGCCGCCGAGACCCTGCCGTACCTGCTGTCCAGCGCGCTGGGCACCCCGCTGGCGGACCGGCTCGGGTTGCGCCGCTCCTCGATCCTCGCCGACGTCGGCAGCGCCGGGCTGATGGTGGCGGTGGCGCTCACCCCGTGGCTGGGTTTCGGCACGCTGGTGGCGCTGGTCGCCGTGGTGGGCGCGCTGCGCGGGGTCGGCGACCGGGTCAAGCACGTGCTGTTCCGGCCGGTCGCGGAGGCCGCCGGGGTACGGCTGATCCGGCTCACCTCGGTCTACGACGGGCTGGGCCGGGTGGTCACCCTGATCGGCGCCGGCATGGGCGGGCTGCTCATCTGGTGGTTCGGGGTGACCTGGGCGATCCTGATCGACGCCGCCACCTTCGCGGTGTGCGCGGCGCTGATCGGGCTGCTGGTCCGCGCCCCGGCGGCGGCCGGCGACGGCGCGCCCGCCGCGCCGCAGGGATATCTGCGGGCGCTCGGCGGCGGCTTCCGCTACCTGGGCCGGGACCACCCGTTGCTGACCATGCTGCTGGTCATCTCGGCACTGAACATGGTGGTCAACGCCAGCATCGCGGTCTACATCCCGCTGTGGGTGGCCGACGTGCTGGGCAACCCGGCCGGGCTGGGCCTGGTGCTCGGGGCGTTCTCCGCCGGCGCGCTGCTCGGCAACGTGCTGTTCACCGTGCTCGGTCCCCGGCTGCGCCGGGACCTGACCTTCGCCGTCGGCGCGGCGGTCAGCGGTGCGCCCCGGCTGCTCGTCCTGGCGCTCAGCGAGGACCTGCCGCTGGTGCTGGTGGTGACGTTCCTGTCCGGCATCGGCATCGCGGTGGTGAACCCGCTGCTCGGGGTGGCGCTGTACGAGCGGGTACCGGCGGAGTTGCAGACCCGGGTGATCGGGCTCGCCGGCTCGCTGGCGTTCGCGGGGCTGCCGGTCGGCGCGCTGCTCGGCGGCTGGACGGTGACGGCCTACGGCCTCGTCCCCGCCCTGCTGGCGGCAGCCGTCTTCGCCCTGCTGGTGACCACGATCCCGCTGCTGACCGCCCTGCGCTCCCAGCCCGCTCCCACCCCCGACCCCTCCCCGGTCCCACCGGGTTGAGGGTGGAAACCGGTTGTCGGCGAGTGCCGTGAGCGGCACGCTGGTGCGGATGGAGATCGACGTCGCGCTCGTCCGCCGGCTCGTCGCCCGGCAGTTCCCCCGGTGGGCCCACCTGCCGGTCCGGCCGGTGGCGTACGGCGGCTGGGACAACCGCACCTTCCACCTCGGCGCGGACCTGACCGTCCGGCTGCCCAGTGCGGCCGGCTACGCCCTCCAGGTCGGCAAGGAGCAGCGCTGGCTGCCGTTCCTCGCGTCACGCCTGCCGCTGCCCGTACCGGTCCCGGTGGCCGCCGGAGCGCCGGATGAGGACTACCCCTGGCCGTGGTCGGTCCGCCGGTGGATCGACGGCGACACCGCCGCCGTCGGGCGCGTCGGTGACACCACCGCGTTCGCCGTCGCGCTCGCCGGATTCCTCACCGCGCTGCGGGACGTCGAGGCCACCGACGGACCCGGGGCGGGCCCGCACAGCGCCGGGCGTGGTGGACCCCTGACCTCGTACGAGGAGGACACCCGGCGGGCCGTGGACGCGCTCGGCGACCGGATCCCCTCCGACGCCGTCCTCGCGATCTGGGAGGCCGCCCTCGCCGCGCGGTGGACCGGCCCGCCGGTGTGGTTCCACGGCGACGTCGCCCCCGGCAACCTGCTGGTCCGCGACGGCCGGCTCGCCGCCGTCATCGACTTCGGCTGCTGCGGCGTGGGCGACCCGGCGTGCGACACGGTCATCGCCTGGACGTTCCTGGCGGGGTCCGCGCGGGCCGCGTTCCGCAGGACGCTCGGTGTCGACGACGCCACCTGGGCGCGGGGTCGGGGCTGGGCACTGTGGAAATCCCTCATCACGTACGACGATCCCGCCCCGGTCACCCGAGCCCTGGCGCGGCGGACGCTGGACGCCCTGCTCGACGAGGGGGCCGCCGGGCGCGCCGGGTCGGCGTAGGGTCGGGTCGTGGCCACCTGGGACGACGTGCGGCGGATCGCGCTGAGCCTGCCGGAGACGACCGAGAAACCGTCGTACGACGGGCTGCCCGCCTGGAAGGTCCGGGACAAGGGTTTCGTCTGGGAACGACCGCTGCGCCGCGCCGACCTCGAAGCCCTCGGTGACGCCGCGCCCGCCGGCCCGATCCTCGGGGCGCGGGTGCCCGACCTGGGTGCCCGGGAGGCGCTGCTCGCCGACGATCCGGCCGTCTACTTCACCACCCCGCACCTCGACGGCTACCCGGCCGTCCTGGTCCGGCTGGCGCGCATCGACACCGACGAGCTGACCGAGCTGATCACCGAGGCCTGGTACGCCCGCGCGCCGAAGCGTCTCGCCGCCGCCCACCGCGCCGGTCCTCCGGCCGGCTAGGCTCCATCCGTGGCATGCCCCGGGGCCCCGCTGACGGGGCTGGTCTTCGACATGGACGGCACACTGATCGAGTCGCACGCCGCGGTGCCGGCGGCGTACCGGGCGACGGTGCTCGCCGGGGGCGGTCGGGAGCACACCGACGAGGAGATCATCGCCGGCTATTCGCTCGGCGCGCCGGTGGACCTGCTCTCCGCCCTGCTGGGCCGGCAGGCCACCGAGGAGGACATGGCCCGCTACCACCACGAGCTGGCCGCGGCGGCCGACCGCGTGACCGTCTACCCCGGGGTGGCGGACCTGCTCGCGGAGGCCGCCCGCCGGGTGCCGGTCGGCCTGTTCACCGGTGCCAGCGCGGAGGCCGCCCGGATCCTGCTCGGACGGACCGGCCTGGCGGAGCACGTCGCGGTGATCGTCGGCGGCGACGAGGTGGACCGGCCCAAGCCGGACCCCGCGGGCGTCCTGCTGGCCTGCCGGCGACTCGGCGTCGAGCCCGGACAGATCGCGTACGTCGGCGACTCACCCCTGGACCTGGGCGCGGCTCGCGGCGCCGGCGCCCTGTCCGTGGCGGCGGGTTGGGGTCACCTGTACGACCCGACGGCACTCGCCGACCTGACCGCGAGTGAGCCCGGCGACCTGTTGACGCTCCTGGGCTGACTCCGCCGGTCGACCGGGCCGCCCCGGGAGCGGGCCCCGGCGGCGGTGTTAAGCGGGGGCCCTTGCTCTACCGCAGGCGTTAACGGGGGGCCCTTCCTTGCCGTAGCCTGCCGGGCATGCCATCGACGTTGACCGAAGCTACGGATCCGTGGTGCCTGCGTCCCGGGGAGAGTGCCGAGCTGCTGCGTGGCCACCCGTGGCGACGATTCGTGGTGCTCGGCGACAGCGTGGCCGAGGGGCTGTGCGAACCGGTCGAGGGCTACCCGGACGTGCAGTGGGCCGACCGGATCGCCGCCGAACTGCGGGCCGTACGCCCCGAGCTGGCGTACCTGAACCTGGGCCGGCGGGGGTTGCGGGCGCACGAGGTGCGCGCCACCCAGCTCGCGGCGGCGCGGGAGTTCCGTCCCGACCTGGCACTGGTCGTGTGCGGCGGCAACGACGCGTTCCGGCCGGCGTACGACGCCGACGCGGTCGACGCGGAGCTGACCTCGATGATCGAGGCGCTGCGGGCGGCCGGCGCGGACGTGATCACGGTGGGCATGTTCGACGTGTCACACAGCCCGGCCGTGCCGGAGCACCTGCGCGCCGGCATCGGCGAGCGGATGCGCCGGCTGGCGGAGCACACCCGCGCCCTGGCCGACCGCCTCGGCACCGTCCACGTGCACCTGACCGACCACCCACTCACCGCCGACCCGTCCATCTACAGCAGCGACGGCCGTCACGGCAGCGCCCGCAGCGACGCCATCGCCACGGCCCAGACCCTCCGCGCCCTGTCCACCCACCGCATCCCCTCCCACGCCGTTGATCACGAGGTTGACGGGTGATTCGATCTCCGAACCACCCGCCAATCCATGATCAACCGGAGAGGCCGTGGACTGGTCGGTCAGTCGACCACCAGGAGGCCGGAGAGGAGGACGCCGCGGGCGAGGTTGAGCACGGCGTCGCAGCCGGGGAAGCCGGTCCGGATGCAGGCACCGGCCGGTTCGCGGCCGAACAGGTACGGCGCGATGCTGTAGGGGACGTCCGCGGAGACCGTGTCGCCGGTCTCGATGTGCACGAAGTCCAGCGGGACGTCGTCGGCCTTCACGTACCGCTGGAGGATGAACCCGCCCCGGTCGGCGGCCCGCCGCACCCCGCCGGCCCACGTGTCGGCGTCGCACGCCCGGCCGACCAGCACGTCGACCCCGGCGGAGCCGTCCGACGGTTTCGCCACCAGGTCGCGCTGCTCGACGATCGCCCGGTCCACCAGGTCCGGCGTCAACATCCAGGTCTGCGGCACGTACCGGTGCACCAGGTCCCGGTCGGCGGCCGGCAGGTCGCCGGCGTCGTCCCAGAGCCAGGCGAACGCGGCCTTGTTCGCGATCAGCCACGCGGCGGCGGACACCCACATCGGCACCGTGCCGGCGGCCAGCGCCGCCTCCAGGGCGTCCACCCCGGCGCTGGGGGTGACCCGGTTGGGCACGAACAGCCGGAACACCCCGTCGACCGGCCCGCCGCGCACCACCAGCCGGGATTGGTCGTCCAGGGTCACCTGGGAGACCGGCGCGATGACCAGGTCCAGGCCGAACACGGCGGCCCGGTCGACCACCGGCGTGAGCAGCCGGAAGAAGCGCTCCGGGTCGTCCAGCCCGGGGTACTCGGCGTCGAAGTCGATCAGCATGGCCACCCGCGCCCCGTCGGGCAGGCCGAGCCCGGCGCGGATCGCGGCGAACCGCCGGTCCACCGCCGACGGCGCCGCCGCCAGGCGGATCCGCTCGGTGAGGCCGTGCCGCCGGTAGACGTCGACGAACCGGCGCACGGTGGTGTCCGCGTCGAACGCCCCGCCGAGGCTGGAGTCGATGTTGTACTCCACCACCTTGGGCACCCCGTCGGAGAGCAGCACGTCCGGGCGGAACGCGTCCAGCAGCGCCTCGGTCAGCGGCTCGTCGTCGTCCAGCAGCCGGGTCTCGCCGTCCGGCACCCGCAGCAGTCGCCGCAGCTCCCCCGCCGTGCCCGCCCGCCGCCGGCACGCCTCGAAGATCAGTTGTGCCAGCCGGTCACAGACCGCGTTGAGCACGCCGAGCGTGGTCTCGTCCATCACCGGGGGCCGGGCCAGCCGCCACTGCTTGTTGTACGTGGCCCGCCCGTCGAAGACCTCCCGCCAGGACCGCGCCCCGGCGGCCACCATGTCGGCGCGGACGTCGGCGGGCAGGTCGAGCCAGGGCTGCGCGGCCGACGGCCAGCGGTAGTCGACGTCGAGCATGTCTCACCCGTCCTTCATCACGTTTTGAATGGCCGCACGCAGTTGCTCCCGGCCCGGCTGCACGGCCCGGTCCAGCGCCGGGGCGAAGGGCAGCACCGCGCCGTCCGGGCGGGTCACCCGGCGCGGCGGCGCGACCAGCCGCACCCGCTCCACCACCCCCGCGATCACCTCGGCGCCGATGCCGCAGGCACGGTTGGAGTCGTCCACCACCACCAGCCGGCCGGTGCGCGACACCGACTCCCACAGGCCGTCCCAGTCGAACGGGTACAGCGTGCGGGGGTCGAACACCTCCACCGACACCTGGTCGGCGATGTCCTCGGCGACGGCGAGGGCGTCGTGCACCAGGTGGCCGACGGCGACCACGGTCACGTCGTCGCCGGCCCGGTGCACCCGGCCCCGGCCCAGCGGCACCGGGACCAGCGCGGCGAGGTCCACATCGGCGCGGACCTCCATCGCCCCGGCCGGCGCGAACACCACCACCGGGTCGTCGCAGCGCACCGCCGACACCAGCAGCCCGTACGCGTCGGCCGGGGTGGCCGGCACCACGGTGGTCACCCCGACGTGGGCGAAGAGGCTGTACGGGTGGTCGGAGTGCTGCCCCGCCCACCCGGTCCGCGAGCCGGAGCCGGGCACCAGGTAGGTCACCGGCACCGCGCACTGCCCACCGGTCATCAGCGGGAACTTGTGCGCGTGGTTGACGATCTGCTCGAAGACCAGGAACAGCAGCGAGGGGATCTGGAACTCGATCACCGGTCGCGTGCCGAGCAGCGCCGCGCCGGTGGCGAAGCTGGTGAACGCCTGCTCGGACAGCGGGGTGTCCAGAACCCGGTCGGGGCCGAACCGCTTGAGCAACCCGGCGGTGACGTTGGACGCGGCGACCCGGATGTCCTCGCCGAGCAGGAACACGTCGGGGTCGCGGGTCATCTCGTCGGCGAGCGCCCGGGTCAGCGCCCTGCGGTAGGACAACCTCGGCATTCAGCCACCTCCCCGGGCGGTCAGGCCGCTGGCGTAGAGGTACGCCAGCGCGTCGGCCGGGTCCGGCTCCGGCCCGGCCAGGGCGAACTCCACCGCCGCGTCGAGCGTCGTCTCGACCTCGGCGTCCACCGCCGCCCGGTCGGCGTCGGACAGCCGCGCCCCGGCGATCTCCACCGGGTCCCGGGACCGGCCCCGGGCCACCTCGTCCGGCGGGCGGTAGTCCAGGCGTACCGCGTGTTCGAAGGTGTGGTGCGCGTCGAAGCGGTAGGTGCGGGCCTCGATCAGCTCCGGGCCGCCGCCGGCGCGCATCCGCGCGACGGCGGCGGCCGTGACCGCGCGTACCGCCTCGGGGTCCTGGCCGTCCACGACGGACGCCGGCATGCCGAACGCCTCGGCCCGGCCGGTGATGGTGCCGGCCACCGCGCCGTCGACCGGCATGGTGGTGGCGTAGCCGTTGTTCTCGCAGACGAACAGCACCGGCACCCGCCACAGCGCGGCCAGGTTGAACGCCTCCAGCAGCATGCCCTCGTTGACCGCGCCGTCGCCGAAGAAGCTCACCCCGACGACGTCGCCGCCGCGGCGGCGGGCCGCCCACACCGCACCGGTCATGATCGCCCCGGAGGCGCCGACGATGGCGTTCGCGCCGAGCACGCCGACGCCGAAGTCGGCGGCGTGCATCGACCCGCCCCGGCCCCGGTTCAGCCCGTTCTCCCGGCCGCACAGCTCGGCGAGCATCCGGGCCGGGTCGGCACCCTTGGCGAGCACGTGCCCGTGCCCACGGTGGGTGCCGGCCACCACGTCGTCGGCGCGCAACGCGGCGCACACGCCGGCGGCGATCCCCTCCTGACCGAGGTACGGGTGGATGCCGCCGACGATGTGCCCGGAACGGACCAGGCCGATCGCGCGCTCCTCGAAGCGGCGGATCAGCCGGACCGTCCGGTAGAGCCGGACCTCCTCGGGGTCGGTCACCCGCGACCCTTGATCGCGGCCAGGATGTCGTCCCAGAGCTTCGCCCGGGCGGCGAGCGCGGTGTTGACGGTGTCCGCGCACTCCTGCCACTTGGCGTCGTCGTCGCCGCAGAGGTCGGCGAGCATCTGCATCGCCATCGGGGTGTGCTGCTCGCCGTCGACCTCGATGTGCCGCTCCAGGTAGTCGACGAACTTGTGCAGCTTCTGGCTGCGCTCGTTGACGGCGACGACCTGGGTGAACATGTCCGGGATCAGGTCCTCCCGGCCGAACGCGAACGCGGCGGCCTGGCAGTGCACCGGGGTGGTCTCGATGATCCGCCAGGTGGTCGCGGCGAACGCCGCCGACGGTCCGGGCACACCGGCCTCGGTCAGCGCGTCGGTGACCGGCCGGCCGGCGCGCAGCAGGTCGATCAGCTTCTCCACCGCCGTGGTGTCCGCGCCGGCCTCGGTCATGCCCTGCACGTACAGCTCGAAGTGGCTGATGTAGCCCTCGCCCAGCTCGTCGCTCTCCTCGACCATCACGATGTCGTTGATGAGCCGCCGGCTGCCGGTCGGTCCGGTCGGGATCCACGGCACGGTGACGCAGGTGAGCTGCCGCTGCAACGACTTCAGCAGGGACATGAAGTCCCAGACCGCGAAGACGTGGTGCTCCATGAACGTGACCAGCGCCTCGTGCGTGTCCAGGTTGGCGTAGAGCGGGTGCCGCACCACCACGTCCCGGCGGTCGGTCACCGCCTTCTCCAGCCGCTCGATCCCCGGGTGGGTCTTACCCCAGTCGTACCGTGACATGTCAGCCTCCCTGCTGGGCGCGGTCGCGCCAGATGACCGGGCAGTATTCGGGGTCCGCGTAGTCCGGCCGCCCGTCGTGGGTGCGGCGGACCAGCACGTCGTGGTTGTACGCGGCGACGGTGCCGTCGGAGAGCGGGTACTCCCGCCAGGCGTTGTCGCCGTCCTGAAGGTGCAGCGAGATCGCGTTGCGGGGTCGGCCGCTGACGTTCGCGCCGCTGCCGTGGTAGGTGCGGCAGTGGTGGAAGCTCATGTGTCCCTTGGGGATGACCATCGGCACCTTGCGGATCGACGCACCGTTGTACGCGGCGTTCTCGGCCAGCATCTCCTCCAGCTGGTCGCGGTCCCGCTCGGCGAAGTGCCGCACCACGGTGTCGTCCGCGCCGATCTCCCTCCACCGGTGCGAGCCGTCGACCATGGTGATCGTGCCCATCTCCTCCCCGCAGTCGTGGAACGGGATGAACGCGGTGAGCATGTCCTCCGACGACGACGACGCCCAGTAGTGCTTGTCGAAGTGCCAGGGCACGATGTTCGACGGCTCGCCGGAGATCGGCGGCTTGCGGATCAGCGTGGACTGGAAGATCCGGATCTCGGTGGCTTTCGCCAGCCGGGCGGCGACCGCGCCGATCAGCGGCTTGCGCAGGATCGCCGCCAGCCCGTCGTGCTCGTGGTGCACGTAGTCGTTGTGCCGCTGCACGTCGCCCTTCTCCGGCTCCCAGTAGGCCAGCTTCGGCGGGCGTACCGGCAGCCGGCGGGCCCGCTCGCCGGCGTAGTAGCGCTCGGCCGCGGCGGCCAGCGCGTCCACCTCGTCGTCGGTGAGCAGCTTCTCCGACAGGTACCAGCCGTGCTCGGCGTAGAACGCCACGTCGGCGTCGGTGGGCAGCAGCGCCTCCTCCGCGGCGGTCAGGGTCGGCGAGAACTCCGTCGTGGTCATGCCGGCACCCCCTGCGGCACCGCCGCGGCGGCGGCCAGCTCCCGTTCCTTGGCCTCGTACAGCGCCTTGATGTTGCCGCTGCCGAAGGTCCGCGCCCCACGGCGTTCGATCAGCTCCAGGAACAGCGTCCGGCGCACGTGCATCGACTCGGTGAAGATCTGCAGCAGTTGCCCGCCGTGGTCCCGGTCGACCAGGACCCCGAGGTCACGCAGCCGCTCCACCTGCCCGTCCACCCGACCGACCCGGTCCTCCAGCGCGTCGTAGTAGCTGCCCGGGGTGCCGGCGAAGCGCACCCCGCGCCGGCCGAGCGTCTCCACCGCGGTCACGATGTCGTCGGTACGCAGGCCCAGGTGCTGCACCCCGGCCCCCGCGTGCTGGTCGAGGAACGCGTCGATCTGCCCCGCCCGGCCGGTGGCATCCGGCTCCAGCAGCACCAGGGTCACCCGCTCCGACGGGCTCTGCACGACGGTCGAGTTCATCGCCTGCCCGTCGACCTCGATCCGTTCGGTGAAGATCTCGGCGAAGCCGAACACCTCCCGGTACTGCCGGACCGTGGCCGCCAGTTGCCCCGGCGGCACGCAGACCGCCAGGTGGTCGATCTCGGCGAGCACCCCGTCGGCGTCACCGTCGGCGGGGACCGCCTCGATCACGCCGGGCAGGAAGTCGCGCCGGTCGCCGCGCCGCTGCACCAGCCGGTGCACCACGTCGCCGAAGCCCCCCACCTCGGCGGTGACCACCTCGGCGTCCGCGCCGGTGAAGGTGGTCGGCGGCGTCAGCCCGACCGCCCCCCGGTCGCACAGCCGCGCGTACGCCCCGGCGACGTCGTCGACCTCCAGGGCCACCACGGCGATGCCGTCGCCGTGCCGTTGCACGTAGCGCGACGCCGGGTGATCGGCGCTGAGCCCGGAGGTCAGCACCATCCGGATGTCGGCCTGTCCCAGCAGCAGCGACCGCTGCCCGGCCAGCCCGGTCTCCGGTCCGCCCTGCCCGAGCAGTCCGAAGCCGACCGCCCGGCAGAAGTAGAAGGCGGCCTGCCGGGCGTCCCCCACGTAGAGTTCGATGTGGTCTATCCCACGGATGTCCAATGTCCCAGCCCTTCCCACAGTTCCCCCCGTGGTCGTCGTTGCCGGTGGTGTCGTCACCCGCGGGCTCGGGCGGCCCGCGCGAGCAGCAGGCTCACGTTCTGGCCGCCGAACCCGAAGGAGTTGGTGAGCGCGTACGCCGCGTCGGTCGGCCGCGGCTCGGCGCGGATGTGGTCCGCCGGACACGCCGGGTCCACCTCGTCCAGGTTGTACGTCGGCGGCAGCAGCCCCCGGCCCAGCGCCAGCGCGGTCACCGCCGCCTCCAGCACCCCGGACGCGCCGAGCAGGTGGCCGGTGAGCGCCTTGGTGGAGCTGACCGGCACCCCGCCGACGCCGAAGACGTCGCCCAGCGCGGTGGTCTCGGCGATGTCACCGAGCTTGGTGCCGGTGCCGTGCGCGTTGACGTAGCCGACCCGGGCGGCGGGCACCCCACCGGCGGCGAGGGCGCGGCGCATGGCACCGGCCGCGCCGGCGCCGTCCGGGCGCGGGGCCGTCGGGTGGTACGCGTCGGTGGTCACCCCGTACCCGGCGACCTCGGCGTACCCGGTCGCGCCCCGGGCCGCCGCGTGCTCGGCGCGTTCCAGGACCAGCAGCGCCGCGCCCTCGGCGAGCACGAACCCGTTGCGGCGCCGGTCGAACGGCCGGCTCGCCGCGGTGGGGTCGTCCCAGCCACGGGCGAGGGCCCGGGCGTTGCCGAACGTGTCGGCGAAGGTCGGGAACAGCGGTGCCTCGCTCGCCCCGCACAGCACCACGTCGGCCTCGCCGGCCCGGATCAGCCGGACGGAGTCGGCGACCGCCTGCGCGCCGGAGGCGCAGGCCGTGCCGACCGAGGAGCTGTAGCCACGGATGCCGAACCGGATGGCGATCCGCGCCGACGGCATGTTCGGCAGGATCCCGGTGAGCAGGTACGGGTTGACCGCCGCCCGGCCGCGTTCGGCCCGGGCCAGCACCTGCCGTTCCAGGGTGGCCATACCGCCCACCCC
Source organism: Micromonospora endolithica (assembly GCF_003626595.1). Taxonomy (GTDB): domain Bacteria; phylum Actinomycetota; class Actinomycetes; order Mycobacteriales; family Micromonosporaceae; genus Micromonospora; species Micromonospora endolithica. Next base: position 70,513 of record NZ_RBAK01000013.1, on the reverse strand, counting down.
GCCGACGACCACCGCGATCCGCTCCGGGTCGACGTCGCGGCCCACCTCGATGCCGGCGTCGGCGAGGGCGTCGGCCGCGGTGTGCAGGGCGAGCACGACGATCCGGTCCAGCACCTTGGCCTCCGGGCCGGAGGCGACCGTACGCGGGTCGACGTCCGGCAGCACCCCGGCGACCTCCAGCGAACCGGCGGCCGGGTGGTCCTCCGGCGGGCGGGCCAGCCCGGACTTGCCGGCGCACAGCGCGTCGAACGTGGCGTCGACGCCCCGACCGGCCGGGGTGAACAGCCCCATCCCGGTGATCACCGCGGTCATGACGGCGTCTCGCTGAGATAGCGCTCGCGCAGCACGACCTTGCGGACCTTGCCGGTCACGGTGACCGGGATGTCGTCCGAGCGCACCGGCACCACCCGGCGCAGGGTCGCGCCGACGTCGGCGCCGAGCGCGGCACGCACCCGCTCGGTGCGGTCCTCGGCCTCGTCCGCGCCGGCCGCCAGTTCCAGCAGCACGTCGGTGACCACCGCGTCGCCCTCGCGCAGTATCACCACCGTGCAGTCGGTGACGTCCGGGCAGGCGGCCAGCACCCGTTCCTCGGACAGCGCGGTGTAGAAGCGCTTCCCGTCCCCGGCGTCGACCGCGTCCACCGCCCGGTCCATGTGGTAATACCGGCCCTCGTCGTCGGCGTACACCAGGTCCCCGGTGAGGTACCAGCCGCGCTGACGGAACCGGTAGGTGGTCACCGAGTCGTTCCAGTAGCCCCGGAACAGCGACGGCGAGTCGATGCCCAGCCACCCCACCTCGCCGGCCGGCACCGGGTCGCCGTGCGCGTCGAGCACGGCCACCGAGGTGAACCGGTACGGGCGGCCGATGCAGCGGTCGTACCGGTCGGTGTCCCGGGTGTGCGTGACGTGGAACATCGAGTGGCCCATCTCGCTGGAGCCGAGCCCGTCGATGAACACCGACCCGGGTACCCGGGTGATGCCCTGGCGGGTCACCACGTCCCGGGAACCGACCGCGACCAGGCGCCGGATGTGCGGCTCGTGCGAGCTGTCGCCGGTGTTGAACCACAGGCGCACCGAGTCCAGGTCGTACGCGGACAGGTCGAACCGGGCCAGTTCCGCCCAGGTGACGGAGAAACCGAACACCCCGTCGGGCCGCCACCGCTGGATCGCGTCCAGCACCTGCTCCCCGCCCTGGTCGGACAGGAGGAACATCTCCGCCGAGTTGCCCAGCGCCTGGTTGACCATCAGCACGGTGGCGGTGTGCGGGGCGGGCAGCGCGTTGAGGATCCGGGTGGTGCCCTGCGCCTGCGGCATGGACAGCAGGTGCCGGGTCGCGGCGAAGAGGCTGGCGTGCGAGTGCAGCACCGCCTTGGGCACGCCGGTGGTGCCGGAGGTGTGGGTGATGACGATCGGGTCGTCCGGGTGGTGCCGGTAGTGCGCGGGAGCCCCGGCCGGGTCGCCGGAGCCCGCCTCGGCGGGCGTGCCGAGCACCGGTACGCCGAGGTCGTGCCCGGCGAGCAGGGCGGTGTGCGCGTCGTCGGCGAGCACGCCCACGCCACGCAGGCGGCGGATGTACTCGGCAGCGATCTCCGGGCGCAGCTTGCCGTTCATCAGCGCCGGGATCGCGCCCAGCCGGGTCAGCGCGAGGAAGCTCAGCACCATGTCGGCGGCGGCGGTCGCCCACACCGCCACCGGGTCGCGTGGCTGCACCCCGCGTTCGTGCAGCCACGCGACCCGGGCGGCGACCCGCTCGTCGAGCTGGCCGAGGGTGAGCGGGTGGTCGGCGGGGTGCCCGTCGACGGCGGTGTCGAAGGTGAGTCCGGGTGCGTCCGGGTCGGCCCCGTGGGCCAGCACCCGGGCCAGGACGTTGCCGGCGCCGATCAGGTCGTCGGCGGCGAGTGCGCCGCGCAGTCCCCTGGTCCTCATGGTCTGTCTCCTCCCCCCAGCAGCACCGCGACGGCTCGGGCCCGGTCCCGCGCGCCACCGTCGTCGGGCGCCTGTTCGATCAGAACCAGCAACACCGCGTCGGCGTCGCCGTCGTGCAGCAGCAGGTCGGCCTCGGCCGCCCCGTCGCGTCGTGGGTCGCCGGTCGGCGCGAGGCAGACCACCGGCCCGCCCAGTCCCCAGCGGGCGGCCACGTGCCCGGCCACGCTGTTGGGTACCGACTGGAAGAAGAACAGCGGTCCGGGTCGCCCGCCGGCGGCCACCGTGCGGCGCACGTGCGCCGCGCTGTCCCGGTCACCGTCGGCGGTGACCAGCACGACCGCGGTCCGCCCGCCGTCCGGCGCGGGCCGCTGCCCGTACGCCCGGCTCAGGCACCGCTCGGCCACGGCCGCGACCAGCGGGCTGAAGTCCGAGTGCACGAACCCGGGCACCGGCGGCGGCGCGCCGTCACCGGGTTCCGGCCAGGACGCCTCCGCGCGCACCGGCGGCCCGCCGCTCACGCCGCACCGACCAGCAGGGCGGTGTTCGCCCCGCCGAAGGCGGCGTTCAGGGTCAGCGCGTACCGGGTCGCGGCGGGGCGCGGCGCGTCGAGGATGACGTCCACCGGGCAGTGCGGGTCGGGCCCGCGCCATCCGGCGTTGACCGGCAGCTTGCCGTGCCTCAGCACCTGCACGGTGACCACCAGTTCGAGCAGCCCGGACGCCTCCAGGGCGTGCCCGTGCACCGCCTTGGTGGAGCTGACCGGCACGCCGGCGGCACCGAACACGGCGCCCAGCGCGGCCGCCTCGGACGCGTCGCTGCCGGCGGTGCCGGTGGCGTTGGCGTTGACGTACCCGACCGCCTCCGGCGGCAGCCCGGCCCGGTCCAGGGCGGCGCGGGCCGCGCGGGCCAGGCCCCGGCCGGACGGTTCCGGCTGGCAGGGGTGGAACGCGTCGCCGGTCCGGCCCCAACCGAGCAGGTCGGCCACCGGGTCGCGGGCCGAGCGGGCCCGTTGCAGCACCACCGCCGCCACGCCGTCACCGAGCAGCAGACCGGTGCGCCCGGCGCTGAACGGGCGGACCGCGCCGTCGGTGGCCAGCGCGCGACCGGTGTCGAAGAGCGCGTACTGGTCGGGCTCCACCAGGTAGCCGGCGGCGACCACCACGGCGTCGCGGTCGCCGCGGGCGAGCAGCGCCGCGCCGGCGGCGACCGCGCTGGTCGCCGACACACAGGCGGTGGTGTACGCACGGGTGCCCCCGCCCAGTCCGGTGCGCCGCGCCAGCCCGGTGGCCAGCTCCGGCACCCCGACACCGCCGTGCACCGCCAGCAGCAGCGCGGCGCCGGCCCGCCCGGCGGCGTTCAGGCCGGCGTCGGCGCAGGCGACCTCGACCGCCTCGGCCAGTTCGTCGGGCAGCCGGCCGACGTCGGGCAGCGTCGCGGCGGCGTCGACCCGGCGCGGGCCGGTGTCGAAGCGGCCCACCGGCGCGAAGGCCGGCGTCGCGGCGAGCACACCGGCGAGCTGCGCCTCGGCTCCCCTGCCGAGGGCGCTGATCGCGTGCACACCGGTGAGCTGGACGGCCCCCCGCTCAGCCATCTGCGGGAGCGGTCAGGGAGGTCCGGAAGACCACCAGGGCGTCGTCGACGGTACGGATGCCGGCGAGCTGGTCGTCGGTGAGGTCGAGCTGCCGGTCGTAGCGCTGCTCCACCAGGTGCACCAGCCAGGCCAGCTCCATCGAGCCGATCCGGTCGGGCACCTCGGCGGCGGGTCGCGCGTGCAGTTCGGCGAGCATGGTCACCAGGTCAGCTCGCCCCAGGTCGGGCTGACCGGCCATCAGGAGGGGTCGCTCGTCGCCCCGGCGACCCGGTCGGCCACCATCGTGGTGAACTCGCCGACCGTCATCAGGGCCAGCTTCTCCGACTCGTCGTCGGCGAAGGTCAGGCCGTACCGGTCCTCCACCCGCACCGAGAGGTCGGCCAGGGCGAGGGACTCCAGGTCCACCCCGGAGGGTCCGAGGGTGGTGTCGTCGTCGATGTCCTCCACGTCGTAGTTCATGTCGGCGAGCTGCTCGATGACGAAGGCGCGGACCTCGGCTCTCATGGTTAACCTCTTTCCGTGAGCCAGCTACCGGTGCCCGGTCGGGACACCGTGTACGTGTGGGTCGGCCGGGACGCCGGCGGTCGGCCGGTTCCGGTCGGGCCGCTGCTGCGGCGGGTGGGTGTCGCTCTGCTCGGCGCCCCAGCCGAGCGGGTCGTGGTGGGGCACCGGCCCGGTGGCGCCCCGGTGGTCCGGGTCGCCGATCCGCCCGGCGGTGAGCGACCCGTCGGGCCGGTCGCGCTGCCGGTCAGCGTCAGTCGTACCGCCGGGATCGTGGTGGTCGCCGCCCGTCCGCGCGGGCCGGTCGGCGTCGACGTGGAGCGGGTACGCCCACTGCCGGCCGTGGCCCTGGCGCGGCGTTGGTACGCCCCGGACGAGGCGGCCCACCTGGCCGGCCGGCCGGCCGGCGACCGGGAGTCGGGGTTCCTGCGGTTGTGGACCGCGAAGGAGGCCGTCGGCAAGGCGCTCGGCGTGGGTCTGCGCGCCGGCGGACTGCGTCGGCCGATGCCGGAGCCCGACGACGGGGTGCTGCGGCCGGTGCCCGGCCTGCCGGCCGTCCGGGTGGGACATCCCCGGGTGGACGGGCCCCTGGTGCTCGCGGTCGCGGTGGTCGGTGCGGAGGGCGGGGTCGACGTCGTCGTCGAGGTGGTGCAGGGGTCCGGTCACGGCGTGGCCGCCGTCCGCAGCGCGTCGACGGAACGGACCAGTTTCCCGGTGGTCGTCCGGGGCAGCTGATCGAGCAGGTGCAGGGTGCGCGGTCGCTTGTAGCCGGCCAGCCGCTCGGCGAGCAGCGTGTCCAGCGCCTCCTCGGACAGCGGGCCGTCCGGCTGCACGTACGCGGTGATGCCGTTGTCCCAGACCACGACGGCGGCGGCGACGCCGGTCAGTTCGGCGACGGTGGTCTCGACCTCGGTGAGATCGACCTTCATGCCACCCACCGAGACCTGCGAGTCGAGCCGTCCGCGTACCGTCACCAGGCCGGTGTCCGGGTCGACGGTGCCGGCGTCGCGGGTGTGCAGCCAGCCGGCGGACCACCGGGTCGGGTCGGTCAGCCCCACGTACGGCGAGGCCGGGCAGCTGACGTGCAGCTCGCCGCCGACCTCGCGCACCTCGATGCCGGGGGCGGGCGTGATCGACGGGCGGTGCCGGCCGTGCAGGTCGGTGCCGATGACGCCGACCTCGGTCATCCCGTACATGTTGCCCAGCGGCACCCCGAACCGGTCGGTGAAGGCCCGGGCGACGGCGGCCGGGACCAGCTCGCCGCCGGTGGTCATCCGCCGGAACTGTGGCAGCGGGCCGTCCGGGCGGGTGGCGGTGACCAGTCCGATGTGGAACGGCACGCCGAGGACGGTGGCCGGGCTGTCGGCGGCGGCGATGGCGGCCAGGACGGCGTCGCCGCTGAGCCGCTGGGGCGGGACGAGTTCGACACCGGCGTGCAGGCCGTAGAGCAGGCCGCCGACCAGGCCCAGCACGTGCACCATCGAGGGCAGCAGCACGATCCGCTCGCCGGGCAGGGCCACCCCGTCGATGCGGGTGTAGCGGTGCACCTCGGCGACCAGGTCGGCCGCCGTCCGGCCGATCACCTTGGACGGGCCGGTCGAGCCGGAGCTGAGCTGGATGACGGCGTGCCCGCTGACCGCCGGACGGTCGGCGTACGGGGTGACACCCTCGGTGACGTCGACGAACACACGCAACGCACCGCCACCGGTACGGACCGGTGCGACGACCACCTGCGGGGTGAGGCGTTCCAGGGCCCGGTCCACCTCGTGGTCGGTGAGCCGGTGGTCGAGCAGGATCGCCTGCCCCCCGGCCCGCCAGGTCGCCAGGAGGTTCACCACGTACGCCAGGGACGGCGGCAGGCGCAGCGCGACGGCACCTCCGGAGCGGAGTCCGGCGGCGGTCAGCCGCTCCTGCGCGGCGGTCACCAGCCGACGCAGGGTGGCCCGGTCCACCGGGTCGGGCAAGCTGAGGCATACGTCGCTCGATCGCCCGGCGAACAGCACTTCGTCAACCCATCCCGGGTCTGTCGCCGTAGGATCGTCGGTCGACGGGGGCCTGACCACTACTGTTCACCGCCCAGCACGAAAGAGGGCGAATCCGCCCATAAGAAATTTTCTCGGGTTGCTGCGGGGAACCCTACGACAGCCCTCAGATCCATTGCTAGGTGCAAATGGCTAGATCAGAAATGGCGGCCGGCCGTATTGCCGAGGCTCGATCAGGCGGGCAGTATCGGGCGCGTACACCGGCTTCGCGGCACCGCCGGATACCCCTTCGTACGTCCGGCGCGGCTCGGACGCCGACCGGCCCAGCCCACCCGGCCGTTCGGTCCGAGCGCGTGGTCCGACCGCGTGGTCCGGTACGGCTCGGTGGCCTCGGGCACGCCGGCCTTGGCGTCCGACCACACTGGCGCCGCCAGCGTGCCGGACGCGAGGCGTGGAGGTCCGCGAGCGCGACCGCGCTCGCGCTCGCGAAAGGACGGCGCGGGCGCACGGGCCGGGGCGCGAGTCGCGGTCACGACGCGAAACGCGGGCCCGGGTCGCGGTCACGGGCCGGGCCACGGTCACGGGCCGGGCCGGGCCGGGCCACGGACGCGGCTCGCGGGCGCGAAACCCGGGCCTGGACGCGAAACGCGGGCCCGGATCGCGATCACGGGCCCGGGTCGCGGTCACGGAGGCGGGTCGCGGGCGCGGGTGGCGCTGACCGGAACCACGCCGGCGTGACGCTGTCGAGCTGAGCCGTCTACGACACCACCGCTGATCCATCCACGACATCAGCCCGAAAGGGCCAACGTCACGATGCCGCGCCCGACCACCGCCACCGGGAAGCGCCGCCACCCCGGAAGCGGCGCCATCCCGGGAAGCGCCGCCACCCCGGGAAGCGCCGGCAGCCGGGTGGGCCGGCACCGCACCGACGCCCCCGGCCCGCCGGGAAGCAGCTCAGGCGGTGGTCAGCGCCGGGGTCTGGGCGTGGATGTGGAACCGCAGCGACCGTGCGTCGGTGAAGCACTCCCGCATCGGCCGGACCAGGTCCCGGTGCTCCGGGCTGCGCTCCCACGCCTCGAAGTCGGCCAGCCGCGCCCACTCGCTGGTGATCAGCCACTGTTCCGGGTCGGTCGCCGAGCGGCACACCTGGTCCACCAGATGACCCGGGACCCCGTCGGCGACCAGGTGTCGCACCGCCTCGTACGCGGCCAGGAACGCCGCCGTCCGCTCCTCGGGCACCCGCACCAGGAAGACCACCCGGGCCCGCTGCTCGCTCATCCGTGCACTCCCCTCACCGGCGCCGCCCCGCGCAGGACCAGCGCACTGTTGAAACCGTCGAAGCCCCGGGCGCCGACCAGCGCGACCCGGGTGCGGGGCCGCCGGTGCCCGCGCAGGAAGTCCAGCTCGCAGCCGTCGGCGACCTCGTCCGGGCCGGCCGAGGCCGGCAGCGTGTCGTGCGCGAAGGCGAGCAGCGCGGTCGCCACGTCCAGCGCCGACCCACCCTGGTGCGCCCGGCCGGTCAGCGGCTTCTGGGTGGTCACCGGCGGCGACCGGTCGCCGAACACGGCGCGCAGCGCCACCGCCTCACTGCGGTCGTAGCGGGCCACGCCCAGCGCGTCGGGCAGCACCACGTCGACCGCCTCGGCGGGCACGCCGGCCCGGTCCAGGGCCAGCCGCATGGCCCGGGCGTACTGCACCGGGTCACCGGCGGTGTCCGGTCCGGTGTGGACGGCGTCGTGGGTGGATCCCCAGCCGGCCACCTCGCCGTAGACACGGGCACCGCGGGCCAGCGCGTGCGCCAGCTCCTCCACCACGAAGACCGCCCCACCCTCCGCCGGCAGGTAGCCGCTGGCGGCGGCGTCGAACGGCCGGTACGCCCGCTCCGGGTCCGCGACGTCGCTGAGCATCCCGGAGCGAAGCTGGCAGGCCAACGCGTACGGACTCAGCGGGCACTCGGTCGCCCCGGCGATCACCACCGGGGTGCCCCTGCGGATCGCGCGGGCGGCGTGGGCAAGGCTGTCCAGGCCACCGGCGGCCTCGGCGACCAGCACGCCGCACGGCCCCTTGAACTGGTGGTGGATGGAGAGCTGGCCGACGCTGGCCGCGTAGAACCAGGCGATCGACTGGTACGCCCCGACGGTGCGCGACGATCCACCCCACAGCCGTTGCAGCTCCCGCTGCCCGAACAGGTTGCCGCCGGACGAGCTGGCCAGGGCGACCGCGTAGCCGTACGGGTCGGGGGCGCGCTCGGGCAGGCCGGCGTCGGCCAGGGCCAGCCGGGTGGCGGCGAAACCCAGGTGTGTCCACCGGTCGGTCTGCACCAGCCGGCGGTTGTCGGCGTACCCGGCGGCGTCGAAGCCGGGCACCTCGCCGCCGTGGCGGGTGGGATAGCCGGACGGGTCGAACAGGGTCAACGGACCGGTGCGACGGGTGCCGGCGAGCACCGTCCGCCAGTGCGCGTCGGCGCCGATCCCGCTCGGCGCGACCACGCCGATCCCGGTGACCACGGCCCGGGCGGACACGCCGCCACCATCGCCACCGGCGGTCACGCCGCCACCGCCCCCGACGTCCGGCGGAAGACCATCGCCGACTGGAAACCGCCGAAGCCGCTGCCCACCGACAGCGCCACGTCCACCGGCAGCTCGCGGGCCTCGTTCGGCACGTAGTCCAGGTCGCACTCCGGGTCCCGGGTGGTCCAGTTGGCGGTCGGCGGCACCACCCCGAACTCGATGGCCAGGGCACAGGCGGCCATCTCGATGGAGCCGATGGCGCCGAGCGAGTGCCCGACCATCGACTTGATCGAGCTGACCGGCACCCGGTACGCGGCCTGGCCCAGGGCGCGCTTGAACGCGGCCGTCTCGTGCCGGTCGTTCTGCCGGGTCCCGGAGCCGTGGGCGCTGATGTAGGAGACCTGGTCCGGCGCGATCCCGCCCTGCTTCAACGCGGCGCTGACCGCCAGCCCCATCTCCAGCCCGTCCGGACGCAGACCGGTCATGTGGTAGCCGTTGCTGCGGCTGGCGTACCCGGCCACCTCGCAGTAGACGTGCGCCCCGCGCCGGCGGGCGTGCCCGGCCTCCTCCAGCACCAGCACCGCCGCTCCCTCGGCGAGCACGAATCCCCGCCGGTCGGCGTCGAACGGCCGCGACGCGTGCGCCGGATCGTCGTTGTCCGGGCTGGTCGCCTTGATCGCGTCGAAGGACGCGACGGTGACCGGGGAGATCGGGGAGTCGGCGGCACCGGCCAGTACCACGTCCGCCTCGTCGTCGGCGATGAGCTGGTGGGCGTACCCGATGGCGTCGATGCCGGACGTGCAGCCCGTGGAGACGACCTGGGCCGGGCCGTGCAGCCGGTGCCGGCAGGCCACGTCGGCGGCGAGGCTGCTCGGCACCAGCGCCTGGTACAGGAAGCGGCCGCCGAGCGTCGCGTCGACCAGCCAGTGCCGGCCGGCGTCGCTCACCGTGACGTACTCCTGCTCCAGAGCCATGGTGCCGCCGACCGCGGTGCCGAGCACCACCCCGGTGCGCTCGCGCTGGGCGTCGGTGAGGTCCAGCCCGGCGTCGGCGACCGCCTCGGCGGCGCACGCCAGCGCGAACTGGACGTACCGGTCGGCGCGGCGGCACTCGGCGTCGGTGAGGCCGGCGGCGACCGGGTCGAAGTCGCACTCGGCGGCGATCTGCGAGCGGAACGGCGTGGGGTCGAAGAAGGTGATCCGACGGGTCGCGGTGCGCCCCTCGGTGATCGCCTTCCAGAACCGGTCCCGGCTGACGCCGCCCGGGGCGACCACCCCGATCCCGGTCACCACCGTGCGGCGCTCCCTCATGACCCGCCCCGCTGCTCGACGAGTTCCGTGTCGACGTGCCCCAGCTCCGGCCGGGGGGCCAGGGGTCCGAGGTGGAAGACCACCTCGGCCGGTTCGGCGCCGGTGTTGCGCAGCCGGTGCCGGACGTTCACCGGGACGAAGAGCGCCTCGCCCGCGGCCAGCGACACCGGCACGTCGTCGAGGTCGACGGTGATGGCCCCGCGCGCCACGTACAGGAACTCCTCGCTGTACGGGTGGTAGTGCTCGGCGATGCGCTCGCCCGGACGCAGGGTGGCCACGCCCAGGAAGCCGGAGGTGCTGCCGACGGTGCGCGGGCCGAGCAGCACCCGCAGTTCGCCACCGCGCCGGCGGTCCGCCGGTACGTCGGTGGCGGCGACCGGGCGGCGTGCCGCGTCCGTGGCCCGCTCACTCATCGCCGGCACCGCCCTCGCGGGCCAGCCGCTCGATCTTCTCCCGGATCACCGCGAGCTGTACCGCGCTGTTGGTGTTGATCCGGTCGGTCATGCCGGCGTTGTCGATCGGCGCGGTCGGCTTCATCGCGAAGTCCTGCACCCAGGTCATCCGGGTGCCGCCGGGCTCGGTGGTGTAGCGCCAGTGGATCCGCATGTACTCGAACGGGCCGGTCTCCACCCGCCGGGCGTGGACCTCGTGGCTGGTCGGGTCGACGGTCCGCTCGCTGACCCAGCTCCAGGCGACGCCGTTCTCGTCCGGGTGCATGGTCAGCCGGAACCGGACGGTGTTCCCGTCGCGGTGCAGGATCTCCGCGCGGGCGTACTCGGTGAACAGCTCGGGCCACCCGGCGACGTCGTTGGTGACCGCCCACACCAGCGGCAGCGGTGCGGCGATCAGGACGCTGTTCTCGGTGTGCCCGGGCGGGTCGGCGCGGCGGGCGACCAGGTCCGCGACACCGGCGATGCTGAGCTGCGCGGTCTCCTCGGGTATCTGCACCTGCCAGCGGTCGGACACCACGGCGGACAGTTCGAGCAGGGCCAGCGAGTCCATGCCGAGTTCCTCCAGCGACGCCGCCGGCGCCCGGGCGGCGGCGTCGGGGTCGAGACCGCAGTGCGTCACCAGGATGTCGGTGATCTCGGTGGTCAGTGGTCGGCCGTGGGTGACGGTCATCGGGTCCTCCTGTGCGGTGGGTCGGTCGGGACGGCGAGCAGCCGCTCGACCAGGCCGGTCGTGTAGCGGCCCTTGCGGAAGCCGGCGTCGTCGAGCACCCGGCGGACGAACGGGATGGTGGTGCGGATGCCGGGGCCGGCGATGTCGAACTCCTCGAGCGCCCGTTCCAGCCGGTTGAGCGCCAGTTCCCGGTCCGGCGCCCAGACGGCCACCTTGGCCAGCAACGAGTCGTAGTGCGGCCCGATCAGGTAGCCGGGACGGCCGTGGGTGTCGACGCGGGTGAACGGGCCCCCCGGTGGCAGGAACCGCTCCAGCCGGCCCGGCGTGGGCGCGAAGTCCCGGTCCGGGTCCTCGACGTTGACCCGGCACTCGATGGCCACCCCGTGCGGGACGATCTCCTCCTGCCGCCAGCGCAGCGGCACCCCCGCGGCGATGTGCAACTGCTCGTGCACCAGGTCGATCCCGGTGATCATCTCGGTGACCGGGTGCTCCACCTGGATCCGGCAGTTGATCTCCAGGAAGTGGAACCGTTCCTCGGCGTCGACCAGGAACTCCACCGTCCCGGCGCCGGTGAAGCCGACCGCCAGGGCACCGCGCAGCGCGCACGCCGAGATCGCCTCCAGCGCGCCGGCCGACAGGGCGGGCGCCGGTGCCTCCTCGACCAGCTTCTGGTGCCGCCGCTGCACCGAACAGTCCCGGGTGCCCAGGTGCACGCCGTTGCCGTGGCCGTCGCAGAGCACCTGGACCTCGACGTGCCGGGCATCGGTCAGATAACGCTCGACGTACACCCGGTCGTCGCCGAAGGCGACCTGCGCGGCGGCCCGCGTCCGCGCGTACGCCCGGGGTAGCTCCGCCGGGGTGTGCACGACGGTCATCCCACGGCCCCCGCCCCCGGCGGCGGCCTTGACGATCACCGGGTAGCCGACCTCGGCGGCGACCCGCGCCGCCTGCTCGGCGGTGGGCACCGGCGCGACGCTGCCCGGCGGCAGCGGCAGGCCGGCGCGGCGCATCAGCTCCCGCGCGGAGGACTTGTCGGCCAGCGCCGACATCACCTCCGGCGGCGGGCCGATGAACGTCAGGCCGTTGTCGGCGCAGATCTCGGCGAAGTCGGCGTCCTCGGAGAGGAACCCGTACCCGGGGTGCACCGCCTCCGCGCCGACCAGGCGGGCCGCCTCGACGATCGCGGCGGCGTTCAGATAGCTGCGCCGGCTGGCCGCCGGTCCGATCAGGACGGCCTGGTCGGCCAGGCGCACCGCGGCCGAGTCGGCGTCCGCGGTGGAGTAGACCACCGCGGTACGGATGCCCAGCTCGCGGCACGCCCGCAGCACCCGTAGCGCGATCTCTCCCCGGTTGGCGATCAGCACCTTCGCGAACATCAGGCCCCCCGTCTCAGGCCGGGTCGAGTGCGAGCAGCGGCTGGTCGTACTCGACCGGCTGGCCGTCGCCGGCCAGTACCTCGACGACCCGGCCGGCCCGGTCGGCGGTCACCTCGTTCATCAGCTTCATCGCCTCGACGATCCCGACGACCTGCCCGGGCCGGACCACGTCACCGACCGCGACGAACGGCGCGGCGCCCGGCTCGGCCGCCCGGTAGAAGGTGCCGACGACGGGTGAGCGCACCGCGAGCGCGTGCACCGGCGCGGCCGGGGGCGCGGCGATCGGCTCCGCCGGCGCGCCCGGGCCGTGGGCCACGGAGGCCGGCGGCGCCGGTCGCTCGGGCGCGGCGGGCACCGACGGAACGGCCCACTCCACCTCCAGTACGCTGTCGCCGCTGGCCAGCCGCACCCGGCGGACCGGACCGGACAGCTCGGCGAGCAGGTGTCGGACCTGCCGGCGCAGCCCGGCCAGCCCGTCGTCCGCCGCGACCTCCGGCCCGGACCCGTTGCGGGAGCCAGGCGGACCCGGCTCACTCCTCGCGCTCACCGGCCCGCCCTCCGTTCGCGACTGCGGGGCTCGCAAACCCGGCTCACTCCTCGCGCTCACCGGCCCGCCCTCCGTTCGCGACTGCGGGGCTCGCAAACCCGGCTCACTCCTCGCGCTCACCGGACACCTGGCCGATTGGCGGCGCCGAAGCGGCGGAAGCGCTGCCGCCGACGGCGCACCAGCGTCGCCGGCGGTACGTCGAGCAGTGGCAGCAGGTTCGCCAGGACCGCCTCCCGCAACGCGCGGGCCGCCGCCGCCGGATCGGCGTGCGCGGCCGGCTCGGGCTCCGGCACGACCTCGTCGGTGATCCCGAGCCGGTACAGGTCTCCGGCGGTCAGCCGCAGTGCGCGAGCCGCCTGCGGAGCCGCCGAACGGTCCGGCCACAGGATCGCCGCGCAGCCCTCCGGGCTGATCACCGAGTAGACGGCGTGCTGGAGCATCAGCACCCGGTCGGCGACCGCCAGGGCCAGCGCGCCGCCGCTTCCGCCCTCGCCGGTGACCACTGTGACCACCGGGGTGGGCAGTACGGTCATGGCCAGGATGTTCTCCGCGATCGCCGCCGCCTGACCCTGCTCCTCGGCACGGACCCCCGGGTCGGCCCCGGGGGTGTCGACCAGGGTCACCACCGGCAGGCCGAGGCGTGCGGCCAGTCGCATCAGTCGCAGCGCCTTGCGGTGCCCGGCCGGGCTGGCCATGCCGAAGTTGCGGGTTACCAGCTCGCCGGTCGTGTGTCCCTTCTGGTGCCCGACCACCAGCACCGGCCGACCGTCGAGTCGCGCGAAACCGCCGACCACCGCCGGGCAGTCGGCGCCGAGCCGGTCGCCGTGCAGCTCGACGAAGCCGTCGAAGGCGGTCTCCAGGTAGTCCAGGGTGGTCGGTCGTCCGGCGTGCCGGGCCAGCCGTACCGTCGCCCAGGCGTCGTCTCCGGCCTCCGCCGGGGCCCGCGCGGCCGGCACCCGCGCCGGTCGCGCGCTGTCGACCGGCGGCGGCTGCCCGGGTACGCCGGTCCGGGCGTCCGGTCGGCGTCCGCCGTGCGCGGTGGCGAGCAGGGCTGCCAGCCGGGCCCGCAGGGCGTACCGGGGCACCACCATGTCGACCTGGCCGTGGCGGAGCAGGAACTCGGCGGTCTGGAAGCCTTCCGGCAGCTCACGACCGGTGACCTGGCGGATCACCCGGGGACCGGCGAACCCCATCCGCGCGCCGCTCTCGGCCAGGACCACGTCGGTGTTGGTGGCGAAGGACGCCGCCACGCCGCCGTACGTGGGGTCGGTCAGGACGCTGACGCTGAGCAGTCCCGCCTCCCGCAGCCCGGCGACCGCCTGGCTGACCGTCGCCATCTGCATCAGTGAGAGGGCGCCCTCCTGCATCCGGGCGCCGCCGGAGGCGGTGACCAGCACCAGTGGGACGCCGTCGGCCAGCGCTCGTTCGGCGGTACGGGTGACCAGCTCGCCGACCGCACAGCCGAGGCTGCCGCCGAGGAACCGGAAGTCCATCACCGCCACCGCGCAGCCGTGCCCGCCGATCGCGGCGGTGCCGCACACCACCGCCTCGGTCAGGCCGGTCGCGGCCCGCGCGGCGGTGAGCCGGTGCGGGTACGGCAGCACGTCGACGAACCCGATCGGGTCCACCTCGGCCGGATGGTCCGGCAGAGCGCTGAAGGAGTCCGGGTCGACCAGCTGGGCCAGCCGGGCGGGCGCGTCGAGCCGGGTGTGCGCCCCGCACTCGGGACAGACGTCGAGATTGCGGCGAAGCCGCTTGCGGTACAGCAGGCTGGAACAGCCCGCGCAGCGGGCCCACAGCGACCCCTGGGGCGTGGTGGCGGTCACCGTCGCGGTCCGGTCGGAGTGCCGTCGAAGCGGTAGAAGCAGCGGGCCATCGCGTCGCGCGGTTCCCGCCAGCTCGGCAGGTACGGCGAGACGTACCGGCGCAGCGCCGCGCTGACCCGGTCGAACTCCGGGTGCTGCCGGGCCGCCGCCACCGCGCCCTCGCCCGGCAGCTCGGTCTCCAGCAGGTGCACGTAGAGGTCGTGCAGGCGGTACAGGGACCGGTGGCGCACCCCGGCCAGGTGCGGCAGCTCGGTCGCGTCGGACTCCGCGAAGATCTCCGCGACCCGCGCTTCGGCGCTCGGGTCGACTTTCGCGATGATCAACGAACGGTCCATGGATGGGCCTCCCCCCACGGCACCCGGCGTGGATGACGCCGGCGCCGGCCGAGCCGGACGACTGTCGACACGATGCGGACGGCGGCGTCACGGACGCGTCAACGGACCACCCACACCACGGCAATTTGGTGACGCTGCGTTGACGCTAGCTGTGTATCCGCTGTGGAGCATCTCGTGACCTGCGAAACTATTCGCAGTTCAGAACGGTTCTCACGGCTCGCGTGTCGACACCGACAGCGGCTCACCTCGTTGACCGAGAGTCATCGCGATTGATAATCTTCATCCCGGTCAGCCCGGCGGCCGCGGTGCCCGACGCCGGGGCGCGGCAAGCCCTTTCGACAGTGCGGTCCCGGGCGGCCGCGCCGGGGACCCAGTCGAGGAGTCTCCGCCGAGCCTTCCGCAGGGGGTGCCGCCGTGGCCGTCGATCAGTCCATGCCGACCACGGGCACGCGCCACGGCGCGCCGATCTCGCTGCACCTGCTGGGCGGCTTCCGGCTGCTGCACGGCACCGCCCCGGTGGTGGTACCGCGCGGCCTGCAACGGGTGCTCGCGCTGATCGGGTTGCGACCCGGCGTCACCCGCAGTCACCTGGCCGGGCTGCTGTGGCCGGAGGCGCCGGAGGAACGGGCCCTGTCGTCGCTGCGTACCGCGCTGTGGCGGCTGCGGCAGGACCCCTGCTGCCCGGTGAGCACCGTCGGCGACACCGTACGCCTCGGGCCGCTGGTCGCGGTCGACGTGGACGTCCTGGTCGGCACCGCCGCGCGGGTGCGCGACGGCACCGACCCGGGCCTGGCCGCCGCGCTCGAAGCCGGCCGGCACGACCTGCTGCCGGGCTGGTACGACGACTGGGTCCTGGCCGAGCGGGAACGGCTGCGTCAGCTGCGCCTGCACATGTTGGAGGAACTCGCCGACCAGCACCTCGCGGCGGGCCGGCACGGTGCGGCCCTGGAGGCCGCCCTGGAAGCGATGGCCGCCGAGCCGCTGCGGGAGACGCCGCACCGCCTGGTGGTCCGGATCCACCTGGCCGAGGGCAACGCCTTCGAGGCGGTGCACGCCTTCTACGTCTACCGGGACCTGCTGCTGCGGGAGCTGCGACTGGAGCCGTCCGCCGCGATGACCGCGCTGCTCGACGACACCCTGGCGCCGATCCGGCGGGCCAGCCGGGACGGCACCGACACGCGCCGAGGCGCCCCGCACCGGGCCCCACCCCAGAGCCGTTGACCCGGCGTCACCGCGCTGGCGCACTCCGTGACGGGTACGTGACAGGCCGCCGGTCAGCGTGGACGGCACATCACCCCGTGGTGTCCGACCCGGTCGCGGACGGACCACCGGCGAGAGGAGTCCCATGAGCCGTCTACTGATCGTCAGCAGGATCATCCCCGGGTCGGAGGGTCGCGTCGCACAGATCTTCGCCGAGTCCGACGCCACCGAACTCCCCGGCCTCACCGGCGTACGCCACCGCTCCCTGTACTGCCTGCACGACCTGTGCGTCCACCTGATGGAGACCGGGGACGTCGACCCGGACGCGCTGGCCGGCGCGCGCAACCACCCGCTGTACCGGCAGGTCAACGAGCGGCTCTCCGCGCACACCACGCCGTACCTGCCGACCTGGCGTTCACCCCGGGACGCCATCGCCGGTTGCTTCTACCGCTGGGACGCGGCCGACGCGCCGACGCCCCACGTCGCCCGCTGAGGGGCCCGCGATGACGGACCGACCACCACACGTCGTCATCATCGGCGCGGGCACCGGCGGCCTGTGCCTGGCGCACGGACTGCGCCGGGCCGGCATCGAGGTCTCGGTGCACGAGCGCTACCGCACCCGGGGGGAGGGCCTGCTCGGCTACCGGGTCGGGATCGGCCCGACCGGCAGTCGGGCGCTGCGGGAGTGCCTGCCGCCGGAGTTGTTCGACGTCTTCCTCGCCACCTGCGCCCGGTCGCCGCGCTACTTCAACGTCCTCACCCAACGGATGGGCCGTACCGCGTCGTTCACCCTGCGTCCGGACAGCGACCCGGTGAACACCGAACGTTCGGTGGCCCGGATGACGCTGCGCCAGGTCCTGCTCACCGGCATGGAGGACGTGGTGCGCTTCGACCAGGAATTCACCCATTACTCCCAGCGCGACGACGGCACCGTCACCGCCCACTTCGCCGACGGCAGCACCTCCACCGGCGACCTGCTGGTCGCCGCCGACGGCACCGGATCGGCGGTACGCCGGCAGTACCTGCCGCACGCGGTCACCCGGGACGCCGGCACCATCAACATCGCCACCCGGATCCCGCTCACCCCGCACACCCGCGAGCTGCTGCCCGAACGGGTCGAGCGGGGCATCTCGCTGATCTTCGGCACCGGCGGGGTGATGGGCGTGTTGCACGTGATGGAGTTCCCCTGGGACCGCGACGGAACGCTCAAGCCGGACGTGGACCCGGCGCGGGCCGCCCTGCTGGACTCCTGGCCCGGCCGGGCGCACGACCCGACCCGGGACAACATCAACCTCATCGTGTGGAGCACCGCGCGCCGATTCCCGGCCGACGTCATGCGGCTGCGCGGCGAGGAACTGATCCAGCTCGCGCTGCGGCTGACCCGTACCTGGCATCCCCACCTGCGTGAGCTGCTGTCCCGCGCCGACCCGGGCAGCGCCCTGCCGATCCGGGTGGCCACCAGCGAGCCGGTGCCGCCGTGGAAGAGCAGCACCGTCACACTGCTCGGTGACGCCATCCACACGATGACCCCGGGACGCGGGGTCGGCGCGAACACCGCCCTGCGCGACGCCGCGCTGCTGCAACGTCAGCTCCGGCTCGCGGTGGCCGGCGAGAAGACGCTGGTGCAGGCGGTGGCCGACTACGAGGCCGCCATGCTGCCGTACGGATTCGCCCGGGTCGCCGACTCACTGAACCGCAGCGGTACCAACGGCGACGACCGGATGTACAAGCCGGTGGTGGGGCGGCTCGCCCTGCTCGGCGCACGCGGATACTTCGGCGTCACCAGCCGGGTGCCGCGGCTGGCCCGCAGGTTCGTCGACGACTTCTACACCTACCGCGGCGAGGAGGACTAGCACCGTCCACCCACGACCCCGGCGCCCGTACCGGCGCCGGGGTCGTCGCGCGCGTCCGCACGACGGTGCGTGGCAGGCCGAACACCCCTGGTGGAACCTGTCCCACCCACGGCGGCCGGGGCGGAGGCTGGCTGTCGGCCGACGGGGGCGTGTGCGAAGCTGCGCGCGAGTTTTCTTCGAATCGTTCTCCGATCCGACCGAGAGGGAGGTCCGCCGTGGCGTGGTCATTCGGGCACTGGCTGATACTGATCGTGGCGCTCGCCGTGGGCGCGGGAGCCGGCTGGGTCCTGCGCGCCCGGCGGGACGCGGCGGCCACCGGGGCGGTCCGGCCCATCGTGGAGGGTGACCCGGCCGGCAGCGCCGCCGTGGTCACGCCCCCGGCACCGGCCGCCACCATCGACGAGGACCGCCCGACCGCCACGGTCGACCCGGCTCCCTCCACCGCCGTCGCCGACCAGCCCGCCCCGGGCGACCACCGGGTCGCCACGCCGTCCGGCACCGCCGACGACGTCGACCCCGCCGACATGGTCCTGACCGGCGACCCGGTGCCGCCCCCGCCGAGCGGCGACACCCTGCCCGTCGCGCAGGCCACCGACCGGGACGGCGATCTGGTGCTGCCGGTCGCCGCCGAGGTGACCGGTCCGGTCGGCACCACCACCGGCGACCCGGCGGACCCCCCGGTCGTCGCGCCCCGTCCGGTACCGGCCGCCGAGCGGATCGAGCCGGCCGACCCCACCCCGGCCGACCCCAGCCCCGCCGACGACGCCCCGGCGACGGTCACGGCCGGCGCCGCCGCACCGTCGACCACCGAGCCCGTGCCGACGGCTCCGCTCGCGCCGGCCGGCGGGGTCACCGACGGGACGGACGGCCCGGCGGCCGCCCCGACCACCGGCACGACCGACGACCGGGACGCCGCGCCGGCACCCGTGACCGCCCCGACCACCGACACGACGGACGCGGCCGAGCCCTCGTCCGGCCCGACCACCGACGCGGCGGGCGATCGGGACGCCGCGCCGGCGCCCGCGATCGCTGACGACGCCGCGCCGGTGCCGTCGGCGGCGACGGCCGCCGCCCCGGAGCGATCCGTCGAGGACGCGGACGACTTCCGGCGGATCCAGGGCGTCGGCCCGAAGATCGCCACCGCGCTCCAGGCAGCCGGGATCCGCACCTACCGGCAACTCGCCGACCTGGACGAGGCCGCGCTGCGCGAGACGGTCCGGGCCGCCGGCCTCCGGTCCGCCCCGGGCCTGGCCACCTGGCCGCAGCAGGCGAAGGTGCTCGCCGGCGCCCCGGAGACCACCGCCGTCCTGCCCGGCGGCGCGGAAGCATGATCGGCGCGGGGTCCGGACCACCCGGCCCGGACCCCGCGTGTCGCCACCGTGCCCGTGTTAAGCGGGGGCCCTTCCTCTACCGCAGGCGTTAAAGCGGGGGCCCTTCCTTACCCTCGATCAGACCAGGGCGGTCGCGTAGGACCGGGCCTTCAGACGTTGCCCAGCGGTGGGGCCGAGCCGCACCTGGAGGCCGAGCGGCGCGGCGGCCCGGCGCACGTCGTCGACGTGCAGCGAGCCGTGCCGGTCCACGGTGAGCACCGGCGGCTCCTCCGGGTCGCCCTCCGGGGCGTGGAAGGACAGCAGGGTCACCGACGTCGGCAGGTGCCGGGGGTACGCGCTGCGCGCCGCCGCCTCGTCCGGGTGCGCGAGCAGCACCAGGTCGGCGAGGTGACCGAGGTCGGCCAGGACGCCGGCGGCCTTCCAGTGCGCCGGCTCGTCCGGCGCGCCGGTGCGGTGCCGGGAGCAGTTCGCCGAGGTGATGTGCAGGTGGTCCAGCCCGATCTCGTCGAGCGCCCGGGCGAGGAAGCCGTTGGCGGGGCAGGCGGGCCCCGGCGCGATCACCTGGACGGTGCGGACCCCACGGTCGGTGCCGGTGAGGTGGGCCGGAAGCCGGTCGACGGCCGGTCCCCGGAAGCCGAACGGCCCGGCCCAGAACAGGGCGTCCATCAGCTGCCGCACCCGGCCCGCCGGTAGCCGGTGCGGCACGCGGGACCAGTCGAACAGCGCGGGGATCCTCCCGGCGACGGTGGTGACGCTGCCGGTCTGGTCGCCCGGGCGTCCCTTGGCCAGGTTGACCCGGCGGACGGTGTCGGCGTCGGGTCTGCTCACCAGGGCGTACATGTTGGCGAAGGCGGTGGCGACCACCGCGCCCGCGGCCAGCGCGTGGGCCGCCGTCGCGACGTGCGCGGGTCGGTCCAGGAACAGGTGCGGTGTCGGGGCGTCCATCAGTCCTCCTGCGCGTACCCCACAGTTCTACGCCCGCCCGGGGGCGCCACGCCGCGCTTCGTCGCGGATCCGATAGCGGCGTTCCCTGCGGGGTGGGCCGGACGGCAGCCGGGGGCCGGACCTCGTGACCGTTAGCGGCGAGTGCCGATTGGGTACAACCGGCAGCACCTCGATCCACCACAACCCTGGAGGCACACGATGCGCGGCACGTCGATATTCGGAGTCCTGGTCGTGATCTGGCTGTTGATCGGTGCCATCGCCGCTGGTCAGCGCGGCTACTACAGCGGCGACGACAAGAACTGCGCCGAGGCCGGCACCATCCTGGTGACCATCGTGGCCGGGCCGCTGAACTACATCGGCGCCAACCCGAAGGTCGACTGCGAACTCCCCCAGCCGTCCGAATAGGACCTCTGCGCCGCCCGGCCCGCGCCCACCCCGGCGCGGGCCCGTCCACATCCCGGCGGACCGCGTACGCACCGAGCCCGCCCGTGACGACGTCGAGGTCGCCGCGGGCGGGCCGGGGTGCCGGTGCCGTCGGTCAGCCGACGCAGGTGGCGACCGGGACCGTGCTGCCGGCGCAGTTGGTCGGCTGGTTGTCGGTGATGTCGGTCCGGTCGACCTTCACCCGGGCCTTGTCGACGAGGACACCGCCCGGCGCGAGCGTCGCCCGGTTTCCGACCACCGCGCTGGAGAACAGCGAGAGCTGTCCCTGGGTGGCGAAGATGCCGCCGCCCTGCGACTGCGGGTCGACCGCGCCGTTGTGCTTCACCGCGGTGCGGCGCACCAGCACATTCGACTTCTCGGCGTAGATCCCGCCGCCGTCGCCGACGGTGGTGTTGCCGGCGACCACGCTGTCGTCCAGCGGCACCAGGCCCTGGAAGGTGTAGATGCCGCCGCCGTTGCCGGTGGCCGTGTTGTCGCGGATCTCCATGCCGTTGAGGAAGATCAGCGCGTCGGAGTTGGCGATGCCACCGCCGGACTGGGCGGTGTTGCCGAGCACCTTGCTGTCGGCCACCCGGGTACGGGCGGAGTAGCTGGCCACCCCACCGCCCTGCCCGGCGGTGTTGTCGGCGAAGACGCTGTGGTCGACCTGCGCCGCGCCCCGGTAGTTGCCGAACCCGCCGCCGTAGGCGACCGCGCTGTTGTCCCGGAACGTCGACGACGCCAGGGTCAGCACACCGCCGTTGAGCAGGCCCCCGCCCTTGCCCGCGGCGCCGGTGGCGTGGTTGTCGACGAACGTGCTGTCCCGCACCACCATGTTGCCGTCGTTGAACATGCCGCCCCCGCCGCTGTCCGGGGAGAGGCTGGTGTTGCCCGCCACGGTGACGTGCTCGATGACCGCCGAGCCGCCGTGCACGACGTACAGGCTGCCGCCCTCGGCGGTGGACCGCCCGTTGGCCAGGGTCAGGTGGCGCAGGGTCAGCTCGCCACCGTCGCGGACGGTGAAGAGCCGGAAGGACTCGGCGTGCGCGGCACGGGCGATGGTGGCGCCCTCGCCGTCGATGGTGATCGGGTGGTAGACGAACGGCAGGCCGGACCGGTCGGCCGCCGGGTCGCGCGGCGGTGCCTCGGCGTCGCCCGGGTTCTCCGCGCTGTCCGCCGTCTCCCGGGCGTCGCGGATGCCGCCGTCGTACTCGTCGCGCTCGGCCAGGGCGTCGGTCAGCTCGTAGTGGCACTCCGACGCCAGCCGCAGGTGCGCGCCGCCCTCCGCGTTGGCGCGCACCAGCGCCGCGATCAGCTTCGCCGGGTCGCAGGGCACGTCGACCGCGTCACGGCGGTCCAGCCCGTGATCCGGGCGCTCGCGGTCGTCCCGGTCGTCCTGGCCGCCGTCGGCGCCGCGCGACGCCAGGGACGCCCGGTCCGCGGCGGGCCGGTCGGCCGCCACGGCGGCCACCCCGGCCAGCCCGGCCGCGCCGACCACCAGGCTGCCGGCGGCCAGACCGCCGGCCACCAGCCACCGGGACCGCCGCCGGGGTCGCGTCGCGGGCCGGTCGTCAGGTGTGAACATCGCTTCCTGCCTCTCCCTCGTACCTGCCGGGCACGCCCGGACCGGGCGCGCGGTCGCGGACGTCGCGTCCACCACCGAACGCCACCGTACGAGGATGAAACGGGCACCGTATGTGAAAGTGAGCAGACAACACTTTCGCGTACGGACGGGTCGGATCCCTCGGCGTGGCGGGTCAGCCGCCGACGTGGATCCCGGGCCGCCGGGCCGGATCCGGCTCGCTGCGCCGGATGATCTCGCGTACCACCGGCGGGGTGTCGCCCCGGCCGAGGATCAGGTATCGCAGCAGATGGGCGATCGGCCTGCCCTCGGACCACTCGAAGTGGGCGTGCGGCCGGACGCCGGTGACGTCGCGCAGCGCCAGCAGGATCGCCGCGATCGCGTTCGGCGCCGCCGGGCTCTCGGCGCGCAGCACCCGGAAGCCGCCCACCTCCACCCCGCGGACCCGCAGCACCTGGCTGAACCCGGACGGGTCGACCACCTCGATCTCCAGGAAGAGCACGTCGGCGGCACCCGGCACCGGGTTCATCCCGCGCTGCGTGCGCTCCTTGACCGTGTACTCCTTCCACGCGCTGGCCGCCGGCTTGTGGGCGATCAGGTGCAGCCGGCCGTCGTGCGCGACGGACTCGCCGACGAACCGCCGCGCCGCCTCGTCGAACTCGATCCGCTCGGCCCGCAGCTCGGTGGTGCGGGACACCCGGGAGATCAGTGAGACGGCGACGATGCCCAGGATGAACAGGCCGGAGATCGCGATGCCGTCCGGCTTGCGGATCACGTTCTCGGTCAGGGCGTACAACAGGACCAGGGTGAGCACGGTGAACCCGGTGGCCGCGCCGCGACGCCGGCCGCGCGCCGCGGAGATCGCGACCGCCACCGAGGCGGAGACCATCATCGCCAGGATCCCCGTCGCGTACGCCCCGGCCTGCGCGTTGACGTCGGCGCCGAACACCACCGTGATCGCGATGCTGACCAGGGTGTAGACGACCACCACCGGTCGTACCGCCCGCGCCCACTCCGGCGCCATGCCGTAGGTGGGCAGGTACCGGGGGACGATGTTGATCAGGCCGGCCATCGCCGAGGCGCCGGCGAACCAGAGGATGAGCACGCTGCTGATGTCGTAGACGGTGCCGAAGACCTCGCCGACCCGCTCGTGGGCCAGGTAGGCCAGGGCGCGGCCGGACGCCGC
The DNA here is from genome assembly GCF_003626595.1 of Micromonospora endolithica. GTDB lineage: Bacteria > Actinomycetota > Actinomycetes > Mycobacteriales > Micromonosporaceae > Micromonospora > Micromonospora endolithica. The sequence goes on along the minus strand of NZ_RBAK01000013.1, from coordinate 46,968 downwards.
GCCGCCGGGGGCGAACTCCCGCTCGGGGATCAGCACGGTGGTGACGAACGTGGTCGAGATCAGGTAACCGCTCATGATCAGCGCGGCGGCGGCGAGCAGCCGGCGGGTGTTGCGGATCCGGGCGGCCAGCCGGGCCGGCCGGTCCGGTCCGGCCCCGGCGACCAGCGGCATCATGCTCACCCCGGTCTCGAAACCGGACAGGCCCAGCACCAGCAGCGGAAACGCCAGGACGGCGGTGAGGGCCACCTGGCCGGGGCTGCCACCGGCGGTCAGCGCGTCGGTCCAGTCGTCCAGCGTGCCCGGCTCGGCCACGATCGCGGCCACCCCGACCGCCACGATCACCGCGTTCAACGCGAGGAAGACGCCGACCAGCGGGATGGCCACCGCCACCGCCTCCCGGAAGCCGAGCAGGAACACCCCGCCCAGCACGAGCAGCAGCAGCACCGTCACGCCCACCGCCACGGCGGTGCCGCCGACCCCTTCGGGCAGCAGCGGGTTCTCCAACAGGTGCACGGTGGCGTCGGCGGAGGAGAGCGTGATCGTGATGATCCACGAGGTGGCCACGAAGCCGAGCAGCACCAGGACGAAGATCTTGCCGCGCCAGAACGGCAGCAGCCGCTCCAGCATGGCCACCGAACCCTGCCCGTGCGGGCTCTCCCGGGCCACCCGGCGGTACATCGGCAGCATGCCGAACAGGGTCAGCACGACGATCAGCAGGGTGGCCAGCGGGGAGAGCGCCCCGGCGGCGACCACCGCGATGCCCGGCAGGTACGACAGGGTGGAGAAGTAGTCCACCCCGGTCAGGCACATCACCTGCCACCACGGGTGGGTGCGGGCCTGCCCCTCCTCGGTCTCCGGGCCGACCGGCTGCACCCGGTGCACGAGGAGCCACCGCACCAGGCGACCCGGCGGCGGGGCGGGTCGACTCGGGCTCGGCACCGACGCCGGTACGACGACCGGCCGGCCGGCCCGGTCACCCGGGCCCCGCGGATCGCGCGCCGCCCGTACCTCCGGTCCCGGCCCGGCCGGCGGCCGGCGGCGCCCCCGCTGCCGGCGCGGTCGTTCCCCGCTCGCGTCACCCATGTCCCGTCCCCACCCCCGCGCGGTCCTGCCCCCGACGGTAGGTGCTCGGCCGATCACGTCCCGGCGGAACGGCCAACCACGGCGGCCCGGCAGCCAATCGGGGCGACGCGGCGACGGTACGGCGGCGGGGAGCGCCGGGCGCGGTCCCGGTCAGCCGGCGCTCGGGCCGGTCAGCGCGCGGCCCAGGTCGTCCGGGTCGACCACGGTCAGCGTGACCCCCGGGTGCCGGACCCACCGCCCGGGCAGCAGCGCGGGCACCGGTTCGACGAAGCGGACACAGAGGCCGGCGGCGGTGGAGCTGCCGAAGCTGACGCCCGCGTCGGCCATCGACAGGTGCGGGCCGATCACCCGCCACCAGCGGTACGGGCCGCCGCGCTCGACCCCGGCCACGTTGCTCCGCCGGGTCCGCAGCCGCCACGGCCCGAACCGCACCCGCACCTCGTCGGCGTCCACCCGCACCCAGGCGGTCTCCGGCCGTACGCCGAGCAGGCCCAGCAGTGGACGGAACGCCGGGTCGAACCGGAACGCGAAGGTCCGCGCCGGGCCGGTCACCGGCCGCCGCCGGGACCACCCCGCCGGGCGTCGCCCGGACGGGCCGGACGGGGACGGGCGGCGGGCCGTGGGCGGGGCCGGGTGACCGGCCGCCGGGACAGGTACGTCATGGCGCGCGCGTACCCGCTGCGCGCCGACCGACACCCCGAGCGGCGGTCGGCGTACCCGCCGCCGGGACGGCGAGGGCCACGGGCCGGACGCCTCCCCGTCGTCCGGCCCGTGGCCGTTCCCCCTTCGGCGGACCGGCGCCGCCCCCGTACGACGCCGGCCGTCCCCCACACCCGGCACCCCCCAGACGTGCCGAGCCTTCCCCCGTGTCCGGCGCCCCCAGCAGCACCGGTTTTCCCCCGTGCCCGGCGCCGCCCCCCGGCGGCGCCGGCCGCGTGACCGGCCCCGCTTCCCGACGGCGCCGGCCGATCCCCGGGACGGCGGTCCCCACCCCGTCCCGTGTCCTTCCCCCCAGGATGCGTCCCCGCGCCCCGCCCCGTTCGGGGCGCGGGGACCCCCCGTCCCGGCTACTGCAGGAACGCCCCGAGGGGCGAGAGCAGAAGCCGGCCGAGCCGCGCGGCGTTCTCGTCCAACCGCGTCCGCTCGCACTCGTGGGCGTCCGGATCGTGCCGGCACCGCCAGATCCGTTGCGCGTTGCGCCAGGCGACGTCGCGTGTGTACTCGACCAGTTCCCCCTGGTACCAGTCGTCGATGTCGCCGTTGAGCATGTCGATCAACAACTGCCACCGGTCCAGGTAGCCCCGGCGCAGACCGGGGATCTTGTCGGCGAAGATGTCGTTGATCTCCAGGTAGTCCCGGTGCTGGTCGGTGTTGTCGACCGGCTCGGACTCCAGACTGTCGAAGGTGGTCACCAGGGCGAACGGCAGGTCGTAGTTGATGTGGGCGTTCACCCCGGCCGCCGCCGACGGCAGTGGCCGGGCGTCCGGGCCACGCATCCGCTCGAACAGGCAGGACCACGCCCGGGGCGTGCCCGGGTTGGCGTCGGTCCACAGTCGCATCGCGTCGAAGTAGCGGGCGGCGAACTCCACGTCCAGACGGGACAGGAAGACCGGGTCGGAGAAGCGGTCGTCGTACAGGCCGTTCAACACGCTCTCGGTGATCGTCAGGTAGAGCTTGTTGAAGTCGGCCAGCGGGCAGCTCTCCTCGAGCGGCGGCAGGCGCACCAGGAGATCCTGGAGCTTGGTGAGGTGATCGACCACAGCGGGCACGTCGGCCGGCCGGTCGGCGAGCAGGTCGACGATGTCCCGGTGCACGGGCCCCCAGACCGGTTCGGCCATTAGTCACTCCTCCACGATGCTCCGCGACACCCCCGTGCCGTCGGCGACGCAGCACAGCCTTCCAGCCGGCGACCGCCGGCCGGATCAGTAGAACGACGTATACGTACCGACCGGCGTAGCGGATCGGCCCGGCACCGACCTCTCAGGACGATCGGTTACGCAGGAAGATGGCGCTGGCCTGGACCCGGGTCCGGACCTGGAGTTTGTCGAAGATGTGCGACACGTGCACGCCGATGGTCCGCTCGCTGATGAACAGCCGCTGGCCGATCTCCCTGTTGGTCAGACCCTCGGCCACCGCGGCGAGCACCTCGCGCTCCCGGGCGGTCAGGACCGCCAGCTCGTCGCGGTCCGCGCCACCGGTCGCGGCGGCCGCCGCGGCCGGTCCGGTCCGCTCCTCCAACGACACCCGGGCGCGACCGGCGAGGGTACGGATCTCCGAGGTCAACGGCACCGCGCCGAGCGCCTGCGCCACCTGGTAGGCCTGCCGCAGCAACGCCGCCGCGGTCGCGCTGCGGCTGCGCCGGGCCAGCAACGCCTCGGCCTGCCGCAGCCGGGAGTACGCCGCCGGGTAGGGGTGGTTGCGCCGGTCCCACTCGGCCACCGACCGGGCCCACAGCTCCGGGTCGCTGCCGTCGAGCCGACTCACCTCCGCCGCGCAGAGCGCCAGGAACCCGTCGACCACACTGCGGACCGGACGGACCGCGCCGGCGCTGCGGCGGGCCACCCGCTCGGCGACCCCGCGCAGCCGCCGCACCGCCGTCTGGTCGACCTCCACGGTCCGGCTGGCGTGCGCCTCGGCCTCCGCGCGCAGCCCGTGCCAGACCAGCGCCGCCACGATCGCCCCGTCGTCGGACCGGCTCTCGGTCAGGCCCCGCTGCACCGCCTGCCGGGCGAGGTCGTGGCGGCCCTGCCACATGGCCAGCCCGGACCGCAGGGTGAGCAGCGGAAGGACGTGCCGCGCGCCGCCCCCGGCGAGCACCGTGGCGACGGCGTCCAGGTCCCGGTCGGCGGCCTCGATGTCGCCGTAGCCCACCGACAGTCGGCACCGGGCCAGCAGCAGCTCCACCGCGTCCGCCCCGGACGGGCGGTGCCGCAGCGCCGCGGCGACGACCTTCTCCGCCTCGGCCCACTGGCCGACCCGGAACAGGCCGTTGGTGGCGATGGCCAGCAGCCGGGTCTCGTACGTGCGACCCAGCCCCAGCTCGGCGACCCGCTCGGCGCCCCGGCGGGCGACCACCACACCCTCCTCCAGGATGTTCAGCGGGCCGGTCAGCAGCTCCGCCAGGTGCAGGTACGCGCAGGCCACGTCCTCCGGGCGGCCGGCCCGCTCGGCGGTCTCCAGGGCCTGGCGCATCACCGCCAGCCCGGCGTCCGGGTCCTCCAGGTAGGCCTCGGAGAAGCCCAGCGCGGCGCTGGCCAGCACCACCTCGCTGGTGGAGCCCTCCACCGCCGCGGACAGCTTCAGCGCCTCCCGGGCCCGGTGGCCGGCGTCGGCGTACCGGCCGAGGTGCAGCAGCAGCTCCGCCAGGTGGGCCGCCGCGGTGGCCCGCTCCGCCGGGGTGCAGTCGGCGAGGTCCAGCGCCCGCTGGTATTCCGCCTCGGCGAGCGCGGACCGGCCGGCGGCGGCGAGGTAGCGGGCCCGCTGGATGTGCAGGCCGCAGGCCGGCCGGCCGGCGTCGGACGCGGCCAGCTCCTCCAGCAGGGTCAGCGCCCGGGCGTGTTCGCCGCAGTGGTGCGCGGCCTCGGCGGCCCGCTCCAGCAGGGTGACCCGGCTCGTCTCCGGCGGCCCGCCGGTCGTCGCCCCGGCCAGCTGCAACGCGGTCGACCAGTGTCGGTGCGCCTCGGCGTAGCCGTGCAGCCGCTCCGCCTCCTTGGCGGCGGCGACCGCCGCCGGCAGCGCCCGGGCCGGCTCGCCGGCCAGCCGCCAGTGGTGTGCCAGCCGGGCCTGGTGCAGGTCGGCCGGCGCGGCGGTCAACGCCTCGGCGTAGCGGCGGTGCAGGGCGGCCCGTTCGGCGGGCAGCAGCTCGTGCTCCAGCACCTCGGCCACCAGCCGGTGTCGCAGCCGGTAACCGTCGTCCGCGCCGACCAGCAGCCGGTGCGCGACCGCCGCGCGGACCGCCTCGATCAGCTGGTCCTCGGGCAGCCGGACCACGTTGGCCAGGAGCCAGTGCTCGACCGGCTCCACCCCGGCGGCGACGGCGTGCACGACGGTGTGGGCGTGCTGGGGCAGCGCGTCCACCCGGGACAGGAAGATCTCCCGCAGGGTGTCGGAGAGACCGTCGCGGCCGTCGCGCACGTCGCGGGCCAGCTCCTCCACCACGAACGGGTTGCCGCCGCTGCGCCGCCAGACCTGCTCGGCGGCCTCGGGGGACAGCGGCCGGCCGACCACCGCCGCGGCCAGTTGCTCGGTGCCGGCGCGGTCCAGCGGCGCCAGGTCGAGCACCCGGACCGTCCGCAGCCGGCGCAGCTCGGTCAGCACCCGGCGCAACGGGTGCGCGCCCTGCAACGATTCGGCGCGGACCGCGGCAAGCACCGACAGTTGCAGGTCGCCCAGGCCGGCGAGCAGATAGAGCAGCAGTTGCCGGGTGCTCCGGTCGACCCACTGGAGGTCGTCCAGGACCAGCACCAGCGGGCGGCCCTCGGCGATCAGGTGCAGGCCCCGGGACACCCGTTCCAGCAGCGCACCGGCGCCGTCCGGTCCGGCGGTCTCGTCGGCGAACATCTGCAACAGCCCCCGGACCGCCGACGACGTCCGGGCGTGCGAGGTGGTCAGCTCCCCGTCGAAGCGGCGCAACGCCTGCAGCAACGGGTGCAGCGGCGACGCGTCGCCGATGTCGAGGCAGGTGCCGGTGAGCACCAGGGCACCACCGTCGCGCAGCCGGGCGCCGATCTCACGCAGCAGCCGGGTCTTGCCCACACCGCTCTCGCCGGTGAGGAAGACCGCCGCGGTGCTCCCCTGGGCGACCTCGTCCAGCAGCGCGGAGCGTACGGCCGCCACCAGGTCGGCCCGGCCGACGAGCGGTGCGGTGTCCACATCGCTGGCCATGGCTCGCAGCCTAGTCACTGGTCCCCGCGCCGCTCTACAGGTCTTTCGGCCCTGTGGTACTCCTCGCGTCGACATTGCGACCAAAGGTTGCGCGAAGCCGACATACGTCGTTCGGCAGATCCCCTCCTCGGCCCACGGTGACACTCTCGCCGCAGTCGACGGCCACCAACGGGGGGAAAGGCGGGTGGGATCTGTATGCACACCATCATCGCTGGTCCGGGGCAGGACACCGGCCGGGGCGGCACCATCGTGGTGCCGGTTCCGGACCCCTGGTGCGCCCTCCCCCGCTGGCCGGTGCCCGAGGAGAGACGGACGGTCACCGTCCTGTTCGCCGACATCGTCGGGTCGACCGCGCTGGTCGACCGGCTCGATCCGGAGGACGTCCGGCGGCTGCAACACGCCTACTTCGACACCGTGAGCGGGGTGCTGGGCCGCTGGCGGGGCGTCGTGGAGAAGTACATCGGCGACGCGGTCATGGCGCTGTTCGGTGCCCGGGAGTCCGACGGGCACGACGCGTACCGGGCGGTGCGGGCGGCCCTGGAGATCCAGCGGGTGCTCGACGGCCGTCCCCTGGCCGGGGCGCCCACCCTGCGGGTGCGGGTGGGGGTGGCCACCGGCGACGCGGTGGTCGACCTCGCCGCCGCCCGCGACGGCGGCCACGGCGCGGCCAGCGGCGCGGTGATCACCCTGGCCGCCCGCCTCCAGGAGTACGCGCCACCGGGCGGCGTGGCGCTCTGCTCCGCCACGCACCGGGCCACCAGGGGACTGATCGCGCAGCGGCCGGTGCCGGGAGTCACCGTGGCCGGCAAGCCACTCCCGCTGGACGTGTGGCACGCCGCGGGGGTGTGCGACCCGGCTCCGGCACACCATCCGGGCCCGCACATCGGCCGTCGGCGGGAACTCGCCGGCGCCCGCGAGCTGCTGCTGCGTACCGTCCGGGAACGACGCCCGCGCTGGCTGTCGGTGGTCGGACCGGCCGGCAGCGGTCGCAGCCGGCTGCTGCACGAGCTGCGCCGGGCGGTCGCGACGGTGGACGGCGTACCGGTGCGGTGGCTCGTCGGGCACTGCCCGCCCGGCCCGTCGCCGGCCCTGGGGACCGTCGCGGACCAGGTCCGCGCGTTCGCCGGCGTCCGCGCCGGTGAGGCGGCCCCGGCGGTACGGCGACGGCTCACCGCGGCCCTGGACGGGCTCGTGCCCGCCGCGCGGCGCACCGAGGCGGTGTACGCCCTGGAGGGGCTGCTGGACGCGCCGGACACGACGACCGACGCCTCGCGGGGGGCGGCGGTGTGGCGGGAGGTGCTGCTGGCGGTCGCCGCCCGGCAGCCGGTGGTGGTGGCGGTGGACGACCTCGACCGGGCCACCGACGGGCTGCACCGCTTCCTGCGCGACCTGTACCGGGCGGCCACCGCGCGGGCGGTGCCGCTGGCCGTGGTGGGGCTGCACGGTCCGGAGTGGGCGGACCCGTTGCCCGACCCGGCCGACCGGCGCTGCCGGGTGTCCTTGCGTCCGCTGCGCGCGGTGGAGACCGGCCGGTTGCTGCGGCACCGCCTCACCCACGCCGGCCAGCCGGTGACCCTGGTCGACGCGCTGCTGCCGCTGGTGGCGGGCAGCCCCGGCCGGGTCGCCGCGTACGTCGACGCGCTCGCCGACGGCTCGTCGCCGCTGGCCGTGGCGGCGTCCCCCGGTGGCGGGAGCCTGCCCGGTGGGCTCGCCGGGCCGGTCCGGCTGCCGGTGCCGGAGGCGGTACGCCGGACCGTCGACGCCCGGCTGGACCGGCTCGACGGCGTGCAGCGCGCGGTGCTGATGGTCACCGCCACCGTCGGCGCGCCGGTCGCCGCCGCGACGGTCGACCACCTGCTCGGCTGGACCCCCGGACGGGCCGTCCCGGTGCTGCGCGCGCTGGTCGTCGGGGGCCTGCTGCGGGTCGACCCGACCGGTGGGCACACACCCGTCGACCCGGTGGTACGTCGAATCACGTATCAGCGGCTCACCCGCGCGACGCGCGCCGTGTTCGCCGCCCGGCTCGCCGACACGCCCGCCCCGCCGGTGACCGCCCCGCCGGTGACCGCCCCGGTGCGGGAGCCGCGCGGCCCGCGGTCGTGGACCAACGAGGGGCGCAACCGGAGCCGGTACGCCGTCGAAGGTCCGGTGCCGTTACGGCCGGCCGCCGCCTGACGCGGTCAGCTGGTGATGATGATCGTTGACGCGCCGGCTGGCCGACCCGCGGGAGGTCCGACAGCCGGGGCGTCGACGATCATCGGGTCGGCCGGGCCCGGCGGTCACCCGCCGTTCAGGGTGCGGCTGCGGCCCCGGAACTCGGCGACCACCTCGCCGTCCGCCCGGGTCACCGTGACGTCGTAGATGCCGCTGCGGCCGTACCGGGTGCGCTCGGCGGCCCGGGCGACCAGCAGGTCACCGGCGTATGCCGGCCGGACGAAGGTGATCTCGCCGCCGGCGGCGACGGTGACCGGCCCGTGGCTGTTGCAGGCCAGCGCGAAGGCGGTGTCGGCGAGCAGGAACACGAAGCCGCCGTGGGCGATGGCGTGGCCGTTGACCATCGCGTCGGTCACCCGCATCCGGGCCACCGCCGCGCCGTCGGCGGCCGCCACCAGCTCGACGCCCAGACCACGCGACGCGGTGTCGGCGGCGAACATGTCGTACGCGGCGTTGCCGCCGGGCGCGCTCACCCGTCCCGCCGCCGGTCCACGACGCGACGCATCTTGCCCATCGAACGTTCCACCCCGTCCGGCGCGGTCACCTCGACCGTCACGCTCACCCCGACGGTGTTCTTCACCAGCCCGGCCAGCTCGACGCCGGCGGCCTCCGCGGCGTCGGCGTCCACCCCGGACCGCCGCTCCACCCGCACGGTCAGCGTGTCCAGCCGGCCCTGCCGGCCCAGCACGCACTGGAAGTGCGGGGAGAGCTGGGGCGCCCGCAGGATCAGCTCCTCGATCTGGGTCGGGAAGACGTTCACCCCACGGACGATCATCATGTCGTCGGTCCGGCCGGTGATCTTCTCGATCCGGCGCATCGGCCGCGCGGTTCCGGGCAGCAGCCGGGTCAGGTCGCGGGTGCGGTAGCGGACGACCGGCATCGCCTCCCTGGTCAGCGAGGTGAGCACCAGCTCACCCTTCGCCCCGTCCGGCAGCACCGCGCCGCTGACCGGGTCGATGATCTCCGGATAGAAGTGGTCCTCCCACAGGTGCAGCCCGTCCTTGGTCTCCACGCACTCGGTGGCCACCCCGGGCCCCATCACCTCCGACAGGCCGTAGATGTCGACCGCGTGCAGGTCGAGACGGCGTTCCAGCTCGCCGCGCATGTCCTCGGTCCACGGTTCGGCACCGAGGATCCCGACCCGCAGCGAGGTCGCCGCCGGGTCGATCCCCTGGCGTTCCATCTCGTCCACGATGGCCAGCAGGTAGCTGGGGGTGACCATGATGACCTCGGGCTCGAAGTCCCGGATCAGGATCACCTGCCGTTCGGTCATCCCGCCGGAGACCGGGATGACGGTGCAGCCCAGTTCCTCGGCGCCGTAGTGCGCGCCGAGGCCGCCGGTGAACAGGCCGTAGCCGTACGCGACGTGCACCCGGTCGCCGGGGCGACCGCCGGCGGCGCGGATCGACCGGGCCATCAGTCGGGCCCAGGTACGCAGGTCCGCGGCGGTGTAGCCGACCACGGTGGCCCGGCCGGTGGTGCCGGAGGAGGCGTGCAGCCGGGCGATCCGCTCGCGGGGCACGGCGAACATCCCGAACGGGTAGCTGTCCCGCAGGTCCGCCTTGCCGGTGAACGGGAAACGGGCCAGGTCGGCCAGCTCCCGGCAGTCGTCAGGGTGGACGTCGGCGGCGGCGAAGGCCCGCCGGTGGTGCGGCACGTTGTCGTACGCGTGCCGCAGCGCCCGGCGCAGCCGGTCCAGTTGCACGGCGCGCAGCTCGTCGACGCTCGCCCGCTCGATCGCGTCGAGCTGCTCCGGCAGCGGCGTCCGGTCCTCCATGGGCGGCCTCCTGCCGGCGACGGGGGCACGGGCGACCCCCGAGGCCACCCGGTACGGCGGGGCCGGCGCCGACGCCGATCTTGGTACCGTACGCCCGCCCGGTGGCCGGCACCACCGGCGGCCGGCCGCGACCCCCACCGGACCCGGCGCACCGTCAGACGGTGAGCAGCGCCTTGCCGAGCGCGGTGCGTTGCTCCAGCGCCCGGTGCGCGTCGGCGGCCCGGTCCAGCGGGAAGGTCTGGCCGACCAGGGGCGTGATCCGCCCGGCCGCCGCCGCGTCGAGCGCGGACCGCAGGTGCCGACGGGCCTGCTCCGGCGCGAACTGGAGGTCCGCGATCCCGGTGACGGTGACCCGCCGGGCCGTCGCGGCGGCCGGATCGGGTGTGGCGAACTCGCCGGCGGGGGTGCCGTGTGCGGAGAACCGGCCGCCCGCGCGGAGCAGGTCGAACGCGGCCCGACCGTACTCGCCGCCGGCGCCGTCGAAGACCACGTGCACCCCACCGGTCAGCGCACGCACCCGTTCGGTCCAGCCGGGCGTGGTGTAGTCCACCACCGCGTCGGGCGCGAAGCGTCCCAGGGCGTGCCGCTTCGCGGCGCTCCCGGCCGCCGCGACGACGAAGGCGCCGGCGGCGCGGGCCCCCTGGACCAGCAGCGCACCCAGGCCGCCGGCCGCGGCGGTGACCAGCACCCGGTCGCCGGGGTGGACCGGCACCTGGTCGAGCAGCCCGTAGGCGGTGGTGCCGTCGTGCAACAACGCCGCCGCGTCGGTCAGCGACACCCGGTCCGGCACCGCGACCAGGGCGTCCACCGGCACCACGGCCCGCTCCAGGTAACCGCCGCGTTCGTCGGTGCGGGCCACCACCCGGCGGCCGACCCAGGCCCGGTCGACCCCCGCGCCGACCGCGCCGACCGTCCCGGCCACCCCGACCCCGGGCCGGTACGGCGGCACCACCGGGAAGTACGGCCCGCCGTGGCCGCGCCGGATCATCGTCTCCACCCAGAGCACGTCGGCGGCGGCCACCTCCACCAGTGCCTCTTCCGGCCCGGGCACCGGATCCGGCGCCTCGGACACGGTCAGCACCTCGGGTCCCCCGAACGTCGCCACCTCGATCACCCGCACGTCACCCTCCATCACTCGTCGTCCGTCGTCCGTCGTCCGGATCAAGGCTCGGAGGTGAAGTCGGGTTGAGGTCAAGTCGCGGGTTCGAGGAGCGTGGGGGCCGGGACGGTCCGTCCCGGCCCCGCACGCCGATCATCGCGTTGCCAGCTTCTCGCAATTGCAAAAGATTGGCAAGAAGGTCTGGACAGGATTCCGTTTATGTAACTAGCCTGCTCGTCATGACTCCTTACAGTTTGGCCGCGGTGGCATGGCAGGAGAGCTGGGACCGCCAGCAGGAGGCCTATATGCCCGACCGCGAGCACCGGTTCGCGGCGATGCTCGACGCGGTGGACGCGGTGTGCGACGACGGCCCGCCGCGGTTGCTCGACCTGGCCGGCGGGACCGGCAGCATCTCGGCCCGCGCGCTACGCCGCTTCCCCGACGCCGAGGTGACCCTGGTCGACCTCGACCCGGCGCTGCTCGCCCTGGCCCGGGGCTCCCTCGGTGACCGGGTGGCCATCCGCACCGCCGACCTGAACACCCCCGACTGGCGCGACGGCCTGCCGCACCGCGGGTACGACGCCGTGCTCACCGCGACGGCGCTGCACTGGCTGGCCGCCGACCGGCTCACCGTGCTCTACGCCGAACTGCGCGAGCTGCTGCGCCCGGGTGGCATCCTCGTCAACGCCGACCACATGCCCGACGACACGCTGCCCGGACTCGGCAAGCGACTGCTCGACCGGGCCCGCGACCGGCGCGCGGCCCGGTACGCCGCCGGCGCGGCCCTCACCTGGGCGCAGTGGTGGGACCAGGCCGCCACCGACCCGGACCTGGCCCCGCTGGTCGCCCGTCGCCGCGAGATCTACCCGACCGGGCACAGCCCGGAGTGGAACCCGCCGGTCTCGTGGCACCTGTCCGCCCTCACCGCCGCCGGTTTCACCGAGGTCGGCACCGTGTGGCGGGGCGGCACCGACGCGGCGGTCGTCGGGGTCCGCTGAGCCGCGGGGCCGGCCCGTCCGCCGGTAGGCTGGCCGGCGTGAGCAGGCCCGTCGACGGCGGTCGGGGCGGGAACACCGCCCGGCCGGACCAGCGCGTCGACCCCGACGTCGACCTGCGACTCCCCGCCGACCGGGGCGAGCTGGCCGCCCACCCCGGCGGGGTGCTCGGCACGGTGGCCGCCGGCGGGGCACTCGGCGCGCTGGCCCGGGCCGGCGTCGCGTACGCCGTGCCGCACCAGCCGGCCGCCTTCGGGTGGGCCACGTTCGCGGTGAACGTCAGCGGGTGCTTCCTGATCGGCGTGCTGATGGCGGCGCTGCCCCGGATCGGTCGGGGCCGGCCCCTGCTGCGGCCGTTCCTCGGTGTCGGGGTGCTCGGCGGCTACACCACCTACTCCACCTACGCGGTCGACGTGCAGCGGGCGTTCGCCGCCGGCGCGCCGGTCACCGCCCTGGCGTACCTGGGGGCGACCGTGGTCGGCGCGCTGCTCGCGGTCTGGCTCGGCGACACCGCGACCGGCCGCCTGCTGCACGCCGCCGACCAGGCCGGGGGCCGGCGGTGACGGTCCTGCTCATCGCCCTGGGCGCGGCCGTCGGGGCGCCACTGCGCTACCTCACCGACCGGGCGGTGCAGGCCCGGTTCGGCGCGGCGTTCCCGTGGGGCACGCTCGTCGTGAACGTCGCCGGGTCGCTGCTGCTCGGGTTCCTCGCCGCGCTGCCGGTCGGGCCGGCCCTGGGCGCGCTGCTCGGCACCGGCCTGTGCGGGGCGCTGACCACCTACTCGACCTTCGGCTACCAGACGCTGCGCCTGACACGCACCGGGCACCGCCGCCGCGCCCTGGCCAACGTCCTGCTCAGCGTGACCGCGACCCTGGCCGCCGCCACCGCCGGCGCGACCCTGGCCCAGAGCCTGACCCGCTGACCCCCACCCCGGGTCGGGGGTGTCAGGTGGTGCGCAGGGTGTGGGTGGCGTAGGGAGCCATGGGGATCCGGGTCGGGTCCACGGTGCCGCCGGTCGGTTCCTCCGCCAGGTCGCACTCGGTCCACCGGGCCTCGACACCGGAGATCCGGGCCACCGTCGGCGCCGCCGTGGGGTTGACCAGCCGGAGCACCACACCCTCGCCGTCCTCGGCCGGCTTGTACGCCGACACCAGCGCGCCGTCCACCCGCAGCCCGCTCACCGGCGCGGGCGTGGGCCGGCCGGGTCGCAGCTGGTACGCGCGCAGCGGCGCGCGCCGCCGGGCCGCCGCGCCGGCGAGGGTCGCCTCGTCGGTGTCCAGGCGTACGCCGACCGAGGCGGAGACCCGGCGGTGGCACTGCGCCTCGGGCGTGCGCAGCTGCGGGCCGGCACCGGCGGTACGGGCCCGCAGGTCGGGGCGGGACAGCCAGCCGACCGCCCGCAGGATCGTCACGGCCAGCGCCGGCCGTCGCCCGCGGATGCCCTGCACCTCCGGCAACCCGGGGGCGAGTACCGCCAGGCCGGGCAGCACGGACAACGACCGGACCGGGGCGACCCCGGCGTCGGCCTCGTGGCCGCGCTCGGTGGGCAGCGGCCCGAGTGGCTCCTTCAGCGGCCGCTCCAGCATGCTGAAGTGGGTGTCGGCGTGCCACGTGGTGGCGGCGACGTCGGTCGGGAAGTGCGCCTGGATCCGGTGGTCGTCGGCGGTGTTGTCGAACTCGACGTGCCAGTCCAGCTCGGGGACGTCGCCCCACAACGTGGCGGTGATCGTCAACGGCAGCACCACGCGCTCGGCGGCTCGGGCGGTGCGGTCGGCGCTCAGCCCGGTGGGCACGTCCAGATCGGCGCGCACGACGAGGCGGGACGCGACGTCGCCGTGGTGGACCCGGACGTCGCGGAGCACCGGCACGACGACCTCGTCGGTCACCGGCGGGTCGTAGGTGTAGGTGTCGCCCGCGTCGCCGACGTCCACCAGCCGACCGAGCCCGCCGAGGGTACGCCCGGAGGCGGCGTCGACCAGGGTGAACGAGGCGTCGTCGGCGACGGTCAGCGTCCAGTCGCCCCGGGTCACGGCACGACCCGGCACACCGACGGGCGGCGCGGGCGGCTCACCCGGTGCGACGGTGGCCGTCCAGCCGGTCCAGCCGCCGGCCGGGACGTCGGTGGCGACCGCGGTGATCCGGTGCCGCACCGTCTGCCTGGTGTCCGGAAGGATGTCCAGGTCGGCGCAGAACAGCGGGGTGGACTCCACCTCGCGCACCTCGTACGGGATCTCGGCGCCGGCCGCGTCGCGTAGGGCGGTGACGGTGTGTCCGGGCGCGGTGTGCACGTCCACGGTGACCGGGCCGGTGCTCGGGGCGGCGTGCGCGTTGAGCACCACGATCGCGGCGGCGTCGGTGACCGGGTCGCCGGCCAGCCGGGTGTCCAGGCCCAGGTCGAGCAGCGCCCGCTCGACCAGGTGCTCACCGACCTGGGTGACCCGGGCGAAGCGGACCTCGTTCTCCCGGTGCACCTCGTCGACCGAGCAGCCGCAGATCGAGTCGTGCGGGGCGTTCTCCAGCAGCAGGTTCCAGGCGTGCCGGAGCAGCCCCGCCGACGAGGTCCGGCCGGCCCGGACGGTCAGCGGCTCGGCCCACGCCTCCAGCAGCGTCTCCGCCGCCGCGTTGGCCTGCTTCAGATACAGCCGGGTGGAGAGCGTACCGGCCAGCACGAACGTCAGCCAGTCGCCCGGGTAGCGCAGCTCGCCGGTGACCACCGCGTCGTCGCCGACCCGGTCCCGGATCCGGCCGAAGTACCCGGCCAGGGTGTCCTCGGTGGCGGCGAGCCCGGCCGGCAGTGGCCGGGGCGCGAGGTGGTCACCGCCGTTGAGCAGCAGGTACGGGCCGTCGGCGTCGCGGGCGGCCTGCTTCGCGCGGAACGCGTCGAGCTTCTCCGGCGCACCGGCGGCCTCCCAGAGCACCTCGGGCTCGTAGTAGCCCTGGTTGACCGCGGTGACGGTCGAGGAGTCCGGGGAGCGCCAGGTGAACCGGGCGTGCTCCGGCGGCGCGCCGCGCCACACCAGGGCGGTGTCCAGACCGAAGCCGCGCAGCACCCGGGGCAGGTCGGCGGGGTGGCCGAAGGCGTCCGGGCAGTAGCCGATGGTGGCCAGCGGCAGGCCCAGGTCGGCGGCGACCCGGCGGGCGGTCAGCAGGTTGCGGATCAGGTTCTCGCCGGAGACCAGCTGGTTGTCGGCGAGCACGTGCCAGGGGCCGACCTGGAGACGGCCGGCGGCGCCGTGGGCGCGTACCCGCGCGGCCAGGTCGGGCCGGACGGCGAGGGCGTCCAGCGCGGTGATCGTCTGCCCGTCCAGGTGGAACCGGCCCAGTTCACCGGCGTCGAGCTGGTCGCAGATCCGCTCGACCAGCTCGGCGAGGCGGGCCCGGAAGGACTCCATCGGCCGGTACCACTCGCGGTCCCAGTGGGTGTGGTGGACGACATGCACGGTCATGACAGCTCCCGGGAGGTGAGGAGGGCGGCGGCGAAGCGGCCGGTGACCACGGCGGGCCGGGTGATGGCGGTGCCCACGACGACCGCGTGGGCGCCGCGCCGCAGCGCCTCGGCGGCCTCCTCGGGGGTGTTGATCCGCCCCTCGGCGACCACCGGCACGTCGAGCCGCGCGGCCAGCGCGCCGACCAGGTCCAGGTCGGGGTCGTGCGGCACCGCCCCGCCGGTGTAGCCGGACAGCGTGGTGCCGACCAGGTCGACACCGGCGGCCACCGCCGCGTCGGCGTCGGCGACGCTCGCCACGTCCGCCATCACCAGGACGTCGTACCGGGCCCGGACGGCGGCCACCGTCGCGGCCAGGGTGCGCCCGTCCGGCCGGGGCCGGGTGGTGCCGTCGAGCGCGACGATGTCCACGCCGGTCTCGGCGACCGCGAGCGCGTGACCGAGGGTGGGGGTGATGTAGACACCGGAGGCGCCGTCCTTCACCAGCCCGATCAGTGGGGTGTCCGGCAGCGCCGCGCGCAGCGCCCGCAGGTCCCGTACCCCCTGGGCCCGGATACCGGCCGCGCCGCCGCACCGGGCCGAGCGGGCCAGCGCGACCATGTGCGCCGGGTCGTCCAGCGGCTCGCCCGGATCGGCCTGGCAGGAGACCACCAGCCGGCCGCGAATCTCGTCGAGAACGCTCATGCCGGCACTCCGCTCCGCTCCGTGCCGCCATGAGGCACCCTCGGGCTGAGCCTGATGATTCGCTCGCTCCGCTCGCTCATGCGGTGATGTCCTCCAGTACGGCGCCGAAGGCGCGGGCGGTGTCCACGGTGGACGGGTCGGCGCCGAGGGCGGCGGCGGCCCGGCGTACGGCGACGGCGTCGGCGGGGCCGGCGGGCCGATCGGGGTCGACGGCCAGCGTGGCGGCCCGCTCCCCCTCCAGCGCGCCGTGCGCGGCGGCGAGGTGCACGGCGGCGAAGCGCGGGTCACCGGCCGGCACGTCGGCGACCCAGGCCAGCGGCACGCCGTCGGCGACCAGGTCGCGCTGCACCGCCACCAGCAGCGCCGGGTCGGTCAGCACGTCGCCGACCGGGCGGTCGTCGGTGGCGCAGCGGGCGGCGAGCGTGCCGGCGGCCTCGCCGACCGCCCACTCGCCGTGGTGCACCCGGTACGCGGCGGCGGCGATCTGGGTGGCGCCGAGGTTCTTCGCCGCGGCGAGGAGGTTCACCGCGCCGCGCGGCACCAGCGCCGCCGCGGGGATGGTGAACGGCGCGGTCGGCCGGTAGACCGGTGTCGGATGGCCGGTGCGTTCGTGCAGGTCGACGTGGTACCAGGTGACGCCGAGCGAGCCGGGAAGGTGCCGGGCGCGGGCCCGGCCGGCGACGGGTTCCAGGTCGTGCCCGGTGACCGGGGCGTCCACCACGATCCGCCGGGACTCCCGCAGGTACGGCGCCTCGGCGTACCCGTCGGGGGTGCCGGCCGCCTCCGGGGCCAGCCGCAGCCCGGGGAAGCCCCGCCCGCCGTCCTCCCGCGGCGCCTCGGTGCGCAGCCAGTGCACGAACGCGGCGGTCAACTCCCGGCCGGCGCGTTCCGCCCCGGCCGGGTCGCCGAGCGGGTCCTGCCCGGCGCAGTCGTTGGCCGCCCAGTTGAGGGTGACCAGCTCGGGCGCGGTGGCGCGCAGCCGGCGGTAGGTCCAGAACGGCGGCTTGCCGTCCGGCCCGTCGGTGAACATCCGGTACCGGTGCACGCCGCCGTCCCATCCGGCGATGTCGAAGGAGAGCCGGTGGCGCAGGTCGGCGTACCCGGCGGGGGCGGCGCCGGGGAACTCCTCCCCCGGGTGGTGCTCGACCAGCGCGCACCAGGTGAAGGACTGTTGGGCGGCCGGGTCGGGCCCCCCGGGCACCGCGTCCGGCTCGCCGTACGCGTCGCGACCCTCGGAACCGTGCACGGTGGCGAACCCGGCCAGCGGCGCGAGGTCGCCGCGCTCGGTCGCGTCGCAGAACACCCGCGCCGCGATCACCGTTCCGTCGGCGAGGGTGACGTCGTGCACCCGTCCGCCGCGGACCGTGGCGGCGACCGGCGCGCGGCCGGTGAGCACGGTGACCTTCGCCTCGGCGAGCAGGTCGTCGAGGATCTCCTGGGCGACGGCCGGCTCGAAGCAGAGCCGGCTCACCCAGCCCGCGCCGGGGTTGGCGACGCCGCCGTGCCGGGCGCGGACCGCGTCGCGGAACGCCCGGTAGGACGCCGACGCGCCGAAGCTCTCGATGTGCGGGTGCTCGTCGAGGGCCGGCAGCGCCTGGGTGGTGACCTGGCCACCGATCCGGCCGTACTCGTCGGTGAGCACCACCGACCGGCCGGCACGGGCGGCGGCGAGGGCCGCCGCGACCCCGCCGAGGCCGCCGCCGATCACGGCCACGTCGACGTCCACCGTCGCCTCAGGACTGTTCACCGGTCTCCTCCAGCAGAAAGTCGATCTCGTACGTGCGCTGCCAGGGCAGGGTGACCGAGCCGGCCGCGACGCGCAGGCCGGGCACCGGGCGCAGGGCCGCCCACCGCTCGTCGAGCAGCGCGGCGACCCGGGCGGTGACCGCCGGGGTGTCGGCGGCGGTGACGTGGTCGTGCCGGGTCGGGTCGGTGCCGAGTTCGCGGCGCAGCCGCGGCCGGGCGTACGACATCCAGACGTGGTCGTCGACCAGCCGGTGGGCGAGCAGCCGGCGGGCGGCGTCGACGTCGAGGGTGCCGCGCGCCCGGCCGACCTGGTAGGCGACCAGGGTGGCCAGGGCGCTGCCGAGGGTGTTGCCGGCGGTGTTCCAGCCGGCGAACCCGGCCAGCCGGGCGAGGCTGCCGTCGGCGGCGAGGTCGGCCACCAGGCGCGGGTCGGCGCCGTTGCCGAGCGCGCAGTCGGCCAGGGCGACGGTGCGGCCCCGGGTGAGCAGGTCGCGGACCAGTGCGGCGGTGCGGGCGGCGGCACCCGGATCGGTGTCCGGCGGCGGCGCGGTGGCCCAGTCCGCCTCGCCGGGCTGCGGCGCGTGCACCACCAGCACCGCGTCGGCGGCGTCGACGGCACCGGCGTCGGCGGTGTCCACCAGGACGGCCCCGGCCGCGGCGGCCTGGCTGGCGATGCCGGTGCCAACCGGCACCGGCTCGTAGCGGGCCACCCGGGACAGGCCGTCCGGCTCGGCGCAGGCGACGGCCAGCCGGGGCGCGTGTCCGGCCGCCCGGGTCAGGGCCCGGGCCACCAGGACGGCGCCGATCTCGTCGGCACCGGGGTGGGCCGGCGCCCGGTCACCCAGTTCCAGCCATCCCGCCCAGGTGCGCAGCCAGCGCCACTCGGCGGTGCCGACGGCGGCGAGGGCGGTGTCGTCGGCGCCCACCACGAGGGTGTCCAGCACGCCCTCGGCGGCCAGCGAGAGCGCCACCTGGTTGAGGGTGTGGTTGCGCTGGCGGCGGCGCAGGAAGTCTCGCCGCAGGTCGGCCGGCACGTCGGTGCGCGCGACCGCGCCGGGCGCGTCGAGCGCGCGGTGCAGGGCGGCCGAGTACGCGTGCAACGCGCGGCCGTGGTCGGCCCAGTAGGCCGGCTCCTCGCCGGCGTCGTCGGCGTCCGGGGTGCGCTGCACGACGGTGCTGGCGTACACCGGGCCGGTCCGGTCACGCAGCGCCGCCCAGCGGGTCAGCACCGTCGACACCGGTTCGTCGTGCAGTCGGGAGGCGATGAGACCGCCGTGGCCGAGGGTCTCCAGGGCCACCACGGCCGCGTCGGCGGGCTCCTGGCGCAGCCAGTCGGCGAGCCGGTCCGGGTCACCGGCGCGCCGGCCGGCGGGCAGCAGCGCCGCCGGCGGGGTGGCCACGGCGGCACCGGCGACGGCGGCGACCAGCGCGGGCAGCACCCGGCACACCGGCCGGTCGTCCAGCGGGACGAGGGCGATCCGGATCACCGGGCCACCGCCGGGTCGACGTCGGTGCCGGCATACCCGGTCGGGGCGGCGGCGGGCCGCGCCGGGCTCCCCGGTGCGCCGGAGGCCAGCGCGCGGCGGGCGGCCTCGGCCGCGCCGACGAGTGGCGCGTCGGTGCCGAGGGCGGCCGGGACCAGCGGCACCGCGCCGAGCACCGGCAGGCAGGACGCGGCGAAGGCGGGGCGCAGCGCGTCGAGCAGTTCCGGCACGGCCGCGCCGCCGCCGACCACGATCCGGTCCGGGTCGAGGACGTTGGCAAGGCCGGCCAGGGCGGTGCCGAGGGCCTCCCCCGCCGTGGCGATCACCGCCCGCGCGTACTCGTCACCGGCGCGCGCCCGGCGTACCACCTCGGGAAGCGCGACCCCGAGGGCGCCGGTGCGCGCGGCGTAGCCGGCCGCCATCGCGGGCCCGGAAGCGACGGCTTCGACGTGGCCGGAGACGCCGCACGGGCAGGGCCGGCCGACGGCCTGCGGCACCGGCACGTGGCCGACGTGCCCGGCGGCGCCCAGCCGGCCGGTGAGCAGCCGGCCGGCGGCGTGCACGCCGCCGCCGACGCCGGTGCCGACGGCCACCCCGAGCACGGTGGGCAGGCCCCGTCCGGCGCCGTGCACGGCCTCGCCGAGGGTGAACGCCTGCACGTCACCCAGTACCACGGCGGGCAGCCGCAGGCGGTCGCGCAGGCCGGCGCGGACGTCCACCCCGGACCAGCCGTGGATCAGGGACGAGGCGGCGTTCACCAGGCCGGTGTCCGGGTCGACCAGGCCGGGCGCGCCGACGCCGACGGCGGCCGGCGCGCCGCCGAGCGAGCGGACCAGCGCGGCGGCGGTGTCCAGCACGGCGGCGGCGCCGCTGGCCGGGGTGGGCGCCTGGGTACGCGCGAGCACCGTCCCGCCGCGGACCAGGGCGGCGGCGGTCTTCGTGCCGCCGATGTCCACGGCGGCGAGGATCGGGGTGGTCATCAGGCCCTTCGGGTCACGGTGATGCGGAAGTCGTACCGGTCGGCGCGGTAGAGGCTCTCCGCCCGTTCCACGGCCGCGCCCGACTCGTCGTAGGTGATCCGGTCGACCCGCAGCGCGGGCGAGAACGCGGCCACCCCCAGCAGCCGGGCCTGGTCGGCGTCGACGACGGTCGCGGCGATCACCTGGTCGGCGTGGTGGGGGCGGACGCCACGCTCGGCGAGGACCTCGTAGAGGGAGCCGGCGACGACGCCGGCGTCCAGTTCACCGACCCGCTCGGCGGGCAGCCAGACCTCCTCCAGACACATCGGCAGGCCGTCGGCGAGCCGCAGCCGGCGGGCGTGCACCACCTCGGCACCCGGCGAGACGGCCAGGTCCCGGGCGACGACCACCGGCGCGGGGATGACGGTGAGGTCGAGCAGCCGGGAGTCCGGCGTGAGCCGGCGCAGCCGCATGTCCTCGCTGAACGAGGTGAGCGCGAGGTTCTTGGAGATGGTGGCCGGGTCGGCGACGAAGGTGCCGGAGCCCTGCGCCCGGTAGACCAGGCCCTCCTCCTCCAGCCGGCCGACGGCCTGCCGGACGGTGGCCCGGCTGACCCCGAAGCGGGCGACCAGTTCCCGCTCGCTGGGCAGCGGATCGTGTGGTCGCAGTGCCTGGCCGATCTCCGCGCGCAGCGCGGCGTACAGCGCCTCGTGCTTGAAGCCGACCTTGTTGACGACGGTCATCCCTTCACGCCCCCTTCTCCGACTCCGCGGAAGAACAGCCGTTGCAGGGCGAAGAAGACGGCCAGCAACGGCAGGACCGCGATCATCGTGCCAGCGGCGACCACCCGTTGGTCGTTGGTGAAGGTTCCGGAGAGGTACTGGAGACCGACGGTGAGGGTGAAGTTGTCCGGGTTCTTCAGCACGATCAGCGGCCAGAGGAAGTCGTCCCAGGCGAACAGGAAGCTGAACACCCCGACCACCGCCAGCGAGCCGCGGACGCTGGGCAGCGCCACCCGCCAGAACCGGGACCACTCCCCCGCGCCGTCGATGGCGGCGGCCTCCTCGACCTCCTTGGGCAGGGCGAGGAACGCGGTGCGCATGACCAGGATGGACAGCCCGGACACCGCGCCGGGCAGCAGCACGCCGAGCAGGGTGTCGACCAGGCCGAGGCTGCGTACGGTCAGGAAGACGTTGACCATGATGACCTCGAACGGCACGACCAGCGAGGCGAGGACGGCGGCGAAGACCGCGCCCCGGCCCCGGAAGCGCATCCGCGCCAGGGCGTAGCCGGCCATCGCGCCGAGCAGGCAGTTGGTGACCACGCTGGCGGTGGCCACCATCGCCGAGTTGGCGATGTAGCGCCAGACCGGGATGACCTCGGCGACCTTGCCGAAGTTGCCGAGCGTCGGGTCCCGCGGCAGCCAGGTGACGTCCGGGCCGTAGATCGGCTCACCGGTGCCCTTGAGGGAGGTGAGCAACTGCCACAGGAACGGGCCGACCAGCAGCACCGTCATCACCAGCAGCAGGACGTAGCGCAGGGCCACCGGACCGTGCCGTGTCATGCCTGGCTCCCCTCGTCGCGGCGGCGCAGCACCAGGGCCAGCACGGACAGGCCGAGGGTCCCGACGAGGAGCACCAGGCTCATCGCCGAGGCGTACCCGATCTCGCCGTCGACCCCGAGGCCCACCTCGCGGATGTAGTAGACGATCGACTTGGCCTGCCCGCCCGGACCGGCGGTGCCCGAGGAGAGCACGTAGATCTCGGCGAAGACCTTGGTCGCGGAGATCGCGGACAGGGCACCGACCAGCAGCATCGTCGGGCGTACGGTCGGCACGGTCACCGAGCGGAACCGGCGTACCGCACCGGCGCCGTCCACCTTGGCCGCCTCGTACAGCTCGTTCGGCACGTTGGACAGGGCGGCCAGGTAGATCACCATGTAGTAGCCGAGGCCCTTCCAGACGGTCACCAGCATGCAGGAGAACAGCAGCAGCGTGGAGTCGGTGAGGAAGGGCAGCGGTTCGGCGATCACCTTCAGCCGGAGCAGGACGGCGTTGACCAGCCCCTCGGAGGACAGCAGCCAGCTCCAGATCAGGCCGACCACCACCATCGAGGCGATGACCGGGGAGTAGAACACGGCGCGGAACGCGCCGAGGCCGGGCAGCTTGGCGTGCACCAGCTGGGCCAGCAGCAGCGGCAGCAGCACCAGGGCGGGAACCACCACGACCAGGTACAGGCCGGTGTTGGCCAGCGCGCGGAAGAACTCGTCGTCCTGGGCGAGGCGGCGGAAGTTCTCCACACCGGTGAACTGACCGCCGCCCAGCGCCCGGGCGTCGGTGAAGGCGAGCACGCCGGTGTTGGCCAGCGGACCCCAGGTCATCACCGCGGTCACCAGCAGCGCCGGGGCCAGGAAGAGCCAGGGCACGTACCATCGACGGCCGATCACGGGAAGCTCCTTGCGTGGGGGCGGCGCCGCCCGCCGGGGCGGGGTCGGCGGGCGGCGCCTCGAGGGGTGGCTCAGCGGGCGAGCAGGGCGTTCGCCTCGGCCACGGCTTCGTCCAGGGCGGTCTTCGGGTCCAGGTCACCCTTGACGGCGAGCTGGATCTTGCCGATGACGACGGACTTGGTGCGGTCGTCCCACTGGACCGGGGTGAGGTTCTCGGCCTTGGCGATCTGCTCGGCGGAGATCTTCCGGGCGATCGAGGTCGGGTCGGTCTCGGTGACGGCCGTGAAGTACGGGTCCTTCAGCGAGTCCGCGGTGGACGGCAGGATCGTGACGATCTTCGCGAAGGCCAGCTGGTTCTCGGCGTTGGTGACGAACTTGGCGAACTCCAGCGCGGTGGCCGGGTTCTTGCTCTTCTTCGGGATGAGCAGCCCCATCACCGACATGTTCGTGGTGCCCTCGGCGCTGGCGATCTGGCCGGCGACGCCGGTGGCCTTCGCGACGGCGGGGGCGTTCTCGCCGACGACCTTGAGGAAGTTGGGACCGGAGGGGAAGAGCGCGGTGCGCCCGGCCGAGTACGCCTCGGTGGCCTTGGAGTGGTTCTCGGTCAGCCAGTCCGGGGCGAAGGCCTTGCTCGTGTACAGGTCGCGCAGCGCGGTCACGTACTCGACGGCCTCGGGGGTGTTGAACGTCCAGGCGGTGGCGTCGTCGTTGAGCAGCGGCACGCCCAGCTTGGCGAGGTTCGGCACGACGGTGTTCTCCAGCGCCGGGTGCCAGCCGTAGAAGGCGCCCTTGCCGGCGGTGGAGAGCTGCTTGGTCTGGGCGAGCAACTCGTCGATGGTCTTCGGCGGGGTGTTCGGGTCGAGCCCGGCCTTGGCGTAGAGGTCCTTGTTGTACATGGTGACCTCGCTGGTGAGGTACCACGGCAGGCCGTACGCACCCTCCTGGCCGGGGACCTTGAAGGCGTCCCAGGCGCCGGGGACGTAGCTGCCCTTGACGTCGGCCGCGCTCTTCTCCAGGTCGAAGAAGACGCCCTGCTTCTCCAGCTTCTGGGCGAAGTTCGGGTTCAGGTTGACCACGTCGGGCAGGGTGCCCGCCTGCGCGTCGTTGGTGATCTTCTCCTGGGCGCCCTGGAACGGCAGGTCGATCCAGTTGACCTTGGTGCCGGGGTGCTTCGCCTCGAAGTCGGCGACGAGCTTGGTGATGTAGTCGTCGAACGTCGGCTTGAGGGCCAACGTGGAGAAGGTGATCTCGCCCTTGACCTCGCCGGAGATCGTGTCGCCGCCGGCGGTGCCGGTGGCGTCGTCACCGTCGGACAGGCCGCAGCCGCTGACGAAGAGCGCAGCCGCGAGGGCGACGGCCGCGAAGGCGCGGGTACGCCTCATGAGGGGTCCTCCAGGTGGGGGGGTAGTGGTACGGACCAGTGCCGGTGACTCTGGACCATGACCCCGCACAAGGTCAAGCCCTCGCTGCGGATTCAGCGCCCGCTGTCCGCTTTCGTTGCCGGATTGAGGCCTTGACTTGTCCGTACCACCGGGCACACGATGGGCCGCATGCCTACCCCCACCCCCCTGCGCCGGGTGTCCGTCGCCGGCCTCGCCGGTGCCCTCCTGCTCGGCCTGACCACCGTTCCGGCGTACGCCGAACCGACCTCGGACGGCCGGCCCGTCGTGGTCACCGCCGACGGCGACACGGCCGTCATCGACGCGATCGATCCGTCTTCGCGGACCGCCGGGATGCTCGCCCTCTACACCCCCGACGCGGGCGCCGAGACCCGCACCAACGCCTTCGGCGGCGAGGCCGTGCTGCGCGCCCTCGGCGGCGGCAGCTACGAGGTGCTCAGCGTCTGCACCGTGCTGGACTCCTGCCCGAAGCCCGGCAACAACGCGATCCCGGCCGACGGCGCGGTGCTGTCGGCGTCACCGCCGGAGGCCGGCGGCGTCGACGACCGTCGCTTCCTGCGTGACCAGCTGCGCGCCGGCGACCGGGTGGAGCTGCGCAACCTGCTGATCCGCCGGGCGAGCGGCACCCTGGACGCCACCGACCCGACCGCCGCCAGCCACCCCGGCGGCGTGGACCCGGCGACCGGTCAGTGCTTTCCCGGCTGCCGGGGCGCCGAGCAGCTCATCGCCTACACCCCGGCCGCCGGCCGGCCCACCACCGGCACCAACGACTACGGCTTCGAGGTCACCGTGACCGACGGCCGGGTGACCGCCCGCGGGGGCGGGAACAGCGCGATCCCGGCCGGCGGGTTCGTGCTCTCCGGGCACGGTTCCCGCGGCTCGTGGCTGGAGGGCAACGCGCCGCTGGGCGCGAAGGTCACCCTCGACGGCGCCACGGTCACCGTCGAGGTGGACGCAGAGAGCTGGCTGCTCGGCGCGGAACGGGCCGCCGACGCCGCGCGCGGCACGAAGGACGCCGCGCTCGCCTCCTGCCTGGCAATCGACCCGAAGGCCGTGGACGCCGCCCTCGCCGAGGCGGACACCCTGCTGACCCGGGCCCGCGACCTCGCCGCCACCGAGCCGGAGCGGGCCGCCGAGCTGGCCCGCGACGCCACCCGCCGGGCCGAGGTCGCCGGCTACCGCACCCGCGAGTCCCGCGAGGTCGAGGGCCGTGGCCTGTGGGTACGCCCGATCGAGACCAGCCCGGAGCAGATCCGCGCCTCGATCGACCGGATCGCCGCCGCCGGCTTCAACACGGTCTTCCTGGAGACGGTGTGGGGCGGCTACACCATCTACCCGAGCGCCGTCGCCGAGAACGCCGGCATCCCCGCGCAGCGGCCCGAGATGCGCGGCTTCGACCCGCTGAAGGTCTGGATCGACGAGGCGCACGCGCGCGGCATCGAGCTGCACGCCTGGACGCACACGTTCTTCGTCGGCATCGAGTCCGGCGGTGGGCCGGTGCTGCGGGCCCACCCGGACTGGGCGGCCGTCGAACGGGAGGACGTGGGCAAGACCGGGCCGCAGCCGTCGCGGATGGAGCCCGGCTACTTCTGGGTCGACCCGGCGATCCCGGCGGTCCGCTCCCACGTGCTCGCCACGTACGCCGAGATCCTGCGTGGTTACGACGTGGACGGGCTGCACCTGGACTACATCCGGTACCCGGTCTCGCTGCCGTACGGCGCGGACTTCTCCTACTCCGCGTACAGCCGGCAGGCGTTCACCGCCGCGCACGGCGTCGACCCGTACACGCTGACGCCGGACTCGCCGCAGTGGCCGACCTGGAACGCCTGGCGGGAGCGGCAGGTCACCACGTTCGTCGACGCCGTCCGCACCCTCCAGCGGGACGTGGCCGCCGAGAAGAAGTTGTCCGCCGCGGTCTTCGCCGACCCCACCGACGGGCTGGGCAAGAAGTTCCAGAACTGGGGCGCCTGGGTCGACGCCGGCACGCTGGACTTCCTCACCGGCATGTCGTTCGGCACGTCGGCCGGCTCGGTGGGGCAGGACACCGCGGTGATGCGGGAGCGGGTCGGCGACGTGCCGCTGTACACCGCCACCTACGGCCCGCTGCGCGGCTCCTCCCCCGACCTGATGCTCGACCAGGTGCAGGCGGTCAACGACGCCGACTCCGACGGCGCCGCTCTGTTCGCGTACAACCAGCTCAACGCCCGCCAGCAGGAGGCGCTGCGGGAGGGCTCGTTCCGCAACCGGTCGGTGGTGCCGCACGCCGACCACCGGGCGGCGGCGCTGGCCGGGGTGACCGCGCTGCGCGAGACCCTGCGCCGGGCGACCGCCTGCGCCCCGGTCGCCCGCACCGCCGAGGTCCGGGCGCGGCTGGTCGCCGCCGAGCGGCTGCTGCGCCCCGGCCGGCCCGCCGCGGCGGTCGACGCCGCCGCACGGCAGCTGGACAAGGCGGCCACCGCCGCGGCCGGCTGGGGCAGCGCCGTCCAGCCCGACTTCGCCCGCCGCACCGTCCGCGACCTGCGAATGTACGCCCGCTGGGCCGACCTGGCCTAACTCCACCCCACCCCACCCTCACCCGCGTTGACCAAGAGGTTTGCGTCAGGATCCGGCGCGATTCTGACGCAAACCTCTTGATCAACCGGAGCGGAGGGGTTGGTCAGCGGGCGCGGCGCTCGGGGTGGGCGCGGTTCCACACCCGCATGCGCTCCGGGTAGCCGGTCTTCTGCGCCTCGTAGAGCGGGACGGCGTGTTTGCGGGCCAGCGCGCCCGCGACCCGCGGCGACCCGGTGCGGCGGCGGATCCACTCGCCGTCGTGGGCGATCGCCACCACCGTCGTGTCGGTCGCGGTGGTCTCCGGTTCCAGGTAGAACTCCACACCGGCCCGGCTGGCCACGAACGCCTCCAGCGCGGCCAGGTCCTCTCCGGTGGCCGCCCGGTCGAGCTTGGTCGGGATCCCGTCGGCCGCGACGGTCTTCAAGCGCCGGCTGAACCAGCCCATGCCCGGCTCCTCTCCTCGCCGTGACCTCCAGTGCACCACCGTCACCTGGCAATCTCCTGGACGGCGGGTGGGCGTGCCCTGACGGCGGCCCTAGGCTGCACCGGATGCGGAACGTGGTGGTGGACGCGGTACGGGACAACGCCGGCTGGTGCGAGCTGATCTGCCGCACCCACGGGCTGGTCGGGGTGACCGACGGCGACGCGTGGTCGGTGCCGCGCCGCTCCCCGACGTGGTACCCGGACGCGGTCACCCTGCGCCCCGGCGTCGACCCCGGCGCGCTGCTGCGCCGGATCGATGCCGGCCCGGGCGCGTCGGTCAAGGACAGCTTCGCCGACCTGGATCTCACCGGGTACGGCTTCCAGGTCCTGTTCACCGCGCGGTGGATCCACCGGCCGGCCGCACCGGCCCCGGCCGCCCCGGCCCCGGCCGCCCCGGACCCGGCCGCCCCGGACCCGACCCTCAGCCCGGTCCGCTCGCCCGACGCGCTGACCGGTTGGGCCGAGGCCCACGGCGGCGACGCCCTGTTCCGCCCGGCCCTGCTGGCCGACCCGCGGGTCACCGTCCTGGCCGGTTACGACGCGTC
Organism: Micromonospora endolithica; assembly: GCF_003626595.1. Taxonomy (GTDB): domain Bacteria; phylum Actinomycetota; class Actinomycetes; order Mycobacteriales; family Micromonosporaceae; genus Micromonospora; species Micromonospora endolithica. Next base: position 19,172 of record NZ_RBAK01000013.1, on the reverse strand, counting down.
CGGCGTGACCGCCGGGGCGATCCTGCACGCCGGCGGTCCGGTGGTGGGGGTGTCCAACGTGTTCGTCCGCACCGGCCCGGCCGACGCGGTGTGGCGGGCCCTGCCCGCGACCGACCCGCTGGTCGGCTACGAGTCCGGCGACGACCTGGCGGCGGCGCGGCGCGCCGGCTTCCACCCCACCGGGCCGCTGCGCGTCTGGCTGCACCGCTGACGGCGCTGCCCGCCGGGCACCCGGAGCCCCCGTGCGCTCCGGGTGCGCGGGGTTCAGCGGGACGGGGGACGGATGACCGGGACCAGGGCCAGCGTCGGGATCAGCAGCAACGGCACGACCAGCAGCGCGCGCAGCGTACCGACCCGGTCGCCGAGCAGCCCGAGCAGCGGCGGGCCGGCCAGGAACGCCGTGTAGCCGATCACCGCGACGACGCTGACCCGGGCCGGGGCGCGGTCCTCCTCGTCGGCTGCCGCGCTCATCCCGACCGGGAAGCCCAGCGACGTGCCGAGCCCCCACAGCGCCACCCCGACGATCGCGACCGGCCCGGAGCCGGCGAACACCGCCAGCCCCGCCCCGGCGGCGGCGAGCAGGACCGTGACCAGCAGCACCGGCACCCGGCCCCAGCGGTCCAGCGCCAGTGTGCCGGCGGTACGCCCCAGCGTCATGCCGACCACGAAGACACCGAAGACGGCGGCGCCGACGGCCTCGCTGACCCCGTACCCGTCGACGAACGCGACCGCCAGCCAGTCGTTGGCGCTGCCCTCGGCGAACGCCATGACCAGCACGAAGAGGCCGACGAGCAGGGTCCGCGGCTCGCGCCAGGCGGCGAGCAGGTCACGCCGGCGGGCGCTGGGCGAGGAGTCGCCGGTGGCGCCGGAGACCGCGGTGAACGGCAGGAAGGCGCGCGCGCCGGCCACCGTGCCGGCCAGCACGACCACCGCCAGCACGGTGAGGTGCGCGGCGACCGGTACGCCGAGGCGGGCCGCCCCGGCGCCGAGCGCCGCGCCGGCCACCGAGCCGAGGCTCCAGGCGGCGTGGAAGCGGGGCATGACGGTCCGGCCGAGCCGGCGCTCGACCGCCGCGCCCTCGATGTTCATCGCCACGTCGCAGGTGCCCGAGCCGTAGCCGACGGCGAACAGGCCGGCGGCCACCCCGGCGACCGAGGAGAGGACGTTGGCCGAGGTGCCGACCACGGCCAGGCCGAGCGCCACCGCGACGGTGCCCAGGACCACCGTGCGGGCGTTGCCGAGCCGCTGGGCGACCAGCCCGGAGGTGGGCATCGCGAGGATCGCCCCGGCGGACATGGCGAGCAGCAGCAGGCCGAGCCGGCCGGCGCTGAGGTCCAGCGCGTCACGGACCGCCGGTACCCGCCCGAACCAGGTGGCCACGGCGAGCCCGTTGAGCGCGAAGACGACCGCGACGCCGTTGCGGGCGGCCCGCACCGGGGCGGGTACGTCGGCGGTTGGCGCGCTGGGCGGGGCGGTCACGCCGGTCACGGCAAGGGTCCTCTCGTCGTACGGGTCCTGCCGCCCGATGAGACACCTGGAAGCGCTACCACGACAACCCGGTCCGCCCCTTACCCGGGCGGTGGCCGCCGGGAGATGATGACGTCGAGTCCCGCCGCGACGGCTCCGGCGGCGGGCACGGGGAGGAACGACAAGATGACCGTGTCAGACCGGCCACCGACCCTGGCCGACATCGCCCGGGACGCCGGGGTGTCCGTGTCCACCGCCTCGCGGGTGCTCGCCGGCACCGGTTACGCCTCACCCGCCGCCCGGGGCCGGGTGACCGCCGCGGCCGACCGGCTCGGTTACGTACCCGACGTGGCGGCCCGCGCGCTGGCCCGGGGCAGCGGCGTCCGGCTCGTGGTGCTGGCGGCCGGGGCGAGCGCGGCGGTCCTGGACGACCCGTACGTCGACCGGGTGGTCGGCGCGGCGGCCCGCGTCTGCGCGCCGCTCGGGATGGGGGTGGCGCTGAACTGGCTGCCCAGCCGGAACCCGGGCGACCTGCGCCGGCTGGCCGCCGACCGCGGGGTGGGCGGGGTGGTGCTGCTCAACGCGACCGCGCGGGTGCTCGACGCCGTCCCGACGGCGCTGCGCGGTCGGGTGGTCTCCATCGGCATCGGCTCGCCGCAGGTGCCGTCGGTCGACGTGGACAACGCCGGTGGCACCGAGGCGGTGGTCGGCCACCTCTACGCGACCGGCCGCCGGCGCATCGCCATGGTCACCGGTCCGCACTGGATGCCCTGCTCGGGCCGGTCGGTGACCGCGTACCGGCGGATGATGCGCGAGGCCGGCCTGCCGGCGCGCACGGTCTCCGGGGACTTCACCGCGCGGCGGGGCCGCGTGGCCGCCCGCGAGGTGCTGACCCGCTGGCCGGACGTGGACGCGGTGGTCGGCATCAGCGACGCGACCGCTCTCGGGGTGATCGATCGGCTGCGCGGCGACGGTGTGCAGGTGCCCGGCGACGTCGCGGTGACCGGGTTCGACGACATCCCGCTCGCCGCGATGACCACGCCGGCGCTCACCACCGCCACCCACCCGGTGGCCGAGATCGCCACCGCCGCGGCCACCGCCGCGCTGGCCGGTGGCCGGGTCGGGCCGCTGACCACCTTCCCGTCCCGGCTGGTCCGCCGGGTCAGCGCCTGAGCGCCCCCCGTCGGGACCCGGGATCGACTTCACGAGGATGGCCGACATGGACGGGACACACGCGGTGGTCGTGGGCGGCGGGATCGGCGGCCTCGCCGCCGCGCTCGCGCTGCACCGGCGGGGATGGCGGGTGACCGTGCTGGAACGCGCCCCGGAGCTGCGCGAGGTGGGCTCCGGGCTCACCCTGATGGCCAACGCGGTACGCGGGCTGGACGCGCTGGGCCTCGGCGCGGCGGTCCGCTCCCGGGGATCGGCCGACGCCTCGGGCGGCCTGCGTACGGCACGGGGTCGCTGGCTGTCCCGGGTGGACAGCGCGGACATGACCCGGCTGCTCGGCACCACCGCGCTCGGCATCCACCGGGCGACCCTGCACCGGCTGCTGCGCGACGCGCTGCCGCCGGAGGCCCTGCACACCGGCGCCGAGGTGACCGACGTCGACCCGGACACCGGCACGGTCCAGCACCGCCGGAACGGCGAGCCGGCCACCGTCCGGGCCGACCTGGTGGTGGGCGCGGACGGACTGCGCAGCGTCCTGCGTACCCGGCTCTGGCCCGAGATCGCACCCCCCGCGTACGTGGGCACCACCGCCTGGCGCGCCGTGGTCGCGTTCGACCGGCCCGTTCCGGTGGCGGTGAGCTGGGGACCGGGCGCCGAGTTCGGCATGGTGCCGATCGGCGACGGCCGGCTCTACTGGTTCGGCGCGGTCACCGCCCCGCCGGGCGGACGGGCGCCGGACGAGCTGGCCCTGGTCCGGGAACACTTCGGCGACTGGCACGATCCGATCCCGGCGCTGCTCGCGGCGACACCGCCGGCGACGGTGATCCGCACCGACCTGCACCACCTGGGCACACCGCTGCCGACGTACGTGCGGGGTCGGGTGGCGCTGCTCGGCGACGCCGCCCACGCGATGACGCCCAACCTGGGGCAGGGCGCCGGCCAGGCCATCGAGGACGCGGTGGAGTTGGGCGCGGCCTGCGCCGGCGTCCGGCGCGACGAGGTGCCCACCGCCCTGGCCGGGTACGACCGGCGGCGGCGACCCCGCAGCCAGGCCGTCGCCCGCGCGTCCTGGCAGGCCGGGCGCTTTGGCCAGCGGTTGCGCAACCCGGTGGCCGTCGCCCTGCGCGACACCGCGGTGCGGCTCACCCCCGCGCGTACGTCGTTGCGGGCGATGGCCCGGCACGCCGACTGGCACCCGCCGGCCTGACCGACGGCCGGACGGCCCGGTCAGGTGGCGCGGGGGGTCAGGTCGGCGTGCACCGGCGAGCCGAGGAAGTCGGCCAGCACCTCGCGGGTGCCCGGCGTGAACGGGCGGCCGTCCAGGATCTCCCCGGCCGGGAGGAACACCAGCGCCGCGCCCTCGCCGAGCACCACGTCCTCCTGGCGGGCCCGGGTCGCACCGCAGAAGTAGTGCTTGATCCGCCCGACCTCGGGCACCTCCTGCACGGCGAAGAGCCGCAGCCCGCCGTCCGGCCGCAGGCCGGTCTCCTCCCACAGCTCCCGCAGGGCGGTCTGCTCCGGGGTCTCCCCCGGCTCACCGTGCCCGCCGGGCAGGCCCCAGACGTTCGGGTGGTACGCCGCGTGGCCGTCGCGCAGCTGCATCAGCAGCCGCCCACCCGCGTCGACCAGCAGCACGCACGAGATCGGGATCACGACGGGCAGCCTAACCAGGCGCCGCACGGCACGGACCCTCCGGCCCGTCGCGACGGGACCGACGGCCCTGCCGGCGCACCATCGATCACGGTCTGCTGGACCCGGAACCAAGGAGGTCCGATGACGCCGAACCGACGCGGAGCCCGGCGCGACCGGCTGACCCGCTGGCTGTACCGACACGGACGGCCCCACACGCTGGCCCGGGCCATGAACCGCCTCTCCGCGGCGTACTTCGGTAGCGGCGTGCTCGCGCCGTCGCACTGGGTGACGCTGGAGGTGGTCGGCCGTCGCACCGGCCGCACCGTCGCCCTGCCCCTGGTGGTCGCCGACCACGACGGCGAGCGCTACCTCGTGTCGATGCTCGGCCCGGACGCCAACTGGGTACGCAACGTGCGGGCGGCCGGCGGGCGGGCCGTCCTGCGCCACGGACGGCGCGAGGCGGTGCGGCTCGACGAGGTGCCGGTCACCGAACGGGCACCGGTCCTGCGTCGGTACCTGGCCCTGGCACCGGGTGCCAGGCCGCACGTGCCGATCGACCGGGACGCCCCGCTGGCCGACTTCGACCGGATCGCCCACCGGCACCCCGTCTTCCGGATCGGTCCCGACCGGCCGTGACTCCTGCCCCGTGACCTGTTCAACCACGCCTGCTCGCCGATGCTCGGCGACAAGTACCCGGGCGGCATCGGCCAGCCGGCCGCCGACTGCTGGCCCGACGTGTGGCCCGCGATGGGCCCGCTGGCCGAAGGCGTGCTCGCCGGCCGGATCGTCCGCGACCTACTCCCCGACGACCGGTCGGAAGGTGGACCACGGGCACGCCGGGACGGTGAAGATCGGCTATAAGTGGGCGATGGAGTTCCCCGCGCACCTCGCCACCATGCCGATGCACGCGATCACCGAGATCCACGGCGAGCCGGGGCTGCTGGCCCGGTTCCGGATGGAGATCCGCGCCTTCGACGAGCCCGCGCGGGCCCGCCTCACCGAGGCCCTCGACCTCGCCGCCGACCTGCACCGCGACGACCGGCGGGTCCGCGAGCCGTACCTCAACCACCTGCTGCGGGTCTCCATCCGGATGACCCACCACTACCAGGTACGCGACGTCGACGTGATCGTCGCCGGCCTGCTGCACGACGCCGTCGAGGACCACCCCGACGAACTGGCCGCCGACCGGCCCGGCCCCGACCGCACCGCCGCCGCGCTGGCCGCCCTCGCCGACCGCTTCGGACCCCGGGTGGCCCGGCTGGTCGGCGCGGTCACCAACCCGGCGTACGACCCGGACCGGGACCGGCACGTGCAGTACCGCGAACACGTCGCGGCCAGCCTGGACCGGGAACCCTGGGCGCGGGTCATCAAGGTCTCCGACTTCACCGACAACGGGGTGGGCGTCATCCACACCGTCGGGCCGAAGGTGGAGTCGTCGGCCCGCAAGTACCGGCCCCTGGTGCCGGTCTTCCGGGACCTGGTCACCCGGGCGGACACGCCGCTCTCCGAGCCGGTGAAGCGGCACATCCTGAGCCAGCTCGACCTGGCCGAGGAACGCTTCGGCGCCATCCTCGACCAACCGTCGGCAGCGCCGGGTCGCTGACCACGTCGACGACCGCTGCGGCGCAGGGCCTCGGCCACCGCATCGGCCCGCAGGGGTCTCCCATTCGGACCGGACACTGGCACACTGCCTCTTCGAATGCCGGGCATCACACATGACGGGGGCTCAAGGTGGACAGGAACAAGGTCACCCGGCAGATGGTGCAGGAGTGGTTCGAGGCCGCGGAGCGCGGTGAGGCACAGGCCGCGTACCGCCTCGCGGAGTTCGGGCTCAAGCAGGCGGCGGAGGGCGACCGCGCCGCCGCCGAAGGGTGGTTGCGGCGGGCGGCGACGCTGGGCGGTGTGCCGATGATGTGGCAGATCGCCCACCTGACGGCGGAACGGACGGAGCTGGGTGCCCACTGGCAGCGTGCGGCCATCGCCGCCGAGTGGGGCGACAGCGACGTGACGGTGGACGAGAACACGTTCGAGCTGTACCAAGTAAACGGCAGCTGCGCCCTTCAGGATTTCTCGGTGCGCGTCCAAGGTGAACCGGACGAGGCGGTCCGGACGGCCCTGGAAGCCGCCGCCAATCGGTTCATGTGTGTGGGCGACGACGGTGTCGAGTACGAGGACGGCGAGATCGCCCTCGACGACGCCGACTACACCCCGAACTACGTCTCCGATCCCGAAGCGGCCCCGACCGGCGGATGGCAGCTCTGGTTGGACTGCAAGGGCGGGGTGATGCCACTCATGGCCGGCACTCAGCTGCGCATCCTGGTCGAAGAACTGCGGAGGGCCGGAGTGACGTCGGTTCGGATCGGGCCCAGAATGAGAGACAAGCCAGCTCGCGAGCGACCCTGAAGGTACTGGGTCCCGTCACCTTTGTCGCTGGGTCGCTACCTACGGCTCCCGCATCCAGGTCTTCGGATCGGTGACGAAGACGCCCTTGCCCTGCTGCCGACGGATCACCCGCAGCGCCTCCAGACGGGCGTAGGCCATCTGCACGGTTCCGTGGCTGACGTCGTAACGAGCGCGCAGCTCGATGATCGAGGGCAGCTTGTCCCCCGGCTTCAACTTCCTGGACCTGACGTCGGCGATCACATCATCGGCGATGCGCCAATAATCCGGCACTTCTCGCATGGCACTCCTCGCGTGGCAACCCGATTCGATCACACCGCGACGCGCCTAACAAGCAGCGTTGACTCTTCTGACATATCTAGTTATGTTGGAGCGGAGCCCGTCCTCGCGTGGCAACGAGTTCGGCTCATCCCCCTGGTCGGGGCGGGTGTGCGTGCCCGTCCCGACCCATCCGACTGCTCTGCTGTCGTACCGCCGAACTGGGCTGCGGCGGCGGAGCGGGCGGGTCGTCCGCGGCCGGTGTGCGGACGACCCGCCCTTCCAGACCCGACGCACGGACCTTGCGCGCTCCCGCCCGCCCCGGAAAGGACCGACGTGGCCCAGGTGTATCGATCAGGCCAGCCCTACGGGACCGGCCTGCCGGCCCGAATGACCCCGCACGAGGTGCGGACCCGCACCTTCGCCGCGCGTCGACGCGGCGTCGACCCCTTGCAGGTACGCGAGTTCCAGGCCCGGGTGGCCGACGAGCTGACGGATCTCCACCAGCGGTTCCGGCTGCTCAGTCGGGAGAACGACCGGCTCAGGCGGGCGCTGCGCGACTGGCAGACGATGCACGCCCGCGAGTGCCGGCCGCCCCACGCGGGCCACTGGTGACCGGCCGTCCCTCCCCCGGCGACCTGCTGGTCGTCGACGGCCGAGCCTCGGTGCAGTTCGCCGGGATCCGGGCGCTGACGTTCCGGGTGGTGTCGGTGTGCGACCAGCCCACGTACGCCGGCTGGGTCTGGCTGGCCGGCTACGTGATCGACCGCGCCGGTCGGGCGACCGCCAGGCGTGAGGTCTACGTCCAACTCGCCGGCCTACGCCCGGCTGCGGTCACTCCACCCGCGCCGACAGCGGAGTCTCGACACCGGAACCTGTGCTCGTCGCGATGACCAACACCACGTTCGCTGAGGTCTCGACTGCCCGCTGCCGCATCCTCCAGCTGATCCGCTGCAGGGCTAACCGCCGAAGCTCAGCGCCTGCCGCAGGTCGACGTCCAGGCTCTCGGTGTACTGCGGGTCGGGCTCGGCTCCGGCAGCGCTGAGGACGGTGCTGAAGAAGCACCGCGCGCCAACAGTGAGGATGACGCGGAAGATCTCGGTGTCATCGAGACCGTGACCGCGCAGGTCCGCGATGTCGGCCTCGGTGACCGAGTTCGCATCGACCGCGACCTTCCCGGCGAAGCTGACGACCGCGACCTCCTGTGCGGAGAGGCCGGCGCTACCGTGCTCTGAGGCGATGGCGGCGACGGTCGGCGCGTCGAAGAACTTGTCTCGCAGGACTTTTCCGTGCGCCAGTCCACAGTAGGAGGATTTCAGGGCCCGGGCTGCGGCGAGGGTGGCCAACTCGTAGCGGCGTAGCTCCATCTCGGCCTTCACCGCGCCGTTGAGCTGCTGCCAGGCCAGGTACACGGCCGGACTGTGGGCGAACAACCTGGTGTAGTTGGGCAGGTAGCCCATCGCCTTCGTGTCCGCATCGAACATCCGCTCAGTGTCCGGGGACTGCTCAGCCTGCCGCAGATGGCTCATCCGGCTCCTCCTTGTGCTCGACCGTGAAGGGTACGCCGCCGCGACCGGCCACACTGTCGGGAAGTGGGCGTCAGCGGACCCGGCGGTCACCCGCGGCGGGCAGCCAGGATGGCGAGGGTCTCCCGGCGTACCTCGTCGGGCTCGTGCACCAGGCGCCGGTGGGCGAAACGGACGGTGAGGATCCCGACGGTGGCGAGCAGCGCGTCCCGCCGCAGGTCGATCTCGCGCTGGCCCGGGTCGCCGTGGCTGGTCGCGCCGTCGAGTTCGACGGCTACCCGCTCCCGCTCGGCGAACAGGTCGAGATACATGGTGCGGCCGCCGACCCGGACCCGCGCCTGGCGACGGAACGCCGGCATTCCCGGGCCGGTGAAGACGCGCTCGTGGCCCCAGATCTCCAGCGGGCTGCGGCATCCCTGGGCGAGCCGGGCCAGCAGTGTCCGCAGCTCCGCGCGCCCGGGGAGCCTGGGCGCGCGGGCCAACGCCGCGACCAGGCGCGCCGGGGTGGTCAGCCGGTCGTTGACCGCCCGGATCACCGGCGCACGACGGTCGTCGCAGGCAAGCAGCGGCCAGGTGTCCACCAGCGTCCGCTCCAGCCGGATCACCGGCAGGCCGCGCCGGTTGACGACATGCGGAGGTTCGAGCACCAAATCGTGGTAGCGGTGCACCAGGACGCCCGGGCGGCTGCGGATGCCGGAGATCGCCGGAGCGCTCAGATGAAGCGGAGCACCGGCAACCGGCGGAAGCAGCCCCCACACGTGCAGGGCACTGGCATGACTGAGCACGGCACGCCCGTCCGCCCAGGCCAGCACCGCGCGGTGCGCCGTGTCCGGCGCCAGGCGGCCGATCAGCGGTACGGCGCCGGTCGGCCGGACCTCCAACAGGCGCGGCGCCACGAACACCTCGGGGAGCACCCGGAGGAGACCCCCGCTCGAACATGCCTGCTCGAGTGTCCACTCTGGTACGACCTGACAGGCCGTTCCTCGTGTCACCAGCCCACCCTGCCGATCCAAGAGGTCACGAAGCACCGGGTTCACACCCCGCAGCCTCCCTACCGCCCCCGCTTCCCCGCCACGCCGACGTGAGCACCTGTGGACGAAGGGCGCCCCTGTGGACAGCCCCCAAACGCCACGCCGGTCTGCTAGGGCCCACCGATCGGTGACGGTCCAGCAGGACTGCGCTCGGCGTGTCGAGTCGCCACAACGTCACCGATCGGGGGTTGTCGCCGGGCCGGGGGCGCGGGGGGGGGCGTCAGCTGGGGATGTCGCGGTGGTGGAAGGCGAGCAGGCCGGTGGTGAGGAGCAGGGCGGCGACGGCGGTCAGGAGCACCAGGGGCAGCGCCGCCGGGTCGACCGCCGGGACCGACGGGACATGGGTGTACGGCGAGAGGTCAAGCGCGACCTGGGGCAGGTCCAGGACGGCGCCGAGCTGCCCGAGCAGCAGGAACCCGATCAGCGCCGCCCAGGACGCCGCCACCGCCCCGCGGGGCACCAGCCCGACCAGCACGGTCACCACGCCGGCCACCACCAGCAGCGCGGGCAGCCGCAGCAGGGCCGCCCCGGCCAGGTCGGCGGTGCGGCCGAGCGGGTCACCGGCCACCACGCCGTAGCCGAGGCCGATGGTGGCGCCGGCGAGCAGCAGCAGGGCCGCGGCACCGAGGACCGCGCCGAGGATCTGGGTGGTCAGCCAGCGGAGCCGGGGCACGGCGGTGGCCAGGATCTCCTCCAGCAGGCCGTCGGTCTCGTCGGCGCGCACGCGCAGCAGGGCCTGCACGACGTACGCCCCGATGGTCAGCGCGAACAGCCCGAGCATCGCGGCGAGGAAGCTGTCCACCAGTTCGGCCCCGCCGCCGAGCTGGGCGATCGCCTCCGCCGCCGCCGCGTTCTCGCCGACCATGTCGTTGACCTCGTCGGCGGCCAGGCCCATCGCGAACCCGAGCACCGCCACGCCGACCGCCCAGCCGAGCAGCGCGCCCCGGCTCAGCCGCCACACCAGGCCGACCGGGCTGAGCAACCCGGCCGGCGCCCGGGCCGGGCCACGGCGGGCCGCGAAGAGGCCGGCGCCGACGTCGCGCCGCCCGGCGAGCAGGACGGCCAGCGCCACCCCGACGGCCAGCAGCACCACCGGCAGCGCCAGCACCCACCAGCGTTCCCCACCGAAGGCCCGCACCTGGTTGCCCCAGCCGATCGGGGACAGCCAGGACGGCCAGGCGCTCTCCACCCGAAGCCCGTCGTCGCTCTGCCGGCCGAGCACGTCGCCGACGGCGCGCAGCAGGAAGGCGACCCCGACGGTCGCGGCGGCCAGCGCGTTGGCGCCCCGGGAGGTGGTGGAGAGCTGGGCGGTGACGGCGGCGACGGCGGTGAACGCCAGCCCCACCCCGCCGATCGCGGCGGCGGCGACGATCGAGCCGGCGACCGGCAGCCCGGAGGCGACGAAGCCGGCGGCGAGCAGCGCGGCGGTCGCCACGTTCGCGCCGGCCACCACCAGCAGCGCGGCGGCGAGCAGCGCGTACCGGCCGACGACGGCGGCGCCGAGCAGCTCCGCGCGCCCGGTCTCCTCGTTCTGCCGGGTGTGCCGGACCACCGCGAACGTGCTCAGCAACGCGGCGAGCAGGGCGAGCGTCACGTACGTCTCGGCGACCACCACCGCGCCGAGGTCGGGACCGACGACCGGGCCGTTGAAGGCGCGGGCGACGGCACTGCCGGCGGAGGTACGCGCGTAGCCGAGGCGGCTCTGCTCGTCGGGGTAGATGCCGGTGACGCTGCCGGCCAGCGCGAGCCCGAGCAGCGGTGTGCCGAGCACCCACACGGCGAGCCGGATCCGGTCGCGGCGCAGGGCGAGGCGGGCCAGCCGGCCGGTGCCGGCGAGGGCGTTCACCGGGCGCTCCCGCCGGTGCTCGCCCCGGCCCGGTGCCCGTTGGCGGGCGCGTCACCGTAGTGCCGCAGGAACAGCTCCTCCAGCGTGGGTGGGGCGCTGGTCAGGGCGGTCACCCCGAACCCGACGAGGTGGGTGAGCAACGTGTCCAGGTGGGCCGGCTCCACCTCCAGCCGGGTACGCCCGTCGACCGCCCGGACCTCGTGCACGCCGGGCAGGGCCTCGACCCCGGTGAGCGGGCGGGTGGTCTGCACGGTGACCGTGGTCCGGGCGAGGTGGCGCAGGTCGGTGAGGGTGCCGGACTCGACGGTGCGGCCGTCGCGGATGATGCTCACCCGGTCGCAGAGCGCCTCCACCTCGGCGAGCACGTGGCTGGAGAGCAGCACGGTGGCGCCGTCGTGGGCGAGCTGGCGCACCTCGTCCTGGAAGACCGCCTCCATCAGCGGGTCCAGGCCGGAGGTGGGCTCGTCGAGGACGTACAACTCCACCGGTGTGGCCAGGGCCGCGACGATGGCCACCTTCTGCCGGTTGCCCTTGGAGTAGGCGCGGCACTTCTTGGTCGGGTCCAGCGCGAAGCGTTCCAGCAGTTCGTCACGGCGGCGCCGGTCCAGCCCGCCGCGCAGCGCGCCGAACAGGTCGATCGCCTCGCCGCCGGACAGGTTCGGCCAGAGGCTGACGTCACCGGGCACGTAGGCGAGCCGCCGGTGCAGCGCCACCGCGTCCCGCCACGGGTCGGCGTCGAGCACCCGCACCTCGCCGGAGTCGCGGCGCAGCAGGCCGAGCAGCACCCGGATGGTGGTGGACTTGCCGGCGCCGTTGGGGCCGAGGAAGCCGTGCACCTCCCCCGCCTCGACCCGCAGGTCGAGCCCGTCCAGGGCGCGGAACGCGCCGAAGGACTTCACCAGGCGCGCGATGGAGATGACGGGCATGGAGCCTCCTGCCAGTACGGTGCCGACGACGCCAGGCTACTGACCGAAGGTCAGTAAAATCAACACCGTTTCCTGCCGGCGGTCAGTGCACCGGCTACGCTCTACGGCATGACCGGCACGGCCCCCGACGACACCCGGAGCAGGATCCTGCGGGTCGCCCTGGACCTGTTCGGCAGCAACGGCTACCAACGGACCTCGCTGCGCCAGATCGCCGAGCGGCTGCGGCTGACCAAGACCGCGATCCTCTACCACTTCCCGGCCAAGGAGGACCTGCTCAACGCGTTGACCGAGCCGCTGCTGGCCGACCTGGAGTCGCTGATCGAGGCCACCGCCGCGCTGCCGCCCACGCGGGCCCGGGAGGCCATGCTCACCGGCTGGGTGGACACGCTGCTGGCGCACCGCCAGTCGCTCGGCATGCTCTTCCACGACCTGGCGATGGTCGCCCGTGGCACGACGTACCAGCGGCTCATGCACATCGCCATGCGGGCCAACGAGATCGTCGCCGGGCCGGACGCCGGGCGCCGCGAGCGGGTCCGCGCCGTACAGTCGATCGCCATGGTCAGCGACCCGGTGGTCTTCCTGGTCGACGTACCCGAGGACGTGCTGCGCGCCGACATGCTCGACGGCGTACGCCGGCTGTGGGGCGTGCCGGACGACGCGCCACCGGCCGAACCGGCGGCCCGGCGGCGGCCCGGGCGACCCCGGGCGATGAGCGCGGAGCAGGTCGGCCTCGCCCGCCGGCTGCACGCGGCGGGCACCCACTCGGTCGACGAGATCGCGGCCACCCTGGGCGTCTCCCGGGCGACCGTCTACCGGCACCTCGTCGCATCCGGGCCTTCATTGTGAGACGAGTTTAGCGACAGTTCTGCGACTCACCCGGCGAGCAGGGCGTATCGGCCGGCCCGCTCCAGCAGCGCGTCGTGGGTGCCGGTCTCGACGACCCGCCCGTGGTCGAGCACCGCGATCCGGTCGGCGTCGCGGACGGTGGAGAGCCGGTGCGCGATGGTGATGACCGTGCGCCCCCGCGCGAGGCGGTCGAACGCCCGCTGCACGGCCCGCTCGGTCTCGGTGTCCAGCGCGCTCGTCGCCTCGTCCAGCACCAGGACGCGCGGATCCCGCAGCAGCGTCCGGGCGATCGCCAGGCGCTGCTTCTCACCGCCGGAGAACCGGTGGCCGCGGGAGCCGACGACCGTGTCGTACCCGTCGGGCAGCCCGACGATCAGGTCGTGGATCTGGGCGGCGCGGGCCGCGTCCTCGATCTGGGCGTCGGTCGCGTCCGGCCGGGCGTAGCGCAGGTTCTCCCGCACCGTGGTGTGCAGCAGATAGGTCTCCTGGCTCACCACCCCGACCACCCGCGCGAGGTCGGCCAGCCGCAGGTCGCGCAGGTCGACGCCGTCCAGGGTGATCCGGCCGCCGGTCGGGTCGTGCAGCCGGCTGGCCAGCGCGGCGAGGGTGCTCTTGCCGGATCCCGTCTCGCCGACCAGGGCCAGGGAGCTGCCCGCCGGCACGTCGAGGTCGACCCCGACGACCGTCGCGGTGTCGCTGCCCGGGTAGGAGAAGGTCACGCCGGTGAAGCGCAGGTGACCGCGCACCCGGTCCGGGTCCAGGGACACCGGCTCGGCGGGGTCGGCCACCTCGACCGGCAGGTCCAGGTATTCGAAGACGCGGCCGAACAGCGCCAGCGAGGCGGTCACCGAGACGCCCACGTTCAGCAGGCCCATCAGCGGCCGGAAGAGGTTGCCCTGCAGGGCGGTGAAGGCGACCAGGGTGCCGATGCTGAGCGTGCCGGCGGCGCCGGGCAGGCCGGCGCTGAGGTAGATGACCGCCGGGATGGCGGCGAAGATGATGGTCATCGTGGCCATCCGCCACCGTCCGGCCAGCTCCGCGCGCAGTTCCAGGTCGACCAGCCGGGTCGAGGAGGCGGTGAAGCGTTCGGTCAGGACGGGTCCGGTGCCGAGGGTCTTGGCCAGCCGCACGCCGCTGACCGACAGGCCCTCCTCGACGGTGACCGCGAGGTCGGCCAGCTCCCGCTGGCGCCGGTTGGTGATCTCCCGACGGAGGCGGGCGACCCGGCGGGTCAGCCAGATCGCCGGCGGCAGCACCACCAGCGAGACCAGGGACAGTCGCCAGGACAGCGCGGCCATGGCCGCCGCGGTGGCCACCACGGTGGTCAGGTTGGACGCGATGCCGGTGGCGGTGGAGGTGACCACGCTCTGCATCCCGCCGATGTCGTTGGTGATCCGGGACTGCACCTCACCGGCCCGGGTACGGGTGAAGAAGGCCAGCGACTGCCGTTGCAGGTGCGCGAAGAGGTCGGTCCGCAGCCGGTGCATCACCTGCTGCCCGACCCGGGTGGAGATCCAGGTCTGCACCACGCCGAGGACCGCGGTCACGGCCGCCACGGCGACCATGCCGAGGACGAGGCGGACCAGCAGGTCCAGGTCGCGTTCGGGCAGCGCCCGGTCGATGACCGCGCGGAGCAGGAAGGGCGAGGCCATGGCCAGCACCGACGACGCCACGATGATGGCGGTGACGGCGCCGAGGGCGCCCCGGTGGGCCCGGAACAGGCCGCCGACGCGGCGCAGGGACACCTGGCGGGCCTGCGCCTTCTCGGCCGGGCTGACGGTATGCCGGCCGCGGTCGCGGCCGGAGGAGATGTCTTCCACGAGGGGTTTCCCTTCACCGGGAGGGCGAATGCTGAGGTTGCCTCAACATGAGGGAACAACCGCTTCCGGTGGTACGGTATTCCGGTGACCGAGGCGGACGACGGTGACGAGGGTCTCGCGGAGGCGTTCTGGGCGGTGACCCGCCGGCTGCGTCAGCGCACCCGGGCGGCCCTGGCCCCCTGGGACGTCACGCCCAGCCAGTCCCGGGCCCTCGGCGTGCTGGCCCGGGGCGGCCCGCTGCGGCTGAGCGCCCTCGCCGACGAGCTGCGGATCGCCCCCCGCTCGGCCACCGAGGTGGTCGACCACCTTCAGGCCCGGGGACTGGTCACCCGGCAGGCCGACCCGTCCGACCGACGCGCCACCCTCGTCGCGCTCACCCCCGAGGGCACCCGCACCTCCGACGCGATCCGGGCGGCCCGCCGCACCGAGGCGGCCCGCTTCTTCGCCGACCTCGACCCCGCCGACCGCGACCAGCTCGCCCGCATCCTGCGTACGCTGCGCGGCTGACCCCACGCCCGCCGGCCCGGCGCGTCGCGACGGCCGCGGAGGGTGCGTCGCCGGGCGCGGACCCGACGGCGCGTCCGCCGACCGGCGGGGTTTGTCCCGGCCGGTGCCGGGTAGCCGAGCCGCCCGTCCTGCCGACGGGACCGGACCCGACCCGGGTCCAGGCGTGCGAGGTCGAGCCCACGGGAGTTGAGGCATGGGTCCGGTGTCCGTCGGGTCGGGTGAGCGCTGACGATGTGCGGAATCGGCGGCGAGGCGAGGTTCGACGCGACGGCACCCGACGCCGACGCGGTGGCCCGGATGACCGAGGCCATGCGCTCCCGGGGCCCGGACGGCGAGGGGCTGTGGAGCGACGGCTGGGTGACCCTCGGGCACCGCCGGCTCACCGTCATCGACCTGTCCGACGCCGGACGCCAGCCGATGGTCCGCGACGACCTGGGGCTCGCGCTGGTCTTCAACGGCTGCGTCTACAACTACCCCGAGCTGCGCGAGGAACTGCGGGCCGCCGGGCACACCTTCGCCTCCACCAGCGACACCGAGGTGGTCCTGGTGGCGTACGCCCAGTGGGGTGAGACCTTCGTCGACCACCTGGTCGGCATGTTCTCCGTCGGCCTGGTGGACCGCCACCGGCGACGGCTGGTGCTGGCCCGCGACCGGCTCGGCATCAAACCGCTCTACCTCGCCGAGTCACCGGGCCGGCTGCGGTTCGCCTCCACCCTGCCGGCGCTGCTGCGCGGCGGGGACGTGGACACCACGGTGGACCCGGTGGCGCTGCACCACTACCTGTCCTGGCACTCGATCGTGCCGGCGCCGCGGACCATCCTGCGCGGCGTGCGCAAGCTGCCCCCGGCCACCGTGCGGGTCGTCGAGGCCGACGGGCGCAGCCGGGAGCGCGTCTACTGGCGGCCGGACTACGTCCGCGACCCCGCGCACACCGGCTGGGACGACCGCGACTGGCGGGCCGCGGTCGGTGACGCGCTGCGCGCCGCCGTACGCCGACGCCTGGTCGCCGACGTGCCGGTCGGCGTGCTGCTCTCCGGCGGGCTCGACTCCAGCCTGATCGTCGCGCTGCTCGCCGAGGCCGGGCAGGAGCACCTGCGGACGTTCAGCATCGGCTTCGACAGCCGGGACGGCGAGACCGGCGACGAGTTCCACTACTCCGACCTGGTGTCCCGCGCGTACGGCACCGACCACCACCGCATCCGGCTCTCCGACGACGACCTGGTGCCGGCGGTCCGGCGCACCGTCGAGGCGATGACCGAACCGATGGGCAGTCACGACGTGGTCGCCTTCCACCTGCTCTCCGAGCAGGTCGCCCGGCACGTCAAGGTGGCGCAGTCCGGGCAGGGCGCCGACGAGGTGTTCGCCGGGTACGGCTACCACCAGCCGATGGTCGACGTGCACCGGGACGGCGCCGCCGAGGCGTTCGTGGACGCCTTCTTCGACCGGGACCACGCCGAGCTGACCCGGGTGGTCGGTCCCGCGTACGCCCTCGGGCACGACGCCAGCCGCGACCTGGTCGTCGCGGACCTGACCGCGCCCGGCGCGGACACCGCGCTGGACGCGGTGCTGCGCCTGGACACCCACCTGATGCTGCCGGACGACCCGGTCAAGCGGGTGGACAGCATGAGCATGGCGTGGGGGCTGGAGGTGCGGACCCCGTTCCTCGACCAGGACCTGGTCGCCCTCGCGGCGGCCTGCCCGCCGGAGCACAAGGTCGCCCAGGGCGGCAAGGGGGTGCTCAAGGAGGTCGCCCGGCAGGTACTGCCCGCCGAGGTGATCGACCGACCGAAGGGTTACTTCCCGGTGCCCGCGCTGCGCCGGGTGGACGGGCCGGTCCGCGAGCTGGTCGTCGAGGCGCTGCGGGCGCCGGCCGCGCGGGAGCGCGCGCTGTTCCGGAGCGGGTACGTCGAGGAGCTGCTCGCCGAACCGGACCGGGCCCAGGCGGCGGCCGGCAGCAACAAGCTGTGGCAGCTCGGCCTGCTGGAACTCTGGCTCCAGTCGCAGGGCATCCGCTGACCCGTCACACCCGGCGGGTCTGCGCGGCGAGATGGTCCAGGACCGCGGGCACGTCACCGGCCGTCTCGGCCATGATCCGGCGCTGCCGGGTGGCACCGGTGCCCTCCACGCGGACCCGGGACAACTGCCCCACCACGTACCCCAGGTCGCCGTGCCGCACCAGGGCCGGCGTGACCCGGGCGAACAACTCGTCGACCAGGTCCCAGGCCGGCCTCGCGCCACCGGCCCGCAGATCGATCAGGTCACCGTCCAGGCCGTCGTGGGCGGCCCGCCAGTGCGCGGCGGACACCAGGCAGTCCCGGATCCGAGGAGCCGGTACGCCGGCGCGTACCTCCTCGACCATCGTCGCGACCAGGGCCCGCACCAGGCCGGCGACCAGCACCGCGTCGTCCACCGTCGGGCAGACGTCACCGACCCGGATCTCCACCGTCGGGTACGCCGCCGACGGCCGGGCGTACCAGTAGACCATCGCCGCGTCGAGCATGATCCCGGCGGCGATCAGGTCCTCGACCGTGCCGTCGTAGTCCGCCACCGACTCGAAGTGCGGCGTCGGCCCGATGCTCGGCCAGCGCCCCAACTGCATCGACCGCCAGCTCGCGTGCCCGGTGTCCCGCCCGTCGTGCAGCGGCGAGTTCGCGGTGATCGCCTGCACCACCGGCAGCCACGGGCGCAGGTGGTTGCACACCTGCACGGCCAGTTCCCGATCCGGCACCCCGACGTGCACGTGACACCCGCACACCGCCGGATCGTGCGCCACCGGCCCGAACCGGCGCGACATCGCGTGGTAGCGCGGTTCGTCCGGCACCGTCCGGTGCGGCTCCCGCACCGGCGTCGCACCCACCGCCACCAGCCGGGCGCCGGCGCCCTCCGCCGCCTCGGCGGCGGAACGGCGCAGCCCCACCAGGTACGCCCGCAACTCACCCAGGTCGGACGACACCGGGGTGACCATCTCGATCATGCTGTGCCGGAACTCCTGCCGGCTCTGGTCCCACGCCGACCCGGACAGGGCGTGCCGGACCCGCTCGCCGACCGGCAGGCTCTCCCCGGTGACCGGGTCGAGCAGCAGGTACTCCTCCTCCACACCGAGCGTGAGCAGGGTCAGATCGGGCCCGGCGGAGGCCACGGTCGGACGGCGCGTCATAGGCTTTCGCATCCGTTCGTCGAGCGGCGCGCACCACGCGCCGCACTGCCGGACAAGCCGCGTTCCCGCCGACCCCATGCCACAAACGCCACCCCGCAGACGACCGCCCCGCCACGCCGCGCCACCGCGCCGCCCCACGCCGCCCACGCCCAGCGCCGCCCCACGCCCCGCGCCGCGCGCCGCGCCCGCCCCTGTCGCGTCCCGCGCCTCCGCGCGCACCGCCGAGCCGTGACCCCTTCGCGTCGCGCCGCCCGCCGCACTGCCCCCGCACCCCTGGCGTCGCATCCCGCCGCGCCGCCCGCGTCGCAGCGTCGCGCGTCGCCCGTCGCATGCGTCCGCACGGGTCGCATGGCGGCCACTGCGCAGTTCCGGGGAAAGAGTGGCCATCGGCGGCCGGGTGGCCACCGTTTCCCCGAAACTGCGCCGTCGAGTGGGCGGTGTGGGGCGTTTGTCGGGTTTGGGGGTGTGGTCGGGGGCACCCCGGTGGCGGAATGCCGGCCGGGCGCGGGTGGTTACACCATGCGGACGATCGAGTAGCACCCCCGACCTGCTGTTCTCCGCAGGGTCGCAAGGGGGTCCGGGCCCC
>NZ_RBAK01000012.1 GCF_003626595.1 Micromonospora endolithica | reverse complement strand
CAAGGGCCTCAAGCAGGTCGACGGGTGGCAGGACATGCCGCTGACCGAGGCCGCGCAGACCGTGCAGGTGTCGGCCTACCCGGATCACTACGCCCAGTGGGAGCAGCAGGCCGCCGACCTCGTCGCCGAGCACTGGAACAACTGACAAGCTTTCCTCGTAAGGGGGAACGAAAAGGCCGCTGGCCGGCACCCGAAGATCCGGGTGCCGGCCAGCGGCGTCTGTGCGTGCAGATCTTGGACAGTTACCGTCCCGCCGGAACAGAAACTGTCCAAGATTCACATCGACGCCCCCACCGAGGCGGCGATCGTGCGGGTTTCGGTCGGCGCGGAAGGCGCAGATCGGGCAAGACGAAGGGAGCGCGGGAGGGCCGGGTGGGCGCGCGGGTGGTCAGCGGGGGTGGCGGTCGGGAGTCGCCGTTACCGGGGGCTGCTCCGGCTCACGGGCGGCGGCCCGGCGCTTGACCAGCCGGCCGAGGACGACGAGCGCCACGGCGAGTACGCCCATGTCGTCGAGGTAGATCGGATCGGGCAGCAGGTCCACCGGCAGCACCGTGTAGGTCAGGGCGCCGTAGAAGGCGACCTTGCCGCTGACGCCCAGCGTGCCGAGCAGGCGGCGGGTACGGATCACCCGAACCGCCAACAGCAACGCGCCGACGAGCGTCACGACCGCCACGACGCCGACGAGGATCCACGCCTCCTGGGACATGCCGTCACGCTAACCCAGAAGGAGTCCGGTCCGCCCTGTTGGCGGTCGCACCGGGCCGAGCGTCAGTACGCCGGAACGGCGGCGCGGCCCCGGGCCACCACGGTCCGCTCGCGGGTCGGAAGGGCGGGCATCTCCCGGGTCTGCTCAATCGCCGACGCGGGCCCGCCCAGCAGGGTCAGCACCGACGGGGCATCCTCCTCGACCCGTCGTTCGGTGGCCGCGTACGCCTCCTGGCGCAGGCTGCGGGCGGCGTCGGCGGCGCGCTCGGCGGCCCGCCAGGCCTCCTGCTCGCGCTCCCGCGCGGCCTGGTGTCGCGCGAACAGATGGTCGCGGACGGCCTGGCGGAGCATCAGTTCCTGCTCGACCGGGTGCCGGCGCGGGTCCCACCCGCGGTGGGCGAAGATGTCGCTCAGCTGCTCCACCGACAGCTCCCGCTGCCAGTACGCGGTCAGTGCCGCCCGGTGCAGGTACCGCTCCCGGTCGGCGTACTCGGCGGGAGTGCGGGCGGTGCGCGGAAGGGGCATCGCGGCGGCGGTGGCGAGTCGGCGGACGCCCGCCTCGGCAGCCTCGTACGCGGTCCAGGCCGCCTCGACCTCGTCCTGCGCGGTCAGCCACTCGGTGCGCAGCCGCTGGGCGGTGGCGCCGGCGCGCTCGGCGGCCACCCCGACCTCCCCGGCGTACCGGGTCAGCTCACGTTCCTCCTGTGACCGCTCCAGGTCGCTGGGCATCGCCGCCCGGCGGATCCGGGTGCTCGCGTCGAAGCGGAACCGGCCGGGACGGACCAGCAGTGCGGCGAAGGCCACGGCGACGACGGCGAGCAGGCTGAGCCAGATCACGGCGGCCCGGGGAACGTCGGGGAGAACGGCGGAGAGGACGGTCTGCATCTGCAACACCTCGCGGTCGAATGACGGGATATCGACTGTGGTGGAATCCGTCCGTGCCGCCCGGGTGAGGCCCGTGAGGGCGGACGGGGGCGGTGCGCGTACGCGATGGGGCGTGGAGCGTGCTCCCGCGGCGGCGGACGGTCAGGCGCGGGGCGGGCCGCGCCGGGTGAGGGCGTCCCGGCCCGGCTCGTCGGCCGGGGTGTGCGCGGAGGTGGCAACCGTGACCGGGGCGGCCGGCCGGAGGTCGTGGACCGGCGCGGCCGGCGGCGGCGTGGTCCGCGCCGGCTGGTCGGCGCGGGCCGGCTCGACCCGGGCGACGGTGGAGCCGAGCGCGGCGACGGGCCCGGTCGCGCCGAGGTGTACGGCCGCAGCCGGCGGCGGGGCCGCCACGGCGACGGTCGTGCCGCCCAGCCCGATGGCGAGTGCCACCGCGGTCACCGCCAGGCGGGTCAGGTCGCGCAGTGATCGCAGCGTGATCCCCCAGAGCGGGTGGACGGACGCTACGGACGACACCGCACCAACCTATCGCCGGATGCCGCTCGATGCACATCGGTACGCCGGTGACCGGTGCCACTGTGGGCGTTGTGGACAGTCGTTTCCCGCCTGGTTTACGACCGCGACGGCACTATCAGATGCATCGACGGAGATGAGATTACCGACAGTTTCCGGACGGCGTGGTCGGGCACTGTCCGGGCGGCCACCGGCCCTCCGTCGGCGGCGTCCGTGTCCACGCGTCAGAGAGGAAGACACCATGGAAGTACGCCGTCGGGTGGTGGGTGCCGTCGCCGGTCTCGCCACCGCCACCCTCCTGCTGGGCGCAGCGCCGGCCCACGCCGCCGCGACAGCCGTGGACACCGGATCGGTCACCCCGGTCGCCGCGGTGGACGTCCAGCGGTACGCGGGTGACTGGTACCAGGTGGCCGCCATCCCCGCGATCTTCGAGATCCAGTGCTTCAAGAACGTCAAGGCACGGTACGACGTGCAGCCCGACGGCACGATCGGGGTGCGGAACAGCTGCCGGACCATCATCGGCACCACCAGTGCGATCACCGGCCGGGCGCGCAGCGAGAACCCGCCGGCCAACTCGGCGCTGACCGTGTCGTTCCTCAAGCTCGCCGGGCAGTGGCGCTACTTCGGCGGACCCAACTACGTGGTGATCGGGTTGGACCCGGACTACCGCTGGGCGGTCGTCGGCGACCCGGACCGCAGCAGCGGCTTCGTGCTGTCCCGCGGACCGGTGCTGGACGGCGACCAGCTCGCCGCCGCGAAGGCCGCGCTGAGCGCCAACGGTTACGACCTCTGCGACTTCCGGATCACCCGACAGGATGGCGGCGCCTCCCGCGCCGGCAGTTTCTGCTGACCGGGCCGCGCCCCGGCAGGATCGACGACGGCCCCACCCGCAGCGGGTGGGGCCGTCGTGGTGTCGAGGTGTCAGCCGCCGAGTACCGGTGGCGCGGCCTGTTCGTCGCCCCGCCACACGATGTCGTCCTCGGTGAGCCAGGTCAGGTGGCTGCCGGTCTGCTCGTCGCCGGCGGGCACGCCCCGACCGGCGCCCAGGACGCCCGGTCGGCTGCCCGGCCCGCCGCCCGGGACGCCGCGGTTGCCGCCGGCCGCCGGGCCGCCGGACGCGCCGCCCGTCGCCGTGCGGTCCCCGGCGGTGAGCCGGTTGCCGGCCATGCCCTGACGTGCGGTGGCCGCGTCCCGCCCGGCCCCGTCGAGCCGGCGACCGTCGAGCCCTCGCCCGACCCCGGTGGCCGATCGGCTGTCCACCGGGGCGGCGCCGGTCGCCGGACGGGTCGCCGGACCGGGGGTGCCACCGGTCGATCCGGCGAGCGCACTGCCGCGCACCACACCGCCGGCCGGGGTGCCGACGGGCGGACCGAAGGACAGGCCCGCACCGGTGCCGGCCGGAACGGTGGTGGCCGTGCCCGGCTGGCCGAGGCCGAGCGCGCCGGCCGCCACGCCGCCGAGCAGCGCGCCGCCGACCAGTGGATCAGCGCCGGCGAGTGAGGTGCCCGTGTTGACCCCACCGACCGGCGCGGGGCCCGCCGCACCCGTGCCGGAACCGCCGGAACCGCCGGTGCCCGGTGCGGCCGGGCCGATGCCGGTGTTGGTGCCGGTCGAACCTCCCGGTCCGTCGGCGGGACGGTCCGGCGCGGCCACCGTGAGGCCACCCGTGCGGGGGGTGCCTCCGGAGCTGGCCGGGGCACCCGTCGGAGTGTCCGCGCCCGGACCGCTGAGCGGCGTCGACGCGGTCCGTCCGACGCCGCCCGGCGTCTCCGGGTCCGGCGGCGGCGGCGGGAGCAGATGGTCGTACGCGGAGAGGTCGTAGCCGGCCGCCAGATCGGCGACGACCTTGACCATCCGCTGGTGTGCCTTCTCCTGCTCGGCCTTGTCCTGCTGGTGACCGAGGAAGCCGCCGACCACGGCGCCCCCGAGACCGAAGATCGCGCCCTTGCCGGCACCGGACCACATCTGGTCGTTGTCGTCGGTGGCCTCGGGGCTCTCCGCCCGCGCGCGGGCCTGACGCAGGTCGTCGGCCATCATGGTCAGACCCCGGCCGACATAGGCCATGCCGCTGCCGAGCGACTCGGTGTAGGCGACGATGTGGGCCATCCGACCCTGGAACTCCCGCCCCGCTTCGCCGGTCCAGGTGTTGGCGAGCTTGGCCAGGTCGGCGTTCAGCTGCCGGCCGAGGTCCTCGACGACGCCCTTGAGGGCGGACCAGTCCGCGGCCACGCCGTCGATCTGGCCCGGCTCGCCGGCCATCACGCCGTCGTAGAGCGCCTGGTGGCTGACCGGCTGGTACTTGGGCACGTAATCAGACACGGTGGTCATCCTTGATCGGCGGCAGCACCGCGTCGACGCCGGCCAGGGCGGTGATGATGTCGCTGGAGTTGGCCGTGTTCCGTGCCTCGGTGGTGCGGTAGTTGGCGATGATCGCGGCGCTGGCGTCCCGCGCCGCCTGCACGGCCGTGCGCAGCCGTACGACGTGGTCGGTGTAGATCCGGTGGATCTCCGAGTAGCGGCGGGCGTTGTCGGTCGCGTCGGTGAACGTCCCGAGAGCCGGCGGCCGGCACTGCATCTCGGCGTTGAGCTTGCGCAGGGCCCGCTCGGCCTCGGCCAGCCGATCGGTCAGGCTCCGATGGAAGTCCTCGAGGGACATCAGGTCCACTGTCGTGCGCCCGGTCATGGCAGCATCCCCGTACGTCGTTCCGACAACCGTTGGCGAGGCACAGGTTAGTCGACCGCCGCCAGCCCGGCGACCCGCTGACGGCGATGCGGGCAGATGGGACGAGGTGGTCAGTCCGAGATGGACGGTGACGGCGACGCCGACCGCTTCGCCGCGGCGGTGGTGGGTGTGGGGCCCGGTGCCGGCCCGAGCGGTGCGAAGTGGGCCAGCGCGTCGTCGCGGCCCAGCGTCGGCCCGGTCGGCACCAGGGCCAGCAGCGACGGCGGCACGGCCAGCGGGGCGACCCCCTCGTAGCCGAGCGCGATCTGCGCGTCCGGCGCGAGCGGGTAGCGGACCCCCTGGGCGCTGATCAGGTAGACGGTGGTGCCCGGTGCGGCGACCCCGCTGCCACCGGCGCCGGGGGCGGCCTGGGCGAGCACCCCCTTGCCGCCGGGGAGCAGGACCGCCTCGACCGTGCGGACACCGTCCCGGGCGGACTGCCGGACCGGTACCGGGCCGGTGGCGTCGGCGGTCAACTCGGCCGGGGCCCGGTCGAACACCTCCAGCGTGGTGGTGGGCGGTCCGCCGTCGGCGCCGGCCCGGTAGGTCGCGCAGAGTGTGGTCGTACCCGGCGTCACCGACTCCAGGGCGGGCATCACCTGCGGCAGTCCCGGCTCCTCGACCCGCTCGTCGGTGAGGATCCGACCGGCCTGCTGCGGGGTGATGTCGGTGACCGCGCCGCCGTCGCGCAACAGCAGCAGCGCGCTGACCTCGCCGATGGCGACCAGACCGTCCCGGGTGAGCACGTAGTGCTGGCCGGCGGCCCGGAACACCTGGCCGATCCGGGTCGGGGCGTCCGCGACGCGTACGTCGCCGCGCTCGCCGTCGTCGTCGATCCGGGGCTCCCGCAGCGTCGGTCCGGCGGGCACCGCGTTGAGCAGTTGCTGGCCCACGCCGAGGGCCGTCACCCCGGCCAACCGCAGCGCGGCGAGCGTCGCGTCGTCGCCCACCACCCGCAGCCGGGCCCCGCCGGTGAGCAGGTGCCGCTCGCCGTCGACCTGCACCAGCACCGCCCGGTCGCGCAGCGGACGCCCGCCGGGCAGCGGCCGGTCGATCGCCACCCGGGTACGCGAGCGGCGCGGGTCGGCCGGATCCGGCACGTCGCAGACCGACCACGGCAGGCCGGCGAGCGACTTCCGGTCGGGCAGCGCGTCCGGCGCGCCGACGATGCCCACCGTCCGGCCGCGCGGCCGGTCCCGGATCGACGACTGGGACATCGTCCGGACCTCCGGGGCCGCCACGCCGAGGACCAACCGGGCCGAGGCGTAGTTCAGCGTCGGATGCAGTCGGCCCTGCACGAACACGTACGTCGCCCCGGTCTCCCGCTCGATGACCAGGGTGTTCTCCTCCAGCGGAGCGGTGTTGCCGGTCAGCTGCCCGTACGCGCCGACGACACCGAGCACCACCGCCGCGGCGATGACGCTGCCGAAGACCGCCATGCCGAGCCGGCGCATCGGCAGGTTGCTGGTCTCCGGGTCACCCGACAGCAGCGCCGAGACGATGCGGCGGGTCACGAAGCGGTACGCCTGGACCTGATCGCGGCGGGTCCGCATGACTTACCTCCGGCGGGGTGGGTGCGCGGCGAGCAGGTCGTACCGGCGCCGCGGGCTTCCCTACGATAAGGGGCCGTCGACGGACCGGAGGGACCAGCGCCCGCACCCGGCCGCCGCCCGACGCCTCCACCGCCTGCGAAGGGACAGCCACCGATGACCAAGGTCCAGGCTCCGCCCGGTCGTCTCCCCGCGCAGTCGCCCGGTCGGCCGGCCCGTGGCGAGCCCCGGCCGAAGGCCACCACAGCGTCCGGCCCGGCCGACCCGGCCGGCCGGCGGGGACGGCTCGGCCCGCTGGTGGTGGGACAGCTCGTCGTGTTGGAGCTGTGCGCCCTGGCCGTCTGGGCGGCCACCGCCGGTCCGGTGTGGGTGCTGGCCGCGGTCGCCACACCGGCCGTCCTGCTCACGGTCGCGGTGTTCGCCCGGCGCGGTGGCCGCTGGTTCTACGAGGACCTGCTGCTGCGGGGACGGCTGCGGCGCCGCCGGGACCGGGCGAAGCGGGCGGCCACCGCCGGTACGCTTCTCGACCCCCGGCTCGCGCCGCTGGCCCCGGAGCTGACCGTGACCGAGCTGACCGACCGGGGCACCCGGCTGGGCATCGGGCAGGACAACCAGGGCTGGTTCGCCGCGCTGGCCCTGCACGGGGCGTCCGGCGCGCCGTCCGGCCCGGTCGAGGCCGCGCTGGTGGACCGGGCCCTGCGGGTGCTGGGCGAATTCCACGGGCCGGTGACGCGGGTGCAGGTGGTGGCGCACACCCTGGTGTGGTTCCCGGCGCCCGGCGCGGCACCGGCCGCCCACCGGACGGTGTGGATCGCGCTGCGACTGTCGGTACGCGACGCGCGGATCGAGACGGTCACCCGGGGCGGCGGCCTGCCCGGCGTGCACCGGACCCTGTCGACCGGCGTCGGGCGGCTGGGCAAGGCACTGACCGCCGCCGGGGTGGCGCACCACCCGCTCAGCCGCGACGAACTGCGCGCGGCGGTGCTCTCCGCGACCGGTCTGGATCTCGTCGCGATGCCGCCGGCCGAGACGTGGACGGGCCTGCGGGGCGGCGGCTGGACACATCGCTGCCTGGCCCTGCGCGCCCGGTCCGACACGGCGTTCGGCGCACTGGTGGACGGGGTCACCGCCACCGCCGCGCCGTCGCACACGCTGGCCGCCGGGGTGCTGCCCGGCGGCCGGATCGTCGCGCCGCTGCTGCGCGTCGGCGCGACCGACAACCACGTCGAGGCGCTGGTCAAGGTGGTGGGGGAGGTGGCCCGCCGGTTCGGTGCGCCGGCCCGCCCGGTGGACGGCCAGCACGGTCCCGGCGTCTACGCCACCGCCCCGGTGGCGGCCACGGTGGACCGCTGAAGGGCGTCAGGGACGCAGGTTGACGATCCAGCCGTACAGGCCGACCACCCAGACGGCCAGCGGGACCAACGCGATGATCAGCAGGATCTCCACGATGTCCAGCAACCGGCCCCAGACCGGGGAGATCCGCTTGCCGGCCACGGTGAGCCCGTAGACCAGGCTCACCACGGCCAGCAGCAGCAGACCGCCGACGATCGCGCCGAGACGTACCGCCGCCGAACCGTCGGCGAACGTGGCCGCGGCGGCGAGGCCGAGCCCGGCGGTGCCGGTGAACAGCACCGGGGTGCGCTGGGCGCGGCCGAGGAACGGGCGGGCCCGCAGCAGCGACAGCAGCGCCAGGACGAGGCAGAGCAGCACCGCCGGGAGCCGGCCGTCGAGCGCGAACACCACCTGGGCGCCGAGCACCAGCAAGGACACCATCCACAGCAGACCGGTGAGGAACTCGTCGGCCCGCTCGCTGAGCTGGAGCACCCGGCGGCCGTCCACCGACTCGGTGTCCGTCTTCAGGTCGTCCGGGCCGGTCGGGATGGACGGCACCGGGAGCCGGGCCAGCCGGTAGGAGGCCATCGGCAGGGCCGGCACGAACCCGAACGCCACCACCGCCACCACCGCCGCGGCGGCCGGCGCGTCCAGGTCGAAAGCGAGGCAGAGCAGCGCGCCCAGGCCGGTGGCGGCGGCCACACCGACCGCGGCGAAGAAGACCGCCAGACGGTCGCCGACGGCCAGTCCGGCCACCGCCGCGCCGACCACCACCGCCGTGGCGGCCAGCAGCACGTGCGGCGCGGCCAGCGCGGTCAGCTCCCGGTCGCCGGCGAGCAGCAGCAGACCACCGACTCCGGCGTACGCCAGTCCGGCCAGCGCCAGCACCGACCCGGTGGCGCTGTCGGCGGCGGCCCGGGACAGCACCGCCGCGCCCACCAGCAGGGCGACCGCGAGGAGCAGCGCGGCCAGCGCGCCGGGTAGCTGGGGCGGTCCGGCGAACAGCGCGGCCAGCGCGCCGCCGCCGAGCGCCACGGCGGCGAGGAGCACCGCGAAGGATCGGGTGGTGCTCACCTGCCAGGCGTCCGGCCGCTGGTTGGTGGCGGTCGCCACCGCGTCGACCACGTCGTCGAAGACGATCTCCGGCGCCGACGCCGCCCGAGGTTGGAAGTAGAGCACCTCGCCGTCGCGGACGCCGAGCTGCGCGGCGGTACGGCCACCGTCCAACGGCGACCCGCCGAGCCGGGCCAGGCTCCACCCGCCGTGCCGGACCCCCTCGTCGGCCAGGTCCTCGCCGGCGTAACGCAGCAGTACCGGAAGCAGGTCGGCCAGCGGCACGTCGGACGGCAACGCCAGATCCATCCGGGTACGCGGAGCCACGATGGTGATCCGGCTCAGTCCACCGGTCGCCGTCTTCGTCGCCACAGTGGCCTCCTCAGCCTCTTTCCCACCGCCCCCGCCGGCGGGCGTCCGGTGGGACCCCGACGCCCACGGGAGATTACCTACGATGGCGGGCACGTACGATGCCCACCCGACGACGGCGGTCGTCGGGAAAGCGTCGGCACGGCCGTCCAACGGGGAGGAGAAGCCGTGAGCACGGTGGTGTTCCGCCGCCCTCCACGCCAGCCGGGGCCCGCGCTGCCCCGCGGTGAGCTGCTGCTGGAGTCGCCGCCCGAGCTGCCCGAGCCCACACCGCGCGGGATGGGGCAGCTGTTGATGATCCTGCCGATGGTCTGCGGGGTCGGCGCGATGGCGTTCCTCTACGCCGGTCGGCAGGGCGGCATGATGACCTACATCGCCGGTGGGCTCTTCGGCGTCTCGATGCTGGGCATGGCGGTCGGCTCGCTGGCCAACGGCAACAACGACAAGGCCGAGGTGAACGCGGACCGCCGGGACTACATGCGTTACCTCGCACAGATGCGCAAGCGCACCCGGCGGGCGGCGGAGCAGCAGCGCGCGGCGATGGCGTGGCGGCACCCGGAGCCGGACGCGCTCTGGTCGATCGCCGCGTCCCGGCGGCTGTGGGAGCGCCGGGTCACCGAGGACGACTTCGGGGAGGCCCGGATCGCCACCGGCCCGCAGCGCCTCGCCGTCGAGATCGTCCCGCCGGAGACCAAACCGGTCGAGGACCTGGAGCCGATGAGCGCGATCGCGCTGCGGCGGTTCGTCCGCGCCCACTCCAGCGTGCCGGAACTACCGACCGCCCTGTCGGTGCGGGCGTTCAGCCGGGTGGTGCTGCGCGGTGACCGGGAACCGGTGCTGGACCTCGTCCGGGCGACCCTCGGTCAGCTCGCCACCTTCCACGCCCCGGACGACCTGGCGGTCGTGGTGGTGGCCGCGCCGGACCGGCAGGGCGCCTGGGACTGGATCAAGTGGCTGCCGCACGCCCACCACCCCGGTCGCGCCGACGCGGCCGGTGCCCGCCGGCTGGTCTTCGCGAGTCTCGCCGAGGCCGAGGACGCGCTCGCCGGTGAACTGTCCGGCCGGCCCCGCTTCACCCCGGAGGCGAAGCCGTTGACCACCGCCGCGCACCTGGTCGTGGTGATCGACGGCGGCGAGGTGGCGGCCACCTGCCAACTGATGGGGCAGGGCCTGCTCGGCGCGACCGTCATCGACCTGTCCGGCACCGTGCCGCGCGACGCCGGCCGTTGGCTGCTCTGCCTGGACGTGGGCGACGGCACCGACCTGGAACTGGTCCGCGGCACCTCGACGTCCCGGCTGGGCACCCCGGACCGGCTCAGCGCCGGCGCCGCCGAGGGGCTGGCCCGGCAGCTCGCGCCCTTCCGCCTCTCCCAGCAGCAGGCCACCGCCGAGGAGCCGCTGGCCCGCAGCACGGAACTGCCCGACCTGCTCGGCGTCGGCGACGCCGCCACGGTCGACGTACGGCAGACCTGGCGACCCCGCAGTCACCGCGACCGGCTGCGCATCCCGCTCGGCGTGGGGCCCGACGGCAACGTGGTCGAACTGGACTTCAAGGAGTCCGCGCACGAGGGCATGGGTCCGCACGGCCTGGTGATCGGCGCGACCGGTTCCGGCAAGAGCGAGTTGCTGCGGACCATCGTCGGCGCGCTGGCGGTCACCCACTCCTCGGAGGAACTCAACTTCGTCCTGGTCGACTTCAAGGGCGGCGCCACCTTCGCCTCGCTGGAGGCGCTGCCGCACACCAGCGCGGTGATCACGAACCTGGCCGACGAGCTGCCGCTGGTCGACCGCATGCGCGACGCCCTCCGCGGGGAGATGAACCGGCGCCAGGAGGTGCTGCGGGCCGCCGGCAACTACGTCTCCCGCTTCGACTACGAGAAGGCCCGCTCGGCCGGCGAGCCGCTGGAGCCGATGCCCAGCCTGTTGATCATCTGCGACGAGTTCAGCGAACTGCTGGCCGCCAAGCCCGACTTCATCGACCTCTTCGTGATGATCGGCCGGCTCGGCCGCTCGCTCGGCGTGCACCTGCTGCTGGCCAGCCAGCGCCTGGAGGAGGGCAAGCTGCGCGGCCTGGACACCCACCTGTCGTACCGGATCGGCCTGCGGACCTTCTCGGCGGTGGAGAGCCGCATCGTGCTCGGCGTGCCCGACGCGTACGAACTGCCGAGCGCGCCCGGCCACGGTTACCTGAAGACCGACACCAGCACCATGCTGCGGTTCCGGGCCGCGTACGTGTCCGGGCCGTACCGGCCGCCGGGGCAGGTCGCCGCGACGTCCCGGGCGGCGGTGCAGCGCCGGATCGTGCCGTACGGCGTGCACGTGGTCCCGGTCCAGGACCCGCAGCTGCCGGTGGCCGCCGCACCGGAGCCGGAGCAGGCGGCCGAGGGCCGGACGGTGGCCATGCTGGACGTGCTGATCGACCGGATCCGGGGCCAGGGACGGCCGGCGCACCAGGTCTGGCTGCCGCCGCTGTCCGAGCCGCCGGCCCTGTCCGACCTGCTGCCGCCGCTGGCCGTGCACCCGACGTTCGGCCTGTGCACCGCCAACTGGGCCGGCCGGGGGCAGCTCGCCGTGCCGGTCGGGATGGTGGACCGCCCGTACGAGCAGCGCCGCGACGCGATGCTGGTGGAGCTGGGCGGGGCGGGCGGCAACGTGGTGATCGTGGGCGCGTCGCTGAGCGGCAAGAGCACCATGCTCCGCTCGCTGCTGGCCTCGCTGGCGCTCACCCACACCCCGCGTGAGGTGCAGTTCTTCTGTCTCGACTTCGGTGGCGGCGCGCTGCGCAGCCTGGACGGGCTGCCGCACACCGCCGGTGTGGCCGGCCGCCGGGACACCGAGGCGGTCCGGCGTACCGTCGCCGAGGTGGTCGCCGTGCTCGACGAGCGGGAGACCCGCTTCGCCCAGCACGGCATCGACTCGGTGGCCAGCTACCGGCGCCGCCGGGCGGCCGGCGAGTTCGCCGACGATCCGTTCGGCGACGTGTTCCTGGTGGTGGACGGGTGGAACACCCTGCGCCAGGAGTACGAGGAGCTGGAGCAGACCATCACCAACCTGGCCAACCGGGGCCTGGGTTTCGGCGTACACGTGGTGCTGACCGCCGTCCGGTGGGCGGAGGTCCGGATCAACATGCGGGACCTGCTCGGCACGAAGCTGGAGCTGCGGCTCGGCGACCCGAACGAGTCGGAGATCGACCGGCGGGCCGCGGCGAACGTCCCGACCGGCTCGCCCGGTCGTGGGCTGACCCGCGACAAGCTGCACTTCCTCACCGCGATCTCGCGGGTCGACGGCCGGCGGGACATCGAGGACCTGACCGAGGCGTCGGTCGCCCTGGCGCGGCACGTCGCGGGTGCCTGGCCGGGGCGGCCGGCCCCGAAGGTACGTCTGCTGCCCCGCAAGCTGCCGGTCGCCGAGCTGGCCCGGATCATCGACCGGTCCGCGCCGGGCGTGCCGATCGGCGTCAACGAGGCGGCGCTCGCCCCGGTCCACCTCGACCTGGCCAACGAGCCGCACCTGACGGTCTTCGGCGACGCCGAGTGCGGCAAGACCAACGTGCTGCGGCTGATCGCCCGGGGGATCATCGAGCGCTACACCCCGGCCCAGGCGCGGCTGGTCATCGCCGACTACCGGCGTGGCCTGCTCGGCGTGGTGGAGGGCGACCACCTGCTCGACTACGCGCCGTCGAACCAGGCCTTCGCGAAGGGGCTGGCCTCGATCCGCAGCGCGCTGTCCAACCGGTTGCCCGGCCCGGACGTCACCACCGCGCAGCTGCGCGACCGCAGCTGGTGGAAGGGCCCGGACCTCTACATCCTGGTCGACGACTACGACCTGGTCGCCTCCGGTGGGTCCAACCCGCTCAGCGCCCTGCTGGAGCTGCTGCCGCAGGCCCGCGACATCGGCCTGCACCTGATCGTCACCCGCCGGGTCGGTGGTGTCGCGCGGGCGCTCTACGAGCCGGTGCTGCAACGGCTGCGTGAGCTGGACTCGCCGGGCCTGC
Source organism: Micromonospora endolithica (assembly GCF_003626595.1). Taxonomy (GTDB): domain Bacteria; phylum Actinomycetota; class Actinomycetes; order Mycobacteriales; family Micromonosporaceae; genus Micromonospora; species Micromonospora endolithica. The sequence goes on along the minus strand of NZ_RBAK01000012.1, from coordinate 181,298 downwards.
TGATGTCCGGCAGCCGGGAGGAGGGTGCCGTCTTCGGCACCCTGCGGCCGAGCCCGCAGCCGCCCGGTCGGGGCACCCTGGTGCGGCGGCGCGACGGCCAGCAGCTCATCCAGACGGCGTGGTCGGAGCCGGTGTGACCGCCCTCCGAACGGGAGGTCCGGGCGGCCGGACCGGGCATGTCGCCGACCCGCGGTGCTGTTCGTCCCCCCACCGGCCTGAGTGGACCGGCGGGACGGCGGTCCGGATCGGTTCACGGCGTCACTGCGTACCGGCGGGGCTGCGGCCAGTTGCGGCTTTCGGCTACCGTCATGCTGACTGTCCGACGGTGGGGTTGTGTGCCCACCGCGGGGGAGGAGCGCGGCGGATCCGCCGCCACAACGGGACGGAAGGGTGTGAGCATGGCGTTCGAGGTCGAAGCAGCGACTCTGCATACCGCCGCGAGTGACGTGCGGTCCACGCGCGGCGAGGTCGACGGTGAGCTGAAGAAGCTGTGGAATGTGGTCGACGACCTGGCCATCGCCTGGAAGGGGCAGGCGTCCACCGGTTTCCAGTCGCTCATGGTGCGCTGGAACGAGGACACGGCCAAGCTGCTGACGGCGATGGACAACATCGCCGACCTGCTCGACAAGTCGGGGACCACGCACCAGGTCAACGACGAGGAGCAGCAGCAGATGCTGGACAAGTTCCACTCTGCACTCAACCCGTGATCCGCCGACACACGCAGGGGAGGAACTCATGAGCATCAAGGTCGACTACGCGGTTCTCGAGAGCAGCAACCAGCAGATGCTGGCCATCTCGCGGACCATCGACGAGAAGCTGGACACGCTGCGGTCCATGCTCGCGAAGCTGCAGTGGGACGGTCAGGACCGTGCCGCGTACGAGCAGCACCAGGCCCAGTGGGACGCGGCCGTGCGGGACATCAACAAGATCCTGAACGACATCGGTGGCGCGGTGGGCATCGCCCGCGAGAACTACGTCAGCACCGAGATGAGCAACGCCCAGGTGTGGGGCTGACACGATCGCTCCGGCGGCTCCGGTCCGGCTCGGCCGGGCCGGAGCCGCACCGCGTAGCGAGTGTCGAGGTCCGGGGAGTGCGATGACCGAACGCAGGCGCAGCCGACCGATCTGGAGGCGGGCCGTCGCGGCCCTCGCCGCCGGGACCATGTTGGGCTCGGGGGTGTTCGTCGCGCCCACCCCGGCCGCCGCCGACACGGTACGCGAACTCCAGTGGCATCTCGACGCGCTGAAGATCTCCCAGGCTCACAAGATCACCCGCGGTCGCGGGGTCACCGTGGCGGTGGTCGACAGCGGGGTGCACGCCGCGCACCAGGACCTGCGCGGACAGGTGCTCGCCGGCCACGGCGTCGGACCGAACGCGGCCCGGGACGGGCGCACCGACCCGGACCGGGAGAAGGGCCACGGCACCGCCATGGCGGGCATCATCGCCGGCCGTGGCGGCGGAGAGATGCGCAGTCTCGGCATCGCCCCGGAGGCGAAGATCCTCCCGGTGAGTCTGGGCGCAGAGGACTCCCGTGGCGACATGGCCGCGGGCATCCGGTGGGCGACGGACAACGGTGCCACGGTTATCAACCTCTCGATCGGCGTCAAATACACCAACCTGCCGGACGACCCGGACACCGTCGAGGCGGTCCGCTATGCCCAGAGCAAGGACGTGGTCCTGGTGGGCTCGGCGGGCAACGTCCTGCAGAGCGGGCGGGACGTCGTCTCACCCGCCCGACTGCCCGGTGTCGTCGCCGTGTCGGCCACCGACCGGTCGGGTCGGATGTGGACGGGGTCGGCGACCGGGCCGGCGGTGGCGATCGCGGCCCCCGGCGCGGGTGTGATCGCCGCGGCGCCGCCGGCCCTCTCGCCCAACGGCTACGCCGTCGCGGACGGCACCAGTGGCGCGGCGGCGGTCATCTCCGGAGTGGTGGCGCTGATCCGGGCCCGCTATCCCGACGACAACGCGGCGAACGTCGTCAACCGGCTGATCCGCACCGTCCGCGACCAGGGCCCCGCCGGCCGCGACCCGCAGTTCGGCTTCGGCTCGGTGGACGTGCTGAGCGCGCTGACCGCCCGGGTGGCGCCGGTCGAGGCGAACCCGTTGGTCGCTGCGGCGAGCCCGGCCCCGGCACCGTCCGGGGCGGGAAAGACCGCGGACGCCGGCGACGACGGACCCGCCGTCGCCATCAAGGTCAAGAACCCGGTCGGCCTGGCCGCGGTCGGGCTGATCTGTCTGTTGGCCGTGGTCGCCGCGGTGGTGCTGCTGGTGGTGGCCCGGCGCCGGTCGCGCCGCCGGACCCGCACCGGTCCGGTGCCGCCGCCCGGTCCCCATCCGCCGGGCCTTCAACCCGCGAACGTCTTCCCGCCGCCCGGCCCGCCGCCGCCGGGGTGGCCGGCCGGCCCGACCCGTCCGCCGGCCGCCGGCTGGCCGGCGGGCCCGACCCCGCCGCCACCGGGCTGGCCCGGCGCACCGGGTGCACCGCCGCCGGGACGTCCCGGCCCGCCGCCGCAGGGCTGGCCGCCGGCACCGCCCGTTGGTTCCGGGCAGGCGGCACCGCAAGGCTGGTCCGGTCCACCGCCGCAGGGCTGGCCGCCACCGGCCGGCGGTTCCGGGCAGCCGCCGCCGCAGGGCCGGCCCGGTCCGCAGTCGCCGCAACAACCGCACGCCGGACCGTCCGGACGACCCGACACATACCGCAGTGAGTGACATCGGCCCGGTGCCACGGGGAGGACAGGAATGAGCGAGGACACGACCGGTCCCGACCAGATCGAGAAGTCGGTGCCGATCCCGGTGGTGCTGCCACCGACGGTCGGCCCGGCCGGGGTCTTTCCGACCGTGCTGGACAGCCCGTTCCGGTACGGCGTCCGGCACGACGACGTGGGCCTGAGCCAGGCCCGCACGCCGAGCGAACTGGTCGCCGGGCCGAACGCGCGGGGCGTCGAGACCGAATGGGACGCCAGCAGCCTCGACTCGGCCATCGACTGGCTGGAGACGCACGCCCAGTACCTGCGACGGCTCTCGTACGACATGGCGGTGATCAAGGAGCGGCTGGGCGGGGACGACCCGACGGCCAGCGTCCTGGGCGGCTTCCCGTACGCGCAGAAGCTCACCCAGACCCACTCGGTGCTGCACAGCAGCACCGAGCAGAAGTTGAAGAGCCTCTCGGACAGCCTCTACGCCGCGGCCCGGGCGCTGGGCACGGTCAAGAGCAACTACCAGACCGCCGAGCAGGCCAACGCCATGTCGGCGACGGAGATGCAGCAGGCGTTCACCAACGCCGCCCGGGGCGGCGGGGCGACGGACGGAGGCCAACGATGAGCGGCAAGAGCTGGGAGCAGATGGCCCGCGAGGTGCTCGTGCAGGGCCGTCCCGCGGGCATCGGCGACGCGGCCCTCGGCTGGCAGGAGCTGATCCGGAACCTGGGCCAGGTGCAGGAGAGCCTGGCGCAGAACGCGAAGGACCTCGGCGCCGCCTGGAAGGGCCCGGCCTACGACGCCTTCCGGAGCCGGATCGAGGGTCTCGCCAAGGAGGTCGAAGCCGTCGTGACGGCCGTCGACCGGCCGGGCGACGGCCGGGAGGGCATCGTGACCGTGCTAGAAACCGCCGCCCGGCACCTGGAGGAGGCGCAGGTGGCGATGCCGGTGCCGGCCTCCGCCGTCGGTGACGTGCTCGCCGCCCGCAACGGTGAGATCACCCTCGAAACCGGTCTCTTCGAGGCGAGCCTGAAGGCCGACTGGATGGGCAGTTGGCCGGTGGAGCAAATCGGCAAGTTCGGCGACTGGCTCTCCGAGTTCGTGTTCGACAACACCGAAGCCGCCCGCGAGGCCTACGACAAGGTCGACGCGCAGTTCATGGAGGGCGACATGCGGGCGCCCGCGGGTCCGGGACCACATTCTGGCCTAGAGAACACGCCGACGATCCCGGATCTGAACGGTGGGCCCGGTGCCAGTGGGTTGGGCGGCGCGCCCTCGCTGGGTGGTGGTGCACCCTCCACTGGTGGCATCGGTGGCGGTGTGCCCTCGGTGACCGCCGGCGGGCTGCCCGGTACCGGCTCGGGCGCCGGCGCGGGCCTCGGTTCCGGCGTCCACCCGGACCTCAGTTCCGGCGGTTACGGCACGGGAGGCGGCAGCGGCTACGTGCCGAGCACCGGCTCCCTCGGCGGGGGCAACGGTTACGGCGGCACCGGCGCCAGCCTGGCCGAGGACTACGGCAGCGGCCTGGCCGGTGCCGCCGCCCCGACGACCGGGCTCGGCGGCGGGTTCGGTGGCGGTGGACTGTCCGGCGGCGGTGTCCCCGGTGCCGGTGGTGGGCTCGGCGGTGGCCTGGGCGGTGCCGGTGGCGCCGGCCTCGCCGGCGCCGGGGGCGGGATGATTCCCGGCGGCGGCGCGCTCGGTCGCCCGGTCTCGCCGACGCTGCCGCCGATGATGGGCGGTGGCATGGCCGGCGCCGGCCGGGGCGGTGGCGGCCGGGGCGGTGGCGCGCTCGGTGGCGCCGGCAAGCTCGGCGCGGGTGGCGGCGGCCTGGTGCCCGGGGTGGGCGGCGTGGCCGGCGCCGGCGCTGGCGCCGGTCGTGGCTCCGGCCGGTCGGGTGCCCTCGGCGCCGGTGCGGCAGGTGCGCGCGGCGGCGGTGCGGGTGTCGGTGGTGCGGGTGGCTCCGGCGCGGGCGCACGGGGTGCCGGCGGGGCCGCCCGAGGTGCCGCCGGTGTCGCCGGGATGGGCCCGATGGGCGGGGCCGGCTACCGCGAGGACCAGACCCCACGCAACACCTGGCTGGAGGAGGACGAGGACGTCTGGGGTGCCGACGGCGACGCCGCACCCGGCGTGCTGCGCTGACCGAGCGGGGGCGCTGCTCGAAGCCTGACCGGCGCCCCCCGGCGCAGCCCCTGCGTCACTTGGTGAGCGCACGCCTCGGTGCACCGGCGACCGCGGGGCCGGCGGTCGGTGCCCGGATGCTCCGATGGCTCGGCGTCGGGTGGCTCGGCGTCCGTCGGGTCGGGGTGGATGGGTTCCGGCTGGTCAGGTGGCCGGCGTCGAGGTGACGCCGGTCGGCCGACGGCCGGGTCGCCAGCCCCGACGGCGCCCCCGGGCCAGGATCGGCTTGACCACGAGGAGTACGCCGGCCAGCAGCGCGCCCACCGCGGCGGCCCAGAGCGCCACGGCGCGCTCATCGGCGAGCGGGTCGGTCGGCGCGGGCGGGGCGGGGAGCGCGCCCGCCGGCGGGTCGGCGCGCGTGCCGAGCAGGTCGGCCACCGCCCGGTACGGGTTCACCACTCCGTGCCCGACCTGCGGGTCCAGACCCGACGGTGGGGCGTCGGCGGTGCGGATGAGCCGGTCGGTGATCTGTTCCGGGGTGAGGTCGGGGTGCGCGGCGCGGACCAGGGCGACCACCCCGGAGACGTACGCGGCGGCGAAGCTGGTCCCGCCCTGGGGCTCGGCGAGGTAGCCGTCGCCCCCGGGGGCGGGACCGATCAGGTTCAGTCCGGGGGCGGCCAGGTCGACGTACTCGCCACTGACCGAGGTCTCCACGTGGGCGCCCTGCTCGTCGACGCCCGCGACCGCGATCACTCCGGGGTACGCGGCCGGGTACGCCGGCAGGTCCTGCTGGTCCTGCTGCCGGTTGCCGGCCGCGGCGACCAGGACGACACCCGCGTCGAGCGCGTCGCGGACGGCCTCGGCCAGTTCCGGTCGGTCCAGGGTGACCAGGGACAGGTTGATCACGTCGGCTTCCTCCGACACCGCCCAGCGGATGGCCTCGGCCACCTGGCCCGGGAGCGCGTCGTCGAGGTCGGTCCCGTACTCCGCGAGCACCCGGCCGGGCAGGATCCGGGCGTCGGGCGCGATGCCGCTGAACGGTGCGCCGGTGTCGTCGCGGCCGGCGATCAGGCCGGCGACCACCGTGCCGTGCCCCACCAGGTCGCAGCGGCCCTGCTGCTCGGGCAGGTCACTGAAGTCCCGTCCCTCCAGGACCCGGCCGCGCAGGCTCGGGTGGATGGCGGAGACGCCCGAGTCGATCACGGCGACGGTGACGCCGGCACCCCGGGACAGGCGCCAGGCCGACGCCGGTTCCAGGCGGCGCAGCGACCACGGCGTACCGGTGGGGGCGGCCTCGCCCGGCGGACCGCACCGGGGCGCCGCGGCGGCCGGGACCGGTGCGACGACCGTGCCGCCGAGGACAACCGTCACCGCCGCACAGAGGACCGTCCCGAGCCGCCGTCCGGCACGGCGAACGGGTCCGGTCGCGCCCGGTCCGAAGCTCTCGCGCACGCGGTGAGACTACCGCCGTACCGGCGGCGGCCGGGTGCCGCCCCGCGCGCGGAGCCGGCGGTTCAGGGGCGGCCGGCGCTCTCGGCCGGCTCGTTGGTGAACAGGGCGAGCAGGTCACCAACTTGCCGGTCGGCCTCCGCCGGGTGGCGGAAGTGGCCCGCCGGGTTCAGCGTGTACTCGTTCCGCCGGCCCACCCGGGTGCGGTAGAGGTAGCCGCCCGCCTCCAGGTCGGCGACGATCGCCTGGGCGGCGCGCTCGGTGACACCGACCTGGTCGGCGACGTCCCGCAGCCGGGCCGTCGGGTTACGGGCGATGGCGAGCAGCACGTGCGCGTGGTTGGTGAGGAAGGTCCAGTTCCGGGTGCTCCCGTTCTCCCCTGTCGTCGCCATCTGCCCATCGTATGACCCGGCGCTCGGGTTTCGCCCGGCCCATCGCGCCCCGACGGCCGCCGACCGAACCCCGAGCTACGGCCGACGGAGCGCCGGCGGGCCGACGTATGAAGTGCAGATCACGTATCCCTTGACGTGCCTTGTGCTGCGTGTGACGGTGGATGCCGGTCCGCGTCCATCGTCGGCCGGGGTCCGACCAGGTCTGTCTCGTGAGTACGAGGTGAGCGAATGAGTCGTCCCGAACGGTCCGGCGTCCTGCCGGACCCGATCAGCCCGCAGCAGGCCCTGGCGGAGCTCCAGGCCGGCAACCGGCGCTTCGTGACCGGTGCGCCCCGTCACCCCAACCAGGACGCCGGACACCGCGCGGCGGTCGCCGACGGGCAGCACCCGTTCGCGGTCGTGGTCGGCTGCTCCGACTCGCGACTCGCCGCCGAGATCATCTTCGACCGGGGCCTCGGTGACCTCTTCGTGGTGCGTACCGCCGGGCACACCCTCGGCGCCGAGGTGCTGGGCAGCGTCGAGTACGCGGTGACCGTCCTGCGTACGCCGCTGGTGGTGGTGCTCGGCCACGACTCCTGCGGGGCCGTGCAGGCGGCCCGGACGGCGGCGGCGACCGGCACCGCGCCCGGCGGGCACCTGCGTGCCGTGGTGGACGGCGTGCTGCCCAGCCTGCGCCGGGCCGAGGCCGCCGGGGTGGTCGACATCGACGGGATCGTCGACATCCACATCGCGCAGACCGTCGAGGCGATGCTGGGCAGTTCGGCCGCGCTCGCCGCCGAGGTCGACGCCGGGCGCTGCGCGGTGGTCGGGATGTCGTACCGGCTCACCGCCGGCGAGGTCCGGACGGTGGCCGAGGCGGCGGCGGACGGCCCTTCGGCCACCCCGGTCGACGTCCCGGCCGTGAGCGCCGCCTGACCACCCCTTTCCGCTACCACGAAGGGCCGCCCCGCGATCGGGGCGGCCCTTCCGTGTGCGGGTGCCGTCAGAGCAGCGACACGTGCACGTGGTCGGTGTGGTTCGACGGGCCGCTGTACGAACTCCACCCGGTCGCCGGGAACCAGATCTGCCGGTTCCAGATCACGTAGTACACGCCGAGCCGGTCGGCGTTGCGGACCAGGAAGGCGGTCAGGTCGTTGCCGTACCTGCGGGTGTCGTTGTTGTGCCACGGCGCGAAGCCGCTGTTCTGCAACGACCAGTCGCAGGCGCGGCCCTTGGGGTGCTCGTAGGGCCCACCGGACCGGTGGCAGCCGACGAACCGGTCGAAGCCGGCCCGCTTGACCTCCTTGTACATGTGCAGCGTGCGGGGTGTCACGCAGCCGGAGGTGGTCGGGTCGGGCTCGCTGCAATCGTAGGACTTCCAGTCGCCGTCGGCGGTCCGGCCCGGCCCCATCCTGGCCACCGGCGAGGTGGCGTCGACCAGACCACCGGTCAGCTCGGTGCCGCCGACCAGGTTGAGCGCCTTCTTCGCCTCGGCCCGGTCCCGGTTGATCGCGTTGGTCAGGCGCGTCTGTTCCCGGACCTCGGTGTCCAGCGCCAGCTTCGCCTGCTCGACCCGGGCCTTGGCCGCGTTGACCTCGGCGAGCTGCTTGGCGTTCACCAGGTTCAGCTCGTCCAGGGCCGAGGCGCGCTGCACGAACGAGTCGGGGGTCCGGGCCTCCAGCAGCATGGACATGGCGCCGATCCGTCCGGTCCGGTAGGACTGGGCCGCGATCCCGTTCACCTGGGGCGCCAGCGCGTTCAGCGCGGCCTGGAACGCGCGAAGCTCCACGTTCAGCTCGTCCTGGCGCTCCTGCGACTTCTTCAGCGCCGCCCGGGCCTTCACGAAGTCGCGGTTCTTCGCCTCGATGACGTCGCCGAGTTCCTTGGGCTGGCTGTCGTGCCCCGAGGGCTTCGGAGGAGTCGGCGCGGCCGATGCCGGGAGGGGCCCGGCGAACACGGCCAGCGCGGAGAGCACGGCCACCACGGGTATCGACCAGCGGCGTAGGGGTGCCGTCACAGTGTTCCCTTCCGTCGACCGCCGACCGGGTTAGCTGACGGGTTCGGGACGGAAGTGGTCCCTACCGCTTTCGCGGATTCACCCCACGCACCTGGGTCCCCGGCTCGCCTCGCGGCGATTGGGCGGCGGCACCGCAGGCGCCGCTGCGCGCCTTCGGCGGTGACCGGCAGCGAGGTTACCCGACAGTCGTGCTGGGGATCTACGTCCGGAAGCCGACCAAACGAGGTATTTCGCAGCCAAAGGCGATGACCAGTGACGCGACTATCAGGCGGGTGGGCCCGCGTCGTCACGCTACGCAGTTTCACCATGCGGTGTCCGTGCTCCTGTCTCGGTCGGGCCACCTGCCGGGGGTGGCGGGGGTGGTGTCCGGCGACCGGGACGCGCTCAGCGCCTCCAGCGCCTCGGCCCGGTCCGCCGCCGGCCGGGGGGTCGGCGGTTCGGTGGGGCCGTCGCCGGCGGTGGCCGCCCCGCCCCGCCGGCCGGCCGTGGTCACCACGGCCGCCAGGGCGGTGGTCAGCGGCACCGCGGCGATCAGGCCCAGGGTCGCGACCGCGCTGCGGACGATCTCCTGGGCCAGGAACTCGGTGGTGAGGATCTGGGTCACCGCCCGCGAGTCGGCGGTCAGCAGGAGCAGCACCGGCAGCGAGGCACCCGCGTACGCCAGCACGATGGTGTTCACCGTGGAGGCGATGTGCGCGCGGCCGACCCGGGTCGCCGACCGGTAGAGCTGCACCCGGCTCAGGCCCGGGTTGGCGTGCGCCAGTTCGGTGACCGTGGCCGACTGGGTCACCGTCACGTCGTCGAGCACGCCGAGCGAACCGATGATGATGCCGGCCAGGAGCAGCCCGTGCAGGTCGACGTCGGCCTGGTACATCGACAGCGTGGTGGCCTCCTCGCTGCCGAACCCGGTCAGGTGCGTGGCGGCGGTGGCGACGGTGCCGAGCACCCCGGTGAGCACCAGGCTGCCCAGGGTGCCGAGCACCGCCACGGAGGTCTGCGCGGTGATCCCGTGGGTCAGGTAGAGCACCACGAACATGATCAATGCGGCCCCGACGATCGCGACGAGCAGCGGCGACTGTCCGGCGCCGATCCCGGGCAGCACGAACGTCAGCAGGATGGCGAAGCTCGCCGCGAGGCCGGCGAGCGCGGCCAGCCCACGCCACCGCCCGAACGCGACGATGGCGACGGCGAAGAGGGCCACCAGCCACACCAGGGGCGCGCCGCGCTGGTGCTCGGCGATGTTGTAGGCGGTGACCGTCGGATCGGCCGGGTCGGTCAGCTGGACCAGGATGATCTCGTCGCCCGCCTCGACGGCGGGTGCGCCCGGCCCGGTGGGGATCGGCGTCTCGACCTGTTGTCCGGCGTCCGGCCCGGCGTCGACCCGTACGGTCACCCGGCCGCACGGCCCGTCCTCGACGCCCGGTTCCGGCGTCGGGGGGCAGGCCTCGCTCACCACCCGGGTGACGGTGCCGTGGTAGCGGGGCGGCTCGGTGCCCGCGTCGGTGTCGGGAGAACTGCGGGGCCAGAGCACCAGAGCGGCGATCACGGTGGCCACGAAGAGGGGGACGACCGTCGCGACGAGGATCCGTCGCACCCCGGGCGGGGTGGACGGGCCGGGACGGGTGTGGTCGGCGCCCATGACGTGTCTCCCAACGAATCCTCAGACGAGTACGTGCCGCCGGGCCGCACGGTTCAGAGTTCCTCTCGCGGCGGCGCCGACGGGCCGGGTCGGCTCGTCTCCGTCGGCCGAATGGTAGCCACCGCCGCCCTTGTCACGCAGGTTGCGCCACCACGGCCGTGGTGGCGCCGCCGGGACGCTAGCGTGGTCGTGTGCTGACGGTGGCGACCACGACGGGCAGGCGGTGGTCCCGGCTGCTGCTGGTCGTCGGGACCCTGTTCGGCCTGGCCGTCATGCACACCCTCGGCCACGAGACACACGCCGCAGGACACGACCGGGCCGCGCCTGCCCCGGGGCACCGCTCCGGCGGCTCGGCCGGCGGTCACGGCGATGGCCTGGCGGGCGATGCGCCGCAGGTGCGGCACGCCGCCGCCGGGGCGGTCGGACACGGGCAGGGCGGGTGCCCCGAGGGCTGCCGGCACGAGCGGCTGCTCGCCGCGGCGGGTGCCGGTGGAGGGACGTCCGGCTGGAGTGTCTGCCTGGCGGTGCTCGGCGCCTTCGGGGTGTCGCTCCTGCTGGCCATGCTCCTCCGGGCCGTCGCGCGGGAGGTCGCGCCGGACGCCGGGCGGGTCGGCCGGCCCGCGGCGGTTTCCCGGGCGCCGCCGACGCGCCCGGTCGGTCTCCTCCTCGCCTCGGTCTCGGTGCTGCGCAGATAGGACGTCCGCGCGGTGCGGGGTGCTGCCCGCGCTCCCGTCACGTCCCGTACGTTCCGAGATCGAGAGGCTCAACGATGAACATCCGTACCATCGCGCGCCGTGCCGCCCTGGCCGGCGTCACCGCGACCCTCGCCGTCCTGACCGCCTGCGGCGGTGGGGACCACTCGTCGGGTGGGGACCACGGCACGCCCGCCGCCACCGGCTCGGCCGCCGCCCCGGCGGAGGCGAGCGCGTCGACGGTGAACGACGCGGACGTCATGTTCGCCCAGATGATGATCCCGCACCACCAGCAGGCCGTGGAGATGGCCGACCTGGCCGTCACCCGTGCCGGAGATCAGGAGGTGAAGCGGCTCGCCGCGCAGATCAAGGCGGCGCAGGCGCCGGAGATCGCCACCATGAGCGGTTGGCTCGCCGGGTGGGGCCGACCGGTGCCGTCGCCCGGCGCCGAGGTGCCGCACATGGACCACGGCATGCCCGGGATGATCTCCGAGGCGGACATGGCGGCGCTGGGGACGGCGTCGGGCCGGGAGTTCGACCGGCAGTTCCTCACCAGGATGATCGCTCACCACGAGGGCGCGGTGACGATGGCCCAGGCCCAGTTGTCCGAGGGGGCCGACGCGCGCGCCAAGGACCTGGCGGGGGAGATCATCACGGCCCAGCAGGCCGAGATCGACACGATGCGCAAGATCCTCGGCCGGCTCTGACGGCCGGCCCCACCCCGCGTTGTCTCCGGGGGGAGTGGCCGGACGGCCACTCCCCCCGGCAGGCGCGGGCACCGCAGGGGTGCGGTCAGCCGCGCTTCATCAGGCGGCCCACGGCCGCCATCATCTCGGTGGCCATCTCGTCGGCCCGGCCCTCCGCGGCGCCCTCGTGCATGCAGTGCCGGGCGTGCCCGTCCAGCAGGCCGAGGGCGACCTTGTCGAGGGCGGCCTGGATGGCGGAGATCTGGGTCAGCACGTCGATGCAGTAGCGGTCCTCGTCGACCATCTTCCCGATCCCGCGGACCTGTCCCTCCACCCGGCGCAGCCGCGCGAGGAGCTGGTCCTTGCTGGCGGTGTAACCCCGGACCGGGGTCGGCGGCGGAGTGGTCATGGCGACGAGTCTAGCGTACCCCTCGGGGGTATGTTAGGTTCGTCGTGCTGATACCCCTCAGGGGTATTGGGACATGGTGAGGGCGTGGAGAGGAGCTTCCGATGGTCACCAGCACGTACCAGGTCACCGGCATGACCTGTGGGCACTGCGTCAACGCGGTCAGCAGCGAGGTGGGCGCCATCCCCGGCGTCAGTGACGTCCAGGTCGACCTGGCCTCCGGTCAGGTCACCGTCACCAGCGCGGACGCGTTGGACACCGACACCGTGCGCGCCGCCGTCGACGAGGCCGGGTACGACCTCGCCGACGCCTGACGGGTCACCGGACCCGGAAACTGAGGTGGCACCATGAACACGGCGATCAAGCTGAGCGGCTTCGCCCTCGGGCTCGCGGCGGTGTTCGGCGCGGCGTACGGGGTCGGCCAGGTCGCCGGCCCCGTGGTCCCCGCCGCCGAGAACGGCCACGGCGAGACCGGGGCCGGCCACGGCGACACCGGCGGCAGTCACGGGGACAGCGGCGGCGCTGGCGACGCGGCCCACCTGCCGGGCGGGCTGCTCGTCTCCGACCGCGGCTACACCTTCGCTCCGGTGGACGCCCCGGCCGGGGAGTTCGCCTTCCGGGTCACCGGCCCGGACGGGCAGCCGGTGACCGCGTACGACGTGGCGCACGACAAGCGGATGCACCTGATCGTCGCCCGCCGGGACCTGTCCGGGTTCCGGCACGTGCACCCCGAGATGGCGCCGGACGGCACCTGGCGGGTGGCCACCCCGCTGGCCGGGCCGGGAGTGTGGCGGGCGTTCGCCGACTTCACCCCCACCGGTGGGCAACCGCTGACCCTGGGCGCCGACGTGACCGTCCCCGGCGCGTTGTCCGAGCGCCCGCTGCCGCCCCCGGCGGCCACCACCACGGTCGACGGTTACACGGTGACGCTGGCCGGCGACCTCCGGCCCGGCGAGACCTCCGCGCTGACCCTGACCGTGCTCCGGGACGGCGCGCCGGTCACCGACCTGGAGCCCTACCTGGGGGCGTACGGGCACCTGGTGGCGCTGCGCCGGGGCGACCTGGCGTACCTGCACGTGCACCCGGACGGGAGTCCCGGGGACGGGCGGACCCGGCCCGGCCCGGAGGTGACCTTCCTCGCCGAGGTGCCGTCGGCCGGCACGTACCGGCTCTACCTGGACTTCCGCCACGGCGGACGAGTGCGTACCGCCGAGTTCACCGTGAACGCCGGCACACCGGCGACGGCCAGCCCGACGGCGACGGCCACGACGAGCACCCCCGCTCCGGCGGACGACCACGGCACGCCCGGCCACGGGCACGACTGACGGGAGCGCGCGATGACCACCACGCGTGGGCCGCTACCGGCGGCCCCCAACCTGATCGAGTTGTCGATCGGGGGCATGACCTGTGCCTCCTGCGCGGCCCGGATCGAGAAGAAGCTCAACCGGATGGACGGCGTGACCGCCTCGGTCAACTACGCCACCGAGAAGGCCACCGTCCGGTACGCCGACGAGATCACCCCGGGCGACCTGATCGCCACGGTCGAGAAGACCGGTTACACCGCCGTGCTGCCGCCGCCGCCCGCCCCGGCGGGTGCGGAGCCGGCCGCCGAGCCGGTCGACGAGCTGCGCGGCCTGCGTACCCGCTTGTGGGTCTCGGTCCTGCTGACCGTGCCGGTGATCGTGCTGGCCATGGTGCCGGCGTGGCAGTTCGACTTCTGGCAGTGGCTGTCGCTGACCCTGGCCGCCCCGGTCGTGGTCTACGGCGGTCTGCCGTTCCACCGGGCCGCGTGGATCAACCTGCGGCACGGCGCCGCGACGATGGACACGCTGGTGTCGCTCGGCACCCTGGCCGCGTTCGGTTGGTCGCTGTGGGCGTTGTTCCTGGGCACCGCCGGCGAGCCGGGGATGACCCACCCGTTCCGGCTGGACATCGTCCGGGGTGACGGGGCCGGCAACATCTACCTGGAGGCGGCGGCCGGGGTGACCGTGTTCATCCTCGCCGGCCGTTACTTCGAGGCCCGCTCGAAGCGGACCGCCGGGGCGGCCCTGCGTGCCCTGCTGGAGCTGGGCGCGAAGGACGTCGCGGTGCTGCGCGGCGGCACCGAGACCCGGATCCCGGTCGACCAGCTGGCGGTGGGGGACCGGTTCGTGGTGCGCCCGGGCGAGAAGATCGCCACCGACGGGGTGGTCGCCGAGGGCAGCTCGGCGGTGGACGCCAGCATGCTGACCGGCGAGTCGGTGCCGGTCGAGGTGGGGCCGGGAGACGCCGTGGTCGGTGCGACGGTGAACGCCGGTGGCCGGCTGGTGGTCACCGCCACCCGGATCGGCGGCGACACCCAGCTCGCCCAGATGGCCCGGCTGGTCGAGGCGGCGCAGACCGGCAAGGCGGCGGTGCAGCGGCTGGCCGACCGGATCTCCGGTGTCTTCGTACCGATCGTGATCGCCCTCGCGGCGGGCACCCTGGGCTGGTGGCTCGGCACCGGCGCGGGCCCGACCGCCGCGTTCACCGCCGCCGTGGCGGTGCTGATCATCGCCTGCCCGTGCGCCCTCGGCCTGGCCACCCCGACCGCGCTACTGGTCGGCACCGGTCGGGGCGCGCAGCTCGGCATCCTGATCAAGGGTCCGGAGATGTTGGAGTCCACCCGGCGGGTGGACACCGTGGTGCTGGACAAGACCGGCACCGTCACCACCGGCCGGATGAGCCTGGTGGACGTGCTGCCGGCGGCCGGCGAGGATCGGGCCGACCTGCTCCGGACGGCCGGCGCGCTGGAGTCCGCGTCGGAGCACCCGATCGCCCAGGCGGTCGCGACCGCGGCGGCCGAGGCGGGCCCGCTGCCGCCGGTGACCGGGTTCGCCGCCGTCGAGGGTCTCGGGGTGGCCGGGTCGGTCGAGGGCCGCGAGGTGGTCGTCGGGCGGGTCCGGCTGCTGCGGGAGCGGGGTCTGGACGTACCGGAGGAGGTCGTCGGGGCGGCGAGCGCGGCGGAGGCCGCGGGACGGACGGCGATCCTGGCCGGCTGGGACGGGCGGGCCCGTGGCGTGCTCGCGGTGGCCGACACGGTCAAGCCGACGAGCGCGGCGGCGGTGGCCCGGTTGCGCGGGCTGGGGCTGACCCCGGTCCTGCTGACCGGGGACAACACCACGGTCGCCAGGGCGGTGGCGGCCGAGGTCGGCATCGCCGAGGTGATCGCCGAGGTGCTGCCGGCCGGCAAGGTCGAGGTGGTGAAGCGGCTCCAGGGCGAGGGCCGGGTGGTGGCGATGGTCGGCGACGGGGTCAACGACGCCGCCGCGCTCGCCCAGGCCGACCTGGGACTGGCCATGGGCACCGGTACGGACGTGGCGATCGAGGCGTCCGACCTGACCCTGGTCCGGGGCGACCTGATGGCGGCCGTGGACGCGATCCGGCTCTCCCGGCGCACCCTGGGCATCATCAAGGGCAACCTGTTCTGGGCCTTCGCCTACAACGTGGCAGCCCTGCCGCTGGCCGCCGCCGGCCTGCTCAACCCGATGATCGCCGGTGCCGCGATGGCCTTCTCCTCGGTCTTCGTGGTGGCCAACAGCCTCCGGCTGCGGGGCTTCCGCCCGGCCGGATGAGGTCCGGGGTTGACTCTCGGTGATCACAGATGGTTGGACCGGGACACCCGGGGGTACATCAGGGGTGTACCGGCACCAACGATCCGGAGGTTGACATGGGTTTCGACGACAAGGTCAATAACGCGACCGAAGACGCCGCCGGCAAGCTCAAGGAGGGCGCGGGCCGCGCCACCGACAACGAGCGGCTCGAGGCCGAGGGGCGCAACGACCAGGCCGCCTCCAAGCTGAAGCAGGCCGGCGAGAAGATCAAGGACGCTTTCAAGAGCTGATTTCGCGTACGCGCGTTGCCGGGCCGACCACGTCGGCCCGGCGACGCGTGTCCCGCCCACGAGTCCGCTCGTTGCCAGGACAGCGCCCCGGTGGCGTCGACCGGCCCGCCCGGTGCCAACTGGACAACGTGGTACCCGAACGGGGGTGACCGGTGTCCCGGTCCGTCGTCGTGGCCCGGCGCGCCGCCGCCGTGCTCGCCCTGGCCGTGCTGCTGCTCGGCAGCCACGAGGCCCGCGGGGACGGGCCGGCCGCGCCGCCCGCCCCCGTGCCGACCCCGAGCGGCCCCCCGGGCCGCTGAGAACCGTCGCCGGCGTGCGCCCCGTGCCGCACGCCCGGCCACGTACCGGCCCGGCCCGCCCGTCGACCGCGGCGCGGCCCCGTGCCCGCCCGCCGGCCGCCGCTCGTCAGCGCCGCACCCGGTAGGTCACGTGGGTGACCGTCGGGCCGGCGATCACCCGCACCTGTTCCAGGTCGGGCTCGCCGACGTCGACGAACAGTCGTTCCCCGGCCCCCAGCAGGATCGGCACGATGTGCAGGTCAAGGGTGTCGACCAGGCCGGCGGCGAGGTACTGCCGGACCGTGCTCGCGCCGCCCGCG
Source organism: Micromonospora endolithica (assembly GCF_003626595.1). GTDB lineage: Bacteria > Actinomycetota > Actinomycetes > Mycobacteriales > Micromonosporaceae > Micromonospora > Micromonospora endolithica. The sequence goes on along the minus strand of NZ_RBAK01000012.1, from coordinate 164,763 downwards.
ATCGCCACCGTCCGGTCGCCGGCCGCCTCGCGCGCCTGATCGAGCGCCGCGGCGATCCCCTCGGTGACGAACCGGAACTCGGTGCCGCCGGCCATCGGCAGCGGCGGCCGCGGGTGGTGCGTGAGCACCAGGACCGGCGTGTGGAACGGCGGATCGGCACCCCACCAGCCCTGCCACGTCTCGTCCCACGGGCCGTCGCCGCCGCCGAACATCCGGCGGCCCATGACGTACGCGCCGACGTCCCGGGTCATCTCCTCGACCACGTCGGCGTCCACGCCGCGCTCGCCTCCGGCCAGGCCGTGCTGCTCCCGCCACCGGTCGGCGGCGAACATCCACTCGTGCAGGCGCAGGCCACCGCGCCCGACCGGGTGCGCGAGGCTCTGCTCGGGGCCGGCCACGAAGCCGTCCAGGGACATGGATATCTGACAGCGCACCGTGCTCATGCCGGGGTGGACGTCCGGGCGCACCGGAACTCATCGGTGCCGGGACCGCGAAGTTCCGGTGACCATCCACTTGTGACGGACGGCCTTACCCGCTAACTTTTCTTAGCATGTGCAAGGGGCAGTTGTGACGGCCGAGCCGCCGGTCACCGGGGACGACCTCGTGCGGGTGCTGGCGACGCTGGCCAATCCGCACCGACTCCGGGTGGTCGGCGTGCTGGCCCGTCGCCGTGCCTACGTCAGTCAGCTGGCGCGTGAGCTGGGCATCAGTCGGGCGTTGGTGCAGGTCCACCTGCGCAAACTCGCGGCGGCCGGGCTGGTGTCGGCGCACCTGGAGTTGTCGGAGGACGGGAAGGCGATGAAGTACTACGAGGTGAACCCGTTCGCGTTCACGCTCACCCCCGAGACCGTCGCCACCGCGGCGGAGACGGTGGGCGGGGAGACGGTGGGCGCGGACGACGAGCCGGACGACGGGAGCCAGCAGTGACCTACATGGACGGCCACGACTGGACCGAGGTGGTCGGGGCGATCGGCATCTTCACGCTGCTGGTCAGTTTTCCTATCGTGATCATCGTGCAGTTCGCCAAGACCCGCCGGGCCCGGGTCGCGGGGGCCCGGGAGGACGAGTACCGGCGGCTGGCCCAGACCGCCGTGCAGGCGCAGGAGAGCAATGCCCACCTACTGGCGGCACTCCACAACCGGCTGGGCGTGATGGAGACCCGACTGGAGACCCTGGAACGCGTCCTGAAGGACGTCGACTAGGGAGGCCCCGGGCCGTCGAGCTGCAACTCGACGGCCCGGGTGGAAGCAGCACCACCTCGCCCGAGGGCGAGTTCTCACCGCAATGCTCCTTCGAGGAAAGGACAGCATCCCGTGCTGCGTACGAGCAAATCCGCCCCTGCGGGCGGCCCGGCGCGACGCCGGTCACGCCCGCCCCGGGTCCTGGCGGCCGGCGTGGTTCTCGCGCTCGCCGCCCCGGCCGTGCCGGCGACGGCCGCGCCCCGACCGGCTCCGACGGCCCCGGCGATCGTCTGGTCGCCGTGCGTCGCACCGCCCGACGAGCAGACTCCCGTCCCGCCCGGCGCCGAGTGCGGCGTCCTCTCGCTGCCGATCGACTGGGACCACCCCGAGGGGCAGCGGTTCGACCTGGCCGTGGCCCGCCGCACGGCCACCGACCGGGCGGCCCGTGTCGGGTCGCTGGTGTTCGGGCCGGGCGGGCCGGGTGACTCGGGCGTCGACCGGGTACGGAAGGACGACCGGTTCAGCGCCGAGATGCGCCGGCACTTCGACGTGGTCAGCTTCGACCCGCGCGGCACCGGCCGGAGCAGCCCGGTGCGCTGCTCCGCCGCGTTGCTCGCCGCGCAGCCGAAGGTCATCTCCGACCGGGCGGAGTTCGACCGGACGCTGGCCGGCAACGCCCGGCTGCGCGCGGACTGCCGGGCCCGGACCGGACCGATCGTCGACCACGTCGACACCCGCAGCACAGCCCGGGACCTGGACGCGCTCCGCGCCGCCCTCGGCGAGTCGCGGTTGACCTTCCACGGCAGCTCCTACGGGACGCTGCTGGGAGCGCAGTACGCCGAGGAGTTCCCGCACCGGGTCCGGGCGATCGTGCTGGAGAGCGTGATGGACCACAGCCTCGGCACCCGGGCCTTCCTGGACACCCAGGCGGCCACCGTGCAGGACGCGTTCGACGAGTTCGTCGCGTGGTGCGCCGGGGCGGCGAGCTGCGCCCTGCACGGCTCCGACGTCCGGGCGGTGTGGGCCGGACTGTTCGCCCGCGCCGAGCACGGCGAGCTGTCGGACCCGGACCGGCCGGCCGTGCTGCTGACCCCGTTCGACCTGTCCCGACTGGCCCAGCGGGCGCTGTACGGCCCGGACTGGTCGGGTCTGGCGGCAGACATCGACACGATGCGGCGCGGTACGACGCCACCCGCCGGGACCTCGACCGGGACGTCAGCCGGGACGTCGACCGGGGCTTCGGCCGACGGGAGGGACGTGGCGACCTACCCGTTCGCGGTGTTCTGCGCCGACTGGCACCTGCCGGTCCGGGACCACCGCGAGTACGACCGCCACCTGCGCCGGCTCGCCCGGATCGCCCCCGACCTGCGCTACCCGCAGGCCCTCGCGGCGGTGGCGACCTGCCTCGGCACGCCCGCTCCGGTGGCGAACCCGCAGCATCGGCTCCGGGTCCGCACCGCAACGCCGCTGCTGCTGGTCAACGGGCGGCACGACCCGGCCAGTGGCTACGCCTGGGCGACCGGCGTGGCCCGGCAGCTCGGCCGAAGCGGGGTGCTGCTCACGTACGACGGGTGGGGGCACGGCAGCTACACCCGCAGTGCCTGCGTGCAGACGGCGGTCGACCGGTACCTGATCGCACTGCGGGTGCCGGCCCGGGGCAGCCACTGCCCGGCGGTGTTGCCCGCCGGGTAGACCAACTCGGTGTCACTGAAGTCGGGCTGACAATCGCACCTCGACACCCCGACTTCAGTGACACCGAGTCGATCTTGCCGCGAGCCGCGAGCCGCGGGGTTCGGGTGCGGGGCGGGGGTCAGCCGGAGGTACGGCGACCGCCGCGGACCTGCCGGCGGGGCGGCCCGGCGCCGGCACTCAGCGACGCCCGGTCGGCGGCGGAGGTGCCGGACGACCAGCCCTCCTCGTCGTGCACGGTGAGCCGGGCCCGGGTGACTCCGGGAAAGAGCGTGTCCAGGTGTTCCCGGACCGCCTCGGTGCGGGCGGCGAGCACCGGCAACAGCCGGTCCGTGCCGGCCTCCTCGACCGCCTGCCGGCTCGCCTCGTCGCTGGCCGACCGCAGGCGTTCCCCGACGCGGACCGCGAACGCGTTGAGGAAGGACTCGTCGTAGCCCCTGGTGCGCCGGCCGCCGCCCCGCCGCTCGCCGCCGCCCCGCCGCTCGCCCCGCCCCCGCAACATCGCGGCGGTGGCCTGGACCAGCAGCGACGTGTAGAGCAGCTCCACCGCCGCCAGGTCCGCCGGCCAGCCGAGCACGGTGGTGAACCCGAGGTCGTCGGACCAGACCGCCTCGCAGCGGTTGGCCGCCGCGACCTCCTGCACCAGCAGCGCCTTCGCGCCCGCGTACGGGGGGTCGGTGCCGAGGCGTACCCCGTCGGGCAGGTCGCCGCGTTCCGCGCCGGGGGCGAGCAGCGCCTGGTCGATGCTGTGCCGGGCCATCAGCTCCTGGGCCTTGCCGGTGAGCGCCTCGGCCTCGGCGGGGAACGTGGTCGACTCGGCCTTGGCCAGCAGCGCCCGTACCCGGTCGAGCATCCGCGAGCCACCGGCGGGCCGGGCGGACGCGACCACGGCGCGGTTCGTCGCGGTCGCGCCGGGCGGGGGCCGGAGCACCGCGATCGGCGGCAGCCCCTCGACCAGCGCGAGCACCTCCACGGCCGCCCGCAGCGCGGAGAACCGGTCCAGGCCGTGCCGGGTCGACCAGGCGGTCAGGTGCCGGTCGCCGTCCCACCACACCCGCGCGTCCAGATCGCGAAGCTGCGCGTCCCACCACGCCGGCACCGGTTCGGGCAGGTCGCGACGGTGCGCGGCCAGCGCGTCCACCACCAGCCCGGCGGACGCGCCGCCGAGCCGCCGGGTCGTGATCCGCGCCAGGTCCGCCGGCTGCCAGCCGCGCGGAGCCGTCCGGCCCACGCCGGCGGTCATTCTCCGGGTCAGCGCGGCGTCCACCGCCGTCCCACCGTCCGACCCGCCACCGGCGATCATCAGCCGGTCCAGCTGCCGCTCCGCCAGGCGTACGTCGGTGCCCCGCACCGCCGCCAGGGCGTCGCCGATCAGGTCCTCGACGTCCGCCACGGTCACGTCCCTTTCCGCTGATGAGGTGAGGGCGCACCGGGGCCCGCCCGCCGACGGTACCCCCGGCACCGCCGACCGCCCCGCTTCCGTGACCGCCGCCACCGTCGGGTGGCAGGGCGGTCAGTCCGGGTTGCCGGCGATCAGCCGCAGGGTGAAGCCGTCCGGCTCCCGGTGCAGGGCCACGTGACTGCACGACTGGTGGGTGATCCACAGGCCGAGCCCACCCGTCGAGCCGTTGGCGGCGGGCAGCAGCCCGGCGTACGGGTCGGTCGGGCCTGGACCGCCGTCCCGGACCGAGACCACGACGCGGTCCTCGCCCGTCCAGAGCCGCAGGCGCACCGGTGGCCGCCCGTGCCGCAGCGCGTTGGTGACCGTCTCGCTCACCGCGACCACCAGGTCGTCGACGTCGTCGGCCGGGAGTCGGCCCCGGTCGGCCCGGTAGACGGCGGCCCGCGCCTCGGACGCGGTCGGGTCGACCAGTTCGAGGGTCGGCGGGCCGGCCTGGATCGGGTCGGGCACGATCGGGCGGTTCTCCCGCAGGTAGGTCTCCGGCGGCGTCCAGGTGGCGCTGGGTATGTGCCCGCCGTCGGGGGTGGCGAACCGGGGATGGGTCCGGGCCACGTCCGTCAGCACGGCCTCCGGGGTCAGCCGGGTGTCGTACGCGCACATGCTCCAGAGCGGGAAGTCGTCGTACGCGTGGTTGATCGCCGACTCGTACCGGGCCCACCAGTCCCAGGTCGCGCCGAACATCGGCGGGGACAACTCACCGACGATCCGGATCTGGTGCGCGCCGGCCGCGACCTGCTCGGCCAGCAGTTGCCGGTAGCTGCGGATCGCGCCGGCCGGGCGGGCGTACACCGCTCCGCCGGGGAGGTACCGCACCCCGCAGCCGGTGGGCAGTGCCGAGCGCACCAGCCCGCCGGTGCGCTCGCCCAGCGCCACGAACGTCGGCTCGCCCGCCTCGACCCCACCGAGCAGGAACGGAAGGACCACGGCGAGCAGGTCCTCGTCGCTGTCGTAGCGGATGGCCTCGTGGTAGTAGCCCTTGTGCTGGGCGGCCGCGCCGGTCCTCATCGGGTCACCTCCACCCGGAGGGTGCGGAGGTCGAGCAGGGACACCAGCCGGGCGGTGCCGGGCCGCGACGTCCGGAGTACGGCGGTGGCGCCCCGGCGGTGCGCGTACTCGTTCAGGGTGGTCATCGCGTGGTGGTCGAGGAAACGCAGGGCGGTCGCCCGGACCACCAGCTCGCCGTCGACCGGCCGCAGGTCGGCGCGGTCCAGCGCGGTGCGGAACAGCTGCCGGTTGGCGGTGTCGAGTTCGCCGGTGAGTTCCACGTCGCCGGCCCCGGGCGCGGCGGCGAACAGCCGGAACAGCGGGTCCTCGATGTTGCCGGCGGGATGCAGGCACGCCAGCTCGGCCACGGCCGGCCCGCCCAGCTCCAACCGGTTGTACGCACACATCGCCCGGAACGGCCGGGTGCGCATCCAGCGGTCGATCCGGTGCTCGTAGCGGGCGAACTGCTCCCGCTGTGCCGGGGTGCGGACCAGGTCCGTAGCGTCGGCGACCACGCGCAGCCCGGTATGCCCTGCGGCCAGGGCCGCGTCGGTGGCCGCGGCGTAGGTGGCGATCTGGGTGGCCGGCTCGACGGTGCCGCCGGGGTGGTAGGTCGAGGCGAGCGACACGACCTCGGCCGCGCCCCGGGCCACGGCGGCGGCGAAGACGGGCTGCCCGGCGAGGTGATCGGTCACCCGGTCGGCGGGGCCGGACGTCACGTAACGGACCCGCTCACCGGCAGCGAGACCGGCGAGGAGGAAACGCTCCGCCTCCACCGCGAAGGACCGCTGGTCGTCGTACGCCCAGCAGACATGGCCGGGCAGCCGGTCGTCACCGGTCATCCGAGGGTCCTCACGCGGCCAGTCTAGGCCGTGGTCCCCGCCGGCAGCGGGAGCGACCTCGGACCGGGCTCGCGCAGGTCAGGCCCGGGGGAACGACGCCCAGATGTTCTTGGTTTCCGCGGTGGCGTACCAGCCGACGTCGAGGGAGACCGCGCGGGCGATCTGGAGGCCCCGGCCCCCGGCCACCTCGGGCCGGGAGTCGTCCACGTCCGGCATCGTGCTCAGGTCGTGGTCGGCCACGTCGAGGATGAGGCAGTCGGCGGTGGCGAGCAGCCGGACGATCGTGGGCGGGATGCCGTGCCGCAGCGCGTTGGTGGCCAGTTCGGTGGCGATCAGCACGATCAGCTCGGGCACCTCCTCGAGCGAGCCGCCCTCGGGAAGCACGTTCCCGGTCAGCTCCTCGTGCAGGGACGCCCGGAGACCGCGCAGGTCCGCGGCCTCCGACAGCGTCCACCGCCGCAGCTCGGTGGCCTGTGGGGGCGGCGGCGAGGTGGTGAGTTTGCCCATGGTCGGGTGGTACCCGTTCGGTAGGCCCGCCACGCCCGTCGGGGCCGGTTGTCGGTTGTCCGATGGCAGCCGACCCGCCCGCGGAGGGCAGGTGGGTCCGGTGGACATGTCGTTCCGAGCTCAGGTGGTGGCCCGGCGGATATTCGCTGTGGTGCATGTCACGTTAGCGTCGCCGCACGCCGGCACCGTCCCGCCGGCGCTCGCGGACAGGAGAGACCGATGAGAACGCCGCTGAGAATCGCCACCACCGTCGCCACCGCCCTGTTGCTCCTGTTCTGTCTGCCCTCGGCCGCGTCCGCCGCGACGCCGTCCACCAACGCCCCGGTCGCCGGCTCGCTCGGCACCTACGACGTCTCGGCGGTGTACGTCGCCGGCGTCTCGTCCGGCGGGTACATGGCCACCCAGTTGCACGTGGCGTACTCGTCCCGGATCCGGGGTGCCGCGATCTTCGCCGCCGGGCCGTACTACTGCGCGCAGAACGTGATCGCGCAGGCGCTCTACGGCTGCGGCGACAACATCTATCCGACCAACCTGGCGGCCCTGCAGACCTACACCCGCACCTGGGCGTCGTACGGCTGGGTCGATCCGGTGGGCAACCTCTCCGGCCGGCCGGTGTACGTCTTCCACGGACGCGGCGACAACACCGTGAAGGCGTCGGTCAACGACGACCTGGTCCGCTACTACCAGCACTTCGGCGCCAGCGTGCAGTACGACTCGGGCAGCTCCGCCGGGCACGGCTGGGTGACCCCGTACGGCACGGTCGGCTGCACGGCCACCGCGTCGCCGTATTTCAACGACTGCGGGACCGACCCGCAGGGCGCCTTCCTGCGCAAGCTCCTCGGCAGCGTGGCCGCCCCGAACACCGGTCCGCTCGGCGGCACCCTGATCCGGTTCAACCAGAACACCTTCGCGGTCAACGGCTGGGCGAACGGGCTGAGCATGGACTCCAACGGCTTCGCGTACGTCCCGTCGTCCTGCGCGGCCGGGCAGAGCTGCCGCCTGCTCGTCGCCCTGCACGGCTGCCTCCAGGGCGCCGGCAAGGTCGGCACCGCGTTCGTCGACCGCGCCAACCTCAACCAGTACGCGGACACCAACCGGCTGATCGTGCTCTACCCGCAGGCCACCACGTCGGCGGTGAACCCGAACGGCTGCTGGGACTGGTGGGGCTACCTCGGCGCGACCAACTACCCGATCAAGGGCGGGGCCCAGCTGGAGACGATCATGAACATGGTCCGCCGGCTGGACGGCTGACCGCGTACCCACGCAGGACGCCGGCACCCGCGTGGGTGCCGGCGTCGGGTGGGGTGCGGGGGTCAGACCTCGCCGGCGGCCCGGCGGCGGTCGGCTTCGGCGTCGGCCGCGCCCACCGGCGTACCGTCGTCGTCGCGGACGGCCCCGGACAGGTCCACGTCCGCGCCCGCGCGTGCGGCGTCGGCCGCCGCGTCGTCCGCGCCGACCACCGGCCCGGCGCCCTCGGCGCGCGTGCCTTCGTCGTCGACCAGGTGGGCCGCCACCGCTGGTGCCACGTACCTCGGATCTGTCACGACGTCCTCCTCGGATCGGGCTGCTGGATTCTCGCTACCCCCGACGGGTCGCGCCCACACCCGTGCCGGCGTCCGGAGGTGCGGCGGGCAGGTGGGCGCTGACCGTGGCGGCGAGGCCGTCGGGTCGCCGCCGCAGTGCCAACGTCCCGGTCAGGTGGTGGGCCAGCCAGAGACCCCGGCCGCCGGGTACGTCGGCGTCCGGAAGGTCCACCGGCACGTCGTCCTGCCCGGCGCCGTAATCGGTCACCGTGCAGCGCAGCACCCCGTCGCAACGGCTGAGGTGCAGGCGCCCGATCCCGCCGCCGTGCCGCACCGCGTTGGTGACCAGCTCGTGCACGGCGAGGACGAAGTCGTCCGCCGGATCGCCGGTGAGTCCCGACGAAGCGACGTGGGCGGCGAGCAGGTGCCGCAGCTCGGTCACGGTCGCGGCGGTGAACGGCTCGTCCAGCAGGTCCGCGGCCTCCGGGCCGGCGGACGGGGGAGACGCGCGATCCCGCTGCGGCTGTCGATCTTCCCCCATGCCGGCAGGTTACGGGTTTTTCCCGCGAGCGCGACCTTTGCCCGACGGCAACCAGCCGTCCCGACGGCCGGTGTCGCCGACGGTCGGCCGGTGCGCGGTGGCCCCCGGTGCGCGTCACGGCGGCGTCAAAATTCGCGCCGGAGGCGTAGCGGCGCCGTGAAAGTCCTCGACGCGAGGTGGCCGACGCGCTGGTGTTGGCCACGGACCGGGTCCACGTACGGACCCGAATCGACGCGGAGGCGTGCCATGACCGGCGTACCTGATTGCACTCAAGACCCGGGCCGGACACCGGTCGCGGTCACCGTCGCGGCGGGCGCGGTCGCCACGATCGGCGCCGCCGTGCTCTCGACGGTGATCTTCCCGCCGGCCGACCAGGCGGGTCGTCTGCTGCTGGTGGCGATCGTGGTGGGCGTGTTCGCCGCCCGGGTCGCGGATCTCCGCGCGGTGGGTGCGGTGACCGCGCTGGCGATGGCGACCTTCGTCGGATTCCTGGTGAACCGCTTCGGTGACCTCACCGGCTCGGCGGAGGGCTGGGCCCTCGCCTCGGTGATCGGCTTCGCCGCCGTGCTCGGGCTGGGCTTCCACCGGATGGCGGTCCTGGGGGAGACCGGGGCCGGCGACCCGGATCGTGGGCCGGTGCCCCCGGACGGGACGAGCGGAGGCGCGCGTGCGGCGTGATCCGGCGGTGCGGCGCCGGGGTGCGCCGGCCGGTGCCGTACCGGACGCGGACGCCGCGCTGTCGATCTCGGTGGAGTTGGTGAGCGGGCGCGGCCGGGACTGGTGGCCGCGCCCGGGCCGGGTCTTCGCCGCGCATAGGCAGCACACCTTCGCCCAACTGGCCGACGCGGTCGACGTCGCCTTCGGCCGCTGGGACCGGGCGCATCTGCACGTGTTCGTGCTGCCCGCCGGGATGGACGTCAGCTGGGCGTCCTGGCGTGCGGGGCCGGCCTTCCGGAACACCCGGGACGGGCGGTCCGCCCGGCTGGACCAGTTGAGGGTCGGGGAGCGCTTCGCGTACGTCTTCGACCTGGGTCAGGACTGGACCCACCTGTGCACGGTGCGATCCCCGGAGTCGCCCACCGTCGACCCGTCCCTTCCGCCGGCCCCCGTCCGGGGCTGGGGCGACCTGCCGGACCAGTACGGGCGCGGTCGGCCCGACGACGAGCCGGAAGCCGTGGTCCCGCGCGGATCGTCCGCGCTGCTGGACGATCTGCCGCCGATCCTGCCCTGCTGGGGCCCGCGGCGGGCCGCCTGACCGGGTCTGCTCCCGGCTCATCCGGGTGGCCCGGATCACCTGCCGAGGGGAAACCGTCAAAACCGCGTCAATAAATCGCCCGGCACCGTCACGGTCGCGTTATGGACCCTGTCGGCCGGCCGGGAGTGGCGCTGCAATTGCTCGGCGCGGCCGGATGTCGGTCGCGACGATCCGTTCCGTGATGAGGAGTCAGCCGTGTCTGACGTGGTGTTCGTGCTGGTGACGGTGGCGCTGTTCGCGGCGCTCGCCCTGCTGGTGAGAGGCGTGGAGAAGCTGTGAGCGCCGTCAACGCCGTCGGTCTGGTGCTGGCGATCGGCCTGGCCGTCTTCCTGGTGGTCGCCCTGCTGTTCCCGGAGCGGTTCTGATGACCATGACGACAGCCGGCGTGCTGTTCCTCCTCTCGCTGGTGGTGGCGCTGGTCGCCGTCCACCGGCCGTTCGGCGACCACCTGTACCGGGTGGTCTCCGGAACGCGGCACTCCCGGGTCGAGCGCGGCGTGTACCGGCTGGTCGGGGTGAACCCGGCCGCCGAGCAGAGCTGGGGTGTGTACGCCCGCGGCGTGCTCGCCTTCTCCGCCGTCTCGATCCTGTTCCTGTACGCGTTCCAGCGGCTGCAGAACCACCTGTGGCTGTCGCTCGGCTTCGACCCGGTGATCAGCCACGGCGCGTGGAACACCGCGGTGTCGTTCGTGACCAACACCAACTGGCAGTGGTACTCGGGTGAGTCGACCATGGGCCACCTGGTGCAGATGGCCGGGCTGGCCGTGCAGAACTTCGTCTCCGCCGCCGTCGGCATCGCGGTCGCGGTCGCGCTGGTCCGGGGCTTCGCCCGTAGCCGCACCGGGGAGCTGGGCAACTTCTGGGTCGACCTGACGCGGATCACGCTGCGCGTCCTGCTGCCGATCGCGGTGCTCGGCGCGGTGGTGCTGATGGCCGGCGGGGTGGTGCAGAACCTCTCCGCGGGCACCGACGTGACCACCCTGACCGGCGGCACCCAGACCATCACCGGCGGGCCGGTGGCCAGCCAGGAGGTGATCAAGGAACTGGGCACGAACGGTGGCGGCTTCTACAACGCCAACAGCTCCCACCCGTTCGAGAACCCGACCACCTGGACGAACTGGCTGGAGATCTTCCTGATCCTGCTGATCCCGTTCAGCCTGCCCCGGGTGTTCGGCCGGATGGTCGGGCAGAACCGGCAGGGCTACGCGATCGTCGCGGTGATGGCGATCCTGGCGGTGGCCAGCATCGCGCTGACCAACGTCTTCGAGTTGGCCGGCGACGGCACGGTGCCGCAGGCGGTGGGCGCCGCGCTGGAGGGCAAGGAGGTCCGGTTCGACGTGTCGAACTCGGCCACCTTCGCCGCCGCCACCACGCTCACCTCGACCGGCGCGGTCAACTCCTTCCACGACTCGTACACCGCGCTGGGCGGGATGATGCCGATCGTCAACATGATGTTCGGTGAGGTGGCCCCCGGTGGTGTCGGCGCCGGCCTGTACGGCCTGCTGATCCTCGCCGTGATCACCGTGTTCGTGGCCGGTCTGATGGTCGGCCGGACCCCGGAGTACGTGGGCAAGAAGATCGGCTCTCGGGAGATCAAGTTCGCCTCGCTGTACTTCCTGGTCACCCCGGCGCTGGTGCTGGCCGGGACGGCGGCGGCCTTCGCCACCGGCAACAACTCCACCGCACTCAACGCCGGCCCGCACGGCCTCTCCGAGGTGCTGTACGCGTTCACCTCGGCGAGCAACAACAACGGCTCGGCCTTCGCCGGCATCACCGTCAGCACCCCGTGGTGGAACACCGCGCTGGGCCTGTGCATGCTGCTCGGCCGGTTCCTGCCGATCATCTTCGTGCTCGCCCTGGCCGGCTCGCTGGCCCGCCAGCAACCGACCCCCGCCTCCGAGGGGACCCTGCCGACCCACCGGCCGCTGTTCGTCGGGATGGTCGTCGGCGTCACGGTGATCCTGGTGGCGCTGACCTTCCTGCCCGCGCTCGCGCTCGGCCCGCTGGCCGAAGGGCTGTGAGAAGCATGAGAGAGAAGGACATGACCGCACCCCTGGCCACCGCCGACGCGCCCACCGCCGGTACCCCGGCCACCCAGGGCGACCGGGTCGGCGGCGGCCTGCTCGACCCCGTCCAGTTGATCAAATCCCTGCCCGACGCCCTGCGCAAGCTCGACCCGCGCACCCTGTGGCGCAACCCGGTCATGCTGATCGTCGAGATCGGGGCGCTCTTCACCACCGTGCTCGCGGTGACCGACCCGTCGGTGTTCGCCTGGTCGATCACCGTCTGGCTCTGGCTCACCGTGCTCTTCGCCAACCTCGCCGAGGCGGTCGCCGAGGGGCGCGGCAAGGCCCAGGCGGCGACGCTGCGCCAGGCCAAGAAGGACACCGTCGCCACCCGGCTGGTGGGCTGGACGCCCGGCGCCACCGCCAACGGCTACCGGGAGCAGGCCGTTCCGGCCCCTGAGCTCAGGCAGGGCGATGTCGTCCTGGTCGAGGCCGGCGGCATCATCCCCGGTGACGGCGACGTGGTCGAGGGCATCGCCAGCGTCGACGAGTCGGCGATCACCGGCGAGTCCGCCCCGGTCATCCGGGAGTCCGGCGGCGACCGCAGCGCGGTAACCGGCGGTACCCGGGTCCTCTCCGACCGGATCATCGTGAAGATCACCCAGAAGCCGGGCGAGAGCTTCATCGACCGGATGATCGCCCTGGTGGAGGGGGCCAACCGGCAGAAGACCCCGAACGAGATCGCGCTGAACATCCTGCTCTCCGCGCTCACCATCATCTTCCTGCTGGCCGTGGTCACCCTCCAGCCCCTCGCCATCTTCTCGATGGGCTACCAGGCCGCCGCACCGGACACGCAGGCGATCGGGGACGCCGGGGTCACCGGGATCGTCCTGGTCTCCCTGCTGGTCTGCCTGATCCCCACCACCATCGGCGCGCTGCTGTCGGCGATCGGCATCGCCGGCATGGACCGGCTCGTCCAGCGCAACGTGCTGGCGGTGAGCGGCCGTGCCGTCGAGGCGGCGGGTGACGTCAACACCCTGCTGCTCGACAAGACCGGCACCATCACGCTGGGCAACCGGCAGGCGGCCGAGTTCCTCCCGGTCCAGGGCGTGCTGACGGAGTCCGTCGCCGACGCCGCCCAGTTGTCCAGCCTGGCCGACGAGACCCCGGAGGGCCGCTCGGTCGTGGTGCTGGCCAAGAACGAGTTCGGCCTGCGGGAACGCGAACCGGGCCTGATCCCGCACGCCACCTTCGTGCCGTTCACCGCGCAGACCCGGATGAGCGGCGTCGACCTGGGTGCCGAGGGCGTCGAGGGCGGTGCCCGCCGGATCCGCAAGGGGGCCGCCGCCGCGGTGATGAAGTGGGTACGCGACAACGGTGGCCACCCCACCGAGCAGGTCGGCCAGATCGTCGACGAGATCAGCGGCATCGGCGGCACCCCGCTGGTGGTGGCCGAACACGTCGACGGGGAGCCGGCCCGCGCCCTCGGCGTGATCCACCTCAAGGACGTGGTCAAGGCCGGCATGCGGGAACGGTTCGACGAGATGCGCGCGATGGGCATCCGCACCGTGATGATCACCGGGGACAACCCGCGTACCGCCAGGGCGATCGCCGACGAGGCCGGGGTGGACGACTTCCTCGCCGAGGCCACCCCGGAGGACAAGCTGGCCCTGATCCGCAAGGAGCAGGAGGGCGGTCGGCTGGTCGCGATGACCGGCGACGGCACCAACGACGCCCCGGCGCTCGCCCAGGCCGACGTCGGCGTGGCGATGAACACCGGCACGTCGGCCGCCAAGGAGGCCGGCAACATGGTGGACCTCGACTCCGACCCGACCAAGCTGATCGAGATCGTGGAGATCGGCAAACAGTTGCTGATCACCCGGGGCGCGCTGACCACCTTCAGCATCGCCAACGACATCGCCAAGTACTTCGCGATCATCCCGGCCATGTTCGCCGGCATCTATCCCTCGCTGGACCGGCTGAACGTGATGCGGCTGGCCAGCCCGGAGTCGGCGATCCTCGCCGCGGTCATCTTCAACGCGATCGTCATCGTCGCGCTGATCCCGCTCGCGCTGCGGGGCGTCCGCTACCGACCGGCGTCGGCGTCGAAGCTGCTCAGCCGCAACCTGCTGGTCTACGGCCTCGGCGGCATCGTGGTGCCGTTCGTCGGCATCAAGCTCATCGACCTGCTCATTCAGCTCATCCCAGGGATCTCGTGATGCGCCTACCCACCTGGCTCGCCCAACACCTGGCCGCCCTGCGCGCGCTGCTCGTCTTCACCGTGCTGCTCGGGATCGCCTACCCACTGGCCCTGGTCGTCGTCGGCCGGATCCCCGGCCTCGCCGACCGGGCGGACGGGTCGTTCGTCGCGGCCGACGGCAGGACCGTCGGCAGTGCCCTCATCGGCCAGTCCTTCACCGACGCGGACGGCAACCCGGTCCCGCGCTACTTCCAGTCCCGCCCCTCGGCGGCCGGCGACGGGTACGACCCCACCGCCACCGCCGCCAGCAACCTCGGCCCGGAGAGCGTGGTCGACACCCTCGCCACCGACCCGGCGGAGTCGGCGCAGAGCCTGCTCACCCAGGTCTGCCAGCGCAGTCTGGCCGTCGGGCGGCTGGACGGGGTCGACGGGCGGCGCCCCTACTGCACCGCCGACGGGGTGGGCGCGGTGCTCGCCGTGTTCCGCGCCGACGGGCTGACCGGTCCGGTCACCCGGGTGGTCAGCGTCAACCAGGCCGCCCCGGCCACCCCGTTCCTCGCCACCTACGAGGGGGTGCCGGTGGAGCCGGCCCAGCCCGGCACGGACTACGTCGCCGAGGGTGGTGTGGTCACCCCGGTCCGGGGCGACGCCCCCGCCGAGCCGGCCGTACCCGCCGACGCGGTCACCGCCAGCGGCAGCGGCCTCGACCCGCACATCTCCCCGGCGTACGCCGAGATCCAGGTCGCCCGTGTGGCCCGGGAGCGGGGAGCGGACCCGGCGGCGGTGCGGCGGCTGGTCGCCGAGCACACCACCGGTCGGTCGCTCGGGTTCATGGGCGAGCCCGGGGTGAACGTGCTGGAACTCAACCTGGCGCTGGACCGGGAGTTCCCGGCGCGTTGACGTGTTAAGAAGGGCCCCCTGCTATACAGAAGGCGATAACCGGGGGCCCTTCCTTTCTCCTGGAGGGGGTGGGGATGGCGCGGGGTGAGCTGCGGATCTACCTGGGTGCCGCGCCGGGCGTCGGCAAGACGTACGCGATGCTGGAGGAGGCCCACCGGCGGGCCGAACGTGGCACCGACGTGGTGATCGGTCTGGTCGAGACGCACGGCCGGGCGCACACCGCCGCGATGGTCGGCGACCTGGAGCAGGTGCCCCGGCGCACGCTGGTGCACCGGGGCGCCGAGTTCACCGAGTTGGACCTGGACGCGCTGCTGGCCCGGCGGCCCCAGCTGGCCGTGGTCGACGAACTGGCACACACCAACGTGCCCGGCTCGCGCAACTCCAAGCGCTGGCAGGACGTCCACGAGCTGCTCGACGCCGGGATCAGCGTGCTGTCCACGGTCAACGTGCAGCACCTGGAGTCGATCAACGACGTCGTCGCGCAGATCACCGGCACCACCCAGCGGGAGACCGTGCCCGACCAGATCGTCCGCGCCGCCGAGCAGGTCGAGTTGGTCGACATGACGCCGGAGGCGCTGCGCCGCCGGATGGCGCACGGCAACATCTACCGTCCGGACAAGATCGACGCCGCGTTGGGCAACTACTTCCGGGTCGGCAACCTCACCGCCCTGCGCGAACTCGCGCTGCTCTGGCTCGCCGACAAGGTCGACGAGCAGCTCGACGCGTACCGGGCCCAGCAGGGGATCTCCGACACCTGGGAGGCCCGCGAACGGGTCGTCGTCGCGCTCACCGGCGGCCCGGAGGGGGAGACGTTGATCCGCCGGGCGGCCCGGATCGCCGCCCGCAGCAAGGGCGCCGACCTGCTGGCCGTGCACGTGGCGCGCAGCGACGGCCTGGCCGGCGCGGATCCGGCCCAGCTGGCCCGGCAGCGGGTGCTGGTGGAGAGCCTCGGGGGCACCTACCACCACGTGCTCGGCACCGACGTGCCGGCCGCGTTGCTGGACTTCGCGCGGGGGGTGAACGCCACGCAGCTCGTGCTGGGGGCGAGCCGGCGGGGGCGGTTCGCGCAGTTGTTCTCCCGAGGCGTCGGTGTCACCACCACGGCGCTCTCCGGGCCGATCGACGTCCACCTGGTCACCCACCCGGCGGCCGGCCAGGGTAGGCGTGCCGGCGGCGTGCCGGCAGCGCTGTCCCGACGGCGCAGGCTGCTCGGCTTCGCGCTCGCGGTCCTGGGCATGCCGCTGCTCACCCTGGTGCTCCGGGCCCTGCCGGACCTCACCCTGATCAACGACATCCTGCTCTTCCTCGCCGCGGTCGTCGGCGTGGCCCTGGTCGGTGGGCTGTGGCCGGCGCTGGTCGCCGCGCTCGGCGGCTCGCTGCTGCTGAACTGGTTCTTCACCCCGCCGTTCCGCACGCTGACCATCGCCGAGGCGGACAACCTGCTCGCCCTCGGGGTCTTCGTGGGGGTGGCCGTCGCGGTGAGTGGCGTGGTCGACGTCGCCGCCCGGCGCACCCGGGAAGCGGCCCGCGCCTCGGCGGACGCCCAGACGCTGGCCACCGTCGCCGGCAGCGTGCTGCGTGGGGAACGCCCGCTGCCGGCGCTGCTCGACCGGCTGCGGGAGACGTTCGCGCTGCGGGCGGTCAGCGTGCTGGAGTCGGTCAGCGGGGCCGAGGGACGTCCCGGCCGGACCCGGGAGGAGGGCGCCTGGCGGGTGGTGGCGAGCGTCGGTGACACGCCGGCGGGCAGCCCGGGCGGGGGCGAGACGTCGGTGCCGGTGGACGACCGGCTCACCGTCGTGCTCTGTGGACGCCGGTTGGAGGCCGCCGACCGGCGCATCGTCGAGGCGTTCGCCGCGCAGGCCGCCGTCGCGCTCCGCCAGGAACGGCTCGCCGAGGAGGCCGCCACGGCCCGTCCGCTCGCCGAGGCCGACCGCATGCGGACCGCGCTGCTCGCCGCGGTCAGCCACGACCTGCGTACGCCGCTCGCCTCGGCCAAGGCGGCGGTCACCAGCCTGCGCAGCCCCGACGTGGAGTTCGACGACGCGGACCGGGCGGAGCTGCTGGCCACCGCGGAGGAGTCGCTCGACCGGCTCGCCCGCCTGGTGGCGAACCTGCTGGACATGAGCCGGTTGCAGGCGGGGGCGCTGGGGGTGCACCCCACCACCATCGGGCTGGAGGACGCCGTGCCGCGGGCGTTGGACGAGTTGGGTGAGTTGGCCACGGACGTGGCCACCGACATCCCCGCCGATCTGCCCGCCGCGATCGCCGACCCCGGACTGCTGGAACGGGTACTGGTGAACATCGTCGCCAACGCGTTGCGACACAGCCCCGCCGGGCAACCCCCGACCGTCACCGCGAGCGCCCACGCCGGGCAGGTCGAGCTGCGGATCATCGACACCGGGCCGGGCATCCCGGAGGACCAGTGGGAGCACGTCTTCCTGCCGTTCCAACGCCTGGGCGACCGGGACAACCTGACCGGCGTCGGCCTCGGCCTCGCGCTGTCCCGCGGCCTTGCCGAGGCGATGGGTGGCAGCATCACCCCGGAGACCACTCCCGGCGGCGGGCTGACCATGGTGCTGCGGCTGCCCGCCGCCACCGGGACCGGGGCGACGGAAGGACCGCAGCGGTGACCCGCATCCTCGTCGTCGACGACGAACCCCAGATCCTGCGCGCGTTGCACATCAACCTGCGGGCCCGCCGGTACGACGTCGACGTGGCCGCCACCGGCGCCGCCGCGCTGAAGATGGCGGCCAGCCACCCACCCGACCTGGTGGTGCTCGACCTCGGCCTGCCGGACCTCGACGGCATCGAGGTCATCCGGGGGCTGCGCGGCTGGACGACGGTGCCGATCATCGTGCTCTCCGGGCGCGCCGGCAGCGAGGACAAGGTGGCCGCCCTGGACGCCGGGGCGGACGACTACGTGACCAAACCGTTCGGGGTGGACGAGCTGCTGGCCCGGATCCGGGCGGTGACCCGCCGGCTCGGCGCGACCGCCGACGCGGCCGGCGCCTCCGTCCGGGTCGGTCGCCACACCGTCGACCTGGCGGCGCACACGGTCACCCGGGACGACGGTGCGGAGGTCAAGCTGACCCCGACCCAGTGGGGCGTGTTGGAGAAGCTGGTCCGGCATCCCGGCAAGCTGGTGAGCCAGCGTCAGCTCCTGCACGACGTGTGGGGCCCGGAGTACCAGCACGAGACCAACTACCTGCGGCAGTACATGGCCCAGCTGCGCCGCAAGCTGGAGGACGACCCGGCCCGGCCGCGGCACCTGATCACCGAGCCCGGCATGGGGTACCGCTTCCAGCCCTGACCGCCCGCGCGGCGGGGCTCGTCAGCCGTCGAGGAACTCGTCGATCATCGGGGCCAGCCAGTCCGCCCGCTGCGGCACGGTCGTGTGGGTGGTGCCGGGTAGGACGGCCAGCCGGCTGGCCGGCAGGCCGGTGAGGTCACCGACCACCCCGCCGCCGAGCAGCCGGAACATCTCCACCGCGTGCTCCGGCCGGACGATGTCCGAGTCGGCGAGGACCAGCAGCGTAGGCGCGACCAGCGCCCGGATCGCCGACGGGGGCCACCGGGGCGGGTCCGCGTCCAACTTCTTGATCTTCGCGACCAGCGCCGGCCATCCGGTCGGGTCGGGGGCCGTGCGCAGGTACTCCTCGTGCAGCTCCGAGCCGTGCAGGTGCTCCGGTTCCAGGTGCGCGATGCCGTCCAGCAGGCCCGGGTGCAGGCCGCCGGCGTCGAAGGCGACCGAGGCCAGCACCAGGCGGCCGACGCGGTGCGGATGGTCGGTGCCCAGGCGCAGCGCCACCGCCGCGCCCATGCTCCAGCCGAACACGTCCGCCACCGCCACGTCGAGATGGTCGAGCAGGGCGACCACGTCGGCGGCGAACCCGTCGACGGTCAACGGACGGTCCGCGTCGGGGGTGTGCGCGTGGGCCTGGAACTCGACCGCGAGCACCCGCCGGCCGCCGGCCAGCGCCGGCAGGATCGCGCCGAACGAGGTGCCGATCCCGGACAGGGCGCCGTGCAGCAGCACGAGCGGTCGGCCGGGACCGTCGCCGTGCCACTCGTGGTACATGGACAGACCGTTCACCGGTGCGTACGCCATGGCCTCACCCTGCGCCGCGACACTTACGACCCGCTTACCGCGGGTAGGGTGGCCGGCATGCGTTTCGGCGTCCTCGGGCCGCTCGCCGTCGCCACCGACGCGGGCTCCCCGGTCACCGTGCCGGGCGCCAAGGTGCGGGTGCTGCTGGCCGACCTGCTCGCGCACCGCAACCAGGTCGTCTCCACCGGCCGCCTGATCGACGACCTCTGGGGTGACGCCCCACCGGCGAACGCGGCCGGCGCCCTCCAGGTCCGGGTGTCCCAGTTGCGCAGGGCGCTCGACGACGCCGAACCCGGCGCCCGGGACCTGATCGAGTCGCGCGCCCCCGGTTACCTGCTGCGCACCGACGCGGTCGACGCCGAGCGGTTCACCGCGCTGGCCGCCGAGGACGACGTGCACAGCCTCGCCGAGGCGCTCGGCTTGTGGCGGGGCGAGCCGTACGCGGACGTGGCCGACGAGCAGTGGGTGCGCGCCGAGGTGACCCGGCTGGCCGAGGCCCGGCTGGCGGTGCACGAGAAGCTCGCCGCCGCCCGGCTGGCCCGCGGCGAGCACGTGCTGGTCACGGCCGACCTGGCCGAGCTGGTCAGCCGGCACCCGCTGCGGGAGGGGCTGCGGGCACTGCACATCCGGGCCCTCTACGCGGCCGGCCGCCAGTCCGAGGCGCTGGACAGCTACGCCGACCTGCGGCACCGGCTCGCCGACGAGCTGGGCCTCGACCCCGGCCCGGACCTGGTCGCGCTGCACCGGAAGATCCTGGCGCAGGACGCGGCGCTGACCCCGCCGCCGGCCGCCGCGCGGATCCGCAACAGCATGCCGGCCCGGCTGGACGAGCTGGTCGGCCGGGCCGAGGCACTCGCCGAACTGCGTGCCCTCGTACCGGAGCGGCGGCTGGTCACCCTGGTCGGGCCGGGCGGGGTCGGCAAGACCCGGCTGGCCACCGAGGTCGCCCGCGAGCAGGCCTTCCCCGACGGTGTGCGGCTGGTCGAGCTGACCGCGTTGCGTCCCGGCGAGACCGGCGTCGCCGACCTGGTGCTGGCCGCGCTGGACGTCCGCGAGGTCGCCGGGACCGGCGGCACCGCCGGCGACCACCTGGTGGCGGCGCTGCGCCACCGGCGGACCCTGCTGGTGCTGGACAACTGCGAGCACGTCGTCGAGCCGGCCGCGACGCTGGTCGCCCGGCTGCTGCGGGAGGCACCGGAGGTGACCGTGCTGGCGACCAGCCGGGAACCGCTCGGCCTCGCCGGGGAGCTGCTCTGGGAGGTGCGACCGCTACCCGTACCGACCGAGGAGTCGGACCTCGACGCGGTCCGCCGGTCGGCGGCGGCCCGGTTGTTCGCGGCCCGGGCCGCCGCGCAGCAGCGCGGCTTCCACCTGGACGAGCGGACCGCGCCGGCCGTCGCGCAGCTCTGCCGCCGCCTCGACGGCCTGCCGCTGGCGTTGGAACTGGCCGCGCGGCGGGTACGCGCGCTCGGCCTGGCCGGCGTGGTCGAGCGGCTGGACGACCGGTTCCGCCTGCTGGGTACGACGCAGCGGGACGTGCCGGTCCGGCAACGCACCCTGACCGCGGTGATCGGGTGGAGCTGGGACCTGCTCGCCGCGCACGAGCGGACGGTGCTGTCCCGGCTGGCGGTGCACCCGGACGGCTGCCCGCCGGAGGCCGCCGAGGCGGTCTGCGGCGCCGACCTCGACGTGCTGTCCGCACTGGTCGACCGGTCGCTGCTGGTGCTGGACACCGCCGGCCCGACACCGCGCTACCGGCTGCTGGAGTCGGTCGCCGCGTACGCGTTGGAGCGGCTCGACCCCACCGACCCGGTGCGGGCGCGGCACGCCACCTACTGGACGGAGTGGGCGGAGCGGGTCGATCCGCTGCTGCGCGGCCCCGGCCAGCGGGAGTGGCTGGCCCGCCTGGACGCCGAGACCGGCAACCTGCGCGCGGCCCTGGCCCACGGCGGGGGCCTGCGGCTGGCCAACGCCCTGACCTGGTACTGGTTCCTCCGTGGCCGGCTCTCCGAGGCTCGCCGCGCGCTGGCGTCCGACGGCGAGGGCGATGCCGCGACGCGGGCCGAGGCGGCGGTGTGGCGGGTCGGGTTCGCGTTGCTCCACGGCGAGCGGGTGCCGGACGCCGAGGTCGACGTCGCGTTGGCCGGGCACGCCGACGGCAGGGCCACCTGGTTCGTGGCCGCCGCGCTGCTGGAGAGCCACGACCGGACGCGCGTGGCCGGCCTGCTGGACCGGGCCCTCGCCGCCGGCACCGACCCCTGGGTCGAGGCGGCCGTGTCGGTGACCCGGGCCATGCTCGCCCACGCGGCCAGCGACGTCGCCGAGCTGGATCGTGCCGCCAACCGGGCGGCCGCCGGATTCGCCGAGCTTGGCGACGGGTGGGGCCGGTCGCAGGCGACCGACTGGCTGGGCGGGCTGGCCGAGCTGACCGGTGACCACGAACGGGCGATCGCCCTGCACCGGGAGGGCCTGCGCTGGGCCGAGGAGTTGGGGCTCTGGCCGGAGGTCGGGTCCAAACTGTCCTGGTTGGCCTGGCTCGCCGTGCAGACCCGGGACCACGACACGGCGTGGGAACTGGCCGGGCGCGCGTACCGGCTGGCCGTCGAGCAGGACTCCCCGGCCGCCCTGGTCTTCGCCGAGCTGGGCCTCGGCTTCGCCGCCCGCCGCATCGGGAAGCTCGACGTGGCCACCACCCACCTGGAACGGCTGGTGGAACAGGGTGGGGACGACGCGCTGCACCTGCCGATGGTGCTCACCGAGCTGGCGTACGCCGTCGCCGAACAGGGGGACGGTGACCGGGCGCGGTCGCTGCACGCTCGGGCGTTCGACGTTTCCGTCGTCATCGACGCGCCCCGGGACGCCTGCGGCGCCCTCGAAGGGCTCGCGTCGGCGGTTGCGGACCCGCGGGTCGGAGCGCGGATGCTCGGCGCGGCGCACGCCGCCCGGGAGGCGGCGGAGGCGCCGGTCGCCCCGGCCAAACAGGACGAGATCGACCGTACGACGGCACGGCTGGTCGCGGCGCTCGGCGCGGACGGGTTCGCCGCCGCGTACGCCGCCGGACGCGACCTGGGCCCGGGCGAGGCCCGGGCCCTGGTCCCACCGCTGCCGGTCTAGCCGGCGGCCGGCGTGTAGGTCGCGACGATCACGCCGTTCTTGAAGACCTTCGTGTCCGCCAGGGCCAGCGTGGTGGGCGTGTTCGGCAGCGGGGCGGAGACCGACGGGCCACCGACCAGCACCGGGTGGATCCAGAACCGCACCTCGTCCACCAGGCCGGCCTTGACCAGCGTGTCGGTGAGCACGCCGTAGCCGTACATCAGGATGTCCCTGCCCTCGGCGGCCTTCAGCGCGGTGACCGCCTCGATCACGTCGCCCTGGAGCACCTCGCTGTTCCTCCACTCCGCGGTGGTCAGGGTGGTCGAGGCGACGTACTTCTTCACGTTGTTGAAGTAGGCGGCGCCGGTGGTCGGGTCGTTCTCGTCCCGGGTCGGCCAGGACGCGGCGAAGCCCTCGTAGGTGTGCCGGCCGAGCAGCAGCGCGTCGGCCGCGTCGGTCTGCGAGCCGGCGAAGGCGGAGGCCTCGTCGTCGAAGTACGGCATGGTCCACATCGGGTTCTCGATCACGCCGTCGAGGGTGATGTAGGTCGAGTTGATGATCCTGCGCATCGGGGTTCCTCCTGGCTTCGGGTGCCTCGTTCGACAACCAGGACTCTGCCCGAGGTCGCTTACGGTTCGCTTCAGGTGCCCTTACCCGGGCCGGTCGGGTCTGGTCTGGTCTGGTCTGGTCAGGGGATGGTCACCCGGTACGCGGCGAGGATCTCCCCGATCGGCTGGTAGTAGGTCGTGCCGCCGCTGGTGCAGTTGCCGCTGCCACCGGAGAGGACGCCGAGGACGGTGCCGTTCGCCGCCGAGTAGAGCGGGCCGCCGCTGTCGCCGGGCTCGGCACAGATGTTGGTGCGGATGAGCCCGGAGACGCTGCCCTGGGCGTAGTTCACCGTCTGGTTGAGCCCGGTGACCGTGCCGCACCGGACGCCGGTGGTGGAGCCGCTGCGACAGACTGCCTGGCCGACGAACGCGGTGCCGGGGCCGTTGATGGTGACCGTGCCGGGATAGGTGTACACGGCGCTGGGGTGGCTGATCGTGCCGGTGTAGCGCACGATGCCGTAGTCGTTGCCGGGGAAGCTGCTGCCGGCGCGGCTGCCGAGCACGGTGGTCTGGCCGCTGTTGGCGTACCAGGTCGCCGCGTTGCGGGTGCAGTGCCCGGCGGTGACGAAGTAGTAGGTGGTGCCGCTGCGCACGTTCGCGCCGAGGGAGCAGCGCCCGCCGCCGCCGTAGATCGCCTGCCCGCCGGCGATGAGCAGCCGCAGCCGGCCCGGTTCCCGGCGGAACACCGCGCCGGCCCGGTCGGCGACGGCGCGCAGCGCCCGGGCCTGGGCCGCGCTGACCGACTCGTCGGCGGTCAGGGTCGTCCGGCCGGTCGCCGGGTCGAGGCCCCAGGCGGTGCCGGCGGTGGTGACCGCGGCCAGGGCGGTCGGGTCGGGCGCGGTGCCGGTCCGGTGGTGCGCGGCGGCGGGGGCGGCGGGCAGCAGCAGGGCGAGGGTGAGGGCGACGAGCGGAAGACGACGCATCGAGGTACTTCCAATCGTGAGCTGTCGATGTAACTGACAGCATCCCTTCCGGATGCGGTGAGTTCAACCTCCCGGCCGCCGGTCACGTGCGGATCCGCGCAGGTAGGCGTACGGTGAACAGGTCGCCCGGGTCCCCCGATGGGGCCGCCGGTGCCATCGCCGCAGCGTCGCCAGAGGCGTTGACCGTTCGCCATCGATCGCGACGGCACGTCCGTCCGGACGGCCGGTGATGGACCGACCGGCCCGTCACACCGCCGTCCGTGAGCAGCACCGTCGCGGACGGCCCCACGAGGGAGCACCCGATGAGGATCGCCCGGCACCGAATCGTCAGCACGCTACGCGAGCGCGGCCAGCAGGCCAGGGCCGACTGGGTCGAGCGCGAACTGCCCGAGCGGGTCGACCCGGCCAAGCACACCGGGCTGCTCGCCACCCTGCGTCTCGACCCGGCCGACCTCGCCGACGCACCGTCCCCGTGAGGGTGGCGCTGCTCGGCCCGGTCGCCTGGCGTACGCCTCCGCACCACTACGGCCCCTGGGAGCAGGTCACCGGCCTGCTCGCCGAGGGGCTGGTCACCCGGGGCGTCGACGTGACCCTCTTCGCGACGCTGGACTCGGTGACCTCGGCCGCGCTGGACGGCGTGTGCCCCCGTGGGTACGCCGACGCCCCGGACCTGGACGGCCGGGTGTGGGAGGCGATGCACGTCTCGCACGCGATGGCCCGCTCGGCGGAGTTCGACCTGGTGCACAACCACCTCGACTGGCTGCCACTCGCCTTCGCCGCGCACTGCGCCGCCCCGCTGCTCACCACCGTGCACGGCTTCTCCGGCGCGGGCATCCTCCCGGCGTACGCCCGGGCCCGCTCGTCGTACGTGTCTATCTCCGACGCCGACCGGAGCGCCGAACTCGACTACGTCGCCACGGTGCACCACGGCGTCGACCTCACCGGGCTGCCGTTCGCCCCGGACGCCGGTCCCGGACTGGCCGTCCTCGGCCGGATCCACCCGGACAAGGGCACCCACACCGCCATCGAGATCGCCCGCCGCGCCGGCCGGCCGCTGACCATCTGCGGCATCGTGCAGGACGAGCGGTACTTCGCCGAGGAGGTGGCCCCGCACGTCGACGGCGACCAGGTCGTCTACCTCGGGTCGGTCGGCCCCCGGCGCCGCGCCGAGGTGCTGGGCGCCAGCGCCGCCCTGCTGCACCCGATCTCCTTCGACGAGCCGTTCGGGCTGTCGGTGGTGGAGTCGATGGCCTGCGGCACGCCGGTCGTCGCGTACGCCCGCGGGTCGATGCCGGAGGTGGTCGACGAGGGGGTGACCGGCTTCCTCGTGCACACCGTCGAGCAGGCCGTCGACGCGGTCACCCGGGCGGCGGGCCTGGACCGGGCCGACTGCGCGGCGCGGGCCCGGCAACGCTACGCGGCCGACCGGATGGTCAC
Organism: Micromonospora endolithica; assembly: GCF_003626595.1. Classification (GTDB taxonomy): domain Bacteria; phylum Actinomycetota; class Actinomycetes; order Mycobacteriales; family Micromonosporaceae; genus Micromonospora; species Micromonospora endolithica. The sequence goes on along the minus strand of NZ_RBAK01000012.1, from coordinate 139,505 downwards.
CGACTACCTGGCCGTCTATGCGGACGTCGCCGGCCGCTGACTCGCCCGGCGCCCGTCGACCCGAATCCGTTCCGCCGGCCACACACGCTGGCCGGCGTGCGCCGTCACCGCGTGAGGTCGTCCCGCCAACCCCGGCGGGCGGCCGACGACCGGAAGGCACCGACACCCATGCCCAGTTACGGATTCCTCAGCACCCACCCGCCGACCCGGTGCGGCCTGGCCACCTTCAACGCGGCGCTCGCCGCCCACCTGACCGCCGACGGCACGCGCGGCGGCATCGTGCGGGTCACCGACCACGGTGACGACCAGCAGGCCGGCCCGGAGGTGGCGCACACCTGGTCGTCGCACACCCCGGCCGGCTGGCGGGACGCGGCCGCCGTCCTGAACACCTTCGACGTGGCCGTCGTGCAACACGAGTACGGCATCTACCCCGGCGCCGACGGGGAGGACGTCCTGCCGCTGCTGCGCCGGTTGACCGTGCCGAGCATCGTGGTCCTGCACACCGTGCTGCGCCGGCCGTCGGCCCGGCAGCGGTCCCTGCTGGAGCAGATCGTCACCGCCGCCGGGGCGGTCGTCACGATGACCGACACGGCCCGCGACCGGCTGCTGGTCGGCTACACCGTACGACCGGACAAGGTCACCGTCATCCCGCACGGCGCTGCCGAGCACGTCGGCGCACCCGCCGACCGCCGTACCCGCCCGCACCTGCTGACCTGGGGGCTGCTCGGCCCCGGCAAGGGCATCGAGTGGTCGTTGCGGGCCCTCGCGCGGTTGCAGGACCTCGACCCGACTCCCACCTACACCGTCGCCGGCCGCACCCACCCGAAGGTGATCGAGCACCACGGTGAGGCGTACCGGGCGGGGCTGCACCAGCTCGGCGCGCAGTTGGGCGTCGCCCACGCGGTGGACTACCAGGACGTTTACCACGACCAGCAGACCCTCGGCCGGCTGGTCCGCTCCGCCGACGTGGTGGTGCTGCCGTACGACTCCCGGGAGCAGGTCACCTCCGGTGTGCTCATCGAGGCGGTGGCCGCCGGGGTGCCGGTGGTGGCGACGGCGTTCCCGCACGCCGTCGAGCTGCTCGACGGCGGCCCCGGTCTGGTCGTACGCCATCAGGATCCGGTGGCGCTGGCCGCCGCGATCCGGCGGGTGCTGACCGAGCCGGGCCTGGTCGCCCGGCTGGCCGGCCGGGTCCGGCCGCTGGCCGCGGACCTGCGCTGGCCGGCGGTGGCCGCCCGCTACGGCGCCCTCGCCGACGGGCTGGTCGCGGACCGCGCCTTCGCGGTCAGCGCGGCGTCGGCGTGACCGCGACCACCGGCCTGCCCCGCCCGCCGGGACGCGGTGGCCGGGCCGCGCCCCGGCCGAGCTTCACCCACCTGAGCCGGTTGAGCGACGACACCGGCCTGTTCGAGCACGCCCGGCACGCCATCGTCCGCCGGGAACACGGTTACTGCACCGACGACGTCGCGCGGGGCCTGGTGGTCACCAGCCGGGAGCCGGAGCCGGGTGGGGAGGTGCTCCGGCTCGCCGAGCGGTACCTGGCCTTCCTGACCCACGCCCAGGACGCGGCCGGCGCCTTTCACAACCGGCTCGGCCACGACCGGCGCTGGACCGACCAGCCCGGGCTCGGCGACTGGTGGGGCCGGGCGCTCTGGGGGCTGGGCACCGCCGCGGCCCGCAGCCCCGCCGCGTGGATCCGGGAGGAGGCGCTGGTCGCCTTCAGCCGGGGCGCCACCCGGCGCTCCCCGGCGCCGCACGCGATGGCCTTCGCCGGGCTCGGTGCCGCCGAGGTGCTCCGCCGTCATCCGGCCCACGCCGCCGCGGCCGCGCTGCTGACCGACGCGGCCACCACCATCGGCGGCCCCGGAACCGACCCGCGGTGGCCCTGGCCGGCGCCGCGACTGACGTACGCCTCCGCGGCGCTGGCCGAGGTCGTCATCGCGGCCAGCCAACTGCGCCACGACGGCCCGCCCCTCGACGGCGGGCTGCGGATGCTGGCCTGGCTACGCGACGTCCAGCAGCGTGACGGGAACCTGTCGGTGGTGCCCGCCGGTGGCTGGCGGCGGGACGGGGTGCGGCCCCGCCACGACCAGCAACCGATCGAGGTCGCCGCCTTCGCCGACGCGTGCGCCACCGCCGCCACCGTCACCGGCGACCCCGGCTGGGAGACCGGGGTACGGCAGGCGGTCGGGTGGTTCCTGGGCGACAACGACGTCGGCACCCCGATGTGGGACCCGGAGACCGGCGGCGGCTACGACGGGTTGACCGCGCACGGGCCCAACCTCAACCAGGGCGCCGAGTCCACCCTGGCCCTGATCGCCACCCTGCAACACGCCCGGCGCTGGTCGTGACCGGGGTCCGGGCGGTCCGGCAGGACCGTACCCTCGTCCCGGACGCCCGCCGGGTCATCGTCAAGCTCTTCGTCCCCGGTGAGGACGACGCCGTGGTCCGCAACCGGGCCGGTGCGCTCATCGACCGGGTCGCGCACCTCGACGACGCGGAGACCGGCCGGCTGCTGCGGGACACCTTCGACCGCTTCGGCACCCGGCACCGGGACCTGGATGGCACCTTCCACCACCACCACGACCTGGTCCGGCACCGCATCGCCCGGCACCAGGACCTTTCCCCCACCACCCGGTTGCTGGTCGGCGCCTACTTCAGCCACGAGTACGCGGTCGAGGCCGCCGCGCTGTGCAACCCGTCGATGGTGGCCCACCCGGACCAGACCGGCCTGGCCGCCGGGCAGCTCCGCGTCGCGGTCAGCCTGCGCCAGATCGGCGAGGGACACCTGTCGTCGATCGGCTTCGCCTCCGCCGTCCTCGGGCCCGGCCGCCGGCTCGCCGTCGCCGAGCGGTCCGGCCCGCTGGTCCTCGGGCAGCGGGTGGCCGTGGCGCACCGTCGGGACCTGCTCGCCGCCGGCCTGGCCGAGGAGGAACGCGACAACGAGGTCACCGCCACCGTGCTGGACGCCCTGCCCGACCGGTACGACGAGGCGACCTTCGAGCGGGTGCTCGGCAGCCTGCCACCGGACCTGCTCTCCCGCACCAACGGGCCGCGCACCCTGGAACACCTGCGGCGCATCGACGCCGCCAGCTACGCCACGGCCTTCCCCGCCGACACCGAGCTGCACCAACGGGTGCTCTGGCCGGGCGTCCCGGCGGAGAGCAACGGTCTGGAGGACGCCCGGTTCGTCAGGTTCACCGGCGACTCCGGGCCGGTGTACCGGGCCACCTACACCGCGTACGACGGGCGGCGGATCGCCAGCCGCGCGCTGGCCAGTGGGGACCTGCGCCGCTTCGAGGCCACCCCGATGCGGGGGCCGGGCGTCCGCAACAAGGGGGTCGCGCTGTTCCCCCGTACCGTCGGCGGCCGGCACCTGGCCCTGTGCCGTACCGACGGCGAGACCCTCGGCCTGACCTGCCTGGACGACGAGAACCGGTGGGCGGCACCGGTGCCGCTGCACGCACCCCGGGACAGCTGGGAGCTGATCCAGGTCGGCAACTGCGGGTCACCGGTGGAAACCGAGGCCGGCTGGCTGGTGCTCACCCACGGCGTCGGGCCGATGCGCCGGTACGCCATCGGCGCGCTCCTGCTCGACCTGCGCCGGCCGGAACGGGTGCTCGCGCGGCTGCCCGGTGCGCTGCTGAGCCCCGAGGAGGCCGACCGCGACGGGTACGTGCCGAACGTCGTCTACTCCTGCGGTGCGCTCGTCCACGACGGGGAGTTGTGGCTGCCGTACGGGGCGGGCGACGCCCGGGTCGGCTTCGCCACCGTGCCGGTGGCCGACCTCGTCGCGGCGATGGAGGAGACCCCGCCGGACGGCCGGGCCGGGTGACCGGCGTCGTCGTCGCGTCCGAGATGTCCAGGCATGCCGCCGCCCGGTCGCGGATGCGACCGGGCGGCGGGAAGGTGCCTACGCTCAGTTGTGGGTGGAGCGGCTGCCGGACTTGGCCAGCCCGCGGCTGACCAGGTAACCGATCGTCAGCATCACCACGTACAGCCAGGCACGGTCGGCGCGGAAGAAGTCGCCGCCGGCGCCGTTGTCACCGTTGCCGTTGCCGTCCACCACGAGGGAGGCGATCAGCACGCCCAGGACGACGACGACGTAGGCGATGAACTCGGTGGTCTTCCAGGCCGGCTTGGTCTCGTCGTGGGTGCGGCGCAGCTCGGTGGCGGTCGCGTTGGCGTCGCGCCGGGTGGTGGCGGTGGGGGACGTCATGAGGTGCTCCTGGTTATCGGATGCGCGCAGGGGTGCGCGGACCGTACGGTCCGCCCGGCTGGCGCGATGCCCTCGGGCATCGGAAGGATTCGGTTCTGGTCACGGAGACCGGGTGACCACCGGTGGCTGTCTACTGTGTATGGTGCCCTGGCTCGCCGTCGGTAAACCCGTGCGGGTCAGGCACGGTCCTCGGCCAGGTGCCGGCGCAGCGTGGCCAGCGACCGGGTGATGAGCCGGGACACGTGCATCTGCGAGACGCCGATCCGCTCGGCTATCTCGGCCTGGGTGAGGTTGCCGTGGAAGCGCAGGCTGAGGATCCGCTGCTCGCGCTCCGGCAGGGTGGCGAGTGCCGGGCTGAGCGCGAGACGGATCTCGACCAGGTCGAGGTCGTGGTCGAGGCCGCCGAGGGTGTCGCCGAGTTCGGTGGTGCTGTCCGCGCCGGTGGGGGTGGACAGCGAGGTCGCGCGATAGGCGCGGGCACCCTCCAGCCCTTCCAGGACGGCCTCCTCGGACAGGTCGAGGTAGGCCGCGATGTCGGCCACCGTCGGCGAACGGCCCAACGTGTGGCTCAGGGTGCCGTTGGCCTCGCTGATCGACAGGCGCAGCTCCTGCAGCCGACGGGGTACCCGGATGGCCCAGGTGCGGTCCCGGAAGTAACGCTTGATCTCGCCCACGACGGTGGGGATGGCGTACCCGGTGAAGTCCACGCCCCGGGTGGGGTCGAAGTGGTCGACGGCCTTGATCAGGCCGACCACCGCGGTCTGGGTCAGGTCCTCGTCCGGTACGCCGCGTCCGCCGTAGCGGCGCGCCAGGTGGCGGGCGAGGGGCAACCACGCCTCGATGGTGCGGTCGCGCAGCGCCGCCCGACCGGGATCGTCGACCGGAGTGGCCGCCATCGCGGCCAGGAGGTCGTCGGCGCTGGCGGTGCCGTGGGCACTGCTGCGCTGGCCGAAGCGGGTGCCGGTCGTCGGTTCGGTGGCGGTGGTGGTGACCATGGAATGGTCCTTCCGGCGCGTGCCCGTCGGATCGGAGCGATCGGAAGATCTCCGAACCGGCTGCCGCCGGAGCGCACACACGGGCAGGTGCGCTGTCGCAAGGCCCACGATCACGGGCCTCGCCACCGCGTCATGTCGTACTGCTATGCCGCGAACGCTACCGGAAAGGTTGGCCAATTGCTAGCCGAAAGGATGATGTCGCCCTGGCCGATCGGGTCAGGAGTGTGACGTGGGGCGATCGCCGGGGGCAGCCGGGTGTCCCGCCGGGGCGGCCGGCGACACCGCGAAGGGGTGGCGAAGGCGGCGCATGGCCTCCTCGCTGTCGTCGCGACTCACGCCCGGTGCGTCGAGCCCGTCGGTGGTCGGCACCGAAACGAACAGGGCCGAGCCGTAGTTGCCGTTCAACGTCATGCAGAGATCCTTCTGAGTAGCGGAACACATCTGATCGCAGGAGGCTCCCGCCGTGCCGACGCTCTGGGGCCCGGCGCTCTCGCGGGGCTGCGTCGCGGTGGTGCGGGGCCGCGTTGCGGTGTTCCGGAATCGCGGGCGACCGCCCGTCTGTACCGACCATACCCCTCCCGGCGTCCGTCATGCGCCCTGGAGAGGGTTCGCGGCCGCATCGGGTGCCGGTGGCGCAATTGGCAGGACGGCCACCGCACTCCTACGGTGTGGGGAGACACGGGGGAGGTGGAGATTGGTCGACGCGGGCGATGCGGTGCGTTGGCTCCAGCTCACCGCGCCCCGCGGTGGGCCGGACGACCTGTCCCAACTCGTCGCGCGTGCCGCCCCGGCGATCGGCGCGAGCGAGATCGTGATCTACCTGGCCGACTACGCGCAGTCCGACCTCGTGCCGTTGCTCGACGCCGGCCTGGTCCGGGACCGGCTGTCGATCGAGACGACGCTGGCGGGGCGGGCGTTCACCAGCCTGGAACTCCAGTGCGCGGCCGACGATCCGGACCGGATCTGGATACCCCTGCTCGTCGGCTGCGAGCGGATCGGTGTGCTGGAGGTCGTCTCCCCGGCCGCGGAGGATCCGACGTTGGAGGGGGCGGCCCGGGAGTTGGCGGTCCACGTCGCGCACCTGCTGGCGAACCGGCGGGCCTACGGCGACGTGGTCGAGCGGCTGCGGCGTCGGCTACCCATGCAGGTCGCGGCCGAGATCGTCTGGGGACTGCTGCCGCCGCTGACCTTCGCGACCGACGACCTGGTGATCACCGCCATCCTCGAACCGTGCTACGACGTCGGCGGTGACGTCTTCGACTACGCGCTCAACGGTGACGTGCTCAGCGTCGGGCTGTTCGACACCTGCGGGCACGGCATCCGGGCGAGCAGCCTGGCCTCACTCGTGGTCAGCGCCTACCGCAACGCACGCCGGTGCGGTCTCGACCTGGTGGACACGGCGATCAGCATCGACCGGTGGGTGCGCTCCGAGCACCCGAACATGTTCGCCACCGCGCTGCTGGCCGAACTGGATCGGCGGACCGGCCGACTGCACATGATCAACGCCGGTCACCCCGGCGCGCTGCTGCTGCGCGACGGCAAGGCGATCCGGGAACTGCCCGGCCCGACCGCGCTGCCGCTCGGCCTCGGTCATCTGACGTCCCGCCGGCCCCGGGTGCACGAGGAGAACCTGCACCCGGGTGACCGCCTGCTGGCCTACACCGACGGCATCACCGACGCGCGGAACGAGGACCGGGAGCAGTTCGGGGTGGACCGCCTCGTCGACTTCGTGAACCGCGCCCTCAACGACCGGCTGCCCAGCCCGGAGACGATGCGCCGCCTGGTCCGCGCCGTCGTGGCCTACCAGGACGACGAACTCGACGACGACGCCACGGCGATGTTCCTGGAGTGGCGCCCGCCGCACACGCCGCTCGCCCACCTGGGCGACCTCGCCGCCACCGGCCCCTGATCCGACCCGTCGACCGCGACCCGAGCCGGAGTGCCGCGTGGCGCTACCCGTGCGGGGTGGTCATCCGTACGCCGGTGAGGTCTTCGGGGCCGCGGCCTCGTCGATCCGGCGGCGCAGGGCTCGTGGGTATCCGCGCACCCGGCCCCGCCGGATCCGGAGGCCGCGGCGGACGCGGGGGATGACCGGTCGATAGCGTAGGGTGAACGGGGCAACGACCGCCCTGGTCCCCGGTGGTGCCCCATCCAGCAGGCACACCACCCGGGAGCATCGGATGCCGGTTCCTCCTGTCTACGTCGTCCCCGGCCCGGAATCCGTCGACGACCTCGTCAAGCGGATCGCCGACCGGGACCGGGCCGCCTTCGGTCGCCTCTACCGCCGCCTCGTCCGGGCAGTCTTCGTCCAGGTGCGGGACAGCGTGGGCAGCCCGTCGGTCGCCGTCGCGGTGACCCGGGCGGTGTTCGTCGAGGTCTGGCAGCTCGCCCCGAGGCACGCCGCCGACCAGGTCGGGGGCCTCGCCTGGGTGACGGCCATCGCCGCCCGCCGGGCCGAGGAGCGGCTCCGCGGGATCGACGGTCGCCCGCCGCCCCTGGCCACGTCGTCCCCCGCCACCGGCTACGACGCGTTTCTCGGACGTGAGCTGACCGCCGCGCTGGGCGAGCCGGCGGCACTGTTCGGCACATCGGTTCCTCCCGGCACGGGATGACCGTCGCCCCGGCCCGGTGCACCGACGGGCCGGGGCCACGGTCAGGCTGTCGACGTCGGCGCCGCCGGGTGATCGGGGTCGGCGAGGATCTGCCGGACGGCCGCCGGTGCCGCGATTCGGCGGGCGATCGGCGCCGTGCTGCCGCCCTCGCCGACCCACACATCGTGCGCGTCGGGGCTCGTCGTCACCTCGGCCCGGGCCCGCGCCGATTCGCCGGCCGGGACGTCTGACGCGTGCCGGAGGTCGGTCGGGTCGGTGGCGGTCGCGGAGGGCACCGGTGCGGCGCTCGTGCCGGCTCGTCGTGGCGAGCCGGGCACGGGTCAGCCCTCCCAGCGGTCGGGGCGGGGCGGCAGCGGGCCGCCGGCGACCCCGCTCGCCGACCGGGAATCCGGGCCGGATCCGGGCTGGTCCACCGAGCGCCGGGCGGGACGACGGTCGGCCATCCTCAGCTGCACGATGCGGGCGGTGCCCGGAAGGGCGACGAGCAGTACCCCGAAGACCGCGGCGAGCAGCAACGCCACCCCCATCGGCAGGGTCCCGTGTGCGCCGAGGAACGACACCTCGGCACGTTGCCCGTTCTGCAGGACGAAGATCAGCAGCAGCAGGAGCACGACCGCGAACACCACGGCGGCGACCCACACACCGCCGATCCGCGAGCGCCTCGCCGCCGTCCGCCGGGGTGCCGGAGCGTCGGAGTCGCCCAGACCGTCGCGCGGGAAGGATCGAACATGATTGTTCCGGGGTGCGGTCATCGTGAACCGCCGCCTCTCAAGGAGCGTCTGACGGCCCGGGGCGCGGTGGCGCGCCGGGTGATCGCGGGCTTGCGACGGACTGTCGGCCACCGGGGTCCCGAGCGACGCTGCGCCAAGCGTACGCTTCCGCGCCTTCCCCGGCGACCGTCGCGGTCGCGTGGCTGACGCGTTCCCTGGCCCAGCTGAGAGCCGACATGCTCCGTCGACCGCCAGCCGCCGCTGGTCGGTCAGCCGGCGAGCTGGTCGCGGCGGCGGGTGAGGTAGGCCCGCTCGGCGGGATTGCCGGCAAGACCGATGGCCCGGTCGTACGCCGCCCGGGACTCGCCGCTGCGCCCCAGCCGCCGCAGCAGGTCGGCGCGCGCGGCGTGGAAGGCGTGGTAGCCGTCGAGCGCCTCGGCGAGGCGCTCGACCTCGGCCAGCCCGACCCCGGGGCCGTCGACCTCGGCGACCGCGACCGCCCGGTTGAGCCGCACGATCGGCGAGGGGTCGAGCAGCACCAGGCGGCCGTAGAGGGCGACGATGGTGGACCAGTCGGTGTCGCGGGCGGACGGGGCATCCGTGTGGACCGTGTTGATGGCGGCCTGTAGCTGGTAGCGGCCGGGTGGCTCACCGCCGGCCGCCACCGCCGCGACCCGCTCCCGGACCAGGGCGTTGCCCTCGGCGATGAGGGTGCGGTCCCATGCGCCGCGGTCCTGCTCGTCGAGGGTCACCAGCTCCCCGGTGCGGGACACGCGCGCCGCCCGACGGGCGTCGGTGAGCAGCATCAGGGCGAGCAGGCCGGCCACCTCCCCGTCGTCCGGGAGGAGGGTCCGGAGCAGGCGGCCGAGGCGGATCGCCTCGTCGCTGAGGTCGACGCGTAGCGGGTCGGCACCCTCGCCGGCGAGGTAGCCCTCGTTGAAGACGAGGTAGACGACCGCGAGCACGCCCGGGAGTCGCTCTCGGATGTCGTCGGCGGAGGGCACCCGGTAGGGGATGTGTGCCGCCTTGATCTTCGCCTTGGCGCGGGTGATCCGGCGCGCCATCGCGGTCTCCCGCACCAGATAGGCGCGGGCGATCTCGGCGACGGTGAGGCCGCCGAGCAGGCGCAGGGTGAGTGCCACCCGGGCCTCCGCGGCCAGGGCGGGATGACAGCAGGTGAAGACCAGTCTGAGCCGGTCGTCCCCGACCGGTCCGGTCGGCTCGGCGGGGGTTCCGTCGTACACGATCCGGGCCGCCTGGTGTTTGGCGTCGCGCTGCGACTCGCGGCGGAGCTGGTCGATCGCCTTGCGGGTCGCGGTGGTGGCGAGCCAACCGCCGGGATTGGGCGGTACGCCCTCGAGCGGCCACCGCTCCGTGGCCGCGACGAACGCTTCGGCCGTCGCGTCCTCGGCGACGTCGAGGTCGCCGAAGCGGCGCGTGAGGCCGGCGACCAACCGCGCCCACTCCTCGCGGTGGGCGCGGGTGATCGCCTGCGCGACCGTGGGACCGGTCACGACCGCGGCGCCGCGCGCCGCGCCATGGCCTCCCGGGACGGACAGGCGCCGGACTCGGCCTGCTCGGCCGGCCCGTGGACCGACGGCAGGTATCTGGGCACCGTGGTCACCTGTCCGCGGAGCCGTCATGCCGGGGCTCCCCGGGGCCGCGGAACCGGTGCACCTCCTGCGGCCAGTCGAGCGCGGTCGCCAGCCTGCCGGCCCAGTAGCGCGCCGTCGCGTCGTCGGGCACGTCCACCACGGCGAAGCCGCCCAGGTGCTCCTTGGTCTCGACGTACGGACCGTCGGTGAAGACGGGACTGCCGTCGACCAGCTCGACACTGCACACCGCGGTGGACCGGTCGAGCCCACCGTTGCTGAAGATCAGGACACCCTCGGCCTGCATCTCCGCGATCACCGCGCGGCTGGCGGTGCCCTTCGCGCGTATCTCCTCCGCCGTGTGTTCGGACACCCACTCGTCGTTGAAGGCGATCAGGTACTCGGTCATGGCGTCTCCTCTCAGTCCCGGGACGAGGGCCGCCCGACGCCTCGTGGCCGGCGGTCCGGCGACCGCCGCCCACCGGTTCTACGAACGGCTGCGCCCCGATACGACACCATCCCGGAAAACTCCCCTCAAGGCGCCCCGGCGTGCCGGTCCGAATCCGATGTCGCGGAACCGGGAGCCGCACGGCGAGGCACCGTCATGACCGGAGAACGACGTTGCGCGGCCCCCGGGTCGGCCGGTTAGGCTGCTGCCATGACCAGCTCGCCCGCGTACCCGATGGCGTCTCCCGACGTCCAGGTCGGCGCGCGGCGACGCCGGCGGTCCCGCGACCGCCTGCGCTGAGTCTTTCCCTCTGCGACCGGCGGATCGAGCCGCCGGTCCTCGTCGGTCGTCCTCGGTCCGTCCGCGTCCCCACCCGAGTGGTCCGCGTGGCGGATCCGAGCGAGATCGGCGTAGGAATGGATCTGGAAAAGCTGTTGGCCGACCGGCTGGCTCCCGCGTTCGCCAGGGTGGCCGGCGCACCGGTGGACCCGGTCGTGCGGCGTTCGGCGCGGGCGGACTTCCAGTCCGACGCGGCCCTGGCGCTGGCCCGGCGGCTCGGTCGGCCGCCGCGCGCGGTCGCCGCCGAGGTGCTGGCCCACGCGGACCTGGCCGACGTGTGTCGCGTGACGGAGGTGTCCGGGCCGGGCTTTGTCAACCTGACCGTCGCCGACGACACCCTGGCCGAACTGGTCCTGGCGCTGGCCACCGACCCGCGGCTCGGGGTGCCGGTGGCCGCCGAGCCGGAGACGGTGGTGGTCGACTACTCGGCGCCGAACGTGGCCAAGGAGATGCACGTCGGGCACCTGCGCTCGACGGTGATCGGCGACGCGGCGGCCCGACTGCTGGAATGGCTGGGGCACCGGGTGCTGCGGGCCAACCACCTGGGCGACTGGGGCACGCCGTTCGGGATGCTGATCGAGCACCTGGTCGACCTGGGCGGGGCCGAGGCGGCGCGGACACTGTCGATGGGTGACCTGGACTCGTTCTACCAGGCGGCCCGGGGGAAGTTCGACGCCGACGAGGCGTTCCGGGAACGGTCCCGGCGGCGGGTGGTGGCGTTGCAGGGTGGCGACGAGGCGACGCTGAGGCTGTGGCGGCTGCTGGTGCGGCAGTCCGAACGGTACTTCCTGACCGTCTACGACCTGCTCGACGTGACCCTCACCGAGCGGGACTTCCACGGCGAGAGCAGCTACAACGACCTGCTCGGTCCGGTGGTCGAGGACCTGGACCGGCTCGGGCTGCTGCGGGACAGCGACGGCGCGTCCTGTGTGTTCCCACCCGGTCAGGTCGGCCGGGACGGCGAGCCGCTGCCGCTGATCGTGCGCAAGTCCGACGGCGGGTACGGCTACCCGGCCACCGACCTGGCGGCGATCCGGCACCGCACCGGCACCCTGGGCGCGACCCGGTTGCTCTACGTGGTCGGACTGCCGCAACGGCGGCACTTCGACATGGTGTACGCCGCCGCCGCGCAGGCCGGCTGGCTGGCGGCACCGGCCCGGGCCGAGCACGTCGGGTTCGGGTCGATCCTCGGGGCGGACGGGCGGATGCTGCGCAGCCGGGCCGGCGGTTCGGTGAAGCTGGTCGGACTGCTGGAGGAGGCGATCGCCCGGGCCACCGCGCTGGCCCGGCAGCGGAACCCGGAGTTGGGCGAGGCGGAGGCCGCCGAGGTGGGCCGGGCGGTCGGCATCGGCGCGATCAAGTACGCGGACCTGTCCAGCGACCGGCACAAGGACTACGTGCTCGACTGGGAACGGATGCTGTCGCTGGACGGCGACACCGCCCCCTACCTCCAGTACGCGTACGCCCGGATCCGGTCCATCTTCCGGCGGGCCGGCGAGACGGCCGGGCCGGCGGCGGCGATCTCGCTGGCCGAGCCGGCCGAGCGGGCGCTCGCCCTCGCACTGGTCGGCTTCGGGACGGTGGTCGGCGAGGTCGCGGACGGCCTGGAGTTCCACCAGCTGACCGGGTACCTGTACCGGTTGGCCGCGGCGTTCAGCAGCTTCTACGAGCGCTGCCCGGTGTTGCGGGCCGACGGGCCGGTCCGGGACGGTCGGCTGGTGCTCTGCGACCTGACCGCCCGGGTGCTCCGGCAGGGCTTGTACGTGCTCGGCATCCGTACGCCCGATCGCCTGTAACCGATAGCCTGCCGTCATGGCTGGCGCCGAACTGGATGAGTTGATCGTCGCGGACGCCGACGCGCTGCGTGCGTGGTTGTCGGCCAACCACGCCAGGTCGCCCGGTGTCTGGCTCGCCCTGACCCGGAAGGGCGGCACGGTCACGACGTTGACCTGGCAGCAGGCGGTGGACGAGGCCCTGTGCTTCGGCTGGATCGACGGGCAGGCGCGCAAACGGGATCAGGAGACCTCCTGGATCCGGTTCACCCCTCGCCGGCCCCGTAGTTCCTGGTCCCAACGCAACGTCGCCCATGTGGCCCGGCTGGAGGCGGAGGGGCGGATGCTGCCGCCGGGTCGCGTCGCGGTGGAGGCCGCGAAGGCGGACGGGCGGTGGGCGGCCGCCTACGCCCCGCCGTCGGAGGCGGAGGTGCCGGCCGACCTGCTGGCCGCCGTCGCCGCCGACCCCGCCGCCCAGGCCATGTTCGACGTACTGACCAAGACCAACCGGTTCGCGCTCATCCACCGCCTCAACGCCGTCAAACGGGCGCAGACCCGCGAGAAGAAGATCGGCGAGTTCGTCGCCATGCTGGCCCGTCACGAGACGATCTACCCGCAGAAGGCCAAGCCTCCGAACTCGCCGCCTTCGACATCCTCATGATCGTGCTTACCGGTGCTCAGCCGATGGTGGCCAGCAGGTCGCGGCAGGCCCGCTCGCAGGCGCGGCACGCCTCGGCGCAGACCCGGCAGTGCTCGTGCATGTCGGCGTGGCCGGCGCACTCGTCCCCGCAGGACTTGCACGCCGTGGCGCACGCCTCCAGCAGGCTACGGCTGATGTTCGCGTCGTAGCCGGTGTGTCGGGACAGCACCCGCGCCGTGGTGGCGCAGATGTCGGCGCAGTCCAGGTCCGTCCGGATGCACGTGGTCAGTTCGGCGACCATGTCCTCGCTGAGGCAGGCGTCCGCGCACGCGGTGCAGGCCTGGGCGCAGTCGTTGAGGGCGTCGATCGCCGCCGCGAGCTTTGCCCGGTCCAGGTTGATCGTCTTCGGGTACGTCTCCAGCATCGGCATCGTGGTGCTCGGCATCGGGAAGTCCCCTCTCGCTGAATCTCGCTACCTACCGTCGACCTCCTGCCCGGTCCGCCGGACAGTACGCACGGCGGACCCGACCGATCCGGCGTCAGCCGAGCGCGCGGAGGCGATCGGCGAGGGTGTCGCGGTAGAAGTCGAGGAAGCCGTCCGGGTCGGGGCCGGCGTTCTGCAGGACCAGGTGGTCGAAGCCCGCGTCGGCGTACGTGCGCACCGCCTCGACGTGGACGTCGGGGTCGGGGCCGACGGCGAACTGCTTCCGGATGTCGTCCTCGGTGACCGTGCTCGACGCGGCCTCGAAGTTGACCGGGTTGGGCAGCTCACTCATCACCTTCCACCCGGTGACCGCCCACCGGCTGGTCTGCCAGGCCGCCTGCACCGCCTGCTGCTCGTCGGGCGCCCAGGCCATCGGCACCTCCGCGTAGCGGGGGCCGTCGCCACCGTCACGCTGGTACGCCTGCACCAGGTCCGGCTTCGGCTCGGTGGCGAACAGCCCGTCACCGAGTTCGGTGGCGATCGCCACCGACGCCGGCCCGCTGGCCGCCACCGCGATCACCGGTGGCCGGTCGGGCAGGTCGAACACCTGGGCGTCCTCAAGCTGGAGGTGCTTGCCCTCGTACGACTGGTAGCCGCCCTGCCAGAGCAACCTGATGATCTCCAGTGCCTCCCGGAGCCGTTCGTGTCGGCCCCGCACGCTCGGGAAGCCCTGGCCGACGACGTGCTCGTTGAGCCGCTCGCCGGCACCCACGCCGAGGGTGAACCGGCCGTCGGAGACGAGCGCGAGGGTGGCCGCGGCCTGCGCGATGATCGCCGGGTGGTAGCGCACCGTCGGGCAGGTCACCCCGGTGACCAGGCCGACCCGTTCGGTTCGGGCGGCGATGGCACCGAAGACCGTCCAGGTGAACGACGAGTGGCCCTGCACGTCGAGCCAGGGATGGAAGTGGTCGCTCATCTCGACGAAGTCGAAGCCGACCTCCTCGGCCCGGATCGCCTGGCGGATGATCTCCTTCGGCCCGAACCCCTCGCTGGCCAGTTTGTATCCGATCCGCATGAACTGTCCCGATCCTTGAAGAAGCGTCTCTGTCGTCACCTTTGCACGCACTGGCGGTCCAGACCCTGGAATGGGGGAAAGCGGCCCGGGCCCCGACGCGGGCCTTCGGTGCGGTGCGGCGGTGAGGGGTGTCGTCGGTGGGCAGGCGGGTAGCAGACGAAGATGACGGAGGCAGTGCGATGACCGGCCCGATGGGTGACCAACCGATCGGTGAGCTGGAGGTGGTGCACAGCTTCACCGGGCCGATGCCGACCGGGGTGAGCGTGTCGCACACCGGGCGGATCTTCGTCAACTTCCCGAAGTGGGGTGACGAGGTGCCCGCCACGGTGGTCGAGCTGCGCGACGGCATCGAGGTGCCGTTCCCGGACCCGGCGTGGAACAGCCCGTCGGCCGACGACGACGCCCAGGCGTTCGTCTCGGTGCAGAGCATCGTGGTCGATCCGGCGGACCGGCTGTGGGTGCTCGACACCGGCAGCCCGATGTTCCAGCCGACCCGGCCCGGCGGGCCGAAGCTGGTCCGGGTGGATCTGGACACCGACGCCGTCGCCCAGGTGATCACCTTCCCGACCGATGTGGCGCTGTCCCGCACCTACCTCAACGACGTGCGGTTCGACCTGCGCCGCGGTGCGGCCGGTATCGCGTACATCACCGACTCCTCGGACTCCGGCCCGAACGGCATCATCGTGGTCGACCTGGCCACCGGCGAGTCCTGGCGGCGGCTGCACGAGCACCCGTCGACGAAGGCGGAGCCGCTGGAGACGTTCCGGCCGGTGGTCGAGGGGCGGCCGTTCCTGAAACGCCCGGCCGACGGTGAACCGAAGCCGGTGAGCATGGGCTCCGACGGCATCGCCATCGCCGCCGACGGTGCCCGCCTGTACTACTGCCCGCTGGCGTCGCGTCGCTGGTACAGCGTCGACACCGACGCCCTGACCGACCGCACGGTCGCCGACGACGAGGTCGCCGCGACGGTGATCGACGAGGGGGACAAGGGCGGCGGCTCCGACGGCCTGGAGACCGACGACACCGGTCGGCTCTACCTGACCTCCTACGAGCACGACGCGGTGCTGCGCCGCCGCACCGACGGCGAGTACGAGACGGTGGTCCACGACCCGCGACTGCTCTGGCCGGACACCATGTCGGTGGCCACCGACGGGCACCTGTACGTGACCGCCAACCAACTGCACCGCCAGGCCGACTACCAGCGGGGGCAGGACCTGCGGCGTAAGCCGTACATCCTGTTCCGGACCCGGATCGACGCGGGCCCGGTCCTGCTCCGCTGAGCGGTCCTGGTGGATCGCGTACGACCTCTTGGCGTTTGGGGGTTTCCCGGTCGCTCGCCGGCGGCTTGGTCGAAGATTTCCTCAACTGCTCAGGCCGCCGGCTCAGCTCCGGGGCCAGGGGTGGCCCGCCTCCGACACCGGCGGTGTGAGCCCGACGTCCCGATTGCGAGGTGACGGTGAGTACCGGACAGCCGGCTGAGTCACCGCGCCGGGACGGCCACCACGCCATGCCCTCCCACGAGGTGGTGCTCCTGCTCGAGACGGACCCGCACCGTGGGTTGAGCGGGGACGAGGCCGCGCGTCGGCTGGAGCGGTACGGACGCAACGTGCTGCCGGCCGCCGGTGGCGACGGTGTCCTGCGGCGGGTTCTCCGACAGTTCCACCATCCGCTCATCTACGTGCTGCTGGCGGCGGCCGTGGTCACCGCGGTCCTCGACGAGTACGTCGACTCGGCGGTGATCTTCGGTGTCGTGCTGATCAACGCGGCGATCGGGTACGTGCAGGAGTCCAAGGCGGAATCCGCCCTGGACAGCCTGCGGTCGATGGTGCGCACCGAGGCGCGGGTGGTACGCGACGGGCAGGAGCGGAAGCTCTCCTCGGACGAGCTGGTTCCGGGCGATCTGATCGTGTTGGAGGCGGGCGACAAGGTGCCGGTCGACCTGCGTCTGGTCCGCCTGGCGGAGCTGCGGGTGGACGAGTCGGCGTTGACCGGTGAGTCGGTCCCGGTGACGAAGGACGAGGCGGAGCTGCCGGATGTCACCGAGGTGGCGGACCGGCGGAACATGGTCTACTCGGGCACCCTGGTGACGGCCGGCAGTGGTGCCGGCATCGCGGTGGCCACCGGTGCCCAGACCGAGTTGGGGCAGATCCACCGGCTGGTGGGTGCGGCCGAGACGCTGGCGACCCCGTTGACCCGCAAGTTGGCCCGGTTCAGCAAGGTGCTGACGGTGGCCATCCTGGTCCTGGCCGGGTTGACCTTCGGTGTCGGTGTGCTGCGCGGGCAGGACGCCACCGAGACCTTCACCGCGGCCATCGCTCTGGCGGTGGGGGCGATCCCCGAAGGGCTGCCGGCGGCGGTCACCATCACGTTGGCCATCGGGGTGACGCGGATGGCGCGGCGGCGGGCGGTCATCCGCCGGCTGCCGGCGATCGAGACCCTGGGCAGCACCACGGTCATCTGCTCCGACAAGACGGGCACGCTGACCGAGAACCAGATGACGGTACGGGCGGTGTGGACGCCGGACGGCGAGTTCACCGTCACCGGTTCGGGCTATCAGCCCGAGGGCGAGATCCTCGACGGTTCCGGCGCCCCGGCCGGCGAGGCGACCAGTCGGGCACTGCGCTGGTCCCTGCTCGCGGGCGCGGGCTGCAACGACGCCCGGCTACGCGAGGAGGACGGCGAGTGGATCCTCGCCGGAGACCCGACCGAGGGCGCGATGCTGGTGGTGGCCGGGAAGGGCGGCGTCGACCGCGAGCGGTTCGAGGAGGGCTGTCCGCGTACCGCCACCATCCCCTTCAGCTCCGAGCGGCAGTACATGGCCACCCTGCACGGTGAACGCGACTCCGGACGTGAGGTCGTGCTGGTCAAAGGTGGCGTGGAGCGGGTTCTGTCGATGTGCCGGACCGAGATGGGCGCCCACGGGGACCACCGCCCGCTGGACGCCCAGGCGGTCACCCGTGCGGCGGAGGAACTGGCCGGGCGGGGACTTCGGGTGCTGGCGACGGCGGTGCGTCCGGCCGGCGAGTCCGCCGGCTTCGGCGAGGAGGACCTGTCCGGCACCCTGAGCCTGACCGGCCTGCAGGCCATGCTGGACCCGCCCCGGAGCGCCGCCGGATCGGCGGTGCGGGCCTGCCACACCGCCGGTATCGGGGTCAAGATGATCACCGGGGATCATGCGGCGACGGCCACCGCCATCGCCACCCACCTGGCCCTACTCGGCGAGGACCGGGCGGGTCGGGTGCTCACCGGCAGAGACCTGGAGGCGTTGCCCGCCGAGCGGTTCCCGGAGGCGGTGGACCGCGCCGCGGTGTTCGCGCGGGTGTCACCCGAGCAGAAACTGCGGTTGGTCGAGACGCTCCAGCAGCGGGGTCACGTGGTCGCGGTGACCGGCGACGGGGTCAACGACGCCCCGGCCCTGCGCCAGGCGGACATCGGGATCGCCATGGCGCGCACCGGGACCGAGGTGGCCAAGGAGGCCGCCGACATGGTGCTCACCGACGACGACTTCGCCACCATCGAAGCCGCGGTCGAGGAGGGCCGTGGGGTGTTCGACAACCTCACCAAGTTCATCGTCTGGACGTTGCCGACGAACCTCGGTGAGGGGCTGGTCATCTTCGTGGCCATCGTCCTGGGCGCCACGCTGCCGCTGTTGCCGACACAGATCCTCTGGATCAACATGACCACCGCCGTCCTGCTCGGCCTGATGCTCGCCTTCGAGCCGAAGGAGGCCGGCATCATGCGGCGACCGCCCCGCGACCCGGGCCGAGCACTGCTGACCGGCGCTCTGGTGGTCCGGATCGTGCTGGTGGCGGCGCTGCTCGTGGTCGGCACCTGGTGGCTGTTCCAGTGGGAGCGGGACCGGGGCGCCAGCGTGGCCGAGGCACGGACCGCGGCGCTCAACGTCTTCGTCGTGGTGGAGACGTTCTACCTGTTCAGCTGCCGGTCCCTGATCCACTCGGCCTGGCACGTCGGCATCTTCGCCAACCGGTGGATCCTGGCCGGCGTGGCGATCCAAGCCCTCGCCCAGCTCGCCATCACCTACCTGCCGGTCATGAACGGCATCTTCGACACCGCGCCGATCGGGGGCGACGTCTGGCTACGCATCCTGGCGGTCGCCGTCGTCGCCGCTGCCGTGGTCGCCATCGACAAGCGACTGCGGCGGCGGCTGATGTGACCTCGCCGGACCCGAGGACGGCTGGTCATCCGCCCGGACCGTGCGCGGCACCGCGACCAGGCCATGGACGTCGCCCGTGCGCAGAAACGCGACTCCCGGTCCGAGCTGGTCGAGCGCGTCCACCCCCAGGACGGGTGGCCGTGCTCGCCGAGGCATTTCCGGACAGCGCCCCGATCGCCGGGGTGGTGGACGGCGGCCAGGTCACCGGGGGCGCTACTTCTGTCGGGTGATCGTGGCGGCTGCGATGTCGCCGCTCCGCGTGTTCCCGGTCACCACGACGGTGTCGCCGGTCCGGAGGTCCTTGAGCGTGCCGGGTAGCCGGACCTGCGTACGGTCGTCCGTCCGCACGGTGACCACCTCGCCGGACTCGCGCCGGATCTTCATCGTGTCCCCGTCGATGTCGCTGACGGTGCCGGTGGTGGCCGGGGTGGCGGTGGCGGCCGGGGGAGCGGCGCCGCCGCCGCGGGCACCGCCGCCGCGGGCCCCACCGGCCGGTCCGTCGACCGCTGCTCCGCGTCCCGCCGGTGCGGGCCCGGAGTCCGGTCCGTACGCCTGCTGCGCCTGGGCGCCGCCGGCGAAGCCGCCGACGAGCAGCAGCGCTGCCATGAGCCACGGGGTGGCCCGGCTACGCCAGGGGCGGGGTTCGGCGGCGAGAGCGGTGTCCAGATCGGTCGTCATGCTTCACCTGTCATTCGTAGCGGAGTGCGTCGATGGGGCGCAGGCCGGCGGCGCGGCTGGCGGGGACACTGCCGAAGAACAGCCCGATCGCGACGGAGACGCCCAGAGCCAGTGCGACGGAGCTGGGCACGATCACCGGCTGCACGCCGACGATGGTGAAGCGACTGCCGATGAGCGCGGCGGCCACGCCGAGGCCACCGCCGAGGACGCTGAGCATGGTCGCTTCGGCGAGGAACTGGGTGAGGATCGTGCGCCGCGGTGCGCCGAGTGCCTTGCGGATGCCGATTTCCCGGGTTCGCTCGGTGACGGTCACCAGCATGATGTTGGTGATGCCGATGCCGCCGACCAGCAGGCTGATGCCGGCGACGGTGCCGAGCAGGACGGTGAAGGTCTGCGCGGTTTCGGTGCGGGTGGCGAGGAGTTGCGCGGCGTTCTGGATCCGGTACGGCGCGGCGCCCGCGCCGCCGCCGCCACCGCGGCCGGTCGCGGTGGTGCCGGCCGGCAGCCTGAGGCGTTGGTTGAGGATCTGGGTGACCTGTTGCTGGGCGGCGTCCACCCGGTCCGGGCCGGTGGCCTCGACGAGGATGGAGTTCACCGGGCCGTACCCGGTGAGGGCCTGCTGCACGGCGGTGAGCGGGGCGACGGCGAGGTCGTCCGGGTCGGAGAAGCCGGACGCCGAACTCTTCTCGGCGAGGACTCCGACGACGGTGAACAGGGCGCCGCCGACGGTGACCTGCTGGCCGACCGGGTCGGTGTCGGCGAACAGTTCGGTGGCGACGGTACGCCCGAGCACGACCACCCGCCGACTCTGGGCCACGTCCTGGTCGGTGAAGGCGGCGCCGGCGGCGAGCGGGCTGTTCGACGAGCCGAAGTAGGTCGGGTAGGTGCCGAGGAACTGCGCCACCGGGTGCTCGGTCCCGGCGTGGGTCATCGTCGGGGCGGTGCTGACCACCGGTGAGACCGCCCGCACGTCGGGGGCGAGTGCCGAATCGCGCAAGGACTGCGCGATGTCGACCGTGAGTGCCGACGGCGTCGTTGCGCCGCGGGCGGTGCTGGACACGGTGATGGTGTTGGTGCCCAGCGCCTCGATGCTGCGGTTGACCGCCTGCGCGGAGCCGTTGCCGACGGCGACCAGCAGGATGACCGCGGCGACGCCGATGAGGATGCCGAGCATGGTCAGCGCCGAGCGCAGCTTGTTGGTGGTGACGCCCCGGCCGGCGAAGCGGAGGATCTCCAGCAGGCTCACCGGGCACCGCCCTGTCGTACGTCGGTGGTGATCCGACCGTCGAAGAGGGTGACCAGCCGGCGGGCGCGGGCGGCAACGTCGGTCTCGTGGGTGATCATGACGATGGTCCGGCCGGCGGCGTGCAGCTGGTCGAGGATGGCCAGCACCTCCTCGGTGGAGCGGCTGTCCAGGTTGCCGGTGGGTTCGTCGGCGAGGATCAGCGCGGGCTCGGTGACCAGGGCGCGAGCGACGGCGACACGTTGCTGCTGCCCGCCGGAGAGCTGGTTCGGCTCATGGTCGGCCCGGCCGGCGAGACCTACCATGTCCAGGGCCGCGAGGGCTCGCCGGCGTCGCTCGGCCGGCTTGACGCCGGCGTACGCCAGGGGCAGCTCGACGTTGGCCACCGCCGAGGTGCGGGGAATGAGGTTGAACGACTGGAAGACGAATCCGATGCGCCGGTTGCGGACCAGGGCCAGCCGGGCGTCGTCGAGTCGGCTGACGTCGACCCCGTCCAGCCGGTAGGTGCCGGCGCTGGGCACGTCGAGGCAGCCGAGGATGTTCATCAGCGTCGACTTGCCGGATCCGGAGGAACCCATGATGGCCACGTAGTCGCCGGCCGCGATGCTCAGCGACACGCCGCGCAGCGCGTGCACGGTCGCCTCGCCCTGCCCGTACACCTTGGTCAGGCCACGGATGTCGAGCACCGGGCGGTCCGGAGCCTCGGTGGCGCGGTGAGCGCCGTCGACCAGGTAGAGGGTCACCGGTTGCCCCGCCCGCCGCCACCGGTCAGGCCGCCGCCCGCCGGCCCACCGCGCCCGCCGCCACCGGTGCTCGGGTCGGCGCCGCCGGTGCTGGGCAGCACGACCCGGTCGCCTTCGGTCAGGCCGGAGGTGATCTCGACGAGTTGGTCACCCCGCAGGCCCACCTCGACCGGGCGGACGACCGGGGTGCCGTTGTCCAGCACGGTCACGGTGTGCCGGTTGCCGGCGCTGGTGACCGCGAGAGCAGACACCGCGACGACGTTCTCGGACGTGTCGAGGGTGACGGTGACCTGCACGCTCTGGCCGGGCCGGGCGGCGTCGGGACGGTCCTTCAGGCTCAGGGTGACGCCGTAGGTCACCACGTCGTTGGCGGTGGTGGCGTTCGGGTCGATCGCGGCGAGCGTCGCCTCGGCGGTGGCGCCGGGCAGCGCGTTCCAGCTGACCGTGGCGGGCATGCCGGCCTTGAGCCGGGTCGCGTCGGCCTCGGGAACCGCGGCGGTGACCTCCAGCCGGGCCAGGTCGGCGATCTGCACGAGTCCGCCGTCCCCCGAAGCGGATGTCGTGCTCCCGGCCCCGGAGGCGCCGCCTCCGGTCGCGCCGCCGGTGGCCGCACCGCCTGCCGAGGTGCCGGGGTCCCCGACGCTGCCGTTGACGGCCACCACGGTGCCCGCGATCGGCGCGGTCAGGGTGGCGCCGTCGACCTTCTCCCGCGCTGCGGCGACCTTCAGTTCCGCCTGGGTCACCGCTGCCTCCGACTGGGTGGTCGAGTCGTCTGCTCCGGCCGCCCGGTCCGCCGCATCCTGCGCCGCGTCCAGGTCGGCCTCGGCCGCCGCGAGTTCCCGCTTCGCGGCCGAGGCGTCGACCCGGGCCAGCACCTGGCCCTTCTTCACCGAGTCGCCGACGGCGACGGTGATCTCCGTGATCGTCCCGGCGGTGGCGAAGGTCGCGCTCGCGGTCGCCGCGCTGCGCACCGATCCGGGTACCGAGACCGCCGACGTCACCGTCGCCCGGCTCACCGGCACCGTCCGGGCCTCGCCGGCGCTCGCCGTCTCCGGGGCGGTGAACGCGGTGTACGCCCAGCCGCCGGCGAGCAGCACCGCCACAGCGAGGCCGGTGTTGACGAGCAGGGACGGGCCGCGGGCAGGGATGAGTCGTCGCACACGCATGCCCGACAGCCTGGAGGTGGCGGCTCGGAGCGGACCCGGCGCAACCTCGGAGCCGGCTGGGAGTCGGGCGGCGGTCAGACGAGACCGACGGTTCGGAGCAGGGCTCCGGGTCCGCTGGACGTTTCCGGACAGCCGCCGGTGGGTCAGCTGCGCATGGTGCGCAGCAGGTCGGCCAGGTCGTCGCGGTCGGCGTCGGGCACCGAGGGCAGCAGGACCCGGAAGGTGGCCCCCCGGCCGGGGGCGGTGAGCAGTTCGACCCGGCCCTGGTGCCCCCGCACGAGGGCCGCCACGATGGACAGGCCGAGGCCGGACCCGCCGCTGCCGCGGGTCCGGCTCGGATCGGCGCGGTAGAGCCGCTCGAAGACCCGTACGGCCTGGTCGGCGGCGAGGCCCGGCCCGTCGTCGGTCACCTCCAGCACCGCGACCGGCGTCGCCGCGGGCAGCGGGTCTCCCACGGCCGTGACGGGCGACGGCCCGGCGGGTGTACGGCGCAGCCGCCCGGCACGGACCGTCACGCGGGCCTGCGGTGGCGTGTGCTGCAGGGCGTTGTTGAGCAGGTTGGCGGCCACCTGGCGCAGCCGGTGCTCGTCGCCGGTGACCATCACCGGTTCGAACCCGTCGGTTTCGTCGAGGGCGGCCAGGCGGATCCGGCGCCGGGGTGCGCGGGCGTGCGCGTCGCGGACGCTGTCGGCGGCGACGGCCAGCAGGTCGACCGGTTGGCGTCGCAGGGGGCGTTCGTGGTCGAGCTGGGCGAGCAGCAGGAGGTCCTCGACGAGCAGGCCCATCCGGGCGGCTTCGGCCTCTATCCGGGCCATCGTCTCGTCCAGGTCCGGACCGGGTGGCGTTCCGCCGCGGCGGTAGAGCTCGGCGAACCCGCGGATGGAGGTCAGCGGCGTGCGCAGCTCGTGTGAGGCGTCGGCGATGAACTGCCGCAGCCGGCGCTCCGACTCGCGGCGGGCGGCGACCTCGGTGGAGATCCGGTCCAGCATCAGGTTGAGCGCCCCACCGAGCCGGCCCGGCTCGGTGTGCGGATCGGCGTCGGGCACCCGGCGGGACAGGTTGCCCCCGGTGATCTGCGCCGTGGTCCGCTCCATCCGGGTCAGCGGCCGAAGGCCGAGCCGGACCACCACCGCGGCGAGCGACGCCAGCAGCATCAGGACGACCACGATCACGACCGCGTCGATCAGCAGCAGCAGGTCGGTGGTCTCCTCCACCTCGCGCAGCGACACCGCCAGCACCGCGATGCCCCGGTCGTCGCCGCGCTCGACCACCAGGACCCGCCAGCCGGCTGTGCCGTCGTCGGCCTCGACGGTGTACGGGCGGTTGTCGGTGGCACGAGTGACCAGCCTGTCGTACGGCTCGACCACCGGCACCGCGGCCGACTCGTCGGAGCGCCGGACGTCCTGCAGGCCGCCGTCCGGGCCGTACAGCAGCACCACCTGCTCCGGGCCGAGCCGGGCGCGCGGCAGCACGCGGGTGCGCTCGCGCGGGTCGTAGGTCGGGACGGTGTCCCGGGTGAACGGTCGGCTGACCGCGGTGAGCTGCTCGTCGATCCGGTCGGTGAGGGTCCGACGCAGCAGCACCAGCCCGGCCGTGTTCGCCACCACCAGCGCCAGCGCGGTCAGCGCCGCCACGACCACGACGAGCCGGGCCCGCAGCGTCCACCGCCCCCAGCGGCGCGGTCGCCGCACGCGGACGGCGCGACGGTGTGCCACCGTCACCCACCCCCGGTGCGGGGCACCCGCAGCGTGTAGCCGACACCCCGCACGGTGTGGACCAGTGGTGGTGCCTGCACGTCGATCTTCTTGCGCAGGTAGTAGATGTACGACTCGACGATCCGTCCGTCGCCGCCGAAGTCGTAGTTCCACACCCGGTCGAGGATCTGGGCCTTGCTGACCACCCGGCCGGCGTTGACCATCAGGTACCGCAGCAGGTTGAACTCGGTCGGCGACAGCTCGACGACCCGGCCGCCACGGCGGACCTCGTGGGCGTCCTCGTCCAGTTCGAGGTCGGCGTAGCGCAGCACGCCGTCCGGCGCCGGCGCGTCGTCGGCGCGGCTGCGGCGCAGGATCGCCCGGATCCGCAGCACCACCTCCTCCAGGCTGAACGGCTTGGTCACGTAGTCGTCCGCCCCGACGGTCAACCCGGAGATGCGGTCCTGCACCGTGCCCCGCGCGGTGAGGAACAGCACCGGCACCCCGGCCCCCGTGCCGCGCAGCCGCCGGGCGACCTGGAAGCCGTCGAGGTCGGGCAGCATCACGTCGAGCACGACCAGGTCCGGCTCGAACTCCTCGGCCAGGGCCAACGCCTCATGGCCGCCGCCGGCCACCCGGACGTCGAACTCGACCAGCCGCAGCGTCGCCGACAGCAGGGCACGGATGTTCTCCTCGTCGTCGACGACGAGGACACGGGTACGGCGATCAGACACGATTGCCAGGTCTATCCGGGAAACCTCGGAGCGAGCTGGGAGCGACCTGTCCCGGAGCTGTTCGAGATCATCCGGCGGCGAGCAGCAGGTCACCCTCGGCGAGGCCGGACCTGATCTCCACGAACTGGTCCCCCCGTAGGCCGACGACAACCGGGCGCGGTTCGGCCGCCCCGGCGACCAGTACGGTGCCCGCGCCGTCGCGTCGTACCTCGACCGCCCCCGCCGGGAGCCGCAGCACGTCCGCGACGGTGGCGATCCGGATCCGCACGGCGGCGCTCTGCCCGATGAGCAGATCGTCCGGGGCGTCGCCCAGCGCGAGCCGGACCCCGAACCGGACCACCTGACCGTCGCTGGTGCCCACCGGGTCTACCTGGACCACCTCGGCGTCCAGTTCGGTGTCCGGCCGTCCGGCCGGGGTCACCGTGGCGGTCTGCCCCACCGCGATCTGCCCGGCGTCGGCTTCGGGGAAGGTCGCCGTGACCTGCATCCCGTCGACGACCGCCAGTTCGATGAAGCGCGCACCGGCGGACACCCGGGTTCCCACCGGCCCGGCCACCGACAGCACCCGGCCGGCGACCGGCGCGGTGATGGTCGTACCGGCGAGCCGGTCCGCCGCCTCGGCCAGGGCCAGCTGCGCGGCGGTAACCTGCTGGTGCGCCCGCAGCAGCGGGTCGGCGCCGGCGGCGTTCCCGCCCGGCCCCGAACCACCCGGCTCCGTCGGGCAACCTCGTGGGTCTGCCGGCGTCGGGGCCGTCACGGTAGCCGCCGGCCCCTTCCCGGTACCGCTCGCCGAGGGCTTGACGGGAGAGTCCGACGAACCCGTCGGAGTCGGGGTGGCCGACCGGGTGACCGACGGGGTGGCCGACGGCGACGGCTGGTCGGGGTCGGCTCCCGGTGTGGGTGATCCCGTGTCGCCCGATGGCGTCGACCGCACGGTGTCGCCCGCCGTGCCGCCGGCGGCACCTCCCGCGCCGTCCCCCCGGGTGGCCGAAACGGGCGACGTGTCACACGCGAGGGTGTCCGGGTCCGGCTCGCCCTCGAGGTCGTCGAGCACGGCCCGCGCGTCGGCCAGCGCCTGCTCCGCACGCGTCACCTCGGCGTGGGCCTCGGCGTCGTCGAGCACCGCGAGCACCTGCCCGACGGTGACGTCGACCCCCGGGCGGACCCGGACCTCGGTCACGGTGCCGACCGCGGTGAACGCCAGTCCACGGCTCGCCGCGGGCCGTACCGAGCCGGTCGCGGCGACCGCCGAGGTCACCTCACCCCGGTCCACCCGTACGGTGGCCGCCGGCGCTCCGGTCCGGTCGGCGCCGTCGGAGAACGCCGCCGCCCCCGCTGCGACGGCGACCGCGACCAGTGTGGCGGTGGCGGCGCCGGCGGGTACCGGCCGGCGCCGTACCGCCCGCCACACGTGCAGGTGGATGCCCATGGCAGCGATCGTCGACCCACTTCCTGACCGTGGGCTCGGCCGAACCTCGGAGTTACCTCACAGCCCGGTACTCCGAGGTGGCTCCCAGGCCCGTCGGAGCGGCACCGGAGGTTGGTCGTCTCTGCTGACCCGGTCGCGCGGGCGTGGGCCCGCACCCGAGACCCGAGGAGAGCCGCATGCCCCGCATCCATCGACGACCGGCCCTGACCGTGGCGGTCGGCGCTGCCCTGCTCGCACTCGCGGCCGGCTGCGGCGGCGAACCGGCGGCCGAGCGGCCGCAGCCGGGGGCGGCGAAACCTCCAGCCGCGGGGCGGAGTGTCTGTCTGCGAGCCGCCCGACCGGGACCGACAGCACCCGGATCCGGTCGGGCGGCGACCACCCCTCGTACCGGAAGGATCCCCATGTCACGGATCACCCGTCCCGGCCCCATCGCGGCGGCCTGCGCGCTCGCGCTCGGCGTCGCCGTCGCACTGACCGGTCAGCCCGCGCAGGCCGCCCCGCCCGCCCTCGACTTCGGTTGCGAGCGGATCGCCTGGAGCTCTGACGGCAACTACCACGACCGCGACGACATCGGCGCGTCCGCGATGGCCCTGGCGCTGCTCGCGGAGAAGGGCCAGCAGTCGCGGCTCGTGCACTGGGACTACAACTCGCACCTGGGCAGCTCCACCGCGAGCTGGGAGCGGGACATGGTCACCGCCACCGAGGGCGTCGCGGGGCAGTTCGGCTACGACGTGGCCGGCATCTTCCGCAACAGCCAGACGAACCTCAACGCCGCGGTGACCCACCTCCGCTCGGCGGTCAACGTCTCCACCGTCACCAACACCCTCTGCCTCGTCGGCGCGGGACCGATGGGTGTCGTGTACCGGGCGTTGCAGGGCTCGAACAGCGCCGCACGTCAGCACGTCACGCTGATCTCGCACTCGGACTGGAACAACAACCACGACGACGACGACAACCGGTGGAACCTCGCCGACATCCGCCGCGACTTCCCGCAGGTCAATTACAAGAGGATCCCGGACCAGAACGGCGGCCTGGGCACCGGCGGCGGCGAGGAGAAGTGGGCCTGGATGGCCAACAACTCCGACCAGCGGCTGCGCTACGTGCACAACGTGGTCAACAACATCATGAACAAGAAGGGCGACGTCTCCGACGCCGGAATGATGTACTTCCTGATCGCCGGTGACGACGCCGGCAACGCCAACAAGCTGCGTACCTTCCTCACCGCCTCGGGGGGCGGTGACAGTGCCGTGGAGACGGTGCAGGGTGAGTCGTACACGTCGCACTCCGGCGTCCAGCTGGCGTTCCACAGTGCGGCGCAGGGCGGCGTCACGGCGGGCTACCTGCACGACGGCGACTGGGCCGGCTACGCCCAGGTCTCCACGACCGGCCGGACCGGGTTCTCCGCGAGGGTCGCCGCCGGCACCTCCGGCGGCACCATCGAGGTACGGGCCGGCTCGGCGACCGGCCCGCTGCTCGGCTCGGTCGAGGTGCCCGCCACCGGGGGCTGGACGACCTACCGGACCGTGTCGACGCCGCTGTCGGGCACCGGAACCGGGCCGCTGCATTTGGTCTTCACCGGCGGCTCCGGCTTCCTCTTCGACGTGGACAGCGTCACCGTGAGCTGAGCACGGCCCGGTCCTTTCCAGGGTGGGGTGCGGCGATGACGCCGTACCCCACCCGGCTCCGCTCAGGGGCGAAGGTGGGCGAGGAGGTCGTCGGTCCCGGTCGTCTCGTCCACCCGGAGCGCCGCGTGCAACTGCTGACGGCCCCGCCGCAGCCACGTCTTGACGGTGTTCTCGGGCACGCCCAGCTCGGCCGCCACGTCACGTACAGGAAGGTCGACGACGTAATGCAGGACCAGTGCCTGGCGGTGCCGTACCGGCACCGCCCGCAGCGCCTCGGTGACCATCAGAGCGTTGCCGTCCTCCACCTCGTGTGCCTGACCGCTGCCGAGGCGCAGCAGGGCGGCCGCGCCGCGCAGGGCCTTGCGACGCCGGGAGAACGCGAGGTTGAAGGCGACCCGCCGGACCCATGCCTCCGGCGCCTCGTAGCCGCTGATCTTCGCCCACCGGGGCAGCGCACGGGAGAACGCCTCCTGAGCCAACTCCTCGGCATCGTGGCGGTTGCCGGTCAGCACGAACAGCTGACCCACCAGCCGACGGTACGTGGCCAGGTAGAACTCGGTGAACTCCCGATCTGTCGACATCGGACCTCTCGACATCTGCCGCCACGCGCGCACTCCCGATCCGGGCGCTTGACCGTACGGCGACCATCCGACCTGGACGCTGTCGTACTCATCCGCTTAAATAACGATCGCACCGTATGTGATTAATGCGGCAGCGTCAAACGGTAGAGTGGCGACGGCTACGCCCAGGGGAGATGACGGTGACTGACGGAAATCCGGACGCGGAGGCGACGCGCGACGCGCTGCGCCATATGGCCGGGACCGCCGCGGACACCGCGCGTCCACCGGATCTGGGCGACCTGCGCCACCGGGCACGCCGTCGCCGCGTCCGCTCCGTAGCCGCAGCCGGCCTGGTCGCCGCGGCGATGGTGGCCGTTCCCGTCGTCACGGCCGTGGTGGCCACACCAGCCGGTGAGCCACAGGTCGCCGCACCCGCGCCGACGGCTCCCACCGCCGGGCCGCCCGCCGCATCGTCGGCCCCGCCGCCCCGGCCGTCCGAGAGCCCGTCCACCGCCACGGCGAGCGCCCAGGCGACGGAGACCGGCGGCCCGGTCCAACCGGCGACCGAGCCGACCACCGGTACCCGCCGCGTGAAGCTGTTCCTGCTGCGTGAGCGGGCTGGCCAGCGCTGCCCACAGGTCGTCACGGTGACCCGGGAGGTCCCGGCCCGCAGTGTCGCCAAGGAGGCTCTACGGGCGCTGCTCGACGGCCCCACGACGGCCGACCGCGCGGCCGGCCTGACCAGCGCCTTCGACGGCGACGCCCACCGCTTCCGCTATCTCAAGCTGGAGGGGACGAACGCGCGGGCGGACTTCACCGACCTCGACGGCATCCTGGCCCCCGACGACAGCTGCGAGGAGACCAAGCTGCTGGAGCCGATGCGCCGCACCCTGGAACAGTTCGACTGGATCGAGCAGGCGCGTTTCTCCATCCGTGGCGACCAGCGCGCCTTCTACGTCGACGTGCTCCACGACCGCGTTCCGAACTGACGCTCGGCGACCTTCCGCGCTCGACCGAAAGGTCGAGCGGTGAAACCTGGCACCAGCGCGCGGAGTGCCATCAGGTATGAACCTCCCACGCCAGAATCAGAGCCGGCCACCCGTCCGCCTCGGCATGGCCGGCCTCGCACCGGCCTTCCGGCGACGGCCGCAGGTCGCCGCGCTGATGGTGATCGCCGCCCTCGCCGGGGCAAGCGCCGGGTGCGAGCCGGGCGGCACCCGGGGCGCGGCGACCCCGGCGACGGCGCCCCCGGTCACCGTCGCGGTCCCGACGACGTCGGCCCCGGCCCCGGTCGTCCCGGTCCCGAGCGCAACGCAGCGCACCAGCAGCGCCTCGGCCTCCAACGCGCCGAGCAGATCCCCTTCCGCCGCGACGACCAAGGCGCCCGCGACCCCACAGGTGCCGGTCGCCGGCAGGAACACCCCGCAGGGACGGCTGTACATGGTCTCCGGGTTGTCCCAGTTCGAGACCAACCACGCCTACCGGTACATCGCGATCGTGACCGGCACGGAGCCGGGCGTCAACGGCCACCCAGGGCTCAGCGCCTCGCAGCAGGATGCTCTCCGCGCCCAGCTCAGCTCCATCGTGGCCACGGTCTCCACCGACCACGGCGGCAAGGGCCTGCTGCCGGGTGACGGCACGATCAGCTATTTCGAGATGTACACCGCGATGGCACTCGGGTCGACGCTCTACCGCCCGTTCTTCGCGGCCGAGGCGCGCATCGACGACGAGTACGGCCGCAACTGGACCGAGAACCTCCGCAAGCTGGTCACCGCGGCCGGCGGCATCTCAGCCGACATCGTCACGATGATGCTCGACCGGGTCGCCGACGGTCAGAAGATCGAACGTGGACACAACGGCGCCATCGAGACCTTCGGTGGGCTCGGCAAGGAGTACCAGCCGCACCGCCTGCGCAACGACAAGGCCTTCTCCCGTAGTGCCGGCCGTCTGCAGGAGGTCCTCGACACATTGAGGTAGAGACGGGCCACGCCCGGCCGACGGTTCCGCGTCGGCCGGGCGCTCGGACCGGATGCAGCCTGTCGACCGGCCGGGCCGGTGCGTCCCACCGGCCCGGCCCGAGCGGCTCACCGCACGGCGGTGCGCAGGTCGTCGAAGATCGCGGGCGCCTGGGCGCAGACCCGGTCGTACGCCTTGTTGAAGTTGGCGTCGCCCTTGCCGTTGGTGTCGTAGTCGGCGATCCCGCCGTGCAGGAACACCAGGAAGGTGATCGAGTCGGAGAAGTCGGGCGTGATGCCGGCGTACTTGGCGTTCAGGTGGACGCCCAGGCCCTTCTTCGGGATGGTCACGTTCGCGTCGCACGCGCCACGGGCGGTGTTGATGAACTTCTGCCCGGCGGCACCCAGCTCGATCAGCTTGATCTTGTTCTTGGCGGCCAACTCGTGTACGTATTCACACGCCGAACGGTCGGGCCCGCAGTTCGGGTCGATCGGGAAGCCCGGACTGGTGACCGTCCAGTGACTGATGATGGAGAGCTTCGGGACGTCCTGCGGGGCGTTGTGCTCCAGCCAGCAGGCCGCGCCGGCGGACTCGGTCATCGGCCCCCAGTTGAGCACGGTCAAGCCGCCGGCACGCACGGCCCCGATCAGTGCCTTGACGGTGGCCGGTGGGTTCTTCACCCACGGGTTGGACGCGGTGCAGGTGGTGAAGCCGCCCTGGAGACCGCAGATCGAGGACAGTTCCAGGTTCTTCAGGTACGCCCCGTAGGCGTTCCGCGCGTGCGTCATCGCCCCGGCGCAGTCGGTGATCCGCTGCTCGCCGCCGACCACGACCTTGGCCAGCGAGAACTTCGAGGCGTACACGCTCAGGGCCGCCAGGGCGGAGATGTCGTCGGCGTCGGTCTCGCCGCCCGGCTCGCTCATGTCCGAGGTCACCCACAGCTTCGGCTTGCTCGGGTCGGTGGGAGCCGGCGTGGTGGGAGCCGGGGTCGTGCCGCCGTCCTGGTCGACGGTGAACGTGACGCTGCGCCTGGCCGTGCTGGATCCCCTGCTGGCGACGGCGGTCAGGGTGTACTTCCCCTCGGACACCGTCCGGCTGTCCCAGCCGAAGGGCGACCCCTTGTTGTCGCCGCCGAAGAAGTACGGTGCGACGCGTTCGGTCCGGGTGAGGTCCGCCGGGCCGTCGAGGTGGAACACCACGCTGTCGGGCCGGCCGTCGACCTTCGCCTCTATCGCCACCATTCCGCTGACCACCCCGCCCGCGGGGATTCCGGTCAGCCCCTTGAGCTGGAGGGTCTCGTCGGCGGAGGCCTGCGGCCCCACTATCCAGATACCCGCCACCATCGCGGTCGCCGCGGCGGCGAAACCTACCCCGGTCGTCCATCGCTTGCTGCTCTTCGCCATGCCTGTCACTCCTGCCAATGCTTGCGCCGATGCCCGCCGCGGTCACGGAAGGCAGTTACCAACGAGATCCCGTCCGGCCGCATGCGGCGTACGCGTCGGAGTGCCGAGGGCGGGGACGGTGAGGTGAACGTGGTGGTGACCCGGGGTGCGGAGCCGGGCGACGTCCCGGCTCCGCACCCCGGGGATGCCGTTACCTGCAGCCGGTGACGACAACCTTGTTGCCGGAGGTGTTGGCGCCCTGGAACGTGTTGGCGGAGGTGCTGCGCACCACCGAGCAGTCGCCGCCCTCGACCCGGATGGTCTTGTTCTTCACGCCGTCCTTGAACGCGTAGAGCGGCGCCGCGACCATTCCCGGGTTGACCTTGCGGGTGAAGCCGGCACCGACGATCTTGATTGTCCGGGTGTCGGCCTTCGTGCCGCCGGCCCAGGAGAACACGCCCTGGTTGTAGCCGTTGGACGAGTTGGAGATGACGGTCAGCCCGTCGAGGATTGCGGTGCCCTGCCCGTAGTCGCCCCAGGCCATCTGGATCGGCGCGCCGTTGCGGTTGTGCACGATCGTGGTGTCCCGGATGGTGAGGTCACCGGTGTAGAGCTTGGCGGAGTCGTCCCAGGTGTCGATGAAGGTGTTCTCGATCAGTGAATTGTCGCCGCCGCTGAAGCCGTCGGAGTTGTTGCTGCCCACGTCGCGGTTGTCGATGTACCGCATGCCGGACATGATCACCTGCGCGCTCTTGGCCCACATATGGTAGAAGCGCGGGTTGATCGAGGTGTAGTTCCGCAGGGTCAGCTTGATCTTCGCCTCGGTCGTCACCCCGGCCCGGGCGAAGTCCTTGGCGTGCGGCCCGTCACCGGTCAACTGCGACGTCTGCTTGTCCCGGCCGGTGATCGTCAACGCCTTCGTACGGTTGGCCGGGATGAAGAAGTTGCCCCTCAGGGTGACCCCCGCGCCGATCACGATCTCCGACCACGAATCCGGCACGGAGAGTTTGCCGATGGTCTTGTTCGCGGTGAACGTCGCCACCCCGTTGCTGACCGAAGGGTTCGCCGCACTGGCGTTGCCGCCGGTCGTCGGAGTTGGCGTCGGCGCGCCGGCCTGCTGGCCGACCGTGAACCGTACCGTCTGCTGGGTGGTGCCACCGGGGCCGACCGCCCGCACCGCCAGCGCGTACGCCCCGTCCGGCGCCGCAGCCGCGTTCCAGCCCGGCACGAGCGCGCCGTTGTTGCCCAGGAAGTAGTAAGGCGCCTCCCGCTCGGTCCAAGTCGCCGTGCTCGCGCCCGAAAGCGAGAACTCCACCCGGTCGACCGTGCCGCTGGTGCGCGCCTCGATCCGGGCCGTGCCACTCAGCGTGGCGCCCTCGGTGACACCCGCGAGCTGCGTGATACGCGGGGCTTCGTCGGCGGAGGCGGTCGGAGCCACCGCCCACACCCCACCACCCGCAGCCACCACCAGGCCGGCAATTGCCAGCTGACGCCAGTACCGTCGTGACATCGTGTCTCCTCGGACTCGTTCGGCTTTCGCTGATCGGCGGAGCGCCGATCGACAGGGGACACTCCGCATCGCCGGCCCAGGTTTCGCGAACCTCGCGAGCAACCCCTCGGTGGCCGGGTGGCCCTTGAGGCCGCCCTGCACCACCCGAGCCGCGCCGCCACGCTCGCCCTCCTGAATCCCGCGGGCTTCGGTCACGTCACCGGCCGCCTTCTCGCCGGGGTCTTACTGGCCAGCCTGGCGGCATCCATTCCTCGCCCGTCCGGCACCAAAGAAACCGAGTCCCCGCATTGGTTGAACGTATTTCTGTAGTTGGTGGCGGCTGCACAACCGGAATTCCGCCCACACGAATTAATGCGGTCACCGCAGGTGTTCGAACCCCTTGTTCTCTGCCGGGCGATCGCCGTCGTGCGGGCGGTGACCTCGTCCCCTTCTGTTGCAGAAGATCGTTATAGAGCAATCGCATTTACTTCTTGCTATGGAAGCGCTCCCAGATACGATTGGCCTACCGCCGGATCACACCCCGCAGGTCGGCGGGACGGTCGAGGGCAACCGGTTCGCCGGGCGACCGTCCCGCTGGCGTGGACTGACGCGTCCAAAATGCGCTTCCGCCCGACCGGGCCGGGCACCCCCGAATACATCCGACGGCACCGGAGGCGTTCGCAGTCGACGCCCGCCGGGCCGTCCTACCGGGCCGTTCGCGGACCGGTCCCGAGCAAGGAGTTCTGTGGCATGAACATGTGGAGAAGGTTCTCCGGCCCACGCCGGGCCCTCGCGCTGACCGGCGCGGGTGCCCTGGTGGCCGGCGGGCTGGTGACGCTACCGGTCACCATGGCGCACGCGGCTACGCAGTGCGAGGTGTCATACACGACAAACGACTGGCCGGGCGGATTCACTGCCGGCATCAGCATCAAGAACGTCGGCGACGCCCTCAACGGCTGGACGCTCGGCTTCACGTTCCCGAACAGCAGCCAGCGGGTCGGACAGGGCTGGTCGGCCCGCTGGGCGCAGTCGGGTCAGAACGTCACCGCGCAGAGCGAGTCGTGGAACGGCTCGGTGGCCAGCGGCGCGACCGTGAGCGTCGGGTTCAACGGATCGTGGAGCGGCAGCAACCCGAAGCCGACGTCGTTCACCCTCAATGGGGTGACCTGCAACGGCGGAGGCGGACCCACCACCCCGCCGCCGACCACCCCACCACCCACGACGCCTCCGCCGACCACCCCACCACCCACGACGCCTCCGCCGACCACCCCGCCACCCACGACGCCTCCGCCGACCACCCCACCGCCCACCGGTCCCCGGGTGGACAATCCGTACCTGAACGCGCAGGGGTACGTGAACCCGGAGTGGAAGGCCAAGGCCGAGTCGGTGACCGGCGGCAGCCGGGTCTCGAACAACCCCACCGCCGTCTGGATCGATCGGATCGCCGCCATCAACGGCACCCCGGACAGCAGCTCGAACGGGGCGATGGGCGTTCGGGACCACCTGGATGAGGCGGTCGCGCAGGGCGCTGACTACATCCAGTTCGTCGTCTACAACCTGCCCGGCCGGGACTGCGCCGCGCTGGCCTCCAACGGCGAACTGGGCCCGACCGAGCTGCCCCGCTACAAGACCGAGTACATCGACCCGATCGCCGCGATCCAGGGCGACGCGAAGTACAAGGACTTGCGGATCATCAACATCATCGAGATCGACTCGCTGCCGAACCTGCACACCAACACCGGCGGCAGTCCCGGTGCCACCCCCATGTGCGACGTGGTCAAGGCCAATGGCGCGTACGTCAACGGCGTCGGCTACGCCCTGGCCAAGCTGGGGGCCCTCGGCAACGTCTACAACTACGTCGACGCGGCGCACCACGGCTGGATCGGCTGGGACAGCAACTTCAGCCCGGTGGCCGGGATCATCAAGGACGCGGCCACCGCGTCCGGCAGCACGGTCAACCACGTGCACGGCTTCATCGTCAACACCGCGAACTACTCGGCCCTGAAGGAGCCGTACTTCAAGGTGACCGACACGGTGAACGGACAGATGGTTCGGCAGTCCAAGTGGGTCGACTGGAACTTCTACGTCGACGAGCTGTCGTTCGCCCAGGCGTTCCGCAACGAGCTGGTCTCCAAGGGATTCCCGAGCAGCATCGGCATGTTGATCGACACCTCGCGCAACGGTTGGGGCGGTACCGCCCGGCCCACCGGTCCCGGCCCGATGACCGACGTGAACGCCTACGTCGACGGCAGCCGCGTCGACCGGCGGATCCACGCCGGCAACTGGTGCAACCAGGCCGGTGCGGGTCTGGGCGAGCGGCCGAAGGCCGCGCCGGAGCCGGGCATCGACGCCTACGTCTGGGTGAAGCCCCCGGGCGAGTCGGACGGTTCCAGCAAGGCGATCCCGAACAACGAGGGCAAGGGTTTCGACCGGATGTGCGACCCGACCTACGGCGGGAATGCCCGCAACGGCTACAACAGGAGCGGTGCCCTGGACAACGCCCCGATCTCGGGCGCCTGGTTCCCGGCACAGTTCGCCCAGCTGATGCAGAACGCCTACCCGCCACTCTCCTGAGCAGGCTGACGGCCAACCCACCTCGACCGGAGTAAGGCACGGTCGCGGTGAGTTACCGGGCCCCTGGTTTGACCGGTCACCGGTCGGACCAGGGGCCTTCGCCCCGCGCGACGTGGCGACGTGGCGATCGATCATCTCAGCCGGGTGCCGTGGGGCGGCCGTCAACCGCCTCGGCGACCCGCTCGACGGCTGCATCCAGCGCGGTGGCCGCTGCTGTCGAGACACCGCCGTCTCGGATCTCGTCGGCGACGCTGCGGCGCAGGTCGGCGATCAGCTGTGCCAGATTCTCTGGCCGGGCGCCCTGGTTGTTCACCACGTTGTCCACCTGTGCGCCGATCTTCTGCGCCGCGTGTGCAGAGACGGTGCCCTCGGCGACGTCACGGCGCAGCAGATCACGTAGCTCGTCGGCCGCTCGGGTGAGGGAGAGGACCGGAGAGGCGGCGGGTGTGGTGACCCTCGGTGTGGTCGCCGCGGTGGTCGGCGGTGCAGTCGGTCTGCCCGTCCGGGTCCCCGGTCGCGAGTCGATCCTCCGTGCCGGTTCGGTCGTCGGGGAACCTGGTGGCGGTGCGGACAGTGTCGGCACCCTCGACCCGACCGCCGGTGGGGTCAAGGGTGCCGGATGTTGCGGGAACGGCGGCCGGGTGAGCAGGAGGACCGTCGTGGTCACCGCCACGGCCGTCACGACCAGCATCGCCGCCACGGCGATCGAGGGGCCTCTCCTTCTCCGGTCGTCGTTGCCCGCTGGCCCCGGCACCGCTGTCACCGCCACGTCGGTCGGGACGGCGTCCGGACGGGTCCTCTCCGACGGCGGGGGAGTGGACAGCGCCGTACCGGTCAAGGCTCCCAGGTCGGCGGCCGTATCGGCGGCCGAGGGCCGTCGGATCGGCTCCGGGTCCAGACATCGCCGGCACAGCTGCGTCAACTCCCCGGGAACGTCGGCAGGCAGGCTGACAGCGTCCTCCGGCGGCTGCCCGGTGAGCATCTCGACGAGCAAGGCGCCCAGGGAGTAGATGTCTGCCGCCGGATCAGCGGGAGCGTCGCCGAGACGCTCGGGTGCAAGGTACGGAGGCGTACCGAACGTCCAGCTCTGCGTCGGGCGCTCCCCGACCCGAGCAGCGATTCCGAAGTCGAGCAGCTTGACGTTGGTGCCGTCCACCATCACGTTGTCCGGAGTGACGTCCCGATGTACGACGCCCTGTGCGTGGACGGCGGCCAGCACCGTGGCCAGCCGGGCCGCGATCCCGGCCGCCCGGTGCCAGCCGACCGGGCCGGCAGCCAGGACGTCGAGCAGGGACTCCCCGGTCAGCATCTGCAGGACGAGGTAGGTCACCGTCGTGCCGTCGGGCCTGCTCGCCTGGCCGACGTCGTGCACGACGACCACGTCGGGATGCGAGACCGCCGCCACCGTCCGTGCCTCGTTGCGGGCGAGGGCGTCCCGGTCCAACGGTACCCCACGCTCCGGTTCCGGAAGCTTGATCGCGACGAAGCGGCCCAGTTCCAAGTCGACCGCACGCCAGATCACCGACATGCCGCCGGCGCCGACGGGTTCCAACAACCGGTAGCGACCGCCGAGTGTCTCGCCGGGGGCCGGCCAGCGAGCGGGTCCGGGCCGGTCAGGCGGACCGACGACGGACGAGTTCGGTGGGAAGGATGACGGTGCCACTGGTGGGTTTTTCCTCGGTGACGTCGGCCAGCAGCAGCCGGCAGGCGATCCTGCCGAGCTGCTCGACCGGTTGGCGAACGGTGGTCAGAGCCGGCTGGATCAGCGTGGCTACGGGAGCGTCGTCGAAGCCGACCACTGCCACCCCGTCGGGTACGGTGCGACCGGCTCGTCGGAGGGCGTGCAGTGCCCCGACCGCCATCGCGTCCGACGCGACGAAAACCGCGTCCAGTGTCGGCACCTTACCGATCAGCCATTGCATGGCGTGCGTACCCGAAGCCTGAGTGAAGTCGCCGTACGCGATGGCGCTCGGTTCGACGCCGGCCTCCGCCAGCGCCTCGTGGTAGCCCGCGAGGCGATCCGCGGCGGCGGGCATGTCGCGTGGCCCCGCGATCGTGGCGATGCGACGACGCCCTGAACGCAGCAGGTGCCGCACCGCCATCCGTGCGCCACCCCGGTTGTCCACGTCCACGTAGGGAACGTCGACGAGATCGGCCGGTCGACCGACGGCACGGACCGGCACACCGGGGGCGGCCACCGCCCGCGCCACCTGCTTCTGGCCGTATCCGCCGACCAGGAGTACGCCGTCGGCGCCACCGGTGAGCAGGTAACGCTCGATCGCCGGTAGGTTCTCGCGCGTCACCGTGAGAATGGGCATCGGTGATCCGTGTACCGCCAGTTCCGCCTCGACGCCCGCGGCCAACCGCGCGAAGAACGGGTCGGCGAACACGCGGGCCGTCGGTTCGCACACCACCAGGGCCACGACCGGAGGGTGCCGTGGGTCCGGCTTGCGGACCTCGCGCCCCACGTAACC
Organism: Micromonospora endolithica; assembly: GCF_003626595.1. Classification (GTDB taxonomy): domain Bacteria; phylum Actinomycetota; class Actinomycetes; order Mycobacteriales; family Micromonosporaceae; genus Micromonospora; species Micromonospora endolithica. Next base: position 100,758 of record NZ_RBAK01000012.1, on the reverse strand, counting down.
CAGCTGGGTCATCGCCGCATACACCCGCTGCCGTGCGCCGGTCGTCACCCGGACCGCGCCGGTGAGCACCCGGGAGACGGTAGCCGGTGACACATCGGCCGCCGCGGCGATCTGTTGAACGGTCGGATGCGTGCGCATCATGCTCCGGATCGAGGTCAGGTGCCGACCGGTCGACCGCCGTCCCGGCGGCCGGCGGGCACGTCCGCAGCGCGACGAGCCCGACCGATGTCACTGGCAGCGGCCCTCGTCGCGGGGAGCCTGCTACCGAAGGGGCCTGGCAAGACCCGACACCGGCGGATGGACGGAAGCCTGGCACGACCACGGCGACCTGGCAAGGACGACGTTGCCGTGGCCCCCACCGCCGTGGCTGCCGGTACGCCGATCGTCCCACCCGGCGTTTCTTCCGTCGGCACATCGGGGCGTCGTCTTCCCGGGTCATCCCTGCGGAAACCGCCGGGCGGAGCGACCCGAACCGGGTGGGCCGGCGCCGTCGAGCGGTCCCGACCGCCGGCGGCGAACCCTGAAAGGCGTTTCAGTGGCCGGCTCGACGGCCACAGGGCGGACCGGGACGCTCGGGAGAGGTGTCACCGCAGGTGGGACGGCCATTGGTCGCCACCGCCGACGTCAACGGGGACGTCAATGAGTCGACGACATGTCCGGCAGGTGACAAAACCCGGCCTATGCTCCGCCTTGGAAGCGCTCCCATCCACAACCACCACTGAAGGGCAGGGCATGTCTCTGAAGAGAACGGTGCGCGGCGTCGCGCTGGCGGCCTGTGTGGCCGTCGGTCTGTCGACCACCGCGACCACCACGGCAGCCACGGCCGCCTCGCCCCGGGCGTCGTCACCGCTGACGGCCGACGCCGCGGCCCCGACCGCCGACTGGCTGCACACCGACGGCAACAGAATCGTCGACGCCGCCGGCAACCAGGTCTGGCTCACCGGCGTCAACTGGTTCGGCTTCAACGCCACCGAGCGCGTCTTCCATGGACTGTGGGGCGGCAACATCGAGACCATCACCAAGGGCATGGCCGACCGGGGGATGAACATCGTCCGGGTGCCGGTCTCCACCCAACTGCTGCTGGAGTGGAAGGCCGGCCAGACGGTGATGCCGAACGTCAACCTGTCCGCCAACCCGGAGTTGGCCGGCCTGAACAACCTGCAGATCTTCGACTACTGGCTGGACCTGTGCGAGAAGTACGGCCTGAAGGTCATGATCGACGTGCACAGCGCCGAGGCCGACAACTCCGGTCACATCTATCCGGTGTGGTGGAAGGGCACGATCACGCCGGAGAAGTTCTACCAGGGCTGGGAGTGGATCACCGCCCGGTACGAGGCCAACGACACCATCGTCGCGATGGACATCAAGAACGAGCCGCACGGCCAGCCGAACGAGTCGCCGCGCGCCAAGTGGGACGGCACCACCGACCAGGACAACTTCAAGCACGCCTGCGAGACGGCCGGCCGGCGCATCCTGGCCATCAACCCGAACCTGCTGGTCCTCTGCGAGGGCATCGAGGCGTACCCCCGCCCTGGCAAGACCTGGGACTCGCCGAAGACCAACCCTGACCTGAGCCCCAACTACTACAACAACTGGTGGGGCGGCAACCTGCGTGGCGTCGCCGAGCACCCGGTCAACCTGGGCGCCCACCAGGACCAGCTGGTCTACTCGCCGCACGACTACGGACCCCTGGTCTACGAGCAGCCCTGGTTCCAGGGGGAGTTCGACAAGACGTCGCTGACCAACGACGTGTGGCGACCCAACTGGCTCTACATCCACGAGAACGACACGGCACCGCTGCTGGTAGGTGAGTGGGGCGGTCGGCTCGGCCAGGACGCCCGGCAGGACAAGTGGCTCAAGGCCCTGCGCGACCTGATGGGCGAGCACGGGATCCACCACACCTTCTGGTGCCTCAACCCGAACTCCGGCGACACCGGCGGCCTCCTGCTCGACGACTGGACCACCTGGGACGAGACCAAGTACACCCAGGTGCTCAAGCCGGTGCTGTGGCAGCACAACGGCAAGTTCGTCAGCCTCGACCACCAGGTGCGCCTGGGTGGCGTCAACTCCACCACCGGGATCAGCCTGACTGAGCGCTACGCCAACGGCGGCGAGGACGACGACGTCGCCCCGACCGCCCCGGGCCGGCCCGCGGCCAGCAACCTGACCGCCAACGCCGTCACCCTCGACTGGGCGGCGTCGACCGACAACGTCGGTGTCACCTCCTACGAGGTGCTACGCGCCACCGGCACCGGCCCGGCGGCAGTGATCGCCACCGTCTCCGGCACCTCGTACCGGGCGGGCAACCTGTCTGCCGAGACGAGCTACACCTTCACCGTCCGGGCCCGGGACGCGGCCGGCAACGTCTCCGCACCCTCACCCGCTCGCACCATCACCACCCTTCCCGGGGCCGGCGGCACCGACGGTTGTGCTGCGACGTACACGGTGACCAATGCCTGGCAGGGTGGCTTCCAGGGCCAGATCGAGGTGAAGAACACCGGCACCGCCGCCACCAACAGTTGGCGGGTCACCTGGACCAACCCGAGCGGAACCGCGATCTCCTCGCTGTGGAACGGGAAGTGGACCGTCAACGGTGGTCGGAACACCGTCGCCAGCGAGCCTTACAACGGCAGGTTGGCACCGGAGTCCAGCACCGTCTTCGGCTTCACCGGCACGGGTGCGGGCACCGCGCCGACCGACCTGGCCTGCGCCGCGTCGTGACCAGCCCGCTGACGTCCGAGAAGGGAACGACGCCGATGAAGCGCAGGACGCTGGCTGTTGCCAGTGCCTTGGCCGTCCTCGCCGCGGCGGCGACCGCGGTGGTGGCGGCACCTCAACCGGCGTACGCGCACGGCGCCATGACCTCCCCGGCCACCCGTACCTGGGCCTGCTACCTGGAGGGTCCGGAGAGCCCGTTGAGCAACGCCTGCCGGGACGCCGTCGCGCAGGGCGGCACCCAGCCGCTGTACGACTGGTACGGCGTGCTGATCGGCAACAACGCCGGCCGCCACCGGGAACTGATCCCCGACGGTCAGCTCTGCGGTGCGGGGACCGCCAAGTACACCGCGTACGACGCCGCGCGGGCCGACTGGCCGGCGACCACCCTGGAAGCCGGTGCCGACCACCGGTTCACCTACGCCGCCTGGGCGCCGCACCCTGGCACCTTCGAGGTGTACGTCACCAGGGACGGCTACGACCCGACCAAGCCACTCGCCTGGTCGGACCTGGAGCCCGCGCCCTTCACCACGGTGACCAACCCGTCGATCGTCGACGGCGCGTACCAGTGGGATGCCGTACTGCCCGCGGACAAGACGGGACGGCACGTGCTGTACTCCGTCTGGCAACGCTCGGACAGCCCGGAGGCCTTCTTCAACTGCTCCGACGTGGTCTTCGGCTTCGACGGCGGCGGCGGTCCCGGTACCGACGGGAAGTGCTCCGCGACCGTGACGGTGGACCAACGGTGGCCGGGCGGGTTCCAGGCGTCGGTGACCGTCCGCAACGACGGGCCGGCCAGCGTACGGCCGTGGTCGGTCGGCTGGCACATGTACGACGGCGCGGTCATCGGCAGCGGCTGGAACGCCGTGGTCAGCCAGACCGGGCACATGGCCCGGGCCGACGCGCCGAGTTGGAACGAGACCCTCGCTCCCGGCTCGGCGGTGACCATCGGCTTCATCGCCGCCGGTGAGCCGGCGGATCCGCCGATCGCCACGCCATTCCTCAACGGAGTGGCCTGCGGCTAGCCAGACAGCGGCGGCGGCGCGGCGGTCCGGCCGGACACCTCACCAGGTGCCCGGACGGGCCGCCGTCGTCCCTGCCGGAGCTCGGCCGGCGTGCGCACTGAGCGAAGAGTCAGGAAGGTTACCGGCAGGTTGCCATTGACGTTCTTCGTGTTCACTGTATACAACGTATTCGACAGTCCCGACCCACGGAGGTGTCACCACCATGAACGGTCTTTCCGCCAGGGCGCTGCGTACGACGGTCGCGGCCGTCGCCGCGCTCGGTCTGCTCGGCCCCGCGGCCACCGCCGCCAGTGCGGCGGCTCCGGCGCTGAACTTCGGGTGTGAACGGATCGCCTGGAGCTCGGACGGCAACTACCACGACCGGGACGACATCGGCGCGTCCGCGATGGCGATCGCCCTGCTCGCCGAGAACGGGCAGCAGTCCCGTCTGGTCCACTGGGACTACAACTCCCACCTCGGCAGCTCCAACAGCAGCTGGGAACAGGACATGATCACCGCGACGGAGGGGACCGCGAGTCAGTTCGGGTACGACGTCGGCGTCATCTTCCGCAACAGCCAGACGAATCTCGACAGCGCCGTCACCCACCTCAAGAACAAGGTCAACGCCTCCACCTCCGCCAGTCGGCTCTGCCTGGTCGGGGCCGGCCCGATGGGCGTGGTCCACCGGGCGCTGGCCGCCTCCAACCCGGCGGTGCACGGCCACGTCACGCTGATCTCGCACTCGGACTGGAACAACAACCACGACGACGACGACAACATCTGGAATCTCGCCGACATCCGTCGCGACTTCCCGAACGTGAAGTACCGGCGGATCCCGGACCAGAACGCCGGCCTGGGCACCAACGGTGGCGAGGCGAAGTGGTCCTGGATGGCCAACTCGTCCGACCAGCGCCTGCGCTACGTGCACAACGTGGTCAACAACATCATGAACAAGAACGGTGACGTGTCCGACGCCGGCATGATGTATTTCCTGATCACCGGTGACGACGCCGGCAACGCCACCAAGCTGCGCACCTTCCTGCAGTAGCGACGAAACCCCGGCGGTGCTTCCGGCGTGTTCCGGGGCACCGCCGGAGTGTCCCGGCGGTGCCGCGCCGGGGGCACGCTCCGCCACAGGCCGGTCGATCGGCCCGACGACCCACCACGGCGTCCACTCCACACCACCCCACCGATCCCCCCACCCCGATCCGGTCGGCGGCCGGGTCGTCCCCCATGGAGTTGCCATGACACACCTGATCAGCACAGGAATGTCCCGACGTCAGGCGATACAGCTCGGCCTCGGCGCGGGCCTGACCGTCGCGCTCACCGCCTGCGGCGAGGACGGCACGCCGACCTCGGCGAGTGGGACATCCCTCGGCGGCGCGAGCCTGACCGGCCTGATGCGGGCCAGCTTCATCCCCGCCATCCATGAACTTCAGCAGAAGCAGGCCGCCACCTGGGCGGAGGCGCACGACGGCACCGTCGAGCTCACCTTCGCCAAGGAATGGCGGGAGCAGATCGCCGCGGTGGTCGAGTCCCGCGCCGGCGAGGACCTGGGGGAGCTCTTCGCGAACCAGGCCCACATCTACGCCGACCGGCTGGTCGACGTCACCGAGCTGTGCGAGTCGATCGGCGACCGCAACGGCGGTTGGTACGACGTGGCCAAGGAGGCGTGCGTCGTCGACGGCCGGTGGCGGGCGATCCCTCGGGCGTACACCGCCCACGTGATGAACTGGCGGACCGACCTGTTCGGGCAGGTCGGCTTCACCCGGTTCCCGTCGACGTGGACGGAGCTGGTCGAGGCGGCCACCCGGCTCCGCGACGCCAAGCTGCCCCGCGTGGCGCTCACCATGAGCCAGGCCGGGCCGAACGACTCGGCCAGCGTGGCGTACTCGCTGCTGTGGTCGTACGGGGCGACGGAGGTGGAGGCGGACGGGAAGACCGTCGCCATCAACAGCTCTCAGACCCGGGAGGCCGTCAAGCTGATGCAGGAGCTCGCGGCGGTCAGCGCGCCGGAGATCTCCTCGTACGACGAGGGCGGCAACAACACCAGCTTCCTCGCCGGCAAGATCGCGGTGACCCAGAACGCCACCAGCATCTGGTACACCGCGCAGAAGCAGGCGCCGGACATCGCGAAGAACATGAGTCACGCACGGTACCCAAGGGGGCCGGTCGGGCACCAGCAACTCGTCGAGATGAACTCCCTGGCGATCTTCGCGCACAGCAAGCGGGTCGAGCCGGCGAAGGCGTTCTACCGCTACCTGATGGAGAGCGAGCAGCTCACCGCCCTCGCCGAGGCCGCCCTCACCTACTACACGCCGCTGCTCAAGGGCTACGACGACCTGAGGTCCATGCCGTGGAACTCGGAGCCCAAGCTCGACGGCCTACGGGGCCTCGCCGCCGGGGGGCACATGCCCGGCTGGCCCGGACCTGCCTCCCGGCAGTCGGCCCAGGCGTACAACAACCAGACCGTCGTCAACATGTTCGCCCGGGTGATCAGCGGCAAGGCCTCAGCGGAGGAGTCGATCCGGACCGCCGAGGACGAGCTCAAGAAGGTTTACGAGGGCTGAGGGTCATGGCCACGCACACCATCGAGCCGGCGGCGGGTGTCCGCCCGCCGCCGGAGCGGCCCGCCGGCCGTGCCAGAGCGCCCCGTGGGTCGCTGCTGGAGCGGGAGGCCCCGTTGGGCTTCCTGCTCGTCCTACCGATGGCGGTCGTCGTACTCGGCCTCGTCGGCTATCCGCTGCTGCTCACCGTCTGGTTCAGCCTGACCGACAAGTCACTGGGCAGCGACGCGGTCTCCTTCGTCGGCCTCGCCAACTACGTCGGCCTGCTCGACGACCCGGTCTTCGGCCGCACGCTCTGGAACACCTTCAACTACACCGTGACCGCGGTCGTCGCCAAGCTGGTCCTCGGCCTGGTGATGGCGCTCGCGTTGCACGAGGTGAGCCGGTTCCGGCGGTTCTTCCGAGCGGCGTTCCTGCTGCCGTGGGTGGTGCCGTCGTCGTTGAGCGTGCTGGCCTGGATGTGGATGTTCCAGGCCGACTTCAGTGTGCTGACCTACCTCGGCCGGCAGATCGGCCTGGTAGATGGAAACATTCCCTGGCTCGGCGAGGCGGGCTGGGCGATGGCCGCGGTGCAGACGGTCAACATCTGGCGCGGTGCCCCCTTCTTCGGGATCATCATCCTCGCCGGACTGGCCACCGTGCCGAAGGACCTCATCGAGGCCGCGATCGTCGACGGCACCAATGCGTGGCAGCGACTGCGGTACATCATCCTGCCGCACCTCACGCCGATCCTGGTCGTGGTCACGCTCTTCTCGTTCGTGCAGACCCTCGGCGACTTCCAGATCGTCTGGATCTTGACCAACGGCGGCCCGGTCAACAGCACGCACCTGCTCAGCACACTGGCCTTCCGTACCGGGATCAGGGGAGCTGACATCGCCGCCGGCTCGGCGATCTCGTTCTTCGTGTTCCCCGCGCTCGCCGCGATCATCGCGCTGCAGCTGACCGTGATGCGACGAAAGGCGAAGTGACATGAGCGCCCTGTCCGGCCGGACCTCCCGGCCGCTGCCCACCCGCCCGGCGCGGATGCCCGGTCCGGTCCGCCGGCTACGGTTGACCCGCCGGCTGCTGATCACCGTGACGATGGCGCTCTTCACCGTCTTCACCCTCTTCCCGTTCGCCTGGATGGCACTGACCTCCCTGCGTACCGGCTCGGACCTCTACCGGGTCGCCGACCGGCCGTTCGCGGTGAGCGGGCTCACCCTGGAGCACTTCCGGGCGCTGCTGAGCGAGACGCAGTTCCTCACCTGGACGCTGAACAGCCTGATCGTCGCCCTCTCCGCATCGGCGATCGCCCTACTCATCGGGGTGCCCGCGGCGTACAGCCTCGGCCGGCTGCGCTACCGGGGTGGAGCCGTCGTCGGGGTGATCGTGTTCTCGACGTACCTGTTGCCGCCGGCGCTGCTGTTCATCCCGATGAACATCGTGATCAACCGGCTGCACCTGGCCAACACCCTCGGGGCACTGATCCTGGTCTACCTCACCTTCCTGGTGCCCTTCATCGCGTGGATGCTCTCCAGCTACTTCCAGAGCCTCCCCGTCGAGCTGGCGGAGGCGGCGCGGATCGACGGCGCCAGCCGGCTGCAGGCGATGGTGCTGATCGACCTGCCGCTGGTGCTGCCCGGCGTGGTCTCGGTCTTCTTCTTCGCCTTCACCCTCTGCTGGCAGGAGTACCTGTACGCGCTGACCTTCGTCCGTTCGACCGACAAGCAGCCGGTCTCGGTCGGCCTGGTCAACGCCCTGCAGGTGGGTGACGTCTTCGCCTGGGGCCAGTTGATGGGCGGCGCACTGCTCGGGGCGCTGCCCGTGGTCGTCGTCTTCTCCTTCCTCATGGACTACTACCTGTCCGGGTTGACCGCAGGGGCGGTGAAGGGATGACGCTGCACGAGCGGGCCGCCGGGCTCGACCACATCGGACTCGTCGTGCCGGACACCGAGGCGGCCCTGTCGCTCTGGCGCGACCGACTCGGCTTCGTGGTGGACCACGCGGAGGTCGTCAACGAGGGTGGGATCCTGCTGACCCACCTCGACCTGGGGCCCGTGCACCTGCAACTGGTCCAACCCCTGGTGCGGCCGCACCCGCTGCACGACTGGCTGGACCGGCACGGCCCCGGCCTGCACCACCTCTGCTTCGGGGTGCCCGACGTCGGGGTCGCCTGGCAGGGCGACGGTGTCGGTGTGCCGCCTGCGCAGCCAGCTCCCCACCAGGGCACCCGGGGCCGACGTGCCGTCTTCCTCGATCCGGCGCACACCGGCGGGGTCCAGTTGGAGCTGGTCGGTTCATGACCACCTCATCGTGCGCGCCGGACAGTTCGACCCTGCCACCACCGTGGCCGGAGCTCTCCGCGCCTGCACTGGCCGAGCGGATCGCCGCCGACGGGCGGACGATCGTGGTGCTCGACGACGATCCCACCGGGACGCAGACCGTGCACGGCGTGCCGGTGCTCACCCGCTGGGACGCGGCGTCGATCACCGCCGAACTCGCCGCCGGACCACCGGCGCTGTACCTGCTGACCAACTCGCGGTCGATGGGCCCGGTGCGGGCGGCGGAGATCAACTTTCGTACCGGGTGGCAGATCCGGACCGCGGCGAGGTGGACGCGACGTGCGGTCGCGGTGGTGAGCCGGGGTGACTCGACGCTGCGGGGTCACTTCCCCGACGAGACGGTGGCTCTGGCTGAGGGGCTCGGCGGCGGGGTGGACGGGGTGCTGCTGGTACCGGCCTTCATCGAGGGGGGCCGGGTCACCGTCGACGGTCGGCACTGGGTGGCGGACGGTGGTCGGTGGCTTCCGGTGGGGGAGACCCCCTACGCCCGGGACGCGACGTTCGGTTTCACCTCGTCCGACCTGCCGGACTGGGTGGCCGAACGCAGCGGCGGCCGGATCGCGCGCGACGAGGTCGAGGTGCTGGCCCTCACCGATCTGCGCCGGGGTGGTCCGGCAGCCGTGGCCGAACGCCTGACGGCGCTGCGGAACGGCACCGTCTGCGTCTGCGACGCCCTCGATCCGAGCGACCTGGAGGTGCTGGTAGCCGGGGTGTTGACCGCGGAGGCGGCCGGGACCCGCCTGCTCTACCGCACCGCCGCCTCCTTCGTCCCGGTCCGCGCCGGGATCGCACCGCGTGGCCCGCTCACCGCGGCGGACCTGGGACTGGCGCGGCGGGGGGGACCGGGCGGACTGGTCGTGGTCGGTTCCCACGTTCCCACCACGACCGCCCAACTCGGCCGCCTGCTCACCGCCGGCGCCGTGGTGGGCGTAGAGGTCGACGCGGCAGCCCTGGACGAGGCCGGCCGGCGGGGTGAAGTCGAGGTGGACCGGGTGGCCGAGGTGGCCGGTGCCGCCGTGGCGTCCGGCCGGGACACCGTCGTCTACACCAGCCGGGCGGTCCTGACCGCGCCATCCGCGAGTGCGTCCCTGCAACGCAGCGTGCGGGTTTCCGCGGGCCTGGTCCGCGTCGTCGACCGCCTGCCGGTACGTCCGGCCTACGTGATCGGCAAGGGCGGCATCACGGCGAGCGACCTTGCCACCGCCGGTCTCGGCATCGTTCGCGCAGAGGTCCAGGGTCAGATCCACCCCGGCGTGCCGGTGTGGCGCGCGGGCTCGGACAGCCGGTTCCCCGGGCTGACCTACGTGGTCTTTCCGGGCAACGTCGGAGGTCCTGACGATCTGCTGGCCGTGGTACGGCGGCTCGCAAGAGTGGAGGATCCAGATGCCTGACAGTTCCAATGTATACAACGGGTACATCGAATCCAGTGCTGGTGCCCTGATCGACGTGCACGGTCATTTCGGTCGCTCGGCTGCCACCGGATACACGGCCGACGCCGACGCGTTACTGGCCGCCATGGACCGCCACGGCATCACGACCACCCTCGTGATGCCCCAGCCGGCAACCGCTCGGGAGACCTCGGAGCAGGTGCACGCGGAGATCGCCGACGCGGCCGCACGTACGCCGCAACGGATCGCGGGGATCGTCAACATCGACCCCCGGCTGCCCGAGGCGGACTACCGACGTGCCGCCGGGGTGTTACTGGACGAGGCCGGATTCGTGGCCGTCAAGATCCACACCCACGGCTTCCAGGTGGCACCCGACGACCCGGTCTGCGACAAGGTGTTCCGCCTCGCCGCCGACCGCGGCGTACCGGTCATGATCCACACCGGGCTCGGCGGACCGCACACCCTCCCGCACCGCGTGCTGGCACCGGCCGGCCGCTACCGGCAGGTGCCGACGGTGCTGTGCCACGCGGGCTTCGGCGCGTTCTGCGGCGAGGCGATCGAGGCGGCGATCGACCGGCCGAACATATACCTCGAACCCTCGTGGTGCCCGGCGTTCAGCGTCCGCCAGATGGTGCGCCGGCTCGGCGCCCACCGGGTCATGTTCGGCAGCGACCACATCGAGAACATCCCGGTGGAACTGGCGAAGTTCGAGGCGGTGCGGCTCACGCCGGCGGAGCGCCGCCAGGTGTTCGCCGCGACCGCCGCCACCGTCTTCCCCCTGACTCCCGTGAACGACGCCCGACCGGAGGTTTCCGCATGACCGAGTACCGCATCGCCGTCCTGCCGGGAGACGGCATCGGTCCGGAGATCACCGAGGTGGCGACCCGCGTGCTGCGGCACGTCACCACCCGGCACGGCGGTGTGGCGCTCCACCTGACCGCGCACGACGCCGGAGCGGGCCGGTGGCAACGGGAGGGGGTCGCGCTCACCGACGAGACGTACGACGGGTGCGTCCGCGCCGACGCCATCCTGATGGGGGCGATCGGCCTGCCCGAGGCGCGCCATCCGGACGGTCGGGAGGTCAACGGCGACGTCATCTTCCGGCTCCGGTTCGACCTGGATCTGTACGCCGGTATCCGGCCGGTCCGTGCCTGGCCAGGTCTGGCCAGTCCGCTGGCGGCGGCCCCCCCGGTCGACTACGTGGTGGTCCGGGAGAACGTCGAGGGCCTGTACGCCTCCCGGACCGGCGGTTGCAACGTCCGGGAGGAGGTCGCGACCGACACCATCGTGATCACCGCGACCGGAACCCGGAAGGTCACCGAGCAGGCGTTCCGGCTGGCGGCCAAACGCGGTGGCCGACCCCGGGACGGCCGGAGCATGGTCACCTGTGTGGACAAGGCCAACGTGCTGAGCTCGTACGCCTTTTTCCGGCGGGTCTTCGACCAGGTCGCCGCCGGGCATCCCGGCGTGGCGAGCGACCACGTCTACGTCGACGCGATGACCGCGTACCAGGTGCAGCAGCCCGACATGTTCGACGTGGTGGTGGCCGAGAACATGTTCGGTGACATCATCTCCGACCTGGCCGCCGCGACGGTCGGGGGCCTCGGTCTGGCCGCCTCCGCCGACGTCGGCGACCGGCACGGCCTGTTCCAGCCGGCGCACGGCTCCGCACCCACGATCGCCGGCAAGGGCGTCGCCAATCCGGTGGCCACCGTGCTGTCGGCCGCGATGATGCTCGACTGGCTTGCCGACCGGCACGGCGACCCGGCCGCCGCCGAGGCCGCGGGTGTGATCGAGGGCGCGGTCGGCGACGTGCTCGCCGCCGCCCGGGTACTCACCCCGGACCTCGGAGGCGCCGCCGGAACCGACGAGGTCGGCGAGGCGATCATCGCCGCCGCCGACCGGCGCCTGTAGCGGGGGGAGGGGATCCGATGGGACGGACCCTGCGTGGACTGATGGTCGGAGCCGGCTACTTCGCACCGATCCAACTCGCCGCCTGGCGGGACGTGTCCGGCGCGGAGATCGTCGGGCTGGTGGGCCACCGGGATCCGGAGCGGGTCGCCTCGGTGGCGCACGACGCCTCGGTGGGCTGGTCCGGCGTCGACCTGGAGGCCGCGATCGAGCAGCTGCGGCCGGACTTCCTGGACATCTGCACACCTCCGGCCACCCACGGCGACCTGGTCCGCCGGGCCGTCGCCCGCGGGCTGCCGGTGCTCTGCCAGAAGCCGCTGGCCCCGACCGTGACCGAGGCGGCGGAGTTGGCGGAGTTCGCGCAGCGGCACCGGGTGCCGCTGGTGGTGAACGAGAACTGGCGGTGGCAGCCGTGGTACCGGGAAGCGAAGCGGCTGATCGACGACGGCGCGATCGGCCGCCCCTTCCACACGACGATGCGGATGCGGCCGGGTGACGGCTGGGGCGAGCACCCCTACCCGGATCAGCCCTACTTCGCGACCATGCCGCGGCTGGTGCTGTTCGAGACGGGTGTGCACTACGTCGACACCGCCCGCTTCCTCTTCGGCGAGATCGAGCAGGTCCAGTGTGTGACGGCCACGGTCAACCCGGCGGTGGCCGGCGAGGACCTGGTGGTGGCGGTGCTGCACACGACACGGGGCGGCATCGTGGTCTACGACGCGGATCGATCGGCTGTCGCCGAGACGGTCCGCAGTCCGGCGTACGGCACGATGTCGGTCGAGGGTACGGAGGGAACCCTCCAGGTGGCCGACGACGGCACGATGACCCTGCTGCGGCGCGGTGGCCGGGTTGTTCCGCACGACTACCGGATCCCACCCGGGTGGAAGGGTGGGTGCGCCGTTGCGGCTCAGCAGCACTTCGTCGATGTACTACTCGGCGAGGCCGCAGCGGAGACGCCGGCCGCGGAGTATGTCCGTACGATGCGGGTGGTGGAAGCCTGCTACCTGTCCGCCGGGCAGGCGCGGGCCGTCCGGCTTCGGCCCGACCTCGGCCGGGCAGGTGCGCCGGACCTCGCTGACGAAGGGCTGCTGTGAGTACCGACGCGACCTACCTCCCGGTTGAGGAGAGCACCTACCGGCGCGTACGTCAGATGTTGCTCAGGGGGGAGATTCCGGCGGGGCACCCGGTCAACCAGAGCGAGGTCGCCGTCGCGCTCGGGGTCAGCCGCACACCGGTGCGCCGCGCGCTGTCCCGGTTGGAAGGGGAAGGGCTGGTCAGCGCCGGTCCGCGAGGGTGGCACGCCGAAGGGTTCGACGTCGAGCGGATGACGGCAGTGTTCGAGATCCGTGCGGTCCTGGAGGGGCTGGCCTGCCGGCTCGCCGCCGCCCGGGTCGGCCGCGCCGAACTGGCCCGGCTGCGGGTGCTGTTCGAGGAGGCGTACGAGCAGCTGACGGCGACCGGGTCGGCCGAGGCGTACTACCAGGCCGACGTCGTGTTCCACCGGGCCCTGCTGGAGTTGGCCGGCGAGCCCCTGCTCAGCCGCACCGCCGAGGTGCACCGGATCCTCAGCACAAGTCTCGCGCCGGGACTGTACCGGGACCCGCACGAGACGCATCCGGAGCACCTGGCGATCATCGAGGCCCTGGCCGCCGGTGAGGCCGACCGGGCCGAGGAACTGGCGCGGTCGCATATCCGGGCCGCCGTACCGAACATCCGCAGCGGCACCGTCGTCGTGCCGGCGACCGGCCCGGCCTGACGGGCGGTTCCCGCTCGTCGGCGAGAGTCCGCCGGTGTGACCCTGAAGGGCACCTTCCTCATTCCGGCCGGCCGCACCCGAGCGCTTACCATCTCCGGCCGGGACGCCGCGACCTCCCGATCGACCGGCAACAGCCCGCATCTGAAGGACTTCACCCAGGCTGGCGTGTCGGCCGACGCGCCCGTCAAGCTGACCCTGCGTAGTTCCGCCTCGATCGATCCGCGCTCCTATCACCTGTGGGCAGCGCCGGTCACGACGACGACCTTGCCGCCGGCCAGCGCGCCCGCGGCCGCGTCGGCGTGCAGGAGTCCGGCGCTGGGGCTTTCGGTCCGGCCGGATGCTCCTCAGGCGCGACTGTCCGCAATGTCCTGGAGGGCACGTACGTGCGCGGCAAACGCCGATCGTCCGGTTGGGCTGAGGGATAGCCAGGTCACGCGTCGAGCATCCGTGCGTTTGGCGGACGAGGATTTGCTGATCGTCACGTAGTGCGAGTCCGCGAGAGTCTTGATGTGCTTGGACAGGGTCGCGTCCGAGATGCCCAGAGTGTCACGTAGCACCGCGAAGTCCAGGCGGTCGGCCTTGTTCAGCAGCCCGCAGATGCGTAGTCGCACCGGGGCGTGGATGGTTTCGTCGAACCTTGCCTCAGTCACGGTGTAGTTCGGCGATTGCCGAGCGGTAGGCGACTCCCGCCAGCCAGGTCGTGATCAGGAACGCGGTCGTGCTGGTCAAGGTCACCGCCCAACGCAGGTCGGACGAGACCAGCCCGAGCGAGACGCTGAACAGGGCGAGGCAGGTCGCGACGATTCCGGCGACAGCCCAGCCGGCGCGTGCGCCCATGACCCGGAACCGGATGCCGGTCTCGCGCCGGATCAGATACGCGATGGCGAGCCCGCCTGCCAGGGCGATCCAGCCGGAGGTCGGTGGTTCGTAGCTGGAGCCTGGGTCGGTGGTGGCTGCTGCGGCGACCCACCATGCGCCGAGGGCGCCGAAGGCGACCAGCAGCAGCCGAGGCGCCTCGACGGTGTTCGCGAGTCGCTCCCGGTCGGCGTGCAGCGTGTTCAAGGCCTCGGCAGCGGCCTCTCGTGTGGGACGCTCGAAGTCATTTTCCATGGCGGCAAGCCTAAGAGTGTCTTTCTGGTTCGGCAAGTGATCCCGCGCGCTCTCCAGCGCGAGCCGGCCCGGGTGTCGAACTCTTGGAGGCGCGGAGGTCCTAGCTCGGCGCGTTGGAGTCGGCGCCAGCAGACGATGTGTCATGGTCGAACCCCTGGCACCAGCCGCGCAGACGTGACCGGACGTGATCAACTGGCCGGCACGTGCGTGGGCTCGCTTTCGTCCTGCCGATCACGTGGGGCGGCGATCCGGTACTCCCAGCCTTCGCGCCAGGCGAAGCGATCGTGCGGACATGGGGGCGCGGCATCTCTGGCTGATGCAGCCGGTTGATCTCGGCGAGGACCGCTCCTACACGTAGCAGAATTCCGGAATAGAGATTCAGCTCTTCGGTTAGCATCGAGGCGTGGAGGCGTCCCCGTTCCGGGGTGTGGTGGCTTCGCTGGCGACCATGCACGGCAAGCAGTGGGCGCTGCGTCCGCTGCTGCGTCGCCGGCTCGGCCTGAGCCTGCGGCTGGCCGATGTGGACACCGACGTACTCGGCACGTTCACCGGGGAGGTGCGGCGGGCCGGGTCGGCGCGGGAGACCGTCGTGCGTAAGGCCCGCCTCGGGATGGCCGCCACCGGATCCCCCGTCGGGCTGGCCAGCGAGGGGGCGTTCGGCCCGCATCCGGTGGCCCCCTGGACGGCGGCCGACGTGGAGTACGTCGCGCTGCTCGACGATCGGACGGGCCTGACGGTCGTCGAGCACGTGGTGAGCGTCGAGACCAACCACGGTCACGTGGTCACCGACGGCCGGGACCTGGCAGCCGTGCTCGCGTTCCTGCGCGGGGTCGGGTTCCCGCACCACGCGGTCGTCGTCCGGCCGGCGGCGGGGACCGCCCAGCCGGTCAAGGGGATCGGTCGGCTCACCGACGTGCTCGCCGCCGTCCGGCGCGCCTGCGCCGAGAGCGCCGACGGCGCCGCCGTGCTCTGCGCGGATCTTCGGGCCCACGTCAACCCGACCCGGATGCGGGTCATCGCCGCCGCCGGTGAGCGGCTGGCCCGGCGTCTGGCCACACCCTGCCCCGCCTGTGCCGCCCCGGGGTTCGGCCCGGTCGGCGCCGAGCCCGGTCTGCCCTGCCGCGACTGCGGCACGCCCACCCCGCGCGACGCGTTGCTGATCTTCGGATGCGACCGTTGTCCGTACCGCTCGCGCCGTCCGCTGGCCGACGCCGCGGATCCCGGTTCGTGCCCGGTGTGCAACCCCTGACCGGCTGCCGGGTTCAGGACGGCCGTGTCGGCGTGCGGGTCGGTGGCCGCAGGCGTCCGCCCCGCCGCGCCGGTGGGGGAAGGAGCGGCCGCACCTCACCGAGGGTCCGGTGCGTGTCGTGCCAGATCATGCCGTGCAGGCCGCAGCGGCCGGACCGGACGGCCTGGTCGAGCATCGGGGACCGGCGGCGCAGCGCGGTGAGCATGGCGCGTACCCGGTCGGACCCGCTGCCGCCCGGCAGTGAGCAGGTGGCGTGCCCGAGCACGACCACCAGCGGCACGCCGAGGTGCTCGACCGCGTACTCCAGGCTGCCCAGCGAGGCCGGACCGACCTCCAGGCCGGCGGTGCGGACCGCGTAGACGTCGGTGCCGCCGAACACGGTGGCGGCCTCCGGCTGCGGGTCGGCGCAGGAGAGGACGGCGGCCACCGGGCCGGCGCCGGCCGGGGTCGCGGGTGGGGCCCCGACGCGGAACCGGTGGTGTCCCGCGCGCAGCCGGGCGAGGGCCGAGCTCGGACTGATGCGCCACCCCTGGGGCCGGGATCCGGTCGCGTCCATCGCTGCTCCTCCTGCCGAGTCACTGTCGTGCGTCTCACGATACACGAATTCTAAATCGTGTAATACAGTGCGGATGTCTGAGGGAGGTGGCGATGTCCGTCGCACTGGTTCTGGGAGTCCTCGCCGGGCCCGCATCGGCGGCGCTGTACGCGCTGGTGGTGCCTGATCCCCGCCGCGTGGCCCGCGTGGTGGGGGCGCTGCTCGGTCTCACCGCCGTCGCGGCCGCCGCGCTGCTGGTCCGGGTCGCGTACGACCCGGCCGTCCCGGGCGTGCTGGTCCGGCTCGACCCGCCCGGGCCGGCGTTCTCCGTCGGGGTCCGGGTCGACCGGTTCACCGCGCTGTTCGTGCTGCTGGTCTGCGGGTTGGCCGCCGTCGTCGCCGGCTACGGGCGCCGTTATCTGGACGGCGAGCCGGGTGCGCGTGGCCTGCAGGCCCGGGTGGCGGCGGCCACGGCGGCGACCCTGGTGATGGCCACCGCCCCCAGCCTCGTCCAACTGGCCGTCGGCTGGATCGTGGCCGGGCACCTGCTGATCGGGCTCATCGGTCACTACCGGGAGCAGCCCCGGGTACGGGCGGCGGTGCGCCGTACCCGGCGGCTGTTCCTCCTCGGTGACGGGGCCCTGGTCGCCGGCCTGGCGCTGCTGGTCGGCCCGGCCGGCGACGCGGACCTGGACGCGGTGCGGGCGTCCGCCGGCGACCGTCCCGGCTGGCTCCTGGCCACCGCCGGCGGGCTGCTGCTGGTGGCCGGCATGGTGCGTTCGGCGCAGGTGCCGGCGCACCGCTGGCTGCCGCACACGCTGGACGCCCCGACGCCGGTGTCCGCCTTCCTGCACGCGGGCATGGTGAACGTGGCCGGCTTTCTGATGATCACGTTGGCGCCGGTCGTGGTCGCCGCGCCCGGCCTGATGCCGGCGATGGTGCTGGTCGGCCTCGTGACCGCGGTGTCCGGATCGGTGTTCGCCGCGGTACGCACCGACGTCAAGGGCACCCTCGCCCGGTCCACCGTCGCGCAGATGGGATTCATGCTCGCCCAGTGCGGACTCGGCGCGTTCGGACTGGCCGCGGTGCACCTGGTCGGGCACGCCGTCTACAAGGCGTACGCGTTCCTGTCGGCCGGCGGCGCGCTCCAGGCGCAGACGCTGGCCGCGACCGCTCCCCGACCGGTCGGCCCGCCCCGGACCCGGGCCGTGGTCCTGGCCGGCGCGGCGGTGGTCGCCGCCGTGGCGCTCACCGAGCTGACGCTCGGTGCCAGCCCCAGCGGTGTGCTCAGCGCCGTCCTGGCCGGCACCGCCGCGTTGGCCGCGGTGCGGTCGGCCCTCGCGGACCGCGAGGCACCGGCGCGGACCGCGGTCGCGATCACGCTCGCGGCGGGTGCGCTGGCCGGTGGCTACCTGCTCGCCGGCCCGGCGGTCGCCCGGTGGCTGGCGCTGCCGACCTCGGTGACGGACGTCGGGGTGGGCGTCGCGGCGGCCACGCTGGCCGTGGCGGCCGTCGCCGGGGCGGTCCTGCGGCACCGGCACGGCGCCGCGCTGTGGTGGTGGGCCTGGCGCGACGGCCGCGTCGGCGCGTGGTGGCGTCCGTCCGCCGACCCGGCGGCCGGGAAGCGGGCCGCCTCGGCCGTCACCGCCGTGCGACGCCGCGACTCGTCCGACCGGCCGGACGCCGCCCGTGTCGTCGCCGCGCTGGCCGCCGCCGGGGACCACGTCGCCGCGATCTGGCCGCTGGACACGTTCGTCGCGGTGAACCCGCTCGCCGGTAGGGAGCGGACGCCGTTCGCCCGGGCCACCGCCGAGCTGCGGAGTCTCGGCGGCGCGCGCACGCACCTGCCCGTCGCCGAGTACCGGCGACGGCTGCGCGACGGCGACATCGAGCCGGCCGACCTGACCGCCGCGCTCACCGCGGCACCGGGAACGGCGACGCCGATCACGCTCGGTGGACGGACGATCCCCGCCGTGGACCTGCGGGCCGCCGCGCTGCGCCACCCGATCCACGACGGGCCACCGCCGTCTCCCGACCTGCTCGCCGTGGCGCGACGCCGGCTCGCCGGCCGCTGCCCCGCCGTCTTGGACGACCCGGACCAGCTCACCGTGGCCGAGCTGGTGGACCGGGCCGTGGGCACCCGGATCGGCGCGGACGTCGATGAACTGGTGGCCGGCTGGTGCGCGGCGCACGCAGGGCGTCCGGCGGCCCGCTGGCCGGTGCCCGGTCCGGCGGACGACGGCTGCTGGACGCGCTGGCGGCGGATGGCCGGCGCGGACCTCGCCCCGGCCCGCCCGGGTCTGACCGGCCTGCGCGCCCTCGTCGACGTGCTGCCGGCGGCACCCGACCGGGCCGTCGCGGCACTCCTGCGCGCCCTCGGAGTGGCCCCGGCCGCCTGGTCGGCCTACCTGTCCCGGTCCCTGCTCCGGCTGCCCGGCTGGGCCGGCTACGCCCGCTGGTCGCAGACCCACCCGGGCGAGCGGCCGGACCTGACCCCGCTGGACCTGCTCGCGGTGCGCCTGAGCTACGAACTCGCGCTGGCCGGAGATGCCGCTCACCGCCACCTCGGTGTGCCGCCGACGGTGACCGCGGTGACCGCGGCGACCGCGCCGACTCCCGGGACCCCGGGAGCGGCCGAGCCGGCGGCCCTCGCCCGGCTGACGCAGGCGCTCGGCGTCGACGCGCCGACCCTGGCGCTGCTGCCCGAGGAGACGGTGTCCGTGCTGTGCGACGTCGTGGTCGAGCTGTCCCCGGCGCGGCAGGCCGAGGTGTGGCTGGCCGCCGCCGAGCACGCGTACCGGCGCCGGCTGCGGAGCCGGCTGGACCACGGCGTGCGCCCGCGCCCGCGCCGCGCCGCCCGTGCCACCACGCTGGCCCAGGCCGTGTTCTGCATCGACGTACGCAGTGAGGGCCTGCGCCGGCACCTGGAGGCGGCGGGGCCGGTGGACACGTACGGCTTCGCCGGCTTCTTCGGTCTGCCCGTGCGCACCGTGGCGGCCGACGCCAACCGGGGCCGGGACCGCTGCCCGGTGCTCATGCGGCCGGTGGCCACCGTCGAGGAAACGGCCGACGCCACGCGGGTGCGCCGGCGGCGGGCCCGGCAGGCGTGGCGGCGGGCGTTCGCCGCGGCCAAGGCCAGCCCGGTCGGTGCCTTCGCCTTCGTGGAGGTGGCCAGCGTGCTGGCCACCTCCGCCCTGGCATTGCGCGCGGTGGCACCGGGCCGGTTCGCGCCGCCCGCCGACGACACCGCACCGACGGTGGCCGACCTCGACGCCGCCCTGACCCTCGACGAGCAGGTCTACTACGCGGAGGCGACCCTGCGCACGATCGGGCTGACGGCTGGCTTCGCCCCGTTGGTGCTGCTCTGCGGGCACGGCGCCACCAGCACCAACAACCCCTACGCCGCCGCGCTCGACTGCGGCGCCTGCGGCGGCAACCGGGGCGGGGTCAGCGCCCGGCTGGTCGCCGCCCTGCTCAACCGGCCCGAGGTGCGCGAGGCCCTGGCTGGTCGGGGCATCCACCTGCCCGCCGACACCCACGTCCTGGCCGGCGAACACGACACCGTCACCGACGAGGTACGCCTGTTCGACGTCGATGCCGTGCCCGCCCGGCTGCGCCCGAGGGTCGACGACCTGACGCGCCGGCTCGCCGAGGCGGGAGCGGGGCTGCGCGCGGAACGGGCCACCAAGCTGCCCGGTCGCCCGCGCCCCCGCCACCTGCTTCGCCGCGCGTCGGACTGGGCCCAGGTGCGGCCGGAGTGGGCGCTGGCGGGCAACGCCGCGTTCATCGCCGCGCCGCGCGAGCTGACCGCCGGACGCGACCTGGGCTGCCGCACGTTCCTGCACTCGTACGACTGGACCGGGGACCCGGACGCGGTCGCGCTGGAGACGATCATGACGGGCCCGCTGGTCGTTGCCGCCTGGATCAACCTCCAGTACTACTTCTCCACAGTTGATCCGCACCGCCTCGGCGCGGGCACCAAGACCGTGCACACCGTCCTCGGCGACGCGCTCGGTGTCCTCTCCGGTTCCGGTGGCGACCTGCGCGTCGGGCTGCCGCTGCAGTCCGTCGGCGACGGGACGCGGACGGTGCACGACCCGCTGCGGCTGCTCGCGGTGATCCACGCCCCGCGACACCTCGTCGAAACCGTGCTCGGCCGCAACCCCGCTCTGCGCCAACTGGTCGACGGCGGCTGGATGTCCCTGACGGTCGTCGACCCCCGTACCGGCGGGTGGAACGCCGTCCCGCCGGGCGGATCCCGGCACGCCCCGGCTCTCCCGGCCGCTGAGTCAGAGAAGGAGTACATCGCATGAACGAGCTCGGACTGACCCGCATGGTCAAGGTGGAGGTCGTCACCCGCGCCGACGACGCCGACGCCGTCCGGACCCTGCTGCACGCCTCCGGTGTGAGCGGCTGGACCAGCCTCAGCGGCGTCTCCGGCTTCGGCCACCACGGCACGCACGAAGGCCGGCTGCTCTTCAACGACCGGGCCGGACTCGTCATGGTGATCGCCGTCCTGCCGCCCGGCCGGGCCGAACCGGTCGTCACCGGCCTGCGCGCCATCCTGGCCCACCGGCCCGGCGTCATGTTCGTCAGCGACGCCTGGGTCAGCCGACCCGAGTACTTCGACGGCGACCGGCCGGCGACCTGACCGCACCCCACACCGACGGTGGCGCACGAGTCAGTGCGCGTAGGCCCGGAGGACGTCCCCCACCGGCCCGGCGGCAGGTGTCGAGCATCTGGGCGGAGGTCATCGGCGGCGGCATCACATTGAACGACCTTCAGGTTGCCGTACTCGCCGTGGTCGGGGTCCGTCGGCCGTAGTTGGGCATCCTCCGACCGGCCCGCCTCGGCCGAGTGGGGATAGACCGCGATCGAGGACATGAAGACGTACTGCCCGATGCGCGGGGCCAGCAGCCCTGCGGTGGCGGCGACCTGGCGCGGGTGAAGCCGCTGAAGTCGAAAACGTGTCCCAGGTGCCGGTGCCGAGCGCGGCCAGGCCGGCCGGGTCGCCGTCCGTGGTCCGGTCGCCGATCAGGCGGGGCACGCCGGGAAACAATCCTGTTCCCGTACGCCCGCGGTTGAACAACGTGACGTCGTGCCCCGCTTGCAAGGCGTGCTCGGCGAGGTGACGGCCGAGGTACTTGGTGCCGCCGAGAACCAGCACGCGCGTAACGGGCTCCTTGGGCAGAATGCCATGGTGATCGAGACAACGCTGCCCGACTGGCTTCCCCACCTCGAAGGCACGATCGTCGACGGTGAGTTGCTGCGCGGCTGGGCGCTGTCGGAAGTCTGGCGGATCCGCCTGAACGGTGCCACCCGGAAATCGGTGATCGCCAAGCGGGGCGTCGGCGAGCTGGCCGGCGAGGCGCGGCGTTACCACGAGTTGGTCGTTCCCCTCGGGATTCCCGCGCCGCGGCTGCTCGCGGAGGGCGGCTCGGGGGTGATCGTGCTGGAGGACGTCGGCGGCGAAGACCTCGAGGCGCGACCGACCGCTGAAGGATACGAGGAAGCCGTACGCGTCCTGGCCCGGATGCGTGCCGAATCGGCCCTCCGCCTGGCTTCCGACCCGGCGCTGGCCGCCGGCCTGCGCCGGTCCACCGCCGATCTCGTGGCCGTGGCGGCCCGGGCCGACGCGGCGATGACGGCCCTGCGCCCCGACCTCGCCGGCGCGCTCGACGACCCGGTCCGGGCGATGACCGGCTGCCTGGAGCAGCTGTCCAGCGAACCGGAGACCATTGTGCACGGCGACTTCCAGGCCAAGAACCTGCTGCACACCCCCGGCGGCGGGATCGTCACCATCGACTGGTCGGACGCCTACGTACACCCGCACCTCGGCGACCTCTACCTCCTGCTGCGCGAGGGCCGGAAACAGGGCCGGATCGATGGCGTACGGATGGAAGCCCTGCCGGAGCTCTTCGCGCACGAAGCCGGCACCGACCCGCAGGCGGTGACCGACCAGCTGGTGACGGGCGGCCTGTGCTGGACCATGAACGCGCTGCGCTGGGTCGTGGAGACCGGCGTCCACGCGGTCCCGGTGTCCCGCGAATGGATCGACGAACTGGTCACTGATCTCCGGGAGTTGACCAGCGTCATCAATGGGCGCAGTCGGCCTCAACGGGGCGTCCCGGGCCGTCAGCAACCCCGACGCAGGCGCTCACATCGCCTCGGTGGGGTGGACGAACGCCGCTGAGGCGGCACCGCGGATCGCCGTCGGCCGGATAGGCGGCCGCTACGCGTCGCGGATGTGGGCGAGCATGGCGGGATCGCTGAGGACGCCGTGAGCCACCTCGGTCAGTTTGCGGTTGTGCCGGCGGGCGTAGCCGCGGATGGCGGCGAACGCCTCGTCGACATCGAGGCCGGTCGCCTGCGCGACCGCGCCCTTGGCCTGCTCGATGACGATGCGGCTGTTCAACGCGCCTTGCAGCTGTTCGGTCAGGAGTTCACCCCGGCGGATGGCGCGCTCCTGCAGCAGTCCGATCGCGGCAACGTCCGCCAGGGCCTGCATGACCGGCACATCGGTGCCCGCGAAGTCGCCGCCCTTGGTGTCACCGAAGACGTTCAGGGCCCCGATCACCTGCGTGCGCAGCCGTAGCGGGAACGCGTGCACCGATTGGAAACCCGCCGCGGTGGCCCGGGGCGCGAACCGGGGCCACCGGTCGCTCGCCTCGGTCAGATCGACGTTGATGACGGGCACACCGGTTCGGAAGGCTTCCTGGCAGGGACCCTCGTGTGTCTGCAGCTGGAACAGTTCCACGAGTTTGACGTCCTCGTTCGAGCCCGCCATGAACTCCAGCCGGCCGTCCCGGCCGGCGAGGACGAGCCCCACCGCCGCCGCGCTGACCAGGTCGGCCGCCCGATCGGTGAGCATGTGCAGGAAGTCCATCAGGTCGAAGTCGTCCACCAGGGTGTCGGCGACCTCGACGAAGATCGTCGCCATCCGTTCGGCTGAGACGATGGTCATGCTTGCCTCCCGGCTTGTCCGACTGTGCGCGGTCATGGGGATCCTCCGGGCTGCGGCCCGTCACGGTCGAGCCGCAGCCGGCGCGCGACGATGTCTCGGGTCACGTCGCTGAGGCGGCGGTTCTCCGCGTAGGCGTGGGCACGGATCCGCGCCATCGCCTGACCGAGGGGGATCCCGAGCTGCACCATGACCATGCCCTGAGCTTGGAACAACTCCGCCCGGTACTCGGCCGCGTCGTCGTCGATGTCCACGATGCCGCTGCTCTCCGCCTGTTCCTGCCGATCGAGCAGGGCGGTCACCGTGACGTCGGCGAAGGTGAGGGCGTCGGCGAACTCCGTGGCGGTCAACCGCCCCGCGCGGTCCCGGAACACATCCAGTACGCCGAGATGGGCGGCGCCGATCTGCAGCGGGAACGCGAACACCGCGCGGAGACCGTCGGCGTGGGCGGCGGGAGCGTAGAACGGCCAGCGACCGCCCTCCTTGGCCATGAGGTCCCCGAGATCGGAGATCAACACCGGACGGCGGCTGGTGTAGGCGTCCACGCAGGGCCCCTCACCGAACATGGACTGCAACTCCTCAAGGCGTTCGCTGGCAGGGTCGGACGCGGCGGTCACCGCCCGGATCCCGTCCTCCGTCATCACGCTGATCCCGGCCCCGGACGCCGACAGTTCCCGCGCGGCGACATCGCACACCCGCCGCAGCAGGTCGTCCCTGCCGTCGGGCCCGGGGGCCCGCCGCAGGATGAGGTTCCTGAGGTACGAGACGCGATCATCCACCGCTTGCACCGACGGCGCGGTTGGCTGGTGCGTCCAGGTTGGGCGGTGACAGTGGGCAGGAGGTCACGAAATCTGGATCGAGCACAGCGGCACCTTCCAGGTGCGGTGCCGCCGGAGGGCTAGGGCAGCAGAACTCGCGGAGTGTTTCGGTGAGCCTAGCCCTGAATCGACGCCAACGCATGGGGACCTCAGCTGCCTCGATGATCCGAGCGTTCGCGCATCGGGTCATGCGGCCGTAGTATCGAGCTGCGTCCTTTCGCGGTCGTTGCCCAAGCCCCCGGCATCAGGTGACTCATGCCGAGGTGAGGCTGATGGTCCAGGTGTCCGGTGACCATTTCGTCATCACCGTGCTGACCGCCCCGCGACGTCCCGCCGCCATGGTGTGCCTGGCGGGTGAGATCGACATGGACGCCGACCCGGCACTGTCGGGCGTGGCCGACCGGCTGTCCGCCGTGGCGCCGTCCGAGGTCGTCGTGGATCTGGCCGACGTCACCTTCGCCTCTTCGACGCTGCTCAACTTCCTCGCCCGGGTGCACGTCGCCCTCGCGGCCGACACGGCCCTGGTCGTGTGCCGTCCCAGGCGCCACACCCGGCGGCTGCTGGAGATGACGAGCGTGGGGAACTTGGTGACGGTGCGCGGCGACCTGCCGCCGTCCGGCTACTGGATGCCGCACGGCACCGCACGACCGGAGGATCCGCCTGCCCTCGGCGGAATCGACTGACCCCACCTTCGGCGACACCCGACTCCGGTCGCTCTCCCCGCCCCGCCCCGCTGCGCAAACGCACCGGGTCTGCGTACTTAGATTGAGGAACTTCGATGGCAGGAACATCTTCCCCCGTCCCGGAACCCGGTGCCACCTGGGTCGACGTCGCCCGGCGGCGAGCACGAAGTCGTCTCGCCCCGGGATGGCAGCCGCCGGCGTTCACCGGCGGTCCGCCGACCGGCGGCACGACCGAGCCGGTCCCGGCCGAGGAGCGGACACCCGCCGTCGATGACGGGCTCCCCTCAGGGGTACGCACGGCGGGCGCGTGGGCGTGGCGGATCATCCTGTTCGTCGCGGCGGCGTACCTGCTCGTGCGGGTCGTCGAACTGCTGCGGGTGGTGGTGATCCCGGTCGCGGTCGCCCTGCTCCTGGCGGCCCTCTTCGAGCCGCTGGCCGCGGCCCTGCGCCGACGGGGCGTGAACCGTTCCCTGGCCGCCGTCCTGGTCCTCGTCACCGGGCTGACGGTCGTCTTCGGTGGCCTGACGCTGATCGTCCGGACCTTCATCTCCCAACTGGACGATCTCAGCATCCAGGTCGGCGAAGGGGTCGACCAGGTCCAGAGGTGGTTGGCGCAGGGGCCCCTGCACCTGTCCCAGACGCAACTCGACAATGCCGTCGACCGCCTCCAGGCGTCGATCACCGACAATCAGGCGGCCCTCACCTCCGGCGCGCTGAGCACCGCGGCCACCCTCGGCGAGCTCGCGGCCGGGTTCTTCCTCGTCCTGTTCACCCTGTTCTTCTACCTCCGCGACGGCGGCCAGATCTGGGCCTTCATCTGCCGCCTGCTTCCTCGCCCGGCGCGGGTCCCGGCCGCTCGGGCCGGGCACTACTCCTGGCACACCCTGGTGTCCTACGTGCGCGCCACCGTCCTGGTGGCCCTGGTCGACGCCGTCGGCATCGGCATCGGCCTGGCGGTGCTGGGCGTACCCCTCGCACTTCCGCTGGCCGCGCTGGTCTTCCTCGGCGCCTTCATTCCGGTCGTCGGCGCCACCGTCACCGGCGTGGTCGCCGTCCTCGTCGCGCTGGTCACCCAGGGGCCGCTCAGCGCGCTGATCATCCTCGGCGTCGTCATCGCCGTCCAACAGGTCGAGGGACACCTCCTCCAGCCGCTGATCATGGGCCGGGCGGTGGCGCTGCACCCGCTCGCCGTGATCCTCGCGATCGCCACCGGCGTCGTCGTCGCGGGCATCGTCGGCGGCCTGGTCGCCGTTCCGCTGCTCGCCGTACTCAACACCGCCGTTCGCTACCTGGTCCACCACCCCGGCGGTGAACCCACCCCCGATCGAACGCCTCCCGGCACCACCTCCACCGACGACGAGCGAGCCCAGGACGAGCGGGCGGCAGAGCAGACCGGGCGGCATGCCGACCCGGCCGCACCGCCGCCGGCCGCCTCGTCGGTCGAACCGGCCGACGAGGCGCCGGCCCGGAGTGCCGACCAGCAACTGCTCACCTCAGTGAGAGGCACCCCGTCATGACGCGCGTCGTGACACCCGTGACGGTCGGCGGCGATCGGCCGGCGAAGCGGAGCCGCCACGGTGCGGCCGACGGCGACGACCTGCTGCGGCAGCTGGCCGCGATGCCGATCGGCGATCCCTGCCGGGTGGCGCTGCGGGAACGGGCGGTCGAGGCATGGCTGTCGTTGGCCAACCACCTGGCCAAGCGCTACGCCGGCCGCGGCGAGCAGGCCGACGACCTGACCCAGACCGCGATGGTCGGCCTGGTCAAGGCGGTCGACCACTTCGACCCTGCCCGGGGCGTCCCCTTCACGGCGTACGCCATTCCGACCATCATCGGGGAGCTCAAGCGTTACTTCCGGGACCGCACCTGGGTGGTCCGGGTGCCCCGTCGCCTCCAGGAACTTCGACTGGCGATCAGCACGGCGAACAGCACCCTGACCCACGCCCTGGGACGTTCTCCCAGGGTCGCTGACATCGCCGCGTATCTGGGTGTCACCGAGGAGGACGTCCTGGAAGGCATGGAGGGTGCCCGCGCGTACCGGACCATCTCGTTGTCCACCCCGCTCGGCCTCGATTCCACGAGCGAGCTCGGCGACACCCTCGGGGCCGACGAGGACGACTACGAACTGGTCGACCTTCGGGTCTCCCTCACCCCCGCGATGGCCACCCTTCCCGACCGTGAACGCAAGATCCTGGTGATGCGCTTCTACGGCAACCTGACCCAGGCCCAGATCGCCGAACAGGTCGGCCTCTCCCAGATGCACGTCTCCCGGCTGATCGCCAAGTCCCTGGCCAGCCTGCACCGTCGCCTCGCCGACGAGGTTCGCTGAGCCGGGTGTCCGGCCGGCGGTTCGGCGATCCCGGTCATGAGGTTTCGATGGGGGGAAGACGATGGCCTTCTCGCCAAGAGCGCTGAGGAGCCCGGCAGAGCGGCGGGTTGGTGCACGCTGCTCCGGAGCCGGCGCGGGGATCGTCAGCCACCGGCCCGGGGCCGGCCCCACCGCGGACCCCCCAGGTGTCGTCCCGGAGCGCCGAGACCAACCGTGATCGGTCGGCGGGGAAGAACCAGTCCGGGTAGCCGCTCCGCGAGGGTGGCGTATGTGACCTCCGGTGCGCCAGGCGAGGGCCGTG
This sequence comes from Micromonospora endolithica, assembly GCF_003626595.1. Taxonomy (GTDB): domain Bacteria; phylum Actinomycetota; class Actinomycetes; order Mycobacteriales; family Micromonosporaceae; genus Micromonospora; species Micromonospora endolithica. The sequence goes on along the minus strand of NZ_RBAK01000012.1, from coordinate 73,110 downwards.
CAGCGGCGTTCATCGGCCGGCAGGTGGTGCCGGTATCGGGTCGCTGTCGGCCCTCGCCGTGCCTGCTGGGGCACGCTGTTGACCCTGACGGCGGCCGACCAGAGAATCTAGGTCGGAACGACTAGACATCCTCGGCGGCGTGGAATACTCTTCTTCGAGTCAGAGAGAGAAGATCCGTCAAGACGCAGACGGGCCGTCCGGCCGTGAGATCACGACGGACGGTGAGAAGCGGAATTCGTTTCGCCAGAACGGCACTAGGAGCACGTCAGCCCCAACGTGTGATTGCGCGACGGGGCACGCAGGTGGAGCCAAGGCTTGCTCAGGGCCCCAGCTGATGTTCGCCGCATGTGTCGGGGCCATGAAGTCGCGTGGGCTCCGGCGCCGACGGACCGTACGACCGCAAGGGTAAGAAGACGCAGAGGAAAGGGAGGGCCGTACACCGTTGGATCGCCCGCCAGCAGCCGTCATTCCAGGCTGGGCGGACACCGCAGTTTCCATCGAACGAGAGGTGGTCTCCGGTCACGCATATGCGATCCTCGCACCCGCAACCTTCAACGGCTGGTGCGAATACGACATGCCGACGTTCCTGTCGGTGGATGGTGTTCTGACCCATAACCCTGGGCCCCGGTGCTTACGCGCCGGGGCCCTCGACGTGGAGGTGACATGGGGCGAAACCCCGATGACATGTTCGGCGACGAGAACACTCCGGCCTACACCATCGGTCAGGCCGCGGAGATACTCGGCGCCACGCAGGACTTCCTGCGTCGCCTGGACGACGCCAAACTGATCAACCCGCACCGCTCTGCCGGCGGGCACCGCCGCTACTCCCGCTACCAGTTGCGTCTGGCGGCCCGGGCCCGGGAGATGGTGGATCAGGGCACCGCCCTGGAGGCCGCCTGCCGGATCATCATCCTGGAAGACCAACTCGAGGAAGCCCTGCGGCAGAACGAGAAGCAGTAGCGTGGGCCACGGCGGCAGACTGGCCGGCCTGATCGTGTGGCGTCGTCGGGTGATGAGCCGTCCGCCCTGCCAGGTCAGCGACAACGGGCCCGGGTCGGGTGAGATAGACGTCGCGCCGCCGTCGCCGGTTCGGCGCGCACCACCACGCGGCTGACCGGGGAGCGGATCTCACCCTGGTCAACGCTGGGCAGGTTCGCCGAGTCCTCGACATGACCGGCATCGTGCAGACGTTCGGCCGGGTGGCAGATCTGCCACCCGCCGCGATCTGAACGCGTGAGGCTGGGGTTCCGTCGCGAGAGCCGCCGGGCAACCGTCGCGACGCTGGGACCACGGGGTGGTCGGCCTCGGCCTGTCCTGGGCTCAGGGAAGCGGATTGTGAGTCGTCCAGCGCGCCGCCGGGTCATCGCCGCCCGCCATCGCGGTGACCTCGCCGGCGCGGAGGCGCTGCTGGCCTCGTCGACTCGGAGCGGGCCCGCACGCTCGACTTCTACCTGCTCGCCGACCTCGCTCTCGGATTGGTCCGCGCGCAGACCGCGGCAAGCAGGCGAGTGGCCGGGTCCCCGCATCGCCATGGGGTCGACGACGGATCATGTGCTACGGTAGCCAGGTTGCAGTTTTGATTTCCGTAGACGTTTTCCGGCGCCTGATGGGGCATCTGAAACCCATCCAGGCGCTTTTCGTTTTTCGTGTCGTTTCGACGCGGGTGATCAACGCGGCGGCGTAAGGGTCCGCACAGTGCGGTCTCCGACAGCCTGCGAAGGAGCAGACATGACTACAGGTACCGTGAAGTGGTTCAACGCCGACAAGGGCTTTGGCTTCATCAGCCCGGACGACGGCGGCGCCGACGTCTTCGCCCACTTCTCCGCGATCTCGGCGAGCGGCTTCCGCAGCCTCGACGAGAATCAGAAGGTGGAGTTCGACATCACCCAGGGCCAGAAGGGCCCGCAGGCGGAGAACATCCGCCCGCTCTGATCCACATTCTCTGAACGGCGGCCCGACTGGTTCAGCGGGCCGCCGTTCGGCGTCTCATGCGCTCACCACGGCATCGCGAAATCGTCTGATCGGCAAGAGGCCGGCCATCTCGGTGTGGAGCCAGCTCAGCGTTGCCCCATGTTCTCCCCCGTGGATCGATTCGGACCTCGGGCGCTGGTCTGCCAAGTCCGACTGTCAGCTCGCCCAAGGCGCGCCTCTGGCTCATGGACCGGACAGACACAAACATCGACCCGTACCCCTAACGTACGGTCGCGGCCAGGTGGAGTACACCATGGTCGGACTCGACGCCTTACCTCCGATGACTGTCAGCCAGCCGGGACCCGGGGTGCACGGCGTTACATCCTGAAGGGTTGATGACTATGACGACGACCTACTCGGGTCCTGCGAGGCTGATCCTGGCCGACGGCGCCTGCATCTCCGGCATGGCTTCCCTCAGTACCAACCAGCGCGGCGGGCTCAACGGCTGGGGCGGCACGTTCCGTCCGGACGAGATCACGACAGACCTTCGCAACGCAGTCGAAGGGCTGCAGTTGGAGCTGCCCTACGATCGGGTGGGGACAGTCGCCGTCACCGGCATCCGCAAGCTACTCGCCACACAGGTGTTGATGTCGTTGGCAGGCCGCGGACCCGCACCATTCTGATCGTGCGCCGCACGGCCGCCGTGTCAACGCCGGCTCAACCTTGACCCCTCTGTTCCGGCGGGGGGTCTGTGGATCTAACGGAGACCTCTCTGCTGCCGGCGGGTTGACAAGAGAGGTGCCGTTAGCGAGACAGCCCCTCTGCCGTTGATCGCCTTCGCAGGAGGTGCCGGCGGCGGTCTTCGATGGCGTCGGTCAGCGGGTCTTCTTCGTTGCTCGCTTGCGGGGCGGGGTCAGCAGGTCGGCGATCGTGGCGATGGCGGACGGCACGAGGCGGTAGTAGGCCCAGACGCCCCGCTTGTCGCGTTCGAGCAGGCCGGCCTCGGTGAGGATCCGTAGGTGGTGGCTGACGGTCGGTTGGGAGAGTCCGAGGGGCGCGGTGAGGTCGCTGACGGAGGCTTCCCCTTGCGGGGCGGACTGGATCAGGCTGAGCAGTCGCAGCCGGGCCGGGTCGGCGAACGCCTTGAGTACTCCCGCGAGCCGTTCGGCATCGGCGCGGTCGATCGGCTCGCCGGCGAGGGGCGAGATGGCAGGTGTCTCGGTCTTCACTGTTGGCACGTCTTGCATCGTTACAGCAGACCCCATCGATCGGCTGGTGAACGAGGGCAGGATCACCGTGAGTTCCGGTAGGCACCCACCCCTTCTGTCGTCTCGGCATGATGATCTGCGGATCGAGGGAGGTGTCGTGCGTGCCGGGGTCGTGTGATGTGGTGGTCGTCGGGGGCGGGCAGGGGGGTCTGGCAGCGGGCTACTACCTGCGCCGCGCCGGACTGGATCACGTCATCCTCGACGCCCAGCCGCAGCCGGGTGGCGCGTGGCGGCATGGCTGGGAGTCGTTGCGGCTGTTCTCCCCGGCGGAGTACAGCCCGCTGCCGGGGTGGGGGATGCCGCGGCAGGCCGGCGAGGAGTTCCCGACCGCCGGGCACGTCGTGGACTACCTAGAGGCGTACGAGCGGCGCTACGACCTTCCGGTGCACCGACCGGTCCGGGTCCGGGAGGTGCGGCGAGCCGGGGATCGCCTGGCGGTGCAGACCGGCGCTGGGACCTGGTCGGCCCGGTACGTCATCTCCGCGACCGGTACGTGGGAACGCCCGTACGTGCCCGACCTTCCGGGCCGTGAAGAGTTTGCCGGGCGGCAGCTGCACACGGTGGACTACGCCTCGCCCGAGGAGTTCCGGGGGCAGCGGGTCCTGGTCGTCGGCGGGGGCAACTCGGCGGCGCAGATCCTGGCGGAGGTGTCCCGGATCGCCGAGGCCACCTGGGTCACCCTCCGTCCGGCGCGGTTCATGCCGGACGACGTCGACGGTCGGGTGCTGTTCGGTGTGGCCACCCGCAAGGCCGCCGGTGGGGCCGGCGAGAGTGTCAGCGACCTGGGCGACATCGTGATGGTGCCCGGCGTCCGCGACGCGCGCGACCGCGGCGTCCTGCACTCCCGGTCGATGTTCGCCGGGATGACCGAGCGCGGTGTGCGGTGGGCCGATGGCGCCGAGCAGACCTGCGACGTCGTGATCTGGTGTACGGGGTTCCGGCCCAACCTCACTCACCTCGCGCCGCTGCTGCCTGGATGGCGGCAGGGGGAGGTGGCGGTCGAGGGCACCCGGTCGGTGGACGAGGACCGCCTCTACCTGCTCGGCTACGGCGATTGGACCGGGGCGGCGTCGGCCACGCTGGTGGGTGCCGGCCGGACAGCGAAGGCGACGGTCGCCGACATCGCCTCCCGCCTGCGCGAAGCACCGTAGGCCCGAGGCCCAGCCGCGTTGACCGAGCCTCGGGCGATGCTGGTCAGGCCAGGGAGGCGAGGTAGCGCTCGGCGTCGAGGGCGGCGGCGCAGCCGGTGCCGGCGGCGGTGATGGCTTGCCGGTAGGTGTGGTCGACGAGGTCACCGGCGGCGAACACGCCGGGCAGGTTGGTGCGGGTGCCCGGGGCGTCGACGGTGACGTAGCCGTCGTCGTCGAGGGTGACCTGGCCGCGGAACAGGTCGCTGCGGGGGTCGTGGCCGATGGCGACGAACACGCCGGTGACGTCCAGGTCGCGGGTCTGGCCGGTGTGGACGTCCCGCAGCCGCGCTCCGGTGACGGCGCCGTCGTGACCGAGGATCTCCTCGACGACGCTGTTCCACGCCACCCGAATCTTGTCGTTGCTCAGCGCTCGGTCGGCCATGATGCGGCTGGCTCGGAAGGTGTCGCGGCGGTGGATGATGGTGACGCTGCGGGCGAAGCGGGTGAGGAAGGTGGCTTCTTCCATGGCGGTGTCGCCGCCGCCGACCACGGCGATGTCCTGGTCGCGGAAGAAGAACCCGTCGCAGGTGGCGCAGGCGGAGACGCCGTGGCCGAGCAGCTCGGTCTCGCCGGGGACGCCGAGAGGCCGCCAGGCGGAGCCGGTGGCGAGGATGACCGCCCGCGCCGGGTACGCCTGCTCGCCGACCCACACCGTCTTGACGTCACCGGTGAGCTCGACACGGGTGACGTCGTCGGTGACGAACTGGGCACCGAACCGGTCGGCCTGCTTGCGGAGGTTGTCCATCAGCTCGGGGCCGGTGATGCCGTCGGGGAAGCCGGGGAAGTTCTCCACCTCGGTGGTGGTCATCAGCGCCCCGCCGGACTGGCTGCCCTCGATGACCAGGGGTGCGAGGTTGGCGCGGGCGGCGTAGACGGCGGCGGTGTAACCGGCGGGCCCGGAACCGATGATGATCAGCGGGCGGCGGTCGGACATGGAAGGACTCCTGCTCAGGGTGAGCCGCCCGCCGGTCGGGGTGGCCCGGAGGGCGGCGAACAAGGGGATGTCAGGCGGTGGGGTGAAGCTCGGCGAGGAGCTTCTCCACCCGGGCGCGGATGTCGTCGCGGATCGGGCGGACCGACTCGACGCCCTTGCCGGCCGGGTCGTCGAGCTTCCAGTCCTCGTAGCGCTTGCCGGGGAAGACGGGGCAGGCGTCGCCGCAGCCCATGGTGACGATCACGTCCGAGGACTCCGCGGTGGCGTACTCGAGGAGTTTGGGGGTCTGGTCGGTGATGTCGATGCCGACCTCGGTCATGGCCTCGACGGCGGCCGGGTTGACGGTCTCGGCGGGTGCGCTGCCGGCGGAGCGGACCTCGACGGTGTCGCCGGCGAGGTGGCGCAGCCAGCCGGCGGCCATCTGGGAGCGGCCGGCGTTGTGGACGCAGACGAACAGGACGCTGGGCTTGTGGGACATCAGGTGCCTTTCTGGCAGTGCGGGTTGCAGGGCCGGTTCACCGGCGCCTCGTCGGGAATCGCGGGCAGGTGTGGGTCGGGGTTGCTGTCGCGGTCGAGCTGGCGGTACCGGTCGGCGGGATGCGCGGGGTTGACCAGGCCCCGGTGCGGCCTGCGCGCTCCACCGTGCTCCGGCTTGACTGTCATGCGCGGTGGTCGAGCGCCGGGTCGCTTTCGGCGGGGACGACCACCTGGTCGGCGGCCTGCCCGGCGTCGGGGTAGAGCGCAGCCAGGAGACCGATGCCCACGGCGAGGCCCACCAACTGCGCGACGACGAAGCCGGGTACGGAGGTGGGGGCGATGCCGGCGAAGGTGTCGGTGAACGCCCGGCCGACGGTGACGGCGGGGTTGGCGAACGAGGTGGACGAGGTGAACCAGTAGGCGGCGCCGATGTAGGCGCCGACGGCCGCGGGGGCGACCGGGGCACGGCCGGAGCGGGCGAGGGCGAAGATCAGCATGATCAGGCCGGCGGTGGCGACGACCTCGCCGAGCCACAGGTGCCCGGCGGCGCGGTCCTTGCCGGAGAAGTCGACGGCGGCGAGGTCGAACATCAGGTTCGCCAGCACCGATCCGGCGATCGCGCCGAGCACCTGCGCCACGACGTAGCCGCCCAGGTCGCGGGCGGTGAGGCCGGTGCCGGTGCGGCGGCCGAGGAACCAGTCGGCGGCGGAGACGACGGGGTTGAAGTGCGCGCCGGAGACCGGCCCGAAGATCAGGATCAGCGTGCCGAGGGCGAACGCGGTGGCGATCGAGTTCTCCAGCAGCTGCAGGCCGACGTCGTCCGGGGAGAGGGTGGTGGCCATGATGCCGGAGCCGACCACGGCGGTGACCAGCAGGGCGGTGCCGGTGAACTCGGCCAGCAGGCGCCGCCAGAGTGCGTTGGTCATCAGTTCGTTCTCTCCCATGTGCGGTGACGTCCCGGACCGGTGTCGGCCGGGGGTTCTATCGGTTGGCGGGAACGTGCAGGTCGTCGAGGAGGCGGCGGACACGGCGCTCAACCTCGTCGCGGATGGGTCGCACGTCGGCCACGGTGAGGCCCGCCGGGTCGTCGAGGTCCCAGTTCTCGTAGCGGGTGCCGGGGAAGACCGGGCAGGCGTCGCCGCAGCCCATGGTGACCACGACGTCGGCGGCGCGGACCACCTCGTCGGTCCAGGGCTTGGGGAACTCTTCGCTGATGTCGATGCCGCGTTCGGCCATGGCGGCGATCGCGGCGGGGTTGAGCGTGATGCCCGGTTCGCTGCCGCCGGACCAGGCGACCGCTCGGTCGCCGGCGAGGTGGGTGAAGAACCCGAGGGCCATCTGGGAGCGGCCGGCGTTGTGGGTGCACAGGAACAGCACCACGGGGCGGCCGTCGCGGTGGTGGCCCTCGACCCGGGCGAGGGCCTGCAGGCGCTGGCGGGCGAAGCGTTCGGCGAGCAGCGGCAGGTAGTGGGGGATGGTGCTGGCGGTGGCGAACTGGTCGTAGCTGGAGAGCAGGAACCGCTCGATGGTCTCCGGGCCGTAGACGCTGGTGAACTCCTCGGCGAGCCGGGTCGCGGCGGTGCGCAGGGCGACCTGCTGGTCGATGGAGACCTCGTCGAAGCGGTGGGGGCTGGTGTCAGTCATGGCGGTCTCCCGAACGGACGGCGGGGGTGATGGCGGGGGCGATCCGGTCGACGCGGGCGGCGAGGTCGGCGAACGCGGCCTCGAACGCCTCGTCGGTGTCGACGCGGACCGGGTCGGGCACCGACCAGTGCAGGCGGGGGCGGACGGGCCCGGTGAGGTCTTCGTGGGCGTTGTCGCACACGGCGATGAGCAGGTCGTCGTCGCGGACGACGTCGGTGACGTGGGCGGTGGCGGTGGGGTCCAGGCGCAGCCCGTGCCGGCCGGCGACAGCCACCGCGCGGGGATGCACCCGGGCGGCCGGGTGCGTGCCGGCGGACGCGGTCGGGGTGTGGGTGCGGTCCTGCCAGAGCGCGGCGGCGAGCTGGGAGCGGGCGGAGTTGCGGGTGCAGACGAACACCACCCGGCCGACGCCGGTCAGCGGCGGTGGGGTCAGCGCGGCGAGGGCCTCCGGCCGCAGCCGCAGGTAGGTGCGGCGCTTGTCGCCCTCGGAGCGGCCCTTGACCACCAGACCGGCTTCGGTGAGGACCTTGACATGGTGGGCGACGAGGTTGGTGGGCAGGTCGAGGGTGTGGGCGATCTCGCCGGGGGACGCGTCGCCGAGGGTGAGCGCGTCCACGATCGCCAGCCGCGCCGGGTCGCCGAGCGCGGCGTGGATCCGCGCCCGCCCAGCCAGAGAATCACGCTCAGCATTCATTGACTCAACCATAGCTGAGGCAATCGGTACTGGCAAAGAACGGTCCTGAGACGCGGCCGTCCGGGGTCGCTTGCGCTCGGCGTCGGCGGTCCGGCGCGTGTTCGACCTTCCCCGCCCGGGCCCGCCCTTGAAGGCGGGCGCGTTGCTACGAGTCGGCGGGTTCGACCGCGAGCAGGGACGCCAACTGGCGCAGGACGCCGGGCCGCGCGCGGTAGTAGACCCAGGTGCCGCGCCGCTCGGCGTCGACCAGGCCCGCCTCCCGCAGCGTCCTGAGGTGATGGGAGATCGTCGGGCCGGTCAGGTCGAATGCCGGCGTGAGGTCGCAGACACAGGCCTCCCCGCCCTCGGCGGAGGCGATCATCGACATCAACTGCAGGCGCACCGGGTCGCCGAGCGCCTTGAACGCCGCCGCGAGAGCCCCGGCCGCCTGCGCGGGCACCCGCCGCTGGGCCAATGGCGCGCAGCAGGAGGTCGCCGCGTTCAGATCGATGGCGACGAGCGGCGCCGACTGCTTAGACATACCTCTAGGTTGACATCCTTCTAATCACCGTGCAACTCTCTGATTTGACGGACATCGAGACAGAGTTGGGGCGGGGTGCAGGAGCGTGATGGCTGCCACCGATGGCGTGGTCGTGGGTTGGGTCGCGGCGTCGCCGACCTCCACCCGGGCGGTCTACGCCGGGGTGGTCGAGCACTCCGTCTACGTGCACCCCGCCGCCCAGGGCCGCGGCGCCGGCCGGTTGCTGCTCGACGCGCTCGTCGCGTCCACCGAGGCCGCCGGGATCTGGACCATCCAGTCCGGCGTTTTCCCCGCAAATCAAGCCAGCCTGGCTCTGCACGGGCGGGCCGGCTCCCGGGTCGTCGGCGTCCGCGAACGCCTCGGCCGCCACCACGGCCGCTGGCGCGACGTGATCCTGATCGAGCGCCGCAGCCCCGCCATCGCCTGACCGTGCCTGGCCCCGGACACCCGGGCCCGCACACCTATCTGATTCGACAGTTGTCAACGCAGAGGAGTTGCCTGATGAACGCCCTGGACACGCTTCCGGTCGTGGTGATCGGCGCCGGGCCGGTCGGCTTGGCTGCCGCCGCCCATCTGCACGAGCGCGGCCTACCGTTCCTCGTCCTCGAAGCCGGTGACACCGCCGGCGCGGCGGTGCGCCAGTGGGGACACGTGCGGGTGTTCTCCCCGTGGCGGTACGACATCGACTCCGCCGCCCGGCGGCTGCTCGACGCCGCCGGTTGGGTCGCCCCCGACCTCGACGCCCTGCCCACCGGCGCCGAACTGGCCGCCGACTACCTCCAGCCGCTCGCCGAGCTGCCGCAGCTCAAGCCGCACCTGCGCTACGGCGCCCGGGTCGAGGCGATCAGCCGGCTCGGCCTGGACCGGCTGCGCACCGCCGGCCGCGATACCACGCCGTTCCTCGTCCGCCTCACCGACGGCCAGGAGGTGCTCGCCCGCGCGGTCATCGACGCCTCCGGTACCTGGCGCACCCCCAACGTCCTCGGCGCCTCCGGCCTGCCCGCCCGCGGCGAGACCGACGCCGCCGCGTACCTCGAGCATGCCCTGCCCGACGTGCTCGGCGCCGACCGCGACCGCTTCGCCGGTCGCCACACCCTCGTCGTCGGCGCCGGCCACTCCGCCGCCAACACCCTGCTCTCCCTGGCCGACCTCGCCACCCAGGTACCGGGTACCGAGGTGACCTGGGCCATCCGCACCACCTCACCCGCGCGCACCTACGGCGGCGGGGACGCCGACGCCCTCCCCGCCCGCGGAGCGCTGGGCTCCCGGCTGCGGACCCATGTCGACGCCGGCCGGATCCGGCTGCTCACCGGCTTCTCCGTCCACGCCATCACCCCCACCGACGGGCGCGTTGCCGTCGTCGTGCGCCACCGCGACGGCAGCGAAGAGAGCGTCACCGTGGACCGGATCGTCGCCGCCACCGGCTTCCGCCCCGACCACTGGATCGCCGCCGAGCTGCGCCTGGACCTCGACCCGGTCATGGGCGCCACCCGCGCCCTCGCCCCGCTCATCGACCCCAATGAGCACTCCTGCGGCACCGTCCCCCCGCACGGCGTCGACGAACTCGCCCACCCCGAGCCCGGCTACTACGCCGTCGGCATGAAGAGCTACGGCCGCGCCCCGACGTTCCTCATGGCCACCGGCTACGAGCAGGTCCGCTCCGTGGTCGCCGCCCTCGCCGGAGACTGGACCGCCGCCCGTGACGTCCAGCTCGACCTACCGGAGACCGGGGTGTGCAACAGCAACCCCGACGACTCCGCCACCGGCGACAACTGCTGCGGATCCACGCCGGCCACCGAACCGGTGGGACGCGGGCTGGCCACCGGCATCTCCGGCGGATTGCTCGCCGCGCCGCTGAACCTGGTCACGCTCGACGCAGCAGCCGCCGGCGCGCAGACCGGCGGCTGCTGCGGCAGCTGATGCCCACGACCACGACGGTGCCCGCCGACCTCACCGTCGGCGGGCACCACGCCCACGGCTGGCGCATCGTCGCCGCCCTCGCCGTCACCTCCACCATCGGCTACGGCACCCTCTACTACGCCTACGCCGTCCTGCTGAACCCGATGGCCGCCAGCATCGGCGCGTCCACCACCGCCGTCACCGGTGCGCTCACCGCCTCGGTTCTCACCGGCGCCCTCATGGCCATCCCGGTCGGCCGGTGGCTCGACCACCACGGCGGTCGCGCGCTCATGACCGCCGGCTCGATCACCGCCACCGCGCTGCTGATCGCCTGGTCCCAGGTCCACACCATCAGCCAGCTCTACGCCGTCATGATCGGCATCGGCGCCTGCGGCGCCATGGTGCTCTACGAACCCGCCTTCGCCGTCATCGTCTCCTGGTTCACCCCCGACCGACGCGCCACCGCCCTCCTTGCGGTCACGATCGTGGCCGGGTTCGCCAGCACCATCTTCATGCCGCTGACCGGCCTGCTGACCGCGCACCTCGGCTGGCGCGGCGCCCTGCTCGCCCTCGCCGTCCTCCACGGTGCGGTGACCGTCCCGCTGCACGCGCTGGCCATCCGCCGGCCCCGACCGGCAGCGACGGCACCGGCCGGCCTGACACGGCCCGAGCACGCCCAGCGGCGTGCGGTCGCCCAGGCTGCTATGCACGACGCCCGCTTCTGGATCCTCGCCGCGACCTTCACCGCTCACGGCGTCGCCACCAGCACCATGACCGTGCACCTCATCGGCTACCTGCTCAGCCGCGGGCACCCCACCACCTTCGCCGCCACCGCCGCCGGCCTGCTCGGTGCCCTGTCCGTCACCGGCAGGCTCGTCCTCACCGCCGCCCGTAGACGACTGCCGGTCACCACCGTCGTTGCCGCCGTCTTCGCCCTCCAGGCCGCGGCCGTGCTCGCCATGCCCCTGCTCGCCGGCACCCCCACCGGAGCCGTCATCACCATCGTCGGTTTCGGACTCGGCTTCGGGATCACCAGCCTCGCCACCCCTGCCCTGCTCGCCGACCGGTACGGCACCACCGCCTACGCCACCGTCGCCGGACGCCTCGCCGCCCCCGTCACCGTCGCCAAAGCCACCGCACCCCTCGCCGCCGCCGCGCTCCTGCACACCGTCGGCGGCTACGTACCCCTGCTCGTCGCCGTGGCGACCTGCTGCGCGCTCGCCGCCATCGGCGTGAGCACCCGAACGAAGACCCCCGCGCCGAAGCCCTCCACCGGACGATTCTGAGGCGATCACAACCAGCTCACCGAGGGCTCTCGGGCTCGCACATCGTGTCCGAGGCGCCGGCCGGCGACGGCGGCAGGCTGGGGTTACCGTGCCCGCGGGGCCCCGCAAAGGCCCGATGATGGTGCTGGCGTGCTGGCAGACGCCGGCGGCGATCCGGCACGCCGGCGTCGACCGGATCACCGCGCTGCTCCGCCGCGGGCACGTCAAGAACGCCGTACAGGTCGCCGAGGCGATGGTCGCCGCTGCCCGGCAGCAGACCGTGAATCTGCCCGGCCAACGCGCCGTCGCCGCGAAAGACCTTATCCGACCGGCACCGGCGGTCCGCGCCGCAGCCTGAATCAAACTGCTCCCCGCCGACGCGACCCTGGTCCCGCCGGCCGCTCGACCCTGCCCATCAAGATCAACCGGAGTCACATGGAGGCTCCTAAGACGACGCTCCGCTTGTGTCCGCAGGCTGCCTGACCTGCGGATTCTTGCCAGGCCACCCTGGACGGCACGCCGCCGGTCGACGCCGCGGCACCGACGCCGCCTACCCGCACGGCCGGCTCGACCTGGCGCCGATCCGCCACCACCGGCTGTTCTCCGACCGGATGACGCACCGGCGCTCCAGCAGCCCGGTCCGCACCCGCGACCGGTGGGCTCGGCCCCGCACGACAGCACCACCGGCCGCTACGGCTCACCAGAGGGCAGCCGGCATCGGGATCTCGGTGCCGTAGGAGAACCAGTCGCTCCACCTGCGTACGTCGGTGGAGAACGACGATCCGGTCGTCGCCGGGGCGACGTAGACGTCCGCTGCGGAGCCCCGGGTGAAGGCGATCACGTCGTCGCGACCGTCGCCGGTGAAGTCACCGATGCCAGGCACCTGCACGGCGCCGGCGAAGTCATGATGCCAGACGGTTGCCGTACCGAACTGGCGCAATGACCAGGAATGGACCATCGACAGTGCGACCACCACCGACCGGCGCTCTCCTCTGGCGAATCCGACCAGGTCGGCGCAGCCGTCGCCGTTGACGTCGCCCACCGCCGGTACGTCTGTGCCGAGGGCGAGCGGGTGACCCCAGTACGTCGCCGGCGCGAACCGGTCGCCCTGGGAGGCGGAGACCCGCAGCATGCCTGCACCGACCCGGTCGACCGCCACCAGGTCGTCGCGCCCGTCGCAGTCGAAGTCACCGACCAGCGGTATCGCGTCTGCGCCGGGGAAGCCGCTGGTCCAGCTGACTCCGGTGCCGACGAACTGGCTGCCGTTGGAGAGTGCGACGAAGACCGTACGGTTGGTCGACGGGTGGACCCGGATGCCCCGGGTGACGGTGGCGATGTCGTCGCGGCCGTCGCCGTTGAAGTCACCGACCACCGGGGTTTCGTTGCCCACCGCGAAGCGGCTGTGCCAGAGCTGCGACGGCCCGAACGACGTGCCGGTCGACAGCGCCACGTACACGTGGGCGGAGGCACCCCGGGTGAACGTGATCAGGTCGTCGCGGCCGTCGCCGTCGACGTCGCCGAGCAGCGGGATCTCCTCACCGGCGCTGAAATACTCGTGCCATTTGGCGCCGGCGGTGAACCCGGATCCGGTGGACAGCGCCACCCACACGTCGGCGGCGGCACCCCGGGTGAAGGTGACGATGTCGTCGCGACCGTCGCCGTCGACATCGGATCCGGTACGCCCGAAGCCGTCGTTGCCCGGGCCGTTGCGGTCCAGGTAGAGCACCCGGTTCGGCGAGCCCGCGATGTCGGTGATCCGGTCCCTGCTTGCCTCGTTGATCAGGGTGGTCGCCACCAACTCGGGCGAGGCGTCCGGGAAGCGGTCCAGGTAGCGGGCGACCGCGCCGGTGACGTGTGCGGCGGCGATCGACGTACCGTTGCCGAAGTTGGTCGTCGCGGTGTCACTGTCGTTGGTCGTGGTCGTCACCTGCTCGCCGGGCGCGAAAAGGTCGACACAAGGGCCCCAGGCGGTGCCCCGGATCCGGTCCTTGAGCGCATGTATCGAACCGACCGTGATCACCGCCGGCACCCGGCCGGGGGAGAATCGGCAGGCGTCATGGTCGCTGTTGCCGGCCGCCGCGACCACGGTGATCCCCCGGTCGACCACCCGAGTCACCGCGGCGTCAAGTGGCGGGTGTATCCCCGGCACCCGCCAGCTCAGGTTGACCACCGCCGGGCGGACCGCATTGACGTGCAGCCAGTCCATGATGGCGATCATGTCGGCGGTGGTCGCCGTGGTGCAGCCCAGCCGGATCGAGTGCAGCCGGACGTTCTTGGCCACCCCGTGCAGCCGGCCCCCGATGGTCCCGGCCATCGGCGTGCCATGCCCGTGGCAGTCGTGCGAGCCGCCCGGCCCCACGTCGCTCTGGCCGAAGGTGACCGTGCTGACCACGCGTCCGCCGAAGTCTTCGTGGGTCGTCCGGATCCCGCTGTCGACGACGTACGCGTTGACGCCGGTGCCGTCGGAGTCCCACCGGTAGATGCCGTCGAAGTCCCGGCGCTGGTCGATGACGTCCAGCCCCCACGACGGGGGGCGCTGCTCGCCGCCGAGCCATTCGATCTCCATCTGCGGCGCGATGTAAGCCACCAGGGGGTTCTTGGCCAGCGCCTCGGCGATCTGCTTCGACATGTGCACGGCGAAGCCGGGCAGCGCGTGGTAGTAGGTGTGGGTCAGCTTTCCGGGATACTCGGCGAGCAGGCTGGCGACAGCTTTGTCGATCTTTTCCTTGGTCGCTTCTTTGTCCTTGTCGTCGAGTTCTTTGTCGTCAAAGGCCAGGACCACCACGTGGGAGTCCGCGATGTCTTCCTTGCCAGCTGGCGCGGCGGCGGCCGGCGACGTGTCCGGGGTGAGCCCGGTCGAGACGAGCAGGGTCGCGGTGAGCAGCGCCGCGACGGTGAGACGAGGCCAGCGAAGGCGGGGCCAGCGATACCGGACGGTTGACATGGCGTTCGCTCCGATCGGGTGGTTGGTCTCAGAGCCGGTCGACAGCGGTACGCAGTAGTCGCGTCACATTGTCGGCCCGCTGCGCCGGCTTGGCGTTCGCGCTGAGCAGGATCTGGTAGTTGAGGAAGACGACGTGCTCACCGTCGCGGGTGCCGGCGGTGACCCCGAGCGGGCTGCTGCGGATCAGGAACGCCTCGTCGCCGAGCCCGGTCACCGGTTCGCCGGTGCCTCCCCAGCGCGCCGGCGAATAGAACGACCGTCCGGTGTAGACCTGCAGGTGGAGCTGGTGCATCGCGCCGTCGCGGCCCACCCAGACACACTCGCGGGTCGACTCCTCGCCGCTGTCGACCGTGGCGACGGTGCCGAACAGGTCACCGGCCTCGGCGATGGTCAGCAGCTCGCAGACGGCAACTGCGGTGGCCTCCTCGTCTCGGGCGGACTCCCCCGGCCGGGCCGACTGGGAACCACTGGACACCGCCGTCGCTTCCCCGGCCGGCGTCCGGGTGTCGTCCGGTCCGCCGCAGCCGACGGCTGTGAGGGCGCACGCGACCGCGAGGAGTTGTACGCCGTACCGTCGGGTGATCGCCATGGTGTTCACGCAGATCACTGCCGTCCGGCGGTGCTGAAGCTGACCCGGCGACGCCTGGTCGCGACGAACAACGCCACTCCGGTGCCGAGCAGGACCAGTCCAGCGATGGAGATCAGTGCGGTCTGGGCGCCGGTGATCGGCAGCTGGCCGCTCGCGCCCGGCGGGACGGTCGCGCCCGGCGTGGTGACGCTCGCGCCCGGCGTGGTGACGCTCGGGCTCGGGTCGGCGCTCGGGCCAGCGCTGGGGCCCGGGTCGCCGCTGGGGCTCGGGCTTGGCTCGACGGCGCAGTCGGTCGGCCGGACATGGGTGCCGGTCAACCAGGTGGACCAACCACCGCCGGCCCGTGGGCCACGGACGTAGAACGGGTCGCCGTCGACCAGCGGCAGCTCAAGCTCGGTGCGACCGGGAGCGAGCGGCGCCACCTCCCACGGTGGGTAGCCGTCGGCGAGGACCTGGATTCCAGGAACCGGACGGGTTCCCTCGTTGCTGAAGGACAACACCAGCCCGTCGCAGCCGCTGGTCGGGGTGACGGTCAGCAGCGGCGCGTCGGTGCAGCCCTCCGGCGTACGGTGCAGGTAGCTCGATGTCGGCAGGCCCTCGCGCCGGATCTCGAACAGGTCACCGTCGCTGGCGCCGTACTCCGCGCTTCCCCGGGAACGCATCGAGAACTCGTCGATCACGGCGTCGTTGCGCACCACCGTGGTCTGCCAGCCGTCGTCACCTCCGATCGTCCCGGTGTCCCAGGAGAAACCGACCGCCCCGCAGAGGTCCGCGAAGTTGACCATCGGCGGGTCGGCGACGGCCGGCGTGGCGGTGCCGAGTAGCAGACCGCCAATCGTCATGAGTGTTGCGGCGGTGAGAACGGACGATCTGCGACGCATGAGGGAAAGGCCCTTCGAAGGGAGGCGCGCGGTGGCGAGTGACCGGCACGGTGGTCGGGTCGTCCGAGCCCACCACTGGCGCTGGTGATACTGCATGAGTGCCCGGGTACTCAACCGCGCCGAGCTGAGCCTCCATGCGGGCCGAGGGCTGCCCGGAGCTCCGCACGGCCAGAGACACCGAGCTTGGCGTACGCCCGATGCAGGTGGTTCTCCACGGTACGTTCCGACAGATGCAGCCGGCTGGCGATGCCCCGAGCGGATTCACCACGGGCAGCCGCCAACGCCACCTCCCACTCGCGTGTGGTCAACTGGCTGACCGGGCCGCGGCGCCGCAGCGCCGGAGTGCTGGCCGGCTCGCCGGTCGACACCAACTGCGCCTCGGCGAGCAGGTGCGCGCCGGCTGCCACCGCCGGATCGCCGCCGGCCGACCCGGGAGCCCTGTCGCGGGTGGCGACGCCGGTTCGGGCGGCGGCCTCAGCCAGAGCGGCGGCCTCGGCGGCGTGCAACGGCATCCCGTACCCGGCGAACTGCTGGGCCACATTCAGTAGTCCGGCCGGATCGGCGGCCTGCGCGGCGGCGGCGTACCGGACCACGGTGTGACCGAGCAGCCAGCCAGGAGGCGGCGGATACGCGGCGAGTAGCGTCACCGCTCGCGCGCCGGCACCGAGCCGCACCAGATCGAGTGCGCCCAGTGCCCCCGCACCTACCGCGCCGAGCCGGCCGTGTTCGGCGACCGACGCCGCCAGCACGCCGATACCGACGCCACCGTCCCCGACGACCGCACCCCGCCAGGCGTACGCGCGGGCGACGTCGATGTCGAACAGCCGCATCGAACGTGGTCCGCCCGCGTAGCGGTGCAGATCGGCGGTGAGACCCTCGATGTCGGCGTCGGTGCCGAGTTGCGCGGCGGCTTGCAGTCCAACGGCGACGGACCAGCGGCACACCGGACGTAGGCTGATCTCTTCGGCGACCAACTGGGCTTCCCGCGCCCAGCGCAACGCGGTGCGTGGCCGGCCGCGGACCAGAGCGATCTGGCCGAGCACCAGTGCGTGCAGCGCCTGGCTGACCGGGTTGGTCGGATGCAGACTGGCCTGGTAGCCGTGTTCGGCGAACTCCAGGGCAGCGGCCGGGTCGGGCCGGTAACAGCGCAACGCGGCAGCGGCGGGTGACGCGCCGGCGGCCTGCAGCTGGCTACCGCCGATGTTCCCGCTGGTCAGTGGCATGGTATGCGCTATCAGTGCCTCCGCCTCGGCGTACCGGCCGGCGACCAGCAGAGCACCGCCAGCCGCGCCGCTGGCCGCTAAACGGGCCGGCATCGGTGCATCGCTGCCGATCACCGCCAAGGACGGTTCGATCACCGTGCAGTCCAGTTGCACCGAGCGAAGGTACAGGTCGAACGCGGCCAGTGGGCAGGCCGCCGGGTCGCCGGCGGCGGTCGGGTCCGCGCCGGTCACCCGTGCTCGGTCTTGGCGGGCACGCTCGACGACGCTGCGTGCAGCGGGTACGTCGTCCATCGCGTGTACCAGGATCTCGGCGTGTTCGACGGCGACCAGCAGCCGGTCCAGATCGGTCTCGGCCAACCGGGCCAGCTTCGTCAGCTCGGCGCAGCGGGCGAGTGCCTCGTCGACGCGGCCGAGCTGCACCAGCGCCCGTACCGAAACCAGCCCGGCGGCGACGTCACGGTGTGCCTGGAAGGCCCGGTCGGCCAGCCGGTACGCCAGGGCGTACTCCCGGTTTCTGGTCGCCTGTTCCGCGGCGGCCAGCATCACCTGCGGGTTGACCGGGCCGCCGGCGTCGAGCCGCCAGCGGGCGACCCGCAGCCGATCCTCCCCGCACCCGGCCGATGCCGAACAGGGCGTCTCCGGCTCGGCCGCGTCGGCGAGCCGCCGCAGGTGCCGCAGGCGGCCGAACGCCGGAGTGCCGGCACGCAGCAGTTCGCCGTAGAGCGGATGGCTGAGCCGGACCACCGGCGGGTCGGCGAGGCTGACGGAGAGGAGACCTCGGCGTTCCAGGGCCTCCAGGGTGTCCTCGGCGACGAGGGCGACCGCCAGCCGCAGTGGGACCGGCTCGCCGGCGGCAAGCAGTTCCAGCGCGTCGCGTTCGGCCGAACTGGTGGCGGCGAGGCGGTTGGTCAGCAGCTCGGTCAGCCGGGGTACGGCGGTCATCGGGCCGGTAAGCCGCCACAGCCCACCGGTCTGGTCGAGCAACCCGGCCTCATCGGCAGAGATGACGAGCTCGCGTAGGAAGAGCGGGTTGCCGGCGGCGGTGTCCCGCAACTGGCGCAGAGTCCGACCCTCCACCGGGCCGCCGAGCATGGCGGTCAGCAGCGCCTCGGACGCCAACGGGTTCAGCGGCGCGAGGTCGATCCGGACCACTCCGGCGTCTTTCCACAGGGCCGTGACCGCATCCGGGACCGACTGATCGTTGCGTACGGTCGCCAGCAGGGTGAGAGTCCGGTCGACAGCGGCGTGGTGCAACACCGCGAGAGAGACCGGATCCAGCAGGTGCGCGTCGTCGACTGAGAGGATCACCCGGCCCTGCTCCTGCGCGGCGATCCGGCGTAGCCCGAGCAGGCCGACCTGCACCGGGCTGAGGCTGGTCTGGTCAGACCCCGGCGGGCCGAGCAGACCGGCCAGCGCGCCGAGCACCAGCTCGGCGGAGTCGGCGGCGCCATGGACAGCGAGGGTTCGCGCGCCGCGTACCCGTGTGATGGCCTCGTGTCCGACCGCCTCGCGGGCGAGCCGGCTCTTGCCGACGCCGGCTGATCCGACGATCAGCGCGCCCGGTCCGTCCGAGGCACGCAGCGACTCGACCGCCGTGGCCAGCTCCAGCTCACGGCCGATCAGCGGCGACTCCTGCACCGGCCGGGCCATGGTCGGCACACTAGTCGCCCGCGGCCAACCGGCAACGATCCGATGCAGAGGAGCGATGTGGAGTCGACTACCAACCGTTCCTTGCCCAAGATCCTCGATCTGCTCGAACAGGTCTGGACCAACAAATCAGAGCCGGGACCTAACGCCGCATCTCGCACATCGTGTCCGCCGCAGCGCTACAGTCCGACGCCGCCGCCTTCCAGACCCTGCACGCCTACTTCCTCGACCGGCTCGTCCCGGTCTGCGACCAGCTCCTCGACGCCGCCGTCGCCGCCGGCGAGATCCGCCCCGACACGAACGGCTACGGACTGCTGCGCGGCGTCGGCAATGTCTGCGTCGGCGCGGGCAACGATCCCCGTTACGACGCACGCCGCCTGGTCGACCTCCTTGTCACCGGACTTCGCGTCCGCTAGGTGACGCTGCCGCTAGACGACCGGATCGAACGCGGGCGGCCGGCCGCCTTCGGATCCTTCGGCCCAACGGTGGGCGTCCTGACCGGCTTTGCTCGGGCTGCACGCCTCGGTTCTGCGGGCGCGCAGGTGAGCGGTTTGCTTTGCTGGTCGGCTTAGGAAACCGTGATTACTCGGGTCCCTGTGCGAAGACACCGATGTTTCCCTCGATCCAGATCGGTCGGGCTACCAACCTGCTGATTCGCCATCGCTCGCCTACGCGCCGCAGCTCGAACTCGTACGTGCCGCCGTTGTGCCACAGCCGCCCGCCCGGCACGTTGTCACGTCGTAGCCAGGCCAGCACGTTCGCGGTCGCGGTGGCGGTATCGCCCGTCACGTCGGCGATCACCCCGGTGACCACGTGCTGGGTGCCATCCAACACGCCAAGCTCCCGTCGCCACCGATCTACCTGCTCGGGGCCGGGGAGAGTCTCTGCGTCGCCGCCGCTCATCGCGGTGTAGTCGACGACCACGGTGTCGGCGAACGTCGCCACCAGAGCGTCCCAGTCCCGGCGGTCCACGAACCAGGCGTACTCGTTGATCACCCGCTGGATGGCGAACTGGTCGATCAGATCCTGTTGACGCATGTCGCAACTCCTCTTCGTGGTGGCTGAAGGTGGTGGCGGAGGGGCGCCTCGACTCGAGGCGCCCCATCACCACTGGGTTACTTGGCGTCGAACGCCGCGTACATGCTTTCGTCGCTCGCCACGTTGAGTGCTTCGGATGCGACCAGCGGGTTCCAGAAGTCGACGTAGCGGCTGATCTTTCCCTCCACCGTCTCCACGACGGAGATGTAGGTCTGGTTGTACGGCTTGCCGGTGCTCAACGCCCGGCCCACGGACTTGAACTCGGCGATGACCAGGGTGGGGTCTACGGTCTCGTGGAAACGCAGGTCGATGAACTCCACCTTGAAGTGCTCGGGGAAGTTCTGCATGTAGCCGAACAGGGCCTGCTTGCCTTCGACCTTCTTCGGGAAGCCGGCCGGGCCGTACGGGAACTCCAGGACTCCGTCCTCGGTGAACAGGTCCACCCACTCCTCGATCCGCCCGGACGACAGGTACTCCAGGTGGTTCTTGAAGGCTTGCTGGGCGGTTTCGCGAACGTTCATGGTGCTTGTCCTCTTCCTTGGTGTTTCCGATGGGTGCTGAAGGGGCCCGGGTCGGCGGGTCGGCCGCCTAACGCGAACATCTTCGCGTCAAACCATAGCCCGGACACGGTCAAACGCCAAACTTCTCGCGTTAGGCTTGCCCCCGTGAGTAACCACCAGTCCCGCCCCGGCGGACGCACCGCACGAGTCCGCGCCGACGTCCTACGCGCAGTCGACGACCTGACCACCGAACAACCGCTGACCCAACTCACCCTGGCCCAGGTGGCGGAGCGCTCGGGAGTGCACCTGGGCACCCTCTACCGGCGCTGGGGCACCCTCGACGGCCTACTACTCGACGCGGTCGCCGAACGCCTCACCACCGGCTCGCCAATACGCGACACCGGCAACCTCCACGCCGACCTGGAGGACTACGCCCACCGCGTCGCCGAAGACCTCTCCGGCCCAGATGGACAACTACTGCTGCGCACACTGGTCGCCGTCCGTCTCGGAACCAAGGCGGAACTACCACCCGCCCTCACCCGACGGTTCGACGAGATGCAGGCACTACTCGATCGGGCCCGCGCACGCGGCGAGAATCCACCCACGCTCCAACAGGTCGTCGACATCGTCGTGGCACCGCTGTACACAGCCCTACTGTTCGGCACCACGCCAGCCAATCCAGCCACCCTCGTCGACCGCCTGCTGAAGCTTCACCCCGACCAATGACCTGGCCAGGCGCCGCTGCGTGATTCGCTAACGGCGCCCCTGTCCTCGTCGGCCGTCAATTCAGGTCCTTTATCCGACCGGCGCCAGCGATCCACGCCGCAGTCTGAACCAGCGCGCTCCCGGCCGACGCAACCCCATCGTGCCGGCCGATCCACCCTGCCTGTCAAGATCACCCGGAGTCGCATGGAGACTCATAACCCGACGCTCCGCCGGTGTCCGCAGGCCGACGACCTGCGGCTTTCTGCTTTTTGCCTGGTGCGTGCCGATCGCTTCGCGGGGCCTCGCTGCGATCGCTTGCCGAAGATCAGCAGACCACGCTCTTCGGTCCTCGGTGGCCCTGACCGGCTGAGGAGCGACCTGCGGGCGAGGTCAGTCTGCTGTCGGGGCGGGAGCCTGCCACAGGGTGCTGACCGGCATGGCGCGGAGTCTGTCGCCGAACGGCAGCGTGGAGGTTCCGGTATAGAGGACGATGCCGGCGACGAAGTCATTGCCGAGGCGCTCGGCGAGCCGGCGTAGCCCGCGGAAGTCGTCGGGTCCGACGGTGGTGGCTGCTTTGACTTCGATCCCGACCACCTGGCCGGTTCTATTCTCCAGCACCGCGTCGACTTCGTACCTGCTCTGGTCGCGGTAGTGGGACAGGTCGACGAACTGCTCGGACCAGGTGAGCTGCCGGGATAGCTCGGACAGGACAAATGATTCGAGCAGCGGGCCGAACGGTGCGCCCGGCCGGAGCAGTGCCCGGCCGTCGGTCGCGATCTCGTTGGCGGCGATGCCCGAGTCGACGAAGATCAGTTTCGACGCGGCGGTGGCCCGGGTGCCCAGGTTGCGGGACCAGCCCGGGATCCGTTTGATCAGGAAGATCTCTTCCAGGGCCTGGAGGTAGCGGGCGATCGTCGGTCGACTGAGCCCGAGTGCGGATTCGAGGGAGTTGGCGGCGATGATGGTCGCGGATCGGGCCGCAAGCAGGCGTACCAGTTTGCGTAGCTCGCCCTTGTGCTGGATGTCGGACAGCTGCCGGACATCGCGGTCGATGAGCGCCTGGACGTAGGCGTCGAGGAACCGTTGGCGGCGGCGCGGGTCGGTACGGGTGGTGGCCTCGGGTAGGCCGCCGCGCATTATCCTGGCCGCGTAGTCGGCGCGGGTCACCTCCGACTCGTGTCGCAGGTCCGGGCCGAGCGTGAAGACGGCGTCGATGAATCCGTCCGGCTCAGCGTCGAGTTCTCCTTGGGAGAACGGCCAGAGTTCCACGGTCTCCATCCGGCCGGGCAACGCGTCCGGGGCGGCAACCATGCCGAACAACCGTGACGAGCCGGTGAGCAGATAACGGCCCGGGCGGGGGTCCTGGTCGACTGCTGCCTTGATGGCCAGCAGTAGTTCCGGAGCGCGCTGAATCTCGTCTATGACCAAGAGTTCGGAGGAGTCCACGAATCCGACCGGGTCGGCGATCGCCGCTGCCCGGTCCTGCGCCCGATCAAGATCGCGGCGCTCGGCTAGACGATCGCCGGCAACGAGGCGAACCAGGGTGCTCTTGCCTGCTTGGCGTGCTCCGCTGATCAAGACGACGCGGGTGTCCGCTAGGGCAGCATTGACCTGCGCGGCGGCGCGGCGGGGGACTAGGTGCGGTGTGGGCACGGCGTCATCATAACGGCCGCGTTTTCGATCTGCGAGGACCTTGGCTTTCGATCTGCGGGAACATCTGCGTTCGGTACGCGGTCATTTGATGTTCGATCTGCGGGCCATGCGGGCGAGCCTGTTCGTGGAAGGGGTCCACCGCTACGCCGCGGCGGCCGGGTCGTCGCCGGCCGCCTCCGGTGAACTGACCGCCGCGCAGCTACGCACCTGGGACAGCACCACCCAGGAAATCTACCGCAAGAAGGTAGCGAACTCCTGGCGCGTCATCCCCAGACGCCCAGACGTAAAGACCCGAGCAGCCAGAGCATGGCGCACTATTGCGGTCCCGTGCCCAGGGGAAATTAGATGCCGAGCCCAAGCAACCGGGCCCGGATTACCGTTCCTTACCGGGCTAAATCTCCGCCATGTGGTAACCACCGATGGTGTTGCCAGGAACGCCGTAGTCGCAACTGGGGATCTCCACCACGACCGAGTTCGGTGCCAGCGCGATGCGGCAGATCCGACAGCCTCAGCACACCCGGCCTGGCCCCACACGATCGCCACCTGCGTGCGCACCACACCAGCCTGCGGCCCGGCGCGCGCAGAGCCCACCGGGCACTTTCACTGAGCGGAAACCCCGGTCAGCGGCAATTCTCATCAAACTCACATGTGGGTGTGATCTCCTGGTGTGGCTATGAGTACCGGTGCGCGAATCCTCGTCGTCGACGATCAGCCGAACATCGTCGACATGTTGATCACCGTGTTGACCTTTCACGGGTTCACGGTCACCTCGGCGTCGACTGCCGCGCAGGCGCAGGCGCGTGCTGAGGAGGACCAGCCAGACCTGGTCGTGCTCGATGTGATGCTTCCCGATGGCGACGGTTTCGAGGTCTGCCGGCAACTGCGCGCCCGCGGCCATCGGTTCGGGATCGTTTTCCTCACCGCCAAAGACACCCGGCAGGATCTCGTGTCCGGGCTCACCTACGGCGCCGATGACTATGTGGCCAAGCCGTTCGCCGTGGAGGAATTACTGGCCCGGATCAGGGCAGTGTTACGCCGCGTCAACGGCGTGCAGGAGACGCCATCGCCGGTCCTGCGCTACGCGGACCTGGAGCTTGACGAGGAAACCCTTCTGGTACGCCGGGCCGGCCAGCCGGTCTCGTTGTCGCCGACCGAGTTCAAGCTGCTGCGCTACCTCATGCTCAACGCCGGGCGTGTGCTGTCGCGCACGCAGATCCTGGAGGCGGTCTGGAGCTATGACTTCGGCGGCGACTCGAATGTTGTCGACACCTACGTCGGGTATCTGCGCCGCAAACTGGATCGGCTGGGCGAACCGCTTTTCGTGACCCATCGCGGCTTCGGCTACGCGCTGCGGTTGGACCGGGGATGAAGCGCTGGTCCCTGCGGGGTTCGCTGACCTTCGCCGTGGCCGGGCTAACCATCGGTGCGTTGCTCGTGGCCGGTGTGGCCAGCCTCCTGGCCTTGCGTGCGTACCTGCTGGACCGCATCGACAGCCAGCTGGTCGCGGCGGCGGCGCTGGTGTCCGAGCGCGGACAGGCGCTGGCCGGCTCCGGCGACTGGGACCAAGCCGTGCGCACCGCCGTAGCGCCGACCGAATTCCTGGTGGAGGTGCGCCAGCGCAACGGTGCGCTCTCGCGCGTGGCAGGCACCACGCGGCTGCCGGCGCGGCCACTGCTCGACCTGGCGCCTTCACCGCCGCCTGGCGGTGTGTCCGCCCTCACCACGATCACCTCGACCGGGCTGGACGACCGATACCGGGTGATGACGGTCGATTCCGGCGGAAACATAATCCTCATCGGACAGTCAATTGGCTCGGTGCAGGCCACCGTGGGCAAGCTCGCCGCCGTCGAGGCAGTGGTGTCGGCGCTCGTGGTGGCGCTGCTGGTGCTGCTGTCGCGACTCCTTGTGGCGCGCAGGCTGCGCCCGCTGGAGGAGATCGCCGCCGCGGCGACCGCCATCGCCGACGGCGACCTGGAGCGCCGGGTCCCGGCCGAACCAGACCATCCGGAAAGGACAGAGCTAGGCCGGTTGACCACTGCGGTCAACGGGATGCTGGAACGCATCCATTCCGCGTTGGCCGCCCGGGCCGAGTCAGAGGACCGCATGCGCAGGTTCGCTGCGGACGCCTCCCATGAGCTGCGCACCCCGCTAACATCGATCCGTGGTTACGCGCAGTTGCTGCGCTCGGGCACGATCGATATGGAGAGCCGGCCCGACGTGCTCGCCCGCATCGAGGACGAGTCCACCCGGATGAGCAAGATCGTCAACGACCTCCTCTTTCTGGCGCGCCTGGACGCGTCCCGGCCCGGCGATGCTCGCCTCGATGCGGAGCCGCTGGCTCGGTCCGATCTGGTGGACCTGGCCGTCGTCGTGCGTGACTCGGTGGCCGACGCCCTGGCCGCGCAGCCGGAGCGGGAGATCGCGCTGGACTCGCCGCCGCATGTGCTCGTCCGCGGTGACGAAGCGATGCTGCGGCAGGTGATGGCCAACCTGCTGGCCAACGTCCGCACGCACACCCCGGTCGACGCGGCAGCCTGTGTCGCCGTGGCAAAGCACGCCGCCGACGTGCGAGTCGAGGTCCGCGACGACGGCCCCGGGCTGCCTGAGCCGGCGCGTGGCCGGATCTTCGAGCGTTTCTACCGGGCCGATCCGGCGCGTAGCGGCGCCGGCAGCGGGCTTGGCCTGGCCATTGTCGCCGAGGCGGTCCGCGCGCACGGCGGCAGCGCCGGTGTGGAGAGCGAACCCGACGGCGGCACCACCGTCTGGTTCATGCTGCCCTTACCCACTTCTTAACAAACTCTCATCACGCTCGCGTCTGGCTCCGGCCGGCTGTTGGTTGCATAGGCCGGGTGTGGACGAGAATGCCGCGTGCATGGCGGCGAAGGATTGTGGTGGCAGCAGCGGTGCTGGTGAGCGGTGGCATGGCCGTCGCCGTCGATCAGGCCGCCGCGGGATTCGCGGAGGACAAGCTCGCCAGCCGGCTGGCGTGCGTGGCGGGCCTGCCCCAGGTGCCGGAGGTGAACATTCATGGAGTGCCGTTCTTCGCCCAGGCGATGGACGGCCGCTACGAGGCGGTGTCAGTGCTGGCTCGGCAGATCAGCCTTGCCAAGCTGACTGTCCGCGAGGCCAGCGCGACGGCGCACGACGTGTCCGTGCCGGGCGGCGAGGGGCAGGTGCGCATTGGGCGGGTGGAAGCCGGCCTGGTGATGGACTATTCCTCGCTCGTGACGCAGGCGCCGGACGGGGCAAGACTGTCGGGTTCGGACGGTCTGGTGGCGATCGAGACCACCGCGGAGCTCTTCGGCCGCCGAGTCCCGGTGACCGTCTTCGCTGAGGCGTTGCTGTCCGGCGCTACCTTGCGGGTAGTGCCGTTGGAGGTCGAGGTGCTGGGTCTGCGAACCTCCGTCGATGCCCTGCCCGCCAAGATCCCTGGTGCCAGCGGCATTTCCCGCGAGCTGCCCCCGCTGCCGGGCGGCTTGAGCTACCGGCAGGTCACGGCGGCAGACGATGGCCTGCGGCTGTCGATCGGTGGCGAGGATCTCGCACTGGAAACCGCCGGCGGCAATGACGGTGCGAAGTCTTGCGGAGGCGCGGCATGAAAGCCGTCGAGACCGGGGCGACGCGCCGCGCCATGACGTGCGTCGGCCGCCTGGCCGTGCGGCGGCCGTGGCAGGTGATCATCGGCTGGCTGTTGCTGACTGCAACCATCGGCGCTCTCGTGGCCGGCTTCGGCAGGCCGGTCGAGGAGGACGTCTCTTTGCCCGGCAGCGACGCCCAGCTGGGACGAGATCTGGTCGAAGCGCACGTTCCCGGCGCGAGCAACGCTACCGGGCAGATCATCCTGAAGATTCCGCAAGGACGCCTCGATGACCCGGCGAATCAAGCCGCGATCGCCGCCGCGGCGGCGCAGGTGCGGCAGGTCGAGCACGTCGTCGAGGTCGTGCCGCCCAGCGCGCAGCTAGGCACGATTAGCGCTGATGGCCGCATCGGATACGCGACGGTCAACTTCGACCTCGGCCCGCGAGAGGTGGGCCACGACCTGTCCGATCGGGTCGTCGCCGCCGCGTCGCCGGCCGCCGAGGCCGGCATCCAAACCGTACCCGGCGGCGCCCTTTCCCTGCCGGAGACCGAGACGCGCACCAGCGAGCTGCTGGGACTGGCCGTAGCGCTGGCCGTGCTGCTGGTCGCCTTCGGCGGGCTGGTGGCGGCAGGATTGCCCCTGCTCACCGCTGTGGTCACGCTCGTGTGCGGACTTGGCCTAATCGGACTGGCCGGCCACGTCACCGGCATGCCGAGCGTGGCGACCACCCTCGCCACGATGATCGGGCTTGGCGTGGGCATCGACTACGCCTTGTTTCTTCTGACGCGGTACCGGGCGCTGCTCGCCGCCGGCACGCCGGGTAAACAGGCGATCGTGGAAACCGTTGCCTCGTCGGGCAGCGCCGTGGCCTTCGCCGGCGGCACGGTGATCGTCGCCCTGGGCGGGCTGGCGATCGCCGGGGTGCCAATCCTCACCACGCTGGGCTGGACGGCGGGACTCACCGTGGTGCTCGCGGTCGCCTCGGCGACGACATTGCTTCCGGCGCTGCTTGCCGTGCTCGGCCCACGGGTCAACTCGTTGCGGCTGTTCCGCGCACGCGACGGGGAGATCGACGACTCCCGGTGGGGGCGGATCGCCGACCGGGTCACCCGTCATCCCTTGCGGTACGCGATTGCCGCGTCGATCGTGTTGCTGGCCCTGGCGGCGCCGGTGCTCGGGATGAAGCTCGGCCAAACCGACGCGGGCGACCAGCCAAAGGGGACAGCTGCCCGCACCGGCTATGAGATCCTCGCCGAGGGCTTCGGGCCGGGAATCAACGGGCCGATCAGCGTCGTCGCCGAGCCGGACAGCCCGATCACAGGACCCGCCGACCCGCGCCTTGCCTCACTCACCCAGCATTTGAAGGCCACACCCGGTGTCGCCCGCGTGGAGCAGCCGCGCGTCGCTCCGGACGGCGCCCTGGTCACGGTCCGGGTGATCCCGGCGACCGCGCCCAGCGATCCGGCCACCATCGCCGTCGTGGAGTCCATCTTGGATACGCCGGTCGAGGGGATGCGCCTGCACGCGACCGGCCAGACCGCGATCCGCGGCGCCTTGGCCGACCGCATCGCCGACCGGATGCCGTGGCTGATCGGCATCGTAGTGCTGGTGTCCGCGCTGTTGCTGCTGATCGCTTTCCGCGCTTCCGTCATCGCGGTCAAGGCCGCGCTGATGAACCTGCTGTCGATCGGGGCCGCCTACGGCGCGCTGACGGCCGTGTTCACCTGGGGCTGGGGCGTGGAGCTGACCGGCCTCGACGGCCCGATCCCGGTGGAGGCCTACCTGCCGATGATGTTATTCGCCCTCCTGTTCGGACTCTCCATGGACTACGAAGTGTTCCTGCTGACCGCGGTGCAGGAGTCGTGGCAGGCCACCCGGGACAATCGGCTCAGCGTTCGGCGCGGCCTGGCCGGCACCGGCAAGGTGATAACCTCCGCAGCCCTGATCATGGTGTGTGTCTTCGCAAGCTTCGTGCTGCACACCAATCCGGTGGTGAAGATGTTCGGCCTGGGCATGGCCGTTGCCATCGCCGTCGATGCCACAATCATCCGCGGCCTGCTCGTCCCGGCGACCATGGCGTTGCTGGGCAAGGCGAACTGGTGGTCGCCGGCCTGGCGGTGGGGACGGCAACCGTGATCGATGAGTACGACTTCGATCGCTGCTACGAGGTCTACTATCCGCGGCTGGTCCAGCTGGCCTACACTTCAACCGGCGACCCCGCGTCGGCCCATGCCATCGCACAGACAGCCTTCCGCGAGGCATGGCGGCACTGGAATTGGCTCTCAGCCGCCGATCCCATCGACTGGCTGCGTCAGCGCGTGGTGTCGCTGTCAGCCGCACGCCACGGTTCACCTGACGCGACGCGGCCGGCGCCGGGCCTCGATCCGCGCCCCCCGCTGACCGCGGCGCAACTGCGCAATCAAGCGCGTCACGGTCTCGCGGCATGGCTGCCGGCGTGGTGGCGCCGACCCAGGATCGACTAGTACTTCGACGACCGGCCGAACACCGACGGGACCGTCCACGACACCGACCGGACGGCGTTCCTCGCCGAGCACATCCGCGCGGTCGCCCGGGCCCGGCAGGAAGGGGCCGACGTCCGCGGTTACCTCGCCTGGTCACTGCTCGACAACTTCGAATGGGCCGAGGGGTACGCCAAACGCTTCGGCATCGTCCGGGTCGACTACGACACCCAGACCCGCGTTCCCAAGGACAGCGCGCTCTGGTACCGCGACCTCATCCAGCGCGTACGCCAGGAACACTGAGCCGACGCCCGCCCGGCCATCGACCCGCAGCGCTCTGACGACGACCGGGTGACCGCGGCGCCATCCGCGGTCATCCGGCTCAGGCCCAGGCGCAAGTACTGCGGCGTGCCGTCGATCAGGCCACCTGCACGTGTAGTGGGTGGTCCTCGACCGGAGCCGGGCCGGGCGCCGCTCCACCCTGGCCGCAGGGCGATCGTCCCCCGAGAGGCGCCGGCGTCTACGGACCCGCATGTCAACCGCCGGCCCGATCACGCCGTACGCCCGTGTCGGCGTTCTCTTTTCCGTGCGGCCTCGACAGCTGACGCGCGACTCGCCGCCCGGAGACCGGTGCCGCAATTTGCGGGAAGGACCTGAGGGGCTGCGGCGTACCGGAGCCGCCCAGAAAGCCGATGCCGACCGCAGCAGACTCCAGGGGTTCCGCCGGCACCCGCAACCGGACATCGAAGCGTGTCGTTTGGCGGGGTGGACCCGGAGGGTCGGGTGACTGTCTGGGTGTGTGCTGCCGATGTCATGGCCAGCTTGGAGTAGGACGCCCCGGCCCTCGCTGATGACCGCTGTATCAGCACTGGATGGAGACTTGCGACCGATCACCCTTTCCGAAGTTGTGGCTACTGAACCGCGGCGGGTCCACGCCCCTTGACCAGACAACCGAAGAGGGTGATGCCCGATGGGCAGCCTGTGGGCCGGCGTCGACGTCGGCAAGACCCACCACCACCTGTGCGTTATCGACGACGACGGCACCGTCGTTCTGTCCGAGAAGATCCCCAACGACCAGCAGGCCATCTCCGGCATCGCCGGACGGCTCGGTAAGCGCCGTAAGCCGATCCGCTGGGCCGTCGACCTGCGGGGTGGACCTGCCTCGCTGCTGCTGGCGGTCCTGTTCGACCGGGGCGCGGACGTGCGCTACGTCAGCGGCACCGTCAGCTCGCGGATGGCGGAGGCGTTCCACGGCGAACGCAAGACCGACGCTCACGACGCGTACGTCATCGCCCAGACCCTGCGCATGCGCGGCGACCTACCGACCCTCACCCTCGCGGACGGGGTGCAGCAGCAGCTGAAGCTGCTCGTCTCCCGCCGCCTGGACCTGGTCGCCGACCGGGTCCGCATCACCGCCCGCGTCCAGGACCTGCTGACCATGATCAGCCCTGCCCTGGAGAAGACACTCAACCTGCGCAGCAAGGGCGCCCTGAGGCTCCTCGCGCAGTGGCAGACTCCCGCCGGGCTGCGCCGCGCCGGTGAAGCCCGCATCCTGGCCTACCTGCGCCAGCACGGCGTCCGGGCCGCCAAGGCACTCACCGCCAAGGTCCTCACCGCCGTCCGGACGCAGACCGTCGCCGTCGCGGGGGAGACCACCGCGGCCGGGATCCTGGCGCAGATGGCCACCGACCTGGAAGCGGTCAACGGTCGCATCACCGCCATCGAAGAAACCATCGCCGCGGTTGTCGCCGAGCACGAGCTGGGGGAGATCGTCACCAGCCTGCCCGGCATCGGCACCACCCTCGCCGCCGAGTTCCTCGCCCACGCCGGCACCCTCACCACCTACGCCAGCCCCGCAGCGCTCGCCGCGCACGCCGGCCTCGCCCCGATCTCCCGCGACTCCGGCCGCCGAAAGGGTCACCAGGTCCGGCCTCACCGCTACCACCGGGGTCTGCGCCGGGTGTTCAGCATGTCCAGCTTCACCGCCCTGACCCACTGCCCACGATCACGCGCCTACTACGACAAGAAACGAGCCGAAGGAAAGACCCACCGCCAAGCCACCGCCGCCCTGTCCAGACAACGCCTCAACGTCCTCTGGGCCTGCATCCGCGACAAGACCCCCTACCAGCCCAAAGAACCAAGATCAGCAGAGGTGGCGTCATGCGAACTCGCGTAGAGACTCCTCCAGCGGATGCCAACCCGGGCGAACCGGTGTCAACGCGGGTCACCCCGGCCGACCGCCGGTCGCAAACCGGGGTTCGTGTGCTCCGGGTGTGGTCCTGGGCTGGGCGAACGGCGGTTCGGGGAACGTGGGTGAGCATGGGCCACTCCCTGCCACCCCAGGTGAACCCCCAGGTCGCTAGACTAGGCCCTCGCGCCCTCGTAGCTCAGGGGATAGAGCATCGGTTTCCTAAACCGTGTGTCGCAGGTTCGAATCCTGCCGGGGGCACCTCGAAGATCAGCCGAAACACCTACTGGCCAGGGAGTTTGCACCCCCGTTGATGCGTTGCTCTATGCAGTGGTGTGTCGCCTGATGTCGCTACTTGTCGCTGTCCACGGACTATTCACGGACTGATCTTGGGGGAGTTTTCCCGGGTCGCGCTAGCTGTGCGGCGCAAGATCCGGGTTGGTAGGGGCTGTCGGCGCGCCTAGTCGCCGCAGCTGTCCAACGCGTCTTCGATTCACGGGCTGACCGCTTCCTGCCTCCCGTCCGGTGGTCCAGCCGGCGGGGAGGCCGCCTGTCGGTGTCAAGGCTGGCTCCCGCGCACACGCCATTGCTGCAGCCAGTCAGCCCGAGAAGGGCGAGGGCACACCCGCTGCATCCACCGCTCGAGTAACCCTTGCATTGCCTTCCGTGACATCGTTTGGGATGCTTGCGCCAGGCTGCGCGGAGGGGGGCGGGATGCTGACTGCTGGGCCGATTCTGGCTACGGGTGAGCCCCCGATCAACTTCCGTGCACACGAGGTACGAACAGGCAACTCAGCCGGTGCCCGCGATGACTTCGAACAGATGCTCGCCATGCTGGTCCGCGCCACACATCCAGGCGCGCGCCTGATCGCCGCGAATCCCGGCGACTGGGCCATCGACGTTCTCGTTGGTGACCTGGCTGGCGCGGTCGTCATCTGGCAGGCGAAGTACTTTATGCCCCTCGTCACAGAGTCACACCAGGCACAGATCCGTGAATCCTTCACATCCGCATTGAAGGCGGCTAAGGAGCACGGCCACCACGTACGCCAGTGGGTCCTCTGCGTTCCGTCGAGCATGGACGCGCCTACGGACAAGTGGTGGACCGGTTGGAAGCAGCGCAAGCAGCGCGAAACCGGTGTGAGGATCGAACTGTGGAATGAGGTGGAGCTGCGCAGGCGTCTCATCTCCCCGGATAGCGCTGACGTACGTCGTACCTACTACGACCCGTACCATTCCGCCGCCCCCGCAGCTGTCGTGGCCGGGCCGCCGGTGCTGCCGGTGACCGCCGATGCCGCAGCCTCGCTGGACACGACCCTGTTCGTCAGGCAGCTTCGAGAGGCCGGGCACCGTCAGGTCACCTCCGCCAAACTCCAGTTCTTTAACGCCGAGCTGCTGGCGCGAGAGATCGTCGACAAGGACGTACCCAGTGAGATCGCCGCCCTGGTGGAGGCGGATGCCACGGTTCACGGCATCTGGGAAGCTGGCTTCAACGAAGTGTCCGAACGGCACCCGACGGGCTCGACTCTGCCCGGCCTGCACGCAGCCGTTATGAAAGAAGTCCGCGACATGGACGTCTCTTGGCCGTCGTCGCTGCGGGCTACCCCAGTGCACAAGTGCGGCATGGTGCACCGCATCGTCGAGGACAGCCGTGCGGGATGGGTACCGCACTGGGAAGATATCGCAGTAGACCACCGGGGGAAGTCACCGGCCGCACCGATTCCCTTGCCGAGAGCGGCCGATGCGGCCCAGCCGAGCGGTAACAGGCCATGACAACCGGAGCCGGCGTCTACCACGCTGCCCCTCACACACCGGTCGTCGTGCCCGAGCACGACACCGTCTTCCGCCTTGCGCAACTGGTGCTACTCCTCGACGCTGCAGCGCAGTTCCATCCGGACGGTGTGCCCCTTGAACGCCTCGGGGTCTACGACTTCATCGCCGCAAATCCGCTGCTCATGGCATCGGCCGAGGATGATCCCGACCGGCTGGAGCTTCTGATGGCCGGCTTCGACGACCGGGCACTGTCGTACGCCAGCCCCGCGCAGCGCTTTGCCACTAGGCGCGAGCGCCTGCAACACGACCTCGCCCTGCTCCTTGCCTACGACCTAGCGACGACGGCGGTACGCGGGCACGTCCTGTACCGGCTCACATCGGCCGGCCACGAGCTGACCTCTCGGTTCACCGCAATGTACGCACACTCCTACACCCTTGCGGCCAACATCGTCATGAACCGACTTCGCAAGGTCAGCGATAGCCGCCTGCGGGAATGCATCACCGACTGGACCCGGCTCCCGATATCTCCTACCGGCATCGATCTTGCCGACCTGTTCACCGAGCCGACCGGCCAAGAAGCAGACGATGACACGGTCGGCAGTTCTGCGACGGGACCCACGTCATGACAGCCGAAGCGCCGGCACCTGCCCGCAGCGCACGTGGTGTCCGCATCCGCCGACTCCGTCTGCATGGCACCGACCGCCACTATGACGTCAACTTCGTCGACGAACAGACGAATGAGCCACGCTCCCTCTCCGTCATTGCAGGTGCCATCAGCACCGGCAAGACGGCTGTACTGGAGTTCATCGACTACTGCCTCGGTGCCAGCGAACACCCCCGCCACCCCGAGGTGATCAGCAAGGTCACAGCCGCAACGATCGAGGTTGCGCTCTCGGGCATCCCGCATCTCATAGAGCGCAGCGTCGGCGAACCGTCCAGCCATGCCCTCGTGCGCCCCGGCCGCCTCGACGACGGCGGTGGCCCCCCGACCGAGCGGCGCCCGATAAGGCCAGCCGGCAATCCGGACAGTTTGTCCAGCCTCCTTCTCGCGCACTGCGGCCTTGAAGGCGTCCTGCTACGCGAGGCCCCGACACAGGACAACTCGGGGACCGATCCGCTTAGCTTCCGAGATCTCATGTGGCTCTGCTTCCTGCCCAATGAGCAGGTGGCCAGCAAAAATCTGTTGTTCGAGAACCACGTCATGAAGAAAATCAAGCTGCGCCAAGTGGTCGACGTTGTGTTCGACGTCCATGACGACCGGGCAGCTGACCTCGGACGGCGCGTCAAGGAACTCGAGACACGCCTCGCACGATCCAGGGCGACCTACGAAGCCGCCCAGCAGATCGTTGAGGAACAGCGACTCGGCAGTCGCATGGAACTTGAGATGGCCCTCGACCGCGCTGGCGATGACCAAAGGGCCGTGGAACGGGCACTCGAAGTACTCGACCAGCGCGCCGCTGCCGCCACCGACTTCGCAGAGGAACTACGCACCAGGCACCAGGCGGCGGCAGCCGCGGCGCGGCGCGCTGCCGCCCTCGTACGGGACCGCGAAACCCAACTGCGCCGCATGATTCCCCTGCGTGCCCAGTATGCGGACGACGTCGCCAAGTTGACCATGCTGGGCGAGGCGCATCAACTGTTCGACCCTCTACGCGTCCGCGTCTGCCCTGCGTGTCTCGCCCCCCTCGGACGAACGGTAGAGATCGAGGACGGATCCTGTGGGCTGTGCAAGAACCCCGTCGCCGCCGGAATGGCCGGCCTTACCCTGGGCGAAGCTGCGCCTGGACGCGTGCTGGCCGACCAGCCAGACGCGAACGGTGCGTCACAGCAACATGACCATGAAGGACTGAACGGGCACCGAGGGGAGCCACCCGAGCCGGTCTTCGACGTCAGTACCGAACTACGAGCCACGAAGAAGCGCCTGACTGAGCTCACCCGCTTCGTCGATGACCTCGACGCAGAGGTGAGGGCGCTGAAGGAGAATGCCTCGACGACGCGCGATGCTGAAGCTCGCGCCGCTGCAGAGGTCGACAACGCGACGACCCGGGCAATCAGCCCCTTCCTCGCGGAAAGAGATGCGCTGTCCCGGCGACGACAAGAGGCCGCCGCGGTAGTGCAGCGGGCACAGACCGGGCTGCAGATGATCAGCAGCCTCGAACGGCGGGCCGGCGATGTCAGCCGCCAGGAAACCGCGATCAAGGCGCTGCGCGAGGAACTGGCGACAGCCACCAACGAGCGCACCGACCGCGCTGCCATCGTGCGCCGCATCAGCGACCGGTTCGCCGCCATCCTTGAGGCGTGGAAGTACCCGAAGTTCGGCGACGCCTATCTCAATGAAGAGCTGACGCCCTTCATGCGAAACCTCAGGTATACAGATGCCTCGTCGGGCGGACGCACACTAATCTCCCTGGCCTGGGAGCTCGCCATCTTCGAAGTCGCGTGGGAAACTGGCGCCGCTCACCCAGGCTTCCTGTTCCTGGACAGCCCACAGAAGAACCTCGGCCAGACCGGCGAGCGCGACGCCGAATTCGCAGACACGGTCACCATCGCGGACTTCTACAAGCACCTGCACACCTGGCTCGCAGGCCCAGGCGCCGGAGCGCAAATCGTCCTTGCCGACAACGCACCACCGCCTGAAGCGGACGACGACGTGATCCTGCGCTTCTCGCGACGGGTGGATCAGCCGCCCTATGGACTGATCGACGACGCAACGGGCTAAGAGCGTGCTCGAGAGACCTCTGAGCAGGTCCAGGTAAAGGTGCGGCGGGCCGGACGGCGGTCAGCGTGTCTACGCGTGATGGGCGGCTCATGCCGGCGATCGCGGTCACCAGCGGGCCATCAGCCAAAGCAAACCAGGGTCAACCAGGCCGCCAGAGGTCTGTTCCGCCTGGGTCGGCGAGGACAAGCCGAGAGGTGTTGCACGATGCCCGAGCTGATCGTCAGGGGGAGCTATCGGTGAAATCATCCACCTGCTCCATCCGGACTGGTAGAGCTGCTGGCGAGACTACACACTCGGGCCATCCAACGCGTTCTCGATGCGCTGGTTGACCGTGGCTTCTTGGCCGTCGATGCACTTGGCGTACACCTTCAGCAGCACGTCGACGGAGTGACCCGCGCGGGCGGCGACGTCAGTTGCCGGAACCCCGCAGTTCAGCCAGAGCGATACCGCCGCGTGCCGCAGGTCGTATGGGCGCCCGGCTAGCGGGGACGCCACCTGCACCGGAGTCAGCGCCAGCTTCCGCGCCGCCTTCCAGACCCGCGAGTACGTCGACGCGGCCACCACGTTGCCCTTACTGCTGCGGAACAGCCGGCCGTCCTCGGCGACGCCGAACCGGTCGACGTGCCGCCGCAGAATGCCCACCAGTTCCGGCGGGACCGGCACAACGCGGGATTCCGCCACCGCCCGGTGCTTTAACCCACGCCGGTCGTGCACCTCGCCGCTGTCGGTCCACCGCTTGCCCGCCTGGGGCCGGTTGTCGACCAGCGTCAGCCGGCCCCACCCGGTCGCCGGAAGGTGACAGTCCTGCTCACGCAGCGCCAGCGCCTCACTCGGCCGCAGCGCCGCGAAGTACAGACACGCGAAGAACGCGACCAGGCGCTCGCCGCGGCCCACCCGACCCCTTGCCCGAACCCGTCGCGCCAGCGATCAGCACATGCGACCCGGCCAGCCGCAGCCGGTACGGTTGCCCGTTTTCGTCGACGCCGAGGGGGAGTCCGTCCACGTCGGGCACCTCGGCCACTGGCAGCGGCGCCACGATGCCGGCCAGCGGGTCGCGGCGCACGAGCCGCAGCACCACTCGATCCGGACGAGCCGTCGAGCGTGCCTGCCCGGTGCGGAGGCGGAAGGCGTAGGCGAGACGTTCCGCGGCCTGTCCCCAGTCATCCGGGATCTGCCCCGGCAACAACCGCACCGTCAGCTCATCGCCGAACCGGTCACTGCGCACCCGCAGCAGTTGGGGCACGTAACGGTCACCGGCGAACGCGGTCGCCAACCCACACGTAGCCATGACCGACGCCCACCGCCGCCGGTAGACGAAGAGCGCTCTGACCCGGCTGACGAGCGGGTACCAGCCGAAGCGCAGCCACGACGACGGATGCCACCGCCACCAGCCAGCACAACCGGCCACGAGGACCAGGGCGACGCCGGCCAGGACCAGGCCGCCGAACTCCGCCCGGATCCACAGGGCGAGCACGGCCGGGCCACTGAGCCACCAGTACCGGACCGCGAGCACCGTGAGGCGGAACAGGCCCCGGGCCAGCCACCAGAACACCAGTAGCCAACCCGGAACCCGCCACGCCGGAAGACGCACGTTCATCGGCGCCATGGGGATCTTGTCCCCCGGAATGATGTTGATCAGAGGCACAGGTCACCGTCCCGGTGCGGGCGGGCCAGGGTGGCGATGCACGAGTGACACGACATACGCCGCAGGTCGAATCGGCGAGGCTTGACCCACCGGCAGCAGTGCGGGCAGCGAATCGCGCACACCCGACCGGAAGCCGGCGGCAGTCGCAGCGCCGATCGCAGGGCGGCTTCCATCTCCCGGTAGGCGTGCCGCAGCCCGCCCAGGCGAGCGCGGGTGAGCAGCAGGACCGCGCCGACGAGCAGGGGTATGAGGACGATCAGGGCAGGGGGAACTACGGTGGGCATCACGCCCTCCTTCGACAGCTGAGGGATGGGAGAGCGCGGGACGGGTCGGGACTCTTGGCGGGGAAACGACCCGCCCCGCGCGTCAAACAGCGACCAGTCAGGCCGCCACCGAACCGGGGACAGCCGATGCCGGACGAAGCGCGGTCGCCCGCAGCGAGTACGCCATCCGGGAGCGGCAGTCACCCGAGGTCCGGCCCGGCTTGCACCGCTGCGAATCCACGTACGGCGTGAGGGTCAGGCCCTCGAACTCCACCGCTGGTGGGTAGCCCGGCACGGTCGACGGCGGCGGCACCGGCTGCTGCGGCGCGACCACCTTGACCTTCACCTCGGTCGACCGACCGAACTTGCCGGCCTCCGGGTCCAGGTCCATCACCCTGACAACCCAGACTCGCTCGCCGGTGTCCTTGTCCCGCGCCTGGTTGTCCGCCTCACCGCGCCGCTCGAAGTCGATCTGCGGCGAGACGCCGAGGCAGAGCGCCCCGGCAGGGAAGACGTACTCGGACGGGACCGGCACCTTCAACGTCATCGGAACCACGAGAAACCTCCAGAGCCACAAGACAACTCGACCAGTTGACTTGTTAAGTTGCATCGAAGGTAAGTAGTGCCAACTTGACTTGTCAAGTGGCTAATCCACTTAGGTCAGTCGAGCGGGTACACGTCTTCCAGCTCGTGCCGCGCTGCGGGAAGGAGCACGTCCAGCGCCATCAGCGGCTTGGCGGTCCGATCACAGATGGTCAGAAGTGCCGTGAGCACAGCATCGCTCTCGCTGACCCGTAACAGCGCAGCCTCTTCCTTGCTCGGCAAGCGCGCCGAGATGCGTTCGGCCACATGGTCGAACCTGAGCCGCTTGCGGGACGCCACATGCCGCAGCAGTCCTTCCGGCATGGCGTCATCGGTGCCCACGCGAGTTCCCTCGGCCAGCTCTACGGGCAGGAACGCCGTGCCCAACTCCACCGGGCCGAGACCGTCAACGGTGATGAGGCGCCGACGCGCCACGACCGGTGTGCCCGGCTCCAAGCCCAGGGCGACAGCGGCTCGTGGGGGAGCGGGAACGGTGCCGGCCGCCAACAGCGTCGATCCGGCCCGCTCGTCGTCGTCCAGGAGTGCGTACCGGCGTTCCCGCGAGCGTTGCTCGTCGCCGCCGGGACGGCCAAGGACGAATCGGCCCTTGCCCTGGCGACTCTCGATCCAGGCGCCCTGCCGCAGCAGATCCAACGCTCTGACGACGACCGGACGGGATGCGCCGAACTCGCGGATGAGTTCGGTCTCGCTGGGCAGCATTGAGCCCGGCGGGTAGGTGCCGTCCTCGATGCGCTGCTGCACCGCGTTGACGATCACCACGTACTTCGGCGGCGCAACCTCGATTGGCACCGTTTCACCCCAGACGGCAACTTGGCTTGTCAACAGGCTAACTGCGCCGCTGAGCTCCTGTCCACGAGCTGTCAGCTGAGTGACCAGGCTTCGGCGCGAACTGGGCCTGCCAGTCCCGGAGGGCGTTCTTCAGTCGGGCGTTCTCCTCGCGAAGGCTGGCCTCGACGGCGTTCCGCGCAACCAGCTCGTCGACGACGCGCCGCAGGAATGCGTAGACGTGTTCCTCGGCCAAACCGCGACGACCGAACCTCGTACGCCGGAACCGCAGCCGGCGAACCTGCTCGGGGCCCAGCGGGACCAGCCGCGAAGCCGCTCGAAAGACTCCCACTGCCATCGAACCCTCCAAACGAACCGACGCATGTACTCATCGCCGCAGGGCGTTCCTGCGCGTCGTGCGTGCCGCTGGTTTCCTGGGTTGGCCGACCACAGCCGGCGGCGGATCCGCCAACTGGAGGCCCGCCTCCTGGACGTAGATCTCTCGGCGATCCAGAGCCCTGCCCGCCCGATCGAGGACGTAGCCGGTTAGCCAGATCCAGCCGTAGTAGGTGGGCTGGTCACTGACCTTGATGACCCGGAAGATCAACGCCCGATCACCGCCGAACTGCACCGACGCCTGCCGGTTGACGTGCAGCACGTCTCCCGGCTTCGGGACCATGAACGCCTGCCTTCCACGCATTGGGGCGGGGCGCCGAGGCGGGCGGGCTTCTGAGCACGGCCGACACCGCGTCTCCACCAGCACCCGCCCCGGGCCAACTCAGGACGCGACGGAACGCCGCGTGATCATTTGGAGGGCCGGCGGCCGTCACCGTCAGGCGACGACCGCCAGCCCCGCCCACTGCCCCTGTGCGCCGGTGCCTGCGCAGTCGGCACAGTCGCGCCGTTGCAGCCGGTTCGGGTCGCCAGGAGCCCGGAGCGAGCGCCGAGGGCTGGCCATCTTCCAGCCCCGCCCCTCGCACGCGGGACACGCAGCCGGCGCGGACGGCGAGGACCTGTGTGGTCCCCGCTGCGGGCGCGACCCCTCGACGCATCGCAAGACCCGGACCCCGGTGAGTTCCGCGCCCCTCCTCGCTGAACTCACCTCCCGGTGTCCGCGCCGACGCGGTTGCCCATGGGCATCAGCGGAATGCACATGCACAATTGCGGTGGGTGAGCCGTCCATGTAGGAGAGACTGCACGGGACCTGCGGGACCGATCGAGGACCCGCAAGTACACCTCTGGCGGACATCGAGCGGACACCACAAGGACCTTCATTGCCGGAAGGACCTCAACCGGGCGAGCGTGGAGACAGCCCCTCAGGAAGGCAGCGACGGATGGCACGAGAACGCCGCGAACCTCGCACGATGCTGGAGTACCTGATCCAGCAGAGTGACCGCACGTACGAGGAACTGGCCGACGAGTTCTCCCGGATGGACCCGCGGGCGGCGATCAGCGCCCGGCATCTCGGGCGGCTGGCACGCGGCGAACGCGACCTGGCCTCATCGACCCCCGCCACCCGGCGGGCACTACAGGCCATGTTCAGCAAATCCATTGATGAACTGCAGCGCCCCTGGGCTCCCCACCAGTTGATCCCTGCGCCGGACCGGCACCTCGTTGCCGACACCGCCGGCGCCGGCCCGGAAAGGAACCTCCTCGCCATGGCCGCACAACGCGCCCGTCAGTACGCCATGCTCGCCGCCGAGTCCACCAGCCCGGCGGCCATCGAACAGCTCGCCGAGGACGTGCAACGCCTCGCGCTGGCCTACCCGCAGCGACCCGTCAGCCACGTCCTGCCCGACCTGGTCGAGACACAGGACACCCTGTTCACTCTGTTGGAGCGCCGCCAGGCCCCGAACCAGTCCAGGGACCTGCACTTCCTCGCCGGCATAACCAGCGGCCTCCTCGCCAAGGTTTCCCACGACATGGCCGACCCTCACTCGGCCATGCTCCAGGCCCGCACCGCTGTCCTCTGTGCCGAGCAGGCCGGCCACCCCGGGCTACAGGCGTGGCTACGCGGCTTGCAATCCCTCGTGGCCTACTGGGCCGGCCGCTACGCCGAGGCGGTCCGCTACGCCGAAGCCGGCCGCGAGCACGCCACCCAGGCCGGCGGCACTTCCGCCGTCTGGCTGCCCGCCAGCGCCGCCCGCGCGTACGCCGCCCTCGGCAACGCTGAGCAGGCCAAGGCGGCCATCACCGAGGCCGAGGACGCCTGGTCGCGGGTACGCCCCGACGAGATGGACGAGATGGGCGGCATCTGCACCTTCAACCAGCCCCGCACCCTCTACTACGCCAGCGACGCTCTTGCCTGGCTCCCCGGCGAAGCCACCAGCACCGAGCGCTACGCCCTGCGCGCCGCCCAGGCGTATGCCGACCCCAACGATCCCGCATGGGCATTCGGCGACCAGGCCGGCTCACACGCCAACCTCGCCATCGCCCGCGTCGCCAACGGCGACCTGGACGCCGCCGCCGACGCCCTGGCCCCCGTGCTCAACCTGCCCGCCGACCAGCGCATCAACGGCATCATTCACTCCGTTCGCCGAGTCCACCAGGCCATCACCCGCGCCGGCCACGCCAACGACGCCCGCGACCTCATCGACGGCATCGAACACTTCACCCACGCCCCGGCCAACGCCCTTCCTCGATAGGGCACCATCGGGGGCATGGACCCGATCACCATCCCCGGCCGCGTCATCACCCTGCGCGACATGCGCTCCGATGACGCGGCCGACGCTTGGGCAATCGTCGGAGACGACCGCGTCACCCAGTGGCTCTCCTTCGACAGCCGGGACCAGGCCGCTGCCGTCGCCATGGTCGAAGGCACCATCCAACGCGCCCAGCACACCCCCCGCACCGAGTACTACCTAGCCGTCGCCGACGCCACGGACCGGATGATCGGGTTCGCGCGGCTCGGCCTTACCGGCCACCAGGCCGCCAAGCTCGGGTACGCCATCGGCGCCGACCACTGGGGCCACGGCTATGCCAGCGATGCTGCTCGCACAATCGTCGACTACGGCTTTCAGTCGCTGAAGCTCCACCGCATCACCGCGGCCATCGGCCCGGACAACGCCGCTTCCATCGCCGTTGCCGAAAGGCTCGGCATGCAGTATGAGGGCCGGCTACGCGACCACGTCTACACCAATGGAGCATGGCGCGACTCCCTGCTCTACTCCCTCCTCGCCCAGGAGTGGAACCGCGCCGCCGGCTGACCGCTGCTCGCCGGCGCCCCTCGGTCACGATCGACTCTGGACAGAGCGCCGGTACGATCGCCGCCATGCGCGACGCCGACACGCCGCCGCAAGAACTTTCCAACGACCAACCGCACCCCGCAGCGCTCACCCCTCAACAACGGGCGGACCTGATCCGAGCAGCCGCCGCCGAGGTACGGGAACGCGTGCAGGAGTGGCGGAACCACCCGGGCTGGCGGAACACTCCAGTCAACAGCCATCGCCACGAGACCACCGTTAACGCGATCGACGCGCTTGGCCAGCTACCCGACCCAGACACCGAGGAAGCCGTAGCCCGCCTGGCCGACGTCGTCCGCCCAGTGGTCGTGGAATGGCGCCCCAGTCGGCCCGGTCCCGAGCAACCGATCTATGCAGCAGTGGAACGCCTCCGCCGGTCGATCACTGTCGGTACGTAGAGCCTGCTCACGCCTTCAGCGCCACATTGCCGAAACGCTCTCTGTAGAGATCAAGGCGCTCCGCGCGGCGCGGGCCGGGGCGCGGTAACCGGCTCCTGCGGAGCCGCCGCCCCGGCTGCCTACGGCGCTGAGGCGGAAAATCAGCCGGCCCGAACCCCACGCCGCGCCCCGCGCGTCACCCTGGGTCAGTCAGTGACCCGGCGAAGTCCTGGAGATGACCGGGGCCAGGCGGACACAGCTTCACCCTGTTTCTCGAGGCCCGGAGGCACCGGGAGGGCGAAGGCATCCACCGGCGGACGGAGTTGCCGAAAGGCGCGGGCGTTCGCTGAGGTCCCCAGGGAGGAAAGCGTGGGGTGGTGGGAGGGTGTGAGGTGAGCGAGAGGCAGGGTTAGAGCGATGCCTCCGGCGGGGGCCAGACGACTCCAGGATGGAGTTGCCGAACGGTTGCGGTGGTGGGTGGGGAACTGCCATCCCGTCCACCACCCACCACGGCAAGCCGAGTAGACCAGGGCCAGGGTGACCAGGTCGTACGTCCGGTAGGGCGCTCCACCTGGTCACCCTGGCCCTGGCCCACTCCACCGAGTGTGGGTCGGCGGCGGACGGGATGGCGCCGTCCGATTGCGGTCGTTGCATAGCCGGCAGCGTGACTTGCACGTAAGTTGACAGCCGCGGAGGCTAAGCCGCGCTGGCCACTACGACTGGCAGCGGCGAAAGGGCGCCCGGGATACAGCGTAGGTACGGCAACCCACTCTGATGCGGCCCGACCGCAACCATGGGTTGGGTTGGAGGCTGTATCGTCCTGGTGCGTGGATGCAGCCGCTGTGTGGAGCGCCATCGGTACCGTCACCAGCGCTGTCGCGGGGCTCGTCGCTCTCGTCGTTGCCTATCTGGCCTTCAGGGCAACGCAAACTGCCGCCAGGTCGGCTACCGCCTTGACAAGGATTGAAGCGCGACGCATCTGGGCCGAGTCCCTCCCGCAGTTCAAGGTCACGGCCCATGCTCAATCGGATACTTATGCCCTACTTCATGTTGAGCTGGTAGGCCCAGCCAGCCTCGATCGTCTCGACGAAATCCAGCTGTCCATCCGGGACGACTACCACGCTCGAGGGGCGTCGCAGATCGCAGGAGGCCCTAGTGCCGAGACGGTCGCCAACCATGTGTGGGGACCATACCGGTTCAGACGCGGCATCGACGGAGGGTCGGAGAACGGTCGCGCTGTAGCGCCGTTTAGCCTCCCGTTGGGCGAGGGTGCGAATTTCGCCATGGACCGGCAGCTTCCGCCCCTCTGGAGCATCAGCGGCACGGAGGCTTCCTGGCGGCGTGACTACGCAGGCAAGCCCGTCCGCCTCCTACTCAGCTGCACGCGCGGGGGCTTTGATCGGTGGACGGTCCCGGTTGAGGTCCTTGTTACTCCACTCCCGGAGCACAAGATTCCAGCGCAGGCTGCTGCTCGAGAGAAGGAGAGCGCACCCGGCGGCTAGAGGTCTTGCCGTGCCCCGTGCCTATCACCGGGCCGTCTCGTCGGAGATCCTTGGCGGAACGCATCTTGTGTCCCCGGCGGGGGGTCGGTAGACCTGATGCCGTGGCGGAAGCGAAGCTGGGGCAGGCGAACTATTGCTGGGTCAGCTTGGCCATCCGCCAGCACGCTGCGGCCATGAGTCAGTCTGACCAGGCAACGATGACACCAACCGGGACTGCTTATGACGCCACGACCCAAAAAAAGTAGGAAGGCTGCCAAGAAGGCAGTCAGTCGAGTCACGTCCTCGGGCGGTGGCGTCGCAGGGAAACTGGGTGATCGGTACGAGGCTTGGTGGACGATCTGGCGTGGC
The DNA here is from genome assembly GCF_003626595.1 of Micromonospora endolithica. Classification (GTDB taxonomy): domain Bacteria; phylum Actinomycetota; class Actinomycetes; order Mycobacteriales; family Micromonosporaceae; genus Micromonospora; species Micromonospora endolithica. The sequence goes on along the minus strand of NZ_RBAK01000012.1, from coordinate 28,667 downwards.
ATCCTGCCAGTACTCTCCGGTGACTTCGACGCCGTTTGCGTCGAGGAGCCGGGCTTCAACGCCATCGAGTTCCGTCTCGTCGGCGGTCGTAACGGCAAAGCGGATGAGGCCCACCAATGCAAAAGAACGCACAAGACAACTTGGACCGTTCTTGCACTTAAGCGGGAGGACTTCCTTAGCCCGTTAGCCACGATGACTGAAGCTGGCATTAATGTCGTGTTCGCCTCCGAACAGCTCTCCGTGCTTGGGCCGATCGCGGAGAAGGCTCGACGCCTAGCGGACGTTGACGCCTGGGCTGCCGACCTCGCGGACGACGAAGGCATCGCTCGTACGCAGCTGCAGCGCGAGTGGGCCGTTGGGCCGGAAACGGTCCATAGGCGGCTACGTATGACGACGTTTGAGCAGATTGGGGATCCCACACTTCGCCATGTCCTCATCGCGTCGCTAAACGCCAGAATAAGCGGCGACGCGGATTCGGTACTGGGTCTTTTGCGAGGCTACATAGAGGACCACTTCGCTGAAAACCTGACCGCAGACGCAATCTGGGGATTTCTTCGCACGAAGGGCCATCACCCGACATCCGGCTTCAGTCCTGCCCTCTCCGAGCGCGTGCGCGAGACCGTGGTCTCCTACGTGAGCCAGGCAGGGTCGTCTCGACCCGCCGCGCTCGGCCAAGTGGTCCGTTCGGAGGCCCGTCAAATCATCGACGAGCTTCAGCGACCGGACGGTCCGCCTGTGGTTGTGCTGGCAGGCAAGCCAGGCTCTGGCAAGTCTCACGTGCTGGCCGACGTCTGCAACCAACTGGCTTCGCTCGCCATCACGACAGGCGTGCTTCGACTCGACGTTGCTCAGCCTGCGCAGACCGCCGCCGAGCTGGGCGCACAACAGGCGATTGGTTTCGATGGATCGCCAGTCCAGGTTCTGGCACGCGCGAGCGCCGGCAACCGATCCGTCCTCGTGGTCGACCAAGCCGACTCTGCATCCATGTTGTCAGGGCGGGGCCACACGGTCTTCGGCGCTCTTCGCGACATGTTGCAGCAGGCGCGCTCGACTGCCGGAATGAAGGTGTTGATTGCGTGCCGCTCTGAGGATCTACGGTTCGACCAAAACCTTCGTCGCCTGATCAACCTGGATGACCCTTCGCCGGCGCAAGTCGCCAGGGTCGACCTCGGTGACCTAACCTCTCAGCAGGTGCAGGCAGCTCTGGCTTCGCTGGGCATTGACGGCGCCCGGGCCACGCCGGGTCTTCTCAAGTTAACCGCGAACGTGCTAAACCTTGCGCTCTTTGTTCGAATCTATGAAGCCACCGCCACAACGGCCCGCGCGGCTTTGACGGCCCTTCGTACACGACTCCAGTTGTTGCGTGAGTATCACGGACTAATGGCGGCGCGGATGCTCCCCACGCTCGGGCCCAACGTTTATGCACAGGCGACCATGCGCATCGCCAAAGAAATGAGCGACAAAGGCACCCTATCTGTCGGGCGGGCATTCATGGCGGCGGAGAGCGATACTCTTAACGCTCTTATTCACCACGGTGTGATCGTCGATGATCACGGGAGGCTACGCTTTTTCCACGAGGCAATGTTTGACTACCTCGCCGCACTCTCCCTCCGGGCCACGGGACAAACCGCTACCAACGTGCTAGCCGCGGGCCCCCAAGAACTCCTGCGCCGCGGGCAGGTGCGGGCGATGCTGACGCTCGCGCGCGAGGAGAGTAGCCAGGGAGAGTACCTCGCCGACGTCTCCGGTGTGCTGGACGGTTCGAACTCCCGTTCCCACATTCGGGCTGCCGTTCTCTCCATGCTCAGCGAGGTAGACGAGGTCTGGGACCAGGAGCTAGAACTCGTCCTTCAGATCGCTTCCGACCAAGCGGATCCAATGCACAAGCACGCCCTGGGCACGTTGACGACGGAGCCGATGGCCCGGCGACTGGCGGACTCCGGCCTGCTCGATATCGCCGCGACGATCCTGGGCGGCATGTCCTCGTCTGTTCAGGGCAACGGCGGGCGGCTGCTAGGCCAAGTCGGTGCGGAAGACTGCGGACATCTACTTGTGCGAGCCGCAGCCAGCCAGCCGAACGCGGCGGCATCCGCAGCGCTGGCCGTAACATCGAACAGCAGCCGCTTAACATCCTGGCTGCCTGGGTTCCTCCGCCTCATCCACCTCGCCGGGCCGAGCTCGAGTGGAACGCCACTTTCAGACCTGTTTGTTGCGCTAGCTCGCGCCGTGACATCGGCAGCCCACGACGAGGACAGGTTTCGGGCTGACATCGAGGTCGCGGCCCAGCGCTCGGGTGTCGATCGTCCCGCGATCGTGAACCGCATGTGCAACGTGCTTTTCGGTGAAGGCCGCTTCGCGCTTGCGACCATCGCTGAGCGCACGCCTTCCCAAGCCCCGCTCGCGTTGCGGGGGTGGCTTGAGGCGGCTGCGTCTATCAATGCGACCCGTGAAGTCCCGGGGCTCTTTCACTCAGAGAGTGTGCTCGGCCATCGTGCAACTGGCCTTGGGGTCTTCAACCGCGTCGCCGAAGCGGTGCCACGACCGTTCGTCGAAGCCGTCCTACCCGTCATCTTGCGCGCGTGGGAGGAAACGGCGTTGGAGGTTCGCTGGACCCCCACTGGCAGCAGCGGAAAGGCGTCAGGACTGCGGTACACCCGCTACGTGCTAAACCTGTCAGAGAATTCGATCGAGCATGAGGTAACAGCGGCGCTCTTCCAGGCGGCCGCCGCCGCTGCAAATACGGAGCCAGCAGAGCTGGCGGCCCACCTCGGTCCGCTTCACGGTAGTGAGCTTCTGCCGGTCCACGAATTGCTCGGCCATGTGTACGGAGTCGCAGAGGGACCGCTTCTTGAAGCTGCATGCAAGTGGGTTTGTGATCCGCGCGTGCGTGGTTTACATCATGAAGCGACCATCGGCTGGGCATGGGGATCTGCTGCTGCGCGGGTTGCGGCGGCGGGCACGATCGAACAGCGAGACCGTGTGCTCGCTTGCGTTCGTGGGGCTTACAGCGAGCCCGCCAATGCGGAGGAGACAAGTGCGGCTTCCACATCATTACGTGACGCAGACACAATGCGCGCGCTAGCGCACGAGGAGCTCGTCGTCATCTCCCGTCTCAAAGCAGCGTTGGGCGCCTCCATGCCCGCTGACCTTGACGTGCGGATAGACGATCTCGCGCAGGCCCATGGTCCAGCACCGGATAGTCCGGCGACCTATGTGCAAGTTCTCGAGAGACAGGGCCAACCCGAGGTGCCCTTGGGTCTTAGCGACGCCGAGTGGACTGCCCACATCGAATGCGTTACTGCGGGCATGGAACGAGACGTGTCTTACCGACTCGAGGACAAGCTCTACGACACTACGACTGGGTTGTCACAGGAGGCAGCGAAGGAACCCGTCCGCTTCGCGCGCCTTGGGACCCGCCTGCCCATGACCACTCCGGCGCCGATCCTCACCGCCATCTTGCGAGGTGTCGCTGAAGGCCTCTCGGAACTGGACGGAGAGGACGCCGACGCAGTTTTCGACTTGGTTCGGGCCGTACTGACCCAACAGCCGATCGCGGCTGTGGACCTGGATGTACTTCGACTCATTCAAAAATTGGCAGCCAAAGATTTGCCAGCAGACATCATCGCGGCCGCGCCGCGTATATTCGACCGCAACCCGCCGCCTGAGCAGTGGCCCTATCCCGACCTGGAGACCGCGGGACTCAACCATCCGCGAGGAGCTGCTATCACGACAGCAGCTGGGCTACTCAGCCACTCGTACAGCAGAGGCGCGAGACTTCCACAGTTGGCCGCGCTCCTTACCAAAGCGGCTGAAGACGAGCACGCGCAAGTTCGCGTCTGGGTTCCCATGGCCCTGACTTTGGTCCATTTGGAGGACGCAGACCTGGCGGGCTCGCTCGTCGAGCGTTGGCTAGCCAGGGCAACCGATCAAGAACTCGCGGCCCGCTACCTAGATCGCCTGACATGGCAACTCGCAGTTACCAGTCCGGCTGCCGCAGAGTCCCTACTCGGGCGCATGGTCACATCAAGCGAATCCACGGCGAAGCGACGTGCAGGTCAACTCGCCACGCTGTTCGACGTGCGCGGCGTCGACGTTGGATTATCAAACGAGCAGTCGCCACTAACGTTGGCATACGCAGATGATGCCGGCCGGCGAGGTATCGCGGACGTCATCGTCCAACTCGTCGACGACCTTCCAGCCACACGAGGCACCAGCCAAGGGTGCCCCGCGCACGTCGACCAAGGATTGCTTATCGACCTTGCCAATGACGGATCAGACGATGTGCGGGCCCAAATCATGGACGTGGGCAGATATATGCGAACGCCCCTTGTCGACTACGATGCATTGCTTGGCGATCTTGCAGGCACCGCAGCCTTTCAGAGTCACCCTGGGCGCCTGTTTCACTTCCTGAGCCAGCGACTCGACGAGCTGCCGCCCGCTGCCCTTAAGCTATGCCAGAAATGGGCCGACAGATCTGCGGCAATGGCAAACAATATGGCTAATCGAGAAGCGGCCGAGGCATACGATGTCACGGACATCCTCTTTGGGTTATACGTTCGAACGGAGTCGGGCAGCGTGATGAGAGAGGAGTGCCTTAAGCTTATTGATCTCTTTGTGGAGCTGCGGATTGGCGACATCGAGAGAAAGGTAGATGACGCCCTATACGAGCCCAGTCGGTAACACCTGGCTGTACGTCCCTTGCTGCCAGGTTCTGCGGCCCGCAGCACGAGGCGGCATAAACATTGGTTCAATCACCTGTAGATCCTTGTTCCGGGCATTCCCGGACATCTCGTCCTCGCCGCGGTCGACGGCGGGGTAGGTGGCGTCGAGGCGGGCGTCGGTGTGCCGGTAGTAGCCCGCTGTGCGTTGCAGGGCATCGGGGACGTGTTCAGCAGCTGCACCAGGTGGGTCAGCCGCCTGGTCATCTCGTCGACGAGTTTCTGATGCGCCGGCCACGCCTCGTTGAGCAGACCTTGCCCGTGCCAGGGCATGTCGGTGTGTTTGGTGATGTAGGCCTTCGCTGCCTGGGCGTCGGCGCTGGCTTCGGTCATGCGGCTGGCGGCACGGTCCAGAGCACTGGGCTCAACAAAGAAGCTCAAGACAACCGATCCCCGATCACACCCGTCACGACGAGCAGGACGGCTGCGATGAGTAGCGCGAGATCCATGACTCTGCCGCGTCGCTTGGCCTCCACGTTGCTGGGCGCCCGGTAGACGCCAAGGCCCATCGCCGCAGCGGTACCCAGCGGCACCGCCACCGACCGGAAACGGAAGAACGACGCCAACCGTCGAAGGCCCCGTCACTGCCGGAGGTAACCAGCTGGTAGACGAGGAACCCGAGACCCAAGACGCAGAAGAAGAACTGCACCATCGACAGCAGCGCGATGCCACGGCGGAAGTCATGCCACTGATCAGGACTCTCCGGTGATCTAGTCGCCGGATCGGTCTGCCCGGTCTCACTCACGGCTGCACCGTGCCGCAGCACGACCACGCACCGCGATTCCATGCCTACCCATATGGTCATCTGCTTCACCAGCGGCGTTCCCTGGGGGTAGTAAGGAGTGCGCTGCCGGCCTGCCCTGCGGGCGGCCTACGGTCGTCCTCGGACACCCGCAGCACGGTGCCGATGGGTCCGATTCCATCCGATGCGAACGGCGCTCGCGGCTTAGGGGTTCCAGTCCCACCAGTACACCAGAGATGTACAGCAACCGGCCCGCTCGCGACTGGCGCCAATGCGACCAAAGGGGCAACTGGCAGCTGAGGCAACCACTCCAGAACCGCACTGTCCGGAGCTACTACGTATCAGGAGGCCGAGGTCAATACGGCTTGCACTGCAGCGCTTGCGGTTCCGCCCTGCGGGCGGCCTCCGGCCGTCCTCGGGCAGCCCGCAGCGCCCATCGCTGCGGTCACGGACCATTCACGGACTGATCTTGATCCTGTCGTTCCGATGATTGGCCCGTCGCTGCAGGTCAGCCGTCTTCGCCCAGCACGGTCTGTACTCCATTCCTAAACCGTGTGTCGCAGGTTCGAATCCTGCCGGGGGCACCTCGAAGATCAGCCAAACGACATCTGAGCAGCGGGTACGTTGCCCCGGTCGATCGGCCAACCTGCGCAGCCCGATGGGTCGCCGTGTACCGGACGGGCGTCAAGCCCGCCTTGACCCCGTCCGGATCTCGTGCAGCAGCCAGTTCGCCGCACGGAGCCCGGCAGCACCGATAGGCCCGCGTGCAGCCGGTCGGATCACACGTTGATTGCCGCAGCACCCGGTGCGGGGGATCACGCCTCCCGCGTTGAGGAAGTGGCGGCTGTGGCGAGCGCCTCCGCGACGCACTCATAGTCCTTGGCCAGCCGGCCGACCAGGCGCCGATCGGCCTCGAACGCCTGGACCAACCCACGCACCAGGTCGCGAATCCTGTCCTCGTGCGAGGGGTGACGGTTACGAGGATGCCGCCGATGAAAACTGTGCCAACGCCGTAGTCCGACGTCGACCAGTCGCTCACGGTCGCTTGGCGAGGGGATGGGACATCCCTGATCCCACAGGTCGGCTAACGCCGTCAACGCGACTGCGCGAGGTGGTTGAATCATCCTCGCCTCCCGTTGTTCCCGACAACCTGTCGCGACCGTACGGCTGTCCGCGCAGCAAGCCGGCCGTCCACGGTGGGGGCAGCGGCAGCAGAAACGTGCGGCCGTCCGCGGTGAGCGTGCAGAGTACGGGCAACGATCCTGATCGGCGGGTGAGGCAACCGACCCGCAGGATCAGGCCAGGACCCGGGCGCTGGATCTGTTGAGCCGGCCGGATCGTCCGACTGCGATCTTCGCGGCCAACGACCTGCAGGCGCTCGGCGTCTACCAGGCGGCATGGCGTCTGGGGCTGCGGATCCCGACCGATGTGAGCGTGGTGGGCTTCGACGAGCTGCCGCTTGCCGCCCTGGTCGATCCTCCGCTGACCACTGTCCATCAGCCTCCCGTCGAGATGGCCGTCGTCGCCACCACGTTGGCGCTCGCGCTGAGCCGCGGGGAGCGGACGCCTCGACGCGGGTTGGAGTTGGCGACGACCCTCACGGTCCGGCAGAGCACGGCACCGCCCGGGGCCTGATCAGCGGCGGTGCGTCGGCATCCGCCACCGCGCGGTCACGTGATGACCGGTCGTCGCCGTCCGGGCCCAGGGCTCTGGCTGAGCCGGCTCTGGCCCGACAAACTTTCGCTTGAGATTCCGGTAATTTTCTGAAAATCTGAGTTCATCGATTTGTGTGAGCGCTAACAAGGCCTGCCGCACCGCTGGTCACACCGACGAACCCGGGAGGTGCCCGCACCGACCAGCACGAGGTCCATCTCCGCAGCCACCACCAGGCCGAGCGGAGCGATCGGACCGACATCACCGGCTCGTGTCCGAGCTGACCTATTTCGTACCACCATCCCTTGGAGGATCAGCATGATCTCCCGGACCCGTCCCCCCGGGCATCGACGTCGAACTCTCTCGGTTTCCGGCGCGGCCGCGCTTGTCGCGCTCTTCGTGCTGTCGTTGCTGCCGACTCTCGCCCACGCCGCCGAATCCACCCTCGGTGCGGCCGCCGCCCAGTCGGGCCGCTACTTCGGCGCCGCCGTCGCGGCGAACAGACTCAGCGACGGTACGTACACGACGATCCTGAATCGGGAGTTCAACAGCGTCACTCCCGAGAACGAGATGAAGATCGACGCGACCGAGCCGCAGCAGAACCAGTTCACCTTCACCAACGCGGACCGGATCGTCAACCACGCCATCAGCCGGGGGATGAGGGTACGCGGCCACACGCTGGCCTGGCATTCCCAGCAGCCGGGCTGGATGCAGAACATGTCCGGCAGCGCCCTGCGTTCGGCGATGCTCAACCACGTCACCCGGGTCGCCACCTACTACCGCGGCAAGATCGATTCGTGGGACGTGGTGAACGAGGCGTTCGCCGACGGCTCCACCGGCGCCCGGCGTGACTCGAACCTGCAGCGCACCGGCAACGACTGGATCGAGGCCGCGTTCCGGGCCGCCGACGCGGCCGACCCGAACGCCAAGCTCTGCTACAACGACTACAACACCGACAACTGGTCGCACGCCAAGACCCAGGCCGTCTACAACATGGTCCGCGACTTCAAGGCCCGTGGCGTGCCGATCGACTGCGTCGGCTTCCAGTCGCACTTCAACGCCAACTCGCCGTACCCGAGCAACTACCGCACCACCCTGTCGAGCTTCGCCGCGCTCGGCGTCGACGTCCAGATCACCGAGCTGGACATCGAGGGCTCCGGCAGCAGCCAGGCCACCGCTTTCCGGAACGTGGTCAACGACTGTCTCGCCGTGGCGCGCTGCAACGGCATCACCGTCTGGGGCATCCGGGACACCGACTCCTGGCGGGCCAGCGGCACGCCGCTGCTCTTCGACGGCAGCGGCAACAAGAAGCAGGCGTACGACGCGACGCTCAGCGCGCTGAACAGCGTCACCCCGAACCCCACCCCCACTCCCACCGCCACCACCCCGCCACCGAACCCGGGTCCGATCGACGTGACCGCGTGGTACGAGCTGGTCAACCGCAACAGCGGTAAGGCGCTCGACGTGTGCGGCGTGTCCACCGCGGACGGCGCCTGCGTCCAGCAGTACGGCCGCTCCGGCGGCCAGAACCAGCAGTGGCAGTTCGCCGACTCCGGTGGTGGCTACTACCGGCTCCGGGCCCGGCACTCCGGCAAGGTCCTGGACGTCAACAACTGGTCGACCGCGGACGGCGCGCCGATCGTGCAGTGGAGCGACCACAACGGGGCGAACCAGCAGTTCCGGGTGGTCGACACGAGCGGCTACGTCAAGCTGATCAACCGCAACAGCAACAAGGCCCTGGAGGTGCAGGGCGCGTCCACGGCGGACGGGGGCGCCATCGTGCAGTACGCCGACTGGAACGGGACGAACCAGCAGTGGCAGCTGGTCCGGGTCGGTGGACCCACCACTCCGCCGCCGACCACTCCGCCGCCGACGACGCCGCCGCCGGGTGGTACGTGTGCGTTGCCGTCGTCGTACCGGTGGTCGTCGACGGGTGCGTTGGCGCAGCCGAGGTCGGGGTGGGTGTCGTTGAAGGACTTCACGCACGCGCCGTACAACGGTCGGCAGTTGGTGTACGGAACCACGCACGACACCGGCACCACGTGGGGCTCGATGAACTTCGGCCTGTTCGACAACTGGTCGCAGATGGCCTCGGCCAGCCAGAACCAGATGCCCTTCGCCGCCGTCGCACCCTCACTGTTCTACTTCGCCCCCCGCAACATCTGGGTGTTGGCCTACCAGTGGGGTGGACCGGCGTTCTCCTACCGCACCTCCACCGACCCCAGCAACGTCAACAGCTGGTCGGCGCCGCAGACCCTGTTCTCCGGCAGCATTTCCAACTCCGGGACCGGGCCGATCGACCAGGCGGTCATCGGTGACGGCACGAACATGTACCTGTTCTTCGCCGGGGACAACGGCCGCATCTACCGGGCCAGCATGCCAATCGGGAACTTCCCCGGCAGCTTCGGCTCGAACTACACCACCATCATGACCGACACCACGAACAACCTGTTCGAAGGCGTGCAGGTCTACAAGCTCGAAGGCGAGAACCGGTACCTGATGCTCGTCGAGGCCATCGGCGCGCAGGGGCGTTACTTCCGGTCGTTCACCGCTACCAGCCTCGGCGGCACCTGGACGCCGCAGGCGGCGACCGAGAGCAACCCGTTCGCCGGTAAGGCCAACAGTGGCGCGACCTGGACCAATGACATCAGTCATGGGGAGTTGATCCGGACCAACGCCGACCAGACGATGACGGTCAACGCCTGCAACCTGCAACTGCTGTACCAGGGCCGGTCACCGAACTCCGGTGGCGACTACGGCCTGCTGCCCTACCGGCCCGGTCTGCTGACCCTGCAACGCTGACCGACCGGACACACCACCACCACCCCGGTCACGATCGGGTGAGAACCGACGCGGCGGGCCCGGCACCAGAGCCGAGCCCGCCGCGCGCGGTTGCCGTGCACCCTCGCAGCCGGGGTGCGGTCACATCCTTCCGGGCCGGCCCGTCAGTAGGGCAGCAGCCCACTGAGGAGGGTCATGTTCGCCGCCCACGTCACGGTCACCGTCGTCGCCGCGTTCTTCACCGGCAGCGCCGCCGTCACCTATCTGATCGGCCACGACTATCCGAAGGCCCAGGCGGACATGAAGCGCGTGCCGAGGTCGTGGGTGCCGGTGTTGGGCCTGCTGCTGGCGGCGGGTTCTCTGGGACTGGTGGCCGGCTTCTTCGTACCGCTGCTGGGGACGCTCGCCGCCGCCGGCCTCGTGCTGTATTTCGTCGGCGCGCTCGTCGCGCACCTGCGGGTGGGTTCCCGTCAGCTCGTAGGCTGGGCGGTGTTCTTCTCCACCGTGCTGGCCGCACTGGCCGTCAACCTGGCCTACCACTGGTGAGCCCGGTGCCGGCCATCGCGGTGAGGCGACGGACGAGCCGGGCGGCGGCGTCGCGCAGCTCCGGCGGCTCCAGCACCTCCGCGTCGAAGCCGAGCCGGGCCACGTGCACGGCGAGCCATTCCAGGTCGTCCCCGCCGACGACGAGCACGCACCACCCGTCGCGGTCGTCCTCGACGCGCCCCACCTGGGGCGGCACCAGTTCTCTCACCTGGTCGGGGCGGGCGTGCACCCGCACCCGGGCGGAGTACCGGTACGGCGCCTCGGCGACGGACCGCTGCACGTAGGCGACCGGGTCCGGGTGGTCGGCCGGCCGGAAACGCCAGGTCGTCGCCGCCACCGCGCGCATCCGGTCCAGCCGGAAGGTGCGCCAGTCGTCGCGGTCGACGTCCCGGGCCATCAGGTACCAGCGGCGGCCGGTGGTGACCATGCGTACCGGTTCCACCGTGCGTTCGCGTTCCGCGCCGTCGCGGGCGGCGTACCGGAACCGGACCCGGACGGCGTCGCGACAGGCCCGTGCCAGCGTCACCAGCAGCTCCGCGTCGATCTCGATGCCGGGACCGACCAGGGTGTCGGTGGCGTCGTGCACCGCCCGCACCTCGGCCCGCAGCCGGGACGGCATCACCTGGTCGAGCTTCGAGAGGGCCCGCAGTGCCGCCTCGCCCGCCCCGGACACCGTGCCGCCGGCCGCCAGGCGCAGCGACACCGCCGTCGCGATCGCCTCCTCGTCGTCCAGGAGCAGCGGCGGCAGCCGGGTGCCCGCGCCGAGCTGGTAGCCGCCGCCGACGCCCGCCGTGGCGTGCACGGGGTAACCGAGCGCGCGCAGCCGTTCCACGTCGCGACGGACCGAGCGGTCGGTGACGCCCAGCTCGGCGGCGAGCTGGGCGGCGGTCCACGACGGCCGCCGTTGCAGCAGCGCCAGCAGCCGCAGCACCCGCTCGGTCGTCGTCTCGACGCTCACCCGCCGATCGTTGCACAGATCACGGACCGATCCTGTCCGCTATTCACGGAAGGCTGGGCCCATGACCGACCTGACCTGGAACCCCCTGCTTCGTGATCAGATCACCTGGCACTGGACCCACCAGTTGCGCAGTCGTCTCGACGGGCTGACCGACGACGAGTACCGCTGGGAGCCGGTGCCCGGCTGCTGGAACGTACGCCCGCGGGGCAGCGGCGACGCGCCGATGCGGGTCGGGTCCGGCGCGATGACCATCGACTTCGCGATGCCGGAGCCGGAACCGCCACCGTTCACGACGATCGCCTGGCGGCTCGGGCACGTGATCGTCGGCGTGCTCGCGGTGCGCAACGCGGCGCACTTCGGCCGCGCGCCCACCGACTACGGTTCCTTCGAGTACGCCCCGACCGCCGCCGGAGCGCTGGCCCAGCTCGACGCGGAGTACGCGACCTGGCTGGCCGGTGTCGAGTCGCTCGGTGCGGAGGGTCTGACCCGCCCGTGTGGACCGGCGGAGGGGCCGTACGCGGATCGTCCGCTGGCGACGCTGGTGCTGCACATCAACCGCGAACTGATCCACCACCTGGCCGAGGTGTGCCTGCTGCGCGATCTCTACCGGCACACTCACCCGAAGAACCGACAGGAGGCGAGCTGAGATGGCCCGCGACGTACAGATCACTTTCAGTTGCGCCGACCCGGCCGGGCTGGCGGCGTTCTGGGCCGACGCCCTCGGCTACCGGGTGCAGGGCCCGCCGGAGGGCTTCCAGTCCTGGGACCAGGCGCTGGAGGCGTTCGGCGTGCCGCCCGAGCGCCGCAACGACGCGTCGGCGGTGGTCGACCCGGAGGGGGCCGGTCCCCGGGTGTTCTTCCAGCGGGTGCCGGAGCACGAGCAGGTCCGGAACCGCGTACACCTCGATCTGCGGGCCGCCCCCGGGCTGACCGGCGAGGCCCGGATGGCGGCCCTGGAGGCGGAGGCCGGACGGCTGGTCTCCCTCGGTGCGACCCGGGTGCGGCGGCACGAGCCCGCCGCCCCGCTGGAGGCCGGCCACATCGTGCTCACCGATCCCGAGGGCAATGAGTTCTGTCTCGACTGAACGGGGCATTGACCTCACGCTGGGTTGAGGATGTCGGATGGTGGCATGCGTGCGATCCGGCTCCACGACTTCGGCCCGGCGACCAACCTGGTGCTCGACGAGCTGCCCGACCTGATTCCCGGTCCCGGCCAGGTACGCGTCGCCGTCGAGGCCAGCGGCGTGCACCTGCTGGACACCGCGCTGCGCCGGGGCGAGGCGGGCCCGATGCCGTTGCCGGAGCTGCCCACCGTCCCCGGGCGCGAGGTTGCCGGCGTCGTCGACCAGGTCGGCGGGGGCGTCGACGACTCGTGGCGGGGGGAGCGGGTGGTGGCGCATCTCGGCATGGTCCCCGGCGGGTACGCCGAACAGGCGGTGACCGACGTCGGGACGCTGTTCCGCGTACCGGAGGCACTGAGCCTGCCGGAGGCGGTGGCGGCGGTCGGCACCGGCCGGACCGCCCTCGGCGTCGTGGAACTGGAACCACCGGCGGCGGACGACGTGGTGTTCGTGCCGTCCGCCGCCGGGGGGATGGGGTGGTTGCTGGTCCAGGCCGCGCGGCGCGCGGGCGCCACGGTGGTGGCGGCGGCACGGGGCGCCGCCCGCACCGGGCGGGTCCGTGAACTCGACGCCGACCTGGTCGTCGACTACGGCACGCCGGAGTGGCCCGAGCGGGTACGCGACCAGGTCGGCGGGCTGTCCCTGGTGTGGGACGGTGTCGGCGGCGCGGTGGGGCGGGCGGCGCTGGAACTGGTGCGGCCCGGCGGCCGGTTCATGATGTTCGGCCGGTCCTCGGGCGAGGCGACACCCCTCGACGAGGACGAGCTCGCCGGGCGGGGGATCACCGCCGGGTGGCTGCTCGGGCAGCGGATGGGTGCCCTGCCCGGCGGCATTCCCGGTCTCGCCGCGCGGTCACTGGAGCTGGCCGGGCGAGGGTGGTGGCGTCCGCTGGTGACGACCTACCCGCTGGCCGACGCCGCCACCGCCCACGCCGACCTGGAGGGCCGTCGCGCCCTGGGCAAGGTGGTGCTGGTGTGAGGAAGTGGCCCTCGCACCACACACCACGTTCAGCTCGACGGAAGCTGCTCGGCCCGGGTGACGACCTGGTCGATCAGGCCGTAATCCCGGGCCTGCTCGGCGGTGAACCACCGGTCCCGGTCCCAGTCCCGCTGGATCTCCTCCAGCGTCCGGCCGCTGTGTCCGGCGATCAACTCCTGCATCGTGTGCTTGACGTGCAGCATGTTCTCGGCCTGGATGGTGATGTCGGCGGCGGTGCCGCCCATCCCACCGGACGGCTGGTGCATCATGATCCGCGAATGGGGCAGCGCGTAGCGCTTGCCGGCCGCACCCGCGCACAGCAGGAACTGCCCCATCGAGCCGGCGAACCCCAGGGCAAGGGTGGCCACGTCGTTGCGGACGTAGCGCATGGTGTCGTAGACGGCCATCCCCGCACTCACCGAGCCGCCCGGTGAGTTGATGTAGAGGAAGATGTCCCGCTCGGGATCCTCCGCCGCGAGCAGCAGGATCTGCGCACAGATCTGGTTGGCCGACGCGTCGGTCACCTCGGTGCCGAGGAAGACGATCCGTTCCCTCAACAGCCGCTCGAAGACCTGGTCGCCGAAGGTCGGCTGCCCGCCGTCCAGCATCCGTACACCGTCGCTGATCATCATTGCCTCCCGACGCCGGCGGGCGAGATCCCGACGCGCCCCGGAACCGGCCATCCCAGCCTGCGGGGCACGGCGGGTGGGCTTCCAGTGATTCTGCCGGCGGCAGATCCGCCCACGGCAGAACCGGCCGGCGTCAGACGGCGGTCGACCCCCGCCGGCCCGCCACGCTCCGCTGGCCCGCCGCGACGACGAAGGTACGCGGACCCGCGTACCCGAGGCGCAGGGAGCCCGACGCCCGACGGCGCCGCGGGTCCGGGTGGCTCGGGCCAGCCGGCACGCCGACGCGGGCGACCGGCCCGGTGCCGCCCGGTCCCCGCTGGAGCAGCGGCCCGGTGCGGGCGCGGGTCGGCGACGCGGTGGCGCCACCCCGGCGGGCCACCGGCAACCGGTTCGCCCCGCTCAGGTCGGCCCGCGGGCCGGTCGGCACCCGCGGCTCGACCCGGCGCAGGTCGTCCCGGGCCTCCTCGAGCAGGTCGGAGAGGCGGATGCCGAGCGCCCGGCAGATCGCCGCGAGCACTTCCGAGGAGGCCTCCTTGCGGCCGCGTTCGACCTCGGACAGGTAGGGCACCGACACCCCGGCGGCCGCGGCCACCTCACGCAGGGTGCGGCCCTGACGCAGCCGCAGCCGGCGGAGCACCCCGCCGATCACTCGTCGCAGCAACGACATGCCGGCCTCGCTCTCCCCCGTCGTCGGACACCTGCCACCATCATGCCCGTTGAGCCGGATTCGCGTGGCCCCCGGCCGTCGAGGACGCGGCCCGGGCGTGCGACGTTCCGGGTAACGGCTATCTTGTGGGCGTGCAGCCGACAGCGGAGCCCGGGCAGGTGCCACGGTGATCCATTTCCCGGCCCAGCGGCGTGGCCCGCTGAGCGCGCTGAGCCTGCGCCTGGCCGCCGCCCTGGGACTCATCCTCGCCAGCGTGGCGGTGGTCTGGTTCGACCGGGACGGCTACCGGGACGCCTACGGCGAGGACGGGCTGACCCTGCTCGACTGCTTCTACTACGTGGTCGTGTCGCTCTCCACCACCGGATACGGCGACATCACCCCGGTCAGCGCGACCGCGCGGCTGATCAACGTCATCTACATCACCCCGGCCCGGGTGCTCTTCCTGATCATCCTGGTCGGCACCACCCTCGAAGTCCTGACCGAGCAGTACCGGACCGGCCGACGCCTGAACCGGTGGGAGAAGATCGTGAAGGATCACGTCATCATCTGCGGCTACGGCACCAAGGGCCGCAGCGCGGTCTCCGCCCTGCTGGAGAACGGCCTGGACAAGTCCCGGATCGTGGTGGTGGAGCGCAGCGGTCCCGCCCTGCGCCAGGCGACCTCGGCGGGACTGGTGGCGATCGAGGGGTCGGCGACCCGTTCGGTGGTGCTCAACCAGGCGCACGTACGGTCGGCCAAGGCGGTCATCATCGCCACCGACAGCGACGACGCCTCGGTGCTGGTGGCCCTGACCGTACGCCAGTTGACCGCCGGCCAGGTCCGCATCATCGCGGCGGCCCGGGAGGCGGAGAACGCCCCCCTGCTCAAGCAGAGCGGCGCCCACCACGTGATCGTCTCCTCGGCCACCGCCGGTCGGCTGCTCGGCCTGTCCACGTCGGCGCCGCCGCTGATCGACGTCGTGGAGGACCTGCTGACCCCGGGCCAGGGCATGGCCCTGGCGATGCGTTCCGCCGAGCGCAGCGAGGTGGGCAAGTCCCCCCGGGAGCTGGACACCCTCGTCATCGCCCTGGTCCGCCGGGGCAAGGTGGTCACCCTGGCCGACCGGGCCGGCGCGATCATCGAGACCGGCGACATGCTCGTCCACGTACGCGACGACCGCCCCTCCACCAGCACCCCCACCCCGTAGGACCCCGCCCCCAGCCCCGGTGGGGTGGGGTCAGCAGGTGGGGGGGTCGTCCGTCAGGGCCTCGGTGCAGGTGGTGGCGCCGCCGGTCGCGCGTTTGAGCAGCTCGTAGAGCATCTCGCGTTCGGCGGGGGCCAGTGCGCCGAGCACCTCGTTCTCGGCGGAGGCCAGAGCGCATTCCGCCTCGCCGAGCCGTTTCGCGCCCGCCGCGGTGAGGGCCACCACGTGTCGACGCCGGTCCTCGGGGGAGCGCCGTCGCTCGGCCAGGCCGGCCGCCTCCAGTTCGTTCAGCAGGCCGACGACGTTCGTGCCGTCCATCTCCAGGGTGCCGGCGAGCGCCTGCTGGGTGGTGCCGCCGCTGTCCCGCAGCACGGTGAGCGCCACCAGGTGCCGTGGGCGCAGACCGAGCGGAGTGAGCAGCGACTCCGACCGCAGCCGCATCCGGCGGGCCAGGTGTTCGAGCAGCGCGCCGGACCGGTGCTCCGACTGGTCGGGGTGCGCGGCCTGCATGTGACCCACTTTACCTGGGGGACAGAAGGTCGCCCTGCTATAAATAGTTAGCGCTACACAAACGATCTGTGGAGGGTTAAGCGAATGGCACACCTGTTGCACATCGACTCCAGCATCCGGGGCGAGCACTCCGTGAGCCGCCGGCTCACCGCACGAGCCGCCGCCGCCTGGCGAGCCGCCCATCCCGCTGGCACGGTCACCTACCGGGACCTCGGTCGGGAGCCGCTGCCGCACCTCGACGAGGCCGGCGGCCTGGCGCGGATGACGCCGCCGGATCAGCACACGACGGAACAGCGCGCCTCCTGGACGTTGACCGAGCGACTGGTGAACGAGATCAAGCAGGCCGACACCGTCCTGCTCGGCCTGCCGCTCTACAACTTCGGCGCGCCGAGCAGCGTGAAGGCCTGGGTCGACCACCTGATCGCGCCGGGGCTGGCGTTCGACCCGGCGACCAGGGGCGGCCTGCTCGGTGACCGGGAGTTCATCGTGCTGGCCAGCCGGGGCGGCGGCTACGGCGCGGGCAGCCCGCGCGAGGGGTGGGACCACGCCGAACCGTGGCTCCCGCACGGTGTGTCGATGACCGGACTGGCGCCGCGATTCATCGTCACCGAGCTGACCCTCGCCCCGGTGGATCCGGCCATGGCCGAACTGGTGCCGCTGCACGAGGCGAGCCTCGCCACCGCCGAGCGCGAGATCGACACGCTCTGGACGCCGGTCTCGGCCGCCGCGTGAGTCACGCCCGGGCGGGACGCCCGGGACCGGAGGTACGGCGAGGGGCCCGTTCCGCGCGGAACGGGCCCCTCGCCGAGTCGGTCGGACCGACGCTCAGTCGATCGTCCAGGTGTCCCCGCTGTTGAGCAGGGACGCGAGCTGCTGCTCCGGCGTCTCCGTGACGCCCGACCGGGCGGCGGCGAGCTGCTCCTGCACCACGCTGTCGTAGGACGGGCGGTCGACCGCACGGAACACCCCGATCGGCGTGTTCCGCAGGTCCAGGCCGGGCAGCCGGGACAGGGCGAAGGCGTACGCCGGGTCGGTGACGGTGGCGTCGTGCACGACGATGTCCCCGGCCGGGGTGGCCGCGGTGTCGCGGACCTCGAGGCCGAAGCCGCCGGGCGGGTGGACGACGCAGAACCGGCCGTCGGCGCCGAACGTGATCGGTTGCCCGTGCTCCAGCCGGATCAGGTGGTCGTCCCGGATGCCCGGATCCTTGAGCTGGTCGAACGCGCCGTCGTTGAAGATGTTGCAGTTCTGGTAGATCTCCACGAAGGCCGAGCCCTGGTGCTCCGCCGCCGCGCGCAGCACCGACTGGAGGTGCTTGCGGTCGGAGTCGATGGTCCGCCCGACGAAGGTGGCCTCCGCGCCGAGCGCCAGCGACAGCGGGTTGAACGGCGCGTCCGCCGAGCCGACCGGGGTCGATTTGGTGATCTTGCCGACCTCGGAGGTGGGCGAGTACTGGCCCTTGGTCAGGCCGTAGATCCGGTTGTTGAACAGCAGGATCTTGAGGTTGACGTTGCGGCGCAGCGCGTGGATCAGGTGGTTGCCGCCGATCGAGAGCGCGTCGCCGTCCCCGGTCACCACCCACACCGACAGGTCCGGGCGGGTGGCCGACAGACCGGTCGCGATGGCCGGCGCGCGGCCGTGGATGGAGTGCATCCCGTAGGTGTTCATGTAGTACGGGAAGCGCGACGAACAGCCGATCCCGGACACGAACACGATCCGCTCGCGGGGGATGTTCAGCTCCGGCATGAACTGCTGGACGGCGGCCAGGATCGCGTAGTCACCGCAGCCGGGGCACCACCGGACCTCCTGGTCGGACTTGAAGTCCTTGGCGGTGAGCTTGAGGGCGACGGGCTCAGACATTCTTCAGGACCTCTTCCAGCATCGTCTCCAGCTCGACGGCCGTGAACGGCAGGCCGCGGACCTGGTTGTAGCTGATCGCGTCGACCAGGAACCGCCCCCGGATCACCTGCGCGAGCTGGCCCAGGTTCATCTCGGGGATGACCACCCGGTCGTACGCGGCCAGGACCTGCCCGAGGTTCGCCGGCATCGGGGCGAGGTGCCGCAGGTGCGCCTGCGCGACGGACAGCCCCCGCTGCCGCAGGCCGCGGCACGCCGCGCCGATCGGACCGTAGGTCGAGCCCCAGCCGAGCACGAGCACCCGGGCGTCACCGTCCGGGTCCTCCACCTCGATGTCCGGCACCGGGATCGTCTCGATCCGGGCCGCCCGGGTGCGGACCATGAAGTCGTGGTTCGCCGGGTCGTATGAGATGTCCCCGGTCTTGTCGGCCTTCTCCAGCCCGCCGATCCGGTGCTCCAGGCCCGGCGTGCCCGGAATTGCCCACGGCCGGGCCAGGGTCTCCGGGTCCCGCAGGTACGGCAGGAAGGTGGTGCCGTCCTCGCCGTTGGGCGCGCTCGCGAACTCCACCCGCAGGTCCGGCAGCGACTCGACGTCGGGCAGCAGCCACGGCTCGGAGCCGTTGGCGACGTAGTTGTCCGACAGCAGGAGGACCGGCGTGCGGTAGGTCAGCGCGATCCGCGCCGCCTCCAGCGCCGCGTGGAAGCAGTCCGCCGGGGACCTCGGGGCGATGACCGCCACCGGCGCCTCGCCGTGCCGACCGAACAGGGCCATGTTCAGGTCGGCCTGCTCGGTCTTGGTCGGCATGCCGGTGGACGGGCCGGCCCGCTGCACGTCGACGATCAGCAGCGGCAGCTCCAGCGCCACCGCCAGGGAGATCGTCTCGCTCTTCAGCGCCACACCCGGGCCACTGGTCGTGGTGATGCCCAGCGCCCCGCCGTAGGAGGCGCCCAGCGCCGCGCCGACCGCCGCGATCTCGTCCTCGGCCTGCATGGTCAGCACGCCCAGCCGCTTGTGCTTGCTCAGCTCGTGCAGGATGTCCGACGCCGGGGTGATCGGGTAGGCGCCGAGGAAGACCGGCAGGCCGGAGCGGACCCCGGCGGCCACCAGGCCCAGCGACAGGGCGGCGTTGCCGGTGATGTTGCGGTAGGTGCCCGAGGGCATCCGAGCCGGCTTGACCTCGTAGCGGACCGCGAAGTCCTCGGTGGTCTCGCCGAAGTTCCAACCGGCCTTGAACGCCGCCTTGTTCGCCGCGACCAGCTCGGGTCGCTTGGCGAACTTGCGCTCCAGGAACCGCAGGGTCGACTCGTACGGACGGGAGTACATCCAGGACAGCAGCCCGAGGGCGAACATGTTCTTGGCCCGCTCGGCGTCCTTCTTGGACACCTCCAGCTCGGCCAGCGCGCCGACCGTCATCGAGGTCAGCGCCACCGGGTGCACGACGTAGCCGGCGAGCGAGTCGTCGTCCAGCGGGTTGGCCTGGTAGCCGACCTTGGCCAGGTTGCGCCGGGTGAACTCGTCGGTGTTGACGATGATGTCCGCGCCGCGCGGCAGGTCGGCCAGGTTGGCCTTCAACGCCGCCGGGTTCATCGCCACCAGCACGTTCGGTGCGTCGCCCGGGGTGAGGATGTCGTAGTCGGCGAAGTGCACCTGGAAGCTCGACACCCCGGGCAGCGTGCCGGCGGGAGCGCGGATCTCGGCCGGGAAGTTGGGCAGCGTGGAGATGTCGTTGCCCAACTGCGCCGTCTCCGAGGTGAACCGGTCGCCGGTCAGCTGCATGCCGTCGCCGGAGTCGCCGGCGAAACGGATGACGACCCGGTCGAGTTGACGGATCTGCTTGGTCACGCCCGCACCCCGTTTCGCCCGCCGCGGTCGCACGGGCGGCCGTACCTGATGGTGACCTCGCCTTGCCCGGCCACGTGACCTCCTTGACGCACCCTGTACCGCACCGCCGTGGCTGTCCGGCCCGCTGTCGTTACTCACCTGAGAGCCTACGTCGGATCTTCTGGTCAACTGGCCGGGAGGTCCGCGGGCTGGGACCGGATTCCGCGGGGTTTCGTAGCCTTCTGTGGTGCTTTGCGACGTGGGCCGTAATTCAGATCACCGGTCGCCGATGGCCGGCCCCGAGGTCGTGCCCCCGGTCATCCGTCGACGCAGCGAGGTGGTGGCGAGCGCGAGGGCCAGCACCACCAGGAGCGTGGAGACCACGATGAGGACGACCGCGGTGCGCTGGACCGACGACATCCCACCCCCGGCGCCCGATCGCGCACCGGCCGCCAGCACGCCCTGCGAGCCGGTGGGCGCGGGCTCGTACGCCGCCGGGGTGGCCAGGGCCGCCACCGCGGTGATGCGGAAGGTCATCTGGACCTGCCGGGTCGGCCCGCTGCGCGGGTCGAGCTTCCCGACCACCGCACCGGCCAGCGGAGCGTCGCGCTGCGCCTCCGGCGTCGCGGCCACCGGCAGACGCACCACGGCGGTCCGTCCCGCCGCCACCGTGCCCAGGTCGCAGCGGGTACGGGTCGGGTCGACCACGACGCATCCGGCCGGGGGCGCCGCCACGGTCACCCCGGACGGCAGGATCACCTCGATCCCGCCGGCGGCGTCGACCGTGCCGGTGTTGCCCAGCTCGACGTCGAGGCCACCGGTGGTGCCGCTGATGTCGAAGGCGACCTCACCCGCCTTCAGCCGGATCCCGGGGATCGGCGGGCCGGGCGGGAACAGGAGGGCGAAGCCCTCGTTGTCGCTCACCGTGTCACCGCCGCCGGGGGCGTTCGCGGTGACCTGTACCGAACCGCTGAGCGGCATCTGCCGCCAGGCCTGGCCGTCGATCCGCACCCGCACCGTGGTGCTGAACCGCGCGCCCGGCTCGCTGGTCCACGCGCCGCAGCGGTACCCGCCACCGCCGGTCGCGGCGCAGCCCGGCGTGCCGGCGTCGGTGACCCCGGCCGGCAGCGTGTAGCCGAGCCGGATCTCCTGGGCGATCCGGCCGGTGTTGGCGATCGTGACCCGCAGGTCGGCCACCGTCGACGGGGCGTTCCAGTACGCCGGCGTCAGGGTCAGGTCGCCGGTCGTCACCTGGACGCCGAGCGGGCTGGCCGGCGGGGCGCCGGGAACCGGCGCGGCCGGCGGCACCGGCGGACCGGGGGACACCGGCGGTGCCGGCGGCGGCGGCGCCGGCGCCGCCGTGGTCGGCGCGGCGGTGGTGGGTGCGGTGGTCACCGGCGCGGGCGGGGCGGCGGTGGTCGTCGGCGCCGGATCGGTGGTGGGCGGCGGGGGCGGGGACGTCTCCGGCTCGGTCGGTGGCGGGCTGGTCGGTAGCGGCTCCGGCTCGATCGGGGGCGTGGTGGGCGGCGCGCCGCCCGGGTCCCCGGTCGGTTCGGTGCCCGGTTCCCCGCCGGGTTCGACCGGGTCGGCGGTGGTGGCCACGACCCGGTCGAGGGTGGGCGCGGCGGCGGCGAGTCCGGGTACGGCGGCGACGGCCAACCCGATCGCCAGGGAGAACACCAGCAGGGGCGCGGTGCGCGGGGGGCGCGCCCGGCGGCCGGTTCGGTGGTCCACGCGGGCCATCTGTCCTCCGTGACGAAGAGTGAGTATCCAATATTCGGTAATCGTTGCCCCGGTGCACTAGTCCTGACCGGAAACAACTTCGTAACGTGTTCGGGGCGGACCACCGGCCGGGACGGTAGGCTGACCGACCGTGACCGGATACCTGGGCTCGTACGCGACGCTCGGGCTGTTGCTGCTCGCCGGCGTCCTCTTCTTCGTTACGGCGTTCTCGGCCAACCGGGTGTTACGCCCGGCCCGTCCGGCCGACCCGTTCGGCAAGCGGACGGCGTACGAGTGCGGTCTCGACCCGGTCGGCGGCGACTGGGCCCAGATGCAGATCCGTTACTACGTGTACGCGTACCTCTACGTGTTGTTCGCGGTGGAAGCCGTGTTCCTCTTCCCGTGGGCGGTGGTCTTCGACCGGCCCGGCTTCGGGATGGTCACCGTGGTGGAGATGGCCGTCTTCGTGGCGGTACTCGCCCTGGGCATCCTCTACGCCTGGCGGAAGAACATCCTCCGCTGGACCTGACCGGGCGGGTCAGGCGCTCACGCCAGGCCGCGCCGGGTCACCGCCGGCGGGCGGTCGCCCCGGATCGAGGCGACCATGTCCAGCACCCGGCGGGTGGGGCGCACCTGGTGGGCGCGGAACACCCGGGCGCCGAGCCAGGCCGACACGGCCGTTGCCGCGAGGGTGCCCTCCAGCCGCTCGGCGACCGGCAGGTCCAGCGTCTCGCCGACGAAGTCCTTGTTCGACAGCGCCACCAGCAGTGGCCAACCGGTGCCGGACAGTTCGTCCAGGCGGCGGGTGATCTCCAGCGAGTGGCGGGTGTTCTTGCCGAAGTCGTGTGCCGGGTCGATCAGGATGCCGTCGGGGCGTACCCCCAGGGCGACCGCGCGCTCGGCGAGCCCGGTCACCGTCGCGACCACGTCCGCGACGACGTCGTCGAAGGCGGCGCGGTGTGGCCGGGTCCGGGGCGCCAGCCCGCCGGCGTGCGAGCAGACTAGTCCGGCGCCGGTCTCCGCCGCGACCCGGGCCAGCGCCGGGTCGGCGCCGGACCAGGTGTCGTTGAGCAGGTCCGCCCCGGCCGCGACGGCCTCCACCGCCACCTCCGCCCGCCAGGTGTCGATGGAGATGACCACGTCGGGGAAGGCGGCCCGGACCGCGGCGATGGTGTCCACCGTCCGCCGGATCTCCTCGGCCACGTCGACGTCGGCACCCGGACCGGCCTTGACCCCGCCGATGTCGATGATCTCGGCACCCTCGGTCACCGCCCGCTCCACCGCCCGCAGGGCGTTGTCCTGCGCGAAGGTCGCCCCCCGGTCGAAGAACGAGTCCGGGGTGCGGTTGACGATGGCCATCACGGTCAGCTCGCCGGGGCCGAACGTCCGCCCGCCGAGCCGAAGGGCCCCGGTCATGCCGCCTCCCGAAGATCCGAACCCATGCTGCCGCCGACCCGAAACGCTAACCGCTGCCGGTCGGGCCGCTCGCCACGACCCCGCTGGCGTCCGAGGTGGCGGTTTCCCGGAAACAGTGGCCTCTCTCGGGGGGACGACCACTGTTTCCGGGAAACCGCGCCGGTGTCCGGCGCGCGGGGACGACCTGCGGTGACGTGGTGGGCTCGCTCTGGGCTCTTCGACGTGCCACGATCTGTGCATGGGTGAGGTGCTGCTCCTGTTGGTCGTGGCGTTGACCGTCGCGGCGGTCGTGTTCGGGGTGACGGTGCTGGTCACCGGCCGGGATCCCGGCCTGTCGCCGGCCGAGCCGGACGGTCATGCCGTACCGCTGCCGGGTGCCCGTCCGCTGCGCGAGTCCGACGTCGGCGGGGTCCGTTTCGACACCGCCCTGCGCGGGTACCGGATGGCCCAGGTCGACCAGGCGATGCGCCGGGCGGCCTACGACATCGGCTACAAGGCGGAGCTGATCGGCGTGCTGGAGGCGGAGGTCAACGCGTTGCGCGAGGGACGGACCGCCGACGCGGACGCGCTCCGCGAGGCCCGCGCGCGGTCGGCCGGAGCCGTCGCCCCCGACAACCCGGACGCGACCGCCGAAGCGGTGCCGGCGGGTGCGGCGTCGGTCCCGAACGGTACGACCGACGCGGCGTCCCCCATCCCGGCCGCCGCCACCGACGCCGTGCCCACGACCGGCGCGCTCCTGACCGACGACGCGGACACCGCACGGGAGGACTCCTCGACCCCGACGGGCGGCACCGACACCGCCCCGGGTGCGGACGCCCCGCCGCTGCGGCTCGGCACCGCACCGACCGACACCACGTCCCCGGAGCGGGACGAGGTCACCACCGGAGGCGACGACTCGACGGACCCGGTGGACGGGGCCACCCGGCGCGGGCCGGCCGTCCGGTCGGAGTCGGCGTGACCGGGCGCCCGGGCGCCGACGACCTCGGCGAGGTCGCCCAACCGGGTGCCGGTGAGATCACCGCGACCGTGATCGTCGACGCGCCGGCCGAGCGGGTCTTCGCCGCCCTGGTCGCCTGGGAGCGGCAGTCCGACTGGATCCCGTTCACCACGGTCAAGGTCGTCGAGGGCGACGGCGGCGAGGGCAGCCTGATCGAGGCGGTCACCGCGATCGGGCCGGCCGTCCTCCGGGACGAGATGCGGGTGGTCCGGGTCGACGCGCCGTACGAGGTCGGTGTGGTCCACT
This sequence comes from Micromonospora endolithica, assembly GCF_003626595.1. Taxonomy (GTDB): domain Bacteria; phylum Actinomycetota; class Actinomycetes; order Mycobacteriales; family Micromonosporaceae; genus Micromonospora; species Micromonospora endolithica. The sequence goes on along the minus strand of NZ_RBAK01000012.1, from coordinate 4,121 downwards.
GCGGCAGGCTGCTGCGCGGGCCCGGTGTGCTGCGCTGCACCCCGCTGGAGCGGAACCGCACACAGGTGGTCTGGCACGAGTGGTTCCACCTGCCGGGCGGTGCCGCCGGCCGGCTCGCCTGGCCGTTGCTCTGGCCCGGCTCGAAGGTCAGCCTCACCCAGGCGCTGAAGAAGTTCGGCCGCATGGTCGAGCAGGGCCGCATCCCCTGACACCCCGGCGTCAGGACACCCGGAGCCGATCGACGGCCGGGTCGGACGCCGGCGTCGTGGCGGTGGATCCGGTGGGCTGCCAGCCGGGTCCACGGAACAGATGGCCCGCCCGCTCCCGCCACGTCCGCGCCGCGCGGAGGTCCCGGGCGATCGAGGCGTACTCGTGGAAGGCCACCCGGACCGGGTTGTACGTGCCGATGTTCTTGGTCAGCCCGTAGACGCAGCGGTCCCGTTCCGGCGCGAACGAGCCGAAGAGGCGGTCCCAGACGATGAGGATGCCGCCGAAGTTGCGGTCCAGGTAGCCGCCCTGCGAGGCGTGGTGCACCCGGTGGTGCGACGGGGTGTTGAAGACGAACTCGTACCAGCGGGGCATCCGGTCGATCCGCTCGGTGTGGATCCAGAACTGGTAGAGCAGGTTGACCGAGCCGCAGAACGCGACCACCGCCGGGTGCACCCCGGCGAGGATCATCGGTACGTAGAACACCCAGCTGGTCAACCCGGTCCACGGCTGGCGCAGCGCGGTGGACAGGTTGAACCGCTGCGACGAGTGGTGCACCACGTGCGACGCCCAGAGGACGCGGACCACGTGGTGACTGCGGTGCGACCAGTAGTAGCAGAAGTCCTGGGCCAGCAGCACCAGCGGCCAGCTCCACCACACCTCCGCCACCCGCAGCGGGGTGAGCGTGTAGAGCAGCGCGTACGCCGCCGCGATCGGGATCTTCCACAGCAGGTCGGTGAAGACGCTGCCCAGGCCCATCGCCAGGCTGGTGGCGGTGTCGGCGGCGCCGTAGCCGGCCTCGTCGTCGTCGCGGTGCAGCAGGTACGACACCCGTTCCAGCACGATCAACAGCAGGAAGGCGGGGATGGACCAGGCGATCACGTCCGGGAAATCCCGCATGCCACGACCTCCCCCGTCCGGTGCCGGCAGCCACCGCTGCCGATGGGTGACACGCACCTTAGGCAGCGTTCGGGTCCGGGGCAATGGCCCTGTCGGTGGGGTGTCCTAGCGTGAGGGGGTGACTGACCTGGTGACCGGCCCCGACGGCCTGCCCCGCTGCGCCTGGGGCGCGAGCACCCCGGACTACGCGGTCTACCACGACACGGAGTGGGGGCGACCGCTGCGCGGCGACGACGCACTCTTCGAGCGGATGACCCTGGAGGCGTTCCAGTCCGGCCTGTCCTGGCTGACCATCCTGCGCAAGCGGCCCGCGTTCCGACTCGCCTTCGACGACTTCCACATCGAGACGGTGGCCGGCTACACCGAGGCGGACACCACCCGGCTGCTCGCCGACGCCGGCATCGTGCGCAACCGCGCCAAGATCGAGGCGGCGGTGGCCAACGCCCGCGCCGCGCGGGAACTGCCCGAGGGGCTGTCGGCACTGCTCTGGTCCTTCGCGCCGCCACCCCGGCCGGCCCGGCCCGACTCGTTCGCACAGGTGCCGGCGCTCACCCCGGAGTCCACCGCGATGGCCAAGGCGCTCAAGAAGCGCGGTTTCCGCTTCGTCGGCCCCACCACGGCGTACGCGCTGATGCAGGCCACCGGGATGGTGGACGACCACCTTGTCGGCTGCCACGTCGTGGCGACCTGAGATGGCGTGATGGGATGGGGGCATGAGCACCGACACCGCGTACCGGGCCGAGCCGACCCGCCCGGCGGGAGAGCCGGGCGCCTGGGCCGTGCTGCTGCCGTCGGGGCGCTACGAGGCCGAGCGACTCGTGCACCACGACACGCTGGAGCTGACCGGGCTGGACGGCGCGGCCCGGCCCCGGCGGGGTGACGAGGTCGCCGTGCTGGCCGACGCGCCGCCCCGCCTGGTGGCCCTCGGCCGGGTGGTGACCGGCGGCGGGCAGCACCGGGAGGACCCGGACGACCCGCAGACCGACCGGTTCGGCGGGACGCTGGTGGTCGCGTACACCCGGCGGGTCTTCGACGAGCCGGTACCGGCCGACGCGCTGGCCCTCGACGGGCCGGTCACCGCGCTGGACCCGGCGGCCTTCCGGGCGCTCGCCGACCAGGTCGGCCCACCGGCGCACCGCCGGTCCTGGCTGGTCAGCCTGGACCTGCCGATCGAGGCCGACTCGCCGGCCGAGGCGGTCCGGCTGTTCTGGGCCTACGTGCAGGAGCTGGGGCCGCGCGAACTGCCGGCCTTCGTCTCGCCGTCCGGTGACGAGCTGGCGATGCAGGCGTTCGTGCTGGGCGCACAGGCCAACCAGGATCCGGAGGAGGAGGACTGACCCGTCCTCACAGCACGCCGGTCAGCCGGCCGCGCCAGCCGGCCAGCACCGCGCCCGGGTCGGTGTCCAGCACCTTCTCCAGCAGCGTGGCGTAGACGTCCCGGAAGTCGGTGGTGAACTTCAGGTCACCGTCGTCCAGGTCGGTCAGGCTCGGCGCCTCCCCGTACAGGCCGCCCCGCACGCCGGGCCCGAGCAGCAGCACGTTCGAGGCGGTGCCGTGGTCGGTGCCGTCCGAGGCGTTGGCGCGGACCCGCCGGCCGAACTCGGAGTAGACGGCCACCACGACCTTCCGGCCGGCCTCGGTCCGGGCCATCCGGTCGGCGAAGGCGGTCACCGCCCGGTCCACCTGCCCGAGCAGGACCTCCTGCAACTGCTTCTCGTCGGCGTGGGTGTCGAAGCCGCCGAGGGACACCGAGAACGCGCGGGTCGCCACCCCGGCCTCGACGCACTGGGCGACCAGGTCGAGTTGGGCGTCCAGCGGGGTGCGGGCGCCGCCGGTGGCGGTGGCGGGGGCCGACTCGCCCTCCGCTTCCTGCTCGTCGGCGCCGGCCGCGTCGCGTACCTCCCGGACCATCTCGTCGACGGACCGCAGGTCGGCGAAGCAGGCGGCGGCCCGGGCCCGCGCGGCCGACTCGCCCGCCTCGGCGGCGGCGAGCGCGGCGAGTGCCGGCTCGGGCAGGCCTCGGCCGGTCTTCCGCTCGGTCACCGGCACCGAGGCGCCCGCGCCGCGCTCGCCGGCCAGCAGCGGCGGCAGGGCCGGCTCGAACGACACCGCGAGCCGGGGGTCGCCACCGGCGGTGTCCAGCCACCGGCCGAGCCAGCCGGTGGTGCCGGGGCGCTCCGGGTCGGCGGTGTGCCAGATGTCCATCGACCGGAAGTGGCTGCGGTCCGGCTTCGGGTAGCCGACCCCGCGGACCACCGCCAGCTGGCCCTCCCCGTGCAGGCGGTGCAACCCGGTCAGCGCCGGGTTGAGGCCCACCTGGTCGTCCAGGCGCTTCACCTGCTCGCCCTGGTACGCCAGTTCGGGGCGGGCGGCCCGGTAGGCGGGGTCGGCGTACGGGATGACGGTGTTCAGCCCGTCGTTGCCTCCGTACAGGGTGACCAGGACCAGGGTGCGGGCGTCCGGGTCGCGGTCGCCGGCGGTGGCGAGCAGGTCGTCGAGGCGGTACGCGGCGGCGCCGGCCGCGAGGGCGGTCGCACCGACCACGCCGCTCGCCACCAGGAACCGCCGTCGGGTCACGGTGTCCATCGGTTGCTCTCCTCCGGCTCAGCTGACGGTGTACTCGGGACTGACCAGGCCGGCGGCCAGCAGCCTGCGGGGCTCCTTGGCCAGCGGCGCGAGGGCGGCCCGGGTACGCGCGCTCCAGGCGTCGACCACGAGCAGCCGGGCCAGCGCGTCCGGCCGCCCGTCCGGTGGCGCGGCGGCCAGCCGGTCCAGGGCGGCCGGGGCCGCGACCGTGGCCAGCAGGGTGGCCAGCCGGAGCCGGGCCTGCAACGACGAGGTGGTCAACCAGGCGGTGCCGGCCGGCCACCCGCCGACGCTCGGCGGGCGCAACGGCACCTGGTCCATCGCGTTCAGGCCGGCGAGCACCTGCCGGCGGCGCTGCTCGGGCAGGGCCGAGGGTCGCACGCCGAGCTGCCGCAGCGCCCCCACCAGCCACTCGACGGGCTGCTTGA
>NZ_RBAK01000011.1 GCF_003626595.1 Micromonospora endolithica | reverse complement strand
CGGATGGCCTTCGGATTCCACTCAGCAGACGCCCTCATCGCCCTGGCCATGCTCAGCCTCGGCGGCCACCGACCCCAACTCCCCGGAAGATGATCACCACCGACCCACGAATCAAGCAGAAGACCCATAAATATTTCTCAGTGACATACGGCTCGTTCGTCTGTTGCTTGCCGCACGCCAAGGCCGGCGGAGGTGGCGCAGGCGGCGTGCTGCTCGCGGCCAGATCGCGGTCGCTCGCCGAGGGCCATGGGCCGGACCGGAAGCGGAACCGGGCCGCGTCGGGAGCGAACCGGGCCGGCCGGGAGCGCACCCGGCCGTGCCGGGAGTTCCGCCGGGCCGGGACCGCCGCCGAAGGCGCGTCAGCTCGGCAGCGGGTCGTCGACGGGCGGGCGACCCCGCCCCCATCACCGGACCCGGCACGCGCGCCCCGGTCACGGCCTGTCGTCGAGGCGGGCCGCGCGGTCGTGCAGGTAGCGCTGGCGGGTCAGGTTCGTCGACAGGTCCGCCGCCTCCCGGTACGCCGCCCGCGCACCCGCCCGGTCGCCGAGCAGTTCCCGCAGGTGCGCCCGGACCGCCGGGAGGCGGGCGTCGGAGGCCAGCGGACCGCCGTCGGCCAGCGCCTCGACCAGGGCCAGCCCTTCGGCGACGCCCCGGCTCATCGCCACCGCGACGGCGTGGTTGAGCGCCACCACCGGGCTGTCCGAGACGCCCATCAGCACCTCGTACAGCGCGGTGATCTGCGCCCAGTCGGTGTCGGCGGCGTCCGACGCCTCGTCGTGCACGGCGGCGATCGCGGCCTGTACCTGGTAGGGGCCGGGCCGGCCGTGGCCCAGCGCGGCGGTGACCAGCGCGACGCCCTCGGCGATCTGCCCGTGATTCCAGCGGCGGCGGTCCTGCTCGGCCATCGGCACCAGCTCGCCGTGCGGGCCGGTCCGCGCCGGCGCCCGCGCGTCGGTGAGCAGCATCAGGGCCAGCAGCCCGCCGACCTCCGGGTCGTCGGGCAGCAGCCGGTGCAGCAGCCGGGTGAGCCGGATCGCCTCGGCGGTCAGGTCGGTGCGGAGCAGGGCCGGACCGGTCGTGCTGGCGTACCCCTCGTTGAAGATCAGGTAGAGCACGTGCAGGACGGCCGCGAGCCGCTGGTCGCGCTCGCGCCCGGCGGGCATCCGGAACGGCACGCCACTGTCGCGGATGCGTTGCTTGCCGCGGGTGATCCGGCGCGTCATGGTCGCCTCCGGGACCAGGAACGCGCGGGCCACCTCGGCGGTGCTCAGCCCGCCGACGGCGCGCAGCGTCAGCGCGATCTGCGTCGCCGGCGACAACGCCGGATGGCAGCAGAGGAACAGCAGGACCAGGGTGTCGTCACCGCCGTCGGCGGTCCGGTCCGCCGGGGCGGCCAGGCGGTCCGGCGGCAGGACCCACGAGGCCACCACGTCCTCCCGCCGCCGCCGGGCCTGCTCGCGGCGCAGCAGGTCGGTCAGCCGCCGGGAGGCCACCGTGATCAGCCACCCACGCGGATTGTCGGGTACGCCGTCGCGGGACCACGCCGCGGCGGCGGTGATGAGCGCCTCCTGGGTGGCGTCCTCGGCGGTGTCGAAGTGTCCGTAGCGGCGGGTGAGCGCGCCGAGGACCCGCGGCGCCAGCTCGCGCAGCAGGTCCTCGACGGCTCGATCGGGCATTGGCGGCACCGTCAGCCGTCGAGACCCTCGATGCCCTCGGCGATCGGCCGGACGTCGACGTACTCGCCCGGCGCGTCCGGGTTGACCAGGCCGGCGGCGATCTCCACCGCCCGGTCCAGACTGTCCACCTCGACCACCGTGTAGCCGGCCAGGACCTCCTGCGTCTCCGGGTACGGCCCGTCGGTGACCACCGGCACGCCACCGGTGACCTGGATGCGGCGGGCGTGCACCGGGGCGGTCAGTCCCTGCGCGTCGACCAGCTCACCGGACTCGACCAGCCTCTGGTGGAACGCCCCCATGTGCTCGTGCATCGCGGCCACCGCTTCCGGCGACATGGCGGGCTGGTCACCGGGGCGGCCGGCCATCGCGTCGTAGTCCCGCTGCGACCCGTACAACATGATCATGTATTTCACGGCTTCTCCCTCCGTGGCGCGCGCGGTGCGTCGCCACCAGGGACGTCGAAGCCGTTCGCGGATCCCGGACACGCTCCCCGGGCAGGCCCGGTAGCCGTGAGAATAGCGCCGCCTCCGGTGCGAACGTGGAGGGCGAGCGGCCGCCCGGCCGCTGAACCGCCGACGGACGCGGGGCGTAGATACTGCCGACCGGCATGACGATCCAGCCGCCGGGGTACTGCACGACGACCAGACCGACGCCGGGGAGGCGCAGTGACGACGCGGATGGGACGAGGTTCGGGCCGGTCCCTGGCGGGCCTGGTCGTGGCGCTGGTGGCGGCGGTCGGCTGCGCCGTCGGGGGAGTCAGCGGGCCGTCCGGCCAACCGGCGCCCGACGAGCCCCGGCAGTCCGCCGACCCCGACCCGAGCACCACTCGTGCCGACGGCACCACCAGCGTCGAGGAGTTCCGCGAGGACGTGGTCACCGCCCAGCGCATCGCCGAGCGGTACTGGGCCGAACAGTTCCGGGCCTCCGGCCAGCGGTTCCAGCCGGTCCGGCGGATCCTTCCCTACCAGCAGGACGGCGAGATCAGCTGCGGCGGGCAGGAGATTCCCCGCAACAACGCCGTCTACTGCTCGGCCGGCGACTTCATCGCCTACGACATCCGCTGGTCGGTGGGCGCGTTCCGGCAGATCGGCGACGCCTTCGTCTACTACCTGCTCGGCCACGAGTACGCCCACGGCGTGCAGACCCGCCTCGGCATCCGATACCAGTTCACCATCCAGCAGGAACTCCAGGCCGACTGCATGGCCGGCGCGTTCCTCGGCGACTCGGTCCGCGGGGAGGTCCTGACCCTGGCCGACGGGGACCTGGAGGAGTTCCGCGAGGGGCTGCTGGCCGTCGGCGACGACCCGGACCAGCCGTGGTTCGCCGAGGGCTCGCACGGCACCGCCGAGCAGCGCACCGAGTCGTTCTTCCGGGGCTACGAACAGTCCCTGGGCGCCTGCGACCTCAGCTGACCGACGCGCCTCCTCGACGCGTCTCGCCCCGGCGCGGCGGGCGGCGTGGCTCACCCCGGCGGGCACCGCTGCCGGTGGCCCGGCGCCGGCTGGGAGGATCAACGGGTACGCCCACCCGAGGAGGATCCGCTGAGCAGCCCCCATCCCGCCGCCGTGCTCTTCGACATGGACGGCACCCTGGTCGACAGCGAGAAGCTGTGGGACGTCGCCCTGCGCGAGCTGGCCGAGGCGTACGGCGGGCGCCTCTCCGACGAGGCCCGCCGGGCGATAACCGGCACCAGTATGGCGGTGTCGATGCGGATCCTGCACGACGACCTCGGCCAGCCCGAGCGGGACCCCGAGGCCAGTGCCGCGTGGATCGACGCGCGGATCCTGGAGCTGTTCCGCACCGGGCTGCGCTGGCGGCCCGGCGCGTCGCCGCTGCTGCGGGCCGTACGCGCGGCGGGCATTCCCACCGCGCTGGTCACCTCCAGCGGCCGGGCCCTGGTCGAGGTGGCGATGGAGACGCTGGGCCGGGACAACTTCGACGTGGTGGTGTGCGGCGACGAGGTCGACGCGGCGAAGCCGCACCCCGCGCCCTACCTGACCGCCGCCCGGCTGCTCGGCGTACCGATCGGCCGGTGCGTGGCGATCGAGGACTCGCCGACCGGGGTGGCCAGCGCGCTCGCCGCCGGTGCCGCGGTCCTCGCCGTGCCCGCCGAGGCGCCGCTGAGCCCCATCGACGGCGTACGCCAGTTGGAGAGCCTGACCGCCGTGGACCTTGAGGTGCTCGCGGCGCTGCTCGGCGAGCCGCCGCCGGTGCGTTAAAAGGGGCCCCCTGCTATACGCCAGGCGTTAACAGGGGGCCCTTCCTTACCTCGCTCAGTCGTGGGCGATCGCGCCCAGGACGTTGATCCGCGCGGCGCGGATCGCGGGCAGCACCGCGGCCACCACCCCGACCAGCGCCGCCAGCCCCAACATGATCCCCATCTGACCCCAGGGGAGCACCAGGTCGGTGATGCCCTCGTCGCGGAGCGCCTCCACCACGGCCGCGCCGAGCCCGGTGCCGACCGCGAGGCCGAGCAGCGCGCCGAACACCGAGATCACCACCGCCTCGACGGTGATCATCCGCATCGTCTGCGAGCGCCGCAGGCCGATCGCCCGCAGCAGGCCCAGCTCCCGGGTGCGCTCCAGCACCGACAGCGCGAGGGTGTTGACGACGCCCAGCACGGCGATCACGATGGCCAGCGCCAACAGGATCTGGATCATCGTGAGCAGGCCGTCGAGTTGCCCGGTCTGCTGCTCGATGAACGCCTCCCGGTCGGCGACCGACACCGTCGGGCTGTCCGCGAGCAGCGCCTCGACCTGCGGCTGCACGTCGGCGACCCGGGTTCCGGGGGCGAGCTGGAGGAAACCCTGGATCGGCTTCGGGACGGCGAAGTCCTTCGTCGCCTCCACCGGCAGCACCATCGGGTTGGTCAGCTCGGAGCTGGCGTAGATGCCGGAGACCGTGTAGGTGCGCGGCTCGCCCCGGGACAGCTGCACCGGTACCGTCGAGCCGACCGACAGGCCCCGCGCCTCCGCCGTGTCGGAACTGACCAGCATCTGGTCCGGCGCGAGCCGGTCGATGTCACCGGCGGTCGCCTCGGCGCTGAAGATCCGCCGCAGCGCGCTGACGTCACTCGACGCCCCAACCCAGGTCTGCTCCCCGCCGACCACGGCCAGGTCGCCGTACTCGCCGTCGACCAGCTGCACACCCGGGAGCGCCGCGGCCTTCTCCAGCACCGCCGGGTCGAAGCTCGGCGGCCGAGGGCCGCTCTGCACACCGGCGATGACCAGTTCCGCCTTGATGCTGTCCTGGGCCAGCTTGCCGATGCTGCCCTTGGCCGAGTCCAGGATCACCGTGACGCCGGTGACCAGGGCGATGCCGACCATCAGCGCCGCCGCGGTGATCGCGGTACGCCGGGGGTTGCGCCCGGAGTTGAGCCGGCCCAGCTTGCCCGGCACCGACCAGGCGAACACCGCGCCGAGCAGGCTCACCACCGGCCGGCTGATCAGCGGGGTCAGCAGCGCCACGCCGATGAACGCGAACAGCACGCCGGCCAGGATGGTGGGCAGGGTGTTGCCCCGGGCGTTGCCGCTGAGGCCGAGGAAGAGCAGCGTGCCACCGATCGCGGTGACGATGCCGCCGGCCACGGTCACCTTCGTCAACGGCCGGTCCGGGGTCGCCACGTCCTGCATCGCGGCGATCGGCGGGATCCGGGCCGCCCGCAGCGCCGGCAGCAACGCCGCCACCACCGTGATCAGCAGGCCGACCGCGAACGCGCCGATCACCGCCGCCGGGGGCACCGCGATCCCGGCCAGGGTGAGCCCGCCGGCCAGGTTGCCGAACAACCACGCCAGCAGCGCGCCGATGCCGATGCCGGCGGCCAGGCCGAGCACCGAGGCGATCAGGCCCACCACCACCGCCTCCAGCACCACCGAGCCGATGACCTGCCGGCCGCTCGCGCCGATCGCCCGCATCAGCGCCAACTCGCGGGTGCGCTGGGCCACGATGATGGAGAACGTGTTGAGGATCAGGAAGGTGCCGACCAGCAGCGCCACCGCCGCGAAGCCCAGCAGGATCCGGTTGAAGAAGGCCAACCCCTCCTTCAGGCTCGCCGCCGAGTCGGCCGCCAGCTCCTCGCCGGTCTTGACCTGGAAGGAGTCGCCGAGCGCGGCGGCCACGTCGTCCCGCAGCGCCTCCGGGGTGACCCCGTCGGCCGCGGTGACCGTGATGCTGCTGAACGTGTCCGGCTGGCCCAGCATCAGCTTCTGCGCCACCGGGGTCGTGAAGAAGACCTCGTTGAGGCCGCCGATGGACTCCCGGTCGCCGCTGTAGCCGACGATGCCGACCAGGGTGAACTTCTCCTGCGACCCGAACACGGTCTCCACGCCGACGCGGTCGCCCACCGCGACCCGGCCCGCCTTCGCCAGCGCCGCGTTGACGGCGATCTCGTCGTCGGCCTGCGGCGCGCGGCCCTCCCTCAGCCGTAGCAGATCACTCTCGCCCACCCAGTTCTCGCCGAGTTGCGGCGGACCGAACGAGGTGACCACCTTGCCGTTGCTGCCAACCAGCAGGGCACCGTCGGCGGCGACCACACCCACCGCGTCGGTCACGCCCGGCACCTGCTTGACCCGGTCCACCGTCGCCGCCGGCAGCGGCGCGGCCACCTGCTCGCCCTGGACCTCGCTCAACGCCACCTTCGGCTTCGCCGCGACGTTCACGTCGATCTCGGAGGTGCCCTCGGCGAAGACCGCGTCGAAGGAGCGGCCGAGGGTGTCGGTGAGCACGAACGCCCCCGACACGAACATGACGCCGAGCACCACCGCCAGCCCGGAGAGGATCAGCCGCAGCTTGCGGGCCAGCAGGCTCTTCAGTGTCGCGCGGAGCATCAGCTGCCCACCTCGGCCGGCGTGTCCAGCTTCTTCATGGTGTCCAGCACGGTCTCCGCGGTCGGCTCGATCAGCTCCGAGACGATCTGCCCGTCGGCGAGGAACACCACCCGGTCGGCGTACGCGGCGGCCGTCGGGTCGTGGGTGACCATCACGATCGTCTGGCCGTACTCGCGTACCGAGGTGCGCAGGAAGTTCAGCACCTCCGCCCCGGAGCGGGAGTCCAGGTTGCCGGTCGGCTCGTCGGCGAAGATCACGTCGGGGCGGGACACCAGGGCACGGGCGCACGCCACCCGCTGCTGCTGCCCGCCGGACAACTGCGCCGGCCGGTGACCCAGCCGGTCCTGCAGACCGACCGTGGCGATCACCGTGTCGTACCACGCCGGGTCCGGCTTGCGGCCGGCGATCGACAGCGGCAGCAGGATGTTCTCCTTGGCCGTCAGGGTGGGCAGCAGGTTGAACTGCTGGAAGATGAAGCCGACCTTGTCCCGGCGCAGCTTCGTCAGGCCGGCGTCGCCGAGCCCGGTGACGGTGGTGTCGCCGATCGCCACCGTCCCCCGGGTCACCGAGTCCAGGCCGGCCAGGCAGTGCATCAACGTCGACTTGCCCGAGCCCGACGGGCCCATGATCGCGGTGAACCGGCCCCGCTCGAACTCGGCGGTGACCCCCCGTAGGGCCATGACCTGTGCCTCGCCGCTGCCGTACACCTTCCACACGTCGTTCGCCCGGGCCGCGGCCTGCGCCTGCGGTCCTACCGTCGCCGTCACGTCTTCTCCCTCGTCGTCCGTCTCATCCGCACCGCCCCCGCTGGTCCGGCGCGGCAGTCCCATCATCGGCGCTTCCCGACGCCGGTCCGTCCGACTCCGGGCGGAGTCGAGGCGGATTTCGCGCTGCGGGTAGCCCCCATCGCCACTCAGGGTTGACCCTGACCGACCGGGAAGGCGAAGCCATTCCCACGGCCGCGCCGAGCCTGCCCCGTGACGCCGCGTCAGGGTCAACCCCACCGCGCCCCCGCTGGTCACGGTAGGTGACGCCGACAACGGCGCCGTCGCACCACGGACCCATCCCGTCGTACGCCGGAAGAGGTACGCCGCGAGCACGCCCTACGCCCGGGGACGGACCAGACCCGACTCGTACGCCAGCACCACGGCCTGCACCCGGTCGCGTAGCCCCAGCTTGGTGAGCAGGTGGCCGACATGGGTCTTGATCGTGGTCTCGCTTACCGACAACGCCCGGGCGATCTCCGCGTTCGACAGCCCCCGGGCCACCTGCACCAGCACCTCGCGCTCCCGGTCGGTGAGCGTGCTGAGCACCCGCGGCGGAGTGGCCGCCGGATCGGGCAGCACGCCGGCGAACCGGTCCAGCAGCCGGCGGAGGATCCGCGGCGCCACCACCGCGTCCCCGGCAGCGACCGTGCGGATGGCCGCCACCAGGTCCTCCGCCGGGACGTCCTTGGCCAGGAAACCGCTCGCACCGGCCCGCAGCGCCCCCACCACGTACTCGTCCAGGTCGAACGTCGTCAGGATCAGCACCCGCACCGGCAGCCGGGCGTCGACGATCGCCCGGGTGGCGCTCACCCCGTCCATCCGGGGCATCCGGACGTCCATCAGCACCACGTCCGGCAGCAGGCGGCGGGCCAGGTCCACCGCCTCCACGCCGTCTCCGGCCTCGGCCACCACGTCCAGGTCGGCCTCCGCGCCCAGCACCATCCGGAAACCGGTCCGCAGCAACGGCTGGTCGTCCACCAGCAGGATGCGGACCGGACGTGTCCCGGTCGTGCCGTCGGTCATCTGCTCTCTCCCCGTGCTCCGGGCGGCGCCCGGGTGCTGCGGTCCAGGCGCCCGCGTCCAGGCGCTGCGGTCAGGTGCTGCGGTCCGCGCGCTGCCGGCGGGCTTCGCCTTCGGCGTCGCGGTGCCGAGCGTCGTCCAATGTTCCGGGCTTCACTCGTGTTCGGGCTTCCACCCGTGTTCCGGGACGGTGCCCGGGTGTGCCGTCGTCGACCGGAGCCGGTCTCCGGTCGCCACCGGTCTCCGGTCGGTACCGGCCGGACCCGTACCCCGTCCGCCGTCCGGAGCCGCAGCGCCGCGGCCTCGGTGAGCTGGTCCGGTCGCGCCCGAACCCGCCGGAAACCACCGTAGACGGTGGCAGCCTGCCGACCCCGACGGTTCCGGTGCCGACCTGGTCGGGTCTGGGCGGGACGAGCCCGTGCGGCGCCCATGATCTTCAGGGGGACCCTACCGGTCGGGGACGGCCGGCGTGGCCCCGGTTCACCGCCGGACGTCACCGTCCCATTCCAAGATCCACTCGGTGTCATTGATATCGGGGTGTCCCGGGCGGCGATCACCCCGATATCAATGACATCGAGTGGATCTTGGGGGATCCGTACCGCTGGTCGCGCGCGGACGGATGCGACCCGCGAGAGAACGCCCAGGAGTGTGCCCGGCCACCGCGCGGAACGGGCGGATCCGGCGAGAAAGGCCGGTCGTCGCGGTGGGGGCCACACCAGGGCGCCGATTGGCCCGGGCCGGGACCGCCGCGGGTTCGGGCCGGCCACCGCCGTCGCGCCGAGCCGACCGAGGCCGTGCGGACCAGGTGGACGGGCAGGGCTACCGGACCGGGTGGGTGGGTGTGAGGACGGTGCGGGGGCGGTCCGGGCGGGCGCGGATGGGCCGCCAGAGTGCGGGACGGTGCCGGGCGGACCGCCGGGGTGCGGGACGGTGCGGGTGGGCCGGCGGGGTGCGAGGACGGTGTGGGTGGGCCGGTGGGCGCGCGAGGACCGGTCGGGGGCGGGGCGCGGGCGAAACGCCGGAAGGGCCGCCGGGATGCGCGAGGGCGGGGGACCGGGTGGTGCGGGGTCGGGCGGGGCGTTACTCGTCGGCGCCGGGGGGCACCGGCGTGGTCCGGGCGTCGCGCAGCGGATCCGGGGTGGCCACCCGGACCGGGAACGGCGGTGGGGTGCCGCCGTAGCTGGGGCAGAGCGCCTGGTGGCTGCACCAGTCGCAGAGCCGGCTCGGGCGGGGCCGGAAATCCTGCGCGGCGGTCGCCGCCTCGATCGCCCGCCACAGCGCGACCACGGTGCGCTCGAAACGCACCAGCTCCTCGGCGTCGGGGGCGTAGTCGCAGACCTCGGCGTCCTTGAGGTAGAGCAGCCGCAGCACCCGCGGCACCACGCCCCGGGTGCGCCACAGCACCAGGGCGTAGAACTTCAGCTGGAACAGCGCCCGGGCCTCGAACGCCTCCCGGGGCGCGCCGCCGGTCTTGTAGTCGACCACCCGCAGCGCGCCGTCCGGGGCCACGTCCAGCCGGTCCAGGTAGCCCCGGATCAACAACTCCCCGTCAACCACCGCGGAGATCAGGCTCTCCCGCTCCGCCGGCTCCAGCCGGCGCGGGTCCTCCACGGTGAAGTAGCCCTCCAGCAGCCCGGCGGCCGACCGCAGGAACGCCGCCGTGGCCTGCTCGTCACCGTCGGCGAACAGACCGGACAGCTCCGGCTGCTCGGTGACCAGCCGGTCCCACTGCGGGGACACCAGGTCGCCGGCGGCGTCCGGGGTCCGGCCGGTCGCCGGCAGGTCGAACAGCCGCTCCAGCACCGCGTGCACCAGCGTGCCCCGGGCCTGCTCGACGGTCGGCCTCTCGGGCAGCCGGTCGATGCTGCGGAACCGGTAGAGCAGCGGGCAGGTCTTGAAGTCCGCCGCGCGCGACGGCGACAGCGACGCCCGCACCGTCGCCGGCAGCTCGGCCGGCACCTCGGGGGAGGGCTCGGGCTGCTGGGTCGTCACCGGTTCCGCCGTCATGTCCGGAAGGTTAGGCCACCGGTCCGACACCATCCGGGTCGCCGCTCCGGTTGGTGATCTCCCGCCGCGTAGCATCGGGCCGGTGGAGCGGACCAGACGAGCACCCCGCCGGAGCGGCCGGAGTCCCGGTGTCACGGTGGGCCGGGTCTTCGGCGTACCGCTGCACCTCAACAGCTCGATGGTGTTGCTGGCGCTGCTGGTCACCGTCCTCTACGCGGAGTTCGCCCGCCGCCAGCTCGACCTGCCGCAGATCGCCGGCTACCTGATCGGCTTCGGCTTCGTGGTGTCGCTGCTCGGCTCGGTGCTGCTGCACGAGCTGGGCCACGCGTTGACCGCCCGCCGGTACGGCATCGGCGTGCGCGGGATCACCCTGGAGCTGCTCGGCGGGTACACCGAGATGGACCGCGACGCCCCGTCCCCGCGGGTGGACCTGCTGGTGTCGCTGGCCGGGCCGGCGGTGTCCGCCGTGCTCGGCGTGGCCGCCGTCGCCGCCACCCTCGCCCTGCCCGACCGGACGGTGCTCAACCAGCTCGCCTTCCAACTGGCGGTCAGCAACGTCATCGTGGCCCTGTTCAACATCCTGCCCGGGCTGCCGCTGGACGGCGGACGGGCGCTGCGGGCCGCCGTCTGGGCGGCGACCGGCGACCGGCACCGCGCCACCGAGATCGCCGGGTGGGTGGGCCGCGCGGTCGCCGTCGGCACCGTGCTGCTGGTGGCCCTGCTCACCCTGTGGGGCTTCCTCGCGCCGCTGGCGCTGCCGCTGATGCTGTTGGTCGCCTTCACCCTGTGGCGCGGCGCCGGGCAGTCCATCCGGGTGGCCCGGGTCAGCCGTCGGCTGCCGCTGATCGACCTGGCCCGGCTGGCCCGGCCGGCGCTCTCCGTACCCACCGGCACGCCGCTGGCGGAGGCCGAGCGCCGCCGCGGCGCCGGACCCCGACCGGATGCCGCGGTGCTGGTGGCGGACTCCGCGGGCCGCCCGGTGGGCCTGGTAGACCCGGCCGCGGCCGGGGCCGTACCCGTCGAGCGCCGCCCCTGGCTGGCCGTCGACGCGGTGGCCCGGTCCCTGGACGGCCTGCCCGCGATGCCGGTCGGACTGGACGGCGAGCGGGTGCTGGAGTTCGTACGGACCCACCCGGGCGCACAGTACGTCGTGACGTCAGGCGAAGATGTCGTCGGCATCCTGCACATCGCGGATCTGGCTCAGCTCCTCGAACCTCACCGGAAGATGAACACGTGACCGCAACTCCCTCCGCCGCCCCGCTCGACCCGGGCGCCACCGCCGTCGTTCCGGCGCCGCCCCCCGTGCACCGCGGACCGTTCCGCGTCGGTGACTGGGTGCAGCTGACCGATCCGAAGGGCCGGATGCACACGGTCACGCTGGAGCCGGGCAAGGAGTTCCACACCCATCGCGGCATCCTCAAGCACGACACGCTCATCGGCCTGCCCGACGGCAGCGTGGTGACCACCTCCGGCGGGGGCACGGCGTTCCTCGCGCTGCGCCCGCTGCTGTCGGACTACGTGCTGTCGATGCCGCGCGGCGCGCAGGTGATCTACCCGAAGGACGCCGCGCAGATCGTCGCGATGGGCGACGTCTTCCCCGGTGCGAAGGTCCTGGAGGCCGGCGCCGGGTCCGGCGCGTTGAGCTGCTCGCTGCTGCGGGCCGTCGGCACCACCGGCGAGCTGCACTCCTACGAGGTGCGCGACGACTTCGCCCAGATCGCCCGGCGCAACGTGGAGGCGTTCTTCAACGGCCCGCACCCCGCGTGGCAGTTGCACGTCGGCGATGTCGCCGGGTGCGCCGAGACCGGCTTCGACCGGATCATCCTCGACATGCTCACCCCCTGGGAGACCCTCGACATGGTCGAACGGGCGCTGGTGCCCGGCGGGGTGTTCATCGGCTACGTGGCCACCACCCCGCAGCTGTCCGAGCTGGTGGAGGCGCTGCGCGAGCGCGGCGGCTGGACCGAGCCGCGGGCCTGGGAGTCGCTGGTGCGCGACTGGCACGCCGAGGGTCTCGCGGTCCGGCCCGACCACCGCATGATCGCCCACACCGCGTTCCTGGTGTCCGCGCGTAAGCTCGCCCCCGGCGTCACCGCGCCGCCGCGCCGCCGCAAGCCCAGCAAGGGCGTCGAGGCGTACGAGCAGCGTCGGGCGGTGCTGCGGGAGGCGGAGGCGGCCCGGCAGGCGGCGGCCGCCTCGGCGACCGTGGTGGAGTCGGACGTGGCGGCGGACCGGCCGTGACTGCCGAGCGGGGCGGGTGGGAATGATGGTGCGGACGCTCCCGGCGTACGCGTACCGGGGGCACGACTGCGGGGAGGCGGCATGAAACGGCCGGGCTTCGGCGGCGGCGACCTGCCGGCGGTGTTCCCGGACTGGTCGCCCTACCAGGACCTGGAGTCGGCGGCCCGCGCCTACCTGCGGGACCCGGACGTGGCGCTGGAGGCGCTCGGCGGGGTGCTGCGCGGGGCGTCGGTGCTCGGGTTCACCCTGGAACGCTTCGTCAACGAGGTCAACGGGGTGTGGCAGGAGGTCGTCGTCTGCGACGGCAGCCGGCTGATCCTGTGGCACGGCGAGGACGTCCCGCCCGGCGAGGGGCCGCCCGGCTCGATGACGTCCTCCCTGCGGGTCGTCCCGGTCAGCACGGTCACCGAGGTCGGCTGCCGGCGCCGGCTGACCCGCGACGAGGGCGGCGCCGTCCGGGTCGACAGCATCGACGTCTATCTGCTGCTGACCTCGCTGGACGAGGCGCCGCCCGTCGAGGAGGTCGTCGGCGGGCCGCGCCACGACGCGTTGCGTTTCGGCAAGACGATCGACGACGGCGGCGCCGGCCAGATCGCCCGGTTGGAGGAGTTCGCCCGGCTGGTCGCCTCGGTGGTCGGCCGCCCGATGCTCTGAGCGGGGCAGCGCCGACCCCGAGGTCAGTCCTCGGCCTCCGGGCCGGCGACCTCGACGCCGTCGCTGCCACGCACCACGTGGATGCAGTCGCCCGGGCACTCCTTCGCCGAGTCGATCACCTCCAGGCGCAGGTGCTCGGGGACGTCCACCCGGGCGCCCGCCGTCTGGCGCAGCTCGCCGTCGGGTCCCTTCACGTAGGCCAGGCCGTCGATGTCGAACTCGAAGACCTCGGGCGCGTACTGCACGCAGAGCCCGTCGCCCGTGCACAGATCCTGGTCCACCCAGACCTGCAGTTGGTCGGTCGCGACCTCGGCCACCGGTGCACCCCCCATGTTCTCCCGTCCCACCCCTCGACGGTACCCGAACGCCCGTTCCGGCCCGCCGACCCACCCTTGGCGATCAAGGTTCGGTGACGAGGGCGTTGCGTGGGACCGAATCGGCCTCATAGCGGCTAGTGTTAGGGCAGAACGTTCAAGCCCCCCGGGGAGGTGGGACGTGGCACGCAGCGACGACGCGGACTCGCGCGCCGCACGGTGGGAGAAGGAGGCCCACGATCTCTCCACGCAGGTCGCGTTCCTTCAAGAGGAACTCGCTCTGGTGCGGCGCAAGTTGACCGAAAGCCCCCGACACGTCCGGCAGCTCGAAGAGCGGCTGGCGGCCACCCAGGCGCAGTTGGCGCGGCTGACCGACAACAACGACCGGCTCGTGAGCACCCTCAAGGAGGCTCGCGCCCAGATCGTGACGCTCAAGGAGGAGATCGACCGCCTCGCGCAACCGCCGAGCGGCTACGGCGTCTTCCTGGCCCGGCACGACGACGGCACGGTGGACGTGTTCACCGGCGGTCGCAAGCTCCGGGTCGCCGTCTCGCCCTCGCTCGACGTGGACGAGTTGCGACGTGGCCAGGAGGTGCTGCTCAACGACGCGCTCAACATCGTCGACGCGTTCGGTTTCGAGCGGGTCGGCGAGGTGGTGATGCTCAAGGAGATCCTCGCCGGTCCCGACGGAGTGCCCGGTGACCGGGCGCTGGTGGTCTCGCACTCGGACGAGGAGCGGATCGTGCACCTCGCCGAGACCCTGATCGGTTCGCCGATCCGGGCCGGCGACTCGCTCATGATCGAGCCCCGCTCGGCGTACGCGTACGAGCGGATCCCGAAGAGCGAGGTCGAGGAGCTGGTGCTGGAGGAGGTGCCCGACGTCGACTACACCGACATCGGCGGTCTCCAGTCGCAGATCGAGCAGATCCGCGACGCGGTGGAGCTTCCCTTCCTGCACGCCGACCTGTTCCGTGAGCACCAGCTCCGCCCGCCGAAGGGCATCCTGCTCTACGGCCCGCCGGGCTGCGGAAAGACGCTGATCGCCAAGGCGGTGGCCAACTCGCTGGCGAAGAAGATCGCCGAGCGGTTGGGCAAGGACCGGCACACCAGCTTCTTCCTCAACATCAAGGGCCCGGAGCTGCTCAACAAGTACGTCGGCGAGACCGAGCGGCACATCCGGCTGATCTTCCAGCGGGCTCGGGAGAAGGCCGGCGAGGGCACGCCGGTGATCGTGTTCTTCGACGAGATGGACTCGATCTTCCGGACCCGTGGCTCCGGTGTCTCCTCCGACGTGGAGAACACCATCGTCCCCCAGCTGCTCAGCGAGATCGACGGCGTCGAGGGCCTGGAGAACGTGATCGTGATCGGTGCCTCCAACCGGGAGGACATGATCGACCCGGCCATCCTGCGCCCCGGCCGGCTCGACGTGAAGATCAAGATCGAGCGGCCGGACGCCGAGGCGGCCAAGGACATCTTCTCCAAGTACATCCTGGCCGGGCTGCCCCTGCACCCGGACGACCTGACCGAGCACGGCGGCGACCCTCAGGCCACCGTGGCGGCGATGATCGACGCGGTCGTCCTGCGGATGTACTCGGAGACCGAGGAGAACCGCTTCCTCGAGGTCACCTACGCCAACGGGGACAAGGAAGTCCTCTACTTCAAGGACTTCAACTCCGGCGCGATGATCCAGAACATCGTCGACCGGGGCAAGAAGATGGCCATCAAGGAGTTCCTCACCTCCGGGCGCAAGGGGCTCCGGCTCCAGCACCTCCTCGACGCCTGCGTCGACGAGTTCCGGGAGAACGAGGACCTGCCCAACACCACCAACCCCGACGACTGGGCCCGCATCTCCGGCAAGAAGGGCGAGCGGATCGTCTACATCCGTACGCTCGTCTCCGGCGGCAAGGGCGCCGAGGCCGGCCGGTCCATCGAGACCGCCAGCAACACCGGCCAGTACCTGTAGTTCGACCGCGACACCGGCGGGGCGGCGCCACCACGGCGCCGCCCCGCCTCGCGCGATCCCCGCGGTGGGGCGGGCGTACGGCGGCGGGTCGACGCGGGGACGACCCGCGGTGCCCGCCCCGGGCCCGGCACGCCACGCGCCGCCCACCCGCCGACTACGCTCGACATTGACGGGGACCGGTCGGGCGAGGGAATGCGGGTAGGTCGATGAGCGTAAGACGGATCATGGGCACCGAGGTCGAGTACGGCATCTCCGTGCCCGGCCAGGCCGGGGCGAATCCGATGGTCACCTCGTCGCAGGTGGTCAACGCCTACGGAGCGCGTCCCGAACTCAACCGTGGTGGCCGTGCCCGCTGGGACTACGAGGAGGAGTCGCCGCTGCGCGACGCCCGCGGCTTCACCTACTCCGGGGCCGCGTACGACCCGGCCGAGGCGCTCGCCGACGAGGACCTCGGCCTGGCCAACGTGATACTCACCAACGGCGCCCGCCTCTACGTCGACCACGCCCACCCCGAATACTCCACCCCCGAGGTGACCACCCCGCGTGACGTGGTCCGCTGGGACAAGGCGGGGGAGCGGGTGATGGCCGAGGCGTCCCGCCGGGCCGCCACCATCCCGGGCACCCAGCCGATCCACCTCTACAAGAACAACACCGACAACAAGGGTGCCAGCTACGGCGCCCACGAGAACTACCTGATGCGCCGGCAGACGCCCTTCGCCGACATCGTGGCGTACCTGACGCCGTTCTTCGTGACCCGGCAGATCGTCTGCGGCGCCGGCCGCGTCGGCATCGGCCAGGACGGCGGCCAGAGCGGCTTCCAGATCTCCCAGCGGGCCGACTTCTTCGAGGTCGAGGTGGGACTGGAGACGACCCTCAAGCGGCCGATCATCAACACCCGCGACGAGCCGCACGCCGACGCCGACAAGTACCGCCGGCTGCACGTCATCATCGGCGACGCGAACCTGTCGGAGATCTCCACCTACCTCAAGGTCGGCACCACCGCCCTGATCCTCACCATGATCGAGGAGAAGGCGCTCGGTGCCGACCTCGGCATCGCCGACCCGGTCGGCGAGCTGCGCGCGGTCAGCCACGACCCGTCGTTGAAGCACCTGATGCGGCTGCGCGACGGCCGCCGGTTGACCGCGCTGGACCTGCAGTGGGCCTACCTGGACCGGGTGCGCTCCTTCGTGGACGACCGGTACGGCGACGACGTCGACGAGCAGACCGCCGACGTGCTGGACCGCTGGGAGGACGTCCTGGACAAGCTCGGCCGGGATGCCTTCCTCTGCGCCGACCAGCTGGACTGGGTGGCCAAGCTGCGGCTGCTGGAGGGCTACCGGGAGCGGGAGAAGCTCGGCTGGGGCTCGCACAAGCTGCAACTGGTCGACCTGCAGTACTCCGACGTCCGCCCGGAGAAGGGCCTCTACCACCGGCTGGTCTCCCGGGGCGCGATGCGGACGCTGCTCACCGACGAGGAGACCCGCCGGGCGATGACCGAGCCGCCGGAGGACACCCGGGCCTACTTCCGGGGTCGCTGCCTGGCCCAGTACGCCTCCGAGGTGGTCGCCGCGAGCTGGGACTCGGTCATCTTCGACGTGGGTCGGGAGTCGCTGGTGCGGGTGCCGATGATGGAGCCGGAGCGGGGCACCCGCAAGCACGTCGGTGCCCTGTTCGACCGTTGCGAGAGCGCCAAGGACCTGTTGGAGACCCTGACCGGCCGCTGACCCGTCGACCGCTTCCCCGACGTACGCCGGACACGATTGCCCGCCGGGTGCCGCAAGCGGCGCGCGGCGGGCTTTTCGTCGCCTCCGCGAGGTAAGTTCATCGCAGACGATCGTGGAGGAGGCAGTCATGGCCACTCGTGACAGCGGCGGGCAGTCCCAGTCCGGCAAGTCCCGGCAGGGCGAGGAGATCGAGGACGTCACCACCGAGGCGAACCCGGAGGTCGCCGAGCGGCACGCCGAGATCACCGAGGACGTCGACGACCTGCTCGACGAGATCGACTCGGTCCTCGAAGAGAACGCCGAGGAATTCGTGAGAGGTTACGTACAAAAAGGAGGTCAATGATCATTTTGGGTCGAATCGGACGTGCCGCGCTCATTGGATGATCAAGACGGCCAGCGCCGTTGCCGCGACTGCGGGGAGTGGAAGCCGCTCGATGAGTTCTGCACGAGCAGCAAGCGTCCGAGCGGTCGCGGCAGCTACTGCAAGCCGTGTTTCGGCGTGCGCTCGAAGGCGAGCTACGCGAAGCGGGTGAAGGAGAAGCAGGGTCGAGAGGTGAGGGTCGCGCGAGAAGTGCCGGAAGGACATCGCTTCTGCGCCGACTGTGGAACCGTCAAGCCGGTGGCCGACTTCCCCCGCAATCGCTCAGATAGCACGGGCTACGCCACGTACTGCAAGCCCTGCCACAACGCCAGGACCCACGAGACCAAGCAACGGCTGTACGGCGGCAATCGCGAATACCACCTACGACAGCGCTACGGCGTCGGTCAGAAGGAGTTCGACGAGCTCCTCGCCGAGCAGAACGGCGTGTGCGCCATCTGCGGGGGTGAAGATCCCCAACATCTGGACCACGATCATCGCACCGGGTGGGTGCGCGGGATACTCTGCTTCAACTGCAACGGTGGTCTTGGCCAGTTCCGTGACAGTCCCGCGAGGCTGGCCAGGGCGATCACGTACCTGAGAGGAACCACGTGGCAGCGGGTTTTGATCCATCCGGGCGTCTACCAGATGTGTTCACCAACGCGGGGACGTCCTCCTTCACGACCTTCCTGAGCAGGGTGGCGCCGGAGATGCTGCCCGGCCGCCGGCCGCTGCCGCCGGGCATGGCCGCCGACCTGGCGCCGCACGCGACCACCATCGTGGCGATCGTCGCCGCCGGCGGCGTCGTGATGGCCGGCGACCGGCGCGCCACCATGGGCAACCTGATCGCCCAGCGGGACATCGAGAAGGTGCACCCGGCGGACGCCTACTCGCTGGTGGGCATCGCCGGCACGGCCGGCATCGGCATCGAGCTGATGCGACTGTTCCAGGTGGAGCTGGAGCACTACGAGAAGATCGAGGGCGCGATGCTCTCGCTCGACGGCAAGGCCAACCGGCTGGCGTCGATGATCCGGGGCAACCTCGGCGCGGCGATGCAGGGCCTCGCGGTGATCCCGCTGTTCGCCGGCTTCGACCTGGCGGCGAGCGACCCGGCGCGGGCCGGGCGCATCTTCAGCTTCGACGTCACCGGTGGGCCCTACGAGGAGACCGGTTACGACGCGATCGGCTCGGGTTCGCTGTTCGCCCGCTCGGCGCTGAAGAAGCGCTTCCGGACCGGGCTGTCCATCGACGACGCGGTACGGCTGGCGGTCGAGGCGCTCTACGACGCGGCCGACGACGACACCGCGACCGGCGGGCCGGACCTGACCCGGAAGATCTACCCGGTCGTGATGACCGCGACCGCGGAGGGCACCCACCGGCTGACCGACGCCGAGACGGCGGCCATCGCCGAGGGCGTGGTCTCCGGCCGGATGGAGAACCCGGGCGGCTGAGCCCGCACCCGACCGCAGTCCCCCGCACCGCCGAAGAAGGAGAACCGCCGACGTGGCCATGCAGTTCTACGCCTCGCCCGAGCAGATCATGCGCGACCGCTCCGAGCTGGCCCGCAAGGGCATCGCCCGGGGTCGCAGCGCGGTGGTCCTGAGCTACGCCGGTGGGGTGCTCTTCGTCGCCGAGAACCTGTCCAGCGCGTTGCACAAGGTCAGCGAGATCTACGACCGGATCGGCTTCGCCGCGGTCGGCCGCTACAACGAGTTCGAGAACCTGCGTCGCGCGGGCGTGCGGATGGCCGACCTGAACGGGCTGAGCTACGACCGGCGGGACGTGACCGGGCGGGCCCTGGCCAACGCCTTCGCGCAGACCCTCGGGGCGATCTTCACCGAGCAGTCGAAGCCCTACGAGGTGGAGATGTGCGTGGCGCAGGTCGGCGCCAGCGCGGAGGACGACGAGCTGTACCGGCTGACCTACGACGGCTCGGTCAACGACGAGCCGGGCCGGATGGCGATGGGCGGCCAGGCCGAGGCGATCACCGGCGTGCTGAAGTCGAACCACCGGCCGGACATGACGCTCCAGGAGGCGGTGAAGGTCGCCGTGCAGGCGCTGAGCACCGTCGGCGGCGAGGGCGGCGCCGCCCGCACCATCGCCGCCAACCAACTGGAGGTGGCCATCCTGGACCGCCGCCGGGTGGGGCGGACGTTCCGGCGGATCACCGGCGCGGCGCTGACCGCGCTGCTGGACGGGGAGACGGTCGCCGACCCGCCGGCGGCGGAGCGTCCGGACACCCCCAGCGCGCCGACCGAGGAGGCGCACAAGCCGACCTCGTCGGCGGGTTCGGCGGATCTGGAGGGCCAGCAGCCCGAGGCGTGAGACGTCGCCGCGGGGGTCCGGGCCGGTTCCGGGCGTCCGCGGTGGGTCGGCTCAGCGGTCGGTCAGTGGCTCCCACCAGGACCGGTTCCGGCGATACCACTCGACGGTCCCGGCGAGTCCGGTGTCGATGTCGACGCGCGGCGCCCAGCCGAGTTCCCGCCGGGTGGTGGTGGTGTCCAGCGAGTAGCGCCGGTCGTGTCCCTTGCGGTCGGCGACCGGGGTGACCCGTTCCCAGCCGGCCCCGCAGGCGGCGAGGATCCGGCCGGTGAGGTCCCGGTTGGTGAGTTCCGCGCCTCCGCCGAGGTGGTAGACGCCGCCGGGCCGGCCGTGTGCCTGGGCCAGCGCGATGCCGTGGCAGTGGTCGTCGACGTGCAACCAGTCGCGGACGTTGCCGCCGTCGCCGTACAGCGGCAGGTCGTAGCCGTCGAGCAGGTTGGTGACGAAGCGCGGGATCACCTTCTCCGGGTGCTGGTACGGGCCGTAGGTGTTCGCTCCCCGGGTGACCACCACGTCCAGGCCGTGGGTGCGGTGGTAGGCCAGGGCGAGCAGGTCGGCGCCGGCCTTGGAGGCCGAGTACGGGGAGCTGGGGTCCAGGGGAGCGGTCTCGGTCCACGAGCCGTGGTCGATCGATCCGTACACCTCGTCGGTGGAGACGTGCACGAACCGGCGGACGCCGTGCCGCAGGGCCGCGTCGAGCAGGGTCTGGGTGCCCAGGACGTTGGTGGTGACGAAGGGCGCCGCGCCGGTGATGGACCGGTCCACGTGGGACTCGGCGGCGAGGTGGACGATCACGTCGTGGCCGGGCACCGTCTCCTCGACCAGGGCGTCGTCGCGGATGTCGCCGACGACGACCCGCAGCCGGGGGTCGTGCCGGACGGGGTCCAGGCTGCCGGAGGTGCCGGCGTAGGTGAACGCGTCGAGCACGGTCACCGCGTCCGCGACGAGCGCCGGCTCGGCGCCGGTCAGCAGACGCCGGACGTGGGCGGAACCGATGAACCCGGCGCCGCCGGTGACGAGGATCCTCACGGCTCGCACCGTACCGTCGCCGCCCGCCGGTGGGGGCGGGGTGTGGAACGGACGGGGTGAGCGCTGCCCATCCGGGGCCTCGGGCGGCTAATGTCTCACCATGGAGCGGCGAATCTTCGGCCTCGAGACCGAGTACGGCGTCACCTGCACCTACAAGGGGCAGCGGCGGTTGTCCCCCGACGAGGTTGCCCGGTACCTGTTCCGCCGCGTCGTGTCGTGGGGCCGGTCGAGCAACGTCTTCCTGCGCAACGGCGCCCGGCTCTACCTGGACGTCGGTTCCCACCCGGAGTACGCCACGCCGGAGTGCGACTCGGTGGTGGACCTGGTCGCGCACGACCGGGCCGGCGAGCGGATCCTGGAGGGGCTGCTGGTCGACGCGGAGAAGCGGCTGCACGACGAGGGCATCGCGGGCGAGATCTACCTGTTCAAGAACAACACCGACTCGGCCGGCAACTCGTACGGCTGCCACGAGAACTACCTGGTGTCCCGGCACGGGGAGTTCGGCCGGCTGGCCGACGTGCTGATCCCCTTCCTGGTCACCCGGCAGCTGATCTGCGGCGCGGGCAAGGTGCTGCAGACGCCCCGGGGGGCGGTCTACTGCCTGTCCCAGCGGGCGGAGCACATCTGGGAGGGCGTGTCGTCGGCGACCACCCGCAGCCGTCCGATCATCAACACCCGGGACGAGCCGCACGCCGACGCCGAGCGTTACCGGCGGCTGCACGTGATCGTCGGCGACTCGAACATGAACGAGGTCACCACGCTGCTCAAGGTGGGCACGGCCGACATCGTGCTGCGGATGATCGAGGCCGGGGTGGTGATGCGGGACCTGACGCTGGAGAACCCGATCCGGGCGATCCGCGAGGTGTCGCACGACATCACCGGCCGGCGCAAGGTGCGGCTGGCCTCCGGCAAGGAGGTCAGCGCGCTGGAGATCCAGCAGGAATACCTCACCAAGGCCACGGAGTTCGTGGAGCGGCGCGGCGGGGACCAGACCGCGAAGCGGGTGGTGGAGCTGTGGGGTCGGGTGCTGTCGGCGGTGGAGAGCGGTGACCTGGAGCCGGTGTCCCGGGAGATCGACTGGGTGACGAAGCTGCGCCTGATCGAGCGTTACCAGCGCAAGCACGACCTGCCGCTGTCGCATCCGCGGGTGGCGCAGATGGACCTGGCCTACCACGACCTGCGGCGCGGCCGGGGCCTCTACGGGCTGCTGGAGCGGCGCGGCGAGGTGGATCGGGTGGCCACCGACCCGGAGATCTTCGAGGCGAAGGAGACGCCGCCGCAGACCACCCGGGCGCGGCTGCGGGGTGAGTTCATCCGGCACGCGCAGGAGAAGCGACGGGACTTCACCGTCGACTGGGTGCACCTGAAGCTGAACGACCAGGCGCAGCGCACGGTGCTGTGCAAGGACCCGTTCCGGGCCTACGACGAGCGGGTGGAGCGGCTGATCGCCAGCATGTGACGGGTCCCGGCGGCCGAGGCGGAGGTGCGGGGGCCCGACCACCGGGCGGTTCGGTAGGCTGGCGGCGCCATGATGCCTACCGAACCCACCGGCCCCGGCTCCGAGAAGCAGAACTGGGCCGAGCGCCGCCGCCAGAAGATCCGCGACGAGATCGAGCGGAACCGGCGTGGCGAATACACCGTTCCCACCTGGGTGCTGGCCCTCGCGCTGGCGCTCATCGTCGGCGCCTGGCTGGCCCTGATCATCTTCGCCTGACCCGAACCCGCGGGACTCCGGGCCCGGCAGGGGTCAGCTGGGGGGTAGCAGGTGGGCGGCGTGTCGGCCGGACGCGGCGGCGGCGAGGAAGTAGGAGCGGTCGGCGTCGAGGCCGCGACCCATCGTGGACAGGCCGACCGGGCTGGCTCGCAGCGCCGCGTCGAGGCCGTCGGTGGGCACCCGGACGATCGTGTGCCGCGCGGCCAGCGGGGCCAGCGCCGCGTCGACCGCCCCGGCCAGGCCCGGGTCCAGGCCGTCGGGCACCACCAGCTCCGCGCGGGCCAGGGCGACCCGGCCGTACGCGGTGAGGCTGTGGTGGGACACGCCGACGTGCCGGGGCCGGGGGTCGGCGTCGGAGATCCGCAGCGAGCCGACCGGGCGTCCGCCCAGCGTGGCGACGGCGTTGACGGCCTCGCCGACGGCGACGCCGGAGAAGCCCCAGCGGGTGCCGGTGCCGAGGTTGCCGGGGCCCTGGGCGACGATCGCGACGTCGGCGCGCAGTACGTGCCGGGCGGCGAGCAGCCCGGTGTGCAGGGTGGCGGCCTCCAGGTCCCCGCCGAACGCCTGGCCGACGGTGACCGTTCCGGCCAGGTGACCGTGCAGCCCGGCGAGGGTGCGGGAGAACCAGGCGGGCAGGGCGCCGCCGTCGGTGAGCAGGTACGCCACGCGGGCGCCGGGGGCGTCGGCGTGGATGCCGGCGAGGATGGCCGGCAACGCGGAGTGCAGGTCGGCGGTGACCACCGGCAGGCCGGCCAGGTCGTCGGCGGCGGCGAGCAGGTCGTGGTGCGGTGACGCCTCCTCGTCGACGCCGAGCAGGATCGGTTGCAGCGGGGTGTAGCGGGCCTTGACGAGGTGACCGGCGGCGCGGTCCCCGGCGGCCTGCGGCGGGTCCGGCGGGAGCCGGTCCGGTACGGCGACGACCAGTGCGTACCCGCCGGTGCCGAGGCCCATCAGCAGCGCGCCGGCGTTGAGCAGCACCCGGTCGCCGGGTTCGGGGCGGCCGACCAGTTCCGGGTAGGCCAGGGCCCGCATGTCGGTGCCGTCGGGCAGGTCGACGGCGAGTTCCAGCGCGCCGGTCCACTCCCGTCGCAACGCCCTGACCGTGCCCGTCCGCCATCGCACCATGCCGGGCACGCTAGCGGGTGCCGGCGGTGGTGCCGTCCGGCGGGGCGGGTCCCGGCTCAGCCAGCGGGTTCGGCCGACTGAGCCGGGATGCCTGTCAGGTCACCGTTGCGGTGGGCCGTGCTTCGGGCTGGCGGCGGCTCATGGCGGCTACGACCAGGATCGCAAGTCCCATGGCCAGTGCTCCGTGCAATTGTTGGGCGCGGTGATCGAGAAACAGCCAGAAGTAGGCCGGGTCGGCCGGTGGGGGTTCAGATCCGGGGAAGGCGGGGTCGGCCAGCGTGTCGTACAGGCCGATGGTGGGTCCGGCGGCGAGCCACAGCGCGGTGAGGCCGAGAGCGACCACGGTCAGCCGGCGAGGCAATGTGCGGCGTCGCAGGCGATACCCTGCCCAGCCGGTGAGGAGCCAGCCGATGACGGCGCCGACGAGTCCGCCCAGCATGATCGCCACCGGTTCCCCGCGCGGCCCGGTGACCCCAAGATGAGTCGCCAGACTCGTTCCCACCGCACCGGGCGTCAGAATGGTGACGGCGGATACGGTGACGACGGCGCCATCCTTGGTCGCGTAGAACTCTTCAGAGGCCGCCTCCAGCTGCCTGCCTTCTCGAACGACCGGGGCGCCGGAGTACATCTCGCTGCCGCCAGGGGTCCAGCCCTCGGCCCGCAGGCGGGCCTTCGCTGCTTCGAGCGTCCAGTCTGATGACTGCTCGTCGGCGATGGTGACACCATTGCGTCGGGGATTTCCCAACCAGTCATGATGACTGAGTTCGGGTGCCCGCAAGGGGACACCCCGAACGGTTTCGGCAGTGTGGATGGCCGATGCGTCGGACGGCAGCGCGGCCGCCTGCCAGGCCAGCCACGAGCCCACGCCTGCTCCTACTGCTCCGAGGATCACGGCCGACAGCACGGCCGCCACCACCGCCGTACGGCCGATCGGCAACCGGAACCACTGCCGCACCGCCCCGCGCACCAGATCCACCACGTCGGCGCGGGCGGGCACTCGACGGTCCGGCTCGGCGGAGTCCATCAGCATGGTGAGGATCTCCTCGCCGTGGGCGCGGCGGTACCCGATCGGATATGCCCACAGCAGCCGCCGGTACCAGCGTTCCAGCCTGGCATGCGCCGACAGCTCCCGCATGACCTCCCCCGAGGCGGTCATGGGCGAGCCCCGAACGGGGTGGCCGTGAATCCGAATGCCACGTTCGGTCGCGCCCGCAGTCGGCTTTCCGCCGCCTCCGCGTGCTTGCGCAGGCGGCGGGCCTGCTCGGCGAGCTTGCCGGCGCCCGCGTCGGTGAGCCGGTAGTAGCGACGAAGTCGCCCGTCGACGATCTCCTGCCGGTCGACCATGACGAGTTCCTGCTCCACCAGGCGGTCGAGGGCTCCGTAGAGGGTGCCGGCCCGCAGCTTCACCGTTCCCTCGGAGAGTTCGGCGACCTCCTGAGTAACCCCGTAGCCGTGCTTGGGCCCCGTCGCCAGCGCGGTGAGGATCAAGAACGTCGGCTCTTGCATCGATGTCATGCGGGCAGATTACGTCTGCCGGTATATACCGTCAACTTGTGCCTGAAGGTGCGGCGCAGGTTCCGCGGCTCGCAGCGCCTGAAGATGCAGATCTCGTACCGCAAAACCCGAAACCCTGGGACCGGACGGCGGCGAGATGGCCCACGCCGTGCCCGCGTGGGTACCAGGTTCCGGCGCGCCGACTGCTAGCGTCTACCGCGTGTCGCGGACCCGCACCGAACGCCTGGTCAACCTGGTGATCTGCCTCCTGTCCACGCGACGGTTCCTGACCGCCGCGCAGATCGCCGCGACCGTTCCCGGCTACGAGCACGACCCGGACGACGCCCGCGACCACGAGGCTTTCCAGCGCAAGTTCGAGCGGGACAAGGCGGAACTGCGGGAGTTGGGCGTCCCGTTGGAGACCGGCACCGCCAGCGCCTTCGACGCCGAGCCCGGCTACCGGATCGCCCACCGGGAGTACGCGCTGCCGGACATCCCGCTGGAACCGGACGAGGCCGCGGCGGTGGGCATCGCGGCCCGGCTGTGGCAGCACGCCGGGCTGGCGGCGGCCGCCTCGTCGGGGCTGGCCAAGCTGCGTGCCGCCGGTGTCGACGTGGACCCGCAGGCCACCCTCGGCCTGGAACCGATGGTCACGGTCGACCCGGCGTTCGCCCCGCTGACCGCCGCCGCGCGGGACCGGCGGGAGGTGAGCTTCGACTACCGGGTGCCGGACCGGGACTCGCCGACCCGCCGCCGGGTGCAGCCGTGGGGCGTGGTCTGCTGGCGCGGCCGGTGGTACGTGGTCGGCCACGACCTGGACCGGGACGCCACCCGCTGCTTCCGGTTGTCACGGGTGGTCGGCGCGGTGCGGGCGTCGGGCACGCCGGGTGCCTACCAGCCGCCGGCCGGGGTCGACCTGATCAGCCACGTGGCGCGCTGGTCGGGGCCGGTGGAGCGGACCGGCCGGGCGACCGTGCTGGCCGCCGCCGGGCGGGCCGCCGGCCTGCGCCGCTGGGCGGTCGAGGTGACCACCGGTCCGGACGGTGACCGGCTGGTCCTGCCGTTCGCCGATCCGGACTCGCTGGCCGGGCACCTGGTGGGGTACGGGCCGGACGTGCGGGTGCTCGACCCGCCGGAGGTCCGCGAGGCGGTCATCCAGCGGTTGAAGGAGATCGCCGCCCGGCACGACGACCTCGCGGTCGCCGGGGGTGCCCGATGACCCGGCCGGCCGCCCGGGGCGGTGGTTCCCGCGCGTCGGCCGACCGGCTGGCCCGCCTGCTGAACCTGGTGCCGTACCTGCTGGCCCGCCCCGGTATCGAGATCGCCGAGGCGGCAACCGACCTGGGCGTCACCGAGCGGCAACTGCGCGAGGACCTGGAGTTGCTGTGGGTGTGCGGGCTGCCCGGGTACGGCCCGGGTGACCTGATCGACATGGCGTTCGACGGCGACCGGGTGACGATCACCTACGACGCGGGCATCGACCGGCCGCTGCGGCTGACCCCGGACGAGGCGCTGGCGCTGGTGGTGGCGTTGCGGATGCTCGCCGAGACGCCCGGGGTGGCCAACCGGGAGGCCGTCGAGCGGGCCCTGGCGAAGATCGAGAACGCGGCCGGTGACCTGGTGGGCGCGCCGGTGGAGGTGCGGCTTCCGGCGGACACCCGCCGGGTGGCGGAGCTGCGCGCCGCGGTGGAGAGCGGCCGGGCGCTGCGGATCACCTACTACACGGCGGCGCGGGACGAGTCCACCGAGCGGGTGGTCGACCCGCTGCGGATGCTGATGGTCGGCGGGCGGGCGTACGTGGAGGCGTGGTGCCGCCGGGCCGAGGGGATGCGGCTGTTCCGGGCCGACCGGATCGACGCGGTGACCCCGCTGGACGAGCCGGCCGTGGTGCCTCCACAGGCCCGCCCGCACGACCTGACCGCCGGGGTGTTCCGGCCCTCGCCGGACCTGCCGCTGATCACCGTACGGATCGGGCGGGGCGAGCGGTGGATCACGGAGTACTACCCGTGCGAGCGGATCGAGGCCGACGGCGACCGCTGGCTGGTGTCGCTGCGGGTCACCGACCTGGGGTGGGCCCGCCGGTTCGTCCTCGGTCTGGGCCCGGAGGTCACCGTCGTCGCGCCGGCCGAGCTGGCCGAGCAGGTGCGTGGCGCGGCGGCGGCGGCCCTGGACGCGTACGCGACCCCGGCGGTGCGGGTTCCTCCGCTGCCCGACCCGGCGGTGCCCGCCGGCAGGCAGTAGGGTGACCGCCGTGGTGACGTGGATAGTGGTCGCGCTGGTGCTGGTCCCGCTCGTGGTGTTCGCGCTGGCCGTCCGGCCGCTGCTGGCCCGGCTGCCCCGGCTGCGCCGGGCGGCGCTGGCGTTGCAGGGCCGTGCCGCCGAGGCGGAGACACTGCGGGAGGCCGCCGAGACGCTCCAGGAGCGCGCCGAGGCGGTGCAGCGGCAGCTCGACACCGCCGGGCAGCGGGTGGCCCTGATCCAGGCCAAGCGCGGGGAGTGATCGACGGCCGTCGCGATCGTGCGCGCTCTGCCCTGTTTTCGCGCAGGAACGCACCGTCGGAGCTGTTGACGGGACATCGCCGGTTGGTCAAGACTTCACCGGCCGGGCCCAACCCGCACCGCCCGGCGGGTGGCAACGACCCACGACGGACGTACGATGGGCTGCGGTACCACCCCTCATCGACACAGAGCGACTGGAGCTTCCCATGGGTGCCCTCAAGCCGTGGCACATCGCCGTACTCGTGGTCGTGCTGATCCTGCTCTTCGGCGCGAAGCGGCTCCCCGACGCGGCCCGCTCGCTGGGCCGTTCGCTGCGGATCATCAAGGCCGAGACGAAGAGCCTGCACGACGACGACAACCGCGACCTGGCCGAGAAGGCCGACGCGCAGGCCGGCTACCAGCCGCTGCCGCCGCACGCCGGCCAGCAGGCCCCGTACGCGCCGCAGGCCCCCTATGCGCAGCAGGCCCCGTACGGCCAGCAGGCGCCCTACCAGGCCCCGCCGCAGCAGCCGGTCGCGCCCCCGGTCGTCGACCCGGTGCAGCGCGCCCGCGACAACTGACCGGAAGGCCCGAGCATCGTGGCCTTCGCCCTGCGTAAGCGCGGTCCGACCACCTTCGAGCGGGCCGCCGACGGCTCGATGACGCTGATCGAGCACGTCCGGGAGTTGCGCAACCGGCTGTTCAAGGCGTCCCTGGCGATCCTGGTCGGCTTCGGCTTCGGCATCTGGTTGGCCAAGCCGGTCCGGCTGCTGCTCTCCCAGCCCTACTGCGACCTGCCGGCGTCGATCGACCCGCTGAGCGGCAAGTGCAAGTTCGTTCAGCTCGGCGTGGCGGACGTCTTCCTGCTCAACCTGAAGATCGGTCTGTGGGTCGGGTTGATCATCGCGGCGCCGGTGTGGCTCTACCAGCTCTGGGCGTTCATCGCGCCGGGTCTACACCGGCACGAACGGCGTTACGCCTACGTCTTCACGGCGTTGGCGGCGCCGTTGTTCGCCGCCGGTGCGTTCCTGGCGTTCTTCGTGACCACCAAGGGCCTGGAGTTCCTGCTCGACGTCTCTGGTGACGACATCGCCACCAACCTGGAGGTCACCCGTTACATCTCGTTCGTCACCAACCTGATCCTGCTGTTCGGGGTGGCGTTCGAGTTCCCGCTGATCGTGCTGATGCTCAACTTCGTCGGCATCGCCAGCGCGAAGAAGCTGCTCAGCTGGTGGCGGGTGGCGGTGTTCGTGTTCTTCGCGTTCTCCGCAGTGGTGACCCCGACGCCGGACCCGTTCGGCATGACGGCGCTGGCGATCTGCCTCTGCGCGCTCTACTTCGCCGCGGTCGGGGTGGCGTTCCTCAACGACCGCCGCAAGGGCCGGGGCAAGGAGGTCTACGCGGGCCTCGACGACGACGAGGTGTCACCGCTGGAGTTCGACGCCCCGCCGGTCGAGGCGGGCGCGCGGGTCGACGCGACCGCGCCGATCCCGGCACCGGCGCCGGTGACCGCGCCGGCACCGATCGACCGCCGCTACGACGACATGACCTGATCCGGCGCGAGTCACCCGGAAGGCCGTCCCCGGTCCGGGGGCGGCCTTCCGTCGTCGGTGGCTGCGGCGTCCGCACGTCCACCTCGGTACCTCGGCGCGGGACCGCCGCGCGTCCGGGCCGGCCGTATACCGCATGACATGCCCGGCGTCAGCCGCCGCGTCGGCAATCCGTCACGGGACACCGCCACCCAGGGAATGGGTGATCGGATCCTTACCATGTGTCAACGATCCGGCCAGGGAGGGCGCTTCCCAGTGCGTCGTTCGACGGGCAGGCAACGCCCCGAGGTACCCGGTGGGGCAACCGCCGCGGTGGGGGGCGTTCCGGCGCTGCGGGCCGAGCCCGGCGGCCGGCCGCCGGACGTCGGGACCCACGCTGGTTGAGTCCGACCCGGTGAGTCGCCGCGGTGGTGCGGTCGCACCGCCCGGCGCGCGGGTCATCGGGTACCGCTGACAGTCCACATGGCCTTCCGGTCGCGGACCGGGTCTCGTCCGCGAGAGCCGCCGCTCCGCGGAGTCCCGTGCGGGGGACCGCCTCGTGGCCGTGTGCGCAGGATCGGAGCTGCGCGTTGATTCGCGTCGTCGTTGCCGAGGAGATGTGTCTGCTGCGTGGCGCGCTGTGCGCCGCGCTGTCGAACGAGGAGGACATCGAGGTCGTCGCCGAGGTGACCGGAGTGGACGAGGTGTCGGCCGCGGTGCGCAGGCACCGGCCGGACGTGGTGCTGGTCGACCTGGCACCGGACGAACCGCAGCCCGTCGAGGTGGTCGCCGGCATCGTCACGGCGACACCCGGTACGGCCGTGCTGGCGTTGGGCCGCCAGTGGAGCCAGACCACGGTCGGAGAACTGCTGGCCGCCGGAGCCCGGGGCATGGTCGGCACCGACGCGTCGTTGGCGGCGCTGGTCGCCGCCGTGCGGGACGTCGCGGGCGGTGCGAGGGTGATCGACGCCACGGCCGCGGTGAGCGCGTTGAGCCCGCCGTGCAGCCCGCTGACCCGCCGCGAGGCGGAGGTGCTCCGGGCGGCCGCCGGCGGGCTTCCGGTCAAGGAGATCGCCCGACGGCTCTTCCTGGCCCACGGAACGGTACGCAACCACCTGTCGGCCAGCATGCGCAAGACCGGGGCCCGCAACCGGATGGAGGCGGTGTGGCGGGCACGACGGGAGGGCTGGATATAGGTGGGCAGCCGACCGGGGGTGCCGTCACCGGGTGATACCGGACGGTACGTGGTTGAATGCTGACGATCCTCGATCCCTCAGTCGACGTCTGGGAGCCCCCCGGTGATCCGTACCCTGCTCGCTCTCGACGGAGCCCTGGTCCGGGGCGCGCTGTCGCTCGTCCTCGCCGCCGAGGACGACATCACCGTGGTCGCGGAGCTGGACCACGGTGACGCCCTCGCCCCGGCGGTACGGGCAGGACGTCCCGACGTGGCGGTCGTCGACCTCGAACTCGTCGCCGGCACCGACGCGGCGGCGCACTGCCCGCTGCTGGTACTCGCCGACCGCCGCCGGGCCGGGCACCTGCACCGGCTTCTCCGTCCGGGCCGGACCGTCGGCATCCTCGGCCGGGACGTCCCCCCGCAAAGGGTGGTGGACGGGATCCGCCGGCTGGCCCGTCGGGCGTCGCTGGTCGACGCGGAGGTGGTGCTGGCGGCGCTGACCCGGGACAGTCCGTTGACCTCCCGGGAGACGGAGATCCTCGGCCTGACCGCGGCCGGGGCGCCGGTCACGGAGGTCGCCGGGACGCTCGGACTCGCGCCGGGCACGGTGCGCAACCACCTCGGGCGGATCACCCGCAAGGCGGGCGCGCGGACCCGGGTCGAGGCGGTGCG
Organism: Micromonospora endolithica; assembly: GCF_003626595.1. Lineage (GTDB taxonomy): Bacteria > Actinomycetota > Actinomycetes > Mycobacteriales > Micromonosporaceae > Micromonospora > Micromonospora endolithica. The sequence continues at coordinate 173,891 of NZ_RBAK01000011.1, read as the reverse complement.
GGTGGCCCGCGAGGCCGGCTGGATCTGAGGCGGTCCGCCGCCGGTTCAGGGGCCACCCAGCGGTACGCCCGACGGCACCGGCACGTGCTCCCACAGCCCGACGAGCTCGCGGTAGGTGGGCGACCGGGCCAGCAGCTCCTGGTGGGTGCCGAGGACCGGTCCGTCGTCGTCGAACACCAGCACCCGGTCCGCGCGGGTCGCCGAGCTGATCCGGTGCGCCACGACCACCAGGGTGCCGGGCCGACGGCCGAAGGCGTCCTCGACGGTCGCCTCCAACACCGGGTCCAGGTGGCAGGTCGCCTCGTCGAGGATCACCAGCGGGGCCGGCGCGACGTAGGCCCGCACCGCGGCGACGAGCTGCCGCTCACCGGCGGAGAGGGCGCCCGGTTCGATCGCCGCGCCGAGGCCCCCGAGACGGCTCACCAGGGGGCGGGCCCCCAGGGCGTCCACCGCGCGTTCCAGGGCCGCCTCGTCCACGTCGGGACACAGGTAGCGAAGGTTGTCGTCGAGGGAGCCGCTGCGGACGTACCCCTCCTGCGGCACCAGCACCCGCAGCCGGGCCAGCGCGGCCGGCGCGAGGGCGGCGACCGGCGCACCCGCCAGGTGGACCGTGCCGGAGTCCGGCCGCGCCAGCCCGGCGATCAAGGCGGCCAGGGTGGACTTTCCCGCGCCGCTCGGTCCGACCACCGCCAGGTGCTCCCCGGCGGACAGCGCCAGGGTGAGGTCCGCCAGCACCGGCCGGGCGTGCGGGCCGTACCGGAAGGTCACGCCGCGCAGCCGGACCGCGGGCGGGGCGGCGGTGCCGGGTGCGGCGTGGGCGACGGGCGGGGGTGCGGTGCCGGCGGTCGGCCCGGCATCGTCCCCGGGGACCGGGCAGGCGCGCAGGATCCGGTCCAGCGTCACCACGTAGCGCAGCCCCCCGCCGCCGACGCCCACCACGATCGCGTGCAGCGCCGGCTGTAGACCCGTGGTGACGTACACCAGTGCGCCGAGCACCGCACCGGTGCTCATCCCGTTGCGCACCAGCCACGGTACGGCCAGCAGCAGCACCACCACCGGCAGCCAGCCACCCACCCCCAGGCTGAGGCTGCGCAGCGCCGCCATCCGGGCCAGCGTCCGTTCGGTGCGGGCCTGCGCGGTCACCCGTCGACCGACGTCGTCCACGACGCGGTCCTGCGCGCCGCAGGCCACCACGTCCCGGTGCCCACCGAGGGCGGTCGCGGCCGACCGGCCCAGGTCCTCACCGGCCCGCACCTGCGCCCGCTGGTGCGCCACCATCGCCGGCAGGCCGGCGGCGAACACGACGAGGCCGGCCACCAGCGGCACGGCCACCGCGCCGGCCAGCAGAGGCGCCAGCGACAGCAGGCCGAGCAGCGCCGAGCCGGCGGTGAAGAGGAATCCGCGGACCACCATCAGCAGGCCACCGAAGGTGTCCCGGACGACCTCCACCTGGTGCGTCAGGCGGGTCACGGCGGCGCTGTCCGCGCGGCCACCGGGGCGGGTGGCCCCGTCCAGCGCGGCGCGCACGACCCGGGTCGCCAACTCGTCACGGAAGGGCTCCACCACGGCGCCGAGGCCCCGGTAGACCCGCCCGGTGCCGACCGCGCCGACCAGCACGGCCGCGGCGAGTCCGGCCAACCAGGCCAGCCCGGTGCCGAACCGCCCGACCAGGAAACCCTGGTCCACGGCGCGGGCGACGAGCACACCACCGAGCAGCGCCGGGAGGGACTCGACCACCGACCAGCCGGCCAGCCCACCCAGCTCCCGCCGGCGCGCGCGCAGCGCGTTCCAGGTCGTCCGGCGTACGCCCGGGTGGCTCACCGCCGGTCACCGCCGGCGGCGAAGACCGCCCGGTAGGCCGGGTCGGCCCACAGCCACCGGTGCGGTGCCAGGGCGCGCAGCCGCCCTCCGTCCAGCCAGGCGACCAGGTCGGCCGCGGCGGCCGTGGTCGCCCGGTGGGTCACCACCAGCCGGGTACGCCCACCGGCGTGCTCCGTCAACGCCCGTCCGATCCGGTGTTCGGTGGCCGTGTCCAGGCTGGAGGTGGCGTCGTCGAGGACGAGCAGCCGCTCGGCGGGGAACGCGCGAGCCAGCCCGAGCCGCTGCGCCTCACCTCCGGACAGGGGTGCGTCGGCCAGCCGGGTCCGGAAGCCGTCGGGCAGCCGGGCCACGACATCCGCCACCTGCGCCGCCCGCGCCGCCGCCAGCACCGGTGCCGTGGCCGGTGCGTCGTCGTCCGGCGGCCGTGCCGCCACCGCGGGGAGCCCGAGTCCGATCGCGTCGTGCACCGTCTCACCGACCAGCGCCGGCCGGTCGAAGGCGTGACCCACCGCCCGGCGCAGCGCGGCGCGACTCAACCCGCGCAGCGGCACCCCGTCCAGCAGCACCTCGCCGGCGTCCGGCTCATGCAGCCCTCCGGCGACCGCGGCGAGGCTCGACTTGCCGGCGCCGGAGCGCCCGACGACGGCCACCGTGGCACCCGCGGGCACGGTCAGGTCGATGCCGGCCAGGACCGGTCGCCCGTCCTCGGCGGCGACGCCGACCCCGCGCAGCCGCAGTTCCCCGCACCCGGCGGGTAGCGTCTCGTCGCCGTCGGGCCGGGGCGGATGGGCCAGCGGCTCGGCGATCCGGGAAGCCGCCGCCCGGCTGCGGACCAGCCGGTTGAGGGTCGCCAGCACCGCGCCCAGGCCGGCGCCGAGCGCCGCGTACTGCACCGCCGCGACCAGTTCGCCGGGGGTGAGCCATCCGGCGGTCAGCGCGTACCCGCCGACGGCCACCACGGCGACCTGGAGCAGCGGCGCGACGGCGGCGGTGCGGGCGCTCGCCCCGGCGAGCAGCCGCCAGCCGCGGTGGCCGTGCTGCCTCAGTTCCGGCAGGGCCGCCAGTACCCGGTCGCGTTCGGCGTCGACGGTGGCGGCGGCGGCGATGGTGCGGGCGCCGCCGAGCGCCTCCAGCAGCCGGCCGGCGACAAGTCCCAGCACCCGCTGGTAGTCCGCGACCGCGGCGGAGGCGTCGGTGACGAAGGCGCGCATGAGCCCGGCGAGCAGGACCAGCCCGGCGAGCAGCGTGATGCCGAGCAGCGGTTCGAGCAGCGTGAGCGCCACCACGCTGCCGAGCGGGGGCAGCAGCGCGACGACGCCGAACACCACCGCGGTGCCGGCCTGCCCGGCGTCCGCGGTCTGGCCGACGAGCCGCCCGACCAGGTCGCCCACCGGGTACCGGCGGACGGTGCGCACGTCGACCGCGAACAGGTGCCGGAGCAGCCGCCGGCGCAGTCGCGCCGTGGCGCGCACCGCGCCGTACCCGCCGGCCAGGTCACCGAGAATGTCGGTGAGGACGAGGACGGCGACCAGGCCGCAGGCCACCGCCGTCCACGACGCGCCGCCGCCGCCGACGGCGGCGTCCACGGCGAGCCCGAGCGCCGCGGGCAGGGCCAGTTCCGCGACCGCGCCGGTGAGCGCGACCGCGGCGAGCAGGACCGTCCATCCGCCGCCGTCGCGCACCACCCGGCGCAGCAGCCGGTCGGGGCCGTCCAACGTCCGCATCGGTCCTCCCGCAAAGACGTGCGGCCCTGGGCGGATACGTCTATCCGCCCAGGGCCTCGCGTGGTGACCTGGTCAGTTGCAGGTCGTGACGGAGAGCGAGCTGTCGCCGCAGAGCAGCAGGCTCGCCCGGCTACCGCCGCCGGTGCGGTCGGCGGGAGCCATCTCCAGTCCCTGGAGGTCGAGGAGCGCCATGTCGTGTCACCTCCTTCCGTGCTGGTCGGTCGGGTCGGTCACCCTCGCTGACGCGAGGGGGTCTCCGGCGCCCGTCAGGGGCGCGAGGAACGGCAGGGCCACCGGGGTGCCACGCCGCGCGGCGGCCACCGCCAGCAGCACTCCGGCGGCGCCGGTGCCGAGGTCCATGGACAGCCGCAGCAGCTGCTCGCCGGGGAAGGCGGTGCCGTCGGCGTAGGGCAGCGCGTGCCAGGACAGCCGCTCGACCTGGGCGGCCAGTTCCCGCCGCCGGTCGGGGTCGTCCGGGTACGCCGCGAGGTAGGCGATGATCCCGGCCCGCCCGGCGAAGAGACCGGACTGGGCGTAGAACGGGGAGCGGGCGGCGCGGAACACCCCGGCGCTGGCCGCGGCGAACCGCTCGTCGGCGCGGTGCCGCAGGTACTGGTCGAGCACCATCCCGATGCCGACGCTGCCCTGGCCCAGGTAGGGCATCGTGCGCCAGCCCTCGTTGACCTCGAGCGCGCCGTCGGGACGGGTCACACAGCGGCGCAGGTCCTGCCGCAGGGCGGTGGCGGCGTGCTCCAGCAGGGCCGGATCCCCGGTGAGTTCGTACCGCCGGAGCAGCAGCAGCGCCGGTCCGGTCCGGCCGCGCAGCAGCCCGGCGTACGGGTGCCGGCCGCCGCTGACGTCCGGCCCGGGGTCGTCGGCGAGGTGCTCGACGACCCGCTCGGTGGCCTGCCGGGCCGCGTCACGCAGCGCCGGTTCGCCGGTGCGTCCGGCCAGCTCGGTGAGGTTGAGCGCGATCCCGGACAGTCCGCTGGCCAGGCTGTGGTCCAGGTCGGTCCAGGGTTGCCGCAGGCAGATGTCGAGCACGTCGAGGGCGTCCTGCCGCCGGCCGAGCACCTCCAGGGCGTACGCGACTCCGTGCAGGCCGTCGTAGAACCCGCACCGGGTGCCGGACGCGGGGGCCGTGGCCCGCTGGACCAGCCAGCGTTCGTGTTCCGGCCAGCGACCGGCGCCGCCGAGATGCAGGGCGTACAGCACCCCGGCCGCGCCGTGCGCGAGGTTGAGTCCTCCGCTGCGGAACTGTTCGATGTCGCCGGGGAAGAGCCGGTCGTCCCGCCCGGGTGTGGCACTGGCGAGGATCGCCCGGGCGATGCGGTCCGGCTGGACCTGGTCGGCCTGGCCGGCGGGGTCGGTGGCACCGGCCGTGGCGGTGGACGCCGGAGGACCCAGGATCTCCTCGACGGCGGCGTCCAGGAAGGCCCTCGGCACCGGGAAGTTCGCGGCGATCACGTCGGCCAGGTGGGCGGCCTTGGCCGGCGCGAGGCGGACCAGTTGGGTCAGCGGCAGGAACAGCGCCAGCCGCAGGCAGGCCAGGGCGTACCGGTCGACGTCGGGGCCGGTGCGGTCCCGTGGCGCGGCGAAGCCCTGGTTGCGCAGGCCCGGCCGGCGGTGACCGTCGACGGGGGCGGCCACCTCGAAGTCGACCAGGGCGATCCGGTCGTCCGGGCGGACCATGATGTTGAACAGGTGCAGGTCACCGTAGACGAGACCGCGCTGGTGGATCGCGGTGACGACCTCGTCGACCTGCCGGTGGACATCCAGCGCCCACCGGGTGTACGCGGCACGGTCGGCCTCGGTGGCGGCGGCGTCGATCAGCGGGTACCGGTCGACCAGGACCTTGTTCAACGGACGGCCCTCGATGAACTCCAGCGCGAGGAACCGGTGCTCGCCGAGGGTGAACTCGTCGTGCACCCTGGGCACCTGCGGCAGGTCGGCGAGCCGGCGCAACGCCTCGGCCTCGCGGGCCAGTCGGGTGATCGCATCGACGCCGTCGGCGTCCAGGCCCGCGTGCGGCCGGGCCTCCTTGAGCACGACCGGGGTGTCGGTCCGGACGTCGCGGCCCACGTAGAGGCCGCCGCCGTTGGAGAAGTGGATGACCTTCTCGATTCGGTACGGCACCTCGTCGGTGCTGGTCGCGTTGCGGGCGGCCAGGTGCGGACCGAGGAACTCCGGCAGGGTCACCCAGGAGGGCACGTGGAAGACGGGATCCCGGCGATCGGGCACCAGCGTGCCCGTCTCGTCCTCGATCGCCGGCACCACCTGCCCGTCGGGGGAGTGGCAGTAGCGGGCGGCGAAACCGCCGTAGCGCACGTACACCGGGCCGGTCCCGTGGCGCAGGTCGCTGAGGATGTACGGACCGGGCTCGCCGCGCAGCAACTCGTCGAGTTCCTTGCAGGTCACCTCCAGTTCCGCCTCGTCGCGGGGGTAGACGGTGAGGAACTTCCCGCTGGCCGCCCGCGCGGCGTACTTGGAGTTGCGCAGCAACAGGGTGCGCGGGCCGCGCAGGAACTTGAAGGACAGCCCCCGGGGGACGCAGTAGTCCCAGACCTTGTCCAGCACCCGTTCGGCGTTGGCCGGGGTCGCCGCCACGTGGATCTTCCAGCCCTGCTGGGGCAGGGTGCCGGCGTCGGGCGCGTAGATGAGCCAGTCGTCGAGCGGCTCGCTGCGCCAGCCCTCGGGGACGGGCCGCCGGGCGGCGGTGAAGGTGGGCTGCTCGACCGCGCTGCCGAGCGAGTCGTAGAACAGTCGATCGGCGGCGCAGTAGCTGTCGTAGCGCTCCTCCACCGTGACCACCCCTCCGCTGTTCGGCTGACCTCGCGGTCCTGCTGACGGATCTGAGTCTGTCCGTTCGGGGCATGGTGCTTCCAGTGCATTCAGTCATGTGTGTGGATGCGCGCCGCACGGTCGGCCGTGACAAATGTCAGTGGTGTCGCCCCGGTGCCGGCTGCCCGGTCCGCCCGCCGGCGACTACCGGGACGGGGCGCGCCCGGCCCTGGTCGGTGGCGGTACGGTGCTCGCCGTGACCGCAGCCGATCACCTCCCTGCCGGACCCGTCGCCGTGCTGGCCAACCCGACCGCCGGGCGGGGCGTCCACCGGGGCCTGCTGCCCCCGCTGCTGGACCGGCTGGCCGTCGCCGGCCGGCCGGTGCGGCTCCTGGAGGCCGGCACCGCCGCCGAGGCCGAGGCGGCCTGCCGGGCGGCGGTCACCGAGGGGATCGGGGCGCTGGTCACCGTCGGCGGCGACGGCACCGTGCACCGCGCCCTTCAGGCGGTCGCCGGCACGACGGTGCCGTTCGGACCGGTGCCCGCCGGCACCGGCAACGACTTCGCCCTCGACACCGGCTACCCGGCGGACCCGCTCGCCGCGGTGGACCTGATCACGGCGGCCCTGCTCCAGGGGCGCACCCGACCGGTCGACCTGGCGCGGGTGGACGGCGCCGACGGCGCGCGGCGCTGGTACGGCGCGGTGCTCGCCGCCGGCTTCGACGCGATCGTCAACGAGCGGGCCAACCGGATGCGCTGGCCACGCGGTCCCCGCCGGTACGACCTGGCGATCCTCGCGGAGCTGGCCCGGTTGCGGCCGCGCCGGTACACGCTGCGCCTGGACGGGGTGACCCACGAACTCGACGCGGTGCTGGTCGCGGTGGGCAACGGGGCCTGCTACGGGGGCCGGATGCGGATCTGTCCGGCCGCCGACCTGACCGACGGGCTGCTGGACGTGGTGGTCGGCGGCCGGTTCGACCGGCGCACCCTGATGCGGGTCAAGCCGCGCATCTACGCCGGCACCCACGTCGCGCACCCACTGGTGCGCACCTACCGGGCCCGCACGGTCGAGCTGGCCGCCGAGGGCATCACCACCTACGCCGACGGTGAGCGGGCCCTCGACCTGCCGGTGACGATCACCGCCGTCCCGGCCGCCGTGCGCCTCCTGCGCTGACGGCGAGCTGGCCGCCCGGCGGGGGTCAGCGTTCCTTGACGCCGGCCAGGTCGAGGGCGCCGCCGAGGCCGTTGGCGACGCCCGCGTCGGCCGCCGGCAGCACCAGCACCGCGCAGCCGGCGGCGACCGCGCCCGCGTCGGCCGGCGTGTCGCCCACCATCAGCGTCCGCTCCGGCTCCACACCGATCATCGCGCAGGCGCGCAGGAAGATCCCCGGGTCCGGCTTGCAGCGCCCCACCTCGTACGACAGCACGAACGCGTCGACCAGGTCGGCCAGCCCCCAGGCGGCGAACAGGGGCCGGATGTCGAAGCCGATGTTGCTCACCACCGCCACCCGCACCCCGGCCTCGCGCAGCGCGGCGAGCGTCGGCGCGGTGTCCGGGTACGGCACCCAACCCTCGGGGACCAGCAGCCGGTCGTAGAGCGCCTCGGCGAAACCGTCGATGCCGGCGTCCACGGTCTCGGCCAGACCGGTGTACGCGCCCCGGTGGGCGTGCGGGTAGAGGTCCCGGTCGGCCCACAGCTCGGCCAGCCGGGGCGGCACCCGGGCCGGCAGCGGCCCACCCGCCCGGCCGGCGGTGAGCAGCCGGTCGGCCAGCGCGGTCGCCCGGGCCCGTTCCACCTCGACCCCGCACGCCGCCGCCGCGGCGGTCACCCAGGCGCGCGGGTCCTCCACCTGGGCGAGGGTGCCGTGGAAGTCGAAGAGCACGCCCGCCACGGGCCGGCGAGTGGCCCCCGCACCGGCGACGACGTCGGCGCCGCCGGGGGCGGGTGTCTGGGTCGGTTCGGTAGGGTCCGGCACGTCGTGCACCCTACCGACCGCCCCGGACGGCCGGTCCGGACGGCCTTGCCGGGTGCCCCGCGACGGCACGCACTAACCTTGGTCACATGTCGAGCCCCGCCGAGCGGTACGCCGCGGCGCGCCGCCGGGCCGCGCAGGCCTCCCAGTTTCCGGCGCTGGACGAGTTCGCCCTGGACCTGGGGTTCGACCTCGACGACTTCCAGCGGGAGGCGTGCCAGGCCCTGGAGCGGGGCAGCGGCGTGCTGGTGTGCGCCCCGACCGGCGCCGGCAAGACCGTGGTCGGCGAGTTCGCCGTACACCTGGCGTTGCGGGGCGCCCCGGCGGCGCCGGCGCCCGCCGACGGTGCCCCGGCGGTCCGGCGCAAGTGTTTCTACACCACGCCGATCAAGGCGCTGTCCAACCAGAAGTACCACGACCTGGTCCAACGGTACGGCGCGGCGCACGTCGGGCTGCTCACCGGCGACAACGCCATCAACGGCGACGCGCCCGTGGTGGTGATGACCACCGAGGTGCTGCGCAACATGCTCTATGCCGGGTCGGCCACCCTGGAGGGCCTGGCGTACGTGGTGATGGACGAGGTGCACTACCTCGCCGACCGGTTCCGCGGCGGGGTCTGGGAAGAGGTGATCATCCACCTGCCCGCCTCGGTCACCCTGGTCTCGCTGTCGGCCACCGTCTCCAACGCCGAGGAGTTCGCCGACTGGCTGGTCACCGTGCGCGGCGAGACGACGGTGGTGGTCAGCGAGCACCGGCCGGTGCCGCTGTGGCAGCACATGCTGGTCGGCAAGCGGATGTTCGACCTGTTCCACGACGCCGACGCGGCCCGCAAGCACGACGTGCACCCGGAGCTGCTGCGCTACACCCGGGACACGGTGCGCCGCCTGGAGCTGGGCGAGGGGCGCAGCGCCGGCCCCGGCGGGGGCCGGCGGGGGCCGCGCTGGCGCGGGCCGATGCGCCCGGACATCGTCGACCGGCTCGACCGCGAGGGTCTGCTGCCGGCGATCCTGTTCATCTTCAGCCGGGCCGGCTGCGCCGCCGCCGTGCAGCAGTGCCTCGCCGCCGGGCTCCGGCTCACCTCACCGGAGGAACGGGCCGAGATCCGGCGGGTGGTCGAGTCGCGGGTGACCGCGATCCCCGGCGAGGACCTGTCGGTGCTGGGCTACTGGGAGTGGCTCGACGGGCTGGAGCGCGGCCTGGCCGCGCACCACGCCGGCATGCTGCCGGTGTTCAAGGAGGTCGTCGAGGAGCTGTTCGTCCGCGGCCTGGTCAAGGCGGTCTTCGCCACCGAGACCCTGGCGCTGGGCATCAACATGCCGGCCCGCTGCGTGGTGCTGGAACGGCTGGTCAAGTACAACGGCGAGGCGCACGTCGACCTGACGCCGGGGGAGTACACCCAGCTCACCGGCCGCGCCGGCCGGCGGGGCATCGACGTGGAGGGGCACGCCGTGGTGGTGTGGTCCCCGGAGACCGACCCCCGGCACGTGGCGGGTCTCGCCTCCACCCGGACCTATCCGTTGCGGTCCAGCTTCCGCCCGTCGTACAACATGGCGGTCAACCTGGTCGGCTCGGTCGGCGCGGAGCCGGCCCGCGCGCTGCTGGAGTCCTCGTTCGCGCAGTTCCAGGCCGACCGGTCGGTGGTCGGCCTGGCCCGGCAGGTGCAGCGCAACACCGAGACCATCGAGGCGTACGGCGTCGAGGCGGCCTGCCACCACGGCGACTTCGACGAGTACTTCGCGCTGCGGGTGGCCATCGCCGACCGGGAGCGGGCCATCGCCCGGCAGGGGCAGCACCAGCGCAAGGCGGCGGCGGTGGCGTCGCTGGAGCGGCTGCGGGTCGGCGACGTGATCCGGGTGCCGTCCGGCCGGCGGGCCGGACTCGCCGTGGTGCTCGACCCGGCCACCGGCGGCTTCGGTGAACCCCGCCCGCTGGTGCTCACCCAGGACCGGTGGGCCGGCCGGGTCACCCCCGGCGACTTCACCACGCCCGCCGAGGTGCTCGCCCGGATCCGCGTGCCCAAGCACTTCAACCACCGTTCCCCGGCCGCCCGCCGGGACCTGGCCGCCGAGGTCAGCGGCACCGGCCTGGACCGGCACGGCGGTCGCCGGGGCGGCCGGTCCCGGCAGTCCACCGGCGAGGACCACCAGCTCAGCCAGTTCCGCGCCGAACTGCGCCGGCACCCCTGCCACGCCTGCCCGGACCGGGAGGAACACGCCCGCTGGGCCGAGCGTCGCCGCCGGCTGGAGAAGGACACCGAGGAACTCCGGCAGCGGGTGGCCGGGCGGACCGGCTCGCTGGCCCGTACCTTCGACCGGATCGTCGCGCTGCTCACCGCACGCGGCTACCTCGGGGCCGACGGCACGGTGACCGACGCCGGCCGGATGCTCGGCCGGATCTGGACCGAGGCGGACCTGCTGGTCGCCGAGTGCCTGCGCCGGGGCGTCTGGAACGGGTTGTCCCCGGCGGAGCTGGCGGCGGCGGTGTCGGTGGTCGTCTTCGAGGCGCGGCGGGACGTCGACGAGCGGGCGTCGCTGCCGCGGGGCGGGGTGGCCGACGCGGTCGACGCCACGTTCAAGCTGTGGAGCGAGATCGAGGCCGACGAGGCGGCGCGCGGGCTGACCGTCACCCGCGAGCCGGACCTGGGGTTCGCCTGGCCGGTCTACCGGTGGGCGCGGGGTGAGGCGCTGGCCAAGGTGCTCGGCAGCGGCCACGAGATCGACGGCGAGATGCCGGCGGGCGACTTCGTCCGCTGGGCGCGACAGGTCGTCGACCTGCTCGGCCAGCTCGCCGACTCCGGCGGTGCCTCGGCGGAGCTGCGCGCCACCGCACGGCAGGCGATAGCGGCCGTCAACCGGGGCGTGCTGTCCTACCACACCCCCGCCTGATAATCACTTTCGGTCACCGGCGCTCGGAAATCGACGCATCACACGGTCACCGCGACGCCACCGGCCGAAATGCCCGGGGGGCGGTGTTGCGCCTGGTCAGAGGGTCCCCGATCATGTCTGCGGCGCGGTGTTACGCGCCAGTACCTTGTCTGGGGGGACGACCGCCGTGGCGGAGATCAATCACTTCGAGTACGGGTGGATCACGCCCGCGCTGAGTTACGCGCTGTCGGTGCTGGGCTCGTGCCTGGGCCTGGTCTGCGCCGGCCGGATCCGCACCGCGCAGACGCCGGGGCAGCGCGCGCTGTGGGGCACGCTCGCGGCCCTGGCGCTCGGCGGCACCGCGATCTGGACCATGCACTTCATGGCGATGCTGGGCTTCGCCGTGGACGGCACCCGCATCCGGTACGACGTGCCGGTCACCGTGGCCAGCGCGGCCTTCGCGATCGGCGCGGTCGGGATCGGCCTGGCCATCGTCGGCACCGGCCGGGTGTCGGTGCCGCGCATCGCCGTCGGTGGCCTGTTCACCGGCGCCGGGGTGGCCGCGATGCACTACACCGGCATGGCGGCGATGCGGCTGAACGGCAGCCTCCGCTACGACCAGACCCGGGTGATCCTGTCGGTCGTGATCGCGGTGGTCGCCGCCACGGTGGCGCTCTGGCTCGCGGTGACCGTCCGGCGCGGACTGGCGATCTTCGCCTCGGCGCTGGTCATGGGCATCGCGGTCAACGGCATGCACTTCACCGGGATGAGCGCGCTGTCGGTGCACCTGCACGAGCAGCGCGGCGAGGTCACCGGCGCCGAGGTCAGCACCCTGCTGGTGCCGATCATCCTGGCGGTGATCTTCGTGGTGGTCGGCCTGGTGTACGCGCTGCTCGCCGCCCCGACCGACGAGGACCGGGCCGCCGCCGCCTACCTGGACGGCCGGCGGATCGATCCCCCGGAGGAGCCGATGTCGCCGGCGCCACCGGCGGCGGACCCGGTCGGGCTGCGGGCACGGTCGACGTTCGGCGCCGGCACCCCGTTCCCGTCCCGCCGGGACACCCCGCCCCGCTGACCGGGCGCGTCCGCCTCGCCCGGAGGCCGTCCCGGCACAATCATCCTGACGTCAGTGAGGTCGGGGTGACAGGTCGCTCCTGACACCCCGACGTCATCGGAGTCGAGTGGATCAATTGCGCAGGGCCAGGGCGTCGACCAGTCGGCGGGCCGAGCCGGCCAGGTTCCACTCGGCGGCCAACTCCAGCAGCCGGTCCGGGTCGGCCGGTGCCACCGGCAACGCGGTGGGCAGGTCCGGCAGCGGCACGTCCAGGGCCACCCGGACGACCTTCGGGGCGACCGCCAGGTAGTCCCGCGCGGCGGCCAGCTTGGCCCGCAGCCCCGGGGCGAAGGCGGAGCCCGGATCGTCCAGCGCGGCGAGGACACCGGCGATGTCGCCGTAGCGCTCGATCAGCCGGGCGGCGGTCTTCTCGCCGACCCCGGCCACCCCGGGCAGGCCGTCGCTGGGGTCGCCGCGCAGGGCGGCGAAGTCGGCGTAGCGGTCGGCCGGCACGCCGTAGCGGGCGCGCACCGCGGCGTCGTCGCAGTCGTCCAGCTTGGCCACCCCGCGCCCCACGTAGAGCAGGCGGACCGGCCGGGTGTCGTCGACCAGCTGGAACAGGTCGCGGTCGCCGGAGACCACCTCGACCGGCCCGGGTTGGGTCACCGCGAGGGTGCCGAGCACGTCGTCGGCCTCGTAACCGGTCGCACCGACGGCGGTGATGCCGACGGCGTCCAGAACCTCCAGGATGACCGGCACCTGCGGGCTCAGCGTGTCCGGTACGACCTCGCCGCCCTCCGGGGCGACCCGGTGCGCCTTGTACGACGGAAGCAGCGCCACCCGCCAGTCGGGCCGCCAGTCGTGGTCCATCGCGCAGACCATCCGGTCGGGCCGGCGGGTGCGGATGAGCTGGGCCAGCATGTCCAGGAAACCGCGCACCGCGTTGACCGGGCTGCCGTCGGTCGCCTTGGCGGCCGACTCGGGGATGCCGAAGTAGGCCCGGAAGTAGAGGCTGGGCGCGTCGATGAGCAGGATCGGGGGTCGGTGTGCCACGTCCGACAGCCTGGCACACGGCACCGACGAACACGGGCCGGCGGGCCTGATCGGGGTGGCGCTCAGCGGGGCTGGTCGTCGGCGTACAGGGACTCGCGGCGGGCCAGGTACTGCACGCCGTAGCTGGCCAGCAGCAGCACGATCGCGAGGGTCACCTCGATCCACGCGGCGACGCCGTCGGCGACGGTCAGCCCGACGACCAGCAGGACCAGCCCGGCCAGGGCCAGGATCCCGGACCAGAGCAGCCACCGCCGTGCCGGCGTGCGGTTGCGGTCCTCTGCGGCCACCTGGTCGGTCCTTCCGGGCGTGGCCGGCCACCGTGGCGGGCCCAGGGTCGGGCCCTCGGCGTCGACGAGCCCACGGTCAGGCTAGCCGCGGCGGCACCGCCCCGGCGGTGGAACGCGGACACGTGTCGACGGGGCGGGTCCGCCGCCGGACCACCGTTACGCTGTTCGGGTGGGAGACGAGGCGCTGTACCCGGCGCGACGGCTGGCCGTGGCGCAGCGGGCGACCGCCGCCGCCGGCCTGGACGCGCTGCTGCTCACCCCCGGATCGGACCTGCGCTACCTGACCGGCTACGACGCGCACGAAGGGGAACGGCTGACCTGCCTGGTGCTGCCCGCCGAGGGTGAGCCGACGCTGATCGTGCCCACCCTGGAACGGCCGGCGGCCGAGGCGGCGCCGGACACCGGCGTACGCGTCGTCGACCACGCCGACGGCACCGACCCGTACCCCCTGGTGGTGGCCGCCCTCGGCGGGCCGGTCGCGGCGGTCGGGCTGGCCGACCGGATGTGGGCCGAGCAGGTCCTCGCGCTGCGGGCGGCGCTGCCCGGCGTCGCGCAGCGGCTCGCCTCCGAGGTCCTGCGGGAGCTGCGGATCCGCAAGTCCCCGGCGGAGGTCGCGGCGCTCGCCGAGGCGGGCGCGGCGATCGACGCGGTGCACCGGCGGATGGGGCAGTGGCTGCGGCCGGGACGGACCGAGGCGGAGGTGGCCGCCGACATCGCCACGGCGATCCGCGCGGCCGGCCACGTCCGGGTCGACTTCGTCATCGTGGCGGCCGGCCCGAACGGCGCGAGCCCGCACCACGGCACCTCGGACCGGCCGATCGGGGCGGGCGAGCCGGTGGTGGTGGACATCGGGGGCACCATGGCGTCGGGCTACCGCTCGGACTGCACCCGCACCTACACCGTCGGTGGGCCGGCACCGGCGGAGTTCGCCGACTACTACGCGGTGCTGCACGAGGCGCAGCGCGCGGCCGTGGCGGCGATCCGACCCGGCGTGTCGGCCGAGGCGGTCGACGCGGTCGCCCGGGACGTCATCGCCGACGCCGGGTACGGCGACGCGTTCCTGCACCGCACCGGCCACGGCATCGGGCTGGACGGCCACGAGGAGCCGTACGTCGTGGCGGGCAACCGGCGGCCGCTGGAGGCGGGGATGGCGTTCTCCGTCGAGCCCGGCATCTATCTCGCCGGTCGGCACGGCGCCCGCATCGAGGACATCGTGGTCTGCGCGACGCGGGGAGTCCAGCGGCTCAACACCACCCCCACGGAGCTGATCGCGCTCTGAGGGCGGCCGGGGCGGCGGGTCAGCCCCCGGGTGGGACGTCCAGTGCGGCGAGCCGGTCGAGCAGGTTGTCGAGGGCGGGATGCTCGGGCACCAGCGCCGTGACGGCGGCACCCAGGGCCCGTCCGGCACCCAGGTGGCGATAGGCCACGAGCACCCGGGTCAGGCCGATCAGCTCCACCCGGACGACCGGGTTGCGCGGTAGCTGCGCCTGCACCGCGGGGGGCAGCATGGCGTACACCTGCTGGCGAAAAGCCGGGTCGTACATCCCCGGCACGGCCAGCAGCAGGTCGACGAGTTCGCCCGACCCGTCCGCCGGGGCCGGCGGCGGTGGCCGGCCCGGGCCGGCCGGCGCACCGGCGCCGTCGGCGGCGCGCAGCGCGAGCAGGGCGTGCCGCAGCACCACGTACGACCGGTGCCGCGGCGAGTCGGGCTGGATCACCGTGGAGTGGTCGCCGGGGACCACCCCGGCCTCGGGCCACACGCTGCGGGCCGAGACGGGGGTGACCACCCGGTCGCTCTCTCCGGCGTAGACCAGCAACCGCACGGGTGGGTCGGGCACCGCGACGAGCCGGTGCAGGACCACCCGCTGCGCGTCCAGGACCGCCGTGTGGAACGGTCGTAGCTCCGCCTCCTGCGGGTTGCCGCCCAGCAGCAGCCGGCGTACCGGCAGGCCGAGGTCCGAGCCGGCGTTCGGGCAGGCGTACATGACCACCAGCCGGATGCGGGCGAGTTCGTCGCTGTTCTCCGCGAGCATCCGGGCCAGCGCGCGTTGGATCACCAGCCCGCCCTGACTGTGCGAGACCAGCACCAGCCGCGCGGAGTCGGCGAGGTCGTGGGCGAGGTAGGTGCGCAGGCTGTCGGCCACCACGTCGATGGTGGGAGCGCGGCGCAGCGGATGGACCCGGACCAGCGGCGACTCGTACCCGAAGGGGTACGGCTCGACGTCGGGGAGGTCCTCGTCGGCGCGGAGCAGGTCGGCGAACCGCGACCAGACGGCCGGCGAGGAGAGGAAACCGTGCACGAACACCACCGCGGTCCCGGTCACGGCCGCCACGCTAGCACCGCCGCGCGACCCGGCCGGTCCCGTCGGCGGCGCCCCCACCGGGCCCGCCACGCCACGTCCTCTCTTCCGTCGCGCACGGGCGCGGAAACGGCTGTGGACTGTGGATAATGGTTCCCCGTGAATCAACCGTACGCTGTCGACGTCGACTCCGAACTCGTCGACCTCGCGGGTGTGTCGCTGGACCACCTTCCCGACTATGACCAGGAGATTCTCGGTCCGATCATGAATCGGCTGCTGCGCCGTGTCGAGGATCCCGAGAGCATCACCAGTGGTTACAATCCGCAACGACTTGACTGACGTGGCCGCCGTCCATGGAGGAATGATGACCGTTCACGAGTCGGTGACGGCACCCCCGGACCGGCCGGCCCGACACCGACTCGACCGCGGTCACTTCGCCGCGCTGGCGGCGGGTGACGGCGACCCCGACACGATCTCCGAGCTGCTGTCGGCCGAGCGCAGCTGGCGGCTGGTGCAGTTGCGGGCCGTGCTGGACGCCGTCGCCACCGATCCGGAGGCCGTCGGCCCGCTGCCGCCGGTCGCCGCCGCCTGGGAACTGCTGGTCGCCGCCCAGCGGCGGGCCGCCGACGAGGTCGACCGGCTGATCCTGCATCCGCAGGTCGGCACCTGGGCGGGTTACGTGCTGCGCCGGCTGCGCGGCGGGACCGTCACCGCCGACGGACCGCTCTGGGTCGACCTGGGCTACCTGCACGCCCTGGCGGTGGTGGCCGCCGTCCGCGCCGGCGTCGGGTTCACCATGCGCGTCCCGGTTCGCGACGGGTTCGTCGCGCTGCCGACCCTGGGGGGTGCGAGCCTGCCGTCGCCGACCCGCTGGGCCCACGCCGACGTGGTGGGCGCCGACGGCGCGGCGACGGTGCGGGTGGCCGACCGCGTCGTCCGGTTCGACTCCGGTGGCACCGGCACGGAGGGCTGGCTGGCCCTGCCGACCATCCGCGCGGAGGCGCACGGCGCCACCCTCGCGGTGACCCTCGACTTCCTCGATCCCTACCGCAACCTCCGTACGCCCACGCCACCGGACCTCGACACGGTGGCGCAGCTGGACCGGTGGCGGGCGCTGCTGACCGAGGCGTGGCAGTTGCTGATGAGGGTCTGCCCCGACCGGGCGGCGCCGATCGCCCGGGGGCTGACCTCGGTGGTGCCCCAGCGGGCCGCGGAACGCTACCGGACGATGAGTGCCTCCGCCGGCGACGCCTTCGGCAGCATGATCATGTCGGAGCCGGAGGACGCGCCCGAGCTGGCGGTGACGTTGGTCCACGAGTTCCAGCACATCAAGCTGGGCGGCCTGCTGCACCTGACCCCGTTGCTGTGGGGCGAGCCGGCGCAGCGCCTCTACGCGCCCTGGCGGGACGACCCGCGTCCGCTCGGCGGCCTGTTGCAGGGCGTCTACGCGTTCGTCGGGATCACCGACTTCTGGCGGTCGTACCGCCTGGTGGCGACGGGCCCGGCGGCCGCTCTGGCGCACTTCGAGTTCGCCCGTTGGCGGCGACAGGTCCGGGCGACCCTGCGGATGATGTGCGAGCTGCCCGAACTCAACGACGTCGGCCGGCGTCTGGTGGCCGGGCTGCTCGCCACCGCCGACGCCTGGCAGGACGAGGACGTGCCGGCGGACCTGCTCGCCGCCGCGCGGACGGCGGTGGCCGACCACCGGGCCCGGTGGCGGCTGCACCACCGGCGGCCGGACCGGTCCGTCGTCGTCGAGCTGGCGCGGGCGTGGCATGCCGGGCGACGGCCCGCGGTCGCCGCTGGAGAGCCGGTGGTCGTGACGGACGGGTCGGCGCGCCGGCTCGACACGCAGGCGGTGCTCCAGATGTGGCGGATCACCGACCCGGACGGCTTCGCGCAGCTGTGCAAGGACCCGTCGGCGGTCGGGGTGACGGTCTCCGGGGCCACCGCGGCGGACCTCGCCCTGGCCGCCGGTGACGTCGCCGGGGCCCATGCCGGCTACCTGGCCGAGCTGGCGGCGGGCGACGGGTCGCCGGGTGCGTGGGCGGGGCTGGGCCTGACCACGGCCGTGCTCGTGCCCGGCCGGGCCGCCGAGGCGCTGCGGGACCGGCCCGAGCTGGTCCGCGCGGTGCACCGGGAGGTGGCGGACCCGGCGGCCGACCCGCTGGCGGTGGCCGACTGGGTCGGCGCCCTGCCGGCGGTCGGCTGATCCGGGCGGTCCGCGCGGTCCGGGCGGGAGCCGAGGGCCGCGTCCGGACCGCCCGGCCTCACAGCGGCATCGGGTCCAGGTCGCAGTCGCCGCGCAGGGTCAGGTCGGTGCCGGCGATGGTGGCCGGGTGGGTCGGGCCGAGCGTCCGCTCGAACTTCGGCGTGATCTCCGCGTGCAGCCGGTACGCCTCCTCCTCGCGGCCCAGCGAGACCAGATCCTGGGCCAGGTTGCCCAGACTGATCAGCGTGGTCGGATGGTCCGGTCCGAACACCCGCCGGGCCCGCGCGGTGGTGTCGGAGTCCAACTCGTACGCGGCGGCGTACTCGCGCAGATGGAACAGGTCGTTGCCGAGGTTGATGGTGCCGGCCAGGGTCAGCGGGTGGTCCTTGCCCAGACGCCGGGTCAGGATCGCCAGCCCCCGCTCGTTGATCTTCCGGGCCCGGGCGACGTCCCCACGCAGGCGGTGCACGATCGCCGCGTTCAACTCGGCCGCCACCGTGTACGGGTGCTCCTCGTCGAAGAGCCGGCGGTACCGCTCGATGATGTCCTCGCTCAGCCGCTCGGCGGCGGCGAGGTCGCCGGTGGCGCGCAGGTCGACCGCCAGGCCGAACGCGGCCAGCAGGGTGTCCGGGTGCTGTTCGCCGTATCGGGCGGCGAAGCCGTCGCGTACCTCCTGGGACAGCACCCGGGCGGTCTCGTGGTCGCCGGCCTTGCGGACCGCCGAGGCCAGCCGGCGTCGGGCGGCCAGGGTCTGGGTCTGCGCCTCCCCCCACACCATCGGCAACCGATCGACGACGTTCTGCATCTCGGCCCGGGCCGACAGGTAGTCGCCCAGCTCCCGCCGGTCGATGATCAGGTTGAGCAGTGATTCGAGGGTCTGCGCGTGGTCCTCACCGAAGAGCAGCACCCGGTGCGCGTGGGTCGCCGCGTCCACCTCGTACGCCCGCCGGACGTCACCGGTCAGCCGGAGACTGACGGCGAGGTTGTGCGCCGCGTTGAGCGTGCTGGGGTCGTCCTCGCCCAGCGCGCGTACGTGCCGCCGGTAGAGGTCCTCGTCCAGTTCCAGGGCGCCGAAGAAGTCACCGGCGATCCGCAGGTCGGCCGCCACCGCGCCCTGGGCGCGCAGCAGTTCCTCGGTGTCCTCGGTGGTGACCCGTCGCCAGGAGTCGAGGATCCGGGTATTGAGTTCCGCCGCGTCCCGGGGCCGGCCGAGCTTGAACAGCATGAAACCCAGCCAGTGTCCGATCTGCAGGGTCATCGAGGCGTCCTCGCCGAGCGACGCCCGCCAGGTCTCGTACGCCTGCCGGCACAGTTGCAGCGACGCCTCCATGTCGCCCCACCAGTAGAGGAACCGCGCCTCGTTGTAGACCAGCTGCTGCACCCAGCCCGCGTCGGAGTCCACCGCCCCGGAGACCATCACGTGCGGGTACAGGTCGGCGTAGCTGGGCCAGTTGGCGGGGGTGTCGGGGTCGTTGCGGTCACCGGAGGCCAGCAACCGGTGGGCGCTGTCGCGTACCGCGATGCGCTCCGCGCCGGTCATCCGGTCGACGAGCACCGCCTGGATGAGCCGGTGCATCTGGATCGAGTTGGTCCGGTGGATCACCCGGGCCAGGGCGTACCGGTTGATGTCCCGGATCGCGCGGCCGAGCTTCATCGGGTCGCGCAGGGTCGGGTTGAGCTCGGCGTGGATGTCCGCGTGCTGCGCGCCGATGAAGAGCGTACGGGGGATCGGCTCGGGCGCCAGGAACGCGCAGACCTGCAACAGCCGGAACGCCGCCGGGTTGGAGACCACCAGCCGGTCCAGGGACACGTTCCAGGCCGCCGCCACGGGCAGCGGGTAGTCCAGCGGCGGCGCCTGTTCGAGCAGCTCGACCCGCTTCTCCTCGAACAGCCGCAGGTATTCCTCGGCCGGCATGCCGGTCTCGGCCCGCCACGCCGCCGCCTGTTCCAGCGCCAGCGGCAGGTCGCCCAGCTTGCCGGCGAGCCGGTCGGCCTGCTCGGCGGTGAGTTCCGGTCCCCGACGGCGCAGCAGCTCGATGCTCTCCTCGCGGGTGAACACGTCGACCTCGAGGGTGCGCGCGACGCTGTTCCACTGCGGATTCCGCGAAGTGATCATGATGTTGCCGGATCCGCCGGTGGGCAGGTACGGCAGCAGCGCCTCGGGGCTCTCCGCGTTGTCGAAGACCAGCAGCCAGCGCCGGTAGGGCCGGCCGAGACGCAGCGCCTCGTGCACCGCGGCGCGGGCGCTGCCGACGTCCGGCCCGGCGGCGGTCAGGTTCATCCGGCGGGCCAGCTCCACCAGGGACGCGTTGATCTGCGCCGGCCGTTCCGCGGGGATCCACCAGATCAGGTCGTACTCGCCCTGGTGCTGGTAGACGTATTCCACCGCGAGGTGGGACTTGCCGACTCCGCCCATGCCGTGCAGGGCGTGCGGCAGGACCGCGGTGGGGCCGCCCTGAACCTGCTGGTAGAGCTGCACGAGCAGGTCGGCGCGGCCGGTGAAGTTGGGGTTGCGCGGCGGGACGTTGCCCCAGACGGCGGGGGTGTGCGCCGGGGTGGCGGAGTCCGTGGGGGTGCTCGACGTCAATCCGGCTCCTTCAGTTGCAAGGCTACGGGGGGCGTCGGCCTCTTCGCCTACCGACATCATGACACTGCCGTGCCCCGCTCCGGGAGGGCTGAGCGTGCCGGATTCGTCGGGCGTGTCCGGCTCCAGCAGCTGGTCGAGGCGGCGGGCCCGGGCCAGGTAGCGACCCGACAGCGCGTGCAGAACGGACCGCTCGATGTGCAGCAGGCCGGTGGTGTCCGAGGTGCCCGGACCGACCGGCCGGTCGTCCGGTGCGTCGAGCACGGCGCTCCACTCCGCCAGCGCCGGCCGGGTGCCGCCGAGCCGGTCCGCCAGTGCCCGCCACACCCGGACGGTGTCGGCCCGCCGGCCGATGGCCAGCAGGTGCTCGCGTACGCCGGACACGAACTCGAACCGGGTCCGCGCGTCGGCCGGCCCCGGACGGACCAGGGGGCTGGTGAGCACCTCGGCGAGGTGCAGCGGGGCCGGGTCGGGGTGGAGGTCGTCGTGGACCACGTGGATGGCCGCCAGGTCGAGCGGGGCCGCCGCGAGCCGGGTCGCCAGGCGCAGCGCCTCCGGCGACGCCCAGGAGACGAACTCCCGGACCCGCCGGGAGGGGGACGGCTCGGACCGCGGCTCCGCCGCGCCCGGCCGGGCCCCGGCCTCGGCGTCGACCAGCAGGGCCGGCAGGTCGATCCACCGGGGGTGGCGACCGGCGACGAGTTCCACCCAGGCGGCGAGCCACCGGGGCCGCAGCTCCACCACCGGAACCGGCACCGTGTCCGCCGGAGGGTCGCCGGCGGCCGCCAACGCGTGGAGGGGGTCGTCGTGCCGCCAGTCGAGCCGTGCGTTGGCCGCGCCGGCCCGGGGCGCGCGCAGTCGCAGCCGCTGCGGGGCGATCCCGCCCCGGTGCCACATCTGCTGGGGCAGCAGGTGCACCAGGGCCACCGGCTGCCGCTGCGCCCAGGCGCGCAGGTGGGGTTGGACGGCTCCGCTGCTCCAGCCGGGGCCGGCACCGTCGGAGATGACCAGCACGATGCGGCGGCGGTGCACGACCGGCAGGCCGTGGGCGGCGGCGAGAGCCGGCCCACCCCGGGATCCGCGCAGCACGACGTCCTCCGTGCGGGTGGTCCCCGTCGCGAGGTGACAGACCCGGACGTCGTGGAAGGCCACGTGCCGGCGCAGCAGCGCGCCGAACGCGGCGACCTGGTCGGCCCAGACGCTCATCGTCAGGTGGTCGTCGACCACCACGACGGCGTCCCACCGGGCCCGGGGAACCGGCGCGAACACCGGCGGCAGCCCGGCGGCGGCCTGGGCGGCGCTGGCCTCCTCGTCGAAGGCGTACAGGTCACGGGCGGAGACCAGCCGGCGGAACGGGCGCAGCACCTCGGCCAACGACTCGTCGTCGTCCAGCCGGATGTCGCCCGGGTCCGCCGGATCGGGGACCCCGAACAGGGGCGTACGCGCCGGTCCGGATGACTCGCGCGGTGCCGGGCCGGCGACGGCCGATGGCGCGTCGGTCATCGCGGCTCTGCCGCCGGCACGCCCCGGAGCAGGGTCCGCAGCAGCTGGTCCCAGTCTTTCGGCAGGTCGTTGACCGGGCAGGTCCGCAGCAGGTGCACCGCGTCCAGCAACTGGTCCAGGGTGGGCGCGTCGGGTCGACCGCGCCTGGCCAGGAACGCCTCGACGACGGTCGTGCTCCCCGCGACGCCGTCGGGGAAGTGCGCGTCGATCACCCGCAGCACCGCCTCCCGGTCGGGTTCCTGGATCCGCAGCCGCAGGCAGTGCCGCAGGAAGGCGGGCGGAAAGACCCGGTCCTCGGCGCAGGTCATCACCACCAGGGGGAACGCGTGGCAGCGGACCCGTCCTTCGCGCACCGTGGCGGTACCCCCGGGGTCGGCGGTGTGGACCGTCACCTCGGGCGCGTGCCGGGCCGTCCGCAGCAGTTGCGGAATGTCGAACCCGCCGTCGTCGAAGACGGTCCGCAGCTGCTGGGGCAGGTCGATGTCGCTCTGGTCCAGCTCGTCGATGAGGAGCACCCGCGGCAGCCGGTAGGGCAGCAGGGCGGTACCCAGTGGTCCCAGGCTGACGTGGTCGCCGATGCCGGAGTCGCCGGCCGGGTCGGCGTCGTCCGTCCGGGCCGCCGCCCGCACCCGGCCCACCGGGTCGTAGTCGTACAGACCGGCCCGGACCGTGTCGTGGGTGGTCACCGGCCACCGCAGCACCCGGCCGAGCCGCAGCTCCCGGGCGATGCGGTAGGCCAGGCTGGACCGCCCGGACCCGGGGCGGCCGGTGACCAGCAGGGGGCGGCGCAGGCGCAGCGCGGCGTTGACCGCGTCGACCTCGTCCGGGTCGGCGTGGTCGGAGAGCACCGGCCGGCCCAGCCGCCGCTCCAGTTCGGCGTCGTCCGGTGCGGGATCGGGCTCGTCCGGGCCGCCTCCGAAGGCCCGCCAGTGCGGCGGGTCGGGCCAGCGCCGGTCCCGCTCGGTGGGATCGAGTATCCGGCCGGTGCCGTGGTAGATCCGCCGGTCGCCGTCGACGGGCGGGCCGGACGCCGGGCCGGTCACGCCTCGCCGCCCAGGGTGTCCACCGGCTGCCGCAGCTCGGGGGTGCGGTCCGGGTCGTCCCAGAGCACCACCAGGTGCCGGCCGGCGTGGTCGTCCAGGTGCGGGGGCGCCAACCGCAGCGCGTCCAGTCGGGAGTGTCGGGCGTGCACCGGCAGTCTCGCCACCTTGCCGTCGGCTGTCATCCCCTGGATCTCCTCCCAGAATCGATCGTCCGATGGTCGTTCCCGATGCCACACGACGGCCGGCAGGCCGGCCCGCAGGGCGGTCATCATCTCGCTCAGTCCCCAGTCGTTCACCGGTGTGGGCGGCTCGCTGAGCAGCAACGTCGTCCACCGGGGATCGGCGTTGAGGTCGGCCTCCAGCCGGGTGAGGTAGGCCTCCCCGTCGGGCTCGCTGCGGTAAACCCGACTGTGGGCCGGCTCGGCCTGCATCCGGTTCCACCGCAGCCGCCACGCCCGGTGCCACTCGGGCTGGCGGAGCCGGTCGAGGCTGCGTACGACGACCGGGTAGTCCATCGCCAGGACCTTCTGCGGCAGATAGGCGCTGGCCCGTTCCTTGCGCCACCAGGCGACGTCCTCGTTGAGCAGGGCCACCGGCAGGACGAGTTCGACGGCGACCTCGGCCCGCCGGTGGGACCACTCGACCTCCATCTGCCGGATGATCCCCTCGACGGTTTCCTCCAGCCCGGTGTAGGGCACGCCGGGGACCTGACCCCACAGGCGCGAGTGCCAGGTCTCCGCGCCGTGCCACTGCCGGTAGTGCGACACGGTGTATCCGGTGCTGCCCGGTTCCAGGTCGGGCTCCACCTGGATGACCAGGTAGACGAAGGGGGTGGCGGAGCCGCCGCCGGCGTTGACCTCCCGGCGACGCCGGTCGAGGTCGGGAGTCAGCCCGAGCCGGGTCGCCTCCCGCTGGTTGCGGGACCGGATCAGGCTGCCGACCTCCGCGTCCACCTCCGGCTCCAGCAGGGCGAGGAAGAGCATGTTCGGTGGCAGGCCGCGGGGCGGGGCGTTCTGCCCGGTGAGGTAGATGAACACGTCCCAGGCGCTCACGCACCAGTGCGGAGCCATGGCGAGCTGGTGGGAGCTGGCGCTCTGGTAGAGCCGGCCGAGGGAGCGCGGTCGGTTCGCCGACAGGGGTGCCCGCAACTCGGCCCAGTCGGTGCTGGTGAGCAGACCGATCGCGCCCAGCTCGCAGTGCAGCCGTTCCAGGCGGGTCAGCTGGGCCGCCGCCGGGTCGAAGAGGGCGAGCACCTGGAGGAGCGTGCCCAGTTGGCCGTCTCCGGAGAGGCAGGCTCCGACGATCTCCATGCTCTGCATGCGGGGGTTGTTGATGTCGTGGAGAGTGCTGCCGCCGGTCAACCGTTCGCGGAGCTTCTGCACCAGCAGCTGTCGACTGTCCGGCTGCTGCAACAGCGGCATCTCGGCGAGCATGGAGATCAGCTCCTCCTCGATACGGTGCCGTTCGCTCTGATCGTGGGGTGGGAGGTGGGTCATGGACCATCCGGTCTGTCACGCCGTCTGTCGTACGGGATCGTCCTTCCGGGGGTGTCGGTCCGGCGGGGGAGGGGCGGTCCGCCGGCCGCCGGTTCCGCGGGCACGGCGGCACGGGGGAGGTTCATGCTCGCAGTCGATGTCCCGGCCCCGCCCCGACTGTCCGCTGCCCGACACTTCACCCGCTCCATCGTTGCCTCCCGCCCCGTTCTCCGATGGTCCGCCCACCCGTGCGTCGACCGGCCGTTCAGTCCGGCAGGGTCGCCGCGGCGATGTCGATCAGCGTGCGGGTCAGCAGGGTGGCCAGGGTCAGCAGGGTGCACGCGCAGACGAATACCCGGACCACCGCCGCGTCGTCCAGCAACCCGGCCAGCACCAGCAGGGCGGTGGCCGTTCCGGCGACGCTGGTGGTGGCGACGAAACTCGAATACCAGCGCACCCGCTGCTTGGTCCAGAACCGCACCCCCTGCGGGTCCTCCCGCCGGGGCCGCCGGGACTGTCGCCGCAGCCGTTCCAGGAACCGTGACTCCCAGAGCAGGGCGAGCATCAGCACGGGGAGCACCTGCGCGCACGTCGTGTACAGGTCCGGATACACCAGCCGGAGCCCCTCTCATCGCCGGGGTTGAATGTCTGCCCATCTTCGCCCCTGCTGGCAAGCGCCGCTGTCCCGGTGCCGCGGCGGGGAGGACGGGGAGATCGCCGCCGCCGCTACGCCGGCACCCGAACGACCGTTAAGCTGTGGGGGTGGCGGCCGGCGGGTACCCGTCCGGCGGCCGACCACGGCGGGCCACCAGCTCACCTTCGTCCCCTACGGAGCTCATCGCGCCATGACTGTCGACCGGATCCTGCCCACCGACGAGGCCCACGACCTGCTCGACCTCGCCACCGAACTGGCCGACCGGGAACTCGCCGGCAAGGCCGCCGACTTCGAGCAGCGCGCGGAGTTCCCCCGCGAGGTGCTGCGTACGCTCGGTCGGGCCGGACTGCTCGGCCTGCCGTACCCCGAGGAACACGGTGGCGCGGCGCAGCCCTACGAGGTCTATCTCCAGGTGCTGGAGATCCTCGCCAGCCGCTGGCTCGCCGTGGCCGAGGCGGTCAGCGTGCACACCCTGTCGTGCTACCCGGTCGCCCAGTTCGGCACCGACGAGCAGCGCAAGCTGCTCCCGGACATGATCGGCGGGGAGCTGCTGGGGGCGTACTGCCTGTCCGAGCCGGAGGGTGGCTCGGACGCGGCGGCGCTGAGCACCCGGGCCGTCCGCGACGGCGCCGACTACCTGGTCTCGGGCACCAAGGCGTGGATCACCCACGCCCAGGTCGCCGACTTCTACAACATCTTCTGCCGCACCGGCGGGCCCGGCCCGAAGGGCATCTCCTGCCTGCTGGCCGACCGGGGCACGCCGGGCATCGAGCCGCAGGCCGCCGAGCGGACGATGGGCCTGCACGCCTCCCCGGTGGCGCAGATCGCCTTCGACGACGCCCGGGTGCCGGCCGACCGCCTGATCGGTGGCGAGGGCGCGGGCTTCACCATCGCCATGTCCGCCCTCGACTCGGGTCGGCTCGGCATCGCCGCCTGCGCGGTGGGGCTGGCCCAGGGCGCGCTGGACTACGCGGTGGGCTACGCGCGGGAACGGCAGCAGTTCGGCCGGGCGATCATCGACTTCCAGGGCCTCGGGTTCCTGCTCGCCGACAGCGCCACCCAGATCTCGGCGGCGCGGGCGTTGACGCTGGCCGCGGCGCGGCTGCGCGACGCCGGCCGGCCGTACTCCATCGAGGCGGCGAAGGCGAAGCTGTTCGCCACCGACGTGGCGATGCGGGTGACCACCGACGCGGTGCAGGTGCTCGGCGGGGCCGGCTACGTCGCCGACCACCCGGTGGAGCGTTACCTGCGGGAGGCGAAGGTGCTGCAGATCGTGGAGGGCACCAACCAGATCCAGCGGCTGGTGATCTCCCGCGCGCTGGCCAGGGAGTGATCGACGGGCGATCGCGTAGCCTGTGCCGGTGACGTTCCCACGGATCACCGTCGACCCCGAGGTGATGGGCGGCGCACCCTGCGTACGGCAGTCCCGGGTGCCGGTGACGATGATCCTGGCACTGCTGGCGGACGGGATGAGCACCACCGACATCCTGACCGACCTGCCGTTCCTGGACGAGGACGACATCGCCGAGGTGTTGCACTACGCCGCCGACGCGGTACGCGAGCGCGCGGCCCGCTGACGCCCCGACGGTTCGCCGGGGCGGCCTGACCGTCGGCCCGCGGCGGCGAAGCCGGACCGGGACCGTTCGCGGGTTGCCGGTGGTCGGTCCGGTTACGGTAGGTTGCACGCCGTGGAGGAGATCGACCGGGCCATCGTCGCCGCGCTGACCGCTGACGGTCGGTTGTCGTACACCGACCTGGCGGAGAAGGTGGGGCTGTCGGTCTCCGCGGTGCACCAGCGGGTGCGCCGGTTGGAGCAGCGCGGCGTGATCCGGGGGTACGCGGCCCGGGTGTCGTTCGAGGCGCTCGACCTGCCGTTGACCGCGTTCGTCGCGATCCGGCCGTTCGACCCGTCCCAGCCGGACGACGCGCCGGAGCGGTTGGCCCACCTTCCGGAGATCGATTCGTGCTACTCGGTGGCGGGGGAGGACTTCTACCTGCTGCTGGTGCGGGTGGCCGGCCCGTCGGACCTGGAGCGGGTGCTCCAGGAGATCCGTACGGCGGCGAACGTGACCACCCGGACGACGGTGGTGCTGTCCACCCCGTACGAGAGCCGCCCGCCGAGGATCAGTGCCGACCCGCCGGTGCGGTCGCGGGGTCGGGGCTCGGGGGAACCGGCTGGTTCCACCGCAGGATGACCGGCCGCCCGTGCTCATGACCGAGCAGGCTCACGGTGGCGGTCTCCAGCCGGAACAGCCCGCCGGCCGACGGTGGCAGGCCGATCCAGCGGGCCCCGAGCACGCGCAGGCTGTGCGCGTGGCCGACCAGGGCGACGGTGCCGCGTTCCCGCAGCGGATGCACGCGGGCGAGCAGGCGGTCGAGGCGTTCGCCGACCTCGCTGGGTGACTCGCCGCCGGGGCAGCCGTCGTTCCAGATGGTCCAGCCGGGGTTGTCCTCGCGGATGTCGGCGGTGGTGCGTCCCTCGTACTCGCCGTAGTTCCACTCGGCCAGGTCGTCGTCGGTGCGGGTGAGGGGGAGGCCGGCGAGCTGGGCGGTGCGCCGCGCCCGGAGGCGCGGGCTGGTCAGCACGGCGGCGAAGTGCCGGCCGGTGAGGAACCCGCCGAGCGCGCGGGCCTGCCGCTCGCCGTCGGGGGTCAGCTCCAGATCGGTGTACGAGGTGTGCCGGTGGCTGGCGCTCCAGGTGGTCTCGCCGTGCCGGATCAGCAGGATGTCCCCCATCTGTCCAGTCAACCATTCCCGGTGCCGTGCGGGGCGCGCTTCCGACCACCACACCTAGCTTCCTAGGATGCCTTACAGGGTGTGCCGCCGGTCGCATGAGCCGACCGGCACCGGGAACACCATCCACGGCCAGCAACCCGACCGAGGGGAGCGGAAGATGAGCTTCGCCGACAAGGCCAAGAACAAGGCCGAGCAGCTCACCGGCGCCGCCAAGGAGCGGATCGGTGACATGACCGACAACGAGCGGATGCGCGCCGAGGGCGCCACCGCCCAGAGCGACGCCCGGGCGAAGAATGCCGGGGAGCACGCGAAGGACGCCGGTCGCGACGTGCGGGACGCCTTCACGCGGTGACCGCGCCGAACGGGAAGGGCCGCCGGAGGACCGGCGGCCCTTCCCGCTGTCCGGGGTTGCATCCGGTACCGGGGTACCGGCTTACCGTCGGAGCATGAGCGGGAACCACGAGTGGGTGCCGGAGGCGTGCACCCTGCCCAGGGTGCGCCGGCCGGAGCGGCTGGTCGAGTTCGACGAGTTGCTCACCGCCGCCCTGCGGGCCCAGGAGCGGGTGGCGCCCGACCGGCTGCGGTGGGAACTGGACCCGACGGTCGAGGCGAAGGTGCGCGACCTGACCCGGCGGGAGAGCGACTGCTGCGCGTTCTTCATGTTCGCCGTCACGGTGGCACCGGAGTCGCTGGTGGTGGAGGTGGTGGTGCCGCCGGCGTACGTCGAGGTGCTGGACGCGCTGGCCGCCCGCGTGACGAGGCTCGCGGCGTGAGCGGGTTGCGTACTGGGCAGGTGGCGCAGGCGGCCGGGGTGAACCGGCAGACGTTGCGTTACTACGAGCGGCGGGGCCTGCTGGCCGCGCCGGCGCGCAGCCCCGGTGGGCACCGCCTCTACCCGGCGGAGACGGTGACGGTGCTGCGGGTCATCAAGGCCGCCCAGCGCCTGGGTTTCCGGCTGGACGAGGTGGCCGATCTGCTCGACGCCGGGCGTCGGGGACACCGGGAGGTGCCGTTGGCGGCGCGGGCGGCGGCGAAGTTGGCCGAGGTGGAGGGGCGGATGGCGGAGCTGGCGGTGGTGGCCGGGACGTTGCGGGCGGCGCTGTCGGCGGGGTGTGCGGATCTGGTCGACTGTGTCGGCAGCGCGGAGTGTCCGATCGAGTTCGCGGCACGGGAGGAAATCGGTGGTCGGTAGGGTCGCGGCGTGTCGGTCGTCCGTTCTTTGGTGTTGTTCCTGCTCGCCGCGTTGGCCGAGATCGGTGGTGCGTGGTTGGTCTGGCAGGGCTGGCGGGAGAGCCGCGGGTTGTGGTGGGTCGCGGCGGGGGTGATCGCGCTGGGCTGTTACGGGTTCGTGGCGACGTTCCAGCCGGATCCGAACTTCGGGCGGATCCTGGCCGCGTACGGGGGTGTGTTCGTGGCCGGGTCGTTGGCGTGGGGTGTGGTGGTGGACGGGTTCCGGCCGGACCGGTGGGACGTGGCGGGTGCGCTGATCTGCCTGGTGGGGGTCGCGGTGATCATGTACGCGCCGCGGGGCTGAGACGGTGTCACCCCCGCGCACCGGGTGGTGGCGGGGGTGACGGTGGGGTGGGTCAGTCGTCGCGGTGTTCGGCCCACCACTGCTGCCCGGTGGGGGGCAGGGTGTCGATCGGGTCGTAGTAGGCGTAGCGCTTGTTGAGGGTTTCCAGGTCGGCGGACTCGATGGAGGTGCGGTAGTTCTTCGTCCAGTACGAGATGCCGCGGTCGCGGTCGTAGTCGGTGAGCATGTGGACCCAGCGTTTGCCGACGAAGGGCACGTCGCAGACGATGCGCGGGGTGGCGTAGCCGGGCAGGTAGCCCATGATGTCGTGCTGCAGCTGCTGGGCGTGCCAGACCGGGACCCGCCAGTGTTCGGCGTTGGGGATCATGTCGCACATGTAGAAGTAGTACGGCAGGATTCCGGCTTCGCCCTGCAGGGCGAAGCAGAGGTCGAGCAGGTCGGGTGCGGTGGCGTTGACGCCGCGCATGAGGACGCCCTGGTTGCGGACGTCGCGGACGCCGACGTCGAGGGCGGTCTGGGCGGCGCGGGCGACCAGTGGGGTCAGCGACTGGGCGTGGTTGACGTGGGTGTGGATGGCGAGGTTGACGCCGCGGCGGGCGGCGGTGCGGGCGACGCGTTCGAGGCCTTCGACGACGTCGGGCTGGAGCCAGTGTTGGGGTAGGCCCATGAGGGCCTTGGTGGCGAGCCGGATGTCGCGGACGGTTTCGAGTTCGAGCAGCCGCATCAGGTAGGTCTCGAGGTTGCGCCAGGGGACGTTGGCGACGTCGCCGCCGGAGACGACGACGTCGCGGACGCCGGGGTGGGCCTTGAGGTAGCTGATGTGGGCGTCGTAGCGGTCGACGGGCTTGAGGGTGAGTTTGAGTTTGTCGACGGCGGGGGTGGAGTTGCCGACGAGGTCCATGCGGGTGCAGTGGCCGCAGTACTGCGGGCAGGTGGAGAGCAGTTCGGCGAGGACTTTGGTGGGGTAGCGGTGGGTGAGGCCTTCGGCGACCCACATGTCGTGTTCGTGGAGTGAGTCGCGGCTGGCGTAGGGGTGGGAGGGCCAGTCGGTGCGCCGGTCGGAGGCGACGGGGATCATGTAGCGCCGGATGGGGTCGGCGTGGAAGGCCTCGGTGGTCATCGGCGCGAACGGCACCATCGTGTTGATCATCTGCGGTGGCACGAGCATGGACATCGTGGCCAGGGCGGCCTGGTCGGCGGCGAGGTCGTCGTAGAAGGTGTCGTCGACGAGGTCGCCGAGGACGGCGCGGAGCTGCTTGATGTTCTTGACGCAGTTGACGCGTTGCCACTGGGCGCTTTCCCACTGGTCCCGGGTGACGTGGCGCCATCCGGGGAAGCGGGTCCAGTCGGGTTCGACCAGGGGTGCGCGGCGGTATTCGTAGGGCTGTCCGGTGGTGGGTACGGCGACGGGTGCGGGGCGGGCCGCGGGGATGGTCTCCGGCGGTCGGGTCTGGGTCACGGCCCCTCCTCGGTGCGGTGTTGTTGATCAGCGGCCCGAAGGCTACTGGAAATTATCCGGTGAAGAAATTAGTCTGCCGTAAGTTTTCCCGTGATGCGAGTCCTGGCCGGGGCTTCGAGCGGTTGACAGGGGAGGTCGGCGTGACGTCACCGGTGGGTCTGCACCGCGTCGTGGAACCGGCGGGGGTGCTGCCGCAGGCGGCCTGGCGGCTGGACGCGCGTCCGGAGATCGCGGCGAACGAGGTCCGGATCCGGGTGGAGCGGTTGAATCTGGACGCGGCGAGTTTCCGGCAGTTGTGGGAGAAGCACGGCGGTGACGGGGACGCGGTGCGCGCGGAGGTCCTGGAGATCGTGTCCGCCCGGGGCAAGATGCAGAATCCGGTGACCGGGTCCGGTGGGATGTTGATCGGCACGGTGGAGGAGGCCGGGCGGCGGTCGCCGCTCGGGGTGAAGGCGGGGGAGCGGGTGGCGACGCTGGTGTCGCTGACGTTGACGCCGCTGACGATCCTGGACGGCCTGGCCCGGTGGGACGGCCGCAGCGAGCAGGTGCCGTGTGACGGGTACGCGATTCTGTTCGCCCGGTCGATCGCGGCGGTGCTGCCGGCCGATCTGCACCCGGAGTTGTCCCTGGCGGTGCTGGACGTGTGTGGGGCGCCGGCGCTGACCACGCGGGTGGTGGCCGATCACGTGGCGCGGCGACGGCGCGAGGGTGATCCGACGCCGGTGCGGGTGGCGGTGATCGGTGGTGCGGGTAAGAGCGGGTCGTTGTCGTTGGCCGCGGCGCGGCGGGCGGGTGCCGGTCGTACGGTCGGGGTGGTTCCGGTGGTGGCGGAGCGTGCGGCGCTGGAGCGGGTCGGGCTGGCCGATGTGGTGGCGTTGGCCGATGCGCGGGATCCGGTGGCGTTGTCGACGGCGGTGACGTCGGCGTTGGGTGCGCCGGCGGACGTGACGGTGGTGTGTGTGGATGTGCCGGGCTGCGAGCACGGGGCGGTGCTGGCCACCGCCGACGGCGGCACGGTGATCTTCTTCTCGATGGCGACGAGTTTCGCGGCGGCGGCGTTGGGTGCCGAGGGTCTGGCGGCGGACGTGACGATGCTGGTGGGCAACGGGTATGTGCCGGGGCATGCGGAGTTGGCGTTGGGGTTGTTGCGGTCCGAGCCGGGGGTGCGTCGCCTCTTCGAGGCCCGGCTGGCGGCAGACTGATTGCCATGATGAACCCCTCGACGTTGTACCGCGGCGGAGTGCTGCACTGCCCGGCGGATCCGCGCGCGACGGCGCTGCTGGTGCGTGACGGTCGGATCGCCTGGTTGGGTGCGGATGCGGACGCGCCGGTGGCCGATCAGGTGGTGGAGCTGGACGGCGCGTTGGTGACGCCGGCGTTCGTGGACGCGCACGTGCACGCCACGGACACCGGGCTGGTGTTGTCGGGCCTGGACCTGTCGGGGGTGCGGTCGGCCGGTGAGCTGGTGGACGCGGTGGCGGCGTTCGCGGCGGGGTTGCCGGGTGACGCGGTGGTGCTGGGGCACGGGTGGGACGAGTCGTCGTGGGCGGATCGGCGGTTGCCGGACGCGGTCGGGTTGGACCGGGCGGCCGGTGGGCGGCGGGTGTACCTGTCGCAGGCGTCGATCCATTCGGCGTTGGTGTCGTCGGCGTTGCTGGCGGCGTGTCCGGAGGCGGCGGCCGCGCCGGGGTACGACGTGTCGGGTTGGTTGCGGCGGGACGCGCACCACGTGGTGCGGGCGGCGGCGCAGGGGTCGGTGAGCCGGGCGCAGCGGACGGCGGCGCAGCGGGTGGCGCTGCGGCACGCGGCGTCGTTGGGGATCGCGGCGGTGCACGAGTGCGGCGGTCCGGAGATCTCCGACGAGGAGGACTTCACCGGCTTGTTGGCGGTCTCCGGGGCTCAGGTGCCGGAGGTGTACGGGTACTGGGGTGAGTTGTCCGGCGCGGCGCGGGCCCGGGAGTTGGGTGCGGTGGGCGCGGGTGGGGATCTGTTCGCCGACGGGGCGTTGGGTTCGCGGACGGCGCATGTGTCGTCGGCGTACCTGGATTCCGGCGGGGGGTCGTGCGGGCACGGTTACCTGAGCGTGGAGCAGGTGCGTGATCACCTGGTGGACTGTGCGGCGCACGGGATGCAGGGCGGGTTCCACGCGATCGGTGACGCGGCGATCGGCACGGTGCTGGAGGGTTTCGCGGCGGCGGCGGTGGAGGTGGGCACGGACCGGTTGCGGGCGGCCCGGCACCGGGTGGAGCACGCGGAGATCATGAGTAAGCGGTTGATCGCCGGGTTCGTGGAGTACGGGATCGTGGCGTCGATGCAGCCGGCGTTCGACCGGTTGTGGGGTGGCGCGGGTCGGATGTACGAGTCGCGGTTGGGTCTGGACCGGTCGTTGGAGTCCAACCCGATGGGTGCGATGCACTCGGTGGGGGTGGCGTTGGCGTTCGGGTCGGATTCGCCGGTGACGCCGCTGGATCCGTGGGGGTCGGTGCGGGCGGCGGCGGCGCACCACAACCCGAAGCAGCGGATGAGTGTGCGGGCGGCGTTCGCGGCGCACACCCGGGGCGGGTGGCGGGCGGTGCACCTGGACAACGAGGGTGTGTTGGCGTTGGGGGCGCCGGCGACGTTCGCGGTGTGGGACACCCCGGCGGGGGTGGACCGGGGGTTGCCGGTGCTGCTGGCGGAGGACCCGGAGGCGCGGGGTCCGCAGGATCCGACGCCGTTGCCGGTGTGCCGGCGCACGGTGCTGCGTGGTGAGGTCATCTATCAGGAAGGTGCTGCGTGAGCGGGAAGCTTGACCTGGATCCGGTGCTGGTGGCGCGGGCGCGGGAGTTGGCCCGGCGCGCCGGCGCGCCGGTGGTGGAGCTGGCGCGCAGCCACACCACGGTGTCGGTGGAGCGTGCGGTGTTGCGGCTGGCCGGGGTGTCCGGTGCCGACCCGGACGGCATTCCGTGGGTGAACCGGCTCGTGGACGCGGTGGTCGCCGACGTTGGCCTGGGGCACGGGGTGGCGGCGCCGGTGTTCGACGCGATGGCCCGGGAGGGCGTGGCGGACGTGACGTTGCTGGCGCAGAAGGCCGCCGCCGGGTCGGTGCGCTTCGAGGTGCCGGTCGGGAAGGCGGGCACCGCTGCCCGCCGGGCCGCGCGGAGGGCGGTCGCCGCGGGCGTCCGGCTGGTGGACCGGCGGCGGGCCGAGCGGGAGCGGCTGGTGAGGCGGTACGGGGATCCGCCGTCGCGGCCGTGGATCTATCTGATCGTGGCGACCGGGGACATCTACGAGGACATCCCGCAGGCGCAGGCGGCGGCGCGGGCCGGTGCGGACGTGATCGCGGTGATCCGGTCGACGGGGCAGTCGTTGCTGGACTACGTGCCGGAGGGGGCGACCCGGGAGGGTTTCGCGGGGACGTACGCGACGCAGGAGAACTTCCGGTTGATGCGGGCGGCGTTGGACCAGACGTCGCGGGAGTTGGGTCGGTACGTGCGGCTGACGAACTACGCGTCGGGGTTGTGCATGCCGGAGATGGCGACGCTGGCCGGTCTGGAGCGGCTGGACATGATGCTCAACGACTCGATGTACGGGATTCTGTTCCGCGACATCAACCCGGTCCGTACGTTCGTGGACCAGCGGTTCTCCCGGCAGGTGCACGCCCGGGCGGGGATCATCATCAACACCGGTGAGGACAACTACCTGACCACCGCGGACGCGGTGGACGAGGCGCACACGGTGACGGTGTCGCAGTTGCTCAACGAGTTCTTCGCCCATGAGGCGGGGCTGGCGGACTGGCAGTTGGGGTTGGGGCACGCGTTCGAGATCAACCCGGAGGTGCCGGAGTCGTTCCGGCTGGAGTTGGCGCACGCGTTGCTGGCGCGGGAGTTGTTCCCGGACGCGCCGTTGAAGTGGATGCCGCCGACGAAGCACATGACCGGTGACGTGTTCCGGGGCAATCTGCTCGACGGGTTCTTCAACCTGGTGGGCACGATGACCGGGCAGGGGATTCTGCTGGTGGGGATGATGACCGAGGCGGTGGTGACGCCGTGGCTGTCGGACCGGGACATCGCCCTGCAGAACGTGCGGTACGTGTTGGGCGCGGCCGGTGGGTTGCACGAGGACTTCGTGCCGGCGCCGGGTGGGTTCATCCAGCAGCGCGCCAACCGGGTTCTCGGTGAGGCGGTGGACCTGTTGGAGCGGATCGGGGAGCAGTCGTTGCTGACCGCGATCGCCGAGGGCACCTTCGGGATCATGAAGCGGCCCGCGGACCGGGGCAAGGGCCTGGCCGGGGTGGCGCGGCACGAGAGCGGTTACTACAACCCGGCCACTGACATCCTGGAGCGGGCCTCGTGAGTGACACGACGATCGTCCGGCCGTACGGGGACACCACGGGTGACGGCATGGTGCAGGTGTCGTTCACCCTGCCGGTGCCGCACGACAAGCGGGCCGAGGGCGCGGCGGTGCAGTTGGCCGCGAAGATGGGCATCGACCCGGCGATGCTGGTGCACGCCAAGCCGGTCGGCGACGGGTTCACGTTCTTCGTGGTGTACGGGCGGGTGAACCATCTGGTGGACCTGTCCGCGGTGCGGGTGGTGGAGCGTGACTATCCGCTGCTGAGCGCGAAGGAGGTCAACGCGGTGGTGAAGCGGCGGCTGCGCCGCAAGTTGTCGGTGGTGGGGGCGTGTATCGGCACCGACGCGCACACCGTGGGCATCGACGCGATCCTCAACGTCAAGGGCATCGCGGGGGAGAAGGGCCTGGAGTACTACCGGGAGTTGACGGTGACGAACCTGGGCGCGCAGGTGAGTGTGCCGGAGTTGGTGGAGGCGGCGCGGGCGCAACGGGCCGACGCGGTGCTGGTGTCGCAGGTGGTGACGCAGCGCGACGCGCACCTGCACAACACCCGGGAGATGACCGCGGCGTTCCGGGAGGCGATGCCGGCGCAGAAGCGTCCGCTGCTGATCGTCGGCGGGCCGAGGTTCGACGAGCACATGGCCGGTGAGCTGGGTGTGGACCGGATCTTCGGGCGGGGCACCACTCCCGGTGAGGTGGCGTCGTACCTGGTGCACGCGTTGGTCACGAACAGGAGGGTGCCAGCATGAGCGAGCGGCTGGGGTTGACGGTGACGCACCGGCGGTACGTGCCGTACTCCCATGCGCACTACGCGGGGAACCTGGTCGACGGGGCGTACGCGTTGGGGTTGTTCGGTGACGTGGCCACCGAGGTGTGCATCCGCACTGACGGTGACGAGGGGTTGTTCGCGTCCTACTCCGACGTGCAGTTCCGGGCGCCGATGAAGGCCGGTGACGTGCTGGAGGTGACCGCGACGGTGACCCGGGTGGGCACCCGCAGCCGCACCATCGACTTCGCCGCGCGGGTGGTGTGCCGGGGGCGCCCCGACAAGGGGGAGTCCGCCGCCGAGGTCCTCGACGAGCCGCTGGTGGCGGTCACCGCGACCGGCACCGTGGTCGTACCGCCGGCACCGTGAGCGCGAGGAGTGAGCCGGGTCTGCGAGCCCCGCAGCCGCGAGGAACGGCGGCACCGTGAACGTCGCCGTCTGCGCCGATGTCGGTTCGACGTACACCAAGGTCGCGGTGGTCGACCTGGACGGCGGCGGCCTGTTCGGCGCGGCGTCGGCGCGCACGACGGTGGACAGTGACGTGCTGCACGGCCTGGACGCGGCGGTCGCGGCGGCCACCGCGGGGCTGCGGGTGGGTGACGCGCCGTGGTACGTGTGTTCGTCGGCCGGCGGGGGGCTGCGCCTGGCGGTGATCGGGTACGAGCCGCTGGTGACCGCGCAGGCCGGGCGGCGGGTCGGCCTGTCGGCGGGCGCGAACGTGGTGCACGTGGCGGCCGGTCGGTTGGGCGGGGGAGATGTGTCGGCGTTGCGGGCGGCCCGGCCCGATGTGGTGTTGCTGGCCGGTGGCACCGACGGCGGTGACGCGGAGACGTTGACGCACAACGCGACCCGGTTGGCGCGGGCCCGGTGGCGGGTGCCGGTGGTGCTGGCCGGCAACGGCGAGGTCCGCGACGACCTGCACGCGGTGCTGGCCGCCGCCGGGGTGCCGGTGACGGTGGCGGACAACGTGTTGCCGCGCATCGGGGTGCTCGCGCCGGAGTCGGCGCGGGCGGCGATCCGCGCGGTGTTCCTGCGGCACGTCATCGGCGGTAAGCGGCTGTCCCGGGGTGGCCGGTTCGCGCGGCTGGTGCGCGCGGCGACGCCGGACGCGGTGCTCACCGGGGTGGAGGTCCTGGCCGACACCCTGGGCGGGGACCTGGCCGTGGTGGACGTGGGTGGGGCGACCACCGACGTGTACTCGGTGCTCACGCCGGACGAGCGGGCCGGCGGGCCGGGTCGGGAGGTCGCCGGGACCCTGTGGCGGGCGCGGACGGTGGAGGGTGACCTGGGGGTGCGGTGGAGCGCCCCGGGGGTGGTGCGCGCCGCCGTGCAGGAGCGGCTGCTGTCCGCCGCCGACGCGGGTGTGCTGGCCGTCGCCGCGGACGCCCGGGCCGCCGACCCGGGGTTCCTGCCGGTCGAGGAGGCGCAGCGGGCGGTGGACGCCCGGCTGGCGGCGTTGGCGGCGACGGTGGCGCTGCGCCGGCACGCCCGGGGCGCGGGCACCGGGGAACGCGCCGGCCGGGACCTGCGGGACGTGCGGCTGCTGGTCGGGTCCGGCGGGGTGCTGCGGCACGCCTCCGCGGGGACCGCGGCGGGTGTGCTCGCCGGGGTGCTGGCCGACCACGCCGGGGGGTGGCCGTTGCCCCGGGCCGCCCGCCGGGTCGTCGACGTCGACTACGTCCTGGCCGCCGGGGGGTTGCTCGCCGGGGAGCATCCCGAGGCGGCCCGGGCGCTGCTGGGCGCCTTGTGAGCCAGGCGCGCCGGCGCGACACGCCGGTGTGACCGGCGCGACTCGTCGGGGGTGGGTTGACAGCGGCGGGGGTGCAGCACGTACCGTCTTTGAGTCCTACTACGGGAAGCGGCTGTTGTTCGCTTCGTCCCTTCGTCCGCTGGCCGAGCGACACCGAGCAGTGCGTCGCGGCGGCCAGGTCCAGCGGGCGGGGGTCGGCGGGGCGGCGCGAACCGGTCGCGGTTACCGGTGTACGGGCAGGGTGAGGTGCACGGCCAGTAGACAACGGCCAGGCGGGGACAGCCAGTCTTTCGTCGGGTCGGTCCGAAGGTCGGCGTGCCGCATTCTCGCCCCACCGGCCGGGGAGGGCCTGGGAGCATCGGGGCGCGGCGCGAGCCGCGCCCCGATTTCTTTCTTAGCGGCCCCGTCGGTCCTGGTAGGACTCGATCTGGTCGGCCAGCAGCCGGGGCTGGCTCAGCGCGATCAGGTGCCCGCCGGGCAGGATGTCGACGTCGACGTCGAGGCGTTCGCGGGCCAGCCGGCGTTGGAACTGCGCCGGGAAGAACCGGTCGTCGCGGCCGGTGACGACCCGGGTGGGTACGTCCGGCCAGCGGCGCAGCGGGTTCGGTGTGGTGAACACGGCCGCCGACTCCGGTTGCGCCTCACCGGCCAGGGCGCGGGCGGTGACGTCGGGAGCGACGTCGTGGAAGAAGTCGACCATCAGGTCGACGTCGGGATGCGGGTCGCGGCCCTGCGCTTGCGCGTACGCGGCGCGGGCGGCGGCGTGGCCGGTGGCCTCCCACCACTGGCCGGCGGTCTCGCCAGGCGCGGGGATCATCGGGTTGACCAGCACCACCTGCGACACCCGGGGGTCGTCGGCGACCAGGGGTGCGGTGAACGCGCCGAGGGACTGGGCGACCAGGGTCACGCCGTGGCGGTCGCCGACGGCGGAGCGGACCACCTCGGCGTACTCGGGCAGGGCGGCGGTGTCGTCGGCGGCCGGCAGGTCCACCGCGTCGGCGTCGTGGCCGCGTCGGCGCAGTTCGGCGACGAGCAGGTCCCAGTAGGCGCCGCTGCCACCGGCGCCGGGGATCAGCACGTAGGTCATGCCTGCCCCCGGCGGGCGAAGTCGTCGGCGGTGCCGCCGCCGGGCAAGCGGGTGGTGAAGTCGAGCACCCCCACCCAGGTGGGGCGCAGGCCGGTGCGGGCCATCCGCAGACCCGGCACGTCGGTCTCGGCGCGTACGGCGGCCTCCTGTGCCTCGCCGCCGTAGCGGCGGTGGGCGGCCAGGTGTTGCAGCTGATGCGCCACCGGATGGTCGAGCAGTCGTAGATCGCCCTGCGGCAGGGCGCTGGCCACGGTCACGGTCACGGTGATCCCCCTCCAGCACTAATCACTCCTACTCTAGGAGCAGACTCTACGGCGGGGCAAGCACCGTGGTTATCCTGGACCGATGCGTTCCTACGACGACTTCTGCGGCGTGGCCCGGGCGCTGACCGTGGTCGGCGAGCGGTGGGCGCTGCTGGTCGTCCGTGAACTGCTGCTCGGCCCGAAACGGTTCGCCGATCTCACCCGGGGACTGCCCGCGATCAGCCAGAACGTGCTGTCGCAGCGATTGCGGGAGCTGGAGCACGCCGGGCTGGTCACCCGGCGTGTCCTCGGTCCCCCGGCCAGCGCCCGGGTGTACGAGCTGACCGCGCGGGGCCGGGAGTTGGAGGAGACCCTGCTGGCGCTGGGACGGTGGGGTAGCCGGCAACCGCTGCCGCCCACCGGGCAGCTCAGCGTGGACGCCCTGATGCTCGCCCTGCGCACCACGTACGATCCCGGCCCTGACGGCGGCCCGACATCGCCGGTCGCCGTCCGGGTCGGCGCCGACCGGTTCGTCGCCGTGGCCGACCCGGGCGGCGGCCTGACCGTCACCCGCGGCGAAACGGACCGGTGCGTCGCCACTGTGGCCACCGACGACGTCGGCAGCCTGCTGGAGGTCGTGTACGGCTACCGGCGCCTGGACGACGCCGAACGCGACGGACTGCTGCGGATGCGCGGCGACCGGCGCAGCGCCCTGCGATTCCTGGGCTGCTTCCCCCGCCCGGTCACCACCGGCGACCCGCCGCCGGCCGGGTAGCCTTCACCCCCGTGACGACCGTGGACAGCAGCCGCAACCAGGCCGACGAGGCACCCCCGTCCCAGGACGCCGCCGCCGCGGTGGCCCTGCCGGTGGCCGTCGTCCTCGCGGTGCTCGCCGGGGTCGCGCTGCTGCTGGCCTTCCCCCCGTACGGGGTATGGCCGCTGGCCCCGGTGGGGGTGGCGGCGCTGGCCGTCGCGGTGCACCGCCGCCGCCCGCGGGCCGGGGCGGGCCTGGGTTTCCTGACCGGGGTGGCCCTGTTCGCGCCGATGCTGAGCTGGACGAATCTGCACACCGGCTACCTGCCGTGGGTGCTGCTGTCGCTGCTGCAGGCCGGTTATCTGGCGCTGCTGGGCGCCGCCGCCGCGTACGCCTCGCCGCTGGCCGACCGGTTCCGGGTGGCGTGGCCGGCGGTGACCGCCCTGCTGTGGGTGGCGCAGGAGGCGTTGCGCGACCGGACCCCGTTCGGCGGGTTCCCGTGGGGGCGGCTGGCGTTCAGCCAGGACGACTCGCCGCTGCTGCGACTGGCCGCGTGGGGCGGCGCCCCGCTGGTGACCTTCGCCGTCGCCCTGACCGGGGGATTCCTCGCCGCCGGTGTGGCCACCGCCGCCGGGCGGCCGGGTCGGCGACCGTGGGCGCCGGTGGCCGGGTTGGCCGCCGCGGCCCTGGCCGTGCCCGCCGTCGGGCTGCTGGTGCCGGTCGGCGCCGCCGATCCCGGCGCGGCGGTGCGGGTGGCGATCGTGCAGGGCAACGTGCCGCGGCTCGGGCTGGACTTCAACGCGCAGCGGCAGGCGGTGCTCAACAACCACGCCGACGCCACCGTCGAGCTGGCCCGGCAGGTGCAGGCCGGTGCCCAGCGCCGCCCCGACCTGGTGGTGTGGCCGGAGAACTCCTCGGACATCGACCCGCTGCGGGACGCCTCGGCCGGCGCCCGGATCTCCGCGGCCGCCGACGCGATCGGGGCGCCGATCCTGGTCGGGGCGGTGCTGCGCGGCCCCGGTGTGGGGCAGGTGCGCAACGCGGGGCTGTTGTGGCGTCCGGGCAGCGGCCCGGACCTCGCCCAGCTGTACACCAAGCGGCACCCGGTGCCGTTCGCCGAGTACGTGCCGTTGCGTGACGTCGCCCGGATGGTCAGCAAGGAGGTCGACCGGGTCCGCGCCGACTTCGTGCCCGGCACCGAACCGGGTGTGCTGCGCACCGGCCCGGCCGTGTTGGGTGACGTCATCTGCTTCGAGGTCGCCTACGACGAGGTGGTCCGGGACACCGTCACCGGCGGCGCGCAGCTGCTGGTGGTGCAGACCAACAACGCCACGTTCGACGTGGCGGAGGCCCGGCAGCAGCTGGCGATGGTGCGGTTGCGGGCCGTCGAGCACGGCCGGCCGGCGCTGATGGCCTCCACGGTCGGGGTGTCCGGGTTCGTCACCCCC
This sequence comes from Micromonospora endolithica, assembly GCF_003626595.1. Classification (GTDB taxonomy): domain Bacteria; phylum Actinomycetota; class Actinomycetes; order Mycobacteriales; family Micromonosporaceae; genus Micromonospora; species Micromonospora endolithica. The sequence continues at coordinate 132,451 of NZ_RBAK01000011.1, read as the reverse complement.
GACGGGCGGGTAAGCGACGCCACCGGGTTCAACACCCGCGCGGTGGTGGTCCGCGAGATGCGGCTCGCCGACGGGCGCACCCTGGCCACCCGGGTCGGGTTGTGGCCGGAGGTGGCGCTGACCGCGCTCGCGGTGGCCGCTCTGGCCGGCGCGGCGGTGCTGCGCCGGCGGCGTGGCGCGGCCGGCGAGCCGGGGTGGCCGCACACCGGATGACGGCCGGCGGGACTGCGCCGGCGGAGGGGGAAGCGACCAGTGGCCGAAGCGACCGAGGTCCGCACGCCCGAATCGGGACACCCCGGACCAGGTCGGGTGCTCGTGGTGATCCCGACCTACAACGAGGCCGACAACGTACGGCAGATCGTCACCCGGGTACGGCGGGCCGCCCCGCAGGTGGAGGTGCTCGTCGCCGACGACAACAGCCCCGACGGCACCGGCGCGCTGGCCGGCGCGCTGGCCGACGCCGACCCTCGGGTGCACGTGCTGCACCGCGAGGGCAAGCAGGGACTCGGCGCGGCCTACCTGGCCGGTTTCGCGTGGGCACGCGAGCGTGGCTTCGACGCGGTGGTGGAGATGGACGCCGACGGCTCGCACGCCCCGGAGGAACTACCGGCGTTGCTGGCCGCCGCCGCCGACGCCGACGTGGTGATCGGGTCCCGGTGGACCGAGGGGGCGCGGGTGGTGAACTGGCCGCTGCGGCGGCTGCTGCTGTCCCGCGCCGGCAACCTGTACGCGCGCCTCGCGCTGGGTGTGCCGGTGTCCGACGCGACCGGCGGCTACCGGGTGTACCGGCTGGCGGTGCTGGACGCCGTCGACCTGGACGCGGTGTGCTCCCAGGGCTACTCGTTCCAGGTGGAGCTGGCCCGGCTGGCCCATCAGGCGGGGGCGCGGATGGTGGAGGTGCCGATCACGTTCGCCGAGCGGGAGCGGGGCACCAGCAAGATGAGCCCGCTGATCGTGGCCGAGGCGTTGTGGCGGATCACCATGTGGGGGGTGCAGGACCGGCGGCGGGCGGTGCGCCGGGGCGTGCACGGCACCCCCACCGGTCAGGTGCGGTGGCCCTGAGTGTGGGCGTGTCATGCTGGACGGGTGGTGACGCCCCACCGGCCGCGGGTGGACCGGACACGAGCGGACACAACCGGACGAGGGCCCCACGCAGGGTGGATGGGGTGAGATGCGCCGAGGACTGAGATTCGTACCGCTGGCGCTGCTGCTGGCGGTGGTGCTGGAGCTGGTGGTGTTCGTGGCCGTCGGCCGGCAGGTCGGGTTCGGCACGGCGGTGCTGGCGGTGTTCGTCGCGTCGCTGCTGGGCCTGGTGCTGCTGCGCCGCGAGGGGATGCGGGCGTGGCGGGGTTTCCGGGCCGCGGCCGAGGCCGGCCAGCCACCGGGGGCGCAGGTCACCGACGGCCTGGTGGGGCTGGTCGGGGCGCTGCTGCTGGCGGCGCCGGGCCTGCTCAGCGGTCTGGTGGGGTTGCTGCTGCTGGTGCCGCCGTTGCGCCGGTTGTCGCGCGCCGGTGTGCGACGCGCCGCGGAGCGGCGGGTGTCGTCGATGGTCGCCGGTGACCTGTTCGGGCCGCGCCGGGTGCGGGTGCGTCGCGGCGACCCGCAGCCGCCGCCGGCGCCGCCGACGGCCGAGCCCACGGTGGTCGACGGCGGCCGGGCCATCGAGGGCGAGATCGTCGAGCCGGGCCGCAACTAGGATTCGGGTACGGCGAGCGCCCCCGGCAGCCGAGGCTGCCGGGGGCGCTGTCGTGCGGGTGGGTCAGGCGCGACCGCGGCGGGTGCGGACCTCCTGGAGCCGTTCGGCGAGGATGTCCTCCAGCTCGGCGATCGAGCGACGCTCCAGCAGCATGTCCCAGTGGGTACGCGGCGGCTTGGCCTTCTTCTGCTCCGGCTCGTTGCCGTCGACCAGCCGCGCGACGCTGCCGTCGAACTTGCACTCCCAGGTCGTCGGGACCTCGGCGTCGACGGCGAACGGCACCTCGAACTGGTGGCCCTTGGCACACAGGTACTCGCGGGTCTGCCGCGGCGCGAGCTCCGTGTTGCGGTCGGATTCGTAGCTGACCGCGCCCAGCCGGCTTCCGCGCAGCATACGCTCGCCCATGATCGACTTCCCCTCGTTCGTGGTGCTGGTCTTCTGGTCCAACGGCCCGTACCCGCCGGGCCATTCCCGCCGGTGGCGTCGCCGCGTGCGCGGTCGGGCCGACCCAAGGGTAACCGGCCGCGCCGCGCACCCGACGCGCACGCGGCCCGACCCGGTCGAAACGGTGGAGTGTTTCCGCCGCCAACGGGGATGTCAGCCGCCCCGAGCGACAGCGGAGGTCCGCCATGACCAGTGAGACGCCGGTCGCCGCCCGGCCACCCGCCGGGCGGGGCTTCTTCGGGCACCCGCCCGCCCTGGCGACCCTCTTCCTCACCGAGATGTGGGAGCGGTTCAGTTTCTACGGCATGCGGGCGATCCTGGTGCTGTACCTGACCGCGTCGGTGGCCGACGACGGCCAGGGGCTGGGGGAGTCCACCGCCAACGCCGTGTACGGCACCTACAACGCGATGGTGTACCTGCTGGCGCTGCCCGGCGGGTGGGTCGCCGACCGGCTGATCGGCGCGCGCCGCAGCGTCCTGGTCGGTGGGATCGTCATCGCCGCCGGTCACTACGTGATGGCGATCCCGGTGCGGTGGAGCGTCTTCGCCGGGATGGCGCTGATCGTGGTCGGCACCGGCCTGCTCAAGCCGAACATCTCCAGCATGGTGGGTGACCTCTACGACCGGGACTCGCCCCGCCGCGACGCCGGCTTCTCGATCTTCTACATGGGCATCAACCTGGGCGCGTTCCTCGCGCCGCTGGTCACCGGTTTCCTCGGCGAGAAGATCAACTGGCATCTGGGGTTCGGTGCGGCGGCGATCGGGATGACCCTCGGCGTGATCCAGTACGTCCTGGGCGGGCGGCGGCTCGGCGACGCCGGCGCCCGCCCGGCCGACCCGCTGCTCGGCGCGGACCGCCGCCGGGCGCTGTGGCGCATCGGCGCGGCCACCGCCGTGGTGGTGCTGGTGGCCGCGGTCCTCGCCCTGGCCGGGCTGTTCACCGTCGACACCGTGGTCAACCTGCTCACCGCGGTCACCGTGCTGGTGACCGTCGTGTACTTCGCGCGGATCCTGCTGGACCGGGAACTGAGCCCCACCGAACGCAACCGGATGAAGGCCTACGTGTGGTTGTTCGTGTTCGCCGCCGCGTTCTGGTTGATCTACGACCAGGCCGGGTCGGTGCTGAACGTCTTCGCGGCCGAGGACACCGACCGTGACGTCGCCGGGTTCACCTTCCCGGCGTCCTGGCTCCAGTCGGTCAACCCGATCCTGATCATCATCGGGGCGCCGCTGGCCGCCCTGCTGTGGGTGCGGCTGGGCCACCGGGTGTCCACCCCGGTGAAGTTCGCCGTCGGGCTGGTGCTCAACGGCCTGTCGTTCGTGCTGATGGCCGCCGCCGCGCGGGCCGCCGTCGGCGGCGACCTGGTCTCCCCGTGGTGGCTGGTCGCCGTCTACGCCGTCCAGGTCGCCGGTGAGCTGTCACTGAGCCCGGTCGGGCTGTCGGCCACCACCAAACTGGCCCCGGTGAAGTACGCCAGCCAGATGTTGGGCCTGTGGTTCCTCGCCACCGCCGTCGGCGACGCGATCGGCGGCCAGGTCGCCCGCCTGGCCGACACCTGGTCACCGCCGGTGTACTTCCTCGCCTTCGGCCTGGCCTCGGTGCTGCTCGGCGGCGCGGCGGTGCTGTTCACCCGGCAGATCCGGACCCTGATGGCCGGCATCCACTGACCGCGGCCGGCCGGAAGGTCAGGCCACCGGGGTGGGCGGCAGCGGCAGCGGCAGGCCGGGGAGGCCGTCGATGCTGGTGGCGACGTGGTCCTTGCCGGCGAAGTAGCGGTCCAGCGACGCGTCGTCCTCCCGGGCGAACCGCTTGGCGTGCAGGTCCCGGTCGGCGTCGTAGGTCATGAACGGCACCGCGTAGCCGCAGGTGTCCCGGATCAGCTCGGCGCGCACCACGATGATCGCCCGCAGGCCGTGCTGGCTGGTGTCGATGTCCGGGAAGTGGGCGGCCAGCGTGGTGAAGCGCGGGTCGTCGCGGAACACCGGCTCGCCCCGCCCGTGCACCCGCACGATGTTCGGCGGGCCGGTGAACGCGCACCACATCAGCGTGATCCGGCCGTTCTCCCGCAGGTGGGCGACGGTCTCGGCGTTGGAGCCGGCGAAGTCCAGGTAGGCCACGGTGTGCCCGTCCAGCACCGCCCACGAACCGCGCAGGCCCTTGGGCGACAGGTTGATGGTGCCGTCACCGGACAGCGGAGCGGTCGCGGTGAAGAACAGGGGCTGCTCCTCGATGAAGGTGCGCAGCCGGCCGTCGATGCGTTCGTGTGTCTTCCCCATCGCCCCATCATCACCCCGCCCCGGCCCGGAGTGCTGCCCCGTATCCCAGCAGGCGGTCCACGAGGCCGCCGGCGACCGGGGCGGTGGCGGTGACCGGGTCGCCGTGGGTGAAGTCCCGCGTGCCGATCCGGGAGTGCGGGCCCTCGCCGGGCGTCCGGTTCGACGGCCGCCCGGCGTAGAAGTAGCAGAGCCCCCGTCGCGCCGGACGAGGCCGTACGACGACCGGCGCGCAACGGCGGGTTGAGCTGCGCGATCGTCCGGTCGGAAGAATTCCATCAGGGTTAGTCGATCGCCGGCACTACCAACCGGCGCGGCTGCCATACCATTCGGGGCGTGGACTCGGTGGATCTGCGGTTGGTGCTCGGGGTTGCCGACGGAGCTGACCAGTCGGCCCTCGCCAGCCGGCTCGGGCTCGGCGAAACCGCCGTCCGCAAACGACTGCGCCGGCTCGCCACCTCCGGCGCCACGCCGTGGCTGCGCCGGGCGGGCAGCGGCTACCACCTCACCGACGGGGGCCGGGCCGCCCTCGGCGCGATCGGCGAGGCGGCTTCGGCGTGCGCGGCGGTCACCGCCGTCCTCGGCGTCGAGGTCCTGCCGGTACGGCACGTACGGGTGGTGACCGCGATCCTGGCCAGCGGCTCGATCAGCGGGGCCGCCCGGCAGCTCGGGTTGCCCCAGCCTTCGTTGAGCGCCCAGCTGAGCCGGATCGAACGACGCTGGGGAAACGTGCTGTTCCAGCGCGCCCCCGGCGGGGTGTCCGCCACACCCGCGCTCGACCGGTTGCTGCCCCACCTGCGGCTACTGGAGAAGTCGCTGTCCCGGTTGGCGGCGACGGGAATGCCCGAGGACGACCCGGGCGTACCCTGCGACCTGGAGGTGGCCTGCGAGTTCGGATTCACCGGACTTCTCGACGCGCTCCGTGACGAGGCGCTGGTCGACGTGCAGCAGCACATCGTGAGCGTGCCCGGCCCGGACTGGACCCCCGACATGCGCAACGCCGACATCTGCGTCTACGCCGACCTACCCCTGGCCAGCCTCACCACACCGCCCGGATGGACCACGGCCGTGGCGTTCGAGGAACCGGCGTACGTGCTCCTGCCCCGGACAGCGGTCAGCGACCGGGAGACCGTCGAGCTGCGCGATCTGGCCGGCCACGACTGGCTGACCGGGCCGGCCGGCACCCGGAACCACCGGTCGGTGCTGGCCGTATGCCGTGCCGCGGGCTTCGTGCCCCGGGTCCGGTTCACCGCCCTCAACGGACCCAGCGGCCGGCACATCCTGGAGGCGGGGGAAGCGGTGGCTCTCACCAGCGCGACGCTGGTTCCCGCCGGTGCGCTGCGCACCGTACGGCTCGCCGAGGACCTCCGAGTCCGGCTGGTGGTCGGATGGCGGCACGGTGGCCCGGCCACCGCCACCGCCGAATGGATGGTCCGGTGGCTGCGCGAGCAGCACGTCCAGCGGTTGGCGCAACGGCGTCCGGAACTGCTTGCCGAACTGCGGGCCGATCCGGTCGGCTGGCCCGGTTACGTCGACGCCTGACCCGCTCGACCGCACCTGGCGGGTGGGTCAGGGCGTCGGGCGGCCGGGGGCCAGGCCGGCCAGCGCGGCGGCGAGGTCACTGACCTGCTTGGCCAGCCGGGTCACCTGCTGCCGAGCCTCGTCCCGGTCGGACTCGGCGGCGTGCAGCCGTACCGTGAGCTCCGCCAGCCTGCCCTCGGCGGCGCTCGTGGCGGCCCGCGCGGCGGTCAGGTCCTCTCGCGACGCGTCGTGCCGGCCGGCCAGGTCAGCCAGGTCCGCGCGGGCCCGTTCCGCCGCCACCGACGCCTGCTCGCGGGCGGCGTCGGCCTGCCGGCTCGCCCGTTGCGCCTCGACGGCCTCCGCCGCCGCCCGCTCGGCCCGCGCGTGCGCCTGCTCGGCGGTCACCCGCCAGCGATCCGCCTCCGTCCTGGCCCGGTCGGCCTCGCCGCGCGCACGGTCGGCGCGGTCCAGCGCCTCGGTGGCGGCGCGTTCGGCGTCGGCGCGGGCCGCGTCCCGCTCGGCGTTGGCCTCGGCGGCGCGGCGCCGCTCGGCCTCCACCTCGACCCGCAGGGTACGCAGCTCGTCGCGGGCCGCGTCGCGGTCCCGTTCGGCCTGCACCCGCAACGCCTCGGCGGCGCCGGCGGCGTGCCGGGCCTGCTCGCGGGCCGTCTCCGCCTGCTGCGCCCGCTCGGTGGCGGCGGTGGTCTCCGCGGTGGCGTGGCGGGCCTGCTCGCGGGCGGCCTCGGCGTCGGCCACCGCGACCCGGGCCTCCTCCCGGGCCCGCACGGCCGCGGCGGTGGCGTCCTCGGCGTCCCGGCGGACGTCGTCGCGTTCGGCCTGCGCCGCCGCCACCTGGGTGGCCGCCTCGGCGCGGGCCTGCGCCACCTGCCGTTCCACCCCGACCGGGGACAGCTCGGCGTGCAGCGCCTCGCTGAGGGTCGCCACGATCTGGTCGAGCCGGTCCACCGCCTCCCAGGTGCGGGCGACCTGACCGGTCAGGCCGGGGGCGTTGCGGTGCCGCATCCGGTTGTTGCGCGACGCGCGCTGGCAGGCGCCGTCGTTGTCCCGGCAGTACCGGAACGGGCGGCCGGCGCCGGCGCGCTGCGGCACGTCGCGCCCGCAGTGGGCGCAGGGGCGGGTCTCGGGGTCGGTGGCCGGGGCGTCCATCGAGGGCGAAGTGTAGTGCCGGGCGGCTCAGGCGTCGGCGCGGGCGGCGCCGTCGAGGGTGTAGCGGCGTTGCAGCAGCAGCGCCGCGAGCATCGCCGCGGCTGGCAGCAGCCCGAATCCCCAGCGGATCGCGTCCAGCGCGGCGTCGGGCTGCACCACGGTCTCGCCGGCGGCGGAGGCGACGAAACCGCCGGCGGCCAGGCACAGCGCGTACGCCCAGGGGCCCAGCGCCGCGCCGGTGGCCTCGGTGGCGGTCCACACCCCGGTGTAGGTGCCGGCGGCGCCACCACCGGCGCGGATCACGTCCGGGACCATCGAGAAGGGCAGCAGCTGCATCCCGGCGAACGCGACCCCCAGCACCGCCACCGCGGCGACCAGCACCGGCAGTCCGGCCGGGCGGCCCACCGCCAGCACCAGGGACCCGGCGGCGAAGGCGCCCTGGGCGGCCAGCAGGGCCCGCTGCTTGCCGACCCGGCGGGCCACCGCCAGCCACCCCGGGGTGACCAGCAGCGCCGGGGCGACGAACGCCGCCACCAGCACCGTGGTCAGGCCGGGACGGCCCAGCTCGTACTCGGCGTAGTAGGGCACCCCGGCGAGCACCAGGTGGGTGGTGGTGGACATGGCCAGGTACGCGCCGACCAGCCAGCGGAACTGCCGGTCCCGCAGGGCTTGCAGCAGCGCCCGCCAGCCCGCCGCGTGCCCGTCCGGCCCGGCGGCGGCCCGGCGCAGCCGGGCGATCCCGGTCACGCCGACCAGCATGGTCACCAGCATCCCGACCGCCAGCAGCACGCCCATCCGCTGGTAGCCGGCGCGGGTGGCGGAGTCCCCGCCGGCGATCAGCGGCGCCAGCAGGCCGGAGACGAGGATGCCCAGGGTCAGCACCACCATCCGGAAGGCCATCAGCCGGGTCCGCTCGTGGTAGCCGATCCGCAGGTCCGCCGGGGTCGCCAGGTAGGGCACCTGGTAGGCGGCGAAGAGCAGGTTGCCGGCGACGAACGCCACCGCCACCCAGGCCGCGGCCGGCGCGCCGGTCAGGCCGCCGGGCACCGCGAACAGCGCCGCGAACGCCAGCGGCAGCGCGCAGCCGACCAGCAGCAGCCGCCGCCGGTCACCCCGGCGGGCCAGCTCGACGTCGCAGCGGTGCCCGATCCACGGGTGCAGCACCACGTCGGCGATCTTCGGCAGCAGCAGTGCCAGGCCGGCCAGCCACGGCGCGACGGCCAGCACGTCGGTGAGGAAGTACAGCAGCAGGAGTCCGGGCACGGTCACCCAGACGCCCATGCCGACCGACCCGGTGGCGAAGCCGAGCAACGGCCCCCGGGGCAGGGCGGTGACGCCGGTACCGGCCGGCTGCTGGTCGAGCCCGCTCATGGCCGCGTCCTCTCCGGGCGTACCGCCCGCCAATCCAACGGATGCTGGATTGTAGGGGCAGAATGGCGGCCATGACCATGCCCCGCCGCCGCCCGGGTCGGCCCCGCCGCGACGAGACCCGACCCACCCGGGAGGTGGTGCTCACCGCGGCCGCCGCGCTGTTCGCCCAGCGGGGTTTCGACGCCGTCGGGCTGCGGGAGGTCGCCGCCGCCGCCGGGGTCGACGTCGCGACGGTCGCCCACCACACGGGTACGAAGGCGCAGCTCTACGACGCCTGCTTCGCGCGGGTGTTCGAGGCCGAGCGGGACGTGCTCACCGCCGCCGCCGAGCACGCCCGCGCCGCCCTGGCCCAGGGACCGCCGGCGGCGCTGCGCGCCCTGCACGACCTCGTCGACGTGTTCGTGGACTTCCTGGAGGACCGGCCGGAGACCACCGCGCTGTGGCTGCGCCGCTGGCTGGAGCCGCAGCGGCACGCCGAGCTGGACCAGCGGTACGCCGCGCCGCTGTACCGGCTGGTCGCCGAACTGCTCGACGCCGCGGCGGCCAGCGGCGCGCTGGTGGAGCCGACCCCGCTCGTGACGGTGCGGGCCCTGGTCTGGGCGGTGCACGGGCACGTGGTGGCCCTCGCCGCCGGCGGGGAGTCCCCGGCGCGGCAGCGCCGCGAGTTCCGGGTGTTCGTGCACCGCTTCCTCGACGGGCTGTACGGACCGGCGGGTCCGGCCGGCCCTTGACGCGCCGCACCGAGGAGGCCATTATCCGACAGTCGTTGGATTAATCGGAAGGAGCCGGCCGTGGACCCGCAGCCCTCGGTGGCGGTGATCGGCGCGGGCGCGGCCGGCCTGGCCACCCTCAAGGCCCTCGCCGACGCCGGTGTGCCCGCCGTCTGCTTCGAGGCCGGTGACCAGGTCGGTGGGCTCTGGGTCTACGGCGCCACCGGCTCGCCGGCCTACCGGACCCTGCACCTGAACACCAGCCGCACCCGCACCGAGTTCGCCGACCACCCGATGCCGGTGGACTGGCCGGACTACCCCGACCACGCCCGGATCGCCGGCTGGCTCACCTCGTACGCCGACCGGTTCGGCCTGCACGCCGCGATCCGGCTGCGGCACACCGTCGACCGGGTGGTGCCCGAACCCGGCGACCGGTGGACGGTGCACGCCGACGGCCCGGACGGACCGGTCCGGGTCACCGTCGACGCGGTGGTGGTCGCCAACGGCCACAACCGGGTGCCCAAGCCGCCGCAGCCCGAGCCCACCGGCTCCGGCACGGTGCGGCAGATACACAGCCACGCCTACCGGGGCCCGGAACAGCTCGCCGGCCGGCGGGTGCTGGTCGTCGGCGGCGGCAACTCCGCGATGGACATCGCCGTGGACGCCTCGTACGCCGCCGAGCGGACCCTGCTGTCGCTGCGTCGCGGCGTCTGGGTGGTGCCCAAGCACCTGCTCGGCCGGCCGTCGGACACCCTCAACGGCGCCCTGGCCCGCCGGCTGCCCTGGCGTATGCGGCAACGGATCAGCCAGACCCTGCTCACCGCCACCGTCGGCGCGCCCGCCCGGCACGGCCTGCCCGCCCCGGCGCACGGGTTCCTCCAGGACCACCCCACCCTGTCCGACGGGCTGCTGTCCCGCCTGGCGCACGGCGAGATCGAGGTGCGGCCCGGCGTCGCCGGCTTCGACGGCGACCGGGTCACCTTCACCGACGGCCGCGCCGACACCGTCGACCTGGTCGTCTGGTGCACCGGCTACCGGGTGGAGCTGCCCTTCCTCGACCCGGCGCTGCTCGCCGACGGCGCGGAGGGACTGCCGCTGTACCGGCACATCTTCCACCCCGACGCCCCCGGACTGGCGTTCGTCGGGCTGATGCAGTCCACCGGCGCGGCGTTCCCCCTGGTTGAGGCGCAGGCCAAACTGGTCGCCGCGCACCGCGCCGGCCGGTACGCCCTGCCCGACCGGCAGCGCCAGCACGCCGACATCCGCGCCGAACTGCGCGCCGCCACCGCCCGCTGGGGACAGCGCCGCCCGGCGATGCGGGTGGACTTCGACACCTACCTGGCCCAGCTGCGCCGCGAGTTGACCGTGGGCGCCCGCCGCGCCCAGCGCGCCGGCAGCGCGACCCGCGCCGACGGGGGTGACCGATGAACGCGCTGCACGGCCGCCGGGTCGTGGTCACCGGCGCCCGGGGGACCTTCGGCCGGCAGCTGTGCGCCGCCCTGCGCGACGCCGGGGCGGACGTCGTCGGCCTCGACCTGCGCCCCGGCACCGCGGCCGGGGTGCCGGTGCTCGGGTGCGACCTGACCGACCCGGCCGCCGTGCCACCCGCCGTCGCCGCCGCCGTCGACCGCCTCGGCGGGCTGGACCTGCTGGTCAACAACGCCGGCGTGGGCGGCCCGGCCCCCGCCGAGCGGGCACCCGACGAGGCGGTCCACCGGCAACTGGAGGTGAACCTGCTCGCCGCCTGGCGGACCACCGCCGCCGCGCTGCCCGCCCTGGAGGCCGCCCGCGGACGGGTGATCTTCGTGGCCAGCCGGATGGCCCTGCTGCCACTGCCCCTGGCCGCCGCGTACGGGGTGAGCAAGCGCGCCCTGGTCGCGTACGCCGACGCGCTGCGCCACGAGGTGGGCACCCACGTCGGGGTGAGCGTGGTCTACCCGAGCATGGTCGCCTCCCCGATCCACGACAGCACCGCCGAGGCGGGACTGTCCCTGGGCGGGGTGTCCCGCTTCGAGCCGGTCGAGGGCGTGGTGGCGGCGATCCTGCGCGCCGCGACCGCCCGCCGGGCACCCCGGGACGTCGCCACCACCGGGCGGGGCCGGCTGGAGATGGCCCTGGCCCGGCACGCGCCGGGGCTGGCCGACCGGCTGGTCCGGCGTACCGTCGAAAAGCGCGTGGCCGCCGGGGACCTGGACGCGGCGCCGCTGGCCGAGGGAATGCGCCGCCGGCACCGGGCCGGCTGACCGTACCCCCACGGGTCATCCGCCGGCCCGGTGCGCGACGCCGTGCCCGCCGGTCGCCCACTACACGTCCGGCGTCTGCCGTCAGCCGGCGCGGCGCGCGGCGACCGCCCGCCGGGTGTCCTCCGCCATCAGGTCCGCGTTGATCATCGCCCCGGCGTTCAGGCCGGCCGCGGCGGCACCGATCACCTGCAGGCGCGGGTCGGCGACGTTGCCGGCCACCCACACGCCGGGCACGTCGGTGGCGCCGGACGCGTCGGCGGACACCGCCGTGCCGATCACGTGCCCGCCCATCTCCTGCGGCGCCGCGGTCAGGCCGAGACCGGTCAGCAGGTCGGCGCGCGCCGCGAAGCGTGGCGCGACGACCAGGGCGGCGCGGGGCACCACCAGGCCGGAGACCAACCGGACCCCGGTGAGCCGGTCGTCGGCGACCTCCAGGGCGGCGACCTCGCCGTCGACCACCGCGACGTCGCGGGCGGCGAGCTGCTCCTGCTCCTCGTCGCCGAACGCGGGCGCGGTGTGCCGGAACATCGTCACGTCGGCGCTCCACTGCCGCCACAGCAACGCCTGGTGCACGGCCAGAGGCCCGGTGGCCAGCACCCCGATCGGCTGGTCACGCACCTCCCACCCGTGGCAGTACGGGCAGTGCAGCACGTCCCGGCCCCACCGCGCCGCCAGGCCCGCGACCTCGGGCAGCTCGTCGACCAGACCGGTGGTCACCAGCAGCCGCCGGGCGCCCACCGCGCCGCCCCCGGCCAGCGCAAGCCGGAACCCGCCGTCGACCCGCTCCGCCGCGGCGACCGTGCCGGTGACGACCTCTGCGCCGTACCCGGTGACCTCGGCCCGACCGGCGGCCAGTAGCTCCGCCGGTGGCGTGCCGTCGCGGGTCAGGAAGTTGTGCACGTGTCCGGCGGGCGCGTTGCGCGGCGCGCCGGCGTCCACCACCAGCACCGACCGGCGGGCCCGCGCCAGGGCCAACGCCCCGCTCAGCCCGGCGGCGCCGCCACCGACCACCACCACGTCGTACGTCTCACGCATGGTCCTTCCCCCCTCGTCTCCGGCCGGGCTGTCCGCCCCGCCGTCGGTTGCGACGATGCGCCGGCCGTCGCAGTATGGCAAATGTTCTTGCTGGTATGGCAACATCGCGGGATGAGTGACCTCGGCGACGTGCTGTCCGCGGTCGGTCCGCGCCTGCGGGCCCTGCGCGAGCGCACCGGCACCACCCTGGCCCAGCTGTCCCGCACCACCGGCATCTCGGTGAGCACCCTGTCCCGGCTGGAGTCCGGCCAGCGCCGGCCCACCCTGGAGCTGCTGCTGCCGCTGGCCCAGGCCCACCAGGTACCGCTGGACGAACTGGTCGACGCCCCACCCACCGGTGACCCGCGCGTACACCCCCGCCCGGTGCGCCGGCACGGCGTCACCTACCTGCCGCTGACCCGCCGGCCCGGGGGAGTGCGGGCGTTCAAGCTGATCATGCCGGCGGGGACGCCGGGCGGTGAGCCGGACCCGCGCAGCCACGAGGGATACGAGTGGCTCTACGTGCTGTCGGGACGCCTGCGGCTGGTGCTCGGGGCACGTGACCTGGTCCTCACCGAGGGCGAGGTCGCCGAGTTCGACACCCGGGTGCCGCACTGGCTGGCCAACGCCGCCGACGAGCCCGCCGAGCTGCTGATTCTCTTCGGCCCGCAGGGGGAGCGGGCGCACGTGCGGGCCCGCCCGGCAGGCTGACGCCGGGAATGCCAGGTACGCCCGCTGCGCTGAATTCTCCCGGCGGCCCCGCCCCGGCCGCCCGCGTTACGGTGGCCCGGGAGGTGGCGGGGACATGGACAGCTGGGAAGCGACGGTCGAGGCGCAGATCCGCGGCGCCCAGGAGCGCGGCGAGTTCGACAACCTGCCCGGCATGGGCAAGCCGATCCCCGGCCGGAACCTGCCCTACGACGAGGCGTGGTGGATCAAGAGTTTCCTGGAGCGCGAGTCCCTGCCCAGCGACCTGCTGCTGCCCACCCCGCTGCTGTTGCGGCGAAAGATCGAGCAGGTGCCCGCCGAGGTGCGGGACCTGCCCACCGAGGAGTCGGTGCGCGCCTTCGTCGCGGTCCTGAACACGGAGATCATCTCCTGGCTGCGCAACCCGTCCGGGCCCCGGGTGGTGGTGCGGCCGGTCAACGCCGACGACACCGTACGCCGCTGGCGGGAGGACCGCCGGCGCGCCGCCCCGGTGGACCGGCCGCCGGTACCCCCGGTGGCACCGACCCCGTCCGCCGGACGGTGGCGGCGCGGCTGGTGGCAGCGGTGGTGGCGGTCCCGGACGACCTGAGCGCCAGCATCGCCGCCGAGCCGGTCAGGGGCCGGCCGGACGCCAGGCGAGGGTCAGGTCCGCCGGCGCCCCGGCGGCCAGCTCGACCGGGTGCCACCGGTCGGCCACCGTCACCCGGACCCGCCGGTCGACCGCACTGGTCAGCACGACGCGTACCCGGCCGTCGCCCCACGCCAGCTCGGTCACGGTGAGCCGGCCGGGCAGCCGTACCCCGCGCAGCACTCCGCGCCGCAGGTCCGGCGGTAGTGCCGGCAGCAGCCGCACCACGTCGCCGCGGGCGTGCACGAGCGCCTCGATCAGCACCGCCGGCAGGGTGTGCGCGGCGTCCGCGTTGTAGGTGACCCGCCCCGGGTTGTGCGCGCTCATCAGCGACCGGAAGAACATGTCCGCCCCCACGATCCTGCGCAGGTTCGCCGCCACCAGGTCCGCGTCGCGCAGCCGCGCCGCGGCCAGGGCCCGGTGCAGGCCGCCGTGCGCCGAGCGGTCCTCGTCGCCGCGCACCGTCAACGCCCGGTGCGCGGCCGCGGCCAGGGCGGGCGTGTCGTCCGGGTCGATCTCGCCCAGTGGCCACACCGGGTACAGGTGGCTGACGTGCCGGTGGTCGTCGTCGGCGCGGTAGCCCGGCCACGCCCACTCGGTCAGGGCCCCGCGCCCGTCGACGAGGTAGTCGGGCAGCCGCGCGGCCAGGGCCGTCCACCGATCCTCGCCGGTCAGCTCGGCGGCCACCCGGAAGGCGTGCCGGGCGGCGGCGATGTCCATCGTCGCGTTCACCGCCGCCGGCTGCGGCCGGTTGTCGTGGTCCAACGGGCCGGTCTCCGCCGAGTACGACGGCACGATCACCAGCCGCCCGTCGTCGCCGGTCACGGTGAGGATGCCGGCGAAGAACTCCGCCACCTCGACCAGCCAGCCGGCCACCGGGCCGAGCGGTTCCCCGGTCACCCGGTGGTGCTCGTACAGGGGGAACAGCAGCCAGTGCGCCCCCGGCAGCCACGCGGCGAACGGCCACTTCGGGTGCAGGTGGAACAGGTGGCCGTGTTCGCCGTCGGTGCGGCTGGGCGCGAGCAGCCCGGCCACGCCGTAGACCGCCCGGGCGTTGCGCCGCCAGTCGTCGACCTGGTCGCCGACCAGCCGGGCGTGTGCGGCGGTGACCTCCGGCAACGCGCCGAGGTTCGCCCCGGCGAGCTGGAGATTGAGGTTCGCGTCGGTGGTGAAGTCACCCGCCCAGGCGGCGTCCCAGGAGCCCAGCCACAGCCCGGTCAACCGGGGCGGCAGCACCCCGGAGGCGCTGAGCAGCAGGTACCGGCCGGCGTGGAACAGGCGCTCCAGCAGTGCCGGGTCGAGCCGGTCCGGGCTGGCCGCCTGCCGGTCGAGCAGCGCGCCGACCGGCAGCTCCCGATCGGCGTCGGGCACGCCCAGGTCCAGGCTCACCCGCCGGTACGGCTCGGTGTGCCGGGGCAGGTGCCGGGCCAGCAGCGTGTCGTAGTCGCCCGGCGCGGCGGTCAGTCGCCGCTCGCCCTCCCGGGTCCGCCAGGCCGGGGTGTCCACCCGGTGCAGCACCGTGGTCAGCAGCGCCGGCCCACGCACCCGCACCCGGTCGCCGTCCGGTTCGGCGTCGCCGCGCACCAGGGTCAGCCCCTCGAAGCCGTACGCGCCGCCGGCGTCGGGGTAGCGGCCCCGGATCCGCAGGAACACCAGCCCACCCCGCCGGTACGCGACGCTCGCGTAGCGCACCCCGTCCGGCCGGCCCGGCAGGTCACCGGTCGCGCCGACGGTGCACGGCCCCATCGCCACCTCGGTCACCACGAGCCGGTCGGTGCGGGACACGAACGACCGTCGCCGCCCGCCGGACCACTGAACGGTGACCTCTCCGGTGCCGAATTCGGTCACCCGCCGGTAGTCGTGCACCTGCCGATCCTCGGCGTCGACGGTCAGGGC
Organism: Micromonospora endolithica; assembly: GCF_003626595.1. Lineage (GTDB taxonomy): Bacteria > Actinomycetota > Actinomycetes > Mycobacteriales > Micromonosporaceae > Micromonospora > Micromonospora endolithica. The sequence goes on along the minus strand of NZ_RBAK01000011.1, from coordinate 116,780 downwards.
GAACCCCGGATGGTACGACTGGGTCCAGCGCAGCGGCCCGGCACCGGCCAGCAGCACGCCCGCCTCGGCCTGCCGGCCGGTGAGGATCAGCTCCCGGATCCGGGGCAGCAGCGCGGCCAGCTCCGGCGGGCGGGCGTGCCGGGTGCCGTTGGGCAGCACGTACCGGTGGTGGTTGCAGACGATCCGCTCCGCGTACGCCGCGCCGGACACCATGATCCCGTACTCGCCGTTGCCGGCGAGGAACGCGTCCTGCCAGCAGGTGGCCGGGGCGGTGTCGACGAGGCGGTGGGCCGACGGGGGCGGGGTCACCGGGGCGCACCGCCCGGGGCGGCGGTGCTGTCCCGCACGGTCAACCGGGGTGGGAGCAGCGTGGTCTCCGGCACCGGCTCGCCGGCCAGCTTGGCCATCAGCAGCGTCACCGCCTGCCGGCCGATCTCCTCGGCCGGCACCGGCACCGAGGTCAGCATCGGGCTGGCCTGGGCGGCGAACGGGTCCGGGCAGATCGCCACCACCGACACATCGTCGGGAACCCGCCGGCCCAGCTCGGCCAGCGCGGCCAGGGCCGGGCCGACCGCCGACTCGTTCTGCACCACCAGCCCGGTCACGCCCCGCGCCAGCAGGTCCGCCACCGTACGCCGCACGTCGGTGGCGCTCTCCTCGCAGGGCGTGCTCACCACGTCCACGCCGTGCCGGGACGCCCCCCGGGTCACCCCGGACAGGGTGCGGTGGGCGAAGCCGGTGCCCCGCCGGTAGACCGCGGCGGGCGCGCCGAGCAGGCCGATCCGCCGGTGTCCCAGCCGGGCGAGGTGATCGACGCAGACGTCACCGGCCCGGTCGAAGTCCAGGTCCACGCAGGTCAGCCCGGTGGTGTCGGCGGGCAGGCCGATCAGCACGCTGGGGCGGCCCAGCTCCCGCAGCAGCGGCACCCGGGCGTCGTCCAGCTCCACGTCCATCAACAGGATGCCGTCGACAAGCGCCCCGGCGGCGATGCGTCGCAGCCCGGCCGGTCCCTCGTCGGAGGTGAGCAGCAGCACGTCGTGGTCGTGCCGGCGGGCCGAGGTCACCACGGCGGTGGCGAACTGCATCACCACCGGTACCTGGATGCCGCTGCGCAGCGGCAGCACCAGGGCGACCACGTTCGCCCGCCGGCTGGCCAGGGCCCGGGCACCGGCGTGCGGGTGGTAGCCGAGCAGACGGATGCTGGAGAGCACCCGGTCCCGGGTTCCGGCGGAGATCGTGCGTTTGCCGCTGAGCACGTACGACACGGTGCTGACCGCCACCCCGGCGTGCCGGGCCACGTCCACGATGGTCGGCTGGCCGGAGAGCCGTGGCGTGCCGGCCGTCATCGCCGCCGGCCCGCGTCGTGCGGGGTGGCGGTGGGGACCGCGTCGACCGGTCCGCCGCGTACCCGCAGCGCGCCGAGCAGCCGGACGTCGCGCGCGGACCGGCCCACCATCAGGGTGTGCGTGGCGTCCTCGACGACGAGGCCACCCCGGGTCTCGTCCCACCAGGCCAGGTCGTCGGTACGCAGCCGCAGCGTGACCGTGCGCCGCTGCCCGGGATCCAGGGTGATCCGGACGAAGTCGCGCAGGTGGCGCAGCGGTTGCTTGACCCGCGAGCGCCGCTGCCGGGTGTAGAGCTGCACGACCTCGACGCCGGGGCGGGCACCGGTGTTGGTCACCTCGACCTGCACCGGCACCTCCTCGCCGAGGGCGGCGAGGTCCGTGCCGCACCGCAGCTCGGAGTAGGTGAACTCGGTGTAGCTCAGGCCATGGCCGAACGGGTACAACGGTTCGCCCCGGTGGTAGAGGTAGGTGGCGTCCGCGCCGATCACGTCGTAGTCGAGCAGGTCGGGCAGCTCACCGGCGTCGGCGTGCCAGGTCTGGGTGAGCCGCCCGGCGGGGTCGGCGTCGCCGAGCAGCACGTCGGTCAGCGCGGTGCCGTGCTCCTGGCCGCCGTGCGCCGACCACAGCAGCGCCGGCAGGTGTTCCTGCGCCCACCCGAGGCCGTACGGGTAGCCGCTGGTGAGCACCAGCACGGTACGGGGATTGGCGGCGCGCACCGCCCGCAGCAGCTCCTCCTGGCCGCGCGGCAGTTCCAGGTCGACGCGGTCCTCGGTCTCCCGCCCGTTGACCATCGGGTGGTTGCCCAGTGCCACCACCGCCACGTCCGCGTCGGCGGCCAGCGCGGCGGCCGCGGCCGGCCCGTCGACGATCAGGTCCACCTCGAAGGCGGTGGCCGAGCCGGGGCCGTCACCGTCGACGCGCAGCCGGCCGTCGTCGTCGACGGTGACGTACCGGTCGGTGGCCAGGTGGTGCAGCAGGACCGTCCCGTCTGCCCGGTGGTGGAAGCGGAACGTCTCCCGGACCACCCAGCCGCCCGGTCCGGGACGGTCGTTGACCAGCGCGCCGTCGTCGGTGGCGCCGATGTGCCGGCCGTTGCCGGCGGCCCGCAGCGCCACCGTGTCGCGGCCCCAGTCGAACACGTCGAAGGCGGCCGGCTCGTCGCCGAGGGTGAGCACTCCGCCGTCGGCGGTGGCCGGGCACCCCACCGCACGGTCACCGACACGCAGCGCGATCCGGTCGACGCCGGGGTGGCCGGTGACCGCCGGCAGCCGCCCGGCCAGCGCCGCGTGCAGGGTCACCGCGTACGGCAGGGTGCCGCTGTACCAGTCGGTGTGCACGGTGTCGGCCAGCGGGCCGAGCACCGCCACCCGCACCGTCTCGTCGAGGGGGAGCAGGGCGTCGTTGCGCAGCAGCACCACCGACTGCCGGGCGGCCTCCCGGGCCAGCTCGCGGTGGGCGGGGCAGTCGACCACGTCGGGGGAGACCCCGGCGAACGGGTCGGCCCCCGGCGGGTCCAGGTCACCCAGGCGCAGCCGGACGCCGAGGATCCGGCGGACCGCCGCGTCGACGTCGGCGACGTCGATCAGCCCCCGGTCCAGGGCCTCGCTGATCCGGGCGACGGTGGGACCGCTGTCGGCGTCGTCCTCGGTGAAGCTGTCGATGCCGGCGCGCAGGGCGGCGGCGAAGCCGGCGACGTGGTCGGGCAGGTACGCCTGCACCCCGGCGATGTTGCCGACCGCGAGGGCGTCGCCGACCACCAGCACGTCCGGCGACCAGCGGCGCAGTTCGCCGGCCAGCAGCGGGCTCAGGTGCGCCGGCACCCCGTTGACCAGGTTGTAAGAGGCCATCACGGCCACCGCCGCGCCGGCGGCGAGCGGGGCGCGGAAGGCGGGTAGTTCGTACTCGTGCAGCACCCGGGGCGGCAGGTCGCTGGAGGTGATGGCGCGGTCGGTCTCGTTGTTGTAGCCGAGGAAGTGCTTGAGCGTCGGCGCGGTGCGCAGCCGGCTCGGGTGGTCACCGCGCAGGCCGTGGGCGTACGCGGTGGCCAGCCGCGCGGTCAGTCCGGTGTCCTCCGACCAGCCCTCCTCGTTGCGTCCCCACCGGGGATCGCGCAGCGGGTTGACCACCGGGGCCCACACGTTGAGCCCGACGGTCGGGTCGGCCTCGTGCTTGGCGCGGACCTCCACGCCGACGGCGGCGCCCACCGCCTCGACGAGATCGGGGTTCCAGGTGCTGGCCAGGCCCAGCGCCTGCGGGAAGACGGTGGCCGGGCCGAGCCAGGCGACGCCGTGCAGCGCCTCGGTGCCGGTCCGGAACGGGGGCAGGCCGAGCCGGGGCACGGCGGCCTGCCACTGGTGCAGCAGGCCGATCTTCTCCGGCAGGGTGAGCTGGCGTAGCAGGTCGTCGAGGCGGGCCCGGGGCGGGGCAACGCTGTCGGTCATGGTGGTCGCCTTCCGTGACTCGCCGACCGGCGCCGTCGAAGCGCTTCGACGAGCGGACCGGAAGGTGAGTGGGATCGCATGGTGGGGTGGCGCGGTGTCGGCCCGGACGCTGGCGAAGCGTTTCGACAACCGTGCGAAGAATGGCCGCCCCGGTTGCCCGGACGGGACGGCTCGTTCGAGGTTGGCACCGCGACCCGCCCCGGTCAAGGCCCCGGGCCGGGACCGCCGGTCGCCGTTCGCCCGGTGCGCCGTTCAGCCGGCGGGCAGCCGGCCGGATTCGACGGTGGACAGGGCGGCGGTGGCGCCGCCCAGGGCCGGTGCGATGCGGTCCAGGGTGGACGCGTCGACCCGGCAGCCGCCGGCACCCGGGGCGTAGGTCCGGGCGGCCAGCTCCGATCGGGCCGCCGGCAACAGCCAGGGGGCCAGCGTCGCGAAGTGACCGCCCAGCACGACGGCCTCGGGGTTGAGCAGGTTCGCCAGCACGGCGATCCCCCGGCCGAGATCGCGGCCGACGTCGGCCAGGCCGGCGTGCACGCCGGCGTCGCCGGTGCGGGCCAGCACGTGCAGGCGTTCCAGGTCGGGCAGCAGGTCGGTCGGCGGACCGTCGGCGTCGACGTCCGGCAGCAGCCGGCGGATCACGGCGGGCAGCCCGGTCAGGGCGGTGAGGCATCCGCGCCGCCCGCACTCGCACGGCGGCCCGGACTCGTCCAGGCCGAGATGGCCGATGGCGCCGGCGAACCCCCGGCTGCCACGCAGCAACCGGCCGCCGGCGATCACCCCGGCGGCGACCGCGACGCCGCCGGTGAGGTGCACCAGGTCGGTGGTGCCGGCGTGCCCGCCGTAGCGCTGTTCGGCCAGCACGGCGAGGTGGGCGGCGCTGTCCACTCCGACGGCGATTCCGGGGTCGCGCAGCGCGGCGCGCAGGTCCGCCGCGAGCGGCACGTCGCGCCAGCCGAGGGCGCCGGCCAGCGGCACCGCGCCGGCGGCGTCGACGAGTCCGGGCACCGCGACGGTGAGCCCGAGGACGGTACGGTCCTGCGCGGTGAGCCGCCCGACCGCGCGCCGGGCCAGGGCCGCGAGGGCCCGGACGGTGTCCCCGGGTGCGCCGGCGGTGGCGGCCCGCCGCCAGGTGAGCAGCCGGCTCCCGGCGGGGTCGACGGCGACCACCACCAGTTCGTCGGCCTCGATCTGGGCGCCGAGGGACGCGTAGCGGGACCCGTCGAGCACGAGCATGGTGGCCGGCCGGCCGATCCGGTTCTCGGTCAGCCCGGTCTCGCGCAGCAGCCGGCGGTCGATCAGCTCGGTGACCAGGCTGGACACGGTGGCCTTGTTCAGGCCGGTGTGCGCGGCGATGTCGGCCCGGGAACAGGGCGCGTGCAGGCGGACGTGGCGTAGCACCACGGCCCGGTTGGCGACCCGTACGTCGCCGAGGTCGCTCGGCTGCGGTTCGGCGTCGATGCTGATCACGATCTGTTCGCTCCCTGCGCCGGCGGTGCGGGGGTCCCGACGGTGGCGCGTCCATCATCGCGTACCGCGTTCCGGCGGTGCGCGCCGCCGGCACGCCTGTCTTGTGGGGACGCATGCCCGTCGATTAGTTTATTCGGCTAGAACCCCAACTAACTCTAGCCGAGGCGGGACGCCCGGCAAACCCGATACCCACCACGAAGGGAGTGCGCCGTGAAGCCGTCCCTGCCGGGCGCATCCACCGACCGCCGGACCGTGCTGCGCCTCGCCGGCCTGGGCGCCGCCGCGACCCTGGGCGGCACCGGACTGACCGCGTGCAGCAAGGAGGCCGGCAGCAAGGGCAGCGCCACCGGCGCCGACGCGATCCGGTCCGTGCTGCCCACCTACCAGCCCGCCGAGGTGCTCAAGCCGGACATCGTCGGGGAGGGCCCGATCCCCGACGGCTACCTCACCTACCCGCGGCAGCTGGTCGACGCGGTGACCGAGCAGCCGGGCCGCGGCGGGGCGCCGATCCGCACCATGAGTCCCTGGTGGGGACCCACCCCGCCGCCGGCCGGCCGCAACGCCTACCTCGCCGCGGTCAACGCCAAGCTCGGCGTCGAGGTCGACCCCAGCCTCCAGGACGGCAACCTGTACGCCGACAAGCTCAACGCCATGCTCGGTGCCCGGGACGTGCCGGACCTGCTCTGCGTGCCGAACTGGGAGGTGGACAAGGTCGCCCGGTTCTCCGACGCGGTCAAGGCGCTGTTCACCGACCTCACCGACCAGCTCAAGGGCGACGCCGCCGCCCGGTACCCGTACCTCGCGTCGCTGCCCACCGGTGCCTGGGAGTACTCGGTCTGGGGCGGACGGCTCCACGCGGTGCCGTTCCCCACCGACGGGCCGTTCGGGTGGGCCCTGTTCCACCGCAAGGACCTCTTCGCCCGGGCCGGCCTGGCCGCGCCCACCTCGCCGGAGGAACTGCACCATCACGCCAAGCAGCTCACCGACCCGGCCAAGGGGGTCTGGGCCTTCGGCAGCGTCTTCGACATGGTCCAGCAGTTCTACGGCTGCCAGCAGTACTGGCGCAAGAAGCCCGACGGCGGCCTGGAGCACAAGTTCGAGAACCCGGCCTTCGCCGCCGCGCTGGAGTTCACCGCCCGGTTGTTCGCCGAAGGGCTGGTGCACCCGGACACCGTGGTCAGCAAGGGCGCCGACGAGAAACAACTGTTCAAGGCCGGCAAGATCCTGATGTACCAGGACGGCCTCGGCGCGTGGCAGGGCATGCAGAGCGAGCGGGTCAAGGAGCTGCCCAGCTTCGACATGCAACCGCTGCCGGTCTTCGGCGCGCCCGGCGCGACGCCGGTGATCTGGGGCAGCGAGAAGCCGGTCTTCTACACCTTCGTCAAGAAGGACCTGCCCGACGAGCGCGTCGACGAGCTGCTGCGGGTGCTCGACTGGTGCGCCGCGCCGTTCGGCAGCCGCGAGTTCGAGCTGCGTGAGTACGGCGTCGAGGGCCAGCACTTCACCCGCGGCCCGGACGGCAGCCCGACCCCCACCGAGCTGGGCCGCAAGGAGATGGGCGCGCAGTACACCCACATCGGCGGCCGGGTGCCGGTCAAGGTGCGCAGCGGCGACACCCCGAACTACGTGCAGGACTACATCGGCTACTACCAGAAGCACCTCGCCCTGATGGAGAAGGACCTGTTCGCCGGGATCAAGCTGGAGCTGCCGGCGAACTGGTCGAAGATCATCCAACCGACCGAGGACAAGATCCGGGACATCCTGCGCGGGCGCCGCCCGCTCGGCGACCTCGACCAGGTCCGCAAGGAGTTCCTCGCCACCGGCGGCGAGGAGGGGCGCGCGTTCCACGAGAAGGCGCTCGCCGACAACGGCCGATGAGCGCACCGGGCACCACCGACACCGCCGGCGCGTCGACCGCGCCGGCGGTCCGGCGGGCCGCCGTGCCCCCGCGTACGCCGGCCCGCGGGGGCCGCCGATCCCTGCGGGCCCGGCTGCGCCGCGACTGGCCGTTGCTGGCGATGACGGCCCCGGCCGCCGCACTGCTGCTGGTGTTCCACTACCTGCCCACGTTGGGCAACGTCATCGCCTTCCAGGACTACAACCCGTTCGTCGGCGACGACCCGCTGGACGCGTTCCTGGGCAGCGAGTGGATCGGCTTCGGCAACTTCGAGGCGCTGTTCCGCGACCCGCTGTTCTGGGACGCGGTACGCAACACGCTGACCATCACCGCGTTCCAACTGGTGTTCTTCTTCCCGCTGCCGATCCTGCTGGCCGTGCTGCTCAACAGCGTCGTCTCCGGCTGGGTGCGCGGCTTCGTGCAGAGCGTGGTCTACCTGCCGCACTTCTTCAGCTGGGTGCTGGTGGTGACGTTCTTCGTGCAAACCCTGGGCGGGGCCGGCCTGCTGGCGCAGGAGATGCGCCACGCCGGCCTGCAACCGGTCGACATCATGACCAACCCGGACACGTTCATCGTGCTGGTCACCGCCGAGGCGGTCTGGAAGGACCTGGGCTGGGGCACCATCGTGTTCCTGGCCGCGCTGTCGGCGATCGACCAGAACCTGTACGAGGCGGCGGCCGCCGACGGGGCCGGGCGCTGGCGGCGGCTGTGGCACATCACCCTGCCCGGCCTGCGTCCGGTGATCGTGCTGCTGCTCATCATGCGGCTCGGCGACGCGCTGTCGGTGGGCTTCGAGCAGTTCATCCTCCAGCGCGACGCGGTGGGCCGGCAGGCCGCCGAGGTGCTCGACACGTTCGTCTACCACCAGGCCGTGGTCACCCAGCAGTGGGGGCTCGGGGCGGCCGCCGGCCTGTTCAAGGCGCTGATCGGGTTGGCCCTCATCCTGACCGCCAACCACGTCGCGCACCGCCTCGGCGAGCAGGGGGTGTATTCCCGATCATGACCACGCAGCTCGGCGGCGCCACGCCGCTGCCCGTACCGTCGGCCGGTCCGCCCCCGCGCGGCCGGCGCCGCTCCCGCCGCCCGGTGTGGGAGGAGCCGCCGACCCCGCTCGGGTTGTTCGGCAAGGGAACGGTGCTGACCCTGCTGGTCCTGGCGGTGCTCGTGCCGCTGTGGACGGTGCTGGTGACCAGCTTCGCCTCCCGCCGCACCATCGACGAGGTCGGCGGCATGGTGCTGGTCCCCCGGGAGATCGACCCGTCGGCCTACCTGACGATCTTCAGCGGGGGCGAGGTCAGCCGCGCGGTGTGGATCAGCACCGTGGTGACCGTCCTCGGCACCGGGGTCAGCCTGACCCTGACCGTGCTCGCCGCGTACGGGCTGTCCCGGCCGGGTTCGGTGGCGCACCGTGGCCTGCTGTTCTTCTTCCTGCTGACGTTCCTGATCTTCCCCGGTCTGGTGCCCAGCTACCTGGTGGTCACCGGCCTCGGGCTCAAGGACAGCATCTGGTCGCTGATCCTGCCCAGCGCGATCAGCGTGTTCAACCTGGTGGTGATCCGGGCGTTCTTCATGAATGTGCCGGGCGAGCTGATCGACAGTGCCCGCATCGACGGCGCCGGCGAGCTGCGCATCCTCACCCGCGTCGTGCTGCCGCTGTCCAAGGCGGTGGTGGCGGTGGTCGGCCTGTTCTACGCGGTGGGCTACTGGAACGTGTACTTCAACGCGCTGCTCTACATCGACTCCAACGACAAGTTCCCGATCCAGCGGGTCCTGCAGAGCTACATCCTGGCCGGGCAGTCGCCCAACGTCTCCGGCACCCCGGTCAACCTGCCCGGCGTCACCGCGTACCCGCCGACGCTCGCGGTCAAGATGGCGGTGGTGGTGGTGACCGTCGTGCCCGCGCTGATCGTCTACCCGTTCGTGCAGCGGCACTTCACCAAGGGTGTGATCACCGGGGCGATCAAGGGCTGACCCCGCACGGCTGCCGGGGCCCAGCCCGCCGGGTGCGACGCCCGCCCCGCCCGGTACGGACGTCGCACCCGGCGGTCAGTCCGCCTCGGGAAACATCCCGGGCGCGGACCGAACGGTCACCGCCCCACCGTTGAGCAGCAACCGGGCCGGTGGGTCGGCGTCGCCGACCCCGACGAGGACCAGCTGCCCCACCTGCAGCGGCCCTCGCGTCCGTACCCGCAACTCGGCACCGTCGCGGACAGCCTCGATCTCGGTGTCGCCGTCGATGTCGTGCACCACCGTCCGCCCGTCGGTCGCCCCCCAGCAGAGCAGGGTGACCTCCCCGAACGGCCCCTCGCCGACCGTGCCGGACGAATCGACCAGCAGGGGCAGCAGCGTGCCCCGGCGCACGTACAGCGGGATCCGGGACAGCGGCACGCGGACCCGCAGGTGCCGCCCGCCGGTGTGCCGCTCGCCGGTGGTGGCGTCGATCCAGTCGTCGCCGACCGGCAGGTAGACGTCACGCTCACCGGACGGGTCGAGGATCGGCGCGACCAGCAGGTCGGTGCCGAGGCGGTACTGCAGGTCGGTGGTCCAGGCCGTCGGGTCGTCCGGGGTGTCGACCAGCAGCGCCCGCATCACCGGCGTGCCGGTGCGGGCCGCCCGGACCGCCGCCGACCAGAGGTACGGCATCAGCCGGTAGCGCAGCCGCAGCGCGTGCACCGCGTGCCGTTCCGCGTCGGCCGGGAAGTCCCACGGCAGCCGGCTGGTGGTGCCGTGCAACCGGACCAGCGGGGACAGGGCCCCGAACTGCGACCAGCGTACGTACAGCTCCGGATCCGGGGTGCCGTGGAAGCCGCCGGTGTCGTGGCTCCAGAACGGCACCCCGGACAGCCCGTGCGACAGCCCGCCGCGCAGCGTGGAGGCCAGCCCCGGCCAGGTGGCGTTGACGTCGCCGCTCCACTGCACGCTGTGCCGCTGCCCGCCCAGGTACGACGAGCGCGCCCACACCGTCCGGTGCCCGGCGACCTCCTCGGTGACCGCGGCCACCACATCGTTGAACAGCAGCGCGTACACGTTGTGCAGGTCCACGCCGGTCATCCCGTTGTGGGCCACCGCGTCGGCCGGCACCCCCTCGGCGAAGTCGGTCTTGAACACCGCGACGCCCTGGGCGAGCAGCGGGCGCAGCAACCCGGTGAACCACCGCACCGCCGCCGGGTTGGTGAGGTCCACGATGGCGCAGGGCGGGTAGCTGCCGTGCCACACGTCGGCGACGTACGTGCCGCCGTCGGGGCGGCGCAGGAAGTAGCCGGCCTCGGCGGCCTCGGCGTACAGCGGGCTGTCGGTCATCAGGTACGGGTTCATCCACAGGCAGACCCGGAAGCCCTGCTCGGCGAGGGTGCGCAGCATCGCGTCCGGGTCGGGGAACGCGTCGCGGTCCCAGCGCAGTTCCGACCAACGGCCGGCGACCTGCCAGTAGCAGTCCAGGTGCAGCACGTCGCAGGGGATGTCCCGGTCGCGGATGGTCCGGGCCCGTTCCAGCACCCGCTGCTGGGAGTCGGGGAAGAAGCCGGAGGAGATCCAGGCCCCGAACGCCCAGCGTGGCGGCAGGTACGGCCGGCCGGTGAGCGCGTCGAAGCGGTCGAGCACCCGCGCCGGGGTGGGGCCGGCGAGCACGTAGTAGTCGAGCAGCTCGTCGGGGACCAGGATCTGCACGCTGCTGTGGGTGGACTGGCAGACGTCGAACTGCACCGGTAGCCCGCTGTCGACCAGCACCCCGTAGCCGCGGTTGGACAGGTAGAACGGCACGTTCTTGTGCGACCGGTCGGACTCCCCGCCGAAGGCGTCGAAGTTCCACATCAGAGCCCGTTGGCCCCGCTTGTCCAGGGAGGTGAACTTCTCGCCGAAGCCGACGAACCTCTCGTCGCCGGGGGCCACGAAGCTCTCGTGCCAGGCCACCGGTGTGCCGTCGACGGTGGACCGGCCGAACGGCAGGGTCCTTCGCCGCCCGCTGATGTCCCGGGTGCCCCGGTCCTGGGCCAGCAGCAGCCGCCCGTCGGGGGTGCGGAACTCCAGGTGCCACGGGTCGAGCCGGATCTCGGCGACCAGCGCCCCGGCATCGACGCGTACGTGGGTGTCCTCGACGGTCACGGTGGCCGGGTGGGTGCCGGGGTGCACCAGCGGCAGGACGCGGGCCGAGCGGCTGCGGGCCTGCGGGTCGTCGGCGAGGCGGACCCGGATCACGCCGTCGCCGGCGGCGTCCACCCGGACCACCGTGCTCGACCCGTCGGACAGGGTGGCCTTGACGGCGATCCCGTGCGCGTCGGTGGTGACCAGTTCGGCCCGGCCGACGAGCGCGGCACCGTCCTCGCCGGGCTCGCGCACCGGCAGGTCGGGCGGGTCGGCCACGAAGGTCTCGTACGGCACCAGCGGCGGGCGGTAGGGCATGGGGGATCTCCTCGGCAGGATTCCGGTGGCACCTACAGTTTCTTCAATTTCCCAACTAAGTGTCAACGAAAAGTATCAATGACGTCGTCGACCGAGGGCGTTGACATCGGTCTTCGCGTCTTCCTAGTTTGGTCGGATATCCAACAAAGTTAGGTAGGCATCGATGTGGAACGCGCCATGGCTGGCCTATGGCGGTGACTACAACCCGGAGCAGTGGCCCGCCGAGGTGTGGGCGCAGGACGTCGCCCTGATGCGGCGGGCCCGGGTCAACCTGGTCACCGTCGGCGTCTTCGCCTGGTCCCGACTGCAACCCGCACCCGGCCGGTTCACCTTCGACTGGCTGGACCGGGTGCTCGACCTGCTGCACGACGGCGGCATCCGGGTCGCCCTGGCCACCCCGACCGCGTCCCCACCACCGTGGTTCTCGCTGGCCCACCCCGACGCGCTGCCGGTCACCGCCGACGGTGTCCGCCTGCACCACGGCAGCCGGGACACCTACTGCGCCGCCGCGCCCGCCTACCGTGCCGCCGCCCGCCGCATCGCCGGTGCCCTCGCCGACCGGTACGCCCACCACCCGGCCGTCGCCCTGTGGCACGTGCACAACGAGTACGGCACCACCTGCCACTGCGCGCACGCCGCCGCCGCGTTCCGCCGCTGGCTCGCCGCGCGACACGGCACCCTGGACGCCCTCAACGACGCCTGGACCACCAGCTTCTGGGGCCAGCACTACACCGACTGGGCGCAGATCGACACCCCGCGCGCCACCCAGTACCTTGCCAATCCCACCCACCTGCTCGACTTCCGCCGCTTCTGGTCGGACACCCTGCTCGCCGCGTACACCGAGCAGCGCGACCTGCTGCGCGCCGCCAACCCGACGGTGCCGGTCACCACCAACTACGTCCTCGGCGAGTGGGTGCCGGTCGACCACGCCCGCTGGGCGCGCGAGGTCGACGTGGTGGCCGTCGACCACTACCCGTCCGCCGCCGACGGCGGAGCGGAGGAACAGACCGCGCTCGCCGCCGACCTGGCCCGGGGCTGGGCCCGGCACGGCGGCGGTCGGCCCGGCACGCCGTGGCTGCTGATGGAGACCGCGCCCCACCAGCTGCACGTCGACGGCCGGATGCACACCAAGGAACCAGGCAGGCTGCTCCGGCACAGCCTCGCCCACGTCGCCCGCGGCGCGCGCGGCGTCCTGTTCTTCCAGTGGCGCGCCCCGGCCGGCGGCGCGGAACGCTTCCACTCCGCCCTGGTCCCGCACGCCGGTCCGGACAGCCGGGTGTTCCGCGAGGCCGTCGCCCTCGGCGGCCTGCTGGACCGGCTCGCCGAGGTGGACGGTCCGGTCGACGCCTCGGTCGCGCTGGTCCGCGACGCCGCCAGCGAGTGGGCGCTGCGCCACCCGGGCCTGCCCGCGACCGGGCTCGACCACGCCGCCGACCTCGCCGCCGCGCACCGGGCGCTGTGGCGCGACGGGTACGCCTGTGACGTGCTCGCCCCCGGCGACCCGACCGACGGGTACCGGCTGCTCGTCCTGCCGGCGGTCTACCTCGCCGACGACCCCACCGCCGACTGGGTACGCCGGCACGTCGACGGCGGCGGTCACCTGCTGGTGACGTACCTCAGCGGCGTGGCCGACGAGCACGCCCGGATCCGCCTCGGCGGCTACCCCGGCGCGTTCCGCGACCTGCTCGGCGTCCGGGTGGAGGAGTTCCACCCGCTCGCTGGCGACGACCGGCCCGCGCTGACCGGCGGTGGGACCGCGACGCTCTGGTCGGAGACCGTGCGCCTGGCCGGGGCGGAGACGGTGTCCGCGTACGCCGACGGGGTCCTGGCCGGGCTGCCGGCGGTCACCCGCCGCGACGTGGGCGCGGCGACCTGCTGGTACGTCTCGACCCGGCCGGACGACGACACGTACGCCCGGCTGTTGACCGGGGCGGCCCGGCGGGCCGGCGTCGCGCCCACCTGCCCGGCGGCGCCGCCCGGGGTGGAGGCGGTCCGCCGCGTCGGCGCGACCGGGAGCTGGTTGTTCCTGCTCAACCACACCGACCGGCCGCAACGGGTACCGGCCGCCGGGTGGGAGGTGCGCACCGGCGAGCCGGTGCGCGACGCGGTCGACCTGCCGGCCGGCGGCGTCGCGGTGCTGCGCGAGGCCGGACAGCTGTCGCCACCGGCTCGTCGGACCACACGACGCTTGCCGCGTGATGGAAGGATTCCGCAGTGTGACGAGACGGTGGAGTGACGCGCTGACCGCTACCGGCGGGTTGGCCCTGGTGGTGGTGGCGTTGACGCTGGTTCCCCGACCATGGTGGACGGCCCTGGCCTCCTCGGGGCCGGTGCTGACACTGGTGGCGGTGAGCCTGGCGGCGCTGGCCACGGGGCTGCTGCTGCGGCGTCGGGCTACTCCGGACCATCCGGCGTCCGCCGCGCCGACGCCACCGGATCGGCAGGTGCGGCCCCTACCGTCGTGGGTGATCCCGGCCGGGGTGGCCGTGGTGGCGGTGGTCACCTGGGCCGCCGTGGCCTGGCTGCAACGTTCCGTGCCCACGTCCGGCGACGGGCTCCAGCGGGCCCAGCTGCGGGTGGAGTCCATCCGGACCGGCCTGACCATCGGCGCGGCGGCGGCCGGCGCGTTCGCGCTGTTGCTGGCGTTCCGTCGGCAACAGTTGGCCGAGCGCACCCAGCAGGCCACCGAGTACGACGCGGGGGAGAAGCGCGTCACCGAGCTGTACCTCCAGGCCGCCGACCAGCTCGGCTCGGACAAGGCCCCGGTCCGCCTCGCCGGCCTGTACGCCCTGGAACGCCTCGCCCAGGGCAACCCGATCCACCGGCCGAGCATCGTCGAGGTGATCTGCGCCTACCTGCGGATGCCCTACACCCCGCCCGGGACCAGGTCCACCCCGGCCGACCCCGCCCCGGCCACCACCGGCCCCGACCCGACAGCCGTGGACCCGCGGGAAGAACGCCAGGTCCGCCTCGCCGCGCAACGCATCCTCGCCCGCCATCTGCGCCCCACCACCCAGAACGCCGCGCCCGACCCCTCGTACTGGGGACCGGCAGTCGTCCTAGACCTTGCCGAGGCGAGCCTCGTCAACGTCGACTTCACCGGCTGCCACCTGCGCAACGCCGACTTCACCTCGGCGACCTTCCACGGTGGCGCCCGTTTCCAGGAGGCGACGTTCCACGGTGCGGCGAACTTCACCTTCGCCGCGTTCGTCGGGGGGACGATCAGCGGTGACGTCATGTCCCTGGGGGACGCCAGTTTCCGCGGAGCGACCTTCCACGACAGCGCCGTGTTCGACTACACGACCTTCCACGGCGTCACCGACTTCGACGGCGCGGTGTTCGGCGGTGAAGCCTGGTTCATCGAGCTGACCTGCTTCAACGGCGCCCGGTTCAGCGGGGCCACCTTCCACCACCGGGCCGTGTTCGCCGGTGGGGACTTCCACCACGGCACCCGGTTCGACCAGGCCACGTTCCACGGTGACGCCGATTTCGGCGGGGTGGACTTCCACCACGGCGTGACGTTCAGCCTGCTGTACCACAACGGCATCAGGTTCGACGGGGCGAGGTTCAACGGTGACGCCGAGTTCGACGGGGCGACCCTGAACGGAGAGAGCTACCCGGCACCGCCGCCTGCCGAACTGGCTGCGCTCGCCTACCCGATCGAGTACGCCCGGCTGCTCAGGGCGCAGGGCGCCAGCCTGGGCACCATCGCCACCAAGACCGGCATTCGCGAAACCTCACTGCACCGTTACCTGGCCGAACCCACACCGACCACCCGGGAAACCGAAGATCAACTAACCGGCGGTCGGTGACCGGTTCTTCCCGCCGTCAGGCCACGGCCGCCCGCGACCGGTCGGCCGCGATCCGCACCGCCAGCGCGCCCAGCACGCCGCCCATCAGGTACCGCTGCGCCCGTGCCCAGCCCGGCCGGCGGACCAGGAACGTCGACATCGACCCGGCGGTGAGCACGATCAGCGCGTTCACCGTCAGCGCGATCACGATCTGGGTGAGGCCGAGCAGCAGGCTCTGCACCGCCACCTGCCCGCGTGCCGGGTCGACGAACTGCGGCAGCAACGACACGTACAAAATGGCGATCTTCGGGTTGAGCAGGTTGGTCACCAGGCCCATCGTGAACAGGCGGCGCGGACGGTCCGGTGGCAGCGGCGCCGGGGTGAACGCCGACCGGCCACCGGGGCGCAGCGCCTGCCAGGCCAGCCACCCGAGGTACGCCGCCCCGGCCAGCTTGACCGCCGTGTACAACGCCGGCACCAGCACGAACACCGTGGCGATCCCGGCCACGGCGGCGACCAGGTAGACCAGGAACCCGGCCGCCACCCCGAGCAGCGACACCAGTCCGGCCCGCCGGCCCTGGGTCACCGACCGGGACACCAGGTAGACCATGTTCGGCCCCGGCGTGAGCACCAGCCCCAACGCCACCAGCCCGATTCCCACCACCGCACCCACCGTGACCACGACACCCCCCGCTCTCCGCCGCTTGCCACCCGGACGCTACGGCGACCGTCACCGGCCGGCAGCGGCCAATCCGCGGGTCCCGGCCCGCGCTCAGTCGACCGCGGCCCGCCAGACCCACGACGTACGCCGGGGCCGGCCGGGCAGCTCGCCCCGGCCGGTCGACCAGAGCAGCACCCGCGGTGCCGGCCCGGCCGGGGCGTCCGGGAACAGCCTGCGCAGCACCGCCGCGCACAGGTCCTCCGGCGGCGTCCACGGCACGCCGAGTCCCCGGGTGACGTCCCAGGTGTGCAGCACCGTCTCGGCGACCCCCATCGCCGCGAAACCACCCGGGTCGCACGGCCCGAAGTGCCAGGCCCGCTCGGTCGGCGCGGCCGCGTCCACCACGGTGGCCAGCAACGCCGCGCCGGCGGCGGCCACCCGCAGCACCTCGCCGGGCCCGACGGTGGGGGAGACCACCAGGTCGTACGGCAGGTAGCCGTCGGTCGGCCGGCCGGCGACCTGACCGGCGTACGCGGTCAGGTCGTGTGCCACGTGCGCGGCGGTGGTCCAGCAGCTCCAGTCGAGGTCGCCGGCCGGCACCGACCAGTCCCGGTCGGTGTGTGGCCCGAGCACGCCGGTCATCGCGGTCATCGCGCGCCGCACGTCGCGGCCGTTCATCGCAGGCATGCGCCGACTCTGGCAGCGACCACCCCGCACCGCCAGGGCATTACCCGGTGCCCGCTCAGCCGGTGAAGGACTCCGGGCCGAGGCGGCCCCACGCCACGAAGGCGGCCAGGGCGAGGTAGACCAGGTCCACCACCGCGAAGAGGTACTCGCGCCGACGCAGGCGGACGATCGTCGCACCGGCCATCACGGTCACCAGGCCGAGGGCGGCCAACGGCACCAGGACCGGCGCGATGTCGAGGACGGCCGGCAGGATCAGCCCCACCGCGCCCAGCACCTCCAGGGCTCCGATGGCCTTCACGGTGCCGGCGCCGAAGTCCCCGTCCCAGTGCGCCGAACGCCCGAAGGACACGATCTTCTCCTTCGGGATGACCACCTTGGCGCTGCCGCCGATCAGGTAGGCGGTGGCGAGCAGACCGGCGACGATCCACAGAGCGAGATTCATGGCTGTTCTCCCTGACGTTGGCCGGGCTTACCGTTCGTCCATGGGATGCCGGCCCGGGGCCGCCTGTGACACCGTCGACCGGGTGGCGCGCGTCACGGTCCGGCGCTGTCACACACCCGGGGGATCCGGCGCCTACTGGTGCCGACCACACCGACCCAGCAGGAGCCGCAGATGAGCCAGGACGGCGAGCCGGGCCCCGCCACCGAGGCGTTCGTCGCCCACCGCAACCTTCTCTTCACCGTCGCCTACGAGATGCTCGGCTCGGCCGCCGACGCCGAGGATGTCCTGCAGGAGACCTGGCTGCGGTGGGCCGACGTCGAGTTCGACACGGTCCGCGACCCGCGCGCCTACCTGGTCCGGATCACCACCCGGCAGGCCCTCACCCGGCTGCGCACACTCAGCCGACGCCGGGAGTCCTACGTCGGCTCGTGGCTGCCCGAGCCGTTGCTGACCACACCCGACGTGGCCGAGGACGTCGAACTCGCCGAGAGCGTGTCGATGGCGATGCTGCTGGTCCTGGAGACGCTCGGGCCGACCGAGCGGGCGGTGTTCGTGCTGCGCGAGGTGTTCGAAATGGGGTACGACGAGATCGCCGAGGCTGTCGACAAGAGCCCGGCCGCAGTCCGTCAGATCGCCCACCGCTCCCGGGCGCACGTCGCCGCCCGCCGGCCGCGCGCGGCGGTGTCACCGGCGGAGACCCGGGGCGTGCTCGACGCGTTCCGGCGGGCGGTCGAGACCGGCGACATGCAGGGCCTGCTCGACCTCCTCGCGCCGGACGTGGTGTTCCTGGGCGACGGCGGCGGCCTGCGACAGGCCGTGCCGCGGCCCGTCTCGGGGGCCGGTCGGGTGGCCCGCCTGCTGGTCAGCCGGCAGGCCAGGATCGCCGCCCGGTCGACCTCCCCGGTCCACGTCAACGGCCACCCGGCGCTGGTCTTCCGGCTCGACGGGGAGATCGACACGGTCGTCGCGATACACGTCGACGGCGGCCTCGTCACCGGCCTCTACGCGGTTCGCAACCCGGAGAAGCTGACGCACATGCGGCGGGCGACGACGCTGCGCCGCTGAGGTCGCCCTGGCATGCTCTGGTGCGTGACCTCCCCGCGCCGCCTGGTGAGCTCGGGCTCACCGCTGGAACCGGAGATCGGTTTCTCCCGGGCCGTCCGGATCGGGCCGTACGTGGCGGTGGCCGGAACCGCGCCGATCGCCGACGACGGCACCACCGCCGCTCCGACAGACGTGTACGCCCAGACCGTGCGCTGCCTGGACATCGCCGAGCGGGCGCTGGCCGAGGCCGGTGCGTCGCTCACCGACGTGATCCGGACCAGGATCATGCTGGTGGACGTCTCCCGGTGGCGGGAGGCGGCGCGCGCGCACGGCGAGCGGTTCGCCCAGGTACGACCGGCGTGCACCTTCGTGCAGGTGTCGCGGTTCATCGATCCGCAGTGGTTGGTGGAGGTCGAGGTCGACGCCGTGGTGACACCGGGCGACCGGTAGGTCGCGGCGGTCGTCCGATCCGGGCCAGGCGATCCGGTCCGGCGGTGACCAGCCCGCGTCGACGCCGACCATCTCGACGTCGACGCCCGCCACCGGCGACACCGCCACGTCGCCCGGGCACTGGCGGCCTTCACCGATCTGACCGACGCCACGTTCGTCGACGCCTCCCTGCCGCCGGAACAGGTGGCCGAAGCCGTCGCGTCGCACCTTCGGTAGCGCCCCCGGATGATCTGATGGCGTCGTGGCGGGAGGGTGAACGGTCGACGGGCGCCCGGCCGGACAGCACTACGGGGGATTTCCCCGAAGGAGGGGTACGCGCCGCATGTCTCGTTCAGCTCGTGCACTGGTGGTCGCCGCGTCGACCATGGGGATGTACATGCTGGCCGCTCTTGTCGCCCCGCTCGTTCCGTTCCTACCGACTGACAAGGAAACGGACTTCGCCACCGCCGCGGTAGCTGTCGCAGCCGCCCTCGGCAGCGTGTGGGTGGCCCTGCCTCCGCCCACCCGCCCCGCTCCGCACGACTCCCCGGAGCGGACATCAGTGGTGCCGGAATCCGCGGCGCCGACCATGCCAGCGTCAGCGACCGCCGGGGACGCGGACCCGGCCCGCGGTGCCGTCGCCGAACCGGCCCGCCGGCCACCGCCACGGATCCCCCGTTCGTCCGGTGGGCCGACCCTCGCCGGGATCGTCGTCATCGGCGGTGTCCTCTTCGTCTCCGTTCTGGTCGTCGCCGTCGCACAGGGGATCCTCCTGCCGGAGGGTTCGTCCGCACGGATTGCGGACACATCGCCGTCGCCGTCGCCGTCGTCGCCGGCAGCAGCCGGGGCGACGAACCCCGGGCCAGCAACGCCTGCGCCGATCGCTACGGCACCGGCACCCCGGCCCGATGGCGTCACGTATCGATGCGCCGGCTCGGCACTCGCCGGGATCGACATCACCTACGGGCCGAGCGGCAGCGGTCTGCAGGCGACGAGGTTGCCGTTCAACGCACGCGGCGGTGTCAGTGCCTCGGTGCGGTACTACCGGATCAGCGCACAACTCCAGGGCGGTGGTCACGTGAGCTGCGTCCTCACCGTCACCGGTGCCGGTCGTACCACCACCAGCAGCGGCACCGCACGCGGCGGCCACAACATCGCCTCGGCCCAGATCTGCCGCGACTTCGATGGTCAGTGGGACTCCTGCTGACGGCGGGTCCGTGGGCATGCTCGGCGCTTGTTACTTCTTGTGCGGGCCGGACTTCCCGCTGATGGACGCCTGATAGACGTCCGCGTAGGTGGGTGAGTCCTTGACCAGGTCGCCACCGGTCTCGATGGGTCCGGGCTGCCTCGCCACCGGCCCGCCCGACTGGCAGGGTCGTGTAATCAAAGTGTCTGGTATTTCCGGCTGGTGGTCGTGACTGAGTGACTCTTGGTGAGATTGCTGGGGTCGGAGCAGTGCGAGAGGCTCGTCGAGGTTAGATGTGCCGGTGACGGTTCATGACGTAGCGAGTGCCCTGCCAGACATCGCGGTGCTTCGCCAGCGGTGTCAAGCGTTGGCGATGTCGGACGCGATCATGAGTCCGGAGTGGGAGTCGCGGTACTACTCGTTCGATTCCCGGTGGGCGCCGGGCGAGCAGATGGCGTCGATGCGAAACGGGTCGGGTGACGCGTGGTCGATCGTGTTCTCGTCGGCTGGCGCGTTCATCCGGGGCTTCGACCACGAGTCGCCGATGAGTCCTGCCAACAACGACGATGAGCTGTGGCCGGGGCTGGTCGACGCGGTGCCGGACGTCTTCTCGGGTTGTGTCGCTGAGCCGGCGTTCAGCTTCGACGGCACGCTGGAAGCGACGGTGTGCCTGTGGCGGCAGCAGGGCGATGACCGGTGGCATGCCGGGGAGCTGGTCTTTCCCGCGGGTGATGATCCCGATGGGGCTGACAGGCTGTTCCAGGTTCTCGTCGAAGGCAGCCCGGTGGCGTACCAGCGCTTCGCAGAGGACTACTACGAGACGGCCGTCGATGTGGAAGCGGTCGGCGAGATCTTCGCTCTGCACCCGCTGACCGACGACCTGGTTCGCCGCTTGAATCCCGATCTTGTGGTGGCCGATCTCGGGGAGGATCTCGCGGAGATCGGTTACCCGTCTCGGCCGGTGTAGCGGTTCCAGGTTCCACCGGCCGCGGCGTGGTGGCGCTGGGTGGTGGTGTAGTGAAAGCCGAGGGCCTGGGCGATGACCGGTGCCGGGGCTTGGAGGACGAGTTGGTGCAGTGCGGCCAGGCGGCCGGGAATGGTGGGGACGCCGAGGTCGCGGATGAGCGGGCCGATCGTGCGGGTAGTCAACGGTTGACCGGCGCGGCGTCCGGGGAACAGCCAGCGGGCGTTGCGGTTGGTGGCGGTGCGCATGTTGGTGCGCTGGTCACGTAGCGCCAATAGCAGGTCGGCGACGGGTTCGGGGACCGGCGTTGGCGGGTCGCCCAACCGGAGCAGGACGTCGGAGCCGGTGGTGTCGATGTCGTCGATGGTCAGGCCCAGGATGCGGCCGAGCGGTTGGGCGTAGAGCAGCAGCAGGATTGCAGCGACGCGGGCGCGGAGCTCGCCGGTGTCGTCGGTGATCAGCTTGCGGAGTAGTCCGATGCGCCGGTGCTGTGTGATCGGCGATTGCTGGCCGGGCCGGGGCGCGGCGGTGTGCAGCCGTGGAATGTGCCCGGCGTGGGCGGCCCAGGTCAGGAACGGTTTGAGGAGCTGCCGGTGACGCGGCGGATGGGTGACGATCCAGCGGTCCAGGTCGTGCTGCCGGAGTCGGGCGAGGGTGAGCCCCTGCTTCTGGACTCCGGCGACGAAGTCGCCAGCCCGCAGGATCTGCTGTCCGAGTTCGCCGCGGGTGCTGCGGCTCATCGGCCCGCGTTCGGCGCGGCGGCGCAGCCAGGGTAGTTGATGCCAGGTGGCGTATTGGCGCAGCAGCCGGCGCTGTTCGGTGTCGGTGATGGTGTCGAGGTGCTCGAGTAGCCATCTCTCGAAGAGCAGGATCTGCTTGTCGATCGGGGGCAGGACACCGCACTGCATGAGCAGTTCCCGCAGGTGGGCGGCAGCTCGCCATGGTTGCAAGCGGTGGAACGCGTCATGGTTCAGTTCGATGTCGCCGCGGCCCAGACCTCGCAGCAGGTCCGCAGCCGGGGCGGGGACGCCGTGCCGGGAGGAGACCCAGGCCAGCCCCGTGAGCGGGTTGTCCATGCTGGTCAGCAGCTCGGCCAGGGGCGCCAGTTCAGGGCGGATGCGGCCGTTGCCGTCGTCGAGGAGTTCGGCGATCCGCCGGGTGAACGTGCAGCGGGTGCAGCGGCGACCGGCGTGCAGCTTGCCCTCTTGCCCGCACTCGGCGCAGGTATACGAGATGGAGAATCCGGCGCAGCTGGTGCAGATCAGAGCCCGGTCCTCGGCCCGCCGTCCGGCCAGGAGCCGGTCGTAACTGCAGCCGGGGCAGCGGCCCTGGGTCCGCAACGCCCGATCTTGGCAGGTGCGGCAGACCTGGCCGTCAGGCCACCGAACGGTGGAACTGCGTCGGCCGCAGCGGACACAGTCGCGTTCGTACTGATCAGCGGTGTCGGTCCGGCTCATTAGTCGGGGCGCACGCGGGCGCGCTTGGGTCGGACAGTAGCGAGGTCCACCGGCGCTGGGGCGTCGCCGGCGACGGCCTTGCGCGGTGCGACGTTGGCCGCCGTCGTGGCGACCAGGTCGGCGGGGGTGGCCTCCAGGATGTCGCATAGCGCCGCGAGGACGGGCAGCGACAGCCGCTCCGGGGTGCCGGTCACCAGGCGGTGGACCTGGGAGGCGGACAGGTCGATGCCGCGTTCGTGCAGCAGCGGGACGAGCTCGGTGGCGGTGAACACGCCCCGGGCGGCCATCACCTCCCGCAGTCGCCACCGGTAGCTGACCTGGCGTTGCATGCTCATCGGGCCCTCCGTGTCGGCCGTAGTGCCGCCTTCATGGTCGCGTCGAGAGCCTGCCGCAGCGTGCGGGTGCGAAAGTCCGACGACACGCAGGTGTAGATCGCCGTGGTGGAAGCGTGTTCGTGGCCGACCTGCTGCTGCACGAACAACGGATCCCAGCCGGCCTCGATCAGATGGGTGACGTAGGAGCGGCGCAGGGAGTGGAAGTCCAGCCCAGCGTCCAGGCCGAGGGCGTCGCGGTAGGCCGACAGCCGCGCGTTGAGCTGGGCCAGCCCGACACGAGGTGCCCGTTCCGAGGGCCACAGCGCCGGGTTGCCTTCGATAGCCAGCAGGGGCCGGATCTCCTCGATCCACTCGGCGAGGATTTCCGGCACCCACGCCCAGACGGTCAGCACGCTGCGCCGTTTCGGCGGCGAGCCTTTCATCGCCTTGCCGTGGCGCACGTAGAGCACGCCGTACTCGCCGAACTCAGCGGCGTGCGGGTTGCGGCCGAAGTCCGCGACGTCGAGCATCCGGGTCTCGTTGCGCCGCAGCCCGTACCCGTAGGCGACCTTAAACAGGGTCGCGTCGCGGAACGCCGGCAGCCAACCCTTGCGCCCGGCCGCCCGGATCCGGGTGACCTGCTCGTCGGCGTAGTCCAGCAGAGCCTGCATCTCGTCGAGCGTGAACGCGCGCTTGGCCGGGTCACCCTCGGCCGCGGCAACGTGAACCGCGGCGTTCCACTCGTGGACCACCTGCACCGGGTGCGTACCGAAGCGCTTCTCGCACTCGCCGACCCAGCCGTAGGCCGGGTCGGTCAGATACGCGCAGAACAGCCGGACCGCCTCCTGGTAGCCGCGCAGCGTCGAGCGCCGCACCCGACGCACGGCCCGCAGATCGGTGCACCACTCGTCAACCAGCTGCGGAGTCCACCGCCACGGCAGCGCCTGCGCATGCTCAGCGAACGCTCGCACCGACCGCTGCCGGCTCTCCACAGTGCCGAAGGACAGATTCCGCGCGAGTTGCTGGTTACGCCAGCCGTCGAGCATCGCGGTGAAGACCTGCTCGTCCGGTCGCAGCAGCCGGACACCGTCAGCCAGTTGCAGGGCCGCCGAGCCCGGCGCGGCGCGCTCCACGTCCACCGACAGTAACCTCCCACCACTCGCATCAGATGCGAGATTTTCGCATCTGATGCGAGCCGTTTGTCAAACATGCAGGTCAGGATGGTCGGATTCGGAACCCTCGCGGCAGGGAGCTACCTCCAGGAGGGTCTACAGTCGTCGAAACGGCTACTCGCGTAACCAGCAGCGCCGACCTCGGCCGCACGCCGCGCGCAGACTGTCTTGTATTCGCATCAGATCGAATACGCGGCGGTTGTAGCTTCCAGACCAAAAACAACGGTAAGAACTGAGGGTTGATCAAGCTCTGTCCTGAGCCCACGTACACCCACGTCTCGGACCAGCACTCGACCTTCGACACTAAGGTCATCGTCGCGACCGCGCCGGAGTCGCACTACGTGCTCGACGGACTGCTCGGCAATGAGACCGACCTGCCCGTGTTCGAGCACGCCACCGACACCCACGGCGCAACCCTGGCGAACTTCGCCCTGTTCGACCTGGTCGGCAAACAGCTCTCGCCGCGCATCCGCGACCTCGGGAAGATCACCCTGTACCGGACCGGGCCCCGCGCTGACTTTATGGACCGCTACCCGCGCGCCGGGGCGCTGCTGACCCGGCGGCTGAACCTGGACCTGATCACGGACATGTGGGACGACCTGCTGCGGGTCGCCGCGTCGGTGCAGGGCGGGCACGCCACGGCGGCGCTGGTGGTCGGGAAGTTGTGCTCCTCGAAGCGGCAGCAGAACGCGCTGACCAGCGCGATCAAGGAGTACGGGACGCTGCGCCGCACGGTCTACGCCACCCGATACCTGGCCGACGAGACCTACCGGCGGCGCCTGAACAAGGGCGAGAACCTGCACGCCCTGCGCCGCTGCCTCGCGTACGCCGGCGAGGGCGCGTTGCGACGGCGGCACCACGAGCAGCAGAGCGAGCAGATGTGGTGCCTGACCGTGGCCACCAATGCGATCGTCTGCTGGTCCACGGAATACCACGGGTTGGGCGTGGCCGCCCTGCGCAGAGGCGGCCGCGACGTCGACGACGAGGTCCTGGCGCACATCTGGCCGACCCACCATGAGAACGTGCACTTCTACGGCACCCACTCGGTCGACATCGACGGCGAGCTCGCTCAGCTCGACACCGACGGCTACCGGCCGCTACGGCTGATCGAGGCCACCTCGGCACGACGCTAACCACGGGCTGGTGAGGTGACGACGTCGTCGGTGACGGTGGTGGGGGAAGTACGTGTTCCGCGACGGTGATGGCAACGAGATCGGCATCGGCGGCGACGTCTCTGCTGCCGGACGGTGACTGGTCGCTCGCCGCAGTGCCTACTGCCCGGTATGTGCCTGTCTCGCTACTCCCAGAGCGGGTTAGGGGCCGGTTCTACGCTCGCGGGATGAGTGGGATCGAGGACTGACTCTTAAAGTGACGCCGTGAGAAGCCAACCGGTCCGTGACGCCTACTCGTACATGTCGGAGCAGTACATCGCCTTGTTCGATGGTGACTGGCAGGCCCACGCGGACGACGCGGCCCTCGTCCGAGGTCACCTCGTCGGCCTGGACGGCACGGTGCTCGATCTCGGTTGCGGCCCCGGCCATTGGAGCGCCTACCTGCATTCGCTCGGCGCCGACGTGACCGGCGTCGACTTGGTCCCCGAGTTCATCGACTACGCCCAGACCAACTTTCCCGGGCCAGAGTTCCAGCTCGGAGAGATGACCGACCTGGACCTTCCCGCCCATTCGGTGGCCGGCATCCTCTCCTGGTATTCAACCATTCACATACCGCCACCGGAGCTGGACGGTGTGCTAGCCCGGTTCCGCCGGATGCTGACCCCTTCCGGGAGGCTAGTAATCGGCTTCTTCGACAGCGACGACGGGGTGGCCGCGTTCGATCACAAGGTCCACACCGCATACCGCTGGCCTGTGGACGAGTTCTCCGCCCGCCTGAGAGAAGCCGGTTTCACCGAACTTCAGCGTCTTAGGCAGCAGTTTCCGGGCCGCAAGTGTGCGGCCATCGCCGCAGCAGCCGCTGCGTCATAGTGGCCGACTGACCAGCCCTGCGGCCGACGCGCATGCTCGGCGGCGACTGCTGCGCGCCGACGGTGCGGTCACCTCCGCGGTGGCGTTACTTCATCACGCGTCCCCGGCGGGCTGGTAGAACGCGGTGGTGGCCTCGACCGCGGCCGCGACCTGGCTCGGTTCGCCGCCGCCGGCCAGGTGGGCCTCGCCCCAGGCGGCGGCGCTACGCCGGCTGAACTCGCGGCCGGCGGGCGATGCCCTGAACTCCTCGTGGTCAAGGACCTCGCCGTCGCCCAGGAAGCCGGCGAGGGTTAGCAGATGCAGGTCCCAGCCGACACCGCCGGCACCGGGACCGTAGGTGGGGAACATAGGTTCTCCGACGGCGGCAGCGTGGACCAGTTCGAACTCGGTGTCTCCGGCTGATCCGGGAGACAGTCGCACCTCGACCTCGCTTGTGCCGGGCCACTCGTCCGCGCCGGGCCCGAACATCCAGGACACCCGCAGCAAGCGCGGCGGCTCGCACCGGAGGATCTCGCCATGCTCGCCGCCGTCTAGCTCGAATGTCCCGCCGAGGCGAAGGTCGCCGGTGACCGGCTTCATCCAGCGACTCAGTCGCTCGGTGTTGGTGATGGCGTCCCACACGTCATCGAGGTGCGCGTTGTAGCGACGCCTCAGCTCCATCGTGTAGGCCTCACCGGCGGGCAAAGTCGCCGTGCCCATCTTCCGGCGGGCCGCGGACAGCTCGTCGAGAACATCCTTCATCGTCATGCTCCGTTCGGTAGGGAACCCCTCGTGCCTACGCTTCTTCGTTGGGCCCGCCAGGCTCGTCGTTGGCGGATTGCCGGGTAGTACGTCTGCCGCGGGCGAGCTCGGTCTCCAGTGCGTCTAGTCGCTGGTCCCAGAGCCTGCGGAACCGGTCCAGCCACGCGTCAACCTCGCTCAACGGCCCGGCCTCGACGGCGTAGAACCGACGAGCCCCCTCAGCCCGGACCGACGCGAACCCGTGCTCACGGAGAACCCGCAGATGCTGGGAGACAGCCTGCTGCGACAGTGCGAACTCGACCCGGATCACATCTGTGATTGCGCCAGCGGTCTGCTCACCGTCGGCGAGCAGCTCCAAGATCCGCCGACGCACCGGGTCGCCGAGGACGTCGAACGCGTTCACGACCACAGCTTACCATGGTTCACTTGTACAAGCCGACAGTGGTATTTCCCCGAAAGGCTTCGCGGTATCGGCATCGAAATCCTCCTCGACGAACTCCGGGCATCACCGGAGGAGCCGCCGAGGTGTCCGTGATCCCGCTGCCGACCGCCCGGCGCCCGGTGGCGCTCGTGGTCGCCGTCGACGCGTTCCTCGACCGGTTCCGCGACGACCCTGCCACCCGCGCCACCTACACCGAGACTCTGCATCGGCTGCGCGAGACCGCCGGGGATCAGCTACCGGTCGCCGCGCTCACCCCGGAGATCTACGAGCAGACGATGGCCCGCTGGGACGAGCGGGCCGCGAACACCTGGAACAAGCACCTGTCCGCGCTGACCTCGTTCACCGCCTACTGCCGCCGCCAGGACTGGCTGACCACCGACCCCGGCCGGCGCCTGGAACGCCGCAAGGTCACCCGAACACGGGACAAGGCCATCCCCCGCGCCCGGCTCGACCGGCTGTTCACCGACGACCGCAACTCACTGCGCGAGCGGGTGCTGTGGCGAATGCTCTACGAGACCTGCGCCCGCACCGAGGAGATCCTCAGGCTGAACGTGCCCGACCTCGACATGGAGTTCCGCCGCGCCCTGGTCGTCGAGAAAGGCGGCGACCGCGCCTACGTGCACTGGGAAACCCCGACCGCACGCCTGCTGCCCCGGCTACTGGCCGGCCGCGCCATCGGGCCGGTGTTCCTCACCGACCGGCGGGCCGCAGCAGCGGGGCGCCGCGCGCCGGCACTGGGCGACATCTGCCCGGACACCGGCCGCAGCCGGCTTTCCTACCCGCGCGCCGAGTACCTGTTCAAGCAGGCATCCCAGCTCCACGATCCGCACGGCGCCGGGTACACCCTCCACCAGCTGCGTCACTCCGGGTTGACCCATCTGGCCGCCAAGGGCCGCAGCGCCGCCGAGCTGCAGGCCAAGTCCCGCCACCGGCACCTGGCCACCCTCGGCATCTACGTCCGCCTCGGCGAGGAGACCTCCGCCCGCATCACCGCCGAGAACGATCAGCACCACCGCCGACACCGGCGCTGACATCCCGTCCCACTTACCGAGATCACGGAAAACGGCCGAATCGGCTGCCAGGCAACCTCGCCTTGAGGAACTACGCCCCAGGTGAGGGCCTAGATCAACTGCTTACCGTTGTTTTTGGTCTGGAAACTACGGGCGGCCCCACCAGCCAACGCCGTGCAGAAGCCGGGGATGTCGTCGCCGAGCACCTGCTGGATGCTCTGCCCGTCCGCCGATGCTTCTTCGAGCTGCCCCAGGGCGGCGTCGAGGATCGGCATCAGGTTGCGGCCGGTGAAGCCCGGTGGACCGTGATCTGTTCCCACGCCGCCTGGTAGTCGGCTGGCAGAGCCGCTGCCCGGGCTTCGAACCCCTCCACTGCGCCAGATCGAGCCGGGACAGCCGACTTCCAATTAATGAATTACCGGTAAGGACAATCCAATAATTATTCGGCACAAAACACCTGAACCAGACAGGCATCATAATGACTGTTATTGTGTGCCGGGTCGTGGCGGCACCCGGCGGCCGGTCGGGGCAGGGTGCCTCGAAGCTTGCGGTCAGCCGGCCGGCAGGAACCCTTCCGCGCCGAGCCACGCCTCGCAGGCCTGGGCCCAGCGGGCCGTGTGCGGAATGTGGATGGCACCGTGCGCGCCGTAGGCGACTCCGTTCGCCAAGCCGAGGCCGTGCCATCCCCGCGGATAAATGTGCAGCTCCACAGGAATGTTGGCGTCGAACAACGCCCTCGCGTACGCGAGGGCGTTCGGGAACCCCGGCGGGTCCTCGGCGGTGGCCCACAGGAAGGTCGGACAGGTGTCAGCGTCGATGTTGCGAGCCGGTGACAGCTCCTCGCGCAGTTCCATCTGCCCGTCGAGGATCCACTGCACCGGCTCATCCGGCAGTAGGTGCAGATCCGCTGGTGAGTAGGCGAGGACCGCGAAGTCCGGCCGCGGCGGCAGCGCGACCAGTTGCTCCGTCGACAGCACCGTGCCGGTCGCCAGCAGTCCGGCGAGATGCCCGCCAGCGCTCGAGCCGACGACGCCGACGCGCTCACCAACGTCCAATCCGTGCTCGCCACTACGGATCCACTCCAGGGCGGCACGGCCGGACTCCAGCGGTGCAGGGAAGCGGTGGTCGGTCATCAGCGGGTACCGCAGGACGAACGCGTGGAGCCCGATACCGCTCAACCAGCGGGCATAGCCTTCGCCCTCGTGTTCAGTGTGGAATCGGTATCCGCCTCCTGGCAGCACGAGCACTGCCGGTCGCCGGCCGGGAAAACGCTCATCAGCCGGGTAGGAGGTGATGTCGGGTTCGCCGGCGGCGTGGTCACGCCGTACGCTCGCGGTGTCGGCCCCCACCGCGTCCTGGCGCGCAGTGGTGGTACTTGTCGGGTCGGTGGTCATGTGATCCTTCGCGTCGTTGGTGATAACGACGGAAGCAGCGACAGACAGCCGAGAAACTCGTTCGAGCTACGAGCCGGCGTGGAGCACGCCCCACCGGCACACCGCAAGGTTCACCTGTGGGCCGAAGCGACATGAGATTCCGGATAGGCTCGACCGGCGCGCGACGCAGATATCGCGCCATAAATCAGCGGCGGCTGAAGCTGCTGCCTCCATCGTGTCGGCCCATCCGGGGCACGGCACAACCCTACCGATCAATGCCGGCATCGTTCAAGTCACTCCTGGCGAGGCCGGTAGCTTCAAACAACCATCGACCGCCAGGTCCTCCAGTTGAGGCAGAGGAGTCGCTGACGCCTGCCTCGGACGGGGTTGTCGGCCGTCGAACAGGCTGTTAGCGTGCCGATGCGGGTCGAGAGGCGCTGCGACGGATATTCATCCGCCACGCTCGGTCCGTTCCATGGTCCAAGGGCGCCTCCCGCTGGGGAGGTCGCCCTTCCCCCAGCGGATAGCTCGCACTGTGGGGGTCGTACAGATGGCAATGGACCTGACTGACTTCATTACCGGGCTACCCAAGGTGGAACTGCACGTCCACCACGTCGGGTCGGCAACACCGCAGACCGTGGCTCGCCTGGCCGAGCGGTATGCCGGAACCACGTCCGTGCCGGCCGACCCGGCCTTGCTGGCCGGGTACTTCACGTTCACTGACTTCGCGCACTTCATTCAGGTGTACCTGTCGGTGGTGGACCTGATTCGCGACGCCGAGGATGTGGCCACGCTGACCTACGACATCGGTGCCGGTCTTGCCGCCCAGTCCGTGCGGTATGCCGAGCTGACGCTGACCCCGTACTCGTCGATCGTGCGGGGCATCCCGGCCGAGGAGTACTGCGAGGCGGTGGAGGACGCTCGGCTTCGGGCCGCCCGCGACCACAGCATTCAGCTGCGCTGGTGCTTCGACATCCCGGGCGAGCCCACGATGACGGGCGCGGACGTCACGCTCGACGTGGCGCTCAAGCAGCGCCCGGAGGGGCTGGTCAGCTTCGGGCTGGGCGGCCCGGAGGAGGGAATCGCCCGCGCCCGGTACACCGCCCACTTCGCCGCCGCCCGCGCGGCCGGGCTGCACAGCGTCCCGCACGCCGGCGAGTCAACCGGTCCGCAGACCGTCTGGGACGCCGTGCGCCACCTCGGCGCGGAACGCATCGGCCACGGCATCGCCGCCGCCCGCGACCCCAAGCTGATGGAGCACCTCCGCGAGCACGACATCGCCCTGGAGGTGTGCCCGACCTCCAACGCCTGTACCCGCTCGGTAGCGTCGCTGGCCGAGCATCCGCTGCCGCAGCTGGTGGCCGCGGGTGTGCCGGTCACCATCAACTCCGACGACCCGCCCATGTTCTCCACCACGCTGAACCGGGAATACCAGGTGGCCGCAGACCTGCTCGACCTGGACGAGCACGGCGTCGCTGAGCTGGCTCGCCAGGCCGTGCGGTTCTCGTTCCTCGACGATCCGGGCAAGGCGGCCGTGCTGGCCGAGATCGACAACTATCTCAAGGTGTTCTCGAACCGTGCGGCTGCGGCGACCAGCCGGATCGCGGGAGAACCCCGATGACCACCGCCGGAGCGGGCACCATCCGTGTCGTTGACCGCAGCTGCGGCACATCGTGTGCGACTGGAACGGCACGCCCGTTGACGCGCTGCGATGCCTGCGGGTTCCCTCCCATCAACCGGGATGACGATCAGCGGCATCAGTGTCAGCCGATCCTGTTGTTCCACGAACGGCTCGTCGGTCGTGCCCTCGGCGGGCAGGAGGAGCAGCGTCTCGACGGGTGTTCCGTGAGGCATAAGCCCGGCATCGCCAGGCCGTGAGCGAGCCTCACGGCCGATGTGTCCGGAGATGGGCGGCCGCAGTGGGCGCCGGGATGCGGCCGACCAGGGCGAGCAGGCCGGTCAACTCCGCGACCTGCGTGCCGTCGCGGATGCCGCCGTCGTTTCCCGGATCGTGGCGGCATTCGAGGGCCGATCGGGCCACGAACCCTGAGCTACGGTGCTCCAATGCAGGCGTACGAGACTCAGCGGGCGACGCAGGCAGCCATGTCGAGCGCTTCATTGCTCGGCCTGACCGCCCACGACGCCGTCGTCCTGCACAACTCGAACAAGCTCACCCTGCGTCTGCAGCCGTGCGACGTGCTGGCCCGGGTGGCGCCGTCGGCACACCGGGGCGTCCAGTTTGAAGTGGATGTCGCTCAGCGGCTGGCCGAGGTGGGGAGCCCGGTGGCCGCGCTGGAATCGTCCGAGGTCCTTGTCCGGGACGACTACCTGGTCACCCTGTGGGCCTACTACGAACCGGTGACCACCCAAGCGATCCCCGACGCGGAGTACGCCGGCGCGCTCGAACGTCTGCACGCCGGAATGCGTCGGGTCGACCTGCCCGCCCCGCACTTCACGGAACGAGTTTCCGAGGCCCAGAGACTCGTGAACGACCAGGCCCGGACACCGGAACTGGCTGACCCGGACCGGGTCTTCCTCGCCGGCACGTTGGACCGCATGCGGCGAGCGGTCAGCGAGAGCGGCCATCGCGAGCAACTCCTGCACGGCGAGCCCCATCCGGGCAACCTGCTGTCGACCCGGACCGGACCGCTCTTCATCGACTTCGAGACGTGCTGCCGGGGGCCGATCGAGTTCGACCTGGCCCACGCGCCCGACGAGGTGGCAGACCACTACCCGAACGTCGATCGCCAGCTGCTCGGAGATTGCCGGTCGCTCATGCTGGCGATGATCACGGCGTGGCGCTGGGATCGCGGCGACCAGTTCCCCGACGGCCACCGGCTCGGCGTCGAGTGGCTGAGCGAACTCCGTAAGGCAACGGCCCAGTCTGGATAGGGATCTCGACTCCCGCTATCCGCAGGACAGCGGACCGTCCCGTGCCGGGTCCCAGAGCCGGTGCATCGAATGGGGATGCGCACGGAGCGACGGACCTGTTGGATCTCCGTATGGAGCACGATCTCGTCCGTCCGCGCAAGGCGCGCCCGGGCGACCACATCGCGGTCCTCTCGCCGTCCTTCGCGGCGGCCGGTGCCTTTCCGGAGATCCACGAGCAGGCCATGCGGCGCCTCGCCGAGGTGACCGGCCTCGTTCCGGTGGAATACCCCACCACCCGCGAGGTGGGTGCCAGCCCGGCAGCGCGTGCGGCGGACGTCAACGCCGCCTTCGCGGATCCCCGGGTGCGCGGGATTCTCGCCGTCGTCGGAGGCGAGGACCAGATCACCGTCATCCCGCATCTGGACGCGAACCTGGCCCGCGCCGATCCGAAGCCGTTCCTGGGAACCAGCGACAACACCAATCTGCACCACTGGCTCTGGGGTCTCGGCATCGCCAGCTTCTACGGGGGGTCCTCCCAGGTGCACCTCGGCCCCGGGCCGGCCGTGGACGACATTCACGCCCGGTCGCTGCGGGCGGCGTTACTCACCGGGGAGCGGCTGGAGATCACCGATCCGGGCGAGTCCGAGGACGTCGGGATCGACTGGGCCGATCCGCGGGCGTTGGAGTCCTTCGGTGAACGCGAGCCGACGCAGCCGTGGGACTGGTACGGGCCACGCCGGGTCGTCACCGGCGCCACCTGGGGTGGTTGCCTGGAGGTCCTCCAGTGGATCCTGACGGCGGGACGCTTTCGGTTCCCCGCGGAGGTACTGCGGGGCGGGGTGCTGATCGTGGAGACGTCCGAGGAGTTGCTTCCGGCACGAGAAGTCGGCTGGATCGTCCGCGCACTTGGCGAGCGTGGAGTCCTCGGCGCGGTCGATGCGGTCCTGGTGGCCCGTCCGCCGGTCTCCGACTTTCACCGCCGTCCCGCTGCGGCGGAACGGGCACGGCTGCGGCAGCAGCAGCGGGACACCGTCGTCGACGTGGTGGCCCGCTACAACCCGGGGGCAGTCGTCTGCGTCGGCGTCCCGTTCGGTCACACCCGACCTCAGTGGATCCTTCCGCACGGCGGCCCGGTCACCGTCGACGGGGTGCAACGCCGGATCTTCGCCGACTATCGCTGACCGACGGGCTCACCCCGGCAACGGGCGCGCGTTAGGTTCGTCCGATGGGCGTACGTTTTCAGCTTGTCATCGACTGTGCCGACCCGGCCCGGCAGGCCGTGTTCTGGGCGGGGGCGCTCGGCTAGGTGCGTGAACCGGCGCCCTCGGGCCACGCTTGGTGGAAGGTGTACTACCTCCCCCTCGGCGTGCCGGCGGACGAGCTGGAGGAGATGACCGACGACGACGTGGACTCCATCGTCGCCCCGGACGGCCTCGGGCCACGGATCTGGTTCCAGCCGGTCCCCGAGGGGAGAGTTCGTGAACCAAGAGACGACGATCCCGAATCGGTGCGGCGACACAACCGGCTGCACTTCGACATTCGGGGCGGGGCCGAGAACCTCCCTCAGGTGGTCGCGAAGCTGATCGCTCGTGGTGCGATGAAGCTGTGGGATGGCCGGCAGGGGCTACATGCATGGGTCACGATGGCCGAACCGGAAGGCAACGAATTCTGCGTCGCCTGATCCTCGGGCTTCCTCGATTCAACAATCCTTGAAATCGCGCTTGCCGGACCGGAGATTGTCGGATTCCGCACCCGGATCGCGCGATGGTGAACTGCACCGGTCGACTGCGAAGCCGGCATGTGCGGCACTTAGTCCAAGCAGAACTCGTTGCCTTCGATGTCCTGGAGCGTGTAGCACGACTCGTTTTCCTCATCGGCATGCTGCAGCAGCACAGGTGTCGCCCCGAGCGCGATCAGCCGTGCGCCTTCGGCCTCAAGTACGGCCAGGCGCTCGGCGCCCACGAGCCCGGCGCCGGTCCGCACATCGAGATGCAGCCGATTTTTTACGACTTTGCCTTCTGGGACGCGCTGAAAGAACAGTCGCGGGCCGACGCCGTTGGGGTCGATGCAGGCCGACCATGCGTCCCGCTGCTCGGACGGCAGGGCGAGGTTGTAGTCCTCCCAGCTGGCAAACCCCTTCGGTGGGGGCGGCAAGACGTACCCCAACACCTCGCACCAGAATCGAGCGACGCGCCCAGGCTCCTTGCAGTCGAAAGTGACCTGGAACTTCTTGATCGACGTCATGGCTTCACCCTAAAGCAGGCTCTTCCGCCGCCATAGGCCGCCCCGAGACCAAGATCGATCGGCACTTGGTTTCCGAAGGCTGCCCTGACCAACTCGGGCAGGAGTCCTTTTCTTGCCATATGCCCCCGAGGCCAAGGTGGTGAGAACCGACTACATCTGGATGTCAGGGTCACCGATCGATCGGCAACGCTCCTGGAACGTCGGAAGCGGGTCGACACCGAGGTCGAGCGGCTGACCGGGCTCGGCGCCACCGTCGTCCGGGTGCTGGCCGAACCCGGAATGGACCATTACGGGGTGACCATGCACGACCTGGAGGGCAACGAGTTCTGCGTGGCCTGACCACGGCGGGGGCGGTCAGGGACGCGTCGGGTACCCGAGCGCGGTGAGTAGCTGACCGTGCAGGTTGGCGTTCGAGTACAGCCCCCCGCCCTGGTCGCCGCCCATCCCTCCGGTGCGATCGGTGAAACGGCCGCCGGCCTCCTGGACGAGAAGAATCCATGGCGCGTGATCCCAGATGTGGTAACGCTCGACCAGGAAGGCGTCGACCTCGCCCCGCACAAGCTCGACGAGCGGGAGTGGGCTCGCCGGCGCGTGCCACCCGTCCGGAGGACGACGGGCTCTGGACGACACGTCCAGAGCCTGGAGCCGAGCCTCGGCCACTGTCGAGGTCGTGCTGACCTCGAGGCGCATTACGCGTGCGTCCTCGCGCGGCCAGGACGACTCGAAAGACCCGCCACCCCGGGTCGCCCACCAGCAGCGGCGCAGCGCAGGAGCGGTGACCACCGCGATCTCGGTGCGCCCGGCGACCTCCAGCGCGAGCTGGACACGCCAGTTCGGGTCATGTCGACTGAAGAACGACGTGCCGTCCACCGGGTCGATGATCCACACACGATCGGACTCACCGCGCCGACCGAACTCCTCGCCGAGGAGGGCGTCCGCCGGCCGCGCCGCCGACAAGGTCTCCCGGAACAACCGCTCGACTGCCCGGTCGGCCTCCGTGACCGGCGTGCCGTCGGCCTTCAGCGTCGCCGAGACACCGGACTCGAAGTGGGCGAGCGCGAGACGCGCCGCCAGGTCCGACGTCTCCAGCGCCAGGTGCAGGTCGTCTGCCAGGTCCACGACGGACGACGGTAACAGCCCCGGTCGCTTGGCCTCGGCGGGCCGCCGCGGCCGATCCGGATGAGTACGGTGGGAGGGTGGGCGAGCAGGATCCGCGGGACACCGGCGTGGTGGCGACCTGGCACGAGGAAGAGGGCTGGGGGACCGTCGTCCTCGACCGTGCCGACCTGACCGTGTGGGTCCACTTCAGCGCGGTCGTCGCGGCACCGGGTGAGTACCGGAGTCTGGCCCCCGGTCAGCGGGTGCGATGCCGCTACGAGGTTCCCGGCCAGGACGGGTACCCCGCCCGGGCGACCGAGGTCGTTTCCCGCGACGGGGACGAAACTCGCTGGTGACGGCGCGGGCGGTTCGCTAGCCTTCGGTCTCCGGCCCGTCGAGGAGGTCCCGATGATGTGCATGGTTTCCCGCGAGATGGCTGTCACCGCTACGCCGGGTGAGCTCGCCGCGATCTGAACGGTCGCCGCACCCGCCGGCAGGCACCCTGCCGGTGACGTACGCGCTCCTCGCCTCGTAGCGGTCCCGCTGGCCGCGGCCGCTCCGCGCCGCCAGCTCCGGACGCCGTCGTTCGGCGTCATATCACCGCCTGTCGCGCTGACACGAGGAGAAATCGTGGTTTCCGCATCGTCCTTCGAGCCGCTCACGGCGGCTGAAGGCGGACCAAGTCACGTCATCCGTTCCGGCGGGACGATCAAGCGTCCCGCCCGACCGTGGACCGGTACGGTCCACACCCTGCTCCGGCACCTCGAGGAGGTCGGATTCGCCGGCTCCCCGCGGGTGGTCGGCGACGGGTTCGACGCCGACGGCAACGAGGTGTTGACCTACGTCGACGGCAGCATCGCCCACCCTCACGCATGGTCCGACGAGGCCATCGGGCAGGTCGGCGCGTTGCTCCGTGACCTGCACACCGCCACGGCCAGCTTCCGGCCCCCGCCGGACGTGACCTGGCAACGCTGGTGGATGCACCACCAGGGACCAGATTCGGTGATCGGCCACTGCGACGCCGGACCGTGGCACACCGTCGCCCGGGACGGCAGACCGGTGGCGTTCATCGACTGGACCCTGGCGGGACCGGTCGAGCGTCTCGACGAGGTCGTCGCCGCCGCGTGGTGGCACGCACAGCTGCACGACGACGACGTCGCGGAACGTCACGGCCTGCCCGACGCGGCTACCCGCGCCGGGCAGCTGCGGCTGTTCCTCGACGGCTACCAGCTGCCCCGCCCCGATCGGCGGGGGCTGGTCAGCAGGATGATCGAGTTCGCGATCCGGGACTGTTCCGCCGAGGCCGTCAGCGCCGGCATCACCCCGGACTCGACCGATCCGGCGCCGTTGTGGGCACTGGCCTGGCGGGCTCGTGCCGCCGGGTGGATGATCCGGCACCGCACCCTGCTCGAACGGTCCGTCACCGGCTAGCGGGGAGCACGGCCGGGGCCGCCGATCCGTCGGCGGTCCCGGCCGTCACCGGACCACCGCGTGGGGTCAGGTCCGCGCGCCACCGAGGCCGAGCAGCACGGCCAGGCCCAGGGCGCTGCGCGGGGCGTACGGCACCCGCCACAGTCCGCCGTGCGCCGCCGCGTACGCCTCGTCCTGCCAGGGTTGCTCATGGGTCGGGCCGCCGCCGGTGCGCAGGTCGTGCACGAGCAGCGCGGCCATCAGGGTGTTGCTGGTGGCCGGCTCGAACACCTCGATGCCGAAGCGGTGCGCGCCGGCGTACGCGGCGGCCAGCGCCCGGTTGCGGACCACCGAGCGGGTCCGCGTCGGCGGCGCGACGGTGAACGACACGACCGCGCCGGTGTCCCGGGTGACCGCCGCCCGCCACCGTTGCAGGCGCTTGGCCAGGGCGTAGTTGGGGCCCTGCTGCGGGACGAGGCTGTCGTTCACCCCGGGGTCGGCCTCCGGCGGGTAGTTGCGGTGCAGCAGCCGGCCGCCGGACACGACGCGCAGCGCGCGGCGCGCGGCGCCACGGCGGGCGTAGCCCTGTTCGGCGTGCCGGACCGCGTCGGCGGGCACCGCGTACACGTCGGTGGGGGTGGCCAGGAACGCCAGTGCGACGTCGTCGCGTTGCCCGCGCAGGTGCGCGGTGAGGGCGTCGACGGCGGTGGCGACCCGGACGTTGGTGGCCCCGTCGGCGTAGACGTAGTTGCCCAGCACCAGCCGCCCCTCGACGCCGGTGAGCCACCGGGCGACCTGGGGCAGGCGGTGCAGCAGGTCGGCGCCCGCGCGGGTGGCCAGGGCGGGATCGTCGGCGCTGGTGCCGGCCGGCACCGGCAGGTGCAGGCGTCCGCCGTGGCGGCGGGCGGTCTGCAACAGCCGCCGCCAGATCTCCGGTCGGGGCAGGTCGACGGCGACCACGTCGCCGCCCCAGCGCAGCACCGACGGCAGCGGGCCCATCTCGGCACCCGCGCCGAGCACCACCATCCGCTGGTCGCGCAGGTCCAGCCAGTCCGGGTTGGCCAGGACCGCGCCGACCGCCTGCGCGCAGGACGGCTCGATCACGCCGGCGTCCACCCAGGCGTCGAGCCGCCGGCGCAGGGCGTCGCCGCGCAGGCGCTCGCCCCGGTACGGCAGGGAGAACTCCCGTTCCACCGCCCCGTCGCCGGTGACGGTGGCGGTGGCCAGCGGCTCGTCCCGCACGGGTGCGTTGAACAGGTCGTTCAGCGGTGTCTCCGTGCCGTCGTCGGCGACGACGGTCATCCGGGTGTGCAGTGACGCCAGCCCGTCCCGGGCGATGGTGAGCGCCGCCGTGCGGGAGAGCAGCCCGGCCTCGACGAGGCGGCGGAAGTGTCCGAGGTAGCCGTGCCGCCAGTCCGTCTCGTGCTCGACGGCGCGGGCGCCGACCGGGTCGACGGCGCGCAGCGCGTCGGCGACGACCGCCCGGCCGAGGGCGGATGTGCTGCGGCCCTCGCCGGTACGAGGGAACATCACGCCGCGCGGACCCTCCACGGTCACCGCCTCCCTTCCCCGGCGCGCCGGGGAGCGCGCCTCGCGGCTGTCACTCTGCCGCATGTCCTGGTGGGTCGCAGCGCCGGGCGGGTGTTCCATGATCGGCGGGGTGCGCACAATGGCCTGGTGAGCCTGACTTTTCCCTCCCCGACCCTGCCGGCCGACGGTCGTGCCGAGGTGTTCCTGCGCTACCTGGACTTCTTCCGCGAGACGGTGATCGCCAAGGTCGCGGCGTTGCCGGAGGCGGAGGCGCGTCGCAGCCGGCTCCCGTCAGCCTGGACGCCGCTGGAGCTGGTGAAGCACCTGCGGCACGTGGAGCTGCGCTGGATCGAGTGGGGGTTCCAGGGCCGCGAGGTCGACCAGCCGTGGGGGGACTGGCGCGACGGCCGGTGGCAGGTGACGCCGACGGAGACCAGGGCCGG
The DNA here is from genome assembly GCF_003626595.1 of Micromonospora endolithica. GTDB lineage: Bacteria > Actinomycetota > Actinomycetes > Mycobacteriales > Micromonosporaceae > Micromonospora > Micromonospora endolithica. Next base: position 77,940 of record NZ_RBAK01000011.1, on the reverse strand, counting down.
GCTGATCGCGGCGCTGCGGGCCCAGGGCGCGCATACCCGCGCTGTGGTGACGGCCGCCGACCTGGACGCCTACGGCGCGCCGGGTCCGCGGTGGGAGGGCGCCGCCCCGGCGTCGCTGGAGCGGGTGTTGTTCCACCTGGTCCAGGAGTACGCGCGGCACACCGGGCACCTGGACGTCGTGGTCGAGGTGGCCGGCGGCCCCGTCGGAGAATGACGGGGCCGGCGGGGTCCCCGGTCGGCCGTCGACGGGGCAGGATGGTCCGATGGGGAATGAGCCGATCCACCTGGCGACCGCGCTGGCGGCGTTCGACCAGTTGTGGAGCCCACGCATCGTGACCAGGGTCAACGACTACGACGTACGCATCGCGAAGGTGGCCGGGGAGCACGTCTGGCACGCCCACCACGACACCGACGAGTTCTTCCTGGTGCTCGACGGTGAGCTGCGCATCTCCCTGCGCGACGGGCCGGACGGCGCCGAGCGGGAGGTGGTCCTGCCCCGGGGCGCGGTGCACGTCGTGCCCCGGGGCGTGGAGCACCGGCCCTCCTCGGCGCGGGGGGCGTCGATCCTGATGTTCGAGCCGTCCGGGACCTCCAGCGTCGGCGACCGGCACGACCCGGTTCCCGCGCACGTCGACGCCACCACCGGCCACCCGTTGTAGGGCGCGGATATCGGCTGGCGGTGCGCGTACGCCGCTGGCAGGGTGACCGGCATGACTGCGCAGGTGCTGGCGGGGGCGCTCGCCGACGACGGACGGCGGCGGGTTTTCGGGGCGGTCGTGCTGGGGGCCGCGGACCGGGCGGCGGTCGCGGCCCGGACCGGGTTGACCGCCCGCGAGGTGGTCACCGCGCTGCGGCGGCTGGCCGACGCGGGCGTGGTCACCGGCGTCGACGGTGACCTGCGGGTCGACGGTGACTGGCTGCGGGAGGCCGCGGCCGGGCCGCCGGCACCGGACGCGGGGCCGGTGGACGCGGGGGAGCGGGTCCTGCGGACCTTCCTGCGCGACGGTGTCCTGGTCGGCCTGCCGGCCCAGCGTGGCCGCCGCCGGGTCCTGCTCGCGCACATCGCCACGTCGTTCGAGCCGGGGGTGCGGTACCCGGAGCGGGCGGTCGACGACACGCTGCGCGGATGGTGTGCCGGCGGCGCGTCGGATCACGTGACGCTGCGCCGGTATCTGATCGACGAGGCTCTGCTCAGCCGGGAGCAGGGAGTCTACTGGCGCACCGGCTGATCGATTGAGGTGAGGACGATCCCGTTTCGGATCGTCTTGTTAACCTCAAGGGATGTCCACGTGCGCGCCGGGTAGCGGTCCCGACCTGATGTTCCTGCTCTCCTCGGCCAGCCATGCCCTGGTGGCCGAGCACGCCGCCGGGCTGGCGGAACTGGGGATCTCACCCCGGGACTACCACGTGCTGCTGCGGGCCCGCGCGGGTGAGCTGACCCAGCGGCAGATCGGCGAGGCGTGTGGCATCGACAAGACCACCATGGTGGTGACCCTCGACCAGTTGGAGGCGGCGGGTCTGGCCCGGCGCCGGCCGTCGCCGACCGATCGGCGGGCCCGCCTGGTGGAGGTCACCGAGCAGGGTCTCGCGGTTCTCGACCGGGCGCAGCAGATCGCCGGCCGGATCCAGCAGGACGTGCTCGCCGGGCTGCCGGCGGCGGAGCGGGAGGCGCTGCTGCGGACGCTGTGGGGCCTGGTCACCGGCCGCCTCTCCGGCGCGGGGCCGTGCGGGTCGGGCGGGCGAATCGGCTGCTGATCCGATAGCAGATGGTCTTGTGTGGGACTATCTGTTACGGTCACTTCCGCCGAGTTCCCCGACCGAGGAGTGTCCGTGACCGCCACCGCGCAGCCCACCACCTCGTCCGCCCGCCGGCGCGCCCTCGGCGTGCTGGCCGCCGTCGCGTCCTGCGTCCTGATCTGGGTGATCGGCTCGCTGGCCGGAGTGGACTGGACGGTGACGTCCCCCGGCCGCCCCGCGATGGAACTGGGTCTGGCCCCGGTGGTCGTGGTCTCCCTCGGCGCGTCCCTGGTGGGCTGGGCCGCGCTGGCCGTCCTGGAGCGATTCGCCGGACGTCGGGCCACCCTGATCTGGACCGTCCTGGCCGCCGTCGTGGCCCTGGTGTCACTGTTCCCCCTGCTCGGCGTGGAGGCGTCCACCGGCGCGAAGTTCTCCCTCGCGGCGATGCACCTCGCGGTGGCCGCCGTCCTCATTCCGATCCTGCCGACCCGCCGCTGACCTCGGCCCGCGACGCCCCCGGGGACGGGGGCGGCAGGAGTTGACGCCCGCCGCGAAGCGCGCTAAAAACGAGGAGGAAGTTGAGTCGACCCGGCTCAACCCGAGTTCTTCGGCCAGGAGACCCGAGGAGGCAGGACAATGCTGATGCGCACCGACCCGTTCCGTGAGATCGACCGGCTCGCCGAGCAGTTCTTCGGCACCGCGGCCAGGCCGGCGATGATGCACCTGGACGCCTACCGCGACGGTGACTACTTCTACGCCGCGTTCGACCTTCCCGGGGTGGACCCGGACAGCATCGACTGCACCGTCGAGCGCAACGTGCTCACCGTCCGCGCGGAGCGCCGCCGGCCCACCGGCGAGCGCGTCGAACTCGTCGCCGCCGAGCGACCGATGGGCACCTTCACCCGGCAACTCTTCCTCGGCGACACGCTGGACACCGACCAGCTGGAGGCCGGGTACGACAACGGTGTCCTGACCCTGCGGATCCCGGTGGCCGAGCGGGCCAAGCCCCGCCGGGTCACCGTCACCGCCGGCGCCAGCGGCAACGGCCACCGGCAGCTCAACGCCTGACCATCCGCGAACGGGCGGGACAGACCCCTCGAACGGGGCGTCCCGCCCGCTGCCGCGACGGCCCACTCAGGACACGGCGGCACACGCCGAAGCGGCGGCGCCGAACCACCGGGGCAGTGCACCGAGCAGGTCCTGCTGTTCATCACCGGCCCACGCCACGTGGCCGTCCGGCCGCAGCAGCACCGCGGGCACGTCCAGGTCCTCGCTCACGTCGACGACGTGGTCGACCCGGTCGGCCCAGCCGGCCACCGAGAGCCGTCCGGTCTGGTCCAGCAGCAGTCCCCGCCCACCGCGCAGCAGTTCGTAGAGGCGGCCCCGCTTCAGTCGTACGTCCCGCAGGTGCCGGCCGAGCAGGTCGTGTCCCGCCCCGAGGTCGTAGCGGACCCCGAGTGCGGTGACCTTCTCGATCAGGTGCCGGTTGACGTCCTCGAAGTCCATCAGCTCCGCCACCAGCCGGCGCACCGCCCGGGGGCCCGGTTCGGGGGAGAGTAGCTCCATCTGCGCCCGGGTGTTGTCCAGCACGTCGGCGGCCACCGGATGCCGTTCGGCGTGGTAGCTGTCCAGCAGTCCCCGCGGGGCCCAGCCGGCGACCTCGGCGGCCAGTTTCCAGCCCAGGTTGAACGCGTCCTGGATGCCGAGGTTGAGGCCCTGCCCGCCGGTCGGCGGATGGATGTGCGCCGCGTCGCCGGCCAGTAGCACCCGGCCGGTCCGGTAGCGCTCGGCCAGCCGGGTGGCGTCGCCGAAGCGGGACAGCCAGCGCGGTGAGTGCACGCCGAAGTCGATGCCGGCGTACTCCCGCAGCTGCTGCCGGAAGTCCTCGATGGTCGGCGGGACCGTGCGGTCCTCGGCCACCCCCCGCGCGGGCACGACGACGCGGTACACCCCGTCGCCGACGGGTCCGAGGCCGAATATCAGGTGCCGGCTACGGACCTCGGCCACCACGGCGGCGACCGTCTCCGGCGGCACGGCCACCTCCATCTCACCCAGCAGCGTCTCGACCCTGCTGGGCTCACCGGGAAAGCCGACGCCGAGCAGTTTGCGCACCGTGCTGCGGCCCCCGTCGCAGCCGACGAGGTAGCGCGAGCGCAGCCGCGTGCCGTCGGCCAGCTCGACGGTCACCCCGTGGTCGTCCTGACTCAGCCCGACCAGTTCGCAGCCGCGCCGGAGGTCCGCGCCGACCTCGACGGCGTGCTCGGTCAGCAGGCGGTCGGTGGTGGTCTGCGGGATACCCAGGACGTACGGATGGGCGGTGTCCAGCCGCTCCGGCGACGGCTTGGTGATGGCGGCGAAGAACCCACCGACGGGGTACTGCTGACCGAGCGCGAGGAAGCGCTCCAGCAGGCCCCGCTGGTCCAGCACCTCGACAGTGCGCGCGTGCAGGCCGAGCGCGCGGACGAACCTGGTCGGCTGCGTCTCCCTCTCCAGCACGACCACACCCACGCCGTGCAGCCGCAACTCGCCGGCCAGCATCAGGCCGGTCGGTCCGCCGCCGGCCACGATCACATCGATCATGAATCCCCCCTCGATTCCGCCAGAAGAGCGCGTACTTCGCGAAACACCAATTTCCGCAGGTTCTGGCTTCGGCTGGAGATTCTGCAGCACCGACCGGGTCTTGCCGCAAGACCCGGTATGCGGTATACGTTAGGAGTGGCAGGGAGTTCCGACTCCTTGCCTTTTCTTTTGGGACCGCCGCAGCCGATTCACACCCGATGCGGCGACCAGGCGCTGCCGCCGGCCGATCGGGCGCGCCTCCACCGCTTTCCCGCCGGAGACTGAGAACCTTTTTCACATGTTCTTCTCGGACGCTCCGGTGCGTTCCCGATCCTCGGCCCGCCCGGCCCTGCCCGGCGCCCCGAGCGACTTCACCGAGGCGTGGCTGCGCAACCGGCGGCTGTCGGCACACACCCGCGACGCCTACCGGCGGGACATCGCCGGGTGGCTCACCTGGTGCGCGGCCCGCGACCTCGACCCCCTGTGGGCGAACTTCCTGCACGTCAACGAGTACGCCCGCACACTGGAGTCGACCCTCGCGGCGCGCAGCGGCCGACCGTTGACACCGGCCACCGTCGCCCGCAGGCTGTCCGCCCTGTCCAGCTGGTACGACTTCCTGGTCAAACTGCACGCCGTCGATGCCAATCCGGTGGCCGGCGCGGACCGGCCGCGCATCGACCGGGACCACTCGGCGACGGTCGGCCTGACCCCGGACGAGGTGGACGCGCTGCTCGCCGCCGCCGAGGCCGACACCGGCTCGACCGCGGTCCGCAACCGGGCCGCCCTCGCCCTGCTGGCCGACCTGGGCCTACGGGTCGGGGAACTGGTCTCCCTCGACCTGGCCGACCTGGGCACCGAACGCGGCCACCGCAGCATCCGGTTCGTCGGCAAGGGCGGCAAGGCCCGCCGACGGGCGCTGACCCCCGGCACGGCGTACGCGCTGGACGCGTACCTGGCGCAGCGGGCGGCGGCGCGGGGCGTGGCGGTGCACCAGCTGACCGGCCCACTGCTGGTCACCGCCAGCGGCGCCCGGTTGGACCGGCACTCGGTGTTCCGGCTGGTGCGCCGGCTGGCCCGGGCCGCCGGGATCCCCGCCTGGGCGAGCCTGTCGCCGCACTCGCTGCGGCACGCGTTCGCCACCACCGCCCGCGCCGAGGGGGTCCCCCTGGAGGACGTACAGGACGCCATGGGCCACGCCGACCCGCGCACCACCCGCCGCTACGACCGGGACCGGCACAACCTCGACCGGGACCCGGCGTACGCCATCTGGGCCGCCCGCGCCCGCCGGCGCGGCTGACCCGTCACCCGAGCAGGTCCAGGTGGTGGTGGGCGTCGGCGGCGATGTCCTCGTGGCGCAGCCACCGGCGGGCCCACAACCGGGCCGCCAGCTCCGCCTGCTCGTCGCCCCACGCGGCGTGCTCGACCAGCAGCGCGGCGGTCAGCGCGTACGCCATGCGCAGCGCCAGCCCCCGCGCGCCGGCCACGACCGCGACCGCGCCCGGGTCGGCGGCCACCGCCGCGAGCTCCTCGCGCAGCTCGCCGGCCACGGCGGCGAGGGTGTCCGCGAGCGCCGGCGACATCGGACGGGCCAGGTCGGCGGCGGCGTCGAGGCGGCGCAGCAGCGGGCCGGCGGCGTCCTCCCGACTGACCGCGCGCAGCACGTCCACCGCCAGGACGTTGGTGGTGCCCTCCCAGATCGGCAGCACCTGCGCGTCGCGCAGCAGCCGGGGCACCCCGGTGTCCTCCACGTAGCCCGCGCCGCCGAAGCTCTCCACGTACTCGGCGGCCGAGGCCACCGCCAACCGGCCGGTGGCCAGCTTCGCCAGCGGGGCCACGATCCGCAGCTCCGCGGCGGCCTGCGGGTCGGCGCCGACCTCGACCCGGCCGAGCAGCGCGAACGCGTGCCCGGCCAGGACGAACGCCCCGGCGGAGTCCACCGCGAGCGCGCCCAGGGTGGCCCGGTGCAGCGGGTTGGTCGACAGCGGCCCGCCGGCGACGTGCCGGGCCTCGGCGTAGCCGCGGGCGTACGCCAGCCCCCGCCGCATCCCCCCGGCCGCCGCGGCCGCGTTGTGCACCCGGGTCACCACCACCAGCGTCATCGCCCGCACCAGGCCGGGCACCGCCGGATCACCCAGCGGCAGCGCGTACGCGTCGCGCAACCCGATCTCGGCGGTCGGCAGGGCGCGGGTGCCCAGCTTGTCCTTGAGCCGGTGCACCGTCACGCCGGGGGCCGGCGCGTCCGGTGCCAGGGCGCCGGCCAGCGGCGAATCGGCGGCGTAGCGGGGCACCAGGAACGGGGCGAGGACCCGGCTGCCCCGCCCGGCGCCCTCCGGCCGGGCCAGGGCCACCGCCATGGCCGCGTCCGCCGCGGAACAGAACCACTTCTCCCCGGACAACCGCCACGACCCGTCCGCCGCCGGCCGGCCCACGGTGGTGGACCGGCCCAGGTCCGAGCCGCCCTGCGCCTCGGTCATCCACTGCCCACTGGTGATCGCCGTGTCCGGGTCGGTGGAGATCAGCCGGGGCAGCCACGCGTCCCGCACGGCCGCGTCGACCTCCGGCATGCTCAGCAGCGCCGCCGCGCCGTCGGCCATCGCCACCGGGCAGGAGAACGTCGCCGACTCCGGCCCGTACAGGTGCAGCAGCGCGTGCTGCACGACCCGCGCGGCCGCCCCCCACGTGCCGCGCGCCGAATCCAGGTAGGGCAGCGCGACCACCGCGTGCCGGGCGGCGGCGGCCCGCTGCGCCCGCCACCCGGGGGAGGTGTCGATCCGGTCCACCCGGGCGCCCCACCCGTCGTAGCGGACCAGCCTCGGCGGGTGCGCCTCCGCGTCGGCGTGCGCGGCGCGCAGCGGCCCGACCACGTCGGCCGCCAGGTCGGCCAGGCGTCCCTTCGCGGCGGCGTGCCCGGCCGGGCCGAGCTGCCGCTCCAGCCAGGAGCGCAGCAGCCGGTCACCGGTGTACGGGTCGTCGGGGGCGGGCACCGGCTGCACGAAGCGGCTCATCTCGGTCGGCTCCTGACACGGGTGGAACAGGGTGTGTGCGCCGACGGTAGACGATGGCGCGGCACCGGCGACAGGGCCGACTTCCTGCGCGCGGGACGGCCCGTTGCCTACGGTCGACGGGTGGGCGCTGAGCAGCGGTGGAGCCGGCCGGCCCGACGGCACCGGCCGGTCCGCGCCGGCCTGGTGTTCGCCGGGATCGGCGTGGCGCTGTGCTGCGTGGGGGTCGCCGGGCTGGGTGCCTGGAACGTGCAGGTGGTCACCCAGGCCAGCGGTCCGGTGCGGGAGACCGCCGACGGGTTCCTGCGTTCGGTGGCCGCCGGCGACACCGACGGCGCGTACGACCGGTTGTGCGCCGACACCCGCACCCGGTGGAGCCCGATCGGGTTCACCAGTTGGGTCCGCACCCCGCCGCTGGTCGACGACTACGAGATCGTCGACGTGTCGGTGGCGACCAGCCGGGGCCGCCCCGAGGGCACCGTGACGGTCCGGCTGACCCGCGACACCGGCGGCACCGAGCAGCGGGAACTGTCGGTGATCAAGGAGAGCGGCGGCTGGCGGGTCTGCGGCGACCCGTACTGATCAGGCCGCGACCGAGGCGGCCTCCTGCACCATCCGTCCGTCGCGCAGCACCAGCACCCGGTCGGCCAGCTCCACCAGCGTCGGGTCGTGGGTGGCCACCAGCGCGGTCATCCCCCGCTCGTTCACCAGCGCCCGCAGCAGGTCCATCACCGCCCGGCCGGTCTCGGAGTCCAGCTGGCCGGTCGGCTCGTCGGCGATCAGCAACGGCGGATCGTTGGCCAGCGCCCGGGCGATGGCCACCCGCTGCTGCTGCCCGCCGGACATCTCGTACGGGCGCTGCGCGGCGTGCCCACCCAACCCGACCATCTCCAGCAGCACCGCCACCCTCTGCTCCCGCTCGGCGGCCGGCACCTTCGCCAGCCGCATCGGCACCCCCACGTTCTCCGCCGCGGACAGGATCGGGATCAGCCCGAACGACTGGAACACGAACCCGATGGTGTCGCGGCGCAGTGCCAGCAGTTCCCGCTCGCCGGCGGCGGTCACCTCGTGCCCGGCGACGTCGATCCGCCCGGCGGTGGGCCGGTCCAGGCCACCGACCATGTTCAGCAGGGTGGTCTTCCCGGCGCCCGACCGTCCCCGGACCGCCACCAGCTCACCCCGGCCGGCGGTGAACGACACCTCCCGGACGGCGTGCACCACCTGCCCGCTGGTGCGGTAGTCCCGGCTGACCCCCGTCACCCGTACCAGGTCGTCGCTGCTCACTTGTCCTCCTCGTCGTCGCCGGAGCGCACCTGCACGTGGTCGGGTTCCAACGTCAACCGCACCCGGTCCCGCAGCGCCAGGGCGTCGACGAACGCCGACGGCAGCTGCATCCGACCGGCTCGGTCCAGCACCGCGTACTCCTCGGTGACCATCTCCTCGACGCCGTCGGCGCCGACCCGCGCCGACCGGCGTACCTCCGAGGCGGTCCGGCCGTCGCGGATCGCGACGGTCCGGCGGACCTGCGAGGCCACCTGCGGATCGTGGGTGACCACGACGATCGTGACACCCAGCTCCGCGTTGATCGACCGCAGCGCGGCGAACACCTCACCGGCGGTCGCCTCGTCCAGCTCCCCGGTCGGCTCGTCGGCGAAGAGCACCTCCGGGTCGTTGGCGACCGCCACCGCGATGGCGCAGCGCTGCTGCTCACCGCCGCTCATCTGACCGGGCCGGCGCTGCGCGCAGTACCCGACGCCGACCATCTCCAACAGGTGCGCCGCCCGCTGGCGCACCGCCCGGCCACGCCGGCCCGCCAGGCGCATCGGCAGCTCCACGTTCTCCTGCGCCGACAGGTACGGCAGCAGGTTGCGCCCGGTCTGCTGCCACACGAACCCGACGGTGTGCCGCCGGTAGGCCAGCCGCTTCTTCGCCGACATGGTCAGCAGGTCGTAGCCGGCGACCCGGGCGATCCCGGCGGTCGGCACGTCCAGCCCGGACAGGATGTTGAGCACGGTGGACTTGCCCGAGCCGGACGCCCCGACGATGGCCAGCAGCTCACCGCGGTCCACCACCAGGTCCAGGCCCTGCAACGCGACGACCTCCACCCCCTCGGTGGTGAAGATCCGTACCAGGCCGTCGCAGACGATGTGCCCGCGCAACCGGTCGGAGCCGCCGGCGCGGGCGGCGGCCCGCTCGGCGGCCCGCCGTTGCAGGCTCGCCAGGTCCGGCGCGTTCTCGACGAGGGTCATCAGTTCTCCTCTCCCACGCGGAGCACCTCACCGAGGCGCATCCGCCGGTTCGCCAGATTCTCGACCGTCAGCCCGGCCAGCAGCCCCAGCACCACCAGCCCCAGCACCCCGCCCACGACCAGCGGATCCAGGTGGGCGCGGGGCGTCACGCCCGGGGTGAACGTGGACAGCCCGAGCGTGCCGCCGAGCAGCCGCGGCAGCACCACCCCCACCGCCCCGCCGGCCAGGGCGGCCGCCCCGACCAGCGGCACCAGTTCGTACACCAGCAGGTTGCGGCCCTGCCCACCGGACAGGCCCATGGTCCGCAACCGGGACAGCGTCCGCCCCCGACCGCGGGCGTCGGCGACCACCGCGAAGCCCACCGCGAGCACGGCCAGGGCGGTGCCGCCGAACGCCCCGACCAGGAACGCCAGCGTGAGCACCTGGTTGGCGCCGCTGCTCTCCAGTGCCTGCCGGCGCGCCTGCCACGTGTCCAGCGCGGCGGGTTGCTCCGGCTCGGCCACCTCGCGGCCCAGCACCGCGGCCTGCCGCTCCCGCTGCGCGTCGTCGGCGACCCGCAGCAGCTCCGCCCGCGCGATGCCGTCCCCGGCCAGCAGGAACCGGTTCGGGATCACCGGGGTGTCCACGTACTCGGGCAGCGCCTGCCAGGGCAGCACCACGAACCGCTCCGCGTCCGTGCCCAGGCCGGGGAAGGTGTCGGCGACGGCCGCCACGGTGAACGGGAAGATCCGGTTCTGCACGTCCGCCGCGGCGCCGCCGGCCACGTCGGCGGCCACCGCGGAGGAGACCACCGCCGGCACCGGGCCGTCGCCGCGGCGGGCCGACGACAGCACCGCCGGCACCCGCACGTCGACGCCGCTGCGCCGGACCACCTCGGCGAAGGCGGGCCCGTCGACCACCAGGACCCGCGCCTGCCCGATCGTCCGGGCGTCGGCCTCGGCGCCGGTCAGCAACGACCGGTTGCCCTCGGTCCACACCCGGGCCACCGCGTCCACCCCGGCGACGCCGGAGAGCCGGTCCCCGGTGTCCGGGGTGAACCCGTACCCGGTCAGCCACGCGTCGGCGGGCACCGCCAGGTCGACCGCCCGGTCCCGGGCCCGATCGACCGTCGTGGTGACCACGGCGCTGAACACACCGGTGCTGACCGCGACGATCAGCACCGCCAGCGGGCCGATGGTCACCGGAGAGCCGCGGCCGGCGCGGGCCGCGCCGAGGAACAGCATCGCCCCCCGGGCCCGGCCGGCGAGCCGGTCGAGCAGCCGCAACGGCCACGGCAGCACCCGCAGCGCCACCAGCGCCACCGCCACGGCCACCAGCACCGGCACCGACGCCAGGAACACGTCGACCCCGTCCTCGGTGTCCAGGCCACGGCGGCGCAGCAGCACCACCCCGGCCACCGCGACGACCACCACGGCGACCTCGGTGCTCAACCGGCGGGCCGACGGCCGGGCCCGGGCCAGGTCCTGCCGGCGGGCCGCGAACGTGACGTGCCGCTGGTCGAGCATCCCCAGCACCGCCACCACCCCGGTGGTGAACACCGCCAGCGCCACCACCAGCCAGCCGGTCCCGGCGGCGCGACCGGGAACCCAGGTGCCGACCAGCCAACCGGCGAACACCGCCGCGGGCAGCACCAGCACGCTCTCGGCGAGCAGCCGCCGGCCGATCGTCGGCACCGACGCACCCCGGGAGCGCAGCAGCGCCAACTCCTCCCGGCGATGGCGCACACCGACGCCGGCGGCCAGCACGATCAGCCCGAGCAGGCTGACGGCCAGCCCGGTCTGCACCACCGCCAGCAACGCCCGCACCGACGCGAGTTGCCCGCCGAAGCGGGCCAGCGCGGCGTCCAGACCGGTCTGCACCACCGAGTAGGGCATCCATTCGGTACGCCGGGCGTCGCCCACCGCCGTGATGACCGTCTCCAGATTCCCGGTGTTCAGCAGCCGCTCGTCGAAGCGGTGCCGCCAGCTGTAGGTCACCGGCGTGCCGGTCGCCGCCGACACCGTCGCGGTGCCCGCGACGTCGGTGACCGCCGCCGTGATGTACGGCTCCCCGTCGTTCATCGGCAGGACCGGGTCCAGTGCCAGCCGCAGGTCGTCCCAGACCGGCTCGCCGGCCCGCTTCGGCGTGAAGACGCCACTGACCACCAGCGGGGCGACGCCAGTACCGCTCACCCGCAGCTCGGTGCCCGGACGCAGCGCCAGCACCTCGGCGACCCGCTGCGACACGGCGATCTGGGTGGGCTGGCCACCCGGCGCCGGGCGGGGCCAGGAACCGGCCCGCAGGTCCGCCGCCTCGGTGATCCCGGTCTGCGCCACCAGACCGAACAGCTTCGGCGCGCCACCGTTCATCGGCGGTTGGTCACCGGTGGCGACCAACGACTCCGGGGCGATCGTCTCGCCGTACCAGCGCTGCCCGACCAGGCCCGGCAGCGGTCCGGGCAGCTTGCCGACGAACCGGTCCCGCTGACCGCCGTCGAAGTCTGCGGTGGATCGCCCATCGGAGATCGACTCCTGCTGGATGATCAGGTCGCGGGACAGGTGCGGCAGCGCCGTCACCTCGTCGCGCAGCCCCCGGTCGGCGTACTCGTTGGACAGCCGTGGGGCGGCGGTGAGCAGCAGCGCCGCGACCAGCGCGAGTGCGGCCAGCAGTCCGGTCTGCCCGGTGAACGCCCGCACCCGCCGCGCCGGCCCGCCGCGTACCGCCCGCCACCAGGTCGCCGTGACCCGCGACGCCGCGCCGTCCGCACGCTTGTCCGCGCTCACCGGGTCCACCTTCCGTTCAGGACTGCGGGGCCCACTCACCGGTCGCCCCCGATCCGCAGTTGGGTGGCGGTCAGCCGCCGCCGCATCGTCAACGACAACCCGGCGCTGAAGGCCAGCGCCAGCAGCAGCAGGCCCGCGCCGGTGGCCGCGACCGGGGTCCAGTCGATCTGGAGCAACGGCGTCGGGATGGGCCGGTCCGCCGACGGGGTCAGGATGACCAGCGGCGCCATGGTCGCAGCCACCCCGACACCGACCAGGAGACCGACCAGCACCCCCAGCCCGGCGAGGAACGCCTGTTCGGCCAGCAGGGAACGGGCCACCAGGCGGTGTCCGGCGCCGAGGGTGTGCAGCACGGCCAGTTCGGTGGCCCGCCGCCGGGCGGTGGCGCTGACGTCGACGGCGACCCCGACGGCGGCGAGCAGCACCGCGGCCAGCGCGGCGGCGAACAACGCCCCCCGGGCGCCGACGCCGAACGGGTCACCGGCCAGCTCGCCGGCCAGGACCTGCCGGTCGGCCACGGCCAGCCCACCGAGCGCCACCGCCGCGTCGGACGCGGCCGTCCGTTCGTCCGGGTCGACCGACAGCCACCACTGCTGCGGGTCGCGGGTGATGCCGCGGTCGTACAGCAGGCGGCTGCTCAGCGACGGCAGGTCGGCGAGCAGCGCCCCCGGTTCGGTGCCGCCGGGCACGGAGTCGACGACACCGACGACCTTCACCTCGACCTCGGCCCCGGCCAGGTAGAGGCGGGTCAGCGTACCGACCTTCGTCCGCAGCGAGTCCAGCGCCGACGGGGTGGCCAGCACCGGCACCGGCCCGGTCGGCTCACCCCGTACGACGGCCATCCGCACCGGCGTGGCGCGGGTGCCGATGCTGGTGTCGTCCCACAGCCACCGGACCGACAGGGTCGCCCCGGCGGCCCGCACGTCGGCCCCGGACCCCTCCCGGTCGACCCACCGCCAGTCGTCGGCGCCCAGGTCCACCGGCGTGCCGGGAGAGTCGTCCGCGCTGCTGCGCAGGTCCCGCAGGGACACCTCGAGGGCCATCCCCTGCTGGGCGACCGTCTCCACGGTGAACCCGGCCAGCCGCGGCGGATCCGAGCCGGCGGGCAGGTCGACGGCGAAGCGCATCGGCTCACCGTCGCGCGGGGCCCCCAACGACACCTCGCGGTGCCCGCCGTGCGGATCGACGAGCACCGCGTGCACCTGCACCGGAACCGTGCTCTCCAGGCCGGAGACCCCGATCAGCACCTCGCCGGTGAACCGGCGGGCACCGGTCGGCAGCTCGGTGACGGCGGCGTCGACCCGCGCCTCGGCGAGAGCGCGCAGTGCGCCGGAGTCGGCCAGGTCGGGACGCAACCGCACCACGCCGTCGGCCTGCCCCGCGTCGAGGGCCACCAGGGAACCCAGTTCGGACACCGGGCCGAGCCGCAGCGGTTCGCGCCAACTGGCCAGGGCCGCCCGGGTGCCGGGCAGCCCGGCGATCTGGTCGGCCCGACCGGTGGGGGCCGAACCGTTGACCTCGGTCAACCGCAGGTCCGCACCGACCTGGTGGTTGGCCTGGTCGGCCAGCGACCGTTCGCTGGTGGCCGCGAGACACCAGGCGAGGGTTCCCACCGCGACGGCGAGGGCGAGCAGCAGCACCGGGCCGGCGTGCGGCCGGCGCCCGGCCTGCCAGGTGCCGAGGATCGTCGCCGTCCACGGCTTGCGGTCGACCCACCGTTCGGCCAGCCGGGTCAGCGGGGGCAGCAGCCGCAGGGCGAGCACCGCGCCGGCCAGCACACCGATGGTGGGTGCCGCGGCCAGCAGCGGATCCACCTCCAGGCCGCCGGAGCGGCCCCGCGACAGCGGCGAGGAGTACTGCCGCAGCTGGTACCAGGCCAGCACCGCCAACGCGACCAGCAACACGTCGACGCCGGCCCGCTGCACCGCACCGCGCCGGCTGGGCCGCGAACGGGCGGCCTGGTCGGCGACGTAGGTGCCGCCGCGGCGCAGCGCCGGCGCCACCATCGCCAGCGCGCAGCCGGCGGCGGCCAGGGCGGCGACCACCCAGAGCGTGGCGGACCCGCTCGGGCGCAGTGACAACGCGGCCAGCGCGGGCACCCGGTCGGCGTACGACAGCAGCCAGCCGGCCAGCGGCGGGGCCAGCGCGGCGGCCGGCACGACGACCAGGGCGGCCTCCCGGACGGTCAACCCGACCAACTGCCAGCGGGCGGCGCCCCGGGCCCGCAGCAACGCCGACTCGGCGCGCCGGTGCTCGGTGAGCAGGACCGCGACCAGCAGCAGCGCGTACCCGCCGAGGACCACCACCAGCAGCATCGGCGTGACCAGCGCGGAGCGCCCGACCAGGGTGGCCCGTTGCACACGTTGGGCCAGGTCGTCGAGGGCGGTGATGGCGGTGCCGGAGTCGCCGAGCCCGGCGGCCTCCGGCGCCCCGGCGGCGACCTGCCCGGCGGTGCCGGCCAACCGGTCCAGCCCGGCGCCGGCGGTGACCCCGCTCAGGTCGGGCTCGACCAGCCACCCGGCGGAGGCGTTGGTCCGGAAGTGGGCGTCGAAGTCGTCGCGGTGCACGGTCAGCGGCCCGTACGTCGCCGAGCCCGGCAGCGTGCCGCTGGCCACCTCGGGGGCCAGCCGCCAGTAGGTGTCCGCCGGGTCGGTCGGCTGCCACACGCCGACCACGCCGACCTGGGTGACCCGGCCGGTGAAGCCGTCGGTCACCGGGATGCGGTCGCCGACGCCGACGCCGAGGGTCGCCGCGACCGGCGCCGCCAGCGCGGTCTGCACGGGCGTGGCCCCGGGCTGCGGCCACGCGCCGGCGGTGAGGCGGGCGTGCGCGGCCAGGTCGTCGAGGAACATCACCGAGGCGTACGCGGCACCACCCTCGTCGGGCTCCGCAGCACCGATGTCGCCGCGCAACTGCCGGCCGGCGGCGAAGCCGGCGGCGGTGATCCGCGGGTCGAGGCCGGTCAGGCCGGCCGTGACGTGCGCCCGCAGGGCGGCGTCTCGCTCCCGCAGCGTCGCCGCCGAACCGCCGGCGGGTCCCCGGACCAGGATCGAGCGTTCCTCCGGGGTGGCGGCGGCGAGCACGCTGCCGGTGCCGGACGCGACCACGTCACCGTTGTACGCGCTCAGTCCGGTCAGCGCGGCGGTCGCCACCAGGGTCGCCCCGGCCGCCGCCAGGAGCAGTCCCTTCGCCCCCTTGGCGCGTCGTAACGCGAGCCTCATGTCGTGGTGTCTCCCCGTACCCGTGCGCGACGGGCGCCGCTCGCCGTCGTCGTCGCCGTCAGGAAGGGGTCAGGGGTGGCGAAAGGTTCGCGCCGTGATCGAATCGTGTCCGACCGGCCGCCGGCGGGCGGCCCGCAGTCACCGGCGCGGGCCCAGCTCACCGGCCCGGTAGTGGCGGCGGCACAGCACCTGGTAGCGCACCTCGGCGGTGTCCACGGTGTCGCCGATGACGACCTGGGCGCCCTCGCGGACCACCCGCCCGTCGACGACCCGTGCGTTGAGCAGCCCTTCCCGGCCGCACCAGCACAGCACCTCGACCTGGATGCGGGCCACCTCGTCGGCCAGCTCGAACAGCCGCTGCACGGCCGGGAACAGGCAGGACCGGAAGTCGGTGGCGAGGCCGAACGCGTACACGTCGACGTCGTAGCCGTCCACCAGCTCGGCCATCTGCTCGACGTGCTCGACGCTGTAGAAGCTCGCCTCGTCGCAGATCAGGTAGTCCACCCGGACACCCTCGGCCCAGGTGTCACGGACCAGCGCCCGCAGGTCCAGCTCGTCGGTCACCTCGATGGCCTCGTGGGCCAGCCCGATGCGGGTGGTGACCTGCGGACCCAGCGACCGGTCGATGCGGGTGGTGACCAGGCCCCGGCGGCCCTGCCGGGAGTGGTTGTAGTTCATCTGCAACGCCATGGTGGACTTGCCGCAGTCCATCGGGCCCCAGAAGAACTTCAGCGCGGCGGCGTGCAGCGGGCGGCCGTCCACCCCGCGGGCCGCGGCGCACCCGCCGGGGCTGTCGCCCGGTCCGGGCAGGGGTCGCGCGAGGCAGGTCGGGGAGGTGGCGTGGTCGGTCACGGTCGGGCAGCCTAACCCATCGACGCCGCCGAACCGGTAGGCCCGCGACGCGCGTTACAGCACCTTCGGCGGGGTGTTGCCGGCGGCGACGATGGCCCGGCGCATGGGCACCGCGAGCAGCAGCACGAAGCCGACCACGAAGAAGATCAGCAGGGAGACCAGGCCCACCCGGTAGGAGTTGGTGAGCTGGAACACCAGGCCGAACGCCAGCGGCCCGAGCCAGCTGGTGCCCTTGTCGCTGATCTCGTAGAAGCCGTAGTACTCGCCCTCCCGGCCGGCCGGGATGAGCTGGCTGAACAACGACCGGCTCAACGCCTGGCTGCCGCCGAGGACCAGGCCGATGGCCGCGCCGAGGACCATGAACGGCACCGGCGCCTCGGCGGGCAGCCGGAACGCGGCCAGGATCACCCCGGTCCACAGCACCAGGCTCAGCAGCACGGTCTTCCACGCGCCGATGCGCCGGGCCAACGCGCCGAGCAGCAACGCCCCACCGAACGCCAGGAACTGCACCAGCAGGATGGTGACGATCAGCGTGGACTGCCCCAGCCGCAGCTCCTCGGTGCCGTACTGGCTGGCCAGGGCGATGACGGTCTGGATCCCGTCGTTGTAGACCAGGAACGCCAGCAGGAAGTACAGCGTCAGCGGGTACGCCTTGATCTGGCGCAGGGTGCGGCCGAGCTGCCGGAACCCGTCGGTGAGCACGTTGCCGCCGCGGGCGGCGAGGGCCGTCGCGGTCGGGTGCTCGCGCAGCCAGCGCAGCGGCACGAGGGTGAACACCGCCCACCACAGCCCGGCCGACACGATCGACCACCGGGCCAGGTCCAGGGTGCGCTGGTCGTTGCCGTCCTCGCCGAGCATGGTGACGGCCACCAGGTTCAACGCCAGCAGCAGGCCACCACCGAGGTAGCCCAGCGCCCAGCCGCGGCTGGAGATGCCGTCCCGGTCGTCGGGGCCGCCCAGCTGCGGCAGGAACGAGTTGTAGACGACCACGCCGGCGCCGAAGGCGATGTTCGCCACCAGGAACAGCGCCCCGCCGAGCAGGTAGCGGTCGCCGGTGACGAAGAGCATTCCGACGGTGGCGGCGGCGCCGGTGAACGCGGCGGCGGCCAGCAGCCGTTTCTTGTGCGTGGTCCGGTCGGCCACCGCCCCCACCACCGGCAGCACGAACACGGTGAGGAACACCGACAGCGACACCAGGTACGCGAAGTACGACCCGGGGGCCACCTTGATCCCCAGCGGGTACACGTACCCGGAGCAGGACTCGGCGCCCAGCTCGCAGCCGGCGGCAAGCTTGGCGACCGTGGTCAGGAACGGGCCAAGGAACACCGTGATGACGGTGGTGGAGAACGCCGACATCGCCCAGTCGTAGAAGTACCAGCCGGTGCGCTCGCTGCGGGTGCTCGACGGGGCGGGGTTGTCGCCCACCGCCGGCATGACGGTCTCGGCCATCGGGGGTCCTTCTCGGGCTCCTCAGGCGGCCCAGTGGCCGCGGCTGCGGTAGACGTCGCGCAGCACGCCGACGTGATCGGTCATGATGCCATCCACACCACGATCCAGTAAGTCGTGCATCTGGGCGGGTTCGTCGATCGTCCAGACGTGCACCTGCAGGCCGAGCCGGTGGCAGTAGTCGAGGAACCGGCGGTCCACCACGGGCACCCGCCCGTAGCGTGGCGGCACCTGCGCTGCGACCACCGACGCCGGCAGCCGCAGCGGGCGCCCGTGCAGGGAGGCGAGCCGTAGTCGGGCCACCCCGCGCATGCCGAGGCTGGTGGCGACCCGACCCCCGGTGAGCGCCCGCAGGCGGGTCAGTCGGGCGTCGCTGAACGACGCGAGCAGCACCCGGTCGGCGGCGCCGACCTGGGTCACGGTGGCGACCGTCGGCTCGACGCCGCCGTCGGCCTTCACGTCGATGTTGAAGCGGACCTGCGGCCAGGCGCCCAGCACCTCGTCGAGCCGGGGTACGACGGCGGCGCCGCCGACGCGTACCGAGGCGAGGTCGGCCCAGCGCAGGTCGGCGATGCGCCCCGGCTCGCCGGTGACCCGGGCGAGGGTCGGGTCGTGGAAGACCACGGCCACTCCGTCGGCGGTGGCGTGCACGTCGGTCTCCACGTACCGGTAACCGAGCCCGATGGCGCGGGCGAACGCCTCGGTGGTGTTCTCGTCGCCCTCGGCGGCGCCGCCACGGTGGGCGAACGCCAGCGGCGCGGGCGCGTCGAGGTAGCCGAATCGGGTCAGCACGCGACGCAGTATGCCCCCGGTCGGTGGCCGGCTGGTAACCGGCCGGCGTCGGTGACCCGCCCGCCGCGCCGCCGTCCGGATCCGCGCTCGGGGTCAGGTCGGCCGGGCGCCCGTTCGGCTCTGCTCAGCAGCATGCCACCGCGTATCCACCGGCGAGAACCGGGTACCGGGGCCGTTGGGGCAGGCCCGGCGGGAGGTCCGTCTCGGGATCGAGGCAGTGGGTGGGTGGCCGCTCCTCGCCGTTCTGCACCTGGGCGTCGACGATCAGATCCGGCATCCGCCCACCGTCGATGATCTTCACGTAGAAGCCGTGGTTCTTCACCGTGCCTTCGCCCTCCGGCACGATCGCGGTCAAGAGCGCGACGTTTCCGGTGACCCGTACGCACGTCACGTCGGCCTGGCCCTGCGCGGCCAGTGTGCCGTCGGGCCACTCGTGCCGGTAGAGGAACCGGCCAACCGTTGATCCGTCGGCGGCCGAGAACGCCGAGACGCCGAACCAGATCCGGTGCCCCACCACGCGGGGTTCGTCGTACACGAACTGTCCCAGTCCGGTGACCACCGACCAGCCGCCTGCGGCAGTTCTGGTCTCGGGCTGCTGAGCCCATGCCCCCGAGGGCCACGTGGCAACCAGCACGGCTGCCACCGCCCCCAATGCCGTCACACGGGAACCAGACATGCACATCACTCCTTCGGCCGGGTGGTTGGCTGACGTGTTCCAGCATCAGCGCAGGCCGAAGCGACCTCATCCCTCCACCGAGCCAGTCGCATCCCTCGGCCCGGGGACCGACACCGGTTCCGCGGAGGCAGGATGTCCGGGGCCGGGCACGCCCCGGTTTCCGTGCCTCCGATGCCGGCTGAGCCCTAGCCCGGTGGGCGGCGGCGGTGCACGCGGCTTGAGTCGACGGGGCGGCTCGGGTCGACGTACCGGGGCCGGTCGGGCTCGTCCGGGCGCAGCGGCACCAGCGTGTCGGTGATCGCGTCGATGATCCGGTCGGTGGCCCGCCGGGCGGCGCCGGGCGCGCCGGGGTTCAGGTCGCCGAGGTCGACCGGTGCGCCGAAGCGCACCCGCACGACCGGGCGGCGCAGCAGCGAGCGGGCCACACCGCGCAGCAGGCCCCGGGGCGCCTGGTAGGGCACGACCTCGTGCGAGCCCCACTGGGCGACCGGGATGACCGGCGCGTGGCCGGCCAGGGCGAGGCGGGCCGCGCCGGTCTTGCCGCGTTCGGGCCACAGCCCGGGGTCCAGGCCGATGCGCCCCTCCGGGTAGACCAGGATCACCGAGCCGCCGGCGACGGCGCGCGCGGCGTCGTCGAGGGCCCGGCCGACGGCGGCGGTGCCCCGGTCCACGCGGATGTGCCCGGCGCGGCGCATGGCCGTGCCGACGACGGGGGCGCGGAACAGCCCACCGGTGGCCATGAACCGCGGCGCGACACCGACGGCGCGGCAGGCGGCGGCGAGCACCACCGGGTCGAACGGGCTGAGGTGGTTGGCGGCCAGCACCAGGGGGCCCCGGCGCAGGGCCGCCGGCACCTCTCCGGTGACCTCCAACCGGGCCACGGCGCCGACCACGGTACGGGCGAGCACCTGCGCGCCGCGCCAGATCAACGGCGGCTGCCAGGGGGAGTGGGCGGTGTCCATCAGCGGGACATGCTCGCACGGCGGCGCGCCGTGGTGGGGGACCGGGCCCGGTCGACCGGCCGGGGTGATCAGGGTCATTGGTCCCGGGCCGGTCCGGGACCCCCGGCCCTGCCGAAACTTCTACGACGGCCGGTAGTATTTACTACGTCTCGTAGTACGCAAAGCTGGGGGTTCAGGTGGACGCGTTGGACGTCGCCCGCTGGCAGTTCGGTGTCACCACCGTCTACCACTTTCTCTTCGTACCGCTGACCATCGGCCTGTCCGTGCTGGTCGCCATCCTGCAGACCCGCTGGCACCGCACCGGCGACGAGAAGTACCTCAAGCTCACCAAGTTCTACGGCAAGCTCTTCCTGATCAACTTCGCGATGGGCGTGGTCACCGGCATCGTGCAGGAGTTCCAGTTCGGCATGAACTGGAGCGACTACTCCCGCTTCGTCGGCGACATCTTCGGCGCCCCCCTGGCCATCGAGGCCCTGGTGGCGTTCTTCCTGGAATCCACCTTCATCGGCCTGTGGATCTTCGGCTGGGACCGGCTGCCCAAGCGCCTGCACCTGGCCAGCATCTGGGCCGCCGCGATCGGCACGAACCTGTCGGCGTACTTCATCCTCGCCGCGAACTCGTTCATGCAGAACCCGGTCGGCTACCGGATCAACCCCGACACCGGTCGCGCCGAACTGACCGACTTCGTCGCCGTGCTGACCAACAAGGTCGCCCTGATCACCTTCCCGCACACCATCGCCGGCTCGTTCCTCGTCGCCGGGTCCCTGCTGGTCGCCGTCGCCGTGTGGCACCTGATCCGCAACCGCGACTCCGCCGACACCCCCGCCTACCGGTTCGCCGCGAAGTTCGGCTCCTGGGTCACCCTCGTCGCCGCCTTCGCCGTGGTCGTCACCGGCGACATCCAAGGCAAGATCATGACCCAGGTGCAGCCGATGAAGATGGCCGCCGCCGAGGGACTGTACGAGACCGAGAGCCCCGCCTCGTTCTCCGTACTCACCGTCGGCAGCCTCGACGGCACCCGCGAGCTGTTCGCCATCAAGATCCCGTACCTGCTGTCGTACCTGGGCACCGGCGACCCCGAGGGCACCGTCCAGGGCATCAACGACCTCCAGGCCCAGTACGCCAGCCAGTACGGCGCCGGCAGCTACACCCCGATCATCCCGGTCACCTACTGGAGCTTCCGGTTCATGATCGCCTTCGGGCTGGCCGCCGCCGCGATCGCCCTGCTGGTGCTCTGGACCCACCGCAAGGGCCGTACCCCCACCAACCGGTGGCTGCTGCGCGCCGCCCTGGCCATGCCGATCCTGCCCCTGCTCGCCAACTCCTTCGGCTGGATCTTCACCGAGATGGGCCGCCAGCCGTGGATCGTGTTCGGCGAGATGCTCACCCGCGACGGCGTGTCCCGCAGCGTGTCCCTGACCGAGGTCCTCACCTCCTTCACCGCGTTCACCCTGATCTACGCCACCCTCGCCGTGATCGAGGTCAAGCTCCTGCTGCGCTACGCCAAGGCCGGCGTACCCGACGTCAGCGACGAGCACCCCATTGACGACACCCACGACGACGCCGAGCGCCCGCTCGCCTTCGCCTACTGACCCCGGAGCACCCCGTGGAACTGACGACCATCTGGTTTCTCCTCGTCGCCGTCCTCTTCACCGGCTACTTCATCCTGGAGGGCTTCGACTTCGGCGTCGGCATGCTGCTGCCCGTCCTCGGCCGCGACGACCGCGAACGGCGCGTCCTGATCAACACCATCGGCCCGGTCTGGGACGGCAACGAGGTGTGGCTGATCACCGCCGGCGGGGCCATGTTCGCCGCGTTCCCCGAGTGGTACGCCACCCTGTTCTCCGGCTTCTACCTGCCGCTGCTGCTGATCCTGCTCGCCCTGATCGCCCGCGGCGTGGCCTTCGAGTACCGCCACAAGCGCCCCGAGGCCGCCTGGAAGCGCCGCTGGGACGCCGCGATCTTCTGGGGTTCGGTGCTGCCGGCCATCCTGTGGGGCGTCGCCTTCGCCAACATCCTGCGCGGCGTGCCCCTGGACGCCGACCACGAGTACGTCGGCGGCCTGCTCAACCTGCTCAACCCGTACGCCCTGCTCGGCGGCGCGACCACCCTGGCCCTGTTCGCCACCCACGGCGCGGTGTTCATCGCCCTGAAGACCGTCGGCGAGGTCCGCGAGCGCGCCGGCGCGCTCGCGGTGCGCCTGGGCGTGGCCACCGCCGTGCTCGCGGTGGCGTTCCTGTCCTGGACGCTGACCATCCGCTCCAGCGCCGCCGCCGTCGTGTTCGCCGTCGGCGCGGCCCTGGCGCTGCTCGGTGGTCTCGCCGCCGCCCGCGTACGCCGGGAGGGCTGGGCCTTCACCGGCACCGCCGTGGCCATCGGCCTGGCCGTGGCGACCCTGTTCGCCGCGCTGTTCCCGAACGTGCTGCCCTCGACCCTGGACCCGGCCGGCACGCTGACCGCCACCAACGCCGCGTCCACCCCCTACACCCTGAAGATCATGACCTGGGTGGCGGTGGTGTTCACCCCGATCGTGCTGGCCTACCAGGGCTGGACCTATTGGGTGTTCCGCAAGCGCATCGGCGTGGCCCACATCCCGCAGCACTGACACCCGGCGCCGGTGGTCGCCGACGGGAAAACCCGGCGGCGACCACCGGCGACCCGGCACTATCGTGTGCCGATGCCCGTCACCGTCCGCCCGCTCACCGACGCCGACCTCACCGACGCCTGGGCCCTCGGCCGCCTCGCCTTCGGATCCGACCCGCAACCGCCGCCCACCACCACCACGGCGGGCCTGACCCGCTACGGCGCGTTCGACGCCTCCGGGGCGCTGCTGGGCAAGGCCGTCGACCTGCACCACGACCAGTGGTGGACCGGACGTGCGGTGGCCGCCGCCGACGTCGCCGGTGTCGCGGTGGCCCCCGAGGCGCGCGGCCGGGGCGTCGCCCGCGCGCTGCTGGGCGCGCTGCTGCGCGGCGCCCACGAGCGCGGCGCCGCCGTCAGCGCCCTGTTCCCCACCGTCGGCGCCCCCTACCGCGCCTGCGGCTGGGAGGTCGCCGGCGTCCTGCGTACCGTCGACCTGCCGACCGCCGCGCTGCCCCGACACCGGCCGGCCGCGCACCTGACGGTCCGCTCCGGCCGGACCGCCGACCTGCCCGCCACCGCCGCCCTCTACGAGCAGGTCACCCGGCACCGCTGCGGCCTGCTCACCCGACGCGGCCCGCTGTTCGACCACGGCGACGAGCTGCCCTACGACGGGCTCACCCTGGTCGAACACGACGGCCACCTGGTCGGCTACGCCGGCTGGCAACGCGGCCGCGGCTACGGCAGCGACAGCGTCCTGACCGTCGAGGACGTCCTGGCCACCACCGCCGACGCCTCCCGGGCACTGGTCGGTGTCCTGGCCAGCTGGCACAGCGTCGCCCCCACCCTGCGCCTGACGCTGCTGCCCGGCGACGCCGTCGCCGCCCACCTGCCGCTGGAGAACGCCCGCGAGCACGAGCAGGACACCTGGATGCACCGCCCGGTCGAGGTCACCCGCGCCGTCGCCGACCGGGGCTGGCCGCCGTACGCGCGCGGCACCGTCACCTTCGACCTCGACGACCCGCTCGCCGAATGGAACACCGGCACCTGGCGCCTGGACGTCGCCGACGGCCACGGCGAGCTGCGCCGCTGGCACGGCGAGACCGACCTGCGCCTGAGCGTGCGCGGCTTCGCGCTGCTCTACGCCGGCGCCGCGACCGCGACCGCCGTCGCCGAGGCCGGACTGCTGCACCCCACCCCGGGCGCCGACCCGCGCGCGGCGGACCTGCTCGCCGCCGGGGGACCGGCGCACCTGCACGACTATTTCTGACCGGCCGGTCCCGCGGCAGCGCACGCCCGCCGCGGAACCGACCACCTTCATCCGGCGCCGTGGGTGACCCGGTCAGTGGTGGGTGGATTCCCACCACGTCATGTTCGCCGACGCCTGGGCGACCGGTTCGATGATCTCCCAGGCCTCCGCGATGAGCCCGTCGGCGATCCGCAGGATGTCGACGACCACGATCTCCGGTCCCGGGTCGGGCAGCCGGCGTCGCGAGTGCACCACCACGTGGTCACCGTCGGCCAGCAGGTGCAGGATCTCCACCCGCATGCCGGTGGTCGGGCCCAGCGCGGCGCCGACTGCGGCGAGCCACTCCGCCCTGGTCGAGGTCGTCGAATCGGTGCGGTGGTGGACGAAGTCGTCGCTGAGGAACGCGGCCAGGGCATCGACGTCGCCCGTCGCGACCAGCCCTCCCAGCGCACGTTGGACGATGCTCTTGTTCGCAGTGCTCATGGGCCGAAGCCTCTCCCGCGACCCGTGCGCTTGTCGATGAACTGGCACTTCATGGCGTCCGCCGCGACAACGAGTACCCTCATGATCATGCACACGGTCGGGGAACTCCTGCGGCAGTGGCGGCAGCGCCGGGGACTCAGCCAACTCGACCTGTCGATCGCCGCTGACGTCTCGGCCCGGCACGTCAGCCTGGTCGAGACCGGCAAGTCCACGCCGAGCCCCGACATGATCCTCCGGCTCGCCGACCAACTGCACGTGCCACTGCGGGATCGCAACCGGCTGTTGCTCGCCGCCGGCTTCGCGCCCCGGTACCCACAGCGTCCACTCGACGACTCCGCCCTGTCGGCCGCCCTCGACGCGGTCCGCAGGGTCCTACGGGCCCACGAACCGTATCCGGCGTTGGTCTTCGACCGACGGTGGAACATCGTGCTGACCAACCGCGCCATCGACCCGTTCTTCGCACAGGTCGCACCCGACCTGCTGCGGCCACCGGTCAACCTGGTCCGGCTGGGCCTGGACCCGCGCGGCCTCGCCCCCCTGGTCGTCAACCTGGCCGACGTGCGCGCGGTGTTCCGCAGCCGGATCTCCCGACAGCTCGCCGCCGCTCCCGACCCGGAACTCACCGCCCTCTACGAGGAACTGCTGGGCCCCGCGCCCGAGGACACCACCGGCCAGCGGGTCGACGCCGACGTGGTGATCCCGATGATCCTGCGCATCGGCGGACGAGAACTGCGGCTGTTCTCGACCATCACCACCTTCGGCACCCCGATGGACATCACGATCGACGAGATCGCGATCGAGTCCTACTACCCGGCCGACCCGCAGAGCGCCGCCTACTTCACCCGGTAGCCGACCTGCCGCACCCGGGCGCTCAGCCGGCCTCGCGCAGCTCCGCCAGCCGGGCCTCCACCTCCGCCAACTCCGCCCGCAGTTTCTGCGCCTGCTGCTCCGCCTCGGCCCGCTCGGCGGCCAGGATCTGCTCCACCGCCTCGTGCACACCCGGCACGTCCACCAGCGCCACCATCCGCAGCGCCTCGGCCGGCTTCACCACGTACGGCTTCGCCAGCGCCTTGGTGCCCTGCTGCGCGGCCACCGTCCACTCACCCTCGGCGTACGTCAGGGTCACCGTCAGACCCGCCGGCCCCTTCGGTTTCGCCGCCTTCACCGGCCGGCGCGCCGGCTTGGCCTCCGCCTGCTGCGGCACCGGCGGTTCCTCCCGACGCGGCGCCGGCACCGGCGCCCGGTCCAGCACGAACTCCGGCTCCGCCGGCGGCGCCGACGCGGCCGGCGCGGGCTCCACCGGCTTCGGCTCGGCCGGCCGGCGCCCCGCACCACGTGGCGCGACCGCCACATCGGCGGGGGAGAACGGCAACTCGTCGCGGCCGAACCGCACCACCACGTACTCGTCGGACACCGCCGGGTCGGTCAGCTGCACCACCTGCCCCACCTGCCCGGCCATCTGACCGGCCGAGGAGGTGAACACCACCTTCGGCTTACGCCCCGCCGCAAGGGCCTCCCGGATCCCGGTCACGTCTTCGGTGGACAAACCCTGACCCGCCATCACAGCCCTCTTCCGTACACCTGTTTGATTACTGCCTTGATACCAGCCGGCACCGACAGCGCGAAGATCAACCCCCCAGTGCCCGCAATGCCCGGTCGGCGTGCTCGTTCATGCTCACTTCGGAGTGGATCACCTCGACCACCCGCGCGTCGGCGCCGATCACGAACGTCACCCGCTTCGTGCTCAACGGCCCCAACGGCAACCGCCGCCGCACCCCGAGCCGGGACGACACCGCACCGTCCACGTCGGACAGCAGCGGATAGTCAAACCCGTGCAGCCGGGAGAACTCCGCCTGCTTGGCCACCGGATCCCGGCTGATCCCCACCCGCTGCGCGCCCACCGCCGCGAACTCCGCCGCCAGATCCCGGAAATGGCAACTCTCCGCCGTGCACCCGCGGGTCATCGCCGCCGGGTAGAAGAACAACACCACCGGCCCCGACGCCAGCAACTGCGACAGCCGCCGCGGTGTCCCCGTCTCGTCCGGCAGTTCGAAGTCCTCGACCACGTCACCCACGCCCAGCATCGGCCACCCCACCCTCGTCATCGGCTGCGGCGAGCCTAGGCGATCACCCCCACACCGCCGCCACCTGCTCGGCCACCGCGTCGGCCTGCGCCCGCCCGGCCCGCGCCGCGCCCGCCCGCCGCGCCGGGTCCAGCACGTTA
Organism: Micromonospora endolithica; assembly: GCF_003626595.1. GTDB lineage: Bacteria > Actinomycetota > Actinomycetes > Mycobacteriales > Micromonosporaceae > Micromonospora > Micromonospora endolithica. Next base: position 51,146 of record NZ_RBAK01000011.1, on the reverse strand, counting down.
CGACCGATCGCCGCCCGCGCCGCCGAGTCCGGCGCGACCACCACCACCCGCGAACCCGCCGACCGCAACGCCGCCACCTGCGCCGCCAGCCGCGGCATCGGCCCGAACGCCACCGACGTCGGCGCCAGCACCACCACCGCCTCCGCGCCCGCCGCCAGGTCCGCGTTCACCGCCGAGCGCATCCCCCCGTCGATGAACCGCCGGTCGCCCACCGTCACCGGCGGCCACACCCCGGGCACCGCGCAACTGGCACCCACCGCGTCCACCAACGACACCCCCGAGCCCGCCTCGAACACCACGAAACCACCCGTGGCCGCGTCCACCGCCGTCACCAGCAACCGCCGCGCCGGCCACTGCCGCACCGGCAACCGCGCCTCGATCACGGCCCGCCGCGACTCCTCCGACGGCGTACGCGCCGCCACCGCCATCGCCCCGATCCGCGCCCGAGCCCGCGCCCCGTCCCGGGTCAACCCACCAGCCCGCAGCAAACGCGCCACCACCCGCCACCCCAACCGGGCCGCCACCTCACCACCGGGATCCCGCAGCTGCGCCTGATACAACTGCGCCACCGCAACGCCCGAACACACCTGCGCACCCACCACCGACCCCGCGGACGTCCCCACCACCAGGTCCGCGCCGGTCAGGTCCACCCCCCGCGCCGCCAACCCGTACAGCACCCCCAACTCCCAGGCCACCCCGGTCACCCCGCCACCGCCCAGCACCAACGCCCGTGTCATCGGCCACTCCCGTCTGCCGCCCGCCGTGCCGGCCACGGTAACGTCGCGACCGGCACGACGGAACGGGGGAGCGCATTGACGCAGGTCACCGTCATCACCGGTGGCAGCCGCGGCATCGGCGCGGCCACCGCCCGCCGGCTGGCCGCCGCCGGCCACCACATCGCCATCGCCTACCGCCGCGACCACGCCGCCGCGCAGGCCGTCCTGGCGGACCTGCGCACCACCGGCGTACGCGCCGTCGCCGTCGCCACCGACACCCGCGAACCCGACCAGATCACCACCTTGTTCGACACCGCCGCCACCCTCGGCGAGATCACCGGACTGGTCAACAACGCCGGCGTCACCAGCCCCATCGGCGCGTTCGTCGACCTCGACCCCACCGACCTGCGCCACGTGGTCGACGTCAACCTCATCGGCTACGTCCTGGCCGCCCAACAGGCCGCCCGCCGGATGAACACCGGCGCCGCCATCGTCAACGTCTCCTCCGCCGCCGCCACCCTCGGCAGCCCAGGGGAGTACATCCACTACGCCGCCGTCAAAGCCGCCACCGACAGCCTCACCATCGGCCTGGCCAAGGAACTCGCCCCGCACGGCATCCGGGTCAACGCCGTGGCCCCCGGCACCATCCGCACCGACATCCACGCCCTGTCCGGCCAACCCGACCGCCCCGAGCGCATCGCCGGCCGTATCCCCCTGGGCCGCCCCGGCGAACCCGACGAGGTCGCTGCCGCCATCGCCTGGCTGCTCAGCCCCGACGCCAGCTACACCACCGGCACCGTCCTACGCGTCGCCGGCGGCCTGTAGACCACGGCACCGCCACCGCCCCGCCGACCGGACCACCTCAGGGCCGACGGGCGGGGGAGCGGGCCGCGACAATCGGCGATCGACGACTGGCCCCGACGCTGGCACGCCGAGACCGGCGCCGGCTGGGCCGTCACCGACCACACCGGCGTACTCGGCCAGATCAACCTGCGCCGGATCGTCCTCGCCGACGCACTCGCCGAGGTGGCGTACTGGGTGCTGCCCCACGCCCGCGGCCACCGCGTCGCCACCCGCGCCCTCACCGCCCTCACCACCTGGTCCTTCGACGTCCTCGGGCTGCACCGCCTGGAACTGTCCCACTCCACCGCCAACCCCGCCTCCTGCCGCGTCGCGCAGGGCGCCGGCTGGCCCGCCGAGGGCACCGCCCGCGGCGAGGGACACCACACCGACGGCTGGCACGACATGCACCGGCACGCCCGCCTGCGCACCGACCCGGTCACCCGGACGTGAAGATCCAGTCCAGGCCGTCCTCGCCGTACCGGTCCAGCCACCGCGCGCGCCGCAGCCCGGCCCGCACCGCCACCCGCGCCGACGCGACATTGTCCGGCCGGACGCGGGCCACCACCGGCCGCCCCGACACCCCCGCCGCCACCCACCCGACCACCGCCGTGGCCGCCTCCGAGGCCAGACCACCACCCCACACCGCCGGATCGAACCGGTAGAACAGGTTCAGCGCCTCACCGGAGTCCCACGGCACCACCTTCACCCCGCAGAACCCGACCGCCGCCCCATCCCGCAGCACCGACCAGTAACCGAACCCGTACCGCCGCCAGTGCGCGTCCCACGCCCGATACCGACCCACCGCCTCCGCACGGGTAGCCAGCAGATCACCCGGATTGTGCGCGCACGCCAGCGGGTCGGTGTGCAACGCGTAGATCAGACCCACGTCCGCGCCGCCCGGCCGGCGCAACGACAACCGCGCAGTCGTGATCATCACACCGCCTGTCATCGCCCCAACCTAGGACAACCACCACCGCCCCCAGCGCCCCGGCCGGCCGCGACGCTGGGAAACCCCACCCCGACGTGGCAGCATCGCCCAGGTGAGCAGCCCCACCGCCGCCGACCAACACCTGCGCGACCTCGCCCGGCTCCGCCGCGTCCGCGACCGGATCGACCGCGAGTACGCCCGCCCCCTGGACGTCGAGGCCCTCGCCCGCGGCGTGAACATGTCCGCCGGGCACCTCAGCCGCCAGTTCCGCCTCGCCTACGGCGAATCGCCCTACCGCTACCTGATGACCCGCCGCATCGAACGCGCCATGGCCCTGCTGCGCCGCGGCGACCTCAGCGTCACCGAAGTCTGCTTCGCGGTCGGCTGCGCGTCGCTGGGCACCTTCAGCACCCGCTTCACCGAACTGGTCGGCGTACCACCCAGCACCTACCGGGCCCGCACCGCCGCCGCGGCCCCCGAAATGCCATCCTGCCTGGCCAAGCAGGTCACCCGACCGGTCAGGAATCAAGAAGCCCGGGTCACCCGGCCGCAACTAGCGTGAACGCCATGGACATCACCATTCACTCCAGCTACCTCCCGCACACCGACCCGGAGGCCTCCCTGGCCTTCTACCGCGACACCCTCGGCTTCGACGTCCGCAACGACGTCGGATACCAGGGGATGCGCTGGCTGACCGTCGGCCCCGCCGACCAACCGGACACCGCCATCGTCCTGCACCCGCCCGCCGCCGACCCCGGCATCACCGACGCCGAACGCCAGACCATCCTCGAACTGATCGCCAAGGGCAGCTACGGCGGCATCAACCTCGCCACCACCGACCTCGACGGCACCTTTACCAAGATCGAGGCCAGCGGCGCCGAGGTCGTCCAGGAACCCACCGAACAGCCGTACGGCATCCGCGACTGCGCCTTCCGCGACCCCGCCGGCAACATGATCCGCATCCAGGAAAAGCGCTGACGGCCCACCGATGAGTGCCGCCCCCCGCTCCCGCGCCGAACGCCGCCACGACACCGAGCACCGACTCACCCACGACATCGACGCCTGGGTCGCCAGCGCCGCCACCGACGGCACGCCGTACCTGGTACCGCTGTCCTTCCACTGGGACGGCGCGACGCTGCTGGCGGCCACGCCCGCCGACAGCCCCACCGGCCGGAACCTGGCCGCCACCGGGACCACCCGGCTGGCCCTGGGCCACACCCGCGACGTGACGATGATCGAAGGCGACGTCGAGGTCCTCGACATCGACGCGCTCCCGCGGGAGCGGGGGGACCTCTTCGCCACCCACACCGGCTTCGACCCCCGCGAGCTGACCACCCCCTACCGCTGGTTCCGCATCCACCCACGCCGCATCCAGGCCTGGCGCGAGGTCAACGAGATACCCGACCGCGACCTGATGCGCGACGGCCGCTGGCGGGACTGACCCCCTCACCGGGGACGAAGCGACGAACGACCACACGCACCGCGTGGAACGGAGACACCAGTGAGCACCGCCCCGACGCCCGAGCCGCACGCCGCCGACCGCCACGACCTGATCCGCGTACACGGCGCGCGCGTCAACAACCTCAAGGACGTCAGCATCGAGCTGCCCAAGCGCCGCCTGACGGTCTTCACCGGCGTCTCCGGGTCCGGCAAGAGCTCCCTGGTGTTCAGCACCATCGCCGCCGAATCCCAACGGATGATCAACGAAACCTACAGCGCCTTCGTCCAGGGCTTCATGCCGACGCTGGCCCGCCCCGAGGCCGACGTCCTCGACGGGCTCACCACCGCCATCATCGTCGACCAGCAACGACTGGGCACCGACCCACGCTCCACCGTCGGCACCGCCACCGACGCCAACGCCATGCTGCGCATCCTGTTCAGCCGGCTCGGCAAGCCGCACATCGGCTCACCCCAGGCGTTCTCCTTCAACGTCGCCTCGCTCAGCGGAGCGGGCGCCGTCACCATCGAACGCGGCGGCCAGACCGTCAAGGAACGCCGCAGCTTCAGCATCACCGGCGGCATGTGCCCCCGCTGCGAAGGCCGCGGAGCCGTCACCGACATCGACCTCACCCAGCTGTACGACGACACGAAGTCCCTCGCCGAGGGCGCCTTCACCATCCCCGGCTGGAAGTCCGACAGCTTCTGGACCGTCCGGGTCTACGCCGAGTCCGGCTTCGTCGACCCGAACAAACCGATCCGCAGGTACACCAAGAAGGAACTGCACGACTTCCTCTACAAGGAACCGGTCAAGGTCAAGGTCGACGGCGTCAACCTCACGTACGAGGGACTCATCCCCAAGATCCAGAAGTCCTTCCTCGCCAAGGACAAGGAAGCCCTGCAACCACACATCCGGGCGTTCGTCGACCGCGCGGTCACCTTCACCACCTGCCCCGAGTGCGACGGCACCCGACTCAGCGAGGCCGCCCGATCCTCCAAGATCGACGGCATCAGCATCGCCGACGCCTGCGCCATGCAGATCAACGACCTCGCCCGATGGGTCGGCGACCTCGACGAGCCCTCCGTCGCGCCACTGCTGACCTCGCTGCGCCACACCCTCGACTCGTTCGTCGAGATCGGACTCGGCTACCTCTCCCTCGACCGGCCCTCCGGCACCCTCTCCGGCGGCGAGGCACAACGCACCAAGATGATCCGCCACCTCGGATCCTCACTCACCGACGTCACCTACGTCTTCGACGAACCCACCATCGGCCTGCACCCGCACGACATCCAACGCATGAACAACCTGCTGCTGCGGCTGCGCGACAAGGGCAACACGGTGCTCGTCGTGGAACACAAACCGGAAACCATCGCGATCGCCGACCACGTCGTCGACCTCGGCCCCGGGGCCGGCACCGCCGGCGGCACCGTCTGCTTCGAGGGCACCGTCGAAGGACTCCGCACCAGCGACACCACCACCGGCCGCCACCTCGACGACCGGGCCGCCCTCAAGGACACCGTACGCAAACCCACCGGCACCCTGGAGATCCGCGGCGCCACCACCAACAACCTCCAGAACGTCGACGTCGACATCCCCCTCGGGGTGCTCTGCGTGATCACCGGCGTGGCCGGCTCCGGCAAGAGCTCACTCGTACACGGATCCATCCCCGCCGGCGCGGACGTCGTCTCGATCGACCAGGCGGCGATCCGCGGCTCACGGCGCAGCAACCCGGCCACCTACACCGGACTGCTCGACCCGATCCGCAAGGCCTTCGCCAAGGCCAACGGCGTGAAACCGGCCCTGTTCAGCGCCAACTCCGAAGGCGCCTGCCCCACCTGCAACGGCGCCGGCGTCATCTACACCGACCTGGCCATGATGGCCGGCGTCGCCACCGCATGCGAGGAGTGCGAGGGCAGACGCTTCCAGGCATCGGTGCTGGAATACCACCTCGGCGGCCGCGACATCAGCCAGGTACTCGCCATGTCGGTGACCGAGGCCGAAACGTTCTTCGGCACCGGCGACGCCCGCACCCCGGCCGCCCACGCCGTCCTGCACCGACTCGCCGACGTCGGCCTCGGCTACCTCAGCCTCGGCCAGCCGCTGACCACCCTCTCCGGCGGCGAGCGGCAGCGGCTCAAGCTGGCCACCCACATGGGCACCGACGGCGGCGTGTACGTCCTCGACGAACCCACCACCGGCCTGCACCTGGCCGACGTCGAACAACTGCTCGGCCTGCTCGACCGGCTCGTCGAATCCGGCAAATCGGTCATCGTCATCGAACACCACCAAGCGGTCATGGCACACGCCGACTGGATCATCGACCTCGGCCCCGGCGCCGGCCACGACGGCGGCCGGATCGTCTTCGAGGGCACCCCGCACGATCTCGTCGCCGCCCGCTCCACCCTCACCGGACAGCACCTGGCGGCCTACGTCGGCGCAGGGGAGTAGCGGCGCCGCACGCTCGCCACATCGTCGTCTACATCGCGCCGTCCCGCGCCGACAATCCGACGTCGCCGACATCGAGTCGCTCATCGGCGGGGGCGGTGCCGATCCGGGTACGGCCAGCCGAAGCCGTTCATCCACCGAGACAGTGGCCGGTCCGTTCTGGTGAGCCACGGTTTCCCGCGCGCCCCGCGCCGGCAGTCACACCGCGATCGTCACTGCCCGGAACCTCGGCCACCGTGCACCGGCATCGGCTCCGGCGAACTGGTAACCCGATGCATTGAAGCTCGATGAATGTAGTGGTTGCGGGCAGGACGATCTTCTGAATCCACTCGGCGGCTGTCCTCGGTCATCGATCCGGCAGCTCAGCCAGGACCAGGGCGACGCTGCGGGCAGCATCAGCGGTTCCCAACTCGCGTCGGCGGTCTGCTGCCGTTACCCGGTACCGATCGCCGTCCAGTGGTTCGACCCAGGGGCAATCGCCGCTATAGGGATAGCCAACGGTTCTGCTGAAGCCGAGGTTCCAGTGGCTAGTGAAGGGCATCAGTTGGCGCAGTCGCGGCTCGTGAATGGCCACGGTGATGAAGGAGTGCAGGCGGAGCAGTTGCGGAGCCCGACGGGCGTTTTCGTGGTACCGCCGCCAGGTGCACTCGGCTGCCTCACCGCGTTCGTGGGCCGCGGCGAGGGGGCTGAATGTAACAAACGGCCACTCGGAACCAAGTTCCCGGACTCGCGCCCCGGACTGCCAGGTCCGCATCGCGCCGGCGACCGCGTGCAGGTCGTCGGTGTTGCCCCGCGCCATGCAGACTCCGCGTGCCCAGAACTGCATGAGGAAGACCCGCTCACGACTGCCCACGAGTGCCGTGGCGCTGCGCTCGCCGTCCTTCACTCTCGCTCCCACGAACCGCCAACCGGGTGACGATTCGGGAAGTGCTCGCAGGAGCGGGGCAATTCCATCGAACTCGGCTTGCAGGATGTGGTTTAGGCTGCCCGCGCGAGCGACGTCAGGGTAGAGAACTGGATCTGGCCGCGTTGGACCAGGTTGGTCAGACACGTCTTATGATGCCTCGCGGATCAAGAAGTGACACCCCTTCAAACATCTGTTCGTCAGGCCGCAGCAGGGCCAGACGTGCCGACCACGAACAACTGGGAAGCGACTCCTGCCACGTTGCTGCCACCGGCCACCGCGATCCCTCCACGACGAACGAATCGTTCATCTGATGAGAACGAACAGCCGGTAAGTCCGGCGCCGGCACCGCAGACCGCGCAACCCTTACTGGCTCTGGAATCACACAACTCCGATGAGTCTTCTCGTCTACTTCGACTCATCGCAAGGTTCGATAATGCACATTATGTAAAGTAGCGTCACTCGCCCGTCCCCGATCGGGGGTCAGGCGTCGCTGGGACCCGGTGTCCAACCGACACGCTGCGCCCAGCCGTCCGCGCGGCGGATGACCTCCCACACGAAGGACGCCTTGGCCTGGACGTATCCGCCGCGGTCGTGCCGGAACTCCGCGGCGCAACGCCGCTTGACCGTGGCGTACTCGCCGGCCGCCGCGGGATGGCCGCGCAGGTAGTCGCGGAACAGCAACGGGATCTGCTGTCCGAAGCTGCCGAGTTGGCGTACGTGCAGATGGGTGCGCCGCGCGCCCGGTGCCTCCCGGAAGTAGCGCCGGGTCCGGTCGGGATTGTCCGCCCGGTGGATCAGGCCGAGGGCCAGCAGCGCCGGGCGGTACGCGTCGACCGGCGCCAACGACCGCACCGATACCTGCACGTCGATCACCGGCTTGGCGGCCAGACCGGCGATCGACGTGGAGCCGATGTGGTCGATCCGGAGGGCGACGTCGCCGAGCGCTGCCCGGAGACACGCGCCCAGGTCACGGAACTCCGCGAACCAGCGGGGGTCGTGGTCCACGATGTGCACGGGCGTCGACATGCACCGACGATCGCAGGACCCGTCCTCCCCCGCCACCGGCCCGCATACCTGAGAATCATGCATAATATCCCTTATGCATGACAAACAGGACGAATCGGTAGGCGGACTGATCGAGGAGTTCCTGACCTCCCTGGCCACCCGGAAGCCCTCCCCGCACACCGTCGCGGCCTACCGGCGGGACCTGCGGATCGTCGCCGGCCTGGCGGCGGAGGAGACCACCCCTCCCCTCCCCCTCGACGCGCTGGCGGTGCACGCCCTGTCCCCCCGGGTTCTCCGCGCCGCGTTCGCCCGTTTCGCCGCGACCCGGGCGGCGGCGTCGGTGCACCGGGCGTGGTCGACGTGGAACAGCTTCTTCTCGTTCCTGGTGGCCGACGGGGTGGTCGCCGGCAATCCGATGCCGGCGGTGGGGCGCCCGCGTGCCCCGCTCCCCCAGCCCAAGCCGTTGCGGGGGGCGGACACTCCGGAGCGGCTGCTCGCCGCGGTCGCCCGGGAGGACGGTCGGCAGCGCGATCCGTGGCCGGAGCGGGACGTGGCGGTGCTGGCGTTGGCGTTGTGCGCGGGGTTGCGCCTGTCGGAGTTGTTGGCGTTGCGGGTGTCGTCGCTGGGCGGTCGGGCCGGTGAGCGGCGGGTGGAGGTGGCCGGTAAGGGCGGGCGGCCGAGGGTGGTGCCGGTGGAGCCGGAGCTGGACCGGGTGCTGGCGTCGTACCTGGACAGTCGGGCGCGGCGGTTCTCCGCGCGCAGCGTACGGCCGGCTTCGCCGTTGTTGGTGGACCGGCGGGGCGAGCCGTTGCGTCGGGGTGGTTTGCAGTACCTGGTGGATTCCTGTTACCGGCGGGCGGGCATCTCCGACCGGGTGCCGGCCGGTGCGCGGTTGCACGCGTTGCGGCACACGTTCGCGACCCGATTGGCCGAGGACGGGGCGAGCGCGGCGGAGATCATGCGGCTGTTGGGGCACGCGTCGTTGGCGTCGTCGCAGACGTACATCGAGGTGACGGCGGTTCAGCAGCGGGCGGCGGTGCGGTCGAACCGTACACATCGGGTGTTGGCGGGGTTGTTGGGGGCTGGTCAGGTTTCGTGACCGGTGAGGATGGCCGGGAGCACGGTGCCGATCGCGGTGGTGGGGTCGAACGCGGGGTCGGGGTTGGCGAGTTGGTTGTTGAGCAGGCCGTCGATGAGGGCGAGCAGCAGGCGTAGGGCTCGGGTGGGGTGGTGGGCGCCGAGGGAGGCCAGGACGGGGGTGGCCCAGGTGGCGAGGGTGGCCTGGCCGTGGGCGATCCGTCGTTGCAGGGCGGGTTGGTGGGCGGCTTCGCCGAAGATGGCGAGGCGGGCGAGGGTGAGGACGCGGCCGTCGTGGGCGAGGTGGTGCACGAGGGCGCCGACGACGGTGGCGAAGGTGTCCGGGTGGATCGGGTGGTGCAGGTCGGTGGCGAGGCGGTTCCAGGTGGCGGCCTCGGCGTCGAGGACGCGGTCCAGGACGCCGGCGAGGAGGGCTTCGCGGGTGCGGTAGCGGTTGGAGGTGGAGCCGGTGGGCAGGCCGGCCTGGTCGTCGACGGCGCGGTGGGTGAGGTGTCGGGGGCCGCGGGTGCCCAGGACGGTGATGGCGGCGTCGAGGATCTGTCGTTGGCGGTCGTCCACGCATCGGACACTACAGCAGTAGTTTTCTGGACTACAGGCGTAGTACGGTGGGGTCATGCGTGGTTCTGTGGCGATCGTGGGCGGCGGTGTCGGTGGGCTCGCCCTGGCCGGTGGGCTGCACCGGGCCGGGTGGGCGGTCACGGTGTTCGAGCGGGCGGACGCGCTGCCCGCGGTCGGCACCGGGTTGGGGATCTGGCCGTCGGCGTTGCGGGCGTTGGACCGGCTGGGGCTGGGTGACGTCGCGCGGGAGCGGGGGCTTCCGCAGGCCGACGGTGCGATGCGCCGGCCGGACGGTTCGGTGATCGGCACGATCGACGTGCAGCGGATGCGCCGCCGCCATGGCGAGGGGGTACGGCTGCTGTCCCGGCCGGCGCTGTTGGGGTTGCTGGCCGAGGCGCTGCCGGCCGGTGTGGTGCGGTTCGGTGCGACGGTGGCTGATCCGGCGGCGTTGCTGCCGGCGTACGACGTGGTGGTCGGCGCGGACGGCATCCGCAGCGCGACCCGGGCGGCGATGTTCGGTGACCGGTTTCCGTTGCGCTACGCGGGGGTGACGGCGTGGCGGGGCACGGTGGCGATGGACGTGCCGGCCGGCGGCGAGACGTGGGGTCGGGGGCGCAAGTTCGGGTTGACGCCGCAGGCGTCCGGGGTGACGAACTGGTACGCGGCGGTGGCCGCGCCGGAGGGGTTCCGGCCGGCGGAGGGTGATCTGGTGGCGTTGCGGCGGTGGTTCGGTGACTGGCACGATCCGATCCCCGCGTTGCTGGAGCGGGTGGACGCGGCGGGGGTGCTGCACCACGACGTGCACATGGTGACGCCGTTGCCGTCGTACGTGCGGGGTCGGTCGGTGTTGCTGGGTGACGCGGCGCACGCGATGACGCCGGATCTGGGGCAGGGCGCGTGTCAGGCGTTGATCGACGCGGTGGCGTTGGTGGACGCGTTGACACGGTCGGCGGATGTGCCGTCGGCGTTGGCCGACTACGACCGGTTGCGGCGGCGGCCGACGCAGCGGATGGCGGCGATGGCGGCGCGGGCGGGCCGGTTGGCGCGGGTACGGCGGTTCCTCGGGGCCCGCGACGCGGTGTTGCGGGCGGTGCTGTCGGTCGGTCCTCCGGGCTGAGTTCCGGCCCGCGCCGGGTGTCGGGCGGGCCGGGTGGGCGGTGGGCGTGGCAGGCTGGGGGTGCGCGCGACTGGCGGCACGGGGATGGCGACCACCATCGGGGAGCTCGTCGCGGGAGGTCGACCGCCTGGGTCTCCCGCGTGCGAGGTGGTGGCATGTCTGTTTCCGATTCGACGACGGTGGCGCGGTCCGGGGCCCGGTTGTTGCCCGGTGCGCCGGTGGCGCGGCAGATCCTGGCCGAGGTGGCCGACGAGGTGGCGGCGTTGCGGGCGTCCGGGGTGGTTCCCGCGCTGGCCACGGTGCTGGTGGGCGACGACGACGCGAGTGCCGGGTACATCCGGATCAAGCAGCGGCAGGCGGCGGAGTTGGGTTTCGCGTCCCCGCACGTGCGCCTGCCCGCGTCGGCGTCGCAGGCGGATCTGTGCCGGGTGTTGGCGGACTTCAACGCCGACGCGGGGGTGCACGCGGTGCTGGTGCAGCATCCGGTTCCGGTGGGTCTGGACTACGACCGGGCGTTGCAGGTGCTGGATCCGGACAAGGACGTCGACGGGATGCACCCGGTGAACATGGGGCGGTTGGCGTTGGGGTTGCCGGGGCCGTTGCCGTGCACCCCGGCGGGGATCGAGGCGTTGTTGGCGTACCACGGGGTGCCGTTGTCCGGTCGGGAGGTGGTCGTGCTGGGGCGGGGTGCGACGTTGGGTCGGCCGTTGGCGATGTTGTTGGCGCAGAAGCGGCCGACGGCGAACGCGGCGGTGACGGTGGTGCACACCGGGGTGGCGGACTGGCCGCGGTACACGCGGCGGGCGGAGGTTCTGGTGGCGGCGGCCGGGGTGCCGGGGATCGTGCGGCCGGAGCATGTGCGTCCGGGAGCGGTGGTCGTCGGTGGTGGGGTGCGGTACGCGGGCCGGCGGTTGCTGCCTGATGTGGACGAGTCGTGTGCGCGGGTGGCGGGTGCGATCACGCCGCGGGTCGGTGGGGTGGGTCCGACGACGGTGGCGATGTTGTTCCGGAACGCGGTGCGGGCGGCGCGGCGGGCGGTGGGGTCAGCCGAGGTCGACCAGTAGGGGCCGGTGGTCGGAGATGGTGGACAGCGGGGTGCGTACGGCGGTGACCGGTGGGAGCTGGTCGAGGCCGTGGCGGTCGGCCAGGATGTGGTCGAGTTGCACGCGGGGTTGTCCGGCGGGGTAGGTGGGGCGGCGGCCCAGTGGGTGCCAGCCGCTGACCAGGCTGGCCGGTCCGGCGGGCAGGTTCAGGTCGCCGAGCAGGATCCGTGGGGCGGGCAGGGTGCGTAGCGCGCGGACGGTCTGGCGGAGTTGGTGGACGTTCCAGCCGGGCACGAAGGACAGGTGGGTGGCGGCGACGGTCAGCGGGCCGCGGGGGGTGTCCAGGACGGCGGCGAGGACCACGCGGGGTTCGTCGCGCAGGAGGATGAGGCCGCCGCCGGGGCCGGGTACGTAGACCGGGGAGCGGACCGGTGCCGGTCGCAGGCGGGTGACCTGCCAGGAGGTGACCTTGTGGCGGGTGACCAGGCCGATGCCGTAGCAGGGTTCGCCGTGGCCGTCGTCGTCGTGGCGCAGGGGGCGGAAGCGTACGCCGGGGGTGCCGACGACGGCGGCGGCGAAGCGGTGTTCGCCTGCGCCGAGGGCGCGGGCGGCGATGGCGGTCAGGTCGAGTCCGCCGCTGCGGCTCTGGTCGCGGTCGACCTCCTGGAGGGCGAGGACGTCGGCGTCCAGGGCGGTGACGGCGGTGGCGAGCCGGTCGGGGTCCACCAGGCCGTCGGTGAGGGATCGGCCGTGCAGCAGGTTGAACGTGGCCAGGCGCACCGTGTCACCTTACGTCGCCGTGGCATGGTTGCCGGATGGTGAGGGTGCTGCTGTGTTCGATGTTGGTGTTCGTCGCCGTCGGTGGCATCGGGGTGTGGTTGCGGCGGCGTCGGGGCCGGTGAGGCTGGCCACAGGACGTCTCGCGGGTGTGGTGGGGGTGGGAAGAATGGCCGCCCGTGGACCCGTTCTCGCTGACCACCCTGCTCGCTGCCGCCGCGTTGGCCGGTTGGGTCGACGCGGTGGTCGGTGGTGGTGGTCTGTTGCTGCTGCCGGCGTTGCTGGTGGCGGCGCCGGGGATGCCGGTGGCGACCGCGTTGGGCACGAACAAGCTGGCGGCGATCGCGGGGACGTCGACGGCGGCGGTGACGTATGCGCGGCGTACCCGGCTGGACTGGGCGGTGGCCGGGCCGTCGGCGGGGTTGGCGGTGTGCTGCGCGGGGGTGGGTGCGGCGTTGGCCGGTGCGGTGCCGGCGTCGGCGTACCGGCCGGTGGTGTTGGGTGTGTTGGTGGCGGTGGCGCTGTTCGTGGTGTTGCGGCCCCGGCTGGGGGTGGTGGCGATGCCGTGGCGGCGGACCCGGTGGCGGATGGTCGCGGTGGTGGCGTTGGCCGGGGTGGTGATCGCGCTGTACGACGGGTTGATCGGGCCGGGTACCGGCACGTTCCTGGTGGTGGCGTTCACGGCGCTGGTGGGCGCGGACTTCGTGCGGGGTTCGGCGATGGCGAAGGTGGTCAACGCGGGCACGAACCTGGGGGCGCTGGTGGTGTTCGCGGCGGCGGGTCACGTGTGGTGGTGGTTGGGTCTGGCGATGGCGGTGTGCAACGTGGCGGGTGCGGCGTTGGGGGCGCGGATGGCGTTGCGCCGGGGGGCGGGTTTCGTGCGGGTGGTGCTGCTGGTGGTGGTGTTCGCGTTGGTGGGCAGGTTGGGCTACGACCAGTGGCTGGCCGGGTGAGCGGTGCGGCGCGGCCGGGCCGGTGGGGTCGGGTGCCGGTCACGTGGTGTGGTCACTGGTGTCGCTGGGCGAGCAGGTAGCAGCGGCGACTGGGGTATTCGGTGGGGACTGGTTGCCGGATGGTGGTCGCGGCGATGGTGAAGCCGGCGGTCGCCAGGCCGTCGACGACCGTGTCGGGGGTGAGGAATCGGAAGGTGAGGTCCACGGCGGTGTCGAACAGCGTCGTGAGGTGGTTGGCGGTCCCGCTGGGGAATCCGGGTGCGTCGGTGTGGAAGGCGAGGAGTAGCCAGCCGCCGGGGCGCAGTGTGCGGGCGAATTCGTGGAAGGCCGCGTTCCGGTCGGCGTCGGTGAGGTGGATGATCGAGTACAGGGCGACCAGACCGTCGAAGGCTCCGTCGACGGCGGGCAGGTCGAGCAGCGTCGCGACGGTGAAGGTGACGTCCGGTGCTGCCGCGCGAGCGATGTCGATCATGTGTGGTGACACGTCGATGCCGGTGACGTCAGGGTGTCGGGCGGCCAGGTAGCGGGTGATGTGGCCCGGTCCGCAGCCCAGGTCGGCGATCGGTCCCCCGCTGGTCAGGTCGAGGAAGGCGTGCAGTAGGCCGCGGTCCAGTGCCTTGTGGCCGAGTTCGTCGCCGAGTCGCGCGGCGTACTGGGCCGCCACCGCGTCGTAGCTCGCCCGTACCCCGCCGGAGGTGTCCGGTGGTGCGGGCGGGTGCTGCCGGTCGTCGCGGGTCACGGCGGTCACCGGCCGTGGGGGGTCGGGCGGCGGTGGCCGCCGCGCGTACGGTGGTCGGTGCGGTACCGGGCCGCGGCTGCCGGGGTCGAGTGCGCGGCGCGGCCGGCCTGCAGACGGGTCATCGAACCTCTCGACGGGTGAGCGGTGGGGTCAGCGGGGTCTGCTGGGTGAGTCGAAGCGGCCGGCGCGGATTTCCCGGAGGGCCTTGCGGCGTACGTCGCCGCGCAGGGTGTCGACGTAGAGCCGGCCGTGCAGGTGGTCGGTCTCGTGTTGCAGGGCGCGGGCGAGGAACCCGCTGCCGGCGATGGTGAGGGGTTCGCCGTGCTGGTCGAAGCCGTGGGCGGTGGCGTGCAGGGCGCGGCGGGTCGGGAAGTAGAGCCCGGGGATGGACAGGCAGCCCTCGTCGTCGTCGTCGAGGTCGTCGGACAGCTCCAGCGTCGGGTTGACCATGTGGCCGCGGTGGCCGTCGGCGTCGTAGACGAACACCTGGGCGCTGACGCCGATCTGTGGTGCGGCGACGCCGGCCCGGCCGGGTGCGCCGAGCAGGGTGTCCATCAGGTCGGTGACCAGGGCGCGCAGCTCGGCGTCGAAGGTGGTCACGGGTTCGGTGGGGGTGCGCAGGACCGGGTCGCCGATGATCCTGATGGGCCGCATGGTCATGCCGGCAAGATTATCGTTCCGTCCCGCGGTGGTGCGCGCGGTCGCCGATGAGGGTTTCGATGCCGTCGAGGATGCGGGCGAGGCCGAAGGTGAAGGCGCGGTCGGGGTCGGCGGCGGCCTGGTATTCCTGCCCGGCGGTGGTGCCGACGCGGGCGGCCAGGGGGAACCGGCGGGGGTCCAGGGCCTTCTCCAGGTACGGGGCGTGGGCCTGCCACCACTGTTGTTCGGTCATGCCCGTGCGGGCGGCGGCCTGGGCGGCCTCGACGGCGCTGCGTACGGCGCCGTGGACGAACCCGCCGACGAGGGTGACGATGGCGTCCATCTCCAGGTCGGTCAGGCCGATGCCGTCGACGGCGCGCAGTTCGTGTTCGTAGCGGGCGATGAGGTGGGGGCCCAGTGGTGGGCGGGTGGTGGCGACCTGTAGCAGCCAGGGGTGGCGCAGGTAGCGGTCCCAGTTCTGTCGGGCGATCACTTCGAGGCGTTGTCGCCAGCCGCCGGTGGCCGGGGTGTCCTCCGGTGGGTCCTCGCCGTGGACGGTGTCGAGCATGACGTCGAGCAGTTCGCCCTTGCCGGGCACGTAGGTGTAGAGGCTCATGGTGCCGACGCCGAGGCGTTCGGCGACGCGGCGCATGGACAGCGCGGCGAGGCCCTCGGTGTCGGCGACGTCGATGGCGGCGCGGACGATCCGGTCGACCGACAGGTCGGGGCGGCCCTTGCGGCTGGTGCGTTCGCGGGTGCGCCAGAGCAGGGCGAGGCTGCGGGCGGGGTCGCCGGTGCCGCTGTACTCGGTCGTCACGGGCTCACCCTACCGTCCGTCGTACCGTACGGTGTACGGTACGACGTACGTTCTTTCTGGGGGGTGGGCACGATGATCGAGGCCGACGGGTTGCGGCGGCGCTTCGGCGCGACGGTGGCGCTGGCCGGACTGGACCTACGGGTCCCGCCCGGCAGCGTGTGCGGGCTGCTGGGCGCCAACGGGGCGGGCAAGACCACCGCGGTGCGGATCCTCACCACCCTGCTGCGCGCCGACGCCGGCCGGGCGCGGGTGGCCGGGTTCGACGTGGGCCGGCAGCCGGACCGGGTCCGGGCGCGCATCGGCCTGGTGGGTCAGCACGCCGCGGTGGACGAGGTGCTCAGCGGCCGGCAGAACCTGGTGCTGTTCGGCCGGCTGCACCACCTGGACGCCGCGCGGGCCCGGCGGGTGGCGGCGGGACTGCTGGACCGGTTCGGCCTGGCCGAGGCCGCCGACCGGCCCGCCGGCACGTACTCCGGTGGGATGCGCCGTCGCCTCGACCTGGCCGCCGGCCTGGTGCACGACCCGCCGGTGCTCTTCCTGGACGAGCCCACCACCGGGCTGGACCCGCGTGCCCGGGCCGAGGTGTGGGACTACGTACGGGAGCTGTCCGCCGCCGGCACCACCGTCCTGCTGACCACCCAGTACCTGGAGGAGGCCGACCAGCTGGCCGACCGGCTGGCGGTCGTCGCCGCCGGGCGGGTCGTGGCCGCCGGCACCCCGGACGAGCTGAAGGCCGCCCTGCGCGGCGACCGGGTGGACGTGGCGTTGGCCCGCGCCGCCGACCTGGATGCCGCGGCCCGGGTGGCCGGAGCCGCCGCCGGGGCCGCCGCGGCGGTCGACGCCGCGACGCTGCGGGTCAGCGTCCCGGTGCAGGACCGGGTGGGGGCGCTGGCGGCGATCCTGCCGGCACTGGCCGACGCCGGCATCGCCGCGACCGACGTGGTGCTGCGCCGCCCCACCCTGGACGAGGTCTTCCTGCGCCTGACCGGCGCCGAGCGCGGCGAGGTGGCGGCGTGAGCGAGCGGACCGTCCAGCTCGGCAGCGCGGCGCCTGGCGATGTGAGCCGGTGGCGGTGGGCGATGGCCGACGGTGTCGTGCTGACCGGGCGGGCCCTCGCGCACTGGGTGCGTCAGCCCGCGCAGGTGCTGGTCGGGTTGTTGTTCCCGGTGCTGCTGGTGGTCATGTTCGGCTATCTGCTCGGCGGCGCGATGACCGTGCCCGGCGGTGGCGACTACCGGGAGTTCCTGCTGCCCGGCATGTTCGCCATGACGATGGTGTTCGGCGTCGAGGCCACCTACGCGGCGGTGGCCACCGATCTCGCCCGTGGGGTGACCGACCGGTTCCGGTCGCTGCCGATGGCGTCGTCGGCGGTGTTGACCGGGCGTGCCGCCGCGGACCTGCTGCACGCCGCCGTGGCGCTGGCGGTGATGCTCGCCTGCGGGTGGGCCGTCGGCTGGCACCCGCGGGCCGGGTTGCCGGCGGCGGCCGGCGCGGTGGGGCTGCTCCTGTTGCTGCGCTTCGCGCTGATCTGGGTCGGGATCCACCTGGCGCTGGTGCTGCGCCGACCCGAGTCGGTGGTGGTGCTGCAGATCCTCGTCTGGCCGCTCGGGTTCACCTCCAGCGCGTTCGTCGCCTCCGAGAGCATGCCCGGCTGGCTCGGTGCGGTCGCCGGGTGGAACCCGCTGTCGGCGACCGTGACCGCCTGCCGGGAGCTGTTCGGCAACCCCGGCTCGGGTGGTGGGTCGTTCGCCGCCGAGCACGCGGTGATCCTGGCGGTGGCGTGGCCGCTGCTGCTGGTCGCGGTGTTCCTGCCGCTGTCGGTGCGCCGCTACCGGCACCTCGCCGGATGACCCCGCGCCCCGGTCACCGGTGGTGGCCGTGGGTCGGCAGGCCGGCGTCGGCGATCCGGGTACGCAGCGGCCGGCGGGCCACCGCGTCGAGCACGGCGTGCAGCACGTCGGCCAGCGCGGCGGGAAGCTCGTCGTCCAGCTCGCGCATCGCGATCGCGGTGGCCGCCCACTCCTGGCGTACCAGCGGCAGCAGCGCGTGCGCCCGACCGGTCAGGTGCACGACGCGCTGCCGGGCGTCGGCGCCGGCGCGCAGCTCCACCAGGCCGGCGCGGGCCAGCTGGGCGACGGTCTGGCTCGCCGCGGAGTGGGTCACCCCGATCCGGGCCGCGAGGTCCCGGATCGGCAGTGGCCCGGCGGCGTCCAGGGCGCGCAGCGGCGGGGAGAACCGCGGCCGGTAGTCGGGCAGGCCCCGCTCGGCGTAGACGGCGGCCACGTCCCGGTCCAGGACCTCCAGGACGTGCCGCAGCAGCGTCCCCACCGCCTCCCCCGCCGGCTGCTCGTCGCGCACCGCGCTAATGTAACAGCGCTGTTGTATCCGGTTCGCGGGGAGGACACCGCCATGGCCCGGCCCTACGCGCACGGCCTGCTCGACGTCGGCGACGGCCAGCAGGTCTACTGGGAGAGCTGGGGCAACCCGGCCGGTCGGCCGGCGGTGGTGCTGCACGGCGGCCCCGGCTCCGGCTGCGGACCCGGCTGGCTGGCCCCGTTCGACCTCACCCGGGACCGGGTGGTGCTGTTCGACCAGCGTGGGTGCGGTCGCAGCCGCCCGCACGTCGCCGACCCGGCGGTCAGCCTCGCCACCAACACCACCGGGCACCTGGTCGCCGACGTGGAACGGCTGCGCGTGCACCTGGGCGTCGACCGGTGGCTGGTGCTCGGCGCGTCCTGGGGTTCCACCCTCGGCCTGGCCTACGCCCAACGCCACCCCGGCCGGGTCAGCGCGCTGGTGTTGTTCAGCGTGGTCACCACCACCCGCCGCGAGGTCCAGTGGATCACCCGGGACATGGGGCGGTTGTTCCCCGCCGAGTGGGCCCGGTTCCGCGACGGCGTCGCGCCCGCCGACCGCGACGGTGATCTGGTGTCGGCCTACGCCCGGTTGCTGCACGACCCCGACCCGGCGGTCCGCGAACGGGCGGCCCGCGACTGGTGCGCCTGGGACGACACCCACGTCGGCACCGTCCCCGGTCACCGGCCCGACCCCCGCTTCGCCGATCCGGTGTTCCGGATGACCTCGGCGCGGCTGGTCACCCACTACTGGCGGCACGCCGGGTTCCTGCCCGACGGGGAGCTGCTGCGCGGCGCCGCCGGCCTGGCCGGTGTGCCGGGCGTGCTCCTGCACGGCCGGCGGGACATCTCCAGCCCGGTCGACGTGCCGTGGCGGCTCGCCCAGGCGTGGCCCGACGCGCGCCTGGAACTGCTGGAGGCCGCCGGCCACGGCAGCGGCCACGGCATGGCCGCACGCGTCCGAGCCGCGGTGGCCGGCTTCGCCGGCCACCGCTGACCCCC
Organism: Micromonospora endolithica; assembly: GCF_003626595.1. GTDB lineage: Bacteria > Actinomycetota > Actinomycetes > Mycobacteriales > Micromonosporaceae > Micromonospora > Micromonospora endolithica. Next base: position 31,767 of record NZ_RBAK01000011.1, on the reverse strand, counting down.
GCGCCGCGATCGCGCGCAGGGGTCGGGTCAGCGGGGGGTGCGCAGGGCGGCGCGGATCGGGGCGCTCTTCGCGGCCGCCTCGGCGACCTCGGCGTCGGGGTCGCTGCCCCAGGTGATGCCGCCGCCGGCCCACACGTGCAGGCGGTCGCCGTCGGCGGCGGCGGTGCGGATGGTCAGGCCGAGGTCGACGTGACCGGGTGACACCCAGCCCAGCGCACCCATGCTGGCGCCCCGACCGACCGGTTCGGCGGCGGCGATCCGGTCCAGCGCGGCGAGTTTCGGCGCGCCGGTGACCGACCCGCCGGGGCAGACCGCGCGCAGCAGGTCGGCCAGTCCGAGGCCGTCGGCGACGGTCGCCGAGACGGTCGACTCGGCCTGCCACAGGTCGCACCAGCGGCGGACGGCGAACAGCTCGTCGACCCGTACCGAGCCGGTGCGGGCGACGCGGGCGAGGTCGTTGCGTTCCAGGTCGACGATCATCACGTGTTCGGCGCGTTCCTTGGCCGAGGCGAGCAGTTCGCCGCGGCCGGCGGGGGTGGCCGGGCGGGTGCCCTTGATCGGCCGGGTGACCAGCCGCCCGGCGCGCACCTCGACGAGGGTCTCCGGGGAGGCGCAGCCGATGGCCCAACCGGCGCCGGTGAGGGTGCCGCCGTAGCGGGCGCCGGGCAGCGCGCCGAGGCGGGCCAGGGCGGGCAGCGGGTCGCCGGTGTACCGGGCGGCGGCGTGCCCCACGACGTTGACCTGGTAGACGTCTCCGCGGCCGATGGCCTCGCGTACCGCGCGGACGGCGTCGGCGTGCTGCGCCGGGGTCCAGCTCTCGGTCCAGTCGCCGAGCCACCAGCCGCCGGCGGCGGTGCCCGGCGCGGGCGCGTCGGCGTGGCCGTAGACGACGACGGCGACCTCGGGTAGCGCCGGCACCGGGCTCGGCGCGCCGGCCGGGCCGCCGGCCAGGGCCGCCCCGGCGGCGGCGGAGACGTACACCGACGCGCCGCAGGGCCCGGTCGGGTCGTGCCGGCCGGCCGGGCGGGCGAGGTCGTGCAGCGGCAGGCCGTGGGCGGCCAGGAACTCCTGCACGTGCACGGCGGGATCACCGCCGTCGGCCGGCCGCCACTGCAGGCGGGCCCGCTCGACGAGCCCCCGGCGACAGCGCGCGGGTGCCGCCGGCACCTCGGTCACGACCTTTGGGAGCGTTTCCACGCCGTCTGGCCCATTCTCCCTCGTCCGTTCAGTGGATTTCCCCCGAACCACCCGTACACGTGGTCGATGCGGCACGCCTTCGCTTGGTACTGTGCGTCACTGGTCATGTGAACCATGACACAGTGCCCCCACAGTCCGGAGAACCCGATGTGCCAGCACCAACCCACCTGCCCCTCCGCCGAATCCACCGACCGGGAAGCCGCCCGCGTCCTGGCCTGCTTCCCTGAGCAGGGCTGGAGCCTGCTCTGCAACGGTGTCATCGCCTTCGAGGACACCGGCGAACTGCTCCCCGACGGCCGGACCATCGCCCCGCACCGCGGGCCCGCCCGCCACGCTCTGGTCGCCTGAGCCACCACGCAGCGTCAGCGAATGTTCGCGTCGACCACAGGCTAGTCCCCCGGTCGGGACGGCCCATCCGCAGGTCGACGTCACGCCGGGGCGGCACCACCGCCCGCCCCGGCGCCACGACACCGCCGTTCAGTCCTCGAACGCCTCCGGCGCGGGACAGGAGCAGACCAGGTTCCGGTCCCCGTACGCCCCGTCGACGCGACGCACCGGCGGCCAGTACTTCCCGGCCCGGTCGACCCCGGCCGGGTACGCGCCCACCGACCGCGGGTACGGATGCGGCCACTCGTCGGCGGTCACCAGAGCCGCGGTGTGCGGCGCGTTGGACAGCGGGTTGTCCCCCGCCGGCCACTGCCCCGACCCCACCTGGTCGATCTCCGCCCGGATCGCGATCATGGCGTCGCAGAACCGGTCCAGCTCGGCCAGGTCCTCGCTCTCCGTCGGCTCCACCATCAGCGTCCCGGCCACCGGGAACGACATCGTCGGCGCGTGGAACCCGTAGTCGATCAACCGCTTGGCGACGTCGTCCACGCTCACCCCGGTCGCCCTGGTCAACGGACGCAGGTCCAGGATGCACTCGTGCGCGACCAGGCCCTTGTTGCCCGCGTACAGCACCGGGAAGTGCGACCGCAGCCGCGCCGCCACGTAGTTCGCCGCGAGCACCGCCACCCCGGTCGCCCGGGTCAGCCCCTCGGCGCCCATCATCCGCAGGTACGCCCACGGGATCGGCAGGATCCCCGCCGAACCGTGCCGGGCCGCGGAGATCACCGGCCGGTCGTCGTCGTGCCCCGCACCCGGGTCACCGGGCAGGAACGGCTGAAGGTGCGCCCGCACCGCCACCGGCCCGACCCCCGGCCCGCCACCGCCGTGCGGAATGCAGAACGTCTTGTGCAGGTTCAGGTGCGACACGTCGGCCCCGAACTGGCCGGGCTTGGCGAACCCGACCAACGCGTTGAGGTTCGCCCCGTCGACGTACACCTGCCCGCCGGCGTCGTGGACCTTCGCGCACAGCGACGCGATGCCGGCCTCGTACACGCCGTGCGTCGACGGGTACGTCACCATGATCGCGGCCAGCGCGTCCCGATGCTTGTCGATCTTCGCGTCGAGGTCGGCCAGGTCGATGTCGCCGTCGACGTCGCAACCCACCACGACCACCCGCATGCCGGCCATCACCGCGCTGGCGGCGTTGGTGCCGTGCGCCGACGACGGGATCAGGCACACGTCCCGGTGCTCCTGCCCGCGGCTGCGGTGGTACGCCCGGATGGCCAGCAGCCCGGCCAGTTCACCCTGCGACCCGGCGTTGGGCTGCACGCTGACCGCGTCGTAGCCGGTCACCTCGGCCAGCCACCCCTCCAACTGGGCGATCAGCTCCCGGTAACCGGCGGTCTGCTCCGCCGGCGCGAACGGGTGCACGTGCGCGAACTGCGCCCAGCTGACCGGCTCCATCTCGGTGGTCGCGTTCAGCTTCATCGTGCACGACCCCAACGGGATCATGCCCCGGTCCAGGGCGTAGTCGAAGTCCGCCAGCCGCCGCAGGTACCGCAGCATCGCCGTCTCCGAGTGGTGCGTACCGAACACCGGGTGGGTCAGGAAGTCACTGCCGCGCCGAAGCCCCGCCGGCAACGTCACATCCGCGTCGCCGTGGAAGACCTCGACGCCGAACGCCGCCCACACCGCCTCCAGGTGCGCCGCCGTGGTGGTCTCGTCGCAGGAGATCCCCACCCGGTCGGCGTCGACCAGCCGCAGGTTCACCCCCCGCCGCGCGGCCCGCGCGACCACCTCGGCCGCCCGCCCCGGCACCGTCGCCGCGACGGTGTCGAAGAACGCGACGTCCGCGACCTCGACGCCACCGACGCGCAGCCCGGCCGCGAGCCGCGCCGCCATCCGGTGCGTACGCTCCGCGATCCCGCGCAGCCCGTCCGGGCCGTGGTACACGGCGTACATGCCGGCCATCACCGCCAGCAGCACCTGCGCGGTGCAGATGTTGCTGGTGGCCTTCTCCCGCCGGATGTGCTGCTCCCGGGTCTGCAACGCCAACCGGTACGCCGGGTTGCCGTCGGCGTCGCGGGACACCCCGACCAGCCGGCCGGGCAGCATCCGCTCCAGGCCCGAGCGCACCGCCAGGTAGCCGGCGTGCGGCCCGCCGAAGCCCATCGGCACCCCGAACCGCTGGGTGGTGCCCGCGGCGATGTCGGCACCGATCTCCCCCGGCGGTCGCAGCAGGGTCAGGGCCAGCAGGTCCGCCGCGACCGTCACCAGCGCACCGGCGGCGTGCGCGGCCGCCACCAGCGCGGTGTGGTCGCGTACCGCACCGGACGCCCCCGGGTACTGCACGTGCAGCCCGAAGAACTCCGCCGGCAGCGCGTCGCGCCCGGTGTCGAGCACCCGCACGTCGATGCCCAGCGGCTCGGCCCGGCTGCGGATCACCGCGATCGTCTGCGGCAGGGCGTCGGCGTCGACCACGTACACCGGGCTCCTGCTCTTCGACGCGCGGCGGGCCAGGGTCATCGCCTCGGCCGCCGCGGTGCCCTCGTCGAGCATCGAGGCGTTCGCGGTGGCCAGCCCGGTCAGGTCGGTGACCATCGTCTGGAAGTTCAGCAGCGCCTCCAGCCGGCCCTGGCTGATCTCCGGCTGGTACGGCGTGTACGCCGTGTACCAGGCCGGGTTCTCCAGCACGTTACGGCGGATCACCGCCGGGGTGTGCGTGCCGTGGTAACCCAGGCCGATCATCGACACGGCCACCGTGTTGCGGTCGGCCAGCGCCCGCAGCTCCGCCAGGGCCTCCTGCTCGGTGGCCGGCGCTGGCAGGTCCAGGGTGCCGTGCCAGCGGATCACCTCGGGGATCGCGGCGTCCATCAGCTCGTCGACCGAGCCGTAGCCGACCGCCTCCAGCATCCGGCGCTCGTCGGCCGGGTCGGGCCCGATGTGGCGGGCGGCGAACTGCTCAGTGGTCATCAGCGGCGCTCCTGCGGGGGCGAGGTCGACACGGTCGGCCTCCCCCTCTGTCGCGCCGGGGCGCTCCACAGTGCCTGCCCACGAGGTCCTTTTGCCTGAGAGGTTCCGGGGAGGATTTGCCCCTTCGGCGCCGCCCCCGGCGACGGGGGTGGTCTCTCCCACGTGGGTGATACCGGCGGCGTCAACGCTACCAGCGACCGGGATTCCCGCGCTCGTCGTCCCCCGTGCGCTACCCGGCGACCGTGCTCGCGGCGGCCGGCACCACGCCCGCCCCGGCCGGGCAGGCCGCGGCGGACCCGACCACCCGGTCGGCCAACTCCGGCAACAACTCACCCAGCGGCGCGTCCACGGTCAACGCCGCGTACCCGTCACCGCGGGTCGGCCCCTGGTTGACGATCACCACCGGAATGCCCCGCTTCGCCGCCCGCAGCACGAACCGGCGACCCGACATCACCGTCAACGACGACCCGAGCACCAGCAGCAGCCGCGCCCGCTCCACCATCGCGAAGCAGCGCGACACCCGGGGCGCGGGCACCGTCTCGCCGAAGAACACCACGTCCGGTTTCAGCATCCCCGTCCGGCAGAACGTGCAGTCCACCGTCCGGAACCGGGCCACCGCCTCGTCGGCGAGATCCACGTCACCATCGGGATTGACCGCGTCGACGTGACCCTCGAACCCGGGGTTGGCCTCCCGCAGCCGCCGGTCCAACTCCTCCCGCGAGGTGCCGTTGCCACAGTCCAGACACACCACCTCGTCGAGCCGGCCGTGCAACTCCACCACCCCGGCGCTGCCGGCGGCGGTGTGCAGCCCGTCGACGTTCTGCGTGATGACCCCGTCGACCAGGCCGCCCTGCTGCAACCGGGCCACCGCCCGGTGCCCGTCGTTCGGCGCCGCCCGCGCGATCAACCGCCAGCCCAGGTGGCTGCGCGCCCAGTAGCGACGCCGCGCGTCGGCGTCCCTGGTGAACGCCTGATACGTCATCGGGGTGTGTCGCCGCGCCGCCCCGCTCGGCCCCCGGTAGTCCGGAATGCCCGACTCGGTGGACAGGCCCGCCCCGCTCAACACGACCGCGCCGCCGCCCGCGACCAGGCCGGCCAGCGCGTCGATCGTCTCCGTCACCCGACCCATGCTGCCTCACCGACACCCCCGTCGGCGAACACCGGCCCCACCGGGCTCCCCGGACCGGATTGCCGGTCCGCCCGCCGGCGGCGCGACCAGCGGGGACCGGGCCCGGTTGCCGCAAGCCCGCACCGGGCGGGCCGGGTAGCCGGACGCCCCTGGCGTTCGCCGGGTGGACCGGGTGCCACCGGGCTAGGTTGACGGCATGCGCGTCGTCATCGCCGGAGGACACGGCAAGATCGCCCGACTGCTGCACCGGGAACTCGCCGGCCGGGGCGACACCGCCGTCGGCCTGATCCGCAACCCCGACCACGCCGCCGCGCTCACCGCCGCCGGCGCCCACCCGGTCGTCTGCGACCTGGAACACGCCACCGTCGACGAGGTCGCCGGCCACCTCGCCGGGGCCGACGCGGTGGTGTTCGCCGCCGGCGCCGGCCCGGGCAGCGGCGCGGACCGCAAGGACAGCGTCGACCGGGGCGCCGCCGCGCTGCTCGCCGACGCCGCCCGCGCCGCCGGTGTCCACCGCTACCTGCTGATCTCCTCGATGGGCGTGGACCAGCCACCGGCCGCCGGCACCGACGAGGCGTGGGCGGCGTACCTGCGGGCCAAGAAGGCCGCCGAGGACGACCTCACCGGCCGCGCGGACCTGCGCTGGACGGTCCTGCGGCCCGGCCGGCTCACCGACGACGACCCCACCGGCCGGATCACCCTGGCCCCCGCCGTCACCCCCGGCGCGGTCACCCGCGCCGACGTCGCCCGGGTCCTGGTGGCCCTGCTGTACGCCCCGGACACCGCCGGACAGACCCTGGAACTCGTCGGCGGGAACACCCCCATCGCCGCCGCCGTCACCGCCGCCTGAGCCCCGCCGGTGGCCGGACGGGGCTCAGGCGGCCGGCGGGTCAGCGCTGACCGTGCCGGGGCAGCGCGCCCTGCGCCGCACCGGCCACCGCCGGCGCGGCGGTGGCGGTTTCCCGGCTCAACCGTTCCATCGTCCGCGACAGGTGCTCACTGCCGTCGTCCAGGTGCCGGGCCGCGGCCTGCATGTGCGAGATCATCATCTCGCCGTAGATCCGCAGCGCCTCCCGCGCGGCCACCCCGTCGTCGAACGCCGGCCCGGCGCTGCTGCGGTACTCCTGCACCGCCCGCTCCGCCTCCTGCCGCGCCTCCTCGGCCGCCGCCCGCACGTAGCTCTCGTACTGCACCCGCGCGTACTCGGCGACCCGCCGCGCATAGTCGTGCGCCTGCGCGATGATCTGCTCGGCCTCCCGCTGCGCCGCCGACAGCAGGTTGACCTCCTTCGCCGCCGGCATCGACGCCGCCGGCGCGCTGGGCAGCACACCGTGACGGTGCAGCTCCAACTGGTTGTTGAGCCGCTCGTTCTCCGCCCGCAGCCCACCGACCTGCGCGGCCATCAGGTCGAACTCGTCGGCGACCTGCATCCGGAACCGGTCCACGTCGTTGGGGTCGTAGCCACGCCGCGTGAACGACGCGGCACCGAACTCCCACCGCCGGACCCGGTCGGCGGTCATCCGCACCTGGACGCCACCGGCAACCGGGATCCCGTCATACCGACCGATCGGGGCCGCGCTCATCTGGCCTGCCCTTCGTTGCCGCTCACCGGTTACCTCCGGGGTTGTTGTCCAGGGCGGCCTGCTGCACCGCCGTACGCCACGCCGGCCCGTACCAGTGCTTGCCCAGGCCCTCGAAATGCAGCTGACCGGCGTGGTAGCCGGCCCGGTTCAGCGCCGCCACCGCATGCGACACCATGTCGTCGGAACCGCACACGTACACGTGCCGCGACCGCCAGTCCCCGTCGACCAACGCCCGGTCCACCGCGTGCGTGAACTCCCCCGGCCGGTTCAGGTCCGCGCCCACCACCCGGGTCACCGTCAACCACGGGTACGACGACGCCAACTTGTCCACCGCCTCGTCGTCGTAGAACTCCCCACGCGACCGGGCACCCAGATACAGATCCACCGCCCGCCGGGAACCCTCCGCCGCGACCTGCTCCACCAGCGCCTTCACCGGCGCCCAGCCGGTGCCGGCGGCCAGCAGCAACAGATCCTCCGGTCCCGCCGAACGCAACGTCAGACGGTCACCCACCGGCGCCGACAGGTGCAGCTGGTCACCGACCGCGCTGCCGTACACCAGGCGCGACGACACCACGCCACCCGGCGCGGACCGCACGTGCAGCTCCAGCGTCCCGTCCGCACGCGGCGCGTTGGCCGGCGAGTAGTACCGCCACGACCGCACCGACGGGTGCGACACGCCCACCGACTGGCCCGGCGCGAACGGCAACAGGTACTGCGGCCGCAACGTCAGCACCGCCACGTCGAAACCGCGCCGCTCGTGCCCGACGATCTCCGCCACCCACCACGGTGGATTGACCGCCTCAGCGGCCGCCGCGCCCTCGGTCATCACCTGCGCCACCAGCCCGTACGCGGCGGCCCAGTCCTGCGCCAGCTCGTCGGTCCACTGCTCGGCCAGGAAATGCCGCAACGTGGCCAGCAACGCCTCACCCACCGCCGGGTAGTGCTCCGCCCGGACGGCGAACTTGCGGTGGTCGGCGCCGAGGTCCTGCAGGAACCCCACCAGCCGGTCCACCTGGTCCACGTTCGACACGATGTGCCCGAGCGCGGTGACCAGCCGGTCCCGCTGACCGGCCATGTTCGTGGGGAACATCTGCCGGGTCTCGGGATGGGCGAGGAACAGCGTCGAGTAGAAGTAGAGCGGCACCTGGTCGCCGTGCTCGGCGACCAGGGACCAGCTCTGCTTGAGCCGGGCGACGTCCACGCTCAGACGCCTGCCGGGTCCCCGCCGGACACCACCTGGTCCTGCACCTGCCCGAGCACCGCCTGCACGTCGGCGAGGATGTCCGCCGGCACGTCCAACTCGGTCAGCGTGGCGGTCAGGTGCCCACCCACCTTCACGTAGTGCTCCAGCGGGATGTTCAACGGCTGGTGCGCCTCGGCCAGAGACCGACCGGTGTACTCGTTCGGGCCGCCCAGCACCACCGTCAGCATCAGCACCATGTGCCGGCGCTGACCGGCCATGTCCACACTGGTGAAGTAGCCGGCCAGCTCCGGGTCGGCCAGGACCTTGTCGTAGAACAGGTCCACGGCCGCCTTGACCGACTTGGTGCCACCGATGCGCTCGAAGTGGGAGAGGGGGGCGGTTTCTTCGGTAACCGTCACGGTCGTTCCTTCCGGGGTGAAGGGGGCGCGCGGGGTCGGCGCGGGAGGGGTGTGCGGCCTGACGGCACACCGGGCAAACGCCGGCACCGAGGCGACCGCGTGTCGGACCATAGCGTGTCCGCCGCCGGCAGGCATGACCGCCCTATCGGCTTCCCGACAACGGTCCAACACGAAGAGTGATAACGTGGACGACCACTGTCGACCTTCGGCGACCCCAGGAACACCCTCGGTGATTGTCACCCCCACCCGGCCGAGCGCACCGTCCCCGATGGACACCTACCCCGGACGCGGGAATCCCATCGCTGGGCAGGCTGTGACCACCAGCGACGACACCACCACACCCCCACCACGACCGGCCACCCACCAGCCCACCCACCACACCCGGACACCACCACACCCACACCACGGCACCACACACCGTCATCCCCGACACACCAAAAAGCCGGGCGCGTCCGCGCCCGGCTGATGGACCAACCGACGATCAGCCCGCCCGACGCCGCGCCCGACGCGCCGCCAACTCGTCACCCACCGACTCCGCCACCGGCTCGACCGCCGGCGCCGCCGCCGGCTCCGACGGTAGATGCGACAACGAACCCTGAATCTCCTTGAACGCTCCACCGATGGCGATGCCGAACACCCCCTGGCCCCCCTGCAACAGGTCCACCACCTCCTCCGGCGACCGGCACTCGTACACCGTCGTGCCATCGGAGATCAACGTGATGCCGGCCAGATCCTCCACCCCACGCGACCGCAACGCCTCGATCGCCTTGCGGATGTTCTGCAACGACACCCCCGCGTCCAGAAGACGCTTCACGACCTTCAACACCACCAGGTCCCGGAACGAGTACAACCGCTGCGTCCCCGAACCCGAGGCGTCCCGCACACTCGGCACCACCAACGCCGTACGCGCCCAGTAGTCCAACTGCCGGTAGGAGATCCCCACCGCGTGGCAAGCCGTCACACCCCGGTAACCCACATCATCGGCACCGGTCGACGCACCCGGCGACACACCGGCACCGTCCCAGCCCACACCCGGATCTCGCGGCTCGTGCATCCGGACAACCTCCCCGCCCGTGCGGTGACACGTCGTTTCCGGGACGTGCACCCCTCGACACGGCAACACTATCGCCGCCCTCACTCGTTACCGCGGAGGAACAGACACGACACGCCGTGGAGCACGAGCGAAGATCACCCGACGAACCGGGCGACCACTCAGCCCGCGAAATCCTCCGGACGAACCTGATCCAGGAACTCCCGGAACTTCTCCACCTCGTCCTCCTGCTCATCGGGAATCACGATCCCCGCCTCACTGAGGACCTCCTCGGCACAACGAATCGGCGCACCGACCCGCAACGCCAACGCGATCGAATCACTCGGCCGCGCCGACACCCGCACCCCGTCACCGATCAACAGGTCCGCGTAGAACACGTTCTCCTTCAACTCGGTGATCTCCACCGCCCGCAACGGCGCCTTCAACGCCGCCAACACGTCCCGCAGCAGATCATGAGTCAACGGCCGGGCCGGCTTGACCCCCTGCTGCTCGTAGGCGATCGCCGTCGCCTCCACCGCCCCGATCCAGATCGGCAGATAGCGGTCGCCCTCGACCTCCCTGAGCAGGACGATCGGCTGGTTGCTGGGCAGCTCCACCCGAACTCCGACCACGCTCAGCTCGCGCACCGCCGCCTCCGTGTCGTCGTCAACCTACGCACCGCGCCCTTTCCCTGCACGGTACACGGACCGCGACACGGCCGTCCCATGCGCTACCTGCACCACGCCCGCGCCAGAAAGGGGTTACCCCGGCAAGCCTACGGCACGCTTCCCGGAGCAGATCTTTCCACTCGACACCGACCTCACCGGCCCAACGTCGACCGCAACCCCACCCGCACCAACGCCGCGTGCAACTGCTGCGACAACGCCACCAACTCCCGCGCCGTCTCCGCCGCCCGCGCCCGCGCAGCCGGATCACTCTGCCGCACCAACGGCGCCACCAACTGCGCGAACAGACCGACCTCCCGATCCGCCGCCGTCCGATAACCCCGCAGATGCCGCGGCTCCAACCCGTACGCCGCCAGACCCGCCACCGCCCGCGCGATGATCAACGCATCCGCGTCGTACCAACCCGGCGGATCCGCCACCACCACACCGAGCCGCTCCAACTCCCCCAACGTCGCCGAGTCCACACCACTACGCGCCACCAGATCAGCCCGGCCGAGCCGCACCTCCGACGACTCGGCCGACTCCTCCGCCGACCGCCCCGGCACCTCACCAGCGGGACCCACCGCCACCAACATCGGCCGCTGCCGACCCGCCGACGACTCCCCCGCCGCGTCCCAATCCGCCAACTGCTCACGGATCACCCGCAACGGCAGATACTGATCCCGCTGCGCGGACAGCACGAACCGCAACCGCGCCACGTCATCCCACGAGTACTTCCGATAACCCGCCGCCGTCCGCTGCGGCTCCACCAGACCCTCGGCCTCAAGGAACCGCAACTTCGAAATCGTCGTGTCCGGAAAATCCACCCGCAACTCGGCCAGCACCTCGCCGATACTCATCAGCGGACGCACCCGGGCCGAACCCGGCGGAGTGGACGCCGCAGGCTCGTTCACCCCCGGCCGGCCTCCTCCTCCGGGCGCGGACCGGCGATGAACACCACTCGGAACTTACCGATCTGAACCTCGTCACCATTGCTCAACGTGGCCGCCTCGACCCGCTCCCGGTTCACGTAGGTCCCGTTCAGGCTCCCCACGTCCCGCACCGTGAACGTCCCACCATCCCGATGGAACTCCGCGTGCCGCCGCGACACCGTCACGTCATCCAGGAAAATGTCACTGTCCGGGTGCCGGCCACTGGTCGTCACATCATGGTCCAACAGGAACCGGGCACCCGCGTTCGGGCCCCGGCGAACCACCAGCAACGCCATACCCGGCGGCAAAGAACCGGACATCCGGCTCGGCACCACATCGGTGTCCGGCCCCTCCAGCACTTCGTCCAGCGAACCGAGATTGAGCGTCGAAGTGACGTCGAGCGGGGGGAACTCGTCGCCTGGGCGCGTCATGGGACCACCTCACGGATCTTTTCGGTCGGCGTCGGGACAATGGCGGGTATGGCCGCCGGGCACACCACCCGGCGGCTGGCTCCCCGTGCCAGGGAAGGCAATTCCGCAACGCACAACACACATGGTTTTCTCGGTCGACTGGGCGAGCCTAGCCAGCGCCGAAATGCAGGGCAACCGGACGCGCGGGAACACCCCCCGCACCGGAAGCGGGACACGTCAGCTCTCGGTGAGCTCCCGGTACGCACCCGCGGACAACAACCCATCGACCGCCGTCGGGTCATCCGGCGTGATCTCCACCAACCAACCCGCACCGTACGGATCCGTGTTGATCACCTCGGGAGCGTCGCCGAGCGCCTCGTTGCGCGCCGACACCGTCCCAGCCAACGGGGCGTAGATCTCCGACACACTCTTGGTCGACTCGATCTCACCCAACGACTCACCAGCCGCCACCACCGCACCGACGTCCGGCAACTGCACGAACACGATGTCACCCAGGGCGTCCTGCGCGAAATGCGTGATGCCCACCCGGACAGTGCCACCGTCGCCACCGGTCACCCACTCGTGCTCGGCGGTGTACCGCAGATCCTCAGGAATCACCAGACGCGTCCTTCATCCATCGGTGCACCGGCGAAACCACACCGGTGCCGGCCGCGCCGGTCAGGAGACCGGACGGGCGTGTTCCAGCTTTATCGGCGCGTGCAGCGCCGAAACCTCGGCCACCTCACGATCCTCGACGATCACCGTACCGCCGACGCCCGCCACCGACGCGACCACCCCGCCCGGAATGTTGAGCGCCGTACGCATCGTCGCCGGATCACCGATCACCGTGATCGTGAACGGACCCGTCAGCCGACGCCCGTCCACCACCAACGACCGGTCCGCACCGTCCAGGAAGTAGGTCGACGCCACGATCCGCACCGACGCCCGATCCCCACCGGAGATCTGCATCGCCTCCGCGCCCGCGCCCCGCAACTCCTGCACCGCGTCCAGCACCTTCGACGCCGGCACCCCGTTCGCGCCCCCCTCGAACCGCACCGCCAAGCCCGGACCCGTCGCCGGCAACGTACCGGCCAGGATCCCCAACTCGTCCGCCCGCCGGGTCGCCTCCTCCAACGCCGCCTGACGACCCTGCTCACCCGACTGCAACTGCCGCTGACTGTCCTCCAGCGCCGAGATGTCCTGCCGCAGCCGAACCTCCCGCGAGTTCAGGTCGTACAGGATGCGGACCAGGTCCTCCTGCCGCGTCGCCACCGCCGTCGGATCCGTCGACGTCGTCTTCAACTGCACCACCAGCGTGAAACCCAACAACGCCAGCAGCACCGCGATCATCACCCCGGCCGAACTCAACCGGAACCGCCCCGCACCCGACCCGGCCGCCGCACCGTCGACCGGCTCATCCGACCCCACCGGCCCGTCCGGCGCACGCGACCCGTCCGCGTCCACCGGACCCGACCCCGGCGACAGCGCCGCGGACCCGCCGGCCATCCGACTCAGATCCACCGTCGCCCCGTCATCGCCCGACGGCGCCTCCGACGGCTCCGACCGCTCCGGCGCCAACGGACTCAACTCGTCCGGATCCGGCGCGTCCGGACGCGGATCCGGCTCACCCGCCGGCCCCGACGGACGCACCGGACCCGCCGGCTGCGGCCAGCCGGTACCCGTCTCGGTGTGCTCCTCGCTGCTCATCACCCTCAACCTACGCCCGGAACAGGTGCCGGCGGATCGCCGCCACGTTGCCGAAGATGCGCACCCCGAGCACCACCACCACACCCGTGGACAACTGACCACCCACGCCCAACTGGTCACCCAGATAAACGATCAGGCCGGCCACCAGCACGTTCGAGATGAACGACACCACGAACTGCTTGTCGTCGAAGATCCGGTCCAGCTTGGCCCGCACCCCACCGAACACCGCGTCCAACGCGGCCACCACCGCGATCGGCAGGTACGGCTGCAACGCCGCCGGAACCGTGGGGTCGAACCACAACCCCAACGCCACACCGGCGACCAGCGCCAACACCGCGATCATCAACCACCTCCGGAGGGGCTGGGCGACGTCCCCGAACGGGACGGCCCCGGACTGACCGAACGGCCCCCACCCGACGGCGACGGGCTCGGGCTGACCGAGGGCTCCGCGTAGCGTAGCCGCGGCTCCGGAGCGGCCGGCAGGGCGAGGTCCTCCGCGTCCCGCACACCGAACGACAACCCCGTCTCCTCGGCCACCTTCCGCATCGTCAACGCACTGCGACTGCCGTCGTACCGCTCCCGCATCTCCTCCGGCCCGATCGCCGACACCTCGTACGGCCCGGTCACCGGTCGGTAATCCACCAGGATCGCCTGCCCCGCCGACCGGATCGTCGACATCGCCGTCAACCGCTGGCCGTTGATCGCGATCGCCTCCGCGCCGGCGCTCCACAGGTCGTTCGCCACCACCTGCAGATCGCTGTACAGCACCCGGGACGGCCCCACATCCCCACCCTGCACCACGTCCTGGCCCTGCGGAGCATCGGCCAGCCGCACCACCACACCGTCCCCACGCACCCGACCAAGACCCGTACCGGCCTCCAGCGTGCGCAACCGCGCCGCCTCCGAGCCACCCAGCGCCGCGGCCCGCTGCCGGGCCACCTCCGCGCGCAGCCGCTCGGCCCGCTCGGACAGCCGGTCGGTCTCGGTCTCCCGCTGCTTGATCTGCGCCACCAACCCGGAGCGCACCTGGCTGCGCCCCGGCTCGTCCGCCATCGTCTGCCGGTAGGCCACCGCGAACAGGAAACCCAGCACGACCAGCACGACCAGACTCAGCGGCCGGCCCGACCACCGTCGCCACCCGCGCTCCGGCCGCTCCCGCCGACGGGCAGCCGCGTCGGCGTACCCCGGGTCCAGCGGGTTGCGGAACAGCTCGGTGAGGAAGTCCGGCGCGTACACCCGGTCACTCCGACCACGGCCCTCACCCGGCGTCTCCGTCATGCCGCCGCCCCCGCCCCGCGCACCGCGCGCACCAGCCGGGCAGCCTGCACCACGTACAGCGCGCCGGCCACCCAGTAGAGAACCAGCCCCCACCAGGCCAGGCCCCAGCCGATCGCGCCGGCCACCACGGCCGCCGCGGGAACCGCCGCCGCGAGCAGCAGCAGCGGGAAGGCCGCCAGCAGCAGGAACGTCGCGGTCTTGCCCACGTAGTGCACCGGCGGCGGCCCGTACCCGTACCGGCGCAGCACCGACAACGAGCCGAGTAGCAGCAACTCCCGGGCCAGCAGCGCCACGGTGAACTGCCACGGCACCACCTCCCGGGCGGTGAACGCGACCAGGGTGGCCAGGATGTAGAGCCGGTCGGCGAGCGGATCCAGCAACTCGCCCAACCGACTCACCTGACGCAGCCGGCGGGCGATCCAGCCGTCGACCCAGTCGGTGGTGCCCCCCACCGCGAGGACCACGATCGCGGCCACGTCGGCGCGGGCGACGAGCAGGAGATAGAGGAAGAGCGGCACGCCGAGCAGCCGGACGAAGCTGATCGCGTTCGGCAGGGTCAGCACCTGGTCACCGACCGGTGCGGAACCGGTCTCGCCACTGGCCTGCGGGCGCTCCTCCCGAGCCGGCCGACGAGACACCGAACCTCCTCCGCGACACGCTCCGGCGCCCGGCCGAGACGGGCGCGGCGGAGGGATGTGCGCACTGTCCTGCCGGCTGGCGCCGGCTCCCCCTGCGGCCCCGGGACGGGACCCTCCCCGGACCCGGCCCGCGATCGAGTCGATCACCGGCGGGACGAGTTGCGCTGCCACTATATCGGGCTTCCGTCGGTGACCTGGGTGCTCGTGCGCCGGTGCGGTGGGCTCCGGTGTTGGTGCTCACCACCGGTAGGGCATCCTAGGACGCTAGGGCAGACGGGTGAGACGGGTGATAGGAGTGACCGGGATCGGCGGGGCCGGGCTCAGGCAGTGCGGGGCCGGGCTCAGGCGGTACGGGCCGGGGACGCCGGCTGTGCCTCGGCGCCGTCGCTGGCGGCCCGCCCGAACGACACCAGCGCGTGCAGCAGCTCCTGTTGCACGCGACCGGGCATCCGGTCCAGCACCGCCCGCAACGCCGCGTGCCGCCGTTCCCGCACGTCGCGCAGCAGGGCGTCGGCGGCGGCGGTGGGCACCAGCCGCACCTCCCGCCGGTCCCGGGGATCCGCCACCCGGCGCAGCAGCCCGATCGCCTCCAGGCGGTCACAGAGCCGGCTCGCCGAGGACGGTACGACATCCAGCAGCTCGGCCAACCGGTTGACGTTCGTCTCCGGTCGGCCGCTGAGCAGGGACAGCACCCGCAACTGGGTCGGTGACACGGCGAGCTGGTGCCGGGAGACCGCGGAGTCCAGCACGCCGATGAGTGCCTCGGCGGCCGCGTCGATCGCCGCCGGCAGATTCGCAGCTCGCTCCACCCGGTGTCCCCTGCGCTTGTCCCGCTCGTCATCAGCCGCCGGCCCGAACGCGGGGATCACCCGTCGTCGCGTCCGCCGGGACCACGCCAGTCCAGACAGACCACGACCGCGTCGTCGCGCAGATCGGTGTCCACATGGTAGGCGTGCAGTTCGCGCATCACCGTACCAACCGCCTCGCCGGCCGGCTGCAACCGCGTCGCGCGCATCGCCCGCGCCATCGCCCGCTCGCCGTAACTGCCGCGGCCGTCCGGGTCGGCCGCCCACACCCCGTCGCTGACCACGAACAGCCGGTCGCCCGGGGCCAGGTCGAACTCCTGCACGTCGTAGCGGGTCTCGGCGAACATGCCCAGCGGCAGCTGCTGCTCCAGCTCGATCGGTGCCAGCGTGCCGCCGCGCACCCGCACCAGCCGTGGCGAGCCCGCGTCCACGGCCCGCACCCGGCCGGTACGGGTGTCCACCTCCAGCAGCAGCGTGGCCACGAAACGCTCGCCCCGGTGCTGGTAGAAAATCGTGTCCGAGGCCAGCTCGGCCTGCTCCTCCAGGCTGCCTCCGGACCGGCGGGCGTTGCGCAGCGCGTTGACCGTGACGGCGGTCAGCAGCGCCGCGGACAGGCCCATGCCGGCTCCGTTGAGGACGGTCACGGTGAGCCGGTCGGCGTCGACCGACCAGTCGAAATGGTCGCCGCCGACGGTGTACGCCGGTTCGAGCTGACCGGCCAGCTCGAAGGCGCCGAGCGTGACACCGCGCCCGGGCAGCAGTTCCCACTGCATCTCGGCGGCCATACTGAGCCGATCCCGGCGGCGGGCCCGCCGGTAGCGGTCGGTCTCCCGGTCGGCGGCACGCAGCGCCATCGCCAGATCCCCGGCGACGTCGGCGGCCTGGCCCATGATCACGTCGTCCGGCTCGTCGGCAAGCTCGACCAGCAGCACGCCGAGCCGCTCCCCCCACACCGACAGCGGCAGGAACAGTCGCCAGCGCCCCGCCACGCTCTCCCGCACCGGTAGCTGGCTGGAGAAACAGCGCTGGGCCACCCCGCGGCAGGCCAGCAGGACGTCGTCGGGCAGGCCGCCGTCGCGCACCGGCCACAGGCCGGTGATCCGGTAGTCGGCGAGGAACACCTCCGTGCGCAGGGCGCCCAGCACGGACCGGATCGCCCGGTCGGCGGCCTCCGCCACCTGGTCCGGCGGCGCCGCGCGCAGCGCGCGGGACACCTGACCGGTTGCGTCCACCATGTTCCCCCCCGACAACACTTGCTGTACGGCAAGCATCATACGGAGGCCCGGTCCGGGCGCCGCAGGCGTACCCCATCAGGAACACCGACCGCGACCGGGCCGGCGGCTCAGTCGTCGGCGCGCACGGCGAGCCCGCCGTGGAAGGCGTCCGGCACCTCGGCCGGCGGGCCGTCCGGCCGCCAGGTGGCGACCGGGACGATGCCGTCGGCCGTCGGTGTCCAGCGCCCCAGCAGCGGCCGGAACGCCGTCGGCGACCGCATCCGGAACGCCGGCCCCATCATCGCCAGTGCCGCCGGCCAACCGGCCAGTTCCTCGGTGTCGAAGTCGATCGCGAGCAGGCTGCCCGGCGCGGTGGCCTGGTACAACTCGTCCAGCGTACGGGCCAGGGTCGGGTCGTCGAGGAACGCCGCCAGGCCGAGGAACACCACCCCGACCGGACTCCTCCCCCAGCCCGGCACGAACCGGTGCAGTTGCGCGGGATCGATCGTGCCGAGGTCGGTGGCGTCACCGAAGCCGTAGCCGGCGCGGTCGCTGCCGGCCAGGATCTGCTGCCCGAGCCGGATCGTCACCGGGTCCACGTCGGTGTAGAGGACCCTCGCCTCCGGAGCCGCCTCGTGCACGTTGCCCATCGTGGGTACCCCGCCGCCGAAGACGAGGAAGCTCTCCACACCCTGCGCGGCGATCGCCCGTACCGCCCGGCCGAGGAAGGCCCGCAGGTCCCGGAACACCGGCGCGCACGGCCCGTACGCCCCCTCGAACGCGTGTGCCGCCGCCACGTCGACCGGGAAGTGGTGCTCCCCGCCCAACCAGAAGTCGATCATCCGTGCGGTGCTCGGCGCGGCCGGATCATCCATCGACAACGCTCCCTCCGCGTGGCTCCGGGCCAGCGTACCGACCCGGCGTCCTGCGCGGTATCGCCCCGCCGCACGTCCGGCGGCGGCGATACTGGGCGGCGGGAGGTGGGCCGGTGAACTCGGCGGACGGCGCGGCGGTGGTGGTCGGCGTGGACGGCTCGGAGCAGGCGCTGCGGGCCGTCCGCCTGGCCGCCGTCGAAGCCGCCCACCGTAACCGGCCGTTGCGGATCGTGCACGGCTTCATCTGGCCCCTGCTGCGCGTGCCGGTGGAACCCCCGCCGGACGGCCCGCCCGGCGGCGGACTGCGCCACCAGGCCGAACAGGTGGTCACCGCGGCGGTCGCCGAGGCCGAGGCCACCGTTGCGGGCATCCGGGTCACCGGCGAGATCATCGACGGCGAGGCCGCGGCGGTGCTGCTCGGCGAGACGCCGACCGCCGCGCTGATCGTCCTCGGCGATCGTGGCCTCGGTGGCTTCTCCGCCCTGGTGGTCGGCTCGGTCGCGGTGCAGGTCGCCGCGCACGCCGACTGTCCGGTGCTGGTCGCCCGCGGCGCCGACCGCGCCGGTGCGCCGGTGGTGGTCGGGGTGGACGGCTCCGAGCTGTCCCGGCTGGCCGCCGAGTTCGCCATCGAGGAGGCGTCGCTGCGCGGCGTGGAACTGGTCGCGCTGCACGCCTACCGGCATCCCGGCTCCGGCGGGCCCGGCGACATGCAACCCCTGGTGTACGACGAGACGCAGCTGCGCGACGAGGAGGACCGGCTGGTGGCCGAGTCGCTGGCCGGACTGTCCGAGCGGTGGCCGGACGTTCCGGTGCACCGGCGCACGGTGCGCGGCCGGCCGGCCGGGGCGCTCGCCGACGTCTCCCGGGACGCCCAGCTGGTGGTGGTCGGCGGGCAGGGGCGGGGCGAGTTGACCGGGTTGCTGCTGGGGTCGGTGAGCCAGTCGGTGCTGCACCACGCCGACTGCCCGGTGGCGGTGGTCCGCGCCCCGAGCTGACACCCGCGCGCGCCCGTGACCCGCCGGAGCGGGTTGACCGGCCCCGGCACGGGTAGACGAGGCCCGGTACGTCAACGGTGAGCGACCGAGGAGGCAGTGATGCCAGGACCACGGCCGGGCAGCAACGCGTACGACAAGCAGCGGGCCCGCATCCGCAACGCCATCGACGGCTCGGGACGGCGGGTTCCGGACGGCAAGGCCGACGACGTGGCCAACCGGATCCTCCAGGAGGACCGGGGCCAGCGGGGCGTGGTACGTGGTGAGCGGACGTACGGCCCGAAGGGCGAACGCGAACCCGGCGACCCGAAGTGAACGCCGGCCGGCTGACCGACGGGGTGATCGCCGGCGCGGTCGGCAGCACCGCCCTGAACATCGTCGGCTACCTCGACATGGTGGCCCGGGCCCGCCCGGCCAGCAGCGCCCCGGACGAGACCGTCGGCCGGATGGCCCGGCTGGCACACGTGGACCTGGGGCCCGCCGACCGGGCGGCCACCCGCCGCTCGGGCCTCGGCCCGCTGCTCGGCTACGGCCTGGGCATCGGCGCTGGGATCGGCTTCGCGGCGCTGACCCGGGGCCGCCCGATGCCGCTGGCGATGGCCGGCGCGGTGCTCGGCGGCGGCGTGATGACGATGACCGACGCGTCGATGACGGTGCTGGGGGTGACCGACCCGCGCACCTGGCGGAGGGTCGACTGGCTGGCCGACCTGGTGCCGCACCTGGCGTACGGGTTGGCCGCCGCGGCCACCTGGAACCGGTTGCGCCGGTGACCGACGGGGCGGGCGCGGCCCGGGGTCGACCCCGGGCCGCGCCCGCCCACCGTGTCGGGTCAGCCCCGGCTTTCGTCCTCGGCGACCGGCTCCCCGGCCGGACCGTACGGGGACACCTGCCCCCGGGGCACCGGACGGCCGTCGTCGCCGTGCGAGCTGCCGCGGTTGAGCGGGTGGCCGGTCGGCTTCGGACCCTTGCTGTCCTGGCTGGTGGCACCCTTGGCGTTGCGCCGGAACTCCTGCTGCTGCGGGTTCGTCACGGCTGTCTCCTCCTCCGGTGACCGGCGGCTGCGCGCCGCCTCCGGTGCCGCGTACCCGTCGCCGCCGGGCGCATGCGGGTCGGGCGGGCAGGGCTAGCCGGGCCCGGGGTGGGTACACCCGGACCGTGGGCAACGATCGGGCGACCGCGCGGGTGCTGCTGGAGCGGCGGGGACGGACCTACGCCGAGGAGGCGGGGATCCGGCTCGCCGACCGGCCGGGACCGCTGTACCAGCTGCTCGTGCTCACCACCCTGCTGAGCACCCGGATCCGGGCGTGCGTCGCGGTGGCCGCGGCCCGGGAACTGTTCGCGGCCGGTTACCGCACGCCACAGGCGATGGAGGCGGCCAGCTGGCAGGACCGGGTGGACGCCCTCGGCCGCGGCAACTACCGCCGCTACGACGAGCGGACCGCGACGATGCTCGGCACCGGGGCCCGGCTGTGCCTGGACCGCTGGCACGGTGACCTGCGCCGGCTGCACCGGGAGGCCGGTGGCGAGCCGACCCGGCTGCGCCGCCCGCTGACCGAGTTCCCCGGCATCGGCCCGACCGGCGCGGACATCTTCCTGCGCGAGGCGCAGTCGGTCTGGCCGGACGTACGCCCATTCGCCGACAAGCGGGCGCTGGCCGGCGCGAAACGCCTCGGGTTGCCCGGCTCGCCGGACCGGCTGGCCGGGTTGGTGGACGGCGCGGAGTTCGGCCGGCTGGCCTCCGCCCTGGTGCGGGTGGCGCTGGGCGAGGAGTCCGCCGGCGAGGTCACCCGCGCCGCCAGCGCCTGAGGAGTCAGTTGGTGGACTTGTCCCCCGGCTTGGTCAGGTACCAGACCAGCAGGGCCGCCAGCAGGGCGAGCACCACGAGTCCACCGGTCACGCCGCCGGGTTCGTCCGGGCTGCGGCCGGTGGTACCGAAGTAGATCACCGCGAGCCCGGCCAGCACGGTCAGGAAGGTACGTACGCCTCGGTCCCTCACGTACCGCACGGTAGGGGCCACCGGGCGCCGGCCGGGGCGGTTCTGAGGTGCTGTCCCCCGTCCGGGTGCACCTTCAGTCGGTCTCCAGGTCGTCCAGCGAGATCTGGTGGCTCATCAGCCACCGGGCCAGCGCGGACATCCCGAACAACCACAGCGGCGCCGACTCGGTGGTGCCGTTGGTGGCGAAGATCGCGAACCGCAGATCCGGTGCCCGGTACGCCTCGATCCGCCACCGGTGCTGCCGGTCCCGCCAGACCGCCGAAGGGTCCATGCCCGCCACGCTAGGCGACGACCCGGGTCACCGGGGCGGGTTGCACGGTGCCGCCGGCTAGACCGGCACGACCCACCCGCCCAGCACCGCCCGCAGCGCGAGCAGCAGCAGGGACACCACGATCGAGACGCCGACCAGGCAGCCGAGACCGAACCACCCGGTGTACCGGTCGTGCGCCGGCTTCTGCCGCCGCCGCCACCACTCGCGGTCGACCCAGGCGAGCATGCCCAGGCCGTACGGCAGCAGCCCCAGCCACCACCAGAACCAGCGGGTGCCGGCGGCCGGCTTCGGCCCACCGACCAACAGGGCGAGCCAGACCACCGCGAGAACGCTGCCCAGCCCCCCGACGACGGCCGTGAGCCGGTGGGTGAGCCCCTGCCTGGTCGACCAGGGGTCGGCGTCGGCCAGCCGGGCCGAGTACGGGTCGGCGTCCGGCAGCGGCCCGACGACCGGGTCGATGGTGGTCCAGCGGGTCTGCCCGTTCGACGCCGTCCACGCGATCACGTCGCCGCGCGGATAAGGTCGTGGTTCGGGTTGCCGGCGGGCCCAGAGGAACTCGTCGTCGCTCCACCCCTCGGCGCGCTGCCAGGTCACCACCCGATCGGCGGCCAGGTCCCGTTCCAGGTCGGCGGTGTCGACCTCGCGGGGCGTGACCCACCAGGACAGCACCGCCCACACCAGCCACACCACCGGCAGCCCGAAGCGGACCGCGATCTCCAGCACGGCCCGGCCCCGGGACAACAGCGACGGCGGTGAGGCATCGAGGGTCATGGGCCCAGCCTGGCAGAGCCGCGCACCGTCGGTCGCCCCTGGCCCACCACCTCGCGGGCGTCGTCGGGCAACCGGCGGGTGGCGCCGCGCCGGTCCAGCAGTTCCAGCAGGGGCACCGCCACCCGCCGGGTGGTGCCGAGGGCCTGCCGGGCGGCGCTGAGCGTGAACGGTTGCGGCAGCGCGGCGAGGACGCGGACCGCGTCGTCGACCGCCCCGGGCAGCAGGACCACGTTGTCGGCCAGCCGCAGCAACGCCCCCGCCCGTACCGCCGCGCCGATCTCCCGGGGACCGAGCCCCAGGTCCGCCAGGTGCGCGGCCTCCGGGGCCCGGAAGGGCTGGTCGGCGTACGCGGCGCGGATCCGGGCGACCGCGCGGGCCACCGGTTCGGGCAGCGCGTCGCCCGCGGTCGCGGTGACCCGGCCGGCGTGCAGGCGCAGCGGTGGCCGGACCAGCGCCTCGACCAGCGCCCGGTCGGGCAGGTCGAGGTGCCGGCGCAACGCCTCGGTCGGCACACCGTGCTCCAGCGGGTGCGCGCGGGCGTACCGGGTCACCTCACGGGTCAGCCGCACGCCCAGGTCACGCCAGTGCCCGGGGTCGGTGTACCAGTCGCCGGCCACCGGCACGCCGCTGACCGGCACGCCCATCCGGGCCAGGTCGGCCGCCCGGGCCAGCCCCCGCCGGCGCAACTCACCGGAGAGGTCGGGCCGGCCGTCCAGGGTGGCCAGCACCGCCGCCCGGGCCGCCGCGGCGCCCCGGCGGGTCAGCGGCGGCGGGGCCACGTCCAGCACGGTCGCCGCACCGGCGACGTGGTGCCGCCCGGGGTCGCGCAGCAGCACCCGGTCACCGGTCAGCAGCGGCAGCGGCCGGGCCAGCCGCAGCCGGGCGGTGTCCGCGCCGAGCGGTCGCACCCGCACCGGCACGGCCGCCGAGCCGACGTGCAGCATCAGGGTGGCCGGCAGGTCGCCGACCGGATCGCCGTGCACCCGGACGTCCAGCAGGTCGCCGCGGCCGAACCGGCCGGGGCTGAGCAGCGCGTCACCGCGCCCGAGCGCGTCCCGGGGGACGCCGCGCAGGTTCACCGCCACCCGGGCCACCGCCGCGACCGCGTCGTGCGGGCGACCGAGCGCGTGCAGGCCACGGACCCGCACGGTCTGCCCGGTGCCGCTGACCTCCAGTTCGTCGTCGACCCGCAGCCGGCCGACGCCGAGGGTGCCGGTCACCACGGTGCCACTGCCCCGCACCGTGAAGCCGCGGTCCACCCACAGCCGCACCGGCGCGTCGACCGGCGGGGCGGGCAGCCGCGCGGCGAGCCGGTCCAGCGCCTCCCGCAGCCCGGGCAGGCCGGCCCCGGTCACCGCGCTCACCGCGACGGCGTCGACCGCGCCGAGCGTGGTGGCCGCCAGCCGCTCCCGGCCGGCCGCCAGCGCCGCGCCGGGATCGGCCAGGTCCGCGCGGGTCACCACCAGCAGCCCGTACGCGACGCCGAGCGCGTCCAGCGCCGCCAGGTGCTCGGTGGACTGCGGCATCCACCCCTCGTCGGCGGCGACCACCACGAGCGCGGCGGGCACCGGCCCGACACCGGCGAGCATGTTCGGCACGAACCGCTCGTGCCCCGGCACGTCAACGAACGCGACGGTGCCGCCCGACGGCAGGCGCGTCCAGGCGAACCCGAGGTCGATGGTCATGCCCCGGCGGCGTTCCTCGGCCCACCGGTCCGGTTCCATCCCGGTGAGGGCGCGGACCAGCGTCGACTTGCCGTGGTCCACGTGCCCGGCGGTGGCCACCACCAGCACGTCAGCCGTCCCCGGGCACCCGGAGCACCGCCGCCCGCAGAGTGGCGTCGGCGTCGGCCGGCACGCACCGCAGGTCCAGCAGCAGCCGGCCGCGCGCCACCCGGCCGAGCACCGGCGGGTCGCCGGTGCGCAGCGGCTCGGCGTACCGCTCGGGCAGGCTCAACGCCCACGAGTCCAGGTCCACCCCGGGCGCGCCACCGCCACCGACGACGGCCACCGCGGGCACCACCTCGGCCTTGCACCCGTCGGCGGCGAGCGCGTCGCGCAGCCGTCCGGTGCGTTCCCGCAGCAGCCCGGCGTCGGCGTGCAGAGCCGCCCGGGTGGGCGTGGCCGGGTCGGCCAGGGTGGCGGCCAACGCGGCGAGGGTCAGCTTGTCCACCCGCAGCGCCCGGGCCAGGGGATGCCGGTGCAGGCGCCGCACCAGGTCGGCGGCGCCGAGCAGCAGCCCGGCCTGCGGGCCGCCGAGCAGCTTGTCGCCGCTGGCGGTGACCAGGGCCGCCCCGGCCCGCAGGGTGGACGCGGCGTCCGGCTCGTCGGGCAGCAGCGGGTCGGCGACCAGCAGCCCGGAACCGATGTCCGCCACCACCGGCACGCCGAGGGTGGCCAGGGCCGCCACCGGAACCGCCGCGGTGAAGCCGGTGATCCGGAAGTTCGACGGGTGGACCTTCAGCACGAAACCGGTGCCCGGCCCGACGGCGGCGGCGTAGTCGTCCAGGGTGGTGCGGTTGGTGGTGCCCACCTCGCGCAGCCGGGCCCCGGTGCTCTCCAGCAGGTCCGGCAGGCGGAACCCGTCGCCGATCTCCACCAGCTCGCCGCGGCTGACCACGATCTCCCGGCCGGTGGCCAGGGCGGTGGCGGCCAGCACCAGCGCGGCGGCGCCGTTGTTGACCACGTGCACCGCGCCCGCGTCGGGCACCGCGGCGGCGAGCGCGTCGAGGGCGTCCCGGCCGCGCCGGGCCCGGCGGCCGGTCCGCAGGTCGAGTTCCACGTCGGTGTGGCCGGCGGCGGCCACCACGGCGGCGACGGCCGCCGGCGAGAGCGGCGCCCGACCCAGGTTGGTGTGCAGGACCACCCCGGTCGCGTTGAGCACCACCCGGGGCGCCGGCGCGGGCAGGGCGGCCAGCGCGACGTCGCGTACGTCCTCCGGGGTGATCTCACCGCGTCGCGCGCGGTCCTGGGCGGCCCGGACGGCGGCCCGCACCCGGTCCCGGCCGAGGGTGGCCGCGGCGGCGGCGAGCCGTGGCTCGGCCAGCAGCCCGTCGGTGCGCGGCACCCGCCGCCGTGGGTCGCCTGTCACGTGTCCCCCACCATCGTTGGCGGAGACGGACGGGAATCGAACCCGCCTGGCCCGGGTCCCGGACCACACCGGTGTTGAAGACCGGGAGGGGCACCAGCCGCCTGAACGCCTCCGCCCGACATTGGATCACAACGCCGGGGCGCCCGCCCACGGAGCCGGTCAGGCCGCGGCGCGACGCTCCGCCAGCCGCTGCCGTTGCGGGACCACCGTGTACTTCGGATCCCTCGCCGAGGCGACCCCCCCGTGGAAGATGCCGAACCGGGTGGCCACCGACGCCGCCAGCAACGCCGCCCCGGACAGCGCCGACACCGCGCGGCTGCGCCGGCCGAGCAGCCCACCGACCACCCCGGCGGCGGTCAGCAGCCGGCCGGCGCGCAGCAGCCGACCGGCCGTGCCGACCCGGTAGGGCTCGCTGAGCAGCCCCAGCCGGGTCTCCACCCGGTGTGACCCGACGAGTTCCAGCGCCGCGCCGGCCACCGCCATCCGCCGCGCCGGGCCCGCCTGCGCGCACGGCGCGGCGATCAGACCCACACCGGCGCCGCCGGCCAGCGCGCTGCCCGCGAAGATGACCGGCAGTTCCGGGTACGCCTCGTGCCACGACGGGACGGCGGTGCTGGCCAGCAGCACCCCGGTGTACGTGGCCAGGGCCGGCGCGGTGGCCGCGGCGGCCAGCCCGGCGGCCCGCCCCACCGGCGGCAGCACTCGCCGGACGAGGCCGAACGGTCCCCGCTCGGGCAGCCACACCGCCGCCTCGGCGACCGCCGCCACCCCGGCCGCCGGCCCGTACGCCGACAGGATCCACGTGCCGACCGACATCGGCGAGGTCGGCTTGGCGACCCGCAGCATGTGGTGGAAGCGTTCCGGGCGGCCCAGGTCCCGGATCAGGAAGGCCGCGCTGGCGCTCACCGCGGCCAGCGCGGTGGCCCGGCCCGCGCGGCGCAGCGCCGGACGGCCGGTGAGCTGCCCGCCCGCCGCCAGCAGCGACGAGCCGGCGGCCAGCCCGCCGGTGAACAGGTAGGCGGCGATGTCCCACTTCCACACCGGTGGCTTGAGGATCGGCCGCCCGTAGTAGGAGGTGAACTCGGCCTCCGGCACGGCCAGGTCCTCGCCCCCGCGCCGGCCACGGCCGCGCCGACCCGGGGCCGGCCCGCCGCCCGCGCCGGTCACGAGGAACCTCCCGCGAACGCGGCGACGGTCGCCGCCGCCATGGCCAGGGCGGCGAGCCCGGCCCGCCGCCACATCCTCGGCAGGTCCCGGGTGGTCACCACCGGGTCGGGCGGCAGGCCGTACACCTCCGGCTCGTCGAGCAGCAGGAAGAACGCGCCGTCACCACCGACGCCGTCGTTCGGGTCGTGGCCGTAGAGACGAGCCTCGGGCACTCCCCGCTCGTGCAGGGTCGCCACCCGCGCCGCCGCCCGCTCCCGCAGCTCGTCGACGACGCCGTACTGGATGGACTCGGTCGGGCACGCCTGCGCGCAGGCCGGTGTCATGCCCGCGCCGAGCCGGTCGTAGCACAGCGTGCACTTCCACGCCCGGCCGTCGCCCTTCCGCTGGTCGATCACCCCGTACGGGCAGGCGGATACGCAGTAGCCGCAGCCGTTGCAGATGTCCTCCTGCACCACCACGGTGCCGAACTCGGTGCGGAACAACGACCCGGTCGGGCAGACGTCCAGGCACGCCGCGTGCGTGCAGTGCTTGCACACGTCGGACATCATCAGCCAGCGGAAGTCGGCGCGGCCCTCGGCGCCGGTGCCCCGGCCCGGCGGCGCGGCGCCGGGCATGCCGAGGAACTCCGGCGCCCGGTCGTCGGTGCCCGGCCCCGTGTCCTCGCCGGTGCGGGCGGCGCCCATCCGGGCGGCGGGCTCCGGCGCGCCCGGCAGCAGCCCGGGTGCGGTACCGGTCGGGCCCGCGGTGCCCGCGGCCACCGCCGCCGACGCCGCGCTCACCGACCCGCCGGTCGGGGTGCCGGCGAACGGCGGCGTGCGGTGCCCGGCCGGGCGGGGCTGCTCGACGAACGCCACGTGCCGCCACGAGTTCGCGGTCAACGCGCCGGTGTTGTCGTACGACATGCCGAGCAGGTCGAAGCCCGAATCCGGGACGCCGTTCCACTCCTTGCAGGCCACCTCGCACGCCTTGCAGCCGATGCAGACGCTGGCGTCGGTGAAGAAGCCCATCCGGGGCGGCGCGGCGGACCAGCCGGCCTCCGGCGCCGGGTCCAACGGCCCGTACAGGCTGTTCGGGTCAGGAAGCATCGCGGCCCTCCCGGTCGCCGTGGTCCGTGCCGGTGCCGTCGGCCCTGGTGGGGTCGGACCCGGTGGGGTCCGCGGCGCGGGTGGGGGGCGGCGCGCCCGGGGTGACCGCCGGCCCCGGCCGGCCCGCGACGATGCCGGCCCGCCGCTGGTAGTCGGCCACCAGGTCGAGCAGGGCCGGCCCGGTCGGGCGGCGGCCGGGCCGCACGTCACAGGTGCCGATCTTGCTCTCCTGGATGAGCACGTTCGGATCCAGGGTGATGCCGAACAGGTCGTTGGCCGAGTCGCCGGTGACCAACCCCTGGAAACCGAAGTGGTACGGCAGCCACACCTGGTGGATCACCCGCCCGTCCACCCGCAGCGGGGTGAGCCGGTCGGTGACCAGCACCCGCGCCTCGATGACGGCCCGGCCGCTGACCAGGTGCGCCCACCCCAACTGCGCCAGGCCGACCTCGGCCGCCAACTCCGGGGACACCTCCACGAACATCTCCGGCTGCAACTCCGCCAGCGGACGCACCGTGCGGCTCATCCCGCCGGCCGTGTGGTGCTCGGTGAGCCGGCTGACCGTGAACACGTACGGGAAGACCTGGCTGTGCTCCTGCGGCGGGCTCGGGTTCACCGAGTTCACCGGGTGGGCGTACACCTTGCGGGTCGGGTTGGCCTGCTGCCGGTACAGCGGGTTGCGCACCGGCGACTCGGCCGGCTCGTAGTGCGTCGGCAGCGGACCGTCCAGGACGCCGCTGGGCGCGTACAGCCAGCCCTTCCCGTCGCCCTGCATCACGAACGGGTCGTCCCCGGCGATCCCCTCCGGGCCGGCGGCGCCCTCCGGCGGCCGGTACGTCGGCGGTTTCGTCTTCTCGAAGTCCGGCACGTCGTACCCGGTCCACTCCGCCTTCTCCGGATCCCACCACACGTAGCGCTTGCGCTCGCTCCACGGGCGGCCCTCCGGGTCGGCCGAGGCCCGGTTGTAGAGCGTCCGGCGGTTCGCCGGCCAGGCCCAACCCCACTCGGCGGCCACCCAGTCCTGCTCGTGCCGGGACTTGCGCCGGGCCGCCTGGTTGACGCCGTCGGCGTACACCCCGGCGTAGATCCAGCAACCGACCGCGGTCGACCCGTCGTCGCGCGCCTCGGCGAACGTCGACAACGGGCGGCCGGTCGCCACCTCGTACCCGTTGATCTCCCGCAGCACCGCCTCGGCGCGCGGCTCCGCGTGCGGACCGTGTGTGGGGTAGTCCCAGGCCAGGTCGCGCAGCGCCCGGTCCCGGGGGTGCGCCGAGTCGGCCAGCTTCTCCCGCAGCCGGCGGCCCAGGTGATAGAAGAACCACAGCTCGGAGCGGGCGTCGCCCGGCGGGTCGACGGCCTTCTCCCGCCACTGCAGCAGCCGCTGGGTCTGGGTGAAGGTGCCCTCCTTCTCCACGTGCGACGCCGCCGGCAGGAAGAACACCTCGGTCCGGCACTCGGTGGGCACGATCTCGCCGGTGGCCACCTCGGGGCCGTTCCGCCAGAACGTGGCCGACTCGATCATGAACAGGTCGCGGACCACCAACCAGTCGAGGTTCGCCATGCCCAGCCGCTGCGCCCGGCCGTGCGCCGAGCCGACCGCCGGGTTCTGCCCGAGCAGGAAGTAGCCCTTCACCTTGCCGTCGATCATGTTCAACACCTGCTGGTAGGTGCCGTGGTCGCCGGTCATCCGGGGCAGGTAGCCGTAGCAGAAGTCGTTCTCCGGCGTCGCCGCGTCACCCCAGTACGCCTTCAGCAGGCTCGCCGCGTACGCCCGGGCGTTGCCCCAGAACCCCTTCTGGCCGGGATGGCGGATGCTGTCCACCCACTCGTCGAACGTCGGGTGGTCGGCGTGGTGCGGCATCGGGAGGTAGCCGGGAAGCAGGTTGAACAAGGTGGGGATGTCCGTCGAACCCTGGATGCTGGCGTGTCCGCGCAGCGCCAGCACGCCGCCGCCGGGCCGGCCCACGTTGCCCAGCAGCAACTGGATGATCGCCCCGGTGCGGATGTACTGCACTCCGACGCTGTGCTGCGTCCAGCCCACCGAGTAGATCAGGCAGCCGGTCCGCTCCCGGCCGGAGTTCTCCGTCCAGGCCCGGGCCAGTTCCAGGAACTTCTCCCGGTCGATGCCGCAGACCCGCTCCACCATCTCGGGCGTGTAGCGGGCGAAGTGCCGCTTCAGGATCTGGTAGACGCAGCGCGGATGCCGCAACGTCTCGTCCCGCCGCACCTGCCCGGCCACCTGCGCGCCGTGCGACTCGTGCCGCATGCCGGCCGCGCTGTCCCGCTCGTCGGCGGTGTGCCCGCTGCCCGAGTCGTCCTCGTGGCCCTCGTACTGCCAGCTGTCCTGCACGTAGCTGTTGGTCTCCGGGTCGAACCCGGAGAAGAAACCGTCGCCGTCCTCGGTGTCGGCGAAACGCTCGCTGACGATCGTCGCCGCGTTCGTGTACGCCAGCACGTACTCCCGGAAGTCCAGCTCGTGGGTCAGGATGTGGTTCACCACCCCACCCAGCAACGCGATGTCGGTGCCCGCGCGGATCGGCAGGTACGTGTCGGCGACCGCGCTGGTTCGGGTGAACCGCGGGTCGACGTGGAACACCTTGGCGCCGCGCCGTTTGGCCTCCATCACCCACTGGAAGCCCACCGGGTGGGCCTCGGCCATGTTGGAGCCCTGGATGACGATGACGTCAGCGTTGGCGACGTCCTGCTGGAAATCCGTCGCGCCACCGCGACCGAAGCTGGCCCCCAGACCGGGGACGGTGGCGGAGTGTCAAATACGTGCCTGGTTCTCGATCTGGAGGGCCCCCATCGCGGTGAACAGCTTCTTGATGAGGTAGTTCTCCTCGTTGTCCAGCGTCGCCCCGCCCAGGCTGGAGATGCCCAGGGTCCGGTTCAGCGGCCGGCCCTCGCTGTCGGAGTCCTCCCAGGTCTGCGCCCGCGCGGCGATGATCCGGTCGGCGATCATGTCCACCGCGACGTCGAGGTCCAGGTCCTCCCACTCCGTCGCGTACGGCCGGCGGTAGCGCACCGTCGTCTGTCGCAACGGACTGGTCACCAGGCTCTTGCTGGCCGAGCCCTTCGGGCAGAGCCGCCCCCGGGAGATCGGGCTGTCCGGGTCGCCCTCGATCTGGGTGACCGTGTTGTCGGCGTGGAAGACCCGCTGCCCACACCCCACCGCGCAGTACGGACACACCGACCGGGCCACGCCGTCGGCGGTCTCCGTGCGCGCGGTCAGCTCCGCCGAGCGGGCCGACTGCGCGGCGGCACCCCGGCCCAACGGGTCGCTGCCGGTGAGCTGCCGATAGACCGGCCACCCCTCGATGAAGGTCCGCAGACCCATCGCGACACCTCCCCCGGCCCTCGGAGCCCGACCCCTCGAACATAGGTGAGCGGACCGCCGTACGCGAGCCGAACCGAGCGGCGCCGCCCCCGTCCCGGCGGTACGGACAGTGCCGCCCCCGGCCCGGAAGGGGCGCGGGGGCGGCACCGAGAGTGTCGGTGTGCAGGTCGCCTCTCGGCGAGTGGCGCGACGCGGCTCCAGCCGAACGGTATTCCGCGAAGGCTATTTAGGTGAGGCCCGGGGACACTGATCACACCGACACCCGACTCAACACGTTACCCCTCCCCCGCCTTCCCCACCCCACCGTGACCCCCACCACCCGCGCCCCGCCGCTGCACCCGCCCGGCTTCGCGATCTTGCACTTGGTGTCGTCGTCCTGCCCTCTTTTGTGCCTTCCGCGCCGACCGAAACCGCACGATCGCCGCCCCGGGCGGGGGCGGCAACGTGAATCGTGGACAGTTTCTGTTCCGGCGGGACGGTAACTGTCCAAGACCTGCACGCACAGACGCCGCTGGCCGGCACCCGGATCTTCGGGTGCCGGCCAGCGGCCTTTCGTTCCCCCTTGGAGGAAGGCTGTCAGTTGTTCCAGTGCTGGGCGACGAGGTCGGCGGCCTGCTGCTCCCACTGGGCGTAGTGATCCGGGTAGGCCGACACCTGCACGGTCTGCGCGGCCTCGGTCAGCGGCATGTCCT
>NZ_RBAK01000010.1 GCF_003626595.1 Micromonospora endolithica | reverse complement strand
GACAACAAACAAATGTTGCCAAAGGAATCCAAACCAGCCAAACCGAAGCTCGACCAGTCCGGGATATAAAACAATTGGCACTGGCTTATCAAGCACCCTGTTGAGTTCTCAAAGAACAACCACACACCATCCGAAGCTCCGCATCAGCAGAACCCCATCCGGGGCAACCTCTCTAACCTACCCGGCGCGTTCCTCACCGTCAAACTCGGTTCCGAGTCGATCAGCTTGGTTCGTTCCGGCCCGCGAATCAGTCCCACCGATGATCGGTGGCGCTGATGGTGCGGGAAGTGGCAGACCGGCCGATGCCGCTTTCGCAGCCATCCGCCCGGCTCCTGCCGGCTTCAGAACTCTACCCGGTCGGCTTCGCGATCGCAACCCCGTGTCCGGAGTGTTTCGCACCGCCCGATCCTCAGTCTCGCTCGGCGTCTCCGCCACGAGCCTGGCGCCCGCTCCCGGCCGGTTTGTCCGGCCTGCCGCGTGCAGAGAGAAAGTTACGCGGATGGCCCCCCGAGCGCAAATCAACGTTCATCGCTGCCTCGGTCCGGACGGCCGACGGACCGACGGCACCGTGCCGGACGGGCCTTCTTCCTCCATTCGAAGCGGTCGCGGCATCCGCAACCGGCGCGGACGTGTCAGAGTTGCGGGCATGGACGACCTGCCGCGCTCCCCGACGACGGTGCTCGCCGAGGATGCCCTGCTCGGACTGCTGCTGCCGATCTGGCAACTGGTCATCGGGGCCCTCGTGCTGCTCGCCGTACTGGCGTCGGTGCGCCGGCTGGCCCGCCGGGGACCGACACGGATGACCACCGCGCTGCTCGTCACCGCGGTCGCCATCGCCGGCTTCGCGGTGGTCGGCGTCCTGCTCCAGGGCTGAGCGGTCACCGCCCGATGGCTCGTCCGGGCTGAGCGGTCAGAGCCGGCGGTTCGCCAGGCTGGGCAGCTCGGTGCGGATCGTCCGCAACCGCTCCAGGTCGAGATCGGCGAACGCCACTCCGGGCCCGTCCGGGACCTGCGTCAGCACCGTCCCCCACGGGTCGACCACCATGCTGCGCCCGAAACAGGTCCGGCCCGGCTCGTGGTCACCGGTCTGACCGGCGGCGGCGACGAAGCACTGGTTCTCGATCGCCCGCGCACGCAACAGGACCTCCCAGTGGTCCCGCCCCGTGTGCATCATGAACGCCGCCGGCACCACCAGCAGGTGGGCGCCGCCGTCGGTGGCCAACTGCCGGTACAACTCGGGGAAGCGCAGGTCGTAGCAGATCGACAGCCCGACCCGGAGTCCTTCGACGTCGACCACCACCGGCTGGTCGCCGGGCGCCACGGTCGCCGACTCGAGGTAGGACACCCGCCCGGGGATCTCCACGTCGTAAAGGTGGATCTTCCGGTAGCTCGCCGCGAGCGCGCCGGAACGGTCGAACACCAGCGAGGTGTTCCAGGTGTGCTCCGGGTCCGGACCGCGCTCGTGGAACGAACCCGCGACCACCCACATGCCCAGGCGCCGGGCGGCGGCGGCGAAGAACGACCCGACCTCGCCGTCGACCGGCTCCGGCTCGGGGAGCCCGGCGGCCGGGCCGAGATAGTCGACGTACTCCGGGAGGACCGCCACGTCCGCGCCGCCGGCGGCCGCGCGGTCCAGCAGGCCCTCCGCGGCCGCCAGATTGGCCTTGCGGTCGTCCCGCGCGTTCAGCTGGCAGACGGCGACACGCATGGACCTCAGCGTACGGGGACAGCCCTCACGGCGACAGGGGTGCGGCCGGCGCGACGGACCGGTCGCCCCGTCACGCCGACGGCGAGGTCAGGCCGACTTCTCCTCGCGGTCCCGCCGGGCCCGGCGGCCGGTGAACTCGCGCGGCACGATGGTCGGGTTGACGTTCTCCAGGACCACCTCGCGGGTGATCAGCACGCGGGCGGCGTCGGGGTTGCTCGGCACCTCGTACATCACGGAGAGCAGGACCTCTTCCATGATCGCGCGGAGGCCACGGGCACCCGTGCCGCGCAGCATCGCCTGGTCGGCGATGGCCTCCAGCGCCGGGTCCTCGAACTCCAGCTCGACGCCGTCGAGTTCGAAGAGCCGCTGGTACTGCCGGACGAGGGCGTTGCGCGGCTCGGTGAGGATGCGGACCAGCGCCGACCGGTCGAGGCTGCGCACGTTGGTGATCACCGGGAGCCGGCCGATGAATTCGGGGATGAGCCCGAACTTCAGCATGTCCTCCGGCATGACCTGGCTGAAGATGTCGTCGGTCGACCGCTCGGAGACCGCCCGGAGCCGGGCACCGAAGCCGGTGCCGCCGTGCCCGGTGCGGGCCTCGATGATCTGGTCGAGCCCGGCGAAGGCACCACCGCAGATGAACAGGACGTTGGTCGTGTCGATCTGGATGAACTCCTGGTGCGGGTGCTTGCGACCGCCCTGCGGCGGCACGTTGGAGACGGTGCCCTCCAGCATCTTCAGCAGCGCCTGCTGGACCCCCTCGCCGGAGACGTCCCGCGTGATCGACGGGTTCTCCGACTTGCGGGCGATCTTGTCGACCTCGTCGATGTAGATGATGCCGGTCTCGGCGCGCTTGATGTCGTAGTCAGCGGCCTGGATCAGCTTGAGGAGGATGTTCTCCACGTCCTCGCCGACGTAGCCGGCCTCGGTCAACGCGGTCGCGTCCGCGATCGCGAAGGGGACGTTGAGCATCCGGGCGAGGGTCTGGGCGAGGTGCGTCTTGCCGCAACCGGTGGGGCCCAGGAGCAGGATGTTGGACTTGGCCAGCTCGACGGCGTCGCTGCCGGAGCCCGGCGCGCCGGCCGCCTCGGCCTGGATCCGCTTGTAGTGGTTGTAGACCGCGACGGCGAGGGCCTTCTTCGCCTGGTCCTGCCCCACGACGTAGTTGTCGAGGAACTGGCAGATCTCCATCGGCTTGGGAAGCTCTTCCCACTTCACCTCGCCGGACTCGGCCAGCTCCTCCTCGATGATCTCGTTGCAGAGGTCGATGCACTCGTCGCAGATGTAGACCCCTGGGCCCGCGATGAGTTTCTTGACCTGCTTCTGCGACTTGCCGCAGAAGGAGCACTTGAGTAGGTCGCCGCCGTCACCGATCCGTGCCACCTACGTTCTCCCTGCACTCATCGGCCGGAGTCCCGGCCCTGACCTGCGGACGCTGCGCTCCGTCCGTCTCCTCAACCTCGCCGGCCCCGACCGGCGAAGCGGTACGGGACCGACGTTACCCGCTGGCGGAGGTTTCTCCGACCCCCAAAACGGGTGTGTCAGAGGTCGGCCGGGAACGAACCCGGCCGACCTCCGACCCGAGCTGCTCAGCTGGCGGCGTTGGCGGCCAGCAGACCCTTCTTGCGGCTGGTGAGGATCGTGTCCACCAACCCGTACTCCTTGGACTCCTCGGCCGTCATGATCTTGTCACGGTCGATGTCCTTGCGAACCTGCTCGATCGGACGGTTGCAGTGCCGGGAGAGCATCTCCTCCAGCTGGGTCCGCATCCGCAGGATCTCCCGGGCCTGGATCTCGATGTCCGAGCCCTGCCCGTAGCCGCCCTCGGTGGCCGGCTGGTGGATGATGATCCGGGAGTTCGGCAGGGCCATCCGCTTGCCCGGGGTGCCGGCCGAGAGCAGCACCGCCGCCGCGCTGGCCGCCTGCCCCAGGCACACCGTCTGGATGTCCGGGCGGACGTACTGCATGGTGTCGTAGATCGCCGTCATGGCGGTGAACGAACCGCCGGGCGAGTTGATGTACATGATGATGTCGCGGTCCGGGTCGGTGCCCTCGAGCGTCAGCAGCTGCGCCATCACGTCGTTGGCCGACGCGTCGTCCACCTGGACGCCGAGGAAGATGATCCGGTCCTCGAAGAGCTTGTTGTACGGGTTGGACTCCTTGACCCCGTACGACGTGCGCTCGACGAACGACGGAAGGACGTAGCGGTTGTGCACGGCCGCGAACTGGGGCGGCAGGCTCAGGTCGGTCATCGTCAGCTCCTCGCTCAGCTCAGGGTCCCGGCGCCATCCGGAACCTGGGCGGCCCCGATGATCACCTTGTCGATGAAGCCGTAGTCCATCGCCTCCTGGGCGGTGAACCAGCGGTCCCGGTCCGAGTCGGCCTCGATCTGCGACTGGTCCTGGCCGGTGTGGTGCGCGACCCGCTCCTGGAACATCCGCTTCGTGTAGAGCATCTGCTCCGCCTGGATCGCGATGTCCGAGGCGGTGCCGCCCAGGCCACCGGACGGCTGGTGCATCATGATCCGGGCGTGCGGCAGGGCGTAGCGCTTGCCCTTGGTGCCCGCGCACAGGAGCAGCTGGCCCATGGAGGCGGCCATGCCCATCGCCACGGTCGACACGTCGTTGTCGATGAACTGCATGGTGTCGTAGATCGCCATGCCGGAGTAGACGGAGCCACCCGGCGAGTTGATCCACAGGTTGATGTCGCGGTCCGGGTCCTCCGCGGCGAGCAGCAGCAGCTGCGCGCAGATGCGGTTGGCGACCTGGTCGGTCACCTCGCTGCCCAGGAAGATGATGCGCTCCTTGAGCAACCGGTTGTAGACCGAGTCGTCGAGGTTGCCAATGGTGTCGCCGCCGCGGGCCTCGATCGCCCGGAGTGGCTTCGCTGGGATGTGCATGTCGGTCATGGCAGCCCTTCGCTCTCCGTACCGTCTTCACCGACACTAACCGCTTGATCGGGTGACGCACTCCCGGTCGGGCCACTGTTCGCTGACAGCGCAGCCTTCGCCAGACGTACCCGAAAAGGGCTTCGGCCGCCGCCCACCGCGAGGGATGGACGGCGGCCGTGCCCGACGGTCAGTGCTCGTGGTTGTGCTCGGCCTCGTTCTCGGCACGCAGCGCGTCGAGCGTCACCTCGTTGCCGGCCGCGTCCTTGATCTTGATGCGCTCCATCACCGACGCCAGCGCCTTGCCCCGGCGTACGTCGCCGAAGACGGCGGCGGCCGCGCCGGAGCGGACCAGCTGGTCGTAGTACTGCTGGGGGGCCATGCCGGCGCGCTGGGCGCGGTGCACGATCTCGTGCCCGAACTCGTCGTCGGAGACCTGCACGTCCTCCGCGTCGGCCAGGGTGTCCAGCAGGAGCTGGATCTTGACACCCTCGGTGGCCGCCTCGGTCAGCTCGGCGTCGATCTGCTCCTCGGTCTTGTCCTCGGCCGACAGGTATTCCTCCATCGAGGCGCCGATCCGCTCCAGCTGGTCGACCATCGCCGCCTTGCGGCTCTCGACCTCCTCGCGGACGACACCCTCCGGCGCCGGTACCTCGGCCGCGGCGACGAGCTGCTCCAGGGCCTTGTCCCGGGCGGCGTAGATCTGCTCGACCCGCTTGCCCCGGGTGACCCGCTCACGCAGGTCGCCGCGCAGCTCCTCGATCGTGTCGAACTCGCTCGCCATCTGCGCGAACTCGTCGTTCAGCTCGGGCAGTTCCTTCTCCTTGACCGTGCGGACGGTCACCGCCACGTCGGCGTCGCGGCCGGCGAAGTCGCCGCCCACCAGCTGGGTGGTGAAGGTGGTGCTGTCACCGGCGGCGAGGCCGACGACGGCCTCGTCCAGGCCCGGCAGGAGCTGCTTGCTGCCCACCTCGTGGGAGATGTTGCTCGCCGAACCACCCGGCACGTCCTCGCCGTCGACCGTGGCGTTCAGGTCGATCTGCACGAAGTCACCCTCGGCGGCGGCCCGCTCGACGGTCTTCAGGGTGGCGAACCGCTCGCGCAGGCTCTTGACCTGCTCGTCGATCTCGCTCTCGTCGATCTGGAGCTCGTCCACGGTCACCTCGACGGTGGCCGGGTCCGGCAGGGTGATCTCCGGCCGGACGTCCACCTCGGCGGTGAAGTTGAGCGAGTCACCGTCGTTGAACTCGGTGATCTCCACCTCGGGACGACCGAGGGTCTTCAGGTCGTGCTCGCGGACCGCGGCGAGGATGTTCTGCGGGATGGCCTCCTGCACCGCCTCGTTGAGGACGGTGCCCCGGCCGACCCGCTGGTCGATCACGGCGGTCGGGACCTTGCCCCGACGGAAGCCGGGCACCTGCACCTGCGAACCGATCTCCCGGTACGCCTTCCTGAGGCTCGGCTCGAGCTCGACGAACGGCACCTCGATGGCGAGCCGCACGCGCGTCGGGCTCAGAGTCTCGACGGTGCTCTTCACAGGCGTACTCCTTGACGGATCTCGGTTTTGATTCTGGGCTTTCGATCAGCCCATCGAGTGTAGGCGAGCCGGAGCGGCACCCCGGCAGCGCCCGGGGCCGCGGACGGATCGGCGGCGCCCGGGGCGACCCGGCCGCGGACGGCAGTCGGGGTGGCGGGATTTGAACCCACGGCCCCTCGCTCCCAAAGCGAGTGCGCTACCAAGCTGCGCCACACCCCGTGGCGGGAAGCAGTCTATGCCGTCGGCACCCGCGCCAGGCGCCCGGGCCGAAGCCAACGCGCCGAACTCCCCCGAATCAGACAAACCGCGCGCCCCCGGCGGTCGGAGGCCGGATCCCAGGGGCGGGCGGAGGCCAGCTCTGGCGGGCGGAGGCCACCATGTCCCGGAAGTTGGGGTGTCCCGGCCCGAGGATGGCCCGACTTCCCTGACCTCGGGTGGATCACGCCCGTCCCGGCGCGCGGGGAAGGGGGATGCGCGAGCACGATCGGGATTCGGTACGCTGACGACGCGCCCCGGTCGGGGCGTACGCGGGCGTAGCTCAATGGTAGAGCTTCAGTCTTCCAAACTGACTACGCGGGTTCGATTCCCGTCGCCCGCTCCACAGCCCTCCGACCCAGGTCAGAGGGAGCATCCCGATCCGCCTCTCGCGGCAGCGGGCTGAGCGCGCCCGACCGGGAGCACCCCCGACGCCGGTGGGGCTGACTACGGTGGGACGGGTGCCCGCCCACCGAGAGCGCCGCGCGGCCGAACGAGCCGACGTTCCCCCACAGCCCCGCCTACCGCCGTCGCTGACGACGGCGGCGCTGCCCGAGCACGAGCCCGAACCCGAGGCCGGCTACCGGCGGCTGGACTTCGCCGACCTCGATCTCGGCGGCCGGACGGTGGAGTCGGTGGAGTTCGCGCAGTGCCGGTTCCGGGGCGTCGACCTGTCCCGGGTGACCCTGGACCGGGCCGCGTTCCTGGACTGCGTCTTCGCGCGCGGCAGCCTGGCCAACCTGCACGCCGAGCGCTCCTCGCTCATCCGTACCAGCCTGTCGGCAGCCCGGATGACCGGCTTCACCTGGACCGACGGCGTGGTCCGGGACGTGACGTTGGACGAGTGCCGGCTGGACCTGTCGGCGTGGCGGTACTCCCGGTTCGGCGCCGCCTCCTTCACCGGCTGCAACCTGACCAGGGCCGACTTCACCGGCGCCGACCTGTCCGGCGTCCAGTTCACCGGCTGTGACCTCACCCGGGCCCAGTTCTCCCAGGCCAGGATGGCCGGCACCCGGTTCCGGGACTGCACCCTGCTGGACGTCGGCGGGGTGACGAGCTGGGACGGCGTGGTGGTGAGCCACCAGGATCTGCCGGCATTGTCGTACAGCCTGGCCGCCGCGCTGGGCATCCGGATCGCCGACGACTGAGCCGACGACTGAGCCGAGGGCCGGGCCTGGAAAACACCAGAGCATTCATTGCGATCAATCTGATCGGTACCCTCTCCCCAACGCCCCTGGCTGCCGACGGCCACGAGCAACCGGCGGCCGAACCGGAGGAGGACCGATGACACTTCCCCGTACCCGCTGGTGGCGGCTTGCCGCGGCGACCCTGCTCACGGTGGCCGCCGGCGGCGCGGCGACCGGCGTACCGGCGGGCGCGGCGCCCGCCGAGGGTCGGGTGCTGGCCGCGCCGGCCGCGACCGCGGTGGCCGGCAGCTACCTGGTCGTGCTGCGCGCGGACGCCGTCCGGGAGTCCGGCCCCCAGCGGCGGGCGGCGGTCGCGCGGACCGCGGCGACGATCGCCGCCCGGCACGGGGCACACCCCGGGCAGGTGTACGCGGACACGGTCAAAGGATTCCAGGCGCGCATGCCCGCCGGGGTGGCCCGCCGGCTGGCCGCCGACCCTGCGGTGGCCTGGGTGGAGCAGGACCGGATGGTGCGCCTGGCCGGCCCGGGGGTGCAGCTCAACCCGCCGTCCTGGGGGCTGGACCGCATCGACCAGCGCCGGCTGCCGCTGGACGGCCGGTACGCCTACCCGAACACCGCGCCGAACGTGCACGCGTACGTCCTGGACACCGGCGTGCGCGCGACGCACGGTGACTTCGGTGGTCGGGCCGGCGGGGGCGTCGACCTGGTCGACGGTGGCCCGGCGGACGACTGCAACGGCCACGGCACCCACCTGGCCGGCACCGTCGGCGGCTCCCGGTACGGGGTGGCGAAGGAGGTCCGGCTCCGGCCGGTACGGGTGCTGGGCTGCACCGGCAGCGGCTCGCTCGCCAAGGTCGTCGCCGGCATCGACTGGGTCACCGCCAACGCCGCGCGGCCGGCGGTGGCGCTGCTGGCACTCGGTGCGACCGCCAGCGCCACGCTGGACGCGGCGGTGAACCGGTCCGTCGCCGCCGGCATCCCGTACGTGGTGACGGCCGGCAGCGCGAACGCCGACGCGTGCGCCTTCTCGCCGGCCCGGGTCCCGGCGGCGCTGACCGTCGCGGGCACCACCGCGTCGGACGGGCGGATGCCCAGCGGCAATTACGGCTCCTGCCTGGACCTGTACGCGCCGGGGGCGAACATCCCGTCGGCCTGGCACACCGGCGACGCCGCCGTCGCGGTGCTCAGCGGCGGCTCGACGGCCGCGGCACACGTCGCCGGCTGTGTCGCGCTGGCCCTCGCGGCGAACCCGACCTGGACCCCGGCGCAGGTGTCCGCCCACCTGACCGGCCGGGCGACGGTCGGGGTGGTCGGCTCGGTGGTCGCCGGCACACCGAACCGGCTGCTCTACTGCGGCCCCTGACCCCACCCATCCCGCGCGATCTTGCACCTCGTGTCGGGACAGAACCGTGCTGAACCGACATCTGGGCGACCGAAAGTGCAAGATCGCGGGAGTGTGGGTGGGGCCGGGCACGGATGATCCGGCTCCGGTTGGGTATGAAGCGCCGACCTGGTGGAGGACGACGGGGTCGCGGAGCCCCGCGACCGGGCGCGCGGGCGGGCGGCGTGAGCGCCGGCCCGCCCGGGCGTACGGTCAGAGGTTGGTGACCCAGTTCCAGGCCGACACGACCCACTCGGTCTGCTGGAGCCAGGCGATCCCGACGCCGGCGAGGAACACCGCCGTCACCAGGTGCGCACCCCGGGCGGTGTGCCGCACCCGACCGAGCTGCCGTTCCAGGATCACCCGGCCCAGCAGGCGGGAGAGCGCGAACAGGCCGACCGCCACCAGCAGGCTGAGCACGAAGATCAGCAACGGCGCGGCGAGGTTGCCGCCACCGGAGATCGCCCAGATCCCCCAGCAGACGAACGCGAACAGCGCGCCGGCCGCGCTCCACTCGCCACCGCGCTTGAGCTGCTCGACGTGCCAGCTCAGCGGCCGGCGAGGCGGCTGCGACCAGCCATCGCCGTGGGGTCCGTGCGGCTCGTCCGGCACGACCGGGAAGGGCTCGGTGCGCGTCGTGCGCCGTTGGCCCACGGACGCGACACCCCGCCGGTACGGGTCCCGCTGCTGCGGCACGCCGGGCTGCGGTGGCACCTCGACGGTCCGCTCCGCCCACGGCTGCGTCTGGTCTGCCATCTCGTCCCCTCCCCTGGGCCGGCGGCGGCCCCCGGCCACCGTCCGACCTCCGAGGGTATCCAGGGGGCAAATATGCTCGCCGGGCACCGCGCCGGTGGACTAGACAGGTCGACGTGACGAACACCGCGACGGAGATCCGCACCGCCCGCCCGGAGGACCTCGACGACCTGCGCGACCTGCTCAACGGTCTCTTCCACGGCGGCTTCGACACCGAATCCTGGGCGGCCGAGCGTCCGCTGCTCGAAGCGGAGCGCACGCTCGTGGTGCGCGACGGCACCGAGCTGGTCGCCAGCGCCACCGCGTACACCCGGGAGTTGACCGTGCCCGGGGCCGGGGTGCCCGCCGCGCACGTCAGCATGGTCGGTGTCGCGCCGACCCACCGCCGGCAGGGCCTGCTGACCCGGCTGATGAGCCGGCAGTTGCGCGCGGTCCGGGACGGCGCGCGGGAGCCGGTGGCGGTCCTGTGGGCCAGCGAGGGGCGGATCTATCCCCGGTTCGGGTACGGCCTGGCCAGCCAGCGGCTCTCCGTCGAGTGCGACACGACCGAGCTGCGCCTGCCGGCCCCGACGCCCGCCGAGGGCCGGCTCCGCGTCGCCCACCCGGCCGCCGTCCGGGACGAGCTGGCCCGGGTGTACGACCGGGTGCGTCCCGACCGGCCCGGCTGGTCCGCCCGGGACGAGCGGTGGTGGACGTACGTGCTGAACGACCCGGCGTCCCATCGGGGCGGGGCCACCGAACTGCGGGCGGTGCTGCACGACGGCCCGGACTCCGTCGACGGGTACGCCCTGTTCCGCACCCGGGGCGACTGGGACCAGGCCGGCCCGAAGGGCGTCGTGACCGTCTCCGAGATGGTGGCGGCGACACCGGCCGGGTACCGGGCGCTGTGGCGGATGCTGCTCTCGGTGGACCTGACCCGGCGGCTGGTCTGGCGGTCGGCGGCGGTCGACGAGCCGCTGCCGCGCCTGGTCAACGAGCCGCGGCGACTCGGCACCAGCCTGGTCGACGCGCTGTGGCTGCGGGTGGTGGACGTGCCGGCCGCGCTGGCCGCCCGCCGGTATGCCGGTGCCGTCGACGTGGTCCTCGACGTCACCGACGACCTGCTGCCGGAGAACACCGGCCGGTGGCGGCTCACCGGCGGACCGGACGGCGCCACCTGCGTGCCGACCGACCTGCCCGCCGACCTGGCCTGCGACGTGCGCTGCCTCGGTGAGCTGTACCTGGGCGGTGCCGGGGCGACCGCGCTCGCCGCCGCCGGGCGGATCGAGGAGCGGCGTCCGGGTGCGCTGGCCGCCGCCGGACCGGCCTTCGGCTGGCACCGTGCCCCCGCCGCCATGGAGATCTTCTGACCGGGCCGACGGCCCCGTCGCCGGCGGTGCTTCCGGGCGGGGCGACGGCCGCCTCCGGGCGGGGTGGGCGGGTACCGTCGGTCCATGGGTGACGTGGAGAGACGGCGACGCCGGCACCGGCACCACGGCGACGCGCCACCGACCGAGGGGCCCAGCGCGGCCACCCCCG
This sequence comes from Micromonospora endolithica, assembly GCF_003626595.1. Lineage (GTDB taxonomy): Bacteria > Actinomycetota > Actinomycetes > Mycobacteriales > Micromonosporaceae > Micromonospora > Micromonospora endolithica. Next base: position 239,057 of record NZ_RBAK01000010.1, on the reverse strand, counting down.
GCGTGCACGACGGCGGCGAACCGCCCCGACACCGCCGGGGTGGCCACGGTGAGGATGGTGAGCGGGGGCTGCGGGGCCTCGTCGGCCCCGGTTCCTCCCAGGTCGGCGTGACCGCCGCGATGCGGGCCCGGGACGCCTCCCACCCCACCGAGGAGGACCTGGCCGAGGCCGAGGCGCGGGTGCAGGTCGTCCGTCGCAACTGGACGCCCCGCGAGGACCTCCCCCGCCGCTGACCGACGGATCCACCACCCGACGGCGTTTACCTCGGTGCCTCGCCACCGCGTTTACCGGTTGGGAGGTGCACATCCACATGCCACGACCCCAGGGGCTGACGCCACCGGAGGGCTTCGCCGAGTTCGTCACGGCGCGTTCCGACGCCCTGCTGCGCTCCGCCTGGCTGCTGACCGGTGACACGGGGCGCGCCGAGGACCTGCTCCAGACGGTGTTGGCCGACGCCTGGCGGCGTTGGGCCGCCATCGCGGCCGTCGGCCATCCCGAGGCGTACCTGCGTCGGGCCCTCTTCACCACGTACGTCTCCTGGTGGCGGCGGCGCTGGCGGGGTGAGATCCCGGGTCCGCCGCCGGACGAGCCCGGGTACGGCGACATGGCCGGTGACTCGGCGAACCGGGACGCCCTCCGTCGTGCCCTGGCCCGGCTCACCCGCCAGCAACGGGCGGTCGTGGTGCTCCGCTACGTGGAGGACCTGAGCGTGGAGCAGACGGCGGAGCTGCTCGGTTGTTCGCCCGGCACGGTCAAGGTGCAGGCGTCCCGCGCCCTGCGGACACTGCGCGCCGATCCGCATCTCGAGCTGTACGCCATCTGGAGGTCGTGACGTGAAGCACGAGGACGAGGACATCAGGTACCTGCTGCTGGAGGCCGTTCCCCCGCTGCCCGCGCCACCGGACCGGCTGGGCGCGGTGGGGCGGCGGGTACGCCGGCACCGGCGCCGCCGGGTCGCGGTCAGTGCGCTCGCCGTGGCCCTGGTCGTCGGTCTCGGGTTCGGCGGGGTACGGACCCTCGCCGGGGAGCGGCCCGCTCCGGCGCCGCCCGCGGTGGCCCCCACCGTCCTCGGCGAGACCCGCTGCCCGGTCGACCTGCGGGATTTCCCGGACTTCGGCGCGGCCCGGTACGGCGAGGGGGGACCACTGGTGCCGGACGGGGCCGTGGAGATCACCGCGTGTGAGGTGCCGTCCGCGGCGGGGTCGGGCGGAGTCGAGCTGAGCGAGCCGCGGGTGCTGACCGACGGCGTGGACGAGGTGGTACGGATCCTCAACCGGCTGCCGGCCCGGCCGGGCAGTGGTTCGGCGGCCTCCGGAGACGCCGCCGACCAGGAACTCCGCTGCACCAGGAAGGCCGTCCACCGGGAGCTCGCCTACGTCCTGCGGTACCCGGACCGGGCACCGGTGACCGTGTACACCGACGAGAACTGCGCCGCCGTGGTGCGCGGATCGGCGGGACGGGGACAGGACCCGGCGCTGCTCACCACCTTCCTCGACCGGTACCGGGCGCAGCTGATCGCCCGGACCCCGCCCGCGACCATCGCCACCCCGGCCTGCGCCCCCAGCCTGCCCACCGACGGGCTTCGGCTGACCCCGACGCGCAGCGGGCCGAAGGACCAGATCTCGATCAACAATCCCGGCCGGAACCCCGGCCTGCCGAGCCGGCTGGTGGCGGTGACCGCCTGCCGGTACGAGGTGGGTGACACCCGCGCCGGGCTGGTCCGGCAGCAGAGTGACCGGGACACCGCCGACACCCTCCGCCAAGCCCTCAACGCCGCCCTCGACCGGGGCAGGGTCACCAACTGCGGCAGCTACCCCGGCTACCCGCCACCGACCGTCCTGGACACGCTGCTCGTCGCGGACGCCACCGGCGCCACCGCGGAGTTCTGGCTGCGGCGGGCCCCCTGCCCGGCCCTCGTCGCCGGCAGGAGCAGCGGCATCACCCCGACGGAGGCTCTGCTGGCCACCGTCGACGGGATGCTCGGCCCGGCCCGGCGGTGACGCGTACCCGGTACCGGTCGGTCCGGGACTTCGTGCTGGCCGGCTCCCCGGACGCCGTTCACCCTCCGGACCCGGACGTGCCGAGCGGGTCCCGCGGCCGCACGGCGGCCGGCATCGGCCGGCCGCACGGCCACGGGGGACGGCTCAGGGCAGGGGCGGGAGCTGGTGGGTGCGCTCGTAGTCGGCCACCTGGGTGATCCGGCGCGCGTGCCGCTCGTTGCCGGAGAACGGCGTGGCGAGGAACGCCTCCACGATGGCGGTCGCCTCGTCCAGGGTGTGCTGGCGGGCGCCGACGGCGACCACGTTCGCGTCGTTGTGCCCACGGGCCAGCTCCGCGGTCTCGACGTTCCAGGCCAGCGCCGACCGTACGCCGGCGATCTTGTTGGCGGCGATCTGCTCGCCGTTGCCCGAGCCGCCGATCACGACGCCGAGGCTGCCCGCGTCGGTCACCACCCGGTGGCCGGTGTGCAGGCAGAACGCCGGGTAGTCGTCGTCCGGGTCGAAGGTCTGCGGGCCGACGTCGACCACGTCGTACCCCTGCGTGGCCAGATGGTTGGCCAGGTGCACCTTCAGCTCGAAACCGGCGTGGTCGGATCCCAGGTAGACGCGCATGGAGCGCAGTCTCTCAGGCCGCGCTCCGGGACACCGCGCGGGCGGCGTCCCGGAGCGGAAATGTCACAGCGGTCAGCGGGGCAGCTCGGCGACCACCAGGCCACCGCGCGCCTTCGGGGTGAACCAGGTGCTCTTTCGCGGCATCTTCTCCCGGGCCAGGTTCACCGCGACGAAGTCGTCCACGGTCACCGGGGCGACCAGGATCGCCAGTTCCGCCCGGCCGGCGTCGACCTCGCCGGCCAGCCAGCTCGCCGGGTAGTCACCGCCGACGTAGGTGATCCGCTTGTCGCCCGGATCCAGCCCCAGCGCGTCGCGCAGCAACAGCCGCTCGACCAGTGCGTGATCCAGATTCTCCAGGCGGGACCCGGCGACGTGCGGGAGGCGCACCGCGTACGCCCCGGTCGGGAGCCGGAGCACGACGGTGCCGCCGGCCGCCGGGACCTCGACCGGGCCGTCCACGTCGGTGATCTCCGCGCCGGCGGCGCGGAGCCGGTCGAGCAGCTCCTCCGGCGTGGTGGTCAGCTCGCTGACCAGCCGGTTGTAGGGCTGGATGGCGACCGAGGCCGGGGTGGTGACCACGGCCAGGAAGCGCGGCAGCCCGCCGGTCTGGGCGGCCAGGCTGCGGTGGTTGCCGTCGGCGACCACCAGCTCGCCGCCGCCGGCCAGAGCGGTCAGCGCGTCCTGCTCGGGGCCCGGGCCGAGCAGCCAGATGGCGTGCGTGCGCCCGGCCTGGTCGGTGTCGGTCGCGGCCGGCGCGCCCGCCGCCTCGGTCGCCGCCGCCAACGCGGCGTGCAGCTCGTCGCCGCGACCGGTCTGCAACAGGAGTACCGGGGAGAGCAGGTGACCCAGCGCCTCGGCCAGCGCCACCCGCTCGCGCACCTTGGCGATGAACACGTCCTCGTTGCGGATCACCAGCCCCGGCTCGTCCGCGCGGGTGGAGATCTGGTCGGTGTCGACCATGCCGAAGAGCCCGTACGCGGACTCCTCTCCCGGCGCGCTGATCCGGTAGAGCACCACCACCTGCTCGGCGGGGGTGTAGCTGCCGTCGGCCTTCGCCTCGGCGAACCGGGCCACCGCGTCCGGCAACGCGTCGAGGAAGGACTTCCCGACGCTCTCCGGCGCCCGGTGCGGCATCTCGATGCCGAGGGCACTGTGCGGGTTCGCCTCGATGATCGCGGTGATCTCCGCGTCGTCGGCGAACTCGTCGTAGTTCTGCGCGCCGGTGCCGCCAGTGGTGATCCAGGCCCGGGCGATCGGATGCACGACCGTCATGGCGACGACGCTACCGGTGCCGGCTCCCCCGCCCGCCCCGGACCCACACCCCGCCCATCAGGTGAAAGGAAGGGCCCCCTGTTAACGCCTGCGGTAGAGGAAGGGTCCCCTGTTAACAGTGACGGTCGAGGGTGCGGCGGTGCCTGCCTCCGGTCACTGCCGGTGCGGCCGGTTGCCGGGGCGCGGGGGCCGGACGGGCACGGTCGGCGGGCCTCCCGCCGGGCGGGGTGAGCCGGAACGCGGCCGGCACGCGGGCCACGCCGACCACGATCGGCGGCGCGAGCAGATCGGCCATCTCGGCGGGCAGGTCGGGCCGGAGCGTCGGCCAGCGGGAGTCGTCGACCGACCAGTACGCGTCGGGACTGCCCGTCACCTCCACCTCGCCGATCGGATCGTCACCGGGCGCACGGTGCTTGGCCATCGGGAATGCCTCCACGAGACTGCGGGAACGGACCTGCCGGTCGCTGCGCGGACATGGAGGCCAACGAATTCTCCCGCCGCCCGGTGACGGGGCGGGCGCGGGCGGCACAAGGCGCGCACATGGCGCGACCGGCCCAGGGCTCGAGGCGCGGACGGCACGGGGACGCGCGCGGCGGGGCGCGTTAACAAGGGCCCCCGGTACAACGCCAGGCGTTAACAAGGGGCCCTTCCTTACACCTCAGTCGAAGGTGGGGCCGAGTTCGCGGGTGCGCTTCAGCTCGTAGAAGCCCGGGGTGCCGGCCACCAGAAGCACGCCGTCCCAGAGCCGGCCGGCGGCCTCGCCCTTCGGGGCGGGCGTGATGACCGGACCGAAGAAGGCGACCGGGGTGCCGTCCGGGCCGGGGGCGTGCACGACCGGGGTGCCGACGTCGGTGCCGACCGGACGCATGCCGGCCTCGTGGCTGGCGCGCAGCGCCTCGTCGTACCCGGTGCTCTCGGCCGCCTCGGCCAGCGTCGGGTCCAGCCCGGCGTCGGTCAGCGCGGCGGCGTACAGCTCCGGGGAGAGCTTCTCCTGCCCGAGGTGGATGCGGGTGCCGAGCGCGGTGTAGAGGTTCCGCACCGCGTCGGCGCCGTACCGCTGCTCGACGGCGATGCAGACGCGGACCGGACCCCACCCGGTACGCATCAGTTCCTGGTACTCCTCCGGGAGGTCCCGGCCCTCGTTGAGCACCGACAGGCTCATCACGTGGTATCGGATGTCGACGTCCCGCACCCGCTCGACCTCCAGCAGCCAACGGGAGGTGATCCACGCCCAGGGGCAGATGGGGTCGAACCACATGTCGACGGCGGCGCGCTCGCTCACGGTGAGGTCCCTTCACGACGGGTGACGCCGGCCCTCCGACGCCTGTACCGATCTTCACCCCGCCGACCATCGACCGGCACCGGAATGAGAGCGTGAGCTGGCCCACCGTGGGGCCCTGCGCATGGAAGACTCGGAGCGCACCGGCTGCCACGAGCGGCCGAGGACGGCGCCGGGGTGGCGTTCGCCGAAAATGGGATGGAGACGAACAGTGCCGGGAGTGCGCAACCTGACACAGGTCGAGGCGACCGAGAGGGCCCGCCTGCTCGAGGTGACCGGGTACGACATCAGTCTGGACCTGTCCACGGCCGTCGAGGTGGCCACCGGCCGCACCTTCCGGTCGACCACCGAGGTGCGCTTCCGGTGCGGCGAGCCGGGTGCGAGCACCTTCATCGAGGTGGCCGCCGATCAGGTGCGCTCCGCGACCCTGAACGGCGTCGAGCTGGACCTGGCCGGCTGGTCGGCGGAGAAGGGGCTGGCGCTGCCCGGCCTGGCCGCCGAGAACACGCTGGTGGTGGACGCCGACTTCGCGTACTCGAACAGTGGGCAGGGCCTGCACCGCGCGGTGGACCCGGTCGACGGCGAGATCTACCTCTACAGCCAGTTCGAGACCGCCGACGCGCAGCGGGTGTTCGCCGCCTTCGACCAGCCCGACCTGAAGAGCGTCTACACCTGGCACGCCACCGTGCCGGCGCACTGGACGGTCGTCTCCAACATGCCGGTGGAGCGCGAGGAGCCGGCCGGCGAGGGACTGAAGGCCGTCCACTTCGTCGAGTCGGCGCGGATGAGCACCTACATCACCGCGCTCTGCGCCGGGCCGTACCACGAGGTGCGGGACAGTCACGACGGCATCGACCTGGGCGTGTTCTGCCGGGCCTCGATGGCCCGCCACCTGGACTCGGACGACCTGTTCCTGATCACCAAGCAGGGCTTCGACTTCTTCCACGAGAAGTTCGGGGTGCGCTACCCGCTGCCGAAGTACGACCAGCTCTGGGTGCCCGACTTCAACGCCGGCGCGATGGAGAACTTCGGCTGCGTCACGCACGCCGAGTCGCACTACCTGTTCCGCTCGCAGGTCACCGACTTCGAGTACGAGCAGCGGGCCAACACGATCCTGCACGAGCTGGCCCACATGTGGTTCGGCGACCTGGTCACCATGCGCTGGTGGAACGACCTGTGGCTGAACGAGTCGTTCGCGGAGTGGGCCAGCCACTGGTGCAACACCCACGCCACCCGGTTCGACGAGGCGTGGACGACCTTCCTGTCCATCCGGAAGAACTGGGGCTACCGGCAGGACCAGCTCTCCTCCACCCACCCGGTGTACTGCGAGATGCCGGACCTGGAGGCCGTCGAGGTCAACTTCGACGGCATCACGTACGCCAAGGGCGCGAGCGTGCTCAAGCAGCTCGTCGCGTACGTGGGCGAGGAGCCGTTCCTGGCCGGGCTGCGGGCGTACTTCGGCAAGCACGCGTGGGGCAACGCCACCTTCGACGACCTGCTCTCCGAGCTGGAGGCCGCCTCCGGCCGGGAGCTGCGCAAGTTCGCCGCACAGTGGCTGGAGACCGCGCAGGTCAACACGCTGCGGCCGGAGGTGGAGACCGGTCCGGACGGCAGCTACCAACGGGTGGTGGTCCGGCAGGACGCGCCGACCGGGCACCCCACGCTGCGGACGCACCGCATCGGGGTGGGCCTGTACGACCTGACCGACGGCCGGCTGGTCCGCCGCGAGCGGTACGAGGTCGACGTGGCCGGCGAGCGGACCGAGCTGACCGAGCTGGCCGGGGTGCGGGCCGCCGACGTGCTGCTGCTCAACGACGACGACCTCACCTACACCAAGTTGCGCCTGGACGAGCGCTCGATGGCCACCGTGGTGCAGCACATCGCCGGCTTCGAGTCGTCGCTGGCCCGGGCGCTGTGCTGGACCGCGGCCTGGGACATGCTCCGGGACGCCGAGCTGGCCGCTCGGGACTACGTGGCGCTGGTGCTCGCCGGGCTTCCGGCGGAGACCGACATCAACCTGGTGACGGCCACCCTGCGCCAGGCGTCCAGCACGCTCGTCTTCTACGCCGACCCGGCGTGGGCGCCGACCGGCTGGGCGGAGCTGGCCCGCACCGCGCGGACCGCGCTGGCCGCCGCCGAGCCGGGCAGCGGCTTCCAGCTCGCCTGGGCCCGCGCGTACGCCTCGGCGGCCCGCGCCCCGGAGGACCTGGCCGTGCTGCGTGGCTGGTTGAACGGCGGCGAGGTGCCGGCCGGGCTGACCGTCGACACCGAGCTGCGGTGGACCGTCCTGGCGGCGCTGGTCGCCAACGGGGCGGCCGGCGCGGCCGAGATCGAGGCGGAGCTGGCCGGTGACCGTACCGCCAGCGGTGAGCGGGAGGCGGCGTACGCGCACGCGCTGGTGCCGACCCCGGAGAACAAGGCCGCGGTCTGGGCCCAGCTGACCGGACCGGACACGCTGCCGAACTGGCGGCACCGGGCGCTGTTGCAGGGCTTCACCCACCCGGCTCAGGTGGAGCTGGTCGCCCCCTACCGGGACCGTTACTTCGCCACGGTGGCCCAGGTGTGGGCCAGCCGGGACAGCGAGCCGGCGCAGGAGTTCGTCCAGCTTGCCTACCCGGCCTACCAGGTGGAGGACGACACGGTGGCGGCCACCGACGCGTGGCTGGCCGGCGAGGGCCACCCGGGGCCGCTGCGCCGGCTGGTCGCCGAGGGCCGCGACGGCGTCGTGCGCGCCCTCGCCGCCCGCGCGAAGGACACCCAGAGCGCCTGAGCGGCGGTACGGGGTCGGCGTGGCCACCGGTCACGCCGACCCGTCGCGGTTAGAGTTGTGAAGGAGGTGGACGTGATGGCACAGCCGACCTACGAGTGGCGTTCACCACAGCGGGAGTGGCGCGAGGCGGATCTGTCGGGCCTTCCGGAGGATGGGAACCGCTACGAGATCGTTGACGGGAGCCTGCACCTGACCCCACCCCCGGGTTATGGCCACCAGGAGCTGGCGGATGAGCTGCGAATGGCACTACGTGCGTCGGTGCCTGCCGGCTGGAGGGTCATCCGTGCAGCGGGGCTCCGGGCGGCCGGAAGCAATCTGATCCCTGACATCACCGTTCTGAAACCGACCGCTCCCACGGACGGCATGTGGATCGAAGCAGTGGATGTGGCCCTGGTCGTCGAGGTTGAATCGCCGAGCAGTCGACGGCAGGACCGCTTCACCAAGCCGTCGCTCTACGCCGAAGCCGGCATCCCGGCCTACTGGCGGGTGGAGCGCGGCGACTTCGGGCCGGTGGTGTACCGCTACGAGCTGGTCAAGAGCGTGCACTACAACCTGCTCGGCACGGTCGGGCCGGATGACCCGATCCAGGTGGACGAGCCGTGGCCGATGCGGCTGGACCCGAGCGCCTGGCCCCGCTGAGAGCAGACCACCGACATACCGAAGCCCGGCCCGCGCATCGCGGACCGGGCTTCGTCGTAGGGTCTGCGGTCAGCCCTTGCCGGCGTGGCTGGCGAGCTGGTCGAGGCCGTTGATGATGCCGCCGGCCAGGTCACCGCCGCCGAAGGCGGCCACCATGGAGAGCGCGGCGAGCCGGGCGTACGTGTCCGGGATGCGCTTGCGCGCGTGCCGACCGGTGACGACCTCCAGCTGGCGCTGGTTGGGCGACACGGCGATCAGGACGGACTTGTCGGGCTCGGCGAGCTGGCGGTGCAGCCGCTCGGCGTGCTCCCGGACCGGCTCGTCGAGACCGCCGACGTAGACCGAGAAGACCAGGCCGGTGCCCTGGTCGGCCTGGCGCAGGGCCTCGTCGATGCGCAGCAGCTGGCGGGTCGAGAACGGGCCGTCCAGCACGTCGGGCGGGGTGTCCGTCCCCGTCTGGGGCCGCATCTCACCAACGGTCACTTGCGCCTCCGGTTCCACCGGCCGGCGCCTCGATGCCGGCCTGCTCCTGCTTGCGGCTGGTCAGCGCCGGCGCCTGCGCGCCCGCGGCCAGGGCGGTGCCGGCCGAGTCGGCCAGCTGCTCCGGACGGGCCAGGAACCAGACCGGAGTGAAGTCGAAGGGCCGGCCGGGGCGGTAGCGCTTGGCGCCGCCACCACCACCGCCGCGACTACCGGCGTACGCCAGGCCGGCGATCACCAGCACCGCGGCCGCCGGGATGCCGACGAAGACCAGCAACGTCTCGGTTACAGACAATCCCAACGCCCCCAGGCGGAAGAAGAGATTTTCGGCGAGCGGGCCGGGTGGACGCTCATCGCTCCGACCTCCCGGTTCCGCTGCCATTCACGTTAGCGGAGTCGACGGCCCGCCAGATTGCGGGGTGGCGATCCCACCCGCCACTGGAGTGTTCCAGTTGCGCAGCGGTCGCGATCAACCTCGCGTCGTCGCCGTACCGACCGCTGAGCAGCACCCCCACCGGCAGCCCCTCGGCGGTGACGCCGACCGGCAGCGACACCGACGGATCGCCCGTGGTGTTGAAGATCGCACAGTAGGGCGAGAACCGGCGTTGCCGGTCGAAGTCCTCCGCCGGGTCGCCGCCGGAGGTGAACCAGCCCACCGGCGCCTGCGGGGTCGCGAGGGTGGGGCAGAGCAGCAGGTCGCAGCCGGCGGTACGGCGGGCGCCGAGGCGGACCAGTGCCTGCAGCTCGCCGAGCGTGGTGGTGAGGGTGGCGGCGCTGATCTCCGCGCCCCGGGCGCGCAGGTACCGGGTCAGCGGCAGCAGCTCGCGCTCCCGCTCCGACGGCACCGGGGCGAGCGCCAGGACGTACCAGACGATCTCGAACAGCGGCCACGCGGCGGGCCCGAGCGGCGACGCCACCTCGACCACCTCGTGGCCCGCGGCGGTGAGCAGCGCGGCGGCCCGGTCCACCGCGGCGACGCAGTCCGGGTGCACCGGTTCGTCGGCGAGCATCGGGGTGGTGAAGCGCCCGATCCGCAGCCGGCCCGGCTCGGCGGCCCGGGCCACGCCGAGCCAGCCGGCGGCGGGCCGGGCGGGCGGCAGGTACGGCTCACCGGCCACCGGTCGGGCCAGCACGTCCAGCAGCGCGGCCACGTCGGCGACGGTCCGACCGATCGGCCCGTGGGTGGGCAGCCCGAACCCGCCGGAGCCGAGTGGTCCGCCGGAGACCATCCCCCGGCTGGGCTTGTAACCGATCAACCCGCACAGCGAGGCGGGGATGCGCAGCGAGCCGCCGCCGTCGGAGCCCTGCGCGACCGGTACCAGCCCGGCGGCCACCGCCGCCGCCGCGCCGCCGCTGGAACCGCCGGCGGTGTAGGCGAGGTCCCACGGGTTGCGCGCCGGCGGGGCGACCAGCCCCTCGGAGTAGAGGGAGCAGCCCAGCTCGGAGGTGGTGGTCTTGCCGAGGCTGACCAGTCCGGCGTCCCGCATGAACCGGACCACGTCGGCGTCGACCGGCGGCACGAAGTCGGCGAACGCGGCCGAGCCGAAGGTGGTGCGGATCCCGGCGGTGAGGGTGAGGTCCTTGATCGCGGTCGGCACGCCGTGCAGCGGCCCCCGGTCGCCGGGCGGGACGGCGTCGGCGGCGTCCGCGGCGGCGAGGGCCGCCTCACCGGTAACCGTGACGAACGCGCCGACCGTGTCGCCGAGCGCGTCGACCCGGTCCAGGTGGTGCGCGACCAGCTCCCGGCTGGACAGCTCACCGCGGGCGACGGCGGCGGCCTGTTCCAGCGCCGTCAGGTCGTGCGGCTCGGCCATCCCCTCATCCTGCCCGGTGGGACGCCGACGGGGGTGGCGACACGACCGGCCACCGGGCGGCGAGGACGCCGGATGCCGCATATCACGATGACAGGGATTGCCCGGGATTGGCGGCGGGGGACGCCGCGACGGACGATGGCATATCGATGAACATACATCGATCGGTACCCGGCCACCCACCACCCACCGGCACCGGGACCGTCGGCTCCGCACCCCACAGGGAGCGACCACATGCCACTCGCAGCCCCCACCGTCCCCCGGCACGGTCCCCGTCCCGGACCGGCCCCCCGCTGGACCACCGCTGCCGTCCGCGCGGTGCTGACCCTGATCCTGGTCGGTGCCGGCCTGACCGCCGCGTCGCCCGCCCAGGCCGTCGCGAGCCCCTACCAACGCGGTCCCGATCCCACCGTGGCGAGCATCGAGGCGAGTCGTGGCCCGTTCGCCATCGCCCAGACCACCATCGCCGCCTCCAGCGTCAGGGGCTTCCGCGGCGGCACCGTCTACTACCCCACCAGCACCGCCGAGGGCACCTTCGGCGCGGTGGCGATCTCCCCCGGCTACACCGCGACCCAGTCCAGCGTGGCCTGGCTCGGCCCCCGGCTGGCCTCGCAGGGCTTCGTCGTCGTCACCATCGACACCCTGTCCCGCTACGACCAGCCGGCCAGCCGTGGCACCCAACTGCTCGCCGCCCTGGACCACCTCACTACCGCCAGTTCGGTGCGGACCCGGATCGACCGGAACCGGCTCGCCGTCATGGGCCACTCGATGGGCGGCGGCGGCAGCCTGTCCGCGGCGAACACCCGGCCGACGTTGCAGGCCGCGATCCCGCTGACCGGCTGGCACACCGTGAAGAACTGGTCCGGGGTACGCGTCCCGACGCTGGTCGTGGGTGCGGAGAACGACTCCATCGCCCCGGTGACCTCGCACTCGGAGCCGTTCTACACCAGCCTGCCATCCACGTTGGACAAGGCGTACCTCGAACTCAACGCCGCCGGCCACTCGGCGCCCACGTCATCCAACGTGACCGTCGCCAAGTACAGCATCTCGTGGCTGAAGCGGTTCGTGGACGACGACACCCGCTACGAACAGTTCCTCTGCCCGGCGCCACGCGGCACGGCGATCCAGGAGTACCGGGACACCTGCCCCCACTCCTGAGCAGCCAGCGATGGACGCGCCGCCCTCCGGGGAGCGCGGCGCGTCCGCCCGGACGCCCGGGACTCCGACCGCACGGTCGATCAGGACGGCGTCCGGCCCGGGTCGAGCAGGCCCGTCCCCTCGCGGTCGATCGGGAGCAGCTCACGGTTGGCGACCTGCCGGTCGCCGCCGAGGAAGCGCAGGGCGTTGCCGGAAAGCAGCTTGTCGCGCTGCGCGGCGGTGAGGAAGTCGGACCGGTGCACGACCTGACCGACCGGCCGCTCACCCAGCGGGTACGGGTAGTCGCTGCCGAGCATGACCCGGTCCTCACCGATGGTGTCCATCAGCAGGCGCAGTGCGGCCGGCGCGAAGACCACCGAGTCGACGCTGAACCGGTCGACGTATCGGCTCGGCGGCATCGTGGAGGCGCCGCGTACCAGGTCACCCCGGCGGTGCCAGGCGTTGTCGGCGCGGCCCAGCCAGAACGGGAAGCTGCCGCCGCCGTGCGCGAAGCAGATCCGCAGGGTCTCGGGCACCTCGTCGAAGACGCCGCCGAGGATCATCGCCAGCACCGACAGGTGCGTCTCGGCGGGCATCCCGGCCAGCCAGCGGGCCATCCACCGGTCCAGCCGGGGCCCGTCGGGCATGTCCCACGGGTGCACGAAGACCGGCGCGCCGACCTCGGCGCAGTGGGTCAGGAACTGCACGATCCCCGCGTCGTCGAGGTCACGGTCGCCGACGTGGTTGCCGATCTCCACACCCACGTGGCCCGACGCCAGGCAGCGGTCCAGCTCGGCGCAGGCCGCGTCCGGGTCCTGCAACGGCACCTGGCAGAACGGCACCAGCCGGTCGCCACCGGCGGCGGTGACCTCTAGGGCGAGGTCGTTGAAGATCCGGGCGACCCGCACCGCCTGGTCGGCGGGACGGTCGTAGGAGAAGAAGACCGGGGTCGGCGAGACCACCTGCACGTCGACGCCGTCGGCGTCCATGTCGCCCAGCCGGGTCGGCGCGTCCCAGCACTCGGCCCCGACCGGCCGGAACGCCGTCTCCGCCAACATGATCATGGCCGCCCGCTCGGAGTCGACCCGCAGCCAGGGCCAACCGGACCCGCCGCACGCCGCGGCGAGGTCCGGCCACCCCTTCGGTACGAGGTGCGTGTGGACATCGACGACAGGTGACCGCATCAGCCCTTGCCCGGGTGCAGCGCGCCGCAGTTGTCGCAGGTGCGGGCCTTCTCGTCGGCGTAGAACGCCTGGAACACCGGAGGCAGGTCGGCGGCGATGTCGCGGACCTGCAACTGCACCTCGTGCACCTTGTGCCCGCACTCCGGGCAGTACCACTGGAACCACTCCAGGGTGCCCTCCTCGCGGACCCGCTCCACGACCACGCCGATCGAGCCGGCCTCCGGCCGCTGCGGCGAGTGCGGGGTGTTCCGCGGCAGCATCCACATCTGCCCCTCGCGCACGTGCACCGTACGCGGACCCTCCGGCAGCATCAGGTTGATGTGCATGTTGCCCTTGACCTGGTAGAAGAACTCCTCGTACGGGTCGACGTGGAAGTCCGTGCGCTGGTTGGGGCCACCGACCACCATCACGATGAAGTCGTCGCCGCCGGGGAACATCTCCTTGTTGCCCACCGGCGGCTTGAGCAGGTGCTGGTTCTCCGCGATCCAGCCGGGGAAGCTGAACGGTTCGGCGATCTCACTCACGACTGACCTCCTTGGGCGGGGAGCAGGGCGACGGCCTGCATCTCGATCAGCAGGTGCGGATGGGGTAGCTGGTGCACCGCGACGGTGGTGCGGGTCGGGCCGGTCGCGTCGAAGAACTCCGCCCACACCTCGTTGTAGCCACCGAAGTCGTTCATGTTCACCAGGTAGCTGGTGACCTGGACGAGGTCGCCGAGGTCGGCGCCGACCGAGCGCAGCAGGTCGCGGATGTTGCCGATCACGGCCCGGGTCTGCTCCCGGACGTCCAGGTTGGTGGTGCCGAACTCGTCCACCTCCACACCGGCGAAGGAGTTGTCCGGCCGCCGGGACGACGTACCGGAGACGAAGACGAAGCCACCGGCGACCTTGACGTGCGGGAACGCACCGCGCGGCACGGCCTTGCCGGCCACCACGCGCGCGTCGCCGCTCATGCCGACGCCTTCAACGACGCCGTGCCCAGCTTCTCGACGACGGCCCGGACGTGGCTGCCGGGCCGCAGCGGCACGGCGGCCGTCGCGGCGCCGGCCAGGAAGACCCAACCCTCCCGCAGGCGTACGCCGTGCCGGCCGGCCAACCGCACCCCCTCGTCGAGGGCCCGGCGCGGGTCACCGAGGATCGCCGCCGTCGAGCCGACCTGGGCGACCCGCCCGTCGATCTCCAGCAGCACCCCGAGGTTGTCCAGCCCGTCCGGCACCGGGCACCAGGGCCCGATCACGAAGGCGGCGGCCGAGGTGTTGTCCGCCACGACGTCGGGCAGCGAGAAGGTGAAGTTCGCGTACCGGGAGTCGATCAGCTCGACCGCCGGGGCGACCGCGCGGACCGCGTCGGTGAAGTCGCCGATCGGCTCGCCCGGCTCCGGGAGGCGGTCCAGCAGGAACGCGACCTCCGGCTCGACCCGGGGGTGGATGAAGTCACCGACGTCGACGGTGCCGGAGTCGGGCACCCGCATCGCGTCGGTCAACCGCCCCCAGATCACCTCGTCCACCCCGACCTGGGCCATCTTCGCCCGGCTGGTCAGACCCATCTTCAGCCCGACCATCCGCTCGCCCCGGTCCAGCCGGCGCCGCACCAGGGCGGTCTGCACCGCGTACGCGGCGTCGACGTCCAGGCCGTTCGCGGCGGCGAGCTGCGGGATCGCCGTCGCCGTGTCGGCGGCCACGCCCAGCGTCTCGGCGATCTTCACGAGGTCCGGCCCGGTCACGGGTTCTCCCTGCCGGCCAGGTCCAACGCCACGTCCACGATCATGTCCTCCTGACCACCGACCATCCGGCGCCGGCCCAGCTCGACGAGGATCGAGCGGACGTCCACCCCGTACTTCGCCGACGCGCGCTCGGCGTGCCGGAGGAAGCTGGAGTAGACGCCGGCGTACCCCAGCGAGAGCGTCTCCCGGTCCACCTGGACCGGCCGGTCCTGCAACGGGCGGACCACGTCGTCGGCCGCGTCCATCAGCGCGAACACGTCGCAGCCGTGCTTCCAGCCGTGCAGCTCGGCGACCGCGACGAACACCTCCAGCGGCGCGTTGCCGGCGCCCGCGCCCATCCCGGCGAGCGACGCGTCCACCCGGACCGTCCGGCCGTGCGGCGCGTCCGGTCCGGCCGGCCCGGCGCCGACGACCCGGCCGTGCTCGACCGCGAGCACGCTGTTGGCCACCCCGAGGGACAGGTTGTGGTGCGCGTGGATGCCGATCTGCGTCTCCGGTTCCAGGACCTGCCGGTACGCGTCGACCCGCGCCGCCACGTCGGACATCAGCAGCCGGCCGCCGGAGTCGGTCACGTAGACGCAGTGCGCGCCGTACGACTCCATCAGCTTCGCCTGGCCGGCCAGGGTGGCCGGGTCGGCCATGTGCGACATCATCAGGAACCCGGAGACGTCCATGCCGTTCTCCCGGGCCCACCCGATGTGCTGGGCGGAGATGTCCGCCTCGGTGCAGTGCGTGGCGATCCGGACGCTGGTCACGCCGAGCGCCCTGGCCGCCCGCAGGTCGGCGATGGTGCCGATGCCGGGCAGCAGCAGGGTGGTCAGCTTCGCGCTGGTCAGCACCTCGGCGGCGGCGGAGATCCAGTCGGCGTCGCCGGCCGCGCCGTGGCCGTAGTTGACGCTGGATCCGGCGAGCCCGTCGCCGTGCGCCACCTCGATCGCGGCCACCCCGGCGGCGTCCAGCGCGGCGGCGATGGTCCGCACCTGGTCGACGGTGTACCGGTGGGCGATGGCGTGCATGCCGTCACGCAACGTCACGTCCTGGATGTACAGGTCCGTCATGCCGGGACTCCCTTCGCCCGCAGGGCGACCATCCGCTCGGCGGTGCGTAGTGCGGCCGAGGTCATGATGTCCAGGTTCCCGGCGTACGCCGGCAGGTGGTGGCCGGCACCGGACACCTCCAGGAAGACCGAGACCTGGAGTCCGTCGAGGTGCCGCCGCAGCGCCGGCACGTAGGTGTCCACCCGGTCGAACTGCACGTCCTGCTTGAGCCGATAACCCGGGACGTACTCCTGGACGGTGGCCACCATGTCGGCGACCGAGGCGGCGATGGCCGACCGGTCGGCGGCGGCGTCCGGGCAGAGGCAGTAGACGGTGTCCCGCATCAGCAGCGGCGGCTCCGCCGGGTTCAGCACGATGATGGCCTTGCCCCGCTCGGCGCCACCGACCACCTCGATCGCCCGCGCGGTGGTCTCGGTGAACTCGTCGATGTTGGCCCGGGTGCCCGGCCCCGCCGACCGCGACGCGATCGAGGCGACGATCTCCCCGTACGCGACCGGGGTGACCCGGCCGACGGCGTGCACGATCGGCACCGTCGCCTGACCGCCGCAGGTCACCATGTTGACGTTGCTCTCGCGCAGGTGCTCGTCGAGGTTGACCGGTGGCACCACGTACGGGCCGATGGCCGCCGGGGTCAGGTCGACCACCGTCCGGCCGTGGGCGCGCAGCACCGCGTCGTTCTGCCGGTGCGCGCCGGCGGACGTGGCGTCGAAGACCAGTTCCACATCGGCGAACCCGGGCAGCGCGACGAGGCCCTCGACGCCCCCGGCGGTGGTGGCCACGCCGAGCTGCCGGGCCCGCGCCAACCCGTCGGAGTCCGGGTCGATGCCGGCCATCGCCACCATCCGCAGGCTCTCACTGAGCCGCAGCACCTTGATCATCAGATCGGTCCCGATGTTGCCGGACCCGATCACCGCCACACCGACACTCATGAGGTCTCCCGGGAGAAGAGGGTCCGCACCGAACCGAGCCCGGAGATCCGGGCCTCGTACGCCGCGCCGGGGGTCACCGGCACCATCGGGCCCAGCGCACCGGAGAGCACCACGTCGCCGGCCCGCAGCGGGTCGCCGGCGCGGGCCATCGTGCCGGCCAGCCACTCCAACGCGTGCAGCGGGTTGCCCAGGCAGGCCGCGCCGGCACCGACCGACACCGGCTCCCCGGCGTGCTCCAGGACCATCCCGCACAGCCGCAGGTCCACCTCGGCGAGCCGGCGCGGGGTGGTGCCGAGCACGAACAGGCCGCTGGAGGCGTTGTCGGCGACCGTGTCCACGATCGAGATGTCCCAGCCGGCGATCCGCGAGTCGACGATCTCGATGGCCGGCAGCACGTGGTCGACCGCGCGCAGCAGGTCGGCGGTGGTGACCCGCCCGTCCGGCAGGTCGGCGCCGAGCACGAAGGCGACCTCGGCCTCGACCCGGGGTTGCAGCAGACGCGCGATGTCCACCTCGGCGCCGTCCGGCACCCCCATCGCGTCGGTGAGCACGCCGAAGTCCGGCTGGTAGACCCCGAAGCTCTGCTGCACGGCCGGGTTGGTCAGCCCGATCTTCGCGCCGACCCGCCGGTGTCCGCGCCGCAGCCACTCGCCGACCTGCGCCTGCTGGACCCGGTACGCCGCGTCGACGTCGCCGTCGGGCAGCAACCGGCCGCGCAGCGGCGGGCAGGGCTTGCCGCTCTCCCGGGCGGCGGTCAGCTCCCGGGCGGCGGCTTCCAGGTCAGGGGTCATGTCAGGTCCACGCAGACGTTGGTGAGTTCGGAGTAGAAGCCCAGTGAGTGCACGCCGCCCTCGCGGCCGATGCCGGACGCCTTCACCCCGCCGAACGGGGTGCGCAGGTCCCGCAGGAACCACGTGTTGACCCAGACGATGCCGGCGTCCAGCCGCGCCCCGGCCCGGTGCGCCCGGCCCACGTCCCGCGTCCAGACCGCCGCCGCCAGGCCGTACTCGGTGCCGTTGGCCAGCGCGTACGCCTCTTCCTCGTGGTCGAAGGGCGCGACGTGCACGACCGGGCCGAAGATCTCCTCGGTGTTGGTCCGGGCGTCCGGGCCGAGGCCGGCGAGGACGGTGGGCTGGACGTACGCCCCGCCGTCGCGGGCGTCGCCGAAGCGCGGCGTCCCGCCCCCGGCGAGCACCTCGGCGCCCTCGGCGCGGGCCAGGTCGTAGTGGCCGAGCACCTTCTCCCGGTGGGTGCGGGAGATCAGCGGCATGTTCACCGTCGCCTCGTCGGCCGGCCACCCGTACGGCAGTTCGGCGGCCCGCTTCGCCAGCCGCGCGGTGAACTCCTCGAAGACCGGGCGCTGCACGTAGATCCGCTCGGTGCAGAGGCAGACCTGCCCGCCGTTGGTGAAGCTGGACCGGACCGAGCCGGCGACCGCCGCGTCCAGGTCGGCGTCGGCGAACACCAGCCCGGCGTTCTTGCCGCCCAACTCGAAGCTGACCGCCTTCACCCCGTCCGCCGCCGCGCGCATGATCGCGCCGCCGGTGGCCGACTCGCCGGTGAAGGTGATCGCGTCCACCCCCGGGTGCCGGGTGAGGAACTCGCCGGCCGAGTCGGGCCCGAACCCGTGCACCAGGTTGAACACGCCCTCGGGCACCCCGGCCGCGGCCATCACCTCGGCGAGCAGCGTCGCCGACGCCGGGGTCTCCTCGCTGGGTTTGACCACCACCGCGTTGCCGCAGGCCAGCGCGGGGGCGACCTTCCAGGTGAGCAGCAGCAGCGGCAGGTTCCACGGCACGATCACGGCGACCACGCCGACCGGCTTGCGGACCGCGTAGTTGAGTGCCCGGCCCCCGGTCGGGGTGACCGTGGTGAACGACTCGGTGGGCGCGGTCGCGACGATCTCGGCGAACGCGCGGAAGTTCGCCGCGCCCCGGGGGATGTCCAGCGTCCGGGCCTGCGAGATGGCCTTGCCGGTGTCCGCGACCTCGGCGGTGACCAGGTCGTCGAAGCGGCGTTCCAGCTCGTCGGCGACCCGCCGCAGCACCTCCGCCCGTTCCCGCTCCCCCATCCGGCCCCACCGGCCGCGCAGTGCCGCGCGGGCGGCGCCGACCGCGTCGTCCACGGTGGCGCGGTCGGCCTCGACGACCTCGAAGACCGGCTCGCCGGTGACCGGGCTGCGCTTGGTGAACCGGCGTCCCGCCGCGACGAACTCGCCGGCCACGAAGTGGCGTAGCAGGCCCGGCCCGTCGGGCGCCCGCCCGGCCATCAGCCGGGGATCCCAGAGGCTCATCGGCGTCTCCCCCGCCCCGATCCGGCGGATGTCCGCGCGACCGCCGTGCCGACCGCGCCGGCCAGCACCAGCGCCGCGCCGGCCACGACCGCGCCGAGCACCCGGTGCTGGCGGCGGACCCGGCGGCGCACCTGGGCGTACGGGGTGGTCGAGAAGGACACCAGCTCGTACTGGGAGACGTAGCGGTCGGGCAGGGCGCGTTCCAGCGCGTGTTCCACCCGGCGGCCGAGCTGGAACAGCGGCGAGGCGACCTTGTCCGCCATCTCCACGAAGTTGGTGAGCGCCATCCGGGCGATGGCCTCGGCGTCGGCCTGCCGCCGGCGCTGGAACAGCGGTAGCGCGGCGGACCACTCGTCGGCGCACTCGTCCAGGCAGCGGTCCAGCTCCACCACGTCCTCGAACGCCGCGTTCGCGCCCTGGCCGTAGAACGGCACGATGGCGTGGGCGGCGTCGCCGAGCAGGCCGACCTTCCCGCCGACCTGCCACGGGTCGCAGCGGACCGTGCCGAGCACGCCGACCGGGTTGTGCTGGTAGTCGTCGACCAGGTTCGGCGCCAGCGGCGGCAGGTCCGGGTAGTGGGTGGCGAAGTGCCGCTCGATCGCCGCCGGGCTGCCCAGCGAGGCGAAGCTGGCGGTGCCGTGGGTGGGCCAGAACAGCGTGCAGGTGAACGAGCGGTCCGGATTGGGCAGCGCGATCATCATCGAGGTGCCGCGCGGCCAGATGTGCAGGGCCTCCGGGTCCAGCGCGAAGTCCCCGCCCAGCGGCGGGATGGTCAGCTCCTTGTAGCCGTAGTCGAGGAAGTCCACGCTCTCGGTCAGCAGCCCGTGCCCGAGCAGCTGCCCGCGTACGGCGGAGCCGGCCCCGTCGGCGCCGAGGACGACCGGCGCGACGGCGGTGACCTTGCCCTGCGGTGTCTCGAAGGTCATCTCACCGGTGGCCGGGTCCAGGTCGACCAGCCGGTGGTCGAAGGCGACCCGCACGCCGGGCAGCGCGGTGGCGGCGTCCAGCAGCGCGTTGTTCAGCGCACCCCGGCTGATCGAGTTGATCGCCCGGTCGCCGGAGACGCTGTACGACTGGAACCGCGGCCCGCCGGCGACCGGGTGGATCATCCGGCCGCGCATCGGCAGCGCGTCGGCCATCACCTGCTGGTCCAGCCCGATCCGGCGCAGCGCGTCGAGACCCCGCTCGGACAGCGCCAGGTTGATCGAACGGCCCCGCTCGACCGTGCCGGTCCGCGGGTCCGGCCGCCGCTCGTAGATCGCCACCGGATAGCCCCGGCGGGCCAGGAAGCACGCCAGCAGGCTGCCGGCCAGCCCGGCGCCGACCACCGCGATCTCGTCCCGTTCCGCGGTCATGAGGTGGCTCCCTCCACCGTCGCGGCCAGCGCGTCGGCGACCCGCCAGCAGTCGTGGTACGTCGAGTACAGGGGCACCGGGGCGAACCGGACGACGTCCGGCTCCCGGGCGTCGGCGATCACGCCGTGCTCGTACCGCAGCCGTTTGGCCAGCTCGGCGGCGCTGGCCCCGGCGATCCGCACGGAGAGCTGGCAGCCCCGCCGGGCGGGGTCGCGCGGGGTGACCACGGTCAGCGGCCGGTCGGCGGTCACCTCGTCGAGCAGGTGTTCCAGCCAGCCGGTGAGGCGCAGGCTGCGCTCCCGCAACACCGGCATGCCGACCGCGTCGAAGATCTCCAGCGAGGTGCGGACCGGGCCCATCGCGAGGATCGGCGGGTTGGATATCTGCCAGGCCTCCACGGTGGCCGGCGGGCGGGACACCGGGGTCATCTCGAAGCGGGTCGCCGCCTCGGTGCTCCACCAGCCCTCGAAGCGGGGCAGGTGCGGATCGCCCAGGTGGCGTTCGTGGACGAACACGCCGGCCAGCGCGCCGGGTCCGGCGTTCAGGTACTTGTAGGAGCACCAGGCGGCGAAGTCGACGTCCCAGTCGTGCAGGGCCAGCGGGACGTTTCCGGCGGCGTGCGCCAGGTCCCAGCCGACGACCGCGCCGGCCGCCCGGCCGGCCGCGGTGATCGCCGGGATGTCCAGCAGCTCGCCGGTGAGGTAGTTGACCCCGCCCAGCAGCACCAGCGCCACCGTGTCGCCCTCGGCGGCCAGGAAGTCGCACACGTCGGCGGTGCGCAGGGTGTCCTCGCCGGGGCGCGGCGTCAACCGGACCACCGTGGCGTCCGGGTCCAGGCCGTGGAAGCGGGCCTGGCTGCGCACCGCGTAGCTGTCCGACGGGAAGGCGGTGTCCTCGATGACGATCCGGGTACGCCGGCCCGCCGGCCGGTAGAAGCTGACCATCAGCAGGTGCAGGTCGACGGTGAGCGAGTTCATCACCACCACCTCGGCCGGCCGGGCACCGACCAGTCGCGCGGCCGGTCCGGTGAGCAGTTCGTGGTACGGCAGCCACGGCCGCGCCGCGTCCAGGTGGCCCTCCACGCCCAGCCGCGCCCAGGCGTCCAGGTCGGCGAGGAGTTCCCCCCGGGTGGCCCGGGGTTGCAGGCCGAGCGAGTTCCCGGCCAGGTAGGCGACCTCGGGATAACGGCCGCCGTCGGCCGGCGGCACGTGGAACAGGTGCCGGTGGCCGGGGTCGGCCGCGTCCCGGTCATGGGCCTGGTGTTCGGGGGTACGCATCTCGTGTCCTCCGGTCACATCGCGGTCCGGGCCGACCACAGCTCCGGGAAGACCACCCGGGACATGCTCCGCTGCAGCCACGCCAGGCCGGCCGAGCCGCCACTGCCGACCTTGGCGCCCATCGCGCGCTGCACCGCCTTGACGTGGTTCCACCGCCAGTCGCCGAACTGCTCGGCCACCTCGGTCAGCGCCTCGCCGAGCAGGCGCAGGTGGTTGTCCGGACTGCCGTCGGCGTAGATCCGCACCCAGGCCGCCTCGACCGCCGGGTGCGGCTCGTGCTCCACCGCGACGTCCCGTTCCCGCAGCTCGGCGGGGAGGTCGTGACCGTGCCGGGCGAGCAGGGCGACCACCTCGTCCCACACACTCGGCGTGCCGAGGGCGGCGGTCAGGTCGGCGTGCACGTCGGCCTGCCGGCGGAACGGCCGGATCAGCGCCGGGTCCCGCAGCCCGAGCAGGAACTCCAGGTGGCGGTACATCGCGGACTGGAAGCCGGAGCCCTCACCGAGCAGGTTGCGGAAGCGGTTGAAGTCGGCCGGGGTCATCCACCGCAGCCCCTTCCACGCCGCGTTGAGCCCCTCCAGGTGCAGCGCGGCGCGGCGCAGTGGCGCCAGCGCGTCCCAGACCCGGTCGGACCGCAGCAGCCGGGACGTCTCGCGCAGCTCGTGGCAGGTCAACCCGAAATACAGCTCCATGATCTGGCTGACCATCAGGAAGGACATCTCGCCGGGGTCGTCGCTGAGCGTCGTCTGCAACCCGTGCAGCGTGCTGGCCTGCACGTACGCGTCGTAGGGCACCCGGTCGTCGAACTCCAGGGTGGGCTCGCCACCGTTGCGGGCCGCCCGGGCGGCGCGCTGACGCGGGGTGACCGGCCGTACCGCTGCCCGGTCGGCCGCCCGCAGGTCCGTCCGTTCCACGTTCCGCTCCCCCCACTCGTGCGATTCCGCCGGCGACACGCCGGTGAACCACATGATCCCGCGGCGAGATCGGGCAACGGAATGCCGAAACAACGGCACTCCGCGCGTACGGCCTGCCGACCGAAAGGCGATAGGCGGTATCGGGTTGCGGAACGTAAGGTCGCAGCGTGGACGAGATGGACTGGGCGCTGCTGCGCGAGCTTCAGGCCGACGCACGGCTGTCCTTCAGCGAGCTGTCCCGCCGGGTGCACCTCTCCCCGCCGGCCGTCGCCGAGCGGGTGCGCCGGCTGGAGGAGTCGGGGGTGATCACCGGCTACCACGCGCACGTCGACCTGACCCGGGCCGGCCGCACGGTGGTGGCGCTGATCCGGATGTCCTGTTACGGCTCCCGCTGCATCCTCAACGACCCCGAGGTGGCGGGTTGGCCGGAGATCATGGAGATCCACCGGATCACCGGCGACGCGTGCAGCGTGCTCAAGGTCGCCGCCGGCTCGATCGGCGAGTTCGAGGGGGTCATCGACCGGCTCGCCCCGTACGGCCAGCCGTCCAGCACCATGGTCCTCTCCACCCCGCTGGACTGGCACCCGGTGACCCCACCCGGTAAGGAAGGGCCCCCCGTTAACGCCTCCGGTAGAGGAAGGGTCCCTTCCTAACACCTGACCGCCGTCCGTGTGCCCGGCCGAGTAGGGGGAAAGCACCGCGGGTCGCCCCAGCAGGACCGGTGCACCGGTGCCGGGAGGGAGGATCATGCGGGGTCTGCGACCGTACCCAGGCGTGTTCGACGCCGGGACAACCATCGTCCGACTGCTCGGGGCGCTCGTACTGATCGGGGCCCTGACCCTGGTCGGCGCCGCGCCCGCCCGAGCGGGTGAGAACACCTTCGTGGAGGTCACGCCCAATCCCGCGCAGGCCGGCACCCGGGTGAGCATCCGGGCCAGTTGCGACAACGCCAACAACCGGCAGGAGACCGTGCACTCCGACGCCTTCGGTCGGGTCGTGGTGCGACCGGACAACGGATTCCTCACCGGGCAGGTCACCGTCCCGGGCAGCAAGGAACCCGGTGACTACCAGGTCGAGCTGCGCTGCGACAACAACACCGGAAACAGCGGCAATGGGAACAACAACGGCAACAACAACGGGAACACGGCCACGACCACGTTCACCGTGCTGAACATGGCGCAGCCCAGCAAGGGCCCGGCCACCGGTGGCGGTGGTACGGCCGGTGCCGCCGGACCGGGATCACTGTTGCTCATCGGGGGCTTCGCCGCCGTCGCGCTCGCGGTCGGGTTCGGCTTCTTCGGAGGCCGGCGTCGGACCGGGGCCGGTTCCTGACCCGCCGTCGCCATGACCGGCGCACACAGGCGTACCAGCGGGCCTGGGCGGGTTCGCGCGACCACCCGGCGGGCGCTGCGGGCGTCCGGTCGGGTCGCCGCGGCGGCCACCCGACGACTACGCCGGGTGGCCGGGGAGGCGGTCGTGGCGAGCGTGCCGACCACCGACCCGGCGGCCGGGCCGCTGCCGGCGCGACCCCGACAGCGCTGGGCCGGCGGACGGCGGTTCGTCCCGGGCCGGCACCCCGGCTTCGGCGTGCTGGTGATCGGGACGTTGATGGTGCTGATCGTCGCGATGCTCGGTGTGGAGCGGGTCACCGGATACCGGGTGCTGCCGGACCAGTTCATCGCCGGGCTGCGCCCACCGCCGAAGAAGTTCCCGGTGCTGCCCGCGAGCCCACCGGTCGGCATCGAGATCGACACCCTCGACCTGCGGGCGCCGGTGCACACCGTCGGGCTCGCCCCGGACGGCGCCATCGCCGCGCCCGAGGCCGCCCGCGCGCAGGAGGCCGGCTGGTACGACCAGGGACCCACCCCCGGGCAGAACGGCCCGGCGGTGATCGTCGGTCACGTGGACACCAGCACCGGGCCGGCGGTCTTCCACGAGCTGCGGGAGTTGGACGAGGGCGACCGCGTCGAGGTGACCCGCACCGACGGGTCGGTGGCGGTGTTCGAGGTGAACTCGGTGGAGCGGTTCGACAAGGAGCGCTTCCCCGCCGACGAGGTCTTCGGCGACTTCAGTCGCCCCAACCTTCGCCTGGTCACCTGCGGCGGGCGCTGGGTGGGGGGCGAGACCGGTTACGCGGACAACGTGGTGGTGTTCGCGTCCCTGGTGCAGGCTCGTGGGGCCTGAGCAGCCGGCCGGGCCGGCTCAGGCGGCCTCGGGTTCGCGCAGGTCCAACCAGTCGGCCCAGCGCGGGTCCGGCGCCCGGTGGCCGAGCACCCGCCAGGCGGTGCCCTTCGGCGCGGCCGGCAGCGCGTGCAGTCGCCAGCCCAACTCGGCGGGGGTCTTGTCGCCCTTGGTGTGGTTGCACCGGGCGCAGGCCGCCACCACGTTCTCCCAGGCGTGCCGGCCGCCCCGGCTGCGCGGGAAGACGTGGTCGATGGTCTCGGCCGGACCGCGGCAGTATGCGCACCGCCAGCCGTCCCGGGCGAAGATCGCCCGGCGGGACAGACCCACGTGGGTCCGGTAGGGCACCCGTACGAAACGCGTCAACCGGACGACCGACGGCACCGGCAGCTCGTTCCGCGCGCTGTGCAGCATCCCGTCCCCGTCGGCGACGCAGATCGCCTTGGCGGAGAGCACGAGGATCGCGGCTCGACGCACCGACACGACACACAGCGGCTCGTAGGTGGCGTTGAGAACCAGCGCGCCGGAGCCCACCGTGGGTCGTATGTCAGGCATCGCGCTCACCCTCCCGGTTCAGCGGCCCCTTGCGTGCCACCGTCGACCGGGAGAAGGGCGCAGCCACCCACCACGGCCGACGCCGGCCGGATCACCGACGTCCGTGCGCCCATCGTCCCTGATAAGACCCCGGATTGCACGCACTAATCCGGGGTCCCCCACCGAAGCGGTCGCACCGCCGGGGCCCGATGACCGCTTCGCCCCCGTACGCCCGCCGGTACGCACCGCCGGGGTACGGAGGGGCGGTGCGGCGGGGCGGTGGCGGGTGCGGTACGAAAACACGGTGACCCTTGCCAGCCTGCTGCCGCCCGCCCTGCCCTCCGTCGAGGCGCCGGCCACCGATCCGTCGCCCGCCTGCCTGGACGATCTCCTCTGCAAGGGGGCCTACGACCTGACCGGTTCGGTGTGGTTCGCCGAGGGCAGCTACTGGATCCTGCTCAAGCCGCTGCGGGTCGCCCTGATCCTGCTGCTGGCGCTGGCCGCGCGCTGGCTGGTGCACCGGACGATCAGCCGGCTGGTCCGCACCACCACCGACGCGGGCGTGCCGACGATGCTGCGGCCGCTGCGCGAGCGGATCCCCAGCGCGGCCGTCGAGCCGGGCGAGTTCGTGCCGGAGCGGCGGCGGCAGCGGGCCGAGGCGATCGGGTCGGTGCTGCGCAGCCTCACCACCGCCTTCATCATGGGCATCGCGCTGCTGATGGTGCTCAAGGAGTTCAGCTTCGACCTGGCCCCGCTGCTGGCCAGCGCGGGGATCGCCGGTGTGGCCCTCGGGTTCGGCGCGCAGAGCCTGGTGAAGGACCTGATCGCCGGCCTGTTCATGCTGATCGAGGACCAGTACGGCGTCGGCGACACGGTGGATCTGGGCGAGGCCACCGGGGTGGTGGAGTCGGTGGGGCTGCGGGTGACCACCGTACGGGACGGCCGGGGCGTGCTCTGGTACATCCGCAACGGCGAGATCGTCCGAGTGGGCAACAAGAGTCAGGGCTGGGCGCTGGTCGTGGTCGACCTGCCGATCGGCTTCGCCGGTACGGAGGAGGCGAACGCGGTGCTGCGTACCGCCGCCGCCTCCCTCGCCCTGGACCCCGAGCTGGCCCCGGAGATCGTGGAGGCGCCCGAGGTGCTGGGCGTGGAGCAGATGACCGTCGACGGTGCGGTGATCCGGACGGTGGTGAAGACGACCGCGGACGGGCAGTTCGCGGTCGGTCGGGAGCTGCGCCGGCGGCTGGCCGAGGCGCTGGAGAACTCCGGCATCACCGCGCGGATCGCGGCCGCCCGGCTCTACCCGGGTCTGCCGCCGGCGACGTCCGGCCTTCTGCCCGGGGCCACGCCGGGCGGCACCACGACGCCGGGATCGGCCACGCCGGGCGGAACGGTCTGACCTAACAGCGGGGGTCGCGGGTCGGGCAGCCCCTCGGGTATCGTCCGTTCGTTCAGTCGGTGATGCGACGTTCAACCCGTCCTCCCTAGCCAGTTGTCGGACGATCGGGCAGAATCCGGTGCACGCGTTCCCGCCGGAGCGTGATCACGTCCTCGCTGATCCGTAGATCTGACGACGGTTCCCGGGCCCACCATCACGAGTGGCCGGCCCATCGGGACGATGGAGGCGACGGTGCCCGACGAGCGACCTTCCCCGGAAGGCCCGGCCACCTTCCGAGAGGTCTTCGACCAACGCGAATACCGGTTCGTCCTCACCGCCAGCACCCTGTCCTGGATCGGTGACTACATCGCGAAGGCCGCGGTGACGCTGCTGGTCTACCAGCAGACCGAGTCGGTCGCGCTGTCCGCCGCCGCGTTCGCGGTGAGCTACCTGCCGTGGCTGATCGGCGGCCCGCTGCTCGCCACCCTCGCCGAACGGCACCGCTACCGCAGCGTCATGGTCGCCTGCGACCTCATCCGGATGGTGCTGATGCTCCTCATCGCCATCCCCGAGGCACCGGTCCCGCTCACCCTGGCTCTGCTGTTCGTCACCACCCTGGCCAGCCCGCCGAGCCAGGCGGCCCGGTCCGCCCTGATGCCGCTGCTGCTCAACGGTGACCGCCTGGTGGTCGGACTGTCGGTCAACGCCAGCGTCGGGCAGGCCGCACAGGTGATCGGCTACACGGCCGGCGCCGGCATCGCCGCGTTCAGTCCGGCCGCCGCGCTGCTGACCAACGCGGCGACGTTCGGCCTGTCCGCCGCGCTGGTCCGTTTCGGCGTCGCGGACCGGCCCGCGGCGATGACCGACGCGCACCGCAGCCACCTGCTGCGGGAGACCGCCGACGGCTTCCGGATGGTCTTCGGCACGCCGGTACTGCGCGCCATCGCCGTACTGGTGTTCAGCGCGATGCTCTTCTCGATCGTGCCCGAGGGGCTCGCGGCGGCGTGGGCCGCCGAGCATTCCGCCGGCATGAACCCGGGCGTCGCCCAGGCCGTCATCATGGCCGCGGGCCCGGTCGGGTTCATCGTCGGTGGTCTGCTCATCGGCCGGGCGGTCGCGCCGGCCCGCCGGGTGGCCCTGATCCGTCCACTGGCGGTGCTCGCCCCACTGACGCTCGTGCCCGCCCTGCTGGACCCGCCGCCGCTCGTGGTGGCACTGCTCGCGGCGGTTTCCGGGTTCGCCGTGGCCGGCCTGCTACCGGTGGCCAACGGGCTGTTCGTCCGCGCGCTGCCGGACGGGTTCCGGGCCCGCGCGTTCGGCGTGATGGCCACCGGGCTCCAGGTGATCCAGGGCGCGGCGGTGCTGATCACCGGGCTGCTGGCCGAGCGGTTCTCGATTCCGCTGGTGGTCGGGGTGTGGAGCGCGGCCGGAGTGGTGCTCATGTCCGCCATCGCGCTGTCCTGGCCGCGCCTCGTGACGAGCGGCGCCACCGCCGGACGGGCCGTCGCCGGCACCGACGACACGACCCGGGCGGACGGGCCGACGGCCGGTCACCCGGTCTCCCCGCGAGTCGGCACCGACCCGGCCGGCGCCGACCAGGCCAGGACGGATCCGGCCGCCCGGCCGGGCGATCCGGGACGGCACCGGCACGCGGTGACCTGACGCACAACGGGCACCCCGGACGGCACGCCGGTCGCCTGGCAGGATGGAACGGTGACTGCCGCAGGTGAATCGGACCGTCCCGGTGCGTCGACGACCCTCTTCGAGGCGATCGGCGGCGAGCCCACCTTCCGCAAGCTGGTCGACGAGTTCTATGCCGGCGTCGCCACCGATCCGCTGCTTCGCCCGATGTACCCGGAGGAGGACCTGGGCCCGGCCGCCGACCGGCTCACCCTGTTCCTGATGCAGTACTGGGGCGGTCCGAACACCTACTCCAGCCAGCGCGGCCACCCCCGCCTGCGGATGCGGCACGCGCCCTTCCGGATCGGCGCGGCGGAGCGGGACGCCTGGCTGCTGCACATGCGCCACGCGGTGGATCGGCTCGACCTGCCGCCGCAGCTGGCCGCCGCGCTCTGGGACTATCTGGAGCGGGCCGCGTACTTCATGGTCAACATGATGGAGGACCCGGCCGGTCCGGCCTGACGGCCGCACCGCGGGCGGCGGCCGCGGGGCCTCGGCCCCGCGGACCGGCCGGTGCGGGCCGGCGCCGGCCGGCGGTCAGAGCAGGGCGCCCTCGTCGTGCAACCAGTCGACGAAACTGGTCGCCACCGCCGCGCCGCAGTCGAGCATCTCGACCAGCAGGGCGTCGTGCGCCCCCGCGCCGAACGGCACCTGGAGTTCGGCGTAGATGGGCAGCTGCCCGCGCTCGGTCGGGTCGCCGATGTAGGCCTTGCAGAAGCGCCGGGTGTGGTTCCACTCGTTGACCACCCGGTAGGCCCGGTCCTCCCAGTCCGGCGGGACCGTCGCGTGTGGACGGGCCCGCATCACCAGGATCTCGTCCTCCGGGCCCTCGAGGGTGACCAGCACCGCGTGCCGCTCCCACATGGCCAGCAGGTTGCCGTCGCCGTCGGCCAGGTAACGCACGTCGAGCAGGTCCAGCGCGTCGCAGACCCGGCTCAGGGTGACCGGCGCGACGGTGGCCGGCATGGCGGCGATCACCGGCCGGTCCACGGTCGGGCAGTTGTCACCCGGCTGACGCGGGGCCGGTGGTCCGACCCGGACGGTGCTGTCCACTGTGATCCCGCTCCGACCTTCCGGCTCACCGCCGTCATTGGCGGGACCGGGGCGCCATGACCACCACGGCATCGCTCGCGCACCTCACTCCCCAGCGGATCCAGCCGCCTACGGTGCGTTGGATCCGAGGATGGACGGTACCCGGACAGCCGGGTTGAAGCACCCCCCCAACGGCAGCACCAGGCCAGAAGAATGAATCGGGGTCATCCGAAGGTATGAGTTGGGACGGGTCGGACAACAAGATCCGTCGCCTTCTGCGACCATGCCGCTCCGTACGGCCCCACCAGTCCGACCCAACGGCCGGCCGCACGCACCTGAACGTCGCCGACCCCGCCGGGCGCACCCGCACCGTCCGGCCCGAGGAAGCCCATCCGGACCACGCCCTGCACCAGTCGCTGCGACACCTCCACCGGCGCGCCGGACGGGTCGTCCGGGGTCACCACCACGGGCACGTGGTCGAGCAGCGCGTCGCGTACCGCCCGCTGGCCCACCGCCCGCCCGGCCACCCCGTGCGCGGTCGCGTCGCGCAGCGCGCCCGCCGCCGCCTCGGCGATCCGCCGCAGCTGCACCGCGGGCAGGTTCTCCACCCGCCGGCTGGTGCCGGGCGGCAGCGGCCAACGCCACTGCGCGTCGCGGCGCGCCGGCAGCGCGGGGCCACCCGCCGCCAGCTCGGCGAGCAGCTCGCCGGCCGCCACGGTCACGTCACCCGGGCCGTCTCCGGCCACCGTGCGGACCACCAGCACGCCCCACGGCAGACGGGCCCAGAGGGCCGTACGCGCCGGAGCCGCGCCGGGCCGCAGCCGTACCACGGCGGCCGGGTCCAGTCGCACCAGGCGAGCCAGGAACGCGCCGGCGTCGGCGACGTCGACGAGGCCGTGCCCGGTCATGTCACGGTCCCGCCCGGGGCGTACGAGAGCAGGAACCTGCGCTCCTCCGGGGAGATCCGCCGGGGCCGCTGCCGGGTCAGGTCGAACGGCACCAGCACCGAGCGGGCCCGGCTGGCCAGGGTGTCACCGTCGTACAACTCGTAGGCGACGGTGAACGAGGCCGCCCGGATCTCCTCCACCCACAGCTCGATCCGCACCGTCGGGGCGGCCTCGGCGGTCGCCCGGCCGAGGGCGTAGTCGACCGGGCGCAGGTAGTCGACCTCGTGCCGGGCGATGACCACCCCGTCGGCGAACGAGCCGACTCCCCACGCCCGGCCGCCGGCGAACATCAACGCCACCCGCGCCTCCTCGTACAGGGTGAGGAAGCGCGAGTTGTTGATGTGGCCGTACGCGTCGAGGTCGGACCAGCGCAGCGTGCAGTGGTAGACGAAACGGTCAGACAAGGGTCAGCACCGGTCAGTCACGGGTCAGCTTGCGGTAGGTCACCCGGTGCGGGCGGGCCGCGTCGGCGCCCAGCCGGTCGACCTTGTTCTTCTCGTACGCCTCGAAGTTGCCCTCGAACCAGAACCACTTCGCCGGGTCCTGGTCGTCGCCCTCCCAGGCCAGGATGTGCGTGGCGACCCGGTCGAGGAACATCCGGTCGTGGGAGATGACCACGGCGCAGCCGGGGAACTCCAGCAGCGCGTTCTCCAGGCTGGACAGCGTCTCCACGTCCAGGTCGTTGGTCGGCTCGTCGAGCAGGATCACGTTGCCGCCGATCTTCAGCGTCAGCGCCAGGTTGAGCCGGTTGCGCTCGCCGCCGGAGAGGACCTTGGTCGGCTTCTGCTGGTCCGGCCCCTTGAAGCCGAACGCGGCGATGTACGCCCGGGACGGCATCTCGACCTTGCCCACCATCAGGTAGTCGAGGCCGTCGGAGACGACCTCCCAGACCGTCTTGTCGCCGTCGAGTCCCTGGCGGTTCTGGTCGACGTACGACAGGGAGACGGTCGGGCCGACCCGGACCTCGCCGCCGGTCGGCTCCTCCAGCCCGACGATGGTCTTGAACAGGGTGGTCTTGCCGACGCCGTTCGGGCCGATGATGCCGACGATGCCGTTGCGCGGCAGCGAGAACGACAGGTTGTCGATCAGCAGCCGGTCGCCGAAGCCCTTGCTGAGCCCCTGCGCCTCGATCACCGTGCTGCCCAGACGCGGGCCCGGCGGGATCTGGATCTCCTCGAAGTCGAGCTTCCGGGTCTTCTCCGCCTCGGTGGCCATCTCGTCGTACCGGTCGAGGCGGGCCTTGGACTTGGTCTGCCGGGCCTTGGCGTTGGAGCGGACCCACTCCAGTTCCTCGGAGAGGCGCTTCTTCATCTTGGCGTCGCGGCGACCCTCGACGGCCAGTCGGGCGGCCTTCTTCTCCAGATAGGTGGAGTAGTTGCCCTCGTACCCGACGGCCCGGCCCCGGTCCAGTTCCAGGATCCAGCCGGCCACGTTGTCCAGGAAGTACCGGTCGTGGGTGATGGCGATGACGGTGCCGGCGTACTTGGCCAGGTGCTGCTCCAGCCACTGCACGCTCTCCGCGTCCAGGTGGTTGGTGGGCTCGTCGAGCAACAGCAGGTCGGGGGCCTCCAGCAGCAGCTTGCACAGCGCGACCCGGCGCCGTTCGCCACCGGAGAGCTGGGTGACGTCGGCGTCGGGCGGCGGGCAGCGCAGCGCGTCCATGGCCAGTTCGAGCTTGGAGTCGATGTCCCACGCGTCGGCGTGGTCCAGCTCCTCCTGGAGCCGGCCCATCTCCTCCATCAGCTCGTCGGAGTAGTCCGTCGCCATCTGCTCGGCGATCTTGTTGAACCGCTCCAGCTTCGCCTTCGTCTCGGCCACCGCCTCCTCGACGTTGCCGAGGACGGTCTTGGCGTCGTTGAGCGGGGGCTCCTGCGCGAGCATGCCCACGCTGTAGCCGGGCATCAGCCGGGCCTCGCCGTTGCTCGGCCGGTCCAGCCCTGCCATGATCTTGAGGAGGCTGGACTTACCGGCGCCGTTCGGGCCGACCACACCGATCTTGGCCCCCGGCAGGAAGCTCAGCGTCACGTTGTCGAGCACGACCTTGTCGCCGTGCGCCTTGCGCGCCTTTTCCAGGACGTAGATGTACTGGGCCACGGTGCGGGCTACCTCCGTAGGTTGCGATCGCGGGTCGGCGCGCGGGCGCGGGCTGCGAGGTCCGCCCGCCGCCGCCGGCCGGGGGCCGGCTACGCGCACGCCGTCGTCAATCCTGACAGGTACGCTCCGCCGCGCCCACATCACCCCGCCCGGGCAGTACGGCGGCGCGCCGGTGGGGTCCGTCTGTCGAGAAGATCACGTCCCGGATTCGGCCGGCTCGGGACGGGTAGGTAACTCCGGCACGGGGCCCCAGACGCCGCAGCTACGCTCAGTACGCTCATCGCGGTTGACCCGTCAGCACCTGGAGGTGGCCGAACGTGACCGTCCGCAGCTCCTTTGTCGTAGTGGCGAACCGACTGCCGGTCGACGAGGTGAGCACACCCGAGGGACGGCAGTGGCGACGCAGCCCGGGTGGGCTGGTGACCGCACTGCACCCCGTCCTCGCCGAACACAAGGGCACCTGGGTCGGCTGGGCCGGTGGCACCGGCGCGGCCCCCGAGCCGTTCGACCTGGAGGGCATCCGACTGCACCCGGTGCCGCTGAGCGCCGAGGAACTGGAGCGCTACTACGAGGGCCAGTCCAACGCCACGATCTGGCCGCTCTACCACGACGCGGTCGAGACACCGGCCTACAAGCGTCGCTGGCGGGAGGCGTACCGGCTGGTGAACGCCCGCTTCGCGGAGGCCGCGGCGGAGGTCGCCGCCGAGGGGGCCACGGTCTGGGTGCAGGACTACCAGCTCCAGCTCGTCCCGGCGATGCTGCGGGAGCTGCGACCGGACCTGCGGATCGGGTTCTTCCTGCACATCCCGTTCCCGCCGATCGAGCTGTTCATGCAGATGCCGTTCCGCACCGAGATCCTCCGCGGCCTGCTCGGCTCCGACCTGGTCGGGTTCCAGCAGCGGTTGGCCGCGCAGAACTTCGTCCGGCTGGCCCGGCACCTGCTCGGCCTGCGGTACGAGGGCCAGATGATCCAGGTCGACGGCCGGCAGGTGAAGGCGGGCGCGTTCCCGATCTCCATCGACACCCAGGAGATGGAACGGCTGGCCGCCGACCCGGCGATCCAGGCCCGCGCCAAGGAGATCCGCGAGGAGCTGGGCAACCCGAAGACGATCATCCTGGGCGTCGACCGGCTGGATTACACCAAGGGCATCGAGTTGCGGCTCAAGGCGTTCCGCGAGTTGCTGGCTGACGGAAAGTTGACAGTTCCGGATGCGGTTATGGTGCAGGTGGCCACCCCGAGCCGCGAGCGGGTCGAGCACTACCAGGCACTACGGGTCAAGGTGGAGCGCGAGGTTGGTCGGATTAATGGTGAATTCGGCAGGGTCGGCGTGCCGGCGGTGCATTATCTGCATCAGTCGTACAGTCGCACTGAGCTGGCCGCGATGTACGCCGCTGCCGACGTGATGATGGTGACCCCGCTGCGAGACGGCATGAACCTCGTGGCCAAGGAGTACGTCGCATCCCGCGCCGACCAGGGTGGTGCACTCGTGCTCAGTGAGTTCGCCGGCGCCGCGACCGAGCTGCGCCAGGCGTTCCTGTGCAACCCGCACGACCCTGACGCGGTCAAGGACGCCCTGCTGAGGGCCGTGCACGTGGAGAAGCCGGAGGCCCGCCGCCGCATGCGGACAATGCAACGCCATCTTCGCACCCACGATGTGGGTCACTGGGCGAAGTCCTTCCTCACCGAGCTGGGTGTGCCCGACGCGGAGGACGAGTGAACGCCCCCACCGACATCGTCGTACCGGCCGCCGGCACGATGGACCCGGAGCTGCGCTCCGCCATCGGCCGCATCGCCCGGGTGCCACAGCTCCTGATCGCCTGTGACTACGACGGCACGCTCGCGCCGATCGTGGAGGACCCGAGCAAGGCCGTACCGCTGCCCGAGTCGGTGGCCGCGGTGCGCGCCCTGGCCGCGCTGCCGCAGACCACCGTGGCGGTGGTCTCCGGGCGGGCGCTGCGCGACCTGGCCGCACTCTCCCGGCTGCCCAGCGAGGTCCACCTCGTCGGCAGCCACGGCTCCGAGTTCGACATCGGCTTCGTCGAGCGGCTCAGCCCCGAGCTGATCGCGGTACGCACCCGGCTGCGCGACGCGCTGCGGGAGATCGCCGCCGCGCACCCCGGCGTACGCCTGGAGCGCAAGCCGGCCAGCGTCGCGGTGCACACCCGCGGAGTCGACCCGCAGGTCGCCGCCGCCGCCATCGAGGCGGTCCGCAGCGGCCCCGCCACCTGGGACGACGTTACCGTCACCCAGGGCAAGGAGGTCATCGAGCTGTCCGTGGTGGCCACCCACAAGGGCACCGCGGTCGACCAGCTCCGCACCCAGCTGTCGGCCAGCGGGGTGCTGTTCATCGGCGACGACGTCACCGACGAGAACGCCTTCGGCAACCTGCACGGCCCGGACGTCGGCATCAAGATCGGACCGGGCGACACGAAGGCCGGCTACCGGGTCGCCGAGCCGATCGAGGCCGCCCGCGCCCTCGGCCTGCTGCTGGAGACCCGCCGGCACTGGCTCTTCGGCGAGCGCGCGGTGCCCATCGAGCGGCACTCGATGATCGCCAACGGCCGGACGATGGCGCTGCTCACGCCCGAGGCCAAGGTGACCTGGCTCTGCCACCCCAAGCCGGACTCGGCGGCGATCTTCGCCGACCTGGTCGGTGGCAGCCCCGCCGGGCACTTCAGCGTCTCCCCCGAGCGCGGCGGCATCCCGCTCGGCCAGCGTTACCGTTCCGGCA
This sequence comes from Micromonospora endolithica, assembly GCF_003626595.1. Taxonomy (GTDB): domain Bacteria; phylum Actinomycetota; class Actinomycetes; order Mycobacteriales; family Micromonosporaceae; genus Micromonospora; species Micromonospora endolithica. Next base: position 203,747 of record NZ_RBAK01000010.1, on the reverse strand, counting down.
CGATGACCGTGGAGACCCGCTGGTCCGGTCTCACCGTGACCGACTGGCTGGACAAGCCGGCCCGGGAGACCACCCCGGACGGCCCGGCCGTGATCACCGGGGACTCGACCCTGGTCCGGGTGCTCACCGGTTCCGGCCGGGCCCGGGTGGAGTTCGCGCCCCGACCCGAGTTCGGACAGGTGGCGGTGCAGCTCCAGCCGATCGGCGACGGCCTGCTGGTGCTCGGCTCGAACGAACCGGTCGCGCTCTACTCCCCCGGCGTCGAGTGGGAGGTCGGCAACGACGGCGGCTACGAGACCGCCAAGGCGGTCGTCGACCTGTCCGCCGCCGGCGGACAGGTCGTCCTGGAACTGCGCTTCGGCACCCACAGTCTGGAACACCACCGGCTGCCGATCCACGAACGGCAGGCCGCGGCCGAGCAGCCGTGGAAGGACTGGGTGGCCTCGCTTCGGCTGCCCGGCACCGCCCGCGACCTGGTCGCCCGCAGCGCGCTGACCCTGCGCGGGCTGTGCCACGAGGCGACCGGCTCGATCCTCGCCGCGGCGACCACCTCGTTGCCGGAGGAACTGGGTGGCGTCCGCAACTGGGACTACCGATACTGCTGGCTTCGCGACGCGGCGATGACCGCGCGGGCGCTGGTGGACCTCGGGTCCACCGAGGAGGCCGAGGCGTTCCTGCGCTGGGTGGACGGCTGCGTGGAGCGCACCGGCGGCCACCCCGAGCGGCTGCACCCGCTCTACACCGTCGACGGGTTCGAGCTGGGCGCCGAGGCGGTCATCGACACGCTGCCCGGCTACGCCGGCTCCCGCCCGGTGCGGGTCGGCAACCTCGCCAACCACCAGCTCCAGCTCGACGTCTTCGGTCCGATCGCCGACCTGATCGCCGCCGTCGCCGACGCGCGGGGCTCGGTCCGCGACGACGAGTGGCGGGTCCTGGACAACATGGTCGAGGCGGTACGCCGCCGCTGGCACGAGCCCGACCACGGCATCTGGGAGGCGCGCCTCCCCCCGCGGCACCACATCTTCTCCAAGGTCATGTGTTGGATGACCGTGGACCGGGCGCTGCACGTCGTCCGCCAGCACGGCGGCGAGGACCGGCCGGAGTGGGTGGAGCTGCGCGACCGGATCGGCGCGAACGTGCTGGAGTACGGCTGGCACGAGCACGCCGAGGCGTACAGCGTCGCGTACGGCGACGAGGAGATGGACGCCTCGTCGCTCTGGATCGGCCTGTCCGGGCTGCTCCCGGGTGACGACCCGCGCTTCCTGTCCACCGTCCTCAAGATCGAGGCGGACCTGCGCAGCGGCCCGGTCGTCTACCGCTACCACTGGGACGACGGCCTGCCCGGTCGTGAGGGCGGCTTCCACATCTGCACGGCGTGGCTGATCGAGGCGTACCTGCGCACCGGCCGCCGCACCGACGCCGAGGAACTGTTCGCGCAGATGATCCTCACCGCGGGACCGACCGGCCTGCTCCCCGAGCAGTACGACCCGCTCGCCGAGCGCGGCCTGGGCAACCACCCGCAGGCGTACAGCCATCTCGGTCTGATCCGCTGCGCCCTGTTGCTGGACAACATGCTCAAGCAGTGACCTGAGCGGTACGCGCGACGGCCCGGGACCGTTGTCCCGGGCCGTCGTCGTCGGGTCCTCGATCGACTCGCCTTCAGAGAAGTCGGGGTGTCACACGGGGTGGGATGGCCGGACTTCACTGATGTCGAGCGCGTGGACCACGTCGCCGACCACCACGACGGCCGGCGGGCGCAACCCGGACGCCACGACGTCGTCGGCCACCGCCCCCAGCGTGGACCGGAGCACCTGCTGCCCGTCGGTCGTCGCCTCCTGCACGACGGCCGCGGGCGTGTCGGCCGGCCGGCCGTGCGCGATCAGCGTCGCCGCGATGGCGGCCAGGTTCTTCAGGCCCATCAGGACCACCAGGGTGCCGCGCAGGGCGGCCAGCGCGTCCCAGCGAACCAGCGAGGCCGGCGCGTCCGGCGCGAGATGCCCGGACACCACGGTGAACTCGTGCGCCACCGCCCGGTGGGTGACCGGGATCCCGGCCGCCGCCGGGGCCGCGATCGAACTTGTCACACCCGGGACCACGGTCACCGGCACGCCGGCCTCCGCGCAGGCCAGCAGTTCCTCGCCACCCCGGCCGAAGACGTACGGGTCCCCGCCCTTGAGCCGGACCACCACCCGGCCCGCCGCCGCCCGGTCGACGATGATCCGGTTGATCTCCTCCTGCGCCCGGGACGGGCCATAGGGGATCTTGGAGGCGTCGACCAGCTCGACGCCGGGCCGCAGCTCGTCCAGGAGCAGCCCGGGCACGAGCCGGTCGGCGACCACCACGTCCGCCTCGGTGAGCAGCCGCCACCCCCGCACGGTGATCAGCTCCGGGTCGCCGGGCCCCGCCCCCACGAGGGCGACCCGGCCACCGGCGCTCCCCGCCACGGTCGACACCGGGTCCTTCCGGGCACGCAGGAGACCGCGGATCGCGTCGCGGACGGCCATCGCACGGTGCGGGTCGCCGCCGCCGAGGACCGCCACGGTGACCGGACCGTGGCGGGTCACCGCGGGCGTCCAGGCGGTCGCGGCGGCGCGGTCGTCGGCACGCACACAGAAGATCCGCCGCTCGGCGGCGACCGCGCTGACCGACGCGGCGGCGACCGGGTCGTCCACGGCGACCTGGACCAGCCAGGCGCCGTCCAGGTCGTCGGGGGCGAAGCGGCGTTCCGCCCAGTGCAGGCGGCCCGCGTCGACGTGCGCCCGCAGCGCCGGGGTCAGCTCCGGAGCGACCAGGAAGACGTCCGCGCCGGCGTCGAGCAGTGCCGGCACCCGCCGGGTGGCGACCGCTCCCCCGCCCACCACGACCACCCGCCGGCCGGCCAGCCGCAGTCCCAGGGGGTACGGGTTGGCGCTCACTTCTCGCTGACCCCGGCCGAGTCGAAGGTGGCGACCTCGTGCAGCACCCGGACCGCGCCGGTGACGACCGGCAGGGCGAGCAGGGCGCCGGTGCCCTCGCCGAGGCGCAGCCCGAGATCGATCAGGGGTTCCAGGCCCAGCCGGTGCAGCGCGACCGTCGCGCCGGGCTCCGCCGAGCGGTGTCCGGCGACCATCGCGCCGGTGGCGTCCGGCGCGAGGGCGGCGGCGGCCAGCGCGGCGGACACCGCGATCACCCCGTCCAACAGCACCGGGACGCGCCGGGCGGCCGCGCCGAGGATGAGGCCGGCCAGCGCCGCGTGCTCCAGGCCGCCGACCGCGGCGAGCACCCCGAGGGGGTCGGCCGGGTCGGGCGCGTGCCGGCGCAGGGCGTCGCGCACCACGGCCACCTTCCGGGCGTACGTGGCGTCGTCCACCCCGGTGCCCCGGCCGGTCGTCTCCGCCGGATCGGCGCCGGTGAACGCGGCGATCAGCGCGGCGGCCGGAGTGGTGTTGCCGATGCCCATGTCGCCGGTGAGCAGGATGCCCGCCCCACCGTCGATCAGCTCGTCGGCGATCCGGATGCCGGTCTCCACCGCCGCGCGGGTCTCGTCGCGGGTCAGCGCGGCGGTCACCGCCAGGTCCCGGGTGCCGGGCCGGACGTTCGCGGTGACCAGCCGGGGCGCGCCGAGGGTCGCCGGGCCGGGCTCGCCCGGGGTCGTCGGCAGCGGCGTGCCGACGCCGACGTCGACCACGGTGACCGACGCGCCGGCCTGCCGGGCGAACGCGTTGACGACCGCCCCACCGGCCAGGAAGTTGGCGATCATCTGGGCGGTGACCTCCTGCGGCCACGGGGTCACCGCCTGGGCGTGCACCCCGTGGTCGCCGGCGAAGATCGCCACCGCCGCCGGCTCCGGCAGCGGCGGCGGGCAGGTCCCGGCCAGGCCGGCGAGGCGTACCGAGAGGTCCTCCAGGGCACCGAGCGACCCGGCGGGTTTGGTCAACCGGCGGTGCAGGTCACCGGCGGCGGTCATCGCCGCGACGTCGAGTGGCCCGATCGCCGCGATCGTGCGCTCCAGCATCATGCCTCCAGGATCTCCGCCAGTATGTCGGTGAACGCGTCGGTGGTGGCCGGGTCGCGTACCGCGATCCGCAGCCAGTCCGGCCCCAGCCCGGGGAAGGTGTCCCCCCGGCGCACCGCCCAGCCGCGCTCGCGCAGGGCGACGCGTACCCGGTCGGCGCCCGGCCGGTGGATCAGCACGAACGCGCTGGCCGGCTCCCCGGCGACGCGTACGCCGGGAAGGGCCGACAGGCGCGCGACCAGGTGGTCCCGGTCGGCGGCGAGGCGGGCGGCGATGGCGCGCTCGGCCTCGACCGCCACGGACGCGGCGCAGGCGGCGGCGGCCGCCAGGGCCGGCGTGGACACCGCCCAGAGCGGCTGGACGGCGGCCAGCCGCTCCAGCAGCGCGGGCTCGCCGAGCAGGTAGCCGACGCGCAGCCCGGCCAGCCCCCAGGTCTTGGTGAGGCTGCGGACCACCAGCAGTCCGGGCAGGTCCCGCCGGGAGGCCAGCGACTCGGGCTCGCCGGGTACGCCGGGGGCGATCGTGGTGTCGGCGAACGCCTCGTCGACCACGAGGACCCGGCCGGGGCGGGCCAGGGCGGCCAGGGTCCGCGCGGGGTGCAGCACCGAGGTGGGGTTGGTGGGATTGCCGACCATGACCAGGTCGGCGTCCTCGGGCACCTGGCCCGGGTCGAGCCGGAACCCGTCGACGGGGTTCAGCAGCACCCGCTCGACCTGATGTCCGGCCGCCCGCAGGGCCGCCTCCGGCTCGGTGAACTGCGGATGCACCACGACCGGCCGGCGGACGCCGCGCAGCGCCTGGGCGACGAGCACGAAAGCCTCGGCCGCACCGGCGGTGAGTAGCACCTCGGCCGGTGGGCGGCGGTGCCGGCCGGCGACGGCGGCCCGCGCCGGGCGCGGGTCGGGGTACCCGGCCAGGTCACCCAGCGCGGCGGTGACCGGGTCGGCGAGCCAGTCCGGCATCGGGGCGCGGCGGACGTTGACCGCGAGGTCGACCAGCCCGTCACCCACTTCGGCGTCACCGTGATGGGTGAGATCCGGTTCGACGGCGGCTGTCTGACCACGCATGCCCGCGATCCTGCCGGGAAGGCGGCGCGCGGGACAGCGGATCCCGGCGTGGGGCACGTCACCGCCCTCGGTGTTCATGAATATTTCTCTGGTATGAATCGGAAATGTCATAACTTGACGGGGTGAGTAATCGATCCCTCGCGTCCGCTGGTCGTCTCGTTCCCCTCCTCCGCGCCGGGCTGATCGCCGGCATCGTGGTAGCCGCCGTGGCGTACCCGGTGGCCGCCGCCACCGGCCTCGGCGCCAAGTTCACCGCGCACGCGCTGGAACACAAAACCAAGATCCTGGCCACCGCCCTGCCCGCCGAGACGTCATACCTGTACGCGCCGGACGGGCGGACGGTGCTGACCATGTTCTACGAGGAGTACCGGCAGTACACGAAGCTGTCGGACATGTCGCCGAACATCCAGCAGGCGATCGTGGCCGCCGAGGACAACCGCTTCTACCAGCACCGGGGCGTCGACCCGAAGGGTGTCGCCCGGGCCTTCGTCGCCAACGCCCGCTCCAGCGGGGTCTCCCAGGGCGCGTCCACGCTCACCATGCAGTACGTCCGGATGGCCCTGCGGGACAGCGCCACGACGCCGAAGGAGGTGCAGGAGGCCACCCAGCAGACCAGCGTGCGCAAGGTCCGGGAGATGCGGATGGCGCTCGACCTGGAGAAGGAGTTGAGCAAGGAGCAGATCCTGGAGCGCTACCTCAACTCCGCGTACTTCGGGCACCGCGCGTACGGCATCTACGCGGCCAGCGAGATCTTCTTCTCCAAGACGCCCAAGGACCTCACCCCGGTCGAGGCGGCCACCCTGGCCGGGCTGGTCAAGTCCCCCTCCGAGTACGACCCGGCGAGCTCCGACCAGAAGGACGCCACCGCCCGGCGCAACTACGTGCTGGACAACATGACCCGGCTCGGCTACCTCTCCCCCGACGCGACCGCGGCGGCGAAGGGCCAACCGATCCGGCTCAAGCTCAGCTACCCGTCCAACGACTGCGCCTCGGTGCCGGAGAAGTGGAACAGCTGGGGCTTCGTCTGTGACTACGTCAAGAACTGGTGGAGCGCCCAGCCGGCTTTCGGGGAGAACCGGCTGGAGCGGTTGGACAAGCTGCGCCGGGGCGGCTACCGGATCGTGCTGAGCCTGGACCCGAAGGTCCAGGAGGCCGCCGAGAAGAACGTCGGCACCAAGGAGAACACGGGCAGCCCGTTCGCCAACGGCATCGTGGTCTCCGAGCCGGGCACCGGGCGGGTCAAGGCGATGGCGGTGAACCGGACCTACTCCCTGGACCTCAGCGAGAACGGACCGAGTTCCAACCCGGAGGCCGGACCGAAGATCAAGGCCAACTACCCGAACACGGTGGCACCGCTGCTCGGCGGCGGCACGCTGCCCGGCTACCAGGCCGGGTCGACCTTCAAGATGTTCCCCATGCTGGCCGCGCTCGACGCCGGCATGCCGCTGTCCACCGAGTTCAACGCCCCGTACCGCTACAAGTCCGACGTCTTCGACGGCTGGGCGCCGTCCAACGCCAGCGGGGCGATGACCGGCCGGCAGACCATGTGGTCCGCGTTCGGCAAGTCGGTCAACACGTACTGGGTGTGGCTGGAGGAACAGATCGGCGCGGACAAGGGGGTCCACCTCGCCGAGCAGCTCGGGCTGCGCTGGCGCACCGACGTGGACAAGGACCAGGCGTCGCCGGCGAAGGCCAAGAAGTGGGGCGCGTTCACCCTGGGCGTCTCCGACGCCACCCCGCTGGAGATGGCCAACGCGTACGCCGCCATCGCCGCCGACGGCCGGTACTGCGAGGCCATCCCGGTGCAGGGGATCTACAACCGGGACGGCACGCCGGCCATGTACCGGACCGCCTCCGGCATCGAACGCGAGGTCGCCAAGCCCCGCTGCCGGCAGGTCGTCAACGCCGACGCCGCCCGGGCGGCCACCGACGCCGCCCGCTGCCCGACCGGGGACACCCCGGCCCGGGGAAGCTGCGGCGGCTGGTCGACGGCGGACAGCGTACGCGGAACGGTGGGCCGGCCGGTCGCCGGCAAGACCGGCACCACGGACAGCACCCGGTCGGCCTGGTTCGTCGGCTACACCCCGGAACTGGCGGCGGCCAGCTTCATCTCCGACCCGGACAACCCGTTCAACGCCGTCGGCGACGGCCAGTCCCAGATCCCGATCAAGGCCGTCTCGCAGACCCTGCGCGACGCCCTGAAGGGACAGCCCACCCGCCAGTTCACCCCGCCCTCGGACGCCATGGTCGGGGGCTGACCGGGCTCAGCGCAGGTCGGCGGCGACCAGGGACCACAGTTCCAGGTCCACCCGGGCACCACGGACGTAACCGGCGTTGCGCAGCAGCCCCTCGTAGCTGAAGCCGGCCTTCTCGGCCACCCGCCGGGAAGCCACGTTGCCAGGGGCCACCCGCAGCTCGACGCGCTGCAACCCGTGCTCCAGGATCAGCGCGATGGCCAGCGCGTCGACCGCCTCGGCGGCCAGGCCGAAGCCCCGGGCGTGCGGCGCCATCGCGTACGACACCTCGGTGCACCGGGCGCCCCAGTCGGTGCGCCGGGTCCACAGGCAGCCGACCACCCGGTCGTCCTCCCGGCGCAGCACCGCGTAGTGGTCGCCGTCGCCGCTGTCGCGGCGCTGCCGGGCCAGGTCGGTGCACCAGGCGAGACCGTCGATCTGGCCACTCTCGTCGGCCACCGGGAGCCACCGTTGCGTCTGCCGGTCGGCGAAGATCTCGTCGGCCGCCTTCGCGTCCGCCGCCACCAGCGGCCGGACCTCGGTACGCGGTGTCGAGACGGTCAGCGCCGGAAACCGGCGGACCGCCACCTGACCGATCACGCCGGAACCCCGCCGGGCCGCGGCGCCGCCACCGGTTCGACCATCGCCCGCGCCGCCGCCTCGACCAGCCGCACGGCCACCCCGGGGTGGGCGGCCCAGTGCGGCACCAGCTGCGAGGCGTGCACGCCCCGCCACACGAAGCCCTCCGGCGTGCCGCCGTCCCAGCTCCACGCCGCCCGCTGCCCGGCGCGCGGTGACAGCACCGCCCGGTGCTCCTTGTGCCCGGTGACCACCGCGCCGGTCGCCGCGACCACGCTGTCGGTCTGGGCGGTGGCGGTGCGGTAGCCGACGACCAGGCCGTCCCGGCTGGCGCCGACCGCGTCCAGCACACCGCACATGGGCAGCCCGTCCAGATCCCGGGCCAGCCAGAGCAGGCCGGCGCCCTCGGCGATCACCGGCCGGCCGGTGCGGGCCAGCTCGGCGACCGCGATGCAGAGCCGGCGGTTGGCGGAGAGCTGCTCCGCGTAGGACTCGGGCAGGCCGCCGCCGACCACCAGCGCCCGTGTCCCGGCGGGCAGCGCCTCGTCGTGCAGCGGGTCGACGGTGACGACCTCGGCCCCGGCGGCGCGCAGCAGCTCGGTCGTCTCCACGTGGCTGTAGTTGCCGCCCGCGCCGCCGGCGATCGCCACCAGCGGCCGGTCACCGGCGAACGGACCCCCGGCGGCGGTCACCTCGGCCTCCGGCGACCACCCGGACGCGGGCAGCGGCGGCGCGGAACGGGCCAGCCCGAGCAGCCGCTCCAGGTCCACCGTCGCGGCCACCGCCTCGCCGAGCCGGCGGACCGCCCGGCCCGCCTCGCCGGTGCCGCCGAGTACCGGCACCAGCCCGTGCCGGCGGGCCGGCAGCACCGGCGGCAGGTCCTGGCGGCGCAACGCGCCGTAGACCGGGATGCCGATGTCGTCGAGCGCCTCGCGCAGCAACGCCTCGTGCCGGGTGGACGCCACCCGGTTGAGGATCACCCCACCGAGCCAGAGCTGCTCGTCGTAGGCGCGGAACCCGTGCACCAGGGCGGCCACCGACTGCCCCATGGCACCGACGTCGACCACCATCACGACGGGGCTGCGCAGCGCGGTGGCGACCGCGGCCGTGGACTCGGTCTCCGGGCGGCCGGCGAGCGAGTCGTAGAGCCCCATGCTTCCCTGGACCACGGCGAGCCCCACGCCCTCGGCACCGTGGGCGAACAGCGGGACGACCCGGTCGGCGCCGGTCAGCCGCGGGTCGATCGTGCGACCGGGGCGGCCGGCGGCCAGCCCGAGGTAGCCGGCGTCGACCTGGTCCGGACCGACCTTGAAGCCGGCGACGTCGAGCCCCCGGTCGGCGACGGCGGCGAGCAGCCCGATCGCCAACGCGTTCGTGCCGTGCCCGGAGGACGGCGCGCTGAGCACCAGGCGGGGCACGACGGTCATCCTCGACTCCTCGCAGGCGGTGGTAGCTAGGCGGGCGGACCTGGGACGGTCCGCCCGCGTGACGATAGCGGACCGGCCCGACGGCGGAGGGCGCCGGACAGGAAGATCGTCGATGCGGGGACGACACCCGTCCGACCGGGGCGTACCGGACCGGGGTCGTCCCGGAAGGCGGCCCGGGTCGTCGGGGTAACCTCGTCGTCGTGTACCGGTTCCTGCTGACCCCGCGCTGGCTGGGAATTCTCGCGCTGACCCTGGTCGCCGCGGTGGTGATGGTGCTGCTCGGCAACTGGCAGCTGGACCGCTACCACGGTCGTACGGAGATCAACGAGCGGATCGACGCGGGCCAGCGGATGGCCCCGGTGCCGCTGCGCGACGCGCTGGCAACGCCACCCGGCGGACCGGGCAGCCTCGGGCCGGCGCCGGCCGAGGAGAAGACCTGGACCAAGGCCACCGCCACCGGCCGCTACGACGCCTCCAACGTGATCCTGGTCCGGGGCCGTTCGGTGGAACGCCGGGTCGGCTTCGAGGTGCTCACCCCGCTGGTGCTCGCCGACGGCACGGCCGTCCTGGTGAACCGGGGCTGGATCCCGCCGGCGCCGGGCGGCGACGCCACCGCCCAGCCGGCGGTGCCGGCCACCCCCTCCGGCGAGGTGACGGTGGCCGGTCGGGTGCGCACCGGCGAGGAGGGCGCGGGCGCGGTGACCCGGCGCGACGGCCGGCTGGAGAGCCGCCGCATCGACCTGCCCCGGCTGGCGCGGGAGCTGCCCTACCCGGTGCACGGCGGTTACCTGCTCCTGGACGAGCAGACCCCGACGGCGGACCCGGCGTTCGTCGCCGTGCCGGTCGGGCACGCCAACAACTGGCAGAACCTCGGCTACGTCGTGCAGTGGTGGATCTTCGCGGTGATGTCGCTGTTCGGCTACGGCTGGGCCGCCCGCCGGGAGGCCCGCCGCCGCTCCGGCGCGCTCGGGGAAGCATCCGCCGACCGGGCAGCCGAGCCGGCCACCCCCGGCCCGGCCTGACCGGCGCGGTCACTCAGCCGGTGGGCCGGCCGGCGTGGATGGCGCGGACGGCGTCGATCGTGTCGGCCTCGGCGGCGGACTTGTCGTCGCGGTAGCGCACCACCCGGGCGAAGCGCAGCGCCATCCCGCCCGGGTAACGGGAGCTGGTCTGCACCCCGTCGAAGGCGATCTCGACCACCTGCTCCGGGCGGACCCGGACCACCCAGTCGCCGCGCTCGACGGCGAGGCCGAGGAACCGCTCGGTCTGCCAGCGCAGCAGCTCGTCGGTGAGCCCCTTGAACGTCTTGCCGAGCATGACGAAGTCACCGGTGCGCGGGTCGCGGGCCCCCAGGTGCAGGTTGGAGAGCCAGCCCTGCCGGCGCCCGCTGCCCCACTCCACGGCGAGCACCACCAGGTCGAGGGTGTGCCGGGGCTTGACCTTCACCCACGCGGCACCGCGCCGGCCCGCGTCGTAGGGCGCGTCGGGTGCCTTCACCACCACACCCTCCTGCCCGGCGTCGATCGCCGCCGCGAAGGCCGCGCCGGCCCGCTCCGGGTCGTCCACCTCGATCCGGCCGACCAGCATCGACGCGTCGACCGCGCCGCCCAGCGCCGCCCACCGCTCGCGGCCGGGCCGGTCGATCAGGTCGTCGCCGTCGAGGTGCAGCAGGTCGAAGAAGTACGGCGTGAGCACCGTCGCGCCGGTCGTCTCGGCGGCGGCCCGCACCGCCGGGGCGACCGTGGCGCCGCCGGTGGTGCTGGGCGTGGTGCGCCGGGCGGCCCGGCTGGACGTCTGCTGGAAGGGCAGCGGCCGACCGGTCGCGTCCAGCCCGATCGCCTCCCCGTCGAGCACAAGTTCACGGGCCGGCAGGGCCCGCACCGCGGCCACCACCTCGGGCACCCGGGCGGTGATGTCGTCCAGGCTGCGGGTGAACACGGCGATGTCCGCGCCGGAGCGGTGCACCTGGATCCGGATGCCGTCGAGTTTCACGTCGACCACGGCCGGCGTGCCGGTGGCGGCCAGCGCCTCGTCCACCGAGGGCGCGCTCTGCGCCAGCATCGGCGCCAACGGCCGACCCACCTGGAGGCCGAACGCGGCCAGCGCCGCCGCGCCGCCGTCGAGCGCGGCCACCGCGACCGCCCGCAGGTCGCCGGCGAGCAGGAGCGCCCGGCGTACGACGGCAGCCGGCACCTCGGCGGCCCGCGCCACGGCGTCGGCGAGCAGCCCCGCCTGGGCCCCCTGCCGCAGCTCCCCGCTGAACAGCGCGGTCAGCAGCCGCTGCTCCTCGGCGGTCGCCGCGCCGTAGAGCGCGTGCAGCAGCGCCCGCCGTCGGGCCTGCGAGCCGGCACCCCGCACACCGGCGATCTCCTCGATCGCCGCGTCCACCGCGGCCACGGTCAGCGTGGGCGTGTCGGCCGGCGGGGGCAGGTCGCGCAGGCTCGCCCAGCCCACCCCAGTCTGCCGCTGGCGCAGCTCACCGGCGAGGTAGCCCGAGCCGGGCGCGACCTCGTCCGGCGCCAGCCGGCGCAGGGCGTCGGCGAGCAGCTCCACCTTGGCGCGCCGGCCGCTGGTGGCGCCGACGGCGGCGGAGGTGGCTGACAGGTCCAGGAACCGCACGGGCCCATCCTGCCAGCCACCCCCGACACCACCCGGGCATTGCCGTGCCCGGGTCGCCCCTCGCCGCGCGGCGGACCGGCTCGTCCGCCCGGTCGGCCGGTCACCGGCGCGGTGCGGGCCCGGCCGCTCCGCGCTCGTCCGACCGGCCCGCACGGGCACCGATCACGTCCTGTGCCTGCACTGCCACGCACACAACCGGGCGTGCGGTCGCGCCGCGCACCTGGGCCGGCGGTGGCACCGGCAAACGACGACCGGCCCCGGCGTGGGCCGGGGCCGGTCAGACCGGTACGGGTTCCTCGATGCGCAGGCCCCGGGCGCGGACCTCGTCGGCGACCCGGGACAGCAGAGTGTCCAGCGCGACCAGGGCCGCGGACAGCTCACCGAGCTGTTCCTTCAGCGTGTCCTCGGGCCACGCGGAGACGTCGACGTCTCCCAGAGCGCTGACGGCGGCTTCCAGCCGGGCGATGACCTCGTTCGTACTCATGTTCGAAAGGCTATAACAGCCCCTCGCCCGACACACCGCAAACTCCCAGATGAACCGGGAAGTTATGGTTCCGACACCTACCGCCGGTTCGTACCCGTCCGGGCCACGTTGGCCAGCAACAACGCCTCGGCGAGGCACACCCGGGCGAACTCGCCCAGGTGCAGGCTCTCGTTCGGGCCGTGCGCCCGCGCGTGCGGGTCCTCCACCCCGGTCACCAGGATCGCGGCCTGCGGGAACATCTCCTGGAAGGTGGCGATGAACGGGATCGAGCCGCCGATGCCGACGTCCACCGGCTCGGTGCCGTCCCAGGCCGCGCGGAAGGCCGAGCGGGCGGCGTCGAACATCGGGCCGGACGCGTCGATGACGCACGGGTCGCCGTCGTGCTCCAGGGTCACCGTCACCTGCGCGCCCCACGGCGCGTGCTTCGCCAGGTGGTCCCGCACCGCCGCGTACGCCCGCTTGGGGTCGTCGCCCGGCGCGAGCCGTACGCTCAGCTTCGCCTTCGCGGTCGGGACCAGGGCGTTCGGCGCCTCGCCGGTGGCCGGGGCGTCGATGCCGAGAACGGCGACCGCCGGCTTCGTCCAGATCCGGTCGGTGATCCGGCCGGTGCCGATGAAACCCACGCCCTCGGCCAGCCCGGCCTCGACCCGGATCCGGTCCTCCGGGTAGTCGACGCTCGCGCCCTCCTTGGCGACCAGGCCGTCCACCGCCACGTCACCCGCGTCGTCGTGCAGGGTGGCGAGCAGCCGCACCAGGGCGGTGAGCGCGTCCGGCACCGCGCCGCCGAACATGCCGCTGTGCACGGCGTGGTCGAGGGTACGGATCTCGACGAAGCAGTTGACGATGCCGCGCAGCGAGGTGGTCAGCGCCGGTACGCCGATGTCCCAGTTGCCGGAGTCGGCGATCACGATGACGTCCGAGGCGATCTCGTCCCGGTGCTCGTCGAGAAGCCGCTCCAGGGAGTCGGAGCCGAACTCCTCCTCCCCCTCGATGAACAGCACCACGCCGACCGGGAGCGCGTCACCGAACGCCCGCAGCGCGGCCACGTGCGCCATGATGCCGGCCTTGTCGTCGGCGGCACCCCGGGCGTAGAGCCGGCCGTCCCGCTCGACCGGTTCGAACGGGTCCGACTCCCACAGCGCCCGGTCGCCGACCGGCTGGACGTCGTGGTGGGCGTAGAGCAGCACGGTCGGCGCGCCCGCCGGCGCGGCCTTCTTCCCGATCACCGCCGGCTGGCCGCCGGAGCGCACGATCTCGACGTCGAGGCCGCAGCCGCGCAGCAACTCGGCGACCGCCTCGGCGGAGCGCTCCACGTGCGAGTGGTCGAAGCCGTCGAACGCGATGCCGGGGATGCGGACGAGGCGTTCCAGGTCGGCACGGACGCCGGGCATCTCCCGCTCGACGGCGGCCCGCAGGTCGGACTCGGACATGATCGGTGTGGTCATGACCGGCATCGTATGACGGCCTTACCGGCACCGTCCGCTCGCTGTGCTGTCCCCCGCAGGCACACGTGGTAGCGGGCGGCGTCGTGCGGCAGCGTCGGCGCCCCGTCCACCACCAGGTCCGCCCGCGCCTCGGTGCCGTCCGCCGCGAAGTGGGCCCGCTCGCCGTCGTGCCAGCGCCGCAGGTCCGGCAGGATCCCGGGGCCGTCCCGCCGGACCGCCCGGTCGAGTCGCAGCGCGGCCGGCGCGGTGACGAAGACCGCCAGGCTCAGGTCCGGGCCCGCCGCCGCCCGTGCCGCGCTCACCCCCTCCACGATCAGCACCGGCGTCACCGGCACCGGGACCGGTCGGGGCAGGAAGTGGTGCCGCACCCAGCTGTACCGGTGGTAGGACCCCGGCCGCCCGGCCCGCAGCGGTCCGAGCACCTGCTCCTCCAGTCGCGCCCAGAAGGTGAGCTGGTCGTCCCACCCGTCGAGCAGGTCGTCGGTGTGCACCACCGCCGGTGGCGCACCGTTGGGCAGCGCCGCGACGGCGTCCGCGAGCCGCGCCGCGAACACGCTCTTGCCCGCGCCGCTCGGCCCGTCCACCGCCACCAGCCGGGTCCGCCCCAACCGCGCGGGCCGGGCGCACACCCGGCGCGCGAGCTGGGCGTACGCCTGGAGGACCGCGACCGTCACGCCGCCGACGGTAACCGGCGGGCCCGTCCCTCGACGGCGCGGCGTCGCCCGTTCGGGCGGGAGCGGGCGTTCCCGTCGCGCGGCGAGTGCCGGGCCGGGCAGGATCTCAAGCGTGTCCCACAGCGTGATGAGTCCGGGCGTCGACGCCCTGTTGGAGCAGGCCCGAGCCGGGGTTCGCCGGCTGACTCCGGAGCAGACCGTCGAGGCGGTCCGTGCCGGTGCGTTGCTGATCGACACCCGCACCGACGCGCAGCGTCGCGAGCAGGGCGACCTGCCCGGCGCGATCGTCGTGGACCGGACGGTCCTGGAGTGGCGGCTGGACCCGGCGAGCGCGTGGCGGATCCCGGAGGCGACCGGGTACGACATGGAGGTCGTCGTGGTGTGCCGCCAGGGCTACAGCTCCAGCCTGGCGGTGGCCAGTCTCCGCGCGCTGGGCCTGCACCGGGCCACCGACGTCATCGGCGGCGTGGAGGCGTGGCGGGCGGCCGGCCTACCGATGTCCGACCGCCCCGCCGACGTCCGCCCCTGAGGCCCGGGTCAGCCCTGCATCAGCTGCAGGACCTCGGTCGCGTACGCCACCAGGACCGACCGGACCGCCTCGTCGTCCGGCACCGACTCGTCGAAGGACTTGAGCATGAGGCCGACGGTGGCGGTGCCCCGGTCGACCGTGAGCGTGTCGAGTCGGGACTCGGCCGGTAATCCCTCGTCCGGTGCGCCGTCCCGGCGAAACGGGGAGCCGAGCAGGATGCTCGCACCCTCTCCCAACTCCGGCACGTCGCGCCAGCGGCGCGCCGCGCTCCCGGTGGGAGCGGGCTCCGACGGCTGGTCGGTGGGCCGGTCCACCGACGTGTGGACGTCCACCGAGTAGAGCCGGATGTTGTCCGGCACGCCCGCGGCGACGACGCACTTCCGGTTCGTGCCGTTCCGCTGGTACTCCGGGAAGTACCTGATCCGGACCGGCTGCCCGACGCGCTCGGTCAACCAACCGTGGTCAAGCTTCGCGCAGAGATCGTCCACCTGGCGGTAGGCGACCGACGGGGGGTCCGGCTGCGCGGGCGCGGCCCGGTCGGCGCAGCCGACCAGGGTGAAGGAGAGCAGAAGCACGGCGGCCCGACGTCGGGCAGCGGGATTGATCACCGGCGAATGGTCGCACAGCCCCGGCGCCCCGCACCGACCCGTTTGTCCCGGCCGGGCTTCTCCCTGGCCGTGGGGCCGGCCCGTTTCTCCGGCCGGCCGGATGGACCGGGCCTAGCCGGTCGGACTCGGCGCGCCGGGCGGGACGAACGGCAGGCCGGCGGGCGGACCGGACTCGACCAGACGCCACAGCGCGTCGGTGTCCAGGTGTTCCTCGACGAGGTCGCCGAGCAGGTCCAGGGACCGCTCCCGGGCGGCGGCGAACTCGGTGTCCGGGGCCACCCGGAACCCGGTACGCCCGGCCAGCCGGGCCGCCTCGGTGAGGAACCTCCGGCGGAACTCGTCGGACTCGAAGGCGCCGTGCCAGTGGGTGCCGTGTACCGCCCCGACCACCGCGCCCTCGCCGGTGCCGTCGGCCCGGGTCAGCAACGGGGTGAGGTCCTCCGCGGCGGACGAGACGTACCCGTGGCGGATCTCGTAGCCGCGTACCGGCACGTCACCGGCCGCCGTGCCGGCCGACTGGCGGACCGTCTTGCGCGGATCGAAGGTGATCTCGACGGGCAGCAGGCCCAGCCCCGGCACGCTCCCCCGCCGGCTCTCCACCGGGTCGTGGATCGCCCGTCCCAGCATCTGGAACCCGCCGCAGATGCCGAGCAGCGGCTTGCCGGCGGCGGCGTGCGCCAGCACGGCGTCGGCCAGCCCGCTCTCCCGCAGCCAGGCCAGGTCCGCCACCGTCGACTTCGAGCCGGGCAGCACCACCAGGTCGGCGGCGGCGAGTTCGGCCGGCTCGACGGTGAGCCGGACCCGTACGCCGGGTTCGGTGGCGAGCGCCTCCACGTCGGTGGCGTTGCTGATCCGGGGCAGCCGGACCACCGCCACGTCCAGCCAGTCGGTGCCGCGTGGTGCCGCCGGCCGGCCCAGCACCCGCCCGTACGCCAGCGAGTCCTCCGCGTCCAGCCACAGGTCGAGCGACCAGGGCAGCACCCCGTACGTGGGGCGGCCGGTGATCTGCCCCAGCATGTCCAGGCCCGGCTGGAGCAGCCCGAGGTCGCCCCGGAACTTGTTGATCACGAAGCCGGCGACGAGCGCCTGGTCGGCCGGGTCCAGCAGCGCCAGGGTGCCGAACATCGAGGCGAACACGCCGCCCCGGTCGATGTCGCCGACCACGATGGTGGGCAGGCCGGCGTGCCGGGCCAGTCCCATGTTCACGTAGTCGCCGGCCCGCAGGTTGATCTCCGCCGGGCTGCCCGCCCCCTCGCAGACCACCACGTCGTACGCGGCCCGCAGTTCGGCCAGGGCCGCGTACGCGGTCTCCGCCAGCCGGGGCCGCAGCGTGCGGAAGCTGTCCGCGGTGATCGTGTCGACGGCCTCGCCGAGCAGCACCACCTGGCTGGACAGGTCACTGCCCGGCTTGAGCAGCACCGGGTTGAACCGCAGGTCCGGCGCGAGCCCGCACGCCGCCGCCTGCATCGCCTGGGCCCGGCCGATCTCCCCGCCGCGCCCGTCCGGCCCGACCACGACGGCCGAGTTGTTGGACATGTTCTGCGCCTTGAACGGCGCCACCTTCACGCCCCGCCGGTGCAGCCACCGGCAGATCCCGGCGGTCAGCACGCTCTTGCCGGCGTCGGAGGTGGTGCCGGCGACGAGTAGCCCGCCGCTCACCGTGCGCCCACCCGGTCGGGCGTCGGGCCCGCTGCCCCCGCGATACGCCGGACCACGGCGGCCCGGGCGTGGCGGCCGGCGGCGTCGAGCAGCCGGCCGACCGTCAGTGGATACGTCGCGGCCACCGCCAGCGCGGCCAGCCCGACCGCCCCGGAGATCCGGGCCGCCCGACGGAGGTGCCGGGCCTCGGGGCGGGGGCCGTCACCGAGGTACGGGCGCACCTCGGACCGACCGAAGTAGACGTTGCGCCCGCCGAGCCGCACGCCCAGCGCCCCGGCCATCGCCGCCTCGCACTGGCCGGCGTTCGGGCTGGGATGGTCGTCCCGGTCCCGCCGCCACACCTGCCAGGCGCGCTCACGGTCCCCGTCGGCGACCGGTGCGACCGCGATCGTGAGCAGACCGGTGAGCCGGGCGGGCAGCAGGTTGAGCAGGTCGTCGAGGCGCGCCGCCGGGGTGCCGAACCGCGCGTAGCGCGGTGACCGGTGCCCCACCATCGCGTCGAGCGTGTTCGCCGCCCGATATCCCAGCAGACCCGGCAGACCGGCGACCGCACCCCAGAACAGCGGGGCGACGACCGCGTCGGAGGTGTTCTCGGCGACCGACTCGACGGTGGCGCGGGCCAGTTCGGCCTCGTCCAGCGCCGACGGGTCCCGGCCGCAGAGGTTGCCGAGCCGCTGCCGCGCGGCGGGCAGGTCGCCCTTGCGCAGCTTGCGGCCCATCACGGTGGCCTCGCGCCGCAGCGTACGACCGCCGAGCACGGTCCACGTGGCGGTGGCGACCAGCGCCGCCCGGACCACCGGTCGGTTGCGGGTGGCGATCGTGGCGGCCACGCCGAGCAGCACCGGGCCGCCGACGGCCAATCCGGTGTAGGCCGCGCCAGCAACCCGGTCCGGCCGGTAGACCCGCCGTTCCAGGGCGGAGGCGGCCCGGCCGAAACCGGCCACCGGGTGCCCGCGACGCGGGTCGCCGAGCAGCGCGTCCAGCGCGTAACCGGCGAGCAGCCCCACCGTCGTCGCCATTGGCATCCCCTGCCGCACCGGCCATCACCTCCGGCCGGCCAGCCTATCCGAGCCGCCCGGCCGGCCCGGTCCGACCAGCGGCACGCGCTCCCCACCGCGGCCCGCCCCCGCTCCCCCACCCGACCGCGCGTCCCCGCTCCCCCACCCGACCGCGCGTCCCCGCTCCGAAGGCCAACCCGTGGGTCCACCTGCCGGGAGCATCCGTCCACATCCCGCCAGCAGAGGTGCTCCTTCCCTCAACTTCCCCGATGTCGCGGCATCCGACCGCCTGGAACACCACGGTTCCAGTGAACTCGTGTCGATCTTGGCCGTCCGCCCCTCCCCGTCCTTCCGGGTCGAGGGGTATGGGGCGCGACCGGGTGAAGGTGCGGCGAACGCCGGGGTGGCGGCGACACTGCCGCCGCCACCCCGCCCCCGTTCCACCACCTGCACGCGAGATCTGGTCCGACGGCCGGCCAGCGGACCCTCCGGTCACGCCGGCAGCCGCACCCGGACCCTCCGGTCACGCCGGCTGCGGCGCCCGTCCCCGGCTCCGCCGGCCCCGTCCGGTCGGCGGACCGGCGGGCCCACTGTCCGGCACCGGCTCCAGTTCCCCGTCAGCACCCGTCGGGTCCGCCGAGTCAGCGCCCGACGGGCCGGACGAGGAGCCCGCGCCGGACAACGAGCCGGTGCCGGACAACGAGCCGGTGCCGGACAGCGAGCCCGGGCCGGACAGCGAGCCCGGGCCGACCGGGACGGCCAGGACACTCTCCGCGAGATCGGTCAGGACGTCCTCGCGGGGGCCGTCCAACTCGCCCGACTCCTCGTCGTCCAGGTCGTCCGCCTCGTCGCCGAACGGCTCGCCGACCCCGGGAAAGCGGGACCCGCCGAAGCCGAGCCCGGACAGCTCGAAGTCGTCGTCGAGCGGCCGGTCGTCGAGCACGGCCGGAGCCTCGCCCTGCGGTACCGACTCGGTCGGCTCACCGTGCACCCGCTGCTCGGCCTCGGCGTCCTGCACGGTGCTGGTCGACATGGTCGGCCGGTTACGCAGGAAGCGACCCCGCCCGCGGGACAGGTCGTGGCCCACCGCGACCGCTTCCAGCTCGTAGAGGGTGCGGTGGTTGCCCGCGTCATCGGTCCAGTCGCGGGTGTAGAGGCGGCCGCACACCACCACCGGGTCGCCGACCATCACCGAGGCGGCCACCCCCTCGGCGAGCTTCCGCCAGCAGTTGACCCGCACGCGCAGGCTGTTGCCGTCGACCCAGCGACCGCTGTCGCGGTCGAGCCGGCGGGCGGTGGAGGCGACCTTGAAGTTGGCCACCAGGGTGTTGCTCTGGGTGGTGCGGCGCCACTCGGGCGCGGTGAGCACGTTGCCCACGATCGTGACGTACGTGTCGAACATCGTCCCTCCAGGGGGAGATCGGGCCTGCCATCGCGAGTCGACTCGCCACCGAGCCTGAACACCCGGCGGGGCCGACGCGAGCCCCGGTGATCGATCTGTGGACAACCAGACCGCCTGTGGACAAAGCCCTGATCAAGGCGCTGGTGTGCTACAGGCCGGGGGATGCCCGAACGGTCGCGCGATCGTCACGTTCCGGATCGGACCGGGCTGGGTATGTCTTTGATCAACCGAACCGCGACAGCACCACGAACGAAGGGTCAGCGATCATGACTATGACCATCACCGGCACCGGTCGGGTGCAGCGATGAGCGCCGTGACCAACCCGGCCACCGTGGCGGAGTGCCTGCGGGTCGGCGCGGGGTTCTCGCAGGGTGACCGGAACTGGATCGCCGAGCAGTTCGCCACGCTGGACTCCCGGCTCGCCGGCTTCCACGCCGACGCCACCGAGCTGGAGGTGTCGGTCAAGGACCGCGAGGCCAAGGGGCAGAAGGTCACCCTGGAGTGCTGGGTCGCCGGCCGGCAGAAGATCGTCACCACCTCCGCCGAGGAGGACCTGCACGCCGCACTGAACGACGTGCGCGACGACCTGCGGCGGCGGCTCAACGACGCGAAGACCCGGCAGGAGCCGCGGAACAACAAGCACCTGCGGGAGGTCCCGCCGCCGGTCGTCGCGGCCGAGGATGACACCGACCCGGCCCGCGCGGACGCCGAGACCGCCTGAGACGCGGACCACCGAGGCGTACGCCGCACGCCCCCGTCCGTCGGTGCGGCCGGACGGGGGCGCGGCACGCCGAGCACCAGGAACTGCGGACGCAGGAAGCGGTAGCACCGGCGGACGCCGGGGCTACCGCTCGGTAGCTTCCGGGCGTACCGTCGCGTTCGTGGAACCGGACGTGCTGGGCCCGCCCTACGAGCGGCAGACGATCGACCTGGGCACCGACGACGAGGGACCGGTGGTCGCCACCCTGGTCCGCCGTCGGGCCGACCGCCCGACCGGGCGTGCCGTGCTCTACGTGCACGGCTTCGTGGACTACTTCTTCCAGACCCACCTGGCCGACTTCTTCGCCGAGCGGGGCTGGGACTTCTACGCGCTGGACCTGCGCAAGTACGGCCGCAGCCTGCGGCCGCACCAGACGCCGAACTTCTGCACCGACCTCGCCGAGTACTTCCCGGAGCTGGACGCCGCCGCGAAGATCATCCGGGAGGACGACGGCCACGACATCCTGCTCGGCATGGGCCACTCCACCGGCGGCCTGATCGTCTCGCTGTGGGCGCACGCCCGCCGCGAGACCGCCGTCGTCGACGGGCTGTTCCTCAACAGCCCGTTCTTCGACCTCAACCTTCCCTGGGTGCTGCGCCGGCCCGGCGCGGCCGCCGTCGCGCGCCTGGCCCGCAGCGCGCCCAAGCGGGTGATCCGTCCCGGCCTCGGCTCGGTGTACGGGCAGAGCATCCACGCCGAGCACCGTGGCGAGTGGGCGTTCGACCTGGCCTGGAAGCCGCTGGCCGGGTTCCCGGTGCGGGCCGGCTGGCTGGCCGCGATCCGGCAGGGGCAGCAGCAGCTCCGGGGCGGCCTGGACATCCAGGTGCCGGTCCTGCTGGCCTGCTCGACCCGGAGCTTCAAGGGCAACCAGTGGCACGATTCCGCCGCCCTCGCCGACGCCGTACTGGACGTCGAGCACATGGTCCGCTGGGCGCCCCGGCTCGGCCGGCACGTCACCCTGGCCCGCTTCGACGGGGGCCTGCACGATCTCACGCTCTCCGGTCCCGCCGTACGCGAGAAGGTCTTCACGGAGGTCGGACGCTGGGCCGACGCGTTCCTCGGCGCCGGGCCCACGGTCCGGGCCGGCGGCCCGCCGGCGGCCAGGCAGCCCACCCCGCAGTCCTGACCCGCCCGCCGGCCACTCAGCCGAGGGCGGCGCGGATGCGGTCGAAGGTCGCCACCGGGTGCCCGCCGTCGCGTCCGGGCAGCACCAGGCCGAGGCAGGACAGGCCGACCTCGCCGCCGTCGTCCCGCACGCCGAAGACCGGCGCGCCGACGTACCCCGCCGGCAGCTCCGCGATGACCCGGACCCCGTCGCCGTCCCGGACGACGCGCTCGATCGCCACCTCCAGCGGCCGGGTGCCGTCCGCGCCGACTCCGAGGGCGAGGACGATCGCCGACCCGGGCTCCGCGCCGATCCCGGCGATCGCGTCCGCGTCGGCCGCGACCGCGTCCGGCACCTGTTGCGTACGCCAGCGCCAGCCCTGCCCCGCCGCCCGGTCGTGCAGGCCGCCGGTCGGCAGGAACGCCACCCCGAGATCCACCGGGCGTACCCACGCCGCGCCCGTCAGGTCGAAGGAGTCACCCGCGACGCCGGCCGGCTCGGTCACGCTGGGCCGCAGCCCGAGCGCCGCCGTGGGCGAGTGGGTGAGCGCGGCGGCGGTGAGCAGGTACCCGTCGCCTCCCGGCCCGCCGAGGAAGAACGCCGTACCGACGTCGCCCTCCCCCGCGCCGATCGGCAGGATGGCACGCCCGAGAAGCTGACACAGCTCGTACGCGACGTCGCTCTCGGTCTCCGGATCAAGCAGCACGACGCCGAGGGTACGACGTGCGGCCCGCCGAACCGGGGTGACCGCCGCCGCCCTTCCGTGCGACCCTGATCGACGACGTGGACGCGGCGACCCGTTCGTCCGCCGGGCCGGCGGGCGGCGGTACCCTCGTGGCGCGACAACCACGGCACGCGCCCGTAGCTCAGCGGATAGAGCAGGGGACTTCTAATCCCAAGGCCGCAGGTTCGAATCCTGCCGGGCGCACTCTCACGCAGCAGGCTTGGCCTGCTGTTTCTTGCCATTCTTGCGATCTTTCTTAGCGGCACCCTTCGATGCCTTGCCCCCGTGTGAGCCCGAGGTGAGCCCGGTAGTGCGCTTGGTGCCCCGACCAGAGATCAGGCGGGCAGTAGCTTCGGCTGCCTCCATGGCCAGCTCGGGCAGGACAGCCGTGTACGTGTCCGCCGTGAGCGCGTACGAGGAGTGTCCGAGCATCTCCTGTACGACCTTCATCTCGGCTCCGGCCTTGAGCGCTATCGTGGCCGCGCCGTGGCGGAGGTCGTGCAGGCGGATCGGCGGAAGGTCCGAGCGCTTCACGAGGCGGTCGAAGTAGTCCGACAGCCACGTCGGCTCTATCCACTCGCCATTGGACCGAGTGAAGAGACGGCCGCTCTCCACCCAGGCCGCCCCGGCTTCTTCGCGCACCGTGCGCTGCCGCTTGTCGTGGCGCTTGATCACCTTCACGGTGCCTCGGTCGAGCGCCACCATCCGGTTACCCGCATCGCTCTTGGGCGCATTCTCCTCGATCTCGCCATTGATGTCCACGAGCTGCGTGGCGACGGTCAACGCTTGGCCTTTGAGGTCCACGTCCGCCGGCCGCAGTCCGCACGCCTCGCCCCGCCGCAGGCCCCGAAGGGCAACGAGGTGAAAGAGCGCGTACAGCTCGTCATCCGCGATGCCGTCGAGGAAGGCGGCCGTCTGTTCGGTCGTCCACACCATGACCGGCGACGGCCTTTCGCCCGTAGCCCGCCATTGCGCGACTCGTTCGTCAGTCCACACGAGCCCCTTGGGCCGATTCACCGGGTCAAGTTCGACGTGGGCCGCCGGATTGAAGGTGATCAGCTCTTGCGTGATCGCATCGTTCAGAGCAGCGCGGAGCGTCGCTCTGATGTGCCGCCGCGTCGTCGGTCCAACCGGGCGACGGAAGGGCGGCATTCCAGCGAGCGCGGCACGCGCGGCGCGGCGACGCTCACGACCCCGAAGCGTCTTGAGTTCTTCGACCGTGGCATGCCGGAGCGCGTTGGCTTCCTCAATCTCGATGTTCCGTTCAACGATCGCGTTGAACATCTCCGACAGGTGTGACACGCGAAGCCGGTCCAGGCGGACTTCCCCGATACGCGGCTTGAGGTGAAGGCGGATGTCTCGCCCGTAGCGGTTGATCGTGCTCGCGCGGATCTTCCGACCAGCGAGCCAGGTGTCGAGGAATTCCCCGACCGTGATCCGCGCCGTCAAGGACTGACCGCTACGAAACTTCCGCCGCGTCTCCTCCAGGTCGGGCAGCGGCTCTCGGTTGGCCGCCACGCGCTCCAGGAGATCGCCCATGCGTTGCCGGCCGTCTTCGTCGTCAACCTCGGGCAGGGCCAAGAGCGCCCGAACCGCATCCAGGTCGGCTTGAGCTTCGGTGGCCGACGTGTAGCCCGACCGGCGGAAGGTGCGACGTTCGCCCCCGGCATCCGGCGGAAGCTCCTGACGGACGCCCCAGGTGCCGTGACGGCGCTGGTTGAGCCTCGGGCAGGATTGCCCGTACTGCTTGCCAGTCTCGGGATCGCGGCAAGCGCAGCGACGGAACACTGATCCTCTCAAGATTCCTCCTTGGGAGAGGGGAAGTGGTACCTATAATGGTACCACTTCCCCGATCGATTAATGGAAGGTGAGTTATGCGACGACGCCGGGTGGTCGAGGCCGCTCAGGGTTTGCCGGCGCTACCCGGCGAGGAGAAGCGCGACCAACAGGTCAAGATCCGGCTCACTGCCAGCGAGGTAGAAAAGCTGGTGGGTCTCCGACCGGACCTCACCGCCGCCGGCATCGTCGCGCTCCTTGTCGATGACGTGCTGTCCGGTCGGACGGTCCCTGAATGGACCGTAGGGTCATGTGACGGCTCGAACGCCGAGTAGCTCCAGGATCTCCGGCACCGGCACGACGTAGCTTCGCCCGACACGGAGCACCCGCACGGGGAATTGCCCACGCTTGGCGAGGGCGTACGCCTTGCTCCGGCCGATGCCGAGAATCGCTCCGGCAGTCTCTACATCCGTTGTCACGCCAAGAGCGCGAACGGCATCGATGGTCCAAGGGTTGTCAGTCGTGGTGCTCATTGCATGTCTCCCTCAGGGGTATCAACGCTCGACCGAGCGTCGTGGGCGGCGTCGCGGGCGGTTTGGAGGTCGTCTGCGATGGCGTCGGCGAACATGGCTTGTCCGGCGGTGTGGCCGGTTCCGGCGTAGGCCCAGTGCTTGTCGGTGAGGGCGTAGGCGGTGTCGTCGTGGGTGTCCTCCGGGTTGTGGTCGCGTCGGTGTTGTTCGCGGGCGGCGCGTAGTGCGCTGTAGGTGGTGGAGTAGGCGCGGCTCTTGCTGGCGATGTGGCCTCGGTAGCCGAGTTGGTGTGCCCACCGGCGCAGGTTCAGCGCCTTGTACTCGGATCGGCTGCCGAGGGTCCAGCAGGTACGGATGAGGGTGCGGGCGTGGTCGGTGACGGGAAGGACCGAGATGGTGATGGCGTCGCGGATGGGCCGGTCGACGGTGATGCCGGCGACATCAGGTTTCGTGACGTACTTGGCGATGTAGGAGGCGACGGCCCGCTCGGTGAGGTCGTCGTCGCCGTGGCCGGGCAGGATGGGCCGGATATCGAGCTGCGCCCCGAACCGCAAGATGGTGTC
This sequence comes from Micromonospora endolithica, assembly GCF_003626595.1. GTDB lineage: Bacteria > Actinomycetota > Actinomycetes > Mycobacteriales > Micromonosporaceae > Micromonospora > Micromonospora endolithica. The sequence goes on along the minus strand of NZ_RBAK01000010.1, from coordinate 178,570 downwards.
GAGGCCGGGCACGGCCAGGTGCACCCGGCGGGCGGCGGTGCGGATCGTCTGCACCAGGAGCGGCAGGGTCGCCCAGGCCGGGGGTGGGGTGTCGGAGGTGGGGCCGTCGAAGCGCATGACGGCGTGGAAGTGCACCGACCCGCGCCGCTGGTACTCCGCCACCTTCGCGTACGCCACGCGGACCGATTGGCGGGCGGCGGTGCGGGAGATGCCCCGGGCGGTGGCGATGGCTTCATACAGGTTGCGGTGCAGCCGTTGCCACAGGTCGCGGGTGTGGGCGTTCCACAGCACCGCGGCCGGGTAGTCGTAGCACTCCGGGCACAGCGGAGAGCCGGTGAGCGGGTCGCCGGGCGGGTGGCGGTCGAGGCACCACAGGGGCCGGCCGTGGCCGCAGACGAGGCCTCGACGACCGCGTGACGGGCGGCAGGGCTCGTCGGTGGTGTGCCGGTGAACCGGGCCGAAGCTCGGCGCGGTGAACGTCACGAAGACACGCGGATGGGCTCGCACGGTGTCGGGGACGCCCTTGCCGCCGGCGAGCCCGGACACGACGAGTTGATAGGTGTCGCCCTGGTGCAGCCGAGCGCACGGCTCACACCGGGACTGGCGGCGGTTGCCGCAGGCGATGGTGAGCCGCCCGTGCGGCTGCTCCGCCGAGGTGAAGGCGTGCACCAGGCGGCCGGTGGCGGCGTCCACGGTCAGGGTGTGGCCGATCAGGTGCACGGGGTGTTGGCAGCCGCCGATGTGCCGCACACGTGCCAACCACGCCCGGAAGTCGGGATGGGTGGCGGTGGTCAGGATCTCGCGGTCGGTGAACGACAGGCCCTCGTCAGGCCCGCCAGGGGCGGGGGTGGGCATGGTGGTCCTCTGCTCCTCGCGTAGGGGTGCCCGGCGCTGGTGTGCCGGTCCGGTGGTGGTCCGCCGTCACCGGTCGCTGCGACGGCGGAGCGGGTTGGTCGTGGTCGCATCGGTTGCCTCGGTTCGTGTCGAGGGGTGGCCGCAGGGATCAGGCGGTGGGTGGGGTGAGGCCGGGCAGGACCGGCGCCAGGTGTGCCGTGGCCGCGATGACGGCCGCCGACTCCTCCGGCGACAGGTAGACCGAACGGGCGCGGATCCAGCCCGCTTCGTCGGCGGTGGTGACCGCGATGCCCTTCACCGCCGGGTCGATCTGCTGGGCGGCGTCCACCGCATCCGGGTAGAGGTCACCGAGGGTCATCTTCACGGTTTCCTCGTCGTTGACCCGCAGGCAGATCCGCCCGGCGAGCTGGGCACGCAGCGCGGTCACGCCGGGGCCGAAGTCCGAGCCGACCCGTTGCCCGGCCACGATCACGTGCACACCCAGGGCCGCGCCGAGCTGCGCCAGCCGCAACAGGTTCGTCGTGGCCCGGAGCGCTTCGTCCTTATCGGCACGCGAGGCGACCAAGTACAACTCGGCCAACTCATCGACGATCACGACCACCGGCACCGGCCGCACCAGGGGCGGGAGCTGCCAGATGTTGCGCGCTCCGTGCTGGCGGCACAGCCCCATCCGCCGCTGCGTCTCCGCGACGAGCGCGGCCAGGATGTCCGCCGCCTCCGCCCGGTCGGTGGCCAGAGCGGACAGCCGGGGCGCGTGCGGGGCCAGCTCCATGCCGCCCTTGCAGTCGATCCCGACCAGGGCGACCGGCCGCGTGGCCCACTGGGCGACTGCGGCGTTGATGAGCGTGGACTTGCCCGACTGCGTGGCCCCGGCGATCAGCCAGTGCGGGAAGGTCACCAGGTCGATCACCCACCGCTGCCCGTCCTCGCGCTGCCCCACCTTGGCCGCGAGATCCATCGGCACCGCCGATGGGGTTGTGGCTTCGATGGCGTCCAAGGGATGCGAGGTCACCGCAGCCGGTTCCGGCGATGGCCCGGTCTGCCAGGTCGCCGGTTCCGTCTCCTCGCTGATCAGAGGATCGGCGGTGAGGATGGTCAACCGGACCCGGCCGCGTAGCCGCGCGTCGACCCGCACCGCGTGTACACCCCAGGCGTGCGCCATCGCCTCCGCCGCGTTGACGAACGGCTCCGGTACCTGCCCGGGGTGCAGCAGGATCACCGCCGTTGCCCCGAAGGAGCGGGGGCGGATACGCCGCAGCAGCGGCAGGACCGGCATGATCGGCTGACCCTTCACCAGCAGCGGCCCGAGCTGCCCCGTGGTCGGCCGGTCGGTGCCGGTCAACTGCGCGTTGAGACACAAGTGCCGCCAGGAGCGGCGCATCCGCAGGCGCAGCAGCGGGAACCCGAACACATACCAGTGCACGCGCGGTGCCTTCCAGCGCAGCAACCGCGACACCGCGACCAGGGCCACGACGACGGCCACCAGGACTACGGCAGCGCGGCCGATGGTGGGTAGCCACGCCTGTAGCCGGTCGAGGGTGACCCCCGGGAACTCCGGCGCGAAGCCGGGGAACCCGGGGGTCATCGACGGTGACGGCGTAGGCGTCGGCGGTGGGGCCGATGCCGGCGGCATCACTACAGTGGCGATCATGAGCCGGTGGCCTTACCGCCGCGCTCCCGACCGGCGGGACCGGGCACCGGGGCCGAGGAGGACCCGCCGCCGTTGGCGGGCCGCTTCGGGTAGATCGACGCCGCCTTGTAGGACAGGCCGTGCCGGCCCTCGATCTCCCACAGCGACACGTCCAGCTCGGTCACACCGACCGGACCGCCCTCCGTCACGCCTTCCGGTTCGGCGGAGGTCTGCACGTCGATCACCGACGCCTTCCGCGTGCCCGCGCGCCGCACCGCGATTCCGGTCACCCACAGGTGGTTACCGTCACGGTCCTTGCGCTGCTCGCCGTCGAGATCGGTCTTGGGCTCCGGCGCAGCTACACACAGCAGGCCGGACAGACGAGAAAGATCAACAGGAATGCTGTTCACAACAAACTCCAAAGGTTGGATGAGGTAGTGCTCTACAGGTGGTGCCGTACAAGTGGTGCTCACAGTTGGTGCGGTAGTCGGGACAGGGACAGCACGCAGCCGGGCAGCCAGAGGCGGACCGCGACTCCGTACCACCGGCACGAGGTACGACCGGATGGGCTTCACGACGGGGCGGCAGGTGCTACAGGGCAAGACAAGCCTCCATATAGGACAGACGACGGCGACAGCGCCGCCCAGAATCAGGACGACGAGCAGGACGGGACCGGGCCGGGCCGGGCCGGGCCGAACCAGGTTCGGTGAGCCGGAGGCCGGGCAGACAGACCCAGCGCGACGCGCTCCGGGCGAGCGGACGCCGCAACGACTCGCAGCCGGACGGCCACGAACGTACGGCAGCACGAGGACCGGCGCAGACCCCCGCGCACCGGGCGACCGGCGATCACGGCCAGGACGCCAGAGGGTGAGGCGAGCGCGGTCAACACCCCGGAGGGGCGGGGGTGCGTACGAGTTTCCCTACTTGGTCAAGAAGCGGGATCGGGCATGGCCGATCCCGCGACAGACGAGGAGGGAGAGGGGAGAGGAGCGGTGGGCGGGGTCGGGGGCTGCGGCCTGGCGGCCGGTCCCCCGCCCCGCCCCAGAGAGAAACAGAGCGCACGCGACACCGGGGACGACCAGCAGCCAACAACCAGGCGTCAGACCCTCACGCCGGACCCCGGCCACGGGCACGCCACCCCGACACCGACCGCAGTCCACGACGGCACGAGCAGACCGCGACCGCACTCCGGCGGCGAGCTGGCCGCAGACCCGGACCACGATCGCCGCCAGGACGCCAGCCGACACGCCCGAACCGTGACCCATCCTCACCGATGCGGCCAACACCGGCCGAAACCGCAGGCCACAGCACCGAAAGCGCCGACGACACCCGCCGGTCGATCCACGGCCGCGCTTTGAGGTGCTGCCGCGCCGGCAAGCCGGCTTGCCCTCGAATACCGAGGCTGAGCAGCGCGAACACTCGCAGGAGCGAGCAGGCGGGAAGCCGGATACGTGGCGGGCCGTGCCACCCCGAGCCGAACTTCCTTCCGTGATGGTCGGGCCGTAGGGATGCCGCCGGGCGATAGTGCCTCTACCTACAGAGAAGGGAACGCGCCCGCCGGAACCTCACAAGATCCACAACTTGGTGCGAAGATTCTTTCGCCACGCGGTTACGCTGGGGATCAAGGCCAGGCCGGCAGCGGGGGCATCCGGTCCGGCTGTCGGTTGTGGAGCCGAGCGACAACGAGCGCTCGCAGCGGGGGCCGCACAACACCGTGGCATCCCCACGCGATCTCTCGTACCCTTGTGCGACTCCCGGCGGTGTCCGCAGCACGCCGGGGGCTACACAAGGGGTCACCGTCGATCCCGGCTCATCACCGCCGACAGGCGGCCCGGCGTGTCCCACCCAGCCCGAGCGACGTGGGGAGGACACGAACCCGTGCCCGATGAACAGGTGCCCACAAGGCACACGCGCGGCATCCTCGCCGGCCCGCTGGTCTTCGACGAACCCGACCGGTGGTTACCAGAGGACCCGCGCCCCGCCCGCGACACCCCGCACGAACTCGACTTGATCCCGCTAGCCAAGATGCCCCTCGGCTTGGTCAGCTACGCCGCCGCCAAATGCACCATCGGCGTGCCGCGCGGTTGGGTCGACGGCACCAACGACCCCCGACCGGCAACCCCCCGCTACGTGATGCACCGCATCGCCCTCACCACCGTCCCCGTTCAGACCAAGGATCAGGTGTGGCGGTACATCGTGGCCTCCTACCGCGACCACGCCGGCCCGATGCGCAAACAGTGGAGCCTCTACGCCCTCGGCGTCGGTTTCGGTGGCCTCTACGACCGCGCCCGCCGCCTCACCCCGAAAGGCAGCCGCAAATGGCGGCGCGACGGTGTGCAGATCGACCTCATGATCGAATTCCTGACACGAATGCGGGAGACGCACGCCCGCGACGGCATCCTGTCGTGGCGCTTCGACGCCAGCCGGCCCAACATCTACCACCGCCTCACCGGCACCGCCTACGACCGTGTGAGCGGACGCACCGAACGGCGCAGACGCCAACGCCGCCGCCGCGACGACGAAACCCTGACCGAGTACCAAGCCCGCCTCGCCCGGCTGGACGAGGAAGACGACAAGCGGCTAGCCCAACTCGTCCTCATCGGAGACGAGCAGACGATGACGGCGGTGGCCGCCGATCAGCACGGCACGGCCGGCCCGCAACCCCGCCAGCCCGACGCCGATCACGTCCAGGCCGCCGAGGCAGTGTTGACCGCTCTCGTGCGACGCTCCGCCGACGGACCCGCCAGCGGACGCATCGACCCCACCAATGCCGAACTCGTCCGCCGCACCTACATCCGCCGGGAGCGACTCAAGGACGTCGCCGCCGACCTCGACATGTCCCCGCACAACGCCTCCCAACGGCGCAGCACCGCCGTCCGGCAGATCACCCGACTGCTACGCGGGCGCACCCGCCTCACGCTAACCCAGCAGTCCCGCCGCGACACCTGAGCGCCCCGGAGCCTGGCCGCCCGTGGAACGAACCGCGCCACGGGCGGCCAGACGACTACATTGACGCCGGCTCTACGTGCTTGTCGCCGCCCCAGCCGTAGCGGGACGCTTCCTCCACGACTTGCGCCACCGACCCGCGCACCAGGTCACGTTCCTGCACCGTCTCCTGAATCCAGAAGCAGTGATCCGCGAGCCCGTCCACGCAAACGAGGATCGGCCGCACCACCGGAGACACCCGGAACACCAGCGACCAGGCCGGGCCATGCACCCGCAGCACCACACCTCCGCGGCCGGAACCCACCCGCAGCGCCGCCCGCCCGTCGCGCTGCACCACCCCGGCCGCCTCGGTGAACGCCTCCCGCGCCCCTGGTGCCTCATCCACGCTCGACGGCCACGCCGCCGACAACACCACGTTCTCGTTGCCGTACCACACACCCGGCTCCGGGTTCACCAGGCCGTCAAACAGCCGATCCGCCAACGCTCGCCGCTCGTGCGCCGCCTCCGACAACTCCTGCGGCTCCAGCATCGGCACCGCCGCCGGGATCCTCGGGTCATCCACCGGCAGCATCACCATCGACGTGTCCTCACCGGCCGCCTGTGCGTGCCACACCTGCTCATAGATGGCATCCGCCTGCATGTTGTACAGATCATCAGCCCACGTCGCCCACGCCGCCCGTGTACGTGGCTTTGGCAGCGCCCACCGCACCGAACGCATACGCCGATGCGCTGCCAGCCGAGCCCACACGGTCCGGCGGCGGACAGGCGAATTGCGGTACATAAAATACAGCTTGGCATAGTGTCAGTAGCGCTAGCGACAGTTGGCCTCGTGCCAGTTGGGCTTTTGCCAGTAGCTACCAGCGCGCAAGCACCCACGATCCGGCTACAGCCCTCAGTGAGCCGCCCGCCCCGCCCACCGCACACGGTAGGTTCATCACGTGCTTCCGATGACCTTGCAAGAGATCACGGCCGTTGTCGGCGGAGCCGTGCACGACGCTGCCCAGGACGTCACCGTGACCGCCCCGGTGGTGTTCGACAGCCGGCGAGTCGAGGCCGGCGGGATGTACGTGGCGCTGCCCGGTGAGCGCGTCGACGGGCACGACTACGCCGCCCAGGCGATCGAGGCCGGCGCAGCGGCGGTCCTGGCGTCACGGCCGGTCGGGGTGCCGGCGGTGGTCGTCGACGACGTACCCGCCGCCTACGGCCAGCTCGCCCGTGCCGTGGTGGACCGGCTGCCGCAGACCACAGTGATCGGGATAACCGGCTCGGTGGGCAAGACGTCAACCAAGGACATCCTCGCCCAGGTGCTGCCCGCGTGGGGTGCGACGGTGGCTAACAGAGCGTCGAACAACAACGAGCTTGGGTTGCCGTACACGGTCACCCGCGCCACCGTCGACACGCGCTATCTCGTGTTGGAGATGGGCGCGCGCGGCATCGGGCACGTGGCCTACCTGACCCGGATCGCCCCGCCCACCGTCAGCGTCGTGACCCGCGTCGGGCACGCGCACCTTGGCGAGTTCGGGTCGGTGGAGAACATCGCCCAGGCCAAGGGTGAGATCGTGGAAGCCCTGCCAGACGCGGGCGACGGCGGGTTGGCCGTGCTCAACGGCGACGATGCGTTGGTGGCCGCTATGGCGAGCCGGACCGGTGCCCGAGTGTTGACTTACGGCATCGACAACTTGGCCGACGTGCGCGCCGAGAGCGTGACCGTGGACGAGCTGGGCCGCGCCGGATTCCGGCTCGTGCACGACGGCCAGGCCGCCGAGGTGCGGTTGCGTCTCTACGGGCTGCACCAGGCGTCCAACGCGCTGGCCGCCGCCACGGTCGCCCTCGGTCTGGGGCACCCGATCGAGGCGGTAGCCGAGGCGGTGTCGCAAGCCGAGGCGGTGTCGCCGGGCCGGATGCAGGTCAGCACCCGCGCCGACGGGGTGACCGTCATCAACGACGCGTACAACGCTGCGCCCGACGCGATGCGGGCCGCGCTGCGCGCCTTGCACGCGATGGCGGGCGGCGGGCGGCGGGCGGTCGCGGTGCTCGGGGAGATGGCCGAGCTGGGCGAGCACGCCGCACAGGTGCACCGGGAGATCGGGCAGCAGGTGGCCGAGATCGGGGCCGGGTGGTTGGTGGCGATCGGCGGAGCCGACGCCGAGCAGTACGCCACCGGGGCCGCCGGCACCGGCACGACGGTGGACCGGGCAAGCAACGTGGCCGAGGCGTGGGAGTTGCTGCGCGACGGGTTGCGGCCGGGCGACGTGGTGTTGGTCAAGGCGGCCAACAGCGCCGGGCTCCTCGCGCTCGCGGACAAGCTGATCGAGGAACCCGGCGCTGTCACCGCCCAGGCGTAAGGGTCACGCGGACAGCGCGACCTCGCTTCGGCTGCTCAGGGCGTCCAGGATCGCCGCACCGTAGCCAGCGACATCACCGGTGCCCATCGTCACCACCACGTCACCACGGCCGGCCATCCGCGCGATGACCCGCGCGGCGTGGTCGGGTCCGAGCGGCAGGCAGTAGTCACCGTCGCGCAGCCGGGTCATGATCGCGGTGGCGTCCGCATGGGGCCGACCGGCCGGCACCGTGCCGTGCACGTCCAGGAGCAGGACGTGATCGGCCTTGTCCGCCAAGACCCCACCGATTCGTCCGCCGAAGGCCAGGACACGGGCGTGTCCAGACGGCTGGAACACCACGAACACCCGCCCCCGCGCCACGGTGCGCGCGGCGTCCAGGTCGGCGGCGATCTCGTTCGGGTGGTCGGCGTAAGAGTCGATCACCGTCACCCCGGCTCGGGTGTCGATGTGCTCGAACCGGCGGCGCACCCCGGCGAAGGTGCACGCCGCGCCGGCCACGTCGGCGGGATCGAGTCCGAGGGCCACCGCGCACGTCACGGCCGCCGCCGCGTTGTCCATGTGGTGCGCGGCCGGGGTCGGCAGGGTCAGCCCGACCTCGGTGCCGTTGGGCATCCGCACCGTCGCGGACGCGCTCCACCCCTCGTGGTTGATGTCCAGGAGCCGCACGTCCGCCGCCCGATCCCGGCCGTAGCGCAGCACCGTCACATCGGGCCGCTCGGCCGCGATCACGTCGGCGGCCACCCTCGCGCCCACACAGTCGGCGTTGACGACCAGGAACCCGCACGGCGCGATCCGCGCGCCGAACCCGACGTAGGCGCGCATCACGTCGGCGTGGCTGGCGAAGTTCTCCGGGTGGTCGTCGGTGACGTTGGTGATGACCGCGATCGCCGGGGTGAGGAAGTGGAATGAGCGGTCCGACTCGTCGGCCTCCGCGACCAGCAGCCGCGACGCGCCGAGGTGGGCGCCTGAGCCCGGCCCGGTCAGGTCGGCCCCGATCAGGTACGTCGGGTCCTTCCCGAGGGTGCGCAGGATGTGGGCGAGCATGCCCGCCGTGGTGGACTTGCCGTGCGACCCGGACACCGCCACGAGCCGCCGCCCGGCGGCCAGCTTGTCCAGGACCTGCGCGCGGTGCACCACGGGGATGCCGGCCATGCGGGCCGCGCGGACCTCCGGCGCGTTCTGCGCAACAGTGGTGTAGACGACGCACGACGCGCCCTCGATGTGCGCCGCGTCGTGGCCTACCTGCACCCGCACGCCGGCCGTGCGCAAGCCGGCGAGGGTGACCGAGTCGTGCAGGTCGCTGCCGCTGACCTGGTGGCCCAGCTCGGCCAGCAGCCGGGCCAGGCCGGACATCGCGCTCCCGCCGACGCCCACGAAGTGCGGGCGGGACAGGTCCAGCGGGCCGGAGTACGCCTCGATGGTCGGGTTACCAGTGATCGTGTCGGTCATGGTGCCGTGTCTCCTTCGGTGCAAGAGCTGACGAGTTGGTGCCATGAGCAGACGTGCTACAGGAATTGACTCCTTCCACTCGCGCTATTCCTTGCGCGCGGCCGAGCTGGCCTCGGGTCACCACCTCGGCCGCGCGAGTCCAATCGATCTGCGTCGGCCCATCCACGGGCCGCAGCGCATCCGGCGGCAGATCGGGGACAATCGAAGCCGCGCCGGTAGGCCACGCCGCAGGATCGGGAGAGGGGCGATCCGACTTCCGCTTCGTGCGGCACGCCGGACAGGCACACGGCCGACCGCCGGGGAAGCGGCGCGATCGGTGCGGGCGATGCCGAGGCCGGATCAGGTCAGCGTCCTCATCGTCCATGGCCGTCACCGCTCGCTTGGACAGGCGAAGCGGGCGGAACACCGAGGTACATCGACGCGACGGGATCACGGAGCAGCCGTTGTAGGACAAGGCACACGCACACCGGCGGCGACTGGTCCAGATGTCGCCGGATCGTCTCCACCGCTGCCTGATGCCGAAGCCGACGCGACAGTGCCTCCGTACGCGTCCACTCCGCGACCAGCAGCCCGCCCGTACCCAGGGCGACGTCAGACGCGATCCAGAACTCCCGGGGAGCCGACTGCCGCGCTGTCTCTACATTGGCGATCGTGCTCCGTGACCATTGCACCGTGACCGCGAGCCGGACCTGAGTGACACCCATGGCCTTGCGCGTCGCGGCCAACTTGAGCCCGAGAACCCGACGAGCCGCCGCGAGTTCCTCCGGTGTCACCACATCGAACCCGGCAGGGGCAACGGACGCAGCCACAGGAGAAGCGGTCACCGTTGACCACCGCCGAGACGACGAGAACGGAGCGAGGCCGGCGCGAACTCCGCAGCGGTACACGCTGGCCCTCTCGGCACCGATGAACGCGACGCCTGGCCCGGCGTCAAGTTGCCGGCACGCCCCCACACCAAGAACGGCTCCGTGCGCTCCGAGTACCACGACGGAAGGCAGCGCGCCTCCCCTTGCCGCGCTACAGGCTCAGGCACGGGGGGCACGGGCACCTTGGCCTTCCTCCGCAGCCGTCGCATCAGACGCACGTCACCCTCCTCGATTTGTCCGAGGGGCCGCCCCGCACGGGGGAACGGAACGGCCCCGATCAAGAACCACCCCGTCCCTCTCTGGATAGGAGCGGCACCGATGTGTGACAGTCTGCTGAGGACACGTTGGTCTTCGATACGTGCTCGCCACTGTTGTGCCAGCTCAGGAGCCGAATTGGGCAGGCACGGGCAGGCACGAAAGACCCGCCGACGGAACTGGGCAGAGATTGGGGATTCGATGGGGACCGCCACCGATTACGTACGCGAAGAACTGCGGCTGTTCCGGGCGGCCCAGGAACTCAGCCAGGACGACTTCGGCAGGGTCATCGGTTACTCCGGCTCACACGTCAGCTCCGTGGAGACCGGCGGACGCCCGCCGACGCGCGACTACATGAACGCGGTCGACGAGGCGTACAAGACCGGCGGACGATTCGCCCGCATGCTGCGCGAGCTGTCGAAGCTCGACCACACGCCAGCCTGGTTGCGAGAGTGGATCGAGTTCGAGCGCGAGGCAACCCTGCTGCGCTGGTACGAACCCGCCTTCGTGCCGGGCATCCTTCAGACCGAGGCGTACGCCCGCGCCACTCTCACCAGCGGCGGTCTGCTGTTGCCCGACGAGATCGACCAGCGCGTAGCGTCCCGGCTCGATCGACAGTCGATCCTCACCCGAGAAGAACCAGTGCCGCTGGTCGCCGTACTCGACGTGATGGTGCTACGAAGGTCACTCCACGACCACCCCGGCGTCATGCCGGAGCAGCTAGAACATCTCGCCAAGATGGCCGAGCTGCCGCACGCGCAGATACTCGTGGTGACGGAGGACGCCGGGGTCTACCCTGGCTTGCAAGGAGGCTTCATCCTGGCCACGCTGGGCGACGGCTCAGTGATCGCTCATCTCGATCACCAGGTCCGAGCACAGGTAGTCAACTTGGCCGATGACCTTGCTACTCTCCAGCGCGTGTGGGAGGCCATCAGGGGTGAAGCCCTCTCGCGCAGGCAGTCACTCAAACTGATCAAGGAAGCGGCGCAGACATGGACATGACCGGTGCCAGGTGGCACAAGTCGACTCGCTCCGGAACCAACGGCGGGTCGTGCGTAGAGGTGGCCGACAACCTGACCGGCGTCGTGCTCGTGCGCGACACCAAGGACCGGGACGGCGGCACGCTCCAGTTCAACCCGAACGTTTGGCAAGCGTTCGTCAACTTTGCGAAGCAGCGCTGAGCCACGTCCACCCGAAGGCCCCCGCCGAGCCCTCAGTTCGGTAGGGGCCTTCTCTTTCCACCCTCCCCGCCCAGGTAGGCCGCGTGACTTTGGCCGCCGCGTGTGCCGAGACACGAGCTAGCATGCTGGACGACATCGGACCGGCGAGCGGGCACGAGCAACGCGACTGCGAGGATCAGAGTGGGCGATAAATTCGGCGACGTAGCCCTTTCGGGGTCATTTCCCCTCGCAATCCTCGTGTCACTGCTCGCGGGGCTAGCCGGCTTCCTCTCGCCCTGCGTGCTGCCCCTGGTCCCCGGCTACGTGGCTTACGTCACCGGACTAACCGGACGCGAACTGGAACAGCAACACCGAGGCCGTGTAGTCGCCGGCTCCCTCCTCTTCATTTCAGGGTTTTCGCTCGTCTTCGTAACGACGCTTGTCATGGGCGCCCAAATCGGCAGGACACTCTTCAACCACCAACGAACAATAGAGATCATCGGCGGCGTGCTCGTGGCGGGCCTAGGCATCGTCTATATGGGAATCATTCCGCAGCTTCAGGCTGAGTGGCGGATCAGCAAGCTACCGCCTATGGGCGTATGGGCAGCACCGATTGTCGGCGTGGTCTTCGCGCTTTCCTGGACCCCCTGCGTCGGCCCAACGCTCGGAGCGGTCATGCAGCTTGCGATCGTAAATGGCACCGAACAACGGGCAGCGCTGCTCGCCACAGCATACTGCGCGGGCATCGGCATCCCTTTCCTACTCTTCGCTATCTTCTTCCGCCGCCTTCTCGGACTGTTCCGGCTTGTCCGTAAATACAATGGGGTAGTATCCAAAGCTGGTGGGCTGCTCCTAATTGCTGTTGGAGTCGCGTTGGCAACAGGCGCATGGAACTCATTCACTATTTGGCTGAGGGTTACCTTTTCAACGTTCGGTGTTCTCGTCTGAACCCACGTAAATGAGCGCCGCGAACCGATTCGCTGACGACTCGTCGCAGTGCCTTAGGTGACGACTCCGAAGGCGCACCACTTACTCTCACCGTCCTGAGCCCCGACGGACGGGGGTTGCGCCGTGCAACTACCACGTCTACGGTCGGTAGCGCATCGACACCCATCCACGGGAGGACTCATGGGTAAGTTCGAGCTCCGTCGACTTCGTTCGACAGCCCTGGCGACGCTGACCGCTACAGCGGTGATGCTGGCCGCCGCGCCAGCGGGGGCGCAGGCTTCACCAGACGACAACTCCGTATTTGCGGGGGGAGGGTGCGTCACTTCAACGCAGAACGGCTGGAACGTTGGTGTCTGCGCCTCGGACAACGGCGTCACCGTCTTCGGGGACCTCTACGTCAACAGTCGGGGCAGCCTCGGCAACAGTTGCTATGTCAACTACAAGCTGCTCGACATCAAGGCTGGCAAGTTCGTAGCCGACAGCGGCAATCAGACCTGCTACGTAGGCCGCCACCCGAACATTTCAACCCCGAAGCGATCAGGCCAGCGCTACCGCAACTACGGATACGTCTATGTGAACGGCGTCAACGTCTACGCCAGCGTCAGTCAGGACGTTTTCTGACGCTGACCACAGGGCGGATCCAGCAGCACTGTGAGCCCGCCGTGAGCCCGGACGACTGCGAACCAGTCAACACTGAGACGTACTAACTAACCGCCGTAGGGGTGCCTAGCTGCATAGATAGGCACCCCTACGGACTGTCAATTATTGAGAAACACAGCCGGGATTCAACTTCTAATCCCAAGGCCGCAGGTTCGAATCCTGCCGGGCGCGCCTATATCTGGCAGGAGAAACACCCCTAGCCTCTGATCTTCGACCAGCATCGGACCCACCTCCCCCACCACCTCACCCGTGGTCAGCCGGACGCCGAGCCTGCGTCGCAGGGCGCTGCGGGGTGGCCGGCACCCCGGCGGGGCGGCGATCTTGACGCACGTTCGGGATGGCAGCCGACCGCGTCGGCCTGCGGGGCGTGGGCGCGGGACGCTGTATCTGTAGCCCAGCCGGCTGCACGAAGATCGACCGGCGGGTGACCGCGTCACCCTTGGCATCCAGTTGGTACACATCGAGCCGGCACCACCGGTCGTAGGTAACCCCAGTCGAGCACCCGGATGACTCGGCACATGATCGGCTTGATGAACTGCACGCTGGCCGCGCGGGTCACGTGCACCAGGTCGCCGGCCTTCGGTAGCTGCGTGCTCATCGGGGATCGCCGGCCAGCCGCCAAGCCAGCAGCCGGGCATGCGCTGCCGCGTAGCGCGGGCACCAGCCGTCCGGGGGACAGCGGTGGCAGGGTTTCACGTGGTGGTCACCGATCGCGAACCAGGCCACCTCGACCAGGAACGGCGCTTGGCAGACCTTGATCACGACTCACCGCCGGGCCAGTGCCCACGGTTGATCGGAATACGGTGGCGGGCTCGGCAGGGCATTTCCCCGCCGCAGCGGCAAACCCTGCGCCAGCGCTTCCAACTCCAGACCGGTCGGTGCCGGCGGGCCAGCGTCAGCGCGGTGGCTATTAGGTAGTCGTCATAGCGGATCCGGTTCATGAGCGCTCCCGGCGGTCAGGCCACGGTGGACCGTCAGGGCGACGGGATCCACGCCGCCCTGACGGGGCACGATCGTGACCTGGTCGTGGGGCAGCCGGGGCGAGGCGTGTACGTGGCCGGCAAGGAGTAGCCGGGCAGCGGACGGGCCGCCCACCATCAGGCAGACGACCCGATACCTCGGGGTTCACACCAGGCAGTGTGGACAGCGCTACTGGGTCTACTGCATCGGCAGGTGACCCGAGGGCAATCCCCCACTGTCGCCCTCCCCCAAAGGGCAGCGCCGGCCCCTACCATGTGGCGATGATCGAGCAGCCCCGCCGACGTCCGCCGTTGCCGATCGTGGCCGTCGCCCTGACCACTGCGCTCGTGGCGGTCGCGGTCCTGGTCAGCGCGATGGCGTCGAGCGGTTCGTCCAGGATCATCGGCTCGATGACGGCGCTCCTGGTGCTCGGCCTGGCCTACGGCCTGTGGCGGGGCAGTGGCCGGGCTCGCTTCTGGGCAAGCGTCTCCGCGACCGCCAGCGCCGTCTACGCCGTCGTGCCGCACTTCGGCGTCGACGCGTCGGGGCTGTTCCAGTTCGTCGTCTCGGCGGTCTTCGTGGGACTGTTGCTGGTGCCGGCGTCGTCCCGGGAGTGGTTCCACGCCCCGTCGGCACCATGACGGTAGGGAACCGCGGGATCGGCGCGTACGTCGATGTGGGCATGAAGCTGCGCGCTGCCGTCCTGGCCGTCCTGGCCGCGCTGGGTCTCGGCCTGGTGGTGTTCGCCTCGCCCGCGCGGCCCGCGTGGGCCTGCTCGTGCGTGGCCCTGACGCCGGCTCAGGAGGACGAGCGGGCCGACCTCATCGTCGTCGGCACGGTCACCGGTGTGACGGACCGGGCGGTCCGGCTCGCGGTGGAGTCGGTCGAGAAGGGCGACCCCGGATCGGGGGCGACGCTCCGGCTGGCCGTGCGCCCCGACGAGGACACCTGCGGGTACGCCTTCCGCACCGGCGCCCGGTACCGGGTGCACTCCTCCGACGGCGCGACCGGCCTGTGCGCCGGGATCCGGGCCCTGACGGCGGACCCCACGGGTGCCGCCGCGACCGCTCCCGTGTCGTCGCCGACGCGCTGGTGGATCCCGGTCGGCGCGCTGCTGACCGTCGTCGCCGCCGGAGCGGTGGCCGTGGCGGTGCGGCGTCGCCGGAGGTCCGGATGACCGCCGCGTCCGGTCACGTGTCGCAGCCGGCCCGGTAGCGGGCGATCCACCGCGCGTTGAGGTCGTCGGCCTGCCGCCGGTGCCGGGCGACGACCGGGACGCCGCCCGCCGGCACGTCGAGTCCGAGGTGGCCCAGGATGTCGCGCACGGTCTGGGTCATGTCGCGGTCCAGATCCTCGTAGCGCACCCGGTGCGGGCGGATCCCGCACGCGGCGAACCACGCCTCCCAGGCGGCGTTGTGCTCCCGGATCGTCGCGACGAAGCCGCGGATGCCGTCGAGGTCGAAGTGGGGCTCGTTCCCACCAACGGCGTCGCCGCTGATCTCGCCGTTGCCGCCGACGAACCACCGGCCGGTCTGCTCGGCCCGCAGCCAGGACACCGCCTGCGCCAGGACGTCGTCCCGGCGCAGGAAGACGAAGCGGCTGTGCCCGAACGTCCGCTCCAGCAACCCGACGTCGTCGCCGCGCAGGCCCGGGTAAACCGGGGCGAGCTTCGCCACCAGCTCGTCCAGCGTCCCCCACATCAGCTTCGCGCCGAACACCCCGTTGGGCGTACGACCGGTGGCCAGGGCCGCCCGGACGAAGTCGGCGTAGGAGAAGCCGCCGTCGGGGGTGCGGGGCAGTCGCCAGCGGTCCGCCCAGAGCGACTCGTCGGGCGAGCGGAAGTACGCCTGCGGATGCCCGGCCACCCCGGTCGACTCCAGCAGTCCGAGCAGCAGCGAACTTCCGGTTCGCGGTGTGCCGCACACGAAGTAGGAGTCGACCCGGCCAGGCTGATTCCACATGCCCCCAGACAACCGCCACGCGCTCACCCGCACAACCGAGAAACCCGCACCCGCCCGATCGGTGACGCTGTGGCCACTCGACACGCCGGACGCCGTACCGCTGAGCCGTCACCCTCGACGGGCGTCGCGGAGCGACCGGGGTGACAGGCGACATCTGAGAGGGTACTTTCGAAACATGTCTCTCACTAACCGGTACGGGGACTTCGAGATCACCGACCCGCAGGCGTTGCGCGCCCTGGCGCATCCGGTCCGGCTGGCCGCCCTGGAGCACCTCCAGCGGCACGGACCGGCCACCGCGACCCAGCTCTCGCCGCACGTCGGGGCCACCCCCTCGGTGGTGAGCTGGCACCTGCGCCACCTGGCGTCGTTCGGCCTGGTCAAGGACTGGGACGGGGCCACCAGCAAGCGGGAGCGCTGGTGGCAGGCGGCGGCCCGGGGGTTTCGCTTCAACCTGCCGGACGACCCCGAGGGACAGGCCGCCGCGCGGCAGTTGGGCGGGGAGATCGTCGCCCGCTACGCCGAGCTGCCGCTGCGGTGGCTGACCGACGAGGAGCCTCGGCTGGACACCCGGTGGCGGCGGGTGGCGCGGACGGCGAACACCCGGATCCGGGTGACCGCCGAGGAGCTGCACGAGATCGAGGACGCGATCGAGGAGGTCCTCGCCCGGTACGTCCGGCGACCCGAGTCCGACGCGCCGGCCGGCGCCCGTGGCGTCCGGATCCTCCGCTACTCCATGCCGGAGGCCGACGACGAGACCGGCACCGCCGACGACGAGGCTGGCACCGCCGACGGACGCACCGAGGGCAGCCCGCGATGACCGCCGCGACCGCGCAGCCCACCACCGCGCCGGCCGGCGGGCTGCGGGGGAACCGGCGGTTCCGGCGGTTCTGGCTCGCCGAGACGGTCACCCAGGTCGGGGACCGGGTGACCGAGCTGGCCCTGCCGCTGATCGCGGTCACCCTGCTGGCCGCGACGCCCGGTCAGATGAGCGTGCTGAACGCGCTGATCTGGACGCCGTACCTGCTCGGCATGGTGGTCGGGGCGTGGGTGGACCGGCGTACCCACAAGCGCCGGCTGCTCGTCGTCGCCGACCTGGCGCGGGCGGCGGTGCTGCTCAGCCTTCCGGTGGCGTACCTGCTGGACGCGGTCACCCTGACCCAGCTCTACCTGGTCGCGCTGCTCACCGGTGCCGGCGCGGTGCTGGCCGGCATGGCGCACCAGGCGTTCTTCGTGGCGCTCGTGCCACCCTCGGCGTACCTGGAGGCGACCAGCCGGCTCAGCATCAGCCGGGCCGGCTCGTCGGTCGCCGGGCCGGCCGTCGGCGGCACCCTCGTGCAGGCGCTGACCGCACCGGTGGCGATCCTGCTCGACGCGGTGTCGTTCCTGGTGTCCGCGCTGCTCGTCGGCCGGATCCGGGTCACCGAGGCACCGCCGCCGCCGAGCCGGGCGTCCACCCTCGCCCTGGTCCGCGACGGCCTGCGGATGGTGCTGCGGCACCCGGTGCTGCGCGCCTGCCTGGGCTGCACCGGCACCGTCAACTTCTTCACCATGATGGCCAGCGCGCTGCTGGTCCTCTACGCCAGCCGGGACCTGGACCTGTCACCGGGGGCGATCGGTCTGGCCCTCGGCATCGGCGCCGTCGGCGCGCTGGGTGGCGCGGCGCTGGCACCCCGGGTGTCCCGGGTGCTCGGCCTGGGTCGTACCGCGATCGTGGGCGCCGTCCTGTTCCCGGCGCCGACCGCCCTGGCGGCGCTGGCCACCGGTCCCACCTGGGCCAAGGTCGCGCTGCTCGCCGGCGTCACGGTCCTCAGTGGCGTCGGCGTGATGCTGATGGACGTCAACCTCAACGCGCTCCTGGCCCGGATCACCCCGGACCACGCGCGCGGGCGGCGGGCGGGGGCGTACAGCGCGCTCAACTACGGCGTACGCCCGGTCGGCGCGCTGGTCGGCGGCGCGCTCGGCACGGTCCTCGGCCTGCGGCCCACGCTGGTCGTCGCCGGACTGGGCGGGGCGCTGGCCGCGCTGTGGCTGGTCGCCTCCCCGGTGCGGCGGATCGCCACGATGGACGACGCGGCGGAGGTTCAGATCCCGGCCTGACGCAGCAGCACGAGCAGCCCGTGACCGTCCTCGACGACGACGTCGGGGGCCAGCTCCGGGTGGGCGGGTTCCCGGTCGGTACGGGGCGACCGCATCAGCACCATCCCGCCGGCACCGGCCCGCCGGGCGCAGGCCACGTCCCGGTGCACGCTGTCCCCGACGAACCAGCACTGTCCGACCGGCACGTCGACCGACCGCGCGGCGCGCAGCAACAGCTCCGGGTTCGGCTTGCGCACCCCGGCCTCGTCGCTGTAGATCTGCGCGGCGAACAACTCACCGAGGCCGGCGGCGGCGAGGAAGTCGCGGTGCGCGGCCCCGCAGAACGTGTTGCTGGCCACCGCCATCGGCAGGCCGGCGTCGGCCGCCGCCCGCAACGCCGCCGGTACGCCGGGCCGCACCGTCCACTCCGGGCGCCACGTCCACGCGTACGCCAGCGGGGTCGCCTCCCGCTCGACGGCGGCCCGCGCCGCCGGCGGCCAGGACCCGGTCACGAAGTCGGCCCACACCCGGGCGTGACCCAGCTCGACCGGGTCGGCGGTCCGCCCGACGTCGTCGCGCCACAGGCCGTACGCGCGGGCGCCCTCGGCAGGTCCCCGACGATCCGGTCCACCGGCACCGCGTCGCCCACCAGCCGGGACAGGTGTTCCACCAGCGGCGGCGGCGCGGCCGAGGGGGTAGGGGCGTCGGCGAGGACACCGCCGAAGTCGAGCAGGAGCGCGCGCGGAGAGGTCAGCATGACCCCATCGTCGCGCACCGGTCCACGGCTGACGGATCGGCGACAGCGTGCGCACCGTGCGTGATCTTCCGGTACCGGACGTGTTATTCTCCGACGTCGATCCGCCATGCGGACCCGGATCGGGTCGTGTCGCCCTAAGGACGTCTCTTTCCGATGCCGGCAGTTCCTGCCCCCACTCCGCTGCCCGCCGCGCTGGACAACCCGGCGGGCAGCGCCTTCACCCTCATCTTCACCACCCTGCCCGCGCTGCTGCGGCTCTCCTGTGGACTGGTCGCCGCGGTGGTAGCCCTGTCGGTGCGGACGCCACCGGTGACGACCGCGCTGCTGGTACCGGCCGTGGCGGTGCTCACCGTCTGGGCGTGCTGGTACGCGGCGCGCGCCCTCCGGCACGGCATCTCCGGCCCGCTGGTGGTCGGGGACGTCGTCCTGACCACCGCCACCTGCCTGGCGGTGCCGGTGCTGGTGGCGCCCGAGGTGTTGCCCGGCGAGGGCAGCTGGATCGCCGTCCTGGCCAGCACCACGGTGATCAACACGCAGGCCACCGCTCCGGCGCGCTGGTCGGTGCCGGCCGGGCTGCTGGTCACCGGCGCGTACGCGGCGGGCACGCACACCGCCGGGGTGCCCGGTGAGGCGACCGCGCACGCGGCGACACTGCTGGTGCAGGTCGCCTGCACCGCGCTGATGACCGGGGTGATGCGCCGCCGGATCGGCCGGGCCGACCGGGCGTTCGTGGCACAGCAGCGACTCGCCCGGGAGACGCTGGCCGCGCGGACCGCCCGCGAGGTCGAACGGCAGCAGAACCGGGACCTGCACGACACCGTCCTGGCCACCCTGACCATGGTCGGGCTGGGCGCGGTCGCCGGCCCGTCGGCCGGGCTGCGCGAGCGGTGCGCCGCCGACCTGCGGACGCTGGGCGCGCTGGCCGAGGCCCGGTCCCTCCCCCAGCGGCCGACGCCGCTGGACGAGCGGATCCGGGCGGCCCTGGTCCGGCTGCCCGACCTGCCGGTCACCGCCGAGCTGACGTCGTGCGCGGTGCCGGCGCCG
Organism: Micromonospora endolithica; assembly: GCF_003626595.1. Lineage (GTDB taxonomy): Bacteria > Actinomycetota > Actinomycetes > Mycobacteriales > Micromonosporaceae > Micromonospora > Micromonospora endolithica. The sequence continues at coordinate 158,658 of NZ_RBAK01000010.1, read as the reverse complement.
GTGGCCGAGGCGATCGCGGAGAGCACCCACGCGGCGCTGTCCAACGTGGCCCGGCACGCGCCGGGCGCGACCGCCTCGCTGCGCCTGGACCGGGTCGCCGGCACCGTCGTGGTCGAGGTCGCCGACGACGGCCCCGGCTTCGACCCGACCGCCGTCCCCGCCCACCGGTACGGGCTGCGCGAGTCGGTACGCGGCCGGATGGCGAGCGTCGGCGGGCGGGCCCACGTGACGTCCCGCCCCGGCGGCGGCACCCGGATCCGGCTGGAGTGGCCCGGTGTCGACTGAGACGACGAGCGCGCCGGCCGGGCAGCCCACCGGCCCGACCCGGGTGCCGCCACCGCGTACGCCCGGCGGCGGCACGGCCGACGCGGACGCCGCGGCGGCCGTGGCCAGCGCCTCCGACCGGGGCGCCCGGGTCGTCGCGGTGGTCATCGCGCTGGCCTGGCACACGGCGATCGGCCTGCCCGCGGTGCTGGCGGCCTGGCCGGACCTGACCGCGCCGACGCTCGTGCTGGTCTGCTGGCTGCTGGTGGCGGCGACCGGGGTGACCGCCGGGGTGCGGCTGCTGCGCGGCCGGCCGCTGCCCGCCTGGCCGCTGGCCGTGCTGCTGCTGGTGGTCGACGGGCTGGTGTTCGCGGCGGCCGGCGAGCGGCAGCTCTTCACCGCGGCGAACTGGGTGTGGGGCACGCTCGGCTGGTTCTTCGTGCTGGTGCTGTGGGGGCGGCGGGTCGCCGGCCTGCTGGTGCTGCTCGCCGCGCACTCGGTGATCGCGCTGCTGGCGGTGCTCGGTCACGGCGCGACCACGCCGGCCGACCTGGCCCGCTACACGATGTACGTCTACGGCACCTCGTCCCTGCCGGTGGCGGTCTTCGCCGGCAGCGCCGCGATCGCCGCGCTGGCCCGGAGCCGGGCGGACACCGCGGCGGCCACCAACGCGCTGGTCACCGAGCGCGACGCCGCCGAACGGGCCCGGCACGCGCGGCGCGCCCAGCTGGCCCGGGTCAGCCACACCGCCGACGAGGTGCTCGCGGAGCTGGCCGACGGGCGGGCCGATCCGGCCGACCCCACGGTCCGCCGGCGGTGCGTGCTGGCCGCCGCCCGGCTGCGCCGCCTGATCGCCGAGTCCGACGACGTGCCCGACCCGCTGCTGCACGAGCTGCGGGCCGCCGCCGACGTCGCCGAGCGCCGGGGCGTGCCGATCGACCTGGTGACGATCGGCACGCCCCCACCGCTGCCGGTGGCGGTACGGCGGGCGCTGGCCGACCCGCTCACCGCGACCCTGGCCGACGCCCGGGACCGGGCCCGGTTGACCGTCGTGGCCGGCCCGGACGAGGTGGTGGTCAGCCTAGTCGTACCGGACACCGGCGACGACCCCGACGGGCCCGACGACGGGTCGCCGGACGACGGCGGGGACCCACGGGTGGAGCACCTCCAGGAGCGGGACGGGGAGATCCGATGGACGCAGACACGGTGGCGACGGTGACCGACGAACGGCCGATCGGCGTGGCGATCGTCGACGACCACCCGGTGGTCGTCGACGGGGTGCGCGCCTGGCTCGCCGTCGAGCCCCGGCTGACCGTGGTGGCCACCGGCGACGACCCGGACGAGGTGCTGCGGTCCGCTCCGCACGCCGACGTCGTCCTGCTCGACCTGCGCCTGCACGGCCGGATGGTGCTGGACAAGCTGGCCGAACTCAGCGCCACCGGCCGACGGGTGGTGGTCTACTCCGAGCACACCGACCCGGCGACGATGCTCGCCGCGCTGGACGCCGGGGCGGTCGCGTTCCTCGCCAAGCACGAGGGGCGCGAGCACTGCGTGGCGACCGTGCTGGCCGCCGCGAGCGACCGCCCGTACGTGCCGCCGGCCCTGGCCGGTGCCATCGTCGGTGATCCCCGCCCGGACCGGCCCGCGCTGTCCGACAAGGAGCGGGAGGCGCTGCTGCTGTGGTTCCAGTCGATGTCGAAGGCGTCGGTGGCCCGGCGGATGCGGATCAGCGAGCACACCGTCAAGCAGTACGTCGACCGGGCCCGGATCAAGTACACCCGGGCCGGGCGGCCGGCCGCGACCAAGGCGGCGCTGCTCGCCCGCGCGATCGAGGACGGCCTCGTCCGGCCGGAGGAGATCGGCACCTACCGGTCACACGCCTCGTACGACCGGCCGACCCCCTAACGGGCGTCATGACAGTCGGGCCCGGGTGGGTGAGGCTCGACGGGGTAAGGGGCGGTCGGGACGCACGGGGCTGAGCCCCGGCGGGGGTGGCTTCCGGCGGGCCCCGGAGATGCGCGCACACCGGGAGGTCGTGACGATGCACGATGACGCGTCCCCCTTCTTCATCGCACCGCACCGGTTCGACGCGCCGGACGACGACGTCGGGCCGGTGCTCGACCGGCGACACGAACTGGCCCTCGACCCGGGTGAGCGGGTGCTCCACCGGCACCGGCTGCACGCCGAGGGTTACCTGCTCGATCCCACCGAGGGGTGGCGGTGCTGGGGCCTGCCCGACCCGGTGGCGGTGACGGTCACCGACCGGCGGGTGGCCTACGTCGGCGCCGGCTCGCAGATGTCCGTGGTCGGGGTGGCCGGCGATGCCCGGCACCGCCGTGGGGTCCGGATGCCCGGCCTGGTCAGCGGCCAGATCCGCTGGCAGTGGCCGTCCCGGCTGGAGGTGCTGCCGGCCGACCCGGGCGGCACCGCGCGGCTGCTCGTCGTCTGCGACGCGCTGCGCACCATCCGGCAGCCGGCGCTCGCGCTGGCCGGCCCGGTCGCCGAGATCGTCGAGCTGGCCGAACGGGTACGCCGGGCGGTGGCCGAGTTCCGGCTCCTGCACCCGGACCTGGTGGACCTGTCCCCGCCGGAACGGGACGTGCTGGCACTGCGGGTCCGTCCGGCGCCCCCCGCGAGGGCCGGCCGGATCACCCTGCCCGGGTCGCTACCGGTGGAGTTTCACTCCCGGGACGACTACTACCGGCCGCACCGCCCCGACCGGGCGTGGCCCGGGCCCGCAGCCGACGCAGCATCCGGGCATCGGTGAAGCCGACGGTACGGGCGGCCGACTCCACGGTCGCCCCGTGCCCGATCAGGTGTTCGGCACGCTCCACCCGCAGCCGCTGCTGGTAGCCGAGCGGGGTGAGGCCGGTGGTCTGCCGGAACAGCCGGGTCAGCGTCCGCTCGGCCACCCCGCCGGCGGCGGCCAGCTCGGCCAGCGGCAGCGGCTCCGCGTACCGGCCGTCGATCACGTCCTGCACCCGGTGCACCACGTCGGACAGGTGCGACCGGTGCCGCATCAACGCGCTGGCCTGCGGCTCGTGGCCGTTGCGCCGCGCGTACACCACCAGGGTGCGGGCGATCCGCGCCGCCGCCGCCGGTCCGTGCCGGGTGGCCACCAGGTGCAGCGCCACGTCGATGCCGCTGGCGATGCCGGCGGAGGTGACCACCCGGTCGTCGACCACGTAGAGCACGTCCCGGACCAGCAGCGCCGCCGGATGCCGGCGTGCCAGCCCGTCCTGCACCTCGTGGTGGGTGGTGCAGCGCCGGCCGTCCAGCAGGCCGGCGCTGCCGAGGGCGTACGCCCCGGCGCACACACTGGCGACGGTCCCGCCCGCCGCGTGGTGCTCGGCCAGCCGCCGCAGGTCCGCCGGGCCGACCGGCCCCGCCGGGCCGTGCGCGGCGACCCGCCATCCGGGTACGACGACGAGGTCGTCCCGGGTCAGCTCGGGCCACCGGAGGTCCGCCACCAGCGGCACACCCTGCACCGTCGGCACCACCTCGCGGTCGGCGACGTAGTGCAACCGGTAGTCGTAGCCGAGGTCGGCGGCCGTGGAGAAGACCTGGGCCGGGCCGGCGAGATCGAGCAGGTGCACCTGCGGCACCAGCAGGAAGACGACCCGGGCCATGACGGTCAGCCTCGCACGCCGGCGTACGTCGTCGCGCCGGTGGCGCTCGCGGTTCCGGTGGCGGCGGGCTCCGCGGCGGCTTCCGCGATGTCGGTGGCGGCGGTGACCTCGGCGACCGTGCGGACGGTGGCGAAGCGGCCGGCGAGGGCGTACTCGGTGCGGGCGATCATCTCCCCCACCGGCAGGGTGCGCGGGTCGGCGAGGATCTCGGCCAGCGTCGCGGAGGCCGGCAGGTCCCGGTGCGGGGTCGGGAAGGTCACGGTCGCGTCGGTCACGAACGTCATCGCGTAGCCGAGGTCGCTGCCGATCCGGGCGGTGGTCTCGACGCACTGCTCGGTACGGATGCCGCAGACCGTCACCGCGCCCACCCCGGCCTGGGTGAGCAGCTGCTGGAGGTTGGTGGTGGTGAAGGCGTTGTGCGAGGTCTTCACCAGGGTCGGCTCCCCGGGTACCGGGACGAGCCCGTCGATCAGGCGGACGTGGCCGTTGACCGGGTCGAAGACATCGCCGGTTCCCGGTTCGGCGTGCAGGACCCAGACGACCAGGTCACCGCGCTCGCGCGCGTTCGCGACCAGCCGTCGGACCTGCCGGACGATGTCGGGGTTCGAGGCGTACGCCCAGATCGGGCGCTGCCGGAAGGACTCCTGGACGTCGATGACGACGAGTGCCGCGTTGCTCATGCTCTCGATCCTGGCAAGCCGGTAGCCCAAGAGGCAGACACCATCCCGCCTCACCCCGGACCGATCCAGCCACCCCCGCGCCCCTCCCCACCCCACCCCTCCCCACCCCTCCCCCTCCCGCGATCTTGCACTTTGGGTCGCCTGATTGCGGCTTTCATCCTTTACGCCGCGACAGAAGATGCAAGATCGCGGGGGTGGGGGTGGGGGTGGGGGTGGGGTCAGGCCCAGGGGTCCTTGGCGGCGGCGCGGCGGCGGACCTCCAGCTCGGCGGCCTCCTCCAGGGTCGGCGCGGTGCCGCCCAGGCTCCGCGGCAGCCACCAGGCGTCGTCCGGGCCGGCCGGCGACTCCGGGTACTCCTTCTGGGCCCGCTCGACCAGTGCGGTCAGCCGGACCTTGAGGTCGGTGGTCATGTCGTTCGCGTCCGCGTACGCCGTCGGGTCCATCGGTTCGCCGACGATGATGGTGATCGGGACGTGCCGGTGGGTCAGGGTGCGCGGGCGGGCCTTGGTCCACAGCCGCTGCCCGCCCCAGAGCGCCACCGGGAGCACCGGCACGCCGGCCTCCCGAGCCATCCGGGTCGCGCCGCTCTTCAACTCCTTGACCTGGAACGACCGGCTGATCGTCGCCTCCGGGAAGACGCCGATCACCTCGCCCCGGCGCAGGGCGCTGACCGCGGTGGCGTACGAGCCGGCGCCGGCCCGGCGGTCCACCGGAATGTGGTGCATGCCGCGCATCAGCGGCCCGGAAACCTTGTGCGTGAACACCGACTGCTTGGCCATGAACCGGACCAGGCGCCTGGACGGCTGCGCGGCCAGTCCGCAGAAGATGAAGTCGAGGTAGCTCACGTGGTTGCTCGCCATCACCGCACCACCGCTGCGGGGCACGTGGTGCGCCCCCTCCACGGTGATCTTCAGGTCGAGGACCCGGAACATCGTCTTGGCGGCGGCGATCACGGGCGGATACACGAGTTCCGGCATCCGCCAACTTTACCCCGGGTAAGTTACGCCACCGTAGGCCGAGCCCACCCCGCCCACACCATGTCGATCATGGGGTTGCCGGGTGTGACACGCCGGGTGAGCCTAGGACAAGGTCAATCCCGCGCCCCCGCCCGACCCGTCGCGCGTCGATCCGGGTCGACCCGGCTCGCGACGGGGCGGTGGGGTTCAGTCGGCGAGGTTGTGCAGGTCGAGTCGGCCGCGGGCGAACGCGTCGACCCGGCCCCACCGGCCCGGGATGTCCAGCACCTCGATGCGGCCCATCCCGATCGGCAGCCGCGGTTCCACCGCGAGGTGTCCCTCGTGCGGCTCCAGACCCAGCATGGTCCGCAGCAGCAGCAGCGGAGCGCCGGTGGACCAGGCCTGCGGGCTGCACGCGGTCGGATACTCCACCGGGAACTTGGTCAGCTCCCGCTGGTACCCACCGAACGCCTCCGGCAGCCGCCCGTCGAAGTAGGTGGCGGCGTCCAGGATGCCGTTGGCGATCATGGCCGCCTCCTCGGCGAAGCCGTACCGGCGCAGGCCCCAGGCGATGAACGAGTTCTCGAACGGCCAGATCGCACCGTTGTGGTAGCCGATCGGGTTGTAGCGGATCTCCCCCTCGGCCAGGGTCCGGACACCCCAGCCGGAGAAGAGCCGGTCCCCCACCAGATGTTCGGCGATCTTCTCGGCCCGCTCGTCGTCCACGATGCCGCTCCACAACAGGTGACCGACGTTGGAGCTGAGCACGTCGCACTGCCGGCCCTCCGGGTCGAGCGCGAGGGCGTAGTACTCGCCGTCGGCGACCCACCAGTCCCGGTTGAACCGTTCCTTGAGCTGCGCCGCCTCCCGCTCCAACTGGTCGGCGAAGCCGGGGTCGCCCCAGAACTCCCGGGCCATCCGCGCCGCGCGCGTCTTCGCGTCGTACGCGTACCCCTGCACCTCGCAGGTGGCCCGGGGAAACGGAGGCAACGTGCCGTCGCGGTAGGAGATGGAGTCCCAGGAGTCCTTCCAGCACTGGTTCTCCAGGCCGGTGTCGGTGTTGCGCCGCTCGTACCAGATGTAGCCGGTGTTGCCCACCAGGTCGGCGTAGTCGTCGATCCACTTCAGCGCCCGGCGACACTCCGGCTCCAACTCCTTGACCAGGGCGACGTCCCCGCTCCATCGCTCGTACTCGTCGAGCAGCACCAGGAACAGCGGCGTGGCGTCCACCGACCCGTAGTAGGGCGAGTGCGGTTGTTCCTCGAACGCGGCCGTCTCGCCGTAGCGCATCTCGTGCAGGATCCGGCCGGGATCCTCGTCCCGGAAGTCGTCGAAGCGGGTGCCTTGGAGGGCGGCCAGGATGCGCAGCGTCGTCTTCGACAGGTCGGGCGTGAACGGCAGCGTCTGGAGGCAGGTGAAGATGCTGTCCCGGCCGAACATCGTCATGAACCACGGCAGGCCGGCCGCGGGCAGGGTCGCGCCGCCCAGCGACAGCGGCGAGAACCGCAACGCGGCCAGGTCGACCAGGCTCCGCCGGTAGGTCGCGGCGACCCGGCCGTGTTGGCTGTTGACCTTGGGTGCGGCGGCGATCCACTCCTCCAGATCGTGCTGGAGGGCGAGCCGCTCGGTGCTGTGCGCGCGCAGCCCCATCCGCAGGTCCCGGCCGCCCGGACCGACCGCGAAGGTCTGCACGTCGACCTGGGTGTCCCACTGCTCGTTCGGCTCCAGCCGCACGGTGAAAGCGAAGCCGTGCTTGTCGAAGCGGGCCTCCTCGGAGCAGGAGATGATCGTCTCCCGCCGGAAGTTGCCCCGCCGGTAGCCCAGCCGCAGCTTGTCCGGCTCCACCTCGGTGTAGATCTCGCCCTTCTTGTTCAGGATCTCGTCCTTGACCTGGAAGAGGTCCGCGAAGTCCGACGCCGCCGCCATCCTGATCTCCAGCTCGACGGGCTTCTCGTCGTGGTTGAGGATGGTGATCTGCTCGCGGAAGCTACCCCCCACCGCCCGCTCCCGGATGATCGACAGCTTGGCGTCGACGTAGTGCGTCGCCATGCCCGGGACCAGGAAGAACCTCGACTCGTAGTACTGGAGGTCGTCGTAGGAGAGCGAGTTGAGGCGCTCCCCGTTGACCGTCAGCACCCAGGTGGACAGGAACCGGGTGTCGATCGAGAAGAGCCCGGTCGGTTCGCTCGGCGTCGCCTCGATGTCGCCGGTGTCCTCGCAGACGACGAACGTGTTGCCGTCCAGGATCCGGACCGTGTTGCTCTGCGCCATCAGACGACCTCCTCGTGACTGAAGCGCCGCCGCGGGCCCCGGGCGTCCGGGTGACCGGGGAAGAGCCGTTCCACCTGTACCAGCAGCCGGGGATCGCCGGCGACCGTCATGTCGCCGCGCAGGATGGCCGCGATACCCTGCTCCCGGCCGGCGGCCATGTCCTCGAACAGGTCGGGACTCGTGCCGACCACGGTGTCCGCCTCCAGGTCCTCCTGGCTCACGTCGATCCGACCCCGGTCGACCTTGATCGTCCAGTGCGTCGTCCGGGCCCCCTCGTGCAGGTCGAAGCGCAGCGTCCCGAAGGACTTCGCCAGCAGCGGCTCGAAGCCCCGCCGGTCCAGATCCTCGAAGAACCGCGTGGTCGCGTCCACCATCGGGTCCTCTCCTCCCGTCGGTCCGGTCCCCGCCGCCGCGCCCGGTCGCAACCCGGCGTGCCGGCGTCCGAGAGGGGTCCCCGCCCGGCGGCCGGTCAACCTCGCCCGGATCGGGTGAGGCAGGGCCCGCCACCAGCGCGAACGACCACCCGGTACGCGAAACCGGCTCCCCGGACCGGGGAGCCGGCGCGCGTCCGTGGCAGACGGGTCAGTTGTTCGGCTCGTCGGCGCTGATGTCGGCGAGCACCGACTGCGGTTCGCGCTCCACCGCCAGGTCACCCATCGAGACCAGACCCACCAGACGGCCGTCGTCGACGACCGGCAGTCGCCGTACGGCGTAGGTGCGCATCAGGTCCGTGGCGGCGACCGCGTCGTCGTACTGGCTGACCGTGATCACGTCCTTGCTGGTGATCTGGTTCAGCGCGGTCGTGGCCGGGTCCATGTTCTCCGCCACGCCCCGGACCGCGATGTCCCGGTCGGTCACGATGCCGACCACGCTGTCGCCATCGGTCACCACCACGTCGCCGATGGCGCTGTCGCGCATCTCCTGGGCCGCGGCGGTCAGCGTGTCGTTGCCGTCCATCGTCACCAACCGGGTCGTCATGAACTCTCCGACCGTTGTCATGGTGCTCCCCTCTCGGTGTCGGCACCCCGGTCTACCCGTCGCCCCGCAGCAGGTAACGCCGTCCGCCGGCCCCTGCGGCGGGGACGGCTCGGCTAACGTGACCGGGATGCGGGATCAGCCGCGCGGTGCCATGCCGTAGACCCGCTCGACGTGCAGGCGCAGCACCAGGCGTCGCTCCGCCACCATCGCCGCCCGGTAGTCGTCCCAGTCGGGGTGTTCGCCCTGCACCGCGCGGTAGAGCCCGACCAGTTCCGCCACCGTCGGATCGTCCGCCCGTTCGGCCACCGGGGTCAGCTCGGCGCGCGCCTCCGCCACCGCGTACGCCCAGCCGTCCTCGCTGCTGACGTGGAAGCTGGCGCGTGGGTCGCGGCGCAGGTTCGCGGTCTTGGCCCGGCCGTCGGTGACCGACACCCGGATCAGGCTCCGCTCCCGGTCGAAGGAGTAGACCACGGTGGACAGCTGCGGACGGCCGTCCCGCTTGACGGTGGCCAGCACCCCCATCCAGCGACCGGCGATCAGGTCGGCCAGGGCCTCGGGGATCTCGTCCGGCACGGTTTCCTCCGTCGGGTCGTCGGGTCGCCTCCCCATCTCACCCCGACGACGTCGATCACGCCAGGGTGCCGCCGGCGCGGCGGCGCGACGCGTGATCCGCCCGAGGTCCGAAAGACATCGGGCGGATCGGCGGCCGGGGCGGGATCAGGCGCGCTCGGCGGCGACCAGCTCGGCGATCTGCACGGCGTTGAGCGCCGCGCCCTTGCGCAGGTTGTCGTTGGAGCAGAACAGCGCCAGGCCGTGCTCCACCGTCTCGTCGGCGCGGATCCGTCCCACGTACGTCGGGTCCTGGCCGGCCGCCTCGAGCGGGGTGGGCACGTCGCTGAGCGCCACGCCGGGTGCGCCGTCGAGCAGCTCACGGGCCCGCTGCGGGGTGATCGGCCGGGCGAACCGGGCGTTGATCTGGAGCGAGTGACCGGTGAAGACGGGCACCCGGACGCACGTGCCGGAGACCTTCAGGCCCGGAATCTCCAGGATCTTGCGGCTCTCGTTGCGGAGCTTCTGCTCCTCGTCGGTCTCCGCCGAGCCGTCGTCGACGATCGAGCCGGCCAGCGGCAGCACGTTGAACGCGATCGGCCGGGCGAACGACCGGGGCTCCGGGAACGCCACCGCCGTGCCGTCGAAGGCGAGGCCGGCGGCGTCCTCGGCGACCTTGCGGACCTGCTCGTCCAGCTCGGCCACGCCGGCCAGGCCGGCACCGGAGACCGCCTGGTACGTGGAGACGACGAGGCTGGTCAGCTCCGCCTCGTCGTGCAGCGGGCGCAGCACCGGCATCGCGGCCATCGTGGTGCAGTTCGGGTTGGCGATGATGCCCCGGGGCCGGGCCAGCGCGGCGTGCGGGTTGACCTCGGCCACCACCAGCGGCACCTCCGGGTCCATCCGGAACGCCGAGGAGTTGTCGATCACCACCGCGCCGGCGGCGGCGACGCGGGGCGCCAGCTCCTTCGCGGTGCCCTTGCCGGCGGAGAAGAGCACGATGTCCAGCCCGGAGTAGTCGGCGGTGGCCGCGTCCTCCACGGTGACCTCGCCGTCCCGCCAGGGCAGGGTGCGCCCGGCCGACCGCGCCGAGGCGAACAACCGAAGCTGTTCCGCCGGGAACTCGCGTGCCGCCAGCACCTGCCGCATCACGCCACCGACCTGGCCGGTGGCCCCCACAATGCCGATCCTCATGTCCGCGAGGCTACCCAGCCGGGCGTCACAACGGTGAACGCTTTCCGTGGCACCCGGGCACGCGCCGGCCGGACCGGGCGGCCCGGGTGCACACAAAGACCGCTGTCGGACGCCGCGCGGCGTAAGAATCCCGCCGCCGGGCGCGCCGGACCGCAAAGTCGGCGTGCCGGTGCCGCGACGGGAATCACACCGCGTCGGTCAGACGATCTCGCCCAGCCCGGCGGCGGCCAGCTCGTCGCGGATCAGCGCCGCGTCGCCCTCCACGACGAGGGTGAGTGAGCCGGGGTGGAGGTGTTCGGCCGCCGCCGCGGACACCTGCGCCACGTCGGCGGCGAGCAGCGACTCCCGCAGCCGGGCGTGGTAGTCGTCCGGCAGGTCGTGGACGACGAGCGTGGTCAGCGCCGCGGCGATGGCCCGCGGGCTCTGCAACTCCACCGAGAGCTGGCCGGCCCGCCAGGACCGGGCCACCGCCAGCTCGTCCTCGGTCACCCCGGTCTCCTGGGTACGGCTGATCTCGCCGACCGCCTCCACCAGCGCTGGCGCGGTGACCGCGGTCTGCACGCCGGAGCTGACCGCGAACCGCCCGAACCGGCGGGACGTGCCGAACTCGCCCCGGATGCCGTACGTGTAGCCGCGCACCTCCCGGATCAGGTGGTTCAGCCGGGAGGTGAACGCGCCGCCGAGCACGGTGCCGGCGAGCGTCATCGGCACGTGGTCGGGGTGCGCCCGGTGCGGTGCCGGGTGGCCCAGTCGCAGCGTGGACTGCACCGACCCGGGCCGGTCGACCAGGATGATCCGCCGCCCGTCGCGGGGCGTCACCGCGATCGGCGCGCCACGCCCGACCGGGCCGCCGCCGGTGCCGGCGAAGGCCGCCGCGCCGAGCGCGTCCAGGTCGACGCGCTCCAGGTCGCCGGCGACGACGAGGGTGCCGGGCCGGATGAACCACTCGGAGTGGAAGACGGTGACGTCCTCGACGTCCAGGGCGGCCACCGACTCCGGGTCGCCGTACATCGGGCGGCCCCACCGGTTGTCCGCGCCGAACAGGTCGGCGCGCAGCGCCGCGTCGGCCCGGGGGCCGGGGTTCGCCCAGTCCATCCGCAGCGCGGTCGCCTCGTCGTCACGGACCCGCCGGACGTCGTCCGGGTCCAGCTTCGGCGTCCGGACGGCCTCGGCCAGCAGCTCCACGGCGGCGGCCAGCCGGTCCACCGGGACCTGGACGCTGACCTGGAACGAGTCCCAGTCCAGCCCGATCACCAGGTCGGTACCGAGCGCCTCGATGGCCAGCGCGTACGCGGTCGCGTCCCGCTGCGCCGTCCCCTCCTCCAGTGCCTTGGCGAGCACCGCGCCGAGCCCCTCCTTGCCGGTCGGCTCGCGTTCCGCGCCCGCGTCGAGCAGCAGCAGGGCGACGGCGAGGTTCTGCCCCGGCAGGTGCGCGGCGACGACCTGCCCGCCGGCCACCGTCCGGCGGACCACCTGCGGGAACCGGTACGGGCGGGCGGGACCCGGGCCGGGACGGTCGACGATCAGCGTCATGAGGTCTCCTCGGGCAGGTAGGTCAGGGTCACCCGGTCGGCGGCGGTCAGCACCTCGGCGGCCACCTCGGCGATCTGCTCCGAGGTCACCGCGAGCAGCGCCGGCAACTGGTCGGCGAGCCGGGCCGGGTCGCCGAACTGGGTGGCGTACCGCCCGAGGAGGTCGGCCCGGCCGTCCACCGTGGACAGTTGCCGCCACCACGCGGTGCTGAGCAGCGCCTTGGCCCGGTCCAGCTCGGCGGCGGTCACCGGCACGGTGGCCAGTTCGTCGACCACGTCGGACAGGCCGGCGGACAGCCGCTCGGCACTCACCCCGGGACGGGCCGTGGCGGTGACGATCAGCGGTGCCGGGGCGTGCGCCAGGTCCACCCCGTACGCCCCGACCAGGTCCGGCTGCGCGAGCCGTTCGCCGTCGGCGAGCCGCTGGTAGAGCCGGCTGCCCCGGCCGCTGCCCAGCACCGTGGCGAGCACGGTGACCACGTGGTAGCCGGCGCTGCCGAAGGGGTGGGTGCGGTGCGCGACGAAGACCCGTGGGGCCGGCACGTCGGCGGTGACCGTCTCCACCGCCGGGCGGCCCCCCGGAACGACCGAGCCGTCCGGCGCCGGCGGGATCTCCGGTCGGGCCGGGATCGCGCCGAAGTACTTGTCGGCGAGCGCGAAGACCTCGGTGGCCGAGGCGTCCCCGACGACGGTGAGCACGGCGTTGTTCGGCGCGTAGTAGGTCGCGTGGAACGCCTGGAAGGTGGCCAGGTCCGCGGCGTTCAGGTCCTCCATCGAGCCGATCGTCGCGTGGTGGTACGGGTGTCCCGGCGGGTAGAGCAGCGGCAGCAGGCGCAGCCACGCGTCGCCGTACGGGACGTTCTCGTAACGTTGCCGCCGCTCGTTCTTCACCACGTCACGTTGGTTGTCCAACGTCTCCTGGGTCAGCGCCGGCACCAGGCCGCCCATCCGGTCGGCCTCCAGCCAGAGCGCCAGCTCCAGATGCTCGGCCGGCATCGTCTCGAAGTAGTTGGTGCGGTCCGGGTTGGTGGTGGCGTTCAGCGAGCCACCGGCGCCCTGCACCAGCTTCATGTGCTCGGTCTTCGCCACGTTGACCGAACCCTCGAACATCAGGTGCTCGAAGAGGTGGGCGAACCCGGTCTGGCCCTGCGGCTCGTGCCGGGAGCCGACGTCGTACCAGAGGTTCACGGCGACCGCCGGCGCGGTGCGGTCCTCGCTCACCACCACGCGCAGGCCGTTGTCCAGTCGGGTCGTCTCGATGGGCCAGGGGTAACCGCTGTCGGGCATGGCACGACGCTATCCGATCGAGCGGGCGGAGCGGAGACACGTCGGTCGAGCCGCGCGCCGCACCGCCGGGCCACCGGCCGGGGCCCCGTCGCGGCCTCGTACCGGCAGGCTTCGACGTATCGCCTGCGGGTACCGGGAGGGCATGCCGAGCACCGCCCCCGCCCGTACCGCCACCGACCGGGCCGCCGTCGTCGTCGAACGTGCCACCGCCGTCCTGACCCGGCTGCGCGGGGCCCGACTGCTGCACCCGGCCGGCCGTTCCTTCACCGGGGAGGTCGTCGTGTGGGGCCGCTCCGGGCCCCCGACCGGGGTGGCGTTGATCGACGATCCCGGCCGTTATCCGGCGACGGTCCGGCTGTCCAAGGGGGTGCCCACCCCGGGCAGCTGGCCGGACGTGCTGGGGCTGGCGGTCCGGTTGCACCTCGGCGCGGAACGCCCGTACGACCTGCTGGTCAGTTCGAGCGCGGCCCCGCCGGTGCTGCGGCACCTGCCGCTGCCCCGGCGGCGGTTCGCCGGGACGTACAGCTCGATCATGTCCTTCCGGACCGGCCGGCGGCGGCTGTTCGTGGCCGCGCTGGCCGACCCGGATTCGCCCGACCTGGGTCGCAGCCTGGCCGAGGTGACCGCCGCGAGCCGGGCGGACGACCCGAGCCTGGTGCTGGCGGTCGCGTCCGCGGTCGGGCCGTGGCGACCGTTCGGGCGGATCCGCATCGACCGGCAGCTCGACGCGCGGACCGACGCCACCCTGGCCTTTGACCCGATCGGCAACCTGCCGCCCGGGATGCGGGCGGCAGGGCCGATGGCCTGGGTGCGGGAGCACACCTACCGTGCCTCCCGGCGGACCCGGGGGGCGGGGGGTCAGTCGGGAGGCTCGATGGGGGTCACCGTCTGATCGGAGGTACGCCGCTCCAGCACGGTGTCCGGTGCGGCGTTCCGGTCGCCCTCCCGGATGTCCGACTCGGCGAGGATGGCCTCCGCCTGCGCCTCGGGGTCGTCGCTGCCGGCCGCCGCCTCCTCGGGCAGCAGGTGCGCTCGGGACTCGATGCGTTCCTGGTCGCTCTGCTCGTGTGCCATGCCGCCCCCTGTACCCCGCCCCCGCCACCCCCACGCGTGTAAGGAAGGGCCCCCGCTTAACGCCTGGCGTTGTACAAGGGTCCCTTCCTAACGCCGTTCAGGAGCGGAACGGACCGCGCACCTCGTAGGTGATGCCACCGGAGGACGAGCCGGACGTGCCCCGCTGCGAGGAGAAGTAGAACCGGGTGCCGTCCGGCGAGAACGCCGGCCCGCAGATCTCCGACGAGGACTGCCCGGTGATCCTGAGGAAAGGCGTGACCACCCCGCTCGGCGTGATCATGTTGATCTCCATGTTGCCACCGTCCTCGGCCACGTACAGGTCGCCGGAGCGGGTGCCGGTGATGTTGTCCACCCCGGTCAGCGGCGCCGTGCCGGACACCAGCGAGTCGTCGTACGCCAGGTCGATCCGCTGGTTGACCGCGTCGTACGCCCAGACCCGGTTGTCGCCCTTGGTGGTGAACCAGCAGGTGCCGTCGGCGTACCAGCAGCCCTCACCGCCGTTGAACTTCTTCGCCCCGGAGACCTGGCTGCGGGTGTAGGTGGGCGACCCGTCCGGGTCGGGCACCCGCGCCCAGCTGACCGGGCCGCTGGTGGCGGTTCCGGCGACCAGCACCTCCAGGGTGCCGGAGGAGAGGTCGCCCCAGGTGGTCGGCCGGAACCGGTAGAAGCAGCCGCTCGACTCGTCCTCGGTCAGGTAGATCACCTTGCGGTCCGGGTCGCAGGCCGCCGCCTCGTGGGTGAACCGGCCCATCGCCGCCCGCCGGACACCGGCCTTGCCACCCTGCGGGTACGTCTCGTAGACGTACCCGCGACTGACCTCCTCGCCGGAGAGCCAGGTCCCCCACGGCGTCGCGCCACCGGCGCAGTTGCGGTTGGTGTTGGACAGGATCCGGTACGCCGAGGCGATGCTCCCGTCGGCGTTGAACCGCACCGCCGACGCACCGCCGGTGCTGGAGATCTCGGAGTTCGAGACGTAGATCCAGCCGGTGCCGGCGGTGAAGCACGCGCCGCCGTCGGGCGCGTCGTGCCAGGTGTAGGAGGTGCCGCTCACCGCCTGCCGGGACCGGGCGACGATCCGGCTGGTGAAACCGGCGGGCAACTGGATGCCCCGCCCGTCGGCGGCCTGGAGCGGCCCGTACGGGCCGGTGCCGGGCTGGGCGGGCGCGGCGTGCGCGGCCCCCGCCCACAGGCTGCCGGAAAAGGCGGCGGCGCCACCGGCGACGGTGGCGGCGCGCAGGACGGTACGACGATCCATCTGGGGAACCTCCGGGGACGCAGCGTTCAGTGGCGCTGAAACTACCGTCGGTGGCATCGACGGAGGTGAACTCCAGGCGAGGCTTTGCGGGCGACCCGGTGATGTCTGGGCCTCGGATCGGGTACGCTGGCCGGCGTGACGCGTTCGTATCGGTGGTTTAGGCAGCCGGCTCGCCAGCCGGTGACTTCACCATGAACTGACGTCACCGCACGACGAGCCGGCCGGGCAGGAGCTTTCGTTCCTGCCCTTTTGCGTACGAGCAGCCGGCTCGTACCCGGGCACCGGCCCCGGGCGCGGTCGGCGGAAGGATGCCCCACCGTGACGACCCCGGAGACCGACCGGGTCAGCGATCAGCGGATCGACCGTGTCGTACCGCTGACCACCCCGGCCCTGCTGCACCACGAGTTGCCTCTGGACGCGCCGCTCGCCGCGTCCGTCCTGACCGGCCGGCGCGCCGTCGGCCGGGTGCTGGACCGCGCGGACGACCGCCTCCTGGTGGTGGTCGGCCCGTGTTCGGTGCACGACCCGGCCGCCGCCCTGGAGTACGCCCACCTGCTGCGCTCCGCCGCCGACCGGCACGCCGACGACCTGCTGGTGGTGATGCGGGTCTACTTCGAGAAGCCGCGCTCCACGGTGGGCTGGAAGGGCCTGATCAACGACCCGGGCCTGGACGGTTCCGGCGACGTCAACACCGGCCTGCGTACGGCGCGGGCCCTGCTGCTCGACGTGTTGCGCCTCGGACTCCCGGTGGGCTGCGAGTTCCTCGACCCGATCACCCCGCAGTACATCGCCGATCTGGTCGGCTGGGGCGCGATCGGCGCCCGCACGGTGGAGAGCCAGGTGCACCGCCAGCTCGCCTCCGGCCTGTCCATGCCGATCGGCATGAAGAACCGTCCGGACGGCAGCATCGGCACGGCGGTGGACGCGATCCGGGCGGCCGGCGTACCGCACGTGTTCCCGGGCATCGACGTCTCCGGCACCCCCGCGATCATGCACACCCGGGGCAACGCGGACGGGCACCTGGTGCTGCGCGGCGGCAACGACGGCCCGAACTACGACGCCGACTCGGTGGCCGGCGCGCTGGACCTGCTGCGGGCGGCCGGGCTGCCGGAGCGGCTGGTGATCGACGCTAGCCACGCCAACAGCGGCAAGGACCACCGCAACCAGCCCGCGGTCGCGGCCGACGTGGCGGCCCAGCTCGCCGACGGCCAGCGCGGCATCGTGGGCATCATGCTGGAGAGCTTCCTGCACCCCGGCCGGCAGGACCTGGACCCCACCCGCGAGCTGACGTACGGCCAGTCCATCACCGACGCCTGCATCGGCTGGGACACCACCGCCGAGGTTCTCGACCACCTCGCCCAGGCCGTCCGCTCCCGCCGCACCGCCCTCCGCACCCCCGCCTGACTCCTCCCACCCGTTGATCTTGAAGTTGTCGTCGAGCCGGCCCGGTGGGCGACAACTTCATGATCAACACGGAGGGGCAGGGGCGGCACGGGGGTTGGGGGTGGGTTTGGGGGGTTAGGGGGCGGGTAGCTGGAGCGGGTGACCGACGACGCACCCGTGACCGAGCGACCCGTGACCGCCCCGCCCGTGACCGACCCGTCGGACGTGCGACGCCTCGACGACCTGCTCGAGGACCTCTACCACGGCCAGGAGCGGATCAGTCAGGGAGACATCTACCGCCGCGCCGTCGCGGCGGAGATGCCGGCCGAGATGCTCACCCGGATCGCCGCCCTGCCCGAGGGTGAGTATTCGGTGGACGAGGCGGCCGACCTGCTCGGTGGGTCGGTCACCTGACGGGGCGACGACAAGGAGACCAGATGTCCCAGCAACAGGAGCACCACGAAGAGATCCCCGCCCTCGGCCAGCCACCCGAGGGCACGGACACGTTGCCCGAGCCGGACTTCGCCAACGAGCACGACCGCACGGCGGTGGACCGGGACATCATCACCGGCGCCGACTCGGACGAGCGCGAGGAGGAGTCTCCGCGCGGCTGGTCCGGCGAGGACCGCTGAGCACACCACAGACCCGACGGAGGGGCCGGCGAACCGCCGGCCCCTCCGCTCACTCCCGGGCGTGCGTACGCCCGAGTGGCACTTTCCTGCGGATCAGTCCTTGTCGTCGTCGCCCTCCGCGGCCTGCTGCGCGACGGCGTACGCCATCTGGAGGAAGTCCGACGCGGCGACGGCGGTCAGTGCGGTGGCGACCAGGCGGGTCAGCCGGGGTGCCAGCACGAGCCCGCCGGTGAGCCCGGTGGCGACCCAGACGGCGAGGCAGAACGGGCAGCTCAGCAGCTCGCCGATCGCGTGCCGGGTGGGGCTGCCGGAGTCGCGTACCTCCTCCATCACCTCGCCGCTGCCGATCGGCCTCTCGTACCGGGTGAAGGGTGCCCGCAGCGGGCTGGTCACCGCGTCCTTGGACAGCAACCGGCTGAGTTTGTGCGTGGCGACGGAGAGCAGCACCACGTCGGCCGCGGCGGGACGCTCCGGCACCGGTCGCCCGGTTGCCTTGACCAGGCCGGCGAGCGTGGCGGTCACCCCGGCGTAGGTGCCCATCGCCGCCAGGTAGCCGCCGAGCGGACGGTGCTCGTGCGGCGCGTACGCCCGGCGCAGGCGCGCCACCTTCTCCTTGACGTCGGTCACCCGTTCTCCTCGTGGTCCATGTGCCAGCCGGCCGCACCGGCCGGCAGATCGTGCGTGCCGGCCGCACCGGCCGGCAGGGAGTGTGCGCCGGTGGGACCCGGCGGGCGGCGCTCAGCCGGCCTGGAGGTTGTCGGCCACCTCACGGGCCAGGCTGTCCAGTGCCTCGCCGGCGAGCCGGTCGGCGTCCGGTCCGCCGGTCAGGTCGAGCCGGACCCTGGCGCCGCCCGCGTCGGCCTGGTCCACCCGGATCTCGGCCGTCCAGTCCTCCGGCGCGCGCCATCGCGCTTCCAGCTCCTCGGCACTGACGTGCTCGGCCGGCGTGCCGTCGCCGCGCAGCGCCTCGGGCAGCCACGCCGACGCGCGGTCCGGGTCGGTGGCCGTACTGAAGACCACCTCCGGCGGCGCCGACATCCCCCGCTCGGCGGACGCCATCAGGCGTCCCGCAGCCGGCTCGGGTCCACCTCGCGCCCCGGGTGCCGGGCCAGGTACTCGGTCTCCAACTCGGCGGTGCGGCGCAGGTGGTTGGCGAGCGCCGAGTCGGCCGCGTGGCGCAGCGTGTCGAGGCGGGTGCGGTGCAGGCTGTGCACCTCGCGGATCAGGTCCTCGTCGCTCAGCTCGGCGGGGTCGACACCGAGCAGCTCACCGCCGTCGTCGACACCGCCGGCGCGGGAGTCCCGCACCTCGTCGCCGCCCCACTCGGGTACCCGTTGCTCCGGGCTCGAGAAGTCGTCCTGCCGTAGGGATCCGGTCATCATCGCCCCCCTGGTCTGTTTTGGGCTGGCGTCTAGACGGATGCCCACACCGGATGGCACCAAACCCTCCCGTGTACTACGACACGGTGTCGGAGACAACGACGCGCCCCGGTACCCTCGTGGGCATGAAGCGGCTCTGGACCCCGGGGTGGATCGTGCGCCACGCGGCCATGGTCGTGCTGGTGGTGGCCTTCCTGGCGCTGGGGTGGTGGCAGGTCAGCCGGGCGGCGGCCGGTAACGCGATCAGCTGGGGCTACGCGATCGAATGGCCGGTCTTCGCCGGTTTCGTGGTCTTCGTCTGGTGGCGCGAGGTGCGCCAGACCCTGCGGGCTCCATCCGCCGACGACGCGCCGGCCACCGCGCCGGCACGGCCGGCCGCGTCCGACCCGGCCACCGCGACGCGGGCGGAGGTACGCCGACCCGTGCGGGCCTCCCGGGTGCCGGCGGCCACGGCCGGGCCGGACGATCCGGACCTCGCCGAATACAACCGCTACCTGCGATGGCTCAACGACAATCCGGGCGCCCGGCCCGGTGACTACCCCGGCTGAAGGACGGACGACAATGGGCGCAGCCCTGACCCGCTACCGCGTGATCGCCTGGATCGTCGGCGTCGCGCTGATCCTGCTCGTGGTGATCGGCATGCCGCTGAAGTACGGGTTCGACAACCCGGTGCTGGTGGAGACCGTGGGACAGGCGCACGGCTTCCTCTACATGCTCTACCTGGTGGCCGCGTTCGACCTGGCCCGCCGGGCGGGCTGGCCGCTGAAGCGGATGATCCTGGTGATGCTGGCCGGCACCGTGCCCTTCGTGTCCTTCTACGCCGAGCGTCGGGTCAGCGCCTGGGTCACCGCCGTACGTCCCGAGCCGGCGCCGGAGCCGGTCGCCCCGCGCTGAGGTCGACCGGGGCGGCGTACGGCCTCAGGCCCAGCCGTCCCGGTCCCGGAAGACCAGCCCGAGCACGCCGGCCCCGACGAGCGCGACGACACCCATCGGGATCACCGTCCAGGACATCAGGAACGACAGTGAGCCGTCGGTGTGTCCGTTCTCGGCCACGAAGCGCTCGGGGTCGTTCCGGTCCACCCGGATGGTCAGCTCGCGCTGCGGGGTGGACCGGCATCCGGTGACACCGGCGCAGGGAATCCAGGCGCGGTACCCCGCCGAGTCGTAGACATAGACGATCTCGATCCGGTCGATCCCGCTGCCCCGGCCGCCACCACCGGACCGGTCGACGACGGTGGCGGTCACCGGTGTCCCCTCGCCACGCAACCGCTCCGCCTCGGCCGCGACGTGCCACCGGTAGCCGAGCGAGCCGCCGAGCAGGCCCATCCCGACCAGCAGGAAAGCCCCCGCCATGAGACCGACCACACGCCGGTCGTGGCTGACTCCCGTGCCCCGCGGAACACGGCCGGACCGTCGCTTCCCCATGTTTCCTCCCCACGCCGGCCATCATGATCCACGCCCCGGCCCGACGGCGGGACCAGCGGGCGTCAGCGTCGGGGCCGCCACACGTCGACCGGGGTGTCCGGGTTCTCCCAGCCGCCGTACCGGTGCATCTCCCGGGCCCGGCGCAACGCCCGGGTGACCTGGCCGAACTGTCGCTCGTCGTCGCTGGTGAACAGCAGCACGTCGGTGCCGTCGCGGCGCCCCCACAGCTCGTACGCCGGCGGTCGCCAGCGATCCCCGGCCACCGCGAGCAGCACCGGCACCAGGAACACCGCGCCCAGGATCAGGTACGCCCCGGCGGTGAGCCGGTGGAGCCCACCGGCGAAGCCGAGCAGCAGCCCGACACCGCCGATCATCCCGGCGGTGACGACGACGGCCCGGGCGGCGATCCGGTCGTGCGGTCCCCGCCCGGTCCGTAGATGGGTCAGCTCGGCCACCCGCCAACTGCTCCGGCCGACGGTGAACCGCTCGACCGTGACGATGATCCCCGGCCGGGCGTAGAGAAGCGTGTCGGTGGTCCCGCCCGGCCCGTGTGGGGTCCGGTGCGGTCGTGTCGTGGCGCCCCGAGGTGTCATGGCTCTCCTCCCGCAACTGTGGTGCGGGGTCGGCGGCCCACCGGGGCGTTTTCGCGGCGGTGGGACTCCCGGCTCCGGGCCCCATTGTGTTGCCCGTCCGCCAGCCGACGTGCGGGTTGGTGGGCGCCGGACGGGTGAGGCACACCCGACCCATGCCGGAAAGAGCCATCCATGTCGGTCTTGTCGGTTAACCACCGTGAGGAACCGGCGGCATGCGTCCGGAACGACGAATGCCGCCGATCCCCTGAAACGTTACAAACACCACTTCCGTCGGCGGGGACGGCGGACGGGGCACCACGGACCGTCGCACGGCTCAGCCGCAATTTCCGTCACTTCGGCAACATTCGCCCAGGCTTTCTCTGCGTGTCACTCCCACACCGGGTTACCGTGTCCGGGCCGGCCGGCCGACCGCCGTCCATCCGGACAGCACCGGCCCGGCGCCGTCGAGGACCCTCGCGGTCTCCGGCGGCCGGTGGGAAGGAGAGCGAAGGCTCTTGTCGTCCCTCAGAAAGTCGCTGCGTGTCATCGCGGTCGCCGCGGTGTCGGCCGCGCTGCTCGCACCGGGGGTGCCCGCTCGGGCCGAACCGTCACCCGCCGAGCTGACCCGGCGGATCGAGAAGTCCTCGGCACAGTTGGAACGGGTCGTCGAGGCGCACAACGAACTCCGCGAGAAGATCAAGGCGAACACGGCGGACGCGGCCCGATTACAGGCCCGCATCGGCCCCCTCGAACAGCAGGCCGAGCAGAGCCGGGCCGACGTCGGGGAGCTGGCGGTGACCGCGTACAAGACCGGGAACCTGAGCACCGCCGCCGCGCTGCTGCGCAGCGAGGACTCCACCGCACTGCTCGACCGGATCAGCACCATCGACCACCTGACCCGGCAGCGGCAGGAACGGATCGCCGCCTACACCGGCGACCAGCGTCGCCTGCTGGCCGAGAAGACCCGCCTGGACGTGACCCTGGAACAGCAGGCCGCGCAGGCGAAGCAACTGACCAACGTGAAGACGCGGATCGAGCGCGACCTGGCCAAGCTCTACGAGATGCGCCGCCAGGCGTACGGCCGGGCCACCGAGCAACCCGCCTCCCGGGCGGGCAGCGCGCGGGACGCGCCCGCGGTGGCCGGCTCGGCCGGCGTCGCCGTGCGGTTCGCCTACGGCGCGCTCGGTACGCCGTACCGGTGGGGCGCCGACGGGCCGGACGGCTACGACTGCTCCGGCCTCACCTCCGCCGCCTGGCGGGCGGCCGGCAGGTCGCTGCCGCACAACACCCGGATGCAGTGGGGAGCGGTGGCCCACATCAGCCGCAGTGAACTACGCCCCGGTGACCTGGTCTTCTACAGCAGTCTCGGGCACGTGGCGATCTACGTGGGCTCCGGTCAGGTGATCCACGCGCCCACCTTCGGCCGGAACGTGGAGAAACGGGCCGTCGACCTGATGACCCCGTACGGCTACGGCCGGGTCCGCTGAGCGGACCCCGATCCGGCAAACGGCCGGCGTCCCCCTATCGGACGCCGGCCGTTCTCCGTCATTACTACCAGCTCAGGCCGCCTGCAGCCCCTCGGCGCGGGCCAGCTCGCGGAGCCGGCCGAGGGCCTGGATCTCCAGCTGGCGGATCCGCTCCCGGGACAGCGAGAACCGGGAGGCGACCTCGGTCAGCGAGTGCTCCCGCCCGTCCTCCAGGCCGTAGCGGGCCCGCATGATCCCCGCCGAACGGTCGTCGAGGTGGTTGAGCAGTCCCTCGATCCGCTGCCGCTCCAGCCCGGTGAGGACGATCTCCTCGGGTGACGGGGCGTCGCTGTCGGCGACCAGGTCACCGAGGTTGGTGTCGCCGTCGTCGCCGACCGGCGTGTCCAGCGACACGGTGTCCTGCGACCAGCGGACCAGCTCGTTGACCCGCTCCACGGTGACGCCGAGCGACGCGGCGATCTGCTCCGGCTCCGGGTCGCCACCCAGCTCACGGGTGAGCTGACGCGCCACGTTGCGCATCCGGTTGACGTCCTCGACCAGGTGCACCGGCAGCCGCACCGTACGCTCCTGCTGCGCGATGGCCCGGCTGATCGCCTGCCGGATCCACCAGGTGGCGTAGGTGGAGAACTTGTAGCCCCGCTCGTAGTCGAACTTCTCGACCGCCCGCACCAGGCCGGTGTTGCCCTCCTGGATCAGGTCGAGCATGGGCATGCCCGAGCGGACGTACCGCCGGGCGATCGACACGACCAGGCGCAGGTTGGCCCGGATGAACAGGTCCTTGGCCCGCTCGCCCTCGACGACCAGCCGTTCCAGGTCCTCCCGGTCGACACCGTCGGGAACGCGCTCGGAGTCGAGCAGGTGCTCGGCGTAGAGGCCGGCCTCGATCGCCTTGGAGAGGTCGACCTCCTTGGCGGCGTCCAGCAGTGGCGTCCGGGAGATCTCGTGAAGGTAGACGCCGACCAGGTCGCGCTCCTCGGCAACCTCGTCGGTCCGCATGCCGATGTTCTTGTCCACGTTGCTCACGGTCCCCTCGCTCGCGCCGGTTACCCGGTTCCTTGCCGTCCCCACGTCCGTCAGCTCCCCTGGCCGTAACTTCTGCTGTGCCCAACGGTGCTGACACCTACACAACAGATGAGACGCATCGGGGATTCCATGCCGTGAGTCGAAACTGTCACGAATGCCTGATAATCTGCTGGGAACGCGGTCCACGTTTGCTGTCAGGGCCTTGTGTCCGCGCTCCGTCGGGCACCACGTACGGGCTGGTCGATCGGCAGATCCCGGTCCGCCCCCGACCATGGCAACACCGCCCGGCCCGGGGACGCAGCGACCCGGGTCACCGCCGAGCTGCGATCCTGGTCACTGCCAGATACGCGCCGGCGCTCCGGTCGGTTCATCCACGCCCGTGGTAATACCCCACCCCTGTGCGAACAATCCGTCGGCCGATTCCATGCCCGCCCGGAGAACGCCGGGCCAGCCGGGTCAGGAGGCCAGCCGGGTCAGGAGGCCAGCAGGGCCAGGGCGCCGCGGACCTGGTGTGCGGAGCGGGCCAGGGCGGCGCGCGCGGCCGGAACCCCGGCACCGGAGACGAGGGACACCAGGGCGGTCTTGAGGTCGCCGTCGGCCTCGTTCAGGGCCCGGTGGCAGATCTCCTCGGCGCAGCCGGTGGCCTCCATCAGGATCGAGATCATCCGACCCCGGAGCTTGGCGTTGGTGGCCACCATGTCGATCATGAGGTTCGAGTAGACCCGCCCGAGGCGCACCATGACGGCCGTGGAGAACGTGTTGAGCACCAGCTTCTGCGCGGTGCCCGCCTTCATCCGGGTCGACCCGGTCACCACCTCGGGGCCGGTGTCCACCCCGATGAACACGTCCACCGACGACGCGGCCCCGGCCTCCGGGTTCGCGCAGAGCAACACCGTCGCGGCGCCCTTGGCCCGGGACGCGGCGAGCGCACCCAGGACGTACGGCGTGCGCCCGCTGGCGGCGAGACCGACCACGACGTCCCCGGCGCGTACGCAGTCGGCCGCTTCGGCGGCCCCGCCCCGGTCGTCGTCCTCGGCGTTCTCGACGGCCTGCCACATGGCGTCCGGCCCACCGGCCAGGTGGGCGCAGAACCAGTTCCGCGGCGAGTTGAAGGTGGGCGCCAGCTCGGCCACGTCGAGCACGCCGAGGCGGCCGGAGGTGCCGGCGCCGAAATAGTGCACCCGGTGGCCGTCGCGCAACGCCGTCACGGCCAGGTCGACGGTGGTGGCGATCTCGTCGAGGACCGCCGCGACGGCGGCGGGGACCCGACGGTCGGCGTCGTTGATCACCGAGAGCACGTCCCGGGTGGTCATCAGGTCCAGGTCGATGCTACGCGGGTTGCGCCGCTCGGTCGGGGCGCCGACCCGGATCGCCGGCCGGCCGGCCACCTCGTGCGGTTCCACCGCGCCGGCCGTCATCCCCGCCTCCGCCCGGAACCCACCCGATGGGACTGGACCGCCTCCGCGGTCGCCTCGAGCGCCTTGCGGGCCCGCGCCCGGTTGCGGGCCGCCACCCCGACGAAGAGGCAGTCGACCACGGTGAGCTGCGCGAGCCGGCTGGCCATCGCGCCCGAGCGGTAGGTGGTCTCACGGGCGGCCGTGGTCAGCACGTGGTCGGCCACCTCGGTGATCGGGGACCGGGGGAAGTTGGTCAGCGCGACGGTCGAGGCCCCACGGGAGCGGGCCTGCTCCAGTACCTCGATGACGTCGGAGGTGGTGCCGGTGTGCGAGATGCCGATCGCGACGTCGCCCCGGCCGAGCAGGGCCGCCGAGGTGAGCGCGGTGTGCACGTCGGGGAAGTAGAAGGCGGTGCGGCCGATCCGGTGCAGCTTCTGCTGGAAGTCCGAGGCGACGAAGCCACTGGCGCCGGCGCCGTAGACGTCGATCCGGCCGGCGCCGACGATCGCCTCGACGACCTGCTCGCAGACCGCCGGGTCGAGCTGCTCGGCGGTCTCCTCGACGGCCCGCGCGTCGTTGAAGGCGATGGTGGCGATGATCTGGGCCAGGTCCGCGCCCGGCGGGATGTCCCCGCCGACGACCCGCGCGTCCGGCGGCTCGACCCGGCGGGCGGCCTCGGCGGCGAGCCGGATCCGCAGCTGGGGATAGCCGTCCATGCCGACCGAGCGGCAGAACCGGATGACGGTGGCCTCCGAGGTCTCGGCCGCGGTGGCGAGGTCGGTGATCGTCCGGCGCGCGGCGTCCGCCGGGTCGGCCACGACGAGGCGGGCGACCCGCTGTTCGGCCGGGGACAACGACGGGAGCAGGCCGCTGATGTGGACGATCAGTCCACCGGACTCGTGACTCGCAGAAATCTTCGGACTCTTCGCCACGGATGAAACTTACTTTCATGAGGCGTGAGCGTCAACCATGACGGTACGTGTCGGGAAAAGTACCGCGCACGCGACCACCGCTCCTGCTCAGCGTGCCACCGCACGTGGGCCGTCGCCTCCCCCGCGTGGCCGGGGTGCGAGGTGCCGGACGGATGTCCGCGGACTCCGGACGACCCGACCGCCTCCCGGCGCACTAGCGTGGATCCATGACGAATCGCAGCGTGCTGGTCACCGGTGGCACCGGCGGGTTGGGCGGGGCGGTCACCGCGGCCTTCGTCGAGGCCGGCTGGCGGGTGGTCGTACCCCGGCGGGACGATCGTGGGGCCGCGCGGCCGGCGGCCGACGGGACCGTCCGGCCGGTCGCGGACCTCACCGTCGCCGACGACGTACGGCGCGCGGTCGCGGTGGCCGCCGACGACCCGACCGCCCCGCTGCGGGCGGTGGTGAACCTGGTCGGCGGGTACGCCAGCGGCGGTCTGGTGCACGAGACCCCGGTCGACGAACTGGACCGGATGCTGGCGGTCAACCTGCGCCCGACGTGGCTGGTCACCGGGGCGGCGCTGCCGCACCTGGTGGCGGCCGGCGGGGGCGCGGTCGTCTGCGTGTCCGCCCGGGCCGCCGTCGCGCCCTTCGCCGGAGCCGCGGCATACGCGACCGCGAAGGCGGCGGTGCTGGCGTTCGCGAACGCGGTGGCGGTGGAGTACCGGGCCGCCGGGGTGCGCTGCAACACGGTGCTCCCCAGCGTCATCGACACACCGGCCAACCGCGCGGCGCAGCCGAAGGCCGACCCCTCCCGGTGGGTGCGGCCGGCCGAGATCGCGCCGGTGGTCCGCTTCCTCGCCTCGGACGAGTCGGCGCCGACCAGCGGCGCCACCGTCCCCGTCTACGGGCGGGCCTGACCCGGCCGGTTGGGGCTTCAGAGGGACACCTCGACCGGCACCGGGTCCACCTCCGGGCGCCGGATGACGTCCACCACGGTCGGCCCGCTCGGCGTGTCCGTCGCGGCGAGCCAGCCCGCCAGGTGGTCCTCGATCTGCCGGGCCACCTCGTCGGCGGGACGGCCGGCGTCGACCAGCACGAAGCTCGGGCACTCCGGCAGGGTGCGGTAGGCGGTGTCGGCCGCGGTGAGGTAGGCCATGCTCTCGTGGTCGGTGCCGCGCTGCTCGATCCGCCGGTAGGCCTCGGCCGGGTCGACGGCGAGCAGGAACGTCACCTGCGGCGGCGGGAAGACCCGGTAGCCGAGGCGGGCGAGCCGCTCCCAGCGCTGGCCGCCGTGCGCGCGGATGCTGGCGTACTGGCAGGCGGAGTAGCGGTCCATCACCGCCACCCGCCCGGTCGCCAGGCTGCGGAGCAGGGCCGCGGCGATGGCGAGCCAGCGCAGCACGGACTCCACCGCGAGCATGCCCTGACGGCCGACGAGGCGTTGGGCGTCCGGACGCCCGAGCCGGTTCGCGACCCGGCCGAGCCAGCGTCGCCCACCGGCGTTGCGGTGGTAGGTGGCGGGGTGGCCCGCCTGGGTGAGCGCCTCGGCGAGCCGGTGCGCCTGGGTGGTCTTGCCCGAGCCGTCGATGCCGATCAGGGCGACGGCGCGCAATCGGGCCCTGCCGCGCCGCGCCCGAGGTGACCTGGACACCTTCCCCAGGCTATCCGACCGGCGCTCACCTCCCGGGCGTTCCATCCCTTTGCGTCCCGGTTGGCACCTACCCGCGCCATTGCCAGGTGTGGGTGACGGGCTCGCCGGGTACCCGACTTCGACACCATCCCCCCGACCACCACGACGGGAGATCCACATGGCCGAGCGCGGGGACGAGAGCCTGGTCCACACGCTGAAGAAGGTCGCCGCCGTGCTCAAGCAGGACGAGATTCCGTTCGCGCTGGGCGGCAGCTTCGCGGTGTACGCCCACGGCGGCCACTCCAGTGACCACGACGTCGACTTCCTGATCCGGGAGGCGGACGTGGAACGTGCCCTGGAGTCCCTCGTCGCGGCCGGCTTCACCGCCGAGCGCCCGCCGGAGGACTGGCTGGTCAAGGTCTTCGACGACGGCCGCATGGTGGATCTGATCCACCGGCCGATCGAGACCCCGGTGACCGAGGAGACCTTCGCCGACACCGTGGTCCGACCGGTCGACGCGATCCACATGCCGGTGCTCTCGGCGACCCAACTGATGGTGCACAAGCTGCTCAGCTTCTCCCAGCACTACTGCGACTTCGCGCGGGGCCTGCCACTGGCCCGCTCGCTGCGGGAGCAGATCGACTGGGAGCGGGTACGCAAGGAGACGCAGCACTCCCCGTACGCGGAGGCGTTCCTGGTGCTGCTGGACCGGCTGGACGTGGTGTCGTACGCCGACGCCACGGGAGGAAAGGGGACACCGTGACCGAGCACCGCGACGTCGCCACCGGACCGCCGGACGAGTACGTCGAGGCAGAGGTCCACCGGCTGTTGACCGAGGACCCCGACGTGGCCGAGCAGGGGATCACGGTGGCCCGCCGGGAGAGCGGCCTCGTGCTCCAGGGCGAGGTGGAGAGCGCGCACCGGCGCGAGGAGATCCTGCGCCGGGTGGCCGAGCGCTTCCCGGACGTGCCGGTCACCAGCGACATCGGCGTGATCCGCACGGCCGCGCCCACGGAGATCGAGCAACTGCCCTGAGGAGGGTTCAACATGATCCGCATCGCCGCCGTGGGCGACGTGCATCTGGACGAGGACGTGGTCGGCCGGTTCCGGCCGGCCCTGGAGGAGCTGCCCGACTGCGCCGACGCGCTGTTGCTCGCCGGTGACCTGACCCGGCACGGCACCGAGGCCGAGGCGCGCTGCGTGGCGCGGGAGTTCGGCGGGCTGGGCGTGCCGGTGGTCACCGTCCTCGGCAACCACGACCACCAGTGCGACCAGGTTCCCCAGGTGGTCAAGGTGCTCCAGGATGCCGGAATCACCGTGCTGGAGGGCGACAGCGTGGTGCTGGACTGCCCCGGCGGCCGGCTCGGCGTCGCCGGGGTGAAGGGATTCGGTGGCGGGTTCGCCGGGCGCTGCGCCAGCGACTTCGGCGAGCCGGAGATGAAGGCGTTCGTCCGGACGACGACGGAGAGCGCGGACGCGCTGGGCGCGGCCCTGCGCGGGTTGGACTGCGACGTACGGGTGGCACTCACCCACTACTCCCCGGTGCCGGACACGCTCGCCGGCGAGCCGCTGGAGATCTACCCGTTCCTCGGCTCCTACCAGCTGGGGCAGGCCATCGACTCGGCGCCGACCGCGCTGGCCCTGCACGGGCACGCCCACGCCGGCACCGAGAAGGGCACCACCCCCGGCGGCGTACGCGTCCGCAACGTCGCCCACCCGGTGATCAGGCAGGCCTACAGCATCTATCACCTGGGAGATCATCTCGACCAGGGAGAGGTTTCCCGCACCGTGAGTTCGGGTATTCAGCAGACATGGAGCTGATTCTCTGGATTCTCGCAGTCGTACTGGTGGTCGCCGGCATTCTCGCGCTTTTCCGCCGGCAGATCCTGTGGGGCGTCGTCCTCATCGTGGTCGGTCTCTTGGTCGGCCCGGGTGGTGTGAGCATCTTCAACTGACGTGGCGGCCCGTGGCCGCCGTACCGGACCCGCCGGGGTCGTCGCGACCGGAGCTCTGTCCTCCCGACAGGAGCGCCCGGCCACGACGACCCCGGCGTCGTGCTGCCCGGAGCCCGGCCGGTGAGGTTTGCCCGTCGGCCCCGGCGGAGATATCTCGACCATGAAGACAATCCGACGGAGCGATCGCGCGACCTGGCTCGCGCTATTGGCCTTCGGCGTGGCGGTGTTCGTGGCCGCGGCGATCGGCGGGCTCGGCGTGCAGGGCACCTCGGCGGAGTACGCGAACCTGGAACAGCCCTCCTGGGCCCCGCCCTCGTGGCTCTTCGGACCGGTCTGGACGGTGCTCTACGCGCTGATCGCGGTGGCCGGCTGGCTGGTGTGGCGGCGGGTCGGCTTCGGGCCGGCGGTGTGGGCCTGGATCGCCCAGCTCGTGCTCAACGCGATCTGGACGCCGCTCTTCTTCGGCGCCGGACGGTACGGGCTGGCGTTCGCCGAGATCGTGCTGATGTGGTTGGCGATCGGGGTGACGGTGGTGCTGTTCCGACGGGTATCCCGGCCGGCCGCGCTGCTGATGCTGCCGTACTGGGCCTGGGTCACCTTCGCCGCCGCGCTGAACTTCTCCATCTGGCAGCTCAACAGCTGACCACGACCGGCCCCGCCGCGCCCACCGCGACGGGGCCGGTGCGCTCCCACGGTCAGCAGCGGGGCACGTTCGGGATGTAGCCGTCGTGGCCGGTGTAGACGTAGGCGTCGGCGATGTACCGGCCGGAGCCGATCCGGTCCCAGATCGAGCTGGTGCCGTACGTGCCGGTGACCGTGGTGCCGCTGGTCTGGCAGGAGATGGTGACGCGGGTGCCGTCGGCCACCGTGCCGACCGCCGCGTAGCCGGTGCCGGGCCCCGACCGCACGGTCAGCGGGGTGCCGCTGGTGTCCACCGTCCCGTTGCCGGCGCCCGAGGAGCACCCGTTGTCGCTCTTGTAGGACTTCGTGCCCCAGTACAGGGCCAGTGCGCCGTTGAACCGCACCTGGACGTCGTTGCCGTTGAGGCGCTGTTCGTAGTGCAGGTGCGGGCCGGTGGAGCCGCCGGTGCTGCCCACCCACCCGATCACCTTGCCGTAGCCGACCCGCTGCCCGACGGAGACGTTGAAGCCGTTGAGGTGGGCGTAGTAGGTGGTGTGGCCGCCGCCGTGGTCGATGCGGACGTACTTGCCGTAGCTGGTGCCGCCGAGGTCGGTGACCCGGTCGACGGTGCCCGGCGCGCTCGCCACCACCGGGTCACCGAGGTCGTCGGTGCGGTTGAAGTCGACCGAGTACGCGGGGCTGTGGTTCGTGCGGGTCTGCCCGGACCAGGTCTGGCCGCACGGGAACGGCACCTTGAACGTCGGGGCGGCCGCCGCCGGCGTGGCCGGGACCAGGACCCCCGCCGCCAGCGTGGCCGCCGCGAGCAGGCCGTACCACCGGTTACCCATCCAGCACCTCCGATGTCGAAATCCTTCGATGTTACGCATGCAGCGTGACAGATATTGCCGACCACCGAAAGGGCTGGACATCTGGCCCGGGAGTGGTCCCGGCACGCAACGTGAGGGTTTCGGGATTGTTACTCGCTCGTGTCCGCCCAGGGGGTGGACCCGCTCGTATGCAAGCGCTTACATGGGGGCACGCCCATCGGACCGGCGCCGAGGTCAGCGAGCACCCGACCCGCGCCGGCTAGGAAGGAGGACGGCATGGCGGTCTTCACCAGACCACGCCAGGCCTTCGTGATCGCCGGCGCACTCGGGCTGGCGCTCAGCGCCACCGCCTGCGGTACCGGCGGCAACGACGACAGCAACGACAACGCGGGCTCCGCGGAGTGCGCCGCGTACGAGAAGTACCAGGGCAACGACGGCAAGAAGGTCTCCATCTACTCGTCGATCCGGGAGATCGAGGCCGACCGGCTGGAGCAGTCCTGGAAGCAGTTCGAGGACTGCACCGGCATCGAGATCGACCACGAGGGCAGCGGCGAGTTCGAGGCGCAGCTCGGGGTCCGGGTCGACGGCGGCAACGCTCCCGACATCGCGTTCATCCCGCAGCCCGGCCTACTCAAGCGCTTCGCCGACGGCGGCAAGCTGAAGGCCGCCGGCGCCGACACCAAGGCGATGGCCGAGGCCAACTACCCGGCCGACTGGCTGAAGTACAGCACCGTGAACGGCACGTTCTACGGCGCCCCGCTCGGCTCGAACGTCAAGTCCTTCGTCTGGTACTCGCCGAAGATGTTCCAGGAGAAGGGCTGGGCCGTCCCGGAATCCTGGGACGACCTGATCAAGCTCAGCGACACCATCGCCGCCAGCGGCACCAAGCCGTGGTGTGCCGGCATCGAGTCCGGTGACGCGACCGGCTGGCCGGCCACCGACTGGATCGAAGACCTGATGCTGCGGACGCAGACCCCCGAGGTCTACGACCAGTGGACCACCCACGGCATCCCGTTCAACGACCCGAAGGTCGCCGAGGCGCTCGACCGGGCCGGCACCATCCTGAAGAACGAGAAGTACGTCAACGGCGGCTTCGGCGGCGTGAAGAGCATCGCCACCACCTCCTTCCAGGAGGCGGGCGTGCCGATCACGACCGGCAAGTGCGCGTTGCACCGGCAGGCGTCCTTCTATGCCAACCAGTGGCCCGAGGGCACCAAGGTGGCCGAGGACGGCGACGTGTTCGCCTTCTACTTCCCGGCCATCGACCCGGCCAAGGGCAAGCCGGTGCTGGGCGGCGGCGAATTCGTCGCGGCCTTCGCCGACCGCCCCGAGGTCCAGGCGGTGCAGACCTACCTCGCCTCCGGCGAGTACGCCAACAGCCGCGCCAAGATCGGCGACTGGGTGTCGGCGAACAACAAGCTCGACCTCGCCAACGTGCCGAACCCGGTCGACAAGCTCTCCGTCCAGATCCTCCAGGACAAGAGCGCCGTCTTCCGCTTCGACGGCTCGGACCTGATGCCGGCCGCGGTCGGTGCCGGGACGTTCTGGAAGGGCATGATCTCCTGGATCAACGGCAAGGACACCGCTTCGGTGCTCTCCGAGATCGAGGGTAGCTGGCCGAAGTGAGCCCGACCGGTGGCCCGGTCCTCGTCCGCGAGGCCGGGCCACCGGCCCAGCCGACCCCCTGAAGGAGGGTGAAGTGGACTTCGACCTCGCTGCCGAGCAGCCGAAGCTCCTCATGCTGATGTACGGGCTGCTGGCGTTCGTCCTCGTCGTGGGCGGCCTGCTGCTGCTCCTCGACGTCGTGCCGACCGCCGTCGCTCGCCGCCGTGAGGCGCAACTCGTCGCCGCCTCGGCGAGCGGAGCGCCGCCACCCCGACGGCCCCGGCAACGAGAGGGCCTCTTCGCCCTGTTCTTCCTGCTGCCGACGGTGCTGCTGCTGCTCATCGGGCTGGTCGTCCCGGCGCTGCGCACGATCCTGCTGTCCCTGATGGACCGACGGAGCGAGAACTTCGTCGGCCTCGACAACTACGTCTGGATGTTCGCCGACGACTCGATCTTCCGGGTGCTGCTCAACACCCTGACGTGGGTGTTGCTGGTGCCGCTGGCCGCGACCGCGATCGGGCTGACCTACGCCGTCATGGTGGACCGGGCCCGGTTCGAGAGGTTCGCCAAGTCCTTGATCTTCCTGCCAATGGCCATCTCGTTCGTCGGAGCGGCCATCATCTGGCGGTTCGTCTACGCGTTCCGTGGGGCCGAACAGGAGCAGATCGGCCTGCTCAACCAGATCGTGGTGGGTCTCGGCGGCGAGCCGAGGCAGTGGCTGCTCGACTCACCGCTCAACACCCTGCTGCTGATCGTGATCATGGTGTGGATCCAGGCCGGCTTCGCGATGGTCATCCTCTCGGCCGCGATCAAGGCGATCCCCGCGGACATCGTGGAGGCCGCCCGGCTCGACGGGGTGAGCCCCTGGCAGATGTTCTGGCAGATCACCCTGCCCAGCATCCGGCCCGCGCTGATCGTCGTGGTGGTGACGATCACCATCGCCACCCTCAAGGTCTTCGACATCGTGCGCACCGCGACCAACGGCAACTACGAGACCAGCGTGATCGCGAACGAGATGTACAACCAGGCGTTCCGGTACGGCGAGGACGGGCGGGGTTCCGCGCTCGCGGTCTTCCTGTTCATCCTGGTCGTCCCGATCGTGATCTACCAGATCCGCAACCTGCGTCAGCAGCGGGAGGGCTGAGATGACCACCGCTACGCCCACCGTGCCGACCGGCACCCAGAAGATCACCAAGCGGGAGGGCCCGGCCCGACGGGTCCGCCGTCGCCTCAACACCCGGACCGCCACGGCCGTCTCGATCGTCATCGCGATCGTCTGGACCATCCCCACCTTCGGCCTGTTCATCTCGTCGTTCCGGCCGGAGGACCAGATCAAGTCCACCGGCTGGTGGACCTTCTTCCGCGACCCGCAGTTCACGTTGCAGAACTACGAGGACGTGTTGTTCGGTGGCTCGTCCGGACAGCTCGCCAGCTACTTCATCAACTCACTGGCGATCACCATCCCGTCGGTGCTCTTCCCGCTGGCCTTCGCGTCGCTCGCCGCGTACGCGCTGGCCTGGATCAACTTCCGCGGCCGGGACTGGATCTACATCGGCATCTTCGCCCTGCAGATCGTGCCGCTGCAGATGGCCCTGGTGCCGCTGCTGAGGTTCTTCTCCACCGGTGTCAGCCTCGGCGGCGTCACGGTGCTGCCGGCCTGGGACCTGGACGGCTCGCAGCGCTTCGCCCAGGTGTGGTTCGCGCACACCTGCTTCGCGCTCCCGCTGGCGGTCTTCCTCCTGCACAACTTCATCTCGCAACTGCCGAAGGATCTGATGGAGGCGGCCCGGGTCGACGGCGCCACCCACCCGAAGATCTTCCGCACCATCGTGCTGCCCCTGGTCACCCCGGCGCTCGCCGCATTCGGGATCTTCCAGTTCCTCTGGGTCTGGAACGACCTGCTGGTCGCGCTGATCTTCGCCGGGGGCAACGACGAGGTCGCCCCGCTCACCGTCCGGCTCGCCGAGCTGGCCGGTACCCGGGGCAACGAGTGGCAGCGGCTGACCGCCGGTGCGTTCGTCTCGATCGTCGTACCGCTGATCGTGTTCCTGTCCCTCCAGCGCTACTTCGTACGCGGCCTGCTCGCCGGCAGCGTCAAGGGCTGATCCTCCCCCGCCGCCGCCGGAGATTCCCGGCGGCGGCGGTGGGTGGCACGGAGCGGGGGTACGTACCGTGACCAGGATCGACGACGTCGCCCGGCTGGCCGGCGTCTCCACCGCCACCGTCTCGCGGGCGCTGCGCGGCCTGCCGACCGTATCGGCGGACACCCGCCGCCGGGTGCTCGCCGCCGCGCAACAGCTCGACTACCGGGTCTCGCCGAGCGCGTCCCGACTGGCCGGCGGCCGGACCGGCACCATCGCCGTGGTGGTCCCCCGGATCACCCGCTGGTTCTTCGGCACCGTGGTGGAGGCGGTCGAGGAGTTCCTCCACCAGTGCGGATACGACCTGCTGCTCTACAACCTCGGCGGGCGGGAGCAGATCCGGCAGCGGGTGTTGCACACGGCCAACCTGCACAAGCGGGTGGACGGCGTGATGCTGGTCGCCACCCCGCTGCGCCGGGTAGACCTGCCCGCCCTGTCCGCCCTGGACCTGCCCGGAGTCACCGTCAGCTCCGGCACCGTGGTGCCCGGCTGGCCCTGCGTACGCATCGACGACGTGGCCGCCGCGCGGACCGCCACCCGGCACCTGCTCGACCTCGGCCACCGCCGGATCGCACACATCTCCGGCGACCCCGACGACGAGCTGGCCTTCACCACCCACCTGGACCGCCGGCGGGGCTACCTGGCGGCCCTGCGGACCGCCGGGCTCACCCCGGACCCCAGCCTGGACGTCGAGTCGAGGTTCACCATCGACGGCGGCACCCGGGCCGCCGAGGAACTGCTGCGTCGCGGCGATCCGCCGACCGCCATCTTCGCCGCCTGCGACGAGATGGCGATGGGCGCGATGACCGCCCTGCGCGACGCCGGCCTGCGGGTACCGCAGGACGTCAGCGTCATCGGCATCGACGACCACGACCTGGCCGGCGTGCTCGGGCTGAGCACGATCGCCCAGCCGGCCGCGGAGCAGGGCCTGCTGGCCGCCCGGATCCTGCTGGACCCGCTCGTCGGACGCCGGCTGGACCCGCCCGCCCACCCGCCCGGAGCACCGGTGATCCTGCCCACTCGACTGGTGGTGCGTGAATCGACCGCGCCACCCCGGGCACACTGAACGGAACCCCACCCCGGGCACGCCACCTCGACAGCGCACGCTCGACACACGGGAGAAGGCCCTGAACAGCAACCCCACGCACCAGGACACGTCCGCCGACCCGACCACCGGATGGTGGACCGAGGCCGTCATCTACCAGATCTATCCGCGCTCGTTCGCCGACTCCGACGGCGACGGCGTCGGTGACCTGCCGGGCATCACCGCCCGCCTCGACCACCTCACCGAGCTGGGCGTGGACGCGGTCTGGCTCTCGCCGTTCTATCCGTCGCCGCAGGCCGACGCCGGTTACGACGTCGCCGACTACCGGGACGTCGACCCGCTCTTCGGTACCCTCGCCGACGCGGACAAGCTGATCACCGAGTCCCGCGCCCGCGGGCTGCGGGTGATCGTCGACCTGGTGCCCAACCACACCTCGTCGGCGCACCGGTGGTTCGCCGCCGCCCTGGCGGCCGCACCGGGCAGCCCCGAACGCGACCGGTACGTCTTCCGCGACGGCAAGGGCCCGGACGGGGCGCAGCCGCCCAACGACTGGCAGAGCGTGTTCGGCGGGCCGGCGTGGACCCGGATCACCGAGGCCGACGGGCGGCCCGGCCAGTGGTACCTGCACCTCTTCGACACCGGCCAACCCGACCTCAACTGGGACAACCCGCAGGTACGGGCGGAGTTCCTGGACGTGCTCCGGTTCTGGCTGGACCGCGGGGTCGACGGCTTCCGGGTGGATGTGGCGCACGGCCTGATCAAGCAGGCCGACCTGGCCGACTGGGAGGAGCCGCAGGAGATCCTCTCCGGGCAGACGGTGGACAAGCCGCGCCCGCCGATGTGGGACCAGGACGGCGTGCACGAGGTCTACCGGGAGTGGCGGGCGCTGCTGGACAGCTACCCGGGCGAGCGGGTCCTGGTCGCCGAGGCGTGGGTGGAGCCGGCCGAGCGACTGGCCCGGTACGTGCGACCGGACGAGATGCACCAGGCGTTCAACTTCGAGTTCCTGCTCGCCTCCTGGACCGCGCCGGCCCAGTACGCGGTCATCACCCGCTCGCTGGAGGCCACCGACGCGGTCGGCGCGCCTACCACCTGGGTGCTCTCCAACCACGACGTGGTGCGGCACGCCTCCCGGCTGGGTCTGGACACCAGCGCCGGGCGGCCCAACGGGGTCGGCATCGGCGACCCGCAGCCGGACGCCGCGCTCGGCCTGCGCCGGGCCCGGGCGGCGACGCTGCTGATGCTCGCCCTGCCCGGCTCGGCATACCTGTTCCAGGGCGAGGAGCTGGGCCTGCCCGAGCACACGACGATGCCCGACGAGGCCCGGCAGGACCCGACCTGGCTGCGCAGCGGGCAGACCCAGCGCGGCCGGGACGGCTGCCGGGTGCCGATCCCGTGGGAGGCCGACGCACCGTCGTACGGCTTCGGGCCGACCGACGCCAGTTGGCTGCCGCAACCGCCGATGTGGGCGGAGTACGCGCTGGACCGGCAGCGTGGTACCCCCGGCTCCACGTACGAGCTGTACCGGACCGCCCTGCGGCTACGCCGCGAACACGGGCTGGGCCGGGGCACCCTGCGCTGGCGGGAGACCGGCGACGAGGTGCTCGCGTTCGACAACGCCGGCCTCACCGTGCTGACCAACTTCGGCCCCACCCCGGTGCCGCCGCCGGCCGGTGAGCTGGTGGCCACCAGTGGTCCGCTGGACGCCGACAGCCGGGTGCCGGCCGACGTGACGGTCTGGGTGCGCGCCAGCTGAGCACGCGCGTTAGGAAGGGCCCCTCGTACAACGCCAGGCGTTAACCGGGGGCCCTTCCTTACCTCTCCAGCTTCTCGGCGCGGGCGTGCAGCACCTGGTGCACCTCCGCGATGTCCCGCGGCGAGCTGCGCGACGCCAGCCAGTACATGATCCCGGTGGGGATGAAGAAGAGTTGGAAGGCGGCCAGCCCGACCGCGTAGTTCAGCGGCGGCGGGAAGACCGCGCGCAGGCCGTGGAACGCCACCCCGACCAGGCCGTTGCCGGCCGCCCGGCCGACCCCGTTCACCAGGTTGCCGAGGCTGTAGACGGTGCCCCGGTGCTCGGGCGGATTGACGTCGGCGATCAGCGCGAACCAGTTCGGCGAGTTGGCCGAGGTCAGCGCCAGCGCCAGCACGGCGGTGAGCAGGCTGAGCCCCACCGTCGGCTCGCGGACCACGCTGGCCAGCACCGCCGCGACCACCGGGCCGGTGCCGGCGCCGTCGGGCACGTCGATGCGGATCGGCACGAAGAACAACACCAGGTAGAACGGCAGCGCCGCGAGGACACCGACCGCCGCGACCCGGGCCCGGCCCGAGGGCGTACGCCGTTGCACCGCGTCGCCGACCAGGCCGCCGACGATCGAGAAGACCCCGCCGAGCTGGAACAGGGTGGCGAAGACGCTGCCCACCACCACCGACGTGGCGGCCGAGTAGCCCTGGTCCCGCGCCCGCTCGGCGAACAGGACCGGCAGCCACACCAGCGAGCCGAAGGCGGCCTGCGCGGTCAGGCCCTGCAGGATCAACCACCGGTTGGTCCGCCGGCCGACGATCCGGGGCAGGTCGGCGCGGCTGATCCGGTAGTCGTACTCGGCACCGGCGGCCAGCGCCCCGGCCAGCTCCGGCTCGCT
The DNA here is from genome assembly GCF_003626595.1 of Micromonospora endolithica. Taxonomy (GTDB): domain Bacteria; phylum Actinomycetota; class Actinomycetes; order Mycobacteriales; family Micromonosporaceae; genus Micromonospora; species Micromonospora endolithica. The sequence continues at coordinate 120,311 of NZ_RBAK01000010.1, read as the reverse complement.
GGCGCCGCGCCGGATGTCGAAGGTGAACAGGTATGCGGCGGTGGCCACCAGGCCGACCACCGCCAGCAGCCAGAACGGGCGCCGCCAGTCGGCCGCGCCGAGCAGCCCGCCGATCAACGTCCCGGCCAGTGTGCCGACGCCCTGGGACAGTCCCCAGAAGCTCATCACCAGGCCCCGGCGGCGGGGCGAGATCAGGTCGGTCACCACGGAGAAGCCGACCGAGCCGACCGCGCCCAACCCGACCGCCGCGAGCAGTTGGGCGGCCAGGAACGCCGGGTAGCTGGCCGCCACCGCGCTGCCTCCGGTGCCGGCCGCCCAGATCAGGGTGCCGATCATCAGCAGCGGCTTGCGGTTCGTCCGGTCCCCCACGTACGCCCACAGCACGGCGGCCACCGCGCTGACCAGGAAGCTGACCGCGGTGACCAGCCCCAGCAGGCGTTGCGGGACGTCGAGGCCGTCGGCGATCGGGCCGTACAGCGGCGGCACCAGGCCGATCGCCACGTTGTCCAGCGAGGCGAGCAGCACGAAGACGACGACGCTGTAGAGCCGGTGCGCCGACCCGCCCCGCAGTCCCGCCCCGCCCGTCACCGCCCCGCCCGCCGTCCCGCCCGACCCGTCACCGCCCCAGCATGCCGGCTCCGTCGATCTAGGGGAAATCGTCGTTCGCGGAGATCAACACCCCGCTCTCAGCTAGACGGACGCGGGCGGGGACGACGAGGCGGCGACGCGGTCGAGAACGTGCGGCTGGGCCTCGGCGTAGCGGGCGCGGATGGCGGGGACCGGGGTGTCCGCGTACTCCTCGGCGCCGGTGACCGCCCAGTCGGGCGGCGCCGCGCCGCCCAGGATGAGCCAGGCGGCCTGGCGGGCGGCGCCGTCCGCGACGTACTCACCGGGCGGCGGCACGACCACCGGCCGGCCGAAGACCTGCGGGGCGATCCGGCGGACCGCGGCCGAGCGGGCCCCGCCGCCGACCAGGATGATCCGCTCGGCGGTCGCCCCCTGGGCGAGCAGCGCGTCGAGGCCGTCGGCGAGCGCGCAGAGCATCCCCTCCACCGCCGCCCGGGCCAGGTGGGCCGGGGTCGACGCGTGCAGGGTCAGCCCGTGCACCGAACCGCTGGCGGTGGGCCGGTCGGGGGTCCGCTCCCCCTCCAGGTAGGGCACCATGACCAGCCCGTCGGCCCCGGGTGGGGCGGCCAGGGCCAGCTCGCCGAGCCGGTCCAGGTCGACACCGAGCATCCGCGCGGTCGCGTCGAGCACCCGGGCCGCGTTGAGGGTGCAGACCAGCGGCAGGAACCGGCCGGTGGCGTCGGCGAACCCGGCGACCGCGCCGGCCGGGTCGGCCGCCGGAGCGCCCGCCACCGCGAAGACGGTGCCGGACGTGCCGATCGAGACGACCACGTCACCGGGCCGGGCGCCGACGCCGAGCGCGGCGGCGGCGTTGTCCCCCGCCCCGGCGCCGAGCAGTGGGCCGGTGCGGCTGCCCGGCGACGGGTCACCCGGGGGGTTCCGGTACCCGGGTGACCCGCCGCCGGAGTCGGGGCCGGGCAGCAGCACGCCCGGCGCGAGGTGACCGGCCGGCTCGGCCGGCCCGACCACGGTCGGGACCCGGACCACCCGCCCGAAGGCGCGCTCCAGCAGGTCCGTCCGGTACTGGCCGGTGCGCGGCGACCAGTAGCCGGTGCCGCTGGCGTCGCTGCGGTCGGTGCGCAGCGCGTCCAGGCCGGGTGCCCCGGCCAGCCGCCAGGTGAGCCAGTCGTGCGGCAGGCAGACCGCGGCCACCCGGTCGGCGTTGGCCGGCTCGTGCCGGGCCAGCCAGCGCAGCTTGGTCGCGGTGAAGCTGGCCACCGGCACCGACCCCGCGGCGTCGGCCCAGAACCGCCGGCCGGTCTCGCCGCCGCCGGCCTCCTCGATCAGGTCGGCGGCCGCGCCGGCGGACCGGGTGTCGTTCCAGAGCAGCGCCGGGCGGACCACCGCGCCGGCGTCGTCCAGGCAGACCATGCCGTGCTGCTGCCCGGCGACGGAGACGGCGGCCACGTCGGCCAGGCCACCCGCGGCGTCCACGGCGGCCCGCAGCGCGGTCCACCAGGCCCCGGGATCGACCTCGGTGCCGTCCGGGTGCGGTGCCCGGCCCTCCCGGACCAGGGCACCGGTCTCCGCGTCCCGGACGACGACCTTGCAGGACTGGGTCGACGAGTCGACCCCGGCGACGAGCGGCACGGCCGGGCCCCTCAGCGGGCGCCGAGCACGTGCTCGACGGCGAGCTGGTTGAGCCGGACGAAGCCGAAGCCCTTCGCCGCGGCGGCGTCGACGTCGAACCGCTCGAACGCGGAAGCGTCGGCGAGCAGCCCGGCGTGACCCTCACCCTCGGCGAGGGTCGGCGCGGCCAGCTCCGCGACCTTGCTCGCGGCCAGCGCCTCGGCCACCTCCGGGTCCGCCCGGAAGGCCGCGGCCCGCTCCTTGAGCAGCAGGTACGTGCGCATGTTCGCCTCGGCCGACGCCCACACGCCGGTCATGTCCTCGGTGCGCGAGGGCTTGTAGTCGAAGTGGCGCGGGCCGTCGTAGGCGGGCCCGCCGTTCGGACCGCCGTGCTCCAGCAGGTCGACCAGGGCGAACGCGTTCAGCAGGTCGCCGTGGCCGAAGACCAGGTCCTGGTCGTACTTGACGCCACGCTGGCCGTTGAGGTCGATGTGGAACAGCTTGCCCTGCCAGAGCGCCTGGGCGATGCCGTGGGCGAAGTTGAGCCCGGCCATCTGCTCGTGGCCGACCTCGGGGTTGAGGCCGACCAGCTCCGGGCGGGCCAGCGTGGAGATGAACGCCAGGGCGTGCCCGACGGTGGGCAGCAGGATGTCGCCGCGCGGCTCGTTCGGCTTGGGCTCCAGGGCGAAGCGCAGGTCGTAGCCCCGGTCCACCACGTACTGGCAGAGCAGGTCGACGGCCTCGCGGTAACGGTCCAGGGCGGCCTGGACGTCCTTGGCCACGTCGTACTCGCTGCCCTCCCGGCCGCCCCACATCACGAACGTGCGGGCGCCCAGCTCGGCGGCGAGGTCGACGTTGCGCAGCACCTTGCGCAGCGCGTAGCGGCGGACGTCGCGGTCGTTGCTGGTGAAGCCACCGTCCTTGAAGACCGGGTGTTTGAAGAGGTCGGTGGTGACCATCGGCACCACCAGGCCGGTCTCGTCGAGGGCCTTGCGGAAGCGGGCGACGTGCTGGTCCCGGGTGGCGGCGTCGGCGCCGAACGGGATCAGGTCGTCGTCGTGGAAGGTGATGCCGTACGCGCCCAGCTCGGCGAGCCGGTGCACGGCCTCCACCGGGTCGAGCTCCGGGCGGGTGGCGTCGCCGAACGGGTCGCGGGCCTGCCAGCCCACCGTCCAGAGCCCGAAGGAGAACTTGTCGGCGGGGGTGGGACGGGGTGCCATGGCAGACCTCCGGTGGTGTTGTCCGCTATTTGTTCAGTCATTGAATTATTTGGCGGCCATGTGGCAGTGTCAAGGGGTGAGCCGAACCGTCGCCCCCGCCGGTGCGGTACGGCAGGGCAGCCTGCGCGAGCTGAACCTCGCCCTGGTGCTCGACCGGATCGCCGCCGCCGCCCGTCCGCCCTCCCGCGCCGATCTGGCCGCCCGGACCGGCCTGACCCGGGCCACCGTCTCCGCCGTCGTCGAGGACCTGATCGCCGGCCGGCTGGTCAGCGAGGCGGACCCGACACCACGCAACGGCGCCGGCCGGCCGGCCCGGGGCCTGGTGCTGGCCGGCGACGGCCCGGCCGGGCTCGGGCTGGAGGCGAACGTCGACTATCTCGCCGCCTGCGTGGTGGACCTCGCCGGTCGGGTCCGGCACCACACGGTGCTCCGTGCCGACCTGCGCCCCCTCGCCCCCGCCGACGCGCTCGCCCGGCTGGTCGGGCTGGCCGCCGCGGCCCGCGCCGACGCCGCCGACCAGGGCCTCACCCTGGCCGGCGCGGCGCTCGCCGTTCCCGGCCTGGTGGACGACGCCGGCCTGGTCCGGCTGGCGCCGAACCTCGGCTGGCGCGACGTGGACGTCCCGGCCCTGCTCGCCGGGCACCCGCCACTGACCGAGCGGGTGGACGGCGTACCGGCGCTGGTGGTCGACAACGAGGCCAACCTGGCCGCGCTCGGCGAGCTGCACGCCGGTGTGGCGGGGCCGGCCAGCTTCCTGCACATCTCCGGCGAGGTGGGCATCGGCGCGGGCATCATGCTCGACGGGACCCTGTTCCGGGGCGCCCGCGGGTGGAGCGGCGAGATCGGTCACATCCCGGTCCAACCCGACGGCCGCCCCTGCCGGTGCGGCGGCCGGGGCTGCCTGGAGCAGTACGCCGGCCAGGAGGCGGTGCTCCTGGCCGCCGGGCTGGCCGGCGCGGACCTCCCCGCGGACACCGCCGCGGCCCGGCTGACCGAACTGGCCGAAGCCGGTGACCGGGCCACGCTGGACGCCCTGGCCGAGGCCGGCACGGCCCTCGGGGTGACCGTCGCCGGCGTGGTGAACCTGCTGGACCTGGACACCGTGGTCCTCGGCGGCGGATACGCCCCCCTGGCGCCGTGGCTCCGGCCACCGGTGCTCGCCGAGGTCTCCCGGCGCGTGCTCACCGCCGCCTGGTCCCCGGTCACCGTCCGGCCCGCCGTGCTCGGCTCGGAGGCGGCGGTGGTCGGGGCGGCCGGTTCGGTGGTCCGCCGGATCCTGGCGAGACCCGCCGGCTGGCTGGCCCACCGGCGCTGAACGACACGTCCTCCATAGGCGTCCGGCCCACCCCTCGGTACCCTTGCCCGAAGGCAACGACCACCAACCGAGGAGTGCACGACCAGCATGCGCAGAGGTCGAAAGGCCGAGGCGCCCGGCGACCGGCGGTGACCACCACCTCCCGCGACGGTGTCGCCGGGCCGGTCAGCGACGACGGACGGGCCACCAGGTCCGGTGCCGCTCGTCCGCCGGACACGCCGCCGCCGGCCGACGCCCACCTCGTCCGCGAGCTGCTCGACGGGCTCGCGGAAGCCGTCGTGACGACCGACGGCCACGGCACGGTGACGCTGGTCAACGCGATGGCCGCCGCGCTGCTGCCGCAGGTCGTGCCGGGCACCCCCCTGATCGGCTGTAATGTTCCCGCCCTCGCCACGGCGGCCCGGGACGGCGCCGGGAGTTTCGAGACCGCGCACCTCGGCCGGCGACTGCGCGGCGTCCGGCGCGACCTCGCCGGCGGCCGGCACGCCTGGTACGTCCGGGACGTCACCGAGGAGCGGGCCCGTACCGACTCCCTGCTCGCCGAGCGTGCCCGGACCGCGTTCCTGGCCCGGGCCGGCAGTCGCCTCGGCACGTCGCTGCACCGCGAGCAGACGCTCCGTACGGTCGCCACCCTCGGTGTGCCCTACCTCGCCGACCTTGCCGTGGTGGTGCACCGCCTGCCCTCGCCCGCCGAGGACGTCCCGCACTGGGTCCGGTACGCCGACGGCGACGCCTCGCCGTCCACCGGAGTCGCCCCGGCCACCCTGGTGCGGACGGTGCCGGGACTCGCCGACGCGCTCGACGGCGACCCGACCGACCCCAGCCCCTGGCGGGACGCGGAGCTCGCCGACCTGGCCGCGCTCCTCCCGGGCGACTTCGGGTGCCCCGGCACGGTGTTGGTGAGCCCGATGCCGAGCGCCGGCCGCCCGGCCGGAGCCCTGATCCTGGTCCGTGCCGCCGGACGTCCCGGGTTCGACCGGCGCGACATCGAGCTGGCCCGGGAGTTCGCCGCCCGCGCCGGCGCCGCCCTCGGCGCCGCCGAGTTGTACGGCGAGCAGGCCCACCTCGCCCGCGTCCTGCAGAACAGCCTGCTGCCGCCGGAGCTGCCGGCCGTGCCCGGGGTCTGCCTCGCCGGCGGCTACCGCGCCGCCGGGGACAGCCTGCGCATCGGCGGCGACTTCTACGACGTGCTGCCCACCGGGGGCGGCGCGATGTTCGCCCTCGGCGACGTGTGCGGCAAGGGGGTCGGCGCGGCGGTGCTCACCGGCCGGGTCCGCCAGTCCCTCCAGACGCTACGGCTGGTCGAGCAGCAGCCGTTGGGGCTCATCCGGTTGCTCAACCGGGCGCTCTTCGACACCCCGGACGCGGTCCGCCGGAGCCAGTTCACCACCCTCCTGCTGGGCACCCTGACCGTCGAGCCGGACGGCGCGGTGCGGGCCCGGATCGCCGGCGGCGGGCACCCGTCGCCGCTGGTCGTACGCCCGGACGGCACGGTCGTCCCGGTCCAGGTGGGCGGCATGCCGGTCGGCGCGCTGACCGACGCCCGCTTCGCCGAGACGGAGGTCCGGCTCGCGCCGGGCGAACTGCTGCTGGCGTACACCGACGGGGTGACCGAGGCCCGGGGTGGGCCACGCGAGGTGGAGATGTTCGGCGAGCGGCGACTGCACCGGGCGCTGGCCTCGGCCGCCGGCCTGCCGCCGGCCGCACTGGTGGACCGGTTGCTGCAACTCGTCGACGAATGGTTGGACGGGCAGGGCCACGACGACATCGCGATGCTGGCGGTGCGCCCGGCGGAAACGGCGTGACCGGGGCACCGGAACGGGCCGGTCCGGACCGGGCACCAACCCGGACCGACGCGACGGCGGTGGTCGAGGCGTACCTGCGGTGTCTGGACGCCGCCGACCACCCGGCGGCGACCCGGCTCGCGCTGGGCCTGCTGGACGGCGGCTGGACCGTCGCGGACGTCCTGGTCGACGTGGTGGCCGCCGCCCAGCGGGAGATCGGGCTGCGCTGGCTGGCCGGGCGGTGGAGCGTCGCCCAGGAACACGCCGCCACCCATGTCAGCGAGCAGGTGGTCGGCGCGGTGGGCGCGCGGATCCCGCCGGCCCCGACCCGGGGGCACGTGTTGCTGGCCTGCGTGGAGGGCGAGTGGCACGCGCTGGCCGCGCGGATCGTCGCCGAGGTGGTCCGGGCGGACGGCTGGCGGGTGACCTTCCTCGGGGCCAGCGTGCCCGGCCGGCACCTGGTGTCCTACCTGCACCAGGCCGGTCCGGACACGGTGCTGCTGAGCTGCGTGCAACCCCACCGCCTGATCCGGGCCGGGCGGATGATCGAGGCGTGCCGCGCCGCCGGCGTGCCGGTCGTGGCGGGCGGCCCCGGCTTCGGCGTGGACGGCCGGTGGGCCGCGGCGGTGGGCGCTGCCGCCTGGGGCGGTTCGGCCCGCGACGCCACCCGGCTGCTGGACGGGAGCCTGCCGCCGGCCACGCACGCCGGTCGGTCTCCGGCGCCGGACGCGGACGAATACCTGAGGGTGCTACGCCGGCGGCGCGACATCGTGCAGGCGGCCCTGGCCGCGGTGGACCCGCCCGAGGAGGACGCCGAGGCCCTGGCGAACGCCGTGGCCCATCTGGTGGACGCACTCGCCGCGGCGATCCGGGTCGGCGACCCGCAGCTGCTGCTCGACCACACCACCTGGCAGCGCGAGGCGCTGCCGGGGTCCCGCAACGACCGCGGCGACGTGCTGGCCACCATCCTCGCCTGCTGCGCCGAGATGCTGGTCGAGCACCCCCGGTCCGACCGTTACCTGCGTGCGGCGCGGGCCGCCCCGGGCCCGCGCACCGGCCGGGCGGGGCTCAGGCCGTCCTGACCGACGGTGGCTCGTCCGCCCGCCACTGCGCGCCGGACGCGGTCCGGCGCGGCGTCTCGTCCGCGTCCGACCAGCTCGGGACGTACGACAGCGAGGCGTCCTGACGACGCGCCGCCTCGTCGAACTCGCGCAGCCCCCGGAGCAGCGCCTGAGCGCCCGCCGGCGACATCCCGGCGAGGATCGTGGTGAGCTGTTCCCGGCGGTTCCGCCGCAACTCGGTGAGGAGCTGACCGGCCTCGGCGGTGAGGTGCAGCGAGATCTCCCGACGGTCGAGGCGCCCGGGCTCCCGCTCCAGCATCCCGGCGGCCACCAGCCGGTCGCACAGCCGACTGGCCGACGAGAGCAACATGCCCAGCCGGTTGGCGAGCCGGCGCAGGTTGATCCCGTCGTACTGCTCCACCACCATGATCACCCGTAGCTGCGCTCCGGAGACACGGCTGGTCGTGCTCTCGCGGGCCGCCTCCCAGACGGCCACGAGGGCACCCGCCGCGGCGTCCAGCTCAGCAGCCATACTCGTCTCAGGTCCCGGCGGACCGTTCGCTTCGGCCATGGTGCGCCCGAGCGTACTCCCCCTTCCGGGGACTCTGGGCTTGTGATCAAGGAGAAGGTATGAGTGAACCGGTCAACCGGGCACGAGAGGTGCTGATCGACGCGCCCGCCGACCTTCTTGTCGACCGGATCGCCGCCACCCTGGCCGCCTCCTACCAGATCGAGCGGGTGGAACTGCTCCAGGTTGACTACCGCCTGTCGGTGCTGCTGCCGCTCGGCGGAGGGGACCCGGTCACCGGGCCGGGCCACCCCGCCTGGCGCTGCTTCGACCACCAGACACCGCTGCTCGCCGGCGACGAGGCGTACCTGCCGGTGTCGATGCGCGGCGAACGGCGCGGGGTGCTGCGGGTGGGGCCGGTGCCGGACGACGCGGCCGTGGTCGAGGAACTCGCGCGGATCGCCACCGCCCTGGCGCACGAGATCGCCGCCGTGACCGGCGGCACCGACGTCTACCTGTCCTCCCGACGTTCCCGCCGGCTGACCCTGGCCGCCGAGATGCAGTGGGAACTGCTGCCCGGCCGGAGTCGGATCCGCCCCTCGTTCAGCCTCGCCGGCCAGCTCGAACCGGCGTACGCGGTGCGGGGTGACAGCTTCGACTGGTCCGACGACGGCGACCGGCTGTGGCTGTCCACGATCAACGGAATGGGTGAGGGGGTGGCCGCCTCGATCCTCACCTCGCTGGCCACGCACGCCCTGCGCAACGCCCGGCGCGCCGGACTGGACGTCGCCGACCAGGCGGCGCTGGCCGACCAGGCGGTGTACGACCTGCACCGGGGTGACCGGCACGTCGCCGCGCTGCTGCTGGAGCTGGACCTGCGTACCGGGGTCCTGGTCGCGGTCGACGCCGGGTCGCCCCGCCTGCTGCTGCTCCGGGACGGCGACGTCCGGGAGCTGCCGCTGGAAGCGCAGTTCCCGCTGGGCATGTTCGAGGCCACCGACTACCGGTCCCAGCGGTTCGAGCTGCGCCGCGGCGACCGGCTGTTCGTGGTCAGCGACGGGGTCGTCGAGGCCACCGGACAGGAGGTCCGGTACGGGGAGACGGCGCTGGAGCGGTTCCTGCGCCGGACCGGCCCGATGGAGCCGCTGGAGGCCGTCCGGTCGCTCATCGGTGACCTGCGCGCCTTCGTGTCCGGGGACCTGGTGGACGACGCGGTCGTGGTCTGCCTGGACTGGACCGGGCCGCAGCCCTGACCGGCGGAGGCGGCGGGCCGGCCCGGCCCGGTCAGTACGCGCCGCGGCTGTTGACCACCGCGCCGAAGGTCTTCCAGAGGATGGTCAGGTCGGCGGCGAGCGACCAGTTCTCCACGTAGTAGAGGTCCAGCCGGATGCCGTCCTCCCAGCTCAGGTCGGACCGGCCGCTGACCTGCCAGAGACCGGTCATGCCCGGCTTGACCAGCAGCCGGCGGGCCACGTCACCGTCGTACCGGGCGACCTCGGAGGGCAGCGGCGGACGGGGGCCGACCAGGCTCATCTGCCCGCACACGACGTTGAGGAGCTGCGGAAGCTCGTCCAGCGACCACTTGCGCAGCAGCCGGCCGACCCGGGTCACCCGGGGATCGTCGCGCATCTTGAACATCAGGCCGTCGGTCTCGTTGCGGACGGACAACTCGGCCAGCAGCGCGTCGGCGTTGATCACCATGGTGCGGAACTTCCAGACGCCGAACTCCCGGCCGCCCTGGCCCACCCGGGTCTGCCGGAAGAACACCGGCCCCCGGCTGTCGACCTTGATGGCCAGCGCGATCACCGCCAGCAGCGGCATCAGCAGAGCCAGCGCGAACGACGAGGCGGCCCGGTCGACGAAGCCCTTGACCAGTTTCCGGGCACCCCGGAACTCCGGCGCCTCGACGTGGATCAGCGGCAGGCCGGCGACCGGACGGGTGTGGATGCGCGGGCCCGCCACGTCGGTCAGCGCCGGGGCGACCACCAGGTCCACCCCGGTGCCCTCCAACTGCCAGCCGAGCCGACGCAGCCGGGTGGCGGTCAGCTCACCGGACGCGGTCACCGCCACGGTGTCCGCCCCGATGGCGGTGGCGGCCTCCGGGATGCCCCGGAAGGAGCCGACCACCGGCACGTCGCCCAGCCGCTGCGGGACCGGCGCCAGCAGGGCGTCCGGGATGCAGGCCCCCACCACCTGGTAGCCGGCGTACGGCTCCCGGCGCAGCGTGTGCACCAGCTCCAGCACGTGTGCCGTGTCGCCGACCACCAGCACCTTGCGTGACCAGCCGGTGCCCCGCGAACGGGCCCGGTGCAGCCGCTTGCGGGCGGCGAACCGGACCAGCTCAAGCCCGACCGTGCCGACCGCGAAGGAGATGGCCAGGAAGCCCCGGGACACACCGGCGTCGAAGATGTAGCCGGCGATCGCGATGCCGCCGGCGAGGCGCAGGCTCGCCGAGTAGACCCGCCGGTACTCGTCGGCGCCGTAGCCCAGCACCTGGTCGTCGTAGCAGCGCAACGCCTTCAGCGAGATCAGCCAGGCCAGCACCAGGCCGGGGGCGAAGACGACGTACGGGATCTTCGATCCGCCGGGGTCGGTGTCGCCGAAGCGGGTGACGTAACCGACGAGCACCGCGAGCACCAGCACCGCGGTGTCCAGCACCACCAGCAACCGGACGTACGCCCGCTCGTCGGCCCGGGACAGCCGGCCGCCCGGGGACCGCCCCGGGCCGGACGTCGTCCGGGTGGGGGTCAACAGCGTCGCCGACGTCACCGGACCTCCCCACATCGATCACGGATCGCCCCGGTCCGCCGGCGCCCGGTGAGCGGCGGTCGTGCCGGGGCAGTATCACATCCTGCATCGACAACTGTCCACGCCGATTGCTTCGGACGTATTGCCGTCACTTTTCTTCGCCGCCGGATCCGGTCGGTCGACCGGATCCGGCGATGGGCCCGCCGTCGCGGTGGGTGCGCACCGCGACGACGGGCCCGTCGCCCGATGCCCGGCTCGGGAGCCGGACTCAGGACTTACGCAGCGCGATCGCGTTGAGGAAGATCGCGCCGATGTTGTTCGGGTCCTCGGTGACGAAGGGACCGCCACCGGTGATGTCGGTGATCGCCTTCAGCTCCGCCTTGTTGACCTCACTGCCGATGCCGATGAGGACGACCTGCACCGGCCGCTCCGGATCCTTGATCCGCTTGAGTTCGGACAGCAGCTTCGCCTGGCTGATGCCGTTGGCGTCCTCGTTCTTGCCGTCGGTGAACAGCACGATCGAGTTGACCTGCCCGGGGTCCCAGTCCTCCTGGACCGTCTTGTACGCCGCCAGCACCGTGTCGTAGAGCCCGGTGTCACCGCTGGACGACTGCACCCCGGCCAGCGCCTGCTCCAACCGGCCGCGCTGGGTCGACAGCGGGCCGATGTCGACCAGCTCCCGGTAGTCCCGGGCGCCGTCGAGGTTGGTGGAGAACGTCCACAGGCCGATCTGCCACGCGTCGTCGAAGAGGTTCAGGCCCCGCTGGGCGGCGGCCACCGTCACCTGCTGCCGGGTGGCGTTGTTCGCGCTGGGCACCTTGTTCTTCATCGATCCGGAGACGTCGATGATGCAGAGCATCCGGCCGGACTGGGTGGCGATGGACCAGCTGGAGACGGCCCGCTCGATGGCGGCCGGGTCCAGGTCGCCGGCGGCGCCGCCGCCGTTGGCCGGAGTGCTCGCCGCACCTCCCGCCGGGCTGGGCGCGCCGGGCGGGGCGGTGAAGCCGTCGCCCCAGTTGCCGTCCGGCGCGCGCAGCGACTGCGCTGCCAACCGGTCCCGGAAGGCCGGCTTGGTGAGCAGCTCGAACAGCACCCGGGCCGCGGACGCCTTCGCCGGCTCGATGCCCGGCAGCACCGCGTACGGGTAGTCCAGCGGGATCGACGCCGGTTCCAGATAGAGCGCGGCCAGCGGCACCGGCGGCTTCTTGTTGTTGTACGCGATCACGTCCTCTTCGGAGAGGGCCGCCGCGCCGAGGGAGCGGGCGATCGTGGTCGGGTCCTCCGCCGTGGGGAACTTGGCCACCAGGTCCTGCCGCAGGTTGGACCGGCCGGTGGCCAGCGCCCGCAGCGCCCCGACGGTGTCCTTCTGCGCGTCCTTACCGGCGCTGCCCGCGGCGGTGGTCAGCGAGAGCAGACCGGAGAGGCCGGCGGCGTCCCGGGTGGGATCGACGATGCCGGTCTTCAGCGGCTTGCTGCTGTTGACCTGCTGGACCAGGCTCACCCAACTCAGCTTCTTGTCCGGCCAGCCGAGCCGGGTGGCGATCGGCTGTGGCATCGCCACGACCACCGGGCTGCGCGCGATGGACGACCCGTTGCCCGGGTCGAACGCGGTCGCGCCGCCGGTCTTGAGCCGCAGCAGCCAGGTGGACGAGTCGGGAACCCACACGTCCGGGCTGACCGCCGTGCCACTGGCCTGCCCGACACCGGCGAGGGTGGCGCCGTGCTTGGCGGCGACGGTGGCCGCCACTTCGACCGGCTCGGAGGCCGACACGGTCACGTCGATGCAGGTTCCACCGACCGCCGCACCCGCCTTCTCCCACTCGGTCGCGACGTCGTCGACGGCCGGGGCGAGCTCGGTCGCCACGGCGACGGCGAGGTCGATCCTCCCCGAGCAGTCCTGCTGCGCCAACTGCTGGTAGCCGAAGTAGCCGCCGGCGGTGACGACGAGGACGCCGACCGCTGCGGCGGCTCCGGCGGCGTGGATGTTGGAACGCATGCGATGGCGGCCTGCTGACACGCTGACCATCTTGCGGACCCATCGCCCGTACTGCCACAACCGTTCGGACGAAAGTTACGCAGGAGAAACAGTTGATCGCCGTTTCGTTACTATGGGTGATTAAGCGGGCGCAAGACGTGGCGAAACGCGCAAACGATTCACGGCAGCACGCAGGTCGGGCTCGGCACCGCCACCGGTTCCCCGACGGCGGTCGGCACGCCCTCGACCGGGTCCACCCGGAACACCCGCACCATGTCCGCCCGCTCGTCGGCGACATAGAGGTGCGAGCCGGTCAACGCGAAGTGACGCGGCCACTCACCGCCGGTGTCCACCTCGGTCACCAGCTTCGGCAGGTCCCCGTCGAGCGCGAACACCGCCACCGTGCCCACTCCGCGGTTCGCCACGTAGAGGAAGCGCCCGTCCGGCCCGACCGCGATCTCCGACGGCTGCACGTGCCCGGACCGGCCGCTCGCCTCCACCCGACCGCGCTGGTGCAGCGCGCCGTCGTCGGTCAGGTCGTAGGCGACGACCCCACCGTCCAGCTCCCCCACCAGCCAGCAGCGGCGGCCGTCCGGGTGCCGGGCCAGGTGCCGGGGACCGGTCCCGGCGGCCGTCCGCAGGCGGGGCGCCCGGGGCACCAGCCGGCCCGAGGCGGGGTCCAGGTCGTACCGGTAGACCGAGTCGGTGCCCAGATCGACCGCGAGCAGCGGCCCCCGGTCGGGCGCCGGATTCACCATGTGGGTGTGCGCGTGCTCCTGGCGGTCCGGATCCGGACCGTGCCCCTCGTGCCGGACCAGATCGCTGCGCTCACCGGGCACCCCCCGCTCGTCCAGCGGGAAGACGGCCACGCTGCCACCGCCGTAGTTGGCCGCGAACAGGTGCCCGCCGTCCGGGGTGACCGCCAGGTGGCAGGGCTCGGCCCCGCCGGTGGACCGGACGACGAGCGGATCGAGATCGCCGTCCGCGCCCACCCCGAACGCGCTGACCGTCCCGTCCGGCAGCTCGTTGACCGCGTACAGCACGGGCAGTCGGGGATGCCGGGCGAGGAACGACGGCGACGGGGTGACCGCGACCGTGCCCAGGGGCGTCAGCGCGCCGGAGCCGGGGTCCCGGCGGGCGGCGACGATGCCGGCCCCCCGACCACCGCTGTGCGCCGTGTAGCCACCGATGTGGACGATCGCATCCTGAGCCGTCACCGGACCCGCCCTCCGCCGAATTCCTCTTCCCGATCCAACCAGAGGGTTCCCGGTCCGCCGCTTCCGGACACGGAAATCCGGCGCATTTCCGGGCCGGGCCGGCGAAGTCGTCGGCGGGCGGGCTCAGGCGGCCGGGACGGGCTCACCCCGCTGCCGCGCCACGTGCTCCACCAGCGCGATGAGCACCTCCTTGCCGGACTGCCGGTCCCGGGCGTCGCAGAGCAGCAGCGGCACGTCGGGGTCCAGGTCCAGCGCCTGGCGTACGGTCTCCAGGCTGAACCGCCGGGAGCCGTCGAAGCAGTTGACGCCCACCACGAACGGCACACCCCGCTGTTCGAAGTAGTCGATCGACGGGAAGCAGTCGGCCAGCCGCCGGGTGTCCGCCAGCACCACCGCGCCGAGCGCCCCGAAGGCCAGCTCGTCCCAGAGGAACCAGAAGCGGTCCTGACCCGGCGTACCGAAGAGGTAGACCTGGAGATCCTCGTTGATCGTGATCCGGCCGAAGTCCATCGCCACCGTGGTGGTCGACTTCGTCTCCACCCCGGAGGTGTCGTCGGTGCCGATCCCGGCCCCGGTCAACACCTCCTCGGTCTGCAACGGCCGGACCTCGCTCAACGCGCTGACCAGTGTCGTCTTCCCGGCGCCGAAGCCACCGGCGACCAGGATCTTCAGCGCGAGCGGGATCCGCCGGTCGGAGCCGTCAGAGCGCACGGAGTCCATCGACCACCGCCTTGAGGATGTCGTTGTCGGGCAGGTTCGTGACGGGACGCGGCTGGTGCACCGTGATCAGGCCACGGCCCAGCAGGTCACCGAGGAGCACCCGGACCACGCCCACCGCGAGGTCGAGGTCGGAGGCCAGTTCGGCCACCGGGACCGGCCGGGTGGCCAGCGCCACCAGTCGCCGGTGCTCCGGCTGGAGGTCGAGGTGGCCGGACAGATCGGCGTCCGGCTCGGCCAGCACGTACGCGACCAGGTCGAAGCGGTGCGTGGACCGGACCCGGCCACCGGTGAGCGTGTACGGGCGCACCACCGGGCCGGCGTCGTCGTCCAGCCACTGGTGCGACGCCCCCGGTGAGTCAGCCCGCATCGGCGGCTCCCGCCGTCGACCGGGCGGGCGCGGTCAGATTCTCCCCCACCCGGGTCACCAGCATCGCCATCTCGTACGCCACCAGGCCGATGTCCGCGTCGGCCTCGCTCACCACGGCCAGGCAGGTGCCCTGGCCGGCGGCCGTCACGAAGAGGTACGCCGACTCCATCTCCACCACGGTCTGCCGCACCGGACCGCCCGCCACGTGCCGGCTGGCACCGCGCGCCAGGCTGGCCAGGCCGGAGGCCAGCGCGCACAGGTGCTCCGCGTCGGACCGGTCCGGGCCGGTGGACGCGCCGAGCAGCAGCCCGTCGGCGGACAGCACCACCGCCTGCCGGGCCGGTGGTACCCGCTCCACCAGTTCGTCGAGCAACCAGTCGAGATCGGCGCTCTGCCTCGTCGGATGCCGCATCAGGCGTCCCTCTCAGTCGTGGTCGGGGGTTCGGGGTCGGTGCCGGGTGCGGCGGCACCGGGCGGACGGACGGCTTCCCGCCGGCCGCGCGCCGTGCCGGCCTGCAACGCCGCCATCACGCGGCGCGCCTCGTCCGGGGAGCGTGGGGTGGGGCTGGCGAGGGCCGGCTGCCGCACCGTCGGGCCGTCGACCGGCGGCCGACCGTCGGCCGGACGACCCGCTACGTCGGCCGGACCGTCCGCGCCGGTAGGCGCGCCGGCCACCGTCGCGGGACCGGCCGTGGGCACCGCGTCAGCCGGGACGGGCGGGGGCGCGGCCGGGCTGCCGACGGCCGGGGCGGTCGGGGCGCCCGGGGCGGGGCGGCGTACCCGCCGGGGCAGACCGTCGATCTCGCCGCCCAGCTCGGACGGCGCCGGGCCGGCGAGAGCCACCCGGTCCGGCGCGGCACCGGCCGGGACGGGCGGCGCGGGCCGGGTGGCCCGCGGCCGGGGCACGGTCGTCCGGCGGCGGGTGCCGGCGGCCGCCGGGGCCGGGTCGACCGGCAGCGCCGGCTCGTCGGTGACCAGGTCGGTGGGGATGAGCACCACCGCGGTCAGCCCGGACTCCTCCGACGCGCGGAGCCGCACCCGCACCCCGTGCCGCGCGGCGAGCCGCGCCACCACGAACAGGCCGAGTCGGGCCGTCTCGGCCGGGTCGAACTCCGGCGACCGGGACAACCGCCGGTTGGCGTTGTCCAGGGCGGCCGGCGACATGCCGAGGCCGTGGTCGGTCACCTCGATCGCGTACCCGTTGGCCACGGGCTGCCCGGACACCACCACCCGGGTGTCCGGCGGGGAGAAGGCGGTGGCGTTCTCGATGAGTTCGGCGAGCAGGTGCATCAGGTCGCCCACCGCCCGCCCGGCCGTCCCGGCCGGGGTCACCGCGGCGATGTCCACCCGGTCGTACGACTCGACCTCGCCGATCGCGCCGCGGATCAGGTCCACCATCGCGACCGGCTGCCGCCAGCCCCGACCGGGCGGGGACCCGGCCAGGATCACCAGGTCCTCGGCGTGCCGCCGCAGCCGGGTGGCGAGGTGGTCGACGCCGAACAACGCGGCCAGCTCGTCCGGATCTTCGGTGCCCCGCTCCATCTTGTCCAGCAGGGCGAGCTGCCGGTGCACCAGACCCTGGCTGCGCCGGGCGATGTTCAGGAAGACCTCGTTGAGCCCGCGGCGCAGCGCGACCTCGTCCACCGCCGCCTGGACGGCCGTGCGCTGCACCTGGGTGAAGGCGCGGCCCACCTGGCCGATCTCGTCCGCGCCGTACTCCAGCGGGGGCGCCTCCCGGGCGACGTCGACCTGCTCGCCGCGACGCAGTCGGGCCACCACGTCGGGCAGCCGGTGTTCGGCCGTCTCCAGCGCCGCCGTGCGTACGGCGGTGAGCCGGGCCGCCAGCGACCGACCGACCCGCAGCGCCACCACGATCGCGACCACGACGGCGGCCAGGCCCAGCAGCCCGGCGGCGGCGAGCCGGACCAGGATCGTCACGGCCGTCGGTACCGAACGCTCGGCCAGCCCGTCCGCCTGGTCCAGCTCGTAGGCCCGCATCGACTGCTGGACCTGGTCGTAGCTCGCGATCCAGCTGGCGGCGGTGACCGCCGGGCGGGACCGCTCGGGCACCGCGACGACGGTGTCCAGCAGCGTGCGCAGCTGTCCGAACGCCTCCTGCTCGGTCAGCCGCTGGTACGCCGCCCGTTCGGTCGGGGGCAGGTCGGCGACCGCCGCGTCGACGAGATAGCGGTGGTTGGCGACGGCCTGGACGACCTGGGCGTGCTCGCCCTCGGCGAACCGGCCGGAGGTGAACGCGCCGGCCAGCAGGGCGTCGACCTGCCCGAGCAGCTCGCGGGAGCGGCCGAGCGCGGTCACCGCCAGCGCCTGCCGGTTGAGTTCCGCGTCGGGCAGCGCGGCCATCGCGGCGAACGCCTGGAACGCGCTGGTGACCATCCCGCTGTAGAGCCCGACCGCGCCGGCCCGGTCCACCTGTCGCCGGTCGATGAAGTCCCGGCCGACGGGCAGCGCGTCCAGCGCCGCGACGAGCTGGTCCAGGCGGGTGTCGAGGAGATCACCGGCGGCGTCGCGCAGGTCGTCGCCGGAGATCCGGCGGCGCAGCTCAATCACCGCCCGGTCGGTGCGCTGCCGCTGCTCGGCGAGGTTGGGCAGCATGCCGGTGCCGGAGAGCTGGATGACCGACAGCCGCCGCTCCCGTTGCAGCTCGGCCACCACGGTCTCGCCCGGCCGGCCGAGGTCGTACAGGAGGGTCCGGGCGGCGAGGAGGTCGAGCGCGGGCCCGAAGGTGAGCGTCGTCGCGAAGATCCACAGCGCGAGCAGCGCGGTCACCGGAACGACGACCAGCGCAGTCAGCTTGGAGCGGATCGGCCAGTCGCGGGTGTTCAATCAAACCTCGCCCGGTGGGTGGCTGCGGGGGCTCCGGCGCCGGCCGGGCAACGCCCGATCCCGCGGAGCCCGGCCGGTTGCCGGACGCCACCGTGCGGACGCCTTGGGCAGGATACGTAATACCGGTCGGTTGCACTACCGTCCGTCGCGTCACGATGCCCGCCTGGAACGATCGACGATCATGCCTCGCCGAGGGACCGGTTCGCCCGTCGGCGAGGAAAGTGCGCCGGAACGGGATTGGCGATCAGTCGACAGAGGGAATACCGGTGGGCGAAGGAGGAGCCATGTCGCCCACGCAGGTAATCGTCATAGTTCTCGTCGTACTGGTGATCGCGGCGCTGGCCGTGGCGGGCCGGGCGTACGCGCGCCGCCGGGCCCTGCGGTCCCGGTTCGGCCCGGAGTACGACCACGTCGTCGCGGAACGGGACGACCGGACCGCCGCGGAGCGGGAGCTGCGGGACCGGGAGCGCCGGCACGCCGAACTCACGCTCACCCCGCTCAGCGCGGAGGCCCGGACGCGGTACGCCGCGGCCTGGGAGGAACTCCAGATCCGTTTCATCGACTCGCCCGCCGAAACCGTCGGCGACGCGGACGAACTGGTCACCCGGCTCATCGCCGAACGCGGTTACCCGACCGGTGACTTCTCCGACCAGATCGCCCACCTCTCCGTGGAGCACGCCCGGACGCTGACCCACTACCGGGACGCCCACGAGATCCACCTGCGCAACTCCCGCGGCGAAGCCAGCACCGAGGAGCTGCGCCAGGCGGTCGTGCACTACCGCGCCCTCTTCGCCGACCTGCTCGGCGAGGAGCCGGTCGGGCACCAGACGCCGGAGCAGCGCGACCCGGACACTTCCCACGACGTCACGAGCCGGTGAAGGAGCCAACCATGCGTCACGACGAGCAGGTGACCAACGAGCACCCCGAGGCCGTACGCTCCGCGCCGGTCCCGGTGCCGCCGCCGGGTGACCGGTCGGGGCGGGGCGACCGGTCCGAGGTCCCGGAGGACGCGATCGACGACCGGGGCACCTTCGACGACCCGGCGGTCGCCGACGAGCGCGCCGACTCCGACCGTGACGGTCGCGCCGACGCCGACCCCGACCGGACCCGGCCGCACGACGTACGCGCCGACTCCGACGGCGACGGGCGGCCCGAGTTCCACGAGCCGGGCCCGGTGCCGACCGCCTTCGGCGCCACCACGGTCGGCGGCGCGGTGGCGGCGTCCGCGTTGGCCTCGCCCCTCCCCGAGGACGAGCCGGACCCGCGCCTGGAGTCGACCGCCCGGCCCGGTGACGGCGCCGTCGACGGTGCCCGGGAGGGTCGGCGGGCCGACCCCACGGCCGAGTTCGGCCACGGCGACCGCGACCGGCACGACGATTCCGCCGGGAACACCGACCGAGGCGACGCCGACCGGGCCGACGACGACCGCCGGGCCGGCGCGGCGGGCACGCTGCCGACCGACGCCACCGACGGGCGGCCGGAGCGGCGCGACGACCTGACCACGTGGGCCGGTGACCCGGACGCCGCCCGGGCGGGCGCGGTCGGGTACGGCAGCGCCGATCCGACCCTGGTCGACCCGGACGCCCGACCGTCCGACGCGGGGGCGGGAACGCGCGACGCCGGGGCCGGGGTCGCCGCCGCCGGGGCTGCCGGTGCTGCCGCCGCCGGTTCGCTGGGCGCCGAGGGCACCACCCCGCCGGCCGGCTCCACCGTCGCGGCCGAGCCGGCCACGTTGTTCGACGCGGAGACCGCACAGGGCTTCCGGGACCGGTGGCGGGACGTCCAGCTCCGCTTCGTGGACGACCCGAAGGCGGCGGCCGGCGAGGCGCAGTCCCTGGTCGACGAGGCCATCCAGGCGCTCGCCTCGGCCCTTTCCGCGCAGAAGCAGAAGCTGGGCGGCTGGCAGGACGCCGGGTCCGCCGACACCGAGCAGTTGCGGATGGCGGTCCGGCAGTACCGCGACTTCCTGGACCGCGTCCTCGGCCGCTGAGCCGTACCCGAACCGGTGCCCCGGCGGTGCGTGCCGCCGGGGCACCGCCGTGTCCGAACGCTCCCGCTACCGCCGGCGTTAACAAGGGGCCCTTCCTCTACCGCAGGCGTTAATAAGGGGCCCTTCCTTACCCCGGCGCATGGCGGTCTGCGCAGGGGGTACGTGAGGGGGACAGCGAACCCGCGTGCGGACAGGAGGGCGGCGCCATGACGGATCGTTACCGGAACCGACCGCTGGAGGAGAGCCCCGAGGCGGCCGCGGCGGTGGAGGACGACACCGGCGTCCCGCAGTTGATGACCGGGGGCGGCGCCGACCGGGACAATCCGTCGTTCGCCGGGCCGGACGACGCGACCGACGACATCATCGGCGATCCGTACGCGGCGGGCACCGGCGCGACCGGCACCGGCACCGGGGCCGGCGGCGACAACATCCGGACCGGGGCCGAGCAGCCGTGGGAGGCCGAGGACCTGGTCAAGGCCCGCGGCCAGGACCCGACCCCGGAGAACCTGGCGCGCGCCCGCCGGGACCTGGCCGAGCTGGGGCAGGCGGCGATCGAGCGTACGGTGCCCTGACCGGGCGGAACAGTGAGGTGGGCCCCCGGCCCGGCCGCCGGAGCGGTCGGACCGGGGGCCCGGGGAACCTGCCACTGGGAGCGCCTCACCTACTACCCGGTGGCGGGTGGGTGTGCCTGACTCAGAGCGCCGGGTAGGCGTTCTGCATCAGCTCGGCGAACTGCGCCGGGAACCACGCACCGGAGATCGGGGCGTTCGGCAGGGCGCCGGTGGCGTTGTTGCCGTTACGGGCGTTACCGGTGTAGGTGGGGTCGCACATCCGGTCGAAGCCCTTGCCCTCGTTGTTCGGGATGGCGGTGCTGGAGCCGTCCGACTCGCCCGGGGGCTTGACCCAGACGTAGGCGTCGATGCCCGGCTCCGGCGCGGCCTTCGGGCGCTCGCCCAGACCGGCACCGGCCTGGTTGCACCAGTTGCCGGCGTGGATCCGGCGGTCGACCCGACCACCGTTGACGTAGGTGTCGACGCTGGTCGTGGCACCCGGGCCGGTGGGCCGGGCGCTGCCGCCCCAACCGTTGCGGGAGGTGTCGATCAGCATGCCGATGCCGCTGTTGAAGCCCTTGGAGACCAGCTCGTTGCGGAACGCCTGGGCGAACGACAGCTCGTCGACGTAGAAGTTCCAGTCGATCCACTTGGACTGCCGGACGGTCTGCCCGTTCACCGTGTCGGTGACCTTGAAGTACGGCTCACGCAGCGCCGAGTAGTTGGCGGTGTTGACGATGAAGCCGTGCACGTTGTTCACGGTGCTGCCGGACGCGACCGCGGCGTCCTTGAGGATCTGCGCGCTCGGGCTGAAGTTGCTGTCCCAACCGAGCCAGCCGTGGTGTCCGGCGTCGATGTAGTTGTAGACGTTGCCGATCGCGCCCAGCTTCGCCAGGGCGTAGCCGACACCGTTCACGTACGCGCCGTTGGCCTTGACGATGTCGCAGGTGGCGGTGCCACCCGGCTGGCCGGAGGTGTTGGTCACCAGGTTCGGCAGCGAGTCGATCTCGATGACGTTGATGATCCGGATGTTGCGGTACTTCGGGTCCGCCTGGATCGCCGCGATCGGGTCGATGTACTCGGCCTTGTAGCGGGGCAGCTCGTCCGGCTTCAGCTCACCGTTGGAGGCGAGCGCGGAGCAGTCCCGGCCGGGCAGGTTGTAGATCACGAACTGGATGTACCCCGCGCCCTGGCGCAGCGCCTCGTCCAGGTGGTCCCGGACGCCGAACGCGCCGTTGGAGCTGCTGTCCGGAGTGCCGTTGATGGCGGCGATCCGGTCCAGCCAGACGGCGGTCGGAGTGTTGGACACCCGGTTACCGCCGGGCACCGACTCGGCCTTGGCCTTCCACTCCGGGTTGACGTAGCCCGGGACGCCCACGTACGGGTTGTCGACCTTCTGGCCGGCCGGCGGCGGCGTGGTGGGGGGCGGCGTGGTCGGCGGCGGCGTCGTGGGCGGCGGGGTGGTGGGGGGCGGGGTGGTCGGCGGCGGCGTGGAGGGCGGCGGGGTGGTCGGGCCGGTACCGCCGTTGCAGGTCACGCCGTTGATGGTGAACGAGGTGGGCTTCGGGTTGCTGCCGCTCCAGGCGCCGTTGAAGCCGATGCTGATGGATCCACCGCTGCTGACCGAGCCGTTGTAGGACTCGTTCTGCGCGGTGACGTTCTGGCCCGACTGCGACCAGCGGGCGGACCAGCCCTGCTGCACGCGCTGGCTGGAGTTCGGGAAGGTGAAGCCCAGCGTCCAGCCGTTGAGGGCGTCGCCGATGTTCCTGATGGTGACGGAGGCGGTGAATCCGCCCTGCCAGTCGCTGGTCGTGTACGACACGTCGCACTGGGTCGCGGCCTGTGCCGCGGTGACCGGGATGGTCACCAGTCCACCCGCGACCAGGGCACCTGCGCCGGTTAGCGCGAGGGCCCGGCGGGGGCCGGACAGCCTTCTCCACACATTCATGCCACTGATCTCCTTGGGCGAGTCCGGGCGCGGGGTCACGGCCCGGCGGAACGGCTCGCGGGGCGTCCTGGTGTGGACGACCGACGGCGCCGACGGGGATGTCTTTCGAGTGCCCGACCCGGACGGGCGGTGGTGGTGGTGGTGCCGACCGGCTCGGTAACGGCCGATCGTCGGCGGGAGGCCGTCCGGCGAACCGGTGCCCTCGAACTCCTGCCCTGGGCGGTGGGGGTTTCCCCGAACCGCTGCGCCGATTCTTACATGGGAGCGCTTCCATGGCAATGCCTCGATGTCCTCCCCATCATGCCCGACCCGGGCGCGCGGACACCCGGGGTCGGCAACAGCCCGGGCGGGCACCGAGGGGCCGAGAAAGGCCACCAAAGGGGTGTAGCGCTTCTAAGCCTCGTAAGACCAATGCTCGCCAAAACGCGAATCTTTCCCTTCATAGGTCATGAAACGGTCTAACGTCGGTCTTAGCTCGGTTGTCGCCGGGCTCAGGACAACAGGGATGGAGTGACGCAGGTCATGGCAAACAAGATGCTCGGGAAGGTCGTTGCGGGCGCTGCCCTCGGTGGCGCTTCCCTGCTCGTGTTCACGCCGGGGATCGCGTTCGCGGACGGCCACCACAACGAGGACGAGGGCAAGGTCTACGCCAAGCCGCACGTCGTCAAGGCCGGCGACGAGGTCAAGCTCCTGGAGGTCTGCGAAGAACCGCAGGAGCACGCGTACGTCTGGTCGAAGGTCACCGGCAAGGTCAAGCTCAAGCCCGCCGACGACCGGGAGGAGCGTGGCGGCCACTGGGACAAGGGCCGCGACCACGGCAAGGACTACCAGCAGGGCCGCGACGACTACAAGGACGACTACAAGCACGACAACGGCAAGGGCGAGGACGGCAAGGGCGAGGACGGCAAGGACAAGCCCGAGCCGCCGAAGCCCTCACCGTCCGGCACCGCGACCACGCAGCCCGCGCCGCCGCCTGGTGGGCAGCCGCCGGCGACCGGCCAGGGCGGAGGCGCCGACGCCGCCGAGGCCGAGGAGTCGCCCGACTACAAGGGCTACGAGCACGGCCAGGACGCCGAGGGCGGCGAAGGCCGTGACCAGAAGGGCCACAAGGAGTACGAGGGCAAGGGCCACGACCGGTACGGCTCGGACGAGGGCCGCGACTGGAAGGGCCACGACGAGTACAGCTCGGACGACAAGTACGGCTCGGACAAGGGGTACGGCTCGGACGACAAGTACGGCTCGGACCACGGGTACGACTCGGACGACAAGTACGGCTCGGACGACAAGTACGGCTCGGACGACAAGTACGGCTCGGACCACGGGTACGGCTCGGACGAGAAGTACGGCTCGGACGAGGAGTCCGGCTGGAGCAAGGAGTCCGGCAAGGACGAGGACAGCTGGGAGCACAAGCGGGACTACGTCTACTACGGCGAGGCCACGGTGTCCGAGGACGCCAAGCCGGGCCACTACAAGCTGAAGGGCTCGTGCGGCGAGGGCGAACTGGTCGTCCTGCCGCACGGCGGGGTCGACGGTGGTGACGGCGGCGTCGGTGCCGGCACCGACCGCGGTCTGGCCGCCGGTGGCGCGAGCCTGATCGGCGCGGCCGCCCTGGGCGGCATCGTGCTGATGCGCCGGCGTCGGACCGATGAGTCCTTCGCCTGAGGCGACGACGGCACTGGCCGGCGGCCGTCACGGGAGACCGTGGCGCGCCGCCGGCGCGGCCGTCGTCGTCGTACTCGCGATGGTGGGCGCCGGCATGGTCGGCGCCTCGCTGAGGACCGCACCCGCTCCCCTCCCCCCGCAGCCGCTCGCCCAGGCCGGGCCCGACGTGACCGCGCCGGCCGTGGCCGACCTGCCGGGCGTCGACGGTACCGATCCGGACATGGCGGCCGACCCCCGGCCGAAGGCCACCGGGCTCCCCCGTTCCGCCCCCACGAAGATCACCATCCCCCGCATCGGGGTGGACGCCTCGGTCATGTCCCTCGGCACCAACCCGGACGGCACCGTGGAGGTCCCGCCGCTGGAGCAGGCACAGCTCGCCGGCTGGTACGGCAACGGCGTCAGCCCGGGCGAGGTGGGCAACGCCGTGATCGTCGGCCACGTCGACTCGGCCAAGATCGGTCCGGCGGTCTTCTTCTCTCTCGGTGCGACGCAGCCCGGTGACCCGGTCACCGTCACCCGCGCCGACGGACGGCAGGTGACGTTCACCGTCGAGGCGGTGCGGGCGTACCCGAAGGACGCCTTCCCCACCGAGCTGGTCTACGGTCCGGCCGACCGGCCCGGCCTGCGGGTCGTCACCTGCGGCGGGGTCTTCGACGCGGCGGCCGGCGGCTACCCGGACAACGTGGTCGTCTTCGCCGGCCTGGCGGAGTGAGGCCGGGCGCGGGGGCCCGGCGGAACACGCGACGCGGCCCGGCTGGTCGGTGGTCCCGACCGGCCGGGCCGCGTCCTGAACAGGTGCCGCTTGTCAGGCCGCCGCGGAGGTCCGCACCAGGGTACGGATCTGCCGCAGCAGCACGGACAGGGCGGCGAGGTCCGCCCGCGACTCGTCGAACTCCCCCATCGCCCGGTGGGCGCGGTGGATCGAGGTGGCGTTGGACTGTTCCCACTGCTGCACCCGCTCGTGCGGGGGCAGGCTCTCCGGGGTGGAGTCGAGCACCTCGGCGGTGAGCGCGGCCAGCGCGGCGTACAGGTCGTAGCGCAACGCCATCCGGGCCAGCGTCTGCCAGCGGTCCTCCCGGGGCAGCAGGGAGATCTTCGACAGCAGCGAGTCGACCCGGAACCGGTCGGACAGCACGAAGTAGACCGAGGCCACCTCGCCGACGTCCCGGCCGCTGCGGGTGGCGGTCTCCACCACGTCGAGCAGGCCGAAGCTGTACATCAGCCGGACCACCCGCTCGGCCAGGTCGCGGGGCAGACCCTTGGCGGCCATCGACTCGATGTGCGCCGCGATGGCCTCCCGCTCGCCGCCGTAGAACAGGTTCTCCATTCCGGGCAGGAGCCGGGCCACCCCGTCGCGCAGCCGCTGGATCTCGGCCGGGACGTCGATCGGCGAGCGGCGGTTGGTCACCAGCCACCGCACCGCGCGGTCGACCAGCCGCCGGGTGTCCAGGTAGACGTTGGTCTGCAACTCGGGCGCGACCCGGTTGTCCAGCGCCTCCACCGCGTCCCACAGCTCGCGCAGCCCGAACACCTCCCGGACCACCACGAACGCGCGGATCACGTCCGCCGGCGAGGCGGCGGTCTCCTCGACCACCCGGAAGACGAACGAGATGCCACCCCGGTTGATCGCCTCGTTGACCAGCACCGTGGTGACGATCTCCCGGCGCAGGCGGTGCCGGGACATCCGGTCGGCGAACCGCTGCCGCATCGGCGTCGGGAAGTAGTTCACCAGGACATCGGTGGTCCACGCCTCGTCGGCCAGCCCGTCGGCGAGGATGTCCCGCTCCAGGACGATCTTGACGTACGCGAGCAGCACCGCGAACTCCGGCGCGGTCAGCCCGGACTCGGTCCGCACCGCCAGCTCGTCGTCCGGCGGCAGCGCCTCCAGCGCCCGGTCCAGGGCGCCGGAGCGCTCCAGATCGGTGATCATGCGCCGGTGCACCGGGAGCAGCGAGGCGGCCTGCGCCTGCGCGTTGTTGATCGCCCGCGCCTGGTCGTAGTTGTCCCGCAGCACCAGCTCGGCGACCTCGTCGGTCATCTGGGCGAGCAGCTCGTCCCGCTCGGCGACGTCCAGCTCCCCGTCGGCGACCGCCGTGTTCAGCAGGATCTTGATGTTCACCTCGTGGTCGGAGCAGTCCACCCCGGCCGCGTTGTCGATGAAGTCGGTGTAGATCCGACCGCCGGTCAGCGCGTACTCGATCCGGCCGAGCTGGGTCCAGCCCAGGTTGCCGCCCTCGCCGACCACCCGGCAGCGCATGCTCCGGCCGTCCACCCGGATCGCGTCGTTGGACTTGTCGCCCACCTCCGCGTTGGTCTGGCTGGACGCCTTCACGTAGGTACCGATGCCGCCGTTCCAGAACAGGTCGACCGGCGCGGTGAGGATCGCCTTCATCAGCTCCTGCGGCGAGAGCTGCGCGACGTCGTCGTCCAGGCCGAG
Source organism: Micromonospora endolithica (assembly GCF_003626595.1). Classification (GTDB taxonomy): domain Bacteria; phylum Actinomycetota; class Actinomycetes; order Mycobacteriales; family Micromonosporaceae; genus Micromonospora; species Micromonospora endolithica. Next base: position 93,768 of record NZ_RBAK01000010.1, on the reverse strand, counting down.
CGACGCGCGGACCTGCGGCGAGATCGGCACCGACTTGGCGGTACGCGGGTAGATCCCGCCGCCGGCCGAGATCAACTCGGTGTTGTAGTCCTCCCACGACGACCGGGGCAGGTCGAACAACCGCTTGCGCTCCGCGTACGAGGTGGCGGCGTCCGGGTCCGGGTCGAGGAAGATGTGCCGGTGGTCGAAGGCGGCCACCAGCCGGATGTGCTCCGACAGGAGCATCCCGTTGCCGAACACGTCGCCGGACATGTCGCCGACACCGGTCACGGTGAAGTCCTGGCTCTGGGTGTCGTGGCCCAGCTCCCGGAAGTGCCGCTTCACCGACTCCCAGGCGCCCCGGGCGGTGATGCCCATCTTCTTGTGGTCGTAGCCCGCCGAACCGCCGGAGGCGAACGCGTCGCCCAGCCAGAAGTCGTGCGCGGTGGAGATCTCGTTGGCGATGTCGGAGAACGTCGCCGTGCCCTTGTCCGCCGCGACCACCATGTACGGGTCGTCGCCGTCGTGCCGGACCACGTCCTCCGGCGGCACGATCTCACCGCTGGCGATGTTGTCCGTGACGTCCAGCAGGGCGGAGATGAACTCCTTGTAGCAGACGACCGCCTCGTCCCGGTCCCCCGGCTTCTGCTTCAGCACGAAGCCACCCTTGGCGCCGACCGGCACGATCACGGCGTTCTTCACCATCTGTGCCTTGACCAGGCCGAGGACCTCGGTGCGGAAGTCCTCCCGGCGGTCGGACCAGCGCAGCCCGCCCCGGGCCACCGGCCCGAACCGCAGGTGCACACCCTCGAAGCGGGGCGAGTAGACGAAGATCTCGAACTTGGGCCGGGGCGCCGGCAGGTCCGGGATGGCCTGCGGGTCCAGCTTGAGCGCGACGTAGGACTTCGGCCGCCCGTCGGCGCGCTTCTGGTAGAAGCTGGTCCGCAGGGTGGCCTGGATCAACGTCAGGTACGACCGCAGGATCCGGTCCTGGTCCAGGCTGGCCACCTCGTCGAGGGCGGTCCGGATCTCGGTCACCAGGTCGGCGCTGCGTCGCTGCCGCTGCTCGGCGTCGGACAGGCCGGGCGCGAACCGCACCTCGAAGAGGTCCACCAGCAGCGCCGCGATCCGCGGGTAGGCGATGAAGGTCGACTCCATGTACTCCTGGGAGAAGACCGTGCCCGCCTGGCGCAGGTACTTCGCGTACGCGCGCAGCACCACCACCTGCCGCCAGGTGAGGCCGCCGCGCAGGACCAGCTCGTTGAAGCCGTCCACCTCGGCCTCGCCCCGCCACGCCGCCGCGAAGGCGTTCTCCACGTGCGGGCGCACCTCGGCCAGCTCCTGGTGCCCCTCGGGCAGGCGCAGCCCGAAGTCGTACAGGTAGACCCGGCCGTCGATCCGGTCCACCTCGTACGGGTGCTCGTCGACCACCTTCACCCCGAGCGAGTGCAGCACCGGAAGCACCGCGGAGAGCATCATCGGCTCGCCGTAGCGGTATACCTTGAACCGCACGTCCATCGACTCGTCGATCTCGACGGACCGGCCGCCGCCGTTCACGCGCGGCGCGAGCTGCTTGCGGAACAGGTGCATCTCCAGCTGGCCGGGCTCCTCCAGCAGCTCCAGCTTGGCCAGGTCCTTCATCGCCTCGTACGGCGTGTGCCCGTCCTTGTAGCCCTCGGGGAACGCGTCGGCGTACCGGCTGAACAGGTGCTTGGCCTGCTCGTCGCCGAGCTTGCGCTCCAGCACCAGGCGGTAGTCGTCGTCCCACAGCCGGGTGGCGTCGGCCAGTTCCTCGGCGAGCAGGTCGGCGTCGATGTCCCCCGGCGGCCGGGTCGGGTCGGTCCGGACGATGAAGTGCACCCGGGCGAGCATCGACTCGGTGACCCGGGTGGTGTAGTCCACCCCGACGCCGTTCAGCTCGCGGAGCAGGATGTCCTGCATGCGCAGCCGGTTCTGGGTGGTGAACCGGTCCCGGGGCAGGTAGATCAGGCAGGAGATGAACCGCCCGTACGCGTCCCGGCGCAGGAAGACCCGCAGCTGCCGGCGGCCGGCCATCCGGAGCACGCCGATCACCGCGTGATAGAGGTCGTCGGTCTTGATCTGGAACAGCTCGTCGCGCGGGTAGGTCTCCAGGATCTGCAACAGGTCCTTGCCGGAGTGGCTGCGCAGGCTCAGACCCGAGCGGTCCAGCACCTCGGCGACCTTGCGCCGGACCACCGGCAACTCCTGCACGCTGGTCCGGTACGCGGCGGTGGAGAACAGGCCCAGGAAGCGTCGCTCACCCACCACCTCGCCGGCCTCGTTGAAGATCTTGAAGCCGATGTAGTCCAGGTAGGCCGAACGGTGCACGGTAGCCCGGGAGTTGGCCTTCGTGATGATCAGCAGCCGCTTCTCGGTGACCTTCTCGTGCGCCTCCGGCGTCATCGACGACAGCGAGCGGGGGTCGGTGGAGTCCGAGCGCAGGATGCCCAGGCCGGTGCCGAGCACCGCCTCCAGCGCCTTGCCGCCCGGCTCCCCGGCCGCGTCGCCCTCGGCGGGCGCGTCGACCAGCTTGTACTCCCGGTAGCCGAGGAACGTGAAGTGGTCGTGGGCCAGCCAGCGCAGCAGCTCCACCGAGTCGGTGATGTCCTTCTCCGGCACCGGCGGGCGGTTGTCACTGGTCCGGGCGGAGGCCAGCTCGTCGGCGAAGGCGAGCGCGCGCTGCCGCATCTTCGGCCAGTCCTCGACGGCCTCCCGCACGTCGGTGAGCACCCGTTGCAGCTCACGGCGCAACTTCTCCCGCTCGGCCGGGTCCCGGACCGGGTCGATCTCGACCCGCATCCAGCTCTCCACCAGGTCGCCCGCGATCGCGTCGTCGGGCTCCACGTCGGCGGAGACCTCGGTCAGCCGGCCCAGCGGCTCGCGGCGCACCACCACCAGCGGGTGCACCAGCAGGTGCACGTCCAGGTGGTGCGCGTTGAGCAGGGCGGTGACCGAGTCGACCAGGAACGGCATGTCGTCGGTGACGATCTCGATCACCGTGTGGTGCTGGTCGGCGTCGGGCTCGTGGATGCGCAGCTTCAGCTCGCCCGGCACCCGCTGCTGGGCCAGGTCCCGGTGCGCCCGGGCGGCGTCGAGCATCTCCTCGGCGGTGAAGCCGATCAGCTCCTCGTCCGGCGCGAACCGCCAGAAGCGGCCGACCAGGGTCGCCGCGTCGTGGTCTTCTCCGGCGAGCGCGACCGCCTGGGCCACCAGGCGCTCGGCATTGGGTACCGGCTCGTCGAGTTCGGAGTCCACGTCGTCGGTCAGCGCTTCGGTGGGCAGACCCAGATCGTAGATCGTGTCGATACTCGAACCGGTCATCCCGGTCGCTCCCGTAGCGAGACGGTCGTAACCGTCCCCGTCGGTCGCCGAATCGAAGCTGTCGTCGTCCCGGCCGGTGTCATCCTGCCGGAGGTCGGGTCCCGGTTTGATAGCCGGACGCCGGTCCATCGGTGCCACTCCCCTCGACCCACCGCGTTGTGGGTCACTCTGCCGCCAGCCTAGGCCCTGCCGTTGTGCCCCTTGGTCGGCGGACCACAGTGCGGACGTCCGGATCCGGACTCTGTCCCTTCACCCGTTGCGGGTAGGAGGTTGGCCGGTCCCGGAGTACCCCGCCTGGTGTTGTTCATCACCCCGCGGCGTCCACGTCTTGCGGTGGCCCCCGTGGTCGCGCACACGGGGCGGTGCGGCCCACCGGCGCGTACTACCGTGCAGGAAGCCTGATTCCGGAGGGACCGCTCCATGCACCTGTCGTACCCCCGTGGCCGCCGTCGATCACACCCGGCGCTGACGTTGCTCACCGTGACCGCGCTGGTCGCCGGCGCGCTCACCGGCTGCTCGTCCGAGGACGGGCCGGCCAAGAGCGTCGAGGCGTTCCTGTCGGGCTGGCGCTCCGGCGACCTCCAGGCGGTCGGTTTCGTGGACCCGACCGGCGCGAAGGTGCCGGCGGCGGACGTGGCCCGCGAGATCAGGGAGCTCTCCGGCGAGCTGGCGGCCACCCCGCCGGCGCTGCGCCGGGTGGGCGATCCGAAGATCACCCGGGACACCGCCACCGCCACCGTGGCGGTGGAGTGGACCCTGCCGGGCGGGACCCGGTGGGCGTACGAGCGGCCGGTGCGGCTCAAGCAGGCCGCCGACGACGCGTGGCAGGTGATCTGGGAGCCGGCGGTCGTGCAGGAGCAGCTCACCCGCGGTGACCGCCTCGGCCTGCGGCGCGACACCGGGCCGCGGGCCGCCGTGCTCGACGACGACGGGCAGCCGCTCATCGCGCCCCGACCGGTCATCCGGGTCAGCCTGGCCCCCCGCGAGGTGAAGGACCTGCCCCGGTTGACCCGCCAGCTGGACGCCGCCTTCAAGGCGATCCGGCCGGCGCTGGTGCCGCCGGTCGACCTGTCCGACCTGCCCAAGCGCGTCGCCGACGCGGATCCGGAGCAGCTGGTCGAGGTGGTCACGCTGCGCGAGGACGCCTACCGGCAGATCAAGTCGCGGATCTACGAGCTGCCCGGCACGAAGTTCCCCGGGGACACCCTCGACCTGGCGCCGACCCGGGAGTTCGCGCGGGCGGCGCTCGGCACCGTCGACCCGGCGCAGGCCGACGACCTGACCAGGTTCCCCGACCGGTACGTGGCCGGCGACCTGGTCGGGCACGGCGGTCTGCAGGGCCGGTTCGACGAGCGGCTGCGGGGCGCGCCGGGGCTGACCGTGATCGTCGAGCGGGCCGGTGAGGACGGGAAGCTGGTCGCCACCGGCACCGAGCTGTTCCGCCGTGAGCCGCAGCCGGGTCAGCCGGTGCGGACCACCCTCGACGTGGCCACCCAGAAGGCCGCCGACGTGGCGTTGGGCGGCGAGAAACGGCGCTCCGCGCTGGTCGCCGTACGCGTCAGCGACGGCGCCGTGCTGGCCGCCGCCAACGGCCCCGGCCCGGCCGGCGAGAACCTCGCCCTCACCGCCCAGGTGCCGCCCGGCTCGACCTTCAAGATGGTCAGCGCGCTCGCCCTGCTGGACAAGGGCGCGGTGACCGCCGACGCCCCGGTGAACTGCCCGAAGAACTACCCGGTGGACGGCCGGTCGTTCAAGAACTCCGACGACTTCGCCCTCGGCAGGGTGCCGTTCCGCACCGACTTCGCCAAGTCCTGCAACACCGCCTTCGTCGCGCTGGCACCGCAGCTCGGCCCGGACGGGCTCGCGGCCACCGGTCGCACACTGGGCCTGGAGGGCCAGTGGGATCTCGGCCTGGACGCCTTCACCGGCAAGGTCTCCGCGAACGGCGGCGCCACCGAGCAGGCCGCCGCCGCGATCGGGCAGGGCACCACCGTGGTCAGCCCGGTGGCGATGGCCGGTGCCACCGCGGCGGTCGCCCGGGGGCGGTTCGTGCAGCCCAGGCTGGTGCTCGACCCGGCGCCGGCGAAACCGGCCGCCGACGGGCCGGAGCTGGCCGCCGAGTCGCTGACCGCGTTGCGCGCGATGATGCGCGAGGTGGTCACCGCCGGTACGGCCACCGCCCTGGCCGACGTGCCCGGCGGGCCGGTGCACGGCAAGACCGGCACCGCCGAGTACGACGACGACCCGCGGAACACGCACGCCTGGTTCGTCGGCTGGCAGGGCGACGTGGCGTTCGCCGTCTTCGTGGAGAAGGGCGGGTCGAGCACCTCCTCCGCGGTCCCGATCACCGAGCGTTTCCTGCGCGCCCTGCCCCGCTGACCGCACCGACCCGCCGTGACCGGCGTCGCCGGGCTCAGCCCACGCGGACCCGCGCCGGCACCGGGCGGCGCAACGCCGCGGCGAGGGTGGCGCTGACGCACAGCGACGCCGCCGCCATGACGGCCATCGCGGTGCCGACCGGCAGGAACTCCGCGACCGCGCCGGCCACGGTCGCGCCGACCGCGTGCATGCTGAGCATGCCCGCCGAGTGCAGGCCGAGCGCCTGGCCGCGGACCTCGTCGTCGGTCTGGGCGAGCAGGCGGTCCTGCAACAGCAGGCCGGCGCCGAAGCCGACCGCGCCGAGCCCCGCGGCGGTCAGTGCCAGGCCCGGCGGCAGGGGCAGTGCGAACAGCAGGAACGGGGCCGCCAGCAGCACCTGCAACGGCGTGATCAGCCGGTGCCGGTACCGCTGCGGCAGGAACCGGCCGACGAACGTGTCACCGGCGAGCATCCCGAAGGCGGTCACCACGAACAGCGCGCTGGCCGAGGCGGGCGCGTACGGCACGTATAGCGCCTCGCAGCCCACCACGAGACCGTTGGGCACCCACAGGGCGAGGTACGTGGTGCGGCGCCCCGGCGAGGCCCACAGCCGGCCGTTGACCTGCCACGTCCGCCGGATCGACGGCCGTCCCGGGGCGCGCGGCGGGCGGGTGGTGAGCCCCAGCAGGGCCACCGCGGCGGCGACGAGGTGCAGACCGGCGGCGACCAGCAGCGCCTGCCGGGGCGTCAGCACCGCCACCAGCACCCCACCGAGCGCGAAACCGGCGATCTGCATCACCCCGACCGCCATGTTGAACACCGACCGGCCGAGCAGATACCGCTCGGTGGACAGGATCTCACCGAGCAGGGCCCACCGCACACCACCGGCGAGCGAGCTGACCAGCCCGATGCCGAGGATGACCAGCGCCGTGCCCCAGCCCGGCAGGCCCGGCACGGCGAGGGTGGCCGTTCCCGCCGCGAAGAGACAGGCGATGCCGACCGTCGCGGCTCGTGGTGGGAGCCGGTCGGCGGCCGACAGGACGGTGAACACGCCGAGCAGTTGGGCGAAGGACGGGCCGAACATGCTCAGCGCGGCCAGCAGCGGCGATCCGGTCGCCGCGTAGACCATCGTGCCGAGCGCCAGACCGCTGAGGGTGCGGGCGGCCACGGCGACCGAGGTGCCGGCGAACAACGGGGTGAACTCCGGGGTACGGAACAGTTCGCGGTACGTGCTCATGATCGGCAGTTTCGGTGGCGGCCCGGTGCGGCCATAGAGTTTCGCGTGGAGGCGAAACATGGGCTTGTGGCTGATCGGCTCCGACACGCTCGCGCGGAGCCGGTTCACCGTGTCTCCCCTGGCGGAGACGGTCGGACGCCTGCTGATCCTGGTGGGCCGGCCGACGCCGGCGGGTGAGCGCGGTTGGCTGGACACGCACCGCCGCGCATACCGTGACCGCATCGCGGCCGACCCCTTCGCGGCCCTGTTCGTGCGGGTCGCGTTCCGGCGGTCCTGGCTCCCCGGCTTCCTGACCGTGCCGCCGCGACCCGGCGACCGCGGCGTCGACGACGAGCTGGACCGGGTCCGGGCGACCCCGGTCGACGCCTACCTGGACGATCTCGCGGTCACCCTCCAGGGCCCGGTGCCCGAGGGGCTGCGGGTACCCGACGGCGCGGCGCGGGTGGCCGACCTGCTGTCGTGGGTCTGGCGGCACGGTGTGGCGCCGGACTGGTCCTGGCGGGTCCGGGCGTTCGAGGCCGACGTCGTGGCCCGGACCCAGCAGCTCAGCGCCGGCGGGTGGGCGACCGCGCTGGACGCGATGCGTCCCGGGATGCGGTGGCTGGGCGACGGACGGTTGCAGATCAACACCTACGACTACCCGCCGCACGACATCTCCGGCGGCGAACTGGTGTTCATCCCGGCCACGGCGCACCGGGGCTGGGTCGCCTCGGATCCGCCGCAACGCCGCTACGCCGTCGTCTACCCGTGCTCGGGGCTCCTCGCCCGGCCCCGGACCGGCCTGGCGCCCGAGTCGCTCGCGCGGCTGCTGGGACCGGTGCGCGCCGGCATCCTCACCGCGCTGGACACACCGAAGAGCACCACCCAGCTGGTGGGGCTGACCGGGCACGGGCTCGGCTCGGTCGGTGGCCACCTCCGGGTGCTACTGGACGCGCGCCTGGTCGGCCGACGCCGATCGGGCCGGTCGGTGCTGTACTACCGGACCGCCGCCGGCGACGACCTCGTACGCGTGCAGTCCCAGCCGGGCGTGTAGGGCCGACCTCAGGCGATTCCGGCGGCGGGGTGCGGGCCGTCCTCGGTCGGCGGCACGCCCCCGTCCGGCTCCGGGCCGGGCGACGGGGCCCGACGCAGCAGCCCCGGCCCGGCCGCGGCCGGTGGCCCGACCGGCTCCAGGGCGACCGGGAGGCCGTCGTCCGTCCCCTCCGGCGTGGCCGGCCCGGTCGGGGCGGCGGCCAGCGGGACGTCACCCCGGCGCGGGGCCGGTGGCGTCCCGGGCAGCAGCCGGGGCGGCACCGCCTCCGGTGCGGACACCGGGCGGAGCCCGGCGACCAGGGTGTTGACGATCTCGGCCGCGTACGACCCGTCCGGGTCGTAGTCGGGGTCGAACACGGTCAGCTCGACACCGAGGCAGTGCGGGGTGTCGACCAGGCCGGCGAGCAGGATCTCCAGCTCGGCGAAGGCGATCCCACCGGGGTCCGGGGCGTCCACCGCCGGCAGCACCGCCGGGTCCAGCACGTCCACGTCCACGTGCACCCAGTAGCCGGCGCAGTCGGCGAGCTGCTCGTGCGCCCACTGGGCGGTCCGCGCCGCGCCCTCGGCGCGCAGCGCCGGCACCGGCCGGGTGGTGATCCCGGCGGCCTGGAGGTCCAGCCGGTACTCGTCCTGCGCCCGGATCCCGAGCACCACCACGTCGATGTCGCGGAAGTATGGCCGGCGGCCCTCGATCGCGGCCAGGTCGGCCTGTCCCCGCCCGGTGACCAGGGCGAGGTCCTCCCCCGCCGCGGCGCCCACGTACGAGGCGTTGCCCGGATGCCGGAAGTCGGAGTGCCCGTCCACGAAGACCAGCCCGATCCGGCCCCCGACCGCCTCACCGAGCCGGTGCATGGCCAGTGCGGAGCCGAGCAGGATCGAGCAGTCCCCGCCGAGCACCACCGGGAACTCGCCCCGGTCGATGATCCCGCCGATCCGCTCCGCCAGGGCCGTCGAGTAGTCGGCGATCTCCCGGGCGTGGCAGACGCCGTCGCCCGGCCGCCAGTCGCCCGGGTCGTACCTCGGTGCGGTCAGGCAGCCGGCGTCGCGGGCCCGCAGCCGGGCGAGCAGGTCGTGGTCGCGCAGCGCCCCGGGGGCCTTGGCGCAGCCGGGCACCGACGTGGGCGTCGGCGGGCGCAGGCCGAGGTTGCTGGGCGCGTCGAGGACGGCGATCCGGCGCATCATGGGCTCCCGTCCTCGAAGTTCTCCGCGGGCCGGCCGGAGCCGGCCCGCGCTGGCGTGTCAGGTGCTCAGAACAGGGCGCTGGCCAGGGCCCGGCGGGCCGAGGCCACCGCCGGGTCGTCCGGGCCGGCGACGGTGAAGAGGCCGACCAGGTGTTGGCGTACCCGCTCGCGGTCCTCGCCGGTGGTCCGGCGGACCAGGCCGACCAGGCGCTGGTAGGCCTGCTCGGCGAAGCCGCTGAGAACCTCGACGTCGGCGGCCAGGAGCTGCGCCGCGACGTCGTCCGGCGCGGCCTCGGCGGCGGTGAGCACGGTCCGCGGGTCGGCGCCGTCGACGCGGCGGGCCAGTCCGACCTGGGCGAGGCCCGCCTCCGCCGCGGCGTCCGCCGGCGTCTCGGCGAGGATCTTCCGGTACGCCCGCTCGGCGGCGTCCAGGTCACCGCTCATCAGCGCGTCGTCGGCCTCGTCCAGGCGCGGGTCGGTGGTCTCGGCCACGGCCACGCCGCCGGCCTTGAGAACCGCGGAGATCCACTGCCGCAGCTGGGCCTCCGGGACCGCGCCCGAGAAGGCGTCGATCGGCCGGCCGCCGAAGACCGCGTAGACGGTCGGGACGCCCTGGATCTGGAACATCTGCGCGATCCGTGGCTGCTGCTGAGCGTCGACCCTGGCCAGGAGCCAGGCGCCGTTCCCCTCGACCGCCAGCTGCTCCAGCAACGGCGCGAACTGGTCGCTGTCCGGGTAGCCCGCCGCACCGAAGAAGATCACGACGGGCTTTTCCATCGACCGTTCGAGCACCTCCGACTGGAGGGTCGCCTCGGTGACGTCGATGACGGCGACCCCGCCCCCGGCGGGGCCGGGCAGACCGGCGTCCGGGCCGGACTGGGCGGGGGTGGTGGGGCGGGCAGGGGCCGGTGCGGGGGTGCGCAGCGCGCTGAGGTCGACCGCGCCGCGGGTGAAGATCGACGAGGTGATCCGTGGGTCGCTCATGGTTACCTAGTCTCGCACGCGGCGCGCGGATCTCCGATCAACCACGACCCCGGCAGTCGCAGTTCACACCCCCCGCGAACCCACCCGGACCCTCGCCCCGACCGCACCCCGCGATCGTGCGCCTTCGGTCGCCGGGACGCGCCGAATGCGGCATTCGTCGGGGCACAAAGTGCAAGATCGCGGGAGGGTCGGGGTGGGTCAGAAGCGGGCGGGTTCGCGGTAGACGCCCCACTCGGCGCGGAGGGCGTCGCAGATCTCGCCGAGGGTGGCCTCGGCACGGACCGCGTCCAGCATCGCCGGGATCATGTTCCCGTCGGTGCGGCCGACCTCGACCATCCGCGCGACGGCGGCCCGGACCGCGGCCTCGTCCCGGGCGGCCTTGCGCTCGGCGAGGACCCGGCGCTGCTCCAGCTCCACCTCGTGCGAGATGCGCAGGATCTCCAACTCCTTGGCGACCGTGCCGGTGTGGCAGTTGACGCCGACGATCTTCTTGTCGCCCTTCTCCAGAGCCTGCTGGTAGACGAAGGCCGACTCGGCGATGTGTCCGGTGAACCAGCCGTCCTCGATGCCGCGCAGGATGCCCGAGGTCATCGGGCCGATCTGGTGCGGGCCCTCGCCGCCGAGCTGCCGGATCCGGGCGAAGATCTCCTCCGCCTCGGCCTCGATCTTGTCGGTCAGCGCCTCGACGTACCAGGAGCCGCCCAGTGGGTCGGCGACGTTGACCACCCCGGTCTCCTCCATCAGCACCTGCTGGGTACGCAGGGCGATCTCGGCGGACTCGTCGGTGGGCAGCGCCAGGGTCTCGTCCAGCGCGTTGGTGTGCAGCGAGTTGGTCCCGCCGAGCACCGCCGCGAGCGCCTCCACCGCCGTACGCACCACGTTGTTGACCGGCTGCTGGGCGGTCAGCGACACCCCGGCGGTCTGCGTGTGGAACCGCAGCCAGAGCGCCTTCTCGCTGGTCGCGCCGTACACGTCGCGCAGCCAGCGGGCCCAGATCCGGCGGGCGGCCCGGAACTTGGCGATCTCCTCGAAGAAGTCGAGGTGCGAGTCGAAGAAGAAGCTCAGTCCCGGGGCGAAGACGTTCACGTCCAGCCCGCGGGAGAGGCCCAGTTCGACGTAACCGAAGCCGTCGGCCAGGGTGTACGCCAGCTCCTGCGCGGCGGTCGAACCGGCCTCGCGGATGTGGTAGCCGGAGACCGAGAGCGGCTTGTAGCGCGGGATCTCGGCGGCGCAGTATTCCATCAGGTCGCCGATCAGGCGCAGGTGCGGCTCGGGGTCGAAGAGCCACTCCTTCTGCGCGATGTACTCCTTGAAGATGTCCGTCTGGAGGGTGCCGTCCAGCTTGGACAGGTCGGCGCCCTGCCGCTCGGCGGCGACCAGGTACATGCAGAACACCGGCACCGCCGGGCCGGAGATGGTCATCGACGTGGTCACGCCGGCCAGGTCGATGCCGTCGAAGAGCGCCTCCATGTCGGTGGCGGTGTCGATCGCCACGCCGCAGTGGCCGACCTCGCCGAGCGCCTGCGGGTCGTCGGAGTCGCGGCCCATCAGGGTCGGCATGTCGAACGCGACCGAGAGACCGCCGCCACCGGCGCCGAGGATCATCTTGTAACGCTCGTTGGTCTGCTTGGCGTTGCCGAAGCCGGCGAACTGCCGGATGGTCCAGGTCCGCCCGCGGTAACCGGTCGGGTGCAGACCCCGGGTGTACGGGTACTCGCCCGGCCAGCCGATCCGCTCGAAGCCCGGGTAGGCGGTCCCCTCCGGCGGCCCGTAGACCGGGTCGACCGGCATGCCGGACAGCGTGGTGAAGTCGGCGTCCCGCTTGCGCGCGGCGTCGTAGCGGGCCTGCCAGCGTGCCCGACCGGCGGCGATATCGTCGGCGTCCATCCCCGGGGCTCCTCCTCGAGTCCTCGACTGCAACCCGAGTGTAGAGCCCCGGCCTGAACGATCGCTAAGGAAGTTCGTACCGACGGGTAACCCGACCGGCCGGGCGACGTGGAAGCCGGAAGGCCGACGAGTCGTCCGGGCGGGGGTCAGGAGGCGATCTGGGCGAGCAGGGCGTCGGCCGCCGCGTACGGATCCAGGGACCCCTCGGCCACCTTCGCGGCGAGCGCGGGCAACTCCGTACCGTCGCGCAGTGAACCGATCCGGGCGCGTAGCACGCCCAGCGCGATGGCCTCGATCTCGGCGGCGGCCCGCGCCTCCTGCCGGCGGCGCAGTTCGCCGTGCTCGACCAGCCAGCCGCGGTGCTTGTCGATCGCGGCGGCGATGTCGTCGATGCCCTCGCCCCGGGAGGCGACCGACCGGACCACCTGCGGGCGCCACTGCCCCGGGCCGCGCTCGCCCAGCGCGATCATGCCCTGGATGTCGCGCACCGTGGCGTCGGCGCCGTCCCGGTCCGCCTTGTTGACCACGAAGACGTCGGCGATCTCCAGGATGCCGGCCTTGACCGCCTGGATCGCGTCACCCATGCCGGGGGCGAGCAACACCAGCGTGGTGTCGGCCAGCGAGGCCACCTCCACCTCGGCCTGCCCCACCCCGACGGTCTCCACCAGCACCACGTCGCAGCCGGCGCCCTCCAGCACCCGCACCGCCTGCGGCGTCGCCGCCGACAGCCCGCCGAGGTGCCCCCGGCTGGACATCGAGCGGATGTAGACGCCCGGGTCGGTGGCGTGGTCCTGCATGCGTACCCGGTCGCCGAGGATCGCGCCGCCGGTGAACGGGCTGGACGGGTCGATCGCCAGCACACCCACCCGGTGACCGCGTGACCGCAGCGCCCGGACCAGCTCGTTGGTGGTGGTCGACTTACCCACGCCCGGCGAGCCGGTCAGCCCGACCACCTGGGCCTGCCCGGCGTACGGCGCGAGTGCCGCGGCGATCCGCGGCAGCGTCTCGTCGCCGGACTCGACCAGGGTGATCAGCCGGGCCACCGCGCGGGGGTCGCCCGCGCGGGCCCGTTCGACCAGCAGGGGTACGTCCCGGCTGCGGCGCACGGGCGCGGTGGCCGGCATCGCGGCGCTCTCGACGGCACCGTCCACGATCAGCTCTCGTCCCCCGGCACGTGGATGATCAGCGCGTCGCCCTGGCCGCCGCCGCCGCACAGGGCGGCCGCTCCGGTGCCGCCGCCACGCCGCTTCAGCTCCAGCGCCAGGGTGAGCACCAGGCGGGCGCCGGACATGCCGATCGGGTGGCCCAGCGCGATCGCGCCGCCGTTGACGTTCACCCGGTCCGGGCTGACCCCGAGGTCACGGGTGGACTGGATGCCGACCTGCGCGAACGCCTCGTTGATCTCGATCAGGTCGAGGTCGTCGACGCCCAGGCCGCCCTTGCGCAGCGCGTGCGCGATGGCGTTGGACGGCTGCGAGTGCAGGGAGTTGTCCGGTCCCGCCACGTTGCCGTGCGCGCCGATCTCGGCGAGCCAGGTCAGCCCCAGCTCGGTGGCCTTGGCCTTGCTCATCACGACCACGGCGGCGGCGCCGTCGGAGATCGGCGAGGAGCTGCCGGCGGTGATGGTGCCGTCCTTGGTGAACGCCGGACGCAGCTTGCCCAGCGACTCGGCGGTGGTGTCCGGCCGGATGCCCTCGTCCTCGCTGATCACCAGCGGGTCACCCTTGCGCTGCGGGATGGACACCGGGGCGATCTCGTCGGCGAAGTGCCCGTTCTTCTGGGCGGCGGCGGCGCGCTGGTGGCTGGCGGCGGCGAAGGCGTCCTGCTCCTCCCGCGAGATGCCCCGGGCGGTGCCGTGCCGCTCGGTCGACTCGCCCATCGAGCAGCAGTCCCACGCGTCGGAGAGACCGTCCAGCGCCATGTGGTCCTTGACCACGACGTCGCCGTACTTATAGCCGGAGCGCTGGCCCAGCAGCAGGTGCGGGGCGTTGGTCATCGACTCCATGCCGCCGGCGACCACGATGTCGAACTCGCCGGCCCGGATCAGCTGGTCGGCCAGGGCGATCGCGTCCAGCCCGGAGAGGCAGACCTTGTTGATGGTCAGGGCCGGTACGGACATGGGTACGCCCGCCTCCACGGCGGCCTGCCGGGCCGGGATCTGCCCGGTGCCGGCCTGGAGCACCTGGCCCATGATCACGTACTGCACCTGGTCGGGGGCGACCCCGGCGCGCTCCAGCGCCGCCTTGATCGCCACGCCGCCGAGCGTGGTCGCGGGGAGGTCCTTGAGGTTGCCCAGCAGCCGCCCCATGGGGGTGCGCGCGCCGCTGACGATCACCGAAGCCATACCTGCCTCCGAGGGGGTACCGACCTGTACGCCTTAACGATTGTTCGGCCAGACTAGCGCCATGGCTGAGAACTCCCCCGTCGAGCCCGCTGCGGACTACGTCACAGACATCGGGTTGCGACGCATCGACCATGTCGGTATCGCCGTCGCCGACCTGGACGCGGCGATCGACTTCTACCGGCGCACGTTCGGCATGCGGTGCGTGCACACCGAGACCAACACCGAGCAGGGCGTACGCGAGGCGATGCTGGCGGTGGGCCCGACCGCCGAGGGCGGTTGCGTGCAGTTGCTGGCGCCGCTCTCGCCCGAGTCCACGATCGCGAAGTTCCTCGACCGCAACGGTCCCGGGGTGCAGCAGGTGGCGTACACGGTGGTGGACATCGACGCGGCCTGCGCGGCGCTGCGGGAGCGCGGGCTGCGGCTGCTCTACGAGACCCCGAGGCGCGGCACCGCCGACTCCCGGATCAACTTCGTGCACCCGAAGGACGCCGGCGGCGTCCTGGTGGAGTTGGTCCAGCCCGCCCCCGGGCACTAGGTGCAAGGAAGGGCCCCCGGTTAACGCCTGGCGTTGTACCGGGGGCCCTTGTTAACCGCTCCGACGAGCACCCGAGCACGGCATTGCGCGGTACGCGGTCGAGCCGGGCAGCTTCACGCATCGGCCGATGCAGTTTTTCACAGAGCACTTCCCGCCCTAGCTACCGTTCAGTAACGTCCGGCCCCACAGCAGCGTGGCCGGCGCCGGATGTGTCGGACGCCGACATGGTGAGCGGGCCGCACCGGCGCCGACGATGGCAGCACCCGTGCCGGTGACGTACGGGTGCGGACGAACGGGAGGTCGACGTGCAGGACATCCTCGAAGCGATCATGGCGGCAGAGGGCTCCGGACAACCGGAGCGGGAGTTGGCCGGCCTGGCCTCGATTCCGGTACCGGAGTCCTACCGCGGCGTGGTGGTACGGGCCGACGAGGCGCGGATGTTCGACGGCATGGCCACCCGGGACAAGGACCCGCGCAAGGCCCTGCACGTGCAGGAGGTGCCGACCCCCGAACTGGGTCCGGGCGAGGCCCTGGTCGCGGTGATGGCCAGCGCCATCAACTACAACACCGTGTGGACCAGCATCTTCGAGCCGGTGTCCACCTTCTCCTTCCTCCGGCGCTACGGCCGCACCTCCGAGCTGGCCAGCCGGCACGACCTGCCGTACCACGTGGTCGGCTCGGACGCCGCCGGCGTGGTGCTGCGGGTCGGTGCCGGAGTGAGCCGCTGGAAGCCCGGCGACCAGGTGGTGGCGCACTGCCTCTCGGTGGAGCTGGAGGACGCCGCCGGGCACGACGACACGATGCTCGACCCGCAGCAGCGGATCTGGGGCTTCGAGACGAACTTCGGCGGCCTCGCCGAACTGTGCGTGGTCAAGGCCAACCAGCTGATGCCGAAGCCGGCGCACCTGAGCTGGGAGGAGGCGGCGAGCCCCGGCCTGGTCAACTCCACCGCGTACCGGCAGCTCGTCTCGCACCACGGCGCCAACATGAAGCAGGGCGACGTCGTCCTCATCTGGGGTGCCTCCGGCGGCCTCGGCGGCTACGCCACCCAGATGGCCCTCAACGGCGGCGCGATCCCGGTCTGCGTGGTGTCCTCCCCGGAGAAGGCCGAGCTGTGCCGCAGGATGGGTGCCGAGCTGGTCATCGACCGCTCCGCCGAGGGCTTCCGGTTCTGGTCCGACGAGCAGACCCAGAACCCGGACGAGTGGCGGCGCTTCGGCCAGCGGATCCGCGAGCTGACCGGCGGCGAGGACCCGGACATCGTCTTCGAGCACCCGGGCCGGGAGACCTTCGGCGCCAGTGTCTACGTGGCCAAGCGCGGTGGCACCATCGTCACCTGCGCCTCCACCAGCGGCTTCCTGCACCAGTACGACAACCGTTACCTGTGGATGCACCTCAAGCGGATCGTCGGCAGCCACTTCGCCAACTACCGCGAGGCGTGGGAGGCCAACCGTCTGGTCGCCCTCGGCCGGGTCCACCCCACGGTGTCCAAGACGTACGCGCTGGAGCAGACCGGCCAGGCCGCGTACGAGGTGCACCGCAACGCCCACCAGGGCAAGGTCGGCGTCCGCTGCCTCGCCCCGGCCGACGGTCTCGGCGTGCGCGACGCGGAGCTGCGGGCGCGGCACGAGACGGCGATCAACCGGTTCCGGGGTCACTGACCTGACGGCTGATGCGCCGATGACCATTGCGGTGAACGGCTATTGCCTTTCCACTCCGGATCCCGGACGTTCATTCGAGGGATAAGGACCGGAACGGAACAAAGGGTCGCGGGGTGAACCCGCGACCCTTTCCCGTGGGCCGGCCCTGACCCGGACCGCGTCCGGGACCTGCCAAGATCGCCGATTCGTCCGGCGTCGCCACGACGCCGAGTTGACCATGTAAAGAGGACGCGAAAGCTCGGGGACGCTCTTGCGGAGGACCCTGGGGCGTCTGCCAGTATGTCCCAATGCCCCAGCAGCAGTCCTCCCCTCTCGCGTTCTTCGATAACGCGAACTCGCAGCCAGATTTCACCGTTGGCCTGCGCGGATACAACACCCACCAGGTCGACGACTTCCTCGGCCGGATGACCGCCGCGCTGACCCAGTCCGAGCAGGCCCGTGCCGAGGCCGAGCAGCGGATGAACGACGCCCAGCGTCGGCTCCGCCAGGCCGAGCAGCGCATGAGTGCGCTGGAGCAGAAGCTCGCCGACACGAACAAGCAGCTCGAAGAGAACAGCCGGCCCACCCTGTCCGGGCTCGGCACCCGGGTCGAGCAGATCCTCCGGCTCGCCGAGGAGCAGGCCAACGACCACCGCAACGAGGCCAAGCGCGAGTCGGAGGGCATCCTGTCCGCCGCGCGCCTGGAGGCGCGGGAGATCACCGACAAGGCGCGCGCCGAGGCGGCGGCCATGAAGGCCACCGCCGAGCGGGAGGCGGGCACCCTCCGCACCGCCGCCGAGCGGGAGGCCGCCGAGGTCCGGGTCCAGGCCCGGCGGGAGGCCGACACCCTGCGGGCGGACGCCGACCGGGAGACCAAGCAGCTGCGTACGGTCACCGCGCACGAGGTGGCCGAGCTGAAGTCCACCGTCGAGCGTGAGGTCGCCACGCTGCGGGCCACCGCCGAGCGGGAGATCACCCAGCAGCGGGCGAAGGCCGCCCGGGAGGCCGAGGAGAAGCGCGCCGAGGCCACCAAGCTGCTCACCGACGCGCGGGACAAGCGCGACAAGGATCTGCAGGCGCTGGAACTCCAGCTCGCCGAGCGCCGGGAGAAGGCCGAGCGCGAGGAGTCCGAGCGGCACGCCGCGCAGGTCGCGCAGACCCAGAAGCTGGTCGGCGAGGCCGAGCAGCGCGCCCGGACGGCCCAGGAGCGCGCCAAGGAGATCGAGCAGCGCGCCGAGGCCCGCCGGGTCGAGTCCGAGCGCACCGCCAACGAGACGGTGGACAAGGCCAAGGCCCTGGCCGAGAAGACCGTCAACGAGGCGAAGGCCGAGGCCAAGCGCCAGCTGACCGAGGCTCGTACCGAGGCCGAGCTGACCACCCAGGCGGCCCGCCGCGAGGTCGAGGACCTGACCCGCCAGAAGGACGCCGTCACCTCCCAGCTCGGCCAGATGCTCTCCGGCCTGGCCGGCATCGTGCCGGGTGTGCCGGCTTCCCCGCCGGCCCAGGCGGCCAAGCCGGAGGCCAAGAAGGACGACGCCGACGCGCGGGTGAGCGCGGAGACCGCCGGCTGACCGCGGCCCGTCCGGGGCATGAATTCCACGGCGCGAGGTGACACCGGGTGACCGGTGGCACCTCGCGCCGTACCCGTTTCCCAACCCGCGGAATGCCCGGGGTCCACCGCAGTGAAGTAGGTCCCAACAGGGGCGTCCGTATCGCCCCAGGAGGCCCGGATGCGTGTGAGGATGGGGGCATGTCGCACGGCGAGGAACTGTTCGCTCTCGGCGGGGACGTGACCACGGAGCCCAGCTTCGAGTCCGCTCTGCGGGGGTACGAGAAACGACAGGTCGACCGGTACGTCGCCCGTGCGGAGCACGAGATCGCGACCCTGGCCGCCGAACGGGAGCAGGCCTACACACAGATCCACAAGCTGGCCGGCCAGGTCGAGGTGCTGCAGCGGGATCTCGCTCAGGTGCGCAAGCAGGCCGGCGTGGTGGACCGCGCCTCCTTCCGCCACCTCGGTCCCCGGGTGGAACAGATCCTGACCATGGCCGAGGAGCAGGCCGAGGAGATCCTGGCCGCCGCCAACGAGGAGATCGAGGCCCGCCGCCACGCCGCGGACACCATCATCGACGAGGCCCGGGAGCAGGCCGCCAAGGCCCTCAAGGACTTCGAGATCGCCCTGGCCGCCCGCCGCACCGAGGAGGAGCGGCACACCGCGGCCCGCAAGGCCGAGGCGGACGCCGCGATGCGGGCGGCCAACGAGGAGTCCGAGCGGCTGCGCAGGACCGCCCAGGAGGCGCTGGCCAAGGCCCAGCAGGAGGCCACCCACCTGCGGGACACCGCCAAGGAGATCCACAACCGGGCCCAGCAGGAGGCGACCCGGCTGCGCGAGGCGGCCAAGGAGGCGCACAACCGGGCCCAGCAGGAGGCGACGCAGCTCCGCGAGGCGGCCAAGGAGGTGCACGCCAAGGCCCAGCAGGAGGCCAAGCGGCTGGTGGACCAGGCGACCGAGGCGGGCCGGGCCACGCATGCCAAGGCGCAGCGCGAGGCGAAGCAGATCGTCGACGACGCCACCGAGGCCGGCAAGTCCACCCGCAACAAGGCACGCCAGGAAGCCGAGCTGGTCACCACGCAGGCCACCGAGGCCGCGAAGCGCAACCGCGCGGAGACCGAGGCGTACGTCCAGCGGATGCGCAGCGAGACCGAGGCGTACGTCCAGCACGCCCGCGCCCAGACGCAGCAGGAGCTGGGTGCCTGGCGGGCCGGGGTGGAGAAGGAGGTCAACGGCCGGCGGGAGGCCGCCGACCGCGATCTGGCCCAGCGCCGCAAGGCCGCCGACCAGGAGTTCACCGCCCGCCGCGACGACCTGGAGAAGCAGTACAAGTCCCGATCCGTCGAGCTGGAGCAGCAGCACAAGAGCCGGCAGCAGGAGCTGGAGTCCGGGTTCGAGACCCGCAGCACCGAGCTGGAGTCCGACTTCGAGACCCGCCGCGCCGAGCTGGAGTCCGACTACACCGCGCGGAAGAACGAGATCGAGCAGGGCGCCGAGGCGATCCGCCAGGCCGCGGAGCGGGACGCGCTGGCCATCCGCCGCCAGACCGAGGAGGAGACCGCTGCCCAGCTCGGCCGGGCCGAGGAGGAGGCCGCCGCGCTGCTCGCCCGGGCCGAGCAGGAGGCCGCCGACAAGCGCCGCCGGGCCGACGAGCACGTGGCCACCTCGCGCCGGCAGTTCGAGGAGTACGCGGCCACCACCCAGCAGCACCTCGCGACCACCCAGCAGCACCTCGCCGCGACGCAGCAGGAGGCGGCCTCCGGCCGGCAGCAGCTCGCCCAGGTGATGCTGGAGATCGCCCAGGCCCAGCAGCAGCTCGCCGACCTGCGCCAGGAGACCTGGACGTCCCGCCAGGAGTCCGACGAGCTCCAGCGCCAGATGGCCGAGCTGCGACTGGAACTGGCGAGCGCCCCGACCCGGGCCGGGGGCACCGACGGCGCGACGGTCCGCACCGGTACGCCGACGACCGCCCCGACCACGACCGGCGTCGCCGCGAACAGCCCCACCGCGGCCGTCACACCGGCCGACGTCTCCACCGCCACCGCCTCGACCGGCGGCACCGGGGCCGAGCCGGTCGGCTCCGGGATCCGCACCGACGGCGGGGCCGGGACGAGCGGAGCCGACGGCGGTGCCCTCGACCTGGCCGGGACCGGCGCGAGCGGGTCGGCCGACGGCAAGGGCGATACCGCAACCGGGACGAGTGGATCGGCCGACGGCAAGACCGGGGCCGGCGCGAGCGGATCAGCCAGCGGCAAGAGCGGGACCGGGAGCGGCGCGAGCGGATCAGCCAGCGGCAGGACGGCACCCGGGACGAACGGGTCGGGTCCCAGCGGGCCGGCCAAGGTCGAGCCGGCGGACGCCGGGCAGCCGGCCCGGGGACGCATCGAGCCGACCGACGACGGGCAGCCGGCCAACGGCAGGGTGGCGTCGGTGACCACGGTCGACGGCGGCACGGCCAGCGCGGGGGTGGACGGGGAGGAGACCGTCGCCGCGGTACCGGGTGAGGGTGGCCGGGACGCCACCGCCACGAAGATCACCAGCACCGGCGAGAACGGCAACCGTCCCGCCAAGCCGACCACCGACGAGCGCACCGCCAAGCCGAGCAAGGTCGTGGTGGAGAAGGAGTGACCGGGCGTGGATCCGCCCGCCGGCGGTCCGACGACACCGAGTCGGGCGGTGCCGACCCGGACGGCGTCCGCCCTGCCGGGGACAGCGGGGCCGACGGCGACCCGCCGGGCGAGGGCTCCGGGCGGTTCGGGCTGCCGGGGCGTCCGCTGCGCCGCAACAGCTTCCTGGTCGGGTTCACCGGTGGGCTGGGCGTGCTGCTCGCGTACGCCGTCTTCCTGGGTCTTCGCAACGCCGCCGGCATCCTGGTGCTGGTGGTGATCGCGCTCTTCCTGGCGGTGGGCCTCTACCCGGCGGTGGTCCGCCTGCGGATGCTGGGGCTCCCGCACGGGCTCGCGGTGAGCCTGGTGACGCTGACCGTCCTGCTGCTGCTCTGCGGTGGGCTGGTCGCCCTGGTGCCGCCGATCGTCACCCAGTCCGGGCAGTTCGTCGAGCAGCTGCCCGGCTACGTGGAGGCCCTGCGCCGCAACGAGACGGTCAACGACCTGGTCGAGCGGTACGGGCTGGTGGAGCGGGCGCGGAACGCGGCCGACGCCGACACGCTCGGGCGGGCGCTGGGCGGGGTGCTCGGCGGCGCGCAACTGGTCTTCGGCACGGTCTTCCGGACGCTTACCGTCCTGGTGCTCACGATCTATTTCCTGGCCTACTTCGAGCGGCTGCGGAACCTGGGGTACGCGCTGGTGCCCGCGTCCCGGCGCGAGCGGGTCCGGCTGATCGGAGACGAGATCCTCACCAAGGTCGGCGCCTACATCGTCGGCGCGCTCGCCATCGCGGTGCTGGCCGGGACCACCACCTTCGTGTTCGCACTGGTGGCCGGCCTGCCGTACCCGTTCGCGCTGGCCGTGGTCGTCGCGGTGACCGACCTGATCCCGCAGATCGGCGCCACCCTCGGTGCGGTGATCGTCAGCCTGGTCGGGTTCGCCACCGACCTACCGGTCGGCATCGCCTGCGTGGTGTTCTTCCTCGTCTACCAGCAGGTGGAGAACTACCTGATCTATCCCAAGATCATGCGTCGGTCGGTCGCGGTGAACGAGGTGGCCGCCCTGGTCGCCGCGCTGCTGGGCGTGGCGCTGCTGGGCGTCGTCGGCGCGCTGATCGCCATCCCGACCGTCGCCGCCGTCCAGCTGGTGCTGCGCGAGGTGATCCTGCCCCGCCAGGACCGCCGGTGAACGGCATCGGCCGGGCCACGAGCCGGCCGGGGGCGGCGCACCGGGGGTCAGTCGCCGGCCGCCGGGCCGGGCACCGGGCGGTCGGCGAAGGCGGCGACGGTACGGTCGGCGTACGCGCTGACGTCGCCGGTCTCCATCGGGCCGTCCCAGGTGGTCGGCAGGGGCACCGCGGTGGCCGGGTTGACCCGCCGGACCACCTCGTCCAGCACGGTCTCCGCGTCACCGACCCAGAGGTGCTTGGCCCCGGGCACCCCGACCACCTCGGCCTGCGGCACCGCCGCGAACCGCTCCCGGGCCTCCTCGGGGCGCAGGTAGTCGTCGAACTCGGGCACCAGGGCGGTCAGCGGCTTGCCGGCCTCCGCCCAGTGCGCCAGGTCCTCCGGCGTCGAGTAGCGCAGCGGTGGCGACAGCAGGATCGCCCCGGTCACCGCCGGGTCGCAGCCGTACTTCAGGGTCAGGTCGGTGCCGAACGACCAGCCGAGCAGCCAGATGTCGGGCAGCTCGTGGAACTCGGCGTACTCGATGGCGGCGGCGACGTCGAAGCGCTCCCCCACCGCGTTGTCGAAGGCGCCCCCGCTGGTGCCGCGCACGCTGCTGGTGCCCCGCGTGTTGAAGCGGAGGACGGCCAGGTCCGCCAGGGCCGGTAGCCGCCAGGCCGCCTTGCGGAACACGTGGCTGTCCATCATCCCGCCGTGGGTGGGCAGCGGGTGCAGGCAGACCAGGGTGGCCACCGGTTCCCGGTCGACGGGGCGGGCCAGCTCACCGACCAGCGTCAGACCGTCGGCGGTGTGCAGCTCGATGTCCTCCCGCCGGCCGGGCAGGACAGAGGACGCGCGGATGGGAGTGCTCACCGGTCCAGTCTCCCGCGCACCGGCGCACCCCGCCCGTCGGGGCGGAAACACGGTGATCCAGATCGCTCGCCGGGGCGGCGACCCGCTCAGCCGTACCGGGGGGCGCTGCGCCCGCGCTGCACGGCCGGACCACGCCGGTCCCGGGCACGCCAGCAGCCGCTGTGCCAGTGCCGCCGGTCGGTCAGGTCGCCCGTCCCGTCGGCCGGCCACGCCACCAGGTGCGCCACGCCGGGACGGATCTCCTGGTCACAGCCGGGGCAGCGGTACGTCTTGGTGGACGCCCCGCCACCGATGCCGCGCACCTGCCACTCGCCGTCGCGCCACTGCTGGACCGAGGCGACCCCCTGACGGGCCCGGTCGGAGTCCAGACCGGCGGTGTCCTCGCGGCGGGGGCGGTTGCGACGGGGGCTCACGGTTTCCAGCGTACGGCGGCAGGAGCGGGACGCCCCCGCCGGCCGGCGCGGGCCGGCGGGGGCGTGCGCTCAGCGGCGGGTGTGGTCCCGGAAGCCCCGGCCGCTCTTGCGGCCCAGGTAGCCGGCGGTGACGAGGTGCTCCAGCAGCGGCGCGGGGGCGAAGCCCGGCTCGCGCAGCTCCAGGTACAGCTCCCGCTGGATGGCCAGCGACACGTCCAGGCCGACGACGTCGAGCAGCTCGAACGGGCCCATCGGGTATCCGCAGCCGAGCTTCATCGCGTGGTCGATGTCGTCGGCGGTGGAGTAGCTGGCCTCCAGCATCTTCACCGCGTCGTTCAGGTAGGGGAAGAGCAGCGCGTTGACGATGAACCCGGACCGGTCGCCGCAGACCACGCCGGTCTTGCCGACCGCCGCGCAGACCGCCTTCGCGGTGGCGGTGGTCTCCACCGACGTGCGGATGGTCTGCACCACCTCGACCAGCGGCATGATCGGCGCCGGGTTGAAGAAGTGCAGGCCCACCACGTCGGCCGGCCGCTGGGTGGCCATCGCGACGTCGATCACCGGCAGTGAGGAGGTGGTGGTGGCCAGCACCACGCCCGGCTTGCAGATCTCGTCCAGGCTGGCGAACAGCGCCTTCTTGACGCTCAGCTCCTCGACCACGGCCTCGACCACCAGGTCGACGTCGGCCAGGTGCTCCAGGGTGGCCGACCAGTTGATCCGGCCCAGCGCGGCGTCCCGGTCGGCCTCGCTCAGCTTGCCGCGCACCACACCCTTGTTGAGCGAGGTCTTGACCGCCTCGAAGACCTTCGCGGACTTCTCCGCGCCACGGGTCACCGAGACGACCTCGTACCCGGCCTTGGCGAAGACCTCGATGATCCCGGTGGCCATCGTCCCGGAGCCGACCACGCCGATCTTGGCGATCCCGCGCGCGCCGTCGGCGAGTGCCGACCGCGTCGCCACCGGCGTCTGGTCGTCCGGTACGACCACCGGCGAGCCGGGCCGTTCGTAGGTGTAGAAACCCCGCCCGGACTTCCGGCCGAGCAGTCCCGCGGTGACCATCTGCTTGATCAACGGCACCGGGGCGTGCCGGCGGTCCCGGCCGCCGCGCCGGTACATGGTGTCCAGGATCTCGTACGCGGTGTCCAGGCCGATCAGGTCCATCAACGCGAGGGGGCCCATCGGCAGGCCGCAGCCGAGCTTCATCGCGGCGTCGATGTCCTCACGGGTCGCGTACCGCGCCTCGAACATGCTCACCGCGTGGTTCAGGTAGCCGAAGAGCAGCGCGTTGGCGATGAAGCCCGCCCGGTCGCTGATCGTGACGTCCACCTTGCCGAGCCGCTCGCAGAGCGCCTCCACGTCGGCCACCACGTCGGCCGAGGTGACCACCGTACGGACCACTTCGACCAGCTTCATCACCGGTGCGGGGTTGAAGAAGTGGATGCCGATCACCTGGTTGGGCCGGGTGGTGGCGACGGAGATCTCGGTGACGCTCAGCGACGAGGTGTTGGTGGCGAGGATCGCCTCGGGCTTGCAGACCCGATCCAGCTCGGCGAAGATCCGCTGCTTGAGGTCCAGGTGCTCGGGCACCGCCTCGATCACCAGGTCCACCGAGTGCAGCGCGTCCAGCCCCACCTGGAAGTCGACCCGGGCGAGCAGGGCGTCCCGGTCGTCCTCGGCGAGCTTGCCCTTGGCCACCGCCCGGTCGGTGGAGCCGGTCAGGGTGACCCGGCCGCGCTCCAGGGCGGCCGCGGAGATCTCCACCGCGACGACGTCGATGCCGTTGCGGGCGAACACCTCGACGATGCCGGCACCCATGGTGCCCAGACCCACCACACCCACTCTGGTGAACTCGCGCGCCACGACCGGCCTCCCCTGGGTTGACTCCGCTTGGTCGACTCGGCCGTCGCAGACATGAACGGCCGCTAAGGTTATGCGCCGGAGTCTGCCACGTGACACTGCGTTGTCGAGACGCCGTGGGATATTTCACGCACCGCGCCCGGGTGCCCGCCTGGACGCGCTCCGGGGCCCGTTGGACGCGCGGTCGGGTGCCCGCGGAGGCACGCTCCGGGGCCGGTGTGCACGCGCGGCTCCCGGTGCCGCCCGCGGGGCGGGGGCGGGCGCGGCTCAGTGGGCGGCCGGTGCCTCCGCCAGCGCCAGCAGCTCGGCGACGAACTCGGCCGGCCGCTCCAGGTGCGGGGTGTGCCCGCAGCCCGGCAGGGCCACCTCCCGGTACGCGCCGCCGGCCGCCGCGTACCGGTCCAGTACCGCCCGGGTCTGGCCGACCATCGGCTGCGGCGGGCACACCTGGGCCCCCGGCCAGCCCGGCACCACGCCGAGCGCCCCCAGGTACGCTAGGTCGAACAGCGAGGTGTCCGAGACGATCACGTCGGCGTCCCCGCGTACCCAGGTGACCGGCGGCTTGACCGGCACGGCGACCAGGTCGTCGGCGATCCGGAAGTAGGTCGGCGCGAGGGCGTTGAGCACGCCGCGTCGTCCCGGTGCGGTACCCGGCCAGTTCTCCGACGGCTCGGCGGTGCCGGGGTAGTTGTCCTCTCCGGTGCGGGTGGACAGCACACCGTCCAGCAGCAGTTCCTCGTCCTCGCCGAGCGACGCCGGGTCGGCCACGTACGCGGTCCGCAGCACACTGCGCGGGCTGGTCGGCGCGTCCGTGCTCCGGTCACCGGCGGCCAGCCGCCGGACGAAGTCGGTGCTCGCGGTGCCGGCGCCGGTGCCGGCGAAGTCGGTGGTGGTCGGCGTGCCGACCAGGTCCCGGGTGGCGCCGAAGCCGTACGGCGACACCGGCGCGGCGAGCAGCAGCCCGGCCACCCGCTCGGGGTGGTCGACCAGCAGCCGCATCGCCACGCCCCCGCCCAGGGAGTGCCCCACCACGACGGGCCGGGCCCCGGCCGGGAAGAGGGACACCTCGTCGAGCAGGGCCGCGACGTCGTCGGCGAAGTCGGCCAGACCACGCGTGGCGTCCACCGGCGCGGCCTCGGTGTCCCCGTAGCCCCGCAGGTCGGGCGCGACCACCCGCAGCGTGCCCGGCAGCCGCCGGATCAGCGGCTCCCAGAAGGCCGACGACGACGCGTTGCCGTGCACCAGCAGGATCGGCGTGCCGTCCGGCGGCCCGGCGACCCGTACCGCCTGGCTGATCCCGTTGGCCGACACGCTCCGCTGCTCGGTGTCCATCCGCGGCATGCTGCCACCCGAGCGGCCGGCCGTCCATGGGCCCGCCCGCCACGATCGGACCTCGGCGGCTGTGGCGGGCCCCCCGACCGCGCCACCCGTCGGACGCGCGCCGGTGGTCAGGTCCGGGCGGCGCCCGCCGGCAGCGCGTCCGCCGCACCGGCCCGGTCCGGCGCGATCGGCAGCGGCAGCGTCGGCCGGTGGTCCCGGCGCAGCGCGCCGAAACTCAGACCCACCGGATCGGTACGCGCCAGACCCGGATCGAAGAACCGCAGATCGGTGCGGCCGAGCCGGATCACGTCACCGTCGACCAGCCGCTCCACCCCGGTGATCCGCCGGTCGTTGAGCCAGGTCCCGTTCGTCGATCCGAGATCGAGCAGCGTCGCACCCTCCGGGTCGAGCCACACCTCGGCGTGTCGCCGGCTCAGGTGCGGGTCGTGCACGACCACGTCCACCGACGAGCTCCGCCCGATCACCAGCCGCGCCGGCCCCAGCCGGAAGCTCAGCCCGCGCATCGGCCCGCCGGCCACCGTCAGCAACGGCAACAGCTCCTGATGTTCCCTCATGGACAGTCCGCCCCCTCACCCCTCACGGTCACCCCGTGCGTCAGCCTGCCACCTGACGGTAGTCGGCTGCACCACCGAGTGGTCATCTCCGCGTCTCCGGCCGGCCAGCTTCCGGTCGAGTGAAGGTCGCACATCGATGGTTTTTGGTGGTGTGCGTCCGCTTCGTCAGGCCCCTACCGACGAGTAGCTCTCGGGTCTAGACTTCCGCCATGACGGCTGTGCGTGTCCCCGGTACCCCGACCATCGAGGACGGTCGACTCGTCTCGACCAGCCCGGCGACCGGTGCGGAGGCAGGGCGATTCCCCGCCGCGAGCCCGGCCGACGTCGAGCGGGCGGTCGCCCGCGCCCGCGACGCCGCCGGCTGGTGGGCCGGGCTCGGTTTCGACGGCCGCCGCGAGCGGCTGCTGCGCTGGCGCCGCCTGCTGGCCCGCCGCATCGAGGAACTGGCCGAGCTGGTGCACCTTGAGGGCGGCAAGCCGGTGGCCGACGCGATCGTCGAGGTGGCCACGGCCGTCGAGCACGTGGACTGGGCCGCCCGCAACGCCCGTCGGGTGCTGGGGCCGCGCCGGGTCCGCTCCCGGCTGGTGCTCGCCGAGTTCTCCGCACACCTGGAATACCAGCCCTTCGGGGTGGTCGGCGTGATCGGCCCGTGGAACTATCCGGTCTTCACGCCGATCGGCTCCGTGGCCTACGCACTGGCCGCCGGCAACACCGTCGTGCTGAAGCCGAGCGAATACACGCCGGCCGTCGGTCAGTGGCTGGTCGACACGTTCGCCGAGGTGGTCGGAGAGCAGCCGGTCTTCACCGCCGTGCACGGGCTCGGTGATGTCGGTGCCGCCCTGTGCCACTCCGGGGTGAACAAGATCGCCTTCACCGGTTCGACCGCCACCGCGAAGAAGGTGATGGCCGCCTGCGCCGAGTCGCTGACCCCGGTGCTGCTGGAGGCCGGCGGCAAGGACGCGATGATCGTCGACTCGGACGCCGATCTCGACGCCGCCGCCGACGCGTGCGTGTGGGGTGCGCTCACCAACGCCGGCCAGACCTGCATCGGCATCGAACGCGTCTACGCCGTCGAGCCGGTCTTCGACGCCTTCGTGGGCAAGGTGGTCGAGCGGGCCGGCCGCCTCACCGTCGGCGCGGACGGCGCCGACATCGGGCCGATCACCATGCCCAGCCAGCTCGACGTGATCCGCCGGCACATCGACGACGCCCTGGCGCGGGGCGGGCGGGCGGTGCTCGGTGGAGCCGACGCGGTGCAGCCCCCGTACGTGCGACCCACCGTCCTGGTGGACGTTCCCGAGGACGCCAGCGCCGTCCGCGAGGAGACCTTCGGGCCCACGGTGACCATCAACCGGGTACGCGACGCCGACGAGGCGGTCGACCGCGCCAACGCCGTCCCGTACGGGCTGGGGGGTTCGGTCTTCGGCCGCCGGCGGGCGGTGGCCGTCGCGCGGCGCCTGCGCTCCGGGATGGCCTCGGTGAACTCCGCCCTGACCTTCGCCGGGATGTCCACGCTGCCGTTCGGCGGTGTCGGTGACTCCGGCTTCGGCCGCATCCACGGCGAGGACGGGCTGCGGGAGTTCGCCCGGCCCAAGGCCATCACCCGGCGGCGGGCCCGCTCGCTGCTGCCGGCGATGACCTTCGACCGCACGCCGGCCGACGTCGACCGCCTGGTCAAGGCCATCAAGATGATGTACGGACGCTGACCGGCCGCCTTACCTCCGGGCGCCCCGACGCCCGGCGCCCGGTACCCGACCCCGGCGCTCGACGCCCTGCCCGGCGCTCGACGCCCGGAGCGCAGCGCTGACGCACGCCGCTTGTTGCTGGCGTCCGACGCCGGTGCTCGGCGCTGGCACCCGCCGTCCGGCGCGCGACGCTGGCGTCCGGCGCGCGACGCTGGCGTCCGGCGCGCGGCACCCGGGCTCGGCACCGTCCGGCGGTTGGGCCGGCGGTTGGGCCGGCGGTCAGAACAGGGTGAGTTCGTCGCGCTCGATGCCACGCAGCTTGTCGTAGTCGACGACCACGCAACGGATGCCCCGGTCGGTGGCGAGCACCCGCGCCTGCGGCTTGATCTCCTGGGCGACGAACACGCCACTCACCGGGGCCAGCAGCGGGTCGCGGTTCATCAACTCCAGGTACCGGGTGAGTTGCTCCACGCCGTCGATCTCACCCCGCCGCTTCACCTCGACCGCCACCGCGCCGGCGTTGGCGTCCCGGCAGAGCAGGTCCACCGGGCCGATCGCCGTCATGTACTCGCGGCGGACCAGCGTGAACCCGGTGCCCAACGCCTCCGGGTTGGCGGCCAGCAGCTCCTGGAGGTGCGCCTCGACACCGTCCTTACGCAGGCCCGGGTCGACGCCCAACTCGTACGAGGTGTCCTGGAAGATCTCCTCCAGGGTGATCCGGAGTTCCTCGCCGGCCTTGTTGACCACACGCCAGACGCCCGGGGCCTCCTCCAGCCGGCACGGCGGGCTCATCCAGTTCAACGGCTTGTACGCCCGGTCGTCGGCGTGGATCGACACCGACCCGTCCGCCTTCACCATGAGCAACCGGGTGGCCGGCGGCAGGTGGGCCGAGAGCCGTCCGACGTAGTCCACCGAGCACTTCGCAATGACCAACCGCACCCGACGAGGGTAGCGGAGGCCCGGCCGAACGCCACCGAGCGGCACTGGCGCGCCGGTGCGATGCTGAAGCGGTGCTTGAAGTGCTCACCGGTACCGGCCTCGCCGCCTCGGCGGGGCTGAACGCCTACATACCCCTGCTCACCATGGGCGTACTGGCCCGCTACACCAGCGTGATCGACCTGCCCGCCGGCTGGCAGTGGCTCGGTAACGGCTGGGTCATGGCCATCCTCGCGGCGCTGCTCGCCATCGAGGTGGTGGCCGACAAGGTCCCGGTGGTCGACCACGTCAACGACGTGGTGCAGACGGTGGTCCGGCCGACCGCCGGCGGCTTGGCGTTCGGCGCCGGCTCGTCCTCGGAGACGGTCACCGTGAGCGACCCGGGCAGCTTCTTCTCCTCACACCAGTGGGTACCGGTGGCCACCGGAGTGGTCATCGCCTTCGGCGTACACCTGCTCAAGTCCGCCAGCCGGCCGGTGGTCAACGCCGCCACCGCCGGAGTCGGCGCGCCGGTGGCGAGCACCGCCGAGGATGCCACCAGCGTCATCATGTCCATCGTGGCGATCCTGCTGCCGGTGCTGGTCCTGGTGTTCCTCGTCGGCCTGGTGTTCTTCCTCGTCTGGTTCCTGCGGCGCCGCTCCGCGCGACGCCGACAACGCGACGCCGCCCGCACAGCCGGCTACCCCGTCTGACACCGGAACCGGTCCCGCCCCCGCCGTCCCGCGATCTTGCACTTGGTGTCGTCGTCCTGCCCTCTTGTGCGCCTTCCGCAGCGACCGAAACCGCACGATCGCCGCCCCCGGGGTGGGCGTCAATGTGAATCTTGGACAGTTTCTGTTCCGGCGGGACGGTAACTGTCCAAGATCTGCACGCACAGATGCCGCTGGCCGGCACCCGGATCTTCGGGTGCCGGCCAGCGGCCTTGTTCCCCCTTGGAGGAAAGCTGTCAGGTGTTCCAGTGCTCGGCGACGAGGTCGGCGGCCTGCTGCTCCCACTGGGCGTAGTGGTCGGGGTAGGCCGACACCTGCACGGTCTGCGCGGCCTCGGTCAGCGGCATGTCCTGCCAGCCGTCGACCTGCTTGAGGCCCTTGAGGAACGCCAGGGTGGAGTACTCGGGGTCGGTGATCTGCTCCACGGTGCCCCAGCCGGAGGTGGGGCGCTGCTGGAACAGGCCCTGCGAGTCGTGGTCGTTGCGGTCACCCAGGTGACCCAGGTTCTCCAGCTTCGACTCCTGCAACGCGGTGGCGATCGACACGACCGCGGCGCGCTCGTCCATGCCGGCCTTCTTCGTCGCGGCGATGATCGCCTTGACGTTGGCGGTCTGCTCGTCGGACAGGTCGATCCGCGACTGCGCGCCCTGCACACCGTGCGGGATCAGCTTGTTCGTGTCGGGCTTGTCGGCCTGCACCGCCACCGCGACCGGGGCGGCGTCGACCGGAGTCGCGGCGTGCGCCGTGGCGGGGCCGGCGAACATGCCACCGGCGAAGGCCAGACCAGCGATACCCAGAACGCTCTTACGCATGATCGTGTTCATCACAGAAGCTCCATTCGGGGGTCGACAACCCACACCACAGGGGGAAAGGGCGTGGGCGTTCGGAAGAAGATTCGGCACACGCGTGTCACGAGCAGGGGGATGCCCGGTGCGTGGCGTCGGGGGGATCCAACGACCGGCCGGCCACCCCCATTCCCGGAGGGGCCCGGACCCCCTCGGATCCCTGCGGAGAACCGCAGGTCGGGGGTGCTACTCGATCGTCCGCATGGTGTAACGACCCCGGCCCGGTCGGCATTCCGCCACCGGGGTGCCCCCGACCACACCCCCGAACCCGACAACCACCCCAAGCGGGCCGGTCTTGGCGCGTCTCCCCACAAAGATCCGCGCAATATTGGACATTAGTCATGCTAATACCACAAGACAGACAATCAGAGCGGTTCGCGAACCTAGTCGAACACACGGAGCGCTCTGCCGGAGGACGGAGCCTGATCGGGTGGGCGGGTCGAAGTCCGACCCCCGAAGCCACCCAAAAGCCTAAAATCGGGGCAAGACCCTAGAGGAGGTTGGCATGACCGCAGCGATGGAGATGCCCCGCGTCCAGGAATGCGTGGTCGCGGCCTGCGCGTACAACCACACAGGCGACTGCCACGCCTTCGCCATCACGATCGGCAGCATGGACCACGCCCACTGCCATACCTTCATCGAGATGCCATCGATGCGGGCCGGGGTGGACGGCCAGATCGCGCAGGTCGGCGCCTGCCAGCGCGCGGACTGCCGGCACAACGAGCAGCTGGAGTGCCACGCGTCGGCGATCAAGGTCGGCCCGGACAACGACCTGGCCGACTGCATGACCTACACCGGCCGCTGACCTACGCCGGCCGCTGACTCGGAAACGCGTCGCCGAACGGCACCGTTGTTAGGAAGGGGCCCCTGTACAACACCAGGCGTTAACAGGGGCCCCTTCCTTACACCCCGAGGCCGTTGGACTCGCGGACGACGGTCACGAGTTCGTCGATGATGCCGGTGAGCGCGAAGTCCTTCGGCGTGAACACCCGGGCCACTCCGGCGGCGCGCAGCGCCTCGGCGTCCCCGGCGGGAATGATGCCGCCGACCACCACCGGCAGGTCCCCTCGTCCCGCGGCGCGCAGCCCGTCGAGCACCGCCGGTACGGCGGCCAGGTGCGAACCGGAGAGCACCGAGAGGCCCACCAGGTCGACGTCCTCCTCGACGGCGGCGGCGACGATCTGCCCGGCGGTCAGCCGGATGCCCTGGTATACGACCTCGAAGCCGGCGTCGCGGGCGCGTACCGCGATCTGCTCGGCGCCGTTGGAGTGCCCGTCCAGGCCCGGCTTGCCGACCAGCAGCCGCAGCCGGCCGCTGCCCAGTTCGCGGGCCGTGCCGGCGACCCGTTCCCGGACCCCGGCGAGGGTCGCGTCCCCGCCGGCCCCGGCCGCGCCCGCGAGGCCGGTCGGTGCCCGGTACTCGCCGAAGACCTGGCGCAGCGCGCCGGCCCACTCGCCGGTGGTCACCCCGGCCCGCACGCACGCGAGCGTCGCGTCCATCAGGTTCGTCGTGGTCGCGGCGTCCGCGCGGAGCCGGGTCAGTGCCGCGTCCACCGCCGCCGCGTCCCGACCGGCACGCCACTGGCGTACGGAGGCGGTGGCGGCGGCCTCGACGGCGGGGTCGACCTGTTCGACGGCCTCGGCACCGGCCGCGGTCAGCGGCGACGGCTCGGTCTCGGTGTACCGGTTGACGCCGACCACCACGTCGGTCCCGTTCTCCATCCGCCGGCGTCGCTCGGCGAGCGAGGCGACCAGGGCGCTCTTGAGGTAGCCGGTCTCCACGGCGGTGACCACGCCGCCCATCTCCAGCACCTTGTCCAGCTCGACGCGGGCACCGGTGACGATGCCGTCGACCAACGCGGTCATCACGTGCGAGCCCTCGAACAGGTCCGGGTACTCCAGCAGGTCCGACTCGTACGCGAGGACCTGCTGCATGCGCAGCGACCACTGCTGGTCCCAGGGGCGGGGCAGGCCCAACGCCTCGTTCCAGGCGGGCAGTTGCACGGCGCGGGCCCGGGCGTCGCGGGAGAAGGTGACGCCGAGCATCTCCAGCACGATGCGCTGGATGTTGTTCTCCGGTTGCGCCTCGGTGAGGCCGAGGGAGTTGACCTGCACGCCGTAGCGGAAGCGGCGCTGCTTCCGGTTCTCGACGCCGTACCGTTCGCGGGTGATCTCGTCCCAGAGCGCGCCGAAGGCCCGCATCTTGGCGATCTCCTCGACGAACCGCACGCCGGCGTTGACGAAGAACGAGATCCGCTGGACGACGTCGCCCATCCGCTCGGCCGGCACCTGACCGGAGTCGCGGACCGCGTCGAGCACCGCGACCGCTGTGGCGAGGGCGAACCCGACCTCCTGCACCGGCGTCGCGCCGGCCTCCTGAAGGTGGTACGAGCAGATGTTGACCGGGTTCCACTTCGGCATCTCGCGCAGGGTGTACGCGATGACGTCGGCGGTCAGCCGCAGCGACGCGGCCGGCGGGAAGATGTAGGTGCCCCGGGACAGGTACTCCTTGATGATGTCGTTCTGCGTCGTGCCGGCGCAGCGGACCAGGTCGGCGCCCTGCTCGGCGGCGACGGTGCCGTACAGGCCGAGCAGCCACATGGCCGGCGCGTTGATCGTCATCGAGGTGTTCATGTCGGCCAGCGGGATGCCGTCGAAGAGGGCCCGCACGTCGCCGAGGTGCGCCACCGGCACGCCGACCCGACCGACCTCGCCGGCGGCCAGCTCGTGGTCCGGGTCGTATCCGGTCTGGGTGGGGAGATCGAAGGCGACCGACAGGCCGGTCTGCCCCTTCGCCAGGTTGCGGCGGAAGAGCGCGTTCGTCGCGGCGGCCGAGCTGTGCCCGGCGTACGTGCGCATCACCCACGGGCGGTCGCGTTCCGGCAGCCGTCCCGGGAGAGCCTTCTCGTCCATGGCCGGAGTCTAAGTTACCGTTCAGTCACCTGGGCTGTGGAAAACCACACAGGTCCATGTGGCGCACATCCGGGTGCAGAGTGCGCGAGCTGGCCCGGACCGCCACACCCCGGACGTCGCGCGGTCACCGCCAGGCCGCACACTTGACGGCATGGCTGACGAGCTGGCGATCTCCGTCCGGGGGCTGCGCAAGGCGTACGGCGACAACGTCGCGGTGGCCGGCGTGGACCTGGACGTCCACCGGGGCGAGGTGTTCGCCCTGCTCGGTCCGAACGGCGCCGGGAAGACCACCACCGTGGAGATCCTGGAGGGCTACCGCCGCCGCGACTCGGGCGAGGTGTCGGTGCTCGGCAGCGACCCCGAGCGGCCGACGGCCGACTGGCGGGCCCGGGTCGGCATCGTGCTCCAGGGCACCGGGGAGTTCGACGAGCTGACCGTCGCCGAGGTGGTCCGGCACTTCTCCGGCTTCTACGCCGACGCCGACGACCCGGACAAGGTGGTCGAGCGGGTCGGGCTGGGCGACAAGGCGAAGGCCCGCACGCACACCCTCTCCGGCGGCCAGAAGCGCCGGCTGGACGTCGCGCTGGGCATCATCGGCCGTCCCGAGCTGCTCTTCCTCGACGAGCCCACCACCGGTTTCGACCCGGAGGCACGCCGGGAGTTCTGGGAGCTGATCCGGGACCTGGCGGCCGCCGGCACCACCATCGTGCTGACCACGCACTACCTGGACGAGGCCGAGTCGCTGGCAGACCGGGTCGGCGTCATCGCCGGCGGCCGGCTGGTCGAGGTCGCGCCGCCGAACCGGCTCGGCAACCGGCAGGACGCCCTGGCGACGGTCTCCTGGCGTACGCCGGAGGGGTCCGTCGAAACGGCGCAGAGTGCGACGCCGACGGCGCTGGTGGCCGACCTGGCCGCGCGCTTCGGCGGCGAGGTCCCGGGTCTGACGGTGACCCGGCCGACCCTGGAGGACATCTACCTGCGGATGATCGGACACTGATGACCACCACGACCAAGCCGGCGACGCCGGTCGCCGCCGCGCCGGCCCGGCGGATCGGGCCGGGCGGTCTCGCCCTGCGACAGGGCCGCCTGGAGATCACCCAGTTCCTGCGCAGCCGGGAGTCCGTCGTCTTCACGATGGGCTTCCCGATCATCATGATCCTGATCTTCGCGGCGATCTTCAGCGACGAGATCGCGCCGGGGGTCAGCTACACGCAGTACTTCATCACCGGCATGATCGCGACCGGTCTGATGACGGTGAGTTTCCAGAACCTGGGCATCTGGATCCCGATCGAGCGGGACCGGGGGGTGCTCAAGCGCTACCGGGGCACGCCGATGCCGAAGTGGGTCTGGTTCGCCGGCAAAGTGATCATGGTGGTGGTGATCGGCATCGCGGAGACCGCGCTGCTGCTGGCCGTGTCGGTCGCACTGTTCGACCTGGACCTGCCCGCCACGGCGGCGAAGTGGCTGACGTTCGGCTGGGTGTCGGTGCTCGGCGTCACCGCGTGCACCCTGTGCGGCATCGCCATCTCGTCACTGGCCCGGACCGCCCGCAGTGGCTCGGCCGTGGTCACCCCGGTCGCCCTGGTCCTCCAGTTCATCTCCGGGGTGTTCTTCGTCTTCACCCAACTGCCGAGCTGGATGCAGCAGGTCGCGGCGCTGTTCCCGCTCAAGTGGATGTGTCAGGGGCTGCGGTCGGTGTTCCTGCCGGAGTCCTTCGGCGCCCGGGAGCCCGGCGGGTCCTTCGAGCTGGACCGGGTCGCCCTTGTTCTCGTCCTCTGGTGCGTGATCGGCCTGGTGCTCTGCCTGACCACCTTCCGCTGGACCACCAAGCGCGACGGCTGAGGTGTAAGGAAGGGCCCCTTCTTAACGCCTCCGGTAGAGGAAGGGCCCCCTGTTAACAGCCCGCCCGCCCGCGCGCGGGACCAGGCGCGTTAAAAGGGGGCCCTTCCTCTACACCAGGCGTTAAGAAGGGGCCCTTCCTTACACCCTCAGTAGGTGTAGAAGCCCTTGCCGGTCTTGCGGCCCAGGTCGCCGGCCGTGACCATGCGCTGGAGAAGCTCCGGCGGGAAGAACTTCTCGTCCGCGGTGTCGGTGTAGATGTTCTTCGAGGCGTGCAGGAGCACGTCCACGCCGGTCAGGTCGGTGGTGGCCAGCGGGCCCATGGCGTGCCCGAAGCCCAGCCGGCAGGCGGTGTCCAGATCCTCGGCGGAGACCACGCCGGACTCGACGAGCTTGACCGCCTCGACGACCAGGGCGGCGATCAGCCGGGTGGTGACGAAGCCGGCGATGTCCCGGTTGACCACCACGACGGTCTTGCCGATCTCCTCGGCGAACGCCTTCACGGTGGCCAGCGTCTGGTCGCTGGTCTTGTAGCCGCGCACCAGCTCGCAGAGCTTCATCATCGGCACCGGCGAGAAGAAGTGGGTGCCGACGACCGCCTCGGGCCGCTCGGTGACGGCGGCGATCTGGGTCACCGGAATGGCCGAGGTGTTGGTGGCGAGGACCGCGTCGGCCTTGCAGATCTTGTCCAGCGCGCGGAACACCTCGTGCTTGATGTCCAGCCGCTCGAAGACCGCCTCGACCACGATGTCGGCGTCGGCGACCGCCTCCAGGTCGGTGGTCGGGGTGATCCGGGCCAGGGTCTCCTCGACCGAGGACGCCTCGATGGCGCCCTTGGACGCGAACTTCTCCAGCGACTTCCGGATCCCCGCCAGGCCGCGCCCGGTGGCCGCGTCGTCCAGGTCCCGCAGCGTCACCTGCCAGCCCGCCTGCGCCGCCACCTGGGCGATACCCGAGCCCATCAGCCCGGCCCCGACGACCGCGAGTCGACCCGCCATCTGCTTCTCCCTCGCCAGTAAGAGTGTCTGTCAGCACCCTAGGGTCTGTGTCGAAGCCCCTGGCCGGGGACTTCGACACAGACCCTAGTCGGCGAGCCTGAACGACTGCTAAGGCCCCGGTGGTGACGGGTCAGATGGACAGTTCGGGCTCCTCGGGGCCGGTGCCCCGTTCGACCTCGACACCGAGCGCCCGCAGGTCCGCCACGAAATCCGGGTAGCCCCGGTCGACGTGGTGCACGTGGGACACCTCGGTGACCCCGTCGGCGCACAACCCGGCGATGATCAGACCGGCGCCGGCGCGGATGTCGGTGGCGCGGACCGGGGCGCCGGAGAGCCGGTCGCGTCCCCGTACCACGGCGTGGTGGCCGTCGGTCTTGATGTCCGCGCCGAGGCGCATCATCTCGTTGGCGAACATGAACCGGCCGTCGAAGATGTTCTCGGTGATCAGCGACGCCCCGTCGCTGACCGCGGCCAGGCCGATCGCCATCGGCAGCAGGTCGGTGGCGAAGCCCGGATAGGGCAGGGTGACCACGTCCACCGCGCGCGGCCGGTCGTCCATCCGGATCCGGAAGGCGTCCGCCCGGGTCTCCACCAGCCCTCCGGCGGAGACCAGCTTGTCCAGCGCGATCTCCAGGAACGCCGGGTCCAGGCCGGTCACCGTCACGTCGCCCCGGGTCATCGCGGCCGCGAAGGCCCAGGTGCCGGCGACGATCCGGTCCCCCACCGTGGCATGGCGTACGGGCCGCAGGGCGGGCACCCCGACGATGGTCAGGGTGGAGGTGCCGGCCCCGTCGATGAGCGCGCCCATCTGGTTGAGCATCGTGCAGATGTCGACGATCTCCGGCTCCCGGGCCGCGTTGTCGATCACCGTGGTGCCGTCGGCGAGCACCGCCGCCATCACCAGGTTCTCGGTCGCGCCCACGCTGGGGAAGTCGAGCACGATCTCGGCGCCGCGCAGCCCGCCCGGCGCGGAGGCGATGACGAAGCCGTGCTCCCCCGAGATGTCGGCGCCCATCCGGGTGAGCCCGGAGACGTGCATGTCCAGTCCGCGCGAGCCGATCGCGTCACCACCGGGGTGCGC
This sequence comes from Micromonospora endolithica, assembly GCF_003626595.1. GTDB lineage: Bacteria > Actinomycetota > Actinomycetes > Mycobacteriales > Micromonosporaceae > Micromonospora > Micromonospora endolithica. Next base: position 55,881 of record NZ_RBAK01000010.1, on the reverse strand, counting down.
CACCCGCACGTGCCCCCGCCGGGCCAGCAGCGGGCCGAGCACGCAGATCGAGGCGCGCAGCCGGCGTACCAGGTCGTAGTCGGCCTCGGCGCCGGGGGTGTCGGGCACGTCGATGGTGACCGACCGGGAGCGGGCCAACCCGCCGAGGGCCACCATCGGGTCGACCGGGTCGTCGGCGTCGAACCGTACGCCGCAACCGAGCCGACGCAGCACCTCCCCCATGATCGCGATGTCGGTGATCCGGGGAACGTTGGTGATCACGTTGCGTCCCGGGGCGAGCAGGGCGGCAGCCATCAGTTTCAGGGCGGAGTTCTTGGCGCCGACCACGTGCACGGTGCCGGCCAGCCGGGCGTCCCCGGGGACCCGGATGACGTCGACGTCGTTGACCGCCGGGTCACCCGCGTCGCCGGGCCCCACCCCGGGCGGCCAGGCGACGGCCGGGTCGGGCCGCGCCGGGATCGTCAGGTCCGGTATCCGTAGGCTGTGCGTCATGGCCGTCCACCTCACGCGCATCTACACCAAGGCCGGCGACGCCGGCATGACCAGGCTGAGCAACAACGAGCAGGTGCCGAAGACCGACCCGCGAATCGCCGCGTACGCCGATGTCGACGAGTGCAACGCCGCGATCGGCGTGGCGCTCGCCCTCGGACAGCTCGACGACGAGCTGCGGTCGGTGCTGGGGTCGATCCAGAACGACATGTTCGACGTGGGCGCCGATCTGGCCACCCCGGTCGAGCCGGACCCGGAGTACCCGCCGCTGCGGGTCACCGAGGCGTACGTCGAGCGCCTCGAGGGCTGGTGCGACGAGTACAACGCGCGCCTGAGCAAGCTCGACTCCTTCATCCTCCCCGGCGGCACCGCGGGTGCGGCGCTGCTGCACGTGGCGCGGACGGTCGCCCGGCGCGCCGAGCGTGCCGCGTGGGCCCTGGTGGCGCACGACCCCGATCGGACCAGCCCTCTCCCGGCAAAGTATCTCAACCGGCTCTCCGATCTGCTCTTTATCCTGTCAAGAACGGCAAATCCGGACGGAGATGTGCTATGGGTCCCCGGCGGTAACCGCTGACCACCGGCGGGCTGCACCACGTCGAGGTGTGGGTCCCCGATCTCGGCGCGGCGATGCGCGCCTGGGGCTGGCTTCTCGGCGAGTTGGGCTGGACGCCGTACCAGGAGTGGCCGGCTGGCCGCTCCTGGCGGCTCGGTCCGACGTACCTGGTCATGGAGGAGTCTCCCGCGCTCTCCGGCCGGACCCACGACCGGCGCGCGCCCGGCCTCAACCACCTGGCCTTCCACGCGGGCCCGCCGGCCGCGGTGGACCGGCTGGTCGCGGCCGCGCCGGCGCACGGGTGGTCGCTGCTCTTCCCGGATCGGCATCCGCACGCGGGCGGGCCCGGGACCTACGCGGCCTACCTGACCGACGAGCAGGGGTACGAGGTCGAGCTGGTCGCCGGGCGACCGTGACCCGGCCGCCGGCCCTGACGGCGGGCGGCGGGAACGGTCAACCGTCCCGGCGACGGCCGGCGCCGCGGCGGACCGGTCCCGTCCGGCCAGCTCCCGGCCGACGCCGGAGCGCGGCCCGATCGCGGAAGATCGCGGTCCCCACCACGCACCTGCCGTGGAAGGGTTCCGCCCGCGTCCGGGGTGTCGCCCCGCCGGCCCGGACCGCCTGATCCGACACCTCGCCTATCCGGACCGGCGGGTCCGGTGGGCCGGGTGGGCGGGCCGGCCCACCGCCGGCCCGACGCGCCCGGCGGGACAGCACGATCACGACGATCACCACCGCGACCAGGCCCACCCCGCCGGCGGCCGGCAGCCCGGTGGGGACGCCGCCCACCGCCCAGCCCAGCAGCACCGTGCCCGGCACCCAGACCACCACCGCCGCACCGTCGAAGAGGACGAAGCGGCGGTACGACAGGCCGGCCGCCCCGGCCAGCCGTGGCACCAACGTTCGCGCGAACGCCGTCCACCTGCCCAGCAGAACCGCCGGGCCGCCCCGCTCGGCGATCAGTCGCTCGGCGCGCCGCCAGCGGTCCGCGCCGATCCGGCGGCCCAGCCAGCCGTCCCGCACCCGGGGGCCCAACAACCGGCCCTCCAGGTAGCCGAGCTGGTCTCCGGTGAACGCGGCCAGGGTGGTCACCAGGAGTACGACGCCGAGGTCAAGGTGCCCGTCGCGGGCCAGGAGCCCGACTGTCAGCATGGTGGTCGCCGCCGGCAGCACCACCCCGGCGAGCAGGCCCACCTCGGCGGCGAGCACCGCCGCGGCGGCCAGCAGCAGGTAGCCCGGCGGCAGATCGCCGATCCGGCCGAACAGGGAATCCACGATGCTCACGTCATCGAGCCTGCCGCGCCGTGGCGGCTCCGCCGTCGTTCCGCCGGCCGCCCCGGGTCCTCCGGGTGGCCGGTCCCCTCCCTAGGGAGACCCCGGACCGGGCCGAGGGTTGAAGTCGTCGTCGACGAGTCCGAGCCGGTGCGCCACCACCGCGGCCTGGACCCGGTTGCGCAGGTGCAGCTTCTCCATCGCGGCCGACACGTGGGTCTTGACGGTGGTGACGCCCAGGTGCAGCCGGATGCCGATCTCCGCGTTCGACATGCCCGCGCCGACCAGCGCCAGGACCTCCCGCTCCCGGGGGCTGAGGACACCCAGGTCCGCGGCGTGCCGACGCGCCGGCCGGTGCTCGTCACGATGGGCGACCATCGCCCGGTGCAGGATCCGGGCCAGAACGGGCGGCGCCACCAACGGCTCGCCCCGGACGGCGCGGCGGACCGCCTCGATCAGGTCCTCCGGGGCGCCGTCCTTGACCAGGTATCCGATCGCGCCCGCACCGAGCGCCCCATAGACGTCGGCGTCCTCGGCGAAGGTGGTCAGCACCAGCACCCGGACGGCCGGCTGCCGGTCCAGGATCCGCTGGGTCGCCTCCACCCCGTCCAACCGGGGCATCCGCAGGTCCATCAGCACCACGTCCGGGTGCAGCCGCTCGGCGAGCCGGACCGCGTCGAGCCCGTCACCGGCCTCGCCCACCACGTCGAACCCGCCCGCCGTACGCAGCAGAAGTCCCACCCCGGCGCGGACCAGCGCCTGGTCGTCCACCACGAGCACCCTGATCACATGTTCTCCCTCGTCGGCAGCCGGACCCGGACACACCATCCGCCACCGGCCGTGGCCCCGGCGGACAGCGTGCCACCGAGCAGCCCCACCCGTTCCCGCATCCCGCTCAGCCCGTACCCGGACGGCGGCAGGGCCGGGCGGAGCCGCACCGGGCCGCTGTCCCGCACCTCGATCACCAGCTCGCCGTCGCCGGCCCGCACGTCCACCGAGGCGGCGGCGCCCGGCCCGGCGTGCTTGAGCGAGTTGGTGAGGCCCTCGCGCACCACCCGCGCGGCGGTCGTCCGCACCACCAGCGGCGCGGTGGCCAACGCGTCGGAGACCGTCACCCGCACCGCCACGCCGGCGTCCCGGACCAGGCGTGCCGCGTCCCGGATCATCTGCTCCGGCTCGACCTGCCCGCCGTCGCTCTCCACCGCCTCCGGGTCGCGGAGCACCTCCAACAGGGCGCGCAGCTCGTCCAGGACCTGCCCGGCGGTGTCCCGCACCTCGCCCAGCGCGGCCACCGCCTCGGCCGTGTCCCCGGTGTGCTGCACCGCGAACCGGGCCGAGCCGGCGCGCAACGCGACGGCCGCGATGTGGTGGGCGACGATGTCGTGCAGGTCCCGGGCGATGCCCGCCCGTTCGGCCAGCCGGGCCGCCCGGGTCTCCACACACCGGCGCGCCTCCGCCTCCCGGGCCCGCTCCTCGGCCACCCGCGTCGCGTGCCGCACGCCCCGCACGTACCGGCCGAACGCGACCGGCGCAGCGGCGATGCCGGCCAGCATCACCAGGCGGATCGCACCCTCGGCGCCGGAGAGCAACCCGGGGTTGCCCGGGTCCACGACGTTGACGATCGTCACGGCGAAGAACAGCAGGAAGGCGGCCGTGGTGGCACGCCGCCCGGCGCGGTAGGCGAGGTAGCCGAGTGCCACCGCCGCCGCGACCTGTGCCGTGTCCGGACCGGTCGGCGTCACCGTGTCCGCCACCACCAGCAGCACGCACTCGGCCACCAGCACCACCCACGGAAACCGGCGTACGCAGACGATCAGCAGGCCGGCGGCGACGCCGAACACGCCGGCCCACTCCTGCCGCGGCAAGCCGGGTGGCGCGAGCCAGTTGGCGCCGAGGCCGAGACCGGCCAGCACCAGGCCGATCGGCAGCTCGGGCCACCAGCGCATTCGACCGCCCGTCACCTGGCCACCATACGGATCCGATCGCCCCCCACCGGTCCTCCCGGTGGCCGTCGCCCCTCCTCCGGGTGGCCGCCAGGCCGCCTGTCGGCACGAGGCCCCCGGCCCGACACCGCGGCTAGCGCCCATGAGCGTGATCAACGATCTGCCGACCTTCGTCACCCAGTTCGTCCGCCATCCGCTCGCCGTCGGCGCGGCCCTGCCCAGCGGGACACGGCTCGCCCGGGACATCACCGCCGCGGTCCCCCGGACCGGGCATCCGGTGGTGGTGGAGCTGGGGCCGGGCACCGGTGCCTTCACCCGCACGCTTCGGGAGCGGCTCGGCGGTCGCGGTCACCACCTGGCCGTGGAGGTGAACCCGCGGTTCGCCGCGCGGCTGGCTCAACGGCACCCGGGCGTACGGGTGCTGGCCGCCGACGCCGCCGCGCTCGGGGCCCTGCTCGCCGCCGAACGCCACCCGTACGCGGATCTCGTGGTGAGCGGGCTGCCGTGGGCGGCGTTCCGGGCGGAGCGTCAGCGGGACATCCTCCACGCCGTCGTGGGAGCGCTCGGCGGCAGTGGCGTGTTCACCACCTTCGCCTACCGGCATGCGCTGGTGACACCGCCGGCGCGGACGTTCCGGAGGCTCCTGGAGGGCCTGTTCGAGGAGGTGACCGTGGGGCGCACGGTGTGGGGCAACGTCCCGCCAGCGCTGGTGTACCACTGCCGGCGGCCGGTCCGGCGTACCGGCTGAGGGGGTGCCGGGTGGTCCCGGCGGAACGGGCCGGGGGATGGCTGACCGCGACGGACGCGGGCCGGGTCAGGCCGCGGGCCAGTCCTGGGAGGCCAGACGTGGCGAGACCGCCCCCGGAGGGGCGGCCTCAAGCCAGGAGAGAAACCCGGTGGCGGTGGATCGGGCCATCGCGATCTCCACCGGGGCGTGTTGACTGGTACAGCGGAGGATCACCCAGTCGGCGGGCATGGAGAACCGTTCCTGCCCTTCGGGGAGCCGCCGTCGCTCCACCGCCAGCACCTTCCGGGAGAGCACCCGCTTGGGGCGCAGCGCGAAGCTGAACATCCGGTACCACCGGAGTTCGTCGCCGGCGAACCGGCCGAAGCCGGGTGACCAGCCCCGCCCGTCGAGCATGGTGGAGGTCCGGACGCTGAGCCGGATGATGCCCCCGCTGCGGGTGACCAGCGCCCGCCGGACGAAGAGAATCAGGAGCGCGCCGAGGATCACGGCGAAGCAGATCCCGAACCCCTCGACGATCCCCATCGGCGGAACGACTCAGCGGCTCTGTGCGGCGGAGACCGGGGTGGCGCTCTCGGCCAGGATGGTGACGCCCTCGGCGCTCACCGAGAGGAAGCCGCCGGCGACCTCGTAGGACACCTGCTCGCCACCGGGAAGCTTGATCCGGACCTGGCCGGGCTCGGCGAGCTGGCCGAGCAGGGGCGCGTGCCCCGGCAGCACACCCAGCTCACCCTCGGTCGTCCGGGCGACGACCATCTCGGCCTCGCCGGACCAGACCTTCTCCTCGACGGCTACGAGCTCGACGTGAAGCTGCTGTGCCACGCTGTCTCCTTGCTGCGGCGGGCGGATTGTCGAAAGTCTAGTCCCGCCGCCGGAGCGCCCGAAACGCGGGTGGCGAGAGCTGCGCCACGCCTACTTGGCCTTGTTCTGGAAACTCGGGTGCTCGAGCAGGAACGCGTCCAGCTGCTCGTTCTTGAGCGCGGTGAAGAAGTCGTCCACCGCGGGCTCGAACCGTTCGCCCAGGTATTCCCCGTTCTCGATGACGCCACCGCCGGGCAACTTGATCATCTGGATGGCATCCGGCCGGAGCCCCTTCAGGGCCAGGCCGTAGTCGACCACGCTGTTCCCCCGGCCGCTGAAGATCAGCGACTGGCCGGCGGCCCGCAGCACCTTGTCCAGCTTGATCGGGTTGGTCACCACGTCCGCGCTGAACGCCTGGCTGACCATCGCCTTGACGAACTGCTGCTGGTGACGCTGACGGCCGTAGTCGCCGTCCGGGACGCCGTTCTTCTCGTAGCGCTGCCGCACGTAGTCCAGCGCCTGCCACCCCTTGAGGTGCTGGCGGCCCTTCTCGTAGACCGCCTGCGGACCGAGGTAGCCGCCGCCGCCCGGCCGCAGCTCCCGGTGGGTGCCGTCCGGCTCGCGGTGCTCCGAGCGCACCTCGCGCTCGATGTTCATCGTGACGCCGCCCATCGCGTCCACGATCTTGACGAAGCCGCTGAAGTTGATGATCGCGCCGGCGTCGAAGCGCGGGATACCGGTCTCCTGCTGCACCGTCTTCGCCAGCAGCTCGAAACCCTGCGCCGCGTCCGGGTTCTGCCCCTCCTTGCGGCTGCCCAACGACATCGCCGCGTTCAACTTGTTCCGGCCGCCGCCGTAGCCCCCCTTGGCGAACGCCGGGATCTGCACGTAGAGGTCACGCGGCAGGGAGAACAGGTATGCCCGGTCCAGCCCCGCCGGCACGTGCAGCACCATGACCGAGTCGGCAAGCGGCGGCGTCTCCGGCTTACGCGGGTCGATGCCGACCAGCAGGATGTTGAGCGGGCCCTTGATGTCGCTCTTGCGCTCCTTGGCGCCGGCCGCCTGGTCGCCGAAGAGATCGGCCTTGCCCACCGCCCCCTCGTAGCGGGCCATCAGCACCTCGGCACCGATCAGGACCACGCCGCTGAGCAGTGTCAGGACGGCGCCGAAGACGGTGCAGACCCGGGCCCACCTCGGCACGCCAGACCACACGGACGGCTTCCCGCCGCCCTTGCCGGCCTTAACCACGAGCATCTCCTGTTCGTCACGCCCACGAAGAGGAGACGGGCGCACGCAGCCGAATGGTTGCAGGATCCACGCTCGGGGGAGCGCGGGATCGACGGTACCTCGCGTTCCGCATGATCGCCGAGCACGAAACCGGGTGGCGGGACGGCCCCGCCCCCCCGGACGCCGAAAGGCCGCCCCGGCGTGCACCGGGGCGGCCTTCAGGTCAGGGCTGGGGCTCAGCCCTCCGACATCAGTTCCTTGGCCTTGCGCTCCAGGTCCTCGAGACCGCCGCACATGAAGAACGCCTGCTCGGGGAAGTGGTCGTACTCGCCCTCGCTGATCTTCTTGAACGCCTCGATCGTCTCGGCGATCGAGACGGTCGAACCCGGTACGCCGGTGAACTGCTCGGCGGCGTACGTGTTCTGCGACAGGAAGCGCTCGATCCGCCGGGCCCGGGCCACGGTGATCTTGTCTTCCTCGGAGAGCTCCTCGATACCGAGGATGGCGATGATGTCCTGCAGGTCCTTGTAGCGCTGCAGGATCCGCTTCACCTCGGTGGCGACCTGGAAGTGCTCCTCGCCGACGAACTCCGGGGCGAGGATCCGCGACGAGGACGCCAGCGGGTCCACCGCCGGGTAGATGCCCTTGTCGGAGATCGACCGCTCCAGGTTGGTGGTCGCGTCCAGGTGGGCGAACGTGGTGGCCGGGGCGGGGTCGGTGTAGTCGTCCGCCGGCACGTAGATCGCCTGCATCGACGTGATGGCCTGGCCCCGGACGGAGGTGATCCGCTCCTGGAGCTCGCCCATCTCGTCGGCCAGGGTCGGCTGGTAACCCACGGCGCTCGGCATCCGGCCGAGCAGGGTGGAGACCTCCGAACCGGCCTGGGTGAAGCGGAAGATGTTGTCGATGAAGAGCAACACCTCCTGCTTCTTCACGTCCCGGAAGTACTCCGCCATGGTCAGCGCGGACAGGGCGACGCGCAGCCGGGTGCCCGGCGGCTCGTCCATCTGGCCGTAGACCAGCGCGGTCTTGTCGATGACGCCGGACTCGGTCATCTCGGCGATGAGGTCGTTGCCCTCACGGGTGCGCTCACCCACGCCGGCGAAGACCGAGGTACCGCCGAAGTTCCGGGCCACCCGGGTGATCATCTCCTGGATGAGCACCGTCTTGCCCACGCCGGCCCCGCCGAAGAGGCCGATCTTGCCGCCCTTGACGTACGGGGCGAGCAGGTCGATGACCTTGATGCCGGTCTCCAGCATCTCGGTCTTCGGCTCCAGGTCCGCGAAGGCCGGGGCCTTGCGGTGGATGCCCCAGTGATCGTCGGGGTTGAGGGTCTCGCCCTCGGTCAGGTTGAGGCACTCGCCGATCGCGTTGAACACGTGCCCCTTGACGGTGTCGCCCACCGGCACCCGGATCGGGCCGGCGGTGTCGCGCACCTCGGCGCCGCGTACCAGGCCGTCGGTCGGCTGCATCGAGATGGCGCGGACCATGTTGTCACCCAGGTGCTGGGCGACCTCCAGGGTCAGCGTCTTCTCACCGCCGGACAGGTTCACGTCCACCTTGAGGGCGTTGAACAGGGCCGGCATGGCGTCGCGCGGGAACTCGGCGTCGACGACCGGGCCGATGACCCGGACCACGCGACCCGTGGCGATCTTGGTCTCCACTGGTGCAGTCATCACACTTCACTTCCCGACGCGGCCAGCGCGTTCGCGCCGCCGACGATCTCGCTGATCTCCTGGGTGATCCCGGCCTGGCGGGCCGAGTTCATCTCACGCGTGTACTTCTCGATCATCTCTTCGGCGTTGTCGGTGGCGCTCTTCATCGCCCGCCGACGGGCCGCCGACTCACTCGCCGCCGACTCCAGCAACGCCGCGTAGATCCGCGTGTTGATGTACTTCGGCAGCAGCGCGTCGAGCAGCGCCTCCGCCTCCGGCTCGAACTCGTACGCCGGCAGCAGCCCCTCGGACCGCGGGCGGTCCTCGACCTGCATCGGGCCGATGATCCTGGTGACCGGGTTCTGGGTCATCAGGGACTTGAACTCGGTGTAGACGATGTGCAACTCGTCCACACCCAGCACGCCGTCCGCCCCGGCGGTGCCGTCCACGTCGTCCGCGCCGGCGGTGAACGCCTTGATCAGCGTCTCACCCACCTCGCGGGCGTCGGCGAAGGTCGGCTGCTCGGAGAAGCCCGTCCAGCTCGCCGCGATCTCCCGGTTGCGGAACCGGTAGAACGTGACGCCCTTGCGCCCGATGACGTAGAGCACCGGCTCCTTGCCGTCGGCCTTGAGCCGGGCGACCAGCGACTCGGCGGTCCGGATCGCGTTGGAGCTGTAACCGCCGGCCAGACCGCGGTCGGCGCTGATCAGCAGGACGCCGGCCCGCTGCACCCGCTCGCGCGGGGTCAGCAGCGGGTGGTCGATCCGGGCGTTGGACGCCAGCGCCGTGAGCACACCGGTGATGGCCTGGGCGTACGGCAGCGACGCCGCCACCCGGGCCTGGGCCTTGGCGATGCGGCTCGTCGCCACGAGCTCCATCGCCTTGGTGATCTTCTTCATCCCCTTCGCCGAGCGGATCCGCTGACGAAGGACGCGTACCTGGGCCGCCATGCGTCAGCCCTACTCTGCCGGCCGGTCGGTCGAACCGTCCCGGAAGCGGGTCACCGTCTCGCGGTTCTCCTCGCCCTCGAGCGGCTTGGCCGGGGCCTCGTTGATCCGACGCTCGTCCTCCTTGCCCAGGAAGACGTTCTTGAACTCGCTGATCGCCGAGTCCAGCGTGCCGATGATGTCGTCGTCCCACTTGTTGTCGGCGATCGCCGCGAGGGTGCCCTCGTGCTTGTGCCGCAGGTACTGGAGGAACTCCGACTCGAAGCGCCGCACCTCGCCGACCGGGATGTCGTCGAGCTTGCCCTCGACGCCGGCCCAGACCGAGACGACCTGCTCCTGCACCGGGTACGGCGAGTAGTTCGCCTGCTTGAGCAGCTCGACCAGGCGGGACCCACGGGCGAGCTGGTTCTGCGAGGCCCGGTCCAGGTCGGAGGCGAAGGCGGCGAACGCCTCCAGCTCCCGGTACTGGGCCAGGTTCAGCCGCAGCGAACCGGCGACCTTCCGCATCGGCTTCACCTGCGCGGCGCCACCGACCCGGGAGACCGAGGTGCCGACGTTGATGGCCGGCCGGACGCCCTGGTTGAACAGGTCGGTCTCCAGGAAGATCTGGCCGTCGGTGATCGAGATGACGTTGGTCGGGATGAAGGCCGAGATGTCGTTGGCCTTCGTCTCGATGATCGGCAGACCGGTCATCGAGCCGCCACCCAGCTCGTCGGAGAGCTTCGCGCAGCGCTCCAGCAGGCGGGAGTGCAGGTAGAAGACGTCACCCGGGTACGCCTCACGGCCCGGCGGGCGACGCAGCAGCAGCGACACGGCGCGGTACGCCTCGGCCTGCTTGCTGAGGTCGTCGAAGATGATCAGGACGTGCTTGCCGCCGTACATCCAGTGCTGCCCGATGGACGAGCCGGTGTAGGGGGCGAGGTACTTGAAGCCGGCCGGGTCGGACGCCGGGGAGGCGACGATGGTGGTGTATTCCATCGCGCCCGCCTCCTCCAGGACGCCCTTGATCGAGGCGATCGTGGAGGCCTTCTGGCCGATGGCGACGTAGATGCAGCGGACCTGCTTCTTCGGGTCGCCGGACCGCCAGTTGTCGCGCTGGTTGAGCACCGCGTCCAGGGCGACCGTGGTCTTGCCGGTCTTCCGGTCGCCGATGATCAGCTGACGCTGGCCACGACCGATCGGGGTCATCGCGTCGACGGCCTTGATGCCGGTCTGCAGCGGCTCGAAGACCGACTGCCGGGCCATCACGTTGGGCGCCTGGAGCTCCAGCTCGCGGAAGCCCTCGTTGGCGATCTCGCCGAGCCCGTCGATCGGCTGGCCGAGCGCGTCCACCACGCGGCCGAGGAAGGCGTCGCCGACCGGCACCGAGAGCACCCGGCCGGTGCGCTTGACGCGCTGCCCCTCCTCCAGCTTGGCGGAGTCACCGAGGACGACGACACCGATCTCCCGCACGTCGAGGTTCAGCGCCACGCCGAGCGTGCCGTCCTCGAACTCGAGGAGCTCGTTGGTCATGGTCGAGGGCAGGCCCTCGACGTGCGCGATCCCGTCGCCGGTGTCGGAGACGGTCCCGACCTCCTCGCGGGAGACGTCGGACGAGTAGGAGGAGACGTAGCGCTCCAGGGCGCCGCGGATCTCCTCCGTCGAGATGGTCAGCTCGGCCATCCTCTGCTTCCTTAAAATTCAGGGGCCCGGGATACCTAGTACCGACCGGTCCGAATGGCGTCTATCTGGGGCGCTGAGCGGTGCAGCCGGTCAGCGCTTCACGAGCGCGTTGCGGGTCTCGTTGAGGCGGCGCAGGACGGTGCCGTCGTACAGGTCGGAGCCGACCCGCACGCTCACCCCGCCGAGCACCTCGGGGTCGACCGTCTGCCTGACGGAGACCTCCCGACCGTACATCGCGGAGAGGCGGGCACCGAGGCGTCGCTCCTCGTCGTCACTCAGCGGGGCGGCCACGGTCACGTAGGCGACCTGCCGGTCCCGCCGGTCGGCGGCGAGCTCGACCAGCCGGGTGAGCGCCCCGGTGAACCGGCGTCCCCCGAACCCGGCGAGCGCGACCCCGACGAGATAGCCGGTGATCGGTCGGGCCTTGCCGGCGAGCAACTGGTCGACCAGGGTCGCCCGCCGCTCCGCCGGGACCGCCGGGTCGGCGAGCGCGTTGGACAGCTCCGGCGAGCCGGAGACGACCTGGCCGAAGCGGAACAGCTCGTCCTCGACCTCGCCCAGCTCACCGGCGGAGTCGGCGCTCGCCAGGAGCGCCTCGACGCCCAGTCGCTCGGCGCCGTCGAGGAGTTCCGACGGCGCCGACCAACGGCCGGCGACGAGCGCGGCGAGCAGGTCGAGCGCCTCGGCACTGATCTTGCCGCCGAAGACCCCGTTGAGCAGACCGGCACGGTCCTCGCCGGAACGGGCCGGGTCGGACAGCGCCCGGCGCAGCCGCGGCTCGCGCCGCAGCAGCGCGGCGACGGAGAGGATGTCGTCGGCGGTGGAGGTCACCGCCGACGGCTCCGCGCCGCGGACGTACGCGTCGAGGCGCTCGGCCGCGACCTTGTACGACTCCCGGCTGGCGGCCTGCATCAGCGGGCCCCCGTGCTCTCGAGGTTGCTCAGGAACCGGTCGACGGTGCCCTTGCGGCGCGCCTCGTCGGCCAGCGACTCACCGACGATCTTGCTGGCCAGGTCCACCGCGATCGTGCCGACCTCGGTGCGCAGCTCGCGCACGATGGTGGCCCGCTCGGCGGCGAGCTGCTCCTTGCCGGCCGCGATGATCCGGTCGGACTCCTCCCGCGCCTTGGCGAGGACGTCCTGCCGGATGCCCTCGGCGTCGGCCCGGGCGTCGTCCCGGATCTTGGCGGCGTCGGTACGCGCCTCGGCGAGCTGCGCCCGGTACTGCTCGAGCAGCTGGTTCGCCTCGGCCTGGGCGGCCTCGGCACGCTTGATGCCACCCTCGATCGCGTCGACCCGAGCCTGGAACGTCTGCTCCATCCGGGGGAAGACGAACTTCATCAGCACGAAGCAGAGAACGGCGAAGGCGACGCCACCGACCACAAGCTCCTGCCAGACAGGAACGATCGGGTTGTGGCTCGTCTCACCACCCTCTGCGGCGAGGAAGAACATGAGAGACCTCCCGGTCAGAGGGGGATCAGGCGCCGGACCAGATGAAGCCGAAGGCGATGCCCAGCAGCGCGAGCGCCTCGATCACGGCGAAGCCGATCCAGACGTACGGCAGGGTCATCCGCGACGACTCCGGCTGGCGGGCGGTCGACTGGATGTAGGCGGCGAAGACCAGGCCGACACCGATGCCCGGGCCGATGGCCGCGAGACCGTAGCCGATGGCGGCGGTGCTGCCCTCTACCGCGGCGTAGATGTCCATTAGTGGGTTCCTCCTGGTTATCACGCGTGACGGTCACGCGGGACGACAACTGGTGGTGCGAGGTGGATCATTGCTCGCTCGCGAGCGCCGATCCGGGTGGAACAGCGCTCGCGAGCGCCGACCCGGTGGATCAGTGTTCGTCGGCGAGCGCGCCCTGGACGTAGCTCGCGGTCAGAACCGTGAAGACGTAGGCCTGGAGGCAGATCACCAGGAACTCGAGGAAGGTGAGCGCGACGGTCATCAGCCAGGAGAGCAGCGAGACCGGCGCGAGCCAGACGTTGGCGTTCAGCATCGCGAAGCCGCCGAGCGTGAACACCAGCAGCAGCATGTGGCCGGCGAACATGTTGGCGAAGAGACGGACGGCCAGCGAGAACGGCCGGACGATGAAGGTCGAGAAGAGCTCGATCGGGATCAGCAGCGGCAGGATGTACCAGGGCGCCGGCGGGATCAGCGAGTTCTTGAAGAACTTGCCCGCGCCGTGGTGCCGGATGCCCACCCAGATGAACATCACGTAGCTGATCACGGCGAGGAAGGCCGGGAAGGCGATGTGCGAGTTCGGCGAGATCTGCAGACCGGGCACGATCGCGAAGAAGTTGGTCAGCAGGATGAAGCAGAACAGCGTGGTGAAGTACGGCGCGAACGCCACCCCACGGTGCCCGATCATGTCGACCGCGATGTTGTTCCGGACGAAGCCGTAGATCGACTCGGCGAGCCACTGCTTCTTCGTCGGGACCAGCTGCGGCTTCCGGTAGGTCACCAGGAAGAAGATGATCAACAGACCGACGGCCAGCCAGACCATCGCCGTGATCTTGGTGAACCAGTACGAGTTCTCCGCACCCCACGGCACGATGCTGGGCAGGTAGAAATCCTCCACGCTGGGAGGGAATGCTGCCTCGCCCTGTGCCAGGACGTTCGCCTGTCCGAACACCGCGTCCCTTCCTAAGTAGGCGTGCCGAGTTTCCGGACGACCAGGACGATGCCCCCGGCCATGCCGACCACGACGCCGATCCCGGTGGCGACGCCACCGGTGTCCAGCCACCCGTCAACCAGCCAGCCGATGAAACCCCAGACGAGCATGCCCGCGATCAGGTAGGAGAGCGCGGTCCAACCCTGGCCGGCACCGGGCGGAACATCGTCCGGGCCGCCGCTGGGTCGGGGGGTTTGGTCACCAGCCATGACGGGGCGAACGATATCAGCCGGGGAGACGAGGCTGTGCCTCACCCCCCGCACAACCGTCGTTGTGTGGGCATCTCGTGGGCACCGTCGTCTGTGGGCACGCTACTCCCCTTCCGCCAGCAAAAAAATGACCGGTGCCGGACACATTTGCGCGCCGTCCGACCTGTGGGACGGCACCGTGGACGGTCAACGCCGGCCAGGGCGGGGCCGGCGGCGGTCAGCGCGACCGGCGGGCGTGCACCGTGGTGATCCACCAGATGTGCACGCCGGTCCAGACCACCACCCCGGCGGCGATGCCCAGGCAGAGCGGGATCAGCCCGGCCCAGCCGGTCGACGCCACCCCGACCATCACCACGCCCAGCAGGGTGAACTTGGCCGCGTACAGGGCCAGGCCGAACGGGAGCACCAGTTGCGGGTTGACACCGTCGGCCCAGGCCAGCACCACCGTGCTGAGCGTGTAGCTGGCCGCGGTGACGCCGACACCGAGCGCCGCCCCGAGCGCCGCGTCCGCGCCCTGCGCGAGCGCGCCCACCAGCGCCGCGGCCGCGGCCAGGCCGCCGGTGGCCGCGAGCAGCACCGGCAGGTGCCGCAGCCGCCAGCGCCGGTCCTCGCCGGCCGTCGTTTGGTCGGTGTTCACAGCGCCAGAGTCTAGGGGGCCGCACACTGGAGACCGTGAGATGCCTGGTGACCGGAGCGACGGGATACATCGGCGGCCGGCTCGCGCCCCGCCTGCTGGCCGAGGGCCACACGGTGCGCTGCCTGGCCCGCAAGGCGGGTCGACTGCGGGACGTGCCCTGGGCGGCACGGACCGAGATCGTCGAGGGCGACCTGCGCCGGCCGGAGACGCTGCCGGCCGCGTTCCAGGGCGTGGACGTCGCCTACTACCTGGTGCACTCGCTCGGGCAGGCGGGCTTCGAGGCCGCCGACCGCGAGGCCGCCACCAACTTCGCGGCCGCGGCGCGGGCCGCCGGCGTACGCCGGATCGTCTATCTGGGCGGGCCGGAGCCGACCGACGACGGGGAGGTCCCCTCCCCGCACCTGCGGTCCCGGGCCGAGGTGGGGCGGATCCTGCTGGCCGGCGACGTGCCCACGGCGGTGCTGCGGGCCGCGGTGATCATCGGATCCGGCTCGGCGTCGTTCGAGATGCTCCGCTACCTCACCGAGCGGCTGCCGGCGATGATCACCCCGCGCTGGGTACGCAACCGGATCCAGCCGATCGCGGTCCGCGACGTGCTGCGCTACCTGGCCGGCTGCGCGCACCTGCCGGCCGAGGTCAACCGGGCGTTCGACATCGGCGGCCCGGACGTGCTCACCTTCCTCGACATGATGCAGCGCTACGCGGCGGTGGCCGGACTGCGCCGCCGGATCATCGTGCCGGTCCGGCCGTTGACCCCGTCGCTCTCCTCGCACTGGGTCGGGCTGATCACCCCGGTGCCGAACGCCATCGCCCGCCCGCTGGTGGAGAGCCTGATCCACGAGGCGATCGCGCACGAGCACGACATCGCCCGGTACGTCCCGGACCCGCCGGGCGGGCTGACCGGCTTCGACCAGGCGGTCGCCCTGGCCCTGGCGAAGGTACGCGACGCCGAGGTGGAGACCCGCTGGTCGAACGCGAGCGGGCCGGACGCACCGGCCGAGCCGCTGCCCAGCGACCCGGAGTGGTCCGGCGGCACCGCGTACACCGACGTCCGCGAGCGGGACGTGGCCGCGCCGCCGGACGCCCTGTGGCGGGTGATCGAGGGGGTCGGCGGGGAGCACGGCTGGTATTCGTTCCCGCTCGCCTGGTCGATCCGCGGGTGGCTGGACCGGCTGGTCGGCGGCGTGGGACTGCGCCGGGGCCGGCGCGACCCGCACCACCTCCAGGTCGGTGAGGCGCTGGACTTCTGGCGGGTGGAGGAGATCGTCCCCGGCGAGCTGCTGCGGCTGCGCGCGGAGATGCGGCTGCCCGGCCGGGCCTGGCTGGAGATGCGCGCGATCCCGACCGACGGCGGTGGCAGCCGCTACCAGCAGCGGGCGGTGTTCCTGCCGCGCGGGCTGGCCGGGCACGCGTACTGGGGCGCGGTGGCACCCTTCCACGCGGTGGTCTTCGGCGGGATGGCCCGCAACATCGCCCGGGGCGCCGAGCAGACCGACCGGCTCGGCGTCACGTCCCGCCGCTGAGCGCCGCGGCTCGCGGCTCGCGGCTCCCGTCCGTTCTAGTTGCCGGCGCGGGCTCCGGTGACCCCGAAGGCGGTCGCCTCGCTGGGCGGCACGAAGTCCTGGACCGGCTGGTCGCGCAGCGCGAAGCCGAGCACCTCCCCGACCGCGGTGACCATCCGGGTCTGCGCCGCCCGGCCCACCGCATCCCGTGGGTCGTCCGGGTTGGCGGCCATGGTGGCGACCGCCAACTGCGGCGTGAAGGCGACCACGGTCTCCGTCTCGAACCGCTCCGAGCTGCCGGTCTTGCCGGCCACCGGCCGGCCGAGCTGGCCGTGCAGCCGGGTCGCGGTGCCCCCGGCACACTGCCGGTACATCGACTGGTCGCCGACCGGGCAGCGCGCCGCGTCCGCCGCCGCCCGCGCCACGTCCGGGTCGACCACCTGACGGCAGTCCGGCGCCGCCGCGTCCACCGGACGACCGGCGGCGTCGGTGACCGAGATCACCGGGCGCGGCGCGCACCAGGTGCCCTCCGCCGCGACGGTGGCGTACGCGTTGGCCACGTCCAGCGGGGTGGTGGCCGAGACCCCGAGGGTGAACGGTCCCCAGTTGGCGGCGCCGTGCCGGGCCAGCCGGGCGTCGTCGTCGGACCGGAACACGATGCCCAGCCGCTCGGCCATCTCCACCACCCGGTCCGCGCCGACCCGCTCGGTCAGCCACGCGAAGTAGGTGTTCACCGACAACCCGAACGCGGTCCACATGGAGTGCCGGCCGTCGACCGACGAGCTGGCGTTGCGGGGGCACCAGTAGCCGTCGCAACTCGTCGGTCCGTCGACCGGGTAGCGGGTGAGGATCCGGTCCGGCGCGTCGAACTCCGTCCGCAGCGGCAGCCCCGACTCCAGCGCGGCCAGCATGGTGAAGAGCTTGAAGGTCGAACCGGCCTGGTAGCCGGTGATCGCGCCGCCCCCGGCGACCAGCTGGTTGACGGTGTTCGGGTGGTTCTTCTGACCGACCGGGTTCCCCGCCACGCCGTAGTTCCGGTTCACCGCCATCGCCAGCACCCGTCCGGTGCCCGGCTGGACGACCGCGGTCGGGGCGGCGTACCGGTCGTCGGGGCCGTAGACCCGCCGGACCTGCTCGGTGGTGGCCCGCTGCACCGCCGGGTCCAGCGAGGAGACGATCGAGTAACCGCCCCGGCGCAGGCTGAGCTGGCGCTCGTCGACCGTCGCGCCGAATGCCGGCTGGGTGTTCCACCAGCGGGTGAACCAGTCGCAGAAGAAGCCCCAGTCGTTGTGCCCCTCCGGCACCGCCGTGCAGTCGTTCGGCGTCTCGCTGGGGCGCAGGTTCAACGGTTCGACCCGGGCCAGGTCGGCCTGCTCGGCCGGGAGCTGCCCCAGCTCGACCATCCGGTCCAGCACGTACCCACGGCGGCGCAGGGCACTGTCCGCGTCCCCGTTGATCGGGTCGTCGGTGTCCGGTGAGCGCACCAGCCCGGCCAGCAGCGTCGCCTCGGCCAGCGTGAGGTCCGCCGGGGCCTTGGAGAAGTACCGCTTGCTCGCCGCCGCCACCCCGTACGCCCCGGCGCCGAAGTAGGCGATGTTGAGGTAACGGGTCAGGATCTCGTCCTTGCTCAGCTCCCGCTCCACGGCCAGGGCGTACCGCATCTCCTGGAGCTTGCGCGCCTTGGAGATCTCGGTGGCCGCGCGCCGCTGCCGCTCGGTGAGCCGGGGATCGCTGCTGAGCACGTTGCGTACGTACTGCATGGTCAGCGTGGAGGCACCCTGTCGGGTCGCGCCGTCGCGCTGGTTGACGGTGAAGGCGCGGATGACGCCGCGCACGTCCACCCCGCTGTGCTCGCGGAACCGGGCGTCCTCGGCGGCGATGATCGCCTGCTGCATCACCGGCGTCACCTCGGCCAGGCCGACGTCCACCCGGTCCTCCTGGTAGAAGGAGGTGATCAGGGTGGTGCCGTCGTTGGCGTACAGGTTGGACCGCTGGGCCGTCGGCGGCGTACGCAGCGAGTTCGGCAGTTCGGCGTAGGGCGCGGCGAACGTCGAGAACCCGATCCCGAACACCAGCGCGGCCGGGAGGGCCGCCGCCGCGAGCACCAGACCGGCGAGTACGCCGGCGATCAGCACGGTCATGAGTTTCTCGAGTGCCCGGGTCATCAGATCTCCCCGCAGGAGCCTTCAGGACCCGTTCAGAATGGCCCGAAGGCCATCCTTTGCCGCGACTTTCCCCCAAACCCGCAGGAAACTCGCACCTACGGGGTGAACCGGGCAGATTACGGGAGCAGCGCGGTCGCCAGCGGGTGGACGGTCTCCTCGATCTCGTCGGCCACCCGGCTGAAGCACTGGTCGCCCCGTCCCCACGGGTCGTCCAGGTCGTCGGTCGGCAGCGGCGACGTGCCCGGCCGGGCCGCGTGTGCCGCCTCCACCAGGGCGACTCCCCGGGCGTACACCGCCTCCGGAGTGGCCGCGGCCGGTGGCAGGCCGGCCGCGTCGACGGCGCCCAGCAGCCGGCCGAACTCCCCCAGCACGAAGGTGCGCGACGCCGCGTCCGGGCGCAGCGCCACCACGTACTCCTGCTGGTCGGCGGTCGCGGTGAGCACCAGGTCGGCGGCGTCGATGTGGTCCGAGCGGAGCTTGCGGGCGGCGAAGCCGGCCACGCTGCCGCCCCGGGTGGTGACCTGGCGGGCGGCCGGCGGGTTCATCTCCTCACCGGCGTGCCACCCGCCGGTGCCGGCGCTGTGGCTGTGCACCAGCTCGTCGACGCGGTCCGGGTCGGCGTCCCGCCGGGCCAGCCGCTCCCGCACGGCCAGGGCGAGCAACCGCTCGGCCATCGGGGACCGGCAGATGTTGCCCATGCACACGTGCAGGACCGTGAACGGAGGCACTCAGGCCGCCCTGGCGTCGACGATGTCCGGCACCACGTCACGCAGCTTCTCGATCGGGATCGCGCCGGGCCGCAGCAACTGCGGCACCTCGCCGGTCAGGTCCACGATCGTGCTCGGCACCGGATCGGCGGCCGGGCCGGCCTCCAGGTACGCCCGCACCGAGTAGGCCAACTGGTCGCGGGCCTCCTCGGCGGTGACCGCCGCCGCCTGACCGACCTTGTTGGCCGAGGCGACCGCCATCGGCCCGGTCTCCCGCAGCACCTCCAGCGCCACCGGGTGCAGCGGCATGCGTACCGCCACCGTGCCGTTGGTGTCCCCCAGGTCCCAGCGCAGGCTGGGCGAGTGCTCGACGATGATGGTCAGCGCGCCCGGCCAGAACGCCTCGACCAGGTCCCGCGCCGACCGGGGCAGAGTGAACACCAGGCCGTCGAGCGTGTGCCGGGAACCGATCAGCACCGGCGGCGGGGCCGCCCGGCCCCCCTTGGCGTCGAGCAGCGCCTTGACCGCGTAGGGCGTGAACGCGTCCGCGCCGATTCCGTAGACCGTGTCCGTCGGCAGGACCACCAGCTCGCCGTTGCGGACCGCCTCGATGGCCGCGGCGATGCCGCGGTCCCGGTCGGCCGGCGACCGACAGTCGTAGAGCATCACGAGGAGCCAGTCTGCCACGCCGCGCCGTCCATGGCGTGCCGGCCGTCGTCGCGGCGGCACGCGGTGGCGAACCGGGGCCGCCCGGCCAGGTCCGGATGGGCGGTGACCTCGACGTACCGGCCGTCGGCCGCGAGCAGCGCGGGCACCGCCGCGCCGTGCGTGTCGTCGTGCTCGACGCCCAGCGCTCCGCCGGGGCGCAGCAGCTCCGCCGCCCGCGCGAGCACCGGCCGGATCACCGCCAGGCCGTCCGCGCCGCCGAAGACCGCGTCGGCCGGGTCGTGACCGGCCACCTCCGGGGGTACGGCCACGGCGTCCGGCACGTACGGCGGGTTGCACAGCAGCACGTCGACCCGACCGGCCAGGTCGGCGAGCAGGTCCGGCGCGGTGGCGTCCGCCGCCACCACCTCGATCGGTCGGTCCCCCGCCGCCGCCCGGGCCGCCGCGTTGCGCCGCAGCCACCGCAGCGCGGCCGGCGACCGCTCCACCGCGACCACCCGGGCGTCCGGCACCTCCTGCGCCACCGCCAGGGCGATCGCCCCGGAACCGCTGCACAGGTCGACCACCAGCGGCTCCGCCGTCCCGGCCGCCCGGGTGATCCCCCAGCCGACGAGCAGTTCGGTCTCCGGTCGCGGGACGAAGACGCCCGGCCCGACCGCCAGGTCCAGGTGCCGGAACCCGGCACTGCCGGTGAGGTGCTGCAACGGCTCGCGTCCCGCCCGGCGCGCGACGAGCGCGTCGAACCGTTCGCGCTGCCCGTCGGTGAGGCCGTCGGCCAGGGCCAGCCGCCCCCGGGACACCCCCAGCACGTACGCGGCCAGCAACTCCGCCTCGACCCGGGCCGCCTCGACTCCGGCGGCGGCGAGCACCCGGGCCGCCCGGGTCACCGACATGGAGGCTTTTTCGCGTCTCGTCCCTTCGGACGGGTGTTGCGGCACGGTGGTCACGCCATAATCATGCAAGCGTCGCCACGCACAGCACGAGTGGATGCGGTCGGGCGCACACCGACAGGAGGTAACGGGTGGGCTGGCTCGACCGGGTCACCGACCAGGTTGACGCCCTCATCCGGGCGCGGGACCTCCAGGAGTCCAGCCGCTCCGCCGAGGCGTCCGCGATCCTGGACACCGTCCTGCGCACCACCACCGACCCGTACGCCCGGGCCGACGCGCTGGTGCAGCGCCTGTGCGCCCTGCTCAACCTGGGCCGCACGGCGGAGTACACCCGGGCCATCGAGGACGCGTCGGCGGCGGTCCGTGACCTCGCCGAGCCCTACCTGCACGGCCACCTCAACGCGCTCGCCGCGCTCGCCGCGCACCACCAGGGCGCCCTGGACCGGTGCGTCACCCACCTGGTGCGGGCCGCCCGCGCGCTCGGCGCCGTGGAGGACCCGGACCGGGACACCGCGTGGGGCTGGCACGACCTGGCGATGGCCTACTCCTACCTGGGCTTCCACGGCTATGCCCTCGGCGCCATCGAACGCGCCCGGCAGCTGGGCCTGGCCGCCGACATCCCGGAGGAGACCTTCGCCGCGCCCGGCATCCGGCTGCGCAACGCCGTCGCGCTGGACCACGCCGGCGACACCGATGGCTGCCTGCGGGTGCTGCGCGACGTCGCCTCCGACCTCGACCGGTTCCTGACCACCGGACGCACCGCCCGGATGCGACCGAGCAGCCTCGCCGCGTACGGCTACGCCGCCGCCCGCCGGGTCGCCCTCGGCGACCGCCTGGAGGTCGGCACGGACGCCGCACCGGCCCGGCTGCTCTCGCACGGCGGCGACAGCGTCCGCGCCCGGGACATGCGCCAGCTCGGTCAGGTGTGCCTGGCCATCGCCGAGGGACGGCCGATCGAGGCGGTCACCCGGCTGGACACCGTGCAGGTGTCCCAGGAGACGCTCGGCGCGGCCGAGCCGGCCCGGCTGCGCAGCGTCGCCCTCGCCCGGGCCGGCGACCACGCGGCGGCCCACCGCGTCGACCGGCTGGCGTTCCGGCTGGCGGCGCAGCGCAACGACCGGCTCCGGGACGTCTACATCGACGGCATCGCGGCCCGGATCGACCACGAGGAGATGCGCCGCGAGGCGGTCCGGTTCGAGGGCGAGGCGCTGACCGACCCCCTCACCGGCCTGCCCAACCGGCGCCGGCTGGAGCGCTACATCGCCGCCGTGGTGGCCCGGGGCGAGCGGGTGGTGATCGGCGTCTGCGACCTGGACGGCTTCAAGGCGGTGAACACCCGGCACGGGCACCACTCCGGCGACCTGGTCCTGCAACGCGTGGCCGGAGTGATCAACCGGGTGATGCGGCGCGGCGACTTCGTCGCCCGCTACGGCGGGGACGAGTTCGTGGTGGTCCTCTCCGACGCCGGCATGATCGAGGCGGGCGAGGTGGCCCGCCGGATCGACGCGGCGATCCGCACCGAGGACTGGGAGTCGCTGGTCCCCGGCACCCCGGTCGGGGTGAGCATCGGCTTCGCCGAGGTCGGCGGCGGCGGTCCGGACCTGCGTGACGCGCTCGGCATCGCCTTCGAGGCGGCCGACCGGGAGATGCTCCGCGCCAAGACCCGCCCCCGCGCCTCCTGACGGGCAGCCGTCAGCGGCGGGTCAGGTCGGGGGCGCCGCTCAGCCGGGCCGCGCGGTCGGCCTCGGCGAGGGCGTCCAGCACGCCGTCCAGGTCACCGCCCAGGGCAAGATCGAGGTTGTACGCGGTGTAGCCGATCCGGTGGTCGGTGATCCGGTTCTGCGGGAAGTTGTAGGTGCGGATCCGCTCCGAACGGTCCACCGTACGCACCTGTGCCTTGCGGGCGTCCGAGGCGGCCGCGTCGGCCTCCTCCTGCGCCGCCGCCAGCAGCCGGGCCCGCAGGATCCGCATCGCCTGCTCCCGGTTCTGGAGCTGGGACTTCTCGTTCTGGCAGGACACCACGATGCCGGTCGGCACATGGGTGATCCGCACCGCCGAGTCGGTGGTGTTCACCGACTGCCCACCCGGCCCGGACGAGCGGAACACGTCGATCCGCAGCTCGTTCGGGTCGATGGTGACGTCGACGTCCTCCGCCTCGGGCAGCACCAGCACGCCGGCGGCACTGGTGTGGATGCGTCCCTGCGACTCGGTGACCGGGACGCGCTGCACCCGGTGCACGCCGCCCTCCCACTTGAGCCGGGACCACACCCCGTTGCCGCCCTCCGGCACGCCCTTGGTCTTGATCGCCAGGGAGACGTCCTTGACCCCGCCGAGGTCGGAGTCCTGCGCGTCGATCACCTCGGTGAGCCAGCCGCGGCGTTCCGCGTACCGGGTGTACATGCGCAGCAGGTCGCCGGCGAACAGGGCGGACTCCTCGCCGCCCTCACCGGCCTTGATCTCGACGATGACGTCCTTGGCGTCGTGCGGGTCCCGCGGGATGAGCAGCTCGGCCAGCCGCTCCTCCAGCGCCGGCAGGGACACCGCGATCGACTCCGCCTCGGCGGCGAACGACGGGTCCTCGGCCACCAGTTCCCGGGCCGCGGCCAGGTCGGCGCGGGCCTGTTCCAGCTCGCCGGCCGCCTTGAACAGGGGCACCAGTTCGGCGTACCGCCGACCGACCCGGCGGGCGGTGTTCTGGTCGGCGTGGATCGCCGGGTCCGCCAGCCGCTTCTCCAACTCGGCGTACTCGTCGAGGAGGGCGGACAGACGCTCGCTGCTCATGCTGCGGGGCTCCTTCGACGGCGCGGGACGGGCGGACGGGCCGCGGCCCGGCGGGCACCGGGCCGGCCGGGGGCAGAACGCGGACGGCGCCCGCGTCCGGTGCGAAACCGGACGCGGGCGCCGAACGAGGAGTTACTTGGCCTTCTTGGCCTGAACCTTGGCGTACTTCTGCTGGAACTTGGCGACCCGGCCGGCGGTGTCCAGGACGCGCTGCTTGCCGGTGTAGAAGGGGTGGCAGGCGCTGCAGGTCTCGACGTGGATCGAGCCGCCCTTGGCGGTGCTGCGGGTCGTGAAGGTGTTGCCGCAGGAGCAGGTGACGTCGGTGGTCACGTACTCCGGGTGGATGTTGGGCTTCATGTCGCCTCGGTCCTTTCGTGGGTGGTCGCCGGGTCGCCCCCGTCGCCTGGTGCGCGACGGTTGTCGGGCGTGAACCGGAACCGGTGGCCGATTGACCAGTGTGCCATGGGCGTACGCCGGCCCGGCAGTCGGGCCGCACAGCGGGTCCGGCATCGACAACGTACGCCCCTGCGTCCGCATTCCCGCCGGGAGGCCGAGCATTCGTCCGCCCGCCGCCGCGCCCGTCGCCCGCCCGTTAGGAAGGGCCCCTTTACCCGCACCAGGCGTTAACAAGGGGCCCTTCCTTACCCCTCAGCGGGTGAGGGTGCGGACCGCCTCGGCGCGTACGCCGTTGACGTCGACCGCGAGCCGCACCGTGGCGCCGGGGCGCAGGGCGGTGAGCCGGCCGGTGGCCGGGTCGAAGCGGGCCACGTGCCACGGTCGCAGCCCGAGGACCGAGCCGACGTGCAGGTTCGACGAGGCGGACCAGTCCGCGCTCACCGGGGCGGCCACCGGCACCGTACGCCCGCCCGGCTGGGTCACCGTCGCGGTGACCGGCACCGGCGCGCCGACCGCGACGGTGGCCGGCACGTCCAGCGTCAGGGCGTCGACGTGCGGGTGGAACTCGGCGGTCACCCACCGTGGGCCCTCGGTCAGCGGGTTCCGCCGGGCCCGGTCGGCCTCGGCCGGGGTGACCGGGTCCACCCCGAACTCGGTCCAGCCGGTGAAGCCGCCCTGGTCGGCGGGGCTGGACGGGCCCTTGCCGGAGTTGCCGTTGACGACGTACGGGACACCGTCGATCCGGTCGGCGTGGAACGTGCCGACGTGCCCGCCGACGAACATCGCCCCCTTGCCGGTGCGGTGCTGGAAGTCGGCCAGCCACTGCTCCAGCAGCGCCGCCTCCTTCCGGTCGCCGAGCTGGCTGGCCTTGGCCGCCCCCGGGTCGCGCGGCGGGTGGTGGTGCACCACGACCACGGAACCGACCCGGTCGTCCCCGGCGGCGGAGTCGAGCGCCTCCCGCAGCATCCGGACCTGGTCGAAGCCGCCGCCGCGCAGCGTCCCGGTGGATGAGTCGAGGGTGACGAAGCGGGTGCCCCGGTGGTCGAAGACCCGCCGGGTGGCGCCGAAGACGGCCCGGAAGTTGTCGATCGGGGCGCCCATGATCTCGTGGTTGCCGGGGACGTAGTGGTACGGGATCTCCCCGCCCAGCTCCTCGTCCAGGATCCGCTTGGCCAGCGCGAAGTCCGCCGGGTAGGCGGTGTCCACCAGGTCGCCGCCGATCACCAGGAAGTCCGGCTTCGCGGCCCGGACCTCGCGCAGCGTACGGCGGGCCTGGGCGACCAGGTCGCTGTCCGGGTCGGCGGCGACGAACTGCGCGTCGGACAGCACCGCGAACCGCCACGGCGCGCCGTCCACGGTGCCGTCGCGCAGCACCACCCGGTCGGTACGCGGCACCTCGGCCGGCACGTCGACCGTGGGCGGCACCTTGGCCACCAGGTCGTCGATGACCACCTCGCTGCGGTACTGCGCGTCGGCACGGGTCTCGGCGACGTAGAACCGGCGGACCCGCACCGGGTACTGCACGCCGGACGGGACGGTGAACTCGACGTACCGCCAGCCGGTCCAGTCGACCAGCGGGCCGCGCAGCACGTGCTGGGTGTCCTGGGCGTCGTGCAGGTGCAGGCTCGGCCACTCCCCGGTGCCGTTGCCGTGGATCCACATCCCGAAGGCCTGCGGCTGACCGGGTACCGGAATCCAGGCCGGCGGGTTCGCGTACGCGGCCCGGGTGCCGGTCGACTGGCTGAAGTCGTACGTCATCCGCAGGCCGGTGCCGGTGCGGCCCGGCACCGGCGTGACGGCCCCGTCGGCGCGGGCCTGGCTGAACGTCCAAGAGGCGGCGTCGTCGAAGCCGGCCACCGGCACGTCGGTCAGCCCGACGGTCACCGGTACGACCGTGCGGTGGGCTCCGACGTGGACGGTGACGAGCGTGGACCCGTTGTCCCGCAGGGCGGTGACGGACAGGTTGCCGTCCTCGGTGGGGGTGATCCGGAGCAGGTCCCGGTCGTAGTCCAGCCTCAGGTCGGCCGGCTCGATCGGCGCGGTGTTGCCCTCGGCGTCGTAGCCGACCACACCGAACAGACCGGTCCCGTCGGCGGCGGAAAGCCCGACCCGGTCCACCGTGGAGTCGAGGCGGGCCAGCGGGCCGAGCACGGTGAGGTCGATGGCGCCCCGCGCGGAGCCTCGCGAAGCGGTGACGGTGGTGCCGCCGGGCAGCCCGGCCCGGAAGACGCCGGAGCGGGACACCAGGCCGCGCACCGCCGGGGTGGCCCGCCACGTCGGCGCGCCGGCCGCCGGGCCGTACGTCTCGTCGTGGCCGGCCGCGGTGAGCCGACGGGTCAGCCCGGGAAACACCCGGTCGGGGCGGCCACCGCGCACCGGAGAGACGCCCGGCGCGGTGGTGGGGTCGCTGGCCGTCTCCAGCCAGTAGCCGGTGAGCCGGCCGCTGCCCTTCGGGGCGTACAGGGCGAGGCCGTTGGGCACCGCCCGCTCGGTGCCGTCGGACGGGCTGTTCTCCACCTGCACCGCCGCCGCGCCCGGCTCGCGGGCGAGCAGCGTGGACGATCCGCCGCCGTCGAGGTTCAGCGCGTGGTGGGCGCCGAGTTCGGCCATCATCCGGCCCATCTCGGTCTGGGTGACGCCCCGGCTGTCGAGCTGCCGCCCGTCCACCGTGAGCATGATCATGCGTCGGCCGTCGGCGGAGAAGCCGACCGCGGTGCGCGGGGCCAGGGAGGTGTCGGCGATGCTCTGCACCGCCCCGTCGCGGACCAGCACGTTGCCGCCGCCGACCGCGGCGCGCACGGTACCGCCGTCGGCGGGCTTCGGGCGGTACGTGACGTCGACCGGGTCGCCGGTGCGCAGGCCGGCGAGGGCGTCCGCGCCGGCGTCGCGGCCGAGCAGGACGGTGGTGCCGGCCGGGATCGGCCCGCTGCCGGCGCCGGTGGCCACCCCGGCCACGCGACCGCCGACCACGGTGACCTCGGTGACGCGGCCGGCGCCGGCGACCGCGCGCTCCCGGGTGTACGTGCCCCAGAGCGACGTGAACACGCCGACGCCGTTGGCCTGGACCATGTTGTTGAACTGGGTCAGCGGCACCGGCCCGGCGGGCAGGGCGGCGGTGCCGTCGAAGTTCACCTCGACGACCCGGCCCAGCCCGTCGCCGGTGATGGCCGCCGCGTTGCGGTGCCCGTCGACCGCGGACTGGACGAGTTCCCCGTCGCGGATGCCGACGCCCTGGGCGGCGCCGGAGTTGTTGATGTCGAAGAAGTCGCCGTTGACGGCGGCGACGGCCCGTGCGGCGTCCACCGCGCCACGCAGCGGTGCGGCCCGGCTGACCGCGCCCGAGTTGACGTAGTCCACGGTGATGCCGCCGCGCAGGTCAGCGGTGAGGGCGTCCGCCCGCAGCCAACCGGCGGCGTCGTACCGGTCGAAGGAGGTGAGGTCGAGCCCCGGCGCGACCGGGCGGGTGGTCTTCGTGGTCTCCAGACCACCGGCCGGTTCGACGCCCGCCGGGGTCGCCGTGGTCGCGACGCTCGCGGCCGGATCCGCCGCCAGGGTGACCGAACCGCTGGCGTACGAGGAGGCGCGGGGCACGTCCTCGGCGGCGGTGCCGGCCGGCGGGGCGGGTGCCGGGGGTGCCGCCGCGCCGGCCGTCGAAGCTGTCGGAGCCATGACGCTCGTCGCCGCGAGCAGCGGCGTCAGCAGCAGCACGCCAGCGAGTCGGGTTGATCGTCTGCGGGTACGCATGGACGACAGTCAACCCGAGGGTGAACAGAAGTTTCAAGACCCGATGCCTGAACTGAAAGAAAACTCCATCGGCTCCCCGGCGTCGCGGAGGTGACATTCCGTCACGACGCGGACGATGGAGTTTCTCCCGCCCCGGCACGCACGAAGGGCACGGCCCCGTTGACGGGGGCCGTGCCCTTCGTGCGGTCTCCGACCGGGGAGGTCACTCCCCCGGCGTCGACTTGGCGATCTGCATCAGGAACTCGATGTTGGTGCGGGACTGCTTGAGCCGGTCGAGCAGCAGGTCCAGGGCGGCCTGGGAGTCCAGCGAGTGCAGGACCTTGCGCAGCTTGTGGATGATGGCCAGCTCCTCGGGCGCGAGCAGGACCTCCTCCTTGCGCGTACCGGACGGGTTGATGTCGATGGCCGGGAAGGTCCGCTTGTCGGCGATCTTCCGGTCCAACTTCAGCTCCGCGTTACCGGTGCCCTTGAACTCCTCGAAGATGACCGTGTCCGCCATGGACCCGGTCTCCACCAGCGCGGTGGCGAGGATGGTCAGCGAGCCGCCGTTCTCGATGTTGCGCGCCGCACCCAGGAACCGCTTCGGCGGGTAGAGCGCGGTCGAGTCGATACCACCGGACATGATCCGGCCGCTGGCCGGCGCCGCCAGGTTGTACGACCGACCGAGCCGGGTCACCGAGTCGAGCAGCACGACCACGTCGTGGCCCAGCTCGACCAGGCGCTTGGCCCGCTCGATCGCCAGTTCGGCGACCGTGGTGTGGTCCTGCGGCGGCCGGTCGAACGTGGCCGCGATGACCTCGCCCTTCACCGACCGCTGCATGTCGGTGACCTCTTCCGGACGCTCGTCCACCAGCACCACCATCAGGTGGCACTCCGGGTTGTTCCGGGTGATCGCGTTGGCGATCGCCTGGAGCACCATGGTCTTGCCGGCCTTGGGCGGGGACACGATCAGCGCCCGCTGCCCCTTGCCGATCGGCATGACCAGGTCGATGACCCGGGTGGTGAGGATGTGCGGCTCGGTCTCCAGCCGCAGCCGCTCCTGCGGGTAGAGCGGCGTCAACTTGTAGAACTCGGGGCGGCGCCGGGCCTCCTCCGGCTCCATGCCGTTGATCGTGTCCAGCCGGACCAGCGGGTTGTACTTGTCCCGCCGCTGCTCACCGTCGCGCGCCGCGCGGACCGCACCGGTGATCGCGTCACCACGGCGCAGGCCGTACTTCTTGATCTGCGACATCGACACGTACACGTCGTTCGGGCCGGCCAGGTAGCCGGTGGTCCGGACGAAGGCGTAGTTGTCCAGCACGTCGATGATGCCGGCCACCGGAACGAGCACGTCGTCGTCGGCGACCTGGGGCTCACGCCCACCGGAGTCACCGCCGTCGACCCGGTCGTTGCGGCCGCGCCGACGGTCCCGGAACCGGCTGCGCCGGCCCCGCCGGCCGCCGTTCTCGTCGTCGTCACCGTCGTTGTCCCGGTCCCGGTTGTCCCGCTCGGCGCGCTGACCCCGGTCGTTGCGGTCACCCCGGTCGTTGCGGTCGCCCCGGTCACCGCGGTCGTTGCGGTCACCCCGGTCGTTGCGCTCGGCCCGGTCACCGCGGTCGTTGCGGTCACCCCGGTCGTTGCGCTCGGCGCGCTCGTTACGGTCACCGCGCTCGGCCCGGTCGCCCCGGTCGTTACGGTCGCCGCGCTCGGCCCGGTCACCCCGGTCATTCCGCTCGCCGCGCTCGGCCCGGTCGGCCCGGTCGGTCCGCTCGGCCCGGTCGGTCCGCTCGCCGCGTTCGGTGCGATCGCCGCGCTCGGCCCGGTCACCCCGGTCGGCACGCTCGTTGCGGTCACCCCGCTCGGCACGCTCCCGACCGCCACGACCCTCGCCGGCCCGGTCGCCGACCTCGGCCTCGTCGGTACGCGGCTCTTCGGTGCGCGGCTCGGCGGCACGCGGCTCGGCGGCACCCGCCTCGCCACCCCGGGTCTCGGCCGTGGCAGCCCGGCCACGCCGGGTGCGGGTACGACCACCGGACTCGCCGCCGGCCGGCTCGGCCGGTGGCTGCTCCGCCGTACGGCGTTCGGCCTCCGGTCGCTCGACGGTCTCGCGGACCTCGTCCCGGGCGGGCGCGGCCGCGGCCGCTACCTCGGCCCGCGGTCGAGGGGTCCCGGCGGCGGCACCGCCGCCCTGCCGCTCGGAGATCGCGCTGATCAACTCGCCCTTACGCATGCGAGCCGTACCCGAGATGCCGAGCGACGCGGCCAGGCTCTGCAGCTCCGGCAGCAGCATCGCCGACAGACCGGTGCCGCTGCGCCGACGACGGGCAGGGGCGGCAGTGGTGGCATCGCCAGCGACGTTGGAAACATCCGACGTCACGTCGGTGGTGTCGCTCAATGGATTCCTTCCCTCGATAGGCCGGGACTGCCCGGGATCGACGAACAAGGTGGCCGGGCGGCCTCGGTGCACCCGCCTCGCATGGACGCGTCGCGGGAGTCTGTGACACAGCAGCCGGTCGGTTTTCCGACCCACCAACGTCGGTGGACGGATCTCGCCGTCTGCGGCGACCTGTGAAGACTGCGGTGCGGCGTGGGCCTAGGCAGGGGTGACGGGCTACCGCCGAGAGCTTCGGGGGTGCGCCGACCCGCAGGGAGATCGCATGCTTCGCGGCTGTGCTAAGTCTAGAGCGTAATCAACTCTTCCGACCTGCGGCAACAGGGTCCCGCTCCGCGTGTCCCAGTCTACCCCGACCAACCCGGGCGCCGTGCACGTCTGTACCCAACCGGAGGACCCGCCAACCTGTTCCCGGGTGGAAATCCTCCGGCGGCTCGGTCAACGCCAGCACCGTCGGACCGGCCCCACTGACCACGGCCGCCACACCGGCCTCACGCAAATCGCTGACCAGCGCGGATGTCGCCGGCATGCCGTCGGCCCGGTAGGCCTGGTGCAGCCGGTCCACCGTCGCGGGCAGCAGCAGAGCCGGCTCGGCGGTCAACGCGTGCACGAGCAGCGCGGCCCGCCCGGCGTTCGACGCGGCGTCACCGTGCGGCACGGTCGCCGGCAGCGCCGCCCGCGCGGCTGCGGTCAGGCCCCGCTCGGCGGGCACGAAGACCACCGGCCGGATGCCGTCGGCCACCGGCAACGATACGGCCCGCGCGCCCGCCGGTTCGGTCCACGCCACGGTGAAGCCCCCGAGCAGGCACGGCGCCACGTTGTCCGGATGGCCCTCGATCCCGGCGGCGAGCCGCAGCACCGCCTCGCCGTCGAGCCGCCGCTCACCGTCCACCACCAACGCGCGGGCGAGCAGCACACCGGCGACGATCGCGGCGGACGACGAGCCCAGCCCGCGCGCCTGCGGGATGCGGTTGACGCACTCCACCGCCAACCCCGGCGGCTGGCCGCCGAGCGCGTCGAACGCCGCCCGCATCGCGCTCACCACCAGGTGCCGGTCGTCGTCCGGCAGCTCCCCGGCGCCCTCGCCGGTCACCGCCACCGTGACACCGGCCGGCCGCACCTCGGCCACGACGTCGTCGTGCAGCATCAGGGCGAGCCCGAGCGCGTCGAACCCCGGGCCCAGGTTGGCGCTGGTGGCGGGGACCCGGACCCGGACCGGCCCGGAGGCGAATGTCGTCGGCACGCGCCCATGCTAGGGCCCCGCACCGACACCTCGGGTCATCGTCCGGCCGATGGGACACCGGCGCGCCGGCCATCGGCCGGAGGGACGCGGCGGTGCGGGCCCGACGGCTACCGGACCACCGACGGGTCCGGCTCAGCGACCGGGTCGGTGAGCGAGAGCTGTCGGGTGGCGACCCGCCAGCCGATCGCGTAGACCAGGGTGACCAGGCCGCAGCCGGCCAGCACCACCCGCTCGTCGACGATGTCCACGACCGAGGCCACCACCAGCTGACTCACCGAGATGGCCAGGGTC
This sequence comes from Micromonospora endolithica, assembly GCF_003626595.1. Lineage (GTDB taxonomy): Bacteria > Actinomycetota > Actinomycetes > Mycobacteriales > Micromonosporaceae > Micromonospora > Micromonospora endolithica. The sequence goes on along the minus strand of NZ_RBAK01000010.1, from coordinate 24,311 downwards.
GCCAGCATCATGTCGGTGGCGAACACCCGTCCGCGCAGCCGGTCCGGCACCTCGCCCTGGAGGGCGAAGTTCGACATCACCCAGTTGCTGCCGCCGGCGAAGTGCGCGACGAACACCAGCACCAGGACCAGGGGGAACCACCCGACGACCGAGGTTCCCAGGTAGGCCAGGCCGTACAGCGACATGGACAACGCCAGCCCCGGCAGCAGCCAGGCCCGGTTGCCGAGCACCCGGCGCATCAGGATCGGACCGACCAGGGCACCCGCGCCGCGTACCGCGAACAGCAGGCCGGCACCGAGCGCGCCGACGCCGTACACCCCGGCGAGCAGCGGAAAAACGGTCAGCACTCCGTTGCCCAACCCGACCGCCGACTTCACCGTCACCAACGCCAGCACCCGTGGGCGGTGCCCGATGTAACCGAGCGCCTCGCGGATCGCCACCCATGTCTGCTGCGCGGGCCGGTCCCGGTCCCGTGGGGCCTGCAGCGGCCGGCGGATCCAGGCGGCCAGCAGCGCGGCGAGCACCAGGCCGCCCGCCCCCACCCAGAAGCAGACGTACGGGCCGGCCACCGCGCTGAGCACCCCGCCGAGCGAGGCGCCGACCACCGTCATCGTGCCCCACGCCGAACCCGCTACCGCGTTTCCGGCGGCCAGCTCTTCCGGATCCAGGACGTTCGGCAGGGCGGCCTGGGCGGCCGGCGAGTAGAACGCCTTGGCGACCGCCACCACGCCGATCCCGAGCATCGCCAGCCACGCCGTGCCCGAACCGCGTACCCCGAGCAGCAGCAGCACGCCGCCCAGCGCGGCCACGTTCGCCGCGATCATGATCTTCCGGCGGTCGATCCGGTCGGCGATCGTCCCGGTGTACGGCAACAGCAGCGCCACGATGCCGGTGTCGACGGCGAGCACCAGTGCGCCCCACACGCCACTGCCGGTCAGCTTCGGCAACAGCACCAGCAGCGGCACCATGACGAACCAGTCGGCACCGAAGACCACCAGCTCGGCCAGGAAGAGATTGCGGAAGTTCCGGTTGCGGCGCAGGACCGAGAGGGCGGACGGCACGGACCGGACCCTACCCGGCCGCCCCGCGACCGTCCTCCGCCCCGCGCACACCCGACACCCGGACCGCGCACCTCCGCCCGCACCGGCGGTCTCCCGGAAAGTGTGGCCATCCCGCGCGGAACGGCCACACTCTCCGGGAAACCGTGCCCGCTGATCTATTCGGTGGGGGGCAGCGGGGAGGTGCGGCTCTTCGGCAGGCGCAGGACCTCGAACTGGTCGGTGCCGTCGATGAGCGCACCCGAGGGGGCCGGCCGTGACCGGGGCTCGGTGGAACCCCCGTCGCCGGGAGCGCCCGTGACGGAAGCACCGCCGGCGGCCCGCCCCGACCCGGCCGTGACCGGGTCACCGGCGGCACCGCCGACCGGGGTGGCACCGCCGGCCGGAGAGGGGACGTCCTCGCCCGGGGTGGCACCGCCGGCCGAAGACCCGGAGCCGCCGCCCGCGTCCGCCGGAGCGCCGCCGGAGCGACGGCGGGCACGACGGGCCCGCAGCGACTCCTTGGTGTTCTCCACCATCGCGTACAGCGTCGGCACCAGGATCAGGGTCAGCAGGGTCGAGCTGAGCAGACCGCCGATCACCACGATCGCCAGCGGCTTCGAGATGAAGCCGCCCTCACCGGTCAGGCCCATCGCCATCGGCAGCAGCGCGAAGATGGTCGCCACCGCGGTCATCAGGATCGGCCGCAGTCGACGCCGGCCGCCCTCCACCACCGCCTCCTGGACGCCCATGCCCTGCGCGCGGTACTGGTTGACCAGGTCGAGCAGCACGATCGCGTTGGTCACCACGATGCCGACCAGCATGAGCACGCCGATCAGCGCCGGCACGCCCAACGGGGTGCCGGTGGCCAGCAGCAGACCGATCGCGCCGGTCGCCGCGAACGGGATGGAGATCAGCAGGATCAGCGCCTGGGTCAGGCTGCGGAACGTGGCCACCATGATCAGGAAGACGATCGCGATGGCCGCCAGCACCGCCAGTCCGAGGTCGGCGAAGGCCTCCTCCTGGTCGGCGCTGACGCCACCGATGGCGAAGGTCGCCCCCGGCACGTCGATGCCGTCCAGCTTCTTCTGCAACTCCTGGCTGATCGCACCCAGGTTGGAGCCGGTGGCGGCACCGGTGACCGAGACACTGCGCTCGCCGTCCACCCGGGTGACCTGCTGCGGCCCGGCGGCCGTGGTGATCTCGGCGATGTCGTCGAGCTTCACCGGACCGACCGGCAGCGCCCGGAGCTGGTCGACGGTCACCGGCGGCGGGGCGGTGCTCCGCAGCACCACGTCCTGCTGCCCGTCGTCGAGGGTCACCTGGCCCAGTGGGGCACCCCGGTACGCCTGGGCGACCAGCTGCCCGACCGCCGCCTCGCTGAGTCCGTACCGCCCGGCGGCCAGCCGGTCGACGGTGACCTGGACCCGGTCCACCCGGGCCGCGAGGCCGGTGGTCACGTCCTCGACGCCGTCGAGGCCCTTCATCGCCGCCTCGACCTCGCCGACGGCCCGCTCCAGCACCTCCGGCTCGCCGGCCTGGACGACCACCTCGAGCTGGTTGGCGGACGCGCCGCCCTGCCCGGCGCCGAAGGTGAACTCGCCGGCCCCGTCGCCGAGCGCCGCGAACTTCTCCCGCAGGATCCCGCGCATCTCCTTGGCGTCGGTCTCGTCACCGAGCGACAGCGACCAGGTAGCGACGTTGTTGCCGCCGCCACCGGCCCACGGGGTGTCCCCGGAGCCGGCCGTCACCTGGTAGGTCTCGACGCCGTCGGTGCCGGCCAGCACCGCCTCGACCTGGCGGGCCGCCGCGTCGGTGCCGGCCAGGCCGGTGCCCGCCGGCAGTTCCTGGCTGATGTTCATGGTGTCCTGGCCGGAGTCGTCCAGGAAGTTCGTCTCGAGCTGCCGGGACAGGCCGAAGGTGCCGAAGAGCACCAGCACGCCGAGTCCGAGGGTGATCCAGCGGGTCGCCCGCTTACCGGTGGCGAAGCCGATCACCGGCAGGTACGCGCGCTGCAACGGGCTGCGAAGTTCCTTCTCCTCCGCCGCCCGGCGGACCGCCGCGTCGTCCACGGTGGAGCCGGCGGGCCTGAGGAACCAGTACGCCAGCACCGGGATGACGGTCAGCGACACCAGCAGCGAGGCGAGCAGCGCCACCGTCACGGTGATCGCGAACGGCGCGAAGAGCTGCCCGACGAAGCCGCCCACCAGCGCGATCGGCGCGAACACGGCGACCGTGGTCAGTGTGGACGCGGTCACCGCGCCGGCGACCTCCCGCACCGCGGTGAGGATGGCGGTCCGCTTCTCCTCGCCGTACTCCAGGTGTCTCTTGATGTTCTCCAGCACCACGATCGAGTCGTCGACCACCCGGCCGACCGCGATGGTGAGCGCGCCGAGGGTGAGCAGGTTGAGCGAGTAGTCGCCGACCCAGAGGGCGATCAGCGCCACCACCACCGACAGCGGGATGGAGACCGCGGTGACGACGGTGGAGCGTACCGAGAGCAGGAAGACCAGGATGACCACGACGGCCATGACCAGACCCAGCAGGCCCTCGGTGGTCAGGCTCTCGATCGACTTCTCGACGAACGGCGCCTGGTCGAAGACCACGGTCAGCTCGGCGCCGGACGCGGTCCGCAGGTCGGCGAGCCGGTCGCGGATCTCGTGCGAGATCTCCACCGCGTTGCCGTCCGGCGCGGCCGTGACGGCGACGCCGAGGCTGTCCTTGCCGTTGGTACGGGTGATCGCGGTGGCCGGGGCGAGCTGCTGCTCGACCGAGGCTACGTCGCCGAGCCGGACCGGTACGGCCGGCGGGGTGCGCGGGATGACGATGCCGCGCAGGTCGTCGATGCCGGCCAGCGGGGTGCCCACCTGGACCGGCAGTCCACGGGTCCCGTCGACGACGGCGCCGGCCGGCACCGCCACGCCGTTGCTGCGCAGGGCCTCCCCGATCGCGGTCGGCGCGAGGCGCGCGGCGGCCAGCTTGGCCGGGTCCGGGGTGACCACCACGACCTCGTCGCGGGTGCCGGTCACCTCGACGGTGCGGACCCCCTCGATGGCCTCCAGCTCGGGTACGACGGTGGTCCGCAGCTTCTCGCCCAGGGCCCGCTGGTCGTCACCGCCGGCGGCGGCGATCACCACGGCCGGGAGGTCGTCGGTGCTGCCGACGATGACCTGCGGGTCGACGCCCTCCGGCAGTTGCGCGTCGATCCGGTTGAGCGCGGTCTGCATCTTGTTGGAGATGTCGTCCAGGTCGGTGCCGAACTCGTACTGCACCTGGACGGTCGTCGAGCCCTCACGCGAGGTCGAGGTGACCTTCTCCAGGCCGGTGATGCCCTGGAGGCTGTTCTCGATCGGCTCGGTGACCTGGGACTCGACGATCTCCGGGCCGGCGCCGGGGTACGCGGCGACGATGAACGCGGCCGGGAACTCCAGCGACGGCAGGAGTTGCTGCTTCAGCGACGGTACGGCGAACGCACCGAACGCCGTGGTCACCACCGCGATGAGGGCAATCAGCCCCCGGTTGGCGAGGCTGAATCTGGCGAGCAGCGACATCGGCGTGGCTCACTCCTGAAGGGGAAACTGTTTCGGGATCACCCAGAGTGTCCCCCACCCGATCTCCACCGCCCTCGCCGGGCTCCGCGTCGCCGCACCCGGCGGACGGGCGCGGCCGGTCCCGGTCAGGCCAGGTCGAGGGAGCGGGCCGCGGCGAGGGGGTCGTTGGCGATGGTGACCGGGGCGGGCGCGGTCGTGATGGCCCACTCCGGGTCCTTCAGGCCGTGCCCGGTGACCGTGCAGACGACCGTGGAACCGGCCGGGACCCGTCCCTGCGCGGCCTGCTGGAGCAGACCGGCCACGCTCGCCGCGCTGCCCAACTCCACGAAGACGCCGACCTCGCGGGCGAGCAGCCGGTACGCGGCCAGGATCTCCCGGTCGGTCACCGCGGCGATCAGACCGCCGGAGGAGTCCCGGGCGTCCAGCGCCTTCGTCCAGCTCGCCGGGTTGCCGATGCGGATCGCGGTGGCGATGGTCGACGGCTCGCGGACCACCTTGCCGGTGACGATGGGCGCGGCACCGGAGGCCTGGAAGCCGTACATCTTCGGGGCGCGGGTGGTGTTGCCGGCGGCGAGGTCCTCGGAGTAGCCCAGCCAGTACGCCGACACGTTGCCGGCGTTGCCGACCGGCAGGCAGTGGATGTCCGGTGCGTCGCCGAGCGCCTCGACGATCTCGAACGCGGCCGTCTTCTGCCCGTGCAGGCGGTCGATGTTGACCGAGTTGACCAGGGCCACCGGGTAGTCCTGGGCGAGCTTCGCGGCCAGCGCCAAACAGTCGTCGAAGTTGCCGGTGACCTGGAGCAGCTTGGCGCCGTGCACCAGCGCCTGGGCGAGCTTGCCGAGTGCGATCTTGCCCTGCGGCACGAGGACGGCGCAGGTCAGGCCGGCGCGGGCCGCGTACGCGGCGGCGGAGGCGCTGGTGTTGCCGGTGGAGGCGCAGATGATCGCCTTGTTGCCGGCCTCGACCGCCTTGGAGACGGCCAGCGTCATGCCCCGGTCCTTGAAGGAGCCGGTCGGGTTGGCCCCCTCGACCTTCAACCAGACGTCACAGCCGAGCCGGGCCGAGAGCACCGGCGCGGGCAGCAGCGGGGTGTTCCCCTCGTGCAGGGTGACGACGGGCGTGGCCTCGGTGACCGGCAGCCGGTCGGCGTACGCGTCGATCAGACCCCGCCACATGTCGCTCTCCTCGCTCCGTGCCCCGCTCCCCGGGGGCTCCCGTCCAGCGTGGTCCAGCCTTGCGCACCCATCCTCGTCGCACCCACGGTTAACCACCAGGCGAGACGCCGGGTCAGGCGCCGCCCTCGACCCGCAGGACGCTGGCCACCGACCGGACGATGTCCAGGCCCCGCAGCTCCCGGACGGTCGCGGCGAGCGCGGCGTCCGGGGCGACGTGGGTGACGATGACCAGGTCCGCGTCGTCGCCCCGGCCGGCCGGACCGCCGCCCGCCGGGCCCTGCCGGACGGTCGCGATGGACACGTCGTGCCGGGCGAACACGCCGGCCACCGCTTCCAGCACACCCGGCCGGTCGGCCACGTCGAGACTGATGTGGTAGCGGGTGAGGGCCTCCCCCATCGGCCGTACCGCCAGGTCCGCGTAGGCGGACTCGCTGGCCGCGCGGACCCCGGCGAGCCGGTTGCGGGACACCGCGACCACGTCGCCGAGCACCGCGCTGGCGGTGGGTGCGCCGCCCGCGCCCCGGCCGTAGAACATGAGCTGCCCGGCCGCGTCGGCCTCGACGAAGACCGCGTTGAACGCGTCGCCGACGCTCGCCAGGGGGTGGGTCAGAGGGATCATCGCCGGATGCACCCGGACGCCGACCGTCTCGCGGCCGGCCGCGTCGGCACCCCGGGCGGCGATGCAGAGCAGCTTGATGGTGCAGCCCATCGCCCGGGCGCTGGCCACGTCGGCGGCGGTGACCTCGGTGATGCCCTCGCGGTGCACGTCCGCCGCGGCCACCCGGGTGTGGAAGGCCAGCGAGGCGAGGATCGCGGCCTTCGCGGCGGCGTCGAAGCCCTCGACGTCGGCGGTCGGGTCGGCCTCCGCGTAACCCAGTTCGGTGGCCTCCTCCAGTGCCTCGGCGAAGCCGGCGCCGGTGGCGTCCATCGCGGAGAGGATGAAGTTGGTGGTGCCGTTGACGATGCCGGTGACCCGGGTGATCCGGTCGCCGTGCAGCGACTCACGCAGCGGACGCAGCAGCGGGATCGCGCCGGCCACGGACGCCTCGTAGTAGAGGTCACCGCCGCCCTCGGCCGCCGCGTCGTGCAGCGCCGCGCCGTCCTCGGCGAGCAGCGCCTTGTTGGCGGTGACCACGCTCTTGCCCGCGCGCAGCGCCTCCACCAGCCAGGTCCGGGCCGGTTCGATGCCGCCGACCACCTCGATCACCACGTCGACGTCGTCGCGCTTGATCAGGCCGAGCGGGTCGGTGGTGAACAGCGTCGGGTCGACCGGCAGGTCACCCCGGTCCCGGCCGATCCGGCGTACGGCGATGCCGGCGATCTCCAGCGGCGCGCCGATCCGGGCGGCCAGGTCGGCCGACTGCTCGTGCAGCAGCCGGACCACCTCCTGGCCGACCGTGCCGCAACCGAGCAGTGCCAAACGCACAGGTGACGTCATCCAACATCCAATGCGAGCAGGTCGTCTTCGGTCTCCCGCCGGACGATCAGTCGCGCTCGACCGTCCCGCACCGCGACCACCGGCGGCCGGGGCACGTGGTTGTAGTTGCTGGCCATGCTCCGGCAGTAGGCACCGGTGCCGGGTACCGCGAGAAGATCTCCGGGCTGCACGTCGGCGGGCAGGAATTCATCCTTCACCACGATGTCCCCGGACTCACAGTGCTTTCCCACCACGCGGGCGAGCATCGGCTCCGCGGTCGAGGCGCGGGAGGCGAGCGTCGCCGAGTACGACGCGTCGTACAGGGCGGTGCGGATGTTGTCGCTCATCCCCCCGTCGACACTGACGTACGTCCGGATGCCGTCGACGTCCTTGACCGTGCCCACCTCGTAGAGGGTGAAGACCGCCGGCCCGACGATGGCCCGACCGGGCTCGATGGACAGGTGCGGCACGGCCAGCCGCTCCGCCGCGCACTCCGAGTCCACGATCTTGCGCAACCGCTTGGCGAGGTCCTGCGGCGTGGCCGGGTCGTCCTGGGTCGTGTACGCGATGCCGAAGCCGCCGCCCAGGTCCAGCTCGGGCAGCTCCACCCCGCGGGCGTCACGGATCTGCGCCTGAAGGGCGAGCACCCGGCGAGCGGAGACCTCGAAGCCGTTGGCGTCGAAGATCTGCGAGCCGATGTGCGAGTGCAGGCCCCGCAGCTCCAGGACGTCCTCGTCGAGGATCTTGAAGGCGGCGGCCGCCGCCGCCCCGCCCGCCAGGGAGAACCCGAACTTCTGGTCCTCGTGGGCGGTGGCGATGAACTCGTGGGTGTGCGCCTCGACACCGACGGTCACCCGGACCAGCACCCTCGGCCGGACACCCCGCTCGCGGGCCAGCGCGGTGAGCCGGTCGATCTCGGTGAACGAGTCGACGATGATCCGGCCCACCCCGGCGTCCAGCGCCCGGGTCAGCTCGGACACCGACTTGTTGTTGCCGTGGAACCCGATCCGCTCCGGGGGCATGCCCGCCGACAGCGCGGTGGCCAGCTCACCCCCGGTGCAGACGTCGAGGTGCAGTCCCTCTTCGGCGATGATCCGGACCACCGCGCGGCAGAGGAACGCCTTGCCCGCGTAGTAGACGTCCTCGGTCGGGAAGGCGGCCCGGAAGTCCCGGCAGCGCGACCGCAGGTCGTCCTCGTCCAGGACGTACACCGCCGTCCCGTACTCGGCCGCGACGTCGTGGACCGAGAGGCCCGCGACGGCGAGCGCGCCGTCCGTCGCGCGCACCACGTTGCGCGGCCACAGGTCCGGCACCAGGGCGTTGACGTCGGCCGGCGGACGCAGCCAGGCCGGCCCGCGGCTGCCGATGTCACCGTGCAGGGCGCCGGCCTCGTGCGCCCGCATTACATCCGCTCCGGGGCGGTGACGCCGAGCAGCCGCAGGCCGTTGGCGATCACCGTGCGGGTGGCGTCGTTCAGCCAGAGCCGGGCCCGGTGCAGGTCGGTGATCTCCTCCTCGCCGCGCGGCAGGATCCGGCAGTGGTCGTAGAACCGGTGGTACGCCCCGGCCAGCTCCTCCAGGTAGCGCGCGACCCGGTGCGGCGCGCGCAGCTCGGCGGCGGTGGCCACCACGGCGGGGAACTGGGCGAGCGCCTTGAGCAGCTCGTTCTCCTTCTCGTGGCCGAGCAGCTCGGGGTGGAACGACGCGGCGTCGCCCCGGGTCAGGCCGACCTCGGCGGCGTTCCGGCCGACGCTGGCCGTCCGGGCGGCGACGTACTGCACGTAGAAGACCGGGTTGTCGTTGCCGGCCTTGGTCCACAGCTCCACGTCGAGGTCGATCGGGGAGTCCGACGAGTAGCGGGCCAGCGCGTACCGGGCGGCGTCCACCCCGATCGCCTCGACCAGGTCCTCCAGGGTGACCACCGTGCCGGCCCGCTTGCTCATCCGCACCGGGGCGCCGTCGCGGACCAGGTTGACCAGCTGGCCGATGAGGATCTCCAGGTGGTGCTCCGGGTCGTCGCCGAAGCACGCGGACATCGCCTTCATCCGGCCGATGTAGCCGTGGTGGTCGGCACCCAGCATGATCACGACCCGGTCGAAGCCGCGCTCCCGCTTGTCCAGGTAGTACGCGCAGTCGGCGGCGAAGTAGGTCCACTCGCCGTTGGACTTGCGCAGCACCCGGTCCTTGTCGTCGCCGAAGTCCGTCGTGCGCAGCCAGGTCGCGCCGTCGTGCTCGAAGGTGTGGCCCTGCTCCCGCAGCCGGGTCAGGGCGTGCTCCAGCTCGCCGGAGTCGTGCAGGTCCTTCTCGTTGAAGTAGGTGTCGAACTCCACCCCGAAGTCCCGCAGCGACGACTTGATCTCGGCGAACATCAGCTGGACGCCCTCGACCCGGAACACCTCCTGGGCGGCGGCGTCGTCGAGGCTCAGCACGTCCGGCCGGAGCGCCTGGACCTGCGTGGCGATCTCGGTGAGGTAAGCGCCGGCGTACCCGTCCTCGGGGGCCGGCTCGCCCTTCGCGGCGGCCAGCAGCGAGCGGGCGAACCGGTCGATCTGGGACCCGGCGTCGTTGAAGTAGTATTCCGTGCCGACCTCGGCGCCGGTGGCCCGCAGCAGCCGGGACAGCGCGTCGCCGACGGCCGCCCAGCGGACACCGCCGATGTGCACCGGGCCGGTCGGGTTGGCCGACACGAACTCCAGGTTGATCTTCTGGCCGGCGAGCCGGTCGCTGGTGCCGTAGTCCGCGCCGGCCTCCACGATCACGCGGGCCAGCTGGCCTGCGGCGGCGGCGTCGAGCCGGATGTTGAGGAAGCCCGGACCGGCGATCTCCACCGACTTGATCCCGGGGGCCCGACCGAGCTGCTCGGCGAGGGCGGCGGCCAGCTCGCGCGGCGGGACACCCACCTTCTTGCTGAGCTGGAGCGCCAGCGTCGAGGCGTAGTCACCGTGCTCGGGGTTTCGGGGTCGCTCCACCACCGTCCGCTCCGGCAGGGCGGCACGGTCCAGGCCCCGCTCGGTGAAGACGGCGTGGGCTGCGGTGAGGACGACCTCGGCGAGTTCTGCGGGAGTCACCGATCCATGTTATCGGGGGTAGACTCGGCCACTGCGGCGGCGACCCAGCATGTGAACCCGACCCGCCAGATCCCCTGACCGACCGACCTGACGAGGGACGATGAGCATCAGCACCCCGGGCGGCCCCGAGCGCCGCCCGACCGTGGTCAGCACCGGCAAGAAGCCGGCCGCGGGCCGGCCCTCCGCCGGCGCCAAGGCCGCTTCCGGCAAGCCGGCGGGCGCCGGGCGCTCCGGCGGCGGCAAGGGCCCCCGCAAGCCGGTCACCCCGGTCAAGGTCAGCCAGGGCCGCAGCTGGGGTCCGATCGCGCTGTTCACCGCCGTCGGTGTGCTCGCCGTGGCGATCATCGGCTACGGCGCGTGGGCCACCTTCCAGGGCTCGAAGCCGTGGGAGGACCGGGCGAACTCGATCGACGGCATCGTCAACTACCGCGAGAAGGACCCGGAGCTGGTCAAGGGCGGGAAGCACCAGCAGGGGGCGATCACCTACTCGGTGCTCCCGCCGGTCGCCGGCCCGCACAACGACGCCTGGCAGAACTGCATGGGTGACGTCTACACCGCCCCGATCGCCAGCGAGCACGCGGTGCACAGCCTGGAGCACGGCGCGGTCTGGATCACCTACCGTCCGGACCTGCCCGCCGACCAGGTCGAGAAGCTGGCCGCCAAGGTGCGCGGCAACGAGAAGCTGATGCTCAGCCCGTACGAGGGTCTGGACAAGGCGATCTCGCTCCAGGCGTGGGGCTACCAGCTCAAGGTCGACAACGCCGACGACAGCCGGATCGACGACTTCATCAAGACGCTGAAGGTGAACGCCTCGGTCGAGGGCCCGACCGCGCTCTGCAACCAGGGCGTGACCGCCACCGGCACCACCCCGCGCACCCCGCAGCAACTCGGCGCCCAGCAGTAAGGACGAGCGATGACCGCACCCGCGACCCTGGACGGCTCGCCGGACGAGACCCCGGTCACCGAGCACGGTGACCGGAGGTCCGCCCGCCGGTTCGGCACCGTCGTGGTGGCGGCCGCCGTCGTGGTCGGCCTCCTGCTGGGGTACGCGGGCGGTCTCCTCACCCCGCGCCTGACCCGGCCGGGGGACGCCTCCGTGGAGGCCGGCTTCGCCCGGGACATGACCACCCACCACGCGCAGGCGGTGGAGATGGGGCTGATCGCCTTCCAACGCGGCACGGACCAGGAGGTCCGCAGCATCGGCGGCGACATCGCCCTGTCCCAGCAGGGTGACATCGGCGCGATGCAGACCTGGCTGCGGTCCTGGGGGCTGGACCCGACCGGCTCGCAGCCCCGGATGGCGTGGATGCCCGACGGCACCGACATGGTCAGGAACGGCCTGATGCCGGGCATGGCCACCCCGGAGCAGATGGCGCAGTTGCGCGCCGCCCAGGGCAAGGAGCTGGACGTGCTCTTCCTGGACCTGATGATCGACCACCACATCGGCGGCGTCCACATGGCCGACGCCCTGCTCGACGCCAGCGACGAGCCGGACGTGGTGCGCGCCGCGCAGACCATGAAGAACACCCAGCAGACCGAGCTGGTCAACCTGCGGAACGCCCTGGATCGCATCAAGGGCTGACCGCTCCGGTCCGGCATCACCGCCGGGAGGCCCGTACCGTTCGCGGTGCGGGCCTCCCGTCTGCCGGGCCCCTCCCTCTCCCCGCGACCGGCCCCGTATCCGCCGCGATCGCACCCGTCGGCCGACCGCCGGCCGCCGGCCGGCCGACGGGGCGACACTGCCCACCCGCCGGCCGACGGGCGACACTGTCCCGTCGGGCGCTTTCGAGCTGATGTCGTCGATGGATCAGCCCTGCGCCGGTGTTCGGAGGCCGCTCCACCGGGCCCGGCGCCAGCGGGCCAAACCCGGAGCCGCACGAGCCGCACCTCTCAGCCGCACGAGCCGGACCCGAGCGGCATCCAGGCCGGAGCGGCATCCGGGCCAGGCACGGCCATCGCCGTAGCGCCACCGAACCGGACGCCGCCATCGCCGTAACGGCACCGAGCCAGGCACGGCCATCGCCGTAGCGGCACCGAACCGGACGCCGCCATCGCCGTAACGGCACCGAGCCCGGCACGGCCATCGCCGAGCGGGCCGGGTCGGACTGCGCCCAGCGCAGCCGCGGCGCGGAGCAGCACGATGTCGTGAATGACTCAGCTCGACAGCGCCCTGGACGCATCCACCGGTCCACGCCGTCGACCGGCCAACCGATGACCGTTTTGGGCTTTTAGCACTTTTAGCGCGCAGTGGGCTCTTGGACCGATTGCGACTCTAAGAGAGTTTTCTCCATAGATATCGTGACCAGTTGCGATTCGGGCTCGTTGCGCAGGACGTGGGGGTTGCACTGAGAGACGCACGGCGTTCGGTCACCAGCTGGTGCCGGCGCCACACCATCGGCGGTGACGGAGCGGTGGCGACCGTCCGTCGCGGACAGCGGCAGGGCGAGCCGGGATTGCTCAGCCGCGAACAGGAACTGGAACTCATCGACATCCTCCGAGGCACCTACCCGGACGCGTTCGGGCTGGACGAGGAGCTGTGGACGCGGCAGAGCCTGCACACCCTCATCCAGCGCCGCTTCGAACTGCCGCTGGAGGCGGGCGCGGTCGGGGCGTACCTGCGGGCCTGGGGGTTGGGCCCGCGGGAACCGCGGGAGCGGGCCTGCGGGCTGTGCGTCGGCGCGGTGGAGCGCTGGGTACGCCTGGAGTACCCGGCGATCACCCGGGCCGCCCAGGAACACCTGGCGGAGGTCTACTGGATCGGGCGGATCCGGCTGCGCGGCACGATGCCGGCGGCGGACGTCATCTCCGCCGTCTCGTCCCGCGGGCGGGTCCGTTTCATGATCACCACTCCGTCGGTCGACCCGCCGCTGCCCCGGGACTTCGTGCTCCGGCTCAGCGGCGCGGAGCAGCGCACGGTGCACCTGATCGTGGACGGCTCATGGCCCCGCAACGAGTGGCCCCGGCGCCTTCCCCGGCGGATCGTGCTGCACCCGCTGCCGAGCTGCGGGCGCACGGTCGTCGCGGCCTGACCGGTGCGGCTGCCGAGCCGCGCTGTCGGCCACTGGACGGTGCGGCGACACGGTGGCGGGCCCCGGATACCGATTCGGCGTTCGGCGACCGGGTTTGCTAGTCTTCTCCCGTCGCTGAGCCCCCGTAGCTCAGGGGATAGAGCACCGCCCTCCGGAGGCGGGGGCGCAGGTTCGAATCCTGCCGGGGGCACCAGAGATCATCGAACAGCCCGGACCTCACGGTCCGGGCTTCTTCGTCTCCCGGACGCCTCGCCCTCACCAGTCCGGCCGGACGACGTCCCGGATCAGGTCGACCACGTGAGGCGCGAGCCTGCCGCGCAGGTCGGCCGCCTGCCGGGCCGGCAGCCTGCCCAGGATCTCCGGCACGGCGGGCCAGGCGTACTCCAACGCCGCCCCGGCCCGGGACGGCTCCAGCCGGCGGACGAACGCCGCCGCCTCCCCCGGCCACAACGCCCGCAGGTACCGACCGGCCACCGTCGGCTTCATCGCGGCGAGGCAGCGCAGTGCCACCTCCCGGTCCATCTCCCGCAGGACCCAGTACCCCTCGCCGGGGATGCGGGACGCCGCCGCTTCCGCCGGCATCGCCGTCAACAACGCCACCGCCAGCGGCCGGTCCATGATCTTGAGAAGCTTCGCGGCCATCCGGGCGTCCATCAGCGCCACCGCCTCGGTCGCCGACAGACCGAGAACGGTGACGATCCGCATCGCGGGCCCCGCGTGCAGCCCCTCCAGGACCCGCGCCAGCTCGGCCGGGGGCAGGCCGCCGAGCAGGGCCGCCACCTCGGTGGCCGGCATCGCCGCCAGTTCCCGCGCCGGCCGGGGTGCGGTCACCGGCCGGGCAACGTCGCGCCACCACCGCCGCCAGCTCCGGCTGCCGGTCGCCTCGGAAGGACTGTCGAGCAGCCAGAGCACGAAGCGGGCGCGCAGCTCCGTCCGGTCGTCCCCCGCCCCGGCGGCGTCCCGCGCGACGTGTCGTAGGCGGTCCCGCAACCGGGGGCCGTCGAGCGCCCGGGCGAGGTGCCAGTACCACCGGTCCTGACAGTGCTGCCGTCGCCGCACGGCGGTGACCAGCCGCTCGGTCAGGGCCGGGCCGGCCGCCGTGGCGTGGTAGCGGGCCAGGTGATCCAGCAGCGCCTCCTTCGTCGACCAGGGCGACCAGAGCCAACCGGCCCGCCGCCACTCGTCGGGGTGGCGGTTCTCCCAGTCCAGAAACAGCAGCGCGTACGGGAGCAGCCGGGTCGCCGCCGGCTCCGCCGCCCGGGAGGCGATCAGGAAGTCGTTCACCAGGTCGGTCAGGGTGCCGTTGCGCTCGTCCCACGAGTGCGACCGGAGAAGGGCTCGGTGCCGGGTGACGGCCGCCGCCCGTACGCCGGGGTCGTCGTCGACCAACCCCCACACCCAGTCGTACCCAAGAGGTTCCGTCACGCCGGACATGATCGGCCTCCCGGCCGGTCGGGGCAAACCGGTGCGTACCTCAGCCGGCGGCGCGGCGGGCGCGGGCCCGGCGCTTGCCCTCGTGCATCGCCTGCACCCGGGCGACCGGGATGGTGTGCCCCTCGGCCACCAGGTCGGTGGGGAGCGACTGCGGCGCGGGCATCGTGGCGGCCCACGGGTCCCGCTCCGCGACCAGCGCCGGGGCGGTCCGGAGGGTGAAGTCGGCCGGTGTCACCGACTCCAGGTCCGCCCAGTCCACCGGGAACGACACCGGCACCCCCGGTCGCAACCGTGGGCTGTACGCGGCCACCACGGTCGCGCCGCCGGCCCGGGTCGAGTCGACGAACACCTTCCCGGCCCGGTCCTCACGGATGAAGGCGGTGGTGGCGAGCGCCGGATCCAGCCGCTCGGCGTGGGCGGCCAGGGCCCGGGTCGCGGCAGCCATGTCGTCGGCGGCGGCGCCCTCGGCGACCGGGACGAACACGTGCACGCCCTTCGCCCCGCTGGTCTTCACCGCGCCGGCCAGCCCGGCGTCGGCCAACGCCTGCCGAACCAGCAGGGCGGCGGCGACCGCGGTGCCGAACGCCGCGCCCTCCGGCGGGTCCAGGTCCAGCACGAGGTGGGTGGGTCGGTGCGGGGCGTCCGCCGTGGCCAGCGTCGGGTGGTACTCCACCGCCCGCTGGTTGGCGAACCACAGCAGCGTGCGTCGGTCGTCGCAGAGGGCGTACGCGATCTCCCGGTGCGACGCCTCCGCCCACACCGTGGTGCGGCGGACCCAGTCCGGGGTGTACCTGGGCAGATTCTTCTGCATGAACGGGGGCTGGCCGGGACGCACCCGGACCACCGAGAGCGGCCGCCCGGCCAGCGCGGGCAGGATCCGTTCACCGACCGCGTCGAGGTAGTCGACCAGGTCCCGCTTGGTCGCCCCCGATCCGTCGAACAGCGGCTGATCCAGATTGGTCAGCGCGACCCCGTCCCGCTCCTCGCCCGCCCCGCTCATCCGCCCACCCTCCCCGTCCGCGATCCCCCGGTCAACCAGCGCCGCGCCGGGCCGGTCCGACGGGACCACCGGCGAAACGGTCTGTGACCATTGGCCGAGGCGTAAGGAGGCACTTTGATGTCCCAGGGGAACAGCGATGTGCCCGTGACGGGCGAAGATCGGTCCGACTGCCCGACCGGCGACGGCCCGTTCACGCCCGGACTGGCCCGCGCCTGCACGGTCCGCGAGGTGCTGGACCGGGTGGGCGGCAAGTGGAGCATCGGCATCCTGGTGGCCGCCTCCCAGGGGCCGGTGCGGTTCACCGAGTTGGAGCGGTGCGTCGAGGGGATCAGCCGGCGGATGCTCACCCTGACCCTGCGCAACCTGGAACGGGACGGCCTGCTGCGGCGCAAGGTGTACCCGACGGTGCCGCCGAAGGTCGAGTACACCGCCACGCCGATCGCCCTGGAACTGTACGAGTCGCTGGTCGCACTCACCGGCTGGGCGGAGCGGCACCGCGGCGCGATCGCCGCCGCCCGCGCCGCCTACGACCGCGAGCACGACCAGCGGTGAGCCCGGCTACGCCGTGATCCTGGCGTCCCAGTCGATGTGGTGGTCGTAGAGCCAGGCGAACGACTTCCCGTCGTCCCTGGCCGCCCACCGGCCGAACAGCGGCATGGTGACGTCCCACAGCACCCGACCGACCGGGCCGGCCACCTTCGTGTTGCTGGTCCGCCTGCCCTGCGCGACCACCCGTTCCACCCGGTCGCGGCGCAGCCGCTCGTACGCGCCGAACGCCTCGGTCGGGTCGGGCAGGTCGCGCAGGCAGCGGGCCAGTTGCACGGCGTCCTCGAAGGCCATCGCGGCGCCCTGCCCCGAGGAGGGTGCGGCGGTGTGCGCGGCGTCCCCGATGATCACCATCCGGTGCCGCTGCCAGCGCGGCACCGACGGCAGGTCGTACGTCGGCCAGCCGTACTCCATCCGATCGGTGGCGTCGATGATCTGTGCTGCCGGCCCGGCGTCGTCGGCGACCAGCCCGCGCAGGCGCGCGCGGAACTCCCCGGCGTCGAGGGTGGCGATCTCGGCGGGGGTCAGCTCGGTTCGTTGGGGCAGGTTGGCGAACCACCAGACCTCGTCGCCGCCGACCGGGATCCAGCAGAAGAAGCAACGCCTGCCGAAGACCATATGCATCAGGCCGGTCTCGCCGCCCAGCCCCGGCACCCGGGCGAAGCCGCCGGCGTTGAGCAACGGCACGTACCGGGGCACGGGCGCCGCCGGATCGATCACCTGACGGGTCCGCGACCGCAGGCCGTCGGCACCGATCAGCAGGTCACCCTCGGCGTCGCGGCCGTCGGCGAAGCGGGCACGCACGCCGGTGGCGGTCGGCTCGGCGTCCACCATCCGGGCCCCGTGCACGATCGGTACGCCCCGGCGGAGCGCCTCGTCGCGCAGCGCCCGGTAGAGGTCGGAGCGCCGGACCGTGGTGCTGCCCGACCCCCGGGTGCGGACGCCGGCGGTGCCGAACTCGGCCAGCCGCCGCCCCCGGTGGTTGTGCAGCGCCATCCGGGGTGTCCGGTGGCCGAGGCCGGCGACCAGGCCGTCCAGCCCGATCGCGCGCAGCGCGTCCACCCCGTTGACGGACAGGGTGAGGAACGCGCCCACACCCACCGCGTCCCGCGCGTACGCCTCGTGTACGACCGCCTCGATGCCGGCCCGCTGGAGCGCCATGGCGGCGACCGGGCCGGCGATGCCACCACCGATGATGAGAGCCTTAGTCATAAAGTGACTATACATAGAATGACTATGGTGAACCACCCCGTCGCCTAGGGTGAGGAGATGACCGCACGGGCCCAGCGCCGCTCGCCGCTGGCGATGATGGTGCTCGCGTTGCTGGTCGAGGAGCCGATGCACGCGTACCGGATGCAGCAGGTGATCCGGGAGCGGGACAAGCTGGACGTGGTCAACGTCGCGCAGCGCAACAGCATCTACCAGACCGTGGAGCGGCTGCGGCGGGAGGAACTGGTCCGGGTCAGCCACACCGCCCGGGACGAACGCCGCCCGGAACGCACCGTGTACGAGCTGACGCCGGAGGGCCGCCGCGCGCTGGACGCCTGGCTCGCCGACGCGCTGGCCGCGCCCGCCCGGGAGTTCCCGGAGTTCCCGGCGGCGCTCTCCTTCCTGCCGATCCTGCCGCCGGCCGAAGCGGCCCAGCAGCTCGACCGGCGGGCCGAGCTGCTGGCCGCCCGGCTGCGCGAGCGGGAGGCGGTCCTCGCGGCGATCGACCTGCCCCGGCTGTTCCTGGTCGAGGACGAGTACCGGCTGGCCATGATGCGCGCCGAGCTGGCGTGGGTACGCGGCCTCGTGGCCGACCTGCGGGCGGGCACGCTGACCTGGCACGGTCCCTGGCTGGACGACTGGACCGGCACCCCGGACTGATCGAAACCCACCCATTCTGTGGGGAAGACCACGCCCAGAGTCTGACCGATCGGTCAGCTACTGACCGATCGGTCAGGCATGCTGGTGCGGGGAGGTGGCCGGCGATGGCACGGGCGGTACCGGAGACACACGACGAGATCCTGACGGCGGCGACGCGACGCTTCGCGGCGACCGGCTACCGAGGCACGTCGTTGCAGGACATCGCCCGCGAGGTGGGCTGTTCCAAGGCCGCCGTGCTCTACCACTTCGCCAACAAGGAGGCCATCCTCACCGAGCTGATGGCCCCGGCGATCGCCGTGCTCCAGTCCCTCGACGAGCGGATCGCCCTCGCCACCGACCCGGCCGACGCCCAGCGGGTCGCCGCCGAGGGTTTCGTCAACCTGGCCGTACGGTTCCGGCGCGAGATCGCGGTGCTCCGCGGCGACTTCCCGGAGCTGCTCGCGCAACCCGCCTTCGCGCACATCCAGCGGATCTCCGAGCGGCTGGTCGACGCGCTCGCCGGACACCCCGAACGCCCGTCGGCCCGGATCGCCGCGCTGGTGCTGCTGGCCGGCATCTCCGAGGCGTGCGGCGAGTTCCTCGACCTCGGTGAAGAGGTGCTCCGCCCGGCACTGCTGGCCCTCGTCACGCGCGGGCTGGAGCCCGTCGACCGACCCGCACCACCCCACTCCTCGACGCCCGTCCCACCCATCCACACGGAGGACTAGGAACTCATGGCGACCCTGCTCTACCGGCTCGGCCGGGGCTCGTTGCGCCGACGGCGACTCGTCGCGGTGATCTGGCTCGTCGTACTCGTCGGGCTCGGTCTGGCCGCCGCGACGCTGCGCGGCCCGACGGCGAGCAACTTCACCATGCCCGGCACCGAGTCGCAGCGCGCCCAGGACCTGCTCGCCGAGCAGTTCCCGGCGGCCAGCGGCGCGACCGGCACCATCGCGGTCAAGGCACCCGAGGCCGGTCAGCTCGGTACCCCGGCCGGTCAGGCGGTGGTGCAGGAGCTGACCCGGGAGGCGGCGACGTTGCCCGGCGTGGTCGGCGCCGTCGACCCGCTGCAGGCCCGCGCGGTCACCCCGGACGGCCGGTACGCGCTGGTCCAGGTCCAGTTCGCCACCGGCGCCGACGAGGTGACCGACGAGCAGCGCGAGGCGTACGAGAAGGTCGGCGCGGCGGCCGAGGCGCAGGGTTGGCAGGTCGCCCCCGGCGGTGAGGTGCTGAACGGCGAGCCGGAGGTCGGGTCGACCGAGGCGATCGGCGTCGCGGTGGCCCTGATCGTCCTGGTGGTCACGTTCGGCTCGCTGGTCGCGGCCGGGATGACCATGCTGAACGCGCTGATCGGCGTCGGCGTCGGCATGGCCGGGTTGTTCGCGCTGAGCAGCGTGGTCGAGCTGACCAGCACCGCGCCGATCCTCGCCCTGATGCTCGGGCTGGCGGTCGGCATCGACTACTCGCTCTTCATCACCTCGCGCTACCGGCAGAACCTCCTGGAGGGCCTGCCGGCGGACGAGGCGGTCGGGCGGGCGGTCGGCACCGCCGGCTCGGCGGTGGTCTTCGCCGGCGCCACCGTGGTCATCGCGCTCGCCGGGCTGGCCGTGGTCGACATCCCGTTCCTCACCGTGATGGGTCTGGCCGCCGCCGGCACGGTCACCGTGGCCGTGCTGGTCGCGATCACCCTGCAACCGGCCCTGCTCGGCTTCGCCGGTGCCCGGGTGCTGCCCCGCAAGCTGCGTACCGCCGTCCCCGCCGACCAGCTGGCCACCGGCGCCGCCGACCGGGCGGACGCCGGCACCGACGGCGGGCCGACCACCGGCACCGCCGACGGGTCCGACACCACCGGCGGGACCGACGCGCCGGCCCCGGTCGCCGGTGCCGCGCGGGCCGAGGACCGCTCCGGGTTCGGGTTCCGCTGGGCCCGCCTGGTCACCCGCTTCCGGGTGCCGGTCATCCTGGTCGGGCTGCTCGGTCTCGGCCTGCTCGCGCTGCCCACCCCGGACATGCGGCTGGCCCTGCCGGACGCCGGCACCGCACCGGTCGGGTCGCCCGCCCGGGAGTCCAACGACCTGATCAGCGAGGGCTTCGGGCCGGGCTTCACCGGCCGGCTCGCGGTGGTCGTCGCCGGCGACACCCCGCAGGCCACCGCCGACGCGGTACCGCAGGTGACCGCGCAGATCCAGCGCACCGAGAACGTCCTCGCGGTGACCCCGCCGCAGCTCAGCCCGGACGGGAAGACCGCGCTGCTCGCCGTGGTGCCGGAGACCGGCCCGACCGACGCGGCGACCGAGACGCTGGTCAACGACGTCCGCGCCGCGGTCGGCGGGATCCAGGGCGCCGACGTGCTGCTCACCGGCGTCACCGCCATCGGCATCGACGTCTCCGAGAAGCTGTCCGACGCGCTGCCGGTCTACCTGCTGCTGGTGGTCGGCCTGTCGGTGCTGCTGCTGATGCTGGTCTTCCGCTCGCTGCTGGTGCCGGTGAAGGCCGCGGTGGGCTTCCTGCTCACCGTCGCCGCGACCTTCGGCATCACGGTGGCCGTGTTCCAGCAGGGTCACCTGGCCGACCTGGTCGGCCTGGACACCCCGGGGCCGCTGATCAGCTTCCTGCCGATCCTGCTGATCGGCATCCTGTTCGGCCTCGCCATGGACTACGAGGTCTTCCTGGTCTCCCGGATGCGGGAGGACTTCGTGCACGGCGACACCGCGCAGCAAGCCACCATCAACGGCATGGGGCACGGCGCCCGGGTGGTCACCGCCGCCGCGCTGATCATGATCTCGGTCTTCGGCGGCTTCGTCTTCCTGGACGACCCGGTGATCAAGTCGATGGGCTTCGCGCTCGCCGTGGGTGTCGCCATCGACGCCTTCGTGGTCCGGATGACCATCGTGCCGGCGGTGATGTCGCTGCTCGGCAGGGCCGCGTGGTGGCTGCCGAGCTGGCTGCAGCGGGCACTGCCCAACGTCGACATCGAGGGTGAGGGCCTGCGCGCCCACCTCGACGAGAAGACCCCCGCCCGCGTGTAGCGGGCAGTAAGGAAGGGCCCCCGGTTAACGCCTGGCGTGGTACCGGGGGCCCTTCTTAACACCCCACGAGCACGACCGCGGCTCAGACACCGGCCGGGTACGTCTCCATCTCCCCCGGCATCGCCAGCGCGGGCAGCGGGTGCAGCGCGGTCGCCTCGTCGCACCAGATGAAGGCGTCGTACCGCTGCCCCAGCCGGGTCGGCACGTAGTTTCCCCAGGACTCGAAGGACGGGTCGTACACCACCCCGATCGCCCGGTGGTCCAGGCTGTCGGTGACCCAGCCCGGCTGGTCGCCGCCGAAGACCAGCACCGCCCGCTCCGGCATCAGCTCGTGCAACCGGCGCTCCACCGACCCCTCCCGGGCCGGCGGCACGATCATCGCCTCGGCCGGCGAGCCCCAGCGGGGCGCGGCCACCACATTGCCCCGGTAGCTGCCGAAGCCGACCAGCACGACCCGGTCGTCGCCGTGCCGCTCCCGCGCCAACTGGCCGATGTTGAGCATGCCGTCGGCGGCCATGTCGGTCGCCCGGGCGTCCCCCACGTGGGTGTTGTGCGCCCAGACGATCCCCCGGGCATCCGGGCCGTACCGGTCCAGCAGCCGGTCCAGGGTGTCCGCCATGTGGATGTCGCGGACGTTCCACGACTCCGGGCCGCCGGCGACCATCGCCCGGTAGTACCGCTCCGCGCCGGCCACCACCTCCGCGTTCTGCCAGGCCGAGAAGGCGTCCGGGCCGTCCGCCACGGCGTGTTCCCGGGTACGCGCCAGCAGGCGTACCACCTCCTCCTCGCAGCGCGCCGACACGAACCGGCTCGCCATGCCGTACTCCTCGACCCGCTTGCCGTACGGCTCGAAGCACCGGTAGGCGTCCTGCGCGGCCTCCAGCGACGCCGGGTCCTCCTCGCCGAGGTAGTCGAAGATGGCCTGCATCGACTCCCACAGGCTGTAGACGTCCAAGCCGTGGAAACCGGCGCGGGCCGGCTCCGGCCGGTCCAGGTTCCACGCCCGCAGCCAGCGGCAGAACCGGGCCACCTCGGCGTTCGCCCACATCCAGGTGGGCCAGCGCTCGAAGCGTTCCAGCGCGGTCTGCGGCTCGGTGGCGCCGCCCGGGGCGGCGACGACCGACCGGTGCACCCGGTCGCAGTCGGGCCAGTCCCCCTCCACGGCGACGAACGAGAAACCGCACTCGGCGATCAGCCGGCGGGTGAGCTGCTCCCGCAGGCGGTAGTAGTCGTAGCTGCCGTGCGTCGCCTCGCCGATCATGACGATCCGGGCGTCCCGGACACGCTCCAGCAACGGGTCGAAGTCGCTCGGCGCGCCGAGCCGCTGAACCAGCATGCCGGGCGGCTACCCGGCGGTCCAGCGGGCAAACCGGCGCCCGGGCGGTGTACGGGCCGGCGCAGCGGGTAGCCGCCCGCCATGACCGTCAGCGGGGTGCAGTTGCAGGAGTACCTTGCCGGGCTCGACTACCCGATCTCCCGGGAGGACCTGGTGCGCTGGGGCCAGGAGAACGGGGCGCCCACCGAGGTGTTGCAGATGCTGCGGGCGCTCCCGCCCGAGCAGTTCGACGATCCGGCCGAGCTGACCGACGCGTTGAACACCCTCGCCTGACGGTGTTGAGCGGGGGCCCCTCCTCGACACCAGGCGTTAAGGAGGGGCCCTTCCTTGCCCGGTCAGCGGGCGTGCAGCAGCCGGAACAGCACCAGCCACTGCTCCGGCCAGACGTGGCCGACCGGCGTGGCCGCGTCGAGCCGGGCCGCGCGCAGGGCCGCGGCCACCCGGGCCCGCGGGTACCGCCGGCCCAGCGACGCCGCGAGCGACCCGCCGGCGCCGTCGAAGCCCCGCTCCACCATCCTCCGGTACGCGGGCAGCGCCGCCGGGGGCAGCAGGGCCTCCGGCCGCCGCTCGACGCGCAGGATGCCGGCGTCCACCCCGGGCACCGGGCGGAACGCGGTCCGGGGCACCCGGCCCACCAGCCGCCAACCGAACTCCGGCCAGGTCGACACGGTCAGCCGCGTCCACCGGCCGTAGTCGCCGCTGCGCCGGCGCGCGTACTCCGCCTGGGTGAGCAGGGTGGCCGCGCGCAGCCCCGGCGCCGCCAGGCACCAGCGCACCACGGCGGAGGTGAGCGACCACGGAATGTTGCCCACCACGTCGAACGGCTCCGCCGGCGGCACGGCCATCAGGAAGTCCGCCTGCCGGTGTGTCACGTTCGGGACCGCCGCGCAGACCCGGGCCAGCTCCGCCGCGGCGGCCGGATCCACCTCGTACGCGACCAGGTGTCGGCACCGGGCGGCCAGCGCCCGGGTGAGCTGACCCCGACCGGCGCCGACCTCCAGCAGGAGCGTGTCCGGATCGGGACGGGCCGCCCGGACCAACCGTGCGATCGCGGCCGGGTCAACGAGGAAGTTCTGGGACAGTACGCGACGGGACCGGTCGCGTTCGGTACGGGTACGGCGGGTTGCCACGGGGCGTCGTCCTGTCTGTCGCCGTACGGCGACGGAACGGACAGGCGGTTCCGGTGCCCCAGCCCGCGCCGGCCGCATGGCCGCGTCGCGGTCCCGAGGCGGCTCGGCGCAGTCGGGCCGCCCTCGGACGTGCGCAGCCCTACGCGTTCGATCGTCTGGAGCGGCGGGCACGGTGGATCAGAAGCCTGTCCGATTGATCGGGGACTCGGACGGCCCTGGGCGGTGACGCGGTGACGGTGCCGCGCGGACGGCGCGCCGCCTCGGAGCAGGTCATCCGGGCGGGGCGCCACGGCATCCGGTCAGGATGCCGCGCGGACGAGGATCAGTAGCGGGTCACGCCGGCCAGGGCCGGACGCCGGACTCGCGGGCGGGCCTGCAACAGCGGCCCGAGACAGGCCGGCGTGCCGACCGCCTCGATCAGTGCGTACGCGAACATGCCCGCGACCCTAGCTCCCCCACCCACCCCCACAAACCGATTTCCCCACCCACCCCACCCACCCCACCCACCTTTCGCGATCTTGCACTTCTGGTCGCCGTTTCGCGTGCTGTGTCCGAAAAGCGGCGACAGAAAGTGCAAGATCGCGTGTCCAGGGGCGGGGCGGGGCGTCGTGAAGCTGGGCGCGGTCTGGCGGGTCGGAGTAGGTCAGATCGGGTTAACTCCGGACGGCGATTTACGTTGTGACATTTCGAGCTTCGAACCTCGACTGGTTAT
>NZ_RBAK01000009.1 GCF_003626595.1 Micromonospora endolithica | reverse complement strand
CGCACCACCCGGCGGCAGCACACCTAGAGCCGGCCCAGCGCCTTGCGCAGCGGATCGAGGCCGAGCGCCCCGAGGTCCAGCGCCTGCCGGTGGAACTCCTTGAGGTCGAAGTCGGGACCCTTGCGGACCTTGGCGTCCTCCCGGGCCTGCAACCAGATCCGCTCGCCGACCTTGTAGGACGGGGCCTGGCCGGGCCAGCCGAGGTAGCGGTTCAGCTCGAAGCGCAGGTTCTCGTCCGGCACCCGGCAGTGGGCCCGCATGAACTCCCAGCCCAGCTCCGGCGTCCAGCGCTCGCCCGGGTGGAAGCCGAACGGGTTGTCGCGGGGGATCTCCAACTCCAGGTGCATGCCGATGTCGACGATCACCCGGGCCGCCCGGAACGCCTGCCCGTCCAGCATGCCGAGCTTGTCGCCGGCGTCGTCCAGGTAGCCCAGCTCGTCCATCAGGCGCTCGGCGTAGAGGGCCCAGCCCTCGCCGTGCCCGGAGACCCAGCACAGCAGCCGCTGCCAGCGGTTCAGCGTCTCGGCCCGGACCGCGGTCTGGGCGACCTGGAGATGGTGCCCCGGCACGCCCTCGTGGTAGACGGTGGTCACCTCCCGCCAGGTGGAGAAGTCGGTGATGCCCTGGGGCACCGCCCACCACATCCGGCCCGGCCGGGAGAAGTCCTCACTGGGACCGGTGTAGTAGATCGCCCCGTCACTGGTCGGCGCGAGGCGGCACTCGATCCGGCGGACCTGCTCCGGGATGTCGAAGTGGGTGCCGTGCAGCTCGCTGATGGCCTTGTCCGCCAGGGCCTGCATCCAGTCCCGGAACGCCTCCTTGCCCTGGATGGTCCGGGCCGGGTCGGCGTCCAGCGCCGCGACCGCCTCGTCGATCGTGGCGCCGGGGCCCACGATCCGCGCGGCCACCGTCCGCATGTCGGCCTCCAGCCGGGCCAGCTCGTCGAACCCCCAGGCGTACGTCTCGTCGAGGTCCACCTTGGCGCCGAGGAAGTACTGCGAGGCCAGCTCGTAGCGCTCCCGGCCGGCGGCCTGCTTCTCCCGCCCCAGCGGGGCCAGCTCGGTGCGGAGGAACTGGCCGAACTCGGCGGTCGCCGCGGTGGCCGCCGAGGCGCCCCGCCGCAGCTCGGCGCCGAGGGCGCCGTCGGCGTCCAGCCGCTCGACCAGTCCGTGGAAGAAGTTGTCGCCGTCCGGGTCGACCCAGATGTCGCACTGCTTGGCGACCTCCACCAGTTGCGCCCGCGGGCTGACCCGGCCGGCCGCGGCCTCCTCGCGCAACGTCGTCTTGTACGCCTCCAACGCGCCCGCGAAGCCGCCCAGCCGGGCGGCGATGTTCGCCCGGGCCTCGTCGGAGTCGGTCGGCATCAGGTCGAACACCGACCGCAGGTCGTGCACCCCGCTGGTGATCACGCTGACCTCGCTCGTCGACTCGCCGGCGTCGTACCGGGCGAGTTCGAGGCCGAGTCGCTCCTGCATGGCCTCCTGGGCGGTGCGTTCCGCCTCGGACTCCGGCTCGGTCACGTCGAGGTCGGCCAGTGCCCGTCGGGTGAGGTCGGCGCGGGCCGCGTACCCGTCCGGCGACATGTCGTCGAGCTTGTCGTCGTAGCCGGCGATGCCGACGTAGGTGGCGCCGGTCGGGGTCAGTGGCGCCCACTCGGCCACGTACCGGTTCGCGATGTCATCGATTCGTCCCACGCTGCGACCCTACGGGACTCCGCGACCCGGTTGTCGACCCTGTTTGCGGTGTTCAGGGGAGCAGGTCGGCGGGGTCGAAGGTGATCGGAAACGGCAGGTCGAGCTTCAGTTGCTGACCGCTTACCGCTTGGGCGGTGGTGATGTAGCTTCCGCCATGGGGGGCACCTCCTCGGGCTGGTCAACGCGTCACCGGCGTAGGTGGTTTCTGTGGCGGGGGACACGGTGGCCGAAAAGCGCGGGACATCGTCGTACCCCGGGAGCAGAGTGTCAGGGGTGAACACCGACTTCACCCCTGACCGGGCCCCGCTGCGGAGCTGGCTTCCCGGCTTCGTCGCGCTGGCCGCCATCTGGGGCTCCAGCTTCCTGTTCATCAAGGTCGGGGTGGCCGAGCTGCACCCGCTGCACCTGACCCTCTACCGGGTCGCCGCCGGCGCGGTGACCCTGCTGGTGGTGCTCGCCCTGCTCCGGGACCGGCTGCCCCGCGAACCCCGGATCTGGGCGCACCTGTTCGTGATCGCGGCGCTCGGCGTGGCGGTCCCGTTCACCCTCTTCGGCTACGGCGAGCAGCGCGTCGAGTCGATGCTGGCCGGCATCTGGAACGCCACCACGCCGCTCGTCGTCCTGCCGATGGCGGTGCTGGTGTTCCGCACCGAACGGCTGACCGCGCGCCGGGCGCTGGGGCTCGCCCTCGGGTTCGCCGGTGTGCTGGTGGTGCTCGGCGTGTGGGAGGGCATCGGTGGGGCCCACTTCGCCGGCCAGTTGATGTGCTTCGGTGCGGCGGCCTGCTACGGCGTGGCGATCCCGTACCAGAGGAGGTTCGTCGCGGGCAGCACCCACTCCGGCGTCTCGCTCTCCGCGGCGCAGCTCCTGGTGGCGATGGCGCAACTCGCCGTCGTCGCGCCGCTGGTGGCCGGCGCGCCGCCGGCGCCGACCGGCCTGTCGCCCGAGGTGGTGGCCAGCGTGCTCACCCTCGGTGCGCTCGGCACCGGGCTCGCCTTCGTGATCAACCTGCGCAACATCCGGCTCGCCGGGGCGAGCACCGCGTCCACCGTGACCTACCTGATCCCGGTCTTCGCGGTGCTGGTCGGCGCGGTCGTGCTCGACGAGCGGGTGACCTGGCACCAGCCGGTGGGCGCGCTGATCGTGCTTCTCGGCGTCGCCGTCTCCCAGGGTGCGAGGAAGGGCCCCCTCCCAACGCCTCCGGTAGAGGAAGGCCCCCTGTCAACGCGGCGGGAGCACGTCAGGAGTGGGACGCCGTCCAGCTGAGCAGGTCGTCGGCGGACCAGGTGTTGACCACCCGGTCGGCGGGCACCCCGCACAGCGCCGCGCGCTCGCAGCCGAACCGCTGCCAGTCGAGCTGACCGGGAGCGTGGGCGTCGGTGTCGATGGCGAACCGGCAGCCCGCCTCCAGCGCCCGCCGGATCAGCCGCTTCGGCGGGTCCTGCCGCTCCGGACGGGAATTGATCTCCACGGCAACGTCCCGTTCGGCGCAGGCGGCGAAGACCGCGTCGGCGTCGAAGTCGCTCTCCGCCCTGGTACGCGCGCGGTGCCCCCGGTCGCCGGGGCCGGTCACGCCGGCCGGCCGCGACGACACCATCCGCCCGGTGCAGTGACCGAGGATGTCCAGGTGCGGGTTCGCCACCGCGGCGAGCATCCGGCGGGTCATCTTCCCGCGTTCGTCGTTCAGTCCGCTGTGCACCGAACCGACCACCACGTCCAGGCGGGCCAACAGGTCGTCGTCCTGGTCCAGCGAGCCGTCGGCGAGGATGTCGACCTCGATGCCGGTGAGGATCCGGAAACCCTCCGGCAGCGCCGCGTTGACCGTCGCCACGTGGTCGAGCTGCCGGCGCAGCCGGTCGGCGGTCAACCCCCGGGCCACCTTCAGCCGGGGCGAGTGGTCGGTGAGTACCACGTACTCGTGGCCCAGCTCCACCGCGGCGAGCGCCATCTCCTCGATCGGGGAGCCGCCGTCGGACCAGTCGGAGTGGGTGTGGCAGTCGCCGCGCAGTGCCGACCGCAGCGCGGCGGCGGCCTCGTCCAGATCGGTGCCCTCGGTGGCGAGCAGCCGGCGGAGGTAGACCGGTTCCTCGCCGGCCAGCGACTCGGAGACGCAGCGGGCGGTGACGTCACCGACCCCGGCCAGCTCGGTGAGTTTCCCGGTCCGGGACCGCTCGGCCACCTCGGCCTCCGGCAGCGCGCCGAGCGCGTTCGCCGCCGACCGGAAGGCCTTCACCCGATAGGTGGCCTCGTTCGCCCGTTCCAGCAGGAAGGCGATCCGGCGGAGGTCGGCGATGGGGTCCCGGGCGCTCATGACCTCCCAACCTACGCGAAGCCGTGGCCCGCCGGTCGTCCGACGACCGGCGGGCCACGACGGGTGGTGGTACGGATCAGGAGTGCGGCAGCTTCACCAACGACTTGTCCCCGACGCCGAGGTTGGTCGGGTTGACGCCGATGGCGGACCAGACCTCCACCCGGACCGTGCCGTCGGCCAGGGCACCGAGCGTGCCGGTGGCCGAGACCAGACCGGCGTTCTGGGTGTAGCGCTCGAAGCCGGGGACCGGGTCGGTGGCGAAGTAGCGGTAGGTCTCCACCCGCTCCCAGCTCCCGTTGCCGGTCAGGTCGTAGGACACCCGCACCTGGACCCCGTTGCCGACCGCGTTGCCGGCGTCGAGGAACAGGTCGAAGGTCGTCTGGCCACCGGCGTACGCCAGGTCCAGGCCGGTGGCGGTGAACACCTGGGCGTTGGTCGGCGTGCCGTCGTGGTTGGCCCCGCCGGCACCGGCCACGGTGACGGTCGCCGGGCTGCCGGCCGCCCCGAGGCGGCTGCTCGGGAGCAGGTACTGCGTCGGCGAGTCCGACGTGGGCGGCGGCGTCGTCGGTGGCGGCGTGGTGGGGGGCGGGGTGGTCGGTGGCGGAGTGGTGGGCGGGGGAGTCGTGGGTGGCGGCGTCGTCGGTGGCGGCGTCGTCGGCGGCGGGCCGGTCGGCGGTACGCCACCGCTGGCGCTGCCGCCGCTCCAGGTGACCGCGCCGGTAGCGACCGTACGACCGGCCGGCACGTCCACCCGGGTGCCGTTGGAGAACGTCACGGTCAGCGGCGACGCGGTGATGTTGCTGGCCACGTACGTCCGCGCGCCGTTGCGGGTGAACACCGCGGCCAGCGGATGGTTGGCGGTCACCGTGGCGTCCGGGGTGCCCAGCGTCGCCAGGTTGCGTACCCAGTGGAAGGTGTGCGCCCGGCTCTCGCCCTCCTCCGGGACGTACCCCGGGTTGGCCCGTAGTTTCGTCAACGCCGCGTCCGGATCACCCAGGGCGAGGAACTGCCAGTGGATGTCCTGCCACACGGTGGGTTCGCCACCGTTGTTGCGGACCAGTTCGGCGTAGTTGACCTTGTTGTAGGCCGGGTCCTGGCCCATGTACAGGTGACCACCGGTCACCGGCAGCATGTTGATGCCCTGGATCATCTCCGGCTCGGCGCTGAACCAGGTGGCGTACGCACCGCCGTCGCCCCAGACCATGCCGACCGTGGAGTGGCCGAACGCCGCCGGGAAGTTCTCGTCGTCGGCGTCGAACCAGTACTCCCGGATCGCCGCCGACTGGGTGGTCCAGATGAAGACGCCGGCGTCGCGGACCGCCGTGTTGCCGGTGGCCTGTCCCCACTGGATGAGGGCGTTGGCGAAGTTCATGCCCTCGGACGAGGACTCCTGGTTGTTGCCGGCGTTGAAGGAGCCGTGGCCGGAGGCCCAGTCGTGGCCGGCGTAGATGTCGAAGTCCCGCAGGTAGGGGAAGCGGTTGTCGGTACGGCTGTAGTTGTTGGCGTCCCGGATGAGCAGGTCGACCATGCCGCCGTACTGGTCCTGCTTCGCCCAGGCGGGGTCGAACTTGGCCAGGGTGGCGGCGGCGGCGATGAAGTAGCCGTAGTGGAAGTGGTGGTCGTTGAGTTCCTGGTCGGACCCGTACGAGGCGGGGTAGCCGATCAGGGTGCCCCAGTTCTGGTCGTAGTAGAAGATCTTGGCGGCCTCGCCCGGTGTGGCGGTGAACCAGTCGTTGAGCGTGCTGCGGATGGCGTTCAGCGCGGCCGTACGGGTCTCGGTGTCACCGACCTGGTCGGCGATCTCGACGATCCGGGCGGCCCGGCCGAGTCCCTTGCCGGTCCAGTAGGTGTCGCCGCCGCGCTGGTCCATCGGGTTGCCCCGGACCGCCGCCAGGTGGCTGCGCAGCGTGGCCAGGTCCGCACCGTCGCCGGTGGCGACGGCCGGCACCTCCGGCAGCACCCCCTGGAACCGCATCGAGGTGCGGAACTGGTCGACCCCCGCGAGGACCTTCATCCGGCCCCGGGCCGACGGGTAGGTCTGCGCCAACGGGGTGGCGCCGGCCAGCGACTTCCACTGGTGCGGGTAGAGGCTCACCACCGTCCGGGTGTTGGTGCCCTCCCGCGGCGTCGTCGTGAACGCGTACGTGGTGTCGACGCGTCCCGTCCCCTGGTCGTACCCGTAGGACATCCGGGTGCCGGTCACGTGGGCGTGGGCGTAGGTGCCGAAGGTGGCGGCAAGCTGCGCCCGGGCGGTGGCGTCGAGGCCCTGGGTGGGCAGCAGTGCCACCGAGAAGTAGCCCTTGCCGGCCAGGTCGGAGGTGATCCGGCCGCCGCTGACCGTCCAGCTCGCGCCGGTCGGGGCGTACGCCACGTAGTCGTGGCCCCGGACGGTGAAGCCGATGGTGGATCCGCTGTTGGACCAGATCGTCGGGCTGCCGCCGGTGGGGTTGATCTGCGCGGTGCCGCCGGTGGTGCGGAAGTACGTGAACGGCAGGCCGTGGCCGATGGTGGCGCGCATGGTGCGGACACCGTCGCCCCAGTACGGGGTGACGGTCCAGTCGGTCCAGTCGTCGACCTTCACGATCGGTACGCCGAGGGCGGCCACGCCGACGCGGATGTCCTCGGAGTAGGCGTACTTGTACTCGCCGACGCCGTTCGCCGTGCCGGTGATGGTGGGCGTGGAGGTGGCGGAGAAGCCGAGGCCGTCGCCGAACACCTGGTAGGAGACGGGGTGCGCGTGCAGCGGCTCGCTGTACGAGCAGTTGGTCTTCTTCCAGAGCAGGGACGACCACCAGTCGTTGGTGGGGACGGGACCGGCCGGAGCGTCGGCGGTCACGAACTGGCGAGGGTTGGTGGACATGTCACCGCAGCCGGCGGGGAGCGGGCCCACGCGGTCGGTGGTGTAGCTGCCGGCGCCGACGGTGGCGGCCTCGGCCGGGGTGGTGTGGACGACGACCAGTCCGCCGAGGACGAGGGCCATGGCGGTGGCGGTGGCGGCCAGGGTTCGGTTGCGGTGTGGTGCCGGAGGTTTCACGGTGCCTCCATCGCGTGGCACCCGGTCCCGCCGGGTGCGGCGCTGAGTCGGAATTGTGAGGAAAGTTGCCTCAGAGAGCGCTCTCTTGAGCCGGGACGCTAGCCGAGAGAGAAGACTTGCGTCAATGTTTCCGGTCGATGAAGCACGTATGTCGGAAAACCCGGAGACCGTTCTCGCTCCGCCGAGGACGGTGAGGGTGGGCGCTACCGGGCCGTCCCGGGTGCCTTCGGGCAGCCGTGCCGCCGGTGCCAGGCCGACACCTCGGCCGCCGGTTCCCGGTTGATCTTTCGCCGCCAGGCGTCCAGGTAGGGCGCGGGCCACACCACACCCCGCCGGATCCACCAGCCGTCCCGGCCGGTGCACGGCGGGGAGATGCCGAAGTGCAGGTGACACACGTTGTTCGCGTTTCCGGTCCGGCCTACCGTGCCCAGCTGCCGTCCGGCCCGGACCCGGGCTCCGGCGTCGACGCCGTCGGCGATCTCGGTCAGGTGCGAGCCGTAGTAGCGCACCCCGTCGTCGCCGAGCAGCGACACCGACAACCCGCCGTTGTAGGGCCCGCGCGGCCCCTGCGGCGCGAAGCGGTCCACCCGGCTGACCTCCAGGACCGTCCCGTCGGTAACCGCCACGAACGGCTCGCCGCAGTCGGCGAAGATGTCCGTCCCCGGGTAGGCGGAGTGGGTCGGGTGGTAGGCGACCTTCCGCGCGCGTACCGGGAAGACGTGCGGCAGCCCGGCGCGCGCCGGCGCGGCCGCCGTACCGCCCGGGCTCGCGGTGCCGTTCGGGGTCGCGGTCCCGGTCGGCCGCCCGGTCGCCGCGGCGGACGGCTGGTCGGCGACGACCGGCGGGGTGCTCGCGCGGGCCGCCGGGGTGCCCTGCGCCGTCCCCGGCCGGCTCGTCGCGCAGGCGGCGGCCACCAGCGGCACGAGCAGGAGCAGAGCCGGGTACGCGCGACGGCGTCCGGTCGGCGGCAGGGGCATCGGATCATCCTGACAGACCAGTACGGTGGAGGGAGGTCCCTAGGGCGGGAGGAACGACGGTGAACGGGCAGACGTACCCGGGCGACCCGCAGCCGGGGTTCCGCCCGTACACCCCCTCGGGTCTCTTCCCCTCCGGCCGGCCGACGCGGCCCAGCTACCGCGAGCCGCACCCGGTCACCGGCGCCGGGGTCGCCCTCGGCGGGACCGGCGCGACCGCGTGGCTGCTCCTGTTCGGCCTGCTCGGCACCGACGTGCCGGAGTACGCCTGGTGGACCGTCCTCGCCGGTGGGCTGGCCTGGCTCGTCGCGGTGCTGCTGGTCCAGCTCGGCGACCGGGGTGTGGCCACCGGGATCGCCATCGTCACCGCCGGTGGTTGGAGCATCGCGGCGGCAGTCGTTGCCGTGCGCTGGGCGACGAGCGGCGACTGGCCGCTCTGGTGACCCTCTGCCGTGCCGACGTCGACTGCGTTCGGTGGCGGTACGGCTGCACCGCGAAGCCCGTCTTGACGTGGTGCTCGGGACTCGGCACGCTCGGCGGTATGGCCTGGACCACTCCGCGGCAGGACCCCGAGCGCAGCCGACGACGCCAGCAACTCCTCGCCGAGTTGGCCGGTGCGCGCGCGGTACGCCAGCGGGAGCGACCGCAGCGCCGGCGCACCGAACAGCTACGGCAGCTGATCGCCATGCGCCGCCGCGTGGCGGGTTGAACCACTCCACTTTTCCGCCCTTCGGGGCGTTGACCGTTCGCCTACCGACCCGACCGGCTAACGTGCACGCGTAACGGATCGGCGTGCTGTGCCGAGGCATTTTGGGGGGACCGTGTCGTACTTCGCGGTGGCCGTGGTGCGCGACGAGAGCGGCTGGACGGCTTCCGAGGTCAGCCTGCGTGGCGTGACCGACATCGAGGAGGTCGCCGACCGCCTGCGCGACGTCGACGTGGACGCCGACCTGTCCCTGCTGTTCGTCGAGGCCGACGACACCTACCTGGTCGTCCTGCGGCTCGACGAGGGTGAGGACCTGCGGATCTTCGGTTCCGACTCGGCGTACGCGGAGGAGTCCAAGCTGGGCGCCCTGCTGGTCGGTGACCTCAAGGGCTCGGTCACCGGGTTGGACGACACCGAGGAGCCGCGCCCCGCGTCCGGCGACGACGACAGCGAGCAGCCCGCGGTGGACCCCGAGGCCGACCCGGTCGGCGATGCCGACCTCCTCGCCGACCTCGGTGTGCCGGCGCAGAAGCTGCTGGCGCTCTGCGCCCACGAGGGCATGATGCCGGCCGACGTCACCGTCGAGATCTGCACGGTGCTGGGCTGCGCCGACGAGGTCGAGGAGCTGCGTGAGGTCTGATCCCTCCGAGCCGGCTCTGCCGGCCGGTGGTGAGCCGGCGGACGTCACCGACCCGGCCCTGGAGACGGTCCGACCTGGTGCCGGTCCCGGGCTCGCCGGCGCCGGTCCGGGTGCCGACGAGGGGCTGGCCGACCCGTCCGGTGTCGGACGCCGGCAGCGGCACGAAAGCTGGATGCGCCGGGCCCTGGAGATCGCGGTCACCGGGCCGGACCGGCCCGCCGCCGACCCGGCCGACGCCGGCGACGTGCCGGTGGGCGCGGTGCTCTACGGGCCGGACGGCACCGAACTGGCGATCGGACGCAACGAACGCGAGCTGACCGGCGACCCGACCGCGCACGCCGAGGTGCTGGCCCTGCGCCGCGCCGCCCAGCGGCTGGGCCGCTGGCGACTCGACGGGTGCACGCTGGTGGTGACCCTGGAACCCTGCACGATGTGCGCCGGCGCCCTGGTGCTGGCCCGGGTCTCGACCGTCGTGTTCGGCGCCTGGGAGCCCAAGACCGGCGCCGCCGGCTCGCTGTGGGACGTGCTCCGCGACCGCCGCCTCAACCACCGCCCCGAGGTGTACGGCGGGGTCCTCGAAGCCGAGAGCGCGTCGATCCTCCGCGCCTTCTTCCGCTGAGGTGTAAGGAAGGGCCCCCTGTTAACGCCTGGCGTGGTACAGGGGGCCCCTTTTACAAGCGGGTCAGGCGATGATGGTGTCCAGCGCGATCTCCACCATCTGGCTGAAGGTCTGCTCGCGCTCCTGCGAGGTGGTCTTCTCGCCGGTCTTGATGTGGTCGCTGACGGTCAGGATGGTCAGGGCGCGGGCCTTGAACCGCGCGGCGATCGTGTAGAGCGCCGCGGACTCCATCTCCACCGCCAGCACGCCGTAGTCGGCCAGGGTGTCGTACAGGTCCGGTCGGTCGGTGTAGAAGGCGTCCGCCGCCAGGATCGGCCCGACCCGCATGGTGATGCCGCGCCGCTCGGCCACCTCGACCGACGTACGCAGCAGCCCGAAGTCGGCCACCGGCGCGTAGTCGATCAGCCCGTCGAAGCGCATCCGGTTCATGTTCGAGTCGGTGGACGACCCGATCGCCGCCACCACGTCGCGCAGCTGGAGGTCCTCGGTGAGGGCGCCGCAGGAGCCGACCCGGATGAGCGACCTCACGCCGTACTCGTTGATCAGCTCGTGGGCGTAGATCGAGGCCGACGGCATGCCCATGCCGGATCCCTGCACGGAGACCTCGACGCCGTTCCAGCGGCCGGTGAAGCCCAGCATGCCGCGAACCGTCGAGTAGCACCGGGCGTCCTCGAGGTAGGTCTCCGCGATCCACTTGGC
The DNA here is from genome assembly GCF_003626595.1 of Micromonospora endolithica. Taxonomy (GTDB): domain Bacteria; phylum Actinomycetota; class Actinomycetes; order Mycobacteriales; family Micromonosporaceae; genus Micromonospora; species Micromonospora endolithica. The sequence continues at coordinate 242,447 of NZ_RBAK01000009.1, read as the reverse complement.
CCGCAGCGGGTCGCCCGGCATCAGGACCCGCTCCGCGATCTCTCCCGGCTTCGCGCCGATGTGCGTACTCATGGCAAAGATCCTGCCAGGTCGGCGGGCGGCATACCGGTTCGGCGTCCGGACCGGTGGTCCTGTAGCCTCTTCGGCGGTGGCGTGTCCGAGTGGCCTAAGGAGCACGCCTCGAAAGCGTGTGAGGGTTTACGCCCTCCGCGGGTTCAAATCCCGCCGCCACCGCTCGTGAACAGCGAGAACGCCCGGTCGATCCGCGAGGATCGCACCGGGCGTTCCGCTTGTGGCCTCAGTTTCGGCTCATGTGGCGGCGAAGTCCTCGCCGAGCAGGGCCCGGATCCGGCTCAGCGCCCTCGCGTCCCGCATCTTGACCGCGGAGGCCGAGATGCCGAGAATCCCGGCGACCGTGGCGACGCTCTGGTCCTCCCAGTGCCGCAGCACCACGATCGCCTGGTCGCGGAGGGGCAGGGCCGCAAGCGCGGTCATCAGAGCGACGTGCAGGTCACTCGTCGGCTCCGGTCCCGGCTGCTCCGGCAGCCTCGCGCAGACGACCTCGGTGTCGCTGCGGCGCTTCCGCTGGTCGAAGACGGTGTTCATCAGGACCCGGCGGCTGTACGCGTCGAGGTTCGCGCTCTGCCGGATCCGCCCCCACGAGGGGTACATCTTGGCGAACGTGATCTGGGTCAGGTCCTGGGCGAGGTGCCAGTCTCGGCACATGAGGTACGCGGTGCGTCTCAGCCGGGGTGCGCTCGCCGCGACGAATGCGCTGAAGTCCTCGTCCCGGGCGCTGCGCTCGCGCCGCCGTGCGATGCCCCAGCGGGAGAGGGGGCCGGCCGGAGGGTCAACGGCCGGCACGGCGTACAAGTCGGCTTGTCCGCTTGTCACTCATCCTCCCCAGGGCCCGAGCGGGTCAGGCACGGGTCACCGAGGATCTGGTCGATGCCGCTTCTGTGGTCGTACGTCGCCACGAATCGCGGGAAGTCCTTCGCCCTCGCCAGTCTGACGTCGAAGGACTCGGGAAACTGTTCCGGCTGGACCGCCTCGACCAGATCCGGATTGTTCCGGTAGTGCTCCTTGAATGTGGCGTACGCCTCCTCCCGGCTCACGAGCGTCACGCTCCGGACGAGCGGATCCGACCGGAGCGTGTCGCGCAGGTCGTCGCGCTGTCGTCCGGTGGTCTCGTAGCGCAGGAAGACCCGGACGTCCGTGGTCGCGCGCCCCGCCTCCCGGTCACAGGCGAGGCTGGCGGGCGGCATCAGGGCCCCGGCCGCCACCACCGGAGGCGGCACCGCTCTCTCCGGCGCCCCGGCGTTCAGCGCGACCAGTGTGGCGGCGACCGTGACGATACCGGCCAGCGCGCCTCCGGTGAGCAGATGGCGCCTGCGACGCAGCGCCCTTCCCGCCGACATGGCATTCAGCGCCAGGTCTCCGGCGGGAGGCTCGGGTTCGGCGTCCAGCGCCCGCTCGAAGAGCACATGCACCTTCTGATCCACGATTGCTCCTGGTGTTCGATGGCTTCCTTCTCCAACGACTGGTCGAACCGCCGAACCGGTCACATCGACTCGCCAACGTGGCATCGCGAAAACGCCCGGTCGGTCCCCGGGGACCGTCCGGGCGTCGGGCTGTGCGGGATTGTGGTCTCAGTTGCGGCCCGCCGGCCCGTGTGGCTGACCCCTGAACCGGGATGGACCACCCTCGATCTGGTTCCCGCCGGGCGGCTGACACCGTGCGAGAATCGGGCGCTTCTGTGATCGCCGGACACACCGGCCACGAGACGCGGGGGATGAATGATCACAATTTATCGGTACGGCGCGTGGGCCAGATGCGGCGCGGTGGCACTGACACTACTGGCGGTCGTTGGCGGCACCGCGGGGGCGATGACGCCGGCGGAGGCGAAGCCGGGCCTCCGAGCCCAGCAGTGGTGGCTCGAAAAGCTGCGGGTCCCCGAAGCGCACAAGATAAGCAAGGGCAGGGGCGTCATCGTCGGGGTGATCGACTCCGGTGTCGAGGCCAACCATCCGGACCTGCGGGGACGGGTTCTCACCGGCGCCTCCTACATGGACGGGCCGGTCGGTAAGGACCTGGATACCGTCAAGTCGGGTCACGGTACAGCGATGGCCGCGCTGATCGCGGGCAGCGGACCGGGCCGCAGCGGCTACCTCGGGATGGCTCCGGAGGCGGAGATCTGGTCCGGTGCCGTCCTGGGCGGTGGGGTACTGGCCAACTCGGACACGATCTTCGGGGCGGTCCGGGAGGCGGTGGACCACGGTGCGAGCGTCATCAACCTGTCCCTTGGCGGCAGTGGCGGCCTTGGGTATTCCGAGAGTAACGCGGTCGAGTACGCCCTCGAGCACGACGTGGTGGTGGTGATCAGTGCCGGCAACGTCGTCGACGGCAACGGCACGGCCACCCAGGGGCTCGCCACGATTCCCGGCGCGATCATCGTGTCCGGGTTGGACAGGTCGTTGAACTTCTTCGAGAAGGGCTCCCGGCAGGGAGAACACGTGGTGGTGGCCGCGCCGGAGCAGGACATCCTCACCGCGACCAACACGAGCGAGCAGCGTGGCCTCCGGAGGGACGGCGGCACCAGCAGCGCGGCGGCCATCACCTCCGGACTGGTGGCGCTGGTCCGGTCGAAATACCCCGACCTCGACGCGCCGAACGTCATCAACCGGGTCATCAGGACCGCCAAGGACCGTGGTGCCACGGGCCGGGATCCGCAGTACGGGTTCGGGGCCATCGACCCGGTTGCCGCGCTGACCGCCGACGTACCGCCGGTCACCGCCAACCCGCTCGGCAAGCCGTCCGAAGTCCACGACACGGCCCCGTCCAAGCCGCGCTGGGACCGCCTGTTCATCGCGATCGCCGTGGCGTTCGGCGTGACGGTCATCGTGGTCGCGGTGACCGTGGTGGTGATCCGGTCCTCGCGTCGCCGCCGGTCCGTGCCGGGTCGGCCGCCGGCCGCCGGGCCGCCGGTCGCCGCCGGGCCGCCGATGCCCGGTCCCTACCAACCCGTGCCGGCACACCATCCGGGTACCGGGTACCAGCCGCCACCGGGTTACCAGCCGACCGCGGCGGGCCCGGGCCGGTCCTCCTATCCGCAGGCACCGCAACAGACCGGATGGCAGGCACCACCACCGCCGCCTCCCGCGCCGGGCAGCCAGCCGGGTCAGGTCAGGCGGTGGGCAGCGAAGCGGAGCCGGCGACGGGTGGGCGGCACAGACCCACCCACCCGTCGCCGGCTTCCGGGCGTACTCACCGTGGTGCGGCTCAGGACCGGCCGCCGCCCTCTGGCGGCGACCAGGTCGGCGGTTGCGGATATTGGGCCGCTTGGTGTGGATATCCGGCCGGAGCTTGTGGATATCCGGCCGGCGACTGCCCAGGAGTGCCGACCGGCGGCTGCGCCGTGCCCGGCCAAGGTGCGGGAACGGGCGTCCCCGGCCACCCGCCAGCCGGCGGACCGGCGGCGACTCCCGCCGGCATCCCGGGCGGCGGGCCGGCGGGAGCCGACCCCGCGGCGGGCATCCTGGTCGCCCCCGATGCCGTCGGGTTCCGGCGGCGGGTGAGCAGCCAGACCGCGAGCGCGCCCAGGACGGCGAACAGGCAGACCGAGCCGCCCAGGATGCCCAGTATCCCGAATCCGCTGGTGTTCACATTGAGGCCGGATCCGTTCCGGTCGTACTCGGTGGCCTCGCGGTGGCTTCGCAGCAGTGGGTTCTCGCCACCGGCGGTGGGGGTCACCCGGGTCAGGGACCGCAGAGGATCCACCCGCCCGTATCCGTAGCGCGGGCTGGCCAGCACCAGGCCGCCACCGAACTGCTCCTTGGGGTCCTCACCCAGAGCGGTGTGGATCATCCGGCTGATCACGTTCATCGCGGTCAGCTTCGGGAAGCGCGCCCGAACCAGGGCGATGGTGCCGGACACGAGAGCCGCGGAACCATCGGTGCCCTCGGCTGCCACACTGGCACCCGAGCCCGCCGAGGAGCCGACAATCCGGTCCATCGGCGCTGACAGCACGACCTCGCGACCCTCGTGCGAGTCCTCGTCGAACTTCCCTGACCGGTTCAGCCCGGACACGGCGATCACGCCTTGAGCAGCGGCCGGCGCCTCGACCCCCTGAAAGTCACCGCGGGTGGCGCCAACCGCCGCGACGACCACGGCGTTGTGCTCCAGCGCGTACCGCACCGCCTTTTCTTCCGCGTCGGTGGGCGTCCGCTCGGCGCTCAGTGAAATGTTGATGACCGTGGCACCGTGGTCCGCAGCCCAGCGGATGGCCTCGGCGATCTCGTCCGGCTCCGCCTCCTTGCCGACGGAGATGGGCAGGATCTTCGCGGCCGGGGCGATCCCGAGTAGCCGGTCGCCGCCTCGACCGGCGATGATGCCGGCCATCGTGGTCCCCCGGGGCTTGTCGGGCAGGGCGTCGCGCTGCCCGTCGGGGGCCGCGTCCGCACCGATTCCGTGGCCGGGCAGCACCTTTCCCCGCAGGTCGGGATGGCTGGCGTCGACTCCACTGTCGATCACCGCGACGGTCACCCCGGCACCCTTACTGACCTTGTGGACCGCTTCGATGTCCCAGGCGTCGAAGTACCACTGCTGACTGCCGCGCGGCGCGGCCCCTGCGGGGCCGGACACCAGGCCGCTACCCAGCATCACTCCGGCGGCGATGGCGGCCGTGATGGTACGCATCGGACTGTTCATTCTCCCCCGTTCCGGTGCCGCGGCGGATGGCCCGGGCTGCCGGCACGGACCCCGTCGCGCCGGTGATTCTGCCAGCACCGGATGGACGGCACGGCCCCAGCGGGAGGGCGAGGAAGGGAGCCCCGTTACGTGACGGACGTCAACGGGGCGCTGCGCGTCGGGCGGGGGTCAGCAGGGACCGTGTCCCTCGTCGAAGGCGCGTTCGGCCCAGTCGGCGTATCCGGCGATGACCTTGCGGACCGTCTCGCCGTCGTGCAGGAACAGGTACGCCCGGTCGCCGCGCCGGGCGAGCAGCCCGTCGAACCGGTACGTCCCCTGCGGGGCGTCGAGTTCCCGGACCGCCGGGTAGCGGTCCCGGACCTTCGGCACCGGCGTGCCGGCGATGACGCCCTCGGGCGTGCCCACGGTGTCGTCCAGCCAGAGCAGCACCAGCCGGTCGTCGACGAAGATCGGACTGACCGTGTCGTGGCCGGCGAGCGCGACGCCGCAGGCGTCGACGTCGGTACGCAGGACGCCCCGCCGGGTCAGCTCGTCCTCGGTGTCGCCGAACTCGACGTTCCGTAGGCCGTTCAGGCCGACCACCTCGGTCCGGCCGATGGGCGCGGCGGGTGGCGGCGCTGCGGGCGTACCCGCCCCGCTGCCCGCGATCGAGGCAGCCGTCAGCAGCGCGGCAATAAAAGCAAATTGTCGTAATTTCATGGAATCCCCCAGTCCCCAACGGGCCCGGGGCCGTCAGGTTGCTGCCTGGCGGAGGATTGCCCCAATTCCCACTCCTCGGCCAGCTCGTCCCAGTAGTCGGCGGTCAGTCGCCGCCGCCCGTGGGTCAGCCAGCCGTCGGTGTTCCGCTCCACGTGCAGGCCCAGCTCGGCGAAGGCGTCGATCCACGGGCCGGGTTCCGCGCCCAGCTCGGCGAGCGCGGCGTTGATCGGCCAGCCTTCCCGCGGCCCGTCCAGCGTCGCGTCGAAGCGCGGTCCCCAGGAGCGGTCGCCGCCGAGCCAGACCGCCGCCGCCTGGTAGCCGGCGCCGCCGGCGAACTCCGCCTCCAGGTACGCCACCGGCCCGCGCCGCGACCAGCGCGCCAGAACCTCGGTCAGCGCGGTCGACAGCACCAGGTGGAACGGGTCTCCGGCGGAACGCTCCACGACGGAGAAGTCCGGCAGCGCGCCGGTCAGCTCCTCGACGACCTGCGGGGTGACCGGCAGCAGCGCGAAGTCCTGGCGCAGCTCGCCGACGACCGCGTGGTCCAGGTCCGCGGTCGCCTCACGCAGCAGATCGGCGTCCGCGACGACCGCGCTGAGCTGGTAACTCACGTTTCCCGCCTGGTCGTCCACAGGCTGTGGATGGAACATGTGTACGACCGTGGCGACCACCCCGGGGGCGCGGGGTGGGCCGGCTCGTGTCGCCGGGGCGCGGTGGTGCTCACGGCGGTCAGTCAACCGCACCAGCCCGCGCGCCGCGACGGACCGCTCCGTGCGCCCCTGCCGACCGGGGCGGGCTGTCCGCGTACGACGGCGGGAGCCGGACCCGTGCGGGCCCGGCTCCCGCCGCGATCAGCGCGTCACCACGCGGACATGTCCGGTAGTTGGTCGATGGAGATGGTCCGGGGGTCGGCCATCGCGGTCCGCCACATGCCGGCGACGTCCCGCCCGCTGCCGTTCCAGTCCCGGGAGGCCCAGACCACGAAGTACGGCCAGGCCGGGTCGGTGGCCGGGTTCAGCGGGCTGAACGTCTCCGCCACCCCGGTGGTCTTGTTGGTGCCGACCGACCGGCAGATGGCGAGGTCGCTCGCGCTCTGGAAGTAGTCCGAGGTGACCATGTCGACGTAGGCGTCACCCGGGTACCAGGACGCCAGCGAGGTGCCCTGGCCGCTGGCCATGCCGTTGAACACCCAGACGATGTTGTGCGCCCCGGCGAGCTGCGCCCGCTGGTAGATCAGCCGCCAGAGCTGCTGGTACGCGCCCTGGCCCTTCTTCGCCCACCACATGTAGTTGTTGTTCGCCTCGTGCAGGGGTCGGAACAGCACCGGGACCCCGGCGTCACCCATCTTCTTGATCTCGCGGATCACCAGGTCGATGTCCTGATAGAGCTTGGACGACGGGTTGGTCAGGTCGGGCACGAAGTCGCAGGGGGCGGCGTAGTTGCCGCCGCGCGGGCAGTACCAGTGCCACTGGAAGGCGACGATTCCCTTGCGGGTGCGGGCCCAGTCGATCACCTGCTGGGTCTGCACGGTGCCCCGGGTGTACTCCATGAAGTCGAACGCGACCATCGCCGGGTACCGGCCGGTGAGCTGCTGGACCCGGTCGGCGTCCGGCAGGTCGGTCTGGCCGCTGACGAAGGAGTGGGTCTTCAGGTAACAGAGCAGGTGCCGCACCTTCGAGTTGGCCTCCGGGTCGGCCGGTTCCTGCCCGCAGTCCGGGCCGCTCGGCGGCGGGGGCGCCACCGCGTACACCTCGAACTCCCACAGCGAGTAACCCCAGCTGGTGCCGCGGGCGGTGCCGGCCATCCGGACGTACCGCCCGGTGCCGGTCACGGTCACCGCGTCGGTGCCGCCGTCGCCGCCGGTGGCACTGTGCACGGTGGTCCAGGTGGTGCCGTCGGTCGAGGTCTGGAGTTGGTACGCCCTGGCGTACGCGGCCTCCCAGCGCAGGGTCACCTGGTTGATCGGGTACGTCGCGCCGAGGTCCACCTGGATCCACTGCGGATCGGCGTACAGGCTGGACCAGCGGGTGTTCCGGTTGCCGTCCACGGCCTGCCCGGCGGCGTTCGGGCTCTCCGTCGACGACGCGGTGACCGGCCGGTTCAACGCCAGGTTGCCGGCCGGCGCGGTCGGGTCCGGCGTCGGGGTGTTGGTCGGGGTTGGCGCGGGAGTGGTGGGCGCCGGGGTGGTCGGCGTCGGGGTGGTGTCGCCGCAGACGGCGCCGTTGAGGGTGAACGTGGTGGGTGCCGGGTTGCCGTTGCTGTAGGCGACGTTGAAGCCGAAGGTCACCGTGCCGCCGGCCGCCGGGATGCCGGCGTTCCAGCTCACGTTCGTCGCGGCGACGGTGGCGCCGCTCTGGGTGCGGGTGGCGTTCCAGATGTCGCCGACGGTCTGGCTGCCGGGGAAGGTCCAGCCCAGCGTCCAGCCGTTCACGGCGGTGGACCCGCCGTTGGTGATCACCACGTCGACGCTGGCACCGGAGCCCCAGTCGTTGACGACGGTGTACTTCACCTGGCACGCAGCGGCGGCAGCCTGTGCGCCGGTCGTGGCGACCAGCGCGGCGGCGAGCGCGGTGACCGCTGCCGCCGTGCCGGCCAGGACGGCGCGGGCGCGCCGTACGGGTGGGGTCATGGTGTGCTCCTGGGGCGGGGTGGTGGGTGGGGGAGGGCGCTCGCGTGGACGCCCGGCGTCACCAGCACTGCCCGGACGGTCGGCCGCCGTCTGCCCTCCGGCGACCGACCCCAGTGGAGACACATCGATGGTGCTGATTAACCGGTTCACTTGTCAACACCCGGTGAGGAATCCACATTGGCATTTCGCCACGTCCCAGCGTGGCGTTTGCGGCAACAGAGAGTGAACCGGTCAAGTTCATGGTGCCGCAGGGCGGCGATCCGCGGTGCCGACGGGTGAGCGGCACCACGGATCGCCCGCCGGCTGGAATGATGGCCCCCGATGGCGCCGGAAACGGTGCCACCACGGGGGATCGCCACAACCGGACAGACCGCACCAGCCCGGCGCACGCGCCGGGCTGGTCGTCAACCGGTCCGCTTCCTCGTGCCCACCCGCACCTCGACCGACCCGGCCGTGGGCGGTCACCCCTCAGGAGGAAGCATGCAGGAGAAGCGCTCACACCGTCGCCAACTGTTCCGGGCCGCGGCGGTCACCGCGGGTGCCGCCGTCGTGGCGCCGGCGCTGGGCGGTGTCACGCCCGCCCAGGCCGCCGCGCTCGCCGCCACCGGCGCGATCCCCTGGGTCGGCCCGGCGGGCTCCGGCGCCACGTACGAGGTGAACGAGACCCTGGGCGCCCAGGCGGCCATCAACACGGCGCTGGGTGCGAGCGCGCAACGGGCTGTCTTCGTCGCGCCCGGCAACTACAACCTGAAGGCCCCGGTGGTGCTCGGCGACAAGCAGGCCCTGATCGGCGCCGGCCCGCTGGTCACGATGCTGACCGCTGCATCGGGTTTCAGTGGGGCGGCCCTGGTCGTCAACCCGTGGTCCGGCAACCAGATCGGTGCCACCCGGCAGTGCGTCACCGACATCGGGCTGGACGGGGCGAACCGGGTGGCCAACGGGGTCAACTTCCAGATGAACATCAAGCCGGACTCGTACGGGCCGGACCCGGCGCCGTGGCTGACCCGGGTCTTCGTCACCCGCACCACCGGCGACGGGTTCCTCCTCGGCGGCACGTACGCGGGTGGGCAGCGGGAGTTCAAGATCACCGACTGTCGGGTCGAGCGGGTGGGGGGCTGGGCGTACAACTTCCAGTCGTCGGACGGATTCGTCAGCGGGTGCTCGGCCCAGGGCTGCGCTGGCGGCGGCTACCTCCTCGGCGGCGGCAACATCAAGATGTGGGGTAGCAAGGCGTACGGCATCGGCACGGCGACCGCGTCCGCTCCCGCGTTCCGGATCGCCTCCGCCCGCGCGACCGTGGTCGGGTGCGAAGCCCAGGACACCATTGGCAACGGCTTCGAGATCCTCGCTGCGAACGCCACGCTCTCCGGCTGCACCGCCGACTCGACCGGGCGTGGCGGCACCGGCACCGACGACGAGTCCGCCGGCTTTTACGTGACCGCGTCCGCGGTGAGCCTGGAGGGCGGCTCCTTCCAGCGGTCCGGCGGTGGTGCCGCGTGGATCGTCGACGACCGACCGGGCATGCGCTGCGCCCTCTACCTGGCGTCCGGCGTCGACTACCTCTCCGTACGGCTGGTCACCGGGGCGGGCCGGCCGGTGCCGTTCCAGCGCCTGATCACCGGGACGGTCGGCGCCCGCTCGTCGGTCTCGGTCCTCGGCTGACCCTTCGGGCGGCGGGTCGAGGGCGACGGCTCGCAGGCCGGCTGACGGGGCAACTGATACCACGCACGACGAAGGGCCGGTCCCCACCGGGGCCGGCCCTTGCGCTTGTGCTGCTCAGGTGAGCGGAGGATACGAGATTCGAACTCGTGAGGGTGTAAACCCAACACGCTTTCCAAGCGTGCGCCCTAGGCCTCTAGGCGAATCCTCCGTCGAACAGGTTACAGGATCACACCGCCCCGCTCACCCCACCACCCCCTGAAGATCGACTACCTGTCGGGTAGGGTGGGTGTCACCTCCCGTGCGGCGGTATCTCGTGAACCTCCCCAGGGCCGGAAGGCAGCAAGGATAAGCGAGCTCTGCCGGGTGCACGGGAGGCCTTTTTGTCTCCGGTGCCCGCTTCGTCCGGGCCGTCCCCGGTGCTCCGGTGTTAAGAAGGGGCCCTTCCTCTACCTGAGGCGTTAACAGGGGGCCCTTCCTTGCATCCCTCCCGCGCGGGGCGGCGGGGTGGGTGGTCGGGCGGGCGTGGGCGGCGCAGAATGGCTCGGTCGAGAGGAGGCGGGACGGGTGGCACTGGCGCTCTACCGCAAGTACCGGCCGCGTACCTTCGCCGAGGTCATCGGGCAGGAACACGTCACCGAGCCGCTGTCGCAGGCGCTGCGCAGCGGGCGGCTCAACCACGCGTACCTCTTCTCCGGTCCCCGGGGCTGCGGCAAGACCACCAGCGCCCGGATCATGGCCCGGTCGCTCAACTGTGAGCAGGGGCCCACGCCGGAGCCGTGCGGGCAGTGCGGGTCATGCCGCTCGCTGGCCACCGACGGTGCTGGCTCGATCGACGTGATCGAGATCGACGCGGCCAGTCACGGCGGTGTCGACGACGCCCGCGAGCTGCGCGAGCGTGCCTTCTTCGCGCCGGCCAACAGTCGCTTCAAGATCTACATCATCGACGAGGCGCACATGGTCTCGACCCAGGGCTTCAACGCCCTGCTCAAACTGGTCGAGGAGCCCCCGGAGTACGTCAAGTTCATCTTTGCCACGACCGAGCCGGAGAAGGTCCTCGGCACGATCCGGTCGCGGACCCACCACTACCCGTTCCGGCTGTTTCCGCCGAAGGTGGTCCGCCCGTACCTGGAGCAGCTCACCCAGGCCGAGGGCGTCGCCGTCGAGCCGGCGGTCTTTCCGCTGGTGGTGCGCGCCGGTGGCGGCAGCATGCGGGACAGCCTCTCGGTGCTCGACCAGCTCATCGCCGGCGCCGGCGCGGAGGGGGTCAGCTACGCCCGGGCCGTCGCGCTGCTCGGGGTGACCGACTCGGCGCTGATCGACGAGATGTGCGACGCGCTGGCCGCCGGGGACGGCGCCGCCGCGTACGCCGCCGTCGACCGGGTCGCCGAGGCCGGGCACGACATGCGCCGGTTCGCCTCCGACCTGCTGGAGCGGCTGCGCGACCTGATCGTGCTCCAGCAGGTGCCGGAGGCCGCCGCGAAGGGCCTGATCGACGGTCCGGCCGACCAGATCGAACGGATGGCCGCCCAGGCCCAGCGCCTCGGCCCGGGCACGCTGTCCCGCTGTGCCGACATCGTGCACGACGGCCTGGTCGAGATGCGCGGCACCACCGCGCCCCGGCTGCTGCTGGAGCTGATCTGCGCCCGGATGCTGTTGCCCGGCGCCGACGACTCGACCGGCGGCCTGCTCCAGCGCCTGGAACGCATGGAGCGCCGGCTCACCCTCGCCGGCACCGACGCACCGGCAGATCAACCCCCGGCGGTACGCGCACAGCCTCCCGCCCCGCCCGCGGCTGCCGCCGCGATTCCGGCCGGGACCGCCGGCATGCCGGCGGCTACCGGAGCCGACGTCGGGGCGACCCCGTCGACGGAAGACAGCACCGCTGACGCGGCTGCCGCCACCTCCTCGACGCCGGTCGCCCCGCGCATCGACCGCGCGCCAACCCCGGCCGGTCCCACGTCGACCGGCTCATCCAGCCCTCCCGGCCCCGGCGGGTCCGGCCCGGTTGGCGGTTCCGGCCCGGCTGGTTCCGCGCCGGCTGGTTCCGCGCCGGCCGGCGTTCCGGCGGGTGGCGCTGCCCGGCGTCCCGTACCCCCCTCGGCCGTCATGCCGGACCCGGCGACCCCGGCACCGCCCCGGCCCGGAGCCGGTGCGCCCGGCGCGCTGGACGCGGTCGCGGTGCGCCGGGCCTGGCCCGAGGTCGTCGGCAAGGTCAACCGGAGCCACAAGAAGATAGCGGCGTTGATGCGCGACGCCGTGGTGCGTGACCTGGACGGCGACACGTTGGTGCTGACGGTCAAGTCGTCGGTGCTGGCCAAGATGCTGTCCGACCACGCGGCGGTGCTGACCGACGCGCTCTACGAGGAGTTGGGCGGGCGCTGGCAGATCCGCTGCGAGGTGGCCGGCGAGCGGGGTGGCGTGTCGCTGGGCGGCTCGTCGCGCGCGCAGGCCCGACCCAACGCGCTCCCCACGGACGCCGGACCGGCCGCCCCGGCCGCCCCGGCGGTCCCCGGGCCCGCCCCGACGAGCGCGCCGCCCGCCTCGGCGAACAGCAGCTCCAACCCGACGAGCGCGCCGCCCGCCTCGGCGAACAGCAGCTCCAACCCGACGAGCGCGCCGCCCGCCTCGGCGAACAGCAGCTCCAACCCGACGAGTGCCGCACCCGGCCGACCGAACGCCGCTGTCGGCCCGGCCGGCGCTCCGAACGCCAGCTCGGGGACTGCTCCGGGCTCTGCCGCCGGCCCGGTCGGTGTTCCCCACGCCGCTGCCGGCCCGGCCGGCGCTCCGAACGTCGCTACCGGTCCGGGCGTTCCTGATGGCCGGTCCGGTGAGCGCGGCGGGGACACCTCCGGCGCGGACGGAGCCGGTGGGCGCGGTGGCGCCGCCGGGCAGAGCGGCGGGAAGCCCGTACCGGCGGACGACGAGGACGACTGGCCGGAGGCGGCGCGCCCGGGCGGCAACGCTTCCGCCGCCGAGGCCACGGATGACGAGGACTGGCCGGAGGCCGCCCGGCCGGGTGGTGCCGCCGTGGCCGACCTCGACACCGCCCCGGGCGGCGCCGGCTCGGCAGCCAGCACGAACGGTGGCGGAACCGGTCCGAGCGGTGGCGACCCGAACGGTGGCGGCCGGCGGGCGGCGAACGGTGGTGGCCCGGGCGCGACCGGTGCCGGCTCGGCCAGGTCGACCGGTAGGCCGGACGCGCGGGCCGGCAACCCGACGCCCGCCGCCCGGCAGCCGGCGTCAGCCGGTGGAGCGCCGGTGAGCAGCGCCATCGCCGCCGCCCGCGCGGCGGCGGCGGGGCGCGGTCCGCGTACCGCGTCGGCGACCCGGCCCGTGGCGGACGCCGAATGGGCCGGCGAACCGCCCTACGACCCGGACTTCGACGGGCCGCTGCGCGGCGGGCGGCCGGGTGGCTCGGCGCCCGCGGCGGTACCGGCGTACGAGGGGTTCGATCCGGGTGACGAGCCGTCGGACGAGGTCATCGACGAGAAGACCGCCCGGGAGTCGAGCGAGGCGCAGGCGGTACGGCTGCTCCGCGAGACGCTCGGCGCCGAGAAGATCAACGAGGTGGACGCCCGCTGAAAGGGTGGTCCCCGGCGCTCATCAGCGGGTGCGAGGGGGAGCACACGTATCGGGGTCGGGCGGTGTCCTGTCGGCGCGGATTCCGCGGACGCACCGGCCGGGGCGGTGTCGGTCACGGCGGTTAGGCTGGTCGGCGGCCGAGCAGACGAGTGCGAGAAGGAGCCTTCCGTGCGCCCAGGTGGACAGCCGAACATGCAGCAGATGCTGAAGCAGGCGCAGAAGATGCAGCAGCAGATCGCCAAGGCGCAGGCCGAGCTGGCGGAGGCGGAGTTGACCGGCACCTCCGGCGGTGGCCTGGTGACCGCGACCGTCGCCGGCACGGGTGAGCTGAAGTCCGTCCGGATCGACCCGAAGGCCGTCGACCCGGACGACGTGGAGACCCTGGAGGACCTGGTCGTCGCGGCCGTGCACAACGCCGCCGAGGCGGCACGGGAGTTGACCGAGCAGAAGATGGGCCCGGTCTCGGGTGGCATGGGCGGCCTCGGCCTGCCCGGTTTCTGAGCCACCGATGTACGAGGGCGCCATCCAGGACCTGATCGACGAGTTGGGCCGGCTGCCGGGTGTGGGCCCGAAGAGCGCCCAGCGGATCGCCTTCCACGTGCTGTCCGCGGACCCGGCCGACGTCACCCGGCTGGCCGGCGCGTTGCGCAAGGTCAAGGAACTGGTCCGCTTCTGCACCACCTGCTACAACGTGGCCGAGTCCGACCAGTGCCGGATCTGCCGGGACCCGCGCCGCACCGACGAGGTGCTCTGCGTGGTCGAGGAGCCCAAGGACGTGGTGGCGATCGAGCGGACCGGGGAGTTCCGTGGCCGCTACCACGTGCTCGGTGGCGCGATCAATCCACTGGAGGGCATCGGGCCGGACAACCTGCGCATCCGGGAGCTGATGACCCGGTTGGGCAGCGGTTCGGTGCGGGAGCTGATCCTGGCCACCGACCCGAACACCGAGGGTGAGGCGACGGCCACCTACCTCGCGTTGATGGTCAAGCCGATGGGCATCGCAGTGACCCGGCTGGCCAGTGGCCTGCCGGTCGGTGGCGACCTGGAGTACGCCGACGAGATCACCCTCGGTCGGGCCTTCGAGGGCCGCAGGGCGGTCTGACCGACCGGTGTCGACGTGGCTCGGCCCGCGCTCCGACCAGGCCGGGCCCGTCTGACACAGAATGGTCACCAGAGCAGGTGTGACGTAACAGTTTGGCATCGTGGATCGAGATCATTCGGCGAACGGGACGTCTGACCTTCGAATCGTCGGTCAGAAGGCGGCAAAGACACGATCCGATACCAACCGTCCATCCGGCTGTTTCCGCAGCGTCGGCCCGGGAGCTATGGTCACCGCCATCGGTGACCCCTGTCACCACGTTGTCCGTACCCCCAAGGACGAGGTGAAGCACGATGCGTGCATCCAGGCCGAAGGCCGCCGTCGCGGCCATTGCGGTCGCGGCCCTCGCGGTTGCAGGCTGTGCCGAGAGCGACCGCGATGACACTTCCGGCGGTAGCAAGAAGGACGTACTCGTCTTCGGTGTAGCCGGAGACCCGAAGGTGCTCGACCCGAGCTTCGCCAGCGACGGTGAGTCGCTGCGCGTGGCGCGTCAGGTCTTCGAGACGCTGGTCCGTCCGGAGGAGGGTGGCACCAAGGTCACTCCCGGCCTGGCCGAGTCCTGGACCCCGGACGCCGCCGGCACCACCTGGACCTTCAAGCTGCGCTCGGGCGTGAAGTTCCACGACGGCACCGACTTCAACGCCGAGGCCGTCTGCGTCAACTTCAACCGCTGGTACAACGCCAAGGGCCTCATGCAGAGCCCGGACGTGACCGCGTACTGGCAGGACGTCATGGGCGGCTTCGCCAAGAACGAGTCCCCCGAGCTGGGCGAGAGCCTCTTCAAGTCCTGCACCGCCAAGGACGCGACGACCGTCGACCTGGCCTTCACCCGGGTCTCCAGCAAGGTCCCGGCCGCGCTGATGCTCCCGTCGTTCTCGATCCACAGCCCGAAGGCCCTGGAGCAGTACGACGCCAGCAACGTCGGCGGCACCGCCGAGGACATCAAGTACCCCGAGTACGCCACGGCGCACCCGACCGGCACCGGCCCGTTCAAGTTCAAGTCCTGGGACGTCGCGAACAAGACGCTGACCCTGGAGCGCAACGAGGACTACGCCGGCAACAAGGCCAAGCTGAAGACCCTCATCTTCAAGACCATCTCCGAGGAGAACGCGCGCAAGCAGGCGCTGCGTTCCGGCGACATCCAGGGTTACGACCTGGTCGGTCCGGCCGACGTCGACCCGCTGAAGAACGAGGGCTTCAACGTCCTCACCCGCCCGGCCTTCAACATCCTCTACCTGGCGATCAACCAGAAGGGGAACCCGAAGCTGGCCGACATCAAGGTCCGGCAGGCGATCGCGCACGCGCTCAACCGTCAGGCCCTGGTCGACTCCAAGCTCCCGCCGGGCGCGAAGGTGGCGCTGAACTTCTTCCCGGACACCGTCGAGGGCTGGAACGGCGAGGTCACCAACTACGACTACAACCCGGAGAAGGCCAAGCAGCTGCTGGCCGAGGCCGGCGCGTCGAACCTGAGCCTGCGGTTCCACTACCCGACCGAGGTCACCCGGCCCTACATGCCGAGCCCGAAGGACATCTTCGAGCTGCTCTCGGCGGACCTCAAGGCGGTCGGCATCAACGTGCAGCCGATCCCGCTGAAGTGGAGCCCGGACTACCTGAACGCCACCACCTCCGGCGCCAAGCACGACCTGCACTTCCTGGGCTGGACCGGTGACTACGGCGACGGCTACAACTTCATCGGCACCTTCTTCGACCGGCAGAAGGACGAGTGGGGCTTCAACAACCCGGCCCTCTTCGCCCAGTTCAAGGACGCGGACTCGACCGCCGACCCGGCGGCCCGGGTGGAGAAGTACAAGGCGCTGAACAAGGCGATCATGGACTTCCTGCCGGGTGTGCCGGTGTCGCACTCGCCGCCGGCGATCGTGTTCGGCAAGGACGTGACCGGGATCAAGGCGAGCCCGCTCACCGACGAGCGGTACGCCACCGCCGAGTTCAAGTCCTGACCTGACGCACCAGGAACGCGGGCGGGCGCTGTGATTCACAGCGCCCGCCCGCAGCCCTCCGTACCCCCTTCGAGGTCACCGTGTTCCGGTTCATCGTCAGACGCCTGCTCCAGCTGATACCGACGCTGTTCGGGCTCTCCCTCCTGCTCTTCATCTGGCTCCGCCGGCTACCCGGCGGTCCGGAGACCGCGATCCTCGGCGAGCGCGGCACGCCCGAGATGCGCGCCCAGATCCGCCGCAGCATGGGCCTGGACGAGCCGATCCTGGTGCAGTACGGCCGTTTCGTCCGCCGGCTGATCCGGCTCGACCTCGGCACCTCCACCTCGACCAAGCGGTCGGTGGTCACCGAGTTCCTGGAGCGCTTCCCCGGCACGGTGGAGCTGTCCATCACCGCGATGGTGATCGCGGTCGGCATCGGCATCCCGCTCGGCTACCTGGCGGCCCGCCGCCGCGGCCGGCTGCTGGACCACCTGTCGGTGGGCGGTTCGCTGATCGGCATCTGCATCCCGGTCTTCTTCCTCGCCTTCGTGCTCAAGGCGATCTTCGCGGAGAACCTGGGCTGGTTCCCGTCCAGCGGGCGGCAGGACCCGACCCTGGGCGCGACCCGGATCACCAACTTCTTCGTCCTCGACGGGCTGATGACCCGGGAGTGGGACGCCGCCGCCGACGCCCTCTGGCACCTGGTGCTGCCGGGTATCGCGCTGGCCAGCATCCCGCTGGCGATCATCGTGCGGATCACCCGGGCCAGCGTGCTGGAGGTGCTCAACGAGGACTTCGTGCGGACCGCCGAGGCCAAGGGCCTGACCGAGCGGACCGTTCGCGGCCGGCACGTCCTGCGCAACTCCATGCTCCCGGTGGTCACCTCGATCGGCCTCCAGACCGGCCTGCTGCTCTCCGGTGCGGTGCTCACCGAGACCGTCTTCGCCTTCAGCGGCATCGGAGCGTTCGTCGCCGAGGCCATCGGCCAGCGCGACTACCCGGTGCTGATGGGCTTCATCCTGATCATCGCGGTGGTGTACGTGCTGGTGAACCTCCTGGTCGACCTCTCCTACAGCTTTATCGACCCGAGGGTGAGGGTCCGATGACGATCAGCCCCAGCAAGAAGAAGGAAAAGATCGACCGGCTCGCCGAGACGGCCGCCCGCGACGACGAGCGCGGCGTCAGCCTCTGGCAGGAGGCGTTCCGCCGGCTGCGCCGCAACCCGGCGGCCATCATCGGCACGGTGATCCTGGCGCTCTTCGTCCTGGTCGCCCTGGTCGGGCCGCTCCTGGTCCCGCACGCGCCGGACGCCCAGCTGTGGAAGGGCGAGGTCCGGCTGGGTGACTTCCCGGGACCGCGCGCGGAGAACTGGTTCGGCACCGACCAGCTCGGTCGGGACGAGTTCAGCCGGATGATCGTCGGTGCCCGGCAGACCCTGCTGGTGGGCATCGTCGCCACCCTGATCGGCCTCGCCGTCGGATCACTGATCGGTGGCGTGGCCGGTGCCGCCGCCGGCCTCGGCGGCCGGTGGGGCCGGGCGATCGACAACGTGCTCATGCGCTTCATCGACATGCTGCTGGCCATGCCGAGCCTGCTGCTGGCGATCAGCATCGCGGCCCTGCTCGGCGCCGGACTCACCACGGTCATGATCGCGGTGGGCGTGGTGTCGGTGCCGGTCTTCGCCCGGCTGCTGCGCGGCTCGATGATCGCCCAGTCGAACAGCGACTATGTGCTGGCCGCGACCTCGCTCGGGGTGAAGAAGCCGAAGATCGCCCTGACCCACGTGGTGCCCAACTCGCTGGCTCCGGTCATCGTGCAGGCCACGCTCACCCTGGCCACCGCGATCATCGAGGCGGCGGCGCTGTCCTTCCTGGGCCTGGGCAACAACGACGCCTCCATCCCGGAGTGGGGTGTGATGCTCGCCGACGCCCAGCCGTACCTCGACTCCGCGCCCCGGCTGGCGATCCTGCCCGCGGTGGCCATCATCATCACCGCGCTCGGTTTCACCCTGCTCGGTGAGGCGATGCGCGAGGCCCTCGACCCGAAGCTGCGGAAGTAGAACACCATGGCACTGCTTGAAGTCGAAGACCTCTCGGTCACCTTCGCCCGGCGCGGTCAGCGCACCGTGCACGCGGTCGACGGGGTGTCCTTCTCGGTCGATGCCGGCGAGGTCGTCGGTCTGGTCGGCGAATCCGGCTGCGGCAAGAGCGTCACGTCGCTGGCCATCATGGGCCTGCTGCCCAAGCAGCCGGGCCTGGCGGTGGGCGGCAAGGCCGTCTTCGACGGCACCGACCTGCTCCAGCTGGACGACCGGTCCCGCCGGGACATCCGGGGCCGGGACATCGCGATGATCTTCCAGGATCCGCTGTCCTCGCTGAACCCGGTGATCCCGATCGGGCTCCAGGTGACCGAGGTGCTCACCCGGCACCGGGGCATGAAGGGCGCGGCGGCGGAGAAGGAGGCGGCCGAGCTGCTCGACCGGGTCGGCATCCCCGACCCGAGGCGGCGGCTCAAGGAGTACCCGCACCAGCTCTCCGGCGGCATGCGCCAGCGCGCCCTGATCGCGATGGCGGTGGCCTGCCAACCCCGGCTGCTCATCGCCGACGAGCCGACCACGGCGCTGGACGTCACCATCCAGGCGCAGATCCTGGAACTGCTCAAGGGGCTGGTCCGGGACTCCGACACCGCGCTGTTGATGATCACGCACGACCTGGGTGTGGTCGCCGGCATGTGCGACACGGTCAACGTGCTCTACGCCGGTCGGGTCGTGGAGACGGCCCGCCGCCGCCCGCTGTTCCGCGAGCCGCGGCACCCGTACACCGTGGGGTTGCTCGGGTCGGTCCCCCGCCTGGACGCCGGGCGCGGTGAGCGACTCAACGCGATCCCCGGCTCGGTGCGCGACGTCCTGCCGTGGCCGGACGGGTGCGCGTTCGCGCCCCGCTGCGAACGACGGGTCGACGCGTGCGTGGGGGAGCCGCCGGCGTTGGTGCTGGCCCACCACGGCCGCAGCTACCGGTGCGTCAACCCGGCGCCGGTGGCCGGCTATGCGCCCGGCGACGACGTCCGTGCCGTGGTGCCGACGCAGGCGCAGCCCGGTTCGGTGCCGGCACAGGCCGTCCCGGACGACCCGCCGACGGTGCCCGGCCTGGGCCCCGCCCCGCGCGAGGAGGAGTCAGCGTGAGTGACGACATCCTGGTCGAGGTCCGCGACCTGAAGGTGCACTTCCCGATCCGCCGGGGAGTCATCTTCGATCGGACCGTCGGGCATGTGAAGGCGGTCGACGGTGTCGACCTGCGCATCCCGCGCGGCAAGACGTACGGGCTGGTCGGCGAGTCCGGCTGCGGCAAGTCCACGCTCGGGCGGGCGCTGCTCCAGCTCAACCCGCCCACCAGCGGTGAGGTGAGCTTCGACGGTGTCGAGCTGACCACGCTGCCGGCGGGCAAGCTCCGCACGATGCGCCGCCGCATGCAGATGATCTTCCAGGACCCGATGTCGAGCCTGGACCCCCGGCAGAACGTCGAGTCGATCCTCACCGAGGGACTGCAGACCCACGGCATCGGCACCGACCGCGACGACCGCCGCCGGATCATCGGCGAGACGCTGGACAAGGTCGGGTTGCCCCGCTGGGCGTTGTCCCGGTACCCGCACGAGTTCTCCGGCGGCCAGCGACAGCGCATCGGCATCGCCCGCGCGCTGGTGCTCGGACCGGAACTGATCGTCGCCGACGAGCCGGTCTCCGCCCTCGACGTGTCGATCCAGGCGCAGGTCGTCAACCTGCTGGACGAACTCCAGGAGACCCTCGGCCTGACCTACCTGGTCATCGCGCACGATCTGGCCGTCGTCCGGCACATCTCCGACACCGTCGGCGTGATGTATTTGGGTGCGCTGGTCGAGGAGGCACCGGCGGACCGGCTCTACAACGAGCCGCTGCACCCCTACACCCGGGCGCTGATGTCGGCGGTGCCGGTGCCGGACCCGGACGTGGAGGACCGCCGGGAGCGGATCCTGCTCAGCGGTGACCTGCCCTCGCCGGCCAACCCGCCGTCGGGGTGCCGGTTCCACACCCGCTGTCCGTGGGCCCAGCCGACCCGCTGCGCCGACGAGCGGCCGGTGCTGCGGGACATCGGCGGCAGCCGGGTGGCCTGCCACTTCGCCGAGCCGATCGCGTCCGGCGAGCTGCGGCCGCACCAGGTGAAGACCCAGCTCACCCGCCCGGCCGGCGAGGGCGAGGAGCCGCACAGCGTCTCCGCGCCCAGCGAGCCCGGCTCGTACGTGTAGGGAGTGTAAGGAAGGGCACCTTATTAACGCCTCCGGTAGAGGAAGGGCCCCTTTTTAACGCCAGGCGCGTTAAGAAGGGGCCCTTCCTTCCGATCGGGGGCGGGTCAGCCCTCGGGGCGGTTGAGCAGGCCGACCGCGATGGTGTGCACCGCGTCCACGCCGGCCGGGTCGGCCAGCGCCGCCCGGCCACCGGTCACCGCGTACCACTCCTCGGCGTCCTTGTACTGCACCGACAGCGTGACCTGGCCGTCCGCCCACTCGGTGCGCAGGGTCAGCTCCCCGGTCACCACGCCCACCTCGTCGGTCATCACCCCGCCAGGCCCGGCCACCAGGTCGGCCGTACGACTCTGCGCCCCGCCGCCGGTGGCGTCCGCGCTCATTCCGGCGCCCGGCGCGGCGGCGCCCGCCGTACCGTCGGCGGTCATCCCGGCGGTGCTCGGGCTGCCGGTCGCGGCGGCCGCGTCGTCACCGCCCGCGTCGGGCATCCGCTCCGGGGCGGGCGTCGCCCCGGCTCCGGTCACGGCTTGCTCGCCCATGTGCAGCCCTCCAACATCTCGGTCAGGGCGGCCTTCTCGGCTGTCGTCACCGTGAGCCGCCAGTGGTGCTTGACCGTGACCCAGTTCTCGGCGTACTGGCACCAGTACGACCGGTTCGCCGGTTTCCACTGGGACGGGTCCTGGTCACCCTTTGCCCGGTTGGAGGTCGCAGAAACCGCGATGAGCTGCGGTTGTTCCAGGTCGTTGGCGAAGTTTCCCCGCTTCGCGTCGTCCCACTCGTCGGCGCCCGACCGCCACGCGTTGGCCAACGGCACCATGTGGTCGATGTCCACGTCGGACGGATCGGTGAACGCTCGCCCGTCGTACACGCTCTCCCAGCGGCCGGCGACCACGTTGCAGCCGGAGAGCTTGATGCTCTCGCCGTCGCGCTTGAGGACGGTGTCCCGGACGTCGCAGTTCTTGCCGGTGTCCCGCCAGTGCGGGAACTTCTCCCGGCTGTAGCCCCGCATCGATCCCGCCTGGGCGACGGTGAGCTGCCCCAGCATCTGCGCGGCGTTGCCGCCGTCGCCGCTCGGCGTGGGCGTGGGCTCGTCGACCGGGGCGCAGCCGCCTCCGCCGAGGGCGAGCACCGCGGCGAGCGCGGCCGTCACCGCGGCGCGCGGTCCTGATCTGGTACGCACAGACGACACCCCTCCAGCTTGCGTGCTCCCGGCGATCCCGCACAGTACCCGGACACGGTTTTGGCATTTCGTGGCGTCTGTCATGAGCGCACGGCAGATTGGTACACATGACGTCACCCGCGCCCGTGCTCCGGATGGGAAGCGCCGCCGGACGGGGTACCCTCCTGGCGGCGGTCCTCGCCTCCGGGATGGTCTTCCTCGACAGTACCGTGGTCAACGTCGCCCTGCCCCGGCTCGGCCGTGACCTCGACGCCGACGTCGCGGGTCTGCAATGGACCGTCAACGGATACCTGCTGATGCTCGCCGCGTTCGTGCTGCTCGGCGGGGCGCTCGGGGACCGGTTCGGCCGTCGGCGGATCTTCCTGGTCGGGGTGGTGTGGTTCACGCTCGCCTCGGTGCTGTGCGGTCTGTCCCAGGACACCAGTCACCTCGTCGCGGCCCGTTTCCTCCAGGGCGCGGGCGGGGCGCTGCTCACTCCCGGCTCGCTGTCGGTGCTCCAGGCCAGCTTCCACCCCGACGACCGGGGCCGGGCGATCGGCGCGTGGAGCGGCCTGTCCGGCGTGTCCACCGCGCTCGGACCCTTCATCGGCGGGTGGCTGATCGACGCGCTCTCCTGGCGGTGGATCTTCTTCCTGAACGTGCCGATCGCCGTCGTCGTGCTCCTCGCCGCGGTGCGCTGGGTGCCGGAGAGCCGGGACGAGGCGGCATCGCGGACCCAGGGGCCCGGCCGCCGGCACCGCCGGTTCGACGTGGCCGGCGCGCTGCTCGGCGCGGCCGCCCTGGCCGGCATCACGTACGCCCTGATCGACGCCCCGGTCCGCGGCTTCGACTCCCTGCCGGTGCTCGGCTCGGCGCTGGTCGGCCTGCTCGGCGCGGTGGTGTTCGTGCTGGTCGAGCGGCGCCGGGGCGACACCGCGATGCTACCCACCGGGCTGTTCGGCAGCCGCCTCTTCTCGGTGCTGAACATCTTCACCGTGGTGGTGTACGCGGCCCTCAGCGGTTTCACCTTCTTCCTCGCCGTCTACCTCCAGAACGTCGTCGGCTGGTCGGCGCTCCTCACCGGCGTCTCACTGCTGCCGATGACGGTGCTGCTGCTGGTCGGCTCGGCCCGGGCCGGCGCGCTGTCGGCCCGGATCGGTCCCCGGTTGCCGCTGACCGTCGGACCGGTCGTCGCCGCCCTCGGCCTGATCCTGCTGCGCGGTGTCGACCCCGGCGCGTCGTACTGGCGGGACGTCCTGCCCGGGGTGACGCTCTTCGGCGCCGGGCTGACCCTGGTGGTCGCGCCACTGACCGCGTCGGTGCTGGCCGCCGTGGAGGACCGGTTCGCCGGCGTGGCCAGCGGGTTCAACAACGCGGCCTCCCGGGCCGGCGGCCTGCTGGCGATCGCCGCGCTGCCGCTGCTGGTCGGGCTTTCCGGTTCCGCGTACGAGCAGGAGGCCGCGCTGACCGACGCGTACCGGGGGGCGATGCTGTGGTGCGCCGGGCTGCTGGTCGCCGGGGCGGTGCTGGCACTCCTGCTCGTTCACCGGCCGCCCCGTCAGGCGCCCCCGTCGCAGCCCTGTCACTCGCTGCCCGCGTCCACACCGCCCCGGCCCGGCGGGCGCTGACGTCAACGCGCGCTGGGGCCGACGGGGCGTTAAGAAGGGCCCCTTCCTCTACGCCAGGCGTTAAGAAGGGCCCCTTCCTCTACGCCAGGCGTTAAGAAGGGGCCCTTCCTCTACGCCAGGCGTTAAGAAGGGGCCCTTCCTTACACCTGGTGGGCGCGGTTGACGGCGCTGGTGACGGCCTTGATGGAGGCGGTGACGATGTTGGCGTCCACGCCGACGCCCCACACGGTGCGGCCGTCGATGTCGCACTCGACGTAGGCGGCGGCCTGGGCGTCGCCGCCGGAGGAGAGCGCGTGCTCGTGGTAGTCGAGCACCCGTACCGCCACGCCCACCGACTGCAACGCGTTGACGTACGCGTCGATCGGACCGTTGCCGACCGCGGTGACCGAGGTGGCGCCGTCGCCGCGGGCCACCCGGGCGTCGATCTCGACCTTGCCCTCGACGGTGCCGATCGTGTAGCCGACCAGCGTGACCGCCGGGTCGACCTGGTGGTCGACCAGGTAGTTCGTGGCGAAGATGTCCCACATCGCGCCCGGGTCGACCTCGCCGCCGCCGTGGTCGGTGACCTGCTGGACCACGCCGGAGAACTCGATCTGGAGGCGGCGCGGCAGGTCGAGCTGGTGCTCGGACTTCATGATGTACGCGACGCCGCCCTTGCCGGACTGCGAGTTGACCCGGATGACCGCCTCGTAGGTGCGGCCCAGGTCCTTCGGGTCGATCGGCAGGTAGGGCACGGCCCAGGTGACGTCGTCGACCGGCGTCCCGGCCGCCGCGGCGTCGGCGTGCAGCGCGTCGAAGCCCTTCTTGATGGCGTCCTGGTGGGAGCCGGAGAAGGCGGTGTAGACCAGGTCGCCCGCGTACGGGTGGCGCTCGTGCACGGGCAGCTGGTTGCAGTACTCGACGGCGCGCTTCACCTCGTCGATGTCCGAGAAGTCGATCATCGGGTCGATGCCCTGGGAGAACAGGTTCAGCCCCAGCGTGACCAGGTCCACGTTGCCGGTGCGCTCACCGTTGCCGAACAGGCAGCCCTCGATCCGGTCCGCGCCGGCGAGCAGGCCCAGCTCGGCGGCGGCCACCCCGGTGCCCCGGTCGTTGTGCGGGTGCAGGCTCAGCACCAGGCTGTCCCGCCGGGGCAGGTGCCGGTGCATCCACTCGATCGAGTCGGCGTAGACGTTCGGCATGGCCATCTCGACGGTCGCCGGCAGGTTGACGATCAGCTTGCGGTCCGGCGTCGGGTCGACCACCTCGATGACCTTGGTGACGACCTCCAGCGCGTACTCCAGCTCGGTGCCGGTGTACGACTCGGGGGAGTACTCGTAGTGGATCTCGGTGTCCGGGGTGTGGATCTCCGCGTACTTCTGGCAGAGCCGCGCGCCCTGGGTGGCGATGTCGGTGATGCCGTCCCGGTCCAGCCCGAAGACCACCCGGCGTTGCAGCGTGGACGTGGAGTTGTAGAAGTGCACGATCGCCCGCCGGGCCCCGCGCAGCGATTCGAACGTCCGGTCGATCAGGTGCTCCCGGCACTGGGTGAGCACCTGGATGGTGACGTCCTCGGGAATCAGGTCCTGCTCGATCAGCTGCCGGACGAAGTCGAAGTCGGTCTGGCTGGCCGAGGGGAAGCCGACCTCGATCTCCTTGTAGCCCATCTGCACCAGCAGCTGGAACATCCGCCGCTTGCGTTCCGGGGACATCGGGTCGATGAGCGCCTGGTTGCCGTCGCGCAGGTCGACCGCACACCAGCGCGGGGCCGTCTCGACCCGACGGGTCGGCCAGGCGCGGTCCGGCAGGTCGATGCGGAACTGCTGGTGGTACGGCTGGTAACGCCGGAACGGCATCCGGCTGGGGCGCTGCCGGGCGATCGGATCGGTGTCGGTGGTGCCGGCTGGGTGAGCCATGGCGGAGTGCTCCCGTGGTCATGTGACGTCAGCGTTGGTGGTCGGCGTCGGTGCCGGGTCGGCGCGCCGGTGGTCGGCGTCGTGCCGGTGGTCGGCGTCGGTGCCGAGCGAGAAGTCCTCTGGCGGTGCTGGGCGGCGCGGTTCGACTCCGCGACGAGGTGCCGGCCGTCAGGCCTCGTCGCGGCAACCAAGGAGGAGGTACGCCTGCCACATGACAGAGTCACCCTACGTGGTGGGACGGGGTGTGGGAACCCCGGTCCGCAGTTTGAGACGGGGGGAGTGTTGCCGGTCAGGCGAGAAGCAGTTCGCCGAGAGGCCGGCGCCGGCGCAGGCCGATCTCACCCGGCAGCAGGTCGGCGGGGAGGCTGAGCGGGTCACCGAGCTGGCCGACCGCCACCACGACCGCCGGCCGTACGTCGGCGGGCAGGTCCAGGTCGGCGGCGAGGCCGTCGTGGTCGAGGTCCCGGAGTTGGCGTACGTGCAGGCCGAGGGCGGTGGCCTGGACGGTCAGGTGGGCGACCGCCTGACCCAGGTCGTACGCGGCGCAGCCGGTCGGGTCGGCCTCCGGGGCGAGGTGGGCGGCGAGCACCAGCATCGAGGCGCGGTTCACCCACCGCTGGTCGGCGGCGGACAGGTTGACCACGATTCGTTTCCAGATCTCGTCGTCCCGGTGTCCCGGCGCGAACCGCCACGGCTGGCGGTTGCCCGCCGACGGGGCCCAGCGGGCGGCTTCCAGCAGGGCCGACGCCTCACTCGGGGTGACCCGCGCGGCGGGGTCGAAGGACCGGGGACTCCAGCGGAAGGCGAGCAGCGGAGTGAGGTCAACCATGGGGGAAGCGTCCCGTATGGGCGATTCATCCTTTCGGAGGGGGGCACTGAGCGTGGCCAAGAGCACACGTAACCGATCGGTGGTCAGGACGTTTCGGAGCTGAACTCCGGCTCCGGGGTCGCCACCCCCAGCGGCTCCCCCTCCACCACCGGACCGGCGAGCTGGACGGTCGCCGGGGGTGGCGCGGGCGTACCGGTCAGGAGCAGCGTGCCGAACGCGGTGCGGACCGCGGTCGGCGTGCCCTCCGGGTCGTAGCAGTAGATGCCCGGATCCAGCGGGGCGGTGATCGACGCCGAGGTCGTCTCCACCGAGTAGCAGGTGCCGGTCGCGCCCGGCGGCGGCTGCGCGGGGGACACCGCCAGCGGCGACCTCCGGTCGGTGAGCACCCCCAGCCAGTCGGTGAACGGGTGCTGCACCCGGGGGTCCAGCCGACGCGGCACCGCGTCGTCCGGATCGCCGAGACGGAGACAGGTCGATGGCTCCGGCCGGCTCGCCGACGGCAGCGAGCACTGGAACAGGCCGTCGGCGGTGGCCGCGAACGACACGTCCGCCGTACCGCCGAGGGCGCCGCCGGGAACGTCGACCCGCCAGCTGCCGTCGGTCGCGCTGGTCACCACGACCGTGCGGTCCGCCGCGTCCGGAACCCGCAGGGTGTACGCGGCGACCAGGTGCCGGTCCTGCGCCGCCGCCGCCAGCCCGGCCAGCTCGTCCCGCGCGGCGTCCGCCACCACCGGCGGCTCCGCGGCGCTCGGGGTCGGTGCCGCCGCCGGTTGGTCCGGTGCGCAGGCGGCGAGCAGGGCCGGCAGGCCCAGCGCCAGCGGTACCGCCAGCCATCGGGCCCCCCGCCCGGCCCCGGGTGTCGCCGGCGCGGTTCCGGCCGGGCGGCTCGACGCGGGCGGGTGGATCGGCTGCGGCGGGGCGGCCGGGGGTGAGGCCGCGCCGGCCGGGCGGAGGTGGACGCGCATCCGCACATTCTCGCCGTCGCCGGACGCCGGTGGGCGGCGGTGGCCCCCTACCGTCCCGGCGTGTCCCGGCGCGTGGACGACCTGTCCCCGGCGGTGTGAACGCTGGGTGACCAGTGTGTCCCCGGTCACTGCGCCCGCGCCGCCGAAGCCGGATGGTGGGATCACCCGACCCGCCGGATCTGGGCGACCGATACCCTGATGGCGTCTGACACGCGCCGCCGGCCTTCATCCGGCGGCGTCGGCACGCTCAGGGTCGCTGGGAGGGAGTGCACCGTCGTGGCACTCGTGGTGCAGAAGTACGGCGGATCCTCCGTCGCCAATGCCGAGCGGATCAAGCGGGTGGCGGAGCGCATCGTCGCCGCGCGAAAGGCCGGTGACGACGTCGTGGTGGTGGTCTCCGCCATGGGCGACACCACCGACGAGCTGCTCGACCTGGCCAACCAGGTCAGCCCGCTGCCGCCGGGCCGCGAGCTGGACATGTTGCTCACCGCCGGGGAGCGGATCTCGATGGCGCTGCTGGCCATGGCGATCCACAACCTGGGGTACGAGGCACGCTCGTTCACCGGTTCGCAGGCCGGCGTGATCACCACCTCGGTGCACGGCCGGGCGCGGATCATCGACGTCACGCCGGGCCGGCTCAAGGGCGCGCTCGACGAGGGCTCGGTGGTCATCGTCGCCGGCTTCCAGGGTGTCTCGCAGGACACCAAGGACGTGACCACCCTCGGCCGGGGCGGCTCGGACACCACCGCCGTGGCGCTCGCCGCCGCGCTGCGCGCCGACGTGTGCGAGATCTACACCGACGTGGACGGCATCTTCAGCGCCGACCCGCGGATCGTGCCCAACGCCCGGCACATCAAGAAGATCACCTACGAGGAGATGCTGGAGCTGGCCGCCTGCGGCGCGAAGGTGCTGCACCTGCGCAGCGTCGAGTACGCGCGGCGCGCGGGGTTGCCGATCCACGTCCGTTCGTCATACTCGACCAACACCGGCACCATGGTCACCGGATCGATGGAGGACCTTTCCGTGGAACAGGCGCTGATCACCGGGGTCGCCCACGACCGCAGCGAGGCCAAGATCACGATCGTCGGGGTGCCCGACGAGCCGGGTGCCGCCGCGAAGATCTTCGACACCGTGGCCGGTGCCGAGATCAACATCGACATGATCGTGCAGAACGTCTCCACCGAGGGCACCGGGCGCACGGACATCTCCTTCACCCTGCCGAAGACCGACGGTCCGACCGCCATGGCCGCCCTGAGCAAGATCCAGGAGACGGTCAAGTTCAAGGGCCTGCTCTACGACGACCACGTCGGCAAGGTGTCGCTGATCGGCGCCGGGATGCGCTCGCACCCGGGTGTCGCGGCCGGTTTCTTCGCCGCCCTCGGCGCGGCCGGCGTGAACATCGAGATGATCTCCACCTCGGAGATCCGGGTCTCCGTGGTCTGCCGGGACACCGACCTGGACGCCGCCGTCCGCGCCATCCACGACGCCTTCGACCTCGGCGGCGACACCCAGGCCGTCGTCTACGCGGGAACGGGGCGGTAGCCCGGTGACGTCGCTGCCCACCCTGGCCGTGGTCGGCGCGACCGGTGCCGTCGGCACCGTGATGTGTGAGCTGCTCTCCGCCCGGAAGAACGTGTGGGGCGAGATCCGGCTGCTCGCCTCCGCCCGGTCGGCGGGGCGCGTGGTGCGCTGCCGGGGCGAGGAACTGGTCGTCCAGGAGTTGACCGAGGACGCGTTCGACGGCGTCGACGTCGCCATGTTCGACGTGCCGGACGAGGTCTCCGCGCGGTGGGCGCCGGTCGCGGTGCGCCGAGGGGCGATCGCGGTGGACAACTCCGGTGCCTTCCGGATGGACCGGGACGTCCCGTTGGTGGTCCCGGAGATCAACCCCGAGCAGGTCCGCAACCGGCCCAAGGGCATCATCGCCAACGCGAACTGCACCACCCTCGCGATGATCGTCGCGGTCGCCCCGCTGCACCGCGAGTACGGCCTCCGCGAGCTGGTCATCTCCTCGTACCAGGCGGTTTCCGGGGCGGGTCAGGCCGGCGTGGACGCGTTGCACACCCAGCTCACGAAGATCGCCGGCGACCGGGTGCTCGGCTCCCGCACCGGTGACGTCCGGCAGGCGGTCGGCGACGAGCTGGGTCCGTTCCCCGCCCCGCTCGCGCTCAACGTGGTGCCCTGGGCCGGCTCGGCCGCCGACGGCGGCTGGTCGTCCGAGGAGATGAAGATGCGCAACGAGTCGCGCAAGATCCTCGGCCTGCCCGACCTGAAGGTCTCCGCCACCTGCGTACGGGTTCCGGTGGTCACCGGCCACTCGATCGCCGTGCATGCCGTCTTCGCCACCGAGGTCGCGGCCGAGGGCGCCCGGGAGGTGCTGCGCAACGCGCCGGGGGTGATCATCGTGGACGATCCGGCGGCCGGGGAGTTCCCGATGCCGATCGACGCCGTCGGCACCGACCCGTCCTGGGTCGGCCGCATCCGCCGCGCCCTGGACGATCCCCGCGCCCTGGACTTCTTCGTCACCGGCGACAACCTGCGCAAGGGCGCCGCCCTCAACACCGCCCAGATAGCCGAACTCCTGTCCAAGGAACTGACCCGCTGATCCCGGGTGCGACGGGCTGGGCGGGGCTAGGCGGGGGCCAGGCGTACGCCGTCCCGGCCCTGGCGTTTGACCTGGTAGAGGGCCTGATCGGCGCGGCGGAGGGTCACCTCGGGTGACTCGCCGGAGCGGGGCAGGGCGACGCCCACGCTGATCGTGCGGCCGGTGCGCCGGGCCGCCTCGGCCAGCCGTTCGGCGATGCGGACCGCCTCGTCGGGGCGGCTCACCTCGATCACCGCGACGAACTCGTCGCCGCCGATCCGGTACAGCTCGTCGCCGTGCCGCAGCGCGCCCTCCAGGGCCCGGGCCAGGCCGACCAGCACCCGGTCACCGGCCTGGTGGCCGTACGTGTCGTTGACCGTCTTGAAACCATCCACGTCGATGGCGAGCAGGGCGGTACGCCCCGGGGTGGCCGCGGCGATGCGTTGCCCGAACGGGCCGGTGTGCCGCAGCCCGGTCAGCGGGTCGGAGCTGGCCTGCTCGCGGAGCCGGGCCACGGTACGCAGCAGGTCCAGGGCGCTCCACGCCTGTCCGGCGAGCAGTTCGATCAGGTTGACCGTGGTCGGGTCGGGGCGCAGCAGCCGCTCGTCGGCGACCAGCAGCAGCCCGCCGCCGTCGGGTGGGCCGACCGGGACCGCCACCAGGGTGCGTACCCCCGCGCGGGCCAGCGGCGCGTGGTCGGCGGTCGGTGGGTGCCCGGCCTCGCCGAGGGTGTAGCCGGCGCCGTTGCGGTGGGCGCGACCGATCATCCGGCCCAGCGCGGCCGGGCCGGCCTCGGTCAGTTCGGCCCGGATCCGGGACTCCAGTTCACCCGGGACGGCGGTGGGGCCGCCCAGCCGCGGGGTGTCGCGGTCGGCCAGGATCAACACCGCCGCGGCGAGCGTCGACACGTCCCGGGCGGCGGCGATGGCCGCGGTCAGCAGGTCCCACTCGGTCGGCGCGCCGGTGAGGGCGGCGGCGTGCCGGAGCAGTTTCTCGCTGCGGCTCTCCGCGGGCGGCCCGCCCAGGGCGACGATCCGGGCGCCGAGGCGGGCGGCGAGGCGCTCGGCGACGTCCCGCCAGGCGTCCAGGTCGGCCGGTGCGCACCACTGGAGGTCCAGCACGCCGATCGGACGACCGGCCGGGTCCAGCACCGGTACGCACACCTCGGCCGTGACGTCCGGCCGGATCGGCAGGTAGTCGGGGTCGTCCGCGACGTCGGCGACGACGGCGGTCCGGCCCGACGCGTACACCCGGCCGACGATCCCGGCCTTCGGCGGCACCGTGGCGAACACCTGCCAGGACCCGGTGGCGGCGACGCAGCGCAGCCGGTCGTGGACCTGGAGCAGAACGGAGATGGTGGCCGGGGCGTGCCGGGCGAGCGCGGTGACGGTGTCCTGGCACGCCTCGACGGCGGTCGACGCCATCGGCAGGCGGACCGTCACGTCACGGATGACTCGCTGAAGATCCACGGCACGTCGTTCCAGGTCGGGAGGCACCCGGCCGGTGCCGGGTCGCCGATCAAGGGTAACCAGCGCCGCGGGGTACCACCGCCCACCAAGATCGAATGCTTGTTCGTACACATGTTTCATCCACAGGGTGTGGACGCGGCCTGTGGGTTACCGCTCGCGGCGCTAGCGTGGAGGGTCCCGAGCCGCAGGAGGCGCGATGCTCATCGCCCAGCTCAGTGATCCGCACGTCACCACCGGAGTGCTCGGGGCCGAGCCGGCCGCCGGCCTGCACCGCGCCCTCGGCCGGATCCTCGCGCTGAACCCCCGCCCGGACTGCGTGGTCGTCACCGGCGACCTGGTCGACCGCGGGCGTCCCGACGAGTACGCGGCGCTGCGCGAGATCATCGGCCGGTTCCCGCTGCCGGTCCACCTGGCCGCCGGCAACCACGACGACCGGGAGTCGCTGCTCGACGCGTTCGGCGGGACGCCCTGGCTGGGTGGCGGCTTCTCGGCGTACTACCACGTCGACCACCCCGCCGCGACGATCGTGGTGCTCGACTCGCTGGTGCCCGGGTCCAGCGGTGGGCGGCTCGGCGAGGAACAGCTCGGCTGGCTCGACGGTGTCCTCGCCGGGCGGCCCGAGGTGCCCGCCGTCGTGTGCCTGCACCACCCGCCGGTCGCGGTCGGCATCCCGGCCGCCGACACGATCCGGCTCGCCGACTCCGACGCGCTCGCCGAGGTGCTCGCCCGGCACCCCCACGTGGTACGCGTCGCCGCCGGTCACCTGCACCGGCCGGTGACGACGGCGTTCGGCGGCACGGTGCTCACCGTCGCGCCGAGCACCTGGAAACAGGCGACCCTGACCATGGTCGAGGACGAACGGGTCGGCTGGGTGGCCGAGCCGACCGCCCTGCTGCTGCACCGCGTCGACCCCGACGGCTGCGTCACCCACCTGGTGCAGGTCAGTCACGCCGCCGGCATGACCTGCGGCTTCTGACGCCAGCGGTCGGAGTCGGCGGTGCGGGAGATCTGGTACGTCGCGTACGGGTCGAACATGTACGCGGCCCGGCTCGGCTTCTACCTCGCCGGTGGATGCCCGCCCGGCGGGCTGCGGACCTACCCGGGGTGCCGGGACCCGCGCCCGCCGAGCCGCACCCGACCGGTCACGCTGCCCGGTGGGATCTACTTCGCCGGCGAGTCCCGGGCGTGGACCGGTGGGATGGCCTTCTACGACCCGGGGCTGCCCGGCGCGGCGGCCGCCCGGGCCTACCTGCTCGACGTCGGCCAGTTCGCCGACGTCGCGGCGCAGGAGATGCACCGGGAGCCCGGCGCCGACCTCGACCTGGTGGACGTGGCGGTGGCGAGCGGGCGGGCGACCCTGGGCCCCGGCCGGTACGAGACGTTGATCTGTCCGGGGCGACTGGACGGGATCCCGCTGCTGACCTTCACCGCGCCGTGGACGGCCGCGGACGTGAAGTGGCGGGCCCCGGCCCCGGCCTACCTCGCGACGATCGCCCGTGGACTGCGCGAGGCGCACGGCTGGGACGTCGACCGGATCGCGGGCTACCTGCTCGACCGGCCGGGCATCGCCGGCACCTGGGAGCGGGAGAGCCTGGCCCGCTCCCTGCGGACCCACCTGGACGGGTGAGCCGGACCGTCGACATTCTCCGGTCACCTGACCGTATCCGCAGGTCCACCGCCGCTCCGGTCGACTGGCGGCGGTTCGGATGAGAGGCTGTCCCCGACGCGGGCGGCGGTCCCCCACCGTCGCCACCCGTACCGAACCTGTCGACGGCGCGGACCGGCCCGGCGTGACCCATCGCCCGGCCGCCCCGCGTCGGATTCCCACGAGGAGATCCATGTCCATCCCCGGGATGCGTCGGGCCGCCATCGGCCTGACCGCGCTCGCCGTGGCCGCGTTCGGCGCGGTCACCACCACCCCCGACGAGGCGGACGCCCGGCCCAAGCCGGTCGACGTCAAGCTGCTCGCCCTCAACGACTTCCACGGCCACCTCGAACCGCCGACCGGTTCCAGCGGCGCCATCGCCGGCCAGCCGGCCGGTGGCGTCGAATACCTCGCCACCCACCTGGCGGAGCTGGCCGAGGCCGGCCGCAAGAAGAACACCATCACCGTCGCGGCCGGCGACCTGATCGGCGCGTCCCCGCTGCTGTCCGCGGCGTTCCACGACGAGCCGGCCATCGAGGCGCTGTCGCTGGCCGGCCTCGACTACGCCAGCGTCGGCAACCACGAGTTCGACGAGGGCGCCGCCGAGCTGCTGCGCATCCAGAACGGCGGCTGCCACCCGGTCGACGGCTGCGCCGACGGCACCCCCTACAAGGGCGCCGGCTTCCAGTACCTCTCCGCCAACGCGTTCAAGACCAGTACCGGCAAGCCGCTGCTGCCCCCGTACGCCATCCACAAGGTGCAGGGCGTCAAGGTCGGCTTCATCGGCATGACCCTGGAGGGCACCCCGCAGATCGTCAGCCAGCAGGGCGTCGCCGGGCTGACCTTCGCCGACGAGGCGGTCACCGCCAACCGGTACGCCCACGAGCTGCGCCGCAAGGGCGTGGAGGCCATTGTCGTGCTGCTGCACGAGGGCGGCACCCAGGCCGGGGCCGGCGGCATCAACGACTGCGTCGACTTCACCGGCCCGGTCGTGGACGTGGTGAACCGGATGGACCCGTCGATCGACGTGGTGGTCAGCGGGCACACCCACCAGGCGTACAACTGCGAGGTCAACAACAAGCTGGTGACCAGCGCCAGCTCCTTCGGTCGCCTGATCACCGACATCGACCTGAAGATCGACCGGCGCAGCGGCGACGTGCTCTCCGCGACCGCCGAGAACGTGGTGGTCACCCGGGACGTGACCAAGGACGCGCGGCAGACCGCGCTGATCGACCGCTACAAGGAGGTGCTCGGCCCGGTCGCCGGCCGTGAGGTCGGCACCACCGCCGAGGCGCTCGTCCGCGCCCAGGAAACCCTCTTCGGTACGTCTCTGGGCGAGTCGCCGCTGGGCAACGTGATCGCCGACGCGCAGCTCGCCGCCACCGACGACGAGCAGGGCGCGGTCGCGGCCTTCATGAACCCCGGTGGCGTACGGGCCGACCTCGACGCCGGCACGGTCACCTACGAGGAGGCGTTCACGGTCCAGCCGTTCGCCAACAACCTGGTGACCCTCGACCTCACCGGCGCGCAGCTCTACTGCCTGCTGGAGCAGCAGTTCGTCACCGGGCGGACGCTCTACCCGTCGTCCACCGTCGGCTACACGGTCGACCCGAACGGCACCACCGCCCCCACCGCCGACCCGTGCGCCGGCACCCGGGTGGTACCGGGCAGCCTCACCCTGGGCGGCACCCCGGTCACCGCCGACGCCACCTACCGGGTCACGGTGAACAACTTCCTGGCCGGCGGCGGTGACGGCTTCAGCGTCCTCACCGGCGGCACCAACGCCGTCACCGGCCTGATCGACCTGGACGCGTTCGTGGCCTACCTGACCGCGAACTCCCCGGTGTCGGCTCCGGCACTGGACCGCATCCGCACCACCGCCGAGGTCCCCGCGGCCTGATCGGCACCCGCACGGAAACGGGCCCCGGAGCAGCCGCTCCGGGGCCCGCCCCCGTTCCGCCGTCGGTCCGGTCTGCCATGCTGACCCGGTGAGCACGACCTGGCGCCACCTGCCCGCACCCGCCCGGGAGATCGCGGTTACCGCCACCGACGCGGTCGTCGCCGCCCGGGAACAGGACGGCGAGGCGTACGACGTGGCGGTCGGGCGGCTCGCGGCCGCCGACCGGTCGGGGTTGGTCCTCGGCGCGGTGGTCCGGTCCCTGCTGGAGCAGGGGCATCCGGACGGGTTGGCCGGCGACGACGTACGCCAGGTGCTGGAACGGTGCGTGCGCGGCGCCGCGCGGTGGCGGACGGACGTCGACCCGCACGTGGTGCTGGTCCTGCTCGCCGGCGCCCTCGGCCTGTACGACCCGGAGGCCGACGAGACGCCGCCCGGCCCGGCGGCGATCGCCGCGCACGGGCCGCTGCTCGTCACCGACCTGCTGGCGACGACCGGCGAACCGTTCGACGCCCACCTGGCGGCGGCGTTCGCCGAGATCCACCGCACCGAGCTGCACGACTGAGCCTTCGTTTCCCGATCGTTGCCGACGGGGACAGCGGGCCACCGTGGGCCGGCGTTAGTTTGCCGGAAACGACCACGGGGGTGCTCGATGGGCTTTACGACCAGATCCAGACTCGCCGCGGCGCTCGCCGCGCTGACCCTGCTGTCCGGCCCCGCCGGGTGCGGTGCGGGCGACCCGACCGGCCCGGACGGAACGGCCGCGACGGCGGGCGGGAGCCCGTCGGCAGCGCCGGAGAAGCCGGCGCCGGGCG
Source organism: Micromonospora endolithica (assembly GCF_003626595.1). Taxonomy (GTDB): domain Bacteria; phylum Actinomycetota; class Actinomycetes; order Mycobacteriales; family Micromonosporaceae; genus Micromonospora; species Micromonospora endolithica. Next base: position 206,971 of record NZ_RBAK01000009.1, on the reverse strand, counting down.
ACCACCGCCTGACCATCGAGGGGCGGACCGGCGAGTACGAGCTGCACGCGCCGCCCGGTTACCGGCCCGGACGGAAGACGCCGCTGGTGGTGGCGATCCACTATCGCGGGGCCGACGTGAAGACGATGCGCGACATGACCCGGCTGGACGCCACGGCCGACCGGGAGGGCTTCCTGGTCGCGTACCCGTGCTGCGGCGGCCACGAGGACGTCGGCTTCGTCCGGGCGATGGTGGAGCACCTGGTGCGGACGTGGGACGTCGACCCGGACCGGGTCTACGCCACCGGCATGTCGGCCGGGGGTTCGATGGCGTTCCGGCTGGCCACGGAGGCGCCCGACCTGTTCGCGGCCATCGCCCCGGTCAGCAGCGGGCTCGCCGGCGGCCAGCCGGGGGGCACGGGCGGGCCGGCCCGGTCGGTGTCGGTCCTGTCGTTCATCGGCACCGACGATCGCAACGCCGACGCGCTGGAGATCCGGCTCGTCCAGTGGCGGCGTGAGTACGGCTGCGTGGACCAGCCGCTGGCCTGGGTGGACCGGGCCAAGACCGTCAACCGGGTCGTCTCGACCTGCCCGGGTGGCACCGAGGTCGTCGGCTACACGATCAACGGAATGGGCCACAACTGGCCGGGCGGCGCCGCGCTGGGGCTGGGCGCGCCGGACACCGCGATCAACGCGACCGAACTCATCTGGGACTTCTTCGCCGCCCATCCGCGCCGGGCGGGCTGACCGGGAGGCCGGTCAGCCGTCGCGGCGCAGCCGGCCGGTCTCCGCGCCCTTCGCGTCCAGCAGCACCAGCACGTCGCCGTCCAGTCCCGCCCGCCGGGCCGTCTGCAACCACTGGCCCACCGGCACCGCGTCGCAGCCGATCAACGTCTGCGGGCCGGCGATGGCCAGCAGCGCTCCGTCCGGCCCGGCCACCCAGCGTCCGGACAGGCCGTTGCAGCCGTCCGACCCGCGCCACGCGCCGTCGTCGGTCAGGACGACGTGGGCGGGTGTCGGCCGGCGACCCGGGTCGACCACCGGCAGCCACCGGCCGACCAGCGCGTCCCGGGTGACCGGCGGGAGCGCCGCCGGCAGCGGCGTGGACGGCGCCAGCCAGGCCCGCGCCTGGTCGGTCACCACCGGCGGCGCGGTCCACGCGGGATCCGTGTCCGGCGGTACGGTCGGGCGGGCCCCCGGCGACAGCCGGGCTACCTCCGCGCCCGCGTCGTCGAGGAGCACGCGCACGTCGCCCTGCACCTGGTAGTTGCCTGCCCGGGTCAGCCAGCCGGGCGTACCGGGTGGGCCGGGCGGCCCGCACCGGCCGTCCGCGGCCCCGGAAGCGCCGTTGACGTGGGCGACGAACAGGCCGACCTCGTCCGCCCGCCATTCACCGATGAGCTGCTGGCACCTGCCGAAGACGGTCAGTCCGTCGTCGGCGAGCCGGAGGATCGTGCCGGACTCCACCTCGGCCCCGCGCACCGTCCAGACGCCGATCAGGTCCGTCGGCTCGCCGACGGTCACGGGAGCCTGCTGCGGAAGGGTGCCGGCCGGCGGCCCGTCCCCCGGAGCGGAGCAGGCGGTCAAAGCCAGCGTCAGTGCCGCGAACCCCAGCGCGTACCGACCGTGTCGCATGTGTCCTCCCGTACCGTCGTCACCAGCACGGATTGGACGGCCCGGTCGGGCGGCCGGTTCCCGCCCGGCCCTCGCACGCCCCGCCACTGCGCGGGCCGCTACCGCTCGTAGTCGGATCGGAAGGCACAACTCACGAGCGCCTCATTTCTCTCCGACATAGATATGTCTGACTGACATGAGGCGCCTCCGATCCATCGTCGGCGGTTGCCGGCCACCGACTGACCCGCCGCAGACGGGGGCCCGGGTCAGTCGGTGGGCAGGAGCGGGCGCATGAACGTCCGCTCGTAGCGCACCACACACCCCGACTCCTCGCGGATGCGGTCCGCCGCGACGAACTCCGGGTCGTGGCCGAACCGCGAGCGGTACCGCTCGTAGGCGGCCAGGCTCTCGAAACTGAACAGCGCCTCGGCGCGGTCGCTGGCGCCCTCGGCAGGCAGGAAGTAACCGTGGTGGACACCACCGTGCCGGTTCACCAGTCGCATCCACTCCCGGGCGAAACGTTCGAACGCCTCGATCTGCGCGGGATCGATGGTGTAGTGCAGAACGCAGGTGATCACCGCGACACCATACGCGTAATGTCGTGACGCCGAGCGCCGGCTGAAGCGCCGGCAGCGAAGGGGGGCCGGTGGGCTACGACCTTGAGTGGGCGGATCTACCCGAACCCGCGGCGACCGCGCGCTCCCGCTTCGAAGCCTGCATCGAGTCGGGGGATCTGTGCGGGCACGCTCCGTCATGCCTGGATGCGTACGCGTCGCTGCGGGGTCCCTGTCACCTCAGCCTGAACATCGCCGCCATGGGCTTCTGCCGAGACGGAATGCGCCGCACGGGCATGGTCTACCACGCGACCCCGCGGCCCTTTCCCGATTGGCCGTTTGACGGCGTCGAAGACTGGCGCTCTGCCGATCGGAGCCGTCGGGACGCGTACCACGAAGCCGAACGGGCGGCCTCGGCCCAGACGGTCGCCGGCAGGACGGGTATCCCGGTGTTCAAGCTGACGAGCAACGGTCCGTGGCTGGTCGGGGCGCAGGAGATCGAGGAAGCGCTCGGCTGCTATCAGGGGTCGTCACCGAGCCTGCGGGCGGAACTGGAGCGGGATGACCTGTGGGTGGCCTGGCTCGACTGGCTCAGACAGACCGTCCAGCACGGCGGCTTCACCGTACGGTGACCTACCGTCCTTCCCGGACCGCCCCGCGCTCTCGGCGAGCCGGTCGGATCGGGTGTCGCCCGAGGTCATTCGGCCTCCGGAGGTGTGTCCCGGTCCGGATCGGTCGGCTCGGTCGCGGTACTCCGCTGCGGCACTTCCTCGGCGGTGCGGAGGACGTCGCGGGCGGCGGTCGCCACCGCGCAGTGCGGGGTTCGGCAGATCGGGCACCGGTCGTCCGGGCCCGGGCCCGTGTTGGCGGAGGACGGTACGGGCGATGAGGATCAGCCGGTTACGGATCTGGGGCAGGGACAGGTGCGGTCCGGTCATGGTTCAGCCCAAACCGAGGGTGACGGCGAGTTGGGTGATGGTGGTCGGGGTGCGGGGGTCCCGGGCGATCTGGGCGAGCAGATCCCGAGCGGCGGGTCGTAGGCGGACCTCGGCCGGTGCGATGCGGTCGGCGTCGATCAGGAGCCGGCCGGCGTTGATCGGGTCGTCGGCGTGAAGGTAGGCGCAGGCGGAGTCGACCAGGTGTGCCGCGCGGTGTTCGGGAGCCAACCACCGCCAGCCGTCGCGCCGGACAGCCTTCTCGTGCCAGGTCGCCGCGTTCCGAACGTCGCCCAGCTCGACGGCTACGGCGGTGCGGGCCAGGGCAACCGCAGTGGGTCCGAACCCGGTGCGGTAGTGGTCATGGCCGTCGTTGACGTGGGTGGCCAGTGTCGCGGCCTCGTCGAGCAGGTCCTCCGCAGTGCGCGCATCGGAATGGAAGGCGGCGGCCAGGGCCGCCTGGACGAGCAGCGTGCCGCACAGGGACAGCGCCGGGGGTGGGCCGAACTCGATCACGGGTGGGGCGATGCGGTAGGCGGCGTTGAGCATCGCAGATTTCGCCACTCGTGCCTGCCCGCAGGCGCGTAGCACCTGACCGAGTTGCACTGCTGCGGCGGCCACCAGGACCCGATCACCGGTCGCGGCGTTCATGGCCCGGTCGACGGCCAGCCACGCCAGGTCAGGGTCGCCGAGCTTCACCAGCAAGGAGGCGGTGATCCGGTACGCCTCCACCAGCGGCACCCGGCCCGCGGTCGGATCACCGGAGTGGGTGCGCTCGACGTCGGCCAACAGCTCAGGCAGCAGGTCGGTCAGTTGTGGATAGCGGGCGCGCTGGAAGGTTGTCCAGGCGTGTACGACCTGCCGGGCCACCTGATCGACCGGCAGAGCCGACCGGTGGGCCGCCGGCCTGTCGAGGGGGACGTCGTACCGGGACAGGGCGGCCCGGACCCGCTCGACGCCCTCGCCGCGCCCGCTCGTTCCGGTGGGCTGGGCATCCCGAGCCAGCAGCACCGCCGTGTCGATGCGCAGGACGGCAGCGATCTCCTGAAGCGTCGTCACCTTGTCCAGGGCCCGAACGCCCCGCTCGACCTTGTCCACCCAACTCTTCGACTTACCGAGCCGGTCGGCGAACACCTGCTGCGACAACTTGCGCCGCCCCCGCCAGTACGCCACCCGCCGCCCGACCGGCAACAGCTCAACGCTGCCCACGACGCCACCACCGATCCGGCACCGCCCGGGTGGTCTCCTCCGCCGGTATCCGATCCGCCTCAGCCTCGGCGAGAAGCCGCCGCATGGCCCCTTCCCGCTCGGCGGCCTGAATCTGCTCGCCCCGGCTCACCGCCGGCTCGTCACCATCACCCGGCATCCCCACCTCCGTCAGCAGCCGCACGGCGGCAAGTTCGGCCGTCGCCTGTACACACTGACGTCCGGATGCCGTCGGCTGCGACGGCACAAGATGCGACAAGACGACCACATCGGTGACGACATTAAGGCGACATGACGCTATCGTGACGGTCATGACCGCCCCCAACACCGCGCTGCGCGCCGTCCGTACCGGGATGCGGATGAGCCAGGACGACTTCGCTCGCGCCCTCCAGGCCGCCGGTCACCGTGTCGGCGAGCCCAACGACGCCAACAAGAGACTCGTCCAGCGATGGGAGTCCGGCGCGATCGCCGCACCGCGCCCCGTCTACGCCCGCGCGCTGGAGGTCGTCACCGGCCTACCCATATCGCTGCTGGGCTTCGCCGCAGTGCCCGGCGGTCACGTCGCCGATGACGAGCACGGTGGCCACGACCTGACATCTCCCATTTCCAACCTGGCCACGCCGACGCCGACGTCCAAGCCCACCACGGTCCACAGGTCGTACGAGGGCGTGTGGCTCAGCCGCTACCAGTACTACTCCAGCGGTCGGGGGGACTCCTTCGCCGGGCAACACTTCGTCGTGATGCTCCAGCACGGAGACAGGCTGACCGCGCGCAGCCTGCCTGGATCGGCGTCCTCGTCTCTCTCGCTGGACCTGACCGTGGACGGTCCTGTTGTCACCGGCACGTGGGTGGAGCAGACCGACCCGACCGGCTACTACCGGGGCGCCCGTTACCACGGTGCGATCCAGCTCCTGGCCGAGCCCACGGGTCGACGGATGGCCGGGAAGTGGGTCGGCTTCGGCAAGGACATGGACGTCAACACCGGGCCGTGGGAACTTGTTTTCCGCGATGCATCAACCGCCAAGGCGACGCTCGACCGTTACAACACGCTGGCTACGTAGCGCACTGCTGCCCAGGAGCTTTCGACATCTCGACGAAGCACCTGTCTCCGCGTTCGCCAGCCCGCCGCTGTCATCGTTGCGGTCAGTAGCAGCGCTGCCGCAATAGGCTGTCGATCGTGCATGGGTTCACCGATGTCGACCGCCAGTCCGACCCGGACGCGTGGGTCGGCCTACTCGACCGGCTCGCCAAGGAGCCTTTCTACCGGGCATATCAGCAGCGGGCCCGCGAGTTGCTTCACCCGACGCCCGGCCGTCGCTACATCGAGGTTGGCGCCGGCACAGGGGCAGGCGCAGCCCATCTGAGAGACGAACACGATGTCAGCGTGGCAACCGTGGATCGCTCGCTGACCATGGCTGCTGCCATGCAGGCCCGCGGCCTTCCGCAGTGTGTCGTCGCCGACGCCCATCAACTACCGTTTCGCGCTGATTCCTTCGACGGGGCGTGGGCCGATCGCACCTTGCAACATCTCGCCGATCCCCACGCCTCGGTTGAGGAACTCGTCAGGGTCGTACGGCCAGGCGGTCGCATCGTCCTCGCGGACCCCGACTACGACACCCAGGTGCTCGACATCGCCGACCAAGATCTGGCGCGGCGCGTGCTGAGGTTCCGGGCTGATTTCCTCCTTCGCAACGGCACCCTGGCACACCAGCATGCTGGCCTTCTCGCCACACACGGCCTGGTCGACGTCACCGTCGAGCCCCGAACGCTACTGGTTCGAAACCCGACCGCCGTCGACAATGTTCTTGGCCTCCGCAGTTGGGCTGCTACGGCGGTCAAACGCGGAGAACTCGAACCCGCCGAAGCTCGTGCGTTCGAAGACCAGTTCGACGAGGCCGTCAAGGCACGCCGGTTCACCTACGCGGTCACCTTCTTCCTGACCTCCGGCACCGTCACGTGAGATAGCTGTCCGATACCCCTGCTCGCCACCATGCGAGGAGCCGACCCTCGCGTGTGTCGCCGTCGATGGGGTCGCTTGTTTCTACCCCTTCTGCTGCTTCCCTGCTGCCGTCGGCGAGCCTAGGTTGATCCGCAGCAAGCGAACTGAGGGGCGCACATGGGCGAGGGCGATGCCGCATCGATGGATGTCGCCGAGCGTCTGACGACCAGGCGGCGAGGCCTGTTCCGGAAGGTGGTCACCCGCGAGGCCGTGGGTGTCGGCGACCGTGAGACGGTCGTACGGTGGCTGCGCGGGCTCCATCAGGAAGAGAACCAGACGGTGGTCATCCACCGGCCATGGGGATCGATTTGTGTTGTCGCCGACGGACGTGCCCCCACTGACGTCATGGTGACCGACGGCGACCGGATGTGGTACGCGGCCCGCCCGGGTAGCGGTCTCCCGCAGAAGCTTCCCCAACTGTCCCCAGACCAGGTCGAGCACGTCATGCTCGACGCTCTGACCTCAGACACCCCACCTCGATGGCCAGAGTGGCGGGAATTCTGACTCGCTCAAGCGCCCCGGCGAGAGCCTGCGCCAGCTACTGCTGCACGAAAGCGTAGAGGGCACATCCATCGATTGGATGTGCCCTCTTACCTCTGGTCGGGGTGGCCGGATTCGAACCGACGACCTCTTCGTCCCGAATGTTGATCGAGTATGTGGCTGAGTCGTAACCGCTGTCGTCCGTTGCAGATGTTCGTGGTTTCCACACCATCGCGTGTCCGTCCTTGGCGCATGTTGACAGGTGTCTTGCTGACGTTCTGCTGACTCCAGCCTCGCTTGGCGCGTGCTGCTCGGCCGTGCCCGCCAAGTGACGTTTGTCGGATAGCCGACGAAATCGGGCGGACTTCGTCAGCCCCGGCAATGCCGTAACGTGGACCTCGTGTTTCCCAGCTTGCAGTACACCGACTTCCACAAGTTCCTTGTCAGTGTTGGTGGGCTAACAGCCGGAGTTGGCATTGCTATACCCGTTTTGTTGCTGCGAAGTCAGAATGTTCTGACCACGTCCCAGAAGCAGTTGTCAGAGTTGCCCCCCGAAGCGCAGTCGGCCATCCGCCTTCAGCAGAAGCAGATGACGCTCCTACTGCATTCGTGGCCCTACGTTACGGGGTTCCTAGTCGTCTCTGGCCTTTGTCTTGTTGTATGGGGCGCAATTTCTTGGAAGAAGCAACAAACGCGCACGGATAGCCGCGAAGTCGCAGAACTAGCCAAGCTGGAAGCTGAGAGGGAAAAGACCTATCAGGAGACTTTGCTCCTGCTGCGTGAGCACCAAGAGCCTCCTGAGGAGGCAGAGAAAATTCTTGAAGAGAAAATAGGGGAAGAGGAACTGGGGAGTGCGGAGGAGAGCGAAGCCTCCGATGAGCTGTCTAGCAACTCCCACGGCCCGAGTGAGCCGGTACCTTCCGAGCCTCTAGTTCGAACTCTGAATCCCGCAGTAGTTACTCTAGGCGCCCCGGCGATCAGGGCGCGGGGGCGAGCTGTGATGGACGGAATAATCGAAGCATTTGCGACGGCTTTCGGGAAGGGAGCCGACATCGTGCCCGACGTCCGGCTCGGCGGAACCCACATGGACGCCGTGATCACATCCAGGTTGGAGCATATTCCGAACCTTGTCCTTGACGTTCGGTTGGCTGATGGCAACCTCAATAATGTCAGGAACCGCATGAACGAGGCGATTGTCTGGGCGATCCGAGCGCGACGGGTAGGAAGAAAACAGCTAGGGACCAATGTCGTACCGGCAGTCTTCCTGGTGGTCACAGACTCGGTTCTGACTGGACAAAAGTCGCTATTCGGTGACGTTGCGCCCAGTCCTCGATTCCAGAAAGTTGTTCGATTTGCGTCTGACATCCTGGAGGAGGTTGCAGACGTTGAAATTCCGTTGAATGTCGTGATCGCAGAAGTCTCGTCGATTACGCCAGCAGCGCTTCTGAAAATCGACTGGAGAACGACTGGGGCTCGCGTCATCGCTCTCCCTGTAAGCGATAACCAAAAGGATGCGCTCTAAGTCGAATCGTCCGTGCATTATCGTTATACCTTTTGCCGCCGGGTCGATCACTGCGGTAGGGGTGAGGTCGTTGTCGAGCCTCAACCGCGCTGCCTGGAGTTCTGCGAGCGGGGCTAGGGGCGGCTAGGAGTACCGAGCCGTGTCGGGGAGAATGTGGGTGTGACGACGACGCCAGATCCGCAAGCTGAGTGGTGGACGACTTCTGACGTGGCCGCCTACATCGGCGTCCAGGTCGCCACCGTGGTGACGTACCGCAAGCGGGAGCAGATGCCGGCACCCGACATGACGGTTGGACGTACGCATATGTGGCGACCTGGACGGATCATCGACTGGCACGCCTCCCGACCACGCCCTGGCGTAGGTGGCCGACCAGGAGGCAGCGCCTAGGCATCCCGAGCGCCCAGCGCGCGTAGCTCTTCGAGGTAGGCTGCGGCTTCCTGCTCGGTCGGGTACTGCTTCGCGAGAATTTGGCGCAGCTCACCGGACACCATTAGCAGTGAAGGTAGGGACTTCCGCTCGCCCGAAATCGCCTGGCGTCCTAACGAGACAGCTCGCTCGACATCGCCTTCTCTCGCCGCTACCACCCCGAGCGTGATCTCTGCCTCGGCGATCCGCATTGGCTTGCGCTGCGTTCCATCGGCGTCGGTTGACGAACGTATCACCTCGTCCGCGTAAACCGCCGCGCGCTCGTTATCGCCGAAAAGGCGATAGCAGTCCATCGCGTAGAAGTCGAACTTGGAAGGGTCGACTACGAAGTGGTGGTCAACATCTTCGGGATAGGGGAGCGTTTCGAGGATGGCGCGGCCATGATCGAGCGCCTTTTCCATCTCGCGTCGGTCGCCGATTCGTGCCCATGCCTTTGCCTTCTGCGCTGCAAGCTGCACCGTGACGCTGCGGTTATGGGCGACAAATTCTCCAGCGTTGGACGCGGCGATCACACCCCGGTAGTCCCCCTGCGTGATGGCGAACCACGCCGCCATCTCATGCGCCCATCCCATCACGTCTGCGTCTCCGGCCTCCTCACCGAGCGACTGCGCGGCGCGGCGCGTCGCCCTAGCCTCATGCCGTTGACCCATGTCGTATTCGACGCAGCCGATCAGAAGAGAAACTGTTCCCGCGAGCGAGAGCACTTCCTGATGCTGTGAGAGCGTCAGGCGGCGGTCGAGAAGATTGCAGATTCGGCGCAGCCAGGCATGTCCCTCGATCGAAAGTTGTTCCGGGCTCATGTAGGGGTATTCGGAACAGAGGCGGTCGGCCGTTATGCGCAATGCCTCAAGCGTAGCGGGCGAAACGTCGGAGGTGCGAAGCCTCGACACAAATTCGAGAGTGTTCATGCCAACACCTTCGAGCAGTTCGGCTTCTGCGTTGCGATGCCCAGCGCGGGGAAAGAACGCAGCGCTCACTGTGCCGAAAGTCTTTGCAATGAGAGGCTTGTAGAAGTCGTCTGGTTCGACCTCGCCCGCCTCCCACCGTTTCCAGTTTCGCAGCAAGCTCGACGTGCCTGGAATCGTCTGGTCGGCGTGGCTTTCGAGTGCGCGAACGGCATCCATCTGTGACCATCCGCGCGCCTGTCGCTCAGCCCTCATCCGCCGTGCCCACCGGGGCCGGTCGTCGTGGTGCGCGCTGTCGCTCCCCATGCCTCCAAGTATCCCGCCGTTGACCCGGTGACAGGGAAGGGGACAACGACCTGTCCCCATCAATGACACTCGTCGGCTACCCGTTACCTGCGCAAACGTAGTGGCACGGCAACGAGCCGAACGCCAGCGGCGACGTGATGTGTTGACGAAGAGCTAGTTGAGCTAGTACTTTCCGAGTCACGGTCAGTGCTAGCTGAGCTAGTACTGGCTACGAGAAGTTGGCCTCGGCGGGCTCCTACCCCCGCCGAGGCCAGTGCAGCAACGTCCCTCCACGCGAACGGAGTACGAAGATGCAGGTCAAGGGTACCGCTCGTGAGCTGCCAGCTGTGACGACCGGGAAGGTCGTCATTGAGGACGGGGATCACCTGTACGGCGAGGGTCCGGCGGTGGTGTTGGTGGCTCCGCTGCCGCTGACGGGTTCTGAGTTGCTGGCGGCGTTGTTCGGCTACGACACCGGGTTGACCCTCGGTGAGCTGCTGGACATGTCCGACGATGACGTGCGCGCTCATGTGGCGTGGGCGGTGTCGACGTTCGGGCTGATCCGGGTGCAGCAGCGCGCCGACGAGTGCGAGGACGAGAGCGCCGGTTACGACGCTGAGGCGTTGGCGTTCATGGACCTGTGTGCCCGCAAGCTGACGGCGGCGTTCGGTGTGGCGGTGCCGACGCGGTTCGGGCGGCCGGCGCGGCGTGGGCGGGTGCTGCGCCCGGTTGCCGCGCGTGACCTGGTGGCGGTGGCGTGATGGCCCGGCCGAACTCGACCCGCATGCGAGCAATCAAGCGGGCGTTGGCTGACCGGGACGGCGCGGGGTGCTTCTACTGCGGTCACCCGTTCAACACCCTGCTGGCCGCGACGGTGGATCACCTGATCCCGCAAAGCGTCCTGCCGGGGTGGGCGCTGATGAACCTCGTGTTGGCGTGCCGGCCGTGCAACGAAGCCAAGGCCGACCAGCTCCCGCAGGTGTTCCTCCGCGCCGCCGGCTGCGCGCCGTTGCCGCGCCGGCCGCATCCGTTCGTCACCACCGTCGCCGCCCTCGCCGCCCGCCTGGCGCGCGTCGAGCTGCGCCACCGGCCGTCAACCGAGGTTGTCACCGCCGGGTGACGGATGCGCCCTGGTGGCTTGCGTCACCGGTGATCGAACCGGCAAGCCGCTCCGCGCCGGACCCAGGTCCGGCAACCCCTAGACCGCACCCCGCACCAACGGACGGGAGTCCCTGCTGTGACCGCCACGAACAAGAGCCGATGGGACCGGCTGACGCCGGACTCACCACCACCAACCACCACGGCGGGCGGATCTTCGGCCCCGGGTGTCCGACCACCACAACCGGCTGAAACACTCCGCAGCGCAGCGACGGGCGGACCTGATCCCGCTGCCGAGTGTTTCAGCCGATCTGAGCCGGAGATGCCCCCGCGCCCGCCGGGCCTGCACGGTCCTGCCGCCGGTCACGGCCCGGATGGTGAACCGGTCCACGAACCGGCCAGCACGGATCAGGTTGAGTCCGGCGGGAACGCCGAGCACGGCCGCACGATCCTGCTGACCCCCGCCTCTCAGATCCGCATGCGGCCCGTGTCGTGGACGTGGACCAACCGCATTCCCTCCGGCGCGCTCACCGTGATCCCCGGCCGCGAGGGCATCGGCAAGTCGCTGACCCTCGCCTGGCTCACCGCCCAAATCACGAGGGGCGTGCTGCCCGGCCGGCACCACGGCACGCCCCGCCCCGTGATCTACGCGGCCACGGAGGATTCGTGGTCGCAGACCATCGGCCCGCGCCTGTTCGCGGCCGGCGCGGATCTCGACATGGTGTACCGGGTCGACGTGCAGCACGACGGCGGTTTCGACGCCCTCACGCTGCCTCGGGACTGCTCGGCACTTGGTCGGGAGATCACCCGTCTCGGTGTGGCGCTGCTCGCCGCCGATCCGCTGCTGTCGCTGATCCACGCCGGGATCGACACCCACCGGGACCGGGACCTACGGACCGCGCTTGAGCCGCTGGTGAACATGGCCGACCGGACCGGTTGTGCGGTTGTCGGGCTGGCGCACTTCAACAAGTCCGCCAGCCCCGACGCCCTCAACCTGATTACCGGCTCGCGGGCGTTCTCTGCCGTCGCCCGCGCCGTGATCGCCATCGCCCGCGACGACGAAGCCGGCGACGGCTCCTGCGTCATGTCCCAGGCGAAGAACAACCTCGGCCCCCTGGACCTGCCGTCGCTGCGGTACGTCGTGGAGTCCGTCGAGATCCCCACCGACGAAGGCCCCGCCTACGTTGGGAAGCTGACCATCACCGGCGAGTCCGACCGCTCTGTGTCGGACATCCTCGGCGACGGTGCCAGCGACGGCGAGAACCGCGCCGAGCGCGACGAGTGCGCCGACTGGTTGAAGTCGTACCTCATCAGCCAGGGCGGCGAGGCGGCCCGCGAGGACGTGCTCAAGGCCGCCCGCGCCGCCGGGTTCGCCGAGGCGACCCTCAAGCGCGCTCGCACCCGCGCCAGGGTCACCACCACCCGCGCCGGCTTCCCGTCTCGGTCGCTCTGGCAGATGACCGTGCGTGACGACCGATCGCCAGTCGGCTCACAGTCGGCTCAGTCGGCTCACCTCACGGAAGCTGAGCCGACTGGACTGACTGAGCCAACTGGCGCTCCAACCGGCCGATTCGGTCACGGTCCGTCACCCCGCTAGGGGCGGCCAGGTGTCAGCGCTGTCAACGCCTGTCAACGGTCGGCGTTGACAGCGCCGCACCCGCCGCGACCAGCACCAACGCCACGATCCCGAGGGAGTGTCAACGTGTCAGCGCCACGAGACCCGATCCCGCAGCATCTACCGAACCAACGCCCTCAAGCACGTCCGGTACGAACCGCCACCCGCCGAATGCGGCCCGCTGAGAGCCGCCGAGACGCATCGGCGCATGGCCTAACCCCGGCCCAGCGCGGATCATGCGCCTACGGCCCTCTCAACCGCCCGCCCTACGCCGATCCGCCGCCCCGCTCTGCTGACCCTCCACAAGGGATGGGCTGGCCGGGAACGGCCGGCAGGAAGCCGCACAGCGGGCGTGACGCAACCCCGCCGGCAGGCGTTCGTCACCCGGCCGCCGACCCTCCTAGCCCTAGGACCCGGCACCTCCTAGACCTAGGAGCACCCCTAGGAGCCGAACCCGCCGCCCACCAGGGACCTAGCGGTCTAGGACCCGCCAGCCGACCACCCCGCCCACCCGCGCCAGCGGCCACCACGACGACCGGGCACCTCCTAGCCGACCGGCGACGCAAGCCACCTGGTGACAACCCCGGTTGTCACCGCGCCGCCCAGCTCGACCGCGGGCGTTGCGTCACCGCCAGGCGGCAACCGCAACCCGCGACCGGTCGCGCCGCCGCGACCCGCACCGACCGCAGCCCACCACCCACCGCAATCCCGGCGCGAGGTAGCGGCCAGCCGCTACCAGGTAGCGCCACCGCTACCCCTGCCGCTACCGGCCCCAGCAGCCCAAACAACCACAGGTAGCGGGTAGCGGCACCCCCGCCGACACCCCGAAAACCCGCCCCACAGCGCTCCACCGACCCCCGACAGCCGCTACCGCTACCCGCCTACTACGTCGCCGCCGACTACTACCAGCAGTCGGCGAAGTAGTACCGCCACCCAGGAGGAAGCACCCGTGAGCACGGTCATCCCGTTCCCGCAGCGCCCCACCCCAACCGAGGCGGGAGGCATCTCCACCACCCGCCGCGCCCCCGTCGTCAGCGCCGTCTACACCGTCGCCGAAACCGCAGAGATCCTGCGCCTGTCCCTCGGCTCCACCTACGCCCTGGTCCGCTCCGGAGAAATCCCCGCACTCAAGCTCGGCGGCCGGTGGGCCGTACCCAAGCGCCGCCTCCACGAATGGATCGACGGACTCCCCACCGCCAGCGTCGAAGACGTCGAAAAGGAGCTAGCCGCCATCGAGCGCCGCGAGCAACGCCAGCAGCGCCGCCGCGACGGCGCGTAGCCGCCACCGTGCCGCTAGGTCTAGCGCCACCACCCGCTAGACCTAGCGGCACCGCTAGCGGCCCAACCCCGCCCCCACCTGGCACCTAGCGCCTATCGGCACCACCGGTCAGAACGGCTGAACCCCTCCGCAGCGGCCGACCGACGTGGGTTCAGCAGCGCTAGACGACCGCGACGCCTCACCCGCCAGGTCCACGCTCCGTCACCAACCGACGCCAGTCGACCGCGCTAGCAGACCTGCAATCGATAGCGGCCCGCCCTGCTAGCGATAGCAACCCCGCTAGCAGCCAACCACCGGCCCCACCAGCGGCATAGCAGATAGCAGCCCACCAGCAGAAACACCCCCACGCCCGGCCAGAACGCGAATCCGCACCCCCGCAAGACCTGCTAGCGCGGCCGATCACCGGCCGCGTCAGAGGTCACATACCGTCACCGAGACGAGGAGATTCACGACCGTGGGATTCGTCATCCGAACCGACGCCGGCACCTACCGCGCCAACTGGCGGGACGCGACCGGCCGACAGAAGGCCAAGACCTTTCCGACCAAGCGCCAGGCGAGAGACTTTCTCGCCGAGACGGAGGCAGCGCTCAGCCGAGGTACCTACGTCGACCCACACGCCGGCCGTGTGCTCTTCGAGGTCTACGCGGCTAAGTGGACCGCTGGCCGCAACGACGAGGTGGTGACCATCGCTCGGGACGCTTCGGTCATGCGGCACCGGGTGCTGCCTCGCTGGGGCGCGGTCCCGGTGGGCCGGATCAACCACTCCGACGTTCAGCAGTGGGCGACCGAACTGGGGCAGCGCCTGGCCCCGGCGACCGTTCGGGAGTGCTGCCGTCTGCTGCGCGCCGTGCTGGCGCTGGCCGTCCGGGATCGCATCATCGCGGAGAACCCGGCCGACGGCGTGCGCCTGCCCAAGCGTCGCCGCACCGACGCCGATGAGCAGGTCATCACCCGAGAGGCGTTCGCGGCCCTGCTGCCGGAGATCCCGGAGCGCTACCGGGCGTTGGTGGCGCTGGCGGGCGGGACCGGGCTGCGGTGGGGTGAGTGCGTGGGCCTGACATGGGACGCGATCGACCTGGACAAGGCCACGGTGAAGGTCAGCCGGGTCGGCGTTGAGGTGGCTGGCACGGTGACGTTCAAGCCCTACCCGAAGTCGCGCGCTGGCCGGCGCACGGTGCCGCTGCCGCCGTTCGCGGTGCGGGAGCTGCGGCGCCACCGCAAGGCCGTGCCGCCGGGCGCGGCCGGCGAGGTCTTCACCAACGAGGCGGGCGGCTCGATGCGCCGCACGGTCTTCCGGGCGTGGATCTGGCGGCCGGCGCTCGTGCGTGCCGGGTTGCTTGGCCAGGTGGCCCAGGTCGGTCCCCGCGCGTGGCGCGCGACGTGGCGGGATCGCGACGGCAACGAGGTCAGCGAGGAACTCCCGAACCGGCGGGTTGCCCGCGCCCGCGTGTCTCGCATGGCGCAAGGCGGGTTGCGCTTCCACGACCTGCGGCATTCCTACGCCACCTGGCTGATCACCGACGGCGTACCGCTCAACGACGTTGCCCGCGTGATGGGGCACGAGCAGATCTCGACCACGCTCGACCGCTACACGCACGCGTTCGAGGCCGGCGCGGACCGGGTGCGGGAGTCGTTCGCTGACTTTCCGCTGACTTCCGACGAAGACGATCACCAGAAGGGCGGCAAGGAAGTGGCCTAGATCAATGGCTTAGATTACGGCAGGCATGGAAAAAGGCCAGGTGAGATGCCCTCTCACCTGGCCTTGCCCATCTCGGTCGGGGTGGCCGGATTCGAACCGACGACCTCTTCGTCCCGAACGAAGCGCGCTACCAAGCTGCGCCACACCCCGAGGCGTGCCGACAAATAGTAGCCCACCCGTTGCCAGGGTCAAACTCGGTACCCCTCCCGCTCGGCCACCCGCCGATCTTGGAAGAGAACGGCCCTCGGAGGGGCCAAAACCTTCCCAAGATCGCGGGGGCCGAGCAGGCCGAGCGGCGCGAGCAGGCCGAGCAGCGGGAGCCGCTGGTCAGCGGGGGATCAGCGTCAGGATGCTCGCCTCGGGCCGGCAGGCGAACCGGACCGGCGCGGTCGGGTGGGTGCCGAGGCCGGCGGAGACGTGCAGCCACGAGTCCGAGCCGGGCCAGCGGTGCAGGCCCTTCGCCATCGACCGGGGCAGTCCGCAGTTGGTCACCAGCGCGCCGACGCCGGGCACGCAGACCTGGCCGCCGTGGGTGTGACCGGCCAGCAGCAGGCCGAATCCGTCGGCGGCCATCTGGTCGAGCACGGCCGGCTCCGGGGAGTGGGTGAGCGCGATGGACAGGTCGGCGGAGGGGGAGGCCGGGCCGGCGACGGCGGCGTAGTCGTCCCGTTCGATGTGTGGGTCGTCAACGCCGACCAGCTCGACCAGGCGACCGCCGGCCTTCAGGTTGGTGCGGGCGTTGTTCAGGTCGGCCCAGCCGGCGCCGGTGAAGACGTCCCGCAGCTCCTCGTACGGCAGGTCGACCCCCTCGGCGTACTCCCGCTTGGGCACGAAGTAGGTGAGGGGGTTCTTGATGACCGGCCCGGTGTAGTCGTTGGAGCCGAACACGAACGCACCCGGATGGTCGAGCAGCGGTTGCAGGGCCCGCAGCACGCCGGGCACCGCGCCGGGGTGTGCCATGTTGTCCCCGGTCACCACCACCAGGTCGGGGTCGAGGGCGGCCAGCGACGCCACCCAGTCCTGCTTGCGCCGCTGGTCGGGCATCATGTGCAGGTCCGACAGGTGCAGCACGCGCAGCGGTTCGGCGTCGGCCGGCAGCACCGGCACGTCGTACCGCCGCAGGGTGAACATGTTGCGCTCGACGAGGGACGCGTACGCCAGGGTGGCCGCGCCGAGGGTGGCGGTGGCGGTCGCGAGCCGGAATAGTGTGCGCTTTCGCATGGCGACCAGGGTAGTTTGACCGTCCATGAGCACGTTGAAGGACCGTCTCACCGCCGACATGCGCGCCGCCCTCAAGGCGCGCGACGAGCTGACCACCTCGACCCTGCGGATGGCCCTCGCCGCCGTCGGCACCGCCGAGGTCGCCGGCAAGGCCAAGCGCGAACTCACCGACGACGAGGTGCTCTCGGTGCTGACCAAGGAGGCGAAGAAGCGGCGGGAGGCCGCGACCGCCTTCGCCGACGCGGGCCGCACCGAGCAGGCGAGCAAGGAAGTTGCCGAGGGTGAGGTGCTGGAGCGCTACCTGCCGAAGCAGCTCTCCGCCGACGAACTGACCGAACTGGTCGCGGGGGCGCTCGCCGCGGGCGGCTTCAGCGGTCGGGCGCAGCTGGGCCCGGCCATGAAGGCGGCCCAGGCCGCGGTGGCCGGCCGGGCCGAGGGTGGCCGGGTCGCCGCCGAGGTACGCCGACAGCTCGGCCTCTGACGCCGTCCACAGCTGAACGGAACGGGCGGGCACCCCGTTGTCGGGGTGCCCGCCCGTTGCGCGGGACGACGTGCGGCTCAGCCGCCGGGGCGACCCGGCGGACGGCCCGGGTTGGGCGGCGTGCCACCGGGTCCGGGGGCCGCGCCGCCGCCCTCACTGATCTGGATGGTGACCACGCCACCCTTGATCGTCCGGCCGTCGGGGCTGGTGCCGGCCGCGGTGCCGGCGGGGCACTCCGACGTGACCTTGACGTCGGAGACCACCGCGTCGAAGCCGGCGCCCTCGATCCGGTTCTTCGCCGTCTCGACGGGCGCGCACTTCACCCCGGGGATGCTGCGTTGGTCACCCTCGGAGATCTTCTTGCCCGGCGGCTCGAAGTCGATGCGGTCCTTGCCCTTCATGGCGTCGCGGAGCGTCTCGTAGACCGGCGGGTTGATGCCGTCCTTCGGGGAGTGCTTCATCTTGACGTTGGTCTGCGGCCAGTCCGGGTCGGCCATGATGCCGGCGACCGCGTACTGCTTGGTCATCGCGACCAGGGCGGCGGTCTTCTCCGAGTCGGTGGTGCCGGACTTGCCGGCGACCGGGGCCTTGACCTCCTGCTTCACCGCGGCAGCGGTGCGGCTGCCGCCGCACTTGCTGGTCGAGGAGCTGTCCCCGACCGGGCAGCGGGCGGCGTCGACGGCGGCGCGGGCGACCTCGGTGCTGACCCGCTTCTCACAGTTCGGGTTGGCGATGTCGAGCTTCTTGCCGTCCGGTCCCTTGATCTCCTGCACCGGGATCGGCTCGCAGTACTTGCCGTCTGCGGCGAGCGTCGCGTACGCGTTGGCCAGGTCAAGCGGCGTGGCCGAGGAGACGCCCAGCGTGAACGCTCCCCAGTCGTGCGCCGCCTCCTTGTCGTTGGCCCAGGCGTTCTCCTGGCCGACCCGGAAGTTGATGCCGAGCCGCTTGGCGACGTCCACCACGTTCTCCGCGCCGACCTGCTGCTGCAGCGGCACGAAGTAGGTGTTGATCGAGGCGGAGAAGGCGCTCCACATGTTCTGCACGCCGCCGGCCTTCAGTCCGGAGTTGGTCGGGCAGTACTTGTTGGTGCCCTTACAGGCGGCGGGGCTGCCCTCCTCGACGATGTATTCCGACTTGAACTGCTGCGGGGCGTTCATCGTGTAGCTGAGCGGGATGCCCTTCTCCAGCGCCGCGACGATGGTGAAGATCTTGAAGGTCGAGCCGGCCTGGTAGCCGGTGATCCCGTCGCCGCCGGTGAGCAGCGGGTTGACGGTGCTCGGGTAGTTGCCCCGCTTGCCCTTCTTCCGCAGCTTCGGGTCGCTGTGCGGCTTGTTCTTCGGGCTCTTCGGGTCGTCGAGCTTGAAGGTGCGGTTGACCGACAGCGCCCGGATCCGACCGGTCCCGGGCTCGACCACCGCCACCATGGCGGCCTCCTTGGAGGTCTCCTTCTTCGCCTTGCGGACCGCCTTGTCCGCGCCCCGCTGGGCCTGCACGTCGAGGGTGGTGGTGATGTGGTAGGCGCCGCTCTTCAGCCGCCGCTCCCGGTCGTAGGTGGTGGAGCCGAACGTCTCCTGCTGCATCCACCAGCGGTAGACGGCGTCGCAGAAGAAGCCCCACTTGTTGTCGGTGGCCTGGACGCAACCGTTCGGGGCCCGCTCGCCCACCACCTTCAGCTCGACCTTCTTGGCGGCGTCGGCCTGCTCCCGGGTGATGGCGCCGGTCTCGACCATGTTCTCGATGACGTAGTTGCGGCGGTCCAACGCCTGCGGCTTGCCGCTCTTGGTGGTGGGGTTGAACGCGCTCGGCGCCTTCACCATCCCGGCCAGCATGGCCGCTTCCTCGATCTTGAGGTCCTTCGGCTTCTTGTTGAAGTAGACCTGGCTGGCGGCGCCGATGCCGTACGCGCCGTTGCCGAAGGCGGCGATGTTCAGGTAGCGCTCCAGGATCTCGTCCTTGGAGAGCTCCTTGTCGATCTGGAGGGCGTAGCGCATCTCGCGCAGCTTGCGGGCGCTGGTGTCCTCGGTGGCCGCGACCACGTCGGCCGGGTGGGTCGCCGAGTACGCGATGGCCAGCCGGACGTACTGCATGGTCAGCGTCGAGGCGCCCTGCCGGTCGGCACCGGAGCTGTTGTTGACGAAGGCGCGGGCGACACCGTTGAGGTCGACGCCGTTGTGCTTGTAGAAGTCGTGGTCCTCGGCCGCGATGATCGCCTGCCGCATGATCGGGGCGACGTCCTTGAGCTTGACGTCGCGCCGGTTCTCGTCGTACATCGACGCCAGCAGTGTCTTGCCGTCCGAGGCGTAGAGATAGGTGATCTGCGGCGAGCGGGCCACGGTCAACTCCGTCGGCAGCGCGCCGAAGGTCTCCGCGCCGGCCTTGGCGGCCAGGCCGGACATCGCCACCGCGGGGAAGGCCGCCGCCGCCACCACCACGCCGGCCAGTAGGCCGCAGATCAGCAGCGATGCGGCGTTGGTGAAGACATTGTGGTCACGTTTCCGCATCCAGGTCACCTCGACAGGGTACGCGAACAGGGATCGAGGGGCGCCGGGGCGTCTTTCCCCCATTTCCTGCGCGCGCCGACCTCGTTGTGCTAAACGCACGACCCCCGGTCCGAGGTTGCGTGGATGCGGCACCGAGTCTCTCCCCTGTCGGGGACGGCGCGCAGCGTTTTCACCGACTCCGGCCGGGTAAGCGGCGGTCAACAGCCCGGGAAGCCGGGAGTGTCCGGAATGATGGATTTCGCCGACAACGTTGCGTAATCAGCTAACTACAGAGCATGATGGTGGCGGCGACAGCGCCACATGTCGCCCGTGCCGCCTTGGGGAAGGCCGGCCGGGCGACCGGGGGGAATTGCCGGCTGGTCCGCGACGGGGTCGGTAGTACTGCAAGGGGGGACGTGTACACATGGGCATGGTCACTGACTGGCCGTCGCTGGCGGCGTGTCAGAACGGGGATCCGGACGCGTTGTTCGTACAGGGCGCCGAGCAGAACGTGGCGAAGCGCATCTGCCGCAGCTGCCCGGTCCGGTACGAGTGCCTGGCCGACGCGCTGGACAACCGGATCGAGTTCGGTGTGTGGGGCGGGATGACCGAGCGCGAACGCCGTGCGCTGCTGCGCCGCCACCCGCAGGTGACGAGCTGGCGGAAGATGTTCGAGGCCGCGATGCGCAAGAACGCCAAGGACAAGGCCGGCGGCAAGGACAAGATCCTGGTCGCCAGCGCCGGTTGACGCCGGTCACGGTCGGCTGATCGCCGCACCGATCGTCCGCAGCCCGTCGACGTCGTGCACGTCGGCGGGCTGTGCCGTCACCGATGCCGTCGGCACCGTCGGGAACGCCTCGGTGAACCGTTGGGCCACCTGCTGCTCGCGTACCGCCTGCTGGGCCAGCGCGGCGTGGGCCCGCAGCACGTCGGCGGTGCCCTCGTGGCCGCCGGCCTCGGCCAGCCGCTCCGCGGCGGCCAGGCTCTCCGCGGCGCCCAGGTCCGCCGCCGGGCGGTGCACCCGGTTGAGCACCAGACCGGCGAGCGGCATCTTCTCCTCGCCCAGCCGGCTGGCGAAGTAGGCGGCCTCCCGGACCGCGTCCGGCTCCGGCGCCGCGACCAGCAGGAACGCCGTCTCCCGCGCCTGGAGGATGCGGTACGTCTGTTCGGCGCGCTGCCGGAAACCGCCGAACATCGAGTCGAGGGCGGCCACGAAGCCGGACAGGTCGGTCAGCAGCTGGGCGCCGAGCACCTTCTGCACGACCTTGGAGAACATGCCGAACGAGGCGGTCACCAGCGTGAACATGCTCCGGCCGCCGGTGCGGGCCGGCGCGAGCAACAGCCGCAGCATCCGCCCGTCGAGGAAGCGGGACAGCCGTGCCGGCGCGTCGAGGAAGTCCAGCGCGGAACGGGACGGCGGGGTGTCCACCACGATGAGGTCCCACTCGCCGCGCGCGTGGAGCTGGCCCAGCTTCTCCATCGCCATGTATTCCTGTGTGCCGGCGAAGGTGGAACTCATGGCCTGGTAGAACGGGTTCGCGAAGATCTCCGCCGCCTTCGCCGGATCGGTGTGCTGAAGCACCACGTCGTCGAAGGTGCGCTTCATGTCCAGCATCATCGCGTGCAGTTCGCCGCCGCTGCCCTCGACGTCGATGCCCTTGACCTGGCGCGGGGTGTTGTCCAGCTCGTTCAGCCCGAGCGACTGCGCCAGCCGGCGGGCCGGGTCGATGGTGAGCACCACCGTCCGTCGGCCGTGCTGCTCGGCGGCCCGCAGCGCGAGCGCGGCCGCGGTGGTCGTCTTGCCCACCCCGCCCGCCCCGCAGCACACCACGATCCGTACGCCGGGATCGGCGAGGATCCGGTCGACGTCCAGTGGCGGCGGCGCCACGTCTTCGGAAGGCACCAATCGAGCGTATCGGGCCGGTCGGGTCCGCGCGCCCGTGCCGAGGGCAGGTGTGAGTCAATCCGCCCGGACGAGCGCCTCGGCGAGCCGGTCCAGGCCGGCGCGGTCCACCCCGTCGGGCAGCAGCGGCAGCTCGGTCAGGGGCACGCCCAGCTCCACCAGGTCGGTGCGGAGCGAGTCCTCCAGTTCCCGCCGGACCGCCTGGTCCCGGGCCTCGGTGGCCAGGCCGGTGACGGTGCGCTCGTCGGCCGGCAACCCGGCCGCGAGCAGGCCCGCACGCAACTCGTCCGCCTGCACCACCCGCCCGGCCGGGATCGGCGGACGGGTGGCGTTGACGATCACCCGGCCCACGCCGAAGCCGAGCGAGGTCAGGTCGGCGATCGCGTCGACCGTCTCCTGGACCGGCATCTCCTCCAGCAGGGTCACCACGTGCACCGCGGTCATCGGGGAGCGCAGCAGCGCCGCGACCCCCTCGCTCTGCGTCTTGATCGGCCCGACTTTCGCCAACCGGGCGGTCTCGGCGGTGACGTTGAGGAAACGCCCGATCCGTCCGGTCGGCGGCGCGTCCAGCACCACCGCGTCGTACGTCCGCCGCTGCCCGGCGGTGCGGGTGGTGGCCTCCTTCACCTTGCCGGTGAGCAGCACGTCCCGCAGGCCCGGGGCGATGGTGGTGGCGAAGTCGATCGCGCCGAGCTTGCGCAGCGCCCGCCCGGCCGCGCCCAGCTTGTAGAACATGTCCAGGTATTCCAGCAGGGCCTCCTCGGCGTCCACCGCCAGAGCCCGCACCTCACCCCCGCCGGGGGCGTCGGCGAGGTGCCGTTCGGAGTACGGCAGCGGGTCGGTGCCGAAGAGTTGGGCGATGCCCTGCCGTCCCTCGACCTCCACCAGCAGGGTGCGCCGGCCGTCGGCGGCCAACGCCAGGGCCAGTGCCGCGGCGACGCTGCTCTTGCCGGTCCCGCCCTTGCCGGTCACCACGTGGAGGCGGGCCGACCATCGGGTGCCGGCCGGCCCGGCCTGCTGCTCAGCTGCTCGCACCCGTCGAGCCTATCCACGTCGGCCGGTCAACCGACCTCGCAGACCCACCAACCCGTCTTCTTCACCACGGTGAACCGGAGTTCCTGGTCGGCGATCTTCTCGTCGGCGGTGGTGACGGTGAGGCGGGTGGACACCGTCGCGCGGTCCCCGGTCTGGTTGTCCACCTTGGGGCTGGTCCACCGGAACCGCGGGTTCTGGTGGGTGGCGACGTACTGCTCCACCTCCGCGACCTTCGCGCCGATCTTCTCGTCGTCGCGGGAGTCCCCGCAGACCAGCCGGGCCGCGCCCGACGCGTCCCGGTCCCGGTAGACGGCGGTGAGGAACTGCTCGACCGCCGCCGCCGGCTCGTCGGCGCCCTGGCCCTCCTCGGTGCCGCGCAGGGTGAGGAACGTGACGACCGCGCCGCCGGCGCAGAGCAGCAGGATCACCGCCAGCGCGACCGAGGCGATCAGCACGCTCCGCTTCCGCTTCGGCGTCTCCGCGCTCTGGTAGGGCGGGTAGGGGGCGGGCGGCGGCGGAATCGCGGACGGGTCCTGGCGTGGCACCGGTGGCACCGGGGCTCCGGTGCCCGGTGGGGTCGGGGCACCCGGCTGGCCGGACGGCGATCCGGTAGGGCCGCCGCTGGGTGGTTCGGTCATCTGTCCCCCACAGGATCTGACGAGTGGTCGAGCCGTGCGCGCCCGTTCCGACCGGAAGGGTAACGGTCGATCCCGCCGTGCGGAGGGGGCCGGTCGGGGCCGGCGTCACACGCACGCGCCGCGCGGAGCGGCGGTCGGGTTCCTTACCAGCACTGTGTCGCATATGTGACTTTGGGTAACTCGACATGCGCGTCCTGTTGTCGGGACTCGCGGCCCCCGCCTACCGTCGCTTCGGTGCGAGGAACGGGCTGGGGGAGGCTCGGTCCCGACGCGACGAGACAGGTACGACGCCCGGAGGTAGCGGCATGCGCGACGCGGACAACTTCCCCCGAATCCAGTTCCCGGTCACCGACCGGGTGCGCCGATCCGGCGGCTGCGGCGACGGCGAGCCCGGTGGTCTGCCGATCAACGAGCGGTCCTACCGGCGGCTCGCCGAGCCGGTGGACGTGCTGAACGCGCTGGGTCGCCGGGGTGATCGCGGCCGGGACGAGGACGGGCCCGGCTACGTCGTCCATCTGCCGATCCGGGTCACCGACCTGGCCGCGGCCACCGCGTTGGCCAGCACCGTGGCGACCTCGCTGAGCTTCCTGGGTGAGTTGGACGCCGGGGAGACGACCGTCTCCACCGCCGACGACCAGAACAACCGGCACCGGGTCTTCTGCGACCTGCTGCTGCCCGACCGGTCCCGGTGCCCCCAGCCGTACGAGCACGGCGGCCCCTGCGGCGGTCCCGCGGTCGCCCCGGAGCAGCGTCCCGGGCCCGGGCCGACGAGCGGACCGTAGGCTGTCGGAGGACAGAGTCACCGCACCCGAGGGAGTCCTCCACCGATGCAGAAGTGGGAATACGCCACGGTCCCGCTGCTGGTCCACGCGACCAAGCAGATCCTCGACAACTGGGGCGAGGACGGCTGGGAGCTGGTCTCCGTGGTTCCCGGTCCGAACCCGGAGCAGCTCGTCGCCTACCTCAAGCGCCCGAAGGCGTGAGCGGCGTGAGCAACGGTCCGCACGGGAAGCTCGCCGAACTCGGGCACGAACTGCCCGAGGTCGTGCCGCCGGTCGCCAGCTACGTGCCGGCGGTCCAGTCGGGACAGCACGTGTACGTGTCCGGGCAGCTGCCGATGGTGGAGGGCAAGCTGCTGGCCACCGGCAAGGTGGGTGCCGGTGTCTCCGCCGACCAGGCCAAGGACCTCGCCCAGCGCTGCGCGCTGAACGCGCTGGCCGCCGTCGACTCGCTGGTCGGCCTGGAGAACGTGGTCAAGGTCGTCAAGCTGACCGGTTTCGTGGCGAGTGCGCCCGGCTTCACCGGCCAGCCGGGCGTGATCAACGGTGCCAGCGATCTGTTCGGCGCGGTGTTCGGTGAGGCCGGCCGGCACGCCCGCAGCGCCGTCGGTGTCTCCGAGCTGCCGCTCGACTCCCCGGTCGAGGTAGAGGTGATCGTCGAGGTCGCCTGAGCGGACCTTCCCGCGATCGTGCACTTCCGGTCCCGACAAAGCCCTTGAACAGGCACGAACCGGCGACCGGAAGTGCAAGATCGTGGCGGGTGGCGGGCGGGGTCGTACGATCGCAGCCATGGGCGGGCATGTGACGGCGCCGGCGGCGGCCCTCGCCGACCGGCTCCCGGGCTGGGTTTCGCTGCTGCGCGCACCGAACCCGGGACCGATGACCCTGGACGGCACCAACACCTGGGTGCTGCGGGCACCCGGCGCGGAGCACGCCGTCGTGGTCGACCCCGGGCCGGCCGACGAGGCGCACCTGGCGGCCATCGCCGCGCAGGGGCCGGTCGGCCTCGTCCTGATCACCCACGGGCACCCGGACCACACCGAGGGCTCGGCACGCCTGCACGAGCTGCTCGGTGGCGTACCGGTGCGGGCGGCCCACCCGGCGCACACCATCGCCGCCGGCCCGCTCGGCGTCGACGCGCCGCCGCACGTGCCCGGTCTCGACCTGCGGCTGGTCCCGACCCCGGGGCACACCGCCGACTCGGTCTGCCTGCTGGTGACGCACGGCGACGAGCGGGTCGTCCTCACCGGCGACACCATCCTCGGCCGGGGCACCACCGTGGTGGCGCACCCGGACGGCAACCTCGGGGACTACCTGGACAGCCTGGAGCTGCTCTCGGCGTACGCCGGCGTCCCGGCGCTGCCGGGTCACGGCCCGGCGCTGGCCGACTGCGGTGTCGCGGCGGAGTTCTACCTCGCCCACCGGCGGGCCCGGCTGGACCAGGTCCGGGCCGCGCTCGACGCGGGCGCCAGCACCCCGGCGGAGGTGGTCGCGGTCGTCTACGCCGACGTGGACCGCTCGCTGTGGTGGGCCGCGGAGTGGTCGGTCCGGGCCCAACTGGAATACCTGGGACGGGAATCACCCGGCGGTCACCCGGGGTTGGAGCAAGCGTGACCTGCCCCGTGTGCGGAACCGTCGCCGTCCCCGGCGCCCGGTTCTGCCACAACTGCGGCGCCGCCCTGCCGGCCGCCGCCACGTTGCCGGCCGCCGAGCGTCGGGTGGTCACCGTGCTCTTCGGCGACCTCTCCGACTTCACCTCCTGGTCGGAGGACCTCGACCCGGAACGGGTCGGCGCGGTCACCGACCGGGTGCTCGCCGCGCTGGCCGGTGCGGTCAAGACCTTCGGCGGGCACGTGGACAAGCTGACCGGCGACGGCATCATGGCCGTCTTCGGCGCTCCGGTCGCCCACGAGGACGACGCCGAGCGGGCCGTGCGCGCCGCCCTGTCCATGCAGCGGGCCGTCCGCCGGGTCCTCGACGACGAGCGGGGCGGCGGGGCGCCGCTCGGCCTGCGGGTCGGCCTGAACACCGGCGACGTCATCGCCGGCATCCAGGCCGCGATCGAGTACACGGTCATCGGCGACACGGTCAACACCGCCGCCCGGCTCGCCGACGCGGCGGCCGTGGGCGCCGTCTACGCCGGGGCGCGGACCTCCGCCGCCACCCGGCACGTCGCGTCCTGGCGGGCCCTGCGCCCGCTGCGGCTCAAGGGCAAGCGCGAACCCGTCGAGGCGTACGAGCTGCTCGGCCTCCTGGACGCCCCGGGCACCCGTTCCGGCCTGGGCGACGAGGCGCCGTACGTGGGCCGGGAGACCGAGATCGGCCGGGTCGCCGGCCGGCTCGCCGAGGTGGTCGACCGGGGCGAACCCCGGGTGCTGCTGATGACCGCCGAGGCCGGTATCGGCAAGTCCCGGTTCGCCGCCGAGGTGGAACGCCTCGCCGCCGGTTACGACGTCGGGCCCGGGCGCTACGCCGCGCACACCGGGGCCCGGGTGCTGTCGGTCCGCTGCGCCGCCTTCGGCGAGCGGCGTCGACTCGCCCCGCTGGCCGACCTGGTGCGCGCGGCCACCGGCCTGCCCACCGACACGTCCACCGCGCTCACCCGGCCCGCCGTCGAGGAGCGGCTGCGCCGTCTCGCCCAGCGCCTCGGCCGCTCCGGTGACCCCGCGCCGATCGCCACCGACCAGATGCTGGCCCTGCTCGGTTACGCCGAACTGCCCAGCGGAGGCCCCACCGACCAGGGGGAGTGGAGCACCACCGCGCCGGCCGCCGACACCGAGGCCGTACCCAACGCGGTCGCCGACCTGCTCAGCGCCCTGGCCAGCGAGGCGCCGCTGGTGGTCGTCGTGGACGACCTGCACGACGCCACACCGGAGACCATCCGCGCACTGGGCCTCACCCTGTCCCGGCTGTCCGGCCCGGTGCTGGTGCTGCTGCTCGGGCGGCCCGAGCTGACCCGTACGGCCGGGGCGCTGACCCGGGTGGCGGACGCCGAGGTGCACGCGCTGCCGCCACTGCGCGGCGCCGACGCGGCCCGGTTGCTCACCAGCTACCTCGGTGGCGGCCGGCTGCCGCAGGCCGACGCCGACCGGCTGCTCGCCACCGCCCAGGGCAATCCCTTCTACCTCGCCGAGCTGGTCACCCTGCTGATGGAGCGCGGCGCGCTGACCGCCGGCGGCGGCAACTCCTGGCGACTCGCCCCCGGTTCGCTCGGTAGTCGGCTGCTCTCCCGCGATCTCGCCGCCGTGCTCGCCGCGCGCATCGACGCGCTGCCGGCCGGCGCCCGCGCCGTCCTGCGGGACGCGGCCGTGGTCGGCGACACCGTGCCGGAGGGCGCGCTGGAGGCGCTGGGCGAGCAGCGCAACGGCCGCGCCGGACGTCCGGCCGCGGTGGTCGCCGTCGAGCTGGAGCGGGCCGTCGAGGAACTGCTGCAACGCCGGATGCTGCACCGCGTCCGGACCGGATTCGCGTTCGCCACCCCGCTCATGCGGGAGGCGGCCTACACCGGGGTGAGCAAGGCGGAGCTGGCCGAACGGCACGCGGCGCTGGCCCACTGGGCGGCCGACCCGCCCGCCGGATCCGCCGCGGCCGGCGGTTTCCCCGAGCCCGCCCGCGACGACTTCGTCGCCGCCCACGTCGAGCGGGCCGCCACCCTGGCCGACGCGGTCGGACTGCGACCGGACGCGCCGGCCCGCGCGGTGGTCCCGCTCGGCGTCGCCGCGCTCGGCCGGTCCGCCCGCCGGTCGCTCCAGGCCGGCGAGCCCGCCCTGGCGGTGGAGTACGCCGAGCGCGCCACCGAACTCGCCCGCGGCACCGTGCCGGCGGCCGACCGGGTGGTGCACGCCCGGGCCCTGCTCCAGGTCGGCCGCCCGGCCGACGCACTCGCCTTCGCCGAGAAGATCGCCGCGAACGCGGGGGACGAGGCAGCCACCCGGACCAGCGCGCTCCTGCTCGCCGGTCAGGCCCACCAGACGATGGGCGACCAGGGCCGGGCGGTCGCCTGCTGGCAGGAGGCCGTCCAGGTGGCCACCGCCGGATCGCTGCCCACCCTGCGCGCCTCGGCGATGCGAAGGCTCGGCATGGCCGACTTCATCGCCGGCCGGCTCGGCCAGGCCAGCAGCCGGCTCGCCGCCTCCTACCAGGTCAGCGTGCAGGTGCAGGACCGGCGCGGCCAGGCGTGGTCCCTGCAGAACCTGGCCTGGGTCACCACCACCCGGGGCGACTTCGCCGGGACCGACGCCGTACTGGGTCGGGCCGCCCGGCTGTTCGCCGAGCTGAAGGACCCGTACGGGCGGGCGTGGCTGCGCGGCACCACCGCGTTCGCCCGGCTGCTCGCCGGCCGGCTGCGCGAGGCCTGCCGGATGGCACAGGTGTTCCTGCCCTTCGGTGAACGGGTCGGCGAGGCGTGGGCGGTGGGCACCCTGCGCGCCGTCGAGGCCTTCGCCACCGCCGAACTCGGCGAACTGGCCGAGGCCGACCGGCAGGCCCGTCGCGCGTACCGGGAGTTCGCCGCCGCCTCGGACGACTGGGGGCGCGGCTTCGCGCTGGTCGTACGCGGCGTGGTGGCCCGCGGGCTGGGCGAGCCGGAGCACGCCGCCGACCTGCTCACCGACGCCCAGTCGTACGCCGAGCGCACCTCCCACCCGCTGCTCACCGGGATGGCCGGCACGCTGCGCGGCTTCGTGGCGCTGGACATGGGCGACTGCGACACCGCCGAGCGGTGCGCCCGCGCTGTGCTGACCGCCGTCGAGCCGCACAACCCGCAGGCGCCCGCCCAGGTGGGGCCCCGGGTGCTGCTGGCCACCGCCCGGCTGGGCGCCGGGGATCCGGCCACCGCCGTCGGGCTGCTCGCCCCGGTCGCCACCGCCGCCGCCAACGCCCCCTCGCTGCTGTTCTCCCGCCGCCAGACGATGGCCCGGTACGCCTCCGCACTGCTCGCCCACGGTCAGCGCGAACAGGCCCTGGACTGGGCCCGGCGGGCGGCCGGCGCCCCGGCCGAGGACGTTCGCAGTCAGGTCATCGCCGCCAGCGTGCTGGCCGAGGCGCTCGCCGCCTGCGGACGACCGCAGGAGGCCCTGGCCAGTGCCGAAAAGGCGGTGCGTCTGGCGTACGCCACCCAGCAGCGCAGCGAACGCCGGGCCGCCGACGCCCTCCGCGTCCGGCTGGCCGCCGCGACCTGACCCCCGCCCCCGCTGCGCGGCGGGCGGAGTGGGCGGGGCAGGTCTGGCGGTTTCGGGGATGTGGGTGTCGGGGGTGGCCGCTAGCGTGTCTGGTTCGAGGCGAGTCCACTCTGGGGCCGTCCGGGGTCAGGGAGGGCCGTGATGAGGCTGCCGCGTTCCGCCGCCGGCTGGACGATCGCCGTCTTCGGCCTGCTGGCGCTGCTGATGGGAGCGGTCGGGCTGGTCTGGCCGGAGGCGTTGCTGCGCCTGCTCGGGTTCGAGGTGCCGTCGAGCCGCGCGGTCGGCGACCACACCGGCACCTTCCTGATGGCCTCGTCCATGGCCTCGTTCAACATGGGTGTCTACTACCTGCTCGCGACCGCGACCGAGTGGCGTCCCTTCTACCGGTTCACCGTCTGGTTCCGGCTGGTCACCTTCACCGTCTTCACCATCGCGGTGCTCTCCGACGTCGCTCCCGACCGGTTCTTCGGGGTGGCCGCCTGGGAGGGGCTGGGTGCGCTGGCGACCGCCGCCGGGCTCTGGTGGGACGACCGACGCACCGGGGGATCCACCGGCGTCGTGGAAGCGGCGCCGGCCGGGTCGGGTGCCGGCGTGGGCGCCTCCGTCGAGAGTGCCGGACCTGGTACGGGGCCCGCTGGTGCCCCCGCGCCGGGTGCGGCTCGCTGAGCGACCGGCCCGATTGGGTATTTTCGAAGCCGTGACCGAGACCCCGCCCGGCGCCCTGCCGAAGCCCATCGTGCCCGGTCTGACTGATCTGACGGTGTTTGCCCGGGGTGGTTATGCCACCATCTACCGCGCCACCCAGATCTCGGTCGGGCGAGAGGTGGCGGTCAAGGTCGAGAACCGCACCCTCGACAGCGACCACGACCAGGCCCGTTTTCTCCGGGAGGCGCGCGCCGCCGGACGGATGTCGTCACACCCCCACGTGGTCGACCTGTTCGACGTCGGGGTCACCGTCGACCAGCATCCTTACCTGATCATGGAGCTGTGCGACGGGTCGTACGCCGAGCGGATGCGCACGTCGCCGCTCGGCCCGGCGGAGGCCCGGGACCTCGGGGTGAAGATCGCCGACGCGATCGCCCACTCGCACGCGGCCGGGGTGCTGCATCGCGACGTGAAGCCGGCCAACATCCTCTACTCGCACTTCAACCCGGCGGTACTGGCCGACTTCGGGCTGGCGGTGCTGGCCGAGATGCGGGACGCCTCGGTCGCTCTGGAGGTGCTCACCCCGGCGTACGCGCCGCCGGAGATGTTCAGCCACCGCCCACCGTCGCCGGCCGTTGACGTCTACGCGCTGTGCGCCACGCTCTACGCGGTGATGCACGGTCGTCCGCCCCGGTGGCGGTCGGAGCGCAACCCGAGCCTGGTGACCGTGTTGGAGATGTTCCACCAGCCGGTACCCGGTCTGCCCGGAGTGCCGGAGGAACTGGTCGACGTGCTGCGCGCGGGCATGTCCAACGACCCGGGGGACCGGCCGACCGCCACCGAGCTGGGTGGGCTGCTGGCCGGTCTCGCCCTCGACGGCGGCGGCGCGGACGGTGCCGGCGCACGGACACCGCCCCGCACCGGGCGCGGCCCCACCGTCTACGACACGCGGCCGGCCCCGCGTACGCCGGTCGAGGACCCGCACCCGACGATGCCCGCCACCGACCGGCGGTGGCGTCGGCGCTGGTTCCTCGGCGGCGCCGGGGTGGTCGCCCTGGCCGCCTCGGTCGGCGTCGGTGCGCTGCTCGCCGGCCCACCCGCCGGCCGGACCCCGACCCCGTCGTCCGGGGTGGCGGCCACCAGCGCGCTGCGCCCCGCGTGCACCGGGACGACCGGGCTGCCCGCCGGGGCGGGCTGCGCCGACGAGCTGGAGTGCTTCGGGCCGATGCAGGTACGCGGCGCGCGGGCCCGCGCCGAGCGGGTGCCGTGCGCGAGCGAGCACACCTGGGAGAGCTACGCCGAGGGAGAACTGCCGTCGAGCCTGGTCGGCGCCGGCTACGACGAGGTCAGCGCCGATCCGGTGGTACGCCAGGTGTGCAACCCGAGCACCTTCCGCCTCACCAGCGGCATCAGCTACGCCGACGGGTGGAACCTGGAGGTGCTGCCGCCCAGCGACGCGGTCACCGACCGGACGTACCGCTGCCTGGCCGGGCGAGGTGTGGACGCGCTCGCCACGCCGACGCTGACCGCGAGCTGACCCGCGGCCGGCTGCCGGCCAAGGACCGGTCAGCGCCCGCGGCGCCGCTCGCGTACCGCCCGCAGGGTCTCCCGGTTGTCCAGCGTCTCCAGGGTGTCGGCGTCGATGCCGTGGAGCCCGCCGCTGTCGGCCGGCGCGGTCCCGGGGGGTGGTTCCTCGCCGGCCCGGTCCCGGGCGGCGGCGACGGCCACGCCGGCCACGGCCGCCAGCAGCACCACGACCAGGGCCAGGCCCACGCCGAGCAGGTCCCCCGGGCGCCACACCAGCAGCGTCACCAGCAGTGCGACCGCCGCCAGTGCCGCGACGGCCGCCAGCTTCCGCGCATCGGGCCTCAGAAAGCTCACCCGTCCAGCATGTCGCCGTCCGGCTCGCTGTCAACCATGGACGGTGGGAATGGGATTGCGGGTCCCTTCTCCGCCGGGGCGCGTATTGACCCGGTGCCTCGACATCGGCTGTCATGGAACACCGCGGTCTATCCCACCGAGCAGATGGCACGGATGCCGCAGTTCGCCCGGTTCGACGCTCCCGCGGGCGAATAGGTCGGGTCGATCATCCGAGGTTCAGTAGGACTTGTCCTGACCGAGGACGTGCTGGGCGACGAAGTTGAGGATCATCTCCCGGCTGACCGGGGCGATCCGGCCGGCCCGGACCGCGCCGAGCAGCGTGGCCACCCCGTACTCGGTGGTCATGCCGGCCCCGCCGAGCGCCTGCACGGCGGTGTCCACGGCGAGCGCGGCGGCCTCGCCGGCCGCGTACTTCGCCATGTTGCCGGAGACACCGGCCTCCAGGTCGCGGCCGGCGTCGTAGAGGGTGGCCGCCTTCTGGATCATCAGGCGGGCCAGTTCCACCTGCACGGCGGCGTGCGCCAGGGGATGCGACACGCCCTGGTGGGAGCCGATCGACCGGCCGCCCCACACCTTCCGGGTCACGGTGTAGTCCGACGCGCGCTCGATGGCGTACCGGCCGGTGCCGGCGCCCATCGCGGCGACCGTGATCCGCTCCGGGTTGAGGCCGGCGAACAGGGCCGGCAGGCCGGCGTCCAGGGACTCGCCGACCAGCGCGTCGGCGGGCAGCCGCACGTCGTCGAGGTAGAGCAGGAACTGGTTCTCCGGGGACAGGATCTCCATGTCCAGCCTGGACTTCTCCAGGCCGGGCGCGTCGGTCGGCACGATGAACAACGCCGGCTTGAGCTTCCCGGTGGCCGAGTCCTCGGTGCGCGCCACGACCAGGACGAACTGCGCCTCGTCGACGCCGGAGATGTAGACCTTGCGCCCGGAGACCAGCCAGTCGTCGCCGTCCCGGCGGGCGACCGTGCCGAGCCGGTGGAAGTTCGACCCGGCGTCCGGCTCGGTGATCGCGAAGACGATCTTCTGCGAGCCGTCGGCGAGACCGGGCAGGTGGCGCTTGCGCTGCTCGTCGGTGCCGTGCTTGTTGATCACCGTGGCGGCGATGGCCGGAGAGACCACGAGCAGCAGCAGGGGACAGCCGGCAGCGGCCAGTTCCTCGCAGACGATCGCCAGCTCGGTGATGCCGCCACCCCCGCCGCCGTACTCGGTGGGGATGTTGACGCCCAGGTAGCCCAGCCGGCCCGCCTCGTCCCACAGCTCGGTGGTGTGCTCGCCGGCCTTCGCCTTCTGCACGAAGTAGCCGTGGCCGTACTTGCGGCCGAGCGCGCGTACGGCATCGCGGAGCTGGTCCTGCTCGGGCGTGAGGTCGAAGTTCATGACGGTGCCTCCTCAAGGGGGGTGACCACGGCGAGCACGGCACCGGTGTCGACCTGACCGCCGGCCGGGACCGGCAGCTCGGCGACGATGCCGTCGGTCGGGGCGAGCACGGGGTGTTCGAGCTTCATCGCTTCCAGGGTCAGCAGCAGGTCACCGGCGGCGACCCGCCGGCCGACCTCGACGTGCACCCGGGTCACCGCGCCGGGCAACGGCGCGACCAGCGACCCGGCGGCCAGCTCCGCGGTGGGCAGGGGGAGGCGCGGCAGCTCGGTGAGGCTCGCCGCCCCGCCCGGGCCGTCCACGAAAATCTCCGAACCCTGACGGTGTACGCGGTACGCCCGCCGCACCCCGTCCACGTCCAGCACGACCCGCTCCGGGTACGCCTCGACCAGCGCCACGGTGGCGTCGCTGGACAGGTCCGTGGACCACTCGGCCACGCCCCCCGAGCGGTTCAGGCGGTAACGGACCTCGATCTCGTTACCGTCCGGTCCGGTGAAGCGGGTGACCTGCGGGAACGCCGGTACGTTGCGCCAGCCCGACGGCAGCCCGGCCAGCACCGGCGCCGAGGCGCGGCGGCCGGCGGCCGAGGCGAGCGCCGCCGCCAACGCGACCAGGGGGACCTCCTCGGCCGGCAGCAGCGGCTCGAAGACCTCGGGGTGCCGGTCCAGGAAACCGGTGTCGATGTCGACGGCCCCGAACTCGGGGCTGCGCAGGACACGGACCAGCAGGTCCCGGTTGGTCGCCACGCCGTGCAGCTCGGCCCGAGCCAGCGCCCCGGCCAGGGCGCGGGCCGCCTCGGTGCGGGTGGCCGCCCAGGCGACCACCTTGGCGAGCATCGAGTCGTAGTGGATCCCGACCACCGAGCCGCCGACGACACCGGAGTCCAGCCGCAGTCCGGCCCGGCCGAGGTTGGCGAACTCGCGGTCGACGCCGGGGATCGCGAAGCGGTGCAGCGTGCCCGTCGCGGGGCGAAAGCCCTGCGCCGGCTCCTCGGCGCAGAGGCGCACCTCGATCGCGTAGCCGCGTACCGCGACCGGGCCGCGGAGGTGCTCGGGCAGCGGCTCGCCCTCGGCGACCAGCAGTTGCAGCCGAACCAGGTCCAGCTCGCCGAGGGCGACCAGCTCGGTGACGGGGTGCTCCACCTGCAGGCGGGTGTTCATCTCCAGGAAGTAGACGTCGCCGTCCGGCGCGAGCAGGAACTCGACCGTGCCAGCGCCCACGTAGTCGACAGCCCGGCCGGCCGCCTCCGCCGCGTCGTGCAGACGCTCCCGCACCTCGTACGGGAGCACCCCGGGGGCCTCCTCGACGATCTTCTGGTGGCGGCGCTGGATCGAGCATTCGCGGACGCCGAGGGCGGCCACCGTACCGTGGGTGTCGCCGAAGATCTGCACCTCGACGTGCCGGCCACGTTCGACGTACCGCTCGATGAAGACCGTGCCGTCGCCGAACGCCGACGCCGCCTCGCGGCGCGCCGAGGCCACCGCCTCGGGCAGCCCGGCGGCTTCGCGGACCACGCGCATGCCGCGCCCGCCGCCCCCGGCGGACGCCTTCACCAGCACCGGGAAGCCGGTGACCTGGTCGGCGCTGGTCCAGGTGGGCAGCATCGGCACGCCCGCCTCGGCGAGCAGCGACTTCGCCGCCATCTTGTCGCCCATCGCGGCGATCGCCTTGGCGGGCGGCCCGACCCAGGTCAGTCCGGCGTCGGCGACTGCCGTGGCGAACTCGGCGTTCTCCGCGAGGAAGCCGTAGCCCGGGTGAACGGCGTCCGCGCCGGCCTTGCGGGCCGCGTCCAGGATCAGGTCGATCCGGAGGTACGTCTCGGCGGGCGTGTTCCCCGGCAGCCGGACGGCCCGGTCGGCCTCGGCGACGAACGGCGCGTCGGCGTCGGCGTCGGAGTGCACGGCGACGGTCTCGATGCCGAGCATGCGGCAGGTGGCGAAGACCCGGCGGGCGATCTCGCCCCGGTTGGCCACGAGAAGTCTGGTGATCATGGTCGCTGAGCCTGCCTTTCGTTCGCGACTGCGGGACTCCGCTTCGCTGCGTTCCTCGCGCTCACCGTGATCACATCCGGAAGACGCCGAAACCGTCGGCGCCCCTCACCGGTCCGTTGTGGATCGCCGACAGGCACAGGCCCAGGACGGTCCGGGTGTCCCGGGGGTCGATCACCCCGTCGTCGTAGAGCCGGCCGGAGAGGAAGAGCGCCCCGGACTGGGACTCGATCTGCTGCTCGACCATCATTCGCATCGCGGCGTCGGAGTCCTCGTCGTAGTCGCGGCCCCGGGCGGCGGCGGCCTGCCGGGCGACGATCGACAGCACGCCCGCCAACTGCGCCGGACCCATCACCGCCGACTTGGCGTTCGGCCAGGTGAACAGGAACCTCGGCTCGTACGCCCGGCCGCACATGCCGTAGTTGCCGGCGCCGTACGAGGCGCCCAGGTTGACCGTCAGGTGCGGCACCTTCGAGTTCGATACCGCGTTGATCATCAGTGCGCCGTGCTTGATGATGCCGCGCTGCTCGTACTCGGTGCCGACCATGTAGCCGGTGGTGTTCTGCAGGAAGACCAGCGGGGTGTCGGCGGCGTTGGCCAGCTGGATGAACTGGGCCGCCTTCTGCGCCTCCGCGCTGAACAGCACGCCCCGGGCGTTGGCCAGTACGCCGACCGGGTACCCGTGCAACTCGCCCCAACCGGTGACCAGTGCGGTGCCGTAGCCGGGCTTGAACTCGTCGAACTCGCTGCCGTCCAGCACCCGGGCCAGCACCTCGCGCGGGTCGAACGGCACCTTGAGGTCGCCGCTGGCGATGCCGAGCAGTTCCTCCGGGTCGTACTTCGGTGGTTGCGGCACCGGATTGCGCGGCGGCGGGCCCTGCTTGCGCCAGTTCAGCCGGCGTACGCACTGCCGGGCCAGCCGGATGCCGTCCCGCTCGTCCTCGGCGAGGAAGTCGGCCAGGCCGGACGTGGTGGCGTGCATGGCCGCGCCGCCCAGCGACTCGTCGTCGGCGTCCTCACCGGTGGCCATCTTCACCAGCGGCGGGCCGGCCAGGTAGACCTGCGACCGATCCCGGATCATGATCGTGAAGTCGGACATGCCCGGCACGTACGCGCCGCCGGCGGTGGCGTTGCCGAAGACCACGCTGACCGTGGGGATCTTCTCGGCCGAGAGCCGGGTCAGGTCGCGGAAGACCCGGCCACCCGGAATGAAGATCTCCGCCTGGGTGGGCAGGTCCGCGCCGGCCGACTCGACCAGGTTCACCATCGGCAGCCGGTTGGCCAGGGCGATCTCGCCGGCCCGCCGGGTCTTCGCCAGCGACCACGGGTTGACCGCGCCGCCGCGTACGGTCGGGTCGTTGGCGACGATCAGGCACTCCACGCCCTCGACCACCCCGATGCCGGTCACCACGCTGGCACCGACCGGGAAGTCGGTGCCGTACGCGGCCACCGGGGACAGCTCCAGGAACGGACCGTCCGGGTCCAGCAGCAACTCGATCCGCTCCCGGGGGAGCAGCTTGCCGCGCTTGTGATGCCGGGCCACGTACTTATCGCCGCCGCCGGCCCGGGCCTGGTCGAGCGCGGCGTCCAGCTCGGCGAGGCGTTCCCGCAGGGCCTCGCGGTTCGCCGCGAAGGCCGGCGCCGACGGGTCGATCGTGCTGTCCAGTGTGGTCATCTACAGGCCCATGCCCTTCGCGATGATCTCGTTCATGATCTCGGTGGTGCCGCCGCCGATGCCGAGGATCCGGGAGTCCCGGTAGTGCCGCTCCACCTCGGCGTCCCGCAGGTAGCCGAAGCCGCCGTGCAGTTGCAGCGCCGCGTCGACCACCTCGGCGCACGCCGCCACCGCCACGTTCTTCGCCATCGCCACCTCGGTCACCACCGGCTCGCCCGCGGCGACCCGGCCGGCCACCTCGTGCACGTACGCGCGGGCCGACTCGGCGCGGGTGTGCATCTCGGCCAGCCGGTGCCGGACCAGTTGACGGCTGGCCAGCGGGCGGCCGAACGTGGAACGGTCCCGGCACCACCGGGTGGTCAGCTCCACGCAGCGCTGCGCGGTCGCGTACGCCTGGGTGGCCAGGGAGAGCCGTTCCGCGGCGAAGTGCTGCATGATCGCCAGGAAGCCGGTGTGCTCCTCGCCGACCCGGTTGGCCACCGGCACCCGGACGTCGACGAAGGACAGCTCGGCGGTGTCCGAGCAGTGCCAGCCGAGCTTCTCCAGCCGCCGCCCGACGGTCAAGCCGGGCAGGCCCTTGTCGATCACCAGCAGGGAGAGCCCGCTGCCGGTGGACACCGCGGTGGTCACGAAGTCGGCCCGGATTCCGCTGGTGATGTACGTCTTCGACCCGTTCACCAGGTAGTCGTCGCCGTCCCGGCGGGCCTTCGTCCGGATGCCGGCCACGTCCGAGCCGCCGTCGGGTTCGGTGACCGCCAACGCGCCGATCGTGGTGCCGGCGAGCGTGGGCCGGACGTACCGGTCGATGAGATCGCCGTTGCCCGAGGCGAGCACGTGCGGCAGCGCGATGCCGTGCGTGAACAGCGCCGCGACCAGACCGGACGAGCCGCCGGAGCGGATGATCTCCTCGGTCACCACGATCGAGTCGAGCAGGTCGCCGCCGCTGCCGCCGACCGACTCTTCGAAGCCGACGCCGAGCAGCCCGACCTTCGCGGCGGCGGCGTGCAACGCCCGGGGCACCTCGCCGGCGCGCTCCCAGCCGTCCAGGTGGGGCAGCACCTCACGGGTCACGAACGATCGGGTCAGCTCGCGCAGCTGCCGCCGTTCCGGGGTGTCCACGATGGTCATCGCTCACTCCTCGGCCGGCAGGTCGACGATCCGCGAGCGGAGCAGCTCGCCGAGGGCCTTGGCCTGCGGGTCGAACCGGGTGGACGCGGCCACCCCCTGCCCCAACAGTCCCCGGATCACGAAGTTGACCGCGCGTAGGTTCGGCAGCTCGTACCGCTGCACGGTCAGCGTCCCGGTCTCCGGCAGCAGTTCGGCCAGCCGCTCGACGGTCAGCCAGCCGCGCAGCCAGGCCCAGGTCGCGTCGGTGCGCGCCCAGACGCCGAGGTTCGCGTCGCCGCCCTTGTCCCCCGAGCGCGCCCCGACCAGCTCGCCGAGCGCCCCCCGCCGGGTGGGATGTAAGGACGAATGGGCCGGGGGCGCTCCGGCGCAGCAGGCGCCGCCGGCCTGTTCGGAAGGGACCCCTTTTAACGCCTGGTGTTGTACAAGGGGCCCTTCCAATCGCGTCAGCGGCTCCGTTGTCGTGGGCGGGGCGATCGGCACGCGTACCCCGTCGGGCAGCACCGCGACGTGCGCCACCTCGGCCTGCGGCACCACGTCGGCGGTGAACACCCCGTAGGGCGTCGCGTCGCCGGGCAGGGTGGTCAGCGTGCAGCCGGGATAGGAGGCCAGCGCCAACTCGACCGCGGCGGCCGAGAACGCCCGCCCGGCCCGTGCCCGGTCACCGTCGCGCAGGTGTACGTGCAGCAGCGCGCTCGCCGTCTCGGTGTCGGTCGCGTCCACATGGTCGGTGCGGGCCAGGGTGAACTCCAGCCCGTCCTTGCCGACCGCCTCCTCGATCTGGCCCCGGACCAGGGCTGCCTTCGCGGGGATGTCCAGCCCGCAGAGGACGAACGTCATCGAGTTGCGGAAGCCACCGAGGTTGTTGACGCCCACCTTGAGGGTGTCCGGCGGGGGAGTGCCGCGGATGCCGTCGACGCGTACCCGGTCCGGGCCGTCCTGGGCGAGCCGCACGGTGTCCAGGTGCGTCACCACGTCCGGCCCCAGGTACGCGGGCGCGCCCACCTCGTACAGCAGTTGCGCGGTGACCGTCTCGACGGTGACCGCGCCCCCCGTGCCGGGGTGCTTGGTGATCACCGAGGAGCCGTCGGGGTGGAGTTCCGCGATCGGGAAACCGGGCCTATGCCCGCCGTCGGGCAGTTCGGTGAAGAAGCTGAAGTTGCCACCGGTCACCTGCGCTCCGCATTCCAGCAGGTGTCCGGCCACGGTCGCCCCGGCCAGGGCGTCCAGGTCGT
The DNA here is from genome assembly GCF_003626595.1 of Micromonospora endolithica. Classification (GTDB taxonomy): domain Bacteria; phylum Actinomycetota; class Actinomycetes; order Mycobacteriales; family Micromonosporaceae; genus Micromonospora; species Micromonospora endolithica. Next base: position 167,730 of record NZ_RBAK01000009.1, on the reverse strand, counting down.
CGCGCCGCCACCCGAAGCGGGCGATCGCCGGACCGACCACCAGGGACGCGTCGGTGACCCGGCCGGTCACCACCACGTCCGCGCCGGCGTCCAGGCAGGCGGCGATGCCGAACGCGCCGAGGTAGGCGTTGGCGGTCAGCGCGTCCGGCCGGGCCAGGGCGTCGCCCTCGACGTACCCGATCCGGGCCTCCAGGCCCAGCCGCGCGGCGAGTGACCCGATCGCGGCGGCCAGCCCGGCGGGGTTCAGGCCGCCGGCGTTGGTCACCAGCCGGACACCCCGGTCCAACGCCGTGCCGAGGGCGCTCTCCAGTTGCCGGAGGAACGTCTTCGCGTACCCGAGTGACTCGTCGCGCATCCGGTCCCGGCCAAGGATGAGCATGGTCAGCTCGGCCAGGTAGTCACCGGTCAACACGTCCAGGTCGCCGCCGTCCAGCATCTCCCGCCAGGCGGTCGCCCGGTCCCCGTAGAAGCCGGACGCGTTGCCCACCCGCAGGACGCCGCTCATACCGGCGCCTCGGTGGCGCCGACGGTCCGCGGCGCCCGCCCGGCACCGGGCGGGCCGGCGAACGCCTGCGCGACGTCCAGCCACGCGTCGGCGACCGGGCCGGTGGCGACCAGGGCCAGGTCGTCGCGGTGCCGCCGCTGGGTGACCAGCAGGCAGAAGTCCAGCGCCGGTCCGGTGACCCGGTCGGTGGCGTCGGCCGGGCCGTACGCCCAGGTGTCTCCCTGGGGTGCGGTCAGCTCGACCCGCATCGGCGCCGCAGGCACCGCACGGCCGTGGGCGGCGAAGCCGTGCCCGAGGGTACGGAAACCGAGGTGCGCGACATGCCGCAGCCGGGCGGTGGCCGGCCGGATGACGCCGAGCGCGTCGGCGATGTCCTCGCCGTGCGCCCAGGTCTCCATGATCCTTGCGGTGACCATGGAGGCGGGTGACATCCGGGTGCCGTACCAGGGCACCTTCTCTCCGGGCGGCGCGGCGGCCAGCACGGCGGCCAGAGCGGTCCGGCCGGTCCGCCACCTCGGGAGCAGTTGCGCGGGTGGGCCGAGGAACTCCGCCGCACCGTCGTCGACCAGCCGAGCCGGGTCGGGAGCGGAACTGACCGAGGCGTAGAACGACTCGGTGTCGGTGACGGCCAGCAGCGCCACGTGGTCGGTCCAGGTCAGGTGCGCGATCTGGTGCCCGACGGTCCACCCCGGTGCCGGGGTCGGTCGGTCCCAGTCCGCCGGTGGCCGCCCGGCCACCAGGTTGTCCAACTGGCCGGACTCCTCGGCCAGGTCCGCGAGCAGATCCTTCAGGTCGACCATGGTGCCTCCGGCGGCTCGGCGGTGGTCAGTCAGGGGTTTTCCGGGGCGAGCACGGTGGCGAGCTGGCGCTTCCAGGTGTGCAGTAGGGCGGACCGGCGGGACGAGTCGTCGCTGAGCAGGTTGGCCACACCCAGTCCGCGCAGCAGGTCGAGGGTCGCCTGCACCGCCTCGCGTACGCCCGGCCGGCGCTCGTCCACGCCGAGCAGGCCGACGGTGAGCCGGTGCATCTCCCGCCCGACCCGGGCCTCCAGCGGCACCAGGGCCTCGCGTAGCTCCCGGTCGGTGCGGGCAGCGACCCATAGTTCGAGGGCGGCGACGAAGAGTGGCCCGGTGAAGGCCGCCCCGAGGAGGTCGATCACGCGGTCCAGGCGCTGTGGCCCGGCCGGCAGCGCCTCCGCCTCGGTACGCAGTTCCTCGGCCCGCCGCTCGGCCAGGTGTGCCACCGCGGCGGTCACCAGCGCCGCCTTGGTGGGGTAGTGGTGCAGCTGCGCACCCCGCGAGACGCCGGCCCGCGCCGCGACGACGGTGGTGGTGGTGCCGGACCAGCCGTGCTCCACCAGGCATTCGACGGTCGCCTCCAGCAGCCGGGCCTGGGTGGCGCGGCTGCGCTCCTGCTGCGGTACGCGGGTCGGTGCTACGGACACGGCAACAGCGTGCCGCCCTCGAAACAAACAGTCAAGCCTGACTTTTTCGGAGCCCGCGAGCGGCGGCCCCCTCCCGTCCTTCCCCTCCGGCCCCTCGCTCCCGGCCCTCCCGTTCCTGGCCTTGGCGTTCCTGGGCCTTGCGTTCCTGGCTCTTCCGTTCCTGGCCCTTGCGTTCCTGGCCTTTCCTTCCTGGCCTTTCCTTCCCGGTCCTTCCGTTCCGGGCGGCACAGTTGCTCGGGACGCTTTCGAGCTGATGTCGTTGATGACTCACGGCTCCGGACCCGCGGCGCCGCCGGCGGTGGCCGCGATCCGGCGGCCGCCGTGCCGGTACGTGATCCGGCGGTGGCCCGGGCGGTGGCGTGGTGTAGCGGTGGCCGGGCGGTGGCGTGATCCGGCGGTGGCCCGGGCGGTGGCGTGGTGTGGCGTGGCCGGGCGGTGGCGTAGTGGCCCGAGCGGTGCCGTGGTGTGGCGGTGGCCCGCGCGATGGCGTGGTGTGGCGGTGGCCCGGGCGGTGGCGTGGTGTGGCGGTGGCGTGGTGCGGCGGTGGCCCGGGCGGTGGCGCGATCCGGCGGTGGCCCGCGCGGTGGCGTGGTGTGGTGGCCCGGGTGCGGTGGCGCGGTGCGGTGGTGGCGCGGCGTGGTGGTCCGGCGCCGGACTCTCGCCGGGGCCGGGGCGCGTTCGGTTCCGCCGCACACTGGTCGAGCCGGGGCGCAAGCCGTCGCCTCCCGGCCCGATGACATCGATGACTCAGCTCGAAAGGGCTGCTGGCGCGCATCGTCCTGCGGGCCCGCCGCGCTCCGGGAGGAGGGCTGTGACACCCCGGGAACGTCCACAGGCGGAGGCGTTGCCGGGGGTGGAAGCGATGTCCGGTGCGGAGGAACCCAGGGGGGAGCGGGCAGCGCCGACCGGGCTGGGTGACCCGCCGGGTCCGGGTGCGGTGCCCAGGCCGGACGGGTGCCGCAGCGCGGAGCGGCCCGGACCGCCGTCGGGCGATCCGGGCCGGAAAAGCCGGGCGTACGGGTCAGACGCGGGCGCGGCGGGCCAGGCGCTCCGGGTCGAGGATGATGATGCTCTTGCCATCCAGCCGCAGCCAGCCGCGCGAGGCGAAGTCGGCCAGGGCCTTGTTGACGGTCTCCCGGGAGGCGCCGACGAGCTGGGCGATCTCCTCCTGGGTGAGGTCGTGGGTGACCCGCAGGACGCCGCCGTCCCGGGTGCCGAAGCGGCCGGCCATCTGGAGCAGGTTCTTCGCGACCCGGCCCGGCACGTCGGTGAAGATCAGGTCGGCCAGCGAGTCGTTGGTCCGGCGCAGCCTGCGGGCCAGCACCCGCAGCAACTGCTCGGCGATCTCCGGCCGGTTGTTGAGCCACGGACGCAACGCCTGCTTGCGCAGCCGCACCAGACGGGTGTCGGTCACCGCCGTGGCGGTCGCCGTCCGCGGTCCGGGGTCGAAGAGCGACAGCTCGCCGACCATGTCCGACGGTCCCATGACCGCGATCAGGTTCTGCCGGCCGTCCGCCGCCCGGCGACCGACCTTGATCTTGCCGGACAGCAGGATGTAGAGACTGTCGCCGGGCTCGCCCTCGTTGAACACGACCTCGCCCTTGCGGACCTCGATCGTCTCCATCTCCTTGGCGAGCGCCTCGGCAGCCTCCGGGTCAACGCCCTGGAAGATCCCGCTGCGGGCCAGTACCTCATCCATCGCGCACCTCCGGTCGCGCGGTGCCGTCCGTCGGCCGGGTCCGCCGTCCGCTGATCCCTTCGCGCGCCGCCAAGTCTAGGCCCACGTGAGCAGGAATCGGAGGTGCACCCCTGGAATCTTGATCGTTGGGCGTAACCCGCCCGACTCCCGCCGGCGGTACGATCTCGCGCCCGACCGGGTGCCGGCGGGCCGGTAAGCGCGCAGGTCGTAGGGTCACCACGTGCTGAACGACCCGCTGCTGACCACCCGCCGCGAGGACGGGCGGGACGTCCCGCTGCTGGTGTGGCGCACCGTGCGCCCGCTACTGACCGTGAGTTCCGGACCACTCGGCGGTGGGCTCGGCCCCCGAAGTTGGGTGGTCAACGCGACGGTGCCGATGTCGTACGACCGGGACGACCCCGCGGACCACCTGACCGACCTGGCCGACCAGCTCGGCCTGGACGGACCCGGGGTGGGCCTGCTGACCGGCGTGGACGTCGCCGAGGTGGTGGCCCGCGCGGACGGCGGCGTCAGGGTCTGGACGACCGTCGGGCTGGGCACCCCCGTCCCGGCGGCGGCCCCCGCGCCGGTCGCGCTCGCCGAGCGGGTCGGCACGGTCAACATCGTGGCGTACGTGCCGGCCCGGCTCTCCGCCGCCGCGCTGGTCAACGCCGTGGCCACGGCGACGGAGGCGAAGGTCCAGGCCATCGCCGCACTCGGGCTGCCGGGCACCGGCACCCCGACCGACGCGGTCACCGTGCTCTGCCCGGCCGAAGGGCCGGAGGTGGCGTACGGCGGACCCCGCTCGGCCTGGGGCGCGCCGCTCGCCCGCGCGGTGCATGCGACCGTGACCGCCGGCGGCGCCGGCACCGTGATCCCCTGGTCCGACCGACCGGCCGGCTGAATCTCGACCCGATCGGCTCTCGTGGGCGCGTCGACCAGCCGGTAGGGTCGCGGGCGATGTACTCTGCCGCTCCCTTCCTGGTCCGTCCGCGTCGCCGCCTGGCGCTCGCGGCCGGCGTGCTGCTGTCCGTCCTGCTCGCCACCGGGTGCGGCACGGAGGAGCCCGGGGCCGGCGCGGTCTGGCAACCCGGAGCGGGTGGCGGTGGCACCGGCGCCCCGGTCGCCACGACCGGCGGCACCGAGCCGGCCGGCTCGGCGATCTCGATGTCCGCCACCGGCGACATCATCATGGGCAACGCGCCGAACCGGCTCCCCCCGAACGGTGGCAAGGGTTTCTTCACCTCGGTCCGCAAGGCGCTCGCCGCCGACCTGGTGATGGGCAACCTGGAGGAGCCGCTGACCGTCGACACCGGCACCGGCAAGTGCGGCGCCAACTCGACCCGCTGCTTCCAGTTCCGGGCTCCGCCGGAGTACGCCGCACACCTGCGCGACGCCGGGTTCGACCTGCTCAACCAGGCCAACAACCACGGCTACGACTACGGCCCGAAGGGCTACGAGAACACCCAGGCCGCGCTGGAGAAGTACGACCTCGCGCACACCGGGGCGCCCGACCAGATCACCGTGGTCGACGTCAAGGGCGTCAAGGTCGCCGTGGCCGGCTTCTCGTCCTACGTGTGGTCCAACCCGCTGACCGACATCGCGGCGTCGAAGAAGGTCGTCGCCAAGGCGGCCGGGATGGCCGACCTGGTGGTCGTGCAGGTGCACATGGGCGGCGAGGGGGCCGACAAGACGCGGGTGAAGCCGGGCACCGAGATGTTCCTCGGCGAGAACCGGGGCGACCCGGTGAAGTTCTCCAAGGCCATGATCGACGCCGGCGCGGACCTGATCGTCGGGCATGGCCCGCACGTGCTGCGCGGCATGGAGTTCTACAAGGGCCGGCTGATCGCCTACAGCCTGGGCAACTTCGCCGGCGGGGGCAACTCCCTCAGCAACAACGGTCGGCTCGGCTGGGGTGGCGTGCTCAAGGTGTCGCTGAAGCCGGACGGCACCTGGGCCGGCGGATCGTTCGTCTCGACCTTCATGAACTCCTCCGGCAAGCCGACGATGGACCCGGACGATCGGGGCCTCGGGCTGATGCGGCAGTTGACCGCCGACGACTTCCCGAAGTCCGGGGCGACGTTCGACGACTCCGGCAAGATCAGCCCACCCGCCGCCGGCTGAACCGGCTCCCGGCCGGGTGTGGCCCGGGCGGACGGTCGGTGCGGCGACGTAGGCTGGCCGGCGTGACGACCAGCTCCACGCGCGCCGACGAGACCGACCTCGGGCGTACCCGCCGCGCCCGGCGGATCGGCCGGGCGCTGACCGAGACCCACCCGGACGCACACTGTGAACTCGACCACTCCAGTGCCCTGGAGCTGGCCGTGGCGACGATCCTCTCCGCGCAGTGCACGGACAAGAAGGTCAACGAGGTCACCCCGAAGCTCTTCGCCCGCTACCCGACCGCGGCCGACTATGCCGCCGCCGACCGGGGCGAGATGGAGGAGCTGATCCGGCCGACCGGGTTCTACCGCAACAAGACCGACTCGCTGATCAAGCTCGGTCAGGCGCTCGTCGAGCGGTACGACGGTCAGGTCCCGGGCCGGCTGGTCGACCTGGTGACGCTGCCCGGGATCGGCCGCAAGACCGCCAACGTGATCCTCGGCAACGCCTTCGGCGTCCCCGGCATCACCGTCGACACCCACTTCCACCGCCTCGTGTCTCGGTGGCGGCTGACCACCGAGACCGACCCGGTGAAGATCGAACATGCGATCGGCGCGCTGTACCCGAAGCGCGACTGGACCATGCTGTCGCACCGGATCATCTTCCACGGCCGGCGCGTCTGCCACGCGCGCAAGCCCGCCTGCGGCGCGTGCACCCTGGCCCGGCTGTGCCCGTCGTACGGCACCGGTCCCACCGAGCCGGCGGCGGCGAAGCTGCTCAAGGGCCCCCGCGCCCGGGACCTGGCGGTCGCCGCCGGGGTGGACCCGGATCTGGTGCCCGCCCAGGCCGTCGTGGCGGACGTGCCATGAGGAAGCGGCTCGTCCTGCTGCTCGTCCCGGCGCTGCTCGCGGTGGCCGGCTGCACCGCCGACACCGACACCGACACCGGACCGGCGACCACCACCCGGGAGAAGGCGGCGAGCAGCCGGCCGTCACCGTTCGCCGACTGCGCCGATCTCGGCACCCCGCCGGCCTCCGCCGACCTGGCCACTCCGCCGTCCTCCGCCCTGCCCGAGTCGTCCCGGGTGCCCGGCGTCGGGAAGGCGCTGCCCGAGCTGACCCTCACCTGCTTCACCGGCGGCGACGCGGTCGCCCTACCGGACCTGCGCGGTCCGGCGGTGATCAACGTGTGGGCGTCCTGGTGCCCACCCTGCCGCAAGGAACTGCCCGCCTTCCAGCGGCTCAGCGAGCGGACCGCGGGCCAGCTGCGGGTGGTCGGCGTCAACAGCCGGGACGGGCGCGGGGCCGCGCAGTCCTTCGGCGAGGACTTCGGCGTCCGCTTCCCGATGCTGTTCGACCAGGGTGAGGCGTTCCAGCGGGCGTTGGAACGCAACGCGATCCCGCTGACCGTGCTCGTCGACGGGCAGGGCATCGTACGGCACGTCGACGCCTCGGGCGCACTGGACGACGCCCGCCTGGCCGAGCTGGTCCGGCGGCACCTGGGTGTGGCGGTGCCGGCGTGAACCGGCGGCCGCCGGGCTGGATCGAACCCCTGCTGGCCCGGCTCGGCAGCGCGCGTACCGAGGACTTCACCCGGCTGGCCACCCCGGAGACGGGCGGCCGGGAGAGCGCCGTGCTGGTGCTCCTCGGTGAGGAGCCGGGCGTCGGTCCCGACGTGCTGATCCTCCAGCGGGCCGCCACCCTCCGCAACCACGCCGGTCAGCCGGCCTTCCCCGGCGGCGCGGCCGACCCGGAGGATTCCGACGCCTCCGCCACCGCCCTGCGCGAGGCGAACGAGGAGGTAGGCCTCGACCCGGCCAGCGTCACCGTCCTCGCCGAACTGCCGAGGCTCTGGATCCCGGTCAGCGACTTCGTGGTCACCCCGGTCCTCGCCTGGTGGCACACGCCGCACCCGGTGCACCCCCGGGAGCCGGCCGAGGTGGCGCACGTGGCCCGGTTGCCGGTCGCCGAGCTGGTCGACCCGGACAACCGGATGCGGGTACGCCATCCCAGCGGCTGGATCGGCCCGGCGTTCTCCGCCCGGGGGATGCTGGTGTGGGGTTTCACCGCCGGGGTGCTCTCCACGCTGCTGGAGATGGGCGGCTGGGCCCGACCGTGGTCGCGTGGCCGGGTGGTCGAGCTGCCGCCCACCGGCGCCGACCCGGCACCGTCGGCCGGCACCGACCAGGTGGACGAGACCCCCGTGCGCTGAGCCGATCCCGCCGTGGTGATCCCGATGCGCTCACCTGACGGTCACCTTCCGCAAGCGATGGTCATCCGATCGGCCGTCTGCCCGTACGCTGGACGGGTGTCCGCCGTGGATCTCGTACTGCTACTGCTCATGCTCGTGTTCGCGATCAGCGGATACCGTCAGGGCTTCGTCATCGGGGTGATGTCGTTCTCCGGGTTCTTCCTGGGCGCCCTGATCGGATTGCAGCTCGGCCCGTTGCTGGCCCAGCAGTTCGTGGACAGCGGCACCCGGGTGCTGATCTCGCTGGTCACCGTCTTCGGCCTGGCGGTGGTCGGTCAGGCACTGGCCGGCTGGCTCGGCTCCCACCTGCGCAAGACGATCACCAGCGAGGTCGGGAAGCGGGCCGACGACGTCGGCGGCGCGTTCGTGTCGCTCTTCGCGGTCCTGCTGGTCGCCTGGCTGGTGGCGGTGCCGCTCGGCTCGTCGTCGCTGCCGTGGCTGGCCTCCTCGGTCCGCAACAGCGCACTGCTCACGGTGGTCGACCGGGTCCTGCCCGACCAGGCGCAGGAGTTGTCCACCGCGCTGCGGGACACGGTGGACACCAACGGTTTCCCGGACGTCTTCGGTGACCTGGCGCCCACCCGGGCCCGGCAGGTCTCCCCGCCCGACCCCGCGCTGGCCGGGTCCCAGGTGGTGGTCAACAGCCAGCGGGCGGTGGTCAAGGTGCTGGGTTCCGCGCCCAGCTGCTCGCGCCGGATCGAGGGCTCCGGCTTCGTCTACGCCGACGACCGGGTGATGACCAACGCGCACGTGGTGGCGGGCACCCGCTCCACCGTCGTGGAGCTGAACGGCGACCGCTACGACGGCAAGGTCGTCGTCTACGACCCGGACCGGGACCTGGCCGTGCTCCACGTACCCGGCCTGCCCGGCCCGTCGCTGCGGTTCGCGGCCGGCAACGCGGGCACCGGCGCCGACGCGATCGTGCTCGGGTTCCCGCTGGACGGCCCGTACGACGCGCAGTCGGCGCGGATCCGGGACGTCGACCGGATCACCGGCCCGGACATCTACGACGGCGGGAAGGTGACCCGGGAGATCTACACGATCCGGGCCCTGGTGCAGAGCGGCAACTCCGGTGGACCGTTGGTCTCCTCCAACGGCCTGGTGCTGGGGGTGATCTTCGCGGCGGCGGCGGACGACCCGAACACCGGCTTCGCGGTGACCGCCGCCGAGGCCCGGCCGGTGGCGCTGGCCGGTGCCGAGCGCACCCGGGCGGTCCGCACCGGCGAGTGCACCTGACCGGTCGCCGTCAGGATGCCGCCGGCTGCCCCACGACGCCCCGGTCGGCGTCCGCCGCCTGGCCCGGCGACAGCATGGACCGACCCCAGCGGATGCCGCGGTCGAGGAAGGCGCGCGCCATGATCAGCACGCAGGTGCCGCCGTTGACGAACGACGCGACCACGTCGCTCGGGTGGTGCATGCCCCGGTACATGCGGGTGAGCGCGACGCCCACCGGCACCAGCAGGAGCAGGCTGCCCCAGGCCACCTTGGCCGGCGTGCTCCGAGCCCGCAGGACGAGCAGCAGCCCGATGCCGAGGTAGAGCGCCACCGCCGCGGAGGTGTGCCCGGACGGGAAGCTCGACGTGGGCGGGGAGACGTCCATCTGCTCGACGGCCGGGCGACGTCGGTCGATCGCCATGGTGGTCAGCAGGAAGATCAGCGCCTGTGCGCTCACCGCGGCGCACAGGAAGAGCGGCTCCCGCCAGCGGTGCAGCCGCAGCCGGAGGAACAACGCCACCAGCACGGTCACCACGACGATCATCTGGGTGCTGGCCAGCGTGCTGAAGACCAGCGACACGTCGTTCCAGCCGGACGTACGCTCGGCCGCCAGCCCGCTGTTCACCCCGGGCTCCAGGGTGAAGGGCCAGGACCCGGCGAAGACGCGGGTGACCAGCATCCCGAGCGTCACCATCACGGCGAGCAGGAGCGTCACCGGCAGCAGAACCCGTCGTAGACCCTGGAGCACTGTGGAGGACATGGCGCAGCCTGTACCCGCCCGGTGACCGGCGCACGCCCTGTCCGGGCCGTCGCTCAGCCGAACCGCCGCGGGGCGTCCCTCTCCCCGGGGTCGCCCCCGTCTCCGGTGACCCGGACCGGGGGCAGGTCGACCCGGTGCCGCCAGGTGGTGAAGGCGGCGGTAGTGGCGGCCACCACCGCGGCGCCGAGCAGCCAACCGCCCATTACGTCGCTGGTCCAGTGCACGCCCAGCGCTACCCGGGTGAAGCCGGTCAACCCGACCAGGACCAGCGCGGCCACCCAGAGCGCGACCCGGCGGGCCGGCGCCACGGCGGACGGCAGGAAGACCACCAGTAGCACGCCGGCGGCCAGCGCGGCGTTGAGCGCGTGGCCGGAGGGGAACGCGTAGCCGGTCGCGTGGGCCACCGGGTCCAGCAGGTCCGGTCGGTCCCGCCCGACGAGCAGCTTCAGCAGCGGCCCGAGCAGCCCACCCACGACCATGGTGACGGTCACCCAGAGCGCCAGCCGACGGGCCTGCCGGCGTACCAGCCAGACCACCAGGACCAGCGCGGCCACCCGCAACGGCAGCGGGCCGAACACGTCGGTCCAGACGTTCAGGAAGCGGGTCCAGCCCGGCCGGTCGAGCGCCCAGCCGTGCAGACGATCGGTCACCGTCGCGTCCCAGCGGTGCAGGGGCGACGAGGAGCTGAGGACGAACAGGGCCAGCAGCGCGAACGGCACGAGGACCAGGAAGGCGCCCGCCGCGGCCAGGGTGAGTCGCAGGCCGAGGGAGTGGTCCGGGTCGAGACGGCGCCGCGGCCACGAGGACCGGGTCCCGGGCGACAGCGTACGAGGGCCGGACGAACTCATGCCAGCCGTTCTACCCCCGCCGGGGCCGGATCAGACCCGGACCCGGGAAACCCTCAGCGATTCCACAGGCGGAACCGGCGTACCACCAGCGCGGCACCGGTCAGCAGCGCCACCAGTACCGCGATCCCGGTCCAGAAACGTGCCGGGCCGGCCGCGTCCTCGGCCCCGGCCGGCTGCGCCGACCACCGGGTCTGCTGCCGGGGGGCGGTCAGGCCCAACCCGTCCCGGTCGGCGCCGGCTCCCTCGGCCTGGCCCGAGCCCGGTGCCGGGCCGAACCCGATCACGCCCGGGGAGGTCTGGTCGTCCAACGGGTTCCGGCCGACCGACGGCACCTCGCCGTCCAGTGCCGCCACCGGGTCGACCAGGCCGTACCCGTAGCGGTCGTCGCGACCGGTGGGACCGATGTCGCGGGCGGTGCTGAGCAGCCGGTTGACCACGTCACCGGCGGGCATCTGCGGGTAACGGGCCCGGATCAACGCGGCGGTCGCGGCCACCAGCGGCGCGGCGAAGCTGGTGCCTTGCACCCGCCAGTACCCGTCCTTCGGGCGCGCCCCGACCAGGCCGGTGGCGGGGGCGGTGAGCACCGTCGCGCGACCGGTGATCGCGCCGGACCACAGGTTGTCGCTGGCCCGTTCCAGGCCGGATACCGCGACCACGCCCGGCTCCCGGGCCGGGTACCACACCCTCTTGTCGGACGAGGTCGCCACGTTGCCGGTGCAGGCGACCACCACGACGTCCCGGGCGAAGGCGTAGTCCAGGGCGGCGGCCAGCGCCGGGCTGTCGCTGCTGCCGCCCAGCGAAAGGTTGATCACGCGGGCGCCGTGGTCCACGGCCCAGCGCACGCCCTTGGCGACGATCAGGGCGTCGTCGTAGCGGTTGGCCGCGTCGAGGACCCGGACCGGCAGGATCCGGGCGTCGGGCGCCAGCCCGACCACGCCGCGCTTGTCGTCGTTGCGTCCGGCGATCAGCCCGGCCACCGTGGTGCCGTGCCCGACCGGGTCGACGTCGGTGGTGCCCTCGGGGGAGACCAGGTCGAGACCGGGCAGCACCTGCCCGGCCAGGTCCGGGTGACTCCCGTCCACCCCGGAGTCGATCACCGCGACGATCACGCCGGCTCCCGTCGAGGTGCGCCAGGCCGTCTCCGCCCGCAACTCGTCGATCTGCCACTGTTCGTCGCGGACCTGGTCCGGGCGGTCCCGGCCGTCCGGCGCCGCGGCGAACCCCCCGGCGGCGACCTGCTCCACGGCCGGTGGGGTGGCGGCTGCCGGGGCCGCGGCTGCCGGGGCACCCGCACCGGCCACCGACACCACGGTGGCCGCCACGCCGATCAGCGCCCGGACGGCGAACCGTCGAGCCATCGGCGGAGCGCTGTGCCGCACCCTGGTCACATTCCCAGCCATTCGTCACGACAGAAAACCGACGATGGGAGATTACCGGTTCCGGACCGCCCAGCGGGGCGTTCGCGGAACACCGGTCACACTGGCGGCAGATGGGCCAGCTGCACGAGGCGTACGCCCTCACGCCGTGTGACCAGTCGACCCCGCCCCGGCGGCAGTGGGCCCGGGCGGACCGGACCGACCAGTGCTCCCTCGTCCGGGCTGCCCGCCATCACCAGCCCGGCTGTCGACAGCTCCCGCAGCCGTTGCACGATCGGCTCGTACTGGGCCCGCCCGGCACCGCCGGACCGCCGGGCGAGCACCAGGTGCAGCCCGACGTCCCGGGCGTGCGGGAGGTGCTCCTCCAGCGCCCGCAGCGGGTTGGCCGGGCCGCTGGCGACCAGGTCGTAGTCGTCGACCAGCACGAACAGTTCGGGACCGGTCCACCAGGACCGTTCCCGTAGCTGCGCCGGGGTGACCTCCGGACCGGGCAGGCGCCCCTGGAGATAGCCGGCGGCCGACTCGATCAGGTCGGTGGTGTGCGCGGCGGCGGTGCCGTACCCGATCAGGTGGTCGGTGGTGATCGTGTCCATCAGGCTGCGCCGGTAGTCGACCAGGATCACCCGGGCCCGAACCGGAGTGAACCGGGTGACGATGGAGGTGGCCAGCGCGCGCAGGAACGACGACTTGCCGCACTCCGCGTCACCGAACACCACGAAGTGCGGCTCGGTGGCGAAGTCCAGGAACACCGGGCGCAGGTCGGCCTCGGCGATGCCGACCGGCAGGCGCAGGCCGGTCGTCGCGGTCAGGTCCAGGTCGGCGTACGGCAGGACCGGCGGCAGCAGGCGCACCGGTGGGGCGGTCGGCCCCGGCCAGCCCCCGGCGGCCTGCTTGACGAGGTCGGCGGTGTCCCCGCCGGAGCCGGCGAGCTGCGGCAGCGCGGTGAGGAAGTGCAGGCTCTCCGCCGTGACGCCCCGGCCGGGTGTCTTCTCCGGCACGTTCGCGGCGGCCCGCCGGGCGACCAGCGAGTCCGACGGCTCACCGAGGCGCAGCTCCAGCCGGGAGCCGAACAGGTCCCGGATCGCCGGCCGGAAGTCCAGCCAGCGCACCGCGGTGGCCACCACGTGCACCCCGTAGGACAGCCCCCGGGTGGCCAGGTCGGTGATCAGCGGTTCCAGGTCGTCGTACTCGCCGCGCAGCGTGGCCCAGCCGTCCACCACGAGGAACACGTCGCCGAACGGGTCGTCGGCCGGCTGCCGGGCACCGGCGGCGCGGCGCTGCCGCCACGCGGCCATCGACTCCACGCCCAACTCGGCGAAGCGGCGTTCCCGGTCGGCCAGCAGGGTGGCGACCTCACCGACCGTACGCCGGACCGCCGTCGGGTCGGTGCGGCCGGTGACCCCGCCGACGTGCGGCAGGTCGCGCAGCACGGCCAGTCCGCCGCCGCCGAAGTCCAGGCAGTAGACCTGTACCTCGGTCGGCGTGTGGGTGAGTGCCAGCGCGCAGACCAGCGTGCGCAGCGCGGTCGACTTGCCGCTCTGCGGCCCGCCCACCACGGCCACGTGCCCGGCGGCGCCGTCCAGCGCCAGCCAGAGCAGGTCCCGCCGCTGCTCGAAGGGCTTGTCCACCACCGCCACCGGCACGCCGAGCGCGCCGTGCAGCTCAGGGTTGCCGAAGCAGAGGCCACGCGCCGGGTCGACCCGGACCGGGCCGAGCAGCTCGTCCAGCGCCGGTGCCGGGCCGAGCGGTGGCAGCCACACCTGGTGTGCCGGCGGTCCCTGGCCGGCCAGCCGGCCGATCAGCAGGTCCAGCAGGCTGGTGCCACCGTCCTCGTCGGCCGGCGGGAGGGCCGGCGGCCCGACCGGTTCCGGCACCGGCACGTGATGGGTGGTGAAGGTGAGCAGCCGTGGTGCCCCGGTCTCGCCGGTGCCCGGTGCCACGCCGCGCCGGCGGACCACCCCGGAGACGTACGCGGCCCGGAAGCGCACCAGCGGCTCGGTGCCGAAGCGCAGGTAGCCGTGCCCCGGGGAGCGGGGCAGCTCGTGCGCGTCGGGCACCCCGAGCACCGTCCGGGACTCCAGCGCCGAGAAGGTCCGCAGCCCGATCCGGTACGACAGGTGGGTGTCCAGTCCACGGAGCCGGCCCTCCTCCAGGCGCTGGCTGGCCAGCAGCAGGTGCACGCCGAGCGAGCGGCCCAACCGGCCGATCTGGACGAAGAGGTCGATGAAGTCCGGCTTGGCGGACAGCAGCTCGGAGAACTCGTCACAGACGATCAGCAGCGACGGCAGTGGGGCGAGCGGGGTGCCGGCGGCCCGGGCCCGCTCGTAGTCCCGCACGCTGGCGAAGTTGCCGGCCCGGCGGAGCAGCTCCTGGCGGCGGACCAGCTCCCCGTTGATCGCGTCGACCATCCGGTCCACCAGCGGCAGCGCGTCGGCCAGGTTGGTGATCACCGCGGCGGTGTGCGGCAGCCGGTCGAAGGAGGCGAACGTCGCCCCGCCCTTGAAGTCGACGAGCACCACGTTGAGCTGCTCCGAGCTGTGCGTGGCGGCCAGCCCGAGGATCAGCGTACGGAGCAGCTCGGACTTGCCCGAGCCGGTGGCGCCGATGAGCAGGCCGTGCGGACCCATCCCGTCCTGCGCGGACTCCTTGAGGTCCAGCTCGATGGCGCCGCCGTCGGTGCCCACCCCGATCGGTACCCGGAGCCGCTCGCGGGGCGGTCGGGGCAGCCAGCCCTGCTCCGCGGTGAAGCTCTCCGGGTCGCCGATGCCGAGCAGCTCGGGCAGGCCGAGGTCGGCGCCCGGGGCCGCGTCGATCCCGGGTCCGGTGGCGGCCAGCCGCAGCGGGGCGAGTCGCCGGGCGACGGCCTCCGCGTCGGCGACGTCGAGCTGGTCCGGCGTACCGACCTCGGCGTGTCCCTCGGCGGAGTGCGAGTGCAGCCGGCCGTGCCGCAGTTCCAGCAGCAGGGCGAAACGGTCGAGCAGTCGCGGGGGCGGGGTGTCCAGGTCGAGGACGGTGACCGCGTCGATGCCGCTCTCCCCGGTCAGGTCGGTGGCGCCGGTCAGGTCGCCGCCGTCGAGCACCACCACCACGTGGGGACCGTCGGTGGCCGGTCCGGCCGGACTGAACCGGGACCGGCTGGCCAGGACCTCGTCCAGCAGCCGCTCCAGCTCGGTGACGGAACTGGTGACCAGCCGTACCGGCCCCAGCGCGTCGGCGCGGACCGGGTGGTGGGCGTGCGGCAGCCACTTGGCCCACTCCCAGGCGGCCCGCCGTTCCGGCCCGGCGCAGACCGCGACGAGCAGCTCGTCCGGGGCGTGGAAGACGGCCAGCTGGGTGAGTATCGCGCGGGCCAACGCCTGGGCGGCGGTCGAGCCGGTGCCGGGCGTCGCGTCCCGGACGAAGACCCGGGCGAAGCTGCGCAGGGACAGCGCCACCGGCAGGTCGGGCACGACCGAGTACGCGTCCAGGAAGCGGCGCAGCGCCCCGGCGGTCATCGGCTCCAGCTCCTCCAGCGGGCGGGTGACCGGCGGGACCAGCGGGGTGGCCAGGGTCTGCGGGCCGACGCCGACCCGGACGACGGCGAAGTCGGGGTCGTTCGGGCGGCGTTCCCACACCCGGTGGCTGTCCACGGTCGACCAGAGCCGGCCCGGGTCCGGGTGCCGGTAGTACAGCCCGGCGCGCTGCCGGCCGGCGGTCTCCCGGACCCGCCGGCGCAGCCCGGTGAGGTGCCGCAGGTATTCCCGGCGGGCGGCCATCATCTCGGACTTCTTCGGGGTGCCCGAGGCGCTGCCCCAGGAGGTGAACAGCATCGCCAGCGAGGAGAGCCCGAACATCCCACCGACGACGTAGGAGTAGGCCCCGCCGCCCCGGCCGAACATCATCGCCATCGCCACCGTGCCGCCGAGCATCGGCAGCACCATCAACATCTGGTGCCAGCGCCCGCCGGTGACCGGCGGGATCTCCGGCGGCGCCTCCACCGGCAGCTCGCCGACCGGTATCTCCGGTGCCGGCCGGCGCGGCGGTCGCCTGATCACGACAGTGGACACTCGACCTCCCGACAGCGCTCAGTAACCCGAGCCTGGCTCATGGTAGGTAAAGTCCTGTCGTCCGGATACCCACCTACCCCGCTCGATATGGAGGTCGGTCGATGACGATCGGGCTGGCCCGGGTCACCATCAGCGGCCCGCAACGGCGGGTGGACGTCGCTCTTCCCGAGCAGGTTCCCCTGGCCGAGCTGCTGCCCGAGGTGCTCCGGCACGCCGGCGAGGGTCTCGCCGACGACGGTGAACGACACGGCGGGTGGGTGCTGCGCCGGACCGACGGCGCGGTGCTCGCCACCGCCCAGGCGCTGCTTCCCCAGGGCGTCCGCGACGGCGAGGTGCTGCACCTGGTGCCGGCCCGCGCGCAGTGGCCCGAGCTGGAGTACGACGACGTGGTCGAGGCGATCGCCGACGGCGCCCGCCGGCGCGGCGGTGCCTGGTCACCCACCGCCACCCGGACCACGGCCCTGGCCGGCGCCGCCGTACCGCTGGGTGTGGGCCTGTGCGCCGTCCTGGCCGGCGGGCCCGCGCACACCGGCGGTGCGCCGGCCGCCGCGGTGGTCGCCCTGCTGCTCGCCCTCGCCGGGGTGGTGGCCTCCCGGGGGTACGGGGACGGTGCGGCCGGTGCCACCCTCGGCGGGTACGCCCTGCCCTACGCGGCGGCGGCCGGAGCCCTCGCGGTCAGCTCCGGTGACCCGGTCGGCCCGCTGGCCGGGCTGCGCTGGATCGGCGCGCCCGAGCTGCTGGCCGGCACGGTGGCGTTGCTGCTCGTCTCGGTGCTTCTCCTGGTCGGCGTCGCCACCCGGCTGCGGGTGTTCGTGGCCGGCGTGGTGGCCGGGTTCTGCGGCGCGGTCGCCGCGCTCGGCGGCCTGGTGCTCGCGCCGGCCGGCACGGCAGCGGTCCTGCTCACCGTGCTGGTTTTCGCGGTGGGGGCGATCCCGTTGCTGGCCATCCGACTCGGCAAGGTGCCGCTGCCGCCGATCACGCTGCCCAGCGGGGAGCCCGGCGGACCGGACCGGGCCCGCGACCTGCCGGACTCCGACCGGGTCTACGCCGCGGTCGCCCGCACCGAGGAGATGCTCACCGGCATGCTCCTCGGCCACGCCGCGCTGACCGTCGGCGCCGCCGTGGTGCTCGGGCTGTCCGGGGGCACCGCCGGCCGGCTGCTGGTGGCGGTCGCCGGCGCGGTCCTGCTGCTGCGGTCCCGGCTCTTCGTGGCGGTCCGGCACCGGGTGCCGACCGTGGTCGCCGGCCTGACCGGGTACGCCGTCCTCGGCGCGGTGCTGGCCGACCGTGCCGGCCCGACCGGTCTGCTCGTGCTGGTCCTGGGCGGGCTGGCGCTGGCCCTGGTGGCCGTGGTCGCCGGCACCACGTACGCCCGCCGGCCGGTCTCCCCGTACGTCGGCCGGATCGCCGACCTCACCGACACCGCGCTGGTGGTCTCCGTGGTGCCGGTCGCCTGCGCGGTGCTCGACCTGTACGACAAGGCCCGGGGGTTGCTCGGCTGAGCCGCCCCCCGGGCGGTCGGACGTCGTGGTGTCAGTGGGTGGACTCGCCGCGCGCCTCGGCCTCCCGAGCCCGCCGGTACGACGCGACGATCTCGGTCTCGGCCTCCTGGCGACCGACCCAGGTCGCGCCCTCGACCGACTTGCCCGGCTCCAGGTCCTTGTAGACCTCGAAGAAGTGCTGGATCTCCAGGCGGTCGAACTCGCCGAGGTGGTGGATGTCGCGCAGGTGCTCCTGACGCGGGTCCTCGTAGGGCACGCAGAGGACCTTGTCGTCGCCGCCCTTCTCGTCGGTCATCCGGAACATGCCGATCGTGCGGCACCGGATCAGGCAGCCCGGGAAGGTCGGCTCGGGGACCAGCACCAGCGCGTCCAGCGGGTCGCCGTCCTCGCCCAGGGTGCCCTCGATGAAGCCGTAGTCCGCCGGGTACTGCGTGGACGTGAAGAGGGTGCGGTCCAGCCGGATCCGGCCGGTCGCGTGGTCCACCTCGTACTTGTTGCGGTGACCCTTGGGGATCTCAACCGTCACGTCGAAATCCATCTGCACGCTCCCTCGTTTGCCCACGCTGGCCCACGGTGACCAGCGGCTCGCCGCTCCCCGGACAGGTCAATGCCACCCGTCGGCTCCGGCCGCCGCATAGTGTTCGGACCGAAGTAGTGTCACCCAAGCAGATTTTCGCGGGGGGAGGAGGGGGCCGTGGGGAGGGAAGATTCACACTACCGGCCGGACGGCGGTGCTGGACGGCCGCCCGGCGGATCTGCTTCCGGCGGGTTCACCGGACGGGTGCCGGTGCCCGACGCCCACCCTGCCCGGCGGGGTTCCGGGACCGCCGACGTGACCCCGGCCGGCACCGCGCCGGGCGGCGACGGCCGACCCGCACCGGTGGACCTCTGGGCCGCCGCCGCGGCGCGCCCGGCCGCCGGCCCGCCGCCGGTCTCCGCACCACCGTCGCCACCGACCGCCCCGGGCCGTCGGCGTCGCCTGCTGCCGGTGGCGCTGGCCACCGTGCTGGTGCTCGTCCTCGCGGCCGTCGGACTGGCCGTGGTCCGGCCCGGTCCGGTCGGGCAGTGGCTGGGCGACGAACCGGCCGCGCCGTCGGCCGCCGCACGACCGCCGGAGCCGGCGCCCGTACCGGTCCTGGCCGCCGCCGACGCGAACGCGCCGCTGCCCACCACCGCGGGGGTACGCGCGGCGCTCGCCCCCCTGGTCGGGGTGTCCGCCCTCGGTGACCGGGTCAACGTCTCGGTCGCCGACGTGGCCACCGGCCGACCGCTGTACGGCCGGGGCGAGGACGACGGCACCGTGCCCGCCTCGGTGACGAAGCTGGTCACCGCCGTGACGGTCCTCGCCGCGCGGGGCCCCGGGTACCGCATCCCCACCCGCGCGGTCGCCGGCGCCGCCCCCGGCGAGGTGGTGCTCGTCGGCGGCGGCGACCCCACCCTCGCGGTGGACCGGAAGGGCTTCTACCCCGGCGCGGCCCGGCTGGACGACCTCGCCGCGCAGGTGAAGAAGGCCCTCGGCGGTACGGCGCCGACGAAGGTGGTGGTCGACTCCACGCTCTACTCGGGCCCGGTCCACGAGCCGGGCTGGGACTCCGACATTCCCGACGGCGGGTACGGCGGGGCGGTGACCGCCCTGATGACCGACGGCGCGCGCAGCGACGTGCCGCAGGCGAAGAAGGACCACGACAACGGCAACCACGGCGCCGACCGGGTGGCCAAGCCCGACGTGGCCGCCGGAAGATCGTTCGCCCGGCTGCTCGGCGTCCCGGCCGACCGGGTCACCACCGGGAGGGCGCCCGCCGCTGGCGCCGGTGCCGCCGCCGGAGCCCCGGGCACCCAGTTGGGGGTCGTGTCGTCCCTGCCGATGGTCCGGCTGGTCGACATCATGATCAGCGACAGCGACAACCTGGTCGCGGAGGCGCTGGCCCGTCAGGTCGCGCTGGCCCGGGGCGAGGCCGCGTCGTTCGCCGGAGGTGCGAAGGCGATGGATGCGGTCGTCGCCGAACTGGGGCTGCCGGCCGACGAGATGTCCCTGGCCGACGGCAGCGGCCTGTCCCGCAGCAACCGGATCAGCCCGTCCCTGCTCACCGACCTGATCACCCTGGCCGGTGACGGCACCCGCCCCGAGTTGGCGGCGATCTTCGGCGGGCTGCCGGTGGCCGCCTGGTCCGGCACCCTCACGGACCGGTTCGCCGGTCCGGCCGGTGTCGCCGCCGGACAGGTCCGCGCCAAGACCGGGACGCTGACCCGCGTACACGCCATCGCCGGCCTGGTCAGCACCGCCGACGGCCGGCTGCTGAGCTTCGCCGTACTCACCGACGACGTGCCCCCGGACGGGCTGACCGCCGCCCGCGCCGCCCTCGACCGCGTCACCGCCGCCCTGGCCACCTGCGGCTGCCGCTGACCCGACCGACTCGTCGAGCGCGGGTTCGGCTGTGCCCGCGCGGGTACGGTGGGGTGCATGGCGCAGTTCGTGGACTGGGATCTGGCCGCCGCGACCGCGGGGGCGCTGGGCAAGTCGGGCCCCCGGGTGTCGTACGCGGAGGCCACCGACGTCGTCGGCGACCTGCGACGGCTGACCGACGAGGCGGCCGGGCACGTGGCCGACTACACCGGGCTGCGGTCCCAGGTGTCCCACCCGCCGGTGCGGGTGGTCGACCGGCGGGACTGGGCGGCGACCAACATCGCCGGGCTGCGTGAGGTGATCACCCCGCTGGTCAGCCGGCTGTCCAAGGACAAGCAGCCGGGTGCGCTGACCGAGGCGATCGGGTCCCGGCTGACCGGGGTGCAGGCCGGCACCGTGCTGGCCTACCTGTCCGGGCGGGTCCTCGGCCAGTACGAGGTCTTCTCCGCCGACCCGGGGCAGTTGCTGCTGGTCGCGCCGAACATCGTCGAGGTGGAGCGGAAGCTCGGCGCCGATCCGCGCGACTTCCGGCTCTGGGTCTGCCTGCACGAGGTCACCCACCGCACCCAGTTCACCGCGGTGCCGTGGATGCGGGCGTACTTCCTGACCGAGGTGCAGGCGTTCGTGGACGCCTCCTCCAGCGGGGGCGAGCACCTGCTGGAACGACTCCGCCGGGGGGTGGCCACCCTCTCCGACGCGGTGAAGGACCCGGACGGCCGGACCAGCGTGCTGGACATCGTGCAGACCCCGGCCCAGCGCGCCGTGCTGGACCGGCTGACCGCGCTGATGACCCTGCTCGAGGGCCACGCCGAGTTCGTGATGGACGGCGTCGGCCCGCAGGTGATTCCGAGCGTGGAGCGGATCCGGGCCTCGTTCAACCGCCGCCGCGAGGCGGGCAACCCGCTGGAGAAGGCGATCCGCCGGTTGCTCGGCGTCGACGTGAAGATGCGCCAGTACGCCGAGGGCCGCAAGTTCGTGCACGGTGTCGTGGAGCGGGTGGGAATGCCGGGCTTCAACCGGATCTTCTCGTCCCCGCTGACCCTGCCCCGGCTGGAGGAGCTGGGCGACCCGGACGCCTGGGTGGCCCGGGTGCACGGGCCGGCCGGCCCGCTGCCGGCCGCCGGCTGACCGTCCGACCGTGGCGGCGCTCGCCCCGCCGGTGGCGGCGATCCGCGTCGCGGTGCGGCGTGCCCTGACCGACCTGGCGGAGCCGGGTCCGGTGCTGGTCGCCTGCTCGGGTGGGGCCGACTCGTTGGCCCTGGCCGCGGCCACCGCGTTCGTGGCGCCCCGGATGGGTCGCGCCGCCGGTCTGGTCACCGTCGACCACGGCCTCCAGGACGGCTCCGCCGAGCGGGCCGCGGCGGTGGCGGCGTGGGCCCGGAAGGCGGGGCTGGACCCGGTGGAGGTGGTCCGGGTCGAGGTGGCCGGCCGGCCGGGCGGTCCCGAGGCGGCCGCGCGGGAGGCCCGCTACGCCGCGCTGACCGGGGTGGCCGTCCGGCACCGGGCGGCGGCCCTGCTGATCGGGCACACCCGCGACGACCAGGCCGAGACGGTGCTGCTGGCGCTCGCCCGGGGTGCCGGCCCACGCGGTCTGTCCGGCATGCCGTTCCGGCGCGACCTGGCCGGGGTGCCGTTGCTGCGGCCGTTGCTGGAGGTGGCCCGGGAACAGACCCGGGACGCCTGTGCCGCGCTCGGACTCCGCCCCTGGGTGGACCCGCACAACACCGACCCCTCGTACGCCCGGGCGCGGGTGCGGGCCGACGTGCTGCCGGCGCTGGTCGGTGCCCTCGGGCCGGGCGTCCTGGACAACCTGGCCCGTACGGCCCGGCTGCTCGCGGCCGACAACGCCGTCCTGGACGAGTTGGCCGCGGTCGCCCTGGCCGGGGTGCGACACCCGGACGGCGGTCTGGCGGTGCCCGGGCTGGCCGAGCTGGCGCCGGCCGTACGCGGTCGGGTCCTGCACGCCTGGGCCCGCGAGCTGGGCGCGCCGCCGGCCGCGCTCGGGCACCGGCACGTCACCGCGCTGGAGGCACTGGTCACCACCTGGCACGGCCAGGGCCCGGTCTCCCTGCCCGGCGGCGTACGAGTGTGCCGCCGGACCGACCGGCTGACCGTCGCCGCCACCCGGTAACCGCCCGCCCCGCCCACCCCTGGTGTAAGGAAGGGCCCCTTTTTAACGCGCTCTGTTAACAAGGGGCCCTTCTACTACCGCAGGCGTTAAGCGGGGGCCCTTCCTTACGCCCCGGTGGGGGTACGCGGGAGCCGCCGGAGGCGGTAGACATGGCGGATGGCGTACCCCCGGAAGTCGATCTTCGCGCCGCACGGCGCGGTGGCCACCAGCCACCCGCTGGCCGCGGCGGCCGGCCTGGCCGCGCTGCGGCGCGGCGGCAACGCCGTCGACGCGGCGCTGGCCACGGCGACCACCCTGACCGTCGTGCAGCCACCCTCCAACGACATCGGCGGTGATCTCTTCGCCATCGTCTGGGACGGCACGCGGCTGCACGGGTTGAACGCCGCCGGTCGCTCCCCGGCCGGGCTGACCCGGGAGGTGGTGCGCGTCGCGACCGGGGGTCGGGCGGCCGAGCCGGCGGCCGCGCTCGGCGGTGCGCAGGCGCGCGGTCCGGCGATGCCGGCCCGGGGCTGGCTGCCGGTAACCGTGCCCGGTGCGCCGGCCGGGTGGCGGGACCTGCACGACCGCTTCGGCTCGTTGCCCTTCGCCGATCTGTTCGCCGACGCGATCGGCTACGCCGAGCACGGCCACCCGGTCTCCGCCGGGGTCGCCGCCGCGTGGTCCCGCGGGGTCGCCGGGCACGTCGGCCTCACCGGCCCGGAGTACGCGGAGTTCGGCCGGGTCTTCGCCCCGGCCGGCCGGGCCCCCCGGCCGGGCGAGTGGTGGCGCAACCCGGACGCGGCGGGGACGTTGCGCCGGATCGCCGCCACCGGGGCGGAGGACTTCTACCGGGGCGGGATCGCGGCGGCCCTCGACGCGCACGCCGCCCGTACCGGCGGTCTGCTCACCGGCGACGACCTGGCCCGGCACACCTCGACCTGGGTCGATCCGGTCCGCGCCCGCTACCGGCGCCACGACGTGTGGGAGTTGCCGCCGCCCGGGCAGGGGCTGGCCGCGCTGCTGGCGCTGCACGTCCTGGACGGCACCGACCTCGCCGGGCTGCCCCTTGCCGAGCGGCTGCACCGGCAGGTCGAGGCGGTCAAGCTGGGCTTCGCCGACACGCACGCGCACGTCGCCGACCCGGACCGGGCCCCGGTGCCGGTCGCGGCCCTGCTCGACCCCGGGTACGCGGCCGTCCGCCGGGCGCTGGTCACCGACCGGGCGGGTGACCCGGCGGCGGGTGACCCGGAGCGGGGCGGCACCGTCTACCTGTGCGCGGCCGACGCGGGCGGGATGATGGTCAGCCTGATCCAGTCGACCTACCTGGCGTTCGGCTCGCACGTGGTGCTGCCCGGGCACGGGTTCGCCCTGCAGAACCGGGGGCTGGGATTCCGGCTCGACCCGGCGCACCCCAACGTGGTGGGCCCGGCGAAGCGTCCGTTCCACACGATCATCCCCGGCTTCCTGACCCGGGACGGCGCGCCGGTCGGCCCGTTCGGCGTGATGGGCGGACACATGCAACCGCAGGGCCACGTGCAACTGCTCTCCGGCACGCTCGACGGCGGACTGGACCCGCAGGCGGCGCTCGACGCGCCGCGCTGGTACTGGCACGCCGGCCGGACGCTGCTGGTCGAGCCGGAGCTGGTGGCCACGGCCGAGGGCCGGGCCGCGGTGGCTGAGCTGCGGACCCGCGGCCACCAGGTCACCGTCGCCGACGAGCCGGCGCTGTTCGGGTACGGGCAGGCGATCTGGCGACGTCCGGAGGGCGGGTACGTGGTCGGCTCGGAATCCCGGGTGGACGGCGGCGCGGGCGGCTACTGAGCGGCGACGGCGGTCTCGGCCCGGCACCGGAACGTGGTGCGGTAGCCCTGCGGGGTGGTGCCGACGCGTCGGGCGAAGTGGTGCCGCAGCGCGGCGGCGTCGGAGAAGCCGGCCCGCTCGGCCACCGTCTCCACGCTGAGCGCGGTGTCCTCCAGCAGGCGACGGGCCAGCAGCACCCGCTGGTTGGTCAGCCAGTCGTGCGGGGTGGTGCCGGTCTCGGCGCGGAACCGGCGGGCGAACGTACGCGGTGCCATCCCGGCCCGCTCGGCCAGGTCGTCCACGCTCACCGAGCGGTGCAGATGTCCCATCAGCCACTCCAGGACCGGCTCCAGGGTGGGCGCGTCCGGTGTCCGGGGGATCGGTGCCTCGATGTACTGGGCCTGTCCGCCGTCGCGGTGCGGCGGCACCACCATCCGGCGGGCCAGCCGGGTGGCGGTCGCCGAGCCGTGTTCCTGGCGCACCAGGTGCAGGGCGGCGTCGATCCCGGCGGCGGTGCCGGCGCTGGTGAGCAACCGGCCGTCCTGCACGTACAGCGAGTTGCACCGGACCCGGGCGCTCGGGTGGCGGCGTTGCAACTCGTCGGTGTACCGCCAGTGGGTGGTGCACTCCCGGCCGTCGAGCAGGCCCGCCGCGCCGAGCACGAACGCGCCGGAACAGACGCTGAACACGTACGCGCCCCGGTCGGCGGCCCGGCGCAGCGCGGCGAGCACGGGTGCCGGGACGTCGGTGCCGTCGGCGTGGGCCGGCACCGCCACCAGGTCGGCGTCCTCGACCGGCCCGAGGTCGGCGTGTGGGGTGAGCAGGAAGCCGGACCGGCTGCGGACCGGCCCGCCGTCGACGGTGCAGACGGCGAAGCGGTAGCCGGGGAAGCCGTCGGCGGTGCGGTCGGTCCCGAACACCTCGGCGAGCACACCCAACTCGAAGGCGGCGACGTCCTCCAGCGCGATGACGGCCACGGATCGGAGCATGTGACGAGGGTAACCGAACGGGTGGCAGGAAATCGAGGCTCAGGGGCAATTCTGCCTCTGTCGGGCCCGGAGCGAGCGGCGCACACTGGCTTATGTCCGGTGCGCACCGGCGACGAAACGGTCATCAAACGGATGAAAGCGAGCGTCGCCATGGAGTTCCTGTTCCTTCTCGCGTTCTTCGCCCTGCTGGGCGTCGCCTCGGCCACCGGCCTGACCGCCGACAGTCGGGATTCGGCGGACTGGAAGCCGACCGAGGGAGGTCGTCGCTGGCGATCGCGCGCCTGCTGAGATGTTTCCTCCTGTTTGCGGGGAAAATTCCGGGGCGGGACCGCGCCAAATGGGGCGGCCCCGCCGACGGAGGCCCACCGGCGTACGGCAGGCTAGGAGGCATGGCTGACGGCTCCTGGTACGACGCCGACATCGATCACGTGATCATCTCCGAGGCGCAGATCCGCGAGAAGACCGCGGAGCTCGCCAAGCAGGTCTCGGCGGACTATTCGCACGTCCAGGACGGACTGCTGCTGGTGTGCGTGCTCAAGGGCGCGGTCATGTTCATGGCGGACTTCGCCCGGGCGCTGGGCCGGCAGGGCCCGCCTGCCGAGCTGGACTTCATGGCCATCTCCTCGTACGGCCAGGGGACCACCTCCTCCGGCGTGGTGCGGATCCTCAAGGACCTGGACCGGGACATCGCCGGCCGGCACGTGGTCGTGGTCGAGGACATCGTCGACTCCGGGCTGACCCTCTCCTGGCTGCTGCGTTACCTGGAGTCCCGCTCGGCGGCGAGCGTCGAGGTGGTCGCGCTGTTCCGCAAGCCGGACGCGGTGAAGGTGCCGGTGCCGGTCAAGTACGTCGGCTTCGACATCCCGACCGAGTTCGTGGTGGGCTACGGCCTCGACTTCGGCGAGCGCTACCGCGAGCTGCCGTACGTCGGCGTGCTCAAGCCCGAGGTCTACGCCCGGGCCTGACCCGCCTCCGGGTACCTCCATCGGCGTCCATCGAGCCGACGTTCAGCGGGTTCTCAGGTGTTCGGACTACGGTGTAGGTCGGTGGTGTGGAGGCGTCCTCCATGCTCGACCCTCGACCCGCTTGACCGGGCGGTCGGGTGGCCGGGCGCGGAGCTCTCACCACGCCGGCCCGAAACCCGGTTCGCCGTACGCGTAAGTGCTGGGCTCGCAAGCTCGCCCCTGGCACCGAAGGTGTACCGTCGAATGACCGTGGTGCGGCAGTTCGCGCGCCCCGGGGTCGAGGCCGGCCCGCACGGCGGCTCCGGCCGCCGCGCAGGCGGCGACACCATTCAGACGGTCAGGACGTCGATCAGGAGGATGCGGGCGTCTCGGCGCTCGACTACAGCATGGAACGTACGCGTTTCTTCCGCCGACCGGTGGTCTGGATCATCCTGGTCATCCTCGGCGCAGTCGTGCTCAGTCAGCTGTTCACCGGTGGTCCCAGCTACCACCGGGTGGACACTTCCGTCGCGCTCGACCAGCTCAACAAGGGCGGTATCGACAAGGTCGTCTTCCAGGACAAGGAGCAGACGCTCCGGCTGGACCTGAAGGACAAGGCCACATTCGGTGACACCGACACCGACCGGATCGAGGCGCAGTTCCCGTACGAGGTCGGCGACGAGGTCTGGAACGAGGTCCTCGAGGCCAAGGCGAACAACCGGGTCACCGGCCCGGCCGACGTCGAGGTGTCGTCCGACTCGATCTGGGTGAGCCTCTTCGTCAACCTGCTCCCCATCGTCCTGCTGGTGCTCCTGCTGCTCTTCTTCATGTCGCAGATGCAGGGCGGCGGCTCCCGGGTGCTCAACTTCGGCAAGTCCAAGGCGAAGATGATCACCAAGGACACGCCGAAGACCACGTTCGCGGACGTGGCCGGCGCCGAGGAGGCCGTCGAGGAGCTGCACGAGATCAAGGACTTCCTGCAGAACCCGGCCAAATACCAGGCACTGGGCGCGAAGATCCCGAAGGGCGTCCTGCTGTTCGGCCCGCCCGGAACCGGTAAGACGCTGCTGGCCCGCGCGGTCGCCGGCGAGGCCGGCGTGCCGTTCTACTCGATCTCCGGTTCGGACTTCGTGGAGATGTTCGTCGGTGTCGGCGCCAGCCGGGTCCGGGACCTCTTCGAGCAGGCCAAGGCGAACGCCCCGGCGATCGTCTTCGTCGACGAGATCGACGCGGTCGGCCGGCACCGTGGCGCCGGCATGGGCGGCGGCCACGACGAGCGCGAGCAGACCCTCAACCAGCTGCTCGTCGAGATGGACGGCTTCGACGTGAAGGGCGGGGTCATCCTGATCGCCGCCACCAACCGGCCGGACATCCTCGACCCCGCGCTGCTGCGCCCGGGCCGCTTCGACCGGCAGATCCCGGTCGACGCCCCCGACATGGAGGGTCGCAAGGCCATCCTGCGGGTGCACGGCAAGGGCAAGCCGTTCACGCCCGACGTCGACCTCGACGCGGTGGCTCGGCGCACGCCCGGGTTCAGCGGCGCCGACCTGGCCAACGTCATCAACGAGGCCGCGCTGCTCACCGCCCGCAAGGACGAGCGGGCGATCACCAACGACTCCCTGGAGGAGTCGATCGACCGGGTGATCGCCGGTCCGCAGCGGCGGACCCGGGTGATGAGCGACCAGGAGAAGAAGATCACCGCGTACCACGAGGGTGGGCACGCGCTGGTCGCCTGGGCGCTGCCGCACGCCGCGCCGGTGCACAAGGTGACGATCCTGTCCCGGGGTCGCTCGCTGGGTCACACGCTGGTCCTCCCGACCGAGGACAAGTACACCCAGACCCGCGCCGAGATGGTCGACACCCTGGCGTACGCGCTGGGTGGCCGGGCCGCCGAGGAGCTGGTGTTCCACGAGCCGACCACCGGCGCCGGCAACGACATCGAGAAGGCCACCCAGCTGGCCCGCGCGATGATCACCCAGTACGGCATGAGCTCCAAGCTCGGCGCGATCAAGTACGGCACCAGCGGCGACGAGCCGTTCCTCGGCCGCAACATGGGCCACGAGCGGGACTACTCCGACGCCGTCGCCGCCGAGATCGACGGTGAGATGCGGGCACTGGTCGAGCTGGCGCACGACGAGGCCTGGGAGATCCTGGTGGAATACCGGGACGTCCTGGACAACATCGTGCTCGAGCTGATGGAGAAGGAGACCCTCTCCACGGCGGACATGGCGCGGATCTGCGCGCGGGTGGTCAAGCGCCCGCCGCTGGCGCCCTACAACGGCTTCGGCAAGCGGCAGCCGTCGACGGAGCCGCCGGTGCTCACACCGGCGGAGAAGGACGCGCTCTCGGTGCAGGCCCAGGCCGACGGCGCGGCCGTGGGCGGCGGTCCCGCCTCGAACAACTCGGACGGCACGCACTGAGCACGGACCCCACGGCCAGCCCCCGGAACCCTCGGGGGCTGGCCGTCTCCGCGACCGAGCCCGACGACGACGGCCTGGACTACGTGGCCGCCCGGTTGATCAGCGGCAAGCTCAGCGGCCGGCCCGTCGAGGAAACGATGGACCTCGGCCGGATCGAGAAGGCCGTCCGGGAGATCCTCATCGCCGTCGGGGAGGACCCCGACCGGGACGGTCTCCAGCAGACACCGGCGCGTGTCGCCCGGGCGTACGCCGAGCTTTTCGCCGGCCTCCGGGTCGATCCGGCGCAGGTGCTCACCACCACCTTCGAGGCCAATCACGAAGAGCTGGTGCTCGTCCGGGACATCGACGTGATGAGCCTCTGCGAGCACCACCTGCTGCCGTTCCGGGGCAGCGCCCACATCGGCTACATCCCCGGTCCGGACGGCCGGATCACCGGCCTGTCCAAGCTGGCCCGCCTGGTCGAGGTCTTCGCCCGGCGCCCACAGGTGCAGGAACGGCTCACCTCGCAGATCGCGGACCTGCTGATGGAGCGACTGGCCCCCCGCGGCGTGATCGTGGTGCTCCAGTGCGAGCACATGTGCATGGCGATGCGGGGCATCCAGAAGTCGGGCGCGCAGACCATCACCTCGGCCGTCCGGGGCACGCTCCAGCACGACGCGAAGTCCCGCGCCGAGGCGATGACGCTGATCATGGCCCGCTGACCGCCGTTCGGGTCAGCCGGCGAGAACTGCCAGCAGCAGTACGGTGCTGACCAGCACCGCCGGCACCAGGCAGACCAGTACGCCGAGCCGCGCGGTGCGGTCCACCCGACCGCCGGGACCGGCCGGGAACAGCCGGCCCACCCCCACCCAGCCGGCCGCGAAGGTGACCGCCGGCATGGGCAGCCCGCAGACCAGCGCCGCCAGGGTCACCGCGCCCCCTCCGCTGGCCAGCAGCAGCACCACCTGCACCGCCGGCACGAGCAGCGCCAGCGGCCCGTACACCAGCAGGTTGCGGAGCGCGGCCGGCCAGGCGGACGGGCTGATCGCCCCCCGGGCGGCCAGCGCCGCGTCGGCGGCGTCCGCCCGGGCCCGCGCGGTGCGCAGACCACCCAGGACGGCCGCCGGCCCACCCGCCATCGCGCGGGCCGCCTCGGTGACCTCCGGCGGGGTCGGCACCAGCGAGATCGCCGGTACGCCCCGCTCCCGCAACCGCGACTCCTGCGGCGCCAACCGGGTGCGTACCGCGTTCAACTCCTCGCGGGCGGCCTGCACCGACCGGGCCTGCTCGCCCGCGGCGGTGGACGCGTCCCGGCGTACCCCGTCGAGCTGGCGGGCGGCGGCCAGGTAGTCGGTCCAGGCGGCCGGCACCGGGTCGGCGGTCGTGCCGGTCCCGCCCTCCGGCGACGCGGCGGCGGTTCGCTGCCGGCCCGGCCCCGACGTCCTGCTCCGTGCCGCGCCGCGGGTCATGGCTGGTCCCCCTCGTCGGCGAAGGGGACCAGGACGGTGCCGCGTTCCCCCGACCCGTCCCAGAGGATCGCCCGGCCCGGCCGGGGTCGCCACTCGACCGGCCGGCCGACGATCGACGTGAGCTGTGCGCCGGGCAGGTCCACCACCGCGACCGCGGCGAGCTTCTCCATCTCGCCCTCCGGTTCGAGCAGGGTCGCGAACGGCGGCGCGGTGCGCCAACGCCCCAGCACGTGACGGCCGGTCGCCGGACCCTCCCGGAGCAGCGTCCGCAACCGGTCCGGCGGTAACCGGTCCGGAGGAATCCCGCCCACGTCGAAGATCACCAGGTACCCGGGCGCGGCGTCCTCGACGGCGGCGAGCAGGCCGGGAAGGTCGACCGTCTCGACCGGATGACGCTCGGCCAGCTCGACGGCGAGCGGCTCGGCGTCACCGGTCGGCGCGTACAGCACGAAACGCGCGGTCCCCGGTGGATGGTGTGCGGCGGTGCTCCGCGCCGCCGTGCCCAGCAACCGGACCGCCTCCGGACCGGGACCGAGCACCGCCAGGTTGCGTCCGGGGGACGGGCCCAGCGGCACCGCCACCGTGGACCGTTCGACGTCCACCGCCCTCCCCAGCAGCGCCGCCGGCTCCGGCGCCCGACCGGCCAGCGCGGCCCGGTGCCGGGGATCGTTCCGCAGCGACGGGCGCGCCCAACCGGCGAACACCACCGGCGGCGCGGAGCCCTCCGGACGGGCCGACCACAACCGTTGTCGCAGCTCCGCCACCGTCTCCGGATGGTCCTGCGGATCGGGAAACCGGACCATCCGTTCGTGCCCCCGGATGGCGCCCCGGGGGCCACCGAGCCCACCGGCGGTGTTGACCACCGCGCTGCCCACCGGCAGGCCGGCGGCCGAGTCGTTCGTCGGTTCCAGCACCGCGCCACCACCGGGCAGGGCCACCCGCACCGGGAACTGACCGAGAACCGAGTCCCGGTCGGTACGCGAACCCAGCCCGAGGTCGCCCTCACCGGCCAGAACCAGGTGCACCCCGTACGCCCGACCCGTCCGGGCCAGTGCGTCCAGCCGGGCGTTCGCCTCCGTCGCGAGGCGGTCCCGCTCCGCGAACAGCAGCGGCAGGTGATCGAGTACGCACACGATCCGGGGCATCGGCCGGTGCTGCCGCAGCTCGGCGAAACGCTGTCCACCGGCCCGCGCGCCGGCCTCCTCCCGACGGCGGACCTCGGCCGTCAACTCGTCGAGGAGGCCGAGCACGTACTCCCGGTCCGCGGCCATCGCCGCCGCCCGCACCTGCGGGATCCACGACCGGTCGCGCTCGGTCTGCAAGAACTCCACGAAGGACTCACCCGCACCGAGGTCCACCAGGTAGAGGGCCAGGTCCTCCGGGCCGTACCGGGTGGCCAGGCCGAGCAACGCGGTGCCGAGGAAGGTCGACCGGCCCGCCCCGGACCGGCCGCTGACCAACCAGTGCGGGGTCAGCTCGGTGAAACCCAGCGACACCGGCCGGCCACCCGCGTCCCCCACGGTGGTGGCGATGCCGTCGGTCGCGCCCGCGCTCCACAGTTCCTCGTCCGTGGCCGGCAGCAGATCGGCGAGCGACAGCCGGGAACCGGCCTCCACCTGCGCGGCGAGTCGCCGGCACACCGCGTCGACCAGTTCCGCCGGCGGATCCGGCTCGATGAGCACCGGCGAGTTCAACCCACCCGGTGCCTCCGCGCCCGGCCCGGCGTACGAGGTGCCCGGCGGATCACCCAGCAACGCGTACGCCGTCCGCACCGCGACCGCCGTCGCCCGCGGCAACGGTGTTCGGTCCGCCGCCGCTCCGCCGTCCGCGGTGCCCGCCGGCCAGCCCGCCGCCGTCGCGCCGTCCCCGGCTTCCGGCGCTCCCGCCGGCCAGCCCGCCACGATCAGGTGCAGGCCGGTCGCCGGGCCCTGCTCCGCCAGCGCGGCGATCCGGGCCAGGTCGGTGGCACCCACCGGCGCCGGCAACGCGGCGACCACCAGCAGCAGCGTCCGGTCGTGCCGGCGACGACCGCCGGAACCCGGTACCACCCACTGCTCCGCCTCGGTCAGCACCGCCCGCAGCCCCGCGACGTCCGTCGCCGGCGGGGGCAGCAGGCCGGCGTCCGCCAGACCGGCGAACGGACCCAGCGCCTCACCCGTCGCATCCACCGCGCGGACCAGCAGCGCCCCGGCCGGTGTCGCCGCCAACAACCGCAGGAGTACGCCCCGGAGCAACCCCGCCACCCGGGTGTCCCGGGCATCGGCGTCGACGCTGAGGTGGCCCGTGCCGAGCAACGGCACCAGGGCGGGGAAACGCGCGTCGTCCAGCGGTGCGGCCGTACCGACCCGGACGAAGGACGGCGGGCCGTCCCCGGCGGGCGCCGTCGGGGCCATCGTCTCCAGGGCGTCACCGGCCCAACCGGGCGCCAGCACCGCCGCCGCCGTACGCAGGCGCTCCGCCAGCTCGTACTGGCGGCCGTGGTCCGCCGGCACCGGACGGGTGTCGTCCAGGATGTCCGCGGCGGCCAGCGCGGTCGCGGCGGCCCGACGGTGCAGGGCGGCCGCGCGGCTCGTGCGTGCCCTCGGACCGGCCACGGCGTCCACCCCCTCTTGCGCGAGGTCGGCAACCCCTCCCCGCGCAGAGACCGTAACCCAGGTCGCGTCTCCACCGGCGGAGGCAGGACGGCGGTGCGCCGGTGTTGTCGTGGATCTCACCGATGGGGAGTGGTCCGTCACGATCCGCTGCATCTGAGGCATTGGGTCAATCGCGCCCAGCCGTTAGCCTCAGGGAGTGGAATCAGTGCCGCCCCCCGCCGGTTCCCAGGTCTCCCGCGTACCGGCGCAACGGGCCCCCTCGGACCACCTGGCGCCCCCCTCGGCGGCGCCGGTTCCCCAGCGGCCCCGACGGCGGCTGCGCACCGTCCTGACGGTGGTGGCAGCGGTACTGACGTCCCTCGTACTCGGTGGTATCGCCGCCGGTTACGTCATCTACGACCGCGCCACCACACCCGACCGCAGCGCCCCCGACGTCGTCGTGGACAACTACCTGCGGGCTTTCCTTGTCGATCGTAACGACACCCGAGCCAACCTCTACACCTGCAATAAGGGCGAAGTCACGGAGCTACGCGTCCTGAGAGACGACCTGGTGGCTCGCGAGCAGCGGTTCGGAACGACCATCTCAGTGAGCTGGGGCAGCCTGCAAGACGAACGTCGAGGCGATGTTGCTGAGATAAGGGTAGACCTGATCCTGTCTGCCTATGTGGATGGCATCACTCAAAGTGACCGGCAGCCTTGGCAGTTCACCACCCAGCTCGAAGACGAGAACTGGCGGGTATGTGGCGGGGCACAGGTCAACTGAGTCCTCACTCGACCCAGAGCAGGTGGACCGGAAC
The DNA here is from genome assembly GCF_003626595.1 of Micromonospora endolithica. Lineage (GTDB taxonomy): Bacteria > Actinomycetota > Actinomycetes > Mycobacteriales > Micromonosporaceae > Micromonospora > Micromonospora endolithica. The sequence continues at coordinate 134,497 of NZ_RBAK01000009.1, read as the reverse complement.
CTCAAGGGTGCTCGGTGCCTGCCCGCGCCAAGCCCAGCGATACCACTCCATCTCCGGGGTGATCCGTACGCAGATGTCCCCGTCCGCTCCCGAGTAGGTCTCGGTGACCGCACGCAGGTCGCGTTGCTCCACCGATTCGACGACGTGCACGACCCGGCGGCCGGCGACCGCGTCGGCCTCGAAGACCGGCGTCGGTGCCGGGTGCGCCGGGACGTCCAGCGACACCAGCCGGATCCCTGGCTCCCGACCCGGGCTGCCGGGCGGCGTTCGCGGCCCCACCGTCTCCACCCAGACCCGCTCGACCGGCACCAGCGGGGCGAAGACCTCGACCTGGTCGGCCTCGGCCCGGTACCACTCGTGTTCGGGGATGACCGGCACGTAGGTCCGGCTGCCCTGCACCACGCGTTCGTCGGCGCGTAGGTCGCCACGCCAGCCCAGGCCGGGCAGGCCGACCAGGACGCGCCGTCCGCGCAGGTCGACCCGGGCGGTGGCGGGAACGATCTCGATCGGCCGGGGCGGCAGCGGTGCCCAGTCCGGCTGGCCCGCGAACGGATCGGGCAGCGGATCGGTCATGACGTCGAGCGTCTCATCCCGCACTCCGCAGCGGGGCCCCGCGGTCCCGCATGAAGGACACCGGGTCGATCGCGCTCCGACTGCTGCGGTCCCCGTCGGTGTGGACCTCGTAGTGCAGGTGCGGTCCGGAGGAATTGCCGCTGCTGCCGACCTCGCCGATCACGTCGCCGGCCTCGACCAACTGCCCGGCGCGCACCTTCGGCCGGGTCACCATGTGACAGTAGCGGGTGACGATCTTGCCCGCGTGCAGAACGTCCACGAACCAGCCACAGCCGCCCTTGCCCGGCCGTCCGTCCACGTTGCAGTCGAGACGCCCGCGGCGGTCCGGGTCGCAGCGGGAGACGAGTACCCGCCCGGTGGCGGCGACCCGGATCAGCGTGCCCTTCGGTGCGGCGATGTCGACGCCGTTGTGCGCCGGGCGGTCGGCGGTGCGGAAGCCGGAGCCCACCCCGCCCGGGATGGGCGCGGTCCAGCCGGACGCGGCGATCGCGCCCGCGGCTGCCGCGTCGCACGCCTGTCGACCGCCGACCAGGGTGATCCGGGCGGCGCCACCGGCCAACCGGTTGACGATCCTCGCGGCGAGCTCCTCGTGCTTGGCGTAAGCGTCGGGGAAGGCACTGATCTGCACCTTCTGGGCCGCCAGCGTGAGCGGCAGATCCTGCCAGCCCGGGACCTGCACGAGCTTCTCGTAGAACTTGCGGGCGGCGTACTCGGGGGTCATCCGCTGGGTGACGCTGCCCCATCCGGCCCGTTGCTGGAAGAGACCGACGGAGTCGTGGTCCGCGCCCACGCCCTCGTTCGGGATCGTCCGGGAACTGGCGACGGTGCTGTTGGCCAGGTTGCGCAGCCGGGACTCCTGCATCGCGGTGGCGATGGCGATCACCCAGCCGCGCGGCGGGACCTTCATCTCCTGGCCGACCTTGATGATCCGGGCGGCGTTGCGCAGTTGGACCTCGCCGTACCCGGAGAAACGGGGCATCTCACCGGTCACGGTGACCGTGGAGTCTTCGGTGCAGTCCTGACTGGCCAACGTCAGCTGGTCGGCGTCGTCACCACCCAGCTCGGTCAGGAGAAAGGCGCCCGCACCGCCGGTGCAACAGAGCAGGGTGAGGGCCGCGGTCAGGGCGGTGGCCAGGGCGCCGACGCGGAGTCGGCGGCGCGGCCGGACGTCGCCGTTCATTCCTGCTCCCAGTCCACCGCGTCCACCAGCCACCGTCCCTCCGGTGCCACCAGTTCCAGTCGCAGTCGCCCGCTGTCCAGCGGGACCAACGCCTCGACGAACGCCTCGGTCCGAGGCTGAAGGGTGATCTCGTCGCCGATCTGCGCGGCCGGCACTCCGGCCGGATCCGCACCGGCCAGCTTGTCGGTCAGCGCGGGCGTGGAGAGTGGGCGCATGCCGGCGTGCCACTGCTCAGCGGTCATGCCCGGCCGGCCGAGCCACGCCGTCACGAACTTCTCGGCGGTCTGTTCCGGGGTCAGTTCGCCCTCCCGGGTGACCGGGTCGGGCGGGGTGGGCGTGGCGATCAGGCCGTCGTCGCCGGCGGTCGGGGCGACCGTGGTGATCGGGCGACTCGGACGGTTGCTGAGCCCGGTGGACGGGTCACCGGGTCCACTGACCAGGCGAGCCGCTCCGATCACGCCGAACACCACGACGGCGAGGAGGACCGCGATGCCCAACCGGGACCGCAGGACCCGGGTGAGGAGGAACTCGATTGCCCGTCGCACCGCACTCACCGTGCCTCGGAGCGGACCCGGGGGGTCGGTCGCTCCGGTTCGCGCTCGGCCGATCCGGGCCGGTAGATGACGAAGGAGGGGTTCTCCTCCGGTACGTCCGGCTCGGTCCAACCGGCCGCCTGTCGGCGTCGGGGCCGGGGGGCGACCGGACGTGGAGCAGATCGCTCCTCGTCCGCCGGGGCGTTGTTCTCGGTCCGTTCACGGCCGTCCGGTCGCTCCCGCTCGCCGCCCCCGGAGGGGGAGAGCGAGGTGCCAGCGTGTGCCGGGTCCTCCCGGCGGGCCTCGGGTCGCAGGGTGGTCTGCTCCGCGACGACCTGCCGCCGCCCCCGTGCCGGTTCGGCGGTGCCACCCGGTTCCGCCACGTCCAGACGTGCCGCGGTCCGCATGTCGCGGAAGAAGCGGCGGTGCCAGGAGCCGGCCGAGCTGACCGCCTCGGAACTGTCCTTGCCACCCAGTTGGGTGATGCGTCGGTACGGACGCAGCAGCAGCCACCCCACCACGCCGCAGAGCCAGACCAGCACCACCTGGAGCCAGCCGGGCAGGGTCGGCGTACTCATGATGAGGTCGACCGCGAACAGGTAGATAGCCGCGCCGGTGCCGAAGATGGCGATGTTGAAGACGGCGGCGACCACGGCGTTGCCGAGCCGCCGGAGACCGGCGCTGGCCGGACGCAGTAGGCCCACCGTGCCGAGGATCGGCGCGGCGATCACCGCCCAGCGGAAGATCAGGAATCCGAGCAGCACCAGCAGCGAGGCGGTGAGGTCGAACATCGCGAACAGCACCGAGGCGAGCACCGCGATGAAGCCGGCGCCCACCCGATCCATGTCCCGGACGCCCTGGAGGTACTCGTAGGCCTCCGGGTCCTCCTGCTCGATCTGCTGCGCCACCCGCGCCCACTGCTGCTGCTTGGCCTTGATGGTCGCTTCCCGGGTCGCGGGGTTGGACCGGAGCTTCTCCGACTCCTCCCAGGAGAGCGACTTGGCGTCGTAGAGCGCGGGGCCGTACTTCTTGGCGGTCTCACTGTCCGCCGAGCCGAGCACGCCCCGCAGCCAGTTGCGGTACAGCATCGACTCGGTGGCGGTGTCGCTGGCCCGAACCGCAGGCGGTCGCTTGTCTTTGCAAGCGTCGGGGCTCGGCAGTGCGCACTTCTCCGGGGGGACGTCTTTGGAGGCTGGTCCGACGGCGTCATGGACCACACCGAGTGTGGTGACGAGCGTTCCGTCGGCGATGTTGGCGGACTTGACCGGCCACGCGGCCAGGGCGGTCACCGCCACCATGACCAGGAGGGCCCAGCCGGCGGTCGTCATCGCGTTGCTCATGTCCGACTGACGGGAGCGCCAGAGCAGGTAGAGCCCGACGACGCACAGGGTGACGATGCCGAAGACGCTGAACACCTTCTGGTAGACGGCCTTGGTCGCCTGGTCCACCAGAGGATCCGCCCAGCCCCACATGGAGCGCGGGTCCCAGGCTCGCTCACGCAGGGCGTTGGAGGCGCCCACGATCGCCGTGGCGATCATGAACTCGCCGTTGGCCACCGTGTTGGTGAACTTGTAGTCGGGGTGCAGGACCGCGGTCGCGCAGCCGGTGTCCACGTCGTAGGTGCTGTAGCTGTACCCCGCGTACCCGTAGTCGCTGTAGAAGCCCTTCGGGCCGGACTGCTTGGCGGAGTCGGGGCGGGAGGCGAACCAGCCGGCGAGGCCGGAGTCCGGTGTGGTCGGCGTGGGCGCGTTCCGGCACTTGACGTCGTCCTCGGCGACGTCCTTCAGTTTGGCCACGCAGGCGCGGAAGTCGGCCTGCCACTCCTGGGTGGTGCAGAGGTCGCCGGGAGCCTGGGTGACGACCGGTGCCGCACTCGCCCCGACCGCCGGCCAGCTGATGGTGGCTCCGGCCAGGACGCCGAGGGCGAGCAGCAGCGCCGCGGTCCGTGCTCGGGCCCCGGCCATGTCACGCCTCCAGATCCGGTAGGACGGACGGCAGCACCCCGGCCGCCGCGGCGATGGCCGCCGGTGTGGTGTCCAGGTAGTCCAGCAGGCCGTCGACGTACGAGACGTCGACGCGTACCTTCTGCACCCGCCCGTCGACGTCGCGCATCACGAACTCGCGGAAGCCGAGTCGGGTGGCGGAGGTGGCGTCGGCGGTGGAGAGGGAGGCCAGGGTCGCCTCGTAGCCGTCGTTGACCGGTACGCGCAGCAGACGCAGGGCCTCGGAGGCGATCTCGGCGTCCTCGGCGATCCGGCCGACGAAGACGGTGGAGACCAGGTTCTGCACGTCGAGGCCGAGGATGTCCTTCGGGTTCTGCGAGGCGACCAGCGCGGCCAGGTTCCACTTGCGGGAGTCGCGGGCGAGCCGGACTAGGAAGGACCGGCCGGAGCGCCAGCCCTCCATGAAGTGGGCCTCGTCCAGGCCGACGAGCTTGCGGGACGACATCGACCCGCCGTAACAACGGCGGACGGCGAGTCGGTGCGCGGTGTGCAGCATCGGCAGGGCGAGCGCCTCCTCGGCCGACCAGTACTCGCGCTCGATCTTCAGGTCGGGCAGCCGCAGCCCGGCCATGGTGATCACGGTGAGGGCGGCGTCGGCACCGAGCAGCCCCTCCGGCGGCCGGCCGAAGAAGAGCATCGCCAGCGGCATCTCGGCGGTGTCCAGCAGCAGGTTCGCCAGTTCCCGCCCGGCGTCGTCGTCGAGCTGGGCGAGGCAGGTGACCACGTCGTCCAGTGTGGACGTCTCTTCGGCCGGCACCTGGCGTACGGCGTGGCGGAACAGGGTCGCGGTGGACGCCTCCCGGGCCACCTGCGGCGGCACCAGCATCATGCAGATGTCCTGGACGAGCATCCGCCGCTCGGCCCGGGCGTTGGAGACCGCGATCTCGAACTCCCGGTCGCCCGGGGCGCCGGCGCCGAACTCGCTGCGCAGCGGGGTGGGGATCAGCGAGTACGGCGCGAGGGTGCCGTGTTCGGACCCGGTCAGGTTGAGCACCCGGGCGTACGGGCGCAGCTCCGGCATCGCGCAGAGGCGGGCGAGCGGGCCGGACGGGTCGAGCAGGGTCACCTGCACTCCGCGCCGGGCGGCGAGGTAGCCCAGGGCGCCGAGCAGGGTCGACTTGCCACCGCCCGGTTCGGCGACGAAGACCGCGAGCCCGGAGCGTTCCCGGACCTCCATCGGGAAGTGCAGGTCGAGGAAGACCGGCCGGCGGCAGGTCCCGGCGGTACGTCCGATCAGGTCACCCCGCCGGTCGCCGACGGTGGAGGCGGCCTGCGGCAGGGCCGCGGCCAGCAGGTTGACCGGCATCCGCCGAACGTACCCGGTGTTGGCGATGGGCTCGCCGGGGATGAACTCGCGGGCCAGCCAGTCCTGGTTCTTCGGGTGCTGGAGGGAGACCCGCAGCTCCCGCGAGTAGAGCTGGATCAGCCGGCGGGCCCGTTCCAGGCACTCCTCGCGGGTGCGTCCGCCGACGGCGATCCGGTGCCAGCCGTGGGCGCGGGCGGAGTCCACCGGCAGGCCGGTGGTCATCTCGTCGCCGATCACCAGCGCCCGCTTGGCCAGCCGTTCCAGCTCGGGCGGGGCGTCGATGCCGTGCTCGGCGTAGTCGAGCTGCTGGGACCGGATCATCCGCAGCCGGTGCTCCAGGTTCCGGAAGGAGTCGCCGGAGCCGAGGATGTCGACCCGGGTGGAGATCTCCATCGGCCAGGGCAGCCGCTCGTGGAAGTGCAGCCAGGGTTCGTGCCGCTCGGGGATCTCCAGTGGCTCCATCCGGCCCACGGCGAGCACCGCCACGTGCCGTTCCTCACCGGTCATCCGGTTGACCAGCTTGACCGTGGAGCCGTACGGGGTGCGGTAACGCTCGACCTGCTCGGTGAGGGCCAGCAGGTCACCCCGGTCCCAGCGTCCGTCGGTGACCGGGCCGAGGGTGCCGGGCGGTGCCATGCACAGCGCGACCGACCGGTAGAGCAACCACTCCAACTCCTGGGCGCTGACCCGCCGTCCGCGCATGCCGAACGCGCCGAGCACCTCGTCGAACTGCTCGACGGTGCGGCCGAGCTTGCGCCGCTCGCCCTCGGCGACGCCGCGTCCGAAGGTGCGCAGCAGTCGTTCGGTGAGCGAGTCGCCGAGTGACCTTCGGGCGAAGGTGACCCCCAGGTAGGTCTGTCCCTCGGCGTGGTTGACCGACAGCAGGTGCCGCTGCGCGGCGACCAGGTGGTCGGCCCAGCCCGTGGTGCCCGGCACGTCGGGCAGCGGTGCGGCGGTGTGCGCGTCGATGGTGCGGGCCCACTCGTCGGCGGGGAACGGGCGGGTGGTCCGGCGCAGGTGCAGCCGGAAGCCGGCCAGTCCCGCGTACTGCTCGGAGATCGCCGAGAGCAGCGCCTCCCGCTCGGCGTCCGGGCGGAAGGCCCACCGGACCTCGGGCAGCCAGTACCACGCGGTGACGGTGTTGGGGGTGAAGGTCAGGTGACCGGCGATCTCGGTGATGGCCAGTTCGACGGCCGGGTCGCGGTCACCGAACTTGATCTTCGGAGGCTTGACCCGCACCGGCTGGACGGGCCGGTCACGGCGGCCGGCCGTGCGCTGGCGTGGCGCGGTGACCTCGCGGCCGGGCGTACGCTCCGGTGCCACGCCGCGTCGGGGCGGCCGTTCGGCCCGGTCGGGCTCCTCGGTGGGCGGCCCGATCGCCGGTCGCCGGTTGTCGGCCTGGTGCGGCACCCGGGCGGTACGGCCCGGGGCGCCGGTCGCCGGGTGTCCCTCGTCGTCCGGGTCGGGGCCGGCGGCCGGCGGGGTCCGGGGTGCCGGTTCGACCGGGGGTGCACTCGTGGGGGAGGCGTCCCGGGCGTACGACGGCGGGGTCTGGATCCGCCGGGGCGGCTCGGCGGAGCGGATTCCCTCGGCCCCCTCGGCCGGCGGCGCCGGCTGCCGGGGCGACGGCGGTGGCGCGTCGAGCCGGGCGGGTGACGCGTCGAGCCGGGGGGGCGGGGCGTCGAGCCGGGCGGGCGGGGCCTCGACGCGCGTGGTCGGCGCGTCGACCCGGGCGGCGGGAGCCGGGGCACCGTTGCTCGGCTGCTGCGGGATGGCCCGCTGCTCGCGGGGTGCGCGGGCCGGCGCCGCCGGGCGGGCGGCACCCGGACGGGTCCCGCCGAACAGGTCGAGGAAGGGAGAGTCGATGTCGGCGCTGTCCAGGGTGGACGGTTTTGGTTCGGCCGGCGGGGTCCGGCGCTGCACCGGCCGGGGCGCCTGGAAGACGCCGACACCGCCCTGGCCGGGCGTGGTCACCAGCGCCTGGTCGAGCACGACCTCGTCCAGCTGCGGATCGTCCGGGTAGTCGTACGAACGCGTACGGTCACCGTGCGGCGCGGCCGGACGGCCGGCCGGGGAGCCCGGCGTGGAGGAGCGACTCATGCGACCGCCTCACCCGCGTCGTTCCACTGCCTGGTCATGCCAGTTCCTCCCGGATCCTGATCCGGCTGCCGACCAGACGGGGATCCCGTAGCTCGGTGGCCGGCTCCCGGGTGCGCCGCCAGTCGGTCAGCGCGGTGCGGATCACCATCCGCGCCGGCCGGTCCGGATCGACGTACCGGAAGATGAAAGAGGTGCTCACGATGGCGAGCGCGATCTCCCAGGCGGGGAAAAGCTCGACCTGGAACGTGAACAGCCAGTGGATGAACATGTAGAGGGGGACGAGCAGCATGAACAGCCCGTACTGGGCGTACGGCAGGTGGACCGGAAGGGTGTAGCCGGGCGGCCCGAGGTAGACCAGGCGGGCCCGGTAGATGTCGTCGTCGGTGCGCAGCCGCATCTCGTGCCCGCGCCTATTCGAAGATCAGGTCGATCAGGTAGTCGCCGATGAAGAACAGTGTGGCGGCCCCGGCGATGAAGGCCAGCCCGACGATGGCGATCGCGGAACTGGTCAGGACCTTGGAGATCTCACCCCGGCTGGCCCGACCGATGAAGATCACGCCCAGCACGGCCAGCAGGATCGGCGCGATCTTGCTGGCGAAGAAGGTGACGACGCCCTCGGTGTCGATGCCCTTCGGCGCCGGCTCGGCGAGTGGCGCCGACGCCAGGGTGGAGAGCGCATGGGCGACGCCGGACGACGCCGTCTCCATCAGCTCGATGGCGATCACTGGAACCTCCCCAAGTCGCGGCCGGCGCAGCCGCGTGGTGCATTAGGCATGCCTGGCGGGAATGGTGCTCACTCTGCGCAGCGTTGGCGACGCTGCGTTCGTCACCCGCCACGGTCAGTGGCGAGCTTTGGGCGGATTTTCCCGCTTCGGCCCTCCCTCCAGGCTTCGCCATCTCGATGCCGGGCAATTCCAAAGCGTACGGGCACCCACTGTTTGCGACAAGCCGCGAAGAGTCTGCCCGGTTCGACCCGGACGACCGATCGTACACCTGTTCCAATTGGCATGTCAGCACCCTCGGCCGGGCCGTTCGGGGCCGCCGGAGGCGACCGGTACGGTCTAGTCGTGACCGATCTGGTACGGGCCGCGGCCCCGGTGGTGATGGGCGTCCTCAACGTCACGCCGGATTCCTTCTCCGACGGCGGACGGTACGCGGACCTGGACGCCGCCGTCGGACACGGCGTGCGGCTGCGGGCCGAGGGCGCCCACCTGGTCGACGTCGGCGGCGAGTCGACCCGGCCCGGTGCCGACCGGGTGGACGCGGACACCGAGGCCGCCCGGGTTCTGCCGGTGGTCCGGGCGCTGGCCGCGGCCGGGGTGCCGGTCAGCATCGACACCAGCCGGGCCTCGGTCGCCGCGGCGGCGCTCACCGCCGGGGCGGTCGTGGTCAACGACGTCTCCGGTGGGCTCGCCGACCCGGACATGGCCCGGGTGGTCCGGGACGCCGGCTGCCCGTGGGTGCTCATGCACTGGCGCGGCCACTCCCGCCGGATGGGGGAGCTGGCCCGGTACGGCGATGTCGTGGCCGACGTGCGTGGAGAACTGGCCGCGCGGGCCGACGAGGCGCTGCGCGCCGGCGTGCCCGCCGACCGCATCGTCGTCGACCCGGGCCTGGGCTTCGCCAAGACCGCGGAGCACAACTGGGAGCTCAGCGCCCGCCTGCCGGAGCTGCTCGACCTCGGCTTCCCGCTGCTGTTCGCGGCGAGCCGGAAGTCCTACCTGGGTCGGCTCCTGGCCGGCCCGGACGGCACCCCCCGGCCGACCGGGGGACGCGAGGCGGCGACCGTCGCCACCAGCCTGCTCGCGGTGGCGGCGGGTGCCTGGGGGGTACGCGTGCACGACGTGCGAGCCACGGTGGACGCGCTGGCGGTGTGGCAGGCCACCGGTCGCCCCCGCCTGGCGTCCGCCGGGCGGCCGGTGCCGACCCCGACCGCCGCGCCCGGAGGAGAACGGTGAACGACCGGATCGAACTGACCGGCCTACGGGCGCACGGCCGGCACGGGGTGTACGACTTCGAACGCGAGCGGGGCCAGGACTTCGTCGTCGACGCCGTCCTGGAACTGGACCTGCGCCCGGCCGCCCGCTCGGACGACGTGGCCGACACCGTGCACTACGGCGAACTGGCCGAGCGTCTGGTCGCGGTCGTCACCGGGGAACCGGTCAACCTGATCGAGACGCTGGCCGACCGGCTGCTCACCGTCTGCCTCGCCGACCAGCGGGTCCGCGCCGCGACGGTGACCGTGCACAAACCGGAGGCCCCCGTCCCGCACGCCTTCACCGACGTGGCCGTCACCCTGACCCGGACGCGTGACCGGTGAGCCGGGCCGTCCTCGCGCTGGGCAGCAACCTCGGCGACCGGCTGGGTCACCTGCGCTCCGCGGTGGCGACGCTCGGCGACGCCGTCCGGGTGGTCTCCGGGGTGTACGAGACTCCACCGTGGGGGGACGCCGGGCAGCCCGCGTACCTCAACGCCGTGCTGCTGGCGGAGGATCCGGACGCCGGGCCGTACGACTGGCTGGAGCGGGCCCGGAGCGCGGAGCGCGCGGCGGGTCGTGAGCGCGACCCCGCGCGGCGCTTCGGCCCCCGCACCCTCGACGTCGACGTCATCGTGGTGTGGGGCGCGGACGACGAGCCGGTGCTCAGCGACGCCGCGGAACTGACCCTGCCGCATCCCCGGGCGCACCTGCGGGCGTTCGTGCTGCGGCCGTGGATCGACATCCAGCCCTACGGCCGGTTGCCCGGGCACGGTTGGCTCACCGACCTGCTCACCACCGGACCGGCCGCCGAGGACGCCCTGGACGTGCGCCCCCGCCCGGATCTGACGCTAGAGTCGACGGCATGACCCAGTGGAGCCGGCCGGCATGACGCAGGCGCAGTCCCCGCCGCCCGGGCCCGGCCGGATGGGCCCCACCCGGGTGTCCACCCTGGTGGTGGCCGGCCTCGCCGCCGCCGCGGTGGCCTGGCTGCTGATCAGCGCCCTCTACTACGACTACCTGCCCGCGCTGCCCTGGCTGCCGGTGGTGATCCTGGCGGCGCTGGCCGTGCTGGAGGCGTACGCGGCGATCAACACCCGGGCGCGGATCGAGCGCAAGCCCGGCCGCGAGCCGGTGGACCCGCTCCTCGTCGCCCGGTTCGTGGTGCTCGCCAAGGCATCCTCGCTGGCCGGCGCGATCTTCGCCGGCTTCTACGGTGGTCTCGCCGGGTGGCTGTTCCTGGAGCCCACCGACGCCGCCGCCGGCGACCGCCCGATCGCCCTGGCCGGCCTGATCGCCGCCCTGGCCCTGGTCGGCGCGGGCCTGTGGCTGGAACGCTCCTGCCGGGTGCCGGAGCGTCCCGAGGACGAACGTGAGGGCGACGAGCGGGAGACTCGGCCCGGCCCGCGTTGAGCAGGGGGTTACGTCGGGGCTACGGGCGCGGGTACGGTGCCTGGCGACCGGAGAGCAACGGCCGCCCCCGGTCCGCCCGCCGCGTCGGGACCGGATGAGCGAGCTTCAGCGAGCGCATCACCGGTTCGGCGTCGTGGTGCCTCGTGACGGCACGCGGCGCAGCGCAGTGCCGGCATGGGCGGCCACCTGGGGAGGGGCCGCATGGGACACGACGAACCGGGGCGGGCAGCCCCCGGCGAGTCCTCGTCGGGGATACCCGCGACCGTCCTGGAGAACGTCTTCGACGACCCGGCCCACGGTGAGCCCGGCCGGGACCGGCTCGCGGTCCACGTGGTCTGGGAGATCCTGCTGCTCGTCGCCTTGGCCGTCGCGACCTGGCTGCTCTGGCAGGAGGCGCCGGACACGCTGCGCGGCGACGGCCTGCGCGACCTGCTGGGCGACGTGGTGGTGCTCGGGCTGCTCACCCTGGCCGCCGGCCTGAGCCTGCGGGCCGCGACGGTGAACCTGGCGATCGGCCCGGTCGCGGTCGCCGCCGCGCTGCACATGGCCGAGCAGAGCGACCGGGGTGTCGCCGCCGCGATCGGACCGACCGCGGCCCTCGCCGCGATCGTCGGCCTGGCGTTGGCCCTCGCCGTGGTGGTGCTGCACGTTCCCGCCTGGGCCGCCGGCCTGGCGGTCGCCGCCGGGGTGATCGTCTGGATCGAGCAGCGGGCCACCGCCGTGGTGCCCCAGGGGACGTACGACCCGGAACGCGACGCGCTGCCGCTGTTCGCCGGGTTCGCGGCGGTGGCCGTGCTCGGTGGTGTGTTCGGGGCGGTGCGGGCCGTCCGCCGGCTGCTCGGCCGGTTCCGCCCGGTCGCCGACCCGGCGCGGCGCCGGGGTGCCGTGGCGGCGCTCGTCGCGGTCTGCGCACTGGTCGGCTCGACCGTGCTGGCGATGCTCGCCGGACTGCTGCTCGGTTCCGCCGACGCCGGACCGGTGGCCCCGGAGACCGGACTGGACTGGACGGTGCTCGCGGTCGGCACGTCGCTTCTCGCCGGCACCAGCGCGTACGGCCGTCGCGGCGGTGTCTTCGGCACGCTGCTCGCGGTCAGCCTGGTCACGATCGCCCTCGCGTACACGGACGCGCGCGGCTGGACGGTGGACCGGTGGGCGCTCGGTGCGGTGGCCCTGGGGCTCGGGCTGGGGGTCACCCGGCTGGTCGAGGCGTACGGGCGGCCGGGCGGGGCACGGGAGCCGCACCCGGTCTCCGACGGCCGCATCAGCACCGGTTGGACGGTGTCCCGGCCGGACACGCCCGCCGCCTGGCCGCCCGCGCTGCCCGACCAGTCCGCCGAGGAGCCGGTCGACCCGTGGGACGTCGCCCGCTGGGAGTCCGGTCCGCGCCGACGGGACGGCGACGACCGCTGATCGCGGGTCGGTTCCCGGTCCGGCGCGGGTCCCCGGCGTCACGTCCGCCGAGCCGGAAACGATCTCGCCGGTTAGGCTCGGCGGCATGACCGACACACCATCGACCTCCGCCGGCCGTCCGTTCGCCGAGCTCGACGCGCTCTCCACCGAAGAACTGCGCGAGCAGGCCTTCGCGGTCGCCCGGGAGCGCCGTGACGTCGGCTTCTTCTGGTCGGTGCTGCGGCACCTGCCGAACGCCGACGAGGCCGCCGCCCTGGACGGTGCGCCCAACTCGGTCGGTCCGACCATCGACGAGGCAGCGGCGCTGTGGCGGGAACTGACCGGCCACGGCTACGAGGAGTCCGCGCCGCTGCTGCGGGCGGCCTTCATCGACTACCTGATGAAGCACGGCTGAGCCGCCGGCCGTGCGCCCACCGGCCGGTGGGCGCAGGTTTGCCCGCCCCGACCGGCCGGGAACAGAGCTGATCATGGCGCTCACCAACCGGACCCGGCCGATCCCCCGGTACGGGACCGCGGCGGGCACGGGCACGCTGGCGACCCTCGTCCTGGTCGGGGTCTGCGGCAGCCCGGCGTACGTGGAATGGGCCGGATCGGCCACCGACGCCACCTCGGCCGCCGGGTGGTTCCTCCGCCTGCTGGCCTGGCCGGCGTGGTCGTTCGACACCGCCGAGCCGGTCGCCGCGAACCTCCGGGCGGTGCTGCTGGTGGTCCTCGCGGCGGTCTTCCTCTGGTTGCTGCCGGCCTCGCAGGTGGCCCGGGTGCCCGGTTCGGCCAGTCAGTTCTTCACCGGCTGGGCCGCGTACGCGCTGGCCGGCGGTCTCGCCTCGCTGCTCGCGGCGTTCGCGGCGGCGGACCCGAGCATGCTGCTCGCCCTCCAGTCGGCCGGAACCGGCGCCACCTACGGCTTTCTCGCCGGCTGGATCATCGGCACGGCGAGTCTCGGCGGCCGGGCCTGAGCCTCGGCCCCACGGCCGGCCCGGCGGCCGGGTCGACCGCCGGTTCAGTCGGGGGCCCGGCCCAGGTCGAGCAGCCGGGTCCGGCTCAGCACGCCCACCGGTCGGTCCGCCTCGGTCACCACCACCCGGTCGGTGGCCGAGCTCAGCAGCACGCCGAGCGCGTCGTACGCCGACCCGCCGAGCGGTACGGCCGGCAGCCCGTCGACGCCGGCGCCGGGCAGCGGCTCGATCGTCTCCCGGGTGAGCGGGGTGACCACCAGCCGGCGGATGCCCCGGTCCGCGCCGACGAACTCGCGGACGAACGGGGTGGCCGGGGCGCCGAGCACGGTCGCCGGGGTGTCGTACTGCTCCAGGTTGCCGCCCTGGGACAGCACCGCGATCCGGTCGCCGAGCCGGACCGCCTCGTCCAGGTCGTGAGTGACCAGCACGATCGTCTTGCGTACCTCGGCCTGTAGCCGGAGGAACTCCTCCTGGAGACGGGTGCGGACGATCGGGTCTACCGCCGAGAACGGCTCGTCCATCAGCAGCACCACCGGGTCGGCGGCCAGCGCACGGGCCACCCCGACGCGCTGGCGCTGCCCGCCGGACAACTCGTGCGGGTAGCGCCGGCCGAACTGCGCCGGGTCCAGACCGACCAGCTCCAGCAGCTCCTCGACCCGCTTCCGGCTGCGCTCCCGGGGCCAGCCGAGCAGTTGCGGCACGGTGGCGACGTTGGCGCTGACCGTCTGGTGCGGGAAGAGGCCCACGTTCTGGATCACGTACCCGATGCGCCGGCGCAGCCGCACCGGGTCGACCCGGGTCACGTCCTCCCCGCCGAGCAGGATCCGGCCCGCGGTCGGCTCGATCAGCCGGTTGACCATCCGCAGCACGGTCGACTTGCCGCAGCCCGAGGGGCCGATCAGCACCACCAGCTCACCGGCGGCGATGTCCAGGGACAACTCACGGACCGCCTCCGTGCCGTCGGGGTAGCGCTTGCCGATCCCGTCGAGCGAGATCGACGCCGCACGCGGCCCGCCGCCGTCGGTGGTCTCCGGGGTAACGTCCACACATGTCCTTCCGCCTGAGCTACCGGGCCGACCCGGGTAACCCGTGGTTCTCCTGGCAGTACGCGCGGGACAACTCTGACACGATCCTCGCCGCCGTGCGGGAGCACACCTGGCTCACCGCCCGGGCGGTCCTGATCGCGGCGCTGATCGCCCTGCCGCTCGCCGTGGCCGCGTACTGGTTCCGCCGGCTCACCGGCCCGATCCTCGCGTTCACCGGCGTGCTCTACACGATCCCGTCGCTGGCGCTCTTCGCGTTCATCGCCCCCTACCTGGGCATCGGTGCGGCGACAGTGCTCACCGTGGTGGTGCTGTACGCCCTACTGGTGATCGTCCGCAACGCGGTCGCCGGTCTGAACCAGGTGCCCGAGGAGGTGCGCGAGGCGGCCGAGGGGATGGGGTACGGCCGCTGGGGCCGACTGCTCCGGATCGAGTTGCCGCTCGCCCTGCCCGGCATCCTGACCGGGCTCCGGCTGGCCACCGTCTCCACGGTGGCGCTGGTGACCGTCGGCGTGGTGATCGGCCGTGGTGGCCTCGGGCAGATCATCTTCGCCGGATTCCAGAACAACTTCTACAAACAGCAGATCCTGACCGGGACGCTGCTCTGCGTCCTGCTCGCCCTGGTGCTCGACCTGATCCTGGCCGGAATCGGTCGTCTGCTGACCCCCTGGACACGGCGCGGGAGGCCGGCGTGAGCCCGATCGAGGCGGCGGTGGTCTGGCTCAACGATCCGCTGAACTGGACCAACCCGGGCGGCGTACTGGACCGGATCGTGGAGCACCTGTCCATCTCGGCGGCGGCGGTGGCGCTCGGCTGCCTGGTCGCCTGGCCGATCGGGCTGTGGCTGGGCCACACCGGTCGGGGCGGCGGTCTGGTGGTGCTCATCGCCAACGTCACCCTGGCCGTCCCGACCCTCGCCCTGCTGACCATCCTGCCGTTGACCGTCCTCGGGTTCGGCCGCCCCTCGGTGGTGGTGGCGCTCGCCGTGTTCGCGGTGCCGCCGCTGCTCGCCAACGCGTACACCGGGGTGCGGCAGGCCGACCCGGAGGCCCGCGACGCCGCGCGCGGCATGGGTTTCTCCGGTTGGCAGCTGCTGCGCCGGGTCGAGCTGCCGCTGGCGGTGCCCTACCTGGCGGCCGGGTTCCGGACGGCGGCCGTGCAGGTGGTGGCCACCGCCGCGCTGGCGTCCTTCGTCAACGGCGGTGGCCTGGGCCAGATCATCCGGGCCGGGTTCGGGCTGGACATCGCCGCCGGGCAGGGCCAGATCCTGGCCGGTGGCCTGCTGGTCGCGGGGCTGGCCATCCTGGTGGAGTTGCTGCTCGCCCAGGTCGAGCGCGTGGTGACGCCACGCCCGCTGCGGGCCACCCGGCGGCGGGCCAACCGCCGGGCGGCCGACGCCGTCGCCGGCACCTGACCCCCCGCACCGGAGGCGATGGGTCACCGGGGTGACGATCCGGTGACAAACATCGCCCGAAGTTGTCTCACCTTCGTGGAGGATGTTGGGTGGGAAGTCGCGGGCGTCCGGAGCAGGATCGCCCGTCGGACACGCGGCCGGCCCGGAAGGGGTCGCGCCGGGACACGGAAGGCGGGCGTCATGCGCGCACGTACTCGTCTGGCGATCGGTGCGGTGGGTGCCCTCACCGCCGCCGGCATCCTCACCGGCTGCGGTGACGCCGGTTCCTCCGGCACCGACGCGCCTGAGCAGGCCGCCTCGGGCGCCGGGTGTGCCCCGGTCGCCGGTGACGAGCTGGTCGCCCTGGACGACGACAAGAAGCTCCAGAACACCGACAACATCATCCCGGCGGTCAACGCCGACGCGGCCAACCCGCAACTCCTCGCCGCATTGGACAAGGTCTCCGCGGCGCTGGACACCCCGAAGCTGATCCAGCTCAACAAGGCCGTCGACGTGGACCGCAAGACTCCGGAGACCGCCGCGAAGGAGTTCGCCTCGGCGAACGACCTGACCGCCGGTCTCGCCAAGGGGCCGGGCGGCGCGCTCACGGTCGGCGCCGGCAACTTCAGCGAGAGCCAGACCCTCGCCGAGCTCTACAAGATCACGCTGACCGCGGCCGGCTACCAGGTCAAGGTGCAGCAGATCGGCAGCCGGGAGCTCTACGAGCCGGCCCTGGAGAAGGGCGAGATCCAGGTCGTGCCGGAGTACGCGGCAACCATGGCGGAGTTCCTCAACACCAAGGCCAACGGGCAGAACGCCCAGCCCGTGTCGTCGCCGGAGCTGGACAAGACGGTCACCGCGTTGAAGGCCTCCGGGGAGAAGGCCGGGCTCGTCTTCGGCACCCCGTCGGCGGCCCAGGACCAGAACGCCTTCGCCGTCACCCGCGCCTTCGCCGACAAGTACGGCGTCCGGACGCTGTCCGACCTGGCCGCGAAGTGCTCCGGGCAGGCGACCGTGCTCGCCGGTCCGCCGGAGTGCCCGCAGCGGCCCAAGTGCCAGGCCGGCCTGATCGAGATCTACGACTTCAGGGCCGGTTCGTTCAGCTCGCTGGACGCCGGTGGCCCGCAGACCAAGAACGCGCTCAAGACCGGTGCCGCGAGTGTCGGGCTCGTCTTCTCGTCGGACGCCGCGCTCGCCGGCAGCTGACCCGTCGTCGAGCAGGTGGAGCGGCGGTGGCGGCCGGTCACGACCGGGCCTTCGGGCCCGCCGGTGACCGGCCGCTTCCGTTGCCCGGTCGATCTCCGTCACCGGCGGGTCGACCGTGGGCCGGACGGGCCCGGAGGCGCCCCGGGACCGTTCACAGGCGGGGCAACTCTCGGTAGGCTGCACACCCATGCCCGCCCCGGTTGTCTCCGATGACAGGCGTCACCCACCGCTGCTGAGCGCTCTCTTCTGGGTCGGCGTGGCCCTGGCACCGGTGGCGGCGCTGATACTGCTGATCGCCGACGGTAACGGCCCGCTCCGGTTCGCCGCGGTGCTCGCCATCCTCGCCGTGGTGCTGATCGGGCTGTCGATCGCGTTGCGCGCGGACGGCGGCCAGGCCGGCACGGAGGAACTGCGGGAAGAGCTGGAGCAGCTCCGGCGGGAACTGCGGGGCGAGATCGTGGCCGCCGCCCAGCGCGGCAACCAGGCTCTCGACCAGGCCCAGCGGGTTCACGAGGCGGTGGGCGCGCTCCGGCGGCAGGTCGACGATGCCGCGGTTCAGCCGGCTGCCGTCCGCCCGGCCGCGTCCGCCGCGGCAGCCGTCCGGCCGGCCGCCTCGGCTGCCGTTCGCCCGGCCTCCTCCGGTGCGGCCCGACCGGTCGCACCGGACGACTCCGCGAACGCCGGCCGGGCCCGCGTCGCCCCGGTCGAGCCGACCGACGACAGAGCCGCCGGCCGGGCCCGCCTCGCCGACCGGGAGGAGGCGTGGCACGCCGACCGGGACGAGGTGGACGAGCCACGCCGTCGGCAGCCCACCCCCCGCCGCGCCGACCGTCCCGGCGTCGAGCCCTCCGCCGCCGGGTACGGCGTCGAGCCCCCGGTCGCCGGTTACGGCACCGGCCGCCCCGGTGCCGGCGCGCACGACGGCGACCGACCGGCAGCCGGCTCGGCCGGGGTG
The DNA here is from genome assembly GCF_003626595.1 of Micromonospora endolithica. Lineage (GTDB taxonomy): Bacteria > Actinomycetota > Actinomycetes > Mycobacteriales > Micromonosporaceae > Micromonospora > Micromonospora endolithica. The sequence goes on along the minus strand of NZ_RBAK01000009.1, from coordinate 116,451 downwards.
TACGGGGCTTGGCCGGCAGCCCACGACGGCCCTCCTGCCCCCCGACCGCTGGGCGTGGTCCGGCACACCGAGACGGTGCACGTGACCACCCGGCACACCGTCGTGGACGGCGGCGAGGGCAACCGCTACGGCGGGCACACCGGCCGCTGGACACCACCGGCGGAGGACCGGCCGTGGGCCGGTGCCGGAGCGCCGGACGACCGTCCCCGGTCCGTCCACCCCCAACCCGCCGATCGCCCGTGGAGCGGTCACGACGACCGTGGCGACCGCCCCTGGGCCGGTCACCACGAGCATGACGACCGCCCGTGGGCCGGACCGGGTGACCGCGACGAGCCCCGGTGGGGCGGACCGGCCGGAGCGGGCCACCGCGACGAGCAGGCCTGGGCCGGGCAGGCGGACGCCGGCGTACGGTCGCGCGGCGACCGCCCCGCCGACCGGGACCGGCCGGAGCACGACTGGTCCGGCGGGCGGTGGGAGGACCGCGGATCGCGTCACGACCATCCCTACGCCGACGGCGCGGACGATCAGTCCTGGACCGGTGACCACGCCGACGATCGGCCCTGGGACGGGGCCGCGGAACAGCACGACCGTTCCGGCGGGCCCGAGTCGGACGACGACGCGGACAGCGGTGACTACTGGTCGCGGTTGCGCACCGGGGACCGCTGGGCGTCGATGCGGGAGGACGACCGAGGACACGAGCTGCGGGTGGGCGAGCGCCGGGCCGAGGTGCACGCCGACGGGACCGGCACCGAGTACCGGATGGCGGACCGCTGGGCGGCGGTACGGCGGGACGAGCCGCGCCGGGTCGCCGATCGTCCCGCCCACGGCCGGGGCGACGCGCAGCGACGGGACGGCTGGTCGGCGCCGGAGGACCGACCGGCGCTGCCGGTCGGTGGTGTCCCGGTTCCCGACGACTGGCGCCCCCCGCGGCAACGCCGGGCGGAGCCGGAGCCGACCCCCGAGCCGGAGCGGTACGGCCACCGGTACGAGGACTACGGGTACCCGCCGCAGGGCGACGTCCCCCGCGCCGGCGGACGCCCGACGAACTGGCGCTGACCTACTTGTCGATGTCGCCGACGACGAAGAACATCGAGCCGAGGATCGCGATCAGGTCCGGGACCAGGCAGCCGGGGAGCAGGGTGGCGAGGGCCTGCACGTTGGCGTACGACGCGGTGCGCAGCTTCAACCGCCACGGCGTCTTCTCGCCCCGGGACACCAGGTAGTAGCCGTTGATGCCGAGCGGGTTCTCGGTCCAGGCGTACGTGTGGCCCTCGGGGGCCTTGAGCACCTTCGGCAACCGCGTGTTGATCGGCCCGGTCAGCCGGTCCACCCGGTCCAGGCACTGCTCGGCGAGGTCGAGCGACGCGTACACCTGGTCGAGCAGCACCTCGAAGCGGGCGTGGCAGTCCCCGGCGGTCCTGGTCACCACCGGCACGTCGAGCTGGTCGTACGCCAGGTAGGGCTCGTCGCGGCGCAGGTCCAGGTCGAGCCCGGAGGCGCGGGCGACCGGGCCGGAGGCGCCGAACGCGGCGGCGTCGGCGGCGGACAGCACGCCGACGCCGACGGTGCGGGCCAGGAAGATCTCGTTGCGCCGGATCAGGTTGTCCAGGTCGGGCAGCCGCCGGCGGACCTCGGCGATGGCGGTGCGGGCCCGCCCGGTCCAGCCGGCCGGCACCTCCTCCTTGAGGCCGCCCACCCGGTTGAACATGTAGTGGATCCGGCCGCCGGAGACCTCCTCCATGACGGCCTGGATGGTCTCCCGCTCGCGGAACGCGTAGAAGACCGGGGTGATCGCGCCGATCTCCAGCGGGTACGAGCCGAGGAACATCAGGTGGTTGAGCACCCGGTTCAACTCGGCGAGGGCCATCCGCAGCCAGGTGGCCCGCTCCGGCACCTCCATGCCCATCAGCCGTTCCACCGCGAGCACCACGCCCAGCTCGTTGGAGAACGCCGAGAGCCAGTCGTGCCGGTTGGCCAGCACGATGATCTGCCGGTAGTCGCGTACCTCGAACAGCTTCTCCGCGCCCCGGTGCATGTAGCCGACGATCGGCTCGGCGGCCACCACCCGCTCGCCGTCGAGCACCAGCTTCAACCGGAGCACACCGTGGGTGGACGGGTGCTGCGGGCCGATGTTGAGCACCATGTCGGCGCCGAGCTGTTCCCCGCCCGCGCCGGTGCCGACGGTCAGCTCGCGGAGGTCGGCGTCGGTGGTCATGCCCGTCATCGTGCCACGAGTGGTCCGAGGGCGACGCCGACCGGCTGCCGGAGCCACCAGTGCCCGCCCAGGCCGGCCGGGTCGGTCAGCTCGGCCACCGCCGACGCGGCGGCCAGCGCCCGCAGGTACCCCGCCGGGTCCCGACCGGCCAGGCTCAGCGCCGGTCGCCCGCCGTCGGCCCCGAGCGCCCGCAGCGCCTCCCGCTGCGACCCCAGGGCGTACGCGCACCGGGCCACCCGCTCACCGGCGGAGGCGACGGAGTCCATGGCGACGTGCGCGGTGACGTCGCACGACCCGTCGGGTACCGGCGGCACCTGCCGCCCCGTCCGGTACCCGGTCAGCGTCCCGTCGACCGGCCGCCCGTCCCGCAGGTGCCCGTAGTCCACCGCCAACGCCAGTCCCCGGTCGACGTGGCGAAGAGCGTCCGCCCACGCCTCGTCCCGCGCCCGTCCGATCTCCACCCGCTCCCCGGTGGGCCACCAGGTCTCCCGCCAGGCGGCGTCGGCAGGGTCGAGCGGTTCGCCCACCGACTCCCTGCCGGCCGGGTCCACCTCCAGATATCGCCAGCCGTCCTCGGCCCGCACGGCGACGTCCAGGGGGACGTTGTCCAGCCATTCGGTGGCGACCAGCAGCCCCACGATCCTGTCGGGGATCTCGTGCACCCACTCGATCTCGGTGGGCAGGCCCGGTGGACGTGGGGCGCGTTCGACGGCGGTGAGGCGTACCCGCCGGGCCACCGAGGGGTCCGTTGCCCCGCGCAGTGCGACGAGCAGCTCCCCGCGACCGGCCCCGACGTCCACCACGTCCAGCCGGGCCGGGTGACCGAGGGCTTCGTCGACCGAGGTGAGCAACCGGTCCAGCGCGGTGGCGAACGACGGCGCGGCGTGCACGCTGGTGCGGAAGTGGGAGGCGGGACCGGAGCCGGCGACGAAGAAGCCGTCCGGACCGTAGAGCGCGACCTCCATCGCGTCCCGCCAGCGCATCGGGTTCACCCCGCCGACCCTACGGGTGCAAGGAAGGGCCCCCGCTTAACGCCTCCGGTAGAGCAGGGGTCCCTTGTTAACGCCGACCCGACCCCATTGGTGAAGGTTTTCACACCTTCTTGTTTCGACTCCGATGCCCCGGCGCATACTTGCGATCGACCGGTACCCCTTCTCGAGGACTGGATCGTGACCCATGAGCGCATCGCCGCGCCCGCGTCCCGGGCCCGCCGTACGGCCGGCCGACGCCGCGCTTCCCCGTGACCTGACCGTCGGCGTGATCGGCGCCGGCCGGGTCGGTGCCGTCCTGGGCGCCGCGCTCGCCGCCGCCGGTCACCGGGTGGTCGCCGCCGCCGCGGTCTCCGGTGCCTCCCGCGCCCGGCTGGCGCTCCTGCTTCCCGGTGTCGCGCGCCGCTCGGCCACCGGCGTCGCCCGCTGCGCCGACCTGCTGATCGTCGCGGTACCGGACGACGCCCTCGCCGGCGTGGTGGCCGGCCTGGCCGGCAGCGGTGCGCTGCGCCCCGGCCAGGTGGTCGCGCACACCTCCGGCGCGCACGGGTTGGCCGTACTGGCGCCCGCCGCCGAGGTCGGCGCCCGCCCGCTGGCCCTGCACCCGGCGATGACCTTCACCGGTACGCCGGACGACCTGCCCCGCCTGGCCGGCATCTCGTACGGGGTGACCGCCCCGGCGGAGCTGCGCCCACTGGCGGCCCGGCTGGTAGCCGACCTGGGCGGGGTGCCGGAGTGGGTCGCCGAGACGGACCGGCCGCTGTACCACGCCGCGCTGGCGCACGGCGCCAACCACCTGGTGACCCTGGTCAACGAGGCGGCCGACCGGCTGCGCGACGCCGGGGTGGGGCAGCCGGAGAAGGTGCTCGCCCCGCTGCTGCGGGCCGCCCTGGAGAACGCGCTGCGGCTCGGCGACGACGCGCTGACCGGACCGGTGTCCCGGGGTGACGCGGGCACGGTGGAGCGGCACCTGGCCCGGCTGGGCGAGGTCGCGCCGGAGTCCGTCGCCCCGTACCTGGCCCTGGCCCGGCGTACCGCCGACCGGGCCATCGCGGCCGGCCGGCTGCGCCCGGTGGACGCCGAGTCGTTGCTCGGCGTGCTGGCGGGCAGTTCCCGGGAGGTTGCCGCATGACGGATCTGGTGCACACCCGCGCGGAACTGGCCGCTGCCCGGGACGGGCTCAAGGGCACCGTCGGGGTGGTGATGACCATGGGCGCGCTGCACTCCGGACACGAGACGTTGCTGCGGGCGGCCCGGGAACGGGCCGACCACGTGCTGGTGACGGTCTTCGTGAACCCCTTGCAGTTCGGGCCGAACGAGGACTTCGACCGCTATCCGCGTACCCTCGACGCCGATCTGGAGATCTGCCGGCGGGCCGGCGCGGACCTGGTGTTCGCGCCCTCGGTGACCGACATGTACCCGGATGGCCAGCCCCAGGTCCGGGTCAACCCCGGCCAGCTCGGCGAGGACCTGGAGGGGCTGAGCCGTCCCGGCTTCTTCCACGGGGTGCTCACCGTGGTGCTGAAGCTGCTCCAACTCACCCGGCCCGACTTGGCGTTCTTCGGCGAGAAGGACTACCAGCAGCTCACCCTGGTCCGGCGGATGGTCCGGGATCTGGACGTGCCGGTGGAGATCGTCGGTGTGCCGACCGTTCGGGAGCCGGACGGCCTGGCGCTGTCCAGCCGTAACCGCTACCTGTCCCCGGCCGGGCGGCAGGCCGCGCTACGCCTGTCGGCCGCGCTGCGGGGCGGCGCCGAGGCCGCCGCGGCGGGCGCGGACGCGGGGGCGGTGCTGGCCGCCGCGCACGCCGCCTTCGGCACCGGTACGCCGGGCACCCGGCTCGACTACCTGGTGCTGACCGATCCGGATCTGGAACCGGGTCCGGTCACCGGGCCGGCGCGCCTGCTCGTGGCCGCCTGGGTCGGCGACACCCGGTTGATCGACAACGCCGCCGTTCACCTCGCGCCGCGTCCCTGACCACCACCACCCGCGAAAGGCGTTCCGATGTTCCGGACCATGCTCAAGTCGAAGATCCACCGGGCCACGGTGACGCAGGCCGACCTGCACTACGTCGGCTCGGTGACCGTGGACGAGGACCTGCTCGACGCGGCCGACCTGCTCCCGGGCGAGCAGGTGGCGATCGTGGACATCACCAACGGCGCCCGGCTGGAGACGTACGTGATCCCGGGCGAGCGGGGTAGCGGCGTGATCGGCATCAACGGTGCCGCCGCGCATTTGGTGCACCCCGGTGACCTGGTCATCCTCATCTCGTACGGCCAGTTCGACGACGCCGAGGCCCGCGCGTACCGCCCGAGGGTGGTGCACGTGGACGCGGACAACCGGGTCGTGGACCTGGGCGCCGACCCGTCCACCGCAGCCCCCGGCACCGCCGGCAACCCGATCCCCAACCCCCTGGCCGCCCTCCCCGCCTGACCCGCGCCGCCGAGACTCCTCTCGATGAGGGGCGGGTGCGGTCTGTCACCGGAAGGTCATTTCCGGTTACCCTGGGCGTGCCGTCGGGATCGACGGTCGTCGGCTGGGGGAGGCCGCGATGCGCCGTGCGTTCAGAGCCGTGGTCGCGGTGGTGGCCGTGGCGGCGTTGGTCACCGGATGCGGCACCGCCGGCGGGGTCGACGGCGACCTGACCGACGACTGGGCGGCCCTGCCCGCGCCCGGTCCGTTCACCCCCGCCGCCGGGGTCTGTCAGGAGGCCGACTTCACCGAGACGGTGGCGTTGCCCGCGTACACGCCGGTGGACTGTGGTGTCCCGCACCGGGTGGAGACGGTGCACGTGGGCTCCTTCCCGGCCGCCCGACCGGCTCCACCGCCGAGCGGGTCGACGGAGTTGCGCGGGGCGTTCGCCGAGTGCGACACCCGGGCCACCGGTTACGTCGGAGACGACTGGCGGGCGGGACGACTCCGCCTGGCCGTCGCGATCCCCACGGCGCTCGGCTGGACGGCCGGCTCGCGCTGGTTCCGGTGTGACCTGAGCGAGGTGGACACGGTCGAGGTCGGCGCGAAGGTGGTCGCCCGTACCGGCAGCCTGCGGGACGTGTTGAAGCGCGCCTCCCCGCTGCGACTCTCCTGTCAGCAGTCCCGGGGCGGGCGTACCGCCGGGTCCCTGACGCTGGTCCCGACGGACTGCGCCGCCCGTCACGACGCCGAGTTCGTCGGGGTGTGGCGGGCGCCCGACGGCCGGTACCCGACGAAGAGCGCCGACTGGGCCCCCCTCTACGACGGCTGCCGCACCGCGATCGGCCGCTACGTCGGCGTGCCCGACGACCCGACACTGCGCCTGCGCAGCGCGGTGGTGGTCCGCCCGCCGGGCGCCGGCCGCTGGCGGGTCGGCGACCGGGGCGTGCGGTGCTACCTGCGGCTCAGCGACCGGACGGTGACCGGCTCGCTGAAGGGCGTCGGCCCCGCCGGTTTCCCGGCCCGCACCCGCTGACCGGAGCACCGGACCGCCGGCCGGCCGGTGACGGCACGGCACGGCGTAGCCGAAACCACTCGTCCCGCCCCCCGCGCCCCGGCCGAGGATGCTTCGGGTTGACTGTGGGGATGGACCGACCGACCGCCGACCTGCCGACCCTGCCCCGTCTGCTGGCCGCGCCCGCGCCCGGCTGGGTGGAGACCACCGACGTGATCGTGGTCGGCTCCGGGGTGGCCGGGCTCACCGCCGCGCTGCACCTGCGGGAGGCGGGCCTGCACGTCACCGTGGTCACGAAGGTCGACATGGACGAGGGCTCGACCCGGTGGGCGCAGGGCGGCATCGCCGCCGTGCTCGACCCGCACGACACCCCGGCGGCGCACGCCTCGGACACCGAGGTCGCCGGGGTGGGGCTCTGCGACCCGGCGGCCGTACGGGTGCTGGTCGAGGAGGGGCCCACGCGGCTGCGCGAGCTGATGCGGATCGGTGCCGAGTTCGACCGCAACCCGGACGGGTCGTTGATGCTGACCCGGGAGGGTGGGCACCGGGCCGACCGGATCGTGCACGCCGGCGGTGACGCGACCGGGGCGGAGGTGCAGCGGGCCCTGCACGCCGCGGTCCGCCGCGACCCGTGGATCCGGCTGGTCGAGCACGCGCTGGTGCTGGACCTGCTGCGGGCGCCCGGGGACGGTCCGGACGGTCTCGGCCCCGCCTGCGGGATCACCCTGCACGTGCTCGGCGAGGGCAGCGAGGACGGCGTCGGCGCGATCCTGGGCCGGGCGGTGGTGCTGGCCACCGGTGGCCTGGGGCAGGTCTTCGCGGCCACCACGAACCCGGCGGTCTCCACCGGCGACGGGGTGGCGCTGGCGCTGCGGGCCGGCGCGGACGTCACCGACGTGGAGTTCGTCCAGTTCCACCCGACCGCGCTGATCGTGCCGGAGCACGCCCGGGTGGCCGGTACGGGCCACGCCCAGCAGCCGCTGGTCTCCGAGGCGCTGCGCGGCGAGGGCGCGCACCTTGTCGACGGTGACGGCAAGCGGTTCATGGTCGGGCAGCACGAACTGGCCGAGCTGGCTCCCCGGGACGTGGTGGCCAAGGGCATCCACCGGGTACTGCTGGCCACCGGTGCCGACCACGTCTTCCTCGACGCCCGGCACCTGGGCGGCGACTACCTGGCCCGGCGCTTCCCCACCATCGTCGCCTCCTGCCTGGCGATCGGGGTGGACCCGGCGACCGACCTGATCCCGGTCGCCCCGGCCGCCCACTACGCCTCCGGCGGCGTCCGCACCGACCTGCGCGGTCGCACGTCCATCCCCGGCCTGTACGCCTGCGGCGAGGTCGCCTGCACCGGGGTGCACGGCGCGAACCGGCTGGCCAGCAACTCGCTGCTGGAGGGTCTGGTCTTCTCCCGCCGGATCGCCGACGACATCGCCGCCGGCCTCCCCGAGCAGGCCCGACCGGCGGAGACCGGCGCCTGGGTGGGTGGCGCCGGCTGGGTGGTGCCGGCGGCGGCGACCCCCGCGCTGCAACGCGCGATGACCCGCGGCGCCGGGGTGCTGCGGTCGGCGGAGACGCTGGCCGCGACGGCCGTCACGCTGGGCGAGGTCGGTGCCGGGCGGGGTACGCCCCGGACCGCCGACTGGGAGGCGACGAACCTGGTGACCGTGGCGTCGACGCTGGTCGCGGCCGCCTCCGCCCGCCGGGAGACGCGGGGCTGCCACTGGCGGGAGGACTTCCCGACGGCCGACGAGCGGTGGCGGGGCCACCTGGTCGGCGCGATCGGGGCGGGAGGCGGGTTGACGCAGGAGTGGGAGGGCACCTCATGACGGAGGCGACCGAGCGGGCGCTGCGGCAGGCCGGCCTGGATCCGGCGCAGGTGCGGCGGGTGGTCGAGAACGCGCTCGTCGAGGATCTGGGGCCGGACTTCCGGGACGTGACCAGCGTCGCCACCATCCCGTACGAGCAGACGGACACCGCCGACGTGGTGGCCCGCGCCGACGGGGTGGTCGCCGGGCTGGCCGTGGCCGCCGCCGTGTTCGAGCTGGTGGGGGAGGTGACCGGGTCGGACCGTACGGTCGAGGTGTCGGTCGTGGCGCACGACGGCGCGCGGGTGGCGCGCGGTGACGTGCTGGCCACGGTGACCGGCCCGACCCGGCTGCTGCTCACCGCCGAGCGGACCGCGCTCAACCTGCTCTGCCGGATGTCCGGGGTGGCCACCCACACGCGGGCCTGGGCCGACGCGTTGGCCGGTACGAAGGCGATGGTGCTGGACACCCGGAAGACCACGCCGGGTCTGCGCGCCCTGGAGAAGTACGCGGTGCGCGCCGGTGGCGGCACGAACAAGCGGATGGGCCTGCACGACGTCGCGATGATCAAGGACAACCACAAGTTCGCGGCCGGGGGGATCACGGCGGCGTTCCGGCGGGTCCGGGAGACCTTCCCCGACGTGCCGGTGCAGGTGGAGGTGGACACGGTCGCCGAGGCGGCGGAGGCGGTCGAGGCGGGCGCGGAGTTCCTGTTGCTGGACAACATGACCCCGGCCCAGCTGCGCGAGGTGGTCGCCACGGTGGGGGACCGGGCCGAGCTGGAGGCCACCGGGGGGCTGACCCTGGCGGTGGCGGCCGAGTACGGCGCGACGGGTGTCGACTTCATCTCGGTCGGCGCACTGACGCACTCCTCGCCGATCCTGGACATCGCGCTGGATCTGCGTACCGGATGACCGTCCCGCGCCGGCCTGGCCGGACCCGGATCGCGCCGGCCCGTCCGGCCGTTGTCTAGGCTGCGTCCGTGCTGCTCTGCATCGACATCGGAAACACCAACACCGTGCTGGCGACCTTCGACGGCGACAAGCTGGTGCACTCCTGGCGGATCAAGACCGATGCCCGGTCGACGGCGGACGAGCTCGGCCTGATGTTCCGTGGCCTGCTCGCCGGGGACAACGTGGAGATCACCGGGGTGGCCGCCTGCTCCACCGTGCCGGCGGCGCTGCGCTCGTTACGGACCATGCTGACCCGCTACTACGCCGACCTGCCGAGCGTGATCGTCGAGCCCGGCGTGCGGACCGGCGTGCAGCTCGCCATCGACAACCCGAAGGAGGTCGGCGCGGACCGGGTGGTCAACACCCTCGCCGCGTACACCCTCTACGGCGGCCCGTCGATCGTGGTCGACTTCGGCACCACCACCAACTTCGACGTGATCAGCGGGCGGGGTGAGTTCCTCGGCGGGGCCTTCGCCCCGGGCATCGAGATCTCCTTCGACGCGCTCGCCGCCCGCGCCGCCCAGCTGCGCAAGGTGGAGGCGACCAAGCCCCGGTCGGTGATCGGCAAGAACACCGTGGAGTGCCTCCAGTCCGGCCTGTACTTCGGCTTCGCCGGCCAGGTGGACCGGATCGTCGAGCGGATGGCCGACGAGCTGGGCGAGGTGAAGGCGGTCATCGCCACCGGCGGGCTCGCCTCCCTGGTGATCAACGAGTGCCGGACGGTCACCCATCACGAGCCGATGATCACCCTGATCGGCCTCCGGATGGTCTACGACCGCAACAGGTAGGGAAGGGCCCCTTCTTAACGTCTCAGGTAGAGGAAGGGCCCCTTCTTAACACCGTGCGCACGCCGCCAAGCGCCCGCGACGCTCAACGTCGTCGCGCTCGGAACACCAGCGTGCGGTAGGGCAGCGCGATCGTCTTCCGCCCGGCGAGGTCGGGATGGGTGTCGAGCAGGTGGCGCAGCTCCCGGTCGATTTCGCGTCGCCGCTGCGGGGTCGCGGTGAGGTGGTACGAGCGGGTAGCCACCATCCCCACCAGGTCGTCCGGGGTCAGCGTGGTGGTGTGGGCGAACTCGGCCCACTCGGGCGCGGTGAGGCGCGGGCCGAAGTCGGTGACGTCCGCCAGCAGGCCGTCGACCGTGCCGCCGATCTCGGCGACCCGGTTCATCTCGTTCACCCAGCCGACCCGGTCGTCGCGCAGGTTCCACACCGGCGCGAACACCCCGCCTGCCCGCAGCACGCGGGCGATCTCCGGGTGTGCCCGCTCCCGGTCGAACCAGTGGTACGCCTGACCGACCAGCACCGCGTCGGCGTACCCGTCGGGCAGCGGCATCGACTCCGCGCTGCCGTCCCGGGCGGTCGCGCCCGGCGTGGCTGCCGTGAGCTGGGCCCGCATGTCCGCGTCCGGCTCGACCGGCGTCACCTCGTGGCCCAGGTCGCGTACCCCGCGGGTGAGGATGCCCGTGCCGGCCCCCAGGTCGACGACCTGGGCGGGTACGTCGAGACCCTGGAGCGCCCAGCGCAGCGCGTCCTGCGGGTAGCGCGGGCGGAAGCGGTCGTAGTGCGCCGCGGCGGCGCCGAACGAGAGCGCCTGAGTGGGGTCGGTCATGGCGGGCAGGTTATCCCGTAACGACCGCCTCGGCCCTTGAGTACGCTCGGTGCCTGAACCCGCCCGATGACTCCCGACGAGGAAGCGTGCCGTGACCGAGCAGACCCCCGTGCCAGTGGACCCCGCCGACGACCTTCCCGAGCAGATGAAGGTCCGCCGGGAGAAGCGGGACCGGATGCTCGCCGAGGGTGCCGAGCCCTACCCGGTCGGCTACCCCCGCACCCACACCCTCGCCGAGATCAGGGCGAGGTACGCGGAGTTGCCGACCGACACCGCCACCGGCGACCGGGTGTCGACCACCGGTCGGGTGATCTTCGTACGGAACACCGGCAAGCTCTGCTTCGCGACCCTGCGCGACGGCGACGGCACCGAACTCCAGGCGATGCTGTCCCTGGACCGGGTCGGCGCGGAGCGGCTGGAGGACTGGAAGCGCCTGGTCGATCTCGGTGACCACGTCGGGGTGACCGGCGAGGTGATCACCAGCCGGCGGGGCGAGTTGTCCGTGCTGGCCGACGAGTGGGCGGTCACCGCCAAGGCGCTGCGACCGCTGCCGGTGGCGCACAAGCCGCTGAGCGAGGAGGCCCGGGTCCGGCAGCGCTACGTGGATCTGGTCGTCCGTCCGCAGGCCCGGCAGATGGTACGCACCCGCGCCGCCGTCGTCCGCAGCCTGCGGGAGACCCTGCACGGGCAGGACTTCATCGAGGTGGAAACCCCGATGCTCCAGTTGCTGCACGGTGGGGCGACCGCGCGGCCATTCGTGACCCACAGCAATGCGCTCAGCACGGATCTGTATCTCCGAATCGCACCGGAACTGTTTCTCAAGCGCGCCGTGGTCGGCGGCGTCGACCGGGTCTTCGAGATCAACCGCAACTTCCGTAATGAGGGCATCGACTCTTCGCACTCGCCCGAGTTCGCGATGCTGGAGACCTACCAGGCTTACGGCGACTACGACACGATGGCCGAGCTGACCCGAAATCTCGTCCAGCGGGCGGCGGTCGCGGTGGCCGGCTCCACCGTGGTGACGCACGCCGACGGGCGGGAGTTCGACCTGGGCGGCGAGTGGCGGTCGATCACTCTCTTCGGGTCGCTTTCCGAGGCGCTCGGCGAGGAGGTCACCGTCCGCACCGAGCGCGCCCGCCTGGTCGAGTACGCGGACAAGGTCGGATTGTCGGTCGACCCGAAGTGGGGGCCGGGCAAGCTGGCCGAGGAACTGTTCGAGGAACTCGTCGTCCCGGGACTGGTCGAGCCCACCTTCGTGCGCGACTACCCGGAGGAGACCAGCCCGCTGACCAGGGCGCACCGCAGCGAGCCGGGGCTGGCCGAGAAGTGGGACCTGTACGTGCTGGGGTTCGAGCTCGGCACCGCGTACTCCGAGCTGGTGGACCCGGTGGTGCAGCGCGAGCGGCTGCTGGCCCAGGCGCAGCTCGCCGCCCGCGGCGACGACGAGGCCATGCGGCTGGACGAGGACTTTCTCCGGGCGATGGAGTACGGAATGCCGCCGGCCGGCGGTATGGGAATGGGAATCGACCGGCTCCTGATGGCGCTGACCGGCCTGGGAATTCGGGAAACGATCCTCTTCCCGCTGGTCCGCCCGGAGTAGTCGGCACCGGGTCGTTACCCCGTCCTATTGACGCGGCAAGCATCGGGCAGGTTATCGTTCTTGCGAAGTTCGCAGGATCAACCCTGCTCGAAAGGAATGTGGGACGTGGCCAAGCAAATCATTCATAAGCTGGTCGATGACCTGGACGGCGGGGACGCTGACGAGACCGTCAAGTTCGCCCTGGACGGCGTTCAGTACGAGATCGACCTGTCGAGCGCCAACGCCGCGAAATTGCGGGACGTATTCGCTCAGTACGTGGCCCACGGCACGAAGGTCGGCCGGGGTGGCGTGGTGGTCGGCGGACGGGCCGCCCGTGGTCGGGGCGGTGCCACCGCAGATCGGGAGCAGAACAAGGCGATCCGGGAGTGGGCCAAGAAGGCCGGCAAGGACATCTCCGACCGGGGCCGGATCCCGCAGGAGATCGTCGACGAGTACCACTCGAAGGCCGGTCACTAACCCTCCCGGAGGGGATGGACGACGGGCGACACGACGCCGGGCCGGAGCGGGACTCCGGGCCGGCGTCGCCGTATCCCCACCCCGGTCGGTCGGACGACCGGGAAGAACCGGGTGCCGGCGTACGTTGTCCACAGGCGGTGGAGAGTCTGTCCACAGCCTGTGGACAGGGCCCGCCGGGGCTGGTCCGGGCCGACGTGACGCCCGTCCGCCGGGTGCACCGGCTTCCGCCGGCCGCCCGAATTTCGCTCTGCGCGTAGCGGAGGGGCTACCGGAACAGCCTCTGAGCGCGGACGGTTGTGCAAAACGGCGCGTACGCGGCATCTGACGGGGACACACGACCTCAGCGGAGTCGGTCCGCAGCGATAGAGTAAGGAGGCACGGACGCCCGTCCCGGACGTCCGCGCACCGGCCCCGCCACGACTTCTTGACCATCAAGATCGAGTGCGCACGGCACGTGAGGAGCACGAGGGCATGTTCGAGCGGTTCACCGACCGAGCGCGACGGGTTGTCGTCCTGGCCCAAGAAGAGGCCCGGATGCTCAACCACAACTACATCGGTACGGAGCACATCCTGCTGGGCCTCATCCACGAGGGTGAGGGCGTCGCCGCCAAGGCTCTGGAGAGCCTCGGCATCTCCCTGGAGGGCGTGCGTCAGCAGGTCGAGGAGATCATCGGCCAGGGCCAGCAGGCGCCGAGCGGGCACATCCCGTTCACGCCGCGGGCCAAGAAGGTGCTCGAGCTGTCCCTGCGCGAGGCGCTGCAGCTCGGCCACAACTACATCGGCACCGAGCACATCCTGCTCGGCCTGATCCGTGAGGGTGAGGGCGTCGCCGCCCAGGTGCTGGTCAAGCTCGGCGCCGACCTCAACCGGGTCCGCCAGCAGGTGATCCAGCTGCTCTCCGGCTACCAGGGCAAGGAGCCCGCCGCCGCGGGTGCCGCGCCGGGCGAGGCCGCGCCGTCGACCAGCCTCGTGCTGGACCAGTTCGGCCGGAACCTGACCCAGGCCGCCCGCGAGGGCAAGCTCGACCCGGTCATCGGGCGCGAGAAGGAAATCGAGCGGGTCATGCAGGTGCTCTCCCGCCGGACCAAGAACAACCCGGTCCTGATCGGTGAGCCCGGCGTCGGCAAGACCGCCGTGGTGGAGGGCCTGTCCCAGAAGATCATCAAGGGCGAGGTGCCCGAGACCCTCAAGGACAAGCAGCTCTACACGCTCGACCTCGGCGCGCTGGTGGCCGGTTCCCGCTACCGCGGTGACTTCGAGGAGCGCCTCAAGAAGGTGCTCAAGGAGATCCGCACCCGGGGCGACATCATCCTGTTCATCGACGAGATCCACACCCTGGTGGGCGCGGGTGCCGCCGAGGGCGCGATCGACGCGGCGAGCATCCTGAAGCCGATGCTGGCCCGTGGTGAGCTGCAGACCATCGGCGCGACCACGCTCGACGAATACCGCAAGCACCTGGAGAAGGACGCCGCGCTGGAGCGTCGTTTCCAGCCGATCCAGGTGGGTGAGCCGTCGCTGGCCCACACCATCGAGATCCTCAAGGGCCTGCGGGACCGCTACGAGGCGCACCACCGCGTCAGCATCACCGACGCGGCACTCGTGGCTGCCGCCACCCTGGCCGACCGGTACATCTCCGACCGCTTCCTGCCGGACAAGGCGATCGACCTGATCGACGAGGCCGGTGCCCGGATGCGCATCCGTCGGATGACCGCGCCGCCGGACCTGCGTGACTTCGACGAGCGCATCGCCCAGGTCCGTAAGGACAAGGAGTCCGCGATCGACGCGCAGGACTTCGAGCGGGCCGCGCAGCTGCGCGACAAGGAGAAGCAGCTCCTCGGCCAGAAGGCGCAGCGCGAGAAGGAGTGGAAGGCCGGTGACCTGGACGTCGTCAGCGAGGTGGACGACGAGCAGATCGCCGAGGTGCTCGGCAACTGGACCGGCATCCCGGTCTACAAGCTGACCGAGGAGGAGACCTCGCGCCTGCTGCGCATGGAGGACGAGCTGCACAAGCGCGTCATCGGCCAGGAGGACGCGGTCAAGGCGGTCTCGAAGGCGATCCGGCGTACCCGGGCCGGCCTGAAGGACCCGAAGCGCCCGTCCGGCTCGTTCATCTTCGCCGGCCCGTCCGGTGTCGGTAAGACCGAGCTGTCCAAGGCGCTCGCCGAGTTCCTCTTCGGCTCCGAGGACGCCCTCATCCAGCTCGACATGTCCGAGTTCCACGACCGCTACACGGTCTCCCGGCTGGTGGGTGCCCCTCCCGGCTACGTCGGCTACGACGAGGGTGGCCAGCTCACCGAGAAGGTGCGGCGTCGTCCGTTCTCGGTGGTCCTCTTCGACGAGATCGAGAAGGCCCACCCGGACGTGTTCAACACGCTGCTCCAGATCCTGGAGGACGGTCGGCTCACCGACGGTCAGGGCCGGATCGTGGACTTCAAGAACACGGTCATCATCCTGACCACCAACCTCGGCACGCGCGACGTGGCCAAGGCGGTGTCGCTGGGCTTCCAGGCGTCGGAGGACTCCGAGTCCAACTACGACCGGATGAAGCAGAAGGTCAACGACGAGCTCAAGCAGCACTTCCGCCCTGAGTTCCTGAACCGGATCGACGACACCATCGTCTTCCACCAGCTGCGTCAGAACGAGATCCTCTCGATCGTCGACATCATGATCCAGCGGATCGAGACCCAGCTGCGCAACAAGGACATGGGCCTGGAGCTGACCGACAACGCCAAGAAGTACCTGGCGCTGAAGGGCTTCGACCCGGTGCTCGGTGCGCGTCCGCTGCGTCGCACGATCCAGCGCGACATCGAGGACAACCTGTCCGAGCGGATCCTCTTCAACGAGCTGACCCCGGGTCAGATCGTGGTGGTGGACTGCGAGGGCGACCCGAACGACATCGACAAGTCCAAGCTCGTCTTCCGGGGTGCCGACAAGCCGGTCGACGTGCCGGACGCCGTCCCCGCCGACCTGGGCGGCACTGCTGCCGCGGGCGCGGACGAGTAGGGCAACAGCACGAAAGGCGACGGCCCGGTGGCAGCAGCCACCGGGCCGTCGCCTTTGTCCGTCGCCTCTCCGTCACCAGGGCTCCAGGGCGGGCCGGCGGGGCAGGCGGCGATCTCCCTCGATTGCAGTGAAGTAGGGCTTTCAGGCACCGCCGACACCCCGACTTCAGTGAACCGGGGTGGAGCAGATGATCTCGACCGGGAGCGGGACCGGCCCGTCCGGACGCTGGGTCGGGGACCTCGGGCGGGGGGCCGGGCCGGCCTTCGCCGGACATCCGGTTGCGGATAGTCCGTCTCGGGTTGGTTGTCCGGTTCGCCGAGCGCCGGGCGTCGGGTCCGCCCCGGCCCGGGTGCTGGTCCTCGCCTACGGCGGGATGTCCGGTCCGGCACGCTCCCGCTATCAGCAGCCCTCCGTCTTGACCCCCGGCTCCCGGCCACGCCCTGGCCCCCGGCCGTGGCCGATCATGAGGTTAGCGGAGCAAGATGTCCGTTTCGGGCCCGCCAACCTCATGATCAGCACCATTCGTCTGGGGCGGGATGGGAGCGAGACCTCGGGACGGCGCGGCCGTCGAGGGGCGGTCTCGTTGTTCGCGGTGGGGTGCGGGTCCGGTTTGGGTGGGGTGTCGGGTGGCCGGGGCCACCCCGGGGGTGGAATCCGGGGCGGGGTCGGGTCGTTGTACATGGCAGGCCGCGCCACCTCGGGCGGCACAGCGCCTCACTGAGATGGGCCCGGCCCGGCGGGAATGATCGACCGCCTCCCGCGGTTACATCCCCCGGGCCACGCACCAGGGCCCGCCCCGGGAACCCCGGCGGGGAATGACCCCCCGGCCCCGGTCGTTACATCCCCCGGACCCGCGCAGGACACCACCGCCGCCGGGCCGGATCCCCCGAAACATCGCGGCATGCCACCGCAGAACCCCCCTTCTTGCGTGTGTCGCGCACCCCCGATGTGAAGGAGCACCCCCATCATGGCTACCACCCTGTTCCGCAAGGCCGCCCTCACCGCCGCCAGCGCCGCGTTCGTCGGCGGAGCCCTCGCCGGCCCCGCCACCGCCTTCGCCGCCCCCACCCACACCGCCAAGCCGGCCACCGCCGCGCAGCAGTCCGACCGCAAGGGTGAGCGGGAACTGAACGTCCGCTACGAAGCCCAGCCCAACTTCTACTACTGCGGCCCCGCCGCCGCCCGCAACGCCCTGTCCGTGCAGGGCAAGAACATCGACGTCGACGGCATGGCCAAGCTCATGGGCACCACCGAGGCCGGCACCAACTCCGTCAACGACATCACCCCCGTACTGAACAAGGAGACCGGCAAGAACGCCTACCGGTCCACCGAGATCAGCACCCCCAGCGCCGACGACAAGCAGACCGACAAGCTCCGCGACGACATCGTGCGCACCGTCGACGACGGCCGCGCCGTGGTCGCCAACATCGCCGGCACCGCCACCGACACCGACGGCACCACCCACGCCTTCGAAGGCGGGCACTACATCAGCGTCGTCGGCTACCGCGACAACGGCGAAACCGTCACCATCGCCGACTCCGCCAACCCCGACCAGGCCTCCTACCGGATGAGCATCGACAACCTCGCCGACTGGATCGCCACCCGCGGCTACATCTCCTGACCCACACCACCACCAAGGCCCGGCCCCCGATGGGGGCCGGGCCTTTCGGTGCCTCCGGAATGCTCAGCCGCCGGAGTCGTCCAGCTCCGCGCCCTCCGGGACGGTGTCGTCGTCGCGGCTGGCCAGCCAGCCCTCCGGCAGGAAGACCTTGCCGGGCGAGTTGGTCCGCCCCCGTGGCTGGCCGAGCGTCTCCACCGGGAACGGCACCGCCGGGTCCAACTTGCCGAGCAGGTCGTCGAGCTGGGCCAGACTCTCGATCATGGCCAGCGACCGGCGCAGTTCGCTGCCGACCGGGAAGCCCTTCAGGTACCAGGCGACGTGCTTGCGGAAGTCGGTACAGCCGTCCCGCTCTCCCCGGGCCGGGTTCCGGGCGCCCGCGGTGAACTGGTCGACCAACAGCTCCGCGTGCCGGCGCATGGTCGTGGCGACCTCGCCGAGGGCGGGCAGCCGCCGCTGCGGCCGGCCGTCGAACGCCGCCTCCAGATCGGCGAACAGCCACGGCCGACCGAGGCAGCCCCGGCCCACCACGACCCCGTCGACGCCGGTGTACGCGACCATCCGCAACGCGTCGTCGGCCTCCCAGATGTCACCGTTGCCCAGCACCGGCACGTCCAGCGACTGCTTCAGGGTGGCGATCGCGTCCCAGTCGGCGGTGCCCGAATAGCGCTGGGCCGCCGTACGACCGTGCAGGGCGACCGCCGCGACGCCGGCGTCCTGGGCGGCCAGCCCGGCCTCGACGTACGTCAGGTGGTCGTCGTCGATGCCCTTGCGCATCTTCACCGTGACCGGCACCCCGGCAGGCGACGCGGCGTCCACCGCGGCCCGCACCAGCCGGGCGAAGAGCCGCCGCCGCCACGGCAACGCCGAACCGCCACCCCGGCGGGTGACCTTCGGAACGGGGCAGCCGAAGTTGAGGTCGATGTGGTCGGCGAGGTCCTTCTCGACGACGATCCGCACCGCGGCGGCGGTGACCTCCGGGTCCGTGCCGTAGAGCTGGAGGCTGCGGGGGCGCTCGTCGTCACCGAAGGCGATCATGCGCAGCGTCTTCGGGTTGCGCTCGACCAGGGCGACCGTAGTGATCATCTCGCAGACGTAGATGCCGCCGCCCTGCTCCCGGCAGAGCTGGCGGAACCCGACGTTGGTGATGCCGGCCATCGGCGCCAGCACCACCGGCGGCCACACCTGGTGCGGCCCGATGGCCAACGGGCGCGCGGCCGGGGCGGTCGTCTCAGTCACCGCCCAAGTGTAAGGAAGGGCCCCTTCTTAACGCCTCGTGCAGAGGAAGGGCCCCCTGTTAACACGGCGCATATCACATCCGCCGCCCGCGCAGGGGCTGTCCACAGGCCCGCCCGCTGTCCACAGGCCGGCCGGGCGGGGCGGACGACCAGGCCGCCGGAAGCGCAGGCTGCGGCGCATGCGTGAGCAGACACCCGAGTTCGCCGAGACGGTGGAACGGCAACAACAGATCGTCACCCGCGCTCAGCTCCTGGCCGCCGGTTACGACGACATGTACCTGTACCGGCAGGCCCGCCGCGGCCTGTGGCAACGGGTCCTTCCGGCGACGTACGCGCTGGTCACCGGCACCCTCACCGACGAGCAGCGACGGATCTCCGCCGCGCTCTACGCGGGAGCGGCCGCGCAGGTGACCGGACTGGCCGCCCTGCTCTGGTACGGCTTCCGGCAGAGTCCGCGCACGGCGGACGTACACCTGATCGTGCCGCACCACGCGCGGCGCGCGTCGGCCGGTCACGCGGTGGTCGCGCGGGCCCTCGCCCTCGATCCGCGGGCCCGGCGGACGCCGCTGTACGCGGTCTGCTCGCCCGCGCGGGCCGTGGTCGACGCGGCCCGCGGGCTGCGTCAGCTCCGTCCGGTACGGGCGGTGGTCGCCGAGGCCGTGCAGGGCAACTTCACCGACCTCGCCACCCTCGACGAGGAGATCGGGCGGGCGCGGCGGAGTCGGACCGCCCTCGTCCGGAGGGCGTTCGCGGAGGTGGTCGACGGCACCCGGTCGGCGCCGGAGGCCGAGCTGCGGGACTGCCTCGCCGGCAGTTCCCTGCTGCCGGAGATCCTCTGGAACCCGCTCCTGCGAACCGCCCGCGGCGAGCGCCTGCCGACGCCGGACGGCTACCTGCCCGACGCGGCGGTGGCGCTGGAGATGGACTCGCGGGAGTACCACCTCAGCCCGGCCGACTGGGCGCGGACGCTGGATCGGCACAACGAGCTGAGCCGGCACGGGGCCCTGATCCTGCACTTCACGCCGGCTCAGCTGCGTCGTGATCCGGCGAGGGTGTGCCGGACGGTGGAGGACGCGTACGCGTCGCGCCGGGGTGCCGGTGCCGCGATCGGGATACGGGTCGCGTCCGGCGAGGCACCGCCCACGGCGTAGGCGCCGACACCGGGCACCGCGCGACCCGGGCGCGCGGTGCCGCGGGTGCGCGTCCGGGCCGGGCGCGGTGCCGCGGGTGCGCGTCCGGGCCGGGCGCGGTGCCGCGGGTGCGCGTCCGGGCCGCGCGCGGTGCCCGGTGTTAAGAAGGGGCCCCTCCTATACCGCAGGCGTTAATAAGGGGCCCTTCCTTACACCTCAGCAGCCGGGGAGGCGCTCGATCAGGTAGCGCTCGACCTGGTCCAGGGAGATCCGCTCCTGGGCCATGGTGTCCCGGTTCCGGACGGTGACGGCGTTGTCGTCCAGCGTGTCGAAGTCGACCGTCACGCAGAACGGGGTGCCGATCTCGTCCTGGCGACGGTAGCGGCGGCCGATGGCCTGCGAGTCGTCGAACTCCACCACCCACCGCTTGCGCAGCTGCGCGGCGAGGTCCTTCGCCTTGGGCGAGAGGGCCTCGTTGCGGGACAGCGGCAGCACCGCCACCTTCACCGGGGACAGCCGCGGGTCGAAGCGCATCACGGTGCGCTCCTCCATCTTGCCCTTGGCGTTCGGCGCCTCGTCGACGTCGTACGCCTCGAGCAGGAACGCCAGCACCGCGCGGGTGAGGCCGGCGGCCGGCTCGATGACGTACGGCGTCCAGCGCTCGTTCTTGGTCTGGTCGAAGTACGACAGGTCGACGCCGGAGTGCTTGCTGTGCGTGGACAGGTCGAAGTCGGTGCGGTTGGCGATGCCCTCCAGCTCCGCGAACTCGCTGCCACCGAACCGGAAGCGGTACTCGATGTCGACGGTGCGCTTGGAGTAGTGGGAGAGCTTCTCCTTGGGGTGCTCGTAGAAGCGCATGTTCTCCTCGGACAGGCCGAGGTCGAGGTACCAGTTCCAGCGCTCGGCCAGCCAGTACTCGTGCCACTTCTCGTCGGTGCCCGGCTCGACGAAGAACTCCATCTCCATCTGCTCGAACTCCCGGGTGCGGAAGATGAAATTACCCGGGGTGATCTCGTTGCGGAACGACTTGCCGGTCTGCGCGATGCCGAACGGCGGCTTCTTGCGCGCGGCGGTCGCCACGTTGTTGTAGTTCACGAAGATGCCCTGGGCGGTCTCCGGCCGCAGGTAGTGCAGCCCCTCCTCGCTCTCCACCGGGCCGAGGTAGGTCTTCATCAGGCCGTTGAACATCTTCGGCTCGGTGAAGGTGCCCTTGTTGCCGCAGTTCGGGCAGTTCAGCTCGGACAGCGAGGTCAGCGGCTTACCGTGCTTGGCCTCGTACGCCTCTTCCAGGTGGTCGGCCCGGAACCGCTTGTGGCACGACTGGCACTCGGTGAGCGGGTCGACGAACTCGGCGATGTGGCCGGAGGCCTCCCAGACCTTGCGGGCCAGGATGACCGCGGAGTCCAGGCCGACGACGTCCTCGCGCTGCTGCACCATCGTCTTCCACCACTGGCGGCGGACGTTCTCCTTCAGCTCCACGCCGAGCGGACCGTAGTCCCACGCCGACCGGGTGCCTCCGTAGATCTCGCTGGAGGGGAAGACGAAGCCTCGGCGCTTGGCGAGGCTGACGACGGCGTCGATACGGTCGGCTGGCATGTTTCCTCCTACGCCGGCTGGCGGCCGGCGGGGACTTGGGTGGGATGAACAGAGCAGGTCCGGGACAACGGTACGACCGGTGACGTCCCGGGCCCAGCAGAATACCGGGGGCGGGGTCAGTTGATCCCGCAGACCTCCATGCCGCCGGTCTGCCGGTCCTGTTCGAGGGTCACCTGCTGCCGCTCGCGGCCACCGCCGGCGAAGGTGACGTCGACCGGCACGGTGAGCGTGGTGGTATCCACCTGACCGACGGTGAACTGGGCCACCTGCGGCTCGTCGCCGACCCGGCGTTCGAAGTCGCGCCGCGACTCGCGCCGTTGGGCGGACTCGCAGAGCTGGTCGTACGCGGCACCGTACCGGCGCTGCACCAGCGCCTCGTAGTAGTCGGCGGAGGCCGCCCGGCCCTGCTCCTCGACCGCCTGCACGCCGGTCACGGCGAGACCGACCACGGCCGCGCCGCCACCGCCGCAGCAGATCAGGGCGGCCAGCGCCCCGGCGCCGAGCCCCAGCCAGAGGCGGGTGTTGCGGCCCTCCGTGGGCGGGGCGGCGAACGGCGGCGCCACGCCGGGGCCGACCGGCGGGGCGGGGACGCCCACCTCCGCCGGTGGACCGGGCACGACCGGGGGTCGCGCGCCGCCGTCCGGGCCGGGCAGCGGTGGGTACGGCGATCCGGCCGCCGGTCCGGGAACGTTCATGGGGAAAGGGTAGTGCCCCGGGGCTCAGCGGTAAGGGGCAGAGGCCCGATCACTCGGGGTCGCCACCACCTCGCCGCCGGGGGCGGCGCTGGCCAACGCCTCGTACGCGGACGGCTCGTCGACGGACTCGGCGAGCAGCGGCACGGCGGTGACCTTGACGTCGAAACCGCCCAGCGCCCGGCGGTAGGTGCCGACGGACTCCCACTCGGTGACCAGGCACCAGTGCCGCGGGTCGTCCAGCGCGCGCACCAGTTGACCGCGCAGGTAACCGGGTCGGGCGGCCAGGGCGGCGAGGGCGGCGTGCGCCCGCTCGGTGAAGTCGTCGGCGACATCGACGTCGACCACGAACCGGTTGGTCACCAGCACCGGGGTTCCTCCTCGTAGAGTCTGTGGGATGCAGCGTACGCAGAGGCCGATCGCCGCCCGGCTGGCCCGGGCGAACCCGACGACGGTGTTCCTGGTCACCCTGGTGCTGGTGCTCGTGGCGTTCTTCACCCCGGGGGTGGTCGGCGGCCTGCTCACCCTGCTGCTGGCGGCGGGTGTGATCGCGCTGCTGGTGACCACCTGGCCGGTGCAGACGCCGGCGACCCGGGTGATCCGGCTGCTGGTGCTCACCCTGCTGGTCACGGCGGGCCTGGCGAAGCTGCTCTGACATGCAAGCATGCGTTTTTGACAATGATTGTCGTACGCGCGGACAGTTGACCTCATGAACATCCGCTCCGCTCCGCGCGCCCTGGCCGCCGCCACCACCGCCCTGCTCGCCCTGGGCGGCGTCGCCGCCTGCTCCGACGACAACGGCGCCGCCGCCGGCGCCGACCCTCAGCGGGTCGACGTGGTGGCCGCGTTCTACCCGCTCCAGTTCCTCGCCGAGCGGATCGGTGGCGACGCGGTGTCGGTCACCAACCTGGTCAAGCCCGGCGCTGAGCCGCACGACGTGGAGCTGAACCCGGGTCAGGTCGGCGAGGTCGCCCAGGCGGAGCTGGTCGTCTACCTCGCCGGCTTCCAGCCGCAGGTGGACGAGGCCGTCGAGCAGAACGCCAAGGACCGCGCCTTCGACGTGGCCACCGTCCAGCCGCTGCGTGACGCCGCGGCCGACGCCCACGACCACGAGCACGAGGGCGAGGAGGCCGGCCACGCCGAGGAGTCCGGCGCGGCCGAGGAACCCGGGCACGCCGAGGAGGAGACCGGCGGCAAGGACCCGCACCTCTGGCTCGACCCGACCCGCCTGGCCACCGTCGGCGACAGGCTCGCCGAGCAGCTCGGCAAGGCCGACCCGGACCGGGCCGCCGACTACACCGCCCGGGCGAAGGAGCTGCGCACCGAGTTGGAGAAGCTGGACGGCGAGTTCACCGCCGGCCTGAAGACGTGCGAGCGCCGCGAGATCGTGGTCAGCCACACCGCCTTCGGCTACCTGACCGAGCGCTACCAGCTGGAGCAGATCGGCATCACCGGTCTCAGCCCGGAGAACGAGCCGTCGCCGCAGCGCCTCGCCGAGGTCGCCGAGGAGGCCAAGGAGCACAAGGCCACCACCATCTTCTTCGAGACCCTGGTCAGCCCGAAGGTCGCCGAGACCATCGCCGGTCAGGTGGGCGCGAAGACCGCGGTGCTGGATCCGATCGAGGGCCTGTCGACCGACGACGGGGGCGACTACCTTTCGGTGATGCGTACCAACCTGGCGACCCTGAGGACGGCGTTGAGCTGCTCGTGACATCCCCTGTCATCACCGTCACGCACGGGGTGGTCGGCTACGACGGCCGCCCCGTGCTCCGTGACGTCTCGCTGTCCGTGACCACCGGCGAGGTGGTCGCCCTGCTCGGCGCCAACGGCTCCGGGAAGTCCACGCTGATCCGCTCGATCCTCGGTCTGGTGCCGCTCAGCTCCGGGTCGGTCACCCTCTTCGACCGCCCGTTGCGGCGGTTCCGCCAGTGGCACCGCATCGGGTACGTCCCGCAGCGGCTGGGCGCCGGCAGCGGCGTACCGGCCACGGTCGGCGAGGTGGTGGCCTCCGGCCGGCTCGCCCGGCGGGGCGTACTGCGTCCGGCCGGTGCCGCCGACCGGGCCGCCGTCGACGCGGCGCTGCGCGCGGTCGGGCTGGCCGACCGCGTCCGGGACCCGGTCGCCACCCTCTCCGGCGGGCAGCAGCAACGCACCCTGATCGCCCGCGCGCTGGCCGGCCGGCCGGAGCTGCTCGTCCTCGACGAGCCCACCGCCGGGGTGGACGCGGAGAGTCAGGAGGCGTTCGCCGGGGCGCTGGGCGAGTTCGTCGACGGCGGTGGCACGGTCCTGCTGGTCGCCCACGAGCTGGGCCCGCTGCGACCGCTGATCAGCCGGGCGGTCGTCGTACACGCCGGGGTGGTCGTCCACGACGGCGCGGTGCCCGAGCCCGCCGGCCACCACGCCGAGCCCGACCACGACCACGTGCATCCGCACGGTCCCGACGAGCCCGCCGGGCTGTGGAGCAGCTGAGCGATGGAACTCTTCCAGTACCCCTACATGCAGCGTGCCCTGATCGGCGCGCTGGTCATCGGCCTGGCCGCGCCGGCGCTCGGCATCTACCTGGTGCAGCGGCGGCTGGCGCTGATCGGCGACGGGGTCGGGCACGTGGCCCTGACCGGTGTCGGTGCCGGTCTGCTGCTCAACCGGTCCCCGGTGCTGGTGGCGGTGATCGTCGCCACCGCCGGCGCGATCACCATCGAGCTGGTCCGGGCCCGCGGTCGTACCTCCGGTGACCTGGCCCTGGCGTTGCTGTTCTACGGCGGAATCGCCGGCGGCGTGATGCTGGTCGGGCTCTCCGACAGCACCAGCGCCAACCTCAACGCGTACCTGTTCGGTTCGCTGGTCACCATCCAGACCACCGACCTGATCACGATCGCGGTGCTCGGCGCGGCGATCCTGCTCACCATGCTGGGGTTGCGCCCGGCGTTGTTCGCGGTGTGCCACGACGAGGAGTACGCGCGGGTCTCCGGCCTGCCGGTCCGTACGCTCAACCTGCTGCTCGCGGTCGCCACGGCGGTCACCGTCACCATCGCCATGCGGGCGGTCGGTGTCCTGCTGATCAGCGCCCTGATGGTGGTGCCGGTGGCCGCCGCCCAGCAGGTGACCCGGGGGTTCCGCAGCACGATGGCGGCGGCGATGACGCTCGGCCTGTTCGCCGCCGGGTCCGGGGTGTGGGTGGCGGCCACCGCCGACACCGCGCCGGGGGCGTCGGTGGTGCTGATGGCGATCGCCTCGTTCGGCGTCGTCGCGGTCGTCGCGGCCCTCTGGCGGGCGCTGCGCCGACGGGCCGTTCCGTCCGCCGCACCGGCCGCCGAGCCGCACGAGGTCGTCCTGGAACGATCCTGACCAGGCCGGTGCCCGCGGTATTGGTTACCGTTACGGGGTGAGCAGCGGGTCAGGGTACGACACGTTCGAGGGTGCCAGCGAGCTGCTGCGCGCGCTCTCGGCGCCGATCCGGCTGGCCATCGTCAGCGAACTGGCCGGCGGGGAACGGTGCGTGCACGAGCTGGTCGACACCCTGGGCGCGCCGCAGCCGCTGGTCTCCCAGCACCTGCGGGTGCTGCGCGGGGCCGGCGTGGTACGTGGCTCGCGGCGCGGCCGGGAGATCGCGTACCAACTGGTCGACGAGCACGTCGCGCACATCGTGGCGGACGCGGTCAGCCACGCCGGCGAGGGCTCGATGTAAGGAAGGGTGTAAGGAAGGGCCCCTTCTTAACGCCTGGTGTAGTAAAAGGGCCCCTTCCTAACACCCCTGCGTGGGTGCCCCGCACCGCGCCGCCGTGGCACGCTGTCCCGCGTGAAGATCTACGCCGATCGCTTCCCGACCGCCGCCCGTCAGTTGATCACCGACCTCCTCGTCGTCGCCTGGGTGTACGCGGCGGTCCGCGGCGCACTGTGGCTGCACGACCTGGTGCAGAAGCTCGCCGTACCGGGACAGAAGCTGGAGGGCGCCGGCAGCGGCCTGGCCGACAACCTGGGTGAGGCCGGCGGGAAGGTCGGCCGGGTGCCGCTGGTCGGTGACGAGCTGACCGCGCCCTTCGAGCGGGCCGCCGACGCCGCCCGGTCGCTGGCCGAGGCGGGCCGCGATCAGCAGGAGTTGGTGGACCAGCTCGCCCTGGCCCTCGCCGTCGCGGTGCTGATCTTCCCGCTCGGCCTGGTCCTGTTCGGCTGGTTGCCGCTGCGACTGCGCTGGATGCGCCGGGCCGGCTCGGCCGCGAAGCTCGCCGCCGCGCCGGCCGGCCGGGATCTGCTCGCCCTGCGGGCGCTGGCCACCCAGCCCCTGGGCCGGCTCACCCGGATCGCGCCGGACGTCGCCGAGGCGTGGCGGCGCGGTGACGACGACACCGTCGACGCGCTGGCCGCCCTGGAACTGCGCCAACTCGGCCTACGCGGCGGCCGCTGACCCCGCCGCGCCGCCCCGCCCCGCGCGCTGCGCCGCCCCGCAGTCCTGCGCGCTGCGCCGCCCCGCGCCCCGCGCACTGAGCCGCCCCGCAGTCCTGCGCGCTGCGCCACCCCGCGCCCCGCGCACTGAGCAGGGTGCGGGGCTGCGCCGATCTGGAACTTGTGGTGGTGATCGGAGATCAACCAACCACGACAAGTCCCACATCGGCGCGACGTCGGAACGGCCTCGGGGCGCGGGCGGCCCCGGGGCGGGCGGCTAAGGTCTTCGGGTGTTCTTCTTCCTGGTCGTCATCGCCGTTCTGCTGCTCGGTTACGCCGGTTTCCTCCTGACGTTCGTCCGGCAGGGCCGCAAGATCCCGCCGGCGGCATACCTGGGGCTGGCCGTGCTCAACGGGCTGATCCTGGCCGCGGTGCTGGCCTGGGCCGTGTCCCGCTGACCAGACCAACCCGAGCCCGGGCCAACGGCCGGGCCAGACCAACGGCCGGGCCAGACCAACGGCCGGGCCAGACCAACGGCCGGGCCAGACCCGGCCCGGCCCGGCCCGCGACAGAGCCAGCCAGGCCAGCGGTAGAGCCGCGCCGACGGCCAAGCCCGACCAGCGGTAGAGCCGGGCCGACAACAGGCCGCCAGCGGCCGGGCGGGTCAGGACGGCGGCGGGATGCGGCGGCGGACGTCGCTGGCCTCCGAGGGACCCGGTGACCATCCGGCCACCCAGGGCAGGTCGGCCGGTGGGGTGAGTACGCCCTCCTCCAGTGCGGCGTAGCGGCCGGCGAGGATGCGCTTCGCGGCGGCCACGTCGACCGAGTCGGTGTTCTCCCAGAGGGCGGTGAACAGCGCGTCGACGCGGACCCGGGCCTGCCGGCAGAACAGGTCGGCCAGTTCCACGTTCTCCGGGCGGGTGTCCCGCTCGGCGTGCGCCCGGACGCAGACCGCGGACATCGCGAACAGCTCCGCGCCGATGTCCACCACCCGGCCGAGGAACGCCTGCTTGCGCTCCATCTTTCCCTGCCAGCGGGACATCGCGTAGAACGTCGACCGGGCCAGCTTGCGCGACGCCCGCTCGACGTGGCGCAGGTGGCCGGCGAGGTGGCCGTACTCGGCGTACGCACCGGGGGTCTGGCCCTTGCCGACCGCGAGGGTCGGCAGCCACCTCGCGTAGAACGCGCCGGCCCGTGCCCCGGCGCGGGCCTTGCGGCCGAGGCCGGCGTCCGGGTCGATGATGTCGCCGGCGACGGAGAGGTGCGCGTCGACCGCCTCCCGGGCGATGAGCAGGTGCATGATCTCGGTCGAGCCCTCGAAGATCCGGTTGATCCGCAGGTCGCGCAGCATCTGCTCGACGGCCGCCGGGCGCTCGCCCCGGGCCTGGAGCGACTCGGCGGTCTCATATCCCCGGCCACCGCGGATCTGGACCAGCTCGTCGGCGACCTTCCAGGCCATCTCGCTGGCGTAGAGCTTGACCAGGGCCGCCTCGATGCGGATGTCGTTGCGGTCGTCGTCGGCGAGCAGGCAGCACAGGTCCAGCATGGTCTCCATGCCGTACGTGGTGGCGGCGATGAAGGACAGCTTCTGGGCCACCGCCTCGTGCTCGCCCACCGGCCGGCCCCACTGGACCCGGTCGGCGGCCCAGTCGCGGGCCACGTTCAGCGCCCACTTGCCGGCGCCGACGCACATCGCCGGCAGCGACAGCCGGCCGGTGTTCAGCGTGGTCAGGGCGATCTTCAGTCCCTTGCCCTCGCCGCCGATGACGTTCTCGGCCGGCACCAGGACGTCGTGGAAGCGGGTGACGCTGTTCTCCAGGCCGCGCAGGCCGATGAAGGCGTTCCGGCGTTCCACCGTGATGCCCTCGGAGTCGCCGTCCACCACGAACGCGGTGATCCCGCCGCGCCGTCCCTCGGCGGCCGGTACCCGGGCCATCACCACCAGCAGGGTGGCCACCGTGCCGTTGGTGGCCCACAGCTTGACCCCGTTGAGCCGGTAGCCGGTGCCGTCCGGCGTCGGCTCGGCGGTGGTGGCCAGTCGGGCCGGGTCGGAGCCCACGTCCGGTTCGGTGAGCAGGAAGGCGGACACCTCACCGGCGGCGAGCCGGGGCAGGAAGCGCTGCTTCTGCTCGGCGGTGCCGAACATCTTGAGTGGCTGGGGCACGCCGATGGACTGGTGCGCGGAGAGGAGCGCGCCGATGGCCGGGCTGACCGAGCCGGCCAGCATCAACGCCCGGCAGTAGTGCAGGTTGCTCAGCCCGAGACCGCCGTACGAGCGGTCGATCTTCATGCCGAACGCGCCGAGCCGGCTCAGCCCCTGGAACACCTCGTCCGGGATGGACGCGTCCCGTTCGACGGCCGCACCATCCACTTCGGACGTTAAGTAGTCCCGCAGGTCGCCGAGGAACTCGTCGGCACGGGCGACGTCCGCCGGATCGGGTTGGGGCCACGGGTCGATCAGGTCGAGCCGGAGCCGGCCCAGGAAGAGTTCCTTGCCGAAGCTCGGCCGGTCCCAGGCGGACTCCCGGGCCGCCTCGGCGACCCGACGAGCTTCCTTCTCGGACACCTGGCCGGCCTCCGTCGGCAGGGGTCCGGCGCCACCGGCGGCGGTGACCCGATCGGTGGCCGGCTGGTCGGGGCCGGAACCGTCCGGCGCGGGTCGGCTGTTCTGGGTGGTGGTCACGGCTGCCCCCTCGAACCTCGGTCCGACTGCATCGACGTACGCGACACAGAAAACGCTACCCCCGGGTGTTACCCAGGGGTAGCGTTCGGTAAAGATCGAGTCGCGTCGTTTTCGTCGCCCGGTCAGTCTCCGCTGCCGGCACTCGGGTCGTCGTCCTCGTCGTCGACGTCGTCCTCACCCCAGTTGCGCCGGGCGAACGGCAGGATCACCCAGAAGGTGAGGAACCACAGGCCGGTCAGGGCGCTGAGCAGGAAGGCGATCGGCCGGTCCAGCACGAAGTCGGTGATCAGCAGGACCGCGGACACCATCGCGATCAGCATGAAGAAGAGCCCACCGCTGGCCATCCGGTGCGCGAACCGGACCATCTCCGGTTTGCGCCCCTGCCGGAACAGCGCCCGGTGGAACGCCACCGGCGAGATGATCATCGCGGTGGCGGCCGCCGCGGCGAGCAGCGCCACGATGTACACGTCCTTCTGGAAACCCGTCGTACGGGTGAAGCCGTTGCTGAACGGCAGGGTGAGCAGGAAGGCGAAGAGGATCTGCACCCCCGTCTGGGCGACCCGCAACTCCTGCAGCAGATCGGCGAAGTTGCGCTGCCAGCGCTGCTTCTCGGTTTCCTTGGACAACGCACAACCTCCGGTCAGACGTTACTGCCGCCGGGTGGGCCCGACGGCAGCATCGCTGATGCCCGATAGCGTTGATCGTGAAACCGGTTCGGACGCCGGCCGTTCACCCCTCCGACGCCGGCTGACCACCGGTCAGGAACCGCGGCGGATACGACCGGCGTACCGGGCCTCCAGGGCGTCGTTGTGCGCGTCGCCGCCGGCGATGTTGGCCGACAGGTAGACCGGGGGCCGCTCCCCCGCCGCCAGCAGCCGGGCCACCACCTCGACGGTGATCTGCTGCGCCAGCAACGCGGCGGTGATCGAGGAGACCGCGCCGACCGCGCCGCCGCCGGGCAACGGCAGGGTCGCGTCGCCGTACGGGGCGCCGTTGTCCAGGACCACGTCGGCGAAGTCGGCGAGCCGCCGCCCGGACGGGTGGCGGGACGTCATCCGGCCGGAGTGCTCGGCCGAGGTGATCGCGACCAGGCCGTGCCCCCTCTCCCGGACCAGCGCGGCGAACTCCACCATCGCCCCGTTGACCCCGGAGTTGGAGGCGAGCACGAAGACGTCCTGCGGGCGGACCGGGGCCAGCGCGTAGAGGCGGTGCGCCACCGACGGATCGCGTTCCAGCAGCGGCCCGAGCAGGTCGGGCGACTCACCGCCGCGCAGCACCAGATCCCGCAGGGCGATCCGGTTGGTCGGCACCAGCCCGCCGGCCCGGCCGGCGATCTCCATGGCGAGGGCCTCGGAGTGGCCGGTGCCGAAGGCGTGCACCACACCGTCGGCGCGGATCGCCGCGGCGATCAGGTCGGCGGCCCGCCCCACCGCCTCGCGCTGGCTCTCCGCCACCCGGCGCATCGTCGCGGTCACCGTCGCCAGGTAGTCGTCACCGCTCGGCGTCACGTCGTCTCCGTCCATCCGGGGTCAGGCCACCTCACGTACGCGGGCCAGGATCGCCTCGGCCAGCGGCGCGGGAGCCTGGTCCGGGATCCAGTGGCTGACCCCGGGCAGCGCGACGAACCGGTAGTCACCGGTCACCTGGCCGGCGCAGGCCTCGGCGGCGGTGCGCCCGACCGCGATGTCCCGGTCGCTCCACACGAACGTGGTCGGCACCGACACCTTCGGCGTGCCCGCCATCGCGGTGCGGGACATCGCCCGGTACCAGTTCAGCGCCGCCGTCAACGCGCCCGGTTCCCGCATCGGGTCGGCGTAGGTGGCCACCCGCCGGTCGTCGCCGACCCCGTGCAGCATTCGCCGCAGTCCGGTGGCGTGCAACGCCAGCAGCGCCTTCTCCGCCTTGCCTGGCTGGCGGAAGAGCACGATGTACGCCGAGCGCGCCTTCTGCTGCGGGTCGTTGGCCAGCGCGTACCCGAAAGCGGCCGGGTGCGGCACGGACACCGCGGTCAGCGTGCGGACCCGCTCCGGGTGCCGGGCGGCGAGGTCCCACGCGACGACGGCGCCCCAGTCGTGGCCGACCACGTGCGCCGCCGGCACGCCGAGGGCGTCCAGCACGGCCACCGCGTCGGCGACCAGTTCCGGCATCGCGTACGCCTCGACCGCCTCGGGCCGGGCGCCGGGCGAGTAGCCCCGCTGGTCGAGGGCGTACGTGCGCAGGCCGGCGGCGTGCAGGGCGGGCGCCACGCGGTCCCACTCGCCGCCGTGCTGGGGGAACCCGTGCAGCAGGAGCACGGGCTCGCCGTCCTCCGGCCCACCGGCGCGTACGTCGAAGGTCAGCCCTCGTGCCTCGATCCGCATGATCGGCAGCCTACCCAGGCCGGGTGACCGTCATTCGTACTGCCGCTTGGGCGCCGGCACCTGCGTCCAGGACTCGACGTCCAGGTAGGGGATCTCCGCGTCGTTGACCGGGTCCCGGGTGACCTGGTCGCTGTAGCGCCCGGTCACCTCCACCCAGGTGTCGTCCGCGAGGCCGGTGGGCGCGTTGCCGGTCATGCCCAGCTTCACCGGGCGGCCGTCGGCGGCGCAGCAGGAGAGCACCATCCGGGCGAGGATCGGCCGGCCGTCCGGGCCGGCGGTGATGAAGCCGGTGAGCCGCACCCGGCGGTCGCCGATGGAGGTGCCCTTGTCGAACAGCGCCCGGGAGGCGTAGTCCAGCACGCTCACCTGGACCGGGTCACCGGCGGGCAGCGGCGGGTAGTCCGACGGTTGCTGCTGGCTGGACAGGGCGGTGCCGGCCTGCCCGGCCGCGTACGACCCGAGGGCCGGCGGGGCGACCAGCAGCAGGCCGAGCACGGGCAGGATCAGCAGCCACCCGACGCGCGGCTCGTGGTGCCCGTGACCGTCGTCGTGCCCGTGCCCGTCGGGGTCGCCGGGGCCGTGGGAGCCGTCGGGTCCGGTCGCGCCGGCCGGGGCCGGGATGGGCCGGGCCGGGCGCAGCTCGTACCAGAGGGTCATGATCGCGGCGACCACCAGGAGGATCCCGGCGGCGACCAGGAAGGGACGCAGCCCCTCCTTGACGTAGTTGAGGTAGAGGTCGGTGAGGCTGGCGCGGATCACCGCACCGCCGAGCAGCAGCAGGATCACCGCCTGCGCCTGCCGGTTCACAGCAGCACCGCCCCGACGCCGACGGCGACCACGACGGCCACCACGAAGGTGGCCGGCGCGAACCGGGACGCGAACCGCCGGCCGAAGACGCCGGTCTGCATCGAGACGAGTTTCAGGTCGACCATCGGCCCCACCACCAGGAAGACGAGCCGGGACGTGAGCGAGAACTGCGACAGCGAGGCGGCGACGAAGGCGTCCGCCTCCGAGCAGATGGACAGCAGCACGGCGAGCACCGCCAGGGCCAGCACCGACAGCACCGGGTTGTCGGCGAGGGTCTGCAACCACCGCTCCGGCACCAGCACGTTGATGGTGGCCGCGGCCATCGCGCCGAGCACCAGGAAGCCACCGGCGTGGGTGACGTCGTGCCGGACCGCCGCCCAGAACGCCAGCCCGCGCGACCCGCTGTCCAACTCGGGGCGGCGGGGCAGCCGGATCCAGTCGGCGCGCCCCAGCCGGAGCCACAACCAGCCCATGACCATGGCGACGATCAGGCTGGCCACGCCCCGGGCGAGGACCATCTCCGGGTTGTTCGGAAAGGCGACCGCGGTCGCGGCGAGCACGATCGGATTGATCGCCGGGGCGGCGAGCAGGAAGGCCAGCGCGGCGGCCGGGGTGACCCCGCGCCGGATCAGCGAGCCGGCGATCGGGACCGCGCCGCACTCGCAGCCGGGCAGGACCACGCCGGCCGCGCTGGCCACCGGCACCGCGAGGGCCGGGTGCCGGGGCAGCGCCCGGGCCCAGAACGACCGGGGTACGAAGACGGCGATCGCCGCGGAGAGCAGCACCCCGAAGACCAGGAACGGCACCGCCTGCACCATGACCGAGACGAACACGGTGGTCCACGTCTGCAGGCGCGGCGACGAGAGCTGGCCGGCCAGCGGGTCCCGGAAGATGATCAGCAGGACGAGCAGCGCCGCGAGCACCTCGACCGAGCCGACCCGATCGCCGAGCCGGCGTCGGGGCCCGGCGGCGTCCGGTGGCTCGGTGACCCCCGCCGACACGTCCGGCGCGGGCACCCCGGTCGTCGGTTCCCGCTCCGTCGCGTCGTCGGGCCGGATGGAACGGTCGGTGTCCGGTGTCACGGGTGCATCCTTCTGCCGGGTGGCGGGGCCGGCGGGCTGAGACTACCGGCCGGAAGTCGAGTCCGTCGATGGATCGCGGCGACCCGGGCGTGGCGGCGCGCGGCGCGCCACCGGACCGGGGGGTCATCGGAGCCGGATGACCTGCGGAAAGATCACTTTGCCCGATGATCTTCGCAGGTGTTAGCGTCGACGAGACAACTTCACATCCGACAGGGGAGCGCACAGCGCTGAGAGTGCGGGCACCGCCCGCAGACCCTCGAACCTGATCTGGGTAATGCCAGCGCAGGGAGTTCGGTCGACCTCCAGCATCGTCGCCGTCCGGGCAGTTCCGGGCGCGGCGTGCGTCTTCTCCTGGTTCACCGTCTGGACTGGGAGCAATCATGAACGACCACACCGGCACCAACCGGTGGCGCACGATCGACATCGTCGTGGCCTCCGTCCTCGCCGTCGCCTTCGGCGTCATCTTCTGGGCCTGGGGCCTGCTCTGGACCGCCACCGAGGGCGCGTTCGCCTTCTTCCCGCCGGCGCAGGCTGTCCTCTACGGCATCTGGCTGCTCCCCGGCGTGCTCGGGGGGCTCGTCATCCGCAAGCCGGGCGCGGCCTTCTACTGCGAGTTCCTGGCCGCGTTCATCTCGGTGCTGCTGGGCAGCCAGTGGGGCACGGTGGCGATCCTCCAGGGCGCGTTCCAGGGCGTCGGCGCGGAGTTGGCCTTCGCCGCCTTCCGGTACCGCTCGTTCCGCCTGCCGGTGGCCCTGCTCTCCGGCGCCCTCGCCGGCCTGGCCGCGGCGATCTTCGACCAGGGCCGCTACTACGCGGCCCTGGACCTGTGGAGCGCCCGGGTGCCGATCTTCGTGATCACCGTGCTCAGCGCCACGGTCATCGCGGGGGCCGGCGCCTGGTACCTGACCCGGGCGCTGGCCCGCACCGGAGTCCTGGACCGCTTCCCCGCCGGCCGCGAACGAATCCCGGTCTAACCGCCCACCCCCCCGTGTTGATCAAGAAGTTTGCGTCAAGGAACGGCGTTTTTCTGACGCAAACTTCTTGATCAACGGCTGGGGGCGGGGTGGGTGGTGGGGGGGACGGGTGGGTGGGGCGGAGGGGGTGGGTGTGGTGGGGGCGGTGGAGCTGCGGGGGTTCGGGTGGCGGCACGCCGGGCGGCTCGCCTGGGCCGTACGCGGGCTGGACCTGCGGATCGAGCGGGGTGAGCGGGTGCTGCTGCTCGGGCCCTCGGGCGCGGGCAAGAGCACCCTGCTGGCCGCGCTCGCCGGCCTGCTGGCCGAGGACTCCGGCGAGCAGGAGGGCACCGTCGAGATCGACGGGCTGGACCCGCGCAAGGACCGCGAGCGCGTGGGCATCGTCTTCCAGGACCCGGAGACCCAGCTGGTCATGTCGCGCTGCGGCGACGACGTGGCGTTCGGGCTGGAGAACCGGGGCGTACCGGCCACCGAGATCTGGCCCCGGGTGGACGAGGCGCTGCGCCGGGTCGGCTTCCCCTACCATCGCGACCGCCCCACCGCCGCCCTCTCCGGCGGCGAGCAGCAGCGTCTGGCCCTGGCCGGCGCGCTCGCGCTGCGCCCCGAACTGCTGCTGCTCGACGAGCCCACCGCCAACCTCGACCCGGCCGGCGCCGCACTGGTCCGCGAGGCGGTGGCCCGGTCGGTGGACGCCGACACCACGCTGATCCTGGTGGAGCACCGGGTCGCCGAGGCGTTGCCGCTGGTCGACCGGGTGGTCGTGCTGGCACCGGGGGGCGGCGTCCGGGCCGACGGCACCCCGGAGGCGGTCTTCGGCGCGCACGGTGACGCGCTGGCCGCCGAGGGGGTCTGGGTGCCCGGCCGGCCGGTGCCGCCCCGCCGGGGCACCGCGCCCGCCGGCGACGTGTTGCTCACCGCCGACCGGCTCGGCCTGCCGCCCCGGCTGGCCGCCGTCGACCTGACCGTACGCGCCGGCGAGGCGCTGGCCGTGCTCGGCCCGAACGGCGCCGGCAAGTCCACCCTGGCGCTGCTGCTCGGCGGGCTGCTCAAGCCGGGTACCGGCCGGGTCGCCGCGTCGACCGAGCTGGCCGGGGCCGATGCCCGCACTGCCCCGCACCGCTGGCGGGCGCCCGCGCTGACCCGCCGGATCGGGTCGGTCTTCCAGGACCCGGAGCACCAGTTCGTCACCGGCACCGTCTTCGACGAGCTGGCGTTGGGCCCGCGCCGCACCGGGCGCACCGAGCCGGAGGTACGCGCCACCGTCGACGGGCTGCTGGAGCGGCTGCGGTTGACCAGGCTGGCGCGCGCCAACCCGTACACCCTCTCCGGTGGTGAGGCGCGGCGGCTGAGTGTGGCCACGGCCCTGGCCACCGCGCCCCGCCTGCTGATCTGTGACGAGCCGACCTTCGGCCAGGACCGGCGGACGTGGCGGGAGCTGGTCGATCTGCTCGCCGAGTTGCGTGACGCCGGGCACGGTCTGGTCACCGTCACCCACGACACGGAGTTCGTGGACGCGCTCGCCGACCGGCGGGTCCTGCTGGACCGGCCGACGGCCCAGGTGCCGTCGTGATCGGGCTGGTCGAGCCGGTGGCCCGGCCGGACGCGCCGCTGGCCCGGCGGAACCCGGTGGCGAAGCTGGCGGCGGCGCTGGTCTTCTCGGTCATCCTCATCGTCACCCTGGACCCGGTGGCCCCGGCGATCGCCATCGCCGTGGAACTCGCGGTGCTGCCGCTCTTCGGCGTGCATCCCCGGGTGCTGGCCCGGCGGGCCTGGCCGCTGCTGCTCGCGGGCGCCGGCATCCTGGTCACCCTGGTGCTGTTCGCCGCCGACCGCTCGGGGCGGATGCTGTTCGAGGCCGGGCCGGTCGTGGTCACCTCGGGGGTGCTGGTCACCGCGCTCGGGCTGGTGCTCCGGGTGTTCGCGGTCGCGCTTCCGGGGGTGATCGTCTTCGCCACCACCGACCCGACCGACCTGGCCGACGCGCTGGTGCAGAACGCGAAGGCACCGGCCCGTTTCGCCATCGGCGCGCTGGCCGCGTTCCGGCTGGTGCCGCTGCTCGGCCAGGAGTGGCAGATGATCACCCTGGCCCGCCGGGCGCGCGGCGTGGACGCCGGCCGCGACCCGGTGGCCCGGTTGCGACTCTTCGCCTCCACCGGATTCGCGCTGCTGGTCGGCGCGATCCGCCGGGGCACCCGGCTGGCGGTGGCGATGGACGCCCGCGGCTTCGACGCCGGCACCCCCCGCACCGTGGCGCGTCGCCAGCACTTCGGCGTCGCCGACGCGCTCCTGATCGCCGGCGCGACCGCGCTGGCGTCCGCGGCCGTCGCCACCAGCGTCCTGCTCGGCACCTTCCGCCCGCTGATCAGCTGACGAACCCGCCGCACGGCCCCCGGGGGCGGTGTCCGGTCGACACCGCCCCCGGCGTGCCGGTCAGCTGCGACGGAACGCGTACCGGCGGTTCTGTCCGGCCTGCTGACCGCGGCCGGTGACGCGCCGCCCGCCGGAGACCGGCGGACCGGCCTTCGGCGGCGTGGGCCGTCCGCCCGGCAACGGCGGTACCACCGGTGCGACCGCGACGTCGTCGAGGTTCACCGGGGTCAGGTCGTCGACCGACGGCGTCGGGTCGGGTGTACGGGACGTGCTGGCTCTGCGTCGGGCGGGCATCCGTGCCTCCTCCTCGGCGGACCCTCGCGGCGGCACCGGAGGGTCCACTGTGTGTGGTGACCGTCGGCGAGGACGGTCGGACGGGATCGGACTGCTCACCGGGACCGACCACGGACCACACCACCGACCGTGGGTCGGGTGGGGATGCGGACGCCCGGGAGC
Source organism: Micromonospora endolithica (assembly GCF_003626595.1). Classification (GTDB taxonomy): domain Bacteria; phylum Actinomycetota; class Actinomycetes; order Mycobacteriales; family Micromonosporaceae; genus Micromonospora; species Micromonospora endolithica. Next base: position 79,006 of record NZ_RBAK01000009.1, on the reverse strand, counting down.
CTGCGGGCCCGCGGCACGGGGCGGCGGGCCGGCTCGGAGACGGGGCGTCACTTGCGCATGACCGCAGACTAGATCCCGGCGCGATCCCGCGCAGCCGAATTATCCGGCGACACCGGCCGCGACCCGCCGGTCACCACCCGTGGACGGCGTCGGGCACGGCGCGGCGGGGCGCGATACGGTCGCAGCGGCAGGAGTCTCGACGGCGGAGGGTGGCGAAACGCATGGCGGATCAGGCGACGGCGCAGATCGGCGTGACCGGGCTGGCGGTGATGGGCCGCAACCTGGCCCGCAACCTGGCGCGCAACGGCTTCACCGTGGCGGTGCACAACCGTTCACCGGAACGGACCCGCACCCTGGTCGCCGAGCACGGCGACGAGGGGACGTTCGTGCCGGCCGAGTCGCTGGCCGACTTCGTCGCGGCGCTGGAGCGGCCCCGCGCGGTGATCGTGATGGTCAAGGCGGGCGGTCCCACCGACGCGGTGATCGACGAGTTGGTGCCGCTGCTCGACGCGGGCGACATCGTGGTGGACTGCGGCAACGCGCACTTCGCCGACACCCGCCGCCGTGAGGAGGCGCTGCGGGAGCACGGGCTGCACTTCGTGGGCACCGGCGTCTCCGGCGGCGAGGAGGGTGCGCTGCTGGGGCCGAGCATCATGCCGGGCGGCTCGGCCGAGTCGTACCGCAAGCTCGGCCCGATCTTCGAGAAGATCGCCGCGCAGGTGGAGGGCACCCCGTGCTGCCGGCACGTCGGGCCGGACGGCGCCGGGCACTTCGTGAAGATGGTGCACAACGGCATCGAGTACGCCGACATGCAGCTCATCGCCGAGGCCTACGACCTGCTGCGGGTGGGCCTGTCGGCGGAGCCGGCGGAGATCGCCGAGATCTTCCGCGGCTGGAACTCCGGCGAGTTGGAGTCCTTCCTCATCGAGATCACCGCCGACGTGCTGGCGCACACCGACGCCGGCACCGGCCGGGCGTTCGTCGACGTGGTGCGCGACCAGGCCGAGCAGAAGGGCACCGGCCGGTGGACCGTGCAGATCGCCCTCGACCTGGGCATCCCGATCACCGGCATCGCCGAGGCCACCTTCGCCCGGTCGCTGTCCGGGCACGCCGACCAGCGCGAGGCCGCCCGCGCCGCGTTCGGCGACGTGGGCGAGAAGTGGCAGGTCAGCGACCGGGAGGCCTTCGTCGAGGACGTGCGGCGCGCGTTGCTGGCGAGCAAGATCGTGGCGTACGCGCAGGGCTTCGACCAGATCCGCGCCGGCAGCCGGGAGTACGACTGGGACATCGACCTCGGCGGCACCGCCACCATCTGGCGGGGCGGCTGCATCATCCGGGCCCGCTTCCTGGACCGGATCCGGCAGGCGTACGACGAGCAGCCCGAACTGCCCACCCTGCTGGTGGCGCCGTGGTTCGCCGACACCGTGCGCGACGGGGTGCCGAGCTGGCGGCGGGTGGTCGCCGACGCGGCCCGCGCGGGAGTGCCGGCGCCGGCGTTCGCGTCGTCGCTGGCGTACTTCGACGCCCTGCGCGCCGAGCGGCTGCCCGCCGCGCTGATCCAGGGCCTGCGGGACAACTTCGGCGCGCACACCTACCACCGGGTCGACCGCGAGGGCAGCTTCCACACCCTCTGGTCCGGTGACCGCACCGAAGTGGAGGGCTGAACGAATCTGTCCGGCAGGGCGGCCACTGCCCCGCTCGGACAGGAGGTGGGTCGGCGTCGGGTCCACGAGTTCGAGACGTGTTCCTGCGAACTCGCGGGGCCGGCGCCTCCCCCACCGATCGCTTCCACGGACGGAATCACCGTGGAGCCGAGGAGCAGACACTGACCGGGTCACCACGCCCGCTGGCCGGTCTCGGTGGGCGCCCAGGTCAGAGCCGGTTCTCCGGTGGCCAACTCGGCGATCTCCCCGGACCGCAGCTCCGGCGCGTGACCCAGCTCCCGGCAGTGCCGTTCGGCGATCTCGGCACAGATCCCGGCGACCTGGTCGCGGAGCGGGTCACCGAGGTCCACCGCGTCCAACGCCATGATCATCTTGTCCTGAAGGTCCCGCACGTCCCCGCCCCCGACCGTCGGCACGTCCTGTCCCGATCCTAGGTGGCGGTGAGCGACCCGGAGCCCGGATGCGCGACGGCGCCGTCCCCGGGGGTCGGGGGGACGGCGCCGTCGCGAGCCGGTCAGAAGAAGCGACGCCGCTTGGCCTTCTCGGGCCGCAGCATGTCCGCTCCCTTGGTGAGCAGTCGGGTGACCCCGGAGGGGCCACGGCGGGCCTCCAGCGTGTGACTCAGCCGGCGCGCGCCGGCCGCCGCCACGGGCACCGCGATTGCCATCACCGCCCACTGGGCAATGCGCTTCTGGATCATGTGGGTTCACCTCCGTCAGTGGCTGCTGAGAAAGGTGTTACCCCGTCGTGCCCGACGGTATGCCTCAGGTGGTGGGGGCCACCGGGTTCGGCAGCGCACCGCCGAAGCGGCGGTCCCGCTGGGCGTACAACTCGCAGGCGTACCAGAGGTGCCGGCGGTCGAAGTCCGGCCAGAGCGTGTCCAGGAAGACCAGTTCGGCGTACGCGGTCTGCCAGAGCAGGAAGTTCGAGATCCGTTCCTCGCCGGACGGGCGCAGGAAGAGGTCCACCTCCGGGACCTCCGGGTGGTAGAGATATTTCGCCACCGTCTTCTCGTTGACCTTCGCCGGGTCCAGCCGGCCGGCCGCGACGTCCCGGGCGATGGCCGCCGCCGCGTCGCCGATCTCGGCCTGCCCGCCGTAGTTGACGCAGAACTGGAGGGTCAGCGTCGAGTTGTCCCGGGACATCTCCTCGGCGGTCTGGAGTTCCGAGATGACGCTCTTCCACAGCCGCCCCGCGCGACCCGACCAGACGACCCGTACGCCCAGGTCGACGAGCTGGTCGCGGCGACGCCGGATGACGTCCCGGTTGAAGCCCATCAGGAAGCGGACCTCGTCCGGCGAGCGCCGCCAGTTCTCGGTGGAGAAGGCGTACGCCGACAGGTAGGGGATGCCCATCTCGATGGCGCCCTCCACGGTGTCGAAGAGGCTGTGCTCGCCCTGCTCGTGACCCTTCGTGCGGGGCAGGCCGCGGTCCTTGGCCCACCGACCGTTGCCGTCCATGACGATCGCCACGTGCCTCGGCACCGCGTCGGCCGGCAGCGCCGGCGGCCGGGCCCCCGACGGGTGGGGTGTCGGCGGCACCGGCGCACGCCGGCCGGCCCTCATCGATCGGATCACTCGGTCATCTCCCTGCTCGCACCGTCCGCGCCGGCCCCGGCACTCCGGTCGACCAGCGGCAGCGAGCGTAACGCGCGTTCCAGGTGCCACTGCAGGTGCGCCGCGACCAGGCCGCTGCATTCCCGGCGTACGCCGGTCTCGGTCGCGTCGGCGACCACCCAGTCACCGGTGGCCAGCGCGGACATCAGGTCGATGGTGGCCGGGGCGGGGTGGGCCGCCCCGGGCGGCCGGCAGTCCGGGCAGACCGCCCCGCCGGCGGGCACCGAGAAGGCCCGGTGCCGGCCCGGTGTGCCGCAGACGGCGCAGGCGGTCAGGGCGGGCGCCCAGCCGGCCAGGGTCATCCCGCGCAGCAGGTAGGCGTCGAGCACCAGCGTGGTGGCGTGCTCGCCGCGGGCGAGGGCCTTCAGCGCGCCGAGGGTGAGCTGGAACATCCGCAGCGACGGCTCCCGCTCGACGGGGGTGAGGCGTTCCGCCGTCTCGGCGATGGCACTGGCCGCCGTGTAACGCGGGTAGTCGCCGAGGAACCGCTTGCCGTAGAGGTCGATCCCCTCGACCTGGCTGACGGTGTGCAGCGAGCTGCCCTGGTTGCCCTTCGGGTCCCCGGCGAGTTGGAGGTCGACGTGGCCGAACGGCTCCAGTCGGGCCCCGAAACGGGAGGTGGTGCGGCGTACGCCCCGGGCCACCGCGCGCAACCGGCCGTGCCGACGGGTGAGCAGGGTGATGATCCGGTCGGACTCGCCGAGCTTCTGCACGCGCAGGACCACCGCGTCGTCGCGGTGGAGCTGTCGGCGGTACCCGGCCATCGGGTCATTCTCCCTCGGGGTGGAAAATCAGGGTCGGCTCGGGGTGCGCGCGCGGCCGGACCCCGATGCGCGGCGGCGGAAACCGGCCGTAGCGTCCTGGTCATGGCTCTGCACCGGACCCCCGTCGCGCTCGGCGCGGTCACCGCGCTCATCCTCCTCGCCGGGTGCGACAACCTCTCCTTCCGGCGGCTCGACTTCGACGCCACCGAGGCGGTCCGGATCACCGACATCCGGGTCCTGCCCGGCGCCGGTGACGTCGTGGTCCGGGCCACCGGCGAGGCCGGCAAGGTGCGGATCAAGCGGGTGGTCCGCTACCAGGGCGGCGAACCCGACCAGACGTACGAGATCAGCGGCTCCGAGCTGGTGCTGGACACCGAGTGCGGCCAGGAGTGCACCGTCTCCTACGACGTCACCGCCCCGCCCGGGGTCAACGTGCGGGGCGAGACCGGCTCCGGGAACGTCGACCTGAGCAAGGTCGGCGCGGTGGACGTCGAACTCGGCTCCGGCGACCTGCGGATCACCGCGCCGACCGGCCCGGTGCACGCCGAGACCGGCTCGGGGTCGGTGGAGGTGGACGACGCCACGGAGGCGGTCGTCCTGCGGGTCTCCTCCGGCGACATCACCGCCCGGCGGGCGCGGGGCACCGTGGACGCCGAGGCCCAGTCGGGGAGGGTGACCGTGCACCTGGCCACGGTGACCTCCGCCCGGGTGCACGCCAGCAGCGGGGACGTCGAGCTGGTGGTGCCGGCCGGCGCGTACCAGGTCCGCTCCACCGCGCGGTCGGGCGAGGCGAACCTCGGCGTGCCGCACACGCCGGCCGCCGCGGCGGTCCTCGACGTCGCCACGGGCAGCGGCGACATCACGGTCAGCCAGCGTTGATCTCGACGGTCTCCGGTTCTCGCGCGGTCCGCTGCCGGGGCACCGTGGCCCGGCCGACCCCGGGACGGTCCGGGCGGCGGCCGCCGGGGACCAGTTCCGGTGGCCGGCGGGCGGCCACGTCCTCCACCCAGCCCACCGCCGCGGTGACGATCCCGACGAGCACGAAGACCAGCACCACCCGGACGGCCAGGCCCACCGGGTCCTGGTGGGTCCAGCCCATCACGCCGACCAGCGGGGTGAGCAGGACCACGAACGGCATGTGCCACAGGTAGACGGTGAGCGCCCGCCGGTTGAAGATCGTCACCACCCGGCTGAACGCGGCGCTGCGGTCCACCCAGGCGGTGCTCGCCGGGCCCCGCCCGAGCAGCACCAGGACGAAGCCCGCCGACCAGAGCGCGTTGGCCAGCGGGTTGTCGTTGAGGTCGTATCCGCGCGGCCCCGGGTGGGTGACGATCCACGCCCCGCCGGCGGCGGTCAGGACGAGCGCCAACGGCAGCAGCACCCGGTTGGCGAGCCGGCGCAGCATCCCGGCCTGGTGCGCGAAGCCGAGCAGCCAGGCGCCGAAATACAGGGCGAAGTCCCGGGCCGGCGCCGGCGCGGCCGGCCACAGCCCCACCTGCAACACCAACAGCAGGGCGTACGGGGCCAGCAGGGTGGGCAGCGGCGCGCGCCGGAACAGCCAGTGGGCGACCGGTGAGGCGAGCACGAACCAGAGGTAGTCGCGCAGGTACCAGATCACGCTCAGCGCCAGGGCCCCCCACCCGTTGGCCGGCGGATCGGCGATCGGGAAGAGCCAGAGCAGCACCCGCGGCGTCAACGGCAGCCCGGTGAGCAGCATGGCCGGCACGAACACGGCGGCGACCACCCACAACGACGGCAGCAGCCGACGCAACCGGCGCAGCACCGCGCCCGGCCCCCACTTCTGCAGCGAGGCGGCCATCAGGGAACCGGCCAGGGCGAACATCACCGACATGGCCGGGAACACCAGGGTCAGGGTGGCCCAACCGGTGACGTGGTAGACGACGACACGGACGATGGCGAGGAAGCGGAGCAGGTCCAGGTATCGGTTACGCATCAGCCTGAATCTGTGGCCGGGGGCAGGAGGCCTGCTTCCTACCCTCCGTCGCGCCCCCGGCAAACAACCAGCGATCCGGTCAGAATCCCAGTTTGCGCAACTGCTTCGGATCCCGCTGCCAGTCCTTCGCGACCCGTACGTGCAGGTCGAGGTAGACGCGGCTGCCGAGAAGTTCCTCGATCTGCTTGCGCGCCCGGGTGCCGACGTCCTTGAGCCGGCTGCCCCGGTGACCGATGACGATCGCCTTCTGGCTGGGCCGCTCGACGTAGAGATCGGCGTAGATCTTGATGAGCTGGCCCTCGGGGATCATCTCCTCCACCACCACGGCGATGGAGTGGGGCAGCTCGTCCCGGACGCCCTCCAGGGCGGCCTCCCGGACCAGCTCGGCGACCATCACCTGCTCCGGGTCGTCGGTGAGCATGTCGTCCGGGTAGAGCTGCGGCGACGGCGGCAGGTAGCCGGTCATCACGTCGACCAGGGTGTCCACCTGGTGCCCGCTGACCGCGCTGACCGGCACCACGGCGGCGAACTCGCCCAGCTCGCTGACCGCCAGCAACTGCTCGGCCAGACGCTTCTTGTCGACCAGGTCGGTCTTGGTGACCACGGCCAGCACGGTGGCCTTCAGCTCACTCAGCTCGCCGGTGATGAACCGGTCGCCCCGGCCGACCGGCTCGTCCGCCGGGATGCAGAGGCCGATCACGTCGACCTCGCTCCAGGTGGCCCGGACCAGGTCGTTCAGCCGCTCGCCGAGCAGCGTGCGCGGCCGGTGCAGGCCGGGGGTGTCGACCAGGACGAGCTGTGAGGTGGGCCGGTGCAGCACCGCCCGGATGATGTGCCGGGTGGTCTGCGGCTTGTTGGACGTGATCGCGATCTTGGTGCCGACGATCGCGTTGGTCAGCGTCGACTTGCCGGCGTTGGGCCGGCCCACGAAACACGCGAAGCCCGCACGGTACGGCTGGTCCCCACTGTCGGGCGCGCCCGTCACCCGGTCACCGTGCCGAGGACGGTGCCGTCCGGGGCGGCCAGGTGGACCGGCGCGTCGGCGGACAGGTCGCGTACCGCCGCGTGCCCGGCGCCGTCCAGCGTCGACGCCTCGGTCACCACCACCGCCGCCTCCAGCCGGCTGGCCCCCGCCGCCGCCGCCGAGGCGACGGCGAGCTGGAGCGCGGTGATGGCCAGCGAAGGAAGGGTGACGCTGGCCGCCGCGTACGTCCGGCCGTCCTGGTCCCGGACCGCAGCGCCCTCCACGGCGCCGACCCGGGCGCGGGCACCCCGCGCGAGGACGACCAGCTTGCCGTCCTCGGCGCTCAGCGCGACGGGGTCGGACGGGCTCGGCCGGGCGGCCGGCGCGGCGGGTGACTCAGGCATCTGCGGGTTGCCTCTCCTCGGATCGGTCGGTGTCGCCCCGGGGCCCGGTCTGCTCACCGCGCCCCGGCTCGTCCTGCGGGTCGGTCGACTCCACCCGGCTGACCAGCACGGTGTCGATCCGGTTGCGTCGGCCGGTGGTGCCCTCGGCGACCAGCCGGAGGCCGGCCACCTCGACCTGCGCACCCGGGATGGGCACCCGGCCCAGGGACTGCGCGAGCAGGCCGCCGACCGTCTCCACCTCGTCGGTGGGCAGTTCGGTGTCGAACAGCTCGCCCAGGTCCTCCACCGGGAGCCGTGCGGTCACCCGCACCGCCCCGCCGTCGAGGTGCTCCACGGGCGGGCGCTCGACATCGTACTCGTCGGTGATCTCACCGACGATCTCCTCCAGGATGTCCTCGATGGTGACCAGGCCGCCGGTGCCGCCGTACTCGTCGACGACGATGACCAGGTGGTTGCGGGCCGCCTGCATCTCCGACAGCAGGTCGTCGACCGGCTTGGACTCCGGGACGAACGTCGCCGGGCGCATCAGCTCGGCCACCGGAAGGTCCCGGTCCTCGTCCGCGCCGCCCTGGGTTCGCCGGATGAGGTCCTTGAGGTAGAGCACGCCGAGCACGTCGTCGACGCTCTCGCCGATCACCGGGATGCGGGAGAACCCGGAGCGGAGGAACAGCACCAGCGCCTGGGCGAGGGTCTTCCGTTCCTCGATCCACACCATCTCGGTACGCGGCACCATCACCTCCCGGGCGATGGTGTCGCCGAGCGCGAACACGGAATGGATCATCTGCCGTTCGCCGTGCTCCACGACGCCCCGCTGCTCGGCCAGGTCGACCAGCTCGCGCAGCTCCACCTGGGTGGCGAACGGGCCCTCGCGGAAGCCGCGTCCCGGGGTGACCGCGTTGCCGATCAGGATCAGCAGGGAGGCCAGCGGGTTGAGCGCCCGGCCCAGCCAGCGGACCAGCGGGGCGACCGCGCGACCCACCGCGTACGCGTGCTGCCGGCCGACGGTGCGCGGACCCACCCCGACCACGACGAAGCTGACCACGGTCATCGCACCGGCGGTGACCAACGCGGCCCGCCAGCCGGCACCGAAGCTGTCCACCGCGACCAGCGCCACCAGGGTGGTGGCGGTCAGCTCGGCCAGCAGCCGCAGCAGCAACAGCAGGTTGAGGTGGCGTACGACGTCACCGGCGACGGCCTGGAGCGCGCGGGCGCCGCGGGCGCCCTCCCGGGCCAGCTCGGCGGCCCGCGCCGGGGATACCGCGGCGAGCGCGGCCTCGGTCATCGCGATCAGCCCCGCCAGGCCGACCAGGCCGGCGGCGAAGACGATCAGTTGCAGGTCGGGTAGGCCGGCCGCGCCGGCCGCCACTGTGTGGGAGGACATCACCGCGACCGGGTCGACCGCCAGCTGCCCAGCAGTCGGGCCTGGAGCGCGAACATCTCCCGCTCCTCCTCCGGCTCGGCGTGGTCGTAGCCGAGCAGGTGCAGCACGCCGTGCACGGTGAGCAGGTGCAGCTCGTCGGCGGCGGTGTGCCCGGCGGCGGCCGCCTGCTTGGCCGCCACCTCCGGGCAGAGGACGATGTCACCGAGCAGCGCCGGCTCACCACCGGCGGCGGTGCTCTCCCCCGGGCCGTGGTCGACGCTGCCCTCGTCCATCGGGAAGGCGAGCACGTCGGTCGGCCCGTCGCCGCCCATCCAGCGATGGTTCAGCTCGCTCATGTAGTCGATGTCGACGAGCAGCACGGACAGCTCGGCGAGGGGGTTGACCCCCATCTCGTCGAGTGCGTGCCGGGCCACGGCGAGCACGGCATCGGTGTCGACCTCGACACCCGACTCGTTGGCGATTTCGATGGACAACAGTCTTCCCTCGGTCCTCTAGCGGCGCCGGCCGGCCCGGCCGCCCTGGGCGGACCGCCCCGGCACGGCGTGCACGCCCTGCGCCTGCTGGTTCTCCCGCTCGGCGTCCCAGCGGGCGTACGCGTCGACGATCTCCCCGACCAGCCGGTGTCGCACCACGTCGGAGCTGGAGAGCTGGGCGAAGTGGACGTCCTCGACGTTTTCCAGGATGTCCCGGACCACCCGCAGCCCGCTGGTCGTCCCGCCGGGAAGGTCCACCTGGGTGACGTCACCGGTCACCACGATCTTGGAACCGAAGCCGAGCCGGGTGAGGAACATCTTCATCTGCTCGGGCGTGGTGTTCTGCGCCTCGTCCAGGATGATGAACGCGTCATTGAGGGTCCGGCCCCTCATGTACGCCAGGGGGGCGACCTCGATCGTGCCGGCCGCCATCAGCTTCGGGATCGACTCCGGGTCGAGCATGTCGTGCAGCGCGTCGTAGAGCGGGCGCAGGTAGGGGTCGATCTTCTCGTTGAGCGTCCCGGGCAGGAAGCCGAGCCGCTCCCCCGCCTCGACCGCCGGCCGGGTGAGGATGATCCGGTTGACCTGCTTGGCCTGGAGCGCCTGGACCGCCTTCGCCATGGCCAGGTAGGTCTTGCCGGTGCCGGCCGGACCGATGCCGAAGACGATGGTGTGCGTGTCGATCGAGTCGACGTATTTCTTCTGCCCGAGCGTCTTCGGGCGGATGGTGCGGCCGCGCCGGGAGAGGATGTTGAGCGTCAGGACCTCGGCGGGTCGCTCGGCGCCGCCCTGCTCGAGCATGCCGACGGTACGCCGGACGGCGTCAGTGGTCAGGGTCTCGCCTTTCTCGATGAGTTCGAGCAGCTCACTGAAGAGTCGCTCGGCGAGGGCGTTGTCCGCGGGGGTGCCGGTGATCGTGATCTCGTTGCCCCGCACGTGCACGTCGCTGGTGACCGAGCGCTCGACCAGTCGCAGGATCTCGTCACCCGCGCCGAGCAGGTTAACCATGATCTTGGAATCCGGGACGGTGATCCTGGTCTGCACCCGGGGCGGGCCGGGAGGTGGGGTGCCGGTCATAGGTCGGGCCGAAGGGCCCTGCGCCACCTGCTCTCGATCTCGGCGCCGGGCCTGCTGGCGCGGCGTGCGGACGTTACACCCATCGTATCGGTTCAACGGCGGCGGCACCGCGCTCATTTCCGCCGCCCCGGACGGCCGGCATGTTCACTGGGCGGCCCCACCCCGGACGCCCGGGACCGCCCCGGTTCAGGACCGGAAATCGTACCCGTCGAAGGACTCCTGGCGGCGGGTGAAGCGGTAGGTCGCCCAGTGCATCCGGGTCACCACGCCGGAGTCGTCCCGGGTCAACCGGAGCAACTCGCCGACCTCCCGACCGGAGACGGTCCGGTACACGTCCGGGCGGTCCGGCAGCGGGGCGAACACCGCCGGGGGTTTGCCCGCCGGGTCGCCCGCGCCCCGGGCCCGCAGCGTGCCGTCGTGCCAGGAGAAGACGTACTCGAAGCCCTCGCCCCACCAGCGGCCGAGCAGTCCGCGTACCTCCGGCGGGGCGGGCGGACCGGCCCGCCACGGCACGACGTCGGCCGGGTCGCGCTCGACCGCCGCCGCGAGCAGGCGGTGCGGAAGGTCGAAGACCTCCGCCGCGGTGCCCGACGAACCGAACACCGCCGCGCCCATCGCGCCGGCCGTGCCCTCCCCGCCGCGCCGGCCGTAGACGGCGGCCAGGAAGCCGGGCATCGCGCCGTCGTGGCCGACGTGCACGACCCGGTCACCTTGTGGGACCAGGATCAGGCCCAGCCCGAAGCCGCCGGACCAGAGCGTCTCGTCGGTGACCGTCAGCGGCCACCGCATCTCGTCGAGGGTGGTCGGGGCGAGGACGGCGCCCTCCGGGTCGAGCGCCGCCGGGTCGGCGAGGAAGGCCGCCCAGCGGGCCATGTCGGTCGCCGTGCTCCACAACTGCGCCGCCGGCGAGACCGCGCCGAAGTCGGTGGGTTGCTCCGGGTGGGCCTGGTCGGAGTACGCGTCGACGAGGAAGCCGGTGGCCGCGGTGGGCCCGGGAGTGACCGTGGTGCCGGTCAGCCCGAGCGGGCCGAGCACCCGCTCGTCCAGCACCTCCGCCCAGGTGCCGCCGCGCAGCCGGCCCACCAGCCGGCCGAGCAGCGCCATGCCCAGGTTCGAGTAGTGGTAGCGGCGGCCGGTCGGCAGCACCCGCTCGGCGCGCGCCAGCTCGGCCAGGAACGCCTCGGCGTCCGGCGCGCGCAGCGTGTCCCACACGTCGCCGTACGGCTCGCGTTGCAGGCCGGAGGTGTGCGACAGCAGGCGGCGCACGGTCAGCTCCCCGTGTGCCGGTAGCTCCAGGTGACGCTCCAGCGGGTCGTCCAGGTCGAGCAGCCCGTCGTCGCGGCACTGGAGGGTGAGCACCGCGGTGAACGTCTTGGTGACCGAGCCGATCCGGAAGGCCGTCTCCGGGCCGAGCGTGGTGCCGTTGCCGGTCTCCCCCACCTGGCAGGTCCAGAGCGGCCGGTCCGCGCGGTGCAACGCCGCCGCGACCGCCGGCACCCGGCCGTCCGCCTGCACCCGGCGCACCATCCGGGTCAGGTGCGCGGAGACCTCCGTCACGCCATGTCCCGGGCCAGCATCGGTCCCAGCGGCGCACCGCCGAGCACGTGCGCGTGCACGTGGAAAACCTCCTGGCCGCCGTACGCGCCGGTGTTGAACATCAGCCGGAAACCGTCGCCGAGCAGCCCCTCGTCCTCGGCCACGGCGGCGGCCGTGGCCAGCAGCTCCCCGGCGAGCGCCGGGTCGCCCTGGCCGAGGGTCGCCACATCGGCGTAGTGCTCCTTCGGGATCACCAGCACGTGCACCGGCGCCTTCGGATCGATGTCCCGGAACGCCAGCGTGGTGGCGGTCTCCCGGACGACGGTGGCCGGGATCTCCCCGGCGACGATGCGGCAGAAAAGACAGTCGTTTCCCACCCGGGCAGTGTAAGGAAGGGCCCCCGCTTAACGCCTCCGGTAGAGCAGGGGCCCCTTGTTAACACCCGTCGCCCGCGCTGCGGCAGGATGACCGGCGTGACTTCACGGGCGGTGCTGGTGACGGGGGCCTCGCGGGGCATCGGGCGGGCGGTGGCGGCGGCGTTCGCGACCGGGGGCGACCGGGTGGCCATCCACCACCGCGACTCCGCGGACCTCGCCGAGGCGCTGCGCGCGGACCTGCCCGGCGACGGTCACGTCGTGGTCCGCGCGGACCTCGCCGACCCGGACGCGGTACGGGAGATGGTGGACGACGCCGCAGGCCGGCTCGGCGGGCTCGACGTGCTGGTCAACAACGCCGGCGTGTTCGGGCCGGCGGACCCGCCGCACCCGGTGTTCGGCAGCTCCTACGAGCAGTGGCGCCAGCGTTGGCGGGAGGTGCTGGACACCAACCTGTTCGGCGCGGCGAACGCCTCCTGGTGCGCGGCCCAGCACATGCGCGAGCGGGGCGGGCGGATCGTCAACGTCTCCTCCCGGGGCGCCTTCCGGGGCGAGCCGGCCAATCCGGCGTACGGGGCGAGCAAGGCGGGGCTCAACGCGCTGGGCCAGTCGCTGGCGGTGGCCCTCGCGCCGTACGGCATCGCGGTCGCCACGGTCGCGCCCGGCTTCGTGGAGACCGACATGACCAACGAGCACCTGAAGTCGCCGCGCGGCGAGGCGGTCCGGGCGCAGAGCCCGTTCGGCAGGGTAGCCCGGCCGGAGGAGATCGCCGCGGCGGTGCACTGGCTGGCGTCGCCGCAGGCGCAGTGGGCCTCGGGCACGATCGTCGACCTCAACGGCGCGTCGTACCTGCGCAGTTGACAGCAAACTGACAGCCGGCGCGATGTCGGATGGGGTGTCTTCCAGGGTAAGGGTCTCCGACATGGCCGACACCGTGCTGGACCTCGCCGCCGACTACCGTGTGCTCGACGGCCACGACGACGATCCCGTCCTGCTCAACCCGGACGGCAGCCCGGTGGACACCTGGCGCGAGGACTACCCGTACGACGAGCGGATGGACCGCGACGAGTACGACCAGCAGAAGCGGCTGCTCCAGATCGAGCTGCTCAAGCTCCAGGAGTGGATCGAGGAGTCGGGCGAGCGGCTGGTGATCCTCTTCGAGGGCCGCGACGCCGCCGGCAAGGGCGGCACCATCAAGCGGTTCATGGAACACCTCAACCCGCGCGGCGCCAAGGTGGTGGCCCTGGTCAAGCCGAACGAGCGGGAGTCCACCCAGTGGTACTTCCAGCGCTGGCTGGCACACCTGCCGGCGGCCGGGGAGATCGTGCTGTTCGACCGGTCCTGGTACAACCGGGCCGGCGTGGAGCGGGTGATGGGCTTCTGCACCCGCCGGGAATACCTGGAGTTCCTCCGGCAGGCCCCGGAGTTGGAGCGGATGCTGACCCGCTCGGGCATCCGGCTGGTCAAGTTCTGGTTCTCGGTGTCCCAGAACGAGCAGCGCACCCGCTTCGCCGTCCGCCAGGTCGACCCGGTACGCCAGTGGAAGCTCTCGCCGATGGACATCGCCTCGCTGGACAGGTGGGACGACTACACCGAGGCGAAGGAGGCGATGTTCTTCTGGACCGACACCGCCGACGCGCCGTGGACGGTGGTGAAGAGCAACGACAAGAAGCGGGCCCGGCTGGAGGCGATGCGGCACGTGCTGAACCGTTTCGACTACGCCGGCAAGGACCTCGAGGTGGTGGGCACACCGGATCCGCTGATCGTCGGCCCGGCCGGGCTGGACCTGCGCCCGGACGACCAACCGGTCCAGGTCTTCCCCCGCCCGTGAGGCGTTAAGCGGGGGCCCTTCCTCTACCCCAGGCGTTAATAGGGGGCCCTTCCTTACACCCCTTCCTTACACCCCCTTCCTTACACCCCTTCCTTGCACCGCTACCAGCGGTGGAGGCGGGCGGACAGCACCGACAGCGCGGCCACCCCGGCGGTGGAGGTACGCAGCACGGACGGTCCGAGCCGCACCGGCCGGGCGCCGGCAGCGGCGAAGCCGTCCAGCTCGGCCTGGGTGATGCCGCCCTCCGGGCCGACCACCAGCACGATCTCGCCAGCGTCCGGCAGCGGCGCCACGGTCAGCGGTTCCTCGGCCTCCTCGTGTAGCACGAACGCGCCGGCCGCACCGGCGATGCGGCGACCCACCTGGGTGGTCGACTCGTCCGGTGCGCCGGCCACCACCGGCAGCCACGCCCGGCGGGCCTGCTTGGCGGCCTCCCGGGCGGTGGACGCCCATTTCTCCCGCGCCCGTACGCCCCGCTCGCCGCGCCACTGGGTCACCGAACGGGCGGCGGCCCAGGGCACGATCTCGTCCACGCCCACCTCGGTCATCGCCTGCACGGCCAGCTCACCCCGGTCGCCCTTGGCGATGCCCTGCACCACCACGAGACGGGGGACGGGCGCGTCGACGTACCCCCGGGAGACCACCTCCAGGTCGAGGGTGCCCCGGCCGACGGCGGTGACCGTGGCGGCGGCCGTGCCGCCCCGCCCGTCGGCGAGCAGCAGCTCCTCGCCGACGCGTAGCCGCTGCACGGTGGCGGCGTGGTGCCCCTCCGGGCCGTCCAGCACCAGCTGGTCGGCCGCGGGCAACGCCTCGACCAGGAACAGGGGCGCGGACACGGTCAGGGGTGACCGTTGAACGCGTCGCGCATCCGGGAGAAGAAGCCGCCCTGCTTGGTCAGCTCGGCGACCTCCTCGCCCCGCGTCTTGGCGAACTCGCGGAGCATCCGCTCCTGGTCCGCGTCGAGCTTGGTCGGGGTCCGCACGTCGAGGTGGACGTAGAGGTCGCCCCGGCCGGTGCCGCGCAGGTGGGGTACGCCCCGGGCGCGCAGCCGCAGGGTGCTGCCCGGCTGGGTGCCGGCCTTGACGTCGAGCGTCTCGTCGCTGTCCAACGTCTTGATGGTCAGCCGGGTGCCCAGCGCGGCGGCGGTCATCGGCACGGTCACCCGGCAGTGCAGGTCGTCGCCCTTGCGGGAGAAGACGTCGTGCGGGCGCTCGTGGATCTCCACGTAGAGGTCGCCGGCGGTGCCCCCACCGGGGCCCACCTCGCCCTGCTGCGCGAGCCGGATCCGCATGCCGTCCTCGACCCCGGCGGGGATCTTGACGGTCAGCGAGCGGCGGGTGCGCACCCGGCCGTCGCCGGCGCAGGTCGGGCAGGGGTGCGGGATGGTGGTGCCGTAGCCCTGGCAGACGGTGCACGGCCGGGCGGAGACCACCTGGCCGAGGAAGGTGCGCTGCACCGACTGGACCTCGCCCCGGCCGCCGCACGCCTCGCAGGTGGCCAGGTGGGTGCCGGCGGCCGTGCCGGCGCCGGAGCAGGTGGTGCAGAGCACGGCGGTGTCGACGGTGATCGGCGCCTCGACGCCGAACGCGGTCTCCTGGAGGTCGAGTTCCAGGCGCAGGATCGCGTCGGCGCCCGGCCGGGTACGCGGACGCGGCCCCCGGGCGCCACCGGCGGCGCCACCGAAGAACGCGTCCATGATGTCCTGGAAGCCGACGAACGGCCCCGCCCCACCGGGGCCGCCCGGCCCACCGGCACCCCCGCCGCCACCCGGTGCCAGCGGGTCACCGCCCAGGTCGACGATCTGCCGCTTCCGATCGTCCGAGAGGACCTCGTACGCGGCGTTGATGTCCTTGAACTTCTCCTGGGCCTCCGGATCCGGATTGACGTCCGGGTGGAACTGGCGCGCCAGCTTGCGGTAGGCGCGCTTGATCTCGTCGTCGGAGGCTTCCCGGCTCACACCGAGGATGCCGTAGTAGTCCCTGGCCACTGCGTTCCGTGTCCTCATGTTCGTCTCGCGGTTGCGCCGGTCGTCGGCCTCAAGCCGGCCGTCGGCCCTGACTGGTCAGTTCTGGGCCAGCAGATCGCCCACGTAGCGTGCCACGGCGCGCACCGTGGCGATGGTGCCGGGGTAGTCCATCCGGGTCGGCCCCAGCACACCGAGCCCACCGACGATGGTCGCCCCGGGGCCGTACCCGGTGCTGACCACCGAGGCGGCGCGGAGGTTGTCGACCTCGTTCTCGTCGCCGATCAACACCCGGGTGGTGCTCGGTTCCGCCTCGCCGATCAACTTGAGCAGCACGACCTCCTCCTCCAGCGCCTCCAGGATGGGGCGCAGGGAACCCTGGAAGTCGAGCAGGCCACCTCGGGTCAGATTGGCCGTGCCGGCCAGCGCGATCCGTTCCTCGTGCCGCTCCACCAGCGTTTCCAGCAGCACGGTGGAGAGCGTGGTCATCGCCCCGCGCAGGTGCGGGCCGGCCTCGTCGACCAGGGCCTGCACCAGTGGCGGGGTGTCCGACAGGCGGCTGCCGACCAGCTTCTCGTTGACCAGTCGGCGCAGGTCGGTGACGTCCTCGGCCGGGACCGGCGCGGGCAGCTCGACCAGCCGCTGCTCCACCCGGCCGGTGTCGGCGATCATGACCAGCATCAGGCGGGTGGTGGAGATCGGCACCAGCTCCAGGTGCCGCACCGAGGAGCGGGCGAGCGACGGGTACTGCACGACGGCGACCTGCCGGGTCAGCTGCGCCAGCAGCCGGACCGTGCGGTGCACCACGTCGTCCAGGTCGACCGCGCCGACGAGGAAACGCTCGATCGCCCGGCGCTCGGCCGGGCTCAGCGGCTTGACCCGGGACAACCGGTCGACGAAGAGGCGGTAGCCGCGGTCGGTGGGGACCCGGCCGGCGCTGGTGTGCGGCTGCCGGATGTAGCCCTCCTCCTCCAGCACCGCCATGTCGTTGCGCACGGTCGCCGGCGAGACGCCGAGCTGGTGCCGCTCGACCAGCGCCTTGCTGCCGACCGGCTCCTGGGTGGCGACGTAGTCCTCGACGATCGCCCGCAGCACGGCGAGTTTGCGGTCGTCGAGACCCATCCTCCCCACCTCCTGTCGCACGTCGGGCCGGGCGTGCCGGACGGCCCGGACAGCGGCCTGGCACTCGACTGTAGCGAGTGCCAGTCTACGTCGGCGGGGCCGAGGCCGCGATGATCGATGCCGGACCGCCGGTCCGGGTCCGAGGCCGCCGGGCGGGCCCCCGCGTACGGCGGAATCGCCAGGGCCGATCGTCCGGGCAACCCGGGCGGTGTCGCGCTGGTGCCCGGTTGCCGTCTGCACCTACCGTGACGTCCATGACTGAACCACCTCGCCCTCCCGGCTCGGGGGATCCGGACCCGACCGTGCCGTCGGCCTACCCCGGTCCGCCCGCCGACGAGCCCACCGCACCACTGTCCGGGGCACCGGGCACGGGAGGCTATCCCCCGCCCGGTGGCTATCCGCCACCTCCCGGTGACGCGCCGACGTCAGGCGGCTACCCTCCGCCCGGTGGCTACCCCCCGCCCGGTGGCTACCCGCCGGCCGGTGGATACGGCCCGCCCGCGGGCGGCTACGCCAGCAACGACGACAAGAACTGGGCACTCATCGCGCACTTCGGCGGCGCGCTCGGCGTGATCGTCGGCGGTGGCCTGCTCGGCTGGCTGCCGCCACTGATCGCGATGATGACCCGGGGCCAGCAGTCCCCGGGGCTGCGGGCGCACGCGGTCGCGGCGTTGAACTTCCAGATCACCTGGACCATCGTCTACCTGCTCAGCTGGGTGCTCGCCGGGATCACCTGCGGGCTGCTCTTCTTCGTCCCGCTGATCGTCTGGATCGTCCCGGTCATCTTCGGGATCATCGCCGGCGTCAAGGCCAACGAGGGCACCCTCTACCGCTACCCGATGACCTACTCGTTCGTGAAGCGCTGACACCCGCGCCGGCCGCTCCCCCGGCCGGCGCGATCGGGGTCCGGCCTCCCGTCCGACGGGGCGAGGAGGGGAGACCGGGCCCTACGGCAGCAGGTCGCGGACGACCGCGTCGGCCAGCAACCGGCCGCGCAGGGTGAGCACCGCCCGGCCGGACGCGTACCGGTCCGGGTGGAGCAGCCCGTCGGCGAGCGCCCGCCGGGCACCCGCCCGCCCGGCCTCGTCGAGCGCGTCCAGCGGCAGCCCGGAGGCGAGCCGCAGGCGCAGCATCACGTCCTCCATGTGCGCCTCGTCGGGCCCGAGCACCTCCCGGGCCAGGCCGGGCGACTGCCCGGCCGCCAGGCGCCGCGCGTACGCCGTGGGGTGCTTGACGTTCCACCAGCGCACGCCCCCGACGTGGCTGTGCGCCCCCGGGCCGAGGCCCCACCAGTCCGCGCCGGTCCAGTAGAGCAGGTTGTGCCGGCACCGGGCCGCGTCGCCCCTCGCCCAGTTGGAGACCTCGTACCAGGAGAGACCGGCCGCGCCGAGGGCGGCCTCCGCGGCCAGGTACCGGTCCGCGGCCACGTCGTCGTCGGGGTACGGCAGCTCGCCGCGCTGCATCCGGGCGGCGAGCCGGGTGCCGTCCTCCACGATCAGGGCGTACGCGCTGACGTGGTCCACGCCGGCGGCCACCACCTGGTCGAGGGAGGCGGCGAAGTCCTCCGCGCGCTCCCCCGGCGTGCCGTAGATCAGGTCGAGGTTGACGTGGTCGAACCCGACGTCCCGTGCCTCGCCGGCGGCGGCCACCGCCCGGCCCGCGCTGTGCTTCCGGTCCAGGACCGCCAGCACGCCCGGCGCGGCGGACTGCATGCCCAGCGAGATCCGGGTGTAGCCGGCGGCGCGCAACGTCTTGAGGGACTCGGGGGTCACCGACTCCGGGTTGGCCTCGGTGGTCACCTCGGCGTCGGCGGCCAGCCCCCAGGTGCGGTCGATGCCGTCCAGGATCCGGGCCAGGTCGTCGGCCGGGAGCAGGGTCGGTGTGCCGCCACCGACGAAGACGGTGTCCACCCGGGGCGGCGGGGTGTCGCCGAGCACCCGGGCGGCGAGTGTCAGCTCGGCCAGCACGGTGTCGGCGTACCCCTCCCGGCTCGCCCCACCGCCCAGCTCGGCGGCGGTGTAGGTGTTGAAGTCGCAGTAACCGCACCGACTGGCGCAGAACGGCACGTGCACGTACACCCCGAAGCCACGCGCGCCGACCGCGCGCAGGGCGGTCGGCGGCAGCGACCCGTCGACGGGGACGGATTCGCCTTCTGGAAGGACGCCGGGCATGGGCACTAGTGTGCCCTCACATGACCTCTCCCGACGCGCTCGTGCGGGTCTCCACGGCCCGTGGGGTGACCACCCTCACCCTGGACAGCCCGCACAACCGCAACGCGCTGTCCACCCCGCTGATGACGTCCCTGCTCGCCGGTCTCGCCGAGGCGGTCGCCGACGAGGCCGTCCGGGTGGTCGTGCTGGACCACACCGGCCCGGTCTTCTGTTCCGGCGCGGACCTGAAGGAGACCGCGGCGGCGTACGCCAGCGGGACGGTGCCGGCCGGGATGCTGGGTGACGTCCTCGCGGCCGTGTGGGAGTGCCCGAAGCCGGTGCTGGCCCGGGTAGCCGGCCCGGCGCGGGCCGGCGGGCTCGGCCTGATCGCGGCGGCCGACCTGGCGGTGTGCGCGCAGGAGGCGACGTTCGCCTTCACCGAGGTACGGATCGGCGTGGTCCCGGCGGTGATCTCGGCGACCGTGCTGCCCCGGCTGCACCCGCGGGCCGCCGCCGAGCTGTACCTGACCGGGGACACCTTCGACGGCCGGCGGGCCGCCGAGGTCGGGCTGGTCACCGCCGCGGTGCCCGCCGCCGAGCTGGACGCGGCGGTGGCCCGGTACTGCGACTCGCTGGTCCGAGGCGCCCCGGACGCACTCGCCGGGGCGAAGCAATTGCTGCGCCGCCCACCCGCCGCCGACCTGCGGGCCGAGATCGCCGAGCTGTCCGCGATCTCCACCCGGTACTTCCTGTCCGCGGACGGCATGGAGGGCGTCCTCGCCTTCCGGGAGAAGCGGCCGGCTCGCTGGGTGGCCGCCCTGGACGGGGATTCCGCGGAGGGTGCCGGCTGAGCGAGCCGCTCCCGGGCCGGGCCGGGACCGGGCGGGCCGGGACCGGGCGGGCCGGGACCGGGGCGGGCCGGGACCGGGGCGGGCGGCAGCGGATTCGGGTGAGGGACGCCGGTAATCGGGAACGTGGTCGGCGGTCGGCCGGGTCCGCCGACCGGCGCCACGCCCGGGTGAACGGGCGGGAACCGGTCGGACGACCCGTGTCGGCCGACGGGGGACGTACTCTTGTCGGACTGTCGATGTGGGGGTGCAGGTGCGAACTCGGGCAGTCGTGGCGGGTGGGGTCGTCCTCGTCCTGGTGGCGGTGGTCGGGATCCTCGTCTCGGTCCGGCAGTTCGGGGACAAGCTCCGCCTCCCGTTGAGCAGCCGCACGTGCACCGTGCGGGCGGACGGGACGGTGGCCCTCGACGCGGACCAGATGGCCAACGCGGCGACCATCGCGGCCATCGGCATCCAGCGCGGCATGCCGGAACGGGCGGTGGTGGTGGCGCTGGCCACCGCGTACCAGGAGTCCGGCCTGCGCAACCTCGCCGGCGGCGACCGCGACTCGGTGGGCCTGTTCCAGCAGCGCCCCAGCCAGGGGTGGGGCACGCCGACCGAGATCCGCGACCCCCGGTACGCGGCGAACCGCTTCTACGCGGCGCTGCGCAAGGTGCGCGGCTGGGAGAAGATGCGGGTCACCGACGCGGCGCAGAAGGTGCAGCGCTCCGCCTTCCCGGAGGCGTACCAGAAGTGGGCGGACGAGTCCGAGGTGCTGAGCCGGGCGCTGCTGGGCGAGGCCACCGGCGCGGTCGCCTGCACCGTGGGCGGCGACCCGCTGCGCCGCGGTCAGGTCGCCACGGCCGCCCTGACCCGTGGGCTGGCCCTGGACTGGGGGATGGCGACGAGCGCCGCCGCGGCCGACCTGACCAGCCTGACGGTCGCCGCGGCGGACGAGCGCGGCGGTTGGCGGTACGCGCACTGGCTGGTGTCGCACGCCCAGGACAACGGCGTACGGCGGGTCCGTTTCGCCGCCATGGAGTGGACGGCCGACGGCGGCACCTGGAACGCGGTGGACGGCACCCCGGAGCCCCGGGTGGTCGCCGAGGTCGTGGCCGACGCCTGAACGACCCCGATCTCCTTACCGGCAGTGACCGCACAATCGGTCAAAGGACCTCATAGCTGGCATTTTACCCGCCCTGATTGACCGTGGGTGCTCACCCCGCTCCGTGCGGTTCGCGCCGGGAGCGATACCACGACGGGCGCTCCCCCGCGGCCGAATCGGCACGTTACGATCGGCGGCCTGTGCCAGAAATGGTTTCACCTCATGGGGAGGGGTACGACGTGGCCTTCGACTACGGCGACCGCACCGGTTACGAACCGATCAGCGACACCGACCGCAAGGAGTTCCACGAGCAGGGCTTCCTTCTGCTGCGCAACGTCCTGACCGAGGACCACCGGGCGGCGCTCGAGGCGGCCGTCGACCGCGTCTACGCCGAGGAGCAGGCCAAGGGCAACACCACCAAGGACGGCACCCTGCACCTGCTGGGCTTCCTGGAGCGCGACGAACTCTTCGGCGACCTGCTCACCCACCCGATCGCCTTCCCCTACATGTGGGGCCTGGCCGGCTGGAACATCTACACCCACCACAACCACCTGGACGTCACCCCGCCGGCGCTCGAGCCGGAGAAGCCCTACTGGGGCTGGCACCAGGACGGCTACCGGCAGAACTCCGACCCGGAGACGATGGACCCGAACCTGCCCCGGCCGATGTTCTCGCTGAAGGTGGCGTACGTCCTGTCCGACCTGTCGGAGAACGGCCGCGGCGCGACCAAGGTGATCCCGGGCAGCCACCTGTGGAACTCGCTGCCCCGCCCGAAGGACACCTCGGTGCACAACCCGGACCCGGAGGGCACGGTGGAGATCACCGCGAACCCCGGCGACGCCTTCATCTTCGACCGCCGGCAGTGGCACTCCCGCTCGACGAACCTGTCGACGATCACCCGCAAGATGCTCTTCGTCGGCTACACCTACCGGTGGATCCGCCCGCTCGACGAACTGCACATCGACACCGACGGCGAGTGGTGGGCCAACCGCACGCCGGTCCAGCGCCAGCTCTGCGGTGAGGGCACCCACACCGCGAACTACTGGGGCATCAACTGGGACGGCTACATCGACGACGAGATCCCGCTGCGCAAGGAACTCAAGCAGCGCAACCTCCTCGACCGCAACGTCCCCTGGCTCCGCTGAGGGTGTAAGGAAGGGCCCCCCGTTAACGCCTGGCGTTGTACCGGGGGCCCTTCTTAACGTCCACCCCCGCCGGGAAGCAGCGGCGGGCGCGGCGGCGGGCCCGGCACGGTGGAGGGCTGGGCGCGGCAGGTGGGGGCGAGGCGGACGCTAGGCGCGTACCCGGCGACGGGCCTTCTCCCGGATCGCGTCCGGCAGGTCCTCGACGTCCAGCAGTCGGGGCAGCAGCTGCGGCTCCAGGTGCAGCGCCCGGAACACCTCACCGATCGTCACCCCGTGCGCCGGCCGGTCCACCACCTCGACCGGGTCGCCCGCGCCGATCTCGCCCTCGACGAGCACCCGCAGGTACGCCCCCGGCGTCGCCCGCGCGGTGAACCGCTTGATCAGGTCCGGCATGCCCCAGAAGCCGGCGAACGTCGTGCACGGCGTACGCGGTTTGGTCACCTGAAGCACGGCGGACCCGACACTCCACTGCTCGCCGATCACCGCACCGGTCACGTCGACCGCCCAGGTGGTGAGGTTCTCGCCGAACCCGCCCGGCCGGATGCCACGGCCGATCTCCGCCGCCCACCAGGCCGCGTCCTCCTCGGCGTACGCGTAGACCGCCTGCTCTGGGCCCCCGTGGTGGGCGCGCTCGCCGATGAAGTCGCCGGCCAGTCCACCGAGGCCGACCATGACCGGACCGTCCACCGGACGCTTGTCGATGCCGCTGCGACCGCTCGCGTCGCCGGCCCAGGCCGCCTCGGTCACGATGCCGAGGTTCACCGCTGCCACCCTGCCTGTCATGGCGGTCAGCCTAGTTCGCGCCGGGGCCAGGGCCGCGGCAGCGTGGTGCGGCAGCGCCGGCATGCTCCGCCCGTTGTTAGGAAGGGACCCTTCTACAACGCCAGGCGTTAACAAGGGTCCCTTCCTTACACCTCAGCCCTTGACGGCGCCGGCCACCAGGCCGGAGACCATCTTCCGCTGCACCAGCAGGAAGAAGACGATCACCGGGAGGGTGAAGATGGTGGAGGCCGCCATGACCGGTCCCCAGGCGGTGTCGTCCCGCCCGAAGAAGAAGGTCATCGCCACCGGCAGCGTGTAGCGGTCCTGGTCGTTGATGAACGTCAACGCGAAGATCAGCTCGTTCCAGGCGGTGATGAACGAGAAGATGCTGGTCGCCACCAGGCCGGGCGCGACCAGCGGGAACAGGATGCGGCGGAAGATCTGGGCCCGGCTCGCGCCGTCGATCGCCGCCGCCTCCTCCAGTTCCTTCGGCACCGCCGCGACGAAGCCGCGCAGCATCCAGACCGCGAAGGGCAGCGAGAAACCGAGGTACGTGAGGATGAGGCTGGGCAGCGTGTTGTAGAGCCCGAGCCGCTGGATCATCAGGAACAGCGGGATGACCAGCGCCTCCAGCGGGATCATCTGGACCACCAGCAGCATGATCAGGAAGCTGGTCCGCAGGGTGAACCGGAACCGGGCCACCGCGGTCGCCGCCAGCAGCGCGACCAGCCCACTGAGCACCACCGTGGCCACCGCGACCAGCACGCTGTTGAGGAAGAAGTCGGCGAAGGTCACTCCCGGGATCAGGTTCCCGGTGAGGATCTCCCGGTAGTGCTCCAGGGTGGGCTCGGCCGGGACCGGCCGGGGCGTACTGGAGAAGATCTCCGAACTCGGCTTCAGCGAGGTGGCGATCATCCAGTAGACCGGGAAGGCGGCGAAGAGCGCCACCAGCAGCCCGGCCCCGTTGAGGGCGATCCGCCGCGCGCGGCGCGTCCCCCGGCCGCCGCCGGCCCGCGTCCCGGTCGTCGATCCCGCCGGTGCCACGATCTCGGCCGCTGCCCGGGTCACGCGTCCTCCTCCTGCTTGAGCACCATCCGGACGTACAGGCCGGTCACCACCAGCAGGATCAGGGTGAGGATCACCGCGATCGCCGCGCCCAGGCCGTACTTCGGCGGTGGCGAGAACGCCTCCGCGTACGAGTAGACGGAGAGCATGAAGGTGGGCCGGTCCTGGGTGCCGCCGGCCAGGACGTAGTACTGGGTGAAGACCTTGAAGTCCCAGATGGTGGAGAGCACGATCAGGATGCCGAAGACCGGACGCAGCAACGGGACGGTGATCTTCCAGAACGCCTTCCACGGTCCCGCGCCGTCGACCCGGGCCGCCTCGTGCAGCTCGCTCGGCACGCTCTTCAGGCCGGCCAGCACGCTGACCGCGATGAACGGGAACGAGTGCCAGACCACCACCAGGGTGAGGATGGCGAAGAACAGCAGTGGTGAGTTGAACCAGCCGTAGCCGGTCCAGTCGGTGCGCCCGAACAGTGCCTGCGACAGCCCGTCGGGCAGCGCGTTGAAGAACCAGGTGACCAGGCCGCTGGTGTCGTCGAAAATCCACTTCCAGACGATGGTGCCGGTCAGCGCCGGAGTGGCCCACGCCAACATCACGCAGCTGGCCACGAACGCCGCCATCCGCCGGCCCAGCCGGTTGAGCAGCAGCCCGACCAGGGTGCCGAGGATCATGGTCAGCACCACGTTGGCCGCCGCGAACAGCACCGTGTTGCGCAGCACCGTCCAGAAGAACGGGTCACCCAGGACGTCGGCGTAGTTGCCCAGACCGGCCCACGGCCAGTCGCGGTCGCCGCGCAACTGGCGGACGTTGTCCAGCTTGAAGAACGACATCACCACCACCTGGCCGAGCGGCCAGAGCAGCAGTACGCCGATGATCACCGAGCCGGGCAGGAGCAGCAGGTAGGGGAGGCGGTCCACCGGGCGACGCCGCCGCGCGGGGGTCTCCCGCGCGGCGGTCGTCTCCGGCACCTCGGTCAGCGTGGTCACTTGGCGTTGAGGATGCTTTCCATCTCCGCGGCCGCGTCGGCGGTGGCCTTCTCGACCGTCTTCTGACCCTTCATGACCGAGCTGTTCATCGCCTGGGTCACCGTCTTGTTCCGGCTGACCTCCACCCACTTCGGGGTGAGCGGCGTGAGCTTGGTGCTCTTCAGCGTGGTGGCGAACGCCGCCATCACCTTGTCGTTGGCGTACTTGTCGCCACCCACCAGGTCCTGGTAGACGGGGAAGAAGCCGAGACTGTCGGCGAAGGCCTGGTCGTTCTTCTTGCTGAGCAGCACGGTGAGGTAGTCCCAGGCGAGATCCTTGCGCTCGCTGTCCTCCCAGAGGGCGAGGTCGGAACCACCGGCGAAACCGGGGGCCGGCTGACCGGCCGGGCCGGGGATCGGGAACGTACCCCAGACCTTCTCGATCTCGGGGTTGTCCTTCTTGATGGCGCCCTGCTGCCAGCTCCCGGCGAACGCCATCGCGGCCTTGCCGGTGGCGAACTGGGTCCGGGCGTCGATCTCGTTCCAACCGGCGGCGGCCGGCGGCGCCACCTTGTGCACGGTCACCAGGTCGGTCCAGAACTTGA
Source organism: Micromonospora endolithica (assembly GCF_003626595.1). Taxonomy (GTDB): domain Bacteria; phylum Actinomycetota; class Actinomycetes; order Mycobacteriales; family Micromonosporaceae; genus Micromonospora; species Micromonospora endolithica. The sequence goes on along the minus strand of NZ_RBAK01000009.1, from coordinate 53,260 downwards.
CCGCCTTCTGGGCCTCGGGCGTGTTGTAGCCGGACTTCCAGGTGTCACCGTCCTTGGTGGCGATCTCCGCGCCGGCGCCCCAGAGGAAGGAGTAGAAGGGCAGCTCGGAGTTGCCCGGCAGGGCCAGGCCGTAGGTGCCCGGCTTCTTCGCCTGCACGGCCTTCGCCACGCTGACCAGTTCCTCCCAGTTCGTCGGCGGCTTGACGCCCGCCTCGGCGAACCAGTCGGTCCGGTAGTAGATGGCCCGCACCCCGGCGTACCACGGCACGCCGTACTGCTTGCCGTCGAGCTGGGCGTTCTTGACCAGGTCCGGCAGGATGTCCTTGCCCTCGGCCCAGCCGTTCATCCGCCCGGAGATGTCGGCGAGCGCCTCCTGCGCCGCCCAGCCCTGGGTCTCGGTGTTGCCCAGCTCGGTGATGTCCGGCCCCTCGCCGCCGGCGAGCGCGGCCTGGAACTTCTTGGGCGCCTCGAGCCAGGGAATGTACTGGACCACCACGTCGGTGTCCGGGTGCTTCTGCCGGAACTCGGTCTCGACGCCGTCGAGGAACGAGGTCTGCGCCTCGCTGCCCTCGCCCATCATCCACACCGTCAGCTTGCTGTTGTCGGCGGCTTCGTCATCACCGGAACCACCGCAACCGGCCAGCACCATCGCGGCCGATGCCACGACGGCGGTGACCGGGGCCAGCCGCTTCCACCTGTTCACGCCACATCTCCCTCGCGCCGCTTGGCACTAACCTTCTCCGCCGCACCCTAGTAGGAAAAATTCCTTTACGACAGTGGGGACGTCCGGTGAAGCGAGGGCGACGGTACCGCAGACGACCGGACCGGGCCCGCCGGGTATCGGGGCAAAAGGGGCCATGGAGACATGAAAGGGCGCCCGACCTTCCGGTCGGGCGCCCTTTGTTCAGGCTGTGCGAGATTTACCGGTGGGTCACGCCCCGCCGGCGACCGCCGACACCGGCGACCAGGGCCACCGCGATCGCGGCGAGCGCGATCTGGAGCAGCAGCTCACGCCAGTCGATCCCGGAGGTCTCGGCGAAGCCCGACGCGCGGGCGATCACGGTACCCAGCAGCGCGGCGGCGACACCGATCACCATGTGCAGCCAGATCGGCATGTTCTGCCGTCCCGGTACGACCAGGCGGCCCAGCGCGCCGATGATCAGACCGACGATCAGCGCGGTGATGATGCCCCAGACGGTCAGCTCCACGGTCGTTCTCCTTCACGAGAAATGATGAGTCTGTGTGGTTGTCGTTCCTGTGCTGACGGATCAATTCCCGGTCGGCCGAAAATCCAAACCGACTTCGTGGTACGTCGAACCCGAGAACCTCCCAGACACCCCACCAACGACGCCGTCGGGCGGTCGACGACCGCCGCAGGAAGCGCCGCACGGCCCGGGGACCCAGCGGGTACGGCCCGGCGGCCCGACCGCGACACGGCCCGACCCGTTGGCTCGACGCACGCCCAGGGACGGCGGACAGTCGGTCGGCCATCATTTCTGTCAGAAGTATTCATGTCAGAGAGACATCACGCGCGAGGCCGTCATGCCAAGCACACGGCAGCAGCCGCTTCGCGGAAGCAGCGTGATCCCAGCAGCCCGGCGTCGCGGAAGCAACCCGGTCGCGGACCGGGCGGGACGCGGACGTACGACCCCGGGACGGCGTCCAGATGCACCACGGGCGCCCGACCAGGTGGTCGGGCGCCCGTGGTGGAGGTTCAGTTGTCCGCCGTCACCGGCGGGGTGAGGCTGCGCCGCGTCAGTGGGTGAGGCTGCGCCGCCGGCCAACACCGGCGACCAGGGCCACCGCGATGGCGGCCAGGACCACCTGGACGGCCAGCTCGGCCCAGTCGATGCCGGCGGTCACGGTGGCGATACCCATGGCCCGGGCCAGGACGGTGCCCAGCAGCGCGGCGCCGACACCGATCAGCATGTGCAGCCACATCGGCATGTTCTGCCGACCCGGCACGAGCAGACGGCCCAGCGCGCCGACGATGAGACCAACGACGAGCGCGGTGACGATGCCCCAGACGGTCAACTCCATGGTCGCTCTCCCTACGTACTGTTATCTCCGTTTTTGTGGCGTTCCTGCCGTGCCGACGAAGATTCCCGGTCCGCCGAAAATCCAAACCGACCGGATCCACATGAGCACTGCCAATCGTCGATGGGCCCGCCCGCCCGGAGCGGGCGTCGCCCCAGGTGAGACCGGGTGTGACCGGTCATTGGCCGCGCCCGGACAAGGCCGCAGAAATTTCCACCCGGAGGCGAGTACGCCCCGGGTGACCCGGACCCGTGGGTCCCGGCCGCACCGGGGCGTCGTCGTTCCCGTGGTAAGCGGAGCTACTTCTTGCCGGCCGGCTTACCGCCGTCGGAGTCGGACGAGAGCGCGGCGATGAAGGCTTCCTGGGGAACCTCCACCCGGCCCACCATCTTCATCCGCTTCTTGCCCTCCTTCTGCTTCTCCAGCAGCTTGCGCTTACGGCTGATGTCACCGCCGTAGCACTTGGCGAGCACGTCCTTGCGGATCGCGCGGATGGTCTCCCGGGCGATCACCCGACTGCCGATGGCGGCCTGGATCGGCACCTCGAACTGCTGACGCGGGATGAGGTTGCGCAACTTCGCCGCGATCGAGGTGCCGTAGGTGTACGCCTTGTCCTTGTGCACGATCGCGCTGAACGCGTCCACCGGCTCGCCGTGCAGCAGGATGTCGACCTTCACCAGGTCGGACGCCTGCTCGCCGGAGGGCTCGTAGTCCAGCGAGGCGTACCCCTTGGTCCGGCTCTTGAGCTGGTCGAAGAAGTCGAAGATGATCTCCGCGAGGGGCAGCGTGTAGCGCAGCTCCACCCGGTCGGCGGACAGGTAGTCCATGCCGAGCAGGCTGCCGCGACGTCCCTGGCACAGCTCCATCACCGCGCCGACGTAGTCGTTCGGGGTGAGCACGGTGGCCCGCACCACCGGCTCGTACACTTCGGCGATCTTGCCGGTCGGGTACTCGCTGGGGTTGGTCACCACGATCTCCTCACCGTCGTCGGTGATGGCCCGGTAGACCACGTTCGGCGCGGTGGAGATCAGGTCGAGGTTGTACTCCCGCTCCAGCCGCTCCCGGATGATCTCCAGGTGCAGCAGGCCGAGGAAGCCGCAGCGGAACCCGAATCCGAGCGCGCCGGAGGTCTCCGGCTCGTAGTCGAGCGCGGCGTCGTTGAGCTTGAGCTTGTCCAGCGCCTCGCGCAGGTTCGGGTAGTCCGAGCCGTCGATCGGGTAGAGCCCGGAGTAGACCATCGGCTTCGGGTCCTTGTAGCCCCCCAGCGCCTCGGCCGCCGGCCGGGAGTTGATGGTGACGGTGTCGCCCACCCGGGACTGGCGGACGTCCTTCACGCCGGTGATCAGGTAGCCCACCTCGCCGACGCCGAGCGCGTCGGCCTTCACCATCTCCGGTGAGATGACGCCGATCTCCAGCAGCTCGTGCACCGCGGCGGTGGACATCATCTTGATCCGGTCCCGGGCGCTGATCCGCCCGTCGATGACCCGGACGTAGGTGACCACGCCCCGGTAGACGTCGTAGACCGAGTCGAAGATCATCGCGCGGGCCGGGGCGTCGGCGTCGCCGACCGGTGGGACGAACTGCCGGACGATCTCGTCGAGAAGGTGCGGGACGCCCTCGCCGGTCTTGCCGGAGACCCGGATGCAGTCGGCGGGGTCGCCGCCGATCAGGTGGGCCAGTTCCTCGGCGTACTTCTCCGGCTGGGCGGCCGGCAGGTCGATCTTGTTGAGCACCGGGATGATGCGCAGGTCGTTCTCGAGCGCCAGGTAGAGGTTGGCCAGGGTCTGCGCCTCGATGCCCTGCGCGGCGTCGACCAGCAGCACTGCCCCCTCGCAGGCGGCCAGGGACCGGGACACCTCGTAGGTGAAGTCGACGTGCCCCGGAGTGTCGATCATGTTGAGCACCGCGTGCTCGCCGGCCCGGTCGCCCTCCCGGATGCTCCACGGCATCCGGACGGCCTGGCTCTTGATGGTGATGCCACGCTCGCGCTCGATGTCCATCCGGTCCAGGTACTGCGCGCGCATCTGCCGGGGATCGACCACACCGGTGAGCTGCAACATCCGGTCGGCCAGGGTCGACTTCCCGTGGTCGATGTGGGCGATGATGCCGAAGTTCCGGATGCGACCGGGGTCGGTGGCACCAGGAGCGTTCGCGCCGGGATCGAGCTTCGGTGGCACAGCGGTCCGTTCTGGTCGGCTGACGTGAGCGGGCCGGCGCGACGCCGGCCCCCTCTATGCTCCCACGTCGCCGTGCAAGGTCCGCTGCGCGGGCGATCCCCGGACGAACGTCACCCGCCGGGCACCCCGCCCGACCCGCTCACCCCGCCACCCCGACCCGCTCACTCAGCCGGCGGCTCCACGAACAGGGCGGCCAGCCTCGGCAGCCGCCGACGGGCCTCCTCCTCGTCGTCGAAGTCCCAGAAATCGTTGAGGTCCGGCTCCCGGGCGGCGGCCGGCGCGGCGGGCAGGTCGGTGGCAGTCGCCTTCCGGTATGCCTCCCACGGCGCGGCCAGCATGTCCTCGCACTCGAACTCCTCACCGCTGAGCGCGGCGGCCCGCACCTTCGGCAGCTCGGCCAGCGAGTCCGGGTCGGCGACCGCCCCGGCGAACACATCCCGGCCCTGGGTCATCAGCCAGCCCCGGAAGTATGCGAAGCCGTCGTCGGAGGCACCCCCGTTGATCAGGTAGGCCGCGCCCCACAGGTCGACCCGGTAGGAGGCGGCCAGCACCCGGCTCTGGTGCTGCGCGTACCCGGTGATCTCCTCCGGAGGCAGCTGGGCGAGCAGGGCGACGGTCCGCGCGGCGACCGCGTCCGGCTCGCCACCACCGCCGGAGCGCGCCCGGTCGATCAACTGCCAGAACTGGTCGGTCCTCATGGACTGGCAGTCTCCCAGACGCCCACGCCGGGCTCGGACTCCTCGGCCGGCAGCCGGAACATCGCGGCCAGCCGCGGGTAGCGTCGGCGCAGCTCGGCCGGATCGTCCAGGTCCCACTCCTCGTCGGCCGGGTCGGGTGAAGCCCTCAGCTCGCGTCCCCGCGCCTCGACGGCGGCGTCGAGCGCGTCGGCCGCGCCGGTGATCCGCTCGTAGGCCCGGTCGGCGACGTAGTCCAGCGCCTCCCAGTCGGGCCACTCGTCGTCGTCCCACGCGTCGACCGACCGCCGGGCCAGTCGCCGCACCTGCGGCACGTCGGCCAGCGCGTCCGGGTCGTCGACGACCCGCTCGAAGGTCGACCGACCCAGGCCGACCAGCCACGCCTGGAAGTAGTGGAAACCGTCGTCGGAGCAGAGCCCCGCGCAGACCAACGAGGCCGCGCCCCACAACACCCAGGTGTCGGCCCGGGCCCGGGCCTCGTCCAGCCGCAGCGCGAAGTCGACCGCGTCGTCGGCCGACCGCTCGGCGAGCCGGTCGGTGAGCCACGCCAGCCGCTCGTCGGGGTCGCCGGTGGCGGTGGCGGACGCCTCGACCAACGCCCAGAAATCCTCGGTTCCGATCACCTGGGCAGTATCGCGATGCGGTACGACATCCACCCGGCGACGATGGGGGGCGTGTCCCCGTACCCCGACAGAACCGGACGCCCGGCGTGGTCCGCGCTGCCGGCGGGCCTGCGCGCCGCGGTCGCCGAACGGCTCGGCGGCCCGGTGGTCGCGGTCCGCGCCGCCGCCGACGGCTTCACCAGCGGCTTCGCCGGCGTGCTGCGCACCGCCGGCGGCAACCGGGCCTTCGTCAAGGCCGCGGCGGACGTCGCGCACCCGCACCTGGTCGAGTGGTACGCCCGGGAGTGGGCGATCCTTGACCGGCTGCCGGTGGGCCTGCCGGTCCCCCGCCCGCGCTTCGCCGTGCACGCCGAGGGTTGGTCCGCGTTCGGCGTGGACGCCGTCGACGGCCGGTCACCCCGGGACGCCGACGAGCTGGCCGCCACCCTCGCCGGCTACGCCGACGTCGCCACCGCGCTGGCCGACCCGCCGGTCGACCTGCTCGCCCTGCGCCCACCCCACCTCGCCGACCTGGCCCGTGACGACCTCCTCCGCTGGGGCGACGTCGCCGCCGGCCGGGAGCCGTTCCCGGCGCTGCCGGCACCGCTGCGGCACCGGCTGCCCGAGTTGGTCGCGTTGGAGTCGCGCCTGCCCGCGTACGCCGCCACGCCCGGCCTCGTGCACGGCGACCTGCGCCCGGACAACGTCCTGATCGACCCGGCCGGCCGCGCCTGGTTCTGCGACTGGACGTGGCTCAGCCACGGGCCGGCCTGGTTCGATCTGGTGACCCTGCTCCTGCCCCACCACGAGGACCTCGGACCGGCGGTGGACTCCCTGGTGACCGGGCATCCGGCCGCGGCGGGCGCGGCGCCGGACGCGGTGGACGTCACGCTGGCGGCGCTGGCCGGGTACTTCCTCGCCACGGCCGCCGAGCCACCGCCACCGACGGCGTCCCCGGCCCTCCCCGCGCACCAGCGCCGCAACGGGGACCTGGCGCTCGGCTGGCTCGCCCGCCGGCAGGGCTGGGGGTGAGCGGGGACCGCCCCGACGGGTTGCCGGGCCCGTCGACGCGGGTCGTTTTGGCTCGCCGCCAGGCCACCTGGTAACCTGGCTCTTCGCGCAGCGATGACGCATGCTCTTCGCGCGCCCAAGCTGACCAACCCGAGCTAGTTAGACGAGGCTGTCGCGTGGCGAACATCAAGTCCCAGATCAAGCGCAACCGGCAGAACGAGAAGCGCCGGCTGCGGAACAAGTCGGTCAAGTCGTCGCTGAAGACCGCCGTCCGGAAGTTCCACGAGGCCGCCGAGGCCGGTGACGTCGAGAAGGCCACCGCCCTCATGCAGGAGGCGTCGCGCAAGCTGGACAAGGCGGTCAGCAAGGGCGTGATCCACTCGAACCAGGCCGCGAACCGCAAGTCCGCGATCGCCAAGCGCGTGGGTTCGCTCGCCGCCTGACGCGACGGGTCGATTCTGACCGTGAAGCCCCGGGGCGACCCCCCGGGGCTTCCGGCTGTCCGCCCCCGGGCGTGGCCGGTCAGGGTGCGGAGATCCTCGAACGAAACGGCCCCCCGAAGGGCCGGACAGCCGACCGTCCCGGCAGCTGTCAGCGGTGGTGGGGCCTTTCCGGCCGCCGCGCGGAGTCCGGGTGGTCACCCAGGGCCGTGCCGGTGGACCGGAAGCCGGCCGGCGGCGGATCCGTCGCCACCACGACGCCCGGCACGCTGTGCCGCATCCAGTCCACCCGGGCCGTGCCGATGGCCGGTTCCATCTGTTGGCGGAAGCGGTCCCGCTCCTGCTCGGGCACGAGCGCGGCGGACCGGACGACCCGCTCCGCCACCATGTCGTTGACCTTGACCATGGCGGCCACCGTGGCCGGCAGGATCAGCAACGACCACCAGGTGACCAGCTCGGCCAGGGCGAGCAGGGCGGCGAGCGCCACCGCCCCTTCGAAGAAGACGAAGCAGAGCACCCCGCCGGGGTTGACGACGCGTAGCCGCAGGACCCGGGCATAGAGCGGCCGACCTCGCTCCTCGTCGGCCACGACCGTGGCCCAGTGACCACCGGGTGGTCCGGTCACCGGGCGCCGCCCTGCCGAGCGGCGACGACCGAGAACACGGCCCGCTCCAGCGCGTACGCCCGGTCGTCGGACCCGCCCTTCACCGCCGCGTTGCACTCGGCGGCGGCCCGCATCGCCAGCACCAGTCCCTCCGGCGTCCAGCCGCGCCCCTGTCGCTGCGCCCGCTCGATCTTCCATGCCGGCATGCCCAGGCTGCTGGCCAGCTGGTACGGGCTGCCCCGCCCGGCGGACGCCACCCGCGCCACCGTGCGGACACCGTCGGCCAGGGCGTCGGCGATCGGCACCGGGTCGACACCCACGTGCAACGCCCAGCGCAACGCCTCCAGGGCCGCCGGCACGTCACCGACCATGGTGGCGTCGGCGACCGTGAACCCGGTCACCTCGACCCGCCCCCGGTAGTAGCGGGCCACCGTGTCCGCGCCGATCCGGCCATCGGTGTCGGCGATGAGCTGGGAGCACGCGGCGGCGAGTTCCCGCAGGTCGTTGCCGACCGCCGCGAGCAACGCCTCGGCGGCGTCGTCGGTGCACTTCCCGCCCGCCCGGCGGATCTCGTCGCGGACGAAGGCCACCCGCTCCCGGTGACCCTTCAGCCGGGCCGCCGGGACGACCGTCGCGCCGGCGGCCTTGAGGCCGTCGGCGAACGCCCTGCCCTTGGCCGCGCCGAGGTGCAGCACCACCAGGTGCACGTCCGGATCGGGATTCTTCGCGTACGCCAGCAGGGCCGCGACCAGGTCCTTGCGGGCGTCCTGGCCGGCGCGCAGCACGAGCAGCCGCCGCCCGCCGAACAGGGACGGGCTGAGCATCTCGGCGATCTCACCGACGGTCAGCGACCCGGCCTGGTACTCCCGGACGTCCACGTCCTTGTCGACGGCCCGCACCCGGGAGACGGCCTCGGCAACCGCGCGCGTGGCGAGCAGCTCCTCGTCCCCGAGGACGAGCAGAATGGGAGCGAGGCTGGCGGCGGTCACGCCGCCCATATTCGCACGGCCGGTGGCCGGCACCAGCCTGCTCCCGCGGACTCCGGCGGCACACCCCGCACTCAGCGCAAATCCAGACATTTAGCTTTCTTCATCTGTAAAGCCAGAAATCGGCATCGATCTACCCGCGAACGGATCCCGGCCGGACCCCCCGCACCACCACGGCCAGGCCGCTTCCCGCGACGACCACCGCTGCGTCACCGTCGGTGTCGGTACGCAACACCCGCGCCCCGCCCCTGCTCAACCTGCTCAGGACCGCCGGATTGGGATGGCCGTACGTGTTGCCCGCGCCGACCGGCACCAGGGCGACCGCCGGGCGGACCGCGTCCAGGAACGCCGGATCCTGGTAGGCCGACCCGTGGTGGGCCACCTTCAACACGTCCGCCCGAAGACCGCCCGGCGGCGGATGGTCCAGCAGGGCCCGCTGCTCCTCGGTCTCGGCGTCGCCGGTGAGCAGAAGACGAACCCCGGCGACCGTGGCGCGCAGCATCAGCGAGTTGTTGTTCGGGTCGGACCGGGTGCCGCGCAGCGGGTACGGCGGACCCACGACCGTCAGCTCCACCGCACCGGCCTGGTACCGCCAGCCCGCCGGTGCGGTCCGCACCTCGGCGGCACCCGACGCGGCGGCGGCGTGCACCAACTCCCGCCCGACGGCCGGGTCCGGCCACGACGGGGTGAGCACGACGCCGACCCGCCGACCCCGGAACACCCCCGCGACGCCACCGGTGTGGTCGACGTGGAAGTGACTGACCACCAGCAGCGGCACCTCGCGTACCCGAAGATCGCGCAGGCACCGGTCCACCGCGCCGGGATCCGGCCCGGCGTCCACCACCACCGCCCGGCCCGGCGCCACCGGCAGCACCACCGTGTCCCCCTGGCCCACCGCGCACGCGGCGACCACCCAGTTCGGCGGTGGCCACCCACCGGCGACCAGGCGTACCGGCAGGGCCCCGAGCACCACGGCGACCGTGATCACCAGCACCAACCGGCGGAGCACCGGGTACCGGGTGGCGACCAGCAGCCCCGCGCTCACCGTGGCCAGCAGCACCGCCCCGGTCACGCCGTCCGGCCAGGGCAGGGTGCCGGCCGGCAGCCGGGCCCCGTACCGCGCGACGGTCACCAGCCACCACGCCGGCCAGCTCGCCAGCCAGGCCAGGAACTCCGCGCCGGACGGCCAGACCGGCGACAAGGTCGCCGCCGCCACCCCGAGCACGGTCGCCGGGGCGATCGCCGGCACCGCCAGCAGGTTGGCCGGCACCGCGACCACACTGACCGTGCCGGAGATCCCGGCCACCACCGGCGCACAGGCGAGCTGCGCCGCCGCCGGCACCGCCAGCGCCTCGGCCAGTCCGGGCGGCACCCCCCGGTGGCGCAGCGCGTCCCGCCACCGTGGCGCCAGCAGCAGCAGTCCCCCGGTGGCCAGGACGGACAGCGTGAAACCGGCGTCGCCGGCCAGCTCCGGGTCGACCAGCACCAGGACGGTGACCCCGGCCGCCAGCGCGGGCAACGCCGCGCGGGGCCGGCCGGCGGCCAGCGCGGCCAGCCCGATCGCGCCCATCGTGGCCGCTCGGACGACGCTCGGCGAGGGACGCACCAGGATCACGAAGCCCACCAGGGCCACCCCGCAGAGCCCGACGGCCAGCCGGGGACCGGCCCGGGCCCACCGCGCGGCCAGCAACACCGCACCGACCACGATGGCCACGTTGGAGCCGGAGACCGCGTTCAGGTGGGTCATCCCGGTGGCGAGGAAGTCCTCCTGCACGGTCGGCAGGAGGTGGCTCGTGTCCCCGACCACCAGGCCGGGCAGCAGCCCACCCGGCTCGTCCGGCAGGGGTGCGCAGGCCCGTTGCAGACCCGCGCGGAGCACTCCGGCGGCCCGCTGCGCCGCCGGCGGCGTCGCCGGGCGGACCGGCCCTCCGGTGGCATTGAGCACGGCGGCGGTGAGGTCACCGCCGCGGGGCGGGGCGAGCCGGCCCCGGGCGGTCAGCCGCTGCCCGGGCAGCAACCCTCGCCAGCCCGGATCGGAGGCCAGCACGAGGACGCGGACGGACACGTCGACCCGTCGCCCGTCGGCACCGGTCAGGCTGACCGACCGGGACGGCACGAGCAGGGTGGCCGGACGTCCCACCACGCCCCGCACCGGACGCGGGTCGTCGCGGACGACCAGTACGGCGGTGACCACGGCGCGCGCCTCGACCAGGGACCGGACCTCGGCGGCGTCCCGGACGGCCGACCGCGCCGCGGTGGCGCTCGCGCCGCACACCACGCCGACGAGTACCGCCACCAGCGCCCAGCCGGACCGCCGGACCGGCGTCGACGGGCGGCCGAGGACACCGGCGAGGTGCAGTGCCACCAGGGTCCCCGCACCGGCGGCGGCCACCGCCACGAGCCCGGTGGTCGACGCCGTCAGGTGCAGGCCGGCCAGTGCGGCGAGCCACGTCGCCCCGGCCAGCCCGGCCAACCGCAGGTCCGGTGGACCCGCCGCCCGACCGTCCGCCGCGTGACCGTCACCCGCGTCGTCCCCGCCCCGGCCGGCGGCCCGGGTCGCCCGGGCCGGCGACGGAGCGAGGGCGGCCGGGGTGGCCCGGTCGGCCGGGATCGACGGTCGGCGGATCCTCACACCGTCACCAGGTCCTTGAGTTGCTCGTAGCGGGCGTCGCCGATGCCGTCGACCTGACGCAGGTCACCGACCGAGCGGAAGCCGCCCTGTTGTTGGCGGTGGCTGAGGATGCGCTGGGCCAGCACCGGACCGACCCCGGGCAGGGCGTCCAACTGGGCCAGGGTCGCCGTGTTGAGGTTGACCCGGCCGCCGGGACCCGGCGGACCGGCGTCCGGACCCGGCGGACCGCCCGGAGCGGCCCCGGCACCGGGTGGCGCCATCCCCGGCGGTGCGGTGACACCGACCAGGATCAGTTCCCCGTCGACGACCTTCCGGGCCGGGTTCACCATGGCCACGTCGACGCCGGGCAGCGGGCCACCGGCCGCCGTGACGGCGTCCCCGACCCGGGCGCCCGCGGGGAGCCGGACCAGCCCGGGCCGGCGTACCTTGCCGGCGACCGCCACCACCAGTTCGGCGGCCGGGTCGGTGCTCGCGTCCTGGTCGGGTGCGAGCGGTGACCCGACCGGGGTGGCGCTCGCCGCCGTACCGACCGCTTCGGTCTGCGGACGGGCCCGCCACGCCCAGAATCCCGCGCCGAGCACCACCAGGGCGGCCAGGACGGCGAGAGCGCGCACTCCCCGACGCCCGGGGTCGAACGCCGAGGGGCCGGACAGGCGGCGCGCCACCGGAGCCGCGTCGTCGTCACCGGACGCCCCGGACGGAGCGGGCACGGACGGAGCGGGCACGGACGGGCCGGATCCGAACGCGCCGGGTGCGGGCGTCCCCGAGATCGACCGCACGGATCCGGACGCGGGTCCCGACCCGGACGGGTCCGTTGCGGTGAACGGCGGGCCGCCGGGCCCCTCCGGGCACGCCATGGGCGGTTGCCTGTCCGAGGACGGCAGGTGGTCGCCCGCCGCCACGGCGAACCGGAGCGGGGTGCCCCGCGTCGGGCCGGCCGGCACCGCGCCCCGGGCACCGTCCGGTGCCGGCATCAACCGGCGCAGTCGCTGCCGTACCACCGTCTCGTCGTCGTCGGACACGGGCCGAGGCTAGGAGCGGCGCACCGTGCCTCGCCGGTCTCCGGGGTCACGCTGTGGACGACGGGGCCACCTGTGGACAACCGCCTGATCTTGTCGAACTGTGCTAGCGCGCCCTCCCGGGCAGGTCAGCGCGCCTCCGGGTCGAGGCCCAGGACGGCGCGTCCACCGTCGACCGGCAGGATCGCGCCGTTGACGAAGCTCGCCGCCGGGGAGAGCAGCCAGGCCACCGCCGCCGCGACCTCGTCGGTCCGGCCGATCCGACCGACCGGGTGCAGCCGTCGCAGTTCGGCGTCGACCCACTCCGCCTCGGCGGGTTCCCGGGAGGCCAGGAAGGCGGCGTGCCGCTCGGTGGCGATCGAGCCTAGGGCGACGGCGTTGCAGCGTACGCCGTGCGGTCCGTACTCGACGGCCAGCGCCCGGGTCAGCCCTTCCACGGCGGCCTTCGCGGTGGCGTACGGCAGGGCGCCCGGCACCGGACGGCGGGCCTGGTGCGACGAGACGTTGACGACGGCACCGGGGCTGCCGGCGGCGAGGAACCGGCGGACCGCGACGGCGGCGCCGACGACGGCGGGACGCAGGTTGGCGGCGATCAGGTCGAAGACCTCCCCCGCCGACGCGTCGTGCACCGAGGCGTCGCGGAACGACGCCGCGTTGTTCACCCAACCGGTGAGCTGGCCGGCCAGGTCCGCGGCGTGGGCGGCCACCCGGTCGTCGGCGGCGTCGCCGACCACGGCCGCCAGCCGGTCCGCCGCCGGATGCTCACCCACCCAGGCCACCGCCTCGGTGTCCCGCTCCACGACCACCACCCGGCCGCCGTCGGCGAGCAGCCGTTCCACGATCGCGCGGCCCACGCCGCGCCCGCCCCCGGTCACCACACAGGACATCCGACGACCTCCGCTCCGGCCGGCGACACGGCCCACCGCCCGACGCTAACCCGCGCCGGGGGCGCCCGCCCGGCATCGACCAGGCCCGGACCGCCCCGCGGCTGCTCGGGCCAGGTCGGCGCTCGTTGGGCCCGCCCCCCGGGGGAAGATCGACTCGCCCTCGGTGATGTCGGGGCCTCGAAGCGTCACGGATACCTCGACATCAGTAAAGACGAGTCGATCATGCCCGGCACGGCGACGGTGCCGGGGACGCGACGAGCGACCGGGTCAGGACCCGGGGAGTCGGCGGTGTACGACCACGCACGCCAGGCCGGGACCGGCGTGGGCGGCGACGACGGCACCGGCCTCGGAGACGTACGTGTCGCGCAGCCGGTCACCGAGCCGGTCGGTGAGGGCCTCCCGGAGCGCCTCGGCCCGTTGCGGGGCGGCGAGGTGGTGCAGGCCGAGGTCCACCTCGGCGTCGCCGGCAGCCTCGACGGCGAGGTCGACGAGGCGGGCGACACCCCGGCTGGCGGTACGCACCTTGTCCTTGAGCACGATCGCCCCGTCCGGCATGTGCATGATCGGCTTGACCGAGAGGGCGGTGCCGAACAGCGCCTCGGCGGCGTTGATCCGGCCACCTCGACGGAGGAACTCCAGCGTGTCGACGTAGAAGAAGATCGTGGTGCGGCCGATCGCGTCGACCGCGGCGTCGCGTACCTCCGGCACGCCCAGGCCCCGCGCGGCGGCCGTGGCGGCGGCGACGGCGGGAAAGCCGACCCCCATGCCGCAGGAGCGGCTGTCCACCACCGCGACGCGCTCGCCGAACTCGGCGGCGGCCAGCCGGGCTCCCTCCACCGTGCCGGACAGCTCGCCGGACAGGTGCACCGAGACGACCCCGTCGGCGCCGGAGTCGAGCAGGTGGCGGTACGTCCGGGCGAACTGCTCCGGGGCGGGCCGGGAGGTGCTCACCGACACCCGTCGGCCGCTCAGCGCGCGGGTGGCGTCCGCGGGGAAGGTCTCCACCCCCTCCAGCCCCTCCGCGCCGTTGAGGACGACGGTCAGCGGGACCACAGTCATGGGGTGGGTGAGCAGCAGGTCGGGCGGGAGGTAGGCGGTGGAGTCGGTGACGACCGCGACGGGCATGACCGGCACGCTAGCCGATCCGGCCCGGGACCGCCCGGGCCGGAGGGACGGCATCGCGCCGGAGCCGGACCGGGACCGCGCCGACCGGACGGTCAGACCGCGTCCGGGGACGCGGAGCCGGCGGCGCCCGCCGGGACGGCGGCACCGGCCGGCACGGGCGCGGTGAGCACACCCACGTTGTGCGCGCGCAGGTGCCAGCCACGGACGTCGTTGCGGCGCAGCTCGGTCCAGTGGCAGTTGGACAGCGACCCGACGGTACGCAGCACGGTGTGGTCCCACCCGAGCAGGTGGCCGACGCCCTGCCGGGCGCCGCCGCCGTGGGTGGCGACCACCACGGTGCCACCGGGGGCCGCGTCGGCCGCCTCCTGGAACGCCGCGCCGACCCGCTTGCCCAGGTCGTCCAGGCTCTCGATGCCGGAGCCCGGGTCGGGGTCGCCGGCCCGCCAGCGGGCGAACTCGTCGGGGTGCCGTTCGGCGGCCTCGGTCAGGTAGAGCCCCTGCCAGAGCCCGAAGTGACGCTCCCGCAGCCGCGGGTCGGTGCGGACCGGCAGCCCGGTGACGGCGGCCAGCGCGGCGGCGGTGTCCGCCGCCCGGCTCAGGTCGCTGGCCACGATGGCGTCCGGGCGCAGGGCGGCGAGCAGCGTGGCGGCGTCCCGGGCCTGCTGCCGGCCGAGGTCGTTGAGGGGTACGTCGGTCTGCCCCTGGACCCGGCTGGCGGCGTTCCAGTCGGTGTTGCCGTGCCGCCAGATGATCAGGCGGGTCATTCGGCGGTGGAGGTGGCGCCGGACTCCGCGTCGACCAGGTCGCGGTCGACGAACGGGATGGTCGGGCAGTCCTTCCAGAGCCGGTCGAGGGCGTAGAACTCGCGCTCCTCGGTGTGCTGGACGTGCACCACGATGTCGACGTAGTCGAGCAGCACCCACCGGCCGCCCCGCTCGCCCTCGCGCCGGATCGGCTTCGCCTTCTCCGGCAGTTCGAGCAGGCGTTCCTCGATGGCGTCGACGATGGCCAGCACCTGGCGCTCGTTCGGGGCCGAGGCGACCAGGAACGCGTCGGTGATGGCGAGTTGGTCGCCCACGTCGATGATGACGATGTCCTGTGCCTTCTTGTCGGCCGCGGCCTGGGCGGCGGCCATCGCCAGCTCGTGAGCGCGTTCCGAAACTGTCACCGTTCTCCTTCGATCAACCGTACGACCCCCCAAGCCTCTCACACACGGCGGCGTACCGACTCGTCAGTTGTGGCGCGTTAGCGGCATCAACCGATCGATAGCGGGACGTATCACCGCTGGTAGAGGCGCCGCTTGGCGATGTACTGCACCACACCGTCGGGAACGAGGTACCACACCGGCTCCCCCCGGGCCACCCGGGCGCGGCAGTTCGTCGACGAGATGGCCATAGCCGGGACCTGCACCAGGCTGACCGTGTCGGCCGGCACGTGCTTGTCGGTCAGCTCGAAGCCGGGCCGGGTCACCCCGACGAAGTGCGCCAGCTCGAAGATCTCGTCGAGGTCCTTCCAGGAGAGGATCCGCTCCAGCGCGTCGGCGCCGGTGATGAAGAACAGCTGCGCCTTGGGCCCGTACTCGCGGTGCAGGTCGCGCAACGTGTCGACGGTGTAGGTCGGGCCGCCCCGGTCGATGTCGACCCGGCTCACCTGGAAGCGCGGGTTCGACGCGGTGGCGATCACCGTCATCAGGTAGCGGTCCTCCGGCGGGCTGACCGGCTCGTCCGCCTTCTGCCAGGGCTGCCCGGTGGGAACGAAGACGACCTCGTCCAGGCCGAACCGGTCGGCCACCTCGCTGGCCGCGACGAGGTGCCCGTGGTGGATCGGATCGAACGTACCGCCCATGATCCCGATCCGCCGGATGTCTTCCTCCACTCCGCGATCCTAGGCCGCCGCGGGGCAGGGCGAGGCGGGGCGGGGGCGGAGCGGTCAGGCGGAGGCGGCGGCGACGGCGGTGCGGGCGACCAGGGCGCGGCGCAGGTCGTCGTCCGCGTCGGTCACCACCCGGCGCAGGCCGGGCGTGACGTCGTCGCGGGCCAACAGCGCCGCGGCCGCCTCCCGGGTGGTCTGCGCCACGGCGTAGCGGGGGAACGCCAGGCCCGCGACCCGGTCGGCCACCCAGGGCGTACGCGCCCGCGCGGCGGCCGGCATGTCCGCGAAGTACCGGGGCACGTACGCGGCGGTCAGCTCGGCCTGCTCCGGATGCCAGAAGCCGCCGGCGGTCGCCTCCACCAGCCGGTTGGACAGCGTGGTGTCCGACACGACGATCCGCCAGGCGGCCTGCTTGGCGTCGGCGTCGGGCAGCGCGGCCCGGCAGCCGGCGGCCCGCTCGGCGCCGGCCGCGCTCGGGTCGGCCGCGGCCTCGGCGGCGATCTCGGTCGCACCGGCCGCGCCCAGCACGACCAGCCGGCGCAGGACCGACCAGCGCAGCTCGGTGTCGACGGCCAGGCCGGCCGGTACCGCCCGGCCGGCGAGCCAGCCGGTCAGCAGGTCGACGTCGGTGGTCGCGGCGATCCAGCCCCGGGCGGCGGCGAGCTGCAACGACTCCCCGGCCGGCGCGCCGTCGAGCAGCGCCCGGCAGGCGTCGGCGACCTGGGCCAGCGCGGCGGCGCGGGCGAGCGGGTCGAGGTAGCGGTCGATCAGCGAGCGGCTCAACGTCAGCACGTCCTCCGCGATCACCACCTCGGTCTCGGCGGGCAGCGCCGCCGCGACGAGCCCGACCACGCCGGTGGCCACCGGACGTTCGGAGTCGGTGGCGGCGTCCAGCGCCTCGCCCCAGAGCAGCGCCCGGGCCAGCGGGTCGGCCAGGCCGGGCAGGACCAGCGGCACCGCCTCGGCGGACGCCGGATCGAGACGGATCTTGGCGAACGTCAGGTCGCCGTCGTTGGGCAGCAGCAACCGGGCGGCCGGCGCGCCGGCGAGGTCGGTCAGCACGGTACGGCCCGCCTCGGCGTCCGGGTCCAGGTCGACCTCGGTGCGGGTCACGGTGCCGTCGGCTCCGTACCGGCCGACGCCGATGCGGTGCGGGCGCAGCACCGGGTACGCCTCGGGGGCGGTCTGGGTCACCGCCACCTCGGTGTACCGGCCGTCCGCGTCGACGGTCACCTCGGCGCGCAAAGTGTTGACCTGCGCGGTACGCAGCCACCGCTGCGCCCACCCGGCCAGGTCCCGCCCGCTCGCGGTGGAGAGGCTGCCGAGCAGGTCGTCCAACGTGGCGTTGCCGAACCGGTGCGTGCTGAAGTGGGCGTTGAGGCCGGCGAGGAACGCCTCGTCGCCCAGCCACGCGACGAGCTGCCGGAGCACGCTGGCGCCCTTGGCGTACGAGATGCCGTCGAAGTTGAGCAGGCCCTCGGCGGCGTCGGCCACCTCCTCGGGGGCGACCGGGTGGGTGGAGGGGCGCTGGTCGGCGGCGTACCCCCAGGCCTTGCGACGCATCGCGAACGTGGTCCACGCCCCGTCGAAGCGGGTCGCCTCGGCGGTGACCCGGGTGCCCAGGTACTCCGCGAAGGACTCGTTCAGCCACAGGTCGTCCCACCAGCGCATGGTGACCAGGTCGCCGAACCACATGTGGGCCATCTCGTGGGCGATCGTGGTGGCCCGCAGCTCCCGCTGCGAGTCGGTGACCGCGGAGCGGAAGACGTAGTCGTCGCGGAAGGTGACCAGGCCGGGGTTCTCCATCGCGCCGGCGTTGAACTCGGGCACGAACGCCTGGTCGTACTTGCCGAACGGGTAGCGCTCGTCGAACAGCTGGTGGAAGCGGTCGAGGCACTGGGTGGTGATGGTGAGGATCTCGTCGATGTCCGCGTCCAGGTGCGGTGCCAGGGACCGGCGGCAGTAGACGCCGAGCGGGATGCCGTCGTGCTCGGCGCGGCGCACGTGCCACGGACCGGCGATGAACGAGAAGAGGTACGTGGACAGCGGCGCGGTGGTGGCGAACTCCCAGCGTCCCGCCGTCGGGGTGGCGGCCGGCGCGCCGTTGGCCGCCACCGTCCAGTGCTCGGGTGCGGTGACCGTGAGGGTGATCGGCGCCTTGAGGTCCGGTTGGTCGAACGCGGCGAAGATGCGCTGCACGTCGTCCAGGAAGGACATCGCGTAGAGGTAGGTCTCGCCGTCGGCCGGGTCGACGAAGCGGTGCACCCCCTCGCCGGTGTTGGAGTACGCCATCTCCGCGTCGACGGTCAGCGTGTTCTCCTCGGCCAGCCCGGTCAGCGCCAGCCGGTTGTCGTCCAGCGTGGCGGGGTCCAGGTCGGCGCCGTTGAGCCGTACCCGATCCAGGGTCGCGGGCTTGACCTCGACGAACGTCTCGGCCCCGGCGGCGGCCCGGAACCGGATCTCGACGTGCGACCGGAACCGGTCGCCGTCGGCGGTCAGGTCCAGATCCACCCGGTACGACTCGACGGTGATCGACGCGCCACGCGCGGTCGCCTCTACACGGCTCAGGCTCGGCATCCGCTTATCCTGCCCGATGGGGATCCATCCCCGGTCCCCGTGACCCCCTGGCACTGGAGGAATGACCGATGACTACGCACCCGAAGGGTGACTTCGACCTCTCCCGAGCGGTCTGGCAGCGGGCCGAGGGCGACACCTCCGAAAGCGCCGTCGAGGTCGCCTTCGTGGACGACCTGATCGGGATGCGCAACTCGGCCGAACCGGACGGCCCGGTGCTGGTCTTCACCCAGGCCGAGTGGGACGCCTTCGTCGCCGGGGCCCAGGACGGCGAGTTCGACCTGGACTGATCCGCCGGTCGACCCGGCCCTGGTCGACCCGACATCGCTGGCCCGGGGGTGTCCCGCCACGCCGGACACCCCGGGGCCAGGAGACGGGTCACCCGCCGCGTCCCCCGCGTCGGCTAGTCACCGTCGCCCCAGCCGAGGCCCCCCGGACCGGGCGCGTGGTGGAAGCCGGGATGGCCGGCCACGTCCACGCAGTGCTCCCCGTCCGGGCCGGCCGCGCCGCAGAAGAGCCGCTCCGCGAGGTGCCAGGCGCCGGCCGGGGAGAGCGCCGCCGCGCCCAGGGCCAGCTCGGGCCGGAGCAGGCTCAACGCCTCCGCGTAGCCGACCGCCAACTCCCGGGCGAGGCCCGGGTCGGCGGCCTCGAAGCCGAGGTGCGCGGTGAACCACCGCGCCGGTCGTGCCGCCCGGCGCGGTGGCCCGATCAGTGTCGCGCCCGTCGCCGCTCGTCCGGCGTCGCTCAGCGCCGCCCCCATCCGCTCCCGCCGCCAGTACGGCGACCCGTTGCCCCGCATGCAACCCTCCCCCGTGGACCTTCCCGGCATCGCTTCCACCCGCAAGCAAACCAGTTCCGTCCGCCCCTGGGAGGGGCCAGCGAGCACCAGTTGTCACCGGCCGGAACCGGGCCGGCCCGTGCCCGCCCCCGATTTCCCACATGATCGACTCGACGTCAGGGAAGTCGGGGCATCCGAGTGCCTACGACACCCCGATGTCACGGACATCGATTGATTCATCGGCCGGACCGGGCGGACCGGACCGGGGCAGGGCCGGCCGGGGCAGGGCCGGGGCGGGGCCGGGGCGGGGCAGGGCCGGGGCGGGGCCGGGCGGGACCGGGGCGGGGGGATTCAGGGGCGCTGGCCTGGGTAGACGTGGCCCGGGGAGACGACGAGGAGGCCCGATGGCGACGATCCCGGCGGAACGCGGCCTGGACAGCACCCTGGCCTTCCTGCGCGACGGGTACCGGTTCATCGGGGCCCGTTGCGACCGGCACGGCAGCGACATCTTCACCACCCGGCTGCTGCTGGAACGCACCATCTGCCTGCGCGGCCGCCCGGCCGCCGAGTTGTTCTACGACGCCGGGCGCTTCGCGCGGGCCGGTGCGCTGCCCAAACGGGGGCAACGGACCCTCACCGGGGTGGGCGGCGTGCAGGGACTGGACGACGTCGCGCACACCGACCGCAAGGGCATGTTCATGTCGATCATGACCTCGGACGCGATCCGGCGGCTCGGCCAGCTCTTCGACGACGAGTGGCGGGCTCGGCTGCCGGCGTGGGAGTCCGGTCAACCGGTGGTCCTGTTCGACGAAGTCAGCCGGATGCTCACCCGGGCGGTCTGCGCCTGGGCGGGGGTTCCGTTGGCCGACTCCGAGGTGGCCCGGCGTACCGCCGACCTGGAGGCGATGATCGCCGGCCCGGCGGTGATCGGGCCACCGCACTGGCGCGGGCTGTTCGGCCGGAAGCGGGCCGAACGCTGGGTCGGCGACATCGTCGAACGCGAGCGCGTCGGGACGCTGGAGGCACCGCCGGGCAGCGCGCTGCGGATCATCTCGGAACACCGGGATTCCGCCGGCCGGCTGCTCCCCCGCCGGATCGCCGCCGTGGAACTGCTCAACATCCTGCGCCCGACGGTCGCCGTGGACCGGTACGTCGTGTTCGCCGCGCTGGCGCTGCACGACCACCCGGCCTGGCGGGACCGGGTACGCGGCGACGACGCGACGACCGAGCAGTTCGTCCAGGAGGTACGCCGGTACTACCCCTTCTTCCCGGTCGCCGCCGCCCGGGTGCGCCGCTCGTTCGACTGGCAGGGGCACCACTTTCCCCGGGGCCGCCGGGTGCTGCTCGACCTGTACGGCACCAACCACCACCGCGCGCTCTGGCCGGAGCCGGAGCGGTTCCGGCCGGAGCGGTTCACCGGCTGGCGCGACGACCCGTTCGGGCTGATCCCGCAGGGCGGCGGTGACCACCACGTCGGGCACCGGTGCGCCGGTGAGTGGATCACCATCGAGTTGATGAAGCGGGCGGTGGCCACCCTGGCCGGCTCGATGAGCTACGACGTACCGCCGCAGGACCTGGCGGTGAGTCTGCACCGGATGCCGGCCCTCCCGCCCAGCGGATTCGTGATCACCAACGTGCGCCGCCTGGACTGAGCGGCGGGCGCGGCCCCCGGGTCCGGGAAGCCGCGCCCGCCGTCGTGGGAGAACCGGTCAGGGGTGCAGGACGCTCCGCAGGCAGGCGTCCTCCTTCTTCTCGAACATCTCGTAACCGCGTACGCCCTGTTCCAGGGACATCGGGTGGGTGGCCAGGTAGCCCGGGTCGATCTCGCCGGCGGCGAGCCGCTCCAGCAGCATCGGGATGTAGCGCTGGGCGTGCATCTGACCCATCCGCAGCACCAGCGCCTTGTTCATCGCCGCGCCCAGCGGGAACTTGTCCACCAGCCCGGCGTACACCCCGACGATGCTCACCGTGCCGCCCTTACGGCAGGCCATGATCGCCTGGCGGACCGAGGTCGGCCGGTCGGTCTGCAACCGGGCCGTCTGCTTCGCCTTGTCGTACGCGTACGCCGGACCGACGTCGTGCGACTCCATGCCGACGGCCTCGATGCACGCGTCCGGACCCCGGCCGCCGGTCATCTCCCGCAGCGCCTCCAGCACGTCGGTGTCCGCGTAGTTGACCGTCTCGACGCCCAGCCGGTCGGCGGCGGTGGCGAGCCGATCCGGCAGCCGGTCGATCATGATCACCCGCTCCGCGCCGAGGAGTTGCGCGGACCGGGCGGCCATCTGTCCCACCCCGCCGGCGCCCCAGACGGCCACCACCTCGCCACCGGTCAGGCCGCAGAAGTCGGCGGCCATCCACCCGGTGGGCATCGCGTCGGAGGCGAACACGGCGGCGTTGTCGGACACCCCCTCCGGGACCGCGAAGGCGCCGATGTCCCCGAAGGGCACCCGGACGTACTCGGCGTGGCTGCCGGAGAAGCCGCCCGCGGCGTGTGAGTAGCCCAGGATGCCGGCGGGTGAGTGGCCCCAGAGTTTCTCCGCGAACACCGGCTGCGGGTTGGAGTTGTCGCAGAGCGAGTACTGCTCGGTGCGGCAGTACCAGCAGCCGCCGCAGGCCACCACCGAGCCGACCACCACCCGGTCGCCGACCTTCAGCCTCCGGACGTCCGGCCCGGTCTCCACCACCTCGCCCATGAACTCGTGGCCGAGGATGTCGCCCTCGCGCATCGCCGGCACGAATCCGTTGATCAGGTGCAGGTCGGAGCCGCACACGCTGCTGGCCCGGACCCGGACGACGATGTCACCCTCGGCGCGGATGGTCGGCTCGGGCACGTCCCGCACCGCCAGCTTGCCGACGCCCTCCCAGCACAGCGCCCTCACGCCCGTCCTCCCGCCATCAGCTTCTCGCGCATCCGATCGGTGGCCTTCTCCTGTGCCGGCGTACGCCCGGAGGGGTCCCGCCGGGTGTTCAGGACCTGCCCGCACTCGATCAGCGACTTCACCCGGCGCAGGGTGTCCCGCAGCGCCAGGTCCGGTTCGTGGCTGGTGGCCAGGCCGAGGACCCGGCGCAGCGGCCCCGACCGGTAGCGCAGTTCGGTGCGGATCTCGGTGCCGCGGTCCATCGGCGCGGGGGTCAGCTCGACGGTGCCCTCCTGGGGCGGCCCGTCGGTCACCGCCCAGCGCAGCCGGCCGGGGCCCTCGACGGTGATCTCCGCCCGCCACTGCGCACCGCCATCGGCCGGGTCGGCGGCCACGCAGCGCCACCGGTCGTCACCGACCTGCTCCAGGATCGCCCACTCGGCCAGCGCGCGGTCCATCCGCTCCCGGTCGGTCCAGAAGCCGATCACCGCCGCCACCGGCCGGTCGACGGTGATCGCGCGGCGCACCACGTACCAGCCGTCCTGCCGGTCGGGTTGGTGCCGGCGTCGCCGGCTCGCCACCGCCCGGCCGACGCCGACCGCGGTCGCCGTGGTGACGCCGAGCAGCGCCCACCTCGTCCCGTTGCTGGTCATCACGTCTCCTCCACCCGGGGGCCCGGGGATGGACCACCCGCCTGCACGGTGCGCTACCCGGCACCGGAGCACTGAAACGACGGACCGTTTGATCCGCGGGTATCCGGGCACCTGCTGCGGGCACCCACCGGCACCGGGAGGGCAGTTGACCTTCGACGCGAGCGAGCGCCGGCGGCACGTCACGGGTGCCCACGCCCGGGCCGGCGGGCACGTCGCGGCCGGCGCGCCGGGCGACGCCCGGGGGCCGGCCGTCGGCGGCTGGTCGGTCGCACCGCCCCGCCGGCTTCCGATGGCGTACGTCCTGCCGCTGCGCTGGACCGACGACTCCGGTCTGTCCGAGCTGACCGGGTACCTGCGCCGGCTCGCCACCCTGGTCGACGTGACCGTGGTCGACGGGTCACCGCCGGCGGTGTTCGCCCGGCACGACGTGGCCTGGCGCGGCCTGGTCCGGCACCTCGCCCCCGACCCCGCCCGGTCCGGCGTGAACGGCAAGGTGTGTGGCGTGCTCACCGGGGTGGCCCACGCGGCGCACGAGCACGTGGTGATCGCCGACGACGACGTCCGGTACGACGAGGTGGCGCTGCGGGCCCTGCACGTCCTGCTGGACCGGGTGGACCTGGTCCGGCCGCAGAACTACTTCGCACCGCTGCCCTGGCACGCGTGGTGGGACACCGGGCGGACCCTGCTCAACCGGGCCCTCGGTGCCGACTACCCGGGAACCCTCGCGGTCCGCCGGAGCACCTTCCTGGCCATGGGCGGGTACGACCCGGACGTGCTCTTCGAGAACCTGGAGCTGATCCGGACGGTGCGCGCGTACGGGGGGACCGAGGCGGCGCCGGCCGACCTCTACGTACGCCGGCTCCCGCCGGAGACCGCCCACTTCCTGCGCCAACGGGTCCGCCAGGCGTACGACGACCTGGCCCAGCCGGCCCGCCTGGTGGCCTCGCTCGCGGTCCTCCCGGCGCTGGCCGCGGCGGTCGCGTTCCGCCGGCCGGGGCTGCTGCTCGGCGCGGTGGCGACCACGGTGGGCTTGGCCGAGCGGGGCCGGCGGCGCGGCGGCGGCGCGACGGTCTTCCCGGCCAGCACCGCGCTGGCCGCCCCGCTGTGGCTGCTGGAACGCGGCGTGTGCAGTTGGCTGGCCCTGTCCCGGCGGGTGTTCTCCGGCGGCGTGCGGTACGCCGGCACCCGCGTGCGCCGCGCCGCCCACTCCGAACGCACCCTCCGCCGGCAGCAAGGAAGGGCCCCTTCCTAACGCCTCGTGTCGTAACAGGGCCCCCTCTTAACGCCTCGTGTCGTGGCAGGGCCCCTTCTTGACGCGCCCGGCGGCAGGGGCGCGACAACGGCTCGCGGCCACCGCCCGGAACGTCCCCGGGTGGTGGCCGCGTGCTGTCGCGGGTGATGTCCTCGATCAGTACCGCACCTGGTCGCGGGACTGCTGCGCCTGGTCCTTGACGTCGTGCGCGGCCGACTGCGAGTCGTCCTTCACGGTCTGGGCGGCGTCCTGCGCGGTGGACTTCACCGACTGGGCGGCCTGCTGGGCCGGCTCGCGCAGTTCTTCCTTCAGCTCGTTGGCGACCTCGCCGAGCTTCTCCTTCACCACGCCGGTGTGCTCGCCGGCCTTCTCCTTGACCTGGGCCGCGACCTGCTGCTCGCGGCGGGTCGCGGGGATCAGCGAGGACGCCAGCCAGCCGACGCCGAAGGCGATGAGGCCGGCGGCGAGGGGGTTGCCCTCGGACTTCTGACGAATGACCTGCGGGGCGCGCTGCGCGGCGTCGCCCACCGACGAGGCGGCCGAGTGGGCCTTGTCGCTGACGGTGGAGGCTGCCGAGTGGGCCTTGTCGCTGACCGTGGAGGCCGCCGACGAGGCGCCGTGCTGGGTGCTGTGGCCGAGGTCCGACGCGGTTCCCATTACCTTGTCCCTCACATTCTGCAGCGCGCCGCGGGCCCGCTGCTTGCGGTCGTCGACGATGCGGGCGGGACTGACCTTGTACGCCAGCGCGTCCACATCGGAACTCAGGTTGTTCCGGGTGGCTTCGATCTCCCGGCGGATCTGCTCCGGATCGGTGCTCATCGGGTGACCTCCTGCGGGTGGGGCTTGAGCGCGTCGGGGATGCGCTGCACGCTCTCGTTGGTCTTCTTCAGGCCGCGCACCTTCTCGGCGTTCTTCTTGGCCATGGAG
This sequence comes from Micromonospora endolithica, assembly GCF_003626595.1. Classification (GTDB taxonomy): domain Bacteria; phylum Actinomycetota; class Actinomycetes; order Mycobacteriales; family Micromonosporaceae; genus Micromonospora; species Micromonospora endolithica. The sequence goes on along the minus strand of NZ_RBAK01000009.1, from coordinate 28,131 downwards.
TAGAGGACGGCCGCGACGGCGCCCCAGATGACGGCCACGATCAGCGCCGCCCAGCCGGCGTCCATCACGTTGGACAGGCCGGCCCAGAGGGCGAGCGACAGGAACAGGGCCACCATGTAGCCGCCGAAACCGGCGCCACCGAAGAACCCGGCGGCCTTGCCCGCCTTCTTGCCCTCCTCGCGGATCTCCGCCTTGGCCAGCTCGACCTCCTGCCGCATCAGCGTGGACAGGTCGGTGGTGACGGAACGCATCAGCTCACCGATCGAGCTGTTGCGGACCTCGTCCGCGTCGTGCGGGTGGTACCCGGGGCCCGCCCCGGCTCCCTGCGTCGGCATGCTCACGCCGTCGCCTCCCTTCGGATGACCTGGTCGCTCACGGACGGTTGGTTCCGCTGGACGGCACGCCGGGCAGCGGGTCGGTCTGGCTCACCGGCGGCAGCGGCTGGCCGGTGCCACCGGCCGGGTCCGCGTAGCCGGTGGTGGTCCGCGGGTCCGGGTAGGCCGCACCCTGGCCGGAGTAGCCCGGCGTCGGCTCCGCGTAGGTGCCCGGGGTCGGGTCGAGGTAGCCGCCCGGCGGCACCGCGTCCGGCACCGCGCGCTGCGCGGGCGGCGGGGTGGGGATGACGGCGGTCCGCTCCGGGTCGTAGCCGGCGCCCGAGCCGTACGCGTGCTGACCGGAGTCGCCGGAGGCGGCGATGTTCTTGGTCAGCCGGCCGGCGAGCACACCGAGGACGGCGGCGCCGACGAGGAAGGTGCCGGGGTTGCGGCGGGCGTAGTCGCGTACCTCGTTGACGAGGTCGCCCGGCTCACGCTCCTCCAGCCAGCCGGCCACACCGTGCACGCGCTCCGCGGCCTGGTGGGCGAGTTCGGCCACCGGACCGGCCTGGCCGCTGCTCTGCGCCATCGAGCGCATCTCGTCGGCCAGTGAGCGGAGCCCGCCGGCGGCGCGTCGCTGCTGCTCACCGGTCTGGCTGGCGAGCTGGCTGCGGGCCTCGCCGTACAGGTTGCGGGCCTGGCGCCGGGTCTCGCCGACCACCTCACGGCCCTGCTCCTTGGCGGTCTCGGCGACCGCGCCGCCGGCGTGCTTGGCCTCGGTGCCGACCTGACGGGCCTGGTCCCGGACGCCGCCGCCGTTGGTCGACTCCTGCCCGTACGTGGAAGACGTGGGTGACAGATCGTAAGTCATGATTTCCCTTCCGCTCGGATAGTCGTCGCGGTTGTGCTGGGGGGAGACGGCGGCGGTTCCGCCGCCGTCGATTACTTCACCTACCCTGCGTTTTCGCTTCGACACCTGATCCGCCGTTTCTCTGCGACACGTCCGGCAGCGACAGGACAATGGAGGATCGTCACGGTCGGTGACCGGCGATCCACGGAGGTGACATCGATGGCACGCAGCCCACGCGGTCGGGGTCCCCGGCAGAAGGTGCAGCTGGCCGCCCTGGCCGCGGCCGGCGTCTTCCTGCTGATCGGGGTGCTCGGGTTCGTGCCCGGGATCACCACCCGGTACGGCGACCTGGACTTCGCCGGTCACCACTCGGAGGCGAAGCTGCTCGGCCTGTTCCAGGTGTCGATCCTGCACAACCTGCTGCACCTGGGCTTCGGGCTGGCCGGCCTGGTGCTGGCGCGCAGCGTCGCCGGGGCCCGGATCTTCCTGGCCGGCGGCGGCGCGCTCTACCTGGGGCTGTGGTTGTACGGGCTGGCCATCGACCGGGAGAGCGCGGCGAACTTCATTCCGGTCAACGACGCGGACAACTGGCTGCACCTGGCCCTCGGCTTCGGCATGCTCGCCCTCGGGCTGCTGCTGTCCAACCGGGCGGGCACCGGCGGCCGGCTGGACACGCCGATGGACCGCCCCTGACCAGCGCCGGAGCCACGCGGGCCGGCGCGCGAGGCGGTCACCGTCGGCGGCGACGGCAGCCGACGGACCGGCAGCGGGTGTACGCCTGCCGCTACTCGGTGTCGTCCCGGTCGGCGTCGAACGTGTCGTACGCGTCCTGGTCGGGCTTGCCGGTCTCGATCTCGTCCTCCGGACGTCGCCGGCGGGCCTTGCGGGCCTCCAGCCGCTCGGAGGCACGCGCCCGGGACGACTTCTCCTCCAGGCGCACGTCGGTGCCCCGGTTGCCGGGGACGAAGTCGGTCCCGGCGTAGAGGGTGGGCCGCCAGTCGAACTCGCGCTCGCCGATCCGCACCAGGTCGCCGGGCTCGGCACCGGCCTTGCCGAGCTTCTCCTCGACGCCCAGCCGGGCCAGCCGGTCGGCGAGGTAGCCGACCGCCTCGTCGTTGTCGAAGTTCGTCTGCCGTACCCACCGCTCCGGGCGGACGCCCCGGATCACCCAGGAGCCCTCGCCGGCCTCCTCGATGGTGAACCCGGCGTCGTCGACCGCCTGCGGCCGGATCACGATCCGGGTCGGCTCGGCCGGCGGTGCGGCGGTACGCGCCTGCTCCACCACCTCGGCCATCGCGTACGTCAGTTCCTTGAGCCCCTCCCGGGTGGCGGCGGAGACCTCGTAGACGCGGAAGCCGCGCTCCTCCAGGTCGGGGCGGACGATCTCGGCGAGATCCCGGCCGTCCGGCACGTCGACCTTGTTCAGCGCGACCAGCCGGGGCCGGTCGGCCAGGCCCCCGTACGCCTCCAACTCGGCCTCGATCGTGTCGATGTCGGCGACCGGGTCGCGGCCCGGCTCCAGCGTCGCGGTGTCGATCACGTGCACCAGCACCGAGCAGCGCTCGATGTGCCGGAGGAACTCCAGACCGAGGCCCTTGCCGGTGGCCGCGCCCGGGATCAGGCCGGGCACGTCGGCGACGGTGAAGGTGTGGTTGTCCACCCGGACCACGCCCAGGTTCGGCACGAGGGTGGTGAACGGGTAGTCGGCGATCTTCGGCTTGGCCGCGGAGAGCACCGCGATCAGCGACGACTTACCGGCCGACGGGAACCCGACCAGGCCCACGTCGGCGACGCTCTTCAACTCCAGCACCACGTCGAGCTGGTCGCCGGGCTCACCCAGCTCGGCGAAGCCGGGGGCCTTGCGGCGGGCGTTGGCCAGCGACGCGTTGCCCCGGCCGCCGCGCCCGCCCCGGGCCACCTCGAAGGTGGTGCCGGCGCCGACCATGTCGGCCAGCACGGTGCCGTCCGCGGTCTGTACGACGGTGCCGTTGGGCACCTTGAGCACGAGGTCCCGGCCGTTGGCGCCGTCCCGGTTGGAGCCGGCGCCGCCCTTGCCGTTGTCGGCCTTCACGTGCGGCCGGAAGTGGAAGTCGAGCAGGGTGGTCACCTGCGGGTCGACCACCAGCGACACGCTGCCACCGTGCCCGCCGTTGCCCCCGTCGGGCCCGCCGAAGGGCTTGAACTTCTCCCGGTGGATCGAGACACACCCGTGCCCGCCGTCGCCGGCCTGCAGGTGCAGGACGACCCGGTCAATGAACGTCGCCACGGGCGTCAATCCTTCCAGCGGGGCGGATGCCTCCGCACGAGAAAAGCAGAAGCGGGCCGGGACACGAGGTCCGCGGCCCGCAACGGCTGGGAACTACTGCTGCGGCACGATGTTGACGGTCTTGCGCCCGCGCTTGGTGCCGAACTGGACCGAGCCGGCGGCCAGCGCGAAGAGCGTGTCGTCGCCGCCGCGGCCGACCAGGTCACCGGGGTGGAACTTGGTGCCACGCTGACGGATGAGGATCTCACCCGCGCTGACGACCTGACCACCGAAGCGCTTCACGCCGAGTCGCTGGGCCGCGGAGTCACGACCGTTACGCGAGCTGGACGCACCCTTTTTGTGAGCCATTGGAGGACGACCTACTTCCCGCTGGAGATGCCGGTCACCTTGACCTGGGTCAACGGCTGGCGGTGACCCTGGCGCTTGTGGTAGCCGGTCTTGTTCTTGAACTTGTGGATCCGGATCTTCGGGCCCTTGGTGTGCGCGGCGATCTCGCCGGACACCGCGACCTTGGCGAGCTTGGCCGCGTCGGTCACCAGGTCGTCACCGTCGACGAGGAGCACCGCGGTGAGCTTCACCGCGTCACCGGGGGCACCGGTGAGCTTCTCGACCTCGATCACGTCGCCCTCGGCGACCTTGTACTGCTTGCCGCCGGTCTTGACGATCGCGTACATCGGAGGCGGACTCCCTGTCGTTGAGGCTGCTGGCTGGTCGTTCCCGCGGCGGCGCGCCGGGTAGCAGAAGCACGGCGGTGTGGGCGCGCGGGAACTCGGCACACCAAAGTGCGCCGCAGGCCAGCGTACGCCATCGTCGGCCGGACACCCAAACCGACCCCACCGCGGGCCCTCGGGCACGACCGAGCCCCTCCCCCGGGTGATCCGGGTGAGGGGCTCGGTCGCATGTTCGGCTCAGCGGGTCACGGCCGGGTACGCCGACGGGCGCCACCACGGCGGGACCGACGCCGGCCGGTGCCGCCCTCGGTCTCCTCGGTGTCGTCGTCGGAGAGCGCGTCCGGGTCGTCCGCCGCCGCCAGGCGGGCCGAGTCGCCCGTCTGGGCGTCGGCGACGTCCGCCGCGGCCGGGGTGTCCGTCTCGTACCGGGACAGGTCGTAGCCCATCGTGTCGTACTCCTCGGCGGCGGCAGTGGTGGCCGCGACGTCGGTCTCCGTGTCGGTGACCTCCACCACGGCCCGCTCGGCCGGCGCGTTCTTGCGCGCCCGGCGCCGCGAGGACGTCGACTGCTCGGCCGGCGCGGCGACGGCCGTGGCCACCGCCTTGACCTTCTCCCCCGCGCCGCCACCGGAACGCGGCTTCTCCGGCACCGGCTCGGTGTGGATGACCAGGCCCCGGCCCTTGCAGCACTCGCAGGTCTCGCTGAACGCCTCCAGCAGGCCGGCGGCGATCCGCTTGCGGGTCATCTGCACCAGGCCCAGCGAGGTGATCTCGGTGACCTGGTGCTTGGTCCGGTCCCGGCCCAGGCACTCGGTCAGCCGGCGCAGCACCAGCTCCCGGTTCGACTCCAGCACCATGTCGATGAAGTCGATCACCACGATGCCACCGATGTCGCGCAGCCGCAGCTGGCGGACGATCTCCTCGGCGGCCTCCAGGTTGTTCCGGGTGACCGTCTCCTCCAGGTTCCCGCCGGTGCCGGTGTACTTGCCGGTGTTGACGTCGACCACGGTCATCGCCTCGGTCCGGTCGATCACCAGCGATCCACCCGAGGGCAGGAAGACCTTCCGGTCCAGCGCCTTGATGATCTGCTCGTCGATCCGGTACTCGGAGAAGACGTCGGTGGTGCCCACGTGCCGCCGCAGCCGGGCGACCAGGTCGGGCGAGACGTGCGACAGGTACGACTCGACCATGCCGTACGACTGCTCGCCCTCGATCACCAGCTCGCGGAAGTCCTCGTTGAAGAGGTCCCGGACCACCCGGATGACCAGGTCGGGCTCCTCGTAGAGCAGCACCGGGGCGCCGCCCTCGGCGGCCTTGGCCTGGATGTCCTCCCACTGGGCCTGGAGCCGCTTGACGTCCCGGGCCAGTTCGTCCTCGCTGGCGCCCTCGGCGGCGGTCCGCACGATCACGCCCGCGCCGTCCGGCACCAGCTTCTTCAGCACGTCGCGCAGCCGCTTGCGCTCGTTGTCCGGCAGCTTGCGGCTGATCCCGGAGGCGTTGCCGTTGGGCACGTAGACCAGGTGCCGGCCGGAGAGCGCGATGTGGCTGGTGAGCCGCGCGCCCTTGTGGCCGATCGGGTCCTTGGTGACCTGCACCAGCACCGAGTCGCCGGAGCGGAGGGCGTGCTCGATGGAGCGGGCCCGCCCCTCCAGGCCGGTGGTGTCCCAGTTGACCTCGCCCGCGTACAGCACGGCGTTGCGCCCGCGCCCGACGTCGACGAACGCCGCCTCCATGCTCGGCAGGACGTTCTGCACCTTGCCCAGGTAGACGTTGCCGGCCATGGTGCCGGAGGAGTTCCGGGTGACGTAGTGCTCGACCAGCACGCCGTCCTCCAGGACGGCGATCTGGGTGCGGTCACCTCGCTGGCGGACCGCCATCACCCGGTCGACCGCCTCCCGGCGGGCCAGGAACTCCGACTCGCTGAGGATCGGCGGGCGGGTCCGGCGCTGCTCGCGGCCGTCCCGGCGGCGCTGGCGCTTGGCCTCCAGCCGGGTCGAGCCGGAGACGCCCTGCACCTCGTCGACGGTCTTGCGCGGCTCGCGGATCTTGACGACCGTCGGCACCCCGTCGTCGGCGGCGCCCTCGACGTCGCCGGTGCCCCGGCGGCGGCGACGTCGGCGCCGACGGGTCATCCCGTCGCCCTCGCCGTCGCCCTCCTCGGACTCCTCCTCCTCGGCGTCGTCCGCCTCGGCCTGCGCCGGCTCCTCGGACTCCTCGTCCTCGGCGTCGTCCGCGCCGCCCTTGCCCCGGCCCCGACCCCGGCGACCACGACGGCGGCGACGGCGGGCCGCCGCGCTCTCGTCCTCGTCGTCGTCCTCGGCGGCCTCGTCGTCGTCCTCGGCGGTGGGCTCCTCCTCGGCCTCGACGGGCTCGACCGCCTCGACCTGCTCCGCGTCGCGGCGACCCCGCCGGCGGCGCGTCGGCTCGGCCGGCGCCTCCTCGGCGGGCTCCTCGGCGACGACCGGAGCCGGCGCGGTGGTGGCCCGGACGACCGGGACGTCCTCCGGCTGGGGGGCCATGAACAGCACGGTGGGCGCGGACAGCGCGGCGCGACGGCGGCGGGTGCGCGGCTCGGCCGGCGGGGCGGCGTCGTCGGCCGGAGCGGACACGGCGACACCCGGGGGCACCTCGCCGGAGCGGCTCTCGGCACCGCTGTCGGCGACCGGAGCGGCGGCCGCGCCGGGGACCGGCTCGTCGGCGGCGCTCACCGGGGGCACGGCGGCGCCGAAGGCCGTACCGGCCTCGGGCTCGACCTCCTCGGCCTCGACCTCCTCGGTCGCGGCGAGCGGGGCGGGCACCGTCGGCTCTGCGATGCCGGCCACCTCGGCCGGGGTCTCCACGGCCGGCTCGGCCGCCGCGGGGACGGCCTTGCGCCGGCGGGTACGGGTCACCTTGACCGGGGGCACGACGTCCTCGGTGGTCGGCTCGGCCCCGTCCGCGACGACCGGTTCCACGGCGGCGGCCTTGGCGGTGGTGGCCTTGCGACGGCGGCGGGGCGTGGTGGCGGCGGCCCCGTCGAGGTCGCCGGTCACCGGGGCGAGGACCTCCGCCTGCGGCGACTCGCCACTGCCCACCGTCGGGTCGGCGCTGGCCTCGACCGGCGCGTCGGTCTGCTCCGGCTGGTTCAGCGGCGCCACCTTGCGGCGGCTGGCGCGCCGCCGGGTGGGCGTCTTGGGCTCCCCCAGGTCCGCGATGCCGCTGCCGGCGGCCTCGCTCGGCGCGGGACCACCGGCCGACTCGGTCGGCACCTGCGGCGGGGCGGACCGCTCCGCCGTGGGTGCGCCGGTGTCCCCACCGGTGGTGTGCTCAGCGGTGTCGCCGGCCGGCTGGGAACCGGTGCGTTCGCCGCCCTCGGGCTCGTTCTCGAGCATGGACGTTCTCCAGTTCTGGCTGCCCCGGGCGCGGGTGAGCGCTGCCACGCAGGGTCGCCGCAAAAGTGTTTCCGCCGGTCGCGCGAGTCGCGCGACCGCCGAAGTCTGCCTGCTTGAACACTGACCGACGGTCAGCGTCCACCGATGGCTGTCCCGTCGCGGTCCGCGTCCAACGGATCCGCGATCGCACCGTGCGCGGTCAGCGTGCCCTGTGCCAGCCGGATCACCTTCGGTGAGACCGGCGGCTCCAGGTCGGCCACCACGCGGAGGCCGGAAAGGACGTCATCGGGTCGTACGGACGGGGTGACCTGCCGCACGACCAGTTCGAGTATCGCACACGGTACGGCCGCCGCCCCGGAAGGCGTCTCCGTCGGGGGAACGACATCGATGGAGATGACTGCGGCACGGGCGTCGAAGGTGCGTCGCCCCTGCTTGGTCATGCGCTCGACGAGGACCTCGCCGGCGGCGGTGAAGGCGGCGACCGCCCGGTCCAGGACCGCCGGGTCGACCTCGGGCAGCTCGATGCGCCAGTGCGACGCCTCGATCCGGTCGGCCAGGCTCCCGCTGCCGGCCACCACCGCGTCCAGCACGTCGAGGCCGGGCGAGAGCGCGGCGTCCAGCGCCCGGCGCAACTGCTCCGGGTCGACCTCGGCACGGAGACCGATCTCCAGGTACTCGGCCTCGCTGGCCACCCCGGTCGGTGCCGCGCTGGCGTACGAGATCTTCGGGTGCGGGGTGAAACCCTGGGAGAAGGCGATCGGCACGCCGGCCCGGCGCAACGCCCGCTCGAAGGCACGGGCGAAGTCGCGGTGCGAGGTGAACCGCAGCGGCCCCCGCTTGGCGTACCGGATCCGGAGGCGCTGGACGACCGGCGCCTGCCCTCCCTCGGGCTGTGGTCTCTTGCTGATCGTCGTGCTCCTCGTTCAGTCAGGAAGGACTACTGCTGCGCGCCGGACGGCAGGCGGAGGCCACCGCCGTCGACCGGGGTCAGCGGCAGGAGCTTCCGGCCGGTGGGGCCGATCTGGATCTCGGTGTCCATCGACGGGCAGACGCCGCAGTCGAAGCACGGGGTCCACCGGCAGTCGTCCTGCTCGTACTCGGACAGCGAATCCTGCCAGTCCTGCCAGAGCCAGTCCTTGTCCAGGCCGGAGTCCAGGTGGTCCCAGGGCAGGACCTCCAGCTCCTCGCGCTGGCGGGTGGTGTACCAGTCGAGGTCCACGCCGAAGCCCGGCAGCACCTCGGCGGCGGCGTCGACCCAACGCTGGTACGAGAAGTGCTCGCTCCAGCCGTCGAACCGGCCGCCGCTCTCCCACACCTTCCGGATCACCGCGCCGACCCGGCGGTCACCACGGGACAGCAGTCCCTCGATCAGCGACGGCTCACCGTCGTGGTAGCGGAAGCCGATCGCCCGGCCCAGCGAACGGTCCGAGTTGATGGCCTGCTTGAGCATCTTCAGCCGGCCGTCGATGACCTCCGGCCGCTCCATCGCCGCCCACTGGAACGGGGTGTGCGGCTTCGGCACGAACCCGCCGATGGAGACGGTGCAGCGGATGTCCTTGGAACCGGTTGCGGCCCGACCGGCCCGGATGACCTCGTGGGCCATGTCGGCGATCTCCAGGACGTCGTCGTCGGTCTCCGTGGGCAGGCCGCACATGAAGTACAGCTTCACCTGCCGCCAGCCGTTGGTGTACGCGGTGACCACGGTGCGGATGAGGTCTTCCTTCGACACCATCTTGTTGATCACCTTGCGGATCCGTTCCGACCCGCCCTCCGGGGCGAAGGTCAGACCGGTGCGCCGCCCGTTGCGGGACAGCTCCTGCGCCAGGTCGATGTTGAACGCGTCCACCCGGGTCGACGGCAGCGACAGCGACACGTTGGTGCCCTCGTACTGCTGGGCCAGGCCGGAGCACATGTCGCCGATCTCCGAGTGGTCGGCCGACGACAGCGACAGCAGACCCACCTCGTGGAAGCCGGAGAACTCCAGCCCCTCCTTCACCATCTGGCCGACGGTGGTGATCGAGCGCTCCCGCACCGGGCGGGTGATCATGCCCGCCTGGCAGAAGCGGCAGCCCCGGGTGCAACCCCGGAAGATCTCCACCGCGTACCGCTCGTGCACCGTCTCGGCGAGCGGGACCAGGGGCTTCTTCGGGTACGGCCAGGCGTCCAGGTCCATCGTCGTGCGCTTGTGCACCCGGAACGGCACGTCCGCCCGGTTCGGCACGACCCGCTGGATCCGGCCGTCCGGCAGGTAGTCGACGTCGTAGAAGCGCGGCACGTACACGCTCTCCGTACGGGCCAGCCGCAGCAGCAGCTCGTCCCGGCCACCGGGCGAGCCCTCCGCCTTCCACTCCCGGACGATCGCGGTGATCTCCAGGACCGCCTCCTCGCCGTCGCCGAGCACGGCGGCGTCGATGAAGTCGGCGATGGGCTCCGGGTTGAACGCGGCGTGCCCGCCGGCCACGATCACCGGGTCGTCGTCGGTGCGATCGGCGGCGAGCATCGGGATGCCGGCCAGGTCGATCGCGGTGAGCAGGTTGGTGTAGCCCAGCTCGGTGGAGAAGGAGACGCCGAAGACGTCGAACGCGCGGACCGCGCGGTGCGCGTCGACGGTGAACTGCGGCACGCCCTGGGCGCGCATCAGCGCCTCCAGGTCCGGCCAGACCGCGTACGTGCGCTCGGCGAGCACGTCGGGCAGCTCGTTGAGCACCTCGTAGAGGATCTGCACGCCCTGGTTGGGCAGCCCCACCTCGTACGCGTCCGGATACATCAGCGCCCACCGGACGGTCGCCGCGTCCCAGTCCTTGACCACCGCGCCCAGCTCGCCACCGACGTACTGGATGGGCTTGGTCACCTGGGGCAGCAGCGGCTCCAGCTGGGGCCATACGGAATGGGCCGCGGCCGGGCGCGGCGTGGTCGACGGGACGCTCATGGAACCAAAGGGTACGCGGCCACCCGGCGGTGACCGCGCGCACGCCGCCAATGGCTCCCACCGCCGGCGCTCGCCGCGGATTCGTCGCGGGTGGCACGCCGGTACTAACCTCGCAACGGGCGCGAGAGGAGATTGCCGCCATGCCGGAGCCGCAGCCGGGAGCAGACCGGCCGGCCGACGGGAACACCTCGGACCCACAGCGGGACCGGGATCCGGCGGTCGCCGAGGAGGTCACGCCCTCCCCCGTACCGCCGGGTGACGGGCCCCGCACGGGCCCGGAGGGCACCCGTGAGCTGGACACCGACGAGCCGGCGGAGACCGATCGGTCCGCCGACGGCCCGCAGGGCACGCGTGCGCTGCCCGCCGACGGCCCGCAGCCGACCGACGGCCCGCAGGGCACCCGCGCGCTGCCCGCTGACGGCCCCGAGGGCTCCGTCGCGCAGCCGCCCGCGTCGAAGTGGAGCGGGTCCGCCGCGGTGCCACCCCCACCGGCCCGCCGGCGTGGCTGGGGCGAGTCGGCCGAGCCGACCCCGGTGCCCCCGCTGCCCGAGCACCAGGAGCCGGTCGACCCGTGGGCGGGCGTCGACACCAGCGGCTGGGAGCTTCCCTCGGCGGAGATGCCGCAGCTGCCGCCGCCGACCCTGCCCTACCCCGCGCCGCCCGCGACCCGCCCGTACTCCGGACCACCCGCGACGCCCACCCCCCAGCCGCCCCCGGTCGGGTACCCGGCCCCGCAGGCGCCGCCGGCCTACCCGGCACCGGCGCCCCGTCCGGTCCCCACGCCGCCGGCCTACCCCGCGCCGCGCCCGGCTCCGGCTCCGGCTCCGACCAAGCAGAAGAAGCGCCGGGGAGCGCCGCCACCGTCCGCGCCGCCCGGCTGGCAGGACCCCAAGGGGTACGCCCCGAAGCCGCGTCGCCGGCGACGCCGCTGGCCCTGGCTGCTGCTGTTCACCATCGCCTGCTGCTGCGGCTGCCCGGCCTGGTTCGGCGTGCCGATGGCGACCCAGTACCCGGTCGACGCCGCGCTGCCCGCCGAGGTGCGTGACCTGCGCCTGCGCGAGGACAGCCGCAGCACGCGGACCGCCAAGGAGCTGGAGGCGCAGGTACGCGCGGCGCACTGGCTGTCCGAGGACACCTTCGCCGGCGTCTACACCACCCCGAACGGCAAGCGGGTGACCGTCTTCGGCGGCACCGGTTTCCGGTTCACCCCGGAGTCGGACGCCGAGGCCGAGATCGGCCGGCTGCGCGAGCAGTACGCGCTGGGCACCGCGAAGGCGGTCGACACCGGCGTACGCGGCCGGTACGACCGTTGCGCGGTGGGCCGCGCCGACGGCGGCGACGTGGTGGTGTGCACGTCGGTCGACCACGGCAGCATCACCACCGCGGTCTTCACCCGGCTCTCGCTGGACGACAGCGCGGCCCTGCTCTCCGAACTCCGCACCCAGATCGTCACCACGCAGAAGGGCTGACCCCCGCGGCCCCGCCCGCCCTCGCGCGGGGCGCACCCCGCAGGGCGGGACGCGGGCCGGGGTGGGTCAGACCGCGCCGGGCTCGCCGGCGATCGGCGGGTGGGCGCGCGGCGGGGCGTAGCGCGGGACGTACTCCTGGCCGGTGAGCTTCTGGATCTCGCCCATCAGCTCGTCGGTCATCTCCCGCAGCGAGGTCCGGTCGTCCGGCCGCCCGGTGAAGTCGAGCGGCTTGCCGAACCGGATGGTGATCTTGGCCCGGCCGGGGCGGGGCACCCGCGCGCCGATCGGCTGGGCCTTGTCGGTGCCGATCATGCCGACCGGGATGACCGGTACGCCCGCGGCGAGCGCCAGCCGGGCGGTGCCGGTCCGTCCCCGGTACAGCCGCCCGTCGGGTGACCGGGTGCCCTCCGGATAGATCGCGACCAGGTCACCACCGCGCAGCGCGGGGATCGCGGCGTCGAACGCGGACAGCGCCGCCCGCCCGCCGGCCCGTTCCACCGGGATGGCGCCGAGACCGGTGAGGACGAACCGCTGGAGGGCGCCCTTCGGACCGGCGCCCTTGTAGTACTCCGACTTCGCCCAGAAGGCCAGGTGCCGGGGCACGACCGTGCCGAGGAACAGCTCGTCGGCGACCGACAGGTGGTTGCCCGCGAAGATCGCGCCGCCGGTCTCCGGGATGTGCTCCAGTCCCTCCACGGTCGGTCGGAACGCCAACCGCAGCGTGGGCGCCACGGTGAGCTTGCCGATGGTGTAGAGCAGCGGCACTGGTCCTCCGGCAGATCGTGTGCTGAACGGGCGGTGTCACGGTAGCGGACGCCCGCCCGCCACCCCGATACAGGTGGCGGGCGGTTCCACTGCTACACCCGGCGGACGGCGACGGTCACCCGGTCGCCCTCGCCGACCTCGCCGGTGAAGCCCTGCACCCCGTCGGCGAAGTCGACCGAGTCGGCGAGCACCTCCCGGGCCACGAAGTCGGTGAACGCGGCGACCGCGGCGCGGACCTCCTCGGAGGCCGACACCAACAGCACGATCCGGTCCGACACGTCCAGGTCGGCGTCGCGGCGGGCCTGCTGCACCACCCGGACGACGTCCCGGGCCAGACCCTCGGCGGCCAGCGCCGGGGTGACCTCGGTGTCCAGCACCACCACGCCGTCGGGCAGCGGGGCGGAGTGCTCGGCGTCGGCGGCGACCAGGCGCAGCTCGTACTCGCCCTCGGCCAGGGTGACCCCGGCGGCGACCGGCGAGCCGTCGACCAGCTCCCACTCCCCCGCCTTGACCGCCTTGATCACCTGCTGGACGGACTTGCCGACCCGGGGACCCAGCGCCCGGGGCACCACGGTCAGCACCTGCTGGCAGTAGCTGTCCACCGCGTCGGTGAACTCCACCTCCTTGACGTTGACCTCGTCGGCGACCAGGTCACCGAACGGGCGCAACCGCGCCGCCACCGGCGTGGCCACGGTCAGCTTCGCCAGCGGCAGCCGCACCCGCAGCCCCTTGGCCTTGCGCAGCGACAGCGCCGCCGAACAGACCTCCCGGGTGGCGTCCATCGCCGCGACCAGGTCGTGGTCGGCCGGGAACTCCTCCGCCACCGGCCAGTCGGTCAGGTGCACCGACCGCTCACCGGTCAGCCCGCGCCAGATCTCCTCCGCGGTCAGCGGCGCCAGCGGCGCCACCACCCGGCAGAGCGTCTCCAGCACCGTCGACAGGGTGTCGAACGCGTCGGCGTCGCCGGACCAGAACCGGTCCCGCGAGCGGCGCACGTACCAGTTGGTCAGCGCGTCCAGGTAGGACCGGACGGTGGCGCAGGCACCGGAGATGTCGTACGCGTCCATCTGCGCGCCGACGGTCGACACCAGCTCGTTCGTCTTGGCCAGCACGTACCGGTCGAGCAGGTGCGTCGAGTCCGTCCTGCGGCGGGCGGTGTGCCCGTCGGCGTTGGCGTAGAGCGTGAAGAAGTACCACACGTTCCACAGCGGCAGCAGCACCTGCCGCACGGAGTCCCGGATCGCCCCCTCGGTGACCGGCATGTCGCCGCCGCGCAACACCGGTGACGACATCAGCATCCAGCGCATCGCGTCCGAGCCGTACGCGTCGAACACGTGGTAGACGTCCGGGTAGTTGCGCAGGCTCTTGGACATCTTGCGCCCGTCGGAGCCGAGCAGGATGCCGTGGCTGATGCAGTTGCGGAACGCCGGCCGGTCGAACAGCGCGGTGGCCAGCACGTGCATGGTGTAGAACCAGCCGCGCGTCTGTCCGATGTACTCGACGATGAAGTCGCCCGGGTAGTGGTGCTCGAACCAGTCGGCGTTCTCGAACGGGTAGTGCACCTGGGCGAACGGCATCGACCCGGACTCGAACCAGCAGTCCAGCACCTCCGGCACCCGACGCATCATCGACTGCCCGGTCGGGTCGTCCGGGTTGGGGCGGACCAGGTCGTCCACCGCCGGCCGGTGCAGGTCGGTCAGGCGTACGCCGAAGTCCCGCTCGATGTCTTCCAGCGAGCCGTACACGTCCAGCCGTGGGTAGGTCGGGTCGTCGGACTTCCACACCGGGATCGGCGAGCCCCAGAACCGGTTCCGGCTGATCGACCAGTCCCGGGCGTTGGCCAGCCACTTGCCGAACGAGCCGTCCTTGATGTGGCCGGGCGTCCAGTTGATCTGCTGGTTCAGCTCGACCATCCGGTCCTTGAACCGGGTCACCGCGACGAACCACGACGACACCGCCTTGTAGACCAGCGGGGTGTCGCAGCGCCAGCAGTGCGGGTACGAGTGGGTGTAGGTGTCCTGCTTGAGCACCACCCCCCGCTCCTTCAGCTCCCGGATCACCGGCTTGTTGACGTCGAAGACCTGCTCACCCTGGTACGGCGGAACGAGCGCGGTGAACCGGGTGTGGTCGTCCACCGTGACGATCGTCGGGATGCCGGCGGCGTTGCAGACGTTCTGGTCGTCCTCACCGAACGCCGGGGCCAGGTGCACGATCCCGGTGCCGTCCTCGGTGGTCACGAAGTCCGCGCCGAGCACCTGGTAGGCGTTCTCGCCGGCCCGCTCGACGAGGAAGTCGAACAGCGGGGTGTAGCGGCGCCCGGCCAGGTCCCGGCCGTACACCGTGCCGACCTGCTCGTACCCTTCCAGCTCCTTGGCGTACGCGGCCAGCCGCGCCGCGCCCACGACGAACCGGTCGCCGTCGCGTTCCAGCACCGCGTACTCGATGTCCGGGCCGACCGCCAGCGCCAGGTTCGACGGCAGGGTCCACGGCGTGGTGGTCCAGACGCCCAGCCGGACCGGCCCGCGGACCAGCTCCGGCGCGGACTCGTCGGCGGTCAGCCCGAACCACACCGACAGGGTGGGGTCGTGCCGGTCCCGGTAGACGTCGTCCATCCGGGTCTCGGTGTTCGACAGCGGCGTCTCGCACCGCCAGCAGTAGGCCAGCACCCGGAAGCCCTCGTAGATCAGGCCCTTGTCGTGCAGGGTCTTGAAGGCCCACATGACGCTTTCCATGTAGTCCAGGTCGAGGGTCTTGTAGTCGTTGGCGAAGTCGACCCAGCGGGCCTGCCGGGTGACGTACCGCTCCCAGTCCTGGGTGAACTCCAGCACCGAGGCGCGGCAGGCCTCGTTGAACCGGGCCACGCCCAGGTCGAGGATCTCCGCCTTGCTGGTGATGCCGAGCTGCTTCTCGGCCACCACCTCGGCGGGCAGGCCGTGGCAGTCCCAGCCGAAGCGCCGCTCGACGTGCCGCCCGCGCATCGTCTGGTAGCGCGGCACCACGTCCTTGACGTACCCGGTGAACAGGTGGCCGTAGTGCGGCAGGCCGTTGGCGAACGGCGGACCGTCGTAGAAGACGTACTCGTTCTTCCCCTGGTCACCGGCCGGCCTCGCCTCGACGGAGGCCTCGAAGGTCTTGTCGGCCGTCCAGTGCTCCAGCACCCGGCGCTCGACCGCGGGCAGGTCCGGGCTCGCCGCGACGCCGGCGGCGGTCGGGTCGTGCAACGGATAGGCCATCGGGGGTCGCTCTCCTCGCGCAGCTCACTCGTCTGTGGTCTGCGAGGACGAGCCCTCTGGGTACGCCTCGACGGCGTGACCCGAGCGCCCGCGGTACCACCCCGCTTGGCGGTCAGGATCGACCGCCCGCTCGTTGGTCGGCTGTGACGGGCCGTCCCGTCCGGTTCTACTGGGCCGGTCACCCGGCTGTTCTTCCGGAGGCTCGCCGGTGATGGCCGGGTCGACGCCTGTGCGGTAAAGCGTACTCGACCCGCGGCGAAGATCGCCGCCGAGTAACCGGTGCAAGGAAGGGCCCCCGCTTAACGCCTCCGGTAGAGGAAGGGTCCCCGCTTAACAAACGAGCGCGCATCCCAGCCGGCCCTCCCCGGGCACTACGCTCGACCCCGTGATCCGGATCCGACTGGACGAGCCCACCCTCGCGCGTACCCGGATCGCCACCAGCCCGCTGTGGGAGGTGCTGACCAGCCTGTACGTGCTGCACCGCAACCCGGGCGAGGCGCCCTGGCCGTACACCGGCTGGGCCCGGCACGCCCGGCGGGTGCTCGCCGAGGTGCCGGCGACCGCGCCGGTCCGGCTGTTGACCATCAGCTCCCGCGCGCCGGACTTCCTCACCCCGATCCCCTCGTCGGCCAGTCCCACGTTGGCCGAGCAGCTCGCCGAGCTGCGCGCCACGCCGGCGGAGGTGATCGCGGAGCAGATCCCCCGCTACCACCGCCCCGACGACCTGCCCGCCTGGCTGCGGACGTTCGTCACCGACCGGCGGGCCGCCCTGGACCGGCTCGCCGACGGCGTCGAGGCCTACTGGAACGCGGCGATCGCCCCCTGGTGGCCGGCGATGCGGGCGGCGCTGGACGAGGAGGTGCTGCACCGGGCCCGTGCGCTCGCCGCCGACGGCCCGGACGCGCTGCTGGCCCACCTGCACGAGCGGGTGCGCTGGGAGAAGCCGGTACTGACCCTGGTCAAGCCGCTGGAGCAGCACTTCGAGGCGGTCGACCAGCGGCTGCTGCTGGTTCCCCTGATCTTCTCCCGGGGCGCGCTGACCTGCTCCACCGACCATCCGGAGGTCGTCGCCGTCTCCTACCAGGCACGCGGCGCGGCGCTGCTCGCCGAGGGCACCCCCGCCCCGGCCACACCCGCCGGCACCGACCGGCTGGCCGTGCTGGTCGGTCGGGGGCGGGCCCAGGTGCTGCGGGCGTTGACCCGCCCGGCCACCACCGCGGGTCTGGCCGCCACCCTCGGGCTGGCACCGAGCACCGTCTCCGAGCAGCTCGCGGCACTGCTCACCGCCGGGGTGGTGCATCGCCGCCGGGTCGGGCGGCGGGTGCTCTACGGCCTGGAACCGGCCGGCCTGGCCCTGGTCCAGCTCATCGGGGACGAGCCGGTGACCGCCTCCGCCTGAGCATTCGGTCCGATCCGAATTCGTTTCCCCGCCCCGCTGCCGGTCCCTAGATTCGCCGGCATGAGCGAGCGGAGCGAGCGAATCGTCAGGCTCAGCGCGGCGGTGCCGGCATGAGCGAGTACGCGATCGAGGCGGCCGGGCTGCGGCGGACGTACCGCAGCCGGACCGGATGGTTACGACCTCAGCGCCGGGAGGTGGAGGCGGTCCGCGGCGTCGACCTGACGGTCGGCAACGGGGAGCTGTTCGGCCTGCTCGGACCGAACGGCGCCGGCAAGACGACAACCATCAAGCTGCTGAACACACTGCTCATCCCGACCGCCGGCACCGCCCGGATCTGCGGCTTCGACGTGGTCCGGCAGACCCGGGAGGTACGCCGGCGGATCGGGTACGTCTTCGGCGGCGACCGGGGCCTCTACGACCGGCTCTCCGCCCGGGACAACCTGCGCTACTTCGCCGAGCTGTACGGGGTGCCCGGGCGGGAGCAGAAGCGGCGGATCGCCGAACTGCTGGAGCTGGTCCGGCTGGCCGGCCGGGAGAACGAGCGGGTCGAGGGCTACTCCCGCGGCATGCGGCAGCGGCTGCACATCGCCCGGGGCCTGCTGCACCGCCCGCGGGTGCTCTTCCTCGACGAGCCGTCGATCGGGGTGGACCCGGTGGCCGCCCGGGAGCTGCGGCAGACCGTCGCAGACCTGGCCGCCACCGGCACCACCGTGCTGCTGACCACGCACTACATGGCCGAGGCGGACGAGCTGTGCGGGCGGATCGCGGTGATCGCCGGTGGCCGGATCCAGGCCCTCGGTACCCCGGCGGAGCTGCGCCACCACGCCGACGGCCGGCGGGTGCTGGAGGTCGAGGCGTACGGGGTGACCGACGAACGCCTGGCCGCGATCCACGCCCTGCCCAGGGTGCGGGAGGCGAGCCTGGAGGTGATCGGCGCCGCGCAGGTGCTGGCCGTGCAGTCCGACGCGGGGGTGGACGTGCAGGCCGACGTGCTGCGCGAGCTGGACGGCGTCCGGCTGGGCCGGGTCACCGCCCGGCAGCCGACGCTGGAGGACGCATACGTGGCGATCGTCAACCGGGTCGACGAGCGCCGGTCGCCCGAGGCGGTGCCGGCGTGAGGACCCTGCGCATGATCGCGGTCGGCGCGCTGCTGCACGCCAAGCAGCTGAGTCGGTCGCCGTTCGAGATCGCCACCGCGTTGATCATCCCGGTGGTGCAGGCGACCCTCGCGGTCTACCTGTTCCGGGCCGGCGGCGAGCCGGGACGACTGCTGGAGGCCGCCGTCGGGGCGGGCCTGATGGGGGTGTGGTCGTCGGTGCTGTTCGGCTCCGGCGGCGCGATCCAGAACCAGCGCTGGCAGGGCACCCTGGAGATGATCATGTTGGCGCCGAGGCCGCCCGCGCTGGTCGTCCTGCCGATCACCCTGGCCACCGCGATCACCGGGACGTACGCGATGGTCGCGACCCTGGCCTGGGGCCGGCTGCTGTACGGCATCCCGCTGACCTTCGCCGACCCGGTCGCGTTCGCCGTGGCGGTGCCCGGCTGCATCGTCGGGCTGGGCATGTTCGGCCTGCTGCTCGCCTCGACGTTCGTGCTGATGCGCAACGCCAACGCGCTGACCAACACGCTGGAGTACCCGATCTGGCTGGTGTCCGGAATGCTCGTGCCGATCACCGTGCTGCCCGGCTGGACCGGGCCGGTCGCGGCCGTGCTGCCGACCACCTGGGGTGCGCGGGCGGTCCGCGAGGCGGCCACCGGCAGCGGGCCGGTCTGGCCCTCACTCGGGATCTGCCTGGCGATCAGCCTCGCCTGCCTGGTGCTCGGCGCGCTGATGATGACCCACGTGGAGCGTCGGGCGCGGGCCGCCGCCACGCTGGCGCTGGCCTGAGGAGGCGAGGAATGACCGACCTGTTCCGTCTGGTGGGCACCGGCGGCGTGATCGCCTACCGGGCGCTGTTCAACTGGACCACGCCGGCGATGTTCGTCGGCACCCTGCTCGTCGGGCCGCTGTTCCAGCTGCTCTTCTTCGCCTACCTGGGCCGCCAGCTCGGCGTGGCCGACGACCGGTTCTACATCGTCGGCAACGCGGTGCTCGCCGCCACACTGGCCTGCGTGTTCGGCGGGACCATGGCGGTCTCCAACGAGCGGCGCTTCGGCACCCTCGGGCACGTGCTGCTGTCGCCGCGCAGCCGCACGGCGGTGTTCCTCGGCCGGGTCCTCCCGTACGCTGGCAACGGCCTGCTGATCGCCGTGACCACGCTGACCGCGGCCTCGTTCCTGCTCGGCCTGCGGGTGCCGGTGTCGGCACTTCCCGCCCTGCTGCTCACCCTGGCCGTCGCGGCGCTGTCCTGCGGCTTCTTCGGCCTGGCGCTCGGCGCGGTCGGCCTGCGCTTCCGCGACGTGTGGCTGGTGTCCAACGTGTCGGTGGCGCTGCTGCTCCTGCTCACCGGGGTCAACGTGCCGGCCGCCGAGCTGCCGGCCGGGATGCGGGTGGCGGGCCAGCTGCTGCCGATCACGCACGGGGCCGAGGCGGCTCGAAGGCTGGTCGCCGGGGAGGGCTTCGGCTCCGCGACCGGCCCCCTCGCCGCCGAGGTGGCGGTCGGCCTGGCGTACGCCGTCCTCGCCGCCGCCCTCCTCAAGATCTTCGAAGCCGAGTCCCGCCGCCGGGCGTCCCTGGACACCCTCTGACCCCACCCCCACCCCCACCCCGCGCTGATCATGAGGTTGACGGGTGCGTTGATCTCCGAACCACCCGTCAACCTCATGATCGCCCGGCTCTGGTGGCCCAGGTCACCGCCCGGTTCCGTCACGGCGGGTCGGGCTGGTCCGTCGAGTGGGCGTCATGCACACCGCGGACCAGGAGGTTGTCATGCAGCGGATGAACCCGGCGCAGGTGGCGCCGGAGGCGTACCAGGCGGTACTCGGAATGGAGCGGTACGTCCGGCAGAACGTCGACCACACCGTGCTGGAGCTGGTGAAGCTCCGGGCGTCGATGCTCAACGGCTGCGCGTACTGCGTGGACCTGCACACGCGCGACGCGCTCGCGGCGGGCGAGTCGAGCCGGCGGCTCTTCGCGGTGGCGGCCTGGCGGGAGGCGCCCTTCTTCGACGAGCGGGAGCGCAACGCGCTGGCGCTTACCGACGCGGTCACCCGGCTCGGCGAGCACGGCGTACCGGACGACGTGTGGGACGCGGCGGCCAAGGTGTGGCCGGAGAAGGAGCTGGCGGACCTGCTGATGGCGATCGCCACGATCAACGTGTGGAACCGGATCGCGATCACCTGCCGCACCGAGCTTCCGCCGGACGCCTGACCGACCGGGCGCGAAAATGTCGACGGCCGGCGCGCGGGGTTCCGCGCACCGGCCGTCGTCAGGTCTGCTCAGCCCAGCTCGGGGAACCAGAGCCCGATCTCGCGCTTGGCGCTGTCGGTGGAGTCGGAGGCGTGCACCAGGTTCTCCCGGTTGGACAGGGACAGGTCGCCCCGGATGGTCCCGGCGGCGGCCTTGCGGCCGTCGGTGCTGCCGATCATGCCCCGGACCACCTCGATCACCTGGTCGCCGGAGAGCACCAGGGCCACCAGCGGACCGCTGGTCATGAACGCCTTCAGCGGTGGGTAGAACGGCTTGTCCACGTGCTCGGCGTAGTGCTGGTCGGCGAAGTCCCCGTCCAGGGTCCGCGTCTCCATCGCCTCGACCCGCAGCCCCTTACGCTCGAAACGGGAGAGGATCTCGCCGACCAGCCCGCGGCGGACCGCGTCGGGCTTGATCAGCACGAGCGAGCGCTCGGCCGGGCTGGTGCTGGACACGCTGGGTTCCTCCTGTGCGCGGAAGCCGGTCGGTCTGGGTACGGTCAGCCTAGCGACCCGGTCCCGGCGCCGGCGCGGCGGCCGGTCCTTCCCCCGATCGCCGATCCGGCCTAGCCTGGCCCTGACCCCCGGGAGGTCCACAGTGGCGAATGGCGGGAACCGACCCATCGCACCGGTCCGAAAGCTGATCGGCGCGGTCCTGGCCACCGTCGCCGGCTTCGTGATCCTCTTCGGCCTCGGCATGACGAGCTGGGCCATCGTGGCGCTCGGCGTCGCGGTGCTGGTGCTGGCGATCGCGCTGGCCACGGTACGCGGCGGCGGCCGGACCTGGGTGATCGGCGAAGGCACGGTGCACAGCGCCTCCGAGCCACCCACCCAGTACGCCTTCGGCCGCTGCGAGCTGCAACTGGTGATCGACGCGCCCGGCCTGCCACCCCGGTCCAAGAAGATCATCGAGCCTCGGGTGCCGGTCGCCAAGTGGCCGTCGCTCGGCCAGTCCCTGCCGATCCGGGTCGCGCTGGACGACCAGCGGCACGTCCGGGTGCTGTGGGACGAGGTGCCCACCCACGCCGAGACGGCGGCAGCCGTCGCCGACCTGCCCCCCGAGTACGCGGGCCCGGACCCGGTCGACGAGATGCTCATCGCCCAGGAGGCGCCGCCGTGGGCCGGCCGGGCACCGGACGACGACCTCCGCGACCCGCTGGCCCCCGACCCGCTGGACGACGACCGGGGCTTCCCGTCCGGGGAACGCGAGCCGGTGGTGCTGCACCAGCGCCCCGGTGAGCCGGTGGTGCTGGAGGGCACGCTGGTCGAGCCCGGCGTCGGCGGTCCCCTGCCACGTCGGGCCACGCCGACGCCCCGGTCCCCCGCCGAGGAGCACTTCGACCCGCCCACCAGCGGCTTCGCTCCCTCGGCACCGGCCGACCCGTTCGACCCGCCTACCGAGCGGGCGGACCCCTCCGATCAAAGCGGGACCGATCGTGCGGAACCCTCCCCGCCCCGGGACCCGTTCGCGCGGTCGGCCGATTCCTTCGCCCCGTCGACCGGTCCCGCTGACCCGTTCGCCCCGTCGACCGGCCCCGCCGACCCGTTCGAGCCGACCGCGGACCGGCTCGAGGGCACGCCGGGTGACAGGCGGCCCGATCCGACCGTGCCGGTGGAGACGATCGACGCCGATCCGGGCGCGGAACCGGCCGCCGCGCGCCGCTTCCGGGTGCCGGCACCGTCCGATCCGCTGGACCCGCTGGACCTGCCGCTGGACGACCCCGCCCCGCCGCGCGGGACGAGGCCCGGCGACGGCGCCAGCGCGGAGGACCTGGACGCGGTGATCTTCGGTACGACACAGGCGGGTACCGCCCCGGCCGGCGCCGGGACGACGGACCCGCCGATCGCCGGCGTCGGTGTGACGCTGCTCGTCACCGACCTGACCCGCTCCCTGCGCTTCTACCAGGACCTCGGTTTCACCGAGGTGGACCGGGGATCCGGCAACGCCGTCCTCGCCTCCGGGGCGACCCGGCTGGTCCTTCGGGAGATCACCGAGGCGGTGCCGGTGAGCCGTCGGCTGGTGCACGTGAACCTCGAGGTGGACGACATCGAGAGCGCGTACGACCGGCTGCGCGGCTCGGGCGTCCGCTTCACGTACGCCCCCCGGGTGGTCAACCGGGGCACCAGGCTGGAGGTCTGGGCGGCGGCCTTCCGCGACCCGGACGGTCACGGCATCGCCCTGACCCAGTGGCGCGAACGCGCCGACGCCTGAGCCGAGCACCACGCGCCGCCGGATCCACATGGTCCGGCGGCGCGGCTCCGCTCAGCCCAGAATGGTCCGGCGCACGTGCAGCGCGTACGCCCACACCAGGGCGAAGATGACGCCCAGCGCGAACAGCGACCAGTGCAGCAGGCCGGCCAGCAGGAGCAGCCCCTGCAGGACGGTGCCCGCGTTCCAGGCCCAGGGCCGGCGCATCAGGCCGGCGAGCAGCACCGCGGCGACGGCGAGGGCGACCACGGCGCCGATCGCGGCACCGCCGAAGTCGCCCCCGACGACCCGGATCGGCTGGATCGCGAGCAGCAGCACCAACGCCTCCAGGGCCAGGGTGCCGGCACCCAACCCGCGTACGGCCCGCTGCGGGTCACGCAGCCCGGACCGCCGCTGCGGCCCGGTCATCGCTTCAGCAGCCGACGGGCGTCGGCCACGGTCACCACCGACCCGGTGACGATGATGCCGACCCCGGAGAGCTCACCGGGGACGTCCTCCTCGGCCAGGGCCACGGCCGCCTCGATGGCGTCCGGCATCTCCTCGGCCACCTCGACCCGCTCCGGCCCGAACACCTCGGCGGCGAGGTCGGCCAACTCGCCGGCCGGCATCGCCCGCGGCGAGCTGTTGCGGGTGACCACCACCTGGTCGACCACCGGTTCCAGCAGCTCCAACAGGCTGGCCGCGTCCTTGTCGGCGAGCACACCGAGCACCGCCACCAGCTTGCTGAACGCGAACTCCTCCTGCAACGCGGTGACCGTCGCCGCCATGCCCTGCGGGTTGTGCGCCCCGTCGAGCAGGATCGTCGGCGCGGTCCGGACCTTCTCCAGCCGGCCGGGCGAGGTCGCGGTGGCGAAGCCCTCCCGGACCGCCTCCACGTCGAGCTGCCGCTTGGCGCCGGCACCGAGGAACGCCTCCACCGCCGCGAGCGCCACCGCCGCGTTCTGCGCCTGGTGCGCGCCGTGCAGCGGTACGAAGATCTCCTCGTAAACCCCACCCAGCCCCTGGAGGGTGAGCACCTGCCCGCCGACGGCGACCGCCCGGCGCAGGACGCCGAACTCGGAGCCCTCCCGCGCGACGGTCGCGCCGACCTCGGCGCAGCGCTCCAGGATCGGCCGGGCCGCCTCCTCCTCCTGGGCCGCCGCGATGACCGTGGCGCCCTTGTGGATGATCCCGGCCTTCGCCAACGCGATGTCCTGGAGGGTGTCGCCGAGCCACTCGGTGTGG
Organism: Micromonospora endolithica; assembly: GCF_003626595.1. Taxonomy (GTDB): domain Bacteria; phylum Actinomycetota; class Actinomycetes; order Mycobacteriales; family Micromonosporaceae; genus Micromonospora; species Micromonospora endolithica. The sequence goes on along the minus strand of NZ_RBAK01000009.1, from coordinate 4,083 downwards.
TCCAGGCCGATCGGGGTCAGCACCGCGACCCCGGCCTGGATCACGTTGGTGGCGTCCTCGGCGCCGCCCAGCCCGACCTCCACCACGGCCACGTCGACCGGCGCGTCGGCGAACGTCGCGAACGCCAGCGCGGTGGTCATGTCGAAGTAGGTCAGGGGTTCGGCGGACCGCTGGTCGACCAGCTCGGCCAGCGGCTTGACCTCGCGGTACGTGGCGGCGAACCGCTCCTCGCCCACCGGCTCGCCGTCCAGGCTGATCCGCTCCCGGACGGTCTCCAGGTGCGGGCTGGTGTAGCGGCCGGTGTGCAGGCCGAAGGCCCGCAACAGCGAGTCGATCATCCGGGCGGTGGAGGTCTTGCCGTTGGTGCCGGTCAGGTGGATCGACGGGTACGCCCGCTGCGGGCTGCCCAGCAGGTCCAGCAGGGACTCGATCCGGTCCAGCTCGAAGACCATGCGGGTGAAACCGCGGCCGGCCAGTTCGGCCTCGACGGCGGCGAAATCGGTGCGGTCGGTCACGAGGAAAGCGCCTCCAGAGCGGCGTCGATGCGGGCCAGGTCGGCCTGGGCGGTGGCGAGCCGATCCCGGATCTTGGCGACCACCGGCTCCGGGGCCTTGCCGACGAACGCCGGGTTGTCGAGCTTCGCGCGGGCCTGCGCGGCCTCCTTCTCGGCCGCCGCCCGGTCCTTGGTCAGTCGGGCCCGCTCGGCGGCCACGTCGATCGAGCCCCGGGTGTCCAGCGCGACGGACACGTCACCGGCGACCGCCAGGGTGGCACTGGCCTGGAAGTCGTCCCCGGCCGGGTCCAGCCGGACCAGCGACCGGATCAGCGGCTCGTGCAGGCCGACGCCGGCGCCGGCGAGGCCGTCCAGCCGGGCGGACACCCGCTGGGTGGGCCGCAGCCCCTGGTCGGACCGGAACCGGCGGATCTCGGTCACCACCCGCTGCACGGTGCCGACCTCGACCTCCGCGGCGTCGTCCACCAGCGTACGGTTGGCCACCGGCCAGGCGGCGGTCAGCAGCGTCTCGCCGCCGGTCAGCGCGATCCACAGTTCCTCGGTGACGAACGGGATCACCGGGTGCAGCAGCCGCAGCAACTGGTCCAGCACGTGCCCGAGCACCCGGCGGGTGGCCTCCGCGGCCGGCCCGCCCTCGGCGAGCACCGGCTTGCTCAGCTCCACGTACCAGTCGCACACGTCGTCCCACGCGAAGTGGTAGAGCAGGTCGCAGACCTTCGCGAACTCGTACGCCTCGAACTGCTCGTCCACCTGGGCGGTGACGTGCGCCAGCCGGGACAGGATCCAGCGGTCGACCGTGGACAGCTCAGCGGCGGGCGGCAGCCCTCCCCCGGTGTGCGCGCCGTTCATCAGCGCGAACCGGGTGGCGTTCCAGAGCTTGTTGCAGAAGTTCCGGGAGCCCTGGCACCACTCCTCGCTGACCGGCACGTCCCCGCCGGGGTTGGCGCCCCGGGCCAGGGTGAACCGGGTCGCGTCGGCGCCGAACCGGTCGATCCAGTCCAGCGGGTCGACGACGTTGCCGAACGACTTCGACATCTTCTTGCCGTGCTCGTCGCGGACCATGCCGTGCAGGGCAACCACGTCGAACGGCTGCTTCCCGTCCATCGCGTACAGGCCGAACATCATCATCCGGGCGACCCAGAAGAACAGGATGTCGTAGCCGGTGACCAGGACGCTGGTCGGGTAGAACTTCGCCAGCTCCGGGGTCTGCTCGGGCCAGCCGAGGGTGGAGAACGGCCAGAGGCCGCTGGAGAACCAGGTGTCCAGGACGTCCTCGTCCTGGTGCCAGCCCGAACCGGTCGGCGGCTCCTCGTCCGGGCCGACGCAGACGATCTCGCCGTCCGGGCCGTACCAGACCGGAATCCGGTGACCCCACCACAGCTGTCGCGAGATGCACCAGTCGTGCATGTTGTCGACCCAGGCGAAGTAGCGCTTGGCCAGCTCCGCCGGCTCGATCTTCACCCGACCGTCGCGTACGGCGTCACCGGCGGCCTCGGCCAGCGGCGTGGTGTTGACGAACCACTGCAACGACAGTCGTGGCTCCACGGTCGTCCGGCACCGCGAGCAGTGCCCCACCGCGTGCGTGTACGGCCGCTTCTCCGCCACGATCCGGCCCTGCTCGCGCAGCGCGGCGACGATCGCCGGCCGGGCCTCGAAGCGGTCCAGCCCCTGGAACGGACCGTGCGCGGTGATCACGCCCCGCTCGTCCATGATCGTGAGCGACGGCAGGTCGTGCCGCTGGCCGATCTCGAAGTCGTTGGGGTCGTGCGCGGGGGTCACCTTGACCATGCCGGTGCCGAACGTCGGGTCGACGTGCTCGTCACCGACGATCGGGATCCGCCGGCCGGTCAGTGGCAGCTCGACCTCGGTGCCGATCAGGTGCCGGTAGCGCTCGTCCTCGGGGTGCACGGCAACCGCCGTGTCGCCGAGCATCGTCTCGGCCCGGGTGGTGGCCACCACGACGTCGTCGCTGTAGCGGATCGACACCAGCTCGCCGTCGTCGTCGGTGTGCTCCACCTCGATGTCGGACAGGGCGGTCAGGCAGCGCGGGCACCAGTTGATGATCCGGTTGGCCCGGTAGATCAGGCCGTCGTCGTAGAGCTTCTTGAACATGGTCTGCACGGCCCGGGACAGGCCCTCGTCCATGGTGAAGCGTTCGCGGTCCCAGTCGACCGAGTCACCCAGCCGCCGCATCTGGCCGAGGATCGCCCCACCGGACTCCGCCTTCCACTGCCAGACCCGCTCGACGAACTTCTCCCGGCCGAGATCGTGCCGGGACAGCCCCTGGGCGGCGAGCTGCCGCTCCACCACGTTCTGGGTGGCGATGCCGGCGTGGTCCATGCCGGGCAGCCACAACGCCTCGAAGCCCTGCATCCGCTTACGCCGGACGAGGGCGTCCTGCACGGTGTGGTCGAGCGCGTGGCCCATGTGCAGCGAGCCGGTCACGTTCGGCGGCGGGATCACGATGGCGTACGGGGGCTTGTCGCTGTCGGCCGACGCCCGGAAGCGACCGTCGGCTACCCACTGCTCGTACCGTCGCTGCTCTACCTCGCCGGGCTGGTACTGGCCGGCGATGGTCGGGGCGTCGGGGCGTTGGGCATCCAGTCTCTCGGTCACCCTGGAAGTCTACGGAGGGCTTCGGCGGACCTGACGTGCGCCACCTGCCATTCGCGTACGGTGTCGGCTATGTCCGACGCACATCTCACCGAGCGCCCGGTGCACGACGACCGCGATCCGATCGACCTGACCGAGGAGCCGATCCGGCTCAGCGGCGGTGAGGACGACGCCACCGACGGCGACCGGCCGGCCGGATCGCGGCGCCGCCGGTGGGCGTGGACGGCCGCGGCCATGGTGGGAATCGTGGGGGCCGGCGTCATCGGGGTCGCCGGGTGGCGGATGGCCCAGCAGAAGGACACCGAGATCACCCAGCCGGACCGGGTCGCCGGGCTCACCCGCGACGACAGCGAACGGGCCCGCAGCACCGCCGACTACCTGCGCAGCGGCTTCGCCGCCGACATCGACCTGGACCGCAGCTTCGGTGCGGTCTACCGGGACCCGTCCGACGAGCGCCGTTCGGTGCTCGTCTTCGGCGGCACCACGCTGCTCTGGCAGCCCGAGCGGGATCTGGACAGCCTGTTCACACTCATGGCGGACGAGACGGGCGCGGTGACCGGTCTGCGGAAGATGCCCGAGGGGCGCCTCGACGGCGTGCTCAAGTGCGGCACCACCAGTGGGGAGGGCGGCGACTTCGCCGTCTGCGGCTGGGCCGACCACGGCAGCGTGGTGATGGCGATGTTCCCCGGTCGTTCGGTGGACGACGCCGGTGGCCTGCTGAGGACCATGCGCGAGCAGATGCAGTCCCGCCGCTGACGGCCTTGCGCCGTGGCCCGGGTGGGAAACGCGTTCAGGGCCACCCCTGGTGGGGTGGCCCTGAACGGAATGTTTGTCCGGCGGTGTCCTACTCTCCCACACCCTCCCGGGTGCAGTACCATCGGCGCTGGAGGGCTTAGCTTCCGGGTTCGGAATGTGACCGGGCGTTTCCCCTCCGCCATGACCGCCGTAACTCTATG
>NZ_RBAK01000008.1 GCF_003626595.1 Micromonospora endolithica | reverse complement strand
CGCAACGGCACCTGGTCCATCGCGTTCAGGCCGGCGAGCACCTGCCGGCGGCGCTGCTCGGGCAGGGCCGAGGGTCGCACGCCGAGCTGCCGCAGCGCCCCCACCAGCCACTCGACGGGCTGCTTGACCAGGGTGTCGCGGGTCTGGGCGAAGGCCGGCGCGGTGAACACGCGGCGCAGCGTGGCGGCCGTGTCCGGGCCGGCGAGGTCGGCCGGGGCGGCCGGCTGCGGGCCCGCGTACCGGAACCACAGCCGGGCGGCGACGAACCGCGCGGTCTCCGGCCGGCCGGCCAGCAGCCGGGCGTACGCCTCGGCGTCGAGGTCGCCGGTGGCCCCGAGGATCGTCTTCGGCCGCGGATCGTGCCGGCGCGCCTCGAAGCGGGCCGCCCCGGTGCGGCGGTCCACCACCCATCCGGTGAGCGCCCGCGCGCCCTCCTTCACGTCCGACTCGGTGTAGCCGCCGCCGATGCCGAGGGTGAAGAGTTCCATCAGCTCACGGGCGAGGTTCTCGTTCGGCGCCTTGCGGGTGTTCTTCTGCCCGTCCAGCCAGAGGATCAGGGCGGGGTCCCGGACCATGGCGGTGACCAGCGGCTCCAGCGGGCCCCGACCGTGCCGGCGCAGCGTCTCCAACTGCCGCAGCAGCAGCGGCGCGGACCGCACCTTCTGCGCGCTGGTGGCCCAGTGGCCGTGCCAGAAGAAGAGCAGCTTCTCGGCCACCTGGTCGTCGGCGGCGACCATCCGGTCCAGCCACCACCCGGTCAGCGTCAGCACCTGCTCGCGGCGCTCCCGGTTGGCCTGCTGCCGCTGCTCGCGGCTCGGCTTCTCGGCCAGCGCCGCGTACGGGTCGGGGCCGAGGGCGGGCAGCGGGGTGGCCGCCGCGCCCCGGTCCGGGGTGGCCGGGGTGAGCAGTGCGTCGAGTGTGGCGGCGACCCCGACCCGCTCCGCCGCGTCCACCTCGTCGGCCGTGGGGCCGAAGGTGGCGCGGCGCAGCAGGTGGGCGACCGCTTCCCGCTCAGTCATGTGACCCGACGCTAGGCCCTGCACGTACGAGGACGGTAAGGGCGGCGTGCGGAACGGGTTCAGTGTCCCTCGAAGACCGGTTTCTGCTTGTTCACGAAGGCGATGGTGGCGGCGCGGTGGTCGGCGGTGCCGCCGCAGATGGCCTGCGCCTGCGCCTCGGCGGCGAGCGCGTCGGCGAGGGTGCCGGCGTCGGCGATGGAGAGCTGGCGCTTGATCGCCCCGTACGCGACGGTCGGTCCGGCGGCGAGCCGGGCGGCGAGTTCCTGCGCGGTGGGCAGGACCGCCTCGTCATCGGCGACGAGCCGGTTCAGCAGGCCGAGCTGGCAGGCCTCCTCGGCGCGTACCGGCTCGGCCAGCATCAGCAGTTCCACCGCCTTGGCGTGGCCGACCAGCCGGGGCAGCGTCCAGGAGGCGCCGGTGTCGGCGGCGAGACCCACCTTGGCGAACGCCATCAGGAAGCTGGTCGACGGCCCGCCGATGCGGATGTCGGCCAGGAAGGCCAGTGACGCGCCGGCCCCGGCGGCCATGCCCCGGACGGCGGCGACGACCGGCTTGGGCAGGTTGGCCAGCCGGGCGGCGATCGGGTTGTAGTGCGCCCGGACGGTGTCCAGCGGGTTGCCGCTGGTCGACTCCAGCGTGCTGACGTGCTCGCGCAGGTCCTGCCCGGCGCTGAACGACCCGCCCGCCCCGGCCAGCACCACCGCCCGGCACGACCGGTCGGTCTCCAGCTCGGCGAGAACGTCGCGCAGTGCCTCCTTGAGCGCCACGTCCAACGCGTTCATCGCGGTCGGGCGGTTCAGGGTGAGGGTGACCACGGCGTCGGTGCGGTCGACGAGCAGCGGCTCGGTCACGGTGTCAACGACCCTTCTGTCGGGCGAGGCGGTTGCCGGCGTCGAGGCACGTCTCGACGTACCGGTCGGCGGCCGGCCGGAGCCGGGCCGCGTGGCGGTCGAAGAAGCTGGCCGCGGCGGTGCCCGGCCAGCGTTCGGGGAGCAGCGCCGGCGGGAGCTGCGGGTCCCGGAACAGGAAGGTACGCCACGCGTGCACGAGCCGGAACCGGGCCGCGTACGCCTCCTCGTCGGCGCTGCGTACGGTCACGCCGGTCAGCAGTGGGCGTTGCTCGGCGACGAACTGCTCGTACGCCCGGCCGATCTCGGCCAGGTCCCAGGCGCGGCGGACGACGCCCATCGCGCCGGGCGTGCCGGAGGCGTGCGCGGCGGTGAACCGTTCGTAGCGCACGCCGGCCTCGTCGAGCAGGAGGTCGACGTCCTCACCGGCGCGGGTGGCCACCCAGGTGCACTCGTCCAGCGTGCCGTACCCGAGGAAGCTCAGGTTGGCGGCGAGGCGCTGGCGCTCCCGCCGGGAGGTGGGCGCCTCCAGGACGAGCAGGTCGAATCGGCCGTCCCAGGTGACCCGCCCGGTGCGGTAGATCCGGGCGGCCGCCTCGTCGAGCCGGCGGGCGGCTTTCGGTGTGATCGAATATCCCGGCCCGGAGTTGAGCCGGAGCGGTTCGAGCCATCCCTGACGGACCATCCGGGACACCGCCGTCCGCACCGCGGGCGGGGCGATCCCCAGCGGTGCGAGCAGCTTGACCAGGGCAGAGACCGGTGCCCGGCCACCCCTCGGCCGGAGGTAGTCGCCGTACAGGTCGAAGAGTGCCGACCGTGCCTGCATGACCGCACATTGTGACAGGCCTTCTCAAGATAAGCTAGATGCTGTTACATCAATGCTGCCTCGGTTTGGGTCCGGCGGTGTTCATCAGGGAAAATCGTTGGTCGACACCCCCGCACCGGTTGCGGGTGGTCGTGGCGAAGTGGCTGTGGGGCAACCCACCGACCCTGGTTCAGGTCTGAGGGGAGACAACATGGCGGCGATGAAGCCGCGGACGGGCGACGGTCCGCTGGAAGTCACCAAGGAGGGCCGGGGCATCGTCATGCGGGTCCCGCTGGAGGGCGGTGGCCGGCTCGTCGTCGAGATGACTCCCGACGAGGCCAACGCACTCGGTGACGCGCTGAAGGCGGCCGCCGGCTGATGGAGGAACGGTCCGCGCGCAGGCGCGGGCGGTTCGTCGAGCCCTGAGCCACCGGCGACGCCGGTGGCTCAGGGTCTTCGTTTCCACGGGGTTGCGGCCCCACCACGTTCCCGCGGGGTTCGGGCCCCGTGACCTTCCCTGGAGGTACGGCACCGCGTGCTCGCCATCCGTCTGCTCGCCGAGCCCGAGCGTCTCGACACCCTCGCCCTGTCCATCCGGCCGACCGGCGGGGAGGAGCCGCGGGCGGAGCTGACGCCGGGCGGCGTGCCACTGCCGGACGGCATCTCCGACGAGGCCACCGCACTCGTCCCGGCGACCCGGCTGACCGGGGCGGCCGGCGAGACCCACACCCAGTTGCGCCCCGGACGGACTCCCGGCCGGCTGCTGCTCGTCGGCGCGGGCGACGGTGGCGAGGCGGACTGGCGACGCGCCGGCGCGGCTCTCGCCCGAGCCGGCAGTGATGAGACGCACATCACATTTGTGCTGCCCGGTGGCGTCACCCCGGCGGCGGTACGTGGGCTGGTCGAGGGTCTGCTGCTGGCCTCGTACCGGTTCCGGCTGACCGAGCGTGACCCGGCACCGGCGCTGACCGGCGTCGACCTGGTGACCGCCGACCCGGCCGGTCACCGCGACGCCGTCGAGACGGCCCGCACCACCGCCCGGATGACCGGCCTGGCCCGCGACCTCACCAACATGCCCTCCTCGGTGAAGAACCCGCGCTGGTTCGCCGAGCGCATCACCGAGGCCGCCGCCGGCCTGCCCGACCTGACCGTACGGGTGCGCGAGCCGGCCGAACTGGAGGCGGACGGCTTCGGCGGCATCGTCGCCGTCGGGCGCGGCTCGGCCAGCGGCCCGCGCCTGGTCGAGCTGGACTGGCACCCCGCCGGGGCCGCCACCCACGTGGTGCTGGTCGGCAAGGGCATCACCTTCGACACCGGCGGCATCTCGATCAAGCCGGTGCCGTCGATGACGCTCATGCGCAAGGACATGGCCGGCGCGGCGGCGGTCGTCGGGGCCACCCTGGGCGCGGCGACGCTACGGCTGCCGGTCCGGGTGACCACGCTCGCCCCGCTGGCCGAGAACATGGTCAGCGGCGCCGCGTTCCGCCCCGGCGACGTCATCCGGCAGTACGGCGGCGTGACCAGCGAGACCACCAACTCCGACGCCGAGGGCCGGCTGGTCCTCGCCGACGCGCTCGCGTACGCGGTGCGCGAACTCCAGCCCGACCTGCTCGTCGACCTGGCCACGCTGACCGGCGCGAACGCGGTGGCACTGGGCAAGCGCACCGGAGCCCTCTACAGCGAGAACGATCAGCTCGCGGCCGACGTACTGGCCGCGGTCGACGCCGCCGGTGAGGCCGCCTGGCGGATGCCGCTGCCCGACGACTACGTCGAGTACCTCGGCAGCGACCTCGCCGACCTGCACAGCTCCCCGGCTCGCGGCGCCGGCTCGGTGACCGCCGCCCTCTACCTGCGGGAGTTCACCGGCGACCTGCGGGACCGGTGGCTGCACGTGGACATGTCCGCGCCGTCCTGGGCCGAGGGCGACGACGCCGAGCTGGTCAAGGGCGCGACCGGGTGGGGCGTACGCTCACTGCTCCGCTGGCTCGCCACGCTCCGCTGACCCCCGGCCTCGGCGCACCCTCCGCCGTCGACCCCGGTCGACGGCGGAGGTCAGCACCGGACGGCGGCGAGGATCCCGTGGCCCAGCGGCAGCATCGCCGTGATCCAGTGCTCCGACTCCCGGAGCGCCTTGATCGTCTCGCGGACGGTGACCGTCTCCACGTCCCGGGCGGCCGGGTCACCGATCCGGCCGCCGGCCAGGGTCCCGTTGAGTGCCAGCACGCCGCCCGGGCGCAGCAGTCGCAGGGCGGCGTCCACGCAGGCGGCGAAGCCGGTCGCCTCCGCGTCGACGAACACCAGGTCGTACGCGCCGTCGGCGAGCCGGGGCAGCACGTCCAGCGCCCGACCGGTGATGATCCGCGTACGGCCGGCCGGGAACCCCGCCTCGACGAAGATCCGCCGGGCGATCCGCTGGTGTTCCACCTCCACGTCGATGGTGGTGAGCACACCGTCGGCGCGCATGCCGCGCAGCAGCCACACGCCACTGACCCCGGTGCCGGTGCCGATCTCCACCACCGCCCGGGCATTGCCCGCCGCGGCCAGCAGCCGCAGCGCGGCCCCGGCACCGGCGCTGACCGCGTCGACACCGACCTCGTGGGCGAGGCTGCGGGCGGTGCGCAGCACGAGGTCCTCGGTCGCGTACGCCTCGGCGAACTGCACAGCCGGGCTCGTCGGACTGCCGGAACCGGCGACCGTGGCGATGGGGCACCTCCGGGCGGCGCGTGTGGAGCGGGGCGGGTGGGCACTGTGAGCCTAGAGGCGGCGCCGTCGGGACGCAGCCGCGCGTCCGCCGTCGATGATCACGGGGGGCAACCGCTGACTCCACGCGCGGCATCCGTGTAATCCTGGAAGCGGTATCCCGTCGATCGCCGCCCGGCCCCTCCCGGGTCGCGCAGCGCGGGACCGGGGGACGAGTGGGAGGCACCGACGTGACCGACGGCTGGGACTGGCACCGGCCCGGGGGACACCCGGCACCGGCGCGACCGCCGGGCCCGGCGTACCCGCCGGTGGGCCCGCCCACTGCGCCGCAGGACCCGGGCGGCGGCGCGCCCTCGCCGTGGTGGAGCGACGCGCTCGCCGACCCGTGGCGGGACCCGTCGGCGCCGGCCGCCGTGGTGGTGCCGGCCGGCACCGGCAACGGCACCGACCCGGAGCCGGTCGAGGACCCCGACCGCCCCACCCGCCCGGCACTGCGGCAGCTCCTCGTCGTCCCGCTGATCACCGCGCTGCTCGCCGGTGCCCTGGGCGGCGCCCTCGGTTACGCCTTCGCGGTGCGCGGCGGCGCGGGTGCCGGCACGGTCCTCGGCGCGGGTCCGAACGAGCCGCCGGGCCTCGCCCAGCGTCGTCCCGAGTCGCTGGCCGGCGTCGCCGAACGCGTCCTGCCCAGCGTGGTGACCGTCCGGGTGGCCAGTCTCGGTGGCACCAGCGAGGGCTCCGGCTTCGTGGTCAGCGCCGACGGTCACGTGATCACGAACGACCACGTGGTGGCGAACGCCTCCGGCCGGGCAGCGGTGATCTTCAACGACGGCAGCTCGGCGCCCGCCGAGATCGTGGGGCAGGACCCGGAGTCCGACATCGCGGTGATCAAGGTCGCCAAGGCCGGGCTGCGGCCGGTCGAGTTCGGCGACTCGGACGCGCTGGCCGTGGGCGACCCGGTGCTGGCCATCGGCTCGCCGCTGTCGCTCGCCAACACGGTCACCGCCGGCATCGTCAGCGCCCTGGACCGGACCATGCAGGCGGGCGAACCGGGGGGCCCGACGCGCTACTACGCGGCCATCCAGACCGACGCGGCGGTGAACCACGGCAACTCCGGCGGTCCCCTGGTGGACGGCGCCGGCCGGGTGATCGGGGTCAACTCGACCATCAAGTCACTGGTCGCGGGCGGCCAGGAGGCGGGCAACATCGGGCTCGCCTTCGCCATCCCGATCAACCAGGCCAAACGCATCACCCAGGACATCATCGGCACCGGCAAGGCTCGCCGTACCGTCATCGGCGCCCAGGTCGGCGGTCCCGGCGGGGGCGCCGCCGCCGGCGTACGCCTGGTGTCGGTGGAGCCCTCCGGACCGGCGGCCGGTGCCGGGCTGAAGGCCGGCGACGTCGTCCTCAAGCTGAACGGCCGGCCGATGACCGAGCCGACCGATCTGATCGCCCTGGTCCGCAAGTTCGCGCCCGGATCGGTGGTGACCGTGGAGTACCGCCGGGGCTCGAACCGGCAGAACGCCTCGGTGACCCTCGCCGCAGATGCGAAGTGACCGCCGCGACCCCCTCCCGGCTGCCCGGGTGACGTGCGTACGCTTGGCTGACGCCGAGAGGAGGCCCGTGCGGTGTTCGACAACCTGAACTGGTGGGAGATCGGTGCGCTGCTGCTCCTGGCGCTGTTGATCTTCGGTGACCGGCTTCCCGCGGTCATCAACGACGGCCTGCGGATGGTGCGGAACCTGCGCAAGATGGCAAGCAGCGCCACCACCGACCTGAGCCGCGAGCTGGGCACCGACATCCAGCTGGAGGACCTGCACCCGAAGGCGTTCATCCGTAAGCACCTCCTCAGCGAGGAGGACGAGGCGGCGATCCGCAAGCCGCTCCAGGGCGTCTACGACAACCTGCGGGCGGACGTGACCGGTGTGCACAACGAGCTGAAGGACGTCGCCTCGGCAGCCGACCTGCGCGGAAACGGCAGCCGGCCGGCCACGGCCACCGGCGCCGTCCCCGCTCCGGCGCCCGCGCCGAGGGTCAGCTACGACGACGCCACCTGAGCACGCCGGGACCGCACCCGTAGCGGAGCGCCGTCGTGCCTTGGGATGCGTTCGTGCCGGGGGGCGGTCGTGCCGAGGGGTGCGGTCGTGCCGGGGGTGGGGTCGTGTGCCCGGAGTGCCGGTCTCGCCCGACGCTCGGCCTCGTCCGCGATGCCCCTCGTCCGCGATGCCCCATTCTCGCCCCGCGCGTGACCCTCGCCGGCGATGTCTCCGCGCGCCGTCCGTGATGTGGGTTCGATCATCCACTGAATGAGACGGGCGCCAAGGTCAACTCGATGTCCTTGATACCGGGCCGTCCACCGCATCGGATGCCCCGACTTCAGTGACATCGAGTTGATCTCGTCCGCCGGCGGTCAGCCGGGCGGCGGACCCGCCGGCGGCGAGACGCGATCAGGACCCGCCGGGGTGGGCGGGACGCGACGGGCTGGAGGTCAGCGACCTGCCGGCTTGAGGCCGAGGGGCTTGCCGAGCAGGGATTCGCGACGCAGGGCGAGACGGTCGGCGACCTGGCCGAGCGCCCGGGCGGCCGGCGAGTCCGGCTCGGCGAGGACGATCGGCGTACCCTCGTCGCCGGCCTCGCGGACCCGGGTGTCCAGCGGAATCTGGCCGAGCAGCGGCACCTGGGCGCCGATCGTCTGGGTGAGGGAGTCCGCGACGGTCTGACCGCCACCGGCGCCGAAGATCTCCATCCGGGAACCGTCCGGCAGTTCCAGCCAGGACATGTTCTCGATGACGCCGACCACCCGCTGGTGGGTCTGCAACGCGATGGCGCCGGCCCGCTCCGCCACCTCGGCGGCGGCGGCCTGCGGGGTGGTGACCACCAGGATCTCCGAGTTGGGCAGGAGCTGGGCCAGGGAGATGGCCACGTCACCGGTGCCCGGCGGCAGGTCCAGCAGGAGTACGTCGAGGTCGCCCCAGTAGACGTCGGCGAGGAACTGCTGGAGCGCCCGGTGCAGCATCGGGCCCCGCCAGACCACCGCGGCGTTGCCGGCGGTGAACATGCCGATGGAGATCACCTTCACGCCGTGCGACTGCGGCGGCATGATCATGTCCTCGACCCGGGTGGGGCGGCCGTCGGCGCCGAGCATCCGGGGGACCGAGTGGCCGTAGATGTCGGCGTCGACCACGCCGACCGACATGCCCCGGGCGGCCAGCGCCGCCGCCAGGTTCACCGTGACGCTGGACTTGCCGACGCCGCCCTTGCCGCTGGCCACCGCGTACACCCGGGTGCGGGAGCCGGGCTGCGCGAACGGGATCACCGGCTCCTCGGTGGCGTTGCCGCCGCGCAGCTTCGCCTGGAGACCCTGACGCTGCTCGGGGCTCATCACGCCGAACTCGATGGTGACGCCGGTCACGCCGGGTACCGACCCGACGGCGGCGGTGATGTCGGCACGCAGCTTGTCCTTCAACGGGCAGCCGGCCACCGTGAGCAGCAGCTCGACCCGGACCACGCCGTCGTCGCCGATCTCGGCGGAACGGACCATGCCCAGCTCGGTGATGGGCCGGCGGATCTCCGGGTCGTTGACGGTGGCCAGCGCGGCCTGGATCGCGTCGGAGACGGTGCTGACGGGTGCTGACATGCCCGCAATGCTACGTCGGTGCCGATCGCGTCCCGCGCTCAGCGGGCGACGGTGTGAGCGAATCGATGGGCCGCCCGGCACGGGCTCAACTCAGTCGCGACCCTCCGGACGGCCGTCGTGGGCGAAGTCACCGTCCAGGTCGTCCCGGGGCTCCTCCAGCCCGTCGCGACCCTCGGCGCGCGCGGCGGCCCGCTCCTGCTGGCGACGTTCCAGCCGGTGCCGGCGCTGGCTCGCCTCGTCCAGTTCCTCGGCCAGCCGGGCCAGCTCCGAGCGGAGAAAGTCGCGGGTGGCGACCTCACCCATCGCGTTGCGCAGCGCGGCGATCTCCCGGGCCAGATACTCGGTGTCGGCCTTCTGCATGGTGGCCCGCCGCCGGTCCTCCTCCTGCGTGACCCGGTCCCGGTCGGCCTGCCGGTTCTGCGCGAGCAGGATCAGCGGCGCCGCGTAGCTCGCCTGGAGGGACAGGACCAGGGTCAGGAACGTGAAGGTGTACGGGTCGAAACGCAGGTCGGCCGGGGCGAGGGTGTTCCAGACGAACCAGGCGGTGATGACCACCGTCATGTAGACGATGAAGTTCGCGGTGCCCATCCCCCGGGCGATGCCCTCCGACCAGCGACCGAAGGCTTCCGGGTCGAACCGGGGCAGGGTCAGCCGGCGGGGCTCGCGCGGCTGGTCGAGCCGCTGCGGCCGGCGCTGCTCAGCCATGGGCTTCGTCCAGCTCCTCTTCCGTGGTGAGGGCACCCGTCACGGCGTCCCGGTCCCGCCAGTCCCGGGGCAGCAGGTGGTCCAGCACGTCGTCCACGGTGACCGCGCCGACGAGCCGGTTGTTGCGGTCGATCACCGGCATGGCGACCAGGTCGTACGTTGCCATCCGACGGGTGATCTCGGGCAGTGGGGTGGTGGGTCGCAACGGGTCGATGTCGTTGACGACGATGCCGCCGAGCAGGTCGGCCGGGGGTTCGCGGAGCAGCCGCTGGAAGTGCACCATGCCCAGATATCGGCCGGTGGGCGTGGTCATCGGCGCGCGGGTGACGAAGACCTGGGCGGCCACCGCGGGGGACAGCTGCGGCTCCCGGACCCGGGCCAGCGCCTCGGCGACGGTCGCGTCCGGCGGCAGGATCACCGGCTCGGACGTCATCACGCTGCCGGCCGTGCCGGGGGTGTACTTCAGCAGTTGGCGGACCGGGTCGGCCTCGTCGGGCTCCATCAGGTCCAGCAGTACGTCCTGCTCCGGCGGCGGCAGCTCGTTGAGCAGGTCGGCGGCGTCGTCCGGATCCATCTCCTCCAGGACGTCGGCGGCCCGTTCCCGGTCCAGGGCGGCCAGGATCTCCACCTGGTCGTGCTCGGGCAGCTCGCTGAGCACGTCGGCCAGCCGCTCGTCGTCCAGGGCGGCGGCCACCTCGTTGCGCCGCGTGTCGGGCAGGTCCTGGAGCGCGTTGGCCAGGTCGGCGGGGCGCATGTCCTCCAGCACCGCGAGCAGGTTGGCGGTGCCCCGGGTGGTGGCGATGCCGCTCAACCCGCGGACCTTGTCCCACTCGACCTGGTGCAGGTGGCCGCGCCGGGTGAGCCGGCTGGTCTGCTCGCGTACGGCCACCCGGGTCAGCGACCACTCGCCGCCCCGGCTGCACTCCATCGCGACGTCGACGACCGCGCCGGACTGGCCGCCGGGGTCGAGCTGCACCCGCCGGTCCAGCAGTTCCTGGAGGACCAGCAGCTCGTTGGGGCGCTTCTCGAAGCGGCGCAGGTTGAGCGTGCCGGTGCCGAGCACCACCGCGTCCGCGTCGAGTGACGTGATCCGGTTGAGGGACAGGAAGATCCGGCGGCGCATGGGCATCTCGGCGACGAGGCCGACCACCTCCGGCGGACGCTGGGTCGTCCGGAGCCGCGCCACCGCGTCGCGCACCCGGCCCACCTGGTCGCCGTTGGGGTCGAACACGGCGACTCCGGAGAGGCGGGCGATGTAGACCCGGGTCGGCGTACTCACGGGCACCAGCCTAAGCGCCTAGTGTTTATCAACATGTCGACCTTGGCCTACGAGATCGTGGACGTCTTCACCGACCGCCCCTTCGCGGGCAATCCCCTCGCCGTGGTGTTCGGTGCCGTCGGACTGGCAACCGAGCAGATGCAGGCCCTGGCGGTGGAGTTCAACCTGTCGGAGACGGTCTTCGTGCTCCCGCCGACCCAGGTCGGTGCCACCTACCGGGCGAGGATCTTCACCCCGGCCGCCGAGCTTCCGTTCGCCGGTCATCCCAGCGTCGGCGCGGCGGTCACCGCCGCACGGCGGGGCCTGTTCGAGGTGGGGCGGATCACCCAGGAGTGCGGCGCGGGTGTGCTGCCCATCGAGGTGACCGCGACCGGGGCGACCCTCACCGGCGGCACTCCCACGCTCGGCCCGGAGCTGGATCCGGAGCCGTTGCTGGAGATGGCCGGGCTCACCGCCGCCGACCACGCCGGGCCCGCGCCACGGGTGGCCGGGTGCGGGCTGGAGTTCCCGTACCTCCCGGTCCGTCCGGACGCGGTGGCCCGCGCCCGGGTCAACGCGGCGGCGGCGGAGCGGTACGGGGTGGAGCATGTGAGCGTCTTCTCCTGGGACGCGACGGGGCAAACCGCGAACGCCCGCGTGTTCGTGCCGGGCCTCGGTGTGCCGGAGGACCCGGCGACCGGCTCGGCGGCGCTCGGTCTCGGCGTGTGGCTGGTGGCCAGCGGGCTGCTCCCCGCCGACGGGCGGGCGGAGTACGCCGTCCGGCAGGGCGTGGACATGGGGCGCCCGTCGTCGCTGGCCTGCACGGTGACCGCCGCCGGTGGTCAGGCGGTCGGCGCGACGGTCGCCGGTCAGGTGGTGCCGGTGGCCCGGGGCGAGATCATGGTCCCGCCGTTCGTCGGCTGACGGGCCCGGCCGTGATGGGGGAGGATGCCGGAGTGGATGGCAGCAGCACGCCCCTGGTCGACGAGGCGCTGAAGAAGGCCGCGGTGGCCTGGGTGAACGTGTCCGGCGGCCCGGCCTGGGCCCTGTGGTGCGTTCCGCTGGAGGGCTCGCTCTTCGTGGTGAGCGGCCCGGGCGAGCAGGCCGCGCCGGGGCTGGCCGACGCCGCCGAGGCCCAGGTGACCCTGCGTGGTGACCACGGCGGCCGCATCGTCACCTGGCCGGCCCGGGTGACCCGGCTGACCCCTGGTACGGAGCACTGGGACACGGCCGCCCCGCTGGTCGCCGCCAAACGGCTCAACGCCCGTGGCTCGGCCGCGGAGCTGGTGACGCGATGGGCGGCGGACGGGTGCGCCCTCAACCGGCTCGCGCCGGCCGGTGCCCCGCTGGCCGGGGACGCGTTGCCGGCGGAGTCGCTGGCCGAGGTGCCCCGGGAGGCGCCGGTCGTGCGGACCACCCGCAAGCCCTTCCGCCTGCACCGCGTCCGCCGCCGCTGACCTCACCCGGTGCGCGCGGTTCCGGGAAAGCGCGCGCGCAGCAGGGCGCGCGGGACGCTCAGCGGACGGCGGCGGGCAGGACCGCGGGCGGGGCGGCGGCGGGCGGGGACATCGTGGCGTCGAGCAGCGCGACCACCTCGGTGAGGCGGCGCAGCACCGGGCCGCGCCAGGCGTCGTCGGCGTTGAACACCAGGTGACCGGCGAGGTCGTCCGCGGCCAGCCGGACCGCCGTCATCCCGGTGCGCCGCGCGCCGGTCAGCTCCTGGCTCCCGCCGTCGCCGACGAACAGGCAGTCCTCCGGCGCGACGCCGAGCCGGTGGCAGGCCGCCAGGTACAGCGCGGGATCGGGTTTGCACCGGCCCACCTCGACGGAGAAGACCCGCACGTCGAGCAGCGGGGCGATCGGCAACTGCGGCAGGAACGCCGGCAGCTCGTGGGTGCAGTCGCTGACGATCCCGGTCCGTACGCCCCGGCGGCGCAGCGCGGCGAGCGTCGGCACGGCGTCGTCCCGCAGCCGGGTGTCGGCGCGTACGGCCCGGTGGCGGGCGGCGACGGCGTGCCGTACCGCCTGGTCGGTGGGGTGGACGCCGACCTGCTCGCAGACCCAGCGCAGGGTGGCCTGGGCGTCGCCCAGCAGACCGCTGGCCCGCTGGTAGAAGGTGCGGTCGAGCACGTCGACGAGGGTGTTCCGGGAGCAGCCGAGCAGGTCGGCGACGTGGGAGTGGGCGGCCCCGCGCTGGACGGGACGGGTGAGCGTGCCGAAGAAGTCGAACAGCACCGCCTGGTACGCGGGCATGGGAGTGCCTCCGGGCGGTGTCGGGGGTCGCCGGCCGGCGACCATGATCGTGTTGGAGCCCTGACGGTACGTGGTGGCCCACGCCGTGTGAGGATTGCTCCCCGTGTCCTCCACCGCGCATCGTCCGCCGCTCGACCCGATGACCACCGGCGCACTGGCCCTCGCCGTCGTCGCCGTGTCGTCGTCGGCCCCGCTGGTCGCTTTCGCCGCGGCGCCCGCGCTGGCGATCGCCTTCTGGCGCAACGCGCTGTCGGTCGCCGTGCTCGGGCCGTTCTCGCTGGCCCGGCGCCGTGCCGAGTTCCGCGCGTTGACGGTGGGCGCCGGGCGGCGGGAGGGCCTGTTCTGCGTACTGTCCGGCGTGGCGCTGGCCGCGCACTTCGCGACCTGGATGCCGAGCGCCCAGCTCACCTCGGTCGCCGCCGCGACGGCGCTGGTCGCGACCCAGCCGGTCTGGCAGGGGTTGATCGCGCGGGCTCAGGGGCGCCGGCTGCCGACCGGGGTCTGGGTGGGGATCGGGGTGGCGGTGGTCGGCGCGGCCCTGGCCACCGGCGCGGACTTCGCCGTGTCCGGCCGCGCGTTCACCGGTGACCTGCTCGCCGTGGTGGGCGGGATGTTCGCCGCCGTCTACTCGGCGTTGGGCGAGCGGGCCCGGGCCACCATCAGCACGGCGACGTACACCACCATCTGCTACGGGGTGTGCGCGCTGCTGCTGCTGGTGGCCTGCCTGGTGGGCGGGGTGCCGTTGACCGGCTTCGACGGCGGCACCTGGGCGGCGGTACTGGCCCTGGTGGTCGGCGCCCAGCTGCTCGGCCACTCGATGTTCAGCTACGCGCTGCGCCGCGTATCGGCGGTCACGGTCAGCGTGCTGATCCTGCTGGAGGCGCCGGGTGCCGCCCTGATCGGCTGGGTCTGGCTGGACCAGCTGCCGCAACTGCTGGCCCTGCCCGGCCTGGCGCTGCTCCTGGCCGGCGTCGCGGTGGTGGTGCTCGCCGGACGCCCGGCCCGCCGCACCCCACCGGTGTCCACCGCGGTGCCGGCGGACGCGGCACCGCTCAACGACTGACCGGCGGGTCGTCCCACACGTCGTGCACCTCCAGCACCCGCGTGGTCGGGGCGGCGTCGCCGAGCGTGGCCCGCAGAGCGACCCGCTCCGGGTCGGCGAGGAAGGATCGGTAGCCGCGCCGGGAGTCGAACCGGATCAGGTGCACCTCGGTGTGGCCGTCGCCGGTGCGCACCCGGCGTTCCAGCTGCCCGCCGTGCCGGCCGAGCAGGGCCAGCACGGTGTCCTCGTACCGCCGGCCGGCCTCGACCGCGGCGGCGGCCATCTCCACCAGCGCGACCAGGCGCACGGCGGCGGCCGGGTCGTCGCCCTCGGACGTCATCTCGGCGGTCGTCGGGCGTCAGGCGTCGATGCCGACGGCCTTGGCGCTCGCCGTCCAGAGGCGGGCGGCGAGCCGCGGGTCGGACGCCTTGGCCAGTGGCCGGCGCGGTCGGCGGTCGGCGTAGTAGCCGCCGCTGGTCAGCCGGGACGGGTCCTGGTTGGCGAGCCACACCAGCGTCTCCGCGCCCTTCTCCGGGCTCCGGAAGACCGGCAGGAACCGCATGCCGAACGCGACCAGCCGGCTGTCGTTGCCGAACCGGGTCCGCACCACGCCGGGATGGAAGGAGTACGCGGGCAGCTCCGGCCAGCGCCGGGCCGCCTCGGCGGTGAAGAGGATGTTCGCCTGCTTGCTGGTGCCGTAGGCGTTCATCGCCCGGTAGCGGCGCAGCGGCGCGTTCAGGTCGTCCGGGTCGAGGGTGCCGCCGCGGTGCGCGCCGGAGGCGGTCACCACCATCCGCCCGACCCGGTCCCGCAGCAGGTTGCTGAGCAGGAACGGCGCCAGGTGGTTGGCCTGGATCGACAGCTCGAAGCCGTCCACGGTGGTGACCGGCTGGAGCACGATCGCGCCGGCGTTGTTGGCCAGCACGTCGATCCGGTCGTACGCGTCGCGTAGCTTCCCGGCCAGCCGCCGGACGTCGTCGAGGACCGCGAAGTCCGCCCGGAACAGCTCCGGGCGCTCCCCGGACGCCTCCCGGACCTGCTCGCCCGCCGCCCGCAGCCGCGCCGGGTCGCGGCCGACCAGTACCACCTGGTCGCCCCGGCAGGCCAGGTCGACGGCGGCGGCCAGACCGATGCCCGAGCTGGCGCCGGTCACCACCACCAGTCGCCGTCCAGTGAGATCTTCCACAGGTCCATTCACCCCGGTCACGGCACGAGGTTACCGTGGCGTCACAACGCCCTTTGGGATCGTTAAGTTTCCTCGTACGTCCGTCAGTGGCGTCGGCGTGCCCGCCGGACGCTGGAAGGAGCGCATCCATGGCCGCAGTCGGTCGCCCCCGCCGGTCCTGCCTCGCGGTACCGGGTTCCAGCGTCAAGATGCTCGGCAAGGCCCAGGGCCTCCCCGCCGACCAGGTGTTCCTCGACCTGGAGGACGCGGTCGCGCCGCTGGCCAAGCCGGACGCCCGCAAGAACATCGTGGCGGCCCTCAACGAGGGTGACTGGGCGGGCAAGACCCGGGTGGTACGCGTCAACGACCTCACCACCCCGTGGACCTACCGGGACGTCATCGAGGTGGTGGAGGGCGCCGGGGCGAACCTGGACTGCGTCATGCTGCCGAAGGTGCAGAACGCCGGCCAGGTGCAGTGGCTGGACCTGACGCTGACCCAGATCGAGAAGACCCTCGGCCTGGAGGTCGGCCGGATCGGCATCGAGGCGCAGATCGAGAACGCCGCCGGCCTGGTGAACGTGGACGCGATCGCCGCCGCGTCGCCCCGGGTGGAGACGATCATCTTCGGCCCGGCCGACTTCATGGCCTCGATCAACATGAAGTCGCTGGTGGTGGGCGCGCTGATCCCGGACTACCCGGGCGACCCCTACCACTACATCCTGATGCGGATCCTGATGGCCGCCCGGATGCACGACAAGCAGGCCATCGACGGCCCGTTCCTGCAGATCCGCGACGTGGACGCGTTCCGCGAGGTGGCGAAGCGGTCCGCCGCGCTCGGCTTCGACGGCAAGTGGGTGCTGCACCCGGGCCAGATCGACGCCGCCAACGAGGTCTACCAGCCGGCGCAGGCCGACTACGACCACGCCGAGTTGATCCTGGACGCGTACGAGCACTACACCTCGGAGGCCGGCGGCCGGCTCGGCGCGGTGATGCTCGGCGACGAGATGATCGACGAGGCGTCCCGGAAGATGGCGCTGGTGATCTCCGCCAAGGGGCGCGCGGCCGGGATGACCCGGACCTCCACGTTCACCCCGCCGGCCGAGTAGCGCCGCCTCCCGGTACCGCCCGTGCCGCCCCGGCCCGCCGGGGCGGCACGACGCGTCTCACCAGTTGTTGCTGGTGCTGGTGCCGTCGGACGACGCGATCGCGAAGACGACGATCACCACGTAGAACGCGATGAACAGCAGGGCCAGGCCGGTGACGATCCAGCCGACGATGATCGCCGCCTTCGCCATGCCCTCGCCGCCCTCGCCGGTCTGCCGGATCTGCTTGCGCGCGACGTGGCCGAGGATGGCTCCGACCGGCGCGGTGATGCAGGACGCGAAACCGACCAGGGCCAGCACCAGCGCGGCGATGGCCAGGCCGTTGGTCTTCTGCGGCTGCGGCGCGTAGCCGTACCCGCCGTAGGGCGCCGGCGGGTAGCCGGGCGCGTACGGGTCGCCGGCCTTGTGCACGTTGCCGTACGGGTCGACGGACGGCTGCGCCCCCGCGTACGGGTTGCCCGGGGCGTACGGGTCGGGCGTCGGCGCCACCGGACTGCCGGCGGGAAGAGTCGGGTCGACCGGCGGACCGGACTGCGGGCCGGACTGCTGGCCGGACCACGACGGGTCGGGCCAGTTACCGGGCTGCGGGGGGTAGGTCATCGTCTGTTCTCCATCGGCTGGGGGTGCGCGCCCGTCAGGGTAGCCAGCCCGGCCCAGGAACCTGACCCCCCGCCACCGGGTGCCAGCGTTGCCCGGACCGCGGCCAGCGGGCAGGATCCTGGCATGGCGAATGACGCGCGGGCCACGGACTCCTCCGGCAGGGCCCTTCCCGAGCCGGTGACCATGCGGCTCGACGGAAGGGTCGCCCTGGTCACCGGGGCCGGCAGCCCGGACGGCATCGGGTACGCGACCGCGCGCCGGCTGGCCGACCTGGGCGCCCGGGTGGCGATCGTCTCCACCACCCGGCGGATCCACGAGCGGGCCGGTGAGCTGGGAGTGACCGGGTTCGTCGCGGACCTCACCGACGAGTCGGAGGTGGGCGCGCTCGCCGACGCGGTGGCCGAGCAACTGGGCGACGTGGAGGTGCTGGTCAACAACGCCGGACTGGCCAGCCGGGCGAGCCCGGAGGTGCTGCGTCCGGTGGCCCAGCTCAGCTACGACGAGTGGCGGGGCGAGATCGACCGGAACCTGACCACCGCCTTCCTGTGCAGCCGGGCGTTCAGCGGCGGCATGGCGGAGCGGGGCTGGGGCCGGATCGTGAACCTGTCCGCGACCGCCGGCCCGGTCAACGCGTTGCCCACCGAGGCGGCGTACGCGGCGGCCAAGGCGGGTGTGGTCGGGCTGACCCGGGCGCTGGCCATGGAGATGGTGGCCGACGGGGTGACCGTGAACGCGGTGGCGCCCGGCACCATCTACACCGCCGCCTCCACGATGGCCGAGATCAAGCAGGGTCTGGGCACGCCGGTCGGCCGACCGGGCACCCCGGACGAGGTGGCGGCGGCGATCACGTTCCTCTGTTCACCGGCCGCGTCGTACATCACCGGGCAGATGCTCGTGGTGGACGGCGGCAACAGCGTCCGCGAGGCGCAGTTCCGCTGACCCGCCCGGTCAGTTCCGTCCCACGTCGGTGCCGGCGACGGCGACCAGCGCGATCCATCCGCAGCAGACCAGCAGGCCGAGGCCGGTGAAGACGTAGCCGAGGATCGTCCCCCAGGTGGCGAGCTGCTCGCCGTCCTCGCCGGTGGTGCGGATCTGCCGCTTGGCGAGGTGGCCGAGCACGATGCCGGCCGGGGCGAAGAGGAACGCGAACACCAGCGACAGGATGGCCAGCACGTTCGTCCCGCCGCCGGGTCGGCCGGGTCCGGATGGCGGGCCGTACTGGCCGTAGGGCGGCTGCGGGGCGTACGGGGCCTGCTGCCCCCACTGGCCCTGCGGCTGCTCGTGCGGCGGCGGCCCGTACGGGTCGTGGCCGGGATGCTGCCCGTACGACGGGGGCTGCTGGTCGTACCCGGAGGGCTGGTGGTGGCCCGGCGGCTCCGGGCCGGCGGCGGGCTGTTCCCAGGGCGACGGCGTCCGGTCCGGCTCCGCCGGGTCCGTCGGCCCCGGCGGCTGCGGTGGTTGACTCACGCGGATGTCCTCCTGCCGGCTGGGGCACTCGTCTTCTTGCCGGACGCTACCCCCAGCGGTGAACCTTTTCACAGCGGTTGTGTGGACTGGTCACCTTGGCCTCGCCGGCCGGGAGGCCGATACTGACCGAGCGTTCAGTTACCAACGAGTAATGCGACGAATCCCCGGAGGCTGAGATGGCCCGACTCGCCCAGACACCCGGCCTGACCGACGTGCAGCGGTCGATCCTGGAAACCGTCCGGGAGTTCGCGGACAAAGAGATCATCCCGCACGCCCAGGCGCTGGAGCACGCCGACGAGTACCCGGCCGACATCCTGGAGGGGATGAAGGAGATGGGGCTGTTCGGGCTCACCATCGACGAGGAGCACGGCGGGCTCGGTGAGTCCCTGCTGACGTACGCCCTGGTGGTCGAGGAGCTGTCCCGGGGCTGGATGTCGATCTCCGGGATCGTCAACACCCACTTCATCGTGGCGTACCTGGTCTCCCAGCACGGTTCCGTCGAGCAGAAGGCCCGGCTGCTGCCGAGGATGGCCACCGGCGAGGTGCGCGGCGCGTTCTCCATGTCCGAACCGGAGTGCGGCTCCGACGTCTCGGCGATCAAGTCGAAGGCCGTCCGCGACGGCGAGAACTACGTGCTCAACGGCCAGAAGATGTGGCTGACCAACGGCGCGTACTCCTCGGTGGTGGCCACCCTGGTCAAGACCGACACCGGGGCCGACTCGGTGTACGGCAACATGAGCACCTTCCTGCTGGAGAAGGAGCCCGGCTTCGGCGAGACCGCCCCCGGCCTCACCATCCCCGGCAAGATCGACAAGATGGGCTACAAGGGCGTCGAGACCACCGAGATGGTCCTCGACGGGGTCACCGTCCCCGCCTCCGCCGTGCTCGGCGGCGCGGACCAGGTCGGCCGCGGCTTCTACCAGATGATGGACGGCATCGAGGTCGGCCGGGTCAACGTGGCCGCCCGCGCCTGTGGCATCTCCATCCGCGCCTTCGAGCTGGCCGTCGCGTACGCCCAGCAGCGGAAGACGTTCGGCCAGCCGCTCGCCAAGCACCAGGCGATCGCCTTCAAGCTTGCCGAGATGGGCACCAAGATCGAGGCCGCGCACGCCCTCATGGTCAACGCCGCCCGGCTCAAGGACGCCGGCCAGCGCAACGACGTCGAGGCCGGGATGGCCAAGCTGCTCGCGTCCGAGTACTGCGCCGAGGTCGTCCAGGAGTCGTTCCGGATCCACGGCGGCTACGGCTACTCCAAGGAGTACGAGATCGAGCGCCTGATGCGGGAGGCCCCGTTCCTGCTCATCGGCGAGGGCACCTCGGAGATCCAGAAGACCATCATCAGCCGCGGCCTGCTCAAGGAGTACAAGCTGTAAGGAAGGGCCCCCTGTTAACGCCTGGTGTATAGGAAGGGCCCCTTCCTAACACCCGAGCCGGGAACGCCGCCGGGCTCGGGGCGTCGGCGGTGGCGGCTCAGGTGCAGGCCGCGCGGTCAGGGCGGGGAGCACGCTGCCCGGAGCAACCGGAGCTGGCCGATCTCGGCCACGTTCTTCATCAGCTCGGCGTTGACCCAGGCGACCAGGTTGGCGACGGTGTGTCCGCTCTCCGCCGGCCACGGGAACCCCACCGGGACAGCCAGGTCGTCCTCGGTGAGTCCGTCCAGCACGGCGACCCACCGGGCGCGTACGGCACGCAGCCAGGCGACGGTCGCCGCACCGGGCCCCGGCCAGGCGACCTCCTCGCGGGACGGGACGGGTCGCCCGTACGCCTGCTCGACCGCCGACGACCACCACCAGCCGAGGTGCCAGGTGAGCCAGCCGATGGTCGGCACCGGGACCGGGTCCGGCTCGGTGTCCGCCCAGTCGGGCGTCCAACCGCCGCCGGCCGCCGGCCGGACCGTCCAGCAGAGCGCGGCCGGCTCCCAGAGCAGGTCCGCCGGGTCGAGGCGTTCGAGGTGGTACTCGAACAGCGACCAGGTCAGGTCGAACTGCCACCGCAGGACGGTCGTCGGCATCCCCCGATGATGCCGGCGCGCGGATGTCCGGGCGAGGGGATTTCAGCCGAGCCGGGTCAGGCCGGCGGCGGCGCGTTCCACGATCAGGCAGCGGTCCTCCACGTAGTCGAGACCCGCCTCGGTGGCGATCTGACGGGACTCGGGGGAGACGATGCCGAGCTGGAGCCACACCGCCGGGGCGCCGATCGCCACCGCCTCGCGGACCACCTCGACCGCGTCCCGCGCCGGACGGAACACGTCGACCAGGTCGACCGGGTGCGGGATCTCGGCCAGCGACCGGTAGACCGGCTCACCGAACAGCTCGTCGGCGGTCGGGTTGACCGGAATGATGCGCCAGCCGTACCGCTGCATCTGCAACGGCACGCTGTGCGCGGCCTTGCGCGGGTCGCGGGACGCGCCCACGACGGCGATCACGGCGGAGTCGGCGAGGATCTGCTGAGCGGAGCGCACCCGCCGACTCTAGCGCCGCCGGTCAGGCGTCGCCGGTGAGCGCCCGTCGCAGCCTGGCGTACTCCGCCGGGGTCCCGATCTCGGCCCGGCGCTCGGGCTGGGCGAGGTAGTGCCGGAGAGCGCCGGCGAGTAGCGCCGGGGCGACGTCCAGGTCGCCGACGGCTACCAGCGACCGGCCCCGACCCCAGCCGCTGGAACGGACCAGGTCCGGCCGGCTGATCGGCAGGGAGATCGTCCGGACGCCGTTCGCGGAGCCGACCCGGCCTGCCGGATCGAGGGCGGACCAGGGTACGAACCACCCCTTCTCGTGCCGCCGGTGCACGATGCCCTCGGCGGTCAGCTCCACGCTCGGCACGTTCCGCCAACCGACCGTCACCCAGGCGACCGTGGCGGACGCGAAGAAGACCGCAAGGGCCCGCAGCGCCGACCCGCCGTCGGCTGCGACCCAGGTGGTGACGCTCTGGTAGGCGGTGAAACCGACCAGGAAGGGCAGGAAGCCGGCCTCCGGGCGAGGTGGGGCGAAGAACGCGCGCTCCCGCTCGTCGACCCGGAACTCACCGTCGCTCGGCCGGCGACGCGTCTGACGCAGCGCGATCCACAGCAGGATCAGCAGCGGCAGCGCGGTCAGCAGGACGAGCGGGCCGCCGACGTCGCGGATCCGTACCGCGGTCAGCCCGAATATCAGGCCGATGCCCACCGCCCCGACCGCCCGGAGCCGTTGCCGACGAAGCGCCCCATCGATGATCTCCCGCACGGCGGCAGCGTAGCGGCGGACCGCTACAGCAGCGTCAGCTGCTCGGCGGCCGGCGTCCCGGGGGCCGGCTCGGGCAGCCGCCGGTTGTCGCCGCGCTCGCCCCGGTGCAGGCCGTGCCGGCGGGCCGCGATCCGCACCCGCGCGGTCAACTCCCGCTGGTACGACTGCGGCGCGTAGGCGCCCGCCCGGTAGAGCTCCCGGTAGCGGGGGACCAGGTGCGGGAACTCCCGGCCGAGCCAGTGCGCGTACCACTCGCGGGCGCCCGGCCGCAGGTGCAGCGCCAGTGGAGTCGCGCTGGACGCGCCGCTGGCGGCGATCGCGGCCACCGTGGCGTCGATCGACTCGTCGTCGTCGCTCAGGCCGGGCAGGACCGGCGCCATCAGGACGCCCACCTCGAACCCGGCGTCGACCAGGGTGCGGACCGCGTCGAGGCGGCGGCGCGGGCTCGGCGTGCCGGGCTCGGCGGTGCGCCACAGCCGTTCGTCGACGAAGCCCACCGAGAACGACAGGCCGACCCGGGCCACCTCGGCGGCCTGTCGCAGCAGCGGCAGGTCGCGCAGGATCAGGGTGCCCTTGGTGAGGATCGAGAACGGGTTGGCGAAGTCGCGCAGCGCGGCGATGATCTGCGGCATCAGCCGGTAGCGCCCCTCGGCCCGCTGGTAGCAGTCGACGTTGGTGCCCATCGCCACGTGTGCGCCCCGCCAGCGGGGTGCGGCCAGCTCGCGCCGGACCAGCTCACCCGCGTTGACCTTGACGATCACCTTGCGGTCGAAGTCCGCCCCGGCGTCGAGGTCCAGATAGGTGTGAGTGTTTCTCGCATAGCAGTAAACGCAGGCGTGAGTGCAGCCCCGGTAGGGGTTGATCGTCCACTCGAACGGCACCCGGGACGCGCCGGGCACCTTGTTGAGGATGGACCGGGCCTGCACCTCGTAGAACGTCATCCCGGCGAAGCCGGGGCTGTCGAAGGTGCGGGCCACCGCGCCGGGCAGCGCCAGCGGCAGGGGTGGAGTCGCTGGCGCCGACCCGTCGGGATGCCCCTCGTCCGGGGGAGCGGAGAGGTTCTCCCAGCGCATGCCTCCCATTCGAACACGCGTACGAGTCGAAGGCAAGCCGACGGTCGTGTTCCCGCCCACCTCGGCGTCCGGGCGTCGGTGGCCGGGTGCAGGATGGGGTCATGGAGAGGTCGACGTTCGTCTACGACGGGGACTGCGCGTTCTGCACCCGCTGCGCCGAGTTCATCCAGCGGCGGATCCCCACCGGTGCCCGGGTGGTGCCCTGGCAGTTCGCCGACCTCGACGCGCTGGGCCTGACCGAGGCGCAGTGCGAGGAGGCGGTGCAGTGGGTCGGCGCCGACGGCTCCCGGGCGGCCGGACCGGACGCGATCGCCCGGCTGCTGGGCGACAGCGGTCCGTTCTGGCGGGTGGCCGGCGGTGGCCTGCGGTTCCCGCCGGTACGCGCCGCCGCCTGGCCCGCGTACCGCTGGGTCGCCCGCAACCGGCACCGGCTCCCCGGCGGAACGGCCGCGTGCTCCCTGCCGCAGGAGGCGCGGGAGCGCCTCTACGGGCCCGCCGGCCGCCCGACCACCGGGTCCTGACCGACGCGCCGGCCGTTCGCGACCTCCGGCGGATCCGCCGTCGCGGCGCTACCGCCGTCGCCCCGGCGGGCGACCAGCCGGCGCGCCCAGACGATCGGGCGGATCCGTTCCAACGGTAGGAAGCTGGCCATCGCGGCCAGGTGCGGGGCGAACGAGATGGTGATGGTCGCGATGGTGACCAGGTGGAACGAGTAGAAGAAGCCCACCGCCGCCAGCCGCCACCGGTCGCGGAGCAGGAAGACCACCGGGCTGAGCAGTTCGAACGCCACGATGCCGAACTGGGCGACGATCAACAGGTACGGCACGGAGGCGATCACGTCGGCCAGGTCGGTGCCGCGCCGGATGATCGCCCGGGCGAGCACCGATCCGGTCAGCCAGTCCAGTCCGCCGAAGCGTAGCTTGGCCCAGGCGGCCAGGAAGTACGTGCAGATCACCGCGATCTGGGTGACCCGCAGCGCCCAGCCGCCCGCCTCGGTGCGGGTGGTGTCGCCGTGCCGGGCCCGGCCGGCGGTGGGCAGCACGGCCAGGGCGACGAGCAGGCCGAACCGGTCGTGGTCGACCTTGCCGTAGCTCATCGCGACGATCATCCACTCCAGGTAGAGCGCGAAGACCGACCAGCCGAGCAGGCGGGGCGCCCGGCCGCTCGCGGCGAGCAGGGCGAGCAGCAGCAGAGCCCAGAAGAGGGCGGCGACCAGCGCCGGGGTGGGTGTCGGCAGGGGCAGCACCCGACCGATCAGCAGCGGCTGGTAGAGCTCGCCCGGCACGGCGGCCCGATTGCGTACCCACGGGGTGAAGACGACGAGGTCGGCGGCGACGAACAGGTAGATCAGCGTCCGGAAGGCGGCCACCCGGCCGCGCGGCACCGCCTCGGTCAACCAGCGGCTCACCGGGCCACCCGCCAGGCGACCACGGTCTCGTCGGTCCAGCGTCCGGTGGGGCGGCCGGCGTGGATGCCGTGCCAGCGGACGACGATGCGTACCTCGACCAGATCCGCGGCGTCGGCGTGGCGTTCGGCGTACGCGTCGGCGACCTCGGTGAGCAGCGTGGGGTCGGCGGTGTACCGGTCCTGCTGGCCCTCGATCTCGGCCCGCCGGATGCCGGTGGCCCCCTCGCCCAGGTCGACCACCGCGCCGGTGGTGTCGACGCCCTCGACCCGGGTGTCCGGCGCGGGGGAGTCGGGCGGGTTGGAGGTCGAGTACATGCGGAAGGGGCCGAAGGGGAAGTGGTCGTCGGTCCCCCGGACGGTGCCGGCCAGCAGCAACGCGACGCCGAGCGCGGTGACCGCGAGTCGGACGGCGCGACCGCGGGTGGTCAAGGTGTCCATCGACTGGTGACGGTAACGGATGAGCGGCCCCGGGTGGATCCCCCGACGGCGCGCACACGACGGCGGCCGGACCCGTGGGGTCCGGCCGCCGTCAGGTGGAACCGGTCAGTGGTTGTGCTCGGCCAGCTTCTTGCGTACGTCGTCCATGTCGAGCGCCTCGACCTGCTCGATGAGGTTCTCCAGCGCCGACTCGGGGAGAGCGCCCGGCTGGGCGAAGACGATCACGCCGTCCCGGATGGCCATGATCGTCGGGATCGAGCGGATGTCGAACTTCGCGCCCAGCTCCTGCTGCGCCTCGGTGTCGACCTTGCCGAACACGATGTCCTGGTGCTTCTCCGAGGACCGCTCGTAGACCGGGGCGAACCGCTTGCACGGGCCGCACCATTCGGCCCAGAAGTCGACGAGCACGATGCCCTCGCTGCCGGTCACCTCGTCGAAGTTTGCCGTGGTCAGCTCAACGGTTGCCATGAAACTCTCTCCGATCAACGCGGAACAGCTACGTCTGGTGGAACCAGGGCGTACCTCGTCGAATTCCCGCCCCCGGCGTGCCGAAACCGTGCCGCCGTGGTGTCGTCCGGCACTCCGAAGCCATCGATCCCTGTCGGTGGAGGGCGCAACCGCGAACCGCAAGTGCACGACGCATTTGCGTGACCACCCGTGATGGGAGCGTTTCCAAGGAGATCACGCTCGGTGGCGGCTACGAATAGGTAACTTGACCTGTGACGAGGAGCTTTTCGAGGTGCGAAGATCGCCCTCGGCGGGGTCGTCAATTACTCTCCGCATTGTTACAAAACGATAAATGTGATCCTGGTCTCTGTCCCGTGACGGCCGTACTGGTGCAAAATCTTCTTCATCAGAGCGTGGGCGGCGGGTGCCGGGGAGGGCCCCGCCGCTCATTGCGTCTCCCCCCGGGTCCGGTGGTGTGACATTTCCCCACGGCCCGCGCCCCGCGGCTCTCCTTAACCAGCGGTAAGGCATGCTGTGCCGAACTCCATCGCCGCCCGTCGAAGGGGACAAGGATGCAGTTCGGCCGCTACTACGAGGAGTTCGAGGTCGGCGCGGTCTACCGGCACTGGCCGGGCAAGACGGTCACCGAGTACGACGACCACCTCTTCTGCCTGCTCACCATGAACCACCACCCGCTGCACCTGGACGCGCACTACGCCGAGACGTCCAGCCAGTTCAAGCGCAACGTGGTGGTCGGCAACTACGTCTACTCGCTGCTCCTAGGCATGTCGGTGCCGGACGTCAGCGGCAAGGCGATCGCCAACCTGGAGATCGAGTCCCTGCGGCACGTCGCGCCGACGTTCCACGGCGACACCATCTACGGCGAGACCACCGTCCTGGACAAGCGGGAGTCGTCGTCCAAGCCGGACCGGGGGGTGGTCGCGGTGCAGACCCGCGGCTACAACCAGGACGGCACGCTGGTCTGCGTCTTCCGCCGCAAGGTCATGGTCCCCAAGAAGGAGTACGCGGCCGCCGCGGTGCCCGACGGCGTGGACCCGGAACGGCCGAGCTTCCCCGAGCCGCGCTGACCCACGTACGAAGATCGGGCCCCTTCCACCCGGAAGGGGCCCTTTTCGGTGGATGCCCGGCATATGCTGACGCCGGAGGTCCCCATGAGCCACTCCGTCGCCGGAGAGCCGTCCTCTGCCGGGCGCCGCGTCGCACCGGCGACCACCGCCGTCTACTCCGCCGCCGAGTGGGACCTGCTGACCAGCCTGCCCGGTCGAGTCGTGGTCGCCGCCACCTCGGCCGGTCCGGGCCGTCCCACCCGCGGGGTCGCCGCCGGTGTGGCCGGGCTGGACGCCGTCGCCGCCGGTCGGTCCTCCGACAGCGACCTGGTCCGGGCCGTGGTCGCCACCGTCTACGCCCGGGACGACGCGGCTCCGCCGGTGGAACGGCTGGCCGACCTCGTCGACCTCCTCGCCGCCTGCCGGGCCGCCGTACGGGTGCTGGGGCGTCGAGCGGACCCGGCCGACTCGGCGGCGTACCGGCAGTGGGTGCAGTCGGTCGCGGCACGGGTCTGCCAGGCGCCGCCCGCCGGCTCGATCTCCCCGGCCGACCGCCGCCTGCTGGACCGCCTGGGCACCGCCCTGGCCCTCCGCTGAGCCGCACGGAGATGTGCAAGGAAGGGCCCCCCGTTAACGCCTGGTGTAGAGGAAGGGCCCCCTGTTAACAACGGGCGAGGGCGGCGGGCGGCGGGGCGCGGGCAGTGGCCGGCGGATCGGCGGGTGGTGGATCGGCGGGCGGTGGCCGGGCGGCGGTACTGGGGCCGTACCCTCTGATGACCGTGACCGGTGACCAGCTCGACGTCGGTGTGGGCCCCTGGCCGGGCGACCCGCCGGACGACCCTCGGTACGACCCGGAGCTGCTCGCGGAGGGCGACCGGCGCAACGTGGTGGACCGGTACCGCTACTGGCGGCAGGAGGCCGTGGTGGCCGACCTGGACCGGCGTCGGCACGACTTCCACGTGGCGATCGAGAACTGGCAGCACGACTTCAACATCGGCACCGTCGTCCGGAACGCCAACGCCTTCCTCGCCGCCGAGGTGCACATCGTGGGCCGGCGCCGCTGGAACCGGCGGGGCGCCATGGTGACCGACCGGTACCAGCACGTTCGCCACCACGGGACGATCGAGGACTTCGTCGCCTGGGCCACCGGCGCGGACCTGACGGTGGTGGGCATCGACAACCTGCCCGGGTCCCGGCCACTGGAGACCACCACCCTGCCGCGTCGCTGCGTCCTGCTCTTCGGTCAGGAGGGGCCGGGGTTGTCCGAGGCGGCCCGTGCGGGATGCGACCAGCTCTTCTCGATCGCCCAGTACGGCTCGACCCGCTCGATCAACGCCGGCGTGGCGAGCGGTATCGCCATGCACGCGTGGGTCCGCGCGTACGCCGGCCCGCCGCCGGCCTGAGCTGCCTGACCGGTGCCGAAACCGCCGCTCGGCTTGACGTCGTGGCGGTGGGGGGTGACGGTGGGATGGTGAGTGTCGCGGTGAGTTGTCCGAGATGTGGAGGTCAGGTCCGTCCGCCGGACCTGATGCACTCCGATTCGCGCTGTCCCGACTGCGGACCGGTGCCCCCGCTGCACGTGCCCGAGCACATCGGAGCGGAGATCGTGGCCAGTGTGGTCGATCGGATCACGACCGCCGCCGACCCGCCGACCCGGCTGCCGGCGCCGCTCTGGTGCCCGTGGCCACTGCCGCCCGGGTGGACCATCACCGGCGTGGCGTACGCCGGGGACGACCGAACCGGTGTCCGGGCCACCGCGGTGGCGTGCGCCGGGCCGGAGCCGCTCGGCGGTGGGCCCGCCGACGTGGTCTTCGTGGCCGAGGAGCCGGGAGTCGGTCTCGGCACCCGGCTGGCCGGCTTGGCCGGACCGGATCCCGGTCCGCAGCTCGCCGAGGCCCTGACCGATCCCGGGCCGGGGCACCCGGAGCACGTCGGCCAGGCGAGGATCAAGGTGGCCGGTCACCCGACTCCACTGTGGTTGGTGAATTCTCCGACGGATCGAAGCGCGTACGCCGGCGAGGCTCGGGGAATGTGGCTCCATGCGATAGCCTGGCCCGCGAGCGCGGGACATCTGCTCGCGGAGGACGTGGCGCTCCACGACCTGACCGAGTGGACGCCACCCGAGCTCGTGTACGGCGCACCGTCTCCGTATCTGCACGGCAAGGCTTGACGGCCGAGAGGGCTTGACAGCGGCGCCGGAATGTCGGAGAACGGACGCAGATATTCACTGTACGACATCAGACTGATACTCTGGGTGCCGCTGCGGTAATGGGACCCGGCGCCGCGCGAGAGGATGCCCGCCATGGTCAAGAAGGTCTTCACCTGGGCCGGAATCGCATTCTTGATCTTCTTCGTCGCCTACAACCCGAACTCCGCGGCGGACGTCTTCAAGTCGCTGGGCAGCGGCGTCATGGACATCGCGCAGGGGTTCGGCGACTTCTTCACCAGCCTCGTCGCCTAGCCGTCGATGGGAAGCCCCTCCGGTCCACCGTTCGACCCGGACGACCCTGACCGGGGCCGCCGGGAGCGCGACACCGAACCCATCCCCCGGATCGACCCGGACGACGGGCCGGGCCGCCGTCCCGGCCCGGATGCGCCCGACGGGCCTCTCTTCCCCGACGACGTCGGCTACGGCGATCCACGCGGCTATCCCGGCGAGGACCGGTCGGGCCGTGCCTGGATCCGCGACCCGGAGGCGGGCTACCAGCCGCCGCAGATCTCCGAGGACGAGCTGGCCGGCCTACGGGCGGACGCGGCCGGCATGGCGCCGCGCCGGGTGCTGCCGCTGGAGGACGAGCCCAGCTCTCTGGTGGCGCGCTACCTGTTCCCCACCGAACGCTACCGGGGCGAGTGGAAGCGGCACTGGATCCACCTCGCGGTCCCGCTGACCGTCGGGATCGCCGCCACCTTCGTGCTCGGCTACCTCGCCGGTTTCCTCGCCGGGCAGGCCGTCGGGGCGCTTACCACGATCGCGGTGCTGCTCTGGTTCGCGGTGATGGGCTGGGTGGCGTGGAAGGTCGCCGACTGGTGGTACGACCGCTTCATCCTGACCAACAAGCGGGTCATGGTCGTCAACGGCATCATCACCCGCAAGGTGGCCATGATGCCGCTGGCCCGGGTCACCGACATGAAGTACGAGCAGAGCCCCAGTGGCCGGGCACTCAACTACGGCACCTTCGTGCTGGAGTCCGCCGGTCAGGACCAGGCGCTCCGCGAGATCAAGAACCTGCCCAACCCGAACGAGCTCTACCTGCGCGTCGTCGAGGAGATGTACGAGCCGCAGGCGGTCGAGGCGCGGCTGGGCAAGGAAGCGGACGAGGCCAAGGCCGACGACGGTGCGTGAAACTTTCTGACCGAACATCGGATGAACAGCGCACCTTCTTTCGTGGCAGCCTGCCAGGAAAGCAGGTCATGGAGGTGTCCGGCGGTGAGCAGGGATCCGCGCGAGGAGGAGTTCCGCGACTTCGTCGCGGCCCGCTCCGGCGCGCTCCTGCGTACCGCGTACCTCCTGACCGGGGACTGGGCCACCGCCGAGGACCTGTTGCAGACCGCCCTGACCAAGACCTACCTGGCGTGGAAGCGGCTCGGCGGGATCGAGGCGGTGGAGCCGTACGCCCGCCGCGTCATGATCAACACATCGACCAGCTGGTGGCGGCGACGCTGGCACGGTGAGCGACCCACCGAGGTGCTGCCCGAGCGGGCGGCGGTCGACGAGATCGAGCGACAGCTCGACCGGGACCTGCTCTGGCGTCATCTGCGGGCGCTGCCCGCCCGGCAGCGGGCGGTGCTGGTGCTGCGCTTCTACGAGGACATGTCGGAGGCGCAGACCGCGGCCCTGCTCGACATCTCGCCCGGCACGGTGAAGAGCCAGACCTCCCGGGCCCTGACCACGCTGCGCCGGCGGATGGGTGTCGACGCGGGTGCGGTCGACCTGCCGGAGGAGTCGGCGCTTCCGGCACGGCGGGCCGCCGTACCCCGACCGGCGGTGGCACCCGGGCCCCGCGACCGTGCTCCGACGGCGGGTGGTGCGGTGGGCGAACCCACGGTCGGCGCCGCGGCGGTCCGCCAACCCCGGCCGGGCCTGCCGACGGTGGCCCCGTTGCCGGCCGCGGTTGTCCGATCCGGCTCACCGACCGCCGGCACCCGACCGGGGCGGCTCCCGTCGGCCGGGGACGGCCGGGCGGACCCGGTGACCGGCGCGCCGGGCGACGTGGTGGATCGTGCCGTTGCGGCCGAGGCGATGCCGGCCGGGACCGGGGAACGACGGTGACCGGCTCGACCGGCCGTCCTGACAACCGCACCGGCACCCCGGCGCGTTCAAGCAGCATGAGCGGGGACGAGCTGGAGCGGGCGGTACGGGAGAGCCTGGCGAGCCAGGCCGCCGTACCACCGGTGCTCCGGGCCGACCTGGCCGGCGTGGCGATCCGCCGGGCCGGCCGGTCGCAGCGGCGACGCACCCTGTCCGGCGTGACGCTCGCCGCGCTGGCCACGGTACTGGCCAGTGCCGGGGTCACCCGGTTCACCCAGGAGCCGACACCGCCGGACGCCCCGGTCGTCGTGCTCGGCGACCCGTACCCGACGACGTCGGCATCCGCGCCGGTGGCGTCCCCCGGGGTCCACCCCGGGCTGCCGGCCGATGTCGACCTCGTCCTGGGTGACGTGCTCGCCACCGCCGCCGGCACCCGGGTGACGCTGACCGGCGTGCGGCCGGTCGACCGGGTCCAGCGCTTCCGGGACGCGGAGGGCTGGCTGGTGATCGGCGCCCCGACGACCGCCGGCCGCTCCCTGTGGGCGGTCCGGCCGAACAGCCCGCCCCAGGTGCTGCTCTCCGGCGCCGACGAGATCGTGCTGAGTCAGGACAGCCGGCAGGTGGCCTGGCGGGAGGGCACGAAGCTGGGCAAGGGCGGGATCCTGGACCGGCGGGTGGTCGCCGTGGTCCGCCGGCCGGCACCCGCTGGCGCCGTTCCGGTCGGGTTCACCGGCGACCAGGTGGTGATCCGCCTCGATCCCGACCTTCCCGGCCTCGCCCTGTGGCACCCGCCGACCGGCAAGCTGTCCACCGGGACGGACCGCACCACCACCCATGTCTACGGCACCCGGCCCGACGGCCTGGTCGTCGCCCAGGTCTCCACCGGTACGCCGCGCCGCCCCTGCGTGGCGTTGCTCGATCCGAAGCGGTACCTGGCCCCGGAGCGGACGATCTGCGGAGCCGTCCTCGGCACCGACGGCCACGGCGCGGTCTCCCCGGACGGTCGGCTGCTGCTGGCCAACGGCCGGGACAGCGCGCTCCTGGTCGACCTGGAGACGGTGGTGAACGCCCGACCGGCCGGGCCGCCGGTCACCGGGGCGGTCGCCTGGACGGACGACACCGCCGTGCACGTGAGCGGCGGCCGGACGCTGGTCCGGGTCGAAGCGGCGGCGGTGCAGGCGGACCGGAACGCCTCGGCCGGCCCGCTCGCCGGCCTGGACGGCGCGAGCCGCGCGTTGCCGGTCGTCGGTAACGGTTCCTGACCGCGCGCCCGGTAGCGTCGGGCGATGACCTCGGCCGCCCGGATCGACCTGCACACCCACTCGACGGCCAGCGACGGCACCCTCACCCCCGCCGAACTGGTGCGCGCGGCGGCGGATGCCGGACTGGACGTGCTGGCGCTCACCGACCACGACACCACCGCCGGTTGGGAGCCGGCCGTCCGCGCCCTGCCACCGGGCCTGCGCCTGGTGCGCGGGGCGGAGATCTCCTGCCGGTGGTTCGGCGCCGAGCCGGCGTTGCCCCTGCACCTGCTCGCGTACCTCGTCGATCCGGACCACCCGGAGCTGGTCGCGGAGCTGGCCCGGGTGCGGGCGGCGCGGGAGGAACGCGGCGAGCGGATCGTGGCGTTGCTGCGCGCCGACGGCGTGGACGTGAGCTGGCCGGCGATCCTCGCCGGCGCGGCCGGCGGAACGGTGGGGCGCCCGCACATCGCCCAGGCGCTCATCCGGGCCGGCCTGGTCGCCACCACCGACGAGGCGTTCGGGCCGGACTGGCTGGGCGAGCGGTACCGGCTGCCGAAGGAGGACATCGAGGTCTTCCACGCGGTGCGGCTGGTGCGGGCGGCCGGCGGTGTGCCGGTGTTCGCCCATCCGCGGGCCACCCGGCGGGGCCGCATCGTGCCGGACACGCTGATCGCCGAACTGGCCACGGTCGGCCTGGCCGGGCTGGAGGCCGACCACGAGGACCACTCGCCGGCCGAGCGGGCGCACGTCCGCGGCCTCGCCGCCGAACTCGACCTGATCGTGACCGGGTCGTCGGACTTCCACGGAACCCACAAGACGGTACGGCTGGGCGCGCACACCACCGCCGAGGAGGCGTACGAACGGATCGTCGCCGAGGCGTCCGGAGTGACCGGCATCGCTTACGCCTGATCCGTGTTTCGCCCCCGGACGGCGCGGCTAGGTTGAGCGGGTGGATTTCAAGCTCTTCGGCGAGGTGTTCGTAACCCTCCTGGTGATCACCGACCCGCCGGGCATGATGCCCATCTTCCTCGCGCTGACCGGCCCGTTGCCGGCCCGGGACCGCAACCGCGCCGCCTGGCAGGCGGTGGCGCTGGCGCTCGGCGTGATCGTGATCTTCGCGGTGGCCGGGCAGACCCTCCTCGACTACCTGCACGTCGACCTGCCCGCGTTGCAGGCCGCCGGTGGCCTGCTGCTGGTGCTGGTGGCCCTGGAACTGCTCACCGGCAAGGCCGACGACCCCAGCCAGCAGGTCACCTCGAACATCGCGCTGGTCCCGCTCGGCACGCCGCTGCTGGCCGGGCCCGGCGCGATCGTCGCCACGATGCTCTTCGTCCAGCAGGCCGACGGTGCGGCCGACTTCACCGCCATCGCCGCCGCGATCGTCGCGGTGATGGTCGCGGTCTGGGTGGTGCTGCGCTTCTCCGGCGGCATCGTCAAGATCCTGCGACCCGGCGGCATCGAGGTGCTGACCCGGATCGCCGGTCTCCTGCTGGCCGCCATCGCGGTGCAGCTCATCGCCGACGCGGTCGCCGCCTTCGTCACGCAGTACGTGAACCAGGGCTGACCGCCGCCGGAACTGTCGGTCCCGGGTGGCAGGATCGTGGTGTGCGACGGTCCTCATCCTCCGGCCGACCCTCCGCCACCGGCGGACGGGCTCCCCGGCCCCGTGACCAGCAGCCCGAGCAACTCGGCTTCGCGGGCATGCCGGAGCGGTTGTTCGTCTGCACCCCCAGCAAGATCGGGGCCTACGAGGACTGCCCCCGGCGCTACCGTTACTCCTACCTGGACCGTCCGGCCCCGCCGAAGGGGCCGCCCTGGGCGCACAACTCGCTCGGCGCGAGCGTGCACACCGCCCTCAAGAACTGGTATGCGCTGCCGGTCGACCGGCGCCGCCCGGAGGTGCTCGCCTCGCTCCTCAAGGGCACCTGGGTCCGCGAGGGCTACCGCGACGACGAGCAGGAACGCGCCGCGTACCGGCGGGCACTGGGCTGGCTCGAGGCATACGTGGAGACGCTCGACCCGGGTGCCGACCCGATGGGCGTGGAACGGGTGGTGGCGGTGAAGACCTCGGTGCTGGCCTTCAACGGCCGCGCCGACCGGATCGACTCCCGGCCCGGG
Source organism: Micromonospora endolithica (assembly GCF_003626595.1). Taxonomy (GTDB): domain Bacteria; phylum Actinomycetota; class Actinomycetes; order Mycobacteriales; family Micromonosporaceae; genus Micromonospora; species Micromonospora endolithica. The sequence goes on along the minus strand of NZ_RBAK01000008.1, from coordinate 277,943 downwards.
CCGTCCGGGCCCGAGCTGGCCATCGTCGACTACAAGACCGGTCGCACCGGACTGGACGCGGACGACGCGCGGGGCTCCCGCGCGCTGGCGCTCTACGCGTACGCGGCGGAACGGGTGTTCCGCCGCCCGTGCCGCCGGGTCGAGCTGCACCACCTGCCCAGTGGCACGGTCGCCGCGCACGACCACACCGCGGAATCGCTGGCCCGGCACCTGTCCCGGACCGAGGACACCGCCCGCGACATCATGGCCGCCGAGAAGGCGGTCGCCGAGGGCGGCGACGCCGACGAGGCGTTCCCCACCACCCCGGGGGCGCGCTGCGGCTGGTGCGACTACCGACGCACCTGCCCGGCCGGCGCACAGGCGCCGGGCAAGGACCCCTGGGCGGCCGTCGACCGGCCCGCCGAGGGCTGACCGGCCCGCCGGGACCGGGGTCAGCCGGTGACCGGGGCAGCGGCGAGGCGGGCCGCGCGCTCCTTCGCCGCGATCTGCATCGGGCCCTCGCGCCAGCGGCGGGGCAGGGTGGTCAGCGCCAGCCGCAGCGCGCGTACGGTCAGGTCGGCGGAGAGCGCGGTGGTGGGCAGGCCGAGACCGCCGTACAACCGCCGGGCCCAGGCCGGCAGCAGCGCGAACGCGGTGCCGGCGATGCCCAGGTACGCCCAGCGGGGCGGCCCGAGGTTCAGCCCGACCCGCGCGGGCAGGCTCAGCTTCCACGGCAGCGGGGGCGCGGTGAGGAACAGCGCCGTCTCCGCCGCCTCGCGGGTCATCCGCAACTCCGGACGGACCCGCCGGTAGTAGTCGGCGATCTCGGCGGCGGTGGACGGGACCGTCTCCGGGTCCAGGCCGACCAGGGCGGCGACCCGGCGCTGCTCGGTGTAGTAGCCGTCGACCTCGTCGTCGGTCAACGCCAGCCCGGCGCGGCGGGCGGTGTCGAGGAACGACTCGACCTCGGTGACGTGCACCCAGCGCAGCAGGTCCGGGTCGTCGACGCGGAACTCCTCGCCGGTGAACGGGTCGGTGGCCCGCAGCCGGGCGTGCAGCCGGCGCAGCCGGGCACCGGCCGCCTCCGCCTCGGCGGTGGTGCCGTAGATGGTGGTCCCCACGTAGTCGGCGGTGCGGGTCAGGCGGCCCCAGGCGTCCGTACGGTAGTTGCTGTTCTGGGCCACCCCGGCCATCGCGCGGGGGTGCAGGGCCTGGAGATAGAGCGAGCGCAGGCCGGCGACGATCAGGATCGGCTCCTCGTGCAGCTTCCACGTGACCGATCCGGGACCGAAGAGGCCGAGGTCATCGGAGTCCACCTGACCAAGAGTGCCACGGCGCGCCGGCATCGGTGAACCGGATCATGACGCGATGCGTGTAGCCCGTTGAGAGCCCTGTGGCTGGCCGGCCGGCGCGCCGTACGCTGGCAGCCCGCCACGCGTACCGCCGGAGGTTTCGATGTTCGAGCAGATCATGGGTCTACCGGTGCATGTGCTGGTGGTGCACGCGGTGGTGGTGTTCGTGCCACTGCTGGCGGTGCTGTCCATCGCGTACGTGGCGCTGCCCCGGTTCCGGTCCCGGCTGGACTGGGCCGTGCTCGGTGCGGCGGTGGTGGCGCCGGTGACCGCCTGGGTCGCGGTCGAGTCCGGTGAGCGCCTCACCGACGTGTTCACCGCCCGCGGGTTGCAGGGCCCGATCGTCGACCAGATCTTCGAGCACTCCCGCTACGGTGACCTGCTGTTCCGCTACACCCTGCCGCTCGGGATCGGCGCCATCGCGCTGCTGGCGGTGACCAGCGGGCACCCCCGACTGCCGAAGCTGCCGTCCTGGCTGACCCCGGCGCTGTCGGTGGTCGTGGTGGCGCTGGCCGCGGCCAGCCTGGTGTACGTCTATCTCACCGGTCACTCCGGTGCCGAGGCCGTGTGGGGCAACACCCTCTGACCGAGGCCCTGGTCAGCGAACGAGCCGGGAGCAGAGCAGGCAGACCAGGAGCACCAGCACCACCGCCACCGCCACGCCGACGCCCTGGGTGACGCGCTGCGCGCGTTGCTCGGCGGCGTCCAGGTCGGCCGCGTCCTGCGGGGGGAGCCGCCGGGGCGGTGGGGGTTGCACGTGCACCGGCGGCCGCCACCCGACCGGGGGAGGCGTGGTCGGCGGGGGACCGGCGTAGCCGTCCGCCCCGTCGCCGGGCCGGCGCGCCGGGCCGGCGCGGCCCTCGGGCGGCTGCGGCGGGTTCGTGGGCCGCTGCGAGGTCGGATCGGGCCGCCGCCAGTAGTGGTCCGGGTCGGGGCCGGTGCCGGGGGTCGTCACGACGTCCGACGCTACCAACGCCGCCGGTCGGGCGCTGCCGGTCGACCCGGCGCCGCCGTTCGTGGCTCTGCCCTGTTTCGCGGCTCTGCCCTGTTTCGGGGCTCCGCCGGCCGGCGGCACCACTGGACGCGCGAGCGCTTCATTTCGCTGCGACATTTTCATGTCACGGCGACATGACGCACGCCCGACGTGTGCCGCCCGCGCTCCGACAGCCCGCTGGCCATCGCTCGCTGCGCTAGTCTTGCCGCTCGTGAGCATCGATGATCCGGGCGTGCCGGGCCTTCCCGACGACGACCGGCAGGTCGACCTGACCGACGACGACTTCGTGGTGCTGCCCGAGCAGACCTCCGACGACACCGATCGGGGCTGGGGCGAGCCCGGCGGCGGCAACGACGACTGGCTGCTCGCCGAGCGCCCACCGCACTGGGGCTGACCCGAACGACGCCGGACGCGAACGACGCCGGACGTGAACGATGCCGGACGCGAACGGCGTCACGCGAACGCGCCGGCCCCCGGTGTCCTACCCGGGAGCCGGCGTCGTCACGGCGAGGTCAGGAGGCGGTGGCCGTCGAGGTCTTGGTCGAGCCGCCGCCGGACGAGCCGCCCGAACCGGACGAGCCGCCCGAGCCCGAGGAGCCGGACGAGTTCGACGAGCCGGACGAGCCGTTCGACGTCGACGAGGACCCGGTCGAGCCGCCCGACGAGCCGGAGTCGCCGCCGGTCTTCGCCGGCTTGGCCGCACCGCCGGAGCCGGTCTCCGAACCGGAGGACCGGGAGTCGGTGCGGTAGAAGCCGGAACCCTTGAACACGACTCCGACGGAGTTGAACACCTTCCGCAGCCGCCCTTCGCAGGCCGGGCACTCGGTCAGCGGCTCGTCCGAGAAGGACTGCACCGCCTCGAGCTGCTGGCCGCACGCGGTGCAGGCGTACTGGTACGTGGGCACGTTCTCCTCCGGATCTGGCACGGCCGGTTGGCACTCGACGACTTCGAGTGCCAATGGTGCGTCATCGTCCCCGGGTTCGTCCAGCGGACGTGTGGCGCGCGACACCCGTGTCGTCGGCGGGGGCGGCGTCCAGGGTACGCAGGCCCCCCGCGGGGGTGACCACCGCGCGGACCGGGCGGTCGTGCGATTCGGCGGGCAGCGCTTCGACCAGCTCACCGTCGTGCAGCGGCACCACGGTCAGCGTGCTGGTCGCCACCCGGGTCAACGCCCGGTCGTACGAGCCGCCGCCCCGGCCCAGCCGCAGTCCACGGCGGTCCACCGCCAGCGCGGGCACCACCACCAGCTCCGCCCCGGCCACCGCGCCGACGCCGAGCCGTGGCCCGGCCGGCTCGCGCATCCCCCGGCCGGCGGCGACCAGCCCGTCCGGGCCGGTCCAGGCCGCCCAGTCCAGGTCCAGGTCGTCACGCAGCACCGGCAGCAGCAGCTCCGCGCCGGCCGGTAGCGCCGCGTACAGCACCGCCGGCAGGTCCGGGCCGCCGGGTTCGGAGCCCACCGGAACGTACGCCGTCACGCGGCGCGGGCGCAGCCGACGTACCAACGACACCAGCTCGGCCTGGACGCGCCCGGCGGCTTCCGCCCGGTGCGGCGCGGTCAGCGCGCGCCGGCGGGCGAGCAGCGCGGCGCGGGCGTCGCGCTTCGCCTCATGGGTCACTTCCGCTCCATCAGAAAAATCCGGCACGCAACACTCCTGACGCAACGCTGGTCCTGTGGTGGCGCTGTGTCAGCATCGCAAGCATCGGCCGGCGGAACTTCCGGGGGGACCGAGTGACGCTACGCGGGCGGCTCACCGCAGCCTTCCTGGTGGTGGTGCTCGGCCCGGTACTGCTCGGGGCGTTCTTCGTCGGCTCGACCGTGGTCGCGGTCGACCGCAGCCGCTCCGCCGAGCGGCTGGCGGTGGCCGCGGCGGCCGTGCGGACCTCGGTCGACGCCCTCTGCCAGCAGCTGCGGGCCGCCGCCGACGCGGTCGCCCTGACCGGCGACCGGCCCGCCGCCGCGGCGCAGGTGGTCAGCCGGGGCCTGGCCGCCGCGATCCTGCTCACCGACGTCGCCGGGCAGACCACCTACGCCACGCCGGACGCGCCGCCGGCACCCTGGCGGGACTGCGCCGCCGGCGGCGGCGCGCCCGGCCCGGTCGGGGCGCTCGCCGTCCGGGTGGACCTGCGCGACCGCTCCGGCGCGTCGCTGGGCACGGTGGCCGCCGCGCAGCCGGTCGACCCGGCCTTCGTGGCCCGCCTCGCGGCGGTGACCGGGGTGGCGGTCACCCTCCTCGACGGTCCCGGCGCGCCGGTCCGGCTCCGGCACACCACCGAGTCGACCGGCGTACGCGACGCGGTGCTGGCCGCCGCCGGCGCGCTGGACGGGGAACGGGTGGCCGGCACCTCGGACGGTCGGTACGTGCGTCGTGTCGGCCCGTCGGCGGGCCAGCCGCTGCCGCTGGTGCTCTCGGTGCCCAGTGACCGCCCGCCCGGCCTGTACGTGGCGCTGGTCGCCGCCGTGCTGCTGGCCGGTCTGCTGGCGGTGGCGGCGGCCGGGCGACTGGCCCGGGTGACCACCCGGCCCCTGGTGGAGCTGGCCGGTGCGGTGGACCGGGTGGCCCGGGGTGACCTGACCGCCCGGGTGCCGGTCCGGACCCGGGACGAGATCGGCCGCCTGGCCGGCGCGTTCAACCGGATGACCCGGGAGACCGGCACCTATGTGACCGCCCTGACCAGCAGCCGGGACCAGCTGCGCGGGCACCTGGCGGTGCTCGGCGACACGCTGGCCAGCACCCACGACCGGCAGCGGATCCTGCGGGTCATCCTGCACAGCGCGATCGCGGCCACCGGCGCGCGGGCCGGCGCGGTGCTGCTGGTCGACACCGGCGGGGCGCTCGTGGCGCAGTGCACCGAGGGACTGGACGATCCCGGCCCGACCGACGAACGTCCGGGACCGCACCGGGTGCCGCTGGGCACCGGCCCGGTCGGCGCGGTGGCGGTGACCGGGGAACCGCGCCGGGGGCGGGTGGAGCCCGGTGAGATGGCACCGGGAGAGCCGCCGTGCCGGACGTACGTCGCGGTGCCGTTCGCCGCGCCGGCGCCGGCGGACGGGCCGGAAGCGACCGGCCGGGGTGACGGGCCCGAGCCGGCGGTCGGCGCGCTCGGGGTGCTGGCGCTCTACGACCGGTTGGGCGGTGACGAGTTCGACGACGACGACCTGATCACCCTGCGCACCTTCGCCGGGCACGCGGCGGTGGCGGTGGACAACGTCCGGGTGCACGAGGAGGCGCAGCGGCTGTCCCTGACCGATCCGTTGACCGGCCTGTGGAACTACCGCTACCTGCGGGAGTCGATCCGCCGGGAGGTCGAGCGGGCCAGCCGGTTCGGCCGGATGCTCAGTGTCCTGGCGCTGGACCTGGACCGTTTCAAGGCGGTCAACGACACCCACGGGCACACTGCCGGCGACACCGTGCTGGCCGAGTTCGCCCGCCGGGTCCGGGGGGAGATCCGCGAGGTGGACCTGGCGTTCCGGCAGGGCGGCGAGGAGTTCGTGCTGCTGCTTCCGGAGACCGACGCCCGGGGGGCCGCCATCGTCGCCGAGCGGCTCGGCGCGGCGGTCCGGGACACTCCGATCACCGTCGACGCGCACGGCGGCACCCTCGCGATCCGGGTCACGGTCTCGATCGGCATCGCCGTCTTCCCGGGTCACGCCGGTAGCGGGCAGCAGGTCCTGGACGCGGCCGACGAGGCGCTCTACGCCGCGAAGGCCGGCGGTCGGGACACCTGGCGGCTCGCGGACCTGCCCCGGGCGGCCCCGCCGGTCCGGGAGATCCCCGTTCCGGTCCACGCGGTCAGCCCCTCCGACGGCCTGCCCCGGGCCGGCGCGCACCGGCGGCCGGCCCCGGCGGACGTGGTGCCGGCCGACGCGGACGAGGTGGACGCCGGCACCGCGCCGGCCCTCCCCGGCTCGTCGCACCCGGCCTCCGGCGGCGGCGCGTCTTCCGGTCCTCACCCGCCACGACAGAGCCGTGGCCGATAGTCTCGCGGCATGTCGGAGCACTCTGCGAACCCCTCATCCGCGACCGCCGCATCCGGTCGTCCCCGCGCGGTCAAGGCCGTCATCCCGGCCGCCGGCCTGGCCACCCGGTTCCTGCCGGCCACCAAGGCGGTGCCCAAGGAGCTGCTCCCGGTGGTCGACCGACCGGTCCTCCAGTACATCGTCGAGGAGGCCACCCAGGCCGGCATCGGTGACGTGCTGCTGATCACCGGCCGGGGCAAGACATCGATGGTGGACCACTTCGACCGCCGCCCCGACCTGGAGGAGCGGCTCGCCAAGAAGCCCGAGCTGCTCGCCGCCGTCAAGCGGACCGAGGAGCTGGCCGCCATCTACACCTGCCGGCAGCCCGAGCAGCTCGGCCTGGGCCACGCCGTCGGGTTCGCCGAGTCGCACGTCGGCGACGCGCCCTTCGCGGTCCTGCTGGGCGACGAGTTCGTGAAGCCCGCCGAGCCGCTGCTGCCGGCGATGCTGGAGCTCCAGGCCCGCACCGGCGGTGTGGTGCTCGCCTTCTTCGAGGTCGACGCGGCCGAGACCTCCCGGTACGGCATCGCCTCGGTGGAACCGGCCGAGGCGGAGCTGAGCGACATCGGGGAGGTCGTCCGGGTCACCGGCATGGTGGAGAAGCCGAAGCCGGAGGACGCGCCGAGCAACCTCGCCGTCCTCGGCCGCTACGTGCTGCCCGGCACGATCTTCGACGCGATCCGCCGGACCGAGCCCGGCAGCGGCGGCGAGATCCAGCTGACCGACGCGATGGAGCTGCTGCGCAACGAGGGCACGCCGGTGCACGCGATCGTCTACCGGGGCACCCGCTACGACACCGGCATGCCGCTGGGCTACCTCCAGACCGTCGTGCAGATCGCCTCCGAGCGCGACGACCTGGGCGCCGAGTTCCGCAAGTGGCTGGCCGAGTTCGTCAACTCCGACGCGTCGGGCGGTCCGAATACATGACCGCGACGGCCGACGCCGAGGCGGCCGCGAACGAGTTGACGCCGCTCGCCGACTACCTGGGCAGCGTGCTGCGCAGGTTACGCGCGCTGCCGCCACTCGACCTCGACCTCACCCAGGCGCACGGCAACGTCCTCGCCGAGGACGTCCGGGCGCCGCACTCCTTCCCGGCCTTCGACCAGGCCGCCGTCGACGGGTACGCGGCCCGCTGGGAGGACATCGCCTCCGGCGGCCGGGGCGTGGGCTACGTCCCGGCCCAGCCGGGTGGGCCGGGTGGGCGCTCGATCCGGCTGAACGTCGTCGGTGACCTCGGCGCGGCCAGCTGGCGGCCGGTCCGGCTCACCCCCGGGGCCTGCTTCTCGGTGGCCGCCGGCGCGCCCCTGCCGATCACCGCCGACGTGGTGGTGCCGGTCGAGTGGACCGACCAGGGCATGGCCGCCGTGGAGATCCACCGGGTCCCCAAGCGCGGGTACGGTGTCCGCCGCGCCGGCACCGAACTGCCCGCCGGCACCCTGCTCGCCCGCGCCGGCACGTACGTCTCCCCGGCGCTGGTGGCGGTCTTCGCCGCCACCGGCATCGGGCACGTGGTGGTGCGGCCCAGCCCCCGGGTGGTGGTGGTGGCCACCGGCGACGAACTCGTCGACGTCGGCCGGGCCAGCCAGCCCGGCCAGGTGGTCGACGCCAACTCGCACGCGCTGACCGCGGCGGCGGCCGAGGTCGGGGCGCACGCGTACCGGGTGGGTATCTGCGACGACGACCCGGAGGGGCTGCGCGGGCTGCTGGAGGACCAGACCCTGCGCGCCGATCTGATCATCACCACCGGCGGCACCGGCACCGGGCCCGGCGACATGGTCCGGCGCATCCTGTCCCGCCGCGAGGGCGGCCGGGCCGGGCCGGTGGCCTTCACCGAGGTGGCGCTCTACCCCGGCACGGCGCTCGGCTTCGGCACCGTCGGCGCCGAGGAGGTGCCGGTGGTGTGCCTGCCCGGCGACCCCGGCGCCGCCCTGATCGGCTTCGAGGTGCTGGCCCGCCCGGCGATCAACCTGCTGGCCGGCGCCGAACCGGTGTTCCGGCCCAGCGTCCGCGCGCACCTGCTGGAGACCGTGTCGTCGCCGGCCGGGCTGCGCGAGTTCCGGCCGGCGCACGTCGCCGAGCGGCGCGGCGGCGGCTACACCGTCCAACCGCTCAGCGGCGGGCCGTTCACGCTCTCCGGGCTGGCCGAGGCGAACGGCCTGCTGGTCCTCGGCGAGCGCGTCACCGCCGCCGCCGCCGGATCCACGGTGGACGTCCTACTCATGGACAGGCGCCGATGAACATGCTTGCCCGCACCCCCGCTGCCGGTGGAGGATCGGCCGGGTGAGTCTCCTGGGACCCCGTCCGCCCGGCTGGCCGGTGGTGCTGACCGACGGGCCGGTGGTGCTGCGACCGTACCGGCGTTCCGACGCCGCCGCCTGGGCGGAGATCCGCCGGGCCAACCAGGCGTGGCTGGCGCCGTGGGAGTCGACGCTGCCGGGCAGGTGGGAGGAGCTCAACTCGCCGGCCGCGTTCCGCTGGGTCTATCGGGAACAGCGCCGCTCGGCGCGGACCGGCGACGGGATGCCGTTCGCGGTCTGCCTGCGCGAGGAGGGGCGGGAACGGCTGGTCGGCCACCTCAACGTGGGCAGCATCGTGCGGCGGGCGTTCTGCTCCGGGTACGTGGGCTACTGGGTGGACTCCCGGGTCGCCGGCCGTGGCGTGATCCCCACCGCGATGGCGCTCGCCGTCGACCACGCCTTCGGACCGGGCGGGCTGCACCGGATCGAGGTGAACATCCGCCCGGAGAACCGGGCCTCCCGCCGGGTCGTGGAGAAGCTGGGCTTCCGCGAGGAGGCGTACCACGTGCGCTACATGCACATCGACGGCGCCTGGCGGGACCACATCGGCTACGCGATGACCAGCGAAGAGGTCGCCGCCGAGGGTGGGCTGCTGGCCCGCTGGCACCGGCTGCGCGCGCCCACCCGGTGAATCGTCCCACGCGTGACGATCGGCGCGCCGTGGCACCATCGGGGGAGGACCGCCCGTAACCTCAAGTAACTGCAAGCTGCGGCAAGCGCTGCCCGACCGTACGATCCACGTCCCCCAGCGTGATCGGCGGAAGATCCTGCGGACGGGACGCGGTTGTCCCGAACTCGGTGACGGGAGGGGTGAGGGTGCCGACCTCGGTGCTCCTCGCCGTCCTCGCCGCCGCCGGCCTGCTCGCCCTCGCCCCGGCGCTGGTCCGTCGGTACGACGCCACCGAGCGGCTGGCGGCGGAGCGGGCGCAGTCGACGGCGCGGGTGCTCCAGCGCCGCCGGCGACGCCGTACTGTGCCGGGTCGCGAGCCGGTGCATCCACCGCGTTCCGTCGTCGTCACGCTGAGCGAGAACTTCGCCGGGGTGCCGGTGTCCGCGCCACCCGCGCCGGGTCGTCGCCCCGGCCGTCTGCGTGCCGTCCCGCCCGCACCGCGTGGCGCCCGCCGCCGCCCGCCGCCCCGCCGGCCGCACACCCCTGCCGTGTACCGCCGGCGCCGGGTCCTCGCCGCGCTGCTCCTGCTCAACTTCGTCGAGCTGGTCGGCGTGGCGGTGGTCGGCCCCGGCTTCTGGATCAGCTTCGGCGTCACCGGGACGCTGCTCGTGGCGTACGTCGTACACCTGCGGTCGAAGGCCCTGGCGGACGCCCGGCGGCGGCGGGCGCGGGCCCGGGAGGCGGCGTGGCTGGCCGCGCGCCAGGCCGAGGTCCGGCGCGAGCAGGCCCGCCGGGCGGCGGCCCGCCGGGAGGCGCAGCGCCGGCTGGCGGCCCAGCGCGAGGTGGTACGCCGCGCCGCGATGGGCCTGGACCGCCCGGCCGACCTGCCGGCGGCGGCCAACGGCGGATCGGTCTCCTACCGGCGTGCGGGAGGGCTACGCGGCCGCCCCTACCAGTCCGGCCGCGGCTCCCACTCGGCCTGACCCGCTTGATCCACTCGACTTCCGGGAAGCCGGGGTGTCCCGGCCCCTGGACACCCCGACTTCTCGGGAACACGGGTGGATCAAGCGGTCGGCGCGCCGGGGGTGATTCGCCGTCGCGGGGCGGGACCTGTTAGCCTTGGCGCCGGCCCGCCCGGTGAAAGCCGGGTGGGACCGATGCCGGTCCGCCGGTGGAGGGGCTGTGGCGCAGTCCGGTAGCGCACCTCGTTCGCATCGAGGGGGTCAGGGGTTCGAATCCCCTCAGCTCCACCCAGTTCGAAGGCCGTTTCCCGTGGTGGGAGACGGCCTTTTTCGATCTATCCGAACGGCATCATGACTGGCGCACGGGTGGACGTCGACAAACTAGGGGACGGAGTCTGCCAGTGACGGTGCGGAGGGCGTTCGAAGGCTTCCTGCGGGAGCTGTCGGCTGACCTCGCCGGGCACGGCTTCACGCCCGGAGCAGGTGGGCAGGTCTTCCGCCGGTTCTCGGACGAGGGGGACGCGCTCGTCGTCGAGGTGCAGATCTCGGACCACTCCACGACGTCGGAGAAGGTCTTCTATCTCAACGTCGCCTTGGTGCTGGCACCGACGTGGGCCTGGGACCGGCAACGAACCGGCCGACCGGCGACCGCGCTACCGCGACACGTCGACGGCATCTGGCGGCGGCGGCTCGGTTCCTCGGGCCTCTCCGGCGACGACCAGTGGCGCGTCGCGGACGACAACACCGCGGGCGAGGTGTCCGCTCAGATCCGCCGGCACCTGGACGAGATCATGCCGCACCTGCTGCCCCTGTTGGATCGGGCGGTCGTCCTCGAACGGCCCCCGGGCATCCTCGGGCCGGGCGCCTGGCTGCTGCGGGCCTGGCTGCTGGCGGAACAGGGGCCGACCGAGGTGTTGCGGCACCTGCTGTTCGTGGAGCGGCCACCGGCCACCCACAACTCCGTCCCGACCAGGACCGTCTGGGCGTACGCGAACCGTCAGACCCGGGCCACCGAGCAGGCCGACGCCGCCCGCGCCCACGACGGTTGAGTCTCCCGTTACGTCAGTCTCTACCGTCGCCCACATGGACGACATCACACCCGAGATCACCCGGGACATCTACGGCATGCCCGCTTTCGTCACGATGACGGTCGCGGACATCTCCCGCACCGTCGACTGGTACGTCAACGGGCTCGACTTCATCTCGCTGTTCTCGATGCCCGGCCCGGATGCCCGACCGGCACTGGTGCACCTCCGCCGTTGGCGGTACCAGGACATCCTGGTGCGCCCGGGACTGCCGCCGGCAGGCGGCGAGTGGACGCTGAGTTTCCTGGCCACCGCCGAGCAGTTGGACGCCGTCGCCGAGCGCGCCCGGAGGCACGGCGGCGGGCTTGTGGACGGCCCGGCGGAGACGCCGTGGAACACCCGCGACCTGCGGTTGACCGACCCGGACGGTTACACCGTCGTCTACACCGCGCGGCGGCCGGAGGGCAGACGTGACGAACGCTTCGACGCGATGATGGAGCGGGAGGCCCGCCGGCAGCTCGGCGACCACTGAGCGGGTGCCCGATCCGGGTGGTGACCGCCTCGGGCCCGGGGCCGGGTCGGGCATCGCCCAGCCGGACGGGAACAACCTGCCTAGACTCGACGGGTGCCCGAGATCGTCCAGTTGCTGGCCTCACCCGTGCACCGCCTGGCGGGCCGGCCGGCGGACGGTCCGGCGCCGGCCCCACCGGACGAACTGGTCGGGGAGATCCAGCTGCGGGCGGGTCTCGGCGTCGTCGGCGACCGCTACTTCGCCAAGCCCGCGCACCGCAACGCCAGTGTCACCATCATCGCCCGGGAGTCGCTGCCGCCCGGCGTCGACCTGGTGCAGGTACGCCGGAACATCCTCACCGCCGGCCTGTCCGTGGACGACCTGATCGGCGCGGTGCTGACCCTGGACTCCGGGGACGGGCCGGTGCGGCTGCGGGTCAACCGGCCGGCGAACCCCTGTGCCTGGATGGACGTCACGATCGGGCCGGGTGCGTTCCGGGCGCTGCGCCGGCGGGGCGGTGTCCGCTGCACCCCGCTGGACGACGGAGTCCTGCGCCTCGGCCCGGTCCGGGCCACCGTCGACCGGGAGGCCGTCGGTGCGTGAGCCGGGTCGGCGCACCGCACGGTTGACCGACGCCAGCCCTCAGCGGTGGTGCAGCAGCGCCGCCGTCCGGACCAGGTCCTCCTCGACCGCGAACCGGCCCACGATCACCGCGGGCGGGTCGGCCACCGGTGCCGCCGCGATCCGGGCCGGCGAGATCCGCGCGGTGAACGTGCCCGACGACGGGTCCAGTTCGACCGCCGCGTCGTGGAAGTCCAGCCAGGTGCCGACGATCGGGTGCCAGAGCTTGTAGACGGTCTCCTTCGCGCTGAACAGCACCACCGGCCAGGCCGTGCCGGCGGGCAGCCCGGCGCAGTGCGCCTCCTCCTCGGCCGAGCAGATCATTCGGCGTACGCCCGCTTCGAGCTGGCGGGGTCGCTCGGCGTCGATGCCGACGGCCCGGACCTCGGCGGCGTGGGCCGCGACCGCGGCGCAGTAGCCGCGGGTGTGGGTGATCGCCCCGACCACCCCGGGCGGCCACACCGGTGAGCGGTCGGCCGACGACGGGACCGGGTGCGGCGGCAGGCCCAGCGCGGTCATCGCCCGCCGGGCGCAGACGCGTCCGGCGGTGAAGTCGCGGCGCCGGCTCGGCACGGCCCGTTCGCCCAGGCAGGCCCGTTCGGCGGGGAGCAGCTCGCCGACGAAGTCGGCGGGACCGGCCACGGCCACCGCGACCGCCGCCGGCAGCAGGTCACGCACCGCCCACCCCGCGCAGGTACGCGGCCCGCCGTCCCCACCCGGCGCGGAGCGCGCCGGGCGGCCGGCGCGGCGGGTTCCGGCCCGACACCTGGACGATGGTGAGCGTCAATTCGGCCATGATCGGTCAACGTACCGCAGGATGTAACACCGGTGGGTTGCGTGAAGCTGTTCGGGCCGTCTCTGGGGAGCGACGGCCCTCCACTGTCGACGCCGTGCGCTCCGGGAGGAGCAGGTGCGGTGTCCCGGAGAGGGAGCGCGATGACCGGTACCGAACCCAGGGTGGGCGAGCACGTCCCGTTGACGCCCGGCTGGACCTGTGGCACCTGCGGCGACGAGTGGCCGTGCGTGACGAAACGCCGCCGGCTGCTGGAGGAGTACCAGGTGGACCGGGCCATGCTCAGCGTCTACCTGGGTTCCTGCCTCGCCGCCGCCAGTCAGGACCTGCGCCCGCCGGCCGGCACGTCGCTGCAGGAGCGGTTCATCGGCTGGTTGCCCCGGGCTTCGCGACCCTGAGGACCGTGACGTGGCGCGGGGCGGGTGCGCCGCACCCGCCCCGCGCCGGCGCGTCCGGGTCAGAACGCGTGGGTCACCGTGACGGTCACGTTCGTGCAGGAGTTGCCCAGGCTGGTGAGCGCGTTCTTCTCGGCGGTGTCGACGCTCAGCCGCCACCGGGTCTTCACGGCCGCCCACTCGCGCGCGTAGCGGCACCGCTCCTGGGCCGGCAGCCAGGTGGCCGGGTCCTGGTCGCCCTTGGCCTGGTTGACGTTGTCGGTGACCGCGACCAGTGAGCGTACGTCGCCGAGGTCGTTGGCGAACGCCTGCCGGCGGGAGGTGGACCAGTTCCGGGCGCCCGAGTCCCACGCCTCGGCGAGCGCGACCATGTGGTCGATGTCGAGGTCGGCCGGGTTGGTCCAGTAGGCCGCGTCGTAGTAGGAGTACCAGCGCCCGCCGGACAGGTAGCAGCCGGAGCCGACCGACGGAACCGTGGTGGCCTCGGCGATCAGGACCTCGTAGCGGGTGTTGCACCCGTCGCCGTCGGCGTCGATCCAGTGCGGGAACAGGTCCCGGGAGTAGCCGGTGCGGACCTCGGAGGCGACCGGCAGGTTGGCGATGAGGGTGCGTAGCGGCACCGAGACGGTGGCGGCCCGGGCGGGGGTGGTGAGGCCGAGGGTCGACAGGGTGACGGCGGCCAGCAGGCCACCGATCCAGCGGAGGGAACGGGTCATCGCGGGCTCCAGTGGTGTCGTCGGGCGGGCTGGCCGACAGTCCAGTCGGGTCGGGTTCCGGCTGGTCCGACGGTAGGTGACCAGGGAGCGAAATTGGTCGATACGTTTGGAGAATCCGCCCGGGACGCGTAAACCGGATGGCGAAGGGTCCGTTCGACGCACCCCGTTTCCCTTTGATAACCGTCCGTCAGGTGCGGGATGTAAACCATCCGGCCCGCGTGGCATCCGTCGGAAATCTGACCCAAGTCGACCCGTTGTGCCGGTGGTGCCCTGTGGTTAAGCTTCTCGTGCGCGCCTCAATCGCCCGCTTCCCCCGTGGCAGGCGATCGGGGCGCGCCCTAACGTCGAAGGGCCCGCACGCTCCAGCGTGTGGGCCCTTCTCCGTACCCGGCGACCGTCGGAGGCGGCCCCGCGCCGTGCGCGCGGGGCCGCCTCCGACCGGGGTCGCCGTCGGTCAGATCCAGCGGCCGTCGAGCCACATCCGCGCCGACCACTCGGCGTACGGCAACAGCTCGGCGACGAAGATCGGATAGAAGTACGCGAAGCAGAGCGCGACCAGCAGCACGTACGCCCCGACGACCACGCCACCGACCAGCCGCCGGTCCGCGGTCGCCTCGGGCGGCACGGTGACCCTGTCGTCGGGGGGGCCGCCCGGGGTGGCGATCGCGCCCAGCACGTAGGTCACCGCGAGGACCAGGAACGGCACGGCCGGCGCGGCGTAGAAGGAGAACATCGTCCGGCCGCCGTCGATCGCGAACCAGAACCAGGGCCCCAGCCCGGCCGCGACGACGAGCAGGATCGCCCCGGCGCGCCAGTCCCGACGGGCCAGGCCCAGCCAGGCGAGCGCGGCCAGCGCGGGCAGGAACGACCACCAGAGCAGCGGCGTGCCCAGCAGCAGGATCTCCTCGGCGCAGGACGGCGCACCGCAGCTGCCCTCGCCGGTCCAGTGGAAGGCGACCGGGCGGCCCAGCAGCAGCCACTGCCACGGCCACGACTGGTATTTGTGCGGCTCGTCCAGCGTCGAGTGGAACCCGTACGCGGCCTTGTGGTACTCGAAGAGGTTGACCAGCGGCCCGATCACCGGGGTGTCGCTGAGCGGGGCGTTCGGCCAGCGGGACGCGTCGACCACCCGGTAGTAGCCCTCGTCGCCGATCAACCAGCCGGACCAGGTCGCCACGTAGGTGACGACCACCAACACCCCGGCGACCGCCATCCAGGGCACCTCGTCCAGCGCGGTGTCCCGCCACGGCCGGCGCACCCCCGCGGAGCGGCGCACCCCGACCTCCCAGAACAGCACCAGCAGCGCGAACGCCGGCACGAAGTAGAGCGCGCTCCACTTCACCGCGCAGGCGCAGCCCAGCAGCACCCCGGCGGCGAACCGCCACCACGGCCAGTTCCGCCAGCCACCGGGCGGACGGCCGGCACGGCCGGGCCGGGTCGGATCGAGCCCGGCGTCCAGGGCCCGTGCCCAGCGCCGACGCCGGGCGTCCCGGTCCAGCACCAACGCGCCGAACGCGGCGAGGACGAAGAAGAGCAGGAAGATGTCGAGCAGCGCGGTGCGGGACAGCACCAGATGGAAGCCGTCCAGCGCGAGCAGCAGCCCGGCGGCGCAGCCGAGGACGGTCGAGCGGAACAGCCGCCGGCCGATGCGGACCAGCAGCAGCACCGACAGCGTGCCGACCAGCGCCGCGGAGAACCGCCAGCCGAACGCCGGCGCGGTGGTGATCAGGTGCCCGGGGACCGAGATGCCGTGCTCGGCGTCGGAGTAGCCGAAGGCCCACTCGCCGAGCCCGATCAGCCACTTGCCCAGCGGCGGGTGCACCACGTAGGACGGGCCGCCGTCCTTGTAGTTCCACTCGACGCCCTTGGTGACCAGCCCCCACGCGTCGCGGGCGTAGTAGACCTCGTCGAAGATCTTGCCGGGCGGATGGCTCAGACCGACGAACCGGAGGATCGCCGCGATCGCGACGATCACCCCGGTGGCGAGCCAGGAGCGTTTGTCGAGCCGGGCGTCGACGGTGGCCAGGCGCCGCCGGACGACGCCGGGCAGCCCGCCGTCGGATGACGCGGACTCGTCCACGGGGTCACCGGAGACCGTCACGGTGGGCTGCCGCGGATCGTGGTCGCCGGGCTCGGACTGTGGTTCAGGTCCGGTCCGGCCGTCGGTGTGCGCTGTCGACGCCTGGGTCACCTGGCGATCGTAGGCTGCGAAGGTGGTCGGTGGCGCCCGTCGTCCCCGAATGCGGACCAACGTCGATGAAGGAGCACCAACTCGTGGGTGAAATGTCCGACACCGGGCGCCTGATCCTGCTGGGCGCGCCGCTCGGTAACCCCGCCGACGCCTCGGCGCGGCTGCGTACGGTGCTCGCCAGCGCCGACGTGGTCGCCGCCGAGGACACCCGGCGGCTCACCCGGCTGGCCCGGGACCTGGACGTGACCGTCGAGGGCCGGATCGTCTCCTACTTCGAGGGCAACGAGGAGCGGCGTACGCCGGAACTGGTCGAGGCGCTCCTCGCCGGCTACGTGGTCGCCCTGGTCACCGACGGCGGCATGCCGAGCGTGTCCGACCCCGGCTACCGGCTGGTCCGGGGTGCGCTGGACGCCGGGGTGCCGGTCACCGCCGCGCCCGGCCCGAGCGCGGTGACCACCGCGCTGGCGCTGTCCGGGCTGCCCAGCGACCGGTTCTGCTTCGAGGGCTTCCTGCCCCGCAGCCCGAGCGGTCGCCGTTCCCGGTTGCGCGCTCTCGCCGCCGAGGAGCGCACGCTGGTGCTCTTCGAGGCGCCGCACCGCATCACCGGCGCGCTCGCCGACCTGGCCGCCGTGTTCGGCTCGGACCGGCCCGCCGCGCTCTGCCGGGAACTGACCAAGACCTACGAGGAGGTGGTCCGCCGGCCGCTCGGCGAACTGGCCGACTGGGCCGCCGAGCAGGAGCCGCGCGGGGAGATCACCCTGGTGGTGGCGGGCGCCCCGGAGACGCCGGCCGAGCGGCCGGACGACGACACGCTGCGCGCGGCGGTCGCCGACCGGGAGGCGGCCGGGATGTCCCGGCGGGACGCGATCACCGATGTCGCCACCGGGTACGGGCTGCGCCGCCGCGACGTCTACACCGTCGTCCACCGCTGAGGTGTAAGGAAGGGCCCCCTATTAACGCCTCGCGTAGAGGAAGGGCCCCTTGTTAACACCGGACGGGCGGTTCACGGGGCGGTGGCGGCGTCGGACCACAAGATCCACAACACCGGTGCTCCGTGTGAAGCTCCGTCTGTCCTGCGTCGGGTGCCCCCACGAGTCACACACCGCGCCCCTGAGCGGGCCATTCGTTTGCGCAGATCCGCAGAACCAGATGTCCGGCGTTAATAAGGGGCCCTTCCTATGCGCGAGGCGTTAATAGGGGGCCCTTCCTTACTCACCAGGCGGCGGTGAGGAAGCCTGCGGTGATCAGCAGCGGCCCGGCCAACCCGGCGGCGACCGCCCAGCGGCGGGCCCGCGGGTCGGCGAGCCGGGCGGCACCGGTCCACCGGACGATGCCCACCCCGCAGCCGAGCACCGCCACCAGGCCGAGCAGCCAGCGCAGGTGACCGGCCGCGCCGGTGTCCACGTACGCGGTGCCGCCCTCCGGCCCGGTCATCCGGGCCGGGACCAGGGCGCCCGGCTCAGCCCGGTCCCCGGACAGGCCGCTGATCGTCACACCGTGCGCGGTCCACCCCTGCGTGTCGGCGGCGAAGTTGCCCCGGCAGCGTTGGTCGAGCCCGCTGCCGGTGCACTGGTAGACGGCCACCCGCCCGGATGTGCCGTGCCCGACCGCCAGCCAGAACGGCGCCGCGCTGACCCACGCGAAGAAGGCCGCCGCCAGGCTCAGCCCCACCAGTGCGGCCAGCCCCGGCAGCGGGTCCGGGGGATGCGGCCGGCGGGTCGGTCGGGCCGGTCGCCACCGCAGGACCCGGACCAGCAGGTGGTCGACCGGGGGCTCCTCGCGGACCGGCGTACCGTCCCAGTGGACCTGCTCGATCGGGGCCCAGGGCGCGTCGTCGGCGTCGGCGTGCGTACCCCCGCCGGCGGCTCGCCCACGGCGGTGCCGGCGCAGCGGGACGCGGCGCGGCAGCGCGTCGGCCGGTGCCCCGGTGGTCGGCTCGACCTCGACGCCGGGTTGCGGGTCGACCGGCGATTCCGGCGGTGCCGCCGGGACCGGCCGGGGTAGTGGCGCCGTGCCGCCACCCCGGACCGGCGGTCCGACGGGGTCCCGACGTCCGCCCGCCGGCGGCCCGGAGGGACGCTCGTCATGGTCCCGTGCCGTTCGTCTGCCACTCACGGTGACCATTGCACACCGCTGCGCGACCGTCGGCGGGCAGGCGGACCGCGTGTCGGCGACAAACCGGACCAACGGCGACCCGGGTGGACCCGACCCGGCGGCCCGGCCGGCCTATTGGTTCGCGGCCGTCCCCGGCGGGTCACTAGGCTTGCTGGTCATGAGTCACGTTCTCGCGGCGGTAGCCTGGCCCTACGCCAACGGCCCGCGCCACATCGGCCACGTCTCCGGCTTCGGCGTTCCCTCCGACGTCTTCGCCCGGTACATGCGGATGGCCGGTCACGACGTGCTCATGGTCTCCGGCACCGACGAGCACGGCACGCCGATCCAGGTGCAGGCCGACGCCGAGGGGGTCAGCCCGCGCGAGCTGGCCGACCGCTACAACCGGGTGATCGTGGAGGACCTGCACGGGCTCGGCCTGTCCTACGACCTGTTCACCCGCACCACCACCGGAAACCACTACGCGGTGGTGCAGGAGCTGTTCGAGGGGATGTACCGCAACGGCTACATCGTGCCGAAGACGACGATGGGCGCGATCTCCCCGTCCACCGGCCGGACGCTGCCCGACCGCTATATCGAGGGCACCTGCCCGATCTGCGGCTACGACAGCGCGCGCGGCGACCAGTGCGACAACTGCGGCAACCAGCTCGACCCGGTCGACCTGATCAACCCAAAGTCGAAGATCAACGGGGAGACACCGAAGTTCGTCGAGACCGAGCACTTCTTCCTCGACCTGCCGGCGCTGGCCGACGTGCTGCGGCGCTGGCTGGACGGCCGGGAGGGCTGGCGACCCAACGTGCTGCGGTTCTCCAGGAACCTGCTCGACGACCTCCAGCCCCGGGCGATCACCCGCGACCTGGAGTGGGGCGTGCCGATCCCGCTGGACGGCTGGCGGGAGCGCGGCGACAAGCGCATCTACGTGTGGTTCGACGCGGTGATCGGCTACCTGTCCGCCTCCGTCGAGTGGGCCCGCCGCAGCGGAGACCCCGAGGCGTGGCGGAAGTGGTGGTCCACCGACGGCGAGGGGAAGGACTCCCGGGCCTACTACTTCATGGGCAAGGACAACATCGTCTTCCACTCGGTGATCTGGCCGGCGCTGCTCGCCGGCTACTCCGGCGAGGGCGCCAAGGACGGCGAGCCGGGCCGGCTCGGCCGGCTCAACCTGCCCACCGAGGTGGTCTCCAGCGAGTTCCTGACCATGGAGGGCCGCAAGTTCTCCTCGTCCCGCCGGGTCGTCATCTACGTCCGCGACTTCCTGGAGCGGTACGACGCCGACGCGCTGCGCTACTTCATCGCCGTCGCCGGTCCGGAGAACAACGACACCGACTTCACCTGGGCGGAGTTCCTCCGCCGCAACAACGACGAGCTGGTCGCCGGCTGGGGCAACCTGGTCAACCGGTCGATCTCGATGGCGGCGAAGAACTTCGGCGCGATCCCGGAGATCGACCCGGCCGGTCTCACCGAGGCCGACGAGGCGCTGCTCGCGGTCGCCCGCGCCGGGTTCGCCACCGTCGGCGACCTGATCGCCCGGCACCGGCAGAAGCAGGCCATCGGCGAGGCGATGAAGGTCGTCGCCGAGGCCAACCGCTACCTGTCCGAGCAGGCGCCGTGGAAGCTCAAGGACGAGGCGGACAAGCCCCGGATGGGCACCATCCTGCACGTCGCCCTCCAGGTGGTCAGCGACGCCAACACGCTGCTGACCCCGTTCCTGCCACACTCCGCGCAGAAGGTGCACGAGCTGCTCGGCGGCACCGGCGTGCACGCTCCGATGCCGCAGATCCAGCAGGTCGACGACCTCGACGGCGGCCCGGCCTACCCGGTGCTCACCGGCGACTACACCGTCGGCGCGCGCTGGGAGTCGGTGCCGGTGGAGGCCGGTCGACCCCTCGCCGCGCCGAAGCCGGTCTTCCGCAAGCTCGACCCGTCCATCGTCGACGAGGAACTGGCCCGCCTCACCGGCTGACCGTCGGCACGCCGGGGTCCGGGGGGCGACAGCCCCCCGGACCCCGACGGTACGGCGGTGCGTCAGGCGCGGGCCATCGCGGGCGAGCCGATGAACTCCAGGATCGCCTTGTTCACCTCGTCGGCGTTCGTCCACGGCGTGCCGTGCGGGGCGCCCTTCAAGGTGATCAGTTGGCTGCCGGGCAGCATCGGCGCCAGCCGGGCACCCGTCTTCGGGTACGGCAGCACGTTGTCCTTGTCGCCCTGCACGATCAGCACCGGCACGTCGATCCGGGCCACGTCCGGGCGGAAGTCCTCCTGCCAGGCGTCCACCGAGTCGTGGGTGCCCTTGGCCGAGGCGCGGGCCCCGATCTCCCAGTGCCCCCGGAACGCTTCCTCGCTGACCAGCTTGCCCTTGTTCTCCGAGTAGTTGAAGAACGCGTCGCAGAACTGGGTCAGATAGGCGAACCGGTCCTCGATGATGGCCTTCTGGAAGCCCTCGAAGAGGCTCTTCTCGACGCCCTCGGGGTTGTCCGGGGCCTTCCCCAGCATCGGCGCCAGCGGTGCCAGCATGACCGCCCGCTGCACCCGGTCCGAGCCGTACGCGCCGAGGTAGCGGGTCACCTCACCGGTGCCCATCGAGTGGCCAACCAGGACGACATCCCGCAGGTCCAGTTCGGTCATCAGCACGTCCAGATCGGCCGCGAACGTGTCGTAGTCGTACCCGAACGTCGGCTGCGCCGAATTGCCGTAGCCGCGCCGGTCGTACGTGATGACCCGGTAACCGGCGTTCAGCAGTGCCCTCGTCTGCTTCTCCCAGGTCGCCCCGTTGAACGGGAAACCGTGGATCAGCACGATCGGCTGGCCGGACCCGTGGTCCTCGTAGTAGAGGTCGATCGGCGCGGAGTTCTCCGTCCCCACGGTGATGAAAGGCATGCGTCACTCCTGAGCTCGGACTCCATGTTCCGGTCGCACGACGCTTTCCCGGGGCACCTGGCGGTATGCGCGGCCCGGTAGCCCGATGTCAGAGGTCGTACGGGTGGTCCACCACCCGGTCGTCGACCACCTCGGCGCCCGGCGCCCAGGCCTCGTAGACACCCCGTTCCTGACACTGTGCCCCGGTTTCGGCCACCGAATCCGGATCCGGCCGGCACAGCCGCAGCCGCAGCCAGCCGGCCTCCTCCCGGAGTACCAGGCAGGACACCCCCCGCCACCGCGCGTACCGCAGTCGACGGACGGCCGAGTCGACCGGGTACCGGGCCGCCCGGGTCATCGCCAGTACCCGGAAACCGCCCGGCAGGTCCGCCACCGCCTCGTACTCACCGCCGGCGTAGCCGCCGACCAGCTGGGTCGCGCGCGGCGCCTCCCCGGTCGGCACGTACTCCTGGTCCGGGGAGAGCCCCGGCACCGCCGCCAGCAGGTGCCGCCACTGCGGGCCCACCATCCGCAGCCAGCCGCGCTGCTCCGCCTGGTAGGTGTACAACACCACCTCGGTCCCCTCGGCCGGGTACGCGAGCAGGGTGGCGTTCGCCGGCATCGGCAGGTCCGCGAAATCGCGGGTGACGAACTCGGGGATCAGCTGGCTGTTGCTCGGCACGAAACCGGTGCCCAGCACCGCCGCGCCGAGCCGGTCGCGGGGTGCCAGCCGGGTCAGTCCGGCGTACTCCGGGCCGGCCGGCACGTCGTAGTCGGTCGGGTCGGCGGCCCGCCAGCGCAGCGCGTACGTCACCTCGGAGCCGTCGCGGGCCCCCGCGCCGTCGCCGCGCAGCACCGCCGTCGTCGCCGGCGTACGCAGGTGCGCCACGTCGTGCTCGCGGTAGCAGAAGCCGTGCGGCAGCCACCCCCGAACGTAGCCGGCGAGTTGCCGGGCGGAGAGCACCTTCACCATCCGGGTGCCCCGCCGGATCGTCGCCGAGGCGCGGACCGCGCCGAGCAGCGGATCTCCCGCCGCCGTGGGCTGCTGGGCGAGCTGGTGCACGTCCCGCCAGCCGCGCTCCCGGTGCAGCGGCACCAGTAGCGGGGTGTCCGGCTCCTCGGCCGGTTCGCCCGCCCCGTGTACGGCGCTGACCTCGGTGACATGCGCGAACCGGCGCCAGGGCAACGCGCCGCCGGGCCGGGGCGCCCATTCGAAGCCGGCCACCTCGTCCGCGCTGAACAGCTCGTACGCCGAACCGCGGGCGATCTCCTCGGCCGGGTACACCGCACCGCCGTAGGCCACGTGCAACCCGGTCCGCTCGTCGGCGGACCCGCCGGTCCGGGGGGTGACGCTCATTGCGGCGAGGCTAGGCGGGTGCGACGTAGCGCGGGTGAACGTCGAGTGGCCGCCGGATGGACACGCTCGGTGTGTGATGCTTGCCGCGATGAGCGAGCCGAACGAGACCCGCAAGCAGCGCGCCGCCCGCCGGGCCGGCGAGTTCCCGCCCGCCCCGGAGGCGCTGCCCCGTCCCGTGCTGGACAGCCACACCCACCTCGACATCACGGTCAGCGAGGCCGGCGTGCCCGGCGGCGGTCCCGCCGACGACCCGGTGGCGGCGGCGATCGAGGTGGCCGCCCGGGTGGGCGTGGACCGGCTGGTCCAGGTCGGCGTGGACGTCGACTCCTCCCGCTGGGGCGCCACCGTCGCCGCGACGTACCCGGCGGTGGTAGCGACCGTCGCACTGCACCCCAACGAGGCACCCCGACTGTCCGACCTGGACGAGGCGCTGCGCGAGATCGAGGCGCTCGCCGCCGGCGACCGGGTCCGCGGGATCGGCGAGACCGGGATGGACTTCTTCCGGACCGGCGACCAGGGGCGGGCCGCGCAGGAGGAGAGCTTCCGGGCGCACATCGACATCGCCAAGCGGTACGGCAAGACCCTGGTGATCCACGACCGGGACGCGCACGCCGACGTGCTGCGCATCCTCGACGACGAGGGCGCGCCGGACACCGTGGTGCTGCACTGCTTCTCCGGCGACGCCGAGTTCGCCGCCGAGTGCGTGCGCCGGGGATACCTGCTCAGCTTCGCCGGCACCGTCACCTTCGGCAGCGCCACCGCCCTGCGCGAGGCCGCCGCCCTGACCCCGCCGGAGCAACTACTGGTGGAGACCGACGCGCCCTACCTCACCCCGATGCCGCACCGCGGCCGGCCCAACGCGTCGTACCTGATCCCGCTGACCGTACGGTCGCTGGCCGCCACCACCGGCACCGACCTGGACACCCTCTGCGCCGCCATCTCCACCAACGGTGACCGCGCGTTCGGCCCCTGGTGAAAGGAAGGGCCCCTTATTAACGCCTCGTGTTGTACAAGGGGCCCTTCCTAACACCGCACCCGAGCCGCATACGCTACCGGGTGTGACCGGTCTCCTCGGCCCGGCGGAGATCCGGGACCTCGCCGCCCGCCTCGGCGTGACGCCCACCAAGAAGCTCGGCCAGAACTTCGTGCACGACCCGAACACGGTGCGCCGCATCGTCGCCGCCGCCGGGCTCACCCCGGACGACGTGGCGCTGGAGGTTGGCCCCGGGCTGGGGTCGCTCACCCTGGGCCTGCTCCCGGTCGCCGCCCACGTGCACGCCGTCGAGATCGACCCGACCCTGGCCGGCGCCCTGCCGGAGACCGCGGCCCGGCACACCGGCTCGGACGCCGCCCGGCTCACCGTGCACCGGGCCGACGCGCTGCGGGTGACCGCCGCCGACCTGGCCGGCCCGGCACCGACGGCGCTGGTGGCGAACCTGCCCTACAACGTCGCGGTCCCGGTGGTCCTGCACCTGCTCGCCGAGCTGCCCACCCTGCGGCACGGCCTGGTGATGGTGCAGAAGGAGGTCGCCGACCGGCTGGTCGCCGGTCCCGGCTCCAAGGTGTACGGCATCCCGTCGGTGAAGCTCGCCTGGTACTCCCACGCCCGCGCCGCCGGCCGGGTGCCGCCCAACGTTTTCTGGCCGGTACCCAACGTCGACTCCGGCCTGGTCGCCTTCACCCGCCGGGAGCCGCCCCGTCCCGACGTACCCCGGCAGCGGGTCTTCGCCGTGGTGGACGCGGCCTTCGCGCAGCGACGCAAGACGCTGCGCGCCGCGCTGGCCGGCTGGGCCGGCGGCGCGGACCGGGCGGCGACCGCCCTCACCGCGGCCGGCGTCGACCCCGGCGCCCGGGGGGAGTCGCTGACCGTCGAGCAGTTCGCCGCCATCGCCGCGTCGGCTCCGGCCGCCGCACCCGCCGCCGGATAGGCTGTGCGCCGTGCCCGCGCAGGGCCCCGCAGGTGTACGCGTACGACCTGGTCGAGGGCCGGCACGAGCCGCCCGCAGACGCCGAGGAGCTGATCGTGACCGAGCCGTTCGACATCCGTCCACGCCACCGGGACGTCGCTCCGTGACCGAGGCGTGGCGACCGGACGACGAGGACGACCCGCGGCGGCGCGGGGCCAGCGGACCGGTCAAGGTCCGGGTGCCGGCCAAGGTCAACCTGCATCTCGGGGTGGGGCCGTTGCGCCGCGACGGCTACCACGAGCTGAACACCGTCTACCACGCGATCTCGATCCACGACGAGCTGACCGCCCGGCGGGGCGACACGCTCACCCTGACCATGGAGGGCGAGGGCGCCGGCGAGCTGGCCCTCGACGACTCCAACCTGGTGATCCGGGCCGCCCACGCCCTGGCCGGTTACGCGGGCGTCCTCCCGCACGCCCGCCTGCACCTGCGCAAGCAGATCCCGCTCGCCGGCGGACTGGCCGGCGGCAGTGCCGACGCCGCCGCCGCGCTGGTCGCCTGCGACACCCTGTGGGGCACCGGGCTGTCCCGCGACGAGCTGGCCGGGATCGCCGCCGACCTGGGCTCGGACGTGCCGTTCCTGATCCACGGCGGTACGGCGTTGGGAACCGGCCGGGGCGAGGCGGTCAGTCCGGTGCTGGCCCGGCCCACCTCCTGGCACTGGGTGGTGGCGCTCGCCGACGGCGGGCTCTCCACCCCGGCGGCGTACGCCGAACTGGATCGGCTGCGCGCGGCCGGCGCCGCCGGTGAGCCGCTGGGCAGCACCGACGCGCTCTTCGCCGCGCTGCGCCAGCGGGATCCGCGGGTTCTCGCCGCCGCCCTGGGCAACGACCTCCAGGACGCCGCCCTCGCCATGCGCCCGTCGCTGGCGGCCACCCTCAAGGCCGGCGAGGCCGCCGGCGCGCTGGCCGGCATCGTCTCGGGCTCGGGACCGACCTGCGTCTTCCTGGCCCTCGACCAGGCCGACGCCGCCCGGATCGCCGCCGAGCTGGACACCGCCGGCGTCTGCCGGGACGCCCGGGTGGCCCACGGCCCGGTCCCCGGCGCCCGCGTCGTCTGACCCCCCACCCCCCACCAACCCCGTTGATCAGGGGTTGACCGGTCATCTGTCGGCGTGTCGACACGGCAACCCCTTGATCAACCTCGTGGGGGCGGGGTGGGCGGGGTGGGGCGGGTGGGCGCGTACGCTGGGGGCCAGGCGTCCTCAGGTGCTGCCGGCACCGGGACGCCTTGATCATGGGAGGTGTGCGGTGGCCAACATCGTCAACCTGGACCGGGTGTCCAAGGGCTACGGCGCCGCCGGGCCGCTGCTCACCGACGTCTCGCTGGGGCTGGACGACGCCGACCGGGTCGGCGTGGTCGGCCTCAACGGCGCGGGGAAGTCCACCCTGCTGCGGCTGCTGACCCGCGGCGAGGACCCGGACGACGGCCGCGTCACCCACCGCCGTGACCTGCGGGTCGCCTGGCTCCCGCAGACCCTGCACCTCTCCCCGGACGCCACCGTCCGCGACGTCGTCCTCGGCACCGAGTGGCTGGCCGAGAGCATGGGCGCCGAGCACGAGTGGGCCGGCGACGCCGGCGTCCGGGCGATCCTCGACGGCCTTGGCATGCCCTACCTCGGGCTGGACCAGCCCGTCGGCCCGATGTCCGGGGGCGAGCGCCGCCGGGTCGCCCTCGCCGCGCTGCTGGTCCGCGAGTCCGATCTGCTGATTCTCGACGAGCCCACCAACCACCTCGACGTCGGCGGCGTCGACTGGCTGGCGAAGCACCTCCTCGGCCGCAAGGGCGCGCTCGTCGTGGTCACCCACGACCGGTGGTTCCTCGACGCGGTCTGCACCACCACGTGGGAGGTCGCCGACCAGACCGTCCGCGCGTACGAGGGCGGCTTCGCCGCCTGGACCCTGGCCCGGGTGGAGCGGGAACGCGTCGCTGCCGCCACCGAGGCCCGCCGGCAGAACCTGCTCCGCAAGGAGATCGCCTGGCTGCGGCGCGGTCCGCCGGCCCGGACGTCCAAGCCGCAGTTCCGCATCGACGCGGCGAACGCGCTCATCGCGGACGTGCCGCCGCCGCGTGACACCATGTCGCTGCAACGGCTGGCCACCGCCCGGCTCGGCAAGCAGGTGTACGACCTGGAGCACGTCCGCCTGCACGCCGGCCCGAAGACCATCCTCGACGACACCACCTGGCAGGTCGGGCCCGGCGACCGGATCGCCATCCTCGGCGCGAACGGTGCCGGCAAGACCACCCTGCTCCGGATGCTCGCCGGTGTCACCCGCCCGGACGGCGGCCGGTTCGCCGTCGGCTCCACGGTCCGGCCCGCGTTCCTCTCCCAGGAACTGGCCGAACTCCCCGGGCACCTGCGGGTGCTGGAGGCCGTCGAGGAGGTGGCCCGCCGGGTCCAACTGGGCGACCGGGAGATCTCCGCGTCCCAGCTCGCCGAGATCTTCGGCTTCGACGACCGGCGGCTCTGGACTCCCGTCGGCGACCTGTCCGGCGGCGAGCGGCGTCGACTCCAGATGCTCCGGCTGCTGGCCACCGAGCCGAACGTGCTCCTGTTCGACGAGCCCACCAACGACCTGGACACCGACACCCTCGCCTCGCTGGAGGACCTGCTCGACTCCTGGCCGGGCACGATCATCGTGGCCAGCCACGACCGTTACCTGATCGAGCGGGTCGCCGACGCGGTGTTCGGCATGTTCGGCGACGGCCGGCTGGTGCACCTGCCCGGCGGCGTCGACGAGTACCTGGCCCGCGCCGCCGGCCGGCTCGGCCCGGCGGCGGCGTCCGCGACACCGGCCGCCACCGGAGAAACCCCCGCCGCCGGCGGCATGTCCGCCGCCGAGGCCCGGCAGGCCCGCAAGGAGCTGACCCGGCTGGAACGCCAGATCGGCAAGCTGGAGCAGCGGGAGGCGACGCTGCTCGACCAACTGGCCACGCACGCCACCGACTACGCGAAGGTCGCCGACCTCGACGCACAGCTCAAGGAGGTACGCGCCGAGCGGGAGCGGACCGAGGAGACCTGGCTGACCCTCGCCGAGGAGGTTCCGCCGGTCTGACCGGGTCACCCGCCACGCGCGGGGGGCCGTGTGCGGCGTCACACCTCGACGTGCGGGACAATCGAGCGCGACCCTCACCCGAACGGCGTTGGAGATTCAGACATGGCGCACACCCCCGTCAACCACCCCGCGCGGCCGATCTTCCGGGCGATCGGCGGGCTGACCGGTCTGTACCTGGTGGCCTTCGGGGCGCTCGGCATCATCGCGAGCGCCGGCGGCGACCTCTTCGCCCAGGACGACACCCGGGTCCTCGGCCAGGGCACGAACCTCGGCTTCTCGCTGCTCAGCATCCTGCTCGGCGGCGCGATCCTCGCCGGCACGGTGATCGGGCGCAACCTCGACGTGCTGATCAACCAGTGGCTGGCGTACGTCGTGATGGCGGTCAGCCTGGCCGGCCTGGCCTTCATCCGCACCGAGGCGAACATCTTCAACTTCAGTGTGGTCACCGTGATCGTGCTGATGGTGATCGGCCTGGTCCTGCTGATGGTCGGCATGTACGGCAAGGTCGGCACGGACGACGAGCGGGAGGCCTGGGAGAAGGCCCGCCTGGTGCTCTGAGTCCGTCCGCCCCTCCGATTCCTCCCGGAGCCCGACCCGTCCCGCGGGTCGGGCTCCGGCCATTCGACCGACACCGCTCCCGTTCCCGAGGGACAATCCTCTCGATTGTTATCACTCGGGCGGAGGCGTCATGGCGCACTTTCCGGTCAACCATCCGGCGCGGCCGATCTACCGGGTCCTCGCCGGCGGCATCGGCCTCTACATCCTGGTGTTCGGCGTCTGGGGCACCGCGCAGACCCTGGGTGACCCGCTCTTCGACCGGGACGGCAACTGGGTGCTCGGGCTGCGCACCAACCTCGCGTTCTCCCTCGCCTCGGTGATCTTCGGGGCGGTCCTGATCATCGGTGCGTCCCGCCGGGGCAACCTCGGTCACTACATGAACCTGACCGCCGGCGTCGTCTTCCTGGTCACCAGCATCCTGATGATGTCCGTGCTCCAGACCTCGGCGAACTTCCTCAACTTCTCGATGTCGACCGTCATCGTCTCGATGCTCTTCGGGCTGATCCTGCTCGGCACCGGCCTGTACGACAAGGTCGGCCCCGAGGAGGACGCGGAGGCCCAGCGAATGCACCGCAACCACCCGGTCAACGAGTCGTCCGCCCGCTGAGGGTCACCGCCCCCGGACGGTGATCAGGCCCGGCTTCGCCTCCAGGTGCGACAAACCGTTCCAGGCCAGGTTGACCAGGTGCGCCGCGACCGTCTCCTTGCGCGGCTTGCGGACCTCCAGCCACCACCGGCCGGTCAACGCCACCATCCCCACCAGCGCCTGCGAGTACAGCTCCGCCAGTTTCGGGTCGTACCCCCGGCTGGAGAACTCGGCGCCCAGGATGTGCTCCACCTGGTGCGCCACGTCGTTCATCACGCTGCTGAAGTTGCCCGTCGCCGACATCAGCGGCGACTCGCGCACCAACACCCGGAAACCGCTGGTCTCCTCCTCGATGTAGGTCAGCAGGGTCAGCGCGGCCTGCTCCAGCAGCTCGCGGGGATGTCCGGCGGTCAACGCGGTGGTGACCCGGTCCAGCAGGCTGCGGACCTCCCGGTCGACCACGACCGCGTACAGGCCCTCCTTGCCGCCGAAGTGTTCGTACACCACCGGCTTGGACACCTTGGCGCGGGCCGCCACCTCCTCGATCGAGGTCGCGTCGAAGCCGCGCTCGGCGAAGATCTGCCGGGCGATCGAGATCAGCTGCTCCCGACGCTGCGTGGCGGACATGCGTACGCGGGAGGGCTTGGCCGCCGCCGCGACCGTCCGCCGTCGGCGGGGCGTGCTCTGGTCGCCGGTTCCGTCCACCATGTCGCCACCCTGCCGGGGCGCGGGGACGCCCTGTCGTGGGATCTTGCCGGTCACCCGGCCATACTGCCAGGTAACCTCCCGGCCGAGGCTCCGCTTTCCCGCGCTGCCTCGATGGGGCGGCGGTCAATGGGCTTCGTCGTGTCGGCGGGTAGGCGCTAAGCTGTTGACGATCCTTCGGCCGTGGTGTAATTGGCAACACCCGGGTCTTTGGTACCCGTATTTCAGGTTCGAACCCTGGCGGCCGAGCTGCGCCAAATGTCCGACTTGCTTCGTGGGGTACGGACCGGTGTGACCAGTTGCGTGGTTAGCATGGCCGCGAGACTGTCGCCGTCCCGACGGGAGCCCACGTCGTGTCCCAGCCCCACCTCCGCACCGTTGTCGTGCTCGCCGCCGGTGAGGGCAAGCGGATGAAGTCGGCCCTGCCCAAGGTGCTGCACCCCCTGCTCGGTCGTACCCTCGTCGGTCACGTGCTGACCGCCGCCGCGCCGCTGGCCGCGGACCGCACGGTGGTCGTGGTCGGCCACGGCGCCGACCAGGTGCGGAGCCACCTCGCCGAGATCGCCCCCGATGCCACGCCGGTGCTCCAGGCCGAGCAGCTCGGCACCGGCCACGCGGTCCGCATCGCGCTGGACGCGGTGCCGGACGCGAGCGGCACGCTGGTGGTGCTCAACGGCGACGTGCCGCTGCTGCGCCCGGAGACGGTGGCCGCGCTGGTGCGGGCTCACGAGTCCGCCGGCTCGGCGGCGACCGTGCTGGCGGCCGAGGTGCCCGACCCGACCGGCCTGGGCCGGATCGTGCGGGACGCCGACGGCCGGCTGGAGCAGATCGTCGAGCAGCGCGACGCCACCGAGGCGCAGCGGGCGATCCGGGAGATCAACGCCGGGATCTACGCGTTCGACGTGAGCCGGCTGCGGGACGCGCTGGGCAAGCTGTCCACCGACAACGACCAGGGCGAGGAATACCTGACCGACGTCTTCGGCCTGCTGGGGTCGGCCGGCGAGCCGGTCGGCGTGCACGTGGCGGCGGACCACGTGGAGACGTTGGGCTGCAACGACCGGGTGGAGCTGGCGGCGCTGCGCCGGCTGATGCGGGACCGGGTCAACGAGGCCTGGATGCGCTCCGGGGTGAGCCTGCTCGACCCCGACACCACCTGGATCGACGTCACCGTGGCACTGGACCGGGACGCCGTGGTCGACCAGAACACCCAGCTCCGCGGCGGCACGGTGGTCGGCACCGGCGCGCTGGTCGGACCGGACGTGACGCTGGTCGACACGATCGTCGGGCCCGGCGCGACCGTCGTACGCAGCCACGCGGTGGGCGCGGAGGTCGGCCCGAACGCGAGCGTCGGCCCGTACGCGTACCTGCGGCCGGCGGCGCGACTGGCCGAGAAGGCGAAGGTCGGCACGTTCGTGGAGGTGAAGAACTCGGAGATCGGCGCCGGCTCGAAGGTGCCGCACCTGACGTACGTGGGCGACGCGACGATCGGCGAGCAGAGCAACATCGGCGCGGCATCGGTGTTCGTGAACTACGACGGTGTCAAGAAGCACCGGACGGTGATCGGCAGCCACGCCCGGACCGGCGCGGACAACATGTTCGTCGCGCCGGTCGAAGTGGGCGACGGGGCGTACACGGCCGCCGGTTCGGTGATTCACGAGAACGTGCCGGCGGGCGCGATGGGCGTGGCCCGGGCACGGCAGCGCAACATCGAGGGCTGGGTGCTCAAGCGGCGGGCCGGTACCGCCGCCGCCGAGGCCGCCGAGCGGGCCCGCCGGACCGCCGAGGGTGCGCCGAATTCCGGGTCGACGGCAAGTGAAGGTGAGGCAATCCACGGGGACACCGAGGCGGTGGGCCCGACGGCCGGCGCGAGGGATACTGCAACCGACTAGTCCCCGGCCCACCACCACCGTGCCGGGTACCACCGACCAACGGGAGCAGACGGGCCCATGGGCAGCATCGTCGCCGAAAACCGCAAGAGCCTGATGCTCTTCTCCGGGCGTGGTTTCCCGGAGTTGGCCAAGGAGATCGGTGAGGTGCTCGGCGTCGCGCCGACTCCCGCCGACGCGTACGAGTTCGCCAACGGCGAGATCTTCGTACGGTTCAAGGACTCGGTACGTGGTTCGGACGCCTTCGTGGTGCAGTCGGTCACGCACGGCGTCAACACCTGGGTCATGGAGACCCTGATCATGGTCGACGCGTTGAAGCGCGGTTCGGCCAAACGGATCACCGTCGTCCTGCCGTTCTACCCGTACGCCCGGCAGGACAAGAAGCACCGCGGCCGGGAGCCGATCTCGGCGCGGCTGATCGCGGACCTGTTGAAGACGGCCGGCGCGAACCGGATCCTCACCGTGGACCTGCACACCGCGCAGATCCAGGGTTTCTTCGACGGGCCGGTGGACCACCTGTTCGCGATGGACATCCTGGCCGAGTACGTGGAGCACAAGTACGCCGGCCGGCCGATGACGGTGGTCGCGCCGGACTCGGGTCGGGTGCGGGTGGCCGAGCGCTGGACGGACCGGCTGGGCGGCTGTCCGCTGGCGTTCATCCACAAGACGCGGGACCCGCTGAAGCCGAACCAGGTGGTCGCCAACCGGGTGGTCGGTGAGGTCGAGGGCCGGGTCTGCCTGATCGTCGACGACATGATCGACACCGGTGGGACGATCACCAAGGCCGCCGACATCCTCAAGGAGTCCGGCGCTTCGGAGATCATCGTGGCGTCCACCCACG
Organism: Micromonospora endolithica; assembly: GCF_003626595.1. Lineage (GTDB taxonomy): Bacteria > Actinomycetota > Actinomycetes > Mycobacteriales > Micromonosporaceae > Micromonospora > Micromonospora endolithica. Next base: position 245,554 of record NZ_RBAK01000008.1, on the reverse strand, counting down.
CGCTGCTGTCCGACCCGGCGACCGAGCGGCTGAAGAACAGCCCGATCACCGAGGTCGTGGTGACCAACACGCTGCCGCTGCCGCCGGAGAAGCAGTTGGACAAGCTGACCGTGCTGTCGATCGCGCCGCTGCTGGCCCGGGTGATCCGCGAGGTGTTCGACGACGGGTCGGTGACCACGCTCTTCGGCGGCCTGAGCTGAGGACGGACACTGCCTGAACTGAGGACGGGACACCGTCCGAGCCGAGGGCGGGGCGACGGCCGGGGGCGGGTGACGCGCCCCCGGCCGGCGTCGGTTTTCGCCCCACCCGTAAAGCCGAACGGCGATGGTGGGTACTGCCGGAGACCCGGGAATCGGCTCGGGTAGACTGGTGCGGTTGCCACGGCGAGGGTGCCCGGCGGGCCGCTGAAAAGCACCGCACGGAGGCGCCGTCATCGACGCGGTGCTCCGGGCATTCGTTCAGAACGCATGAGCCCCAGCGAGCCCCTCGCCCCAGCACCGCCAGACGACAAGCCGCCGCAGCGAAAGCATCAGGAGTTTCCCCGTGTCCGAGGTAAAGATCAGCGCCGAGCCCCGCACCGAGTTCGGCAAGGGTGGTGCCCGCCGTACCCGCCGGGCCGGCAAGGTGCCCGCCGTGCTTTACGGCCACGGCGAGAAGCCCAAGCACATCGCGCTCCCGGCCCGCGAGTTCGCGGCCGCGATCCGCAAGGGCGGCGCGAACCAGCTCTTCGCGATCGAGGTCAGTGACGGCACCCAGGCGCTGGCGCTGCCGAAGGCGATCCAGCGTGACCCGATCAAGGACACCTTCGAGCACGTGGACCTGATCCTGGTCCGTCGGGGCGAGAAGGTCACCGTCGACGTTCCGGTCCAGCTGACCGGTGAGGCCGCGCGGGACACCCTGATCGTGCACGACCACGACACCCTGTCGGTCACCGCCGACGCCACCAAGGTCCCGGACCACCTGGAGGCCTCGATCGCGGGCCTGGAGGCCGGTTCCACGGTCACCGCCGCCGACGTGGAGCTGCCGGCCGGTGTCGAGCTGGCCGCCGACTCGGAGCAGACGGTCGCCTCGGTGACCGCCGCGCCGACCGCCGAGCAGCTCGAGGCCACCCTGCCCGAGGTCGAGTCGGCCACCGAGGAGGCCGAGGCCGAGGTCGGCGAGGAGACCGAGGGCTCCGAGGGCGCCGACGCTCCGGCCGCCGCGGGCGAGGAGAACACCGAGGCGAAGACCGAGGCCTGATCGGTCCGCAGCGTTTCGCGACAGGCGTCCCCGGTTCCGGGGGCGCCTGTCGGCGTATCGGTGGGCCGCGGGGTGGCCCCGGCCCGCCGGGAGTGACGACCAGGGACGGGCCGGAGGGTCCGCGGGGCAGAGCGGAGGGGACGGGCGGTGACGGACGAGACGGGGCCGTGGCTGGTGGTCGGCCTGGGCAACCCGGGCCGGGAGTACGCCAACAACCGGCACAACGTGGGGTTCATGGTGGCCGACCTGCTGGCGCGTCGGATCGGCGCCACCTTCGGCCGGCACAAGCGTGCGGTGGCGGAGGTGGCCGAGGGCCGGCTCGGCTTCGGCGGGCCGAAACTGGTGCTGGTGAAGCCGCTGACCTACATGAACCTCTCGGGCGGGCCGGTGGCCGGGCTGGCCCAGTTCTGGAAGGTGCCCTCGGGCCGGGTCGTCGCGGTGCACGACGAGCTGGACATCGCGTACGGGCAGCTGCGGGTGAAGTGCGGCGGCGGCGAGGGCGGCCACAACGGGCTGCGGTCGATGACGAAGTCGCTGGGCACGAAGGAGTACGTGCGGGTGAGGTTCGGGATCGGTCGGCCGCCGGGGCGACAGGATCCGGCGGACTACGTACTGTCGGATTTCGGCACGGCGGAGCGCAAGGAACTGGAGTTCCTGGTGGATCGGGCGGCGGATGTGGTGGAGTCGGTGGTCACCAGGGGCGTGGAGCCCACGCAGAACCTGTACCACGGCTCCTGAACCGTCCCGGGCGGTGGATCCGGTCGGCCCGGGGGGTCGGTACCGGGCCGACTGCCGGTAGTCTGCGCCCTTGGCGCGTGGCGCCGTTCAGTTGGCGACGGGAGCAGGTGCATGGGCAGTCCTCCGACCATCGATGGGGCGTTCGCCCGCTGGCTGGCGACCCGGGCCGGGCAGGCGCTGCTCGATCTGCGTACCGAGATGGGGTTCGCCGACGCCGCGGCGTTGAAGGCGGCGGGTGACCAGGCCTCGCACGACCTGATCCGGACCGAGCTGGCGACGTGGCGGCCGGGTGACGCCGTCCTCTCCGAGGAGGACGAGGGGTCGCGGGCGGCCGGATCGGTGTCCCGGCTGGGTGCCGACCGGGTGTGGATCATCGACCCGCTGGACGGCACCCGGGAGTTCTCCGAGGAGGGCCGCTCCGACTGGGCGGTGCACGTGGCGCTGTGGGCGCGCAACGCGCCGAGCCCGCACGGGCTGACCGCCGGGGCGGTGGGCCTGCCGGCGCAGCACCGGGTGCTGGGGACCGACTACCCGCCGGCGTACCCGCCGATGACCGTCGAGGCGGCGACCGCCAGCGGCGTACGGACGATCCGCCTGGCGGCGAGCCGGAGCCGACCGCCGGCGTTCCTGACCGACCTGGCCGACGACGTGGGCGCGCACCTGGTGCCGATGGGGTCGGCCGGCGCGAAGATCGCCGCGGTGGTCACCGGCGAGGTGGACGCGTACATCCACGCCGGCGGCCAGTACGAGTGGGACTCGGCGGCGCCGGTGGCTGTGGCGACGGCCACCGGACTGCACGCTTCCCGGATCGACGGTTCTGCGCTGAAATACAACGAGACGGATCCGCGTCTACCGGATCTGCTGGTCTGCCGCAAGGATCTCGCCAGTCGGTTGCTTGCGGCGTTGCAGAAGCATTCCGGGTAGCCTGAGCGCTGTTCTTCACATGCCCGACCGGAAAGGTCTGGAAATGAGCCTGCGAATCGAGCCGGTGTCATGACCTCGCCCGCCGCCTACCAGGTGTCGCACCTCGACGCGCTGGAGGCCGAGAGCATCTTCGTGATGCGCGAGGTGGTCGCCGAGATGGAGCGGCCGGTGCTGCTCTTCTCCGGCGGCAAGGACTCGATCGTGATGCTGCGGCTGGCCCAGAAGGCGTTCGCCCCGGCGAACATCCCCTTCCCGGTGATGCACGTGGACACCGGGCACAACTTCCCCGAGGTGCTGGAATACCGGGACCAGCGGGTGGCCGAGCTGGGCCTGCAACTGGTCGTGGCGAGCGTCCCGGAGGCGCTGGCCGCCGGGCTGGTCCGCGAGGCGGCGGACGGCACCCGCAACCGGATCCAGACGCCGGTGCTGCTCGACGCGGTGGAGAAGCACCGCTTCGACGCGCTCTTCGGCGGCGCCCGGCGGGACGAGGAGAAGGCCCGGGCCAAGGAGCGGGTGTTCAGCTTCCGCGACGAGTTCGGCCAGTGGGACCCGAAGAACCAGCGGCCCGAGCTGTGGTCGCTCTACAACGGCCGGCACCACCCGGGCGAGTCGATCCGGGTGTTCCCGCTGTCGAACTGGACCGAGCTGGACGTGTGGCACTACATCGCCCGGGAGCGGATCGCCCTGCCGTCGATCTACTACGCGCACGAGCGCGAGGTGATCGAGCGCGACGGAATGCTGTACGCGGTCAACGAGTTCTTCCACCCCCGGGCCGGCGAGGAACGGTTCAAGGCCCAGGTGCGCTACCGGACGGTCGGCGACGCCTCCTGCACGGCCGCCGTCCGCTCCGACGCGGACACGGTCGAGAAGGTCATCGAGGAGGTCGCCGCCACCCGGATCACCGAGCGCGGCGCGACCCGCGGTGACGACCGGGTCAGCGAGGCCGCCATGGAGGACCGCAAGCGGGAGGGCTACTTCTGATGACCACCGAGATCCTCCCGCCGGAGGCTCCGGCCCGGCCGATGGACCTGCTGCGCTTCGCGACCGCCGGCAGCGTCGACGACGGCAAGTCGACCCTGATCGGCCGCCTGCTCTACGACACCAAGTCGCTCTTCACCGACCAGCTCGCCGCCGTGGAGGCGGTCAGCGCGGCCCGTGGCGACGAATACACCAACCTGGCGCTGCTCACCGACGGCCTGCGGGCCGAGCGGGAGCAGGGCATCACGATCGACGTGGCGTACCGCTACTTCGCCACCCCCCGGCGGAAGTTCATCATCGCCGACACCCCGGGGCACACCCAGTACACCCGGAACATGGTCACCGGGGCGTCCACGGCCGACCTGGCGCTGATCCTGGTCGACGCCCGCAAGGGGCTGGTCGAGCAGTCCCGCCGGCATGCGTTCCTCTGCTCGCTGCTGCGGGTGCCGCACCTGGTCCTCTGCGTCAACAAGATGGACCTGGTCGACTGGTCCCAGGAGGTCTTCGAGCGGATCGCCGACGAGTTCACCGCGTTCGCCGCGAAGCTCGACGCGCCGGACCTGACCGTGGTGCCGGTCTCGGCGCTGCGGGGCGACAACATCGTTTCCCGCTCGGAGAACATGCCCTGGTACGACGGGCCGTCCCTGCTGCACCATCTGGAGCGGGTGCACATCGCCAGCGACCGGAACCTGGTCGACGTCCGGTTCCCGGTGCAGTACGTGATCCGGCCGCAGTCGACCACCGTCACCGACTACCGGGGTTACGCCGGTCAGGTCGCCTCCGGCGTGCTCAAGCCGGGCGACGAGGTGATGGTGCTGCCGTCCGGCTTCACCAGCCGGATCGCCGCGGTGGAGACCGCCGACGGGCCGGTCACGGAGGCGTTCCCGCCGATGTCGGTGACGGTACGCCTGGAAGACGAGATCGACATCTCCCGGGGCGACCTGATCTGCCGTCCGAACAACGCCCCCACCGTCGCCCAGGACATCGAGGCGATGGTCTGCTGGATGGACGAGACGCGGCCGTTGCAGGTCGGCGGCCGGTACGCCATCAAGCACACCACCCGCTCGGCGCGGACGATCGTGCGTGCCCTGCACTACCGGCTGGACATCAACTCGCTGCACCGCGACGAGTCGGCCGGCGAGTTGAAGCTCAACGAGATCGGCCGGGTACGGCTGCGCACCACCGTCCCGCTACTCGCCGACGAGTACCGCCGCAACCGCACGACGGGCGGCTTCGTCATCATCGACGAGTCCACCAACCGTACGGTCGGCGCCGGCATGATCGTCGAAGCCGCCTGACCGTCGCGGGGGTGCCGCGTGCGCCGTACCGTGCCGTGCGCGCCCCATGATCACGCTCGATCCATGAAGTAGTGGCCCCGCGCTCGATGCGAGGCCACTACTTCCATGTTCCAGCACGATCATGCCCGCGTGCGCGCTCGCGCCGTGCGCGCTCGCGCGCCGCGAGTGGCGTTGTTAAAAGGGGGCCCTTCCTCTACGCCAGGCGTTAATAAGGGGCCCTTCCTTTCACCGCAGGCGGGTGGCGCCGGGGGCGGGTTGGACGGTGACGTGGGTGGGGGCGGTGAAGCCGCGCTCGGCGTACGCGGCGGTGACCGCGTCCGCGACGGCGTCCGCGCGGTCGGCCTCGACCAGTGCGAGGACGCAGCCGCCGAAGCCGCCGCCGGTCATCCGGGCGCCGAGCGCGCCGGCGGCGAGCGCGGCCTCGACCGCGGTGTCGATCTCCGGGACGGTGATCTCGAAGTCGTCGCGCATGGAGGCGTGCGAGGCGGTCAGCAGGGGGCCGATCTCGCGCACCCGGCCGGCGCGCAGCAGCGCCACCGTGTCCAGGACGCGCTGGTCCTCGGTGACCACGTGACGGACCCGGCGGCGGGTCTCCGGGTCGTCGAGGCGGGCCAGCGCGTCGTCCAGGCCGGTCACGTCGATGTCCCGCAGGGCCGGTACGCCGAGCTGGGCGGCGGCCTGCTCGCAGGAGCGGCGGCGGGCCGCGTACTCGCCGTCGGCGTGCCGGTGCGGGGCGCGGCTGTCCACGACCAGCACGGTCAGCCCGGCGGCGGCCGGGTCGAAGGGGATCTGCTCGACCGACTCGTCCCGGCAGTCGAGGAAGAGGGCGTGCCCCTCCCGGCAGCGGATCACCGCGGACTGGTCCATGATCCCGGTCGGTGCGCCGACGTAGACGTTCTCCGCCCGTTGGGCGAGTCGGGGCTGCTTCTCCACCGGCAGGTCGAGGTCGCCGAGGTCGACCAGGGCGGCCAGCACGGCCGCCTCCAGGGCGGCCGAGGAGGACAGCCCGGAGCCCAGCGGCACGTCGGAGGCGATCGCCAGCCGGGCGCCTCCGACGTCGTGCCCGGCGTCGCGCAGCGCCCACACCACCCCGGCCACGTACGCGGCCCAGTCGGTTACCCGGCCCGGCTCGGTGACGTCCTCGGCGCCGAAGGTGACCGTCTCGCCGGACAGCTCCGACCAGACCGTCCACGTCCGGCCGGGCTGCGGCGCGGCGGCGACCACGGTCCGCAGGGACAGCGCGAAGGGCAGCACGAACCCGTCGTTGTAGTCGGTGTGCTCGCCGATCAGATTGGCCCGGCCGGGAGCGGCCCAGCGGCCGGCGGGCTCGGCGGCGTACTCCTGACGGAAGCCGGCGGTGGCGCGCTCCGCGACGTCCGTCGCCGCCCGACCGGCGGGGTGGCCGGTCACCGGTCCGCCAGCACGTGGGTGCGGTAGAACGCCCAGGCGTCACCGACCATGTCGTGCAGGGTCGGCTTCTGCGGTACCCAGCCCAGCTCCTCACGGGCCAACCGGGACGAGGCGACCAGCTCGGCCGGGTCACCCTCCCGGCGGGGTGCCACCTCGACCGGGACCGGGTGGCCGGTGACCTCGCGGACCACGTCGGCGACCTGCCGGTTGGTGAAGCCGTTGCCGTTGCCCAGGTTGTAGATGCGGTGCTGGCCGGGCGTGGCGGCGTCGAGGGCGAGCAGGTGGGCGCGGGCCAGGTCGGCGACGTGGATGTAGTCGCGGACGCAGGTGCCGTCCACGGTGGGGTAGTCGTCGCCGAAGAGTTGAAGCTTCTCCCGCCGGCCGGCGGCCACCTCCAGCGCGATGGGGATGAGGTGGGTCTCCGGGTCGTGTCGTTCGCCGAGCGCGATGTCGCCGTCGAGGTGAGCGCCGGCCACGTTGAAGTAGCGCAGGGACACGGCGGCCAGACCGTGCCCGATCGCCTCGGAGGTGAGCGCCATGTCGACGGCGAGCTTGGTGGCGCCGTACGTGTTGGTGGGGGCCTTGACCGCGGTCTCCGGGATGGGCAGCTCGGTGGGGTTGCCGTAGACGGCGGCGGTGGAGGAGAAGACCAGCCGGGGCACCCCGGCGGCGCGGACCGCGTCGAGCAGCGCGAGCGAGCCGACGGTGTTGTTGTGCCAGTAGAGCTCCGGTCGGACCATCGACTCCCCGGCGGCGATCAGGGCGGCGAAGTGCAGGACGCCGTCGAAGCCGGCGTCCGGCGTGAGGACCCGGGCGGCTTCGTGGATGGAGGCCTCGACGTGGGTCGCCTCGGGAGCGAGTGCCGGCCGGTGACCGGTGCGCAGGTCGTCCAGGACGACGACCTGGTGTCCGGCGTCGAGCAGCATCCGGGTCACCACGCTGCCGATGAAGCCGGCACCACCGGTGACGAGCAGTTTCACGTCGGTCTCCTCCTGCCTGGCCGCCTCCGTCGCGACCATGTGGTGATCACCCTAAGGCCGGGGGTGTGGCGGCGCGTTACGTCACCCCGGCGCCATTCCACCATAAACTCTCACGATTAAACAGAGCCGAACATAGTGCCCGAGGACGGTGCGCGCTGTCTACCATCCTTGTCATGCGGGAAGCGGGTGGTCCCGGGCCCCGGCGGCGGTCGCGGGGGCAGCCCCGCCGCGCACCGGGTCCGTTCGCCCGGGGCGTCGCCCGGATCGTGGTCCGGGCCGCCGACGGCGCGACCCGCCTGGTCACCGACCTGCTCGGGGCCAGTCCGACGGCCGGCCGGGAGCGGATCAGCGAGGACGAGCTGCGTGACCTGGTCGCCGCCAACACCGTCCTGGACCCGGTGGAACGCCGGATCATCGACGAGGTGCTGGAGGCGGGCGCGAAGCTGGTCCGCGAGGTGATGATGCCGCGCACCGAGGTCGTGTTCCTCGCCGCCGGCAGCACCATCGCCGAGGCCGAACGCCTGGTCCGGGCGGAGACACACACCCGCTACCCGGTGGTGGACGGCACCCACGACGACGTGGTCGGGTTCGTGCACCTGCGCGACGTGCTGCTGCGACCCGACCTGGACCCGTGCACCACCATCCGGGAGCTGACCCGGGAGGTCAAGCAGCTGCCCGGCAGCAAGCGGGTGCTCGCCGCGCTCAGCGAGATGCGCCGGGAACGCCACCACCTCGCGGTCGTCGTCGACGAGTACGGCGGCACCGCCGGCATCGTCACGCTGGAGGACCTGATCGAGGAGCTGATCGGGGAGATCCACGACGAGTACGACACCGCCCCCGACCCGGTGCACGCCGGCCTGCCCGCGGTGGTCGACGGCCGGCTCAACCTCGCCGACTTCGCCGAGCGCACCGGTGTGCCGCTGCCGGCCGGCCCGTACGAGACGGTCGGCGGCTTCGTGATGGCGTCGCTGGGCCGGCTCCCGGTGGCCGGCGACGAGGTGCCGGTGACCGTCGAGCCGTCCGGCGACGACCCGCCCGAGCCGGGCGGATGGCTGCTGCGCGTGGTGGAGCTGGAGGGCCGCCGGGTGGCCCGGCTCGCGGTCTCCGCCGGGCGGCCACCGGAACAACGGCGTGAGGCGACCGTGCCGGCCGCCGCCGGCTCCGCCCGACCCGCCGGCCCGTCATGACGTACGGGGGGAGTTGCTGACAGAATTGCCGGCATGTCCGACGCGCCCGCCCGCCCCCGTACGTTCTCCGGCATCCAGCCGACGGCCGACTCGTTCCACCTCGGCAACTACCTGGGCGCGGTGCGGCACTGGGTGGCGTTGCAGGAGACCCACGACGCCTTCTACTGCGTCGTCGACCAGCACGCGATCACCGCCGGGCACGATGCCGCGTCGCTGCGTCAGCGGTCCCGGACCGCCGCCGCGCAGCTGCTCGCCGTCGGTCTCGACCCGGAGCGCTGCACGCTGTTCGTGCAGTCCCAGGTGCCCGAGCACGCCCAGCTCGCCTGGATCCTGTCCTGCATCACCGGCTTCGGCGAGGCCGGCCGGATGGTGCAGTTCAAGGACAAGTCGCAGAAGCACGGCAACGAGCGGTCCAGCGTGGGCCTGTTCACCTACCCGATCCTCCAGGCCGCCGACATCCTGCTCTACCAGGCGAACGCGGTGCCGGTCGGCGAGGACCAGCGCCAGCACCTGGAGCTGTCCCGCGACCTCGCGCAGCGCTTCAACACGATGTTCGGGGCGACCTTCACGGTGCCCGCCCCGCACATCGTCAAGGACACCGCGAAGATCACCGACCTGCAGGACCCGACCGCCAAGATGTCCAAGTCCTCGTCGTCGCCGGCCGGCATCGTGAACCTGCTGGAGGACCCGGCCCGCTCGGCCAAGAAGATCCGCTCGGCGGTCACCGACACCGGCCGCGAGATCGTCTTCGACACCGAGACCAAGCCCGGCGTCTCCAACCTGCTGACGATCTACTCGGCACTCGCCGAGCGGAGCATCGACGACCTGGTCAACGCGTACGCCGGCAAGGGCTACGGCGACCTCAAGAAGGACCTCGGCGAGGTGGTGCGGGAGTTCGTCACCCCGGTCCAGGAGCGCACCCGCGCCTACCTCGACGACCCGGCGCAGTTGGACAAGCTGCTCGCCGCCGGCGCCGAGAAGGCTCGCGCGGTCGCCGGTCCGACGCTGCGCACCGCGTACGAGCGGGTGGGCTTCTTCCTGCCGGTGCGCGGCGAATAGCACCGGGGCGGGGGTGGCGGGTCGGTGGCGAAGGGTGTGGCGGGCAGCGTGGATGGTGCGGACGGGACGGCGGTGACGTCCGGCGACACCATCCAGATCGGCATCGCCGTCGACGTCCCCGAGCCGTGGGGCGGCTACCTGACCCGGCGCCGCTACGAGGCGGGCGACCCGCAGACCGTGCAGGCGCACGTGACACTGCTCGGGCCGACCGAGATTCCGGTGTCCACGCTGCCGGCGGTGGAACGGCACCTGGGCCGGGTCGCCGCCACCCACCTGCCGTTCACCCTGCACCTGCGGGGCACCGGCACCTTCCGGCCGGTGACCCAGGTGGTCTTCGTGACGGTCGCCGCCGGGATCAGCGAGTGCGAGCTGCTGGCGGCCGCGATCAGCGCCGCGCCCGAGCTGCGCCGGGAGACCCGCTTCCCGTACCACCCGCACGTCACGGTGGCGCAGGACGTCGCACCGGAGGCACTGGACAAGGCGTACGAGGACCTGGCCGATTTCTCGGCGATGTTCGAGGTGGACTCGTTCACCCTGTTCTCGCACAGCGGCGCCACCCGGTGGCAGCCGCGCCGGGACTTCCGGCTCGGCGGCTGACCCGCACCGGGTCGGAATCGGCGAGGATGACGGCGTGAACGCGTTGGGCCGCATCGAGGCGGGCATGGAACGGCGGATCGGCGTGGCGCGCCGCCGCTCCGCCGGTTTCGACCACGTGTGGCGGGCCGGCGTGCTCTACAACGACGTGCTGGGCGGCCGGCTGGCGGCGGCCATCGCCTACTACGGGTTCTTCGCGGTCTTCGCGTTGGCGCTGGTCGGCTACTGGGTGTTCGGCGCGGTCCTGGAGAGCAACGCCGAGGTCAGAGGTGCGGCGGCCGGTTTCCTGCGGGAGAACCTGCCGTTCCTGGACCCGGTGCAGATCAACGAGAGCAGCGGCACCGTCGGCATCATCGGCCTGATCATCCTGGTGTTCACCGGGATCGGCTGGGTGGAGGCGATCCGCTCCTCGCAGCGCCTCATGTTCGGGCTCAACCAGCAGCCCGGCAATCTGGTGATCCGGCGGCTGGTCGACCTCGGCGTGCTGCTCGTCGTGTTCGTCCTGCTCGGCCTCTCGGTGGCCGCGGTGGACACCCTGGAGTCGCTGCTGCGTTTCCTGCTGCGCAGCACCGGCTCGGTCGGCCTGACCACGGTCAGCGCGGTGCTCAGCGTGCTGGTCAACGCGGTGCTCGCCACCCTGCTGCTGGTGGCGGTGCCCCGGCTGCGGATGAGCCGGGCCCGGCTGCGCCCGGTGGTGCTCTTCGTGGCGATCGGGATCACGCTGCTCAACACGGTCGGGCGTTACTACGTGGTGCGCACCGAGCGGAACCCCGCGTACACCGTCGTGGCCGGCGCGGTCGGACTGCTGCTCTACCTGTACCTGCTGAACCAGCTGGTGCTCTTCGGCGCGGCGCTCGCGGCGACCAGCCGCCGGGGCCGGGTGGTCGACCTGGCGGAGAAGCCCCGGCCGGCCGACCTGGACGTCGACACCGACCCGGGCACCCCGGGTGGAGCCGGATGACCGGCGGGAAGGGGGGAACCGTGCGACTCACGGTCGACCCGGGCTCGTCGGTGGCGCCGTACGAGCAGGTGCGCGCGCAGCTCGCCGCCCAGGTGGGGGACGGGCGGCTGCCGGTCGGCACCCGGCTGCCTCCGGTACGGCGGCTCGCCGCGGACCTCGACCTGGCGGTGAACACGGTGGCCCGGGCCTACCGGGAGCTGGAGGCGGCCGGCCTGCTGGAGACGCGCGGCCGGCACGGCACCTTCGTCGCGCCCGGCCGGGACGACGCGCGGGACCGGCTGCACCGGGCGGCGGTCGACTACGCGGCGCAGGCGGCCCGGCTCGGCGTGCCGGCGGACGCGGCACTGGATCTGGTACGTGCCGCGCTGGAAGCCGGAGTCGATCACCACAATCACGCCGAAGCGGCCCCACGCCGCCCCGCCGGGGGACCATGATGAGCGCGTGGGCGCTCTCGTGACACTCGACCTGCCGGAAGACTCACCGATGCTCGGCCTGCCGTGGATCATCACCTTCGGCCCGCTCGGTGACACCGAGGAGTGGGAACCCGTGGTCTGCGGCCCGTACGAGCGACAGCACGCCCTCGCCCTGGCCGAGACCGTCGTCGCCGAGGAACAGTTGATGGCGGTGGTCGAGCCGCTGCTGCCGGCGGTGTCGACGGAGGAGATCCGTAGTGAGATCGCCGCCGCCCAGATCGCCGCCGAGGACGAGGTGGCCCAGGTCGACGACGCGGATCTCTACGGCGACTTCGAGGACACGATCGACGACGAGTTGGAGGCGGCGGCAGAGGACCAGCCCGAGCCGCTTCCCCCGCCCACCGAGGCGGAGCTGCGCGCCGGCTTCGGCCGGATCGCGGCGAGGCTGACCGGCGGAACGAGCTGACCTGCGGCCGAGATGGACCGCCGGCGCCTCGCGGAGTCGTCTCCGCGAGGCGCCGGCGCCACCTCACCCCCCACCACAAGGGGTCGGTTGCCCAGCCGCCCGTCGGCGCGGAGCACAACGGACGACCAGGTCGATGACGGGTTACCCGCTCAGTGGCGTTCGAACCAGGCGGCGGCGTCGACGCCGAGCAGATGGCCGGAGCCCTGCGCGGTGAGCGCCTCGCTGGCGACGACCGGTTCGCCGTACCCGTCGATCAGGGCCGGCGCGCCGCTGATGTTGACCACGCAGGTCAGCACCGCCTCGCCGGCGTTACGGCTGAACGCGAGCACCCCGGGCCCGGTCTCCAGCCAGACGACCCCGGACGCGCCGGTGGACAGCGCCGGGTGACTGCGGCGCACCGCCAGCGCCGCGCGGTACAGCTCCAGCGTCGAGCCGGGCACGCCCGCCTGGGCGGCCACCGAGAGGGCACGCCAGGTCGCCGGGGCCGGAAGCCAGCTCAGCTCGCTGCCGTCCGGACCGAAGCCGTACGGGGACAGCTCGCCGCTCCATGGGATCGGCACCCGGCAGCCGTCCCGGCTCTCGCCGGTGCGCAGGAACTGCGGGTCCTGCCGCATCTCGTCGGGCAGGTCCAGCACCTCGGGCAGGCCCAGTTCCTCGCCCTGGTACAGGTACGCGCAGCCGGGCAGGGCCAGCATCAGCAGGGAGGCGGCGCGGGCGCGGCGCAGCCCCTCGGCCCCGTCGCCGTAGCGGGTGACGTGCCGCTGCTTGTCGTGGTTGGACAGCACCCAGGTGGTCGGGGCACCCACGATGGTCGACTCGGCCAACGCCGTGTCGATGACCTTGCGGAAGGAGTCGGCCGACCAGGTGGCGTCGAGGAAGTCGAAGCTGAAAGCCTGCTGCAACTCGTCGGGACCGATGTAACGGGCCAGTCGCTGCGGCGTCTCCGCCCACGCCTCGGCCACCGCCATCCGGCCACCGGGGTAGCTGTCCAGGATCGGCCGCCAGGCGCGGTAGATCTCGTGCACCTCGTCCTGGTCGAAGTAGGGGAGCCGACCCTTGCCGAGCAGCTCCACCTGGCGCTGCCCGGTGGTCATCGTGCTGAAGCCGACGTCGGGCAGGCCCTCAGCCTTGATCATCCCGTGGGCCACGTCGATCCGGAACCCGTCCACGCCCCGGTCCAGCCAGAAGCGCAGCACGTCCTCGAACTCGGCGCGTACCTCCGGGTTGCGCCAGTTCAGGTCCGGCTGGGCCGGGTCGAACAGGTGCAGGTACCACTGGCCGTCCGGCAGCCGCGTCCAGGCCGGGCCGCCGAAGATGCTCTCCCAGTCGTTCGGCGGCTCGGTGCCGTCGTCGCCCCTGCCTTCGGCGAAGAGGTAGCGCGCCCGCTCGGTCGAGCCGGGCGCGGCGGCCAGCGCGGCCTGGAACCAGGGGTGCGCGTCGGAGGTGTGGTTCGGCACCAGGTCGACGATGATCCGCAGGCCCAGCGCGTGCGCGTCGGTGATCATGTTGTCGAAGTCGGTGAGGTTGCCGAACATCGGGTCGACGTCGCGGTAGTCGGCCACGTCGTAGCCGCCGTCGACCATCGGTGAGGTGTAGAAGGGGGTCAGCCAGAGCGCGTCGACCCCGAGGTCGCGCAGGTACGGCAGTCGTTCCCGGATGCCCTGGAGGTCACCGATGCCGTCGCCGTTCGAGTCGGCGAAGCTGCGCACGTAGACCTGGTAGACGACCGCGGAGCGCCACCAGTCGTCGTCGGAGGTCAGCGGCGTGGAATTGCTGGCGGTCATCGGAGACTTCCCCGTTCTGTGGCTCGGGACAGCGGCACTCGGCGCGGCCCGGGTGGTGGCACGCGGGTGTCAGAGAAGAATGCCGCTCACGTGCTGCAAGAGTCAAGCAGTTCTTGCGCAAGAAATGACAGTCGTCACGCTACCCGTTGGTACGTTGCCGGGCCGACACCCCGCGGTTCGGGCGCTTTCGAGCTGATGTCGGGGATGGATCGCCCTCCGGCAACGCAATGTCGATCTTGAGACGCGGCACCGGCCGTGCGCCGGGGTGGTGCCTGCGGTGCCGGCTGGTGTGCACGGTGCCGGATGTGCGCGCGGTGCCGGATGGTGCGTGGGGTGGGGTGCCGGGTGGTGCGTGCGGTGCCAGGTGGTGCCTGCGGTGCCGGCCCGGGTGTGCCGGGGTGTGGCGGTTGTGGTGCGAGCTAGGGCGGGGGTGTGGCGAGCCGGGGCGGGTTGTGGTGGGTATGCCATCGGGGGTGGTGGTTGTAGCGCGGCCGACGTCGGGCGGTGGCCGCGCTGGCGCGGCTGACGGCCAAGCGGACGCGCGGTCCGACGGCGCTGGGTGCGGCCTGATGTCGTTAATGGCTCAGCTCGAAAGTGCGCCGCAGGTGTCCGAACCGATGGGAGCTGCGCTGACTACAGGGCGCGGAGGGATGGCAGCGGGGCGCGCAAGGCGGGGAGGGTGTGCAGGGCGCGCAGGGATGAGGGCGGCGGGCGCACAGGTGGAGGGCACCGGGCGGGCAAGGCGGGGTGTGCGCGGGGCGCGCAAGGCGGGGGGTGCGGTGCGCGCAAGGCCGGTGGGGTGTGCAGGGCGCGCAAGGCGGGGGGCGCGCAAGGCGGAGGGCCCAAGGCGTGAGCGCGCAGGGCGCGGGCGGTGGGTCAGGCGGAGACGGCGAGCGCCGACGGTGCGGAGCGCGGCCGGGCCGGGCCGGCGTCGCCCGGGGCGGGGACCTGCCGGGCCACCGCGGTGGAGCCCCGGACCACCAGTTCCGGCCGGAACAGGTATTCCGAGTGCGGGGAGGCGTGGCCGTTGATCTCGTCGACCAGGGCGCGTACCGCGGCCACCGCCATCGCCGCCACCGGCTGGCGCATGGTGGTCAGCGGCGGGTCGGTGAAGGCCATCAGTGGCGAGTCGTCGTAGCCGACCACCGACAGGTCGGCCGGTACGGAGAGGCCGCGCTGCCGGGCGGCCCGGATCGCGCCGAGGGCCATCAGGTCGGAACCGCACACGATCCCGGTGACGCCCCGGTCGAGCAGCCGTGCCGCGGCGGCCTCGCCGCCCTCCACACCGAACAGGGACAGCTCGGTCAGCTCGGAGAGTTCGGCGTCGGTCACGTCGGTGAGCCGCTTCATCGCCCCCAGGTAGCCGCCGACCTTGCGCTGCACCGGCACGAACCGGTCCGGACCGGTGATCAGGCCGATCCGGCGGTGCCCGAGGGCGACCAGGTGGGCGACGGCGAGTTCGGCGGCCTCCCGGTCGTCGCAGGAGACGAACGGCGCGGGGATGCCCGGGGCGTACCCATTGATCATGACGACCGGCAGCGGGCGGGCGAGCAGTGCGCGGTAGCGGTCGTGGTCGGCGGCCGTGTCGGCGTGCAGGCCGGAGACGAACACGATGCCGGAGACCTGGCGGTCGAGCAGCATCTCGACGTACTCGTCCTCGCGGACCCCGCCCGGGGTCTGGGTGCACAGCACCGGTGTGAAACCGGTCGGCGCCAGCGCCGACTCGATGATCTGGGCGAACGCCGGGAAGATCGGGTTGTCCAGTTCCGGAACGACCAGGCCCACCAGACCGGCGCTGCGCTTGCGCAGCCGCGCGGGGCGCTCGTAGCCGAGCACGTCGAGGGCGGTCAGCACGGCCTGCCGGGTCTCCGGGGCCACGCCCGGGCGGTCGTTGAGCACCCGCGACACCGTGGCCTCGCTGACTTCGGCCTGCTGGGCGATGTCGGACAGTCGAGCGCGCATGGCGGCACTGTAGCTCACTGAGTAGTTCTTGCGCAGTGCTCGGCAAGTTCTTGCAGATTCGAGCAGTCATGATCGTCGAACCGCTCGGCCGGCTGGTGGGGGACCGGCAGATTTCGCCCATCGCGTCGCTCCGGCTGGGGACGCGCAGGTGACGTACGGTCTCAACGCGATCACCGTGGTGGGATGTTGGCCACGTCGCCGCCCGGTAATTTGTCCCAAAGGCACCATGCGAGGGATTGTCAGATGACAAGACGGGCTCGGTTGTTGCAAGCGCGTTCGCAAGGGGTTTCTAATCCCGAAACTTCTTGCTACCGTCGCGCCGATACCCGGCAGGCAATCTAGGAGCGAACATGCGTCGCACAGCCAAGGGGATCGCCGTACTCGCCTCCACCACCCTTGCTCTCGCCCTCACCGCCTGTGGCGGGGAGGACAAGGCCACGGAGGAGACGCCGAAGGCGGATCCCGCAGCTCTCAACGCCGAACTCACCTGGTGGGACACGTCCGACCCGAAGAACGAGGGTCCGGCGTTCCAGGAGCTGATCACCAAGTTCAACCAGACCTACCCGAACGTCAAGATCAACTACCAGTCGGTCCCGTTCGGTGAGGCGCAGAACAAGTTCAAGACCGCCGCGCAGGCCAAGACGGGCGCGCCGGACATCCTGCGGGCCGAGGTGGCCTGGGTGCCGGAGTTCGCCTCCCTCGGTCACCTCTACGCGCTGGACGGCTCCGAGCTGCTCAGCGACGAGTCGGACTTCCTGGAGACCCCGCTCGCCTCGAACAAGTTCGACGGCAAGACCTACGGCGTCCCGCAGGTGACCGACACCCTGTCGCTCATGTACAACAAGGACCTGCTCACCAAGGCCGGCATCAGCGCGCCGCCCAAGACCTGGGCCGAGCTGAAGACGGTCTCGCAGACCATCAAGCAGAAGACCGGCGCCGAGGGTGTCTACATCAACCCGGCCGGCTACTTCATGCTGCCGTTCATGTACGGCGAGGGTGGCGACCTGATCGACACCGAGTCCAAGAAGATCACCATCAACTCGGAGCAGAACGTCGCCGGGCTGAAGATCGCCAAGGACCTGATCGCCAGCGGTGCGGCCGCCAAGCCGTCCGCCAACGACTCCTACGGCACCATGATGACCCTCTTCAAGGAGAACAAGGTCGCCATGGTCATCAACGGCCCGTGGGAGGTCAACAACGTCAAGACCGCTCCCGCCTTCGGTGGCCTGGACAACCTGGGCATCGCCCCGGTGCCGGGTGGTTCCGCCAAGGCCGGTGGCCCGGTCGGCGGCCACAACTACACGATCTGGTCCGGCATGCCGCAGGAGAAGGTCGACGCGGCCATCGCGTTCGTGAAGTTCATGAGCTCCGCCGAGTCCCAGGCGTTCCTGTCGGAGAAGCTGGGCCTGCTGCCGACCCGCAAGTCGGCCTACGAGCTCGACTCGGTCAAGAACAACCCGATCGTCGCGGCGTACCAGCCCGTCGTCGAGGCCGGCATCGGCCGCCCGTGGATCCCCGAGGCCGGCCAGTTCTTCGGCCCGCTGGACCAGATGGCCACCGAGGTCATCATCCAGAACAAGGACCCGAAGGCCGCGCTCGACGAGGTCGCCAAGAAGTACAAGGCCGAGGTCGTCCCGTCCTACGGGCTCTGACCTGACCGCTGGCGCTGGCAGCGGCCGGCGCACACCTTCGGCATCCGGCAGGGTCGCGTGACCTTCGGGTTCGCGGCCCTGCCGGATCTCTCCCTGGAGCACAGCTGATGACCACTGTGACAGCCGAGCCGGCGCCACCGTCCGTGCCGTCCGGCCGCCGCCCCGCTCGCACCTCCCGGCTGCGCCGCAGCTGGGACAAGCACTGGTACGCCTGGGCCATGGTCCTGCCCGTCGTCATCGTCCTGGCGGTGCTGATCTTCTACCCGCTGTTCCGCGGGATCTGGATCTCCCTGACCAACCTCACCGAGGCCAACCAGGCCGCGGAGACCTGCTTCAAGTCGATCACCGGCGCCGAGGTGTGCGAGACGAACGACAACGCGTGGCGGTTCGTCGGCCTCGACAACTACATAAACGTGCTCTCCGGCAACGTCGGCCAGTTCTGGCAGTGGACCGGCATCACGTTGATCTGGACCGTCGCGTGCGTCGTGTTCCACTACGGCCTCGGTCTCGGCCTGGCCGTCATGCTCAACCGCCCGATGTGGGGCCGTGGCCTCTACCGGGTGCTGCTGGTGCTGCCCTGGGCGGTGCCGGCCTTCGTCAGCGCCTTCGCCTGGAAGTTCATCTTCAACGAGCGCTTCGGCCTGGCGAACTCGCTGCTCACCTCGTTCGGCATCGACCCGGTCGACTGGTTCGCCAACCAGTGGACGTCACTGTTCACCGCCATCATCACCAACATCTGGCTCGGCGTGCCGTTCATGATGGTCGCCCTGCTCGGCGGCATGCAGACGATTCCCGGCGAGCTGTACGAGGCGGCCGAGATCGACGGCGCGTCGGCGTGGCAGCGGTTCCGCAACATCACCCTGCCGGGCCTGCGCCCGGTCAGCATGACGGTGATCCTGCTCGGCACGATCTGGACGTTCAACATGTTCCCGATCATCTTCCTGGTGACCGAGGGACAGCCGGCCGGGGAGACCGAGATCCTGGTGACGGGCGCGTTCAAGGCCGCCTTCGAGGGCATCCGCAACTACTCGCTCGCCTCCACCTACGGCGTGCTGATCCTGTCGATCCTGCTGGTGTTCTCGGTGTTCTACCGGCGGCTGCTGCGCAAGCAAGGCGAGGTGTGGTGACATGAGCCAGCTGACAACCCCGGTGGCGGCGAGTCCCGCGGTGGCCGCGGCGGGCGCGAAGACCCGGGCGGTCAGGCGGCCCGGTCGCAGCCGGCGCAGCCCGGCCAAGTCCCTGCTGCTGCACGGGACGCTGATCGTGGCCTCGCTGATCGCGCTCGGCCCGATCGTCTGGGTGCTGCTGTCCTCGTTCAAGCCCGGGTACGCGGTGCAGAGCAGCGACATCACCCTGGTCAAGGACCCGACCCTGGCCAACTACAGCTACGTGCTGTTCGACACCAACTTCCCGAAGTGGCTGCTGAACTCGGTGATCGTCGCGGCGTTCACGATGCTCATCGGCATCTTCTTCTCGGCCACCACCGGCTACGCGGTGTCCCGGTTCAACTTCCCCGGTCGCCGGCCACTGATGCTGACCTTCCTGGTCACCCAGATGTTCCCGGCGGCCATCCTGATCGTGCCGATCTACACGATCATGGCCCGGTTGGGACTGATCAACACGCTGCCGGCGCTGATCATCGCGTACCTGACCATCGCGGTGCCGTTCTGCGCCTGGATGTTGAAGGGCTACTTCGACTCCATCCCCACCTCGCTGGACGAGGCGGCGGCGCTGGACGGCTGCGGCCCGTTCGCCATCTTCTGGCGGGTCATCCTGCCGCTGGCCCGACCGGCCGTGGCGGTGACCGCCTTCTACACCTTCCTCACCGCGTGGGGCGAGGTGATGTACGCGTCGGCGTTCATCCAGACCGACGACAAGTTCACCCTGGCGTACGGACTCCAGCAGTTCGTGCCGCAGTTCAACCCGCAGTGGGAGTACCTGACGGCGGCGGCGGTGCTGGTCACCATCCCGGCCGGCCTGGTGTTCATGGTCGCCCAGCGGCACCTCGTGGCCGGCCTCACCGCCGGCGGCACGAAGGGCTGACCGGGGGACGACGGTCGCGACGGGGGCGGACACCGACCGGTGTCCGCCCCGTCGTCGTTCGTGGGGTCAGCGGGTGGGTTGCAGGAGCGTGCGGACGCCGGCGAGGTAGGTCTCGCGGTCCGGTCCGCCGGTGAGGACGACCTGGAGGAGCCAGCCCGGCACCAGGGCGAAGAGGGCGGCGGCGACGGCCTCGGGGTCGGCCTCGGCCGATATCTCCCCGGTGCGCTGCGCCTGTCGGGCGAGCGTCTCGAAGTGGCGACGTAAGCCGTTGTACGTGGCGGCGACGAAGGCGCCCAGCGCCGGGTCCCGCTGCGCCTCGCCCCAGACCTGGATGGCGATCCGCAGCACGCCCTCCTCTCCGGCCTGGGTCTCCACGTAGGCCAGAATGCGGTCCAGCGCTTCCAGCAGCGGCAGGGGCGGGTCCTGGCGGATGGTCTCGGCGAGCACCCCACCCGCGCCGCCGATCGCGTCCTCGGCGATGGCCGTGATCAGGTCGGCCTTGCTCGGGAAGTAGCGGTAGACCGCCCCGACGGACAGCCCCGCCTCGGCGATGACGTCCTGCATGGTCGCGCGGTGGAAGCCTTCGCGCAGGAAGCAGCGGCGGGCCGCGTCGACGATCTGGCGACGGCGGGCGGCGAGGTGTTCCTCGGGCACTCGTGGCACGGGACACATCCTAAAGCGAACGCTCGTTCTTGACGCTGCCATCGACCGGGGTGCAGGCTGGACATCAAAGAGAACGAGCATTCGTTTTAAGGAGTGCGCATGTCGGCCCGTACCCGGTCACCCCTGCTGCTCGCCGCCCTCGTGGCCGTCCTGGCGGTCGGCCTCCAGGCGCTGCTCGTACCCCTGTTCGCGGCACCAGCGGCGAACCTCGCGCCGCGCGACCTCCCGGTCGCCGTGGCGGGCCCCGCGCCGGTCGCCGGCGAACTCGCCGGCCGGCTCGCCGCCGTCCGTCCCGCGGCCTTCGCGGTGACCACCGTCGCCGACGCGGCGGCGGCCGATCGGGCGTTGCGCGACCGGGAGGTGTACGCCGCCTTAGTCGCCGGTGAGGACGGCATCTCCCTGCACACCGCCTCCGCCGCCGCACCCGCCGTCGCCGCGCTGCTCACCGAGGCCGCCGGTCAGCTCTCGGCCGGACGGCCGGTACCCGTGGTCGACGTGGTGCCCGGCGATCCGGACGACCCGCGGGGTGCCGGTTTCGCCGCCGGTTTCCTGCCGCTGGCCCTGGCCAGCATGCTCGCCGGGGTGCTGTTGACCCTGCTGGTCCAGGGCCGGGCCGGGCGACTGGTGGGGTTGGTGGCCTACGGCGCCCTCGCCGGCCCGGTCGGCGCGGCCGTGCTGCACGGCTGGCTCGGCGTGATCGACGGCGACCGGCTGGCCGAGGTGGGCGCCATCGGGCTCTTCGCCACTGCCGCCGCAGCGACAGTGGCCGGGCTCGGCGCCCTGCTCGGACGTGTCGGTCTCGGGCTGGGCGCGGTGCTGGTGTTCCTGGTCGGCAACCCGCTGTCCGCGGTCGGTGCCGCGCCGGAGCTGCTCCCGCAGCCCTGGGGGGAGATCGGGCAGTGGCTGCCGGTCGGCGCGGGCGCCACCCTGCTTCGCTCTGCGGCCTACTTCGACGGCGCGGGTGGTGGCCGGGCGCTGGCGGTGCTCACCGGGTACGCCGTGGTCGGCGTCGCCCTGGTCCTGCTGCACCGGGGCGGGCGCCGGCCGGCCGGCGCGGGCGAGGCGACCAGCCCGGGACGGGCCGGCTGAGCGGACCCCCTACTACAAAGCGTCGTTGATGGGGCAGGATGGCGCGCGTGGAAGCTCTTCGACTGATACTTCGCTATGTCCATCTGATCGGCTTCGCGCTGCTGCTCGGCGGGGCGATCACCCAGTACGTCCTGGGCCGGCTGCGGATCAACCCGGCCATGCTGTGGGGCTCGGTGATCATGTTGCTGACCGGCATCGGCCTCTCCGCCCCGCTCCGCGACGGCGACGAGCCCGCTCCGGCGAAGCTTGTTACCAAACTGGTGCTCGCGTTGCTCATCTTTGTCATGGTCTTCTTCTCCCGGAAGCGGGACGCGGTCAACCGGGGCCACTTCCTCGCGATCATCGGGTTGACCCTGGTTAACGCGGCGGTCGCGGTCTTCTGGCGGTAGCTTCGAACGAGGGGAGCGCCCCGGGAAAACGGACGAAAAGCTACGCCCGTACGCCCTCCTGCCGGCACCGAGAGTGATCTGGCCCACCCAAGGGTTACGTAGGGGTAACAGGGCTCCAACGGTCGTGCACAGTTGTCGGCCGGTGGGTGGGCGCGGGCGTACGCTCCCGTCCGTAACGTGGGACGCCGGCGGCGCAGGGCAGGCCGGTCAAGGGCTGCCCGTCGTGTGAACCGCGGCGGGCAATGGGAAGGAGACGTCTTGCGCTCGGTGCGTGGGATGCGGATCGCCTCGATGCTGGCGGTGGGTGGGCTCGTGCTGACCGCCGCCGCGTGTGGCGATGCCCCGGAAGAGAACAACAACGCCGGCGGAGGCGAGAAGTACAACGCCTGCATGGTGACCGATGTCGGTGGCATCGACGACAAGTCGTTCAACACCTCGGCGTGGGCCGGCCTGGAGGCCGCCAAGGCGGAGAACAGCAACATCGAGACCAAGTACACGGCGTCGAAGGCCGAGGCGGACTACGAGGTCAACCTGACCCAGTACGTCAACCAGGACTGCGACTTCATCCTCGCCGTCGGCGGCCTGATGGGCACCGCCACGGAGAAGATCGCGAAGGCGAACCCGGACCAGCAGTTCGGCATCGTCGACGCGAAGGTGGAGTCGACCAACGTCTACCCGATGCAGTTCGACACCGCCCAGGCCGGCTTCCTCGCCGGTTACCTGGCCGCCGGCATGACCAAGACCAACGCGGTGGGCACCTACGGCGGCCTGCCGATCCCGCCGGTGACCATCTTCATGGACGGGTACGCCGACGGCGTCGCGTACTACAACCAGGCCAAGGGCAAGAACGTCCGCGTCCTCGGTTGGGACAAGGCGACCCAGAAGGGTTCCTTCACCAACGACTTCGTGAAGCAGGACGAGGGCAAGAAGGTCAGCGACGCGCTGGTCGCCCAGGGCGCCGACATCATCATGCCGGTCGCCGGCGGCGCCGGCCTCGGCACCACCGGTGCGGCCAAGGCCTCCGGCGGCAAGTACAACACCATCTGGGTGGACGTCGACGGCTGCAAGAGCACCCCGGACTGCCCGGCGATCATCAGCACCGTGGTCAAGAACATCCCGGACGCCGTCAAGGAGGCCGTGCTCAAGGCCGCCAACGGGGAGAAGCTCGAGGCCGACCCGGGCTTCCTGGGCACCCTGGCCAACAACGGCGTCTCGCTCGCGCCGTACAACGAGTTCGACAGCAAGGTCCCGGCCGAGCTGAAGGCGGAGATCGACAAGCTGAAGGCGGACATCTCCGCCGGCACCGTCAAGGTCGAGTCCGCGGCTCAGCCGAAGTGATCCATCCCCGGCCGGCCGCGATGAACGATCATCCGGCTGGTCGGGAGTGGCACGGCACCACGATCGGCCGCTCCGGCGCCGCGGGCACACCGTGGCACCGGGGCGGCCGATCCGCTCCGAACCCCTCGACGGGTCCGCCCCGGCAGCGGCACCCGGGCAGCTACGCTGCACCATCGCTTCGCACTCCAGGAGGTTGCGCTGAGACTCGAACTGCGCGGCATCACCAAACGGTTCGGTGATCTGGTCGCCAACGACCACATCGACCTGACGGTGGAGCCTGGAGAGATCCACGCCCTGCTCGGCGAGAACGGTGCCGGCAAGTCGACCCTGATGAACGTGCTGTACGGGCTCTACCAGCCCGACGAGGGCGAGATCCTGGTCGACGACAAGCCGCTGAAGCTGAGGGGCCCGTCGGACGCGATCGCCGCCGGCATCGGCATGGTGCACCAGCACTTCATGCTGGTCCCGGTCTTCACCGTCGCGGAGAACATCGCGCTCGGCGCGGAGCAGGTCCGCGGCGGCGTCGGCGGCTTCCTGGACCGGCGGCGGGCCCGCCGCGAGGTGGCCGACGTCTCGGCCCGCTACAACCTGCGGGTCGACCCGGACGCGATCGTCGAGGATCTGCCGGTCGGCATCCAGCAGCGGGTGGAGATCGTCAAGGCGCTCACCCGCGACGTGGACCTGCTGATCCTGGACGAGCCGACCGCGGTGCTCACCCCGCAGGAGACCGAGGAACTGCTGACCGTGATGCGGTCGCTCAAGGCCGCCGGCAAGTCGATCGTCTTCATCACCCACAAGCTCGGCGAGGTCAAGGCCATCGCCGACCGGATCACCGTGATCCGGCGCGGGAAGACCGTCGGGACCGCGTCGCCGGAGGCCAGCCGGGACGAGCTGGCCGCCCTGATGGTCGGCCGCAGCGTCCGCCTCACCGTGGACAAGAAGACCGCCGCGCCGGGCAGGCCGGTCCTGGAGGTCGCCGGCCTGGTGGTGGACGACGACCGGCAGGTACGCGCGGTCGACGGTGTCGACCTGACCGTGCACGCCGGTGAGGTGCTCGGCGTGGCGGGCGTGCAGGGCAACGGCCAGACCGAGCTGATCGAGGCGATCATGGGCCTGCGGCCCGCGCTCGCCGGCACGGTCACCCTGGACGGCGCGCAGACGCACGGCTGGTCCACCAAGAAGGTGCTCCGCGCCGGCGTCGGATACGTGCCCGAGGACCGCAGCGTCGACGGTCTGGTCAAGGAGTTCACCGTCGCGGAGAACCTGGTGCTGGACATCTACGACCGGCCGCCGTTCGGCAAGGGTCTGGCGCTGCGGCCGGACGCCATCGCCACGTCGGCGAAGGAGCGGATCGAGCAGTTCGACGTCCGCACCTCCTCGGCCGACGCGCCGGTGGGCACCCTCTCCGGCGGCAACCAGCAGAAGGTGATCGTGGCCCGGGAGCTGTCCCGGCCGCTGAAGCTGCTCATCGCCGCCCAGCCCACCCGCGGCGTCGACGTGGGATCGATCGAGTTCATCCACAGCCAGGTCATCCACGAGCGCGACGCCGGCACCGCCGTCATGGTCGTGTCCAGCGAGCTGGACGAGGTGATCGGGCTGGCCGACCGGATCGCGGTGATGTACCGGGGTCGGATCATCGGCATCGTCGGCCCGGACACCCCCCGCGAGGAGATCGGCCTGCTGATGGCCGGCATCACCCCCGACAGCGGCACGACCGGCACCCCGGCCGTCACCGAGAGCGCGGCTCCGGCCCCCGAGGGCCCCGGCAGCGAGGACAAGGCATGAGCGAGCGGAGCGAGCGAATCATCAGGCTCAGCGCCCTGGTGTCTCATGACGGCACGGAGCGAAGCGGAGTGCCGGCATGAGCAGCGTGAATCCCGGATCCCCGGACAAGGAGCCGGCGACCGAGGCGCAGGCCGCGCAGACCGCGCTCGGCAACACCGAGCAGACCGAGTCGGCGACCACGCCGAAGCAGCCGACCCCGGAGGGCAGGCCGACGCTCGGACGGCTGTTCCTGGACAACCTCTGGGCGGCGAACACCTTCACGGTGACCCTGCTGTCGCTGGTGCTGGCCATGGTCGTCGGCGCGATCCTGATGATCGTGTCCGACCCGGAGGTGCTCGCCACCTACAGCTACATCACCGCCCGCCCGACCGACGCGCTCAACGCGAGCTGGACGCTGGTCAGCGAGGCGTACGGGAACCTGTTCAAGGGTGCCGTCCTCGACCCGGACGCGGTCGGTTTCAACGCGGCGCTCAGCCCGATCTCGGAGACGCTGACCTACACCGCGCCGCTGGTCTTCACCGGCCTGTCGGTGGCGCTCGCCTTCCGCGGCGGCCTGTTCAACATCGGCGCGCAGGGCCAGGCCATCATGGGGGTCATCCTGGCCGCGCTGGCCGGCTTCCTGCTGCCGCTGCCGCCGGGGCTGCACCTGCTGGTCGCGGTGCTCGCCGGCGCGCTGGGCGGGGCGATCTGGGGCTTCATCCCGGGCATCCTCAAGGCGCGTACCGGCGCCCACGAGGTGATCAACACGATCATGCTGAACTACGTCGCGGTGTACTTCCTGACCTGGATCATCGTGCAGAACGGGGTGCAGGACCCGAACCGCGCCGACGCGATCAGCAAGACGGTGGACACCTCGGCCCAGCTGCCCCGGCTGCTCGGCGACGGGCTGCGGGTGCACGCCGGCATCATCCTGGCGGTGCTGGCCACCGCGGCGGTGGCCTGGCTGCTGAACCGCTCGACGCTCGGCTTCGAGCTGCGCGCGGTCGGCGCCAACCCGGACGCCTCCCGTACCGCGGGCATCAGCGTCACCAAGACGTACATCCTGATCATGGTCTTCGCCGGCGCGCTCGCCGGGCTCGGCGGCTCGCAGATGGTGCTCGGCACCACGGCCAGCGCGTTGACCCCGCTGGTGGTGGCCCAGATCGGCTTCGACGGCATCCTCGTCGCGCTGCTCGGCCGGGTGAAGCCGTGGGGCGTCGCGCTGGCCGCGCTGCTGTTCGGCGCCCTCCAGGCCGGTGGCAACCGGATGCAGTCCTACTCCGGCATCTCGCTGGAGCTGGTCACCGTGCTCCAGGCGCTGATCGTCATCTTCATCGCCGCGCCGGCCCTGGTGAAGGCGATCTTCCAGCTCCGGGCCGCGCGGGCCGCCCGGCTCCAGACGAGCCTCGCGAAGGGCTGGTGACCGGAGTGTCCACCATGGCAGTCGAGAACGTCGCGGTCGCCCCGGTCGACCAGGGGTTCTGGACGCGTACCCGCAAGGTCGGCGCGGTGCTGGTCGCGCTCGGTCTGCTCGGCGCGGTCCTGTTCGGGGCGCTCGCCACCGACCAGCAGGCCCGCTTCACCCTCAGCGAGGACTCCGCCGGCGCCGCGCTGGAGATCAACGGCACGGTCGGCGCGATCCTGTTCGGCCTGGTCGCCCTCGCCGCGGGCGCGGCGATGCTCGCCGGGCTGCCCAAGCGCTGGTTCACCCTGGTGCTCGGCGTCGGCCTGGTCGGCTTCCTGCTGAGCTTCCTGTGCTGGCAGGTCTCCGCCGCGCCCACCGGGCAGAACTTCATGCCGCTGGTCAACGTCCTGCGGGG
Organism: Micromonospora endolithica; assembly: GCF_003626595.1. Classification (GTDB taxonomy): domain Bacteria; phylum Actinomycetota; class Actinomycetes; order Mycobacteriales; family Micromonosporaceae; genus Micromonospora; species Micromonospora endolithica. The sequence goes on along the minus strand of NZ_RBAK01000008.1, from coordinate 218,803 downwards.
CACGTTCGTGCTGGCCCTGCCGTTGATCTTCGGCGCGCTGGCCGGTGTGCTCTGCGAGCGGTCCGGCGTGGTCAACGTGGCCATCGAGGGGCAGCTGCTGATGGGCGCCTTCAGCGGCGCGCTGTTCGGCAGCATCTCCGGCAGCGTGTGGGTCGGCCTGGTCGCCGCCGCGATCGGCGGCGCGTTCATCTCGCTGCTGCTGGCCGTGTTCGCCATCCGCTACCTGGTCGACCAGGTGGTCATGGGCATCGTGCTGAACCTGCTCGCGGTGGGCGTCACCGGCTTCCTCTACGAGCGGCTGATGCAGACCGACGCGGAGAGCTACAACAGCGCGCCCCGGTTCAGCAACTGGGAGATCCCGCTGCTGTCCGACATCCCGCTGCTCGGCCCGGTGCTGTTCCGCGGGAACATCTTCCTCTACCTCGGCCTGCTGCTGGTGCTGGTGATCCACATCGCGCTGTTCCGCACCCGCTGGGGCCTGCGTACCCGCGCGGTCGGCGAGCACCCCACCGCCGCCGACACGCTCGGCGTCAAGGTGCTCCGCCTGCGGTACCTCAACGTGGTGCTCGCCGGTGTGGTGGCCGGCATCGGCGGCGCCTCCTACACGCTGGCGCTCTACTCGTTCACCAAGAACATGATCGGCGGTAAGGGCTTCATCGCCCTCGCCGCGCTGATCTTCGGCCGGTGGAGCCCGACCGGCGCGCTGCTCGCGGCGCTCTTCTTCGGCTTCGCCGACCAGCTCGCCACCTACCTGAGCGCGATCAACAGCACCATCCCCAGCCAGTTCCTGGCCATGCTGCCCTACCTGGCGACGATCCTGGCGGTGGCCGGGTTGGTGGGTCGGGTCCGGGCGCCGGCCGCCGACGGCAAGCCGTACATCAAGGGCTGACGGGAGCGCGACATGGAGATCGACTGGGAACGGCTGCGGGCCGCCGCGACCGACGCGATGCGGCACGCGTACGCGCCGTACTCGAAGTTCCCGGTCGGCGCGGCCGCCCTGGTGGACGACGGCCGGATCGTGGTCGGCTGCAACGTGGAGAACGCCGGGTACGGGGTGACCCTCTGCGCGGAGTGCGGCGTGGTCTCCTCGCTGCACGCCACCGGCGGCGGCCGGCTGGTGGCGCTGTCCTGCGTCGACGCCACCGGTGAGCCGCTGATGCCGTGCGGCCGGTGCCGGCAGCTGCTGTGGGAGAACGGCGGCCCGTCGTGCCTGGTGGAGGCGAAGGGCGGCCCGTTGACCATGACCGACCTGCTGCCGCACGCCTTCGACGTGGCCGACCTGGACGCGGTGACCGCCGAGGCCCCGGTGCCGGTGGTGCCCGAGCGGGTCGCCGCGTGGCGGGGACGGGGCACGGTCTTCGTGCACCCCGACCTGTCCGCCGGGCAGCAGGTCTGGACGGCGTACTGGGAGCGGTCGGCGGGAGACACCGAGGACGCCGAGACCGGTGTGCTGGAGGAGGGTCCCAGCTGGGACGATCCGGTGGAGGCGGTCACCTGGGGTCTGGCCCGTACGCCCCGGGTCGTGGTGGTGGACGCGGCCGGCACGATCTTCTGGGCCGGCGAGGGTGAGCCGCCGATGGAGATCCCTATCCGCTGGGGTGGTTGAGGTGTGGGGCCCGGGCCCCTCCCCGTAACGGTCCGCCGAACGGAATTCGCACCGACGTTGGAGAGATCTGGTTATGAGTGGTGGTTTTGCGGCGGTTGATGTCATTCGGGCGAAGCGGGACGGGGGTGTGCTCTCCGACCCGCAGATCGACTGGGTGGTGGACGCGTACACCCGGGGGGTGGTCGCCGACGAGCAGATGTCGGCGCTGGCCATGGCGATCCTGCTGAACGGGATGACCGGCCCGGAGATCGCCCGGTGGACCGCCGCGATGATCGCCAGCGGGGAGCGGCTGGACCTGTCTGCGGTCGACCGGCCGACCGTGGACAAGCACTCGACGGGCGGCGTCGGTGACAAGATCACCCTTCCGCTCACCCCGCTGGTGGCGGCGTGCGGCGGGGCGGTACCGCAGCTCTCCGGCCGGGGCCTCGGGCACACCGGCGGCACGCTGGACAAGCTGGAGTCGATCCCCGGCTGGCGGGCGGCGCTGAGCAACGACGAGTTCATCGCCCAGCTCCGGGACGTCGGCGCGGTGATCTGCGCGGCCGGTGCCGGGCTCGCCCCCGCCGACCGCAAGCTGTACGCGCTGCGTGACGTGACCGGCACCGTCGAGGCGATCCCGCTGATCGCCAGCTCGATCATGAGCAAGAAGATCGCCGAGGGGACCGGCGCGTTGGTGCTGGACGTGAAGGTCGGCTCCGGCGCGTTCATGAAGTCGGTCGACCGGGCCCGGGAGCTGGCCCGGACGATGGTCGAGCTGGGTGGCGCGCACGGCGTACGAACCGTCGCCCTGCTCACCGACATGTCCACGCCGCTCGGGCTGACCATCGGCAACGCCGTGGAGGTGACCGAGTCGGTCGAGGTGCTGGCCGGCGGCGGTCCCGCCGACGTGGTGGAGCTGACCCTGGCGCTGGCCCAAGAGATGCTCGCCGCGGCCGGCCTGCCGGACGCCGACCCGGAGGCGGCGCTGCGCGACGGCCGGGCGATGGACGCGTGGCGGTCGATGATCCGGGCCCAGGGCGGCGACCCGGACGCCCCGATGCCGACCGCCGCCGAGGTCGAGGTGGTCCGCGCCGACGCGGACGGTTTCGTGGCCGAGGTCGACGCGTACGCCATGGGGGTCGCCGCGTGGCGGCTCGGCGCCGGGCGGGCCCGCAAGGAGGACCCGGTCAGCGTGCCCGCCGGTGTGGTGCTGCACAAGCGGCCGGGTGACCCGGTGCGGACCGGCGACCCGCTGTACGAGCTGCGCGCCGACGACGCGTCGCGGATCCCGGCGGCGCGGGACGACGCCGCCCGGGCGGTGCGGATCGCGCCGGCGGCGCCCGCCCGGCCGCCGCTGGTCATCGAGCGGATCGGCTGACCCGGCGTTCCATTCGGCGGGACGGTGGGGCTATCCTCCCTGCCCAGGGGGGACCACCGGCGCCGAGCAGTCGTGAAGGACAGGGATTCGCCGTGACCGTACCCGCCCCCGATCCGCGTGCCGTGCGCGAGGCGAGCCTCGACGAGCTGGAGCGGATGCGGTTGCCGCTGCCGCCCGCGCAGTTTCCGCTGGTGTGGGAACCGGGCGACGAGATCGAGCTGCGACCGACCGGCGAGATCGAGGCGCGGATCGCGGTCCTGCACCTGGTCCTGGCGCGCTGTTTCGGGATGCCGCCGCAGGCGGCGATGAGCTGGCTGCTCAGCTCGCACCTGGTGGAGATGGTGACCCCGCCGGAGTGGCAGTTCGTGACCGGCGGCAAGGGCGACCACCGCTCGTTCGTGCTGCACCACGACGCCCTCTTCGCGTTGACCTGGGTGCTCGGCCTCACCAAGCAGCTCGACCCGGCGCTGCCGGTGGACGAGCGGCTGGTGGAACGGTTGCCGCACATTCCCGCCGGGGAGACGTTCGGGCAGTGGCGCACCCGCATCCTGGCCGCGCCGCAGCACCCGGCGGACGCGGCGGCGCTGCTCGATCTGCACTACTGCCTGGACTGGGCCTACCTGGAGGCGGGGAAGGCCGGCCGCACGCTGCCCGGCATGGTCGACGCGAACGCGATCGGCCAGCGCCGGTGGGCGCTGGAGTGGGCGGTGATACTGCGCGGCCCGTACCACGACGAGCCGCCCGGGTGGGAAGAGGTCGACCTCTCCACCTAGGGCCTGTGTCAAAGCCTCTGGCCGGCCTGCGGCGGGCCCAGACGACGACCGGCCGCGTTGGAGGTTCGTCCGGATACAACACCGGTATCCGCACGAACCTCCGCCTTGCCGGACCGCCGCCTGGACTTCGCCTCGGCTCGACCGAGGACTTCGACACAGGCCCTAGCGGGGCCGCCAGGTGCCGAGTCGGACCGCGACGGTCACCCGCACCGGTTCGCCGAGGACGGCGATCCGGGCGGCCAGGCCGGCCGGGTCGGTGTGCCAGGCGCTCGGACCCATGCCGACGAGAGTGGCGACCTCCGGCCCGGTGAGCGCCAGTTCCCGCCGGTGCACCTCGGCCGCCGCCTCGGTGAAGTGCCCGCCGAGGCTGTCGGAGACCCGGTCGGCCTTGGCCGGGTCGACCCGGAGCAGATCGAGCGCCCCGACCAGCTCGGCGAGGTGGTCCTCCGCTGGGGTCACCACCAGCAGCGTCCCGGCCGGGTCGAGGACCCGGTGGAACTCGGCGCCGTTGCGCGGGGCGAAGACGTTGAGCAGCACGGCGGTGCAGTCGTCGGCCAGTGGCAGTCGCTGCCACGTGTCGGCCAGCGCGGCGGCGGCCCGGGAGTGGGCGCGGGCGGCGCGGCGCAGCGCCGGCTTGGCGACGTCCAGCGCCAGACCGGCGGCGTCCGGCAGCGCCGCCAGCACCGCGGCGAGGTGCCGGCCGGTCCCCGCGCCGGCGTCCACCACCAGGGGGTACGCCCCAACCTCCGGCTGCTCGGTCCGGGCGGTTCCCGACGGGTCGCCGCCCGACGGATCCCGGCGCGGCGGCGACAGCGTGCCGGGGCCGGCGGCCCGCCAGCGGTCGACCGCACCGACGGCGGCGGCGGCCAGGGCCGACGAGATCACGTCGTAGTGCCCGGCGGCCAGGAAGTCGGCCCGGGCGGCCACCATCTCGGCGGTGTCCCCGACGTGCGGCGCCCGGCCGGCCAGCAGGTTCACGTAACCCTGCCGGGCCACGTCGAAGCTGTGCCGGCGGAGACAGCGCAGGGCGCGGGCGGTGCCGGCGGTCTGCTCGACCAGCGGCTCGCCGCAGACCGGGCAGCGGAGCCGGTCGACGATGCGAGGGTCCACGTCAGGCGTCCAGGTGGGTGAGTACGGCGCGGGTGGGACGGCGGTCGTCGTCGGCACCCGGTCGGACGGGCGGGGCGACGGCGGTGGGGCGGAGCAGCGTCCGGATCAACCGCTCCTCCAGGTGGACCGCCGCGCGGGGCAGTCGGCACCCGGCGGCGGCGACCAGGAGCGCGGCGACGCAGGCCAGCCAGGCGGTGCCGGCACCGTAACCGGGAATGGCCAGGTGGTCCTCGACCAGGTCGGGTCGTACCTCGTGCAGCAGTGGCAGGGCCAGCCCGGGAACGGCGGCGAGCCAGACCACCACCGGCACCACGGCCCCGGCCACCGCCAGGAACGGGTGGGTGAGGGCGAAGAGGAGATCCCGACCGGTGGCGGGGTCGGCGAGCCGGATCCGCAGCCGCGCGGTGAGCGACCCGCGCACCGGACGGTACGGCGTGTGTGGCGTCCCGCCGGCCACCCGTCGCCGGTGCCGGTCCAGCACCACCCGGATGCCGGCGAGCGCGCGATCCAGCAGGGGCAGCCCGACGCCGACCACGCTGAGCGCGGCGCCGAGGGCGCCGGCCAGCGCCAGCAGCAGGGCCAGCGCGACGGCCGGTGTCCCGGTCACCAGGTGGCGCAGGTCCCGTACGGCCTGCCGTGCGACGCTCACCGGCTCATCCTCCCAGGCCGCGCCGGGGATCCCGGGGGCCGGCCGCAGCCGCACCGTGCCGTCCGTCCGCGCCGCCCGCTCCACCCCTTCGACGGTAGGCGGGGTGGTGGCGGTTCTCACTGGTGCGGGTACCACAGTCGATGGTGGTGCCAGCCCCACCGTCCGGCTGGGGCCCGGGACCCACCGGCCGGTCCTCGTCGGCGGCCCGACCCGCGCCGACTAGGGTCGAGGAATGGTCGCGACAATCCGGTACGAGGACATCGTCAAGGTCCCGAAGGCACTGCTGCACGATCATCTCGACGGCGGACTGCGGCCGGCGACGATCGTGGAGTTGGCCGCCGAGGTCGGTCACGAGCTGCCCGCCACCGATCCCGAGGAACTGGGGCGCTGGTTCGTGGCGGCGGCCGACTCCGGCTCGCTGGAGCGTTACCTGGAGACGTTCGCGCACACCGTGGCGGTCATGCAGACGGCCTCGGCGCTGCGCCGGGTGGCCCGGGAGTGCGCGCTCGACCTGGCCGCCGACGGGGTGGTCTACGCGGAGGTGCGCTTCGCCCCCGAGCAGCACCTGGAACGGGACCTGAGCCTGGACGAGGTGGTCGAGGCGGTACTGGCCGGTTTCGCCGAGGGCAGCGCGGAGGCAGCCGCGACCGGCCACCCGATCCGGGTCGGCACACTACTCACCGCGATGCGGCACGCCGCCCGCTCGCAGGAGATCGCCGAGTTGGCGGTCCGGCACCGGGACTCCGGAGTGGTGGGCTTCGACATCGCCGGCGCGGAGGCGGGCTTCCCGCCCACCCGGCACCTGGACGCCTTCGAGTACCTCCAGCGGGAGAACTTCCACTTCACCATCCACGCCGGCGAGGCGTTCGGTCTGCCGTCGATCTGGCAGGCGATCCAGTGGTGCGGGGCCGACCGCCTCGGCCACGGCGTCCGGATCGTGGACGACATCACACCCGGCGCTGAGCCGGTGCTCGGTCGGCTGGCCGCGTACGTGCGGGACAAGCGGATCCCCCTGGAGCTCTGCCCGTCGTCGAACGTGCAGACCGGCGCCGTCGGCTCGATCGCCGAGCACCCGATCGGGCTGCTGCGCGACCTGCGGTTCCGGGTGACGGTCAACACCGACAACCGGCTGATGAGCGGCACCTCCATGTCGCGGGAGATGGCCCTGCTGGTGGACGCCTTCGGCTACGGCTGGTCGGAACTCCGGTGGTTCACCATCAACGCGATGAAGAGTGCGTTCATCCCGTTCGATCAGCGGTTGCGGATCATCGACGAGGTGATCAAGCCCGCGTACGCCGAGCTGGTCGACTGACCGGCGGCGCGGCCGGTCAGGTGTGGTGCCGGTGGCCGGCGAGCAGACCGGCCACCCGGCGCAGCACCTCGCCCGCGCGGGCCGCCTCGGCGCCCAGGCCGGTCTGCCGGCGCAGCACGGCCGGTTCGGCCCGCAGCAGCGCCACGCCGCGCCGCAGCAGCACACGCGGCGCCTTGCGCTGCTCGCCGAGGTCGCGGGCGAGCCGGCGGACGAACGTGGCCCCGCGCGGTCGCCGCAGGGCGTACGCCCCGGCGAGCACCCCGCGCCGGCGGCACTCGGCGACGATCTCGGCAGCGAATATCCCTTCGGCCACGAAAAGTGGCGATCCGGCTATCTCGAATGGCCGGGTGGCCACCCGACGGTCCTGATCGATCGCATAAACCGGCACGTCGGCCCGACCGTCGCGAGCCAGCCGGGCAATCGTTTCCACGGCCGCATCGGCGTCCCAGGACAGGGGTGACTCCCAGTCGACCAGGCCGTTTTGTCGCGGCAACGTAGGGTCATCACCGTCCTTGTAGAAGTCATCCAGACAGAGCACCGGAAGACCGGTTTGCTCCGCTATATACGACTTTCCGGAGCCGGAAGGGCCGGCCAGGAGGACAACGCGGTAGGGGTGTTCCATAACCTTCAGTTACTCCGGACAGACGGACTGCTATCAAATCGCATCAACATCTCATCACACCCTGATCCACGGCCAACCTGGGCTTTCTCTTTCCGGGGAGGCGTGATGGAATCTCGGATGGTCCGACCCGCCGGGTCGGCCGCTGGGCGTTGCCCTGGAGGCAGCGCGAACGCTGAAATCGCGAGGGCGGTGACGTGAGCAAACGGCCAAAGACGGCAGGCTCCTTCCTGTCGCGTCTGCGCCGGCCGGCGGGCCGGCTCCGCGACATGCCGATCTGGTCCAAGCTCGGTCTGATCATGATCGTGCCGACCATCGCCACGGTCGTCGTGGGTACCAGTGGGCTCGTCGAGCAGCTGCAGTCGCTCAACAACGCCAACCGGGCCGGTGACCTGGTCAACCTGGTCGGCTACTCGGGCGACCTGGTGCACACGCTGCAGGACGAGCGGACCTCGTCGGTCCGGCTGCTCGGCGCGCGTGGTGCCAAGGCGAAGGATCTGGACCGCTACGAGAAGGCGTTCCAGACGGCCAACGCCCGCGTCGACGCGGCCCGCGGGCCGTACTCGCAGCAGCGGGGTGAGGTCGAGGACCTGCCGGCCAACTTCAGCAACCTGCTCCGGGACATCGACCGCAGCCTGAGCGACCTGCCCGGCACCCGCAGTCAGGTCTTCAACGGCGGCCTCGGCACGTTGCAGGCGTTGCAGTTGTACGAGGGACTCATCGAGAACCTCATCGCCGTGCGCGACTCGGCCACCCAGTTGGCCGGCGACAACGAGCTGAGCGACCAGATGCGCGCGGCGACCGCCCTCGCCCGCGACAAGGACGCCCTCGCCCGCGGGCGTGACGTGGTGCACCAGGCCTTCATCCAGAAGGAACTCACGCCGACCCTGCGCGACACCTACATCGGCACGTTGACCGCGCACCAACAGGCGTTGCAGAACTTCGGCGTGGTGGCCGGGCCGGAGAACCAGGAGTTCTACCGCCAGGTCGTAGCCGGTCCCGACACCCGTGAGTACACCAACTACGAGGGTGTGCTCCGCGGCCTGTCGAACGCCACCAGCCTCGCCGCCGCGAACTTCACGCCCGACCAGTGGGACGCGGCCGTGGTGGCCCAGGCCAACCTGATCCGCAAGGTCGAGTCGAAGATCGACACCGACGTGATCGCCCTCGCCGACGACCTCCGGTCCGACGTGCAGCGCGAGGTGTTCCTGGAGACCGGCCTGCTGCTGAGCATGCTGCTGCTGGCCATCCTCTTCGCGTACCTGGTCGCCCGCTCGATGGCCCGCTCGCTGCGCGACCTGCGGCAGGGCGCCCTGTCCATCGCCCAGTACGGGCTGCCCCAGGCGGTGGCCCGGCTGCGTGATCCGCAGGTGACCGGCCAGCTCACCCCGGTGCAGCTCGCCAACCAGATCGCCGAACCGCTGCCGGTCCGCAGCAAGGACGAGTTCGGGCAGGTGACCGAGGCGTTCAACGCGGTCCACCTGGAGGCCGTGCGTACCGCCGCCGAGCAGGCCGCGCTGCGCTCGTCCGTCGCGACGATGTTCGTCAACCTGGCCCGCCGGTCGCAGATCCTGGTCGACCGGCTGATCGGCCACCTGGACCGGCTGGAGCGCGGCGAGGAGGACCCGGACCGGCTGGCCGAGCTGTTCCAGCTCGACCACCTGGCCACCCGGATGCGCCGCAACGACGAGAACCTGCTGGTGCTCGCGGGTGCCGACTCCACCCGCGTACAGCGGGAGCCGGCGGCGCTGATCGACGTGCTCCGGGCGGCACAGTCCGAGGTCGAGCACTACACCCGGATCGAGTTCGGGATCATCGACCGGGACATCGAGGTCGCCGCGCACGCGGTCAACGACCTGGTGCACCTGATCGCCGAGCTGTTCGACAACGCCACCGCGTTCTCCCCGCCGGACTCCCAGGTCATGGTGGAGGCCCGCCGCGTCGGTGACCGGGCGTCGCTGTACGTCGAGGACCGGGGCATCGGGATCAGCCCGGAGCAGATCCACGACCTCAACGAGCGGCTGGCCACGCCCCCGCAGGTGGACGTCGCCGTCTCCCGGATGATGGGTCTGGTCGTGGTCGCCCGACTGGCCTCCCGGCACGGCGTGAAGGTGGAGCTGCGTCCCGGCACCGACCGGGGCACCGTCGCCGAGGTCGTCCTGCCGACGTCGGTGCTGGTTCCCCGGGCGCTCGCCGGGCGCGGTAACCCCACCCCGGCGCTGCCCGCCCCGCAGTCGTCCGGCCCGGCACCGGTGTTCGGCGCGCTGCCCGCGCTGGGCAACGGCCCGGCCGTGCCGAGCCAGCGGTCCGGCGAGTCCGGCAACCAGGTCACCCTGGGCGGCCGGCCCTTCGAGCCGGCTCCGCGCAACGGCTCGGGTGCCGGCAACGGTCCGGCCCGCTCGATGCCGGCCTGGTCCGACCTGACCGGCGCGAGCGCGCTGAACGGCAGCCACGGCGGCGACGGGTTCACCCCCCGCCCGGCGGGCGGTGACGGCTTCAATCCGCGGCAGAGCAACGGCGGTGACCAGTTCGCGCCGCGCACCACCAACGGGCAGTCGATCGACCCGCTGCCGCAGCGACGCTCCGGTGACGAGCCGGGTGCCACCGGCCAGCAGCCGACCATCCCCCGGCAGCTGCCCAGCAGCCCGGAGGCCCGGCCCTACTCGGCGCCGCCGGTGTCCGCGCCGCCGTCGCACTACGCCGGACCGCCGGTGTCCAGCCCGCCGGTCTCCGGCATGCCGGTCTCCGCGTCGCCGGTCTCGGGGACGCCGGTCTCCGGGGCGCCGGTCTCCGGACAGCCGTACTCCGCGCCGCCGGCCACCGCGCCGCTCCCGCAGCGTCCGGTGACCCCCTCGCCCTCGCCCTCGCCGGCCGCCTCGGCGCCGCCGGCCTGGCCGCCGGTCGCCGGCCCGCCCCGGGACACCGCCGCCCCGGCGGTGCCCGAGCGGCTGGCCGCCGCGCTGGACATGACCACCGAGCTGCCGCGCGTCACCCGGCCCGGCACCGAGACGTCGAACACGCCGTCGGCCGCGCCCGGCCCGGCCGCCCGGCCGGCCCCGGCGACCCCGCCGGCCCCGGCTCGACCGACGACCCCGCAGCAGGCCCAGAGCCGCCAGCGGTACGCGGACGAGACGATGGAGCTGCCGATCTTCCGGGAGCTGGAGTCGGCCTGGTTCCGCACCCGCCGGTCGGGCCCGGAGGAGTCGGCGACCACGGCCGACACCCCGGCGGCCACCAACGGTGCCCCGACCCAGCAGTTCGCCAAGGTCGACACCGCTGGTCGAGCCGTGCCGCAGACACCACCCGGGACGACAGGTAACGCACCGATGGCAGACACCCCGACAGCCGGAGCGCCGCGCGAGAACGGCACGCCGGCGAGCCGAGCCACCCGTCCCGGTGTCGCCGACGCCTTCCCCCAGCGCCGGCCGGCACAGGGCACCGCCGGTTGGCAGACCGCCGCCGACGACGGCTGGCGGGCCGCTTCCGCGGCCAGCGAGGTCCCGGTGGCGGCAACCACCTCCACCGGCCTGCCCAAGCGCACCCCGATGGCCCAGCTGGTGCCGGGCGCGGTGGAGAAGCCCACCACGTCGGTGCAGCGGCGTACGCCGGAGGCGGTCCGTGGGCTGCTCTCCGCCTACCACCGCGGCGTCCAGCGCGGTCGCAGCCACCCCTCGGACGGCAACCCGACCAGCCCGGAGGAGACTCCGGGAGGGCAGCAATCCTCGCAGTCTGGCTCAGGCCCGGTGGCCGGGAGCGGGCAGAAGGAGCAAGAACGATGACAAGTACGCAGGATCTCGGCTGGCTGCTGGCCAACTTCGCCGACCGGGTACCGGGGGTCGCGCACGCGGTCGCCGTCTCGGCGGACGGCCTGCTCCTCGCGTCCTCGCGGGACCTCCCGCGGGACCGGGCCGACCAGCTGGCCGCCATCGCGTCCGGCCTGGTCAGCCTCACCCAGGGCGCGGCACGGTGCTTCGAGGGAGGCGCGGTGCTGCAGACAGTGGTGGAGATGGACAACGGCTTCCTGTTCCTGATGTCCATCTCGGACGGCTCGTCGTTCGCCGTGCTCGCCGCCCGCAGCTGCGACGTCGGCCAGGTCGGCTACGAGATGGCCCTGCTCGTCGACCGGGTGGGCGACGCACTGACCCCGCAGCCGCGTGCGGCCGCGGGCATGCTGGGCTGACGTCCTGCTGACCCTCAGGTCGGCGGGGCGACGGGAACGACAACGGGTGCCACCGGTGAGAGCCGGTGCGGGGTGCGAAGGAGGTGAGCGGCGACATGGCCGATCGTGACGAACCGACCGGAGCGTTGGTCCGTCCATACGCCGTGACCCGAGGTCGTACCCGCCCCCGACTCGACATCGCCCTGGAGGCGCTCGTCGAGACGACGGTGCGCGGTCGTGCCGCTGCCAACGGCAGCGTCGGCGGCGGCCGCGAACACCAGTACATCGCCGCGCTGTGTGACGGACGCGTGCAGTCGCTTGCCGAGATCGCGGCACGGATGCAGCTTCCGCTCGGCGTGGCCCGGGTGCTCATCGCCGACATGGCGACGGACGGCCTGGTCGCGGTCCACGAGCCGACCATCCTGGACGACTCGGACGACGCGGTGGGCACTGAACTGCTGGAGAGGGTGCTGAGTGGACTTCGCAGGCTCTGACATGTCGCACCGCCCGCCGAGCCCGAGCGGGCGAGTGACGTCGGCGAAGATCGTTATCGCCGGTGGATTCGGCGTCGGCAAGACGACGCTGGTCGGCTCGGTCTCGGAGATCACGCCGCTGACCACGGAGGCCATCATGACCTCCGCCGGTGTGGGCGTCGACGACACCCGGCAGGTGCCGGGCAAGACGACGACCACGGTCGCCATGGACTTCGGTCGTATCTCGATCGACCGGGACCTGATCCTGTACCTCTTCGGTACGCCGGGTCAGACCCGGTTCTGGTTCATGTGGGACGAGCTGGTACGCGGCGCGATCGGAGCCGTGGTGCTGGTGGACACCCGCCGGCTGGCCGACTGCTTCGCGGCGATCGACTTCTTCGAGCACCGGCGGCTGCCGTACCTGGTGGCCATCAACTGCTTCGACGGGATGCAGTACCACGACCCGCAGGACGTCCGGGACGCGCTGGCGATCTCGCACGACGTGCCGGTGGTGGCCTGTGACGCCCGTAACCGGGAGTCGACCAAGCACGTGCTGATCTCACTCGTCGAGTACGTGCTGACGATGCGCCGCTCGCGCGCGGTCGCACCGGCCTGACCGACGACGCACCGCGCCCGGTGGCAGCCCCGCTGCCACCGGGCGCGCTCTGCTGTCCGGGGAACGGTGTCGGTGCACCGGGCCACGGCGACAGCCGTCAGCGTGTCCGAGGCGTGCTACGGGGCGAAGCCGTCGAATGAGCCGCCCCGGGGCGTGCGACGACCCCGGTGGCACGCCATCCCGGAGCGGGTGGCAACACGGCCACCCCGCATGGATCGACGCAGGTCAGGAGCGGTAACCCGCGGAGCGGTACTCGTACTCCCGGTCGTCGTCCCGGTCGCCGGTGTCACGGGTGAAGTCCCAGCCCCCGGCGGACTCCCGCCCCGGACGGCCACCCACCGCGAACCCGCCGATCTCCTGTCCCCGGCGCCAGCCGCGGAAGTAGCCGGTGGTGTTCTCGGCGAGGCTCGCCGCGTCCCGGACTATCCGCAGGGGACGTTCCTCGCGCAGCGGGGAACCCGGCACCAGGTTGGCCTGCGGAACCCGCTTCGGCAGGCCGGCCGACGTCTCCGCGCCGACCTCCGGCCGGGAGACCTTCTCGGCCGCCTGCCAACCCGAGTCCGCGGTGGACGACCATTCCAGGTCGCTCTCGTCGCCGTGCCCCACGAACCACGCGGACTTCGCCTGCGCGAAGATCAGCAGGTCACCGTCGCCCTCGTCGGAGACCGGCGGCGGACGGTGCTCGACCGGCGGCACCGGGCGGCGCTCCAACGGGCGCTCGGCGCGCGGGACCGGCCGGGCGCCGCGACCGGCGTCCTCCCGGTCGACGAGCCGCAGCGGAGGCGTCTCCAGGTGCGGGTCGGTCGACGAGGTCAGCCCGTTGCGCAGCGCGCGGTCGGCGAGCGGCGGTGGCTCCACCAGGCGCAGCATCGGTGGCTCCTGCGGCAGATCGTCGGCGAGCCACGGCGGGGTGACCCGACGCTCCGCGCCGGGATCGGTGGGCGCGTCCACGCCACGCCCACCGTACGCGCCGACCACCGGGTTACGGGCCGAGCTGTCGGCCGGGTTCTCCGGGTTGTTGACCAGGGGCCAGTTGGCGCGGGAGCCGGGCGCGGCGGACTCCTGGTCGGGTCGCGGGGTGGGCACCGGCACGCTGAGGTCGGTGGGCCGGAAGCCGCCCGACGGCGCGGGGGGCTCACTGTTGATCTTCGGCCGGGGCGGGATCACGGTGCGCTGCCGCTCGGCCCGGGCATTGTTGATGGCCGCGGTGGTCAGGGTCGGCCGGAACGGCTCGCCCGCCTCGGCGGGAGGCACGGTGCCGCGCTGCGCCGGCGGGATCGGGGTGATGCCGGGCGGCGGGGGCGGCGGCGAGGAGACCGGGCGGTTGGTCGGGCCGTCGATCCGGCTCGGCGTGGGCTCGGGCCGGGCCGGCGGTACGGAGATCGGGGGACCGGCCATCGCGGCGGGCGTCAGCGGCGCGGGAGCGACCGGTGGTGGTGCCACCGGGGCCGGGGCGACCGGCGGAGGGCCGAGCGGGCGCGGCGCCGGTGGCGGGGTGGTGCCGCTGACCGGTTCGGGGCGGCTGCGCCGACCGGGCGGGGGCACCGGCTCGGCCTCGGCCGGGCGCACGGCGCGCAGGCCCGACGGCGCGGGCGGCGTGGGGGTCAGGTCGGCCACCGGCTCACCACGGCGGGCCGCGGCCCGGCGGCCGGGCGGCGCGGTCGGGCTGCCGGCCCGGTCGCCGAGCGCGCCCACCAGGGCCTCGCAGCCGGCGTCACAGGCGCGGACCGAGGCGACCGCCTGGCGTACGGTCTCGGCCACGGCGGCGGTGAGCGCGCGGTTGACGGTGGCGCGCCGGGGTGTCTCCGACACCGCGACCCGCAGGGCGGTCACCGCCGCGTCGATCTCGTCCACATCGGCGATGCCCTCCGCCGCGAGGTGTGCCGCCACGGCGTCGGTGGCTACCGAACCGTCGCGACCTCGGCCCGAGGTGCCGCCCAGCATGCCGGGCTCCGGCAGGGCGTCGAGCACGGCCAGCGAGACGGACTCGGCCGGGTCGGGGTAGGCGCGCAGCGCCGCCGGGTAGAGCTCGCGAAGCACCTCGCGGAGCGCGACGGCGGCGGAGTGCCGGCCGCTCGCCAGCGCGGCGTGCGCGGCCAGCACCTGCTTGTAGCCGGCCAGGTCGCGGGGGGCCGGCAGAGTCACCGCGGAGAGGGCGCCGGCCTGTAGGGCCCGGGCCAGACCGACGGCGCGGCGCTCGACCGGCGGCGACTGCATCTCCTCCAGGGAGTCGTCGTCGGCGAACCGCTCGGCGAAGTCGTCGACCGAGTCGTCGTCGGCGATCGCGAGAGGACGGCCCGCGGCGCTGAGCAGTGAGGTGACCGTGTGGTCGTCGCTGTCGGCGGCGATGGCGGCACCGCTCGGCCCGCCCGACCGCTCCACGAGCAGCGCGACCAGCCGGGCGTAGCCGGCGGGGTCGTCACCGATCTCGCAGACATGCAGCAGACGACCCGCGTCGTCGACCACAGCGGACGTCAGCGCCGAACCGGCCGAGGCCGGTCGGTCGGCCGGATCCGCCGAGGCCAGACCGCAGTACACGCGCACGAGCGCCACGGCGTCGTCCTCCCTCCCGGGACACAGGTCTTTTCTGCCAGTGACTGATGCTCCCTGGTGCGGGTCAGTCGCGCCAGTCCACGACGGCAGAGATCTTGCCGACAATGGTGCGCCAACCCAGACTCGCGGTTTGTGCCCCGATTTTCCGGAGCCGCCGTCGTCCCAGGAAGCCGCCGACGCCGCCGTTCACCGTGGCGCGCAGGGCTTCGTCCAGGTCGTCGAGGCTGGAGCCGGCGGAGAGCATGTCCAGCACCGCGGGCAGGCGCAACGCGTACGCCAGGTCGCGGGCGACCTCGCCGGCCTCGATGAGCAACGTCGAGTCCCAGCTGTCGTGCCCGCCGCGCAGGTTCTCCACGACCAGGTCGAGTTCGTAGACGTCCTCGTCCAGCGGCGCGATGTCGGCCGGTTCCACCCGTTCGGACAATTCATTCCAGCTGTCCAGTTGCGACAGGTCGTTGGGCGCGCCGGATCGGACGAAACTGACCAGAGACTCAGGAGTCTTGAAGAGCAGCAGCCGGCCCCGGTGGGTCAGGAAGACCGGCACCTCCTCGTCGCCCGCGTCGGAGTCCTCGGCGGCGTCGGAGTCCTCGTCCTCGGTGGCGGCGGTGTCGCCGCGCCGGGACCGGGCCTCCTCCTCGTCGCTCTCGGCGAACTCCTGCGCCACGTCCTCGTCGAGGATGACGACGGCCTCGTCGCCCTCGTCCTCGTCGTCGGCGTCGACGACCTGGCGGCGGGCCAGGAACGGGTCGTCCTGATCGCGCTCGGTGACGTCGGTGGGGGTCAACTCCCGCGCCGGCCGGTATGCCCGCAGGGTGTAGCCGGTGCCGGCGGGCAGGGCGATCTCCACCGGGTCGATGCGCAGCTCGTCCCAGAGCGCGCGAGCCGCCTCGGCCGACGCGGTCCCGGTGTCGGAATCGGCCGGGCCGGTGGTGTCGTCGAGCTCGGGCTCGTCGGCGTCGGGCCGTGGGGACGACTGACGGGCCACGCTGACCTCCGTGTGCTTCGGGTTGCCCACCCGCCGGTACGCGCGACCGACAAGTGACTACGGGCACATACCCTAATGGGCGATCCCGGGGATGCGGACCCCGCACCCCGGTGGCGGACCTTCCGGCTGACAAGTAGGCTTTCTACGCATGAAGGCCCAGTCGCTGCACGGACACCTCGACGCGCTGCTGCTCGCCGTGCTGGAGCAGGGCCCCCTGCACGGCTATGCCGTCATCGAGGCGCTGCGCACCGGCAGTGCCGGCCAGCTGGACCTGCCCACCGGCACCGTCTATCCGGCCCTGCGCCGACTGGAACGAGCCGGGCACGTGGCCAGCACGTGGAGCACGGTCAACGGCCGGGAGCGGCGGACCTACCAGCTCACCGACGACGGCCGGCGGGCGCTGGCCGGTGAGCGGTCCGGGTGGCGGGAGTTCCGCACCACGGTCGGCCGTTTCCTGGACACCGGTCCGGCTTCCACCGCGCCCGCCTGACATCCCCGGTCAGCCGGCGGCGTGGACGACGTCCGTCCGCAGCGACCTGGCCGCGCGGACCCACGACGTCACCGATCGGCCCAGCCACAGCTGGCCGGCACCGATCACCACCGTGCCGATCAGCATCGGCGGCCAGGTCAGCGCGGCCTCCCACATGCCCAGCGACCAGCCGAGAAGCCCGGCCCCGGCGATCAGGCCGACGGCGAGGGTGCCGGTCAGGCCGATCCCGAGGAGCTGATCGAGCGCCTGGGCGCGAGGCGTCGTCCGCCGGCCGGCCAGCAGCACCCCGGCGGCGGCGAGCACGGCGGCGGTCAGCCAGATCCAGTTGATCGACGCGGAGAGCAGCAGGTAACCCTCCGGCGGGCGGGGACCCTCGCTCCAGCTCGACCCGCGCCAGGTGAGATCGCCGGCCACCACCAGCGTCACCGCCACCGCCAGCACCCGTAGGGACAGCCCGCGCAGCGCGCCGGCCGCCAGCTCCACCTGGTACGCGGGGGCCAGCTCACCGGGCGTCCCGAACTCGGCCACCGCCCGGCGGCGGGCCTCCACCGCCGGTAGGCCGCTCTCCTGGTACGCCTCGACGGCGTCCCGCAGCCCGTCCCGGGCCTCGGTCAGCAGGTCCGCCTTCAGCCGCCGTGGCCCGTGCAGCCGCTCCGCCAACGCCCGCAGGCGCTCCTCCACCATCACGTCGTCGCCGCCCCGCATGGCACCACCCTGCCACGGCAGAGCCCCCATCGACGTCCGGGACAACCCTGGCCCGACCCGGAGGCGGGCACCGGTGTTAGGAAGGGGCCCTTCCTCTACACCAGGCGTTAAAAAGGTGCCCTTCCTTACCCACCAAGGGCGAGGTAGCCGCGCTCGGCGGCCTCCTGGAGCTGCCACTGGTCGCGGTACCAGCCGGGGGCGGACACCAGCTCGGCGTGCCGTCCCCGTTGCACCACCCGGCCGGCGTCCAGCACCACGATCTCGTCCAGCCCGTCGAGACCGTGCAGCCGGTGGCTGATCAACAGGACGGAGTGGTCGGCCGGGGTGGCGGCGAGGGCGGTGCGCAGGACCGCGTCGGCGGCGGCTGGGTCGAGACCCTCGGTGGGCTCGTCGAGCACCAGCACCGGCGGCGCGGCGAGCAGCGCACGGGCCAGCGCCAGCCGCTGCCGCTGCCCGCCGGAGAGTTGCCCGCCCTCCTCGCCGACCACGGTCTGCCAGCCGTCGGGCTGCTCGCGTACCCAGTCCAGCAGACCGGCGGCGGACGCCGCGTCGGTCAGCTCGTCCTCGCTCGCCCCGGAGCGCCCGAGCAGCAGGTTCTCCCGGACGGTGGCGTGGAAGACGTACGCCTCGGCGAGCAGGCCGCCGACCGCCCGGGGCAGCTCCTCGGCCGGGTACGCCGACAGGTCACGTCCGTCCAGCTCCACCCGTCCGCGCTCCGGTCGCACCGCTCCGGTCAGCACCGCCGCCAGCGTGCTCTTGCCGGCGCCGCTCGGGCCGACCACGGCGACCCGGCGGCCCGGCGGCAGGTCGAGGTCGAACCCGTCCAGGGCCGGCGCGGCACCCGCCCGGTACCGGACGGTGACCCCGTCGAACCGGATGTGGTGCGGGACGTCCAGCGGCACCCCGGCGACCGGCCCGGGCCCGGCGTCCGGGACCGGCGCGTCGGTGAGCAGGGCCGCGACCCGGGTGAGGCCGGCGCGCAGCCCGGTCCACTGCCGGGCCGCCCCGACCAGGGCCAGGGCGATCTCCACGGCGGCCAGGGTGCCGACCGCCAGGACGCCGACCAGTACCCCGTCCACCCCGGCCGACAGTGCGGTGACCACGACCGCGCCGGCGGTCAGGCCGGCCACCAGCACCCCGGCCGCGTCCACCGCGAAACCGGTGGCGGCCAGCCGCCGCTCCAGCCGGGCGAGACGCCCGGCCCGGTCCCCGGCGGCCCGCAGGGCGTCCGAGGTGGCGCCGAACGCGGCCAGGTCGGCGGCGCCGTGGGTGAGGTCGACCGCGTCGGTGGCGAGCGCGCCCCGCAGCGGCGCCAGCCCGGCGGCGGCCCGCCGGGTCAGCGCGGTCGCGAGCACGGGCAGCGCCACGCCCGCGACCAGCAGGCCGACGGCGAGCGCCCCGGCGGCGGCCGGCGAGATCAGGGCGGCGCCGCCGATCGCGACGAGACTGACCAGCGCGGCCCCGGAGGCCGGTACGAGCACCCGCAGGAGCAGGTCCTGGACCGCCTCCACGTCGGAGACGAGCCGGCTCAGCGCGTCGCCCGACCGCTGGCCGAGGTCGGCCCGCCGCGTGGCGAGCGTGCCGAAGACCCGGGCCCGGACGTCGGTGACCAGGCGCAGCACCGCGTCGTGCCCGGCCAGCCGCTCGGTGTAGCGCAGCACGCCCCGCCCCACCGCCAGCGCCCGGACCGCCACGATCGCGACGGTGAGCCGGTCCAGCGGGGGCCGGCCGGCGGCGCTCATCAGCAGCCACGTGGCGGTGGCCATCAGGGCGAGCGCGGCGAACTCGGTCGCGGCGGCGAGCAGACCGGCGCCGACCAGCCGGTTCAGGTAGGGCCGGGCCAGCCGCAGCACGGTGCGTTCCGGGCCGGGAGTCCGGGCGGTCATCGGGCCGCCTCCCCGGCGGCGCTCGGGGTCAGCTCGGTGACCCGGCCGTCCTCGACCCGCAGGACGCGGTCGGCGTCGGCGAGCAGCGCGGGTCGGTGCGCGACGAGCAGCGCGGTACGCCCGGCGACGAGCCGGCGGGTGGCCTCCAGCACGACCGCCTCGGACGCGCTGTCCAGCCGGGCGGTCGGTTCGTCGAGCAGCACCACCGGGGCGTCGCGCAGGAACGCGCGGGCCAGCGCGACGCGCTGCCGTTGACCGCTGGACAGGCCGTGGCCACGTTCGCCGAGCACGGTGCCCGCCCCGTCGGGCAGGGCGGTGAGCACCTCGTCCAGCGCGGCGTCCCGGACCGCGTCGGCCAGCGCGGTGTCGGGCGCGTCGGGGGAGCCGAGGCGGATGTTGTCGGCCACCGAGGCGGCGAAGAGGTGGGCCCGCTGCGGCACCCAGGCGACCTGCCGGCGCCAGGCGTCCAGGTCGGCGGTGGCGAGGTCGACCCCGGCCACGGTCACCCGGCCGGCGGTCGGGGCCACGAAGCCGAGCAGGAGCGCGAGCAGGGTGCTCTTGCCGGCACCGCTCGGCCCGACCACCGCGATCCGCTCGCCGGGCCGCACGGTCAGTGTGACGTCGCGCAGGGCGGTGGTCCGCTCGTACGCGACGGTGACCGACTCGAACCGGATCTCGCCCCGCCCGTCCGGCACCGGCCGGCTGCCCCGGTCGACGTGGGCCGGCGCCCCCTCGATCACCTCGAAGGCGTCGTTGAGCGCGGTCAGGCCCTCCATGCTGGCGTGGAAGCGGCTGCCGGCGGCCCGCAACGGCAGGTATGCCTCCGGGGTGAGCAGGAGCACCAGCAGCGCGGTGGAGAGGGTCAACCCACCGCCGAGCAGCCTGATGCCCACCGGGACCGCGACCAGCGCCACCGAGAGCGTGGCGACCAGTTCCAGCACCAGCGCGGACAGGAACGCGATCCGCAGGGTCTTCATGGTGGCCACCCGGTGCCCGTCGGCCATCCGGCGGACCACCTCGGTCTGCGCCCGGGCGCGGCCGAACGCGCGCAGCGTGGGCAGGCCGGCGATCATGTCGAGGAAGTGTCCGCCGAGCAGGGACAGCCGCCGCCACTGCCGGTCGGTGGCGGCCTGTGCCTGCCAGCCGAGCAGCGCGCCGAAGATCGGGATGAGCGGCAGCGTGGCCGCGATGATCAGAGCCGAACTCCAGTCGGCGACGAAGACCCGGACCAACACCGCCACCGGCACGGTGAGGCTGAGCACGAGCTGCGGCAGGTAGCCGGTGAAGTAGGCGTCCAGCGCGTCCAGACCCCGCCCGGCGAGGGTGGCGAGCTGGCCGGCCCGCTGACCGGCGACCCAACCCGGACCGTGCCGGCCGACCGCGTCGAGCAGCTCCACCCGCAGCGTCGCCTTGACCGTCGCCGCGACCCGCGCCGAGACCGTCCCCTGCGCCCACACCAGCAGCGACCGGGCCGCCACCGCCACCACGAAACCGGCGAGCGCCGGTCGGTTCAGCCGGCCGTCGAACGCGGTGGCGAGCAACGCCGCCAGCGCGGTGGCCTGAACCACGACCAGCCCGGCGGCGAGCACGCCGAGCAGCGCGAGCACGGCGAAGTCGCGCCGGGCCGCGGGGACCCGGTGCAGCAGACGCGGGTCGAAGGGACGGCGGTTCACCAGTACACCGGTGCCCTGCCGTCGGTCCGTCCCCGGAAAACCCACCAACACATCGCCTGGAAGCCTAGTAGGGCCGGTACGAGCGGCACCGTCAGCCAGCCCAGCAGGCGCAGGGTGGGCGCGCTGGCCGCCGCGTCGGCCACGGTGAGCGAGGCGGCGGGATCGACGGTGGACACCAGCGCGTACGGCCAGAGGATCGCCCCGACCAGCGCCACCGGCAGCGCCAGGGCCGCCGAGGTGGCGGCGAAGGCGAGTCCCGGCCGCCGCCGGGCGAGGGCCACCCGGGCCCCCACCAGCGCCGCGACCAGCAGCGCCAGCAGGAGTACGCCGACCGCCGGGCGCTGCGCCGCGGCGCGTACGCCCTCGGAGAGCAGGCCCAGGACGGTGGCCGCGCCGACCGCGGCGAGCGCCACCGGGATCAGCCGGCGGGCCAGTCGTCCGGCGGGCACGGCGGTGGCGGCCGGCAGCCGGAGGGTGAGGAATGTCGCACCGTGCGCGGCGACCAGCGCGACCAGGGCCAGCCCGACGCCCGCCGCGAACGGGGTGAAGAGGTGGGTCACCCCGGTCACGTGACCGTCGGCGTGCAGCGGTACGCCCTGGAGCAGCCCGGCGAGCACCGCGCCCCACCCGAGGGCGGCCAGCAGGCCGCCCACGGCGACCACCCGGTCCCAGGCCGACCGGGCGCCCGCCCCGGCCGGGCGGCTGCGCAGTTGCACCCCGACGGTCACCAGGATCACCCCGGTCAGCGCGCCGACGACCGCCGGGTAGAGGCCGGAGAGCAGTTCCCCCTCCAGGGTGGGGAAGGCGCCGAACAGGATGCCGACCGCCGCCACCAGCCAGACCTCGTTGCCGAGGAAGAACGGGCCGGCCGCGTTCAGGGTGGCCCGCCGGTCGGCCGGTGCGGTCCGGCGGGCCAGCAGCAGCCCGATGCCGTAGTCGTAGCCGCCGAGCACGAGGTACCCGGCGAAGAAGGCCCCGAGCAGGGCGTACCAGGCGAGTTCCACGATCGGCTCCTATCCGGCGAGGACGGTTTCGGGGCGGGCGTCGTCGGCCGGCCGGTGATCGGGCCGGCGGCCGAGCGGGGGATCGGCGGCACCCCGGGCGGCGTGCTTCGCCAGCAGCACCCAGTTGGTGACCGCGAGGGTGCCGAGCAGCAGGGTGAAGCCGATCAGCGAGGCGAGCATCACGCCCGGATCGACCCCGCTGACCGCCCGGTCGGTGGGCAGCAGCCCGTACGCCACCCAGGGCTGCCGGCCGACCTCGCGGGCGATCCAGCCGAGGATCACCGCCACGAAGGGCAGCGGCAGGGCCAGCAGGAGCAACCAGAGCGGGAACCGCAGTCGGATGATCCAGTCCCGCCAGAGCAGGGGGACCAGCAACCACAGCAGGCCGAGCCCGAAGCCGATGAGGATCATGAAGCCGAGACCGACGCTGGACAGCGCCGGCGGTTCGTAGTCGCCCGGGCCGAACGTGGTCGTCCACTCGGCGACCAGCGCGTCGGCGGCCGGCGTGCCGCCGAACTTGGTGGGCTGGGCGGTGGCGACCGGGCCGAACTGGGCGAAGCCGAAGCCCTGCACCAGGCTGATCGACACCGCCGCGGTGACCACACCGATCCGCAGCGAGGTGCGGAAGAGGGCGTGGTCCGGCGTACGACGGAGCAGGTGCCACGCGCTGACCGCGGCCATCAGCATCCCGCCGGTCAGCAGGGACGCCGCGACCACGTGCCCGAAGGCCATGCCGAAGGTGGGGTTGGTCAGCAGCGCGGAGAAGTCGGTCAGGTGGGCGATGCCGTCGCGCACCTGGTAGCCCACCGGGTTCTGCAACCAGGCGTTGGCCACCATGATCCAGAACGCCGAGGCGTACGCGGTGATCGCCACCCCCCACAGCAGGGCCAGGTGCACGACCGGGCGGAGCCGGTGCCAGCCGAAGATCCACATGCCGAGGAAGGTCGACTCCAGGAAGAAGGCGACAAGGGTCTCGATCGCCAGGGGCGCCCCGAAGACGTTGCCGACGTAGCGCGAAAGGCCACTCCAGTTCAGGCCGAACTGGAACTCCATCACCAGGCCGGTGGCGATCCCGAGCACGTAGTTGATCACGTAGAGCTGGCCCCAGAACCGGGTCAGCCGCTCCCACTTCGGGTTGCCGGTGAGGAAACCGGCGGTCTGCATGCCGACCAGCAGCGTCACCAGGCCGAGGGTGACGACCACGAACAGGAAGTGCAGCGAGGTCGTGGTGGCGAACTGCAGGCGCGCGAGAAGCAGGGTGTCCATGGCGGCTCCACACGTCGACGCTTTGACGTAGGAAGCCTACACGTAGCTGTTCTACTTATCCGCCCCGAGGCGCTGGCCTCACGCGGGCCGCTCGTCCGTCTCGCCGGCGATCCTCGGCCCGCTCGTCGGCTCCGGCAGCAGGATCGTCGCCAGCAGGCGCCGGGTGCGTCCCGGGCCCGGCCCCGCCTGCGCGTAGGGGCGTACCGCCTCCTGGATCGTCGTGATCACCTGCCGCAACTCGGCATCGGTGGCGTAGAGGCCGGCCATGCGGTAGCCGGCGAGGTCCCGGGCCAGGTCGGGGTCGCCCTCGGCGAGGTAGCGGTCGAAGTCGGCCAGCAGGCCGGCGACGAAGGTGGTGAACGCGACGCGGTGCTCCGCCACGGACATCGCCGCCAGTTCCTCCTCGGGCACCGACGCCCGCTCCGCGCGCAGCCGGAACGTGCGCTCGACCGCGCCGCGCACCCTGCGCTCGGCGGTCACCTCCAGGACGCCGGCCACGACGAGCGTGTTCACCTGGCGATAGAGCGTCGCCGGTGGCACGTCGGTCAGCACCGCGCGCAGGTCGGTGGTGGTCAGCTCCCGTCCGCCGAGCAGCGCCTGCACGACTCGCAGGCGCACCGGATGCAGCAGTAGTTCCGCACTGGTGGTCATTCACACCCCCGGCTTCGACGTTATCATTGGTGATATCGTTATCATAAATGAGAACAAAGGGAGAAAGGAGTGCCGTCATGAGCACGGTCCACGTCACCGCCGACCGGGTCCGGATCCGGCTCCGCCCCGTCGAGAAGATCTTCGCGCTGCACGGCGACCTCGACCTGCCACGCTCGGCCGTCCGCACCGCCGAGGTCCTCACCGACGGCCTGGCGGCCACGCGCGGACTGCGCGCACCCGGCCTGGCGATCCCGGGCTGGACGAAGGTGGGCACCTGGCGTGGCCGGGGTGCCCGGCAGTACGTCGCGGTCCGGCGCGGCGTACCCACGCTCCGGCTGACCCTCGACCGGCAGCGCTACGACATCGTCCTGGTCTCCACCCCGGACGCCCACGCCGTCGCCGCCGCCCTCAACCCGGAGTAGGACATGCCCGAGACCGACATCACCTTCCGATCCGCCGGCGCCACGCTCGCCGGCACCATCACCCGCCCGCACGTTGACCGGTCCGTCCCCGGCGTGTTGATCCTCGCCGGCAGCGGGCCCCTGGACCGCGATGGCAACCACCGGCGGCTGCGGCTGGACATCTCCCGCCAACTCGCCGTCGCTTTGCACGACGCGGGCCTGGCGAGCCTGCGCTACGACAAACGAGGTGCCGGTGCCAGCAGCGGCACCTTCCTCGCCACCGGCCTGCACGACAACGTCGCCGACGCCCGCGCCGCCCTCGACACCCTGCGCGCCCGACCCGGCGTCGACCCGGACCGGCTGTTCGTCCTGGGCCACAGCGAAGGCGCCGTCGTGACCATCGCCCTGTTGGCCGGCGACACCCCGCCGGTCGCCGGCGCGGTCCTGCTCTCGCCCACCGCCCGGTCCGGCGCCGAGGTGCTGCGCTGGCAGGCCGACCAGGTGGCCCACGACCTGCCGGCACCGGTAGGCGCGGTGCTGCGCCTGCTGCGCGTCGACCTCCGCGCGCGGGTGGCACGCAACCATGAGCGGCTACGCGCGAGCACCGGTGACGTCGTCCGTCTCGGCGGGGTACGGGTCAACGCCCGCTGGTTCCGTGAGTTCATGGCGTACGACCCGATGCCCGACCTCGCCCGCCTCGGCGTACCCGTCCTCGCCCTGGCCGGCGGCAAGGACCTGCAGGCGCCACCGCAGGACCTCGACGTCATCGGCACGATGCTGGGTGACCGTGCGCGAACCGTCCTGATCGACGACCTCAGCCACATCCTGCGCAGCCAGCCCGGCCCGGCGACCCTGCGCAGCTACCGCCGCGACGTCGTCCGGCCCGTGGACACCCGCGTCCTCACCGCGGTCGTCGACTGGCTGGGTCAGCACTGAGCCCGTCGGCCCGCTCCGGTGGCCGACGCCGTGTCCGGCGGGCGGCCGCGCGGGGGTCAGCTCAGGAAGAGGGAGACCGGCAGGGCGACCAGGGTGCCCGCGACGGCCAGCGCGACGGCCCCGACGACCCGGGGCGGGCGGTCGGCCACCAGCAGCCGCCGCACCCGGACGTCCAGGTCACGGTCGCCCATGCCGAGCGCGCCGGCCGGGGTGATCCGGTTGCCGGCGGCGGCGAACCGACGCAGCGCCCCGGCCAGTGGAGCCTCGGCGTGCACCGCACGCGCCTTGTCGTCGGCCCGCATCTCCACCAGCAGGGCCACCCGCTCGTGCGCGTCGCGCACCCAGCCGAACCACGGCAGGGCCCGGCAGAGCGCGGTGAACGGCAGCAGCACGAGGTCGTGACGCTCCTGCGCGTGCGCCCGCTCGTGGGTGAGCACCGCGTCCAGTTCGGCACGGTCCAGCAGGTCGAGCGTCCCCGCGCTGACCACCACCCGCGGCCGCACGCCCGGCAGGCAGTACGCCGCCGCGCTCGGGTGGTCGAGCACCAGCGCGCCGGGGATGGTGGGGTCCTTCCGGGCCACCAGGGAGAGCAGGTCCCGGTGCCGGCGTTGGGCGCGTACCGCGGCGTTGATGCTGCGTACCGTGGTGGTCAGCAGCACCGCGCCGATGCCGAAGCCGACGCCGACCAGCCCGAGGTGCGCGGCGCCCAGCCCGACCGGCAACGTGCCGTGGGCGAGATCGTCGCCCAGGGCCAGCAGGGCGCCGCCGGTCGACCGGTCGTACGCGGTGAGGCCCAGCGCCATCGGCAGCCCCATCGCGGACAACCCCAGGGCCAGCCCGACCGCCTGCCAGCAGACGATCGCGACCCGGGGGGCCCGCCACGTCCAGGTGGACCGGGACAGCACCCGGGCGACCAGCCAGCAGGCCAGCATCGTGACGCCGAAGTGCACCGCGAAGGCCATGACCGCCGCCCTACCGGTCCACTGCCTCGTCGGTGCGCCGGCCCCGGCCGGCGTGCGGGTCGCCGACCCGGTCGGACAGTCCGCCGGTGCCGTCGGCGGGCCCGCTCAACCCGGCCTCGGCGCCGAGCGCCGCGCGGAGCACGTCCGCCTCGGTGCCGGTCACCGACCGGGCGAAACGGACCAGCGCCGCGTCCCGGCTGCCGCCCAGGTCGAGGGCGTCGAGCATGAGCTGGGCGATGTACGCCTCCCGGCTGGCCGCCGCCCGGTAGCGCCAGGCGCGGCCCTCGCGTTCGCGCTGGACCATGCCCTTGCCGGCGAGCCGGTCCAGCACCGTCATCACGGTGGTGTAAGCCAACTCGCGCCCGTCCAGGGCGTCCGCGACCTCGCGCACGGTGACACCGTCCGACGTGCCGGGGACGGTGTCCCACAGCACGTCCATCACCGCACGCTCAAGATCGCCCAACCGAGTCACGCCAGCAATCCTACCCCCCGTAGTAGAGATTCCTCCCGGGGCTAGACGCCCTTCGGGTGCCAGACGGTCTTCGTCTCCAGGAGGGTGGTCATCCGGGTGATGCCGGGATCGGCGGTCCAGTCGTGGTCGGCCGGGGCGGGGCGGAGCACCCGCTTGAGGTTCTCCGCCGCCTTGACCTCCAGGTCGGCCGCCAGCTCGGCGTCGGTCACCCCGGTCAGGTCGATCGCGTTGACGTCCATGTGGCTCGCCAGCGTCGGCGCGGTCTCGCCGATCCGGCCGGTCAGGATGTTGACCACCCCGCCGGGCAGGTCCGAGGTGGCCAGCACCTCGGCCAGGGTCACCGCGGCCAGCGGCGCCGACGGCGAGGCCGCCACCACCACCGTGTTGCCGGTGACGATCGCCGGGGCGATCACACTGACCAGGCCGAGCAGCGACGGGGACTCCGGGGCCACCACGGCCACCACGCCGGTCGGTTCGGGTGCGGAGAGGTTGAAGTAGGGGCCGGCGACCGGGTTGGCGCCGCCGTACACCTGGGCGAGCTTGTCGGCCCAGCCCGCGTACCAGACCCAGCGGTCGATCGCCGCGTCCACCTCGCCGGTGGGCACACCGAGCGCCACGAACTGCTCGCGGCGGCCCTCCAGCATCTCGGCCACCCGGTAGAGGATCTGACCCCGGTTGTACGCGGTCGCCCCGGCCCACCCCTTCACGGCGGCGCGGGCGGCGACGACGGCGTCCCGCGCGTCCTTGCGGGAGGCCAGGGAGACATTCGTGTCCTGCACGAGATACGACCGTCCCGACTCGCTGCGCGGGAACTTCCCGCCGATGAAGAGCTTGTACGTCTTGCGTACCGCGACCCGCTCAGACATTGAGGTAGCCCTCCAGCCCGTGCCGGCCGCCCTCGCGACCGTAGCCCGACTCCTTGTAACCGCCGAACGGCGACGTGGGGTCGAACTTGTTGAACGTGTTGGCCCAGACCACACCGGCACGGAGCCGGTCGGCCGTCCACAGGATCCGGGAGCCCTTGTCGGTCCAGATGCCGGCGGACAACCCGTACGGCGTGTTGTTGGCCTTCTCCACCGCCTCGGCCGGGGTGCGGAAGGTCAGCACGGACAGCACCGGGCCGAAGATCTCCTCGCGGGCGATCCGGTGCGCCTGGGTGACCCCGGTGAAGATGGTCGGCGCGAACCAGAAGCCCCGGTCGGGCAGTTCACACGGCGGCGACCAGCGCTCCGCGCCCTCGGCGGCCCCGGCGTCGGACAGCTCCCGGATCCGGGCGAGCTGGGCGGCCGAGTTGATCGCGCCGATGTCGGTGTTCTTGTCCAGCGGGTCGCCGACCCGCAGCTGGGCCATCCGGCGCTTGAGCGACTCCAGCACCCGGTCGGCGACGTTCTCCTGGACCAGCAGCCGGGAGCCGGCGCAGCACACGTGCCCCTGGTTGAAGAAGATGCCGTTGACGATGCCCTCGACGGCCTGGTCGATCGGGGCGTCGTCGAAGACGATGTTGGCGGCCTTGCCGCCCAGCTCCAGGGTGACCTTCTTGCGGGTGCCGGCGACCGACCGGGCGATGGCCCGGCCGACGTCGGTGGACCCGGTGAAGGCGACCTTGTCCACGCCCGGGTGCTCCACCAGCGCGCGACCGGTGTCGCCGGCGCCGGTGACGATGTTGACCACGCCGGGCGGCAGGTCGGCCTGCTGGCAGATCTCGGCGAACAGCAGCGCGGTCAGCGGCGTCGTCTCGGCCGGCTTGAGCACGACCGTGTTGCCGGCCGCCAGTGCCGGGGCGATCTTCCAGGCCAGCATGAGCAGCGGGAAGTTCCACGGGATCACCTGCGCGGCCACGCCGACCGGCCGGGGGTCGGGTCCGAAGCCGGCGTGCTCCAGCTTGTCGGCCCAGCCCGCGTAGTAGAAGAAGTGCGCGGCGACCAGCGGCAGGTCGACGTCGCGGGACTCCCGGATCGGCTTGCCGTTGTCCAGCGACTCCAGCACGGCCAGCTCGCGGGAGCGCTCCTGGACGATCCGGGCGATCCGGAACAGGTACTTCGCCCGGTCCCGGCCGGGCATCGGGCCCCAGACCTCGTCGTACGCCCGACGGGCCGCGCGGACCGCGCGGTCGACGTCCTGGCCGCCGCCCTCGGCGATCTCGGCCAGCACCTCCTCGGAGGCCGGGTTGACCGACTTGAAGCTGCCGCCGTCGGTCGGGTCGACGAACGTCCCGTCGATGAACAGCCCGTACGAGGGCTTGAGGTCCACCACCGAGCGGGACTCGGGGGCGGGTGCGTATTCGAACATCACTCTCAGTCCAGGGTGAAGTAGTCGGGACCGGAGTAGGTGCCGGTCGTCAGCTTGGTGCGCTGCATGAGCAGGTCGTTGAGCAGGCTGGACGCGCCGAACCGGAACCAGTCCGGATCCAGCCAGTCCGCGCCGACGGTCTCGTTGACCATCACCAGATACTTGATCGCGTCCTTGGTGTTCTTGATCCCGCCGGCCGGCTTCACGCCGACCTGCCGGCCGGTGGCGGCGCGGAAGTCGCGGACCGCCTCCAGCATCACCAGGGTCACCGGGAGGGTGGCCGCGACCGGGACCTTGCCGGTGGAGGTCTTGATGAAGTCGCCGCCGGCCAGCATCGCCAGCCAGGAGGCGCGGCGCACGTTGTCGTACGTGGCCAGCTCGCCGGTCTCCAGGATCACCTTGAGGTGGGCGTCCCCGCACGCCTCCTTGGTGGCCACGATCTCCTCGTAGACCTCGGCGTAGCGCCCGGCCAGGAACGCGCCCCGGTTGATCACCATGTCGATCTCGTCCGCCCCGGCCGCGACGGCCGCCCGGGTGTCGGCGAGCTTGATGTCCAACGGCGCCTGCCCGGAGGGGAAGGCGGTCGCCACGCTGGCCAGGTGGACCTTGGAACCGCGCAGCACCTCGGCCACGTACGGGACCATCGCCGGGTAGACGCAGACCGCGCCGACGTGCGGGCAGCTCGGGTCGGACGGGTCGGGACGCAGCGCCTTCGCGGCCAGCGCCCGCACCTTGCCGGGGGTGTCCGCGCCCTCCAGGGTGGTCAGGTCGACCATCCGGATGGCCAGGTCGATCGCCTGGGCCTTGGCGGTGGTCTTGATGGAGCGGGTGCCGAGCTGTGCCGCCCGCTGCTCCGCGCCGACCTGGTCCACGCCGGGTAGGCCGTGCAGGAAGGTCCGCAGAGCGGTCTCGGATCGTCCCAGCTCGGAGAGGTCCGACCGGGCCGACGTCGCTGTCGCCGTCATGTCCCGAAGTCTACGCATCCATTCGCCTAGTGATCTTGGTCACGCCGCGGCCGGTGAGCGACATCGCTGGTCCGCGCACACCGGCGGTGGGAGCGGCGACGGGCGGGTAGGTTGAGCGACCGTGGACGTACACGTCATTGACCACCCGCTGGCCCAGTCGCGGCTGACCGCCATGCGGGACGCGCGCACCGATTCCTCCTCGTTCCGGGCGGCGCTGCACGAACTCACCACCATGCTGGTGTACGAGGCCGCCCGCTCGTTCCCGATCGAGACGTACCCGGTGCAGACGCCGGTCACCGGCACCCAGGGCACCCGGCTGGCCAACCCGCCGCTGCTGGTGCCGGTGCTGCGGGCCGGTCTCGGCATGGCCGACGCCGCGCTCGGCCTGCTGCCGGAGTCGTCGATGGGCTTCGTGGGCCTGGCCCGCGACGAGGAGACGTACGAGCCGCGCGCGTACATGGAGTCGCTGCCCCGCGACCTGTCCGGCCTGCCGGTGCTGGTGCTCGACCCGATGCTCGCCACCGGTGGCTCGCTGGAGCACTGCTGCCGGCTGCTCGCCGACCGGGGCTGCACCGACATCACCGTGCTCTGCGTGCTCGCCGCGCCGGTCGGCATCGAGCGGCTGGAGCGCTCCGGCCTGCCGCTGCGCCTGGTCACCGCCTCGATCGACGAGGGCCTGAACGACCGGATGTTCATCGTCCCGGGCCTCGGTGACGCCGGTGACCGGCAGTTCGGCGGCATGCCCCGGTTCTGATCGCGCGCCTCCGGCGCACGGTTACCTGAGGAGTCCGTGCGCGGGGTGCGCGCAGGCGCTACCGTTCCGGGCCATGACTGGTGTTCCGCTCGCCGAAGAGCTGCTTCTCCTCGCCTACGACGACGAGACCGGCAAGGCGACCATGCCGCGGATCAGCCTCGACCTCGGCATGGCCGCGGCGGTGCTGATCGAGCTGGCCCTGGCCGGACGGATCGCGTACGCCGAGGGCAACCTCGCGGCGGTCGACCCGACGCCCACCGGCGAGCCGCTCACCGACGAGGTCCTGGCCCGGATCGTGAGCGACACGCCGCACAGCCCGTCGTCCTGGGTGCAGCGGCTGCGGCACGGCCTGCGCGACCGGATCCTCGGTGACCTGTGCGCGCAGGGCGTCGTGCGGGACGTCGACGAGACCGAACTGGGCTTCATCCACGTGCACCGCTACCCGGTGGTGGATCCGTCGGTGGAGGCGGACACCCGGCAGCGCCTCGCCGACGCGCTCGCCGGTGCGGCGGCGCCGGACGAGCGGACCGCAGCGCTGGCGACCCTGGTCGCGGTGCTGCGGATGGAGGGGGCGCTCGGGGTCAGCGGCGAGGCCGCCACGGACGCCCGACGCCGGCTGGAGGAGATCGCCTCCGGTGCGGGCTTCTCCGGCACCGTCGGCCTGGAGGACTCGGTGGTCCGCCCGTCGGTCGGCCTGGTGGTCGCGACCCTGGGCCACGCCGTCGACGCCGCCCTCGGCCGCCGCCCATGAGGTGTAAGGAAGGGCCCCTTATTAACGCCTGCGGTAGAGGAAGG
The DNA here is from genome assembly GCF_003626595.1 of Micromonospora endolithica. Lineage (GTDB taxonomy): Bacteria > Actinomycetota > Actinomycetes > Mycobacteriales > Micromonosporaceae > Micromonospora > Micromonospora endolithica. The sequence goes on along the minus strand of NZ_RBAK01000008.1, from coordinate 187,342 downwards.
GCCCCTTGTTAACACGCGTCACCGCGGTGCCGGACACAAGGTGTTAAGAGGGGGCCCTTCCTCTAGACGAGGCGTTAATAAGGGGCCCTTCCTTACATGCCGAGGGCGGTGGCGATCTCGGCGCGCAGGGTGGCGACGGCGGCTGCCGCGCGGGTGCGGGCCGCGGCCACGTCGCCGTCCGCGACCGGCTCCACCAACTCCAGGTACGCCTTGAGCTTCGGCTCGGTGCCGGACGGGCGGATCACCACCCGGGCGGCTCCGGTACGCAGGATCACCACGTCGGCCTCGGGCAGCAGGTCGCGGGCCTCGGTGACCGGCTGACCGAGCAGGGCGGTCGGGGTGGCGGCGCGGATCTGGGCCATCGCCTCGGTGATCACCCGCAGGTCGTCCACCCGCACCGAGAGCTGGTCGGTCAGGTGCACGCCGAACTCGGCGGCCAGCTCGTCCAGCCGGTCGGTGAGGGTGCGGCCCCGTGCCTTCAGGCCGGCGGCCAGCTCGGCCACGGTCAGCGCCGCGGTGATGCCGTCCTTGTCGCGTACGTGGTCCGGGGCGACGCAGTAGCCCAGCGCCTCCTCGTAGCCGAAGACCAGCGGTTCGGCCCCACCGCCGGCCCGGACGATCCACTTGAACCCGGTGAGCGTCTCGTCGTACGGCAGGCCCCGGGCTTCGCACATCGCCCGCAGCAGGGACGACGACACGATCGTGGTGGCGTACAGGCCGGTGACCCCGCGCCGCATCAGGTGGTCGGCGAGCAGCACGCCCACCTCGTCGCCGCGCAGCATCCGCCAGCCGGGACCGGTCGGATCGCCGTCGTCCGGGCCGGCGACCTCGCCGGAGGCGCTGGCCGCCCGGTCGGTCCGGCGTACCGCCACCGCGCAGCGGTCGGCGTCCGGGTCGTTGGCGATGGCGATGTCGGCGCCGGTGCTCTCGGCGAGGGCCACCAGGCGGTCCACCGCCCCCGGCTCCTCCGGGTTGGGGAAGGAGACGGTGGGGAACGCCGGGTCCGGTTCCGCCTGCTCGGGAACCACCCCGGGGACCGGGAAGCCGGCCCGCACGAAGGCGGCGGTGAGCACCACCGCGCCCACCCCGTGCAGCGGCGTGTACGCCACGTTCAGGTCCCGCGGGCCGGCCGGGTCGATCACCGCGACGGCGCGCTCCACGTAGGAGGTGACCAGGTCGTCGCCGAGCACCTCGCCGGGCGGCCCGAGCGGCACGTCGGCCAGCGCGCCGACCGCCCGGATCGCGGCCTCGATGCCGGCGTCGGCGGGCGGCACGATCTGCGCGCCCGCACCGAGTTCCCCACCCAGTTCCGCGCCGAGGTAGACCTTGTAGCCGTTGTCCTGCGGCGGGTTGTGGCTGGCGGTCACCATCACGCCGGCCACCGCGCCCAGCTCCCGCACCGCGTACGCGAGCACCGGCGTGGGCAGCGGCCCGGGCAGCAGCACCGCCGGCCGTCCCGCCCCGGTGGCCACCTGTGCGGTGCGCTCGGCGAACTCCCGCGAGCCGCGCCGGGCGTCGTACCCGATGACCAGCGGACCGGAACCGCCCTGGGCGGCGAGCCAGCCGACGAGCCCGGCGGCCGCCTGGGTGACCACGGCGAGGTTCATCCCGTTCGGGCCGGCCCGCAGCGGGCCGCGCAGGCCGGCGGTGCCGAAGGTCAGCGGGCCGGCGAAGCGGTCCGCCAGCTCCGGGGTGCTCGCCGGCAGCTGGTCCAGGACCGCGCGAAGCTCCTCCCGGCTGGCCGGGTCGGGGTCGTCCGCGAGCCACCGTCGGGCCTGGTCGCGAAGGTGGTCGGTGTCAGTGGTGTCCGCCGGCATGCCTCTTGATAGCACGCCGGCGGACACCCCGGTCCGCTCGCCCTCGACTCAGCCGGCATCGGTGAGCTGGAAGGACTTCACCATCTCGTCGAAGATGGGCCGGCTCTGCGCGAACCTGGCGTCGGTGGAGGTGAGGTAGAAGGAGTACGCCTTGCCGTCGTGCACCACACCCCGCCACACGCCGTGCCGCTTGCTGTCGCCCTCGCCGCAGGTGTACTCGAACTCCGCCGCCTCCTTGCCGGCGAGCTCGAGGTCCTCGGTCGTCGAGGCGACCTGCTCGTACGGCCTCGGGCAGGAGCTGGTGCGGGACTTGAGCCCGTTCTCGGCGGTCTCCACCCAGCGGGCCGAGGTGGTGGACCACTTCTCGGTGATGATCCGGACTCGCCGGCCGCTGTCCTCGGGGTCGGTGTAGTCGGTGTACGAGCCTCCGGTGGCCTTCTTCCAGCCCTTCGGCACCATCACCTGGACGCCTCGGGCGGAGTGCTCCACCATCTCCGGCACCTCGCCGGCGGGGGCTTCGGTGGTGGGCGCGGCCTGCGGTGCGGTCGGCTGCGGGTCGTCGCCGTCGCCGAGCATGGCGATCGAGGCGATCAGCAGCAGGGCGGCCAGGCCGCCGGCCGCGGCCAGCTGGACCTTGCGCGGCCAGCCCTTGACCGTGGTGACCAGTCGACCGCCGGTGTCGCGCAGCCGGTCGACCGCCCCGCCGCCGGCACCACCCGGGGCCGGCGCGGCGGCGGGTGCCGTCCACGCCTGGCCGGTGCCGGGCACCGACCACTGGGCGCCGCCGTACCCGCCGCCGATGCGCTGGGTGGCCTCCGGCTGGCCGTACGGGCCCGGCTGGCCGGCCCGGATCTGCTGGGTGGGGTCCGCGCCCCCGCCGATCCGCTGGGTGGCGTCCGCACCGCCGTAGGTGCGGGCGACCGGTGTCGCCGGGGCCGGCATCGCGCCGGTGGGCGTGTGCAGTGGCCCCGCCAGCGCGTCGGCGCTGGTGTCGTCCATCGCGCCGGCGCTCGGTGCGACCGCCTTGCGTCGCTCGCCCCGGCGCAGCGCCGCCAGCCGGTCGGTCAGCGACTCCTCCGGGTCGAGCATCGCCCGCCCGCCGATCTGCCCGCCCGGCTTGGGCTCCGGCGCGGCCGGGGGCGGGGTCGGCTCCGGCCGCTGCACCGGCACCACCGAGTACGGGTCGGTCACCGAGTTCACCGCGGCGGCGGTGCTGGTCAGCGGGCCGGCGAGCAGCTCACGGAGCATGGCACGGGCGGTGTGCACGTCCAGCCGGCGGGCCGGGTCCTTCTCCAACAGGCCCATCAGCACCCGGGTCAGCGGACCGCTGCGCTGCGGCGTGGCCGGCGGGTCCTCGACCACGGCGTGCATGGTCTCGATCGGGTCGCCCTTGTCGAACGGGGGCCGGCCCTCCACCGCCGTGTAGAGCGTCACGCCGAGGGAGAACAGGTCGCTGGGGGGCCCGAAGTCCTGCCCCATCGCCCGCTCGGGGGAGATGAAGTGCGGTGAGCCGAGCACCATTCCCGGCGTGGTGAGCTGCACGTCGGTCGGCATCCGGGCGACGCCGAAGTCGGTCAGCACGCACCGGCCGTCGGAGCAGATCAGCACGTTGGCCGGCTTGACGTCGCGGTGCAGCACCCCGATCGCGTGCGCCACCTCCAGGGCGCCCAACAGCGCGATGCCGATCTTGGCCACCACCCGTTGCGCGACCGGCCCGTCCTCGATCACCATGTCGGCGAGGCTGCGCGCGTCCAGCAGCTCCATCACGATCCAGGGCCGGCCACCCTCGGTGACCACGTCGTACACCTGCACCACGGCCGGGTGCTGGATCGCGGCGGCGGCGCGCGCCTCGCGCAGGGTGCGTTCGTACATCGCGTCGCGGTCGCTCGGGGCGAGGCCCGGCGGCAGCACGACCTCCTTGACCGCCACGTCACGGCGCAGCAGGGTGTCTGTCGCGCGCCAGACCGTGCCCATGCCGCCGTTGCCCACGGACGAGCGCAACGAGTAGCGACCACCGATGGTGGTGCCGGGGGTCGCGCGTCCATTGGGGGGACTGGCAGGTCCGCCGCTCCACGTCGGGATCTGAGTCACAGAAAAGCCACCGGGGGGAAATCGAGGGGGCTGGGACACAACCCCCCTATCTTGCTGGTTCCGACGCCCGGAACGAAAGCCGACGCGGCGGGCGTTTACCGAACTCGACGATCCGTGCCCGATCGCTCACCTCCGGTCCACCTCCGCGGACAGAGTGTGCGGAATCCCTCACACGTCGGTGTGACGCCTCGTCGCTACCATCCGGGGATGAGCGAACGGCGGTCAAGCGAGTCCGGTTTCCCGATCAAGGGCGTCTACACGGCGGCCGACCTGCCCGAGGAGCTGGACTCACGGCTGGGCGGCCCGGGCGAGTACCCGTACACCCGTGGTGTCTATCCCACCATGTACACCTCCCGTCCGTGGACCATGCGGCAGTACGCCGGCTTCGGCACCGCCACCGAGTCCAACGCGCGCTACCACCAGCTGCTGCGGGCCGGCACGATGGGCCTGTCGGTCGCCTTCGACCTGCCGACCCAGATGGGCTACGACTCCGACGACCCGATCGCGCACGGCGAGGTGGGCAAGGTCGGTGTGGCGATCGACTCGATCGAGGACATGCGGCTGCTCTTCGACGGCATCCCGTTGGACAAGGTCTCCACCTCGATGACGATCAACGCTCCCGGCTCGGTGCTGCTCCTGCTCTACCAACTGGTCGCGGAGGAGAACGGGGTACCCGGGGCGGCGCTGAACGGCACGATCCAGAACGACATCCTCAAGGAGTACATCGCCCGCGGGACGTACATCTTCCCGCCGAAGCCCTCGCTGCGGCTGGTCGCCGACACGTTCGGTTACTGCCGGAGCGAGGTGCCGAAGTGGAACACCATCTCCATCTCCGGCTACCACATGGCCGAGGCCGGCGCGACGCCCGCGCAGGAGATCGCGTTCACCCTGGCCAACGGCATCGAGTACGTCCGTGCCGCGCTCGCCGCCGGGCTCGCGGTGGACGACTTCGCGCCCCGGCTGTCGTTCTTCTTCGTCGCCCGGACCACCCTGCTGGAGGAGGTGGCGAAGTTCCGCGCCGCCCGGCGGATCTGGGCCCGGGTGATGCGCGACGACTTCGGGGCGGAGAACCCGAAGTCGATGATGCTGCGCTTCCACACCCAGACCGCCGGCGTGCAGCTCACCGCCCAGCAGCCGGAGGTGAACCTGGTCCGGGTGGCGGTGCAGGGTCTCGGCGCGGTGCTCGGCGGCACCCAGTCGCTGCACACCAACAGCTTCGACGAGGCGATCGCGCTGCCCACCGAGAAGGCGGCCCGGCTGGCCCTGCGGACCCAGCAGGTGCTGGCGTACGAGACGGACCTGACCGCCACCGTCGACCCCTTCGCCGGCTCGTACGTGGTGGAGGCGATGACCGCCGAGATCGAGGCGGCGGCGGGCGAGCTGATGGACCGGGTCTTCGACCACGGCTCGGCGGTGGACGCGATCGAGGCCGGCTTCCAGAAGCGGGAGATCGAGCAGTCCGCGTACCGGATCGCCCAGGAGATCGACTCGGCGGAGCGGGTGGTGGTCGGGCTCAACCGCTTCGCGGTCGACGAGGAGGAGCCGTACGAGCCGCTGCGGGTGGATCCGACGATCGAGGAGGCCCAGGGCGAGCGGCTGGCGAAGCTGCGCGCCGAGCGGGACGGTGACGCGGTCGAGCGGTCCCTGGCCGCGTTGCGGTCGGCCGCCGAGGGCACCGAGAACGTGCTGTACCCGATGAAGGAGGCGCTGCGGGCCCGGGCGACCGTGGGCGAGGTGTGCGGGACGCTGCGCCAGGTCTGGGGGCTGTACCGGCCGACGGACCGTTTCTAGGGCCTGTGTCAAAGCCCCTGGCCGGCCTGCGGCGGGCCCAGACGACGACCGGCCGCGTTGGAGATTCGTGCGGATACAACACCGGTATCCGCACGAATCTCCGCCTCACCGGACCGCCGCCTGGACTCCGCCTCGGCCCGACCGAGGACTTCGACACAGGCCCTGGTCCGGGTGCGTCCGGCACCGGTCACCGGACCCCCTCCGGCGGGCCGGTGACCGTCGTGCTTCCGACGGATCTGGTTGTTTGCGCAGGTGGCGGCCGGTCGAGCCGGCGGAGCTACAGTCGAGGGAGGTCCCGTCGCCGATCGGCGGTGCGGACGCGGGGAGCGGGCCGTGCGACGACGCCGGTGCCGCTCGACCGGCGCGGAGGGCGGCGCGGCCCATCGGCCACGACGTGTGCCGGATTGGCTCGGGGGTAACCCGGGCAGGATGACGGGTTCCCGGCGCGCGGAGTCGGCGCACACGGTGTGCGGTCGGGCGATGACCGAACGTGTGATCGTCTGCGGTGTGCCGTCGCGGAGTGTGGTCGGGTAATTGCCGGAGTGGCAGTTCACCTAAAAGACTAATGCGACAATTCGGAACGAGGGGCCGGTCGGTGCGCGGTATTTCGCGTCCGCCGAATCGGTTACACGTTGTAGGAGGTGTGGGGCGGATGACGGCGTCGGACCGCGATCTACCTGCTGTCCCGCTGTTGGACGAGCGCCCCGAGCTGGGCATTCGTGACCCTGCGCGGTCCGATCATCACGGTAAAGATGTTGCCCAGCGTCACCGCCGGGGGTCTAGTCTGTCTGCTGTCGTGGAAGATCCACCCCTGTCTAGTGATCGAGTAGCCGACGTGACGACTGCGTTCCCGCCGCCGAACGGCGGCCCGGCGTCATCCACGCGGGAGAACCTGGCCGCCGTCGAGCCGCTGCCGGACGGTCTGGAGGAACTCCTCGCCCGGCGGATGCCGGACCTCGTCGCCACCCGCCGGCACATCCACGCGAACCCGGAGCTGTCCGGCGCCGAGTTCTCCACCGCCACCCTGGTCGCCGGGCAGCTCACCGCGCTCGGTCTGCGCCCCCGGCTGCTGCCCAAGGGCAACGGCGTGGTCTGCGACATCGGCTCCGCCGAGGGTCCGTTGGTCGCCTTCCGCGCCGACCTGGACGCCCTGCCGCTGGCCGACGTCAAGGACGTTCCCTACCGCTCCACGGTGCCGGGCGTCTGCCACGCCTGCGGGCACGACGTGCACACCACGATCCTGCTCGGCCTCGCCCCGCTCCTGGTCCGCCTGGCCGAGCGGGGACGACTGCACGGCCGGGCCCGGTTGATCTTCCAGCCGGCCGAGGAGGCGGTGCCCTCCGGCGCCCCCGAGGTCATCGCGGCCGGTGGCATGGAGGGCGTCTCCTCGATCTTCGCGGTGCACTGCGCGCCGCAGTTCCCGGTCGGCGCCGTGGGTATCCGGTCCGGGCCCCTGACAGCCGCCTCGGCGACCCTGGAGATCCGGGTCGGCGGGCCGGGCGGGCACACCGCCCGCCCGCACCTCACCACCGACCTGGTCGACCTGCTCGGCCGGCTGATCACCGACGTGCCGGCCCAGCTCGCCCGGCGGATGGACCCGCGCTGGCCGGTGTCGGTCGTGTGGGGGGCGGTGCACGCCGGCGAGGCGTTCAACACCATCCCGTCCCGTGGACACCTCCGGGGCACCGTCCGCTCGCACAACCGCGAGGCGTGGCACGACGCCGGTGACATGATCATGAAGTTGGTGCCGGACCTGCTCAGCGGGACCGGCGCCGAGGTCGAGGTCGAGTACGTCCAGGGCTTCCCGCCGGTGGTCAACGACAAGCACGCCGTGGACCTGATCGGCGCCGCCGCCGCGCGGGCCCTCGGCCACGAGAACGTGTTCGAGGCCGAGATCAGCATGGGCAGCGAGGACTTCTCGTTCTATCTGGAACGGGCGCCCGGCGCGATGATCCGGCTCGGGGTGGCGCCCCCCGGCACGACCGAGCAGTGCGACACCCACCAGCCCGGCTTCGACGTCGACGAACGGGCGATCGCACACGGGGTGCGCGTCCTGGCGTACACCGCCCTGGCGGTGGTCGGCGCGCCGGAGTTCCGCACGCCCGGCGGGGCCGCCCCGGAGGTGGCCCGGTGAGCCCGCGGACGTTCGGCGGCGACGGGCTGGCCGACCAGGTCGAGGACCTGGTCACCCTGCTCACGCCGGCCGACTCCGACCAGCCGCCGACCCACATCTGGTACGTCTGCTACGGCTCCAACATGAGCCTCGGCCGGCTCACCTACTACCTGGTCGGTGGCCGTCCGCCGTCCGGCGCGCTCACCTACCCGGGCTGCCGGGACAAGAGCTTGCCCGGCGACAGCCGGGCGATCCGGCTGCCCGGCACGGTGTACTTCGCCCTGGAGGCGCTGGCCTGGACCGGCGGCATGGCCTTCTACGACCACGAGCACCCCGGGACGACGCCGGCCCGCGCGTACCGGCTCACCGTCTCCCAGTTCTCCGACATCATGGCGCAGGAGATGTGCCTGGAACCGGGCGACGACGTCGACCTGGGCCACGTGATGGGCCGGGGCCGGCTCGCCCTCGGCCCCGGGTGCTACCAGACCCTGCTGCACCTCGGCGCCCTCGACGGGCTGCCGGCGTTCACCTTCACCTCCCCCTGGCGCACCCACGAGGTGGAACTCCGCAAGCCGTCCGCGGTCTACCTGCGCCATCTGGCCACCGGGCTCACCGAGGCGCACGGCTGGGACACCGGCCGGATCGCCGACTACCTCAGCACCCGGCCCGGCTCCGCCGGACAATGGACGTCGCAGGACGTCCTTCGGCTGCTGGCCGACCCCGCCGTCGTCGACGCACCCCGGGTACGCGAGACGGTCGCATTCGCAGCAGAGGAGGAACGGTCGTGCACTCCAGCGTGACGGCGGCCGACCTGGACAGCGACAGCCTGTTCCGCAAGCACCAGGCGGCGCACGACTGCTCCGACTGCGGTCACCCCTACCTGGACGTGGACCTGGGCACGACGCGGGCGCACCACCGGTGGCTCCAGGTCGGCGGAGGCACGATCGTGGCCAGCACCGACGGCCCGGTCCGCGAGCTGCACATCCTGCCGCACTGCGGCACCGAACTGCCCGGCGACCTGCTCAGCGCCACCGACCCGGCGGACTTCGGCAAGCTGGCGCAGCTGGTGCACGACAACCTCGACCTGGGCACCGCCGCCATCTACCGGCACCTGGTGGACGACATCGTCGCCGGTCGCGCCCCCGGTGTCGCGGTCGCCGGCTTCCACCTCTCCCGGATCCTGCTCGACGCCAACCGGGTCGCGCTGCACGAGCAGGTGCCCCCGGACCCGTACGCGGGCAGCGCCGACCTCTACCGGGAGTACCAGCTCAGCGAGGGGCTCCGGCTGCGCGAGGAGAAACTGCTGCCCTGGCTGGCCGCCGTCGACGACGTGCTGCGGGCCATGGGGGAGCAGGGCTCGGTCTACCACCACCACACGTACGACGTGTACTCGATCAGCCCGCGTCCCTGGGACCGGGGCTTCACCGCGAAGCGCCCGGCGTTCCAGCTCATCTGGCGGCGGCCTCCGGTGGACCACCTGGGTGACCACGTGACCGAAGGCGATCCGGGGCTCGCCCGGCTGGAGGACATCGAGGACGTGCGGAGCGGGATCCGCGACTTCCTGGAGCAGGAAATCGGCGTGGGCAACGGCACCGGGCAGATCGACTACCCGCTGCTGCTGCCGGTGCTGCCGTTCCGGGGCACCCGGCAGGGCGATCCGGCCGACTCGCCCCGGCACCTGGTGTACGACCTGCGCAAGGACCTGCTCGACACCGACCGGCAGATCCGGTCCTGGGTGGTCAGCGCGCCGTGGCGCTTCCAGGGAACGAGCCCGGCGAAGGTAATCTCTGGCCCAGAGCCTGCTCCCTCCCTCAACGTGGGCTGACACTCGTCCTCGTCACCGTGCCGACGCCGGAGGGACCGGATGGTGGGAGATACCCGATGACCCAGGGGCTGGTCCCGCACGACGAGTCGTGCCTCGACTTCGCGGACCTTGTCGAGTGGTTCGTTCCCGCCGGCCGGACCACCCGGCTGGTCGGGCTGGAGGTCGAGTGCGGGCTGGTGCGTCCCGACTCGGGCTGCTCGGTGTCGTACGACGAGCCCGCCGGCACGCGCGCGCTGCTGGAGGCGCTGCTGGACCGCCTGGACAGCGAACCGATCCTGGAGAGCGGTGCGCTGGTCGGGCTCACGCTGCCCGACGGGGGCACCCTCACCCTGGAGATGGCGGGCGCGATCGAGTATTCGTCGGCTCCGGTGGCGACGGTGACCGAGAGCCTGCGCCGGGGCCGGGAGTGCCTGGTCGAGGTGGCCCGGATCGCGGAGCCGCTCGGGCTGCGGGTGCTCACCGGCGGGCAACTGCCCTTCGACCGGCCGGGGAGCATCAAGTGGGCCCCGAAGGGGCGTACCGAGATCATGCGCCGCTACTTCGCCGGCCTGGGCGATGGTGGCCGGCTCGGCGACCAGGTGATGGGGCTGACCCTGTCCACCCAGATCAGCCTGGACGCCCTCGACGCCGAGGAATACCTGGACAAGCTCCGGGTGCTGCTGGGCGTCTCGCCGTTCCTGGCCGCCGTCCTGGCGAACACACCGGCCCTGGCGCCGGCCGACCCGGGCGACCCGGGCACGGCCGGGCTGGTGTCGCACCGGATGGCGTACTGGCGGAAGATCGATCCCGCCCGGTGCCAGCACCTGACCGCCCGGCTGTACGAGGTGTCGTCGTTGGCCGAGTTGACGGCGGTGCTGACCGACCTGCCGATGATCTACCGGCGCTCCGGCGACGGGTACGTCCCCGGTGGTGACCGCCCGTTCCGGGAGGTGCTGCGGGACGGCTTCGGAGACGACACGATGCCGACGCTCGCCGACTGGAAGACCCACCTGGCCCAGCTCTGGCCCGCCGTCCGCCCGCGCCGCACGCTGGAGACGCGGCTGCCGGACGGTCAGGCGTGGCACCACCTCGGGGTGATTCCCGCGCTCTTCGTCGGACTGGTCGAGGATCCCGCCGTACGCCGGGAGGTGGCCGGCCTACTCGCGGCGTTCCGGACCGAGGCGCTCGACCTGATCACGCTGAAGGCCGCGGAGGGTGGGCCGGACGGCATCGCCGCTCCGGTCCGCGAGGTGACCGCCCAGCTCGTCGCCCTGGCCGACCGGGGCCTGGCCGCCCGGGTGGCTGCCGGCGGTGAGTCACCCGACGTTCTCCGGCTGCTCGATCCGGCCCGCGAGTGGGCCGCCAGCGGCCGCCCCCCGGCCGAGGCCCTGCGCGCGGCGTGGGCCGGCCCGTGGCGGCAACGTCCGGACCGGTACGTCGCCGCGATGGCGGTGCCGGCCGGCTGACCGCCACCGTGGACCCGGCTAGACGCCGCGGGCCGGACTCTGCGGGTCGGTCATCCCGTCCGGGTTGTCGATCGGGCGGCGTTGCTGCGGCGGGGCGGTGGGGCTGGCGTTGGCCAACCGCCACAGCTCCCGGAAGTGGTGTTCGAACGCTGCCGCCACCCCGGCGTCCCGGACGCTGAACCCGTGCAGCTCGCCCCGGTCGTCGACGGCGAAACCGAGGAACACCACCGAGGAGTCGATGATCGCGAAGTTCTCCCCCTCCAGCTCCATCCCCGGCGGGTAGCGGAGCACCCGGACGTGGTAGTTCTCGATCTTCTCGGCGAGGTCCACCTGCTCATCCACCCATTCCTGGATGTCCGGGCTGCTGTACGGCAGCCGGATGACCCGGTGCAGGTAGCGCTTGCCCGGCGTCTTGCGGGCCCACCGGATGGTGCCGGTGTAGTAGCGGCGGGACTCCTCGGTCTGCTGGGGCGGGGCCTTGGCGTGCGAGAACACCGCGTAGACCGACTTGGAGCTGCGGGAGATCGCGTGCAGCGCCTCACCGTAGAACGCCGACGAGGAGTCGTAGACCCGCAGCGGGGCTCCGGTGGCGATCGACATGACCCGCCGCCGGGTGACGTCCAACCAGCGGAGGAAGATCAGCATGGTCAGGAAGATGAGCGGCGTGGTCCAGTTCTGGTTGCCGATGAAGTTGAAGAGGTTGTCGGCGAGGCTGACCGCCAGTGCCACCACGAGGGCGACCGTGATGAGCCTGGACTCCAGCTCCTCGACCCGGGACTGCTCGATGCGGTCGTTCGGCAAGGGGGCGCTCCCTCCGACGGGATCGACGCCGCGCTCCGCGAGCGGACACTACGCCAAGTATGACAGACCGTCGCCGTGCGTGTTCCCATGTGGACGCGCCACAGTGGAAGGTGGCCGTTCGTCGCCTCGAACGGCCACCTTCGGTCCGCTGGTGGACGACGTCAGGGCGCGGAACGTGCCCCCGGCACCGATGGCGCCGCGCCGGCCGCGGCCCCCGGAACCTGCGCCGGCAGGGGCGGGAGGCCGACGGTCGGCCGCCGCTGCCGGCGGCGGCGCAGGAACCACCAGAGCACCCCCAGGGGTACGCCGAACGCGACCAGCCACGGCAGGAGCGCGCCGAGCACGGTCAGCAGCACGGTCATCGAGGTCAGGAAGACCTTCCAGCCGCCCTTCAACCCGGCGACGAACCCGGCCTCGGTCTCGTCCTCCAGTGGCCGGGCGTCCGGCCCCACCAGCGACACGGTGATCGTGGACAGCGCGGTCAGGTCGGCCAGCCGCCGCTTCTTCGCCTCCAGGGACGCCAGGTCGGCCTCCCGCCGGGCCAGCTCGTTCTCCAGCGACACCAGGTCGCCGATCGAGGTGGCGCGGGACAGCAGCCGGCGGGCGTTGTCCACCCGGGCCCGCTGGGTGGTGATCCGGGCGTCCAGGTCGACGGTCTCCTCGGTGACGTCCTCCGTGCTGATCTCCCGCCGCTGCTGCGTACCGAGGCCGGCGAGGTCCTCGACCACGACGCTGAACTTCGCTGCCGGCACGCGCAGGGTCAGCTCGGCGGTGGCGTCCCCACCGGCGGTGCGCCGCTCGTCGCCGCCGACGAAGCCGCCGGCCGCGGTGGCCAGCGTGACCGCTTCCCGGGCCGCCTGGTCGACGTCCCGGACCTGCACCCGCATCGACCCGGTGTAGACGATGGAACGCTGGTCCACCCGCAGGTCCGCGGCCGCCGCACCGGGCTTTTCCGCGCCGGCCGGCCCGGCGCCGGCCGGTTCCGCGCCGGCCCGTTCGGCACCCGCCTCGGCGTCGACGGCCGGCCGGCCACCGCTGTCCGTGACGGCGCTGTCGTCCCCGCCCGACCCGCCACACCCGACCAACGCGAACACCGCCGCCAGCCCGGCCGCCGCCAGCGGTACGCCCCGGCGCCGACGCTTCGTTCCGTCCATGTCCCCGCTCCGATCCTCGATGGCCCCGTGGGTCGGGGCGATCGGTGAGACGGGACGCGGTGCCGCGTCCGTTCCGGCAGACTGCGCTGAGGACGTCACGATTCGATAAGCGAGGGGTCACGAATGCGGCTGACCAAGTACGGCCACTCCTGCGTGCGGATCGAGCACGACGGGGGAGTGGTGGTGATCGACCCGGGCGTGTTCAGCGAACCGGAGGCCCTGGACGGGGCGGACGCCGTCCTGATCACCCACGAGCACCCGGACCACGTGAACGTGCCGGCCCTGGCCGAGCGGCACGCCGACCGCCCGTTCCCGGTCTACGGGCCGGCCTCGCTGGCCTCCAGCCTGGACGGCCTGGCCGCCGAACTGAAGCCGGTCGAGGCCGGTGCCGAGTTCGTCGCCGCCGGCGTGCCGATCCGCGCGTACGGCGGACGGCACGCCGTGATCCATCCGGACCTCCCGGTGGTGGACAACCTCGCGTACCTGGTCGACGACCGGGTCTACCACCCCGGCGACTCGCTGGTCGTGCCCGAGGACGTGCGGGTGGACACGCTCCTGCTGCCGATCCACGCGCCGTGGACGAAGTTCAGCGAGTCGCTGGACTTCCTGCGGGCGGTCGCGCCCCGGCGGGCGTACGCGTTGCACGACGGCCTGCTCAACGACAACGGGCTGGCGGTGCTGAACCGGAACTTCGCCAGCCTGTCCGACACCGACTACCGCCGTCTCGAGCCGGGCACCCGGGTCGACGCCTGACCGTGATGCCCGACGCGCCCCCCGACCTGGTGCGGCAGCTCTACCGCACGCCACCGGACCGGTTCGTCGCCGTACGCGACGCGGCGGTCGCCGAGGCCCGCCAGGCCGGCGACCAGCGGGCCGCCCGGGAGATCGCCCGGCTGCGCCGCCCCACCGTGGCCGCCTGGCTGGTCAATCTGCTCGCCCTGGAACGCCCCGAACTGGTCGCCGATCTGGTGCAGCTCGCCGAGGCGCTGCGCACCGCCCAGCGGGAGTTGAGCGGCCCCCGGATGCGGGAACTCTCCGCCCAGCGGCGGGCCGCGGTCGCCGCCCTGGTCGCCGAGGTTCGCCGGCTGGCGCGGGCCACCGAGGGTGCCCCGTCGGCCGGGAAGCTGCCGCTGGCCGAGGTCGAGGCGACCCTCAACGCCGCCCTCGCCGACACCGACGTGGCCGAACAGGTCCGGTCGGGCCGGCTGCTCCGGGCGGTCAGCCACTCCGGCTTCGGCGAGGTGCCCAGGCCGCACCTGCGCCTGGTCACCGGCGGTCCGGACGAGGACGCGCCGGCCGCACCGGAACCCCGCCGGCCGGACCGGACCGCGCTCCGCGCGGAGCAGGCCGAACGGGCCGCCCGGGCCGAGCGCGCCCGCCGCCGCCGAGCGCTGGAGAAGGAGTTGGCGCGGGCGCGTACCGACCAGGAACGGGCGGAGGCGGACCTGGCCGGCGCGGCGGAGGCCGAGTGTGACGGCGCGGCCGCCCTGGACGCCGTGGAGGCCGAACTGGCCGAGCTGGAGCGGCGCCGGGCCGTGGCCGAGCAGGAACTGAGCCGGGCCAAGCTGGCCCGCCGGGCGGCCGAACGGACGGTGACCACGGCCCGTCGCCGGGCCGGTGAGGTCGAGGCGGCCGTCGAGGCGCTCGACGCCGAAGAGGGGGATGCCGGCACCGACGCCGGCACGGCAGACTGATCGACCATGGACGGACGGGCCGGGCGGGACGGCATCGGCGGATGACCCCGGAGCAGGTCGCCGCCGCCAGTAAACCCGCGGTGCTGGCGCTGGGCGACGCGTTCACCCGCTGCCCCACCACGCTGCGCCGGGCGCGGCTGCTCGGCATCTCCGGCTGGGCCTTCTACATCGCCGGCCGGGCCGGTGCCCTGGGTGACGTACGGGCCGAGACGGTGGCCGCGGCACTCGGCTTCATCGCGCCGGACGCGGTCGCCGACGGGTGGGACGCGACCCTGCGGATCGTCCGACCGGCCGAGGTGGCCGCCGCCACCCTCCAGGAGTGCCGCCGCTGGGGGGAGCAGCACCTGGACCAGGTGCCGGACGTCGACCGCCTCGCCGCGCTGCTCGGCCGCGCCGTCGACGCCGCCGACGCGACCGGGATGCCGCTCTTCGCCGCCTGGCGGGCGATGCCGTTGCCGGACGACGGCACCGCCGGAGCCCACGCGGCCGTCGGCCTGCGGCTGCTGCGGGAACACTTCGCCGGAGCCCACCTGCTCGCCGTCCGGGCCAGCGGGATGACCCCGCTGGAGGCGGTGCTCACCGGTCCCGAGGGCGAGGCCGGCGCGCTGGCGTGCGGCTGGCCGCCGCCGTACCCCCCGGTCGGACCGCTGGTCCGCCGCCGGCTCTGGGCGGAGGCGGTGACCGACCGGCTCACCGCCTCGGCGTTCGCCGCGCTCGGCCCGGCCGGCGGCGGGGAACTGGTGGACCTGCTCGCCGCCACCCGCGCCCAGCTTCCCCATCCGGTCTGAGCGTGCCGGGGCCGGCCGGGCCACGGTGAAAATCGGCGGCGCGCCGGCGGCCGGGCTGCCAGGATCGCCGCGTGACCCTCCCCGCCGGCTGGACCGCCCGCCGACCCATCCTGGACGACGTGCCCGCGATCCTCGCGGTCGTGCACGCCGCCGACACCTTCGCCGTCGGTCATCCCGATTTCGACGCGGCCGACGTGACGGCGGCGCTGACCGCGCCGTTCACCGACCCGTCCCGCGACGCCTGGGTGGTCACCGACCCGGACGGGACGATCGTGGCCTGGGCGACCGTGGACAACCCGACCGGCGTGGGCCGCGACTACGTCGAGGTCTACGTCGACCCGGAGCGCGGTCGTCTGCTGCGCGCGCCGCTGCTGGCCCGGATGCTCGACCGGATCGCCGAGCGGGCCACCGAGCGGGGGCTGCCCGCGCTCACCGCCCGGACCGCGGTCTTCGCGCCGGAGACCGGATGGGCGTCGGAGGTGGCGGCCGCCGGTTTCACCCGGGTGAAGCGGTACGTGCGGATGAGTCGCCCGCTGGCCGACCTGACACCGGAGCCGCCGCCCCCGGCCGGGGTGACGGTGCGTCCGCTGCGCCCCGGCGACGAGGCCGACCTGCGGGAGTTCCACCGGATCTTCGACACCGCGTTCCGGGACACCCCGGACTACGAACCGGTCGGTTTCGACCGCTGGCGCGAGCAGTTGCCCGGGTACGGCACGACCTGGGACGAGTGGTTCGTGGCCGAGGTCGACGGCGTGCCGGGCGGCGCGCTGCAATCCTCCGACCAGGCGCTGGAGCAGAACGAAGGATTCGTCCGGAGCCTGTCGGTGCTGCCCGCCCACCGGCGGCGCGGCGTCGGCGCGGCACTGCTGCGCCGGGCGTTCGCGGTGTACGCGGCGAAGGGACGCGGGTCCGCCGGCCTCGGCGTCGACCTGACCAACCCGACCGCCCCGGTCACCCTCTACCGGTCGGTCGGGCTGCGTGAGCTGCGCTGGACCGACATGTACGAGCTGGTCGTGCCCGCCAGCGGTGTGTGATTGACGACGCCCGGCCATCCCGGATAGTGGTCGCGAGCGGGGCGGGAGCAGACTGGGGGTCGTGCGACAGGCCCTACGCCGACGCGGTGCTGGTGGGGCGGGACCGCAGCTCGGTGACGTAGTCGTCCGGCGCGCCCGCCTTCTCGGCGGCGTTCGCGATCTCCGACAGGTACCACGCGGTGGGCAGGCCACCCTCGTACCCGTCGAAGACGTACACCCACGCGGTGACGTCCCCGTCGAGGGTGGAGACCCGGACGTGCAGCTTGCGGTACGTGCCGGCGGTCACCCCCTCGATCTCGTCGAGCTGGGCGGCGTCGTACGGGTGGATGTCGTAGAGCGCCACGAACACCCGGTCGCCGGGCGACTCGACGACGGTGCTGACCGCTCCCTCCCAGCCGATGACGTCCTCACCGGCGAAGGTGAGCCGCCAGCCCTCCAGCCAGCCGGTGCCCACCATCGGCGAATGCGGACAGTAGGCACGCATCCGGGCAGGGTCGAGGTTTGAGCCGTAGGCGGCGTAATGACGCACGGCGATGACGATAGTCCGCCCGGCGGGTGGGGGAGAATACGACGGTGCGTGTCGGACGCGTTCGGGAGAAGAAAGTCACTGTGAGCATCGGTCGGAGGCGAGCGCGGTGAGCGCGAGGAGTGCAGCGGAGCGGAGCCCCGCAGTCGCGAACGAAAGGACGGCCCTGTGAGCCGGATCGTGATCATCGGCGGAGGACCGGCCGGCTACGAGGCTGCGCTGGTCGCCGCCCAGTTGGACGCCGACGTCACCGTCGTGGAGGCCGAGGGTGCCGGCGGGGCGTGCGTGCTGTCCGACTGCGTACCGTCGAAGACCTTCATCGCCAGCTCCCAGGTCGTCACCGGCTACCGGGACACCGAGGAGTTCGGGGTGCACTCCGACGGTCTGGCGGCGGTCACCGTGGATGGCCTCGCGGTCAACGAGCGGGTCAAGCGGCTCGCCCTGGCCCAGTCCGCCGACATCCACGCCAAGCTGGTCAAGGCCGGGGTGACCTTCGTCGCCGGCACCGCGCGGCTCGGCGAGGACACCCTCGGTCACACCCACCGGGTGATCGTCACGCCGGCCGACGGCGGCGCGGACTACTCGATCGCCGCGTCCACCGTCCTGGTCGCCACCGGGGCCACGCCGCGCCAGCTCCCCACCGCCGTCCCGGACGGCGAGCGGATCCTGACCTGGCGGCAGGTGTACGACCTGCCCGCGTTGCCCGAGCACCTGATCGTGGTCGGCTCCGGCGTCACCGGTGCCGAGTTCGCCAGCGCCTACCTGGCGATCGGCGTGCCGGTGACCCTGGTCTCCAGCCGGGACCGGGTCATGCCGCACGAGGACGCCGACGCGGCGATGGCCATCGAGCGGGTCTTCCGCAGCCGGGGCATGACCATCCTGAACAACTCCCGTGCCGACGCCGTCCGGCGCACCCCCGACGGCGACGGCGTCGAGGTCGAGCTGTCCGACGGCCGGGTGGTCACCGGCTCGCACGCCCTCATCGCGGTCGGCTCGATCCCGAACACCGCCGACCTGGGGCTGACCGAGTACGGCGTCGAACTGGCCCGGGGCGGCTACGTCACCGTCGACCGGGTCTCCCGTACCAACGTTCCCGGCATCTACGCCGCCGGCGACTGCACCGGGGTGCTCCCGCTGGCCAGCGTCGCCGCCATGCAGGGCCGGATCGCCATGTGGCACGCGCTCGGTGAGGCGGTCCGGCCGCTGCGGCTGCGTACCGTCGCGGCGAACGTCTTCACCGACCCGGAGCTGGCCACCGTCGGCGTCTCGCAGGACGAGGTGGACGCCGGCAAGACGCCCGCCCGGCAGGTCATGCTGACGCTGGGTGGCAACGCCCGGGCCAAGATGGACGAGGTCTCCGACGGCTTCGTGAAGCTCTTCTGCCGCCCGGCCAGCGGACAGGTGATCGGTGGCGTGGTGGTCGCGCCGAAGGCCAGCGAGCTGATCCTGCCGATCACCATGGCGGTGGAGAACAACCTCACGGTCAACGAGCTGGCCCAGACGATCACCATCTACCCGAGCCTGTCCGGGTCGATCACCGAGGCGGCCCGCCAGCTCATGCTCCACGAACTGGAGTGACCGATCCGGTCACTCGGGGCGGGTGGTGGGCTCAGCGGAAGGCGTCGGCGTGGTCGGCGACCCATTCGGCGTAGGTGCGGGCGGGGTGACCGGTGATCCGCGCGACGGTGTCGGTGACCGGCTCGGGCTGCCGGCTGAAGGCCGCCCAACCGTCGAGCACCGCGTCGGCGTAGGTGGGATCGGCGAACGCCTCGGCGAGCATGCTCCGGGCCTCCTCCCGGGGCATCTCCGTCCAGCGCAGGTCCCGGCCGAGCACCCGGCCGATGGTCCGCACCTGTTCCTCCTGGGTCAGCACCTCCGGCCCGCTGAGCAGGTGGACCGCGCCGGCGTGTCCGTCCGAGGTCAGCGCCGCGACAGCCACCTCCGCGAGGTCCCGTTCGTGAATCAGCGACCTGGCGGCCCTTCCGTACGGCCAGCGCACCACGTCACCGGCACGCACCTGATCCGCCCACAGCAGGGTGTTCGCCGCGAAACCGACCGGTCGCAGGAAGGTCCACTCCGCCCCGGAACCCGCGACCGCCCGCTCCACCAGGGCCCAGAACGAGTCCGGTTGGTCGGCGGCGCCCGGCGCGGACAGGTACACGATCCGGGCTCCCCGGGCCGCGATGCCCTTCGCCAGGTCAGGTGCCACCGTCCGGGCCGTCTCCGAGTCGGTGAAGGGCCACACCAGGAGGACCGCGTCCACGCCGTCGAGGTGGGGCGCCAGCGTCGCCGGTTCGCCGAGGTCGCCGGCCACCACCTCGACGCCGTCGGGGAGTCGGGCCGCCGCGGGATCCCGGCTCAGCGCCCGGACCGGCGCGCCGCGTGCCGACAGGATCGACGTCACCTCGCGTCCCACCGTGCCGGTCGCCCCCGTCACCAGGATCATCGCGCCTCCCCGCATCGCTCGGGGCGCCGATCGCCCCGTCCACCGCGACGGTAGGAGCTCAAGCGGACTTCAGGTCAACCTCGGGAGTGGCTGTCCGCCCGTTGTCATCCCCGGCGGCTGAGTGGTCCGCAGCGCGTCATGTCTCTGTGAAATGAAAATGTCGCAGGGACATGACACATGCGGAACTCGTGGCCGCCTGGATGACCACGCGCGGTCACTCGGCCGGTGAGGTGGCGGTGCGGGCCTTGAACAGGGTCATGACCCAGCCGGCGGCGGCGAAGCCCACCGCGGCGGCACCGGCGATCAGGGCCAGTCGCCACGCCGACCCGGTCAGCGCCGTACCGCCCAGGTGCCCGACCAGCGCGCCGTACCCCGCCCAGCCCAGCGCCGCCACCGACTCGTAGAGCAGGAACAGCCGGTAGGGATACTGGCGGCGACCGGCGGAGAAACAGGCCGCCATCCGGCCGCCGGGCACGAAACGGCAGAGCAGGATCACCAGGGGACCCGGACGGCGCAGTCCCTCGGTGACCCGCCCGGCGGCCCGCCGGGCCCGGCCGGGTTCCCGGGTGCGCAGCAGCCGGCGCCGGTTGCCCCGAACCCGGGCCACCAGCCGGGACCTCGGCGCACGACGTCCGAGCAGGTAGCAGGCGAGGTCCCCGACGAAGACGCCGGCCGCACCGACCGCGATGGTGACCGGCAGGCTGAGGCCCCCGTAGACGGTGAGCGCGCCGCCGGTGATCATGAGGAGCTGGGCGGGAACCACCGGGACGAAGGCGTCCACGGCGAGCAGGCCGAGCAGGGCCAGGTACGCCCACATGGGCGACGCGACCTCGGTCAGTAGTTCGGGCACGGCTGCCACCTCGCCGGACGGGGGCGATCGGATGATGCAGAGCCTGACGGCTTGCCCGGGGTCACCGGGGACGGCCCTGGCCGGTGGTGACCACCGACACGGCGGGGCCACCCGGGATCAACGAGCGGGCGGCGCCCCGGGTTACCGGGGGAACCCATGATCCGGATGTGCCGGGCGGTCGCCGGATCGGCGTTCGTCGGCGTACCGTTGTCGGCGCGCGGCCCCGCTACCGTCGAGTCCCCCGTTCTCGACGAGTGGGTCGCCGCGGGCCGTCGGCAGGTCCCGTGCCGGCGGCCCGCACCTCTCCCGGCCGGGCGCCGCGCGTCGTCGCCGGCCCGGTCCGCGCCTCCCGTGCCCACCCCGGCCGGCGGAAAACCGGCTGCGCGGTCCGGGTGGGTGCGCATACCGTCGCGGCATGCGCAGTGCGGTAGGGACGACGACGCCGGGAACTCCCGGCGCGCCGCACTGACGTTTCCGTCGACGAGGCCCCGGGCAACCCGCCCCGGGGCCTCGTGCTGTTCCGGACGTCGGTTGCTTCGGGGTCGTACCTGATCAAGGAGCCCCACATGATCGACCACCGCAGGCTGGGCCGCGAGCTCGACCTGTTCGACTCCGACCCGCTGGCCGGCGCGGGCCTGCCGCTGTGGCTGCCGGCCGGCGCCGCCGCCCGGCACGCCGTCGAGGAGTACGTCCGGGACCTGGAGCGCCGGGCCGGCTACCGGCACGTCGTCACCCCGCCGCTGGGCAAGCGGGAGCTGTTCGAGACCTCCGGCCACCTCGGGTACTTCGCCGACGACATGTTCCCGCCGATGCGGCTCTCCGCCGACGACGAGTTCGTGCTCCGGCCGGCGCTCTGCCCGCACCACGCCCTGGTCTTCCGGGCCCGGGGCCGGTCCTACCGGGACCTGCCGCTGCGGATCGCCGAGCTGGGCGGCATGTACCGCGCCGAGCGCTCCGGCGTGCTCGGCGGGCTGGCCCGGGTACGGGCGATCTCGCTGAACGACTCGCACAACTTCTGCGCGCTGGAGCAGGTCGGCGAGGAGGTACGCGACATCCTGCGACTCATCGGCCAGGCGCACGCCGCACTCGGCGTACGGCCGGCGGGGTTCCGCCTGTCGCTGCGCGCCCCGGGGGAGCGGTACGTGGGCGACGACGCCCAGTGGGCGCGGGCCGAGGCCCTGCTCCGCGCCGCGCTCGACGGGGTGGAGTACACCGAGGCCCCGGGTGAGGCGGCGTTCTACGGGCCGAAGATCGACATCCAGATCCGGGACGCGGCCGGACGGGAGTCGACCATCTCCACCGTCCAGCTCGACTTCGACAAGCCCGAGCGGTTCGACCTGTCGTACACCGACTCGGGCGGGGCCCGGCGGCGGCCGGTGATGGTGCACCGGAGCCTGGTGGGCAGCATGGAGCGGCTCTTCGCGTACCTGATCGAGGTGCACGAGGGCGCGTTCCCGGCCTGGTGCGCCCCGGTGCAGCTGGTGCTGCTCCCGGTCGACGACGGGCAGGCCGGGGCGGCCGACGCCGTCGCCGCCGAGGCCCTGGCCGCCGGGCTGCGGGTGGAGGTGGACCGGGCCGGGTCGCTGGGTGCCCGGATCCGCGACGCCGCCCGCGGACGCGTGCCGTACGTCGGCGTGGTGGGCCGCCGCGAGGCCGCCGCCGGCCAGCTGTCCCTGCGCCTGCGCGACGGCCGGGTGCTGGACCCCCGTCCCGTCCCGGACGCCCTGGGGTTGATCGGTGGTGTGGTGGCGGCCCGCTCCCATGCCCTGCTGCCCTAGACCGACGCCGAGGTCGGGGCGGGTGCGGCGGTGAACTGGGACTGGTGCAGGCGGTGGTAGGCGCCCTTGGCGGCGAGCAGGTCCTCGTGGGTGCCCTGCTCGACGATCCGGCCGTTCTCCATCATCAGGATCAGGTCGGCGTCGCGGATGGTGGAGAGCCGGTGGGCGATGACGAAGCTGGTCCGGTCCGACCGCAGCGCCGCCATCGCGCGTTGCAGCAGCACCTCGGTGCGGGTGTCCACCGAGCTGGTCGCCTCGTCCAGGATGAGCAGCGACGGTTCGGCGAGGAACGCCCGCGCGATCGTGATGAGCTGCTTCTCGCCGGCGCTGACGTTGCTGCCCTCGGAGTCGATCACGGTGTCGTACCCGTCCGGGAGGCTGTGCACGAAGCGGTCCACGAAGGTGGCGCGGGCGGCGGCGAGGATCTCCTGCTCGGTGGCGTCCGGCCGGCCGTAGGCGATGTTCTCCCGGATGGTCCCGCCGAAGAGCCAGGTGTCCTGGAGCACCATGCCGACCCGGCCGCGCAGGTCGTCCCGGGTGAGCGTGGTGACGTCCACCCCGTCGAGCGTGATCCGGCCGGCGTCCAACTCGTAGAAGCGCATGACCAGGTTGACCAGGGTGGTCTTCCCGGCCCCGGTCGGCCCGACGATCGCCACCGTGTGTCCCGGCTCGGCGACCAGGGACAGGTCCTCGATCAGGGGCTCGTCCTCGGCGTACCGGAAGGAGACGTTCGCGAACTCCACCCGGCCGCGCGGGTCGGACACCCGGGCCGGCGGCTCCGGGTCCGGGCTCTGCTCCTGCGCGTCGAGCACGGCGAAGACCCGTTCGGCGGAGGCCACCCCGGACTGGAGCAGGTTCGCCATCGAGGCGACCTGGGTGAGTGGCTGGGTGAACTGCCGCGAGTACTGGATGAACGCCTGCACGTCACCGAGGCTCATCGTGCCGGAGGCGACCCGCAGGCCACCGACCACGGCGATGGCCACGTAGCTCAGGTTCCCGATGAACATCATCGCCGGCATGATCAGCCCGGAGACGAACTGCGCCCCGAAGCCGGCCTGGTACAGCTCGTCGTTCTTGGCGGTGAACGCGGCCTCCACCTCGTGCTGCCGGCCGAAGACCTTGACCAGCCCGTGGCCGGTGAACGCCTCCTCGATCTGGCCGTTCAGCTCCCCGGTGTGCGTCCACTGGGCGATGAACAACTTCTGCGAACGCTTGGCGATCTGGCCGGTGACCACGACCGACAGCGGCACCGCCACCAGCGCCACCAGGGCCAGCAGCGGCGAGATCCAGAACATCATGGCCAGTACGCCGACGACGGTGAGCAGCGAGGTCAGCAACTGGCTGAGGGTCTGCTGGAGGCTGGTGGAGATGTTGTCGATGTCGTTGGTGACCCGGCTCAGCAGCTCACCGCGGGGCTGCCGGTCGAAGTAGGGCAGCGGCAGCCGGTTGAGCTTGGCCTCCACGTCGGTGCGCAGCCGGTACACGGTCCGCTGCACCACGGTGTTGAGCAGCCAGCCCTGCCACCACATCAGGGCGCTCGCACCCAGGTAGAGCGCCAGCGCCAGCAGCAGCACCCGACCCAGCGCGCCGAAGTCGACGCCCACCCCGGGTACCACGTCCATCCGGGCGAGCAGGTCGGCGAAGCCGTCGTCGCCGGACGCGCGGGCCGCCGCGACGGCCTGCTCGGTGGTGGTGCCGGCGGGCAACTGCCGGCCGAGCACACCGGCGAAGATGAGGTCGGTGGCGTACCCGAGGATCTTGGGGCCGGTCACCGTGAAGCCCACGCTGAGCACCGCCAGGGCGATGATCGCGGCGAGCCGGGCCCGCTGCGGCCGGAGCCGGCCGAGCAGCCGCCGCGCGGACGGCAGGAACGTCATGGACCGCTCGGCGGGCATCCCGGCGCCCATCCACGGCGGGCCGCCGCGCTGGCCGCCGGGCGGCAGCCGCTTCGGCGTCCGCGCGTCGGCCGCCGGCTTCTGCTGGGGTACGGCGGCCGGCCCGCCCCGCCCGGTCACGCCGGCACCCCGGCGGTCTGCTGGGAGGCGACGATCTCGGCGTACGTGGGACAGTCGTCAAGCAGGTCGGCATGTCGGCCCACCCCGACCACGGCTCCGTCCTCCAGCACCACGATCTGGTCGGCGTCGACGATGGTGGAGACCCGCTGGGCCACGATCACCACGGCCGCGTCCACGGTGACCGGCCGCAGCGCGGCCCGCAGCCGGGCGTCGGTGCCGAGGTCGAGCGCGGAGAACGAGTCGTCGAAGAGGTAGATCTCGGGTTGCCGGACCAGTGCCCGGGCGATGGCCAGGCGTTGCCGCTGCCCGCCGGAGACGTTCGTGCCGCCCTGCGCGATCGGCGCGTCCAGCCGCTCCGGCATCGCCTCGACGAAGTCGCGGGCCTGGGCGATCTCCAGTGCCGCCCACAGCTCGGCGTCGGTGGCGTCCGGGTTGCCGTACCGCAGGTTGCTCGCCACCGTCCCGGTGAACAGGTACGGCTTCTGCGGCACCAGGCCGATGCGGTGCCAGAGCTGCTCCGGCGCGAGCTCGCGGACGTCCACGCCGTCGACCAGCACGGCGCCGGCGGTGACGTCGACCAGCCGGGGGATCAGCGACAGCAGGGTGGTCTTGCCCGCGCCGGTGCTGCCGACGATCGCCGTGGTGGTGCCGGGGCGGACCCGCAGGGAGACGTCCCGGAGCACCGGCTCGGCCGCGCCCGGGTACTGGAACCGCACGTCCCGCAACTCCACCTCGGCGTGCTGGTCCACCTCGGTGACCGGACGCGCGGGCGGCACCACCGACGAGTCGGTGTCCAGCACCTCGGTGATCCGCTCGGCGCAGACCGCCGCGCGGGGCACCATCATCAGCATGAAGGTGGCCATCATGACCGCCATCAGGATCTGCATCAGATATTGCAGGAAGGCGGTGAGCGCGCCGACCTGGATCGCCCCGGCGTCCACCCGCTGCGCGCCGAACCACAGCACCGCCACGCTGGAGACGTTCAGCACCAGCATCACCACGGGGAAGATCAGGGCCATCAGCCGGCCGGTCGCCAGGGCGGTCGCGGTGAGGTCGGCGTTGGCCCGGTCGAAGCGCGCCGTCTCGTACGGCTCCCGGACGAACGCCCGGACCACCCGGATGCCGGTGATCTGCTCGCGCAGCACCCGGTTGACGGTGTCGATCCGGGTCTGCATGAGCCGGAACTGCGGCACCATCCGGCGGGTGATCAGCCCCAGCGCGACGGCGAGCACCGGGACGCTGACCACCATCAACCAGGACAGCCCGATGTCCTCGCGCAGCGCCATCACCACCCCGCCGACGCTCATGATCGGCGCGGTGACCAGCATGGTGCAGCTCATCAGGACGAGCATCTGCACCTGCTGCACGTCGTTGGTGTTGCGGGTGATCAGCGAGGGCGCGCCGAACCGGGCCACCTCACGGGCGGAGAACCGGTTGACGTGGGCGAAGAGCCGGGCCCGGACGTCGCGGCCGAAGCCGGTGGCGGTCCGGGCGCCCAGGTAGACGGCGGCGACCGAACAGACGATCTGCACCACGCTCACGGCGAGCATCCACCCGCCGGTCCGCACGATGTAGCCGGTGTCGCCCCGGGCCACCCCGAGGTCGATGATGTCGGCGTTGAGGCTGGGCAGGTAGAGCGAGGCGATCGTGCCGACGAACTGGAACAGCACGACCGCCGTCAGCAGCCGGTGGTAGGGGCGCAGGAACGTGCGCAGCATCCGGGTCAGCAAGTCGGCACCTCGGGGATCGAAGTGGGCTGGTCCGCGCGGGCGATGACGGCCAGCAGGAACTCCCGGATCACCGCCGCCTTGGCGGGGTCGGCGTCGACCGGGGTGAGCGGGTCTCTGGCGCGCAGCAGGGCGGTGAGCGTCGCCGCCCGGGCGTGGCCGTCGTCGGTCAGCGCCAGCCGTACGCTCCGCCGGTCGGTCTCGTCGCGTTGTCGCTGGACCAGGCCGTCGCGCTCCAGCGTGTCGATGATGCCGGTGAGCGTCGCGGGCCGGACGAAGCACCGTTCGGCGACCGTCCGGTGCGGCAGCGCGCCGTGCTGGGCGAGCGTCAGGAGGGCGACCATGCCGGCCTGGGTGAGCCCGTGCTCCTCGGCCAGAAAGCGGTTCCACCGCTGCGAGGTGACGTGCCCGGCGACCACCAGCAGCCGCCCGAGCGGCACGTCGTCGAGAGTGACCAGATCCACGCGAGACAGGTTAGCTCAAGAACATCAGGGGCCAAACGAAATTACCGCGGCCGTGCCGACGAACACGATCTGGAGCAGCGTCCGCGTACCGAGCGGGGTGACCGGGCGTCCGCCGAGCATGAGTCCCCGGCGGGCGGCCGAGACGTTCGCGGGGAACATCGCCAGCATGAGCAGCGCCAGACCGGCGGCGGCCCAGCGCGCGGTCGTCGGGACGAGCAGTGCCACGGCGCCGGCCAGTTCGAGGATCCCGGTGACCGTGACGAGCAGGGCCGGACGGGGGAGCCCGGGCGGGACCATCGCGACGAGGTCCGCCCGCCGGGTGGCGGAGAAGTGGGCGGTGCCGGTGAGCAGCAGCATCAGCGCCAGCCCCACCCGGAGCGCGGGATGCCAGCCGTCCAGGAACCCGACGCCGGCGAGGCCGGCCAGCCGGGCCAGCGCGGTGCCGGCCACCAGGGCGTACAGAGGGATCATCGGACGTCCAATCTAGTCACTGACTAGATTGGATCCTGGCTCGGCATCTTGTCAATGGCAAGTTAGGGTTGTCGGCATGTCCTCCGGAACGCGCGGCTACCACCACGGCGACCTGCGGCGTGCCCTGCTCGCGGCGGCGGTGGATGGGATCGGGGAGGCCGGCCCGGCCACGCTGAGCCTGCGCGACCTCGCTCGCCGGGCCGGCGTCTCGCACGCCGCGCCCGCCCACCACTTCGGCGACAAGGCCGGCCTGCTGACCGCCGTGGCGGCCGAGGGCTTCGACCTGCTGGCCGAGGCGCTCCGCGCCGCCGACGGGGGACTGCTCGAACTCGGCGTGGCCTACGTGGGATTCGCCGTGGAGCACCGGGCGCACTTCGACGTCATGTTCCGCCCCGACCTGCACCGGCCCGAGGACCCCGACCTGCGGGCCGCCCGAGAACGTTCCGGTGCCGCGCTGCGGGCCGGCGTCGCGAGTCTGCCCGACCGGCGGCCGACCGCCGACGATCCCGACGGCGACGCCCTCGCGGCGTGGTCGATCGTGCACGGCTTCGCCACCCTGTGGCTGGCCGGCGTGCTGCCCCAGGAGATCGGCGACGATCCCCGCGCCGCCGCCCGCGTCGTCATCCACCGCCTGTTCCGCCAGGCGTGACCCGTCGCCCCGGTGCCGGGCCCTCGCCTGACGGGGTCAGCCCGGCGATCCGGTCACCAGCTCGTCGGCAGCGGCATCCCCTCGGTGTACCCGGCGGTGCTCTGCACCCCGACCAGCACCCGCTCGTGGAACTCGTTCAGGTTGCGCGCGCCCGCGTAGGTGAAGGCGCTGCGCACTCCGGAGACGATCTCGTCGATCAGGTCCTCCACGCCGGGTCGGTTCGGGTCGAGGTACATCCGGGCCGAGGAGATGCCCTCCTCGAAGATCGCCTTGCGGGCCCGGTCGAAGGCGCTGTCCTCGGCCGTACGCGCGCCGACCGCCCGGGCCGACGCCATCCCGAAACTCTCCTTGTACCGCCGGCCGTCCGCGTCGGCGTAGAGGTCGCCCGGCGACTCGTAGGTGCCGGCGAACCAGGAACCGATCATCACGTTGGACGCCCCGGCGGCCAGGGCGAGCGCCACGTCCCGGGGATGCCGGACACCGCCGTCGGCCCAGACGTGCCGACCCAGCTCGCGGGCGGCGGCCGAGCAGTCCAGGACGGCGGAGAACTGGGGCCGGCCGACGCCGGTCATCATCCGGGTGGTGCACATCGCGCCCGGTCCGACGCCCACCTTGATGATGTCCGCGCCGGCCTCCACGAGGTCGCGTACCCCCTCGGCGGTGACGACGTTGCCGGCCGCGACCGGGACGGACGGGTCCAGCTTGCGGACCGTGCGCAGCGCGGAGATCATCCGTTCCTGGTGGCCGTGCGCGGTGTCCACGACCAGGGTGTCCACCCCGGCCTGGAGCAGCGCGGCGGCCTTGCCCGCCACGTCGCCGTTGATGCCGACGGCCGCCGCGACCCGCAGCCGGCCCCCGTCGTCCACCGCCGGCTTGTAGAGGGTGGCCCGCAGCGCGCCCTGCCGGGTGAGCACCCCGACCAGCCGCCCGTCGGCGTCGACCACCGGCGCGAGCCGTCGTCGTCCGGCGGACAGCCGGTCGAAGCCGGTACGCGGGTCCGCGTCGGCCGGCACCGTGTGCAGCTCGGTCGACATCACGTGGCGGAGCTGGGCGAACCGGTCCACGCCGACGGTGTCCGCCTCGGTCACCACGCCGAGCGGGCGACCGGCGGTGTCCACCACCACGACCGCACCGTGGGAACGCTTCGGCAGCAGGTGGATGGCGTCGCCGACGGTGTCGGTCGGGCCCAGCGTGATGGCGGTGTCGTGCACCAGGTGGCGCTGCTTGACCCAGGCGACGACGTTCGCCACGACCTCGATGGGGATGTCCTGCGGGATCACCGCGATGGCACCCCGACGGGCGACCGTCTCGGCCATCCGCCGTCCGGCCACCGCGGTCATGTTCGACACCACCAGCGGGATGGTGGTGCCCGTGCCGTCGTCGGTGGCCAGGTCGACGTCGAGCCGTGAGCCCACCTCCGAGCGGGCCGGGGCCATGAAGACGTCGTTGTAGGTCAGGTCGTGCGCGGGGACCGCGCCATGTAGGAACCGCACCCGGCCATCATTCCTGCCGACCGCCGCCCACGCGGCCGGGTGGTCACCGAAAACACCTTCCGCGCGCTCACCCGAGCAGCAGGGCCGCGCCCACCGCGGCCATCACGACGGCGACGGCGCCGTCCAACACCCGCCAGGCCTGGGTACGCGCCAGCAGCGGGGCGAGCCGGTGCGCCCCGGCGCCCAGCGCGCTGAACCAGACGACGCTGGCCAGCATCGCGCCCCCGCCGAACGCCCAACGGTCCTCGTGCTGCTGCGCGATGCCGCCGAGGAGGAGCACCGTGTCCAGGTACACGTGCGGGTTGAGGTAGGTGAACGCGAGGCAGGCGAGCACGGTGGCCCGCAGGGTTGCCGGCGGCCGGTCGGTCGGCGCGAGGCTGCCCGGCCGCAGCGCCCGCCGCGCCGCGAGGAGGGCGTAGCCGAACAGGAAGACCGCCCCACCCACCCGTACGGCGGTGAGCAGGGCCGGACGCCCGGACACGACGGTGCCGAGGCCGGCGATCCCGGCGGCGATCAGCAGCGCGTCGGAGGCGGCGCACGCCACCACGACGGGTACGACGTGCTCCCGGCGCAGCCCCTGGCGAAGCACGAAGGCGTTCTGCGCGCCGATGGCGACGATCAGTGCGAGGGAGACGGAGAACCCGGCGAGAACGGAGGGCAGCGTTTCGGACACCCCGGCACGCTATGGCGCGGCCGTGAGACCAGTCCAGTTCATGTTTCTGATGTTCCGTAAGCTGAGCTGATGGAAGGGCTCGATTCGACGCACCTGCGGACGCTGACCGCCGTCGTGGCCGAGGGCAGCTTCGACGCGGCGGCCCGGGCACTGCACGTCACCCCGTCAGCGGTCAGCCAGCGGATCCGCGCCCTGGAGGAGGCCGTCGGGCAGGTGCTGGTCCGGCGTACCCGGCCGTGTCGGGCCACCGAGGCGGGCCGGCCGCTGCTCCGCCTCGCCGGGCAACTGGCGCTGCTGGAACGGGAGGCGCTGGCCGACGCGCGGGGCGCGCTCACCGGTCACCGGGTCGGCACCCGGCTGGCCCTGGTGGTGAACGCCGACTCCCTGGCCACCTGGTTCGTCGCCGCCCTGGCCCGGGTGCCCGACGACCTGGCGGTCCGTTTCGACGTACGCCAGGACGACCAGGACCACACCGCGGACCTGCTGCGCGACGGCACGGTCATGGCGGCGGTGACCGCGCAGCGGGAGGCGGTGCAGGGCTGCCGCGTGGTGCCGCTCGGCGCGATGCGCTACCGCGCGTTGGCCGCGTCCGACCGGGTCGGACGATGGTTCCCCGACGGGCTGACCAATCCGGCCCTGGCCGCCGCACCGAAAGGACCGCGTGCAGCACCGCTTCCTGCGCGCGGTGACCGGTCGGGACCTGGACCCGCCGGTGCACCACCTGCCGTCGGTGCCGGCGTTCGGCGAGGCGGTCCGCCGTGGGATCGGTTGGAGCCTGGTGCCCGAGCAGCTCGCCGCCGCCGACCTGGCCGACGGCACGTGCGTCGACCTGGCCCCGGGCCGGTACGTCGACGTGCCCCTGTACTGGCAGCACTGGCGGCTCGACTCGACCGTGCTGGGCGCGCTGACCGCCGCGGTACGCGCCGAGGCGGCCACCGCCCTGCGTTGAGGCCGCCACCGCCCCGCGCTGAACCGCGTCGCCCCGCGCTGAACCGCGCCGCCCCGCGCTGAAGCGCGTCGCCCCGCGTCGCCCCGCGCTGAAGCGTTAGGAAGGGGCCCTTCCTATGCACGAGGCGTTAACAAGGGGCCCTTCCTTACACCTCAGGCGATGGTGCAGATGGCGGCGCCGGCGGTGATGACCGCGCCGACCTCGGCGGCGAGGCCGCTGACGGTGCCGGCCTTGTGGGCGTGCAGCGGCTGCTCCATCTTCATCGCCTCCAGGACCACCACCAGGTCGCCCTCGGCGACGGTGTCCCCGTCGGCGACGGCGATCTTGACGATCGTGCCCTGCATGGGCGAGGCGAGCGCGTCACCGCTGACCGCGCCGCCGGCCTTCGCGGAGCCGCCCCGGCGACCGGGCTTCTTCGCGGCGGAGGTGGCGGCGGCCGTACCCGCGCCGAGACCGGCGGGCAGCGTCACCTCCAGCCGCTTGCCGCCGACCTCGACCACGACGGTCTCGCGCTCGGCCGGGCCCTCGGCCGTGCCGGCGGGGGCGGTGAAGGCCGGTACGGTGTTGTCGAACTCGGTCTCGATCCAGCGGGTGTGCACGGTGAACGGCTCGGCGGTGAACGCCTCGTCCCGGACCACCAGCCGGTGGAACGGCAGCGCGGTGGCCATCCCCTCGACCACCATCTCGTCGAGGGCGCGGCGGGCCCGCTCGATCGCCTCGGTACGCGTCTCGCCGGTGATGATCACCTTGGCCAGCAGTGAGTCGAAGTTGCCGCCGATCACGTCGCCGGCCGAGATGCCGGTGTCCACCCGGACACCCGGGCCGGTGGGCAGGCGTAGCGCGGTGACGGTGCCGGGGGCGGGCAGGAAGTTGCGGCCCGGGTCCTCGCCGTTGATCCGGAAC
This sequence comes from Micromonospora endolithica, assembly GCF_003626595.1. Taxonomy (GTDB): domain Bacteria; phylum Actinomycetota; class Actinomycetes; order Mycobacteriales; family Micromonosporaceae; genus Micromonospora; species Micromonospora endolithica. The sequence goes on along the minus strand of NZ_RBAK01000008.1, from coordinate 155,845 downwards.
TCGATCGAGTGCCCACGCGGCGTGGGGTCGCCGTCGAAGCGCAGCTTCTCGCCGTCGGCGATCCGGAACTGCTCGCGGACCAGGTCGACGCCGGCGGTCTCCTCGGTCACCGGGTGCTCCACCTGGAGGCGGGTGTTGACCTCCAGGAAGGAGATGGTGCCGTCCGCGCCGACCAGGTATTCCACCGTGCCGGCGCCGTGGTAGCCGGCCTCCCGGCAGATCGCCTTGGCGGACTCGTGGATCTGGGTGCGCTGCGCCTCGGTGAGGAACGGCGCGGGGGCCTCCTCGACAAGCTTCTGGTGCCGGCGTTGCAGTGAGCAGTCCCGGGTGCCCATGACCACCACGTTGCCGTGCTGGTCGGCGAGGACCTGCGCCTCGACGTGCCGGGGCTTGTCCAGGTAACGCTCGACGAAGCACTCACCCCGGCCGAACGCGGCGACCGCCTCCCGGGTGGCCGACTCGAACAGGTGCGGGATCTCCTCCAGGGTGCGGGCCACCTTGAGGCCGCGGCCGCCGCCGCCGAAGGCCGCCTTGATGGCGACCGGCAGGCCGTGGTCGGCGGCGAAGGCGATCACCTCGTCGGCGTCGGCCACCGGGTCGGGGGTGCCGGGGACCAGCGGCGCGCCCGCGCGCTGGGCGATGTGCCGGGCGGTGACCTTGTCGCCGAGGTCCCGGATGGCCTGCGGGGTGGGGCCGATCCAGGTCAGCCCGGCGTCGAGGACCGCCTGGGCGAAGTCGGCGTTCTCCGACAGGAAGCCGTAGCCGGGGTGGACCGCGTCGGCGCCGGCCCGCGTGGCCACGTCGATCAGCTTGTCGATGCGCAGGTAGCTCTCCGCCGCGGTGTCGCCGCCCAGCGCGTACGCCTCGTCGGCCAGCGTCGCGTGCAGGGCGTCCCGGTCGGAGTCCGCATAGACGGCGACGCTGCCCAGGCCGGCGTCGCGGCAGGCGCGGATGACGCGGACGGCGATCTCGCCGCGGTTGGCGATGAGTACCTTGCGCACCTTGGTGGCTCCTCCCGGGAGGTCGTTGACCGGGAGTGTATCGGCCGACCTGATGCCCCTAACGATCGCTCAGTGTGGGATGTGGCACTGCCGAACGCCGCTCTAGTCAAACTTGTCTAATACGCTTGTCGGATGTCCGCCACGCGAATGATGATCCTGGGTCTGGTCCGCTGGATGCAGCCGGTGCACGGCTACGACGTACGCCGCGAACTGCTCAGTTGGAACGCTGACAGGTGGGCCAACGTGCAGCCGGGCTCGATCTACCACGCCCTGCGCAAGCTGACCCAGGAGGGGTTGCTCCGCGAGGTGGCGACCGAGCAGGTCGGTGCCCGCCCGGCCCGCACCACGTACGAGATCACCGCGAAGGGCGAGGACGAGTTCGAGACGTTGCTGCGGGGCCTGTGGTGGCGGTTGCACGAGCCGCAGGACCCGTTCGCGGCGGCGTTCTCCTTCCTTCCCGCGCTGCCCCGGGACGAGGCGTCGGCGGCCCTGCGCAACCGGGCCAACCAGCTCCGTGCCGGTGTCGAGTGGATGCGTAGCTCGTTGAACTCGGATTGGCTGCGTACCACCAAGCCGGTGCACGTGGCCTGGATGTTCGAGCTGTGGACGGATCGTGCCGAGGTGGAGATCGCCTGGTGCGAGCGCATCGCGGGGCGGATCGACGAGGGGTTGCCCTATCTGCCGGAGGGGTTGGACAAGGCGCAGGGCTGGACGGCGTGGGAGGAGCGCCTGCCGGAGCGCGGGTCCACTCTCGAATAATCAACGTTGACCATAAAAGCTATATCGCGTTAGTCTTCGCCGGTGCGACGGGTGGGGTGTCCCTCCGCGCACGGAGAGCACGGCCGGCCGTCGTCGGCCCCGGGGGAGCAGGAGTCAGAGATGATCGAGACCAGAGGGCTGCGGAAGTCGTTCCGCTCCCGAGCCGGTCGGGAGACGAAAACGGTCGACGCCGTACGCGGGGTCGACCTCACGGTGACCGAGGGGGAGATCTTCGGCTTCCTCGGCCCCAACGGCGCCGGCAAGACCACCACCCTGCGGATGCTGGCCACCCTCATCGAGCCGGACGGCGGCGAGGCCACGGTCGCCGGGGCGGACCTGCTCAAGGACCCGGCCGAGGTGCGCCGCCGGATCGGCTACGTCGCCCAGGGCGGCAGCACCTGGGACGAGTCGACCGCCCGCGAGGAGCTGGTCCTCCAGGCCCGGATGTACGGCATCGGCCGGGCCGAGGCGAACCGCCGCGCCACCCGCTCGCTGGACGCCTTCCAGCTCAGCGATTACGCCGACCGCAAGTGCAAGACCTACTCCGGCGGCCAGCGCCGGCGGGTGGAGATCGCGCTCGGCATCATCCACGAGCCCCGGATCGTGTTCCTCGACGAGCCCACCACCGGCCTCGACCCGCAGAGCCGCGCGCACATGTGGGACGAGATCCGGCGGCTGCGCGCGGACGGCATGACCGTCTTCATCACCACGCACTACCTGGACGAGGCCGACGCCCTCTGCGACCGGATCGCGATCATGGACAACGGCGAGGTGGTCGCCGAGGGCACGCCCACCGACCTCAAGCGGGAGATCTCCGGCGACGTGGTCCTGGTCGGGTTGGACGTGGCGACCACCCCGCGCGCCGCCGAGCTGCTCGACAGCGAGCCGTACGTCAACAAGCTGGAGACCGCCGACGAGGGGGGCGTTCGCCTCTACGTCGACGAGGGCGCCACCGCCATCCCGCAGATCCTGCGCCGGATCGACCACGCCGGCCTCGAACTCACCTCGATCGAGCTGCACCGTCCCAGCCTCGACGACGTCTTCCTGACCAAGACCGGCCGCTCGCTGCGCGAGTCCTGAGACACCCCGGAGCGACATCGTGAAACTTGCCCGCGACACCTGGCTGATCTTCGAACGGCAACTCCAGCTGCTCCTGCGCAACCCGGTCTGGGTCTTCGTCGGCATCTTCCAGCCGGTGATGTACCTGCTTCTCTTCGCCCCCCTGCTCAAGCCCGCCCTGAACGCGCCCACCCAGGCCGAGGCCTACAAGATCTTCGTGCCCGGCCTGCTGGTCCTGCTGGCCATCTTCGGCGGCCTGTTCCAGGGCTTCGGCCTGATCGCCGAACTCCGGGCCGGGGTCATCGAACGGTCCCGGGTCACCCCGATCAGCCGGCTCGCCCTGCTGCTCGGCCGCTCGCTGCGGGACGTGGTCTCGCTGCTCGTGCAGGCGGTCATCATCACCCTGCTCGCGCTCCTGTTCGACCTGCGGGTGTTCATCGGCGACCTGCTGCTGGCGTACCTGCTGCTCGCGCTCATCGCGCTGATGACCTCGGCCGTCTCGTACGGGGTCGCGCTCAAGGTCAAGAGCGAGGACGCCCTCGCCCCGCTGATGAACACCGTCGCCCAGCCGGTGCTGCTGCTCTCCGGCATCCTGCTCCCGCTGACCTTCGCGCCGGGCTGGTTGCAGGGCGTCGCCAACTGGAACCCGTTCTCCTGGGCGGTCGACGGCACCCGCGCCCTCTTCGCCGGCGACCTCGGCGACGACAAGGTCTGGCAGGGGCTGGCCATCATCGCGGTCCTCGCCGCCGCCGGCGTGTTCTGGGCCGCCCGCCAGTTCGCCCGCAGCGTCCGCTGAAAGGAAGGGCCCCCTATTAACGCCTCGTGTATAGGAAGGGCCCCTTCCTCACACCCCAACCCGCGGGACCTGGAGCGGGGCGCGCCCCACGCGCTTGTACCGTAAGGGGCGTGCCCCGCTTCACCCGTGACCGGACGACCTGGCTGTCGTACGCCCAGCTGGGCCTCTGGGGTTTCTTCCTCTACGGCTTCGGCCCGGTCGTCCCGCTGCTCCGCGACGAGCAGGGCACCTCCGCCGCGGTCGCCGGCCTGCACAGCACCGGCATCGCCGTCGGTGCGCTGCTCGGCGGGGCGCTCTTCGCGCCGCTCGCCCGCCGCGTCGGCCGCGCCCGCGCCATCTGGACCGGCCTGGCCGGGGTCGCGGCGGGCGTCACCGCGTTCGGCACGCTACGCCCGCTGCCGGCCACCATCGCCGCCGTCGCGGTGGTCGCCACCTTCGGCATGATGGTCATCAGCGGCGTGTCCGTCGTACTCACCGCGCACCACGGACCGGCCGCGCCGGCCGCGCTCACCGAGGCCAACGCGGCCTGCGCCGGCCTCGGCATCCTCGCCCCGGTCGTGATCGGCGCCAGCGTCGCCGCCGGCTGGGGCTGGCGACCCGTGATGGCCGTCGAGGTCGGCCTGATCGCGCTGGTCGCGCTTGCTTTTCGGGTACGCCGACCGCAGGCCGACCCCGCTGCCGCGGCTCCCGGCGCCCCCCTCGTCGCCCCGGCGTCCGCTCCGGTCCCCACCCGCGCCGCGCCCGCCAACCCCGTGTTAGGAAGGGACCCTTCCTATACACCAGGCGTTAACAAGGGGCCCTTCCTTTCACAGCGGCTTCCCGTGGCGTACTGGATCGCGTGGACCCTGATGGCCGTGACCGGTTCGATCGAGGTGTGCCTGTCGTTGTGGACGGCCGACGTGCTGCGCGACCACGCCGGCCTGGACGCCGGTGCGGCCTCCGCCTCGGTGGCCGCGATCGTCGGCGGGATGTTCGTCGGACGGTTGGTCGGTGGCCGGTTCGCCCTGCGGTACCGCCCCATACCGCTGCTGCTCGCCGCCCTCGGCCTCTCGCTGGCCGGGTTCACCGTCTTCTGGACCGCGACGGTCGGCTGGCTGGCGGTGCTCGGGCTGGTCGTCCTCGGGCTCGGCAACGCGCTGCACTATCCGCTGGCCATCTCGATCGCGCTCGCCGTCGCCGGGCCGGCCACGGACAAGGCGGCGGGCTGGTCGGCGTACTCCATGGGAGTCGGCTTCGGGATCGCGCCGGTGGCCCTGGGGTGGGTGGCCGACGGCGTCGGACCGCACCTGGCGTTCCTGCTGCTGCCGGGCTTCATCGCGGTCGCCGCGGCGCTGGCGGCGCGGCTCGGTCGGGCGCTGCGCCCCCCGCCTGCGGACGTGCCGGTCCCGACCCCGGTCGGGGCGGCGTGATCCGCTCGGTGTCGGGTGGACCTCGGTCGGGCCCCGTCAGAGCACCCGGGCCAGGGTGAGGCCGTCGGCGACCGGGAGCATCACCGCGTCGACCCGGACGTCGGCCAGCACCTCGTCGTTGAACGCCGCGATGGCTCGGTCGTCAGCGTTCCCCGGGGCGATCACCCGGCCGCCGCGCAGCACGTTGTCGACCGCGATCACCCCGCCTGGACGCATTCGCGGCACCAGCTCCGACCAGTAGACCGGGTACCCGGTCTTGTCCGCGTCGATGAACGCGAAGTCGATGTCCCGCTGGTACGGCAGTTCGCGCAACGTCTCCCCGGCCGGACCGATCCGCAGGTCGATACGGTCCTGCACGCCGGCCCGAGCCCAGTACCGGCGGGCGACCCCGGTGAACTCCTCGGAGATGTCGAAGCAGGTGAGGTGCCCGCCCTCGGCCAGCCCACGCGCGATGGCGAGCGCGGACAGCCCGGTGAAGGTTCCCACCTCGACGGCCCGCCGCGCGCCGAGCAGCCGGGTGAGGAAGGTCAGGAACGCGGCCTGCTCCGGTGCGACCTGCATCCGGGCGTCGTCGGGCAGGGCCGCCCGGGTCTCCTCGATCAGCTCCCGCATGATCTCGTCCGGTGGCGAGCCGTGCGCCACCAGGTACGCGTGCAGATCGTCGGTGAGCGGGATCGACTTGGTGGTCATGACCGGACGCTAGCCCAGCGGCTCGATCGACTGGTTGCCGGGCGCGACCTTCGTCCACAAATCGGTGATCCGCAGGTCCAACTCGGCGAGGAGACGCCGCAGCAGCGGCAACGACAGCCCCACCACCGTGCCCGGATCACCCTCGATCCGCTCCACGAACGGCCCACCCAACCCGTCGATGGTGAACGCACCGGCCACCGCAAGGGGCTCGCCCGTCGCCACGTATGCGGCGATCTCGTCGTCGTCCACGTCGGCGAAGTGCACCGTGGTCGAGGCCACCGCCTCGGCCCGGCGCCCCGCCGGGTTCTGCTGATCGGCCTCGGCGCGGGGTCCTGCGGCGAGGTCGATCAGGCAGTGCCCGCTGTGCAGGACGCCGCTGCGGCCCCGCATCCGCTCCCAGCGCCGTACCGCGTCCGCCGCGTCCGCCGGTTTGCCCAGGATCTCGCCGTCGAAGGCCAGCACAGAATCGCAACCGATCACCAGGGTCCGCTGGTCGTCGGCGGGACGCAGGCGGGTTGCCACCGCTTCTGCCTTCATGCGCGCCAACTCCAGGCAGAGATCCTCGGCGCGATCGGCGACCACCAGGGACTCGTCCACCCCACTCACCAGCACGTCCGGCTCGATGCCGGCGGCCTGGAGGGACTTACGGCGGGCGGGGCTCGCGGAGGCGAGCACCAGGCGAAGAGGCAAGGAATCAGACACCCGGCCGACGTTACCCGCTGAGATGCGGTCTCCTCGGGGCGCGCCACCCGTTCCGCGCTGGCCAGCTGGAGATACTGCATACGCTTTCGGTATTCAGGGGGTGCTCATGACAGAGCCAGAGCCCTCGCCGAACTGGCCGGCCGCGGACAGGCCGGCGACTTCGACGAACTGCTGGACAAGGACGTCTACCGGTCGTGAGGCCGGCGGACTACCTGGTCGACACCAGCGCACCCGTGCGGCTACTCCGTGACGCACCACTCCGGCCGAGGTGGACCCGTCGCTGACGCCCGGCCTGTTCGCCATCTGCCCGCTTGTCTATTCGGGATTCCTGCACACCCCCAAGTGAGCTGCAGACCGTGCCTGGACTGAGGGGGGTGACTCCGGATCGTGTTCGGCTGGGTGGTCATGCCGGAACGGATCTACGAGCGGGCGGCCGCGATACAGCATGACCTCACCGGCCGGGGGTGGCACCGATCAGCAGGGGCAGTCGACCTGCTCATCGCGGCCACCGTCGAGTACCACGGACTGTCGTTGCTGCACTACGACCCGGGACTTCGACCAGATAGCCAAGGTGACCGGGCAACCGGTCCGCTGGGTGGCGCCCCCAGGCACGATCACATAGCTCTCCGGCAGCAAGCGAGCCATCCGGGGTGCCGCGCCGCCGGCAAGACGCCCAATCGGGCACAGTCCCGCGCGGCAGCCCCATGGACGGGTCCGCATCGGCTTGATTCACTCGACCTCCCAAAACCGTGCCATCCCGCACCCCGGACACCCCGACTTCAGGAACATCGAGTGGATCGAGCGGCCGCGACGATGCCCCATCGGCATTCGCCAACCGGCGTCCGGTCAGCGGCTGATGCGTGGCGGCGGGTCGATGCGGTTACGTCGCCGCCGGACAACCGCCACCCATCCGCCAACCGCGACCAGGACGCCAAGCGTCACAAGACCTCGTACGGCTGCTCGGCCATCGTCTGACCCGGTTGCCGGCCCGGCCTGGGCCGCCGTGGGCGCTGGCGATGAGGCGGCCGCGAGGGTCGAGGGGCCGGAGCCGAGCGGCGGAACGTCCGCAGTCAGTGCCGCAACAAGATCGATGACGCCGTAGCCGTACTGATCGTCACGGCCCGGCGGTCCTTTGTCGACGGCGGTGGCGGTCAGGCGATGGACGACCTCGGCCGCGGACAGGTCGGGAAACCTCGCTCGGACAAGCGCAGCAGCCCCCGCAACCATCGCCGTGGCGCTGGAGGTGCCAGTTCCTTTGGAGTACTTCCCGCCGTAACTGGTGCTAAAGATATCCACGGCAGGCGCTGTGAGGTCCACTCCTTGACCCGACACGGAAACGGCGGCGTGGACTCCCGCTCGATCTACACCGCCTACTCCTACTACGCCTTCGCGGCTTGCTGGGTGGCCGACAACTTGATCCCTTGGGAGATTTCCAACCGCCGCGACGATCACTATATTGGCAGCAATTGCCTTGTCGACTGACTGTTGCAACTGATTACTTGAGGTGCCGACGGACGAGATGCTGATTACATCTACGCCCTGGGCGATAGCGTAATCAATCCCCCGTGCAAGAGCGTTGGGGTCGCCGTATTCGTTAGGCGGGGTGCTGAAAATCGGAAGGATTTTGGACTTTGGTGCAATTCCAAGGGCGCCCGTCTGTTCAGGTTGTCCGTGCGCAGCGATTAAGCCGGCCATGGAGGTGCCATGGCCATCGCGGTCCTGCCTTCCCGAGCCGCCACCACCTGAAACGATGTCGGCGCCTGGAATGAGATTCCTGCTCAAATCGGGGTGGGGGTCAACTCCACTGTCCGGAACTGCCACCGTGACACCTTCTCCCTGGCTTATTCGATGGGCCGTAGAAACTCCCAAATAGCGCAGGTGCCACTGATCCGTGCGGATTCTTTCTGGATCACCGGATATGTGGTAGGGCCGTTCTAGTTGTTGAGAAAGTGTTGGTGGTGCTCCGGCCAGCAGTGTGAGTGTTGCGAGAGTCAGGCCTGCGTGGATGGCGTAGCCGGTCACCTCTTGAAGCCGATGGCCGGGCCAGGATCGATAGGTCCGTCCTCGTCAGGTGGGAGCACGATCGGTGCAACGCCTTGCTCCGTAGTCCAAGGCTCGTCCGGATTCCACCGCTTGGGGTGCTGCCCGTCCTCCGGCTCTGACCCACGACGCGTTGACCCTACAATTCGCGGACCGCCGCCACTGGCGGCACCGAATGTTGGGCTTTGGGGTGCGGAGCCGAAAGGAGGCATGTGGCCCATGGTGCTACCAGTGCGTCCGCCGCCGGGACGGGACCCGGCCGCTCCGGTCGGCGCTGTGCCAGCGCCACCTCCTCCGATCACGCCTCCGATGGGGTTGACACGACGCGGTTGACCATTTCCGCTTACTGGCTGCGTGAGGCCCGAGCCGGGTACGCCCCCGATGAGACCGCCCGGCGGCAATGGCCGGGCCGGTGGTGACTGGGGCGGGGAAGTAGGTACACTCCCTGCCCCCTTAGTGCCGGGTGGACTGACTTGCCCTGGGCGAATTGGCAAACCGGGCCGACTAGCCACCCCAGGTGCGATGGGCGGTTGTAGCCCACCAGCCGGTAATGATGGAACACCGACGGATGGCGAGGGGGTAGAGGGAGCAGGAGCGGTGCCTGCAGCAGCTCCGCCAAGAATTGGGCCAAGAGCGGGAGCAGTAGACGCGGCCACCGGCTTAGCGGGGGATTGCACCTTCTCTGACACGGGGGCTCTGCCGGGGCTTAGGGGTACGGCAACGATCGGCGGAATGACGGGGACAGCAGAGCCTGGATTTCCGTAGATGTCTGGATTCTGGTCCTGGGCAGGTGGGCGTGCTGGAGGGGGTTGGCGGAGCATTACTTGGGCTTGTTGGAGTTCGCTGCTCAGGCCGTACATGATGCCCCGGGCCCGTACGTTCAACCGTTCCAGTTCGTCGTCCGTCACCGGTGGCTCGGTCGTCCGGTTGCCCATGATGGCCTTCGGGTCCGCCACCGTCGCGTCGTACGCGCGTTTCTGTTGGGCTTTGGCCGCGTACTCGTCGTGGATCTTCCGGAGCGCCTCGCGGGTGGTGCCGATGGCCTGGGTGGCGGCGGACAGCGCGGTGTAGTTGGTGGCGGCGGCGTCGTGGGTGCGGCGCACCTTCTCGATGAGTTGGTCGAGTTCGGCGAGGTAGGCGCGGGATGCCTCGTTGGTCTCCGGCGGCCATGCCTCGGCGAGGCCGCGCCGGTATTCCTGGAGGCGGCCCAGGTGGGTCTGGGCGAGGTCGCAGATCTTGCGCCAGGCGGCGACCTGCCGCCAGTGGCCGGTGGTGTCCTGGTCGGCGAGGCAGGCCCACATGGTCGCCACGTCCATCAGGTACCAGTTGGTGAGGCCACCCGAGCGGCCGACGCCTCCCTCGTTCACGGCAGCACCACCGGGCCCGGGGTCGTGTCGGGGCCGGTCGGGTCGCGCAGGGCGACCGGCGGGCCGGGCGGGGTGACGGGGGTGGGTGTGGCGAGTGCCCGCTCGACGTCGACCACGCGCGCGGACGAGAACGCGTCGGAATCGCGGTAGCGCTCGGCGACCTTGCCGGCGGCGGCGGCGAGGTGGCCGGTGGCGCCGTGGACGCCCCAGACCGTCTCGGCGGTGGCCTGCTGGGTCTCGTGGTGGGCGCGCAGGAAGTGGACCAGCTCGACGAAGGCGTCCGCCGGGTTGGGCAGGGGCGTCTTCAGGTCCTCCGCGATGTATGCCAGGTGGGGGGCGTAGTTGCGCTCCACCTCGGCCTGCAACCTGTCGGCGAACTCGCGTAGTTGACGGATGTCGGCCTCGATGCCGCCGTAGCCGCGCAGCCAGGCCGCTGGGCGGTCCTCCTCGGGGATCATCGTTCCTCCCTAACCGTCACCGCACCGTTTCCCTGAGTGAGGTTAGTGGGTTCCCGACGATGTCGGCAGTCCCCACCCCGGCCACCCGGTCCGGACGAAGGCGGCCACCTGCGGTGATCCGTACGCGGAAAAGTCAGCGGGGCAGGCCGGAGGCGCGCCACGCGCCGGGGCCGGCGGCGGGGGCCGCGCCGGCCGGGCGGGCGCTGCGGGCCCACGCCGAGGTCGGGACCGGGGCGGGACCGGCGGCCGGGCGGGACCGGAGGGTGACGACGCCGACCAGGGCGGCCAGTTCCTCGGCGGTGGGCACGCCGCGGACGACCCGGAACAACGGCTCTTCGGCAGACATGCCGCCAGGGTACGCGCCGAAGAACTTGACCTTCGCCGCACAGTGGCGTGCCGGCGGTGTGAGCGTCGGGCGCGCCGGGTACCGTCTCACCGATGTCGAACGCGCCCCAACTCGTCGCTGACCGATACCGGCTCCTGTCGCCGCTCGGTCAGGGTGGCATGGGCCGGGTGTGGAAGGCGCGCGACGAGGTGCTGCACCGGGACGTGGCGATCAAGGAACTCGTCCCGCCGCCGAGCCTCACCGACGAGGAGCGCCGCGAGATGCGGGAGCGCTCGTTGCGGGAGGCGCGGGCCATCGCCCGGCTGAACCACATCAACGTCGTCCGCATCTTCGACGTGCTCCGCACCGACGGCGACCCGTGGATCGTCATGGAGTACGTGGCGTCGAAGTCGCTCCAGGACACCCTCGCCGAGGACGGGCCGGTGTCGCCGGCACGCGCGGTGGAGATCGGGCTGGGCGTGCTCGGTGCGTTGAAGGCGGCGCACAAGGCCGGCGTGATGCACCGTGACGTCAAGCCGGGCAACGTGCTGCTCGGCGAGGACGGCCGGGTGGTGCTGACCGATTTTGGTCTCGCCACGATCCCGGGTGACCCCAACGTGACCCGTACCGGCATGGTGCTCGGCTCCCCGGCCTACATCGCCCCCGAGCGGGCCCGCGACGGCACCGCCGGACCGGAGGCCGACCTGTGGTCGCTGGGCGCGACCCTCTACGCGGCGGTGGAGGGCAAGTCGCCGTACGCGCGGCCGTCCGCCATCGCCACCCTGGCCGCGCTGGCCACCGAGCCGATGCCGCCGCCGAAGAACGCGGGGCCGCTCAAGCCGGTGCTCAACGGGCTGCTCAACAAGGACCCGAACGAGCGGATCACCGCCGAGGCCGCGGAGCGCCTGCTGCGCCGCGCGGGCGGCCGACGGGCGCGCGGGATCTCACTGCTCGACGGCGTACGCCGGCCGGGGCCGAATGGTCCGCGCGAGCCGCGCCCACCGTTGGTGCCGGCCCCGCGCCCGGCCGAGGCGGACGACGCCAAACCGGCGGCCCCACCGGCCCAGCGGACCGGGGAAGCCGCCGTGGCCGGAGCCGCCGCCGGTGCCGCCGCGTCCGTGGCCGACCCGACGCCGAGCACCTCCGACGCCGTGCCGACCGCGAAGGTCGACCCACCGGAGTCCACCTCCGACGCCGCGCCGACGGCGAAGGTCGAGGCGTCGAGGCCGACCGCCGAGAAGCCGACCGCCGAGAAGCCGAAGCCGGTCAACCCGACGTCGGTCATGCCGGCGCCGGTCAGCCCGCCGTCCGGGCGGGCGACGGTGGCCGCCGGGGACGGTACGAAGCCGAACCACACGCGCCGCAACGTGCTGATCGGTGTGCTGGCCGCCCTGTTGGTGCTCGGCCTGCTCGTGATCGTCCCCCAGTTGACCGGCGGCGACGGCGAGAACGGCGGCGACACCCCGCAGGCCGGCCCCACCACCGCCGCCGCCACGTCGGCGCCCGCGCCGTCCGCGTCGGAACCGGCCGCGCCGGCACCGACCAGCGCCGCACCGAGCGTCACCCCGTCGGCCTCCGCGTCCCCGTCCCCGTCGTCGGCTGCCCTGCCCGCCGGCTGGAAGCTGCACGAAGGGCCCACCTTCTCCATCCCGATCCCGCCGGGGTGGCGGGTCACCAGCACCGGGTCCGACACGGTCATCGTCCGGCAGTCCGGCGGGGTGGGGGAGATGCTCGTCCAGTGGGGGAGCAACCCCAAGCCGGACGCGGAAGCCGATTGGGAGGCTCAGGAGTCGGCCCGTAAGAGGTTCGTCAACGACTACGACTTCCTGAGCATCAAGCCCTGCGACTGGTACCGCACGTGCGCCGACTGGGAGTGGCTGGAGAGCCGGGACGGCGCCCGGATCCACGTGCGCAACCGCGGCTTCGCCACCGCGAGCAACCGGGGTTACGCCATCCGGTGGGAGATCGCGGAGTCCGAGTGGCAGGCCAACCTGGCCGCCTTCGACCAGGTCGTCAAGGGGTTCAAGCCCGACCGGGTGAACTGAACACGCGGGATTCGCGCCCGCTGCGAGATTCGTTCGCATGGCCCTCCGTCGTACGGGGTACCTGTACGGCACGACGGAAGGGAGGGTTCGACATGGGATACCGACGGAAGAACGCCCGACCCCGGGTGGCACTGTGGATGCTGGTCGCCCTCGGCGACATCGTCCTCCTGCTGGCCAGCGTCGGCCTGCCGCTGCTGGTGGCGCTGCTCAGCGTCGTGACCGTTACCCTCGGTGGGTTGGGTGCCCGGCGGATCATGCGACGCGGTGTGCTCGCGTCGAACGACCCGGTGGCCGTTCCGGTGGCGGCCCGACGCCGGGCCTGACCGAAGGGGCGAGCCGCGTGGCGGCAGCCGGACCAGTTGTGCACCGTACGGTGACAGCCGATCCCGCTGCCGCCAACTGCCTCCCCAGGCGGCGGAACGTCAGCGGGTGTTGTTGGCCAGCGCGATCAGCCGGCTGCGGTCGCCGTTCCAGTAGTTGCGGTCCACGTCGCCGCTGATGCCGGAGACCCGACCGGTCGCGGTGTACTGCCAGAAGCTCCACACCGGGGCGCCGGCCGGCAGCGCGCCGGGCGTGCTCGACCAGCGGGCCAGCCACAGCGGGTGGTTGCCCCACGGGCCGCCCCAACTGCCGGTGCACTGGTTCCACCAGCTGGTGGTGGTGTAGATGACCGCGTACCGGCCGGTGCGCGAGCGGTAGGTGTTCAGGAAGTCCTGGATCCAGTTGCGCATGCCGGTGGTGCTGAGGCCGTAGCAGTACCCGCCGCTGTACGGGTTCGCCTCGATGTCCAGCGCCGCCGGCAGCGTGCGGCTGTCCGCCGACCAGGCGCCGCCGTTGGAGGCCAGGTAGTTGGCCTGGGTCGAGCCGGCGGAGATGTTGGGCCGGGCGAAGTGGTACGCGCCGCGGATCACCCCGGCGTTGTAGGCGTTGACGTAGTTGCTGTTGAAGTTCGGGTCCTTGTAGCTCGTACCCTCGGTGGCCTTGATGAACGCGAACTGGATGCCGGCGTTGCGGACGCTCGTCCAGTTGATGGTGCCCTGGTAGCGCGAGACGTCGATGCCGGGCACGGTGGCCGCGGCGGCCGGGCTGGCGGTGACGACCAGCGCCGCCGCCGCGGTGGCCAGGGCCGCGAGGCCGCCGGCCAGGACTCGACGCAGGGATGATCGGGTACGGGTCACGAGAACCTCCCGAGAGACAGGTATCTATTCATGCCTATCTTTGGAGGTAATCGCCCGAGATCGCAAGGGCTGCTGAGAAAACTTTCAGTGCCGGGCCGCCGGGTCGAGCCACCACCGGGTCGCGCCCGGCCGGGGGCCCCGGACCGGCACGGGTCGGGCCGGTAGGCTCGCGCCCCATGGTGTCGATCGACGGGCTCGCCGACCTCTGGAACCGGCTGCTCAGCGCGCAGCCCGACCCGCCCGCGCTGCTGGTGCTGCTCACCGGGCTCGCCGCGCTGGCGGTGGTCTCCACCCGGCTGCCCTGGCAGATCGCCCGCAACGTGGTGACCATCGCCCACGAGGGCGGGCACGCGCTGGCCGCCGTGCTGACCGGCCGGAAACTGCACGGCATCCGGCTGCACTCGGACACCTCCGGCCTGACCGTGTCCGCCGGCCGGCCCACCGGTCCCGGCATGATCCTCACGCTGCTCGCCGGTTACGTCGCCCCGCCGCTGGTCGGCCTGGCCGGCGCGTGGCTGCTCGGCGGCAACCGGATCACCCTGCTGCTCTGGGTGGCGGTGGCCCTGCTGCTGGCCATGCTGGTGGTGATCCGCAACGTCTACGGTGTCCTGTCGCTGCTGGTCACCGGCGGGGTCGTGCTCGCCGTCTCCTGGTACGCGAGCCCGCAGGTGCAGGCCGCGTTCGCGTACGCCGGGGTGTGGTTCCTGCTGCTCGGCGGCGTACGGCCGGTGGTGGAGCTGCAACGGCTGCGGGCCCGGGGCCGGATGCCCGCCTCCGACGCCGACCAGCTCGCCGGGATCACGCCGCTGCCGGCGTTCTTCTGGGTGACCGTCTTCGCGCTGGTCAACCTGGCCTCACTGGTCTTCGGCGCGCTGCTGCTGGCCGGACCGCTGCTGACCGGGGCGGGCCTCACCGGCTGAGCCGCGCCACCCCGGTACCGGCAGAATGGGCCCGTGCGATACGTGATCATCGGGGCGGGTGCGGTCGGCGGGACCATCGGCGTACGCCTGGGGGAGACCGGGCACGACGTGACCCTGGTGGCGCGCGGCGCGCACCTGGACGCGATCCGCCGGCGGGGTCTGACCCTGCGCCGGCCGGACGGCGACACCACCTGGCGGGGGCCGGCGACCGACGGGCCGGGCACCGGGCCGTTGCCGGCGGACACCGTGCTGGTGCTGACGGTGAAGTCGCAGGACACAGACGCCGCGCTGGCCGCGTGGGCCGACGCGCCGGTGGTCGGCGGCGGTACGGCGGCGCAGCGGCTGCCGCTGTTCACCGCGCAGAACGGGGTGGCCAACGAGCCCGCCGCGCTGCGGCTCTTCGCCGACGTGCACGGGATCTGCGTGTGGCTGCCCGCCACCCACCTGGAGCCCGGCGTGGTGGTGGCCAACGGGTATCCGCACCCGGGGATGCTGCACCTCGGCCGGTTCCCGTCCGGGGCGGACGACATCGACCGGTCGGTCGCCGCTGACCTCACCGCCGCCGGCTTCGTCGCCCCGGTGCGGGCGGACGTGATGCGCTGGAAGTACGGCAAGCTGCTGGCCAACCTCGGCAACGGCCTCCAGGCGCTGCTCGGCCGGGACGTCCCCGACGACCTGCGGGAGCGGGTACGCGCCGAGGGCGAGGCGGTGCTGGCCGCCGCCGGCATCCCGCACACCGACCGGGCGGAGGAGGCTGCCGAGCGGGGTGACCTGGTCGGCCACCGCCCGGTCGGCGGGGCGGAACGGGCCGGCGGTTCCACCTGGCAGAGCCTCGCCCGAGGCGCCGGCTCCGCCGAGGCCGACCATCTCAACGGCGAGGTGGTGCTGCTCGGCCGCCTGCACGGGGTACCGACCCCGGCGAACGCCGCCGTGCAACTCGGGGTCCGCCGCGCCCTGCGGGACCGCGTCCCGGCGGGTGAGTTCCCGCTCGCCGAGCTGGCGGCGCTGCTCGGCTGACGGTTCACGCCGCCCGCTGTTCGGCTGACCCGGCGGGCGCGCTCGTCGCTGCTCGGCTGGGCGGCTCGCCCGGCGGAGAAACCTCGTCCCGACCGGCAACCGGACCGGTCCGCCGGTGCGTGTCTCCTGGGACCGCCGCGGGGAGGTAGCAGGTGTCCGACGTCGACGGGTTCGACGACTTCTACCGGGGCAGCCGGCAACGGCTGCTCGGGTTCGTCTACGTGCTCACCGGTGATCTCGGCGAGGCGCAGGACGCCGTGCAGGAGGCGTACATCCGGGCGTGGCAACGCTGGTCGACGGTGGGCGGGTACGACGACCCGGAGGCGTGGGTGCGGGTGGTGGCGAGCCGGATCGCGGTCAGCCGCTGGCGGAACCTGCGCAGCCGGGCGCGGGCCTACCTGCGGCACGGCGCGGTGGAGAGCGTCCCCGGCCCGGGTACCGACACCCTGGCTGTGGTGGAGGCGATGCGCCGCCTGCCGGAGGAACAGCGCGTCGCCATCGCCCTGTACTACCTGGTCGGCATGCCGGTCGCCGACGTCGCCCGGGAGACCGAGGCGCCGGTCGGCACGGTCAAGGCCCGACTCTCCCGGGGGCGTGTCGCGCTCGCCGGGCTGCTCGCCGTCTCTGACCTGGAGGAGGCCGCCGATGCGTGACGACCTGCCCATCGCCGAACTGGTGCACCGGGACCTGCGGGACGTCCGCTGGGCCGAGCCCGCCGAGATCCGCGCGCGGGCCCGCCGGCGCCGTCGGCGTACGGTCGTGTCGGCGGGGCTGGCGCTGGTCCTCGTCACGACCGGCGGGTACGGCGTGTGGCGGGTGGACCGGCCCGCCCCGGCGCCACCGGTCGCCGCGCACCCCACCGGGTCGCCGTTCGTGGAGATCCCGCACGAGACGATGCTGCGACCGGCTGACCTGGGCGTGCCGGCGGACCCGCCACTCAGCCAGGCCGGGGCGTACGAGCCGGTGCGGATCGCGGAGCTGCTGCGGGTGTGTGTCGAGCAGCAGGGCCGGCCGGCCGAGTGGGAGACGGCCCGGTACTCCCGCTCGGTCACCCTGCTCCGTGAGCGACCCGCCGGGTACGATCACCCGCCGAGCGACCTGCTGCTCAGCCAGGACGTCTACCGGGTGACGCCGGAGGTCGTCGGCCGGCTGTTCCCGCGGATCGACGAGATGCTGGCGCTGTGCGCCGCCTGGCCGTCCCGGGGTGTCGCCGTCTGGAAGGGTCGGGAAGCCCGGTCGGAGGCCGTGCACCACTGGGACACGTCGGCCCGCGACTTCGCCGGGAGCGAGTCGGTCCTGCTGCGGCACCGGGTGCCGGAGGCCCGCAACCTGGAGACCGGCGAGGTCCGACGGTCCACCGACGTCAATCGCACGGCGGTGGTGCGGGTCGGTGACCTCGTCACGGTCATCACGATGGGCCGGCGGGGCACCGAGCCGGAGTTGCGCCGGCTGGCCGGTGTCGCCGCGGACCGGCTCTGCGTCGCCGCCAACCCGGCCTGCTGAGGGTGTGGCGCGTTAGGAAGGGCCCCTTTTACAACGCCAGGCGTTAACAAGGGGCCCTTCCTTACACCTTCCTAGAGCGGGATGTTGCCGTGCTTCTTCGGGGGAAGGGTCTCCCGCTTGGTGCGCAGCACCCGCAGCGCGCGGACGATCTGGGTACGGGTCTCGTGCGGCGGGATGACCGAGTCGACGTATCCGCGCTCGGCCGCGATGTACGGGTTGGCCAGGGTGTCCTCGTACTCGGCGATCTTCTCGGCGCGGACCGCGGCCGGGTCCTCGGCGTTGGCCAGGTCCGACCGGTAGAGGATGTTCACCGCGCCCTGCGCCCCCATCACCGCGATCTGGGCGGTCGGCCAGGCGAAGTTCAGGTCCGCGCCGAGGTGCTTGGACCCCATCACGTCGTACGCGCCGCCGTACGCCTTGCGGGTGATCACGGTGACCTTCGGGACGGTCGCCTCGGCGTACGCGTAGATGAGCTTCGCGCCCCGGCGGATGATGCCGTCCCACTCCTGGCCGGTGCCGGGAAGGAAACCGGGAACGTCCACGAAGGTCAGCACCGGGATGTTGAACGCGTCGCAGGTGCGCACGAAGCGGGCGGCCTTCTCCGAGGCGGCGATGTCCAGGGTGCCGGCGAAGTGCATCGGCTGGTTGGCGACCACCCCGACCGGGCGACCCTCCACCCGGCCGTAGCCGATCAGGAGGTTCTGCGCGTACAGCGGCTGGACCTCCAGGAACTCGCCGTCGTCGAGGACGTGCTCGATGACCCGATGCATGTCGTACGGCTGGTTGGCCGAGTCGGGGATCAGGGTGTCCAGCTCCCGGTCCTCCTCGGTCACGTCGAGGTCCGCCGGCGCGTCGAACACCACCGGCTCGTCCAGGTTGTTCGACGGCAGGTACGACAGCAGCGCCTTGACGTAGTCGATCGCGTCGTCCTCGTCGCTGGCCAGGTAGTGCGCGTTGCCGCTGCGGGAGTTGTGGGTGCGGGCCCCGCCCAGCTCCTCCATCGCCACGTCCTCGCCGGTGACCGTCTTGATCACGTCCGGGCCGGTGATGAACATGTGCGAGGTCTGGTCGACCATCACGGTGAAGTCGGTGACCGCCGGGGAGTAGACCGCGCCACCCGCGCACGGGCCCATGATCAGCGAGATCTGCGGGATGACACCGCTGGCGCGTACGTTGCGGAAGAAGATCTCGCCGTAGAGACCGAGCGACGCGACGCCCTCCTGGATCCGCGCGCCACCGGAGTCGTTGATGCCGATCACCGGGCAGCCGATCTTCATGGCCAGGTCCATCACCTTGACGATCTTCTCGCCGAAGACCTCGCCGAGGGAGCCGCCGAAGACGGTGAAGTCCTGGGCGAAGACGCAGACCTGCCGGCCGTCGATGGTGCCGTAGCCGGTGATCACCCCGTCGCCGTACGGCCGGTTGCGCTCCAGCCCGAACGCCGTCGACCGGTGCCGGGCCAGCTCGTCCAGCTCGATGAAGGAGCCCTCGTCGAGCAGCAGCTCGATCCGCTCCCGTGCGGTCTTCTTGCCCCGCGCGTGCTGCTTCTCGACCGCGCGCGCCGAACCGGCGTGCACCGCCTCGTCGACCCGTCGCTCCAGGTCCGCCAGCTTGCCCGCGGTGCTGTGGATGTTGATCCCGGTCTCGGTAGTCACCCAGGGAATATAACGATGGTTCAGTCCGGCGCCGCTGTGCAGTACACCTCAGTACGCTCCGTCGACCTGGCCGTAGGCTGACAGGATGCCGGGGTCCCCGTACACCGATCTGGACCGCCCGCCGCTGTCGGCGGCGCGGCTGCGGCGGGCGCTGGTCGCCCCGCACGGCCCGTGGGCGCGGCTGGACCTGCGCGCCGAGACCGGCTCGACGAACGCCGACGTCGCGGAGGCCGCCCGGGCGGGCGAGCCGGAGGGCCTGGTGGTGGTCGCCGAGCGGCAGACCGCGGGCCGTGGCCGGCGCGGCCGGACCTGGCAGTCGCCACCGCGGGCGGGCATCGCCACCAGCGTGCTGCTCCGGCCCGGCGTGGCCGTCCCGGAGCGCGGCTGGCCGGCGGCCCCGGCGACCGGGTACGGCTGGCTGCCGCTGCTCGCCGGCGTGGCGCTGGTCGAGGCGGTGGCCCGGCTCGCCGAGCTGGACGCGTCCCTGAAGTGGCCGAACGACCTGCTGGTCGACGAGGCGAAGTGCGCCGGCATCCTGGCCGAGGCGGTGCCACCGGCCCGGGCCGGCGCGGCGCCGGCGATCGTGCTCGGCGTCGGCCTGAACGTGACGCTGCGCGCCGACGAGCTGCCGGAGAACCCGAACGGGCTGCCGGCCACCTCGCTGCAACTGGCCGGGGCCACCGCGACCGACCGGGATCCGCTGCTGCGTGCCCTGCTGCGGTCGCTGGCCGAGTGGTACGACCGGTGGCGCTCCGCCGGCGGGAACGCGGTCGCGTGCGGCCTGCGCGACGCCTACCTGGCGTCCTGCGGCACGGTCGGCCGGCAGGTACGCGTGCTGCTGCCCGGCGGCGACGAGCTGACCGGCACCGCGACCGGCGTGGACGCCGACGGGCACCTCCTGCTCGCCACCGCCACCGAGGAGCACCGCCTGACCGCTGGCGACGTCCTGCACCTGCGGTGAAAGGAAGGGCCCCCGCTTAACGCCTGCGGTAGAGGAAGGGCCCCTTGTTAACGGCGGGAAGGGCTCGCCGCGCGGCTGATCCCGTGGGTAGCGGTGGGGCGTTACGGTCTGCGCGTCCGCTTTTCGCGATGGAGGTTCCCGTGGCGTTTCCCGAGGACGTGCTCACCGAGGACGAGCACGTCGTGCTGCACCTGCACCCGCACTGGAAGGCCCTGGTCCGGCCGGTCGCGGTGCTGGTGCTCGCCGTCGCCGCGGTGGTGGCCGGCGTGGTGCTGCTCCCGTCCGGCGGTGGCGGCTCGGTGGCGCTGGCCGTCATCGGTGGGCTGGCCCTGCTGGCGGTGCTGTGGCTGGCGCTCTGGCCCTACCTGGTCTGGCGGAGCACCCACTACCTGTTCACCAACGAGCGGGTGCTGCTCCAGGAGGGTGTGCTGTCCCGGGACCGCCGGGACATCCCGCTGACCCGGATCAACGACCACGCGATGCGCCAGCGGTTCGTCGAGCGGCTGCTCGGCTGCGGCACCCTGACCATCGAGTCGGCCGGTGAGCGCGGGCAGTCCGTCCTGCACGACGTGCCGGGGGTCGGGCAGGTCCAGACCCGGCTGTACGAGCTGGTGGAGGACCACCACGACAAGCACTCGCTGGGTGACACCGAGATGCGCGACATCCTGGCCGATCTGAACGAGGGCAAACCGCTGCGGGACCCGAGCGCCTGACCGGCCGGTGGTTCAGCGGCGCGGGGCGCGGCGGGGAGTGGCCTGGAGTTCGGCGTCGAGTTCGGCGGCCAGCTCGCGGTCCAACGCGCCGCCGAGCCCCGCGTCCAGCGGCGCCGGGCGGCCCTGCGCCGGGGGACCGGTGACCGGAGCCGCGACCGGCCGGGGACCGGACGCCGGGGAGGTGCCCGGCTGACGCTGTTCCTCCTCCAGCTCGGACACCGACTCGGCCAGCTCGGCCACCGGGTCCATCTCCGCCATCGTGTCCCACTCGTCGCGCGGGATGCTGTGCCAGGTGTCGGCCGCGTGCGCTGGCGCGGGCTGGAAGACGAAGGTCCGGTACGACCAGAAGCGGAACAGCGTCGCGAGCACCACGCCGCCGGTCTTGGCGATGTTCAGCGCCAGCAGGCCGGTCACGCCGAAGCCGTACTTCGCGGCGGCCAGGACGCCCAGTTCGATGAGCAGGCCGGCGCCGTTGAAAAGGAAGAACAGGGCATACTCGCGCTGCATCGCCGATTTCGGGCGATCGCGGTACGTCCAGTGACGATTCATCAGATAAGACGTGATCGTCGCCAGCACGGTGGCAACCACCGCCGCCTTCAGCTCACCGTTGACAAAAACCGTGAGTATCAGGGCATTGAACACCGCGTAATTGATGACGGTGTTGATGCCCCCGACGATCCCGAATTTGAACGCCTCGTGGATGAACTTCTGCCAGCGCTCAGGCAGCAGACGGACAAGACGCATGCGGAACACCTTAGGGCAGTGGGCGGGACCGACCGGTCCCGGCTGGAAGAGATGGGCGCCAGGTCACGCCCCGTGTCGGTCCGGCTTCACTTCCGGAACGGTCCGGGTTCCCGATTCCACGAAGACGAACCTTCGGTAGGACCAGAAACGGAAGAGGGTGGCCAGGCCGGTGCCCACGATGTAGCTGGCGATGTTGTCGGCCAGCCGGGTCTGGAAGACCTCCGGCCAGACCTCGCCCAGCCCGTACCGGCTGATCGCCAGGCAGGCCACGGTGATGCCCAGGCCGACCCCGTTGAAGAAGAAGAACAGCGCGTACTCGCGGGCGGGGTTGGAGCCCCGGCGGTGCCGCCAGGTCCAGAACCGGTTGCCGACGAAGGCGAAGCTCGCCGCGATCACCGTGGAGATGGTCTTGGCGGTCACCTGCTCCACGCCCTGCGCCGCGGTCAGGTAGTTGAACAGCGCGAAGTCGACCAGGAACGCGATGCCACCGACGGTGGCGAACTTGCTCATCTCCCGCAGCAGGTGACCGAAACGGTCGATGAGGGAGCGGAACAGACCCGGGCGGGTCTGCCGGGAGCCTGGCTCCCCGGTCATCGTCGCGGCCACCTCGCGAGCGTACCGGTAGACGGCACGCCGTACGGGTAGCAACGGCGGGCGGCGCGGACGGTGGCGACGTCGATGAGCGGAGCGTAACCGGCCGGAGCCGGGTGGGGAGTCGCTTCCGCCGACGACCACCCGGCCGTGCCGGGGACGCCCCGGCGACGGAGGTCCACGACAAGATTTGCGTGAAACTGCGCGTGAAAGCGGGTATCAGCTCGTGATGCCGCAGCGTGGCCGTACCTTGTGCAGTTCTTCACAACCAGTCCCACTGACTGGCGACGCCGCCCGGTTTACGCTGAGGCCAATCCCAGGTTTCCACGAAGGCGGCGCTTAGTCGTCAAGACTCGTGCATCCCATAGATAGGTCAGCGTCGACCACAAGGAGATGTGTCATGGTTGCTCCGGCTACCGTTCGGGGTATCGATCAGGCCCCGACGTCCCACCCCAAACTGCTCGCCTGGGTCCGTGAGGTCGCGGAACTGACCACCCCCGACCGGGTCGTCTGGGTGGACGGGTCCGACGAGGAGTGGCGTCGCCTCACCGACGAGCTGGTCGAGGCGGGCACGCTGATCCGCCTCAACCCGGAGAAGAAGCCGAACTCCTTCTACGCCCGCACCGACCCGACGGACGTCGCCCGGGTCGAGGAGCGCACCTACATCTGCTCCGTCGACGAGGCGGACGCCGGCCCCACCAACAACTGGATGGCGCCGGCCGAGATGAAGCGGACGATGACCGAGTTGTACCGCGGCAGCATGCGCGGGCGCACCATGTACGTCATCCCGTTCTGCATGGGACCGGTCGAGGCCGAGAACCCCATGTTCGGCGTGGAGATCACGGACAGCCCGTACGTGGTCGCGTCGATGCGGATCATGACCCGGATGGGCACCGCGGTCCTCCAGGCGATGGGCGACGACGCCGACTTCGTGCACGCGTTGCACTCGATCGGCGCCCCGCTCGCGCCGGGCCAGCAGGACGTCGCGTGGCCGTGCAACGAGACGAAGTACATCTCGCACTTCCCGGAGACCCGGGAGATCTGGTCCTTCGGCTCCGGCTACGGCGGCAACTCGCTGCTCGGCAAGAAGTGCTACTCGCTGCGGATCGCCAGCGTGATGGGGCGCGACGAGGGCTGGCTGGCCGAGCACATGCTGATCCTCAAGATCACCTCGCCGGAGGGGCGGGTCTACCACATCGCCGGCGCGTTCCCGTCGGCCTGCGGCAAGACCAACCTGGCCATGCTGGAACCGACCATCCCCGGCTGGAAGGTCGAGACGATCGGTGACGACATCGCCTGGATGCGGTTCGGCGCCGACGGCCGCCTCTACGCGGTCAACCCGGAGTACGGCCTCTTCGGCGTCGCGCCGGGCACCGACTGGAAGACCAACGCCAACGCGATGCGGACGCTGGACCGCGGCAACTCCGTCTTCACCAACGTCGCCCTCACCGACGACGGCGACATCTGGTGGGAGGGCATGGGCGAGCCGCCGGCGCACCTGATCGACTGGAAGGGCAACGACTGGACGCCGGAGAGCGACAGCCTCTCCTCGCACGCGAACAGCCGGTTCTGCACCCCGATCACCCAGTGCCCGATCCTCGCCGAGGACTACTACGACCCGAACGGCGTACCGATCGACGCGATCCTCTTCGGCGGTCGCCGTCGGGACACCATCCCGCTGGTCACCGAGGCGCGCGACTGGGTGCACGGCGTCTACATGGGCGCCACCCTCTCCTCGGAGACGACCGCCGCCGCGTCCGGCGCGGTCGGCGTCGTCCGCCGCGACCCGATGGCCATGCTGCCGTTCATCGGCTACCACGCCGGCGACTACTTCCGGCACTGGATCGAGATGGGCAAGGGCACCGACGGCGACGAGGCCAAGCTGCCCAAGATCTACTACGTCAACTGGTTCCGCAAGGACGCCGAGGGCAACTTCCTCTGGCCGGGCTTCGGCGAGAACTCCCGCGTCCTCAAGTGGGTCATCGAGCGGCTCGAAGGCCGCGCGGACGCCGTGGAGACCCCGATCGGCATGGTCCCGGCCCAGGACGCGCTCGACGTCGAGGGCCTGGACATGACCCCGGAGGACGTCCGCATCGCGCTGAAGGTCGACGTCGACGAGTGGCGCAACGAGCTGCCGTTGGTCACCGAGTGGTTCGAGAAGTTCGGCGACAAGCTGCCGGGCGTCCTCTGGGCCGAGCTGGACGCCCTGCGGGCCCGGCTCGACGCGGAGCAGCCGCAGCGGTAGGTGTGACCCGCGCCCACCCGGGGCAACAGGGTTTCCCATGAGGACGGCCGCCGAGACCGAGGTCCGGCGGCCGTCCGCCGTCCGGGCGCTCACCGCACTGCTGGCGACGACCGCGGCGGCCACCGTCGTGGTCGAGCTGCTCAACTGGGTGTACGCCCCGGAGCAGGGCTTCGCCCTGGCGGTACGCACCGGCTGGGCGCTGCTCCGGTCGCTCGGGTTCCTGCTGCTCATCGGGCACGTCCGGCGCGGTCGTACGCTGGCCCGCCCGTTCGGGCTGATCCTGGCGGTGACCACGGTCTTCGCGGTGGCCCGCCTGATCGTGCCCCGGCAGGGCGTACCGCCGCTTCCCGGCCTGCTCGGCTTCGCCGTACTCACCGCGCTCTGCGTCGCCGTGGTGTGGCTGCTCTACCGTTCGTCGGCGCTCGCCGCCCACCTGGTCCGGCACCGTCCACGACTGGTCATCGACGCCCGGGGCATCTCCTGGCGGGAGACCCCGCCGCGTCGTCCCGAGGCCAACGCCTGGCTGCTCACCGCCCGGGTGGCCGCCTTCACCTACAGCCCGCTGATGCTGGTGCCGGCCCTGGTCGCCACCGGCGAGGTGCGCGGCGACCGGCTGGCCGCGCTGCCGGCCGTACTGTTCTGGTTCGGCGCCGGCATCGCCGCCAGCTACGCGGTGCTCCTGTGCACCGCCTTCCTCCTGCGCGGCCGGCGCTGGGCGGCCCGCGGCCTGGTCGTGGTCACCCTGCTCGTGCTGGCCGTCGACCTGCCGCTCTGCTGGTGGCTGCTCGGTCTCGACGGCCTGGTCCGCGACGGCGCCCCGCTGGTGACCGCCGCCGCGCTGACCTTCTACGCCCTCCGGCGCGCCGCCCGCGCCAATCCCGCACCCTGACCGTCTCCCACCCGCCCCCGCCCCGTCCCGTCCCGGGGTCTCGGTGTTGGCCCGGCTCCGCCTCTGGCTCGCTCCGCGCGCTGTCGCGCCGCGCGGGAGACGGGGTAGCGGCCCGGACGTCGAAGATCGACTCGCCTTCAGTGAAATCGGGGTGTCGCACCAACCTGGATACCCCGATATCAAGGAAGCCGAGTCGATCATGTGCCGGCGACGTACCCGGACAGTGCAAGATCGCGGGAGTGGGCAGGTCGGGTCGGGTGCGGGCGCGAGATCGGGGGTTTCGGATCGGCGATCTCGCGCCTCGGCCGGGCAGGATGACGGGGCGGGCACGGCCCCGGACCGGCTCGCGGGAAGGAGACGCGGTGACCGACGGTGGCTTGCGGCAGGACGGCGCGGGGCAGGACGGCGCGGGGCGGCGCGGGGCGTGGCAGGACGGCGTGGGGCGGCGCGCGGCGTGGCAGGACGGCGCGGGGCAGGGCGGCGCGGGGCAGGGCGGGACGGGGGACGAGTTCGACGTGGTGGTGGTCGGGGCGGGACCGGCCGGGTCGGCCGCCGCCATCGCGGCCCGCCGGGTGGGAGCGCGGGTGCTGCTGCTCGACCGGTCCGACTTTCCCCGGGACAAGGCGTGCGGGGACGGTATCGCCGCGCACGCCCTGGACGTCCTCGACGAGCTGGGGGTGCCGGACGCGGTGGCCGGGTACCCACCGCTGCCCGCCCTGCGGATGACCAGCCCGGGTGGCGCCGAGGTCGCGCGGAGGCTGCCCCGGCCGGCGTACACGGTGCCCCGGACCGTCTTCGACGCCCGGCTGGTGACGGCGGCGGTCGCCGCGGGCGCGCTGCTGCGCCGGCACACCGTCCGCACGGTCCAGGTGCGGGCCGACCGCGTGGTGCTCGACGGGGAGCTGTCCGCGCGGGCGGTGGTGGGCGCGGACGGCGCCGGTTCGGTGGTACGCCGGGCGCTCGGACACCCGGTCAACCCGGACCGGCATCTGGCGCTGGCCCTGCGGGGGTACGCGCCGGCCCGCCCCGGTCCACCCGAGCAACTCATCGTCACGTCCGCGCCGCGCTGGCCGGCGTACGCCTGGTCGTTCCCGATCGGCGACGGCCGGGCGAACGTCGGGTACGGAGAGGTGCTGCGGGGGGAGCGGCTGACCCGGGCGTACCTGGTCGACCGGCTGGCCGCGCTGCTGCCCGGCACCGATCCGGCGGCGGTGACCGACCTGCGCGCCCACCACCTGCCGCTGTCCACCCACCGCCCGGCGCCCGGACGCGGCCGGGTGGTGCTGGCCGGTGACGCGCTCTCCCTGATCAACCCGTTCACCGGGGAGGGAATCTTCTACGCCCTGCTGTCCGGTGCGCTGGCCGGCGCGGCGGCGGCCGGAGCACCCGAGCGGGCGGCCGGCCGCTACGGCGAGGCGCTGCGTCGTCGGCTCGGCGTACACCTGCGGCACAGCTCGACCGCGGCGTGGCTGGCGCGGCGGCGCTGGGTGGTGGACGCGGCGGTCCGGGCGGCCCGCCGCGACGAGCGGGTGTACCGGTCGGTGGTGGAACTGGGGCTCGGTGACGGCCGCCTGGACGCCCGGACGTTGACCATGATCGGCCGGGGTGTCGCCGCGCGAGATCGGACTCCCCGGCGCTGATCGGTGACGCCGGTCGCTACGCTGCTAGGTGATGACTCTGCGGGACCTTGTCTATTCGGTGTACGAGCGTCGGCTCACGGCGAAACTCGCCGGCAAGCCGGTGCCTCGACACGTCGGCGTGATGTGTGACGGCAACCGCCGGTGGGCCAAGGAGATGGGCTTCGTCGACCCCAACGACGGGCACCGGGTCGGCGCGGAGCGGATCAAGGAGCTGCTGCGCTGGTGCGACGCCGCCGGCGTGGGTCATGTGACGCTCTGGCTGCTCTCCACCGACAATCTCTCCCGGCCGGCGGCCGAGCTCGACCCGCTGCTCCAGATCATCGAGGATCTCACCACGGAGCTGGCCGAGGAGGGCAACCCCTGGCGGCTGCGGATGGTGGGCGCGCTCGACGTCCTGCCCGCGCAGCACGCGGCGGCGCTGAAGGCGGCGGAGGAGCGCACCCGGGACCGCAGCGGTGGCGCCCAGGTCAACATCGCGGTCGGCTACGGCGGTCGGCGGGAGATCGCCGATGCGGTGCGCTCGCTGCTGCACGAGCACGCCCGCGCCGGCACCACCCTGGAGGAACTGGCCGAGGTGCTGGAGGTGGACCACATCTCCGAGCACCTCTACACGCGGGGTCTGCCGGATCCGGACCTGATCATCCGGACCAGCGGCGAGCAGCGCCTCTCCGGGTTCATGCTCTGGCAGTCCGCGCACTCCGAGTTCTATTTCTGCGAACTCAACTGGCCGGACTTCCGGCACATCGACTTCCTCCGGGCGCTGCGCGCGTACGCCAACCGGCACCGGCGTTTCGGCAGCTGAGCCACCCGCCGGCGCGCCAGCGCCCGGCACTACCGCAGGTGCGCCAGCGCCGTGGTGAGGAAGTCGCCCAGGGCGGCGGGGGAGTCGATGGTCAGGTCGGCGGCGTCGGCGACCTCCTGGCCGGTCTCCGGGTTGGCGACCGCGACGCAGACGCCGAAGAAGCGTGGATCGGCGGCGGCCCGGGCGCGCAGCGCGGCGAACGCCTTGATGTCGGAGACGTCGTCACCGAAGTACCAGGCGGCATCGGCGTCCCGGATCACCTCGTCGATGACCATGCCCTTGTCCCGGTCGACGGGCGGCTTCAGCTCCAGCACCATCCGGCCGGCCTGGACCCGCAGCCCGAGCCGCTCGGCCTGGGCCCGACCCCAGGTCTCCACGGTGGCACCGAGCTGGGGGGCGGTGCGCCAGTGCAGGGCGACGGAGAGCCGTTTGAACTCGACGAGCGTGCCGGCGGGCAACTCGGCCCGGGCCAGGTCGGCCAGTTCCGCCATCGTCGGCACCCAGGGCAGCGCCGCCGGCTCGGTGACCGTGGCACCGCCGGAGTGGCTGTGCTCCAGGCCGTAGAGGCCGTACAGGTCGACGCCGTGGAGCCCGCCGAGATGGTCGCGGAGGAACTCCACCGGCCGCGCGGAGACGATCGCCACCCGGCGGACCACCGGGGCGAGCGCCTCGATCGCGTCCAGCACCTTCGGCGCGGGCTGCACCGCGGTCGGGTCGTCGTCGACCGGCGCGAGCGTGCCGTCGAAGTCGAAGAAGAGCACGGTCCCCGCCGCGTGGGCGGCGGTCGTACGCCAGGCGTGGTCGGCGTTCAACGGGGTCCCCGGCTGTTGGTTGCGCAGATTCAACGGCGGCACGGGCGACAGCGTACCCCGGCTCGGGCGGCCCATTCCCGGCCGCGAGGACCCGTCCGGCCGGGGGTTGCGGTCGGTGTC
Source organism: Micromonospora endolithica (assembly GCF_003626595.1). Lineage (GTDB taxonomy): Bacteria > Actinomycetota > Actinomycetes > Mycobacteriales > Micromonosporaceae > Micromonospora > Micromonospora endolithica. The sequence goes on along the minus strand of NZ_RBAK01000008.1, from coordinate 127,404 downwards.
GCGGCCCGGTACAAGTCAGCGTTCGGCGGCTCCACGTCCGCGTCGACCGAACGGCACCACGGCGGCTTCCTGGCCCTGACTGAGCAGGTACCCCTCCACGAAGCCGCTGTTCCGGTCGCCGCTGTGCGTCTCGATCTCGTTGAGTCGCGCCACCATGAACTCGGTGAGCGCGCTGACCCGGTCGTTGAGCCGGTCGTGCAGGTCGGCGACCACGGCCAGGACGACCGCGGTGCCGGCGGTGGTGAGCGCGAACAGGTTGACCAGCAGGGGTAGCTCCCCGCCGTCGACCGCCAGCGTCACCGTGTTCCCGGTCGCGCACAGTGTCAGTGACACGGCGGCGACCACCACTGCCAACCACTTCAGGGTCATGGACAGACCCCTCCTTCTGTCCCGCAGGGCTGGGTTCGGCCTTGTCCCGTCCCCCCGCCGACGACGAGCCCAAGCAGTACAAACGGACGCTAGCGCGCCGCTTCCGGCCCGGGAGCGAAACGAATGAGTCTGACCTGGTGTTCTTTCGCCATCTGAGGAACTAGCTGGCTTCTTTCCCTCGTTTTCGGCCATCGACCGGCAGTGTCGGGCGGTATGCGAGGTATCGGATGGTTTCCCGGATGTGGAACTTCTCCGCGTCCGACACCCGGGGGTCGACCAGCCGGCGCAGCAGCGCCTCCACGTCCGGGTCCATCGGCGGGGGTGCCGGCGCGGTGCGCGGCGAGGTGGCCCGGTCCCAGCCCAGGGCGGCGAAGGCGCTCGCCGGGTTGAGGCCCAGGCCCTCGCAGAAGGCCACCACGCGTTCGGCCTCGGGATCGCTGGCCCAGTCGCCGCGGACCCACCGGTTGATCGTCTGCCGGGACACGCCGGTGCGGCGGGAGACCTCGGTGCCGCTCCAGGCCCGGGTCGCCCGTGCCTCGTCGAGCGCCCGGCGGACGAAACTGGCAAAGGCGATCTTCCGTGCGTTGGCGGTCTCGGTCACCCCGCGACGGTACGGCCAGGAGTCGGGGGGTGGCCCCGATGGCACGCGGGTGTCACGTGAACGAGACGTGTTTCGCCGTGCGCCGGTAAACGATCCGGCGCCCTTCCTGAGGGGTGTCACCTGGGCAGAATAGATGGCCGTAGGTGCGAGGGTAAACGGACGAAAAGCTGATACTGTCACGTTCATGGGACAATCTACGGTGTGTCACGTGCAGGAGACGATCAGTGCTCGTATGTGTCACGCTCCCGGTGCGAAGGAGGTGCGGTGACCGAGCTCGCCACCCGTGCCCAGGCCTTCGGCCTGATCGCGGAGGGGGTCGCCGCCGGATTGAGCGCGCCGTGGCGCCTCTACCTCGCCCGCGGTTGCCGTTACCTCTCCCTCAGCGTCGGTGACCGTGCCGAGTGGAACGCCTGGCGTACCCACCTGGGCTGCCCGGAACTCAGCGTCCGGGTCTACGACGCCGGCGGCGAGATCCGCCGCTCCTCGGTCGCCGAGGTGGTCCTGGACGGCTGCCGGATCAGCGTCGAACTGGTCGAGGAGGTCAGCACGGAGGACCTCGACCGGCTGCTGGTGATCGACCAGGTGACCGATCCCACCGCGGTCGAGCCGGAGGAACGATGACGCGGCGCGTCCGGCGGACCGGAGCCGACGGATGAGCCCCTTCCTCGCGCTCTTCCTCGTGCTCGTGCTCGGTGCCGCGAGCTACGCGGCGGGCCGCCTGCACGGGCAGCTCAGCTACCGCATCGGCTACCGGTTCGGCTACCGGCAGGGCTACTTCGACGGCGACCGGGGCGCCTGGAACCGCCGCCGCCGCGACGCCCAGGCGGCCATCGCGTCCGCCCTGGCCGGGCCACCGGTGGTGGACGCGACCGCGCAGCCGGTCCGGGCGACCGGCACGGTGGCGCGCGCCGGCACCACGTACACCGGATCGTCCTTCACCACGCCGGCCGCTCCGGTCGCGGCCCGGCACCCGGCCGGCACCCTGGTCCGCCGGACCGGTTGAGCCCGGCCGGCGGGTGGCCCGAAACCCCGCCGGCCGTACCCAGGGCGCGGTGCGCCGTCCGCGGCGGACGCGCACCGTCGGGGCCACGTCAGACCGGTGACGGTGGTCCCCACCGGCCGGGATGCGCGCAGGGGGCATGCATCCCGGCCGGTTCCGCCGTACGTTCACCCGTCGGTCTCCGGAGATCCACGATCGCCTCTAGCCTGCGGACGCGGACGCCGCTAGCGTCTAGGCATGGCACGGGGTTGTCCCGGGCCAGCCGGCCAGCCCGGTTCTGCGACCTCGCGCACGGGGCCCGCATCCGACCCCGTGTCCACCGGGCACCGGACGAGGCGGAACGCGGGTGGCGGGTGCCCATCCGTCGGAGCAGGCCTGTGACGACTCGCCGTACCTCTGCCGGTGCCGACCAGAACCCGGCCGCGACTGCCACGACCCGCCGGACCGCCCGCAGCCGCCGTGCTGCGAACGCCGCGCCGGTCGAGACCCAGGAGCCCCGACCATCGGGCCAGGCGTTCGTCCTGGACACCTCGGTCCTGCTCTCCGATCCGGCGGCGTTCCACCGGTTCGCCGAGCACGAGGTGGTGCTGCCGCTGGTGGTCATCACCGAACTGGAGGGCAAGCGCCACCACCCCGAGCTGGGCTGGTTCGCCCGGCAGTCCCTGCGCCTGCTGGACGACCTGCGCGTCCGGCACGGTCGGCTGGACACTCCGGTGCCCGCCAACGACCACGGCGGCACCCTGCGGGTGGAGCTGAACCACACCGACGACGGGGTGCTGCCGCCGGGCTTCCGCACCGAGTCCAACGACGCGCGGATCCTCTCCGTGGCGCTGAACCTCGCCGCCGAGGGACGCCAGGTCACCCTGGTCAGCAAGGACATGCCGCTGCGGGTGAAGGCGGCGTCGGTCGGCCTGCACGCCGACGAGTACCGGCACGGCCAGGCCAGCGACCCGACCTGGACCGGCATGTCCGAGCTGGAGCTGGGTGAGGAGCAGATCGGGCAGCTCTACGCCGGCGAGACGCTGGACGTGGACGCCGCGGCGGGGCTGCCGTGCCACACCGGCCTGGTCCTGCACAGCACCCGGGGGTCGGCGCTGGGCCGGGTGCTGCCGGACAAGACCGTACGGCTGGTGCGCGGCGACCGCGAGGCGTTCGGCCTGCACGGGCGCTCGGCCGAACAGCGGGTCGCGTTGGACCTGCTGCTGGACGACTCGGTGGGCATCGTCTCGCTGGGCGGCCGGGCCGGCACCGGCAAGTCCGCCCTGGCGCTCTGCGCCGGTCTGGAGGCGGTGATGGAACGCCGCCGGCACAAGAAGGTCGTGGTGTTCCGCCCGTTGTACGCCGTCGGCGGCCAGGAGCTGGGTTACCTGCCGGGTTCGGAGTCGGAGAAGATGTCGCCCTGGGCGCAGGCCGTCTTCGACACCCTCGGCGCGGTGGTGCACGAGAACGTGCTCGACGAGGTGACCTCGCGCGGCCTGCTGGAGGTGTTGCCGCTCACCCACATCCGGGGGCGCAGCCTGCACGACGCGTTCGTGATCGTGGACGAGGCGCAGTCGCTGGAGCGGGGCGTGCTGTTGACGGTGCTCTCCCGCATCGGCCAGGGCTCGCGGGTGGTGCTCACGCACGACGTGGCGCAGCGGGACAACCTGCGGGTCGGTCGGCACGACGGGGTGACCGCGGTGATCGAGGCGTTGAAGGGGCATCCGCTCTTCGCGCACGTCACCCTCACCCGTTCGGAGCGTTCCCCGATCGCCGCCGTCGTGACGGATCTTTTGGAGGACAACTCACTTTGATGACCGTTTAACGACCATTTATGCGGGTAATTTGTGTGGCACAGATCACAAAGCGGTCGGTTGGTTTCCCATCGGCCTCACTGTGCGCGATCGTGTCCCACGAGCGTCCACGCGCCTGGACGGATCGTCGGTGATCGTTCGTCCCCCGACGGACGGCATCGGCGGACACCGGTGCGTCGGCTGCGACCGGCAGGGTCGGGGCGCTCGCGACGCGGGCCCCCGGCCCCACCAGGGGCACGGCTCCCGCGTCGTGCCCATGCCCCCGACGAAGGGATCACTTCGTGAGTCGGCTGTGGAGCCGGTTGGGTGCCCGCACGGCCGCTGTCGCGCTGCTCTCCGTGGGCGTTGCCGGCGGTTTCTATCTGGGCGACGACCGCGAGAGCCCGCAGGACCCGGCCGCACGTGTCGGTGTCGCGTCCGAGCAGGCCGTCGAAGGCGACCCACCGGGCGACGGTCAGGCCCCGGTCGGCGTGCACTCCGTCCAGCAGCGGGCCGCCGAGTACCACGCGAAGCTGCGGACCGCCGCGGTGGCCGAGGCGACCGCCGAGCGCGCCCGCCGGGCCGAGGCCGCCGCCGCGTCGCGGAAGAAGGCCGAGCAGGCCGCCGCCTCGGCGGCCAGGGCCGCTGAGGCCGCCGAGAAGAAGGTCGCCAGCAAGCCGTACGACGGGCCGATCCCGTCCTCGTGTGCCGAGTACAGCGGCAACCGGAAGATCGGCTGCGCGATCATGATCGACAAGGGCTTCCCGATCTCCGAGTTCCCCTGTCTGGAGAAGCTCTGGACGAAGGAGAGCGGCTGGAACCCGAAGGCGCACAACTCCTCGTCCGGGGCGCACGGCATCCCGCAGGCGTTGCCGGGCAGCAAGATGGCCTCGGTCGGCGACGACTGGGAGACCAACCCGAGCACCCAGATCATCTGGGGCCTCGGTTACATCAAGGGCCGCTACGGCACCCCCTGCAAGGCGTGGGCACAGTCGCAGGCGCAGGGCTGGTACTAGGACGCCGACGGCGGCGGGGTGTGTGGACGGTCACACGCCCCGCCGCCGTCGTACGCCTGCCGGCGGGCCGCCCGGGTGGCGGCGGTGGCCGGTACCTGATAGCTCTTGACGGGTGACCCTGCTCCCCGGAAGCGGCGACCCGAACCGGTTCGGCACCGAGGCGTTCTACGCCTCCCTCGGCCGGGCCTTCGTGGCGATGTGCGCGGTGGTGCCCTTCCTCTTCCTCATCGAGGCCGTCGACCAGGGGCTTGCCTTCGGGCTGGACGCCTCGGCGGGGATCATCCCGAAACGCATCGAGGGGCTCGACGGGGTCTTCTTCTCGCCGTTCCTGCACCACGGCTTCGACCACCTCTACAGCAACAGCATCCCGCTGATCCTGCTCGGCACGTTCGTGCTCGCCGCCGGTGCCCGGCGGTTCCTCTGGTCGACCCTGCTCATCGTCCTGGTCAGTGGCCTCGGCGTCTGGTTCACCGGCTCGTCGAACTCGATCGTGGTGGGGGCCAGCGGCGTCATCTTCGGCTACCTTGGCATCCTGCTCACCCGGGGCATCGTCGAGCGGAGCTGGTGGAACTTCGCGGTCTTCCTGCTGGTCGGCCTGCTCTACGGGTGGCAACTCGTCAGCATCCTGCCCACCGACGACCGGATCTCCTGGCAGGGTCACCTGTTCGGGTTGCTCGGCGGGATCGTCGCCGCCATCCTCTTCCGCCGCCGGCGGGACCTGGACGGGCCCTACCGCCCGGAGTCGACGCTCTCCCTGCCCTGACGTCGCCACCGGACCCGCCGCCACGCGTGGGACGTGCTTGCCCGGCCGGGCGACCCGCCCTACCGTCGGAAGATCAGCGCACGTTGATCCGTGAGCGGGAAGTGACGGTGGGCGCATGGGCGAGGTCGATGTCGCGGTGGTCGGAGCCGGGCCGGCCGGGCTCTTCGCGGCCTACTACGCCGGTTTCCGTGGGCTCTCCGTCGCGGTGGTCGACGCGCTGCCCGAACCCGGCGGCCAGATCACCGCGATGTACCCGGAGAAGCTGATCCACGACGTCGCCGGCTTCCCGGCGGTCAAGGGCCGGGACCTGGTGGCCAACCTGGTCGCCCAGGCCGCACCGTACGACCCCCGCTACCTGCTGGGTGCCCGCGCGGAGAAGCTCTCGTACGCCGACGGCCGGCCGGTGCTCGGCCTGGCCGGCGGCGAGCAGCTCACCTGCGGCGCGGTGATCGTCACCGGTGGGCTGGGCAGCTTCACGCCCCGGCCGCTCCCGGTCGCCGACCAGTTCGCCGGGGGCGGGATCATCTACTTCGTGCCGCAGCCGACCGACCTGGCCGGTCGGGACGTGCTGATCGTCGGTGGCGGGGACTCCGCCTTCGACTGGGCGTGCGCGTTGCAGCCGCTGGCCCGCTCGGTGACGCTGGTGCACCGGCGGGAGCGGTTCCGGGCGCACGCGGCCACCGTCGCCCGGGTGCTGGCGACACCGGTGCGGGTGGTGGTCAACGCCGAGGTGACCCGGCTGCACGGCGACGGGGTGGTCACCGGCGCCGAGATCACCGTACGCGGCGGCGCGGCCGAGCTGCTGCCGGTCGACACGGTGGTCGCCGCGCTCGGATTCACCGCGGACCTCGGCCCGTTGGCCGAGTGGGGGCTCCGGCTGGACCGCCGGCACATCCTGGTGGACAGCGCGATGGCCACCAACCTGCCCCGGGTGTTCGCCGCCGGGGACATCACCGAGTACCCGGGCAAGGTCCGCCTCATCGCCACCGGCTTCGGCGAGGCGGCCACCGCGGTGAACAACGCGGCGGTGGCCATCGACCCGTCGGCGCACCTCTTCCCAGGCCACTCCTCCGACGGCACCTGAGACCCGATGCTGCCGGCCCGGTCAGGCGGGTAGGCCCATCAGGTCGGCCATCAGCCCGATCTGGTGCTCGAAGTACGCGTCGCGGTGTGGCACCGCGCGGTTGAGCCGCCCGAACAGGTCGAAGCTGATCAGCCCGAAGAGCTGTGTCCAGCCGGCCATCCCCCGGGCGAGCAGCGCCTCGGGCAGGCCGGGAAAGAAGGCCGCGACCAGCTCGCCCAGATCGGCGCGGACCGGCTCGGGCAGCACTTCTGCCGGCGGGTCGATCCGACCGGCGGCGAGCCCGTCCCGCAGGATGCCGACCAGGGTGAGCGGCGGGCGTTGGGCCGGTTCGACCGTCTCGTCCGGTGCCGCGTACCCGGGCACCGGGCTGCCGTAGAGCAGCGCGTACTCCGCCGGATGGGCCAGCGCCCAGTCCCGGGCCGCCCGGCAGGCCGCGTGCCAGCGTCCGCGCAGGTCGAGCCGGTCGGGCCCGGCGACCGCCGCGGCCACGGCGTCACCCAGCGCCTGGTACGCCTCGAGGATGAGCGCGGTGAGCAGCTCGTCCCGGCTGGGGAAGTAGCGGTAGATCGCCGAGGAGACCATGCCCATGTCGCGGGCGACCGCGCGCAGGGAGAGGTTGGCGCCGTCGGTGGCCAGGTGCCGCCGGGCCACCGCCTTGATCTCGTCGATCATCTCGGCGCGGACCCGGGCGCGGATCGAGGAAGCCGGCATGGGTTCACCCTGCCACGAACTAGAGCGGATGACAAAAGCGAGAGCAGTGCTCTTGACGGGAGGGGCGTTGGGGGTCATGCTTGTTGCGAGAGCGCCGCTCTTGTTTGTTACTACCGATCCAAAAGGGGATCCCTGATGTCATTCCACGTCGTCGTCGGCGCCGGTCCGGTCGGCACCACCACCGCCCGGCACCTCACCGCGACCGGGGCGCAGGTCCGGGTCGTCACCCGCAGCGGCACCGGACCGGACCTCCCCGGCGTCGAACGGGTTGCCGCCGACGCCGCGGACGCCGACCGGCTCACCGCGCTCACCGAGGGCGCCGCGGCCCTATACAACTGCGCCAACCCGGCGTACCACCGGTGGTCGACCGACTGGCCGCCGCTGGCGAACGCGCTGCTCACCGCCGCCGAGCGGACCGGCGCGGTGCTGGCCACCGTGGGCAACCTCTACGGCTACGGACCGGTCGACCGGCCGATGACCGAGGCCACCCCGCTCGCCGCCACCGGCGTCAAGGGGCGGGTCCGCAACCAGATGTGGGCCGACGCGCTCGACGCCCACCGGGACGGCCGGGCCCGGATCACCGAGGTACGCGGCTCCGACTACCTGGGCGCCAGCGGCACGTCGCTGCCGATGATGCTGCTGCCGGGGGTGCTCGCCGGCCGCCGGGTGGTGCTTCCGGTCGACTTCGACGCGCCGCACACCTGGACGTACATCGACGACGTCGCCCGTACCCTCGTCGTGGCCGCCGCCGACGAACGGGCCTGGGGACGGGCCTGGCACGTGCCCAGCGCGCCCCCGGTGTCCGTCCGGGAGCTGGCGACCCGGGCGGCGGCCCTGGCCGGTGCCCCCGCGCCCAGGCTGACCCGCCTGCCCTACCCGGGGCTGTGGCTGGGCGGCCTGGTCAACCCGTTCGCGCGCGAGTTGCGCGAGACCGCACACCAGTTCGCCCGGCCGTTCGTGATGGACTCCCGCGCCGCCACCGAGCTGCTCGGCGTGCCCCCACCCCGCTGGACGACGCCCTCTCCGCCACCGTCGCCGCCCTCACCGGTGCGGCGGTGCTTCCCGGGGCGCGACGTTAGGAAGGGCCCCTTCCTATACACCAGGCGTTAGGAAGGGGCCCCTCCATACCGGCGGGAGCCGGAGTTGGCGACGAGGACGGCGACCAGGGTCAGGGCCGCGCCGGCCAGGGTGGCCGGGCCGGGGTGCGAGGCCGCGGTGGGCAGCACCAGATCCAGCAGCACCGCGCCGATGATCTGCCCGGCGATGGTGGCCAGACCGAGCAGCAGCACCCCGGTGAAGCGGACGATGGCGGCGGCCAGGGCGATGAAGACGATGCCGATCGGGCCGCCCAGGTAGAGCCACGGCTCGCTCGGGAAACCGCCGGCCGGCCGGCCGCGGACCGCCACCTCCACCGCGAACGTGGCCAGCAGGGCGACCGTGCCGACCGAGAAGTTGACCAGGGTGGCGGTGAGGGCGCTGCCGGCGGCACCCCGTACCCGCCCGTTCACCGCCTGCTGCCAGGCGATGCCCACGCCGGCCAGCAGCGGCAGCAGCGCCAGGACCAACGCGCCCGGATCGCCCAGCCGGTCGCCCACCGCGAGCAGCACCGCCAGCACGGTCAGCACCGCGCCGACCAGCCGGGCCGGGGTGACCGGCTGCCGTCCGGTCGGGCCCACCCCGGCCCGGTCGACGAGCAGGCTGCTGCCGGACTGGCCGGCGACGACGGCCACCGTGAAGACGGCCACCCCGAGGGTGCCCACGGTCAGGCCCTGGGTGGCCACCAGGAACGCCCCGCACACGCCGCCCAGGCACTGCCACGGCCGCAGCGACCCGTCCCGGAGGGCGGCCCGCAGGGCGACCAGCCCGCGCCGGCCACCGGGGGTGGCCGGCACCAGCACCAGCAGCACCAGCAGACCGATGCCGAACGAGACCACCGCGGCGGCGATCCCGTCGTCCAGACGTACGCCCAGCTCGCCGTTGATCCGGGACTGCACGGCCACCGCGACCCCCGAGGCGACCGCCAGCCCGACGCCGGTGGCTCGCCGCGCGGTCGACAGCGTGTCCGGCGCCGCCGTCCCGGTGGTGGTCACTCCTGCTCGGCCAGCGGCCGGCCGTCGAAGTCGACCGCCGAGTAGAGGGCGAGCTTCTCCAGCCGGTGGTACGAGTCGATCACCCGGATGGTGCCGCTCTTGGAGCGCATCACGATCGACTGGGTGTACGCCCCACCGGCCCGGTAGCGCACGCCGCGCAGCAGGTCGCCGGAGGTGACCCCGGTGGCCACGAAGAAGCAGTTGTCGCCGGTGACCAGGTCGTCGGTGGAGAGCACCCGGTCCAGGTCGTGGCCGGCGCCGAGCGCCTTCTCCCGCTCCTCGTCGTCGCGCGGCCAGAGCTTGGCCTGCATCGCCCCGCCCATGCACTTGAGCGCGCAGGCGGAGATGATGCCCTCCGGCGTACCGCCGATACCCATCAGCACGTCGACGTCGGACTCGCCCCGGGCCGCGGCGATCGAACCGGCGATGTCGCCGTCGGAGATGAACCGGATCCCCGCCCCGGTACGCCGGATCCGCTGGACCAGCTCGTCGTGCCGGGAACGGTCCAGGACGCACACCGTCACCTCGGAGACGTCGGTGCCCTTGACCTTGGCGATCCGACGGATGTTCTCCGCCGGGCCGGCGTTGATGTCGATCACGTCGGCGTAGACCGGGCCGACCGCCAGCTTCTCCATGTAGAAGACGGCACTCGGGTCGAACATCGCGCCCCGCTCGGAGACGGCGAGCACCGCGAGGGCGTTCGGCATCCCCTTGCTCATCAGGGTGGTGCCGTCGACCGGATCGACGGCGACGTCCACCTCCGGGCCGGTGCCGTCGCCGACCTGCTCGCCGTTGAAGAGCATCGGGGCGTTGTCCTTCTCGCCCTCACCGATCACCACGGTGCCACGCATCTGGATCGAGTTGATCAACTTGCGCATGGCGTCGACGGCGGCCCCGTCGCCGCCCTCCTTGTCGCCCCGGCCGACCCAACGACCGGCGGCCATGGCCGCGGCCTCGGTGACCCGGACGAGGTCGAGGGCAAGGTTGCGGTCGAGATCCTGTGGGATCCGCGTCCTGGTGTTCGTCGTCATGACGGCTCCTCCTCGCGGCGTTGCGGGGTGGACCGGCAGGGTGCGGCGTCGCCGCTGCCGGCTTTGTCGCTGATCCTCACACGATGACGGACCCGGTGCGGTGGCGGGGCGGTGATGGCCTGGATACGCCGCCCCGGGCGGCTGAGAAGATGGCGGGGTGGAACCCGCACAACCTGCCGACCGCGTACCCGCCGACCAGACTCCGCCCGACGGCCAGCCGCCGGTGACCTCCGGCCGCCCGGCACCCGCCACCCCGGGCGTACCCGCCGGGGAGCCGGCGCTGGTCGAACCCGCCACCGGGCCCGACGGAGCCGACGGTGGGGCCGCCGCCGCGGAGGTGGGGACCGGGGAGCGGGCCGCGCCGCCGGCCCGGGCCGAGCCCGCCAAGTCGGAGCGGTCGCCGAAGGACATGGCGATCTCGCTGCTGGTGCTGCTGGTCCCGATCGCGTTGCTGCTCGCCTTCTACCGGGGCTTCCTCGGTGGTGACCAGCCGACCACGGTCGACCCGGCACCCGCGATCGGATCCGCCCGGGCGGCCAACGCCTTCCCGGTGGCCGAACCGCGCGGTCTCGGCGACGACTGGCAGACGGTGAACGCCACCTTCCGGACCGTCGAGGACGGTGCGACGCTGCGGATCGGCTACCTCACCCCGGAGGGGCGTGGGCTCCAGATCGTGCAGAGCAGCGTCCCGGCGGAACGGCTGCTGCCGGCCGAGTTGACCGACCAGGGGCAGCCGCAGGGGCAGACGGACCTGGACGGGCGGACCTGGCAGCGGTACACGGCCCGGGGCAACGAACAGGCGCTGGTGCTGCTGGAGCCGAACCGGACCGTGATCGTGGTCGGCGACGCGCGGGACAACGAACTGCGGGCGGCGGCCGGGGCGCTCGGCTGAGGTGCCCCCCACGTGCCGGTGGCATCCGTTAGGCTGCCCCGGCTCGTGCCTGGCCGCACCTCCCGGCCGGGTGTTGCCTTTTTGTGAAGAGAGACATCTGTGAACATTCGACGGTGGACCGTCGGCGTGCTCGCCGCCGCACTGCTCGTGCCCGGCATGGCCGCCTGCAACAAGTCGGAGTCGGCTGATCCGGCCGCCTCCGCCTCGGCCACCCCCGCCGACCCGAAGGAGGCCCTGCGCGCCTCCACCAAGGAGCTCGGCCAGGGCAACTTCACCTTCACCATGACCGGTGCGGGCCTGACCGGCAAGGGGCTGGTGCACAAGCCCAGCAACAGCGTGCAGTTCGACCTGACCTTCGACGACGGCTCCGGCTCGACCATGGGCATGGAGATGATCATGATCGAGTCGGACAGCTGGGTGAAGATGGACCTGGGTGAGCTGGCCGACTCCGTGCCGGCCATGGCCAAGCTCAAGGACAAGTACCAGCACATCGACAAGACCAAGATCAAGGACTCGGACGCCCTCGCGGTGGACCTGGAGAACCCGGACCCGGCCGGCGCCGACGCGCTGTTCAAGTCCATCACCGACGTGCAGGAGACCGGCAAGGGCACCTACGCCGGCAAGCTCGACGTCTCCGGTGTGACCGACTCCGGCGCCATCGACAGTGACGTGATCAAGTCGCTGGGCGACCAGGCCAAGGCGCTTCCGTTCACCGCGAAGCTGGACGACCAGGGCCGCCTCGCCGAGCTGACGATGCCGATCCCGGCCGCCGGCGAGACCAAGGCGCACGAGATCAAGGTCACCTACGCGGACTACGGCAAGGCCACCGGCGCGCAGAAGCCGCCGGCGGACAAGGTCATCGAGGCGTCCCCCGAGACGTACGAGATGTTCCAGTAGCACCCAACACTCGAACGGGGCGGCCCATCGGCCGCCCCGTTCGTCGTCTCCAGGCGGCCTGTCCCCGGTGCGGGCGGGCCGGTCCGGCGGGTGCGCGGATCCTCCCGACGGGGGAACCGGACGAACCGGTGATTGTGCGGCGCGCTGGCAGGGAACTAGGTGGGTGCGACCCGATCGGCCCGCTCCGGCGACCGCCCGGCGTTCGCGCGGCGCAGCCGACAGTCGCTGCGTCGCCCGGTTTCCGGCCGCCACCCGGCGAGTCGGGTGACCCCAACGGGAGACACAGATGACCGTTCGACGCCTGAGCGCCGGCCTGGTGGCCGCCGCGTTGTTCACGCCCGGCCTCGTCGCCTGCAACGCCGCCGGGACCCCGCAGGCCGGCTCCTCCGCCACTCCGACCGCGTCCGGCTCGGCCGCACCCACCGCGTCCGGCGTGAACTCCGACGCCAAGCAGGCCCTGCTCGACTCCACGCGGGAGATCAGCAACGGCAACTTCCGCTTCACCATGTCCGGTGCCGGCTCCAGCGCCGAGGGTCAGGTGCACGAACCGAGCCAGAGCGCCGAGATGCGGATCACCATCGGTCAGCCCACCGACGACCTGGCGATGAAGCTCGACCTGATCCACGCCAAGCCGGACAGCTGGGTCAAGCTGGAACTCGGCGGGAAGACCGCCAACAGCATCCCGGGCGTGCAGAAGCTGAACCTCGGCAAGTACCAGCACCTCGACCAGACCCGGATCCAGGGCAACCGCAACCTGGGCTTCGACTTCGACAAGGTCGACCCGGCCGGCAGCGCCGTGCTCACCCAGGGCATCACCGACGTACGGGAGACCGGCGAGGGCACGTACGCGGGCACGCTCGACGTGTCGAAGGCGGCGGAGGCCGGCTCGGTCGACCCGACCGTGGTCACCGCCCTCGGCCCGCAGGCGAAGTCGGTGCCCTTCACCGCCAAGCTGGACCCGCAGGGGCGGCTCAGCGAGATGGTCGTCCAGATCCCGGCCGCCGGTCAGGCCGCGGCGCAGGAGATCCGGATCACCTACTCCGACTACGGCAACGCCGCCGCCGCCCAGAAGCCGGCGGCGGACCAGGTCGTCGAGGCCCCGGCCGAGCTGTACAACCTGTTCAACTGACCCGACCGGCGCGGGTGGGGCGGCCTCCGGCCGCCCCACCGCTCCGCGTCTGCGCGCGCAGTTTCACAAAACAGTGGCCATTCTCGTCGGGATGGCCACTGTCTTCCCGAAACTGCGGGGTCCGTCGAGGCGGGTCCGCGGGTGGGGGGCTGGGTTCAGGTGGGGCTGTCCTGGCGGGCCGCGTCGATCCGGGCTCGGGCGCCGTCCAGCCACTCCTGGCAGATCTCGGCCAGTTTCTCGCCGCGCTCCCAGAGCGCCAGCGACTCCTCCAGCGTCGTCCCGCCGGCCTCCAGCCGCTCCACCACCGAGGCCAACTCGGCGCGGGCCTGCTCGTAGCTGGGCCGCTGGTCCTTCGTCTCGTCAGTCATCGCCCACATCCCACCACACCGGGCCGACGCGCCCGCCCCCGCGCCGCACCGCCGCTCGCCGCGTCGCCGCGCTCGCCGCGTCGCCCCGCGCTCGCCGCATGATCGCGCTCGATCGCGGATGTAGTGGCATTCCTGCGGCTCGGATGCCACTACATCAGGGTTAGAGCGCGATCATGCGGCTTGCGCAGGGGCAGGGCGGGGAGCGGTCGGCGCCCGCTCAGCGGTCGACGGTGGCGGCCAACTCGCCGTCGGCGAGGCGTACCCGCAGGGGGTCGCCCTTGCCGACCTCGGACGCCGCGCGGACCACGTGGCCGTCGGCGCGTTGCACGATCGCGTACCCGCGGTCGAGGGTGGCGGCGGGGGAGAGCGCGCGGAGCCGGGCGAGGGTGTGTCGCAGGTCCTCGTGGCCGGCCGCGAGGCGGTGGTCCAGGCAGCGGTCCGCCCGGCGGCGCAACGCGGCCAGGTCGGTCTCCCGCTGGTCGACCATCACCTGGGGGCGGGCCAGCACCGGGCGGGAGCGGAGCAGGTCGAGGCGGTGCGACTCCCGGTCCACCAGGTTGCCGACCGCGCGCTCCAGGCGGGAGCGGGCCTGCCGGATGAGGCGTACCTCCTCGGTGAGGTCCGGGACGACGCGCTTGGCCGCGTCGGTGGGGGTGGACGCGCGGACGTCGGCGACGTAGTCCAGCAGCGGCGTGTCGGTCTCGTGGCCGATCGCGCTGACCACCGGCGTACGACAGGCGAAGACCGCCCGGCACAGCGCCTCGTCGGAGAAGGGCAGCAGGTCCTCGATGCCTCCGCCGCCGCGGGCGATGATGATCACGTCGATGCTCGGGTCGGCGTCCAGCACCTTGAGCGCGTCCATGATCTGCGGTACCGCACCCGGCCCCTGCACCGCCACGTTGACCGTGCGGAACTCCACCGCCGGCCAGCGTCGCCGGGCGTTGGTGAGCACGTCCCGTTCCGCGGCCGAGGCACGCCCGGTGATCAGGCCGATCCGCCCCGGCAGGAACGGCGGGCGGCGCTTGCGGGCCCGGTCGAAGAGGCCCTCGGCGGCCAGCAGCTTCTTCAGCTTCTCCAGCCGGGCCAGCAGCTCACCCAGCCCTACCTGGCGGATCTCGTCGGCACGCAGGCTGAGCGTGCCCCGGGCGGCGTAGAACTCCGGCTTGGCGTGCAGCACCACCCGGGCGCCCTCGCGCAACTCCGGGGCGCCGGCGTCGAGGACGTCCCGGTTGGTGGTGACGGTCAGGCTGAGGTCGGCCGACGGGTCCCGCAGGGTCAGGAACACGGTGCTCGCGCCGGGACGCCGGCTGATCTGCGCCACCTGCCCGTCCACCCAGACCCAGCCGAGCTTGGCGATCCAGGCACCGACCTTCTGGCTGACCACTCGGACCGGCCAGGGCTCGTCCGAACTGCTGCGTGGAACCTCTGCCGAACTCACCCGGTCACCCTACGGCCAGTCCCCGGTCAGGTGCCCGTCCGCGCTGTGGCGGGGGTCGCGGCCGCTGCCCGGTACGGGGCCGGCACGTACGATGGACGGGTGACTGAGGCTGAGGCGACCCCCCGGACCGGCAAGCGCGTGCTCCTGGCAAAGCCCCGCGGCTACTGCGCGGGCGTCGACCGCGCGGTGCAGACCGTCGAGGAGGCACTCAAGCTCTACGGCGCTCCGATCTACGTACGCAAGGAGATCGTGCACAACAAGCACGTGGTGCGGACGCTGGAGGCGCAGGGAGCCGTCTTCGTCGAGGAGAACGAGGAGGTGCCCGAGGGGGCCACCGTCATCTTCTCCGCGCACGGCGTCGCCCCCGAGGTCTACGAGCAGGCCAGGCAGCGCTCGCTGAAGGCGATCGACGCGACCTGCCCGCTGGTGACGAAGGTGCACCAGGAGGCGAAGCGGTTCGCCGCCGAGGACTACGACATCCTGCTGATCGGTCACGAGGGGCACGAGGAGGTCATCGGCACCGCCGGCGAGGCCCCGGAGCACATCCAGCTGGTCGACGGCCCGGAGGACGCCGACCGGATCACCGTCCGCGACCCGAACAAGGTCGTCTGGCTGTCCCAGACCACCCTGTCGGTCGACGAGACGCTGGAGACGGTGGCCCGGCTGAAGAAGCGCCTGCCGATGCTCCAGTCGCCGCCCAGCGACGACATCTGCTACGCCACCTCCAACCGGCAGCACGTGGTCAAGGAGATCGCGCCGGACTGCGACGTGGTGATCGTGGTCGGCTCGCGCAACTCCTCGAACTCGGTGCGGCTGGTCGAGGTCGCCCTGGACGCGGGTGCCCGCGCCGGCCACCTCGTCGACTTCGCCCACGAGATCGACGAGGCGTGGCTGGCGGGGGCCACCACGGTCGGCCTGACCTCCGGCGCGAGCGTCCCGGACGAGCTGGTCCAGGACGTCCTGGCCTACCTGGCCGCGCGCGGCTTCACCGACGTGGACGAGGTGGTGACCGCGAACGAGCGGCTCACCTTCTCGCTGCCGCAGGAGCTGAAGCGGGACATGAAGGCCGCCGCGGCGCGCGGCTGAGGATGGGAACGAACCGCGCCCTGCGTACGTCAGATCCGGCATGAGGAACCTTCGGCTCGCCGTCCCCGCGCTGGCCGTCTGCATGGCGCTCGGTGCCTGTGGCGGCCAGGGCGGCGGCGACGGCACCCCCACCTCCACCCCCACGGGAGACCTGCCGGTGACCAGCCAGCCCACGCCCGACCCGAGCGTCCCGCCGACCGCCGGCCCCACCCCGCCGACGGCCGCCCCCACCCCGCCGCCGCCGAGCCTGCCACCGCTGCCCACCGGGAAGCCGGGCAAGCCGACCCTGCCCCCGCCGGTCGGTGGCACCGAGCTCACCGGCACGATCGCCACCGGCGTCGAGCCGAACTGCCTGCTCCTCGACGGGTTCCTGCTGATCGGGGGCCCCCGCGACGTGCTGCGGCCGGGCGCGCGGGTCACCGTCACCGGCCAGGTGCAGCCCGACGTGATGAGCACCTGCCAGCAGGGCACCCCGTTCGTGGTGGAGAACGCCCGCCGGTCCTGAGCGCGGTCGGTCCGGCCGGCCGACACCGCCGTGCCGGACCCCGGCTCGCCCAACCGACCGGTGAGCCGCTCGTCCCGCACCGGACGATCCGCACCGTGACGCGCGGGAGCCCGCCCCCGAAGGTTCGGGGACGGGCTCCAGCGGTGTTACGGACGGATCAGTTGACGGCGCCGACGGAGACGGCACCGCGACCGACGATCGCGCCCTCCGTGGTCACCACGGCGAGCTCGCCGTACAGCTCCCGGCCGGCGGCCGGGGTGGACAGGGCGGTCACCGCACCGGTGAGGGTGGCGGTGGCGCCGTTGGCCAGGGTGAGCGGGGTGCTCGGGGCCGACAGGCTACCCAGCGCGGCCGCCGAGAACGAGTCCCGGTAGTCGTACGCCGTGCTGCCGCCGGCACCGTCCACCGCGTAGCCCTCGACGACCACCCGGTAGGTGCCGGGCGTCGGGTTGGCGAGGGTCACCGCCTCCTCGGAGTCACCGTCGGCCTGCTGCCCGACCAGGGTGGTCCCCCGGAAGACGTACAGGTCCAGGTCGGCGCTGGCGTTGGCCGGGTTGCCGATCCGAGCGGTGAACCGCGAAGCGCCCGCCGGCACCTCGACGGTGTATTCCTGGGTGGCCAGCTCGGCGATGGTCGGCCGCTCGTCGCGGACGCTGGAGAGCGGACCGCCCTGGCCGGTCACCGCGACCGGACCGAAGGTGTTGGTCAGGTTCCAGGTCACCGGGGTCGGCTCACCGGCGTCGACCGCCGGCAGCTCGACCACGGCCGGCTCGACCGCGACGCCCTGCACCCGAGCCGTGAGCTGGTACGGGTTGTTCAGCGACGGCGAGGTGCGGCGCGACTCGACCTCGATCTCCCAGACACCCGGGATCGGGTTCTGGTAGTCCCGCTCCTGCGGCTTGCAGGCGTTGGCGTCCGAGAAGTTGGTGTAGCACGCCAGGCTGGACGTGCTCTCCACCGGAACGCCGTACGGGTTGAAGGCGATGAACCGGGTCTGCGACCCGGTGGCGATGCCGGCGAGGTTCACCTGCAGCGCACCGGTGCCCGGGGGCACCGTCACGAAGTGCGACGTGGTGCTGTTGCGGTCCACCGAGCCCTCGGCCGAGAAGGCGAAGGTCGGCTTCTTGACGTCGTTCGAGGCGACCACGACGGCGGACACCTCGAAGTCGATCATCCCGGTCGCCGGGTCGTCGATCGTCACGATCGTGCCGTGCGCACCGATGGTCCGGGGCCTGGCGGTGACGTTGATCGTGACGGTCCGGTTCAGCGGCAGCGCGACGGTCTTCGGCGCGGAGAACGTGCCGTCGTTGCCGCGCAGACCGACGTTGTGCCGGACGGTGCCGGTCGGGCCGCTGGTGCGGGTCAGCTTGACCTGGTAGGTCTTCGCCTGGTTGACCTTGTGGCCGCCGTCGGCGGAACCACAGCGGTTGTAGACGCCGGTGCCCCGGTTCGGGGTGGCCAGCTGCTCCGACAGGACGGTGCAGACCGCCGCCTCGGAGGTGTACGACCGGGTGGTCAGGTCCGTGCGCAGCAGCTTCCAGGCGCCCGGCACGTTGAACATGCCGTAGCCCTGGCCGTACGTCGGGACGTCCTTGATCGGCTTGGCCGACGAGTAGATCGCCCGGCGCAGCGCGGCCGGCGTGACGCCCCGGTCGGTCGCCTTGGCGGCCGACAGGAGCAGTGCGGCGGCGCCGGCGGCCTGCGGGGAGGCCATCGACGTGCCGTTGAACATGCCGTAGCCCGGCGGGAGGGCGTAGCCGGCCTCGGGGACCGGGCCACCGGCCTGCCAGGTCGGGGTGGTGGAGATGGCCGAACCCGGAGCGGCGATGTTCGGCTTGGCGCCACCGTCCTCACGGGGACCGCGCGAGGAGAAGTTGAACAGCGCGTTCTTCTTCTTCACCACGGAGCCGTAGTTGGCCAGCCAGGTGTCCTTGCTGACGCTCGCCGCGACGCTGACCACGTCGGCCGACGCGGACGGGTCGCCGATGGTGTTCACACCCGGACCGGAGTTGCCGGCCGAGATGAACATCTGCACGCCGTAGGTGTTGATCAGGTTGTTGTACAGCTCGGCGCGGGCGTTGTTGCCGTCGTTCAGCGCCGGCAGGCCGCCGATCGACATGTTGATGACGCTCACGCCCCGGTTGATCACCAGGTCGGCCATGCCGGTGGTGAGGGCGGCGTAGGTGCAGCCGCCGCCCCACGAGCAGGCGCGGGCGGAGACGAGCTTCGCGCCCGGTGCGGCGCCGTCGAAGGCGTCGTTGCCCAGCATGTCGTTGGCGGCGGTGATGCCGGCGACGTGCGAGCCGTGCGCGCTCTCCACGATGCCGATGTTGACGTAGTCGGACGTGCCCGGTTCGCCGATCGGACGCGTGTCGACGTTCTTGCGGTACTCGACCACGAACGACATCCGCTCGGCGATCGCCGTCGCCGGGTTGTCGGTGCCGAAGAAGCCGATGTCGAACTTCTCCTTGTACGGCCGCATCACGGCCTCGTCGGTGAAGTCCTTGTCCTGGTCGGTGTCCACCCAGATGTCGTTGGTCACCGGGTTGTAGAGCACCCCGAACACGTCGGTGATGTCGCCGTCGCGGTTGACGTCACCGCCGGGCTCGCTGTTGCGGGTGATCGACTCGGCGAACAGCCCGAGGCGGAACGTGCCAGCCGGGGAGGTCCAGGTGCCCGCTTCGGTGCTGAAGGACGGGCCCGTGACGGCGGTGTTCATCCGCAGCCAGGTGCCGTCCTCGAGCGGGTCGGTGGCGGTGACCCAGTCGACGATCTTGCGCTCACCGGTCGTGGTCTTCTGCAACGCCGGGTGCATCAGGTCCACACCGGAGTCCATGATGCCGATGGTGACACCCCGGCCGTCCCACGCCGGGTGCTGCTCGACGAAGCGAACGGCACCGGTCTCGTTGGTCGGCATGTAGGGGTTGGCGGCGCGGGTCGAGTCGCCCGGCCCGGCGAGGGTGGTTGCCTGCTTCGCCGCCTTCCGCCCGTTGGACGCGGCTTCCGGCTTGGGATCGGGGAGCTGGATCTTCTCGTCCAGGTCCACCGCGGCGACGCCGGGCAGGGTGGCCGCCTTGACCACCTTGTCGGTGGGCACCTTGGCCAGCACGTAGCCGATCGTGTCGTACCGCTCGCTGACCGCGCCGCCGAGACCCTTCAGGTCCTCGGCGACGTCCTTGGCCTCACCCTTGTCGGTGGCGACGATCAGGGTGACGGTGGGGGCCTTCCTGGCCTCCGCCTCGGCGAGCAGCTTGGCGTCGTGCGATCCGAGCGCCTCGACCGGGGTGGCCGGCGCGGCGTCGGGTCCAGAGGGCGCGGCGCTCGCGGAAGCGGCACCGCCCGCGACGGTCACGGCGCTCGCCGCCATGACCGACGCGAAGAGCGCGGCGGAGGTACGCCGGCTCAGGTTTCGGGGTTTGCTCACGTTCTCTTTCCTCCAGAGAACAGTGCCCTCATATTCAGGGCGCGCGTGAGGGATCCTTCGTGGTATCGACGGGCGCTGTCACTACCGGCGAGTTCGTTGTGACCATCTCGTGACATGAGCGGTCGCACATTGTCACAGCGATTCCGCTATGTGGACCGCGGAAGCGCTTCCACTCACGACGGTGGGGAGGTCTCCTCCGCGGGGGATTCCAGCAGCTCCGGGGCCTGCGGTTGGCGGGGCGCCAGCTCGACCTGGGCGGGGGTCGCCAACTCCTGGTCGGAGACCCCCAGCTCGGCGAGCTTGCGGGCGCTGACCAGCACCCGCGCCTCCAGCGACCCCACCGCCCGGTTGTACGCGGTCACCGCCCCGCCCAGCGACGCGCCGAGCTTGCCGACGTGGTCGCCGAGGGTGGACAGCCGCCCGTACAACTCCTTGGCCACCGAGTGCACGGTGGCCGCGTTGCGGGCCAGCACCTCCTGGCGCCACGAGTAGGCGACGGTCCGCAGCAGCGCCACCAGGGTGGCCGGGGTGGCCAGCACGACGTCCCGGGCGAAGGCGTGCTCCAGCAGTGTCGGGTCGCGTTGCAGCGCCACGTCGAGGAACGGGTCGGCCGGCACGAACAGCACCACGAACTCGGGACTGATGTCGAACGCCGACCAGTAGGACTTCGCGGCCAGCGCGTCCACGTGCGCGCGCAGGTGCCGCGCGTGCGCGTCGAGGTGGGTGTCCCGGCCCCGCTCGTCGCGGGCCTCCATGGCGGTGAGGTACGCGTCGAACGGCGCCTTCGCGTCCACCACCACCGACCTGCCGCCGTGCAGCCGGACCACCAGGTCCGGGCGGACCATCTGGCGGTCCGTGGACGCGGTGACCTGCTCGGAGAAGTCGCAGTGCTCCAGCATCCCGGCCGCCTCCACGATGCGGCGCAACTGGTGCTCGCCCCACCGGCCCCGCACCTGCGGCGCCCGCAGCGCGGCCACCAGTTGCTTGGTCTCGGTGCGCAGTTCCCCGGAGACCGAGGACATGGCCCGGACCTGTTCGCGCAGCTCCGCGTACGCGTCGACGCGGTCGTGCTCCAGCTCGGCGACCCGAGACTCGTAGCGTCGCAGCGTGTCGTGCAGCGGCGCCACGGCCCGAGCCACCGCCTCCTGCGACTGGGCCGTCGCCTCGTAGCTGAGCGCGCGCATGGACTGCTCCAACCGGCCCTCGCCCTCCCGGGTGGCGCGCAGCGTGGCGTCCAGGCGGGCGATCTCCGCCGCCGCCCGGGACCGGGCGGCGAGCCAGCCGACCGCGCCGCCCGCGGCGAGGCAGACGACCACCACGGCCAGCGTCGAGAAGCTCATGCCGCAGAGCTTGCCAAACGGGTACGACCCGCGAACGGTGGGTACGTACCGGGGATGAGAACTCTGCTGTGTCTCGGCATCCTCGCCGTCGGCGCCGTGGTCGCGTTCGCGATCGTCACCGCGCAGTCGAGGGCCCGCCGGGGTGACCAACTCGGTGACGCGCGCGCGGAGGCGCAGCGGTGGTACGAACGCCTCGGCGGCCAGGTGATGAGCCTGCACGGCGACCAGCCGGCGGTACGGCAGGCGTTGGCCGACGCCGGTGAGCGGTACAACGCCGCCGGATCGCAGTTGGAGCAGGCGCGGACGGTCAACCAGTTCGGGCTGGCCCGGGAGACCGCGTTGGAGGGGCTCTCGTACATCCGGGCGGCCCGGACGGCGCTCGGCATCGACCCCGGCCCGGAGCTGCCGCCGCTGGCCGCGGCCCGGGGTGCCGGCCAGCTCACCCTGGAACGCCAGGTGGACGTGCGGGGACAGACCGTGAAGGCCGGCCCGCGACCCGGCCCGGACACGCCCTACTACTACCCGGGTGGGCGGATGCAGGGCCGGCCGGTTCCGGCCGGCTGGTACTCGACGCCCTGGTGGAAGACCGCGCTGGGAGCCGGCGCCGGCGTCGTCGGCGGCCTGCTGATCGCCGACGCCCTCTTCTCGCCCGGGTGGGGAGACCCGGGCTACGGCGAGGGCTACCAGGAAGGCTTCGCCGACGGCACCGATGGTGCGGACGGCGCCGACCAGGGCGACCTCGGCGGCGACGCCGGCGGGACCGATCAGGCGGGCGATTTCGGCGGTGGCGACTTCGGGGGCGGCGGATTCGGCGGTGGCGACTTCGGGGGCGGCGGCGACTTCGGCGGCGGCGACTGGTGACGCCGCCGCCCACGGTGCAAGGAAGGGCCCCTTGTTAACACCCGAGCAGCGCGTGGGTGTTGTTAACAAGGGGCCCTTCCTCTACCGCAGGCGTTAAGAAGGGGCCCTTCCTTACACCTCAGCCGGTGTTGCGCATGCCGGCGGCGATGCCGTTGACCGTGGTGAGCAGCGCCCGTTCCAGCGCGGTGCCGTCGTTGGGCGCGCGGCGGCCGCCCGGTGCGGTCGCCACCGCCCGGCCGGCCGCCCCGGAGTCCCGATACTGCCGCAGCAGCGCCACCTGGAGGTGGTGCAGCGGTTCCAGGTAGGTGTCCCGTACCGCGAGGGTGCGCTGGAGCACCGGCGAGTTGTCCAGCAGGGCCGGCGCGGCGGTCACCGCCAGCACCTCCCGCCGGGTCAGCTCGTACTCCTGCTCGATGGTGTGGAAGATCGGGTGCAGCTTCTTCGGCACCAGGGTCTCCACGTACCGGCGGGCGATGCCCAGGTCGGTCTTGGTCAGCATCATCTCCACGTTCGACAGGAACGTGCGGAAGAAGTGCCAGTTCCGGTTCATCTCGGCCAGCACGTCGGCCAGCCCCGCCTCGCGCGCGGCGGCCAGCCCGGAGCCCACCCCGAACCAACCGGGCACGATCTGCCGGGTCTGGGTCCAGCCGAACACCCACGGGATCGCCCGCAGCCCTCCCAGGCCGGCGCCGGTGTTCGGCCGCTTCGCCGGACGGGAGCCGATGTTCAGCGCGCCGAGCAGTTCCGTCGGCGTCGACGCCCAGAAGTACGCGGGCAGGTCCGGGTCCTCGACCAGGGACCGGTAAGAGCGGAAGGCCGACTCGGAGACGACGTCCATCGCCGCGTCCCAGCGTTCCAGCTGCTCGGCCGGCTGCCGGGGAGCGGTGTGCACCAGCGTGGCCTGGAGGACCGCCGCCACGGTCAGTTCCAGGTTCTCCCGGGCCAGCGCCGGCAGGGTGTACTTGTCGGAGATGACCTCGCCCTGCTCGGTAACCTTGATCGCGCCGTCCAGGGTGCCGTACGGCTGGGCCAGGATCGCGTCGTGCGTCGGCCCACCGCCGCGACCCACGGTGCCGCCCCGGCCGTGGAACAGCCGCAGGCGTACGCCGTGCCGGGCGGCCACGTCGCGCAGCGCCCGCTGGGCCCGGTGGATCGACCACTGGCTGGTGGTGATGCCGGCCTCCTTGTTGGAGTCGGAGTAGCCGAGCATCACCTCCTGCACGTCGCCGCGGGCCGCGACCAGCGCCCTGTACGCGGGCAGCGACAGCAGCTCGTCGAGGAGCTCGCCGCCGGCGTTCAGCTCGGCCGGGGTCTCCAGCAGCGGCACGAAGCCGATCCGCGAGCGGCGGCCGTGCACGTCGACCAGGCCGGCCTCGCGGGCCAACAGCACGGCGGCGAGCACGTCGTCCACGCCGAGGGTCATCGAGATGATGTAGGACTCGATCACCTCGGCGCCGAACCGGTCCTGCGCCTCCCGGATGGTGCCGAAGACGTCGAACGTCTTGCGGGCCGCCTCGGTCAGCGGGGTGTCGGCGGTGGACAGCGGCCGACGGCCGGCCAGCTCGTCGGCGAGCAGCTTGGTGCGCTCCAGCCGACTCAGCGACGGGTAGTCGGAGACCTCACCGACCGCCCGGTAGAACTGGGTGAGCACCTCGTGGTGCTTCTCGGCGTGCTCCCGGACGTCCATCGTCGCCAGGTGCAGGCCGAACGCGGACACCGTACGGATGGTGGACGCCAGCCGCCCGACGGCGGTGAGCTGCCCGGCGTTGCGGGCCAGCGACCCGCGCAGCAGCTCCAGGTCGGCGATCAGCTCGGCGGCGCCGCGGTAGTCCCGGCCGGGCACGTGCGGGGTGGCCTGCCGCAGCCGCTGCCGGGTGTTGGCCAGCTTCGCCTTCACGCAGCGTGCCTTGAGCCGGTAGGGCTCCTCGGCGTTGACCCGGCGGAACCGGGGCGCGACCTCGGGCAGCGCGTCCAGGTCGGCGGCGAGGCTGGCGGAGAGGTCCAGCGACACCCCGCGCAGCCGCCGGGAGACCGACACCTCGTTGATCAGCTCGTCCATCGCCTTCTCGGTGGCGGCGATGCCGTGCTCGTGCTGGATGACCAGCACGTCGCGGGTCACCGTCGGGGTGACGAACGGGTTGCCGTCCCGGTCACCGCCGATCCAGGTGCCGAAGGTCAGCGGCCGGGCCGTCGGGGACGTCTCCACCCCGAGGGCGCGCAGCGTGTCGGCCAGGTCGTCGAGCACCTGCGGGGCCGCCTCGGCGTAGAGGTCGCGCAGGTAGTAGACGGCGTTGCGGGCCTCGTCGGTGGGGTCCGGCCGGTCCAGTCGAAGCTCGTCGGTCTGCCACATCAGGTCGAGCAGTTCGGCGAGGCGGCGGTTGGCCGGACCCTCGTCGCTGGCGCCGTAGAGGATCGCGTTGGCGGTCTCGGTGTCCAGTTCGTCGGCGATGGCGCGCAGCTTGGACAGGATGGACCGGCGGGCCGCCTCGGTCGGGTGGGCGGTGAAGACCGGCCGGACGGCGAGCCGCCGGGCCGCGGCGGCGATCTCCTCGGCCGGCACCCCACGTTCGGCGATCATCTTGGCCGCCTGGTCGAGCCAGCCCCCGTGGGTGGCCCGGCGACGACGCAGGTCCCGGGCCCGGTGCACCTGCTCGGTGATGTTCGCCAGGTGGAAGTAGGTGGAGAAGGCGCGGGCCAGCTTGGTGCCCGTGGTGACGTCGAGGCCACCGAGGCGACGGGCGGCGGAGGGGGCGTCGGAGCGGACCTGGGCGCGGATCTCCTCGACCAGGTCGAGCAGTGGGCGGCCCTCCTGGCGGGCGAGGGTCTGCCCGAGCAGGGTGCCGAGGCGGCGGATGTCGGCGCGTAGCGCGGCGTCGGGGCCGTCGTGGTCGTACTGGTCGGTCACGGTGCGCTCCTTACGTGCGTACGAAGGACAGCGCTGTCCGAACACCTGGATCGTATCCGCGCCGGGGCCGGATGTAAGGAGGGGCCCCTTGTTAACGCCTGGCGTTGTAAAAGGGTCCCTTCCTAACACCTCAGCCGCCGGAGTGAGCATTCGCGCTGGTGGGAGAGCTGTCGGGGCGGGCGGTGCCGCGACGCGCCCGGCGTCGGGCGTGGAAGATCGTGGCGGTGAGCACACCGAGTGCGCCGAGCAGTGTCCAGACGGTGAGACCGGCCAGCGGCCAGCCCGCCCCACGCCGGTCGAAGTACACCACCGACTTGATCAGATCGGTGCAGAGACCGGCGGCGTTCCAGCGGTGCATGCCGCGCAGCACGGTGGGCAGGAACTCCGGCGCGTAGATCCCACCGGACCCCGGGTTGCCCAGCACCACCAGCAGCACGATGACCAGGCCGGTGCCGAGCAGCCCGAGCCACGCCTGGATCGCGGCGGCCACCATCGCCGCCGCGAAGACGGTGAGCGCGCCCGTCGCCGCCACCACCGGCAGGTCGTGGTCCCACACGCCGACCACCGGCCCCACCACCACCGCGCCGGCCACCCCCAGGATCATGGCGTACGCGGCCAGCGCCGCCGTCCGCAGCGCGGCCCACCGGACGGTGCGGGGTGCGGTGCCGGTGCGCAGCCCGAGGGCGGTGGCGGCGAGGTAGCCGCCCAGTACGTACCCGACGGCGAGATAGAAGGGGACCACCCCGCGCGGGTCGCTGTCCTCCACCGGGACCTGGTCACCGACCCGCAACGGGAGTCGCGCCTGCCGGGCGGCCTCGCCGAGCACCCGGTCGACCACGTCGACGGCGGCCGGCGCGGCGGCACTGGCGGTGGTGAGGCGCAACCCGCCGGCCGGGTCGGTGGCGAGCACCGCGTACACCTCGCGGGACAGCAGCCCGTCGTCGGCGGCGGCCTGGTCGTCGTACGCGATGATCTTGATCATGTCGGTGCGGTCCCGGACGGCGGTGAGGAGCGTCCGGGCGCGCTGGTCGCTCGACGCGACGCCGACCGGCACGTCGCGCGGCGTGGGCTCGTGCAGGGCACCGACGTAGGCCCCGATGAACGCGGTCGCGATGAGCAGCGTGCCGAGCAGCAGCCCGGCGGTGCGCGGCAACCAGTCGCGCACGGTGGGTTCCGGCTCCTCCTGCACACCGTCAGCCTAGGGAGGGGATGTACCGCTTCATGGCGTTTCGCCCACCCGGAGGCGGGACGGGCGGACCACGCCGACCTCATCGACGGGACGGCCCGGCGGAGCGCCACCACCCGGGGCGTCCGTGTCGCCGCCCGGCCGGAGGTGCCGCACAGGGGCGTACGGCACCTCCGGGTGGTTGACCGGCGGCGGGCCGCCGGTGCGGCGCCCGGCTGCCGGAGCTGCGGGCCTCCCCGAACAGGTCCGCCCACTCCGGCGGCCACCGTGTGCGCGGTGGCCCGGGGTACGTCATCCATCCTCGGCGCGGGCGGGTGGGAAGTCTTGAAGATCCTTGCGCGTTTGCCGCCCCGCGGCGGGTGAGCCGTCGGCGGCGTTAACAAGGGGCCCTTCCTCTACCGCAGGCGTTAATGGGGGGCCCTTCCTTACACCCCGTCCCTACGCGGTGAGGAGGTGGCGGAGGTGGGCCGGCGGGTGGCCGACCTGGGCCCGGACGACGCGGGTGAGGTGCGCCTGGTCGGCGAAGCCGTACTCGGAGGCGACCACCCGCAGCGGTGGCCCGTCGGACTCGGCGAGGGTGTCCAGGACCGCGCGGACCCGTAGCTGGTTGCGCCAGGCGGTGAGGCTGGTCCCGGTGACCCGCTGGAACACCCGGCTGAGGTGGTGCGGTGAGGCGCCCACCGCCCGGGCGACCTCCTCCAGGCCGATCGAGAAGTCACCGGCGGCGAGCACCTCGCGCGCCCGGTCGGCGAGCTGTCGGTGGGCGGCCAGGGTGGCGGCGCGGCGGCCGACGGCCCGGTCCAGGTCCACGTCGGGCGACTCGCGGTCGGGGGAGACGAACCCGAGCAGCCGGCCGAGGAAGCGATGCAGCCGCTCGGCCATCTCGAAGTGGTCCAGGCCGCGGCGCAGGTCGGCCGCCAGCATCCGGTGGGCCAGGTCCAGCGCGCCGTCCGAGGAGCCCGCCCAGCCGGTGCCGCCGAACCAGCGGCGGGCGTCCGGCCGCCGGGCCAGCACCTCCGCGTCGACCTCCAGGCAGGTGTACGAGTCACCGCAGCCCAGCGGGTGCGACACCGCCATCTCGTCGCCGGGGCGCAGGAGCAGGACGGAGGTGGCGTCGGCGAAGGCGGTGCGTCCGTTCACCCGGCGCCGGTAGACCCCCGCCCGCCCGAGGACGACCTTGTAGGTGGTCTCCGCGGCCGGTGCGGACCAGCCGTGGTTCTCGACGATGCAGCGGGCCTGGTACACCAGGATCCCGTCCGGATGCCCCAGCACCCGCCAACGGGCGGGCGAGGTGCGCCGGCGCGGGTCACTGCCGATTCCTTCCGGCATCTGTCCGTCCTCCCGGGGGTGCTCGCCGCGGCACGTGACCGGATCCACCCGGCACGGGCGTCGGTCGTCCCACCAGAGAGATAGTGTCGACCGGTGGACCCCCCGTCCAGCCCGGACGAGGGGTGATCGTCGTGCCACCGCACTGGAGCAGATCACATGCTGACCGGACTCTTCGCCGCCGCCCTCGCCGACCCGGCGCTGGCCCGGGCCCGCGACCTGGCGCGTTCCGGTGCGGCGCAGGTCGACGGCCTCGACCTGACCGCCCCGGCGGCACTGCGCCCGTTCGCGGTCGCGGCGGTCGCCGCCGACGAGTCCGACGGGGGCGCCGGACGGCCGGTGCTGGCGGTCACCGCGACCAGCCGGGAGGCCGACGACCTCGCCTCCGCGTTGGGCAGCCTGCTGCCCCCGGGGCAGGTGGCGGTCTTCCCGTCCTGGGAGACGCTGCCCCACGAGCGGCTCTCGCCCCGCTCCGACACCGTCGGCCGGCGGCTGGCCGTGCTGCGCCGCCTGGCCCACCCGGCCGCCGCCGACCCGCACGGCCGCACCGGGCCGCTGCGGGTCGTCGTGGCGCCCGTCCGGTCGCTGCTGCAACCGCAGCTCAAGGGGCTCGGCGACCTGGAGCCGGTGCAGCTCGCCGCCGGCGCGGAGGCGGACCTGGAGGGCGTGGCCCGCCGGCTCACCGACATGGCGTACGCGCGGGTCGACCTGGTCACCAAGCGCGGCGAGTTCGCGGTGCGCGGCGGCATCCTGGACGTCTTCCCGCCCACCGACGAGCACCCGTCCCGGGTCGAGTTCTGGGGTGACGAGGTGGAGGAGATCCGCACCTTCGCCGTCGCCGACCAGCGCACCATCGAGCAGGTGGCGCAGCTGTGGGCGCCGCCGTGCCGGGAGTTGCTGCTCACCCCGTCGGTGCGCAAGCGGGCCGCCGCGCTGGCCGAGGAGCACCCGGAGCTGACCGAGATCCTGGACAAGCTGGCCGAGGGCATCCCGGTGGAGGGGATGGAGTCGCTGGTGCCGGCGCTGCTCGGCGACGAGAGCCTGGAACTGCTGGTGGACACCATGCCGGCCGGCACCCACGTGCTGCTCTGCGACCCGGAGCGGATCCGCACCCGGGCGCACGACCTGGTGCGTACCTCCGAGGAGTTCCTCCAGGCCAGCTGGGCCGCGGCCGCCGTCGGTGGCCAGGCCCCGGTCGACCTCGGCGCCGCCGCTTTCAAGACCCTCGCCGACGTACGCTCCGCCGCCCGCGCCCTGCGGCAGCCGTGGTGGACGCTGTCGCCGTTCGGGCTGGCCGGTGCCGACGCGCCGGCCGAGCGGCAGCCCTGGGAGGACGCGCCGACCGAGGTCGACGTGACGCCGGACGACGCGATCGCGGTGACCCTGGCCGCCCAGCCGGCGCCGCTCTACCACGGCGAGACCGCCCGGGTGGTCGACGACATCCAGCGCTGGGCCGGCGCGGGCTGGTCGATCGCGCTGGTCTTCGAGGGGCACGGTCCCGCCCAGCGGGCGGTCGAGGTGCTGCGCGACGCCGGCCTGGGCGCCCGGATGACCGAGGAGGTGCCGACCGCGCCCGCACCCGGCGAGGTGGTCGTCTCCTGCGGCTGCCTGACCGCCGGCTTCGTCGACGAGGCGTCGAGGTTCGCGCTGCTCACCGGCAACGACGTCACCGGCGGGCGGGGCACGTCCACCCGGGACATGCGCAAGATGCCCAGCCGGCGGCGCAACACCATCGACCCGCTGGAGCTGCGGGCCGGCGACCACGTGGTGCACGAGCAGCACGGCATCGGCCGGTACGTCGAGCTGGTGCAGCGCACCGTCAACGGCGCCAGCCGGGAGTACCTGGTCATCGAGTACGCGGCGAGCAAGCGCGGCCAGCCCGGCGACCGGCTCTTCGTCCCCACCGACCAGCTCGACCAGCTCTCCCGCTACGTCGGCGGCGAGCAGCCCACCCTGCACAAGATGGGCGGCTCGGACTGGC
Organism: Micromonospora endolithica; assembly: GCF_003626595.1. GTDB lineage: Bacteria > Actinomycetota > Actinomycetes > Mycobacteriales > Micromonosporaceae > Micromonospora > Micromonospora endolithica. The sequence continues at coordinate 97,629 of NZ_RBAK01000008.1, read as the reverse complement.
AGAAGTCCAAGGCGCGGGCCCGCAAGGCGGTCCGGGAGATCGCCGCGCAGCTCATCCAGCTGTACGCGGCCCGCAAGGCGTCCAAGGGCCACTCCTTCGGCCCGGACACCCCGTGGCAGCGGGAGCTGGAGGACGCCTTCCCCTGGCAGGAGACGCCGGACCAGCTGGCCGCCATCGAGGAGGTCAAGCGGGACATGGAGCAGACCGTCCCGATGGACCGGCTGATCTGCGGCGACGTGGGCTACGGCAAGACCGAGATCGCGGTCCGGGCGGCGTTCAAGGCGGTGCAGGACGGCAAGCAGGTGGCGGTGCTGGTGCCCACCACCCTGCTGGTGCAGCAGCACTACAACACCTTCGCCGAGCGGATGAGCCAGTTCCCGGTCCAGATCCGGCAACTGTCCCGTTTCCAGACGCCGAAGGAGACCGAGCGGACCCTGGAGATGGTCGCCGACGGCACCGTCGACATCGTCATCGGCACCCACCGGCTGCTCCAGACCGCCACCCGGTTCAAACAGCTCGGGATGGTGGTCATCGACGAGGAGCAGCGCTTCGGCGTCGAGCACAAGGAGCACCTGAAGACGCTGCGTGCCTCCGTTGACGTGCTCAGCATGTCGGCCACCCCGATCCCGCGGACGTTGGAGATGGCGATCACCGGCATCCGGGAGATGTCCACCATCGCCACCCCGCCGGAGGAGCGGCACCCGGTGCTCACCTCCGTCGGGGCGTACGACGACCGGCAGGTGGCCGCCGCCATCCACCGTGAGCTGCTTCGCGACGGGCAGGTCTTCTACCTGCACAACCGGGTCGAGTCGATCGACCGGACCGCCCGGAAGCTGCGGGAGCTGGTGCCCGACGCGCGGGTCGCGGTGGCGCACGGCCAGATGGGTGAGGACGCGCTGGAGAAGGTGATGGTCGGCTTCTGGGAGAAGGAGTTCGACGTCCTGGTCTGCACCACGATCGTGGAGTCCGGCATCGACATCCCGAACGCCAACACCCTGATCGTGGAGCGGGCCGACCTGCTCGGCCTGGCCCAGCTGCACCAGATCCGGGGTCGGGTCGGCCGGGGCCGGGAGCGGGCGTACGCGTACTTCCTCTACCCGCCGGAGAAGCCGCTGACCGAGAACGCGCACGAGCGGCTGGCCACCATCGCGCAGCACACCGAGCTGGGCGCCGGCATGTACGTGGCGATGAAGGACCTGGAGATCCGGGGTGCCGGCAACCTGCTCGGCGGAGAGCAGTCCGGGCACATCGAGGGCGTGGGCTTCGACCTCTACGTGCGGATGGTCGGCGAGGCCGTCTCGGCGTTCAAGGGCGAGCGTCAGGAGGAGGAGACCGACGTCAAGATCGACCTGCCGGTCGACGCGCACCTGCCGCACGACTACGTGGCCGTGGAGCGGCTGCGCCTGGAGATGTACCGCAAGCTCGCCGAGGCCCGCGACGACGCGCGCCTGGACGAGGTGGTCGCCGAGATGACCGACCGGTACGGCGAGCCGCCGGCCCCGGTGCAGAACCTGGTCGCGGTGGCCCGCTTCCGCCTGCTGGCCCGGCGGTACGGGCTCACCGACGTGAGCATGCAGGGCAAGCACCTGCGGTTCGGCCCGCTGCCGTTGCCCGACTCCAAGCAGTTGCGGCTCAAGCGCTACCACCCGGACTCGGTCTACAAGCAGGCCCTGGACCAGGTCAGCGTGCCGCGGCCGAGCACCCGCCGGGTGGGTGGCGAGCCGCTGCGCGACCAGGCGCTGCTCCAGTGGTGCGCCCAGCTCCTGAGCGACGTCCTGGGCGAGCCCGCCGCGCTGGCCGGCGCGACACACTGACCACACGACGGGGGTGGGGGGCGTCACAGCGACGGCGGGACAGCGTGAGAGAGTGACCGTCATGCGTGCTCGCCGTCTTGTCGCCGTCGCCAGCGTGGCGGTCGGCCTCGTCGCCCTCGCCGGTTGTCGCACCGAGCCGGGTGTCGCCGCCTACGTCGGCGACGTCCGGATCACCGAAACCGCGGTCGACGCGATCGTCCAGGAGCTGGCCACCGCCTCGCCGGCCCCGCAGGCTCCCGGTGAGCCTCCGGCGGAGCGTCCGGAGTTCCGCCGGCCGCAGATCGTCAGCACGCTCGTGCTGCACGAGGTCTGCCAGCGGGTCTCCGCCGACAAGGGCTACCGGGCGCAGACGCCGCCGGAGCCGGAGCAGGTGCGCCAGGCGCTCGGTCTCGCGCCGGGCAGCGTGTTCGCGCAGCGGCAGGCCGAGCTGAACAGCTGCCTGTCCGGCCTGCCGGTCGGCTCGCCGGTGGCGCCGACGCAGGAGGAGATGACCGACCTGGTCGAGGCCGGCAAGACCGCCGGGGTGATCCCGGCCGAGGTGACCGTGGAGCAGGCCGCCGGCCAGCTCGACGGCGACCAGTTGCGCCGGGCGCTGGCCGCGAAGAAGTCCCTCGGTGACGCGGTCGGCGACTACGACGTGACGGTGAACCCGCGCTACCGGCCGCTGGAGTTCCCGGTGCTGTCGTTCAACAGCGACGCGCCGGCGGTGAGCGTCCTGCTGGGCGAGGAGGGCACCGGCGCGGTCACCGACGTCAGCACCCCGGACCCGCTGCCGTCGGTCGAGCCGACCGACGGTGAGCAGGTCGAGCCGCAGCCCGGGACGGTCGACGGCTGAGCATGACGTCCCGGATCGTCCTGCTGGTCACCTCGCCCCGGCTGCCGGCCGGGTTGCTGACGGCGGCGGCCTGGGACGTCGTACGCCAGGCTCCGGTGCTGGCCGCGGCGGAGAGTGAGCTGACCACGGCGCTGCGGGTGGCCGGCGTCGAGGTGACCGTGGTGGACGGCCCGGCGACGCAGGCGTTGCTGGACGCGGTGGCCGCGCACGGCACGGTGGTCTGGCTGGCCGGTCCGGCAGGCGACGAGTCGCTGGCCCGGCAGCTGGGGTTGCGGCTGGCCCGCGAGCCCGGACTGGCCGAGTTGGAGCTGATGTACGGCTCGTGGGACCCACCGGGTGCCCGTCTCCTCGACGCGGCGGCGGTGATCGACCGGTTGGCGTCGCCGGGTGGCGACCCGTGGAAGCGGGCACAGACCCACCGGAGTCTCGCCGGGTTCCTGCTGGAGGAGTGCTACGAGACGTACGACGCGATCAGCGCCGACGACACCGACGCGCTCCGCGAGGAGCTGGGCGACGTGCTGCTCCAGGTGCTGCTGCACGCCCGGCTCGCCGAGGAGCTGCCGGAGGAGCGGCGGTGGACCGTCGACGACGTGGCCGGTGGGCTGGTCGACAAGATGGTCCGGCGCAACCCGCACGTGTTCGCCGACGGTGCCACCGGCACGCTGGAGGAGATCGAGGCGAGCTGGGAGCGGATCAAGCGGGCCGAGAAGGCGCGTGACTCGGTGCTGGACGGCATCGCGTGGAGCCAACCCGCGCTCGCCCTGGCGGCGAAGATCCTGGACCGGGCCGCCCGGATCGGCCTGGCGGTCCCACCTCCGCTGGCCGCGTCCCAGGTCGACGAGGAGGCCAGGCTGGGAGCATCCCTCCTGACCACGGTCGCCGCCGCGAGGAAGGCCGGCCAGGACCCCGAGGCCGCCCTCCGCCGGGCCACCCTGGCCTATGCCGAAGCCGTCCGCGCCGCCGAGCGGCGGTCCACCCCTCCGCCCCACCCAGGTTGATCATCAAGTGGTTGTCACGACACGCCGATGTGGCGGGTGACAACTTCGTGATCGACGGGGTTCGTCGGGCGCGCGGTGGGGTGCGGGGTCGGTAGGGTTTGGCGGGTGGAGGACTTTGGGACGTTGGCCGAGCGGATTGTCGAGGCCGTCCTCGTCAGCCGACCCGGGCTGGCCACCTCGGTGGGTGACCACCGTTACGACGACCGGCTGCCGGACCGCTCCACCGACGCGGTGGCGGCCGACCGGGCGATGCTGCGCGAGGCCGGTGACGCCCTCGCCGAGATAGACCCGGACTCTCTCGACGTCGAGGAGTCCGTGGACCACGCCCTGCTGACCGCCCTGGTGGACCGGGAGCTGTTCGAGTCCGGGGAGATCCGCTCGCACGAGTGGAACCCGCTCGCGCACAATCCGGGCCCGCTGCTGCACGCGCTGGTCGCCCGCCCGTACGCGCCGGTCGAGGTGCGACTGGACAGCCTCGCCGGCCGGCTCGCCGCCGTACCCGACGCCCTCGCCACCGCCCGCGCGACGCTGCGGGACATGCCGCGGGTGCACGCCGAGACGGCGGTCGGCCAGTTCACCGGCACCGCCGCGCTGATCCGCGACGAGGTGCCGGCGCTGCTCGCCCAGGCACCGGCCGGACACGACCGGTTGGCGCCGGCGGCCACGGCGGCGATCGCGGCCTGCGAGGAGTTCGTCGCCTGGCTGCGCGCCGGCCTGGCCGCCGACCCGGGCCCCGGGCCGGATCCCCGGCTCGGCCGCCGCCGCTGGGAGGCGCGGCTCTGGCACACCCTGGACACCGAGCTGGGCGCCGCCGAGGTGCAGCGTCGCGCCTGGGCCAACCTGGACCGGGTGACCGAGGAGATCCGCGCGGCGGCCGTCGAGCTGGTCGGTGGGCCGGCCGACGACGAGACGGTGCGCCGGGCGTTGGACCTGCTCGGCGCCGAGCACCCGGACAACTCGACCATCGTGGAGCTCGCCTCGGTCACGCTGGACGAGGCGAGCGACTTCGTCCGCCTGCACGACCTGGTGACGCTCGTCGACGACCCGTGCGTCATCCAGGAGATGCCCGAGTTCGCCCGGGGCGTCGCGGTCGCCTACTGCGACTCGCCGGGGCTGCTCGAGACCGCGGACGTGCCCACCTTCTACTGCATCTCGCCGACCCCGGAGGACTGGCCGGCGCAGCGGGTCGAGTCGTTCTACCGCGAATACAACGACCACATGATCCGCAACCTGACCGTGCACGAGGCGATGCCCGGGCACTTCCTCCAACTCGCCCACGCCCGGCGCTGGGCCGGCCGCACCCGGGTGCGACCGCTGACCCAGTCCGGCGTGTTCATCGAGGGGTGGGCGGTGCACGCCGAGGAGGTGATGGCCGGGCTCGGCTTCGGCGGCCTGCCGGTGCGGATGCAGCAGCTGAAGATGCAGCTCCGGATGACCATCAACGCCCTGCTCGACCAGCTGGTGCACTGCGACGACCTGTCCGAGGCCGACGCGACGGCGCTGATGACCGGGCGCGGCTTCCAGGAGGAGGGCGAGGCGGCCGGCAAGTGGCGGCGGGCCCTGCTCACGTCGACGCAACTGTCCACGTACTTCGTCGGTTGGAGCGAGATGGCCGACATCGCCCGCGTCCGGCCGGACGGCGTGTCGGTGCGGGACTGGCACGACGCGATGCTCTCCCACGGCTGCCCCCCGCCCCGCCACCTGCGCACCCTCCTCGCCGCGTGAGGTGTAAGGAAGGGCCCCTTATTAACGCCTGCGGTATAGGAAGGGCCCCCTATTAACGCCGCGGCGGGCGGCGTCGCGGCGGGCGGCGTCGCGGCGGGCGGCGCCGCGGCGGGCGGCGCCGCGGCGGGCGGCGCCGCGGCGGGTGGCGTGGCGGCGGGCGGCGCGTCGGGTGGCGTCGCGGCGGGCGGTGTCGCGGCTCAGGTGGGTGCGGCGGTCACCGCCGCGTCGACCAGCCAGCGGGAGATGGAGTACGCGGGCGGCAGTTCCGCCGGCAGCGCGTCCAGCGGGAACCAGCGCGCCTCGGTCAGCTCGGTGGAGTCGACCACGGGTTCGGCGCGCGGGTCGGTGGCGCGGGCGGTGAAGCCGACCAGCAGGGTTCCCGGGCCGGACAGCGCCCACGGCTGGCTGCCGAAGTAGCGCAGCCCGTCGACGGTCAGGCCCACCTCCTCGCCGACCTCCCGTCGGACGGCCGATTCCAGCGACTCGCCGGCCTCCACGAAGCCGGCCACCAGGGCCCACAGGTGGGTCGGCCCGTACGCGTGCCGGACCAGGAGCAGCTCGTCGGGACGGCCGGGCGGTCCGGGCCGGGTGATCGCCGTCAGGACGGCGGCGGAGAGCCGCATCGGGACGTACAGGTCGCAGTCGGGGCAGCGGCGCGAGGTCTCGCCGGGCACGTCGGCCAGCGCGGCCCGGCAGGCCCCGCACCACCGGTGCGTACGCCGCCAGGTGACCACGGCGACCGCCCGTCCGGCGAGTGCGGCGAGCGGTTCGGGCAGTTCGGCGGCGATGCCCGTCCAGCCGCGCCAGCGGCCGGCGTGCTGGTCGGTCGACGGCACCTCGGTCGCCCACGCCGGTCGTCCGTCGAGGGTGCCGAGCGGCACCCAGGCGGTGCCGGCCGGCAGGTCCGCGACCCGGAGCAGGGTGCCGTCCTCCCGGGTCCCGATGCGGCGTCCGGCGACCGGGAGGGCCGGATCCGCTGGTGCCGGTGGGGTGGACGCGTCCGCGCCCGGCACGAACCCGCCGGCGCCGGGCATGGTCACGGGGCGGCGGTCAGGAGGTGGCGGTGCGGCGGTCCACCACGCCGGCGCCGGGCGGTAGCTCGAACGCGTCTCCGGCCACGGCCTCCTGGTATTCGGTCAGGGCCAGCTCCACCCGCGCGCCGTCGACCTGACCGGTGAAACTGCCGAGGGCCCCCTCGGTGGTCACGCAGGCGGTGAAGTCGTCGCCCGACTGCTGGACGTCGACGCAGGTGGCGTGCCGGCCGGCCAGGGTGGTGTCGCTCTGCTCGATCACCGCCTCGGGGTCCAGGGCGGCGGCGGTCAGCAGCTGCATGACCACCGGCGGGGTGACCAGCCCGCGCTTCTTGGCCTCGGTGAACAGGGTGACCGACGGCTTGGCGTTGGCGGCCGGCGGTGCCTCCAGCGTGCAGACCGTACGGCTGCCGCCGGTCTCGCAGCGGGCCGTGGCGTCCTGGGTGACGGTCAGCTTCCCGCCCGGCCAGGTGTACGCGGACCGGACCGGGTCCTGCGCCTGGGCGATGGTGGCGGTCTGCCCGGCGGGAAGCTGGTATTCGGCCGAGTAGGTCAGCGTCAGCGCCCGGTCGAGGCGGGCGGCGAGGTCGTTGACGAGGTCGGAGCGCCCGATGGCCCGCCCGGCGTCGTCCAGGGTCTGGCAACCGGTGACCGTGAGCGACGCGATGACCGACACGGCGAGAATGCGGAGGGTGGTCGAGGCGGCGGGCATGACGACCAGCCTTGCCGATCGGATCAACCGCGCGCAAACCGGTTGCCGGTTGACGTACGAGAATACGGGAATGTCCGTGTCGCCCGTCCTCCTGGGCAGGATTCGGGCCGGAAGTGGCGCGTGGCGCCGCTTCCGCGTGTCGGTGCGTCCCGGCGGTGGGGTCGGCCCCGAAGGGCGTGTGGGCGGTCGTCGCCCGATACGCTGCGTGGTAACACCTGCCTCAGCCGCACCGTCGCGGCCCATAACGGACCGGTACACACAAACGAGGAGCGACTCAGTGGCAACCATCGAGGGAATCGTCGCCCGGGAGATTCTCGACTCGCGGGGCAATCCCACGGTCGAGGTCGAGGTCGGCCTGGACGACGGCACGATCGCCCGCGCGGCGGTGCCGTCCGGCGCCTCCACCGGCGCCTTCGAGGCGATCGAGCTGCGCGACGGTGACTCCGACCGCTACCTGGGCAAGGGTGTCGAGAAGGCGGTCTCGAACATCGAGGACAAGATCGTCGACGAGCTGATCGGCTACGAGGCCAGCGAGCAGCGGCTGATCGACCAGAAGATGCTGGACATCGACGGCACCGACAACAAGGGCGAGCTGGGCGCGAACGCGATCCTGGGCGTGTCCCTGGCGGTGGCGAAGGCGGCGGCCGGCAGCGCCGAGCTGAGCCTGTTCCGCTACCTGGGCGGTCCGAACGCCCACCTGCTGCCGGTGCCGATGATGAACATCCTCAACGGCGGCGCGCACGCGGACTCGAACGTCGACATCCAGGAATTCATGATCGCGCCGATCGGCGCGCCGAGCTTCCGGGAGGCGGTGCGCTCCGGCGCGGAGGTCTACCACGCGCTGAAGTCGGTGCTGAAGAAGAAGGACCTCTCCACCGGCCTGGGCGACGAGGGCGGCTTCGCGCCGAACCTGCCGACCAACGCCGCCGCCCTGGACCTGATCGCGGAGGCGGTGGAGAAGGCCGGCTACCGGCTGGGCACCGACATCGTGTTCGCGCTGGACGTCGCGGCCACCGAGTTCTTCGACAACGGGACCTACACGTTCGAGGGCACCGCGAAGAGCGCCGAGGAGATGAGCGCCTACTACACCAAGCTCGCCGACGCGTACCCGATCGTGTCGATCGAGGACCCGCTGGCCGAGGACGACTGGTCCGGTTGGCAGACGCTGACCGCGTCGGTGGGGGAGCGGATCCAGATCGTCGGCGACGACCTGTTCGTCACCAACCCGCAGCGGATCGCCCGGGGCATCGCCGAGAAGGCGGCCAACGCGGTGCTGGTGAAGGTCAACCAGATCGGTTCGCTGACCGAGACGCTGGACGCGGTGGACCTGGCCCACCGGGCCGGCTTCAAGTGCATGATGAGCCACCGTTCCGGCGAGACCGAGGACACCACCATCGCCGACCTGGCGGTGGCCACCGGCTGCGGCCAGATCAAGACCGGCGCGCCGGCCCGCTCGGACCGGGTCGCGAAGTACAACCAGCTCCTGCGGATCGAGGAGGAGCTGGCCGACGCGGCGCGCTACGCCGGTGCGGGCGCGTTCCCGCGCTACCGTTCGGCCTGAGCACGCGAAGCCTCGGGGGAGGGGTGTGACGATGCAGCGCCGCACGCCGGGTGGCCAGCGTCCCGCCCGGCCGGGCCAGTCCGGCCGGCCGGGCGGGTCCCGTGCCGCCCGGACGCCGGCCCGGGAGGGCGGCGTCCGCGCCGAGCAGCGGGCGACCTCCGGTCGCGCTCCGGGCACCACCCGGGCGACCGAGGGCGTACGCGCGACGAACCGTCCCGCGGCGGCCCGGCGTACGGCGTCCGGCGGCACCGTCCGGCGGCTCTCCGCTCCCCACCCCCGGGGCTTCACCGGGCGTGCCACCGTGCTGTTCGCGGTGCTGATCGCGCTCGCCCTCGGCTACACCTACCCGGTGCGGGTCTACCTGGACCAGCAGGCCGACATCGAGCGGATGGAGGCGGCGCAGGCGGCCCAGCGCCGGGCGATCGACGAGTTGGCCGTCGAGGCCGCGAAGTGGCAGGACGAGAGATACATCGCGATCAAGGCGCGGGAACGGTTCCAGATGGGCCGTCCCGGGGAGACGCTGCTGGTGGTGCTCTCCGCCCCGGAGGACGCCGCCGGGGACGCCGGTCGACCGGCCGGTGCGGGCCAGCCGACCGCGCCCGCCGCCTGGTACGACACGCTGTGGTCGAGTGTGCAGGGCGCGAACGTCGCCCAGCCCGACCAGTGAGCAGTGGCACCGAAGCACCGACACGAGAGATGGGCACCGTGACTGTCGTACCACCGCAGGAGCCGGCGGCGGCCTCCGTACCCCTGCCGCAGCGGGAGCCGGCCACCGAGGCCGACCTGGCCGCGGTGGCCGCGCAGCTCGGACGCCCGCCCCGCGGCACCCGGGCGGTGGCCCACCGTTGCCCCTGCGGCCTGCCCGACGTGGTGGAGACGACCCCGCGCCTGGCCGACGGCACGCCCTTCCCGACGTTGTTCTACCTGACCTGCCCGCGGGCGACCGCGGCGTGCAGCCGGCTGGAGTCGGCCGGGCTGATGAAGGAGATGGCCGACCGGCTCGCCGAGGACCCGGAGCTGGCGGCCCACTACCGGGCGGCGCACGAGGACTACCTGGCCCGCCGCGAGGCGATCGGGCAGGTGCCGGAGATCGCCGGCGTCTCGGCCGGCGGCATGCCGGGCCGGGTGAAGTGCCTGCACGTGCACCTGGGGCACGCGCTGGGCGCCGGGCCGGGGGTGAACCCGTTCGGCGACGAGGTGCTGGACGTGGTGGAGCCGTGGTGGGCCGCCGGGCCGTGCGTGGACGTGCCGGCGGACGAGTGACCATGGTCGGGCCCGACGAGATCGCGGTGCGGCGGGCGCGGACCTCCGACGTACGGGGGATCCGGCGGCTGGTGGACACCTACACCGACGACCGGCGGTTGCTCAGCAAGGCGACGGTCACCCTCTACGAGGACGTGCAGGAGTTCCGGGTCGCGGTGACCGGCGACGGTGCCGTGGTGGGCTGCGGTGCGCTGCACGTGATGTGGGAGGACCTGGCCGAGATCCGTACGGTGGCGGTGGACCCGGTCTGCCGGGGCCGGAAGATCGGGCACCGGATCGTCGGCGAGCTGATCGACGTGGCCCGGGAGCTGGGTGTGGCGCGGATCTTCGTGCTCACCTTCGAGACCCGGTTCTTCGCGTCGTTCGGCTTCCGCGAGATCGACGCCGCGCCGGTGCCGCAGCCGGTGTACGAGCAGTTGCTGCGCTCGTACGACGAGGGTGTCGCCGAGTTCCTGGACCTGGAACGGGTCAAGCCGAACACCCTGGGCAACACCCGCATGCTGCTGCGCCTGTAGCGCGCCGTCACCGGGCCCGGCGTGGGTGGGCGGCGAAGAAGTCCCAGATCAGTTCGGTCGCGACGAGCCCCGCGTCGGCGTCGGCGAGCTGGCCGCTGCGCGCGCCGGGCCAGCGGTGCCCCATCTCCGGCAGGGTGTAGACGGTGACGTCGCTGCCGTCGGCGCACGTCGCGTCGGTCCGGCTGATCCGCTGCGGGCCCGGCACCCGGGGGGCGGCCTTCGGTCGGCAGCCGAGTCGGCGCTGCCAGGTCCGTACGCCCTCGGCGAACGCCCCGGCGTACTGGTCCTGACCGCCGATGAACGTGATGACCGACACCGGGCTGTCGGGTACGTAGTCCTCCGGTGCCGTCCGGGGACCGCTGTAGCCACCGCTGACCACGCCGACCGCCGCGAAGAGCCCGTCCGCCTCGACGGCGGCCCGGAAGCTCATGTCACCGCCGTTGGAGATACCGGTCAGGTAGACCCGGTCGGGGTCGGCCCGCCACGTCTTCACCAGGTGCTCGGTGAGAGCCCGGAGGAAACCGACGTCGTCCCCGGTGCCGCAACAGATCAACGCGTTGAACCCGCCGTTCTGCCCGTCCGGGTAGGCGACCAGGACGTTCTCCCGGTCGGCCACCGCGTCCAGGCCCACCATCTCGCGGATCCCGCTGCCGCTGCCGGGATAGAAGTGCAGGGCGATCACCAGCGCGGTGGGCCGGGCCGGGTCGTAGCCGGCCGGCGCGTACAGCTGGTAGGTGCGTTCCACCCCGCCGTGCGTGAGGCTCAGCTGGTGCTCGCCGGCGGCGGGACGTTCCACCGGAGCCGAGGGAGACGGCGTGGGCTCGGCCGGGGTACGCCCCCGTGCCCCGCACGCCCCGACCGCGATGGCCACCGACAACCCCGCCAGCACCACCGTCGTCCGCCGCACGCCCGCCCCCCTCGTGGACCCCGCTCCACTCTGGAACCCGGCCGGTGACCGATCAAGCCTTTCGGTTCAGGCCGAAGACCGGCAGTCTGTTGCCATGCTTCGCCTTGAGCTTGGGTCGGCGGACCTGTGCCAGGTGCGGTTCGCCGACCGGCTGCACCCGGTCGGCATGACGATGATGGCCAGCCAGGCGCTGCGCGACTCCACCGGATCCGTGTTGGTGCCGAGCCTGGCCGAGCGGGCGGCATCGGCCAGGGCGGGCGGCGAGGCACGGGCGGCGACCGCGACGCTGCGACACCTGCTGCCCGCCCGGGGGCGGCTGCCGGACTTCCTCACCCCGTTCGGCGGGTCGGAGTCGGTGACGGCCGGTCTGGAGGCGATCCGCGCCACCGCGTCGTGGCGGATCCGGGCCGAGGTCACCGCGGCGTACGCGGACGTCGCCGCGACGCCGCTGCGGCGTCGGTTCGCGGCGGCCGACCCGGAGGCGCTGGACCTGTTCGGGCAGGCCGTGGACACCTGGTTCGGGACCGTACTGAAGCCGCACTGGTCGGAGCTGACGTCGGCGCACCGGCAGCAGGTGACCGGTGCCGCCCAGCGGCTGGCCCTGGGCGGGCTGGCCGGCCTCTTCGCGGGGTTGCACCCGGCGATCCGCTGGCGGCCCCCGGTGCTGGAGGTGCGGACGTGGTGGAGCGGGGAGCTGACCGGCACCGGGCACGGCCTGCTCCTGCTGCCCACCCCGCTGGCCGGTCCGCTGCCCCGGGTGCTGGTCGAGCCGGGTCATCCGGTCCTGCTGGTCTATCCCGTGCCGATGCCGCACCACGGCGCGGCCCCGACCGCGGGTGCCCTCGGCCGGCTCCTCGGCGTCACCCGGGCCGGGGTGCTGCGCCGACTGGCGGAGTCCGGCGAGCTGAGCACCACCGCGCTGGCGGACGCCGCGGGGGTGAGTCTCTCCTCGGCGTCCGAGCACGCCACGGCGTTGCGGGCGGCCGGTCTGATCACCAGCGACCGGCGCGGTGGGGCGGTCGGGCACCGGCTGACGCCGCTCGGCGCGCACCTGCTCGGCCAGGTGCCCGCCACCGCCGTCGACGCGCCTTCACCGGCCGGTCCGCGCCCGGCCCACCTGCCGTAGGGTTGCCGCGTGACGACGCGCGTCGCCGCCATCGACTGCGGCACCAACTCCATCCGCCTGCTGGTGGCCGACCTGCCCGACGCCGACGCCGGCCCGCGGGCCCCACTGGCCGACGTGAGCCGCCGGATGGAGATCGTCCGGCTCGGTCAGGGCGTGGACCGGACCGGTCGGCTGTCCGACGAGGCCATCGAGCGGACCCGGGTGGCGCTCGCCTCCTACGCGGAGGAGATCGGCAAGCTCGGCGTCGAACGGGTCCGGATGTGCGCCACGTCGGCCTCCCGGGACGCTTCCAACGCCGCCGACTTCCGGGGCATGGTGCAGCAGACCCTGGGGGTGGCCCCGGAGGTGGTGACCGGCGACGAGGAGGCGCGGCTCTCCTTCACCGGCGCGGTGCGCGGGCTGCCGGCCGACGCCCGCGAGCCGTACCTGGTCGTCGACATCGGCGGCGGCTCGACCGAGTTCGTGGTGGGCACCCGCTCCGGCGGTGTCCAGGCGGCGATCTCGATGGACATCGGCTGCGTCCGGATGACCGAGCGGCACCTGCACGGCGACCCGCCGAGCCAGGCCGAGATCACCGCCGCGCAGGCCGACATCGCCGATGCGGTGGACCGCGCGCTGGCGGCCGTCCCCGGCCGCGAGGCCGCCACGCTGGTCGGCCTGGCCGGGTCGGTCACCACCGTCGTCGCGATCGCCCAGGACCTTCAGGAGTACGACCCGGAGCGCATCCACCACGCCCGCGTCCCGTACGACCAGGTGGCCGACGTGACGGCCGACCTGCTGGCGAAGACCCGTGAGCAGCGGCTGGCGATCCCGGTGATGCACCCCGGCCGGGCGGACGTGATCGGGGCGGGCGCGCTGGTGCTCCGAGTGATCATGGAGCGGGCCGGGATGGACGCGGTGGTCGCCTCCGAGCACGACATCCTCGACGGCATCGCCTGGAGCCTGCTCTAGACCTGTTCCGCCGCATGATCGACTCGACGTCATTGATGTCGGGGTATCCGGGACAGGTTTCCGCCCGACTTCACGGACATCGAGGGGACCTGTGCCGGGGCGGGCTTCAGTCGGTCGCCAACTCGGGGCGGTGCTCCCGGATCCACGCCTCCACGTCCGACTTCCGCCAGACCTTGCCCATCGCCAACACGGCGATCGGCTCCGGGAAGTTCCGCTGATTGGCGATCACGGACGCACGCTGGCGCGAGACGTTTCCGAGCATCGCCCGAATCTCCGACACGCCGACAAGCTCCACGGGTTGACGATCGCAGTGCACGCGTCGCTAGGCGGCGACAACTACGCAGTCTGTTGACACTGACAACAGCGCCGGACATTATGGGGGGATGGCAGCCTCGAACGTTTCGCCCGTACACGATCGTCAGCGGCGGGTCATTCGGCCGCACCTGGCGATGCGGCCGCTCTGGCGTTGCCGGGTGTGCGCGGGGCCGTGGCCGTGCCAGCCGGCCCGGTTGTTGCTGTTGATGGAGTACCGGCGGGACCGCGTCGGACTGTCGATCTACATGGCGACCTGCCTGTTCGACGCGACCGCCGACCTGATGGCCCTCAACCCCGATCCGGGACCGTCTCCGGCGGAGTTGTTCGAGCGGTTCGTCGGCTGGACGGCCCGACGGGCCGACCACGATCAGGACGCGGTGGACGCCGGTCAGTCCGTCGACGCGGACGACGTGGGTTCGGTGAACGGCACGCCCATCGGTCGTTCCGGCACGGTCGGGCGGCAGCGCGGGTCCAGCACCGGCGACGGCCGGCGCAACCGTCCCGCCCCGGAGAGCACCGAGTCCTCGATGTGCAGGCCGAACACGAACAGCCGGTAGCGGGCGGCCCGTCCCTCGTCCGGGCAGAGGACCCGGTCGCCGACCCGCCGGTTGGGGATGAACTCGACGCCGCCGCTGCTGCGCAGTACGGCGGTGGTGGTGTCGTTGACCTCGACCACGTGACCCCGGACGGGCTGCGGCGGTTCGTCGCCCTCGCCGGTCACGGTGACCACGCCGCGGGGCAGCACCGGCGCGGTGAAGACCGGTGCCGCCGCCAGCACCACCAGGGCCAGGGCGGTGACCTGCGCCACCGAGGAGAACGGCCGGGCCAGGCCGGCCGGGATCGGGCGGGTGGCACCGAGCGCGACCAGCACCGGCGGGGCCAGCACGAGCAGCGCCGGCACCGCGTACCCCTGGATCGTCGCCGAGACCGCGACCGGCCCGAAGACCGCCAGGTAGGCGGCGGCGGCGAGGAGCCAGCCGGTGCGACGCGGACGGGTCGGGTGCAGGCCGAACGCGGCGCAGGCCGCGAGCAGCAGCAGCGGCAGGTAGAGCAGTTGCCAGGTGAGCGCGGCCAGCGCGAACGCCATGATCCGCAGCCAGCGGGGCGCGGCCCAGGAGAGCTGGGCGAACAGCGATCCCCAGGTCAACGTGGCGGTGCCGGTGCGCCGCCCGCGACGGGTGACCGCGCCGACGGTGAAGACCGCGACCAGCGCCGCCGAGACCAGCCAGGTGGCGGTGACCACCAGGCTGGCGAGTAGGTTCACCGGTCCGACGTTGGCCACCAGCAGCAGGGTGGTCTCCAGGTCGCCCGCCTCGGCCCACAGCCGCAGCACCGAGACCAGGGCGGGCAGGCCGACCGCGACCGTCCAGAACGCCTCCCGGTCGAACGGCCGCGCGGAGATCGGTGGCAGAGCCGCGTCCCCGGCCGGCGGCGGAACCGCCCGGTCGGGGGCCGCTCGGTCGAGGGCTGGCCGGTCCGGTGCCGGCCGGTCGGGAGCTGGCCGGTCGGGAGCTGGCCGGTCGGGGGCTGGCCGGTCGGGAGCTGGCTGGTCGGGGGCTGGCCGGTCCGGTGCCGGCCGGTCCGGGGCGCTCACCGGCGGGTGCGGCGACGCGGACGGGTGGCCACGGTGGCCGCGCCCCGGCCCGGTGGCAGGACCGGCTGGTCCGGTGCGGACGCGGTGCCCGGCTGGCCGGCCCGGCCGATGACGCCGGCCGCCCGGTAGCGGTCCCGGTAGTCGCGCAGCCGCTCGTACTCCCGGGGTTGTGGTTGTCGCCGGTCGCCGAGCACCTTGGCCAGCGTCCTGTTCCACGCCTTCTGCCATGCGCCGCTCTCGCCGCGCTCGTAGCTGTCCAGCAGGAAGTTGCCGATCACCACGCGCAGCCGCTCGTCGTCGTTGGCGACCGCGATGCCGTACTCCTCGGTCTGGTCGAGGACCAGCTCGACCAGGTCGAGCTTGGCGCCGTGCCGCTCCTTGTAACCGGCGAGCACCGCCTCGTCGAGCATGAAGGCGTCGTACCGTCCGGCCAGTACGCCGTCCACGCAGTCCTCGCTGGTCGCCGCGCCCTCGAAGCGGTTGAAGCCCCGGCCCCGGAGGGCGTCCTCCGAGGTGGAGCTGCCCACCGTGCAGAGCTTCGCGCCGAGGTCGCCGATCCGGCGCATGCTGACCGAGTCGTCGGCGTCGAAGAGTCCCGGCCTGGTGAGCAGCTCCGGCTGGCTGAGCAGGTACGGCGTGGCGAAGTTGACCACCTCCTCCCGCTGCGGGGTCACCGAGTAGGTGGCCACGACCACGTCGACCGTGTCGTTGTTGAGGTCCACGCTGCGGTTCTGCACCTGCGTCTCGATCAGGTGCACCTGGTCGTCGGTGAAGCCGAGGTAGTGCGCGAGTTCCCGGATCAGCTCGATCTGGAACCCGACGTGGTCCTTGATGGACGTCGAGGCGCGCTTGTCCGGGGCGGCCCAACTGAGCAGCGGTTCGTCCTTGAAGACGCCGACCCGCAGGACGACCCGGTTCTCGCCGAGGCCGGACCGGTCGAGGTACGCGTCGACGGTGTCGTCGTCGGAGGCGACCAGGGCCCAGGAGGTCGTACCGATCGCCAGCAGCAGGGCGGTGGCGGAGGCCAGGACGGCTGTCTTGCCGTTGCGGGAGAGTTCCGAGAACTGTCGGCGGATGTCGGTCACGGTGGCCCTTCCTGATCGACCGGAGGTGCAGCGACGGGAGGTGCAGCGACAGCGTCGGCGCCGGAGGGCCTTTTCATTGAAGCCCACCGCCGCCACGTCCGGTTCGGTGAAACGCTGGCGCTACTTCGCATTGCGCACTACTGTGCATCGCGTGGACACCACACAGTTGCTGAAGGGCGTACTGGATCTCGCGGTCCTCGCCGTGCTCCGCGACGCCGACGGCTACGGCTACGACATCCTGCGCCGGCTGCGCGAGGCCGGGCTGGAGGAGGTCGGCGACGCCTCGGTCTACGGCACCCTGCGCCGCCTCTTCGCCGCCGGCCTGCTCACCACCTACGTCGTGCCCAGCGAGTCCGGGCCGCACCGCAAGTACTACTCACTCAACGCCGCCGGCCGCGACCAGCTCACCCGGTCCGGCAAGCTCTGGCGCTCGTTCGCCACCACCATGGACACGCTGCTCGACGATCGGGGGATGGCGGCATGACCGTCACGGAGCAGGAGATCACGGAATACGTCGACCGGGTTCGCGCCGCTCTGGCCGACCTGCCGCCGGAGGTCCGCGACGAGTTGACCGAGGACCTGCCGGAACACCTCCGGGAGGTCGCCGCCGAGACCGACGGGTCGCTCACCGACCGGCTCGGCGCGCCCGAGGCGTACGCCCTCGAACTGCGCACCGCCGCCGGCGTCGGCACCATCCGGAGGGGGCGCCTGCACCGCCTGACCGGGACGGCGCGCCGAGCCCGCGACCAGATCAGCGCCCTGGACCGTCAACTCGGCCCACCTCTCGGGTATCCCACGGTGAGCGAGTTCCTCCGCCTGCTGCGCCCGGGTTGGTGGGTCCTGCGCGCCTACCTGGCGGCGATGGTCGTCACCACCGTGAGCACGGGCGGCTCGTTCGGTCTGCTTCCCCGCTTCGGTGGCGACCTCCTCACCGGCCTGCTCATGCTGGTCGGCCTCGTGTTGGCCTCGGTCTGGTGGGGGCGTCGCAGTGACGGGTTGCGCGGCTGGCCACGGCAGGCACTCCAGATCGGGAACGTGGCCCTGGTCGTGTTCGCGCTGATCGGGCTGGCGGACATGGAGGATCGAGCCGGCTACGACTTCGACTACGAGTCGATCGCGGTCGACGGCCGTTACGACCACGTCCGCGACGTCTTCGTGTACGACAGCGAGGGCCGGCTGGTACGCGACGCGCGGCTCTTCGACCAGAACGGCGACCCGATCCGGCTCGGCCACCCGGAGTGCCGCGATCCCCGGGACCTCACCGTCCCGGGCAACCCGCGGCTGCGGCCGTATCCGTACTGCCCGGACTCGGCGCCCTTCGCGCCCGGCCCACCGGCGTCCGTCCCGCCGGCGGCGCCCGCGCTGCCGCCGCTGTCCATCCCGCCCGCCACCCCGTCGCCCACCGCCACCCAGTCGCCCACCGCCACCCCGTCGCCCACCGCGACCCCGTCGCCGACGGCCACGCCGTCGCCCACGACGCCCGCGCCCCGTGTGTCCTGAGTGTTAGGAAGGGCCCCTTCCTCTACACCAGGCGTTAACAGGGGGCCCTTCCTTACATCTCGTTCCTGGGAAATGGCTGAACGGATGAGGTTGACGGGGCGGTGTCAGCCGCAGTTGATCGTTACGGTGTCGTCTGCTCACCAACCCCTCGGAAGGAAAACCCGTGTCAGAGCAGGTCGCACCGCCCCCCGCGCCGAACGCCGCGCCGCCCGAGCCCGGCGTCCAGCCGCCGCCACCGGCCGAGCCGCCGGCGAAGAAGACCGGCGGTCGCAAGGCGCTGGGCATCATCGGCGCGATCGTCGCGTTCCTCGTCATCGCCGGCCTGAAGTTCGGTGTCGGCTCGGCGATCGGCAACTTCCTGAACAAGGACGAGACCGCCGAGGCCAAGTCCGGCGACTGCATCGCCGAGCTGCCCGAGGTGACCGGCGCACAGGAGGAGAAGGTCGACGGCGCCAAGGTCGTCGAGTGCACCTCCACCGAGGCGGCGTTCACGGTGGTCGGCCGCGCCGACGGGCAGACCGCCGCCCAGGCTCGTGCCGGCGACGCGTGCGAGCAGTTCTTCAAGGAGGGCGAGGAGGGTTACGTCTTCTCCAGCATCGAGCCGGGCAAGACCGGCTACGTGCTCTGCCTGACCAAGAAGGCCTGATCCGCTCGGCCGTCGATTGTTAAGAAGGGGCCCTTCCTCTACGCCAGGCGTTAAGGAGGGGCCCTTCCTTACGCGAACAGGAGGTGAATGCCACTACTTGCGTGTCTTCCCGGCGCGGGTGCGGCGTGGCAGGCTACCGGCACGTAGGACCACTGGGCGACCAGCCAACGTTGACTGACCGCTAGGAGGACGGGCCGATGGGCGAGATGGTGAGGTACCCCGGTACCGGAGGTACGGGCGAGGGGTATCTCGCGATACCCTCCGGCGGTGCGGCCAGCCCGGCGGTCATCGTCATCCAGGACTGGTGGGGCCTGGTGCCGCACGTCCGGTCGGTCGTGGACCGGTTCGCCGACGCCGGTTTCGTCGCACTCGCCCCGGACTTCCGGCGCGGCCCGGCGGTCAAGCCCGACGAGCCCCGGCAGATGCTGAACGCCGCGCAGATGGACGAGGCCGCGGCGGACATCGCCGCCGCCGCCGACTACCTCGCCGGGCGTACCGAGGTCACCGGCAAGGTCGGCGCGGCCGGCTTCTGCGCGGGCGCCAGCCTGGCCCTCTGGGCGGCCACCCGCTCGGAGCGGATCGTGGCCACCGCCGCGTTCTACCCGAGGCTGCCGTGGGACGGCATGCGCGCGGAGTGGGACGACTACGCGGGCAAGGCCGCGGTCATCCACTGCTCGGAGGCCGACGGCCTCTCCGCCGACGACGGCGTGCAGGGCGCCCGCCGGGCCATCGAGGCCGCCGGTGGCACCTGCCAGACCTACGACTACCCGGGCACCGCGCACGCGTTCTTCAACGAGGACCGGCCGGAGAACTACGACCAGCGGGCCGCCGCGACCGCCTGGGCGCGCACCCTCGAACTCTTCCGGGCCAAGCTTGGCTGAGCCGCGTACCCCCGGCGAGGTCGTCGCCCGCGCCGCGCGGGCGACCGACCTGGCCGACCTCGACGCCGGGGTCGCGGAGTGCTTCGCCTGCCCCCGGCTGGTCTCCTGGCGGGAGGAGGTCGCGCGGACCCGGCGGGCCGCCTTCCGGGACCAGGAGTACTGGGGGCGACCGGTGCCCGGCTTCGGCGCACCGGACAACCGCACCGGCCGGGGCGGGTCCGGCCCGCCGGCCGCGGTGCCGGCGACGGAGGCCCGGATCGCCGTCCTGGGGCTGGCGCCGGCCGCGCACGGCGGTAACCGCACCGGCCGGGTCTTCACCGGTGACCGCTCCGGCGACGTCCTGTTCGCCGCGCTGCACCGTGCCGGCCTGGCCAACCAGCCCACCAGCGTGGCCGCCGACGACGGACTGGCTTTGCGGCACACCCGCATCTTCGCCGCGGTGCGCTGTGCGCCGCCGGACAACAAGCCCACCCCGACCGAGCGCGACACCTGCGCACCGTGGGTGCACCGCGAGGTCGCGCTGATCCGGCCCACCCTGCGCGTCGTGGTCGCGCTGGGTGCCTTCGCCTGGGCCGCCTGGTGGCCGGTGCTCCGCGACGTGTACGGCGTGCGTCCGCCCAGCCCGCGACCCGCGTTCGGTCATGGGGCACACTGGTCCGGAACGGCCGCACCGGAACTCCTCGGCTGCTACCACGTGAGCCAGCAGAACACCTTCACCGGGCGGCTCACACCAGGGATGCTGGACGATGTGTTCGCCCGGGCGAAGCGGTTGGCCGGGGTGGACTGAGGCTGCGGGGCGGTGGCGATGACGGACCTCAACGCGCTGCGCAGGTGGTGGCCGGTGGCGGCGGTGGCGCTCCTGCTGGCCGGCCTCACCGTGGCCGCCGCCCACTCCTCGATCGGGGCCAGCCGGATCCCGCCGGCGGCGGAGAACGTGCCGTTCGTTCCGGAGTACCCGACCGCCGAACCGGTCCCGTCGATCCCGGTGGAACCGCGCGACACGACGGCGTCGACCGGGGCCTCCGTTCCGAGGTGGATCGTCGTGGTCGCGCTCGGGCTGCTCGGCCTGGCCGTGCTGGGCGTGTTCGGCTGGCTGCTCTGGACGCTGGTCCGCGGCGCGGTCCGCCGCACCACCCGCAAGCTGCCGGCCGGCCGGCCCCGCCGCGACGCCGAGGGCACCGCCCGCGAGGTGGTCGCCGCCCTCGACGCCGGCCTGGTCGACCTGGACGACGCCGACACCGACCCGCGCACCGCGGTGATCGCCTGCTGGGTACGGCTGGAGGAGGCCGCCGCCGGCGCGGGCCTGTCCCGGCTGCCCGGTGACACGCCGACCGACCTGGTCACCCGCCTGCTGCGCGGCGACCCGGCCACCGGCGTCCCGGCAATCGCGAGCGCCGACGTGCTCGGCGAGTTCGCCCACGTCTACCGGGAGGCCCGGTACGCCACCCGGCCGGTCGACGAACGCACCCGCGACCAGGCCCGCGCCGCCCTGCGCCGGTTACGCGGTGAACTGGCCGCCGTGGTGGCCGGAGCCGGCGAGGTGGTGCCGTGAGTGAGGTGACGGCGTGAGCAGCACCAGCATCGACGATCTGCTCAGCTCGTCGGAGGAGGGCTCCGGCCCGGTCGAGCGTCCACGTGGCGGACGCCTCCGGCGGGTGCTGCGTACGCTCGTCGTCACGGCGGCCATGGTGGTCGTCCTGGTCGCCGGCCTGCGCGCGGTCGGGTTGCGGGTGCCGCTGGTGGTGCTGGTGGCCGCGGTGCTCGCGGTGCTCGCGGTCCGGCGGGTGACCGCCGGCCTGGCGCCCCCGCCGCCGCCCCGCGCCGGCTCCCGCACGTTCGACGGCGACGTCCCGGCTCCCCGGGACGCGGTGCGGACCGCCATCAACGGGTGGGAGGTGCCGCTGGACTGGTCGGCCAACCGCCCGGAACGCTTCACGCAGGTGGTGCTGCCCCGGATCGGTGACCTCGCCGACGAACGCCTGCGGCTGCGGCACGGCGTCACCCGCGAATCGGACCCGGCCCGGGCCCGCGCCCTGCTGGGCGAGCGGCTCTGGACCTTCCTGGAAACACCGCCCCGTCGCACCCCGTCGCCGCGCGACCTCGCGGCGATCGTCGCCGAACTGGAGAAGACATGAACGACGTGGACCGCAGCATCCCCGCCACCGAGGTCGGCCACCTCGCGCGGGCGGTGCTGGACGCGGTAGGCCAGGTCGTCGTCGGCAAGCGGGACGCGCTGGAGCTGGTGCTGGCCGGGATCCTGGCCGGCGGGCACGTGCTGCTGGAGGACCTGCCCGGCCTGGGCAAGACGCTCACCGCGCGCTCGTTCGCGCAGGCGCTCGGGCTGGACTTCCGCCGGCTCCAGTTCACTCCCGACCTGCTCCCCGCCGACGTCACCGGTTCCTTCCTGTACGACCAACGCACCGGCGACTTCTCGTTCCGCGCCGGCCCGGTCTTCACCAACCTGCTGCTGGCCGACGAGATCAACCGGACCCCGCCGAAGACGCAGTCCGCCCTGCTGGAGGCCATGCAGGAGAAGCAGGTGTCGGTGGAGGGCGTCACCTACCGCCTGGACGAGCCGTTCCACGTGCTCGCCACCGCCAACCCGATCGAGTACGAGGGCACCTACCCGCTGCCCGAGGCGCAGCTCGACCGGTTCCTGCTGCGGGTCTCCTTCGGCTATCCCCGGCACGACGAGGAGTGGGAGGTGCTGCGCCGGCGGATGGCCCGCCGCCGCGAGGAGGCGGAGATCAAACCGGTCGTCGACGCCGCCACCCTGCGGGCGATGCAGTCGGCGCTGGAGGACGTGGTGGTCGAGGATTCCGTCGGCCACTACATGGTGTCGCTGACCGCGGCCACCCGTGAGCACCCGTCGGTGCTGGTCGGCGCGTCGCCGCGTGGCTCGCTGGCGCTGCTGCTGCTGTCCCGCGTCCGCGCGGTGATGGCCGGTCGGGACTACGTGGTGCCGGAGGACGTGAAGGAGGTGGCGGTGCCCGCGCTGGCGCACCGCATCACGCTGCGGCCGGAGATGTGGCTGCGCCGGGTCGATCCGTCCTTCGTGGTCGGTGAGGTGCTGGAGGGCACGCCGGCCCCGGCCAGCGGCGCGCTGCCCAGCTACGCGGCCGGCCGGCCCGGACGCTGATGGTCACGGCCACCGGACCCGCCCGGAGCGAGGTGTCGGACCCGGAGCCGGCGACCGGTTGGACGCCGACCCGGGCGCTGGGCCGTGCCGTGCTGCTGACCGGTCTGCTCCTGGTCGCCGGGGTGCTGCTGGGCCGGGTCGACCTGATCGTGCTCGCCGCGCCCCTCGCGCTGGGCACCGCGTACGCGCTGCGCCGCCGGCCGGTCGCCCTGCCGCAGGTGTGGATCAGCCAGGACGAGGAGCACCTGGTGGAGGGCGGCGAACTGACCGCCACGGTCAGCGTCGGCAACCCGGACCTGGTCGACTACGACGTGGCGGTGGCCCGCGCCCGGGTGTCGTCCTGGCTGCGGATCGAACGGAGCACGATCGGCGGGGCGACCCACCTCTCCGACGCGGCGTCGCCGGCCGACCGTCCCTTCGTGACCGGCGTCCCCCGGGACACCGCCGTGGACCTGACCCTGCAGGGACGCGCCCTGCGCTGGGGCCGGCACCCGATCGGTCCGGCCGGCGCCCGGGTGGCCGCCGCGCAGGGCCTGCTGGTGTCCCGCGCGGTCATCGCCGAACCGGCCCGGGTGCGGGTGTACCCGGTGACCGAGCCGTTCGAGGCGGTGGAGGCGATGCCCCGTGCGGCCGGCCTGGTCGGCGCGCACCACTCGCGCCGCCCCGGCGAGGGCGGCGAACTGGCCGG
Organism: Micromonospora endolithica; assembly: GCF_003626595.1. GTDB lineage: Bacteria > Actinomycetota > Actinomycetes > Mycobacteriales > Micromonosporaceae > Micromonospora > Micromonospora endolithica. The sequence goes on along the minus strand of NZ_RBAK01000008.1, from coordinate 74,343 downwards.
CGTACGCGTCTTCGCACCCGGCGACCGGCTGCGCCGCATCGACTGGCGGGTGTCGCTGCGGGCGCGGCAGTTGCACGTGGCGGCCACCCTGTCCGACCGGGACGCCGAGGTGGTGGTCCTGCTCGACGTGCTGGCCGAGGCGGGCCGGTCCGGCGGGGTGCAGGGAGCGGCCTCGGTGCTGGACACGACCGTCCGGGCCGCCGCCGCCATCGCCGAGCACTACCTGTACCGGGGCGACCGGGTGGCCCTGCTGGAGCACGGCCCGGCCGCCCGTCGGCTCCGCCCGGCCACCGGCCGCCGGCAGTACCTGACCGTGCTGGAGTGGCTGCTCGACGTGCGCGCCGAGTCCGCGCCGCAGCAGTCGTACGACCATCTCTTCGGCCCACAGCTGCTCTCCGCCGACGCGCTGGTGGTGGTCCTCACCCCGCTGCTGGACGAGCGGTCCGCGCAGATGCTGGCCGGGCTGGCCCGCTCCGGACGGTTCGTGGTGGCGGTGGACACCCTGCCCGCCGACCTTCCGTCGCCGAAGGACCGGGGGTGGGCCGAGGTCGCCTACCGGCTGTGGCGGCTGGACCGGGACACGATGATCGACCAGTTGCGCGAGCACGGGGTGCCGGTGGTCCGCTGGGCCGGTGCCGGCAGTCTCGACCAGGTGCTGCGGGACGTGGCCCGGCTGGCCCTCGCCCCCCGGGTCGGTGGCCGGTGAGCGCGAGGAACGCGGCGGAGCGGAGTCCCGCGGTCGCGAACGAAAGGCCGGCACGGTGAGGGCTGTCACGTCGCGGCTGCGGGACGCGCGGACCGCGCTGGTCCGGGTCAGCCCCACCGTGCTGCTGGTGCGGGCCGGGATCTTCCTCGGGGTGCTGGTCGGGCTGGTGCTCGCGTACCCGGCGGAGGTCTTCCTCGGCCGAGCTCTCGGCGGCCTGCTGCTGGTGGCGTTGCTGCCCGCGCTGAGTCCGCGCCGGGTCTGGCCGACGTTCGCGGCGCTGGTCACCGTCGGCGGGTGGTTGCTCGCCACCGACGGGTACGGCCGGCCGATCGCGCTGTGGCGGCTGCTCGCGGTGGCGGCGGTGCTCTACGTCACGCACACCCTCTGTGCGCTGGCCGCCGTCCTGCCGTACGACGCGGTGGTGGACCCGGAGGTGGTCGTCCGCTGGCTGGTCCGGGCGGGCGCCGTGGTGCTCGCCGCCTCGGTTCTCGGCGTCCTGCTGGTGGAGCTGGCGGCCCTCGGCGGGGGCGAGGGTTTCCAGGTGGCGACCCTGGCGGGGCTTCTGGTGGCGGCTCTGGTGACCGCGTTGCTGGGGTGGCTGCTGCGCCGCAGGTGAACCGTCGGACAGGAGAGTTACCCAGCTCACAGGGGTTGTGCTCCGTCACAGATGGGGGCCGCGCGCGGGATTAGCGGAGCCGGCCGGGGAAAGATAGATGACGTGAACCCGAAGCGGATCCTTGTGGTGGGTGCCGGGCACGTCGGTCTCTACGCGGCCCTGCGCCTGTCGAAGAAGCTCAGCTCCCGTGAGGCTGAGGTCATCGTGGTCGACCCCCAGCCCCACATGACCTACCAGCCGTTCCTGCCCGAGGCCGCGGCCGGCAACATCTCGCCGCGGCATTCCGTGGTGCCGCTGCGTCGCGAGTTGCGCAAGTGCAAGGTCGTGGCGGGGGCGGTGAAGCGGATCGACCACGACCGCAAGACCGCGGTGGTGCAGCCGATCAGCGGCCCCGCCCGGGAGATCCCGTACGACCACGTGGTCGTCGCCCCCGGTTCGGTGTCCCGGACGCTGCCGATCCCCGGCCTGCACGAGCACGGCATCGGGTTCAAGACCATCGGCGAGGCGATCTACCTCCGTAACCACGTGCTGGACCGGCTCGATGTGGCGGCGGCCACCGCCGACCCGCGGGTCCGGCGCTCGGCGCTGACGTTCACCTTCGTCGGCGGTGGCTACGCCGGCATCGAGGCGCTCGCCGAGATGGAGGACATGGCCCGGGACGCGCTGAAGTACTACCCGGAGCTCCAGCCGGAGGACATGCGCTGGGTGCTGGTCGAGGCGACCCAGCGGGTGCTGCCCGAGGTCGACCGGGACATGGGTGCCTACACGGTGCAGCAGCTGCTCAAGCGGAACATGGACATCCGGCTGGACACCCGGCTGGAGTCCTGCGTCGACGGGGTGGTGAAGCTCTCCGACGGTGACAGCTTCTCCTCCGACACCATCGTCTGGACGGCGGGCGTCAAGCCCTCGCCGATGCTCGACGCGACCGACTTCCCGCGCGACGAGCGCCGCCGGGTCACCTGCCTGCCCACCCTCCAGGTCGTCGACGGCGACCGGGTGTTGGACGGCGCGTGGAGTGCCGGTGACTGCGCGGCCGTGCCGGACCTGACCAAGGAGCCGGGCAACTACTGCTCGCCGAGCGCGCAGCACGCGGTGCGGCAGGCCGCCCGGATGGCCGACAACATCGTCAACGTCATCCGTGGCCGTGAGCCGGTGGACTACAAGCACAAGCACGCCGGCAGCGTCGCCAGCCTCGGCCTGCACAAGGGCGTCGCGCAGGTCTACGGGATCAAGATGACCGGCTGGCCGGCGTGGTTCATGCACCGGACCTACCACATGAGCCGGATCCCGTCGTTCAACCGGAAGGTCCGGGTGGTGGTCGACTGGTCCCTGGCGTTCTTCCTCAAGCGCGAGGTGGTCGCCCTCGGGCAGCTGCACGACCCGCGCGAGGAGTTCGTCGAGGCCTCCCAGCCGGTCGGCGCAACCCGGGTGTAAAAGGTGTAAGCAGGGGCCCCTTCCTAACGTTTGCGGTAGAGGAGGGGCCCCTTCTTAACGCCCGGACGCGGTCTCAGACCCGCCAGATCCAGGCGTCGGCGATCCGGGTCGACGGGCCGTAGAGCTGCTCCAGGGTGGCCCGCAGGCTGTCCGCGTACGGGGTGTCCTCCGCCAGTGCCACGCAGGACGCGCCCCAGAAGTCGGCGTCCGCCGCCGCCTGGCGCCGCTGCTCCTCCCCGACGACCGGGCGCAGGCCCCGCTTGGCGATGTCGGCCAGCAGGACCGAGGTGGGCTGCTTGGACGTGCCCATGGTCGGCGAGCCGTTCCGCCCGTACGGGCCGATGAAGAATCCCTCCGGCATTCCGAACCCGGCGTCGGCCGCGGTCGCCCACCGCATCGGCCAGGGATCGCTCGGCGTGGCCGGTGGCACCGGCACCAGCACCCCGCCCGGCGGCACGCACTGCCGCCAGTGCCCGCCGGTGACGAACTCCGGCAGCGGCGGGCGCTCGGCGGTGGGCAGCGGCATCGGGAACAACGGCAGCAGCGCCGCGCCGACCGCCGCCGGCACCAGCCGCCGTACCGGGCCGGTGCCCGCCGCCGCCCGGTCGACGGCCAGCACCAGAAGGGTGCCGGCCAACGGGAGCACCGCCAGCGCGAACCGCATCGGCAGCGCGCCGTCCACCACCGGCAGGCCCGCCAGCAGCGCGTACGGTCCGGGCACCCCGGTGCGCTCCCCGTCCACCACGAGCCGGGGACCGAGCGACAGCGCGCCCATCGTCACCGCGGCGACCAGGCAGGCGACCGCCAGCGGCCGGCGGCCCAGCCACACCGCGCCTGCGACGGTGACCAGGAGCAGCGGCCAGCCGAGGAAGGTGTTGTACTCGGCCGGGCCGGTGGTCAGCCGGGCCGCCTCGTCACCGCCGGCCACGGACAGCGGCGACACCGTCCACCAGCTGCGCAGGTCCGCCGAGAAGTAGCGCGGACTGAACAGGCCCTCGGCGACGCCCTGCGGCCCGAGGAACTGGAACCACAGCGGCCAGCCGACGACCAGCAGGGCCAACCCGGCGGCGGTCAGCAGCCCGCCGGCGAAGCCGGGCAGGGCGCGCCGCACCAGGTCCCGGTCCACCACGGCGTACGTGACGGCCATCACCAGCAGGGTGACGAACGTCAGGAAGAGCACCTCCTCGCCGACGAAGACCTGGGCGCTGACCGCGGCGGCCAGGCCCACCGCCGAGCTGAGCAGCCGCCGGCGGTCCGGCATCCCGGCCGGCGTACGCGTGGGGTCGGCGGCGCGCAGCATCCGGACGACCAGCCAGACGATCACCGGGACCAGCCACTGCGCGGTCATGTGCAGGTGGCTGTTGGTCTGCGAGACCATTCCCGGCCCAAAGCCGCACAGCCCGGCGCCCAGCGCGGCGGCGAGCCGGCGGGCGCCCAGCGTCCGGGTGAACAGCAGGTACCAGGCGACCGCCGTCCCGACCAGGTTGCCGGCGGCCAGCAGCGCGAAGGTCACCGGCGCACCGAAGGCCAGGGTGACCGGGGCGAAGAGGACACCGAGGGCGATGACGGTGGTGTTCGCCATCAGGTTCACCCCGTCCGGGGCGTTGAGCCGGTCGCTGAGCAGGTCGAAGTCGCCGAGCAGGGCCCGCGCGTCGACCGCCAGGAACCACTCGTAGAGGGCCTGGTCGGCCGGGTTGAGGGCCATCGTCCGGCTACCCGGGTCGGGCCACAGGCCGCCGGTGAGCCAGCCGGCCACCGCCACGAAGAGCAGGGCCACCGCCAGATCGGCCCGAGCCCGCGTCGCCGCCTGCCGGGTTCGCGTCCCGGCGACCCGCAGCCCGCTCGACCAGCGCCGAGGTGATCGGGCGGTGCGGCGTACGTCCTGGTCAGAGGCGGCGTCGGGGGCCGTGGGGGCTGCGCTGCTCACGGCATCGACCCTAGTGCCGGCACCGCCACGGGGTACGCCGGGTCACGGCCGACCCGCTACGGTGGCACTGCACCGTGCGTGCGCCTCACCCGCCCGGGTGGTGGAACGGCAGACACGGCCGCCTTAAAAGCGGCTGCCGCAAGGCGTGCGGGTTCGACCCCCGCCCCGGGCACCACCGCTTTCCGCCTGGTGATCTCCACGGACGTGGCTTCGCCGTCTACTCTTGACCTGCACGTGACGTGCAATGACCCCCTGAGGGAGGCCTGACAGTGAAGACTTCGAACCCGGTGCTCGCCCGGCTCGGCCAGGCGGCCGAGCGGGAGCGCTCCGCCGGGTACGCCCCGACCGGGCCGTACGGACAGCCCGGCTACCCCCAGCAGTACCCGACGGAGGCCGGCTACCCGGCTGCTCCGCCGGCCGTCAACACCATGTCGGTCGACGACGTGGTGGTCAAGACGGTCACTCTCCTCGGCATCCTCGGCATCTCCGCCGCGGCCGCCTGGGTCCTGGTCCCGGACGCGCTGCTCGGCGCGGCCTGGATCGGCGCGGCGGTGGTCGGTCTGGTGCTCGGCCTGATCATCTCGTTCTCCCGGATGGCGAACCCGGCGCTGGTCGTCGCGTACGCCGTCGTCGAGGGCGTCTTCGTCGGCATGGTCAGCAAGTTCTTCGAGTCGCTCTACGACGGCATCGTGCTCCAGGCGGTGACCGCCACGTTCGGCGTGTTCTTCCTGATGGCGGTGCTCTACCGGGCGAAGGTCATCCGGGCCACGCCGGCGTTCGTCAAGGGCATGATCGCCGTGATGGCGGGCCTGTTCGCCGTCATGCTGATCAACCTGGTGCTGGCACTGTTCGGCGTCAACACCGGTCTGCGCGACGGCAGCCCGCTGGCCATCGGTTTCAGCCTGGTCTGCATCGTGGTGGCCTCGCTGAGCTTCGTGCTCAGCTTCAAGGAGGTCGAGGACGGGGTCCGGATGGGGCTGCCGCAGCGCTACTCCTGGGTCGCCGCCTTCGGCATCCTGGTCAGCCTGGTCTGGCTCTACATCGAGATCCTGCGCCTGCTGAGCTACTTCCAGGGCGACGACTGACAAGTCCCCGACAGCACCCATCCCAAGCGGCGCCCGGCCCCACCCAGGGGACGGGCGCCGTCCCGTCCCACTCCACCCGCACCCGTGTTGATCATGGGGTTGACGGGCGAGTTGATCACGAATCCACCCGTCAACCCCATGATCAACGCAGTTGGGGGGGTGGATCCGTAGACTGCGGGGGTGGGGTTGGGGTGGGGCGGGGAACTCGGGCGGGCGGTGGAGCTGCTCGTGCGGCAGGTGGGGCACTGGCAGCAGCCGCGGTGGGCGGCGCCCGCCGCGACCGGGAACGTGTCGCGGGCGGATCTGGTGCACCGGCTGGTCCAGGAGATCGCCAACCTGGCCGCCGACGCCGAGGGCCAACCACGCCGTACCGTTCCCCGGCTCGACAACGACCTCGCCCTGCCCGACCAGCTCCGGGTGATCGCCGCCGACCTGATGGCGGCCGGCCCGTCCGCCGAGGTGCTGGCCCGGGCCACCGCCGAGGTCACCGCCACCCGCACGGCGCTCTGACCGACCCCGGTCCGGGTACGCGACGGCCCGCCGACCCGGTGCCGGGTGGGCGGGCCGTCGTACGGGTGTCAGCTCAGCCGCTCGAGCACCATGGCCATGCCCTGACCGCCGCCGACGCACATGGTCTCCAGACCGATGGTCTTGTCGTGCCAGTCGAGGGCGTTGAGCAGGGTGCCGGTGATCCGGGCGCCGGTCATGCCGAAGGGGTGGCCGATCGCGATCGCCCCGCCCATCACGTTCAGCTTCTCCTCCGGGATGCCGAGCTGCCGGTAGGAGGGGATCACCTGGGCGGCGAACGCCTCGTTGATCTCCACGAGATCCACGTCGTCGATGGTCATGCCGGCCCGCTTGAGCGCCTGCTTGGAGGCCTCGACCGGGCCGAGGCCCATGATCTCCGGGGAGAGCGCGGTCACGCCGGTGGAGACGATCCGGGCCAGCGGGGTCAGGCCCAGGTCACGGGCCCGCTGGGCGCTCATCACCACCACGGCGGCGGCCCCGTCGTTGAGCGGGCAGCAGTTGCCGGCGGTGATCCGGCCGTCCGGACGGAACACCGGCTTGAGCCCGGCGACCCCCTCCAGGGTCACCCCGGCCCGCGGGCCGTCGTCGGTGCCGACCACGGTGCCGTCCGGCGTGGTGACCGGGGTGATCTCCCGGGCCCAGAAGCCGTCGGCGATCGCCTTCTCGGCGAGGTTCTGGCTGCGTACGCCGAACTCGTCCATGTCGGCGCGGCTCACGTCGTACGCCTGGGCCAGGTTCTCGGCGGTCTGGCCCATGGTCAGGTAGATGTCCGGCAGCTCGCCGGCCTCCCGCGGGTCGGACCACACCTCGGCCCCACCCTGCGCCCGGCGGGCGGACCGCTCGCGGGCGGCGGCGAAGCGCGGGTTCTCCCAGCCGCCGCCGACCAGCGCCTGCGCCTCCGGGGGCAGACCGTCGGAGTTGCCCCGGGCGTACCGCGAGACGGTCTCCACACCGGCGGAGACGAACACGTCGCCCTCGCCGGCCCGGATCGCGTGCATGGCCATCCGGGTGGTCTGCAACGACGAGGCGCAGTAGCGGGTCAGCGTGGCACCCGGCAGACCGTCGAGGCCCATCAGGGTGGCGACCACCCGGGCCATGTTGAAGCCCTGCTCGCCACCGGGCAGGCCACAACCCAGGTAGAGGTCGTCGATCTCCGTCGGGTCGAGCTGCGGGATCTTGTCGAGGGCGGCCCGCACGATGGTCGCGGCGAGATCGTCCGGGCGGACGTCGCGCAGGGACCCCTTGTGCGCCCGGCCGATGGGGGAGCGGGCGGTGGCGACGATGACGGCGTCGCGGGACGACTCGGTCGGCATGAACCAACGTTAACCCGCCGGTAACATCGCCCGGAAGACGCGCCGCCGGCGGGAAATGTCACCCCGAGACGTCGATGATCACGCTCGATCCCGGAAGTAGTGGCCTCCGTCGTCCCTCGATGCCACTACATCAGGGATCGAGCGCGATCTTGCCCGCGCAGCGGGGCGGGCGCGCCCGGCGGGCGCGGCGCGCGCGGCGGGCGCGGCGGGGCCCGCGCGGCGGGCGCGGCAGGGTGGGGCGTACTCCGTGGTCAATGCCGTTGGGCGACCGCCGCGGCGGCGGCCACCGCGGGCAGCAACGCGTGCGCCCACACCCGGTAGCCGTCGGCGGAGGGGTGGAAGCCGTCGTGGCAGAGGGTCCCGGCGTCGGCGCGGAAGACCGGCCCGGTCTCGGTGCCCAGGTCGACCACGGTGCCGCCCGCGTCGAGCACCGCGGCGGTCTGCGCCCGGGCGACGCGCCGCCCGGACCAGCCGACCACATGCCGCAGGGGCGGCGCGATCGCCCGGACCGCGCCGAGGTCGGGGCAGGTGCCGACGACGACCTCGACCCGCGCCTCGCGCAGCCGGTGCACGGCCGAGCCGAGGTACGCGGCGGCGTCGCCGGGCCGGCGCAACGTGGTGGCGTCGTTGGCGCCGATCAGGATCACCGCCACGTCGGGGCGGTCGCCGAGCAACGCCCGGGCAACCTGGGTGGCCAGGTCGGTCGAGCGGGAGCCGGAGACGCCGACGCTGGACAGGTGCACCTGCCGGCCGGTGGGGCCGTCGGCGAGCAGGTTGGCCAACTGCCCGCCGATGGTGTGGTCGAGCCGGTCGACGCCGACGCCGAGGGCCGACGAGTCGCCCAGCAGCACCAGCCGCAGCGGGGGCGCGCCGGCCCGGCCGACCGTGGCCCGCAGGGCCAGGCCCAGTTCGGGTTGCGCGTAACGGCGGTGCCGGGCGGCGAGGGCCTGACCGGCCAGGACGGCTGCGCTGCCGACCGTGCCGGCGACCATCCAGAGGGCCGCCGCGCGGCCCATCCGGCCGGCGATCGTCGAAGGGGACGGGGAGTCGCTCATGGCGCGGCCTCCAGGTGCTCGTGGCCGGCGGGACGACCCGCCGGCCCGGTGGTGGTCGGCTCACTCATGCCAGTCCCTCCACGGTGGGTGACTCGGCGGCCGGGCCGGACGGGGCGACGGCGCTGACACCGAAGAAGGCCCGGCGGCGCAGCTGCGCCCACCGGCCCCCGGGGCCGCGGTCACGACCCCGGACCTGGACGCCGCTGACCTCCGTGCCGGCGTGCCGGGCCGCCTCCTGCGCGGCCTCCGGCAGCGACCGTACGCCTTCGCCCGGAGCCGCCGCGGCCCGCCGTTCCCGGCCGGTGCCGAGGGCGGACAGCACGGTCGGCAGGAGCGCGGCGGCGGCCACCGCGTAACCCTCCGCCGAGGGGTGGAACCGGTCCCAGGCGAACATCCGGGTGGGTTCGGCGGCGAAACGGGGCCCGAGCAGGTCGCCCAGGGAGACCGTCCAGCCGCCGGCCTCGACGATGGCCACCGTCTGGGCGGCGGCGAGCTGCCGGCTCCAGCGACGGGCCAGCCACCGCAGCGGCGGCTGGATCGGTTGGATGGCGCCCAGGTCCGGGCAGGTGCCGACGACCACCTCGCAGCCGGCGGCGCGCAGCCGCCGGACCGCGTCGACCTGGTAGCGCACGGCGAGTGTGTGCGGGGTGCGGTTGGTGATGTCGTTGCCGCCGATCAGGATCACCGCCACGTCCGGCTGGCACTCCAGCGCCGCGTCGACCTGGTGGCGCAGCACGGCGGAGACCGCGCCGACCACGGCGAACCGGTGCAGCCGGACCGGCCGTTGCAGCCGCCGGGACAGGCCGGTGGCGAGCAGCGCGCCGGGAGTCTCCCGCCGGCGGAGCACCCCGTAACCGGCGGCCGACGAGTCGCCGAGCACCACCATGGTCACCGCCGGCCCGGGGAACTTCGCGCCGTACACCCCGTCGCAGCGCGGTGGCGGGGCCTCGGCCATCGGGATGGTCCGGCGGGCCTGGCGCGCCTGGCCGAGGAGGACGCCGCCGGTGGCGAAGGCGGCGGCGGCGGTCGCGCCCGTGCCGATCGCCGCGAAGCGGGCGACCTGTCGGACGCGCTGCCAGCGCGGACCAACTGCGACGGCGGAACCAGCGACCCCCATGAACCGACATTATCGCGCCGGCACGACACGCCGCTGTCGTCGTGCCGGCGCTCGGGTGCCTGGAAGACGACGCAGCGGGGTATCTGTCAGAGCGGACGGCCGGGCTTGCGCGGACCCGCCACCCTGGCGTACGGAGAGGGGCTGGAGAGCATGGGGAAGACACTGCAACGCAGCGCGGCGCTCACCGCGCTGGCGCGGGCGCTGATGGCCGGGGCACGCGGCGGCCCGTCGCTGGGCAAGCGGGTCGCGGCGCTGCCGCGGATGATCCGGGCCACCGCCCGGGGGGAGTACGACGGAGGGCTGCGGCTGGCGCTGATGACCGCCGCCACGGCCTACATCGTGTCGCCGGTCGACCTGCTGCCGGAGCTGCCGCTGGGGCTGTTCGGGCTCGCCGACGACGCGGTCATGGTCACCTGGCTGGCCGGCAGCGTGCTGTCGGAGACCGAACGGTTCCTGGAGTGGGAGGCGCGGCGCAGCTCCGTCGTCCCGGGGCAGGTGGTGGGCTGACGGCACGTAGGCTGGGCGACGAGTATTCGTCTGCCCGGCCGCCTCCGGCGGCGCCGGAGGAGAAGGGCACAACCACGTGCAGTACTACGACAACGTCGTCGAGCTGATCGGCAACACCCCGCTGGTACGGCTGCGCAACGTCACCGAGGGCATCCAGGCGACCGTGCTGGCGAAGGTCGAGTACCTGAACCCGGGCGGTTCGGTGAAGGACCGGATCGCCCTGCGGATGGTGGAGGACGCCGAGGCGGCGGGAATCCTGAAGCCGGGCGGCACCATCGTCGAGCCGACCAGCGGCAACACCGGCGTCGGGCTGGCGCTGGTGGCCCAGCTCAGGGGCTACCGGTGTGTGTTCGTCTGCCCGGACAAGGTCAGCCAGGACAAGCAGGACGTGCTGCGGGCGTACGGGGCCGAGGTCGTGGTCTGCCCGACCGCGGTGGCCCCGGAGGACCCGCGCTCCTACTACAACGTCTCCGACCGGCTGGCCCGCGAGATCCCCGGCGCGTGGAAGCCCGACCAGTACAGCAACCCGGCCAACCCGCGCTCGCACTACGAGGAGACCGGCCCGGAGCTGTGGCGGCAGACCGAGGGGGCGATCACCCACTTCGTCACCGGTGTGGGCACCGGTGGCACCATCTCCGGCATCGGTCGCTACCTGAAGGAGGCGTCCGAGGGTCGGGTGCGGGTCGTCGGCGCGGACCCGGAGGGATCGGTCTACTCCGGCGGCACCGGCCGGCCGTACCTGGTCGAGGGCGTCGGTGAGGACTTCTGGCCGGAGACGTACGACCGGGGGGTCGCCGACGAGATCATCGAGGTCTCGGACAAGGCGTCGTTCGAGATGACCCGCCGGCTGGCCCGCGAGGAGGGCCTGCTGGTCGGCGGTTCCTGCGGGATGGCCGTCGTCGCGGCGCTGGAGGTGGCCCGCAGGGCCGGCCCGGACGACGTGGTGGTGGTGCTCCTGCCGGACTCCGGCAAGGGTTACCTGTCGAAGATCTTCAACGACAAGTGGATGGCCCGGTACGGCTTCCTGGACGACTCGGGCACCGAACCGACCGTGGCCGACGCGCTGGCCAGCAAGCCGGGCGGCCTGCCGGAGCTGGTGCACGTGCACCCGACCGAGACGGTCCGCGACGCGATCGACTACATGCGCGAGTACGGCGTGTCCCAGCTCCCGGTGCTCAAGGCCGAGCCGCCGGTGGTAACCGGTGAGGTCGCCGGCTCGATCGCCGAGCGGGACCTGCTCGACGCGCTGTTCACCGGGCAGGCGCACCTGCACGACACCATCGAGCGGCACATGGGCGATCCGCTGCCCATGATCGGCGGAGGTCAGCCGGTCAGCGAGGCGGTGACGATGCTGGAGAAGTCCGACGCGGCCCTGGTGCTGGTCGACGGCAAGCCGAAGGGCGTCCTCACCCGCCAGGACCTGCTGGCCCACCTCGGCGCGCGCTGAACTGTCTGAACGGTCCCCTGCCGCCCTGGGCGGCGGGGGACCTTTCGAGCACCGCTGAGGAGGCAGGATGGCGAGTCGGCACTGGGATCTGGGAGTCGAGGGAAACCTCGTCTGGCGTTACTTCCCCGAAGGGCGGGAGACCATCGCCCGGCTCGTCGCCGACTCCTTCGAGTACGGCACCGACGACGACCTGCCACCGCAGGTGTTGGACCAGTTCGAGTACTACACCCACGTGGTCGGTCCGCTGGTGTACGACCACCTCGGGAGCCGACCGTTGGATCCCGACCTGCTGCGCCGCTTCTGCGCGTTCTGTCGGGAGCTGCTCGCGCACGCCGACGCCCATCCCGGCCCGGTCGCCTGGGAGATCGAGTATCACCTGCAGATGTACGCGCTGTACGACCTCGACGCCCCGAAGGTGACCGAGGCGCTGCGGGCGGCGGATCCCGAACTGGTGAGGATCATCGACCAACGGTGGCCCGGCATGGCGGCCGAGTCGACGGAGTGAGTCAGAGGCGTCGTTCGTAGCGGAGCTGGGGGACGGACACGGGCCCGATCCGGTCCTGCCGCTCCTCGCCGGTCGGCCGCCAGTCGCCCCGCTCGTAGAATCGTCGCGCGACGGCGTTCTCCTTGAGCACCCAGAGCACCCCCCGGGACCAGCCGCGGGCCCGCATGGCGGCGAGCGCGTCCACCATCAGGGTCCGGCCGGTGCCCCGGCCGCGCTCGTCCGGCTCCAGGTGGATCGCGTTGAGCAGGCCGGTGGCCGGGTCGCCATCGTCGTCCGGCCCCAGGTAGCTGAAGCCCACCAACCGGCCGTCGCGTTCGGCGACGGTCATCCGGTGGTCGGTGCCCTCCCAGAGCAGCCGCTCCACCCAGTAGCGCCCCATCTCCTGCGGCGAGGGTGAGACCAGCCCTTCCGGTGGCAGGATGTCCGAGTATGCCGCCACCCGGGAACGTTGGTGCAGGGCGCCCACCGCCATCAGGTCGTCGACGGTGGCGCGGCGGAGCGTGACGGTCACCCGGCCGAGGCTACCCGGCGCGGCGGCACCGGCACGGTGGTCAGGTCCGCCGCGATCACCAGGTCGCCGTCGAAGTGTTCCCGGGCCTCGTCGGCGAAGCGGCCGGTGCCGGCGTACCGCTGGGAGAAGTGGGTCAGCACGAGCCGGCGTACGCCCGACTCGGTGGCCACCCGCGCGGCCTGCGCCGCGGTGAGGTGGCCGACCTCGGCGGCCAGCGCGGCCTCGGAGTTGAGGAAGGTCGACTCGATGACCAGCAGGTCGGCGTGCTCGGCGAGGGCGTACACCCCGTCGCACAGGCCGGTGTCCATCACGAAGGCGAACCGCTGACCCGGCCGGGGCACGCTCACCTCGTCCCGGGTGACGCGGCGTCCGCCCACGTCGAGGTGGCCGACGCGGAGCAGCTCGCCGACCGCCGGACCCGCGATGCCGTACGCGGACAGCCGCTCCGGCAGCATCCGGCAGCCGTCCGGCTCCACCAGCCGGTAGCCGTAGGTGTCGATGGGGTGCCGCAGCCGGCGGGCTTCGAGCGTGCCGCCGCGCAGCGCGATCCGTTGCCCGTCGGCCTCGATCGGGGTCACGGCCAGCTCGGCGGTCTCGTGGAAGGAACTGGCGTGCCGGAGCCGGGCGAAGTAGTCGGCGCCCTCGGCGGGGAAGTGCACCGCCACCGGGTGCGGTACCCGGTCCAGGGAGAGGCGTTGGATGGTGCCGGGCAGGCCGAGGCAGTGGTCGCCGTGGAAGTGGGTGACGCAGATCCGGGTCAGGTCGGTGGCGGTGACCGTGGTGTGCAGCAGTTGCCGTTGGGTGCCCTCGCCCGGGTCGAAGAGGATCACCTCGTCGTCCCAGCGCAACACGTAACCGTTGTGGTTGCGCGCGCGGGTGGGTGCCTGACTGGCCGTACCGAGCACCACCAGCTCGCGCATCGACACGTGACCGCTCCAGAATTGAACGACCCCCGGGGCTTCCGCGCTGACGCGCGGGCCGGCTGGACTGGGCCGGCACCCCGGGGGTCGGGTGGCTGTCGTGGTTTCGCCGCACCGCTGCCACACGGTCTCGACGATCATGCATTGTCCGCCTCGCGGCGGACGGGTTTTCACTGTCGAGGACAGCGGCTAGCGGACAGCCACCTCACGAGTCCGATTGCTATACAAGTCTGGACCACCTCCTTTCCCGTGTACCGTCACGCTATCCAGATCCCGGGGGCCTCGGCAACGGATTTCGATCACAGGCTCGCCGGGAATGCCGGGCGCCGAGGTCAGAACGAGTCGACGATGCCGATCGGGCCCTCGCGCGGACCCTCGGTGTTGGCCGGCTGCACGGCCAGCGACGGGAAGTCGGCCAGGTCGCCCTCCGGCTCGGCGTCCCACTCGGGGAACACCAGGTCGCTCTGGAGGTAGAGGCAGAGCAACTGGGTGAGGTGCCGCAGCCCGTCGAGGTGGGTGCGCTCGTGCCCGTGGGTGGCGTCCACCCCGAAGCCGAGCAGCGCCACCCGGGCGTGCGCGCCCGCCTCGACCGCCGCCGCCACGTCCGAGCGGTAGTACTCGAAGACGTCGCGGACCAGGTCGACGTCGTGCTCGCGGGCGATCGAGGCGAGGTTGCGGGTGAGGTGGTAGTCGAAGGGGCCCACGCCGTCGCCCATGGCCAGGGTGGCCGACTTCTCCCGGGACTGCTGGCCCGGCGCGACCACCGCCGCGTCCACCGACACGATCTCCGCGACGTCGGGGTCCAGGCCGTGCGAGGCGCCGTGGCCGATCTCCTCGGTGACGGTCACCAGCAGGTGCGCGGTGACCGCCGGGGTCACCCCCGAATCGACCATCGCCTTGAACGCGGTCAGCACCGCCGCCACGCCGGCCTTGTCGTCCAGGTGCCGGGACTTGACGTACCCGCTCGGGGTGAACTGCGGGTTCGGCAGGAACGCCACGAAGTCACCGGCGTCGATCCCGAGCGCCCGCAGGCCGGCGACGTCCTCCACCGGCTCGTCCACCCGGACCTCGACGTGCTGCCAGCCGACCCCCTGGACGTCGACGTCCTCGTTGTAGCGGTGACCGCTGGCCTTGAGCGGGAGCACCTGCCCGGTGATCACCCGCTCCAGGTCGTCGGTGAAGATCCGTACGTGGGCGCCCTCGGCGAACCGGGCGCTGTGCGTACCGATGGTCTTCAGCTCCAGGCGGCCGTTGTCCTTCAACAACTTGACCATGCCGCCGATGGTGTCGGTGTGCACCACGATCGCCCGGTCGGCGCCGGTGGACCGGGGGCCGGGCAGGCAGGCGCTGAGCGCTCCGCGTCGGGTGAGCGTGGAGGAGATCCCGAGCGCCGAGAGGCGCTCGCCCACGTACTGCTGCACGTGGTCGGTACGCCCCGACGGACTCGGGATCTCCAGCAGTTCCAGCAGCACCTGGCGCAGGTATTCCATGTCGAGCTTGAGCGGAGCGGGCTTGCGTGCGGTCATGCCCCAGAGCTTGCCGCACCCGCCGGGGACCAGAGACGCTGAGGTGCCCGTGTCCCGGGGAAGAGCAGGTCCACGAAGCGCTCGGCGGTCGGCTGCGGCTCGTGGTTGGCCAGTCCGGGCCGCTCGTTCGCCTCGATGAAGACGTGCTCCGGCCGCTCCGGGGTGGGAACCAGCAGGTCGAGCCCGGTCACCGGGATGTCCAGGGCCCGGCTCGCCGTCACGCACGCCTCGGCGATCTCCGGGTGCAGCTCCGCGGTGACGTCGTGGATGGTGCCGCCGGTGTGCAGGTTGGCGGTTCGCCGGACGACGAGCACCTGCCCCTCGGGCAGGACGTCGTCCATGCCGTACCCGGCCTCGGCGACCACCTCGCGGGTCATGTCGTCGACCGGGATCCGGGACTCACCGCCGGTGGCGGCGGCCCGGCGGCGGCTCTGCCGGTCGATCAGCTCGGCCACGTCGTGCACCCCGTCGCCGGTGATGGCGGCCGGCCGGCGGACCGCCGCGGCCACCACCTCGTGGTCGATCACGATGACCCGCAGGTCCTCGCCGGTGCACAGTTCCTCCAGCAGCACCTCCGGGCAGAACCGGGTGGCCAGTTCCACGGCGGCGGCCAGCGCCTGAGGGGTGCGTACCCCGACCGTGATGCCGTTGCCCTGTTCGCCCCGGGCCGGCTTGACCACCAGCTGGCCCACCTCGGCGAGGAACGCCGCGTCGGTCTCGTCTCCGGCGGCGGTCCGCCCCCGGGGCACGCTGAGTCCCGCCTCGGCCAGGATCCGTCGGGTGACCCGCTTGTCGTCGCAGCGGCTCATCGCCACCGCCGAGGTCAGCTCGGACAGCGACTCACGGGTCAGGACGGTCCGTCCGCCGCTGGTCAGCCGCAGCTCGCCCCAGGCCGGGTCGGTCACCTCCACCCGGATGCCGCGCCGCATCGCCTCGTCCGCGACGATCTTCGCGTACGGGTTGAGCCGGTCGTAGCCGGTGGGCATGGCGGGCAGGAACAGCCGTTCGTTGATCGGGTTCTTGCGCTTCACGCACAGCGTCGCGGTCCGGTAGAAGCCGAGGCGCTCGTAGAGCCGGATCGCGCCGGAGTTCTCGGCCAGCACGGACAGGTCCACGAACGCGCGACCGCGTTCGACCAGCCGGGCGGCCAGCGCGGTGATCAGGGCCTGCCCGGTGCCCGGCGGGGCGGCGTTGAAGTCGACGGTCAGGCACCAGAGGCTGGCGCCGTTGTCCGGGTCGTCGAAGACCGCCACGTGGTCCACGCCGGTGATGGTGCCGACGATCTCGCCGGCGGCGTTCTCCGCCAGCAGGTGCAGGAAGCGGTCGGTGCCGGCGTTGTCGACAAGCACCTCGACCGGCGCGGTGACCATGCCGTTGGCCGCGTAGATCCGGTTGACCGCCTCGGCGTCGTCGGCGTCGCGCAGCTGACGGAACGTCAGGCCGGGGATCACGCCGTCGTCGGGCAGCTCGTGGTCCAGCGGCAGCCGGTAGGTCAGCGACGGGTCGATGAACAACTCGTCGGGCAGCCGGGACACCAGCACGTGCGGATCGCGCAGGTAGATGCAGATGTCCCGCGCGCCGGCGACCTCGGAGCGCAGCACGTCCGCGACGGCGGCCTGGTCGGTGAAGGTCTGGCCGAACACCAGCCGGCCCCAACCGCAGTCCAGCACGACGCGGGGGCCGCCGGCCTGGTTGTCGGCGTCGGTGGCCGGCGGAGCGTGCGTGGCCACCGGATCGCCACCCGGCCCCACCCGCTCGTAGCGACGGGTGCGGCCACGCAGCTGGTCCACGTTGGCCACCCCGGTTGCGAGGGTGTCGGTCACGGTCAGTCGATTCCGTGGCTCTGGAGCCACATTTCCAGGAGTCCCAGTTGCCACAGCTTGTTTCCGTTCAACGGGGTCAGTTCGGCATTCGGGTCAGCGAGGAGCGCGTCGACGTACTCGGAGCGGAACAGGTCGCGGCGACGGGCCTCGGGCGCGGACAGCGCGTCGGAGACCCGGTCGAGGAGCTTGCCTTCCAGGTGAGTCAGGCCGGGGACCGGGAAGTAGCCCTTCGGGCGGTCGATCACCTCGTGCGGCAGCACCCGGCGGCCGATCTCCTTGAGCACGCCCTTGCCGCCCTGGGCCAGTTTCAGCTCCGGCGGGCAGCTCGCGGCGAGCTCCACGAACTCGTGGTCGAGAAACGGCACCCGGGCCTCCAACCCGTGCGCCATGGTCATGTTGTCCACCCGCTTGACCGGGTCGTCGGTCAGCATGATCTGGGTGTCGATGCGCAGGCCCGCGTCCACCGCGGTCTGGGCGCCGGCCCGGGCCAGGTGCGCGGCCACGAACTCCCGTGCCGGGTCGCCGTCGGCCAGCCGGTCCGGGTTGAGCACCGCGGCCAGGCCGGCCGCGTCGCGGTCGAAGAACGCCCGGGCGTACGTGTCGAGGGCGTCCTCGCGGCCGACCCGCGCCAGCGGCGGGTACCAGTGGTAGCCGCCCAGGATCTCGTCCGCGCCCTGCCCCGACTGCACCACCTTGACGTGCCGGGCCACCTCCTGGCTGAGCAGGTAGAAGGCGACGCAGTCGTGGCTGACCATCGGCTCGCTCATCGCCGCGACGGCGGCCTCCAGCGGCGGCACCAGGTCACCGGTGGGCACCTTGATCTGGTGGTGGTCGGTGTCGAAGGTCTTCGCCACCAGGTCGGAGTAGCGGAACTCGTCGCCCTCCCGGCCGCCGACCGAGTCGAAGCCGATGGAGAACGTGGACAGGCCGCGCTGCCCCTCACCGGCGAGCAGGGCC
Organism: Micromonospora endolithica; assembly: GCF_003626595.1. Taxonomy (GTDB): domain Bacteria; phylum Actinomycetota; class Actinomycetes; order Mycobacteriales; family Micromonosporaceae; genus Micromonospora; species Micromonospora endolithica. The sequence goes on along the minus strand of NZ_RBAK01000008.1, from coordinate 56,366 downwards.
ACCACCAGGCTGGAGTCCAGGCCGCCGGAGAGCAGTACGCCGACCGGCACGTCGGCCACCATCCGCCGGCGTACGGCGGTGGTCAGCGATTCCAGCAGGGCGTCCTGCCAGTCCTTCTCCGACCAGCCGGCGCGCCCGGCGTCCCGGGTGAACGACGGGTCCCAGTAGACCCGCTCGGTCGTGGAGCCGTCCGGCTCGTAGACCCGGACGGTCGCCGGGGGAAGCTTGGTGACGCCCCGCAGGATGGTCCGGGGAGGCGGCACGATGCTGTGGAAGCTCAGGTAGTGGCCGAGCGCCACCGGGTCGATGGTGGTGTCGATCCCGCCGCCGGCCAGCAGCGCGGGCAGGGTGCTGGCGAAGCGCACCACGCCGGGCGTCTCGGCCAGGTAGAGCGGCTTGATGCCGAGCCGGTCCCGGGCCAGCACCAGCCGGCCGGTGTCCCGCTCGGTGATCGCGACGGCGAACATGCCGATCAGGTGGTCGACGAAGTGCAGACCCCATTCGGCGTACGCCTTGACGACCACCTCGCTGTCGCCGGAGGAGAAGAAGCGGTGCCCCTTGGCCTGGAGTTCGGCGCGCAGTTCGCGGTAGTTGTAGATGCAGCCGTTGAAGACTCCGGTGAGACCGGCGCCCGCGTCGACGAGCGGTTGGCCGCTCGCGGCGGAGAGGTCGATGATCTTGAGGCGTCGGTGCCCGAGGGCGGTCGCGCCCTGCGCCCACACCCCGCTGTCGTCGGGCCCTCGGTCACTCATCGTGGCCGCCATGCGTTCCACCGTCGCCACGTCGGCGCGTGACCCGTCACGCCGGAACTCTCCCGCAAGTCCGCACATGCCAGGCAATGCTGCCAGAGGATATTGCGGTTTGCCTGTTGGGACGATGACAGTCACGTAACAGGGTTGCTAAAGTGCCCGCCCATCGTTCACTATGCGTGATCCCTGGCCCGGTCCCGCACCGAGGCTCGGCCGGTGCCCGAATCGGCACTGGCCTGCGGTGTGACAAACACCGCAGGCCAGCTGAACACCGCCGAGTCGGTCAGCCGGCGGTACGGGCCACGCCGACCGGGCAGCTCAGCCCGTTCGGGCCGTGATTGCAGTACCCGTTCGGGTTCTTCGTCGGGGCCAGGTACTGCTGGTGGTAGTCCTCGGCGAAGTAGTACTCGCCGAGCTGGCCGATCTCGGTGGTGATCTCACCCTTGCCGGCCCGCGCCACGATCGGCGCGAACGCGTCCCGGGACGCCTGCGCGGTGGCGAGCTGGTCGTCGGTGGTCGTGTAGATCGTCGACCGGTACTGGGTGCCGACGTCGTTGCCCTGGCGCATGCCCTGGGTCGGGTCGTGGTTCTCCCAGAAGACCTTGAGCAGGTCCTCGTAGCTGATGATCTTCGGGTCGTAGACCACCTGGACCACCTCGGCGTGCGCGGTCCGGCCCGAGCACACCTCCTCGTACGTCGGGTTCGGGGTGCTGCCACCCGCGTAGCCGACGGAGGTGGTGACGACGCCCGGCAGGGTCCAGAACAGCCGCTCGGCACCCCAGAAACAACCCATTCCGAAGACCGCCACCCGCGCGCCCTCCGGGAACGGGCCCTTCAACGGGGTGCCCAGCACCTCGTGCCGGTCGGCGATCGGCATGGCGATCAGCCGGCCCGGCAGGGCCTGGTCGGGGGTGGGCAGGTCGGCCTTCATACGGCGGAGGAACACGTGGGACTCCTTTCGTACCCTTCGCAGCGTGCAACGCCACCGGGTCCCGGTTCCTTACCCGCCCGGCCACCACTCAGGCACACACGCCCGTCTGTGCAGGCCGACGGGCTTCCCCGGCGGGTGACGCCGCCGTTACCGTGTGCTGTTCCGGCGCGTCTGTCCGGTCCGGTCGTTGGTGGAGGTGAGCGGTGGCGGGTTCGGCACTGGTGGAGCTGTTCGCCGGGGAACTGCGTCGGGCGCGCTGCGCGGCCGGGCTGTTCCAGGAGTCGTTGGGGGAGCAGATCAGCTACTCGGGGTCGCTGATCGCGGCGGTGGAGCAGGGGCGGCGACTGCCCCGACCGGACTTCACCGCCCGCTGCGACGAGGCACTGCGCACCGACGGGCTGCTCGGTCGCATCCGGGAGCAGTTGAGCCGTGAGGTGCTGCTGCCCTGGTTCCGCGAGTGGGCGCGGATCGAGCAGGAGGCCACGGTGCTGCGGTCGTACCAACCGCTTGTCGTGCCGGGCCTGCTCCAGACCGAGGAGTACGCGCGGGCGCTGCTCACCGGCGCCGGCCGGTTCAGCGACGAGCAGGCCGAGCAGCTGGTGGCCGCCCGGCTGGAACGCCAGGCGGTGCTGGCGCGCGGTGCGCCGCCGCAATTCGTCGTGGTCCTCGACGAGTTCGTGCTCCGCCGGCCGGTCGGCGGGCCGGCGGTGATGGCCGCCCAGCTCGCCCACCTGGCCGAGGTCGGCCGCCGCTACCACGTACACCTGCATGTCGTGCCGGTCGCCGCCGGCGCCTATCCGGGCCTCAACGGGGCGTTCGTGGTCGCCACCACCGCCGACGGCGACGACGTGGCCTACCTGGACAACCAGCTCCAGGGGCACGCGGTGTCGCGCGCCCCGGACGTACTATCGCTGCTGCGGACCTGGGAGTCGGTGCGCGCCGAGGCGTTGCCCGCCCGGGCGAGCGCCGAGCTGATCGAGGAGGCGGCACGGGCATGGACCTGACCGGAGCACGGTGGCGCACCAGCACCCGCAGCAGCGGCAACGGCGGCGACTGCGTCGAGGTGGCCGACAACCTGCCGGGCGTCGTCGCCGTACGCGACAGCAAGGACCGGTCGGGGCCGGCGCTGGCGTTCCCGCCGGCCGCCTGGCGGGCCTTCGTCACCACCCCGCCCACCCGCTGACCGGGTGAGCGCCCGGCCCACGGTCGTCCCGATCCACCCGGAGGCCGACGAGGCGCTGGCCCGGTCGCTGCTCGCGGTGCAGCACGCCGCATACGCGGTCGAGGCCGCGCTCATCGGCGACGACCGCATCCCGCCGCTGCACGAGACCCTGGCCGACCTGCGCGCCGCACCGCTGCGGTGGCTCGCCGCCGGTCTCGGCGAGCAGCTCGCCGGGGCGATCGCCTGGACCGAGGACGCGGAGGTGGTCGACATCGAGCGGCTCGTGGTCGACCCGGCCGCACACCGGCGCGGCGTCGGTCGGGCCCTCGTCGGCGCGGTGCTGGAGCGGGCCGGGGGCCGACGGGTGATCGTCGCCACCGGCCGGGACAACCAGCCGGCCCGGACCCTGTACGAGTCGTTCGGCTTCACCCCCACCGGCGACCAGGAGGTCATCGAGGGCCTGTGGGTGACCCGCTACACCCTCACAGGGCGGCGGTGACGCGGGCGGCGTACTCCTCGGCCTCCGCGTCGTCGGCGTAGCGGGTGCGTGGCCAGAAGAAACCGCGCAGGCCGTCGCCCTTGGTCCTCGGCACCACGTGGGTGTGCAGGTGCGGCACCGACTGGGACACCTTGTTGTTCATCGCCACGAACGTCCCACCCGCGCCGAGCCCGCCCTCCACCGCCGCCGCGAGTCGCCGGACCAGGCCGAAGTAACCGGCGATCGACTCGACCGGCAGGTCGGTCAGGGCGACCAGGTGGGTACGCGGCACGACCAGCACGTGTCCCTTGAAGACTGGCCGGGTGTCCAGGAACGCCACCCCGTCCGGCTCGTCGACCACCCGGATCGCCGGCACGTCACCCGCCACGATCCCGCAGAACACACACCCGGCCATCGGACGAGCGTAGTTCCGTCAGCGGAGGGTCGCCGGTCGGCGCGTGTTAACAGGGGGCCCTTCCTCTACCGGAGGCGTTAACGGGGGGCCCTTCCTTGCACTGGACTAACGTTCCGGGCATGAACCACGGCTTCGAGACGCTCGCCATCCACGCCGGTCAGGACCCCGAGGCCCGTACCGGCGCGGTGATCCCACCGATCTACCAGACCAGCACCTACGCCCAGGACGCCGTCGGCGCTCCCCGGCTGGGCTACGAGTACAGCCGTTCCGGCAACCCGACCCGGGACGCGCTCCAGGAGTGCCTCGCCGCGCTGGAGGGCGGGCCGGTCGCGCTCGCCTTCGCCAGCGGCCTGGCCGCCGAGGACACCCTGCTGCGTACCGTCTGCACGCCCGGTGACCACGTCGTCATCCCCGACGACGCGTACGGCGGCACCTACCGCCTGTTCGCCAAGGTCGCCGAGCGCTGGGGCCTCGCGTACACCCCGGCGAAGGTCTCCGACGTCGACGCCGTGCGAGCCGCGATCCGGCCGGGCACGACGAAGATCGTGTGGGTGGAGACGCCGACCAACCCGCTGCTGGGCATCGCCGACATCGCCGCCCTGGCCGCCGTCGCGCACGACGCGGGCGCCCTGCTGGTGGTCGACAACACGTTCGCCTCGCCGTACCTCCAGCAGCCCATCGCGCACGGCGCGGACGTGGTCGTGCACTCCACCACCAAGTACGTCGGCGGGCACTCCGACGTGGTCGGTGGTGCGCTGGTCGCCGCCGACCGGGACCTCGGCGAGGAACTGCGCTACCACCAGAACGCGATGGGCGCGATCAACGGCCCGTTCGACGCGTGGCTCACCCTGCGCGGCATCAAGACCCTGGGCGTACGCATGGACCGGCACTGCGACAACGCCGAGCGGATCGCGGCGTACCTGGACGGACACGCCAAGGTCGGTCAGGTGATCTACCCGGGGCTGTCGTCGCACCCCGGGCACGAGGTGGCCGCGAAGCAGATGCGCCGCTTCGGCGGCATGATCTCCTTCCGGGCGGCCGGCGGTGAGGACCACGCCGTCCAGATCTGCAACCGGGCGAAGTTGTTCGTCCTCGCCGAGTCGCTCGGCGGCGTGGAGTCCCTGATCGAGCACCCGGGCCGGATGACACACGCAAGTGCCGCCGGCTCGCCGCTTGAAGTTCCCGGTGATCTCGTGCGACTGTCTGTCGGCATCGAGACGGTCGACGACCTGCTCGCCGATCTGGAGCAGGCACTGGGCTGACCGCCGTTTGGGGAGGGTGGCCGTGCAGGACATCATGCCGACCTGGGTCGGTGCGACCGCCAAGCAGATCGCCCGGGGCGTACGCCGGGGTGACGTGTCGGCCACCCAGGTGGTCGCCGACCACCTCGACCACATCGCGCGCGCCGACGCCGACCTCGCCGCGTTCCGCGCGGTACGCGGCGGGGAGGCGATCACCGAGGCCGAGAAGGTCGACGAGCAGGAGGAACTGGCCAACCTCCCGCTGGCCGGCGTGCCGGTGGCGGTGAAGGAGAACACCCCCGTCGCCGGCCTGCCCACCTGGAACGGATCGGCCGCGGTGCGTACCGCCGTCGCCGAGGCCGACCACGAGGTGGTCCGGCGGCTGCGCGGTGCCGGCGCGGTGATCCTCGGCGTGACCCGGATGCCGGAACTCGGCCTGTGGGGCCTCACCGACGACGAGAGCGCGGTGACCCGCAATCCGTGGGACCGCTCGCGTACGCCCGGTGGTTCCTCCGGCGGCGCGGCCGCCGCGGTCGCCGCCGGCCTGGTGCCGATCGCGCACGGCAACGACGGCCTCGGCTCCATCCGCATCCCGGCGGCCTGCTGCGGCCTGGTCGGGTTGAAGCCGGGCCGGGGCGTGATCCCCTGCCAGCTCGGCGCCGACGACTGGTTCGGCCTCACCGAGCACGGCATGCTCGCCACCACGGTCGCCGACGCGGCGGTGGGCTTCCAGGTGCTCGCCGGCCGCCGGCAGGAGAAGCTGGTCCCGCCGCAGCGGCTGCGGGTCGGTGTGTCGCTGCGGTCGCCGGTGCGCGGCGTGCAGCCCGACCAGCCGAACCGGGACGCGGTCGCCGCCGCCGGTCGGCTGCTCGCCGCGGCCGGCCACGACACCATCCCCGCCGACCCGGTCTACCCGACCGCGCTGGGCCTGCAGGGCATCGCCACCTGGTTCGCCGCGGCCGCCGCCGACGTGCGGGCCGCCGGTGTCGACCGGGCCGGGCTCCAGCGGCGCAGCCGCCGGCACGTCGCGCTCGGCGAGTGGGCGCAGAAGCGTGGGTACGTCCGGGAGGCCGACCGGGACGCCTGGCGGGACCGCTCGATCGGCTTCTTCGCCGACCACTCGGTCGACCTGCTGCTCACCCCGGCGCTGGCCACCGCGCCGCCGGCGGCCGCCGGCTGGTCGGCCCGGTCCTGGCGGGCGAACATGGTGACCAACATCCGGTACGCCCCGTACGCGGCACCGTGGAACATCGCCGGCCTGCCGGCCATCGTCGTGCCGGTCGGCCGCCGCCCCGACGGGCTGCCGGTGGCGGTGCAGCTGGTCGGCCCGCCCGGCTCGGAGCTGCTGCTGCTCGGTGTCGCCGGCCAGTTCGAGCTGGAAGCCCCCTGGACCCGCCACGCCCCCGGCTACCCGAGAGTCCCCACCCCGACCCGGTGACCGGGACAGGTGGCACGATCGGGGCATGACGGAACTGGTCAGCCTGGACGACATACGCGCGGCGCGGGAACTGCTCGCCGGCGTCGTCCGCACCACCCCGCTGGAGCCCTCGCGACCGCTGAGCGCGCAGTTGGGCGGTCCGGCGTGGCTCAAGTGCGAGAACCTGCAACGGGCCGGGTCGTACAAGGTGCGCGGGGCGTACGTGCGGATCTCCCGGCTGTCCGCGGCGGAGCGGGCCGGGGGTGTGGTCGCGGCCAGCGCCGGCAACCACGCGCAGGGGGTGGCGCTCGCCGCCGGCCTGGTCGGTACGCACGCCACCGTCTTCATGCCGGTGAACGCGCCGCTGCCGAAGGTGGCGGCCACCAAGGGGTACGGCGCGCAGGTGGAACTGGTCGGCAACACGGTCGACGAATCCCTGATCGCGGCGCAGACGTTCGCCGAGCGGACCGGCGCGGTGCTGATCCACCCGTTCGACCATCCGGACGTGATCGCCGGCCAGGGCACGGTGGCGCTGGAGATCCTCGAACAGTGCCCCGACGTCAAGACGATCATCACCGGGGTGGGTGGCGGCGGGCTGGTGTCCGGCATCGCGGTCGCGGCGAAGGCGCTGCGGCCGGACGTCCGGATCGTCGGCGTGCAGGCGGCCAGCGCCGCCGCCTTCCCGCCCTCCCTGGTGGCGGGTGAACCGGTGCGCCTGCCGTCCTTCAGCACGATCGCCGACGGCATCGCGGTCGGGCGGCCCGGGGAGCTGACCTTCACCCACGTCCGCAAGCTCGTCGACGAGATGGTGACGGTGTCCGAGGAGGACATCTCGCGGGCCCTGCTGACGCTGCTGGAACGGGGCAAGCAGGTGGTCGAGCCGGCCGGCGCGGTCGGCGTGGCCGCTCTGCTCGCCGGTGCGGTGCAGGTCGAGACGCCGGTGGTGGCGGTGCTCTCCGGCGGCAACATCGACCCGCTGCTGATGATGCGGGTGATCGAGCACGGACTGGCGGCGGCCGGCCGCTACCTGCGGGTCACCGTGCGCTGCACCGACCGGCCGGGGCAGCTCGCCTCACTGCTCGGCGAGATCGCCGAGCACCGGGCCAACGTGGTCGACGTGGAGCACCAGCGGGCGAACCCGCACCTGCGCCTGGGCGAGGTCGAGGTGGCGTTGTCGGTGGAGACCCGGGGCGTGGAGCACTCGGACAAGCTGATCAGCGCCCTGCGGGCCAGCGGCTATCAGGTCTTCGCCGCCGGGGCGTGACACCGACCGGCGTCACGCCCCGGCGGGGACCGCTCAGCCGGAGAACGGCTCGAAGCTGACCACGGTCACCTTGATGTCCGCGCCGCTGGGGGCGGTGTAGGTGCAGGTCTGACCGGGGCGGCAGTGCAGGATCGCCTTGCCCAGCGCCGACTCCGGGCTGTAGACCGTGAGGTCGGTCGTGGCCGAGATCTCCCGGGACCCGAGCAGGAACGTCTCGGTGTCGTCCTTGTCGTCGTCGAAGTAGATCGTCACGACCATGCCGGGCGCCACCGTGTCGGCGGTCGGCGCCTCGCCGACCTGGGCGGTGCGGAGCAGCTCCTTGAGGTAGAGGATGCGGCCCTCGGCCTTGCCCTGCTCCTCGCGGGCGGCGTGGTAGCCGCCGTTCTCCCGCAGGTCGCCCTCCTCGCGCCGGGCGTTGATCTCGGCCGCGATGACCGGCCGGTTGGCGATCAGCTCGTCGAGCTCAGCCTGGAGACGGTTGAACGCGTCCTGGGACAGCCAGGTGGCGGGCGCCTCGTTTCCAGTGGACACAGGCGTACTCCTCGTTTGTGCGTGCTGGCTGACAGGTGAACTTCCAAGTTACCAGTGCCGTACGACACAGGTTGCCGGTGATCAACCGACGGTGGGCCGGTCGCCGGCGGTGGCGGTGGGTCCCGGACCGGTCAGGCGGGCCGGCAGCGCAGCACCTCGCCGATGAACGGCCGGCCGCTGGTGGTCAGGCGGTGCTGGGTGGTGATGTGCCGCTCACCGGGGCGGGCGGCGACGGTGACCTCTTCCAGCGCGACCTGCGCGCCGTCCCGGGACCGGGCCCGCAGGACACACACCGCCCGACCGCCGTCCGGCACGGTGACCCGGAAGTCGACGAGCACCTGCTCGTCGGTGATCCCGGTGTAGGTGATCACCTCGGCCCGGTAGTTCGGATCCCCGTACTGCTGGTAGAGGCGCACGCTGACCACGCCCAGGACGGCCAGCAGCGCGAGCGCCAGCAGCGCGACCAGCAACGGTCGGCGACGGCCCGGCTCCCGGCGGCGGCCGTAGCGGCCGGGCGGGAATACCGGCGCCCCCGGTGCGGTTGTGGCGTGCGTCTCGGTCACCGGCGGGAATCTCCTGGCGTTGTTGTCGGCGGCATCGGCAAGAATGGCAGGGTTCCATTCTCCCAGCCGGTCCTGTTGTCAAGAATGCCAGGTCGGCCGCCGGCAGGTCCGGGCGCGGGGGAGGATTCCGGCAGGTCAGCCAGTCGGCCCGGGGGTGTGGCCGTCGGTTGGCAGAGACGAGGAGCGCCAAAGGTGGCAGAGCGACTGCGACTCATGGCTGTGCACGCGCATCCGGACGACGAGTCCAGCAAGGGTGCGGCGACGATGGCCAAGTACGTGGCCGAGGGCGTGGACGTCCTGGTGGTCACGTGCACCGGGGGTGAACGCGGCAGCGTGCTGAACCCGAAGATGGACCGGCCGGACGTCTGGGCCGACATCGGGCAGATCCGCCGCGCCGAGATGGACGCCGCCCGCGCCATCCTCGGTGTGGAGCAGGCGTGGCTGGGCTTCGTCGACTCCGGGCTGCCGGAGGGCGACCCGCTGCCGCCGTTGCCGGAGGGCTGCTTCGCCCTCCAGGACGTCGAGGTGGCGGCGGGGCCGCTGGTCCGGCTGATGCGGCAGTTCCGCCCGCACGTCGTCACCACGTACGACGAGGAGGGCGGATACCCGCACCCCGACCACATCATGACCCACAAGATCAGCGTCGCGGCCTTCGAGGCGGCCGGCGACCCGGAGCGCTACCCGGAACTGGGCGAACCGTGGCAGCCGCTCAAGCTCTACTACGACATCGGGTTTTCCAAGGGCAAGATCATGGCCCTGCACGAGGGGATCCTCGCCGCCGGCCTGGAGTCGCCGTACGGAGAGTGGATCAAGCGCTGGGAGGACCGGCCGGACAAGGGCCCCCGGATCACCACCCGGGTCGAGTGCTCCGACTACTTCCCGGTCCGGGACGACGCCCTGCGCGCCCACGCCACCCAGATCGACCCGGACGGCTTCTGGTTCCAGGTGCCGATGGAGCTGCAGAAGCGGTCCTGGCCGACGGAGGACTTCGAGCTGGTCCGCTCACTGGTGGACAGCCCACTGCCCGAGTCGGACCTCTTCGCCGGTGTGCGGGAGACGGCCCATGTCCGCTGACCGGGCACGGGTCTACCCTGGTCACCAACCGCGCATCGGAGGAACACCATGTTGACCACCGCCCAGGTGCTCGCCCAGAACAACTTCGGGGACACCCGCACGGGTGGGCTGGCCGGTCCGATGGGCCTGTTCCTCATCCTGCTCCTGGCGACCGCCACCGTCCTGCTGATCCGCAACATGAACGCCCGGCTGCGCCGGCTGCCCGACCGGTTCCCGCAGCAGCCGCCGTCGGCCGAGCACGGCCGGGCCGACGCGGCAGTCGGTGATCCGACAGACGGGACGGGAACGCAGGATTCATCGACGAACGCACCCGACGGGCGTCAGCAGCACCGGAACGGCTAGTCCGGGCATGAATCACGTCGAACCCGGTGGCCGCCCCCTGTTGCGGCCACCGGGTTTGGCTTAGCCTTCCGCCGGGGGACCAGAAGTCCCGCAAGGCCGTGCGCGGGAGGGGGCGCCGATGACCGTCACAGCAGCGACGGCTCGTCGTACCTCCGGCCGGCCCGTGGCGGGAGGAGATCGGTGACGTCCGGCAGCGCCGGCGAACCGTGGCGGGAGGTGCCCGGCGTACGCGCCCGGCTGTTCCTGCTGACCGCCGCGGTCACGGCGACCGCCCTGGTGGCCTCCGCCCTCGGGGCGACCCTGCCGACCGGGCTGCCGGCCGACGACCCGCTCGGCGGGCCGGCCCGCTTCGGGATCGCCGTCGCGATCCTCGCCCTCGCCCAACTCGCCCGCCTGCGGTTCCGCACCTCCGCCGGCATGGTGAGCATCACCTGGGGCGAGGCGGCCCTGATCGTCTGCCTCTTCCTGACGCCCGCCGGCTGGCTCCCGTCGGCCACCCTCTGCGGCACCGGCCTCGCCTGGGCGGCCATGTCGCTGTTCGGCGACCGCCGAGGCGGCTGGGAGGTCGTCCGCATCGCGGCCTCGCTGTCCGCCGCCACCGCGTTGGCGGTCACCGTCACCGCCGCGCTCGGCCGGCCGCTGCTCGCCCCGCTCACCCCGGTGCTCGCGGTGGCGCTGATCGCCGGCTCGGTCACGTACCTCCTTGCCAGCGCCCTGCTCGGCGGCGGCACGCTGGCCCTGCGGTACGGCGTACCCGCCGTCCCCCTCCTGCTCGCGGCGCTGCGCGGCAAGCTGCTGATGTTCGTCGGCAACGTCGCGGTCGGCCTGGTCGTGGTGGCCCTGCTGCAACGGGATCCGCGCTGGCTGCTGCTGCTCCCGCCGCCGCTCTGGCTGCTCCAGCAGACCTACCGGCACCGGCTCCGGGCCGACCAGGAGCGGCGCGCCTGGCGGGCCTTCGCCGACGCCACGGCGGCGCTCAACCAGCTCGACGAGCGGGGCGTCGCCACCGCCGCGGTGACCGGCGCGCTGACCCTCTTCCACGCCGAGCTGGTCGACATCGACGTGGCGCGCGCCGACGGCCGGTGGCGGCGGTACCGGGGCGACCCGAGTGGCCAGCTGGTGGACCTGGAGGTCGGCGCGCCCGCCGGGGCCGCACCGGAGGAACACGAGCTGGTCCGCGCCCTCACCGTCGGCGACACCAAGGTGGGTGAGCTGCGGGTGCGGCTGCCCCGGTCCGCACCGCCCTCCCCCCGCGAGCACGACGCGGTGGCGGCGTTCTCGGACGCCCTCGCCGCCGCCCTGCACGACGCCGCGACCCACCGGGAGCTGCGCCTGGTCACCGCGCGTTCCTCGTACGAGGCGGTGCACGATCCGCTGACCGGGCTGGCCAACCGCGCGGCCATGCTGGGCAAGGGCGACCAGACGCTCCGGCAGCTCGCCCACGACCATCCGGTGGCGCTCCTGCTGCTCGACGTCGACCAGTTCAAGGAGGTCAACGACACGCTCGGGCACGCGGCCGGCGACCAGCTGCTGCGGCTGACCGCCAACCGGCTGGGTTCGCTTGCCCGCGGCGGCGACCTGCTGGGCCGCCTCGGCGGCGACGAGTTCGCCCTGCTGCTCACGTCGGTCCCGGTGATCGGTGACCGCACCGCCCCGATGGCGTACGCGCTGCGCCAGGCGCGCGAGATCGCCGAGCGGCTCGCCGCTCCCACCGAGGTGGCCGGGGTGCGGATGTCCGTCGAGGTCTCGGTGGGCGTGGTGGTGGCCGACGCGGGCACCGCCGACATGACCGAGCTGCTGCGCCGGGCCGACATCGCGATGTACCAGGCCAAGGAGGGCGGCGGCAGTGTCGCCGCGTACGACCCGGCCCGGGACGCGGCCAGCACCGACCAGCTCGCGTTGCTGGCCGAGCTGCGCGAGGCGCTGGCCACCGACGACCAGCTGGTGCTGGCCCTCCAGCCGGCGGTGGACCTGGCCACCGGCGCACCGACCGGGGTGGAGGCGCTGATCCGGTGGCGGCACCCGCGCCGGGGCTGGCTCGGGCCGCACGACTTCATCCGCCCGGTGGAGAACAGCGAGCAGCTCGGCACCTTCACCCGGTACGTGCTGGACAAGGCGCTGGGCGTCGCCGCCGGGTGGGCCCGGGAGGGCCTGGACGTGCCGATCTCGGTGAACCTCTCGGCCCGCAGCCTGCTCGACCCGAAGCTCCCGGTGGAGATCGCGGACGCGCTGCGACGGCACCAGGTGCCGCCGCACCGGCTGGTCCTGGAGATCACCGAGACGGTGGTGATGAGCGAGCTGGAGGTCATCGACGAGGTGCTGGCCACCGTGCGGGCGATGGGCGTGCAGTTGGCGGTGGACGACTTCGGCACCGGCTTCTCGTCGTTGACGTTCCTCACCCGCATCGCGGTGGACGAGCTGAAGGTGGACCGCTCCTTCGTCATCCGGATGGCGGACTCGCCGGAGGCGGCGGCGATCGTCCGGACCACCGTGGGACTGGCTCAGGAGCTGGGCCTGCGGGTGGTCGCCGAGGGCGTGGAGACGGCCGAGCAGCGGTCCGTGCTGGCCGAGCTGGGCTGCACCGCCGCGCAGGGCTACCACTTCTTCAAGCCGATGCCGGCGGACAAGATCGGCGCCGTTCTCGGCACCCTCCTCGACGAGGCCCGCCCCAACGTCTTCCCCCTGCGCGCCGACGGCGCCGGCTGACCGACGTTCACTGGTTAAGGTCGTCGGGTGAACCGACTCGCTGACGCCACCAGTCCGTACCTGCTCCAGCACGCCGACAACCCGGTCGACTGGTGGCCCTGGTGCGACGAGGCCTTCGCGGAGGCGAAGCGGCGCGACGTGCCGGTGATCGTCTCGGTCGGTTACTCGGCGTGTCACTGGTGTCACGTGATGGCCCACGAGTCGTTCGAGGACGCCCAGGTCGGTGCCCTGATGAACGACAACTTCGTGTCGATCAAGGTGGACCGGGAGGAGCGCCCCGACGTCGACGCGGTCTACATGACCGCCACCCAGGCGATGACCGGGCAGGGTGGCTGGCCGATGACCGTCTTCGCCACGCCGGACGGCACCCCCTTCTTCTGCGGCACGTACTTCCCCCGGGCCAACTTCGTCCGCCTGCTGGAGTCGGTCACCACGGCCTGGCGTGAGCAGCGCGAGGCGGTGCTCCAGCAGGGTGCCGCCGTGGTCCAGGCGATCGGCGGCGCGCAGGCCGTGGGCGGGCCCACCGCGCCGCTCGACGCGGCCGTGCTCGACGCCGCGGCCGAGCAGCTCGCCCGGGAGTACGACGAGACCAACGGCGGCTTCGGCGGCGCGCCGAAGTTTCCGCCGCACATGAACCTGCTCTTCCTGCTGCGGCACCACCAGCGCACCGGCTCGGCGCGCAGCCTGGAGATCGTCCGGCACACCGCCGAGGCGATGGCCCGGGGCGGCCTGCACGACCAGCTCGCCGGCGGCTTCGCCCGGTACTCGGTGGACGGCCACTGGACCGTGCCGCACTTCGAGAAGATGCTCTACGACAACGCGTTGCTGCTGCGGACGTACACCCAGCTCTGGCGGCTGACGGGCGATTCCCTCGCGCGGCGGGTGGCCCGGGACACCGCACGGTTCCTCGCCGACGAGCTGCACCGCCCGGGCGAGGGCTTCGCCTCCGCGCTGGACGCCGACACCGACGGCGTCGAGGGCCTGACCTACGTCTGGACGCCGGCGCAGCTCGTCGAGGCGCTCGGCGAGGACGACGGCCGGTTCGCCGCCGACCTGTTCGAGGTCACCGCCGAGGGCACCTTCGAACACGGCGCGAGTGTGCTGCGGCTGGCCCGTGATGTCGACGACGCCGACCCGCAGGTGCGGGCCCGGTGGCGGGACGTGGTCGGCCGGCTGCTCGCGGTCCGGGACAACCGGCCGCAGCCGGCCCGCGACGACAAGGTGGTGGCCGCGTGGAACGGTCTGGCGATCACCGCGATCGTCGAGTTCCAGCAGGTCGCCGCCGGCTACGCGCAGGAGGGCCCGGCCGAGGACGCGAACCTCATGGAGGGTGTCACCATCGTCGCCGACGGGGCGATGCGGGACGCCGCCGAGCACCTGGCCCGGGTGCACCTGGTGGACGGGCGGCTACGCCGCACCTCCCGGGACGGGCGGGTCGGCGAGTCGGCCGGGGTGCTGGAGGACTACGGCTGCGTGGCCGAGGCGTTCTGCGCCCTGCACCAGCTCACCGGGGAGGGCCGCTGGCTCGCCCTGGCCGGGCAGCTCCTCGACGTCGCGCTGGAGCGGTTCGCCGCGCCGGACGGCGGGTTCTACGACACCGCCGACGACGCCGAGCAGCTCGTCGCGCGGCCCGCCGACCCCACCGACAACGCCACCCCGTCGGGCCGCTCGGCCATCGTCGCGGCGCTCGTCGCGTACGCGGCGCTGACCGGGGAGACCCGCTACCGGGAGGCGGCCGAGGCGGCGCTGTCGACCGTCGCGCCGATCGTCGGCCGGCACGCCCGGTTCACCGGTTACGCGGCCACCGTCGGCGAGGCGCTGCTCTCCGGGCCGTACGAGGTCGCGGTGGTCACCGACGACCCGGCGGGTGACCCGCTGCTCGTGGCCGCGCACCGGCACGCCCCACCCGGCGCGGTGATCGTGGCCGGTCCGTCGGACGCGCCGGGGGTCCCGCTGCTCGCGGACCGGCCGATGATCGACGGGCGGCCGGCCGCGTACGTCTGCCGGGGTTTTGTCTGTGACCGTCCGGTCACCGAGGTGGCCGACCTCATCGCGCAGCTCGCTGGCCGGTAGGAGCGCGGGCCCGCAGGCCGGATAGGCTGTCGCCGCTATGGATTCCCGTACCGGTCTGCCTGTTGTCGGCATGGTGGGTGGCGGCCAACTGGCCCGGATGACCCACCAGGCCGCGATCGCCCTCGGCCAGTCGTTGCGTGTGCTCGCCCTCGCCCCGGACGACGGGGCCGCGCTGGTCGCGGCCGACGTCCAGTACGGCGACCACACCGACCTGGCCGCGCTGCGCACCTTCGCGAAGTCCTGCGACGTGGTCACGTTCGACCACGAGCACGTGCCCACCGGGCACATCCGCGCGTTGGCGGAGGAGGGTGTGAAGCTGTTCCCGCCGGCCGACGCGCTGCTGCACGCGCAGGACAAGCGGATCATGCGGGAGCGCCTCGGCGCGTTGGGCGCGCCGAACCCCGCCTGGCGGCCGGTGGCGGAGCCGGCGGACCTGGTCGACTTCGGCGCCGAGGTCGGCTGGCCGGTCGTGCTGAAGGCGGCCCGGGGCGGCTACGACGGGCGTGGCGTGTGGATGGTGGCGGACGCGGCGCAGGCCGCGGACCTGGCCGCGACCCTGCTCGCCGGGGGCACCTCGCTGATCGTCGAGGAGCGGGTGGCCCTGCGTCGGGAGTTGGCCGTGCAGGTGGCCCGGTCGCCGTTCGGGCAGGTCGCCGCCTATCCGGTGGTGGAGACGGTGCAGCGCGACGGGATCTGCGTCGAGGTGCTGGCCCCGGCACCGGACCTGCCGGAGGAGTTGGCGGTCGCCGCGCAGCAGCTCGCCATCGACCTGGCCACCGCGCTCGGGGTGGTGGGCCTGCTGGCGGTGGAGCTGTTCGAGGTGGCCGACCCGGCCGCGCCGGGCGGGGCCCGCGTCGTCGTCAACGAGCTGGCCATGCGCCCGCACAACTCCGGGCACTGGACCATCGAGGGTGCCCGGACGTCGCAGTTCGAGCAGCACCTGCGGGCGGTCCTGGACTACCCGATGGGGGACACCTCGCTGACCGCGCCGGTGGTGGTGATGGCCAACGTCCTCGGCGGAGAGCCGGGCGGGATCCCGATCGACGAGCGGCTGCACCACCTGTTCGCGGCGGAGCCGGGGGCGAAGGTGCATCTCTACGGCAAGCAGGTACGCCCCGGACGCAAGATCGGGCACGTGACCGTGCTCGGTGCCGAGCTGGACGAGGTACGGACGCGGGCCGCGCGGGCCGCCCGCTGGCTGCGGGAGGGACACCAGTGAGCGTGGTCGGCCTGATCATGGGTAGTGACTCGGACTGGCCGACCATGCGGGCCGCCGCCGAGGTGCTGGACGAGTTCGAGGTGCCGTACGAGGTCGAGGTGATCTCCGCGCACCGCACCCCGGTCAAGATGATCGACTACGGGCGGGCCGCCGCCGACCGGGGCCTCAAGGTGATCATCGCCGGGGCCGGCGGAGCCGCCGCCCTGCCCGGCATGGTCGCGTCGGTCACCCCGCTGCCGGTGATCGGCGTACCGGTGCCGCTGAAGCATCTCGACGGGATGGACTCGCTGCTCTCCATCGTGCAGATGCCGGCCGGCGTCCCGGTGGCCACCGTGTCGATCGGCAACGCCCGCAACGCCGGCCTGCTCGCCGTCCGGATCCTCGGTGCCGGCGACCACACCCTGCTCGACCGGATGGCGGCCTACCAGGCGGACCTGGAGCAGTTGGTGGCCGAGAAGGACGCCGCCCTGCGCGCCTCGCTCGCCTGAGCGCCGCCCCCGCGGCGGGACCGGCCCGCAGCGCCCGGTCAGCGCATGCCGCGCAGGGCGGTCTGGAGGCGGTCCTGGGCGCGGCGGCGGCGCTCGTTGCTGGCACCCAGGATCAGCAGCAGCAGACCGACCGGGATCAGGACCAGCCATGGTCCCAGGCTGAACAGCGCGTGCACCGCCGCGATCGCGGTGACCGCCGCACCGATGATCACCGGGGCCTGCTGCTGGCTCATCGAGCCGAAGACCAGCACGGCCACCGCGCCGAGCAGCAGGAGTACCTGGCGCAGCGTGCTGGACTCGGTGGCGAGGACGATCGCCAGGGTGGGTACGAACGCGGTGACCAGGGCCGGCCCGTACGCCACCCAGCTGCTGAGGTCGGGCCGCTGGCGCAGCTCCAGCACCCCGACCAGCAGGGCGAGTGCGGCGAACGGCAGGGTGTAGGCCTCGGGCAGTGCCACGTCGGCGACCCGCATCAGGATCCACCAGGCGGTGATCTCGCAGACCACGACGGCCCAGAACAGGATCCGCCGTTCCACCGGCCGGCGGCCCGGGCGGCTGGCCGCCACGCCGAGCACCGCACCCCACGCGGCCAGCAGCGCGGCGATGTGCCGGGGCGAGTCGAACGCGAGGGCGAGGGCGATCAGCGCGGCGGCGTACCCGCTCCACTCGACGGTCGCCGCCTCGCGCTGCGCCTCGGGGCGGCGCAGCCGGGGCAGGGTGGCCGCGAAGACCTGTAGGGCCGCGCCCACCGCCAGGACGCCGAACGCGGACCACACGGCGGCGAGACCGGCGACCAGACCGGCGGTGAGGACGAAGAGCTGCGCGGTCAGCGAGGCGAAGAGCCAGCCCAGGATGCGGGCCCGCTGGGTGGTGCCGAAGAGTGCCCCGACGGTACCCACGCCGACCGCCCCACCCAGGGTGAACAGGGTCAGCTCCCGGGTGGCCAGCGAACCGGCCAGCCCGGCACCCCCGGCGGCCAGGCCGATCACGAAGACGAGGATCCGGGCCAGCCGCAGCGAACGGGCCCGCTCGGCCAGCGCCGGCGGGGGCGTCAACGCCAGCCCCAGCATCGAGATGGTGAACACGGCCAGCGCCGCCAGGCTGCTGCCCGGCCAGCCCTGACCCAACACGATCGGCGTGATCAGCAGGGTCACCGCGGCACCCGGCAGGATCACCGGCACCGCCCGGGACCGCCGCCCACCGCTGAACCCGACCGCCGCCAGCGCGGCGGTCGCGGTCAGCAGCAGCGCGGTCAGCACGTGGGTGGGGTCGACCGCGCCCGGTGGCGGGGTGAGCAGCTCCGGCGGCGGACCCTGCCAGACCCGGGCGAGGGTGCGGTGCGGCTCCACCAGCGCCACGAACAGCGGCGGCGCGATGGACACCAACGCCAGCAGGGTCGGCACGCTGGCGGCGGCCAGCGCCCCGGCCGCCGGGCTGAACCGCCAGCGCCGGACGCCGGTGTCCGCCCGGCGCAGCGCCCCGTCCAGCAGGACCGACCAGCGGCGGATCGGCTGGGCCGCGCCGGCCGGCGGCTCGGTGGCGCCCCGGACCAGCTCGGCGAGCACGCCGAGCAGCGCCGCGGCGGCGGCGTACACGCCGAGGGGCAGGCCGGTCGGTACGGCCGCGAGGGCGCTGATCGACGCGCCGCCGACGATCGCCGCGCTCGCCCAGGGCAGGTACTGCGGCACCTGCCGCCGGACCGCCGCCACGCCGGCCAGGCCGAGGCTGGACGCGGCCAGCGCGGCGGTCACCACGACCTGCGGGTCCCGGCCGAACTCGGCGGCCAGGGCGGCCACCGCTCCCGGCAGGGCGAGCAGCGCGGCCGCCGTGGCGGCACCGCCGATCTGTGCCAGGTGCGGCGGCATGCCCTCGGTGTCGATGTCGTCGACCAGCGGCTCGGCGAAGGAACGGGCCAGGCCGGCGACCACGACACCGATCAGCGCGATACCGCCCAGGGCCAGCGCGGTGGTCCACGGGCGGACCAGGCCCGCGCCGGCCGCGTGCAACGCGACCACCCCCGCCACCACCGCCCGGGAGAGCGCGGCGCGCGGGTCCACCGAGGCCACCGCCGCCATGCCGTACGCGGTGGCCACGGCGGTGCCGAGCAGGACCGGTGACCACCACGGCAGGTCGAACGCCGCCGCGGCGCCCATGGTGGCCAGCGCGGCGGCCACGCCCGACACGTCGTACCGCCACGGCGGCGGGAGCAGGATCGCGGCGGCGACGGCGAGCAGCACCAGGGCCACCGGCCCCTGCCAGGTGGCGCCCCCGGTCGGCGCGGCCGGCCAACCGGTCAGGTCACCGGCCCAGATCGGCCCCGGTGTGGCCAGTACGCCCACCGCGCCACGCAGCGCGGTCCAGCCGGCCAGCACTCCGATCAGCACCCCGCCGAGCGCGACGCCGACGATCGGACCGCGCCGCCACTGGACCGGCATCGCCCGGGCCGCCACGGCCACCAGCAGCACCAGCCCGGCGGCCACCACCAGTTGACCGCCCGGCGCGAGCACCGAGGCGATCCGCACCATGGTGGCGACCAGGGCGGTGGTGACCGCCGCGACGGCCAGGTCCGAGCCGTCCACGGTGAGGTCGGAGCGGCGGCCGGCGTCGATGTTCGGGGCGAGCAGGAGCAGGGCACCGGCGATCAGCAGCAGCGCGCTCACCCAGGCGTCGGCGGCGGTGGCACCGGGCGCGCCGAAGCCGGCCGCCGCCACCACCAGCGCGCCCAGGCCGGTGCCCACCGCCAGCGGTGCCGGCAGCCGCCGCTCCGACACCTGCACCAGGGCGGCGTACCCGAGCGTGACGCAGACCGCCAGGAAGCTCGCGGCGAGCACCGGGACGGTGACCTCGCGCAGGCTCGCCGGGGTGGGGGTCGGATCGGTCGGCACGGTGGCGGCGACGAAGGCGGCGACCGCGCCGGGCAGCGCGAACGCGGCCCCACCGGCCGCCCACGCCGACCCGGTGTCGGCGGCGGCCGGCGCCAGCCGGAACCGGGGCGCCGCGGCGACCAGCGCCCCGGCGACGAAGAGCGCGATCAGCACGGCGGCGGTGGACGCCGGCCGGGCCAGGCCGGCGCCCGCCCCGGCCAGGCCCACCACGGCGGCGCCGGCGGAGTGTGCCAGGGCGGCTCGCTCGGTCCGGGCGGAGAGGCCGGTCACGCCGATGCCGATCGCGGTCAGCACCATCGGCCACGGCGCCGCCGCCCAGCCGAGGCCGAGGGACGCCGGCACGGCCAACGCGGTCAGCACCGCACCGGCCACCGCGAACTCGCGGCGGATCTCCGCCGGAAGCGCCACCATCGCCGCGACGGTGAGCAGGAACGCGCTCGCGGCGAGCTGCCAGGTGGTCGGACCGACCGCCGCCGCCAGTTCGCCCGGGTAACGGTCCAGGTCCGCGGCCCAGGCCGGCAGGGCGGCCCGGACCGGGGCCAGGCCGGCGCGCAGCGCGCCGCCGGCCACCACCACACCGCTGACCGTGAGGGCGATCGCCGAGGCGAACTGCGGTCCGCGCCGGGCCGTCTCGGGCACCGCACGTACGGCCAGGCCGGTGAGCGTGATGACCGCCGCGATGATCAGCAGCGACCGGCCGGGCAGCGCGACCGAGGCGATCCGGCTCAGCGCGCCGATCACGGCCAGGGTGAGAACCGCCGCTCCGATGTCCGGCAGCGGCGCGCGACGTACCGCCAGCGTCCCGACCAGACCGACGGCGGCGGCCAGCAGCAGCACCGCGCCCGCGCCGGTCGCGCCCGGCACGGTGGTCGCCCGGAGCAGGGCGAGGACGGCGTACGCGAGGGCGACCACCACCGCCACCCCGTGCAGCGCCACGGCCAACTCACGCAGCCACGGCACCGGCCGGGTCGCGGGTGTCGTCCCCGCCGCGGTGGTGGTGCCGGCGAGCACCTCGGCGGACTCCTCCGGCGCCGCCTCCGGCCGGCCCGCGTCGGGGCGCTGCCGCGGTGCGGTCGCCGGCCCGGGGGACCTCTCGGTCGGGTCGCTGCCCGGGTCCGTCGGGTCGACGGTCGAGCCGGCGTCGAACCGCGGCTCCGGCCGGTCCCGGCCCGCCGGCCGCTCGACGGTGACCGCGGAGCGGGCCAGCCACAGGTCGAGCACGGCGACCGCGGTGAGCACCAGCGCCCAGCCGCCCGGGCCGCCGATCAGGTCGTACGCGAGCAGCGGCAGCACCGGCTGGGCGGCGAGGACGGTGGCGAAGCGGGGGGCGCGCAGGCCGGTGAAGAGGGCGTACCCGAAGGACACGCCGGCGGTGGCCGCGAAGATCAACCCGGCGAAGACCGCCCCGGACGCGCCTCCCCCGCCGATCGCGTCCACGGCCCACAGCGCGTACCCGGCCAGCGGCACCATGAGCAGGCCCACCGCGGAGATCGTCTCGGCGGTGGACGTCAGGCCCCGGCGGGCCAGCACCGGCGCGGCGAGCAGCAGCAGCACGGTCGCCAGCAGCAGGATGCCCAGTCGGGCCAGCGCGTCGATCGAACTGGTGGCGACCGCGGCGAAGACCACCGCGGCGACGCCGAGCAGCAGCGCGCCCAGCCCGAGCGGGATGTTCTGCACCTCACGGGAGGACGCCTCCGGCGGGTGCTCCGGATCGTCGGCGGCCAGCCAGGTGGCCGGCGGCGGCGTCGGGGGTTGCTCGTCCGGCCCCGACGGGGTGCCCTGCCGGGGCACCCGGGGTGGCGCGCCGGTGGCGGCCGTCGGGGGGCGTCGCCCGGGACGGCGGCGCAGCACCCGGCGCGGTCGGGTGGCCTGCTTGACGCGCTCCTCACCGGCGTGCGCGAGGATGTCCCGCTGGAAGAGGGCGGCCTGCATCTTGGCGGCGAGTTGTCGCTGCTCGCTGGCGATGGCGGCCTCCCGGGCCTTCATCTCCGCGATCGAGCGTTCGATGTCCGCCAGGTGCTCCAACCACTGTGGTTGGTGGGCACCGCAGTGCGGGCAGCTGACGGCCGGCTTGATCTCCCGGCCGCACGAGGAGCACTTGAACGTCGCCACGACTGCCCTCCACCCGCACTGTGGACTCCCACTGTCGCAGCATGCCCAATACGGGCGCGGATTTCGACAGTTGTCGGCGGGTCCAGGGCAAAGATCGTCGGGGGGTACCGAGAACGGCCGGTCGCGGAGGTTGCTCCGGGACCGGCCGTTCACACGCCGGGGTGTCCGGCGAGAAGCCTCAGGGGCGGCCCATGCCCCGGTACTCCCAGCCGGCCTGGGTCCACAGAGCCGAGTCGAGGCAGTTGCGGGCGTCGACGACCTTGCGGCCGGCGGCCAGCTCGCCGAGGACCACCGGGTCGGCGTTGCGGAAGTCGGCCCACTCGGTGAGTACGCAGACCAGGTCGGCGTCGGTGACCGCCTCGTTGATGCCCGGCTCGTAGGTCAGCTCGGGCGCCACCGCGCGGGCCCGCTCCATGCCCTGCGGGTCGTAGACGTGCACGTCGGCCCCGGCCTTGCGGAGCAGCGCGGCGACGTTCAGCGCGGGCGCGTCGCGTACGTCGTCGGTGTTGGGCTTGAAGGTCGCGCCCAGCACCGCGATCCGGGTGCCGGACAGGTCCGGGCCGGCGGGCCCCGAGCGGCGGCCGAGCAGTTCCGCGGCGAGCTGGACCACCCGGGTCCGGCGACGCAGGTTGATCAGGTCGACCTCGTGCAGGAAGCGCAGCGCCTCACCGGCGCCCAGCTCCTGCGCCCGAGCCTGGAAGGCGCGGATGTCCTTGGGCAGGCAGGCGCCGCCGAAGCCGAGGCCGGCCTGGAGGAAACGGTTGCCGATCCGCGGGTCGAAGCCGATCGCGCGGGCCAGGTGGGTGACGTCGCCGCCGGACGCCTCGCACACCTCGGCCATCGCGTTGATGAACGAGATCTTGGTGGCCAGGAAGGCGTTCGCGGCGACCTTGACCAGCTCGGCGGTGGCGAAGTCGGTGACCACCAGCGGGACCTCCCGGTCCTCGGTGGCGGCCAGGTCGAAGACGCCCTTGTGGGCGGCGTAGAGCATGCCGTTGGCCCACTCGCTCTTCACGCCCACCACGATCCGGTTCGGGCGCAGCACGTCGTCGACGGCGAAGCCCTCCTGGAGGAACTCCGGGCTCCACGCCACCTCGACGCCGAGGTCGGTGGGGGTGTGCTTGCTCACCAACTGCTCGACCCACTCGGCGGTACCCACCGGCACGGTCGACTTGCCGACGATGAGCGCCTTGCGGCTGAGGTGCTGGGCGAGGCTGGTGACCGACGCCTCGACGTACGACAGGTCGGCGCCCATCCCGTCGGCCCGCTGCGGGGTGCCGACGCAGATGAAGTGCACGTCGCCGAAGTCGGCGACCTCGGCCATGTCGGTGCTGAACCGCAGCCGGCCGGCGGCCAGGTTGCGCTTGAGTAGCTCGTCCAGGCCGGGCTCGTGGATCGGCACCTCGCCGTTGTTCAACATCGCGATCTTGTCGGCGTCCACGTCGTAGCCGAGGACCTCGTACCCCAGTTCCGCGTAGCAGATGGCGTACGTGGCGCCGAGATATCCAGTGCCCAGGAAGGTCACCCGGGGACGAGAGGCACCCGAGGGGGGCGTGACGGCCGCGATGGCGGGCGTCGGCTGAGTGGTCGGGTACGGGATCGTCACGCCTGTCTTCTCCGCTCGCACTGGCGACTGCGTTGTCGAGTCGCATTCTGCTGCGGCGCCCGGTGGGGCGCCGAGGGGTTGGTGTTGTTCTTCACATGGTCGCCGTGCGGCGTCGGTGGTCGGAGGTGCCCGGGCCTACGCGGCGGTAACATCGCCTGAACTGTGGTCGCTATCCTTCAGTCTGCGTGGTCGGCGGTCGGTTCACGCTACAGACCTGCGCATGATAGCGGTGAAGGGGAGGGGCTCACATGCCCGCAGAGGAGTCGTTCGACGTCTACCGGTTGCCCGAGGAGCACGAGGCGATCCGGGAGGCGGTCCGTGAGGTCTGCACGGCCAAGGTGGCTCCGCACGCCGCCGAGGCCGACGAGACGGCCGAGTTCCCGAAGGCCTCGTACGACGCCCTCCGGGCCGCCGACTTCCACGCGCCGCACATCCCCGTCGAGTACGGGGGCGCGGGCGCGGACGCGCTGGCCACGGCCATCGTGATCGAGGAGGTGGCGCGTGCCTGCGCCTCGTCCTCGCTGATCCCGGCGGTCAACAAGCTCGGCACCATGCCGCTGCTGCTGGCCGGCTCGGAGGAGCTGAAGCGGAAGTACCTGACCCAGGTCGCCTCCGGTGACGCCATGTTCTCGTACTGCCTGTCCGAGCCGGAGGCGGGCAGCGACGCGGCGTCGATGACCACCCGCGCGGTGCGCGACGGCGACCACTGGGTGCTCAACGGTGTGAAGCGGTGGATCACCAACGCCGGGGTGTCCGAGTTCTACACGGTCTTCGCCGTCACCGACCCGGCCGCGCGGTCCCGGGGCATCTCGGCCTTCGTGGTCGAGAAGTCCGACTCCGGGGTCAGCTTCGGCGCGCCGGAGAAGAAGCTCGGCATCAAGGGTTCGCCGACCCGCGAGGTCTACCTGGACAACGTGCGGATCCCGGCGGACCGGATGATCGGCGCCGAGGGCACCGGCTTCGGCACCGCGATGAAGACCCTGGACCACACCCGGGTCACCATCGCCGCCCAGGCCGTCGGGATCGCGCAGGGCGCGCTCGACTACGCCAAGGGGTACGTGACCGAGCGCAAGCAGTTCGGCAAGGCGGTCGCCGAGTTCCAGGGCATCCAGTTCATGCTCGCCGACATGGGCATGAAGCTGGAGGCGGCCCGGCAGTTGACGTACGCCGCCGCCGGCAAGTCCGAGCGTGGCGACGCCGACCTGACCTACTTCGGCGCGGCCGCCAAGTGCTTCGCCTCGGACGCCGCCATGGAGATCACCACGGACGCGGTCCAGCTGCTCGGCGGGTACGGCTACACCCGGGACTACCCGGTCGAGCGGATGATGCGGGACGCCAAGATCACCCAGATCTACGAGGGCACCAACCAGGTGCAGCGGATCGTCATGGCGCGCCAGTTGCTGGCCGGCGTCGCCTAGCACGGACCTTCCGGTGGTCCGGTGTGCCGGTCGTGGCACGCCGGACCACCGCATGCTTTCGGCACCGGTCGGGCCTGCCCCGGGGGTGACTCCGGGTGGGGGCGCGGCGTGACTCCCCCCACACACCGGGATCGTCGTACGCCTCTCCGGCGTTGGGGCCCAGAGGAATCACCCCAGCGGATGATCGCTCATCCGACCACCCCCGCCTGACCCGCGCCTCGTCATCTCCTCGCCGCCCGACGTCGGGCCCCCGCACCGTGCCGCGCTCCGGGACCGCGGTGACTTACCAGCACCGCGGGTGACGACGCGTCAGCCTCCGCAGAGAGATCGAGATGATGGAAAAGTTGGTGGACGGGACCGGACCCGGCTCGCGGGTCGCGGACCCGGGCCCGGCCGGGGAAGTGCCGCCCGGTGACCTGATGACCGGTCGCCAGCGGGTCCGACTCGTCCTCGTGCTGGGCGCGATGATCGCGATCGGGCCGTTGACCATCGACATGTACCTGCCCGCGCTGCCCGCCATCACGGCGGGCCTGGAGACCACCGAGACCGCGGTGCAGTTGACGCTGACCGGCACGCTCGTCGGTCTCGCGTTGGGCCAGTTGCTGATCGGGCCGCTCTCCGACGTGCTGGGGCGGCGGCTGCCGCTGCTGGGCGGTCTGGCCGCGCACGTCGTGGCCTCGGTGCTGTGCGTGTTCGCGCCCGACATCACCGTGCTCGGCGCCCTGCGCGTGTTGCAGGGCCTCGGCGTCGCCGCCGCCACCGTGGTCGCCACGGCCGTCGTACGCGACCTGTTCAGCGGTGCCTCGTTCGCCCGGATCTTCTCCCGGTTGATGCTGGTCATGGGCCTGGCTCCGATCCTCGCGCCGACCCTGGGCAGCGGCCTGCTGCGGTGGACCGAGTGGCGGGGCGTCTTCGCGGCGCTGGCGGTGCTGGGCGCGCTGCTGATCGTCGTGGCCGCGTTCGGACTGCCGGAGACCCTTCCGGTGACGCGTCGGCGGCGAGGTGGGGTGGGTGCCACCCTGCGCGACTACCGGGGGCTGCTCCGCGACCGGGCGTTCGTCGGCCTGGTCCTGGTCGCCGGGCTGGCGATGGCGGCCCTGTTCGCGTACGTCTCGGGGTCGTCCTTTGTGCTCCAGGGCCAGTACGGCCTCGACGAGCAGCAGTTCGGTCTGGCCTTCGGGGCGGGCGCGGTGGGTCTGATCGCGGCCACCCAGTTCAACGTCCGGCTGCTGCGCCGCTACACCCGCAGCAGATCCTGGTCGGCGCCCTGATCGCCGGAACGGCGGCCGGGCTCCTGCTGGTCATGTTCGCCGCGACCGGCCTCGGTGGCCTGGGCGCCCTGCTCGCGTCGCTGTGGCTGGTCCTGGCCGCGGCGGGCCTGGCCCTGCCGAACGCGCCGGCGTTGGCGATGACCCGGCACCGCGAGGCCGCCGGCACCGCGGCGGCGCTGCTCGGCGCGGTGCAGTTCGGCGTGGGCGCCCTGGTGGCGCCCCTGGTCGGCCTGTTCGGCACCGGGAGCGTACCGATGGCGGTCGTCATCGCGGGCAGCATGGCCGCGTCGCTGACGGTCATGCTGCTGGTCGTTCCCCGCGCCGGCCTCGGCCCGGTCGACCCGGAGCTGGCGGTCGCGGCGCACTAGCCACCGGGCGGGCCGGGCGACCGGCCCACCCGGTGCGGGTCAGCGGATCTCGGTGGTGTCCTCCGGCCGGTGCGGACTGCGCGGTGGTGCCGACCAGGGTGACTCGCCCCCGGTACGGCGGGGCAGCGGGTCGGTCGGGGTGGGGTCCGGGTAGCCGAGGGTCATCGGGGCGGTGTCCCGCTCCTGCTGGGTGACCGGCGGCCAGTCGGTGAGCGTGTAGTCCTGCCGTTCCGGGCCTTCGGCCGGGGTCAGCTCCACCCCGGTCGCGGGCCGTGGCCACCGCCGCCAACGCTGCACACTGAACGTGGCCAGCACCAGCATCAGGCCGATCAGGAACAGGGTGCCGTTCTCCACCGGCAGGCGCAGCGGCAGCGGGTCCCCGAGGACCTTCCAGCCGTCCGGGATGCGGTCGCGCACCTCGAACGGCGCGACGAACATCCCCACGTACGGGGTGACCAGCAGCAGCCCGGCGATCAGCGGGCCGGCCGGCGACGTGCGCAGACTGCCGATCAGGCCGAGCAGCAGCCCGGCGACGGCGAGCCAGACGGCCGGCTCGATGAGGTTCGCCGAGTTGTACTTACCGATGTCCACCCATCGGTCGACGGTCCGGGCCGACCCGTCCTGCCCGAGGGTGACCAGTACCCACGTGACGGGTGCCACCACCAACCCGGCGAGGAAGCTCCAGAGATGACGCATTCGCGCACCGTACCGTTTCCGCCATGACCGAGCACCTTCCGACCACGCCGCCGGGCAAGCCGACCTCGTACTCCCGGGTGACGCTCAGCCGCATCATGACCGCCGTCGACGTCAACCTCTACGGCACGGTGCACGGCGGTGTGCTGATGAAGTTCGTCGACGACGTCGCGGGGGCGGCGGCGGCCCGACACAGCGGCGGCACCGCGGTCACCGCGGCCATCGACGAGATCGTCTTCTCCGAGGCGGTACGGGTCGGCGACCTGGTGCACGCGCACGCCCAGGTGAACTGGACCGGGCAGACCTCGATGGAGGTGGGGGTGCGGGTGGTGGCCGAGCGCTGGGACTCGGCCGAGGAGGAGCCGGTGCGGGTGGCCACCGCGTACCTGGTCTTCGTCGGCGTCGACGTGGGCGGCTCCCCGCGGACGGTGCGTCCGGTGCTGCCGGAGACCCCGGAGGACGAGCGTCGGTTCCGGGAGGCGGAGATCCGACGGGCCCACCGGTTGGCCCGCCGCCGCGCGATCCAGGCTCACCGGGCCGGCTGAGTCGCGGCGCTGCGTCGCGCCGCGCTGCGTGGCGGCGCGCTGCGCTGTTAGGAAGGGACCCTTTTACTACTCCAGGCGTTAATAAGGGGCCCTTCCTTACACCCCGCCCACACAGGTTGCGGCGGCGGCATGTGGGGCGGGCACGCCCCTTCGCCGGTACCCGGTGCGGAGAATGGCGCTTCGAGGTAGGGCAAGATGGCGCCACGGCCCATGCACAGCGTCGTGCCGGGGCCCGAGGGAGGGTGGAGCAGTGGGTGACGTGCTGTGGACGCCGCCGGCGGACATACTCCAGCGGTCGCGGATCGGGAACTATCTGAGCTGGCTGCGGGAGCACCGGGGGCTGGACTTCGCCGACTACGACGCGCTGTGGCGCTGGTCGGTCACCGACCTGGACGCGTTCTGGCGCTCGATCTGGGACCACTTCGAGGTGGTCGCGCACACCCCGCCGACCGCCACGCTGACCGACCGCGGGATGCCCGGGGCCAAATGGTTCCCCGGTGCCACGCTCAACTACGCCGAGAACGTGCTGCGGATGCCCGGCCGGGCCGACGACGACCCGGTGGTGATCGCCCACGGGCAGACCCGCCCGCCGGTCACCCTCACCGCCGCGCAGCTGCGCGATCAGGTCCGCCGGGTGGCGGCCGGGCTGCGCCGGCTGGGCGTCGTCGCCGGCGACCGGGTGGCCGCGTACGCGCCGAACATCCCGGAGACGTACGTGCTGCTGCTGGCCACCAGCAGCCTGGGCGCGATCTTCTCCTCCTGCGCGCCGGAGTTCGGCACCCGCAGCGTCACCGACCGGTGGCAGCAGATCGCGCCGAAGGTGCTGGTGGCGGTGGACGGCTACCGCTACGGCGACAAGCCGGTGGACCGCCGGGGCGAGGTGGCCGCCATCCGGGCCGCTCTGCCGTCGCTGGAGCACACCGTCGGCATCGCGTACCTGGACCCGTCCGGCGCCACGCCGTCGGACGCGCTCTCCTGGGCCGAGCTGGCCGCCGATACCGACGAGTCGCTGACCTTCACCCCGGTCGCCTTCGACCACCCGTTGTACGTGCTGTACTCCTCCGGCACCACCGGCCTGCCGAAGCCGATCGTGCACGGGCACGGCGGCATCCTGCTGGAACACCTGAAGATGCTCGCCCTGCACCACGACCTGGGCCCGGCCGACCGGTTCCTCTGGTTCACCACGACCGGCTGGATGATGTGGAACTTCCTGGTCTCCGGTCCGGCGGTGGGCGCGGCGATCGTGCTCTTCGACGGCAACCCGGGCCACCCCGACCTGGGCGCGCTGTGGCGGCTGGCCGAGGAGACCGGCACCACGTACTTCGGCACCTCGGCGCCGTTCCTGCTGGCCTGCCGCAAGGCCGGGCTGGTGCCGGCGGACATCGCCGACCTGTCCGCGCTGCGCGGGCTGGGCTCGACCGGCGCGCCGCTGCCGGCCGAGGGCTTCGCCTGGGTGTACGAGACGGTCGGTGACCGCCTCCAGCTCCAGTCGCTGTCCGGTGGCACCGACGTCTGCACCGGCTTCGTCGGTGGGGTGCCGCTGCTGCCGGTGCACGCCGGGGAGATCGCCTGCCGGGCGCTGGGCGCGAAGGTGGAGGCCCGCTCGGCGGACGGCACCCCGGTCATCGGGGAACTGGGCGAACTGGTGATCACCGAGCCGATGCCGAGCATGCCGGTCGGGTTCTGGAACGACGCCGACGGCAGCCGCTACCGGGAGGCGTACTTCGACCTCTACCCGGGCGTCTGGCGGCACGGCGACTGGATCACGATCAACTCCCGGGGCGGCTGCGTGATCACCGGCCGTTCCGACGCCACCCTGAACCGGGGCGGCGTGCGGCTGGGCACCGCCGAGTTCTACTCGGTGGTGGAGGGGCTGGCCGAGGTCGTCGACTCGGTCGTGGTGCACCTGGAGGACGACGAGGGCGGCGCCGGTGAGCTGCTGCTGTTCGTGGTGCTCGCCGAGGGGCTGGAACTGGACGACGAGCTGCGCCGGACGATCTGCCGCGAGCTGCGTACCGCCCTGTCACCCCGGCACGTGCCGGACGAGATCCACCAGGTGCGGGCCGTGCCGCGCACCCTCTCGGCGAAGAAGCTGGAGGTGCCGGTGAAGAAGATCCTGACGGGCACCCCGGTCGACTCGGCGGCGGCCAAGGGCGCCCTGGCCAACCCCGAGTCCCTGGCCGCCTTCGCCACATTCGCCCAACGCCGCACCCCCACCCACCCCTGACCCAGGTCGGCGGAGGAGCGGAAGAGCGCGGACTGTCAGCTATCGCCTGTGGGAGGCATCAGAAGTACCGTGTTGACGGTTCCACCGGCAAGGTTGAGGCACAGACGACAAGGGTTGACATGACCAAGCGCGCCATCGAGTTCACCAAGCAGGTCACGCCGAATTCGCTGCGAATCGTCGCGCGACGCGCACAACTCGAAGCTCACAACGCGAGAATGCGGCTCACCGTTCCCGTGGTCAGCCGTTGCGAGTTCCAGAACATCTATCACTGCACGGTGCACAAGACGGGCAGCCAATGGATCAAGGCGCTCTTCAGCGACCCCGTGGTCTACCGCTACTCCGGCCTGCTGCCCTTCGACCCGCGCTTCCACGGGCGACTCCCGATCCCCGTCGTACCGACCGGCCGCGCGGCGTTGGCGCTCTTCCACTCCTACCCGAAATTCAAGAAGATCGAGAAGCCCGAGCGGTATCGCGCCTTCTTCGTCATGCGGGACCCGCGGGACATCGTCGTTTCCAGCTACTTCTCGCTGCGTAATTCGCACGCTCCGATGGGTGACATCCCGCAGGCCCGGAAGATCCTGCGGGAGAAGCCGATGAAGGAGGGGCTGCTGTACGTCATCGAGCGCCTCTCCCGGCGATACACCTTCAAGCAGCTCCGGTCGTGGGCGGTCGCCCCGCCCTCCGAGACCTTCCGGATCTTCCGCTACGAGGACCTGACCAGCGAGCGGCAGCAGGAACAGGTGGACGAGCTGATGCGGCACTGCGGGATCGTCCTGCCGCCGGCGGAGCTGGAGGCACTCCTGGCCCGCTACAGCTTCTCCAAGATGCGCCAGGACCGGGCGGCCGCGGGCCAGATCTCGCACTACCGCAAGGGCAAGGCCGGCGACTGGCGCAACCACTTCGACGACGAGATCTACGACGCCTTCGCCGCGACGACCGGTGATCTCGTCGAGATCCTCGGCTACCCGCCCCGGGTCGTCGACGAGTCGGCGCCGGCGGCCCAGACCGGCCCGGTCGACGGCCGGGTGCCGTAGGCCGTCGCTGCCAACTGCCGCACCCGAAAGGGGCGCGCCGAGGTCAGGGAAGCGTCTGGGTGACGTTCTCGGACGCGGTGCGCGTGGGGAGGTTGGCGGGGTTCAGGTGGGCGCAGAGGACCACGGTGGCACGTCGGGTCAGGGGGGCCAGCAGCCAGTCGAGCGGGTCGGGATGCGCGGCCGTGTCGATCAGCACGCGGGCGCCGCGGGCGAGGCCGAGCTCGTCCGCGCGTCGCCGGGCGCGCTCCACCAGCTCCGCACCCCCGGCGGCGTACGGCGTGAAGTGGTCGCCGTGCGCGCGTACCTCCAGCACGTAGTCGGCGAAGCCCGCCGGCACATGCCGCAGGGGCAGCGCGAAGGGGTCCAGGGCGAGGGCGTACCGGTCGCCGGCCGACCACTTCTCCGCGTCGGGGAGCCGGTCGACGGCGGCGAAGAGAACATCCACGTCACCCGGTGCCTCGGCCACGGTCAGACCGGCCGACCAGCAGCCGAGCAGCACCGCCGCGGTCTGCCAGTGCGGCGGGAGCAGTACGCCGGCGGTGCCGCCGGAGCCCAGGCCCAACTCGTCGACGAGCAGGTTGGCGGTCTTGGACACCCAGTTCGTCAGCGTCGCCCCGGACAGCTCGGTCCGCTCGCCGGTGGCGTCGTCGTACCAGGTCAGCAACGGTCGGGTGGGGTCGGCCGCAGTCGCGTCGGCGAAGACCCGGGAAATGTTCTCGGCCATCGGCGCGAACGATACGCCCCCGCGGGCCGTAGGAAAGGGTAGTGACAAGTCGGCGTACCGTCGGGTCGCAGTCACCGCCCGCCGGGGCCCGCGGCGTAGGCTTGCCCCGGAGTGTTGTTCCCCACAGACCCGCCAGTGCAAGGAGTCGCCCCGTGACCGCCGGTCGCCCGCCCCGCGTGCTCATCGACGCCACGAGTGTCCCCGCCGACCGTGGCGGCGTCGGTCGATACGTCGACGGCCTGCTCGGCGCCCTCGGCAAGGTGTGCGGGTCGGGAGTGGAACTGGCCGTGGTCAGCCTCCGCACCGACCTGGAGCGCTACACCCGGATGCTTCCGGGTGCCGAGATCATCCCGGCCCCGGCCGCGGTGGCGCACCGTCCGGCCCGGCTCGCCTGGGAGCAGACCGGCCTGCCCCTGCTGGCGCAGCAGGTCGGCGCCCAGGTGCTGCACTCGCCGTTCTACACCTGCCCGTTGCGCGCCGGTTGTCCGGTGACGGTGACCGTGCACGACGCGACGTTCTTCACCGAGCCGGAGCACTACGACAAGTCGCGCCGCACCTTCTTCCGCAGCGCGATCAAGACGTCGCTGCGGCGCGCGGACCGGGTGATCGTCCCCAGCAAGGCGACCCGGGACGAGCTGATCCGGCTGCTCGACGCCGACCCGACGAAGATCGACGTGGCCTACCACGGCGTCGACCACGCCGCCTTCCACGCGCCGAGCGAGGAGGAGAAGGCGCGGGTCCGGGCCCGGTTGGGGCTGGGCGGCTCCACCTACGTCGCGTTCCTCGGGGCGAAGGAACCGCGCAAGAACGTACCCAATCTGATCCGCGGCTGGGCCCGTGCGGTGGGCGACCGGACGGACCCGCCGGCCCTGGTGATCGCCGGCGGCCAGGGCCACGACGACGACATCGATCGGGCGGTGGCCGAGGTGCCCTCGCACCTGCGGCTGCTGCGCCCGGGCTACCTGCGCTACGCCGACCTGCCCGGCTTCCTCGGTGGGGCGCTCGTCGCGGCCTACCCGTCGTACGGCGAGGGTTTCGGGCTGCCGATCCTGGAGGCCATGGCGTGCGCCGCCCCGGTCCTGACCACACCGCGGCTGTCGCTGCCGGAGGTCGGCGGCGACGCCGTCGCGTACACCAGTGAGGCCCCCGACCAGATCGCGACGGACCTGGCGGCCCTGCTCGACGACGAGCAGCGCCGGCTGACCCTCGCGAAGGCCGGCTTCGACCGGGCCAAGGAGTTCACCTGGGAGTCCAGCGCCGAGGTGCACATCGCCGCCTGGACCCGGGCACGGGCCTGACCCGTGCTGGTCACGCTGACCGGGTCTTCCCTTTCAGGTGGGTCGGGCATGATGTGCGGGTGATTTACGCCGTCATCCCGGCGGGCGGCAGCGGCACAAGGTTGTGGCCGCTGTCCCGCGCGGGTCATCCCAAGTTCCTCCATCCGCTCACCGGCTCGGCCGCCTCGCTGTTGCAGGCCACGGTGGAGCGACTGGGTCCGCTGGCCACACCGGAACGCACGCTGGTGGTCACCGGGGCCGCGCACGTCGCGGCGGTGGCGCGCCAACTGACCGGGCTTCCCGAGGAGAACATCCTGGTCGAGCCGTCGCCACGGGACTCGTGCGCGGCGATCGCGCTCGCCGCCGCGGTCATCGCGCAGCGGGACCCGGAGGCGGTGATGGGCTCCTTCGCCGCCGACCACCTGATCGGTGACCCGGACCGCTGGCGCGACGTCGTCCGGCAGGCCGTCGTCGGCGCGGAGCAGGGGCTGCTGATGACGGTGGGGATCACCCCGACCCGGGCCGAGACCGGCTACGGCTACCTGGAGACCGGCACGCCGAGCGGCGACGGCCCGCTGCGGCCGGTCGCCGAGTTCAAGGAGAAGCCGAGCGCCGACGTCGCCGAGACGTACGTGCGCTCCGGCCGGCACCTCTGGAACGCCAGCATGTTCGTCTGGCGGGTCGACGTCTTCCTCGCCGAGCTGGAACGTCAGCAGCCGGCGCTGCACGCCGGCATCGTCGCGATCGCGGCGGCGTGGGGCACCGACGGGCAGGACGACGTGCTGGGCACGGTCTGGCCGACGCTGCCGAAGATCTCCGTCGACTACGCGGTGATGGAGGGTGCGGCGACCGCCGGCCGGGTGGCGACCGTCCCCGGCGACTTCGGCTGGAACGACGTCGGCGACTTCCACACCCTCGGCGAGGTGCTGCCGGCCGACGCCGACGGCAACGTGGTGCTCGGCGCGGACGCCAAGCCCGGCGTGTTGCTGCGGGACAGTCGCGACCTGGTGGTGGTGCCCTACTCCGGGCGGCTGGTGGCCACCATCGGGGTGCGCGACCTCATCGTGGTCGACACGCCGGACGCGCTGCTGGTGTGCCCGCGTGACCGCGCCCAGGACGTCAAGAAGATCGTCGACGAACTCAAGGAACGGGGCGCAGAGGGGCTCGTCTGAGGGCCGCCAACGCGGGTGGGACCAGCTTCGCGGTCCCGCCCGCCAGCGGTTCCGGCAGCCGGTCCGGCGGGAACCAGCCCAGGTCGTCGGACTCGTCGCTGACCGCGCACACCGCGCCGGGCGGGGCGAGGACGGCGAAGCGTACGTCGTGGTGGAACGAGCCTCCCTGGCAGCCGACCGGGTGGATGTCCACGTCGATCGGCACCGGGTCGATCCGCAGGCCGGCGATGCCGGACTCCTCGGTCGCCTCGCGCAGCGCGGCGCCGGCCAGCGTACGGTCGCCCGGCTCGCAGTGGCCGCCGAGTTGCACCCACCGGTGGAACTTGCCGTGCAGGCACAGGAGCACCCGGGAACCGGTGGCGTCGAGGACCAGCGCGCTGGCGGTGACGTGCCCGGCGCGGTGCTCCCGGCCCAGCGTCACCGGCCCGGCTTCCAGCAGCTCCAGGGTGCGGTCCCGGGCGGTCGCCGCCGCCGACGACGTCGGCACCCACCCGCGCAGCACGGTGCGGGTGTCCGCGTGCAGCTCCGCGTTAGGAAGGGGCCCTTCTACTACACCAGGCGTTAACAGGGGGCCCTTCCTTTCATCCGAGCGCACCTGGTCACTCTACGGGCGGCGGATTCGTGGGCTGGGCCGTGGGTTGAGCCGGGTTCGGACCGGCGACCGGGGCGGCACCTCTGCGGACGTGTCGAGCCGCAGACCCTCGTACGGTGCCGCCCGGGGCCGCCGGTCCACCCCGCCCCCGAGGTCCCGGTGAGCCGGCGTCGGTGACGTCCCGGCCCGGTCCGGGCACGGGAAGCATGCCGAAAGCGGCAGGTGAGCGTCGAGGTCTTTCAGCTCTGGCTTAAAGATGGAGAACCGTAACGCCCGGTACAGTGCGAAACGTCGCCCGGCAACCCCTCTGCCGGCGGCAGGGAGCGCTCCATGCTGAAGATCCACTTCACCGCCGAGGACATCCTCCGGACCCGGGTGGCGCCGGCCGCGGACCCGGTCTGGGAACTGGTCCTCAGTCTGCACCTGCTGCCCGGCCGCAGCCGGGATCCGTTGCTGGCCGGATGGCGGCGTGGCGTCACCCGTGGCCTGCGGGCGCAGAGCCGCTCGCCGGGGATGCGCCTGCTGATGGCGCTGAACCCGCCGCGCGGCTACTTTCCCGACTTCCTCACCCCGTACGCGAGCGTGTCCGGCTTCGAGGCGGGCCTGGAGGCGGTACGCAGCACACCGGCGTCGCTGCTGCGCCGGGACCTGTCGCTGCTGGCCGCCGGGGGAGGGCTGCCCGACGGGGCGGTGTCACTGTCCCGGGGGGAGCCCGCCGCGCTGCGCCACCTGACCGCCGCGATGACCGACTACCACGCGCTGGCGCTCGGCCCGTACTGGGAACGCATCCAGGCGGCGGTGGAGGCCGACCGGACCCGCCGTGCCCGGGCGCTGCTCGACGGCGGGGTCGAGGGGCTGCTGGCCAGCCTGCGGCCGGCGGTGCGGTGGGAGTCGGGCCTGCTGGAGGTCCGCGACTACCCGCGCAGTCGCGAACTGCACCTGGACGGGCGGGGCCTGCTGCTGGTGCCGTCGTTCTTCTGCGCGCGTACGCCGGTGGCCCTGCTCGACCCGGCGCTGCCCCCGGTCCTGGTCTACCCGGTGGACCGGCTGGGCGGCCTCGCCCCGACCGACGGTGACCGGCCCGCCTCCTCGGGGATGGGCCGGGAGGCACTCGCCGCGCTGCTCGGCCGGACCCGCGCGGCGGTGCTGGAGGCGAGCGACGAGGGCTGCACCACCGGCGAGGTGGCCCGCCGGCTGGGCATCTCGGCCGCCGCGGCCAGCCAGCACACCACCGTGCTGCGCAACGCCGGCCTGTTGGTCAGCCACCGGGACCGCAACACGGTGCTGCACACCCTGACCCCGCTGGGCCGCGCCGTCCTCGACGCCTGAGGGCCGCCGGTCAGAGGGCCAGGGCGGCCACCGCGGTGGTGCCGGGTGGCGGGCGCAGGAGCACCGACGGGATGCCCTCGGCGGACAGGGCGGTGCGCAGCCGGTGCACGTCGGCGCCGAACCGGACCAGGTCGAACGTCTCGACCGGGGTGGCCGGCGAACCGAGCACCAGCGTGGTGGCCTCCGCCGGCCAGCCGGGCACGGTGGCGGCCAGCGCCGCGCGTACCCCCTCGTCGGTGACCAGGGTGAAGACCGTGCCGGGAGCGACCGCCGGGCGCACCGCGAGGATCGCCCGCCCGACCGCCTCCCGGTCCGGCCGGGTGCCGACCGGCCCCTCGGGCAGGATGGCGGCGGCGGTCAGCCCGGCGGCCCGCGCCTCGGCGGTGCCGAGCGAGAACAGGTCCAGCTCCGCGTCCCGGATCAGGACCCGCGCGCCGGGGCCGTCCTCCGGTCCGGGCGTACGCAGGTAGCCGCGGACCACCGCGACCGGCATCTGGTCGCACTTGCCCTTGATCAGCTCCCCGGCACCGGCCAGCTCGTCGACCACGGCCATCTGGGTGAGCTGGAGTTCGTTGCCGTACGGATCGACCTCGCCCCGGTGGTCGCGGATCGCGTCCATGCCGGCCACCCCGAGCGCCACGTCGGTGAGCCCGTTGCGCCAGGGCCGGCCCATCGTGTCGGTGACGATCACCGCCACGTCGACGCCGAAACGTTCCCGCAGCGCGCCGCGTAGCGCCCGCGCCGAGGCGTCCGGGTCCTCCGGCAGCAGCACCAGCCGGGTCTTGTCCACGTTTGACGCGTCGATTCCGGCGGAGGCCATCACGAACCCGTGCCGGGTCTGCACGATCCGGGTCGCCCCGCGGGTGGCCACCACCCGCGCCGTCTCCGCGGCCAGCACCTCGTCCCGGGCGGTCAGCCGCTCCGGCCCGTCGGCGGGTACGTCGACCAGCCGCCCCTCCGCCTTCGAGACGATCTTGCTGGTGACCACCAGCACGTCGCCGTCGCGCAACCACGGTGCCGCACCGGCGATCATCGCCGCCAGGTCGTCACCCTCGGACACGTGACCGATGCCCGGCACCGGCAGGATCTCCAGCCTCACGTCAGCTCCAGCGCGGCCCGGACCATCGCCACCGTCGCCGCCTCGTCGGTCATCCGCAGCGGCACCGCGCGGACCGTCACCTCGGGCACCACCGTCCCGGCGTCCTCCTCGTCCACCAGCCAGCCGTCGAGCAGCCCGCCGGCCGCCCGAGGGCCGTAGAGCCGGCCGACACCGGCGGCGCTGCACTCCACGCCGAGCACCGCCAGGCACCGGTCGGCCATTCCGCGTACCGGCGCGGCCCCGATGATCGGCGACACGCCCACCACCGGCGCCGGACCGTCCGTGACGGCCTCCCGCAGGCCGGGCACGGCCAGGATCGGCGCCACGCTGACCACCGGGTTGCTCGGCGCGATCAGCACCACGTCGGCCCCGGCGATCGCCTCCGCCACGCCGGGCGCCGGCTTCGCCGTCTCCGCGCCGACGAAGACGAACTGGTGGGTGGGGACCTCCGCCCGGTACCGCACCCACCACTCCTGGAAGTGGATCGCCCGCCGGCCGCCGTCGAGGTCGGCCACCACGTGGGTCTCCAGGCGGTCGTCGGTCGCCGGCAGCAGGCGTACGCCGGGCTGCCAGCGCGTGGCCAGCGCCTCGGTGACCCGGGACAGCGGGTATCCGGCGTTGAGCATGGTGGTGCGGACCAGATGCGTGGCGACGTCCTTGTCGCCGAGGCCGAACCAGCTCGGCTCCGCCCCGTACGCGGCCAGTTCCTCCTTGACCGTCCAGCTCTCCCCGACCCGCCCCCAGCCCCGCTCCGGGTCGGCTCCGCCGCCCAGGGTGTACATGACGCTGTCCAGGTCCGGGCAGACCTTGAGCCCGTGCAGGAGCAGGTCGTCGCCGACGTTCACCACGGCGGTCACGTCGGCGCCCACCTCGCGGGCGTACGCCCGGACGCCGAGCAGGAACCGGGCGCCACCGATGCCGCCGGTCAGAACCACGATGCGCATGTCGACCATCCTCGCGTACGCGTCGCCTCCGGTCCGCCGGTGGTCCGGGAGACTAGGCTCACGTCCGCAACCGTCCGCCCACGCCCGAGGGGGAGTTCGTGACCAGCCCCGCCGACCCCGCGTCCACCGACGCCCGGCACCTGACCAGTCCACTGCGGGAGCCCGCCGCGCTCGTGCTCCTCGGCGCGAACGCCGTGTTCCTCTTCGTCGGCCTGGTCCGGCTCCTCGCACCCGCCCAGTACGGGACGTTCACCGGCCGCGCCGGCAGCAGCTTCTTCGCGTTCGTCGGCGTCGAGGCGGTGGCACTGCCGTTGCTGGCGGTGCTGCTCGCCACACACATCCGTCCGGTCGTACCCCGGGCGAAGCTGATCACCCAGGTCGCCCTCGCGGAGTACGCGGTGAGCGCCGTCCTGGGCGCGTTCACGTTCCTGATCTGGACCGTCGGCCGGCTGGCCGAGGGGGAGGTGCTGGACTCCTTCCTCGGGCTGCTGGTGCGCCTCGCCTGGCTGGGGATCCTCGCGGTGGCCGGCTGGGCGGTCTACACGATCTGGCGCACGCTCTACCACGTGCCGCGGCCCAAGCCGCAGCCCGGCGTGTACGGCCAGCCGCAGCCGGGCTGGCCGGCGTCGTCCGGCTGGTCCACCCCCGGTCAGCCCGGTCACCCGGGCGGCCCGGTCCCCGGCCAGCCGGGTCACCCGGGCGGCCCGGTCCCGGGTCAGCCGGGTTATCCGGGACCGGGCGGTTACGGGTACCCGGGCGCCGGCCAGCCGGGCGGTCACCCGGGCGCGGCCCAGCCGGGCTGGCCCGCGCCGGGCCAGTACGGCCAGCCCTACCCGGGCGTTCCGCAGCCCGGACATCCGCAGTCCGCCCCGCCGGCCGACGCGAGCCCGCCGGCGAACCCGGCGCCGCCGGTCAACCCGGCCCCGCCGGCGAACCCGGCGCCGCCGTTCGGCCCGCCGCCGTCGGTCGATCCCACCCAGGCGATCCCGCGCCAGCCGGCCGACCCGCACGAGGACGAGTCCCACCGCACCCAGCGCCTCAACCCCGGCGAGGACCCCCGCTAAGTCCCACCCACCCCGGCCCCCGCGCCCCGGCCCCCGCGCCCCGCGCGTAGCGCCCCGCGCGTCGCAGTTTCACGGAAAGAGTGGTCATTCCGCGTCGGATGGCCACTCTTTCCGTGAAACTGCGCGCACGGTGGAGGCGCGCTGGTGTGCGCGCGGCGGAGGCGCGCAGGCATGCGCGTGCGCGGCGACGCGCGCTGGCGTGCTCGGGGCGGGGGTGGGCGGACGCTGGGACGCGCGCTGGACGGGGGTGCGGGTGGGCGGGGAGGGTGGGTGTTCGCGGGGTTGCGCCTAGGCTGGGCGGATGGTTGATCGCACCGTGCCGGGTCCGACCGACGCCAGCGCGCGGCGGGCACTACGCCGGGCCGCGACCGGGCGGGCGTTGGACGTCGACGAGGCCACCGCGTTGCTGGCCGCCCGGGGCGTGGTGCTGGACGAGTTGCTGGAAATAGCCGGGGCGGTCCGCGACGCCGGGTTGGTCGCCGCCGGGCGGCCGGGCGTGGTCACGTACTCGAAGAAGGTCTTCGTCCCGCTCACCCGGCTGTGCCGGGACCGTTGCCACTACTGCACCTTCGCCACGGTGCCGCACCGGCTGCCGGCGGCGTTCCTGGAGCAGGAGGAGGTCCTGGCGATCGCCCGGGCGGGCGCGGCGCAGGGTTGCAAGGAGGCCCTGTTCACCCTCGGCGACCGGCCGGAGGAGCGCTGGCCGGCGGCCCGGCGTTGGCTGGACGAGCGGGGCTACGACTCCACGCTGGACTATCTGCGCGCCTGTGCGGTGGCGGTGCTGGAGGAGACCGGCCTGCTGCCGCACCTGAACCCGGGTGTGCTGTCGTGGGCGGAGTTGCAGCGGCTCAAGCCGGTCGCGCCGAGCATGGGCATGATGCTGGAGACGACCGCGACCCGGCTGTGGTCCGAGCCGGGCGGCCCGCACTTCGGCTCCCCGGACAAGGAGCCGGCGGTCCGGCTGCGGGTGCTCGACGACGCCGGCCGGGTGAACGTGCCGTTCACCACCGGCATCCTCATCGGCATCGGTGAGACGCCGGCCGAGCGGGTGGACGCGATCTTCGCGATCCGCCGGGCGCACCGGGAGTACGGCCACCTCCAGGAGGTGATCGTGCAGAACTTCCGCGCCAAGCCGGACACCGCGATGCGCGGCATGCCCGACGCCGAGCTGCACGACCTCGCCGCGACGGTGGCGGTGACCCGGATCCTGCTCGGCCCGAAGGCCCGCATCCAGGCCCCGCCGAACCTCAT
The DNA here is from genome assembly GCF_003626595.1 of Micromonospora endolithica. GTDB lineage: Bacteria > Actinomycetota > Actinomycetes > Mycobacteriales > Micromonosporaceae > Micromonospora > Micromonospora endolithica. The sequence goes on along the minus strand of NZ_RBAK01000008.1, from coordinate 16,102 downwards.
CGAGGGCGAGTACGACCTGCTGCTGCGCGCCGGCATCGACGACTGGGGCGGGGTGTCCCCGCTGACCCCGGACCACGTGAACCCGGAGCGCCCCTGGCCGCAGCTCGACGAGCTGGCCGCGCACACCGCGAAGGCCGGGTTCACCCTGCGGGAGCGGTTGACGATCTACCCGGAGTACGTCCGGGGTGGCGACCCTTGGCTGGACCCGCGCCTGCTGCCGCACGTCACCGCCCTGGCCGACCCGGAGACCGGGCTCGCGGTGGCCGACGCCCGCCCGGTCGGCCGGCCGTGGCAGGAGCCCGACGAGGCGTACGGCGGGCGGACCGACCTGCACGCCACCATCGACACCACCGGGCGGACCGGGGACCGGCGGGGCGACTTCGACCACGTCTACGGCGACTGGTCGGAGGTGGCCGGCAAGGTCACCGCCGGCGCGACCGCCGGAGCGGGCCACGACGACCTGCGCGCCGGGCTGCGCTTGGTGGCCGACGACCCGGCGGCGCTGCTGGAGCCCCGGCACGAGGCGTTGGCGTTGGCGCTGTTCGCCGCCGACGGGCCGGCCCTGGACGCGCTGTGCCGGCTGGCCGACGACGTCCGGCGGGACGCCGTCGGCGACGACGTGACGTACGTGGTCAACCGCAACATCAACTTCAGCAACGTCTGCTACGTGGGCTGCCGGTTCTGCGCGTTCGCGCAGCGCGAGCGGGACGCCGACGCGTACCGGCTCTCGGTCGAGCAGGTGGCCGACCGGGCCGCGCAGGCGTGGGCGGCCGGCGCGAGCGAGGTGTGCCTCCAGGGCGGCATCGACCCGAAGCTGCCGGTCACGATCTATCCCGACCTGGTCCGGGCGATCAAGGCGCGGGTGCCCGGCATGCACGTGCACGCGTTCTCGCCGATGGAGATCGTCACCGCCGCCGCCAAGGCCGGCGTGCCGGTCCGCGAGTGGCTGACCCGCCTGCGCGAGGCGGGCCTGGACACCATCCCCGGCACCGCCGCGGAGATCCTCGACGACGACGTGCGGTGGGTGCTCACCAAGGGCAAACTGCCGGCCGCCGCCTGGGTCGAGGTGGTGAGCACGGCGCACGAGCTGGGCATCCGGTCCAGCTCCACGATGATGTACGGCCACGTCGACCACCCGGGCCAGTGGCTCGCGCACTTCCGGGTGCTGGCCGGGGTGCAGGGCCGCACCGGCGGGTTCACCGAGTTCGTGGCGCTGCCGTTCGTGCACACCAACGCTCCCATCTACCTGGCCGGCATCGCCCGGCCGGGCCCGACCTGGCGGGAGAACCGGGTGGTGCACGCGATGTCCCGGTTGCTGCTGCACGGCCGGATCCCGAACATCCAGTGCTCGTGGGTCAAGCTGGGCGACGAGGGCACCGTGGCGATGCTGCGGGGCGGCTGCAACGACCTGGGTGGCACGCTGATGGAGGAGACGATCTCCCGGATGGCCGGCTCCGGCAACGGCTCGGCGCGTACCGAGGAGCAGTTGGTCACCATCGCGAAGGCCGCCGGACGTCCGGCGCGCAAGCGGACGACCGCGTACGGTCACGCTCCGGCCTAGTGTCGAACCTTTCCCCGTCGCCGACCGTACCAGTGCGTGCCGGCGGCGGTTGCGGCGAGGACCGCCGCCGGCGTCCCCTCGCGGGGTGGGCGGACGTCGCCGGTCCCCGCGATCGTGCTCGCGGGCGCGTCACGCGCCGCCGCCGGAAAGGTTGCCCATGACCACTGATCAGCGGAAGCGGCCCTGGCCGCGACTGACCCGCCGGCAGACGTTGACCGCGGCGGCCAGCGCCACGCTCGGCGCGGCCGCCCTCACCGTGCCCGGCCTGTCCGCCGCGCAGAACGCCCCGGGGGCGGCGGGCGACGCCGACGACCCGATCGTGGTCCACCTCCGCGACGCCGACTCGGGGACCATGGACGTCTTCGTCGGCACGTCCCGCATCGAGGTACGCGACCGCGGCCTGGCGGACCGGCTGCGGCGCGCCGCCCGGCGCTGACGCCGACCCGTCCTCCTTCCTCGTCCGGTCCGGCGGGGGCTCTCGACGCCGGTCCCGGGATTCCTCTTTCGCTCAGTGAGGTGGCTGCGCCATGTCTTCGCACCGCGAGGCGCCGGAAATCGCCAAGGATCCGGTCGCCGACTCGTCCGACCTGTACGCCTTCGTCAGCCCGGACCGTCCCGACTCGGTCACGCTGATCGCCAACTACGTGCCGTTGCAGTTGCCGTCGGGTGGCCCGAACTTCTTCGAGTTCGGCGACGACGTGCGGTACGAGATCAATATCGACAACAACGGCGACGGGCGGGCGGACGTCACGTACCGTTTCGAATTCACCACCGAGATCACGAACGCGAACAGTTTTCTCTACAACACCGGGCCGATCGACTCGCTGGACAGCGAGAACTGGAACCGCCGGCAGTTCTACAGCCTGACCCGCGTCGCCGACGGCCGGGAGCACCGGCTGGCCCACAAGCTGCCCTGCCCGCCGTGCAACGTCGGCCCGCTGTCCACCCCGAGGTACGCCGAACTCGTGCGGCAGGCGACGTACTCGCTCTCCACGGGCGAGCGGGTCTTCGCCGGGCAGCGGGCGGACGGCTTCTTCGTCGACCTCGGCGCCATCTTCGACCTCGGCACGTTGCGGCCGTTCCAGCAGTTGCACGTCGCCGGGAAGAAGATCTTCAAGGCGGAGGGGGAGCCGGTCAACGCCACCGACCGGATGAACGTGCACAGCATCGCCGTGCAGGTGCCGCTGGACAAGGTGCGCCGCAAGGCCGACCGGTACGCGGTCGGCGACGCCGCCTCGGTGATCGGGGTGTGGACGACGGCGTCCCGCCGCCAGGTGCGGGTGCTCGGTGACCGGGGCGCGGCGGACACCGCCGCCGGACCCTTCACGCAGGTGTCCCGGCTGGGCAACCCGTTGTTCAACGAGGTCATCGTGCCGATGTCCCGCAAGGACGAGTGGAACACGCTGCCACCGTCGGAGGACAAGCGGTTCGCGACGTTCGTCGAGCAGCCGGAGCTGGCCGCGTTGCTGCCGGTGCTCTACCCGGACGTCTTTCCCAACCTGGCCGCGCTGAACAAGTCCGGGAAGGCCCGCGCCGACCTGGTCGCGATCCTCCTCACCGGAATCCCGGCCGGCCTGATCGACGGCTTCACCAACGCCACCGGCGACCTCCAGGCCGACATGCTGCGGCTGAACACGGCGATCCCGCCGACCCGCGAGCCCAACCGGTTCGGCGTGCTCGGCGGCGACCTGGCCGGCTTCCCGAACGGCCGCCGGGTGACCGACGACGTGGTCAGCATCGCGTTGCGGGCCGTCGCCGGGCTGACCGTGCCGCTGGTGGACCGGGCGTTCCGACCGGACGCCGCCGCGGCGGCGGTCACCCCGGGCTTGAGCGCGGCCGACGTGACCGCGCCGTTCCTCGGCAAGTTCCCCTACCTCGGTACGCCGTACGACGGGTTCAACAACCCGCCCGTCCCGGCCTGACCCGTCGGAGGTCGTCATGCACAGCCACGAGCACGCGTACGGGCCGTCGGAGACCGGCAGCGTCGTCCTCGACATCGGCGGCGACACCGGTGCGTTGATCATCTACACCGGACGCGACCAGCACGGTCGGGAGATCGAGGTCGGTCGGGCCGACGAGCCGCGTACCCACTCGGCGGTGCGGGAGCGCCGGGTGCAGGACGGCACGTTCCACAGTGCCGTCTACCCGGAACTGCCGGCCGGCGTCTATACCGTCTGGTGGGACGACACCACACCGGCCGGAACGGTCGCCGTCACCGGCGGCGTGATCGCCGAGTTCGCCTGGCCGAGCAGCGCTCCGCGCACACCCGGCTGACCGGTCCGCCTCCCTGGCCACCGCGCCCCGTCCACAGTGTGGACGGGGCGCGTTCGGCGTTGGCGGCTCGACGAGCGGTTCGCCGCGTGGCGCGTTAACCTGTGCCCCACCAAGATCAACGATCTCGGTGGACGGCGTTCCGATGTCGTTGTCGACCCGTCACGGTACGTCACCGGGCGGTCGCCACAGGAGAAAACTCGCGCAACTCGCCGGAGAGGGCGTTACTCGGCCGGGGTCTGAATCGATAGGGCAGGTTGCGAGGGCCGGGTGGTCGGGTGGCCGCCCGGGCGTGTCGGGAGGGCGACTCCATTATCAAGATTGGCTTGACGGCGCACGCATTACACGCGTGTAATTTGAATGGGGTTGTTCGCACGGAACGCAACAAATCCGGACCGGACGGACACGCACGCCTTTCGCGTGGGGGGTTGCAGCGGCGATGACGCCGGTGCGCGACAAGGAGGCAATTGATGGACGGCCAGCTTGAGGTGGCCGACCTGCTCGGAAACGCGCCGGAGTGGCAGGAGCGGGCACTGTGCTCGCAGACCGATCCGGAGGCGTTCTTTCCCGAGAAGGGCGGCTCGACCCGCGAGGCGAAGCGCATCTGCTCGCGTTGCGAGGTGAAGACGGAATGCCTGGAATACGCTCTCGGCCACGACGAGCGGTTCGGCATCTGGGGTGGACTCTCCGAGCGGGAGCGGCGGAAGCTCAAGCGGCGCGTCGCCTGAGCGCGGTGCCGGGCCGGGGTGGTGGGGGCCGCCCGGTCCGGACCGGTGGGCCTCCGGTCTCAGGCCAGTTCGTCGGGGTCGACGCCGAGCAGGTTCGCCACCTGCTCGATGATGACGTCGTGGACGAGGTCGGCGAGGTCCTCACGGTCCATCGCCCGGAACTCCAGCGGGCGGCGATAGAGCACGATCCGGGGCGGCACCTCCTGCCGGCCCGGCCGGCCGGGGAGCAGCCGCGCCAGCGGGACCTCGCCGTCCTCCAGCACGTCGGAGTCGTACACGTTCAGGTCCGGCGGCACGTCCTCGACCGCGAACTCGACGCCCGCCAGCTCCTTGGCGAAGCGTCGCTCCAGGGTCTCGACGGTGTCCAGCACCAGGTCGTCGAAGATCTCCGCCTTGGTACGCGCCAGCGGCACCGTCGCCGGCACCAGCCGCCCGCGCAGGCCACGGCCGTGCCGGTCGCGGCGTACGCGCCGACCCGAGCCGGGGCGACGGTGTTCCGGGCTTCCCATGAGGCACAGGGTAGCCCCCGGCCGGCCCCGGCCCACGGCAGCGGCGACCGGCTGGCGCGCCGACCTCCGGGGCGCCGAATTGTGATCACCGTGACGGGCGTGTCGCAACGCGAAGCGATGCGGCGGAGCCGGTATTGGAGATACCCTGCCGCACGTGAGGTCACCACGGCGCTGCTCCCGTAACGGCTGCCCCCGGCAAGCGGTCGCCACATTGACCTATGTCTACAACGAGTCGACCGCCGTGGTGGGCCCGCTGGCCGCCTTCGCGGAGCCGCACACGTACGACCTCTGCGAACCGCACGCCCGGAGCCTCACCGCACCCCGGGGCTGGGACGTGGTCCGCCACGAGGGCGAGTTCGAGCCCCCGCCGCCCACCACGGACGACCTGGTGGCCCTGGCCGAGGCGGTCCGCGAGGCGGCCCGCCCGATCACTCCCCGCCCACCCGAGGACGACCAGCACCACCACAACCAACCCCCCGGCGCCCCCCAGACGGGCCGCCGGGGCCACCTCCGGGTGATCCCCCCCAACCACTGACCCCGCCGTCGGGCGGGTGGGGGTCAGAGGCGGGACCACGCCTCGGTGAGGACGGCCCGCAGGATCTGCTCGATCTCGTCGAACTGCCGCTGCTCGGCGATCAGCGGCGGGGCGAGCTGCACCACCGGGTCGCCCCGGTCGTCGGCGCGGCAGTAGAGGCCGGCCTGGAACAGGGCGGTGGACAGGAAACCGCGCAGCAGCCGCTCGGACTCCGCCTCGTCGAAGGTCGCCCTCGTCGTCTTGTCCTTGACCAGTTCGATGCCGTAGAAGTAGCCGTCGCCGCGGACGTCGCCGACGATCGGCAGGTCGTACAGCTTCTCCAGGGTGGACCGGAAGGCGTCCTCGTTGGCGCGTACGTGCCCGATCAGGTCCTCGCGGGCGAAGACCTCCAGGTTCGCCAGCGCCACCGCGCAGGAGACCGGGTGCCCGCCGAAGGTCACCCCGTGGGCGAACATGCCGGTCTCGGTGAGAAACGGCTCCATCAGGCGCTCGCTGGCGATCATCGCGCCGAGCGGGGCGTAACCGGAGGTGATGCCCTTGGCGGTGGTGATGATGTCCGGCTGGTAGCCGTAGCGGACCGCGCCGAAGTACTCCCCGAGCCGTCCCCAGGAGCAGATCACCTCGTCGGAGACGAGCAGCACGTCGTACGCGTCGCAGATCTCCCGGACCCGCTCGAAGTAGCCGGGCGGCGGCGGGAAGCAGCCGCCGGAGTTCTGCACCGGCTCCAGGAACACGGCGGCGACGGTGTCCGGCCCCTCGCGCTCGATGGCCCGGCCGATCTCCTCGGCGGCCCACCGGCCGAACGCCTCGGCGGAGTCGCCGTGCTCGGGGGCGCGGTAGAAGTTGGTGTTCGGCACCTTGATGCCGCCCGGCACCAGCGGCTCGAAGTCGCTCTTGATGCCGGGTAGGCCGGTGATCGACAGCGCGCCCATCGAGGTGCCGTGGTAGGCGATGTAGCGGCTGACCACCTTGTGCTTGTTCGGCTTGCCGGTGCGCTTGAAGTAGGCCCGGGCGAGCTTCCACGCCGCCTCGACCGCCTCCGAGCCGCCGGTGGTGAAGAAGACCCGGTTCAGGTCGCCGGGGGCCAGTGCGGCGATCTTCTCGGCCAGCTCGACGGCGGTCGGATGGGCGTACGACCACAGCGGGAAGTAGGCCAGCTCGGCGGCCTGTTTGGCGGCGGCCTCGGCCAGCTCGGTGCGGCCGTGGCCGGCGTTGACGACGAAGAGCCCGGCGAGCCCGTCCAGGTAACGACGCCCCTGGGAATCCCAGACGTACGCGCCCTCGCCGCGGACGATGGTCGGCACCTCGCCGGCGGAGTAGCTCGCCATCCGGGTGAAGTGCATCCAGAGGTGGTCGGTGGCGTTGGCCATGTCAGCCCCATCGGGTCTCGGGCCGGGCAGGGGTGACACCGGCCGCTCTGCCCACGGTTATCCCACAGCCCCGACCCAGAAGGCAAGTGGTATCGGTGGCAATATGAGCTGCGAGCGACGGATTCAGAGCGTGACCATCGCCTTGGCAACGGATTTCGCACTCGGCGGTCTGCGGGCGGGCGGCGGGCGGCCGGGCCGGTGTGCCGCTCGTCGCGGGCGGCCCGGGTGCCGGTGTGCGCGTCCCGTCTCCTGTCGAGCTGAGCCACCGGTGACGTCACGGCGGGGGATCGGGACGCAGGGGCCGGGCGCCGGCCGGGATGGCGCGATTCATCTGCGACATCAGATCGACAGCCTCCGCGGCGATGCCTGCACCCCGGCCCGCTGATCCACTCGGGATCACGGAAGTCGGGGCATCGGCCCGGCGCGGACACCCTGACTTCCAGGGGGCCGAGTCGATCCAGGATGGGTCAGGCGGTGCCCCAGGTGTAGGTCTGCTTGCGCAGCTTCAAATAGACGAACGCCTCCGTGGAGAGCACGCCCTCGACCGCGCGGAGTCGTTGCAGGATCTCCAGCAGGTGGTCGTCGTTGCGGCACACCACCTCGGTGAGCAGGTCGAACGAGCCCGCGGTGATGACGACGTAGTCGACCTCCACCAGTTCGGCGAGTCGGTCGGCGACCGCCTCCAGGTCCCCGTCGGTGCGCAGGCCGATCATGGCCTGCCGGGGGAAACCGAGCTGGAGCGGGTCGGTGACCGCGACGATCTGCATCACCCCGGCGTCGAGCAGGCGCTGCACCCGCTGCCGGACCGCCGCCTCGGAGAGCCCGACGGCCTTGCCGATCGTCGCGTACGGGCGGCGCCCGTCCTCCTGGAGCTGTTCGATGATCTGCTTCGCCACGTCGTCGAGCAGAGCGTGGGTGGCACCGTCACGGACGGTTACTCTCCGTCCGCCGTTACCGTTGTCGTTCTGCCGGTTCGTCATCGATCGCTCCCCATGCCGGATCCCGGGCCTGAGCCTAGTGCCCCGGTGCAGTCTTGCGTATCTCGTCGTCCAAGGCTATTCCCGCAACGGAATCCCTTGTAAGGGAGGTCACCTCATGTCAGGATCAGTCGTCCACCGCGACCTGACCCTCCCGCTGGCGTGCCACCCCCGTCCTGCCGCCGGCGAAGACCCCTTAGGAGTCGTCATATGCGATCTCCCCTTCGGCCCCTCACCCGGCGTGGACTTCTGACCGGCACGCTCGGCTCGGCGGCGCTCCTCGCGGCCGGTGGCTCCCTCGCCGGCTGCGGCACGAAGGCCGCGACCCAGACCGAGGCCGGCTGCGTCAGCGACGACCTCTCCGGCACCGAGAAGACGTTGGCCTTCTCCAACTGGCCGCAGTACATGGACGTCGACGAGAAGGACGAGTCGAAGCGGCCGAGCCTGGACGAGTTCGTCACCCGGACCGGCATCAAGGTGACGTACACCGAGGACATCAACGACAACAACGAGTTCTTCGGCAAGGTGCAGAACCAGCTCGCGGCCTGTCAGGGCACCGGGCGGGACATCATCGTGCTCACCGACTGGATGGCCGCCCGGATGATCCGGCTCGGCTGGATCCAGAAGCTCGACAAGGCGAAGATCCCGAACGTCCAGGCCAACCTGTTGCCGTCGCTGCTCGACCGCTCGTTCGACCGGGAGAACCGGATCGCCGTCCCGTGGCAGTCCGGGCTGGCCGGTCTGGCCTACAACGGCAGCGTCGCCAAGGAGATCCGCACCGTCGACGAGCTGCTCACCCGCCCCGACCTCAAGGGCAAGGTCACCGCCCTGTCGGAGATGCGGGACACCATCGGCCTGCTGCTCCAGTCCAACGGTCACGACCCGGCGAACTTCACCGCCGCGCAGTTCGACGACGCGCTCAACAAGCTGAAGAAGGCGGTCGACTCCGGGCAGATCCGCCGGTTCACCGGCAACGACTACGCCCCGGAGCTGGCCAAGGGCGACATCGCCGCCTGCATCGGCTGGTCCGGCGACGTCATCCAGCTGGCCGGCGAGAACGAGAAGATCCGGTTCGTCGCGCCGGACTCGGGCGTGATCCTGTTCAGCGACAACATGATGGTGCCGAACAAGGCCACCCACAAGGCGAACGCCGAAGAGCTGATCAACTACTACTACGAGCCGGCCGTGGCCGCGAAGCTCGCCGCGTACGTCAACTACATCTGCCCGGTGAAGGGCGCCCAGGCCGAGATGGAGAAGATCGACCCGGAGCTGGCGGCCAACCCGCTGATCTTCCCGGACGAGGCGTTGCTGGCCAAGTCCAAGGTCTTCATGGCCCTGGACGAGCAGCAGGAGCGCGAATACGAGGGCAAGTTCCAGCAGGTCATCGGGGCGTGAGGCAGATGGGACGCGACGCGGGTCCGGCCGGCGACCTCCGGCTGGCCGACCTCACCAAACGGTTCGGCGTCTTCACCGCGGTGGACGACCTCAGCCTGACCGTCCCGCAGGGTTCGTTCTTCGCCCTGCTCGGAGCGTCCGGCTGCGGCAAGACCACCACCCTGCGGATGATCGCCGGCCTGGAGGAGCCGACCGGCGGGCGGGTGCTGCTCGGCGACCGGGACATCACCCGGCTGCGTCCGTACAAGCGGCCGGTGAACACCGTGTTCCAGTCGTACGCCCTCTTCCCGCACCTGGACATCGCCGAGAACGTGGCGTTCGGGCTGCGCCGGCGCGGCATCCGCGCGGTACGCGACGAGGTCACCCGGATGCTGTCGCTGGTGCAGCTCGACGGCTACGGTCCCCGCCGGCCGGCCCAGCTCTCCGGCGGCCAGCAGCAGCGGGTCGCGCTGGCCCGCGCCCTGATCAACCACCCGCAGGTGCTGCTGCTCGACGAACCACTCGGCGCCCTCGACCTGAAGCTGCGCCGGCAGATGCAGATCGAGCTGAAGCGCATCCAGACCGAGGTCGGCATCACCTTCCTGCACGTCACGCATGATCAGGAAGAGGCGATGTGGATGGCGGACACCGTCGCCGTGATGAATGCCGGCAGGGTCGAGCAACTCGGTGCCCCCGCCGACATCTACGAGTACCCGGCCACCCCGTTCGTGGCCAACTTCCTCGGCCAGTCCAACCTGGTCGAGGCGGAGGCGACCGGCCTGGACGGGGATGACCTGCTCGTCACCGCACACGGCAGCCGGTTCGCCGTGCCGGTGGGCCGGGCTCGGTCCCGGCACGGCCGGGTCTGGCTCGGCGTCCGACCCGAGAAGCTGCAGCTGGTCGCCGATCCGGGTCGGGTTCCGGACGGGCGCAACGCGTTCCGCGCGGTCCTGACCGACATCTGCTACGCGGGCGTGAGTACCGAGTTCCTGCTCCGGACCGGATGGGGGCAGGAGTTGTCGGTGTTCACCGCCAACGCCGACCCGGACCCCCGGCTGGTGCCCGGCGCCGAGGTCACCGCGCACTGGCACCCCCGGCACTCCTTCGTCCTGCCGCGTGGCGGGGAGCACGACGTGCCGGCGGAGGAGACCGCCGAGCCGGTACCCGACCGCCTGGGGGCCGGCACATGACGGCGCTGGCGCACCTGGGCGGGGCGCCCACACCGACTGCCCCGCCCGGCGATCGGGACGCCACCCGAGGGTCGTACCGGCTCCTGCCGTACCTGCTGCTGCTGCCGGGCGCGGCCTGGCTGTTCCTGTTCTTCACCGTGCCGCTGCTCCAACTGGCCGCCGCGAGCCTCTACGACCCCGCCGGCTCGCTCTCCACCGGGTACGCGCTGACCTGGGCGTTCGGCAACTACCCGGACGCGTTGCAGGCGTACTGGCCGCAGTTCGGCCGGTCGTTCCTCTACGCCGGCGTCGCCCTGGTGCTGGCACTGTTGATGGGTTACCCGCTGGCGTACGCGATCGCGCAGAAGGCCGGCCGGTGGAAGAACCTGCTGCTGGTGTGCGTGGTCGCGCCGATGTTCACCAGTTTCCTGGTGCGTACGCTCGCCTGGAAGACCATCCTGTCGGACAACGGCTGGCTGGTCGGGCTGCTGCGCGACGTGCACCTGCTCGGCCCCGACGGCCGGCTGCTGGCCACCCCCGTCGCGGTGGTCCTCGGGCTGACGTACAACTTCCTGCCGTTCCTGGTGCTGCCGCTGTACGCGAGCCTGGAGCGGCTCGACGCCCGGCTGCTGGAGGCGGCGAGCGACCTGTACGCGAGCCCGACGCAGGCGTTCCGGCGGGTCACCCTGCCGCTGTCGATGCCCGGCCTGGTCGCCGGCACGCTGCTGTTCTTCATCCCGGCCAGCGGTGACTACATCAACGCCGAACTGCTCGGCACCCCGAACGAGTACATGATCGGCAACGTCATCGACTCGGCGTTCCTGGTCCGGCTCGACTACCCGCAGGGCGCGGCGCTGTCCTTCCTGCTGATGGCGGCGATCCTCGCGGTGGTGTTCGTCTACCTCCGCCGGGCCGGCACCGAGGAGGTGCTGTGAGGTTCTCCCGTTGGCTGGCCGACCGGTGGGTGGTGGGGGTGGCCCTGCTGGTGCTCGGCTATCTGCTCCTGCCGATCGCGGTGGTCGCCGCGTTGTCGTTCAACCGCCCGTCCAGCCGCCTGTCGTACGACTTCCACGAGTTCACCCTGGACAACTGGCGCAACCCGTGCGCCACCGCCGACATGTGCGACGCGGTGGTGCGCAGCGTGCAGATCGGCTTCCTCGCGACCGTGGTGAGCACCCTGCTCGGCACGCTGATGGCGTTCGCCCTGGTCCGGCACCGGTTCCGGGGCCGCTCCGGGATCAACGTGCTGATCTTCCTGCCGATGGCGACGCCGGAACTGGTGCTGGGCACCTCGCTGCTCGCCCTCTTCGTCGCCGGTGGCGTGCCGCTCGGCTTCTGGACCGTGGTCGTCGCGCACGTCATGTTCTGCGTGTCGTTCGTGGTGGTCACGGTGAAGGCGCGGCTGGCCGGCATGGACCGGCGGCTGGAGGAGGCCGCGATGGACCTCTACGCCAACGAGTGGCAGACCTTCCGCCGGATCACCCTGCCGCTGGTGCTGCCCGGCATCGTCGCCGCCGCGCTGCTGGCGTTCTCGCTGTCCTTCGACGACTTCATCATCACGAACTTCAACTCGGGCACCACGGTCACCTTCCCGATGTACGTCTGGGGCGCCGCCCAGCGGGGCATCCCGCCGCAGGTCAACGTCATCGGCACGGCGATGTTCGGGATCGCGCTGCTGTTGGTGCTGGCCAGCGGTCTGCGCGGCCGGCGGGCACGTCGGGCCGCCCTGGCCGCGCCGGTGCCGGTGGGCCGCGCCGGAGGCCGGTCGTGACCGGGTCCGACCCCGGCCGGACGTCGTCCCGCACCCCGGCTCCGTCCCGTGCCGGCCGGATCTCCTTCCAGGCCCCGGCCCGACGGCCGGGAGCGGGCCGGCCCGCGCTGGCCGACGCGGCGCGGGTGCCGTACTGGCTGGACCGGCCGGAGCGCCCCGACCCGCTGCCGCCGCTGACCGGGGACACCGAGGCCGACCTGCTGGTCGTCGGCGGTGGCTACTCCGGGCTGTGGACCGCCCTGCTGGCCAAGCGGGACGACCCGGACCGGGACGTGCTGCTGGTCGAGGCCGGCACCTGCGGCTGGGCCGCGTCCGGGCGCAACGGCGGCTTCTGCGCCGCCTCGCTCACCCACGGCCTGGCCAACGGGGTGGACCGGTTCCCCGACGAGATCGACGAACTGGAACGGCTGGGCCGGGCCAACCTGGACGCCATCGCCGCCACCGTTGCCGAGTTCGGCATCGACTGCGACTTCGCCCGGACCGGCGAGCTGTCGGTGGCGGTCGAGCCGTACCAGCTCGACGGGATCGCCGCGGACGCCGCGCAGGCCCGCCGGTACGGCCACGACGTACGCCTGCTCGACGCCGACGAGGTCCGGGCCGAGGTGGACTCACCGACGTACCTCGGCGGCATGTGGGACCGCGACCGGGTCGCCATGCTGGACCCCGCGCGGCTGGCCTGGGGCCTGCGCCGCGCCGCCCTCGGCCTGGGCGTCCGGATCCACGAGCACACCCGGGTCACCGGCCTGCACCGCGACTTCGCGGCGCTGCGGGCGGGCACCGTGGGCGGACCGGACCGCGGTCCCGGATCGGTGCGCGCCCGGCAGGCAGTGCTCGCCACCAGCGCGTTCCCGCCGCTGCTGCGCCGGCTGCGCGCGTGGATCGTGCCGGTGTACGACTACGCGCTGATGACCGAACCGCTGACCGACCCGCAGCGCGCCTCGATAGGCTGGGCGAACCGGCAGGGCATCGCGGACACCGGCAACCAGTTCCACTACTACCGGATCACCGGCGACGGGCGGATCCTCTTCGGCGGGTACGACGCGGTCTACCACTACGGCAACCGGGTCGCGCCGTCCCTGGAACAGCGCGACGCCACCTTCACCGCCCTGGCCGACCATTTCCGCACCACGTTCCCGCAGCTCGACGGGCTGCGCTTCAGCCACCGGTGGGGTGGCGTCATCGACACCTGCACCCGGTTCTGCCCGTTCTTCGGCACCGCGTACGACGGCCGGCTCTCCTACGCCGCCGGCTACACCGGCCTCGGTGTCGGCGCGACCCGGTTCGGCGCGCGGGTGATGCTCGACCTGCTCGCCGGCCGGGACACCCCGCTGACCCGGCTCGACCTGGTCCGCCGCAAGCCACCGCCGTTCCCGCCGGAGCCCGTCCGGGCCGCCGGCATCCACCTCACCCGATGGTCGCTCGCCCGCGCCGACGCGCACGGCGGGCGGCGCAACCGCTGGCTCCGTACGCTCGACCGTCTTGGTTTGGGGTTCGATTCCTGATGCGTGTCCTCCTCGTCGGCGCCGGTGGCGTCGGCTCCGCCGCCGTATCCATCGCCGCCCGCCGTACCTTCTTCGAGACCATGGTCGTGGCCGACCACGACCTCGGCCGCGCGTCCCGGGCGGTGGCCGAGCACGACGCGCGCTTCGTGGCGGCGCGGGTCGACGCCGCGTCGGCCGACGCGGTCGCCGCGCTCTGCCGCGAACACCGGATCACCCACGTGCTGAACGCGGTCGACCCACGCTTCGTCATGCCGATCTTCGACGGCGCGTACGCGGCCGGCGCGGACTACCTCGACATGGCGATGTCCCTGTCCCACCCGCACCCGGAACATCCGCACGCCGAGACCGGGGTGAAGCTCGGCGACGACCAGTTCGCGGTGGCCGACCGGTGGGTCGACGCCGGGCGGTTGGCGCTCTGCGGCATCGGCGTCGAACCGGGGCTGTCCGACGTGTTCGCCCGGTACGCCGCCGACGAGCTGTTCCGCGACATCGACGAGATCGGTGTCCGGGACGGCGCGAACCTGACCGTCGACGGGTACGACTTCGCGCCCTCGTTCTCCATCTGGACCACCATCGAGGAGTGCCTCAACCCGCCGGTGGTCTGGGAGGAGTCGCGCGGCTGGTTCACCACGCCGCCGTTCAGCGAGCCGGAGGTGTTCCACTTCCCCGCCGGCATCGGTCCGGTCGAGTGCGTCAACGTGGAGCACGAGGAGGTGCTGCTGATCCCGCGCTGGGTGAAGGCGAAGCGGGTCACCTTCAAGTACGGCCTCGGCAACGAGTTCATCGAGGTGCTGAAGACCGTGCACAAGCTGGGCCTGGACTCGACCGCCCCGGTGCGGGTCGGCGGCGTCCAGGTGTCGCCCCGGGACGTGCTCGCCGCCTGCCTGCCCGACCCGGCGACGCTCGGTGACCGGATGCGCGGCAAGACCTGCGCCGGCACCTGGGTCCGCGGGACCGGCGTGGACGGAAACCCGCGCGAGGTCTACCTCTACCACGTGGTCGACAACGAGTGGTCGATGGGCGAGTACGGCCACCAGGCCGTCGTCTGGCAGACCGCGGTCAACCCGGTCGTCGCCCTGGAACTGCTCGCCACCGGGGCCTGGTCCGGCGTCGGCGTGCTGGGCCCGGAGGCGCTGCCCCCGGTACCCTTCCTCGACCTGCTGACCGACTACGGCTCGCCGTGGGGGATGGAGGAGCGGTGACCCGCTACGGCCCGATGTACGGCCCGGACGTGACCTTCCTCGGGGTGCCGCCGTGCACCATCGCCGAGCCGGTCACGTACGCCGACGCCGACGTGGTCATCCTCGGCGCGCCGTTCGACGGCGGCACCTCGCACCGGCCCGGCACCCGGTTCGGCCCGTCGGCCATCCGGCAGGCCTGCTACCTGCCGCACGACGGCTCCCGACCGTCCCTCGCCCTGCGCGTCGACGCGTTGCGGGACCTGCGGGTGTACGACGCGGGCGACGTCGAGATGTTCTCCGGCGACATCGAGCGATCGCTGTCCGCCCTGGAGGAGGCCGTCTTCGCGGTGGCGTCCGCCGGGGCGATTCCGGTCGTCCTCGGCGGCGACCACTCCATCGCCCGGCCCGACGCCACCGGAGTCGCCCGGCACCACGGGCACGGACGGGTGTCGCTGGTGCACTTCGACGCGCACGCCGACACCGGCGACGTCGAGTTCGGCTCCCTGCACGGGCACGGCCAGCCGATGCGCCGGCTGATCGAGTCCGGCGCGGTACGCGGCGACCGCTTCCTCCAGATCGGCCTGCGCGGGTACTGGCCCGGCCCGTCGGTTCTGGAGTGGATGGCACAGCAGCGGATGCGCTCGTACGAGATGACCGAGCTGGTCTCCCGTGGCCTCGACACCTGTCTGACCGAGGCGTTCACGATCGCCGTCGACGAGTGCGAGGGCGTCTTCCTCTCCGTCGACGTCGACGTGGTCGACCCCGGCATGGCACCCGGCACCGGCACCCCCGAACCGGGCGGACTCACCTCCCGGCAACTGCTCGACGCGGTCCGCCGGGTCTGCTACGAACTGCCGGTGGTCGGCGTCGACGTGGTCGAGGTCGCCCCGCCGTACGACCACGCCGACATCACCGCCTACCTGGGCAACCGGGTGGTCCTGGAGGCCCTGTCCGCGATCGCCAGACGCCGCCGGGACGCCACCGGCGGCCCCCCCTGGAACCCCACCCAACCCCTCCTCGAAAACCGCTGACCCACCCCACCCCCACCCCACCCCCACCCCACCCCACCTTTCAAACCGCCGCGATTTTGCACTTTCGGTTACCAATTAGTCCGCATTGCATCATTCGCGACGACACAAAGTGCAAGATCGCGG
>NZ_RBAK01000007.1 GCF_003626595.1 Micromonospora endolithica | reverse complement strand
GCTGCACACCGCCGGACTCCACCGCCCGCCCCCCATACATCACCAACACCTCGTCAGCCACCTGCGACACCACCCCGAGATCATGAGTGATCAGCACGATCGCCGAGGCGAACTCCGCCTGGAGATCAGCCAACAGGTCGAGGATCTGCGCCTGCACCGTCACGTCCAACGCCGTGGTCGGCTCATCGGCGATCAACAAATCCGGATCATTGACCAGAGCCATCGCGATCATGACCCGTTGCCGCATCCCACCGGAGAACTCATGCGGATACTGAGCGAACCGACGAGCCGGCTGCGGAATACCCACCCGACCCAACATGTCCACCGCACGCTGCCGCGCCTCCCGCCGACCAGCCCCCGGATGGTGCACCCGATACGCCTCAGCGATCTGCCGACCCACCGTGTAGTAAGGATGCAACGCGGACAGCGGATCCTGGAAGATCATCGCCATGTCCCGGCCACGCAGCCGACGTACCTCCTCATCCGCAAGACCGACCAACTGGCGGCCGCCGACGGTGATCCCACCGGTGACGACAGCCCGCTTCGGGTCGTGCAGACCGAGGATCGCCAACGAGGTCACGCTCTTACCGGAGCCGGACTCGCCGACGATGCCCAGAGTCCGCCCCCGATCGACGCTGAACGACACCCCGTCCACCGCACGGACCGTCCCGTCCTCGGTGTCGAAACGCACCCGCAGGTCCTCCACCCGCAGGTAGGGGCCGTCACCGGCGCGCGGCTCCGGGACGCCGGGGCGATCCGCCGCCGTGGCGGGCGTCGGCTCCGACATGTCCATGACCACCTCCCTCCGGGTGATGTAGGGAACCTACAACAGAATGCGGAGGGTGAAAATAACCTACAGAGGCCGGGCTGTCGGCGGGCCACAGCGTAACGGCTGGGCAACCCCCCGGAAACCCCTCGCTCTCTGCCACCCGCCGTTCCGGACGGACGCCGGGTGCGACGATGTCAGGGGCAGCCCGAACAGGAGCCGGGGGAACTGCTCTCCTGACGGATGTCGGGCCGCTCGCCTAGGGTCGGCGCATGAGCGAGCGGCAGCGAGCGGATCATCGGCACCGCGCGAAGGTGCCTCTTGGCGGCACGCAGCGAAACGGAGTGCCGGCATGAGCGAGTTCGACGCGGCCTCCGCCGCCGTCCAGGCCGCCCTCGACGCCGGCGCCCGATACGCCGACGCCCGGGTGATGCACCGCCGCTACGAGTCGATGTCCGCGCGCAACGGCGACATCGAGGAGCTGGCCCAGGACGAGAGCGTCGGGCTGGGCGTCCGGGCGCTGGTCGGGTCGAGTTGGGGCTTCCACGCCGTACCCGACCTGTCCGACGCCGCGGCCCGCGACGCCGGCCGGCGCGCCGCGCGGACCGCCGCCGCGAGCGCGCGCGTCCCCGGCCCGCCGATCGAGCTGGTCCCCGGTCCGGCCGCGGTGGCCAGTTGGGCCTCGCCGTGCACCGTGGACCCGCTCGGCGTGGCCCTGTCCACCAAGGGTGACCTGCTGGTGGAGGCCACGAAGACGATCGTCGACCACGGCGCCGACCACGCCGAGGGGCTCTACCAGATCTGGGACACCGCCAAGTGGTTCGTCTCCAGCGAGGGCCACCGGATCGACCAGCGCATCCGGGAGTGCGGCGGCGGCATCTCGGCCACCTCGATCGGCGACGGTGAGACGCAGCGTCGGTCCTACCCGAGCTACCGGGGGCAGTACGGCACCACCGGCTGGGAGCTGGTGGAGTCGCTCGACCTGGCCGCGCACGCCGCCGAGATCGCCGACGAGTCCCGCGCGCTGCTGACCGCGCCGCTCTGCCCGGCCGGCGAGACGGACCTGATCCTCGGCGGGGAGCAGCTCGCGCTCCAGATCCACGAGTCGGTCGGCCACGCCATCGAGCTGGACCGGATCCTCGGCTGGGAGGCAGCCTTCGCCGGCACGTCCTGGCTGGACCTGGCCCAGCTCGGTTCGCTGCGCTACGGCTCCGACCTGATGACCATCACCATCGACCCGACCCTGCCGGGCGCGCTGGGCAGCTTCGGCTTCGACGACGAGGGCTCGCCGGCGGTGAAGCGGGACGCGGTGCGGGAGGGCCGCTGGGTGGGTGTCCTCGCCGGCCGGGACTCCGCCTCCGTGGCCGGTCTCGACTACGCCGGCAGCGTCCGGGCGGACGGGTGGGCCCGACTGCCGATGGTGCGGATGACCAACGTCGGCCTGGAACCGGGCCCGCACACCCTGGAGGAGATCATCGCGGCCACCGACGACGGGGTGCTGATGGACCTCAACCGGTCCTGGTCCATCGACGACAAGCGGCTCAACTTCCAGTTCGGCTGCGAGGTCGGGTGGGAGATCAAGAAAGGGCGGCGGGGACGGCTGCTGCGCAACCCCACCTACACCGGCATCGGTCCGCACTTCTGGCGCTCGATGGACATGCTCTCCGCCGAGACGGTCGCCTGGGGCACACCGAACTGCGGCAAGGGCCAGCCGGGCCAGGTCGGGCACACCGGCCACCCGGCGGCGCCGGCCCGGTTCCGCAACGTGCGGGTGGGGGTTCGGGCGTGAGCGCGAGGAGTGAGCCGGTTCTGCGAGCCCCGCAGTCGCGAACGAAAGGGGGCTCCGCATGACCGAGCTGGACCTGGCCGGGCAGGTGGTCGAGCTGGTCCGCCGGCTCGGCGGCCCCGGCGCGCAGGCCGAGGCGACGGTGGTGCGCAGCGATCTCGCGCTGACCCGCTTCGCCAACTCGTTCATCCACCAGAACGTCGGCGAGTCCGGCGTCTCGGTCCGGCTGCGGTTGCACGTCGACGGCCGCACCGCCGCCGGCGGGGGCAGCCTGATCACCCAGGACGGGCTCCGGGCGCTGGTCGACCGCACCCTCGCCGCCGCACGGCTCGGTCCGCCGGACCCGGCGTGGCCGGGGCTGGCCCCGTCCGCGCCGACCCCGTCCGCCCCGGCCTTCGACGAGGCCACGGCGTACGCGGACCCGGACGACCGCGCCGAACGGGTACGCGCCTTCGTGGCCGCGGCCGGTGGGCTGACCACTGCCGGCTACTGCCGCACCGCGCACCGGTCGGCGGCCTTCGCCAACTCGACCGGTCACTCCGCGTCCGGGCGTACCGCCGAGGCGGCGATGGACGGGATCGCCCGTACCGGCGGCTCGGACGGAGTGGCCCGCCGGTGCGCCGACCGGATCGGCGACCTGGACGGCGCAGCCCTCGGCGCGCGGGCCGCCGCGAAGGCCCGCGCGGCGGCGGACCCGGTCGAGTTGCCGCCCGGCCGGTACGAGGTGGTGTTGGAACCCGCCGCGGTGGCCGACGTGCTGGAGAACCTGGCCTTCTACGGCTTCAACGGCAAGCGGTACGCCGAGCGGCAGTCCTTCGCGGAACCGGGCGTGGCCCAGTTCGACCCGGCGGTGACGCTGGTGGACGATCCGCTCCGCGGCTCCGGGCTGCCCTTCGACGCCGAGGGCACCCCGCGCGCCGCGGTGACCCTGGTCCAGGCGGGGACCACCCGGGGCGTGGTGCACGACCGGCGGACCGCCACGGAGGTCGGCGCGACCTCCACCGGCCACGCGGCGCCGGGAGCGACCACCTGGGGGCCGATCCCGCACAACCTGTGCCTGGCCGCCGAGCCCGGGGCCGACGCCCGCGCCTCGGTGGACACCCCGGGTGCGGCCGGCGCACCGGCCACGGCGGGTGATCTCTCCGGCGCGGTCGCCGACGTGGACACCGCGGCCCTGCTCGCCGGGGTGCGACGCGGCCTGCTGGTCAGCGACCTCTGGTACACCCGGGTGCTCGACCCGAAGACGCTGGTGATCACCGGGCTGACCCGCAACGGGGTCTGGCTGGTCGAGGACGGGGTGGTGACCAGGTCGGTCCGCGACCTGCGCTTCACCGAGTCCTACCCCCGGGTCCTCGGCCCGGGGGCGGTGCTCGGGGTGGGGCGGCACGCGGTCCGGCTGCCGGACCGGGTCGACGGGGTCTGGTGGGAGGCCCCGCCGCTGCGGCTCGCGTCGTGGAACTTCACCGGCGGCGCCTCCGGCTGACCGGCCGGCGGCAACGCTGCGTACCAGGTTCGTCGATGCCCGGTGACCTTCTTAACATCCGGACATCGATCCACGTCGGAGGGCTTTTGCCCGGCCCGGACACACGGGACACTGCCTTGCGCGGACGGCTCGCGGAGATCGGCGTAACGTGTGTCACTTAGCTGCGCCGTTATCGCCGGCGCGGCCGTTGGTGCGCGCATGACGTTGGCAAGCGGGTGCGGTTACGCCGGGCCGGTTGCCTACCGGAACTTGATCCGCCGCCCGTGAGGGCCCCGTCAGGGAGACGACTCGAATGACAGCACCGTCGGCCACGACGCCGACCACCAGGCCGGGGGGAGCGCGACCGCGCGCCGCCATCGCGGCGAGGACGTTGCGAACCGATCGCTGGTGGCTACAGCCCCTGATCATCGCCGCGATCCTGCTCTTCTTCATCGTCTACTCGACGATCCGCATCTTCATGGCGAAGTGGTACTACGTCGAGGACTACCACTACCTGACGCCGCTCTACTCGCCCTGCATCTCCACCGAGTGTGTGCCCGGGTCGGCGCACTTCGGCACGCCGCTCGGCGACTTCCCGTTCTTCATCCCGCTGGGCATCATCGCGTTCCCGATCGTGGCCGGCTTCCGGGTGACCTGCTACTACTACCGCAAGGCCGGCTACCGGTCGCTGTGGGCGTCCCCGCCCGCGTGCGCGGTGAACGAGCCGCACAAGTCGTACAGCGGGGAGACCCGGTTCCCGCTGTTCGTGATGAACTGGCACCGCTACTTCTTCTACCTCGCGGCGCTGATCCTGCTGGTCAACATCTACGACGCCGTGCTGGCGTTCCGGGGCCCGGACGGCAACTTCGGCGTCGGCCTGGGCACGTTGATCATCCTGGTCAACATCGTGGCGCTCGCCGGTTACACGGCCTCCTGCCACGCCTGCCGGCACGTGATGGGCGGGCGGCTCAAGCACTTCTCCAAGAACCCGGTGCGCTACCGCCTGTGGACCTTCGTGTCGAAGCTGAACGTCCGGCACGGCACGTTCGCCATGACGTCGCTGTTCACGGTGATCCTCACCGACTTCTACGTCATGGCCCTCTCGGCCGGCTGGTTCGACGACCTGCGCTTCATCAACTAGAAGGCCCCTGACATGACCACTACTTCGCGACCTGACCCCAGCACCACCACCCGCATCGAACGCCACCACTACGACGTCGTCGTGATCGGGGCCGGCGGCGCCGGCCTGCGGGCGGCGATCGAGGCCCGGCTGGCGGGCAAGAAGACCGCCATCATCTCGAAGTCGCTGTTCGGCAAGGCGCACACGGTGATGGCCGAGGGCGGCGCCGCCGCCGCGATGGGCAACGTCAACAGCCGGGACAACTGGCAGGTGCACTTCCGCGACACCATGCGCGGCGGCAAGTTCCTGAACAACTTCCGGATGGCCGAGCTGCACGCCAAGGAGTCGCCGCAGCGGATCTGGGAGCTGGAGACGTACGGGGCGCTGTTCGACCGTACGAAGGACGGCAAGATCTCGCAGCGCAACTTCGGCGGCCACGAGTACCCGCGCCTGGCGCACGTCGGCGACCGGACCGGTCTGGAGCTGATCCGCACCCTCCAGCAGAAGATCGTCTCCCTCCAGCAGGAGGACAAGGCCGAACTGGGCTCGTACGACGCCCGGATCAAGGTCTTCGCCGAGACGACGATCACCGAGCTGCTGCTCGACGGCGACCGGATCGCCGGCGCGTTCGGCTACTACCGGGAGTCCGGCGAGTTCATCCTCTTCGAGGCGCCGGCCGTGGTGCTGGCCACCGGTGGGGTCGGCCGGTCCTACAAGGTCACCTCGAACTCCTGGGAGTACACCGGCGACGGGCACGCCCTGGCGCTGCGCGCGGGCGCGACGCTGATCAACATGGAGTTCCTCCAGTTCCACCCGACCGGCATGGTCTGGCCCCCCTCGGTGAAGGGCATCCTGGTCACCGAGTCGGTGCGCGGCGACGGTGGCGTCCTCAAGAACTCCGAGGGCAAGCGGTTCATGTTCGACTACGTCCCGGACGTCTTCCGCAAGCAGTACGCGGAGACCGAGGAGGAGGCGGACCGCTGGTACACCGATCCGGACAACAACCGGCGTCCGCCGGAGCTGCTGCCCCGCGACGAGGTGGCCCGGGCGATCAACAGCGAGGTCAAGGCCGGCCGGGGCACCCCCGCCGGTGGCGTCTACCTGGACATCGCCAGCCGCAAGCCGGCCGAGGAGATCCGCCGCCGGCTGCCCTCGATGTACCACCAGTTCAAGGAACTGGCCGACGTCGACATCACCGCCGAGCCGATGGAGGTCGGCCCGACCTGCCACTACGTGATGGGTGGCGTGGAGGTCGACCCGGACTCGGGCGCCGCCTTCGGTCACGTCCGCGGGCTGTTCGCCGCCGGTGAGGTCTCCGGCGGCATGCACGGCTCCAACCGCCTCGGCGGCAACTCGCTGTCCGATTTGCTGGTCTTCGGCAAGCGGGCGGGCGGCCACGCCGCGTCGTACGCCGACGGCCTGAGCGGGCGCCCGAAGGTGCCGGTGGCCGCGGTCGAAGCCGCGGTGGAGACGGCCCTGGCGCCGTTGCAACGGGACACCGGGGAGAACCCGTACACCCTTCAGCAGGATCTCCAGGCCGTGATGGGAGATCTAGTAGGAATCATCCGCCGGCAGGGTGAGCTTGAGGACGCGTTGGGCCGGCTCACCGAGCTGCGCGAGCGGGTGGCCAAGGTCAGCGCGGCCGGCGGCCGGCGCTACAACCCGGGCTGGCACCTGGCGCTCGACCTGCGCAACATGCTGGTCGTCTCGGAGTGCACCGCGAAGGCGGCCCTGGAGCGGCAGGAGTCCCGCGGCGGGCACACCCGGGAGGACTACCCGGCCATGGAACCGGCGTGGCGCCGGGTCAACCTGGTCTGCGCGCTGGAGGGCGACACCGTACGCCTGGAGCGCAAGCCGCTGCCGAAGATGCGCCCCGAGCTGGTCGGCCTGTTCGACCGTGCGGAGCTGGCCAAGTACCTCACCGACGAGGAGCTGACCGAGTTCGACGCCCTCGTCGCCGCCGACGAGAACGCCGACGCCGCCGCCGAGAAGGAGCGCTGACGAATGGGTGCCAACGATCCGCAGGCGGCCGGCAAGCCGGCCACCAAGCGCCAGTTCCGCATCTGGCGGGGCGACGAGAACGGCGGCGACCTGCAGGACTACACGGTCGAGGTGAACGAGGGCGAGGTCGTCCTCGACGTGATCCACCGCCTCCAGGCCACCGACGCGCCGGACCTGGCCTGCCGGTGGAACTGCAAGGCGGGCAAGTGCGGCTCCTGCTCGATGGAGATCAACGGCAAGCCGAAGCTGAGCTGCATGACCCGGATGTCGACGTTCACCGAGGACGAGACGATCACGGTGACGCCGCTGCGGACCTTCCCGATCATCCGGGACCTGGTCACCGACGTGTCGTTCAACTACGAGAAGGCCCGGGAGACGCCGGCCTTCGCGCCGCCGCCGGGCGTCGCGCCGGGTGACTACCGGATGCAGCAGATCGACGTGGAGCGCTCGCAGGAGTTCCGCAAGTGCATCGAGTGCTTCCTCTGCCAGAACGTCTGCCACGTGGTGCGCGACCACGAGGAGAACAAGACGGCGTTCTCCGGGCCGCGCTACTTCATCCGGGCCGCCGAACTGGACATGCACCCGCTGGACGCGCGCAACGACCGCAAGGAGTACGCGCAGGCCGAGCAGGGCCTCGGGTTCTGCAACATCACCAAGTGCTGCACCGAGGTCTGCCCGGAACACATCAAGATCACCGACAACGGGATCATCCCCATGAAGGAACGGGTCGTCGACCGCAAGTATGATCCCCTCGTGTGGCTTGGTAGCAAGATCTTCCGGAGGGGTCAGGTGCCTCAGACCAGCGTGACCAGCGGGCATTCCAGCGGTGCCGTGCACTCCAGCGGCGGGGCCGGTGGCCAGCACTCGCACGCCGGCGGTTCGCACGACCCGCAGGCCGAGTTGCAGGCCCAGAAGGGTGTCAACTGGCACCGCGAGGTGCCGCACCCGACCGCCCCGGCGGTCGACGACCGCGGCAAGCTGCCGCTGACCGAACTCACCTTCGACCGCGCGGCGGCACCCTCGCCGTTCGGCGACGACGTGACCTTCCCGCTGCCTCCGGAGCACCTCAACTTCGCCCACCCGGACCAGGACAAGCACTGACGGGCACCGCACCACGACGGGGGCCACGGCACACGCCGCGGCCCCCGTTCCCGTTCCTCCCCACGCCGAGCCGCCGCGGGCCGCCGCGCGAGCCGCCGCGCGAGCCGCAAGATCACGCTCGAACCATGAAGTAGTGGTCATCCCGGCGGTTCGAGGCCACTACTTCCCTGTTCGTGCACGATCAACGCGCCGCGTCCTCGGGGGCCAGCAGGGGGCGCAGGGCGGCGACGATCGGAATGTCGGCGGGCAGCCAGGTGACCGAGTCGAGTTCGCCGGCGGAGAGCCAGCGCAGCGCCGAGTGCTCCAGTGCCTGCGGCTGGTCGTCGTGCAGCAGGCGGGCGGCGTACACCTTCAGCACGGAACGGCCGTGCGCCATCCGTACGTTGCGGCCGACCCGGTCGCCGACCTCCACGCGTACGGCGAGTTCCTCGGCGCACTCCCGGACCAGCGCGGCCGTCTCGCTCTCCCCCGGCTCGACCTTGCCGCCCGGGAACTCCCACATGCCCGCCACCTCGGGCGGGGCGGCTCGGGCGCAGGCGAGGACCTGCCCGTCCCGGATGATCGCCGCTCCGACGACGACCTTCAGGTCCCGTCGCTCGGCCTGCCCGCCACTGTTAGCCCGTTCGGTCCGCACGGGCGTCCAGCGTGCCAGATCAATCGGCGGTTTGGGTACCGTGGCCGACCATCAGGTCAGGAGAACACGGAAGTGTGGGCGTGGACACACCAACCGTGCGAGGACAGACTTGAGACACCGACAAGACACGGGACGGCGACGATTTGGCCACGAGCCGGCAACGACGCCTGGGAGGTGCGGTCATGCGCGTGCTCTTCACCGGCCGCGCCAAGGGCGACTATCTCAGCGACGCTCTCACTCTACTCAGCGGCTGGGTCCGCGAGGGAGAGCGGATCAGTCGCACTCTCGTGATCGACGACGCGCAGCACGCGGCCCTGACCGAGCGGGTCAAGGTGGTCGCCGACGCGCTGCACCTGCGGCCGGAGATCAACCGGCTACCCGACCAGACCCGCATCCGGGTCGGCCACGTCGACGCTCCCCTCTCCGACGGCGAGGTCCTGCTGGCCGCCCGGATCGAGGACGCCTACCGGGCGGTCACCGAGTCCTGAGTTCCCGCCGGTTGCCGTGGTCGCCCGACGGCGTGTCCGGTCGCACGGCTGCCCGACGTCCCGGTCGCGGGCCCGCGGATGACGGCACTCCAGCGCGTGCTTTCCTCACTAAGCTGCTCGCCATGCCACCGACCGCGCTGCGTCGCGCCGCCCGCATCTGCCTCATGCTCATGGTCTTCACGGCGCTCGCTGCCACTGCCGCACCCTGGGTGACCCGGGCCAACGGCGACGCGCTCATCGGGCTCGACCTCGGCTACCTCGCTGGTGAGCTGCGCGACCAGCCGCACCCGGTGGCCCAGCTCTTCGTGGAGGCCCTGCAACTGCCCGTCTTCCTCGCGATTCTGCTGGCCCCCGGCGTCGCGGTGCGCTCGCGTCAGGGGCGGATCGGCGCGGTGTTCCTCGGGCTGCTCGCCACCGCGGTGGCCGTGCTCATGGCGATCTCCCTGCACAGCCGGATCGAGGACTACTGGGAACCGGCGTGGGAGCAGCGATACGAACTCTTCGCCGTCGCGGTGGGGCTGGTCGCGGTGGTGGTCCTCGCCGCCGTCGTCGCGTTGGCCGCCGGGCGCGGCCAGGCGTACGCGGTGGCCGTGGCGCTGCTGCTGGTCGGCTCGGCGGCGTTCCACCTCTACAGCGTCGCGGTCCTCTCGTCGCTGACGTCCATCGGTGTCGAGGTGAGCCCGCTGGCCTGGGCGCCCGGGCTGACGTGGCTGCTCGCGGCCGGTTGTGCCCTGGTGGCGGCACGGACGGACCGGGCGGGCGGGGCCAGCGGGGCCGGCGGCGGTCACCGCGACCGGGTCGAGCCGGGCGAGCGCCGCACGGCGGAGCCGGCGGCCACCGAGGCGTACGGGGCGCCGCAGGGCTGAGCCGCACGACGCGATGTCGGGGGCGCCGGCACACCCGTGGTGAGTCGGCTGGCCCGTCAGCCGGACGCGTCCTGCGGGTACCAGCGCAGTTCCACCACGTTGCCGTCCGGGTCGCGGACGTAGACCGAGGTGGCTTCGCCCCGGGCGCCGAACCGGCCGACCGGGCCCTCGACGACGGTGAACGTTCCCGAGTCGATCACCGCCGCCCAGTCCAGTGGTGCCACCACCAGGCAGAAGTGGTCGACGTTGGCCTCGCCCCGGTCCCGGCGCACCAGGTCGACGATGGTGTCCGGGTCGACGCGTACGGAGGGGAACGGCACCTGGCCGGCCCGCCACTCGTCGACCCGCACCGGAGTGAGGCCGAGCGGACCGCAGTAGAAGTCGAGGGCGCGTTCCACGTCGGAGACGTTGAGCACGAGGTGGTCGAAGCCGGTCACACGCAGGGTTTCGGTGGTCATGAGGTCGCCCTTCGTCGGGGATGTCCGCCCCGCTGACGATCCCCGTTCCGGTACGCCCGACCAAGACCCGATCGGCGTACGATCGTTGTCCCCAGGGCAACGATGGAGTGGCGGTGCTGGAGCGGTACGAGATCGAGGCGTTCCTGACCCTCGCCGAGGAACTGCACTTCGGCCGGACGGCCGCCCGCCTGGGCGTGACCACCGGACGGGTCAGCCACGTGATCCGGCGGCTGGAGCGTCGGGTCGGTGCCCCGCTGTTCGCCCGCACCAGCCGGGTCGTGCGGCTGACCCCGTTGGGCCGGCAGCTCGCCGACGACCTGGCGCCGCTGGTCACCGGCATCCAGGAGGCGGTACGCCGGGCGGTGGACGCCGGCCGAGGGGTCACCGGTCACCTGCGGGTGGCCTTCCTGGGTGAGTGGACCGCCCCGGTGCTGCTGCGCGCCGTGGCCCTGTTCACCGAGCGGCACCCGGAGTGCGCCGTCGAGGTACGCGAGGTGCAGCTCTACGACTCCCGGCCCAGCCTGGTGGACGGGTCGATCGACCTGCTCCTGGCCGCGTACCCCTTCGACGGGATGGCGTGCGGCCCGGCGCTGCTGACCGAGGCCCGCGTGCTCGCGGTGGCCGCCGGGAGCCCGCTGGCCGGGGAGGCGTCGGTCTCCCTGGAGGTGCTCGGCGACCATCCGGTGGTGCAGTACCCGGCGGTGACCTCGGCCGGGTTCAAGCGGGACCGGACGCCGGAGCGGACCCCCGCCGGCCGGGCGGTGACCCGGGGGCCGGCCGGCAACACGTTCTCCGAGATGCTGACGCTGGTCGCGATGGGCCGCGGGGTGCTGCCGGTGGGCGAGCACACCCGCCGGTACTACCCGCGCCCCGACGTGGCGTACGTGCCCATCCACGACGCCCGCCCGATCGAACGTGGCCTGGTCTGGCGGGAGGACAACACCACCGCCCGGGTCCGCGCGTTCGTCCGGGCCGCGACCGACGCGCACGGTTGATCTTGCTGTTGGCGGGGCGTACCTACCCTGGGGAACATGGCCAACGCGACGTACGACCGCAAGGAACAGTTCCAGCAGATCCAGAGCGGCCTGCTCGACGGTGAGCGGATCATCGCCGTCTACGACGCCGTCGGAACCGGCACCGGCTTCATCGGCCTGACCGACCGGCGCGTGATCATCCAGGACCGCTCGTTCGTCGGCAAGCGGTACGCGATCACCAGCATCCCGTACTCGAAGATCACCAGCGTGAGTGTGGTCAGCAACAAGTCGTGGGGCGGCTCGTTCTTCTCCACCGGCGCGATCGCGATCCACGTCGGCACGCACACCTACGAGGTGGAGTTCCGGGGCGACCAGAAGAGCCACCACGTGCACAACGTGATCCTGCACTACATCAGCTGACGCAAATGCGGTTGCCGCCGCGGTCCGGTCCGGGTTGGGTGGGAGGCACGCCGAGCGAAGGGAGACGACGATGTCGCACGCGTCGAGGTCCGTCCAGGTAGGAAACCCCCAACCCACGGAATCGAGGCTTCGTGAGTACGTGCACCTCCGCGATCCCGGCGCCGGAGCGCGCCGCTGACCGCACCACCCGGGGAGGCCGGTGATGTCGGTCTTCGACGATCCCGGTCTCTTCGGCCGGCTGTGGGCCGCCGGCTACGACGGTCCCGGCAACCCCGATCCGGCCCCGGCGGTCGACTTCCTCGTCGACCTGGCCGACGGCGGCCCGGTCCTGGAACTCGCGATCGGCACCGGCCGCGTCGCGCTGCCGCTGGCCCAGCGGGGCGTCACCGTCGAGGGTGTCGAGGCGTCACCGGAGATGGTGGCGAAGATGCGCGCCAAGCCCGGCGGCGACGGCATCCCGGTCGCTCTCGGCGACATGGCCGACGTGCCGGTGACCGGCCCCTACCGGCTGGCGTACCTGGTGTTCAACACCCTGTTCAACCTGGTCGACGCGGAGCGGCAGGCGGACTGCTTCCGCAACGTCGCCCGGGTGCTCGCACCCGGCGGCGCGTTCGTCATCGAGACGTTCGTGCCGGACCCGGCCGACTTCGACCGGAACGAACAGGTCCAGATGCGGGAGGTGACCGAGGATTCGGCCACCCTCCGCCTGCACCAGTACGACCGCGCGGCGCAGACGTTCGTCCGGCAGACCATCACGTTCGACTCCGCCGGCGTCCACCTGCGTCCCTTCGCGATGCGGTACCTGTGGCCGGAGCAGGTCGACGAGCTGGCGGAGCGGGCCGGGCTCCGGCTCGCCGAGCGGCACGCCGACTGGCACCGGACCCCGTTCGGTCCGGACAGCCCCTCCCACATCTCCGTCTACCGCAAGCCGTAGCCCATCCGCTGCCGCACGCAGCAGTTCCCGGGAAAGAGTTGGCTATCCGAGCGCGGATGACCACTCTTCCCCGGGAACCGCGTCCGGCGGAGGCGGGGGCGCGAGGTCGTCGGCGCGGTCGAGCAGCGCCCGGCGTTCCGCCCCGGTGTGGGCCTCGGCGGCCTGCCGGAACAGGGCGGCGGCCCTTCGGCGGTCACCCTGGCGGGCCACCAGGTCCGCCTCGACGGCGACCGCCAGCGGGTACCCGTCCAGCGCCCCGCCACCGCGGGCGACCCCGAGCAGGTGCAGCCCCACCGCCGGCCCGTACGCGTAGCCGTGCGCCACCGCCCGGTTCAGCGCGACCACCGGTGACGGCTGGACCTCGGCCAACCGGTCGAACCCCCGGGCGACGGCGACCCAGTCGGTGGCCGCGACCGACACGGCCGTGGCGTGGCACGCGGCGATCCGGGCCTGGAGGGCGTACGGCCCGTCGCCGGTGGCCCGGGCCAGCGCGGCCAGCCCTTCGGCGACGGCC
Source organism: Micromonospora endolithica (assembly GCF_003626595.1). Taxonomy (GTDB): domain Bacteria; phylum Actinomycetota; class Actinomycetes; order Mycobacteriales; family Micromonosporaceae; genus Micromonospora; species Micromonospora endolithica. Next base: position 370,657 of record NZ_RBAK01000007.1, on the reverse strand, counting down.
GCCCGGTCCCAACGGGAGCGGTCCTGCCGGTCCAGCGTCAGCAGCCGGCCGTCGGCGTCCCGCCGGGCGTCGCGGCGGGAGTGCTGGAGCAGGAACAGGGCCAGCAGGCCGGCGATCTCCGAGCGCCCCGGCAGCAGCCGGTCGAGCAGCCGCGCCAGCCGGATCGCCTCGTCGGCGAAGGCCGGCTCGCCGTCGGCGTCGTAGCCCCGGGTGAACAGCAGGTACAACACGGCGAGGACGCCGGGCAGCCGTTCGGTCAGCGCCGGCCCGGTGGGCACCCGGTAGGGGATGCCGGCGGTCGCGATCCGGGTCTTCGCCCGGGTCAACCGACGGGTCATCGTCGACTCGCTGACCAGCAGCGCGCGGGCGATGTCCGCGGTGGGCACCCCACAGACGGTACGCAGGGTCAGCGCGACGCGCGCCTCCAGCGCCAGCGCCGGGTGGCAGCAGGTGAAGACGAGCCGCAGCCGGTCGTCCACGATGTCCCCCTCCGTCGGTGGCCCGTCGTCGCCCGCGCCGGTCAGGGCGAGCACGGCCAGCTCACGCAGCTTGCGCTGCTCCACCGCCGCGCGCCGGAGCACGTCCAGGGCGCGGTTGCGGGCCACCGTCATCAGCCAGCCGCCCGGGTTGGCCGGTACGCCCTCGGCGGGCCACCGCTGCCACGCCAGCGTCAACGCCTCCTGGGCGCAGTCCTCGGCCAGCGTCCAGTCGCCGGTGACCCGGATCAGGGTGGCGACGATCCGGGCGTACGACCCGGCGGCGGCGGTGGCGACGGCCTCCGTGGCCGTCGCCGCCGCGCGCCGGTCAGGCATCCGGGTTGAGGAAGGGCCGCAGCTCGATCCGGCCCTCCCGGGCCATCGGGTGGGTACGCGCGACCTCGATCGCCTCGTCCAGGTCCGCGCACTCCAGCAGGTCGAACCCCACGATCACCTCCTTGGTCTCGGTGAACGGGCCGTCCGACACCAGCAGTTCGCCGTTGCGGACCCGGACGGTGGTCGCCGCCGACGTGTCGGCCAGGATGTCGCCGGCCAGGCGTCGACCCCGGGTGTCGTTCTCGGCCACCCAGGCCTCGACGTCGGGCCAGTCGGACCGGTCGGTGTCCGGCTCGGTGTCGCTGCAGACGAACATCAGGTACTTCATCGTGTGCTCCTCTCGGGCTGTCCACCAGCATGACGAACGGCGACCGGCGTACCGGACAGCCCGCCGCCAACGGCGCGCGGAGCGGTTGTTCCGCCACCCGCCACCCGAGGGTGCGCATCGCGCTGGACGCCGCTGGTATGGGCGCCGCACCAGTTGGTATGGGCACCGCACCACCTTGGTATTACCCACAGGAGAGATCGATCTGATGAAATCTCTCTGCAGCCACTCACGCCGGCGAGTAGGCGCAATACCTTTTACGTTACTCAGCCCTGGGCGGGATCGGACCGGACTTTCCTGCATTCCTCCGCATTCATCAATCTCGAAGGGAAAGCGTAGATGTCCATCCAATGGAGCAAGAATTTCGCTGCGCTGGCGATACTGTCGCTGCTGTCCGCGCTGGTGGTGGTGGTGACGCCCGCGGCGAGCCGCCCTGCCGCCGCCGCGACCCGGACGTGGACCGGGCACGTCGACTGTTACGGCAACCTCACCAACACCGGTATCAACCTCAGGGCCGGGGACCGGGTACAGGTGACCAGCGCCACCGGTCTTTGCTACTTCTATCCGGGCCGGCCGTCCAACCGAATGCCGGGCGAGGGATTGAATTCCCGAATCGGTGCGAGTGAGTTCACCCACGGCGCCCCGGTCACCGCCACGGCGCCCATGGACGGCACGCTGTTCTTCTACTTCGGGGACAGCCAATACCAGGACAACTCGGGCAACGGCTACACCGTGACGGTGACTGTCCTCTCGGGTGAGCGGTGCAAGAACTTCACCACCACGAGTGAGTACCTCAAGTTGTCGATCGGCGATCTCTTCCGCGGGGTCCCGATGCCGTCCCACATCCGCCAGTTCGCCGACAGGTCCCTGCTCAGTCGACCGCTGGCCTACATGCAGCTCAAGGGCAGCTGGTGCTACCAGAACAACCGGGTCACCTGGAGGAGCATCCGTCCCGTCCAATCGGCGCTGACCGGTGACGGGCTCACCGGCCTCGTGCTCTCCGTGCAGAGCACGGCCACGGGCAGCATCGTCGAGGAGCAGTACAACGGGGCCACCCGCTACCGCATCGGCCCGACCAAAGCCGTCGTCTACCTCGAAGTCCCGGTCGCCGTCAATCTCACCATCGACGGTGTCGGCTTCACCCTTCCCGCCGGCGCCCGGCGGCCCATCTACACCATGGTGATGGACACCCTGCTCACCGGTTTCGGCGACGTCTCTTGCGCCGCCACCGCTTCCGCCCCGTGCAAAGTGCAGGCGTCGGCCGAATACACGAGATGATCAGCTCGTGTCCCGCTGAATCCTGACCGCTTCTCCGGTCGTCCCACAGCCGGGGCCGCCCTCGCTACGCGAACCGCGCGGCGGGGGCGGCTCCGCTCGCGGTCAGCGTTTGTCCGGGTGCAGCGACGACGGTCTTCCATTCGGGGCAGCCGGGCATACTTGCCGGCATGTGGGGACGACTCTCCCGGACGGCCGTCCGGCGTACACCGTCAGGCTCTCGGGTGCGGTGGTGGCGGCGCGCGGTGGTCGCGGCGGTAACCGGCGCGGCGCTGCTCACCGCCGGCACCATGGCGAGCGTGGCCTGGGCCCGCGGCGGCGCCGAGGGGCACATCTTCACCGAGGAGGCGGTACCCGAGGCGCCGGTCGCGCTCGTACTGGGCACCCGGGTGTACCCGGACGGCACCCCCTCGCCGTTCCTTGTCGGCCGGCTGGAGATCGCGTACCGGCTTTTCACCGCCGGCAAGGTCCGCGCCATCCTGGTGTCCGGCGACAACATGGAAGCGGACTACGACGAGCCGGGCGCGATGCGTCGCTGGCTGGTCGACCGGGGTGTGCCATCCGACAAGGTGGTGCGGGACCACGCCGGCTTCGACACGTACGACTCGTGCGCCCGCGCCAAGCGGATCTTCGGCGTGGACCGCGCGACGGTGATCACTCAGACCTTCCACCTGCCGCGCGCCGTCACCGTCTGCCGGCGGCTCGGCCTGGACGTCAACGGGGTCGGCGACGAGACGGCCCGGCGGTACGAACAGACCTGGCGGATCAGCTCCAGCCGGGAGTACGGCGCCAGCGTGAAGGCCGCGTGGGACGTGCTGTGGGGGCGGGACCCGGTCCACCTCGGCCGCCCCGAGACGGGCGTCGAGGACGCCCTGCGCGGCTGACCGGGCCCCGCGCCTGTTCGTGCGACGGAGCGGGGATCGAGACCTCGGTCAATCCTTGTGGGAACGCTCAGCCGCGGCGCGGTCGCTCGCCACGATGAGGTCGAGCAACTCCCTGCCCAGCCCGGCCGGGACCCGGACGCGACCGCCTGCGGTCGAGATCGCCTGTGGGCACTGCGCGTCGCCCAGCACCACGCTGACCCCGTCGAGGGCGATTCCCACCCGACCAGGTCCCTGCGGAGTGCATTCCTCGCCGGCGGGCACCGGGTCGCGCAGCTCGGTGAGGGCCGTCCGGATCCGGGCCAGCGTGCCGGCGTCCATCGCGGTGACCATGGGGCCGGCGTTCTCGCTGACGGCACTGGTGATGCGGTCGGGCAACATCAGGCCGCCCGAGGGTGGCGCCGACGGGCCGGCGGGCCAGGTGACCCGCTGGAGCAGCTGCTCGCGGTCCCTCTCGTTGCCCGGGATGAGGACGGCGGTCGCCATCTCCTCCTCGTTGAAGGCACGATAGGTCCACCAGCCCTCCAGTTCCTGCGTAGCCTGGAGCGGCTGCCCGTCCTTGACCACCAGTCGCTCTGGAGTGACGTATCGGGGAACTCCGGCCCGCACGAGGGCCAGCCACAGCTGGCCCTCCGACGTGCACTTCGTGGGCACGCCGCGGCTGAACCTGTCCCCGGGATCCCGCCGGCTGGCGAGGTAGACGGTGCGGGGCTCCGCGGTGCAGGGGTCGAAGGTCGTGACCTCGCTCGTCCGCCAGCCCTCCGGGACCGCGACCGACAGGCCACCCAGGTTCACCGTCTTTTCGGGCGCTTCGGCGACCTCGGACCGGTCGGGGGCCTCCGGCCCCAGGGGAAGGGCCGCCACGGTCGCGATCGCCGCCGCCACCGCGACCGATCCGGCGGTACCCCAGGCGCGGCGGCGCCGCCTGCTGCGCCGCCCGAGGCTGACCAGCCGGGCCGCGGGGTCGTTCTCCGTCGGCGTCACGGAGGCGGCGGCACGTGCGAGGAGTTCGCTGACATGGTGAGAATTCACGAGGTCTCCTTGGAGGATTCGACGAATAGACCGCTGGCCCGCAACGTCGCCAGGGCACGGGACGTACGGCTCTTGACCGTCCCCACCGCGATACCGAGGGTCTGCGCCACCTCGGCCTCCGAGGCGTCCGCCCAGAACCGCAACACGAGCACCACCCGCTGGTCAGCGGGGAGCCGACGCAGACTGGCGAGCACCTGCACGCTGAGATCCGACTGATCGGCGAAGCCCACGCGGGACGCATCCGGCAGCTCCCCGGTCGGCACCTCGCCGCGCCAGCGCCGGCGCCTCGCCCGCATCGCGGTGCGGACCATCACCCGCCGGACGTACGCCTCCGGCCGCCCGTCCGGCACGCCCAACCGGTGCCACGACCGGTAGGCCGCGATCAGCCCCTCCTGGGCGAGGTCCTCACCCAACCGGCCGTCACCGCTCAGCAACGCCCCGAAGCGAACGATCTCCCGGTACCGGCTGGCGACGAAGTCCTCGTAGCCGGCGGGTTCCGCCCTGCGAAGCAAGCCCATACCCAACTAAGGGGCCTGGGCCTGCCCGTTGGTTCCCGCCTCTGTCCGGATCACGCTCCAGGCCGGCTGGTTACCGACCCGCTATCCGAGGACGCGCAACCGCATCTGGACGTACGGCGCGTCGAGGGGGCCGGGCCGCGACCGCCCGTCCGGCTTCCACCCGTGCCGGGCGTAGAACGACCGGGCGCGGGCGTTGCGCTCCCAGACCTCCAACAGTCCGGTACGCAGTGACGCCTCGGCGAGGTAGGCGACGAATGCGGCGTGCAGGGTGCTGCCGACCCCGTTGCCCCACCGGCCCGGGGCGACGTGGATCTGGTAGAGCTGACCCACCGAACCCGGATCCTCGTCCGGCGAGTGCGGCGGCCCCATCGCTCCGACGCCGACGATTTCGCCGTCGACGTCGGCGCACACCACCCGCTTCACGGGCGACCGGATCGCCTCGGTCCAACCGGTCCGCTGCTCTCGTACCTGCGCCGGGTCGCGGACCGCCTCCGGCGCGAGCCCACCCGCCCCGTAGTAGGCCAGTCGCGCCCGCGTGTGCACGTCGATGACCGGTTCGAGATCGTCGAGGGTCGCCGTACGCACCCGCACCACCGCAGACGTCACGGGAGTCCACGTTAGTGCCCTGGTCCGGACCCTGAGGCCCCGCCGGCGGGGCTTTCGGAAAGTCGGTGGACGTGCGGCTGATCCATGACGATCGTTGGCGGAGTGGAACAGGCCAGGGTGTGGGACCGGGACGCGGCGCGACGCTACGACACACCGGGCGCCGGCATGTTCGCGCCCGATGTGCTGGGCCCGACCGTCGACCGACTGGCCGACCTGGCCGGCGACGGCCCGGCGCTGGAATTCGCCATCGGCACCGGGCGGGTGGCGGTGCCACTCGCCGAGCGGGGAGTCCCCGTGACCGGCATCGAGCTGTCCCCCGCGATGGTCGAGCAATTGCGCACGAAGGTCGACGCCGACACGCTGCCGGTGGTCGTCGGCGACATGGCCAACGCCTCCGCACCCGGTGACTTCACCCTCGTCTACCTGGTCTACAACACCGTCGCCAACCTGCTCACGCAGGCCGAGCAGGTTGCCTGCTTCCGCAACGCCGCGCGTCACCTCCGGCCCGGCGGCCGGTTCGTGATCGAGCTGTGGGTGCCCGAGCTACGCAAGCTCCCGCCCGGCCAGCAGGCCACCGTCTGGCTGTGCGAGCCGGGCTACATCGCCCTGGACACCTACGACACCCTGCATCAGCGGGTCGTGTCGCACCACTTCCACTTCGACGGGAGCACGCAGGCCGAGCTGTTCCGTACTCCGCACCGCTACATCTGGCCGGCCGAACTCGACCTCATGGCCCAGCTGGCGGGGTTCGAGTTGGAGTCCCGGCACGCCGATTGGCGCGGCGGCGAGTTCACCGCCGACTCACGTTCGCACGTCTCCGTCTACCGCCGCGGATCGAGCACCGGCATCAGCGGGAAGAACCGGCGCGGTCCCGAAGGGACGCGGTGAGCATGGAGTTCCTCTGCTACCACCGCGATCGTGCCGATTCCCGGGCGCTGCGCGATGACCTGCTGACCGAGCACTGGGCCTACATGGACCGCTACCCGACCGAGATGATCGCCCGCGGCCCGACCATGACCGGTGACGGCAACACACCCACCGGTAGCCTGCACATCCTCGACCTGCCGGACTCCGCCGCCGCCCGCGCGTTCGCCTTCGACGAGCCCAACTACCAGGCCGGCGTCTACCGGGACGTGCTGCTCAGGCGGTGGCAGAACACGCTCGGGCGTACCATGTGGGATTTTCCCGGCGGCCGGACCGGCGGCAACCGCTACCTGGTGCTCGGCCTGGGCGCGGGGCAGGCCGCCGACCTCGCCGTCCCGCTCGACCGGGACGAGCTGATCGCGTACGGGCCGCTGCTCTCCGACGACGGCACCACCTGGCTGGGTACGGCGGCGTTGATCCCGGCGCCGGACCCGGACACCGCCCGCGCGATCCTGACCCCGCACCGGTACGCCGACATCGAGGTCCACCGCTGGCAGTTCGGCGGACGACCGTCCTGAACCGGCGTGACCCGCCCGCGCAGTTTCCGGGACAGTGCGGCCATCTCCGCGTCGGTAGCCACTCTCTTCCCCGCAACCGCACCCGAGGGAGCGGTCAGGGCCCGGTCGTCTGATACCTGTGGAGGGCGGCTTCGGCGAGCTGGGTGAGGGAGCTTTCGCCGCCAGGTTCGTTGAACTGCTCCTGGACGACCACCAGGGCAGTGCCGATCCGGACGAGAATGCTGTCGCACCTCGACGTGCCCGAACTGGACGCTACGCCGCAGCTGACGTGGACACTGTCATCGCCCAGCCGCGGCCCCGGTGCCGTCGCGTAGCGGTAGCGGTGGCCGGAGCGGGACGACGTGGCGGTGGGGCATCGGTCGATGAAGGCCCGCAGATCGGTCATCGCTCGCCGCGCCCCGTCGTCGGCGTAGGTCCGGAGCACTTCGTTCGCCACCCAGAGGCCGGCCGGACCGGCGTCATGGCTGACGGTGGCCGCGGCCATCGCCGACGGCGTCCCGGTCAGCCGCGTTGCCGACAGCAACGGGAGCATGCTGTCCGAGCAGGACCCGTCGACGCCGGAGGGTTGCTCCCCGGCATCCGTCGGCATGACCGTCGCGATCTCCACGGCGAATCCGGGCGGCAACGAGTCCGTGGTGACCAGGCGTGCGGACAGCGTCGCGGAGTAACCGGGCCCGCCGGTCGCCGGAACCGCGGGGGAAGCTGTTGCGGTGGCCGAACCCGTCGCCCCCATCGTTTCGGCTGCCGGCCGATCCGCTGGGCGGGCCGTCGGAGAACCGCACGCGACCACCATGCAGACGGCCACCACCGTGACCGACCTGGACAGCACCATCCTGAGCACCGGTCCGACTCCACCTTCTCGCGCGAGACGCGTCAGGCTACAACGTGCGTGCCTCGCCGAGGACGCCGAGCGGTCCAGCGGTGCAGACGTTGAAGCGGAACGTGGAGCGGTCCCAGGGCGACATCTGCTCCTTCGAGCACCACATCAGCATCGGCGAGTAACCACGTCCTCCGGTTGAACTCCACCGGGAATCGGGCCGCAGGCGGCGGCGCTGAACCGCTGGCTGCATGAACTCTGGTTCGCACAGATCGTCCGACCGCAGAACGCCCCTGCCCTGTTTGGTGACCGCGCCAGGCAATCGGGCCTGGGGCGAGGCCGAAGAGGGGCGGTGTACCGATGGAAGCGGGCACCGCCCCGAACCTCTGCATCTGATGGAAGGGCACAGGCATGTCGGTAACGAGGGAGAGCGGCGAGCAGGAACGCCAGCCCGAACGTGACGGTGGTTCGTGGGGGAAGGTGACGGCTCTGGTCGTGGCCGTGAGCGGCCTCGTGACCGCGGTCGCCGGGCTGATGGCCGCTTGCCGGTCGTGACGGGTCGGCGGTGACGCAGCGGCCCGCCAGGGTTGCCCCTGGCGGGCCGTCTGTTCAGGCCACGCGTGCGTAACGAGCAGGTCACCCGGTCGGTGCTGGCCGAGCGGGACCCTGCCGGGGATGGCGGCGCCCGTCCGCGCCGGTCGGGCTCGGCGCGTCTCGACCTGTGGCTGACGCTGGTCGCCGCGGGCAGCCCCGCCGAGGCCAGCGCGCCCGCCGCCGCAGCGGTGGAGTCGGGGCGGGTCGTCGCGTCGAACTGGTGGCGGGCGCGGGAGCTGCTCGCCCGGGTGGAGCGCACCGGCGCGCCGGAGGCCGCAGACCTGAGCTCGTGTGCTCGGCCATGGTTCCGGCAGCGACTTCTTCGTCCCGAAGGAACCGTCGGAGGATTCGGTGGTCGGGGCCGGGGGTGATATGAAGCAGGCGATGATCGGCCGTTCCGCACGGACTCGGGGGTGGATGTGGATCAGCCTGCTGGCCGAACCGCAACGAGGGTGCGGGCCCATGTCGCGCGTGCTGTCGGTCGAGCCCAACATGTGCTGTTGGACTTTGACGGTGTGATGTTCGACGTGCAGGCCGCGATGGGTCCGGAAGCCCGTGAGAAGGCGATCACGGGTTTGCTGATGAGTCGCCAACCCCGGTCCCGACCAGTGCCGGTCACGTGGTCATTTTTCGGGGCCTACCAGACGCTGGAGTTTCTCGCGAGGCGCGAACCTGATCACGCCGTTGAGGCGGAAGCACTCATGTCGCGTCTGGAGGTGGACGCGGCGCTCACCGTTAGGCCGGCGCGGGACCTGGACCAACTCCTCGCCGTCTGTGCTGCCGCCGGGCGCAAGGTAGCCGTGATCAGCGACCTCTCCGAGGACGCGGTGTTGGCCACGCTCCGAGCGCATACTCTGGATAGGTACGTCGCTGCCGTCGCCGGTCGGCAGGGACTCGACCTCCCCGGGATCGACGCCGGATGCACAGCTGAACGCGCGGCCGATCTGCTCGGAGTGCCCGTCGCGTCCTGCCTTGTCGTGAGCGGTTCGTTCCTGCGGCTGTACCGTGCCCGGCGTACGGGTGCGATTGGCCTCGGCTGCGAGTGCGGACGCGATTCACGCAAACACCTAGCCTTTGACCAGACCCCGGTCGTCTCGAACCTTGCCACCCTGACCCAGGCATTGCTCGCCCCGTAGCGCCAGGGCCCGGCGCCGAGGACTCGGTCACCAAGGACATGCCACAGCCAACCTCCGCAGCCACCGTGTTGGATCGGATCGTCGGGCACTCTCCGGTGGTGCGGGTCAGCCTGCCGTCAACCCCTCGGGAACGCCTCGTGCCGCTGACCGTCGAGCAGGTGCGCGCCCTGGCCGCCGCGATGCCCGCCCGTAATCACGCCATGGCTGACCTGCGGGAACGGGCCGGATTCAGACGTTGAAGCGGAACTCCACCACGTCGCCGTCCTGCATCACGTACTCCTTGCCCTCGATCCGGACCTTGCCCGCCGCCTTCGCGGCGGCCATCGAACCGGCCGTGACCAGGTCGTCGTAGGAGACCACCTCGGCCTTGATGAACCCCCGCTGGAAGTCGGAGTGGATCACACCCGCGGCCTCCGGCGCGGTCGCGCCGACCGGGACGGTCCAGGCCCGCGCCTCCTTGGGGCCGGCGGTGAGGTACGTCTGCAGCCCGAGCGTCCGGAAGCCCACCCGGACCAGCTGGTCCAGGCCGGGCTCGCTCTGCCCGATCGACTCCAGCAGTTCGCGGGCCTCGTCCTCGGGCAGGTCCACCAGCTCCGACTCGATCTTCGCGTCCATGAAGACGGCTTCGGCGGGGGCGACCAGGGCGCGCAGCTCGTCGAGGAACTCGGCGTTGCCCAGCTCGGCCTCGTCGACGTTGAACACGTAGAGGAACGGCTTGGTGGTGAGCAGGTGCAGCTCGCGCAGGTGCTCCAGCTCGATGCCGGCCTTGGCGGCGCCCGAGTAGAGGGTGACCCCGGTGTCCAGCAGTTCGGCGGCCTTCTTCGCGGCGGTCACCGCGGCGGCCCGGTCCTTGCGGAGCTTGGCCTCCTTCTCCAGCCGCGGGAGCGCCTTCTCCAGGGTCTGGAGGTCGGCGAGGATCAGCTCGGTGTTGATCGTCTCGATGTCGTCGGCCGGGGAGATCTTGCCGTCGACGTGCACCACGTTCGGGTCGGAGAAGGCGCGGACAACCTGGCAGATCGCCGAGGCGTCGCGGATGTTCGCCAGGAAGGCGTTGCCCCGCCCCTGCCCCTTGGAGGCGCCGCGCACCAGGCCGGCGATGTCGACGAACGACACCGGCGCGGGCAGGATCTTCTGCGAGGAGAAGATCTCGGCGAGCTTGGCCAGCCGCTCGTCCGGCAGCCCGACCACGCCGACGTTGGGCTCGATGGTGGCGAACGGGTAGTTCGCCGCGAGCACGTCGTTCTTGGTCAGCGCGTTGAACAGGGTGCTCTTGCCGACGTTGGGCAGGCCGACGATGCCGATGGTGAGACTCACGACGGGCCAGCTTACGCGCCTCGTCCCGGCCGCCGGGCAGGCAGTCCCGCGAAAGGGGGTAGCGTCCGCTCGTGACCGACAAGCTTCCCGAGCTGTACGTGGCCGTCGACGTCGAGGCGGACGGGCCGATCCCCGGGCCGTACAGCATGCTGTCGCTGGGCATGGCGGTGGTCGGCCGGCCGGATTTGACCTTCTACACCGAGCTGCGGCCGATCTCCGAGGACTACGTGCCGGCCGCGCTCGCCGTCTCCGGCCTGGACCGGAACCTGCTGCTCCGCGAGGCTCCCCGGGCCGAGGAGGCGATGGCCGCCGCGAAGGGTTGGGTCGACGGACTGCGCCAGATCGGCCGGCCGGTGTTCCTCGCCGCCCCGGCGGTGTGGGACGGGATGTTCGTGCACTGGTACTTCGTCCGGTTCGTCAGGCACAGCCCGTTCGGCGCGACCGGCTCCGGGATCGACCTGCGCAGTTACTGGATGGGCCGCACCGGCGGCGAGTGGGCGGGCGTCCACCAGAGCACGATCAAGCGCGAGCTGGGCCTGTCCGGCGTGGCGCACACCCACCACGCCGGCGAGGACGCCGCGGAGCTGGCCCAGGTGTTCGACGCGGTCCGCCGGCTGCGGCCTAGCCCAGCAGCCGAGGCGTGATCGCCGTCTCCGTCACGGTGCCGTCGTCGGCCCGGCTCACCTCGTACGCCGAGGCACCCGGCCGGTCCGCGACGGCCTCGACCAGGCGCTGCCCCCGGTAGACGAGGCCGGTGCCGTCGTCGGTGCAGTGCGCGGTCGGCAGCGTGCCGCCGCCGACCAGCCGGTGCATCAGCGGCCGGCGCTGGTCCTCGCTGTCGTAGTGCACCCCGTTGCCGTACGGCAGCCAGCCCAGACCGTCGGTGAACCCCCGCAGCGTGGTGCCGAAGCTGTCGGTGGCGCCGCCGGTGTGCCAGCAGATGGAGCCGGCGGACACGCCGCCGAGCACCACTCCGGCCGTCCAGCACTCCCGCAGGATCTCGCCGAGGCCGTGCGCCCGCCACACCGCGCAGAGGTTCGCCACGCTGCCACCGCCCACCCAGATCACGTCCTGGGCCAGCAGGTGGGCGCGGACGTCGTCGACGTTCGGCATCGGGAACAGCGCCAGGTGCGTCATCCGGAACCGGCTGCCGGCGAACGTCTCGTAGACCCGGGTGAGGGTCGTCGGCTGGTCCCCCTCGGCCTGGCCGAGGAAGCACAGGCGCGGCTGCCCACCGGCCCCGGCCAGCTCGGCGGCGAGGTCGAAGACGGGATTGACCCGCCGAGGCTCGCCGGCGCGACGCGGGGCGGAGATGCCCATGCTGGTGGCGATGATGGTGGGTTCGCTGGCCGGCATGGTCGTCCTCTCATCGGTGGCTCCCCATCCTGCCGCAGCCGTTCCCGGTCCCGGGCACCCGGGAGGCGGGCGGTCAAGCTCCCTGGTCGGGGACGGCGCCGAGGAGGGTACGCAGCAGGTCCGCCAGCCGCTCCTGGTCCGCCGGGGGCAGGGCGTCGAGCAGGTCGCGTTGTACGGCGAGGCCGGCGTCGGCGGCCTCCTCGACCAGGTGCCGACCGGCGTCGGTGAGGGTGACCTGGAGGCCCCGCCGATCCGCCGGGTCGGGTGAGCGCCGGATCAGTCCGGCCCGTTCCAGTCGGTCCAGCCGTCCGGTCATCCCACCGGAGGTGAGCATCAGCGACGCGGTGAGGACCCGGGGCGCAAGCGTGAAGGGAGCGCCGGCACGCCGCAGCGCGGCCAGCACGTCGAACTCGCCACGGCTGATGGACCAGCGGGCGTACGTGCGCTCCTGGACGTCGCCGACGAGCCGGGCCAGCCGGTAGATCCGCCCGAAGACGGCCATCGGTTCGGGTCGCATCCCGGGTCGCTCTCGCCGCCACTGCTCGACGATCGCGTCGACGTCGTCCCGCTCCGCCACACGGCGATTGTGCCGCACGTCCCACCCTTCATCTCTCTCACCCCAAAGTAGCTTAGTACTAAGATACTTAGCGACGAGCTATTGAGGGGGCGTGATGGGTTCACGAGTGGCCGACGTCGTGATCACGGCAGCCGCACCGGCGGCCTGGGGCACCACCTATCTGGTGACCAGCCAGCTCCTGCCGCCCGGCCATCCGCTCTGGTCGGGCGTGATCCGGGCCCTACCGGCCGGACTGCTCCTGCTGGCCCTGACCCGGCACCGCCCACGCGGCTCGTGGTGGTGGCGGTCGGCGGTGCTCGGCGCGCTCAACATCGGCGCGTTCTTTCCACTGCTGTTCCACGCCGCGTACCGGTTGCCCGGGGGCACCGCCGCCGTCCTCGGCGCGGTCCAGCCCCTGGTCGTCGCCGGACTGACGATCCTCGTGCTGGCGGAGCGCCCGCACCGCCGCGCGCTGGTCGCCGCCGTCGCCGCTCCGGCCGGAGTGGCCATGGTCGTGCTCCGACCGGACGCCGCACTCGACCTCACCGGTGTCGCCGCCGGCCTGACCGCCACCGTCGCGATGGCGGCCGGCCTCGTGCTGACCCGCCGCTGGGGCCGCCCGCCGGGCGTCGGCACGCTCACCGCCACCGGCTGGCAGCTCACCGCCGGGGGCCTGATGATCGCCCCCGTCGCGCTCGCCGTCGAGGGACCCGTGCCGACGCCGGACGCGCCGGCACTGCTCGGGTACGCGTGGCTGACGCTGGTCGGCACCGCCCTGGCGTACGCGCTCTGGTTCCGGGGTGCGGCCCGGATGCCGGTCACGCAGGTGTCCCTGCTCGGCGCGCTCAGTCCGCTGACCGCCGCCGTGCTGGGCTGGCTGGTCCTCGGCGAGGCACTGAGCGGCGGGCAGACGATCGGTTTCGCGGTGGCGCTGGCGGCGACCGTCGTCGGTCAACTGTCGCCACGCGCCACCGCCGACCGGCCCGCACCGCACCGTCAGTCGCGGGGACCCGGCTGGCGGGGAACGACGGGCTCGATGCGCAGGGCGCCGGGAGCCAGCTCGCCGGCGGCGGCGAGCGGCAGCGTGAAACGGGCGTCGGCGGCCGGGCCGGCCGCGTGCGACTCGCGCAGCATCCAACGCACCTCGTCGGGCGTCCAGCCGAGGCCCGGCCGACCGGCGATCTCCCGGACCAGCCGCAGCGCCACCCGGGTGTCGTCGTCGTAGAAACGCATGCACCAGTGGTGCACCCACATGCCGAGGGCGCGCAGCGCGTCGGCGTCCAGCGATCGGACCAGTCGGCCGCAGGCGGTGTCGCCGAACGCCCGCCCCGGGTCGTCGGCCCGGTCCCGCTCCAGGGCGCCCACGGCGGCCGGGGCGACCGCGCGCATACGGTGGTAGAAGCCCTGCACCACGGTGGGGTCCAGCGGGGGCAACTCGTCCCGTGTCGACGCCGCTCCCCGACCCGCAACGCTTGCCATCGCCGCACCCCTTCTTGAGTTGGTGACCGGACGGTACCCACCACAACCGACACTTTCCGCGCCACGGCTGCTCGCCCAGGTGCCACGGCTGCTCGCGCCGACGCCGCGGCTGCTCGCGCCGACGCCGCGGGTGTTAAGCGGGGGCCCTTCCTCTACCGGAGGCGTTAATAAGGTGCCCTTCCTTGCACCGCCGACGGCGTGGTCCGATTTCCGCGAGCCGGGCGGCTGACCTGGGGGGCATCATCGGTGGCGTGGAGTTGGACTTCGAGCGGTGCTACCGGGCCGTGGACAGCCGTGACCAGCGTTTCGACGGGTGGTTCTACACCGGCGTGACGTCGACCGGGATCTACTGCCGGCCGTCCTGCCCGGCGATGACGCCGAAGCGGCAGAACGTCCGGTTCTTCCCCTCGGCCGCCGCCGCGCAGGGCGCCGGGCTGCGCGCCTGCCGCCGCTGCCGGCCGGACGCCGCGCCCGGGTCACCCCAGTGGGACGTACGCGCCGACCTGGTCGGGCGGGCGATGCGGCTGATCGCCGACGGCGTGGTGGACCGGGACGGCGTGCCGGGGCTGGCCGGCCGCCTCGGCTACACCGAGCGGCACCTGCACCGGATGCTCCGCGCCGAGTTGGGGGCCGGGCCGCTCGCGCTCGCCCGGGCCCAGCGCGCGCAGACCGCCCGCACGCTTGTCGAGACCACCGGACTGGGGATGGCGGAGATCGCGTTCGCGGCCGGGTTCGGCAGTGTGCGGCAGTTCAACGAGACGGTCCGCGAGGTGTACGGGGTGGCTCCGTCCGAGCTGCGTACCGCCCGGGGTGCGCGACCCGCGCCGGCCGGGGCGGGCACGATCACGGTGCGGCTCGCGTACCGTCCGCCGCTGCACGTGGCGGCCCTGCTGGACTTCCTCGCCCTCCGCGCGCTGCCCGGGGTCGAGAAGGTACGCGACGGTGCGTACCGCCGGGGGTTGCGGTTGCCGCACGGCACCGGCGAGGCGACCCTGACCCCGACCGACGGGTACGTGGCGGCGACCCTGCGGCTGGCCGACATGCGGGACCTGGCTCCGGCGGTGGCCCGCTGCCGCCGCCTGTTCGACCTCGACGCGGACCCGGCCGCGGTCGACCAGACCCTGGCGGAGGACCCGGCGCTGGCCAGGTCGGTCGCCGCCGACCCCGGCGTCCGGGTGCCGCGCGCGGTGGACGGCTTCGAAATGGCCGTCCGCGCCGTGATCGGCCAACAGATAACGGTCAAAAGCGCCCGCACGACCCTCACCCGCCTCCTCACCCACACCCGCCTCCTCACCGACAGCGCCGACAGCGCCGATCATGGTGTTGACGGGTGGTCCGGAGATCGACCCGCCCGCCAACACCATGATCAACCGGGCGAGGGGTGTGGGTTGACGGGGTTTCCCTCGGCGGTGGAGGTTCTGCGGGTTGCGGATGACGGGTTCGGGATGCCGGGTGGGCGGCGGGAGACACTGCGGGCGCTCGCCCGGGAGGTCGCGGAGGGCCGGCTGGACCTGGAGCCGGGCGGGGACCGGGAGGAGACCCGCCGTCGGCTGACCGAACTGCCCGGGATCGGCCCGTGGACCGCCGGCTACGTCGCGATGCGCGCGCTCGGCGACCCGGACGTCCTGCTCCCCACCGACCTGGCCGTCCGGCGCGGTGCCGCCGCCCTCGGCCTCCCCGACGCCCCGTCGACCCTCGACACGTACGCCGACCGCTGGCGCCCCTGGCGCTCGTACGCGGTGATCCGACTCTGGAGAGCAGCATGAGCAGCACGAGCACGATCGACAGCACGGTCTTCGACACCCCGGCCGGCCCGTTGAGCATCCTGGCCACACCCGACGGGGCGGTCCGGGCGGCGGGGTTCACGGCCGACCCGGGGAGCCTGCTCCCACTGGTCCACCCGAGCCTGCGGGCACCGCTGCGACACCGCGCCGACCTCGGACCGGTCACCGCCGCGGTGGCGTCCTACCTGGACGGCGACCTCGCCGCGATCGACGCGGTGCCGGTGGAGCAGCACACGCCGGGTGTCTTCATGGCGCACGCCTGGACGGTGCTGCGCGAGGTGAAGCCGGGCGAACCGGTGACCTACACGGCGTACGCCGGGCTGGCCGGCCGCCCCGCGGCCGTCCGCGCCGCGGCGGCGGCCTGCGCCCGCAACGCCGCCGCCCTCTTCGTCCCCTGCCACCGGGTGCTGCGCACCGACGGGACGCTCGGCGGCTACCGCTGGGGGCTGGACGTGAAGAAGTGGCTTCTCGGTCATGAGGGACGGTTGACGGGAAGCTGACACCGGCGCGCCTCCCGTTTGCCGCTACCGTCGGGTATGCCTGCGGACCGCGACGGCAGTCCGGCCTCACCAGCCGGCCGACATCCGCTGCGCAACCTCTGGCGGCTGCGCCACTACCTGCGCCCGTACGCGGCCGAGTTCAGCTGGCTGATGCTCGCCGGGCTCGCCGCCACCGGGGCGGGGATCTCCGTACCGTTGGTGGCGCAGCGGGTGGTGGACGGCCCGGTGGCCCGGCAGGAGCCGGCCGGCCTGGTCCGGCTGGCCGGCCTGGCCCTGCTGCTCGGCCTGGTCGAGGCGCTGCTGATCTTCGTCCGGCGCTGGGTGCAGTCGTCGTCCTCGATGGCGATCGAGGCGGCCATCCGGGACGACGTGTACGCCCACCTGCAACGGCTGGCGCCGAGCTTCCACGACCGGTGGCAGTCCGGGCAGTTGCTCTCCCGGATCACCAGCGACCTGTCGGTGATCCGCCGCTTCCTCTCCTTCGGCCTCTTCTTCCTGGTGCTGAACCTGGTCACCTATCTGGTCGTGGTGGCGCTGCTGATCCGGCTGCACACCGTCCTGGGCCTGGTGGTGGCCGGCAGCGCGATCCCCCTGTTCGTGATCACCAGACGGTTCGCCCGGGCCTACCACACCGCGTCCCGCCGGATGCAGGACCAGCAGGGCGACGTCGCCACGCTGGTCGAGGAGACCGCGCAGGGCCTGCGCACCATGAAGGCGTACGGGCGGGGGCCGGAACTGACCGCCCGGTTCGCCACCAGCGCGCGGACGCTGCACGACACCGGCGTCGGCAAGGGCCGGCTGCTCGCCCGTACGTCGGCGAAGCTGGACCTGGTGCCCAACCTGGTCCTCGGCCTGGTGCTGGTGGCCGGGGCGGCGGCGGCCGCACGCGGTGCGCTGTCCATCGGTGAGCTGGTGGCGTTCATCAGCCTCCAGCTGATGCTCACCTGGCCGGTGCAGGGGTTGGGCTGGATCATCGCCAACGGGCAGGAGGCGGCCACCGCGGCGGACCGGGTCCGCGAGGTCCTGGACACCCCGCCGGCCATCCTGGACGCGCCGCACGCGGTCACCCTGACCCGGGCCGAGGTCACCGGTCGGCTGCGGTTCGAGGGGGTCACGTTCCGCTACCCCGGCACGGCGAGGGCCGTCCTGCGCGGCATCGACCTCACCGTCGAGCCGGGCGAGACCCTGGCCCTGGTCGGTGCCACCGGCTGCGGCAAGAGCACCCTGCTCTCGCTGGTCCCGCGGCTGCACGACGTGACCGAGGGCCGGGTCACCCTGGACGGCCACGACCTGCGGGACCTGCGGCTGTCGTCGCTGCGCCGGGTGGTCGGCGTCGCGTTCGAGGAGCCGACGTTGTTCTCCATGTCGGTGTGGGAGAACCTCACCCTGGGCCGCCCGGAGGCCACCGAGGAGGAGGTCCGGGCGACGCTCGCGCTGGCGCAGGCCGACTTCGCGTACGACCTGCCGTGGGGCCTGGCCACCCGGGTCGGCGAGCAGGGGCTGTCGCTGTCCGGCGGGCAACGGCAGCGGTTGGCGCTGGCCCGCGCGGTGCTCAGCCGCCCGGCCCTGCTCGTCCTCGACGACCCGCTGTCCGCGCTGGACGTGCACACCGAAGCCCTGGTCGAGGCGGCCCTGAAACGGGTGCTCGGCGACACCACCGCCCTGCTGGTCGTGCACCGGCCGTCCACCATCGCCCTCGCCGACCGGGTGGCGCTGCTGGACGCCGGCCGGATCGTGGCCGTGGGCACGCACTCCGAGCTGCTGGCGGGCGTGCCGGCGTACCGCGCGGTGCTCTCCGCCGAGCCGCCGCCCCCGGTGTCCGCCGCCGGGCCGGCGCCGGACGGGCGCGGGTTGGTGCGGTCGTGACGGCGAACGCGGACGACCTCACCCGCTGGCGGGGCGTCGCCGTCGAACCGGACGCCGACCGCAGCCGCGCCGAGGACACCGATCCGGAGGCGGTGTCCCGGCTCCGCTCGCTGAGCCGGGTGCTGCTGCGGGACCTGCTGCGCCCGCACCGCCGGCAGCTCGGCGTCGCCGTCGCGCTGCTGCTCGGCCAGAACGCCGCGGCGATGGCCGGGCCCTACCTGGTGATGCTCGGCATCGACCGGGCGATCGACCCGCTGCGGGCCGACGACTACCGGCCGCTGGCCGCCGTCGCCGCCGCGTTCGTCGCGGCCTCCGCCGTGGAGTACGCCGCCCGCCGCGGCTTCCTCACCGTCTCCGCGCGGATCGGCCAGGCCGTTCTGCTCGACCTCCGCCAGCGGGTGTACGCGCAGTTCCTGCGCCTGCCGGTGGCGTTCCACGAGCGGTACACGTCGGGTCGGATGGTCTCCCGGCTGACCAGCGACCTGGACTCGATCGGCGAGTTGGCCGGCGGTGGCCTGGACAGCCTGGTGCTCGCCGCGCTGTCCGTGCTGTCGGTGGCCGGCATCCTGCTCTGGCTGGACCTGCCGCTGGCCGCGGTGACGCTACTGGCGTTCCCGTTCCTGTTCGCGCTGTCCCGCTGGTTCGCCCGCGCCTCGGCCGCCGCCTACCGGCGTACCCGGGAGACGATCGCGCTGGTCATCGTCCACTTCGTCGAGTCGATGCGGGGTATCCGGGCGGTGCAGGCGTTCCGCCGCGAGCCGCGCAACCAGCAGATCTTCGCGGCGGTCAGCGACGACTACCGCCGGGCCAGCCTGACCGCGTTCCGACTGATCGCCACCTACTCGCCGGGCATCAAGGTGATCGGCAACGTGACCGTGGCGGCGGTGCTCTGCTACGGCGGTTGGCGGGTGCTGCACGGGGCGACCGAGTTGGGGGTGCTCGCCGCGTTCCTGCTCTACCTGAGACGGTTCTTCGAGCCGATGCAGGAGCTGAGCCAGTTCTACAACTCGTTGCAGTCGGCGACGGCGGCCCTGGAGAAACTCGCCGGTGTGCTGGACGAGCGGCCCGGCGTACCGGAACCGGCCCGACCCGTACCCCTGCCGGCGGTGCCGCACCCCGGCGGGGTGGCGTTCCGGTCGGTCACCTTCGGCTACCGCCCCGACGCGCCGATCCTCACCGACCTGGACCTGATCGTGCCGGCGGGACAGACGGTGGCGTTGATCGGACCGACCGGCGCCGGCAAGTCGACGATCGCCAAGCTGCTCGCCCGGTTCCACGACCCGGTCGCCGGCACGGTCACCCTGGACGGCGTGGACCTGCGCGACCTCGCCGACGCCGACCTGCGCCGGGCGGTCGTCCTGGTCACCCAGGAGACCCACCTGTTCGGCGGCACGGTGGCGGAGAACATCCGGTTCGGCCGGCCGAGCGCCGACGACGCCGCCGTACAGGCCGCCGCACGGGCGATCGGCGCGCACGACTTCATCGCCGCGCTGCCCGACGGGTACGCCACGCAGGTGCACCGGCGCGGCGGCCGGCTCTCGGCCGGGCAGCGTCAGCTGGTCGCGTTCGCGCGGGCCTTCCTGGCCGATCCGGCGGTGCTGATCCTGGACGAGGCGACGTCGTCGCTGGACGTACCGACCGAGCGGGCGGTGCAGCGCGCGCTCGGCACCATCCTGGCCGACCGCACCGCGCTGGTCATCGCGCACCGGCTGTCCACCGTGGAGATCGCCGACCGGGTGCTGGTGCTCGACGCCGGCCGGGTCGTCGAGGACGGCTCACCGGAGCGGCTGGCCGGGGCCGGCGGCCGGTACGCCGCCCTGCACCGCCAGTGGCGGGACTCCCTGCTCTAGGGTCCCCGGTCGGGGGCCGTCACGGCGCGGACCCGTCACGCGGCACGGCCCCGTCCGGTGGGGTGACCGCCGCCGGTGGGGTGACCGCCGCCGGTGGGGTGGCCGCCTCGGCGCGCAGGTCCCGGCGGAGACGGTCGACGGCCCGGGAGAAGCCGAACAGCAGCACCAGCAGCACGGCGGCCACTCCGGCGAAGACCGGGACGGTGAATACCGGCGCCTCCTGGCCCGGCCCCTGGAACTGGAAGCGCGCCACGAGCGGCGCGAACGCGGTCGCGGACAGCACCAGCGCGGCCGGCCCGAGGACGAGCGTGGTGGCCGGCGACTCCGGCCGGTCGTCGCCGCGCGCGACCAACGCCGCGCCGCAGCCCAACGCCAGGCCCAGCCCGGTGACGATCAGCACCGGCCCGACCAGGTCGAGCGAGGGAAACTCGCGGCGCAGGACGGGCGAGGCCAACGGCGTCGCCACGGCGGCGACCACGAGTCCCACCGCGTCCCACGGGGCCAGGTTCGCCGCGTGCCGGCCCACCAGCGCCCCGCCGACCACCGCCAGCAGGCCGAAGACGAGGACCACCGCGTGGCGTGACGCCGGTGCGACCGATTCGACGCGGAGCACGAGCAGCGTGATCGGCGCCGCCGCCGCGCACAGCACCACCCACCGGGCCGCGCGGCCCCGACCGGTCCGGTAGGCGTACCAGACCAGCAGCAGCGCGACCACGGTGGCGACGACGACGACGGAGTAGTGGGCGAACGACTCCACCGCCCGCTGCCGGCGGGGACCGGCGAGCCCGTCGGGGCTGAGCCGGAACGCGTCGACCACCCGCAGCCGCAGCGCGAGACCGACCAGCAGCAGGGCCGCCGCGCCGGCCACCACCACGACGGCGCCCGGCCGGGGGCGGGCGGCACCGGGTCGGACCGCCGGCTCCCGCCGGACGAGCGGGACGACGGCGACGGCGACCGCGGCGGCGACCGCGACCCAGAGCTGGACGTCGGCCGGTTGCAGCGACGTGGCCTCCACGACGACCGGCCAGTTCCCGGCCCCCGACGGGTCCGGCAGGGCCGCCCGGATCAGGGTGCTGACCAGCGGATGCAGGACCAGCCCACCGGCCAGGGCCGCCGCCACCAGCCACCGGGCGGACCGGGCGGTCCGCGCGGCCGCGAGCAGCACACCGCCCACCGACAACCCGAGGCACCCCGCGACGACGAACGCGACCACCACGTCCGACGAGCGCGGCACCCGGTCGGGCAGCAGCGCGATCGTGACGTCGCCGACGAGCACGTCGAGGGCGAGGACGACCACCAGACCGGCGGCGGTCACCAGCCACCCCGACACCCGGGTCAGCAGGACCGGCACCGCGATCGCCACCGCGACCAGCGCCGCCGCGTACGTCGCGTCGACCGGTGCCGGTGCCGCCACCAGATCGGTGAACGCGGAGATCAGCACCAGGGGAGACACCCGCGCCGCGAAGACCACCCCGACCGCCGCCGCCGCCACGACACCCAGGACGTCGGGCCATGCCGGGCGCCGCAGTTCCACCTCGTCCACGACGGTCCTCCCCCGTACGCCCCAGACAGACACCGGTGATGCTGGCACAGGCGGGGGCGACCCGCTGCCCCGTACCCGGACGGGCCCGGGGCCGGCGGGTCAGGGTCGCCGGAGGCGGTTCAGCTCACGGCCTTCCGGACGAGGTCGGCGATCGTCTCCTCGGCCTTCGCGGTCAGCTCGACCACCGCGTACGAGGTGGGCCACAGGCCACCCGGATCGTCGAGGTTCGCCGCGGGGGTGAATCCGAACGACGAGTAACGCTCCTTGTCGCCCTTCCCGCTCCGGAAGAAGCAGACCACCTTTCCCTTCCGGGCGTACGCCGGCTGTCCGTACCAGAGTTTCGGCGCCAGCTCCGGCGCGGCGCTGGTGACGACGGCGTGGATGCGTTCGGCCACCGCGCGGTCCGCGGCCTCCATCTCGGCGATCTTCGACAACACGTCGAGTTCGTCGGCGGCGGCCTTGTCGCCACGACCGCGGCCCGACTCCTTTCTCAGCTCCGCCGCGCGCTCCTTCATGGCGGCGCGTTCCTGCTCGGAGAATCCCGCCGACTTCCCGCTCTTTCCCGTGGCGTTCGCACCCATGGTCGCCCGTCTCCCGCTCGGATCGATGTGCCGTGCTCGCCACGCTAGCCACGCCGGGACCCCGGTGCTTCTCGAATCCTGATCGACCACCGGCCAGCACGTGCCCGCGCTGGACCGGCGCATAAGCCGTGGCCGGGCACCTGTGGCGCGCCTACGATCGACGGATGACCGATACGGAACGGACGGCCCGCACCGGCGTCCCCGAGCGTCCCACCCTGGACGGGCTCGAGGAGACCTGGGCGCGCCGCTGGCAGGAGGAGGGCACGTACGCGTTCGACCGCTCGAAGGAGCGTCAGGACGTGTACGCGATCGACACGCCGCCGCCGACCGTATCCGGCGAGCTGCACATGGGACACGTCTTCTCGTACACGCACACCGACGTGGTGGCCCGGTTCCAGCGGATGCGCGGGCGGACCGTGTTCTACCCGATGGGCTGGGACGACAACGGCCTGCCGACCGAACGCCGGGTGCAGAACGTGTACGGGGTGCGCTGCGACCCGGCGCTGCCGTACGACCCGGACTGGCGGGCGCCGGACGCCCCGGTGGACGCCGCCGCCCGCAAGGACCCGACGCCGGTCTCCCGACGTAACTTCATCGAGTTGTGCGAGCGGCTGACCGTCGCCGACGAGCAGGTGTTCGAGGCGCTGTGGCGGCGGCTCGGGCTGTCCGTGGACTGGTCGCTGACGTACACCACGATCGGCCGGGTGGCCCGGGCCACGTCGCAGCGGGCGTTCCTGCGCAATCTGGCCCGCGGCGAGGCGTACCAGGCGGAGGCGCCGACCCTGTGGGACGTCGGGTTCGCCACCGCCGTCGCCCAGGCGGAGCTGGAGGACCGGGAGCGGCCCGGCGCCTACCACCGGCTGCGGTTCGCCGGGCCGGGCGGGCGCGAGGTGCTCATCGACACCACCCGACCCGAGCTGCTGCCCGCCTGCGTGGCGCTGGTCTGCCACCCCGACGACGAGCGCTACGCGGACCTGGTGGGCGCGGCTGTGCGTACGCCCGTCTTCTCCGTCGAGGTGCCGGTGCGCGCGCACCCGCTGGCGGACCCGGCCAAGGGCACCGGCATCGCGATGGTCTGCACGTTCGGTGACCTCACCGACGTGACCTGGTGGCGGGATCTGGCCCTGGACACCCGCGTGGTGATCGGCCGCGACGGCCGGCTGCTGCCGGACCCGCCGGCCGGCGTGCCCGCGCAGCCCTACGCGGCGCTGGCCGGGCAGACCGTGAACGGCGCCCGGCGGACGCTGGTGGACCTGCTCGCCGACGCGGGCGACCTGGTCGGCGAACCGCGCCCGGTGACCCACCCGGTGAAGTTCTACGAGCGCGGCGACCGACCGCTGGAGATCGTCTCGACCCGGCAGTGGTACCTGCGCAACGGCGGGCGGGACGCGACGTTGCGGAATGAGCTGCTCACCCGGGGCGGCGAGCTGCGCTGGGTGCCGGCGCACATGAGACACCGCTACGACCACTGGGTCGGCGGGTTGACCGGTGACTGGCTGGTCAGCCGGCAACGCTTCTTCGGGGTGCCGGTGCCGGTGTGGTACCGGCTCGACGACGCTGGCGAGCCGGACTACGCCCACCCTCTCACACCGGACGAGGCATCGCTGCCGATCGACCCGTCCAGCGACGCCCCCGCCGGTTACACCGAATCCCAGCGCGGCACGCCGGGGGGTTTCGTCGGCGACCCGGACGTGCTGGACACGTGGGCCACGTCGTCGCTGACGCCGCAGATCGTCGGCGGCTGGGAGACCGACCCGGACCTGTTCGCCCGCGTCTTCCCGATGGACCTGCGCCCACAGGGCCAGGAGATCATCCGGACCTGGCTGTTCGCCACCGTGGTCCGCGCCCACCTGGAACACGGCGTGCTGCCCTGGCGGGACGCGGTGCTCTCCGGCTGGATCCTCGACCCGGACCGGAAGAAGATGTCCAAGTCCAAGGGCAACGTGGTCACCCCGATGGCCCTGCTGCAGCAGCACGGCTCCGACGCGGTGCGGTACTGGGCGGCCAACGGCAAGCCCGGCATGGACCTGGCGTTCGACCCGGCGCAGATCAAGGTCGGCCGGCGGCTCGCCACGAAACTGCTCAACGCGTCGAAGTTCGCCCTCGGGCTGGGCGCCGCCGACGCGCTGCGCGCCCCGGCGACCACTCCCCTGGACACCGCGATGCTCGCCGAACTGTCCACCGTGGTCACCGCGGCGACCACCGCCCTGAACGGGTACGACCACACCGCCGCCCTGCAGGCCACCGAGTCCTTCTTCTGGCGGTTCTGCGACGACTACATCGAGCTGGTGAAGGAACGCGCCTACGGCACCGGGCCGGGCGCGGACTCGGCGCGGGCGGCGCTGGCCACCGCGCTGTCGGTGCAGTTGCGGCTCTTCGCCCCGGTGCTGCCGTACGCGACCGAGGAGGTGTGGTCCTGGTGGCGCTACGGATCGGTGCACCGGGCCACCTGGCCCACCACGTACGAGGTGGACCGGGCGATCCAGACCCCGGGCGACCCGGCGTTGCTGCGGCTGGCCGGTGACGCGCTGAGCCAGGTGCGCCGGGCCAAGTCGGAGCGGAAGCTGTCGATGAGGGCGGAGGTGCCGCTCGCCGAGGCGCTCGGTCCGGCCGCCCTTCTCGATCAGCTCACGGTGATCGCCGACGACCTCCGGGCGGCCGGCCGCATCGCCAAACTCGACCTCCTCCCCGACCGCACCCCCGAGCTGGTGATCGCCTGCGCCTTCTGAGTAAGGAAGGGCCCCTTCTTAACGCCTGGTGCATAGGAGGGGCCCCTTCTTAACGACCGCGCCCCTGCCCGGCCTGACGCTTCCGGCCGGCGCTCTGGTGGCTCGCGTTAAGAAGGGGCCCTTCCTCTACCGGAGACGTTAAGAAGGGGCCCTTCCTTACACCTCAGCTGGTTTCGCCGGCCACCGAGAAGCTGCGGAGGCGGTCGACGGCCAGCACGGTGAAGCCGACCGCGATCAGGGCCGTCATCACCGTGGCGACCGGAACCGACACGGTGGTGGACAGCAGTTCGGTCGGTGCCAGCCGGTCGGCCAGGGCGATCACGTACTGCTGGATGGACAGCACCTTGGTGCCGCTGACGAAGTTGCCCAGCAGCCCCTCCCAGATCAGCACGTAGACCAGGCCGAGCAGCACCGGCCGCCGGGTGACCAGGCTGAGCGCCAGGAACAGCGCCGAGTACGCCAGCGCCCCGACCGCCGCCGCGGCGGCGAGCGCCAGCCCGAGGCGTACCGAGTCGGCGAGCACGCCCCCGACGTAGAGCGGCACGGCGACGGTGGCCGCGGTGACCCCGGCCGCGACGCCCAGCTTCGGCAGCACGATCTGCCAGCGCGGCAGCGGCTTGGTCAGGATGTGCACGACGGTGCCGTCGTCGATCTCGGCGCCGAGGACGCCGGTGCCGACGATCAGCGCGACGACCGGCAGCACCACGGCCAGGCCGAGACCGACCAGCACCGCCGGACCCCACTCACCGGGGTCCACCCCGAACGCCCGACAGATCACCGAGAGCAGCACCATCAGCAGGGGCAGGGGAAGCAGCAGCAGGAACCGGCGACGCCCGAACAGGCCGCGTGCGGTGATCCAGGTAACGGTAGACATCAGGCCTCCACCAGGTAGGAGAAGACGCTCTCCAGGGACTCGTCCTCGGGCACCAGCTGCTGCACCCGGATGCCCCGGGCGAGGGCGATCTTCGGCAGGGCACGGGTGAAGGCGCCGTAGTCGCCGGCCCGCACGGTCAGCCCGGCGCGGCCGAGTTCCACGCCGCTCACCGAGGACTCGGCCATCAGGGCGACCGCCAGGGCCCGGTCGTCGGTGGAGCGTACGGCGAACACGTGCGGCCGGTTGGTCATCAGCCGCCGGATGGTGCGGAAGTCGCCGGAGGCGGCCAGCCGGCCGGCGACCATCACCTGCACGGTGCCGGAGACCTGCTCGACCTCCTCCAGGATGTGCGAGCTGAACAGGATGGTCCGCCCGGCGCCGCCGAGCCGGTGCAGCAGGTCCATCATGTGCAGCCGCTGGCGCGGGTCCATGCCGTTGAACGGCTCGTCGAGCAGCAGCACCTGCGGGTCGTGCACGAGCGCGGCGGCGACCCGGGCCCGTTGCCGCATGCCCTTGGAGTAGGTGCCGATCCGGCGTTCCTGCGCCCCTTCCAGCTCGACCAGGGCGATCGCCCGTCGGGCCGCCTCCTCCGGGTCCGGCAGCCGGTGCAGCTTGGCGCTGGCCACCACGAACTCGTGCGCGGTGAGGAAGGTGTGCACCGCCTCCCGCTCGCTGACCAGGCCGAGGTGCCGGTAGACGTCCGGGTTACGCCAGGTGGGCTGGCCGTCCAGGGTGACCGCCCCGCGTGACGGGGCGAGGAAGCCGGCCATCATGTGCAGCAGCGTGGTCTTGCCGGCGCCGTTCGGGCCGAGCAGGCCGGTGACGCCCGCGCCGAGGCTCATGCTCACGTCGTTGACCGCGACCACGTTGCCGTACCAGCGGGAGACGCCGGCCAGGTCCAGGGTGCTGGTGGTGGCGCGCACGGCGGCGGGCGTCGGGTCGGTGCTGGTCGCGGTCATCGGGCGGCCACCTTCCGGTATCGCAGGAGCAGCAGGGCGACGCACGTGGTGACCAGCGCGACGGCGGCGAGCGCGTAGACCGGGCCGAAGTCACCGATCGGCAACCCTCCGCCCTGGTCGGCCGGCTCCAGCAGGTCACCGAGCGCCCAGGTGCCGACCCCGCTGACCAGCGTCGACGGGGAGGCGAGGAAGGCCAGTTCGTTGACCGTCTGGGACGGCATGATCGACAGCGTGCCGACGACCGGCGCGGTCATCAGGAACACCGCGACGATCCCACCCGCGGCGAAGGCGCGCTTGCCGGTGAGGGACGCCACCAGCAGCCCGATCGAGGCGAAGACGACCGCCCAGAGACCGGCGTAGAGCAGACCGGGCAGCAGGTCCAGCAGTTCGTTCCACACGCCGCGCATGCCCTGCTTGGTGGTGAACGCGGCGCCGAGGAACATCACCAGCTGCGGGCCGCCCAGCAGCAGCCACAGCGCGGTGCCCAGGGCCAGCAGCTTGGCCAGCGGGTAGTCGGCGCGGGGCAGCGGGCGGGAGAAGTAGAGCGGCAGCACCCCGCTCTGCAGGTCCCGGCTGACCAGCTCCGGCGCGGCGACCGCGACGAAGAAGATGACCAGCCAGCTCATCGCGTCGGCGAACTGGGCGTACGACATGACGACCTCGCCGATCTGGCTGCGCACGGCGGTGACGCCGGCCGCGACCAGGGTGACGATGCCGAGCACCAGCCAGGGGAAGATCTTCGCCTTGGCGCTGCGGCCCAGGCCGAAGACGGTGCGCAGGCCGTGCAGGTAGAGCGCGCCGAAGACGTGCCGGCGACCCAGCCGGGGGCCGGTGTAGCGCTGGTAGCCGATGTCGTGGATGACGCCGGTGGGTTCAGGCATGGCTGGGCTCCCTCGTGGCGAAGAGCTCGGCCACCCGGTGCCGGCGCTGGTCCAGCCGGTGCAGCGGCAGGTCCAGCTCGGCCACCGCGCCGAGGATCGTGTCGTAGGTGGTGTCGTCGGCCAGTTCGACCAGCAGCAGGCGGCCGTCCCGACGGACCGGCAGCCGCAGCGCGACGAGCCGCGCGGCCAGCTCCTCGATGCCCTCGCTGACCTCGACGGCCAGGATGTCGGTCGCCGAGGTCATCGCCGAGATGCGGTCGGCGCGCAGCAGCCGCCCGCCGTCGATCGCGACGAGCGTGTCGCAGATCCGCTCCACCTCGCCGAGCAGGTGCGAGCAGACCAGCACGGAGATGCCGAACTCGGTGCCGATCCGGTGCACCAGGGCGAGCATGGCGTCCCGGCCGGCCGGGTCGAGACCGTTGGTCGGCTCGTCGAGCAGCAGCAGGTCCGGGTCGTGCACCAGCGCCTGGGCGAGCTTGACCCGCTGCTTCATGCCGGTGGAGTAGCCGCCGACCGGGCGGTACCGCTCCTCGTAGAGCCCGACGTGCCGCAGCGCCTCGGAGGCCCGCTCCCGGGCGACGGTGCGCGGCAGGCCGCTCATCCGCCCCAGGTGGGTGACCAGCTCGGCGGCGGTCAGGTCGGGCGGGAGCGCGTCGTGCTCCGGCATGTAGCCGACCCGGGCGCGCACCTGGTCGGACTGGGTCGTCGGATCGAGGTCGAGGACCCGCACCTGCCCGGTGGTCGGTTCGAGGAGGCCGAGGAGGATCTTGATCAGCGTGGACTTGCCGGCGCCGTTCGCGCCGACCAGACCGATGATCCCGGGCTCGACCGCGACGGTCAGGTCGGCCAGCGCGGTGACCCCACCCCCGTACGTCTTGGTCAGCGACTCGGTCGCGATGAGTGTCACGCGACCCAGCCTAGGGAACACCCGCATCCCGGCCCATCAGGCTCGCCCCTGATAACTCCACTAGGGGTGTAAGGCTTCGGTAATCCCGCCGGGCGGGCTCGGACGGCAGACTGGTCCCATGATCGTCCGACTGCTCCGCGCTCCCCTGGTCCGGGCCGCCGTCGCGGTCCTCGTCCTCGGCGGTGCCCTGGGGCTCTGGTGGTTCCAGCCGTGGAAGCTGGTCACCGACACCGAGGTGGACGAGGAGCTGTCCGCCGTGGTCACCGCCGCGCCGGCCCCGACGGGTCCGCCGCCCGGTCCGGACCCCACCGCGGCGGTACGCAGGCCGACGGCCGGGAGTACGGCCGACCGGGCCGCCGCCGGGCCGGTCCTGGTGCGCGACGGCAGGTTCGTCACCCACGAGCACGCCACCTCCGGCGGTGCCCGGATCGTCCGCACCCCGGACGGGCGGCACCGCCTGGAACTGGTCGGGCTGGACACGTCCAACGGACCGGACCTGCGGGTCTGGCTGACCGACCAGCCGGTACGCCCCGGCACGGCGGGTTGGCGCGTCTTCGACGACGGGCGGTGGGTGGAGCTGGGCCGGCTCAAGGGCAACCGGGGCGACCAGACGTACGCCATCCCGCCGGACGTGGACCTGACCGACCTGACCAGCGTCTCGATCTGGTGCAAGCGGTTCGCGGTGTCCTTCGGGGCCGCCCCGCTGGACCCCGTCGACTGACCCTGGCCGACGGCCGTCCGACCGGCCCTGGCCCGGCGTCCGGGGTGCCCGTCACCGGACCGCGCCCCGCCCGGGTGGAGTGGCACTCGACCGATCGCCCGGTGGGCTGAGAAACTGTGTGCCGGTCGGCGGGTGTGGGGGGTCAGATGAGCAACGGGTGGGTGCTGCCCGACGAGGTGCTTCGGGACGCGCCGGCGTACGTGCCGCGCCCGGGTGAACTGGCCGACCTGGAGTTGTTGCTGACCGGGGCGTACGCCCCGCTGGCCGGCTTCATGACGCGCGCCGACCTGGTCTCGGTGAGCCGGCGGGGCCGGCTCGCCGACGGCGCGCCGTGGCCGGTTCCGGTGACCCTCCAGGTGCCGACGGCACTGGCCCAGAGCCTCGATCCGCAGGACGCGGCGCGCCGCGCGCTGGTGCTCACCGACGCCGAGGGCGCGCCGGTGGCCGCGCTCGAGGTCACCGACGCGTGGCCGGTCCGGGACGGGGTGGCCGGGCTCGGCGGGCCGGTGCGCCGGCTGGGCGACGGGGGTCACGGCCCGTTCCAGCGGCTGCGCCGTACCCCCGAGGAGATCCGCGGGCTGCTGCCGCCCGGCCGGGTGCTCGGCGTGATCGCCGACCGGCCGCTGCACCGGCCGCAACTCGCGCAGATCGCGCACGCCGCCCGTACCCTGGCGGCCCATCTGCTGGTGCTGATCCCGATCGGTGAGGACGGGGGCGGCGGGATGCCGCCGGAGTCCCTGGTCCGCAGCGTCTTCGCCGCGCGGGACCGGATGCCGCCGGCCACCATCGTGGCCGTGCCGCTGTCCCGCCGCCGGGAGGAGATCAGCGACGCGCTGCTGCGGGCACGGGTGTCCGCCGCGTACGGCGTCACCCACCTGCTCTCCACCGGCGACATGCTCTCCGGCGCCGGGCTGCGGGTGCTGGTGCCCCGGGAACTGGCGTACGACAGCCGGGACGGGCAGTGGCGCTGGCGGGAGGACATTCCGCCCCGCAACCGGCGGTTGGCGCTGAGCCAGGCGGAGATCGACGACCTGTTGGATCGTGGATTCCCGCTCCCCGAGTGGCACACGCCGCCGGCGGTGGCGAAGGAACTGGTCCGGGCCCGGCCGCCCCGGCGGTACCGGGGCCTGGTCGTCTTCTTCACCGGTCTCTCCGGCTCCGGCAAGTCGACCGTCGCCCGGGGGCTCGCCGACGTCCTGCGGGAACAGGGCGAGCGTTCGGTGACGTTGCTCGACGGCGACGTGGTGCGCCGGGAACTCTCCGCCGGGCTGGGGTTCAGCAAGGCCGACCGGGACCTGAACGTACGGCGGATCGGGTGGGTGGGCGCCGAGATCGCCCGGCACCGGGGGGTGGCGATCTGCTGCCCGATCGCCCCGTACGCCCAGGCCCGGGCGACCGCCCGGGAGATGGCGCTGGCCGCCGGGGCGGGTTTCCTGCTGGTGCACGTCGCGACCCCGTTGGAGGTCTGCGAGCAGCGGGACCGCAAGGGCCTCTACGCGCGGGCCCGCGCCGGCCTGCTCACCGGGATGACCGGCATCGACGATCCCTACGAGGAGCCGACCGACGCCGACCTGGTGCTCGACACCACCGACCTGCCGGTGGACGAGGCGGTGCAGGCGGTGCTGCACCACCTGACCGAGACCGGTTGGGTGGAGCCCCGACTGCCGACCGTCTGAGGCCGCCCCCTCGCCTTTCGCCGCTCTCGCACGCGCGCTAGTGTTCATATCTGTTGGAACACGTTCGACCGCGTGAGAGTGCGTGGCAAGAGGCGGAGGTGCACCGGGTGCTCGCGCAGCAACGGCAGGCCGCCATCCTGGACCGGGTCCGGGCCACCGGTGGCGTACGCGTGACCGAGCTGGCCACCGAGTTCGGCGTGTCCGACATGACCATCCGGCGAGACCTGGACGTGCTGCACGAGCGGGGACTGCTCGCCAAGGTGCACGGCGGCGCGACGACGGCCGGGCCGGGCTCGACCGACGAACCGGGCTTCCGGGCGAAATCCGTCCGCCAGCTCGCCGAGAAGGCGGCCATCGCCGGCCGCGCCGCCGAGCTGGTCCGGCCCGGCGCCGCGATCGCCCTCTCCGCCGGCACCACCACCGCCGAGCTGGCCCGCCGGCTGGTGGACGTGCCCGGCCTGACCGTGGTGACCAACTCCCTGCCGGTCGCCGAGATCCTGCACTCCGCCGGCCGGCCGGACCAGACGGTCGTGCTGACCGGCGGCGTCCGTACGCCCTCGGACGCCCTGGTCGGCCCGCTGGCCGTGGGCGCGATCCGGTCGCTGCACCTGGACCTGCTCTTCCTCGGCGTGCACGGGATCACCGAGCGGGCCGGGTTCACCACACCGAACCTGATGGAGGCGGAGACCGACCGGGCCTTGGTGGACGCCGCGGATCGGCTGGTCGTGCTGGCCGACCACACGAAGTGGGGCACCGTCGGCATCTCCTCCATCGTCGAACTCGCCGCCGCCCACGTCCTGGTCACCGACGACCGGTTGTCCGCCGCCGCCCGGCGGGTACTCGACGAGCAGGTGGGCGAACTGATGATCGTGACCGGTACGGGCGCGGGACGGGCCACGCCGACGAACGAAGGGGTGGCGGAGTGAAGCGCACCGCGATCGACCTGGCCGACGGCCGCGAACTGATCTATTTCGACGAGCGCGACGACGCGGTCCGCGACCAGCGCGACCGCCGTGACCTGCCACCGCCCCCGCCGGCGTCGCAACTGCGGTACGACCCGCTGACCGACGAGTGGGTGGCGGTCGCCGTGCACCGGCAGACCCGGATCTTCCTCCCCCCGGCCGACCAGTGCCCGCTCTGCCCCTCGCGGGGTGACCGGCTCAGCGAGATCCCGGCACCCGACTACGACGTGGTCGTCTTCGAGAACCGCTTCCCGT
Organism: Micromonospora endolithica; assembly: GCF_003626595.1. Lineage (GTDB taxonomy): Bacteria > Actinomycetota > Actinomycetes > Mycobacteriales > Micromonosporaceae > Micromonospora > Micromonospora endolithica. Next base: position 338,426 of record NZ_RBAK01000007.1, on the reverse strand, counting down.
CGTTCAGCGGGCGGATCGCCGAGGAACCCGCCGAGATCACCCCGTTCACACCGGTCCGGCCCGGTCAGGGGCGGTGCGAGGTGGTCTGCTTCACCGACGACCACCACGCGTCCTTCGGCAGCCTGCCGCCGCACCGGGTCCGCACCGTGCTGGACGCGCTCGCCGACCGGACCCTCGCCCTGGCCGAGCTGCCCGGTGTCGAGCAGGTCTTCTGCTTCGAGAACCGGGGCGTCGAGATCGGCGTGACCCTGCACCACCCGCACGGGCAGATCTACGCGTACCCCTTCGTCACCCCGCGCACCCGGTCGCTGCTGACCGCGGCACGCCGGCACGCCGAACGCACCGGCGGTCGCAACCTCTACGCGGACGTCCTCGCCGCCGAACGCGCCGCCGGCGAGCGCGTGGTCGCCGCCAACGAGCACTGGACGGCGTACGTCCCGGCCGCCGCCCGCTGGCCCTTCGAGGTGCACATCGCGCCGCACCGGCCGGTACCGGACATCCCCGCGCTGGACGACGCCGAGCGGGACGCGTTCGGCCCGCTCTACCTGGACCTGCTGCGCCGCTTCGACGGGCTGTTCGACCTGCCGATGCCGTACATCTCGGCCTGGCACCAGGCCCCGCTGCGGATCGACCGTGAGCTGGGGCACCTGCACCTTCAACTGTTCAGCATCCGCCGGGCGAAGGACAAGCTGAAGTACCTGGCCGGCTCCGAGTCGGGGATGGGCGTCTTCATCAACGACGTAGCCCCCGAGCGCGCCGCCGAACTCCTCCGCGCCGCGTGAAAGGAAGGGCCCCTTCCTAACGCCTCCGGTAGAGGAAGGGCCCCCTTTTAACACCACCTCCCGGTGCGCGCCGGCACGGCGGCGCGGGACCGGGTGGGTGAACAGGGCGCGGGGGGCCCGGGACAGGGCCCCCCGCAGGGAAGGGACGGCTGGCTGTGCACGACAGCCGGGAAGGCTGGCCGATCGGCACGCGGCTCGCGGGGCGACCCGAGTCAACCTTCCTGGACGCGACTGGCATCTCGTCCACCCAGGTCAACGAGGCGCGCCGAGAGCGGTGACGCCGTACCGCGTGTTCCGCCCGACACGCCGCCGGGTCCGCCCGGACCGTCAGGCCCGCGACGGCAGAACCCACGCCGGTACGCGCGGGAGCCCGCCGGCGGGTGCCGGCGGGCTCCGGAGACGTCGCCCTCGTGGGCGGCGGCGATGGCTCAGCCGGCGAGCCGGCGGGCCAGGTTCTCGTCGAGCGCGTTCATGAACTCGTCGGTGGTCAGCCACGGGGCGTCGCGCGAGATGAGCAGCGCGAGGTCCTTGGTCATCTGGCCGCCCTCGACGGTGTCGACGATGACCTGCTCCAGGGTGTTGGCGAACTCGGTGACCGCCGGGGTGCCGTCCAGCTTGCCCCGGTGGGCCAGGCCCCGGGTCCAGGCGTAGATCGACGCGATCGGGTTGGTCGAGGTCTTCTCGCCCTTCTGGTACTGCCGGTAGTGCCGGGTGACCGTGCCGTGCGCGGCCTCGGCCTCGACGGTGCGGCCGTCCGGGGAGAGCAGGACCGAGGTCATCAGGCCGAGCGAGCCGAAGCCCTGCGCGACGGTGTCGGACTGCACGTCGCCGTCGTAGTTCTTGCAGGCCCAGACGTAGCCACCCTCCCACTTGAGCGCGGCGGCGACCATGTCGTCGATCAGCCGGTGCTCGTAGGTGATGCCGGCGGCGTCGAACTCGGCCTTGAACTCGTTCTCGAACACCTCGGCGAAGATGTCCTTGAAGCGGCCGTCGTACGCCTTGAGGATGGTGTTCTTGGTCGACAGGTAGACCGGGTAGTTGCGGTCCAGGCCGTACCGGAACGAGGCCCGGGCGAAGTCCCGAATCGACTCGTCGAAGTTGTACATGCCCATGGCGATGCCGCCGCCGGTGAAGTTGGCGACCTCCATCTCCATCGGGGCGCCGCCGTCGGCGGGGGTGTAGGTGACGGTCACCTTGCCCGGCCCGGGGACCACGAAGTCGGTGGCCTTGTACTGGTCGCCGTGGGCGTGCCGGCCGATGATGATCGGCTTGGTCCAGCCCGGCACCAGCCGCGGGACGTTGGACATGATGATCGGCTCGCGGAAGACGACGCCGCCGAGGATGTTGCGGATGGTGCCGTTCGGCGACCGCCACATCTTCTTCAGGCCGAACTCCTCGACCCGGGCCTCGTCCGGAGTGATGGTGGCGCACTTGACGCCGACGCCGTGCTCCTTGATGGCGTTGGCGGCGTCGACGGTGACCTGGTCGTCGGTCTCGTCGCGGTACTGGATCGAAAGGTCGTAGTAGTGCAGGTCGACGTCGAGGTAGGGCAGGATCAACTGCTCACGGATCTGCTTCCAGATGATCCGGGTCATCTCGTCGCCGTCGAGCTCCACGACCGGGTTGTTTACCTTGATCTTCGCCATCGACCGGCGCTCCTCTCGGGGGACACGTGCTCAAGCAGTACGAGCGTACTGGAAATGGGCCGGCAGCCCCCAGCCGGCCTCGACCGACCGGCGAACCCGGCTGCACGGCAGAGGATTCCCTGCAATCCTCGGCCGATACCACCGAGCCGCACCCTCGGGTCTATCACGGTGACCGCCCGCACCGGCGGGGAGAGCCCCTTCTTACCGCCTCACTCCGAGGCGTTTCCGCACGCCACGGCTGCCACCGGTCACCGGCGCCCCTCCTGCGGAACTCGACGGCGAGACAACCCTCACCCCCAGCCGTACGTCCGCTGCCCGCCCGCCGCCCCGCCCCTGGATCGGCGCAAGTTCGGGGAAGGTGCTGCTTCCGTCGCTCCTGATGCAGCACTTTCCCCGAACTTGCGCCGCCTCGGCTCACGCCGGCGCGGCGGGCGGGCCCCGACCCCCGCTCCGCCTTGTTGTTGACCAAGGAGCTTGCGTCAGGAATCGCGGGCGGGGTGACGCGAACTTCTTGATCGACGCGACCACGGAGACCAGCCACGGGGTCCAGTCCCGGGGGACGGCGGGTGGGAGCGGCGAAGGGCCCGCCGGCTGTTGCCGGCGGGCCCTTCGGGGTGGTGCTGAAGCGTCACATGCTGGCGACGTCGGCCTGCTTGGCGCGGACGGCCTCGGCGGCCTCCTTCAGGCTGGCCAGTTCGTCGGCGTCCAGGTCGGTCTCGACGACCCGCTTGACACCTTCGGCGCCGATCTGGGCCTCCACGCCGAGGTAGACGCCGGAGATGCCGTACTCACCGTCGACCCAGGCGCAGACCGGCATGACGTCGCCGGAGTCCTCGGCCACGGCCTTGGCCATCCGGGCGGCGGCGGCCGACGGGGCGTAGTACGCCGACCCGGTCTTGAGCAGCGCGACGACCTCGGCGCCACCATTGCGGGTCTTGACGACCAGTTCCTCGATCTGCGCGGCCGGCATCGCGTCACGCAGCGGCTTGCCGTTGACCGTGCTCTGCGAGGGCACCGGGACCATCGTGTCGCCGTGTGAGCCGAGGGTCAGGGTCCGCACCGACTTCACCGGTACGTTCAGCGCCTCGGCGACGAAGTTGCTGAACCGCGCGGTGTCCAGCATGCCGGCCTGGCCGAGCACCCGGTTCTTGGGGAACTGGGTGGCGAGCTGGGCCAGCGCGGTCATCTCGTCCAGCGGGTTGGACACGACGATCACGACGGCGTTCGGGGCGTACTTCGCGACGTTCTCGGCGACCTGGCGCACGATCTTGGCGTTGGTCTCCAGCAGGTCCATCCGGCTCATGCCCGGCTTGCGGGGCAGACCGGCGGTGATGACGACGACGTCCGAGCCCTCGATGGCCTCGTACCCCTCGCCGTTCGGGCCGGTGGTGACGCCGACGACCTTGGTCTCGAAGCCCTCGATCGCGCGGGACTGGTTGAGGTCCAGGGCGAGACCGGCGGGCTTGCCCTCCACGATGTCGGTGATCACAACGGTGTCGAAGACGTCGTACTCGGCCAGGCGCTGTGCGGTGGTGGAGCCGTAGAAACCGGCCCCGACGACAGTGACCTTCTTACCCATGGTCGTCCCACTCCCTGATACCAGTCGGTTTTCCGGACCGTATCAGCCATCCTGGCACCGATCCGGCCAGGGGCGGACAGTTATGACCGGGTCGGACGCGAACCGCACTCGTGGGCGTTAAGAAGGGGCCCTTCCTCTACCCGAGGCGTTAAGAAGGGGCCCTTCCTTACACCTCAGCGCTCGGCGCGTTCTACGACGTTGGTCAGGAGCATGGCGCGGGTCATCGGGCCCACGCCGCCGGGCATCGGGACCAGCGCGCCGGCGACCTCGGTGACGCCCGGGTCCACGTCACCGGTGTAGCGGCCCTTGCCGTCCGGGCCGATCACCCGCGTGATGCCGACGTCGACGACCACCGCGCCCGGGTTGACCATGTCGGCGGTGAGCAGCCCGGGTACGCCGGCGGCCACGATCACGATGTCGGCGGCGCGGGTGTGCGAGGCGAGGTCGAGGGTGCCGGTGTGGCAGAGGGTCACGGTGGCGTTCTCGCTGCGCCGGGTCAGCAGCAGGCCCAGCGGGCGGCCCACCGTGTTGCCCCGGCCGACGACCGCGACGTTGGCGCCGCGCAGCGGTACCTCGTGGCGGCGGAGCAGCTCGATGATGCCCCGCGGGGTGCAGGGCAGCGGGCCCGGGTAGCCGAGCACGAGCCGGCCCAGGTTGACCGGGTGCAGCCCGTCGGCGTCCTTGTCCGGGTCGATCAGCTCCAGCACCCGCTGGGTGTCCAGGTGGCCGGGCAGCGGCAGCTGGACGATGTAGCCGTGGCAGGCCGGGTCGGCGTTCAGCTCGGCCAGGACCGCGTCGACCTGTTCCTGGGTGGCGTCGGCGGGCAGTTCGCGCCGGATCGAGGCGATGCCGACCTCGGCACAGTCGCGGTGCTTGCCGTTGACGTACGCCTGCGAGCCGGGGTCGGCGCCGACCAGCACGGTGCCCAGTCCCGGGGTGATCCCGCGTTCCGCCAGTGCCTTCACCCGGGTCCGCAGCTCGTCCTTGATCTCGGCCGCGGTCGCCTTGCCGTCCAGAAGCGTCGCCGTCACGTCCAGATCGTCTCATGTCCGGCACCGGGCGACGGCGACGACCTGGGGAGCGGGTTGCCAGGTCCACGACCCACGCCTTTAGGTAACGGTAAGTGAAGTGTCGTTAGTCACTCAGGGTAGTTTTCTGTGCAGCTCTTCACTGGCCGAACCGGCGTTTCGCCGACGGCCGGAGCGAACCTCGCAGGCGCCACCGCACCGCGCAGCGAAGCCCAACCGGCCCCTCCCGCACCGTCCACGCCCGGTCCGATCGGGAATCGGGGCCGCCCAAGGGCCCGATGCCTAGCAGGCGTACGACGCCGCGACAAGACCGGTCGGCCCACTCCGTTACCGCTTCGCAACGTCATCGTTGCCGACCGCCGGTCCGCGACCTACCGTTGCCAAACGTTGCGCAGCGTCACCCAACGCCGGGCCTGACTGCGCAGCGTGAGGAGATGAGGAGACTCAATGCGAGTTCGTAGGCTTGCTGCCTGGACCGCTCTCCCGCTCGCGGTGACCCTGGGCCTGGTGGCCTGCGGCTCGGGCGGCGGCAGCGGATCCGGCGAAAGCGACCCCAACGCGGCCGTGCGGATCGAGATCGCCGAGCCGCAGCACCTGGTGCCGACCAACACCAACGAGACGAGTGGCTCGCAGGTGCTCAGTGCCCTGTTCAGCCCGCTGGTCGACTACGACGACGCCAACAAGGCGTTCGAGGTGGCGGCCGAGTCGGTGACGTCGTCGGACAACAAGGTCTGGACGATCAAGCTGAAGGACGGCTACACCTTCCACAACGGCGAGAAGGTCGTCGCCGACAACTACATCGACGCGTGGAACTACGGCGCGTACGCCCCGAACGGTCAGAACTCCAGCTACTTCTTCGAGAAGATCGCCGGGTACGAGGACCTCCAGGGTGAGACCCCGAAGGCGAAGACGCTGACCGGTCTGGAGAAGGTCGACGACCTGACCTTCACCGTGACGCTGTCCGAGCCGTACACCGAGTTCAAGACCATGCTCGGCTACACCGCCTTCTACCCCATGCCGAAGGCCGCGTTCTCCGCGCCCGGCGTGCTGGCCGAGGGCTACGAGCAGGCGCCGATCGGTCAGGGCCCGTTCAAGATGAAGGGCACCTGGCAGCACGACGCCAAGGTCGAGGTGGAGAGGTACGACGCCTTCCCCGGCGAGAAGCCGAAGGTGGCCGGTGTCGTGTTCCGGATCTACCAGCAGCAGACCGCCGCGTACGCGGACGTGCTGTCGGACAACCTCGACGTGATCAAGACGATCCCGACCGAGAACCTGTCGACCGCCGAGACGGACCTGGGCGACCGGTTCAAGCAGAGCCCCGCCTCGACGTTCCAGTTCCTCTCCTTCCCGACGTACCAGAAGGAGTTCAGCAACCCGGACGTGCGCAAGGCGATCTCGATGGCGATCGACCGTGACGAGATCACCACGGCGGTCTTCAAGGACTCGCAGACGCCGGCTCGCGCGTTCGTCTCGCCGGTCGTCGCGGGCTACCGCGAGAACACCATCGGCGAGGCCGGCCAGTTCGACGCCGGCAAGGCCAAGTCCCTGTACCAGGCGGCCGGCGGCCCGAGTGAGATCCAGATCTCCTACAACGGCGACGGTGGCCACAAGGACTGGGTCGACGCGACCTGCAACCAGCTCAAGGCCAACCTGGGCGTGAACTGCGTGGGCAGCGCCGAGCCGAAGTTCGCGGATCTGCTGACCAAGCTCAAGGCCAAGCAGCCGGTCGGCCTGTTCCGGATGGGCTGGGTCATGGACTACCCGTCCATGGAGAACTACCTGGGCCCGCTGTACAGCACCAACGGCTCGTCGAACTACTACGGCTACAGCAACCCGGAGTTCGACAAGCTCCTCGCCGAGGGCTCGGCCGCCCCGAACGAGGAAGAGGCGATCAAGAAGTACCAGCAGGCCGAGGACCTTCTGGCCGAGGACATGCCGGTGATCCCGCTCCGGTTCGGCCAGAACAACTTCGGTCACTCGACCAAGGTCACGAACGTGGAGATGGATCTCTTCGACCGGATCGACCTGGTGAAGATCGAGGCCGTCAAGTAACACGGCACGACGGGTCGGGCCATCGGCGGACGGTGGCCCGACCCGCCTTCCTCTTCGCCCCTTTTCAGGAAGACTGCCAAGTATGTTCCGCTTCATTCTGCGGCGTCTGCTCCAGATGGTCCTCGCCTTCTTCGGGACCACGCTGATCGTCTACGCGCTGATGTTCGCCGGCCAGGGCGACCCGATCCAGGCGCTCGCCGGTGAGCGCCCGGTGACCGAGGCACAGCGGGCATACCTCACCGAGAAGTTCCACCTGGACCAGACCGGCGTCGGCGGCTTCTTCTACCGGTACTTCGACTACATCAAGAACCTGGTCCAGGGCGACCTCGGCGAGTCACTCACCGGCCGGCAGATCGGCGACATCCTCGCCGCCGCGTGGCCGGTCACGGTCAAGCTGGCCCTGATCGCGATGACCGTCGCCGTGCTCTTCGGCGTCACCGCCGGCGTGCTGGCCGGCATCCGTCGGGCCAGCATCTTCGACAACTCGACGCTGGTCCTGACGCTCCTGGTGCTCGGCATCCCGACCATCGTGCTCGCCCCGCTGGCGCAGTACTTCCTCGGCGTACGGTGGCAGGTCTTCCCGCCCACCGCCGGTTCCGACCCGGACTTCTACGCCCTGCTGCTGCCCGGCATCGTGCTCGGCTCGCTGTCGCTGGCCACCGCACTGCGGCTGACCCGGACCTCGGTGGCGGAGAACCTGCGCGCCGACTACGTGCGCACCGCTCGCTCCAAGGGCCTGGTCAAACGCCGCATCGTCGGGGTGCACGTGCTGCGCAACTCGCTCATTCCGGTGGTCACCTTCCTCGGCGTCGAACTGGGCAACCTGATGAGCGGCGCGATCATCACCGAGGGCGTGTTCAACATCCCCGGTGTCGGCTTCAACCTCTTCCGCGGCATCCGCACCGAGGACGGCCCGCTGGTGGTGGGCATCGTCAGTGTGCTCGTCGTGGTCTACCTCGTCTCCAACCTGGTGGTGGACGTCCTGTACGCCGTACTCGACCCGAGGATCCGCTATGAGTGAGCGAAGCGAGCGAATCGTCAACGCAGCGGGCGCGGCCGATCGTGTCGGCACCGAGCGCAGCGAGGTGCCGGCATGAGTGATTTCGAGACGGTGGCGGCCAGCGAGAACCAGGCCGCCCGGCGCGGCCCCTCCGGTGAGCCCGGGGCCCCGAACCAGGTCGGCGGCACCTCGACCCTCGCCGGCAAACCGCGTAGCCTCGCCGGCGACGCGTGGCGGGACCTGCGCCGCAAGCCCATCTTCTGGATCAGTCTCCTCCTGGTCCTGCTGTTCACCGGAATGGCCGCCGTTCCGGGCCTGTTCACCAGCAACGACCCCGCCGACTGCGTGCTGGCCCGCCAGCACGCCGGGCCGTCCGCCGGGGCGATCTTCGGGTACGACTTCCAGGGCTGCGACACGTACGCCAGGGCGGTGTACGGCACCCGCGCCTCGTTGCTGGTCGGCGCGCTGTCGGCCCTGCTCACCGGGGTGATCGCGTTGGTCGTCGGCATGCTGGCCGGCTTCTTCGGCCGCTGGGTCGACGCGGTGCTCTCCCGGGTGATCGACGTGGTGCTCGGCATCCCGCTGCTGCTCGCCGCCATCGTGCTGCTCAAGCGGGTCAGCAGTGACAGCTCCACGGTCCGCATCGCGGCGATCATCTTCGTGCTGGCGGTGCTCGGCTGGACGACCGCCGCCCGGGTGGTCCGTTCCTCGGTGATCACCGCGAAGGAGCAGGACTACGTGGCGGCGGCCCGGATGCTCGGCGCCGGCAACGGGCGGATCATGTGGCGGCACATCCTGCCGAACGCCCTCGCGCCGGCCGTCGTGGTGCTGACCATCGCGCTCGGCTCGTTCATCGCCGCCGAGGCGACGCTGTCCTTCCTCGGCATCGGTCTGAAGGACCCGACCATCTCCTGGGGCCAGGACATCGACACCGGACGGGTGCACATGCGTGAGTCGGCCATCCCGCTGCTCGTGCCGTCGACCTTCCTCGCGCTCACCGTGCTGGCGTTCATCATGCTCGGCGACGCGATCCGGGACGCGTTCGACCCGAAGCTGCGGTGAGCCGAATGGTTGCCACGAGCCCCGCGGTCGCCAGCGAAAGGCAGGTACGGCCATGACCCACTCCGTCGTCCAACCCACCCCGGCGTCGCCCACGCCCGAGGGCGGCCACCTGCTGGAGGTTCGGGACCTGCACGTCGAGTTCCGCACCGGCGAGGGCGTCGCCAAGGTCATCAATGGTGTCTCGTACCACCTCGACGCTGGTGAGACGCTCGCCGTGCTGGGCGAGTCCGGCTCCGGCAAGTCGGTGACCGCCCAGGCGATCATGGGCATCCTGGACACCCCGCCCGCGGTGATCCGCTCCGGTGAGATCCGCTACCGGGGCCGGGACCTGCTCAGCCAGTCGGAGGAGGAACGCCGGCAGGTGCGCGGCAAGGAGATCGCGATGATCTTCCAGGACGCGCTGTCCGCGTTGAACCCCACGTTCCCGGTCGGCTGGCAGATCGGCGAGACGTTGCGTCAACGGGCCGGGATGTCCCGGGGCGACGCCCGCCGCCGGGCGGTCGAGCTGATGGACCTGGTGAAGATCCCCGCCGCCGCGAAGCGACTGGGCGACTACCCGCACCAGTTCTCCGGCGGCATGCGGCAACGCGTCATGATCGCGATGGCGCTGGCGATGGACCCGAAGGTGCTCATCGCCGACGAGCCGACCACCGCGCTGGACGTCACCGTGCAGGCCCAGATCATGGACCTGCTGGCCGACCTGCGCCGCGACCTCGACATGGCGATGATCCTGATCACCCACGACCTCGGCGTGGTCGCCGGCGTCGCGGACCGGATCGCCGTCATGTACGCGGGCCGCATCGTCGAGCACGCCGACGTCCGCTCGCTGTACCGGGCGCCGGCCCACCCGTACACCAAGGGGTTGTTGGAGTCGATTCCCCGGATGGACCAGCGCGGGCAGAAGCTGTCGACGATCCGGGGCCTGCCGCCGAACCTGATGCGGATTCCGTCCGGTTGCCCGTTCCACCCCCGTTGCCCGTACGCGCAGCAGGTCTGCGTGGACGTCGTGCCGCACGACCTGGTCCTCGGCGACGGCCGAACCAGCGCGTGCCACTTCGCGCAGGAGGTCCGTGATGACAGCGCCCGCTAGCGCCGCCAAGGTTCGCGGCGAGACCGTGCTCAAGGTCGAGAACCTGGTCAAGCACTTCCCGATCAGCCGGGGTGTGGTGTTCCAGCGGCAGATCGGCGCGGTCAAGGCCGTCGACGGGGTGAGTTTCGAGCTGCGCCGGGGCGAGACGCTCGGCATCGTCGGCGAGTCCGGCTGCGGCAAGTCCACCCTGGCCCGACTGCTCATGCGCCTGGAGGCACCCACCTCCGGCCGGGCCACGCTGGAGGGCCGGGACCTGTTCAAGGCGTCCGGCGGGGAGCTGCGCCGGCTGCGGCGCAACATGCAGATGGTGCTCCAGGACCCGTACACGTCGTTGAACCCGCGGATGACCGTCGGCGACATCATCGGCGAGCCGTTCGAGATCCACCCGGACGCGGCGCCCAAGGGCAGCCGGCAGCGACGGGTGCAGGAACTTCTCGACGTGGTCGGGCTCAACCCCGAGCACATCAACCGGTACCCGCACCAGTTCTCCGGCGGCCAGCGGCAGCGCATCGGCATCGCCCGCGCGCTCGCCCTGAAGCCCGAGGTCATCGTCTGCGACGAGCCGGTCTCCGCCCTCGACGTGTCCATCCAGGCGCAGGTCATCAACCTGCTGGAGGAACTCCAGGACGAGCTGGGCCTGTCCTACATCTTCATCGCCCACGACCTGTCGGTGGTCCGGCACATCGCCGACCGGGTGGCCGTCATGTACCTCGGGCGGATCATCGAGATCGGCACCGAGGACGAGATCTACGAGCGCGCGACCCACCCGTACACCCAGGCTCTGCTTTCCGCCGCTCCGGTGCCGGACCCGGAGCTGCGCGACGACCGGTCGATGATCCGCCTGGTGGGCGACGTGCCGAGCCCGGCCGACCCGCCGAGCGGATGCCACTTCCGTACCCGGTGCTGGAAGGCCCAGGAGGTCTGCGCGCGCGAGGACCCGCAGCTCGTCCCCCGCGCCGCCGACCCCCACCCGTCGGCCTGCCACTTCGCCGAGCTCCGGGGGTAAGGAAGGGCCCCTTGTTAACGCCTGGTGTATTAAAAGGGGCCCTTCCTAACGCGGCAGCCGGCGTGCGGCAGCGGCGGCAACCGGCCCGCGGCGCGCGGCGCGCGGCGCGCGGCGATCGGTCAGTGGAAGAAGTGGCGGGTGTTGGTCAGGTACATCGTGACGTTCGCCTCCTTGCAGGCGGCGATGACCTCCTCGTCGCGGATCGAGCCGCCCGGCTGGACGATCGCCGTCACGCCCGCGTCGATGAGGATCTTCGGACCGTCGGCGAACGGGAAGAAGGCGTCCGAGGCGGCGACGGAACCCCGGGCCCGGTCGGCGCCGGCCCTGCTCACCGCCAGGTGCGCCGAGTCGACCCGGTTGACCTGGCCCATGCCGACCCCGACCGTCGCGCCGTCGCGGACCAGCAGGATCGCGTTGCTCTTCACCGCGCGCACCGCCCGCCAGGCGAACGCGAGGTCCCGCAGGGTGACCTCGTCGGCGGGCTCGCCGGTGGCCAGCCGCCAGTTCGCCGGGTCGTCCCCCGGCGCGTCGATCCGGTCCCGCACCTGGATCAGCACGCCGCCGGTGACCTCCCGCGACTCGACAGGCGTCGGAGCGTACGCGGGCGCTCGCAGCAGCCGGACGTTCTTCTTCGCCCGGAGGATCGCCAACGCACCCGACTCGAACTCCGGGGCGACGACGACCTCGGTGAAGATCTCCGCGACCTGCCGCGCCATCTCATCCGAGACGGGCCGGTTGACCGCGATCACCCCGCCGAAGGCGGAGACCGGGTCGCACTCGTGGGCCCGGCGGTGCGCCTCGGCCACGTCCACCCCGACCGCGATGCCACACGGGTTGGCGTGCTTGATGATCGCCACCGCGGGCTGGTCGGCGAAGTCGTTCGCCGCCCGCCAGGCGGCGTCCGCGTCGACGTAGTTGTTGTACGACATCTCCTTGCCGTGCAACTGCTCGGCCTGCGCCAGGCCGGCCGGGCTGCTCGGGTCGGTGTAGAGCGCGGCCTCCTGGTGCGGGTTCTCGCCGTAGCGCAGCACCGCCTGCCGGCGCAGGGCCGACCCGGCGAAGCGGGGCCAGCCGTCGGCGGCCGGCGCGAGGGTGGCGGCGAACCAGTCGGCGACGGCCACGTCGTACTCGGCGATGTCGGCGAACGCGCGGGCCGCGAGCGCCCGGCGCTGCGTCAGCGTGAAGCCGCCCGCGTCGAGCGCGGCCACCAGCTCCGGGTACGCGGCCGGATCGGTGACCACCGCCACCGAGGCGTGGTTCTTGGCGGCGGCCCGGACCATCGCCGGACCACCGATGTCGATCTGCTCGACGCACTCGTCCTGGCTGGCGCCGGAGGCGACGGTGGCCTGGAACGGGTACAGGTTGGAGACCAGCAGGTCGATCCCGGCGATGCCGTGCTCGTCGAGCTGCGCGGCGTGCGCGTCCTTTCGCAGGTCGGCCAGGAGACCGCCGTGGATCTTCGGGTGCAGGGTCTTGACCCGCCCGTCGAGGATCTCCGGGAAGCCGGTGACCGTCTCCACCGCGGTCACCGGAACCCCGGCGGAGGCGATGGTCGACGCCGTGCTCCCGGTCGAGACGATCTCCACGCCGGCCCCGTGCAGGGCTCGGGCCAGCTCGACCAGACCGCTCTTGTCGTAGACGCTGACCAGCGCCCGACGGATCGGGCGGCGCTCGCCCTCAGTGGCACTCACGGAACCGTGACCTTCCTTCCGGTGATCGTCCAACCTTCGCGGACCAGTCGGCCCACCTGCTCGACGAGCTGACGCCGCTCGGCTTCCTTGATGCGCTCGGTGAGCGTCTCGACGTCGTCGTCGTCGCGTACCGGCACGGCGACCTGCGCGACGATCGGGCCGGTGTCCATGCCGGCGTCGACGAAGAAGAGCGTGGCCCCGGTGACCTTCACCCCGTACGCGAGGGCGTCCCGGGGGCCGTGGATGCCGGGGAACGCCGGCAGCAGAGTGTTGTGCGTGTTCAGGTAGCGGCCCCCGAACGCGGCCAGGAAGTGCGGGCCGACCAGCTTCAGGAAGCCGGCGGAGACCACCAGGTCGGGCTCGTGCTCGGCGACGTGCGCGGTCAGCGCCTTGTCCCAGTCCTCCCGGGTGGGGTGGTCCGGCACCCGGTCGACGAAGGTCGGCACTCCGGCGGCGGCGGCCCGGTCCAGGCCGGCGATGCCCTCGCGGTCAGCCCCCACGGCCACCACCCGGGCGCCGTACCCGGGGTCGGCGCACGCGTCGAGCAGGGCCGCGAGGTTGCTCCCGGAGCCGGAGACGAGGACGACGATGCGGGCGACGGACGCGGGCTCGGTCACCGGGCAACCCTATCGGTGCGCCGTGGCGACCCTGCCGCTGGGCAGCGCGCGGCGGGAGGGTCGCAAGCGGCACGATCCGCGGCGGGCGGCCCGACCGGCGGGCGTCCGTCGTTCGCCCGGGGCGGGGCGAGCGCCGACCGGGTACGCTGCCGTCGCCCGGGCCGGACGACCGGCCCCGGACACCCGTCCGTGTCGAACCCGGCGCCCCACGCCGGTCCCCCGTCGAGGAGCAGGCGCGATGCAGCCCGGTCAGGACCCGTACGGCCAGCAGCCCCACCACGACCCGACCGCCCCGCCGCCGCCCCCGTCGGACCCGTACGGCCACCAACCCCACCACGACCCGTACGCGCCGCCACCCACCTCCGGGCAGCCCTACGGCCAGCAGCCCTACCAGGACCCGTACGCCGCCCAGCCCTACGGTCAACAGCCGTACGGCCAGCAGCCGTACCAGGACCCGTACGCCGCGCAGTCCTACGGCCAGCAGCCGTACCCGCAGCAGCCCTACCAGGATCCGTACGGCGGGACGCCGATGTACCCGAACGCGGGCTACCCGTCGCCGGCCGGCCAGCAGAACACCCTGGGTCTGGTCGCGATGATCCTCGGCATCGCCTCGATCCCGCTGGCCTGCTGCCACCTGGGCATCCCGCTGGGTATCGCCGCCCTGGTGACCGGGTGGCTGGGCAAGCAGAAGGCCGACCGCGGGCTCGCCGCCAACAACGGCCAGGCCCTCGCCGGTCTCATCTGCGGCGGCATCGCCGTGGTGCTGGGTGCGATCTACCTGGTCCTGGCCATCGCCTCCGCGGTGCCGAGCACGTTCTGACCGGCCGACCGGATCACCGGCGGGCGGCCCGGGGTCGCGGCGGCGGGCCCGGGTCGCGGGGGCGGACGAGGACCCGGGTCGCGGCGGCCCCGAGCACGGCGCCCACCGCGGTGATCGCGGCGGCGACGGCCCCCACCTGCCAGGCGACCGGCCCGACCTGAGCCAGCCGGCCGGCGCCGAGCGGCCCGGCGGAGGCCGCGGCGGCGAGTCCCAGCAGCAGGCCGGCGACCGGCCCGGCGAGCACCGCCGGCACCAGCACCGGACGCCAGGGCGGTGGGGTGCGCTCGTCGGCGGCCAACCGGAGCAGCCGTCGCGCGAGCAGCCAGCCGGCGATCATCCCGGCCAGGACCGGCACCGCGAGCAACCCGGCGCCGAGGCCGTCGACCGGCCCGCGGGGCAGGCCGGCCAGCAGCGGGACGGCGGGCAGCGCGCCGACCGACACCTCGCTGGTGCGGACGGCGGTGTCGGTGCCCACGGCGAAGCCCGGCCCGAGCAGGTAGCTGGTCGACCAGATCGCCGCGTTCGGCGCGTAGGCGAGGCTGACCAGCGTGATGCCGGCCTGCCCGGCGACCCCGGTGCGGTAGGCGCCGATCAGGTCGGCGGCGTCACCGCCCCCGGTGGCCACGGCAAGTCCGGCCGCGCCGGCCCCGGCGCCGAGCAGCAGCAGCCCGGCGACCAGACCGGTGCGTACCCCGTCGCGCAGCGGTGCGGCGGCCCGCTCGGCGAAGAGGCCGGCCACGCCGACGGTCCGGGCCGCGCCGACCAGCGCGGCGAGCGTGCCGACCACCGCGAGGGTCAGGCCGGCCCGGACCGGGGAGACGCCGGTGCCGCCGGTGCCGACCAGCAGCGCGGCCAGCACACCGAGCACCGCGTACGCGACGCCGACCGCACCGGCGACGATGAGTGCCCGGCGCGGCGACCGGGCGCCGCGCGCCCCGACGGCCCGGCTGGTGTGCACCCCGGCCCGGGTGAGCCGCCACAGCGCCAGTGCGGTCAACGCGAGGGGGGCCAGGCCGAACGGGCCGGCGACGGTGGTCAGCGGCACCCCGTGGCCGAGCAGCCAGCCGGCCAGCCCGGCGCGCAGCGCGCCGGTCAGCGAGGCGGCGTCCTCGCTGAGCTGGAACAGCCAGAACACGAACGCGACCGGCAGCCAGGAGGTGAGCGCGGCACCACCGGCGGCCACCGCGGCGGCCACGGCGAGCGGCGCGCGGCGCCGGGCCGGCTCACCGGAGCGGGGCGCGGGCACCCGCCGGGCGGAGCCGGGGCGGCCGGGCGGCCGGGGTCCGGCGCCGACCCGTGGGGCGGCACTTCTGGGCTGATCGGGGGTGACGGACGACATCGGGGTCTACTCTGGCACGCCGCACCGGCGACGGCAGTCCGATACCACCCCCGACCGGCTACGAGTTCGCTGATCCGCCGTCGGGGATCCGGGGATCCGGTCTAGCGTCGGCCCGGGGAGGACGGCCGCACGGCACCGACGCTTCGGAGGCACGTCGTGAACACCGCGTACCCGCCACCCCCGCCGCCGCCCGCCGCCGGCCGGGACCGCACCACCCTCTGGGGTGTGCTGGGCATCATCCTCGGCCTGCTCTGCTGCGGCATCCTGGGCATCATCTTCGGCTACCTGTCGATCCGCGACGCGAAGCGCTACGGCCAGTCGCCGGTGCTGGGTTACCTCGCCATCGCCTTCGGCGTGATCAACATCATCGGCAGCGGGATCCTCTGGGCCGGCGGCAACTACCCGCTCTACAACGACTGAGAGGGCCGACCGGAAGCCGGTCGGCCCTCTCCGCGTACGCCTCGGGGTCAGCCCGCGGACATGATCTCCCGCATCAGCTTGGCGGTCTCGGTCGGGGTCTTGCCGACCTTCACGCCGACGGCCTCCAGGGCCGCCTTCTTGGCGTCCGCGGTGCCGGCCGAGCCGGAGATGATCGCGCCGGCGTGACCCATGGTCTTGCCGGGCGGAGCGGTGAAGCCGGCGATGTAGCCGACCACCGGCTTGGTGACGTTGGCCTTGATGAACTCGGCGGCCCGCTCCTCGGCGTCGCCGCCGATCTCACCGATCATGACGATCGCGTCGGTCTCCGGGTCGGCCTCGAACGCGGCGAGCGCGTCGATGTGGGTGGTGCCGATGATCGGGTCACCGCCGATGCCGACGCAGGTGGAGAAGCCGATGTCGCGCAGCTCGTACATCATCTGGTAGGTCAGCGTGCCACTCTTGCTGACCAGGCCGATGCGGCCGGAGCCGGTGATGTCGGCCGGGATGATGCCGGCGTTGGCGGCGCCCGGCGAGGCGATGCCGGGGCAGTTCGGGCCGATGATCCGGGTCCGCTCGCCCCGCGCCACGTTGTACGCCCAGAACGCGGCGGAGTCGTGCACCGGCACGCCCTCGGTGATCACCACGGCGAGAGCGATGCCGGCGTCGATGGCCTCGACGACCGCGCCCTTGGTGAACTGCGGCGGCACGAAGATGACGGTGACGTCGGCCCCGGTCTCCTTCATCGCGTCGGAGACGGAGGCGAAGACCGGCAGCTCGGTGCCGTCGAAGTCGACGGTGGTGCCGGCCTTGCGCGGGTTGACGCCGCCGACCACGTTGGTGCCCGCGGCGAGCATCCGCCGGGTGTGCTTGGACCCCTCGGAACCGGTCATCCCCTGCACGATGACCTTCGAGTCCTTGGTCAGCCAGATAGCCATGATCAGACCCCCGCAGCTGCCAGCTCGGCGGCCCGCTCGGCCGCGCCGTCCATGGTGTCGACCCGCTGGATCAGCGGGTTGTTCGCGCCGTCGAGGATCGCCCGACCGGCTTCGGCGTTGTTGCCGTCGAGGCGGACGACGAGCGGCTTGGTGGCCTTCTCGCCCCGCTGCTCCAGCAGGTCCAGCGCCTGCACGATGCCGTTGGCCACGGCGTCGCAGGCGGTGATGCCGCCGAAGACGTTGACGAACACGCTCTTCACCGACGGGTCGGACAGGACGATCTCCAGCCCGTTCGCCATCACCTCGGCGCTGGCGCCACCGCCGATGTCGAGGAAGTTGGCCGGCTTGACGCCACCGTGCCCCTCACCGGCATACGCGACCACGTCGAGCGTGGACATGACCAGGCCCGCGCCGTTGCCGATGATGCCGACCTCGCCGTCGAGCTTGACGTAGTTGAGGTCCTTCGCCTTGGCGGCCTGTTCCAGCGGGTCCACCGCGGCCTGGTCGACCAGCGCCTCGTGGTCCGGGTGCCGGAACGCGGCGTTCTCGTCCAGGGTGATCTTGGCGTCGAGCAGCAGCAGCGTGCCGTCGCTCGTCGTCGCGAGGGGGTTCACCTCGACCAGCGTGGCGTCCTCGGCGACGAAGGCCCGCCACAGGCCCACGGCGACGTCGACGACCTGGTCGGCGACCTCGGCCGGGAAGCCGGCCGCGGCGACGATCTCCCGCGCCTTCGCCTCGTCGACGCCGGTGTTGGCGTCGATCGGCGCCTTCACGACCTTGTCCGGGGTGTCGGCGGCGACCTGCTCGATGTCCATGCCGCCGGCGACGCTGGCGATGCAGAGGAAGGTGCGGTTCGCCCGGTCGAGCAGGTACGAGAAGTAGTACTCCTCGGCCACGTCCGCGGTCACCGTGATCATGACCTTGTGGACGGTGTGGCCCTTGATGTCCATGCCGAGGATGTCGGTGGCCCGGGCCACCGCCTCATCCGGGCCCTCGGCGAGCTTGACGCCGCCGGCCTTGCCTCGGCCGCCGACCTTCACCTGCGCCTTGACGACCACCCGACCGCCGAGGCGTTCGGCGATCGCGCGGGCCTCCTCCGGGGTCGTGGCGACGCCGCCGGCGAGCACGGGCAAGCCGTGCCGTTCGAACAGGTCCCGCCCCTGGTACTCGTACAGGTCCACGATTGCGCGTCCCGTCCCGTCTCCGCGGCGCGCCGTCGCGCCGCCACCAGCGTTATGGAAAACAGTTTGACGCCTGTCATCAGTTGAAACAGGCCATTGGGCGCAGCCTAGCGAGGTGGCGACCACCGGCAACCGAGCGGGTGCGCGGTGTGCGGTAATGCACAACCGGCCCGCCGGCGCGCCGGTCCCGGGCAGAACGGGTGGGCAGGTCAGCCGTCCGGGCGATGTTGTGCCCGGTGCGTAACCCCGCTGATGGGGCCTCGTTGAGTCAGGTGTCGGAGCGCTGATCCAGCGCGACGGCGGGAGACGGCCGATGCCCTGTCGGTCGAGGGGTGGCGGCGGGGCATCGTGCATAGAGGGGCCGGACGTGTGAGGGGTGCGTCCGGCCCCTCACCCTGTCCGAAATCAGCCCTCGCCCCGCGCGGGCGGTCGTCCCGCCCGGCGTTCAGCCGACCGGCTGGGCCACGTTCTCGCGTACCCACTCGACGATCGACGCGGTGGTCGCGCCCGGCGTGAAGATCTTGGCCACTCCGAGCTTGCGCAGCTCCGGGATGTCGGCCTCCGGGATGATGCCGCCGCCGAACACCACGATGTCGCGGGCGTCCCGCTCACCGAGCAGTTCCAGCACCCGGCGGAACAGCGTCATGTGCGCGCCGGAGAGCACGGAAAGCCCGACCGCGTCGGCGTCCTCCTGGATCGCGGTCTCCACGATCTGTTCCGGGGTCTGGTGCAGGCCGGTGTAGATGACCTCCATACCGGCGTCCCGGAGGGCACGCGCCACCACCTTGGCGCCACGGTCGTGGCCGTCCAGGCCCGGCTTGGCGACGACGACCCGAACACGAGAGCTCATCTGCGCATCCCTTTCACCGGCTTCGCGGCTTGACCTGAACGAACGGTAACCCGGCCCGGCCGGCCCGGGAAATCCGGGCGGCCCGCGTCGCCCGCTCCGGCGCGGGCGAAGGCAGTGGGTCACCCCTGTCCGTCAAGCGGGACGACTCCGCCGTTCGGTCACGGAAAGCAACGAACGGGCGATGACTGGGGCACCATTTCCCCGGTACGACCCATGACAATCATGGACGCAAAGGGACAGAACGCAGCATCGATTCGGCGCTTCGGCTTGTGACGGGCGTGGCGGTTGGCTACCGTGTCCACGGTTGTCATCAGGTCCACGGACGGGTGACGACGCGGTCAGCCGACGTTCACCACAGCGTCACGGACGTCGGCGGTCCGCTTCGGAACCCCGACAACGGAGGGTGTGCGTGCGCCAGCGCCTGTCGTCTGAGCCCGATCGATATCGCGGTCGTCGCCGCGTGCCCACCCCACCCCGGAGCCGCTACGCCGCCGTCATCACCACCGCCTTCGTCGGTGCCGGTGTCGTCGCGCTCGGCGCCGGCGCGATGCCGGACGCCAAGAGCGTCAGCCCGTCGGTCCTCGACGAGCTCAAGGCCGCCTCGACCCTCGACCAGGGCACCGCGGAGCGCGCCGAGGCCGCGGACCGCGCCTCCCGGGACAGCGACCGTGGCGAAGCCGCGGAGGTCGCCGAGCCCGGCATCTGGCGGCTCCCCCTCCAGGCCTTCGACTTCAACTCCCCGTACGGCATGCGGTGGGGCAAGCTGCACACCGGCGTCGACCTGGTCGTCCCCGAGGGCACGCCCTACGTCTCCGTCCACGACGGCATGGTCACCAAGGCCGGCTGGTTCGGCGGCTACGGCTACGCGGTGATCGTCCAGCACGCCGACGGCAGCGAGGCGATCTACGGCCACTCGTCGGCGGTCAGCGTCCGCGAGGGTCAGCAGGTCAAGGCCGGCGACCAGCTCGGCCTGGTGGGCATGACCGGGCACGCCTACGGCTCCCACCTGCACCTGGAGATCCATGTCAAGGGCGAGCCGCGCGACCCGGTGCCGTACCTGATGGAGCGCGGAGTGGACATCAAGCTCCAGACCGAAGATATCTACAGCGAGGTAGCGGCTTCCTGACGCTCCGTATCGCCCGTTGACCGCCCGGATCGCTCGATCCGGGCGGTTTTTCGTCTCCCACTCCCGGACGATGTCTTCCAGGTCACAGGCGAAGGTGTGACGCAGCGCACCTAGCCCCCGGGTGGCCCGACCGGACGCCGAGGCGATTTCCCGGACAGAGGCGGCAGCGCGACGGCGAGAAGTCGGCCGGCACCCTGGTCCCGGTACCCGTCCGCACCTCGGCCGACACCAGTATTTCGAGGTCAAGTGCCCCTCGATCCAGTGAAGGTCCGCCGTGCAGGAAGACAACTTCATCCCGAACGAGAACACCCCCGACACCCCCGGTCGGCACCGGTCGCGACCCGGACGGCGTACCCGCCACCTGATCGTCGCCGCGGTGGCCGCCGGCGGCCTCGCCCTGGGTGGCGTCGCCGTCGCCGTGACCGGCGCGACCGACGACGACCCGGCCCCCACCGCCGCGGTCGACGCCGCGTCCCGGGTCGACGCCGCAGCCCGCGCCGACCGCTCCGCCCGCGAGTCGAGCGCACCGGCCAGCCCCACGGCCAGCCCGGTCCCGACACCGAGCGCGTCGGCTTCCCGCCCCCCGGCCAAGGCCAGCCCCCGGGCGACCACCGCCAAGCCGAAGCCGAAGCCGAAGAAGACCGCCACGCCGAAGCCCACCTGGGTCATCCCGATGAAGGGCGCGGAGATCACCTCCTGCTACGGCCAGCGCTGGGGTGCGCTGCACGCGGGCATCGACTTCGCGATGCCCGCCGGCACCCCGGTCCGCGCCGCGTTCGGTGGCACCGTCACCAAGGCCGGCGACGTCGGCGACGGGTACGGCATCTCGGTGGTCGTCGACCACGGCAACGGCTACCTCACCCACTACGCGCACCTGAGCACCGCGTCGGTCGGCATGGGCGCGAAGGTCAGCGCCGGCGAAACCATCGGACTGGAGGGCTCCACCGGCGACTCCACCGGCCCGCACCTGCACTTCGAGGTGCACCAGGGGCAGATGTGGAACCAGATCGACCCGGCGCCGTTCCTGCGCGCCCGCGGCGTCGATGTGGGCTGCTGACCCACGAACGACCTGGATCTGCCCTCGCCGCCGGCGAGCCGGGTTCAGCCGAAGAGGCTGATGCTCTCCGGCGCGCCGGCGGCGACCACCGCCCCGCCGACGTAGGCAGGTCTGCTCGCCAGGGGCAGTTCCCAGCGCGTTCCACCCGATTCGATGTCGTAGGAGACCACGACATGATCTGTGTGCCGCGATTCTGGGCGGTCGTCGATGCTCGAATAGACCAGGCTTCTTCCGTCCGACTCGATCCAGTCCGGTTCCACCGAGGACTGCCTCGTCATGTCGATCGGCGGCGACAGGGCCTCGCCTGTGATGCAGTGGTACACGCGCACGAAGTCACGGCTGGTGATCTCCGGTTCGCCCCAGGCGTCGAGGGGCGCATCCGGGTCGGCCACATTGATGATCAGATGGTTCCCCACCGTCGCCATGTCCATGGATATCGCCGGCCCGGATACCCGCCACAGCAGATGCCCGGTAGCGGGATTGGCCGCCGCGATCGTGTGCCGGTCCGGATAGTGCGGACCGTCGGCACCGAGGCGGGCCAGCAGCGGCACCGGCGGGGTCGCGCCGTAGGGGCCCGATGAACCCGCCGGCTCCCAACCGGCCACCGAAGACTTCTTCTCTCCGTGCAGGTCGTAGATGTCGGCACCGGTCCAACCCTTGTTCTGGATGGCGATACCGTCCCGGAAGACGTGCCAGGTCAGACTGCGGCCGCCGACCCACCGGGGTCGTACTGACCGCACCAGTTCACGGCCATCGGCGGTGTCGACGAACACGGCCACGTCGGAGCCGGCGTCGACGAGGATCCCCGGTTGGGCCGACACGTACATCCCCGCGTTTCCCTCCCGGGTCCAGATCTGGTCGCCCTCGGTCGTGTATCCGGCGGCGAATCCTCTGTCGCTGGCCGGCCACTGCGTCACCGCGATGAAGCGGTCGTCGGCGAGCACCATCGTGCGCAGTTCCCGGTTGGGCACCTTCACGGTCCTCCGGGTCTGACCACTGCCCGCGTCCAGGAAGAAGACGGCGGAATCCCTCCCGGTGGGCGCCACACAGGCGATCCGGTTCTCCCGGACGGCGCACGATGCGGTGGACTCGTGCAGGTCGACAAGCCAGTGGTGCGCTCCCGTCCTCATGTCGAGGCCGAACAGGTGGGTGCCATTACGGAGCACGACAATGTTGGAATCCCCGCCGACGACATGCGACTCACCACCCTTGATGGCTGTCGTCCACGCGGCTTTCGGCTGACCGAACACCGGGTCGAGAAGCTGGCCAGGCGCAGGCATGTCGAAGATCGACTTGATCTCCTGCGGATACCGGGTGTCGTCCCACTCCTCGACCCTCGGCGTGCCGAACAGGTGTGCGGCGTACACCCCCGGCGGGGTCAGGACGGCAACGACCCCGACCAGGGCCACAAGGCGCCTGGTTGGTGCGGGGACCGCTCGCGCTAGCCGATTGCCCTCCTGCTCCTGGTCGGGGCCGGTCTCTCGGGAGGTGAGCAGGGTGGTCAGCAGCGTGACCATCAGCGCGGCGAGAAGCCAGGGCAAACTCCACTCGCCGTTGTCCAGAACCTGATTGATCGCGACACCACCAGCGACCATGAGGGTGGCCGTCGCCGCACCGGTCAACCACGCCCGACGTAGCCGCACCGCGTCACCGGCCCGGTCAGAGCTTGTCGATCGGGGCGTGCCGCAGCACCAACCACATCGTCTGGTCACCGAAGTCGATCTGTGCCCGCGCCCCGGGGCCGTGCCCCTCGACGGCGAGCACCCGACCCAGGCCGTACCGCTGGTGGTTGACCCGGTCCCCGACCGCCACCTTCGGACCCTGCGGCAGCTCGCTGGCCGTGGTCAGCCGGCTCGCGTCGACGCCGATCCGCCGGGCCAGTTGCTCCGCGCGGGGCGTGCCGCCGGTGAAGCCGCCGCGCCCGCCGGACACCCGGTCCGCACGTCCGCCGACGCCACCGCCTCCGCCGGCCCACGAGGTGTACGACCCTTCGGTGCGCTCCCAGCGCACCAACTCGGTCGGCAGTTCCTCCAGGAACCGCGAGGGCGGGTTGTAGGCCGGCTGCCCCCAGGCCGAGCGGGTGACCGCCCGGGAGAGGTAGAGCCGCTGCCGGGCCCGGGTGATGCCGACGTACGCCAGTCGCCGCTCCTCCTCCAGCTCGCGGGTGTCGCCCAGCGAACGCAGGTGCGGGAAGACGCCGTCCTCCAGGCCGGTCAGGAAGACCACCGGGAACTCCAGGCCCTTCGCGGTGTGCAGGGTCATCAGGGTGACCACGCCCTGGTGGTCGGGGTCCTCGGCGGGGATCTGGTCGGCGTCGGCGACCAGCGCGACCTGCTCCAGGAAGCCGGCGAGGGTGGCCCGCTCGCCGTCGGCGCCGGTCGCCTCGACGCGCTCGGTGTATTCCCGGGCGACGCTGACCAGTTCCTGGAGGTTGTCGACCCGGCCGGCGTCCTGCGGGTCCAGGCTCTCCTCCAGCTCGGTCAGGTAGCCCGAGCGGGTGAGCAACGCCTCCAGCACCTCCTCCGGGGTGCCGGTGTCGGCCAACTCCCGCGCCCCGTCGAGCAGGGCGACGAACTCCCCGATGCCGTTGGCGGCCCGGGTGGAGATGCCCGGGGCTTCCTTCGCCCGGCGCAGGGCCGCGCCGAAGGAGATCCGGTCCCGGCTGGAGAGCGCCTCCACGCAGGCCTCGGCGCGGTCGCCGATGCCGCGGCGCGGGGTGTTCAGGATCCGGCGCAGGCTCACCGTGTCGTCGTCGTTGACCACCGCGCGCAGGTAGGCCAGCGCGTCGCGGACCTCCTTGCGCTCGTAGAAGCGCACCCCGCCGACCACCTTGTAGGGCAGGCCGACCCGGATGAACACCTCCTCGAAGACCCGGGACTGGGCGTTGGTGCGATAGAAGACCGCGACGTCGGCGGGGCGGGTGTCCCCCTCGTCCACCAGGCGGTCGACCTCCCGGCCCACCCAGTCGGCCTCGGCGTGCTCGGTGTCGGCGACGTAACCGACGATCGGTTCCCCGGCGCCCGCCTCGCTCCACAGCCGCTTGGGCTTGCGCGAGGTGTTGCGGTCGATCACCGCGTTGGCGGCGTTCAAGATGGTCTGGGTGGAGCGGTAGTTCTGCTCCAGCAGGATCGTCCGGGCGTCGCCGAAGTCCCGCTCGAACTCCAGGATGTTGCGGATCGTGGCGCCCCGGAACGCGTAGATCGACTGGTCGGCGTCACCGACCACGCACAGCTCCGCCGGCTCCAGCCCTTCGGTGCCGGCGACCAGCTCCTTGATCAGCACGTACTGCGCGTGGTTGGTGTCCTGGTACTCGTCGACCAGCACGTGCCGGAACCGCCGGCGGTAGCTCTCCGCGACGTGCGGACGTGACTGGAGCAGGTGCACCGTGGTCATGATCAGGTCGTCGAAGTCCAGCGCGTGCGCCTCGCGTAGCCGCCGCTGGTAGAGCGTGTAGGCCTCGGCCAGCGCCCGCTCGTTGGGGCCCTTGGCGCGGCCGGCGAACTCCTCCGGGTCGACCAGCTCGTTCTTCAGGTTGGACACCTGGGCGGCCAGGCCGCGCGCCGGATAGCGCTTCGGGTCGAGATCCAGCTCGCGGGTCACCATCTGCATCAGCCGGCGGGAGTCGTCCGCGTCGTAGATCGAGAAGGTGGACTTCAGCCCGGCGTGCTCGTGCTCGGCGCGCAGGATCCGGACGCACGCGGAGTGGAACGTCGACACCCACATCAACCGGGCGCGCGGACCCACCAGGTGCGCCACCCGTTCCTTCATCTCACCGGCGGCCTTGTTGGTGAAGGTGATCGCGATGATCTCGCCCGGGTGCACGTCCCGGGCGGCGAGCAGGTAGGCGATCCGGTGGGTGAGCACCCGGGTCTTGCCCGACCCGGCACCGGCCACGATCAGCAGCGGCGAGCCGGAATGGGTGACCGCGTCGCGCTGGGGCCCGTTGAGCCCGTCGACCAGTTGCCGCGGGTCGAGGTGCGCGGACGGCCCGGGCCGGCGGGGCGGGGTCCGGGCGGGCTCCGGCGCGGACTCGGGCGCGGGCGGGGACACGGGGATGTCGAAGAGAGGATGCATCGCACGGCGAGTCTATGCCGCCCGACCGACGATCCCGCCCACCCACACCCACGGGTAAGGAAGGGCCCCTTGTTAACGCCTCCGGTAGAGCAGGGGGCCCTTGTTAACACGTTTCCTTGCGCGGCCCGCCTCCCGCGCGGCATACTCGACGACGTGTTCGATCAGCGCTTCTACTTTTACTACGGCACCGGGAGTCCGGCAGCCGTAGGTCGCGCCTGATCGACTAGACCTGCGAAAAGCCCCGGGCTCCCGAGCCCGGGGCTTTTTCGTCCCGGGATCCGGGCACCGGGCACGACGTCCGAGGGGTACGACGATGATGACAGACGTGGCGGAATCGAACGGCAGCCTGGCACGCCCGCAGGCCGAGGGCACCGGGAGCGATCCGGGCGATCCCCGAACCGGCACCGCGGAGCCGCTGGCTGCGGCCCGGATCGCCGAGACCCGGCGGCGTATCGACGAGATCGACGGTCAGTTGATCGAGCTCTGGCTGGAGCGCGCCCGGCTGTCCCAGGAGGTCGGCGCGACGAGGATGGCCTCCGGCGGCACCCGACTGGTGCTCTCCCGCGAGCAGGAGATCCTGGAGCGGTTCCGCACCGCTCTCGGCGCGGACGGCACCCAGGTCGCCCTGTTGCTGCTCCGGGCCGGCCGCGGCCCGCTCTGACGTCCCGGCCGGAGGGCCGCATCTCGGCGGCCAGCGCCGACGCCCGGCGGGAGCGGCCCACCCTTCCGCGAGCCGCGCCGACGCCCGGCCGGCGCAGCACACTCCCGACCAGCCGCGTCGACGCCTCGACCGGAGGGCCGCCGGAACGAGGACCGGGGCGCCGACCGTTGTGCGGTCGACGCCCCGGATCACTGAGGAGGCACTACCTTTCACCGCCGGTCCGGTCTGCGGTGGCCGGGCGGCGGCGCCTGGGCGGCTACTCGGCCGCGTGCACCACGTCGCGTACCTCGGCGAAGTGGCAAGCGCTCGGGTGCGGCGACTTGGCCTGGGGCTCCAGCACCGGCTCTTTCTCGGCGCAGATGTCCTGGGCCTTCCAGCAGCGGGTCCGGAACCGGCAACCCGACGGCGGGTTCGCCGGCGACGGCACGTCACCGGTCAGGACGATCTGGTCCCGCAGACCGCGAAGCCTGGGGTCCGGAACCGGCACCGCCGAGAGCAGCGCCTGGGTGTACGGGTGGGTCGGGTTCTCGTAGATCTCGTCCTCGGTGCCGATCTCCACGACCTTGCCGAGGTACATCACGGCGACCCGGTCGGCGATGTGCCGCACCACGGACAGGTCGTGCGCGATGAAGATGTACGACAGACCCAGCTCGTCCTGGAGCTTCTCCAGCAGGTTGATCACCTGCGCCTGGATGGACACGTCCAGTGCGGAGACCGGCTCGTCGCAGAGGATGATCTCCGGGTTCAGCGCGAGCGCCCGGGCGATGCCGATCCGCTGCCGCTGGCCGCCGGAGAACTGGTGCGGGTACCGGTTGATGTGGTCGGGGTTGAGACCGACCAGCGCCAGCAGTTCCTGCACCCGCGCCCGCCGCTTGTCGCGCGGCAGCACATCGGTGTGTACCTCGAACGGCTCGCCGACGATGTCGCCGACGGTCATCCGGGGGTTCAGCGAGGTGTACGGATCCTGCATGACCAGCTGGATGTTGCGCCGGCCGCGACGCCGCTCGGCGCCGCCCATCTTCGCCATGTTCTTGCCCTGGACGAACAGGTCGCCGGAGGTCGGCGTCTCCAGGCCGACCAGCATGCGGGCCAGCGTGGACTTGCCGCAGCCGGACTCCCCGACGATGCCGAGGGTCTCGCCCCGGCGCAGCTGCAGGTTGATCCCGTCCACCGCGCGGACCGCGCCGACCTGCTTCTTGAAGACGATCCCCTGGCTGAGGGGGAAGTGCTTCACCAGGTCACGGGTTTCCAGTACGTAGTCACTCATCGCCCTTGACCTCCTTCCAGAAGTGGCAGGCCGCGGTCCGGGCCGACGACACCTGGTACAGCGGCACCGGCGGGTCGTGGCGGCAGACGTCCTGCGCGTAACGGCACCGCGGGTTGAACGCGCATCCCCGGGGGATGTTCGTCAGCACCGGCGGCAGCCCCTTGATGGCGCTCAGCTCCTGGCCCTTGAGGTCCAGTCGCGGAATCGACTCCAGCAGGCCCTTGGTGTACGGGTGGGCCGGGCTGGCGTAGATGTCGTTGACCGGCGCCTCCTCGATGACCCGACCGGCGTACATCACCGAGATCCGGTCCGCGACGTCCGCGACCACGCCCATGTCGTGCGTGATCAGCACCAGGCTCATGTTCCGTTCCCGCTGGAGTTCGGCCAGCAGCGCCATGATCTGCGCCTGCACGGTGACGTCCAGCGCGGTGGTCGGCTCGTCGGCGATCAGCACCTCGGGGTCGAGGGCGAGCGCCATCGCGATCATCACGCGCTGCCGCATGCCACCGGAGAACTGGTGCGGGTACTCGTTCACCCGCTGCCGGGCCGCCGGGATCTTGACCAGGTCGAGCAGCTCGATCGAGCGGGCCTTGGCGTCCTTGCGGGACATGCCCCGGTGCTTGCGGAACAGCTCACCGAGCTGGAACCCGACGGTGAAGACCGGGTTCAGCGCGGAGAGCGCGTCCTGGAAGATCATGGCGATCTTGTTCGCACGTACCTTGCGGCGCTGCGCCTCGGGCAGCTTGAGCAGGTCGACACCGCGGTAGAGGATCTCACCGCCGGTGACGAACCCGGGCGGGGTGTCCAGGATGCCCATGATGGCCTGGGCGGTGACGCTCTTGCCGCAGCCGGACTCACCGAGGATCGCTCGGGTCTCGCCTGGTTGCAGGTCGAAGCTGACACCGTTGACCGCGTGGGCGATGCCGTTGCGGGTCCGGAACTCCACGTGGAGGTCCTTCACCTGCAGCGGCATGGCGTTCGGGTCGAGGCCGGGAATGGCGTCCATCTTGACGTTCACATCAGTGCTCATGGCGCTCACCGGAACTTCGGGTCGAGGGCGTCACGCAGGGCGTCACCCATGAGGATGAAGGACAGCACCGTGCCGACCAACAGCCCGCAGGGGAAGAGCAGCAGCCACGGGTCCTCCAGGAAGTAGACCTGGTGAACCGAGATCATGATGCCCCACGACTGGGCGGGCGGCTGCAGGCCGACGCCGAGGAAGGTCAGCGTGGCCTCCGCGGCGACGAATGCGCCGAGCACGATCGTCGCGTAGACCAGCATCGGGGCGATCGCGTTGGGCAGGATGTGCCGGAACATCAGGCGGCCGTTGCCGGCGCCCACCGCCCTCGCCGCCTGCACGTAGTCCAGGTCCTTCCCGGAGATCACGCTGCCGCGGATGATCCGGGCGATGACCGGCCAGGTCAGCAGGAACAGCACCATGGCGATGGTGTACGGGTTCTGCCGCTTGATGACGGTGAGGAACACGATCGCGCCGAGCAGGAACGGCAGCGAGAGGAAGATGTCCATCACCCGGGAGATGATGGTGTCGACCCAGCCGCCGTAGTAGCCGGCGAGCAGGCCCAGGCCACCGCCGATCAGGACCATCGCACCGGTGGCCATGATCGCGATGATCATCGAGGGACGGGCGCCGTAGATGGCGTGCGAGTAGTAGTCGCAGCCCAGGATGTCGAAGCCGAACGGGTGGTCCCCGCTCGGGGGGATCCGGGATCGGTCGGTGCTGCAGGCGCGCGGGTCCTGGCTGGTCCACAGCGACGGGAACGCCGCCATCGAACCGACCACGAGGACATAGAGGAAGGAGAGCATGAACACCGGGTCCCGGACCAGCTGCCGCCGGGCGTCCGCCCACAGGCTCGCGTTGTGGTCCTTGCCGCCGGTCTCCGGGGTCTCCGGCGCCGGTCCGTCGCCGCCCACCGGGGCACCGCCGATCGCGGTGCCGGCGCTGGTCAGGTCACTCATGTCCACACCTCGTTTCGCTCTGCCCTGCGGCGGTCGGGAGACCCTGCCCCCACCGCCGGTCACTCACCATGCTCCGGTCACTCATAGCGGATCCTCGGGTCGAGGACGGCGTACAGGATGTCGACCAGCAGGTTGGCGATCAGGACGACCAGGACCAGCATCGTCACCACGCCGATGACCACGGAGGACTCGCCGGTGCGGGCGGCGAGTGTCACCAGCCGACCGATGCCGGGCACGTTGAAGATGGTCTCGGTGACGACCGCGCCGGCCATCGAGGAGCCGATGTCGACGCCGATGAAGGTGATCACCGGGATCAGCGAGTTGCGGAGGGTGTGCACGCCGATGACGCGCTTGTTCGCCAGGCCCTTCGCCCGCGCGGTCCGGACGTAGTCGGCCCGCAGGTTCTCCATGATGCTGGTGCGGGTGAGCCGTGCGGTGGTGGCGAGCGAGACGGCACCGAGGACCATGCCCGGGATGATCAGGCTGGCCAGTGGGTAGTCGGGCTTGAAGCCGGGACTGAAGACGCCCCGCGAGATGACCTCGGGGATCCACTCCTGCCCGCGCAGGACGTTGCCGAACTTGACCCCGACGAACTCCCGGACGACCAGGCCGAGCACGAAGATCGGCACCGAGATCAGGAAGACCGTGCTGATCTTCACCAGGTTGTCGGCGAAGCTGCCACTGCGGAGTCCCGCCCACACGCCCGCGGCGATGCCGACGATCGACTGGAAGAGGATCGCGATCACCAGCAGCTTGAGCGTGTAGGGGAGCGCGTCACTCACCAGTTCGGTGACCGGCCGGAGCCGCAGGTTCACCCCGAAGTCGGGATTGAGGCTGAAGATCTTCTGCATACGGTCCAGGAACAGACCGAAGCAGGGGTTGCCCTTCTGATCCAGACAGGGGTCGCCGTAGCCGAGCCGTTCGGTGACGGCCGCGAGCAGCGCCGGCGGCGGGGTCCGGTCGCCGAAGATCGCGCGGACCGGGTTACCGCTGAACTGGATCGCCAGCGAGGTGATGTAGTGGAGCAGGAACATGGTGCCCAGCACGGTGGGAATGAACTGGAGCAACCGTCGGATGACGTAGCGCCCCATGACGGGGTCTCCTCTCGGCGCTGACGTGGCGGCAACGATCACCCGGTGGGGAGACCGTTGCCGCCACGTCGTGTTACGGCTGGATCCGAAGTGCCGAAGCTCAGTTCTGCTTCAGCGAGATTGAACCGTAGTCGGCGTCCGAGACCTTGTTCCAGACGAACTTGTCGACGTTCTCGCTGTAGACGGCCGCTTCCTTGCGCCACCACATCGGGAGCACCGGCAGGTCTTCGAGGATGAGGTCCTCAGCCTTCTGGTAGAAGGGGATCGCCTCGTCGATCGAGTTGGCGCCGTCGCCCTGGGTCAGCAGCGAGTCGAACTCCGGGTTGGCGTACGTGGAGTTGTTGCTGTCCGCGCCGGTGCTGTAGAGCGGGGCGAGGAAGGTCTCCAGGTACGGGTAGTCCGGGCCCCAGCCGAGACGGAACGGGCCGGTGAACTTCTTGGCGTCCGCGGTCTCCAGGTACTGCGCGAACTGGAGGTTGACCTTCAGCTCGTAGTCGATGCCGAGCGCGGCCTTGATCTGGTCACCCACGGCCTGGAGCCACTGGTCGTGGCCGGCACCGGCGTTCGCCCAGAGCGTGAGCTTCTGACCGGCCGGCCAGCCACCCGCCGCAGCCAGGAGCGCCTTGGCCTTCTCGACGTCCTTCTTGCAGTACTGGCAGACGTTCTCACGGGCGCCCTGGAAGGACGGCGCGATGAAGCCGGTGGCCGGGGCCTGCCGACCGTCGAAGACGGCGTCGATGATCGACTGCCGGTCGATCGCCAGCGAGAGGGCCTGGCGGATCTCCTTCTTCTTGAAGGCGTCGTTGTAGATCGGCATGCCGACGTAGGTCAGGCTGTCACCGGCCAGCTCGAAGAGGCGGTCGCCGTACTGGCTCTTCGCCTCCTTGTAACGCGCCGGCGGCAGCGTGTACATGACGTCCAGCTCGCCGGACTGGAACGACGCGTACGCGGCGTCGACGTCGGCGAAGATCCGGTAGGTCAGCTTGTCGGCCTTGCCCGGCTCACCCTTGTAGGTGTCGCTGCGGACCAGGTTGATGCCGACGTTGTGCTGCCAGCTGCCCTCGATCTTGTAACGGCCGTTACCGATCGGGGTCTCGTTGCACTTCTCCGAGTCGTCGACGCACGCCTTGGCCATCGGGGAGAAGCCCGGGTAGCCGATGGTGGTCGGGAAGCCGGAGAAGGGCGTGTCCAGCTCGACGGTGAAGGTCAGGTCGTCGACCTTCTTCAGGCCGGACAGCTCCTTGGCCTTCGGCTCGGGCGCCTTCTTCGGGCCGTCGCCGTCCGGGTCCGTGGACTGGAGGTCCTTGAAGCCGGCGATCTTCTTCATGAAGTAGCCGTTGTTCTGGCCGTTCGGGCTGTAGGCCGCGAAGTTCCACGCCCGGATGAACGCGTCGGCGTTGACCGGCTCACCGTTGTCGAAGGTGTAGCCGCTCTTGACCTTGATCGTCCAGAGCTTCTGGTCGGTCGACTCGATCGACTCGGCCAGGTCGTTCTCCGGCGCGCCGGTCTCGGCGTTGTACTTGACCAGCTGGCTGTAGAGCTGGCGGATCACGTACAGCGACGGCTCGTCGTCGCCGGCGGAGGGCAGCAGGAACGCCGGCTCCGCGTTGTAGATACGGAGTTCGCCGCCAGCCTGGCCGGCCGCGTCGTCCGACGAGTCATTGCCGCCACCGCTGCAAGCGGTGGCCAACATGGTGGTGGCGGTCGCCGCGACCGCCACCTTCAGGAATTTCCCGCGCATGGGAGTGCCTCCTCAGGGCGCTCATGCTCACGAGGGGGTTGTGAGGTGCCTGCCACTGTGACACCCGATGCGTCATGGCGGGAAGGCGTGTTATCAACCCGATACCCGCCCGGGACGGTGCCGACATCGATCCGGAGGCGCGTCGCGGTCGCCCGGCGAAGCATGGTAGGACCTGCGCGAACAACGCTCGCGCGCGCTGCGGAGGCCACCAGGAGCGGTACGCGCGCCGTTCTCCCGCTCCGCCCCGCCACCGACCGTCGTCCGGTCGGTGCCGGCGATTTTCGCCCATCCGGGGGATGCCGTCGTCGGCTGTGCGGGCACCGCCGCCACCTGGCCGGACGACGGGATCGCGGTTTCGTACCTTCCAGTCACCGAGGGTGACGTCGGCTGTCCCCACGCCGGCCGGTGCCACACCCCCCCACTGCTTCCACGCCGGGCGGGCGCGGCGCCTCCGACCGGTCCCGACGCGCGCGCAGGCGGGGGCCATCCGGCCGACCGGGAACCCCGACCGCCTGCCCGACGGCCAGGTGACGGCGGGGTACGGTCCCTGGACGCGCGTGATCGCCCACCGACCGGCTGGCCGCCGGCACCGGGCAGTGGGTCGTCCGGAGAGGTCCCGGTACGCCGACGGCGCGGACGGCGGGCCACCCCGCCGGAGTCACCGAAGGTTACCGAGGTAGAGGTCCCACCGGGACGGCAGCGCGCACCTGCGGCGATGGGCCCGTCACACCAGGCGACGGTCCGCGGCCCACCGGGACAGCTCGTAGCGGTTGGACATCTGGAGCTTGCGGAGCACGTTGGACACGTGCGTCTCGACCGTCTTGATCGAGATGTACAGCTCCTTGGCGATCTCCTTGTAGGCGTACCCCCGGGCGAGCAGGCGCAGCACCTCGCGCTCCCGGTTGGTGAGCTGGTCCAGCTCCGGGTCGGCGACCGGCGCGTCCGGCCGGGCCGCGAAGGCGTCCAGCACGAAGCCGGCCAGCCGGGGGCTGAACACCGCGTCGCCGTCGGCCACCCGGCGGATCGCCGCGGCCAGCTCGTCCGGTGAGATGGTCTTCGTGACGTAGCCCCGGGCGCCGGCCCGGATCAGCCCGATCACGTCCTCGGCCGCGTCGGAGACGCTCAGCGCCAGGAACTTCACCTGCGGATGCGTACGCCGCATGGCGTCCAGCACCGCCCGGCCGCCGCCGTCGGGCATGTGCACGTCGAGCAGGACCACGTCGGGTTGCGTCACGCCGATCCGGGCGACCGCCTCGGCCACCGTGCTCGCCTCGCCCACCACCTCGACGTGCGCGCCCAGTTCGGCACGGACCCCGGCCCGGAACATGGCGTGGTCGTCGACGAGGAAGACCCGGAGCCGCTCCGGCTCCGCACCCGTGTCCTCGGTCGGCTCCATCGACAGCTCGCCCATCACTTGTCCCTCTCCGCCGTGGCCTGGTCCTTGCTGATCGGCAGGATCAACCGAACCTCGGTCCCCTCCCCCGGCCCGGACCGGATCTCCGCCCGGCCGCCGTGCCGCTTCATCCGTCCGATGATCGAACCGCGGACGCCGTGCCGGTGGTCCTCCACCGTATCCGGGTCGAAGCCCTTGCCCCGGTCGCGGACGAAGACGCTGACCTGATCGGGCTCGACCTCCGCGTACAACGAGACCGTCTGCACCCCGGCGTGCCGCGCGGCGTTCACCAGCGCCTCCCGCGCGGCGGCGACCAGTGCGCCGACCCGCTCGTCGGTCTCCCGGTCACCCACCACCACCGTCTCGACGGTGATGGCGAAGGTGTCCTCGACCTCCGCGGCGGCCTGCTCCAGCGCCGCCGCGAACCGCTCGGTCGGTGACGCGGTGGGCTTGTAGAGCCAGTTGCGCAGGGACCGCTCCTGCCCCCGGGCCAGCCGCTGGACGGTCTTCACGTCACCGGCGTTGCGCTGGATCAGGGCGAGGGTGTGCAGCACCTGGTCGTGCACCATCGCGGCCAGTTCGGCCCGCTCCTGCTCGCGGATGCGCCCCTCGCGCTCGGAGCGGAGCTGGTTGTAGGTCCGCCAGAGCACCGGCGCGGCCACCACACCGACGCCGGCCAGGCCGACCAGCGCGAAGATCACCCCGTTGAGCACCGCGTCGAAGTTCTGCGCCGGGGAGTAGACCGCCGCGACACCGATGATGCCGACCGCGACCAGCACGCCGCCGCCGATGAACCGGAGTACGAAGGCACGCCGGTCGCTCTCCTCCACCACCGCGCCCAGCCAGGGCACCGGCAGCGAGTCACCCCACTGCCGGCGGCGTTCCGGCGCGGACTGGTGCCAGATCACCCCGGCGCCCACCGCGATGATGGCGACCAGCCAGCCGGCGGTGCCGGCCGCGCCGATCGAGTCGAACACGACCATCTGGAGGACGAGCACGACCAGCCCGATCGCCACGAACGGGAGCAGTTGGCCGACGTCCCGACGGGGCGGCGCGGAGGTGTCGCCGGGCCGCAGCGGCACCACCGCCCAGAAGGCCGCGTAGAGCAGCAGGCCGAGCCCGCTCAGCCCGAGCAGCACCATGAACGCGACGCGCACCCGCAGCACCGAGATGCCGAGGTGCTCGGCGATGCCGACGGCCACCCCGGCGGCCATCCGGTGCTCGGGGGCGCGATAGAGGCGTGCTGGCTGGGTCACGGCGCTGATCGGAGACTCCCCTGGTCACGGTGGGTACGAACGCGGGCGACGGTCCGCCGCCGACGCCGGTTCGATCGTCACACGCGCGCCGCCGCACGACCACGGGGACGCCCCCGACATTCGACCCCGCGCTATCTCAGGGTGGGGTCAGGGTCGCCTCCTGAGGTCGGCGGGCACGACCAGGGAGCAGGATCGGGGCATGAACTCCGACGCCGACCAGCCCCCGGTCCCGGGAGCGGCGCAGCCGGGCGGGCCGCCGCCGGTGGCACCGACCGCCGAAGGGACACCGTTCCCGCCGTCCGGCGCGGCCGGGCCGCGCGTCGCAGACCCCTCGGGGGCGACGCCACCCCCGTTCGGCGCCGCGCCGAGCATGCCGCCACCGGTCCCGCCCGGGGGCACCGGCTTCACCTCGCGGTACGGGCTGGTGCGTCCCCGTGACGGCCGCTACCTGGCCGGCGTCTGCGCGGCGATCGGGCGGGCCACCAACACCGACCCGGTGCTGTGGCGGGTGCTCCTGGCGGTGCTCGGGTTCTTCGGCGGCATCGGCATCCTGGTCTACGTGGCCGCCTGGCTGATCATCCCCGGTGAGGGCGACAGCGCCTCCCCGGTCGAGTCGATGCTGGGCCGGGGTCGGTCCAGCATGTCGCCGGTCACCGTGATCGTGCTCAGCATCCTGGTCGCGGCCAGCTTCGCGTACATCGTCACCGACGCCTTCCGCGCGCTGCTGCTGGGCGCGACGATCCTGATCGGCGGCTCGCTGCTGCTCAACCGCGAGGACCGGAGCCGGGCGGCCGGCGGCGCGACGTCGCCGGGCCCGGTCGCTCCACCTCCCGGTCCGGTCCCCCCGGTCACCCACCCCGGCCCGGACCGCACACCGCCGTCGGCGGGCGCCGGGCCCGTCGCACCCCCCGTCGCGCCGGGGTACGTCGTACCGCCCGCGCCCGCCCCGGCGGCGGCCGCCGGTCAGGTTCCCGGCCCACCGCCCCCGGTCGCCGGCGCACCGTCCGCCCCGGCGGTGGAGTTCCCGGCCCAGCCCGTCTCCCCCACCCGAGGGGCACCCGTCGGCGCCCCGACCTCCGGCTGGCCGGCGCCGGCCTTCCCGGGCTGGCCCGCGCCGCCGGTCGTGGGCACCCCGGCGGCCACTCCCCCAGCGCCGCCCGGCTACCGGCCGCCGTTCGCCCCGCACGGCCCGTACGCCGGGCCGCCGCCCCCGGCCCCACCACCGCCGGCCAAGCCGCCCAAGCGGCCCCGGGAGCGGTCCCCCCTCGGCGCGGTCACCTTCTCGCTGATCTTCCTCGCCCTGGGCGTGGTGGCCGTGCTCGATCTGCTGGCGGTCTTCGACGTGGGCGCGTCGGCGTACTTCGCGGCGGCCCTGGCCACCATCGGCCTCGGACTGCTGGTCGGCACCTGGTTCGGCCGGGCGCGCTGGCTCATCGCGCTCGGCCTGGTCACCGCGGCGGCCCTGGCGGTCGCGACGGTGGCCGACTCGTACGACCGGATCCGTGGCGTGGACGGCGCGGTGACCTGGGCACCCGGCAGCCACGCCGAACTGGCCACCCGGTACGAGAACACCTTCGGCGACGCCGTCCTGGACCTGCGCGCGGTCGACTTCGCCGGGAAGGACACCGAGATCACCGTCTCGATCAACTTCGGCGAGGCGACCGTGGTGGTGCCGCCGAACGTCGACGTGACCACCACGGCCGACGTCAACGCCGGCGACGCCACCGTCTTCGGCCGGCGGTACGGCACGCTGGACGAACGCGCCGGAGGCGTGGACGGTCCGCTGCGGGAGACCACCGACGTGGGCGTCGACGGCGCCGGCGGGGGCCGGTTGCGGCTGTTCATCCACGTGAACGCCGGCGATCTGGAGGTCACCCGGTGAGTGCGAGGAGTGAGCCGGGTTTGCGAGCCCCGCAGTCGCGAACGAAAGACGGCCCGGTGAGCGCCGGGAGTGAGCCGGGGTGGCGAGCCCCGCAGTCGCGAACGAAAGAGGAGGCGCCGTGAGGGCCCACCGTACCGATCTGGTGTCTCTCGCCTTCGGGATGCTCTTTCTCGGGTTCGCCGCCTGGTGGCTGCTGGCCCAGATCCTGGGGCTCGTGCTGCCGCCGGTCGGCTGGTTCCTGGCCGGCGCGCTGTTGCTGGTCGGTGTGCTGGGGCTGGTCGGCGCGTTGCGGTCGGCCCGGTCGCCCCGTCCCGCCCCGGTGGCGCCGTCCGACGGCCGGCCGGTCGTCGGGACCGACGAGTGGCCCACGGCGGTCGTCGACCGGGACGACGCCGCGGACGAGTGGCCCACCGCGGTCACCGACCGTGGCGACCGTGCCGACGAGTGGCCCACGGCCCCGTTCGGCGGCGGCTCCGCCACGGCGTCCGGCGCGACCGAGGACGCCGACGACCGGTGGCCCGACGGGCCGGTTCCCGGTCGTGACGACGACCGGGACCGCCACCTCGGCTGACCGGCGACGGTGCCGAGGCCCGTCATGGCCGCCTATGCTGGCCGGTGGAGACCCGCCTCCGCCGGCCCGGCCCCCGCGCCGCCGGGTCGCCTCCGGCCGACGCGTCGCCGGCCGGGGCGGTTCCACCGCGATCGATGTCCCCACCTCGTCAGGAGCCCGTCCGACATGACCCAGTCCCCCGCCGTGCGCATCCCCGGCCAGCCCGGTCCGGTCCGCATCGGCGAGCGAGCCGCCCGTACCCTCGTCGCCGAGCTCGCCCGGATGAACGACCCGAAGGCCGCCCTGCTGGTCGGCACGGTCCCGGAGTCCGCGGTGCTGGCCGCGGCGATCGACGCGCTGCTGCCGGGTGACTCGCTCACCCTGGTGCCGGCCGCCTCGACCGACGCCCGGCTGCTGCGCGAGCACGTCACGGCACAGGGGCGCTGGGTCGCCGACCGGGTCCGGGTGGTCGACTCCGTGGCCGAGGCGGAGCCCGCCGCGGTGGTGATCGCGGGCGAAGCGTTCGCCGGCACCACGGAGGAGACCCGCGCGGCGGTGGCGGAGCTGGCCAAGTACCTCGCGGACGGCGCGGTGCTGAGCGTGGCGACCCCAGCGACGCCGGGGCGTACCGCGGGCGCGGCGGCCGAGCTGGAGCGCCAGGGCGCGCTCTACGGGGTGGGCAGCGACGTGGTGCTGCGCAACACCCCGCCGCTGCGGGTGCACCGGTTGCGTTTCGCCCCGGCCGAGGCCGGTAGTGCGGACCGGCTGGCCCCGGCCTACCGGCCGTCGAGCGTGCCGCTGACCCGGGGCATGCACATCGACTCCAACGGCGTCGCCGCCGCGGGGATCACGCTGGGCCTGGCCGCGTTGGCCCGGCTGGCCCGACCGAAGTCGAAGTTGTGGCTGCTCCCGGCACTGGCCGCCGCTCCGGTCGCCGCCTTCTTCCGGGATCCGCAGCGGGATGTGCCGGAGGACCCGTCGGCGGTGGTCGCCTCGGCCGACGGTCAGGTGCTGTCCGTGCAGCGGCTGCAGGACGAGCGGTTCGGTGACGGCGAGTGGTTGCGGATCGCGGTGTTCCTGTCGGTGCTCGACGTGCACGTCAACCGCGCCCCGGTCGCCGGCAAGGTGGTCGACTACTTCGTGGCCGACGGTGGGTTCGTCAACGCGATGAAGCCGGACGCCGAGCACAACGTGGCGGCGTACACCGTGCTGGACACCTCGCGCGGCACGGTCGTCGTGGCGCAGCGCACCGGGCTGATCGCGCGGCGGATCGTGCAGCGCGCGCCGATCGGCGCGCTGCTGGCCAAGGGTGAGCGGTTCGGGCTGATCCGGTTCGGCTCCCGCACCGACGTCTACCTGCCCGCCGACGCGGCCGAGCCGCTGGTCGGCCCCGGCGACAAGGTGATCGGCGGGTCGACGGTGATCGCCCGCTGGCGCTGAGTACCCCGACATCGAAGAGGGGCGCCGCGGGATCGCGGCGCCCCTCTTCGGTGCGTACTCCTCAGGCGGTGCGGCGGTGACGCAGCCAGAGCACCGGCCCGCTGACCAGGTAGCCGACCACGATCAGGGCGAAGGTGACGCGTACGTCGATCAGCGCGCCGATCACCGGGGCGAACCAGACCCACGGCGGGAGCTTGACCAGCCGGGCGAGCTTGGCGTACGGGAAACTGGACACCATCGCGAAGGCGAGCAACGCCACTCCGGTGACCAGGAGCAGGCCGGGGATCGGCAGGCCGATGGCGACGGTCAACGCGAGCACCGCGGCGGCCATCGTGGTCGGCACCCCGCAGAAGAAGCGGCCGTCCTTCGGCGAGACGTTGAACCGCGCGAGGCGGATGGCGGCGCACGCCGCGACGAGCGCGCAGGCGACCGCGGCGGCGGCCGGCGGCACCGAACCGGCGAGCGAGGCGTAGACCACGACCGGAGCGGCGAGGCCGAACGAGCACATGTCGGCCAGCGAGTCCATCTGGGCACCGAACGGGCTGGCGACGCCCAACCGGCGGGCGAGCGCACCGTCCAGGCCGTCGAAGGCGACGCAGGCGATGAGGCACAGTGCCGCGACCCGGGCCTCGCCCTGCATGGCGAGGAAGATCGCCAGCATGCCGAGCATCAGGCTCGCCAGGGTGCAGGCGTTGACCAGGGCGAACTTCATCCGGCGAGCCATCGTCCGCTCGCCGGGGAGCAGTGGGATCGTCCCCGCCGACGCGTCGTCGACTCCCGCCGAGGGCGCGAGCGCGGGACTGACCGGGGCGATCGCCTCGACCTGCGCCTGGCCGTACCGGTTCAGGCCGTACCGGCGACGCGGCCGGTCGGTGTACCGGGGCTCGGGCAGCGTCCGGTCGGTGGCTCCACGCAGGTCGCCGTCGCGGCGACCCACCCGGACCAGGAGTACCTGCCGGGCGAACGTGCTGCTGCGGCGCAGCGGGCCCGCCCAACGACGCCCTGCGGGGCGCGGACTGTCAGTGGTACGACGCCGGCGCCAGGGGGCTCTCGGCACGTTTCCTCCATCACCGGATCGGTGGACCGCCACTCGTGGCGGGCGTCCGGCTGTCTCGTGCCGGACCTCTCTGTGACCCGGCAGCCGTTTTGCGGAGTACACCATCGCACAGGGGAACGGGGGTTGGCGATAGCTGCCGGCGGTACTTATATCTCCCTTAAACCGCGCTAACCGCTCTCTTATTCCCATCTCGGGCTTCATCGCCCGTTTCCTCCATCAACCCCACACCAAATGTACCGGACCTCCGCCCGGTCGGCTCGGTGAGCGGGTATGGCCGGCCTCGATGTCCGGTTCGCGGGCCGGATTGTGTGGTCGGCCCACGCGAGCGCGAACCCGGGTCACCCCAGGTGGGCCCCCCGGACCGCGCGGGCGGCGATCCCGGTCAGCCGCAGGTCGGCGAGTTGGTCCGGAGTGAACCAGGCGGCCCGCGCGGTGGAACCCCCGGCCCGCTCGGTCACCCGCGCCTCGGTGGGTACGTCGACCGCCACCCGGTAGACCACCCGTACGCCGTGCCAGTCCAGCGGGCGTCCCTCCGGTCCCAGCGCGGCGGGGTTGTGCAGGTTGTCCACGTCGATCAGCTCCAGCACGCGGCCCAGTTGCCCGGACTCCTCGACCAGCTCACGCAGCAGCGCGGAAACCGGCTGCTCACCGTGGTCCGTCCCGCCACCGGGCAGGTGCCACTGGCCCGCCCCCGGGTAGCCGTCGGCGATCATGGTCAGAAGCACCCGTTCCGCCGGGTCGGTCACCAGCCCGTACGCGCCGAAGCGCAGCCGCCGATCGGCGGGCGGCTCGGCGAACGGCTCCCGGCGGTCCGGGGCACCCGGCGGCAGCGGGCCCACCGGCAGGTCGAGTGCCTCGGCGGTGAACGGCAGCAGCGGCAGCTCCGCCGCCTCGGCGACGGTCCACCAGCGGGCGAGGTCGCTGGAGCCCTCCCTCTCGTCGCGCAGCGTTCCGCCGACCACGGTGAGATCGAAGATCAGCCGGTCGGTGTGCAGCGCGACCCCGAGGTTGGTGTAACGGACCACATCGGCGACCACCGACCGCAGCCGGGTCGCCGCGACGACGAGTCCGGTCTCCTCGCCGACCTCACGGACCACGGCGTGCGCCGCGTGCTCGGCGTGGTCCAGGCCGCCGCCGGGCAGCGACCACATCCCCGGGAAGTCGGCCAGCGCCGAGTTACGCGTCAGCAGCACCCGCCCCCGGTCGTCCCGCGCCACCCCGTAAGCCCCGACCCGCCGCCGTTCCCGCACCAGTCTCCCCGTCCCACGCCACCCCGTCGCCCACCCCCACGATCTTGCACCCCACCCCCACGATCTTGCACCTCTGCCGGGCATAACGGACACAAGCCGCGTCGCAGCGCCCGCCCCCGCGCCCGCCCCGCCCCCACCCCCGGACCAAGATCCGCGCAAGTTCGGGGAAAGTGCTGCTTCGGGAGCGAGAGAGGCAGCAACATCCCCGAAGTTGCGCGGGTCTCGTAGGCGGGAGCCCCGGTCGCCGCATGACGGACGTCGGGCGCGGGAGGGCACCGGCCCGGATGAGACGGGTTCGGAGTGGAGCACCGCTGGGGAGGCGCAGTCGTGCTCGGCGCCGATCGAGGTGAGTCGCCGGCGGCAAGCCCGGCACCGTCTCATCGCCCGCGCCCAGATCTGGGCTACGGACCGGGCCACATCACCCGTTTTCATGATCGGCGCGGTGGGGCGGGACGCCCGGGGAGGGGGTCAGGTCAGGCGGGCGGCCTGGACGGCTTCGGCGGTCACCTCGGTGAGGCGGTCGGCGGGGAGGGCGCCCAGTTCCTCCCGGCCGAACCAACGGGCCTCGCAGGTGGAGCCGCCGACGTCGGCGACGGTCGGTGGGGCGGGCTGGTCGACGACCACCCGGTAGAAGGCCCGCACGCCGTGCCAGTCGATCGGGTAGCCCTCGGGGCCGAGCGAGGCGGCGTCCCGGTGACTGGCCACCCCGAGCAGTTCGACCAGGCGGCCGGTCTGGCCGGTCTCCTCGACCAGTTCCCGGATCAGCGCCGCGGCCGGCTGCTCGCCGTAGTCGGTGCCGCCACCGGGCAGGTGCCAGCATCCGGCCCCCGGGTAGCCGTCGGAGACCCGGGTGAGCAGGACCCGGTCGTCCGGGTCGGTCACCACCGCGTACGCGGCGAAGCGCTGCGCCCGGTGCAGCCCGTCCGGACCGGGGACGGCGTAGAAGGAGGGGAACTCCGGCGCCTCGTCGGGGACGATGTCGGCCGACGAGGTCGGCAGACCGAGGGCGCGCGCGGTGAACGAGCGGACCGGCAGCTCCCGCGCCTCCGTCGGGGTGAACCAGCGGGCCAGGTCGGTGGGCCGGTCCACCCGGTCGGTGAGCGTCCCGCCCCGTACCGACACCTGGTAGATCAGGCGGTCGGTGTGGATCGTGATGCCCCGCTCGGGCAGCGCCCGCATGTCGGCCAGCACGTCGTGCAGCCCGGCCACGGAGACCGACAGGCCGGTCTCGGCCGCCGTCTCGCGTACGACGGTGTGGTGTGGGTCCTCGCCGTGGTCGACCGCCCCACCGGGCAACGACCACGTGCCGGGGGTGCCGGAGCGCTCCGATGCGCGGACCAGCAACACTCGGCCGACTGAATCAGCACAAACTGCGTATGCCGCGATCCTGCGGAGCGGCTCCAGCAAGGTGGTCACGGGGCCAAATTCTCCCCGCTGCGGGTTACCGAGATCGAAAAGAGTCAGATTCCTGACTCAACGCTCGCGGGTCAGGGACGGGTCAGGGTAGGGATCCGGGCGGTCACCGAGGGCGCCGGGAAGACGTACGCGGACCGTGGAGGTATGACAACCACCACCGCTCCCCAGGCCCCGTACAAGCAGCTCCGCCGACCCACCCACGACCGCATGGTCGCCGGGGTGGCCAGCGGACTCGGCCGCTACTTCGCCGTCGACCCCACCCTGGTCCGGGTGGTCTTCGCGGTCGGCGGTCTGCTCACCGGCGGGCTCGTGCTGCTCGCGTACCCGATCATGTGGTTCCTGATGCCCGAGGAGCCGCCCGGCGCGCCGGCGTGGCCGCACCCGGCGGGCGCCGCGCCACAGCCCACGCCGCCGCCGGCACCGACCACGCCCACGCCCCCGCCGACGGTGCCGCCGACGGCGTGAGCCGGGCTCACTCCCACTCGATGGTGCCCGGCGGCTTGCTGGTCACGTCCAGGACCACCCGGTTGACCTCGGCGACCTCGTTGGTGATCCGGGTGGAGATGCGGGCGACCACCTCGTACGGCAGCCGGGACCAGTCGGCGGTCATCGCGTCCTCGCTGGAGACCGGGCGCAGCACCACGGGGTGCCCGTAGCTGCGCCCGTCACCCTGTACGCCGACGCTGCGCACGTCGGCCAGCAGGACCACCGGGAACTGCCACACGCCCCGGTCGAGGCCGGCGGCGGTCAGCTCGTCGCGGGCGATCAGGTCGGCCCTGCGCAGGATGGCCAGCCGCTCCTCGTCGACCGCGCCGATGATCCGGATGGCCAGGCCGGG
Source organism: Micromonospora endolithica (assembly GCF_003626595.1). Taxonomy (GTDB): domain Bacteria; phylum Actinomycetota; class Actinomycetes; order Mycobacteriales; family Micromonosporaceae; genus Micromonospora; species Micromonospora endolithica. Next base: position 295,252 of record NZ_RBAK01000007.1, on the reverse strand, counting down.
ACCCGGGAACGGGTGCCGCCAGACCATCGCCTCGGGCAGTCCCAGCTGGAGGCCGAGCGCGCGGACCTCGTCCTTGAACAACGTCCGCAGCGGCTCCACCAGGGCGAACTTCAGGTCCTCCGGCAGACCGCCGACGTTGTGGTGGCTCTTGATGCTGGCGGTGCCGGTGCCACCACCGGACTCCACCACGTCGGGGTAGAGGGTGCCCTGCACCAGGAACTCGACATCACCGTGCGCGGCGACCTCGCGGGCGGCGGCCTCGAAGACGCGGATGAACTCCCGGCCGATGATCTTGCGCTTCTGCTCCGGATCGGTGACCCCGGCCAGCGCGCCCAGGAACCGCTCCCGCGCGTCCACCACCTTCAGCTTGATGCCGGTCGCGGCGACGTAGTCCTTCTCCACCTGCTCGGCCTCGCCCGCGCGCAGCAGACCGTGGTCGACGAAGACGCAGGTCAGCTGGTCACCGACGGCCCGGTGCACGAGCGCGGCGGCGACCGCCGAGTCGACACCCCCGCTCAGGCCGCAGATGACCTCCTTGTCGCCCACCTGGGCGCGGATCCTTGCGACCTGCTCGTCGATGATGTTCTCCGACGTCCAGGTCGGCGCGATACCGGCGATGTCGTAGAGGAAGCGGGTGAGCATCTCCTGGCCGTGCGCGGTGTGCCCGACCTCCGGGTGGAACTGCACGCCGGCCCGGCGGCCGGCCAGGTCCTCGAAGGCGGCGACCGGCGCGCCCGCCGACTCGGCGGTCACCGTGAAGCCCTCGGGCGCCTCGGTGACGCAGTCGCCGTGGCTCATCCACACCGGCAGGTCGGCCGGCAGGTCGCGGAGCAGCACACCCGGTTCGAGGAGGCGGGGGCGTAGCGGGGTGCCGCCGTACTCGCGGTTGCCGGTCCTGGTGACCGTGCCGCCGAGCGCCTGGGCCATCGCCTGGAAGCCGTAGCAGATGCCGAAGACCGGTACGTCCGCGGTGAACATCCCCGCGTCGATCTGCGGGGCACCCGGCGCGTAGACGCTGGACGGGCCGCCGGACAGGATGATCGCGGCCGGGTCCCTGGCGAGCATCTCGGCGACCGGCATGGTGTGCGGGACGATCTCCGAGTAGACCTTCGCCTCGCGTACCCGGCGCGCGATGAGCTGGGCGTACTGGGCTCCGAAGTCCACCACGAGGACGGGGCGGGGCAGGCTCATGGTGGCTGATCCTACCGATCGCGATCGGTCCTCCCCCGGCGGCCGGCGGGTGCCCCGCGGTCGGTGATCCCGCCTCGGGGCAGGGCCACCTCGTCCTCGATGGCCGGGCCGTACCCCTCGGTGGTGCTGACCTTGCGCGCGATGATGCCGAGCAGGACCCCGTACACCACCTTCGAGGTGATGTCCGCCAGCGTGTAGGTGATCTGTCGGGCCACCACGCCGTCGGCGGAGTCCCACATCGCCGGCATCAGGTAGGCGCCCGGGTAGAGCAGCCAGGAGACCACCACGAGCCACCAGACGCCCCGGGCCACCCCTCGGGCGGACTCGGGAAGCCGGGCCAGGTTGCCGAAGATGACCCGGTAGACCAGGGCCAGCAGGACCAGGAAGAAGGCCGTGCTGACCAGGCCCCAGACCCAGAACGGCGCGGAGCGCTCCACCTCGTGGAACTGTCCGGCGTACCCGGTGTAGATCATCGCGAGCCCGCCGGCCACGAAGGCGACCCAGATCTGGTGGAACCGACGGCCGGTCACCCCCATCACGACCAGCAACTGGATCAGCAGGACCGGCACGTCGATCGACCAGTTGACGTACCGGTACCCGTTGGAGAACAGCGTGTCGGACTGGACGAAGGCGGTGCCGTCCCACTGGAAGGCGCTGACCCAGCGCTGGTAGAGCAGGAACAGCTCGAAGAAGGCCGACACCATCACGACGGCGGAGAGCACCGAGGAGAGCCGGTACCGCGGGGCGATCGAGCGGGCGGTGACCAGGAAGTAGACCAACCCGGCGGCCATCACCGCGAAGCCGAGGCTGAGTACGTGGGAGACCAGCGTGTACTGGTCGACGTTGTACGAGAACAGGTTCTCGAAGTTCACTGCCCCGCCTTCCGGTCCGTGGGAGGAGATAAAGCGATTTGTTCCAGAGATCCGTTATGCCTGCCTACCGTAGGCGGCGGGACGGATGCGGAGAGCGGAATTCGCCGGGTCCCCCACCGGAGGCGGAGGAGCGGGTCGGATGACGGGATGGTGGCTCTGGCTGTACGTCACCGCCATGGCGGCCGGCGTCCTGTTCCTCGTCCGCTGGGCGGCCGACCCGCGTGGCGTCCCCCGCGTCGAGTACGCGGTCGCGATCGCCATCCCGTTGTGGTCCGGGCTCTGGTACACCTTCACGGCGCTCGGCGGCGGACGGACCGACGGCGGCGGCCACCCCACCTACTGGACCCGGTACGCGGACTGGGTGGTGAGCGCGTCCCTGCTGCTCGTGGCGTTGGCCCTCACCGCGACGCACGCCCTGCCGAGGCGGCACCCCCCACTCGTCGTCGCGCTGGTCGGCACGAACGTGGTGATGATCCTCAGCGGTCTTGTCGCCGACCTCGCCGACGACGACGTGACCCGCTGGCTGTGCTACACGCTCGGAACGGTCGCCCTGCTGGTGATCTACGCGCTGGTCTGGGGCCCGCTGCACGCCGTGGCGCGCCGCCAACCCGCCGGCCTGCACCACGCCTACCGGGAGGCCGCGCTGCTGCTCAGCGTGCTCTGGATCGGGTACCCGGTGATCTGGTTCGTCAGCCCGACCGGGATCGGCCTGCTCGGCGCCCCCACCGACACCGCGCTCTTCGTCCTGCTCTCCATCGCGTCGAAGGTGGGCTGGGGCATCCTCGACCTCGGCCGGCTCCGGCAACTGTCCGCCCGCGGCGAGCTTCCGATCGCGGCCTCCCGGTGACCACTCCGGTGCCGCCCGGGGCCGCGGCCACCCCCGGCAACGCCGCGTCCACCGCCGGCCACGCCGGACCCACCGCCGGGACCGCCGGTCGGCCCCCGGCGTACCGGCTGCTGGACCGCGCCGGCCTGGTCTCCGCGCTGGTCGTCGCCGCGCTGCTGGCGGGCGCGCCCCTGCTGCACCGGTACGACTTCGGCGCGTCGCCGGCATTCCTGGTCGTGGGCCTGGTCCTCGGCCTGCCGCACGGCGCGGTCGACCACCTGGTCCCGGCCTGGCTCTCCGTCCGGGCGCGTCCACCGTTCGCACGCCTGGCGCTGCCGCTGGCGTACGCGGCCGTGGCGGCGGGGGTGCTCGCGGTCTTCCGGGCGGCCCCCGACCTCGCGCTGCTCGGGTTCCTCGCCGTGTCGGTCGTGCACTTCGGCGCCGCCGACGAGGCGTTCCACGCCGAACGCGACCACCGGCCCGTCCGGTACACCGGGTCGGGGGTGCTCGCCCACGGCGGTCCGCCGGTGGTGCTGCCCCTGCTCCTGCGACCGGACGCCGTCGATCCGCTGCTGGCGGCGGTCGCTCCCGGTGTACCGGCGCTACTCACCACCGAGATCCGGCTGACCGCGGCACTCTGCCTGCTCGTGGCGATCGGCGTCACCCTGCGGCGTGGCGTCCGGGCCGGCCGGCTCCGGAGCGCCGTCGAACCGGTCCTGCTCGTCGCCCTCTTCGCCGCGGTGCCACCCGCGCTGGCGATCGGGGCGTACTTCGCCGGCTGGCACTCGCTGCGACACGTGGCCCGGCTGTTGCACGCCGACCCGGCCAACCACGCCGACCTGACCGCCGGCCGGCTCTCCCCGCCACTGCGTCGCTTCGCCCGGCGGGCGGCGCTGCCCACCCTGGCCGCCTCGGTCTTCCTGGCCGCGCTGGTCGGCCGGCCCGAGCAGCCGGTCGACGCGCTGCCCACCACGATCGCCGTACTGGCGGCATTGACCCTCCCGCACGCCGCGGTCGTCGCCTGGATGGACCGGCGGACCTTCACCGGGAGCCCGGCGCCGGGTGGCGACGCGCCCGCCCGAGGCGTTAGGAGGGGGCCCTTCCTCTACCGGAGGCGTTAGGAAGGGGCCCTTCCTAACCGCAGGGCACCCGGGGCGCCCGGGGGGACCGCCGGGCGGTGGGGTGGCACCGGCTCCAGACGGGTGTACGGCGAGCCGAGTGGCGGCCGCGCGTCCGGCTCGCCCCGGTTGGGCCAGAACGACATCGCCCGCTCCGCCTGCGCGGTGATCGTCAGCGACGGGTTCACCCCGAGGTTCGCCGAGACCGCCGCACCGTCCACCACGTGCAGCCCCGGGTGGCCGTACACCCGGTGCCACGGATCGATCACCCCGTCGGCCGGGGTGGCGCCGATCACCGCGCCGCCCAGGATGTGCGCGGTCATCGGGATGTCGAACGGCTCGGTGAGCGCCCCGCCCGGGGTGCCGCCGATCTCCTCCGCCAGCAGCCGCACCGCCCGGTTGCCGGCCGGGATCCAGGTCGGATTGGGCGCGCCGTGCCCCGGGCCGGACACCAGCCGCCGGCCCAGCGGTCCGCGTCGGAACCGGGTGGTCAGCGAGTTGTCCGCGGACTGCATGACCAGGGCGATCACCGTACGTTCCGACCAGCCACGGACGGACAGCATCCGGGCCGCCAGGCGGGGCTGCCGGACGATCGCGCCCAGCCACCGGCGCACCCGGTGCGGGCCGCCGTCGACCAGCAGCGACTGGAGCAGGCCCATCGCGTTGGAGCCCCGGCCGTAGCGGACCGGCTCGATGTGGGTCTGCGGGTCGGGGTGGAACGAGCTGGTGATCGCCACCCCCTCGGAGTAGTCCGTGCCGGCGGCGCGGGCCCGCTGCCGGGGCACCGAGGCACCGAGGATCGCCTCGGAGTTGGTCCGGGTCAGCTCGCCCAGCCGGGGCGAGAGCCCGGGCAGCGCCCCGGTCGCCCGCATCTCGTGCAGCAGCCGCTGGGTGCCCAGCGCCCCGGCCGCGAACACCACCTGGTCGGCGTGGAGCACCTGGCGCCGCCGGCGCAACCAGGACCCGGTGCGGACGGTGTGCACCTGGTACCCGCCGCCGGCGGCGGGGCGGACCGCGGTCACCGTGGTCAGCGGGTGGACCCGCGCGCCGAGCCGCTCGGCGAGCCACAGGTAGTTCTTGACCAGCGTGTTCTTCGCCCCGTGCCGGCAGCCGGTCATGCACCCGCCGCAGTGGGTGCAGCCGGTGCGCTCCGGCCCGGCCCCACCGAAGTACGGGTCGGCCACCCGCTCGCCGGGCCGGCCGATGTGCACGCCGACCGGGGTGGCGTGGAAGGTCGACCCCACCCCCATCCGGTCGGCCACCGCCCGCATCGCCCGGTCCGCGCCGGTGACCCGGGGGTACGTGGTGACCCCGAGCATCCGTTTCGCCTGGTCGTAGTGGCGGGCCAGCTCGGTGCGCCAGTCGGTGATGTCCCGCCACTGCGGGTCGGCGTAGAAGGCGTCCAGCGGCTCGTAGAGGGTGTTCGCGTAGACCAGTGACCCGCCGCCGACCCCGGCGCCGGAGAGCACCATCACGCCGCCGCCGGTCCGCCGGTCGGCCGGGCGGAGCAGGGTGATCCGTTGCAGGCCGTAGCAGCCGAGCCGGGGCGCCCACAGGAAACGGCGCAGCCGCCACGACGTCTGCGGGAACTCGTCGTCGGCGAACCGCCGGCCGGCCTCCAGCACCCCGACGGCGTAGCCCTTCTCGGCGAGCCGGAGCGCGGTGACGCTGCCGCCGAAGCCGGACCCGATGACGAGCACGTCGTACCGCATGCACGCATCATTACCGGCGGGTAGGCGTTGCGCCAGGGGGACGGTTCGGCGGATCGTGCATGATCCATGCGGCAGCCGCTACCCGATCCCGGTGTCGGAGCGTTGAGTCGGTACGGGAAGGGGGCGGGCATGGTCCGCATAGCGTGGGCGCCACTGCGCCGGCGGTGGCCGGCGCTGGCCGCCGTCGTGGCGGTGCTGGTCGCCGCGGGCGTGGTGGCGATGATCGGGTTGACCGGTGATCGCCCGGAGACGCCGACGGTCACCGGGGCGACCGCGGCGGCGCCGACCGCGTCACCGTCGTCGGCGGCGCCGACCACGCCGCCACCGGGGGCGAGCCTCACCGGGCCGCTGAACCTGCTGCTGGTCGGGGTGGACACCCGGGTCAGCCAGCCCGGCTGGGAGCCGCACGGCGACGCCGTCCTGGTGTTGCACGTGCCGAAGGGCCTGGACCGGGCCTACCTGTTCTCGCTGCCGCGCGACCTGCTGGTCGACATCCCGGCCTTCGCGAAGGCCGGCTACCGGGGCGGGCGGACCAAGCTCACCCACGCGATGAGCTACGGCAGCCGGGTGCCCGGCAAGCCGAAGCAGCCGAGCGCCGCCCAGGGCTACGAGCTGCTGCGCAGCACCGTCAGCGGCTACACCGGGCTGCGGATCGACGCCGGCGCGGTGATCACCTTCGGCGGCTTCGACAAGCTGGTGGACACCCTCGGCGGCGTGGACCTCTACGTCGACCAGCGGGTCGTCTCGCAGCACCGTCGCCCGGACGGCACGCACCGTGACCTGAGGCCGGGCGGCGGCGGGTACGTCGGACCGCAGATGGTGTACGAGAAGGGCGATCGGCACCTCAACGGCTGGCAGGCGCTGGACTACGCCCGCCAGCGCTACGTCACCGGCGGGGACTACACCCGCCAGCGCCACCAGCAGCAACTCGTCAAGGCGCTGGTCAGCAAGATCCTCGACGAGGACCTGGCCCGGCAGCCGGACCGGGTCGAGCAGGTGGTGGCCGCGCTCGGCGACACGCTGATCTATGCCGGCGGCCCGCGCATCGTCGACATCGCGTACGCCCTGGGTGGGATGTCCCCGGACCGGTTCACCGCGGTCGGCCTGCCCGGCGCCGGCGTCGGTCGGGGCAGCGGCTACCAGGGCGAGCAGCTCACCCAGGTCGGCCGGAAGTTCCTCACCGAACTGCGCGCCGGACGGGCCGAGGCGTACCTCGCCGCCCACCCGGAGCTGCGGGTCCGCAACTGAGCGAGGGCGGTCAGAGCGGCTTCGGGCGGTCCGGCCGTTCGGTGCCGTACAACCACGCGTCGAACAGCCCGTCCAGGGACTTGCCGGAGATCTGCTCGGCCAGCGCGACGAACTCCCCGGTGGTCGCGTTGTCGTTCCGCTTCCGCGTCGCCCAGGTCTGGACCAGCTCGAAGAACGTCTTGTCCCCGACGGCCACCCGCAGCGCGTGCACGGTCATCGCACCCCGCTGGTACACCGATTCGCTGAACAGGTTCGCCATCCCCGGCCGGCCCGGCGGCGTACGCCACACCGCGCTCGGTGAGCCGGCGTACGCGCGGTCGAACGCCGCCTGCGCGGTGCCCCCGCCGTCGTGCTCGCCCCACAGCCACTCCGCGTACGTGGCCAGGCCCTCGTTGAGCCAGATGTCCTGCCACTTCGCCAGCGCCACGCTGTTGCCGAACCACTGGTGGGCCAACTCGTGCGCGACGACTCCGGTGTTCTCGCCGCGCCGGAAGAACCCGGCCGAGTAGACCGGCCGGGACTGGGTCTCCAGCGCGTACCGGATCCGTGGATCCGAGACGACGACCCCGCCGTACGCCGCGAACGGGTACGGCCCGAAGACGGTCTCCAGGTAGTCGGCGACCGCGACCGTCTCGGCGATCGACCGGTCCGCGGCGCCCTTCGGGATCGAGGTGGTCACCGCGTGGAACACCGGCCGTCCCTTGTGCTTCTCCTGGGTCAGCCGGAACTTCCCGATCACCACCGTGCTCAGGTAGCTGGCCATCGGGCTGCGCTCCGCCCACTTCCAGGTGGTCCAGCCCTCGGCGGTGCTCTTTCCGTCCGGCACCCCGTTGCTCACCGCGGTCAGCCCGCTCGGGACGGTCACCGCGATCTCGTAGGTGGCCTTGTCCGAGGGGTGGTCGTTGACCGGGAACCAGGTGCTCGCCGACTCGGGCTGGCCCAGGGCGATCGCCCCGTCCGCCGTGTGCAGCCAGCCGCCGACGCCGAGCGCCTCGTTCTCCAGCGGCTCCGGCTTCCCCTCGTACCCGACCTCGACCACGAAGCCGTTGCCCTCGACCAGCCCGGCGGCCGGCGTGACCACCAGCTCGTCGTCGGCCCGGGAGTGCTTGGCCGGCGCCCCGTCCACCTTCACCGACGTGACCGTCAGGCCGGCCAGGTCGAGGTTGAACGCGGACAGGTCGGCGGTGGCGGCGGCCCGCACGGTGGTGGTGCCGGTCAGCCGGTCCTGCGCCGGGTCGTACCGGACCTGGACGGTGTAGTGCGCGACGTCGTACCCGCCGTTGCCGTAGGTCGGGAAGTACGCGTCGCCGACGCCGGGCGCGCCCGGCGTGAACTGGCGGGACGCCTCGGGCGGCGAGGGGCTCGGGGCGGTCGACGCGTTCGACGCGTTCGGCGCCGGCTCGGCCGAGGACCCGCACGCGGTCAGCCCCAGCGCCCCGGTCAGCAGCAGCCCCGTGCTGCGGCGCCACAACGTCATCGCCCTGCCCCTTCCCCGATGTCGACCGTCCCGTGTCGACGCGGGCAGCCTACCCAGCGCCGGTCAACGGTGGGTCACGGCAGGGCGGGAGCGGTCGTCCCGGTCAGCCAGGCGTCCAGGACCGACCGAAGGGGTTCGCCGGCGACCCGCTCGGCCAGCGCGACGAAGTCGTCGGTGGTGCCGGTGCCGTCCCGCCGCTCAAGGGTCCAGGCGCGCAGGATCCGGAAGAAGGCGTCGTCCCCGACGGTACGCCGCAACGCGTGCACGACCAGCGCGCCCCGCTGGTAGACCGCCGAGCCGAACAACCGCGCCCGGCCCGGATCCAGCGCCGGCCGCGACCAGTCGGTCGCCGCGTACTGCCGCTCGAAGCTCGCCTGCGCGGTCCGGCCGCCGTCGTGCTCGGTCCACAACCACTCCGCGTACGTGGCGAAGCCCTCGTTCAGCCAGATGTCGCTCCACCGGCCCAGCGCCACGCTGTTGCCGAACCACTGGTGGGCCAGCTCGTGCGTGACCACGTCCAGGTTGGGCCGGCCACCCCGGAAGAAGCCCGGTCCGTAGACCGGCCGGGACTGCGTCTCCAGCGCGTACCCGACCCGCTCGTCGGTGACCGCCACCCCGCCGTACGAGTCGAACGGGTACGGCCCGAAACGGCTGGCCAGGAAGTCGGCGATCGCGCCGGTGCGGGCCAGCGACCGCTCCTGCGGACTGCCCGCCGGCAGGCTCGCCGGCACCGCGGTCACCATCGGCCGGCCGGCGTGCGTGCCGGTGACCACCCGGTAGTCGCCGATCACCAGGAACGCCAGGTAGCTCGCCATCGGCGTCGCCTCCGACCAGCGCCAGGTGGTCCAGCCCCCGGCGCTGGTCCGCTCCCCCGGCACGCCGCCCGCCAACGCCTCCAGCCCGTCCGGGACGGTCACCTCGACGTCGTACGTGGCCTTGTCGGAGGGGTGGTCGTTGACCGGGAACCAGGTGGCCGCCGAGTAGGGCTGGCCGAGCGCGATCGCCCCGTCGGCGGTGTGCAGGAAGCCGCCGCTGCCGAGCTGGCCGTCGGCCTTCGCGGTGGGCACGCCCGCGTACTCGACCGCGGTGTCGAAATCCCGGCCGGCCGGCAGCCCGGCGCGTGGGGTGACCACCAGTTCGTCGCCGTCACGGCGGAACTCGGCCGGGTCGCCGCCCACGGTGACCGAGGTGACGTCGAGGCCGGCCAGGTCCAGGTTGAACCGGGACAGCCCCTGCGTCGCCGTCGCGGCGATCAGCGCCCGGCCGGTGAGCGCGTCGCTGGCCGGGTCGTACCGCAGGGCCAGGTGGTAGCTCCGCACGTCGTAGCCGCCGTTGCCGCTGCCCGGCACGTACGCGTCACCGAGGTCGGCGCTGCCCGGCCGGAACTCCGCCCGGTCGCGCTCGGCGTGGTCGGTGCAGCCGACCACCACGAGGGCCGCCGCGACGGCCACCGCCAGGGCCGGCCGGAACCGGGGAAGACGACGACGCACCGGTCGAGCCTAGCGGCGCGACCGGTGCGTGCGCGGATGCTTCCCGCCGGTCAGCGGTCCAGGACCAGGCCGACCTTCTGGAACTCCTTGAGATCGCGGTAGCCGCACTTGGCCATCGCGCGGCGCAGGCCACCGAAGAGGTTGAGCTGGCCGTCCGGCTCGTCGGCCGGGCCGAAGAGCAGTCGCTCCATCGAACCGAGCGGCTCACCGGCCACCTCGAAGGCGCCCCGGGGCAGCGACGGGTGGCTGGCGGCGGAGTGCCACCAGGCGCCACCGGCCGGCGCCTCGGCGCACAGCGACAGCGGCTCGCCGAGCATCACCGCGTCGGCACCGCACCCGAGCGCCTTGGCGATGTCCCCGGAGGTCTGCATGTCGCCGTCGGCGATCAGGTGCACGTAACGGCCGCCGGTCTCGTCGAGGTAGTCCCGGCGGGCGGCCGCGGCGTCCGCGATGGCGGTCGCCATCGGCACCCGGATGCCGAGCACCGACTCGGTGGTGGACCAGTCGTCGCCGCCGATGCCGACGATGACGCCCGCCGCGCCGGTCCGCATCAGGTGCAGCGCGGTCTTGTAGTCGGTGCAGCCGCCGACGATGACCGGCAGGTCGAGGTCGGCGATGAACTCCTTGAGGTTCAGCGGCTCGTCGGTGGTCGAGACGTGCTCGGCGGAGACGATGGTGCCCTGGATGACCAGGATGTCCACACCGGCGTCCAGGATCACCGGGGCCAGCGTCAGGGTGTGCTGCGGGGACACCCGCACCGCCACGGTGCCGCCGCCGGCACGCAGCTCGCGCACCCGCTCGGCGATCAGGTCGGGGCGGATCGGCTCGGCGTACACCTCCTGGAGGCGCTTGGTCGCGCGGGCGTCCTCGCCCAGCCCGGCCAGCTCCTCCAGCACCTTCGTCGGGTTCTCGTAGCGGGTCCACAGACCCTCGACGTTGAGCACGCCCAGCCCGCCGAGCTGACCGAGCCGCACCGCCGAACCCGGGCTCATCGTCGCGTCCGACGGGTGGCCGACGCACGGGATGCCGAACTGGTACGCGTCGAGCTGCCAGCCGGTGGAGACGTCGTCGACGTCCCGGGTGCGGCGGCTCGGCACGATGGCGATGTCGTCCAGGTGGTAACCGCGCTGCGCGGTCTTGCCCAGCCCGATCTCGACCACGTCACGCATGGGGGACTCCAGGTGGTTGGGGGTGGTGGGGTCAGCGGGTGTGGTAGTTGGGCGCCTCGACGGTCATCTGGATGTCGTGCGGGTGGCTCTCCTTGAGCCCGGCCGCGGTGATCCGGATCAGCTGGCCCCGGTGGTGCAGGTCGGGGATGTTCTCCGCACCGGCGTACCCCATCGCCAGGCGCAGCCCGCCGACCAGCTGGTGGGCCACCCGGGACAGCGGCCCCCGGTAGGGCACCTGACCCTCCACGCCCTCCGGGACCAGCTTGTCGTCGCTGAGCACGTCCTGCTGGAAGTAGCGGTCCTTGCTGTACGACTTGGCCTGGCCCCGGGACTGCATCGCGCCGAGCGAACCCATGCCGCGGTACGCCTTGTACTGCTTGCCGTTGACGAAGATCAGCTCGCCGGGGCTCTCCTCGCAACCGGCCAGCAGACTGCCGAGCATCACCGTGTCGGCACCGGCCACCAGGGCCTTCGCGATGTCGCCCGAGTATTGGATGCCACCGTCGCCGATCACCGGCACGCCGGCCGGGCGGGCGGCCCGGGCCGCCTCCATGATCGCGGTCACCTGCGGCACGCCGACCCCGGCGACGATCCGGGTGGTGCAGATGGCACCCGGCCCCACGCCCACCTTGACGCCGTCGGCACCGGCGTCGACCAGTGCCTTCGCGCCGGCGTAGGTGGCCACGTTGCCGCCGACGACGTCGACCGTCACGTCCTTCTTGAGCCGGCGGACCATCTCCAGCACGGCCCGCTGGTGGCCGTGCGCGGTGTCCACGATCAGCACGTCGACGCCCGCGTCGACCAGGGATCGAGCCCGCTTGTAGGCGTCCTCGCCCACCCCGATGGCGGCGGCGACCCGGAGCCGGCCGGCGTCGTCCTTGCTGGCGTCCGGGTACTGCTCACTCTTGGTGAAGTCCTTCACCGTGATCAACCCGCGCAGCCGGCCCGAGTCGTCCACGATCGGCAGCTTCTCGACCTTGTGCTGGCGCAGCAGCGCCAGCGCGTCGTCCTTGCTGACCCCGACCGGGGCGGTGACCAGCGGCGTCCGGGTCATGATCGAGTGGACCGGGGTGGCCGGGTCGGAGACGAACCGCATGTCGCGGTTGGTGACGATGCCGACCAGTTGGCCGTCCCGGTCGACCACCGGCACGCCGGAGATGCGGTACCGCCCGCACAGCTCGTCGACCTCGCGGAGGGTGTCCTCGGGGCTGGCCGTCACCGGATTGGTGATCATGCCGGACTCGGAACGCTTGACCAGGTCGACCTGGAGCGCCTGGTCCTCCGCGGAGAGGTTGCGGTGCAGGACGCCGATGCCGCCCTGGCGGGCCATGGCGATCGCCATCCGGGCCTCGGTCACGGTGTCCATCGCGCTGGACAGCAGCGGGATGGACAGCTCCACGTTGCGGGTCAGCTTCGTCCGGGTGTTGACCCGGCTGGGGACGACGTCCGACTCGCCCGGCTGGAGCAGCACGTCGTCGAAGGTCAGACCGAGGGGCACCACCCGGGCCGAGCCGGCGGGCAGCTCCGGCAGGTGGCCGCCCAGCTCGCCGTTGTCGACGCCGGCCGGAAGATCGGTGCTGGGCGAAATTTCCACTATTGCTCCCCTGAGCTGCTCGGTCGGGCTTCAGCGAGGTGGCGCGGCGGGCACCGGAACGCGCCGGCCTACGGCGCGTCGTCCCATCGTACCCAGTGGCCCTCCCGCCTCCCGCCGGTGGCGGGGCAGGTCACCGGGCAGGCGTCGGTGAGGCGTTGGGTCTACGGTGAGGGGGTGCACGACGAGCCCATCGACCCGTTCAACGGCGACCCCGCCGACCCATCGGCGGGGCTGCACGATCCCGGCGACGAACCCCTCGACCCGTTGACCGACGTCGAGCGGCAGGACGTGCTGGAGGACCTGGCCGACCTGGAGATCTACCAGGCGCTGCTGGCCCCGATCGGCGTACGTGGACTGGTCATCGACTGCGAGGACTGCCGCGAGCCGCACTACTTCGACTGGGACCTGCTCCGGGGCAACCTGCGGCACCTGCTCAGCTCCGGCCGCCCCCGGGTGCACGAACCGGCGTACGACCCGGACCCGGACCACTACGTCACCTGGGACTACGCGCGCGGCTACGCCGACGGGGTGCACGACACGCTGACCGAGAACGCCGACGAGGAGCCCGGCGAGCGCGGTCGCTGACCCGCCTCGGGTCGCTCCGCGGGCGGCGGCGTTCAGGCGACCAGACCGGCCCGGAAGCCGGCGGCGACCGCGTGCGCCCGGTCGCGTGCGCCGAGCTTGCGGAAGAGCCGTCGGGCGTGGGTCTTGACGGTGTCCTCCGACACGAACAACTCGCGACCGATCTCGGCGTTGCTCTTGCCCTCGGCCATGCCGAGCAGTACCTGCAACTCCCGCTCGGTGAGCCCCACCGCGGCGCGACCGGTGCGCCCGGCGGCCGCGGTCCGGGTCCCGCCCGTCGCCGGTTCGGGCTCGCCCGCCGGGTCGGCCGGGTCGTCGCCCCGCTGCACCGGCACCACCGCCGGGATGCCGCCCCCGCCGTCGGCGGGGCCCGCCGACCAGGACGTCGACTCGGCCGACGACCGCTTCGGCGGCGTGGCGCGGGCCGCGCCGCCGACCGTCGCGGTGTCCCGCGCCGGGTCGGTGATCCGGGGGCGGTTGGCCCGGCCCGGCGAGGACAGCAGCAGCAGCGCCTTGGCGACCGCGCTGGTCAGGTCGTGGTCGGCGCCCTGGATGAGGCCCCGGGCGCCGGCGTTGATGGTGGCCGCGGCCGCCTCGGACTCCTCGGTGCCGAGCAGCACCACGGCGGCCTGCGGCGCGCGGGCGAGCACCCGCCGGACGAAGCCGGCGCTGTCCGGCCGGGTGAGGGCCGTGTCGGCGAGCACCACGTCGGCCGGGCGCTCGGCCAGTCGCAGCATCACCTCCGGATCGGAGACGGCCGTCCGTACGACCGCGGACAGCCCCAGCCGCGCCGCGGCGGAGGTAAGGTGCTGCGCCGCCAATGGGGTCCGAACGCACACGAGAACCGTACGCACAGTGGGTCTCCTCTCCGCCAACGAGCAGACCATGGTCGGGTGCGCTCGGGAGGAGGTTCGGAGCAATCCTTCGAACTTTTCCGACATCTGGGGCATATGCCGCGATTTGTTCGAGGTTTTCGATCACAGACGTGTGAGTGCCGAATCCCGGGGGTACCGAGGGTCTCAGGCCGGAAACGGCGCGCCTGCGCGGACCGCCGCCCGGACGCCGGTTCACATGATCTCCGCGGTGCCGCGCGGAAGGAGGGGTGCTGATGTCGAACGTACGTAGGCTGCCCGGACCCATCGTCGATCTCTGGGACTGGCAGCGTCTCGGTGCCTGCCGGGGTCGCGACAGCGCTCAGTTCTTCCACCCCGACGGCGAGCGGGGCTCGTCCCGGCTACGGCGGGAGTCCGGTGCCAAGTCGGTCTGCCGGGCCTGCCCGGTGCGGGCCGAGTGCGCCGCGCACGCCCTCGCCGTACGCGAGCCGTACGGCGTCTGGGGTGGCTTCAGCGAGTCCGAGCGGCTTCGTCTGCTGGCCCTGGGCTGGGAGGACGTCGCCGATCGCCGGCAGAGCCGGGTCGACGTGGCGCGCCTGGAGGCCCGCCTGGGCCGCCCGCACAAGTCGACCGTCCCGGACCAGCGCAAGTCCGTCCCGGATCAGCGCAAGGTCGCCTAACCTCTTCCCGAAGACATTCACCGGCGCCGCGCCCCATCGGGGCGCGGCGCCGTCGTCCCACCACTGCCTTCCCACAGCACCGCCGTGCCCGCCACCGCCGTGCCCGCCACCGCCGTGCGCGACCGGGGTCGCCCCAGTCATGCGGGGGTGCCGCCTCACGCCGAGGGATACCAGACGCGATCGCTTCATGTCTCTCTGAAATAAATATGTCTCACAGAAATAAGGCGATCCCACGTCATGCCGTCCGGATCCAGAATCGGCGCACCGCACGGATCGGCGTACCAC
Organism: Micromonospora endolithica; assembly: GCF_003626595.1. Lineage (GTDB taxonomy): Bacteria > Actinomycetota > Actinomycetes > Mycobacteriales > Micromonosporaceae > Micromonospora > Micromonospora endolithica. The sequence continues at coordinate 280,175 of NZ_RBAK01000007.1, read as the reverse complement.
ACCGGTCGGCTCAGGAGCGGCGCGGCGCCGCCCCGGGCCGGATCAGGAGTCGACCGCCCCCGAGCCGGGCCCGAGCCGCCCCGGGAGGCGGTCAGTCGACGGACACGTTGACGGTGTGCCAACCGGTGGCGCCGTCCGGGGCGACCGCGGTACGCCGCGCGGTCTGCGTCTCACCGGTCGAGTCGGTCGCCCGCACCTGGAGGGTGTGGTCACCGGGTGTCGCCTCCCAGCGCCAGGACCACTGCACCCAGGTGTCCACCGACACCGCGGCGGCCAGGGTGGCCTCCTGCCAGGGGCCGTCGTCGACGCGTACCTCCACCCGGCGGATGCCGCGCTGCTGGGCCCACGCCACGCCCGCCACGGTGACCGGGCCGGCGGTCAGGCGGTTGCGGCGGCGGGGGGTGTCGATCCGTGACTGCGTCTTGATCGGTCCCTGGGCGGACCAACCGCGCGGAACCCAGTACGCGTCGAAGTCCGCGAAGCTGGTCAGCTCCAGCTCGGTGACCCACTTGCAGGCGGACACGTAGCCGTAGAGGCCCGGCACCACCATCCGCACCGGGAAACCGTGCTCGACCGGCAGCGGCTCGCCGTTCATGCCCACCGCCAGCAGCGCGTCCCGGCCGTCGCGCAGCACCGCGGTCGGGGTACCGCAGGTCCACCCGTCGACGGACCGCCCGACCACCTGGTCGGCGCCCTCCTCCGGCTCCGCCTCGGCGAGCAGCTCGCGGATCGGCACGCCCAACCAGCGGGCGTTGCCGATCAGGTCACCGCCCACCTCGTTGGACACGCAGGCCAGCGTGATGTGCCGCTCCACCATCGGCCGCGCCAGCAGGTCGTCGAAGCTGAGCGTGATCGGGTTGCGCACCCGGCCGTGGATCCGCAGCTCCCAGGTGGCCGGGTCGACCTGCGGCACCACCAGGGCGGTGTCGATGCGGTAGAAGTCGGAGTTCGGCGTCACGTACGGCGCCAACTGGGAGACCTTCAGGTCGGCCGCCGCCGGCACCGGCGACGCGGCCGACGACGGGGTGGGCAGGGCCACGGCGGTCCGGGCCGCCGAGACGCCCCGCCGGCCGGCCAGCCACCGGCCACCCAGACCCACCGCACCGGCCGCCCCGAGCAGCACCGCGGTCGAGGTGAGGAACCGCCGCCGCGACTCCGGGTCGGTGACCCGCGGTGCCGCGGCGGGCCCGGGAGCGGCGGGCTCGGGAGCGGGCTCGACGGGCGCGGGCTCGGCGGGCGCGGGTGCGGCGGGGGTCGGCGAGGTCCAGGGCCAGGGGTTCAGCTCCAGGGGACCGGCGACGAAGGCCCAGAGCACCAGCGCGCCCAGGCCGGCGCCGACCAGGGCGGGTAGGGCGTCGAAGGCGTCCGCGCCGGCGCGGGTCAGGGCGGCGGCCACGCCGAGCGCGGCGAAGGCGGCGATGCCGGCCAGGCCCACCCACAACCGGCGCAACGCCAGGACACCGAGCAGGGCGGCGAACGCGCCGAGCAGCAGCGCCGTCCCCACCAGCAGGGCGATCTTGTCGTACGTGCCGAAGAGCGCGATGCCGAACTGCTTGAGCGGCTCGGGAACCGTGTCCACGACCAGTCCACCGACGGCGACCAGCGGCGCCGAACGGGGACCGGTCGCCACCGCCACCAGTTCGGCGGAGCCGATCGCCACGGCGGCGGCGGTGAGTCCGGCCAGGGCGGCGTACCGGGGCGTCGTACTGCTCATCGGACCAGTCTTTCCGATCGGCGTGGCGATCGGCCAGCGACGTCAGCGTTCCGTAACCACCACCGCCGGAACGCGGCGGGGCGCACCGTCGGTGAGGACGGTGCGCCCCGGTCGGGCGTACGGCAGGGGTCAGAAACCCGGGCCGTGCTGGTGGCCGTGCCCGTGCGAGTGGCCGTGACCACCCGCGGCGGCCGGCTCGGCCTGCTCCGGCTTCTCCACCACCAGGCTCTCGGTGGTGAGCAGCAGCCCGGCGATCGACGCGGCGTTGGAGACCGCGTTGCGGGTCACCTTCACCGGGTCGAGGATGCCGGCCTTGGCCAGGTCGACGTACTCGTCGGTGGCCGCGTTGAGACCGGTGCCCCACGGGCTCTCGACGACCTTCTGCACCACCACGTAGCCGTCGTGGCCGGCGTTCTGGGCGATCCAGCGCAGCGGCTCGACCAGCGCCTTGCGCACGATCGAGACACCCACCTTCTCGTCACCGGTGAAGCCGAGGTCGTCGTCGAGCACCGGCAGGATCTGGGCCAGGGCGGCACCGCCACCGGGCACCGTGCCCTCCTCGACCGCGGCCTTGGTCGCGGCGATGGCGTCCTCGATGCGGTGCTTGCGCTCCTTCATCTCGACCTCGGTCGCCGCGCCCACCTTGATGACGGCGATGCCGCCGGAGAGCTTGGCCAGCCGCTCGGCGAGCTTCTCCCGGTCCCACTCGGAGTCCGAGGCCTCGATCTCCTTGCGGATCTGGGAGACCCGGTCGGTGACGTCGGCGGACTGGCCGCCCCCGTCGACGACCGTGGTGGTCTCCTTGTCGACCACGACGCGCCGGGCGGTGCCGAGCACCTCCAGGCCGACCTGGTCCAGCTTGTAGCCCAGCTCCGGGGCGACCAGCTCGGCACCGGTCAGGATCGCCATGTCCTGGAGCATCGCCTTGCGGCGGTCGCCGAAGCCGGGCGCCTTGACCGCGCAGACCTTGATGGTCTTGCGCAGCGCGTTGACCACCAGGGTGGACAGCGCCTGACCCTCGACGTCCTCGGCGATGATCAGCAGCGGCTTGCTGTTCTGGAGGACCTTCTCCAGCAGCGGCAGCAGCTCCTCGATCGCCGAGATCTTCTGCGTGGTGATCAGGATGTACGGGTCTTCGAGGACCGCCTCCTGCCCCTCCACGTCGGTGACGAAGTTCGGCGAGATGAAGCCCTTGTCGAACTGGAGACCTTCGGTGACGTCCAGCTCGGTGGTGAGCATCGAGCCCTCCTCGACGGTGATGACACCGTCGCGGCCGACCCGCTCCATCGCCTCGGCGATCAGCTCGCCGATCGTGGCGTCCTGCGCGGAGATCGTCGCCACGTGCGCGATCGACTCCTTGTCGGAGACCTCGACGGCCTTGCCGAGCAGCGCCTCGGAAACCTTGGCCGCGGCGGCGTCGATGCCCCGCTTGATGCCCGCCGGGTTGGTACCGGCGGTCACGTTGCGCAGGCCCTCGCGGACCATCGCCTGGGCGAGCACGGTAGCGGTGGTGGTGCCGTCCCCGGCCACGTCGTTGGTCTTGGTCGCCACCTCCTTGACCAGCTGCGCGCCGAGGTTCTCGTACGGGTTGGTGAGCTCGATCTCCTTGGCGATGGTCACGCCGTCGTTGGTGATCGTGGGCACACCGAACTTCTTGTCCAGGACGACGTTGCGCCCGCGCGGTCCGAGGGTGACCTTGACCGCGTCCGCGAGGGCGTTGACACCGTGCTCGAGCAGGTGCCGGGCGTCGTCCGAAAAGCTCAGGATCTTCGCCATGGATGTCCCTTCGAAGCGACGTTGCCCCGGCCCGGCGAGCCGGACCGGGGCAACGACACTGATCGGTTGGTTACTTCTCGATGACCGCGAGGACGTCGCGGGCGGAGAGCACCAGGTACTCCTCGCCGGCGTACTTGACCTCGGTGCCGCCGTACTTCGAGTAGAGGACGGTGTCGCCGACCTTCACGTCGATCGGCACGCGGTTGCCCTTGTCGTCGATCCGGCCCGGGCCGACAGCGAGGACGGTGCCCTCCTGCGGCTTCTCCTTGGCGGTGTCGGGGATCACGATGCCCGACGCCGTGGTGGTCTCAGCCTCGTTCGCCTGGACCACGATCCGGTCCTCGAGCGGCTTGATCGCAACCTTGGTCGCGGTAGTCACGGGCATACCCTCCTGGGGTACTGGTTTCGTTACCGGCCGACCGGGGCCGGCCGGCGTCAATCTGCCACATGCCACCGGGCGGGGCCGTCGTCGCGGGTGCCGGTCCGCCTGGCGTTCAACCACCGGACACGAGGGCCCGGAAGTTGGCACCCTCAGGGTGAGAGTGCTAATCGCAGGTTATTCCTCGGCTAGCACTCCGTCAAGGAGAGTGCCAGCCGCCAACCCTCCGTGTCGCCACTCGTCCGCCACTTCTCCGCCACTGTTCACCGCGACACGCCGGCATTCACTTCCGGAGCGCGCGAGCACGCCACTACGTTCCGGCATCGACCGGACGACGGAGGGCGAGCGGATGATCGACATACCGACCCTGGGGTTCCTGCGCGACCAGCTGCGCCGGGCCCGGCAGACCCGCGGCCTCAGCCAGGAGGAGCTGGGCCGTCTGATCAACTATTCCTCGTCGGCGGTGAGTGCCGTCGAGCTCGGCCACCACCACCTCAACCCCGACTACCTGGGCCGGGTCGACACGGTGCTGGAGACCGGCGGGCTCTTCGTCAGCCTGCTGGAGCTGATCCGGCTGCACGCGGCACCGGACTGGTTCCGCCCGTGGGAGGAGGTGGAGCGGGAGGCCACCGCCCTGCGCTGGTACGACCCGACGGTGATCCCCGGGCTGCTCCAGACCGAGACGTACGCCCGGGCGATGCTCCGGGCCGGCCCGTTGCTGACCGACGACGAGGTCGACAAGCGGGTGCTGGCCCGGATGGCCCGGCAGGCGGTGCTGACCCGGGACGAGCCGCCGCAGCTAGTCGCCGTGCTGGACGAGCAGGCGCTGCGCCGCCAGGTCGGCGACCGGGCCACCATGCGGGAGCAACTGGAGCACCTGCTGACCATCGGCGGCACGCCGCACGTGCAGGTGCGGATCGTCCCGGCCGAGACACCGTGGCACGTCGGGCTCGCCGGGCCGTTCGTCCTGGCCCGGCTCGCCGACGGCACCGAGGTGGCCCACCTGGACAACCAGCTCCGCGGGCACACCGTGGACGGCCCGAACGACCTTGCCACCCTCGGACGGCGCTGGGAGACTGTGGCCGGTGAGGCGCTGCCGCGCCGGCAGTCCGCCCGCCTGATCGAGGAAGTGGCGAAGACATGGACCTGACCCACGCCGCCTGGCGCAAGTCCACCCGAAGCAACCAAAACGGCGGGGCCTGCGTCGAGGTCGCCGACAACCTGCCCGGCGTGGTCGCCGTCCGGGACAGCAAGGACCCGACCGGACCGGCACTGACCTTCACCCCGGCCGGCTGGCGGGCCTTCGTCGCCGCCGTCCCCGCCGACCGCTGACCCCGCCGCCTCCGCCGACACCCGCGCCCCACCAGCCCGCCGACACTGGCTGACACCGCCGGCCGGTCGGCCGGACCGGGGTCGGACAATGGGCGGGTGGACCTGGAACAACTGGCGGCGCTGCGTACCCCCGAGGGGTCGGCGGTGCTGGACGCGGCGGCGCGGGTGGCCGGCGGCGACCCGCTGACGGCGGCGGCGGCGCTCCGCTCGGCCGGCGTGCCCGCCGGGCTCGGCGCGGCGGCGCTCACCCAGACGGAGCTGCGCCGTCGCGCGGTCGGCAAGTTCGGCCCGGCGGCGGCCGGCATGTTCCTCACCCGGGCCGGCCTGGAGCAGGCCACCCGGGGCGTCGTCGCGGCCCGGCGCGCGGCCCGGCTGCACGCCGCCGGCGTCACCCGACTCGCCGACCTGGGATGCGGCCTCGGCGCGGACGCGCTCGCCGCCGCGCGTGCCGGCATCCGGGTCCACGGGGTGGAGGCCGACCCGCTGACCGCCGCGCTGGCCGCCGCGAACGCCGAGGCGGCCGGGCTGGCCGAGGTGTTCACCGTCGAATGTGGCGACGCCACCGCGTTCGACCTGTCCACGGTCGACGGGGTGTTCTGCGACCCGGCACGGCGCAGGGCGGGATCCGGCCGGCGGATCTTCGACCCGAACTCCTACTCACCGCCGTGGGATTTCGTCACCGCGCTGGCTGAACGGGTGCCGCGCACGGTGGTCAAGGTGGCCCCCGGGTTGGACCACGCGTTGATCCCGGCCGGCGCCGAGGCGGAGTGGGTGAGCGTGGACGGTGACCTGGTCGAGGCCGCACTGTGGTGCGGCCCGCTGGCCGAAGTCCCCCGCCGCGCCACCGTGCTGAAGGAAGGGCCCCTTCTTAACGCCTCCGGTAGAGGAAGGGCCCCCTGTTATCAGCTGACCGGCTCCGGTGACGTCGAGGCCACGGTAGGGCCGGTGCGGCGCTACCTGTACGACCCGGACCCGGCGGTGGTACGCGCACACCTGGTGGCCGAGCTGGCCGACCAGCTGGGCGCGACGATCGCCGACCCGAGCATCGCCTACCTGTACGCGGACACCCCGACCGCGACGCCGTTCGCGCGCTGCCTGGAGATCACCGACGTGCTGGCGTTCTCGCTCAAGCGACTGCGCGCACTGCTGCGCGAGCGCGGGGTCGGCCGGGTGGAGATCCTCAAGCGCGGCTCGGCGCTGGAACCGGAGAAACTGCGCCGCGACCTGAGACTGTCCGGCACCGGCGCGGCGAGCCTGGTGCTGACCCGGGTGGCGGGAGCGCCGACGGTGCTGGTCTGCCGTCCGGTCGACGGTTAGGTTGACGGGCGTGGCGGGACAGGGCACTCCGGCGACGGCGCTGCTGGCGAAACGGAAGGTGGCGTACCGTACCCATCCCTACGCCGTGTCGCCGGACGCGCCGAACTACGGCGCGCTGGTCGCGGCGGCCCTGGGTGCGCCGCCGGAGCGGGTGTTCAAGTCGTTGGTCGCCGAGGTCGACGGGGCGCTCGCGGTGGCGGTCGTGCCGGTGACCGGCGAGCTGGACCTCAAGGCTCTCGCGGCGGCCCTGGGCGGCAAGCGGGCCACGATGGCCGACCGGGTGGTCGCCGAGCGGGCCACCGGCTACGTACGGGGTGGCATCAGTCCGCTCGGCCAGCGCAAGCGCCTTCCGACGGTGGTCGACGAGTCGGCGCTGCGACACGAGACGGTGTACGTCTCGGCCGGCCGCCGCGGCCTTCAACTGGAACTGTCCCCCGGGGACCTGGTGAAGCTCACCGCGGCCGCCACCGCCCCCCTCGCCGCACCCTGACCCGTCCCGGCCCCGGACACATCCCGGCCTCTCCCGGCCGCGGCCCAGGTCCTCCCGCCGCCAAGACCAACACGCGATCAGTGAAGTTGGGGTATCTACGCCGGCCGGACACCCCGACCTCAATGACGTCGAGTTGATCTCGGTGTCGAGGTCCACCAGGTGGACAACGCCACCACCATCCGGAACGGCGCACTCGGGTGACGGCCCATGGAGCGGAGACGCGCGCGAGACCGGAGAAACCCCAACCCCCTGGCGAGCGGAGGCGAGAACGCGGGGTCGCCCAAGATCGACGGGCGCTCCGGAAGAGAGCGCTTCCCGGGCGGTGAAGGGGAGGCGTCGGGCACGTTGCTGAATTGTTACCGCCGCCAACAAACTCATGACCTCGACGCTCTTGTGTGCAACGTGCGCCGGGGAATACGTTGCCGGGCACAACAAAAGAACACCATCCCCCACCCTTCACCCTCTGAAAGGACCCTGCACATGCGCAAGGGCTTCCTCGCCGTCGCCGCCGTGGGCCTGCTGGCCACCGGCAGCATGGCGGCCTGTGGCGACAACTCCGGCGACGGCGACCAGGCCGGCGGCGCTCAGAAGACTCCGAAGATCGGCGTGATCCTTCCGGACAGCAAGTCCTCCGCCCGCTGGGAGGGCGCGGACCGCAAGTTCCTGGAGGAGGCGTTCAAGGCCGCCGGCGTCCAGTACGACATCCAGAACGCCCAGGGCGACAAGTCGCAGTTCTCCACCATCGCCGACCAGATGATCACCAACGGGGCGACCGCCCTGATGATCGTCAACCTGGACTCCGGCACCGGCAAGGCCGTGCTGGAGAAGGCGAAGTCCCAGGGTGTCGCCACGATCGACTACGACCGGCTCACCCTCGGCGGCGGCGCCGAGTACTACGTCAGCTTCGACAACGAGGCCGTCGGCAAGCTCCAGGGCGAGGGCCTGAGCAAGTGCCTGACCGACAAGGGCGCCAAGAACCCGGTCGTGGCCTACCTGAACGGCTCCCCGACCGACAACAACGCCACCCTGTTCAAGAACGGCTACGACTCGGTCCTCAAGCCGAAGTTCGACGCCAACGAGTACGTCAAGGGACCGGACCAGGCCGTTCCGGACTGGGACAACGCGCAGGCCGGCGTCATCTTCGAGCAGATGCTGACCGCGCAGAAGGGCAAGATCGACGGCGTCCTCGCCGCCAACGACGGCCTCGGCAACGCGGCCATCTCGGTGCTCAAGAAGAACAAGCTCAACGGCAAGGTGCCGGTGACCGGTCAGGACGCGACCCCGCAGGGCCTGCAGAACATCCTCGCCGGTGACCAGTGCATGACCGTCTACAAGGCCATCCGCGAGGAGGCCAAGGCCGCCTCCGACCTGGCCATAGCGCTGGCCAAGGGCGAGCGCAAGGACACCGGCCAGACGGTCAAGGACCCGGAGTCGGGCAAGGACGTCGCCTCCGTGCTGCTCACCCCGAAGGCGATCTACAAGGAGAACGTCAAGGACGTCATCGCCGACGGCTTCGTCACCAAGGACGAGGTCTGCACCGGGGCGTACGTCCAGCTCTGCGCCGCCGCCGGCATCAGCTGAACCCCGCCGTGGTACGGCCGCCCGGCACGGGACAACCCCGTGCCGGGCGGCCGGCCGCCGACGGACGGGCCCCGAGACCCTCCCTGAGCGCGTAAGGAGACACCCGTGTCCGCGACCCCCCTGCTGGAGCTGCGCGGGATCGACAAGAGCTTCGGTCCCGTCCAGGTCCTGCGCGACGTCGCCCTCACCGCCTATCCCGGCGAGGTGACCGCACTGGTCGGCGACAACGGCGCCGGCAAGTCCACGCTGGTCAAGTGCATCAGCGGCATCTACCCCACCGACTCCGGGGAGTTCGTCTTCGCTGGCACGCCGGTGAGCATCACCAGCCCGCGGGACGCCGCCGCCCTGGGCATCGAGGTCGTCTACCAGGACCTCGCGCTCTGCGACAACCTCGACATCGTGCAGAACATGTTCCTCGGCCGGGAGAAGCGCAGCGGGCTGGTGCTCGACGAGCCGACCATGGAGCAGATGGCCGCGGAGACCCTCGCCGGGCTCTCCGTGCGGACCGTCAAGTCGCTGCGCCAGCACGTGTCCAGCCTCTCCGGTGGCCAGCGGCAGACCGTCGCCATCGCCAAGGCGGTGCTCTGGAACAGCAAGCTGGTGATCCTCGACGAGCCCACCGCCGCCCTCGGCGTCGCGCAGACCGCGCAGGTGCTCGAACTCGTCCGCCGGTTGGCCGACAACGGTCTCGCGGTGGTGCTCATCTCGCACAACATGAACGACGTCTTCGCCGTCTCCGACCGGATCGCCGCGCTCTACCTCGGCCAGATGGTCGCCCAGGTGAAGACCACCGACATCACCCACGCCCAGGTGGTCGAGCTGATCACCGCCGGCCGGTCCGGCGCGCTCGGCCTCGGTGCGGGCAAGGGGCAGACCGACAACGGCGGCGAGCCCGCCGCGAGCACCCCGGGAGCCGTCCGATGACCACCACCACCACCGTCCGTAAGGACGGGCCGGCCGGGGTGACCCCGGCGCCCACCGTGGGCAGTCACGTCCGCAACTACCTGGGCCGGGTACGCGGCGGCGACCTCGGTTCCCTGCCGGCCGTCACCGGCCTGGTCGTCCTGTGCGTCGTCTTCGCGATCGTCCGGCCGGTCTTCTTCTCGGCGGCGAACTTCGCCAACCTGTTCACCCAGGGCGCGGCGGTCACCGCCATCGCGATGGGCCTGATCTTCGTCCTGCTGCTCGGCGAGATCGACCTCTCCGCCGGCTTCGCCAGCGGCGTCTGCGCGGCGATCCTGGCCAACGTGGCGACCGTGCTCGGCTACCCCTGGTACGTCGCGGTGGCCGCCGCGCTGGCCACCGGCATGGTCATCGGCCTCACCCTCGGCGTGCTGGTCGCCAAGGTCGGCATCCCGTCCTTCGTGGTCACCCTGGCCGGCTTCCTCGCCTTCCAGGGCGTGGTGCTGCTCCTGATGGAGGAGGGCACCAACATCTCGATCCGCGACGAGACGATCATCGCGATCGAGAACCGGTGGGTCTCGCCGCTGCTCGGCTGGGTGCTGTTCGCGGTCGCCGTCGGCGGGTACGCCGCCGTGCAGTTGCTGCGCCACCGCAACCGGACGTCCCGGGGCCTGGTCACCGACCCGATCCTGGTGGTCTTCGGCCGGATCGCCGCGCTGGCGGTCATCCTGGGCATCGCGGTGTACGTGCTCAACCAGGAGCGCAGCATCAACCCGCTGATCAGCTCCAACAAGGGCATGCCGATCGTGGTCCCGATCCTCGCCGTGCTGCTGGTCCTGTGGACCTTCGTGCTCAGCCGCACCGCGTACGGACGCCACCTGTACGCCGTCGGCGGCAACCGCGAGGCGGCCCGCCGGGCCGGCATCAACGTGGACAAGATCCGCATCTCCGCGTTCGTCATCTGCTCCGCGATGGCGGCGGTCGGCGGCATCATCGCGGCCAGCCGGGACAGGTCGGTGGACCCCAACACCGGTGGCAGTAACGTGCTGCTCTACGCGGTCGGCGCGGCGGTCATCGGCGGCACCAGCCTCTTCGGCGGCAAGGGCCGGGTCATCGACGCCGTCCTCGGCGGCGCGGTGGTTGCGGTGATCATCAACGGAATGGGACTGATGGGGTACAGCTCGGGCGTCAAGTACGTGCTGACCGGCCTGGTGCTGCTGCTCGCCGCCGGTGTGGACGCGCTGTCCCGACGGCGCTCCGCGTCAACCGGTACCCGCTGACCCCGCTTCACGGAAGTAACCACCCATGCGCGCAGGACCCAGCCAGGACGAGATCCGTCGGCAGAACCTGGGTGCCCTGCTGCGCCACGTGCACGTGCACGGGGCCACCTCACGGGCGGAACTCACCACCACGCTGGGGTTGAACCGGAGCACCATCGGCGCACTCACCACCGACCTCGCCGCGGCCGGACTGGTGAGCGAGGGGGCGCCGAAGGAGACCGGCCGGGCCGGACGACCGTCACTGGTCGTCCGGCCCGAGTCGGCCCGGGTGCACGCGTACGCGTACAGCATCGAGGTGGACCGGCTGCGGGTCGCCCGGGTAGGCCTGGGCGGTGTGGTACTCGACCGCCGGGAGCTGGACCGCCCGCCGGGGCTCACCGCGGCCGAGGCCGCGCCGCTGCTGGCCGGTGCGATCAAGGAGATGCGGCAGGCGGTGCCGGCGGACGCGATCTGCGTCGGTGCCGGCGTCGCCGTGTGCGGCATGGTCCGCCGCGACGACGGGCTGGTCCGGCTCGGCCCCACCACCGGCTGGGTGGACGAGCCGATCGGCGCGGCGCTCGTTGCGGAGCTGGGCCTGGACGTGCCGGTGATGGTCGGGAACGTCGCCGACGTCGCCGCGTTCGCCGAGCACGCCCGGGGCGCGGCGGCCGGCTGCGACAACGTCATCTACCTGTACGGCGACGTCGGCGTCGGTGCCGGCATCATCGCCGGCGGGCGGCGGCTGACCGGGCACGGCGGCTACAGCGGCGAGGTCGGGCACATGGTCGTGGTGCCCGACGGCAACCGCTGCGCGTGCGGCTCCCGGGGGTGCTGGGAGACCGAGATCGGCGAGTACGGGCTGCTCAGCGCCGCCGGTCGCGCCGAGGCACGCGGCCGGGAAGCCCTGCTGGCCGTCTTCGACGCCGCCGACCGGGGCGACGCGCGGGCCCAGACGGCGGTACGCAAGGCCGGCGACCTGCTCGGCTTCGGCGTGGCGAACCTGGTCAACATCTTCAACCCGGAGATGGTCATCTTCGGCGGCACCATGCGTGACCTCTACCTCGCGGCGGCGGCCCAGGTACGCAGTCGACTCAACTCGATCGCGCTGCCCGCCTGCCTGGAACACGTCCGGCTGCGGACCCCCACGCTCGGCGACGACGCGCCCCTGCTCGGCGCGGCCGAACTGGCCTTCGAGCGGCTGCTCGCCGACCCGCTCGACGTCGGCTGACCCCGTCGGCGGTTTCCGCGCCGCCGAAGTGAACTGATCCGGCACTCAATCCGTACCTCTGGACGGACGGGCGGCCGGTGGGTGCGGCGGCCCGGGCCACCCGTGTTCGGTCCGGCCCCGAGGAGGCACCGCAGACATGGCACCGCTCAGATCCCCCCGTCGCCGGCAGGGACACCGGACCCGCGTCGCGGTGCTGCTCGTCACGATCGCCGCCGGGCTGGGGCTGCTGCCCGGCGTGGCCGTCGCCGCCCCGGTCGGCCAGCAGCTCAACGCGGCCGACGCGGCGCTGCTCGCCGGCGTACGGCTGGCCGGGCTGTGGGAGATGCCGGCCGGGCAGATGGCCGCCGAGAAGGGCCAGAACCCCACCGTGCGGGAGATCGGCGCGGAGATCGCCAAGCAGCACGAGGAGTTGGACCGGATCACCGTGGACGCGGCCAACAAGCTCGGCGCGGCGATCCCGACCGATCCGACGCCCGAGCAGCAGGGCTGGTTGAAGGAGATGAAGGACGCCACCGGCGCCCGCTTCGACCAGATCTTCGTGACCCGGCTGCGGGTCGCCCACGGCAAGATCTTCCCGGTCATCGGCGCGGTTCGGGCCAGCACCCGCAACCCGGTCATCCGCGACCTCGCCGAGGCGGCCAACACGTTCGTCAACGACCACATGACCATGTTGGAGAGCACCGGCCTGGTGCGCTGGGCGGAACTGCCGCCGGCCGCGCTGCCGGCGCCGGGGCAGGACGGTCTGCTGGCCGCCGCCTCGGCCAACACCGGCCCGCGGATGAGTGTCAGCAGCACCCTGGTCTGGCTGGTCTTCCTCGCCGCGATCGGCACCGGGGGCGTCGCCACCTGGCGGATGCTCCGTCGAACCTGAGCACTCCGTGTCGACGGTGACCGCACCGGCGAGACCGCGACCGCCGCACGGACGTACCCGTGCGGCGGTTCTGCTCGCGCTGGTCCTGGCGGCGCTCTGCGGCACCCTGGCCCCGGCGAGCCCGGCGTCCGCGCACGCCGTGGTGGTCGCCACCACCCCGCAGCGCGACGCGGTGCTGGGGTACGCGCCGCGGGAGGTGCTGGTCACCTTCAGCGAACCCGTGTCGCCGGTGCCGGGCCGGGTCCAGGTGCTCGCGCCCGACGGCAAGCGGATCGACACCGGCGGCCCCCGCGTCCGGGGGACGACGATGCGGATCGCGCTGCGGGTACCCGGCCGGCCGCTCGGCACCTACCTGGTGAGCTACCGGGTGATCTCGGCCGACGGCCACCCGGTCGCCGGCAGCTTCACGTACTCCGCCGGGGCGCCGTCGGCCACCCCGCCGCGACCCGCCGACGCCGACGGGTCGCCGGGCGGGCCGCTGGTGCCGGCGGCCCGCTACCTCGGCTACCTGGGACTGGTCGCGGCGGTCGGTCCGCCCCTGCTGGCGGTCGCGCTCTGGCCCCGCCGGCGCTCCCGCTCCGGCGCGCTCGTCCTGGCCCGGGTGGGGCTCGGCCTGGTCGCCGTCGCCACCGCCGCGACCTGGGTGGGACAGGCGGCGCAGGCGGTCGGCGCGCCGGTCCGGCGGCTGTCCCCGGAGGACCTGGCCGCGGTGGGTACCGGCGGCACGGCTGCGGTGTTGGTGGTACGGCTGGCGCTGGTGGGCGTCGCCGCGATCCTGCTGCCGGCCGTGGTACGCGGTACCGCGGGCGGTCGACGCACCGCCCTGCTGGCCCTGGTGGGGCTGGCCGGGTTCGCCACCTGGCCGCTCGCCGGGCACCCGGTCGCCTCGCCGCTGCCGGCGGTGAGCATCGTCCTGGCCACCATCCACGTCGCGGCGGTGGCGGTCTGGCTGGGCGGGCTGCTCACCCTCACCGTGTTCCTCCTGCGCCGGACCCACGAGCGGGTACTGGCCCGGGTGCTGCCCGTCTGGTCGCGGTGGGCCACCGTCGCGGTGGGCTGGCTGCTCATCGCCGGGCTGGGCCAGGCGGCGATCGAACTCGGCCGGCCGGCCGCGCTGCTGGACAGCGCGTACGGGCGGCTGCTGGGTGCGAAGGCGGCACTGCTGGCCGTGGTCCTGGTGGTCGCCGCCGGCCAGCGGCGCCTGATCCGGCTGCGGGTGGCCGCCGGCCGTACCCGATGGGTGGTCCGCGCGGCCGGCGCGGAACTCGCGGCGACCGCGGTGGTGCTGGCCCTCACCGCGGTGCTGGTGCAGACCCCGCCGGGACGCACCGCCGGTACGGAGGCCGCCCGGGCCACCCGGGAGGGCGTCGCCCGCTCGCTCAGCACCGACCTGCTGACCGTGCAGTTCGACGTCTACCCGGCCCGGGCCGGTGAGCTGAACAGCCTGCACGCCTACGTCTACACCCCGGAGGCCGTACCGCAGCCGGTCGTCGAATGGACCGTCACCGCGGCCCTGCCCGGCGCCGGCATCGAGCCGATCACCGTCGACGTCGACGCACCGGAGCCGCACCACGGCAGCGCGGCGCTGCGCCTTCCCGTACCCGGCGACTGGACGCTGCGCATCACCGCGCGGATCTCCGACATCGACCAGTCCACGGTGACGGCGACCGTGCCGGTGCGCCCCTGACCGGTCGGCCGCGCCTCCGGCTACTCGCCGGTCGCCGGACCGAGCAGGCGGATCTCCTCGATGTCCAGGGCGGCCTGCACCTCGCGCAGGACGATGTCGTCGATCTCGTTGGCGTCCCGCAGCCGGGTCAGCTCGCGGCGCTTGTGGTCGAGTAGGGCCAGCCGCAGCCGCCGGTCCCGCTCGACGGCCTCCTCGGCGTCCTGGTCGGTGTCCGCCGACAGGGTGCGGTCGAGGTGGTCGGCGTAGTCGCCGCGCAACCGATCCACCGCGTCGGGCTCCACCCCCAGCCGGTCAGCGATTCCGGGCAACGCCGCCAGGCCGGCCTCGCCGGCCCGCCTGCGCGCCAGCCGCACCTCGTCACCGCGCCGCTGGTCACCGACCAGACCGGCCCACCGGACGACCAACGGCAACGTGGTGCCCTGCACCAGCATGACCAGCACGATGACCAGCACCGTCACGAAGACGATCAGGTCGTGCTCGAAGACCGGGTCGCCGCCGGAGGTCACCCTCGGCACCGCGAGGGCCGCCGCGAGGGACACCGCACCCCGGAAGCCGGCCCACCCGGCCGCCGTGGCCACCCGCGGCCGAAGTTCGGGGTCGTGCCGGGCCGACGGCCGGAGGGCCCGGGCCGCGAAGGTGCTCGCGTGGATCCAGACCAGCCGCACCGCCACCACCACCACGGCGATCACCACCGCGATCATCACCGCCCGGGCGGTCGTCACGCTGCTGACTCCGCGCAGGGCGCGCGGAACCTGCATGCCGAGGAGCACGAACAGGCTGCCGTTGAGCAGGAACGTGGACAGGTCCCAGAAGGCGTACGCCACCACCCGGGAGCGGGCCCGGATGACCCGGGGACCGGCGTAGGCGAGCACCAGTCCCGCGACCACCACCGCGAGGACCCCGCTGGCGTGGACCACCTCGGCGAGCAGGAAGGCGGCGAACGGGGTCAGCACGCTCAACGCGCCCTCCCGCATAGGATCGTCCAGGCGTCGCCGGACCTGGATCACCAACCAGCCGACCAGCAGACCGGCGGCGACACCACCGACCGAGGCGCCGACGAGCCGCTCGGCCAACGCCAGCGGCGTCGGTTCGGTACCGGTGACGATCAGGTCCACCGCGACGGCGAACAGCACCAGCGCGGTACCGTCGTTGATCAGGCTCTCCCCGCGCAGGGTGGTCAGGATGCGGCGGGGCATCCGCTTGGCCAGGCCGGCGACGGCGGCGGCGTCGGTCGGTGCGAGCACCGCGCCGAGCACCCAGGCCACCGCCGGGTCGACGCCGAGCCGCATGCCGACCACGGCGACCACGACCATGGTGGCGCCCACCAGGCCCACCGCCAGCAGGGCGATCACCAGAATGTTGGCCCGGATCTCCCGCAGGCTGGTGGTCAGGCTCTCCCGGTAGAGGATGGGCGGCAGGAACAACAGCAGCACGACCTCGGGGTCGAGCACGACGTGCGACAGCGGCGGGAGCAGCGCCAGCAGCGCGCCCATCGTGATCAGCAGGACCGGAGGCGCCACCCGGTACCGCCCACCGATCGTGGTGCCGACGATCACGGTGAGGCTCAGCACCACGATCAGGACCAGAGCTTCCACCGTCACGTCCCCGTCGCCCCGCCGACCGGCCACCCGGGCCTCTCCCCATGGTGTTACGAACCGCGGCGGAACACCCCGCAAACGCCGAACTGACGGCCGTCGGACGGGACATCCGAGGGAGCGTCGCACCGCTAGGCTGCGGCGGGACGTGAATCGTCTACGCTCCACAGTCGATCAGGGATCGAGGTTCAGGTGACCGACCAGTACGCCGGGCCGGACGGCCTTCTCGGCCGCTTCTCCGCCACCCGGGCCTCCGCCACGGCGGCGGACGGCCTGGTGCACCTGACCGTCGACGGCACCGGGGATCTCGTCGACCTCGACCTCGACCCGCGCTCCCTGCGGCTGCCGGCGGCCGACCTGGCGGCGGCCATCCGCGAGGCCTTCACCACCGCCCGCGGCGAGGTGCAGGCGGCCCTCCAGGAGCAGCTCACCGCCGCCCCGGTGACCCTCCCGGAAGGGCTGGGCCCCCTGCTGCGCGAGGTCTCCTCGAACGCACAGCGGAGGTTGGACGACCTGACCGCCACCGCGCAGCAGATCGCCGACCGGCTCGGCCGGACACACTGACGGGAGAGCACGATGAAGCCGATGCACACCGAGCCCGCGGTCCTGGCCGGCTCCGCCCAGGCGATCGCCGGGGCGGCGGTGGAGCTGGAGGACGGCCTCCGAGCCCTCGATGCCACCGTCACGTCCGGGAACCCGTGGGGCGCCGACGAGCCGGGCAGCCTGTTCGGCGCGGCCTACACCGAGGTCCTGTCGCACGCCCTCCAGACGTACGACTCCCACGTGCAGCAGCTGCTCGGCGCGGCGGAGGGGCTGGCCGACTGGGCCGGGCAGGTGGTCGAGGCCGACCAACGGTCGGAGGAACTGTTCCGGTCGTTGCACGGCCGACTGGGCGGCTGAGCGGTGGGCCTGGAGCTTCCTCCCGAGCTGACCGAACCGCTCGGCTGGGTCGGCCTGGAGTGGCCGGAGGCCGACGAGGAACTGCTCTTCGCCGCCGGCCAGCAGTGGTTGGCGTTCGGCACCCGGTTACAGAACGCCGCCGGGCGCGCCGACGCCGCCGCCGACGCGGTACGCCAGCACAACTCCGGCACCACGGCCGACGCCTTCGGACGCTGGTGGGACGCCGACGACGGCCCCCGGCGGCGGCTGCTGGAGGACGCGATCGCCGCCCAGCTCATCGGCAGCGTCCTCATCGTCTTCGCGGCCATGACGCTCGCCCTGAAGATCGCGTTCATCGTTCAGTTGATCATCCTGCTGGTGCAGGTGACCATGGCGATCGCCGCCGCGGTGGCCACCTTCGGGGCGTCCACGGCCACCGTGCCGGCCTTCGTCGCCGCCACCCGGCTCGCCTGCCGGCAACTGGTCAAACAGATCGTCAAGCAGGTGCAGACCCTGCTCAGGCAGATCCTCGACCGGGCGAAGAAGCTGCTCAAGATGGTGCGTACGGTCGGGGCGAAGCGGGCCGCGCGCAAGGTGGAGAAGCGCATCGCCGACGACCTCGCCCGGGTGAACCCGAAGTTCGACACCAGCACCCCGCACTACTCGGCCAACTGCACGCACTGCGTGCAGGCGTACGAGTTGCGCCGGCGGGGCGTCGACGTCGAGGCGACCGCCCTGCCCGACCGGTTCCACCTCTTCCGTGGACGCCCGCTCGCGGACGTGGAGAACACCTGGGGACGGAGCCTCGTCGACGGCACCCGGGACGACATCGAGAAGGCGTTCGACGGCTTCGGGCCCGGCTCCCGAGGTGTCGTGTACATCGAGTGGAACAACGGTCAGGGTGCCCACGTGTTCAACGTCGAGAACGTCGCCGGCAAGGTCCGCTTCGTTGACGGCCAGAACGCCGGCCGCGAGGTCTCCGACTACTTCGACCAGGGCGGGAACACCTCCTTCGTGCGCCTCGACGACATCCCCACGCCCAACGGCCTGACCGAGTTCGTCCAACCGCCCGGATAGGATTCCGCCCCATGGCTGTCACCTACGAGCAGGCCCGTGAGGTCGTCCGACGGGCGACCGAGCCGGACTGGCCCTTCGGCACCTACTGTCTGGACGACCGGCAGATCACGGAGAACGACACCGTCTTCGTCTTCCGTGTCGGCGCGCGGGAGCACATCGTCGACGGGAACAAGTCCTACGCCATGGTGGGATCGGTGCCGGTGGTCCACAAGGCCGACGGCCGCCTGGAGTGGGTGCCGTCCTTCCAGGTCGGCACCGACCGCTCGTTCCGAAACCGACCGAATCCCGCGCCCACGCTGCAGGTCTGAGTCGTCAGCGGTCGACCTGGGTGAAGTCCCAGGAGTGCGGTGGCCGGGCGAGCAGCATCGGCGGCGGGTCGGGCAGCGGGCGAGGGTTGCTGCGCCACTTGGAGATGACCACGACCCGGTGGTCGGTGGAGGAGAACACCTCACTGGACACGTGCAGCGGGTCGTGGTCGAAGTCCGGCAGGGCGGTGTCGCAGACCCAGGTGACCAGGTCCGCCACCCCGTACGACTCCGCCCGCGCCTCCCACATCCGTACGATCACGTCGGCCGTCCCCTCCCTCACACGCTGACCGTGGTCAGCGGCATCGCCGAGTCGGCGGGCAGGTCGAGCCGGCTGGCCGCGACGCCCGAGGCGACGAGATGCGAACCGAGCGCCGCGACCATCGCGCCGTTGTCCGTGCACAGCTGCGGCCGGGGCACCCGGACCCGGATCCCCCGCTCCGCCGCCCGCCGCTCGGCCATCACCCGCAGCCGGGAGTTGGCGGCCACTCCCCCGCCGATCACCAGGGTGTCCACGCCGTTGCTCCGGCAGGCGTCCAGCGCCTTGCCGACCAGCACGTCGCACACCGCCTCCTGGAAGGACGCCGCGACGTCGGCGACCGGCACCGGCTCGCCGGCCCGCTGCCGCGCCTCGACCCAGCGGGCCACCGCGGTCTTCAGCCCGGAGAAGGAGAAGTCGAAGCGGTGGGCGGCCAGGTCCTTGGCGGCGGTGAGCCCGCGCGGGAAGGCGATGGCGGCCGGGTCCCCGGCCCGGGCCTCCCGGTCGACGTACGGGCCGCCGGGGAACGGCAGGCCGAGCAGCCGGGCGACCTTGTCGAAGGCCTCACCGGCGGCGTCGTCGATGGTGGCGCCGAGCGGGGTGACCCCCCGGGCGAGATCGTCGACCAGGAGCAGCGAGGAGTGCCCGCCGGAGACCAGCAGGGCGACCGCCGGTTCCGGCAGCGGACCGTGTTCCAGGGTGTCCACGGCGACGTGCGCGGCCAGGTGGTTGACGCCGTAGACCGGCTTCTCGGCGGCCAGCGCGTACCCCTTGGCGGCGGCCACCCCGACGAGCAGGGCCCCGGCCAGGCCGGGACCGGCGGTGACCGCGATGGCGTCGATGTCGGCCAGGGTGACGCCGGCCTCGCGCAGCGCCCGGTCCATGGTCGGCACGATGGCCTCCAGGTGGGCGCGGCTGGCCACCTCGGGCACCACCCCGCCGAAGCGGGCGTGCTGCTCGACGCTGGAGGCGAGGGCGTCGGCGAGCAGGGTGTGCCCGCGGACGATGCCGACGCCGGTCTCGTCGCAGGACGTCTCGATGCCGAGGACCAGGGGTTCGTCAGCCATTGTCCACCGCCTCCTCGGGTCGCTGCATCACCAGCGCGTCGGTGTTGCTGGGTTGGTAGTAGCCGCGTCGGACGCCGATGACGTCGAAGCCGTAGGAGGCATAGAGCTTCTGGGCCGGGCCGTTGTTCGCCGCGACCTCCAACAGGGTGCTGCGGGCACCGAGCCGGGCCGCCTCGGCGAGCAACGCCTCCAGCAGCAGTCGACCGACGCCGCGCCGTTGGGTGTCCCGCCGGACGGCGACGACCTGCACCCACGCCTCGTCGGGCGGGGCGGCGGTGAGACCGGCGTAGCCGAGCACGGCGCCGTCGTCGTCCACCGCGACCAGGTAGTGGTGGCCGTTGGCCAACTCGTTCCAGAACATCGCCGGGGACCACTGCTCCGCAACGAACAGGTCCGCCTCGATCGGCTGCACCTCATCGACGTGCCACCAGCGGAACCGTTCCAGCCGTACGGCGCT
The DNA here is from genome assembly GCF_003626595.1 of Micromonospora endolithica. Taxonomy (GTDB): domain Bacteria; phylum Actinomycetota; class Actinomycetes; order Mycobacteriales; family Micromonosporaceae; genus Micromonospora; species Micromonospora endolithica. The sequence goes on along the minus strand of NZ_RBAK01000007.1, from coordinate 259,999 downwards.
CACGGCAGGACCGGCTTGCGCGCCGTCGCCGCGACGGCATCCGGCCGGCGCAGGTAGAGCGGGGTGAGCGCCTCGCCGGGCGCGCCGGCCCGAATCCGCTCGGCCGCGAGCGCCGCCAGCACGCCGGCCTCCGGGTAGCGTGGCTCGTCGCGCACCGGCAGGCCCAGCGTCTCCGCGTACCGGTGCGCGCCGTCGCCGACGGCCACGGTGACCGCCAGGTCGCGGGCCCGCTGCGCGGCGACCGCCGGGGCGGAGACCTCCGGCCCGGCGATCCGCTGGCCCGCGCCGTCGTAGACCGCCCAGTAGATCTCCCGGCGCCGCGCGTCGCTCGCGGCCAGGACCGGTTCGCCGGCGGCCGCCGGGTGGCCGATCCCGTCCAGCGAGCAGACACCGTACGTGGGGACGCCGAGCACCTGCCCCATCGTGGCGGCGGTGACCAGCCCCACCCGCAGCCCGGTGAACGGTCCCGGGCCGAGGCCGGCGACGATCGCGCCCAGGTCCGCCGGCCGGGCGTCGCAGTCGGCGAGGACCACGTCCACCTGCGGTGCGAGCAGTTCGCCGTGCGCCCGGGCGTCGACCGTGCGGCGGTGTGCCCGGAGCACGACCCCGCCCGCCGACACCTCCGCGAGGGCGGCCGTCACCGCGGGGGTCGAGCTGTCCACCACCAGTACGAGCACGGTGAACCAGCCTAGCCGCACCGGCGTTCCCGTCGTCCTCAGCCCGGACACGTCCTCCCCGGCACCCGCCCGGCCAGTCAGTGCCCGGCCCGCCACTGCGCGGGCCACCACTGCGCGGGCCACCACTGCGCGGGCCGCCAATGCGCGCGCCGCTACCGCTCGTAGCCGATCCGGGAGGCATGACTCACGACGGAGATATTTCTGCCTGACATAAGTATGTCTCAGCGAAATAATCTGTCTCCGGATCCGTCATCCTCGGTGGATGCCGGAGCAGCGCCTCGCCGTCCAGATCGCCACCGTGCTCCGCTGGGAGCGGGGCAAACGGTCGCTGACCCAGCAGGCCCTCGCCGAGCTGGCCGGGGTGAGCCAGGGCGCGGTGGCAAACATCGAGCGGGGCAACCGGCTGCCGAGCGTGACGCTCGTGGCGCGGGTGTTCGAGGCGATGGGCCTCCAGCTCACCGTCGGTGTCGAGCCACTTGACGCCCAGGTCGACGCACGGCTGGCCGAGCTGGCCAACCGGCCGCTTGCGGAACGGCTCGACGCGATCGGCCTGGACCGGATCATCGACCGGCTCGGTGACCTGCCCTTCGTGCTCACCGGGGCGACCGCCGCGCTGCTCCAGGGCGCGCCGATCCCGGTGGACATGCCGGAGATCGCCATCCGCTGGACCGACTCGGCCCGGTTCACCGGGTGGCTCAACGCCGCCCTGGCGCAGCGCTGGAACGCGCGGTGGGAGGAGTACGGCGGCGTGTACGTCGAGCCGGAGGAGCCGGGCGAGCACCGGTGGCGAACGAAGTACGGGGAGGTGCGGGCCCACATGTGTGACGAGCTGCCGGAGACGATCGAGGTGCGACACGGTGACCGGAACTACCAGGTGGTGCCACTGGTCGCGGTGGAGCTGACCGATTCGCACGCCGCCGACCTGCTGCGCCGCCACCGGCACCGGGCCGATGCCGCGGCGAGGTCAGCCGGCTGAGCGTTCCCAGTCGATCGTCGGCAGGCCGGCGTCGGCGAGGGCCTTGTTGGCGGCGCTGAACGGGCGGCTGCCGAGAAAACCCCGGGGATTCATCGGGCTCGGGTGGCCGGCCTCCAGCACCACGTGCTGCGGGTTGGTGACCAGGGCGGCCTTCTTCCGCGCGTAGCCGCCCCAGAGCAGGAACACCACCCGCGACCCCATCGCGTCCAGGGCGCGGATGGTGGCGTCGGTGAACTCCTCCCAGCCGGAGTTCGCGTGCGAGCCGGGCTTGGCCTCGCGGACGGTCAGCACCGCGTTGAGCAGCAACACGCCCTGCGCCGCCCAACCGCTCAGATTGCCGCCCCGTGGCTTGGGCACCCCGAGGTCCTCGCCGAGTTCCTTGAAGACGTTGCGCAGCGACGGCGGCACGGACACCCCGTCGCGGACGCTGAAGCTGAGCCCGTGCGCCTGCCCGGCCCGGTGGTAGGGGTCCTGCCCGAGGATCAGCACCCGACAGTCCTCCGGACGGCACAGCCGGTAGGCCGCGAACAGGTCCTCGACCGGCGGGAAGACCGTGCCGGTGGCGTATTCCCGGGCGACGAATCCGGCCAGCGCCTCGGTGCGGGCCGGGTCGAGGTGCGGGGTGAGCACCGCCCGCCACTCCTCCGGCAGCAGCGCCAGCAGGTCCAGGGTGGGTGCGTCGTCGGGCATCGGCAGCCTTCCGCCGGTGGGGTCAGGTCCCGGGCACTCTAAGCCGACGGTGCGACAGCCCTCAGCCCAGGGGCGCGAGGCGGCGCGCCCAGTCGCCGCCGACCGGCTCCAGCTCCACCACCCGCGTGTCGTCGTCCCGCCGATCGATGCGGACCCGCAGGTGGGCGTCGACCAGTTGCTCGACCAGCCCCTCGCCCCACTCGACCACGGTCACCGACTCGTCCACCGAGGCGTCCAGGTCGAGGTCGTCGATCTCGGCACGGGGGTCGGCCGCGTCCCCGAGGCGGTACGCGTCGGCGTGCACCAGCGCCACCCTGCCGCCCCGGTCCGGGTCCGGCCGGTGCACCCGGGCGATGACGAAGGTGGGCGAGGTGATGTCGCCGCGTACGCCCAGCCCGGCGCCGATCCCCTGGGTCAGGGCGGTCTTGCCGGCACCCAGTGGACCGGTCAGCAGCAGCAGGTCACCGGCGCGCAGCACCCCGGCGAGCCGGCGCCCGAAGTCCCGGGTGTCGTCCACCGTCGGCAGCTTCACCACGAGACTCACGACGCCGCCCCGCCGCAGGTCTCCAGGAAGCCGGTCAGCGCGTCGTTGACCTCGTCGGCGTGCTCCAGCATCACCACGTGCCCACTGTCGTGGATCTTGACGAAACCGGCGTGCGGCAGCCGCCGGACGATCTCCTCGGAGTGGACCACCGGCGTGATCATGTCCTTGTCCCCCACGATCACCAGCACCGGCGTGTCGGCCAGCGCGGCCAGCGCCGGGAACCGGGAGTGGGTGGCCAGCGTGCGCAGGTAGCGGGTGACCGTGTCGGCGGAGGTGCGCGAGTTCATCGTCTCGACGTAGGACACCAGGGCCGGGCTGGGTCGGGCGGTGCCGAAGCCGTACCTGCGGGTCAACAGCCAGGCGACGTTGGTGGTGGACCGGCGCGCCCGGTCGATCACCGGCCCACCGTAGCGGGTGACGTTGCCGACCATGTGCAGCACCGGCGCGCCGACCCGGCCGAGCAGCGCCGGCGCGACCAGCTTGGTCTCCGCCAGCAGACCGCCCGACGTGGCCATCAGCACGGTGCCGATCACCCGGTCGCCGAACATCTCCGGAAACAGCTCGGCGAACGCCATGATCGTCATGCCGCCCATCGAATGCCCGACCAGCACCAGCGGCCCCTCCGGCGCGGTCCGGTCGATCACCGCGCGCAGCGTGCGGCCCAGGGCGGTGAGGTCGTACTCGCCGGTCTCCAGGCGTCCCGAGCGGCCGTGGCCCGGCTGGTCGTACGCGACGATCCGGTGCTCACCCCGCTCGGCGAGCAGCTTGCGCTGGAAGTGGAAGGTGCCCATGTCCAGGCAGAAGCCGTGCACCAGCACGACCGTCGGGTTGCCGGGCCGGGGCCGGGTCGGCTCGACCACCTCGACGTGGATGTCGGTGCCGTCCGGCATCTCCAGCTTGACCGCCTGGTCGTACCGCTGCTCGTCGAAGGGCTCGTCGGCGTACCGGTCGGTGGGGTCGGTCTTGAACCGGCGGACCAGGGCGCGCTCGGTGGCCACGCCCGCCGCGAGCCCGGCGGCGGCGACCCCGACGGCCGCCAACGCGCCGACGGCGGCCCGGGCGTGCCCGGAGCGCGGGAACGGGATGCGGGGGCCGCTCATGGGCGCTCGCCGTCGTAGTGGCGGGGCACCCGGGTGCTGCCGAACCGGGTGACGATCTCGTAGTTGATCGTGCCGACGGCCTCCGCCCAGTCGTCGGCGGTCGGCTCCCCGTCGGCGCCGCTGCCGAACAGGGTGGCGACGTCGCCGGCGGCGACCGGGTCGTCGCCGCAGTCGAGCACGAACTGGTCCATGCAGACCCGGCCGGAGATGGTCCGCCGGACGCCGCCGAGCTGCACCGGGCCGCTGTTCGAGGCGTGCCGGGGTACGCCGTCGGCGTAGCCGAGCGGGACCACCGCGAGGTTCGCGTCCCGCTCGGTGACGTAGGTGTGGCCGTAGGAGACCCCGGAGCCGGCCGGTACCCGCTTGGCGATCATCACCCGGGCGCGGGCGGTCATCGCCGGCCGCAGGCCGTAGCTCTCGCCGGCCACCGGGGAGAGCCCGTAGACGGCCAGGCCGGGCCGGACCAGGTCGAAGTGGGTGTCCGGGCGGGTCAGCGTGGCGGCGGAGTTGGCCAGGTGCCGGTAACGCGGCCGGAGCCCCGCCTTCTCCACCATGCCCAGCCCCTCGTGGAAGACCGCCAATTGGCGGTCCGTGGTGGGGTGGCCGGGCGAGTCGGCGTACACGAAGTGGCTCCACACGCCGACCACCTCGACCAGGCCATCGGCCTGCGCCTTGGCGGCGGCGTCCAGTAGTGCCGGCCAGTCCGCGACGGTCGCCCCACCCCGGGCCAGCCCGGTATCGATCTTGAGGTGCAGCCGGGCGGGGCGGCCGGCGGTCCGACTGGCCTCGATCATCTCGTCGAGCTGCGGCATGCTCGCGGCCCCCAGGTCGACCCCGGCGGTGATCCCCTCGTGCAGGGGCAGTCCGGGCGCGAGCAGCCAGGCCAGCACCGGGACGTCGATCCCGGCACGGCGCAGCGTCAGCGCCTCGTCCAGCGTGCAGACCCCGAGCCAGTCCGCGCCGGCGTCCAGCGCCGCCCGGGCGGCCGGGACCATGCCGTGGCCGTACCCGTCGCCCTTGACCACCGCCATCAGCTCGGCGGTGGTACCGGAACGGAGCCGGCTGACGTTCTCACGGATCGCGTCGAGGTCGACGCGTACCTCGGCCTGCCACATGCCGACAGCCTACTTCCGCCGACGATCACCGCAGGCCGCGAGTCGCCGGACGGTAGGTACCGGTGGTTCGCGGCCCGCGGCCGGCCTCATTCGTCGGCGAGCAGATCGCCGGTCGTCGCGTCGACGTCGACCTCGCCCACCCGGGCACCGGCCAGCTTCATCTCCCAGATCGGCCGGCCGTCCTCCTCGTCCAGCTCGGCCCGGACCACCCGGCCACCGAACCGGTCGGTGACGATCCCGGCCGCCTGCACCGCGTTCACCCGGCGCGGACCGAACCGGGCGTCCAGCTCGGGGTCGATGCGCAGCTCGAACGCGGGCCCGCCGGGCGGGCTGGCCACCCGGTCCCGCCCGTCCTTGGCCGAGGCCAGGGCGGTGCCCACGACCAGCGGCACCACCACCCCGGCGACGGCGACGGACCAGGTGACAGCTCTGCGCATGGTTCCTCCTCAGGAACGTGTGCGGCCGGCCGCGTCCTCGACGCCCGCACACGCTGGAGTACGGACGTCCGTCGCCCCCGGTTCAGCGGGCGCGCCCCTCAGGGCAGCCGGCTCAGCACCGGGCGCAGCGCGACCGCCACGTCGGGCGCGGTCACCGGGCCGCCCCGGGCCGCCTCCCGGCCGGCCAGCCCGTGCAGGTACGCGGCGGCGACGGCGGCCCGGTCGGCGGGCAGGCCGGCGGCGAGCAGCGATCCGAGCAGGCCGGCCAGTACGTCGCCGGTGCCCCCGGTGGCCAGCGCCGGGGTGCCGGTCGGGTTGACGTACGCCCGCCCGTTTGGCGTGCCGACCACCGTGCGGTCCCCCTTGAGCAGCACCACCGCGTTCATCCAGGCGGCCAGCCGCAGCGCGGCGGAGACCCGGTCCGCGCCCGGCATCTCCCCGCAGAGCCGGGTGAACTCGCGGTCGTGCGGGGTGACCACGATCGGGGCGTCCCGCTTGCGGAGCCGGTCGGCGAGGGAGCCGTCGACGAGCAGGGTGAGCGCGTCGGCGTCGAGCACCACCGGCACCGGCGCGGCGAGCACCGCTCGCAGCTCCCCCGCCGCCTCCTCGCCGGTGCCCAGGCCGGAGCCGCAGACCCAGGCCTGCACCCGGCCGGCATCGGCGACCCGGTCGGTGGCGATCACCGAGGGATGCTGGTGCACCACCTCGGCCCGCGCCGAGCCGGCGTAGCGGACCAGACCGGTCGGGCCGGCCAACGCGCCGCCGACGGAGAGCACCGCCGCTCCCGGGTAGGTGGCCGACCCGGTGGCGACGCCGACCACGCCCCGCGTGTACTTCTCCGACGCCGCACCCAGCCGGGGCCACCAGTCGACGATGTCCGACCACTCGGTCACCCGCAGCGCCGGGCTGCCCCGCAACCACGGCCCCAGGCCGATGTCGACCAGCTCGACCGCGCCGGCCAGTGTGGCCGCCGGCCCCACCACCAGCGCCGGTTTCATCGCGCCGAACGCCACCGTCACGTCGGCGCGCACGGCGTTCGGCCGGCCGGACGCCGACAGCGGCACGTGGCCGGTGTCCACCGCCACGCCGCTGGGCACGTCCACCGCCACCACGGTCGCCCGGCCGCCGTCGCGGCCCCGCAGCTCACCGAGGCCGGTAACCAGCTGGTCGGCGGCCTCCCGCAGGCCGCCCGTGCCGCCGATGCCGACGATGCCGTCCACCACCAGGTCGACCACCGCCGGCGGCGTCCCGACCACCCGCCCACCGGCGGCGCGCAGCGCGGCGAGCCCCTCGGCGTGCGCCCGGCCAGGGGTCAGCAGCAGCGCCGACACGGCCGCCCCACGCCGGGCCAGCCGCTCACCGGCGAAGAGCGCGTCGCCACCGTTGTCGCCCGAGCCGACCAGCAGCAGCACCGGTGCCGCGTACACGCCGCCCCGCTGGGCGAGCACGACCGCGCAGCGCCGGGCCAGGCCGGCGGCCGCGCGCTGCATCAGCGTCCCCGGCGGGAGCGTGGCCATCAGGCCGGCCTCCGCCGCGCGTACGTCGGCAACCCGCCACACCGGTCTCATGCCATCACGTCCCGTCCTTGTCCGGCGCACCCGGCACGGCACGCCGCCGATCTCAGCGTTCCGCCACCACCATCGCCGACGCGATCCCACCGTCGTGCGACAGCGAGAGATGCCATCGGCTGACGCCCCGCTCGGTCGCCGCCGCCGCGACGGTGCCGGAGACGGTCAGCCAGGGGCGGCCGTCGGGGTCCGGCACGATCTCGCAGTCGTGCCAGCTCAGGCCGGCCGGCGCACCGAGCGCCTTGGCCACCGCCTCCTTGGCCGCGAAGCGGGCGGCCAGCGACTCCGGCGAGCGCGGATTGCCCGAGCGGGTGAAGCGCTCCGCCTCGGTGAAGAGCCGGTCGGCGAGCAGCGGCGTGCGCGCCAGGGCCCGGGTGAACCGGTCGACGAGCACGACGTCGATGCCGACAGCGACGATCACGGAACTCACCCTACCGGCGGGCGGGGGCGCAGATTAGCCGCCGTCGTCACCCGGGGCAATGCCTGTGGACAACGGGTGGGTAGGGCGGGTCGCGGCTGTCCACAGGGCACACCCGGGCCGACCCGGGCCGCCTAGCGTCACGCTGGTCGCTGTCGTCGTGCCACGGGGGGCCGGAGATGACCGAGGAGACCTTGACCGTCCGACCGGACGTGCTGCGCCGGAGCGCGGGTGCGCTCGGCGAGGACGCCTACCGGCTGGCGCACGGGCTGACCGGCCGGCCGGGGCTGGTGGTGCCCGCGCCGGAGTGGGCCACCGGCGCCGCCCTCGCCGGGCTGGAGTCGGCGGTGCACGGCTGGTTCGGCGGGCTCGCCGCCCGGGTGGCCGCCACCGGCGAGGCGGTCCGGGCGGCCGGCACCGCCTACGAGGCCGTGGACGACCGGGCAGCCGGCCGGTTCGCCAGGCTGTCCCGGTGACCGCCCCGGCGGCGGTGTCCCCGGCTCCGGCGGGTCGGGTCGGCTACCGGCAGCTCTGGGCGGCCGACCCGGGCGCGTGGCGGGCCGCCGGAGCGACGTGGCGCGACGGGGTGGGGGTCATCGAGCGCCGCGCCGGCGAGGTGGCCGCCGACGCGGCGACGCTGCGACAGGGGTGGGTCGGTCCGGCCGCCGCTGCCGCCGACGCCCGGCTCACCGCGCTGCGGGCCGACCTTGCCGCCGCGCTGCCCGCCCTGGTCGAGGTCGACCAGGTGCTGGACGGGTTCGCCGTCCGGCTGCGCGTGGCGAAGGCCCGGCTGGACGCGGCGGTCACGCTCGCCGATCGCAGCGGCGTCCGGGTGGACCGGCACGGTCGCGTCACCGTCGACCCGTCCGGCCCGGCGCCGCACCGGGCGGGGCCGGTGGTGGCCGGTGTCGCCGCCGCGCTGGACACCGCGCTGGACCTGGCCACGGCGGCCGACCGGGAGGCGGCCGGACTGCTGGCCGGACTGGCGGCGGCCGCCCGCACCACCTGGACCACCCCGCCCCCGCCCGGCCGGCCCGCGCCGGGCACCGGTCCCGCACTGGTGCACGCCTGGTGGGACGGGCTCACCGCGGCGCAGCGCCGGTGGCTGGTGGCGCACGAGCCGGAGCGGGTCGGTGCCCTGGACGGGATCCCGGTGGCGGCCCGGGACCAGGCGAACCGGCTGCTCCTCGCGGTACGCCGGGAGGAGCTGCTCGCCGAACGCCGGCGACTGTGCCTGCGGGTTCCGCCGGGGCCGGTCGAGGTGGCCGGGCTGCTCCGGGTCGACCGGTCGCTCGGTGGGCTGGACGCGCTGACCGGGCGCCTGGCGGCGGCCGAGGGTCCCCGGGCGTACCTGCTGGGGCTGGGCACCGGCGGTGAGGGACGGGCGGTGGTGGCGTTGGGCGACCCGGACCGGGCCGGCCGGGTCCTCACCTACGTGCCGGGGATGACGGCGGGCCTGGACGACGTGCCCGGCGAGCTGGACCGGGCAGGGCGGGTGCTGGCCCGCTGCGCCGTGCTGGCCCCGGGTGAGGAGAGCGCGGCGGTGCTCTGGCTGGACTACGACGCACCGGACTTTTTGCACGAGGCGGCCGGACCGGGGCGGGCGGTCGACGCCGGTCCGGCGCTGCACCGGTTCCAGGAGGGCCTGCGGGCCACCCACGACGGGCCGCCGGGCCGGCAGACCGTGCTGGGGCACAGCTACGGGTCGCTGGTGGTGGGCGCGACGGCCCGGGACCACGGGCTGGCCGCCGACGCGCTGGTCTTCGTCGGCTCGCCCGGGGTCGGCGTGGCCCACGCCGGGGAGCTGGGGGTGCCTCCGGGACAGGTGTGGGCCAGCACCGCCCCGGACGACGTGATCCGGGCGGTACGGTCGCCGGAGGAGTTGCTGCGCCGCCCGCTGCGGGCCGTCTCGCCGCTCGGCGCGGCGCTCACTCTGCTCGGCGGACCGGCGGACCGGCTGTGGTTCGGCCACGACCCGGCCGACCCGGGGTTCGGTGGGCGCACCTTCCCCAGTGGGCGGCACGGCCACAGCGGCTATTGGGAGGAGGGGAACCCGGCCCTGGACGGTATGGCCCGGGTGGTGCTCGGCCGGTGACGTCGGGCGGCGGTATCGACCTCTCACCGCCGCGAACGCGCCGACCCCGGGTCACCGGCGTGGTGGCCCGGGGTCGGCGGCGGTGCGGGCGTGGTTACTCGACGGTGACCGACTTGGCCAGGTTGCGCGGCTGGTCCACGTCGTGTCCCCGGGCGGCGGCGATCTCGGCGGCGAGCACCTGGAGCGGCACGGTGGTCACCAGTGGGGCGAGCAGCGTCGGCGTACGCGGCACGTAGATCAGGTGGTCGGCGTAGCGGACGACCGCCTCGTCGCCCTCCTCGGCGATGACGATGGTCCTGGCCCCCCTGGCGCGTACCTCCTGGATGTTGGAGACCACCTTGTCGTGCAGCATGCCCCGGCCCACCGGCGACGGCACGATGCAGATCACCGGGGTGCCCTTGTCGATCAGCGCGATCGGGCCGTGCTTCAGCTCGCCGGCGGCGAAGCCCTCGGCGTGCATGTACGCCAGTTCCTTGAGCTTGAGCGCGCCCTCCAGGGCCACCGGGTAGCCGACGTGCCGGCCGATGAACAGCACGGTCGGCTCGGACTTCAGGTCCCGGGCCAGCTCCCGGACCGGTTCGATCCGCTCCAGCAGCTCGCGCAGCTTGCCCGGCATCTCCTGGAGCTGGGACACCACCGCGGCCACCTCGTCGGCGAACTTGATCCCGCGCACCTGGGCGAGGTGCAGGCCGATGAGATAGCAGGCGACGAGCTGGGTGAGGAACGCCTTGGTGGAGGCGACGGCGATCTCCGGACCGCCGTGGGTGTAGAGGACCGCGTCGGACTCCCGGGGGATGGTCGACCCGTTGGTGTTGCAGATCGCCAGGACCCGGGCCTTCTGCTCCTTGGCGTGGCGCAGCGCCATCAGGGTGTCCATCGTCTCGCCGGACTGCGAGATCACCACGATCAGCGTGGACCGGTCGAGGACCGGGTCGCGGTAGCGGAACTCGCTGGCCAGCTCCACCTCGCACGGGATCCGGGTCCAGTGCTCGATGGCGTACTTGGCGACCATCCCGGAGTGGTACGCGGTGCCGCAGGCGACGATGAAGATCTTGTCGACGTCCCGCAGGTCCTGGTCGCTGAGCCGGACCTCGTCGAGCATGATCTCGCCGGTGTCGGTGAGGCGGCCGAGCAGCGTGTCGGCGATGGCCTGCGGCTGCTCCTCGATCTCCTTGAGCATGAACCAGTCGTAGCCACCCTTCTCCGCGGCCGAGGAGTCCCAGTCGATGTGGAAGTCCTTGCCGCTGGCCGGCTGGCCGGCGAAGTCGGTGATCTCGATGGTGTCGCCGGTGATCAGGACGATCTGGTCCTGGCCCAGCTCCACCGCCTCGCGGGTGTGCTCGATGAACGCGGCCACGTCGCTGGCGAGGTAGTTCTCCCCGTCGCCCCGGCCGACGACCAGCGGCGAGTTGCGCCGGGCGCCGACCACCGCGCCGGGCACCGAGGCGTCGACGGCGAGCAGCGTGAACGCGCCCTCCAGCCGCTGGCAGACCACCCGCATACCGGCGGCGAGCAGCTGCGGGCCGTCCGGTTGTCCGGCGGCGCGCAGGTCGGCCAGCGCGGCGGAGAGCAGGTGCGCGGCGCACTCGGTGTCGGTGTCGCTGGTGAACTGGACCCCGTCGGCCTCCAGTTCGGCGCGGAGCTTCGCGAAGTTCTCGATGATGCCGTTGTGGATGACCGCGACGCGGCCGTCCGGGGCCAGGTGCGGGTGGGCGTTGCGGTCGGTCGGCCCGCCGTGGGTGGCCCAGCGGGTGTGCCCGATGCCGGTGGTGCCGTCGCCGATGCCGATCGGGCTGGCGGCGCAGGAGGCCGGGTCCTCGGCGGCCCGCTCGGAGAGCACCTTCTCCAGGTTGGCCAGCTTGCCGGCCTTCTTCTCGGTCAGCAGCACGTCGTCGCAGACGATGGCCACGCCGGCCGAGTCGTAGCCGCGGTATTCCAGCCGCCGCAGTCCGTCCAGCACGATGCCGAGCGCCGGCCGGGCACCGGCGTATCCCACAATTCCACACATGGGTGGCAGCCTAACCCAGCTTCGCTCAGCACACGTGCTCGGAAGTCGGCAAAACGAACAGTTACTTTGAGCGAAGGGAACTATCCGCTACTCACGGTGAGGAAACGCCCCGGGTTGATCGGACCGCCGGAGTCCGTAGGCTGGCGGACGTGACGACCGCCGATGTCGATCCCCTGGTGCAGCGGATGCGCCCGTTCGGGACGACGATCTTCGCCGAGATGTCCGCGCTCGCCGTACGCACCGGCGCGGTGAACCTCGGCCAGGGCTTCCCCGACACCGACGGCCCGCCGGAGATGCTGGCCGCCGCCGAGGCGGCGCTGCGCGCCGGGCAGAACCAGTACCCGCCGGGACCGGGCATTCCGGCGCTGCGCACGGCGGTGGCCGCGCACCAGCGCCGCTTCTGGGGCCTGGAGTACGACCCGGACGGCGAGATCGCGGTCACCGCCGGCGCCACCGAGGCGGTCGCCGCCGCGATCCTCGGCCTCTGCGAGCCGGGCGACGAGGTGATCTGCTTCGAGCCGTACTACGACTCGTACGCCGCCTCGATCGCCCTGGCCGGCGCGGCCCGGCGGCCGGTCACGCTGCGTCCCGGCGCGGACGGCCGGTACGCCTTCGACCCGGACGCCCTGCGCGCCGCGTTCGGGCCCCGCACCCGGCTGGTCCTGCTCAACTCCCCGCACAACCCCACCGGCAAGGTGTTCACCCCGGACGAGCTCGCGCTGGTGGCCGAGCTGTGCCGGGAGAACGACGCCTACGCGGTGACCGACGAGGTGTACGAGCACCTGGTGTTCACCGACGCGGCCAGCCCCCACGTGCCGCTGGCGACGCTGCCCGGGATGCGCGAACGGACCCTGCGGATCTCCTCGGCCGGCAAGACGTTCTCCTGCACCGGGTGGAAGGTCGGCTGGGTCAGCGGCCCGGCCGCACTGGTGTCGGCGGTGCTGCGGGTCAAGCAGTTCCTCACCTTCGTCAACGCGGCGCCCCTGCAACCGGCGGTCGCGGTGGCGCTGGCGCTGCCGGACGACTACTTCACCGGGTTCCGCGACGGGATGCAGGCCCGCCGCGACCAGCTCGTCGGCGGCCTCACCGAGGCCGGGTTCGAGGTGCTGGCACCGGAGGGGACCTACTTCGTCACCGCCGACGTCGGCGCGCTCGGCGGCCGGGACGGGGTGGAGTTCTGCCGGGCCCTGCCCGAGCGGTGCGGGGTGGTGGCGGTGCCCACCCAGGTCTTCTACGACGACCCGGAGGCGGGCCGCCGGCTGGTCCGCTTCGCGTTCTGCAAACGCCCCGAGGTGCTGACCGAGGCGGTCTCCCGGCTGCGCCGGCTGGCGGTGCCGCGGTGAGCGGCTCCGACGCGTCCGCCCTGCGCACCCGGCGACTGCGGGCGCTGCGCGGCTGCCACACGGTGCTCTCCGGGATACGTCCGACGTCGGTCGCCGAGCAGCTCGACGCGATGCGGGCCGGCGCACCGGACGACCTGCTGCCGGACTTCTACGGCGAGGGCGGTGCGGTGGAGGCGCTGGAGCGCCGGGTCGCCGACCTGCTCGGCACCGAGACGGCCGTCTTCTTCCCGACCGGCACGATGGCCCAGCAGGTGGCCCTGCGGTACGGCGCCGAGCTGACCGGCCGGACCGGCGTCGGCCTGCACCCGCTCGGCCATCCGCGGCAACACGAGCGGGACGCGTACGCCGTGCTCGGCGGCCTGCGCGCGGTGCTCACCACCCGGGACCCACGCAACCCGACGGCCGAGGAGGTGGCCGCCCTCGACGAACCGGTCGGCAGCCTGATGCTGGAGCTGCCGCTGCGCGAGGCCGGCTTCGTGCTGCCCACCTGGGACGAGCTGGTCGACGTCGTCCGGGCGGCCCGGGACATCGGCGCCCGGGTGCACATCGACGGCGCCCGGCTCTGGGAGTCGACGGTCCACCTGGGCCGGCCGCTCGCCGAGGTGGCGGCGCTGGCGGACAGCGTCTACGTCTCCTTCTACAAGTCTCTCGACGGCATCTCCGGTGCGGCTCTGGCCGGTGACGCGGCGCTGGCCCGTTACGCGCGCGCCTGGCGGCACCGCTTCGGCGGCATGGTGTTCCAGCAGTGGCCGGCGGCCCTGGCCGCGCTGCACGGGCTGGACCACGAGCTGCCCAGGCTAGCCGGTTACGTGGCGCACGCCCGCACGGTCGCCGAGGTGCTCGCGGGCCTGCCGGGGGCGCGGGTGTTCCCCGCCCCGCCGCACACCCACCAGTTCCGGCTGTGGCTGCCGTACCCCGCCGACCTCCTCAACGACGCCAACCTGGCCCTCGCCGAGCAGGAGCAGGTCTGGTTCGCCGGCCAGTGGCGGGACGGTGAGGTGCCCGGACTGGCGATGACCGAGGTGACGGTGGCCGGGCCGGCGCTGGCGCTGGACGCCGAGCGGATCGTCGATCTCGCCGCCCGCTTCCTGCGCCGGGTCACGGCGGCCTGACGCCGTCGCCCCGGGGCGTCGCCGTCGCGTCCCCGCCACGTCAGGGAAGAGACCGGGACGCGAGGACCCGAGAACCCGGGGCATCGCGCGAGTGCGGCTGCCTCGCTTGCCGCCCTGTCGAGCTGATGTCGCCGATGCATCACCCGTGGACGGCGCACCGGAAGACGCCCGCATGAGCAGGAACCCCGACGCGCGGACGCCCACGGCGACAACTTCGGGGAAGATGCTGGCTCCGGTGCACGGGAGGGGACATCTTCCCCGAAGTTGTCGGCTCGTCCACGCGCACGACCTCGGCACGCTCCCCACGCCGGCGGACGCGTGACGTCATGGATGGCTCAGCTCGACAGTGTGCGTTGGCGAGATCGGCCGGTGGCAGCGGTCAAGAGGCACGGCGCTGCGACGCGGATGCACGCAGGACAGGGCGGCGGTGCGACGCGGAAGCGTGCAGGACAGGGCGGCGGCGCGACGCGGGGCGCGGGCCCCGGGAAGCGATGCGGGCGAGGTGACCACGTGGAGTCGACCTCGCCCGACGGCGGGGCGAACCGGACCTCAGGCGGGCGGGCTGGCGGCGCGGACCTGCTCGGCGATGCGCTCGGCGACCTGGCGGGCGGTCCGCTCGGTGGCGGCCTCCACCATGACCCGCACCAGCGGCTCGGTGCCGGAGGGACGCAGCAGCACCCGCCCGGTCTCGCCCAGTTCCGCCTCGGCCCGGGAAACCTCGGCCTGAACGGCGGGTGCCGCCGCGCCGACCGCACGGTCACCGACCGGCACGTTGATCAGCACCTGCGGCAGCCGGGTGATGACATCCGCCAGCTCGGCCAGGGACTTCCCGGTGGCCGCCATCCGCGACATCAGGTGCAGGCCGGTGAGGACGCCGTCGCCGGTGGTCGCGTGCGCGGGCATCACGATGTGGCCGCTCTGCTCGCCGCCCAGGGCCAGGCCCGAGGCGCGCAGCTCCTCCAGCACGTACCGGTCGCCGACCTTCGTCTCGACCAGCCGGATGCCCTCGGCGGACATCGCCAGGCGCAGGCCGAGGTTGCTCATCACGGTGGCCACCAGGGTGTCCCCGGTCAGCGTCCCGGCCTCCCGCATGGCCAGGGCGAGGATCGCCATGATCTGGTCGCCGTCGATCTCGTCGCCGTCGGCGGTGACCGCCAGGCACCGGTCCGCGTCGCCGTCGTGGGCGATGCCCAGGTGGGCGCCGTGCTCGACCACGGCGGCGCGCAGCGCCTCGATGTGGTTGGAGCCGCACTCGTCGTTGATGTTGAGCCCGTCCGGCTCGGCGTGGATCGCGACGACCTCCGCGCCGGCCTCCCGGTAGGCGACCGGGGCGACCTCGGCCGCCGCGCCGTTCGCGCAGTCCACCACGACCTTGATCCCGTCGAGGCGGTGACCGACGGAGGAGACCAGGTGCTGCACGTAGTGGTCGGCGCCGTCGAGCAGATCGTGCACCCGCCCGACGCCGGCCCCGATCGGCCGTTCCCAGGCGGTGGTGGCGTTCGTCTCGACGGCCGCCTCGATCTTCATCTCGATCTCGTCCGGCAGCTTGTGCCCGCCGGCGGCGAAGAGCTTGATCCCGTTGTCGGGCATCGGGTTGTGCGACGCGGAGAGCATGACGCCCAGGTCCGCCTTGGCCTCGGCGGTGAGGAACGCCACGGCGGGGGTGGGCAGTACCCCGACCCGGACCACGTTCGCGCCGGCGCTGGTGAGCCCGGCCACCACCGCGGCCTCCAGCATCTCGCCGCTGGCCCGGGTGTCCCGGCCGACCACGGCCAGCGGCGGATGGCTCCGGTCCGACTCGGCGAGTGTGTGGGCGGCGGCGACCGCCACCGCGAGCGCCAACTCGGGCGTGAGATCCGCGTTCGCGCGTCCGCGTACGCCGTCCGTGCCGAACAACCGGCCCATACCCGCCAACCTCCGATGAAACTGCCGATGAAGGAGAAAGCGAACGGCCGGACCACCTCCCGTCGTGGGGAGGCGATCCGGCCGTCCGTCAGAAGTACAACGCGACGCTGGTGGTCAGCGCTTCGAGTACTGGGGAGCCTTACGGGCCTTCTTGAGGCCGTACTTCTTGCTCTCCTTGACCCGGGCGTCCCGGGTGAGGAAGCCGGCCTTCTTGAGGGCCGGGCGGTCGTCGGGCTCGTTGACGATCAGCGCGCGGGCGATCGCCAGGCGGAGCGCGCCGGCCTGACCGGTGGTGCCGCCGCCACGCAGGTTGGCGATGACGTCGAACGCCTCGGGCTTCTCGGCGGTCACCAGCGGGTCCTTGATGAGCTGCTGGTGCACCTTGCTCGGGAAGTAGGCCTCGAGGTCCCGGCCGTTGCAGGTGATCTTGCCGGTGCCCGGGACGATGCGGACCCGGACGATGGCCTCCTTGCGGCGGCCGACGGTCTGGATCGGGCGGTCACCACGGGGGGCGCGGGCGACGGGCGCCGGCGCCTCGGTGGCCTCGGGGGCGACCTCGGTGGCGGTGATGTCGGTCATGCTGCTTTCCTCGCCCGCGCTCACTGCGCGATCTGCTTGATCTCGAACGGCACCGGCTGCTGCGCGCCGTGCGGGTGCTCGGCACCGGCGTAGACCTTCAGCTTCTTGATCAGCTGACGGCCGAGCTTGTTGTGCGGGAGCATCCCCTTCACGGCAAGCTCGATGGCCCGCTCGGGACGCTTGGTCAGCAGCTCGTCGTAGCCGACCTGCTTCAGACCACCCGGGTAACCGGAGTGGCGGTAGGCAATCTTGGTCTGCCGCTTGTTGCCGGTCAGCGCGATCTTGCCCGCGTTCACGACGACGACGAAGTCGCCGGTGTCGACGTGCGGCGCGAAAGTCGGCTTGTGCTTGCCGCGCAGCAGCGTGGCGGCGTGGGTGGCCAGGCGGCCCAGCACGACATCAGAGGCGTCGATGACGTGCCACTGACGCTCGATCTCACCCGGCTTCGGGCTGTACGTACGCACAGGTCTACCTTGTCTCGTCGTCGGTCTGGGGTCGCGCGCCGAGGTGACCAGATGTACCAGGCCGGACCAGCGCGCACGAACGACCAAGCGTACCTTACGCGGCACGCCTCTGGATGTCGTACAACAGCGGGCAACGATACTCGCCGCCCGGCGGGCAGGTCAAAACGGGGTGCCGCCCGCACCGGACGTCACCCCGGACCCCGCCGCAGAACGTCGCCGGCGTCACACCCCGGGCAGCTCCCGCCGGCCGGGACGCAGGTAGACCAGCCAGGTCACCCCAAAGCACACCGCGTACGCGACGATGAAGGCGACGTACGCGGCGTCGGCGCTGCCCCGGGTCAGGAACGACTGCCGGAAGGCGATGTTGACCAGCACCCCGCCGGACGCGCCGACCGCGCCGGCGATGCCGATCAGCGCCCCGGTCATCCGGATCGACCAGCGCCGGGCGGCCTCCGCCTCGCGCCGGCCGTCGTCCACGGCGGCGGTGGCCCGGGCCCGGAAGATCGCCGGGATCATCTTGTACGTCGATCCGTTGCCGATCCCGGAGAAGACGAACAGCGCCAGGAACCCGGCCAGGTAGAGCGGGAACGAGCGCTCGCGGGCGGCCCACAGCACCAGCCCGGCCCCGGCCGCCATCGCCACGAAGTTCCAGAAGGTGACCCGGGCCCCGCCGAGGCGGTCGGCGAGGTGACCGCCGACCGGGCGGATCAGCGAGCCGATCAGCGGGCCGAGGAAGGTCAGCCAGGCGGCGTCGACCGGGGTCGGGAAGCGGTCGGCGAACTGGAGCTGGAGCACCTGGCCGAAGGCGAAGCCGAAGCCGATGAACGAGCCGAAGGTACCGATGTACAGCAGCGACATGATCCAGGTGTGCGGGTCCCGGGCGGCCTCGCGCAGCGCGCCGGGCTCGTTGCGGGCGCCGGGGATGTTGTCCAACCAGCGCGACGCGGCCAGCGCGGCCAGCACGATCAGCGGGATGTACACGGCCGGGACCAGCCGGGGGTACGCGGCGCCGGCGGTGGCCAGCACCGCCAGGCCGACCAGCTGCACCGCCGGTACGCCGAGGTTGCCGCCACCGGCGTTGAGCCCGAGCGCCCGCCCCTTGAGCCGTTGCGGGTAGAACAGGTTGATGTTCGCCATCGAGGAGGCGAAGTTGCCGCCGCCGACACCGGTGAGGCAGGCGAGCACCATCAGGGTGGTGTAGGAGACGCCCGGTTCCAGCAGCACCGCCATCGGGATCGTCGGCAGGAGCAGCAGCAGCGCGCTGACGATGGTCCAGGTCCGTCCGCCGAACCGGGCCACGGCGAGGGTGTACGGCAGCCGCAGCACCGCCCCCAGCGCGGCGGGTACGGCGGTGAGCAGGAACTTCCCGGCCGGGTCGATGCCGTACGCGGGGCCGAGGAACAGCACGGTCACCGACCAGAGGCTCCACACCGAGA
Source organism: Micromonospora endolithica (assembly GCF_003626595.1). Classification (GTDB taxonomy): domain Bacteria; phylum Actinomycetota; class Actinomycetes; order Mycobacteriales; family Micromonosporaceae; genus Micromonospora; species Micromonospora endolithica. The sequence continues at coordinate 241,532 of NZ_RBAK01000007.1, read as the reverse complement.
ACCCGACGTGCTCGGCGAAGACGGAGACCCAGAGGTTGCGCCGCGCGATCGGCGCGCCGGTCGTACGCCAGAAGTCCGGGTCCTCCGGGCGCCAGTCGTCGATGCGGTGCCGGCGGCCGGTCGCGGCCGGCGGTGGCGTGACGACGGCGGGGGCTATCGTGCTCACGGCGGTTCCTCCTCGTCGGTGTGACCTGGAGGAACGCTAGGAATCCGGGGTTTCCCGGCAGTGCCCGGCGCGCGTCGTTCCGGAAACGGAGATCGCACGTGCGGCCGGAGTGACCGGTGAGATGTCAGATCTGTTGCAGGATGCGCAACGCCCGCCCGACCCGCTGCATGGTCTCGGTGTCGGCGACGTCCACGCACTCGGTGAACCACTTCTTCATCGGCGAGGAGAGCCGGTCGGGCATCACCACGTACACCCCCAGCGGCACCGCGAGCGGCGAGTCGCGCAGCTGCGACTCCTGCACCACCTCGGCGACGATGACGATGGGTACGTCGGTGGAGTTGTAGACGTCGGAGCTGACGACCAGCCCGAGCCGTTCCCGGGCGCCGGCGATGCGCCAGACCTCGCCCCTACGCAGCACGCGGGTGACCGCCGGCGAGCAGGTCGCCGACCATGCTCACCTCGCGGGCGTCGGCGAGCGCGGCGGTCTCCAGGTCGAGACCGGCCCGGTTGACCACGGCCGCGTGCGCGGCGAAGACCTCGCGCAGCGCCTTCTCCCGGGCGGCCTGGTCCATCCAGGCGGAGAGGGAGAGACCCTCGCGCTTGGCGAACCGCCGGGCCTCCTGGATCGTCTCGTCCGTGAACGACAGGGTCACCTTGGCAGTCATGCCGGGAAGACTACCGGCTGGTATGACCGCCGGTCATCCCCCGCTGGCGGTTTCCACGCTCCCGGACCGGCAGAACACCCACCGGGTGACATACCGCGCGCGAACGCCTCCGCCACACCCATGACTCGTCTCCCATCATGCGAGAAAGTTGTCTCACATTATTAGCCACGCGAACACGCCGGCACCGACCGTGCGGTGTGAGGCGCTCTTGACAGGACCGAAACAGACGGGACCCGGACCGGAAACCGCCCGGCGGCACGCTTCACGGACATGACAGACGGTGCGCGGTCCGCGACTGGAACGGGGGACGACCCCCGGGAGGTGGCGACGCACTGCCCGTACTGCGCACTCCAGTGCGGCATGACCCTGCGCGCGGAGGCGGGCCGGGTCACGGTCGCGGCCCGGCAGTTCCCGACCAACCGGGGTGGCCTCTGCCAGAAGGGCTGGACCGCCGCCGAGCTGCTCGACCATCCCGAACGGCTGACCACTCCACTGCTGCGCGACCGCCCCGGCGGGGAGCTGCGCCCGGCCAGCTGGGCGGAGGCGCTGGACCGGGTCGTCACCGGGATCCGCGCCGTCCAGACCGGACACGGCCGCGACGCGGTCGCGGTGTTCGGTGGCGGCGGGCTCACCAACGAGAAGGCGTACGCGCTGGGCCGGTTCGCCCGGGTCGCGCTGCGCACCCGGCACATCGACTACAACGGACGGTTCTGCATGTCCTCGGCGGCGGCGGCCGGGATGCGCGCCTTCGGCGTGGACCGCGGCCTGCCGTTCCCGCTGTCCGACCTCGGCCGGGCCGACACCCTGCTGCTGGTCGGCGCGAACCCCGCCGAGACGATGCCGCCGCTGGTGCGCTGGCTGACCGAGCAGCGGGAGCGCGGCGGGAATCTGATCGTGGTCGACCCCCGGGTCACCGCCACCGCCCGCCACGCCGACCTGCACCTGCAACCGCTGCCCGGCACCGACCTGGCGGTGGCCAACGCGCTGCTGCACGTGGCGCTCACCGAGGGCTGGGTCGACCGGGAGTACGTCGCCGGCCGCACCACCGGCTTCGACGCGGTGCGGCGCGGCGTGGCCGGGTGGTGGCCGGCCCGCGCCGAGGCGCTCTCCGGGGTGCCGGTGGCCGACATCGAGGCCACCGCCCGCGCCCTGGGCACCGCCGAGCGGGCGATCATCCTCACCGCCCGCGGCGCGGAGCAGCACGCCAAGGGCGTCGACACGGTCACCGGGTTCGTCAACCTCGCGCTCGCCCTCGGCCTGCCCGGCCGGCCCGGCTCCGGCTACGGCTGCCTCACCGGGCAGGGCAACGGCCAGGGCGGACGGGAGCACGGGCAGAAGGCCGACCAACTCCCCGGTTACCGGCGGATCGACGACCCGGTCGCCCGGGAGCACGTCGCCGGGGTCTGGGGCGTACCGGCCGAGGAACTGCCCGGCCCCGGCGTGCCCGCCTACCAGTTGCTCGACTCGCTGGGCACCGCCGGGGGACCGAAGGCGCTGCTGGTCTTCGGCTCCAACCCGGTGGTCTCCGCGCCCCGGGCGGCCCGCGTCGAGGGCCGGCTGCGCGACCTCGACCTGCTGGTGGTCGCCGACTTCCTGCTCTCCGAGACGGCCGCGCTGGCCGACGTGGTGCTGCCCACCGCACAGTGGGCGGAGGAGGACGGCACGATGACCAACCTGGAGGGTCGGGTGCTGCGCCGCCGGGCGCTGCGTGAGCCACCCCCCGGTGTCCGCACCGACCTCGCCGTCCTCGCCGACCTCACCCACCAGTTGCAAGGAGGGGCCCCTTCTTATCGCCTGGTGCATAGGAAGGGCCCCCTCCTAACACCCAAGCAGGAGCACGGCGCGACCCCGGAGCACGGCGCGGGGGCAGTCGACGCCGCCGATCCCCGGGTGGTCTTCGCCGAGCTGCGTCGGGCGTCGGCCGGCGGGGTCGCCGACTACGCCGGGGTGAGCTGGGAGCGGATCGACGAGAACGACGGGGTGTTCTGGCCCTGCCCGGACACCGACGGACCGGACACCCCTCGGCTGTTCGCCGACCGCTTCGGCACGCCGGACGGCCGCGCCCGCTTCCACGCCGTCGAGCACCGCCCGGCGGCCGAGGAGGTGTGCGCCGCGTACCCGCTGCACTTCACCACCGGCCGGGTCCTCGCGCAGTACCAGTCCGGCACCCAGACCCGACGGGTCGCCGCGCTGCGCCGGGTGGCCCCGGAGGCGTTCGTCGAGCTGCACCCCGACCTGGCCGGTCGGCTCGGCGTCGCCGAGGGTGAGCCGGTCCGGGTGGTGTCGCGCCGGGGCGACATGGTGGCCCCGGCCCGGCTCAGCCCGGGCATCCGCCCGGACACCGTCTTCGCGCCGTTCCACTGGGGCGGCGCGGCGCGGGCCAACTCGGTCACCAACGACGCCGTCGACCCCGTCTCCGGCATGCCGGAATTCAAGATCTGTGCCGTCCGCGTCGAGAAGGTGACGGAGCCATGAGCGAACAAGTCGTGATCATCGGCAACGGCATGGCCGGTGCGCGGCTCGCGGGCGAGCTGCACGCCCGGGGCGGCGACCGGAAGGTCACCGTGCTCGGCGCGGAGCCACACCGGGCGTACAACCGGATCATGCTCTCCACCCTGCTGGCCGGGAAGGTCGGCGAGTCGGACGTGGAACTGGCCGAGGTCGCCGGGCAGGGCGTCGACCTGCGTACCGGCGTGACCGCGACGGCGATCGACCGCGTCGACCGCACGGTGGCGACCGACGACGGCGACCGGATCTCCTACGACCACCTGGTGCTCGCCACCGGCAGCCGGGCGTTGGTGCCGCCCCTGCCCGGGCTGGACGCCCCGGAACTGCCGGAGCGGGTGGTCCCGTTCCGCACCCTCGACGACTGCCGGCGGATCCTGGCGGTGGCCGGCCGGGCCCGCACCGCGCTGGTGCTCGGCGGCGGGCTGCTCGGGCTGGAGGCGGCCCGCGGGCTCGCCGCCCGCGGGCTGGACGTGGCCGTCGTACACCCGGTGCCGTACCTGATGGAGCGCCAGCTCGACCCGGCCGGCGCGGCCGTGCTGGCCGGCACGCTCGCCGGCCTCGGGGTGACCACCCACCTGGCGGTCCCGGCGACCGCGGTACGCGCGGACGCCGACGGTGTCCGGCTCGACCTGGCCGACGGCCGGTCGCTGCACGCCGACCTCCTGGTGCTGTCCTGCGGGGTACGTCCGGACACCACGCTGGCCGCCGCAGCCGGGCTGGCCGTCCAACGGGGCGTGCTGGTCGACGACCAGCTGCGCACCGGCGACCGGCGGATCTCGGCGATCGGCGACTGCGCCCAGCACGACGGCGCGGTGAGCGGGCTGGTCGCACCGGCCTGGGCGCAGGCCCGGGTGGTGGCGCAGGTGCTCACCGGCGAGGACCCGCTGGCCCGGTACCGACCCCGCCCGCCGGTGACCCGGCTCAAGGCCGCCGGCATCGACCTGGCCGCCATGGGCGAACCGGGCGGCGCGGACGGCGAGGAGCTGACCTTCGCCGACCCGACCCGGGGCACCTACGCCCGGCTGCGGATCAGCGGCGAGCGGTTGACCGGCGCGATCCTGCTCGGCGACAACCCGGCGGTCGGCACGGTGATCCAGCTCTTCGACCGGGGGCAGCCGGTGCCGGCCGACCGCCGGTCGCTGCTGCTCGGCCGGGCGTTCGGCACCACGGCGGCGGAGCCGGCCACGTCACCGGCGCTGATGCCGGACGCGGCGACCGTCTGCCAGTGCAACAACGTGAGCAAGGGGGCGCTGGTGGGCTGCTGGCGCTCCGGGGCACGGACGGTCGACGCCGTGGTGGCGGGGACCCGGGCCGGCACCGGCTGCGGCAGCTGCCGGGACGCGGTCGCCGGGATCGTCGGCTGGTTGTCCGAAGCGGACTCGGTGGAGGTGGCGCGGTGAACACGGACAGACTGGTCGTGGTCGGCAACGGCATGGTGGGGCAGCGCTTCGTCGACGCGCTGCGGGCCCGCGACACGGACCGCCGCTGGCAGGTCACGGTGCTCGCGGAGGAGACCCGACCGGCGTACGACCGGGTGCGGCTCTCGGCGTTCTTCGACGGGGTGAGCGCCGACGAGCTGAACCTGCACACCCCCGACGACGGCGTGGACCTGCGGCTGGGCGAGCCGGCCACGTCGATCGACCGGGCGCGACGGGTGGTCGGCACGGCCACCGGCGAGCATCCGTACGACGCGCTGGTGCTGGCCACCGGCTCGTCCGCGTTCGTGCCGCCGATCGCCGGCGCGGACCTGCCCGGGGTGTTCGTCTACCGGACCCTCGACGACCTGGAGGCGCTGCGGGAGCACGCCCGGGGGCGCCGGACCGGCGCGGTGATCGGCGGCGGCCTGCTCGGCCTGGAGGCGGCGAACGCGCTGCGGCTGCTCGGCCTGACCACCAGCGTGGTGGAGTTCGCGCCCCGGCTGATGCCGGCGCAGGTCGACCTGGCCGGGGGCGCCCTGCTCCGCCGTTACGTGGAGGAGCTGGGCGTGACGTGCCACCTGGGGGTGGCCACCACGGCGCTGCGTCCCGGTCCGGACGGCACGGTCGCCGGACTGGAGCTGGCCGACGGCACGGTGGTCGAGGCCGAGCTGGTGGTGGTGGCCGCCGGCATCCGCCCCCGTGACGAACTGGCCCGGGCCGCCGACCTGCCGCTCGGCCCGCGTGGCGGGGTGCTGGTGGACGCCACCTGCGGTACCCCCGACGAGCGGATCTGGGCGTTGGGTGAGTGCGCCGCGGTGGACGGCGTCTGCCACGGCCTGGTCGCACCCGGGTACGCGATGGCCGAGGTGGTGGCCGACCGGCTGGTCGGCGGCGCGGCCACCTTCGCGGGTGCGGACACCGCCACGAAGCTGAAGCTGCTCGGGGTGGACGTGGCCTCGTTCGGCGACGCGCACGGCACCACACCGGGCTGCCTGGACGTGACGTATGTCGACCCGGCCACCCGCGTGTACGCGAAGCTGGTTCTCTCCGACGACGCGTCGACCCTGCTCGGCGGCGTGCTGGTGGGTGACGCGAGCGCCTACCCGACCCTGCGGGCCAGCGTCGGCGGTCCGCTGCCCGGTCCCCCGCTGGCGCTGCTCGCGCCGGCCGGCGCGGAGGGCACCGGCCTGGCCGCGTTGCCCGGCACCGCGCAGGTCTGCTCCTGCAACGCGGTCACCCGCGACGACGTCGAGGCCGCCATCGCGCAGGGCGCCGCCGACGTGCCGGCGTTGAAGGCGTGCACCCGGGCCGGTACGAGCTGCGGTTCCTGTGTGCCGATGCTCAAGCAGCTCCTCGACGCGGCCGGGGTGCGCCAGTCCACCGCGTTGTGCGAGCACTTCGACGCCAGCCGGCGGGAACTCTTCGAGATCGTCCGGGTCCGCGGCATCCGGACGTTCTCCCAGCTCGTCGCCGAGCACGGCCGGGGTCGGGGCTGCGACATCTGCAAGCCGGTGGTCGCCTCCATCCTCGCGTCGCTCGGCGGCGGGCACGTGCTCGACGGCGAGCAGGCGTCGTTGCAGGACACCAACGACCACTTCCTGGCCAACCTGCAACGCGACGGCAGCTACTCGGTGGTGCCCCGGATCCCCGGCGGCGAGATCACCCCGGAGAAACTGATCGTGATCGGTGAGGTCGCCCGGGACTTCCAGCTCTACACCAAGATCACCGGCGGTCAGCGGATCGACCTGTTCGGCGCCCGGGTGGAGCAGCTGCCGCAGATCTGGCGCCGGCTGGTCGACGCCGGGTTCGAGTCCGGCCACGCGTACGGCAAGGCGCTGCGGACCGTGAAGTCGTGCGTCGGCGAGACGTGGTGCCGGTACGGGGTGCAGGACTCGGTCGGGCTCGCCGTCGCCCTGGAACTGCGCTACCGGGGTCTGCGCGCCCCGCACAAGCTCAAGTCGGCGGTGTCCGGCTGTGCCCGGGAGTGCGCCGAGGCGCGGAGCAAGGACTTCGGGATCATCGCCACCGAGACCGGCTGGAACCTCTACGTCGGCGGCAACGGCGGTTTCCGGCCCCGGCACGCCGACCTGTTCGCCACTGATCTGTCTACAGAAGCTCTGATTTCCTTGGTCGATAGATTCTTGATGTATTACGTGCGCACCGCCGACCGGCTGCAACGCACCGCCGCCTGGATCGAGACGATGGACGGCGGCCTCGACCATCTCCGGGCGGTGATCGTGGACGACTCGCTGGGGCTCTGCGCCGAACTCGACGCGGCGATGAACCGGCACGTCACCTCGTACTCGGACGAGTGGCGGGACGTGCTGGAGGACCGGGACCGGCTGCGCCGGTTCACCTCCTTCGTCAACGCGCCGGACGTGCCCGATCCGTCCATCACCTTCACCGAAGAACGCGGCCAACCGGTGCCCGCCGTGGCGCGGACGACGCCGGTCGCCCTGGGAATGCCGGAGGTACGGCGATGACCGTCACGATCACCCCCACGACGCTGACCTGGACGACGGTCTGCCCGCTGGACCGGCTGGACACCGACCGGGGCGTCGCCGCCCTGGTCGCCGGTGAGCAGGTGGCGCTGTTCCGCACCGCCGACGGGATCTTCGCGGTCGACAACCGGGACCCGGTCACCGGCGCGTACGTGCTGTCCCGGGGGATCGTGGGCAGCCGCGGCGGGGCGCCCACGCTCGCCTCCCCGCTGCACAAGCAGGTGTACGACCTGCGCACCGGGCACTGCCTGGACCTGCCGGGAGTCTCCGTCGGGCGGCACGAGGTGCGGTGCCGGGACGGACTGGTCGAGGTGCGGCTGCGACAGGAGACCTGATGCGCGACGAGTTGTCCGGCTTCACCATCGGCGTGACCGCGGACCGGCGACGGGACGAGTTGGCCGCGCTGCTCCAGCGGCGGGGCGCCCGGGTGGTCCTGGCCCCCGCCCTGCGGATCGTGCCGCTGGCCGACGACACGGAGCTGCGCGAGGCCACCCGCGCCTGCCTCGACCGGCCGCCGGACATCCTGATGGCCAACACCGGCATCGGCATGCGCGGCTGGCTGGAGGCGGCCGAGGGGTGGGGGCTCGCCGAGCCGCTGCGCTCGGTGCTCGGCGAGGCGTACGTGGTGGCGCGCGGCCCCAAGGCACGCGGGGCGATCCGCGCCGCCGGTCTGCACGACCAGTGGTCACCGGCCTCGGAGAGCTGCGACGAGGTGGTCGACCACCTGCGCCGTCGTGGGGTGGCCGGCCAGGTCATCGCCATGCAGCTGCACGGCGAGCGGCAGCCGGACTGCACGATGGCGCTGGAGGACGCCGGGGCGACCGTCATCGAGGTGCCGGTCTACCGGTGGGCTCCACCGACCGACCCGGCCCCCCTGCACCGGCTGATCGACCTGGTCGCCGGCCGGCTGGTCGACGCGGTCACGTTCACCTCCGCGCCGGCCGCCGAGGCGCTGCTGCGCAGCGCGGGCGACCGCACCGAGGCGGTGCTCGACGCGCTCCGCGGTGACGTGCTGGCCGCCTGCGTCGGCGCGGTGACCGCTGAACCGCTGCTGCGGCGTGGGGTACCGGTGAGCGCCCCGAACCGGGCCCGGCTCGGCGCCCTGGTCCGCACCATCGTGGACGAGCTGCCCCGGCGTACCGTCACGCTGAAGGTGGCCGGTCACCTGCTCACGCTGCGCGGGCACGCGGCCGTCGTCGACGGCGACCTGCGGCCGCTCGCCCCGGCCCCGATGGCGGTGCTGCGGGCGCTGGCCGACACTCCCGGCCGGGTGCTGTCGCGTACCGCCCTGCTGCGGACGCTGCCGCGCGGCGCGGACGAGCACGCGGTGGAGATGGCGGTGGCCCGGCTGCGTGCCGGCCTGCGCGCGCCGCGGGTGGTGCAGACCGTGGTGAAACGCGGCTACCGGCTCCGCGTGGAATGAAAGGAAGGGCCCCCCGTTAACGCCTGCGGTAGAGGAAGGGCCCCCTCTTAACGCCGGGCACCGGACGCCGGACGCTCCGGGCGCCGCGCAACGGTCGCGCGGCGCCCGGGGGCGTCAGCCGACCGGTGCCGGGTAGCCCCGGTCGTGCTCGGCCTGGAGCCGGAGCATCGCGTGCTCCACGACGGTCACCAGCACCTGCTTCACCGACTCCCGGTTGCGGGCGTCGGTCATCACCAGCGGCACGTCGGGCCGGATGGCCAGGGCCTCGCGGACCTCGTCCAGCTCGTATTCCGGCGCGCCGTCGAAGTGGTTCAGCGCCACCACGTACGGCAGGTTGCGGTTCTCGAAGTAGTCCAGCGGCGCGAACGCGTCGGTGATCCGGCGGGTGTCCACCAGGACCGCCGCGCCCACCGCGCCCCGGATGATCTCGTCCCACATGAACCAGAAGCGGGTCTGGCCCGGCGTGCCGAAGAGATAGAGGATCAGGTCCTGCGCCATGGTGATCCGGCCGAAGTCCATGGCGACCGTGGTGGTCTCCTTGCCCGGCACCTTGGACGGGTCGTCGATGCCGACGCCGGCCGCGGTCATCACCGCTTCGGTGGTCAGCGGGGTGATCTCCGAGATCGCGCCGACCAGGGTCGTCTTGCCCACGCCGAACCCGCCCGCGACCACGATCTTCGCGGAGACGATTCCCCGGTTCTGGCGTGCCCCGGCGGGGTCATAGCCTGCGAAGTCCACTTAACACCCTTCCAAGGATCTCCATCCGCTCCTCGAACCCCTCGGCGGGAGCGGCAGTGTGTAGCGTGAGCAGGCCCTCGGCCACCATGTCGGCGACCAGCACCCGGGTCACCCCCAGCGGCATCCGGGTGTACGCGGCGATCTCCGCCAGCGACTGGGCCCGGCCCTCGCAGATCGTGGCGATGCGGTGCTTGTCGTGCCCGGCGAACCGTGACTCGGCGACCGCCGTCGGGCTGGCCATCAGCACCGCCTCCAGGGCGATGTCCTGCCGGGGCTCGGTACGCCCTCGGGTGACCGCGTACGGACGTACGAGCGCCCCGCGCGGGTCCTCACGACGGCGGTCCATCCGCGATCACCTCCCTCCCCGGCCGGAGCCCGTGGGCACCGGATCTGTCGTCACTGGCCGACGCGGGCCCGCGTCGCGCCCCGGTTACGAACGCACCGCGTCCCGGGGCAGCGGCACCAGGGCCGCGCCGACCCGCTCGACGAGCAGGGCCATCTCGTAGCCCACCTGGCCCACGTCGCAGCTGCGAGCCGCGAGCACGGCCATCGACGACCCGTCGCTGATCGACATCAGGAAGAGGTAGCCGCTGTCCATCTCGATGACGGTCTGGAGCACTCCACCGGCGCTGAACATCCGCGCGGCGCCTTCGGTCAGGCTCACCACACCCGAGGTGATCGCCGCGAGCTGGTCCGCCCGGTCCCCGGGCAGGTCCCGGGAGGAGGCGAGCAACAGCCCGTCGGCGGACACCGCCACCACGTGGGCGATCCCCGCCACGCTGTCGGCGAAGTTGGTGAGCAGCCAACCCATGTCCTGCATGGCCGCTGGCCTGTTCATCGGCTCGTCTCCTTGGTCGAGGTGCTGTTCTGGTCCGTGCCGGCCGCCCGGCCCCGCTGCACGCCGCGGTGGTAAGCCGACAGCAGGCCCCGTACTTCGTCCGGCGTACGCCGGCTGCGGTCCCGGCCACCCCGGGGTTCGATGCCGCCGGGCACCAACTGCGCCTGCGGCACCCGCTTGGGCAGGCCGGACCGGGTGGTGCCGGCGGCGGCCGGTTCGGCCGCCTTGCTGGCCCGGGTCCATCCCTCGTCGGCGGCGGTCCGCCAGGCGTCGGCGGACTCGCTGGCGGCAGGTGTCTCGGCGGCCGGCGCGGCCACCGGGTCGGCCGGCGCGGGCGGCGCGACCGGTGCGGGCGGCGCGACCGGTGCGGGCGCCGGCGGCGGCGCGACCGGCGTCGTGCTCCGGCTCACCGGCGGAGTGTACGACGGCGGAGGAGGCTGCGCCGGGGGCTGCGCGGGCGGCGCGGTGTCCGTCGTTCCCGGCGTCCGGGTGGGCAGCTTGGGCCGGGTGGCCGCGGTCGACGGCGACGGGGTGGCCGCGGCGGCGGCCGGAGGCTGGTCGAAGTCCGGCCGGGCGAAGATGGCGGTGGCGTCGTCGCCGTGCGAGCGGAACCAGACCGCCTCCATCTCCCGGAAGATCGGTGCCTCGGCCGGCAGGCCGGAACGGGACACGACCGGCGCGGCCGGGGCCAGCGGGGCGGTGGCGGCCAGGCCGGCGCCCAGCCCGGCCGCGCGGGTGCCACCGTCGACAGTGGGCAGGGGCGAGGGGTGCCCGCCGTTGGCTCCCCCGGCCAGGCCGGCGGACGGGGTGGTGGCCACCGGTCCGGCGACCGGGCCCACCGGCAGGACGGGTGCGGCCGGTTCGCCGGCGTCGCCGGCAGCCCGCCGGGGCAGCGGCTCGATGGTGGGGTAGGCCACGGTCGGCGTACCGACGGAGACGCCGCCGCTGCCCGCGAACGCCGGTGCGACCGGGACCCGGGCCGGGGTCGGCCCACCGGCCTGCACCGGCGCCGTGGTGTCCCGGGCCTGTCCCGTCGCCGACCACGGAGCCGGCGGGTCGACCCGCCAGGGGTCGGTGAGGGTCGCCGCGGCGGTACGGGCGCCGGCCAGGGGTTCGGCGTGGCCCACCGGGGTCAGCGGGGTCTGCTCGACCGGTAGCGACTGGCGCGGACGGACGATCGCCTGGTCGCGGCCCCGCGTGGCGGGGAGCACGACGGTGGTGGCCGGCAGGGTCACCTGCGCCACCGTGCCACCCTCGACGTTGCGGCGCAGCTCGACGCGGATGCCGTAGCGGGCGGCGAGCCGGCTCACCACGGCCAGACCCATCAGCCGGAACGCGGCGACGTCCACCGTGGACGGTCCGGCCAGGCGGCGGTTGAGCGAGTCCATCTGCTCGTCGGTCAGGCCGAGGCCGCGGTCCTCGACCTGGATGAGGACGTAGTCGCGGATCCGCCGGGCGTCGGCGACAACGGTGGTGTTCGGGGGCGAGAAGCGGGTGGCGTTGTCGAGCAGCTCGGCGACGAGCCGGACCACGTCGTTGACCGCGTTGGCGGCCACCGAGATGTCGGTGTCCACAGTGCCGAACTCGATCCGGTTGTACAGCTCCACCTCGGACTGCGCGGCCCGCAGCACGTCCACCAGCAGGGCGTCGTCGCGGCGCGGCACGGCCGAGTCGGCGCCCGCGAGAACCAGCAGGTTCTCGTCGTTGCGGCGCATCCGGGTGGCCAGGTGGTCCAGCTCGAACAGCTGCGCGAGGCGCTTCGGGTCCTCCTCGCCGCGCTCGATCGCGTCCAGCTCACCGATCATCCGGTCGACCAGGGTCTGACTACGCCGGGCCAGGTTGAGGAACATCGCCGAGACGCTGGTCCGCAGGGCGGCCTGCTCGGCCGCGACCCGGACCGCCTCGCGGTGGACCACGTTGAACGCGCTGGCGACCTGGCCGACCTCGTCCCGGTTGTCCAGCTTGATCGGGTCCCGGACCTGCTGGACGATGGCGTCCACGCCGCCGTCGCCGACGGTGTCGATGTGCTGCAGGCGGCGCACCGCGTCCGGCAGGTCGTGGTTGGCCACCGAGAGGGCACCCTCGCGCAGCCGGTAGAGCGACTCGTTGAGCGAGCGGGCGAGCACGACGGCGAGCGTGACCGCGATGAGCAGGGTCAGCAGCACCAGCAGCGACTCCACGATCGCCTGCCGGATCACGTCCGAGCGGGCCTGGTCGGCGTCGCTGAGCAGCTCGTCCTGGAGCCGGATCTCGGCCCACCGCATCAGGTCGTTGACGGCGCCGATCGCGGCGACGGCCTCCCGCGCGGCGACCGGGGGCCGCTGCCCGACGGACCGGGTGATGTCGCCGGCCACCCGGTCGGCGAGGGTCACCGCGTCACCGGAGACGGTGCTGTCCACCAGCGTCCGCTGGGCCGGGTCGGCGGCGAGCGAGAAGGCGGTCAGCGCCTCCTGCTGGCTGGTCAGGGTGGCCACGAAGGAGGAGAACTGCTCCTCGTCGAGCTGGCCGACGCTGAGCGCGGTGAACACGACCGCCTCCTCCTCGGCGACGGCCGCCTTCGCGCGGGCGAACGCGGCCACCGCACGGCGGGCGTCGGCCAGGCTCTCCTCGCCGGGCAGCTGGGCCAACCCGTCGCCGTACGCGACGAGGTCGGTGAGGATCACGCCGTACCGCAGGGTCGCCTCGGCGACCGCCATCTGCTTGCGGTCCAGCACCTGCTGCCGGGTGGCGTCGAGGGTCTCCAGGTGGTCGTCGATGGTGGCCAGGCGGTCGGCCAGCGCGGCCGGCGGCTCACCGATCCGGTCCCGCTCGGCCCGGTACTCCCGGACCCGCTCGTCGGTGGCCCGGACCCGGAGGTTGTACGGGTCGGGCTGGGCCCGCGTGGCGGCCAGGAACTCGGCGGCGGCCATCCGCTCGGAGTGCAGGTCCTGGGTGAGCGCCGAGACGTCGATGGACAGCTCGGTCAGCGCCAGTGCCCGGGTCGCGTCGTACGCGCCCTCGCCCACCGACACCAGTCGGACGGTGGCCAGCGCGATCACCGCGGCGACCGGGACCACCAGGATCAGCGCGAGCTTCGAGCGGATCCGGGCATCGCGGAGTCGGGGCAGCCGGCGTCGCCGGGACCGCGCGCCCTGGCCGCCAGCGGGCGGTGGGGCGGTTGGGCCACCGATCGGCGGCGGGGCGGGCTGGCCGCCGGCGGGCAGGGTCGTCGGTCCGGTGCTCACGACATCGCCTCCGTCGTATCTTCCACGCCTGACCCGCCGACCCGTGCCTGATGCAGCGGAGAGCGCCACGCGCGGCACGGCGGCGATTTCATCAGACGGGATCTGATTTGGGAAGCCGCAGTGAGGCAGGAAACGGTCGGAGGGCGTACAACGGCTTCCCGCATCACCCAATACCTGCAATTCGTACTGGCCGTGAACAGGGCATCTCACTCCAGAGTGGTCGCGCATGTCAGTTGCGTGAGCATTTGCAAACTTTTCGTTACCCCACGATGTGGGATCGGTGTCCCGAAAAGCCGTCGCCGCCCCCGCTTGACCGCAGCGCCCGCCATTGGCAAGGTTTTGCAGGCTTCGCGCACACCGTACGGCAGACCCATCCCGTTTCTCCACTGAGGACGGACGAACCGGCGGTGACCGGGCAGCGCCGGCGCCGCACCTGGAGGACTGAGTTGAGCCCCATCCGCTCCGCGACCGCCACGGCGATCGCATCGGCCGTGCTGGCCACCATGCTCACCGGCTGCCAGTTCGGCGCGGAGGAACAGGACACCAGCCCGATCGTCATCGCCGCCGACCTGGAACTCTCCGGCACCGCCGCGCCGGTCGGGAAGGCGTACCAGCGGGCACTGGATCTGAAGATCGACCAACTGAACTCGTCCGGCGCGTTGAACGGCCGCCGGATCGAACTCAGGTGGAAGGACAACCGCTCCGACGCGAGCGAGTCGTTGCGCAACATCCGCGACTTCAGCGACGATTCCAGGGTCAGCGCGATCATCATGGGCGGCTGCAACGAATGCGCGATCGGGGCGGTCCGCACCATCAACGAGAAGCAGATCCCCACCATCGCGCTGGCGCCGGCGGGGGCGGTGGCCACCCCGGTGGCCGAGCGCCGGTACGTGTTCAAGGTCGCACCGAACGCCGCCGACAACGCCGCCGCGCTCGCCGGTGAACTGCGCCGCAAGGGTGGCGTACGCAAGGTCGGCGTACTGCACAGCGACGACGACTACGGGCGCGAGGGTCTGGCCGCACTGCGCGGCGAACTGACCAAGGCCGGCGTCCGCACGATCCGGGCGCAGGCGGTGCGTCCCACCGACACCGAGGTCACCCAGCAGGTCGGTGAGCTGGTCGACGGTGAGCCCGACGCCCTGCTGGTGTGGACCTCGCCGGAGCAGGCGGCGCTGGCCGCCACCGCCGCCCAGGAGGCCACGTTCTCCGGCTCGCTGTTCTTCGACGCCGCCGCCGCCGGCAACCTGTTCCTCGGCGCCTCGGCCCGGGCCACCGAACAGGCCACCCTGATCTTCACCCAGACCATGGTGATCGACGACGTGATCGCGACGACACCCGCGAAGGCCGCCCGCCGCCAGTGGTTCCAGGACTACACCGCCAGCTACGGCGGCTACCACGGATCTTCGTCGTTCGCCGCGGACGCCGTCCAGCTCATCGCCGACGCCACGCTGCGCGCCGGCGGCGAACCGGGCAAGGTGAACCGCGACGGCATCCGGGACGCCCTGGAGACCTCCCAGTTGGACGGCCTCTCCGGTCCGATCCGGATGACCCCGGACAACCACTCCGGTCTGATGCCACAGGCGCTGACCGTGCTGGTCGCCCGCAACGGCCGCTGGCGACTGGCCGGCTGACGCCACACCGGGAGCGGCCCGCCGGAGACTCCTCCGGCGGGCCGTCGCGTCCACTCAGCGGCTACTGGTGGTCTCCCGCTGCCAGGGCAGGGCCCGCCGCTCCACCACCAGCAGGGCGGCGTACAGCAGGATGCTCACCAGCGCCACCAGCATGATCGCCGCCCACGCGGTGGCGGTGTCGCCGATGCCCGCGTACTGCTGGATGACGTAGCCCAGCCCGCCCTCGCCGGCCTGGAACTCACCGATCACCGCGCCGATCGCGGCCAGCGGCATGGCCACCTTCAGCCCGACGAAGATCTGCGGCAGCGCCGCCGGGAACCGCACCTTGCGGAACGCCTGCCAACGCGACGCGTTCAGTGACCGGGCCAGCTCGGCCAGGTCGGCCGGGGTGGTGGTCAGCCCGGTGGCCGTGGACAGCACGATCGGGAAGAAGCAGAGCAGGAACACCATCGTCAGGATCGGCTTCTGACCCCAACCCAGCGCCACCACCAGCAACGGCCCGAGGGTGATCTTCGGTACCGCGTTCACCGCCACCAGCAGCGGGGTGAACATCCGCTCCACCGTCCGGGACGCGGCCAGGGCCAGGCCGAGCAGCACACCGGCCGCCGCCGAGAGGGCGAATCCGAACAGGATCTCCCGGGTGGTGACCCAGGTGTGCTCCAGCATCCGGGCCGGCTGGTCGACGAACGCGGTCACCACGCTGCCCGGCGGCGGCAGGGCGGCGGGGTGGACCAGTTCCAGACGGGCCACCAGCCACCACGTGCCGAGCGCCACCAGCAGGCCGGCGACGGGCAGCAGGACGGTGGTGGCGCCGCCGCCGAGCCGCCGCAGCGGGCCGCGACCCCGCGGAGGCACGGCGGGCGCGGGCGGGGCGACCGTCACCGCCGGCTCCGGCGAGCGGACGTCGGTCATGGAGATCCTCCTGGGAACGTGCGGCCCTCCGGCCGGTACGAGAGCGGGGGCGCGCCCCACCGGCGGAACCGGTGGAACGCACCCCCTTGCGACGGTCGGACCGCTCAGGCCTTCGGCGCGAGACCGAAGTCGATGATCTGGTCGGGGGTGATGTTCGACTTGAGAGCGCCCGCGCCCTGCAGGATCGCGATGCTCTTGGCCACCCGGCCACTGTCCAGGGTGCCCAGCTGGGTGCCGGAGTTGCTGGACCGCACGTACGCGGCCATCAGCTTGAGCTCGGCGGCGGCCGCGGCCGGCACGGTGGCGTCCACGTTCTTCTTCAGGATCTCGGCCGCCTCCTCCGGGTTGGCCAGCGCGTACTCCAGGCCCTTCATCAGGGCGCCGGTGAACCGCTTGACCATCTCCGGGTTCTCCTTGGCGATCTTCGAGGACGTGATCAGCACGTTGCCGTACAGGTCCTGCATCACGTCGCTGTACGGCAGCACGACCGCCTTCTTCTTGGTGACCGCCTCGATGGTGGGCTGGCCGACCACGAACTGGCCGATGCCGTCGACCGAGCCGGAGGCGAGCGTGCCCATCAGGGTCTGCGCCTCGCCGTTGACCCAGGTCACCTTGTTGACGTCGACGCCGGCCAGCTGCGCGTACGTCGGGAAGAGGTTGCGCACGACGGACCCGGGGGTGTCGGCGAGCTTCTTGCCCTCCAGGTCCTTCGGGGAGGCGATGCCCTTGCCCTCGACCGTGGCGATGGCCGCCATCGTGCGCTGCTGGATCGCGGCGACCGCCACGAAGTCCTTCGCCTGCCCGTTGCCGAACTGGAGCAGACCACCGGTGAGGTCGATCGGGCCGAACTGGGCCTGACCGCCGACGATGTTCGTGATGACCGTACCGGTGCCCTGGCCCGGCTTGATCTCGACGTCGAACCCGGCCTCGGAGAAGTAGCCCTTCTCCTTGGCGACCCAGGCGTACGAGTCGCGGCCGAAGTTGCCGAAGGAGGTGAGGTAGGTCACCTTCTCCATCGCCTTGCCGTCGCCGCCCTTGGGCGACTCCGAGTCCGAGCCGCTGCTGCAGCCCGCGACCAGGGCGAGGGCGGTGGCCAGGGTGGCCGCGGCGACCGTGCGGGTCAGCCTTCTCATCTGTGCACCTTGTCCTTTCCGACCGGGGCCTGGGGGGCGTCCCGGCGGGGTTGTCTGGTGGCGTCCGCGCGGGGGGAAGCCGGCACCACCGTCGTGAGGGGACTCTTCGCGGGCACAGCGTACGAGAAACCCGCAGTTGCGACACCAGGCGTATCCGGTTTCGGAACGGAAACAACTCGTGTCCACCCCGGACCGTGCGATACGGAGACGAGACGGATAGCCTGTGCGGCGAATCGCTGACTGACGAATCAGGGAGGCACGCCGGAGATGATCCGTCTGTCCGGGGTGTCCCGCACCTTCGACGGCCGCGGTGGCCGGGTGGAGGCGCTGCGCGGCATCGACCTCGACGTCGCCGAGGGCGAGTTCGTCGCCGTCGTCGGCCGCTCGGGCTGCGGCAAGTCAACACTGCTGCGGCTGATCGCGGGGCTGCTGCCGACGACCGCCGGTGAGATCGCCGTCGCCGGTACGCCGATCACCCGGCCCCGGCCGGACATCGCCATGCTCTTCCAGCGGCCGGCCCTGCTCCCCTGGCGCACCGTGCTCGACAACGTCCTGCTGCCGGTGGAGATCTTCGGCTGGAAGCGCAGGGAGCACCGGGAGCGGGCCCGCGCGCTGCTCGACCTCGCCGGCCTGGCCGGCTTCGAGAAGCGCCTCCCGCACGAGCTGTCCGGCGGCATGCAGCAGCGCGTCTCGCTGTGCCGGTCGCTGATCGGCGAGCCCCGGGTGATGTTGATGGACGAGCCGTTCTCCGCGCTCGACGCGCTCACGCGCGAGGAACTGTCCGGCGAACTCCAGCGGGTGCACATGGAGACCTCGGCCACGGTCGTCTTCGTCACCCACTCGATCGACGAGGCGGTGCTGCTGGCCGACCGGGTGGTCGTCCTCAGCCCACGACCGGGACGGATCCGCAAGGTCGTCGACGTCACCATTCCCCGACCCCGCACCCTCGGCCGCAACGCGCACCTCGCCGACGTCGCCCGGGTCAGTGCCGACCTGCACGAGCTTCTGATGGAACAGGACCTGCCGGCCGGCGTCGGCGCGGAGGGACGATGACCATGCGGGTGTCGGTGTTCACCGAACCGCACCGCGGTGCCAGCTACGACGACCAGCTCCGCTTCGCCCTGGCGGCCGAGGCGGCGGGGTACGAGGGTTTCCTCCGCGCCGACCACTACCGGGCGATGGGCGACGATCCGGGGCTGCCGGGTCCGACCGACGCCTGGCTGACCCTGGCCGCGCTGGCCCGGGAGACCAGTCGCATCCGGCTCGGCACCCTGGTCAGCTCCGCCACGTTCCGGATGCCCGGTCCGCTCGCGGTGATGGTCGCCCAGGTCGACCAGATGAGCGGCGGCCGGGTCGAGCTGGGCATCGGCGCCGGATGGTACGAGCGTGAGCACACCGCGTACGGCATCCCGTTTCCGGGCGTCGGCGAGCGGTTCGACCGGCTGGCCGAGCAGTTGGAGATCGTGACCGGCCTCTGGGGCACCCCGTCGGGCGGGACGTTCAGCTACACCGGCGACCACTACCGGCTCCAGGACGCGCCGGCGCTGCCGAAGCCGGTGCAGGTGCCCGGGCCACCGGTGATCGTCGGCGGGCGGGGCCCGAAGCGCACCCCGGAACTGGCCGCCCGGTACGCCGACGAGTTCAACATGCCCTTCAAATCGGTCGAGGAGACCGCCGCGGCGTACGACCGGGTGCGGGAGGCGTGCGACCGCACCGGACGGACCGGGAGCGGGCGCGCGCCGCTGGTGCTCTCCGCCGGGATCGTGGTGGCGATCGGCCGTACCGACGCGGAGGCGCGACGCCGGGCCGCCCCGCTGCACGAGAAGAGCGCCCTGCCGCCGGAGGACCCGGTGGTGGGCTCGCCCGCGCAGCTCGTCGAGCGGATCGGGGAGTTCGCCGCGATCGGCGCCACCCGGGTCCACCTGCGGCTGATCGACCTCGCCGACCTCGACCACCTGGAGCTCGTCGCCGCCGAGGTGCTCCCCCACCTGGACGGAGTCCGATGACCGACACGCCGCTCGACCTCGGGCCGGTGGGCCAGGAGATCGTGTACGAGAACGACCGGATCCGGGTGTGGCACATCCGCCTGGAGCCGGGCGAGCGTCAGCCGCTGCACCGGCACGACCACCCGTACCTGGTGGTGGCGGTGCAGGGCGCGAAGAACGTCGTGCAGACCGTGGACGGCACCCGGATCGACGCGGACGAGCCGACCGGAGGCGTGGTCTACCGGGACCCGGGAGCCGTGCACACGCTCACCAACGTCGGCGACACCACTTACCTGGCCCGGCTGGTCGAACTCAAGTAGACCCGCCGGGGGCGGTGTCGCCACGCCGCACGGCGCGCCGGTGGCGGTCGGCCGCACCCGGTGCGTAACGTGCCGGACATGGCCTTTCGGACCTGGGGCAGACTGCTGCTCACCGCGCTCGGGGTGAGCCTGCTGGCCGGGGCCGGCCAGCTCGGCATCGCGTTCGGCTTCGGCATCGTCCGCCTCGACGGCAGCTTCACCGGTGGGAGCGTCAACCAGTGGCCGGCGCAGCTCGTCTGGGCGGGCTGGTTCGCGGCGAACGCCGCCGTCGCCGGCGCCGTGCTCACCGAGCGCCTGGCCCGCCGCGACGGGCTGCTGACCGGGACGGCACGGCCGGTCGCGGTGGCCGCCGCCGCCGCGCTGGGCGGCACCGTCGTCGCACCGCTGTGCATGCGACCCGCGCGGGCCGCCGAGCTGATCTCGGTCGACCCGGTGTGGGCGGTCGCCATCTGCGCCACGGCCGGCGCGGTGGTCGGCGCGGGCGCCGCCACGGCCGTCCTGCTGCGACCGCCGGCCGGTTGGAACATGGCGCTGGTCGCCGCCGCGGTGTGGCTGCTCGCGCTGGTCTCGGCCGCGCCGGACCTGCTCCGGTCCGGCCCGCTGTCCACGGTACGACTCGGCGTGCTGGAGCCGTCCTGGCTCGATCCCGACGCGGCCCAGCGGCTGTCCATCCTCGTCCTTCCGCTGGTGGCCCTGCTCGCCGGCGCCGCCAGCGGCGGGCTGGCGCGCTGGCGGGGACACCCACCGCTGATCAGCGGTGCGACCGGCGTGGCGGGTCCGGTAATGGTCGCCTTCGCCTACCTGACCGCGAGCCCGGGTGACGCCATCGACCGCTACCAGGCCACCCCGTACTACGGCGCGCTGATCGCCGTCGCGGTCGGCGCCCTCGGCTCGGCCGCCGCCGCGTTGCTGCGCTGGCCCCTCGTGCCGAGCCGGGCGACGAGCACCGCGATCGAGCCGACCGAGGTCCTCCGGGCCCTGCCCGCCGGCCCGGCCCTGCCGTCGACCACCGCGTCGGCGAACACGTCGTCCGACGGCACCGCCTCCGACACCACGGCCTCCGACATCACGGCCTCCGACCTCACGCCAGCGACCTCACCCTCCGCCACCACGCTCGTCGCGCCCTTCCGCGACGGACCGGCCCCGACCGCCGTCGGCGGCCAGGATCGCGGTACGCCCCACCCGCCCGCCGCCCGCTCCGCCGGCCCCGGCGCGACGCCGCCGGTCCACTGGGACTGGCCGAGCGCGACCCCCGCACCGGCACCGACGCCGGCACCGACGCCGGCACCGGCACCGGCACCGGCACCGAAGGCTCGGCGCTCCCGCCCGGCGCCGGAAAACACCGCATCGCCGGAGCCCACGACGACCACCGAGCTGACGGCGACCACGGAGTCGGTGGACGGCACCGGAACGCCGGGCCTCCTCGATCCGGAAGAACCGCTCGGATCCGGCACGATCCCCGGTGCCGTCTCCACGGTGTCCGCACCGCCCACCACCCCGCGCCCCGCCGCGGTGCCGACCGCCGGTTCGACCCGGACCACCACATCGGGCCAGGACACCGAGGCCACGCCCCGTCCCGACGAGGTACCGACCACCACCACCCGGACGCCGGACGGCTCCGGGCCGGAACGGACGGCACCCCCCGACCCCACACCCTCTTCCGACGACGCACGGACCGCCGATCGGACGCCGACCGCCGACGCCACGCTGAATGCCGGGTCGGTAGCGACCGGGGACGACCCGGAACCGACCGTGGGCGCCCCGAAGACGCCGCCGGCCCGATCCGCACGATCGAAGCGGATCGCGCCCGTCCGTGACGTGTCCGAAGCCGGTGCACCGGCACCGCTCAACCCGCCGCCCACCCCGCAGGCTCCACCACCCACCCCGCCAGCCCCGCTCAATCCCCTGGCGCCGCCCATCCCGGCCACGCCACTCACGGCGACGCCACCCGCCCCCGTCC
This sequence comes from Micromonospora endolithica, assembly GCF_003626595.1. GTDB lineage: Bacteria > Actinomycetota > Actinomycetes > Mycobacteriales > Micromonosporaceae > Micromonospora > Micromonospora endolithica. The sequence continues at coordinate 220,110 of NZ_RBAK01000007.1, read as the reverse complement.
CGCCGCTCGTGGGAACCCCGCCCACGCCGCTCACCGACCCGGCACACCGACCGGCAGTGAGCGGGAATCCAGAACCTCCGCCCCGGCCACGGCACCGGGCACCACTGCCGGACCTGAGCCGGGCCGCGACCTGGGACGCCTTCGCCACCGCGCGGCGTGCCGGAACCGTCGGTACCCCCGCAGGGGCGCGACCGGCCGGCAAACCCGACGCCGCCGGAGCGGTGCCGCCGGCCGACACGCCCGGCCCGGTACACGAGGCCGGTCTCCCCGGCTCTACCGGTTCGGCGCAGGATGCCGGTCTTCCCGGCGTCGTGGGCTCGGACTCGGCGGACGCTGCCGCCGCCTCGGACGGCACCGCCGCCGGACCGTCGCAGGGCACCGACCCCGAGAAGCCGGCCGGCCGGACGCGCGGCCGGCGTGGGTTGTTCCGCCGCAAGGGGCGTACCGAGCAGGGGGCCGCCCCTGCGCCGGAACGCGAGGGCGGGCACCTGCCGGCGAAGGACGAAGAGTTCGTGGACTGGGTCGCCGGGCTGAGCAAGCCGCTGCCCGACAACGAGCCGGAGCAGGAGAGCGGCCGTCGCTCGCTGCGCTCAAGCGGCCGGCACCACCGCGACTGACGACCCGACCCGACCGGCAGGAGACAGGCTTGGCTTATTTCTGTCAGACATATTCATGTCCGGCAGAAATAAGCCAACGACATCTCCTGCCTTCTGGAGGACGACACGCCGGACCGCGGGCCAGACGCACGGGACGGCGCTGGATCAGGCCAGCGGCAGGTAGACCCGGCTTCCGGCGGCGAGGAACTCGTCGGACTTGTCCTTCATGCCGCGGGCGGCATACTCCTTCAACTCCTGGGTGATCTTCATCGAGCAGAACTTCGGCCCGCACATCGAGCAGAAGTGCGCGGTCTTCGCCGGCTCGGCGGGCAGCGTCGCGTCGTGGTACGACCGCGCGGTCTCCGGGTCCAGCGACAGGTTGAACTGGTCCTCCCACCGGAACTCGAAGCGCGCCTTGGAGAGCGCGTCGTCCCACGCCTGCGCCCCCGGGTGTCCCTTTGCCAGGTCGGCCGCGTGGGCGGCGATCTTGTAGGCGATCACGCCCGCCTTCACGTCGTCCCGGTCCGGCAGGCCGAGGTGCTCCTTCGGGGTGACGTAACAGAGCATGGCGGTGCCGAACATGCCGATCATCGCGGCGCCGATCGCCGAGGTGATGTGGTCGTAGGCCGGCGCGATGTCGGTGGTCAGCGGCCCGAGCGTGTAGAAGGGCGCCTCGTGGCACCACTCCTGCTGGAGGTCCACGTTCTCTTTGATCTTGTGCATCGGCACGTGCCCGGGACCCTCGATCATCACCTGGACGTCGTACTCCCAGGCGACCTTGGTCAGCTCACCGAGGGTGCGCAGTTCGGCGAACTGTGCCGCGTCGTTGGCGTCCGCGATGGAGCCGGGCCGCAGCCCGTCACCGAGGGAGAACGTCACGTCGTACGCCGCGAGCAGCGCACACAGCTCGCGGAAGTTCGTGTAGAGGAAGTTCTCCTCGTGGTGCGCCAGGCACCAGGCCGCCATGATGGAGCCGCCCCGGGAGACGATGCCGGTCACCCGGTCCACGGCCAGCGGCACGTACGGCAGCAGCACACCGGCGTGCACGGTCATGTAGTCCACGCCCTGCTCGGCCTGCTCGATCACGGTCTCCCGGAAGACCTCCCAGCTCAGCTTCACCGGGTCACCGCCGACCTTCTCCAGCGCCTGGTAGATCGGCACGGTGCCGATCGGCACCGGCGAGTTCCGCACGATCGCCTCGCGGGTCTCGTGGATCCGCTTGCCGGTGGACAGGTCCATCACCGTGTCCGCGCCCCAGCGGGTGGCCCAGGTCAGCTTCTCCACCTCCTCGGCGACCGAGGAGGTGACCGCCGAGGTGCCGATGTTGGCGTTGACCTTCACCAGGAACGCCTTGCCGATGATCGCGGGCTCGCACTCCGGGTGGTTGACGTTGAGCGGCAGCACCGCCCGACCGGCCGCGATCTCGTCCCGGACGAACTCGGGCTCGACCCCCTCCCGGATCGCCACGAACTCCATCTCCGGCGTGACCACGCCGGCGCGGGCGTACGCGAGCTGCGTCGCCCGCCGTCCGTCCACCCCGGCCAGCGGGGTGCCCGCACCGCGTACCGGCGCGACGTCCCCCCGGTCGGCGATCCACCCGCCGCGCAGCGGCGGCAACCCCACCTCCGGGTCGGAACCCGGGCCGGAGGTGTCGTAGAGCCGGACCGGCGGGTTGTCCCCGGCCAGGTCCACCTCGGCGAACGGCACCCGGACGTCCGGTCGGGATCCCTCGACGTAGACCTTGCGACGTGCCTGCATGACAGCCTCCCTGTCGCTCAAGCGGACCAACCGAAGTGGTCCAGCGGGCCGTGACCCGCGCCCAACTCCCAGTCCCGGGCGCCGGTCAGCGCCCGGGTGACGTACTCCTTGGCGGCGGTGACCGCGACCGGCACCGGCTCGCCCAGGGCGAGCCGGACGGCGATCGCCGCCGAGAACGAACACCCCGTCCCGTGGTTGTGCAAGGTGGGCACCCGGGGCGCCCGCAGCAGGGTGGTGCTGCCCCCACCGCAGAGCACGTCGACCGCCTCGCCGTCGGCGTCGACGTCACCGCCGGTGACCACCACGTACGCCGGCCCGGCGGCCACCAGGGCCTCGGCGGCGGCCACCATCTCCTCGACCGTGGTCACCGGCCCTCCGGTGAGGGCGGCGGCCTCCGCGCAGTTCGGCGTGACGACCTCGGCGTACGGCAGCAACCGCTCCACCGCCGCCACCACGCCGAGCGGGTGCCCGCTGGTGGCGACCAGCACCGGGTCGACGACGAGGTGCGGCAGCCGCCCGTTCCGGGCCGCCTCGGCCACCACCTCGGCGACGGCCGGGCTGCCCAGCATCCCGGTCTTGACCGCGCGGACGGTGAAGTCGACGAGCACGCTGTCGAGCTGGTCGGTGACCGTCCGTGGCGGCAGCGGCAGGACGGCGTCCACACCCCGGGTGTTCTGCGCGGTCACGGCGGTGAGCACACTGGTGCCGTACGCGCCGAGGGCGGCGAAGACCTTCAGGTCGGCCTGGATGCCGGCGCCGGCGCCGGAGTCCGAGCCGGCGATGGTGAGAACGGTCGTGGGTGTCACGGTTTCCCCTCGGTGGTGGCCGCGTCCCGGAAGGCGCTGCCCAGCGTGGTCGCCGTCTCGGCGGGGTCGGTGGCGCGCATGATCGCGCCGAGCACCGCCACCCCGGCCGCACCCGCCTCGACGCAGTCCCGCACCTGGTCGGGCCGCTCGATGCCGCCGAGGGCCAGCACCGGAACGGGGCAGACCCGGATCAGCGCGCGCAGTCCGGCCGGTCGCAGGGGCGGGCCGTAGCCGGGTTTGGTCCGGGTGGGCCAGACCGGCGAGAGGACGGCGTAGTCCTCGGTGGTCAGCCGGGCCAGTTCGGCCGGATCGTGGCAGGAGCGGCCGACCAGCCGCAGGCGCGGCGGCGGGTACGGGCCGGCGGCGGGCAGGTGGACGGCGTCGCCGTCGAGCGGGTCGGGGCCGGCGACGACCAGCGTCCCGCCCGCCTCGGTGAGGACCGCGCGCAGGTCCGCGGCGAGGGCGGCCCGCTCGGACCGGGGCAGGTCCTTGTCCCGGAGCACCACCCACCGCACTCCCCCGGCGACGGCCGCCGCGACCACCTCGACCAGCGGCCGCCGCGCCAGGCGTCGGTCGGTCAGGACCACCACCCCGGCGGGCCCGACGCCCGTCGGTCCCGGGTCGGGTGCGAGCAGACCGGGTCGCGTCACAGGTCCGGCCTGCCCTCGTCGGGGGTGGAGGCGAGCGCGTGGAAGCGGCGCTCGATCCGCCCGGCACCGTACGCGAGCCGGCCGGCCTGGACCGCGTACCGCATCGCGGTGGCCATCGCCTGCGGGTCGGCGGCCCGGGTCACCGCGCTGGCCAGCAACACCGCGTCGCAGCCGAGTTCCATGGCCAGCGCGGCGTCGGAGGCGGTGCCGATGCCGGCGTCGAGGATGACCGGCACGTCGACGCTCTGCCGGATCAGCCGGATGTGGTGCGGGTTGCTCACGCCCAGCCCGGAGCCGATCGGCGCCCCGGCCGGCATGACCGCCGCGCAGCCGACGTCGGCCAGCCGGCGGGCCAGGACCGGGTCGTCCGAGGTGTACGGCAGCACGGTGAAGCCGTCGGCGACCAGGTCCTCGGCGGCCCGCAGCGTCTCCACCCCGTCGGGCAGCAGCGTCCGCTCGTCGCCGATCACCTCCAGCTTCACCCAGTCGGTGTCGAACGCCTCCCGGGCAAGGTGGGCGACCTTGACCGCCTCGGCGGCGGTGTAGCAGCCGGCCGTGTTCGGCAGCAGCCGTACGCCGCAGCGGTCGAGCAGGTCGAGCAGTCCGCCGGCGGTGCCCGGTGCGGTGTCCACCCGGCGCAGCGCGAGGGTCACCAGTTCGGTGCCGGAGGCCCGGATCGCCCGCTCCAGGACGTGCAGGTTGGCCGCGCCGCCGGTGCCGAGCACGAGGCGGGAGGTGAAGGTCACGCCGCCCAGGTCGAAGGTCACCGCGCTCACCCGCCCTGGGCGGCGCTGAGCACCTCGACGCGGTCGCCGTCCCGCAGCACGGTCGCCGGCCAGCCGGTCCGGGGCACCACCTCGCCGTTCACCGCGACCGCCAGGCCGCGCTGCTGGTCGGTGACCGCGCGGACCAGGTCCGCGACGGTGGCGCCGCCGGGCAGGGTCCGGCCGGCGCCGTTCACGGTCAGTTCCACGGATTTCCCTCCTCGGTGGTGAACCGGTCCGGGGTGAAGGGGGCGAGCAGCGGGTCCGCCACCCCGGTGGTGATCAGGTCGGCGATCAGGTCGGCGGTGACCGGGGTGAGCACGATGCCGTGCCGGTGGTGGCCGGTGGCGGCCAGCACGCCGGGCCGGCCGGGCAGCGGGCCGAGGATCGGGGCGTTGTCCGGGGTGCCGGGACGCAGCCCGGCGACCGTCTCGACCAGGTCGTACCCGGCCAGTTCCGGCAGCAGGTCCACGGCGGCGCGGAGCAGTCGCAGCACCGCCTCGGCGGTGACGGTGGTGTCGGTGCGCTCCTCGACGGTCGCCCCGACCACCACCTCGCCGTCGACTCTCGGGACGAGGTAGACGTGCTCGCCGTCGGCGTACCCCCGGATCACGTGCCGGAAGCCCGGCGCGACGCCGCCGGGCGCGCGGAGCCGGACCACCTGGCCCTTCACCGGCCGGACCGGCAGCCCGGCGAGCGCGGCGGCGCCGCAGCCGGCGGCGACCACGGTGACCCCGGCGTCCAGGTCGGACAGCCGATCGACGGCGCTGGGCGCCAGGGTGGCGCCGGCCCGGACGGCCGCGGTACGCAGCGCCGCGACCAGGCGGCGCGGATCGACCTGGTGGTCGGTGGGGGCGAACGCGCCGCCGCGGACCCGGGTGGCCAGCGCCGGTTCGCGGTCGCGCAGCTCCGAGGGGCGCAGCGGGGTCACCGGCAGCCCGAGTCCCTGCTGGTACGCCCACAGTCGCCGCGCCTCGGCCAGGTCGTCGGCGGTGAGCCCGACCAGCAGGGTGCCGTCGGTGCGGTACCCGAGGTCGGCGCCGGTCGCCTCGGTCAGCTCGGCGGCGAAGGCCGGCCAGCGCGCGGCCGACGCGGTGAGCAGACCGGTCAGCTCGTGCTCGCCGAAGTACGCCTCGGCGACCGGGGCGAGCATCCCCGCGGCCACCCACGAGGCCCCCGACCCGGGCGCCGGATCGTGCACCACGACCCGCAGCCCGCGCGCGGCACACCGCCACGCGATCGCCAGCCCGACCGGCCCCGCCCCCACCACCGCCACATCCGGTGTAAGGAAGGGCCCCCCATTAACGCCTGCGGTAGAGGAAGGGCCCCCGCTTAACACGTCAGCGCCCCGAGCAGCTCCGCCGTGGCGCGGGCCGGATCGGCCGCACCGGAGAGCGCACCGACCACCGCCACCCCGTACGCCCCGGCGGCGCGCAGCGCGGCCACGTCCGCGACCGTGACGCCGCCGATGGCGATGACCGGCACCGGGACCGCCTCGGCGACGGCCCGCACCCCCGCCACCCCGATCGCCGGCGGCAGGCCGTCCTTGGTCGTCGTTGACCGGTAGGGCCCCACGCCGAGGTAGGTCGCACCGGCGGCGACCGCGGCGGCGGCGGTCACCGGCTCGCGCGAGGTGGCGCCGAGCACCGCGGTCGGGCCGAGCACCCGGCGGGCGGCGTCCACCGGCAGGTCGCCGGCACCGACGTGCCCACCGCCCGCGCCGGCAGCCAGGGCCACGTGCAGGCGGTCGTTGACCAGGCAGGTCGCACCGTAGGTCGCGCACATCGCGACGATCCGACAGGCGAGGTCGTACGCCTCCCGGTCGGTGGCGTCGTCGAGCACCCGGACCTGGACGACCAGCTCGGTACGGGCCACCGGCAGGGCGGCGCGCAGCACGGCGAGCGGGTCCCGGCCGGGCCGGGTGTCGGTGATCAGATGCAGTCGTCCCAGGGACGGCACGGCAACTCTCCTCCCTGCGCCGGCATTACCCGGATCAGGTTCGACGGTCGGGGGCTCACAGCCCCCCTCTCAGCCCGGTACACCGGGCTCCCGTGGGTCACTTGGCTGTCACCGTACGGCAGATCGGCCGGGCTGCCAACCCGGGTCTCGGGGCCGCCCCGGCGTTAAGAAGGGGCCCTTCCTCTACCGGAGGCGTTAACAGGGGGCCCTTCCTTACCCGTGGGCATCGAGGGCTTTGCACTGTCCTGAGGGGAATGTCGGCCGTCGTTGCCGAAACGTTATGTTGCCAAGGCTTGCCCCCGAGGCATCTACCGAGATTAATTTGTTCAGCGATTCGACATAATGCCGGAACGGGCGCCCTGACACAGCGTCCGACCGGCTCCATCCGGGACGGTCTTCGGCGAGCCGGCCCCCGCGACCCCTGTCCACCAGGACAAAGGAGACCGGAGTGTCCCTACCCCGCCGTGCCCGCAGACCCTTCACCGCCGCACTGCTCGCCTTCGGCCTCGCCACGTCCGCGCTCGTCGGCGCGCCCGCCGCGCAGGCCGCGCCGGCCACCCGTACCGCCCAGGCCGCGCCGCTGGCGGCCCCCGCCCCGAACGCCGCCGCCGACCCGTTCTCGGTCCTGGTGTTCTCCAAGACCGCCGGCTTCCGGCACGACTCCATCCCCACCGCCGTCGCCGCGATCCAGCAGCTCGGCGCGGAGAACGGCTTCACCGTCGACGCGACCGAGGACGCCGGCGCGTTCACCGACGAGAACCTGGCGAACTACCAGGCCGTCGTCTGGGTCTCCACCACCGGCGACGTGCTCAACCCCGACCAGCAGGCCGCGTTCGAGCGCTACATCAGGGCCGGCGGTGGCTACGCCGGCATCCACGCCGCCTCGGACACCGAGTACAGCTGGGCCTGGTACGGCGAGCTGGTCGGCGCGTACTTCGCCAGCCACCCGGCCAACCAGCAGGCCACCATCAAGGTCGAGGACCCGGCCCACCCGTCCACCGCCGGCCTGCCGGAGCGCTGGTCCCGCTTCGACGAGTGGTACAACTTCCAGTCCAACCCGCGCGGCGACGTGCACGTGCTGGCCAGCCTGGACGAGAAGAGCTACGCGCCGGGGGCCGGCGCGATGGGCGCCGACCACCCGATCGCCTGGTGCCAGGACTACGACGGTGGCCGCGCCTGGTACACCGGCGCCGGGCACACCCGCGAGTCGTACGCCGAGCCGCAGTTCCTGACCCACCTGCTCGGCGGCATCCGGACCGCCGCCGGGGCGCAGGACGCCGACTGCGGCGCCTCGCTGACCGAGAGCTTCGAGAAGGTGACGCTGGACAGCAACACCAGCAACCCGATGGAGCTGGACGTCGCGCCGGACGGACGGGTCTTCTACGTGGAGCGCGACGGGCGGGTGCAGATCGTCAAGCCGGACACCGGCAACACGGTCACCGCCGTCGACCTGGACGTCTTCACCGGCAACGAGGACGGCCTGATCGGCATCCGGCTCGACCCGGACTTCGCCACCAACAACTGGGTCTACCTGTACTACGCGCCGAACGACGGGATCGCCCGCAACCTGCTGTCCCGGTTCACGGTGACCGGGGACAGCATCGACCTGGCCAGCGAGAAGGAGGTGCTGCGGGTCGACACCCAGCGCAACACGTGCTGCCACGCCGGCGGCAGCATGGCCTTCGACTCCGACGGCAACCTCTACCTGGCCACCGGTGACAACACCAACCCGTTCGAGTCGAGCGCGTACACGCCGATCGACGAGCGACCCGGCCGGCAGGACTACGACGCCCAGCGCACCTCGGGCAACACCAACGACCTGCGCGGCAAGGTCCTCCGGATCCACCCGGAGGACGACGGCACCTACACCGTCCCGGCGGGCAACCTCTTCGCGCCGGGGACCGAGAAGACCCGGCCGGAAATCTACGGCATGGGCTTCCGCAACCCGTTCCGGATCGGCATCGACCCGCAGACCGACACCCTCTACGTCGCCGACTACGGGCCGGACGCCAACGCGGACAACCCGAACCGGGGTCCCCGTGGCCTGGTGGAGTGGAACATCGTCGGCGCACCGGGCAACTACGGCTGGCCGTACTGCACCGGGACGAACGAGGCATACAACGACTATCCGTTCCCGTCCGGGCCGAGCGGTGCCAAGTTCGACTGCGCCGCCCCGGTGAACAACTCGCCCAACAACACCGGTCTGACCGACCTGCCGCCGGCGATCCCGGCCACCGTCGACTACGGATACGCCGCCGACCCGCGGTACCCGGAGATCGGCGGCGGTGGTGCGCCGATGGGTGGCCCGGTCTACCGGTACGACGCCGACCTGGACTCGAACCGGAAGTGGCCGGCCTACTACGACGGCAAGGCGCTGCTCGGCGAGTGGAACCAGAACAAGATGTACACCATGCAGGTGACCGCCGACGGAAAGTCGTTGGTGGACATCAACCAGCTGCTCACCGGGCTGAGCATGATCCGGCCGATGGACTTCGAGTTCGGCCCGGACGGCGCGCTCTACCTGATCGAGTGGGGCAGTGGCTTCGGCGGCAACAACGACAACTCCGGCGTCTACCGGATCGACTACATCGCCGGTGACCGCGCGCCGATCGCGGCGGCCAGCGCCGAGCCGACCTCCGGGCCGGCCCCGCTGACGGTGACCTTCTCCAGCTCCGGCTCCCGGGACCCGGACGGCGGCGAGCTGACCTACGCGTGGGCGTTCGGCGACGGACAGACCTCCACCGAGGCCAACCCGACACACACGTACGCCACGGCGGGCAACTACACCGCCCAGCTCACCGTCACCAACCCCAAGGGCCGTACGGCGGTCGCGAACGTCCCGGTCACCGTGGGCAACACCGCGCCGACGGTGCAGATCGAGTTCCCGCCGGAGGGTGGCTTCTTCGACTGGGGCGACCAGGTCCGTTACACGATCACCGTCACCGACCCGGAGGACGGGGAGATCGACTGCGACCGGGTCCAGCTCCAGGTGCTGCTCGGTCACGACGAGCACGCCCACCCGCTGGAGCAGCACACCGGCTGCACCGGCACCGTCCAGACGTCGCTGGCCTCCGGGCACGGTGCCGAGGCCAACGTCTTCGCCGTCTTCGAGGCCACCTACACCGACGACGGTGGCGCCGGCGGAGCCGGGGCGCTGACCGGTCGCGACATCGAGCAGTTGCAGCCCAAGCGCAAGCAGGCCGAGTACTTCACCGCGACCGGCCGGACGCCGGTCAGCACCGGCGGCGGCGACGCCGGCGTGCAGCGGGAGACCGCCAGCGACACCGCCGGCGGCGGCCAGAGCATCGCGTTCATCGAGGACGGCGACTGGTGGTCGGTCGTGCCGGCCGACCTGACCAACATCGACCAGATCCGGTTCCGGGTCGCCTCGGCGAGCAACGGCGGCGTGATCGAGGTACGCGCCGGCGCGCTGGACGGTCCGGTCGTCGCCACCGCCACCGTGCCGGCCACCGGCGCCTGGCAGACGTACACCGACGTCACGGCACCGGTGACCGGCGCCGCGAGCGGGTCGCTGTACTTCGTGGCCCGGGATCCGGCCGGCGGCTCGGGTTCGCTGTTCAACGTCAACTGGGCCGACTTCCTCGGCCGGGGCGTCACCGAGAACGCACCGCCGGTGGTCACCGCCACCGCCACGCCGGCCACCGGCACCGCGCCGGTCACCGTCGCGTTCGACGGCACGGCCACCGACGCCGAGGGCGACACCCCCCTGACGTACGCGTGGGACTTCGGGGACGGCGGTTCCGCGACGACGCTGGACGCGACCCACACGTACACCACCCCCGGTGCCTTCACCGCCACCCTGACGGTGACCGACAGCAAGGGTGCGAAGTCGTACGCCACCGTCCCGGTGCGCGTCGACGCGCCGAACACGTCCTGCTTCGGGGCGCGCTCGGACGACTTCACCGGCAACACGTTGGACCGGGACCGGTGGACCAGCGTGGTCCGGGAGAACCAGTTCCTGTCGGTCGGCGACGGGGCGCTGCGGCTGCCCACCGGCGTCGGCGACCTGTACGGCTCCCGCAACGACGCCACCAACCTGGTGCTCCAGCCGGCGCCCTCGGGCGCCTGGCAGGTGACCACCCGGGTGACGGTGCCGGTGACGGCCACCTATCAGCAGGCCGGTCTGCTGCTCTACGGCGACGACGACAACTACGCCAAGGTGGACCTGCTCTACAACGGCAGCCGGCGGGTGGAGTTCCTCCGGGAGACCGCGGGCACCCCACGCAACGATGCCGCCGACAACGTCGAAGCCCCGGCGGGTGACACGATCCACCTCCGGTTGACCAGTGACGGGACGAACCTGACCGCCGCGATGTCCGCCGACGGGCAGACCTTCACCCCGGTGGGCCGGTCGGCCGAGCTGGCCGGCATCGAGAACCCGCGGATCGGGTTGTTCGCGCTCAACGGCGGCACCGACGCGCCGGTGGTCGACGCCGCGTTCGACTGGTTCCAGGTCACGCCGGACGCGCCGGCCGGCCCGGTCGATCCGTCCGACGAGTTCACCGGTGACGCGCTGGACAAGTGCCGGTGGGACGCGATCCTCCGGGAGGACCCGAACGGCTACCGGGTGACCGGTGGCGCGCTGCGGATCGACGTGCCGAACGGTGACATCTACGGCACCGACAACACCGGGCCGGAGAACTTCATCCTGCAGACCGCGCCGGCCGGCGACTGGACCCTGGAGACGAAGGTCGACGGCAGCCTGCTGGACGAGCAGTACCAGCAGGCCGGACTGATCGTGCTCGCCGACGACGACAACTACCTGAAGTTCGACTTCATCGCGGACAACCAGGTGGGGCAGCCGGTGACGCGGCGGATCGAGTTCCGCAGCGAGATCGGCGGGGCGGTGCAGAGCCCGCAGCCGGAGGTGACCGGCCTGACCGAATCGGTATGGCACCTGCGGCTGGCCCGCGGCGGTGACACCTTCACCGCCTCGTACTCGGCGGACGGCACGACCTGGACGGCGCTGACCGAGCTGACCAACACCGCGGTCGGCGCGACGCCGAAGGTGGGTCTGTTCACCCTCGGCGGCAACCAGACCGCGTCGAAGACGGCGTCGTTCGACTACTTCCGGGTCTCCACCGAGGCGGGCGACGACACCGCGCCGGTGACCACCGCAGAGGTGTCCGGTACGCCGGTCGAGGGGTGGCACACCGGGCCGGTCACGGTCACGCTGACCGCCGCCGACCCCGACGGCGGCAGCGGGGTGGCGCGCACCGAGTACCAGCTCGACGCCGCCACCGCCTGGACCGCGTACTCCGCCCCGGTGCAGGTGACCGGGGACGGCGAGCACGAGTTGCGGTTCCGGTCGGTCGACGAGGCCGGCAACGTGGAGGAGACGAGGACGGTCACCGTCCGGATCGACGCCACCGCTCCGGTCAGCTCCGCGGTGTTCGCCCCGGCGAACGACGAGGGTTGGCACGCCGGCACCGTTCCCGTGGTGCTCACCTCGACCGACGCCGGTTCCGGGGTGGAGCTGCTGGAGTGGTCGCTGGACGGCGGCGCGTGGACGCCGTACACCGAGCCGGTCGAGGTGACCGGCGACGGGTCGCACGAGCTGCTCTACCGGGCCACCGACAAGGCGGGCAACGCCGAGACGCTGAAGTCGGCGGTGGTGCGGATCGACGGCGAGAAGCCGACGCTGCTGGTGTCCGGACTGGCCGACGGCCAGCTCTACGGGGACAGCCAGGACGTCCGGGTGTCCTGGCAGGCGGTGGACCCGACGTCGGGCCTCGCCACCGTGGTCGGCCGGTTGGACGGCCGGCCGTACGCCAGCGGCACCCTGCAGGCGATGTACGAGCTGCCGCTGGGGCTGCACGAGCTCTCCGTGACCGCGACCGACAAGGCCGGCAACGCGACCACCTCGTCGGTCCGGTTCTTCGTCACCACCTCGTTCCGGGACATGCAGAACCTGCTGGACCGGTTCAAGGCGACCGGGCGGCTCTCGGCCGACGCGCACAAGCAGTTGAAGGCGAAGCTCGACGCGGCCCGTAAGGCCGAGGCGGCCGGCAACGACACCAAGGCGGTCAAGCAGTTGACCGACTTCCGCAACCTCGCCTCCGGCGCCACCCTGGTGCCGGAGGCCGAGGTCCGGGACGTGTTGGTCCGGGACGCCGACGCGATGATCGTCCGGCTCGGCGGCACCGCCAGCACGGCGGGCGTGAAGGCGAACGACGGTGCGTCGGTGAAGGGCAGCGGCCGGCTCGGCGGCGACCCGACCCGGCTCGCTCCCGGCCGTCGCCTGTGATCCCGGGGGTCCCGCCCGGCACCGTCGGTGCCGGGCGGGGCCCCACCCCACCCACGGCCCGAGAGGAGCTGAAGATGCGGATCGGCAAGGTGGTCGCCGCCGTGCTCGCCGGACTGGTGCTGGCGTTCCCGGCCGCGGCTCCGGCCGCGGCGCACACCGGCAAGCTCAAGCTGACGGTGGCCGGTGACGGCGCCGAAGGGATCACCATCCAGGCGAGGTACGCCGACGGCCACCTGCTGGACAGGGTGGTGCGGTTGACCGTGACCGCGTCGGGCGTCGGCGGCCGGACGGTGGGCCCGCTGCAACTGGAGCCGGCCGCCGAGGGGCAGGGTTTCTACGCCACCGGCCCGATCCTGTCCCCCGGCGACTGGCGGGTGACGGTGACCGCGCCGGCCCCGCACGCCGCCGAGGTGACCTCCCAGGTGCGGGCCCGGGTGGCGCAGACACCCGCGCCGGTGCCCGTCGCGGACACCGCGCGAGCCCCGGGCCGGACCGGTGCCGGCGGAGCGGCCGGCTGGTGGCGGCCGGTCGCGTTCGGCGTCGCCGGGCTCGTCGCGGTGGCGGTGCTGGTACCGCTGCTGACCCGGCGACGCCGGCCGTCTTGATCAACTCGACATCACTGGAAGCGGGTTGTCCGGCCGAGCAGACAGTCCGACTTCAGTGATGTCGAGTGGGTCTTGCCGGATCGCCACCTCGACCGCGCCGGCCTAGCGGTCGAGCAGGTCGCGCAGCGCCTCGGCGTCGGAGTCGGTGGGCTGCCAGGAGCCGGCCGCGGCATTGGCGCGGACCTGCTCGGCGGTGGTGGCACCGGCGATCACCGAGGTCACCGCGGGCTGGGCGGCCAGCCCGCCGATCGCCACCTGGAGCATGGACAGGTCCCGCTCGGCCGCGTACGCCTCGATCGCCTCGATGGTGTCCCAGTCGGCGGCGGCCAGGCGCGCCGCGTACCGGCCGCCACCGGCGAGGCGGCTACCGGCCGGCGGGGCCTGGTCCCGGCGGTACTTGCCGGTCAGCAGCCCGTTGGCCAGCGGGAAGAACGGCAGCAGGCCGAGCCCGAAGCGCTCGCACGCCGGGACCACCTCGGCCTCGACGCCCCGCTCCAGCAGCGAGTAGTGGTTCTGCGCGGAGACGAACCGGGTGCGGCCCTGCGACGACGCGGTCCAGTCGGCGTCGGCGATCTCCCAGCCGGCGAAGTTGGAGTTGCCCAGGTAGCGCACCTTGCCCGCGCGGACCAGGTCGTCCAGGGCGGCGAGCGTCTCCTCGATCGGGGTGTCCGGGTCCGGCTCGTGCATCTGGTAGAGGTCGATGTGGTCGGTGCCGAGCCGGCGCAGCGACGCCTCCACCGCCCGGGCGATGTAGCGCCGGGAGCCCCGCGCGCCGAAGTCGGCGCCGTTCAGGCCGTGCATGTCCATGCCGAACTTGGTGGCCAGCACCACGTCGTCCCGGCGGCCCTTGAGCGCCTGGCCGAGCAGCTCCTCGGAGCCGCCCTGCGGCTCGCCGTAGATGTCGGCCGTGTCGAAGAAGGTGATGCCGGCGTCCAGGGCGGCGTCCACCACCGCCCGGGTGCCGTCGAGGTCGAGCTTGCGGCCGAAGTTGTTGCAGCCGATGCCGACCACGGACACCACGAGTCCGGAGTCGCCCAGCCGGCGGTAGGTCATCTCAGTCACGAGATCCACCCTATGCCGGGCCCACCGGCGCCACCCGGGGAAGCCCGACCGGCCCCGGGCGGATCAGCCCAGCACGTCGTCGGCGAGACGACGGGCGGCGGCGAGCGTCACGGCCAGCTCGTCCGGGGTACGTCCGACCGCACCGAGCAGCGCCTGCGCCCGACCGGCGAACTCCGGCGGCGCGCCGGGCAGCCGGCCCGCCGACGCGACCGCGCCCTTCTCGTTGAGCAGCCACCGCCCGGCCTTCGCGTGCAGGACCTGTACCAGCACACCGACCGCCCGGAACAGGCAGCCCGCGACGTAGCCGCTGTCGCCCGCCGGGGCGGCCTTGGCAGCCCCGGCGAGCAGGAGGTCCACCTCCCAGGCGCCCCCGGCGAGGGCGGCGGCCAGCTCCGGCGGGTACGACGACGTCTCCGCCCGGAGCGCGGTCAGCTCGCCCGTCGGGTCGGCCAGCACCCGGGACAGGGCCACCTCTCCCGCGTACGTGTGCGAGTAGAACCCGAGCGGATGCCCCGGCTGCACGCCGACCTCGTACCGCCCGGCCCGACAGTCGGCCCAGATGCGGTGTACCCGGTCGAGGTCGCGGTAGATCCAGTCGACCGCGACCCCGCCGATCCGCAGCCAGCCGCCACCGTCCACCCACGGACCCCAGCCGCCGGGCTCCGCGAGCGCGACGTCCGGGTCGTCGCCCACAGCCGTGGCGAGCGCCCGCAGGGTCGGCACGTCGAGCGGCCCCCGGTAGTAGAGGCCGAGGTCCCAGTCGGAGTCGGGGCGGTGCTCGCCGCGGGCACGGCTGCCGCCCAGCGCGACGGCGACGACGCCGTCGACGGCGCAGAGGCGTTCGGCCAGGTCGTCGGGGATCACCGGACGTCCCAGACCGGCTTGGGGGTCTCCACCACCTCGCCGTCGCCCCGGAACAGCACGAACCGGTCGAAGGACCGGGTGAACCACCGGTCGTGGGTGACCGCGACGACCGTCCCGGCGAAGGCCGCGAGGCCCGTCTCCAGCGCCTCCGCGCTGGCCAGGTCGAGGTTGTCGGTGGGTTCGTCGAGCAACAGCAGCGTCGCCCCGGACAGCTCCAGCAGGAGTACGAGGAACCGCGCCTGCTGCCCGCCGGAGAGCGTGCCGAAGAGCTGGTCGCCCTGACCGGCCAGCTCGTACCGGGACAGCGCCGCCATCGCCGCGTGCCGGTCCATGCCGGTGCGGTGCTCGTCACCCCGCCAGAGGATGTCGACCAGCGTCCGTTCCATCAGCTCCGGCCGGTCGTGGGTCTGGGAGAAGTGGCCGGGGCGGACGCGGGCGCCGAGCCGGGCGACCCCGTCGTGGGTGACCGGGGCGAGCTTCTCCGCGCCGTCGACGGGTCCGTTGGCCGGGTCGGGGTCGGTGCCGCCCCGGGCCAGCAGCCGCAGGAAGTGCGACTTGCCGGTGCCGTTCGCGCCGAGCACGGCGACCCGGTCGCCGTACCAGATCTCCAGGTCGAAGGGGTAGGTCAGGCCGTCGAGTTCGAGCTGCTCGCAGATCACCGCGCGCTTGCCGGTCCGGCCGCCGGACAGCCGCATCCGGATGTCCTGGTCCTTGGGCGGCACGGGCGGCGGCCCGGCCTCCTCGAACTTGCGCAGCTTGGTCTGCGCCGACTGGTAGCGCGAGGCCATGTCGGAGTTGTACGCGGCCTTCTGCTTGTACATCAGCATCTGCTCGCGCAGCTTCTGGTGCTCCTCGTCCCACCGCCTGCGCAGCTCGTCGAGGCGGGCGTGGCGGGCGACCCGGGCGGCGTGCCAGGTGGTGAAGCCGCCGGGGTGCACCCAGGCGCCGCCGCCCTCCACGGCGACCACCCGGTCGGCGGTGTGCGACAGCAGCTCCCGGTCGTGCGAGACGTAGAGGACCGACTTGCCGGACTCCCGCAGCCGCGCCTCCAGCCAGCGCTTGCCGGGCACGTCGAGGAAGTTGTCCGGCTCGTCGAGAAGCAGCACCTCGTCGGGACCGCGCAGCAGCAGTTCCAGGGCGAAGCGTTTCTGCTGGCCGCCGGAGAGCGTGCGGACGGGCCGTTCCCGTGCGGCGTCCCAGGGCAGGTCGAGCACGATGGTGGCGACGGTGTCGAAGAGCACCTCCGCGTCGTACCCGCCGGCCTCACCCCACCCGGCGAGCGCGTCGGCGTACGCCAGCTGGGCCCTGCCGGCGGCGGTGCTGTACTTGCCGCGGACCTCGGCGGACCGCATGGCCGCCTCGGTGTCGGCGAGGCGGCGGCCGGCGGCCCGCAGCGCGGGTGGGGCGAGCGAGAGCGCCAGGTCGGCCAGCGTGGACTCGTCACCGATCATCCCGATGAACTGGCGCATCACGCCGAGCCCGCCGGTACGCGCGATCGCCCCGGTCCGCACCGGGAGGTCACCGGCCACCATCCGGAGCAGCGTCGTCTTGCCGGCGCCGTTCGGGCCGACCAGTGCGACCTTGGCCCCCTCACCGACCCGGAACGACACGTCGGTGAAGAGTTCCCGGCCGTCGGGCAGGATGTGCCCCACCCCCGCCACGTCCACGTATCCCACGCCGGCATCCTCCCCGAGTCGGTGCCCGCGGGCCCATCCAATTACCGGGTGACCCGCAGCACCCGGTAGCCCTTCTGGCTGGCGTGCCGGCCCACCTGCCAGCCGGAGTCGACCAACCAGCGGTGCAGCGAGTCGCCGCCGAGGTGCCGGGCCACGACCAGCCAGGCGACCCCGTCCGGGGCGAGCCGGGGCAACCAGCGCGCCAGCAGGTCGTGCAGTCCCTCCTTGCCGATCCGGATCGGCGGGTTCGACCAGATCTCGGCGAAGGTCACGTCGGCGGGAACGTCGTCCGGCGCGGCGACCCGTACCCGCTCGGCCGCGCCGACCCGTGCGGCGTTGGCGGCGGTCAGCTCCCGGGCCCGTTCGTTGACGTCGACCGCCCAGACCGTGGCGGCGGTGGCGCAGGTGGCCAGTACGCAGGTGATCGGTCCGAAGCCGCAGCCGATGTCGAGCAGGTGCCCGGTGGTGCTGGCGGACGGCAGGTCGGCCTTGCGGAGCAGGACCGCGGTGCCGGGGTCCAGTCGCGCGGCGGAGAACACCCCGCCGGCCGAGGCGAGTGTCCAGTCGCGGCCGGCGACGGTGAACTCGACCTCGCGCGGCTGGGCGGCGGTCGACGGTTCCGCGGTGAAGTAGTGGTCGCCGGTCACCGGGCGATTCTCGCAGGCGGTCGGTGCCGCCGGGACGGCGGTGGCCGCCGGGACGGGGGCGGCGGCGCTGCACGGCGACACACCACCGTCGCCCAATTTCCGATTTTTACCTTCTAAAGGGACAATCACTCCTAGTCTGGGCGACATGGTGTATCGGTACGAGTCCGATGAGGACGCATTCCTGGAGTACCCGGACCCGGCATCCGGGCCACCGTCGGGGCTCGGCGCCGCTGAACGACCCGCCGCCGGACCGTCCCCGTCCCGCTTCCCCGTGCCCTCGTTGCCCCGGACCAACCGGCTGGCCCTGCCCTCCATGGATCCGACGCCGGCACCCGGCACACATCCCCGGCAGCCACCCCGCGCCGCCGTCTACGCCACCACCGGCACGGCGCCTTCGCGGGCGACCCGGGGCGGCCGCGGCGGCGGCGGCCGGATGTGGCAGGTGGTCGTTGGTGGCGCGGCGGTGCTCGTCCTGCTGGCCCTCTGCGGCCTCGGCGCCGCCGCCCTGGTGAACGAACGGAACGCCGACCCGCGGACCACCCCGACCGAGGAACCCGCCGCGGCGCGCCCGACCGCGCCCGCGCAGCAGAACCTCGACGCCCGGGGGACTGACCCGGTGCCGCTGACCGCCCGGGAGGTCTTCGGCGGCAGGCGGCTGGTGCCCGGTGACGGTCAGGCCACCTACCAGGTGCTGAAGACGCACTCCAGCGGCAGTTGCGCGGTGGCCGCCACCGGCGAGGTCGCCGAACTGCTGGTCCGGCTCGGTTGCAGCCAGGTGGTCCGGGCGACCCTGCGCACCCCGGACGGTCAGCACCTGGTCACCACCGGCCTGTTCAACCTGGTCGACCGGGCCAGCGCCGAGGATGCCCGCGACCGGATCCGCCAGGTCCTCGACGACCGGGAGGGCCGGTTCCGGGGCATGGTGGCCGACGAGGAGACCGAGGCGATCGGCACCGCCCCGGCCCGGGTCGGCTGGCAGGTACGCGGCCACTACCTCGCGTACGCCCTGGTGGCCCGGGTCGACTCCGAGGCCATCCGGTCCGGCGACCCCACGGCCCGCGAGATCCTCTTCGACATGATCGAGCTGCACCTGAACCAGGGGGTGCTGGAACGTCGCGCCACCGGCGGCACGGCCGCCCAGCCCACCGAGGAGGCCACCGGGTCCCAGGAGGGTGGGTCGGCCGGCGACTGAGCCGGATCCACATCGGGGGACGCGGGTGCGGGGCCGGGCGGCTCCGCACCCGCCGTACGTCTCAGCCCTCCACGGGCACCCGCAGCCGCCGGGTCACCTCGGCACGGCTGGCGTACCCGGCCGGGTCCGCCGGGTAGCCGACCGCCACCAGGGTCAGCCCGTGCGCCGGCGCGACGGTCACCTCGCTGGACCGGTCCCGGCGGGCGAGCAGGCCGCCCGGCCACTCGACCGGTCGACGGCCGTCACCGGCGGCCAGCATCGCGCCGACCAGACTGCGCACCATCGCCTGGCAGAACGCGTCGGCCTGCACGGTGGCCACCAGGATCCCGTCCGGGTCACGCCGCCAGTCCAACCGGGTGACCTCGCGCAGGGTGGTCGCGTTCTCCTTGCGCCGGCAGTACGCGGCGAAGTCGTGCTCCCCCACCAACCCACCGGCGGCGGTGTTCAGCGCGTCCAGGTCGAGCGGCCGCGCCCAGGCCAGGGTGTCCCGTCGGCGCAGCGGATCGGCGCCCCACGGCGCGTCGGTCACCCGGTACTCGTAGCGGCGGAAGGTGGCCGAGAACCGGGCGTCGAACTCTGCGGGCACCTCGGTCATCGACCGGACCCGCACGTCGGTGGGGAGCAACCGGGCCAGCCGGCGCAGCAGCCGCCCCTCGTACCCGGCCCACACCGCGGCCGGCAGGTCGACGTGGCAGACCTGGCCGCTGGCGTGCACCCCGGCGTCGGTCCGGCCGGCCACGGTCAGTCCGGTGGCCGTTCCCGCCCCGAGCACCAGGTCCAGGGTCTCGACGAGCACCCCGGCCACCGTCCGCCGGGTCGGCTGGACGGCCCAGCCGGAGAAGTCGGTGCCGTCGTACGAGACGTCCAGCCGGAGCCGGATGCGCTCGTCCACTCGTACCTCCTCCACGGGTCGGGCCCGGCACCCACGAGGGGTGCCGGGCCCGGTCGCGGCCTCGATCAGGCCTTGTCGTTCTTGTCGTTCTCGCCGGCCTCGTCGCTGTCCTCGCGGGCGGCGGCGGTGTCACCGGAGGCCGAGACGGGCGCCTCGGCGTCCTGGTCGCCGGTGGAGGTCGACTGCGGGGTCTCGTCCGCTCCGGCGAGCGCCTCGACCTTGTCCTGCTGGGCGGCCTTGCGGGCGGCCGTCTTGCGGTTCGCCTTCGGCTCGGCGACCTGCAGCTCCTCGACCAGCTCGATGATCGCCATCGGCGCGGCGTCACCCTTGCGCGGACCGGTCTTCACGATCCGGGTGTAGCCACCCTGACGGTTGGCGTACCGCGGCGCGATCTGGTCGAACAGGGCGTAGACCACGTCCTTGTCCTTGACGACGCCCAGCACCCGCCGACGCGCGGCCAGGTCGCCCCGCTTCGCCTTGGTGATGAGCTGCTCCGCGAGCGGACGCAGCCGCCGGGCCTTGGTCTCGGTGGTCTGGATCTTGCCGTGCTGGAACAGCGCGGTGGCCAGGTTGGCCAGCATCAGCCGCTCGTGGGCCGGGCTGCCGCCGAGGCGGGGACCCTTGGTGGGCGTGGGCATTCTCGGTGCTCCTCGTTAATCCTCAGCCGCGCTTACAGCTGCTCGGTCTCGCGGTAGTCGTCGCTGTCGTAGTCGGCCTCACCGAAGCTGTCCACGACGTGCGCCGGGTCGAAGTTCGGGGCCGAGTCCTTCAGCCCCAGGCCCATCCCGGCGAGCTTCATCTTGACCTCGTCGATCGACTTCTGACCGAAGTTGCGGATGTCGAGGAGGTCGGCCTCGGTGCGCCCGATGAGCTCACCAACGGAGTTGATGCCCTCGCGCTTGAGGCAGTTGTAGGAGCGGACGGTCAGGTCCAGCTCCTCGATCGGCAGCGCCAGGTCGGCCGCCAGCTGGGCGTCCTGCGGGGACGGCCCGATGTCGATGCCCTCGGCGGTCTCGTCCAGCTCCCGGGCCAGACCGAACAGCTCGACCAGGGTCGAACCGGCCGAGGCCAGGGCGGTACGCGGACCCATCGACGGCTTGGTCTCGACGTCGATGATCAGCCGGTCGAAGTCGGTCCGCTGCTCGACACGGGTCGCCTCGACGCGGTAGGTCACCTTCAGCACCGGCGAGTAGATCGAGTCGACCGGGATCCGGCCGATCTCGGCGCCGGCCTGCTTGTTCTGCGCCGCCGTGACGTAGCCCCGGCCCCGCTCGACGGTCAGCTCCATGTCGAGCCGGCCCTTGCCGTTCAGGGTGGCGAGCTTCAGGTCCGGGTTGTGCACCGAGACGCCGGCCGGCGGCTGGATGTCGCCCGCCGTCACGTCGCCCGGGCCCTGCTTGCGCAGGTACATGCTGACCGGCTCGTCGTGCTCGGAGCTGACGCACAGCTCCTTGATGTTCATGACGAGCTCGACCACGTCCTCCTTGACGCCGGGGATCGTGGTGAACTCGTGCAGCACACCGTCGATCTTGATCGAGGTGACCGCCGCACCCGGGATCGACGACAGCAGCGTACGCCGCAGCGAGTTGCCCAGGGTGTAGCCGAAGCCGGGCTCCAGCGGCTCGATGGTGAACCGGGAGCGGGTCTCGTTGATCGACTCTTCGGAGAGAGACGGTCGCTGGCTGATGAGCATTTCTTCTCTTCTCTTCCGGGGCGCCCGCTATTTGACGCCCACGACACAAACTGTTCCGGTGGCCCGCCCCGGTGAGGGCGGGCCACCGCAACGAGCCCCTACTTGGAGTAGAGCTCGACGATCAGCTGCTCCTGGACCTGGGTGTCGATCACCTGGCGGGCCGGGAGCGAGTGCACGAGAACCTTCATCTGGCTGGGGATGGCCTCGAGCCACGCCGGGACGCTCTTGGAGCCGGCCTCGGCCTGCGCGACGATGAACGGGGTGAGCTCCTTGCTCTTGCCCCGGACCTCGATGATGTCGTGCTCCTTGACGCGGTACGACGGGATGTCGACCTTCTTGCCGTTCACCGTGAAGTGACCGTGCTTGACCAGCTGACGGGCCATGTCCCGGGACTTGGCGTAGCCGGCCCGGTAGACCACGTTGTCCAGCCGCGACTCGAGGATCTGCAGCAGGACCTCGCCGGTCTTGGCCTTCTTGCCCACGGCCTCTTCGTAGTAGCCGCGGAACTGCTTCTCCAGCACGCCGTAGACGCGGCGGGCCTTCTGCTTCTCACGGAGCTGGAGCAGGTACTCCGTCTCCTTCGTGCGGCCGCGGCCGTGCTGCCCGGGCGGGAACGGCCGGGACTCGAACGGGCACTTCGGACCATCGCACTTGCTGCCCTTGAGGAACAGCTTCATCTTCTCCCGCCGGCAACGGCGGCAGTCAGCACCGGTGTAACGAGCCATCTCTCTCTACCTCTCAGACCCGACGACGCTTGGGCGGACGGCATCCGTTGTGCGGCTGCGGGGTGACGTCGGAGATCTGCCCGACCTCGAGGCCCACGGCCTGCAGCGAACGGATGGCGGTCTCCCGGCCGGAGCCGGGGCCCTTGACGAACACGTCGACCTTGCGCATGCCGTGCTCCATGGCCCGACGCGCGGCGGCCTCGGCGGCCAGCTGCGCGGCGAACGGAGTCGACTTGCGGGAGCCCTTGAAGCCCACCTGGCCGGACGAGGCCCAGGAGATGACGGCACCGGTCGGGTCGGTGATCGACACGATGGTGTTGTTGAAGGTGCTCTTGATGTGCGCCTGCCCGTGGGCGACGTTCTTGCGTTCCTTGCGCCGGACCTTCTTGACAGCGGCTCCGGCACGAGCCTTCGGTGGCATAAGTCTGTGCGCTCCTGAATGATTTTGGCTTGTCGCCCCGTGGATGACGTAGACACCGGTTCCGGTTGGAGCCCGGCCTACCTCGACGGAGAACGACCAGAATTCCGGTTAAAGAATTACTTCTTGCCGGGCTTCTTCTTGCCGGCGACGGTCCGCTTCGGGCCCTTCCGGGTCCGCGCGTTGGTCTTGGTCCGCTGGCCACGCACGGGCAGGCCCCGGCGGTGCCGGATGCCGGCGTAGCAGCCGATCTCGACCTTGCGGCGGATGTCAGCGGCGACCTCGCGGCGCAGGTCGCCTTCGATCTTGTAGTTGCCCTCGAGGTGGTTGCGGAGCTGCACCAGCTCCTCGTCCGTGAGGTCCCGGACGCGCTTGTCCGGCGAGATGCCAGTGGCGGTGAGCGTCTCCAGGGCGCGGGTGCGACCCACGCCGAAGATGTAGGTGAGCGCGATCTCCATCCGCTTTTCGCGGGGAAGGTCGACGCCGACTAGACGTGCCATGTGCGGGCTTACTCCTCGTGGTGTGCTGGCGGAGGTGTGGACCCGTCCCACCCCGCTACCGACCGTCCCTGTCCTTCCGACGCCGGTGGCGCCGGCGACCGGGATCGGTCGCTGCCCGAGCGGGCCCCGGCCTCCGACCGGGGGTCAACCACGATGAGGTACGCGCTGCGCACCGCTCGCGGCTGGAACGAGCATGTGATGTGTTCTCTGGATCTGCGGCCCGGGCCGGTCAGACCGACCGCTCACACGGTCGGACGTGACGGGTTCAGCCCTGGCGCTGCTTGTGGCGCGGGTCGGAGCAAATGACCATGACCCGGCCGTGCCGGCGAATGACGCGGCACTTGTTGCAGATCCTCTTGACGCTCGGCTTGACCTTCACGGTTGCCTTACTTCCCATCTGGCCCGGTGACGCGAGGCGCGACCCCGGACGACGAAGACGGACACGGGACTCACCCGGCCGCCGTCAGGCTTACTTGTAGCGGTAGACGATGCGCCCGCGGGTCAGGTCGTACGGCGAGAGTTCGACGACGACCCGGTCCTCCGGCAGGATGCGGATGTAGTGCTGCCGCATCTTGCCGCTGATGTGAGCCAGCACCTTGTGACCGTTCGCGAGCTCCACCCGGAACATTGCGTTCGGCAGGGGCTCGATGACCCGACCCTCGATCTCGATGGCTCCGTCTTTTTTCGGCATGTCCTCCGCTGTCCTGACGTCGGTTACTCCGGACGGCTCACAACGTCTTACACGGGTTGACTGATCAAGATCAGGTGGCCCGCGCCAGCCGCGGCTCCGAGTCCCACCGAAGCGCAGGGTGGGCATGCCGGAGTGGACGCTGTGCGCCGATCTGAAAGTGTACGCCCGACCGCGCGCCGTCGCCAAACCGCCCGGCCCTCCCGCCCGGACGGGTCGCGAAAAGCGGGTTCGAGGACCGTTCCCGGGCCGGCTCGGCGGTGTCAGCCCTCGCCCAACGCCCGCTTCGCGGCCTTCCGCTCCCGCTTCCGGGCCCGCTTCTCGCGCCGGCGCTGCCGCCGCCGTTCCTCCTGCGCGGCCCACCGCCGCGGCTCCCCCGACGTGATCCCGGACACGGTCCGGACCAGGACCACCGCGCCCCACGGCCCGGCCACCCAGCCGGGCCAGAAATAGAGCGCCTCACCGGACAGCACCGAGGTCACCGCCCACACCGCCAGCACGATCCCGACGACCTTCAGGTACGGCTCCCACACCTCGGCCAGCCACCGCGCGGTCACCGGCCGGCCGGAAGGGTCCGCCGTCCGGGCCGGGACCGCGGCGCCGGCGACCGCGAGCGCCGAGGCCTCCGCGCCGGCCGGGGCCGGCCGTTCCGCGCCCCACGTCGGTCCTGCGGCGGGTGCCGGCAGGTCGGCCACCAGATCGGTCAGGTCGGCGTACGTCCGGGCGGCGTACGCCCGCTGGAGACGCTCGTCGTACTCGTGCAGGTCCAACCGGCCCTCGTCGACCGCCACCCGCAGCCGGTCGGCGACCGCCTGCCGGTCCGCGTCGGCGGCCCGCATCTCACCCCGCCCGTCCATGCGTTCCAGCATGCCACCGTCGGACCACCGGCCCGCCGGGGGCGATCCGGGCGACGGGCCGCTCCGGAGGTCAGACCGCCGGCGAGTCGGCCGGCTGGCGGGCGGTCACCAGCTCGCCGAGGCGGGCCCGGCCACCGTCCGGGGCGGTGAGCACCCACACCCCGTCCGGCAGCAGCGCCATGGTGTGCTCCACGTGCACCGCCATCGACCCGTCCCGGGTCACCACGGTCCAGCCGTCGGCCAGCTCGGCGGTGCGCGGCGAACCCATGGTGATCATCGGCTCGATGGCGAGCGCCATGCCCGGCACCAGGCGGGGCCCCTTGCCCGGCCGGCCGTGGTTGAGCACGTGCGGGTCCTGGTGCATCTCGGTGCCGATGCCGTGGCCGCCGTAGCCGTCCACGATCCCGTAGCGACCGCCCCGGCGGACGGTGTCCTCCACCGCGTGCGAGATGTCGGTGAGCCGGCCCCTGCCGCTCGCCGCGCCCCGGGCCGCGGCGGCGATGCCGGCCCACATGGCGTCCTCGGCGACCGAGGTCATCCTGCGCAGCGCCGGATCCACCTCGCCCACCTCGACGGTGATCGCCGCGTCGCCGTGCCAGCCGTCGAGGATCGCGCCGCAGTCGATGGAGATGATGTCCCCGTCGCGCAGCACCTGGGCGGCCGACGGGATGGCGTGCACGATCTGCTCGTTGACCGACGAGCAGATCGACGCCGGGAAGCCGTGGTAGCCCTTGAACGACGGGACGGCTCCCGCCTCGCGGATCGTCGCCTCGGCTATCGCGTCCAGGTCCGCGGTGCTGACCCCGGGAGCGACGGCCTCCCGCATCCGACGCAGCGCCTCGGCGACCACGAGGCCGGCGGCGCGCATCTTCTCGATCTGGTCAGGGGTCTTCAGCTGGATGTCCAGCTGGGGACGACGCATGGAGGCGTACCTTTCGTCACCGAAGCCGAAGAGCGAGGCACGTCGCGCGTACCCCGCTCTTCGCACTCTATCCGCCGCCGTCCGGCGGTGCCTCAGCCGCCGTACGACCGCAGGGCGTCGATGGCGCGGACGGTGACGTCCTCCACCGGCCCGGTCGCGTCGATGCCGACCAGCTTGCCCTGGGCGCCGTAGTAGTCCACCAGCGGCGCGGTCTTGTCGGCGTATTCGCGCAGCCGGGTGGCGATCGTCTCCGGCTTGTCGTCGTCGCGCTGGAACAGCTCGGCGCCGCACCGGTCACAGATGTCCTCGCGGGTGGTCGCGTCGAACTCGACGTGCCAGATCTTCCCGCAGCCCCGGCAGGTGCGCCGGCCGGACAGCCGCCGGATCACCTCGTCGTCGTCGACGACCAGTTCCAGCACCAGGTCCAGGGCGGTGCCGAGGTCGGCGAGGAGCTTGTCCAGCGCGGCGGCCTGCGGCGTGGTGCGCGGGAAGCCGTCGAGGAGGAAGCCCTCGCTGGCGTCCGGCTCGGCGAGCCGGTCCCGGACCATGTTGATGGTGACCTCGTCGGGCACCAGCTCGCCGGCGTCCATGTAACGCTTCGCCTCGACGCCCAGCGGGGTGCCCTGCGAGACGTTCGACCGGAAGATGTCACCGGTGGAGATCTTCGGCACCGAGAGGTGCGCGGCGACGAACTCCGCCTGTGTGCCCTTGCCTGCACCCGGCGGGCCAACCAGAACGAGTCTCATCTACCGCAGGAACCCTTCATAGTTCCGCTGCATGAGTTGGCTCTCGATCTGCTTGGTGGTCTCCAGGCCGACGCCAACCATGATCAGCACAGCGGTGCCACCGAACGGGAAGTTCAGGTACTGCTGCCGGTCCAGCCAGATGAAGAAGAAGTTCGGCAGGATCGAGATCAACGCCAGGTAGAGAGCGCCGGGCAGGGTGATCCGGCTGAGGATGAAGTCGAGGTAGTCGGCGGTCGGCTTGCCGGGGCGGATGCCCGGCACGAAGCCGCCGTACTTCTTCATGTTGTCCGCGACCTCGGTCGGGTTGAACGTGATCGAGACGTAGAAGTACGTGAAGAAGATGATCAGCAGGAAGTAGACCGCGATGTAGATCGGGCTGGTCGGGTCGACCAGGTTGTTCTGGATCCACGCCTGGGTCTTGCCGGGGTTGTTCTGGTCGAAGAACTGGAGCGCCAGCTGCGGCAGGTAGAGCAGCGACGAGCCGAAGATGACCGGGATGACACCCGCCTGGTTGACCTTCAGCGGGATGTAGGTCGAGGTGCCGCCGTACATCCGCCGGCCGATCATCCGCTTGGCGTACTGCACCGGGATCCGGCGCTGCGCCTGCTCGATGAAGGTGACCGCGCAGATGACCACCAGGACTAGGGCGATGACGAGCAGGAACTTGCCCCAGCCCTGGGTCTGCTTGATCTGCCAGCCCTCGCTGGGGAGGCGCGCGGCGATCGAGGTGAAGATCAGGACGGACATGCCGTTGCCCACGCCGCGGTCGGTGATCAGCTCGCCGAGCCACATCACCACGCCGGTGCCGGCCGTCATCGTCATGACCAGGATGGTCAGCGTCAGCCAGTTCGGGATGCCGGTCCCCTCGGGGATGATCGGGAACTGGTCGCACTGGTTGTTGAAGAGCTGCCCGGAGCGGGCGAGCGCGACGAAGGCCGACGCCTGGAGGACACCCAGACCCAGGGTCAGGTAGCGGGTGTACTGGGTGATCTTCGCCTGGCCGGCCTGGCCCTCCTTGCGGAGCTGCTCCAACCGCGGGATGACCACGGTGAGCAACTGCAGGATGATCGACGCGGTGATGTAGGGCATGATGCCCAGCGCGAAGACCGAGAGCTGCAGCAGGGCACCGCCGGAGAACAGGTTCAGCAGGTTGAGAACACCCGTGGAACCGTTCTCCAGGGTGTCCAGGCACTTCTGCACGTTGCCGAAGGACACACCCGGGCTGGGCAGCGTCGCGCCGAGCCGGTAGATCGCAATGATGCCTACCGTAAACAGCAGCTTCTTGCGCAGGTCAGGCGTACGGAACGCACTGATGAAGGCGGACAACAACTGGATCCTCCTGCGCGGAAGGCCCGCCCGGCTCTGCATCCAGGAACCGAGGGGCGCCATCAGACTGGCGGACAGGACCAAGCCGCCGAGGTGACACCTTAACAGTCTCGTCGGCTGGCACGCCACGGGTTGCCGGCACCCCCGTCTGCCAGCGTGATTGGGGGTCCGACACGTCGACGCCGGCCGTCCCGACCGGCCACCCGGCCGGTACCGCCGGACACCCGCTCTGACCGGCCGATGTGCCAGGTGAACGCGCTGCGCGACCGGGACGTCGCATGCCGTCCACGGGCGTCCGGCGGGCCGCCTACCACTCTTCGCGGGTGGAGCGCACCGGGTCGGGGCAAGCCAGTGGGCGACGTCACAACCCCGTCGGACGAGACCGCCGTCCACACCGAACGGTGCTCCCTCGGCCGCGCCGGCCATCGCTTCGACCGGCCCGGCAAGACGCCGACGCCCGCCCGGTCACACCGGGCGGGCGTCGAGCGGTCGTACGGTCCTACAGCTCGGTGGTGGACCCACCGGCGGCGGCGATCTTCTCCTTGGCCGACGCGCTGAACGCGTGCGCCGTCACCTGGAGCGCGACCCCGCCGAGGTCGCCGGTGCCGAGCACCTTGACCGGCTGGCCCTTGCGGACCGCACCGGCCTCGACCATCTCCAGCGGGCCGACCTGGCCGCCGTTGGGGAAGAGTTCGGCGAGCCGGTCCAGGTTGACCACCTGGAACACGACCTTGAACTTGTTCTTGAAGCCCTTCATCTTCGGCAGGCGCATGTGGATGGGCATCTGCCCACCCTCGAACGCCGCCGAGATGTTCTTCCGGGCCTTCGAACCCTTGGTACCGCGGCCGGCGGTCTTGCCCTTGGAGCCCTCACCACGACCCACGCGGGTCTTGGCGGTCTTGGACCCCGGCGCCGGACGCAGGTGGTGGACCTTGATCGTCATTACTCGACCTCCTCGACCTTCACGAGGTGGTTGACCGTGAAGATCATGCCGCGGATCTCCGGACGGTCCTCCTTGACCACCACGTCGTTGATCCGCTTGAGACCGAGCGAACGCAGCGACTCACGCTGGTTCCGCTTGGTCCCGATCTCGGACCGGAGCTGGGTGACCTTCAGGCGAGCCATCAGGAATTCACCCCCGCCCGCGACGCCAGCATGGCGGCCGGCGCGACGTCCTCGACCGGCAGACCACGACGCGCGGCGACGGCCTCGGGGGATTCGAGCCCCTTCAGCGCCGCCACGGTGGCGTGCACGATGTTGATCGGGTTCGACGATCCGAGGCTCTTGGAGAGCACGTCGTGGATACCCGCGCACTCCAGCACGGCACGCACCGGACCACCGGCGATGACACCCG
This sequence comes from Micromonospora endolithica, assembly GCF_003626595.1. Lineage (GTDB taxonomy): Bacteria > Actinomycetota > Actinomycetes > Mycobacteriales > Micromonosporaceae > Micromonospora > Micromonospora endolithica. The sequence goes on along the minus strand of NZ_RBAK01000007.1, from coordinate 191,142 downwards.
TACCGGCCGAGGCCGGCTTGAGCAGCACCACACCGGCGGCGTCCTCGCCCGTGACCGGGTGCGGGATCGAGGCTCCGATCCGCGGCACCTTGAAGAAGTGCTTCTTGGCCTCCTCGACACCCTTGGCGATGGCCGCGGGCACCTCCTTGGCCTTTCCGTAGCCCACACCGACGGTGCCGTCGCCGTCGCCCACGATCACCAGGGCGGTGAAGCTGAAGCGACGACCACCCTTCACGACCTTGGCGACGCGGTTGATCGCGACGACCCGCTCGAGGTGCGGGGTCTTCTCGACGGGCGCGTTTCCGCGGCCGCCCTCACGGCGGTTGTCGCGGCGACCACCCTCGTTGCCACCGGACCCGCCGCCACGGCGCTGTTGACCTGGCATCAGCAGCCTTCCTTATCTCTCGTGACGGGGTTTCTAGAACTCGAGCCCGGCTTCGCGGGCGGCGTCGGCCAGCGCGGCGACACGCCCCGCGTACCGGTTGCCACCGCGGTCGAACACGACCTTGGAGACACCGGCGGCCTTGGCCCGCTCGGCGAGCAGCGCACCGACCTTGCCGGCCAGGGCGCTCTTGTCGCCCTCCGTGCCGCGCAGCGAGGCGTCCAGGGTCGACGCCGACGCCAGGGTGTGCCCCTTGGTGTCGTCGACGATCTGGGCCACCATGTGCCGCAGGGAGCGGGTGACGACCAGGCGCGGACGCTCGGCGGTGCCGCTGATGTTCTTGCGGACCCGGAAGTGCCGACGCGCACGCCCGACGGCGCGCTTGGCGGCAACGCCGCGGCGGCGCTTGAGCAGCGTGGCGCTCACTTCTTACCTGCCTTTCCAGCCTTGCGGCGGATGACCTCGCCCTGGTACTTGACACCCTTGCCCTTGTAGGGCTCCGGCGGGCGGATCTTCCGGATGTTGGCGGCGACCTCACCGACCAGCTGCTTGTCGATGCCGGCCACGTGGAACAGGGTCGGCCGCTCCACGGTGAAGGTGATGCCCTCCGGCGCCGGCACGACCACCGGGTGCGAGAACCCGAGCGCGAACTCCAGGTCCTTGCCCTTGGCGGTGACCCGGTAACCGGTACCGGCGATCTCCAGGCTCTTGCGGTAGCCCTCGGTCACGCCGACGATCATGTTGGCGACCAGGGTACGGCTCAGGCCGTGCAGTTCCTTGGCCTTGCGCTCGTCGTTCGGGCGGTTGACGTTCAGCTGCCCGTCCTCGGCCCGCTCGACCTTGATCGGCTCGGCAAGGGTGTGCGACAGCTCGCCCTTGGGGCCCTTCACCTTGACGGTCTGGCCGTCGATCGTGATGTCGACGCCGGAAGGCACCGGGATCGACTTACGTCCAATACGCGACATTTCTACCTGTCTCCCGTTACCAGACGAAGGCGAGGACTTCCCCGCCAACGCTCCGCTTGCGGGCCTGCCGGTCGGTGAGCAGCCCCTGGGACGTCGAAATGATCGCCACACCCAGCCCACCGAGCACCCGCGGGAGCCCGTCCGACTTGGCGTACACCCGGAGACCGGGCTTGGACACGCGCTTGATGCCGGCCAGGCTCCGCTCGCGGTTCTGGCCGTACTTCAGCTCGACGACCAGTCGCTTGCCGACGGCGCCCTCCTCGGGCTCCTCGACCGACCAGGTGGCGATGTAGCCCTCGGCCTTGAGGACCTCGGCGATGTTCGCCTTGATCTTCGAGTAGGGCATCGTCACCTGGTCGTGGTACGCCTGGTTGGCGTTCCGCAGACGCGTGAGCATGTCTGCGATCGGGTCGGTCATCGTCATGAAACTCGTCAGCCTTTCTCGCCGGGGTTCCCGGGGCCTGTCGCCCCGGGCCTACGGCGAAGAGCAATACGTGATCGGTGCAAGGGGTCCCGGCCGTGCGACCGGGACTCGGTCGCCCTTACCAGGAAGCCTTGGACACGCCCGGCAGCTCACCGCGGTGGGCCATCTCCCGGATGCACACCCGGCAGAGCCCGAACTTGCGGTAGACCGCCTTGGGACGCCCGCACCGCTGGCAGCGGGTGTACGCGCGAACCGAGAACTTCGGCTTCGCGGCCGCCTTGAGGATCAGCGCCTTCTTGGCCATCTCAGTTCTCCTTGAACGGGAAGCCCAGGAGCTTGAGCAGCGCCCGGCCCTCGTCGTCGGTCGTGGCGGTCGTGACCACCGTGATGTCCATGCCCCGCTGGCGATCGATCTTGTCCTGGTCGATCTCGTGGAACACCGACTGCTCGGTCAGACCGAACGTGTAGTTGCCGTGCCCGTCGAGCTTGCGCCCGTCCAGACCGCGGAAGTCGCGGATACGCGGCAGCGCGATGGACAGCAGCCGGTCCAGGAACTCCCACATCCGGTCACCGCGAAGGGTGACCTTCGCGCCGATCGGCATGCCCTCCCGGAGCTTGAACTGCGCGATGGACTTGGTCGCCCGCCGCACCTGCGGCTTCTGACCGGTGATGGTGGCCAGGTCCCGGACGGCGCCGTCGATCAGCTTGGCGTCCCGGGCGGCCTCGCCGACACCCATGTTGACGACGATCTTGACCAGCCGCGGCACCTGCATGGCGTTGCCGTACTCGTACTGCTCGCGCAGCTGGTTCACGATCTCGTTGCGGTACCGCTCCTTGAGGCGCGGCATGGTCTTTTCGGTAGCCGTGGTCATCACAGGTCCTTACCGGTGCTACGCGCGATGCGGACCTTCTGGCCGTTGTCGTCGATCCGGTAACCGACGCGGGTCGGCTTGCCGTCGGAGTCCAGGACCTGCACGTTCGAGACGTGGATCGGGGCCTCCTGGGTGACGATGCCACCGGTCTTGGCGCCACGCTGGGTGGTGCTGATGCGGGTGTGCTTCTTGACCCGGTTCACGCCCTCGACCAGGACCTTGTCCTGCCGCGGGTAGGCCGCGATGACCTTGCCCTTGGCACCCTTGTCCTTGCCGGCGATGACGACGACCGTGTCGCCCTTCTTGACCTTCACGGTCACAACACCTCCGGCGCGAGAGAGATGATCTTCATGAACCGCTTGTCCCGCAGCTCCCGGCCCACCGGGCCGAAGATACGGGTACCGCGCGGGTCCCCGCCGTCCTTGATGATGACGGCGGCGTTCTCGTCGAAGCGGATGTACGACCCGTCCGGGCGCCGCTTCTCCTTGGCGGTGCGAACGACGACGGCCTTGACGACGTCGCCCTTCTTCACACCGGCACCCGGGATCGCGTCCTTGACGGTGGCCACGATGACGTCGCCGATGCTCGCGTAGCGCCGACCGGAGCCACCGAGAACCCGGATGCACAGGATCTCCCTGGCACCCGTGTTGTCGGCGACGCGCAGTCGCGACTCCTGCTGAATCACGTCTATCTCCTATGTCTGCCGGTTCTCCGGCCGCACGTGGCGGCCGGAGCCTGGCGGAACCTGCGCCCGACCGTCGCCGGGCGAGCTCGAGCCTTCGCTACTTGGCCTTTTCCAGGATCTCCACGATCCGCCAACGCTTGGTGGCGGACAGCGGCCGGGTCTCCATGATCAGAACCCGGTCGCCGATGCCGGCGGCGTTCGGCTCGTCGTGCACCTTCAGCTTGCGCGTACGGCGCATGATCTTGCCGTAGAGCGCGTGCTTGACCCGGTCCTCGACCTCGACCACGACGGTCTTGTCCATCTTGTCGCTGACCACCAGGCCCTCACGGACCTTGCGGCGAGCCCGCACGGTGGCGGTGGTGTTCTCGTCGGTCATGATGCAGTCACCTCAGTCGGCGCGGCCGAGAGCCCCAGCTCGCGCTCACGCATGATCGTGTAGATCCGGGCGATCTCCCGACGGATGACCTGCAACCGCCGGTTGTTGTCCAGCTGCCCGGTTGCGGCCTGCACGCGGAGGTTGAACAGCTCCGCCTTGGCCTCACGCAGCTTCGTGACCAGCTCCTCCTCGGAGAGCTCACGCAGCTCGGAAGGCTTGACGCCCGCTGCCATCAGGATTCACCCACTTCGCGCGTAACAATCCGGCACTTCATCGGGAGCTTGTGGATCGCGCGACGCATCGCCTCTCGCGCGATCTGCTCGTTGGGGAAGGACATCTCGAAGAGAACCCGCCCCGGCTTCACGTTGGCGACCCACCACTCGGGCGAGCCCTTGCCGGAACCCATCCGGGTCTCGGCGGGCTTCTTGGTCAGCGCCTGGTCCGGGAAGATCGTGATCCAGACCTTGCCGCCACGCTTGATGTGACGGGTCATCGCGATACGCGCCGACTCGATCTGGCGGTTCGTCACGTACGCCGGCTCAAGAGCCTGGATCCCGAACTCGCCGAACACCACCCGGTTACCACCCTTGGACGCGCCACTGCGGTCCGGGTGGTGCGGCTTGCGGAAGCCCTTCGGGGGCTTGCGCGGCATCAGCATCTGTCAGCCCTCCTGCTGCGTTTCTGCCGGCTGGGTGGCCGGAGCGGACGCGGCCGCGGCGACAGCAGCGCTGTCGATCGGCTCGCCGCTCGGCGTCTCCGCCTGCTGCGCGATGGTGGTCGCGGCGGCCCGACCGGCCTCGGTGCCGCCGGCGGTCGTGCCGGACGAACCGGACCGACCACGACGCGGCCGCTCGGGGCGGTCGCCGCGCTCACGGCGCGGGCGCGACGGGGCCTCGGTCGGGGTCTCCCGACCCGGCACCGCGTCACCCTTGTAGATCCACACCTTCACGCCGATCCGGCCGAAGGTGGTACGCGCCTCGAAGAAGCCGTACTCGATGTTGGCCCGCAGCGTGTGCAGCGGAACCCGGCCCTCGCGGTAGAACTCGGTCCGGCTCATCTCGGCGCCGCCCAGACGACCCGAGACCTGGACCCGGATGCCCTTGCAGACCGGGTTCTTCATCGCGGACTGCATCGCCTTGCGCATCGCCCGACGGAAGCTGACCCGGCTGGACAGCTGCTCCGCCACGCCCTGCGCGACGAGCTGCGCGTCCGACTCGGGGTTCTTCACCTCGATGATGTTCAGCTGGACCTGCTTGCCGGTGAGCTTCTCGAGCTCGCCGCGGATCCGGTCGGCCTCCGCGCCCTTACGGCCGATGACGATGCCCGGCCGGGCGGTGTGGATGTCGACGCGGACCCGGTCGCGGGTGCGCTCGATGTCGACCTTGGAGATCCCGGCGCGCTCGAGGCCCTTGGACATCATCCGGCGGATCTTGACGTCCTCGCCGATGTAGTCCTTGTAGAGCTTGTCCGCGAACCAGCGGGACTTCCAGTCGGTCGAGATGCCGAGCCGGAACCCGTGCGGGTGAACCTTCTGACCCATTACTCGGCACCCTCCGTCTTGCTCTGCGTCTCAGCCGGCTCGGCCTGCTTCGCCGGGGCCGCCTTCTTCGCCGCCGCCTTCTTCGGCGCGGCCGGAGCCACCGCCTCGACCGCGACGGTGATGTGGCACGTGCGCTTGCGGATCCGGAAGGCCCGGCCCTGCGCCCGCGGCTGGAACCGCTTCATGGTCGGGCCCTCGTCCACGAACGCCTCGCTGACGAGCAGCGCGTCAGGGTCCAGCCGCTCGTTGTTCTCCGCGTTGGCGATCGCGCTCGCGAGCACCTTGTAAACCTGCTCGCTCGCAGCCTGCGGCGCGAACTGCAGCACCGTGAGCGCCTCCTTCGCGGGCAGGCCGCGGACGAGGTTGACCACCCGGCGCGCCTTCATCGGCGAGATGCGCACGTGCCGCGCAACCGCCCGCGCGCCCGGAAGCACCGGAGCGTCGCCCTTTCCTGGCATCGCTGTAACCCCTTGTTCCTCTATCCGTATGCCCGCGGCGTCAGCGCCGACGGCTCTTCCGGTCGTCCTTCTCGTGACCCTTGAACGTGCGGGTCAGCGCGAACTCGCCGAGCTTGTGCCCGACCATCGCCTCGGTCACGAACACCGGGACGTGCTTGCGTCCGTCGTGCACGGCGATCGTGTGACCCAGCATCTCCGGGATGATCGTCGAGCGCCGCGACCAGGTCTTGATCACGTTCTTCGAGCCCTTGTCGTTCTGCGTCTCCACCTTCTTGAGCAGGTGGTCGTCGACGAACGGGCCCTTCTTCAGGCTGCGAGGCATGTCTTATCTCCCTCAGCCGCGCTTACGCGTGGCGTAGCGGCGGCGGACGATCAGCCGGTCACTCGGCTGGCCCTTACGACGGGTGCGGCCCTCGGGCTTACCCTGCGGGTTGACCGGGTGGCGACCGCCGGAGGTCTTACCCTCACCACCACCGTGCGGGTGGTCGACCGGGTTCATGGCGACACCACGGACCGTCGGGCGCTTGCCCTTCCAGCGCATGCGGCCGGCCTTGCCCCAGTTGATGTTCGACTGGTCGGCGTTGCCGATCTCGCCGATGCTGGCGCGGCAGCGGACGTCGACCCGCCGGATCTCGCCGGACGGCATGCGGAGAGTCGCGTACGCGCCCTCCCGGCCGAGCAGCTGGATGCCGACGCCGGCCGAGCGGGCCAGCTTGGCACCGCCGCCCGGACGCAGCTCCACGTTGTGGATGGTGGTACCGACCGGGATGTTGCGCAGCGGCAGGTTGTTGCCCGGCTTGATGTCGGCGCTCGGACCCGACTCGACCGCGTCGCCCTGCTTCAGGTCCTTCGGCGCGAGGATGTATCGCTTCTCGCCGTCGGCGTAGTGCAGCAGCGCGATGCGGGCGGTGCGGTTCGGGTCGTACTCGATGTGGGCGACCTTCGCCGGCACGCCGTCCTTGTCGACCCGCTTGAAGTCGATCAGACGGTACTGGCGCTTGTGACCGCCACCGTGGTGCCGCGTGGTGATCCGGCCGTGGGCGTTACGCCCGCCCTTCTTCGGCAGCGGAGCCAGCAGCGACTTCTCCGGCGTGGACCGGGTGATCTCGGCGAAGTCGGCGACACTCGAACCACGTCGGCCCGGCGTCGTCGGCTTGTACTTACGGATAGCCATTGTCTACACCCCTCAGCTGACCGGGCCGCCGAAGGCCTCGATACGGTCACCGTCAGCCAGCTTCACCATCGCCCGCTTGGTGTCCTTGCGCTTACCGAACCCGGTACGGGTCCGCTTGCGCTTGCCCTCGCGGTTGAGCGTGTTGACCGTCAGGACGCGGACGTTGAAGATCTGCTGGATAGCGATCTTGATCTCGGTCTTGTTCGCGTCCGGGTGCACCAGGAAGGTGTACCAGTTGCGGTTCAGCTCGCTGTAGCTCTTCTCCGAGACGACCGGCGCGACGATGATGTCGCGCGGATCGGCGATCGTGCTCACTTGCCACCCTCCTCGGTGGTCTCGGCGGGCTCGGCCGCCTGGCCGACCTCCGTCGGCAGACCCAGGAACTCGTCCAGGGCCTCCTTGGTGAAGACCACGTCGTCGGCAACCAGCACGTCGTACGTGTTGAGCTGGCCGGCCTCGATCAGGTGCACGCGGCTGTCCCGGGCGCTGCGCAGGTTGCGCAGCGACACCCAGTTCAGCTCGTCGGTGCCGCTCAGCACGACCAGGACCCGACGGGACTCGGTCAGCTTGGTCAGCGTCGCCAGCGCGGCCTTCGTGGACGGCTTCTCGCCCGAGACGAACGCCTCGACGACGTGCACCCGCCCGGCGCGGGCCCGGTCCGACAGGGCGCCACGGAGCGCGGCGGCCTTCATCTTCTTCGGGGTGCGCTGGCTGTAGTCGCGCGGGACCGGGCCGTGCACCACGCCACCGCCGGCGAACTGCGGCGCGCGGATCGAGCCCTGCCGGGCACGACCGGTGCCCTTCTGCTTGTACGGCTTCTTGCCGCCGCCGGCGACCTCGCCGCGGGTCTTGACCTTGTGCGTGCCCTGCCGGGCCGCCGCGAGCTGGGCCACCACGACCTGGTGCATCAGCGCGACGTTGGCCTGGACGTCGAAGATGTCGGCGGGCAGCTCGACCGAGCCGGCCTTGGCGCCTTCGACGTTGCGGACGTCAACGGTGGTCACTTGGCCGCACCGCCCTTCTTCACCTTGGTCTTGGCCGCGGTACGGACCAGGACCAGCGCGCCCTTCGGGCCGGGAATGGCACCGCGGACGAGCAGGAGGTTGTTCTCGGTGTCGACCGCCTGGACGGTCAGGTTCTGAACGGTGTAGCGCACGCCACCCATCCGGCCGGCCATCCGGGTGCCCTTGAAGACACGACCCGGGGTGGCGCAGGCGCCGATGGAGCCCGGCGAGCGGTGCTTGCGCTCGACACCGTGGCTGGCGCGCAGACCGTGGAAGCCGTGCCGCTTCATCGGGCCGGCGTAGCCCTTGCCCTTGGTCTTGCCGGTCACGTCGATCGCGACACCCGCCGGGAACTCCTCGACCGTGACCTCCTGGCCGAGCGAGTAGTCCGCGGCGTCGACGGTGCGCAGCTCGACGATGTGCCGGCGCGGCGCGACGTCCGCCTTGGCGTAGTGCCCGCTGATCGGCTTCTTGACCTTACGCGGGTCGATCGTGCCGTACGCCAGCTGGACCGCGGAGTAACCGTCCTTCTCGGCGCTACGAACCTGGCTGATGACGCAGGGGCCGGCCTGAACCACGGTCACGGGGACAACCTTGTTGTTGTCCCAGACCTGGGTCATGCCGAGCTTTGCGCCCAGGATCCCCTTGACTTGCCTGTCCATTTGTCCGGTCCCTACAGCTTGATCTCGATGTCGACGCCAGCCGGCAGGTCGAGGCGCATGAGCGAGTCGACCGTCTTCGGGGTCGGGTCGATGATGTCGATCAGCCGCTTGTGCGTGCGCATCTCGAAGTGCTCGCGCGAGTCCTTGTACTTGTGCGGCGAGCGGATAACGCAGAAACGGTTGATCTCCGTGGGCAGCGGCACCGGGCCCGCGACCTGCGCCCCGGTACGCGTCACCGTCTCGACGATCTTCCGAGCCGAGGAGTCGACGACCTCGTGGTCATAGGCCTTGAGCCGGATGCGGATCTTCTGTCCCGCCATGGTGGCTTCTGTTCCTTCTCTCGATGCCGCTGTGTCGCGGGTGCCCTGTACCGGCTGGTACAGACCCTCTTCGCCCACCCCCGCGGTCGGGCGTGTCGCGCCCTGGGGCCAGGCTCCGCCCCGGGTCTCCGGAGCGGCTCTGACCGCGCGGTGGGTCAAGGCGCCGATCGCATTACCGCGACCTGAACGCCGTGCGAGGGTGGTTGGCGGACGGGCCGCCAACCACCCCACGCCCGACTGCTCTGCCTGCACCGGAGGTTCAGCGTAAGCCGAACACGGCGCAGCGAACTGTCGTTACGCAACCTGACTAGTATGCCGCACGACCGGCGGCGGGTCTAATCGGGGTTACCTAGCTCACTTGATGATCTTGGTGACGAACCCGGCGCCGACGGTACGGCCACCCTCGCGGATCGCGAACTTGAGGTTCTCCTCCATGGCGATGGGCTGGATCAGCTTCACCGACATGGTGGTGTTGTCACCCGGCATGACCATCTCGGTGCCCTCGGGGAGGGTGACGACACCGGTGACGTCCGTGGTGCGGAAGTAGAACTGCGGACGGTAGTTCTGGAAGAACGGGGTGTGCCGGCCGCCCTCCTCCTTGGAGAGGATGTAGACCGTCGCCTCGAACTCCGTGTGCGGGGTCGTGGTGCCCGGCTTGACGACCACCATGCCGCGCTCGACGTCCTCGCGCTTGATGCCACGCAGCAGCAGACCGACGTTCTCACCCGCGCGGGCCTCGTCGAGCAGCTTGCGGAACATCTCGATGCCGGTGCAGACCGTCTTGGTCGACTTCTCGCGGATGCCGACGATCTCCACCTCCTCGTTCGGCTTGAGCACGCCGCGCTCCGCGCGACCGGTGACGACGGTGCCACGACCGGTGATCGTGAAGACGTCCTCGATCGGCATCAGGAACGGCTTCTCGGTCTCGCGCTCCGGCTGCGGGATCGCGGTGTCGACCGCGGTCATCAGGTCCATCAGCTTCGAGGTCCACTCGGGGTCACCCTCGAGGGCCTTCAGCGCCGACACCCGCACGACCGGCAGGTCGTCACCCGGGTAGTCCTGGTTCGACAGCAGCTCACGGACCTCGAGCTCGACGAGCTCCAGGAGCTCCTCGTCGTCGACCATGTCGCTCTTGTTGAGCGCCACGACGATGTACGGCACGCCGACCTGGCGGGCCAGCAGCACGTGCTCGCGGGTCTGCGGCATCGGGCCGTCGGTCGCCGCGACCACCAGGATCGCGCCGTCCATCTGCGCGGCACCGGTGATCATGTTCTTGATGTAGTCGGCGTGCCCGGGGCAGTCGACGTGCGCGTAGTGCCGCGCCTCGGTCTGGTACTCGACGTGCGCGATCGAGATCGTGATGCCGCGGGCCTTCTCCTCCGGCGCCTTGTCGATCTCGTCGAACGGCGTGTACGGGTTCAGGTCCGGGAACTGGTCGTGCAGGACCTTGGTGATGGCCGCCGTCAGCGTCGTCTTACCGTGGTCGATGTGACCAATGGTGCCGATGTTGACGTGCGGCTTAGTCCGCTCGAACTTCGCCTTCGCCACTGGTGTCCTCCTGTGGACTTCTGGTTCTTCTCGCCCCGGTACGCCGATTGGCGCTTAGGACTCTGTCGACAGCCTTTCCGGCCTGACGGCCGGAGAGCTTGGTGGGTTCTGCGGCGATGAAGCCTACAGGCCCGGTTCTCACGCAACCCGACCGCGGTGGCCGCGGGCGGGAGTTCCCCTCCCGCGACCACCGACGATCATCGGTTCAGCTCAGGTGAGCGTCACTCACCGGTCGCCTTGGCGATGATCTCCTTCGCCACGCTCTGCGGAACCTCGGCGTAGGAGTCGAACTGCATGCTGTAGCTAGCCCGGCCCTGGGTCTTCGACCGCAGGTCGCCGACGTAGCCGAACATCTCCGACAGCGGCACCAGGGCCCGGACGACGCGAGCGCCGCTGCGCTCCTCCATCGCCTGGATGATGCCCCGCCGGGAGTTGAGGTCGCCGATGACGTCACCCATGTTCTCCTCAGGAGTGGTGACCTCAACGGCCATCATCGGCTCGAGCAGTGCGGGGTCGGCCTTACGGGCCGCCTCCTTCATCACCATCGAGCCGGCGATCTTGAACGCCATTTCCGACGAGTCGACCTCGTGGTACTGGCCGTCCAGCAGGGTCAGCTTGACACCCACCAGCGGGAAGCCGGCGAGAATGCCGTACTGCATCGCGTCCTGCGCGCCCGCGTCCACCGAAGGGATGAACTCCCGGGGGATGCGACCACCGGTGACGGCGTTGGCGAACTCGTAGGTCGGCGAGTCGTTGCCCAGCGGCAGCGGCTCGACGCTCACGATGACGCGGGCGTACTGGCCGGAGCCACCGGTCTGCTTCTTGTGGGTGTACTCGATCTTGTCCACCTTGCGGCGGACCGTCTCGCGGTACGCGACCTGCGGCTTACCGATGTTCGCCTCGACGTTGAACTCGCGGCGCATCCGGTCGACCAGGATGTCCAGGTGCAGCTCGCCCATGCCGGAGATGACCGTCTGACCGGTCTGGTCGTCCAGCTTGACGCGGAAGGTCGGGTCCTCCTCGGCCAGCCGCTGGATGGCGGTGCTGAGCTTCTCCTGGTCGGCCTTCGTCTTCGGCTCGATGGCCACCTCGATGACCGGCTCCGGGAAGGTCATCGACTCCAGGATCACCGGGTTCGCCGGGTCGCACAGGGTGTCACCGGTGGTGGTCTGCTTCAGACCCTGCACCGCGATGATGTCGCCAGCCTGGGCCGAGCCGCGCTCTTCCCGCTTGTTGGCGTGCATCTGGTAGATCTTGCCGACCCGCTCCTTGCGGTCCTTGGTGGAGTTGACCACCTGGGTGCCGGTCTCGACCACGCCGGAGTAGACCCGGACGTAGGTGAGCTTGCCGAGGTGCTTGTCGGTCTGGATCTTGAAGGCCAGGCCGGAGAACGGCTCGTTCTTCGACGGCTTCCGCTGCATCGGGGTCTCGCCGTCGGTGGCCGTACCCTCGATGGCCGGCACGTCGAGCGGCGACGGCAGGAAGTCGATGACCGCGTCGAGCATCGGCTGGACGCCCTTGTTCTTGAACGCCGAGCCGCAGAGCACCGGGTTGGCCTTGCTGGCGATGGTGGCCCGCCGGATGGCGGCCTTGATCTCCTCGACGGAGATCTCCTCGCCCTCCAGGTACTTCTCCATCACCGCGTCGTCGACGTCGGCCAGGGTCTCCATCAGCTTCTCGCGCCACTCCGCCGCGGAGTCGGCAAGCTCGGCCGGGATCTCCTCGATGGTGTAGTCGTCACCCTTCTGGGTCTCCCCGCGCCAGGTGAGGGCGCGCATGCCGATCAGGTCGACGACACCGATGTGGTCACCCTCGAGCCCGATCGGGATCTGAAGCACCAGCGGGGTGGCGTTGAGCCGGTCGATCATCATCTGCACGCAGCGGAAGAAGTCGGCACCGGTCCGGTCGAGCTTGTTGACGAAGCACATCCGGGGGACGTGGTACTTGTCGGCCTGACGCCAGACGTTCTCCGTCTGCGGCTCCACGCCGGCGACGCCGTCGTAGACCGCGACCGCACCATCCAGCACCCGCAGCGACCGCTCGACCTCGACCGTGAAGTCGACGTGACCGGGCGTGTCGATGATCTGGATCGTGTGGCCCTTCCACTCACACTTGGTGGCAGCGGAGGTGATGGTGATGCCACGCTCCTGCTCCTGCTCCATCCAGTCCATGACGGCAGCGCCCTCGTGAACCTCACCGATCTTGTACGTGATACCGGTGTAGAACAGGATCCGCTCGGTGGTCGTGGTCTTACCGGCATCGATGTGCGCCATGATGCCGATGTTGCGTACGTTGGCGAGCGCGTCTGCGGCGGCCACTTCAATCCCTACTTATCGTCGTCTCGACACAACTGGTGGCGGTTCCGGCGCCGGACCGGCGCCGGAACCAGGGTGTTACCAGCGGTAGTGCGCGAAGGCCTTGTTCGACTCGGCCATCTTGTGCGTGTCCTCGCGCCGCTTGACGGCGGCACCCAGACCGTTGCTCGCGTCCAGCAGCTCGTTCATCAGCCGCTCGACCATGGTCTTCTCACGACGGGCCTTGGAGTAGGTCACCAGCCAGCGCAGACCCAGGGTGGTCGCGCGGGCCGGGCGGACCTCGACCGGCACCTGGTAGGTCGCGCCACCGACACGGCGGCTGCGGACCTCCAGGGTCGGCTTCACGTTGTCCATCGCGCGCTTGAGCGTGACGACCGGGTCGGTGCCGGACTTCTCGCGGCAGCCCTCCAGGGCGGCGTACACGATGCGCTCGGCGAGCTGACGCTTGCCGCGCAGCAGGATCTTGTTCACCAGCTGGGTGACCAGCGGCGAGTTGTACACCGGGTCAGCGACCAGCGGCTTCCGCGGAGCGGGTCCCTTACGCGGCATGTCAGCTCTTCTCCTTCTTCGCGCCGTAACGGCTGCGCGCCTGCTTGCGGTTGCGGACACCCTGGGTGTCCAGCGAACCGCGGACGATCTTGTAACGCACGCCGGGGAGGTCCTTCACCCGGCCGCCGCGAACGAGCACGATCGAGTGCTCCTGGAGGTTGTGACCCACGCCCGGGATGTAGGCGGTCACCTCGATCTGGCTGCTGAGCTTGACACGAGCGACCTTGCGGAGCGCCGAGTTCGGCTTCTTCGGGGTGGTGGTGTACACGCGGGTGCACACACCGCGCCGCTGAGGGGATCCCTTCAGCGCCGGGGTCTTGGTCTTGGTCGTCTTGGCCTGGCGGCCCTTTCGGACCAGCTGCTGAATGGTGGGCACCGGGTTTCTCCGCTCCCTTCGGCCGCTCGCGCGACCGCGCCGTCTGCTCGTTAGCCGCCCTGCTGGACGACTCTCCTACATTCCCACCGGGTCCACCTCGCGGTGGCCCCGGCACCCGCGGTCGGGCGTGTCGCCCCGATCACGGTCCCGGCGTCGTCGCTCGCACGCGACCCCGGGGTGTGTCACCGGCACGCAGCAGGCCGCGCGCCAGTTCTTGTGGCTTTGTCGTGCCGTCGCCGGACCGTCGGCTCACCGGATCCAGCGCACGCACGAGTTGCCCGGGCTGGCCCGGGCACAAGGGGAAAGAGTACCTACCACAACCGCGCTGGTCAAAACGGAGTGACCGGTGGGGTGTCCCACCGCCCGTCCTTCGGCTCCGTCGTGCCGGCCCGCCCGTGATGGGCACCTACGAACACAAGTGTACCGGCTGTTCCCCGAGCACGGCCCGTCGGGCCCGGTGACCGCCGCGCCAGGCCCGCCCGGGAAGGTGCCCGGCCGCCCGGGTCAGCCGCGCCGCCCGGGTCCGCCGCCACCACCCGGGTCGCTCCGGCGGACGGCAGCACCGGCCGTGCGGGTCACGCGAATGACACCAGCAACGCCAGCCCCACGCCGACCAGGCTCAACAGCACTCCCGCCGCCCCGCAGCCGACTCCGGCCACCGCCAGTCCCCGACCGGTGAAGCGGACCGCGGGCGGCGTCACCGGTCGGCGGATCTGCCGCATCGCGAGCAGCCCCGCGACGACCGCCCCCGCCCCGGTCAGCGCGCCCAACAGGGTGAACGCCCCGGCGGCCCAGACACCGCCGTCACCGCCCACCAGGCCGACGCAGATCACCAGGAACGACACCAGGATCGAGACGACGCCACCCACCAGCGAGCCGACCGCCAGCCCGGACGACACCGGCGGCACGTCCAGGTGCACGATGCCGAACGGCGTACCTGCCACCGGATCGACGCGGCGCGGCCGGGGCGAATCCCGGGGCGGAACCGGCGACGTTCCGGACCCCGACGGCGCGCCCCAACCGGACCCACCACCGGACGATCCGGGCGCGCCCCAACCCGAACCACCGGTGGGCGACCCGGGCGCACCCCAACCGGGACCACCGCTTGAGGACGGCGGCGCGCCCCGACCAGGACCACCGCCCGGCGACCCCGGCGCACCCCAACCCGGGCCGACGCCGGGCGACGACGCCGGGGCGCCGGACGGCATGCCCCATCCGGGGCCGGCGGGTGCGGGGCCGGCACCGCCGGCGTACCCGGGGTCGACCGCCGGGGACGGGTGCGGCCCCTGCGGGTGCGTGCCCCAGCCCGCCGGTGGCGCGCCCCACCCGGGGGTCGGCGGCGGCGTCCAGGGGCCGGCCGGCGCGGACGTCGGTGGTGGCGCGGTCTCCGGCGGCCCGCTCGGTCCCACCGCCGGCCGCGCCCACCCACCCGGATCGGGCCGGGCGTCGTACGGGCCGTCGGGATACGGCGCCGCGGGGTCGGTACCCGGTGGGCGCGCCGGTTCCGTCACGGATCCTCCTGTCGGAAGTGGGCGTCCACCGCCGCGCGACGGACACCGGCCAGGCTACCGCCGCCGGTCACCTCGCCGACGCCCGGCGGCGAGGAGTTCCCCCGGCGGGCGGTCAGTCGACGTTCGGGGCGAAATCCTGCCCGAAGGGCGCCTGGGCCAACCGCACGACGGCGATCACCAACGCGACCACCACGCTCACCGCGGCGAGCGTCAGGCCCGTCCAGGCCAGCCGCTCCCCCCGTCGCAGCCAGGCCGCGCCGGTGAGGAAACCCCCCGAGGCGTACGCCTCCAGGCGCGCCTGGCGCGCCAGCAACAGGGCGGTCGTGGCGGGCACCACCCCGCCGAGGAACAGGCCGGTCAGCGCGCCGATCAGGCCCAGCGCGAACACCGCGCGCGCCTTGGTCGAGCGCTTCGGGTCCGGGTCGAGCGGGTGGCGCGGCGGACCCGGCGGGGCGAGGGGCACCGGCCCGGGCGGGGTCGTCATCCCCCCATCATGCCGCCTCCGCCGGCCTCCGGTGCCGGCACGCCGGGCCGCGGACACGACGAGGCCCCCGGCGGCTGCCGGGGGCCTCGTCGTCGGAACTTGCTTAGCGGTACGACCCGAAGTCGAAGTCGTCCAGCGGCACCGCCTGGCCGCTGGCCGGTCCGAAGCCGTAGTCGGTCTCCGGGTAGCCGGTCATCGAGTAGACCTTGGCCTTCGCCTCCTCGGTCGGCTCGACCCGGACGTTGCGGTACTTGCTGATGCCGGTACCGGCCGGGATGAGCTTACCGATGATCACGTTCTCCTTGAGGCCGACCAGCGAGTCGCTGCGCGAGTTGATCGCCGCGTCGGTCAGCACCCGGGTGGTCTCCTGGAAGGAGGCCGCCGAGAGCCAGGAGTCCGTGGCCAGCGAGGCCTTGGTGATGCCCATCAGCACCGGGCGACCGGCGGCGGGCTCGCCGCCCTCGCCGACGAGCCGGCGGTTCTCCGACTCGAACAGCGCCCGGTCGACCAGCACACCCGGCAGGAACTCGGTCGAGCCGGAGTCGATGACCGTCACCCGCTTGAGCATCTGGCGAATGATGATCTCGATGTGCTTGTCGTGGATGAGCACACCCTGCGAGCGGTAGACCTCCTGGACCTCCTGGGTCAGGTGGACCTGGACCGCGCGCGGGCCGAGGATGCGGAGCAGCTCGTGCGGGTCGACCGTACCCACGGTGAGCTTCTCGCCGACCTCGACGTGGTCGCCGTCGTTGGCCAGCAGACGGACCCGCTTGGAGATCTTGTCGTAGACGATCTCGTCGCTGCCGTCGTCCGGCACCACGATGATCTTCCGCGAGCGCTCGCCGTCCTCGATCCGGATCCGGCCCGGGGTGTCGGCGATCGGCGCCTTGCCCTTCGGGACCCGGGCCTCGAAGATCTCCTGCACACGCGGCAGACCCTGGGTGATGTCCTCACCCGCGACACCACCGGTGTGGAAGGTACGCATCGTCAGCTGGGTACCCGGCTCACCGATCGACTGGGCGGCGATGATGCCGACCGCCTCGCCGACGTCCACGGTCTTGCCGGTCGGCAGCGAGCGGCCGTAGCACGCACCGCAGACGCCCAGCTTCGACTCGCAGGTCAGCACGCTGCGCACCCGGACGGTCTCGGTCCCGGCGGCGACGATCCGGTCGACCAGGATCGAGTTGATGTCCGAGCCACGCTCGGCCACCACGGTGCCGTCCGGCCCCTTGATGTCGTCGGCCAGCGTACGGGCGTGCACGCTGGTCTCGGCGTGCTCGTGCACGACCAGCCCACCGTCGCGCCGCTGCCCGATCTGCATCGGGATGGCCCGGTCGGTGCCGCAGTCCTCCTCGCGGATGATGACGTCCTGCGAGACGTCCACCAGACGCCGGGTCAGGTAACCCGAGTCGGCGGTACGCAGAGCGGTGTCGGCGAGGCCCTTACGGGCGCCGTGCGTGGAGATGAAGTACTCCAGCACGGACAGACCCTCCCGGTAGCTGGCCTTGATCGGCCGCGGGATGATCTCGCCCTTCGGGTTGGCCACCAGACCACGGATCGCCGCGATCTGCCGGAGCTGGAGCAGGTTACCGCGGGCACCCGAGTTGATCATCTTCCACAGTGGGTTCTCCTGCGGCAGCGCGGTGTCCATCTCCTGGGCGACCTCGTTGGTCGCGTCGGTCCAGATCTGGATCAGCTCGCCACGACGCTCCTCGGCGGTGATCAGACCACGCTGGTACTGCTTGTCGATCTTGTCGGCGTCCTTCTCGTACCGCTCCAGGATCTCCCGCTTGCGCGGCGGCGCGATGACGTCCTCCATGCCGATGGTGACGCCGGACCAGGTGGCCCAGTGGAAACCGGCCTCCTTGAGCCCGTCCAGGGTCGCCGCGAGGGCCACCTTCGGGAAGCGCTCGGCGAGGTCGTTGACGATCGCGGAGAGCTGGCCCTTGCGGATCTCGTAGTTCACGAACCGGTAGCCCTGCGGCAGCGTCTCGTTGAACAGGACCCGGCCCAGCGTGGTCTCCACGGTCAGCGCGTCGCCCTCGACCCAGCCCTCCGGCGCGGTCCACGCCTCGGCGCGGGCACCGTTGTCGACACCGACGACGCCCCGCAGCCGGATCTTGACCGGAGCCTGCAGGTGCAGTTCGCCGTTGTCGAACGCCATCCGCGCCTCGGCGTCCGAGCTGAACGCGCGGCCCTCGCCCCGCTCACCCTCGGTGCGGTGGGTGAGGTGGTAGAGACCGATGATCATGTCCTGGGTGGGCATGGTCACCGGCTTGCCGTCGGCCGGCTTGAGGATGTTGTTCGACGAGAGCATCAGGATCCGCGCCTCGGCCTGGGCCTCGGCGGACAGCGGCACGTGCACCGCCATCTGGTCACCGTCGAAGTCGGCGTTGAACGCGGTGCAGACCAGCGGGTGGATCTGGATGGCCTTGCCCTCGACCAGCTGCGGCTCGAAGGCCTGGATGCCCAGGCGGTGCAGGGTCGGCGCCCGGTTGAGCAGCACCGGGTGCTCGCCGATGACCTCTTCCAGCACGTCCCACACGACCGGGCGCTGCCGCTCGACCATCCGCTTGGCGGACTTGATGTTCTGTGCGTGGTTGAGGTCGACCAGCCGCTTCATGACGAAGGGCTTGAACAGCTCCAGCGCCATCTGCTTGGGCAGACCGCACTGGTGCAGCTTGAGCTTCGGGCCGACCACGATGACCGAACGGCCGGAGTAGTCGACGCGCTTGCCGAGCAGGTTCTGCCGGAAGCGGCCCTGCTTGCCCTTGAGCATGTCGGACAGCGACTTGAGCGGGCGGTTACCCGGACCGGTGACCGGCCGGCCCCGACGGCCGTTGTCGAACAGCGCGTCGACGGCCTCCTGGAGCATCCGCTTCTCGTTGTTGACGATGATCTCGGGCGCGCCGAGGTCGATCAGCCGCTTGAGGCGGTTGTTCCGGTTGATCACGCGGCGGTACAGGTCGTTCAGGTCGGAGGTCGCGAAACGGCCACCGTCCAGCTGCACCATCGGACGCAGGTCCGGCGGGATGACCGGCACGCAGTCGAGCACCATGCCGAGCGGCGAGTTGCGGGTGTTCAGGAACGCCGCGACGACCTTGAGCCGCTTGAGCGCCCGGATCTTCCGCTGCCCCTTACCGGTGCGGATGGTCTCCCGCAGGCTCTCCGCCTCGGCGTCCAGGTCCATGTTCTGGACCAGCGCCTTGATGGCCTCGGCACCCATCCCGCCGGTGAAGTACTCGCCGAACCGGTCGCGCAGCTCGCGGTAGAGCAGCTCGTCGGTGACCAGCTGCTTCGGCTCCAGCTTGCGGAAGGTGTCCAGCACCTCGTCCAGGCGGTCGATCTCGCGCTGGGCCCGGTCGCGGATCTGGCGCATCTCGCGCTCTCCGCCCTCCTTGACCTTGCGCCGGACGTCCGCCTTGGCACCCTCGGCCTCCAGCTCGGCCAGGTCGGCCTCGAGCTTGGCGGCCCGCTTCTCGATCTCCGAGTCGCGGCTGTTCTCGGCCTGCCGCTTCTCGGCGAGGATCTCGTTCTCGATCGTCGAGAGGTCGCGGTGACGCGACTCGGCGTCCACGCTCGTCACCACGTACGAGGCGAAGTAGATGATCTTTTCGAGGTCCTTGGGGGCGAGGTCCAGCAGGTAGCCCAGCCGGCTCGGCACGCCCTTGAAGTACCAGATGTGGGTCACCGGAGCGGCCAGCTCGATGTGCCCCATCCGCTCACGACGGACCTTCGACCGGGTCACCTCGACGCCACAGCGCTCGCAGATGATGCCCTTGAAGCGGACCCGCTTGTACTTACCGCAGTAGCACTCCCAGTCCCGCTGCGGACCGAAGATCTTCTCGCAGAAGAGCCCGTCCTTTTCCGGCTTGAGGGTGCGGTAGTTGATCGTCTCGGGCTTCTTGACCTCACCGTGCGACCACTGACGGATGTCGTCTGCGGTGGCGAGGCCGATGCGCAGCTCGTCGAAGAAGTTGACGTCGAGCACTATGTCCCCTATGTCGTCGTCTGTACTGCTAGCTAGTGGGTGGGGTCGGGAGCCGGCGAACCGGCTCCCGACCGCTCACCTCAGACCTCTTCGACCGAGCTCGGCTCGCGCCGGGACAGGTCGATGCCCAGCTCCTCCGCCGCCCGGAACACCTCGTCGTCGGTCTCGCGCATCTCCAGGGCCACACCGTCGCTGGACAGCACCTCGACGTTGAGGCACAGCGACTGCAGCTCCTTGAGCAGCACCTTGAACGACTCCGGGATGCCCGGCTCGGGGATGTTCTCGCCCTTGACGATGGCCTCGTAGACCTTGACCCGGCCGAGGACGTCGTCGGACTTGATGGTCAGCAGTTCCTGCAGGGCGTAGGCGGCGCCGTACGCCTGCATGGCCCAGCACTCCATCTCACCGAAGCGCTGGCCACCGAACTGCGCCTTACCACCCAGCGGCTGCTGCGTGATCATCGAGTACGGGCCGGTCGAGCGAGCGTGGATCTTGTCGTCGACCAGGTGGTTGAGCTTGAGGATGTAGATGTAGCCGACCGCGATCGGGTCCGGCAGCGGCTCGCCGGAGCGACCGTCGAACAGCTGCGCCTTGCCGGTGGCACCGATCAGCTGCTTGCCGTCCCGGTTGGGCAGGGTCGACGCGAGCAGACCGGAGATCTCCTCCTCGCGGGCGCCGTCGAAGACCGGGGTCGCCACGTTCGTGTCGCCCACGGACTCGTGCGCGTCGATCGACCGCAGCGCCTTCTTCCAGTCCGCGTCGTCCCCGTCGACACTCCAGCCGGTCTTGGCCACCCACCCGAGGTGGGTCTCCAGGACCTGGCCGATGTTCATCCGGGACGGGACGCCCAGCGGGTTCAGCACGATGTCGACCGGCGTGCCGTCCTCGAGGAACGGCATGTCCTCGACCGGCAGGATCTTGGAGATCACGCCCTTGTTGCCGTGCCGGCCGGCGAGCTTGTCACCGTCCTGGATCTTGCGCTTCTGGGCGACGTAGACCCGGACCAGCTCGTTGACGCCCGGCGGCAGTTCGTCGCCGTCCTCGCGGGAGAAGGTACGCACACCGATGACCGTGCCGGTCTCGCCGTGCGGCACCTTCAGCGAGGTGTCCCGGACCTCACGCGCCTTCTCACCGAAGATCGCGCGGAGCAGCCGCTCCTCCGGGGTCAGCTCGGTCTCGCCCTTCGGCGTGACCTTGCCGACCAGGATGTCGCCCGGGACGACCTCGGCGCCGATCCGGATGATGCCGCGCTCGTCGAGGTCGGCGAGCATTTCCTCGCTGACGTTCGGGATGTCGCGGGTGATCTCCTCCGGGCCGAGCTTGGTGTCCCGCGCGTCGACCTCGTGCTCCTCGATGTGGATCGAGGTGAGCACGTCCTGCTGCACGAGGCGCTGCGACAGGATGATCGCGTCCTCGTAGTTGTGGCCCTCCCAGCACATGAACGCCACCAGCAGGTTGCGTCCGAGCGCCATCTCGCCCTCGTCGGTGCACGGACCGTCGGCGATGACCTGGCCGGCCTCGACGCGGTCGCCCTCGAAGACGACCGGCTTCTGGTTGACGCAGGAGCCGGCGTTGGAGCGGCGGAACTTGTGCAGCAGGTACGTCCGGCGGTGGCCGTCGTCCTGGTGGATCGTGATGTAGTCCGCGCAGAGGTCCTCGATGACACCGCCGACCTCGGCGACGACCACGTCACCGGCGTCGACCGCGGCGCGGTATTCCATGCCGGTGCCCACCAGCGGCGACTCGGCCTTGACCAGCGGCACCGCCTGGCGCTGCATGTTCGCGCCCATCAGTGCCCGGTTGGCGTCGTCGTGCTCGAGGAACGGGATCATCGCGGTCGCGACCGAGGTCATCTGCCGCGGCGAGACGTCCATGTAGTCCACGGCCGCCGGCGTGACGTCCTCGGTCTCGCCACCCTTACGGCGGACCAGGACCCGGTCCTCGGCGAAGGTGCCGTCCGCCTTCAGCGGAGCGTTGGCCTGCGCCTTGACGAACCGGTCCTCCTCGTCCGCGGTCAGGTAGTCGATCTGGTCGGTGACCCGACCCTCGATGACCTTCCGGTACGGCGTCTCGATGAAGCCGAACGGGTTGACCCGGGCGAAGGTGGAGAGCGCACCGATCAGGCCGATGTTCGGGCCTTCCGGCGTCTCGATCGGGCACATCCGGCCGTAGTGGGACGGGTGCACGTCACGGACCTCGAAGCCGGCCCGCTCCCGGGACAGACCACCCGGGCCGAGCGCGCTCAGCCGACGCCGGTGGGTCAGGCCCGCCAGCGGGTTGGTCTGGTCCATGAACTGGGACAGCTGCGACGTGCCGAAGAACTCCTTGATCGCCGCCACCACCGGGCGGATGTTGATCAGGGTCTGCGGCGTGATCGCCTCGACGTCCTGCGTCGTCATCCGCTCCCGGACGACGCGCTCCATCCGGGACAGGCCCACCCGGACCTGGTTCTGGATCAGCTCGCCCACCGTACGCAGACGCCGGTTGCCGAAGTGGTCGATGTCGTCGGCCTCGTAGCCCTCCTCACCGGCGTGCAGCCGGCACAGGTATTCCACGGTGGCGACGATGTCGTCCTCGGTCAGCGTGCCGGTGGTGATCGGCACGCTCAGCTCGAGCTTCTTGTTGAACTTGTATCGACCGACCTTGGCGACGTCGTACCGCTTCGGGTTGAAGAAGAGGTTGTCGAGCAGGGTCTGGGCGTTCTCGCGGGTCGGCGGCTCGCCAGGGCGGAGCTTCCGGTAGATGTCGAGCAGGGCCTCGTCCTGCCCGGCGATGTGGTCCTTCTCGAGCGTGGTCATCATCAGCTCGGACCAGCCGAACTTCTCGCGGATCTGCTCGGCCGACCATCCGATGGCCTTGAGCAGGACCGTGACGGCCTGCCGACGCTTACGGTCGATGCGGACGCCGACCGTGTCGCGCTTGTCGATGTCGAACTCCAGCCAGGCACCCCGGCTCGGGATGACCTTGACGCTGGAGAGGTCGCGGTCGGAGGTCTTGTCCGGCTGCTTGTCGAAGTAGACGCCCGGGGACCGGACGAGCTGGCTGACCACGACGCGCTCGGTGCCGTTGATGATGAAGGTGCCCTTCGGCGTCATCATCGGGAAGTCACCCATGAACACCGTCTGGCTCTTGATCTCGCCAGTGGTGTTGTTGGTGAACTCCGCGGTCACGAACAGCGGCGCGCAGTAGGTCAGGTCCTTCTCCTTGCACTCCTCGATCGAGGCCTTGACCTCGTCGAAGCGCGGAGCGGAGAAGGAGAGGGACATGGTGCCGGAGAAGTCCTCAATGGGACTGATCTCCTCAAGGATCTCCGCGAGACCCGAGCGTGCGTGCGGGTCGTCCGCCGACCGGCCCTGCCAAGCCTCGTTGCCGACGAGCCAGTCGAAGGACTCGTTCTGAATGGCGAGGAGGTTGGGGACCTCGAGGTGTTCGGTGATCCTGCCGAAAGAAACTCGGCGGGGCGCGAAAGCGCTCGACGTACGACTGGTCTTCGCAGGGCGGGAAGCTGCCAAGATGCGTCCTTCCGAGGACCGGTGCTGCAGAACGGCTGGTACGCGTGCACTCCAATGACCCCACCAGAAATATCCACAAACGGACATTTCCGAGCAGGGGTCTAGTCGGAAGGCAGCGCAAACTAGCAGTGTAGCCGAGAGGCTAACCGCTGTCCAGCCCACCCCGCAG
The DNA here is from genome assembly GCF_003626595.1 of Micromonospora endolithica. Classification (GTDB taxonomy): domain Bacteria; phylum Actinomycetota; class Actinomycetes; order Mycobacteriales; family Micromonosporaceae; genus Micromonospora; species Micromonospora endolithica. The sequence continues at coordinate 167,825 of NZ_RBAK01000007.1, read as the reverse complement.
GTCGTCGCGGAACGTGCCTCGGTGTCCCCCGATCGGGGTCTCACCGGGCCGCTCGGAACGCCACGTTCCTGCGGGCCGCTCGGGTGCGGCGGCGGAGCCGTCGCTGCATTACCCAAGTGGTGGCCGTTGCAAGCGCGGAAGGTCTTGCTGATGTCAGCGTGCCTGCCTGCCCGGTGCCGCGTCAAGGGCCGACCCCGGGTCGCCGGGTCTTTCCCACCGACGGGCGACCACCCGGCCGTTCGGCTGCGCACCGACCGGGATGCCGGCCGCCCTGCTCACGCACGCCGCCACCGGACGTACCAACGCCGGCGGGCGGCGACCCGTTCCCGGATCACCGCCCGCCGTGACGCGGTGTGTGCCCCAGCTCACTTTCTGCCGGACACGCGCGTGGTCGTACTCAGGTCACTTGAGGGTGACCTTGGCGCCCTCGCCCTCGAGCTTGGCCTTGGCCTTCTCGGCGGTCTCCTTGTTGGCCTTCTCCAGGACGGCCTTCGGAGCGGCCTCGACCAGGTCCTTGGCCTCCTTGAGGCCCAGGCCGGTCAGCTCACGCACGACCTTGATGACCTGGATCTTCTTGCCACCGTCGGCGTCGAGGATGACGTCGAACTCGTCCTTCTCCTCCTCGACCGGAGCGGCGGTGCCACCGCCGCCACCGCCGACGACGCCCATCGCGACCGGGGCCGCGGCGGTGACCTCGAAGGTCTCCTCGAACTGCTTCACGAACTCGGAGAGCTCGATCAGCGTCATCTCCTTGAACGCGTCGAGCAGCTCGTCGGTGCTGAGCTTCGCCATGTCTGGCGTCCTTTCCTCAAAATTGACTAAGAACGTGGGTGCGCCGGGAGGCCTCAGGCCGCCTCGGCGCCCTCCTTCTCGCGCTTGTCCTGCAGTGCCGCCGCCAGGCGGGCGGTCTTGGAGAGCGGAGCCTGGAACAGGGCCGCGGCCTTGCTCAGGTTGCCCTTCATCGCGCCGGCCAGCTTGGCCAGCAGCACCTCACGGGACTCCAGGTCGGCGAGCTTCGTGACCTCGGCCGCGGAAATGGCCTTGCCCTCGAAGACGCCGCCCTTGATGACGAGCTTCGGGTTGGCCTTCGCGAAGTCGCGAAGGCCCTTCGCCGCCTCGACGACGTCGCCCGAAACGAAAGTCAGCGCGGTAGGACCGGTGAACAGCTCGTCGAGGCCGGAGATGCCCGCCTCGGTCGCGGCACGCTTCGCCAGCGTGTTCTTCGCGACCGTGTAGGTGGTCTCCTTGCCGAGCGAGCGCCGCAGCTGGGTGAGCTGGGAAACCGTCAGACCACGGTACTCGGTGAGCACCGCGGCGCCCGCGTTGCGGAAGCTCTCGGTCAGCTCAGCGACGGCCGTGGCCTTGTCGGCCCGGATCGGCTTGTCCGCCATGTCCCTCCTCTCTCGTTGCTCGGAGGCTGGTCACCCTCTTCAGCCGGAGCTGTCGACGGGGGCGAAGGCAGCGCACCAACGAGAAAAGCCCCGGCGCAGGGCGCGCGGGGCGAAAGACCTTCACGCGGTCGGCGGACCACGCTCACAGCCGAAAATCGCTTACCGCCCTGCGCGGGTCGCCCGTGGTGCGGGACCTTCGACCGTGCCGGGGCACGGTGACCAGCGGTCTCTGGGTGGAACTTCGCGGCCCAGGTTACTGCTTCACTTGCAGTATCACCAAATCGGCCAGCGGGTGGCCCCGGTCACCCCGGGACGGGCCCTCCGTCACGGTCGGAACCGGCGGTGCCACAGGTAGACCGTGCCCGCCGCCAGGCACCACGCGGCAGCCCAGGCGCTGAGCAGCAGCACGGTGATCGCCGGGAGGTCCCCCGCCGCCGCGCGCGCGGTCGCCATCACCGGCGGCACCAACCACGGGGCCACCGAACCGCGCAACCCCAGGGCGACCGCCGCGACACCCCCGACCGCGAGCACCGCCACGCCGTACCCGGCGCTTCCGGTCGAGGCGCGGCTCGCCAGGGCACCCAGGGCCACCGCCGCCGGGAGGGCGAGCAGGTGCGCCCACACCCCGACCAGGATCCCGGCCGGCACCGACCGGTCCCCCGGCTCGACCGGCCCGGTCACCCCACCCACCAGCCACGGGAAGACCAGCGCCACCGCGATCGTGACCAGCGCGGCCACGCCGGCCGCGAGCAGGCCGGCCACCTGCTCCCGGGTCGGCCCGACCAGCACCCGGACGAGCCGGCGCTGCCCGTCCGGCTCGACGTCGAGTAGGATCTTCGTCTGCCAGGCGAGCACCGGGAACAGCACCACCGCGGAGACGCCGTAGGCCTCCGCCGGCTGAGCACGACCGCCGCCGTAGAGGATGCCCAGGGCGACCAGCCCGGCGAGCGCCGGCGCCAGCGCTCTTCCGGTACGCAGGAACGCCGCCAGCCGCAGCCGGACCAGGGCGGTCACCGGTGTCCCGCCGCGGGGCCGGCGGTGCTGCCGGACGGATCCGGCGCGTCCTCGGCGGCACGTGGTGGCCCGGGCGCCGCGCCCGGATCGGCGGTCGGGACGGCGTCGGGGCGTACCCGCAGGACGTGGTGGCCGTCGGCGCGCAACCGGGCGACGGTGCCGGCCACCTGCGCGGACGGCACCGCCAGCTCGACCACCGCGAACGTCTCGGTGCCGGTGGGGTCCTCCTCGGTGACCGTGCCGTCGGCCACCGCCCAACGGCGGGCGCCCGGCAGCCGGACCGTCTCGCCGCGGTGATCGCTGACCAGCACCGAACCGCCGCCGGCGACCACCTCGTCGACCAGCTCCGGAACCAGGTCCCGCGCCGCGGCGTCCAGCCCCTCCCAGGGCTCGTCGAGCACCAGCAGGCCGGGGTCGCGGAGCATGGCCTGGGCCAGCCCCACCTTCTGCGCCGTCCCCTTGGACAGCTCGGGCAGCCGGACCGCGCGGAAGGGGACGAGCCCGAGTCGGGCCGTCCAGCGCCCGACCGCACGCTCCGCCTCGACGCCGGGCAGGCCGGCCACGCGGGCCATTCCGGTCAGGTAGCGCTCGACCGTGAAGGGCTGGTCGGCCGGGAAACGCTCCGGCACCCAGCCGACCGCGCGGGGCCGGTCGGCCAGGCGACCGCGGACCGGCCGCAGCACCCCCGCCGCGAGCTGGAGCAGGGTCGACTTCCCGGCCCCGTTCCGGCCGGTCACCACCACCACCTGACCCGGGTCGACCCGGACCTGGACGGACCGGAGGACCCAGGGGCCGCGCCGTCGGTACCGGAGCCAGACGTCCTCCAGTCGCATGCGGTGAGCCTGCCACAACGGACAGACGGAAGGGGCCCCGCCACGGGTCGTGGCGGGGCCCCTTCGCGGGGAGTGCGCTCAGCTCTCGGCCGAGCCCTCCTGGAGGTTCTTCACCACGTTCGGGTCGACCGGGACGCCCGGGCCCATGGTGGTGGTCAGGACGACCTTGCGCAGGTACTTGCCCTTGGCGGCGGACGGCTTGGCCCGCAGGACCTCGTCCAGGACCGCCGCGTAGTTGTCCACCAGCTGGGTCTCGGAGAACGAGGCCTTGCCGATGATCAGGTGCAGGTTGGAGTGCTTGTCCACCCGGAAGGTGATCTTGCCGCCCTTGATGTCCGAGACCGCCTTGGTGACGTCCATGGTCACCGTGCCGGTCTTCGGGTTCGGCATCAGGCCGCGCGGGCCCAGGATCCGCGCGATCCGGCCGATCTTGGCCATCTGGTCCGGCGTGGCGATCGCCGCGTCGAAGTCCAGCCAACCGCCCTGGATCCGGGCGACCAGCTCGTCGGTGCCCACCTCGTCGGCACCGGCGGCGGCGGCCTCCTCGGCCTTCGCGCCGGCGGCGAACACGATCACGCGGGCGGTCTTACCGGTGCCGTGCGGCAGGTTGACCGTGCCACGGACCATCTGGTCCGCCTTGCGGGGGTCGACGCCGAGGCGCATCGCGACCTCGACCGTGGCGTCGAACTTGACGTTGGTGGTCTCCTTGGCCAGCTTGACGGCCTCGGCGGGGGTGTAGAGCTTGGACCGGTCGATGACGTCGGCGGCCTTGCGGTAGCTCTTGCTGCGCTGCATGTTCTGGTACTCCTGTGGTCTCTGGCGGGCCGCGGTGTCCGCGTGCCCTCCCACGAACTGATCGGGAAGCGCTGACCGACGTCAGTCGTTGACGACGATGCCCATCGACCGGGCGGTGCCGGCGATGATCTTCGCAGCCTGGTCGATGTCGTTGGCGTTGAGGTCGACCATCTTCTTCTCGGCGATCTCCCGCACCTGGGCCTGGCTCACCGAGCCGACCTTCTGGCTCTGCGGCACGCCGGAGCCCTTGTCCACGCCGGCGGCCTTGAGCAGCAGCCGCGCCGCGGGCGGGGTCTTCAGCACGAAGGTGAAGGTCCGGTCCTCGTAGACGCTGATCTCGGCGGGGACGATGTCGCCCCGCTGGGACTCGGTCTGCGCGTTGTAGGTCTTGCAGAACTCCATGATGTTCACGCCGTGCTGACCGAGCGCGGGGCCCACCGGCGGCGCCGGCGTGGCCTGGCCCGCCTTCAGCTGAAGCGTGAAAGTCTTGACGAGCTTCTTCTTCGGAGGCATGTCACTTCCTGGGGCTTGGAACTGGGAAAAGGTGCCGGTGCCGGGTGCGCACGGTCAGCGCGGTGCGACAGCGACGACGTTCAAGAGTAGCGCAGCGTTCCGCGCACCCTACGTCGAGGGCCGACGGAAGGGCGGAACGGATGCGCCGGCGGCGGGCCGCTGCCCACCGCCGGCGACCGGAACGCGTCAGATCTTGGCGACCTGGTTGAAGTTCAGCTCGACCGGCGTCTCCCGGCCGAAGATCGACACCAGGACCTTGAGCTTCTGCTGGTCGGCGTTGATCTCGCTGATCGTCGCCGGCAGCGAGGCGAACGCGCCGTCGGTGACGGTGACCGAGTCGCCGACCTCGAAGTCCAGCACCTTGACCTCGGGCTTGGCCTTCTTCTGCTCGGTCTCCACCGCCGGGGCCAGCCACTTGAGCACCTCGTCGAGACTCAACGGCGCCGGGCGGTCCGCCCGGTCCGTCGCGCCGACGAAGCCGGTCACGCCCGGCGTGTTGCGTACGCACGAGTAGGACTCGGCGGTCAGCTCCATCCGGACCAGGATGTAGCCCGGGAAGACCTTCGCCTGGATCTGCGACCGCTTGCCGTTCTTGACCTCGACCTCTTCCCGGGTCGGCACCTCGACCTGGTAGATGTAGTCCTCCATGTCGAGGGACGTGATCCGGGTCTCGAGGTTGGTCTTGACCTTGTTCTCGTAACCGGCGTAGGAGTGCACCACGTACCAGTCGCCGGGCGCGTAACGCAGCTTCTGCCGCAGCTCGGCGACCGGGTCGTAGTCCTCTTCCGGCGCGGGTTCGGTGGTCGGGAATTCCGGCTCGCTGGCGGCCTCGACCGACTCGTCACCAGCCGCCGTCGCGACCGTGGACTGCTCGTCCGCGGGTCCGGCGGTCTCGTCGTACTCAGGCACGCTCGCTCACTTCCGTCACTATCGGCTCAGTCAGCCGTCGGGTTGCCGAAGACCCACAGCACGCCCTTGGCGAAGGCGAAGTCGAGGCCGGCCACGATCGTCAGCATCACGGCGACGAACGCGATCACCACGGCGGTGTAGGTCAGCAGCTCCTTGCGCGTCGGCCAGATGACCTTACGCAGTTCGGCGACGACCTCGCGGATGAATCGGGCGATGCGTCCGAACAGGCCCACCCGGTCGGTCTCCGAACGGGTCCTCGGCTTGCTGTCGGCCGACTCGGCCTTGGCGCGCGACCGGGTGGCCGTGCCACCCCGGGAGACCGGCTCGTCCGCGTCGGCGGCGTCGTCGCCAGAGGCGTCGTCGACGACCTCGTCGTCGAAACGCTCGTCGTCGGCGTCCTCGCCGCGCCGCTTGTTGTCGGCCACTTCGCCCTCCGTCGCGGGATGTCGGGGTCGCACGCCGAGGGGGCGTGCGCGGCGCTTGGTCACGCCGGCCGGACCAACCGTCCCGGGACGGGCCGCGGCCGGCGGATCAGCCGGAGGGCCCCGATGCCTCGGAACCACCCCGCCGATGCCACCACCACGGGCCGGACGCCGCCGATCGGCGGCGCGACCCACGGGAACGGTCAGGCCTGAGGCGCAGGGGTGACAGGACTTGAACCTGCAGCCTGCGGTTTTGGAGACCGCTGCTCTGCCAATTGAGCTACACCCCTGTGCGGCAACGCGCACCCCGCGCCGCCACGGATGGCGGAGCAGGGGTCACTTGCCCCACGGCGGACCAGTGTACGGGTAGTGCCACGACTTTCCCAACCGGTCCACCCGTGGCGGGTCGGAAACCCGGTCAGCCCGCGGTACGCACCGTCGCCCGGGCCTGCGACAGCACCTTCTCGCCCCGGCAGGTCGCGGTGATGTCCAGCCTGGTCAGTCCATCCTCGGTGACCTCACGGACCACCGCGGCGACCTCGATCTCGGTGCCCTCGTCGTCGTCCGGGACGAGCACCGGACGGGTGAACCGCACCGAGTAGTCGACCACCGCGTCCGGCGCGCCGGACCACTCGGTCACCGCCCGGCCGACCAGCGCCATGGTGAACATGCCGTGGGCGATCACCCCGGGCAGCCCGACCTTGGTGGCGGTGCGCTCGCTCCAGTGGATCGGGTTGAAGTCGCCCGAGGCGCCCGCGTAGCGGACCAGGTCCGCGCGGGTCACCCGGAACGTCCGGGTCGGCAGCTCCATCTCAGCCCTCCCCGCGTACGACGAGCTTGGACCAGACGGTGACCACCGGCTCGCCGGCGGCCGTGGTGATCTCGGTCCGAGTGGTGAGGAAACCGTGCCCACCGCGGGTGGTGACGTCCTCGATGGCGTTGACGCACACCAGCTCGTCGCCGGCGACCACCGGGCGGGTGTACGCGAAACGCTGGTCGCCGTGGACCACGCGGCTGTAGTCCACGCCCAGGTCAGGGTCATCGACGATCTGCTGGGTGGCGGCCATGGTGACCACGAACGGGAAGGTCGGTGGCGCGACCACGTCCGGGTGGCCCAGTGCGCGGGCGGCCTGCGGGTCGTGGTGGGCCGGGTCGGTGGCGCCGATCGCGGTCGCGAACTCGCGGATCTTCTCTCGGCCCACCTGGTACGGGGTGGTCGGCGGATAGGTCCGGCCGACAAAGGACGGGTCCAGGGACATGTCGCGAACCTACACGCAAAACACGATCGCCGATCGGCCCGACCGGCGGCGGCTCGGGGCCGCGCCGGCGCAGACGGATCGGCGATCGACGTGCTCTGCTGGGGTCCCGCCGGCGTCGCCGGCGGAGAATCAGCGGGTCTCGCGGTGGACGGTGTGCTTGCCGTCCCGGGGGCAGAACTTCTTCAGCTCGATGCGGTCCGGGTCGTTACGGCGGTTCTTGCGCGTGATGTAGTTGCGCTCCTTGCACTCCACACACGCCAGAGTGATCTTCGGCCGGACATCGGTTGCCTTCGCCACGGCGGAGTGCCTTCCTCGCTACGGATAACAACTACGGCGCACCAGCGTACGCACTGATTGGGCGGACATGCAAAGCGGGCGCCAACTGGCGCCCGTTCCATCGACCACCGGGAACGGACCTGGAGGCCGAAAGTAGCGGTGGCCGGACTTGAACCGGCGACACAACGATTATGAGCCGTTTGCTCTACCATCTGAGCTACACCGCCGTGGTGGGCCCAGCCGGACCCTCTGAGCCCCCTTACGGAATCGAACCGTAGACCTTCTCCTTACCATGGAGACGCTCTGCCGACTGAGCTAAGGGGGCCTGCGCGATCACTCGGTGGCCGCGCAGAGGTAAGAGTACACGGCCTCCCGCCCGAGGTGAAATCGGATCCCCCTCGGTGGCGTTCGGGCAGATCGGGGGCCGAACGGGGCCGAATCAGGGCACCGCGCGCAGGCGCGGCAGCTCGGTCTCGGAGATCGTCTCCGGGTCCACCTGGGCGCCGAACCACGCCTCCAGCCGCTCGTACGGCAGCGGGCGGCTGAACAGGAATCCCTGGCCGATCTCACACCCGATGTCCTGGAGCAGCTCCAGGGTCAGTTCGCTCTCCACGCCCTCGGCCACCACCGTCAGGCCGAACTGCTGGGACAGGGTGACCACGGCGTTCACGATCGCCAGGTCCCCCGGGTCGGTCGCCATGCCCTGGACGAAGGACCGGTCGACCTTCACCTCGTGCACCGGCAGCCGGCGCAGGTGCGCCAGGGACGAGTCGCCGGTGCCGAAGTCGTCCACCGAGAGCCGCACCCCCAGGTCCCGCAGACGTCGCAGGGTCGAGATCGGCCGGTCGGTGCCGTCCAGCACCCCGGACTCCTTGATCTCCAGGGTCAGCCACTGCGGCGGCACGTCGTACTCGTCGAGCAGTTGCCGGACCTGGGCCGGGAAGTGCTGGTCGGTCAGCGTACGGGCGGAGATGTTGACCGCGACGGCGAGCGGCTGGCCCCCGTGCGCCCAGTCCCGGCTGCGCCGCAGCCCCTCCCGGAGCACGAACTCGGTGAGCCGGCCCAACTGGCCGGTGTGCTCGGCCACCGCCACGAAGTCCTCCGGCGCGACCGTGCCGTGCGTCGGGTCCTCCCAGCGGGCCAGGCACTCCACCCCGACCAGACGGCGGTCCCGCAGGGTGACCTTGGGCTGGAAGTAGACCTCCAGGCCGCCGTCGTCCAGCGCGCGACGCAGGTCGCCGGCGAGACCCAGGCGACGCAACGATCGGGACTCCAGCGCCGCGTTGAACAGCTGGACGCTGCCCGGTATCGCCTTCGCCGCCGTCGCGGCCAGGTCGACGCGCTGCAGCAGCGCGGCGGGGGTGGTGCCGTGGTCCGGATGGGTGGCGACGCCGACCGCGGTGTCCACGTCCACGGTCAGCCCGTCGTCGAAGACCATCTCGGCGCGAATCTGCTCGCGCATCCGCGCGGCCATCTCCAGGGCCGCCTGCGCGCTCTCCAGCCGCAGCGTGACCAGGAACTCGTCGCCGCCGACCCGGCCGACGAGGGCCGACGACGGGGCCCGCGAGCGCAGCCGGTTGGCGACCTCGAACAACACCTTGTCGCCGGCGGCGTGACCGAGCGACTCGTTGACCTCGCGCAGCCGGTCGACGTCGAAGAGCAGCAGCGCCACCACCTCGCCGGGTGCCCTGATCTTGACCGCCTCCTCCAGCGCCGCGGTCATCCGCCGACGGTTGGGCAGCTTCGTCAGGGTGTCGTGGTAGGCGTCGTGCCGCAGCCGGTCGACCAGCCGTGAATTCTCCAGAGCGACGGCCGCGTGGGCGGCCACCGTCTCGAAAACGGGAACGTCACCCGGAGTGAAGTGGCCGACGTCGCTGAGCCGGTTGACCACCTCCAGCGTGCCGATCACCGCTTGGCCCGACCGCAAGGGAACGGCGATCACGTCCTTCACGCCGTGCTTCGCCAGGCCCTGCCGAACGTCGGGGGCGTCCGCGAACGCCCGCCCGACGGAGAGCGTCTCGCCGGACTCCCGGACCCGCTCACGAAACTCGACGGACGTGGGCGCGACGTCGAGTAGGCCCCGCTGGTCAACCCGCGCGCTGAGCAGCACCTCGGGATGGCGACCCTGCGGGGGAAGCCAGAGGGTCGCGTACTCGGCCTGCATGAGTACCCGGATCCGGCCGAGCAGCACGTCGGCCACCACGCCCTCCTGACCACCTTCGGTCATGGCCCGGGTCAGCTCGTACATGCTGCCCAACGTCCGGTGCTGCCGGAGGAACTGCGCGTACGAGCGGTAGACCACCACCACGGCGACGGCCAGCACAGCGATCAGCAGCAACGACCACCAGGTCGACTCCAGCGCCAGCAACAGGATCAATCCGATGACCACGTTGATCGAGTTGACCATCAGCGGAACCGGAGACTTGCGGATCATTTCCCAGCCGGCCTGCCAGCCGTGCAACAGGCTGACGACCCCGCTGATCGCCATCAGTGACACCAGGGAGTTCACCGTGACAACGGCGAACAGGACCACCCAGGTCCATGGATCGGCCTCATCGACCCCGCCGAGCCCAATCAGCACGACGCCACCGAGCGAGGCCGCCGCGCCGGTACGGGCCACGTTGAACCAGACCTTCACGGCACTGAGCCGACGTCGAAGCTGCCCGACCAGGGCAGCGAGCACGAAGAGGGCAACGACCGTCAACGGCGGCAGATAGAAGAAGGCCAGGACGAGCGGGATCTCGGTCGCGATCACCTCAAGGGCCTGCCGGCGGACCACCACCTGCAGCACCTGGGTGCTGGCCGCGACCATTGCGACGAAGAGAGCGGCGGCGACGGCAAGGTTGACCGGCCGCTGTCCAGAAGCCAGCGCGAGGAAGACGCTGCAGGTGACAGCGATCAGGGCCAACGGCGCGGTCATCAGCCACACCTGCTCGGTGGACCTGCGTGCCGAAGGTGGACCGCCTGGCATTCCGCCCCCTGCCCGGTGGTGCGGAAGCTACTGAACTGCCGCAGTGCCCGGGTCGAAGACTGGCGCACCCCAGGTGAAATCGAAGAGATGGTACGTGGTGTCCGAAGCCAACAGACCGCCTGCGAACGCGGCGGCGACCGCGAGCGCGAGGACGGCGCCACGCCAACGCGTCCAACCAGACATCGGTGAACTCCTGTCGGGGGTCCGAGAAAGTTGCCGGTGTCACGATGGTGCCACACGTGAATCGCACCGCAAAGCCGACGGATGGACGACAAGGTCAGCCGCGAGGCCGGGCCCAGGGGGCACTGCCGGACAGTATCGGACGATTCCGGCCCTGTCGACCAGTTGTCAGACAACCGTCGCTTCGACGGCTGCCGGTGCCTGGAGTCGCTCGGCCCCCCGCCTGGCCGGCCGACCCGACACCGTCCGCTCAACGACGAGTCTTGCCCCTACGCCGGTCCGCATCCTCGATGGCGTGCCGCACGGCCAACCGAATCACCAGATAGAGGACCGCGAGTCCGATCGCCCAACTGACGAGGGCTGCCACCAGTTGGCCGGGCGGGATATCGAGCGTCATGGCTTGCAATCTAGACATCGTCCGCCCGCTGCCCTGAGCTGCACAGCTCGTACAGGAAGCGTCGGACATCGAAGTTCTGGTCACCGCGTCGGCCTACCTGGACATCGCGCCGATGACCATCCGGGCTCGACAACCCGGATGGAACTGTCGTCGCCGCAGGGTTCCATCCGGTCGCCCCGCTCCGTCGGACGGGTCGGAGCCATCGCGCTCGACGTATGCGCCGATCAGCATCTCTGCTGGTCAGGGGCCGCTTCTGCACCTGGTGGCGGGTAGAGGATTCGAACCTCTGTAGCCTTCGCGACGGATTCACAGGGCCCTCGCGATCTTGCCGTGGACAAGTGTTCTGAGCTGCGCCTCAGTCGTCCGTTGGCATCGGCCACACGTCGCGGGAGTCGTTGAAGGCCTCTCCCCGCGGTGGCTCGACCATCAGTGACTTCAACGCCGCCGGCAGCGAGGCCGCACCCCGCGCCATCACACCGATGAACCACACCGCCAGGCGCACCACTACGAACAGGGCTGCCAGGCACAGCGCCAGCAACACCGCCGAGTAGAACATCACGTGGAACATGGAGCCATTCTCGCCCGCGCCTCAGGGCCAGCCAACGTCCGTGAAGGCCACGGAAGAAGCGACCGTCCGGGCCAACGCCGTGATTCCCGACGTGCGCGCACGGCAGCTCGACGAGCCGGGCGGGATCGGACCGTACGATTCTCAGCCCTTCCCCGGTGCTTGAGCCCGCCCCGCTCGTGAGAGCCGCCGTCATCGGTTCAGTGCGACCCGGCTCGCGGCGAGGGGCCGGCGAGCACCAGGCGGCCCCAGCGATGTTCGATCTTCTCGTGGTCGCAGGACGCCGAGGGCTTGAAGAGCCATCGCTCAACCTCCGGCCTGTTGACATATCTGCCAGGTTGGGCTCCGAGGCAGACAACACTTGGCAGTCAAGTCAACAAGCCCATCTTGCTTCGACGCCCACCCAGCGAGGGGCACCGGTGAGTGCTGCACCCCGCTAAGTTGGTGGTCCGTCGCATGTGGAGCGGGGTCGAACGTGAGCGATCGTGAGAAGCCATCCCGGGGCCGCTTCAATCAGCACCTCGGCAGAGGGGAATGGGCGGGCATCGGAGCCGTGGTGGGGCTCCTTAGCACTGTCGTCGCTCTACTTGCCTGGCTCTTCCCCGTCAAGGACGAACCTGCAGTCTCACCGCCGCCTCAATCAGCCACCATGCCGGCCGGGAGCAGCCCCGGTCCCTCCTTCACGCAGAGCGCGGATGCGAGTCCGTCAACGCCTTCTGCCACACCCAGCGGCGATACCCCATTGCCCACCTCCACAGCGGCGCCCCGGCAAGAAGTAGTGCACAGCAGCGGCAGCCCCCGCTTACGCAGTATGAGCGAGCACGGCACATACGACGGGGAGGTTGTGAATTTCTGGGAGATGGATGAGAACCGCAAACGTTACGGCACGTACGACGGCTCGGACCTCGTCCTCAACAGCAGCTCCCTCGGCGGAGCAAATGGCACAGTCTTCGCCCCATCGGCAATCGGTAAACCAACCCTTCAGGAATGTTCGACGATCAGTGGCGGTGCATGGTCGTCGCTCGTTGTAGCACCGCAACTGAAGGCAGGGACGTCGTACTGCGTCCGCACCAGTGAGGGCCGGCACGGCAAGCTAACGGTGTCGAAGTTGAGCATGTGTGAGCAGTACCTAGAGGACGAGGACGATCGCGAACGCTTCACGGGAGATATATGTGTACTGGAGGTCAGCTTCGTAGTTTGGAAGTGAAGACCGACAGTCGGCGTCGATACCTGATCCGGTGTTCCTGAAATGCCAAGGCACTCGCACTGAACTCGATATTTCTCATGAGTCTGCACATCCCGGTTCAGCACTCGAAATCCGTCGCAGGGGCTGCTTGACAGGTCAGGCGACATGCCGTCCTGCCTGACCCCGACCAGCGCGACACCGCAACGGGGGCAGCGGTGACGCCCCCGAGCACGTTAAATTGTGAAGACCAGTGACAACCTAATCGATCGGGAGCGATGGATGGGCAACCCGCTCGATGAGATCGCCGAGCTGGAGGAGCTACGCCGGCAAGCGGAGAACTTGTCCCGGCGACTCGCGGCAGGCGATCGCATGGCAGCCCGGGCGTCCGCGCGGGATTCAGCCGAAGTCGTGCGTGTCGCCCTGGGCGCCGACGGGCGGATCGACTCGGTCGAAATCCTTCCGCACTGGCGGAGGCAAACACCTGCCGACCAGCTGGGCGCGGCGATCGTGGAAGCCGCCGACGAAGCAGCTCGACGCCGGTCAGAGGCGTGGGTCTACGGGGTGAGCCAGGCAGCCAGCATTGACTCTGAGTTGCCCGAGCCGCCAGCCCCGCTCCCCTCTGCCGCCGACCCCGTCGGCGATTCGTCGGTCAACTACGCCCGCAGCCTTCTCTACGTGCTCAAGGATTCGTTCGCGCGGCTTGACGAGCTTGAGGGCGAGGCGGAGCGGGCCGCGCTGTCCAGCTCGACCGCTGCCGACGCTGACGACCGTGTAAGGGTGACGCTCACCGGCGAGCGCCTGGCAGCGGTCAGCTTCGACGAGTCGTGGTTCCGGTCGGCTCACGCCGGGCAGTTGGGTGCCGCCGTCACCCAAGCAGTCCAACAGGGGTACGCCGATCGGGTGAAGGCCGCGCCGCTACGGAACTCCTGGCCGTACAACGAACTGGACCGGATGACCGGCGATCCGGCACAGCTTCTCGCCAACCTCGGTCTGGCCCCACGACAGTCACCCAGGAGCAACTGATGCCACCACCGGGCGAGGGCAAGCTGAGGGTCTCCATCGAAGCGCTCCGTAAGGACGCGGCGGTTTGGGACGACTCAGGGGACATCATGAGGAGTGCCGCCCAGGTCGCCGCCCGCCTCGATCTCGCAGCGCTGCACTTCTCCTACGTCGGCGACAAGGTCGGCCTCGTCGAGCTGTACCAACAGCTCCAGGACCGCTTGATTCGCCTCCTCAGCCAAGGCAGTGAGACCTGCGAAACGGTCGCCACGTCGCTGCGGAACGCCGCGGACGGCTACGAGCGCGACGAGGCCGACGCCGTCCACCGGCTGAACAACATCTACTGAGGAGCAGCCAGGTGACACGCCCTCTCCCGCTCTCCGAGAGCGAGTTCGGCGAGTTGATCGAGTCGATCAACGACGGGATCCAGCGCGTCGAGCGGCTGGCGAACGAGATCATCAACCGCGTCAACGACAGGCTCGACTGGCTCGGACCTCTCGCCCAGGACGCACTCAACCTGCTCCGCAGGTTCGGCGAACTCGTCGCCAAGTTCTTCTCCGAGGTGGGCAAGTTCTTCACCCGGTGGGGAGTGCCCTGGACGCTCTACTCGCACGGCGAGACCTGGACCCAACAGGTCGGCGGGCCCGTGCACGAGCTGGCTGCCAGGGTCGACGCCGGGCAACTGCTCGTCGACGACTACTGGACCGGCACTGCCGCCACCGCCTACACCGGCATCCTCCCCCTCCAGGGAAAGGCACTCGCCGCCATCAAGGCCGCCACCGACGAACTGGACGACGCGCTGTGGAAGGTAGCCGGCGGCATCATCGCCTTCTGGCTGGGCATCGCCGCAGTGATCGTTCCCTACATCGTCGAGCTGATCGCGGCCGCCGCGGCGGCGCTCGGCATCATCACGGCCCCCGCCGCGGCGGCCGGAGCAGGTGCATCGACAGCCAAGGCGATCGCACTGACCACGGCCGTGGTCACAGCCGCCATCACCTACCTGACCGTACTGTGGACGCAGATGCGTGACCTCGACCAGCGGTTGCACAACAGCGACGGCCTACCGGGCGGCAACTGGCCGGCGCTCGTGTCCGACATCTCCAACGGCCGGGTCCGGGACGGCGGCAAGACCCTCGATTGGAACATCAAGCCCTGATGGAGACCTCGCCCGTGGACGCACGCGACGACCGCATCCCGCTGGCCGATCCCGCAAAGGCGCGACGAGGCGCCCGGAGAACCGTCTTCGCCGGCATCGTCCTGGTCGTCCTGCTCACCGGCTTCACTGCCGGTGGCACGGCGATGCTGGCCGCCGGTGAGATCCCCGGGCTGCCGTTCGCTGTCGGCGGTGCGCTCGCCCAGGCCGCCGTCATCGCCATCGTGGCCGCCGTGCTGCGAGCGCGGACGGGAGACGGCGGGCGCAGCCTCTCCCGGTCGGGTGCGGCTGCCAGCCTTCGGATCCTCGGGGGGCTCCGTCGGCTACTGCTCGTCGCGCTGGTGGCCCTCGCGGTCTACGCGCTCGTTCGGCTCGTGCTGGGCGACCCGTGGACGCTGTTGACGGCAGCGTTCATCAGCCTGTTCCTGTGGCTGCTGTATCGCGGCGCGGGGCGGATCCGCCGAGACTGGACAAGCTCGGTGTGACGAATACCGAAGCTCATCGCGTCTCCGATTAACGACTTGCATAACCGCGTGTTATGCAACCGTCAGGCCGGCGACTGTGTAAGTTGAGACACGAACCGAAGGTAAGGTTCGGACGGTTGATTGCGTTGAACGTCCAACGCAACACGCGGCGAAATGCTTCATGAAACGCCGTGCCGTAGCCAACAGTACGAAGGAAGCCCCGCTCCCAGCCCGCGAAAGCAAGAAGCGGAGCCTTCCACCGGATGGGGATGGCCCTCCTAGTTGGAGGGTTCATCCTCCTCGCCGAAGGCGGCTCCGGCCGCTGCGAGTGCCAGCAACCTGAGGATCAGAGCTATCAGCTCGATCAAGATACTGACCGCGGAGCGAGAACGTTGCCGCCCGCCAGGAGCGCGCTTCCTGCGCCCATGGCTTCTTCTGTTGGACATTCCACCTACCCTTGCAGGGTTGAGGAGACAGCCTTTCCGTCTCCTGAGGGGCACGGAGACGATCGCCCGCCACCATCGATCGGTGAAGTGTCATTGCGATGCTAACCGCGGTGCAGAGATTGACGGCAAGACGCGCGGGCGCCAACGGCGGTCAAGTGAAGTAGTTGCACGACACCAACCGCTCTGTAGATGAAGAACGTTCCCGCCCTGCCGGCGTAGTGACACCACGGTCGAAGCTCTCGGCGAGTTGAGCAAGGCCGTTGAGACGATCCACCGAGTGCGGGAAAATCTCTTCCTTGTCCCAACCGGCGGTCGAACCATCAGGCAGCAGATCGAGTACCCGCGAGGTGGTCCCGCCGATGTGCGGGTGCGCGTCGAACGCGGCGATGTCCTGGGCGAGCGCTCCCAGGGTCAACTGGTCGCCAGCGTCCAGGACCTTGATGAGTTCCCCGGACACCCGGGACAGCGCGAGGGTACGCGCAACACCAAGCCCACCGGGACGGCCGGTGCCCCGGCCTGCTGGCGACCTCCGGCCGGCATCGGCCGGGCCGGCCGGCCACGCTCTGGGATGACAAGGCCTTGAAGACCTCGGGGCTACCAGGGTTCCCCGGAAGGTCTACAACTGCCCGACGAGGAGATCCTGACCCGCGCCGCGACTGTCGTTAGGAGAAGTAGTTGACCATGAAACCGATAGGAATCGAGACAAGGGCCCCAGAAAGAAAGAACAGCGCCTGCTCGCGTCGCCCCTTGCTACGGGCGGTCTCCAGCTCTTCCTGCAGCACGCTGAGCCTGCCCTTCAGAACCGCCTGCTCGTCCGCCGGTCGCACCTGGAGCTCAGCGTGGGCGCGACCGATCGCGCCATCGATGAGGGATCGCACGGCAGCCGCCTCCTCAGCTTTGACGGCGGCAAGCTGGCGACTCTGCTCCTCCTCGGCACGAAGCCGATCAACGGCCGCCTGCCTGGTCTGCAACTCAGTCTGCAGCTCCTTGATGACCTCATCGAACTCACGAAGCGACGCGACTAGCCGGCCGACCCGGGCTTCCATGGGCGGCGGCCCCTGGTGGACCGTAACGTGTCCGAAGACCACCTGAGCGGCGGACGTAACCGAAGCCTCATACTGCTCTGCGGCCGCTTTGGTCGGCCTCGTCGACGGTCGAGGCTTCCGACTGCCGCGCCAGTCCAAACCCGGGACTGGCTTGCCCCCGATCTATCTCCCGCAGCTGGCGACACCTCACCGCGGACCCCTCAGCCGGTCGCTACACGCACGGACCCCGCCAGGCCGGACCCAGGCCACCAACGCCAGCGACCGCAGCCGTAGAAGAGCCCTCAGCGAGCAAGATCGACCTGCCCACCATCTGCCCACAACCAGTCGTCAACGGTTGGACTCAGCCGGACCAGGCCGGACAGACGACAACGGCCCCCGATCAGCATTCCTGCTGGTCAGGGGCCGTTGGTGCTCCTGGTGGCGGGTAGAGGATTCGAACCTCTGTAGCTTTCGCGACGGATTTACAGAGCGCCACGCTCAGAGCCCTGACCTGCACAGATAGGTAACCTCTCCCTACTGGCGACACGCATGCGACACGGCCTTCCGTGCAGGCTGGCGCAGCCCCCTCCCTCTGGCACCCCACGGGCCGTCACCACCGAATGCCGAACTGCCGAGGAAGGCCCTCCCACCGCTGATCCCCACCCCGCCGAGGGACACTTCCGGCGTAAGCACCACTAGCCGTCAGGGCCGTCTGCCCAGTGGCCACGCGAGAGCAGCTCAGTCGCGGACAAGCGGCACGACATCGAGCGCTGATACCGTGTCGTCCAAGCTGGGGCTCTGTCCAGCATGGACGACAGCAGGGTGCGTTGTCTGACCCCTAGGCATCGATGCCTCGCTGGTTACGCCCGGCGGGAGTGTTAGTGACATTGAGGCTGGACGAGTACCTGCGCGTGGTGGCGAACGGCTACGACTACCACGCTGGGTTTGACACGAAGCAGCAGAGACTACTCCGCGACGCTGCCACGCACCTTGCCGCTTATGGCCCGGCCGACTTCATAGTCAAGGGCAGCGGAGGGCAAAAGCCGCTCGGGACAACCCCAACCCCGTGGATCGGCTTTTTTGATCCTGATGAGTCCACTACCCCCATGCGTGGATTGTATGTGGTGTGGATTCTCCAGAGCAGCGGAAATGGTTGGACCCTAAGCCTCAATATGGGAACCGAGAAGCGCGCCCTTGAGGTGAAGGCTACCAACGTTCGCAGGGGCTCAGTGCCATCCCGCGAATCTATGGTGCGAGACTCGCTGCGAACGGAAGCGACCACTATTAGGCGAGAACTGCCGAGCGACGTCTCCGCCGGATGGGATGCAACCATCGATCTGCAAAGCGATGGGACCCGTCAACTTCGCTACGAGTCGGCCTGCATCCTTAGCAAGACGTATCCGCTGCAAGCATTTCCCGACGATGCGAACCTTACGACCGATTTGGATCGCGCGTGCCTCGCACTTCAAGAGGCGGTGAAAGCGAAACGCAAGTTGGCCGTTACCAAACCCGGATCAATCTCGACCACAAGCGCCACCGTCGTCGATTACGCACAGCGGGAGCCGGTGTTCGCTCCGGGGCGAGATCAAGCCACTACTACGGTTTTCTCTAAGGAATCAATTAAAAGGTCCCCACGACACGAAGGGGGACTTCGCAGGTATGGAATATGGCTACAGGAACGGGGTTTTCGGCCAGCCACCAACGTCCATCCTCGCGACTTTGTCATCCCCGGCTCGCCGGGCTGGCTGGGCGAGTACAAGGTCGTATATGGTTCTGACGTAGCCAGGGCCACAAGGGAAGCTCATAGCCAGCTCAAGGAATATTCCTACTTCCTTTATGACGACAGCTCGGAAAAACCTGGATTACTAGCAGTCTTCAGCTCTCCGATCACTGACCGGCGTGTTGCTTGGCTCAACGCCGAAGGCATTGCTGTTGTCTGGGACGAGGGTCGGAAGTGGAAGGGTTGTCCGCTAGCGCAAGGAGCCGGCCTCGCGATCTCCTGAAAGTTCGCAGGGCAGTGGGCCGAGGCTGCAGGAATAGGCATAGGAGACGAAGGCAACCGCAGTGGAAATCACCTCCGATGATGTTATCGACATCCTCAGCTCCGTCCTTAGGTTCGAAGTACGCCTGGACGGCGACTCATACCTGCTCGAAAAGAGAGGCAAAACCATCTCGTCACTGGGGCGTCAACTAGTCAACGAGATAGTAAGCAAGGCGGCCGATTACAAGAGCATTGACTCGACCTGCGTGACGACTGACAGCAGCTACGAGGTACTCGTGCAGTCAGACTCGCAACGCTTCATGCGAATCGCCAGGCCAGACGGCTCTTACGTACGACTGGTTGACGACCAGAACGGCCTAACCTACGAACTGGGCAGAGCAAGCCCTTCCTTTATCCTTTACTTAATCATGGAGGCAAGAGCGACTGGCGCTCATGGTTGGTACCGGAGCTTCCAGATTTCCCCCATGGCTCTTGACCGTATGATGAGGGGAAAGCTCGACGGACTTGCAGCTTTTCGAACCGCGTTGCGAAGCTGGAGTCTCCGCATTACCTCCACCAAACCCCGTAGTGAGGCATCATGGAAGCCGCTCGCAGATTCTTTCTTCTTTCACCTCGGCTTCAACCTTGACTTAGCCATCATGCCTCAGTCAGGGATCGAAAGAGTCGTTGAACCTTCGAAGATCCTCAACATGAGGCGATCGGGTACCTCAGATCTCGACCCACCAAGACGCTTCTATATCAACGATCTTGTGCATCATTATCAGCTTGGCGTAGCAGCAGACAGCGCCATGCTGAAATATCTTTCATATTATCATGTAGCTGAGCATTGGTTCGAGAACATCTTTCAAGATGACTTAGTTGAGCAAGTCAAGGGGATGATTACGTCACCCGACTTCTCGTACAGGCGTAAGCCCGACATCAAGGCACTCATTAAGAAGGTCAGCAAAGCAATACAGGTCCGCGACGAAGAGCTAATCATCAACGAGCAGATTGCACTTCGACTCACCTTGGAACGCTATGTCTCCCTGCCGCGCCTTATCGACGATCTGCAACAATTTGATCCCGGGCTGCTGAATGCTTACAAACAATCCCCGGTAGGCTTTTCAGGTGGCGATGCGGTGGACTTAAGGCATCCAAGCCAAGCAGAAGTGATAGCGGCATTGAGCCGTCGCATTTACAAGACTAGAAACTCCTTAGTTCACAGCAAAGAGGGAGCAAAGGGGAGATTCATCCCGTTCCAGCATGATGCCGAACTCTCTACGGAGGTTCCACTCATGCGATTCGTGGCCGAACAGATCATCTTGTCCACCTCCAGGATCATGCCCTAGAAGTGGATTCAGGCGGATTAACCATAGGACCTATTATCATGGCTCAAGTAGGGCGGCAGCTATTTCACACATACTTTCGATCACTACATCCGCTCCAGCGAGCCGGAAGGCTTCGACCTTCGGTCTGCTATTTGCGTAGCCGACTATTCTCACCCCAGCAGCCCGTGCTCCCTCAATGTCCGACAGCGAATCGCCGACGAGGACGCACTTAATCGGCAACTCGCCGAGAGCATTGACGGCCTGCCGAATCGGCGCGGGATTGGGTTTCATACGGGTCGGGTCGGCGTATGGCCGGCCGACAACCGGCGACACATAGCCGGCAAGTCGATGCGCCGCCAGGTAGGCGCTGACGGCACTTTCCGAGTTATTGCTGACCACCGCAAGCGGTAACCCCGCCTGCCGGGCGGCCACGATGACCTCCCGGCCATACGGCGTAGGCTCAGCAGTCTCGATGGCCTGTCGCTCGGCCGCACAGAGCGCGTCCTCCACTGCCCGCGTGAGGCCGTAGTCACCGGCCTCGCCGGTGCGGCGAAGCACTTCAAGCGGGTCCGGCTCGGCGGCAAGCTCGGGCGGTACGTCTACGCCATGCCGCCGGAGCACGTCGACCAGCTCGGCGGCAATCTGCGGCGCCGGGTATCCGGCAAAGATGCTGCACACCGGGCCGTCGAAGTCGAGCAGCACCGCGTCGACCTCGCCGAGTAGCCGGCCGAGGTCGGCGTTCATCCGTCGTACCGGTAGGCGATGGTCGACCACACCGAGTCGAACCACTGGCGGGATGCCTCCACGAACTGTGTGCCGTGAGAGGCGTCGTCGTCGGTTACCGCGTAGTGGAACAGCGGTACGTCTTTGCCCATTAAGTCGTAGATCGCCATAGGCTCACCCTTGATAGAGACAGTGCGCTCAACGACCGGGTAAAAGCCGTAGAAGACCTCTTCTCCGTTCAGAATGTAGAGCTTGAAGAGAGGCGATGCTCGGTGCATCCGCACCTCTACCGTGGTTGAGCGGATCAGGCCAAGGTCGCCCAGCTCGGCCACCTGGTCGATGATCCCGTCGGCCGCCCGGCGCGTGATGCGCTCGGCCCGCTCTCGCACCGCCGGATCATCCGCTTGAGTCTCGGCCCGAGCCGGCAGCGCCATGGGCACCGTCATGTCGGAGATCAGGACCCGCACCGCGATCGTTTCCGGCGCGAGCCTGCCAACCCGCACCTTGTCGAGTGCCTCAGCGAGCGCATCTCGCAGCGTCTCGCCGGAGAATCCCGCGAAGTCGATGGTGACGTGCGGCCTCTCGAATGAGGCTTCGATGTGTGGACGCAGTTCCACGGCACGCTGCGTCTGCGCGCGGACGAACGCGCCGCTGCCCTGCCGGGACACGATCAGCCGCTCTGCCCGGAGAAGGTCCAAGGCTCGCTTGACCGTCTCCCGCGCTACGCCATAGCGGGCGGCTAGATCGGGCTGCGACGGCAGCTTGTCACCGGGCGCGAGCCGGCGCGTGAGGATGGCCGCCCGCAGCTTGTTTGCGATCTGCTGCGAAGCCTGTTTGGGGTCGTCGGGATCCAGCTCGCCGAGGAAGTCAAGGTTCTCGCTCACCCGCACACGGTAGCGCTGACTAGCCAAGTTGGGAAAGTTCGCCGCGCCCTCTTGACCTGACTAGCCAAGCCGGCCTAAGTTCATCTCGTTGGACCTGGCTAGCCAGGTACGACAAGCCGAGCGGAAGCCGGGGAAGGTAGCGCCTGCGCTGCGCGCCCACGGGCCGATCGTGTGGTCGTTCATTCAGAACTACACAGCAGAAGCGCCGCGTAGATCCGTCTGCGGCATCCCCGCCTAGAGCCACATGGTGGCCGACCTCGGTAGATCCCGAGCGAGCGGGGCGAGCGGGCCGGATCCGGCACGCGGCATGGACTTCTGCCTTTCGATCTCTGTTCGCCCCGGGGCGCGGCCGGTCTGGTCACACCCCGGGGCTTCTCAACTTCAGCGACTCCCCCGGAGGTTTCCTGTGAGGAAGCACCTTGCCCCCGTGGCCGCCGAGCCGACCGCCGCCGACCTGGCCGCGATCGACACGGAGTGGCCGCTGATCGCCGCCGAGCTGGACGTACTCGACGCCGAGATCACAATGCTCTACGCCGAGGACCACGGCGGCCCGACCGCGCTGGACTGGCGGCGATTGCGCCGGGCCGAGGCCCGCGTCACCCGCGCCGCCGCCGACCTGACCACCCGCACCGACCCGCACCGCGCGGCCTAATGTCCCGCATCCGCGCCGCCTACTTCGATCCGGACGGGGCGCGGTACGGCATCCCCACCTACTGGTGGCGAGGTGCCCCACCCGGCTACGCCACCCGCCGCCAACTGACCGCCGCCGGCCTACGCCCCGGCGGACAGCCGATCGCCGCTCAGGTGCTCTGGCGCGGCGTCGGCGGTACCCGCGCCGCCTACCTCTACCGGGTCGACCTGGCCCGCCCGAAGCGCACCGCCACCCCCGCTCAACGCCGCGCCATCCGCGCCGCGCTGCTGGCCCGCCGCACCTGCCCGACCTGCCGGCAGGTCCGTGATTACTACATCCCGCGCTCGCTCGGCGAGTGCCTGACCTGCGCCCACCCGTTGGAGGCCGCCGCATGAACCGCACCTACACCGACCCGTCCGTGCTGGCCGGCATCGCCGCCGCCGCGCCGTGGGCCGACCCGACCATGGACCCCACCGCCATCGACTGGACCACCCGCCGAACGGTCGCTGCGATCCCTTTCCCCCTCGTGGACGGCCGACCGGTCAACCCCTACGCCCCGACCGGCATCCGCTACGGCCGCAACTTCCTGGGCCACTGGGGTGAGCAGCAGTGCGCCGACGCGATCGTCACCGTGAGCACCCCGCGCGGGTGGCGATGGGTCGTCATGGTCGAGCGGTCCGACGGTCACGGATGGGCGCTGCCCGGCGGCTACGTCGACCCCGGCGAAACCGCCCTCACCGCCGCCGTGCGGGAGCTGGCCGAGGAAACCGGCCTGACCGTCGACCCCGACCGCGAGCCGCACGAGGTGCTGCCGGCCCGGTACGTCCCCGACCCGCGCGCCTCGGATGAGGCGTGGATGGTCACCACCCCCGTCCGGTTCGACCTCGGCCACTACGTCGGCCCGCTGCCCGACGTCACCGGCGCCGACGACGCCCGCCGCGCCGTCTGGGTGCCGGCCATCGACTACCCCAGCCTCGTCCGTCACCTCGACATCGCCTACGGCGGCGAGGTGTTCCCCGCGCACCGTCCCCTGCTCGCCGAAATCCTGGGAGGCAACCAGTGACCGCCCCGACCATCAACGGCACGAAGTACCCGCAGCCCGTCGACGAGCTGCTGCCCGCAGCCCGCAAGCTCACCGCCGAGCTGGGCCAGGTGCCCAGCCGCAACCAACTCATGCGGCACTTCCGCATCGGCGCACCCAAGGCAGTCGAACTGCTCGCCCGGCTCCGCGACGAGGCCGAGCCGTTGCCGGTCACCGACGAGCGGCCGTCGCCGACGTACGACTACGCCGAGCCGATCGGCCCGGACCCGCTGCCCGCCCCGGTCGCACCCGAGCCCACCCCGCCGGCCGTCGCGCCGGTGGAGATCACGCCCCGGGAGCCCGACGCCGAGGCCACGACGGTCGGTCACCCGGACACGCCCACCCCCGCCGACCCGCCCCGCAAGGCCGTCGTGTGGCCCGTCGTGCTGATGGCCCTCGGCGCGTTCGTGGCCGTCTGGTCCGGATGGGTCGGGCTCGGCAAGCTCACCGGATTCGGGAAGGTCGACCTCCTGCCCGGCATCGTGGACCCGGGATCGTGGGCCACGATCGACAGCGCGATCACCCTCCCGATCGGGGTAGAGGCCTACGCCGCCTACGCCCTCTACGTGTGGCTATCGGGCAGGGTGCCGACCCGGGCGCGGACGTTCGCCAAGTGGTCCGCCCTGGCATCCCTCGCGGTCGGCGCGCTCGGCCAGGTCGCCTACCACCTGCTCGTCTCTCTCGGGGTCACCGCCGCCCCGTGGTGGATCACCACCCTCGTTTCCTGCCTGCCGGTGGCGGTGCTCGGCATGGGCGCCGCGCTGGCCCACCTCGTCCGCGAGGACGGTGCCCGATGAGCAAGCACAGCACCAGCGACGCCGCCATGGCCGAGGTGACCCGCCGCATGCGGGAAGCCGCCCGCGCTACCGAGAGCGCCACTCCCGCCGAGCGGGAGCGGGCCGTCATCGAGGCCGCCAGCAAGGGCGGCACGCGGTGACCCGCCGCCGGCTGTTTCTCGCCCTGATTCCCGCGAACGTCGTGCTGTTCCTGACCGCGCACAACGGGTGGACCCGCACCGCCGCCGTGTTCGGCGCGGTGGGCTGCCTGCTCGCCTACCTGACCACCCGCTCGACCGCCCGCAAGGAGCGCTGACCCATGGCCAAGAAGCTGGTCGGCAAGCTCACCGACACCCTCACCCGCTGCCTGCCCTGCTCCGGCACCGGGAAGGTGCCCCACTACACCCAGGGCTGCAACCCGATCACCAAGAACGGCCGCACCGTCGCCGACACCAGCTGCACCGTCTTCAAGAAGTGCCCGCACTGCGGCGGCTCCGGCCGCACCCGCTAGCCCCGCCCGGCGGCACGGCCTCTGGCCTGGAAACCGTGCCGTGCCGCCGGTCTCACCCATCCGGCATCAACCCTCAGGAGAGACCTCGATGTTGTCACCCCGCCGGGCGCTGCGGGCAGCCGCCGCCCGCCTGCTGCCCCGCCGCCCGTACTGGCTCGGTACCCCGCTGCGCGCCACGATCGCCGCCGTCACCAGCGGCGGCGGCTACGTCCTGCTCATCACCTACAGCCAGGGCACCGAATGGGTCGACCTGCCGGCCCGCACGGAGCCCTACGACCGGCCCGACGATCGGGAGTTCACCGCCGTGGCCGCCGCGCTCGCCGCACGCGGCCTGGCCCGCACCGAGGCGTGGGCGATCGACACGAACGCCCGCCTGTGCGCGTCCATCAACCCGGTCCGTAAGGAGGCCCGCCGTGGCTAGCCCCCACCCCCACGATGACGAGCGTTTCGACTGGCAGGCCGCCGAAGCGGACCTGACCGACCCCAACGGCCCGGATGCCGAGGTGGTGGACCTGGACGCCGCCCGGTCCCGCCGCCAGACCACCGCCCCCGACGCCGACCCGGACGACGACCTGCCGGGCGGCGGGCCGGTGCTGGTCGACAGCGTGGAGGCACAGCGCCGGCCGCGGTTCTCCCTCGCGGGGTTCCGCGACGCCGAGCGGGTACCGATCCTGCCCGGGTGGCTGCGCTCGCGGTCGGAGTTCGCCGGGAACGTGGCGTGGGCCGGTGGTTTCGGCCTGCATGCCCTGGCCTACCACGGGCTGCGTGCCCCGAAGTACACCGCGAAACTGGCCTGGCACGCCCCGCGCGGCCTCAGCCGGACGGTGCGCGGGTACGGGCGGTGGCTGTTCGACCTGGAAGGCGAGCCGGTCCGGCAGTCGGTGGTCCACGCCGCGATCGACAAGCCGGAAGAGGCCCGCACCTATCAGGGCTTGTCGCGGCAGCGTGACCGGCGGGTGCGCTGGCGTGGCTTGACCGCGATCCCCGCCGTGCTGGCGCTGTTCACCCTGGCCGGGGTGCTGCTGGCCGCGCCGGGCGCGGTGCAGCTCGCCGCGCTCGCGGTGGCGGTGGCGGTGTTCGGGTTCGTCGGCGCACCGGCCGATAAGCCGCTGCTCGACACAGCCGTGGTCCGCACCGCCGCCGCGCCGCTGACCTCGGCGGAGGTGTTCCACGCCCTGGCCGCGTTGAACGTCAAGGGCATCAACGACGCGATCCGCCGGGGCGACAACGGCAAGCGGTGGTTCACCGCCCCGATCACCCGAGAGAACGGCACCGGGTGGCGCGCGGAGGTCGAGCTGCCGCGCGGGGTGACCGCCTCCACGGTGGTCGACAAGCGCGAAGAGTTGGCCGCCGCGCTCACCCGCCCGCTCGGCTGCGTGTGGCCGGAGGTCAACGCCGAGGTGCACCCCGGCATGCTGACCCTGTTCGTCGCCGACAAGGACCTGTCGCGCGCCAAGCAGAACCCCTGGCCGCTGCTCAAGTCCGGCACGGTCAACCTGTTCAAGCCGTTCCCGTTCGGCACCGACCCGCGCGGCCGGGTCGTCACCCTCACCCTGATGTTCGCTTCAATGATCATCGGGTCGATTCCGCGTATGGGTAAGACGTTCGCGCTGCGCCTGGCGCTGCTCGGGGCCTGCCTGGACCCGCGTGCGTGGATTCTCGCGTTCGACCTCAAGGGCACCGGTGACCTGTCGCCGTTGGAGCCGGTCGCGCACCGCTACCGGGCCGGTGACGACGAGGAAGACATCGAGTACGGCATCGCCGCGATGCGGGAGGTCCGCACCGAGATGCGGCGCCGCACGAAGGTCATCCGGGAGTTGCCGCCGGACCTGTGCCCGGAGAACAAGGTCACCGACGACCTAGCCAGCAAGAAGTCCCTCGGCCTGCACCCCGTCGTGATCGGCATTGATGAGTGCCAGGTGTGGTTCGAGCACCCGAAGTACGGCGACGAGTTCGAAGAGATCTGCACCGACCTGATCAAGCGCGGCCCGGCGACCGGAATCACGCTGATCCCCGCCACCCAGCGACCCGACGATAAGAGCCTCCCCACCGGGATCAGCGCGAACGCGGTGCTGCGGTTCTGCCTCAAGGTCATGGGCTACCGCGAGAACGACATGGTGCTCGGGCAGTCGATGTTCAAAAGCGGCATCCGGGCAACGATGTTCGCCAAGCGGGACAAGGGCATCGGCTACCTCGCCGGTGAGGGCGACGACCCGACCATCACCCGCACGTTCGAGATCGACAGCCCGACCGCCAAGGCCGTCGTCGTCCGGGCGCGGGCGCTGCGGGAGCGGGCCGGCAACATCACCGGCCACGCCGCCGGGCACACCGTCAACACCGACGCGGTACGCCGAGACACGATCCTTGAGGACGTGCTAGCGGTCATGGGCGACGCCGACCCGAAGCTGTGGTCTACGACCATCGTGGAGCGCCTCGCCGTCCTGCGGCCCGACGTGTACGCCGGGTTCACCGCCGATCAACTCCGCGAGGCGCTCAAGCCGCACGGGGTGAAGACCGGTCAGGTGTGGGGCACCGACCCCGACACCGCCGAGGCCGCCAACCGCAAGGGCATCACCCGCGCCCACGTCGCCGACGCGCTCACCAAGCGTGACCGCGACAACGGTTCCGCCGGCCGCAAGTAGGCCGAGATTCGCCGCTAGGTCTAGCGGCACCCACCGCTAGACCTAGCGGCACCGCTAGCGACCCGTCAAAACCCTGGCCAGCGCCCTAGCAGCTAGCGGCGTCGGCCCCGCGCACCCTCAAACCGGCCCGTGGAGGCGTTTGATGCTGACCATCGCCGCGCTAGCTAGCCTGATCATCCTCGGTTACGCAGCGTTCTACCTGATCATCTGCTACGCCGTGCCGTTCGGCCCGTGCCGCCGCTGCAAGGGCACCGGAGAGCGACGCGGCCTGATCCTCCGGCTCAAGCGGGAGTGCCACCGCTGCGCCGGCACCGGCAAGCGCGTACGCGTCGGCCGCCGCGTGATCGAGCGCGTCCGCGACGAGTACCGGGCCGGCACCCGATGAACCGCCGCAACCCCCACCAGCACACCGAGTGGTGCGCGGGCGGTCACCGCTGCGGCCTCGGCGAGCACCGCTCGGAAGAGATCGTGGTCGACATCGCCGGCCGCTCCCGCGCCGTGCTGGTGCGGGTGCGCACCGCCGCCGGGCGGGAGCACGCCGAGGTGCGCGTCAGGGTCGCTCTCGCCCCGACCGAGGTAGCCGCCCGCCGGCAACTGGTCGGGCTGCTCGGCGACATGCGCCAGGCCGTCACCCGCGCCGCGATCGCCGCCCGCCCCCGGCCTCGGCCGGGCCGGTGACGCGGTGGCGGCCCGGTGGCTCGCCGCGAGCGCGGTGCTCGGCCGACCGGTGACCGACGCCGAGCCCTACCCGCACATCTGCGGCCGGCTGCTGCCCGCCGACCACGCGCACAGCGGACGGCCTGTGTTGATGCCCCGCAAGGACTGCGCCGCCTGCGCCCAAGGCCGGCACGAACGCCGCCACCCCCGCCCGATCCCCGACACCCCGACCGCTCCACCGGAGAGGACCCGCACCATGTCGGACAACCCGCTGTTGACCGCCGCCCTCGGCCACGCCGAACGCGGCTGGCACGTCTTCCCGCTGCGCCCCGACGACAAGCGACCCGCGTTCCCCGATCACACCGCCGACGACTGCACCGGCCGCGACCCGCGCTGCCGGACCGGACACGTTGGGTGGGAAGCACGCGCCACCACCGACCCCGACCGCATCCGCCGGGCATGGACCGCCCGCCCCTACGGCATCGGCCTCGCCTGCGGGCCGTCGGCGCTGGTGGTGGTCGACCTGGACACCCGCAAGGACGGCACCGCCGGTCCGACCGGGCTGGACACCCTCGCCACCCTCGCCGCCGCGCACGCCGCCGTTATCGAGCCGACCTACACCGTGACCACCGGCCGAGGCGGCACCCACCTCTACTACCGGCACCCCGAAGACCGGCCGGCGTTCCGCAACACCGCCGGGACGCTCGGCCCGATGGTCGACACCCGCGCCCACGGCGGCTACGTCGTCGCCGCCGGCAGCACGGTCGCCGGACGGCCCTACACCGTCGACCTGGACACCGCCCCCGCCCCGCTACCGGCGTGGCTCGCCGCGCTGCTCGCGCCGGCCCCGTTGCCGCCGCAGCGGCCGGTGGTGGTCGACCTCGGCACCGGCCGCGCCGCCGGGTACGTGCGGGCCGCCCTCGCCCGGGAGGTCGACCGGGTGACCACCGCGCCGGCCGGGGAGCGCAACCGGGCGCTGTACATCGCCGCCGTGGCCCTCGGCCAACTCGTCGCCGGTGGCGCGCTCGCCGAGGACGACGCCCAAAGCGTGCTGGAACAGGCGGGCGTGACGGCCGGGCTGCGCACCGCCGAGGCGTACCGCACCGTCCGATCCGGCCTCACTGCTGGCGCCCACCGTCCCCGAAAGGTCGCCGCATGACCGCCGCCCGTCTGCACCTCGTGACCGACCACCCGCAACCCGCCGACGGGCAAGCCGCGGGCGGCCCGCTGTGGGATGTTCCAGTGCCCTTGACCGGGCCGCACGCCGCGCCGCCGCCGTTCCCGGTCGACGTGTTCCCCCGCTGGCTCGGCGACATGGTGAGCAGCGTCGCCCGGTTCACCCAAACCGATCCGGCGATGGCCGGCACCCTCGCCGTGGCCGTGCTGTCCGCGTGCGCGGGCGGCCGGTTGGAGGTCGAGCCGGTGGCCGGGTGGCGCGAGCCGGTGAACGTGTTCGCCGCCGTCATCGCCGGCCCCGGCGAACGCAAGAGCCCCGTGCACCGGGCGATGACGGCACCGCTGTTCGCGGCCCAATCGACGCTCGGCGAGGCGATGCGACCTCGGATCGCCGAGGCCGCCGCGCTGCGGGACATCGCCGACCGGCAAGCCGAACAAGCCAAAGCCCAAGCGGCCAAGGCCAGCGACCCCGGCAAGCGCGACGAGGCCGCCGCCGAGGCGGTGGCCGCCGCGATCGCCGCTGAGGCGATCACGGTCCCCGGTCTGCCCCGGCTGATCGTGGACGACGCCACCCCGGAAGCCCTGATCGGGCTGATGGCCGCCAACGGCGGACGCATGGCGATCATCTCGGATGAGGGCGGCATCTTCGACACCCTCGCCGGCCGGTACTCCGGCGCACCGAACCTCGACCCCTACCTCAAGGGTCACGCCGGGCAGCCGATGAGCAACGAACGGCAGACCCGCGAGGGTGCCTCGGTCGACAAGCCCGCGCTGACCGTGTGCGTGATGGCGCAACCCTCGGTGCTGCGCAAGTTCGGCGGGAACGCCGACCTCGCCGGCCGAGGACTACCGGCCCGGTTCCTGTTCGCGCTCCCGCGCTCCCTCGCCGGATACCGGGCGGTGGACACGCCGCCGATCGCCGAGGCGGTGACCGCCGGCTACCGGCACCGGGTGCATGACCTGGCCGCGACCCTCGCCGAGTGGGAAGACCCCGCCGTCGTCGCCCTCACCGAGGACGCGGGCACGGTACGCCGGGCTGCCGCCGAGGCGGTGGAGGCCGAGCTACGGCCCGGCGGCAGCCTGCACGACATGCGGGAATGGGGTAACAAGCTTTCCGGCGCAACCCTCCGGCTAGCCGGGCTGCTGCACGTCGCCCACCACCCCGCCGACGCCTGGCGCCGCCCCATCGACGCAGACCGGATGGCCGACGCCGTCCGGCTCGCGGAGTTCTTCGCCGCGCACTACCGGACCGCGCTCACCACCATCGGCAGCGACACCGCCATCGAGAACGCCCGCTACGTGCTCGGCGTACTCACCACCAAGGGCATGACCACCTTCACCCGCCGCGAGGCACACCGCCGGGTAGCCCGCCGGCTACCGAAGTCCGAAGAGGTCACCGCCGTCCTGAACGAGCTGATCGCCCTCGGGTGGGTCCGCCACGCGCCGGACGGCCGCTACGAGCTGCATCCCCGCGCCGCTGCCGGGGAGGACCCGGGAAGCGCTGACACGCTGACAATCGCCACGCCCGCTGACGTTTCCGCAGCTCAAGATGCCCGGGAAGGTGTCAGCGGCCCGTGCTGACACCTGCTGACAGGCGCTGACAATCCCCGCCGATGCCCCCGAGGTGTCAGCACTGTCAGCGCCTGTCAGCGCCCCCCGCTGACAGCTTTCCACCCACGCTGAGCTGCGGAAACGTCATAAGCAAGCCCTGCTGTCAGCGTGTCAGCGCTTCCCGGCCTCTTCGGGCAGCGCCCGACGCGCCGGCCCGACCGCAGGCATTCCCGGAGCGGCCCGCTGAGAGCCCCTGAGAGCGCAAGGCCCTACGCCTTACACCTGGAAGCCCCGGATCTTGCCTCTACGACGCTCTCAGTGGCCCGCCCTACGCCTCTCTGCCGCACCACCGAACTAACCCTCCACACGCGACCGACGCCGACCGGAAGGCGCTCACCGTGCGAATCAGGCTGCACGGCACACCCGCTGAAACAGCCGCAGCGCTCCCCGCCGTCGCCCGAGTGCTGCACATCCAGCAGGTCAGCCGCCCCCACCCCCACCGCCGACCCCGCTGTTGCAGCGCATCTACCTCCATGCCACCCCGAGGGAGGACACCCGCCCATGACCGCCGCCCGCCGCACCCCGACCGGGAACCTGCTCACCCTCGCCGAAGTCCTGGACGAACTACGCGTACCCCGCTCGACCTTCTTCCGCTGGAAGGCCACCGGCCGCGCACCCCGAACCATCAAGTACCCCAACGGCAGCCTGTACGTCCGCCGCCGCGACCTGGACAACTGGCTCAACGACCACGAAGAGGCAGCATGAGCACCTACGACGTACGCGTACACGGCATCCTGAAGAACCAACTCACAAAGGGCTACTCCTACGTAGTTCGCTGGAAGGTGGCGGGCGACCCGTTCCGGAAAACGTTCGCAACCCGCGCCCTGGCCGAGAGCTTCCGGTCGAAACTGGTGGTGTCTCAGCGGGAAGGCGTCGCGTTCGACCAGGCAAGCGGCCTGCCTGAGCCCATGGCGCGAGCGCTCAACACACGTTCCTGGTACGAGCACGCGGTGGCGTACGTCGACATGAAGTGGCCTCGCGCGTCGGCCAAGCACCGCAAGGGCATCGCCGAGACATTGGCCACCGTCACCCCGGCGCTCCTGGCGACGGACCGGGGCGCACCCAGCGACAAGGCACTACGGGCAGCGCTCTACGGGTGGGTATTCAACAAGGCGCGCCGCGACGCTGGCGACCCGCCCGCTCACCTGGCCGCCGCCGTGCGCTGGCTCAAGGCCAACACCGTCGACCTGACGGCGCTCGCCGACCCTGCCTTGGTACGAAAGGCGCTCGACACCCTTGCCCTGCGGATGGACGGAGCGCCCGCCTCGCCCAGCACGATCGCCCGCAAACGGGCCGTCTTCTCCGGCGCTCTCAAGTACGCCGTTGAGCTGCGGCTACTCGACGCGCACCCGATGTCCCTGGTGAGCTGGACCGCGCCGAAGATGGCCGATGAGGTCGACCGGGGAGCGGTGGTCAACCCCGATCAGGCTCGGGCGCTGCTCGCCGAGGTAGGACGCAGCGTGCCCGAACTGGAAGCGTTCTTCGGGTGCATGTACTACGCCGCGCTGCGGCCCGAGGAAGTGCTTCACCTGCGCGAAGACGAGTACGAGCGACCCGCCCAGCGCGGGGGGTGGGGCGTGCTGCACCTGACCGGCTCGACGGTGGCGGTCGGGCGAGGCTGGGGCGACGAAGACAACACCACCGAGGACCGAGGACTCAAACACCGGGCAAGGTCAGCGAGCCGGGATGTACCCGTTGCGCCGCCCCTTGTGCGGCTGCTCGACCACCACCTCAAGGAATACCCGCCGGGATCGAACGGCAAGCTATTCGTGACCCGGCGCGGCCCTGGCGGGCGGTACGTGCCCACCGCCGGGCAACCGATCCCGAATAACACCTACGGGAAGGCGTGGCGCGACGCGCGGACAAAGGTGCTCACGCCGGCTCAGCAGCGCTCGCCGCTGGGCAAGCGTCCTTATGATTTACGGCACGCCGCTGTGTCGCTGTGGCTAAATGCCGGGGTACCGGCGACCCAGGTCGCCGAATGGGCCGGGCATAGCGTGCATGTTCTAATGCGGGTCTACGCAAAGTGCATCTATGGTCAGGAGGAATCTGCTCGCCTAAGGATCGAGGCCGCATTAGCGATAGAGACGACCAGCGGGGAGCCCCGCTCTAATGCGGCTTGACGTCTTGATGCATCAGGGCGGCCAGTTCGCGCAGCGCGTGGCTAGCCGATTGCAGGGTTCCACCCTTCTCTGTGATCCAGTCCGCGTACGCTGCGCGAACTTTCTCCGTACCTCCATGCAATTCGCGCCCTCCTACGACGGCAATCTCTGCTGACAGTCGCCGTAGCTCACCTTCATGAGAACGAATTTGCACATCAACATCTGAGACCTCTTGAACCAGTCGCTCTACTCGTTCGACTAGCGACTGCGGAGGCTCCTGAGCAGAATCTTCGAATGCTTCGACTTCAGTTCGAAATTCTTGCAACTGTAGCCGAATTTTAGATAACTTCAGCGCGGAGTCTTTTTGATCTTCAGCACTACGTAAGAACTTGGCGTACAACACCCGCTTGTCAGCGAGCAACGAGTGAGCCGGCGCGATACGCGCTGCCTCTACCTGCGCTCGCCGCGTCAGGGCGGCAGCCACCACGGTGCCGGTGATGCCTGCGACGCCCACGACGGCGGTAGCTGTCGGTCCGAGCCACTCCCAAGCCATCCGCCCATCGTGCCGCTTCAGAGCCAGCAAGATCGGGTTGGCGACACGTATACGACACAGTCAGCGAGATCGAGCGAGCCAGAGCAGGACTGAGCGAGACTCACGACAACGGCCCCTGATCAGCATCTCTACTGGTCAGGGGCCGCATCTGCACCTGGTGGCGGGTAGAGGATTCGAACCTCTGTAGCTTTCGCGACGGATTTACAGTCCGCTCCCATTGGCCGCTCGGGCAACCCGCCAGGGCACCCCACCGCGTCGCAACGCGGCGGCGGAAGCAAGGATAGCGGCTCACCCCGCCGTCGGCGCAACCGGGTACCGTCAGGGGGTCGTACCGCTGGTCAGCGGGGACGAAGGACCACAAACCGGCCGCACACCAGGAGCATGAACATGGCAGCGAACCCGTCGTTCGACATCGTGAGCAAGGTCGACCGCCAGGAGGTCGACAATGCCCTCCGTCAGGCGGAGAAGGAGCTCGCGACGCGGTTCGACTTCCGGGGCACCGGTGCCGAGATCGCCTGGTCCGGCGAGGAGGCGATCGGTCTCCAGGCGGAGACCGAGGAGCGGGTGCGGGCCGCGCTGGACGTCTTCAAGGAGAAGTTGGTCAAGCGCAACATCTCGCTGAAGTCGCTGGACGCCGGCGACCCGCGTCCGTCGGGCAAGATGTTCAAGATCGACTGCAAGGTCATCCAGGGCATCGAGACGGACAAGGCCAAGGCGATCAGCAAGAAGATCCGCGACGAGGGCCCGAAGGGCGTCCAGGCACAGATCCAGGGCGACCAGCTCCGCGTCACCGGCAAGAAGAGGGACGACCTTCAGGCCGTCATCGCTCTGCTCAAGGGCGAGGACTTCGGGGTGGCCCTCCAGTTCAACAACTACCGGTAAGGCGGTCCCGGCCGGCTTGGTCATCGCACCGGCTACGCCTACGTCAGCTGGGCAGAAGCCGTCGCCAATGGTCGTCGTGGGTCATGAGCATTCGGCCTGCGACGGCCTGGCCGCGTCACTCTGGGACTTGCGTGTTGGTGCGCGAGCGAAAGACGTGCAGCGGAACCCGGAAGACAGATCGACCGCAAGCAATCGATCTTCTACCCGCTCCCGTAGCGACCCCGGGCGCACCTGGATGTAAGGTCCGACGTGACGTTGGTGACTGACATCTCTGCGCTGCTGGAGCCCTTGTGAAGCACCTAGGAATTCTCGCGCACAGCTCAGAAGGAGCCGCGCTCTGCTTTCGCGCCTTTTGTCAGGAAGGATTCCGCGAACTAGGAGCTCATCAGCATCCGGATGTGACCCTGGACTGCATCGCGATGGCGCGCAGCATGCCCGCCTGGGACAAAGGGGACTATAACTCGATTCGGGACCTACTCCGCACGAGTGCTCAAAGGCTTGCCGACGCCGGCGCGGACTTCTTCGTCTGCCCGGACAACACGGCGCACATGGCGCTGGAGCAGCCGGGAGAGGATCTCGCGATCCCCGGGCTGCACATCGCCGAGATTGTCGCCGATCAGGCCGCTCATGATGGTTTCGGCCGGGTCGGTGTGCTCGGCACCAGGTACCTCATGGACGGTCCGGTCTACCCTCGGGCCTTTGCCGCCCGTGGTGTCGTCGCGCAAATGCCGGACGAGCAGGATCGTCACCTCATAAACAAGATCATCTTCGACGAGCTGGTAGTTGGCGAGTTCAATACGAACTCGCGTGCCGAATACATTCGGATCATCGAGAAGCTGGCGGCGCAGGGCTGTGATGCGATCGCCCTCGTGTGCACCGAGATTCCGCTCTTGGTGACACCCGACCTCTCTCCGCTCCCTACGCTGGACTCGACCCGCCTGCTGGCTCGTGCCGCCTTCGACGTCGCTGTCGGCCATCGGTCATTGCCGAAGTGGCGGGGTGGACCGGCGTGAGGCAGGGCTCTGCCCAGCCCCCTACCGGCCCACGTGACGGGAGCAGAGCGACAGCGGCAGCGGCCAGTTGGCGGCGTGCGGCCCGTGTGCCGGGCCGCCTCGAAGACGTGCAGGAACGGACCGCACGCGCCGAGCCGTGGACAAGGTGCTCGGGTCGCCCTCGGACGGCCTGACGACGGCCCAGCGGCGACCATGGCGGTGTATTGGCTGCTCACATGCGGTGTCTCTCCAGTTCAACACCTACTGGTGGAGGCTTCCGTCGGCCGGTGGCCGGCACTTCCGGCCACCGGCCGACGGGGGTACCTGGCCGGCGACGGCCGAGCACCTCAGGTGCCGGGACCTGGTTCTGGGGGCAGGCCGATCGGGGCGAGGGCGGTCCGGTCGCGTGGGCACTGCCAGGAAGCGACGCCGTCGACCACCGCCGCGGTCGGGGGATGGGCGTGGCCCGCGACGCAACCGGGCCAGGTGGTGTCCCCCTCGTCGAACTCCTTCTCCTGCAACGTGTCCGCCAGCTCGACGACAGCCTCCTCCGGGTCACGGGTCGGACGCAGGGCGCCCAGGGCGCCCTCCCGTACCGGACCCGGCTGGGCGTAGCGCACGACCAGAATGTCGAGGGCACCCAGGTCCACGCCCAATGGCCGTACGACGGCGCCCCGCCGGGCGAAGTCCAGCGCCACCCGACGCACCGCGCGCTGATAACACTCCAGCGCGTCGAGCACCAGGTCGTCGTACTCGTCTCCGTGGTCCACGCGTTACTGATGCTGCGTCACGTTGATGACGGCGCCGTTCGGGTCCCGTACGAAGAACCGCCGCAGTCCCCACTCCTCGTCGGTGAGCGGGTAGACGATCTCGGCCCCCGCGTCGACCGCGCGACGGAAGACCACGTCGACGTCGTCGACCTCGATGGAGACGTCCGGATGGACACCGGCCCGTACGTCCAGCCTCATCACGCTGAGCTGCACCTCGCGGCGGTCGGTCCCGAAGAACAGCACCCAGTCGAGCCCACCCTGCTCGGCCAGCCCGACCACGTCCCGATAGAAGGCCCGGCTCTCGTCCAGCCGGTCGGACCTGATGTTGGGTTTGATCCGCTTGACACCCATGCGGGGACTCTAGGGCCCTGTCGACCCCTCCGCCGCCCGTTCGGCGGCGTGAATTCCGCCCCGGGCCGGGCGAGCCCAGGCCAGCGGATGCCAGACCGGTGCGTGAGTATTGGCCGCAGGTGCGGAGGGTCCGCCGGGAAGGGACGTCCCCATGGCCGAGGTGCTGCTGTTCCACCACGCGTACGGACTGACGGCGGGGGTCCGCTCCTTCGCGGCCCGGCTGGAGGCGGCAGGGCACACGGTGCACGTCCCCGATCTGTACGACGGCGCGGTCTTCGACACCCTGGGCTCGGGCATCGCGAACGCGAAGAAGATCGGCTTCGACACGGTCCTCGACCGGGGGCGGCGTGCGGCCGAGGGGCTTCCGGCCGAGTTGGTCTACGCCGGCTTCTCGCTGGGCGTCCTGCCCGCCCAGTCACTCGCCCAGACCCGGCCGGCGGCCCGGGGTGCCCTGCTGATGGACGCCTGCCTCCCGGCCGAGGAGTTCGGCGACGGCTGGCCGGCGGGGTTGCCGGCGCAGGTGCACGGCATGGAGGCCGATCCGGAATTCGCCGACTCCGGTGACCTGGACGCCGCCCGCGCTCTCGTAGCGGCCACCCCGGAGACGGAGCTGTTCCTCTACCCGGGGCGGCAACACGTCTTCGCCGACGACAGCCTGCCCGGCTACGACGAGAACGCGGCGACCCTCCTGACCGAGCGTGTGCTGGCCTTCCTCACCAGGGTGGGTTGAGCAGGGGCGATCCCGTCACCGGCATCGTGCCGGCTCCTCACGCCGCCAGCCAGACGTACGGCACGGGCTGGCTCCGGTTCCACTCCCTCGCCTGCTCCGCCGGCACGGTCCGCAGGCCGGCGCCGGTGTAGCAGCGTAGTGCCGGGATGTTGTCGGGGTGCACCCGCAGGAAGACCGCCGGGTGGTGGTCGCGAGCCCGCGCGGCGAGCATCCTCACCAGCGAGCGGCCCGCACCCCGACCCCGGTGACCGGGTGCGACGATCAGGCGGGCCAACTCGACCTCGGCCTCGTCGTCGTCGAGCCACAGCTCGCCGTACCCGACCGGCTCCCCGTCGACGACCGCGACGTACGCGACCACGTCGGGCTCGGCGGCCCACCCGGCGACGGTCGCGGCGGCCACCTCGTCTCGCGAGCACCAGTGCCGGGTCTCCTCCGGCGTGGTCGCCCAGGCCGCCACCGCGGCTGCGTGCACCGGCTCGAACGCCGTCAACTCCATGCCCGCCTCCCACCGTCCGGCCGGCGACGATACCGGCTCGCGGGCAGCCGGCGCGACCGCGAATCCCCCACCGGGGCGCTGCCCCGCCGTCGAGATCGCGCTGGACGTCCGCACCCAGCGGCGCACGCGGGTGAAGAGGACCCTCCCCGCATCGACCGCCCGGATCGCCCTCCCACGCGGAGGGTGGACGCCCGCGGACGGCGGGCGTTAAGAAGGGGCCCTTCCTCTACCGCAGGCGTTAAGAAGGGGCCCTTCCTTACACCGCGACGGGGTGTTCGGCGCGTACGGCGGTGGCTTCGGCGCGGGCGACGGGCCCGGCGGGCAGGCCGGCGACCACGGCGCCGACGGCGACCGCGGCGCCGGCGAAGAGGAACGCCGCGGGCACGCCGCCGGCGTGGTCGACGATCAGCCCGGCCACCGCGCCGCCGGCGGCGCTGGCGCCGACCGACATGGTGACGACCCAGGTGTACGCCTCGTTCAGCATGCCGGTCGGGGAGATCCGCCCGATCAGGGTGTTCTCCAGGGTGAGCGCGGGTGCGATGGTCGCACCGCCGATGATCAGCGCGGTGCCGAGCGCCAGCGGGGTGGGCATCACCGCGAAGACCGCGAAGGTGGCCGCCACCGCGCCGAGCAGCAGGCCGAACTGCCGGCTCATGTTGCGCGCGGGCCTGCGGACACCGAACCAGAACCCGCCGACGGCGCTGCCGATCCCCCAGACCGCCAGCAGCAGGCCGGCGAGGCTGTCCGGGTCGTCGGTCGGGTAGGCGGTGGCGAAGGCGGGCACGGTGACCCCGGCGGCGCCGAACGCGATGCCGAGGCTGGCCACGCAGATCAACAGGGCCGGGAAGCCGGGGACACGCAGCGGGCCGAGCCCCCGGGTGCGGTGCTCGCGGGAGTGCGGTCGCCAGCCGCGCATCACCCGGCCGAGCGCCACCGCGGCGGTGCCGACCAGGGTGACGACGGCCGAGCCGATCAGGGCGGCGCCGGCGTCGGCGACCAGGACGAAGCCGGCGACGAGCAGTGGTCCGAGCACGAAGACGATCTCGAAGAGGGTGGTCTCCGCGGCCAGGGCGGTGTTGCGCAGGTGCCACCGGCCGGAGGCGGGCGAGGTGAGTTCGTTCCACGCGCCCCGGATGGCGGCGGTCAGCGGCGGGTAGGTGGCTCCGGCCACGCCGGCGGCCACGAAGATCAGGGCCAGGCTGCCGGAGTCGGCGCGGGCGGCCCAGAGCAGCCCGAGCAGGGCCAGCGGGTGGGCGACGGCGGTGCCGAGCAGCACCGGGCTGGGGCCGATCCGGTCGGCGATCCGCCCGGCGACCGGAGACAGGGCGGCACCGGAGAGGGCGTAGATGCCCCCGGCGACGGCGGCCAGCGAGTAGCGGCCGGTGACCTGCTCGACGACGAGCAGCAGGGCCAGCGGGGTCATCCCGATGCCCAGCCGGCCGACGATCCCGGTGACCAGCAGCATCGGTCCGCCGGGGATTCGCCAGACGCCCAGATACTGGCGCGGACCGGCCACGGTGAACCTCCGGGATGTAATGAGCGATAGCCGATCCGACCCTAACGCTCACGGTCCCGGCGGGGAATCGAAAAAGCCGCCCGCGCCCGGACGAACCGGGCGCGGGCGACGGAGGTCACCTGGTCAGCGCTGGAATTGCACCGGGCCGGCGTTGGCCGCCATCCGCTCCAGCCGGGCCACCCGCTCCTCCATCTTCGGGTGGGTGGAGAAGAGCGCGGCGATGCCGCCGCCCCGCTTGAACGGGTTGTCGATCATCAGGTGCGCGGTGCTGGTGAGCTGGCCCTGCGCCGGCAGCGGCCGGGTCTGGGTGCCCATGTGGATCTTCCGGAGGGCACTGGCCAGGGCCAGCGGGTCGCGGGTCAGCGCGGCGCCCGAGGCGTCCGCCTGGAACTCGCGGCTCCGGCTGATCGCCAGCTGGATGACCGTGGCCGCGATCGGGCCCAGGATGATGGTGAGCAGCAGCACGGCCGGGTTCGGGGCGTCCTCGTCGTCGCCACCGGCCAACGGGATGAAGAAGGCCAGGTTGGCCAGCATGGTGATGATGCCGGCCAGACCGGCCGCCACGCTGGAGATGAGGATGTCGCGGTTGTAGACGTGCGACAGCTCGTGGCCGATCACGCCGCGCAGCTCGCGGTAGTCGAGGACCTCCACGATGCCCTGGGTCACGCAGACGGCCGCGTTCTGCGGGTTCCGGCCGGTGGCGAACGCGTTCGGCTGCGACGTCGGGCTCACGTACAGGCGGGGCATCGGCTGGCCGGCCTCGGTGGCCAGCTCACGGACCATCCGGTACAGCTCGGGGAACTGTGCCTCGCTGACCGGTTGCGCCCGCATCGAGCGCAACGCGAGCTTGTCCGAGTAGAAGTAGGTGACGCCGTTCATCACCAGCGACAGGACGACGGCGATGACCAGGCCGCCACTGCCGCCGAACCAGTAGCCCACCGCCAGGATCAGCGAGGTGAGCAGGCCGAGCAGCGCGGCGGTCTTGAGACGGTTGTGGTGCACGATCACTCCTTCGGTGCACGGACCACCGGGGTCCGTCGACCGGTACAACATCCCGGTACCCGTCAACCATCCGTCGTATGGCTGAAAGTTCGCTGAGATGCCGGCATGCCGCCGGGCAGGTGGGGAACCCGGGAGCCGGTCAGCGCGCGGCGACGTCGAGCAGGAGTTGCGGGGCGAGGCCGATCACCACGGCCACCGCCGTCGTGACGGCCAGCACCGCGCCGACCGTCCGGGCCCGCACGACGGAGCCGACGGCCGGGGAGCCGACGTCGCCGCCCGCCCCGGCCGCCGCCGGTTCGACCGAGGCGACCGGCTCGGCCCAGAGCGTCGCGGTCAGGCGCAGGTAGTAGGCCAGGCCGATCACCGCGTTCACCGCGACCACCACCGCGAGCCAACCCGCGCCGCCGCCGAGCAGCGACCGCACCACGGTCACCTTGGCGAACAGCCCGGCCAGGCCCGGGGGCAGCCCGGCCAGCCCGACCAGGGCCAGGCCGAGGCCGGCCGCCCGCCACGGGTGCCGGCGGGCCGCGCCACGCAGGTCGCCGACCGTGCCGCCGTCGGCGTCGGCCGGGCGCAACGCCACCACGCCCGCGAACGCCGCCAGCTCCAGGACCACGAAGAAGACGGCGTACGCGACGGCGGCCGCGTACACGGCGCTCCGGGCGTCGTCGGCGCGGCCGGACGCCAGGGCGAGCGCGCCGAGCGGGGCGAGGATGTAGCCGGCCTGGGCCACCGACGACCAGGCGAGCAGCCGGACGGTACGCCGCTGGCGCAGCGCCACCAGGTTGCCGACGGTCATGGTGAGCACGGCGAGTCCGGCGAGCACCGGCCCGGTCACGTCGGCCGGCAACGCCCGCTGCACCACGGCCAGCAGGGCCACCACCCCGCCGAGCTTCGAGGCGGTGGAGAGGTACGCGGCGACCGGCAGCGGCGCGCCGTCGTACGTGGCGGGGGCCCAGGCGTGGAACGGCACGGCGGCCACCTTGAACGCCAGCCCGAGCACGACCAGCGCGACCGCGACCGTGGTCAGCGGCAGGTCGCGCAGCTCCGGCCGCTCGGCGAGCAGCGCGCCGATCCGGTCCAGGTGCAGCCCGCCGGTGACCGCGTACAGCAGGGCCGCCCCGAGCAGGGTCAGCGTGGTGGCGACCACGCTGACCACGAAGAACGTGACCGCCGCCTCGGCGCTGGCCAGGCTGCCCCGGCGCAGGCCGACCAGGACGTACAGCGGCAGGGTGAGCGTCTCCACCGCGACGATCAGGGTGATCAGGTCGCCGGCCGCGCCGAGCACCACGCCGCCGGTCATCGAGCAGGCCAGCAGGAAGCAGTACTCCCCTACCGGGGACCGGCCGGCCCGCAGCAGCGGACCGGACAGGCCCAGCACGCCGAGGGTGAGCAGGGCGACGACCACGGCGACCAGGGCCGCCCGACCACCGAAGACGTACGAGCAGTCGGGGCCGACGCAGAACGTCCGCCGCTCGTCGCCGGCGCCGACCAGCGCCGCGCCGGCCGCGGTGGCGACCGCGCCGAGCGCCGCCGTGGCCACGGTGACCCGGGCGCGGGCGACCAGCAGGTCGGCCAGCAGCACCAGCACCGCCGTGCCCGCGGCCAGGTACGCCGGCAGCAGGGCCACGTTGTCGACGCTCTGCACCACGCTGCCGGTCATCGCAGCACCTCCACCAGGGCGTCGACCGGGCCCTCGGCGACGCCCAGCACCAGCGTCGGGACCAGGCCGACGGCGAGCGCGAGCAGCACCAGCGGCACCCACGCGGCCAGCTCCGCGCCGGCCAGGCCCGGCGTGAGCCGGCCCACCACCGGGCTGGGCCGCCCGTGCGTGACCCGGCGCAGCAGCCGCAGGAAGTACGCCGCCGTCAGCGCACCGCCGAACGCGGCGAGCACCGCCAGGGTGGTCCAAAGCGGGCCGCCCACCTCGACGGCGGCGACCACGGCGAACGCCTCGCCCCAGAAGCCGGCCAGGCCGGGCAGCCCGAGCGAGGCGACGGCCGCGAAGCCGAGCAGGCCGGCCAGCCGCGGCGCGGTCTCCCGCAGGCCGGACAGGTCGGCCAGCTCGCCCGTCCCGGTACGGTCCTTGACCGCCCCGGCGAGGAAGAACAGCAGGCCGGTGATCACCCCGTGCGCCACGTTGCCGATCAGCGCCGCCTGGATGCCGGTGGTGGTGAGGGTCGCGACGCCGAGCAGGACGAAGCCCATGTGCCCGACGCTGGAGTACGCGATCAGCCGCTTCAGCTCGGTCTGCGCCAGGCACACCAGCGAACCGACGACGATCGCGGCGACCGCGAGGACACCGAGCACCGGCGCGGCCCAGCGGGCACCCTCCGGTGCGATGCCGACGGCGACCCGGATCAGCCCGTAGGTGCCCATCTTGAGCAGCACCCCGGCGAGCACCACGCTGCCCACCGTCGGGGCCTGCGAGTGCGCGTCGGGCAGCCACGAGTGCAGTGGCCACAGCGGGCTCTTCACCGCGAACGCGAGTGCCAGCAGGGTGAACGCGGCCAGCTGGGTGCCCCGGGACAGTTCCGCGCCGCCGGTGAGCGCGACGATGTCGGCGGTGCCGGCGGCGGCCACCACGACGTACACGCCGACCAACAGCAGCACCGAACCGAACAGTGTGTACAGGGCGAACTTCCGGGCCGCCCGCCGCCGGTCCGGGCCACCCCAGAAGGCGATCACCGCGTACATCGGCAGCAGGACGACCTCGAAGAAGACGAAGAACAGCACCAGGTCCAGGGCGAGGAAGGTGCCCAGGATGCCCACCTCGACGACCAGCAGCAGCGCGACCAGCGCCCGGCCGCTGCCGCCCTCGGGCACCCGCCACAGCGTGTACCCGCAGCACAGCAGGGTCAGCAGCGCGGTCAGCACCACCAGCGGCCAGGAGATGCCGTCCACGCCGAGGTGGAAGCGCAGGTCCAGACCCGGCACCCAGGCCAGGTCTACCTGGTGCCAGGGACGCACCGCCGGGGCCGTGGCACCGTAGCCGAACCACCCGCCGTCGCGGTCGGCCACCAGCGGCAGCGCGGCGAGCAGGGTCAGCGCGGCGACCACCGTGCCGACCATCCGGGCCACCCGGTCGGGCCGGATCGCGGCCACCGCCACCGCGCCGAGCGCCGGCACCGCCAGCACCGCGACCAACAGGAACTCACCCAGCCTCATGCGGCCACTCCGATCAGTGCGGCGGCCAGGCCGATCAGCAGGGCGCCGGCCAGCACGCCGGCCGCCGCGCGGGGCAGCGCGGCCCGGTGCAGCGACGCCAGGCCGCCACCGAGGCCGACCGCGGCCCGGCCGCTGCCGGTGACCGCGCCGTCCACCACCACCTCGTCACCGGTACGCGCGACGCGGGCCAAAGCGTTCGTCGGGCGTACGACCAGGGTGTGCTGGACGTCGTCGAGCCGGAACGCGCGGGCGAACAGCGGACGCAGCGGACCCAGCGCGGTCGCCGGGTCGGCGGCCGGGTCCCGCCGCCAGCGGGCCCAGGCCAGCGCGGCACCGGCCAGGGTGAGCGCCAACGGCAGCAGCAGCTCCGGACCGAGGTGGGCCAGTTCGGGCACGCCGGCCTCCCCGGGCGCG
The DNA here is from genome assembly GCF_003626595.1 of Micromonospora endolithica. Lineage (GTDB taxonomy): Bacteria > Actinomycetota > Actinomycetes > Mycobacteriales > Micromonosporaceae > Micromonospora > Micromonospora endolithica. The sequence goes on along the minus strand of NZ_RBAK01000007.1, from coordinate 124,050 downwards.
CCGGACCGCAGCCGGCGGGCGAACCCGTCCAGGAAACCGGCCAGTCCGAGCAGCGCGGCCGGCACCGCGAGCAGCACCACCGGCCAGCGCATCACCGCGGGCGGGTCGTGCGGGTGGGCCAGCGGCAGGCGCGGCTCGCCGAAGAAGGTGCGCAGCAGCAGGCGGGTGGCGTACCAGGCGGTCAGCGCCACGCCGACCAGCCCGGCCAGCCAGACCAGCCAGCCCACCCAGGTCGGGGCCGGGCCGGCACCGTGCAGGGCGGCGTCCTGGGCGGCGACGAGCACGCCGTCCTTGCTCCAGAAACCCGACAGGGGTGGCAACCCGGCCAGCGCGCCGAGACCGACCGCCGTGCACCAGAAGGTCACCGGCATGGTCTGCCGGAGCCCGCCCATCCGGGACGTCAGCGTGGTGCCCACGGCGTGGATCACCGCACCGGCGGCGAGGAACAGCAGCGCCTTGAAGGCGGCGTGGGTGAGCAGGTGGAACAGCGCGGCCGGCGGGGAGCCGACGGCCAACGCGCCGGTCATGTAGCCGATCTGGGAGACCGTGGACCAGGCCAGCACGCGCTTCAGGTCGTCCTGGGCGGTGGCCGCCAGCGCACCCAGCAGCAGGGTGACCGAGGCCATCACCCCGAGCACGGCCAGTGCCACCGGGGCGGCCTCGAACAGCGGCCAGAGCCGGCTCACCGCGTAGACGCCGGCGGCCACCATGGTCGCCGCGTGGATCAGCGCCGAGATCGGGGTCGGGCCGGCCATCGCGTCCGGCAGCCAGGTGTGCAGCGGGAACTGCGCGCTCTTGCCGGCCACCCCGGCGAGCAGCAGCAGGCACGCGGCGGTGAGCGTGCCGGTCGCGTGGTCGTGGGCGAGCACGTCGGCGATCCGGAAGCTGCCGGCGCTCACCCCGAGCAGCGCGATACCGAGCAGGAAACCCACGTCGCCGACCCGGGTCACCAGGAACGCCTTCACCGCCGCGGCGGGCGCCTCCGGCAGTCGCCGGTCGTGCGCGATGAGCAGGTACGAGCAGAGGCCCATCACCTCCCAGCCGACCAGCAGCAGGATCAGGTCCCCGGAGACCACCACCAGCAGCATCGCGGCGGTGAAGAGACTGATCTGCGCCGCGTACGGCGGGTAGCGGTGGTCGACGTCGACGTCGTCGTGCGGGCCACGCCGCAGGTAGCCGACCGAGTAGACCTGCACGGCCAGCGCCACCGCGGTCACCGCGACGGCCACCAGCGCGGCGGCACCGTCCAGCCGGACCCCCAGGCTCACCGCCAGCCCGCCCAGGTCCACCCAGGTCGTGGCCGCCTCGGCCGACCCGTCCAGGGTCACCAGCAGGGCGACCGCGACCAGCAGCGCTCCCGCCGCGCCGGCCACCCCCAGCCCGGCCGCCGCCCGCCGGGCGGACTCCCGGCCGGTGTCCCCGTCGGGCGGGAGCAGCAGACCGACCAGGCCGGCCACCAGCGGTACGGCCGGCAGCAGCCCGCCGAGCAACGTCGTCGCGCTCATGAGGCCTTCCGCTCCCCCGTCGCTGGACTGCCGACCGCGCCGGCGACGGCCGGCGTCGGGTCCTCGGTCAACGGGACCTCGTCCACGGCGACGCTGGCCCGCAGCCGGTAGAGCTGGAGCACGATCGCCAGGCCCACCCCGATCTCGGCGGCGGCCAGCACGATCACGAACAGCGCGAACACCTGACCACCGTGCGGAAGCTGCGCCCGGACCGTGGTGTCGGCGGTGACCAGGATCAGGTTGACCGCGTTGAGCATCAGCTCGACGGCCATCAGCACCAGCACCGCGTTGCGCCGGCGCAGCACGCCGTACACGCCGAGGCCGAACAGCAGCGCCGCCGTGACGTACGGGATGACCGGCCTCACCGGGCGGCCCGCTCGTCGTCGCCGGTGGCGTCCCGGCGGCCGATGTCCGGACGGGACAGCACGATCGCGCCGACCAGCGCGGAGAGCAGCAGCACCGACAACACCTCGAACGGCAGCACCCAGGAGCCGAAGATCTGCTCACCGATGCGTTCGGCGGAGCCCGGCTCGGGCAGGTCCACGGCCGTCCACCGGTACGTGTCGACCAGCAGCGCGGCCAGCCCCAGCCCGGTGCCGCCGCCGATCAGCGCGGCCGGCCAACCCGGCCGGTCCAGGTCGTCGGAGGCGCCGATCGGCGCCCGGGTGAGCATCACCGCGAACAGCAGCAGCACCACCACCGCGCCGACGTAGATCAGCACCTGCACCCAGGCGACCAGTTCGGCGGTCAGCACCAGGTAGAGGCCGGCCAGCGCACCCAGGCAGACCACCAGGTAGAGGCCGGCCCGGACCAGGTGCCGGGTGCTCACCACGAGCACTGCCGACCCCACGGCCACCGCGCCGAGCGCCAGCAGCAGCACGTCCACACCGGTCACGACGCCGAGCCCTCCCCGGCGGTGTCCCCCGGCGCGGCAGCGCCGCCTTCCCGGTCGGGCTCCGGGCGCACTCCCGGGGTGGTCGGACGGGCGGCGGGGCTGGCCGGGACCGCGGCCTTGCGCGCGGCGGCGGTCTCCTCCTTCGCCGGCTCGCCGTGCGGGTCGTGCGCGGGCGGCGGCGGCACGGTCGCCATCCACTCCCCGAGGTGGTCCTTGTCGTGCAGCAGATCCTTGATGTCGTACTCGGCGTACTCGAACTCCGGCGACCAGTAGAGCGCGTCGAAGGGGCAGACCTCGATGCAGATGCCGCAGTACATGCAGAGCGAGAAGTCGATGTCGAACCGGTCGAGCACGTTGCGCTGGCGGGGGCGGGCGGCGCCGGGCACCGCCACCTCCTCCTTGTGCGAGTCGATGTAGATGCACCAGTCCGGACACTCGCGGGCGCAGAGCATGCAGACCGTGCAGTTCTCCTCCAGCAGCGCGATCACCCCACGCGAGCGGGGCGGCAGCTCGGGGGCGACGTCCGGGTACTGCTGGGTGGTGCTGCGCTGCGTCATCGTCTTCAACGTGACCGCGAGCCCCTTCACCAGACCCGCGCCGGGCAGGCCGCGCTCGCCGGTGGTGCCCGGGTCGGTGCGCTCGCCGCTGTCGGTCATGCCGCCCATCCTGCCCTGTGCCCCCGGCGCGCGCGACCACCACCCGGGCATCGGCGGGAGTACGGTGACCGTGGGGAGAACGACACACCGGAAGGGATCCATCCATGACCGCCGCGCTGCACGGCGACTACCCCCCGGAGGGCGGGTGGACGACGGACGACCTCGACGCACTGCCCGAGGACGGCCGGCGCCGCGAACTTCTCGACGGAGTGCTGTTGATGTCCCCCTCCCCCACCCGCACGCACCAGATCATCGCCGGCCGCCTGATGGTCGCCCTCGAAGCAGACTGCCCGGACGAGTACGACGTGACCCAGGGTGTCGAGGTACGGATCAACCGCACCCGGTCCTTCGTCCCCGACGTGCTGGTGACCACCTCGGTCGCGGCGGTCCGCGAGCCGTCGAGGTACGAGCCGCACGAGGTGGTGCTCGCCGTCGAGATCGTCTCGCCGAGCAGCCGCTCGATCGATCGGGTGTTGAAGCCGGCGCTCTACGCGCAGGCCGGCATCCCGTTCTACTGGCGGATCGAGACGGAGGACGGCGCGCTGCAGGTCGTCACCTACCGGATCGACGCCGTGAACGAGGTCTACGTCGAGACCGGGCGGTGGGCGAAATTCCTCGACACCGGTGAGCCCTTCCCGATCAACCTGCCGATCAGTCGGATCACGCCCCGGGCCCGGTGACGCCGCCCAGCGGCGGGAGCATCTCGACGCCGAGCTGCTGGAGGAGCTGGAACAGCTCGTTGCAGCTCCACACGTCGACGATCCGGCCGGCGTCGTCGAAGCGCAGGAACGTCGCCCCCGAGTAGCTGACCACCTGCCCGGTCGGCGGCACCGGGCCGAACTGCCCGGCCTGGGTGCCGGCGGCCCGCCAGCGCACCGCCACCCGGTTCCCGGTCGCCACCAGGTCCACGATCTTGTAGCGCAGGTCCGGGAAGGCCGCCCGCCGTTCCCGGTGCCAGGCCAGTGTCGCCTCCGGGCCGGCCCCGCCGAGCCCCGGGCAGCCCGGTCCGACCAGCTCGTGGGCCGACTCCTCCCGGTTGCCGTTCCACACGTCGGCGACGAAACGGCGGGCGGCGGTCTCCACGTCGGTCATCGCGGCAGCCTAGCCCGTCGCCCGGACCAGCGCTCCGTGCGCCGGACGACCCGGGACCGGCGCCCAGGACCCGTGCTCGGCGCGCCGGACGGCCCGGGAGCAGCAATGATGGGAAGCGACGGCGACGACGGCGGAGGTGGCGGGCGTGGGCGGGACAACCGGGAACGGTACGGGCGGCGGCGGCGAGGTCTTGGAGCGCACCGGCGGGAAGTACGTCGAACCGGGCGGCGAGTTCACCCGCGACCAGCGCTACATCGCCACCCGGATCACCGCCGACGGGCGGGACGGCTGGCCGGTCGAGCCCGGAAGGTACCGGCTGGCGGTCAGCCGGGCCTGCCCGTGGGCGAACCGGCTGATCATCGTTCGGCGGCTGCTGGGCCTGGAGGACGCCCTCTCGATGGCGGTGGCCGGTCCCACCCACGACAAGCGGAGCTGGACGTTCGACCTGGACCCGGACGGGCGGGACCCGGTGCTGGGCATCGAACGGCTGGCCGAGGCGTACTTCGCGCGGTTCCCGGGCTACGACCGGGGCATCACCGTGCCGGCGATCGTGGACGTGCCGACCGGGCAGGTGGTCACCAACGACTACGCCCGGATGAGCCTGGACCTGTCCGCGGAGTGGACCGCGTACCACCGCGAGGGCGCCCCGGACCTGTACCCGGAGCGGTTGCGCGACGAGATCGACGAGGTCAACGCGGTGGTCTTCACCGACGTGAACAACGGCGTCTACCGGTGCGGCTTCGCCGGCGGCCAGGAGGCGTACGAGAAGGCGTACCACCAGCTCTTCGACCGGCTGGACTGGTTGACCGACCGGCTGCGCGGGCAGCGCTACCTGGTCGGCGACACGATCACCGAGGCGGACGTGCGGCTGTTCACCACGCTGGTCCGCTTCGACCCGGTCTACCACGGCCACTTCAAGTGCAACCGGCAGAAGCTCAGCGAGATGCCGGTGCTGTGGGCGTACGCGCGGGACCTGTTCACCACGCCCGGGTTCGGCGACACGATCGACTTCGACCACATCAAGCGGCACTACTACGAGGTGCACCGGGACATCAACCCGACCGGTGTGGTGCCACTCGGCCCGGACCTGTCCAACTGGCTCACCCCGCACCACCGGGAGGAGTTGGGTGGCCGTCCCTTCGGCGACGGCACCCCACCACCCCCGCCGCCACCCGCCGAACGCGTCGACCCCGTCCACACCCCGCTCCGCTGACCGCCGTGCCGCCGCCCGACCGTCGGGTCGGCGGGGCGGCGGTCCGCGTCACCGGTCCAGGATCTCCAGGTAGTACGGGTTGTACATGATGCGAGCACATTGCCGAACGGGTCGACCACCGCGGCCGTCACGAACCGGCCTCCCTCGGGGTGATCGGCTGGTACTCCCGGGCACCCATCGACAGGAGCCTCCCGAACGTCGCCGCGTCCCTGCGGTGCGCCGCGAGGGGTTCCGCGTTAACAAGGGGCCCTTCCTCTACCGGAGGCGTTAAGAAGGGGCCCTTCCTTACAGGGCTACGCGGACGGCGGCGGTGAGCACCAGCTGGGCCAGGGCGACGGGGACGAGGACCAGCCAGCAGAGGCGTTGGAGTTGGTCCTCGCGCAGGCGTGGGTAGCTCACCCGGAGCCAGATGATCATGAAGGAGACGGCGAACACCTTCACCAGCGTCCACAACCAGCCGAGCTGGGCGTCGGCGAACGGGCCCTGCCAGCCGCCGAGGAACAGCACGGTGGTCAGGGCGGCGATCACCACGATGCCGACGTACTCGGCGAGCAGGAAGAACGCGAACCGCAGCCCGGTGTACTCGGTCATGTAGCCGAAGACCAGCTCCGAGTCGGCCACCGGCATGTCGAACGGTGGCCGGCGGATCTCGGCGACCCCGGCGACGAAGAAGACCATCATCGCGGGCGCCTGCCAGAGCAGCCACCACGGCTGCCACGCCTCGACGATCCCGGGCAGGCTGAGCGTGCCGGCCGCCATCGCCACCGACGCGGCGGCCAGCACCAGCGGCAGCTCGTAGCCGAGCAGCTGGGCCGCGCCGCGCAGGCCGCCCAGCAGGGCGTACTTGTTGGCCGACGCCCACGCCGACATCAGCACCGCCACCACGCCGACGCCGACCACGGCGAGCACGAAGAACAGCCCGATGTCCAGCGGCTGCGCCACCAGGTCGCCCGGCCCGAGCGGGATCACCAGCAGCACCAGCAGGTAGGGCAGCAGCGCGACGACCGGGGCGAGCCGGAAGACCGACCGGTCCGCCTCGCGGGGCGTGATGTCCTCCTTCTGCACGAACTTCACGCCGTCGGCGATCAGTTGCGCCCACCCGTGGAAGCCGCCCGCGTACATCGGGCCGAGCCGGCCCTGCATGTGCGCCATCACCTTGTGCTCGACCTGGCCGACGATCAGCGGGAGGGTCAGGAACGCGACCAGCACGCCGCCCACCCGCAGCGCCAGTTCCCACCACAGCGGCATCAGGACGTACCTCCGTCGTCGCCGGCCCGCTCGGTGGCCGCCGGGCCGTGCGGCGAGGGCCGGTCCGCGGGCGGGCCGGACCGGACCGGACCGTCGCCGGCTCCACCGGTCGCTCCGGGCAGCGGCCCGGCGCCGGCCGCCGGTTCGGCGACGTCGGGGCCACGCGAATCGGTGGGCGCCGGGCCGTCGGCGGCGCCGGCCGGTCCGGTCGTACGCGCCGGACGGGCACCCGGAGCGGGTCGCGCCGGACGCTCCCGGGCCGGGCGGGCCGGGGTGCCGCCACGCGGCCCCTCACCCTGTCCACCCGCGCCGGCCGGCGTCGGTGTGGTGCCCCACTCCCCCGGTGCCGGCACACCAGGTGGCCGGATCGGCCGCCGTCCACCGCCCGCCTCGGACTCGCCCGGTTCCTTCGCGCCCGGCCACGGCTTGGCGACCCGGGAGGCGAGCACGAACTCCTTGCGCAGCGGGTGTCCCTCGAACTCCGGTGGCAGCAGCAACGGAAGCAGCCCGGCGTGCCCGGCGAAGTCGATGCCGAACATCTCGTGGGTCTCCCGCTCGTGCCACGCCGCCCCGGGGAACACGTCCACCACCGAGGCGACGGTGGGCGTCGCGCGGGGTACCCGGGTGCGCAGCAGGACACCGTGCCGCCGGGTGGTGGACCAGAGGTGGACGACCACGTCGAAGCCGTCGGCCAGCTCGTCGACGGCGGAGAGCCAGTCGAAGAAGTCGCAGGCCAGCTCGGCGTCGTCACGGGCGGCCCGGAGCGCGTCGGACCAGGCCGCCACCGGCACGTCGACGGTCGCCCGGGCGTACGCCTGACCGCCCGACACCGACGGCGTCACCTCGGCGGGCGCGAGCAGCGCGACCATCCGCTGGCCGACCTCTTCCGGAGTCATGCCGCTGATCCTATGGCCGGCGGCGCGCATCGGTGTCGAGCCGCCCGTGCGACGGGCATCTGCCGCGTTCACCCGGCGCACCGGGACCGGCCGGGGAAAGATGAGGTTCGTGCGCGCTGTGACTGTGTCTCCCGGTGTCTCCGACTCGCTGCGTCTGGTCGAGGACTGGCCCGAGCCCGCCCCGGAGGAGGGCTCGATCCTGGTCGAGGCGCTGGCGGTGGGCATCTGCGGCACCGACCAGGAGATCATCGCCGGGCACTACGGCGAGCCGCCGCCGGGCCAGGAACGGCTGGTCATCGGGCACGAGTCGCTGGGCCGGGTGCTGGAGGACCCGACCGGCACCCTCCAGCGGGGCGACCTGGTGGCCGGTGTGGTCCGGCACCCCGACCCGGTGCCCTGCCCGAGCTGCGCGGTGGACGAGTGGGACATGTGCCGCAACGGGCGGTACACCGAGCACGGCATCAAGGGTCTGCCCGGTTTCGCCCGGGACCGGTGGCGGGTGCAGCCGAAGTTCGCCGTCGGGCTGGACCCGGTCCTCGCCCCGGTCGGGATGCTCCTGGAACCGGCCAGTGTGGTCGCCAAGGCGTGGGACCACATCGAGCGGATCGGCGCCCGCACCGAGTGGAAGCCGCAGTCCGTGCTGGTCACCGGCGCCGGTCCGATCGGCCTGTTGGCCGCGCTGCTGGCCACCCAGCGGGGCCTGGCGGTGCACGTGCTGGACCGGAACACCACCGGGCCGAAGCCGGACCTGGTCCGGGCGCTCGGGGCCACGTACCACACGGTGCCGGTGAACGAGCTGGACCTGGAGCCGGACGTGGTGGTCGAGTGCACCGGCGCGCCGGTGGTCGTGCTGGAGGCGATGTGCAAGGTCGGGCCGACCGGCATCGTCTGCCTGACCGGCGTGTCCAGCGGCGGCCGGACCATCGACTTCGACGCCGGGGCGCTGAACCGGGCGCTGGTGCTGGAGAACAACGTGGTCTTCGGCTCGGTGAACGCCAACCGGCGGCACTGGGAGCAGGCCGCCGTGGCGCTGGCGCGGGCCGACCAGACCTGGCTGAACTCGCTGATCACCCGCCGGGTGCCGATGTCCGACTTCGCCTCGGCGTACGAGCACACCGGCCAGGACATCAAGGTGGTCCTCGACTTCGCCTCCTGAGCCGGCCCGCCGGGCCCGTGCCGTTCCCGGGCCCGGCGGGCACCGCTCAGATGCCGGGCAGCCGACCGTTGCGGAAGAGGTCCACGAAGAGCTGGTGGTCGGCGCGGGCGCGGACGCCGTACGCGTGGGCGAAGTCGACCAGGTGGCCGACGAAGCCGTCCTCGTCGGCGTCCACCGCGGCCACGATCGCCTCCTCGGTGGAGTAGTCGACCAGGTCGTGACTGGACTCGTCGTCGGCGACCGAGTGCATCCGGGCCACCGCGTGGCCCAGCTGGCCGAGGACCCCGTCCAGTTCCTCCGGCTCGTTGACGTCCGCCCAGTCCAGGTCCGCCGCGTACGGCGACACCTCGGCGACGAGCTGCCCCACGCCGCCCAGCTCGGTGTAGCCCAGCCACGGGTCCGCGTACGCCTGGAGGGCCCGCTGCGACTCGGCGGTGCGGTGCCCCTGGTGCCGGAAGTAACCGCGGACCGTCGCGTCGGTGATGTGCCGCGCCACCGCCGGCACCTGGGCCTGTTTCATGTAGAGGACGACGTCGTTCTCCAGCGCCTGGGTGTGCCCCTCCAGCAGCAGGTTGTACGACGGGAGGCCGGCCGAGCCGATGCCGACGCCCTTGCGCAGCACCACGTCCTTGATCTTCGCGGCGACCGGGCGCAGCTGCGCGGCCGAGGGCGGTCGGGTGTCCAGGTAGCCCTCGTACGCGGCGCAGACCCGGGCCCGGGTGTCCTCGTCGATCTCGAAGACGCCGTCGCCGAGGGAGAACCGCCGCTCGTAGTTGTCGACCGTGGTCTGCGCGCCGAGCAGGTCTACCCGGGTGTTGAGCCGGGCCTGTCGGAGCACCCGCAGCAGGACACCGTCGGCGGTGTCCAGGGTGATCGACCCGATCGCGTCGTCCCCGCCGGTGGCGATGCCCCGCAGCTCGGCCAGGTACGACCGGGCGAACGTGCCGACCAGGTCCCCGATCACCGCGTCGGACAGCGCCTTGGCGTAGCCGAGCAACGCGACGCTGGCCGCGAAGCGCTTCAGGTCCCAGGAGAACGGCCCGACGTACGCCTCGTCGAAGTCGTTGACGTTGAACACCAGCTGCCCGGAGGCGTTCATGTAGGTGCCGAAGTTCTCCGCGTGCAGATCGCCGTGGATCCACACCCGGCCGGTCCGCTCGTCGAGGAACGCGTCGTCGGCGAAGTCGCCGCGCTGGTCGGCGTAGAAGAGCGCGGCGCTGCCCCGATAGAAGGCGAACGGTGACGCCGCCATCTTGCGGAATTTCCGGCGGAACGCCGCCGGGTCGAGAGCCATCGACTCACCGAACTCCTCGGTGAGCACGTCGACGATGAAGGCGGAACGCCGTCCCGCGGAGTCGTTCATGGGCCGCAGGCTAACCCCCGTACGCCACCGTGACCCCCGAACTAGGGGTTCGGGCGACGGACCGGCGGGGCGGTCAGGGAGGCCGCGTCGCGCGGGGGCGCGGCGTCGAGCGGCGGGGCCAGCACGTCGGGGCGGGACACGCCGCCGAGGCCGGACTGCTCGGCGGCGATCTTCTCCTGCAACCGCAGGATGCCGTGCAGCAGGGCCTCCGGGCGGGGTGGGCAGCCGGGCACGTAGACGTCGACCGGGATGAGCTGGTCGACACCCTTGGTGACCGAGTACGAGTCCCAGTAGGGGCCGCCGCAGTTGGAGCACGCGCCGAACGAGATGACGTACTTCGGCTCGGGCATCTGGTCGTAGAGCCGCTTGATCGCCGGGGCCATCTTGTCGGTGACCGTGCCGGAGACGACCATCAGGTCCGCCTGCCGGGGCCCGTGGGCGAACGGGATCACGCCGAGCCGGATGAAGTCGTGCCGGCCCATGCTGGTGGCGATGAACTCGATCGCGCAGCACGCCAGGCCGAAGTTGAAGACCCAGAGCGAGTAACGGCGTCCCCAGTTCAGCACGAACCGGATCGGCTCGCCGAGCACGGCCGGCAGCTGCACCTCGGGCCTCCCTCGCGTGTCCCCGGTCCGACAGTCAACCACAGCGCGCCGATCCCGGTCGCCGTTCACCAGGACGGGCGTTGCAGCAGGGCGACGAACTCGACCAGCAGTCGCTCCCGGACTGCCGGCGGGGCGGCGTTGAGCAGCGTGTTGACCGGCGCCATCCGGTCCGGGACCGGCGCGCCGCCGACCCCGCCGAGGCCCAGCCCGGCGGCCAGCCCGCCGACCAGCTCCGGGGTGAGCGCTTCCGGGGTCAGGCTGCCGGCCAGCGCCAGCAGGTCACCGGGCAGTGGCACCGGCCCGGCGGCCCCGGCGGCCGCCACCGCCGCCGCGAGGTCGGGAGCGAACTCCCCGACCCGGGGCGCCACCGACGCGGTCACCGTCAGGTGCACGCTCGGCGGCAGGTCGGCGTACGCGAGCTGGGGCTGGGTGTGCCAGCCCCGGGCGGCCAGCTCGTCGACGAGCACGAACAGGTCCGGGCCGCCGTCGGTGGCGGTGAAGCAGACCACCGTGGACTCCGGCTCGGCCATCAGCCGCAGGCCGGGGGTCTCCCGCACCGCGTCGGCCAGCCCGGTCACCGCGTCCCGGGTCGCCCCGGCCAGCCGCAGGTAGCCGTCCTCGCCGAGGTGCCGCAGGGTGGCGTACGCGGCGGCGATCGGCCCGCCGGAGCGGGTGGAGGCGATCACCGGATTGACCATCGTGTAGCCGGGCCAGTCGGCGTACGCGAAGTACTGCGGGGCGCGCAGGGCCGGGTCCCGGTGCAGCAGGACCGAGACGCCCTTCGGCGCGTACGCGTACTTGTGCAGGTCCACCGAGATCGAGGTGACTCCCGGCACGGCGAAGTCGAACGGGGGGATCGGCTCGCCGAGGCGGCGCAGCCAGGGCAACGCCCAGCCGCCGAAGCAGGCGTCCACGTGGCAGCGCACCCCGGCGGCGGCGGCCACCCGGGCGATCGCCTCGACCGGGTCCACCACGCCGTGCGCGTAGGAGGGTGCGGAGCAGGCCACCAGCACGGTGTCCGGGCCGATCGCGGCGGCCACGTCGGCCGGATCGGGCCGCAACGTGGTCGCCGACACCGGCACCGTGTCCACCGCCACCCGCAGGTAGTGCCCCGCCTTGGCGAACGCCGCGTGCGCGCTGGCCGGCACCACGATCCGGGGCGCGGCGATCTCCGGGTGCGCGTCCCGGGCGGTCTTCACGGCCAGGATCAGCGACTCGGTGCCACCGCTGGTGACGCTGCCGACCACGTCCGGCGCGCCGGTGTCGGGGCCACCGCCGAGCAGCCGGGCGGCGGCGCCGACCAGCGCGTTCTCCATCGCCAGCAGGGACGGGAACGCGGTCGGGTCCAGCCCGTTGACGTGGGCGCTCTCCGCGTGGGCGGCGGCGGTCAGCGCGTCCAGGCCCGGCACCGCCGGGTCGTAGACGTACGCGAACAGCCGCCCGCCGTGCGTCGGCCGGTCCCGCCCGCGCAGGGCACGTACCTCGTCGAGCACCGCGTCGGCCGGCACCCCGTGGACGGGCAGTGCGGTGGTGTCCTCGTCGATCATGAAGTGACGGCGCCCCTCTCGTGGGGATCAACGACGTTTTCCGGCCGGGGCGACTCCACGCCGGTCAGGCGGTCCGGGGTGAGGTCGTACCGGCGGAGCAGGAGGGTCGCCACGCCAACCAGGAGGGCGGGCAGGACGGTGAAGCCGAGCAGGATGCCCAGGCGGGCGGTCCCGGACTGGGTCGCCGCCTGGCCGGTGTCCGAGGAGACGTAGCCGGTGAGCTGGAGCACCAGCCCGAACAGGCCCGGACCGAGCGCCAGGCCGAAGGTCTCTCCGGCCGTCCAGAGGCCGGTGAAGACCCCCGCCTGCCGGCGGCCGGTGCGCGCGGTGTCGTACGCGATGCAGTCCGGGAGCATGGCCAGGGCGAAGACCTGCTGGCCGGCGTACCCGACGCCGATCACCGCGACCAGCAGGTAGACCGCGACGGCCGGCAGCACCGGGGCGGCCACCAGGGCCAGCGCGCCCACCGCGAAGATCAGCGACGCGGCGACCAGGCCGGCCAGCTTGCCGTGTCGCCGGCCCACCCGGCTCCACAGCGGCATCACCAGCAGCGCCGGCGCGACGAAGCAGACGAACAGTACGGTCGGCCCGCCGTCCGGGTTCCGCAGCACCTGGGTGGCGAAGTAGTCGACGCCGGCGAGGATGGTCGCCACCCCGGCGGACTGCACCACGAAACAGAGCAGCAGGGCACGGAACGCCCGGTTGCGCCCGGCCACCGCGAGCTGGGCCCGCAGCGTCGGCTCGCTCTCCGCCACCGTGCCGGTCGGGGCCGAGCGGGTGCCCAGGTAGGCCCCGACCGCCCCGAGCACGATCAGCCCGGCCACGAAGAGCCCCATCCACCGGTGCCCCGGCACGCCACCGCCGCCCGCGTCGCGGACCAGCGGGGCCACCGCGCCGGAGATCAGGATGGCCAGCGCCAGCACCGCGATCCGCCAGGTCATCAGCCGGGTGCGTTCGGTGTAGTCGCCGGTCAGCTCGGCCGGCATCGCCACGTACGACACCTGGAAGAAGGCGAACGCGGTGGCGGTGGCGAGGAAGGCCAGCGCCACGTACGCCCCGGCGGCCGGGCCGGTGCCGAACGGCGCCGCGAAGATCGACGCGAAGAGCACGGCCAGGGCCAGGCCGGCGCCGAGCAGGTACGGCCGGCGGGCCCCCTGGCGGGACCGGGTGCGGTCGGAGATCCGGCCGGCGACCGGGTTGACCAGCACGTCCCACGCCTTGGGCAGGAGCACCAGCAGGGCCGCCACGCCCGCCGCCACGCCGAGCGTGTCGGTCAGGTACGGCAGCAGCAACAGGCCGGGCACGGTGCCGAAGGCGCCGGTGGACAGGGAACCGAGGGCGTACCCGGCGTGCACCCCGCGCGGCAGCCGGCCGGCCGGGGCGTCCCCGGTGACGGCCGGCGGGCTGGTGGTGGGCGAACCGGTTCCAGCCGGCGGCGCGTCCATGGGCCCGAATGTTACTCACGTTATGCCGGCCGTCACATCCCCTCTTCGGGGAGCCAGCTGGCCCGCCGCATGTCCACGCCGGAGCCGCGCAGCGGCGCGCCCTCGGCCAGCAACCGGGCCCGGGCCTCCCGCTCGTGCCCCGGCGGCAGCCGGCCGGACGAGGTCACCACCCGGTGCCAGGGCACCCCGCCACCGTGCCGCGCCATGATCGAGCCGACCAGCCGGGCCGACGCCCGTCCCGACCGGTCGGCGAGCACGTCGGCCACCGCCCCGTACGACATCACCCGCCCCGGCGGGATCCGCTCGACCAGCTCCAGCACCGCCTCGACGTACTCCTCAGGTCCCACGACCCGCCACGATATGGGAACGCGGCCGGGCGGCGCGGGACCGAACGCGCAGAATGGGCGGGTGCGCGACATGGTCACGGCTGCCCGGCGGGTCGTCGTCAAGATCGGATCCTCGTCGTTGACCACCGCCACCGGCGGCCTGGACGACGGGCGGGTCGACGCGCTCGTGGACACCCTCGGCGCGCTCGCCGCCGACGGCCGGGAGGTCGTGCTGGTCTCCTCCGGCGCCATCGCCGCCGGCCTCGCCCCGCTCGGGCTCACCCGGCGCCCGCGTGACCTGGCCACCCAGCAGGCCGCCGCCAGCGTCGGGCAGGGCCTGCTGATCGGCCGGTACGCGGCGGCCTTCGCCCGGCACCGGCGCACCGTCGGCCAGGTGCTGCTCACCGTCGACGACGTGACCCGGCGGGCGCACTACCGCAACGCCTACCGGACCCTGCGCAAGCTGCTCGACCTGCGGGCGGTGCCGATCGTCAACGAGAACGACACGGTCGCCACCGAGGAGATCCGCTTCGGTGACAACGACCGGCTGGCCGCCCTGGTCGCCGCGCTGGTCGACGCCGACCTGCTGGTGCTGCTCTCCGACGTCGACGCCCTGTGGACCGGCGACCCGGCCCGGCCCGGCGCCACCCGGATCACCGAGGTACGCGACTCCGCCGACCTGGCCGGCATCGACATCGGCGGGGTCGGCCGGTCCGGTGTCGGCACCGGCGGCATGGTCACCAAGGTGGAGGCCGCCCGGATCGCCACCGGCTTCGGCATCCCGGTGGTGCTCACCGCCGCACCGATGGCCGGCCCGGCGCTGGCCGGCGAGCCGGTCGGCACCCTGTTCCACCCCAGCCGGCGGCGGCCGGCCGCCCGGCTCTTCTGGCTCGCCCACGCCACCTCACCCCGGGGCCGGCTGCACCTCGACCCGGGGGCGGTCGCCGCCGTGGTCGGCCGGCGCAAGTCGCTGCTGCCGGCCGGCATCACCGCCGTGGACGGGACGTTCACCGCCGGCGACCCGGTCGACCTGGTGGACACCGAGGGCGCGCCGGTCGCCCGGGGGCTGGTCAACTACGACGCGGTGGAACTGCCCGGATTGCTGGGCCGCTCCACCGGCGAACTCGCCGCGGCGCTCGGCCCGGCGTACGAACGGGAGGTCGTCCACCGCGACGACCTGGTGCTGCTGTAAGCAGGGGCCCCCTGTTAACGCCTGGCGTGGTAGAAGGGTCCCTTCCTAACACTTCGAGGAGTGAGTGGACGATGAGCGGGAGCGTGCGCGAGCAGGCGGGCCGGGCACGGGTGGCGGCGGAGGCGTTGGCGGTCGCCACGCGTACCGCGAAGGACGCCGCGCTGGTCGCGATGGCCGACGCGCTGGTGGCGCGTACTCCCGAGATCCTGGCCGCGAACGCGACGGACCTGGCGGCCGGCCGCGAGGCCGGGCTGAGCGCGGCCGTGCTGGACCGGCTCGCCCTCGACGCGGGGCGGGTGGCGGGCATCGCCGACGCGCTGCGGCAGATGGCCGCGCTGCCCGACCCGGTGGGTGAGGTGGTCCGCGGTTCGACCCTGCCCAACGGGTTGGAGCTGCGCCAGGTGCGGGTGCCGTTCGGGGTGGTCGGGATCATCTACGAGGCGCGGCCGAACGTCACCGTGGACGCCGCCGGCATCTGCCTGAAGTCGGGCAACGCGGCGCTGCTGCGCGGTTCCTCGTCGGCGGCCCACTCCAACGCCGCCCTGGTCACGGTGCTCCGCGACGCGGTCGCCGCCGCCGGGCTGCCGGCCGACGCCGTGCAGTTGCTCGACGCCACCAGCCGCGACTCGGTGAAGGAGCTGATGCGCGCCCGGGGCCTGGTCGACGTGCTGATCCCGCGCGGCGGCGCGTCGCTGATCCGGACCGTGGTGGAGGAGTCCACCGTGCCGGTGATCGAGACCGGCGTGGGCAACTGCCACGTCTACGTGGACGCCGCCGCCGACCTCGGCAAGGCCGTCGCGATCACGCTGAACGCCAAGACCCAGCGGCTGTCCACCTGCAACACCGCCGAGTCCCTGCTGGTGCACGCCGCGGTCGCGGACGCGTTCCTGCCGCCGACGCTGGCCGCGTTCGCCGAGGCCGGGGTGACAGTGCACGGCTGCGCGGAGGTCGCCCGCCACTCCGACGCGGTGGTGCCGGTCACCGACGAGGACTTCGCCACCGAGTACCTGTCGGCGGACATCTCGGTCGCCGTGGTGGACTCGCTGGACGCCGCGATCAGGCACATCGGCCGGTACGGCACCGGACACACCGAGGCGATCGTCACCGACTCGCAGGCCGCCGCCCGGGAGTTCGTGGCCCGGGTGGACGCGGCGGCGGTCATGGTGAACGCGTCGACCCGGTTCACCGACGGCGGCGAGTTCGGCTTCGGCGCCGAGATCGGCATCTCCACCCAGAAGCTGCACGCCCGGGGCCCGATGGGGCTGCCCGAGCTGACCAGCACCAAGTACGTGGTGACCGGCGACGGCCACCTGCGAAGCTGAGGGTGTAAGGAAGGGCCCCCTGTTAACGCCTCCGGTAGAGGAAGGGCCCCTTCTTAACATCCGCCGGCGGCACCGACCCACGCCGGCTCCGGGGCGGCCGGCGCCGGCGGACGAACGGTCAGCGGCAGCCGCGGATGGCGGCGAGGGTGGTGTGCACGTCGAACTGGTGCCCGTCGTCGCTCTCCCACCCGCCGTCGCTGCGCTGGGTCTCGGTGAGCCGACGGCGGGCCCGGACCAGCACCCAGTCGTGCTCCTCGACACCCACCCGGCGCAGCGTCGCGGCCAGCGACGCCACGTCGGCCGGGGACATCTCGGCGACCCGCTCGGCGAGCGCCACCTGGATGCGGGCCGACTCCTGGAACAGGTGCTGCCGGTGCAGGACCGCCGCGCTCAGCCAGCCGGCGGCCAGGAAGGACGGCCAACTGCCGTCCGGGTTGAGGCGGGCCACCAGGTGCTGCGCGGCGGCGTGCACGACGCCCGCGTACACCCCACCCACCCGGGCGTCGAGCGGCCCGGCGGCCCGGGCGTCGAGCCCGGCCGCGGTCAACCAGAAGGCGGCGCTCGCGGTCAGGTAGAAGCCGGCCTCCGGATCACCCGGCCGCGCCCACTCCGGCGCGGTGCCGGCCAGCGCGTCGTCCTCCTGCCAGCCGCCGTCGGGCAACTGGCGGGCGGCCAGCCAGTCCAGCGCCCGCCGGGCCGCCGGCCGGCCGAGCGCGCCCAGGTCGTCCAGCTCCGCGAGCCGGAAACAGGTCGCGTCCACCGACGCCACCGACCCGTCCAGGTACGCGGGCCAGCCGCCGTCCGGCGTCTGGCCGCCCTCGGCGACGTCGAGCAGGTCCGGCGCGGGAGCCGTACCACTGCGTAGTCGGGAGAGACGGGCACGGTCCACCGCGTCTCCGTGCGCCACCACGAACCCGATCGCGGCGTCCATGTCCACCACGGCCGACACGCTACCGGCGCGGATGCGATCCCGCCTCGGTGAATCGGGCGGCGCGACGGCCGAAGGGTCGGACCGGGCGAACTGTTAAGAAGGTGCCCCTCCTCTACGCCAGGCGTTAAGAAGGGGCCCTTCCTTTCTCAGTACGCGGGTAGCGACGGGTCGATCTGCTTGATCCAGGAGAGCACGCCGCCCTGGACGTGCACGGCGCCGGAGAAGCCGGCCGACTTGAGCGCGGCGAGCGCCTCGGCCGAGCGGACGCCCGACTTGCAGTGCAGCACGATCTGCTTGTCCTGCGGGAACTTCGCCAGGGCGTCACCAGAAATGATCTCGCCCTTGGGGATCAGCGTCGCGCCGGGGATGCGCACGATCTCGTACTCCGCCGGCTCCCGGACGTCGACCAGGAAGATGTCCTTGCCGGCGTCCTGCCACTCCTTCAGTTCCCGCGCGGTGATGGTCGCGTCGACCACCGCCTCCTGTGCCTCCACCGACACCGCGCCGCAGAAGTCCTCGTAGTCCTCCAGCAGGTCGGTGACCGTGGGGTTCTCGCCGCAGAGCACGCAGTCCGGGTCCTTGCGAACCTTGATCTTGCGGTACGACATCTCCAGGGCGTCGTAGACCATCAGCCGGCCGACCAGCGGCTCACCGATGCCGGCCAACAGCTTGATCGCCTCGTTGACCTGGATCGAGCCGATCGACGCGCAGAGCACGCCCAGCACGCCGCCCTCGGCGCAGGACGGGACCATGCCGGGCGGCGGGGGCTCCGGGTAGAGGCAGCGGTAGCAGGGGCCGTGCTCGGCCCAGAACACCGACGCCTGGCCGTCGAACCGGTAGATCGAGCCCCAGACGTACGGCTTGCCGAGCAGCACCGCCGCGTCGTTGACCATGTAGCGGGTGGCGAAGTTGTCGGTGCCGTCGACGATCAGGTCGTACCGGGAGAAGATGTCCCGCACGTTCTCCCGGTCCAGCGCGGTGTCGTGGATCTCCACGTTGACCAGCGGGTTGATCTCACGGATCGAGGCGGCGGCGGACTCGGCCTTGGACCGGCCGATGTCGGACACGCCGTGGATGATCTGCCGTTGCAGGTTGGACTCGTCGACGGTGTCGAAGTCGATGATGCCGAGGGTGCCCACCCCGGCGGCGGCGAGGTACATCAGGGCCGGCGAGCCGAGGCCACCGGCGCCGACGCAGAGCACCCGGGCGTTCTTCAGCCGCTTCTGCCCCTCGACCCCGACATCCGGGATGATCAGGTGGCGCGAGTAGCGGCGGATCTCGTCAACGGTCAGCTCGGCGGCGGGTTCGACGAGCGGGGGCAGCGACACGGTGGACTCCCCGGGATCGGCTGGTGGCGAACCGAGCCATTGTCGCTCGTCCGGGGCGCCGTCGGCCATGAGGAGGGACACGTCGCCCGAACTGCGGGAGCGGGAATATCCCTACACGCCGTCGATCGGCTCGCCCGCGTACCGGCTGCCGTCCACGAACGGCCACGCGTTCGCCGCGCACCCGTCCAGGCCGTACGTCTGCTGCTGCATCACCGGGGCCGGTTCACCCGGGCCGGGACAGGCCTCGTGCCCCTCGCCGAACTCGTGCCCGACCTCGTGGTTCACCACGTACTCCCGGTAGACCGACAGCGGCGCTCCGTAGTCCGGTACCGCCTCCATCCACCGGGCCAGGTTGATCACGACCCGGCCGGGGAGCCGGCAGGACGTGTACCCCTCGGTGCTGAGCCCGCCCTCGGCGCACATCCGTTCCGAGGTGTCCGGCGTGGCCAGGTAGACGGTGAAGTCGGCGGCGTCGACGTCGGCGACCCGCTGCACCCGCAGCGCGCCGCCGGCGGTCCAGCCGCGCCGGTCGGCCAGCACCGCGTCGACGGTGGCGGCGAACGCGGCGGCGTCCTGGCCGGTGCCCGCCTCCACGGCCACCCGGTAGCGGCGCAGCGGCCCGTCCAGGCCGTGCACCGGCGTCTCCCCGTCCGCGGGCGTGAAGCTGCCCCCGCCGGTACGCGGGTACCGGGTGGGCGGGGCCACCTCGGCCGCGCCGGCACCGTACCCCGTTCTGGCCCGCACGCCGGCGTCGTCGCCGGCCCGGACCAGGGCCACGCCGGTGCCGGCGGCGAGCACCAGGACCAGACCCAGCCACGCGGTACGCCGACGCCGGGCCCGCGCCCGGGGCGTGGCGGCCGGCCAGGCGGCGGAGACGGTACGGCGACGACCCGGCCGGGCGGCGTCGGGACCATCGGACGGATCAGGCGGGTCGTAAGGGGACGACGACGTCATGGATCCAGCCTGGCAGATTAATCGGGCAATTCGCTTCCTTTACGTGTGAAACGGTCGGCGAATTATGCGAGCATTATCCCTAAATGCGACTATCGAACTTTTTCGCGTGATTATCGCTGGTCAGAGCGGGGGCCCCGCGTACCGACGGCCGTCGCGGTACGGCCAGGGGTTGGCCACGCAGCCGTCGAGGAAGAGCGTCTGCTGCATCATCACCGGCGCCGGCCGACCCCGGCCCGGGCAACGCTCGTGCCGGTTGCCCAACTGGTGCCCGACCTCGTGGTTCACCACGTACGTCCGGTAGACCGACAGCGGCACCTCGGCCGCGACGTAGTGCGGCACCGACCGCCGCCAGCGCTCCAGGTTGATGATCACCTTGCCGGGCGCCCGGCACGACGTGTACGGCCGGCCCCCGACCCGGATGTCCACGCCGCCGGCGGCACACATCCGGCCCGCCGTACGGGCGGTGGCGAGGTAGACGGTGAAGTCCGCCGACGCACCGGGACCGACCTCCTGCAACCGGAGCCGGCGGCTGTCCACCCAGCTGCCCGGCCCGGTCAGCGCGGTCTCGACGGCCGCCGCGAAACCGGAGATGTCCTCGTTCGCGCCCTGTTCCACCGCCACCCGGTAGCGGCGCAGCGCACCGGAGACACCGAGGACCGGCCCGACCCGGTCGTCGTAGGAGAACGTGCCCCGCCCCGACGACGGCACCGGCCCCGGCAGGGACAGCACCGGGGGCGCCGACGGGGACACCGACGCCGACGGGGCGGCCGACGGCACGGCCGACGGAGTGGCCTGCGTCAACGCCGGGGCCTGCGGCCCGGTCGCGAGCACCTCGGCCCCGACGTGGGCACCGCGCCGGTCGGCGACCACCGCCACCGCCGCGCCGATCGCCAGGACCAGCACGACCAGTTCGAGGACGTGCCGCCGCCCCCGCCCGGTCCGCCGGTGCCGCCCGTGGCGAGCCTGGGCCGGCGCACCGCTCGACCGGCCCGCCCGCCCCACCCGGTCACCGGAACGCGGCGCGACCCGGTCGGCACGGTCACCGGAGCGCGGCGCGACCCGGTCGGCGGGGGCGGCCCGGTGGTCGGAACGGGGTGCGGGAGAGGGGCCGTCGACCCGGCGGTGAGAGATGGACATCCCGCTCAGCCTGCCATGTCGGGCCGCTGCGCGGTGTCCTCCGTTTCGGCGAGCAGGGCCAGCACCGCCCGCGCCACCAGGCGCGGAACCTCCAACTGGGCCACGTGGCCGACGCCGTCGAGCATCATCAGCCGGCTGTCCGGGATCATCCGGGCGGTCTGCGGCGCCACCCGGACGTCCACCAACCGGTCGCGCCGCCCGCCGACCACCAACGTGGGTGCCCGGATCGCGGCGGCGAGCCGCCACAGCGACCCCGAGCCGGGAAGGTACGAACGCAGGAAGCTGGAGACGAGACCGCGGAACGTCCGGACGTACGCGGCGGCGTAGTGCGCGGCCTCGTACCGCACCCGGATCTCTTCCAGCGCCTCCCGCCGGCGCTGCTCGCTGATCCGGCTGAGATCGGCGACGCACGCCTCCATCGCCTGCTGCGCCATCACCTCGGGCGCCAACTGCGCCAGCCGCCAGGCGGCCAGCCGCTCGGCCCGGGGGATCGCCAGCAGCGGCAGCATCCGGCCCTGCAACGAGCGGTGGAAGGCGAGGAACGGCAGGGCCGGCGAGACCAGGGTCAGCGTCCGGACCAGGTCCGGTCGTACTCCCGCCACGTGCACCGAGATCGCGCCGCCGAGCGAGTTGCCGAACAGGTGCACCGGCCCCCGGTCGGCGTACTCGATCCACCGGATCACCCGCTGGGCGAACGCCGGGATCGTGTAGCGGTGGCCCGGTTCGCTGCGCCCGAAGCCCGGCAGGTCGATGGCCTGACCGTCCAGTCGATGGGCGAGCAGCCCGGCCAGGTCGGTCCAGTTCTGCGACGACCCGCCGAGACCGTGCACGTACAACGCCGGCTCCGCGTCCGGCGCGGTCGCCGGCGTGTCCCGCACGTAGGTGACCGTGCCGTCGAGGCGTACCTCCCGACCCGGCCAGGGCGGTGGCACGGAGTGCTCGGGGAGCAGGTGGTCCGGCCAGAGGGTGGCGCGCTTCATGGTTCCAGTCTGCCCGGACCCGCGTCACGCGGCAGCCCGGTGCGACCCACACCACCGCGCCCGGACGGCCCCTTCAGGCCAGCAGTGCCTCGAGCCGGCGGTTGATCGCCGCGAGGGTGGCCCGCACCACGGCCTGCCGGGGGTCACCGGCGACCAGCGCGGAACCGGCGAGCTGCTCGACCCAGCCGTCGCAGATCAGCAGGACCACCACGGTGGCCACCTCGCAGTTGCCGAACGGCACCACGGCCGCGTGCTCGACGAAGCACCGGCCGGATTCCGGCTCCGCGCCGCGCAACAGTTCGTCGACCGCCGCCGCGGCGGCGACCGCGCAGAGCCGCAGCACGTAGCCGTCGACCGCCGGCCCGGTGGAGTGCCCGGCGGCGGCACGCGCGCCCGCCATCAGGCGTACCTCCACGGTGGCGTCCAGGCCGAAGGTGCTCACCTGGACGTGGTCGATCACCACCCGGGGCCCCGGCGCGCCGCCGGTGTCCAGCGGGCGGGAGGGCGCGGTCTCCGTCGTGGTGACCTGCCCACCGGAGTACGACGTACCGAGGGTCACCGGGCTGCCGGGCGGCGTGCCCAGCGGGGCGGTCGAGACCGAACCCGGCTCCTCGACGCTGGCCCGGCCCCGGTGCGGCGGGTTGGTGTACTGCCGACGCCGGCGCGGCGCCTCCGCCGGTGCCGGATCCCGCGGCTCCGCTCTCGCCGGCAGTGTCTCCGGCCGGCCGCCCGGCGCCCGACTTCCCGGGGCGGACGGCGCGGCGAGGTCGCGGGTCGTCACGGAACGGGCCTCGGCACCCTGCGGCTCGGCGGAGCGGCGGCGCACCGGCGCGGTCGGCGGACCGGACAGGTCACGCGGCGCGGCGGCCAGACCCATCCGCTCCTGGAGCAGGCGGGCGACCTGGCGGCTCACCTCGGCCGGGTCGGCTCCGTCGGAGAGGTCCAGGCGCAGGCTGTGCGCTCCCGCGGGGGTACGGCGCAGCTCCGCGTCCCGGACCCCGTCGACCCCCCGCACGGCGGTGAGGATCGCGTCGACGTCGAAGCCCTCCGGGCGCTCCCGCAGCGGTGCGGGCTCGTCCTCGCGGCGCAGGTGCTTGGCGATCCGGGCGAGTTCCGGGGTTTCGGCGGGTGGCTCCACGGCTGGCGGCTCCGGCACTACGGGCACGTCCGGTTCGGCGGGGACGCGCTGCGGCAAGACCGCCGACGTATCGTCCGGCAGGCCGTCGCCGTCGGCCGGCTCGGCCGTGGGGACCGGGTCCGGGGCGGATCGGCGGGCCGCATAGGGGGGTGCGCTCGTCGGTACGGGCGCGAAGGGGGTGCGGTCGCGGCGGGCGGCCCCACTCGTGGCGGGGGTGATCGCGGGACCGGTGGGGCTCGGTGGCTCGGTCGAGGTCTCCGCAGCGGGGGCGGCGCTGACCGGGCGCAGCCGGAATGGACGGACGGCTCCTGAGTTCGGCTCGCCCGCGACGGGCTCGGGACCGGGCGGCGGGACCTCGGGCGCGGACGGAGCCGGAGGCGCGCTCGCGGGTCGCCCGAGGGCCCAGGCGGGCCGGTCGGTCGGGGCGGCGGGCGGTTCGTACGTCGGGCGAGCCGCCGAACCGGCACGCACCGGCTCGTACGGCTGGGTCGGGTAGCGGCGGTCGGGCTCGGCGCGGCTCGGGTCGTACGGGCGGTCCGGCTCGCCGGCCCAGGTGGGCCGCCGGTCCGGACGCGCACCTCCCTCGGTGAACCCCGGATCCGGTCGCGTGCCGTGCCCGGCGGGCTCGGCCTCGTCGTGGCCGGACAGGGCGATCTCGTCCCGGGCCCACGGCGGTGCCCAGGGGCTGCCCCAGCTCGGACGGTTCCAGTTGGGACCGGACCAGTCCGGCTCGGTGATCCCGGGCCGCTCGTCGGCGACCGGCCCGGTCGGCCGGTCGGCCCCGGCGTCCCGAATCCCGGCATACCGGGGGTGGTCCCGCTCGTCACTCCCGTCGGACCAGGCGCGTCCCCGCTCGGTCGCGGGCCGGCCGGCGGTGGACCGCTCGGAACCGGACCGCTCCGAACGTGGCCGGTCGGGGCCGGGCCGCTCCGGGCCCGGTCGCTCGGGACCGGACCGGTCCGAGACGCCCGGTGGGTCGGCGGCCGTCGGCTCCGGGCCGCGGGCACGGTCGGCGGTTCCGGCCCGGCCGGCATCGGCGGCCCCGGCCCCGTCGGCGTCGGTCGCGAAGGGACGACCGGCGGCCCGGTCGGCAGCCCCGGCCCGGTCGGCGTCCGTCGCGAAGGGACGACCGGCGGCTCCGGCCCGGTCGGCATCGGCCGCGAAGGCACGACGGCCGGCGGCCCGGTCGGTGGCCCCGACCCGGTCGAGGTCGGGCGGGAAGGGCTGGTCGGCGAGGGGACGGTCGACGGGGGCCCAGCCGCGCTCGACGGGCCGCTCGGTCGGCGGCAGGTCCGCACCGGCGGCGCGTTCGGCCGGCGGGAGTTCGGCACCGAGCGCGCGAACCGGCGAGGGCCGGCCGTCGGCCTCCCGGTCGCGCACGGCTCGACCGGCGGTGGGTCGGTCCCCCGGGTCCTGCGCGGTGGGGGGTCGGTCACCCTGGTCGCGACCGGCGTCGGGCCGGTCGGGGACCGGCGCGCGGTCCGGACGGTCGCCGGGTGACGCGTAGGTCCGGTTGTCGGGCGCGGAACGGTAGGCCACCGCCGGTGGCACGGCGTACGGGTCGTCCCACCGCGCTTCGCCGCCGGCCGGCGACTGTGCCGCGGCCCGGTCGACCGTGGGCGCGTGGAACCCGGGCGGAACCTCGAAGCCGCTGGCCGCGGTACCGACCGGCGGCACGTGCATGGCGGGGGGCGCGGACGTCGGGGGGCCGGAATCCGCCCAGCGTGGACGGGAGGGCCGGTCGTCGGAGGCGTGCCGCGTCGGGCCGGACTCCGGCCCGGCGACAGGTCCGGGCTGTTGCTCGGCGTCGGGCGCGGGACGCTGCGCCGGAACGACCAACCGGTCGCCGTCGGTCTCGCGACGCGCCTCGCCGAACGGCACCGGGGGTGCGCTCACCGGCGTGGGCCGGCCGGCCGGCAGATCGGAGTGCGTGACGCCGTTCGTGCGGTGGCCGTTTGCCCGGGCCGGGGGCTCGGAATCTCCGGCAGTGGCGGGAAACGGTGACGGAAGGTCACCGTTTCGTGACGATGCGGTGCCCCATCCCCCGTGCGGATCGGGGGTGGACCACCCCGAGGCCGAGTCGCGCGGCGCGGGTCGGTCCCCGAGCCGGGGCCAACCGCCGGCCACCGAGGGCGCCCACCCGTCGCCGGAACGGGCCAGGTCGTCCTGCGGACCCGTGCCGTCACCGTGCTCTCCCGGGGTGGCGGCTCCGGGTTGCCCTGCTTCACTCACCGCGCGCTCCTTGGTCGCCCCCGCTGAGGCTACCGTGTGGTGACAGTGGCGATAAGTTACAGCGGCGGGCCAATTCCGCGACGGGCTCCAGACCCGGACCGGTTCGGGTGAAATGCCGGCTCGTACCAAGGAAACTCGGAGGTTCCCATGACGGCTGTGGGGAACGGTGCTCAGACCGCCGGCAGGCCCACCCGCCTGCCCCGTTCCGCGCGCCGCAAGCAGTTGCTCGCCGCGGCGCAGGAGGTGTTCGTCGCGCAGGGCTACCACGCGGCCGCGATGGACGACATCGCCGAGCGGGCCGGGGTTTCCAAGCCGGTGCTCTACCAGCACTTCCCGGGCAAGATGGAGCTCTACCTGGCGCTGCTCGACACGCACTGCGACGCGATCGTGGCGAAGGTGCACGACGCGATGCGGGAGACCGACGACAACAAGGAGCGGGTCGGCGCGTCGGTGCGGGCGTACTTCGACTTCGTCGACCACGAGAGCGAGGCGTTCCGCCTGGTCTTCGAGTCCGACCTGCGCAACGACCCGGCGGTGCGGCAGCGCGTCGAGCGGGTCGAGCAGGGCTGCATCGCGGCGATCACCGACACCATCATCTCGGACACCGGCGTCAGCCGGGCACACGCCGAGTTGCTCGCCTCCGGGCTGGTCGGCGCGGCCGAGACGGCGGCGCAGTTCTGGCTCGCGGGCGGGCGGCAGGTGCCGAAGGCCGAGGCCGAGGCACTGGTGGCGGCGCTCTCCTGGCGAGGCATCGCGAGCTTCCCCCTCCAGGGTGAGTCAGCCTGACCGCCGCCCCGGTGATCGGATAGCCTTCGCAGGGCGGCTCATTCGCCCCAGTTGAGGAGGCAGCGTGGAGGTCAAGATCGGCGTGCAGTACGCGCCGCGCGAGCTGGTTCTGGAGAGCGCGCAGTCGCCGGCCGAGATCGAGCAGGCCGTGACCGACGCCTTCGCCAACGGCAGCGGGACGCTCTCCCTCACCGACGAGAAGGGCCGGCGGATCATCGTGCCGGTCGACAAGGTGGCGTACGTGGAGATCGCCGAGGCGTCCCCGCGGGCGGTCGGTTTCACCGTCCGCTGACGTCCCGCGCGTACCGGCGGGGCTGGTGCACCGCACCGGCCCCATCGGTACGCCGGCATCAGTTGTTCAGGCCGACGGCGGCCATCCGCGCGGTGTGCGCCGCGGTCAGCCGGCGGAACAGTCCCGGCACGTCCACCTGCTCGCCCGGCCCGGTCAGCGCGGTGAGCGCCCCGCGGTCCGCGGAGGCGACCCGGCCGGCCTGGGACAGCGCCTCGCCGACCAGCCGCCGGGCCCACATCGACAGCCGGTCGGCCACCCGGGGGTCCGCCTCGACGGCGATCCGGATCTCGGTGGCGGCGAAGTCGGCGTACCGGGACTCGTGCAGCACGTCGAGCACCAGCCGACGGTCCGGCTCGGCGAGGGCGCCGGCGATCTCCCGGAGGAAGTCGTCGGTGATGCCGTCCCCGACGTACGCCTTGGTGACCGCCTCGGCCCAGTCCCGCGGCTCGGTCGAGTCGTGGTACGCCTGCAGCGGCGTGACGTAGCGAGCCATGGCGTCGTCGGGCAGCGCACCCAGCGCGGCGATCCGGGCGGCCAGCCGGCGGTAGTTGCCGATCTCGGCGGCGGCCATCTCACCGAGGGCGGCCCGGCGGCGCAGGTCGGGGGCGAGTCGGGCGTCGGCGGCCATCCGCTCGAACGCGAGCAGCTCCCCGAGGGCCACCAGGCCCAGCAGGTCGACCACGGCGTGCGTGGGCGGGATGTCGGTGGTGGGTTCGGACGGGGTGGGGACGGACATCTGCGCAGGCTACCGCCGAACCGGACCGGAGCATGAAAGTGACCCAGGTCACAACGCCGGACCCTGGACACGGACCCCGATCGGGAATCGGGGCGTTGACCGGCGGGTTCAGGTAGACTGGAGCAGTTGCCGTGGGCACCGACCGATGTTCGACCCGGTCGACGTTCCCCGCGGTGCGCGTGCGGCCCGGTCCGGCTCGGCAGTCTTGCCGCCGACCGTGTGGCCCGCGCCATACCCGACAGCGCCCTGAGGATCAACGGGGCGCACCCACGAGAGGCACCCCCAAATCCATATGAGCGAGCTGACTCAAGACCTCATGGACGGCCAGGAACTGGCCCCCACCGCTCCGGTGCGGCCGGAGGCCCCGACGTTCGCCGAGCTGGGCGCGCGTCAGGAGACCGTGGACGCGCTGGCCGCGTCCGGCATCACCCGGGCCTTCGCCATCCAGGAATACGCCCTGCCGATCGCGCTGCGCGGCACCGACCTGATCGGCCAGGCCCCCACCGGCACCGGCAAGACCCTCGGCTTCGGCGTACCGCTGCTGGAGCGGGTGTTCGCGCCCGCCGAGGGCAGTGACGGCGTGCCGCAGGCACTCGTCGTGGTCCCCACCCGCGAGCTGGGCATCCAGGTCGCGAAGGACCTCCAGGCCGCCGGCCGCACGCGCGGCGTGCGGGTGCTGCCGATCTACGGCGGGGTGGCGTACGAGCCGCAGATCGACGCCCTGCGCAAGGGCGTGGAGATCCTGGTCGGCACCCCGGGCCGGCTGATGGACCTGCAGAAGCAGAAGCACCTGCGGCTCGACCGGGTGCGCGCGCTGGTCCTCGACGAGGCCGACCGCATGCTCGACCTGGGCTTCCTCGACGACGTCGAGAAGATCCTGGCGATGCTGCCGGAGGACCGGCAGACGATGCTGTTCTCGGCCACCATGCCGGACCCGATCGTCACGCTGTCCCGGCGCTTCCTGCGCCGCCCGGTGACCATCCACGCCGGGCACACCGCCGAGACCGGTCCGTCGCCGCAGACCCAGCAGCTGGCATACCGCACCCACTCGATGAACAAGATCGAGATCGTGGCGCGCATCCTCCAGGCCGAGGGGCGGGGCCTGACGATGATCTTCACCCGCACCAAGCGGGCCGCCGACCGGGTCGCCGAGGACCTCGACTTCCGCGGCTTCGCGGTGGCCGCCGTGCACGGTGACCTGGGCCAGGGCGCCCGGGAGCGGGCACTGCGCGCGTTCCGGGCCGGCAAGATCGACACGCTGGTCGCCACCGACGTGGCGGCCCGGGGCATCGACGTCAGTGGTGTCACCCACGTCATCAACTACGACTGCCCCGAGGACCAGGACACCTACACCCACCGGATCGGCCGCACCGGCCGCGCGGGCGCGACCGGGGTCGCGGTGACCTTCGTCGACTGGGACGACATGCCCCGCTGGCGGATCATCGACAAGACCCTCGGCCTGGACATGCCCGAGCCGTTGGAGACCTACCACACCTCCCCGCACCTCTACACCGACCTGGGCATCTCCACCGAGATGACCGGCACCCTGCCCACCGCCGAGCGCACCCGCGCCGGGCTGTCCGCGGAGGTCGAGGAGGACCTGGGTGGCCGGCCGCGGCGCGGTGAGGGCCGCGGCGCCCGGCGCGGTGAGGGCCGGGGCGACGGGCGTGGCGAGGGCCGGGGCGACGGGCGCGGGCGCGAGCGCCGCCGGGGCCGGGACGACGCCACCAGCGCCGGGCCGGACGCCGAGGCGCCCGCCGACGCCGAGGGTGAGGACGGCGCCCGGGTACCGCGTCGCCGCCGGCGTCGCCGGGCCGGCGAGCCGGTCGCCGGCGAGCAGACCACGGTGGTCACGGCCGAGGCCGGCGACATCCCGACCGTCGCCGCCGAGGGCGAGGCGCCGAAGCCGCGCCGCCGCCGGCGCCGTCGTGGTGGCGGTGGCTCATCCGGTACGCCGGCCGAGGCCACCAGCGCCGACTGACCCCGAACGTCCACGACGTCCCCCGCCCCGGTTCGCCGGAGCGGGGGACGTCCGTGCGGGAGGGCTGCGCCGAACCGGCCACTCGCACGTGGCCGGCGCGCAGGACACCTGCCGCGCGGCCCCTTTGCTCTGCTTCAACGGACGCCTCCGGTGCGTGGGTTGAAGCAGAGCAAAGGGGGTTCCAGGAAGGGATGCCGCCCGGGTCGTGGCGCGCAGGCGGGGCTGAGACGGTTGCGAGGCAGCCGAGACCAGCCCGAGGCGGACACCACGCGAACCCCGGGCGAACGCGGGACGATCCCGCGCCAGACGCGCGCGAACGGCAGGAGGGTGGAGAAGAGTGCCGGAGTCGTTGGAGGCTGCGCTGGCCGAGGTGCGGGCGTTGCTGCTCGCTCCCGGTCTGACCCGGGCGGTGGGTGCCGGGCGACGGCGGGGACAGCGCCCCTCGGTGGTCCGGGCGGAACTGCGGCCCGTCGCGTTGAAGGCCGGCCCCCGGTTGCAGATCTCGACCTCCGACGGCGTCCGCCCGCACACCCGCAATGTCGCGCCGGGGCCGGAGGCGGACGCGACGGTGGACGCGCTGCTGGCCGAGCCGTTCGGCAACTGGCACGTGGAGACCGCCGACGCGACGCTGCAACTGCGGGTCACCAAGTCCGGTGCGGCGCAGGTGCACCGTGCCGCCGCGGTCCGTCCCGCGCCGGAGCCCGCCGGGAACGACCGGGCGAAGGACTACCTGCTCGACCCCGGTGATCCGATCTTCGCCGAGATCGGCGGCTCGGCGGCCAAACGGCGGCAGGTCGACGCGTTCCTGCGTGCCCTCGCGGCCACCCTCCCGGACGAGCTGACCGGGCCGCTGCGGGTGGTGGACCTGGGCTGCGGCAACGCGTACCTGACCTTCGCCGCGTACCGGTGGCTGGCGCAGCGCGGGCTGGACGTCGAGCTGATCGGGGTGGACGTCCGGGAGGACCAGCGGCAGCGCAACACCGCGCTGGCCGAGCGGCTGGGCTGGGGCGACCGGGTGAGCTTCGTGGCCGGCACGATCGCCGAGGCGGTGGTCGAGCCCGCACCGGACCTGGTGCTGGCGCTGCACGCCTGTGACACGGCCACCGACGAGGCCCTGGCCCGGGCGGTGCGCTGGCAGGCCCGCTGGGTACTCGCCGCGCCGTGCTGCCACCACGACGTGGCGGCCCAACTGCGGGCCCGACCCGCGCCGGCCCCGTACGACCTGCTCACCCGGCAGGGCATCCTGCGGGAGCGCTTCGCGGACGTCCTCACCGACGCGCTGCGGGCCGGGCAGCTACGGCTGCACGGCTACCGGGCGGAGGTGGTGGAGTTCGTCGACTCCCGGCACACCCCGCGCAACCTGCTCATCCGCGCCCGGCACACCGGCGCGGACGCGACGCCCGCGCAGCGGGACGAGTACGACGCGCTCGTCGACCAGTGGCGGGTCACCCCGCGCCTGCAGACGCTGCTGGCGGGCTGATCAACGACGCCGATCCCCGTTGCGGGGGCGGTCGCCGGGAATGCCGGTGAGCGTCCGCTCGGACTCCGCCGGGGCGGAGGGGAACGGCACGACCTTCCCCGGGCTCTCGGCGTTGCCGGCGGCGGCGAACGCGTTCCAGGAGATGTCCACGAGCAGCCGCTTGAACTCGGCGTGCCGCTCGGCCGCGTCGTGTTGCAGCGCCAGCCGGGCACCGAGCACCACTCCGACCAGCGTCGTGGTGACCGCACCGGTGGCGACCAGCACGTGCAGGCCGGTGGCGGTGTCGCCGCGCAGCACGAGGACGAGCAGCCAGATCCAGAAACCGGCGGCGAAGACGCCGGCCTTGGCCACGAAGAAGAGGCTCACCGCACCCGGGCGGTGCGGCATCGGACGGTCGGGGGCGGCCATGCTGCTCCTTGTCGAACTCCGGCCCGTCGTCGACGGGGTTGCGCGGTCGGTCGTGTGCGGTGCGTGACGAGCCGCGAGTGTAGTGGAGAAGCGGCGGTCAACGCGCGGGTCACGGCGTTCCTATCGATGTTCCGTCAGTTCGTCCCGCCGACGGGACAGTCTGGTCGATCAGTCAATTGATACCGTCGTACCCCGTACTACCCTCGACATGCGCACCGCCGGGTGCCGCCCGGGAGGGACGATCCGCTGGGATGGCTTCGTCAGAGACATCACCGCAGGTGGCGTTCGCACGCTTCGTGCGACGCGCGATAGACGACGCCCGTGAGGAGCGCGGCTGGACGGTGACCGACCTGGCGTCGCACACCGGGGTCGGCCGGTCCACCGTGTTCCGCTGGCTCGCCGGTGACTGGCAGGACTACCCGGAACTGGCCAAGGTACGGGGGTTCTGCGCCGCGCTGGACCTGCCGGTCGCGGCGGCGTTCCGCGCGCTCGGCCTGCCCGACGCGGGTCCGTCACCGCGGCGGCGCGGCGACGACGGACCGGTCGAGGCGGACGTGCGGGCGATCCTGCAACGGCTCGCCGACCCGACCGTGCCGGCCGAGGAGAAGCACCACATCCGCGACCTGCTGCGCTACCTCGCCCGCCGGCCGGTCCGCCGGGCCGGCTGACCCGCCTCAGGGCACGTCGAGGGTGAACTCGGCGGTCCGCACCGTCCCACCGACCTTGAAGTCCAGGAAGAGCCGGTACCGCCCGGTGCCGGGCACGGTCACCCAGAACGTCGGCACCCCGTCCACCAGCTCCGGCTCCGGGTGCACGTGCAGATAGCCGAGGTCCCCGGCGCGCAGCGCGACGAGATGCCCGTACGCGCCGAGGTGCCGCTCCAGCGTGGGGGTGCCGCCGTCCGCCCCGGTGAACCGGAACGTCAGCGGCACCGACACGCCGACCGCCGGGGTGCCCCGGCGCTCCACGGTGATCCCGTCCACCGTCGTCGAGGTGGCCGGGGCGGGCAGCGACCGGGGCGCGTATCCGCCGGGCACCACCAGGTCCACGCCGAGGGTGAGGGCCGTCTGCCGGCCGTCGTCGGCGAGGGCGGTGAAGTCCGCGTACGCCCGCCAGACGCCGGGCTGCGGCAGGGTCAGCGGCACCGACCAGGTGCCGTCGGCCGCCATGTCCGGGTGCAGGTGCTGGTAGCCGGTCAGGTCCCGGCGTACCACGATCAGGTGCATCGGCTCGTCGTGCACGACGGCGAAGCGGGTGACCGGTCCGCGCTGCGCGTCCCGCACCTGGAACCGCAGCTCGCCGGAGCGCCCGGCGGTGAACTCCACGTCGGTCGGCACCAGCGTGTAGCCGGCCCCGGTCACCGACAGGCCCTGCGCCTCGGCCGCGACGCCCTGGTCGGCGCCGTGCTCGTGGGCGCCGGTGCCGGCCGGGTGGCGGTGGTCGCTCAGCGCGCTCTCCGCGCCCGCGACGGCGGGCGCGCCGCCGTTGATCCGGCCCAGGCCGAAGCCGAGCAGGACGGCGAGGACCAGCCCGCCGACGACCAGCGCCAGCCGCAGGGTGCTCCGGTCCGGCACGGCGGAGACCTGGTCAGCGGGCGGCCGGTCGGTCATGGCCCCCACGCTACCGGCGACCCGGACGCCTCCGGCCCGGCCTCCATCCGGCGTGGCGGGCGTCGCAGTCCGGTCCGGCCGGGAACTTTCCCGCACCCCGCGCGGGTTGCGCCGTCCGCAGCCGTGCCCGACGAGCCGGGGCGGCCGGGCGCGGTCAGCCGGCGACCGCCAGGGCGAGCGGCAGTACGTCCGGCGCGCCGGCCCGGCGCAGCTCCCGGGCGACCAGCGTCATCGTCCACCCCGAGTCGACCAGGTCGTCCACGAGCAGCACCGGCCCGTCCAGCCCGCCGACGGCCTCGGCCAACTCCCCGGCCACGGTGAAGGCTCCGTGCAGGGCGCGTACCCGCTGGGCGCTGTTGCCCCGTGGGCCGGTGGCGCCGGGCCCCTCGGCCGGCGTCACCTGGCCGAGCAGCGGCAACCGGCCGACCGTGGCGATCCGCTCGGCCAGCGACCCGACCAGTCGCGGCCGGTGCCGCGAGCCGACCGCGACCACGCCCACCGGGCGACGCGGCCACGGGTCGTCGCCGTGCGCCCACGCCTTCAGCACCTCGACCACGGCGGCGACCACGTCGTCGGGCACGGGCGCGTCCACCGCCTCCGGGCCGACCAGGCCGCGCAGCCGGCCGCCCCAGCCGAGGTCGGACAGACGTCCGACCGCGCGGCCGGGCAGCGCCTGCTCCGTCGGCGCGATGCGGCCCTTGAGAGGTACGCCGACCGCGTCCAGGCCGGTCGGCCAGAGCTTCTTCGGGGGGATCTGCACACCGGGCCGGCCGAGGAAGGTCTGCGCGGCGGTCAGCGCGGCGTCGGAGACCACGGCCGGGAAGAGCGGGTCGGCGCACCGGTCGCACCGGCCGCAGTCCGCCGCGTCCGCGTCGTCCAGGCACTCCCGCAGGTAGCGGAGGCGACAGCCGGGCGTCGTCGCGTACTCCCGCATGGCCTGCTGCTCGGCGGTGCGCGCGGCGGCGACACGCCGCAGCCGGGCCTCGTCGTAGGTCCACGGCTCGCCGGTGGCCAGCCATCCGCCGCGCACCCGGCGGACCGCCCCGTCCACGTCGAGGACCTTGAGCATCAGCTCCAGCCGGGCGCGGCGCAGGTCGACGATGGGTTCGAGGGCCTGGGTGGAGAGCGGCCGGTCGGTGTGCAGGGCGGCGAGCACGGTCCGGACCTGTTCCTCGGGCGGGAACGCCAGCGAGGCGAAGTAGCGCCAGATCGCCGCGTCCTCGACACCCGGCAGCAGCAGCACCTCGGCGTGCGCGACGGCGCGGCCGGCCCGACCGACCTGCTGGTAGTAGGCGATCGGCGACGGCGGTGCGCCGAGGTGCACCACGAAGCCGAGGTCGGGCTTGTCGAAGCCCATGCCCAGCGCGCTGGTGGCCACCAGCGCCTTGATCTTGTTGTCCAACAGGTCCTGCTCGGCGGCGCGCCGGTCGGCGTCCTCCGCCTGCCCGGTGTAGGCCGCGACCGGGTAGCCCCGGGACCGGAGGAACTCGGTGGTCTCCGCGGCGGCGGCCACGGTCAGCGTGTAGACGATCCCGGAGCCGGGCAGCTCGTCGAGGTGGTCGGCGAGCCAGGCCAGCCGGTGCGCCGGGCCGGGCAGGTCGAGCACGCCCAGCCGCAGCGACTCCCGGTCCAGGCTGCCGCGCAGCACCAGCACGTCCGGTCGCCGCGCGGCCGGGTCGACCGGCTCGGTGCCCAGCTGCTCGGCCACGTCGGCGGTAACCCGGGCGTTGGCGGTAGCCGTGGTGGCCAGGACCGGGGTGCCCTCGGGCAGCCGGCCCAGGAAGGTCCGCAGCCGGCGGTAGTCCGGCCGGAAGTCGTGCCCCCAGTCGGAGACGCAGTGCGCCTCGTCGACCACCAGCAGCCCGGTGGTGGCGGCCAACTGCGGCAGCACCGTGTCCCGGAAGTCCGGGTTGTTCAGGCGTTCCGGGGAGATCAGCAGCACGTCCACCGCGCCGGCCCGGATCTCGGCGGTGATCTCGTCCCACTCGTCGAGGTTGGCGGAGTTGATCGTGCGGGCGCGGATGCCGGCCCGGGCGGCGGACTCGACCTGGTTGCGCATCAGTGCCAGCAGCGGCGAGACGATCACCGTCGGCCCGGCGACCTCCGGCCGCGCGAGGTCGACGCCGGAGTCCCGGTCGCGCAGCAGGGCGGTGGCCACGAAGTAGACCGCCGACTTGCCCCAGCCGGTGCGCTGGACGCAGAGCACCCGACGCCGGTCCACCACCAGCGCCTCGATCGCGCGCCACTGGTCCTCGCGCAGCCGGGCGGACTCACCGGCGAGCCGGCGCAGCACCGCCTCGGCCCGCTCCCGTACCGCCGTCCGATCCGCATCCATCCGGCATTTCTACCAGTGCCGGACGACACCGCCACCTGGAGCGGAGGCCCGCACGCCGGATGGCGGGGGCGGGCGGTGGCATAGCGTCAGTGGTTCGGCGGTGCGGTCGTGTCAGGATCGACGTCGGCAACAGCCCTGTCTGGAAGAGAGATCAACGAATGACGCAGCGAATCGGCACCGCGGGCCTGCTCCGGCGGGCCGCCACCGGCGCGACCGCCGTACTGGCGGCCACCACCCTGCTCGCCGGGTGCAGCGGCGGCGGCGCGGAAGACTCGTCCGGTCCGTCGCCGTCGTCGTCGCCCAGCGCGGACCCGAAGGCGGCGCTGCTGGCGTCGGTACCGGACGACAAGGACCCGGCGTTCCGGTTCGGCGGCACCGACGAGGAGGGCGCCGCGATCTCCGGCCTGGTCGACCCGGCCGCGAAGGGGACCGAGCTGTCGGTGACCCAGAAGAACACCGACCCGGAGTTCACCATGAAGCTGTCGTTCCGGGTCATCGAGGAACGCTCCTGGATGAAGGTCGCCTTCGTCGGCGCCGACGAGCTGGCCGCCCAGCTCAAGCTGCCGAAGAAGTGGATGGAGCTGGACGAGTCCAAGATCAAGGACCCGGCGGGCGTGCCCGGTTACGAGGGCCCGGACCCGGGCAACGCCGGGGTCATCATCGAGAACGCCTCCGGCGTCACCCAGCAGCCGGACGGTTCGTACGCCGGCACCGTCGACGTGACCGCCGACCCGGACATGAAGGAGGCGTTGGAGGTGGACGAGGCCGCGCTCGGCGACAAGGCCAGGGCGATCCCGTTCACCGCCACGATCGGGCCGGACGGGAACCTGGCCACGCTCGCCCTGAAGATCCCGGCGGCGGGTAAGAAGAAGGCCGTCACGTACTCCGTCAAGTACTACGACTTCGGCACCGCCCCGAAGCTCGCCGCGCCGGCCGGCAGCGAGGCGCAGGCGGCGCCGGCCACGGCGTACGAGATGTTGAACGGCTGACGGACGACGCCGCACCGGGGTCGCGACCGTACCGAGGGTCGCGACCCCGCCGTCGTCCGCGCGGTGGCCGGCTCCCCGGTGGCCGAGGTCAGCGGCCGAGGACCGACCCGCCGTTGACCCCGAGCACCTGACCGGTGACGTAGCCGGCGTCCGGGCCGACCAGGTACCGCACCGCCGCGGTGACGTCGTCGGGCGTGCCGGCCCGGCCGACCAGGGTGGCCGCCACCCGCTTGGCGTGGCCGTCCGGGGTCATCCGGTCGCCGAAGAACTCGGTGTCGGCGACGTAGCCGGGGCTGACCACGTTGACCGTGACCTGGTCCGGTCCCAGCTGCGCCGCCAGGTCGTACGCCCAGCCGTGCAGTGCCGCCTTCGCCGCCGAGTACGCCCCGCCGCCGCCCCGCTGGGCCGCGATGGAGCTGACCAGGACCACCCGGCCGCCGGGGCGGCGCAGGGCCGGCCGCAGCGCCTCGGTGAGCAGGACGGCGGTGAGCACGTTGGCGTCCAGGTTGGCCCGCCAGTGCGCCGCGGTGCCGGCCAGCGTGGCGGTGTCCCCGCCCCGGTAACCGCCGGCGTTGTTCACCAGGGCGTCCACCGACCGGTCCCGGACCGCGTCGACCACCCGCTCCACCTGATCCGGGTCGGTCAGGTCGGCGACCACCGGCCGTACCGCGCCGGCCCGCCCGCACTCGAACGAGATCCGCGCGGCGGCGTCGGTGAGAACGTCCTCCCGACGCCCGACCACGAGCACGTCGAACCCGTCGGCCACCAGTCCCCGCGCGACGGCCGCCCCGATCCCGGTCCCGCCCCCACTGATCACCGCCAGCCGGTCGCTCATGGTGCCCTCCCCCTGATAGCCGTCGATCATGAGGTTAGCGGGGCGACACGCCGTTGTGTCACCCCGCCAACCTCATGATCGACCCGTCAGCCGTTTCGGCGGGGGGTGCGGAGGGAGTGGCGGAGCAGGGCCAGTCGGGGGGCCAGGCTGGCCAGGCCGCCGGGGAAGAAGTACACGGCCAGGATGAACACCGTGCCGAGCACGAACAGCGGCTGGGACAGCGGGCGGCTGAGGAACGCCGGCAGGGCGTCCACCGCGTCGCTGGTGCCGAAGGCGACCAGCCGGTGGTCCAGGTACATGTAGAGGATGCCGCCGAGGACCGGCCCCCACCGGGTGCCCGGCCCGCCGAGCACCACCATGACCAGCAGCGACAGGGTCAGCTCACTGGAGGTGATGTGCGGTGAGGCGCCACCGACGATCAGGGTGTAGACCACCCCGCCGCCCGCCGCGAGTCCACCGGCCAGGGTGAACGCCACCAGCTTGAACCGGTAGGGGTCGAGGCCCAGCACCCCGATCCGCCGCTCGTCGTCGCGCAGCCCGGCGAGCACCCGCCCGGTCGGCGAGCCGGACACCCGGTGCACCACGAGGACCACCACGACCAGGTACGCCAGGGCCAGCCAGTACAGGTTGACCGTGTTGCTCACCCCGACCAGCCCCTGCGGCAGTCCGGAGACGTCCAGCGGCAGTCCCTCCTCGCCGCCGGTGAGCCCGCCGAAGTCCCGGGCCACCAGGATCGCGCCGACCTGGGCGAAGGCGAGCGTCACCATGGCGAAGGCGATTCCCACCGTACGCAGGGCGATCGCCCCGAGCAGGGCGGCGAGGATCGTGCCGCCGGTGATGGTGAGGATCGCGGCCTGCCACAGCGGCAGGCCGGCCTTGGTGACCAGGATGTCGGTGCCGTACACCCCGGCGGCGAAATAGAGCGCGTGCCCGAAGGAGAGCATGCCGGTCCGGCCGAACAGCAGGTCGTAGCCGGCGGCCAGCCCGCCGAAGACCAGGCACACGGCGAGCAGTTGCAGGGTGCCGGGCGAGTTCAGCGGGCCCTCGAAGATGCCGTGCAGTTCCAGCGTCGAGTACGGCAGGATCAGCGCCACCGCGAGCGCCACCAGCGGCAGGAAGGGGCGCAGCCGCCCCCACCGCCCACCGGTCGGCGTCAGCTCGGACGGCACCGCCGCCGGGGGTGCGGGAACCTCGGGGCTCTTGACCTCGGTCATGCCGTTGCCACCTTTCCGGCGATGCCCTGCGGGCGCAGCAGCAGCACCACGGCGAGCAGCCCGACCACGCAGATGTCGCCCAGCCCGGAGGTGCCGTAGTAGTTGACGAACTGTTGCAGCAGCCCCACCGCGACCGCCGCGTACGCGGACCCGACGACCGAGCCCATCCCGCCGATGACCACCACGATGAACGCGAAGATCAGCAACGAGCCGCCCTGGCCGGGCGAGACGGTGCCGAAGTAGACGCTGCCGAGCGCGCCGGCCAGCGCGGCGGCGGCCCCACCGATCGCGAAGACCAGGGTGAACGCCTTGCGGACGTCGATGCCCAGCGCGGTGACCATCTCCCGGTTCTCCACCC
Source organism: Micromonospora endolithica (assembly GCF_003626595.1). Taxonomy (GTDB): domain Bacteria; phylum Actinomycetota; class Actinomycetes; order Mycobacteriales; family Micromonosporaceae; genus Micromonospora; species Micromonospora endolithica. The sequence goes on along the minus strand of NZ_RBAK01000007.1, from coordinate 85,865 downwards.
CGGCCCGGATCACCAGGCCGTAGCGGGTCCAGCGGAGGAACGACAGGATGGCGGCGAGCACCACCACCGCGGCGATGATCAGCAGCAGGCCGCCGTTGGGCACGTTCGCGCCGAGCACCGAGGTGACCTCGCGGGTCCAGTCGGGACGGGGGAAGGTCCGCGGGTCGGCGCCCCAGGTGGCCTGGAGCAGCGCCACCCCGGCCAGCGACAGGCCGACGGTGACCAGCACCTGCTCGATGGTGCGGGAGTAGAGCGGCCGGATCAGCACCAGCTCGACGAGTATGGCGACCAGCGTGCCGGCGAGCACGCCGAAGGCGACCGCCAGCACGAAGCCGAACCCGTCCCCACCGGCGCCGGGCAGGTTGCCCGCCGCCCACCAGGTCGCGTACGCGCCGACGCCGAGGAACAGCCCATGCGCGAAGTTCAGCACGTCGGCGAGGCCGAAGACCAGGGACAGGCCGGAGGCGACCAGGAAGTACAGCGCCGACAGGCCGAGCCCGGTCAGCGTCAACAGGATCACGGTGTCCATCAGTGCCCGTCCTCCCGCGCGGCGGCGGCCGGCGCGGCCTCGTGGTGATGTCCGTCGGCGGAGCCGACGCCCAGCAGGGACCTGGTCAGCGCGGTCTCCAGGAGGAGTTCCCGCGCGTCGCCGGTCCAGGCCACCCGGCCGGCGGCCAGCACCACGGCGTCGCGGGCCAGCCGCCGCACCACGGCCAGGTTCTGCTCGACCAGCAGCACCGGCACCGACTCGGCGACCCGTTCCAGCACCTCGGCCACCTCGGTCACCACCTTCGGCGCGAGCCCCTTGGTGGGCTCGTCGACCAGCAGCAGCCGGTTGTCGTTGAGCAGCACCCGGCCGATCGCCAGCATCTGCTGCTGGCCGCCGGAGAGCGAGCCCGCCCGTTGCCGTCCGCGCCGGTCCAGCTCCGGGAAGAGCGCGAAGACCTTGTCGTACGCCGGGGTGGTGCCCCGCCGTTCGGCGAGCCGCAGGTTCTCCGCGACGGTGAGCCCGGCGAACACGCACCGGTCCTCCGGCACGTAGCCGAGCCCGTCGCGGACCAGCCGGTGGGTGGGGCGGGCGAGCAGGGTCTGCGCGCCCATCCGGATGGACCCGCGGACCTCGCCGCCGGTGGGGGTGAGCCCGAGCACCGCGCGCAGGGTGGTGGTCTTGCCGACGCCGTTGCGCCCGAGCAGCACGGTGACGCCGGTCGGGGCGACCGTGAAGGACACCCCCTGGAGGATGTGCAGTCCGGCGATGCGGACCGACAGGTCCTCCACACTGAGTACCGGCTCGGTGGTCATAGGGACTCCCCCAGGTAGGCCTCTTGCACCGTCGGGTTGGCCATCACCGTCTCCGGGGTGTCGCAGGCCAGCAGGGCGCCGTGGTGCATCACGGCGATCCGGTCGGCCAGTTCGAGAATCACGTCCATGTGGTGTTCCACCATCAGCACCGACCGGCCGCTGTCACCGGTCAGCGAGCGGATCACCCGGACCAGTTCGGGCACGTCCTCGGCGCTGACCCCGGCCATCGGCTCGTCGAGCAGCATGACCCGGGGTTCACCGGCGAGCAGCAGGGCGATCTCCAGCTTGCGCTTCTCGCCGTGGGCGAGGGTGCCGGCGAGCGCCGTACCCCGGTGGGCGAGGCCGACCCGGTCGAGCGCCGCGTCGGCGGCGGCGGCGACCTCCCGGTCGGCCGCCGCCCGCCGCCACAGCTTCATCGAACCCCCGCGGTACGCCTGCACGGCGAGCCGGACGTTCTCCCGCACGCTGAGCGAGCCGAAGACCGAGGACGCCTGGAAGGTGCGGCCCAGCCCGAGCCGGGCCCGCCGGTGCGGCGGAAGGGCGCTGATGTCCTTCCCGTCCAGGGTGACCCGGCCCTCGGTGGCCCGGCGCAGGCCGGTGATCAGGTTGAACAGTGAGGTCTTGCCGGCGCCGTTGGGACCGATGACGCCGAGGAACTCCCCGGGCGCCAGGTCGAGGTAGACGCTGTCGACGATGGCGACCTCACCGATCCGCCAGGTCAGACCGCGGGTGGCGAGCATTCGGGTCAGCCCTTCATCGCCACGGCCGGCGGCGCGGTCTCGTCACCGGTCAGGCTCTTCTGCGCGGTGGCGGTGAACGCCTGGCCGCTGCCCGAGAGCGTGGCCTGGAACATCGGCTGGAGCAGGGCGTGGTCCTCCTTGCGGATGGTCATCTTGCCCTTGACCCCGTCGAAGCTCCAGCCCTCCAGGGCGGTGATCATCTTCTCCACGTCGTCGCCGCCCTCCTGCGCGGCGCGGACGACCATCTGGGCGGCGGCGAAGCCGTCCGGGTGGAACAGGTCGAGCGTGCCGCCCGGGATCTTGGCCTTGGCAGCCTTGGCAGCCTCGGTGTCGCTGGCCCCGTCGAAGTAGTGCGACAGGAAGGAGATCTTGCTGCCGGCGGCGCCGAAGGTCGGCCACGAGGCGCGGATGTCCAGCCCGGTGACGACCGTGGTGGAGGTGAGTACGCCCTGCTGGTCGAGGGTCTGCCACATCGCCGGGGCGGTGGTGCCGGCCCAGGCCACGAAGAGCAGGTCCGGCTTGGCGGCCTTGATCTGGCTGGCGAACGGGGTGAACTCGGTGGCGCTGGCCGGGGCCCGGACACTGCTGACGGTCGCGCCGGCACCGCCGATGACGTTCTTCACGGCCGCCTCGTTGGCGTCACCGAAGGCGCCGTCCTGGGCGAACACGACGACCTTCTTGCCGGCCGGGTCGCCGATGAACGACTTGGCGGTCACCACGTCCTGGTACGACTGCCGCCCGGACCGGAACGTGTACTTGTTGGCACCGGTCACGCCGTCGGTGGCGGCCGGGCCGGAGATGAAGAGCACCTTGTTCTGCGCGGCGATCGGGGCGACCTGGAGGGCCACGCCGGAGGCCGTCGAGCCGGCGATGATCTTGTTTCCCTTGCCGATCAGGTCCTTGGCCGCGGAGACCGCCTTCGCCGGGTCGCCGGCGTCGTCGACCTCGGTCAGCTCGATGGTCCGCTCGCCCACCTTGTTGGTGCCGTCGGTGGCGAAGTCCAGACCGGCCTTGAACCCCTCGATGTACTGCTTGCCGTAGCTGGCCAGCGCTCCCGACTGGGAGTACACCAGGCCAACCTTGACCGGCGCGGCGCTGTCGCCGCCGCCGGAGGCGGTTTCCTGCGGGCTGCCACAGGCCGTGGCGGCGAGCGCCGCGGCCATCATCGTGGCGGCGGAGAGGAACACCCGCCGCGTCGTGCGGACCGTCATTGCGACTCCACGTGAGGACTCGGAGGAAGGGAACTCATTTGTCGGCTCACGCTAGAAGTGACGTCACGCACGGGCTATGTGGCTGAAACACACAAGTAATCGGGGTGGGGTGGCGCGCCGTTACAACCGCTCGCGCCCGGCCGTGACGGCGTACGGGGGCGATGGCCTCCACCGCCACCGCCGGACACGACCGTGTGTCGCCCTCCGCCACCGCCGCGCGTCCGCCATGATCACGCTCGATCCCTGAAGTAGTGGCATCCCGGGTCCGCCGAGGCCACTCTTTCCCGGATCGAGCATGACCTTGACCCGGCCTGGGCCGGGGGTAAGTCACCGCCGGGGCGGGACACAGGGGCCGTCGTGGTCGTCCGGACGCGCGCAGCGGCCGGCGCCGTCGAGCCGGGCGTCGCAGAAGACCCGATGACGTACGCCCTGCGCGTCCTCCTCGGAGACGGTCGTCTCCGCCGGGTCGACGTCGGGCAGGACACCGAGCGAACGGGTGATCGTCCGGGCGAAGCGCTTCGCGGCGGCCAGGTCGGTGGCGAGCACCGGCACGTGCACCACGAACCGCTCGCGGGTCACCGCCGCGCCCCCGGCGCGAACCGGGCCTGCCAGCTCCGCGGCGCCCGTTTGATCCGTACGTTCTCCTCGGTCACCGTGACGAGGTCACGACGGGTGGCGGCCAGTTCGCCGGCCACCCGGTGCAGGAAGGCGTACACCTCGGCCGGGTCGAGCCCACGTCGCGCCGGGGAGAACCGCCGCCCGCGAATCTGGCCGGCGGTCAGCGGAGGACCGGACGCGGAGCGGTGCCAGCCGACACTGGGCGGACGGTCCGGGCGGTGCGGCGTCCGGCGGCGGAACAGGGCGAGCACGCTGCGCGTCGGTCACCTCCGGGTCGGATGTGCGTGGGAAGGCGGCCCGGCCCGCAGACCGGGAGGCGGACCGGACCGCCGGCTCCGGAACCGCAGCCCGCACTGGCGGTACGGCTCCGCAGCCAACCGTGGTGTCCGCCCCCGAGGTCTGCCGAACCAACCGGAGCCGGACACCCAGCAGGTTACACAAAATGCTTGTGTAGGTCGACCCCTCGCGTCGCGACACGACTACCTGTTGCAGTTACTGGTGTAGGGCCGGCATGATCGGAGACGCCGAACCGACCGGAGTCACCCATGCCTACAGCTGAACCACCGTACCGACGAATCGCGAACGACCTCGCCAGCAGAATCAGAAGCGGTGAACTCAAACCGGGTGACAAGCTTCCGTCCACCCGGGAACTCGCCGAGTCCTATCAGGTGCACATGAACACCGCCTCCCGGGCGCTGTCGCTGCTGCACGATCGGGAGCTGATCACCGGCCAGCCGGGTCGGGGCACCTACGTGGCCGAGCGGCCCGCCACCTGACGTCGGCGGACACTGCGCACCTCGGTCCCACTGCTGCGCCACATGATCACGCTCGATCCACGAAGTAGTGGCCTCCCGGGCCGACCGAGAGCACTGTTTCGTGGATCGAGCGTGATCGGCACCCGTCGGGCCGACCCGCTCGCGGACGGGAACGGCGACGCGGGGCGCCCGGACCGGCCGGACGCCCCGCGTACCCGAGGAGGAGGGTGACGGTCAGCGGCGCGGCAGCCCCGCGCGGGCGGCGACGGCGGTGTCCGGGTGGTCGCTGAAGACGCCGTCCACGCCGAGGCCGAAGAACAGTTCGTACTCGGCCTGGACGTCGCCCCGGGCGTTCGGGTCGGCGCCGATCCGGAAGTCGGCGGGCAGGAACTGGTTCTCCGCCCGGAAGGTCCAGGCGTGCACGGTCAGCTTCTCCCGGTGCGCGTCCCGGACCAGGGTGGTCGGCGCGGCCAGCTTGCCGGTGGCGTCCCGGGGCACGATCAGGTTCTTGTTCGCGCCGATGCCGTCGGCGTACCCGGCGATCCACTTCAGTCCGGCCGGCGTGGCCAGGTCGGCGTAGGTACGACCGTCACCGGTGGCGGCGAAATCGTACGGGCGGCCGGTGGCGTCGAGCAGCTGGGCGAGCTTCACGTCGACGATCCGGTTCAGCTTGCGCAGGTTCCCGGTCTCGAAGGACTGGATGACCACCGGCGCGGAGCGGTGGGTCAGCCGGTTGCGGCGCAGCACCTCGACCAGCGGCTCCTCCAGCGGCAGCCCGATCGAGGCGAAGTAGGTCGGGTGCTTGGTCTCCGGGTAGACGCCGATGACCCGCCCGCGGGACCGGCCCTCGGTCCGGGCCAGGTCGACCACCTCCTGGAAGGTGGGCACCTCGAACCGCCCGTCGAACGCCGTGTTCGCCACCCGGACCTGCGGCAACCGCTCCTTGGCGCGCAACGTCTTCAGCTCGGCCAGGGTGAAGTCCTCGGTGAACCAACCGGTGACGGACACCCCGTCGATGGTCTTCGTGGTCCGTCGGGCGGCGAACTCCGGCCGGGCGGCGACATCGGTCGTACCGCTGATCTCGTTCTCGTGCCGGGCCACCAGGACGCCGTCCCGGGTGGCCACCAGGTCCGGCTCGATGTAGTCGGCGCCCTGCCGGATCGCCAGCCGGTACGCCTCCAGCGTGTGCTCGGGCCGGTATCCGCTGGCACCACGGTGGGCGATCACGATCGGGCGTTGGGTGGCCCGGTCGCGCTCGGGCCGGTGGTCGTCGCGGGCCGCCGCCGCGGTGGGCACCGCCACCGCCGCCGCCAGCAGCGCGCCGGCAACACCGAGCGCGGAAAGGGTACGTCGCAAGGCCGTCTCCTGTCGTCGAGAGGATCGACGACAGCAGAACCGCGCCCGCTGTCCGGCAGTTGGTCGAGGGCTGGCGGCAGGATGAACATTTCTGGGTGCCGGCGCACCGCGCCATTCCGGCGGCAACATCCGTCGACGCGCGGAGACTCCGGTCAGTGGATGGTACGACGCAGGAAGCCGCGTACGCCCACGGCTGAGAGTGCCGTTCCGGCGCCGACCAGGACCAGCAGGCACAGCCACGGAGGAATGTGCGGCACGTGCGGCACCATGGCGCCCCGAACCGCCTCGGACGCGTACGTGAGGGGATTGATGGCGGTCAGCACCTTGAACCACGCTATCGAGTCCAGCGACTGCCAGGGGTACTGCGTGGCCCCGGTGAACATGATCGGGGTGAGGATCATCGCGAAGACCATGTTCACCTTGGCCGGCGGAACGGTGGTCGCGAGGGCGAGCCCGAGCGCCGCGCCGATCCAGCCGGCGAGTACCAGGCTGACCAGCAGCAGCGGCAGGCGCTCGACGTGCCAGGGCAGCGACCCGAGAACCAGCGCGCCGACCGGGAACATCAGCCCGGCCGCGACCAGTGAGCGGAGTACCGCGATCACCATCTTCTCGACCGCCACCAGATACGTCGGCAGCGGTGCCAGCAGCCGGTCCTCGATCTCCTTGGTGTAGCTCAGCTCCATCACCAGCGGAAGCGCGACGGTCTGCAGCGCGGTCACGAAGGCGGTCAGAGCGATCACCCCGGGCAGGAACAGCCGCGAGTATTCGTCACTGACATAACCGCCGGCGTTGAGCACCTTGCCGAAGACCAGGAGCATGAACAACGGTTGGATGGTCACCTGGGAGAGAAAGTAGCCGAGTTCCTTGCCGGTGACGAAGATGTCCCGCCAGAGGATCGCGAGGAAGGCCCGCCTCGCGGCGACCCCGCCCGCAACCACCTCGACCGAGGGTCCGCTCATCGAAGCTCATCCCCGGTCAGGTGCAGGAAGACGTCCTCCAGGGTCGGCGCGCCGCTGCGTAGCGCGGTGACCGTGGCGGACCGGCCCGCCAGCAGCGTGACCACCGGACCGATCAGGGTCTCCGGCTCGTTCGTGAGAGCCAGCCGTACCGACGTGGAGTCGAGTGGTTCCGCCCGGTCCACCCCCACCACGGTCTGCAGCGCCACCACCACCCCGGTCATCTCGTCGCCGTCCGCCAAGGTCATCGTCACGTCGAGCACCGAGCGTCCCGCGAGGCCGCGGGTCAATCCGGCGGGCGTGTCCATGGCGACCATCCGGCCGTGGTCCACGATTCCCACCCGGTCGGCCATTACCGAGGCCTCCTCCAGGTCATGCGTGGTGAGCACGATCGTCACCCCTCGGGCACGCAACTCGCGTACCCGCTCCCAGAGGAACAGCCGGGCCTGCGGATCCAGGCCCGTCGTCGGCTCGTCGAGGAACAGTACGGCCGGTTCGTGCATCATCGCCCGGGCGATCATGAGGCGCTGTGCCATCCCGCCCGAGTACCAGTCGAGCTTCGCATCCGCCTGCGCGGCGAGCCCGAACTGCGTGAGCAGGCCGCCGACCAGCTCGTCCCGGCGAATCCTCGGGACACCGTGGTACGCGGCGTGGAATGTCAGGTTCTGCCGTGGGGTGAGTTCCCGGTCGAGGTTGGCCTGTTGGGGAACGACCGCGATCCGACGGCGAGCGGCGACCGGATCGCGCATCACGTCCACCCCGGCGACCCGTACGTCACCAGCGGTGAGTCGGATCCGCGTGGTGAGCACCCCGATGGTGGTGGACTTGCCGGCACCGTTCGGCCCGAGCAGGCCGAAGATCTCACCCGGTTTCACGGTGAAGCTCAAGCCGTCGACGGCGTTCCGGTCCTGCTTCGGATAGCGCTTGACCAGCTCCTCGACCTGCACCGCCGCGGTCACCGGTCGCCCCTCGACCGGCGGGTACCGGCAGTCTGGTCGGCCGGGGGTGTCGCCGGTCGGGGGCGGATGCGCAGGCGCACGCCGACCGGCAACATCGACCGGCGGGCGTCGGTGCCCACCTGCCCGCCGTCGGACGTCAGCTCGTACCGCCGCACCAGAGCGCCGACCAGACAGACGGTCAGTGCCAGGCTCGGCAGCCGACCGGGGCAGCTGTGCGGCCCCCGACTGAAGGCGAAGTAGCCCTGCTGCGACCGCTTCCGCTGCTGCGGGTCGAGCCAGCGATCGGGCCGGAAGGCGAGCGGGTCGGGGTAGGCCTCGGCGTTCTGGTGCAACAGCCAGGGGCTCAGGTAGATGATCTGCCCTGGGCTCGCCGGGAAGCCGCAGAGGTCCGTCTCGACCAGGACCCGCCGGCTGATCAGCCAGGTGGGCGGGTGCAACCGGAGCGATTCGAACACCACCGCGCTCGTGACGGGGAGCTGCCGCAGCGGGTCGGTCAGCTCAGCGCCCAGCGGATCCACGTCGGCCACCTCGGACTCGACCCGGGCCAGCCACTCCGGGGCGGTGAGCATCCGGTGCAGAGCCCAGGCCGGGGCGGCGCCGGTGGGCTCCTGGGAGGCGAGGAGCAACTTCTTGATCCAGGTGTCCGTCGCGGTGCTGAAACCCAGTTCGGCCGGGGAGCGTCGACGCAGCAGGGTGCGGATGGTGTCCTGACCCCACGCGTCCGGCGCAGTGGGCACCTTGGTGAACCGCCGGGTCAGCGTCGCGTCCCGGCGGGCCAGACGCAGGTTGCGCGGCGTCGGGACCCAGCCCGGCAACAACCACGGGGAACTCAGCTTGGGCAGCAGCGTGTCGAGGAGACGTACGCTGTCCTGCTCCACTTTCGGGTCCGGCTGGCCGAGGCAGGCCTCGGTGGCCAGGGCGACGCCGATCCGGCGGCCCAGCGGCAGCGGATCGAGGATCCCCTCCCCGGCGGGCAGGAGTCGCCGGACGTGCTCCTGGATCCGGCTCAGCCGGGGAGCCGTCGCCCAGCGCGCGAGCAGCGCGTGCACACCGTTGATCGCCGCTTGGTGGTGACTGTCGTACCGGCGGGCCGGCACCGAGCGACCGAGGAAGTCGCTCACGGTGGTGAACTCGGTGCCGGTGGTCTGGAGGACGTGGCGCGCGGCACCCGGATCGTTGACCAGCCAGGCGCGCTCACCGACACGGACGACGTCCCCGTACCTCTCGGCGAGGTCCCGCAGATAACCCATCCGGTCCTCCTCGAAGGCGAGGTGGACGTCCACCGCCGAGGTCGGACCAGGCGGTACCGCTGTAGGCACGTCGTCTCCCTTCGTCGACCGGCAGCGGGTGGAGGGCCCTCGCGCCCTCCACCCGTCACTGCTGTTACTCGATCACGGCCAGTAGTGCGGGGCCGGGAGGGGCTGAACGATCTTCAGCGCGGTGCCGACCCGAAGGGCGGTCTTACGGATGACGGCCATGGTGTCTCCTCTCCATCTCTCGTCCGGCCGACAGGGCCATCGGCCGGAAACGCCGCGGCGATGAGGGATCGCGATTTCTGGGTCACCGGTGACCGGGCCCTCATCGACCGTGGAGTGGTTGAAGGTTGACCGACACCGGTATGGCGCGGGTATGGCTCCGGTAAAGCCCCTGTTCAGCAGCCGATTGCGGGGGAAGACATAGACGGATTACAGTCGAACCGACACGGGGGCGTGATCATGAGGTTCGGCATACTGGGGCAGTTGTCGGTATCCATCGAGGATGCGGGGCCACTACCACTAGGAGCGTTCAAGGTACGGTCGCTGTTGGCCACGATGCTGTGCCAACCGAACGAACCGGTCTCGGCGGCACATCTGATCGACGCGGTCTGGGAGGAGGATCCACCCAGATCGGCCCAGAAGAACCTGCACCTCTACGTGCACCAGCTCCGCCGGCTGTTGCAGGGCCAGCGCGTGGTACGCCATCCGCACGGGTACGCCTTGACCGTCCTCCCCGGTGAGCTGGACGCCGACGCCTTCCAGGAACTGGCCGGCAGGGGCCGGCAGGCGGTCGGGACCGGTGAGCTGGACCAGGGTCGTCACCTGCTGGCCGAGGCGCTCCGACAGTGGCGGGGGCCGGCGTTCGCGGATCTGACGTCGCTGGCGGCCCTTCAGGAGACGATCGCGCGGCTCACCGAGGAACGCTGGACGGTGCTGGAGGAGCGGCTCGAGGCCGACCTGGCCGTGGGCGCGTACGCCTCGGTGACGGCCGAACTGAACGCGCTGGTCGTGGACAACCCGCTCCGGGAAGGTCTGCGCCGCCTGCAGATGCTCGCGCTGTACCGGTCCGGCCGGCAGGCCGACGCCCTGCGGTCGTACCGGGAGGGGCGTCGCATCCTGATCGAGGAACTCGGCGTCGACCCGTCACCCGCGCTACAGCGGCTCGAACGCAGCATCCTGACCGCTGACCCCGACCTCGACGCGGCCCCACCGGCGGTCGGGACCCGATTGCGGAACCGGCACGTGCCGTTTCAACTGCCCGTCGACATCCGCGGCTTCACCGGCCGCACCGACCAGCTCGCCCGGCTGGACGCCGCCCTCGCGGACGCCTCCGATGATCATCCCCGAGCGGTGGTCGCCACCGCCGTCGGCGGTGCCGGGACCGGCAAGACCACCCTGGCGGTGCACTGGGCCCACCGGGTCGCCAAGCGGTTTCCCGACGGGCAGCTCTACCTGGATCTCCGCGGCTGCCAGGGACCCGGCGCGGCGATGAGCGCTCACGAGGCGGTACGACGGCTACTGGACGGCCTCGAGGTCCCGGCGGAGCAGATTCCGGGCGACCTCGAGGCACAGATCGGGCTCTACCGGAGCCTACTGGCTGGCCGTCGGGTGCTGATCGTCCTGGACGACGCCGTCGACACCGAGCAGGTGCGCCCGCTGCTGCCCGGCGCGCCCGGCTGCATGGCCCTGATCACCAGCCGCAACCACCTCACCGGCCTGGTCGCCAGCGAGGGGGCGGTGCCGATCGTCCTGGACGTCTTCACCAGGGAGGAAGCCGAGCGCATGCTGGCCGCTCGACTGGGCCGGGCGGTGGTGGAGGTCGAGGGACCCGCGGTGGACCGGCTGATCACCGCGTCCGCACGACTACCACTGGCGCTCGGGATCGTCGCGGCCCGCGCCGCCAACCTCCGCGGGCCCGCCCTGGCCCGGCTCGCCGACGAGATGAGCGACGAGAACCGCGAACTGAACGTCCCCGACACCGGAGACGCGGAGGCACTCGCCGCGCAGGCCGGCGCCAGCACGCGTTCCATCGGCGAGATGGAACGCGGACGCCGTCGTAGCCCGCGTCCCCGTTCCGTCGACCAGCTCGCCGACGCACTGAAGCTGACCGGCGACGACCGGGAGACGTTCACGCAGACTGGCCGCACGCTCTTCTGGGCCAGACGGGCGAACCGCCCCAAGCCCAGCGGGCCGGGCCCGCGCGACGACCTGCCTGCGGCGCCGGACACCGGGTGGACGCCGCTGCGGCACCTGCCGGCCGACCTTCCCGACTTCGTCGACCGGTCCGACGAGCTGGCCGCCATCGACGCCGCGCTGGACCCGGTGGCCGCTGGCCGGCTGGTCGCCGTCTCCGGGCCCCCGGGGATCGGGAAGACGGCGCTGGCCGTGCACGCGGCGCACCGATTCGCCCCCCGGTTCCCGGACGGCCAGCTGTTCATCCGGCTCGGTGACGTCGGCGGCGAGCGCCCCGGCCCGGCCGAGGCGCTGGCGCGCCTGCTGCGGGCCTTCGGGGTCGACGGGTCGGCGCTGCCCGCCGGTCCGGACGAGCGCGCGGCGCTGCTGCGTACGCGGCTCGCCGGTCGACGGATCCTGCTGGTCGTCGACGACGTGGGCGGCCACCAGGACGTGGCGTCGTTCCTGCCAGACGGCGGGGTGGGGATGGTGGTGACCAGTCGCCTTCCGCTGACCGGGCTGCCCGGGGTGACCGCCGTCGACCTGCGACCGCTGGCGGCGTCGGCCGGCGTCGAGCTGATCAGCCGGGTGGCGGGCGCCGAGCGGGTGGGACAGGACCGGGTGGCCGCCCAGCGGGTGGTCGCCATGTGCGGCGGGCTGCCGTTGGCCGTCCGGATCGCCGCCGCGCGCCTCGCCGCCCGCCCGCACTGGACGGTGGCCACGCTGGCCGAGCGGCTCGCCGACGAACAGGCACGCCTGGACGAACTGCGCCACGGCGACCTCGCCGTACGCCCGGAGCTGCACCTGGCCCACCAGGGGCTCAGCCCCGCCGCCGCACGGGCCTTCGCGCTACTCGGCGCGCTGGGCACCGGCACGTTCCCGCAGTGGGTGGTGGCGGCGCTGCTGGACAGCCCGCCCGCCGCCGGAGCCACCGCGTTGGAGGAACTGCTCGACGCCCGGCTGCTCGACTCCGCCGGAGCGGACCAGGCCGGCCAGTCACGGTTCCGGTTCCACGAGATCACCCGCCTGTACGCCCGCGAGTGCCGGACCCGGCAGGTCACCGACGACCAGTGGCGGGCCGCGCTGTCCCGGGTGGCCACCGGTTGGCTGGCGCTGGCCCGGGCGGCGGCGGCCGGGTTGTGCTGCGAGCGGTTCCACCTGGACGATCCGACCCATCCGGCGGCCGTCGACGATCCCCGCGCGATCGCCGCGGCCACCGAACGTCCGGTGGACTGGTTCGAGGCGGAGCGGGAGTCGCTGACGGCGCTGGTGCTGTCCTGCGCGGCGGAGGGACTGGCCGCCACGGCGCGCTGCCTGGCCGGGTGCGCGGTCGACTTCCACGAGCTGCGCGCGTACTACGGGGACTGGCACCGGGTCACGTCCGCCGCGCTGGCGGCCTGCCGCCGCCACGGTGACCGGCCGGGCGAGGCGGCGATGCTGCGCGGCCTGGGCGGCTACCAGTTGGAGGTCGACGCGCCGGAGACGGCGGTCGCGACGCTGCGGGCGGCCCACACGCTGGCGCTGGAGGTCGGCGACCGAGCCGGGGCCGCGCAGGCCCGCAAGGACGTCGGGTACGTGCTCAGCCTCAGCGGTCGGCTGGATGAGGCGGAGCGGGAACTCCGGGCCGCCGCGAGCGAACTCGACTCCGCCGGGCGGCAGGCCACCCGGGCGATGGCCCTGTCCAACCTGGGCTTCCTGTTGCGCCAGCGGGGGGACACCGCGGGCGCGGTGCGGAGCGTCCGCGCCGGGCTGGAGGTCGCCCGTGCCTGCGCGGACACCTTCACCGAGGCGTACGCCTGGCGGGGTCTGGCCGGCGCGTTGCTGGCCCACGGCCAGGCGGCCGAGGCGCGGCAGGCCGCCCGGCAGGCGGCGAGCCTGTTCTTCACCGTCGGCGACGCGGTCGGCGCGGCGCAGAGCCTGCGGACCCTCGGCGAGGCGTTGGCGCCGGATCCCCGGCGGGCGGGAGAGGCGGAGGACGCGCTGGCCACCGCCGCGGAGGTGTTCCGGGAGCGCGGACACGCGTGGGGGTACGCCCTGACCGAGCTGAGCCTCGGCGAGATCGAGGCGGCGCGGGACCGCCCCGGTGCGGTGGACCGGTTGCGGCGCGCGCTGAGCTACTGGACGAAGGAGTCGGTGCCGGCGCTGCGGGGGCGGACGCTGGTGGCGCTGGCGAACGCGGCGGAACGCGCCGGGGACGTGCCGGCGGCGCGGGAGTCGCTGACCGCGGCGCTGGAGATCTACCGGGGGATGGACTCGCCGCTCGCCGCCGGGATCGCCGACCGGCTCCGGCAGCCGTTGGCCGGCAACCAGCCGGCCTGAGCCGCTCCGGCCGTCCGGTAGTCGCCGTTTCCGCACCCCGCCCGGGGCGGAAAAGGAAGATTGTCTGGTGCGCCGGCTCCTCCGTAACCCCGTGCGCCTGGTGCCGATCGGCTTCCTGGTGGTGATCCTGCTCGGCACGGCACTACTGACGCTGCGCTTCGCGACGGTCCAGTACGAGCGGACGTCGTTCGCGACCGCGCTGTTCACCGCCACCTCCGCCGTCTCGGTCACCGGGATGGCCGTGAACGACACCCCGAACTACTGGTCCGGCCCCGGCCTGGTGCTGATCACCGTGCTGACCCAGGTCGGCGGCCTGGGCATCCTCACCGGCGCGGCCCTTGTCGTGCTGGCCGTCTCCAGCCGCCTCGGCCTGCGCAACCGGCTGCTGGTGCAGGCCGAGACCGCCGAGTACGGCATCGGCGACGTGCGGTGGCTGCTGGTCCGCATCGCGGCGACGGTCTTCGCGTGCGAGGCGGTGATGATGGTGATCGTCGCCGGTCGCCTCTGGCTGGGCTACGACTACGCCCTGGGGGAGGCGGTCTGGTCCGGCACCTTCCACGCGGTGCAGGCCTTCAACAACGGCGGCTTCAACCTCTACACCGACGGCCTGCTGGCCTTCTCCCGGGACCCGTGGGTGTCGATGCCGCTGTCCCTCGGCGCCATCGTCGGCGGCCTCGGCTTCCCGGCCCTGTTCGAGGCGGCGCGTCGGTGGCGGCAGCCCGGCCGCTGGGCGGTGGCCACCAAGTTGACCATCTGGGGCAGCGCCGTGCTGCTCGGGGTGGGGTTCGTCGCGCTGCTGACGGCGGAGTGGACCAACGTCGGCACCATCGGCCAGTACGACGTCCGGGGCAAGGTCCTGGCGTCGTTCACCCAGATCGCGCTCAGTCGCACCGGCGGGTTCGCCGTGCTGCCCACCGGGTCGCTCAGCGAGGAGAGCTACCCCCTGCTCATCGTCCTCATGTTCATCGGCGGCGGCAGCGCCAGCACCGCCGGCGGAATCAAGGTGTCCACGTTCTTCCTGCTCGGATTCGTCCTCTGGGCCGAGATGCGCGGCGAGCCGGACGTCACCGTCGGGCGCCGGCGGGTGGCCACCGCCAGCCAGCGGCACGCGATCACCGTCGCCCTGCTCAGCCTGGCGCTCGTGGTCGCCGGCACGACCGCTCTGATCGTGCTGACCGAGGGCGTCCCGTTCAACCGGGCGCTGTTCGAGACGACCTCGGCGTTCAGCACCACCGGCCTGAGTGTCGGCGTCGCCCAGTCGCTGTCCGACGGCGGCCAGTACCTGCTGACCGCCCTCATGTACATCGGCCGGGTCGGACCGCTCACCCTCGGGTCGGCGATCGCGTTGAACACCCGACGGCGGCGGTACCGATACCCGGAGGAGCAACCCATTGTCGGATAGGACGCGGGATTCCGGTGGTGTGCTGGTGATCGGTCTGGGCCGGTTCGGCTTTCACCTGGCCGGTGCGCTGACCGCGCTGGACCAGACCGTACTGGCCATCGACCGCAACCCGGACCGGGTGCAGCGATGGGCGGACACGCTCGACCGCGTCGTGCAGGCCGACGCCACCGAGGAGGGGGTACTGCGCCAGCTCGGTGTCGCGGACGTGCAACGGGCGGTGGTGGCCATCGGCGCCTCGGTCGAGGCCAGCGTGTTGACCGTGCTGGCCCTCGTCGAGCTGGGTGTCCCGCAGATCTGGGCCCGGGCGACCTCGGCCAAACACGCGAAGATCCTCGCCTCGGTCGGCGCACACCACGTGATCTTCCCGGAGGCGGAGACCGGGGAACGGGTGGCTCACCTGATCATCAGCCGGATGCTGGACTTCATCGAGTTCGACGACGATTTCGCGATCGCGAAGCTGCCCACCCCGGAGAGCCTGGTCGGGCGCTCACTGCGCTCGCTGACCCCGGCCGACCGGCACGGGATCCGGGTGGTGGGCGCGAAGGTCCACGGCGAGAGTTTCCGGTACGCCACCGAGGAGATGGTGCTCGAACGGGGCAGCATGCTCATCGTGGAGGGCGGCATCGCCCAGGTGCAACGCTTCGCCACCCTCGACTGACCTCAGTCGTCGTCGTCCTCGTCATCGTCGTCGTCATCGTCGTCCCGGTCCGCGGGCGCCACGGCTTTTTTCCGCCACCACCGCCGCCCTTACCGGCCTTGGTGGGCTTGGCCTTGGACCCGCCGGAGCCGGCGGTGCTCTTCTTCGGCGGAGCCTTCGCCGCCGCCGGCGCCTTCTTCACCGGCGGGGTCTCCTTCACCGCCGGGGCCTTCGGCGCGGTGCTGGGCGGCGACCCGGCCACCCCGGAGACCTGCACCGCGCAGACCTCGTCGTGGACGCGGAACTCCACCGGCAACGGATTCGCGCCGGTGTAGCGCCCGCTCAGGGTCACCTTCTCGGTGCTGCCGGCCGCCAGCACGGTGCGCTGCGGCGCCGGTTCGACCCGCACCGTGCGGCCCTCCTGGCGTACCCCGGCGGGCTTCCCGCCGGTGACCGCCTGCTGGCCGGGGAGGGTGAAGCTCAGCCGCCAGTCGCGCAACTCCGTCGTCCCGGTGTTGGTCAACGCCAGCTCGGCGGAGAAGTCCCTGCCGGAGTCGGTGCGCAGGGCGTACGCCACTCCGCAGGAGACCGTCTTCTCCGCGCCCATCCGCGCCTCGGTCGGCTGGTCGACGCCGCCGCTGGCCGGGCTGCGGGAGGTCACGCCCCACAGCGCCCCGGTCACCGCGACCAGGCCCATCGCGGCCACCGCCGCCTCGATCCGACGCCGCCGGCTGATCGAACGGCGGTTGCGGGTACGCGAGAACGGCAGCGCGTCGGTCGCCGCCGACCAGGGCAGGATCGTGGTCCCGGCGTTCGCCAGCTCGGCCGCGTCGTCGCCGGTCGGCGCGGGTGAGACCGGCACCGCGGGGAGCATGCCGGCCGCCTCGGCGAGCGTACGGGCCACCTCGACGGTGGTCGGCCGGTCGGTCGGGCGCTTCGCCAGGCAGCGGCGGGTCAGGTCGCGGACCGCGTCGGGCAGCCCGGGCACCGGGGGCATCGGCTCGGGGTCGGTGTACATGTGCGCACGGAGCATCTGGGTGGTGGTGTCGGCCTGCCAGGGCAGCCGGCCGGTGAGCATCCGGTAGAGCAGCAGGCCCATGGCGTACACGTCGGTGGCCGGCGACACCTCGCCGTTGTCCAGGCGCTCCGGGGCCAGGTAGGCGGGCGTGCCGAGCAGGGTCCCGTCCGGGCCCTTCTCCTTCTCCCCGACGAGCGCGGAGATGCCGAAGTCGACGACCTTCACGCCGTTCGCCGTGATCATGACGTTGCCCGGCGTGACGTCGCGGTGCACCACCCCCCGGGCGTGCGCGGTGGCCAGCGCCGAGGCCACCTCCGCCCCGACCGTCACCGCCTCCCGCCAGGGCAGCTTCCCCCGGCGCAGCCGGCCGGTCAGCGACTCGCCGTCGATCAGCTCCATCACGACGTACGGCACGGTGAGCCCGACCTGCTCGGACTCCCCGTAGTCGTAGACGTTGGTGATGTTCGGGTGGCACAGCCGGGCGGCGGACTGGGCCTCGATCCGGATCCGGTGCCGGAACGCCCGGTCGGCGGCCAGCCGGGAGGCGAGCACCTTGACCGCCACCTGGCGGCCGAGCACCTCGTCGTAGCCGCGCCACACCACCGACATGCCGCCGGCACCGAGCTGCTCGATCAGCCGGTACCGCTCACCGAGCCGTTGTGCGCCGTCGGAAACCCCTCCACCCATGGGGGTCGTTGTTGCCCGGGACCGCCCCGGCTACACCTGGAAGGTCGGAATCGGTCAGGGATGTCACCCGATCAGGCGGTCGCCAGCAGTTGGTCCACCGGAGCGTAGTCGTCGGTGAGCACCAGCGCCTCGCCGACGAAGTCGTCCAGGGCCGCACCGGACATCAGCGCCGCCGCCGGGTCCACCTGGGCCAGCCGGGTCTGGATCGCGGCCAGCGGCAGCGGGGCGTCGGAGGCGACGATGAGGAAGTTCGCGCCGTCCGTGCCGGCCAGCGCGCCCGGCGGGGCGATCAGTGCCACGTTGCCGAACTCCGCGCCGACGGTGGCCAGCTCGCTGCGGATGAAGCGCTGCGGCGGGTAGTCGATCACGTTCTGCACGTAGACACCACCGGGCCGGGTCACCCGGCGGATGTCCGCGGCCATCTCCCGGGTGGCCAGGTGCCAGGGCACCACCAGGTGACCGAACGCGTCCCCCACCACCAGGTCCCGGGTGTCCGTGCCCTCACCGGCGACCAGCATCCGGGCGTCGCCCACCACGGCACGCAGGTCCGGGCCCTGGCGTACGCCGAGCTTCCGCTCGCCCAGCTCGACCAGCCCGCCGTCGATCTCGAACACCACGTTGTCGGTGCCCGGCCGGGTGGCGGTCAGGTACCGGGGCACGGTGAACCCACCGCCGCCCAGGTGCAGCGCGTCCACCCGCCGGCCGGCCGGCGCGGACACGTCCGCCACCGCGCCGATCCACTTCGTGTACGCGTACTCCAGGTAGGTCGGGTCGGCCAGGTCCACGTACGAGTGCTGGGCCGAGTTGAGCAGCAGGGTGCGCCCGCTGCTCCGGTCCGGGTCCGACTCGACCCGGGCGCAGTGGTAGGCCGTCTCGATGTCGCACGGGGTCGGCGCGACGGTGGTCAGGCCGGCGCCGACCAGGCCGAGCACCGCCAGAGCCGCCCGGGTCCGGGCCGGCCCGGGCAGCGCGGTGTCGTGCTGCCGGCGCAGCCAGCCGCCCACGCCGAGGCCGGTGAGGCCCAGCGACACCGCCAGACCGAGCAGGATCACCGTGCTGGGCAGCGCCGCGACCAGCACGAAGCCGGTCACCAGGGTGGCGGTGACCGCGCCCAACGTGCCGATCGAGGAGAGCCGGCCGACCACCTGGCCGGTGCGGCGCAGGTCGGCGAGCTGGAGCTTGACCACCAGCGGGGTGACCGCCGACAGCAGCATCGCCGGCACGAACACGGCCAGCGCGACGAGCAGCAGGATGGCGCTGGCCGCGCCGCCGCGCAGCACCTCGCCGGCGTACCGGACGACCGGCAGGGTCACCGCGGTGGTGATGCCGGCCAGCACCAGCGCCGGGGCGATCAGCGTGCGCGGGTCCCGCCGGTCGGCCAGCCAGCCCCCGGCCCACGCGCCGTACGCGATGGCGGCCAGCGCGATGCCGATGACCGAGCTGGTCACCTGGAGGGTCACCCCCACGTACGGGCCGACCAGCCGCAGCGCGGCGGTCTCCAGCACCAGGACGGCGCCGCTGGCGAAGAAGACCAGGAACGCGGCGAGGCCGTTGGGCAGGGCGCGGGAGGGTGCCGCGGCCGGCCCGGTCGGCGGGACCGTGACGTCGGAGGTTGGGGAGCTCACCCGCGCGATGGTACGCAGGAAACCTGGGGCCCCGGGTCAGTACATCGAGAGATGAACATGGTTCGTGTGGTCGGCGGCCGGGCTGCCGCTGCCGCCGTACGACTGCCAGCCGGTGCCGGGGTGCCAGATCTGCCGGTACCAGATCACGTAGAGCACGCCGAGCCGGTTGGCGTTGCGCACGTGCCAGGCGGCCAGCGCGTCGCCGTACGCCTTGTCGCCGCCGGTGGCGGTCCGGTCCTCGAACCCGCCGGTGGCCGCGGCGAAGTCGCAGGCCCGGCCCTTGGGGTGCTCGCCGGAGCCGCCGCTGCGGTAGCAGGAGACGTAGCGCTTGTAGCCGGCCGCCTTGGTCTGCTGGAGGGCGTTCAGGGTGCGCGGGGTGATGCAGCCGGAGGTGGTCGGGTCGTTGACCGAGCAGGACTCCCCCGGCCACGAGCCGTCGGAGTTGCGCGGCGCGGGCCGGGCCGACGTGGAGCTGCCGCCGCTGAAGCCGCCGCTGCCGCCGGAGCTGACCTCGGCGAGAGCCGCCTGGGCCTCCTTTTTCTTCTTCGCCATCACCTGCACCTGCTTGGCCTGCTCGCGGATCTCGGTGTCGATGGCGATCTTCGCCGAGCGGGCCTCCTCGCGGGCGTCGGTCAGCTCCCGGACCTTCTTGCCGTCCCGCTGCGCCATGGTGTCCAGGCTCGCGACCCGCTCCAGGAAGGCGTCCGGCGAGGTGGCGTCGAGCAGCATCGCCGCCGGGGTCAGCCGGCCCAGCCGGTACGACTGGATGGCGACCTCGCCGACCTGCTCGGTGAGGTCGACCAGCCGGACCTCCACCGCGGCGAGCTGGGCGGTCAGCTCCTTCTGCCGGCGCTTGGAGTTGGTCAGCTTCGCCTGGGCCTCGAGGTGGGCCTTGGCGGTCGCCTCCAGCGCGTCGCGCAGCTTCTTGGTGCCGCCCTCGTTCGGCTCCGCGTGGGCGGGCGCCGCGCCCAGGCCGAGCAGCAGCGCGACGGCGGCGAGGACGGCGGTCAGCGGGCGGCGGCCGGGACGCCCGAAGGGCATGGTCGTACGCACGTGAGCATCCTTCCGTCGACCCGCCGGCCCCCGTTGATCCTGCGCGGCGGCGGCCCCGCCGGGGCCGGTCGGCGACCGGCCGTGTGGAGACCGCGGGTCAGGATACCGGAAGCGGCACCCATGACCAGGCCCGCGACCCGGACCGGAAACGAACATCGACGCGGTGTCGCGCGGACGGTCACGCTCCGTCGAGCAGCGCCGCGCGGGCCTCGTTCCAGACCCGCTCGTTGGCGGCCACCAGCAGGCCCCGTCCCTCGTCGGCGGGGTGGTAGTCGGCACCGTCGAAGCGGCGCGCCACCCCGCCGGCCGCCCGGACCAGGACGGCGCCCGGAGCGTGGTCCCACGGCAGGGTGCGCCAGAACAGCACGAACTGCTGGTCGCCGGTCAGCACGTCCAGGTATTCCCGGCCGGCGCAGTGCTGGCCGGGCAGCAACTCGCCCAGCCGCTCCCCGCCCGCCTCGACCCGGGCCCGCGCGGCCGGGGGCAGGAATCGCGACATCGCCGCGCCGCGCAGGCCGCCCGCCGTCGCCGGCACGCCCGTCGTGTCCACCCGGGCCCCGTCCAGATACGTCCCGTCGCACGTCCGGCCCACGGCCAGCGTCCCGGCCAGCGGGTCGTACACCCAGCCGGCCGTCGGCTCGCCGTCGGTCAGCAGGGCCACCATCAGCGCGAACGGACGGCGCCCGGCGGCGAAGTTGGACGTGCCGTCGACCGGGTCGACCAGCCACACGTCGCCGCCGGAGCGCAGGTGCCGCAGCAGGGCGGGGTCCTCGGCGACCGCCTCCTCGCCGACCACCACCGAACCGGGGCGCAGCCGCAGCAGGGTCGCCGCGATCAGCTCCTCGGCCTGCCGGTCGGCGACCGTGACGATCTCGCCCGGCGCCTTCTCCTCGACGTCGTCCTCGTCGAGCTTGCGGAACAACGGCAGGACCACCCGGTCGGCGGTCTCCCGCAGCAACCCGGCGACGTCGTCGAGCAGGGTGTCAGCCACGCGGCGGCAGCTTCACCACGCTGACGAAGAACTCGTCGATCTGTCGGACGACCGAGATGAACCGCTCGAAGTCGACCGGTTTGGTCACGTAGGCGTTGGCGTGCAGCTGGTAGCTGCGCAGGATGTCCTCGTCGGCCTGCGACGTGGTCAGCACCACCACCGGGATCCGGCAGAGCTGCTCGTCCTTCTTGATCTCCTCCAGCACCTCACGCCCGTCCCGGCGGGGCAGGTTGAGGTCGAGCAGGATCAGGTCCGGCACCACCGCGTCCGCGTACGGCTCCTCGCGTCGCAGGTAGGCGAGCGCCTCGGCGCCGTCGGAGACGACGGTCAGCCGGTTGCGGAGCTTGTGCTCCTCGAACGCCTCCTGGGTCATCAACACGTCACCCGGGTCGTCCTCGACCAGCAGGACCTCGATCGGGCTCTTGCCGTCCGCCGGCGCGGTCATCCCACCGTCTCCCTCATGCCACCCGTTCTACCGCCTTCCGACGCCGTGTCGGGGCGTTCCGCGCTCTCCTGGCCGCCGGCGGTGTTCTCCTCCTCCGCCGGACGCCCGGTCCCGCCGTCCTCCGCCGGGATGTCCCCGGTCCCGTCCTCCGACCCCGCCGCGTGCGCGGCCTCGACGTCGGCGGGCAGCGCGGGCAGGGTGAACCGGATCGCGGTTCCCTCCGCGGTGTCGGTGTCCACCCAGACCCGGCCACCGTGGTATTCCACGATCTTCTTCACGATCGCCAGGCCGATCCCGGTCCCCGGGTACGCGTCCTTGGCGTGCAGCCGCTGGAAGATGACGAAGATCTTGTCGGCGAACTCCGGTTCGATCCCGATGCCGTTGTCCGCGCAGCTGATCTCCCACTCGTCGCCGACCAGCCGGGCGGAGACGTGCACCTTCGGCGGTACGTCCGGCCGGCGGAACTTGACCGAATTGCTCACCAGGTTGGCGAGCAGGTTGGTCAGCAACGGTTCCTCGCCCCGGATGACCGGCAACTCGCCCCAGGTCAGCTCGGCGTCGGCGTACTGCCGGGCGGCCTCGGTCTGCCCGGCCACGTCGCCCATCACCTTGTTCAGGTCGACCTCGGTGAAGCCGGTGGTGAGCCGACCGATCCGGGAGAACGCGAGCAGGTCGTTGATCAGGCGCTGCATCCGCTGCGCGCCGTCGACGGCGAACGCGATGTACTGGTCGGCCCGCTCGTCGAGCTGCCCGGCGTAGCGGCGCTGGAGCAGCTGGCAGAAGCTCGCCACCTTGCGCAGCGGCTCCTGGAGGTCGTGCGAGGCGACGTACGCGAACTGTTCCAGGTCACGGTTGGACCGGGTCAGCTCCTCGGCCTGCTTCTGGAGCTGGCTGTTGACCCACTCGATCCGCTCGCGCGCCTCGCGTACCTCGGCGAGGTCCCGGGCGATCTTGCGGCGCATGGCGTCCACGTCGTCGCTGAGGTGGACGAACTCCGGCGGGCCCGAGCCGGTGATCCGGTGCTGGTAGTCCCCCTCGGCCACCTCCCGCACCTGGCCGGCGAGCGCGGTGAGCGGGCGGATCACCATCCGCTCCAGCGACAGCACCAGCGCGATGCCGGCGAGCGCCACCACGGCGGCGGCCACGATCAGCAGGACGGCGAGCAGGTTGCTGCTGCTCCGGACGTCGGCCGCGGCGTCGTTACGGGCTCGCAGGATCTCCCGCTGCAGGGCGTCGGCGGCGGCGCGGACCTGGTCGAACTCCTGGCGGGCCCGGTCGTCGACCAGGGCCTGCCCGGCGGCCGGCCCCTCCCGCTCGGTCGCCTCGATGACCGGGACGGCGACGGTCTCCCGCCACCGCGTCGACTGGCTCTGCACCGCCGCGAGTTCGTCGTCGACGGCCGGGAAGTCGGCCACCAGCGCCCGCATCGAGGCCATCCGTTGACGCTCCAGATCGCGCCCGGCGTCGTACGGGGCCAGGTCCTTCCGATCGCCGCTGACCGCGTAACCGCGGATCCCGGTCTCCTGGTCCAGCAGGGCGTTCAGCAACTCCTGGCCCTGCACCCGCAGCGGGCCGGTCTGGTTGAGAACGGTGTCGATCTGGGACCGGTTCTGCGCCGCGACGGCGGCGGCCGCACCGGCCAGGCCGATCAGGATCAGGGTGACGACGGTCAGCAGCAGGGCCACCCGCCGCCGCAGCGTCCAGTCGTTGGCGCCGAGGCTCACCGGCCACCGCCCCGGCTGACCAGCAGCATGGCGACGTCGTCAGCGAGCGGTCCCCCGTTGATCTGCTCCGCCCGCCCGACCAGCCAGGCGGGCAGCTCGGACAGCGGCACCGCGTGGTTCGCCGGCTCGGACAGCAGGCCGGACAGGCCGGGCACGTCGAGCCGCTCGTCGCTCTCGCCCACCCGCCCCTCGATCAGGCCGTCGGTGTACATCAGCAGGGACCAGTCATCGCTGTCGAACTCCAGGTCGTAGGCCACGGGTCGGCGGGGTCGGACGCCCAGCAGCAGGCCGCCGGGCGCCGGGACCGGCACCACCGTGCCACCGGCGAGCAGCAGCGGCGGCGGGTGCCCGGCGAGCCGGACGGTGGCCCGGTTGTCGTCCAGGTCGAGCCGGGCGGTGGCGACGGTCGCGAAGATCTCCTGGAGCCGCCGCTCGCTCATCAGCACCTGCTCCAGCGCCGGCAGCACCTCGTCGTCGGGTACCCCGGCCAGGATCAGCGCCCGCCAGGCCACCCGCAGCTCGACGCCGAGCGCCGCCTCGTCGACGCCGTGGCCGCAGACGTCGCCGACGATCAGGTCGAGCCGGTCGGGACGGGTCTGCACCACGTCGTAGAAGTCCCCGCCGATCAGGGCGGCGTGCCGGCCGGGCCGGTAGAAGGTGTGCACCGCGACCTGATCGGTCGACATCAGCGGCTGCGGCAGCAGGCCCCGCTCCAGGCGGGCGGACTCGGCCTGGCGTAACTCCACCTCACGCAACCGGCGGGCGTTCTCGTCGGCACGCTTGCGTTCCACCGCGTAGCGCAGCGCCCGGGTCAGCAGCACCCCGTCGACCTGGCCCTTGACCAGATAGTCCTGCGCGCCCTCGGCGACCGCGACGATGCCCAGGTGCTCGTCGGAGCGCCCGGTGAGCACGCAGACCGCCGCACCGCTGGCCATCTCCAGGACCTGACGCAGCCCGTCCAGGCCCTGCGCGTCGGGCAGGCCGAGGTCGAGCAGCACGCAGTCGACGCCCATCACCCGCTGCCGGGCCTCGCTCAGGCTCGTCGCCACCAGCAGGTCGATCATCGAGTTGGTCTCGGCGAGCAACTCGCCGACCAGGAAGGCGTCCCCCTCGTCGTCCTCGACCAGCAGCACCCGCAGCCGCTCACCCGGAGGCAGGCTGAGGTGACGTCCCAGGCCGCCGTGCGGGTACGGCACGACAGAGGGACCGGCAGGGCCGGTCCCCCGGTGCGGCCGGGTCACCGCCGCGAGACGCGGGAGATCGCTGGTGATGACGGGCTCCTTCCGAGTGCCCTGCTGATCCTGTATTAGACAACGGTCGCACACAACACGACCGCTGCCCCGCCCCCACCCCCCGAGGAGTCACCGTGGGCGCACCACCCATTCCGGCCGACCGCGCGCCGGCCGGTCCGACATCCCGCGTACCGGCCGCGGACCGCGCGCTCGCCCGGCCGCGCCGCCGGCTGGTCGCGGCGCTGGCCGCGCTGGTCGCGCTGGTCGCCGTCGGCGCCGGCACCCTGCTCGACCTGCGCCCTCCCGCACCGCGGCCGGCCGACGCACCGCCGGGCGAGTTCAGCGCGGCCCGGGCGTACGAGCACGTCAAGGTGATCGCGGCCCGTCCGCACGTGGCCGGCAGCCCCGCCAACGACCAGGTACGCGAGCACATCGTCGGCGTCCTGCGCGGCCTCGGGCTGTCCCCCGAGGTGCAGGACACCGTGGCGCCGGAGGCCGGGCAGCTCTCCGGCGCGGCCGGCGGGGCGACCCTGGCCCGGGTCCGCAACGTGGTCGCCACGGTCCCCGGGACCGATCCCACCGGCAAGGTGTTCCTGGTGGCGCACTACGACTCGGTGCAGTCCGGGCCGGGCGGCAACGACGACGCGGCCGGCACCTCGGCGATCCTGGAGGTGGCCCGCGCGTTGACCACCGGCCCCCGGCCCCGCAACGACGTGGTCCTGGTGCTCACCGACGCCGAGGAGGCGTGCCTGTGCGGCGCGTCCGCGTTCGCCTCCAGCCACCCGCTGGCCGCCGACGGCGGCGTGGTGCTGAACCTGGAGGCGCGCGGCTCCACCGGCCCGGTGATCATGTTCGAGACGTCCCGGGACAACGCCGCCCTGGTGGACGTCTTCGGCCGCGCCGCACCGCACCCGGTCGGCACCTCGTTCGCGGTGGAGATCTACCGGGCCCTGCCGAACGACACCGACTTCACCGCGTTCCTGGCCGAGAACGGCTTCGTCGGGCTGAACTCGGCCTACATCGACGGCGGGGCGATCTATCACACCCCGCTGGACACCCCCGCCTCGATGGACCGGGCCAGCCTCCAGCACCACGGCGACAACGCGCTCGGCCTGGCCCGTGAGTTCGGCCGGGTCGACCTGGACACCCTGGCGGCGGGGCACGACTCGACGTACTTCCCGCTCCTCGGCGGCCTGGTCCGCTACCCCGGCTGGCTCACCCTGCCGCTGGCCCTGCTGGCGCTGGCCGGCGTGGTCGCCCTGGGCTGGCTCGCCCGGCGGCGGGGACGCACCACCACCGGCCGCCTCCTCGCCGGCTTCGGCCTGGCGCTGGTGCCGGTGCTGCTCGCCCCGCTGGGCGCGTACCTGCTGTGGACCGCGATCACCGCGCTGCGACCCGGCTACGCCGAACTGCTCGACCCGTACCGGCCGACCTGGTACCGGCTGGCCGTGGTGGCGCTCGCCGCCACCGTCCTGTTCAGCTGGTACGCGCTGACCCGCCGTCGGATCGGCCCGGCCGCCCTGGCGATCGGCGGGCTGGCCTGGCTGGCCGTGTTCGGGGTGCTGCTCGCGGTGCTGGTGCCCGGCGGCGCGTACCTGGCGACCCTTCCCGCCCTGGCCGGCGCGGCGGCCGGGCTGGCGGCGCTGGCCACCCGGATCGACGGCCCGTGGCCGGTGGTCGCGGTGACCCTGGCCGGCGCGGTGGCCGTGCTGATCCTGCTGCCGACCGTGGTGCTGCTCTTCCCCGCGCTCGGCATGGCGATGGGCGGGGTGGCCGCGCTGTTCACGGTGCTGCTCGGCCTGGCCGCCCTGCCCGTGGTCGACCTGCTGCACCCGCAGGCCGGCGGCCAGCGCGGCCTGGTCGCGTTGCGGGCCCGCCGGCTCGGCGCGCTGCCGGCCGTCGCGGCCGGTCTCGCGGCGGTGGTGTTCGCCGGGGTCGGGCTGGCCGTGGACCGGTTCGACGCCGCGCACCCGGTGCCCACCCACCTGATGTACGCGCTGGACGCCGGCACCGGCCAGGCCCGCTGGCTCAGCCACGAGTCCGACCCGCAGCCCTGGACCGACACCTACGTCGACTCCCCGGGGTCGGTCGGCTCCTCCGGGTCGGTCGCCGACGAGTTCCCCGGGATCGGCGACGACGACCTGCTGTCCGGCCCGGCGCAGGCGGCCGACCTGCCGGCGCCGAAGCTGGACGTGCTCGCCGACACCACCGCTGGGGCGGACCGCACCCTGCGGCTGCGGCTCACCCCGCAGCGCGCGGTCCGGCTGACCACCCTGCACGTGGACACCGGCACCGCGACCGTGCTGCGTGCCGAGGTGGCCGGCCGGTCCGTCCCGGTCGAGCCACGCGCGGGCCGCTGGGGATTCGGGGTGGTCTTCCACGCCCCGCCCGCCGAGGGCGTCGAGGTGACCCTCACGCTCACGCCGAAGGCCGGCCAGGTCGCGGTACGCGTGATGGACGCCAGCGACGGCCTGGACGCCCTCCCCGGCTTCCGCCCCCGCCCGCCCGACGTGGGCGTGGTCGGCTCGCACAGCTCCGAAATGCTCGCCGTGGCCCGCACCTACCCGATCTGACCCACCCGCTCCCCCCGCCCCGCGATCTTGCACTTGTCCCGCAACAGGAGGGATCCAAGGCGCACTTCAACAACCGAAAGTGCGGGATCGCGGGGTGAGGACCGGGGCTGGCTCAGGACGAGGGCGCGCTCACGCCGACGAGCGGGGCGGCCGGTCGGGCCGGGCCGGAGACGCCGTGGTCGGCGACTCGAGCACGCCAGGACAGCAACAGCGTCAGCGCGACGGCCACGGCGACGATCGCCACCCCGTTGACACCGGCCCAGACGACCGCCAGTTCCCGCAACGTTGCGGCCTCCTCGGCCGGGTCCCGGAAGCGCGGGTTCACTGAGGAGATCAGCAATGCCTTCGCCGCCACCGCGACGGCCAGGGCGGCCAGGGCGAGCCGCAACCGGCGAACCACCCAGCCCGGCGCGCCACGGACGGCCATCCGGTGGGCGAGCACGGCGACCAGGATCACCCCGACCGGGGCCCAGGGCAGGTAGTAGTACAGCGGGCTGCCGGCGTCCAGGGCACCCACTGCCTCGCCGGGCTGCGGCCGGGCGAGGACGGCGACGTTGCTGACGAGTTCCTCGTACAGGTTTCCGAAGAGCTGCACGGCGAGACAGAGCGCCGCCACCAGGGTGAGCACCCGGGTGGATCGGAGCAGCGCCGATCCGGTCGGGTCGGTCGTGGTGCCAGACATGAGGCCTCCTAGTATCAGTTAACTGATACTCACGGTATCAGGCATCTGATACTCGCTGCCACCGCCGGCCGGCCTCGGTACGGTGGACGTGTGACGAGCCGTACGACCGGGGGACAACCCGACGAGTTCCTGGAGTACCGCCTGGTCCGACTGGGCAGCCGGCTGGAGCGCCGCTTCGCCTCGGCACTCGCCCCGACCGGGCTCTCCCCCCGGCAGTTCAGCGTCCTCGCGGTACTCACCGAGTCGCCCGGAATCACCTCCGCCGATCTCGCCCGGGCCGTGCTGACGACACCGCAGAGCATGGGCCCGCTGCTGGACCAGATGGAGTCCCGTGGGCTGGTCGAGCGAACCAAGGAGCGCGGCCGGGGCCGGGCCGCGCCGGTCCGGGTCACCGACACCGGGACGGCACTGCTCCACGAGGCCGCCCGGCTGGTCGGCACCCTCGACGCCGCCGCTCGACAGCGACTCGGCGAACAGGGCCATCAGGAGCTGAGCCGCCTCCTGGCCGTTCTGGAGGACCACGTCGGCGAGGCCTGAGACGGGCCTCGGGACGCGTCCTGGTGGGGGTTACTTCCAGCGAAGGTGTGTGAACAGGAGCAAACCAGCGCGTTGACCTGCGGCGCAGCGGCAGCCCAAGTTCGC
Organism: Micromonospora endolithica; assembly: GCF_003626595.1. Lineage (GTDB taxonomy): Bacteria > Actinomycetota > Actinomycetes > Mycobacteriales > Micromonosporaceae > Micromonospora > Micromonospora endolithica. The sequence goes on along the minus strand of NZ_RBAK01000007.1, from coordinate 57,510 downwards.
GGGAACAGGTCGGGCACACACCGGACATCACCGGGCCACCGCCAGCCGAGCGCCAGATAGGGCCGCGTCGACCAGGTTCCGCGTCCTGTCGATCGCCTCGGGCCACGCGGGGGACCCTGGCCCGAGTTCCCGGGATAAGTTGACCTTGAGAGTTGAGCGTCTTGGGCACGTCCGGGCAGACACCTGCGGTTGGCGCTAACGGGGGCAACCGATCCAGCTACTGAGTCCGCCGGCGGTTGGACTCCTGCCGGATAGCCTCCGTGAGATCTCGCCAGGTCCCGGCCGAGGTCTTTATCATCCGTTCGACCCATCGCGCAGGCGGATGCCTCGTCGGTGAAGTCGTACGACACCTCCTGCCCTCCGTCACCGCCGAGACGGCCACGAACCCTCCAGACGCGGCCGTCCGCGAGCAGCCAAATGTCGCGCCGAGCCATGCGACCCCAAGCGCCGTTCCACCACCGACCACGCACCTCCACTCGCAGCAGCCTAATCGAACGTATGTACGAACCGGCCACCTGCCGGCGAAGTTGACGCTCCTATTTCCGTCAAGTGGGGCAGGTTGCCCGGCTCAGGTGAGTCCGTAGAGCCGGTTGAGGTCGAGTAGGTGGTGGCCGAGGACCGAGCAGGCATGTAGGTCGAGCACGAGGACCAGGAACACGTTTGGTGTCTCGCAGTCGACCAGGACGTGTTGGTGTGCCCCGTCTGGCGACTGCCAGGCGTAGGTGACGCGGCCTTCGGAGAAGTCGTGCCCGTGGAAGTCTTCTTCGGGGATGGAGTCGAAGTAGGGCCAGAAGTCGAAGGGGGGTTCCTGGTCCAGGCCCACTCTTGTGGGGTGGGGTCCCATCGTTGCCTTGTACTCGTCCTCAGTCAGTAGCGGTGGCACCAGGCAAGGATGCCTGGTCCAGAGGTGGCGACGCGAGCAGGTGGAAGGTCTCACGTGCGATGTAGCGCTTGAGGCATCGCATGATCTCGGTCTTGGTCTTGCCACTCTGCGGTCCGGCGGGTGACGTAGTCCTTGGTGGGCTGGTGGCAGCGCATGCGGACGAGGGTGATGCGCCAGAGGGCGCGGTTGGCGTCGCGGTCGCCGCCACGGTGTAGACGGTGGCGGTCGGTTCGTCCGGAGCTGGCCGGGATGGGGGCGACGCCGCAGAGCCGGGCGAAGGCCGCTTCGGAGTGCAAGCGGTGAGGGTTGTCGCCGGCGGTGACGAGGAGTTGCCCGGCGGTGTCGACGCCGACGCCGGGCAGCGCGACCAGATCCGGGGCGGCTGCGGTGACGAGGGCGGCCAGGTGGCTGTCGAGGTCGTCGATCTCGGCCTGCAGGGCGAGCCAGCGCCGGGCGAGGCTACGCAGCGCGACTTTGGTGGCGGTCGCCGGATCAGACACCGTGCCGGGCCTTAGAGGGGCGCAGACGCGGATGAGTTTCTTGCCGGCCAGCCCGCGCACCAGCTGCCTCACGGGTTCAGGGGCCGACACGATGAGCGCTTCGACCTGACCTCCGGCTTGAATCCGAGCCTTCATCGCTCCGCGGCGGGCGACACGCAGAGCCCGGATCATCTCGACCTGGGCGTGACGGGTCTTCGGGGTGCCGCTGGCTCGGCCGGACAGGACCGCCCGGGCGGCGGACTCGGCGTCGATGGTGTCGGTCTTGCCGATCCGGCGGCGGGTGGATCGGTCTGGGCGGTCGACTTCGACCACGGTCAGGCCGTAGTCAGTCAGGAACCGCAGCAGCCCGGCGCCGTAACTGCCGCTGCCTTCCAGACCGACCTTGGCAACCGTGCCGAAGGACTCGGCCCATGTGGCGAGCTGCGCGTAGCCGCGCATCGTCGTCGGAAAGCTTCGGGTGCCCAACACCCGACCGGTCTGGTCCAACACCGCCGCGACGTGCACGTCCTTGTGCGTGTCGACTCCGACAGTCACGTCCTGGTCCTCGCTCACGCTGCCTCCCACCTGCTGCATTGACGGCAAGGCTCGACCACCGAGCACGAGGAGAACGCTGGACAGAACGGGGATGAGGGACGAACCCGAGCTCCTAATCAGGTCACCACGCCGGCCCGTGCAGGTGCCGAGAGAGGTGCCCCCGCCAACCGGGTCGACGGGTCCACATGAGGGCACGGAGCCAGTTCAAAGTCGGGTCAGGCCCGGCCGGCGGGGACACGTCCCATAATCCCCGTTCAAAGTTTCTGTACGTCTTAAAGGCGGCCCGCGACGGGCCGCACGCGCCGCCGCCTGGGCGCGCGTCTGACCCCTCCCGTGGCCGGTCGGGGCCAGCCACGCCATTGCCCGGCGGCTGGCGCGAAAGCGTGAAGCCCAAGGGGCCGCCGCAGAACGACAGGCCGTTGAACGTGGGTGTGATGGGCCGGCAGCCGGCCGGGCCGCGCGGCCAAGAGCCCGCGCGGCGTAGGGGAGCGCACGCCGGCCGCGTCGGCGAGCTGGCGGCGGTCGCGGGTTGCGGTTACTGCGCCTCCGGCGGGGGCGCTCCGGCTCCAGGATGGCTAGGGCTCCGTCGGCGGGTCGCGGTCCGTGGGTGGTTGCGGTAGGCCATCCCGCCTGCCACCGACCCGGGCATGCCGAGCAGACCACCGCCCGACCCCGCCAGCGTGCGAACGTGCGTCAAGGTCCGCTTGACGTGGCGGGCCGGACGGCGGCCCGCTCCCCAGGAGGGCGGGTCGATGGCATACGGGAAGGCACATGAGGGCTTCTAGTAAGGGGCACCTGTTATGGAGAGGTCTCCCTTCATCCACGTGTCAGCCCAAGGCGGACAGAAGCGGCTCACCTCATGGCGCAAGCGTGGCCCGAGCCTGATGCTACGCAGCTCCTCGGCGGCACCCTCGTCCATCTGCTTAGACCTCATACGCTTGCGCAATACCCGATAGAGGAGATCATTAGGATAGAGATGCCGAACGACCTCATGGAATGAATGAAGTCCCGAGTCGGTCGTCTCACACATCAAGCATGCGAGCCAGAAAAGAAGGTTTTTGAAAGTCGCCGGCTGCGCGGGCTCGACAGCGCGACGTCGGCAGAGTGATCGGTTGGGAACCCGACGGCCGCGAGTATGTACCGGTCATCGCCGTCACCCTGCCTGACGGATCGCTGCTGGGAGTTCAGAAGGCGCGGTCGGATCCTGACGGCTGCGTGCTTGGAAGCAGTCGCGAGGAAGTCACCAGGGATTAGCGCCACAAGATCCGGAACATGCGCGGAATGAGCCAGCGTCACGCTGGATGGCCGGAGGACGCACCTCCTGGTAGGACACGAGATGCCCGTGCTAGCGCTACTCCGTTCCTAAACCGTGTGCGGCAGCAGCGCCGACAGCAGCGCTGACAGCAACCGGCCAGACGGGGGCAGCCGTCGGCTGCCGAGCGCGGACAGCCGCCCGAGGGCGCAGACCTGGACGGGACCCTGCCGGACGGCGCGCACAGAGCTTGTCAGCGAGATATCCAACGCCGTGGAGCTGTGGCCTGTTGCGTGAGCACCGGGCGGGCTTGTTCTCCGGCGCTACGTTGACCTCGTGCAGTGGGTAAACATCTACAAGGACTTGCTAGGCGTAGTGATCGCGACCCTCGCCGTGGCGTTATCGCTCAGCACAGTGCTTGTGCAGCGGGCCCAACAGCGGCGCGACGCCTACCGGTACATGCACGAACAGCTAATCTCCCCAGAACTACAGCAGGGGCGACGGCTGTTGTTCGACGCCGGCAGGTCCGGGCAACTCCCCGATGATCGTTCGCAGGACTTCTACCTCATGAACCGCGCCGTCGGCATGTACGACACCCTCGGCCTGTACGTCCGGCGCAAGGTAGTGCCCCGACGTTGGGTGCTAGAGGTATGGCATCACTCGCTACGCGACTCCCGCGCCGGCGCTGAGCTGCTCGCCGCCCACCGAAGCACGCGCCATCACTCCTGGTCGCCGTGGCCACATCTATGGCCGCTGTTGTCCCAGGCAGAGCGATACAGGAGCGGTCTGCCTTGCTGTGCGCCCGCCCCGACGTCCCAGCCGCTCGTACCAAGGTCGCGCGGAGATCTTGCCGGAGAACTTCTGAAACAGCCAAGCGAGCAGCCAAGCCGACGAGCATCAGCGAACGAGCGCGGACCGGGACAACCAGGTGGGAACAGCGCCCGCGACCAGGAGCAGGAGGCGGGGACCGACTCGTAATGCGTAGGTTGATGGTGGCAGCTGCCAGTCGGTGCATTTCGAAGCCGAGAGCTACCAGCTGGAGACCTAGATTGCCATCAAACTTGCGAGTGAGGACGTAGAGGCGGTCAACCGCAGGTGCCGGGACAGGACCCAGCGAACCTGGCGACGCGAACGCGGCCACCTTCATGCCGGCAGACGCAGACCGTCTGGGGGCTGATCCTCCGGCCAATGATCGAACTCGGGTGCGACGGTGAAGATCGCGCCGTCGAAAGACACCTGTCCCCCGCGGAATTTCGCCCCAAAGAAGAACACGGGACTCCCGCTGAACACGGGACTCCCGCTGAACTCTGCCCGCTTGAAGGACACCGTCCCACCGGTGAACTCCGCTCCAGTGAAGGGCACTCTCGCGCCACTGAACTCCGCTTCGGTGAAGTCCACTTCTCCACCGTCGAACGAAGCCTCGCAGAAGGAAACCTCCCAAGTGCTGAAGGTGGCAGCAAGAAACGAGACCTTCCCACCGTCAAAGGTCGTGAAGTCGAAGGAAACAGGTCCGGCGAAGTGAGCTCCAGCAAAGGAGATCTCTCCACCGCTGAACGACGCCCTGGAGAAGGCCACTTCGGCGCCGCTGAAGTTCGCCTTGCTGAAGGACACAAGCCCGCCGATGAACTTTGCCCCAAGAAACGACACAAGACCGCCGCTGAACGTCGCCCCAAGAAAAGACACAAACCCGCCGGCGAACGTCGCTCCAGCAAAGGACGCTTTCCCGCCGCTGAAGTCCGCTCCCGAAAGGTCAGCGCCGTCAAAGACAGCGCCGGTGAAGTCGAAGTCAAGGCCCTGCCACGAGACAACCCCTTCGGTCGCCGCACGGAGGTGTCTGCCAATGAGCCGAATTGCGGTCTGACGCACCTCCCGCTCCTCGCGCGCGGCCTGCCCAATCTCACCCTCGCTCAATGCCGCCTCATTCGCAGGCATTGGCGTATCGAGTGAGTGCGCCGGGGGTGGGCTGTATGGCATGCGAAGGTATGCGCAGAGGACGTCAACGCACGTCTGTCGACCATCCTGCCAGTCGTCTGCGAGACCGGCTAGGGCGTGAATTCCCGCCAGACGTACTGCGGCCTTCTCGGACCCGAGTTGCTCGGACGCCTTGGCGAAACGTTCGTTAAGCAATCGGACACCGTTACGGTCCGTTTCCACCTTCGCTCGCTCATCTGCTGCTTTAGCCAGGGCCTGCGTCGCTTCGGCTCGTTGGTCAGCAGCATGCGCCAAATGATGAGCAAACTCAGCCAGCGCGTTTGTGTGCTCCGCGACTCTTTGCCTGCGGTAGGCGACCACCAGAGCCGCCACGCCGCCGACGCCCGCAACGACGGCGAAGACGAGCTTCAAGAGCTCGAACAGCGTACTTGGCGTGACCATGGCGTCGCGCTTGACGCTCGGCCATCCCGCGTACCAAAGAGCGCCCGCGAGCATGGCTGCCACGAGCAGGAGAGCAAAGGTAACAGCGATGGTGATCGACCGGCGGATGCTCCAGAGTCGTAGTGCCGGCACCGGGCCGTCCGCAGCCGAGATCGGCCGGACCACGATGCTGGTATCTAGACGGGACGGCGGTTGATCGGCGGGCAGCTGCACGTCTTACCTTGTAGCGCATCTGCGCCCAACGGAAGGCGTTTCGGCTGGTCGCGGGCCATGTCGGGGGAAGCGTGGGAGGCCAGCAGCCGGGGCTCTTACTTCCAGCGAAAGTGCACGAAGAGGCGGCCGAAGTTCTTCGAGTCCTTCTCGACCCGGTGGTAGAGCTGCTTGACGTCCTTCTGGTCGAGGAACCGCAGCACCCGCTTCTTGAGCTGACCCGACCCCTTGCCAGGGATGATCTCCACGAGGGTGGCCTTCTTCGCCACCGCCTCGTCCATGATCCCGCGCAGCGCGCGGTCGATGTCCTGCCCCTTGTTGAAGATCTCGTGCAGGTCGAGCTTGAGCTTCACGCCGTACCCACCTCCGGGCCCATCGTACGAAAGCGGGGACGCGTCACCGCGTCCCCGCCCTCCCGTACTCCGTCAGCGCCCCGCGCCGACCCGGCTCTCCACCCGGCGCAGCGCCGTGGCGTAGTCGTCGTTGTGGCTGTGCATCGCCGCCGCGATACGCAGGTGCCGCAGCGCGTCGGCGGGCCGGTTCAGCCGTTCCAACGTCCGGCCCAGCACGTGGTGGGCGTAGTGGTCGCTGGGGTCCCGGTCGATCAGCTCCCGGAGCTGCTCCTCGGCCCGGCTGAGCTGGGCCGACTGGAAGTAAGCCCGGGCCAACAACTGCCGCACCGAGGCGTTGCCGGGTTCGGCCGCCACGATCGGCTCGAGCAGCCGGGCCGCCCCGGTCGGGTCACCGGCCTCGAAGAACATGGTCGCCCGCCGGTACTCGGCCAGAAAATCCATTTCGACCCACCCCCTCGTGTCCCGCCGTCACACCACCGACGCTGGCACAACACTCGTCGTACCGCGACTGTTCCCGGGCCGGATCGTCCCTAGACCGGCCGGGAGGCGGCGAGGTCCCAGGCGCGTACGCCGCCGACGATGCCGGCCGTGTTCGGCACCACCACCACGTCGTCACCCATCCGGGCCAGCTGCTCCGGCCGGATCAGCCGGGAGTTGCCCCCGCCCAGATAGAGCCGGTCCCAACGGAACACCGGACGCAGCCCGTCCACCACCTGCCGGATCCGCCGGGACCAGAACGCGTCGCCCAGCCGGCGCCGCTCGGGCTCGCCGACGTACGTGTCGTAGGTGGTGCCCCAGCGCACCGGGGCGTGCGACAGCTCCAGGTGTGGGGCGAGCACACCGCCGTCGAAGAGCGCGCTGCCCAGCCCCGTACCGAGGGTCAGGACCAGCTCGCAGCCGGTGCCCGCGACCACCCCGGCGCCGTGCACCTCGGCGTCGTTGAGGACCAGCGCCGGTACGCCGAACGCGTCGGCGAGGGCGGTCCGCGCGTCGTACCCGGACCACTCGGCGAGCAGCCCGGGGTCCACCTTCGTGCGGGGGCCGGACCGGGTGACGTAGTGCGGGGTCGCCACCACGACCCCGTGCCGGATCATGCCGGGCAGGCCGACCGTGAGGCGGTCCGCCGTCGGCAACCGGCCGCCCAGGGCCAGCAGCGTCTTGACGAAGAGCGCGGGCGGCAGCGGGTACGGCGTCGGCACCCGCAGCGGGCGGGCCCGCATCGTCCCCGCGGCGTCGAGGACGGACGCCTTGATCCCCCCGCCGCCGCAGTCGATCGCCAGTGTGGTCACCACCCGGATGAGTCTGCCTCGTGTTCCCGCCCCCCGTCCCCCCGGACGCCCACCGCCGCCTTCCCGCCGAACGCCGACCGCCGTTAGGAAGGGACCCTTTTACTACACCAGGCGTTAATAAGGGGCCCTTCCTTGCACCGGATAGGGTCGGCGGCGATGAGTGGGACGTTGGTAGTCAAGGGGCTGGCGGCCGGGCACGGGGACCGGGAGCTGTTCAGCGGGCTGGACCTGGTGGTCGGGCCGGGAGACGTGGTCGGGCTGGTCGGGCCGAACGGGGCGGGGAAGTCGACGCTGCTGCGTACCCTCGCCGGCCTGACGCCGGTCGAGGCCGGCGACGTGACGCTCAGCCCGCCCACCGCGAGCGTCGGGCACCTGCCGCAGGAGCCGGAGCGGCGGCCGGGCGAGACGGTTCACGCGTTCCTGGCCCGGCGGACCGGGGTGACCGACGCGCAGGCCGCGCTGGACGCGGCGGCCGAGGCGTTGGGCGCCGGGGCGGCCGGTGCCGACGACGCCTACGCCGAGGCGCTGGAGCGGTGGCTCGACCTCGGCGGGGCCGACCTGGACGAGCGGGCCGAGCAGGTCGCCGCCGAGCTGGGGCTCGCCGTCGACCTGGGGCAGCAGATGACCGGCCTCTCCGGCGGCCAGGCGGCCCGCGCGGGACTGGCGTCGCTGCTGCTCAGCCGGTACGACGTCTTCCTCCTCGACGAGCCCACCAACGACCTGGACCTGGCCGGCCTGGAGCGGCTGGAGGAGTTCGTGACCGGGCTGCGCGCCGGCACGGTGCTGGTCAGCCACGACCGGGAGTTCCTCACCCGGACGGTCACCCGGGTGCTGGAGTTGGACCTGCACCAGCGGCAGGTCAACCACTTCGGCGGCGGCTACGCGGCATACCTCCAGGAGCGCGAGGTGGCCCGCCGGCATGCCCGCGCGGATTTCGAGGAGTACGCCGACACCCGCGCCGATCTGGAGGCCCGCGCCCGCACCCAGCGCTCCTGGATGGAGAAGGGGGTGAAGAACGCCCGGCGCAAGGCGACCGACAACGACAAGATCGGGCGCAAGTTCCGCGCCGAGTCGACCGAGAAGCAGGCCGCGAAGGCCAAGCAGACCCAGCGGCTGATCGAACGCCTGGAGGTGGTCGAGGAACCCCGCAAGGAGTGGGAGCTGCGCATGGAGATCGCCGCCGCGCCCCGCGCCGGCGCCGTCGTGGCCACCCTCCGGGACGCCGTCGTACGCCGGGGAGCCTTCACCCTCGGGCCGGTCAACCTCCAGGTCGACTGGGCCGACCGGATCGCGCTGACCGGGGCCAACGGGTCCGGCAAGTCGACGCTGCTCGCCGCGCTGCTCGGTCGGCTCCCGCTGGACGCCGGGCAGGCCGCGCTCGGCCCGGGTGTGGTGGTCGGCGAGGTGGACCAGGCCCGTGGTCTGTTCCTCGGCGACGCGCCGCTGATCGACGCCTTCCGCGCCGCCGTACCGGACCTGGCGCCGGCCGACGCGCGGACGCTGCTGGCCAAGTTCGGCCTCCGCGCGGCGCACGTGCCCCGGCCGGCCGCGACCCTGTCGCCCGGCGAGCGGACCCGCGCGGCCCTCGCCCTGCTCCAGGGCCGGGGCGTGAACCTGCTGGTGCTGGACGAACCCACCAACCACCTGGACCTGCCGGCGATCGAGCAGCTGGAGTCGGCGCTGGCGACCTACCCGGGCACCCTGCTGCTGGTCACCCACGACCGCCGGATGCTGGACGCGGTGACGACCACCCGGCGGCTGCGGGTGGACGCCGGACGGATCGCCGAGGATTGATCCGTGCCGGCCCGGCCGCGCCGGGTGAGAATGACCCCATGCTCAAGTGGGAGTACGCGCTGCTGGTCCGTCGCCGCCAGGCGGCCTCGAACGACGCCGGCTGGGAGGTCGTCTTCGTCTGGTACGGGCCGGACGGCTCGATGGTGGACGTGACGGCGTACGGGGACACCGCGCTGACCCATCTCAACCGGGCCGGTGACCAGGGGTGGGAGTTGGTCGCGATGAGCGAGGATCCGTCCCTGCCCGGCAACAACGAACTGCACCGGTACCACCTGAAGCGGCCCAAGCCGGCCGCTCCGCAGCCCCGGCAGCGGATGCGGGCGCCGGGCCGGTCCCGGCGGACCATCTCCGGCTGACCGTCGCGCCGCCCGGCCCGGCGGTGGAACGAGTTACGCATAACGGGCGCGGATCCGGGTAACGGGCGGCCGGAGGTGGGCCGATGGTCGCGCTGGCACAGACTCCGCCCTCGGCCGAACGGCTGCGGGCGGTCGACGGGTTCCTCACCGAGGCGTGGGCCGACCAGGCCCGGCACGACGACCGGCTGCGCGGCCTGGCGGTCGACGTGCGCTTCGACCGTGGGGTGGCGCACCTGAGCGGGGAGGTCGCCGACCCGGACGAGCTGCGGCTGGTCCGGGACCGGGTGGGCCGGCTCGCCGGGGTGCTCGCCGTCTGGTGCAAGGTGCGCGTCGGCGGCCGCGACCCGGTGGTGGTGGACCTGGGCTGTGGCCCGACCAAGCAGTGGTCGGGCAACCTCGGGCTGGACATCTACCCGGCGCCCGGCGTGAACGCCGTGGCCGACCTGTCCCGGTCACTGCCGCTGGCCGACGACTCGGTGGACGTGTTCTTCGCGGTCCACATCCTGGAGCACCTGATCGACTTCCTGCCGCTGGTCGACGAGGCGCACCGGGTGCTCCGGCCCGGCGGCGTACTGCACGTGATGAGCCCCTGGTGGGGACACGTCAACGCGGTGGCCGACCCGACCCACGTGCGGCTGCTGGACGTCCAGACGTTCAAGGGCATCTGCCTGCAACGCCCGCCCGGGACACCGCGCTGGTACCCGCTGCACGCCGGCTGCGACGGCGCCTCCATCTTCGCCGACCTGACCCCCGTACCCCCCGACGCGGATCCCCCACCCGAATCCCACCTCTCCCGCTTCTTCGCCTGACCGTGAGCTGATCCCCGACTGCCGTCCCACTGCGTCGATCATGGGGTTAGCGGGTGGATGGGAGATCGAACCACCCGCCAACCCCATGATCACCCGAAGCGAAGCGGGGTGGGGTGAGGCCGGAGCGGGGTGGGGGGGTGGGGTGGGGGTGGGGGGTTAGGGGCCCTGGGTGCTTTCGCGGAGTTCCAGGCGGTAGGGGGCGGGCAGTTCGCGGGGGCTGGCGGTGCGGTCGCCGTCGATGCGGTCGGCGAGGAGTTCCACCGCCAGGCGGGCGATGCGCTCCTTGTCCGGGGCGACGGTGCTGAGCGTGGGCACCGAGAAGCGCCCGTCCTCGATGTCGTCGAACCCGGCCACCGCGACGTCCTCCGGCACCCGCAGGCCGGCCTCGTGCAGCGCGCGCAGGGCACCGAGGGCGAGGGTGTCGTTGAAGCAGAAGACGGCGTCGGGGCGTACCGGAAGGGACAGCAGGGACCGCATCGCGACCGCGCCCTCCGCGCGGTGCCAGGCCGGCGCGGGCGCCACCAGGGTCTCGTCGAAGTCGAGGCCGGCGTCGGCGAGCGCGGCGGCGTAGCCGGCGAGCCGGAGCCGGGCGCTGGCCCCCTCGGGAGTGCGTTGGGAGCCGATAGCGGCGATCCGTCGGCGGCCGAGCCCGATCAGGTGGGCGGTGATCTCGCGGGCGGCGGCCACGTTGTCGATGCCGACGTGGTCGGCGGGGCCGCGGTCGACCCGCTCGCCGAGCAGCACCATCGGCGTGCCGTCCAGGCCGGCGAGATCCTCGGCGGTGAGCGCCAGCGGGCTGAAGATCAGTCCGTCGATGAGGTGCTCGGTGATGCCGCCGGCGACCACCCGTTCCTGCTCCCGGCCGCCGCCGGTCTGGTCGATCAGCACCGTCCAGCCCAGCTCGGCGGCGGCGGTCACGACGTGCCGGGCCAGCTCCGCGAAGTAGGGGATGTCCAGTTCCGGGACGGCCAGGGCGATCACCCCGGTACGCCCCTTGCGCAGGTTGCGGGCGGAGAGGTTGGGCCGGTACTTCAGCTCGGCGATGGCCTCCTCGACCCGGGCCCGGGTGTCGGGTTTGACGTGTACGTAGCCGTTCACGACGTTCGACACGGTCTTCACCGAGACGCCGGCCCGCTCCGCCACGTCCTTGAGCCTGTGCCGCACTTGACGCCTCCCCGATGCCACTCGACCGCACCTTACCGTGTCACAGCCCGATCACGACCCTTTACAACGTTGCTTACAACGTTGTAGAAAGCAACGTAGACGGGTGACCCCGGCCACCCGTACCGGCAACAGGAAGGTGGCATCCCCGTGCGGAGCGCGCAGCTCACCATCGACCCGGCCTTCGCGATCGGCCCCGCCGACCGGCGCCTCTTCGGCTCGTTCGTCGAGCACATGGGCCGCTGCGTCTACGGCGGCATCTACGAGCCCGGGCACCCGACGGCGGACGCGCGCGGCCTGCGCGGCGACGTGCTGGAGCTGACCCGGGAGCTGGGCGTCTCGGTGGTCCGCTACCCCGGCGGCAACTTCGTCTCCGGCTACCGCTGGGAGGACGGCGTCGGCCCGGTCGGCGACCGCCCGCGCCGGCTGGACCTGGCCTGGAAGACGATCGAGACCAACGCGTTCGGCCTGCACGAGTTCATGACCTGGGCCGACGAGGCCGGCGTCGAGCCGATGATGGCGGTCAACCTGGGCACCCGTGGCGTGCAGGAGGCGCTGGACCTGCTGGAGTACGCCAACCACCCGGGCGGCACCCACCTGTCCGACCTGCGCCGCAAGAACGGCGCCGAGGACCCCTTCGGCGTACGGCTCTGGTGCCTCGGCAACGAGATGGACGGCCCGTGGCAGGTCGGCCACAAGACCGCCGACGAGTACGGCCGGCTCGCCGCCGAGGCCGCCCGCGCGATGAAGATGATCGACCCCTCGATCAGCCTGGTCGCCTGCGGCTCCTCCAACCGGCGGATGCCCACGTTCGCCGCGTGGGAGGCGACCGTGCTGGAGCACACCTACGAGCACGTCGACTACATCTCGGCGCACACCTACTACGACCCGTCCGACGGCGACCGGGCCAGCATCCTGGCCTCGGCGGTCGACATGGACAACTTCATCACCGAGGTGGTCGCGACCGCCGACCACGTGGCCGCCAAGCAGCGGCACAAGCGCAAGCTGAAGATCTCCTTCGACGAGTGGAACGTCTGGTACGAGTCCCGCCTCCAGGCCGACCTGGACCGGCGCGGCTGGGTCGAGGCCCCGGCGCTGATCGAGGACGACTTCACCGCGGTCGACGCGGTGGTCGTCGGCGACCTGCTGATCACCCTGCTCCGGCACGCCGACCGGGTCGGGGTGGCCGCCCAGGCCCAGCTGGCCAACGTGATCGCCCCGATCCGTACCCGCAACGGCGGCCCGGCCTGGCGGCAGAGCATCTTCCACCCGTTCGCACTGACCGCCCGGTACGCCCGCGGCACCGTACTGCGCACCGAGCCGGTCGGACCGACGTACGTGACCAAGCGGCACGGTGAGGTGCCGGTGCTGGACACCGTCGCGGTGCACGACGAGGAGTCGGGCGCGCTGACCGTCTTCGCGGTCAACCGGGGCGAGACGGACCTGCCCCTGGACCTCGACCTGCGCGGGCTGCCGGCCCTGCGCGCAGTGGAACACCTGAGCCTCGCCGCCGGAGACGACCCGACGGCGACGAACACCGAGGCCGAGCCCGACCGGGTGACGCCCCGGGAGATGACCACCCCCACCCCCGACGGCGGCCGGTGCTCCGTGCTCCTGCCGGCCGCCTCCTGGAACGTCCTGCGCTTCGCCCCCGCCGCCGGCTGATGGCGATCCTGCTCCGCCGAGGCACAATTCATCCCGTCCCCCCAAGGAGTGAAAAATCATGATCCACACCGAAATGAGCCGACGGCGTCTCCTCGGTCTCGGCGTGGGCCTCGGCGCCGCGGCGTCGCTGACCCTCGCCGGCTGTGGCGGCGGTGGTGACGACGCGGGTCCCGCGGCCGGCAACGGCGGCAAGGACTACACCGGCCCGAAGGTCGACCTGAAGCTCTGGAACGGGTTCACCGGCGGCGACGGCGACATCTTCAAGGCGCTGGTCAACCAGTTCAACACCGAGCACCAGAACATCGCGGTGGGCGTCGCCACGTACCAGTGGGAGGACTACTACAACAAGCTCCCCGGCGCCGCCTCCACCGGCAACGGCCCGGACATCGCGGTCATGCACATGGACCAGCTCGCCACCTTCGCCGCCCGCGGCGTGATCACCGAGCTGGACGACGTGGCGAAGAACCTGGAGCTCACCGAGGGTGACTTCGCCCCGACCGTCTGGAAGGGCGGTCTCTACAACGACAAGCGGTACGGCATCCCGCTGGACATGCACCCGCTGGGCTTCTACTACAACAAGTCCCTGATGCAGAAGGCCGGCCTGGACCCGGAGAAGCCGCCGACCACCCGCGAGGAGTACGAGGCCGCGCTCACCGAGCTGAAGAAGTCCGGCGTGCAGGGCTTCTGGGTCAGCCCGTTCCAGTTCACCGGCGGCATGACCTTCTACTCGCTGCTGCACCAGTGGGGCGGCAGCGTCTTCGACGCCGAGGCGAAGGCGGCGACCTTCAACTCCGACCAGGCGGTCGAGGCGGCCACCTGGCTGATCGACATGGTCAAGCTCGGGCACTCCCCCGCCAACGTCGGCCAGGACGCGGACTACCTCGCCTTCAAGAGCGGCAAGAACGCGTTCACCTGGAACGGCATCTGGCAGATCAACGACCTGAAGAAGAGCCCCGACGTGCAGTGGGGCGTCGCCGAGCTGCCGCAGATCGGCTCCGAGAAGGCCGCCTGGGCCAACTCGCACAACTTCACCATCGTCAAGGGCCGGGCCAACGACGCCAACAAGGTCACCGCGGCGAAGGTCTTCATCAACTGGCTCAGCGAGCACTCCCTGGACTGGGCCAAGGGCGGCCAGGTGCCGGCCCGCAAGACGGTCCGCGAGGACGCCGGCTTCAAGGCCCTCACCGAGGTCAACGCGCTCGCCCCCGAGCTGGAGTACGCGGCGTTCCCGCCGGCGGCCCCCGGCCTGGGCGAGGTCATGACCACCTTCTACAACTCCTTCAACGAGGCGGCGCTGGGCAAGAAGTCGCCCAAGCAGGCCCTGGACGACGGCGTGGCCAAGGCCAACAAGCAGCTCGAGGACAACCGCAAGAAGTACGGGAGCTGATCTCCCGTGGCGGACGTGATCGAGGTCGGGGCGGCGCGTGGTGACGCGCCGCCCCCGGCGGCGGGCCCGGCCCGGCGCAAGACCCCGGTGAAGCGGACCGGACGGGCGATCCCGTACCTCTTCCTCGCTCCGTACCTGGTCCTCTTCGGGGTCTTCGGCCTGCTGCCCATCGTGCTCGGGCTCTGGCTCAGCGTGCACCAGTGGGACTTCCAGCTGCCCAACCGGCCGTTCGTCGGGTTGGACAACTACCAGGACCTGTTCTCCAGCGAGTCGGCGATCTACAGCGACTGGTGGCAGAGCGTACGGGCCACCGGATCTTCACGCTCTTCGCGGTGCCGCTGCTCGTGGTGGTGCCGCTGGGGCTGGCGCTGCTGCTGAACCGCTCGTTCCCCGGCCGCACCTTCTTCCGCGCGGTCTACTTCGCCCCGTACGTCCTGGGTGTCGCGGTCATCGGCCTGCTCTGGCGCTTCCTGCTGGACGCGAACCTGGGCCTGGTCAACCGGATCGCCGGTGTGCTCGGCCTGCCGGCGGACACCCCGTGGGTGACCAGCACCCCGTGGGCCTGGGTCTCGCTGGTCGGGGTGACCGTCTGGTGGACCTCCGGCTTCAACGCGGTGATCTACCTGGCCGGTCTCCAGGACATCCCGCAGGAGCTCTACGAGGCGGCGAAGGTCGACGGCGCGAGCACCTGGGAACGGTTCCGGCACGTCACGCTCCCCGGCCTGCGGCCGGTGCTGCTCTTCGTGATCACCACGACCGTGCTCGCCTCGGCGAACGTGTTCGGCCAGTCGTTCCTGATCACCCAGGGCGCGCCGGGCACCGAGACCCGCACGGTGGTCTGGTTCATCGTCGAGGAGGGGCTGCGGGACAACGACGCCGGCCGGGCCGCCGCGATGAGCATCGTGTTCGCCCTGATGCTGGCGGTGGTGAGCATCGCCAACTTCCGCCTCTTCCGCTACCGGGAAGACTGAGGGACCGCCATGACGACGCCCACCACCGAAACCCGCCCGGCGCCGCCGGACCTCCCGACGCCCGTGAAACGGGCACCCGGCACCGGTCTGCGCCGGGTCGGCCTCTACGCGGTCCTGATCGCCCTGGCGCTGGTCTTCCTGGCCCCGCTGCTGTGGATGGTCATCACCTCGCTGAAGACCTACACCGCCGCTCAGCAGATCCCGCCTACCTGGCTGCCGGACCCGTTCTC
Source organism: Micromonospora endolithica (assembly GCF_003626595.1). Taxonomy (GTDB): domain Bacteria; phylum Actinomycetota; class Actinomycetes; order Mycobacteriales; family Micromonosporaceae; genus Micromonospora; species Micromonospora endolithica. The sequence goes on along the minus strand of NZ_RBAK01000007.1, from coordinate 41,743 downwards.
CGGGTACGGCTACGAGCAGATCCTGGGCAACACCGCCAACCCGGTGCTGCGCTGGTTCCTCAACAGCATGCTGGCCGCCACGCTGCACGCGGTCCTGGTGCTGGCGACCGCCTCGATGGCGGCGTACGCCCTGGCCCGGCTGGAGTTCCGCGGCCGCAAGGTGCTGTTCGCGCTGATCGTCGGCACCCTGTTCATCCCGCCGACGTCGCTGATCATCCCGAACTTCCTGGTCGTCGACTCACTGAACTGGATCGACACCCTCACCGTGGTGATCGTGCCCGGCGCGGCGAGCGCGTTCGGGGTGTTCTTCCTGCGGCAGTTCTTCCTCTCCCTGCCCCGGGAACTGGAGGAGGCCGCGACCCTGGACGGGGCCAGCCAGTGGCAGATCTTCTGGAAGGTCGTGCTGCCGCTGTCGAAGCCGGCCCTGGCCACCCTCGCGGTGCTGTCGTTCCTCACCAACTGGAACGACTTCCTCTGGCCGATCTTCGTGCTGTTCAGCCCGGAGACGCTCACCCTGCCGCCGGGCCTGGGCCTGCTCCAGGGCTCCTACGTCACCGACTACCCGGTGATCATGGCCGGTGCGGTGCTGGCCAGCGTGCCGGTGCTGATCCTCTTCGTGCTGGCCCAGCGGCACATCATCACGGGTGTCTCGCGCAGCGGCCTCAAGGGATGAGGGCCGGAACCTCCCGGCGACGCGGTGCGGCGGCGGTTCTCGCCGCCGCGCTGCTCGTCGCCGGTTGCGGACAGGACCCCACAAGCACGAGTACGGGAGACGACGTGCCCACGTTCACCAACCCGGTCGTCCGGAGCGACAACCCGGACCCGCAGGCGATCCGGGTGGGCGACACCTGGTACCTCTTCTCGACCAACGCCGGTGGGCGCAACGTCCCGGTGCTCACGTCGCCGGACCTGGTGGAGTGGTCCCCGGCCGGGGACGCGCTGCCGGACCTGCCGGCCTGGGCGCTGACCGGGAAGACGTGGGCGCCGGAGGTGATCGAGCTGGCACCGGACCGGTTCGTCCTCTACTACACGGTGGCCGACAAGGAATCCGGCCGGCAGTGCGTCGGGCGGGCGGTGGCGAGCGCGCCGCAGGGGCCGTACCGGGACGAGTCCACCGGGCCGCTGATCTGCCAGGCGGACGAGGGCGGGTCCATCGACGCCAGCCCGTTCCGGGACACCGACGGCAGTCTCTGGCTGCTGTGGAAGAACGACGGCAACGCGGTCGGCGTGGACACCTGGCTGTGGTCGCAGCGCCTCGCCGACGACGGCCTGACCCTGGTGGGTGAGCCGACGAAGCTGCTCAAGCAGACCGAGCCGTGGGAGGGCACCCTGGTCGAGGGCCCGTTCCTGCACCGGCAGGACGGGAAGCTGTACCTCTTCTTCGCCGCCAACGCGTACGACCGGGCCGAGTACGCCCAGGGCTACGCGGTCTGCGAGTCGCCGGCCGGCCCGTGCGTGAAGGCGCCGGAGAACCCGATCCTGAAGAGCAACGACGTCGCCTCCGGCCCGGGTCACGCGAGCATGGTGGTCAAGGACGGGCGCACGTGGCTGATCTACCACGCCTGGGTGCCGGGCCAGGAGGGCACGGTCGACCCGGGCCGCCAGGTCTGGCTCGACGAGGTCGTCTGGGAGGACGGCAAGCCGGTCGTGAAGGGCCCCACCGGAACCCCCCAACCCCGCCCCTGAGATGTAAGGAAGGGCCCCCCGTTAACGCCTGGCGTTGTACAGGGGGCCCTTCTTAACGCGCAGCACGCGGCCCGCACGCGCCGCACACCGCGCTCAGCACACCGCGCTCAGCGCACCGCGCTCAGCGCACCGCGCGTGCGCGCCGCGCTCAGCCGGCGGCGTGGTGTTCGCGTTCGGCCAGCCGGTTGCGGCGGTAGCCGTAGCCGAAGTAGATGATCGCGCCGAGCAGCATCCACGCGCCGAACCGCAGCCAGGTCTCCACCGACAGGTTCAGCATCAGGTAGAGGCAGGCCACCGCGGACACGATCGGCAGCACCGGGTTGAACGGCACCTTGAACGGCCGGTCCAGTTCGGGCCGCTTGCGGCGCAGGATCGGCACCGCGACCGACACCAGGACGAAGGCGCAGAGCGCCCCGATGCTGACCAGGTCGGCCAGGGCGGACAGCGGCAGGAAACCGGCGAGCAGCGCGACCACCACGGTCATCACCGCCGAGATCCGGTACGGGGTGCCCCAGCGCGGGTGGATCGTGGCCACCGAGGGCGGAATGAGCCCGTCCCGGGAGATGGCGAAGCCGATCCGGCCCATCGCCACCAGGTCGACCAGGATGACGCTGGTCAGGCCGGCCACCGCGGCGATGGAGACGAGGATGCCGGCCCAGCTGGCACCGACCGCCTCGAAGGCGGCGGCGATCGGGGCGCCCCGGTCGATCTGGTCGTACGGGACCATGCCGACCAGCACCAGCGAGACGCCGATGTAGAGCACGGTGGAGATGAGCAGCGTGCCGAGCAGGCCGAGGGTGAGGTCCCGGCGGGGCCGGCGGGTCTCCTCACCGAGGTTGGCCACCGCCTCGAAGCCGGTGTACGCGAAGAACACCACCGCGGCGGCGCTGAGCACCCCGACGAAGCCGAAGACCGAGGGTTCCAGCCCGAACAGGGCCTGGGTGACGGGTTGCTTGATGCCGCCCTCGCCGCCACCGGCGGGCTCGGCCGGCGGGACGAACGGGGTCAGGTTGGCGGCCTTCACGAAGAACGCGCCGGCGATCACGATGAACACGCAGATGGCGACCTTGACCAGGACGAGCACGTTGGTGACCCGGGCGGACTCGCGGACGCCGATGATCGCCACCACACCGAGCAGCAGCACGATGCCGATGGCGCCGAGGTTGACCACGCTGCCCTCCTCGCCGAACCAGGCGACCGGCAGGTCGAACAGTTCGGCCAGGTAGCCGGACCAGCCCCGGGCGACCACCGCCGCGCCGAGCGCGAACTCCAGCAGCAGGTCCCAGCCGATGATCCAGGCGACGATCTCGCCCATCGTGGCGTACGCGTAGGTGTAGGCGCTGCCGGCGGCCGGCACGCTGGACGCCAGTTCGGCGTAGCAGAGGGCCGCGAGCAGGGCGACCACGCCGGCGATGGCGAAGGAGATCACCACCCCCGGCCCGGCGCTGTCCCGCGCCTCCAGGCCGGTGAGCGTGAAGATGCCGGTGCCGATCACGATGCCGATGCCGAAGCCGGTGAGGTCGCGTGCGCCGAGCCGTCGCTTCAGGCCGGGCCGGCCGTCCTCACCGTCCGCCTCGCTCTGCGCGATCACGTCACTGATCGGCTTGGTACGCAGCACGGACACCGCGCTCTCCCCTCCCTCGACACCCCCGTGATGGGTCGGTGCCGGGCGATGCTACCCAGGGTCGACCCTCCCCAACCGTCACGTCCCACTCGATCGGTGCGTGACCAGACGTGTGTGGCTGGTCACGGAAAGCACGGCGGACGGGGCCGCCGGGCCGCCGGCCGAACCGGACGGACGTATCGATCGGCGCGCACCCCTTGCGCGAGACACGCACGGTGTGAAAATTTCCTACCAGCGGCAAGTTGACTCCGGCGAATTGTGCCGACCGTGCCGCGACGGACCCTGCCACGGGAGCCCCAACGAAGGGACACACCGCATGAAGGCAACTCGGCTCGGAGCGGCCGGGCTGGCCGCAGCCCTGCTCGGCGCGCTCGTCGCCGTCACCCCGGCCGGCGCGGCACCCGCCGCGCCCGCCGCCGACACCACCACCTGCGTCACCGACCCGGCCACGCCGAAGCGGCAGTTCCGCGCGATGTGGATTTCCTCGGTGGTCAACATCGACTGGCCCAGCAAGGCGTCCCAGACCGCGCCGGACCAGATCGCCGCCCAGCAGGCCGAGTACCGGAGCCTGCTCGACCTGGCCGAGCGGCTGAACCACAACGCCGTCGTGGTCCAGGTCCGGCCGACCGCCGACGCCTTCTGGCCGTCGCCGCACGAGCCCTGGTCGGAGTTCCTGACCGGGGTCCGGGGCCAGGACCCCGGCTGGGACCCGCTGGCGTTCCTGGTGGGCGAGGCGCACGCCCGGAACCTGGAGTTCCACGCCTGGTTCAACCCGTACCGCGTCTCCATGCCGGCGCCCGGCGGTGCCGGCGCCGACATCTCCCAGCTCGCGCCCGGCCACCCGGCCCGCGAGCACCCGGAGTGGACCTTCGCGTACCCGCCGGCCGGCGTCGCCGGCAGCCGGCTCTACTACAACCCCGGCATTCCGGCGGTCCGCGAGTTCGTCCAGACCGCGATGATGGACGCGGTCCGGCGGTACGACGTCGACGGCGTCCACTTCGACGACTACTTCTACCCGTACCCGAGCGGCACCTACCAGGTGCCCGACGACGCGACGTTCGCCGAGTTCGGCCGGGGTATCACGGACAAGGCCGACTGGCGGCGGGACAACATCAACCTGCTGGTCCGGGAGATGGGCGAGAAGATCAAGGCGGCCAAGCCGTGGGTGAAGTTCGGGGTCAGCCCGTTCGGCATCTGGCGCAACCAGTCCGCCGACCCGCTCGGCTCGGACACCACCGGCAGCCAGTCGTACGACATCATCTCCGCCGACACCCGTAAGTGGATCAAGGAGGAGTGGATCGACTACGTGGTGCCGCAGCTCTACTGGTACATCGGCCAGTACCCGGCCGCCGACTACGCCCGGCTGGTGCCGTGGTGGGCCGAGCAGGTGCGCGGCACCCGGGTCCAGCTCTACATCGGGCAGGCCGACTACAAGAGCGGCGAGGCGGCGTACGGGCCGTTCTGGCAGAACCCGAGGGAACTGTCCGACCACCTGACGCTCAACCGGTCGTACCCGGAGGTGCTCGGCAACGTGCACTTCTCGGCCGTCCAGGTGCGGGCCAACCGGCTGGGCGCCACCGACATCTACGCCGCCGAGCACTACTCCCGCCCGGCGCTCGTGCCGGCGATGCCGCACCTGCCGCGCAAGCCGCTGCTGATGCCGGTGGTCACCGGGGCGCAGCGGCAGGACGACGGGGTCCGGCTGCGCTGGCGGCAGCCGGCCGACGGGGTGGGCCCGCTGGGCACCGCCACCTCGTACGCCATCTACCGGCTGGACGGGATCCGCCTGGCCGGCCGGTGCGACCTGGCCGACGCCGCGCACCTGGTGGACACCGTCCGGGCCCGGCCCGGCACCGCCGCACAGACCTGGGTGGACACCACGGCCGAGCCAGGCAAGCGGTACACGTACCTGGTGACCGCCGTGGACCGGGTGGCCAACGAGGGCCCGGTGAGCCCACCGGCCTTCGTACGCTGACGTCCGATCGATCCCACCGAATGCCCCGGGCCGACCGCCCGGGGCATTCGTCTGTTTCCGCACTGGCCATCAAAGGTTGACCCGGCCCACAGATCTTGGCCCATCGACTGATCGAAACTTGTCTACATCCGGTTACCCGCCGGTTAACAAATCCCCCGTCCCACCCGCACACCCCCGCGGAGGTAACCGTGCCCAGACGTCTCGCCACCGGACTCGCCTCGGTCGCACTCGCCCTGCTCGGCGTGCTCGGGGTGGCCTCGCCGGCCGCCGCCGTCACCACCGCCGAGAAGGTCGCCGTCCTGTCCAGCTTCACCCAGACCAGCGCCAGCAGCTACAACGCCTGGAACTCCGCGCGGCTGAACAAGGCCGCCTGGTCGGCGTACAGCTTCGACTGGTCCACCGACTACTGCTCGTCGAGCCCGGACAACCCCCTCGGGTTCCGGTTCGACCTGTCCTGCAACCGGCACGACTTCGGCTATCGCAACTACAAGGCGGTCGGCCAGTTCTCCGCGAACAAGGCACGCGTGGACAGCGCCTTCTACGAGGACATGAAGCGGTCCTGCGCCACCTACGGCTCGGTCGTCCGGCCGGCCTGCTACAGCCTGGCCTGGACCTACTACCAGGCGGTCAAGGTGTTCGGCTCGACGGCCGCGGTGAAGCAGTCCGACATCGACCGCGCGGCGAAGATGAAGGCCGACGCCGAACGCCGCGCCACCGCCCGCGTCTGACCCCCACCCCCGCGCCACCCGCGCCCGGCCGGCGTCGATCTAGATCGACGCGGGCCGGGCGTGCGGGTCCGAACCGGCAGAGGTGGGGAAGCGCCCCGAGTCGGCGGCCAGGTCCGGGTGCTCCACGTCGAGGGCCAGCTCGGCGGCCTCCTCCAGGCTCAGGTTCGATCCCTCGCCGTACGCGTCGTCGAAGGTCGCGTCGCCCATCCGCCGCCGCAGCTGCGCCTGCTGTGCCGCCCAGTAGTCCCCGTAGATGCCGGGCGTGGACCGCATGCTCGTCCGGGTCGCCTGCGCGGCGCCGAACAGACGCGCCGCGGTCACCAGGTCGCCACCGGCGGCGCAGCGCACCGCGAGCGCGTGCAGCGTGTCGCAGGCCCGGCCGTGGAAGCCGTGCGCCATCCGGGACCGCAGCGCCACCACCAGGTGCTCGTGCGCGGCGACCAGGTCACCCCGGGCCAGCGCGACCATGCCGAGCAGCATGTCCACCGAGCGCCGGCCACGATCGAGCGGACGGGCCGCCTCCACCGGCCGGGCCGCGCCCAGCAGCTCCGCCGCCTCCTGCAGGGCGCCGCGCCGCCACAGCAGCTCGGCCAACGCGTACACGGCCAGCAGGGCGTCACCCACCACGTCCTGCCGGTACGCCCAGTCGATCACCTCCCGGCAGACCCGTTCCGCCTCGGCGAGCTGCCCCATGTCGACAAGCGGAGCCGCCCGGCCGGCCAGGACCCGGGCCAGCAGGCCCACGTCACCCGCCTGCCGCGCCGCCGCCTCCGCCCGCTGCGAGAAACGCAGCTCCTCGAAGAACTCGCCGTCCGCGCCGGCGTGCAGCGAGTGCATGTGGTACGCCGCCGCCAGCTCGGCCTCCGGAATCCGCTCCCCGGTCTCGGCCTGCCGTCCGTACAGCCGGGACAGCCACAGCCGCCCCTCGCGGGCCAGCCCGCGTTCCCGCCACCACTGGTCCAACCCACCGGCCAGCCGCAGCCCCGCCCGGGCGTTGCCGCCGGTGGCGCACCACCGCAGCGCGGCGCGCACCTCACCGGCCAGCGGGTCCAGCGCGTACAGGGACAGGGTGACCGGCTGGCCGTCGGCGCCCAGGTGGGCCCGCTCCAGCGTGTGCGTGGACCAGGCCACGTGCCGGTTCCGGGCAGCCTGCTCCTCCCCCGCCTCGGCCAGTCGCCGGGCCGCGTACGCCCGGATCGGGTCGAGCATCCGGTACGAGCTGCCGGCGGCTTGCGGCTCGGCCAGCACCATCGACTTGTCCACCAGCACGGACAGCGGGTCGAGCGGGTCGTCGCCGAGCAGCCACTCCACCGTGGACAGGTCCACCGGCCCGACGAAGACCGACAGCCAGCGCAGCAGCCGGGCCGCGCGCGGCCCGAGCGTCCGGTACGACCACGTCACCGTCGCCTGCATCGTCTGGTGCCGTTCGGTCGCGGACCGGTACACCGCCCGCGTGGCCGGGGACGGCGGCGACTGGCCGACGGCCGCCGCCACCAGGTCCACCGTGTCCTGCTGGTTGCCCATCCACGCCCGCTCCGTCGGCAGCGGCTCCGGCGCGTCCCGCCCGGCGTCCAGGGTGCCCAGCACGTCGTCGAGGCGTTCGGCGAGCTGCCCGACCGACAGCACCCGCAACCGGGCCGCGGCCAGCTCGATCGCCAGCGGCAGACCGTCCAGGCGCTGCACCACCCGACGCAGGTCGGCCGACTCGGCCGGGTCCGGCGCCCGACCACCCCGGGCCGCCGCCGTCCGGTCCAGCAGCAGGGCCACCGCGTCGCTCTCCGCACCGTCCACCGGCGGATCGACCGACAGCGGCGGGATCCGCCACACCACCTCACCGGGCACGCCGAACAGCTCCCGGCTGGTGGCGAGCACCTGGACACCGGTGCCGCCGGTCAGCAGACGGGAGATCACCTCGGCGGACGCCGCCGGTTGGGCGTCGCAGGTGTCCAGCACGATCAGCATCCGGCGGCCGGCCGCGTGCTCGACCAGGGTGTCCACCACCGGCCGGCCCGGCTCGGGACGCAGGCCGAGCACGGCCGCGATGGCGAACGCGACCAACCCGGGGTCGGTGACCGTGGCGATGTCCACGAACCAGACCCCGTCCGGGTGCGAGTCCACCAGGTCGGCGGCGAGCTCCACGGCGAGGCGGGTCTTGCCCGTACCGCCCGCGCCGAGCACCGTCACCAGCCGGCGGGTCTCCACCAGCCGGCGCAGTTCCGCCCGCTCCGCGTGCCGGCCGACGAACGACGTGACCTGGGTGGGCAGGTTGTGCGCGACCGCGTCGGCGGTACGCGGCCGGGGGAACTGCCGCTCCAGGCCGGGAGCGACGAGCTGGAACAGCCGTTCCCGGTCGTCGAAGCCCCGCAACCGGTGCAGCCCGAGGTCGAGCAGGGACGCGCCGGGCGGCAACGGGTCGGCGTGCCGGGACGTCGACGCCGAACAGAGCACCTGACCGCCGTGCGCGGCGGCCGAGACGCGGGCCGCCCGGTGCACCTCCGGGCTGGCGTACTCACCGTCGCGCGGCTCGGCCCACCCGGTGTGCAGTCCCATCCGGACCCGGGGCGCGGCCTCCGGGGTGGGCCAGTCGTGACTGGCCAGTGCCCGCTGGGCGGTCAGGCAGGCGGTCAGCGCGGCGGACGCGTCGGCGAAGGCCAGGAAGAACGAGTCGCCCTCGGTCAGCAGCTCGGCGCCCTCGGTCGCGGCGATCGTCCGGCGCAGCAGGCGGCGGTGCTCGCTGAGCACCGGCCGGTAGTCGGGACCGAGCAGCTGGGCCAACCGGGTGGATCCCTCGATGTCGGTGAACACGAAGGTCACCCACCCGGTCGGGAGGTGGATCCGTGGCGACATGCGGGGAACCTCCGCCTGTGACATCGGGTTCATGCTGCCCGAACCCGCGCCATCACGCATCGTGAGAACGGTCGGCCCGGTTCCGCACAAACGTGCCACTTGAGGACGGATGCCGGCAAGGGTCACCGGCCGTCCCCTCCGGACCGCCCGGACCGCGGACACCGGGCCCGGACCGCGGCGACGTCCGGTTCAGCAGCCGCAGCCACCGCCGCAGCAGCCGCCTCCGGCGGCCGGACCGGGTGCGGCGGCCGTTCCGGGCCCACCGCGACCGGTGACCGCGACCGCCGACAGCAGCTTCACCGTGTCGTCGTGCCCCTGCGGGCAGGACGCGGGCGCGCCGGCCTGCGCCATCGGGCGGTTGACCTCGAAGGTGTCGCCGCAGGCGCGGCAGCGGAACTCGTACCGGGGCATGGCACCAGGGTACGACCGGACCTGACGTACCGCCGCGCATGGGTGATACTCGACGGGTGGTGGACGGCGAGGACAGATCGGCCCTTCGGCCCCTACGCCCGGCCGCGCCGCTGGACGGGCCGGTCGCGGGCTCCGGAGCTGCGCCGGACGAACCGGGACGGCTGGTGCCGCGACCCCGCCGACCCTGGCTGAGGTCCCGCACCCCGGCCCCGGCGGGGCCCGACGAGTCGAAGACCGGCGACCCGGCGACCACCGGGACCCGCACGGCCGACGCCGGGACCGCCGACGCCAAGGCCACCGACGCCGGGACCGCCGACACCAAGGCCACCAACGCCGGCGCATCGGGCGCCGACGCCGCGACGGCCGCCGACCGGAAGGCCGCCGGACCGCAGGTCGGCGAGGAGAAGGCCGACACCGCCCCGGTGACCGGCGAGTCGAAGGCCGGCACTCCGCCACCGTCGGACCAGGCGGAGGACGGCGGGACGAAGGCCGGCGGGGGCGCGGCGGACGGGAGCCGGGAACTCACGGTCACCCGGGTGGACGGCGTCATCCCCGTCGTACCGGCGGCAGCCCGGCGACGCCGGGTTCCCTTCGCGCACGCCGTACGCACTCCGCCCGGCCGGGTCGCGGTGACCGCCGCGCGCGCGACGCGCGACTGGTCGCGGCGCCCCAGCGGCCGGCTCACCCTGCCCGGCGTCTTCCTGCTCGCCCTGGTCGCGGCGACCGCCGCCGCCGGCGCCCTGCTGGTGCCGGCGACGGTGCGCGCCCCCCGCCCGGTCGCCGTCGACGCCACCGTCGGTGCGCCGACCGCACTGCCCACCGGGTTGCCCGGCGAGCTGCCCAGCGGATTGCCCAGCGGGTCGCCGCCGCCCCTCGGCGCGCCGCTGCCGAGCGGGTCGGCGCCGGTCGGGGCACCGACGGTGGGGGTGCCGACCGGGGGGCCGGTGGTCGGCCTGCCCGGCACCGGCCGGCCGGCGGACGCCCTCGCCGGCTGGGCCGCCCAGATCAGCCCGAAGGTGAACATCCCGGCGACCGCCCTCCAGGCGTACGGGTACGCCGAGCTGGTCCTCGCCCAGACCAACCGCAGCTGTGCCCTGAGCTGGACCACCCTCGCGGCGATCGGGCACGTCGAGTCTGGACACGGCAGCGCCAACGGCGCCCGGCTCGGACCGGACGGCAAGGCGCTACCGAAGATCATCGGCCTGCCGCTGGACGGCAAGGGCGGCCGGATGCTGATCCGGGACACCGACCGGGGTGAGCTGGACGGTGACGCCGTGCTCGACAAGGCGATCGGCCCGATGCAGTTCATCCCCACCACCTGGCAGGAGATCGGCGCCGACGGCGACAACGACGGCACCAAGGACCCGCACGACATCGACGACGCCGCCCTCGCGGCCGGCAACTACCTCTGCAAGGGCGGCCGGAACCTCACCATCCCGGGTGACTGGTGGAACGCGATCCTGTCGTACAACGACGTACGCCGGTACGCCCAGGACGTCTACGACACCGCCAACCGCTACGGACGGGCCAGCCGTACGTGACGTGATCGTCCGCGCACATTGGAGAACTGGATACTTCCCCCGGGCAGCCGTTAGCGGCAAGCTAGACAGGTGATGGTGCGCGAGTGGGACCCCAGGAACGCGTCGTCCGCCGAGATCGCGTCACTGCTGGACACGCTGAACGCGGTCCTGGCGGCCGATCTTCCGGAGGATCCGGCGTGGCGGGAGAACTCCCTGCGGGAGTACCTCACCGAGGTGATGCCGGGCGAACGGCGGATCTCCTGGGTGGCGCAGGCCGAACCGGCCGCCGACGGCACCCCGGGCGCAATCCTCGGGCAGGTGCACGTGCTCCTGCTCGGCGACATCGGCGTGCTGGAGGTGCTGGTGCACCCCGACGTGCGGCGCACCGGTCTCGGCCGCACGCTGGTCCTGGTCGCCGCCCGCCGGGTCTACCAGGAGGGTTTCCGGTCGATCGGGGTCGAGGTCGTCGGCGACACACCGGCCGTCGCGTTCTACGAGTCGATCGGGTTCACCCGGGAATACGTGGAGACCCGCAGCGTGCTCGACCTGTCCACGGTCGACTGGTCCGAGCTGACCGCGATGGCCGGCGGCATCGGCGCCGGCTACCACCTGGAGGTCTTCCCCGGCGGCCCGCCGGACGAGCTGATCGAGGCGTACGCGCGGGCGAAGGCCGAGGTGCGCGACGTCGACGACGGCGAACTGCGCCCCAGCTCGTACGACCCGCAGCGGCTGCGGGACAGCCTGGACTGCCTGCACCGGCGGGGCATGAAGCCCTACATCGTGCTCGCGCTGCACGAGCAGAGCGGGGAGGTGGCCGGCCTGACCGAGGTGGTGGTGCCGGCCCAGCACCCCACCCGCGCCGACCAGTACGACACGATCGTCGTGCAGGAGCACCGGGGCTACGGGATCGACCGCGCGATCAAGGCGCGGATGCTGCTGGAGCTGCGCTCGGCGGAGCCCGGACTGGCCGAGGTGCAGACCTGGAACGCTCAGGCCAACGAGGCGATGCTCAAGGTCAACGCGGAGCTGGGCTACCGCCCGGACCGGGAGTGGTGCGAATACAGCGTGGACGTCGCCGAGCTGGTGCACCGGCTGGACGCCGGCCGCTGAGCCGACCGGAGTTCACGAAACTGTCCGGTGGGGGATGGACGCCGGTCAACCACGCCCCTTAACGTGCGTTAGTTCCCGTCCACCCATCGTGGAGGCCCCATGCGCCCGCGCCGCACACTCGCCGCGCTCGCGACCGCCACCGCCGCCGTGACCCTCACGGCCGTCGGCGTCGCACCCACCGCGGCCAGCGCCGCGCCCACCGACCTGTTCATCTCGGAGTACGTCGAAGGCTCGTCGAACAACAAGGCGATCGAGCTGTTCAACGGCACCGGCGCGGCGGTCGACCTGACCGCCGGTGGCTACCAGCTCCAGCTGTACTTCAACGGCGCGACCACCCCGGCGGCCAGCCTCGCGCTGAGCGGCTCGGTCGCCGCCGGTGACGTCTTCGTGCTCGCCAGTTCCTCGGCCAACGCGGCGATCCTCGCCCAGGCCGACCAGACCACCGGCGCGAGCCTCTTCAACGGTGACGACGCGATCGTGCTGCGCAAGGGCACCACGGTGCTCGACTCGATCGGCCAGGTCGGCGTGGACCCGGGTGCCGAGTGGGGTGGGGGCCTCACCAGCACCGCCGACAACACGCTGCGCCGGCTCGCCTCGGTGACCGCCGGCGACACCGACCCGTCGGACGCGTTCGACCCGGCCACCCAGTGGGCGGGCCTCGCCACCGACACGGTCGACGGACTCGGCGCGCACACCGTCGACGGGGGTGGCCCGGTCGACGTGCCGGCCACGCTGACCTGCGGCTCCGCCCTGGTCACCGCCGCCGGCACCGCGGCCGGGCGGGAGGTCACCGCCACCGACCCCGACGACACGGTGGTCGACCTGGCGGTCACCTCGGTCACCCCGACGCCGGCCACCGGCTCGATCGGCCGGACCGCGTTCACCCCGGCCGACGCGGCCGGCGGCACCGCCCGGGCGACGGTCACCGCGAGCGCGGACCTGACCGCCGGGGCGTACGCGGTGGTGCTGACCGCCACCGACGCCGACGGCGGCACCGCCACCTGCACGCTGTCGGTGCAGGTCACCCGGGAACTGACGGTCGGCGAGGTGCAGGGGCCGACCACCGACGACGAGTCCGGCCCCGCCGACCGCTCGCCGCTCGCGCCCGCGACCGGCGGCGGCGCCAGCAGCGCGCTGTACGACGTCCGTGGGGTGATCACCCAGCTCACGCTGGCCCGGGCCAGCAGCGGTGACGCCCAGCGGGGCTTCTTCCTGCAGAGCCGCGCGGACGCCACCGACGGCGACCCGACCAGTTCGGACGGCGTCTTCGTCTTCATGGGGTCGTTCCCGTCGCTGATCGGCGGTTACGTGCCGACCGTCGGCGACGAGGTGGTGGTACGCGCCCGCGTCGCCGAGTACTTCAACATGACCCAGCTCTCCGGCGCTTCCCTGGTCCGCCGGGTCGCCTCGGGCGTGGACGTGAACACGGCGGTGGAGGTCACCGACGCGGTGCCGCCGGCCGACCTGGCCGACGCGGAGCGCTTCTGGGAGCGGCACGAGGGTGCCCGGCTGCGGGTCCGCGCCGGCAGTGCCGCGGTCAGCGGCCGGAACGTGTTCAGCTCCACCGCCGACGCGGAGACCTACGTCGTCGACCGGGACGACCCGCTGCTGGACCGCGCCGACCCGTACGCCCGCCGGGTGTTCCGGGACGCGCACCCGTTGGACAACGACCCGACCCGCCGCTTCGACGACGGCAACGGCCAGCGGATCCTGCTCGGCAGCCTGGGCGTCAAGGGCGCCACCGGGGACACCGGCACGCTGCTGCCGCCGGCGCACACGTTCGACACGCTGGCCGCCGACGCGGTGGGCGGCCTCTACTACTCCTTCGAGAAGTACGGCGTCCAGGTCGAGTCGGCCGAGTTCACCGGCGGTGCCGACCCGTCGCGTAACAACCCGCCCCGCCCGGCCGAGCGGTCCCGTGAGGTGGCGGTCGCGACGTACAACGTCGAGAACCTGTACGACCACCGCGACGACCCGTTCGACGGCTGCGACTTCACCGGCAACACCGGCTGCCCCGGCGTCCGGCCGCCGTTCGACTACGTGCCGGGCAGCGAGCAGGAATACCGGGAGCAGCTCGCCGCACTGGCCGACCAGATCACCACCGACCTGCACTCGCCCGACCTGATCCTGGTGCAGGAGGCCGAGGACCAGGACATCTGCACGGTGTCCGGCACCGAGCTGGCCTGCGGTGACACGAACGACGCCGACGGCGCGCCGGACACCCTCCAGGAGCTGGCGCTGGCCGTCGCGGCGAAGGGCGGCCCGGCCTACGCCGCCGCGTACGACCGGACCGGCGCCGACGCGCGCGGCATCACGTCGGCGTTCCTGTACCGCACCGACCGGGTGGCGCTGGCCCCGGCCACCGCCGGCGACCCGCTGCTCGGCGCAGCGCCGACGGTGGCGTACCGGGGTGCGGCGCTGCCGGGCAACGCCGACGTGCAGAACCCGAAGGCGCTCAACGCGGTGCTCCCCGCCGACGTGGACGTGAGCACCGGCCGGGACGGCGACAACGTCTTCACCCGCGCCCCGCAGCTCGGCAAGTTCACCGTCGCGGCCACGCCCGGCTCGTCGGAGCGGTTCATCCTCTGGGCGGCGAGCAACCACTACTCGTCCGGGCCGGACAGCCGGGTCGGGCAACGGCGGGAGCAGGCGGCGTACGGCGCGGCGATCGTCAGCGCGATCGAGGCGTCCGACGGAGACGCCCGGGTGGTCTACGGCGGCGATCTGAACGTCTTCCCCCGTCCCGACGATCCCATCGCCACGGCGGCGGAGCCGACCCCGTCGGACCAGCTCGCCCCGCTGTACGACGCGGGGATGCGTAACCTGTGGGAGGACCTGCTCGCCGACGCGCCGTCGTCCGCCTACTCGTACAGCTTCGAGGGGCAGGCGCAGACGCTGGACCACCTCTTCGTCAACGAGTCCCTGCACGGCGACCTGGTGCAGATGCGGGCGGCACACATCAACGCCGACTGGCCCGCCGAGTACGCCGGGGACGGCTCGCGGGGTTCCAGCGACCACGATCCGCAGGTCGCCCGGTTCCGTTCCCGGGCGTCGGTGCGGGTCGGGGACGCGTCGGTGGCCGAGGGCGACCGGGGCACCACCACGCTGGTCTTCCCGGTCACCGTCTCCCGTCCGCTGTCCCAGCCGGTCCTGGTCTGTGCCGCCACCGTCGGCCGCACGGCGCAGGCCGGGTCGGACTTCGACCCGTACGCCGGCTGCAAGGTGCTGGCCGCCGGCCAGACGTCGGTCGCCTTCCCGGTGATCGTCCGGGGTGACCGGAAGCGGGAGGCGGACGAGAAGCTGACGCTGCTGGTGGCCGGCGTGCCCGGCCTGCTCCTGGACGACCCGCTCGGCACCGGCACCATCACCGACGACGACTGACCAGCGAACGGCTCCACGACGGCCCGTCGGCCCCCGGTCATCGACCGGGGCCGGCGGGCCGTCAGTAGATGTTGGGGTTCCGGGGTCGCGGGGCGGCCCGGTTCTGCGCCACCCGCACCTCCCACACGCTCAGGAGACGTCGCATCTCCCGGTCGACCGGGCAGCGATGGTAGGTCTCGGGTGGCCGGGCCAGCCCGTAGATGTCCGCCCACCACTCCCCCGGCTCCGGGTCGAGGATCGTGTCGAGGTGGGCCGGGTAACGCCGCCCCGCGCCGTCGAGGGTGTCGTCCCACACCTCCATCGGCAGGACGAGTCGCCCGTCCTGGTCGACCACGACTAGGTAGAGCCCGGCCGCGCCGATGAGGCGTTCCAGGACCGCCAGGCTCGGTGTGAGCGTGCCGGCCTCCACCCGGGCCACGGTGGACGGCGCGACCCGCGCGAACCTCGCCATCCGCTTCTGGCTCAGCCCCACGATGCGCCGCGCCCGCCGGACAAGCCCCTGGATGGGGACGCGACCGAGGGTGGGTCCGGTGACGGGAGGATCGAATGCGGAGGTCATGTCCAGACCATCGCGTCGGATCCACCGGGCCGGCAACCCCTGTGGACAAACCTGTGGACAACCGTCGCGGTGCGTTCGACCCGCCGCCTTCGCCAGCCCGACCGGCCCGACCGGCCCGACCAGGCAGTGTGCCCTCCGGCCCCTTTGCACTGCTTCAACCCACGCACCGAAAACCGCTCCGGACGGGTGCGTCCGTTGAAGCAGTGCAAAGGGGTGCGAGGAGGTGGTCGGGGCGGCGCTCCGGGCGCACCTGGCGACGCTTCGGGCACGCCGGGCGACCCTCCGGGGCGCACCGGGCGGCGGCTTGACGCGCCGGAGGGCGACCGGGAGGCGGGGGGTGGAACCGACACGGCTCGACCGGCGTGTACCTGGCATGGGCAGTAACCCCGCACCGCCGCTCCGGCCACCGGACGAACTGACCACCGCTCCGACGGAGTGGCGCGCGGAGGTCGCGAAGCTGCTGTTCGACGACTTCTACCGCGATCACGTCGACCGGGTGCACCGGGCGCTGGCGCTCGCGGTGGGCGACGCCACCCTGGCCCGCGAGGCCGTCGACGAGGCGATGGCCCGGGCGTACGCACGGTGGGACCGGGTGCGCGGACTCGACAATCCCGCCGGCTGGGTCTTCCGGGTCGGGCTGAACTGGGCCACCTCGTGGTGGCGGAAGGTACGCCGGGAGCGCTCGCCGGTGCGCGACACCGCCCACCCGACGACGGCGGGCCCCGATCCGGACGGCCTCGCGGCCCGTGCGGCACTGGCCCGCCTGCCCGAGGGGCAGCGCGCGGTGATCGTGTGCCGTGTCCTGCTGGACCTCACCACCGCCGAGACCGCCGCGACCCTGGGTCTGACCGAGGGAACCGTCAAGAGCCGGCTCTCCCGGGGCCTCACCGGGCTGCGTGTCGCGCTGAGCGAGGAGGAGTCACGATGACCGACGTACCCGAGGATCTGGTCCGTGCGGTGCACCTGGCGGCGAGGGCGACCCCGGCACCCGCCGCGGACCTGGCGCGCGTGCACCGCCGGGTCCGTACCCGCCGCCGGCGCCGGTTGGTCGGCACCGCCGGGGCCGTGGTGGTCCTGGTGACCCTCACCGGTGGTGCCGTGCCGCTGCTCACCGCCAATCCCCCGGCGTCCCCGCCGCCGGCCGGGGTCACCGGCCCAGTGGCCACGCCCGCTCCCGCCACGCCACCACCGGTGCAACGGCTGCTGATCGCCGGTGGCGGCGGGACCTGGCAGGCCCCCGGCGGGACGGAGATCGGCCTGGTGAGCGGCACCGCCGACGAGGTGCTGTCCGACGGATCGGTACGCCGGCACCCGGTGCCGGCCGGCTGGGAACAGACGGTCGCGCTGCCGGACGGGCGGCTCGTCGGTCTCCGGCTCACCGACCTGCTGCCCGGGGTCACCCGCGAGGACGGGCCGGACGTGGCGGGGTTGTCGGTCGAACTGGTGGTCCTGGCCGCCGACGGCGCGGTGCGGCAGCGGCGCGAGGTGCGGCGACCGGGGCGGACCGTCAAGCTGGTCGGCGCGGACCAGCGGGTCGCGTACCTCACCCGGGACGAGGGCCTCGTGGCACACGACCTGGCCACCGGCCGGGAGGAGGTCCTGCTCCGCTCGGCGGCGATCGGTGTCGACCTGCTCCGGGCCACCCTCGACGTCGGCGGCGGTCGGGTGGCCGTGCGAGCGGCCCTGGAACGTCCGGACTGCCGGATCGACGTGCTGGCGCTGGCCGGCGGGCAGCGCACCGGAAGGATCACCGCTCCGGGCGACTGCGGTTTCCGGCTCTCGCCGGACGGCAGCCGGGTCGCTGTCACCTACCGGGCACGGCCGGCCGGGGACGCCCGCCGGCACGAGTACCGGCTGGCCGTGTACGACGTGCGCGGCGGCGTCCGCGGCACGGACGTCCCGGTCGGCACGGCCCGCGCCGGCGCGGGACCGGTCCGGGGTGGGACCTGGGGTACGGCGTGGAGCGACGACGCGACCGTGCGGGTGGTCTGGGCCGACCTGCCCGCGGAACCCCGGCGGGTCTACCCGGTGGCGGAGGTGTGCACCGTCGTCACGGTGCGGGTTCAGTAACGCTGGCGGAGCAGCTGGGCGGCCTCGACCGCCCAGTAGGTGAGGATGATCTGCGCCCCGGCCCGGCGGATCGAGGTGAGCGTCTCCAGCATCACCCGTTCCCGGTCGATCCAACCGTTGGCGGCCGCCGCCTCGACCATCGCGTACTCGCCGGACACCTGGTAGGCGGCGACCGGCACGTCCACCGCCGCGCGGACCGCCGACACCACGTCGAGGTACGGCAGGGCGGGCTTCACCATCACGATGTCCGCGCCCTCGGCGACGTCCAGCTCGACCTCGCGCAGCGACTCGCGCAGGTTCGCCGGGTCCTGCTGGTAGGTCCGCCGGTCGCCGTCCAGCGCCGACTCCACCGCGTCCCGGAACGGGCCGAAGAACGCCGAGGCGTACTTCACCGCGTACGCCAGCACGGTCACGTCCTGGTGGCCGGCGGCGTCCAGCGCCCGGCGTACCACCCCGACCTGGCCGTCCATCATCCCGGACGGCCCGACCACCCCGGCCCCGGCGGCGGCCTGGGCCACCGCCATCTCGGCGTACGCGGCGAGGGTGGCGTCGTTGTCCACGCCGCCGTCCGGGGTGAGCAGGCCGCAGTGCCCGTGCGAGGTGAACTCGTCCAGGCAGAGGTCGCTCATCACCACGGTGGCGTCACCGACCTCGGCGGCCACGTCCCGGATCGCCACGTTGAGGATGCCGTTCGGGTCGATCCCACCGGAGCCGGTGGCGTCCCGGGTCTCCGGCACCCCGAAGAGCATGATGCCCCCCACACCGGCCTGCACCGCCTCCGCCGCCGCCTTGCGCAGCGAGTCCCGGGAGTGCTGAAGCACCCCCGGCATCGACCCGATGGCGCGCGGCTCGGTCAGCCCCTCCTTGACGAACATCGGCACGACCAGCTCGGCCGGGTCGACGCGGGTCTCGGACACCAGCCGCCGGATCGCCGCGTTGCGGCGCAACCGGCGGGGCCGGATCTCGGGGTACGGCATGGGGGGCCTCCTGCCTCGTCTACCGGAACCTCAGGGCGGTCGGCCCCTGCACCTTCGAGCCGCGCCGCTGCTTGGCCGGCATGGCGGCGAGCTTCTCGCGCAACTCGACGGCGTAGGCGGCGAGCGCCTCCACCAGATCGGGGACCGAGGCGTGCGGCGGCTGCACGTCGACCCGCAGGCCGAACTCCGTCGCGGTCTCCGCCGTCTTGGGCCCGATAACGGCAACAACGGTACGCGCGTGCGGCTTCCCGGCGATGCCGACCAGGTTCCGGACGGTGGAGGACGAGGTGAAGAGCACCGCGTCGAACCCGCCCGACTTGATCGCGTCGCGGATCTCGGCGGGCGGCGGGGCGGCCCGGACGGTCCGGTACGCGGTCACGTCGTCGACCTCCCAGCCGCGCTCGGTGAGCCCGGCGGCGAGGGTCTCGGTGGCGATGTCGGCGCGCGGCAGCAGCACCCGGCCCACCGGGTCGAGGATCTCGTCGTGCGGCGAGAACTCGGCCAGCAGCCCCTCGGAGGACTGCTCCCCGGACGGGACCAGCTCCGGCTGGATGCCGAAGGCGCGGACCGCGTCGGCGGTCGCCTCGCCGATGCAGGCGATCTTGACGCCGCCGAAGTGGCGGGCGTCCAGACCGTGCTCGGCGAACTTCTCCCAGACCGCCCGGACCGCGTTCACCGAGGTGAAGATCACCCAGGCGTACCGGCCGTCGACCAGGCCCTTGACCGCCCGCTCCATCTGGGCCGGGGTACGCGGCGGCTCGACCGCGATGGTCGGCACCTCGCACGGGATCGCCCCGTACGCGCGCAGCCGGGCACTCATCGCCCCGGCCTGCTCCTTGGTGCGGGGCACCAGCACCTTCCAGCCGTACAGCGGGCGGTTCTCCCACCAGCTCAGCTTGTCCCGCTGGCCCACCCCGTCGCCGACGGTGAGCACCACCCGGCCGGTGAAGCCGAGTGCCGCCGCGACGAAGGAGTCCACGGTCGACGTGGTGGTGTACTGCGTCTCGCCGGTGCCGTCGCCGGTCACCCCGACGCCGGTCGTGCCGTCCACCCCGGCGGCCAGCAGGCCGTCCCGGATCGCGGCCAGGTCCCCGGCGTCCACGGCCAGCGCCAGCGAACCCCGGCCGACGGCCGCCGCCAGCGCCTCGAAGTCCAGCGCGTTGACGTCCTCGACGTCGGCCGCCGTGCGTACGCCCGGCAGCGGCACACCCGCGTACGTCGCCACACCCTCGGCCTGCCCGACACCCGGTACCACCTCGAAGTGCGCGGCGGTACGCGCGACCGCCTGCACCTCCTTGACCACCGAGTCGTGGCCGAACGGGTCGCCGGCGACCAGGTGCACCGCGTTCAACCCGGAACGGGCCGCCGAGATCAGCACCTTCGCCACGTCGCCCGGGGCGCCCTCGGCCGGGGTGAACTGCGCGTCTTCCTTCGCCTGGGCACGTACCGCGTCGAGCAGCGACTCGGGGACTCCCCGGTCGTACACCACCTGGTCGGCGTCGACCAGCGCGTCGTGCGCCCGGCGGGTCAGCAGGCCCGGGTCGCCGGGACCGGCCCCGACGAACGCGATGCGGCCTACGGGCTTACGGGTGCGGGTCATCCTGTGCTCCCAAATTGCTGGGTCCCCGGGCCGGTGTGTCCTTCCTGGCCGAGGATCGAGTCGGCGCCGAGGTCGAGGAGTTCGGCGGCGAGTGCCTTGCCGATCTCCGCCGCGTCGGCGGGCGTACCGGTGCGGGACAGCCGGAGGTCTCGCGACCCGTCCGGGCTGATCACCGCACCGCGCAGGTAGATCTCATCGCCGTCGTCGCCTTCGGCGAGTTCGGCGTAGGCGGCGACGGGTGCCGAGCACCCGGCCTCCAGGGTGGCCAGCAACGCCCGTTCCGCGGTGACCGCGGCGCGGGACGGTGCGTGGTCGAGCACCGCGAGCAGCTCGACCAGGTCCGGGTCGTCGATCCGGCACTCCACGGCCAGCGCACCCTGGGCGGGCGCGGGCAGCATCAGCATCGGGTCGAGCGTCTCGGTGATCACGTCGGCCCGATCCAGCCGGGCCAGCCCGGCCCGAGCCAGGACCACGGCGTCCAGGTCGGCGTCCGGGCCGAGCACCCGCGCGAGCCGGGTGTCGACGTTGCCCCGGATCGGGGTGACCTCCAGTTGCAGCCCGAGCGCGTGCAGCTGGGCGGTACGCCGCAGCGCACCGGTGCCGACGGTCGCGCCGGGCGGCAGCTCGGCGAGCGTACGACCACCGGTGGCGATCAGCGCGTCGCGCGGGTCCTGCCGGGGCGGCACGGCCGCGATGTGCAGTCCGGGGGCCGCCGCGGTGGGCAGGTCCTTGTAGGAGTGCACGGCGAGGTCGATGGTGCCGGCGACCAGCGCGTCCCGCAGGGCGGAGACGAACACGCCGACGCCGAGCCGGTGCACCGGCGCCGACGAGCGGTCACCGGCGGTCACCACCTCGACCAGTTCGACCCGGCGGCCGGTGGCGGCGGTCAACGCGTCGGCGACCTGACCGGACTGGGCCATCGCCAGCGCGCTGCCCCGGGTACCGAGGCGCAGTGGGGTGCTCATCGCTCACCTCCGGTGGGCGGTATGTCGGCGGCGATGCCCCCGAACGGCGGGAGGTCGGTGGTGCCGCCGAACGACGGCACGTCGGTCGTGTCCACGATGTCGGGGACGGTGTCGACCGGCGAGGTCTGCGGCACCTGGAGGTCGAACAGCTCGCGCAGCAGGGCCGCGTACTGGTCGCCGCCGGGCTCGGCGGCGAGCTGGCGGACCCGCACCGTGGGCTGGTGCAGCAGCCGCTGCACCACCCGGTGCACCGTCCGGGCCACCTCGGCGCGCTGGTCGTCGCTGAGGTCCGGGCGGCGCTGGGCCAGCCGGCGCAGCTCGGCGGTCACCACGTCGTCGGCCCGGCCGCGCAGCGCGGCCACGGTCGGGGCGACGTCGGCGCCACGCAGCCAGGTGAGGAAGCCGTCGACCTCGCCGACCACGATCCGCTCCACGGCCGCGGCGTCGGCGGCGGCCGGACCGTCGGCGATCAGCGCCGCCATCCGGTCGATGTCGATCACCTCGACGCCGGGCAGGCCGGCGACGCCCGGCTCCACGTCGCGCGGCACGGCCAGGTCGAGCAGGACCAGTGGACCGCGCTCCGGGTCCCGGTCGGCCAGCGCCCGGGTGACCACCTCGCGGGTGAGGACCGCCTCGGTGGCGGCGGTGGCGGCCACTACGATGTCCACTGTGGAGAGGGTGGCGGTCAGCTCTGCCATCGGCGCGGCGGCGGCGCCGTACGACTCGGCCAGCCGGACCGCGCGGTCGGCGCCCCGGTTGGTCACGGTCAGCGGTCCGGCGCCCAGCCGGGAGAGCGTCGCCACGCCCAGCGATCCCATCGCGCCCGCACCGACCACCAGGGCCGGACGGCCGGTCAGGTCGCCGTCGAGCAGGTCCGCGGCCAGGTCCAGCGCGGCGGTGACCACACTCTGGCCGGCCCGGTCGATGCCGGTCTCGGCGTGCGCCCGCTTGCCGACCCGCAGGGCCTGCTGCATCAGCTCGTGCAGCAGGCGGCCGGCGGTGTCCGCGCCGGTCGCCCAGTGGTAGGCGTCACGCAGCTGGCCGAGGATCTGTGCCTCCCCGACGACCATCGAGTCCAGCCCGGCGGCGACCCGGAACACGTGGTCGACGGCGGCGGAGTCGAAGTGCACGTAGAGGTTGTTGGCCAGTGCCGCCGGCTGGCAGCCGGCCTGCTCGGCCAGTACCGCGCAGATGTCGCCCAGCCCACCGTGGAAACCGGACACGGCGGCGTAGACCTCCACCCGGTTGCAGGTGGAGACCAGCACGGCCTCGGTCACGTACGGCTGCGCGACCAGGCGGTCCAGCATGCGGGTGAGGTCGGCGGGGGCGACCGCGAGCTGCTCCAGCGTGGCGACCGGGGCGGTGCGGTAGGACGCGCCGACGACGAGGAGTTTCACGTGCCGATCGCCTCCTGCGTGTCGGTGACCGCGAGCCCGCCCGGCAGGGCGGTCAGGGCGGACCCGCCGGTGGCGGGGAGCGCGGTCAGGGACGCCTTGCGGTGCTCGTGGAAGGAGAGGATCTGCAGCTCGATGGCGAGATCGACCTTGCGCACGTCCACTCCCTCCGGAACCGAGAGTACGCACGGCGCGAAGTTCAGGATGCTCGTCACGCCGACGGCGACGAGCTGGTCGGCGACCGCCTGCGCGGCGCGGGCCGGGGTGGCGATCACCCCGATCGCGATGGCCTCCTCGGCGGCGACCCGGGGCAGCTCGTCGACGTGCCGGACGACCAGCCCGTTGATCTCCTCGCCGACCCGGGAGGGGTCGGCGTCGAGGAGCGCGGCGATGCGGAACCCGCGCCCGGCGAACCCGTCGTAGCCGGCCAGGGCGTGACCGAGATTACCCACCCCGACCAGGGCGACCGCCCGACGCTGGGTGAGCCCGAGCACGTATTCGATCTGGTCGACCAGCAGGGCCACGTCGTAACCGACGCCCCGCGTGCCGTACGAGCCGAGGTGGGAGAGGTCCTTGCGGAGCTTGGCGGAATTGACCCCGGCGGCGCTGGCCAGCCCCTCGCTGGACACCGTCTCGTGCCCGCTCTCGGCCAGGTTGTGCAGGGCACGGAGGTATTCGGGGAGCCGCGCGACGGTCGCCTCGGGAAGGTCCGGGAGCGCCGGTACGGCACCGGCGCGGCCGGGCGCGCCTGGGTGACGGTGCTGACTCATGAGACTCCGTGCGGTGCGATCCTCGGCCAACTCCGCTGGTGGGCCGCTTAGGGACTCCCGCTGGCGACCGAGATTGCCGGCTGTGCTAGCAGGGCGCGTCGGAACTACAGAGTAGGCGCTTGTGAAGACGTGCACAAATCGCGATCTTGCCGACCCGCGACGCGCCCCCACCCGGCCCCCCATTCCGCAAGATCGATCAGCCGCCTCCGTCGGCGCCGCCGCGATTATTGCTCAATTACGACTTCTCTGACCAATCGCGCGCCGCCCGTCGACGTCGACGTCGACATCGACGTCGTGATCGACTCGACTCCAGTGAAGTCGCGGTGTCTCGGCCGGCCCGAACACCCGACATCAGGGAGGACGAGTTGATCATGAAGCGGATGACGCGGGGTAGGGCCAGCCCTACGGCGCGGAGACCGGCCGACAGGATGGGTAACGGACGCCGCGCTGCCTAGCCTCATCACATGACCGCAGGACCCGCCGCCGAGTCACCGCCCGGCCGCCCCGATGCCACCCCGGACGCCACCGGCCGTCCCGGCCCCGGCCGCGCCGATGCCGCGCCGACCCGAGCCGCCCCGGAACCCACCGGCCGGGCGACTAACGGCCCCGAACCCGCCGGCCGGACGACGACCGAACCCGCACCAGCCGGCCGGACGACGACCGGCCCCGCGCCGACCGTCCCGGAGCCCGCCGGTCCGGAGGAGCCCGCCACCCGGCGCCGGCCGGGGATCGTCGGGCAGCTCCTGGTCGACTCCGGGTACGTCCTGCTCAGCCTCCCGCTGGCCATCGCCTCGTTCGTGGTGCTCATCGTCGGCTTCGCGCTGGGTGTCGGGCTGCTGCCGATCGTGCTCGGGCTGCCGGTCCTCACCGGCACCCTGTACGTCGCCCGCGGGCTGGCCGACATCGAACGGCTGCGCCTGCCACCGGTCCTGCGCCGGCCCCGGATCCGCCCCCGGTACCTGGTCCCGGAGCCCGGCGCCGGCGCCTGGCGGCGGATCTTCCTGCCGATGCGTGACGCCCAGTCCTGGCTGGACCTGACCCACGGCATCTTCCGGCTGGTGGTGGCCCTGGTCACCTTCGTGATCACGCTCACCTGGTGGGCGACGGCGCTCGCCGGTCTGCTCTCCGTCACCTACGAGTGGGCGATCCCGCACGGGCCGGAGAACGTCGGGCTGCCCGAACTGCTCGGCCTCGGCGACTCGCTCGCCGCGCGGATCGGGCTGAACACCGCCATCGGGCTGTTCTTCCTGCTCACGTTGCCGCTCGTGGTGCGCGGCTGCGCCCTGGCAGAGGCCTCCCTCGGGCGGGCCCTGCTGACCGGGGTGGCCGAGATGCGCAACCGGATCACCGTGCTGGAGGAGCAGAAGCGGGCGGCCGTGTCGGCCGAGGCGATCGCGCTGCGCCGACTGGAACGGGACATCCACGACGGCCCGCAGCAGCGCCTGGTGCGGCTCGCCATGGACCTCAGCCGGGCCCGCCAGCAGCTCGCCACCGACCCGGAGGCGGCCGGGCAGACCCTGGACGAGGCGGTCGGCCAGACCCGGGAGACCCTCGCCGAGCTGCGCGCCCTGTCCCGGGGCATCGCGCCGCCGATCCTCGTCGACCGGGGCCTGCCCAGTGCCCTGGCGGCGCTCGCCGGCCGGGGCATCGTCCCGACCGAGCTGCGGGTCGACGGTGACCTCGGCGACCCGGCCGGGCGGCTCGACCCGGCGACGGAGAACACCGCGTACTTCGTCGTCGCCGAGGCGCTCACCAACGTCGCCAAGCACAGCGGCGCCGACACCTGCCAGGTCACCGTGACCCGTCAGGGGCGACGGCTGCGGGTCAGCGTCGGTGACGACGGCCAGGGCGGGGCGCACGTGGCCAAGGGGCACGGCCTCGCCGGCATCGCCGACCGGGTCCGGGCGGCCGGCGGCCAGCTCGCGGTGACCAGTCCGGCCGGTGGCCCCACCGAGGTCCGCGCGGACCTCCCGCTGTGAACCACCACACCGGCGAATGCCGGCAGCACCGCCCGGCCCGGCCGGCCCCGGCCACCGCCGCCGACCGGCAGCACCGCGACGACAGGTCCGCGCCGGTCCGGGCCACCGGCAGCCGGCGGCAGCGCCGGTGGTCCGGCCGACCGGAGGCGTACGCGGACACGGGTGGCCGCCCGCGACGGAGCGGGACGCGCGGTCACCGGCTTGCGGCGCCCGGCGGTCGCGCCGGGCGAGGGACCGGCGGGGCGGGGTCGACGTGGTAGACAGCGGCATGCGCATCGTGATCGCGGACGACGCCGTGCTGCTGCGGGAGGGGCTGGTCCGGCTGCTCACCGAGCAGGGGCATCAGGTGGTGGCCGCCGTCGCCGACGGCGACGCGCTGGTGGAGGCGGTGGTGACGCACCGGCCAGACGTGTCGATCGTGGACGTGCGGATGCCGCCGTCGCACACCGACGAGGGGCTGCGGGCGGCGGTGGAAGCGCGTCGGCTGGTGCCCCGCACGCCGATCCTGGTGCTGTCGCAGTACGTGGAGGTGTCCTACGCCGACGACCTGCTGGCCACCACGGGGGCCGGTGGGGGCGGGATCGGTTACCTGCTCAAGGACCGGGTGGCCGCGATCGACGAGTTCCTGGACGCGCTGAGCCGGGTGGCCGGTGGGGGCACGGTGCTCGACCCGGAGGTGGTGGGGCAGTTGTTCGCCCGCCGCCGCCGCGACGACCCGCTGCGACACCTGACCCCGCGCGAGCGCGAGGTGCTGGCCCTGATGGCCGAGGGCCACTCGAACACGGCCATCGCCCGCGCCCTGGTGGTCAGCGACGGGGCGGTGGAGAAGCACGTCCGGAACATCTTCACCAAGCTCGACCTGCCGCCGGACAACGAGCAGCACCGCCGGGTCAGGGCCGTCCTGGCCTACCTGCGCAACTGACCTCCGCCGCCAGGGTCACCGCCTCGGTGAGCGTGTCGGCGACCGGGTGGCCGGAGGCGTGCAGGCGGTCCGGGTCGGTGAAGCCGCCGGTGTAGAGCACCGCCCGGCCGCCGACCTCCAGCGCCGCGTCCGCGTCGTCCAGGGAGTCGCCGATCAGCACCACGTCCCGGCCGTCCACGCACAGCTCGGCCAGGTGCTGCCGCAGCGACTCGGCCTTGCGGTCGCCGCCGACGGTGGCCCGCAGTCCGTCCACCCGGACGAACCGGCCGGTCAGCCCGTAGGTGTGCACGGTCGGGACCAGTTCCTCGTGGAACCACATGGACAGCAGGGACTGGCTGCCCGGCCAGGACGACATCGCCACCTGCGCGTCGTGGGCGAGCTGGCAGGTGGTCAGCCCGTTGCGGTACGCGTCGTGGAAGATCCGGTCCAGCCGGCCGAACTCCTCGTCGTCGACCGCCTGGCCGAGCACCTCGGCGTAGTAGTCGGCGATCGGCCGGCGGAACCGCACCCGGTGCTCGTCGGCGGTCACCGCCGGCCCGCCCACGTGGGCGAAGACGGCATTGGTGGAGGCGACGACGAGATCGAGATCGTTGAGCAGGGTGCCGTTCCAGTCCCAGACCAGGTGGGGTCGCGCAGCGTCCATCGCCGCACCCTATCCAAGGCGGCGACGCCGGTGGGACCCCTCGCTACAGCTGCGGGGTGGTCAGGTCGCCGAGCAGGCGGTCCTCCTCCACCCGCCAGTAGCCGTGCTCCTTGCCGTCGAGCAGCACCACCGGCAGCCGGTCGCCGTACTCGCGCTCCAGCTCGACGTCGCCGGTCACGTCCTTCTCCGTCCACCGGTCCCCGGTGACCGCCACCACCCGGTCGAGGGCCGCCTTGGCGTCCTCGCAGAGGTGGCAGCCGGGCCGCGTGATCAGGGTGAGGCGGGGCTCACGCATCGCTGTCCTCCGTGGTGCGGGCGTCGGCCGGGGCCGACGGTCGGGTGGCCGGCACCGCCGGGGACGGCATCGCCCCGGACGGTCCCGGCCGGAGCAGGGTCTTGCGTACCTTGCCGATCGCCGAGTGGGGCAACTCGTCGACGATCTCGACGTCGGTCGGGCACTTGAACCGGGCCAGGTTCCGGGCGCAGTGGGCGAGCAGGTCCTCCCCGCTGACGGGCTGGCCCGGCGCCGGCACCACGTACGCCCGCACAGTCTCGCCGGTCCGCGGGTGCGGCACACCCAGTACCGCCGACTCGGCCACGCCCGGGTGCCCGGAGAGCACCACCTCGACCTCGCGCGGGTAGACGTTGAAGCCGTTGACCAGGATCAGCTCGCCGACCCGGTCGACCAGGAAGAGGTCGCCGTCGTCGTCGGCGTACGCGACGTCGCCGGTCGCCCACCAGCCGTCGGCGTCGGGCCCGCCCCGGCCGTCCGGCCAGTAGCCGGAGAACAGGTTCGCCCCGCGCACCACGATCTCGCCGGGGTCACTGCCGATCATGGCGTCGGAGAGGTCCGGCCCGTCCGGGTCGTCGTCGGCGGCGTCCGGGCCGGTCCCGTCGTCCGGCCACAGGTCGGTGCCGTCCGGGGAGACCAGGCGCAGGTCCACGCCGGGCAGCGGACGGCCGATCGAGCCGGGCTTCGGTTCACCGCCGACCAGGGTGGAGGTGAGCACCGGCGCGGTCTCGGTGAGGCCGTACCCGACGTGCACCGGGCGACCGGTGACCTCGGTGAAGCGGGCGGCGGCAGCCGGCTCCAGCGGCGCCGCGCCGCACACCACCACCCGGACCGACGCCAGCGCCGCGGTGACGGTGTCGGCGTCCGCCTCCGCCCAGGCGGCGACCATCGACGGTACGCCGACCAGCACGGTCACCCGGTGCCGGGCGATCTCGGCGAGCCCGGCGTCGGCGCCGGGGTCGTCGACGAGCACCCCGGTCGCCCCGTGGTGGACCACCGCGCCGAGGCCCGAGTTGAGCCCGTACGCGTGGAACAGCGGAAGCGCCAGCAGCACGGTGTCGTCCGCGCCCACCACCGGTGGGTCGATCCGGCTCACCTGGTCGTGGTTGGCGGCCAGCGCGCGGTGCGACAGCATCGCGCCCTTCGGCCGGCCCTCGGTGCCCGACGTGTAGAGCAGGACGGCCAGGTCGTCCCCACCCCGGGTGGGGAACGAGTCACTGCCGGCGGCGACCGGCGGTGCGGTGTGGACGGCGGTGAGCGCGGGCAGGTCGGCGGCGACGGCGGCGACCCGCTGCCGCACCGGCTCGGCGCAGACCAGCGCGACGGCACCGCAGTCGGCCAGGACGTGCCGCAGTTCCGGCGCGGTGAAGCCGGGGTTGACCGGCACGGCGACCAGCCCGGCGCGCAGCACGGCCAGGCAACTGACCACGAAGTCCGGGGTGTTGGGAAGGGCGATCGCGACCCGCGGCGGATGCCGGTCGACCGGGACCGCCCCGCCGTCCGGCACCGCCTCCCGGGTCGGTGGCGCACCGGCCGCGACGGTGCGGGCCAGGGCGCGGGCGGTGGCGCTCACCTTGGCGTCCAGTTCGGACCAGGTCAGGGTCTGCTCGCGCCAGCGCAGCGCGGGCCGGTCGGGGTGGGCGGCGGCCACCCGACGGAGCCGGTCGGCCAGCGTCGACCCGCCGTTCTCGGTTGCGTCCTGCACGGTGGCTGAGTCTGGCACAGCGACCCCGACCAGACCATGCCCCGACCGCCGGCGACTCCCGCTCCGGTCCCGGGGACGGTCGGTCCCGGGGACGGGACCCACCCGGGACCGTGGGTGACCACCGGGGCCGCCCCCGGCGACCTGACGGGCGGCGGGCGACACGCCGGGCCGGGCGGGTGCGCCCGTCGGCGACGGACCACCGATTCCGGGCCGGGCACCCCCACCGACCTGGAAATCCTTTCGCGACCAGCATCCGGTGACGAAGTCAATCGCACACGACGGACAACGGGTCCGCCATTCGTCCGACGGGGACGGAAATACTTCGGCCCTGTGTAACGGACTTGCCACGCGCGGGTGACGTTGGCCCTATCATCACTCGGGTCGGCTCACCCCATTTGCCGTGAGTCGACACCCCTCAGCCCGAGGAGGCCCCCGTGCCCGTGAGCGCATTGGACCAGCACCTCAGGGGGATCCGCCGCCCGTCGGCGGACCCCCGACCCGTCCTGCCCGGCCACGCCGTACCCGGTGGGTACGCGGCGGCGACACGCCGAGCGGCGTACGCCGTCGTCGGCGGGACGGAGGCGGTCCGATGACCACCTTCGGATACGCCGAACGTCCGGCCGGCCTGACCGGCCCGGCGATCCGCGCCACGGTCAACGAAAGACCGGCCGCCCGGGGCCCGCTCGACGACACCGGGAACCTCGTCGTCCGGGGTGAGGGCCGCACCCGGCACCGACCGCACCACAACGAGGCGCCGCCCCGACCGGCCGCCCCCGGTGGGAACGCCAAGCCGATCGGTGGGCGGGTCGCGTCGCCCGCCCGGCCGACGATGCCGGTGCAGGGTCGCCGGTCCGCCGAGCCACCCGCCGCGGTCGAGGAGTCGATGACCGAGACGGCGGTGCTACCGGCCGTCGCCGCGACGCCCGCGCCGGTCAACGCCGCCACCGGATACCCCAGCCGGCCGGACCCGTCCGACCCGGCCACCGAGGTGTGGACCCTGGTGGAGCGCGCCCAGGCCGGCGAGGCCGAGGCGTTCGGCCTCATCTACGACCGGTACGTGGACACCGTCTTCCGCTTCGTCTACTTCCGGGTGGGCAACCGGCAGCTCGCCGAGGACCTCACCTCCGACACCTTCCTGCGCGCGTTGAAGCGGATCGGCAGCTTCACCTGGCAGGGCCGCGACCTCGGGGCCTGGCTGGTGACGATCGCCCGCAACCTGGTGGCCGACCACTTCAAGTCCGGCCGCTACCGGTTGGAGGTCACCACCGGCGACGTGCTCGACGCCGACCGGGAGGACCGGGGGCCGGAGGGCAGCCCGGAGGCGGCGGTGGTCGAGCACATCACCAACGTCGCCCTGCTCAGCGCGGTGAAGCAACTCAACCCGGAGCAGCAGGAGTGCATCGTGCTCCGCTTCCTCCAGGGCTTCTCGGTGGCCGAGACGGCCCGCACGATGGGCAAGAACGAGGGTGCCATCAAGGCACTCC
Organism: Micromonospora endolithica; assembly: GCF_003626595.1. Taxonomy (GTDB): domain Bacteria; phylum Actinomycetota; class Actinomycetes; order Mycobacteriales; family Micromonosporaceae; genus Micromonospora; species Micromonospora endolithica. The sequence goes on along the minus strand of NZ_RBAK01000007.1, from coordinate 11,101 downwards.
AGTACCGCGCGGTGCGCGCGCTCGCCCGGCTGTTGCCGGACGGTTTCCAACCGTAGCTCCGCCGCGGCGGGCGACTCGACCGGCGGGGACGTTCCCGCAGGTCGGGTCGATGCTGTCCGGTGACCGCGATCACTTTGCGTGAGTTCGCCCCCGCCGGCCCCGTAACCCATGGCATACGCGGCGCGTTTCTCCGGGTGCGACCGTTGGCGGTCCCGGCGTCCCCCGGGCCCCAGGTCCGGCAGTGTGGCCGGCCACGACCTCCGTCCGTGGTGAGCCGCCGTCTCCGGTCGCTGGCGACGACAGCGGCCGTCCGGCCGCGACCAGCGAGAGGAGGTGCCTGCGGTGGACAGCGACCTTTTCTCCCGTCGGCGCGCCGAGCGCTTCGCACAGCTCCTCGACGAGGCCAACGGCGGCCGGCGACACCATGTGCGTTCCCGGGCCGACGAACAGCTGGCCGCCCTCGTCGCGGTCGGCCAGCGGCTCCGCGCCGAGGTGCCGACCGTCGAGGTCGAGCCGGGTTTCCGCACCGGCCTCCGGGCGATGCTGGTGGCCACCGCCGAACGTGAGGGCGTCGGCGCACCGGCGGTCACCTCCGAGCCGGCCGCCCGACGTCTCGCCGGCGCCGTGGCCCGCAACCGGCTGCTGCCGGCCGTCACCGGCCGCCGGGCCCGCGCCCGGGGCGCCATCCTCGTCGGCATCGCCGCCGGTGCGGTGGCGGTCTCCGGGATCTCCGCGGCGAGCGAGAACGCGGTCCCCGGCGACGCGCTCTACGGGATGAAGCGCTCGACGGAACGCGCGCAGCTCGCCCTCACCGGCTCCGACCTGAGCCGCGGTCAGCTCTTCCTCGACTTCGCCCGCACCCGGCTGGACGAGGCGGCGTCGCTGCGGGGGGACCGGGCCGGGTTCAGTGGTGTCCTGGACGACATGGACGCCGACACCCGGCAGGGCGTACGCCTGCTCACCACCGCCGCGGCGCAGCGCTCCGACCCGGCGGCGCTGGACGCGGTCAACGCCTTCGTCACCGGTCAGCGGCAGGCGGTGTCCGGCCTGCTCGACGGGGCGACCCGCGCCGAGCGGGACCGTACCCGGCGGTCGTTGGCCCTGCTGGACGCGATCCGGAAGCGGTCCGACGCGCTGCGCACCGCCATCGCCTGCGACCTGCCGGCCCCCGCCGTCAGCGACGCCCTCGGCCCGGCCCCGACCAGCTGCACCGGCGGCTGACCAGCGCGGCGGCGCTGCCGTCGGAGTCACACCTGTCCCGAGCACCCGGTCCAAGCGGCCCCGGGCCGGATACCCTCGCTCGGACGGCCGATTCCGTGCCGGCCGGACGGAGGGAGGGAGGTCGGGTGGCCCGCAACCGCAAGGTGACGGTCAGCACCGACGCCCACGGGCACACCGCCGGGTGGGCGGAGGCGGAACCGTCCGCGCCGGCCCGACCCGACCCGGCCGCGGCGGCCTTCTTCGACGTGGACAACACGATGATGCAGGGCGCGTCGATCTACTGGTTCGCCCGGGGCCTCGCCGCGCGCAACTACTTCACCACCTCCGACCTGGCCCGGTTCGCCTGGGGGCAGCTGCGGTTCCGGCTGCTGGCCACCGAGCACCCGGGTGACATGTCGCGGGCCCGGGAGGCCGCCCTCGCCTTCGTCGAGGGCTGGCGCGTGCAGGACGTGGAGCGCCTCGCCGAGGAGATCTTCGACGAGCTGATGGCCCCGCGCATCTGGGACGGCACCCGCCGGCTGGCCCAGCGTCACCTCGACGCCGGTGAACGGGTGTGGCTGGTCAGCGCCGCCCCGGTGGAGATCGGGCGGGTGATGGCCGCCCGGCTCGGCCTGACCGGCGCGATCGGGACGGTCGCCGAGGTGGTCGACGGCGCGTACACCGGCCGGCTGGTCGGCGACCTGATGCACGGCCCCGCCAAGGCGGACGCGGTCCGCCAGCTCGCCGCCGTCGAGGGGTTGGAGCTGGACCGCTGCAGCGCGTACAGCGACTCCGCCAACGACCTGCCGATGCTGAGCACGGTGGGTCGGGGCGTGGCGGTGAACCCGGACGGCACCCTGCTGCGCGAGGCCCGCCAGCGCGGCTGGGAGGTCCGGGACTTCCGCACCGGCCGCCGCGCGGTGAAGATCGCCGTGCCGTCCACCGCCGCGGCCGGACTGGTCGCCGGGGCGGTCACCGCGGGGCTGGCGCTGCACCGCCGCCGCCGTACCGGCTGACGCCGGCCGGTCCTACGGCCCGAACGGGTCCGGTCGTTGCTCCAACAACCGGTGCAACGTCTGCTGGATGGTCTCCCGGACCTGGTCGGCGAGGTTGAACACGACCAGCGGGTCGTCCGCGGAGTCGACCAGGTGGGCGGTGGGGATCGGCGGGCAGAACTCGATCAGCCACTTGCTCGGCAGCGGCACCATGCCCAGCGGGCCGAGCAGCGGGAACGTGGGTGTCACCGGGAAATAAGGAAGCTTCAGCAACCGGGCCAGCGGCTTGATGTCGGCGAGCATCGGGTAGGTCTCCTCGCCGCCGACGATGGCCACCGGCACGATCGGCGTGCCGGTGCGCAGCGCCGCCGACACGAACCCGCCCCGGCCGAAGCGCTGCAACTTGTAGCGCTCGGAGTAGAGCTTGCCGATGCCCTTGAAGCCCTCGGGGAAGACGCCCACCACCTCACCACCGGCGAGCAGCCGTTCCGCGTCCGGGTTGCAGGCGACCGTGCCGCCGGTCTTGCGGGCGATCTCGGAGACCACCGGCATCCGGAACACCAGGTCGGCACCGAGCAGCCGCAGGAAGCGGTGCGCCGGGTGCTGGTCGTGCAGGACGGCGGAGAGGATCAACGCGTCCAGCGCCACCGTGCCCGAGTGGTTGCCCACCACCAGTCCGGGCCCGTCGGCCGGTACGTGTTCCAGGCCGGAGACCTCGGTGCGGAACCAGTCCCGGTAGAGCAGGCGCAGCAGCGGGTGGAACACCGCCTCGGTGATCTGCGGGTCGAACCCGAACTCGTCGACCTCGTAGTCACCGGCGAGCCGCCGCCGCAGGAACGCCAGGCCGCTGGCCACCGCCCGGTCCCACTGGTCACCCGGCCGGTCCGGCACCGCCGAACCGCCCGTCGCCGCCGGTCGCCCGGCCACACCGTTGGCCACCGCCGGCGGGTCGGTGGCCGCCGCGTCCGGCACCGCCGGCGCGTCGGTGACCGCCGGCTCGTCGGTGACCGCCGGCTCGTCGGTGACCGCCGGCTCGTCGGTGGCGGCGGTGTCGACCTCGTCGGTGACCGGTCCGGCCGGTGCCGGGTCCGGCCGCGTCGCCGGGCCGGCCGGGCGGTGTCCGTTGGCGCGCGCCGGCCGCGCGTGCGGCTCCGGCACGGTCAGCGGTACGTCGTACCGGCGGTCCCCGGAGGCGCCCTCGCGTGGGTCTCGACCGGTCACGACCGCTCCTCGACGGCGGCACGGACCTGCCGGATGCCCTCGCGCACCAGCCGCTCGGCGACGGCCAACTGGTCCCGGCTGACCACGGCGCCGCCGCGGTGGGCCGCGATGAAGTCCTCGAAGGCGGCGGCGGTCGAGCGGGGCGTGAAGCCGAACTCCCGCTCCAGCCGGCCGGTGTCGACCACCCGGCCATGCACGAAGAGGTCGACCTGGTCCAGGCCGACCCGCCCGAAACCGAGGCTGCGGGCCAGCGCGGCGGCACCGGACAGGCCCGGTTCGAGGACCGGCAGTGCCACCCGGCCGGCCCGCCGGATGGCCTGGGACAGCGCCAGCACCCCCGGACCGGCGACGTTGAAGGTGCCGGAATGGTCCTCGACGATCGACCGGTGCAGCACCTCCAGCGCGTCGTCGAAGTGCAGGAACTGCAACCTCGGGTCCCGGCCGAAGACGGTGGGCACCAGCGGCTGGGAGAAGTAGCGGGTCAGCGTGGTGTCGGCGGTCGACCCGATGAACGGCGCGAAGCGCAGCACGGTGACGGTGGTGCCGGGGCGGCGGCGGCGGAAGCCGCGCACGTACCCCTCGATGTCCAGGATGTCGCGGCCGAAGCCGCCACGCGGCACCTCGCGCGGCTCGGTGTCCTCGGTGAAGACCGCCGGGTCCCGGAAGGAGGCCCCGTACGCGGCCGTCGACGAGCGGACCACCAGCTTGCGCAGCCGGGGTGCCCGCTGGCAGGCGGCGAGCAGCTGCATGGTGCCGATGACGTTCTGGTCCTTCATCGCCGACCGCCCGCCGTGCTGCGGGTCCGGGGAACTGACCAGGGCGAGGTGGACGACCGCGTCGACGTCCAGGTCGGCGAGGAGACCACCGATCGAGCCGGCGTCGACCCGGATCCGCTCGACCCGGTCGAGCAGGTCGGTGAACTCGGCGCCCGGCTCCGGCGGGTCCACGCCGATGACCCGCTCGATGCGCGGGTCGGCGGCGAGCCGGGCGGCCACGTGCGCGCCGAGGTAGCGGCTGACCCCGGTCACGACGACGACCCCCGGAGCACCTGGGGTGCCACCGGGGGTCATGTCGTGCACCTACCCTGGCAGGACGGACCGAGCCGGAACGTGCACGGCCTGATCACCTGAGCCTCCGAGGGTCGACAGTTGGCAAGTGACGACGGGTGCCGGGCCAGGCCCGGCCCCGGTCACTTGCCGAGACGGCGACGCTGGACGCGGGTCTTGCGCAGCAGCTTGCGGTGCTTCTTCTTAGCCATGCGCTTGCGGCGCTTCTTGACCACCGAGCCCATACGACAGCCTTTCGATGCAACGTGCGGGGCGGACCGGAGAACGCCACGGATGGCGTCGGCGACCGCTTGCGGACAACGGACCGGACCAGCGGGACGAGCGGGGACGTGCTCCTGCGGTCACGGTCGGGGTCCAGGGTAGCCGCAGAGCATCAGCAGGACCAACGCGGCCCCACGATGCTCGTCACCGGGCCTCCGGTCGGCTGCCCGAGGCATCGCTCAGGCGGTCTCCTGGAAGGCGCCACGCAGGTATTCGTGCACGGCGTGCTCCGGGACGCGGAACGACCGCCCCACCCGCACCGCGGTCAGCTCACCGCTGTGCACCAGGCGGTAGACCGTCATCTTCGACACCCGCATGACCGTCGCCACCTCGGCGACGGTGAGGAACTTGACATCCGACAGCCGACCGTCGGACTGCGACCCGGCCATGGCTCACCGACCCATCCCATGCCCGGCGCGTGCCATCCCGGGGGGATGCTCCCCGCCCGGGCCGGCGACGCGCGTGTTACCAGTACCGTAGCGGGACGGCTGTGACCGGCGCGATCCCTTCGTGCAACTGAACCCGAAATCGGCGCGTCACTCGGCCCGCAGCGCCACCACCGGGTCCAGCCGGCCGGCCCGCTGGGCGGGCACCACCCCGAAGACGATCCCCACCGCCGCCGAGACGCCGAACGCCAGTGCCAGCGACCACCAGGTGATCGCCGCCGGGATCGGCGAGAGCGCGTCGACCAGCAGCGCGGTGCCGACTCCCAGCGCCATCCCGGTGAGCCCGCCGATCGAGGTGAGCAGCACCGCCTCCAGCAGGAACTGCACACCGATGTCCCGGGGCCGGGCGCCGACCGCCTTGCGCAGGCCGATCTCCCGGGTCCGCTCCCGGACCGACACCAGCATGATGTTGGAGACCCCGACGCCGCCGACCAGCAGCGAGATGCCGGCGATCGCGGCCAGCACGCCGGTCAGGATGCCGAGGATGTCGCCGAGCACGCCGAGGATCTGCTCCTGGGTGACCGCGCTGAACTCGACGCCCGGGTGCCGCCGGGTCAGCTCCGCGACGATCCGCTCGCCCAGCTCGTCGATCCGCTCCCGGTCCGGGGCCTTCACCGCGATCCCGTCGACCCGCTGGGTGCCGTAGAGCCGCTGGGCGGCGGTGACCGGCACGTGTACCTCGTCGTCGCGGTCCACGCCGAGGCTCTGGCCCAGCGGGGCGAAGACCCCGATCACCCGGAACCGCACCCCGGAGACGGTGATCTGCTGGCCGACCGGGTCCCGGTCCGGGAAGAGAGCCCGGGCCACCGACGCGCCGAGTATCGCCACCCGCCGGCTGGTGTCCACGTCGGAGCCGGTGAGGTAGCGGCCCCGGGCCAGGTCGCGGGTGAACACCGACGGGGTGGTCTCCAGGACCCCCTGCAGGGTGCTGAAGTCGGAGCGGTTGCCGGCCCGTACGGTGGCGCCGGAGGCGACGGTGACCGCCACCCGGTCCGGGTCGCCCACCACCCGGGAGACGGCGTCGGCGTCGTCCAGGGTCAGCGGGGACACCGCCGGGGCGGCACCCACGTCCAGCCGGCCGGGCACCACCAGCAGCAGGTTCGACCCGAGTCCCTCGACCTGCTGCTCCACCCGCTGCTTCGTGCCGGTGCCGATCGCCACCAGGATGACCACCGAGGCCACCCCGATGATCACACCGAGCATGGTCAACGCGCTGCGCAGCCGGTTCGCGCGCAGCGCGTCCAGGGCCACCCGCCAGGCCTCGGCCACCCTCACCGGTCGGCCCCGTCCGGCTCGCCCGGACGCGGAAGGCGCCCGGTGGCTCCGGCGGCGCCACCGGAGCCACCGGGCGGGTGCCCCGGGCCGCTTCCGGACGCGGACCGGGGCTCCGCGCTGGGAGCGGGCACCAGTGTGGCAGGTCCGCCATCGCCCCCCGACGGCGGTGGATCATGAGCGGCACCGACCAGGCCGGACGCCGGGGCGGCGGGCTCGGCGGGGCTGGCGGCGCTGTCGGCGACCACCACGCCGTCGCGCATCGCGATGCGCCGGCCGGCCCGGGCGGCCACCTCCTGGTCGTGGGTGACCATCACCAGCGCCACCCCGGACTCGGCGTTGAGGCGTTCCAGCAGTTCCAGGACGGCCGCGCCGGTCACGCTGTCCAGGTTGCCGGTCGGCTCGTCGGCGAGCAGCACCGTCGGGTCGGTCACCAGGGCCCGGGCGATGGCCACCCGCTGCTGCTCGCCGCCGGAGAGCTGGTTGGGCCGGTGGCCCAGCCGGTGCCCGAGACCGACCCGGCCGAGCATCGCCGCCGCCCGCTCCCGCCGTTGCCGGGCGCCCACCCCCCGGTAGACCAGCGGCAGCGCCACGTTGTCCACCGCGGAGGTACGCGGCAGCAGGTGGAACGCCTGGAACACGAAGCCGATGGTCTCGTTGCGCAGCACCGCCAACTCCGGCGCGGACAGGCTGGCCACGTCCCGGCCGCCGATCACCAGCCGGCCGCCGGTGGGCCGGTCCAGACCGCCGAGCAGGTGCATCAGGGTCGACTTGCCGGACCCGGACGGGCCGACCAGCGCCACGTAGTCACCCGGTGCCACGGTCAACGTCACCCCGCGCAGGGCCGGTACGGACACCCCGTCGAGCTGGTACGTCCGGGACACGTCGACCGCCTCGATCGCGGCCGGGGCGGCGCTCACCGGCGGCACCGGACCCGCCGGCACCGGCTCACCGGACCTCCTGGCCGTCGCGGACCTGGTCGGTACCGCGCACCACGATCCGGTCGCCGGCCTGCACGCCGCTGACGATCTGCACCAGGTCCTGTCCCTGCACGCCGAGGGTGACCGGCGCCCGGTCGGCCCGGCCGTCCCGGACCACCCACACCGTGTCCCGCCCGTCGGCCGAGAAGACCGCCGAGGCCGGCACGGTGATCGCGTCGGCGGCCTCCCGGACCCGTAGCCGCACCACCGCGTTCATGCCCGGCCGCGGCGCGGGCGCCGGTTCGGCCTCGCCGAAGCGACCCGGGCCGAGCGTGAGCCGTACCCGGTAGCTGACCCCGCCCCGGGCCGAGCTGACCGGCAGCACGTCCACCGAGCGGACCGTGGCGTCGTAGGTCGCACCGGTCACCGCGTCCAGCTCGACCGCGGCGGTGAGCCCGGCCCGGACCAGCAGCACGTCGGTCTCGTCGACCTCGGCCAGCAGGCCCAACTCGCCGGTGTCCACGATGGTCAACACCGGGCTGCCGGCGGTCACCCGAGCACCCTCCGGCACCGCGACGTCCACCCCGGGCGGCGGGCCGGCCGGTGCCGGGCCGAGCACGGACGGGTCGAGCCCGGCCGCCGCGCCACCGCCCAGCAGGCCGGCCAGCGCCTCCGGGGACACCCCACCGGCGGCGGTCCCGCCGGGCTGCACCACGCCGGCGATCGGGGCGCGCAGGGTCAACGCGTCGACGGCCGCCTTCGCCAGGTCGTACGCCTGCCGGGCCTGGAGCCGTTGCGCGGCGGACAGCGCGCCGACCGCGGAGTTGAGGTTGCTGACGCCGCGCTGCACCGCGCGCAGGGCCTGGTCGGCGGCGCGGGCGGCGCTGTCGTAACGCTGCTGCGCGGTGCGGACCTGGAGCAGCAGCGCGTCCCGCAGCTTCGGGTCGCTGATCCGGTCGGCGGCGGCGCGGGCCGCCGCGTACGTCTCGTCCGCGGCCTTGTCGGTGCCGCGCAGGCCGCCGCGCAGGTCCGCGCCCCCGCCACCGGTCCGGCCGGCCCGTTCGGCCGCGGTCAGCGCCCGCTTCGCCTGCCGGAGCCGGTCGCGGGCCGCCGGGGAGTCGAGCACGGCCAGCACCTGACCCCGCTTGACCCGCTGGCCGGGTTGCACCCGGAGGCTGACCAGCGTGCCGTCGCTCGGGGCGGTGAGGGTGGCGGCGGAACGGGCGACCACGGTGGCCGGGGCGTCGATCACCTCGGAGACGGCGGCGCGGGCGGCGGCGGCCAGGGTCACCGGAGACTCGTCGTCGGAACAGGAGGCGGCGGTGGTGGTGGTCAGGACGGCGACGGCGAGCAGGGCGGTGAGCAGGCGGGGCCGCGTGGCTGCACCCAGCCGCGGCGGGTCGGTGCGGGGCACGCGCACCATGCTACGGCGCAGGTCGACGGGGGACGATGCGCCGCCGGGCGGTCAGCCGACCACCGACCGGGCGTACGTCACGCAGTCGTCGTGCAGGCGCGACCACGGCTCACCGAACGCCGCCTCGGCGGCCTCGTCCAACGTCCGGCGGTCGTGCACCACCGCGCCGAAGAAGGCGAGCAGTCGGGCCGGGCCGTACCGGTCGGTGAGGTGCCGTACGGCCAGGTAGGAGATGCCGTAGCTGCCGCTCACCCGGGCGGCCGGGGCGTTGGCGGCGGGGGTCAACGTGTCCAGCCGGCCGTCCCAGCCCCCGGCGAGCAGCCGGCGCGCGTCGGCCAGCCCCGGGTACCGGCCGATCGACCGGCCGTCGGCACCCGCGTACTCGGCCAACCCCTCCACCAGCCACCACGTCGACTCGCCCGGGTAGCCGCGCTCGGGCAGCGAAGCCGCGTGGGTCAGCTCGTGGCGGAGCAGGTCGTCCAGCCCGCTGCTGGTCAGACCCTCGGCGTTCAGCACCACCTCGTGGTGGCCGCCGCCGACGGTGACCGCGTACCCACCGGTCCACTTCGGACGGCCGCCGCCGTACCAGCGCTGCCACTCCGACCGCCCGGCGTAGAACACCCGGTACCGGTCCGGCACCCGGCCGCCGACCGCCCACGCGTCGGCGGTCCGCGCCGCCGCCTCGGCCTGGGCCAGCAGGGTGGGCAGCTTGCGCCGCTGCGCCGGCGTGGTGGCCACCACGGTGCGTTTGCCGACCGCGACCACCAGGTCGCTGACCTCCCACGGCCGGGTACCGGTCTCCGCCGACCGGGACGGTTCCACGGCGGTCAGCCGGGGCGCCGGCCCGTCCCGCCAGCGGGTCGCGGTCAACACCGGGCTGGTCCGGCAGTCCCGCACCACGAAGCAGTACCGGAACTCCACCAGCAGCCGCCACTCCCCCGGCCGGCCGTCCACCGGGGTGGGCAGGCCGGTCGGCTCGGCCGCCCAACCGGTCACCCGGAGCGCCCGCAGCGCGGCGAACCGCCGGCGCAGGTCGGCGTGCGCGGCCGGCTCGGCCACCGCCAGCCAGCCCGCCCGGTCGCCACGCAGCAGCGCGGACGACTGCCGGTCCAACTGCGCGGCCATCCGCTCACCGAGCTTCCGCGCGGCCGCCGTCGCCGGGTCGTCCGACACCGCCCTCGGCCGCCCGCCGGGCGCCTCCGCCCCGGCGTCACCCACCGCGCCGGCCAGCAACGCCGCCGGCAGACCGCACGCGAGCAGGGCCACGACCGCGGCGAGCGCCGTCCACAGCGCCCAGCGCCGCCGGGGGGCAGGCGGCGCAGACCCCGGGAGTACGCCCACCGCGCCCTGCCCCGGGTCGACGACCCGGGGCACGAGTGCGGTCGGCGCGTCATCCGGAGGCCGGGCCTCCGGCGCGACCCGCGGCATGACGGTGGTCGGTGCCTCCCCGACCTTCCCCGCCTCCCCCGGCAGAGCCGGTGCGGTGGCGACCTTCGGCATCATCACGGTGGACGCGTCCCCGTCCGGGGAACGCGGCCCTGCCACGCGATCCGGCCCGACAGCCCTCGGCAGCACCGCCGTCGGCGCGTTCCGGTCCCCGTCGGCGCCCGGCCCGACCGAGGCGGTGGGCACCGGTACCGGCGGGGCGGGCACGGGCGGACCGGACGCGGGTACCGGCGGGGCGGGCACGGGCGGAACCGGCACCGAGTCGGCGGGGCGGGACGGGTCGGTCGGGGCGGGCCGGTCGGTCGGCGTGCCGGCAGCTTCGCGCCCAGCGGACCCGGACGCCGGCTGTCCCGGCTCGTCCGGCACCGGTGTCGACACAACCGCCGCCGGGGCGGACGGGACGCGCGACGTCACGGGATCGACCGAGGTGGACTCGGCGTCCGGCCCGGTCGGGCCCACCGGCGCGTCGGCGGGCGGTTCCGCGGCGGCCCCTCCGGCGGCCACCGGCGTCCCCTCGATCGCTGCTGGTTCGTCCGTCTCGGGGGTGCCGTCAGTCACCCGCGAAGGGTACGGCTCCGCGCCCCGAGGGGCGAGCACCCCCAGCGACGCCGCACCCCGAACCCGCCCATCCCGACGTCCATCCCCACGATCATGCAGTTTCGGTCGCCGCAAATCGGTCCACAAGGGGTGTAACGGCGACCAGAAGTGCAAGATCGCGGGACCGGGACCGGGACCGGGACCGGGACCGGGGGGGGGCTGCGGGTGACCACCGTACGGGACGGCCGGGGCGTGCTCTGGTACATCCGCAACGGCGAGATCGTCCGAGTGGGCCACAAGAGTCAGGGCTGGGCGCTGGTCG
>NZ_RBAK01000006.1 GCF_003626595.1 Micromonospora endolithica | reverse complement strand
GCAGAACGCACGCCGTTCTCCCGCCCTCACAGTTCTGACCTTCGACAAGCCAGAACCTAGGCAGGACAACGGCGTGCGCCATCACTGACGCGCCCAACCACCCACAGACACGTCACAAGACCCATAAATATTTCAGTCAGACATAACGCAATCGGAAGTCTGTGCCGCCAGGCGGGCAAGGACCCCGCCGTGCGGGCAGGAGGACCGCTGCGCGGGCAGGGCGACCGCTGCGCGGGCAGAGGGACCGCTGAAGGGCAAGCTCGTCCAGACTCACGGCTCCCGGGAGGACTGCAGCGTGGCGAAGGCGATCACGTTGTCGGCGTACCCGGTGCGCCCGCCGAGCCAGTCGCCGCCGCAGGTGATCAGGCGCAGCCCGGGCGGGCCCGAGTCGCCGTAGACCCGGTCGGCCGGCAGGCGGTCCTTCGGGAAGTGCTCCACCGAGTCGACCCGGAACACCACCACCGAGCGGTCCGCCCGGGTCACCTCGACGGTGTCGCCGGGGCGCAGCTTGTGCAGGTCGTGGAAGACCGACGGCCCGCGTTTGGTGTCGACGTGCCCGACGATCACCGCCGGCCCCGGCTCGCCCGGGGTGGGACCGCGGTCGTACCAGCCGGTCTCGTCGGCGCGTTCCAGGGGCGGTACGCCGATCGACCCGTCCCTGGCCTGGCCGACCGGTTCGACCGGGGCGGCGATGCCGATCGTGGGGACGGACAGGCGTACCGGCCGGCTCGCGGTCAGCCCGGCCCCCTCACCCCGGGCGGCACGGTCACCGGCGGACGTGGTGGCCCACTCGAACGGACCGGCGGTGCGGCCGAGACCGGCGCCGGTGGCGAAGACGCCGACCAGCACGAGCACCACCGCCAGCGGTACCGACCACGGGCTCCGGCCGGACCGGGGCCGGGCCGCGCCGGCGGCCCGGTTCGGGGGCGGTGAGGTGGTCATGGCCGTGGTCAGCGCCGGGCGACGCCACGGTCTCGGCGACGGGTCGACGCCACCCACACGACGAGGCCGGCCACGGTCAGCGCCACGCCACCGGGGAGCAGCAGGCCGCCGGCGGCGTTGCCGGCCGAGCCGCCGAACCCGGTTGCCGGGCCCCGACTGGAGGGCACCTTCTTGACCACCTGGAGCATCGTCGAGGCGGTCTCGCCGTCGCGGCACTCCAGCTTGACGCGGTAGTTGCCGGGGCGGGTGCGGTCGCGCACCATCGGCGCGGCGGTGAGCCTGCCGTACTGCGGCTGCACCTGCACCCGGCCGAACGCGTCGGAGACCACCACCGCGGGGATCGAGTTGTCCCGGCAGCTGGCCTTGATACCGACCAGGTAGCCCGGTTCGACGGTGCTCGGACTCACCTCGACGAAGACGGACGGCCCACCCGGCGACGGCTGCGGCGCCGCCGCGGCGGCGGGGACGGCCGCGAGGAACGGGCCGGCGAGCACGGCCATGATCGACAGCGCCAGGCCGCTTCGGGTCACCGTCACCACAACCCCCTCCCGGCGTACGCGTCGCGCACCGGTTCCGGACGCCACGCGCCCGTTTCGCCGTACGGGATGGATCCTCTCATCCCCGGTCGTACATCACATCCGATCCGGCGCGGTCGTCGCGTACGCTCGGGTGGTTGTGACCTCCACCGACGCGCACACCGCCACCGCCAGCCGCGGCATCCGCACCTTCCACCCGCGCCGCGGCCGGATGAGCGGCCGCCAGACGGAGGCCTTGGCGCGGCTGTGGCCGCTGCTCGGCGTCGTCGTGCCGGACGATCCCGCCACCGGCGTGGACCCGGTCGGGCTGTTCGGCCGGCGGGCGCCACTGGTGCTGGAGATCGGGTCCGGGATGGGCGACACCACCGTGACGATGGCCGCCGCCGATCCGGATCGAGACTATCTGGCGGTCGAGGTGCACACGCCCGGAATCGCCAACCTGCTGGACCTGGTCGAGCGACACGGCCTGGGCAACGTGCGGGTGGCCGAAGGCGACGCGTTGGACCTGGTCCGAGGGCTGCCGGAGGACTCGCTGGACGCGGTGCACGTGTTCTTCCCCGACCCGTGGCCGAAGTCCCGGCACCACAAGCGGCGGATCATCCAGCCCACCCACGTGGCCTTGCTGCGCTCGCGGCTGCGGCCGGGCGGGACGCTGCACTGCGCGACCGACTGGGCCGAGTACGCCGAGGCGATGCGGGTCACCCTTGACGGCGACCCGGGGTTGGTCAACGCCCACGACGGGTTCGCCCCACGTCCGGCGCACCGCCCGGTGACGAAGTTCGAACGCCGCGCCCTGGTCGCCGGCCGCCCGATCGCCGACCTGGTCTATGTAAGGAAGGGCCCCCTGTTAACGCCTGGTGCATAGGAAGGGCCCCTTCCTCACCCCGGGTGAGCGACCCGGCTGGCGCGGCGGGTGATGATCCAGGCACCATTGAGCCGCCATGACACTCACCGCCGCGCTGCCCAAGACCGCCGATCCCGACACCCTGTTCGACGCCTTCGCCGGTTGGGCGTCCGAGCGCGGCCTCGACCTCTATCCGCACCAGGAGGAGGCGGTCATCGAGATCGTCTCCGGCGCGAACGTGATCATGAATACGCCGACCGGCTCGGGCAAGAGCCTGGTCGCGATCGCGGCCCACTTCGCCGCCCTGGCCGACGACCGCACCAGCTTCTACACCGCGCCGATCAAGGCGCTGGTGTCGGAGAAGTTCTTCGCGCTCTGCGAGGTGTTCGGCGCGGAGAACGTCGGCATGCTCACCGGCGACGCCAGCGTCAACGCCGACGCGCCGATCATCTGCTGCACGGCGGAGATCCTGGCCAACCTGGCGTTGCGCGAGGGCACCCGGGCCGACGTCGGCCAGGTGGTCATGGACGAGTTCCACTTCTACGCCGAACCGGACCGGGGCTGGGCGTGGCAGGTCCCGCTGATCGAGCTGCCGCACGCGCAGTTCGTGCTGATGTCCGCCACGCTGGGCGACACCACCCGCTTCGTCGACGACCTGACCCGGCGTACCGGCCGGCCGACCGCCGTCGTCCGCTCGGCCGAGCGGCCGGTTCCGCTCCTCTTCTCGTACGCGATGACCCCGCTGCACGAGACCCTGGAGGAGCTGCTGGAGACCAAGCAGGCCCCGGTGTACGTCGTGCACTTCACCCAGGCCGCCGCGCTGGAGCGGGCACAGGCGCTGATGAGCGTCAACGTCTGCACCCGGGCGGAGAAGGACCTGATCGCCACCGCGATCGGGAACTTCCGGTTTACCTCGGGCTTCGGCAAGACGCTGTCCCGGCTGGTGCGGCACGGCATCGGCGTGCACCACGCCGGCATGCTGCCCAAGTACCGCCGGCTGGTGGAGACCCTCGCCCAGGCCGGCCTGCTCAAGGTCATCTGCGGCACCGACACCCTCGGCGTGGGCATCAACGTGCCGATCCGCACGGTGCTGTTCACCGGCCTGTCCAAGTACGACGGGGTACGCACCCGACTGCTCAAGGCCCGCGAGTTCCACCAGATCGCCGGGCGGGCCGGCCGGGCCGGGTTCGACACCATCGGCCGGGTCGTCGTGCAGGCCCCCGAACACGTCATCGACAACGAGAAGGCCCTGGCCAAGGCCGGCGACGACCCGAAGAAGCGGCGCAAGGTGGTCAAGAAGAAGCCGCCGGAGGGCTCGATCGGCTGGGGCGAGCCGACCTTCAACCGCCTGGTCGAGGCCGAGCCGGAGCCGCTGACCTCCAGCTTCCAGGTCAGCCACTCGATGCTGCTCAACGTCATCGGCCGCCCCGGTGACGCGTTCGCCGCGATGCGGCACCTGCTCACCGACAACCACGAGGACGCCGCCGCCCAGCGCCGGCACATCCGCCGGGCCATCGCCATCTACCGGGCGCTGAGGGCCGGCGGCGTGGTCGAGCAGCTCGACGAGCCGGACGAGACCGGCCGCCGGGTCCGGCTCACCGTCGACCTCCAGCTCGACTTCGCCCTCAACCAGCCGCTGTCCCCGCTGGCGCTGGCCGCGATCGAGCTGCTCGACGAGGCGTCCCCGTCGTACGCCCTGGATGTGCTCTCGGTGATCGAGTCGATCCTCGACGACCCGCGCCAGGTGCTCTCCGCGCAGCAGTTCAAGGCCCGCGGCGAGGCGGTCGCCGCGATGAAGGCCGAGGGCATCGAGTACGAGGCCCGCCTCGAACTGCTCGACGAGGTGACCTGGCCCAAGCCGCTGGCCGAGCTGCTCGGGGCGGCGTACGAGATGTACCGGCAGGGCCACCCCTGGGTCGCCGACCACCAGCTCTCCCCCAAGTCGGTCGTCCGCGACATGTACGAGCGCGCGATGACCTTCACCGAGTACGTGCAGTTCTACTCGCTGACCCGCTCCGAGGGCCTGGTGCTGCGGTACCTCGCCGACGCGTACAAGACGCTGCGGCAGACCGTGCCCGAGGACGCCAAGACCGACGAGCTGGTCGACCTGATCGAGTGGCTGGGCGAGCTGGTCCGGCAGGTCGACTCCAGCCTGATCGACGAGTGGGAGCGGTTGCGCAACCCGTCGGACGTGGCCGACGTGGCGTCGTCGCTGGACGACCGGCCGGCGGCGGTCACCCGCAACACCCGGGCCTTCCGGGTGCTGGTGCGCAACGCCCTGTTCCGCCGGGTCGAGCTGGCCGCGCTGCGCCGCTGGGACCTGCTCGGCGACCTGGACTCCGCGCACGGGTGGGACGCCGACGCGTGGGCGGACGCGCTGGAGCCGTACTTCGAGTCGTACGACGGGATCGGGGTCGGGCCGGACGCGCGCGGCCCGGCGCTGCTGATGATCGAGCAGGGCCGGGAAAGGTGGACGGTCCGGCAGATCCTGGACGACCCGGACGGCGACCACGACTGGGGCATCAGCGCCGAGGTCGACCTGGCCGCCTCCGACGAGGCGGGCGCCGCGGTCGTCCGGATCACCGACGTCGGCCAGCTCTGACATTTCTTTTCCAGGGCCGCCCGGGATGTCCGGGCGGCCCTTTTCGTGCCCTGCGCGATGTCACCCCCGTCGATTAGAATGTATGTACTAATCGAGTTGTTGACCTGGGAGGATGCACGTGACTGCGCCCACCTCCACCGCCCCGCTCACCCCCTACGCCACCCTCCTCGGGTTCACCCGCTACGTCGACCGCACCGGCCCGACCAAGGCCACCTTCGTCGGCGGGCTGCGCAAGCAGCGGGCCAGCCGTTCCGGCTTCAACCCGCACGGTCAGTTCGTCAAGGCGCTCAAGGCCGACGTCGCCTTCCACACCGGCGGCACCCACCTCGACCAGGTGGTCGACGTGGTCAAGCCGCGCTGGCGCCCGCTCTACCAGGCGCTCGTGCCGGGCGCGACCACCTGGCTGCACTCCCTCGGCGAGCCGCGCGACGTCGACCTCGCCCAGACCCGTGACGCCCTCGCCATGCTGGGCGACCTTCCTGTCAAGATCAACCCCCACTTCGGCGTACGGCACGCCGACGGCCGCGTCGAGGCGGTCCGCCTGCACTTCGACGAGGCCCCGCCCAGCGAGGAGGCGGTGCTCGCCACGCTGCACCTGATGTCCCGCCACATGGACGCGGTCCTGCCGCACGCCGAGCCGGTCCTGGTCGACGTGCGACGGGGCGAGTCCCACCGCATGCCCGAGGGCGCCAAGCCCGAGCAGATCGAGCAGTGGCTGGCCGGCGAGGCCGCCGCCTTCCAAGCCATCTGGTCCACCGCCGCCTGACCCCGCACGCGTCCGCACACCGCACACCGCACACCCGCCGGCAAGATCACGCTGGATCCGGGAAGTAGTGGCCTCGGAGCGGCTTGGAGGTCATTACTTCCCTGTTCGAGCACGATCGTGGAAGGGGACACCCCGGCTTGTCCACCAGGGGCATCGCGCTCGGGGCGGATCGGGCAGCGTCGGGGGCATGCCGAAGGCTCCTCGACGCCCGCCCCCGCTGCGGGGGCGGATCTTCCGCGGCTCGACCGCCATCTCGCGCGGACTGCTGACTCGCAACGACCTACGGAGTTCGGCGTGGCGTCCACTGTTCCGGGACGTCTACGCCGACGCGGCCCTCCGGATCACCGATCGGCAACGGTGCCGGGCCGCCCTCCGGTGGTTGCTCCCGGCCGGCTCCGCCATCGCCGGGCGCTCCGCCGCAGCGCTCTACGGCGTCGGCCAGTCGACGATCGACGGGCCCATCGACGTGCTGGTACCGACCGCACCGACTCCCCACCCGACCACCACCGACCCCCCGACCACCGGGACAGCCACCACCGGTGCCCTCACTGCCCCGACGTCCGGCCGGGCCGGGGGGTGCCGGAAGGCGAGGCGGATCGGGCCGACGGCGGGGCTGCGGATCCACCGGGCGCTCGTCGAGCGCGCCGACGTCGTGGAACGCGACGGGGTCACCGTGACCACGCCGGCCCGGACCTGCTGGGACGTCGCTCGTTGGCACGATGTCGTCGAGGCGGTCGTGATCATCGAAGCGTTGCTGGCCCGACGGCTCGTCACCGTGCCGGCCCTGCGGGACTACGCGTTGACGCGGGCCGGCCGCCGTGGCTGGCGGGCGATGCTGCGGGCGGTCGGGTTGGCCGATCCGGGAGCGGAATCGCCGCAGGAGTCCCGGACCCGGGTCCGACTCCAACTGGCTGGTCTGCCCCGGCCCCGGACGCAGTGGGTGGTCACCGACGGCGGGCGGTTCGTCGCCCGGCTCGACCTGGCCTGGCCGGAGTGCAAGGTGGCGGTCGAGTACGACGGTCTGTGGCACGACGAGCCGGGGCAGCTCCACCACGACCGGCGCCGACTCAACCGACTTCTCGGCGGCGAGTGGATCGTGCTGCACGTGACGTCGAGGCGGTTGCGGGAGGACTTCGACGGGTTCGTGGCCGAGGTACGCGCCGCCCTCCGCTCCCGCGGACTCCCCAGCCGGCCCCGACCGTGACCGCTGTCCAAGATCGCGCTCGAACAAGGAAGTAGTGGCCTCCCCGACGGTGGGAGGCCACTACTTCACGGATCGAGCACGATCTTGCGCACGGCGCACGGCGCACGGCGCACGGCGCACCGCGCACGGCGGCGCGGCGCACGCGCACGCGCACCGCGCGCGGGGTGGGGTGGGTCAGGCGGTCAGGTACTTTGCCAGGTCGTCGAGGATCTTGTTGGCGGCGCCGACGCCGATGCCGGTCATCCACACCTCGTCGCTGACCACGTGGGCCTTGCCCGCCTTGACCGCGGACAGGTTCTTCCAGAGGGTGCCGCCGGTCACCGTGGCCTGCTCGGCGGCGGCCTTCTCGCCGTACGCGGTCACGAACACCACGTCGCCGTCCACCTCGTTGATCCGCTCGGCGCTGACCAGGTCGAAGCGCTTGTCCTCCTTGTCGGCGAGCTGCTGCCGCTCAGGGCGGCCGAGGCCGGTGTCGCCGACGACGATGCCGGAGAACGAGTCCGGGCCGTACACCCGGATGGCGCCGGGGATGAACCGCACGATGGAGATCTCGCGGGTCGCGGCGTCGCCCAGCGACGCGCCGAAGTCCGCCGCCCGCTTCTCGTAGGTGTCGAGCAGATCGCGGGCCTGCTGTTCCCTGCCGAGGGCCTTGCCGTCGAGGAGAAGGTTCTCCTTCCAGGTGATGCCGACCTTCTCGGTGAACACGGTCGGCGCGATGGCGGCCAGCTCGTCGTAGAACTTCTCCTGGCGGAACTTGCTGCCCAGGATCAGGTCCGGGTTGAGGGCGTTGATCGCCTCCAGGTCGGGCTCGGTGAGCACGCCGACCTCGGTGATGCCGGCGAGCTGGTCCGCGCCGAAGTAGGTCGGCCAGCTCTTCGCCTCACCGGCGGTGGCGGCGCCGACCGGCTTCACGCCGAGGGAGAGCGCGGTGTCGATCTTGTCGGTGTCGAGCACCACGACCCGCTTGGGGTCGACCGGCACCTTGGTGGTGCCCATGGCGTGGGTGATCTCCCGGGTCTCCCCGGTGGTGGTGCCGGCGACCGGGTCGCTCTCACCGCAGGCGGTGAGACCGACGCCGAGGGCGAGCGCCGCGGTGAGCGCGGCGGCGAGACGACGCATCAGGTTCCTTTCGACAGGTACGAGCCGGTGCGCGGGGTCTCCGCGCGGGCCGGTCAGGGGTGGCGGGCCACCGGGGTGGTGGCCGCCGGAGCGGGGTGCGCGGGCGCCCCGGCCTCGGCCGGGGAGGTGGTCGCCGGGTTCCCGGCCCCGGCCACGACGGAGTCCCCGGTGGCAGGGGCAGGCACGGCGGCGGGGGCAGGCACAGCGGCAGGGGCAGGCACGGCGGCGGCCCCGGTGGGGCCGGCGAGGGACGGGCAGGTCAGACCGGGCACCACCAGCGGCGCACCGGTCACCGGGCAGGGCACCACGACGCAGTCCAGGCCGAAGACCTCGCGGACCAGGTCGGCGGTGAGGATCTCCCGGGGTGCTCCGGTGGCCACGACGGCGCCGGAGCGCATCGCGACGAGGTGGTCGGCGTACCGGGCCGCCTGGTTGAGGTCGTGCAGCACGGCCACCACGGTGCGGCCCCGCTCGGCGCGCAGCCGGTGCAGCAGGTCCAGCACCTCCACCTGGTGGGCCAGGTCGAGGAACGTGGTCGGCTCGTCGAGCAGCAGCGCGTCGGTGTCCTGGGCGAGGGTCATGGCGATCCAGACCCGCTGCCGCTGCCCGCCGGAAAGGGTGTCCACCGGCCGGTCAGCCAGGCCGGCGACGTCGGCCAGGGCCATCGCCCGGTCCACCGCCGCGCCGTCGTCGGCCGACCACTGCCGCCACCACCGCTGGTACGGCTGCCGGCCCCGGCCGACCAGGTCGGCGACGGTGACACCCTCGGGCACCAGCGGGCTCTGCGGCAGCACGCCGAGCCGGCGGGCGACCTCACGGGTGGGCAGGTCGCGGATCGCGGCGCCGTCGAGCAGCACCGTGCCACGCCGCGGGGTGAGCAGGCGGGCCATGGTGCGCAGCAGGGTGGACTTGCCACAGGCGTTGGGGCCGACGATGACGGTGAACGCGTCGGCGGGCAGGTCCAGGTCCAGGCCGTCCAGCACGGTCCGCTCGTCGTAGCCGGCGACCAGGTCACGGGTGGACAGCATCACGCCTCCCCTGCGGGGGTCGAGGAAAGAGTCTGGTCACGAAGGCCTCCGGCGGCCGCGCAGCAGCAGGAACATCAGGTACGGGCCGCCGATGGCGGCGGTGAGCACCCCTGCGGGGAGCTGGGTGGGGGCGAACAGCCGGCGTCCGGCGAGGTCGGCGAGGACCAGCAGCAGCGCGCCGACCAGCGCCGCGCAGACCATCGGCGGGCGTTCGGCGCGGACCAGCCGGCGGGCCAGTTGCGGGGCGACCAGGGCGACGAAGTCGACCGCGCCGACCTGCGCGGTGACCATCGCGGCGACCACCACCCCGGTGCCGGCGAGCCCGATCCGGCGGGCCACCGGGCGCAGCCCGATCCCCCGGGCGGTGTCGTCGTCCAGGGCGCTGCTGTTGAGTGCCCAGCCGGCCCAGGCGAGCACCGGCAGCAGCACGGCGAGCGTCGCGGCGATCCACACCGTCTCGGTCCAGCCCTTGCCGGCCAGCGTGCCGATCAGCCAGATCTGGGCCCGCAGCCCGTCGATCGGGTCGGCGGTGAGCAGGACCACCTCGGTCACCGCCCGCAGCGCGAACGCGACGGCGACACCGGCCAGCACGAAACGCTGCGCGGCCAGCCCGTGCCGGGCACCGAGGGCGAGCAGCAGCACCGCGGCGGCCAGCCCGCCGAGCAGCGCGCTGGGCGCGACGAGGACGGCGGCGGCGCCGCTGGTCAGGGCGATCGTGGCGGCCAGTCCGGCGCCCTGGGTGATGCCGATGATGTCGGGGCTGGCCAGGGGGTTGCGGGCCACGCTCTGGATCAGCGTGCCGGCCACCCCGAACGCCGCGCCGGCCGCCGCCGCCAGCACCAGGCGGGGCAGCCGAAGGTCCAGGACCACCAGGTCGTACGGGGTGCCGGCGCCGGAGAGCGCGCGCAGCACGTCGGGGGTGGCGACGTACGGGGTGCCCAGGGAGAGGCTGAGCACCCCGGCGACCAGCAGCAGCCCGGTCGTCACCACGCCGACCAGCACGGCCCGGCGGCGAACCTGGAGGCTGACCGGGCCGAGCCGCAGCAACGTGCGCCCGGGAAGTCCGGCGGTCCGCGTCGGCCGGGTGAGCGCGGTCATGCGGTCACCACCTTGGCCCGGCGGACCAGGATCGCCAGCAGCGGGGCGCCGATCAGGGCGGTGACGATGCCGGCCGGCACCTCCCCCGGCGGGTCGACCAGGCGGCCGACCACGTCGGCGCCGAGCAGCAGGGCCGGGCCGAGCAGGGCGGAGACCGCGAGGGTCCAGCGGTGGTCGGCGCCGACGAGGGCGCGGGCGAGGTGCGGCACGGCGAGGCCGACGAAGGCGATCGGGCCGGCGGCGGCGACGGCGGCGCCGGTGAGCAGGACGGCGGCGGCGCCCCCGCCGAGGCGGACCAGCCCGATGCGGTGGCCGAGTCCCCGGGCCACGTCGTCGCCGAGGGCGAGCGCGTCGAGTCCCCGGGCGACCAGAGTGGCCAGCGCCAGGCCGGCGAGGACGAACGGGAGCACCTGGGTGGCGACCGACAGGTCCCGGCCGGTCAGCCCGCCGACCACCCAGAACCGGTACTCCTCGAAGGTGCGGGCGTCGATGCTGAGCAGCGCGTACACGGCGGAGGCGAGGCTGGCGTCGAGGGCCGCGCCGACCAGCGCGAGGGTGACCGGGCTCGCGCCGTCGCGGGCCCGTGCGGCGACGGCGAAGACGAGTACGCCGGCGCCGAGCGCGCCGGCGATGCCGAACCAGACGTACCCGGCGAGGGTGCTCACCCCGAACACGGCGATGGCCAGCACCACGCCGAACGAGGCGCCGGCGCTGATGCCCAGGATCCGCGGCTCGGCCAGCGGGTTGCGGGTGAGCGCCTGGAGGAGAACCCCGGCGACGGCCAGCGCGAGGCCGACGATCAGGCCGAGGGCGGTCCGCGGCGTCCGCAGTTCCCGGACGATGGTGGTGGCCTCGCCGCCGTCGGGGGCGACCAGCGCGTCCCACACCTGTCCGACGCCGAGCGGCCGGCTGCCCAGCGCGAAGCTGGCCAGGACCGCGAGCACCAGCACCAGCGCGGCGGCGACGGTGACCGTCACGCGGCGGCCGGTCCGCCGGGCCGGCCGGGTGCCGGCGACCGGGGCGGTCGGGGTGGCGAGGGTGGTCACGATTCTCCTGCGTAGCGGTGCTTAGGTTCGCCTTACCTTAACCCCCGCACTTAGGTGAACCTAACTCGCCGTTGTCGATCCGACCCGTCCTGCCTGAAGGCGCACCGGTGGCCTGCTACGGCCCTACGCTGGGAGGATGCGATTCGACCAGCACACGGTCGTGCTCCTGGCGCGCCCGCCGGACGCGCCGGAGCTGCCGCTCGAGGCGGCGGACCGGTTGCAGGACGCCCACCTCGCCCACCAGGCGGGGTTGGTGGACCAGGGGCTGGTACTCGCCGCGGGCCCGTTCGTCCAGACCGACGACGAACGGCTGCGCGGCTTCGTGGTGCTGTCGGTGGACCCGGTGGCGGCCCGCGAGCTGTACGCCAACGACCCGGCCGTCCGCGCCGGGCGGCTGGCCGTGCAGGTGATGAGCTGGATGGTGCCCGAGGGCATCCTGCGCTTCGAGAGCGTGCCGGTGCCCCGGTCGATGCTGGAGGCCGCCGCCGGCGACTGAACGGCGGCGGCGACCTCAGTCCTGGATCGGCACCACCCGTGGCGCGTCCGTCGGCCCGACGATCACCCGGATGGCCGGGAGGTGGTCGCCCAGGACCTGCCGGCAGCGCCCGCAGGGTGCCAGGATCTCCCGCCCCCGGTCCCCCACCACCACGATCGTCTCCAGGTCGGTGACGCCCTGGGTGGCGGCGGTGCCCACCGTCACCACCTCGGCGCACGTCTCGCCGGTGGCGTGCCGCACGTTCACCCCGGTGAAGACCCGGCCGTCGGCGGTCCGCGCGGCGGCGGCGACCGTGTGGCGCGCGTCGCGACAGCGCAGCTTGGCGACCGCCGTGGCGGCCTGCACCAGCGCCCGGTCGGTGTCCCGCATCGTCATCGTTGGTCCCCCGTACGCCCCGGTGGTCGTCCGGGCCGGGCCCGGAGACGTCGGTCAACTGTAGGACGGCGGCGGCCGGCGGTAACCCGGGGGCGGTACGGCGGCGGGCTGCCTATCCTTGGCGACGACATGCAGAATCCAGCCACCTCCGCCGCGCCCGACTCCGTCCGCGACCTGCACCGCCGCATCGCCCCGCTGATGTTCCGTGACCAGCGCCGGCTGTCCCGGCGGCTGGACGGCGTACGGAAGCTGCGCGAGTCCGACCGGCGCGCGTCGGCGTTGGCCGAGATCGCCGCCGACGTGGCGCGGGCCGAGGCGCGACTGGCCGCGCGGCGGGCCGCGGTGCCGGTGATCACCTACCCGGCGGGCCTGCCGGTCAGCGAGCGCAAGGACGACCTGGCCGCCGCGATCCGCGACCACCAGGTGGTGATCGTGGCCGGCGAGACCGGCTCGGGCAAGACCACCCAGCTGCCGAAGATCTGCCTGGAGCTGGGGCGCGGCGTGACCGGCCTGATCGGGCACACCCAGCCCCGGCGGCTGGCCGCCCGGACGGTCGCCGACCGGATCGCCGAGGAGCTGGGCACCGAGCTGGGTGACGTGGTCGGCTACAAGGTCCGCTTCGCCGACCAGGTCAGCGATCGCAGCCTGGTCAAGTTGATGACCGACGGCATCCTGCTCGCCGAGTTGCAGACCGACCGGATGCTCCGCCAGTACGACACGCTGATCATCGACGAGGCGCACGAGCGCAGCCTGAACATCGACTTCATCCTGGGCTACCTGCGGCAGCTGCTCCCCCGCCGACCGGACCTGAAGGTGATCATCACCTCGGCGACCATCGAGACCGACCGGTTCGCGAAGCACTTCGCCGGGCCGCCGACGCAGGAGCACCCCGACGGCGTGCCGGCGCCGGTGGTCGAGGTGTCCGGGCGGACGTACCCGGTCGAGGTCCGCTACCGGCCGCTGGTGGAGGTCACCGAGGACGACGACTCCGACGACGAGGAGAACGTCCGCGACCAGATCCAGGCCATCGGCGACGCGGTGCAGGAACTGGCCGCCGAGGGGCCGGGCGACATCCTGGTCTTCCTCTCCGGCGAACGGGAGATCCGGGACACCGCCGACGCCCTGGCCAAGCTGGTGCAGTCCAAACGGTCGCTGCTGGGCACCGAGATCCTGCCGCTGTACGCCCGGTTGTCCGCCGCCGAACAGCACCGGGTCTTCGCCCCGCACGCCGGCCGGCGGGTGGTGCTGGCCACCAACGTGGCGGAGACCTCGCTGACCGTGCCCGGCATCAAGTACGTGGTGGACCCGGGCACCGCCCGGATCTCCCGCTACTCGCACCGGTTGAAGGTGCAGCGGCTGCCCATCGAAGCGGTGTCGCAGGCGTCGGCCAACCAGCGCAAGGGCCGCTGCGGGCGGACCTCCGACGGCATCTGCGTCCGGCTCTACGACGAGCAGGACTTCGCCTCCCGGCCGGAGTTCACCGACCCGGAGATCCTGCGTACCAACCTCGCCTCGGTCATCCTCCAGATGACCGCGATCGGGCTCGGCGACATCGCCGCCTTCCCGTTCATCGACCCACCGGACCGGCGCAACATCGCCGACGGCGTCAACCTGCTGCACGAGCTGGGCGCGCTGGACCCGGCCGAGGCCGACCCGGCGAAGCGGCTCACCGCGTCGGGTCGGCGGCTGGCCCAGCTCCCGGTGGACCCGCGACTGGCCCGGATGGTCCTGGAGGGCGAGCGCAACGGCTGTGCCACCGAGGTGATCGTGATCGCCGCCGCGCTGTCCATCCAGGACCCGCGCGAGCGGCCCGCCGACCGGCAGGCCCAGGCCGACCAGGCGCACGCCCGGTTCGCCGACGCCGAGAGTGACTTCGTGGCGTACCTCAACCTGTGGCGCTACCTGCGCGAGCAGCAGCGGGCGCTGTCCTCCAGCGCGTTCCGCCGGATGTGCAAGGCGGAGTACCTGAACTACCTGCGGGTCCGCGAGTGGCAGGACATCGTCAGCCAGTTGCGCCAGGTCCTGCGTACGCCCGAGGGGGGCGACGGGCGGCGCGGCCGGGGCGGCGCGACGGAGGCCGCGCCCGACGGAGGGCGGCGCGACCGGGGCGCGGACCTGCCGGAGGAGATCGACACCCCGAAGGTGCACCAGTCGCTGCTGCCCGGCCTGCTGTCCCACGTCGGGCTGAAGGACGCCCAGAAGCACGAGTACCTGGGCGCGCGGGGGGCGAAGTTCGCGCTGTTCCCCGGGTCGGCGCTGTTCCGGAAGCCGCCGCGCTGGGTGATGGCCTCCGAGCTGGTGGAGACCTCCCGGCTGTGGGGGCGGGTCAACGGGCGGGTCGAGCCGGAGTGGGTCGAGCCGCTGGCCCAGCACCTGGTGAAGCGCAGCTACAGCGAGCCGCACTGGGAGAAGAAGCAGGCGGCGGTGCTGGCCTACGAGAAGGTCACCCTGTACGGCGTCCCGCTGGTCACCGCCCGGAAGGTCAACTTCGGACGGATCGACCCGGCGCTGAGCCGGGAGCTGTTCATCCGGCACGCCCTGGTGGAGGGCGACTGGCAGACCCACCACGGGTTCTGGCAGGACAACAGGCGGCTGCTCGGCGAGATCGAGGAACTGGAGAGCCGCGCCCGGCGGCGGGACATCCTGGTCGACGACGAGACCATCTTCCAGTTCTACGACGAGCGGATCCCCGCCGACGTGGTCTCCGGGCGGCACTTCGACGCCTGGTGGAAGAAGGCCCGCCGGGAACGGCCCGACCTGCTCACCTTCACCCGCGACCTGCTGGTCAACGCCGGTCGCGGCGGGGTGGACGAGGCCGACTACCCGGACCGGTGGAGCACCGAGGGGGTGAGCCTGCCGCTGACGTACCGCTTCGAGCCGGGCACCGCCACCGACGGCGTCACCGTGGACATCCCGCTGCCGCTGCTCAACCAGGTGCCCGCGGAGAGCTTCGACTGGCAGGTGCCCGGCCTGCGCGAGGAGCTGGTCATCGCGCTGATCCGGTCGCTGCCCAAGGCGATCCGGCGCAACTTCGTCCCGGTGCCCGACTACGCCCGCGCCGCGCTCGCCGCGATGCCGGCCGGCGAGGAGCCGCTGCTGGACGCGCTGACCCGGCAGCTGCGCCGGATGACCGGGGTCACCGTGCCCCGGGACGCCTGGGACGTGCCGAAGCTCCCCGCGCACCTGCGGGTCAGCTTCCGGGTCCTCGACGAGAACGACAAACCGGTCGCCGAGGGCAAGGACCTGCCGGCCCTGCAACGTCAGCTCAAGGCGGAGGTACGCCAGGTCGTCGCCGCCGCCGCGCCGGACGTCGCGCGCACCGGGCTGACCGAGTGGAGCATCGACGATCTTCCTCGCACCATCGAGCAGGTGCGGGCCGGGTACGCCGTCACCGCGTACCCGGCGCTGGTGGACGAGGGCACCACCGTCGGGGTGAAGGTGTTCGACTCCGCCGCCGAGCAGGAGGCCGCGCACTGGGCCGGGACCCGACGCCTGCTGCGGCTGACCGTGCCGTCCCCGGCGAAGTTCCTCCAGGGACGGCTGAGCAACGAGGCGAAGCTGGCGCTGAGCCGCAACCCGCACGGCGGCGTGCAGGAGCTGATCTCGGATGCCGCCGGGGCCGCCATCGACCGGCTGATCGCCGACGCGGGCGGTCCGGCCTGGGACGCCGACGGCTTCGCCGTGCTGCGCGACAAGGTCCGCGCCGAGCTGGTGGACACCGTCGTCGAGGTGATGGACCGGGTGCGGAAGGTGCTCGCCGCCGGGTACGCCGTCGAGCAGCGCCTCGGCGCGACCCGGAACCTGGCCGTGGTGGCCGCTCTCGCGGACATCCGGGCCCAACTGAACGGGCTGGTGCACAAGGGGTTCGTCACCGAGGCGGGGTACGCCCGCCTGCCCGACCTGCTGCGCTACCTCACCGCGATCGAGCGGCGGCTGGACCGCCTCGGCGGCAACCCGGCCCGGGACAAGCAGCAACAGGACCGGATCGCGGTGGTGCAGAAGGAGTACGCCGACCTGCTCGCCGCGTTGCCGCCGTCGAAGCGGCAGTCGGCGGCGGTCCGGCAGATCCGCTGGATGATCGAGGAACTGCGGGTGAACGTGTTCGCCCAGGCGCTCGGCACCCCGTACCCGGTCTCCGAGCAGCGCATCTACCGGGCGATGGACGACGCCGAGGGTCGCTGAGCCGGCTCAGTTCAGCGGTTCGACGCCGGGCGGCAGCTCGGCGGTCGCGGTAGCGTCGCGGACGTAGTCCAGCAGGATCCGGCGCAGCTCGCGCCCGGCGTTGGTGGGCACCACGTCGCGGCGGCGGGCCACCGCGATGGTCCGCCGTACGCCGGGTGGGGCCAGCGGGGTGACCCGGACGCCCGGGCGGCGGGCGACCACGATGCCGGGCACCACCGCGACGCCCAGCCCGGCCTCGACGAAGCTGAGCACCGCGTCCATCTCGCCGCCGTCGACCGCCACGGTCGGCTCGAAGCCGGCGGCGCGGCAGGCCTGGAGGGTGGCGTCGCGCAGGTCGTAGCCCTCGCGGAACATCACCATCGGCTCGTCGCGCAGGTCGGTGATGCGCAGCTGCCCGGTGCCGGTGGCGGCCGGCAGGTCCCGCACCGAGGCGACGACCAGGCTCTCCCGCAGGATCGGGTCGGCGCGCAGCCCGGGGTCGGCGCCCTGCCCCGGCATGATGATCAGGGCCAGGTCGAGGTCACCGCGGAGCAGGTCGCGGACCAGGTCCTGGGAGCCGCCCTCGGTGACCTTCAGGTCGACCGTCGGGTGGGCGTCGCGGAAGCGGCGCAGCACCGGCGGCGCCAGCGAGGTGGCCAGGCTGGGGGTGGCGCCCAGGCGTACCCGGCCGCGCCGTAGCCCGACCAGCTCCTGCACCTCGCGGGTCGCGGTGTCCACGTCGGCGAGGATCCGCGTGGCCAGCGGGAGCAGCACCTCGCCGGCGGCGGTGAGAGAGATGTTGCCCCTTACCCGCTCGAACAGCGGCGCACCGAGGTCGGTCTCCAGGGCGTGAATTTGCTTACTCAACGAGGGCTGGGTTATGCCGACGATGTCGGCGGCCTGGGTGAAATGTCGTACTTCTGCGACCGCCACGAAGTACCGGAGCTGATGGAGCTGCATCTACATAGCTTATGGCTATCAAGACTGCGAGGTCGATGCATTGGACGACTGATCAAATCACTCCTAGCGTCGGTCGGGTGGTAGTCACGAGAACTCGGTCGCCCATCCGCTCGAACGTCGGCCTGAAGGCCGTCATGGCGGTGACGGGCATCGTCCTGGTGTTGTTCCTCATCGCGCACATGCTCGGCAACCTGAAGATCTTCACCGGCGCGGTCTCCTTCAACCACTACGCGGAGTGGTTGCGCGAGCTGGGTGCGCCGCTGCTGCCCGGTGTGTGGGCCCTGTGGATCCTGCGGATCGGGCTCGTGGTGGCCGTGGTCGCGCACATCTGGGCCGCCACCACGCTCGCCGTCCGCGCCCGCGCCGCCCGCCCGGTCCGGTACGCCCACCGCAGCAAGGTGCAGGGCAGCTACGCGGCCCGCACGATGCGCTGGGGTGGGGTGATCATCCTGCTCTTCGTGATCTACCACATCCTGGACCTGACCACCGGCACGCTGAACCCGGTCGGCGACCCCACCCGCCCGTACGCCAACGTCGTCGCCGACTTCGCGCCCGAGCGCTGGTACGTCACGCTCTTCTACACCCTGGCGATCGTCACCATCGGCTTCCACCTGCGGCACGGCGTGTTCAGCGCGCTGCGCAGCCTCGGCCAGCAGACCCCGCGCGGCGAGCGCCGGGCCCGGGCCGTGGCGCTGGTCTTCGCCGTCGCGCTCTGCGCCGGCTACCTGGTGGTCCCGTTCGCCGTACTCACCGGATTGGTGTCCTGACCATGGATCTCTTCACCGAGGGCGACCCGGTCGCCGACACGAAGGCACCCGAGGGCCCGGTCGAGAAGCGCTGGGAGACCCGGCGCTTCGAGGCCAAGCTGGTCAACCCGGCCAACCGCCGCAAGATGACGGTGATCGTGGTCGGCACCGGTCTGGCCGGCGGCTCGGCCGCCGCGACGCTCGCCGAGCAGGGCTACCGGGTCAAGTCCTACTGCTACCAGGACAGCCCCCGCCGGGCGCACTCCATCGCCGCGCAGGGCGGCATCAACGCCGCCAAGAACTACCGCAACGACGGCGACTCGGTGCACCGGCTGTTCTACGACACCGTCAAGGGCGGTGACTTCCGCTCCCGCGAGTCGAACGTGCACCGGCTGGCCGAGGTGTCGGTCAACATCATCGACCAGTGCGTCGCCCAGGGCGTGCCGTTCGCCCGCGAGTACGGCGGCCTGCTGGACACCCGCTCCTTCGGCGGCGCACAGGTGCAGCGCACCTTCTACGCCCGGGGCCAGACGGGCCAGCAGCTGCTGCTCGGCGCGTACCAGGCGCTGGAGCGGCAGATCGGCCTGGGCAACGTCGAGATGAACGCCCGGCACGAGATGCTGGAGCTGATCGTGGTCGACGGCAAGGCCCGCGGCATCGTCGTGCGGGACATGGTCACCGGCGAGATCACCACCGAGTTCGCGGACGCCGTCGTGCTGGCCTCCGGCGGCTACGGCAACGTCTTCTACCTCTCCACCAACGCCAAGGGCTGCAACGTCACCGCCACCTGGCGGGCGCACCGCAAGGGCGCGTACTTCGCCAACCCCTGCTACACGCAGATCCACCCGACCTGCATCCCGGTCTCCGGCGACCACCAGTCGAAGCTGACCCTGATGAGCGAGTCGCTGCGCAACGACGGCCGGGTGTGGGTGCCCAAGGCCAAGGGCGACGACCGCGCGCCCCGGGACATCCCGGAGGACGAGCGGGACTACTACCTGGAGCGGATCTACCCGTCGTTCGGCAACCTGGTGCCCCGCGACATCGCCTCCCGGGCCGCCAAGAACGTGTGCGACGAGGGCCGCGGCGTGGGCCCGAGCAAGCTCGGCGTCTACCTGGACTTCGCCGACGCCATCGACCGCCTCGGCCGCCAGGCCATCGAGGCCAAGTACGGCAACCTCTTCGAGATGTACGAGCGGATCACCGGCGAGGACCCGTACGAGGTCCCGATGCGGATCTACCCCGCCGTGCACTACACGATGGGCGGCCTGTGGGTCGACTACGACCTCCAGTCGACCATCCCCGGCCTGTTCGTGATCGGTGAGGCCAACTTCTCCGACCACGGCGCGAACCGGCTCGGCGCCTCGGCGCTGATGCAGGGCCTCGCCGACGGGTACTTCGTGCTGCCCACCACGATCGCCAACTACCTGGCCGCCGGGCCGTTCGAGCCGGTGCAGGCCAGCCACCCGGCGGTGGTGGAGGCGCGACGCGACGTCGAGGACCGGATCCAGCGGCTGCTGGCGGTCGACGGCGACCGGACCGTCGACTCGTTCCACCGCGAGCTGGGCCAGATCATGTGGGAGCACTGCGGCATGGAGCGCTCCGAGGCCGGGCTGCGCAAGGCGATCGACGAGATCCGGGCGCTGCGCGAGCAGTTCTGGCAGCGGGTCCGGGTGCCGGGCGACGGCGAGGGCCTCAACCAGTCGCTGGAGAAGGCCGGCCGGGTGGCCGACTTCTTCGAGCTGGCCGAGCTGATGTGCATCGACGCCCTGCACCGCGAGGAGTCCTGCGGCGGCCACTTCCGGGCCGAGCACCAGACCGCCGACGGCGAGGCGCAGCGCGACGACGACCGGTTCGCCTACGTCGCGGCCTGGGAGTTCACCGCCACCGGCGAGCCCGCGGTGCTGCACAAGGAAGACCTGAAGTTCGAGTACGTCCACCCCACGCAGCGGAGCTACAAGTGAACCTGACCCTGCGCATCTGGCGCCAGTCCGGCCCTCAGGACAAGGGTCGGATGGTGACCTACAAGGTCGACGACGTCTCCCCGGACATGTCGTTCCTGGAGATGCTCGACGTGCTCAACGAGCGGCTGATCCTCGCCGGTGAGGAACCGGTGGCGTTCGACCACGACTGCCGCGAGGGCATCTGCGGCATGTGCGGCCTCATGATCAACGGCAACGCGCACGGGCCGCAGCGCGGCACCACCGCCTGCCAGCTGCACATGCGGCAGTTCTCCGACGGCGACACGATCGACATCGAGCCCTGGCGGGCCCGCGCCTTCCCGGTCATCAAGGACCTGGTCGTCGACCGGGACGCCTTCGACCGGATCATCGCCGCCGGCGGGTACGTCACCGCGCCCACCGGCAGCGCCCCGGAGGCCCACTCCACCCCGGTGGCCAAGGCCAACGCGGACGCCGCTTTCGAGTCGGCGGCCTGCATCGGCTGCGGCGCCTGCGTGGCGGCCTGCCCCAACGGCTCCGGCATGCTGTTCACCGCCGCCAAGGTCACCCAGCTGTCGCTGCTGCCGCAGGGCCAGCCCGAGCGGTACACCCGGGTCATCGGCATGGTCGACGCCCACGACGAGGCGGGCTTCGGCGGCTGCACCAACGCCGGCGAGTGCACGGTCGTCTGCCCGAAGGGCATCCCGCTGAACACCATCGGCCGGCTCAACCGCGACTACCTCGCCGCCACCCGCAAGGGCGGGAGCAACACCCCGGGTTCCTGAGTCCCGGCTCTGGCCCCCGCCCGGGCCTCGGCTCGGCCTCCGACGCCATGACGACGATGCCGCCGCATCCCACCGGGTGCGGCGGCATCGTCGCACCGCGCCGGGGCAACCGATGGGGGTCCACACGCTGTCGAGCTGAGTCATCCACGACATCACGGACGCCTCAGGGCCGACCGGACCGGGCCACCGTGCATGATCCACTCGGGATCGGTGAAGTCGGGGCGTCCGACCCCCTCCGACGGACCGATTTCAGTGAAGCCGAGTGGACCATGTCCGTCGGCTGTCGGAGCGTGCCCGTCAGAAGCGCGTGGAGGTCGATTCAAGTGCCGGTGTACGGGTAGCACTCCTCGGGAAGGCGAAGACGAGGGGGAATCCGGCATGAAGGCACTGACCTGGCAGGGCAAGCGGGACGTACGGGTCGAGGAGGTGCCCGACCCCCGGATCGAGGAGCCGACCGACGCGATCGTCCGGATCACCTCCACCGCGATCTGCGGTTCGGACCTGCACCTGTACGAGGTGCTCGGGCCGTACCTGAAGCCGGGCGACGTGCTCGGCCACGAGCCGATGGGCATCGTCGAGGAGGTGGGGTCGGGGGTCACCCGACTGAAGCCGGGTGACCGGGTGGTCGTCCCGTTCAACATCTCCTGCGGCTCGTGCTGGATGTGCGAACGCCAGCTGTACGCGCAGTGCGAGACGACGCAGGTCACCGCCGAGGGCAAGGGTGCCTCGCTGTTCGGCTACACCTCGCTCTACGGTTCGGTGCCCGGTGGGCAGGCGGAGTATCTGCGGGTGCCGCACGCCCAGTTCGGCCCGATCAAGGTGCCCGACGTCGGGCCCGACGAGCGGTGGCTCTACCTGTCGGACATCCTGCCGACCGCGTGGCAGGCGGTGAAGTACGCGGACACCCCGCCCGGCGGCACCCTGGCCGTGTTCGGGCTGGGGCCGGTGGGTCAGTTCAGCGCCCGGATCGGCCGGCACCTCGGCGCCGACCGGGTGATCGGCCTCGACCTGGTGCCGGAGCGGCTGGAGATGGCCCGGCGGCACGGCATCGAGGTGCTCGACGTCAGCAAGATCGACGACGTGTCGAGCGCGCTGATCGACCTGGTCGACGGCCGGGGCCCGGACGCGGTGATCGACGCCGTCGGCATGGAGGCGCACGGCTCCACCAGCGGCAAACTCGCCCAAACCGCCGCCGGCCTGCTGCCGGACAAGCTCGCCCAGACGATGATCGACAAGGTCGGTGTGGACCGGCTGGTCGTGCTCAAGGCCGCGCTGAAGGCGGTGCGGCGTGGTGGCACGGTCTCAATCTCCGGCGTGTACGGCGGCGAGGTCGACCCGATGCCGCTGATGGAGATGTTCGACCGGGGCGTCCAGCTGCGGATGGGCCAGTGCCACGTCCGCCGGTGGACCGACGAGATCATCCCGCTGCTCTCCGGCGACGACGACCCGCTGGGCGTGGAGGACCTGCGGACCCACCGGGTGCCGTTGGCGCAGGCGCCGGACGCGTACGAGATGTTCCAGAAGAAGCAGGACGGGTGCATCAAGGTCGTGCTCGCGCCGTGAGTCGTACCGTGGTCGTCACCGGCGCGACCAGCGGGATCGGCCGGGCGGCGGCCCGGGAGTTCGCGGGGCGCGGGGACCGTCTGGTCCTCGCGGCCCGCTCTCGGACCACCCTGGCCGAGGTACGCGGCGAGTGCGAGAAGATCGGCGCGGAGGTGCTGGCCGTCCCGACGGACGTCACCGCCGACGGTGCCCTGGAGGCCCTGACCGACGCGGCGGTCACCCGCTTCGGCGGCGTCGACGTGTGGGTGCACACCGCGGCGGTGATGGCGTACGGGCGCTTCGAGGAGACCCCGGAAAGAGTGTTCGAGCAGGTGGTCCGCACCGACCTGCTCGCCGCCGCGGGAGCGGCCCGGGTGGCGTTGCGGCACTTCCGGGCCACCGGCGGCGGGACGCTGATCCTCACCGGATCGGTGCTGGGGCACATCACCGCGCCGTTCATGAGTGGGTACGTGGCCAGCAAGTGGGGCCTGCAGGGGCTCGCCCGGGCGTTGCAGCAGGAGGCCCGGGAGACGCCCGGGGTGAACGTCTGCATCGTCACCCCGGGCAGTGTGGACACGCCGGTCTACCAGCAGGCGGCCAACTACCTGGGCCGGATCGGCCGCCCGCCGCTGCCGATCACCTCGCCGGAGCGGGTCGCCCGGGCCATCGTGGACTGCGCGGACCGGCCCCGGCGGGAGGTGTCGGTGGGGCGGGTCAACCTCGTGATGCGGTTCGGGTTCACCCTGCTGCCCGGTGTCTACGACGTCCTGGTCGTCCCGCTGATGCGCATCGCCGGGCTGACCAACCGGCCGGTGGCGCCGCACGAGGGGACCGTGTTCACCCCGAACCCGGCAGGCGAGTCGGTACGCGGCGGTTGGCTGCCCGACCTCGCGCAACTGGCCCGCGGCGTCGGCGAGTTGCCCGCGTCGATCGGCGGCGCGGTACGGCGACGGCTGCGGTGAGCACGTGCGGGATCACCGGCGTCGATCATTTCGCCTAGGGTGGTGGGCCGGGAAGCGCTCCGGCCCACCACGACGGGAGAGACGATTGACCATCCGGTTGAACCGCAGGACCGCACTGGGACTGGGCACCGTGGCCACGGCCGGCACGGTGCTCGGCACGTCCGGCGCCGCCTCCGCCGCACCCGGGAACGCCGAGCCGGCCCCGACCACCCCGGCCCGGGCCGCCCGCCGGGTCGCCGCCGCCTACCAGCGGGAGACCACCCGGGCCGGCGGGAACTGGCAGGCGTACGTCAGCGTCGCCGACCCGGCCGGCGCGCCGGTGGTCGCGGTGGCCGACGAGGCCGACCGGCGGATCGAGGCGTACAGCGTCAACAAGATCGCGGTCGCCGCGGCGGTGCTGGACAAGGTCGACCGGGGACTGCTCACCCTCGACCAGCAGGTCGAGGTGACCGCCGCGATCGTGGTGCCCGGCGGCGACGGCATCTTCAGCCTGGACGGCGCGTACCCCAGCGCGGTGACGCTCGGCCACGCGCTGGCCGCCCTGCTGACGGTCAGCGACGACACCGCCGTCCGGCTCTGCGGCCTGGTCTGCCCGGCCGCCGAGATCAACCAGATCCTGCGGGACAAGGGCTTCGTGAACACGCAGGTGCAGCCGGTGGCCAACCCGAACCGGTTCTTCCTCGGCACCAGCACCCCCCGGGAGACCCACGACCTGCTGCGGGCGCTGGTCGGCGGGACGCTGCTGTCCCCGGCGTCCACCGGGTACGTGCTGAAGCTGCTGCGCTCCCCCATCGCGTACACCGACGGGATCCGGCGAGAGATGTCGTCGGCGCAGCGGGCGCGGATCGCCACCAAGGCCGGCTGGTACGCCGACGCCCGGCACGAGGCCGGCGTGGTGTTCGACGCGGCCGGGGCGCCCGTGCTGACGTACGCCCTCTTCGCCGACGGCCAGGCCGGCGCGGACGACTTCGGGGCGACCCACCCGGCGGTGGCGGCCCGGGCCCGGCTCGGCCCGCGTCTCCTGGCGGCCGTCGACCGCCTCACCGGCGTGGGCGTGACCCACCGCGCCGCCCCGCACCGTCCCAGCAACGGCGGCTGAGTAAGGAAGGGCCCCTTCCTAACGCCTCCGGTAGAGGAGGGGCCCCTTCTTAACGCCGGGAGCTACCGTGTACGTCGGGACTCGGGCGGAGGGACGACGATGACGGCACCGGAAAGCGCGGACCTGGAACGGTCGCTCGGGCGGCGGATGCGTGGGGCGGCCGGCCTGGCCGCGCTCGCCGGACTGGCCTGGGTGGCGCGGGACGTGCCGCTGGCCCTCGGCGGCCGGCTCGCCGGGGGGCGGGCCGAGCGGGCCGCGCGCTCCCCGCAGTTCCGGGACGGCACCTTCCGCAACCCGGCCAGCAGCCGCTCGATGGCCGGCGCCCCGGACCGGAACCTGGTCCGCGAGCTGATCTTCGGCAAGCAGAAGCGCCGGCCCACCGCCCCGGTGCCGCTGGTCCGCCCGCCGGCCCCACCGGTGGCCGCCGACCCGCACCACGAGCTGAACATCGTCTGGTACGGGCACGCCTCCGCACTGGTCGAGATCGAGGGGCACGCCGTGCTGGTCGACCCGGTGTGGAGCCAGCGGTGCTCCCCGTCGGCGCTGGTCGGGCCGAGGCGGCTGCACGAACCGCCGGTACGCCTCGACGAACTGCCCCCGCTGACCGCGATCCTGATCTCCCACGACCACTACGACCACCTCGACCTGCCCACCGTCCGGGAACTGACCGCCCGGCAGTCCGCGCCGTTCGTGGTGCCGCTGGGCGTGGGCGCGCACCTGGACCGGTGGGGCGTACCGGCCGACCGGATCATCGAGCTGGACTGGTCGGAGCGGCACGAGGTCGACGGTCTCACCCTGATCGCCACCCCGGCGCAGCACTTCTCCGGTCGGGGCCTGCGCCGCGACGGCACGCTCTGGAGCTCGTGGGTGATCGCCGGCACGCACCGGAAGGTCTTCTACACCGGTGACTCCGGCTACTTCGCCGGGTACGCCGACATCGGCGCCGAGCACGGCCCGTTCGACGCGACGCTGGTGCAGATCGGCGCGTACGACCGGGCCTGGCCGAGCATCCACATGTTCCCCGAGGAGGCGGTGTCCGCCCACCTGGACCTGCGCGGTGGGCTGCTGATCCCGGTGCACTGGGCGACGTTCAACCTGGCCCTGCACGACTGGTCGGAGCCGGTGGACCGGATCTGGGCCGAGGCGAAGGCCCGGGACGTGCGGCTGGCGGTGCCCCGGCCCGGCGAGCGGGTGGTGGTGGACGACCCGCCGGCGGTGGACGGCTGGTGGCAGGGCGTCGCCTGACGCCTGGACGCAAACGCCCTACAGCACGAACGCGTCGGTCCACAGTGCGCCGGAGCGGCCCGACAACGCGTCCAGCATCGCCACCGCCTGACCGTCGGTGAGCTGCGCGACGAAGTCGATGATCGCCCGGCCACGGGCCTTGGCGACCCGATCGGGCGTACGCGGGTGCAGCTCCGCCTCGGCCAGCTCGACCAGGTCGTGCAGGCGTCGGGGCAGCCGGGACTCCTCGGTCGGGTCGAGCAGCCACTCCCACAGCGACTCGACCAGGGTGCCCAGCAACTGCGCCTGCCCCCGCTGGTGCAGGGCCAGGTCCGGCCGGGCCAGCACGAACCGGTGGTGCACGAACTTCAACACCTGCACCTCGTGCCACTGCAACGGGGCGAGCAGCACGTGCCCGGACCGGACCCCGGGATCCTCGACCACGGCGATCGCGTCGACGAACCGGGTGGTCCAGCGCGCGGAGAAACGGGCCACGTACTGCTCGGCCTCGATCGAGCCGTCGAACGGCAGCGCGAGCAGCCCCTCCACCAGCTCCTCGCGGACGTGCTCGACGGCGGCGGCGAACGCGTCGTCGTCGGCGATCCAGCCGTCCTTGCGGTGCAGTTGCCGGCGCAGCCGCTCGATCGCCGCTCCGGGCCGCCGGGCGGCACCGGCCAGCGCCGGTCCGGTGATCGCCCGGAAGTGCCCGCTCTCCCGCTGCCACGCGGTCAGCTCGGCGGCCACCGCGCCCTGCTGGAGCACCCCGACGCGGTAGAAGTCCTCCACGTCGTGGATGGCGTACGCGACGTCGTCGGCGGTGTCCATCACCGACGCCTCGACGGTCTGCTGCCAGTCGGCGATCCGCCCGACGAACGGCTCCCGGGCCTGCCGCAGGTCGTCCACCTCGGTGCGGTACGCCCCGAACTTGAGCGACCCGCTGTCCGGCTCGTCCGGCGGCGGGGTGGCGCCGCGCGGCGCCGGGTCCAGCAGGCGGGGGTGCGGGTCCGGGTGGTCCAGCCGGGTCCACGGGTACTTCAGCAGGGCCGCCCGGACCGCCGCGGTCAGGTCCAGCCCGGTGGTCGCGGCGCCCCGGATCTCGGTGGAGGTGACGATCCGGTACGACTGCGCGTTGCCCTCGAAACCGTCGGCGAGACCCAGCCGGTGCCGGGCCAGCCGGTCCAGCACCCGCTCGCCGAGGTGCCCGAACGGCGGGTGCCCGAGGTCGTGGGCGAGCGCGGCGGCCTCCACCACGTCCGGGTCGCAGCCGCCCAGCTTCGCCAGCAGGTCGCGGTGCGCCGGATCGGCGGTGAGCCGCTCGGCGATGGCGCGGGCCACCTGGGCGACCTTGAGGCTGTGGGTGAGCCGGTTGTGCACCAGCAGGCCGGAGCCGCCCGGGCTGACCACCTGGGTGACCCCGTTCAGCCGGGCGAAGAACGGCGAGCCGACGATCCGGTCCCGGTCGGCCCGGAACGGACTCACGGCAAGGTCACCGAGGGCGCGGGCGCTGCCGCCGAACAGCCGCCGCGCCCGGGGGTCCGCAGGTGGTTCCATGATCGCCACGCTAGCGCGGCAGAATGCAGTGCGGAAACCACTCCCCGAAGGCGGATCGACATCGTGACCCTCTCTGTTCATCAGCGGATCGCCGAGGAGCTCGGCGTCGCCGAGCGCCAGGTACGCGCGGCCGTGGACCTGCTCGACGGCGGCGCCACCGTGCCGTTCATCGCGCGGTACCGCAAGGAGGCCACCGGCCTGCTCGACGACACCCAGCTGCGCACCCTGGAGGAGCGGCTGCGCTACCTGCGCGAGCTGGACGAGCGGCGAGCCGCGGTGCTGGAGTCGATCCGCGGTCAGGGCAAGCTCGACGAGGCGCTGGAAGCGCAGATCATGGCCGCCGACTCGAAGTCCCGCCTGGAGGACATCTACCTGCCGTACAAGCCCAAGCGGCGCACCCGGGCGCAGATCGCCCGCGAGGCCGGCCTGGAGCCGCTGGCGGAGTCGCTGCTGGCCGACCCGACGCAGGACCCGAGGACGGCCGCCGCCGGGTTCGTCGACGCCGAGAAGGGCGTCGCGGACGCCGCCGCCGCGCTGGACGGCGCCCGCGCCATCCTCGTCGAGCGGTTCGCCGAGGACGCCGACCTGATCGGCACGCTGCGCGAGCAGATGTGGTCGCGGGGCCGGCTGGTGTCCCGGGTACGGGAGGGACAGGAGACCGCCGGGGCCAAGTTCGCCGACTACTTCGACTTCGCCGAGCCGTACCCGAAGCTGCCCTCGCACCGCATCCTGGCCATGTTCCGGGGGGAGAAGGAGGGCGTGCTCGACCTGACCATGGAGCCCGAGGAGGCCGGCGAGGCCGACGCGGTGCCGACCGGGCCGAGCCGTTACGAGGCCGTCGTCGCCGGCCGGTTCGGCGTCACCGACCGCGGGCGGCCCGCGGACCGCTGGCTGGCCGACACGGTGCGCTGGGCCTGGCGTACCCGGATCCTCATCCACCTCGGCGCGGACCTGCGGATGCGGCTGTGGCAGGCCGCCGAGGAGGAGGCCGTCCGGGTCTTCGCCACCAACCTGCGGGACCTGCTGCTGGCCGCCCCGGCCGGCGCCCGGCCGACGATGGGGCTGGATCCGGGCCTGCGTACCGGCGTGAAGGTGGCCGTGGTCGACGCCACCGGCAAGGTGGTGGCCACCGACACCATCTATCCGCACGAGCCGCGCCGGCAGTGGGACGCCTCGATCGACACCCTGGCGAAGCTGGCCGGCGCGCACGGCGTCGAGCTGATCGCGATCGGCAACGGCACCGCCAGCCGGGAGACCGACAAGCTCGCCGGCGACCTGATCAGACGGCACCCGGAGCTGCCGCTGACCAAGGTCGTGGTGTCCGAGGCCGGCGCGTCGGTCTACTCCGCCTCCGCGTACGCGTCCCAGGAACTGCCCGGCCTGGACGTCTCGCTGCGCGGCGCGGTCTCCATCGCCCGGCGTCTCCAGGACCCCCTGGCCGAGCTGGTGAAGATCGACCCCCGCTCCATCGGCGTCGGGCAGTACCAGCACGACCTGTCCGAGGTGAAGCTGTCCCGCTCGCTGGACGCGGTGGTCGAGGACTGCGTCAACGCGGTCGGCGTGGACGTGAACACCGCCTCCGCGCCGCTGCTCACCCGGGTCTCCGGCATCGGCGCCGGCCTGGCCGAGAACATCGTGCTGCACCGGGACGCCAACGGGCCGTTCCGCAGCCGCACGCAGCTGAAGAAGGTGGCCCGGCTCGGCCCGAAGGCGTTCGAGCAGTGCGCCGGCTTCCTGC
Organism: Micromonospora endolithica; assembly: GCF_003626595.1. Classification (GTDB taxonomy): domain Bacteria; phylum Actinomycetota; class Actinomycetes; order Mycobacteriales; family Micromonosporaceae; genus Micromonospora; species Micromonospora endolithica. The sequence goes on along the minus strand of NZ_RBAK01000006.1, from coordinate 392,384 downwards.
GCATTCCCGGCGGCGACGACCCGCTGGACTCCTCCAGCGTGCACCCCGAGGCGTACCCGGTGGTGCGGCGGATCCTCGCCAGCACCGGCCAGGACCTGCGCGCGGTCATCGGAAAGTCGGCGATCCTGCGCGGGCTGCGCGCCGCCGACTTCGTCGACGACACGTTCGGCCTGCCCACCGTCACCGATATCCTCGCCGAGCTGGAGAAGCCGGGCCGGGACCCGCGCCCGGAGTTCCGTACCGCGACGTTCGCCGACGGGGTGGAGAAGATCGGCGACCTCACCCCCGGCATGGTCCTGGAGGGCGTGGTCACCAACGTGGCGGCGTTCGGCGCCTTCGTCGACGTCGGGGTGCACCAGGACGGGCTGGTGCACGTGTCGGCGATGTCCCGGACCTTCGTCAAGGACCCCCGCGAGGTGGTGAAGTCCGGTGACGTGGTGCGGGTCAAGGTGCTCGACGTGGACGTACCCCGCAAGCGGATCTCGCTGACCCTGCGCCTGGAGGACGACGCGGACGCCGGGCGCGGCGGGGCGCAGGGCGGCGGCCGTCGCGGCGGGCCGGGCAGCGCCGCACCGGGTGCCGGTGACCGTGACCGTGACCGTAATCGTGCCGGGCAGGGCGGTGGCGGCCGCGACGGCCGCAGTGGCGCGCCGCAGCGGCAGGGACAGGGGCAGCAGCAACGGCAGGGGCGCGGTGGCGGCGGGCCGGCACCGGCCAACGACGCCATGGCCGAGGCGCTACGCCGCGCCGGCCTGGCCTGAGGAAGGACCGACGCCGGTACGGGGGCCGGGCGCTGTCGAGCTGATGTCGCTGACGCATCGCGCCGAGTGATGTCGCGAACGATTCAGCTCGACAGCCTCGGTGACCACGCCACCCGCCGGAAGGGGCCACTCGCCGCGCCACCGGCGGGCGCGGTCGTCGCGTACCGTCGGGGTCGTGGCATCCGACGACGGCCCGGACTGGCGGGAGCGGCAACGGCGCGCGGTGTCGGCGCACGCGGCGGCCGACGAACGACGCCGGGCCGCCGAGCAGGCCGAGGCGGCGGAGCTGGTGGCCCGGTTCGTCGCGGAGGCGGTCCGGCGCGGGCTGCCGACCACCCGGCTGACCGCCCGCTCCTACGACGGGCGGAGCCGGTACCGGACCGCGCTGCGCGGTTGGTACGTGGACCGGGTGCGGAGCCGTGCCGTCGACACCGACGGCCGGTTCCACCTGCTCACCGTGCCCGGTGGCCTGCGAGCCCGACTGTTCGGGGCCGACCCGCAGCCCAGCCCACCGCCGCTGGTCGTCGGCGCGGGCGGACGCGACGGCGAGTCGATCCCGTTGGAGGTCCTGCTCGCCCGGCGGCTCGACGGCGGCGGTTCCTGACGCCGGTCAGCGCGCGGCCGGGTCACGTCGGGTCACGTACGCCCGAGCCGGCGGCCTCGTGCCACACCCCGTACGCGACGGCGACCGCGACGGTCGCGGCGGCCGGCACGGTGGTCACGGAGATAAGCACCAGGTAGCTGCCGGACAGCACGGTCTGCTCACCGGTCTCGGCGGCGATCTCGTCCCGGGCCGCCGCGTCCTCGCCGTGCCCCGGGGCGTCGTGGGCGGCCTTCCGGGCGGCCGACGAGAGGTCAGCTCGACGTCGTCCGCGGAGATCCCGCCGCGCCTCACCCCCGAGGTCCTGGAGCTGACCCAGCAGACGGTTGGCGTCTCGAGGACCACGTCGCACAGGATCAGGTCGTCCCCGGGCTGGCGGGCCGCGCCGGGCACGACCACCAGGTGGGCCACTCCCGGGTCGTCGGCGAGCAGGTCGGCCACCGCGTCCGACGAACTCCTCGGCTCAGGGGATGTCCAAAACAGCCCATCAGACGTTATGGCAATTGAAAGGACTTAAAACGACGTGTGGGCCGTTTGAACCAGGGAGATCTTTTGATGAGTCTTCGTCCCGTTCGGGTGTTGGGGCCACGCCGCGGCGAGGGCCGCCCCCGACTCCGGTGGGCGACGCGGTGACCGCGCGGATCCATCTCTCCCCACCCGACGTCGGGCCGCTGGAGGAGTCCTTCGTGATCGCCGCGGTCCGGTCTGGCTGGATCGCGCCGCTCGGGCCCGAGGTGGACGCCTTCGAGCAGGAGACGGCCGCCCGCGTCGACCGGGCGTACGGGCTGGCGACCAACTCCGGCACGGCGGCGCTGCACCTGTCGTTGCTCGCCCTCGGAATCGGCCCCGGCGACCGGGTGGTCGTTCCGACGCTGACCTTCGCGGCCACCGCCAACGCCGTGGTCTACACCGGTGCCGAGCCCGTCTTCGTCGACTGCGAGGCGGGGACAGGGAATCTCGACGTGCCGTTGGTGGCCGATCTCCTACGCCGGCACGACATCGAGGGCCGGCAGGTAGCGGCCGTGGTCCCGGTGGACATGTTCGGAAGCTGCGTCGACTACGACGCCCTGCTGCCGATCTGCGAGCAGGCCGGAGTGCCGGTCGTCGAGGATGCCGCGGAGGCGCTCGGTGCGACCCGTGGAGCACGGCCGGCAGGCACCTTCGGCCAGGCCAGCGCGTTCTCCTTCAACGGCAACAAGATCCTGACCACGTCGGGGGGCGGGATGCTGCTCTCCGACGACGGGGACCTGATCGCCCACGCCCGCTATCTGGCCACTCAGGCGCGACAGCCGGTCGCACACTACGAGCACACGGACATCGGCTACAACTACCGGCTCAGCAACCTGCTCGCCGCGGTCGGCCGGGCCCAGTTGCGGCGGCTGGACTCGATGATCGAGCGCCGGCGGGCGCACCGGTCCCGATACGCGGAGCTCTTCGCCAACGTCCCGGGCGTGCGCCTGCTCGCAGCCGAGGACGGCGGCGCCAACTGCTGGCTGACAACGGTGGTCGTCGACGCCGGGCAGGCCGGCTGGCACGCCGCGGACCTCGGTGCTCATCTCGCCGCGGCGGACATCGAGACCCGGCCGGTATGGAAGCCGATGCACCTGCAACCCGTCTTCGCGGGTGCCCGCGCCGTGCTGACCGGTGCCGCGCAGACGCTCTTCGAGAACGGCCTGACCCTGCCGAGCGGCTCGGCGATGACCGCGGACCAGGTGGACCGGGTGTGCGGCCGGATTCGCGACTTCCTCCGCCACCGCCCCTCGACCCGCCTCGAGGTTCCGGAGCCCGGACGGCGGCACGACCCCGAGCCCGCCTCGGCGGCAGTCCCGGCCCTCTGACCAACCCCCGCGCGTTCCGTCTTCCCGTTCCTCGCTCCCTCGGACCCGGAGGTCTGTCATGGGTGCCTCGCGCACTCCCCCGCGGCGGGTGGTCGTCCTGAACCACTACGCCAAACCGCTGTCGCACGCCGGCGGCACCCGCCACGTCGAGCTGTTCAGCCGGCTCCGCGACTGGGACTGGTTGATCGTGTCCGCGGCCTGGGACCACTTCAGCCACACCGAACTGGCCGTCGACGACGCGCACTTCGTCACCGTGCCGGTGACCGACTACACGGGAAACGACCACCGGCGGGTGCTGAGTTGGCTCACCTACTGCCGGAACGCACTCCGCGCCGTCCGACGCCAGCCGCGTCCCGACGTCGTCTACGCGTCCTCCCCGCACATCCTCGCGCCGGTGGCCGGCTGGTTGCTGGCCAGGCGACACCGTGCCCGGTTCGTCCTGGAGATCCGGGACCTGTGGCCGGAGGCCATGGTGAGTACGGGATATCTGCGCCGGGGCTCCCTCACGTACCGGCTGCTGCGAATGCTCGAACTATGGCTGTACCGGCGAGCGGACCGGATCGTCATCGTCGCCCGCGGGTGGCGTGACTACTTCGCTGCTGCCGGCGTGCCGGCGGAGAAGCTGGAGTGGGTGAGCAACAGCGCGGAGCCCGAGGACTTCGCCCTTCGCCCCGACCTGTACCGGCCACTGCGGCAACGGATCGCGGTCCAGGGCAAGCTCCTCGTGTTCGCCGGGTCCCACGGACCGATCAACGGACTCGACCGGCTCCTGGACGCCGCAGCGCAGGTACCGGAGCACACCTTCGTGTTCATCGGTGACGGGCTGGACAAGCCGCGCCTGATGTCGCGTGCGGCGGCCGAGGGGCTGGGAAACGTCCACTTCCTGGACCGGGTCCCGAAGCGGGAGTTGCAGGGCATCCTCGGCGACGCCGACATCGGGATCCACGTGCTCGCGCACAGCCCGGTCTACGACCTGGGCGCGAGTCCGAACAAGCTCTACGACTACCTCGCCGCAGGACTACCGGTGGTCAACAACTGCCCGGGCGAACCGGAGGACGTTCTCCGTGCGGCCGACGCCGGCGTGACCGTCGACACCGCCCACCTCGTCGCCGGCCTGCGGGCGCTCACGGACCTCGACGAGGCGAAGCTCGTCGCGATGGGGCAGCGCGGCCGGCGGTACATCCAGGACCACCGCTCCCGGACGGTCATGGCCGAGAGGTTGCAGCGCCTGTTCGACGGGATCGTCCGGTAACAACGGACAGTCTATCCGAATTACGTGAAACATGCCCTTTGGAGCAGTTTGAGCGATTAGAACTGGTTAGAGAGCCGGCCTCGGTCACCTCGACAACCCCAGTACAAGGAGTCTTGGATGTCGCTCAGCGCAGCCACGCCCGTCCAGTCAGCCACCCCGGCCGAGCAGCGCCGCCCCGGACGTGCCTCCGTCAACCTCGTCGCGGCTGACGCCGCAGCGTGGATCCTCGGCGTGACAGCCGCCGCGTGGACCCGGTACGAGTTCGCACTCACCCCCGACCGCATCGCCCGAGCGGTCGGAGTCGGCCTCGCCCTGGCAGTCGCGCACCAGGCCCTCTGCTGGGTGCGCCGGAACCGGTGGGGCCGGTACCCGACGGGCAGCATCGAGGAGGCGCGGGCACTGGCCGTCACCGCCGGCTGCGCCGCTCTCGCGGGCACGCTCGTGGACCTCGCCCTCCCGTCCCGGTTCGTCCCGGCCAGCACGCCGGTGGTCGGGGCAGCCATCGCATTGCTGTGGATGCTGACGGCGCGCTGGGTGCAGCGACACCGCCACGACCGGACGCTGCGGCCCGACGCACGGACCGCCACCCCGGTTCTGCTCTTCGGGCTCGGCGAGGCGGGACAGTCGTTGCTGCGGGCGATGCTCAGCGACCCGCGGGGCCGCTACCTGCCCGTGGGGCTCCTCGACGACGACCCGAGGAAGCACGACCTGCAGATCATGGGCGTACGCATGCTGGGCAACCGATACGACATCGCCGCCGCCGTCCGGCGGACCGAGGCGCGGGCGGTGATCTTCTCGGTGGCCAACGCCGACGCGGAGCAGATCCGTCAGATCCGCGAGTTGACCATTCCCACGGGCGCGGAGTTCAAGGTGCTGCCACCGATGCGCGAACTGGTCGACCACCGCATCGCCGTTACCGATGTGCGCAGTCCGGACATCGCCGACCTGCTGGGCCGGCGGCACGTCGTCGCCGATCTGGCGACCGACGGCGGGCTCACCGGTCAGCGGGTGCTGGTCACCGGCGCGGGCGGGTCGATCGGCTCCGAGCTGTGCCGGCAGATCATGCGCGCGGATCCGGGTGAGCTGATGATGCTCGACCGGGACGAGTCCGCACTGCACGCGCTGCAACTCTCGCTGAACGGCCGGGCGCTGCTGGACGGGCCGGACCTGATCCTCGCCGACCTTCGCGATGACGAGGGCCTACGACGGATCATCCGGGAGCGCCGGCCCGACGTCATCTTCCACGCCGCCGCGCTCAAGCACCTGCCGCTGCTCCAGCGGCATCCCGGCGAGGCGATCAAGACCAACATCTGGGGCACCCAGTCCGTCCTCGACGCGTGCCGCGACGTCGCCAAGTTCGTCAACATCTCCACCGACAAGGCCGCGGACCCGGTGAGTGTGCTCGGCTACTCCAAGCGCATCACCGAACGTCTGACCGCGCACGCCGCACAGTCCTACCCGGGAACCTTCCTGAGTGTCCGGTTCGGCAACGTGCTGAGCAGCCGGGGTTCGGTCGTCACCGCGTTCCGTGCCCAGATCGACGCCGGCCTGCCGATCACCGTCACCCACCCGGACGTCACGCGGTACCTGATGACCGTCCAGGAGGCCGTCCACCTCGTCCTGCAGGCCGCCGCGATCGGCCGCGACGGCGAGGCGCTGGTGCTCGACATGGGAGAGCCGGTCCGCATCGACGACCTCGCCCGCCAACTCGCCGCCCAGTCGCCCGGCCCGGCACGGATCATCTACACCGGACTGCGACCCGGCGAGAAGCTGCACGAGGACCTGCTCGGACGCGACGAGGTCGACAGCCGGCCTCTGCACCCGCTGATCTCGCACGTGGCGGTCCCCGCGCTGGACCCGATCGAGACCGCCGCTCTCGACCCGTACGACGACCCGGACAAGATCATCGAACGGCTGGCCTGGCTCTGCGGCCAGACCGCCGGCCTGCCGGCAGGCCGCGAGGCGGAGGCCGTCTCGACACGGTAGATGTCGGCGACACCCCGGTCACACCGTCGCCGGGACGGACCGGAAGGTCCGCCCGGCGACTCCCGACCGAACAGAACCAGCATCGAAAGGTAGCGGCGGTGACATCGTCCACTGTGCTCCGGGGTCCACGACGCCACCGTGGCCTCGTCCGGTACGAACGGCGGAAACGAATCTTCGACCTGGTCGCCGCGTCCCTGCTGGCAATCCTGCTGGCGCCGGTGGCGGCAGTGGTCGCGGTGCTGGTCGCCCTCCGACTTGGCCGGCCGGTACTGTTCCGCCAGGCACGGCCCGGGCGCCACGGACGACCCTTCGTGATGATCAAGTTCCGGACCATGCACACCGAGGAATCCGCCAGCGGTCCGGCCGGCGACCGCCACCGGTTGACCCGGTTCGGCCTCTGGCTGCGCTCCACCAGCCTGGACGAGCTGCCCTCATTGTGGAACGTGATCCGGGGCGAGATGAGCCTGGTGGGTCCCCGCCCGCTACTGCTCGGCTACCTCGGTCGTTACACCCCGGAGCAGGCCCGGCGCCACGAGGTGCGGCCTGGGATCACCGGCCTGGCCCAGGTGAACGGCCGGAACGCTCTTGACTGGGAGGAGAGGTTCTCCTACGACACCTGGTACGTCGACAACCGCAGTCTTCGCCTGGACCTGCGAATCCTCCTGGCGACCGCCCGCACCGTCGTCGCCCGCCGCGGGATCGCCGCCCCCGGAACCCCGACGGCCCACGAGTTCCACGGAACGGCCGGACCGTCCCGGCAGGTGGCGGACCTCTCCCGCTGACGGCCACCCGCACGTCCCACGTCCACTTCTGTACCGGAACACGCGTTCCCTACGGACCGGAGAAAGCCATCGATGACCAGACACGTCCACCGGCGGGTGAACCGCTGTGCCCCGCGGCCGGGCGCCGTCGTCGAGGGCCGGTCACCACGGCTCCACCCGAAGGGAATTCCGGCATGACGGTCGACGTCGTGATCGTGGGCTGCGGTGGCCACGGACGTGAGGTGCTGACCATCGTCCAGGCGATGACCGACGCCGGTCGTGGAGCAGCACGGGTACGTGGCTTCGTCGACGACCGGCCCTCCGAGCGCAACCTGAAGCTGCTCCAGCGCGCGGACGTGCCGTACCTCGGCCGCGTCGACTGGCTCCGCGCCGCGCCGGTGGACACCCACGTGCTGATCGGCGTGGGCCACCCGATCGTCCGTCAGGAGCTCGGCCGGCGGATCGACGCGCACGGCCTACCGGCGTTCAGCGCCGTCCACCCCGACGCGACGGTCGGCCCCGACGTGGTGCACGGCGAGGGACTGGTCGTCTTCGCCGGTGCCCGGGTGACCACGAACGTCACGCTCGGTCGGCACGTACACCTCAACCAGAACTGCACCGTCGGCCACGACACCGTGGTCGGCGACTTCGTGTCGGTCAACCCGCTCGCGGCGGTCTCCGGCGACTGTCGGCTGGAGACGGCGGCTCTCGTGGGTACCTGCGCCTCGGTGCTGCAGGGGCGGCAGGTCGGCGCCGGTGCCACGGTGGGGGCGAGCGCGTGCGTGGTACACGACGTGCCCCCCGGCGTGGTGGTCAAGGGAGTGCCCGCCAGGTGAACGCCGCCCACGTCGACGCTCTCGCCCGCCCCACCCGGACGGCCCCGGCCGCAGGTCCCGATCTGGGGCAGGATCCGAGCGCGCCAGGACCGGCCGGCCAGGCGGGCGCGCACCGGCACCGGAGGACGTCCAACAGGTCACTGGTCTCCGCGACGGCCGGCACCGCCGGCACCCGGGTGGGGACGCTGCTGGTCAGCCTCGTGGCCGGTGTGCTCGCCGCCCGGGCCCTGGGACCACACGGCCGAGGCCTGCTCGCCGTGGCGATAGCGTCGTCGGCGGTGTTCGGCACGATGTTCGCGGTCGGTCTCGACACCGCGAACCTCCGGTTGGCCGGCCGGTCGCCGCAGATGCACCGGTACGCGGCCCGGACCAGCGTCCGCTACGCGCTCCCGGCCGGCGCAGGTGCCGCCGCGCTGTGGGCACTGGCGGGACACCTGGGCGGCGCCCCGCTGCGCCTGGGGCTCGACCAGGCCACCTTCCTGCTGGCCCTCGCACTCTGCCCGATCGTCCTGCTCGCCACGCTGCTCGGCGCGGCGGAGATCGGCCGGGGTCGGGCCTCGACGTACAACCTCACGACCATCGGGTCGGTCCTGATCTATCTCGGTGGTCTTGCCGCTCTGGTCGCGCTGGACCGGGCGACTCCGGCGACCGTGCTGGGTGCCTACCTCGGCGGACAGCTCACGGGGGTCGCGGTCCTGATGCGGCAGCTCACGGGCGGCCGGGGCCTGGAGCCGCCCGCTCCCGCGGCGCGGCGGGAGTACTGGTCGTCGGCGCGGCGCGGCTTCGCGCCCAACCTGGCGCACTTCGGCATGGTGCGCCTGCAGGTTCCGGTGATCCAGGTGCTGGTCGGTGCGACCGCCGTCGGCGTGTACTCCGTGGCTCTCGCCCTCGCCGAGACCCTGCTGATCGTGCCGATCGCGTTGAGCCTGATCCTGGTGCCCACGGTGGCCAACGGACACGCCGACTGGCACCAGGTGGCCCGGTTGGCCGTACGGTCCTCCGCCGTCACGGTGCTGGTCGCCGTCGCCCTGGCCGGGGCCGGCAGCTACCTGGTCCCGGCCCTGTACGGCGAGAGCTTCGCACCGGCCGTGCCCGTGCTCTGGGCCCTGCTGCCGGGGCTCGTGGTCTTCGCAGCGGCACGGGTCGCGCAGAGCTACCTGACGGCGACCGACCGCCCCGCCGGAACCCTCGTGGCGGCCGTCGCGGCCTCGGTCGCCGGTCTCGGCACCATGCTGGTCCTGGTGCCGGAGTGGGGCGAGGTCGGCGCCGGCATCGCCGCTTCCGCCGGGTTCTGCGTGTACGCGGTCGTCATCGCGACGGTGTTCCTACGCCTGCGACCGGGCCGACGGTCACCGGCGACAACGGTTCGGCTCGAACCCACGGGGGTCTCCACCATGACGACAGCAACGACCACCGACGCCGCTACCGGCCGTCGCACGCCGGACAGGGCGGAACCTCCTCCTGTTCGGGTACACCGCCCGCGATCTCCGCATCCGGGGCATGATCCCGCCGGCTGGTTGCTCCTCGCCGTCGCGGCCGTGGCAGGCGGCGTCCTCGCCGGGGTCGCGGTTCCCACGGCGGCGGGACTTCCGATTTCCGCCCCGCAACTCGTTCTGGCCGTCGTGGTCACCGCCGTGGCGACGGCCGTACCGGGCGCGGGGCTCTACGGACTGGCCCTGCTGGGGCCGGTCAGCCAGGTCCCGGGCCTGACACTGCCCGTCATGCCCTCGATGGTCCTGCTCGCGGTGTGCTGCCTGACGGGGACCGTGCTGCGACGGAGCGTCCAACCCCGGGGCCGTACCGCGACACTGCTCGCCGCGGCGTTGGTGATGTGGTTGCTGATCAGTGCCAGCGTGGTCAATTCCGGCAACAGCGTGACGCGAGCGGTGGCGGTGGTGGCGGTGGTCGCCGTGCCACTGACGGTTCTTCCGCTGGTCACTCCCACGGGAGCCGCCGGTGGGCGGATGGCCGTCGCGTTCGCGTACGCCGCAGCCGGCGTCAGCGTCGTACACGTCCTGGCCGCCCTTCGCGACGGCCCGGGAGCGGGCGAAGCCTCCACGGTGAACCACAACGTGTGGGGGGCCCTGCTGGTGGTCGCCCTCGCCGTGCTGCTCGCCCGGCTGGCAGGCGGCGGACGAGGGCCGGTACGCGCCCTGACGGTCACCGCGACGGCGGTCGTGATCGCGTCCATCGGCTTTTCCTACAGTAGGTCCGCCTATCTCGGGGCGCTGGCGGTACTGCTCTTCTTCGCACTGCGCCGACCGGTGCGCAGCGTCGTGTGGGCCGGCTGCATGGCCGGCGTCGCGATGACGGTCGGGCTGACCAGCGCGCTCCTACCGGCGACCATCACCGAGCGGATCAGCGACACGACGAGCGGCGAGACGCTGGACCTGTCCTCCTCGGTCCGGCTCGACCTCTGGTCGGCGGCGCTACGGATGGCCGTCGACCATCCGGTCCTGGGCGTCGGCTACCTGAACTTCAACACCCACCTGCCGGAGTACTTCGTACCGACGAAGACCAACGCCCACGACTACGGAGGCGTCGACTGGGGCCTTCTGGCGCATCCGCACAACCAGTACCTGATGGTCCTCGCCGAGGTCGGGCTCATCGGTGCGCTGCTGGCCGGCGTGCTGCTGGCGATCGTCGTCCGGTCCGTCTGGCGCGGTTACCGGGCCCAAGCCCACTGGACGGCCGAAGCGGCGCTGCTCGCCATCGTCGGTGTCGGCGTCACCGCGCTGACCGGCGAGCCGCTGCTGGCCCCCGCGGTCCTCATCCCGTTCGTGCTGCTGATCAGCACCGCTACCCGGAGATCACCATGACGACATCCGAGCGGACCCCCGACGGTCGGCCACTGCGCATCCTCCAGGTGACCACCACACCCACCGGTGGTGACTGGTTCCTCGACCAGGTGACCGGGCTGCGACAGCGGGGGCACGAGGTGCAGGCGGTGGTTCCGAGCGAGGGCCCGCTGACCACCCGGCTCCGGGCGGCGCGGATCCCGACCGAGATCGTGCCTCTCGCCGGCTGGCACCCGCACAAGCTCCCCCGGGTCGCCGCCGCGGAGCTGCGGCTGGTGCGGCTCATCCGACGGTTCCGCCCCGACGTGGTGCACGCGCACCTGCTCAAGGCGAACGTCGCCTGTCGCCTGGCCAGCCTGCTCGCTGGACGTCCCCTCCACGTCAACCAGGTCACCGGGATCAACCACCTGCACAGTCCGGTACTCCGACGCATCGACCTGGCTACCCTCTCCCGCGCCGACGTGCTGATCGCCAGTTGCCGGGCGTTCGCCGACCGCTACCGGGGATTCGGGGCGCGGTCGGTCACGGTCAGCTACTACGGCTGCGACGTGCACCGTCTTGACCCCACCACGTCGGGCGAGCCCTTCCGCGCCGAGTTCGGCCTGGCGGCGGGCACGCCGACGGTGGGGATGGTGGCCCACATGTACCCCAGCCGGATCCGCGCGTTCCGCGACGTGGGGGTGAAGGGACACGAAGTCCTCATCGACGCGGTTCCGGAGCTGCTGCGCCGGGTCCCGGACGCGCACGTCTTCGTGGTGGGCGACCAACTCGCCGGCGACGGCGGGTACCGACGGTCGTTGGAGGAGCGCACGCACCGACTCGGTGTCGACCACCGGGTCCACTTCACCGGTCACCGCTCCGACATCCAGCAGGTACTCGCGGGCATGGACGTACTGGTGAACCCGTCGCTGGAGGAGTCGGCGTGCTACGCGATGGTGGAGGCCCTGTTGATGGAGAAGGCAGCGGTGGCGAGCAACGTCGGTGGCCTGCCCGACACCGTTCAGCACGGGGAGACGGGGTTGCTCGTCCCACCGGGAGATCCACAGGCGCTCGCGGACGCGGTGGCCGACCTGCTGTCCGATCCCCGTCGCCGCACCGAGATGGGCAGGCTGGGCCGAACACGGTGCCTCGCCCGGTTCGACATCGCCCGCACGGTCGAGGAGGTGGAGAGCGTCTACCGTGACGCGCTCGCGAAGCGGTCGGGGACGCGCTGGTGAGCGGCCTGCGTACGCTGGTCGCGAGCGGCCTGCGTGATCTCCAGGTCCGCGAGTACCCGATCGCGCCGGAGGCCCGGCCCGACGGCCGCGGCCCCTACCCCCTCTTCTGGGACCAGCTGCCCCACGGCACCCGTCTCGATGGCACCGGAGTCGTCATGGCGGCCCGGCCCGGCGGCGGCTGGTATCCCAACCCGGTCTCCATGTGCCTCTACGCCCTCGGCCGCCACAACCGGGTGATCCCTGCGCGGAACGTCGGGCAACAGGCGAACGGGCCGCTGCTGACGCAGGCGGTGTGGCTGCGCGCGCACCAGGATGCCGAGGGTGGCTGGCGCTACCCGGTGCGGGCTTCGCGGTACGGCGTCGAACCCGGCTGGTACTCCGGTATGGCCCAGGGCATGGCCGCGTCGGTCCTGCTGCGGGCGTACGACCTGACGGGTGAGCAGTCCTACCTGGACGCCGCGGACGGCGCGGTCGACCTGCTGCTACGGCCGGTGCGCGAAGGCGGTTGCTCGCACTACGACGCCTCCGGCCGGCCTTTCCTGGAGGAGTGTCCGACCGAGGCCGGAAACCACATCCTGAACGGTGCGGTGTTCGCACTGTTCGGCCTGATCGAGCACCAGCATCGTCGCGGCGGCGACGCGCACGCCGCCGCCCAGGAACGGCTCGCCGACGAGCTGGACCGGTTCGATCTCGGCTACTGGTCCCGCTACGACCTGCTGTGGCCCTGGCCGGCCTCGGTGAACTACCACGCGCTGCACGTGTCCCTGCTCGCGGCAGCCGGGCAACTGACCGGACTGTCGGCCTTCACCAGGATGTCCCTCCGTTGGCAGCGGCAGTTACGGGACCCTCGACACCGGCTGCGGGCCCGACTGGTCAAGGCGACCGGCATCTGGCGGCACCACCGTGACTGAGCGGGCGGAACGGTCGGACACCGACATGCTGGTCCTGCTCGGCGCGGCCCAGTCGGTGCACGTCCGTCGGTGGGCGAGCGCACTCGCCGCGCGCGGCCATCGGGTCGTGGTGACCAGCTGGCTGCCGGCGGAGCCGCTCGCGCACGTCGAGATCCGGACCCCGGAGCCGGTCGTGGGCGCCCGGGCCGGCCGGACGTCCCGCGCCGGTCGGGTTCTGCGGATGCTGTCCACGGCCCGTTGGCTGCGCCGCGAGATCCGGCGGGTCCGGCCCGACGTCGTGCATGTGCACTCGGTGGGCCGCGCGGGGCTGTTGTCCCTCGCGCTTCCACGACATGCCGTCCGGGTCGTCACTCCGTGGGGCAGCGACCTCCGCTTCGCCGCTCGTTCGCGGCTGCGCGGCTGGGTCGCCTCAGCGGTACTCCGCCGCGCCGACCTGGTCGTGCCGACCTCGCGGTCGGTCACCCGCGAGGTGACCGACCGGTACCGGATTCCGGCGCACCGCGCCACGACGGTCTCGTGGGGGGTGGACGACGACTTCCTCTGCCTGCGGGACACCATCGATCGGAGGGCTGTCCGCGCCGAGCTGGGCGTACCCGTGGACGGCAGAGTGATCATCTCGATGCGGGGCGCCGGCCAGGTGTACCGCACGGACGACATCGTCCGCGCCTTCCGGACCGTCGCGCCGGACTGTCCTGATCTGCACCTGATCGTGCTGGCCGGGCACGAGCCGGCGGACGGTGCCGCAGCCGGGGCGCGCGCCGACTGCCTGGAGCGGGTGAGGACGGTGGGCCGGGAACTGCCCGAGCGGCTCACCCTCGTCGAAAGGACCCTGCCGCCGGCGGACGTGTTCCGGTTGATGCGCGCCTCCGACCTCGCCGTCTCGATACCGAGGTGGGACCAGCGCAGTTCCGCGGTGCTGGAGGCGGCTCTCGCCGGCTGTCGCCTGCTCCTGGCGGACCTTCCGGCGTACCACGAACTACTCGCGGACGGGCTCGTCGCGGAGCTGGTGACCGAGCCGGTCGCCGACCACCTACCCGGGATGTTCCGGGCCGCCGCACCGTTGCCGCCCGCCGAGCAGCTCCACAATCGGCACTTCATCGAGACTTCGGAGCTGTGGTCACGTCAGGTGGAGGTCATGCGCGAGCTGTACCGGCGGGTGTCGGGCCCGCCCGGTCCGCGCCGTCGGGATTCCGAGTCGTCGGATCCCACGCCGGCCACCGACCGATCCGACGGTTCCGGACGCCGTGCGTACGGAAAGCAAGGACACCGAGACAGCAGGCATTGACATCTCTCACCGCCCCCGACAGGCTCGCGGCACAGGTCCTTCCACACCAGGAGGCGCGATGAGGCGCACACGGCTGGCTATCGCCGGCGTGTTCACTCTGGTCGGCGCGTTGACGCTGACCACACCGGCGAGCGCACGGCCGCCGTCCGACCCGGCCGGCCGTGACGGGCTGGAGGTGTACGTCGGCACTGTCGACGCCGAGCAGCGGGAGAAGCTGCGCGCGGCCGGCGTCGACCTCGGCCACGACCACCAGGAGGTCGACCAGACCGGCAACACCCGGATCGAGACGGTGCTCAGCACCCGCCAGGCACAACGGTTGGCGAGCCAGGGCGTCAAGCTCGACGTCAAGAAGGTCGACGGCAAAGCCGCCTCGCAGGCCCTGCGCGAGCAGTCCGCGGCCGGCTGGTCGTCGTTCCGCTCGTACAGCGAGCCCGGCGGCATCCGCGACGAGATCACCGCCACCGCGGCGCGTTTCCCGAAGCTGACCAAGGTGCAGACGATCGGCCGGACCCACCAGGGCAAGCCGATCCTCGCGATCAAGGTCACCAAGGACGCGAAGAAGGTCCGCGACGGCAAGCGGCCGGCGGTGCTCTACGCCAGCACCCAGCACGCCCGTGAGTGGATCACCCCGGAGATGACCCGGCGGCTGCTGCACCACATGCTCGACAACTACGGCAAGGATCGGGAGATCACTCGCCTGGTGGACACCACCGAGCTGTGGTTCCTGCCGGTGGCCAACCCGGACGGCTACGACCACACCTTCACCCCGGGCAACCGGTTGTGGCGCAAGAACCTGCGGGACAACGACGGCGACGGACAGATCACCACCGCCGACGGCGTCGACCTCAACCGCAACTTCGCCTACAAGTGGGGGTACGACAACGAGGGCTCCTCGCCGGACCCGAACAGCGACACCTACCGCGGGCCGGGGCCGAACTCGGAGCCGGAGACGAAGGCACTGGACCAGCTCTTCAAGCGGGTCGGCTTCGAGTTCCTGGTCAACTACCACTCGGCGGCGCAGCTGATCCTCTACGGCGTCGGCTGGCAGGTGGCCACCCCGACCCCGGACGACGTGATCTACGAGGCGATGGTCGGTGACGACGCCAACCCGGCGGTGCCCGGCTACGACCCGGACATCTCCGCCGAGCTGTACACCACCAACGGCGACACGGACACGCACGCCACGATCCGCTACGGCACTCTCGGCTTCACCCCGGAGATGTCGACCTGCCAGGCGGCGTCGGCGTCCGATCCGGACGACGAGTGGCTGCCCGAGGACTGCGTCAGCGGGTTCATCTTCCCCGACGACGAGGAGCTGATCGCGGCCGAGGTCGCGAAGAACCTGCCGTTCGCGCTCGCGGTGGCGAAGTCCGCGCACGACCCGGACGACCCGGTCTCGGTGGTCGGCCGCAGCACCCCCGACTTCGTGGTCGACGCGTTCGACACGTCGTACGGGCGCGACCAGCAGGTCGCCGCGGTCACCCGGCGAGCGCTGAAGAACGTCCGGATGCACTGGACGGTCAACGGTGGACGGCCGAAGACGGTCAAGGTCACCGAGTGGCAGGGCGGCGAGCGGTACGGCGACACCCACGACGACTACTACGCCGAGCTGCGCGGGAAGGTGACCGGGGCGCGACCGGGCGACCGGGTCGAGGTCTGGTTCACCGGGAAGAAGCCCGGTCGGGGCGTGGTGGCCAGTGACCACTTCACCTACCGGGTGCACGACGACATCGGCGCCGACGTACTGGTGCTCGCCGCCGAGGACGTCACCGGCCTCAGCCCGGCCCAGGACGTCACCACGGCGAAATACGCCGACGAGATGACCGCCGCGCTGACCGCCGCCGGACGGACCAGCGACGTGTACGACATGGACGCGATGGGTCGGAAGGCCCCGCACCCGCTGGGGGTGTTGTCGCACTACGACGCGGTGGTGTGGGAGACCGGCGACGACGTGATCCCGCGCGCGCAGGGCCAGGTGCCCGGCACCGTCGCCCGGTCGGCGCTGGAGACCGAACTGGCCGTCCGCGACTACCTCAACGAGGGCGGCAAGCTGCTGGTCAGCGGCAAGTACGCGCTCTTCGCGCAGGCCGCCAACGGCGCGTACGCGTACCAGCCGAACGGACCGGCGGAGTGCACCGACGCCGACGACGCGACCTGCCTGCCGCTGCTGAACGACTTCCAGCAGTACTGGCTGGGGGCGTACACGTACGTCAGCGACGGCGGCACCGGCGAGGACGGTCCGTACCCGGTCAAGGGCTCGGACGGAGCGTTCACCGGCTTCGAGGGCACGCTGAACGCGCCCGGCTCGGCGCAGAACCAGGACCACACCGCGTCGTTCCTGACCACGTCGAGCTTCCTGCCCCGCGACCAGTTCCCGCAGTTCGCCAGCTCCGCGCCGGTGGACTGGGTACGCCCGGGTTCGGCGCCGTTCGACCCGCGCACCGGTGACTGGTACCTGTGGAGCGGGCAGGCCGACGAGTCGTACAAGCGGCTCACCCGCACCGTGGACCTGACCGGGGCCACCAGCGGGCAACTGCGCTTCGCCGCCTCGTACGACATCGAGCCGAACTGGGACTTCCTGATCGTCGAGGCGCACGAGGTGGGCAGCGACTCCTGGACCACCCTGCCGGACGCCAACGGGCACACCGGCCGGGAGACCGGGGAGAGCTGCGCGTCCGGGTGGGTGGAGACGCTGCACCCGTTCCTGGGTCGCTACGTCGGCGAGGACTGCTCGCCCACCGGCACCACCGGTGAGTGGCACGCCGCGACCGGGGCGTCCAACGGGTGGCAGGAGTTCGAGATCGACCTTTCGGCGTACGCCGGCAAGCAGGTCGAGGTGTCGATCTCGTACGTCTCGGACTGGGGCACCCAGGGTCTGGGGGTCTTCCTGGACGACGCCAGGGTGATCGTCGACGGCGCGACCGTCACGGAGACCTCGTTCGAGACGGCCGATCTGGGTGGCTGGACGGTGGCCGGCCCGCCGGCCGGCTCGGCGGGCAACGCGACCGACTGGTCGCGCAGCCAGCAGGCGTTCGAGGAGGGCGCCGCGGTGGTCACCGCGGACACCGTCTATCTCGGCTTCGGCCTGGAAGGGCTGGCCCCGGCGGCCCGGGACGACCTGGTCGCCCGGTCGCTGGCCCACCTGACCGGTCAACGACGCCCCTGACGTACGCCCGGGTGCGCCGGCGGTCCCGCGGGACCGCCGGCGCACCTGCCGTTCCGCCCACCGGGGGCGGCCCGGGTGTGGTGAGCTGTAGCCATGGGGCGGCTCGGGCTGGTGCTGCACCCGACCCGCGACGTCACCGAGGTGGTCGGGATCATCGAACGCTGGGCGGCCCGGCAGGGAATCTGCCTCGCCGTCCGCGCCGAGGACCGGCACCGGGTGCCGGCCAGCGTCGAACCGCTGCCCGTCGACCAGGTGCCGGTCGCCTGCGACGCGCTGATCAGCATCGGCGGCGACGGCACCATGCTCGGCGCCCTGCGCTCGGCCGTACGCGATCCGAAACCCGTGCTCGGCGTGCACCTGGGCCGGCTCGGCTTCCTGGTGGAGGTCGAGCCGCCGGAACTACCCGCCGCGCTGGATCGGCTGACCGCCAAGGACTTCACCGTGGAGCGGCACAGCTGCCTCGCCTGCGACGTGTGCGGCGACGACCTGGTGGCGTTCAACGACATCGCGCTGGTCCGCCAGCCCGGTGCCGGCTTCGTGACCGCCACCCTCGCGGTCGACGGGCAGAGGTACGGCTACTACCGCTGCGACGCCCTGGTGGTGAGCACCCCGACCGGGTCGACCGCGTACAGCTACGCCGCCGGCGGCCCGCTGGTGTCCCCCGCCAGCGACGCGGTGGTGGTCACCCCGTCCGCGCCGATGGCCGGCATCTCCCGGGCGGTGGTGCTCTCCGGAGATGAGACCATCCGGCTCGAGCTGACCCCGGGGTCCGCGCCGGTCGCCGTCGAGATGGACGGCCAGATCTTCCGCGAGGCCGCCACCTCCGGCGCGGTGCAGGTGCGCTACCGCCGGGACGCCGGCCTGGTGGTACGCCTCGACCCCCGCCGCTACCAGGAACGCAACCAGCTCAAGCTGAGCCTGCTGGACCTGCCGTTGCTGCCCGAGCAACTGCGTGAGCTGCTGCCCGAGAACCTGCGCGAACAGCTCAACCGCCGCGAGCTACCCCCACCCCGCTGACCCCGCGGCAGGGAGAAAACATGACCCGCGCCGGTCCCTTTCGAGCTGATGTCGTGGGTGGCTCACGCCGCCGCGCGCTGCGGCGGGCCCGACCTTGCAACGCGTCGGGGCCGCCACGCCCGGCCTGCGCCCGCCCCGCTGACCCTGCGGCAGGGGGGACATGACCCGCGCCGGCCCCTTTCGAGCTGATGTCGTGGGTGACTCACGCCGCCGCGCGGTGCGGCGGGCCCGAGTCGGGCCCGCCGCAGCAAGGCCACCGCGCCGGCCTGCGCCCGCCCCGATGACACGAATGACTCAGCTCGAAAGCGCCCGCGTCGCGGCACCCGCCGTCGGGGCCCGGTCGCGGTCCGGCACCCCCGCGACGCCACCGCAGAGGCCCGGACGCAACCCGACACCCCGCAGCACCACCGGCGCGGGCCCGACGCAACCCGACACCCCGCGACACCACCCCCGAGGCCCGGACGCGGCCCGACACCCCGCGACACCACCGGCGCGGCTCGACGCAGCCCGGCGCCCCGCAGCACCACCGGCGCGGCCCGGGCGCAAGCCCGACACCCCGCGCGGGGTGTCGGGCGAGCCGCCCAGCAGCGGGCGATCCACCCCGGTCCGGGATGCCGGCCCGCGAACGGCCTGACCGGGCGTGGTCAGGCCCGGCCCAGAACCTCGGAGACCAGCTCCTTCGCCTCGGACTGGATCCGGGCCAGGTGCTCCGGCCCCTGGAACGACTCGGCGTAGATCTTGTAGACGTCCTCGGTGCCGGACGGGCGGGCGGCGAACCAACCCGACTCGGTGGTCACCTTCAGGCCACCGATCGGCGCGTCGTTGCCCGGCGCGGTGGTGAGCGTCGCGGTGATCGGCTCGCCGGCCAGCTCGGTCGCGGTGACCTGCTCGGGCGAGAGCTTGCCGAGCACCGCCTTCTGCTCGCGGGTGGCCGGCGCGTCGATGCGGGCGTACGAGGGAGCGCCGAAGCGTTCGGCCAGCTCGGCCCAGTGCTCGCTGGGAGTCCGGCCGGTGCTGCCGATGATCTCGGCGGCGAGCAGGCAGAGCAGCAGCCCGTCCTTGTCCGTGGTCCAGGTGCCCCCGTCGCGGCGCAGGAACGAGGCGCCCGCGCTCTCCTCACCGCCGAAGCCGACCGCGCCGTCGAGCAGGCCCGGCACGAACCACTTGAACCCGACCGGCACCTCCAGGAGCGGCCGGCCCAGGTCGGCGGCCACCCGGTCGATCATCGACGACGAGACGAGGGTCTTGCCGACGGCGGCGGCCGGGCCCCAGTCGGTGCGGGTGCGGAACAGGTGGGCGATCGCCACCGCCAGGTAGTGGTTGGGGTTCATCAGGCCGGCGTCGGGGGTGACGATGCCGTGCCGGTCGGCGTCGGCGTCGTTGCCGGTGGAGACCTGGTAGTCGGCGCGGGCGGCGATCAGGGAGGCCATCGCGTTGGGCGAGGAGCAGTCCATCCGGATCTTGCCGTCGCCGTCCAGGGTCATGAACCGCCAGGTGGGGTCGACCGTCGGGTTGAGCACGGTCAGGTCCAGGCGGTGCCGCTCGGCGATCTCACCCCAGTAGGCGACGCTCGCGCCGCCGAGCGGGTCGGCGCCGATGCGTACCCCGGCGTCGCGGACCGCGTCCAGGTCCAGCACCGCCGGGAGGTCGTCGACGTAGTGGGCGAGGAAGTCGTACGAGCCGGTGGTGTCGGCGGCGCGGGCCCGCGCGTACGGGATGCGCCTGACCTCCTTGAGCCCGGCGGCCAGGATCGCGTTCGCGCGGTCCTGGATCCAGCGCGTCACGTCGCTGTCGGCGGGCCCGCCGTGGGTGGGGTTGTACTTGAAGCCGCCGTCGTCCGGCGGGTTGTGCGACGGGGTGATGACGATCCCGTCGGCGAGCCCGGCGGTGCGGCCCCGGTTGTGGGTGAGGATCGCGTGCGACACGGCCGGGGTCGGGGTGTAGCCGTCCCGGCTGTCCAGCAGCACGGTCACCTCGTTGGCGGCGAGCACCTCCAGGGCGTCCACCGTCGCCGGGGCGGACAGGGCGTGGGTGTCCCGGCCGACGAAGAGCGGGCCGTCCAGGCCCTGCTCCCGGCGGTAGTCACAGAGCGCCTGGGTGATCGCCAGGATGTGGTCGGAGTTGAACGCGCGCCGCAGGCTCGACCCCCGGTGCCCGGAAGTGCCGAAGGAGACCTGCTGCGCCGGGTCGTCCGGGTCGGGGTGCTCGGCGTAGTAGGTGGTGACCAGCATCGGCACGTCGACCAGGTCGGACGGCTGGGCGGGCTGGCCCGCGCGGGGGTGACTGCTCACGGTTCCACCTTCTGACCCTTGCCGATGACCACGATGCCGTTGTCGGAGACGGTGTAGCGCTGCCGGTCCTTCTCCAGGTCGACACCGATCTCGGCGCCCTCCGGCACGATCACGTTCTTGTCCAGGATGGCGCGGCGGACCACCGCGTGCCGGCCGATCTCCACGCCCTCCATCAGCACCGAGCCGTCGACGTGCGCCCAGGAGTGGACCTTGACCTTCGGCGACACCACCGAGTTCTCCACCAGCGAGCCGGAGATCACCGCGCCGGGCGAGATCATCGAGGCGTGCGCCCGGCCGACCCGCTCGCCCCACTGGTGGACGAACTTCGCCGGCGGGTACGGCGGTTGGTCGGTGTAGATCGGCCACTCGAAGTTGTAGAGGTTGAACACCGGGTGCACGTTGATCAGGTCCATGTGCGCGTCGTAGAACGAGTCCAGCGTTCCCACGTCCCGCCAGTAGCCCCGGTCCCGGTCGGTGCTGCCCGGCACCTCGTTGTCGCGGAAGTCGTAGACGTTGGCCTCGCCCCGCTCCACCATCATCGGGATGATGCTGCCGCCCATGTCGTGCTTGCTGGTCTTGTCCTCCGCGTCCCGCTCGACCGCCTCGCAGAGCGCCCGGGTGCTGAAGACGTAGTTGCCCATCGAGGCGTAGATCTGGTCCGGCGCGTCGGGCAGGCCGACCGCGTCGGTCGGCTTCTCGCGGAACGCCCGGATCCGCCGGCCGTCCTCGCCGACCTCGATCACCCCGAACTGGTCGGCCGAGGACAGCGGCTGGCGGATGCCGGCCACGGTCACCGACGCACCGGAGGCGATGTGGTCCTCGACCATCTGCCGGGGGTCCATCCGGTAGATGTGGTCGGCGCCGAAGACGATCACGTAGTCCGGCTGCTCGTCGTTGATCAGGTTGAAGCTCTGGTAGATCGCGTCGGCGGAGCCGGCGAACCACCAGGGGCCCCGGCGCTGTTGCGCCGGCACCGGGGTGACGTAGTTGCCCAACAGGGTCGACATCCGCCAGGTCTTGGTGATGTGCCGGTCGAGCGAGTGGGACTTGTACTGGGTCAGCACGACGATCTTGAGATAGCCGGCGTTGGCGAGGTTGGAGAGGACGAAGTCGACCATGCGGTACATCCCGCCGAAGGGGACGGCCGGCTTGGCCCGGTCCGTGGTGAGTGGCATCAGGCGCTTGCCCTCCCCACCCGCCAGGACGATCGCGAGCACCTTGGCAGCCATGACCAGACGCTATCCATACCATCGCGACTTCACCACTCGGACGGGCACAGTTCCGCACCCGGTGCGACTCCGCCGTCTGCACTAGGGTGCCGGTCATGAGCGATCTCGGAGGGCTGCGTGTCGATCTGCTCACCCGGGAGTACCCGCCGGAGGTGTACGGCGGCGCCGGGGTGCACGTCGAGTACCTGGCGCGGGAGCTGCGCCGGCTCGCCGACGTACGGGTGCACTGCTTCGGCGCGCCGCGCTCCGAGGCGGGCGTCACCGCGTACGCCGAGCCGGCCGGCCTGACCGGCGCGAACGCCGCGCTGCGCACGATGGGCGTGGACCTGGAGATGGCCGCGGGTTGTGCCGGTGCCGACGTGGTGCACAGCCACACCTGGTACGCGAATTTCGCCGGGCACACCGCGAAGCTGCTGCACGGGGTGCCGCACGTGGTGACCGCGCACAGCCTGGAGCCGCTGCGTCCGTGGAAGGCCGAGCAGCTCGGCGGCGGTTACGCGCTCTCCTCGTGGTGCGAGCGGACGGCGTTCGAGGCGGCCGACGCGATCATCGCGGTCAGCGCGGGGATGCGCCGGGACGTGCTGACCGCCTACCCGGGGGTGCACCCGGACCGGGTGCGGGTGGTCTACAACGGCATCGACACCGCGCAGTACGCCCCGGACCACAGCACCGACGTGCTCGACCGGCTGGGGATCGACGGGTCCCGGCCCAGCGTGGTGTACGTCGGGCGGGTCACCCGGCAGAAGGGCCTGCCGCACCTGCTGCGCGCCGCCCGGGAACTGCCCGCCGACACGCAACTGGTGCTGCTCGCCGGGGCCCCGGACACGCCGGAGATCGCCGCCGAGGTGGAGGGCCTGGTGGCCGAGCTGCGGGCCAACCGCTCCGGGGTGATCTGGGTGGCCGAGATGCTGCCCAAGCCCGAGGTGATCCAGGTGCTCACCCACGCCACGGTCTTCGTCTGCCCCTCGGTCTACGAGCCGATGGGCATCGTCAACCTGGAGGCGATGGCCTGCGAGACCGCGGTGGTCGCCACCGCCACCGGCGGCATCCCGGAGGTCGTCGCCGCCGGCGAGACCGGGTTGCTGGTGCCGATCGAGCAGGCCGCCGACGGCTCCGGCACCCCGCTGGACCCGGCCCGGTTCGAGGCAGACCTGGCGGCGGCGTTGAACGAGCTGCTGGCCGACCCGGCGCGGACCGCCGCGTTCGGCAAGGCCGGCCGGCGCCGGGCGGTCGAACACTTCTCCTGGGACGCCATCGCCGAACAGACCGCCGAGCTGTACCGCTCCCTGCGGTAAGGAAGGGCCCCCTATTAACGCCTCCGGTAGAGGAAGGGCCCCTTCTTAACAACCGGCGAGGCGGGCCAGGGCGCCGGGCGCGGCGGGCGAGCGGGCCACCATGGCCACCAGGTCGCGTACCGCCGGCCGGTCGTGCACCTCGCCGGGCGCGGTGCGTTCGGCGTCCAGCAGCGCCCGGCCCGCCCGCTTCAGGTCGCCGGTGAGGGCGTACGCACGGGCCATGTCGAGCAGGTGCGCCGCCCGGTGCTCGGGCGGCACCGCTTTACGAGCAGATCATCGAAGATGTCGCAGCCTCCGTCCGCGCTGGCACCCTGAAGCCCAATGACAAGTTGCCGTCCATCGCCGAGATGCGCGTGCAGTACCAGTCGAGTGCCTGGCCGGTGCGGTATGCACTGCGAATCCTGGAGGAGCGGGGCTGGATCGTCACCCGCCAGGGCAAGGGGTCGTTCATGGCGGCGGAGCCGCCCGCGTAGTCGGCAACTTCGGGGAAGTTGCGGGGTCCGCGCACGGGGAGGCAGCAGTTTCCCCGAAAGTGCGAGGCCCCGCCGTCTCCTCGACCCCGCCAGACTCCTCCCTCGCCCGAAGCCCTCCCCCACCCGGCTCCCTCCCACGCCCGGCTTCCTCCCCGGCCCGGCCCTCCCACGCCCGGCCCCCTCCCCCACCCGCTTCCTCCCACGCCCGGCCCTCCCACGCCCGGCCCTCCCACGCCCGGTCCCTTCCTCATCCGACTCGCCGTCGGCGGGCCGCGGGCGACGACTTCCGCCTCGATCGACTCGTGGTCACTGAAGTCGGGGTGTCCGGACCCGGTTGTCCGCCCGACTTCAATGAACCCGAGTTGACCACGGGGCCCAGCACGGGCCCCGCAACACGAGGCCCCGCAACACGGGGCTCCACAGCCCGGGACGCACCGACGACGGCGCTTGGCCGAGCACGAAAGGATCTCGCGCAGTAGGTTGAATCGGTGACTGGTCGGTTCCCCATCGAAGACGTCTCCCCCGCCGTCTCCTGCGGTCGCCACCCGGCGAAGGCGGTGGTCGGTGAGCTGGTACCGGTGTCGGCGCGCGCCTACCGGGAGGGGCACGACGCGCTGGGCTGCAACGTGGTCTGGCTCGGCCCGGACGGGCGGGCCCGCCCGTTCACCCGGATGCGCCCCGGTGAGCCCGGTCAGGACCGGTGGCTGGCCACCATCACACCCGACGCGGTCGGCGAGTGGACGTTCACCGTCGAGGCGTTCTCCGACCCGTACCTGACCTGGCAGAACGCGGTGACCAAGAAGATCGCCGCCGGCCAGGGCCCGGCGGAGCTGGCCAACGACCTGGCCGAGGGCGTACGCGTGCTGACCGCCGCGCGCGACCTGGTGCCGGCGGCGGACCGCAGGCGGGTCGACGCCGCCGTCGCGGCCCTGCGCGACGAGACCGGGGAGCTGCCCCGGCGGGTCGGGCCGGCGCTGGACCTGGCCGACCTGCTCTGGGACCACCCGGTGCGGGAGCTGGTCACCACCGGCGACGAGTACCGGATCTGGGTGGACCGCGAGCGGGCCCTCTTCTCCGCCTGGTACGAGTTCTTCCCCCGCTCCGAGGGCGCGATGGGAGCCACGGTCGACGCGCCGGCCCGCTCCGGCACGTTCGCCACCGCCGCGCAGCGGCTGCCCGGCGTCGCGGCGATGGGCTTCGACGTGCTCTACCTGCCGCCGATCCACCCGATCGGCCGGGTCAACCGCAAGGGCCCGAACAACTCGCTGACCCCCGGGCCGGACGACGTGGGCTCGCCGTGGGCGATCGGCGCCGCCGAGGGCGGGCACGACACCATCCACCCCGACCTGGGTACGCCGGAGGACTTCCGCGACTTCGTCGCCGCCGCCGCCGAGCAGGGCCTGGAGGTGGCCCTGGACCTGGCGTTGCAGTGCGCGCCGGACCACCCGTGGGTGACCGCGCACCCGGAGTGGTTCACCACCCGGGCCGACGGCAGCATCGCGTACGCGGAGAACCCGCCGAAGAAGTACCAGGACATCTACCCGCTGAACTTCGACAACGACCCGGAGGGCATCCGCGCCGAGGTGCTGCGGGTGGTCCTGCACTGGGTCGGCGAGGGCGTGAAGATCTTCCGGGTGGACAACCCGCACACCAAGCCGGTGCAGTTCTGGGAGTGGCTGATCGCCGAGGTCAAGAAGGTGGACCCGGACGTGCTGTTCCTGGCCGAGGCGTTCACCCGCCCGGCGATGATGCACGGGCTGGGCAAGGTCGGCTTCACCCAGTCGTACACCTATTTCACCTGGCGCACGACGGCGGCCGAGATGCGGGAGTACTGCGAGGAACTGGTCGCGGCGGCGGACTACATGCGGCCGAACTTCTGGCCGAACACGCCGGACATCCTGCACGAGTCGTTGCAGCACGGCGGCCCGCCGATGTTCAAGATCCGGGCGGTGCTGGCCGCGCTGCTCTCCCCCTCCTGGGGCATGTACGCCGGCTTCGAGCTGTTCGAGCACGTGGCCCGGCCCGGCGCCGAGGAATACCTGGACAACGAGAAGTACGAGCTGCGTCCCCGGGACTGGGCCGGCGCGCAGGCGCACGGCCGCTCGCTGGCCCCGTTCATCGCCACCCTCAACAGGATCCGCCGGGACAACCCGGCGCTGCGCCGGCTGCGCAACCTGGTCTTCCACGACATCGACAACCCCGCGCTGCTGTGCTGGTCCAAGCACGACCCGGCGACCGGCAACACGGTGATCGTGGTCTGCTCGTTCGACTCGCGGACCGTCCAGTGGGGCAACACCACGCTGGACATGCCGGCGCTGGGGTTCGACTGGCACGAGCGGTTCTCCGTGCACGACGAGCTGACCGGCACCAGCTACGACTGGGGGCAGCGCAACGCGGTGCGGCTCGACCCGTATCTTCAACCGGCGCACGTGCTGACCGTGCGCCGCCCGGTCCACCACGTTCCCGACGTGCCCACCGCCACGCCACCGGCGGAGCTGACCGTCGAGGACGTACCCGACGACCTGTCCGGCGGCACCGCGCCGACCGCTCCCACGAAGGACGACCCACGATGGACGAGCTGATCGCCGGCCGCAGCCACGACCCGCACGCGGTGCTCGGGTCCCACCCGGCCGACGGGCGCAGCACCATCCGCACCCTGCGCCGGGGCGCGCAGGACGTGGCGGTCGTGGTGGCCGGCGAGCGGCACCCGATGAAGCGGGTGCACGACGTCGGCGTGTTCGAGGCGACCGTCGCGGGCGTGGTGCTCGACTACCGGATCGAGGTGGACGGGCAGGTCCACGACGACCCGTACCGCTACCCGCCCACCCTCGGCGAGCTGGACCTGCACCTGATCGGCGAGGGCCGGCACGAGCGGCTCTGGGACGCCCTGGGCGCGCGGGTCTTCGACGAGGGCGTCGCGTTCACCGTGTGGGCGCCGAACGCCCGGGGTGTGCGGGTGGTCGGTGACTTCACCGGCTGGTACCCGGACGACGGCTGGCCGATGCGCTCGCTGGGCTCCAGCGGCGTGTGGGAGATCTTCGTGCCCGGCGCGCGGGTCGGGGCCCGCTACAAGTACCGGGTCCTCGGCGCCGACGGGCAGTGGCGGGACAAGGCCGACCCCCTCGCGGCGTACGCGGAGGTGCCGCCGGCCACCGCGTCGGTGGTGCACCACTCGACGTACGAGTGGAACGACGCGGCCTGGCTGGAGCGACGCGCGCAGCGCCGCCCGCACCAGGAGCCGATGAGCGTGTACGAGGTGCACCTCGGCTCCTGGCGGCCCGGCCTGGGCTACCGGGAGCTGGCCGAGCAGTTGACCGAGTACGTCGTCGGGTTGGGCTTCACGCACGTGGAGTTCCTGCCGGTGATGGAGCACCCATTCGGCGGCTCCTGGGGCTACCAGGTCACCGGCTACTACGCGCCGACGTCCCGGTTCGGCGACCCGGACGACTTCCGTTTCCTGGTGGACCGGCTGCACGCCGCCGGGATCGGCGTCATCCTCGACTGGGTGCCCGCGCACTTCCCCAAGGACGAGTGGGCCCTGGCGCGCTTCGACGGCACGCCGCTCTACGAGCACCCCGACCCGCGGCGCGGCGAGCACCCCGACTGGGGCACGTACGTCTTCGACTTCGGTCGCCGGGAGGTGCGCAACTTCCTGGTCGCCAACGCCCTGTACTGGTGCGAGGAGTTCCACGTCGACGGGCTGCGGGTGGACGCGGTCGCCTCGATGCTCTACCTGGACTACTCCCGCCAGGAGGGCCAGTGGGCCCCCAACCAGTACGGCGGCCGGGAGAACCTGGAGGCCCTGGCGTTCATGCAGGAGACGAACGCGACGGTCTACCGGCACCACCCGGGCGTGGTGATGATCGCCGAGGAGTCCACCGCCTGGCCCGGGGTCACCCGCTCCACCGACGGCGGCGGCCTGGGCTTCGGGTTCAAGTGGAACATGGGCTGGATGCACGACACCCTGCTCTACACCTCGAAGGACCCGATCTACCGGCAGCACCACCACCACCAGCTCACCTTCTCCCTGGCGTACGCCTGGAGCGAGAACTACGTGCTGCCGATCAGCCACGACGAGGTGGTGCACGGCAAGGGCTCGCTGGCGGCGAAGATGCCCGGCGACACCTGGCAGCGGCTGGCCAACGTGCGCGCGCTGCTGGCGTACATGTGGGCGCACCCGGGCAAGCAGTTGCTCTTCATGGGCTGCGAGCTGGCCGACGACCGGGAGTGGAGCGAGGAGCGCGGCCTCGACTGGTACCTGCTGCACGACCCGGCGCGGGCCGGCGTGCAGCGCCTGGTCGGTGACCTGAACGCCGTCTACCGGGACACCCCGGCGCTGTGGTCGCAGGACACCGAGCCGGCCGGGTTCCGCTGGATCGCCGGCGACGACGTGGCCAACAACGCGGTCAGCTTCGTCCGGATCGCTCCGGACGGCGCGACCCTGGTCTGCGTGGCGAACTTCTCCGCGTCACCGCTGGAGGACTACCGCATCGGCCTGCCGGCCGGGGGCGCGTGGACCGAGGTGCTCAACACCGACGCCCACCACTACGGCGGGTCCGGGGTGGGCAACATGGGCCAGGTTCACGCCCAGGACGTGCCCTGGCACGGGTTGCCGGCGTCGGTGGCACTGCGGGTGCCCCCGCTGGGCGTCCTCTGGCTCCGCCCGTCCTGATCCGCGGTCGCCCAGGCGATCGCTAGTCGCTCGTCGCCTGCCATGGATCGACTATCGCGATGCCCGTGTCGGTGAAGTCCTTGATGTTGCGGGTGGCGAGGGTGGCGGCCTGGGAACGGCAGATCGCGGCGATCTGGGCGTCGAACCCGTCGATCGCATTGCCAGTGCCGTCACGGCCGGCGACGATGTCCGCGTAGGCGTCGGCGGCGGCAAGGTCGAAGGGGAGAACCTGACGGGGAAAGGCCGCGAAGATCTCGTTGGCGGCCTGCCGCAGGGACTCCCGACGGCGACCGGCGGGCAGCCGGGCGATGCCGTAGCGGATCTCGGCGACGGTGATCGTCGTCGTGTAGAGGCCGTCGTGCGAGTTGCGGTGCAGCCAATCGATGACGACGGGGGCCGGCTCGCCGCGCATGAGTTCGGACACGACGTTGGTGTCGAGGACGATCATTCGAACAGCTCCGCCGCACGGGGCGGGGTGGCGCGGGCCGGCGGCTCGAGGTCCACTCCCCCGAGCCAGGTGAAGCGATCGACAAGCGCGTGGAAGAGATCCGCCCGAGGTGCCTCGTCGCTGACGGCCGAGGTCAGGATGGCCCGGATCTCGGCCTCCATCGATCGGCCGTGCCGGGCGGCGCGGACGCGGAGCTTCTCCTTCACCGTGTCGTCCAGGTCACGGATGCTGAGAGCTGCCATCCCCTTCTCCTTTTGGCGACCGACATCGTGCTAGCAATGCTAGCACGATGTCGGTCGAGGGGCCTCCGGCGGGTTGACCGACTCCGGGTGGTCGAGGTCAGGCGTCGCTGCGGGCGGCGAGGTCCGTGATGAAACGGGCGATCTCCGCGGGCTTCTCCTCGGCCATGAAGTGGCCGGCCTGGGTCGGCTGGTAGGTCAGGTCGGGAGCCCAGGCGCCCCAGAGCGACGCCGCGTCGAACCCGAGCTGGGAGCCCCAGTCCTGGGAGATGACCCCAACCGGCATGGTCAGCCGCCGGCCCGCGTCCCGGTCGGCCTGGTCCATCTCCAGGTCGATGCCGGCGGTGGCGCGGTAGTCGGCGACGATGGAGTCGACGGCGTCGACCGAGCTGTCGATGTAGTGCTGGCGCACCTCGGGGGTGAAGGTCGTACCGTCGGTGTCCCAGGCGTCGAGGAACGAGCCGAAGAACTCCGGGGCCACCGCGGCGATCATCTTCTCCGGCAGGCCGGCCGGCTGTGCCATCAGGTAGAGATGCCAGGCCACCTTCGCGTGCACCCCCTGCAGGACCGCCCACGTGTCGAGGGTGGGGAGCACGTCGAGGATGCCGAGGTAGGTCACGGCCCGCGGGTGGTCCAGGCCGGCCCGGACCCCGACGAGGGCGCCACGGTCGTGCCCGACGAGCCCGAACCGCTCGTGTCCCAACTCCCGCGCCACGGCCAGCACATCCTGGGCCATGACCCGCTTCGAGTAGGTGTCGGGACCGTCGGCGGCGGGTTTGCCGCTCGCGCCGTAGCCCCGCAGGTCGGGCACGATCACGGTGTGTCGCTCGGCGAGGTCCGGTGCGACGCGGTGCCACATGTAGTGCGTCTGGGGAAACCCGTGCAGCAGCACCACCGCGGGGCCGTCGCCGGCAACCGCGACGTTGATGTCGACGCCCTTCTCTCCGGGGAGCGTCTGGTAGTGAAATCCTTCGATGGTCAACGGCTTCATGGTGTTCCTTTGTCGTTTCGGGATCAGTGGGTTGCGGGGTGTCCGGAGAAGATGCCGGCCGGCAGCGTTCGGCCGGTGGTCGTCGAGGCGCGCAGGGCGGGAATCAGCACGGCGTCGACCAGCGCCTCGAAGTAGTGGTCGTCGGCCCGCAGCCCGTTGAGCCGACGGAGCAGGAGCACCGCGCCGGCGACCTCCTCGTAGGGGAAGGTATCGACGCCTTCGGGCAGTTCTCCCCTGCGGACGGCTGCCTCGATCACGCTCGCGGGTAGTCGCGCACCGGTCGGCCCCACCGACCGCTCGATCTCCGCACACAGGTCGGGGTCCTCCAGACCAGCCTGGAGCAGGAGCATCGCCGTCTGGCCGTCGGCGGAGCGCATGGACCGGTCGAGCCGCTGGCACAGGGCCAACAGGTCACCCCTGAGACTGCCCGTGTCGATCTCGTCCGGTCCCTCCCGGTACGCCGGGCCCGCCTTGATCGCGGCGATCACCATCTCCCGCTTGGACTTCCAGCGCCGGTAGAGGGTGGCTTTGGACGCGCCCGCGCGCCGGGCGACCTCCTCGAAGGTGACTCCCTCGTAACCCGACTCCGCGAGCAGCGCACCGACGACCGCGAGGATGTCGTGCTCCCGCCGCTCGTCGCGGGGGCGTCCGCCGCGAGGGCCTGCGGCGGCTTCCGAGCCACCGGACCGGTTTAGATACGACACGTTCCGTACCGTATCAGGGAGCCGCTGCATCCGCCAACCAGAAGCTGCCGTACTCCCGCTCAGACTCGGGTGATCCGGACGGCGTCGGCGACGACGTACCCCGGGGTGCTGGTCCAGCGGCTGACCCCGACGACCTGGCGCGTCCCGGCGGCGAGGTCGTAGGTGCCCAGCACCCGCCACTGCCCACCGCCGACCCGCTGGTCGACGGTGGCCGTCACGGTGCCGTTCGCGGTGGCCACCAGGTGCGGCGCGGCGCTGTTGTAGCCGGGGTCGGCCGGGTACCAGACCTCGACCCGGTACGCACCGGCGGCGGGCAGGGTCGCGCTGAACCAGGCCGGATCGCTCACCGCCTGCGGCAGGGCGAACCGGTAGTTGGCGCCGTACCGGGCCGGGAGGTAGGACGACGTGCCCCAGGTGCCGGCGGCGGTGAAGCCCCCGGCGGTGGCGTTGTCCACGACCACGCTGAACGTGGCACCGCCGCCGGTGACCAGCCGCACGTTGCTCGCCGGGCTCTCGTGGTGCCGCCGGTCCAGGGCGGTCACCAGGTAGCGGTAGGTCGCACCGGCGGCGGCGGTGGCGTCGGTGAACGTCCCGCTGCCGCCCGAGGCGCGGACCGTACCGAGCAGGTGGCGGGCGTCGGCCAGGGCGCAGGGGTCGACCGTGCCGTCGCCGGGCAGCCGGTAGACCGCGTACCCGGCCGTGCTGCCGGTGCTGCCGCGCTGCCAGGTCAGCGTCACGCCGCCGGTGCCGCGTACCGCCGAGGTGAGGCTCGGTGCGGCCGGCGCCGCACCGCCGGTGCCGGCCGGGGCCAGCGCGGGCCGGCGGTAGTGGTCGGTCGCCACCCGGCTGACCGCCCCGATCCGGTCCGCGCGGACGTCCTTGGCGCTGAAGTGGAGGTCGCCGACGACCTGCGGGTGACTGCGGTTGAGCGTCAGGTGGTCGGTCAGTTCGGCCGGGTCCTGCCAGGCCGCGTCCTGCCCGGACGCGCCGGCGCGGTAGGTGGCCTGCCCGATCAGCAGGTGCACGTCCGTGCCGGTCACCGTCTCGGACCACCAGCGGACCAACTCCGCGTAGTCGGCGGCGGGGTGGCCGATCTGCCAGTAGACCTGCGGCGCGATGTAGTCGACCCAGCCCTGGCGCACCCAGCGCCGGGTGTCGGCGTAGATCGCGTCGTACGACTGGAGGCCGGTGGTGCGCGAGCCGAGCGGGTCGGTGCCGGCGTTGCGCCAGATGCCGAACGGGCTGATGCCGAGCTTCACCCACGGCTTCGCCGCCCGGATCTTCGCGCCCATCTCCTGCACCAGCAGGTTGACGTTGTGGCGTCGCCAGTCGGCGATGCTGCTGAAGCCGCTTCCGTACTGGGCGTAGGCGGCCTGGTCGGGGAAGGCCACCCCGCTGACCGGGTACGGGTAGAAGTAGTCGTCCCAGTGCACCGCGTCGATGTCGTACCGCGCGACCGCGTCCATCATCGCGTCCTGCACGAACGCGCGGACGGCCGGGATGCCGGGGTTGTAGTAGAGCTGACCCCCGTAGCTCACCGTCCAGCCCGGGTTCGTGCGGGCCGGGTGGCTCGCCGCGAGTTTGCTGAGATCGGTGTGGTTGGCCACCCGGTAGGGGTTGAACCAGGCGTGGAACTCCAGGTTCCGGGCGTGCGCCTCGGCGACCATGAAGGCCAGCGGGTCGTAGCCGGGGTTGCCGCCCTGGGTACCGGTGAGCCACTGCGACCACGGCTCGTAGGTCGACGGCCAGAAGGCATCGGCGGCGGGGCGGATCTGCACCACCACGGCGTTCATCCGGCGCTGCTGGGCCAGGTCGAGCCAGCCCCGGTACTCGGCCTGCTGGGCGGCCGGGGTGAGCCCGGTGCGGCTGGGCCAGTCGATGTTGGCCACACTGGCGATCCACATGCCGCGGAGCTGCCGCTTCGGGGTGGCCGGGTCGGTCGCGCAGGCCGCCTCGGCGGCCACCGGCACGGCGGTCGGCACGGTGTCCGGTTCGGCGGGCCGGGAGGTCACCACGGCCAGGCCGAGCACGAGCGCCGCCGTCAGCGTCACACCGGGAAGGAATCGACCAAGGTCTCTGCGCATGAAGATATGTTCAGGTCTATCGATGAGATGCGCAAGTATCCTTCACCGGCCGGCCACCCGGCCGGCCGGGATCATTGAAGTCGGGCGGACAACCTCGCCTGGACAGCCCGATATCAATGAAGGCGAGCCGATCATGTCGGGAACGCACGGTCGGCGCCCCGGAACGCGCCGGGAGCCGGCGTCAGACCAGGCCGGCGTCGCGCAACAGCTTCCACAGGCCGGCGCCGTCCGGAGCGGAGAGCCACTTCTGCCCCACCGGCCCGGCTGACGAGCTGCCGGCGGGCGCGGGCAGGCTACCGGCGAGCACCGCCTGGGTGGGCGACAGCCGGCGGATCGCCACGCCGGCCACGTTCTCCGGGTGGGCGGCGGCGAACTCCCGGTAGATCTCCTGGTCGTGCTGCCCGTCGTCGCCGACCAGCAGCCACTTGACCTCGGGGAACTCCTTGGCCAGGCGGGCCAGGGTGATGCGCTTGTGCTCCCGGCCGCTGCGGAACCAGCGGTCGTGGGTGGGTCCCCAGTCGGTCAGCAGCAGCGGGCCGGCCGGGTAGAGGTGGCGGGACAGGAACCGGGTGAGCGTCGGGGCGACGTTCCACGCACCGGTGGACAGGTAGAACACCGGGGCGCCGGGGTGGGCGGTGACCAGCCGCTCGTACAGCACCGCCATGCCGGGGACCGCGTTGCGGGCGTGCTCGTCCAGCACGAAGGTGTTCCAGGCGGCGAGCAGCGGCCGGGGCAGTGCGGTGACCATCACCGTGTCGTCGATGTCGGAGAGGACGCCGAAGCGCACCTCCGGGTCGAGGATCCGCACCGGCGCCTCGACCGGCTCCGCGTCCGGCACACCGATGGTCACCGCACCCCAGCCGGGCACCATGTCGGCCTTCACGGTGACGTCGACGAAGCCGCTGCGGTCGGCCTGCGTCTCGTGGGTCACCCCGCCGGCGGTGATGGTGACCTTGACGTGTTTGGCGGGCAGGGTCGTGAAGCTGCGCCAGCCCCGGACCTTCTCCAGCCGGCCGTGCTCCCGGGTGTCCGGTCGTCCCAGCAGCACCCGGCACATGACGCGTACCCAGCCGGGCGCGCCGTAGCCGGTGTAGGCGACCACGTTCATCCGCCACCCGGTCCGCCGCAGCCGGCGCTCCACGAGGTGGTGCACGGCGTCCTCGATCCGCGCGGCCCGGTGCAGGGTGGGTACGGCCAGCTGGCCGGCGGGAGTGGGTGGCACGGGTGCAACCCTGCCACAAGCCCGCCGCCTCGGCCACGTGAGGCGATCTCACCGGGCCACCGCAGGCACGCCGGCAGCACCGCGTTCACGGCGAACCGGCCCGGTCCCCCGCCGGCGCGTGAAACACTCCGGTCGGGACGACGACGGGGGCGCTGGTCGTGTCGCGATCTGCTCAGCACGGGGGGCGGTGGCGTCCCCGGCTCGACCGGCCGGCGCTCGTCGCGCTGCTGCTGGGGGTGGCCGGGGTCGCGTACCGGCTGGTCCTGACCCTGCGCACCACGCCGGTGTCGAACAGCGACGAGGCGACGTTCGGGCTGGCCGCGCTGCACATCGCGCAGGGCCGGGAGTTCCCGGTCTTCCTCTACGGGCAGCGCTACATGGGTGTGCTGGAGTCGTACCTGGCCGCGCCGCTGGTCGCGGCGGTCGGGCCCAGCTGGCCGGTGCTGCGGCTGCCGCTGCTGGTGTTGTACGCGCTGTTCCTCTGGCTGATCCACCGGCTCACCCGGCGGATCGGCTCGCCGTGGTTCGCCACATTCGTCGTCGGCCTGTTGGCGCTCGGCGGCGAGCGGGTGGTCCGCGACCAGATCACCGTGGTCGGCGGGCGGCCGGAGGTCAAGGTCGCGGTGCTGCTGATGCTGCTGGTGGCGGTGGGGCTGGCCGGCGGCACGATCCGCCACCGGCGGCTGGCCGTCGGGGCGTTCGGACTGCTCGCCGGGGTGGCGGTGTGGTCGGACTGGCTGATCCTGCCCTACCTGGGGGCGGCCGGGCTGGTGCTGCTGTGGGTGGCGCGGCGGGAGCTGCTGGGCTGGGCGGGACCGCTGCTGGTGGCGGGCTTCGCCGTCGGCGTCGCCCCGATGGCCTGGGACAACCTGGTCGCCCCGCCCGGTGAGGACTCGCTGTCGGTGTTCCGGGAGATCAGCACCCGGGCCGGGCCGACGCCACCCTGGTCGGAGCGGCTGCGCGGCGCGCTGCTGGAGGGCGTACCGCTGGCGCACGGGCTGTGCCCGGTCGACGGGTGCACGACGTGGACCCGCTGGTCCGGGCTGCTCTACCCGGTGCTGCTGGGGATCGCCGCGGTGGTCGCGGTGCTCGCGTACCGCCGGGCCGCCGGACCGGGACGGGCCCGGCGGGTCGGCCCGGTCGTGCACCTCGCGCTGGTCCTCGGCGCGGCGGCGACCCTGCTGTCGTACGCCCGCAGCCCGCTGGCCGCCACCGACCCGCTGAGCAACGCGCGCTACCTGTCGGTGCTCCAGCTCTCCCTGCCGGCGGTGCTGTGGCCGGTGTGGCTGGCGGCGGTGGCCTGCTGGCGGGGCACGGTCGGGGTGGCCGGCCGGCTGGCCGGCGCGGTCGCCACCGCCGGGCTGGCCGCGCTGGCGGCCACCGCGCTGGTGGTCACCGTGCTGTTCGCCACCACCGGCGCGCGGGCGGGCCGGACCGAGGAGCGGGCGGCCCGGCAACTGGCCGACGCGGTCCGCGCGGACGGGCCCCGGGAGGTGTACGGGGACTACTGGACCTGCAACCGGTTGATCTTCAACACCGGTGAGGACGTGGTGTGCGGGGTGCTCGACGAGTGGTTCACCCCGGGCCAGAACCGCTACCCGGCGTACTGGCGGCAGGTGTCGGCGGCTGCCCGGCCGGGTTACGTGGTGGAGTCCGGGTCGACGCTGGAGCGGCGGCTGCGCCGGCTGCTCGGCGACCGGGCCGACGCGGCGCTGGTGATCGAGGTCGACGGGTATCGCGTGTACCACCCGGAGCAGCCGGTGCGGCCGTGGCGGTAGGACCGGATCGTACGCTGGCGGCAGCCGCCGACCGAGGAGTCCACCGATGCTCATCCTGCTGCCGCCCTCCGAGGGCAAGGCCGACACCGGCACCGGCCGGCGGATGGATCTGGCCCGGCTGAGCCTGCCGGAGCTGGCCGGAGCGCGTGAGCGGGTGCTGTCCGCGCTTGTCGACGCCAGCACCGCCGACGAGGCCGTCGCGCTGGCCGCGCTCGGCCTCGGCCCCGGTCAGCGCGACGAGCTGCGGCGCAACGCACGCCTGCTGCGGGCGGCGACGGCGCCGGCCGAGCGCCTCTACACCGGGGTCCTGTACGAGGCGCTGGACCTCGCCTCACTGCCCGCCCCGGCGCTGCGGGCGGCCCGCCGGTCGGTGCTGATCAGCTCCGGCCTCTGGGGCGCGGTACGCCTCGCCGACCGGATCCCGCCCTACCGCTGCCCGATCTCCGCGCGGCTGCCCGGGGTGGGCGCGCTGTCCGCCTGGTGGCGTGCCGCGCTGGACCCGGCGCTGACCGCCGCCGCCGGGGACCGGCCGGTGCTGGACCTGCGCTCCGGCGCGTACGCCGCCACCTGGACACCGCGCGGTGCGGTGGCCGCCCGCACGGTGATCGTCCGGGTGCTGCACGAGCGGGACGTCGACGGCACGCCGGTGCGGACGGTGGTCAGCCACTTCAACAAGGCGACCAAGGGCCGGCTGGTCCGGGAGCTGCTGCTCGCCGGCGCCCGCCCGCGTACCGCCGACGCTCTGGTGGCCGCGCTGCGCGACCTCACGTACCGGGTCGAGGAGACCGCGACACCGGCCGGCCGGCCCCGCCAGGTCGACGTGATCGTGTCCGAGCTGTAACGGCAGACGCAAGATTTCCTCAAGGCTCGGCCGGATCGGTTCCGCCCGCACCGCGCAACCGTCACGGTAGGGACACCCCGACGCCGACGAGGAGCCCGAGGTGTCCCCCGAACCGACCCTGCTCGACCGGCCCCGGCCGCCGTCGCCCCCGCCCCCGCTGGACTGGCTGACCCTGGCCGACGCCTTCGAGGTCGCCTGCCTGCTGCGCTGCATGACGCCCCCGACCGGCGGGAACCCTCGGCGGCCCGCCCCACTCCACCCGCCGGTGACGGTCGAGTTCAACCGGGAGGAGGCCGCGCAGCGGATGCGGCAACTGCTCGACCGGTTGGGCGTACCGGTCCGGCACGAGGTCGCCGTGGGCGGTCTACGCCGTCGCTACGAGCTGCACCGGCTCTCCGTGCCGGCGGCGCACCGCGCCGCGTACGCGCAGGTGGTGGAGGCCGGCTGGCGGCAGGGCCGCCGCGAGTTGCTGGGCGGGCCGACGCCCGGCGCGTCCACCCCGCGGCGGGTGTGGCGGCCCCGGCTCGCCGCGGCGGCGTGGCGGGCCGCCCTGCTCGGTGGCGGCCGGCACGTCCGGCGGCACATCCTCGGGATCCGACTCACCGACCGGGAACT
The DNA here is from genome assembly GCF_003626595.1 of Micromonospora endolithica. Taxonomy (GTDB): domain Bacteria; phylum Actinomycetota; class Actinomycetes; order Mycobacteriales; family Micromonosporaceae; genus Micromonospora; species Micromonospora endolithica. The sequence continues at coordinate 355,073 of NZ_RBAK01000006.1, read as the reverse complement.
GGCCGCCGTGCTGGTCCGCGGGGCGGCCCTGCTGGACGTCCCGGCGCTGCTGCGACCGGGCACCGGCTGCTTCGTGGTCAGCGTCGCACACGGCCGGGACCGGGAGCAGATCCTGGACGCCGCCGCGCTCGGTCCGCCCCGGGAGGCGGCCGGATCCTGACCGGCGCCGTCCGGGGCGGGGGATCCGGGTTGCGCGGGGCGGCCCGGTCGGCGCAGAGTGCACCGGGTGAGCCGTACCTGGTCCGCCCGCAACCGACCGCCGGCCGCGTCGACCGCCCTGCTGGCGTTGCTGCTGGTCGCGGTCCTGCCCGGCGCCGCCGGCTGCCGGGAGACCGACGAGGAGCCGGTACGGATCCGGATCGCCACCGGCAGCCCGACCGCCGTCTACCACGCGTTCGGGCGGTCGCTGGCCGCCATCCTCAACCGGGAGCTGCCGAACGTCGAGGCCAGCGTCGTGGTGACCGCCGCGTCGGCGGAGAACGTCCGGCTGGTCGGCTCCGGTGCCGCCGAGCTGGGTTTCACCCAGGCCGACGTGCTGCCGCCGGCCGGGGCCACCGATCCGGCGGTCGTCGCGGTGGCCCGCGTCTACGACGACCTGCTGCACCTGGTCACCACCGCCGGCGGGCCGGTGCGGACGGTGGCCGACCTGGCCGGCCGGCGGGTGTCGGTGGGCGCGCCCGGCTCCGGCACCGAGATCACCGCCACCCGGCTGCTGGACGCGGCCCGGCTCGACGAGAAGCGGGCCCACCGGGAACACCTCGGCCTGGACGACTCGGTCGCCGCGCTGCGCGAGGGCCGGGTCGACGCGTTCTTCTTCTCCGGCGGCCTGCCGGTGCGGGCGGTCGAGGAACTGGCCCGGGACCTGCCGGTACGCATCGTCGACCTGGGCGACTGGACCGAACCGCTGCGCGAGCGCAACCCGGAGGTCTACGTGTCCCGGGACATCCCCCGCTCGGTCTACGGCGTGGACCCGGTCACCACGGTGGCGAACCCGAACTTCCTCGTCGTCCGCGCCGACCTGCCGGAGACGCTGATCCGGGAGGTGACCCGGTTGCTGATGGAGCGCCGGGCGGAACTGGGCGCGGCACACCCGGCGGCGGGACGGATGAGCCCCCGCTCGGCCATCGCCACCGCGCCGCTGCCCCTGCACCCGGGCGCCGCCGCCTGGTACCGCGCCGCCAAACCGTGAAAGGAAGGGCCCCCGCTTAACGCCTGGTGTAGAGGAAGGGTCCCTTCCTAACGCCTCAGCGCGGCGTGGACGCGGGCGTGGTGCGCGGCGCGGCGTCGGGGGCGGCGGCGGGCGCGGCGGGCGTGTCGCGGGCGGCGGCAGGCACGGCGGCGGGGGCGGGGAACCAGAGACCGGCGACCAGGCCGCGCGGCTCGTTCGGGCACATGGTGAGCCGACCGCCAGAGGCGTCCACCAGCACCGCGACGATGGTCAGGCCCAGCCCGGCGCCGTCGACGTTCTGCACCTCCGGTGCCCGCCAGAACCGCTCGGTGGCCTGCCCCAGCTGGCTCGCCGTCATGCCGGGGCCGGTGTCGCGTACCTCCAGGGCGGTCCCGCCGTCGTCCCGGCGGACCCGGACGGTCACCTCTCCCCCCGCGCCGCTGAACTTCACCGCGTTGTCGATCAGCGCGTCGAGTGCCTGGTCGATCGCGGTGGGCACGGTCGCCGCGTACGCCGGGGAGTCGACCGTGGCCAGGCGCAGGGTGACCGACCGGTGCCGGGCGAGCGGCTGCCAGGCGGCGACCCGGCTGGCGGCGACGGCCGCCGCGTCGACGGTCACCCGCTGGTTCTCCCGCCGCTCTGCACGGGCCAGGGTGAGCAGCGCGTCGAGCACCAGGGCGAGCCGGTCGGTCTCCTCCAGCGCCAGCCGGTGCTCGGCGCGGCCGTCCGGGTCGGTGAGGCTCGGTCCCAGCTCCTCCACCCGCAGCCGCAGCGCGGTCAGCGGATTGCGCAACTGGTGGCTGGCGTGCGCGACGAAGGCCCGCTGCCGGTCCATCACGTCGGAGACCGCGTCGGCCATGTGGTTGAAGCTCGCCGCCAGGCGGCGCAGCTCCGGCGGGCCCAGCCGGTGCTGCACCCGGGCGCTGCCGTCGCCCTCGGCGATCTCGTGGGTGACCGTGTCCAGCTCGGTGACCGGTCGCAGCACCCACCCGGCCAGGCCGAACGCGGTCAGCACGCAGGCCAGCACCGCGAGCAGGCCGATGCCGGCCAGCAGCAGCCACCAGGCGGTGACGGTACGCCGGACCGGGCCGGCCGGGGTGGCGGTGACGACCGCACCGAGCACCTCGCCGCCGTCGTTGATCGGCACCGCCACCACGATCGGCCCGTCCACCCACGGCCACACCGACGGCGGGCCGCTGACCTGCTGCCCGGACAGCGCCACGTCCAGCGCCTCCCGGGTGCCCGGGGCCGTCCGCCAGCTCGCCGAGGAGACCACCGTACGGCGGTCCCGGTCGACCACCGCCGCGCCGATGCCGTACAGCTCGTCGTAGCTGTCCAGCTCGTTGTCGAGCGGACCGGCGGCGCCGCCGCGCAGCGCCGGCTCGGCGAGCGAGGCGAACCGGGTGGCGTCGGCGAGCCGGTCGGCCCGCACCCGGTCGGTCTCCCGGCTGGCCAGGGTCGCCGCCAGCGGCGTCTCCAACGCGATGAGGACGAGCACCATCAGCAGCAGATAGCTGATCACCAGCCGACGTCGCACCGTGACCTCATTCGCCGCGCAACCGGTAGCCGACGCCGCGGACGGTCTCCACCAGGCGGGGATCGCCGAGCTTGCCCCGCAGCGAGCCGACGTGCACCTCGACGGTGTGCCGGTCGGCCCAGGTGGTGCCCCACGCGTCGAGCAGGATCCGGTCCCGCGGCACCGCCACCCCGGGCTGCCGGGCCAGCGAGAGCAGGACGTCGAACTCCTTGCGGGTCAACGCCACGGCGCGGCCGTCCACCGTCACCGCCCGGGCGGAGACGTCGATGCGGACCGGGCCGACCTCGATCACGTGCCGCTGCGGCACGGTGTGCGCGGCGCGCCGCAGCACCGCCTCGATCCGGGCCTGCAGCTCCACCATCGAGAAGGGCTTCACCACGTAGTCGTCCGCGCCGAGCCGCAGGCCGAGCACCCGGTCCCGCTCCTCGCCCCGGGCGGTCACCGCGATGATGCCGAGCTGGGTGCTGCGCCGGCGCAACTCCCGGCACAGGTCGGTGCCGTCCCCGTCGGGCAGGGTCAGGTCCAGCAGCACCAGGTCGCAGGGCGCGGCGGACAGGGCGGCGGCGACGGTGGCCGCGTGCTCCACCTCGTACCCGCGCCGGGTCAGCGCGGAGGACAGGGCCGCGGCGACCCGGCGGTCGTCCTCGACCAGCAGGATGCGCACCCGGTGCCTCCGTTCCTCGCCCAGCCGACCTGGGCATGGTGGCAGATGTCCGCCCGCGACGGGAGGGCCGGCCTCGCTATCCTGCCGGAATGATCTACAAGCTGCTGGCGACGACCGAGTGGGAGGACGCGCGGGCCGCCGGCCACTTCACCGGCACCGCCATGGACCATCAGGACGGGTTCATCCACCTGTCCGGTCCCGACCAGGTGGTCGAGACGGCCCGACGGGTCTTCACCGGCGTGACCGGGCTGACGCTGCTGACGGTCGACGAGCAGCGGCTGGGTTCGGAGCTGCGCTGGGAACCGTCCCGCCACGACCAGCTCTTCCCGCACCTGTACGGCCCGCTGCCCGTGTCGGCCGTCGTCGACGCGCGGGCGTTACCGGCCGACGTGCCTGCCGCCGACGCGATCGCGGCGCTGCTGACCTGACGGACGGTCGCCATGCCCGACGACCTCGCTCCGTCCCGCGGCGGGTCCCGACGGTTCCGCCGGTCGGGTAGGGTCACGCCTCGTGTCCGCCGACCCCGCCACCTCCACGAAGCCCCTCGCCGAACCGGCCTCCGCCGCACACCCGCGCGACCCGGCAGCAGGCTGGTCGTCCCAAGCCGCGGCAACGGCCGACGGGCCGCCGACGGATGCGGGCAGCCGCCGACGGTTGCCGGCCGCGGCACCGGCGCTCCTCGCGTACGTCCTGTTGCGGGCGGCCGGGCTGATCGTCCTGTGGATCTTCTCCCATCGGGCGGGCGCCGACTTCTGGTGGCTGCTGCACAGCCGCTACGACTCCACGTGGTATGCGCAGATCGCCGATCAGGGGTACGACCAGAGCCTGGACAACGTCGGCCCGGACGGCAAGTCACGGTTGCCGAACCTGCCGTTCTTCCCGCTCTACCCTGGCCTCACGGCGGGGGTCGCCGCCGTCACCCCGTTCTCCATCCCGGTCGCCGCCCTGGTCGTGTCGTGGGTCGCCGGTATCGCCGCCGCGTGGGGCATCTACGCCGTCGGCGTCCAGCTCGCCTCCCGGCGCGTCGGCCTGCTCCTGGTCGTGCTCTGGGCAGTGCTGCCCCACGCGGTGGTGCAGAACATGGCGTACACCGAGACCCTGTTCACCGCGCTGGTGGCGTGGACCCTGTACGCACTGCTGCGCCGGAGATGGCTCACGGCCGGGGTGCTCTGCCTGGTCGCCGGCTTCAGCCGCCCGACGGCGAGCGCGCTGATCGCCGCGGTCGGCGTCGCCGCGCTCGTCGCGGTGGCACGCCGGCAGGACGGCTGGCGACCGTGGGTCGCGGGGCTGCTCGCTCCCCTGGGCTACCTCGGCTATCTGGCATGGATCGGCCAGCGGCTGGGACGCGTCGACGCCTACTTTCACATGCAGAGCACCACCTGGAAGATCGGGTTCGACGGCGGCGTGGACACCTTCGCCACCTTCCGACAGGTGCTGACCGAGGCGGTGCCGCTGTCGTTCTACACGTCGACGCTGCTGATGGCGATCGCCGCCGTACTGGTCGTGCTGCTCGTCCTCGACCGTTACCCGCTGCCCGTGGTGGTCTACTCCCTGACGTTCCTCATCCTGACCGTGGGTACCGAGGAGTACTACTGGGCCAAGGGCCGCTACCTGGTGCCCGCCTTCACGCTGCTGCTGCCGGTGGCCCTCGCGCTGGGCAAGGCGCGGCCGCGTACCCGGATCCTCGTCCTCGGGCTGCTCGCACTGATTTCCGCCTGGTACGGCACCTATCTCAGCCTGATCTGGACGGCCTCGCCGTAGCCGCCGCGGCGGCGCGCGATCGGCGGCTGGTTATGCTACGCCGGGCCACGGCCCAGGGCTTTCGGACCGGCCTTCACCCGGCGCGACGCCGCGCCCCGAGACGATGCGAGCAGACAGACATGGCTGACACCAACGACCGGCCGACGGTCTTCGTCCACCCCAGCGCCGACGTGGAGTCCGGCGCCCAAGTCGGGAACGGCACGAAGGTCTGGCACCTGGCTCACATTCGGTCCACCGCCCGGGTGGGCGCGGGCTGCGTCATCGGGCGCAACGTCTACGTGGACGCCGGTGTGACGGTGGGGGACCTGGTGAAAATCCAGAACAACGTCTCCGTCTACCAGGGCGTGACCATCGAGGACGAGGTCTTCGTCGGCCCGTGCGCGGTCTTCACCAACGACTTCCGCCCCCGGGCCCAGAACCCGGACTGGACCATCACCCCGACGATGGTCCGCCGGGGCGCCTCGATCGGCGCCAACGCCACCCTGATCTGCGGCATCGAGGTGGGCGAGTACGCGATGATCGCCGCCGGCTCGGTGGTGACCCGGGACGTCGCGCCCTACCAGCTGGTCGCCGGAAACCCGGCCCGGCCGAAGGGTTGGGTGGACGAGAAGGGCGAGATCGTGTCCCGGGACGTCGACAACCCGCCGTCGCGGGCCTGAGCACACGGCGGGCGGAAAACACGAACGGGGGCGACGACCGGTCCGGTCGTCGCCCCCGTCGCCGGGTACGCGGGTCAGCCGCAGAGGCGGTCGATCTCGTCCCGGAAGCGGTCCATCGGGTTCGACCCGGACGGGCCGAGCAGGTACTCCTTCAGCTCCCGTCGCGCCTCGGTCATCGGGTCGTCCCCGGCCCGGGTGACGGCGAGGATCTTCGGCAGCTCGCCGCAGTCCGCCGCCAGCAGGTACGCCGCCCGCGCGGTGGGGAAGGTCCGGCGGAACTCGTCCTCCGACAGGCCCGCGGGGTTGGCCACCACGTACGGCCGTTCGCTCTGCACGAAGTCGGAGACCACGCTGGAGACGTCGCTGACCAGCAGGTCGGTGACGTTGAAGCAGTCGAACAGGGCCGGGGTGCGGCCGGTGACCACCAGATGCGCGGTGCCGTCCAGCGAGGTCGGGTCGGTCTGGCCGCCGGCGGCCCGGATCCGGGCGACGATCCGCTCGTGCGCCGCGCGCGCCTGCTTCGACCGGGTGCCGGTCAGCGGGTGCGGCTTGTAGACCAGTCGCAGGTTGCCCGCGGCGAGCAGCCCCGACACGATCCGCTCCCCCATCAGCACCAGCGACGTGTGGTACGGGTCGTCGTCCAGCCAGCCCTCCCAGGTGGGGGCGTAGAGCACGGTGAAGACCTGGTCGGCGGCGCGCGAGCCGAAGGTGTGCAGCCCGGCGAGCTGCGGCCGGCCGATCTCCACGATGTCGCGGTCCAGCACGCCCACGTCGGCGCGGGCGTACCGCTCCCGGCCGGCCGGGCCGGCCACCCAGACCTCGTCGTAGACCTTGCTGTACGGGTTGACGCTTGCCTGCTTGTCGCTGTCGCCGTGGCCGACGAAGACGTGCTTCACGCCCGCCTCGCGCAGCATGTGGATGTTCGCCCCGACGTTGGCCGCGTACAGGGCGACCCGGATCGACCCGAGGTCGAGGTTCATGAAGTCCACCCCGGCCGGTACGCAGATCACCGGCAGCCGGGTGTCAGCCAGCTCGTGGAACGCCTCCTCGGCGCGCAGCAGCACCACCGCCGGGCGGCCGGCCGCCTCGACCGGCGCGAGCCACATGTTGGCCTGGTAGACGTCCTTGGCCGGACCGGCGAAATAGAGCGCCACCTCGGGCCGCTCCCGGGACAGCCAGTCGTGCACCGCGCGTACCGCGCCGGGGGTGCTGCCGCGCCCCCGCAGCCAGGTCAGCGCGAGCACCCCGGCGGTGACCAGCCCGGCGGCGAGGGTGACCAGCCCGGTGACCACCACCGGGGCGACCCGGTCGACCACCGCGGCCAGCACGGCGGCCGGCACCAGCAGCACGTTGAGGATCGGCAGCCGCAGGCCGGCCAGGTGCCGCGCCCACCGCGGCGGCACCGGCGCCCGACGCATCGCGCCCAGGTCGATGTTGCGGGTGAACGCCGGGGTGGCGGCCCGCCCGTCGACCACCCTGGTCAGCGCGGTGGTGCCGACGGCCACGACCCAGAGCGCGGCGGGCAGCAGCAGCACCGCCACGGTGCCGGCCACGCCGGGACGGACCGTGCTCACCACCAGCAGCGCCACCGACAGGTCGCGGACCAGCCGCCGGAAGACCCGCCCGAGGCCCGCCTTGCCGAGCAGCTCGGCGGTCTGGGCGTACCGGCCGGCGAGGGTCAGCTCACCGGCGATGACCACCACCGCGGCGACCGCGTACGGGATCACCAGGCCGAGCACGCCGGACAGGATCATGACCCCGTAGCCGAGCAGGGTCAGTCCGACGGCGGCGAGACCCTGCTGGCTCCGTACTCTGCTGAACAACGGCACGCTCCCTGTCTGCCCACCGGTGTCGAGGGGTCCGATACCGGGCAGCTGCGACCTTAAACGGGGTAGGTAACGCCGGTATTGCCGGGGTGTCCGACGGGTGAACGACCGATGACGGTGCTCACCGACCGTGCCGGCCGGGGCGCGCGACGCGACGGACCCCGGCCGTCGGAACGGCCGGGGCCCGTGGGCGACGAACGGGTCAGCCGCCGATGACCACGCGACGGACCCCGGTCCAGCGGGCCGGGTCGGTGACCCGACGGCCGTCGACCAGCACCGTCACGCCGGGCAGGTCGGCCGGGCTGAGGCTACGGTACTCGGCGTGGTCGGCCTGGACCACCGCGGCGCCGAGCGGCTCGCCGTCGTAACCCGGCAGGCCGTGTGCGACCAGCTCCTCGTTGGTGTACATCGGGTCGGAGACGTACGGCGTGGCACCCCGCTGGCGCAGCGCCTCGACGGTGGGGAAGACACCGGAGAAGGCGGTCTCCTTCACCCCGCCCCGGTAGGCGGCGCCGAGCACCAGGACACCCACGCCGGTCAGGTCACCGTACGCGGCGGCGAGCAGGTCGACCGCGTAGTCCGGCATCGCCGCGTTGGCCTCCCGGGCGGACCGGACGACGGTGGCCGCCGGGTCGTTCCAGAGGTACATCCGCGGGTAGATCGGGATGCAGTGCCCGCCGACCGCGATGCCCGGGGAGTGGATGTGGCTGTACGGCTGGGTGTTGCACGCCTCGATGACCTTGGTGACGTCGATGCCCACGGTGTCGGCGAAGCGCGCGAACTGGTTCGCCAGGCCGATGTTGACGTCCCGGTAGGTGGTCTCGGCCAGCTTCGCCATCTCCGAGGCCTCGGCCGAGCCCAGGTCCCAGACGCCGTTGGGCTTGCTCAGGTCGGGCCGCTCGTCGAAGTCGAGCACGGCCTCGTAGAAGCGGACGCCGTGCGCGGCCGACGCCTCGTCGATGCCGCCGACCAGCTTGGGGTAGCGGCGCAGGTCGGCGAAGACCCGGCCGGTGAGCACCCGCTCGGGGCTGAACACCAGGTGGAAGTCGCTGCCCGCGACGAGCCCGGAGCCCTCCTGGAGCATCGGCGCCCAGCGTCCGCGGGTGGTGCCGACCGGCAGGGTGGTCTCGTAGCTGACCAGCGTGCCGGGCCGCAGGCCGGCGGCGACGGCGCGGGTGGCGTCGTCCATCCAGCCGAAGTCCGGCACCCCGTCGGCGTCGACGAAGAGCGGGACGACCACGACGACCGCGTCGGACTCGGCGACCGCCGCGGTGGTGTCAGTGGTGGCCGAGAGCAGCCCGGCGGCGACCGCCTCCTTCAGCTTGACGTCCAGGTCGGTCTCGCCCGGGAACGGCACCGCCCCGTCGTTGACCAGGCGCACCACCCGCTCCGAGACGTCGGCACCGATCACCCGGTGCCCCTTCGAGGCGAACTGCACGGCGAGCGGCAGGCCGATCTTCCCGAGCGCTACGACGCAGATGTTCATGAAACTACTTTCCTCCAGAGAGCCTGATTCGGCGCAGGCGGGCAAGGAACCGACGGGGCGTCAGCGGCGTGATCGCGACGATCACCTGGCCCTTGTGGTTGGTGGTGGGCGTGACGAGGTACAGCCGGACGCCGTGCCGGGCCAGCCGCCGGGGACCCACGACGCCCCGGTCGGCACGAACCGGCGCCGACCCGGTGCCACCCGGGGTGCTCACCTCGGCGCGGACCACCCGACGCTCCCCGTCCGCCGCGACGACCGCGAGCAGCCGGTCCATCGCGAAGTCCGTCCGCACGACGGTACCGGTGCCGTCGGGCGCCACCGACGTCACACCCACCAGATCGCCGACACTGACCCGGACCGCCTCGGCGGTCAGCTCGGACAGCTCCGCCCAGCGGCTGCGCGCGGTGACCACCAGGGCGCGGGCCCCGGTGCCGTCGCGACCCCAGGCCAACCTGCTCACGGTCAGCTTGGCCAGCGTTCTGGCGGCCTGGTCCGTGATGTCGTACCAGTCGTCCGGATAGCCGAACGCCGGGTCGCGGAAACCTACGTGGTGGGCGTACCAGCGGCCGTCGGAGATGGTGACCTCGGGCAGCGTCCGGTCGGCCTGCTGCCCGATCAGCTCGCGGAGGCGCGTCAGGTCGCCGTCGCGCGCGACGGCGAGACGCAGCCGCAGGTCGGGCGCCATCCGGGCCAGGACGCCCTCGGTCAGGTACGCCTCGGCAAGCTTGCGGATCCGGTCGTGGACGTTCTGCTGGACGTCCTCGTCGAGACCCAGGAACTCCGCCCGGAGCAGCTTGGCCACCTCCCAGCTGAAATGACGCAGCAGCACGGCGTCCCGGCGCGGGCCCGGCTCGATCAGCCCGGCCACGAAGCCGACCAGCTCCTCGGCGCAGCGCAGCCGCTCCTCGAAGCGGCTGGCGTAGGTGATGTTCTGCGCGTTCTCCCGCTTGACCGCGTAGTAGTAGTCGTAGTCGCCGAGGACCGAGATCTTCTTGGCCCGGAAGCATGCCTCCAGCGTGAACGGCTGGTCGCTACCCATCGGCATGTCGGTGCGGAAGCGCAGGCCGTAACGCTCGACCAGCTCCCGACGGAACAGCTTGGTGTTCGACAGCGACCACGCCAACGCCCCGCCGAAGAGGTCCAGCCGTTCCTCGGTGACCGCGTAGGCCGCCTGGTGCACGTAGCGCTTGTTGGTGCCGACCATCCGCCCGAGCACCACGTCGGAGTCCCACCGGTCGGCGGCGTCCACCAGGCGCTCCAGCGCCTCCGGGCCGAGGTGGTCGTCGGAGCCGATGAAGAAGACGTATCGGCCTCGGGCGTGGTCCAGGGCGAGGTTGCTCGGCGCGGCCGGGCCGCCCGAGTTGGCCTGGTGCAGCACCCGGACCGTGTCCGGGAAACGGGCGGCGTACCGGTCCAGCTCCGCGCCGCTGCCGTCGGTGGAGCCGTCGTCGACCGCGACGACCTCCAGCCGGTCCCGCCCGATCGTCTGCCCGACGAGCGAATCCAGGCAGGTGGTGAGGTATGGCATGGTGTTGTAGACGGCCACGATGACGCTGACGTCGGGCGTGCTCATCTGGTCCTTCCCCCATCGCCGTGTTCGCTGCGGGCGGGGGATCCGCCGTTGGCCACGGGCGCGCTCGCCGGCTATCGCCGACGGTCTGAAAGCCACCTCCGACCGGCCGTCCGCCGCGCACGGCCACGGGCCCCGGGCGGAACCTCCGGTAGTGTACGGCACGCAGGTGGCCACAGAGCGGCACCGAGCGGGCACGGCGGCGTGCCGACGGTGGCCGGGAAGCACCGGCCGCGTCGACACCGTCGGGCCGGCCCCCCTTGCTAACCTCGCCCGGGTCCACACACCTGCCCGGGGGGAACATGGTGGCCGGGATGGCATGCGAGACGGGCGGGATCGCCGACCGCGGACGCGACGGCCACGAGGACGCTGGGCCCGGCACACCCGAGGTGGTCGCCGACACCCGGCTGCCGACCCGGCTTCGGCGGGCGCTGTGGGCCGTCTGGCCGGCGCTGGCGGGCTACGTCGCGGTACGCGTGGTCGGACTGGTCACCGTGGCCATCTGGGCAGACGCGCGGGACGCCCGGTTCGGCCGGCTGATCGGCCTCCGGGCCGACGCCGGCTGGTACCTGGGCATCGCCGAGCACGGGTACGACCGCGCGGAGACCCTGCAGAGCGACATGGCTTTCTTCCCGCTCTACCCCCTGCTGGTCCGCCTCACCGAGCCACTCTCCCCGCTCCACTACCGCGGCACCGCGATCGCGCTGGCCTGGCTCGCGTCACTGGCCGCCGCCTGGGGTCTGTTCGCGATCGGCAACCACCTGTACGGCCGGCGGACCGGGATCCTGCTGGCCGTGGCGTGGGGGCTGGTGCCGCACGCGATCGTCGAGTCGATGGCGTACACCGAGTCGCTCTTCACCGCGCTGGCGGCCTGGTCGCTGTACGCGGTGCTGACCGGGCGGTGGCTCACCGCCGGCACCCTCTGCCTGCTCGCCGGCGCGACCCGGCCGACCGCCACCTCGCTCATCCCGGTGGTGATGCTGGCGGCGTTGATCGCGCTGGCGCGGCGGCACGGTGGCTGGCGACCGGCGGTGGCGATACTCCTGGCGCCGCTGGGGTGGCTCGGCTTCGTCGGCTGGGTCGGCTGGCGGACCGGCCGGGTGGACGGCTGGTTGCAGATCCAGACCGAGGGCTGGCGGTCGACCTTCGACGGCGGGGCCGGCACCCTGGAGTCCGTCGGCACGACGCTGGACCAGCCGGTCGAACTCCAGTGGTACCTGATCGTCGCCGTCCTGGCGGGCAGCCTGGTCCTGCTGGCGCTCAGCATCGTCGACCGACAGCCCTGGCCACTGCTGGCCTACAGCGCGATGATGCTGGTGACCACCATCGGCGCGTCCGGCTACTTCAACTCCAAGGCCCGGTTCCTGTTGCCGGCGTTCGCGCTGCTCCTGCCGGTCGCCCGGGGTCTCGCGGCCCTCAGCACCGCCCGGTTGGCGGTCATCCTGGTGGGGGCGACCGCCTTCACCGCCTACTTCGGCGGTTACCTCCTGCTGGTCTGGGCCTACTCCCCCTGACCCCGGCCCACTCCCGGTGGACCGGGTCAGCGGGTCATCGGGTCAGCGGTCGGACGTCCCACACCCACACGTCCCGCACCCGCCGGCCCGGGCCGAAGCAGGCCTCCAGGAACGCCTTCAGCTCGGCCTCGTGGGCGTGTTTCGGCAGTACCACCGCGTCCGCCTTCCACCAGCGCACGTCGGTGACCGCCTGCTCCCGCTCGACGGCGTCGACGGTGGGCGGGCGGGTACCGGCGCCCACCGCGGTGAGCAGCCGCGCGGTGGGCCGCGGCTCGGTGCCCCAGCGGCCGGTGTCGTCGGTCGGCGAGGTCGGTCCCAGGAAGTAGCCCTGCGGGACGGCGAACTCGGCCAGCGCGGCGGAACCCCAGTTGATCGAGGTCATGTTGTGCACCGGTACCGGCACCAGGGTGCGTCCCTCCGCCACGTGCTGGCGCCACTCGCCGGAGGTGACGAACTGGGGCACCGGCACCCGTCCCTTCGCCGGCAGCGGGGTGGGCAGCATCGGCACCAGGGCCGCCACCAGCGCCGCCGCCGTCAGCAGCCGCAGCGGCGCGGCCACCTGCGGCGCCCGCGCCGCGAGACCGTCGACGCGGGCCACCGCCAGGGCGAGCAGCAGGCCGACGGCGACCGTGGTGATCAGCGCGAACCGGGCGATGACCATGGCGTCCACGATCGGCAGGCCGTGCAGCAGGACGAACGGGGCCGGGATGTCGGTCTTCTCCGGCCCCCAGCTGAGCGTCGAGCCGAGGGCGAGCACGCCGGATACCAGCGCCACCACGGCGAGCACCCGGACGCCCAGTTCGCGGCGGAGCGCGACGATCACGGCGGCCACCAGCAGCACCACCGGCCAGCCGTAGAAGCTGGCCTGCTCGGTGGTGTTCGGTGCCAGTCCGCGGGCGCTGTCCGGCCCGCCGCCGATCGACTCGGTGGCGTACGCGACGAACGACTTCAGCCGCAGCGTGTACACGTCGGGGTCGCCCGGGTGCCCGATCCGGTGCTGCGGCCCGGCGAACTGCATCCACAGCGGGTACGCGGTGACCAGCAGCACCAGGCCGCCGGCCACCCCCAGCGCCGCCAGGGCGCGGGGGGCGAGCCGCAGCGTCTCCCGCGGGCGCAGCACGAGATGGGCCACGGTGGCCATCAGGACGCCCAGGGCGACCAGGAAGAGCACCTCCACGGAGATGAAGAACTGGGCGGCGACCAACGCGCCGAGGATCAGGCCCTCCCGGACCGAAGCCCCGGCGCGGGTGAGCCGGACGACGCGCCACACCAGGAACGGCACCAACCACTGCGCGGTGATGTGCGGGTGGCCGTTGCTGTGGGTGATCATGGCTGGCGCGAAGGCGCAGAACAGGCCACCGACGACGGCCGCCGGGTGGGACCGGACGAGGTGCCGGGAGAGCACCCAGTACCAGGCGAAGGCGGTACCGGCCAGGTTCAGGGTGATCAACACCAGGTACGACAGCGGCGCTCCGCCCAGCAGGGTGACCGGCGTCAGCAGGATGCCCGGCAGTTGCAGCCCGACGTTCGACATCAGGTTCACGCCCTCGGGGGCGTTCTGGAGCGTGGTGACGAACGGATTCTCCAGGTGGGTCACCGCGTGGGCGGCGTGCGCCAGCATCCACTCGTTGAACCCCTGGTCGTCCGGGCGACTGCCGAGCAGCCGGCCGTGCACGTTCAGCCAGCCCCGGCCGGTGACCCAGAACGCGCCCAGCAGGTAGGCCAGCCCGACCAGCAGGTCGGCGAGGCGACCGGCGGGAAGCCGGCGTCCGCGACCGGGTCCGCGGTCGGCCGGCGCCGGCGCGGCGTCAGCCGGCGCGGGTGGAGCGCTGTCCACCGGTGTCTCCGGAGGGCTGGCCGGGACCTGGCCGAGGGGATGTGCCCTCGTCACAGTGGCGAATCCTACGGATTTGCCCGTTGGTGGACGGCGCGACACACCGGACGATCGGCACCCAGGGTGCGAACGACGCAAAGGCAACGGGCACCATCACATCGGGAAGATGCCTCACCTCGCCCGGTGCGGGAATTTGGCGGTCCCGTCCGGCTGAGGCAGAATTCGTCTGACTCAAGGGACGGACGCTGCCGACGCGCGGCTCGCCTTTCACGAGATCACACGAGGAGCCAGTCAGGTGAAGGTCATCAGCGTCGTCGGGGCACGCCCTCAGCTGATCAAGCTCGCCCCCATCGCCGCCGCGTTCGCCGCCACCGAGCACGAGCACCTGATCGTGCACACGGGCCAGCACTACGACGCCGACCTGTCGGACGTCTTCTTCTCCGGCCTGGGCATCCCGGACCCCGACATCCACCTGGGGATCGGGTCCGGGTCGCACGGCGTCCAGACGGGCAAGGCGCTGGCCGCGCTGGACCCGGTGTTCCTGGCCGAGCAGCCGGACTGGGTGCTGGTCTACGGCGACACGAACTCGACCCTCGCCGGCGCCGTCTCCGCCGTGAAGCTGCACCTGCCGGTCGCCCACCTCGAGGCCGGGCTGCGCTCGTTCAACCGGATGATGCCGGAGGAGCACAACCGGATCCTCACCGATCACGCGGCCGACCTGCTTCTCGCTCCCAGCCAGGAGGCCATGCGACACCTTGCCGCCGAGGGCCTGGGCGCCCGTTCCACGCTGGTCGGCGACGTGATGGTCGACGTGTGCCTGGGCGTCCGGGACGCCGTACTGGCCGGCACCCACCCCGCGCCGACGCTGCCGGACGGCATCCGGCCGGACGAGCCCTACCTGCTGGCCACCCTGCACCGCGCCGAGAACACCGACTCGCGGGAGCGGCTCAGCACCCTGCTCGACGGCCTGGCGGACCTGCCGGTGCCGGTGGCGCTGCTGGCGCACCCCCGGTTGGTGGCCAAGGCCGAGGAACACGGGCTGAAGCTGAACCGCGGAGCGGTGCACGTCGGTCGTCCGCTGCCGTACGCCGGCATGGTCGCGGCGGTCCTCGGCTCGACCGGTGTGGTAACCGACTCCGGTGGCCTGCAGAAGGAGGCGTACCTGCTCGCCCGGCCGTGCACCACCCTGCGGCCGGAGACCGAATGGGTCGAGACGTTGGTGGACGACTGGAACCGCCTGGTGCCGGACCCGTCCGTCCACTCCCGCGCCGAGTGGGTCGACATCGCGACCAGGCCGGCGCCCACGGCCGCCCAGGGCACGCCGTACGGCGACGGCCAGGCCGCCCAGCGGGTCGTCGAGACCCTCGCCACGAAGTAAACCTGCCTGCCGACAGAGAGACCCGGGGTGTTCACCCGACCATGACACAATCCCTCGACGTGTCGAACTCCGCCGCGGCCGGCCGCAGCCGGCGCCCCCACCTCATCTACCTGGCCATCGGCTTCCCGCCGGCGGCGAAGAGCTGCGCGTACCGGATGCGGGAGACCGCCAACCAGTTCCGTCGGCTCGACTGGGACGTCACGGTGGTGACCATCCCGCCCGCCTCCTGGGAGCGCGACTCGGGCCTCGACTACAGCCTCCTGGAGCAGGTCGACCCGGAGATCAAGGTGGTGGAGCTGCCGCTGGCCCGGGAGGACCTGGAGACCGACATCCGGAAGTTCAGCGAGGAGCGCGCGCTGCGTCCGGCCAAGTGGCTGACCAACCTGCGTAAGCGGGAGAAGAGGATCTTCCCGGAGCCGGTCTTCGGCAGCTGGCGTGGCACGCTGGAGCAGGCCGTGCTCGACATCCACCGCGAGCACCCGGCGGACCTGCTGCTGGCCAGCTGCACGCCCTACGTCAACCTGGCGGCGGCGTGGAAGCTGTGGGAGACCCACGGCGTGCCGTACGCGGTGGACTACCGCGACGGCTGGTCCATCGACGTGGTCAACGGCGGCCAGGCGTTCACCCCCGACTCGGAGGCCGGTGTCTGGGAGCGGCAGATCCTCGACCACTGCCAGTCGCTCTGGGTGGTCAACGACCCGATCGCGGACCACTACCGGACCCGCTACCCGCACGTCGCGAACCGCGTGCACGTGGTCCGCAACGGCTACGACAAGGACAGCGTGCCGATGGTCCGGCCGCACACCCCCGACCCGGAGGCCGGCCTGACCTTCGGCTACCTGGGCACCGTCAACTACACCACCCACCAGCTCGGGGTGGTGCTCGACGCGTGGCGCGAGGCGCGAAAGCAGGAGCCGTTGCTGCGCAACGCCCGGTTCGAGATCCGGGGGCACATCGGCGCCGGCGCGAACCGTGAGGCCAACGGTCTTACCGAGCTGATCCGGGAGGCGGCGGCCGACGGCGTGTCGTTCGGCGGTCCGGTGCGCAAGGCGGAGGTCGGCCAGACCTACGGCGGCTGGGACGCCCTGGTGCTGATCCTGATCGGCGGCCGCTACGTCACCTCCGGCAAGGTGTACGAGTACATGGCCACCGGCCTGCCGATCGTCTCGGTGCACGAGGTCGACCACGACGCCTCCCGGGTGCTCGACGGGCACCCGCTCTGGACGGGCGCGTTCGGGCTGGACGAGCTGCGGCTGGTGGACAGCTTCCGGGCCGCCGCCCGGATGGTCGTCGAGGCGACCGACGAGCAGCGCGCCGGGGTGCGGCGCCACGCCGACCCGTTCACCCGGGAGACCCTGATGCGACACGCGGTCGAGCAGCTGGCGGCGCACGCTCTCGCCGCGCCACGGGACCTGCCGGTCAACGGTGCCGTCGTGCACCCGTCGAGCGAACCTTCGACGATGGACGAGATCGAGCGATCCGCTGGGGTGCGCGCATGAGCGACGTGTTGCTGGTGGCGGGCGTGGCCCCGCAGCCGGGGATCCTGAGCACCGCTGTGCGGCGGCTGCGCGAGACCGGGGCGCGGGTGCACCTGGTCGGCGCGGTCGACCCGGACGAGCTGGCGGAGGACCTCCAACTCGACGGCCTGTGCGCGCTGCCGCTGAACATCGCCAAGGACACGCCGACCCGTACGGCCGCCCGTCAGGTGCCCGGCGAGCGGGTGTGGAGCCGGATCCGTCGGGAGCCGTGGGCCCGGGAGCAGGCCCGCACGGCCGACGTGCTGGTCGCCCTCGACGCGCACGCGATCTACACGGTGTGGCGGTTCGCCCAGCGCAACCGGACGGCCGATGCCCGCTACGGCATCCAGGCCGCGGTGCAGGCGCTGACCGAGCGCAAGGACCGGCCGGCCGCCGGGGCGCTGCAGCGACTGGCCAACGGCCTCCCGTCGTCCAGCGGGTTGAAGCAGAGCGTCAACCGACTGATCAACGCGGCACCTCGGGCGGCGGTCAACGCCGTCACGGCCCGCCCGATCATGCGCAGCCGGGCCGGTACCCAGCTCTGGCTGACCGCGGTGAAGACTCCGAAGGTGCCCGACTCGTTGCGCACCAAGGTCGCCCAGCAGGCGGCCAAGGGCATGGCCTGGGCCGACCGGCCCGACGGCGAGGCGCTGATCCTCACCGCCACCGCGAGCAAGCTGCGTAAGCCGGCCGCTCGGGCCCGGATGATGGGCGAGGCGGCCAGCCGCGAGCTGAAGGCCGGCATGCCGCCCCGCGACCTGGACAGCGCGGTCAAGGCCCTGCTGGACGTCGCCGACCAGCGGCACCGGGCGGACCAGAACGGCGGCGCGGCGGACCTGCTGAACCGGGCCATGACGCTGGCGTTCGACCGGGTGCTGCACATCGACCAGCTCACCTCGCCGCTGGCCGAGGACCCGGAGGGCTTCGTCGCCCCGTTCCGCCGCTCCCTGGCCGCGACGACGGTGGCCACTCCGCGCGGTCGCCGCCAGCCGGCGGCCCCGCCGCCGACCGACCGGCCGCTGCGGCTGCTGATCGCGACCAGCGCGAACGACAACTTCCTGAAGCTGATCCGGTCCTACTACGACGCCCATCCGCAGGTGGAGGTCCGCTTCGTGGACCTGGCGGCGAACGCCGCGCTGAAGAGCGTGACCTGGGCGGCGAAGCCGATGCTGGAGCACCGGCTGTCGGCCGACTCGACGCCCTACGGGGACAAGGCCGAGGAGCGGCTGCGGCCGTACCTGGACTGGGCGGACACCGTCTTCGTGGACTGGTGCGTGGCGCCGGCCGCGCTGTTCACCCTGGTCGACCCCGGCACCACCCGGGTCATCGTCCGGCTGCACAGCTATGAGACGCTGTCCCGCTGGCCGTACATGGTGGACTTCTCCCGGATCGACGACCTCGTCTTCGTGGCCGACCACATCCGGGATCTGGCCACCACCCTGGTGCCCTACCTGCGCGGTCCGGACGCGCCCCGGCTGCACGTCATGGACAACGCCATGGACCTGCGTGGCTTCCAGATCGACAAGCCGGCGGAAGCCCGGTTCCAGCTCGGTATGGTCGGCATCAGCCAGGTGGCCAAGGACCCGCGCTGGGCGGTCGAGGTGCTGCGGTTGCTGCGTGAGCGCGACGACCGGTACCGGATGCTGCTGGTGGGCGGCGACATGAACCCGAACGTCAGCGTGGCCAGCCGCGAGTACCTGGAGGCGTTCAACCGGGACGTGCGCGAGTTGGAGGCCAGCGGCGCGGTACGACGGCTCGGACCCACCGACGATGTGCCGAAGATGCTCACCGACATCGGGGTCATCATCAGCTCGTCGGTACGTGAGGGCTGCCACTGCGGCCTCATGGAGGGCGCCGCCAGCGGTGCCGTGCCGGTGGTGCGGGACTGGCCGTTCTTCGCCGGCCGGCCGAACAGCGCCCGCACCCTCTATCCGGAGGGCTGGGTGATCGGCAGCCCGCAGGAGGCGGTGGAACTGATCCTGCGGACCACCGCCACCGACGAGTCCTGGCGCGCGGCCGGCCAGGAGGCGTCGGCGTACGCGCTGCGGGAGTGGGACTGGTCGGTGGTGCGGCACGACTTCGACCGGCTGCTGCTGGACGACCCGCGGTCCTGACCCGAGACACCGCGAAGGGGCCCCACCGGACGGTGGGGCCCCTTCGCTGCGGGTGCGGGTGCGGGGAAGCTCAGCGTGCGCTGAGCACCCCGCCCACCGGCGTCGGTTCGCCGTCCTCGGCGGGGCCCAGGACGCTGTCCCGCCGCTCCGCCCACTGCAACGAGTGCTGGATGCCCTCGGCGAGCGAGAGGCTCGGTTCCCAGCCGAGCAGCCGCCGGGCCCGGTCGCTGCGCGTGTAGGTGCCCGCGGCGTCGCCCGGACGGCGGGGCGACACCTCGGTGGTGATCGGCCGGCCGAGCACCGAGTGGAACGCGTCCAGCAGTTCCCGGACCGTGGTGCCGTTGCCGGTGCCCAGGTTGATCACCTCGTACCGGCGGTCGCCGTCGAGCACGGTGTCGAAACGGCGCAGCGTCTCGACGTGAGCCTGCGCCAGGTCCCACACGTGCACGTAGTCGCGGATGCCCGAGCCGTCCCGGGTGGGCCAGTCGGTGCCGGTGAGCTGGAAGGTGGCGCCGGTCCGGGCCGCCTCGATCATCTTTCCGAGTACGTGCGAGGGGCGGGCCAGTTGCAGGCCGGTCCGCATCTTCGGATCCGCCCCGACGGGGTTGAAGTAGCGCAGCGACACGACCCGCAGCGGGTACGCCCGGGCGCTGTCCTCCAGCACCCGCTCGACCATCGCCTTGCTCTCCCCGTACGGGCTGGTGGCCGCGACCGGTGACGACTCGTCCACCGCGAAGTCCTCGCCGGGCTGGTAGATCGCCGCGGAGGAGCTGAACAGGAACCGCTCGCACCCGTTGGCGACCAGCGCGTCCAGGAACTCGACGGTCTTGCCGACGTTCTCCCGGTAGTAGCGCAACGGGTGCTGCACCGACTCCGGCACCACGATCAGGGCGGCGCAGTGCACGGCGGCCTCGATGTCGGGGTGTTCGGCGAAAACCCGGTCGAGCAGCGCCCGGTCGGCGATGTCGCCCTGGTAGAAGATCCGGTCGTCGACGAACTCGGCCCGCCCGGTGCTGAGATTGTCCAGGATGACCGGGGTGATGCCGGCGTCCAGGCAGGCCGAGGCGATGGTGCTGCCGATGAAACCCGCGCCACCGGCGATCAGAACCTTCACCGGAGTCAGCTCCGCAGCGCCGGCGTGACGGACACGGTGGTGCCCTCGGTCGCGGACCGGAGCACCGCGCCGGCGACCTCCACGGTCCGCAGACCCTGGCGGAGGGTGACGATGTCGCTCTCCTTGCCCTCGACCGCGTCCCGGAAGCGCTCGTGCTCGACCAGCAGCGGTTCCCGCTTCGGGATCGCGTACCGGACCATGTCGCCCTCGGCCACCCCGCGGAACGCGCGCAGCGCCTCCCACTCGGTGTCGATGGCGGCGTTGGCATAGAAGGTGAGGTCGGCGGTGAGCGTGTCGGCGACGAAGCAGCCCTTGTCGCCGGTGACCACGGTGGACCGCTCCTTGAGCGGGCTCAGCCAGTTCACCAGGTGGTTGACCATCGTGCCGTCGGCGAGCTGTCCCACCACGGCGACCATGTCCTCGTGCAGCCGGCCGCTGCGGGAGACCGTGTGCGCCGACACCGAGGTGTAGTCCTGACCGGTCACCCAGGCGGTCAGATCGATGTCGTGGGTGGCCAGGTCCATCACCACGCCGACGTCGGCGATCCGGTGCGGGAACGGCCCCTGCCGGCGGGTGACGACCTGGAAGACCTCGCCCAGCTCGCCGGCCTCCAGCCGGGTACGCAGGCTCTGCAGCGCGGGGTTGTAGCGCTCGATGTGCCCGACGCCGGCGACCAGGCCGGCGGCCTCGAACGCCTCCACCAGTCGGGTGGCGGCCTCGACGGACTGGGCGAGCGGCTTCTCGATCAGCGCGCAGACACCGTTGGCGGCCAGCTCCAGGCCGATCCGCTCGTGCAGGGCGGTCGGGCAGGCGACGACCGCGTAGTCGATGCCCATGGCCAGCAGGTCGGCCAGTTCGGGGACGACCGGGGCGCGGAGGGTGCCGGTGGCGTCGCCGGCCGGGTCGACCACGCCGACCAGTTCGACGCCGTCCAGACCGGACAGCACGCGGCCGTGGTTGCGGCCCATCGCGCCCAGGCCGATCAGGCCGGCGCGCAGGTTGCGGCTCTGGCTCATCGCGCACCCCCGGCCAGGTTCGCGCCGTCGGCGATCCGTTCCAGGTCCGACGGGCTCAGCGACGGGTGCACCGGCAGCGAGACGACCTCGGCCGCGGCCCGCTCGGTCTCCGGCAGGTCCCACGGGCCCGGCTTGCCGTCGGAGTCGAGGTAGGGCTTGAGTCGGTGGATCGGGGTCGGGTAGTAGACCGCGTTGCCGATGCCCAGCTCGGTGAGGCGGGCCATGGCGGCGTCCCGGTTGCCCCGCACCCGGACGGTGTACTGGTGGTAGACGTGTCGCGCGTCGTCCGCGACCGGCGGGGTGACCATCGCGGTGATCTTCGAGTCGAGCACCTTGGCGTTGGCCCGGCGCTGCTCGGTCCACTCGGCCAGCTGGGTGAGCTGCACCCGGCCGATCGCGGCGGCCACGTCCGTCATCCGCATGTTGGCGCCGACGATCTCGTTGGCGTACCGCTGCTCCATGCCCTGGTTGCGCAGCAGCCGCAGGGTGCGCGCCAGCTCGGCGTCACCGGTGCTGATCATGCCGCCCTCCAGGGCGTGCATGTTCTTGGTGGGATAGAAGCTGAAGCAGCCGGCGGTGCCGAAGGCACCGACCGGCGTCCCACCCAGGGCGGCCCCGTGTGCCTGGGCGGCGTCCTCCACCACGGCGAGGCCGTGCCGCTGCGCGATGGCCATGATCCTGTCCATCGCGGCGGGGTGACCGTAGAGGTGCACCGGCATGACGGCGACGGTGCGTGGGGTGATCGCGGCGGCGACCGCCTCCGGGTCGAGACAGAAGCTGCCGGGCTCGATGTCGACGAAGACCGGCTCGGCACCGACCAGCCGGACGGCGTTCGCGCTGGCGGCGAAGGAGAAGGAGGGTACGACGACCTCGTCACCCGGGCCGAAGCCGAGCGCCATCAGAGTGAGCTGGAGCGCGGAGGTGCCGGAGTTGACGGCGACGCAGTGCCGCCCGGCGACGAGGTCGCCGAACTCCTGCTCGAACGCGGCGACCTCGGGGCCCTGAACGACCCGGCCGCTCCGCAGCACCCGAACCGCCGCCTCGATCTCGGCCTCACCGATGATCGGGCGTGCCGGGGGAATGAACTCTGGATGCGGCCCGACCATGGGGCTTCCTCCTGTCGCGGGTGGCTCGCTGTGGGACGTGGGCATCGTAGCGGTATGTGGGGGAAATTAACCGTTTGGCGGCCGTTGTCCGGCCAGTTGTGCCCTGCTGTTCATGATGGCGGGTGGGCCGCCGACCGCGGGACCGGGGGTCAGACTTCCACCTCGGCGCGGGCAGGTCCCCCGCATGCTACCCGGAGGGCCGCGGCGATCGCGGAGGCCATCCGGGGCACCTCCGCCGGCTCCAGCGTCGCCCGCGAGATGGCCATCCGCCAGTAGACCGGACCGACGATCAGGTCGACCGCGGCGCGCCGGTCGGTGTCCGGGGACAGTTCCCCGCGTTCGACCGCCCGCCCGATCAGGATCCGGCCGACGGCCTGCTGGTAGTCGTCCAGCGCGGCCTGGAGCTTCTCCGCGATCTGCGGGTTGCGGGCCGCCTCCGCCAGCAGGTCCGGGATGATCTGCGAGGCCAGCCGGTGACGCAGCGCACGGGCCATCACGTGGAGCAGGATCTCCAGGTCGCCGAGCAGGCTCCCGGTGTCCAGCAGCGGCAGGTTGCGTCCCGCGGCGGCGGAGACCAGGTCCAGCACCAGGTCGAGTTTCGAGCGCCAGCGGCGGTAGATCGCGGTCTTGCTGACGCCGGCACGGCGGGCCACCGCCTCGACCGAGAGGCGCCCGTAACCGACCTCGGCCAGCTCCTGCATGACGGCGGCGCGGATGGCGGTGGTGATCTCCCCACGCAGCACCGCGGCACCGGCCGGCACACGCCTCTTCTCGGTTGTCACGTGGGACAATGTAGCGCAACGACGCTACAGTTGCGTCCCGACGTATTTTGGATTACTTTCCACGCAGCAGCGAGCCGGCCCCCCTGCGCGCCGGCCGCGCTGATCTCATTGCCGCGACACCCTTCCACTGCTCCCCATCGGCACGAAAGATCGGAGCGCCTGACCATGGCCAACACCGCGGTGGCCGACCCCGAATCCGGGCTGACCCGGGCCCAGCTCGCGAAGCGCTACGGGCTTCGGGTCGCCGGGGAACGCCCGCCCCTGGGGGAGTACGCCCGCCGGCTGTGGGCGTACCGACACTTCATGACCGCGTACTCGCGGGCGAAGGTCGCCTCGTCGTTCAGCAACACCCAGCTCGGCCAGCTCTGGCAGGTGCTGACCCCGCTGACCAACGCGGCGGTCTACTACCTGATCTTCGGGGTGATCCTGTCCCAGGACCGCAACGTGCCGAACTTCATCGCGTACCTCTGCACCGGCGTGTTCATCTTCATGTTCACCCAGAGCGCGGTGTCGAACGGCACCAGCGCGATCACCAGCAACCTGGGCCTGATCCGCGCCCTGCAGTTCCCCCGCGCCGCGCTGCCGATCACCGTCACGCTGATCCAGCTCCAGCAGCTACTCATGTCGTTGGTGGTGCTCGCGGCCATCGTGCTGTTCACCGGCGAGCCGCTGACCTTGCGCTGGCTGCTGATCGTGCCGATGATGCTGCTCCAGACGATCTTCAACGTCGGGCTGACCATGGTGATGGCCCGCGTCGGCTCCAAGGTCACCGACCTCAAGCAGATCATGCCGTTCGTGATGCGGACCTGGCTGTACGCCTCCGGCGTGCTCTACCCGGTCGCACTGTTCCGGGATCACCTGCCGAACTGGGCCGCCACCCTGCTCGAGTGCAACCCGCCGCTGGTCTACATCGAGCTGGCCCGGTACGCGCTGCTGGACTCCCACCAGGAGCACGTGCTCGGCTCCCCCACCCGGCTCTGGCTGCTCGCCGCCGGCTGGGCGGTCCTGATGGGCCTCGGCGGGTTCGTCTACTTCTGGCGCGGAGAAAAGGAGTACGGCCGTGGCTGAGCAGACCCAGCCGGCGGGCAACGCCGCCGTGGTGGACTCCGGACGGATCCCCACCGTCGTGGTCGACGACGTGCACGTGATCTACCGGATCCACAAGGGCGCCACCGGGGGCCACTCGCCGGTGGCGGCCCTCAAGCGGATCGCGTCCCGGACCAACGCGCCGAACGTCCGCGAGGTGCACGCGGTGAAGGGCGTGAGCTTCACCGCGTACCAGGGCGAGGCGATCGGCCTGATCGGCAGCAACGGCTCCGGCAAGTCGACCCTGCTGCGGGCCGTCGCCGGGCTGCTCCCGCCGGCCCGGGGCACCGTCTACACCAAGGGCCAGCCGTCCCTGCTCGGCGTGAACGCGGCGCTGCTCAACGACCTCTCCGGTGAGCGCAACGTGGTGCTCGGCTGCCTGGCCATGGGCATGCAGCCGGAGGAGGTGAAGCGGCTGGCGCCGGAGATCATCGAGTTCTCCGGCATCAACGAGCGCGGTGACTTCGCCTCGCTGCCGATGCGCACCTACTCCTCCGGGATGGGCGCCCGGCTGCGCTTCGCCATCGCCGCCGCCAAGAAGCACGACGTGCTGCTCATCGACGAGGCCCTCGCCACCGGTGACCACAAGTTCCGCGCGCGCAGCGAGCAGCGGGTGCGGGAACTGCGGGCCAGCGCCGGCACGGTGTTCCTGGTGAGCCACTCGCTGACCTCGATCCGGGACACCTGCGAGCGGACCATCTGGCTGGAGGGCGGCGTACTCAAGATGGACGGCCCCACCGCCGAGGTCTGCGCGGCGTACGAGAGCCACAAGTAGCCCGCGACGACGGGGCGCTTCGGTCCGGGTTCGCCCGGGTCGGTGCGCCCCGTCTTCCGCGTTAAGGTTCTCCTCGGTGCCGGCCCGCCATCCCCATCCGGTCACCGACGCGTAAACCCCCCACCCACCCCAGAAGTGAGGAACGGCAATGACGCAGGACCACACCACCGCTCCGGACGCCGCCCCGGCACCCTGGCGCCCCTCGCGGACGGTGGCCGTGATCCTGGCCGGCGGGACGGGCACGCGACTCGGGCTGGGCATCCCGAAGCAGCTGCTGAAGATCGCCGGGAAGCCGATCCTGGAGCACACCCTGGCGGTGTTCGAGGCCGCGCCGGAGATCGACGAGATCATCGTGCTGATGGCCCCCGGCCACGTGGCCGACGCCGAGCGGATCGTCGCCGACGCGAGGTTCCGCAAGGTCGGCAAGGTGATCGAGGGCGGCGAGACCCGCAACGACACCACCCGGATCGCGCTGGACGCGGTCGGCGAGGGTGACGTGAACATCCTCTTCCACGACGCGGTGCGACCGCTGGTCAGCGGCCGGATCGTGCGGGAGTGCGTGAACGCGCTCTGGACCTACTCGGCGGTGGACGTGGCCATTCCGTCCGCCGACACGATCATCCAGGTCGACCGGGACGACTGCATCACCGACATCCCGGTCCGCGCGTCGCTGCGCCGTGGGCAGACGCCACAGGCGTTCCGCTCCGGCACCATTCGGGAGGCGTACCGGCGGGCCGCGGGCGACCCGGACTTCGCCGCCACCGACGACTGCGGGGTCGTGCTGCGCTACCTGCCCGGCACCCCGATCAAGGTGATCGACGGCTCCGACGAGAACATCAAGGTCACCCACCCGGTCGACGTGCACCTGGCGGACAAGCTCTTCCAGCTCGCCGCCGCCCAGGTGCCCAAGGTCACCGACCTGCGCAGCTACACCGAGGAGCTGACCGGCCGGACCATCGTGGTGTTCGGCGGCAGCTACGGCATCGGCAACGACCTCACCGAGCTGGCCCGCCGCTACGGCGCCCAGGTCTTCCCGTTCAGCCGCTCCACCACGGGCACCCACGTCGAGCGGCCCGAGGACGTCTCCGCGGCGCTGAAGACCGCCTTCGAGGCGACCGGCCGGATCGACCACGTGGTGGTGACCGCCGGGATCCTGGAGCGGGGCGCCCTCGCGGAGATGGACGAGGAGACGATGGAGCGCCTCCTGCACGTCAACTTCGTCGGCCCGGTCACCATCGCCCGGCAGTCGCTGCCCTACCTCCAGCAGACCAAGGGCCAGCTACTGCTCTACACCTCCAGCTCGTACACCCGGGGCCGGGCCCGCTACGCGCTCTACTCGGCGACCAAGGCGGCGCTGGTCAACCTGACCCAGGCGCTCTCCGACGAGTGGGCCGAGTTCGGCGTACGGGTCAACTGCGTCAACCCGGAACGCACCGCGACCCCGATGCGCACCAAGGCGTTCGGCGAGGAGCCCGAGCACACGCTGCTCTCCTCCGAGGCGGTCGCCCAGGCCTCCCTGGACGTGCTGATCTCCGAGCTGACCGGCCAGGTGATCGACGTACGCCGGACGCCCGGCGCGCACCCGGCGGAGCAACTGCCCACCGGCGTCGACGCCTGAGCCGCGGGACGGGACGAACCAGATGCGTGGGGACCTGATCCGGAAGCTGCTCGCCCGGGTGCTGGCCGCCGGGCTGGCGGTGTTGGCCTTCCTCCTCCTGGCGCTCACCGGGGCGACCGGTTGGGGCCTGGTGATCGCGGTCGCGGCGCTCGCCGCCGCCGCCTGGGAGCGCCGGGTCCGACCGACCGCCGACGGCCTCGCCGAATCGGTGCTGGTCGCCGCCGGCATCCTGGTCGGCTACGCCCGCCGTCTGGACGGCGGCTTCGACCCGGCGCTGGCCGCCACCGCGCTGGTGCTGCTGGGACTGGTGCTGCTGGGCGGGCCGCTGCGCGACGCCGGCGCCCTGGAGATCCAGGCGGCCAACCTGCCGGTCCGGTCCTGGGTCCCGCTGGTCACCTCCCGGCTCGGTGACGTGGTGCTGGCGCTGCTCGCGCTGGTGGCGCTGGCCGCCGGCCTGGTCCTGCCGGCCTGGGTGGCTCTGGTGGCCACGCTGCTGGTCGGGGCGGGCTGCGTCGCGGTCGGCCTCGACCTGGCCCGGCGCCGGTTCCGGCCGTCGGCCGGCGGCGGTCCGGTGGGCCGGGCGCTGCGCCGGCACCAGCCCGAGTTCCTGCTCTACTTCTCCGCCCCGCCCGGCTCCGAGTACCAGGTCACCATGTGGCTGCCCTACCTGGAGCGGATCGGTCGGCCGTTCCTGGTGCTGCTGCGCGAACCGGAGTTCCTGCCCACCGTGGCCGCCGCGACCCGGGCGCCGGTGGTCTACTGCCCCACGCTGAAGACCATGGACGAGGCGCTGGTGCCGAGCCTGCGGGCGGCCTTCTACGTCAACCACGGCGCGAAGAACAGCCACTGCGTCCGTTTCACGCAGCTCACCCACGTGCAGCTGCACCACGGCGACAGTGACAAGGCGCCCAGCGCCAACCCGGTCTCGGCCATCTTCGACAAGATCTTCGTCGCCGGGCAGGCCGCGATCGAGCGGTACGCCCGGGCCGGCGTGGAGATCCCGGCCGAGAAGTTCGTCGTGGTCGGCCGCCCCCAGGTGGAGGCGATCGAGGTGCGCCGGGAGCCGACGCCCGGCCCGGCCCACCCGACCGTGCTCTACACCCCCACCTGGACCGGGCACCACGCCGACGCCGACTACTGCTCACTGCCGGTTGCCGAGACGGTGATCCGCCGGCTGCTGGACCGGGGGGCGACGGTGATCCTGCGGGCGCACCCGTACACCTCGCAGAACCCGACGTCGGCCCGGCAGTTGGCCCGCCTCACCGAGCTGCTCGCCGCCGACCGGGCCAAGACCGGCCGGGAGCACCTGTGGGGTGCGGCGGCCGGCCGCGAGCTGACCCTCACCGAGTGCGTCAACCGCGCCGACGCGTTGATCTCGGACGTGTCCGGGGTGATCTCCGACTGGCTCTATTCCGGCAAGCCGTACGCGGTCACCGACATGGGCGTGGACGGGACGCAGTTCGTCGAGCGGTTCCCGCTGGCCGCCTCGGGCTACGTGCTGCGCCGCGACATGTCCGACCTGGACGACGTGCTGACCGCGCTGCTGGACACCGACCCGAAGGCGGCGGCCCGCTGGGCCACCCGGACCCGCTACCTGGGTGACTTCCCGGCCGAGTCGTACGCCGAGGTGTTCCTGGACGCCGCCCGCCGGCAGCTCGGCGCGGACTGGACCGCGCCGGACCCGCGGGCCGGCGTGCCGCACGGCTCGCCGCTGTCCCCCTCCGTGTAGACCCCGGTCAGAGGTACGGGTCGAGCAGGGCGAGCACCGCCGCCGGGTCCTCCACGTGCGCCTGGTGGCCCAGCCCTGGCAGGGTGGCGACCGGGACGTCCAGCTCCTTGAGTTGCGCGTCGCTCACCATCGGGTCCCGCTCCCCGCGGGCCAGCAGCACCGGGACGTCGGTGGCGGCGAGCAGCGCGGGCAGCCTCGGCTCCCCCACCGCGAACGCCGCCGGGTCCATGGCCAGCCGCCAGCGGTCGTCCTCACGGCGCAGTCCCGCGTCGACCACCGGATGGTCCGGGGCGAACAGCCCGGTCAGGCCGGAGACCCGCAGGTAGCGGCGGGCCGCCTCGTCCCGGGTAGCGAACCAGGTCACCGGGCGGGCGGCCAGCTCGCGGGCCTTGTCCAGGTCGGCCGGGGACCAGACTGCCTTGACACCCAGCCCGACCACCGCGTCGACCGGCAGGCGCCACGACGGCGCGGCCAGGGCCAGCGCGACGACTCCCCCGAGCGAGTGTCCGAGCAGCACGAGCCGGTCGCGGGGGCCGAACCGCCGGGCCACCGGGCCGAGCCCTTCGACCACCCGTCCGGCCAGCTCCTGGAAGGTGTACGCGGGCAGCGGCGGCGACCAGCCGTGCCCGGCCAGGTCGGGGGCGAACCAACGCCCCGCCCAGTGGCGCTCCAGCAGCGGCGCCCAGGGCAGCCACACCTCACCGGTGGCGCCCATGCCGTGCAGCAGCAGCAGATGGCGGGTACCCGTCGCGTCGCCCATACGGCGCAGTGTGCCACCGGACGGACACGATGCGCGAGGGTGGACACCGTCGGGCACCGGCTCGACGGAGCCGGTGCCCGACGGCGGCGGTACGGTCAGGCGGAGTAGCCGCGGGTGACCATCCAGTTCGCCAGGTCGATGGTGCTGATCCAGTACCCGGGCAGCGACGGGTCGGCCGAGTCGGCGATCCGCACGGTCCGGCCGTCGTTCTTGTAGCCGACCACGGCGACGTAGTGGCCGCCCGGGAACGAGTGCCAGCCGCCGTTGGTGTCGGTGGCGGTGCCGACGACGTTCGCCACGATCGCGCGGTTGTCGTTGATCACCCGGACCACGTCGGCCCGGAGCTGGTCCAGCTGAGCCGGACTGGCCGCGCCGGGAATGGTCCGGGTCCGGTACGGGTTGCCCTTGACCTGCTGGTTGAGCACCCGGGTGGTGTCCAGGGCCGAGTTCGTACCCATCTCGGTGGTGCCGAGCGCGACGGCCAACTCGTCCTGGCTGCGCGTGACGCCGGCGGCGTCGAGCGCGTTACGCACCGCGGCGGGGCCGCAGTAGTAGAAGGTGGTCTGCGCCTGGTAGTCGTAGTCGAGCACCTTTGTCGACGGCGGCTTCGGCTTGGCCGGACGGCTGGTGTCCGGGTCGGTGGTGGCCTTGGCGGCGGGCTTCGCCGCCGACGGTGACCCGCTCGGCGAGGCGGACGGGGACGGAGACGGGTCGGCGACCCGCACCTCGCCCGTGGTGGCGGCCTCGTCGATCCGGGAGTCCAGCTCGGCCACCGGGGCGGCGCCCGCCACCGGGGCCGGGGCGTCGCCGGTGGCGAGGGCGGCACCGGTGCCGCCGGCCAGCACGAGCGCCGCGGTCGCTCCGGCGACGATCTGGTACGGGCGTTGGGTCACGAGGCGCCGCAGCTGACGCTTCAGGTGGTGCTTCACGATGTCCTCCACGGGGGCGTGGGCAGCAGCCAGCCACCCGACGCGCGGAGGAGTTCACGCGCGCGGGCGGGTCGGGTTGCCGCGGGAAGGGAACGCCCGGGGGCCGGGCGGTCGGGACGGTTGCCGGAATCCGTCGCCGTCAGGCGAGCGCCGGCACCGCCATGCCGTGGAGGTGG
This sequence comes from Micromonospora endolithica, assembly GCF_003626595.1. Taxonomy (GTDB): domain Bacteria; phylum Actinomycetota; class Actinomycetes; order Mycobacteriales; family Micromonosporaceae; genus Micromonospora; species Micromonospora endolithica. Next base: position 324,954 of record NZ_RBAK01000006.1, on the reverse strand, counting down.
GGGGACGAGCGGGGGGTGGGCACGAGGAATGACACTCCTTCCGTGACCGCTGACCGGGTTAGCTGACGGATTCGGGCGGGAAGTACGCCCTACCGCGGGCCGTGGCCCGCGGATTCACCCCGGTGTTGCTGTGGGTCCCCGGTTCGTGGATACACGATTAAGCGGGTCGGCGCGGCGTCGCCATGTGCGATCGGAAACCGCTCCGGACGCGCCGACACTACCGGTGGGTACCGATCACGCCAAGCACTCTCACCTGCCTAAACCCCCTATGCGGTGGAGAATATCGGAGCATCAGGTCACTGACGTTATTGAATGGGACACACGGTTCCGGCGGCACCGTGCGGCGAAAAGCGGACAGATGGCGACGGCCCTCCCGGAGTTGCCGACGTCGATCGGCCCGACTGACCCACGATGACCGTTTCCACGAGCCGGGTGACCGGGCTCACCAATTTCCGGATAACGATTCGGCCGACTCCGGTTGATCCCCACCCCCGCCCGGTCCCGGCTGCGCTGGCCCGGCCGCTGCCGAGTAGGGCCGCCGCCGACGGGCCAGGGGCAGCGCGGGTCAACCGGGGTCGCGCCGCCCGGCGTACTCGACGTGCCCGTCGCGCGGGGTGGGAACCCGGGCCGGCGCGGAGTCCTCAGGCACGACGGACGCCGGCGAGGCGGGCGCGGTCGGTGCGGGCGGCCGGGTCCGACCCGAGGGGCCGAGCCGGCGCATCATCGGCAGCTCCACCCAGCGGTGCAGGGCCGCGGCGAGCAGCAGGGTGAGCAGCAGGAAACCGAGCACCACGAGCGGTCCCCGCCACCCGTCCAGCCCGGTGCCCCAGTACCCGGTCAGCCGCAGCACGGTCGTCATCACCAGCACGTGGACCAGGTAGAAGGCGAAGGAGACCTCGCCGAGCCAGACCATCGGGCGGGACCGCCACGGTGTGCGCCGGCCCCGCACGTCGGCGTCCGCCGCCGCCGTGATGACCAGGAGATAGGCCACCGCGAGCAGGGCCGCCCAGAGTTCGGCGCGGATCCACAGCGCGGCCACCACCCAGGTGACGACGAACAGCACGCTGGCCACCGTCAGGTTCGGTCCCCGCCAGCGGCCCCGACGCAGCAACTCGGCCGCGGCCACACCCAGCCAGAACTCGAAGGAGCGGACGACCGGGAAGACCTGGGTGAACCACCAGCGGTTCTCCTCGGGAACCAGGAGTTGGGCGGGCCAGAGAGCCACGATGAGCAGCGGCACCGCGACCACCACCGCCCACAGGGCACCGGCGCGGGCCCGGCGCAGCCACGGCAGCACCAGCGGCAGACAGAGATAGAAGGCCAGTTCGCAGGAGAGCGACCAGCTCACGTTGTTGACGCTGTAGAAGTAGCCGTCGAGCGGGATCCAGGCCTGCACCAGGAAGAGGTTTCCGACCGCGGCCCACGGGGCCACCGGGTCGGCGAACCAGAACGCGACGGCGAGCGCCACCAGGAAGGTCACCAGGTGGTTCGGATAGATCTTGGCCACCCGCCGGCGCAGGAAGGAGCGCCGTGGTTCGCCGTCGCGGTACGACCAGACCAGCACGAACCCACTGAGGATGAAGAAGAACTCCACCCCGGAGAGGCCGAGCGCGAACGCCTTGTCCAGCACGGTCTTGACCGCGGGCTCGGCGACGATCCGCATGGTGCCGACGTGGAAGGCGAAGACCAGCAGGGCGGCGACCCAGCGCAGCCCGGTGAGCGACGGCAGCCGGGTGGCGGGGGTGCTGGCCGGTGCGCTGGTCACGCCGGGCACCCTACCCGGTGGGGCGGGACGCCGGCCGGGGCGACGGCGCCCGGTGTGCGGACTTCGGGATGATCCGGCCGGTGGCATAGGATTTCCGTCCCTGCACAATAGGGAAGCGCGACGGTCGCCGCGGTTCCCGCCGGGCGCGCCGTGCCCGGAACGGAAGGTGAGCACCCCGGATGCACCAGCGGATTCTGCTGCGGGCCCGCAAGGGCCCGTTCGACGTCCTCAGCCCGGAGGACACCTTCGCGCGGAACTGGATCGGCGACAACAACGGCAACCTGGTCTTCAGCCATGCCGCGCACAAACTGCTCGCGACGTCGACCGCGGAGATCACCCCGTCGCTGTTCCGGGCCGACCCGCGCGAGGCCGACGAGATCAACGAGAAGTACGACGTCTTCGTCATCCCGCTGGCCAACGCCTTCCGGCGCAGCTTCGTGAACCGGCTGGTCCCGATGACCAGGTTGATCGAGCGGCTGAAGATCCCGGTGGTGGTGTTCGGCGTCGGCGTGCAGACCAACGTCGACGGCGACCGGGAATACCTGCGGCCGATCGACGAGCCGGTCGCCGCCTTCTGCCGCGCGGTGCTCGACCGTTCGCACACCATCGGCGTACGCGGCGAGGTGACCGAGAGCTACCTGCGTACGCTCGGCTTCTCCGCGGTCGAGCAGATCGGCTGTCCGTCGATGTTCCTGCACGGCGACAGCCTGCGGGTCGAGAAGGCCAAGCCGGCGCTGTCGACCGAGGACCGGGTCGCGCTGAACATCTCGCCGTACGTCTCCTCGATGGCCGGGATCATCCGGCACCACCACGCGCGCTACCCCAACCTGCGTTACCTCCCGCAGGATCTGAAGACCCTGGGCACCCTGCTCTACGGCGACGCCCCCGAACTGCGGGGACGCAGCAACGACATCCCGGTGCACACCTCGCACCCGCTCTTCGTCGAGGACAAGGTGCGGATGTTCGTCGACCCGTGGCCCTGGATGGAGTACCTGTCCGGGTTCGACTTCGCCTTCGGCACCCGGATCCACGGCACCATCACCGCGTTGATCTCCGGCACTCCCGGTTACCTCTTCGCGCACGACTCGCGCACCCTGGAGCTGGCCCGCTACTTCGACATCCCGCACCGGATCATGCGGGACGTGCCGGCCGACATCGACGCCGCGCAGCTCTACGCCGAGGCCGACTACACGGCACTCAACGAGGGGCACAAGGCGCGTTTCGCGGCGGTCACCACGTTCCTGGCCAAGCACGACCTCGGCCACTCGTTCGCCGACGGTCAGAGCGCCACCCTCTTCGACCAGCGGGTCCGCGAGACCACCTACCCGCCGGTGGTCCGGCCGGCCACCAGCACCGCGCCGGCCGAACTGCTGGCCCGCATCCAGCGGCTGCGCGACGAGAACGCCTCGCTGCGGGAGACCATCGAGTCGCTGCGCGGTCAGCAGTTGCGCGAGCGGGTCAAGCAGGCGGTCCGCGGGCCGGCCCGCCGGTTGCTGCGGCGCTGATCGTCGTACGCCTGTTCGACTCTCGGGTAGGATGGGCCACGTGTCCGACGTCGCCTACCAGCCCTCCATGCTCGACTTCGCCGAGCAGGGCCCGACCCTCGGCCCGCTCGCCGGCCGGCTGCGTCGCCGCGAACTCGGCCGGGGCGCCTGGGTCGACCACCTGCCCGGCTGGGTGACCGGCTCCGGCGGAGTGCTCGACACTCTGGTGCACGAGGTGCCGTGGCGCGCCGAGCGCCGCCGGATGTACGACGCCGACGTCGACGTCCCCCGCCTGCTCTGCTGGTACGGCCCGCAGCGGGCACTGCCCCACCCGGTGCTCACCGCCGCGCGCGACGTGCTCACCCGGCACTACGCGGCGGAGCTGGGCGAGCCCTTCGTCACCGCCGGCATGTGCCTCTACCGGGACGGCCGGGACAGCGTGGCCTGGCACGGCGACACCCAGGGCCGCTCCGCGCACATCGACACGATGGTGGCCATCGTCTCGTTCGGCTCGCCCCGGCCGCTGCTGCTGCGCCCCCGTGGTGGCGGCGCACCGAGCCTGCGCTTCCCGCTCGGGCACGGTGACCTGGTGGTGATGGGTGGCTCCTGCCAGCGCACCTGGGAACACGCGATCCCGAAGACCGCCCGCCCGGTCGGTCCCCGGGTCAGCGTCCAGTTCCGCCCCGCCGGCGTGGCCTGACCCGCCCACCCTCGCGCCGTCCCAGGCCGTGCCCGCCCAGACCGGGTCAAGATCGCGCTAAATCATGGATGTAGTGGCCTCACGCGCCCGGCGATGCCCCTACATCCCTGTTCGTGCGCGATCTTGCCGTGCGCCCCGTGCCCCGTGCGCGCCGCGCGCGCCTGTGTCGCAGCGAGGCGTTTCAGAGGAGACCGGCCAGTTTGTACAGCACGAGTGAACCCGCGACGGCCACGTTCAGGCTGTGGCCCGCGCCGACCATGGGGATCTCCACCGCCGCGTCCAGGCAGTCGAGGGCCTCGGGTGGGATGCCGGTCTGCTCGTGACCCAGCACGACCACCGTCCGGCCCCGGGCGGCGGGCAGGTCCCCGAGCCGGATCGCCTCGTCGGCCAGTTCGACACCGAGTACGCGGGCGCCGGCCGAGCGTTCGACGGCGAGCCAGCGCAACGGGTCACCGATCCGGTGCACGCAACCGGGACGACGAAGGGTGTTGCCCCGAGCCACCGCCTCGTCGACCCAGCGGAACGGCGGCACCGCGAGGCAGGCGCCGACGGCGTCGCAGGTGCGCAGCAGCGTACCGAGGTTGGCGCCGTGCAGCGGCCACAGCGGGGCCGCGACCAGGTGATTCCAGCAGCGGTGCGGGCGGGGTCGGCGGGCGGCACGCACCTCGCGGCGCGGCCGCACCCGGATGGCGGCGCTCACGCCGCTACGGCGACTCCGCCGTGGTCTGAAAGGGACATCGGGGGTGTGCTTCGCGGCGCACACGGGCCATCGACGGCGACAGAGCGGGAACGCACCCGATTGTAGGCGGCCCCTCGGCCCCCGGACAGACAGGCCGGGGGCCCCGGTTCCGCAGCACCCTGACCGTCCGGGCGGAGCCCCGGACGGGTCAGGGTCGGTCGATCTGGTGGCCGATCACGGTGGGGCCGAGCATGACGGCGAAGCCGGAGCCGTCCCGGCGCGGGTCCGCCGCCGGCAGCTCCACCGGGTCGCCGTTCCCCGTCGCGCCGACCGGTCGCGGACCGACCCAGGCGGCGACCACGTCGGTCTCGCCCTTGAGGAACCGCTGCGCGCGGACGCCGCCGGTCGCCCTCCCCTTCGCCGGGTACGCCGCGAACGGCGTCACCTTCACCGTCGCGCCGGTCGAGGTGACCACCATCGGCTCACCGTGGGTCGGGTCGTCGGTGCGGACCGCGCCGAAGAACACCACCCGCGCGTCGCCCGGCAGGTTGACCCCGGCCATGCCCCCGCCACGCAGCCCCTGGGGGCGGACGACGCCGGCCGGGAAGCGGAGCAGGGACGCCTCGGAGGTGACGAAGGTGAGCGACTCGGCGCCGTCGGTCAGCCAGGTCGCCCCGACCACCTCGTCACCCTCGCGCAGGCCGATCACCTCGAACTCGTCGGAGCGTACCGGCCAGTCCGGGGCGCACACCTTGACCACGCCCTGCCGGGTGCCCAGCGCCAGGCCCGGCGAGCCCTCGCCGCCCGCGCCGAGCGGCGCCAGACCGACCACCGTCTCGCCCGGCTCCAGCGGCACCAGTTCGGCGGCGGACATGCCACCGCGCAGCGACACCGTGCCGGCCTGCTCGGGCAGCACCGGCAGCGGCAGCACGTCGACCTTGAACGCCCGGCCGGCACTGGTCACCAGCAGCACCCGACCCCGGGCGGTGGAGTGCGCGACGGCGCGTACCGCGTCGTGCTTGACCCGACCCTGCCGGCGGCGCCCCTCGGCGGTCTCCTCCGACTCGGCCGCGGTCCGGGCGACCAGCCCGGTCGCGGAGAGGATCACCTGGCACGGGTCGTCGGCGACCTCCAGCGGGCCGGCCGGCGCGGAGGCGGCCAGGACCTGCTTGAGGTCGCCGTCGACCAGGGTGGTGCGGCGCGGTGCGCCGAACTGCTTCACCACCGCCGCCAACTCGTCGGAGACGACCTTCCGGAGCACCTTCTCGTCGTCCAGGATCGTGGACAGTTCGGCGATCTCACCGCGCAGCTTCTCCTGCTCGGCCTCCAGCTCGATCCGGTCGTACTTGGTGAGCCGGCGCAGCGGCGTGTCCAGGATGTAGGTGGCCTGGATCTCGGAGAGCGAGAACTTCTGCATCAGGCCGTCCTTGGCGGCCTGCGCGTCCTCGCTGGCCCGGATCAGCTTGACCACCCGGTCGATGTCCAGCAGCGCGATCAGCAGACCGTCGACCAGGTGCAGGCGCTCCTCGCGCCTGCGCCGGCGGTAGGCGCTGCGCCGGGTCACCACCTCGTAGCGGTGGGCGAGGAAGACCTCCAGCAGGTCCTTCAACCCGAGGGTGCGCGGCTGGCCGTCGACCAGCACCAGGTTGTTCACGCCGAAGGACTGCTCCAGCGGGGTGAGCCGGTAGAGGTCGGCGAGCAGCGCCTGCGGGTTGACGCCGACCTTGCACTCGATGACCAGGCGGGTGCCGTTCTCCCGGTCGGTGAGGTCCTTGACGTCGGCGATGCCGGTGAGGCGCTTGGTCTTGGTGACCTCGTTGGTGATCGCCGCGATGACCTTCTCCGCGCCGACGCCGTACGGCAGTTCGACGACGGTGATCGCCTGCCGGCCCCGGCTGCCCTCCAGCGGCCCGATCTCCACCTGGCCGCGCATCCGTACCACGCCGCGCCCGGTCTCGTAGGCCCGCCGCACCTCGTCGAGGCCGAGCAGCAGCCCACCGGTGGGCAGGTCCGGGCCGGGCACGAACTCCATCAGCCGGTCCAGCGTGGCGTCCGGGTGGTTGATCAGCCAGCGGGCGGCGGAGACGACCTCGCCCAGGTTGTGCGGGATCATGTTGGTGGCCATCCCGACCGCGATCCCGGACGCGCCGTTGACCAGCAGGTTCGGGAAGGCGGCGGGCAGCACGACAGGCTGGGTCAGCGAGCCGTCGTAGTTGGGCTCGACGTCGACGGTGTCCTCGCCCAGCTCGCCGACGAGCAGCATCGCCTCGCGGGACATCCGAGCCTCGGTATAACGCGCGGCGGCCGGTCCATCGTCTGGGGACCCAAAATTTCCATGCCCGTCGATGAGGGGCGCGTTGAGGGAGAAGTCCTGGGCCAGCCGCACCATCGCGTCGTAGATCGCGGTGTCGCCGTGCGGGTGGTACTTGCCCATCACATCCCCGACGATGCGGGCGGACTTCACGTGCCCCCGGTCGGGGCGGTGGCCCTGTTCGTGCATCGACCACAGGATGCGCCGGTGCACCGGCTTGAGGCCGTCCCGGGCGTCGGGCAGGGCGCGGGAGTGGATGACCGAGAACGCGTACTCCAGGTAGGAGTCGGAGACCTCGGTGACCAGTGGGTTGTCGAAGACCCGCGCGCCGGCCTGGTCGAACGCGGAGAGGTCGACCTTCGTTTCCTTGCGGCGTGCCATGGCTCAGCTTTCCCCTCGAACGACAGCGGTCGTCATGCGTCGATCGCCTCCCGGTCGACCCGGTCGGCGGAGTCGATCAGCCAGTTGCGGCGCGGCTCGACCTTCTCCCCCATCAGCAGGTCGAGGATCCGCTCGGCGGCGTCGACGTCGTCGAGGGTGATCCGGCGGACCGCCCGGGTGGCCGGATTCATCGTGGTGTCCCACAGCTCGTCGGCGTCCATCTCGCCGAGCCCCTTGAAGCGCGGGATCGGGGTGACGATCTGCTTGCCGGCCTTCTCCAGCTTGCGGACCGTCGCCTCCATCTCGGCCTGGGTGTAGGTGTAGGTCGTCTGCGGGTTGCGCCCCTTGGTGGTGATCTTGTGTAGGGGCGGCATGGCCGCGAACAGCCGGCCGGCCTCGATCAACGGTCGCATGTAACGGGCGAAGAGCGTGATCAGCAGGGTCCGGATGTGCGCCCCGTCCACGTCGGCGTCGGCCATGATGAGCACCCGCCCGTACCGCATCGACGCCAGGTCGAAGGTGCGGCCGGAACCGGCGCCGAGCACCTGCACGATCGCGGCGCACTCGGCGTTGTCCAGCACCTGCTGGAGGTTGGCCTTCTGCACGTTGAGGATCTTGCCGCGGATCGGCAGCAACGCCTGGTATTCCGAGGACCGGGCAAGTCGGCCGGTGCCGAGGGCGCTGTCGCCCTCCACGATGAACAGCTCGCTGCGTTCGATGCCCGCCGCCCGGCAGTCGACCAGCTTGGCCGGCATCGCCGCGCCCTCCAGGGCGGTCTTGCGGCGGGCGGCGTCCTTCTGCTGCTTCTGGGTCAACCGGACCCGGGCCGCGTCGACGATCTTCTGCAGCACCGTGCGGGCCTCGGCCTTGGTGCGCCGGTCCTCCAGCCACGCCTTGACGTGCTGCTCCACCTGCGACTGGATCACCTTGGTGATGCCGGCGGTGGACAGCTCGTCCTTGGTCTGCGAGGTGAACTGCGGCTCCGGGATCCGCACGTGCACCACGGCGGTCATGCCCTCCAGCACGTCGTCCAGCGTGGGCGCGTCCTCCTTGGCCTTGAGCAGGCCGCGGGTGTTGCGGACGGCGTCGGCGAGGGTGCGCGCCAGGGCCCGCTCGAAGCCCTTGCGGTGCGTGCCGCCGTGGGCGTTGCGGATGGTGTTGGTGAAGCACTCGACGGTGCGCTCGTAGCCGGTGCCCCACCGGAAGGCCACCTCGACCTCGGCGCGGCGCTGCACGTTGGACTGCATGACGCCGTTGGCGTCGGCGGCGTTCTCCCGGTAGGTGCCCTCGCCGGTGACCAGCAGGGTGCCGGAGACCGGCCGGTCGCCGGCCGGCGCGAGGAACTCCACCATGTCGGTGAGGCCGTTCGGGTAGTGGAACCGCTCCTCGGTGGGCTCCTCGACGGTCTCGTCGCGCAGCCGGTAGTCCACCCCGGGCACCAGGAAGGCGGTGTTGCGCAGCTTCATCCGGACGGCGTCGACGTCGAGCGTCGCGCCGGTCTCGAAGTAGCGGGTGTCGTGCCAGTAGCGGATCGAGGTGCCGGTGCGCTGGCCGCGCTTCATCGCGCCGACGATCTGGAGGCCCGGGCCGGCGGTGAAGGGAGCCTCGGGGCCGTCGCCGTCGAAGATCCCCGGGACGCCGTGCCGGAACGACATGGCGTGGACCTTGCCCGCCCGGCGGACCGTGACGTCGAACCGCCGGGAGAGCGCGTTGACCGCGGAGGCGCCGACGCCGTGCAGGCCCCCGGAGGTCTTATAGCCCGAGCCGCCGAACTTGCCACCGGCGTGCAGCCGGGTGAGCACCAGCTCGACGCCGGAGATGCCGGACTTGGCGTGCACGTCGGTGGGGATGCCCCGACCGTCGTCGTCGACCTGGACGGAGCCGTCGGCGTGCAACGTCACCGTGATCGTCGCGGCGTGACCGGCGACACCCTCGTCGGTGGAGTTGTCGAGGATCTCGTTGACGAGGTGACCCACGCCACGGCTGTCGGTGGAGCCGATGTACATGCCGGGCCGCTTGCGGACGGCGTCCAGCCCCTCGAGGTGCGTGAGGTCGTCGGCCCCGTAAAGGGTCTCAGGCTCTGCGGTCAACTGGTCGGCTCCCCGGTCTCGGCGGTGCGCTGCCCCGCACCGGCGGGTGTGGCCGGCGGGGCACGCCGCAGCGAGCCTAGCCGCACGCCCCGACAACGCCGTGAACGCCCGTTCGACCCGCCGCATCCCAGCGCAACCGACGACGGCCCGAACCGATTCCCGGCCGGAGCCCCGGGTGACCGGCCGAGGCCGTCGGTGGTGACCGCTACCGTGACCGGGTCGCGTGCCCCGCCCGGGGCACGATCCACAGGCGAGGGGGCAGGCATGAGCGAGGCGGACGCCGACCGGCTCGCGGCGGAGTCGCTGGCCGCCGGAGACCCGACCGGCTGGTTCGACCGGCTCTACGCGGAGGCGGCGCGCGGCGCCGCGGTGGTGCCCTGGGAGCGCACCGCGCCGCACGGCCTGCTGGTGGACTGGACCGAGGGCCACCGGGTCACCGGAGCCGGCCGGCGGGCGGTGGTGGTCGGCTGCGGCTACGGCCGGGACGCCGAGCACGTCGTCGGCCTGGGCTTCGCCACGACCGCATTCGACGTCTCCCCCACCGCCGTGGCCGCCGCCCGGCAGCGGCACCCCGGCTCGGCGGTCGACTACCGGGCCGCCGACCTGTTCGACCTGCCGGCCGGGTGGCGGCACGCCTTCGACCTGGTGGTGGAGAGCATGACCGTCCAGGCGTTGCCGCCGGATCTGCGCCCAGCCGCGATCGCCGCCGTGGGCGGGTTGGTCGCGCCGGGCGGCACGCTGCTGGTGATCGCCGTCGGCCGGGACGAGGGCGGGGTCCCGGCGGGCCCGCCGTGGCCGCTGACCCGCGCCGAGGTCGACGCGTTCGCCGCCGGCGGGCTCCGGCCGGTCCGGGTCGAGGGCTTTCAGGACGCCGAGGGCGTACGCCGCTGGCGCGCCGAGTTCCGTCACGCCGGCTGAGCCGGCCCGCCCGTCGGGGTGCCCGGAGCGATCAGCTTCGCCGGGTCATCACCCGCAGGGTGACGGTGAGGCCGAGGGCGCACCAGACGGCGAGGACGGCGAAGGGGACGGCGTCCAACCCGGCGGCACCGGCGACCAGGGTGCCGCGGATGGCCTCGGCCATGTGCTGGAAGGGCAGTACCTGGTGCACCGCCTGGAGCCAGCCGGGCAGCCGGTCGGCGGGAAAGTTGATCGGGGAGAACATCAGCGCGACGAAGACGATCACCTGTGCGGCCAGGTTGGCCACGGCCGGCGGGACCGCGTAGGAGATGGCGTAGCCGATGGCGGTGGCGGTCAGCGCGACGAGCAGGATCGCCGGTACGACGAGCGGGCTGACGTCGAGGTCGAGGTCGAAGCGGAGCGTGGCGGTGAACAGCGCCAGGGCCAGGCCGGGCAGCGAGGTCGCGAACCAGGTGGTGACGTCCGCGGCCAGGAGCGCCGAGCGGGGCACCGGAAGCGTCCGGTGGTAGTCGAAGGTCCCCTCGGTCTTGGCCTGGGCCACCATCTGTGGGGCGAGCACCATGCCGACGGTGATCAGACCGAGGGTGGGCGCACCGGTGGCCAGGTAGAGCGCGGTCGCGTCGTCGATGGTGGGCAGCAGGAACGAGAAGCCCACCACGATGCCGACCGCCAGCAGCGTCTGGATGACGAGCATGAGCGGGAGCAGGTATCTGAGCCGGATCGTGTGCCAGCGCAGGAGCAGTAGGTAGCTACGCAGCCAGTGCCGCATCGTGGTCCTCCTCGGAGGTGCCGGTCAGGCCGACGTAGATCTCTTCCAGGCTGATCGGGTTGAGCACGAACTGGGCGACTGACTCGCTGGCGTGCAGGTGCTGCGCCCACGCGATCGCCTGCGGCGCCCCGGCCGAGGCGACGGAGATGACCATGTGCTGGCCGCGCACGGTGGTGCGGGTCGCCCAGGAGGGTGGCTCCGGTGCGGCGACACCGGGGGTCAGCGTCAGTTCCAGCCGGAGGTCGCCGGAGGCCCGGCGGCGCAGCTCGACCGGCGTGCCGGTGGTGGCGACCCGGCCGTGGTCGAGCACCACGACCCGGTCGACGCTGCGCTCGGCCTCGGTGACGTTGTGGGTGACCACGACGACCGCGCAGCCGTCGGCGGCGAGCTGACGGACCTGCTGCCAGATCAGCCGGCGGCGCACCGGATCGACGTCGTTGGTGGGTTCGTCGAGCATGACCAGGCGACCGGGCTCCACCACCGCCATGCAGAAGGCGGTGAGCCGGCGGACGCCGCCGGAGAGTTTCTCGCCCGGCGTGTCCGCCCACTCGGTGATGTCGAGGGCGGCCAGCAACTGCCCGGTGCGTTCGCGTACCCGTTGGCGCCGGCCGCCCCGGATGCGGCCGAGCATGTCGATGGCCTGTCTGGGCGTGACGCCGGTCAGCGGCGCCTGGGCCTGGAGTTGGAGGGCGCACACGCGGCGGGCGTACGCCGGGTCGGCGACGGGGTCGCGGCCGTCGAGGACGATCGTGCCGCTCGTCGGCCGGGCCAGGCCGGCGACCTGGTTGAGCAGGGTGGTCTTCCCGGCCCCGTTGTGCCCGAGCAGACCGAGAACCTCACCCTCGCCCACCTGGAGCGAGAGGTCGTCGTTGGCGCGCGCCCCACGCCCGTAGATCTTGGTCAGGTTGTCGACCCGGAGCAGCATCACGCCCTCCCGCGGCCCGTCGAGTTTCGCATACCGTTTAGTATCTGGATACCGCCTGGTATGTCAAGAGGTCGGGCCGGGTGTGGAAGGATCACGGCATGGGTGAGCGACTGACCCGGGCACAGCAACAGCAGCGGACCCGCCAGCGCCTGCTCGACGCGGCCGAGAGCCTGTTCGCCGAACGGGGGATCCATCAGACCTCGCTGGACGAGGTGGCCGCCGAGGCGGGACTGACCAAGGGCGCCATCTACGCCAACTTCGACGGCAAGACCGGCCTGCTGAGGGCCATCCTCGAACGCCGCAGGACCGACGCCCGGGCCGCCGACACGAACCCCGCAACCTCCACCGTCGGCTGGCTCTCCCACCTGGGCGACACCTACGAACTGGCGCTCGCCCAGCCGGAGACGCGCCGGTTCGCCATGGCGCTCGTCGAGTTCTGGCTCTACGGCATGCGGACCCCGGCGGCCCGTGCGGACATGGCGCACTGGCTACGCACCGTCCGCGACGGCAACGCCCGCGAAATCACCGACCGGTCCGGCAGCGACCCGCCGATTCCGGTCGAGCAGCTCGCGACCCTGATGACCGCGCTCGACATCGGCATCGCCTTCCAACACCTGATCGACCCCGAAGGCGTTCCCGGTGACCTCTACGCCCGCGGTCTCGCGGCGATCCTCGGCCGGTCGGGCACCGTCGGCGGCGACACCCCGCGCACCGACTGACGTCGCCACACCCCGAAGCCCTTCCGGTACGCCCCGTCGCCCGCTGGCGACGCGGGCGGCGTTCCGGTGCGGCAATCACCGAACGAACCTGTTACGGGCCATTGACGTCCGTCACGCGAAAGTGATCTGATCGCGCTCTCGGAGGATCTTTCACGTTTCGATGGACAGTTGGGGGACGTCATGTCCAGATTCCGTCGTACCGCCGCGGCGGCGGTGCTCGCCGTGGCCACCGCCGCGCTCACCACCGCCGTCGGCCTGTCCGGGCCGGCGACGGCGGCGCCACCCACCGCCGCGGTGGCGCTCGGCGACAGCTTCATCAGCGGTGAGGGCGCCGGCGCGTACGCCCCGGTGGTCGACGTCAACGGCGTCGCGCAGGGCTTCCCGGGCTGGACCGCGCCGAACAACAACGCGTTCTTCTGCCACCGGTCGGCCAACGCGTCCCTGCACCGGGCGAGCCTGCCGGGCATCCAGGACCGGTTCAACCTGGCCTGCTCCGGCGGCCAGCCGCACGACATCGCCGCCGCCTCCTCGGCGCGGGCCAACGGTCGTCAGGTCGCCGCGCAACTCGCCCAGCTCCGCGCCGTCGGCCAGAGCCACGACATCGATCTGGTGCTGATCGGGCTCGGCTCGAACAACAGCTCGTTCACCTTCGGCAGCGTCGCGGAGAAGTGCGCCAACCGGTTCATCGCCGACGCGTGGACCGGCTGGTGGGAGTTCTGGGCCTACCTGAACGGGCCGGTGCCGCAGCAGCCCTGCTCCGACGCCGACCTGGCCACCGCCGCGCAGATCAGCGCCGCGACCGCGGAGACCACCGCCGCGGTACGGCAGATCCTCACCACGCTGCGCGAGATCGACGCCGACGGTCAGCACCGGGTCGTCTTCCAGGACTACACCAACCCGCTGCCGTTCGACCTGGACCCGAAGTTCCACACCGAGGACGGCCGGGACGACACCCGGGACAAGTTCCGTGACCTCGGCGCCGAACGGTACGCCGGCGGCTGCCCGATCCACCGGGCCAGCCTGCTGCCCGGGCACCGCTTCTCGCAGGGCCTGGGCAGCATCGTGAAGTCCGGCCGGGACACCCTCGCCGCCGAGTTCCCCGGCGCCGACCTGGTCTACCTCAACGTGCAGCGCGCCTTCGACGGTGCCCGGCTCTGCGAGTCGGCGACCAGCCCGACCGGCACCCTGGCCACGCCGATCCGCCTCCAGGACAGCCCGCCCAACGGCACCGTGGTGACCAGCCTCTCCGGCAAGGACAAGATCGCCATCCAGAAGATCGCGAACACCTGCGCGACGTACTTCCAGACCTGCCAGGAGTCGTGGCACCCGAACGCCGCCGGCCACCAGGTCCTCGGCCAGTGCCTGGCCGGCGCCGCCACCACCGCCGCCCGCGACGTCACCTGCACCCGCACCCCCACCGGCACCATCACCATCTCCTAGCCCCCACCCCCCACCCCCACCCCCGCGATCTTGCACTTTGTGTCGGGGCGAAAGCCGCGAAAGCGACGTCACGGCGACCGAAAGTGCAAGATCGCGGGGAGCAGGGGGCGGTAAGGGGGGCAGGGTCAGGGGGCAGGGTCAGGGGTGGGCGGTGCCGAGGATGTGGGGGGTGGCGGGGAGCGGGATCGCGGTGGCCGGGAAGGGGAAGCGGTCCAGGTCGGTGATCGTGAAGCCGGCGGCACGGATCGCGGCCACTGTGTCCCGGCCGGTGTGACAGCCGCCGCAGACCAGCGGCCACAGGGTCGCGTCGACCACCCGTTGCGCCCGGCGCAGGCCGGGCGTCTGCGCGCGTACGTGCTCGAAGAAGCGCACCTGACCACCCGGCCGCAGCACCCGACGGGCCTCGCGCAGCGCGGCGGCCTGGTCCGTTACCGAGCAGAGCACCAGGGAGAACACCACGGCGTCGGCCCCGCCGTCGGCCACCGGAAGCGCCTCGGCGAGACCGTCGGTCACGGTGACCGGGACCGGGGCCCCGGCCGCCGCCGACGAAGCCGCCGCCCGCAGTCGCGGTTCCGGTTCCACGGCCAGCACGTGGGTCACCGTCGGCGGATAGTGCGTGAACACGCGGCCGTTGCCCGCGCCCACCTCCACCACCTCGCCGGTCAGGCCGGCGACCAGCCGACGCCGGTACGCGGCCACGCCGGCCCGGTCCATCGCGTCGGTGGCGCCCGGGTACATCCGCGCGAACATCGGACGGGAAACCTTCGACCGCGTCATCCGGCCCCTCCACACTCGGGTGCACGACACCCGCAGCCTACTCGGGACGGCCCACCGTCACCGGCCGGTGACCAGCGGTGACCCGGTGGTCACCGAGGCTCCACAAGGGACCGAATCGGCCGTCGGAGAAGTCGGCGCTCCGCCGGTTAGGCGGGCAGGTCGAGGGTAGGGACCTCGTCAAGCGGGTCCCGGCGTCGCCGCCGGATCCGGGCTCGACCGGTTCCTCGCCGACCAGGACCGGCTGATCGAGGAGGAAGCATGCGCATCGCGATGATCTCGGAGCACGCCAGTCCACTCGTCGTCCTCGGCGAGCCGCGCATCGGCGAGCAGCACCTGGGCGAGCAGCACACCCATGTGGCGGACCTGGCGGCGGCGCTGGCCGGCGAGGGACACGACGTGCGGGTCTACACCCGCCGCGACTCCACCGCCCTGCCGGACGTCGTCGCCGCCGACGGTTACCAGGTGTGCCACGTGCCGGCCGGCCCGGCGGTGCGGGTGCCGAGGGACGAGCTGCTGCCGTACATGGGCGAGTTCGGCCGCTGGCTGGCCGGTCAGTGGCACACCGGCGGCTGGACGCCGGACGTGGCGCACGCGCACTTCTGGCTGAGTGGCCTGGCCACCGTGCACGCGGGGCGGCGGACCGGGGTGCCGGTGGTGCTGACCTACCACGGGTTGGGCAGCTTCGGGAAGCGCCACCAGGGCGCCCGGGACGCCGGTCCGCCGGGACGGATCGGGTACGAGCGGGCGTTGGGCCGGGCGGTCGACCGGGTGGTGGTGCAGTGCCAGGACGAGGTCGGCGAACTGCTGCGGCTGGGTGTGCCCCGGTCCCGGATGGCGCTGGTCCCCTCCGGGGTCGACCAGGAGCTGTTCCGCCCGGACGGGCCGGTGGTCCCGCGCGAGAAGGCCCGACCCCGGATCATCACCGTCGGCCCGATGGTGGAGCGCACCGGCCTGCAGGACGTGGTGCGGGCGTTGCCCGGCGTACCGGAGGCCGAGTGCGTGGTGGTCGGCGGCCCACCGGCCGACCTGCTGCCCGCGGACGGATTCGCCCGCCGGTTGACCGCCCTGGCCGAGTCGTGCGGGGTCGCCGACCGGGTGAAGCTCGTCGGTGCGGTTCCCCGCCGGCAGTTGGGCGCCTGGTACCGCTCGGCGGACCTGCTGGTCAGCGCCGGCTGGTACGACCCGTCCGGCGCGCGGGCGCTGGAGGCGATGGCGTGCGGCGTACCGGTGGTCGGCACCGACGTCGGTGGCGTCGGCGACTCGGTGGTGCACGGGCTGACCGGGGACCTGGTGCCGCCGCGCGACCCGCGGGCCCTCGGTGCCGCCGTCCGCCGGCTGCTCGCCGACCGGGTGCGCCGGTTCGCGTACGCGACCGCCGCGCTGGACCGGATCCGCATCCGGTACTCCTGGAAGCGGTGCGCCGAGCAGTTGGGTGCCGTCTACGCCGCGATCGGCACCGCCGCCCGGCCGGTCCCGGCGGTGGCCTGACCGACGGCGGGCAGAGCCCGCACGCTCCGCCGGGTGACGGCGGTCACCGCTGGTTACCCGCCGGTAGGTACGGGTCGTAGCCTGGGTCGGTGAACGCGACGGTGGATTACCGGCAGGAGTTCGTCGAGGTCGACGGGGCCCGGATCGGCCTCCAGGTGTACCCGGAGCCGGACGGCGTGCCCGACGCCCCGGTGGTGCTGATCGTGCCGGCGATGGGGGTCCGGGCGCGCTACTACCGGCCGTTCGCCGCCGCGCTGCGCGACGCCGGCCTGGCCGTGGCCGTGGCCGACCTGCGGGGCACCGGGGAGAGCACGCCGACCCCGAGCCGGGGCTGCCGGTACGGCTACGCCGAACTCGTCGACGACATCGGCGCGGTGCTCGCCGCGCTGAAGCCGTTGCGCGACGGGCGCCGGACGATCCTGCTCGGGCACTCCCTCGGCGGCCAGGCGTCGGTGCTGCACCTGGCGCTGCGGGAGGGACACGACGTGGACGGCCTGGCCCTGGTCGCGGTCGGCCTGCCCTGGTGGCGCCGCTACCCCGGCCTGCGCGGGTACGGGGTCCTGCCGTACACCCAGGGGATCGCGGCGGTGTCCCGGCTGCTCGGGGTCTGGCCCGGCTGGGGTTTCGGCGGCCGGCAGGCGCGCGGGGTGATCCGGGACTGGGCGCACACCGCGCGCACCGGCCGTTTCCCGCGCCTGGACGGGGTGGACACCGAGGCCGCGGTACGCCGGATCCGCACCCCGGTCCTCGCGGTCAGCGTGGACCACGACCAGTACACGCCGCACGCGACCCTCGACCACCTCTGCGCGAAGCTGGTCGCGGCGCCCGTCGCGCGCGAGCACTACACCGAGGCGCAGTCCGGCGCCCGGATGGACCACTTCACCTGGGTACGCGCCGGCGCGCCGCTGGCGCGCCGGGTGGCCCGCTTCGCCGTCGGGCGGTGAGCGCCCCGCGTCGGGCCGGTGCGGGTCCGGCCGAGCCTGGGCGGATCCGGGGAGGACGCGGCGTATCGCCTGGTGCGGGCCGGGATTAGCCGGTCGGGCGGTGGGTAAGCCGCACCGCCCGACACGGTGGAAGGGGATCAGATGTCCGAACGGCACACCGCACTGCGCTCGATGCACGATCTGGGCCTGGCGGCCTGGTTCGGAGGCTCGCTGATGGGGGCTTTCGGCGTCAACGGCGCGGCGGCACAGATCAACGACTCGACTCAGCGCCTGCCGGTCGCCTCGGCGGGCTGGGCCCGGTGGACCCCGGTCAACGCGGCGGCCATCGGCGCCCACCTGGCGGGGGCCGTCGGGGAGCTGGTGACCGAGAGCCCCCGGGTGCTCTCCCAGGCGGGGGTGGCGAGGACCAGTACGTTGAAGACCGCGCTGACGGTCGGCGCGCTGGCGGTCACCGGCTACAGTCGCCTGCTCGGCATGCGACTGGAGAAGGCCGGCAACCCGCCGGTCGAGGGGATCACCGAGCCGAACCACCAGACGCCGTCGAACGTGGCGTCCTGCCAACGGCAGATGAGGATGCTCCAGTGGGCGATCCCGGCGCTGACCGGCGCGCTGATCGTGGTCACCGCGTACATGGGTGAGCAGCAGAAGCCGGGGCAGGTCTTCCGGGGGATGCTCGCCCGCGGCGGCTCGATGGGCTCGGCGCGGGGGACGCGGAAGATGGGCAAGATGGCGGCCCTGGGCGCCGTCGGCCGGAAGATGGCCTCGTCCAGCCGCTGAGCCGGGACTGACCCGCCTGATAACTCTGCCGGCCCGGACCGGCGGACCGACCGATCACGACCGCGAGTGCCCTTCGGGGCGCTCGCGGTCGTTCGTCGTGTGCCGACGACCAGCGACCGGACATACACATCCACCTTTGTCGATGCGATGGTCGTTCGGCAACCCCCGGGTACCCACTTTCGCACCCGACGTCGAAACCCGGTCGGACATTGTTACCGGTCGGTAGAGAACATGTTACGACAAGGACCTCCCACCCCATCGGAGGTCCTGAATGCGTCTACGGCTGTTCCCCACCCTCGGCAGCCTGGCCGCCGGCGTCCTGCTCGCGACCACCCTCACCGCCACCCCGGCCGCCGCCGCCGGCACCGACTACGCCGCCCTCGGCGACTCGTACTCCTCGGGCGTCGGCACCAACAACTACGACGGGACCAGCGGCTCCTGCCGGCGCGGGCCCCAGGCGTACCCGCGGCTGTGGGCCAACACCCACACCGTGGCCACCTTCCAGTTCGTCGCCTGCTCCGGCGCCACCACCCGGGAGGTGCTCAGCGGCCAGCTCGGCGCGCTGAACTCCGGCACCGACCTGGTGACCATCTCCGTCGGCGGCAACGACGCCGGCTTCGCCGACGTGGTGACCACCTGCCGGCTGGGCAGCGACAGCAGCTGCGCGAGCGCGGTGAACACCGCGACGTCCTACATCACGAACACGCTCCCCGGCCGGCTGAACGAGACGTACGCGGCCATCCGCAACCGGGCACCCAACGCCCGGGTGGTGGTGCTCGGCTACCCGCGCCTGTTCGAGCTGGGCAGCTGCGGCTTCGGCAGCATCAGCGCGTACAAGCGCGGACTGCTCAACGGCGGCTCGGACACCATGTCGAACGTCATCTCCGCCCGGGCCGGCGCCGCCGGCTTCACCTACGTCGACGTACGCGGCCGGTTCGCCGGGCACGGCGTCTGCGCCGCCAGCCCGTGGATCAACGGGACCACCTGGCCGATCGTCGAGTCGTACCACCCGAACGCCAGCGGCCACTCCGCCGGCTACCTGCCGGCGCTGAACGCCACCACCGGCTGATCCCGCTCCGGTGGCCCGACGCCGGCGGACCCGCCCACCCGGCGGACCGCCGGCGTCGGCGCGCCGCGGACCGGCGTCAGGACGTGGCGCGGGCCGGCGCCGGCCCGCGCTCCCCCACCGGTCGCACGTCGAGCAGGCGGGCCAGGCTCTCGGCGTCGCGCTGGGCCTGGTCGCCGCAGCAGTTGTTGAACAGCACGTGCAACTCGTCGCTCTGCCCGGCCAGGTCGGAGAGCAGCTCCGCCCAGCGGCGCAGCTCCTGCTCGCCGTAGGCGTAGCGGAACTTCTCCTGCTTGTCACCGGTCTCCCAGGCGGTGCTGTGCCCGTGGAAGCGGACCACGGTCAGGCCGGCGGTGGGCACCATGATCGGCGGCACCGACGAGGGATGCCCCTGCGGCATGTCCACGCCGACGTGGGACAGGTCGTGGTCGCGCAGGAAGGCCAGGGTCTCCAGCGCCGCCGAGCCGTCGAACCAGGACCCGTGCCGCAGCTCCACCGCCACCCGCCACGGCCGGCAGCGTCCGGCCAGCTCCGCGATGCGCCGCCGGGCGGCCTCGGAGCGGGTGAGCCACGGCGGGAACTGCAGGAGCACGGCGCCGAGCCGGTCGGCCGCCGCGAGCGGCTCCAGCGCCGCGCGGAACCGGGCCCACAGCTCGTCGTACGCGGGCGCGGGCAGCTCCCGGCGGCGGATGCGCTCCGGTCCGCCGGCCGGCCGCAGGTCCCGCGGCAGGGCGGCTACCGGGGTCGGATGGCCGGTGAAGAGGCGGAACGCCTTCACGTCGAAGGTGAAGCCCTCCGGGGTGGCGTCGACCCAGCCCTGCGTCGTCTCCGGCAGCGGCACCGCGTAGTAGGAGGTGTCCACCTCGACCATCGGGAAGTGCCGCGCGTACCAGTCGAGCCGGGCGGCCGGGGTGCCGGCCGAGCGCGGGTACCACCCGGAGCGCAGCAGCATCTGGTCGGCCCAGGAGGACGTGCCCACCTTAATCACACCCATGTGGTTCAGTGGACCGCCGAACCGGACATTCGGCAACTCGTGCACCGGAACTGTCGGGGGGTCTTCCTATCCTCAGGGGGTTCTCGATGACGGGTGAGAGGGACCTCCGATGACCGTTTCTGATTCGGTGACGACCGGTGAGCGCGCCGACCTGCTGCAGACGTTGCGCAAGCACCGCGCGTTCCTCCGGCAGACCACCGACGGGCTCACCGACGCGCAGGCGGCGACCCGCAGCACGGCCAGCGAGCTGTGCCTCGGCGGCCTGATCAAGCACGTGACGAACGTCGAGAAGCGGTGGGCGCGCTTCGCCGTCGGCGGCGCCGAGGCGATGAACGCCGAGCCGATCGACTGGACCGGCCAGTTCCGGATGGCCGAGGGCGAGACCCTCGCCGGCCTGCTGGCCGATTTCGACCGGGTCGCCTCGGACACCGACGCGCTGCTCGGCACGCTCGACCTGGACACCGCGCACCCGCTGCCCGAGGCGCCCTGGTTCGAGCCCGGCACGAGCTGGACGGTCCGCCGGGTGGTGCTGCACATGATCGCCGAGACGGCGCAGCACGCCGGGCACGCCGACATCCTCCGGGAGAGCATCGACGGGGCGAAGACGATGGGCTGAGTCGCCCGACCGGGCCCGGCGACGGCGGGCGGGTCGGGCGACCGGCCGGAGGTGACGTCCGGCGCGGGCCAGCCGGCGGGCGGGCCGATGTGACGTCCGCTGCCCCGGTGGCGCTGATCGACACGAGATGAGCGCACACCGGATGGACCAGGAGACCGCCGAGCGGCTGCTCGGCAGTCCGATCGACGATCACCCGGACGGACCACGGTCCCTCGTGGTGCTCCTGTCGGCGATCCGGGCCGCTCCTCGGGACGAGGAGCTGGCCGGCGAGAACGCCGCGCTCCAGGCATACCGCCGGGCGCGCTCGGGTTCCCCGCTCGCCCTGCCCGCGCGCCGCCGGCGGGGCCGCGCCACCGTCCGGGCCGCGTGGGCCGGCGTGCTCGTCGCGGCCTCCGGCGGGGTGGCGTTCGCCGCCGCCGGAGGCGACCTGCCGCACCCGCTGCGCCCTCCGGCACCCACCACCGCGCCGTCGGCCACCGATCCGGGCGCGCCCGGTGCCTCCCCCACCGCCGATCCGGACACCGGGTCCGGCACTCCGGCGCCGGGCGACCGGCCGACCCGGGCGGCCTCGCTGGCCGGGCTGTGCCGGGCGTACCGGGCGGACGCCGGGGGCGATCCCGGCCGCCCGCTGGACAACCCGGTCTTCGGTGACCTGGTCGGCGCCGCCGGCGGCCGGGAACGGGTGCCCGGTTACTGCGACCGGGTGCTGACCGCCTCGGCCGGGCCGGACGCGTCCACCGCCCGGCCCGGCGACCGTGCCACCGATCCTCCCGCCGACCGGTCCGGCACCGGGTCGACACACCGTCCCGGGGTGCCGACCGGCCTCCCGTCGCACACCGGGCGTCCGGCCACGCCGCGCAGCGTCCCGTCCGCACCCGGCACCGCCCGCCGGACCGCCGACCCGGACGAGCCGCCCGGCGGCGATGCGGTGGTGGGACGGATCTGACGCCGGGCGACGATCCGGCCGGGCCGGAGGCCGACCGCACCGGCCGGGGGTAGCGTGGGGTGGTGGAATCCGTCTGGGACTATCCCCGCCCGCCCCGGCTGGAACGCACCACCCGACGGATCACGGTGCGGCACGCCGGGACGACCGTGGCGGACAGCGACCGCTGCTGGCGGGTCCTGGAGACCTCCCACCCGCCGGTCTACTACGTCCCGCGCGCCGACCTGCGGGCGGCACTCGAGCCGGCCCCCGGCCGGACGTTCTGCGAGTGGAAAGGCGAGGCCAGCTACTGGGACCTGGTGACGGGTGACGTCCGGGTCCGCGAGGCCGCCTGGTCGTACGAGCGGCCGACCGGGGCGTACGCGGCGCTCGCCGGCGCCCTGGCGTTCTACCCGGGCCGGGTGGACGAGTGCCGGGTGGACGGGGAACGGGTCGAGGTGCAGCCCGGGGACTTCTACGGCGGCTGGATCACCAGTGACGTCGTCGGCCCGTTCAAGGGCGGTCCGGGGACCCGGGGCTGGTGACCGCGGCCGGCACCCGGGCCCGGTGATCCCGCCGGTCCCGGCTGGTAGCTTGCCCCGATGAGTCTGCTGCGTCGACGAGCGGCGGTCGGGTTCCGCCTGACGATCGTCCTCAGCGTGGTGGCCGGGATCGTGCTCACCGCGCTCGGACCGGCCACGGTCACCGGGCTGCTGCCCTACTTCACCATCCAGAGCAACGTCGCCGTCGGGCTCTTCGCCGCGTACGCCGGCTGGCTGGCCTGGCGGGACCGCCCCGAGCCGCCGTCGGCGCTCAAGGGCGCGGTCACCCTCTACATCACCATCACCGGTGTGGTCTACCACCTGGTGCTGGCCAACCCGGCGAGCCCGTTCGCGATGCCGCAACCGGACCGCGCGCTCGGCGAGGCGCTGGGCAACCAGTTCCTGCACACGGTGGTACCGCTGCTGGCGGTGGCGGACTGGGCGCTGTTCGACCGGCGGGGCCGGTTGCGTCCCCGGTACGCGATGTGGTGGCTGGCCTTCCCGCTCGGCTACCTCGGTTTCGCGCTGCTGCGGGGGCTGGTGGTGCGGCGCTACCCGTACCCGTTCCTCGACGCCGGCGAGCTGGGTTACCAGGGCGTCGGGATCAGCGCGGTGTTCTTCGCGGTGGCGTTCTGGCTGCTCGGCCTGGTGTTCGTCGGGGTGGACAGCGGTCTGGCCCGGCGGGTCAGCGCAGCGGGCTCCGCCGAGACCGGCCGTCGGTGGCCCGGTCCCGGCCGTACGCGTCGGCGTGCCCCCAGCGACCCGGCACGTCGAGCAGCTCGACCCGACCGAAACCTTCCGGCAGCGCCGGGTTGACCAGCAGGTTCTCCCCGCACGGCGCGAGACCGAGCAGGCTGCCGAGCAGCATCAGCAGCGCCCCGGACGACCACGACTGCGGCCGGCCGGCGACCGGCAGCTGGACGGGGTAGGCGGTCTGCGCGCGGGGGTAACCGGCGATCACCTCGGGCACCGGCCCGCCGAGGGTGCACGCCATGGCGAGCATCCCGTCCGCGATCCGGGCGGCCTGCGGGTCGCAGCCGTACCGGCGCAGGCCGGCCACCGCCAGCGCGTTGTCCGACGGCCAGACCGCACCCAGGTGTGAGCCGACCGGGTTGTACGGACGCTGCCCGGCGGCGTACGTGCGCACGCCCCACCCGGAGAACAGGTCCGGTCCGGCGAGGTGGTCGGCGAGCGCGCCGGCCCGGTGGTCGGGGACGATGCCGCTCCACATCAGGTGGCCGATGTTCGAGGTGAGGGCGTCCACCGGCTCGCCGTCCGGCCCGAGCGCCAGCGCGTAGTAACCCCGGTCCGGCAACCAGAAGTCGGCGTCGAAGCGGCTCTTCAGTGCCGCCGCCTCGCGTTCCAGGCGGTCGGCGTACGCCGGATCGCCCCAGACCTCGCGGGCCAGGCGGGCGCCGCGCCGCTTCGCGTCGTAGGCGTAGCCCTGGAGTTCACAGGTGGCCCGGGGGAACCCGGGCTCGCGGCCGTGCCGGTCGACGATCGCCCCGGTGGAGTCCTTCCAGCACTGGTTGGCCGTGCCGTGCCGGTCGTTGCGGCGCTGGTAGCGCAGGTATCCGTCGCCGGTGAGGTTCGCGTACTCGTCGATCCAGTCCAGCGCCATCCGGGCCGGGTGGCGCAGCTGGCGGACCAGCACCGTGTCCCCGGACCACCGCTCGTACTCGTCCAGGAGCACGACGAACAGCGGGGTGGTGTCCGCCGCGCCGTAGTAGAGGGCGGTCGGCTTCTCGCCGAACGCGGCGGCCTCCCCGTAGCGCAGCTCGGCCAGGATCTTGCCCGGTTCCTCCTCGTGCTCGTCGTCGAGTTGCCCGCCCTGGAGCAGGGCGAGCATGCGCAACGTGCGCGGGGCCAACTCGGGGGTGAACGGCAGGGTCTGCAGACAGGTGAGCAGGCTGTCCCGTCCGTAGAGCGCCATCGCCCAGGGCAGGCCGGCCACCGGGATCCGCCCGGTGTAGGCCAGCGGTACGTACCGCAGCGCGGCCAGGTCGGCTAGGCAGCGCTCGTACAGCTCCGTCACGGCGGGGCGCTCGGCGATCAGCCGGGGGGCGGCCTCCCGCCAGTCCCGCAGGTCCTCGCGCATCTCCCGGCGGACCTGGTGCCGGTGCGACTGCAGGCTCTCCCGCAGGTCGCGCCCGCCCTCGCCGCCGATCGTCATGGTCACCCGCAGGTCGGTGCGCCACTGCCCGTTCGGCTCCACCCGGATCCGGAAGGTCATCCCCGTGTCGTCCACCTCGACCGGCGCGCTGCTCGCCACCGTCGTCTCCCGGACGAACCGTTCCCGCTCGTACCGCAGCCGGAGCACGCCCCGGGCCGGGTCCGGGTTGACCACGACGGACCGGGGGCGCGGCTGGGCGATCTCCGAGGTGTCGGCGAAGTCGACGCCGATCCCGATCCGGACGGTCAGGTCGGCCGGTTCGGCGGCGTGGTTGAGCACGATGAGCTGCTCGCTGAACGCGTCCTCGACGGACCGGTGCCGGATCACCGACACGTCGGCGTCGACGTAGTGGCTGGCGGTGCCCGGCACCAGCACGAAGCGGGTCTCGAAGTGGGTGAGGTCGTCCCGGGACAGCGTTCCCAGCCGTTCACCGTCGACGGTGAGCACCCACCGGGACAGGAACCGGGTGTCGAAGGAGAACAGACCGAAGGGTTCGCCGGGGTCCGCTTCCATGTCGCCCTGCGCGTCGCCGATCGCGAAGGTGTTGCCCGCGATCACGGCCACCCGTTCCTGCCTCACGGCCGGCCGCCCCGCGCGGCGGCGGCCTGCCGGGGATGTCGCGCGTCGGGCGGCCCGGGGAAGACGCGCCGCAGCATCATCAGCAGCCGCATGTCGCCGCGTACCGTCAGCTCGTTGCGTAGCAGCGCCGCCGCCAGGTGCAGCTGTCCGCCGGCGATCCGGTCGAAGACCTGCCGTTCGGCGCGGACCACCAGGTCGGCGTCGTCCACCGATCGGCTGACCTGGATGTGCTGGTCGGCGATGGTCAGGTACCAGTGTTCGGTTTGCGCCCCGTCCCGGGCGTCGAGTCGCACGGTGCCGGCCGTGGTCTCGGGCAGGTCGGACCGGCGGCCGGAACCGAGCCGCCGCAGGTGCTCGTCCACGGTGCTGCTCATCAAGGCCTCCCTCGTATCTGGCAGGCTCGCAGCGGCGGGGGTGAGGCCGGCTCACCCCCGCCGGGTGAACCTTCCCGGGCGAGGAGGCGACGGTGGGGCCGGACGACCGGACCGAACGGGTGTTGACCGCGCTGCTGGCCACCCAGCGGCAGTCCTGGGAGCAGGGCGTCGCGGCGCAGGCGCTGCTCGACCTGGGCCGGGACGAGCTGGTCGTGCTGCTCGCCCACGCGGCGGTGACCCGGCAGCACGCCGACGGTCGGCTGGGGGACGTCGGCGAGGACGGCGCGGTCAACGGCGCCGCCTGCGGCGAGGCGGTGCGGCACGCCGCAGCCGTCACCGGCGAACCGCG
Source organism: Micromonospora endolithica (assembly GCF_003626595.1). Lineage (GTDB taxonomy): Bacteria > Actinomycetota > Actinomycetes > Mycobacteriales > Micromonosporaceae > Micromonospora > Micromonospora endolithica. The sequence continues at coordinate 299,172 of NZ_RBAK01000006.1, read as the reverse complement.
CTACGCCGCCGCGCTGGATGCCCAGCTGGGCTGGTTGGTCGACCGGGCGCCCCGGGCCGACGACGGGACGCTGTACCACGTGCTGGGCAGCCGGCAGGTCTGGGCCGACACGGTGCACATGGTGGTGCCGCTGCTCGCGCTGACCGGGCACGTCGACCTGGCCGTCGCCCAGGTCGTCGGCCACCGCCGCCGGCTGTACGACGAGAACACCGGGCTGTACGGGGCCCGCTGGGACGCCGACGCCGGCCGGCTCACGCACCCCCGGCCGTGGGCCACCGGCAACGGCTGGGTGGTCACCGGCATCGCCCGGGGGTTGCACCTCGCCCCGGCCTGGCCGCCGGGGACGCGCGACGAACTGGCCGGGCACGCCCGCGCGGTGCTCGACGCCGTCCTGGTCCATCGGGGCGACGACGGGCTCTTCCCGGACGTGCTGGACGACCCGGGCTCGTTCCGCGAGGCGAACGTCGCGCAGATGCTCGCGTACGCGGCGCTGACCGGGGTCGCCGACGGCTGGCTGCCACCCTCCTACACCGAGGTGGGCCGGGAACTGGTCGGTGCCGCGGACCGACGGGTGGACCGGTACGGGCTGGTCACCGGCGTCAGCGGTTCGCCGGACTTCACCGGGCCCGGCACCTCCGCGGAGGCGCAGGCGTTCCACCTGCTCGCCCACGCCGCCCTGCGCCGGCTGGACGGCAGCGGGGACGGCCGCCGGTCGTGAAGAGTCGCCGGGAAGGCCGTTTGTGCCGCCGCTGGGCGGGGAGGCACACCGGCGGACCCGGAACACGACGGACGGGAGAGGTCATGCGCGCCCTGCGGTTGCCCGGCTGGAAGTCCGAACCCGAGCTGGTACAGGTCGACGAGCCGACCGCCGGCCCCGGCCAGGTGGTGGTGCGGATCGGCGGCGCCGGCGCCTGTCACTCCGATCTGCACCTGATGCACGACTTCGAGGCCGGCGCGGTGCCGTGGAACCCGCCGTTCACCCTCGGCCACGAGAACGCGGGCTGGGTGCACCAGCTGGGCGACGGGGTGACCGGGCTGGAGGTGGGCCAACCGGTCGCGGTGTACGGGCCGTGGGGCTGCGGGACCTGTGCCCGCTGCCGGGTCGGCGTCGACCCGTACTGCGAGAACCCGGCCGCCGCGCCGGTGCCCGGCGGGGGCGGCGGCCTCGGCCTGGACGGCGGCATGGCCGAGTACCTGCTGGTGCCCGACGACCGGCACGTCGTCCCGCTGCCCGAGGGCCTCGACCCGGTCCAGGCGGCACCGCTGACCGACGCCGGGCTCACCCCGTACCACGCGATCCGCCGGTCCTGGCCGAAGCTCGGCCCCACCAGCACCGCCGTCGTCATCGGTGTCGGCGGCCTCGGCCACGTCGGCGTGCAGATCCTCAAGGCCACCACCGCCGCGCGGGTGATCGCCGTGGACACCCGGGAGCAGGCGCTGGCCCTGGGCGCGGAGTGCGGCGCCGACCTGACGATGCTCTCCGGGCCGGACACCGCCGAGGAGATCCGGCGGGCCACCGGCGGCCGGGGCGCCGATGTCGTGCTGGACTTCGTGGGCGCCGACCCGACCCTGACGCTCGGCGTGGCCGCCGCCCGCACCGTCGGCGACCTGACCATCGTCGGCATCGGCGGCGGCACGCTGCCGGTCAGTTTCTTCTCCGTGCCCTACGAGGTGAGCATCCAGACCACCTACTGGGGCAGCCGTCCCGAGCTGATCGAGGTGCTGGAACTGGGCGCCCGGGGGCTGGTGCGGCCGAAGACGACCACGTTCCCGCTCCAGGACGCGCTGACCGCGTACCGGAAGATGCAGGACGGGACGCTGGAGGGCCGCGCGGTCATCGTGCCGTGACCCGCGACCGGGCCGGCCTCACCCACCGATCAGGCCGCGCGCGTAGGCGGCCTGCCCCACGTGCTGGAGGTCGTCGTCGGCGACGCTGACCAGCCGGACGCCGAGGGTCACCGGCGGGTCCCAGTCCTCGTCCACGATCCGGTCCAGGTCCGCCGGGGTCAGGCCGGCGAGGAATTCCCGGGTACGCGCGCCGACCGCCTCGTGGTAGTCGACCAGCGCCGCCGCGTTCTCCGGTCGGACCGCCGCGACCTGCTCCGGGGTGTGCCCGTAGCCGGTGTCGTCCGGGTCGGGGCGCAGCCCGAAACGGCCGGCCCAGTCGCCGGACTCCCAGATCTGGTCGGTGCCGAGCAGGTCGGCGACGTGGTGGTCCTGGACCCGGGTGAGGTGCCACACCAGCCACGCCACAGGGTTGGCGCCCGGTGCCGGCGGTCGGCACAACTGCTCCGGGGAGAGCCCGTCGACGGCCGCGCGGACCAGGTCGGGCAGCCGGCCGTACGTCTCGGTCAGCACGTCACTCACGTTCACCGGGGTCACCTCCAGAGGCGGGACAGTCTCCTGACAGGTACCGCCGGAGCCGGCCGGGAAACCTCGCGGGAACCCGGGACGGCGGCCGGTCCGGCGGTGCGGGCAGGATGGGCGCATGCGCCTGGTGTCCCTGCTGCCGTCCGCGACCGAGATCGTCTACGCCCTGGGGCTGGGCCCGGAACTGGTCGGGGTGACCTTCGAGTGCGAGGTGCCGGCCGCTGACCGGGCCGACCTGACCGTGGTGGTCGGCGGGCGGGACACCCGGGGGATGAGCCCCGCCGAGATCGACGGGTACGTCCGCGCCCGGGTCGCCGCCGGGGAGGACCTCTACACCCTGCACGCCGACGCGCTGGCCGGCCTCGACCCGGACCTGATCATCACGCAGGACCTGTGCCGGGTCTGCGCGCTGCCCGCCGGTCGGGTCGCCGAGGCCCTCGACCACCTGGGCGCCCGCGCCGACGTGCTGTCGCTGGACCCGTACACCCTGCCCGAGGTCCTGGACACGATCCTGACGGTGGGCGCGCGGGCCCGCGTACCGGATCGGGCCGAGGCCCTGGTGGACGCGCTGCGGGCGCGGCTCGCGGCGGTGGCCACGGCGGTGGCCGGCCGGCCGCGTCCCCGGGTCGCGGTGGTGGAGTGGGTGGATCCGCCGTTCAGCGCCGGGCACTGGATCCCGGACCTGGTCACGGCCGCCGGCGGACAGCCGGTGGCGGCCCGGCCGGGTGCCCGGTCGGTGCCCACCACGTACGCCGAGCTGCGCGCCGCCGCACCGGACGTCGTGCTGGTGACGCCGTGTGGCTTCCGCCTCGACGGTGCGGTCGGGCAGGCGCGGGCGGTGGCGGCCGAGTTCCCCGGCACACCGGTGTGGGCGTTGGACGCCGACAGGCTGATCGTCCGGGCCGGGCCACGACTGGTCGACGGGGTCGAGGCCATCGCCAGGGTGCTGCACCCCCCGGCGGTGTCGGCACCGGCGCCGGGCACGGCGGCCCGGGTCGCCTGAGCCGAACCCCTGACTGAGCCGTCACTCGACGGCGACCGAGTCGTTACTCAGCCGTGACTCAGCGCCGGCTCAGCTGGGAATCTCGCGCCAGGACGAACCGCTGCCGCGCCAGGCGCTGGCAAGGATGACCGCTGAGCTGCGGCTGGGACATTCCTGCAACTTCGAGCGGCCCTGCGCGCCACCGATCTGCGCCAGGACCTCCCAGCGCTCCCCGGCCCGGCGGATGTACACGTCGCGGCGCCCGCGGGCAGTCGGGTCCCCGTTCCACCAGTGTTTTTCGACGATCACCTGCCGACCGTATAGCACCGGCCGGGCCAAACGGAACTGGCACTTGAGCCGTCCTCGCCCATCCGACCGGACTTTCGCCTGATTGAGCGAAAGTTTGACACGATCATGCAAAAGCCATGGACTCTCTGATCGAAGACGTTTAATGTCTCGGACCATCACCCCGGTGTTCCAGGTGGGTCGCATCGTCGGCGTCGATCGCCCGCCCCGGAGCCCGGTCGACGGCGACCGCCACCTCACCGCAGCTCCCGCGCGCGGTCGGCCGTCGATCACTCCTACCCCTCCCGAGGAGGAACGATGGGCACACGGCTGCTGCGCCGATTCCGCAGTCCTGTCCTGGGTGCGCTCGCACTCGCCCTCACCGCCACCGGCCTCTGGGCCGCTCCGGCCACCGCGGCGCCCGCCCAGGAGCCGGGCGTCACCCTGCGGGTCTACGACGTGCAGGTGCCGCTGGACGAGATCTGCACCCTCAAGCCGGGGCAGACCCCGAACGTCGACAAGCTGATGTCCACGATCAACTTCTCCACCGCCGCGGACTTCGGCTTCAACGACTACTTCGTGACGCAGGTGCTCGGCAACATCAACGTCACCGCAGCCGGCTCGTACACCTTCCGGCTCACCAGCGACGACGGCTCGAAGCTCACCGTCGACAACACGGTGGTCGTCAACCACGACGGCCTGCACGGCGCCGACCCGCCCAAGGAGGGCACGGTCAACCTCACCGCCGGGGCGCACCCGTTCCGGATCGACCACTTCGAGCGCACCGGCGGGCAGCAGATCACGCTGGAGTGGAAGACCCCCGGCTCCTCGTCCTTCGTCCTGGTGCCCAACTCGGCCCTGAGCACCGACGCGGGCGTGGTCCGGGTGACCGCGCCGGGCAAGAAGGAGTGCGAGGGCGTCCTCGACTCCCCCGGCGACGGGCTGCCGCTGACCTCCGTACATCCCAGCTACACGCTGACCAACCTGCGGCCCAGCGGCTTCCAGCCGAAGGTCACCGGGATGGACTGGCTCGCCGACGGGCGGATGGTGATCTCCACCTGGGGCGGCAGCGACCAGTCCGGCACCTCCCAGGACGGCGAGGTGCACATCCTGAGCAACACCGCCGGCGCGACCGGGCCGGGCAGCGTGACCACCAAGAAGATCGGCGACAACCTCAAGGAGCCGATGGGCCTCAAGGTCGTCGACGGGGTCGTCTACGTGTCGGAGAAGCAGAGGCTGACCCGACTCGTGGACACCAACGGCGACGAGGTGGCCGACCAGTACCAGACCGTGGCCACCTGGCCGTACGGGGGCAACTTCCACGAGTTCGCCTTCGGCCTGCTCTACCAGGCGCCGTACTTCCTGCTGAACCTCTCGGTCTCCATCAACTACGGCGGCAACACCACCGACCCGCAGCCCGCGCCGAACCGGGGCACCTCGATCCGCGTGCACAAGGACACCGGCGCGGTGTCCTACGTGGCCGGTGGCCTGCGCACCCCGCACGGCATCGGCTGGGGACCGGAGAACGGCGTCTTCGTCACCGACAACCAGGGCGGCTGGCTGCCCTCGTCGAAGCTGGTGCACATCAAGCAGGACCGGTTCTTCAACCACTACATGAACCCGGACGGCCCCTTCGACAACAAGCCGGTCACCCCGCCGGTGCTGTGGATGCCGCAGAACGAGATCGCCAACTCCCCCAGCGGGCTGGTGACGGTGCCCAGCGGCACCTACGCGGGGCAGCTGCTCATCGGTGACGTCACCTACGGCGGCCTGCAACGGGCGTTCCTGGAGAAGGTCAACGGCGAGTACCAGGGCGCGCTGTTCCGGATGACCCAGGGCCTGGAGGCCGGCATCTCCGAGGTGCACGTCGGCCCGGACGGCGCGGTCTACGTCGGCGGGCTCGGCGCCGGGGGCAACTGGGGCCAGAGCGGCAAGCTGGCGTACGGGTTGCAGAAGCTCACCCCGAACGGCACCAGCACCTTCGACATCCTCGCCATGCGCGCCACCGCCACCGGCTTCGAGCTGGAGTACACCCAGCCGGTGTCCACCGAGACCGCCGCGGACCTGGCCGCCCGTTACAAGATCAAGCAGTGGCGCTACCAGCCGACGTCCGGCTACGGCGGGCCGAAGATCGACCAGGAGACGCTGACCGTCAGCGCCGCCACCCTGTCGGCGGACCGGAAGAAGGTCAGCCTGACCGTGCCCGGCCGCAAGGCGGGCCACGTGGTCCACGTCCGGTCGCCGCGACCGTTCACCTCGTCCACCGGTGCGTCACTGTGGAGCACCGAGGCGTGGTACACCCTCAACGCCATCCCGGGCAGCACCCCGCCGCCGACCACCGGGACCAACCTGGCGCTGAACAAGACCGCCACCGCGGACAGCTCCTGCGCCACCGAAGAGGGCCCGGCCAAGGCGGTCAACGGCAGCGTCTCCGGCGGCAACACCGACAAGTGGTGCTCGAAGGGCACCAACAGGTACCTCCAGGTCGACCTGGGGTCCAGCCAGAGCGTCAACAAGTTCGTGGTGAAGCACGCCGGGGCCGGTGGTGAGAACACCGCCTGGAACACCAGGGACTTCACCATCGCCACCAGCCCGGACGGGTCGACCTGGACCACCCGGGCGACGGTCACCGGCAACACCGCCAGCACCACCACGCACGACGTCAGCACGGTGACGGCGCGCTACGTCCGGCTGAACATCACCGCGCCGACCAGCACCACCGACCCGGCGGCCCGGATCTACGAGTTCGAGGTCTACGGCTCGTCCGGAGGCGGCTCGGGCACCATCACCGGTGTGGGCGGCAAGTGCCTGGACGTCGACAACTCGGGCACCGCCGACGGCACCAAGATCCAGCTCTACGGGTGCAACGGCACCAACGCCCAGAAGTGGACCCGGGTCGGCGAGACGTTCCAGGCACTCGGCAAGTGCCTGGACGTGGACAACGCCGGCACCGCCAACGGCACCAAGGTCCAACTGTGGACCTGCAACGGCACCGGATCGCAGGTGTGGCGTCCGCAGGCCAACGGTTCGATCCTCAACCCCCAGTCCGGCAAGGTGCTGGAGGCCGCCGGGGGCGCCACCGCCGACCGCACCCAGATCCAGATCTGGACGTACGCCGGAGCCGCCCACCAGCACTGGGTGGTCAACGGCGGGAGCGGAACCAACCGGATCCAGCTCTTCGACGGCGACGACCTGAACGCGTGGCAGACCACCGGGGGCGGTGCCGCCACCTGGCCGCTGGCGAACGGGTCGGCGGAGGTCCTCGGCGGCGACATCCGGACCAAGCAGAGCTTCGGCGACTTCAACCTGCACGTCGAGTGGTGGCAGCCGACCTACCCGTCCACGGTCACCGGACAGCAGCGCGGCAACAGCGGCGTCTACCTCCAGGACCGGTACGAACTCCAGGTCCTCGACTCGTACGGGGACACGTCCCTGGACAACACCGAGGCCGGGTCGATCTACAGCCGTACGGCGGCGTCCAGCAACGCGGCGACCGCGCCGGAGACCTGGCAGACGTACGACATCACGTTCCGGGCCGCCCGCTTCGACGGCTCCGGCAACAAGACCGCCAACGCGCGGGTGACCGTGCGGTGGAACGGCACCCTCGTCCACAACGACGTGGAGATCAGCGGACCGACCGGCGGCGGCGCCGCGGAGTCCGCCTCGGGCGGCCCGATCCGCCTCCAGGACCACGGCGACCCCGGCGCCAACGTCCGCTACCGCAACATCTGGATCGAACCCCTCTCCTGACCGCCCCGCCACCCGGGCCGCCCGTCCCCTCCCCGGGGGCGGGCGGCCCGCGTCGCGCCCGCCCCACGCCGCACCCGCCCCGCGCCGCGCGCCCCGCGCCGTCGTGTTAGGAGGGGGCCCTTCCTATACACCAGGCGTTAAGCGGGGGCCCTTCCTTTCATCTCAGGTGCCGCAGCAGTTGCGGTCTACCGGGGACAGCGGGCTGGTGCGCAGGATGCGGACCTGGCCCAGGTCGCCGCCGAGGGGGTCGGTGAAGCCGCCGTTCGGCTCCGGGAGCACCTCCACGGCCAGGGCGCTGATCGGGGCCCTGGCCGGCAGGCCGGCGGCGGCGAGGGCCGCGCGTACGTCGTCGCCGGTCCAGCGGATCTCGCCCTCGACGGCGAGCGGGGTGCCGTCGTCGTGCCGTCGCCGCAGCGGGCGCAGCCGCCGCAGGTCGAGCTGGACGTTGCGGCGGGTACTGCCGTCGGCCTGCACCACCCGCGCGTAGAGCACCGCCCACAGGCCGGTGTTCGGTGGGTTCGGCAGGACCCGGCGCAGCCCGGCGTACGGCACCGCGTACGCCGAGCGGATCCGGACCGCGCCGTCCGGCTCGGCGAGCACCGAGCAGGGCAGCTCGGGGGCGGGGTGGGCGACCCCCTCCAGCGTCAGCGCCTCGCCGAACCGGCCCTGGGCGGTGCACCAGAGCGGGTCGGCGTCCGGGCCCCGGTCGTGCCCGACGCGGATCTCGTAGGTGTAGAAGGAGAACAGTTCCGGCGAGTTCGGGTCGGTGTTCGGTGGCAGCGGCACCAGGAAGTGCCGGTCGCTGTCGGCCGCCGGTTCCAGGCGCTGCATGGCGGCCAGCCCGGCGAGGTCCTGCACCTGGCCGGGGGTGATCACGCGGATCGGCTCCGGGTCCAGCGGCACGCCCGGCACGGTCGCCGGGTCGGCCACCGGCTCGGTGCCGGGCAGCAGCATCGGGTCCGGCGTGACGGTCAGCGGCCGGACGAAGTAGACGTCCCGCGGGTCGGCCGGCGGCTCGGCGAACTCCAGCCACAGCCGCCGGATCCGGGGCGCGGTGGCCGCGTACTCGGCGTCGGTGGCGTACGGCGTGAGCGCGACACCCGCCGCGACCACCTTCGGCAGCTGGGCGGGCGGGGTGACCACCGGCAGCCGGGTCTGCACGGCCCGCTCGACCGTGCCGCCGCCCTCCAGGGTGAGGGTGAGGTCGTAGCGGACCGCCAGCTCGTACGGGAAGCCGTCCGGGCCGAGCGGCACCGGCAGCGCGTCGAGGAACACCAGCCGGGTCGCCGACCGGTCGACCTGCCCCCGGGTGGCCTGCACGTTGACGCTGTCCATCAGCTCGACCGTGCCGACCGACACGGTGACGTCCGGCGCGCCGGGAGCGTCCGGCATGGTGACCGTGCGGCGCACCGACAGGGTGGGTGAGCCGGCGCCGCGCCAGGTCCAGTCCCGGTCCAGCACCACCCGCACCGCGTTGATCCACTGCCCGGCCAGCTCGGCCGGGTCGGCGAACTCCACGCTGGACAGGTCCGGCGCGAGGTGGTGGGTGAGGCCGGCGCAGCCGAAGGAGAACCGTTGCCCGGGTGGTCCGAGCAGCATCGGACCGTCGGCCACCAGGTCCAGCGCGCCGGCGAGCCGGCCGAGCAGGGCCGGGGTCGGCGCGTTCTGGGCGGCGAGGGCGTGCGCCACCACCGGCGTACCGGCCGGGTCGGGGCGCAGGAACACCGACCGCAGCTCGTCGGCCGCCGGCAGCGGGCGCAGCGGGTCGGTCTCGGCCGCGGCGGTCGCCACCGCGTGCAGGTCGACGATCCGCGCCGGGCCGCGCCGGGCCGCGTCGCCGGCGAAGTACGTCGGGTCGTCCGCGCCGAGGGCGCGCAGTTCCAGGCGTACGTCGCGGGCGGTGAGCACCGGCAGCGCGCCGGTGACCTCCCCCTCGTCGCCGAGCTGGCCGGTGACGTCGACGTCGGCGGGGTCGGCCGCGTCGATCCAGTCCAGGTCCAGGGCGAGCGGGGCGGCCGGATCGGCCGGGAACGGCCGGGTGGTGGCGTACCACTCGACGAAGCCGCTCTCGTCGCCGGCCGGGTCGAAGACCGGTGTGCGCAGCAGCACCCGGACGTGCACGAGCGTGGTGTCCGGGTCGGGAACCGCCGGGGCGGTCTCGGCGCCGGGGTTCGCGTCGTTGGCGGCGATCTGGGCGAGCAGGTCGGCGCGGGCGGGCGCGCCGGCGGCGAAGACCGCCTCCGGGTAGCCGAGCGGCGGGCGGCGCACGGTGACCGCCGGTACGCTGCCGTCCGCCGCCGGGACGACCTGCTCCAGCGGCAGCATCGCCGGGGGCCGGTGCCGGCGCAGCAGCAGGGTGCTGGTCGGGGCCTCCCCCTCGCGGGCGGGTTCGGTGTCGACGGCGGGGCCGCCGCCGGTGGCGTCGGCGAGCCGGACGCGGAACTCGTACGACCGGCCGTAGCGCAGCTCGACCGCGTCGGCGCCGACGGGTACGGCGGTGTCGGCCTGTCCCACCGGGACGTCCATCAGCCGCTGGTCGTCGACGGTGTCCACGACCAGTGACCCGCCGCGCCAGCGCAGGTACCAGGCGGGCAGCCAGAGCTGACCGCTGTGCTCGGCGGGCACGACCTCGCTCCACCGTTCCTCGCGGGCCTCGCCGAGGTCCACCCCGACGGTCAGCGGCGCGTCCACCAGGGACAGCGAGGTCCAGCCACCGGCGCCGGACTCCCGGACGTCGACGCGGTAGCCGAGGATGCCCCGCGGGGCGAGGACCGGGTCCTCGCCGTCCGGCGGGGCGCCCAGGGCCCGGTTCTGGCCCTCCAGGATGTCCTCGTCGTCCCAGCCGAGTTGGACGCCCTCGTCGCGGGCGACCGGCGCGCCGTCGCCGGTCTCGTCCAGCAGGTCGGCGCTGACCGGCTGCCGGGCGTGCACGATCTTGGCGAAGCCGTCGTCGAAGCGCAGCGCCTCGGCGAACACCTTGTCGTAGTTGCCCAGCGCCCCGGCTCCGGTGGCGTCGGCGGAGACCGGGAAGAGCACCGGGGTGAACAGCGGCGGGTCGGCGTCGACCGGCAGCCGCGGCACCCGGGTGGCGAAGGAGCGCAGGAAGGCCGGGTCGGCGGCGGCCTGCGCGGCGTAGTCGCCGTGCGGGGCGAGGTCGACCCAGAGCCAGCCGCCGTCCGCCAGTCGCCCCGGGTCCACCGGCACGTCGAGCGCGACGACCAGCCCGAGCGCCTCGGCCAGCCGGGGCCGGCGCAGCGCGAAGGCGATCGCCTCACCCCAGCCGATCACCATCGGTGGCGCCGGGGGCACCGGCTCGGGCGGGCAGCTCATCATGCAGTGGTAGCTGTCGTCGGTGACCGCGAGGGAGGTGCGCGGCCGGACGAACGGGAACGACCGGCGGTAGCTGACCGGCAGGTACTTGCGCAGCTGCCGGCTGAGGTCCCGGCCCTGCGGGGCGAAGGTGTCACCGGCCGGCCCGGCCGGGATCTCCAGGGCCTCGCCGAGGGCGGTGAAGATGTCCCGGGCGTGCGGGGCGTGCACGGTGTCCGGGGCGGCGGGCAGGACGGCGGTCTGGTCGACCAGGGTGCGCTGGGGCAGGGCCCCGGCGCTGTCGGAGATCGAGACACCGAAGGCGAGCTTCGCGTCGGTGAAGGCGGGCACCCCGGGTGGGGCGGCCAGCAGCGGGGCGAGCGGGTTGCCGGTCGGGGCGACGAGCAGCCGGATCGACAGGGTCCGCGCGGCGTGGTCCCAGCGTTGCAGGTACGGCACGAGGGTGAGTTTGTGTGCGGTGGCCATGGCGGACTCCCTAGAGCGTGACCGTGTCGGTGACCTGGTAGGTCGCGCTGATCGAGATGATCAGGAAGATGTCGACCTGGAGCTTGACCGAGCCGGTGTAGTCGCATTTGGTGGTGCCGGCGTCGTCGTACACCAGGCCCCGGAGTTCGGCCCGGAGCTTGACCTTGACGATCTTGACGCTGCGGGTGATGTCGACGCCGGCCTCGAAGGCCACCAGGCCCCCGTAGCTGGTCCGGGCGGCGATCGCGTCGTAGACCAGCACGAAGCCGACGCCGAGGAACGCGTACGCCCGGAAGACGCCGACGTTGCCCTCCACGCCCACCCCGACGAACGCGACCAGCTCGAACTTCTCACTGGTGACCGAGCCGGAGACCGAGGTGATCGAGAAGGTGACCTTGAGGCTGGCGATGATGAAGATCTGCACCACGCCCACCGACAGGACCGGGAACTTCCCCTCCAGTTCGGCACCGAACACGCCGGACGCCTTCGCGCCGCCGGTGGCCAGGTCGATGCCGCTGCTGGCACCCATGGAGAGGGTGGCGGTGATCTCGGCGCCGATGGGCAGCGAGAACTTCGGGAACGACACGATGGTCTTCGCGTCGAACTTCACCTCGTGCTTGGCGTTGGTCGCGCCGAGCGGGATCGGCCCCTCCACACCCCGGTCGCCGAAGAACGGGATGTAGCGCAGGATCTCCTCGATCTCGGTCAGCAGCAGCGACCGCAGTTCGACGATCTCCGGCCGCCGGTCGGTGCCACCGGCGATGTGCAGCTCCGAGCCGGTCAGCTCGGTCATCCCGGCGATGTCGTTCCAGACCCGCAGTCCGGTGAAGTCGGCCGACCAGCGTTCCTCGGTCAGCTCCAGCCGCAGGGTCGAGTCGTCGTAGCGCAGCTGCGCGCCGTGCCCGGTGCTGCCGGCGATCCGCAGCGGGGTGGGATGGTCGACGATCTCCACCGGTGCGCTGAGCGCCAGCCGACCGGCCGCGCCCACGTCCAGGTGCACCGCGCCGGGAGCCAACTCGATGGTGTTCGCCGGTGGCGGGAAGGCCCCCTTGGAGGTGGTCCGGGCCAGCACGTCGGCCAGCGCGGGCCGGGCGCCGGACTCGATCCGCGGCACCCCGGGCGCCGGCACCGACGGACGGGGGAAGCAGAACGCGTGCGTCGGGGTGCTCTGCACCAGCGCGTAGTCGTGCGCCGGGGCGGCCGGCACGAGCAGGTCGGCGGCGTCCGCGAACCGGTACGCCCCCGGCGCGCCGACCAGCGGCGGCTCGGTGAAGACGGTCCGGTCGCCGGCCGCGTACCCGATCGGGTAGCGGCGCACCAGCGACGTACCCCGGTTCTCCGCCACCGGCACCGCCTCACCGCCACCGGGCGGCGCGCCGGCCACCGGCCGCACCACCACCGACCAGGCCCCGGTCTCCGGCAGCCGGGGCATGCCGCGCACGGTGGCCACGAACAGCGGCGTGCCACCGTCGTCGGCCAGGCCGACCTCGATCCGCTGCGCGCGGTACGGCAGGCCGCTGCCGGCCACGTCGATCCAGGCGTCGACCGGCCCGCCGACCGGGCCCTGCGCCTCGATCAGCGCCCGCAGCGCGGACGCCGGGGCCGGCACGCCGTTCGGCGTCACCTGCAACCAGCCGAGCACACCGGTGGCCGGGGTCCGCCCGGGCAGGCCGTCGAGGGCCAGGTCGGCGTCGAAGTGGTACGGCACCAGTTGCGCGCCGCCGGAGCCGAAGACCGCGCCCGGCGCCGGACGGATCGACCGTACGTCGAACAGGCCCCGGAACAGCCCGGCGTCGAAGGCGTACGGGGCCACCACGATGTCCCCGACCACCTTGTCGTGGTAGCGGTAGTCGAACAGGCCGGGGGTGAACGCCTGCCAGCCGCTGTCCCGGCGGATCACCCCACCGCCGGGGCGACGCTCGACGGTCACCGAGCGGGTGACCCGGATGCCCCACGGGTGCAGCACGCTGTTGACCTTGATGACCTCCAGCGCGGTGCGGCCCACGATCAGCCGGAACTGCACCTTCGCGGCCTCGGCGAAGGCGGCGAACGGGTTGTTCCAGTCACTGAAGTTGGAACCGCCGTAGCCGGAGACGTCGATGCGGGTCACCGGCACCTTGGGGTTCGCCGCCATGTCGTTGTTGAAGACGCTCTCCACGCTGCCCGTCGGGTCGGCGGTGGAACCCAGCACGGAGAGTCCGAGTGGGGCGCCGCTGGCCAGGTCCACGCCGTTGAGCAGTTGCCGCAGGCGGCCGTCGAAGGCAGCCGACACGCCGCCGTCGTCGGACCGGCCGCCCTCGGCCCACGCGGTGACCTGGATGCCGCCGACCGCGTCCTCGGCGGGGAACGCCGGCCGGGTCAGGTCCAGCAGGTCGGCCGGGCGAGCGGCGGTGGCGTCCGGCCGGACCACCACGGCGGCGACCAGCCCGAACGGCAGGGTCGTCCGCAGGCCCACCGGGACGCCGTCCCGGAACGCCCCGACGGTGCCGTCGAGGGCGTCGGCGGGGACCACCGGCACCAGTTTCTGCGAGCGCGCGCCCAGCGTCGTCGCGCCACCGTCGGAGGCCGACGCCAGCGGGGTGGGGAACCAGCCCATCGTCATGATGTCCTGGTCGGCGTCGAGGGTCCGGACCGGCTCCCACTGCACCTGGGGCAGCGCCACCACCCGCAGGTCGGCGACCTCGGCGCGGACCTCCAGGCCGTCCACCCCGTACGGGCCGCCGGCGTCGCCGCGCCGCGGACCCATCGCCACCCCCAGCAGGTCCTGGTTGGTGGAGACGTCCAGCAGCAGCAGGCCCGGCGTCGGGCCGACCACCTCGTCGAGATAGCGGTCGACCAGGGCGTTGCTCTTGGCGTCGGACTGCCGGGCCACCTCCACGCGTTGCCCGCGCAGTTCCTGTTCCCGGCGTCGCGCGGCGTCCCACTCGGCGTCGGTCCGCTTGTCCAGCCCGAGGCGTCCCTGCTCGACCTGGGTCAGGCCGACGTCGGTGCCGTCCCGGTCGGCGTCCGCCGGGCGCGGCTCGCCGGACGACGCGGGCCGGCCGCTCACCGCGACCGACGGGCCGAGCTGCCCCTCGAAGTCCACCGTGGCCGGCGCGTCGGGCGCGGTCCAGGCGACGGTGCAGACCAGCGCGGCCGGCGGGGGTTCCCGGCCGATCCGTGGGCGGGTGACGGTGGCGTTGGCGACGTACGGGTCGGGCAGGATCGGCGCCCAGCCGTGCACCCCGAAGAGCAGGTGCGCCGCGCCCGCCCCGATCGAGCGGCCGTCGCGCAACACCCCCCGGACGTACGCCAGGGTCGGCCAGGTGGTCCACACCAGCGCGTTGCGCAGGGCCAGCTGGAGGTGCCGCCGGGGCTCGGCTGCCAGGGTCGCGCCGAGCAGCGCGGTGACCTCGTCGCCCAGCCGGTGCAGCAGCAGCACCCCGTCCCGCGCCGGGGTGGGCACCGGCTCTCCGGCGGTGGTCACCGGCCGGTCCAGCGCCACCTCGGCGCCGCCCTGCGTCATCAGGTGTTCGCCGTCGACCACGTGGCAGCTGTGCAGCAGGAAGAACGGCCGGTCGTAGCGTTGCCACCAGGGCAGCCGGTGCCCGCCGTCGGGCAGCGCCCACAGGTCGTACGCGTGCCGCACCGGTGGGCTCAGCGGCGCGATCTGATCGGCGACCAGCATCGCGCCGGCCGCCGACACCGCCGCCCACGCCTCGGGCAGTTCGTGCGCCCGGGGATCCGGGTCGTACCAGTGGGCGGTCAGGCCGGTGACGTGCAGCAGCCACCGGGCGGCGGACGCCGCCTCGCCCAGGATCGCCGGGTCGGTCGCCACCACCACCGGCAGGCCGAGTCCGCCGCCGCGTACGGTGGCGACGCCGGTCGCCGGATCGGCGGCGCCGAAGCGGACCAGCTCCGCGCCGATCGCGGTGGGGTCGAGGGTGTCCGGCTCCACGTCGTACCCGAGCACGAGCGTCCACAGCCGGGGCACGAAGGTGGTGTCGCCGGTGGCGGAACCGAAGCGGAAGGGCTGCCGCCACACCCGTGCCTCGCCGGAGTCCCCGCCGATCTCCGGTCCCCCGCTGCCGAACCGCAGGCTGACCGCACCGGGCAGGGTGGTGGACGCGTCGGCGGCGGTGCACCCGCCGGCACCGGCGGGCGGGGCGTCGGCGGCCGGCGCGACCTTGAGCGCGGCGCTCAACGGCGCGGGCACGGTGATCACGTCACCGGTCACCGTGGCGGAGGCGGGCAGGGTGAGGGTGCCGCCGTCGACCCGCAGCCCGGCGTACGCGTCGGCGGGCAGCCCGCCGACGAGGTCGCCGCGGATCCAGAGGGTGCCCGCGTCGAGGGCGATCGGCAGCCCGCCCGGTCCGGCGGTGCCCGGTCGGGCGGCGGTGAGCACCAGCGCCGGCGCGGTGGCCCCGACCTCGCGCACCTCGACCCGGCGGGCGGCCAGGAACACGTGGTAGAAGACGTCGGTCCCGCCCGGAGTGCGGAACGGTCCGATCCGGCGGCTGGGTGCCAGTCCGGTGAGCCGGTGGACGAAGCGGCCGGCCAGCAGGTCGGCGCGTTCGTCCCGGCGGTCCACCAACGGCGCGTCGGCGGGCAGCCGGGTGTCGCTGCGGCGCAGCGCGTCCTCGGCGAGGCGGGCGAGGGAGTCCCCGGCGAGGCGGGAGAAGGCTTCAGAGCCCGGGGTCGTCCGGGGCGGGCGTGAACTGCGGATGGGATCGGACACGCGCTCCTCCTTCGGGAGGTGGCCACGACGGTGACCGATTCCGATCCTTCTCGTGTCCACCCCCCGCCGGAGTCCGCTCGCCGACACCACCACTATCGGCAAACAGCACCCCGGGAGTAAGGAAGGGCCCCTTGTTAACGCCTCCGGTAGAGGAAGGGCCCCCTATTAACAGCCCCCTCCGGGGCGGGGCGGGGATGGGGGTTTGGGTGCGGGCGGGTGGGTTCGGGATTAGCGTCGAGGCGTGGGCAGCGGGTGGAACGGGCGTGCCGGGCGGGGACGGTGGGCGGGGACGGGTGCGCTGCTGGTGGGCGCGGCCGGGGTGGCGGGCGCGGCCGGCGCGGCGGCGGCGTGGGTGGCGCGTACGCCGGAGCTGGACGGCACCCCGGCGGTGGACCTCACCCGGCACGGCTTCGCCCGACGGGACGTGGACACCCCGGCCGGCCGGGTCGCGGTGTACGAGGCGGGCACCGGTGACCCGGTGCTGCTGCTGCACGGGGTGGGTGGCGGTGCGTCGTCGTACCTCTGGCACCGGATCGGGCCGGAGCTGGCCCGCACCCACCGGGTGCTGGCGGCGGACTGGGTCGGGTTCGGCTGCTCGGCGCACCCGGACCGGCCGCTGCTCTTCGACGACTACGTCGAGCAGGTACGCGTCCTGACCACCCTCGCCGGTTCCGCCCCGGCGGTGGTGGCGCAGTCCCTCGCGGTCGGGTTCACCATCGCGGCGATCCGGGCCGGCGCGTCGGTACGCCGCCTGGCGATGCTCGCCCCGAGCGGCGGGCGGGACTTCGGCGAGGACGCCTTCGGCCCGGTCGCCCGCGCGACGCTGACCCCGCTGGCCCGGTCCCGGTTCGGCCCGACCGCCTACCGGGCGCTGTTCCACCGGCGGTCCGCCATCGAGGCGTGGTGCCGCCGGCAGGGCTTCCGTGACCCGGCGGCGGTGCCGACCGACGTGGTCGACGCCGGGGTGTGGTCGGCCCGGCAGCCGAACGCCGCGTACGCCGCGCTGCCCTTTCTCTCCGGCGACCTGCGCTACGACCTCGTGCCGCTGTTGCGCGACCTGACGGTGCCCGGCCTGATGGTGTGGGGCGCCGACGAGCGGGAGATCCGCCCGGCGCTGCGGGAGCGGTTGGAGCGGGTCAACCTGGCGGTGCCGGTGGTGACCATCCCGTCGGCCCGTGCGAACCTGGAACTCGAACAGCCCTGGGCCACCCTCGCCGCCCTGGAGCCGTTCCTCTCCTGAGCGGGCGGCGGACGACGCCCTTCGGCGGTAACGAGCGACGCGCGAGGCGCGGTCGGCGGTGACGACGGGCGGCGGAAGACGCGCGAGGCGCGGTCGGCGGTAACGACGAGCGGCTAGCATTCGCGCCGTGCAGCTGTCCCCGGTCCTCGCCTCCGCCGAGGGTCCTCCCGCGTTCCTCGTCGAGATCGTCGCGTTGATGCTGGCCGCGGCGGTGATCGGCTACCTGTCCACCCGCCTGCGGATCGTGCCGATCGTCGGTTTCCTGCTCGCCGGTGTGGCGATCGGCCCGCACGCGTTGGGCCTGGTGGAGAGCCAGCAGGCCATCGACGTGGCCGCCGAGGTCGGCGTCATCCTGTTGTTGTTCACCATCGGCATCGAGTTCTCGCTGAGCCGGTTGGCGGCGATGTGGCGGCTGATCGTCATCGGTGGCGGGCTCCAGGTCGTGCTGACCGTGGGCGTCGCCACCGCCGCGCTGGCGGTGTTCGGCGTGTCCTGGCAGGTCGGCGTCTTCACCGGCTTCCTGGTGTCGCTGTCGTCCACCGCGATCGTGCTGCGCCTGCTGGCCAGCCGGGGCGAGACGCAGACCGAGACGGGGCGCACCGCCCTGGCGTACCTGATCTTCCAGGATCTGGCGATCGTGGTGATGGTGCTGCTGGTGCCGATGCTCGGCGGTGAGGGCGGGACGGCGCTGGACGTCGCGGTCGCGCTCGGCACGGCGATCGGCATCGTGGCGGTCGTGCTGGTCGTCGCCCGGTGGATCATGCCGCGGCTGCTGGAGGTGGTGGCGCGGGCCTGCTCGCCGGAGGTGTTCCTGCTGACGGTGATCGCGATCTGCTTCGGCACCGCCTACCTGACCAGCCTGGCCGGGGTCAGCGTGTCGCTGGGCGCGTTCCTGGCCGGCATGGTGGTCAGCGAGAGCCGGCACTCCGAGCACGCGCTGGGCGAGATCCTGCCGTTGCAGATCCTGTTCTCGGCGACCTTCTTCGTCTCCGTCGGCATGTTGCTCGACCTCGGCTTCGTGGTCGCCAACCTGCCGCTGGTGCTGGCCGCGGTCGGCGGTGTGCTGGTGGTCAAGAGCATCGCGACGGCCGTGTCGGCGGCGGTGCTGCGGGTCCGGCCGGCGGTGCTCGCCGGACTGTCACTGCTGATCGTGCAGGTCGGTGAGTTCTCGTTCGTGCTGGAACGGGTCGGCCGGGACGCCGGCCTGACCCCGGCCGGGCTGGGCGAGGACGGCGCGCAGGCGTTCATCGCCGCCACCGTGCTGCTGATGGTCGCCACGCCCTGGCTGGGCGCGGCCGGCCGGGGCCTGGGCGGCGCGATCGAGCGCCGGGGCCGCCGGCCGGGGGCACCGACGCCGGACCTCGCCGGCGGGGACGGCGGCGGGGCGCGCGGGCATGTGATCATCAGCGGGTACGGCGCGGCCACCCGGTCGCTGGCCGGTGACCTGGCCACCGCCGGCGTACCCCTGGTGATCGTGACCCTCAACCCGGACGGCGCGGCGGAGGCCGAGTCCGACGGGCACGAGGTGTTGCGCGGCGACTCCACCCGGCAGCACATCCTGGACCGGGCCGGCCTGGCGCAGGCGCGGATGGTGGTGATCCCGGAGGACGATCCGGAGACCGCCCAGCGGATCGTCTCGGTGGTCCGCACCGCCGCCCCGCACGCGGCCATCGTGGTGCGGGTGGACGAGCCGGTGGACCTGGACGACCTGGCGGCGGCCGGCGCGGACCGGCTGGTGGACACCCACCGGGCCGGGCACGCCGCGCTGACCGAGGCGGTGCTGCGCGGTCTCGCCGGGCCCCGGCCGGGACCCACCCGGGTGGACGTGCACTCCATCGTCACCTGGCGTCCGGACCCGGAGGCGCCCTGCCCGCACACCGAGATGATCGTGCCGGTGCTGCCCAGCGCGCCGGGCTGCCAGGAGTGCCTGCTGGAGGGCAGCACCTGGGTGCACCTGCGGCTCTGCCTGTCCTGCGGGCACGTGGGCTGCTGCGACTCCTCGCCTCGCCGGCACGCGTCGGCGCACTACCGGCAGGAGGAACACGCGATCGCCGCGTCGGTGGAGCCGGGCGAGGACTGGGCCTGGTGCTACCTGGACGAGACACTGCTCAACCGGGTGGACGTGCCGGCCACCCGGTTCTAGCCGGGCGGGGGGCCGGGACCGACCGTACAGTGGGGAGGGTCCTGGCCCCACTGACCGTGGCCGGCGTCGGTCCCGTGCCGCCGGCCCGCCCGAAGGAGCACAGTGAACCGACCCCTCAGGACCGCGCTCGGCGTCACCCTGACCGCCACCCTGCTGACCTCCGTCGCCGTCGCGCCCGCGTCGGCACACGCCGGCGGCGGCCGGCCACCGGCCGTCGTCGCCCTGCCCGACGGCTTCCAGCCGGAGGGCATCGCCACCGCCGGCCGTCACGCGTACTTCGGCTCCCGCGCCACCGGCGCCATCTACCGCGCCGACCTGGTCACCGGCCGGGGCACCACGATCAGCGGGCCGACCGGCACCCCGTCGCTGGGCCTCAAGGTCGACGCACGGGGCCGGCTGTTCGTCTCCGGCGGCACGGCCGGCGACGCCCGGGTGGTCGACACCCGCACCGGTCGGGTGCTGGCGAGCTACCGGTTCGCCGAGGCGCCCACGTTCGTCAACGACGTCGTCCTCACCTCCGGGGCCGCGTACTTCACCGACTCCAACCGGCCGGTGCTCTACCGCCTGCCGCTGGGTCGCGGCGGCCGGCTGCCGGCCGCCGACGGCTTCACCACCATCGCGCTGACCGGCGCCTACCAGCAGGTCGGCACCGGGGTGAACCTCAACGGCATCGTCGCCACGCCGGACCGCCGGGCGCTGATCGTCGTCCAGTCCAACACCGGCACGCTGTTCCGGGTCGACCCGGCCACCGGGGCGACCACGGTGGTGGACGTGCCCGGCTACACGTTCACCAACGGCGACGGGCTGCTGCTGCTCGGCCGCACCCTCTACGTCGTGCAGAACCGGCTCAACCAGATCGCCGTGGTCGAACTGAACCGCGCCGGCACCGCCGGCACGGTCACCGGCACCATCACCGACCCGGACTTCGACGTGCCGACCACGGTCGCGAAGGCGTTGGGCCGGCTCTACCTGCCCAACGCCCGCTTCACCACCGCACCGACGCCGACCACGCCGTACACGGCGGTCGCGGTCCGCACCCCTCGGGCTTGATCGTCTACGCACCAGCGGCCGTTCCGCCGACGTGTCGGACAGCTCATCCGCAGACGATCACGGCGGGGCGTAGATTCGTACCGGAAACGATCATCGGGGGGTGGGGGCGGCATGGTGGGGACGGCGCGGGGGGCGTTGCGGGTCGGTCTGCTGGGGTACGGGGTGGCCGGCCGGGTGTTCCACGCCCCGCTGATCGCCGCGACACCGGGCCTGCGGTTGCACGCGGTGGTGACCCGGGACCCGGAGCGCCGGCTCCAGGTGCGGCGGGAGCACCCGGACGCGCGCCTGGTCGACGACCCCGACCTGTTGTGGCGCCTGCCCGACGCGCTGGACCTGGTCGTGGTGGCCACGCCGAACAGGAACCACGTGCCGGCGGCCCGGGCGGCGATCGCCGTCGGCCTGCCGGTGGTGGTGGACAAGCCACTGGCCGCCACCGCCGCCGAGGGCCGTGACCTGGTGGCCGAGGCGGCCCGGCGGGGCGTACCGCTGACGGTCTTCCAGAACCGTCGCCTCGACGGCGACTTCCTGACCGCCCGCCGGCTGGTGGACGAGGGCGCGCTGGGCACGGTCACCCGGTTCGAGTCCCGCTTCGAGCGGTGGCGGCCGGAGATCAAGCCGGGTTGGCGGGAGAGCGGCACCCCGGACCAGGCCGGCGGCGTCCTGTACGACCTGGGCGCGCACCTGATCGACCAGGCGGTCCAGCTGTTCGGGCCGGTCGCCTCGGTGTACGCCGAGGTGGACCGCCGCCGCCCCGACGCCCAGGTCGACGACGACGCGTTCGTGGCGCTGACCCACACCGGGGGCGTCCGCTCACACCTCTGGATGAGCGCGGTCGCCGCGCAGGTCGGGCCGCGCCTGCGGATCCTCGGCAGCCGTGCCGCGTACACCTCGTGGGGTCTGGATCCGCAGGAGGCCGCGCTGCGCGACGGCGGCCGACCGGGCGCGGCCGGCTGGGGTGCGGTGCCGCCGGAGCGCTACGGCCTGCTCGGCTCGGACGACGACGCCCGCCCGGTGCCCACCGAGCCGGGCCGCTACCAGAGTTTCTACGCGCAGGTGGCGGCGGCGCTGCGGGACGGCGGTCCGCTGCCGGTGGACCCGCGCGACGCCGTCGACACGGTGGGGCTCATCGAGCTGGCGCACCGGGCCGCCGCCGAGGGCGTGGCGCTGCCGGTGCCGCCGGGAGCCGCCGACGCCGGGTGAAACCCGCTGTCGTGTACGCCGCCCCGCGGCTAGGGTCGGCGGCCATGACCCTCCCCCGTGTCCGCCCACCCTTCGTCGCCGACGAGCGCACCCAGCTCCTCGGCTGGTACGACATGCAGCGCGCCATCGTCCACTTCAAGTGTGAGGGGTTGTCCGACGAGGACGCCCACCGACCGGTCCTGCCGACCTCACCGCTGATGACGGTGGCCGGCATCGTCTCGCACCTGCGGTGGACCGAACAGACCTGGTTCGAGGTGCTGTTCCTCGGCCGGCCGGCGGAGGGCCCGCAGTTCGTCGAGGAACCCGAGGACGCCGACATGAGGGTCGACGGGGTGCCGCTGGCCCAGCTCCTGCAGGAGTACGAGCGGCAGTGCGCGATCTCCGACGAGATCGTCGCGGCGCACTCGCTGGACGACGTCGGCCGGCACCCGGACTTCCGGTCCGCCGCCGCCAGCCTTCGCTGGATGGTGATCCACATGATCGAGGAGACCGCCCGGCACGCCGGTCACCTGGACGCCGTCCGGGAGCTGCTCGACGGCGAGAAGGGCTACTACTGAGCGTGGACGGGCCACGGACGTCTGGCGGAAGAACCTCCCGGGCACTGATCGAACACTGGCCCCTGCTGGGGCTCCGCCTCCGGACCCCCCGGCTGGAACTTCGACTGCCCGACGAGGACGAGCTGGCCGCGCTCGCCGACGTGGCGGCACGCGGGATACACGAACCGGGCCGCCGGCCCTTCCTACGCCCGTGGACAGACGTGTCGCCGCGCGACCTGGCACGCGAGGTCGTCCAGCGACACTGGCGGCGGCGCGGCGGGTGGACACCACTGAGCTGGGCCCTGGAACTCGCGGTGTTCCGGGAGGGCGATCCGATCGCCGTACAGGACCTGTGGGCCGACAACTACGCGACGCTGCGGGAGGTGGCGACCGGGTCCTGGCTGGGCCTCGACCATCAGGGGCAGGGTATCGGCACCGAGATGCGCGGCGCCGTACTCCACCTGGCCTTCGCCGGCCTCGGCGCCGAACACGCACGGACGGCGTCGTTCGTCGACAACCCCGCCCCGCTCGCCGTCTCCCGCAAGCTCGGCTACCGGCCCGACGGAATCACGCGGGACGTCCTGCACGATCGGGCTGTCGTCTCCGAGCGCCTCCGCCTGACCCGCCACGACTGGGATTCGCGGGAGCGGCCTCCGGTCACCATCGACGGCCTGGATCCCTGCCTGGAACAGTTTGGCGTCGACCCGGCAATCACCGCCCGCCCCTGCGTGCCAGAAGGCTGACCGGTCGGGCGTGCCCGGTGTCCGCCTTGCGGGCCAGTGGCGCTACCTGCTGCGGCGGGCCGTGCGCACGCCGAGCGCGACCGCGCCGATCACGATCAGGCCGCTCAGGAGCTGGAGGCCCGGGGAGTCGTCGGCTCCCCCGTACACGAAGCCGGCGACACCGATCGCGACGGCCAGAACGGTGACGAGCGCCACGGCGTACTTCATGTGTTGTCCCCTCGGAGGTCGCACCCGTCGCCGACCCGACCAGCGACGCCGCATTGATTTTCGCTCGTATTCTATCGAAAGTCAATCGACGCAGGGTTCGGTGGGATGTCGGGGGCAGGCGGGTCCGGTCGGCGCGGTCCGTCGGCCGGCCGGACGCGAGCCGCCGTGCCGAGGCCGGCGACCGTGCGGTGACCGGCGCCCGGCGGGCAGGACAGCGTCGGCCGTCCTGCCCGCCGGGGTTCACGCGGCGAATCTGGTCACGGCGTCACCGGCGTGCCGCCGAAGGTCACCACCAGGCGGCCGTCCGAGGCGAAGGACCAACCCAGGGCGCCCGAGTACGCGGAGCACCGGGATCCGTTGGAGCCGGACCAGAACTGGTTCGAGCCGTCGGAGTTGCCGATGATCCGGTCGTTCGCCCCGCTGTCGCACGAGGTGTTGTTCCGGAACACCGAGGAACCGCCGTCGAAGGTGAAGTTGCGCTCGGTGTTGCCGACACCGACGTTGTTCGACACCGTCATGGTGCCGAGGTTGCGGTTGTAGGTGAAGCCGTGCTTGCCGTTGTCGTAGGCGATGTTGCCGCGGATGGCGTGGTTCACCCCGATGTCCTCGCCACCGAGCTTGAAGCCGTTGCGGTCACCGTTGCCGGCCTGGCCACCGTTGCTGAGGGTGCCGTTGCCGTAGGCGAGGGAGGACTCGATGGTCACCGCGCCGATGGCACCGGTGTCGCTCTTGGTGTAGAGGTCGTAACCGTCGTCGATGTTGTGGTGCGCCACGGTGTAGCGGAAGACGTTGCCGGGACCGACGGTCAGCTTCGGGGCGAAGCCGTCCGCGTCCTCACCGTCGGAGTCGACGTTGTCGTGGGACACCGTGCTCACCACGAGGTTGTTCGAGGGCCACTGGTCCCGGGGCGCGTCGGCCACCAGTCGTGACAGCTGGAGCCCCGAGTCCCGGTTGTGGCGGGTCACCGTACGTTCGATGATGTTGTTGTTGCCGGCCAGCAGGATCCCGTTGTCCCCGGCACGCTCGACGACGATGCCGCGGACGTGCCAGAACGAGCCGCCGAGGGCGAGCCCACGGTTCGCCGGATCCTCGCTCTGGGCCGAGAAGTTCAGCACCGGGGTCTCGCCGGGGTAGGCGAAGATGTTCTTCCGCGCCCCCGACGTGCCGTTGTTGCCCTGGCCGATGGTGATGGTCTGCGAGTAGCGGTAGGTGCCACCCCGCAGGTAGATCGTCCCACCGGCGGCGATCCGGGTGATCGCGGAGGTGAGCGTGGTCGGGCTGGACACCGTTCCGGCCGCGCTGTCACTACCGGTGGGTGCCACGTACAGCGCGTTGCTCGACGGCGGAGGGGTCGTCGGCGGGGGCGTGGTGGGCGGCGGGGTCGTCGGCGGCGTGGTGGTCGGCGGCGTGGTGGTCGTCGAGCGGTAGGTCTCGAACTCGGCGACCCGCGGGGTGCCACTGGCGCTGGTGATCTCAAAGTTGATCTTGCTCAGGGAGACCGGGGTGAAGGTGATCACGCGGGCCCCGTTGCCGGTGGCCAGGACGGCGCCGTTGTCGTTGTTGACCACCCGCCAGGACCCGATGGCCCCGACCGCGCCGGCCGCCTCACGGATGTTGATCGCGCCCACCGTGGTGGCCGAGCCCCACTTGACCGAGATGCGGCCGGTCGAGCCGGACGGCGACCAGTAGGTGCTCATGTTGCCGTCGATCGCGTTGCCGTAGCTGGTCCCGCCGGCCTTGCTGGAGCCGTCGGCACCGGCACCGAGGCTGAGGTTGGTGCCACCCGGGGTGCCGGGCGGTGGGGTGGTCGGCGGCGGCGTGGTGGGCGGCGTGGTGGTGGGCGGGGCGGTGGTCGGCGGCGGGGTCTGCGGCGTGCAGTTACCGTCGGAGACCTGGAGGCCCTTGTTGGCGCCGGCGGTCTGGTTCACCACGTTCGGCACGCAGCTGGCGCCGTCCAGGCGGTAGTTGTAGGGGACGCTGACGGTGGTGGTGGAGGTCGGGTTGGGCCCGGCCGGGTTGTGGTCGCCGCTGCGGCTGGACCAGGTCACGTTGTCGAAGATGTTGCCGGCGACCTGCCAGTAGCCGGCCTGGTCGGTATAGAAGGTGCCCAGGACGTCCCTGGAGTCCTTGAAGTAGTTGTTCTCCACCTTGGCGCGGGCTCCGGCGCGGGAGTTGATGCCGGACTCGCGCAGGTTGACGTAGTGGTTGTTGTAGATGTGCGCGATGCCGCCACGCAGCAGCGGCGTACGGGAGTCGATGTTCTCGTACCGGTTGTGGTGGTAGGTGATGTAGCCGTTGGAGGTGTCGCTCTCGCTGGAGCCGACCAGGCCGCCCCGGCCGGAGTTGCGCAGGATGCTGTACGACAGGGTCACGTACTGCACGTTGTCCTTCAGGTCGAAGAGGCCGTCGTAGCCCTCCGACTCCCCGCCGGACGCCTCCAGGGTGACGTGGTCGACCCAGACGTTGCGGACGGTGCTCTCCATGCCGATCGCGTCACCGCCGTTGGAGGTCGGCGAGCCGGACTTCTTGACGTTCCGGACGGTCACGTTCTGGATGATGATGTTGCTGGAGTCACGGATGTGGATGCCCAGCTGGTCGAAGACCGCTCCGGCGCCGACCCCGACGATCGTGACGTTGCTGATCTGCTTGAGTTCGATCACGCCGGCGGCGGTGTTGCAGCTGTCGCCGGAGACCTTGGCGGTGTTGCCGTGGTTGATGGTGCCCTCGACCTGGATGACGATCGGGGTGCTGCTGCTGGCCCGGTTGCACAGGGCCGCGTGGATCGCGGTGCCGGTGGTGGCCCGCACGGTCTGCCCGCCGGCGCCACCGGTGGTCCCGCCGTTCTGGGTGGCGTAACCGGTGACGCCACCGGTCGCCGCCGACGCCTGGGTCATCGGCAGGGCCGCGACCGCGGCGGCGACCGCGGCTACCGCGGTGCCACCGGCAAGGAGCTTGAGTCTCACTGTGGTTCTCACTTTTGGACTCCTCAGAGTGAACGCGGCACGGGGGCATCGCCCTACGCCCGCACACCGCACATGGCTTCGTGTCCGCGTCCCCTGGCCGGCCCTGGAACCGAAACATCGATGAAACACAGGCTAGGAAAGCGCTTACCTGCGGCGCAAGGGTTAGGACGTGCAGGTTTGTTGCATATCGACAGCCGTCAGCCCGTCCCTCGGCCGGCCGATTCGGCTCGCCGTTCCCCGTCTGAGCCACCGCCCGCGCACCGCGCACTGAGCACCGCTGTCCGCGCACTGAGCACCGCCGCCCGCGCGCCACTGCCTGCGCGCCGCGCAGGGACGGTACGTGGCCCGACGGATTCCCACGTCGAGGCACTCGCCCCGCGGCGTGCACATGTCCGCCGCCCATCCGACGGTCGTGGTGCTAGGCGGGGGGAACGGACAGCAGGTAGTCGTCGGCCTCGGCGCTCCAGTGCAGGTCGACCACCCCGGCGGTGGCGGCGGCCTTGCAGAACTGGAGGAAGCTGCGGTAGCCAAGCTTCTTCTCGCTGAAGTCCGGCCGGGCTCGGCGCAGCTGGTTCTTCAACCCGGACAGCGCCACCTGACCGTCGCGGCCGGCGAGGTCCTGCACCACCGAGCCCAGCAGCCCGAAGGCCACCTCCTGGTCACCGTGCTCGGGCAGGTACACCTCCGGGTCGCCCTTCGCCGGGCCCTCGGTCAGCTCGATGACGCGATTGGTGGCGAGGTACCGCAGGAGTTCGCCGAAGGTGCGGAAGCCGTAGTCGGACTGACTGAACGTCGGGTCCTTGCGCAGCAGGGTGCGCTTGAGCCGGGACGCGGTCACCTCGCCGCCGGAGCTGCCCTGCAGGCCGGCGACGGTCTGGGCGACCAGCACCGCGAGCGACTCCGCGTCCCGGGCCGGCTCCTCCGGGACCGGATGCGGCTCCGGCTCGACCGGCTCGGCCTGCTGGGGCTCCGGGCGGGCGTTGCGTGCCGGGCGCGCCGGTCGGCGCTCGCGGGCCGGCGGGAGGTCGACGCCCTCCAGGCGGTCGTAGTACAGGAACTCGTCGCAGGCCGGCGGGAGCAGCGCCGAGGTGGACTTCTCCACCCCCACGCCGATCACCTGCTTGTTGAGTTCACGCAGCTTGTGCACCAGCGGGGTGAAGTCGCTGTCGCCGCTGCAGATCACGAAGGTCGAGATGTAGTCCCGCTCGAACGCCAACTCGATCGCGTCGACGGCCATCTTGATGTCGGCGGCGTTCTTCCGGGAGGCGCCCATCCGCTGCGGAATCTCGATCAGCTCCACGTGCGAGCGGGTCAGCATCCGGCGGTCCTCGTCGAAGTACGACCAGTCGGCGTACGCGCGCCGCACCACCACCCGCCCCCGCTCGGCGAGGGCGTCGGCGATCGGGCGGAAGTCGAACATCCCGCCGCCGAGGTGGTCCCGTGCCCCCAGCGCGAGGTTCTCGTAGTCCAGGAACAGGGCGATCCGGTCTTCTTGATCCACGGAAGCAGCGTACGCCTGGGGTCGGGTCAGGTGGCCGAGGTCACCGGCGTGGCCAGGCGTACGCCAGGGGAATCGGGGTCGGCTGGCCGGGCCAGGCGCCGGTGAGCGCCGGCCCGGTCAACGGCGCGTCCTCGACCGGGCGGCGCAGGATCGCCAGGTCGGCGGCGTCGGTGGCGAACCGCTCGCCGGCGCCGGCCGCGACAGCACCCGGCGCGACAGCAGCCGACGCCGGCGTGGCGGCGATGGTCATGTTCGGCGGCCGGACCTCGCGGACGCCGTCGACCTCGAAGAACTCCTGCGCCTGGCCGGTGCCGCGCAGGACGGCGTCGGCCAGGGCGGCGGCGTAGACCGGGTCGCCGCAGCCGTCGTAGACCCAGCGGTCGCCGAGCACCGAGTGGCGGGTGGTGCCGACCAGCCGGTCCTCGGCGCCGGGCAGCGGCGCGCCCCGGTAGGTGAGCGGCACCTGGTGGACCGGCCCGTCGCCGACCCGCACCAGCAGCGTCTCGATGCCGACCTCGCCGGCCGGGTCGTCGAAGCGGTACGCCCCGACGCGCCGCACCTGCGCGCCGGTCCCGCCGCCGTACCAGGGCTGCGCGGGCAGCCAACCCTCCAGGAGTTCCAGCTTGGTCGGGCGGATCTCGGCCCGGTGCAGCAGCGCCATGCCGGCGATCCTACGGATGCTCCCCGCGCCGCACCGACCTGCCGGGGGGTGCCGGGGGCCCGTCCACCGCCGCCCGCGCCGCGTCGAGGAAGGCGAGCCGGTTGTCCTCCAGGTAGTCCCGGAGACTCTCGCCGTCGGGCAGTCCTTCCCAGACGGCGCGGTTCAGGTCCAGGAAGTACGCCCGCGCCGCGGCGTACACCGGGAGCGGGAACATCAGGCGGACCATCCGCTCGGCCACCCAGACGCGGTTCATGACCTCCTGGGTCCGGACCTCCCACTCGTCGCCGGCGGACCACGTCGCGGGACGGATGAAGGCGCACCGCTCGGCCTCGGCGGTGACCTCCACGAAGCTCTGCACCTGGGCCAGTCGTTCCGCCCGGCGGCCCTCGGTGAGCGCCAGCACCTGCCGGCGTTCCTCCGCCCGTTCGGCGGAGCGTTGGGTGGCTCGTTGCACCCAGAAGGACAGACCACCGCCCAGGACCACTCCGCCCAGTGAGGTCATGGACACCCACAGGTCACTCGGCACGGCAGTCATGATCGGAGTCACCTCCGGCGATGTCAACCCGGGCCGGACGGCTCCTTCACGTGCGGGTCACCGCCGGGTGCCGCGTGACGCGGGCCGAAGGCGCGGCGGGTGGTCAGGACCAGCAGGAACGCCACCGCGCCGAAGGTCGCCGTGAGCAGCGGGATCTGCTCCACCTGCCCGATCCGGTAGCACAGCGAGCCGAGCGCGGACCCGCCCAGGATGCCGGCCTGGAAGGTGATCCCGTGCACGGCGTTGGCGGTCTCGGCGTGGGCGTCGTCGACCCGGCGCAGGGCGGCCAGCACGGTGAGGACCACGAGCAGCGAGAACGCCATGCCGGACACCGCCAGCAGTGCCGCCCCCAGCGGCCGGGCGTCGACGCGACCGCTGGCCCACAGGGCGACCGGCACGACCACGAACAGCGCGGTGGCCGCCCGGACGCCGGCGACCGGGCGGGCGTCGGCGAGCCGACCGCCGAGGGCGCTGCCGGCCACCGAGGCGAGACCGAACCCGAGCAGCACCGCGGAGAAGGCCGGGCCGCGCACGTCGAGGCTCTGCGCCGCGTACGGCGCCAGGTAGGTGAAGAACACGAAGTGCCCACCGACCACCAGCAGGGTCACCGCGAGGACCACCGGCAGGCCCGGGAAGCGCAGCGTCGGGAGCAGCCGGCCGCCGGCCGCCGCGGCGTCGTCGCTGACCGGCAACGACGGCAGCGTACGGGTGAGCATCCCGGCCAGGGCCAGCGCGACTCCGGCGACGGCCAGGGCGGCGAACCGCCAGCCGGCGGCCTGCCCGAGCAGGGTGACCAGTGGCGTGCCCACGACCAGGGCGGTCGCGCCGCCGACGATGATCCGCCCGCCGACCCGCCCCCGGTGCTCCGGTGCCGCCAGGCGGGTGACGACGGGCATCGCCACGGCGAAGTACAGCCCGTGCGCGACCGCCGACACGGCCCGCCCGGCCATCAGGAACCAGACCGAGGGCGCGGCCGCGACGAGCAGGTGCCCGGCGGTGAACGCGGCGGCGGTGGCCACCAGGATCCGGCGGCGGGGCCACCGGGCGAGCAGCCGGGTCAGCGGTACGGCGGTCAGCGCGGCGGTCGCCGCGTAGACCGACACCGACAGGCCGACCACGCCCGGCGAGGTGTCCAGGCCGGCGGCGATGTCGCCGAGGAGCCCCACCGGCAGGGTCTCACCGGTGACGAAGGTGAAGGCGATGGCGGCCAGCACCAGCGACGGCATCAGGTCCCGGACCCGGGCGGCCCGTCCCGGCCGCGCGGCGCGGGCGGCGGTGTGCGTACCCGTGACGGCTCCTCCCCCGTGGGTCGACGGCCGCCGGCGCGCCGGCGGGTCGCGCCCGGCGCGAACGCCCATCGTGTCAGAGCCGGGTGACACCGCGCCGCGCCGTCGTGTCGTTGCCGCCACGGTGCCGGGGGATCTACCGTCGGAACGTCTTTCCCCACGTTTTCGGTCACCCGTGATCGGCTGGCGGTCGGCGACCGCCGGGCGGCGGCGTCCACTCGACCCTCAAGGAGCGGCATGGCACTGGTCACCGCACGCGCACGGCGGCGCTGGGCGTTCCTCGCGCTGCTCACCGTCGGTGCCGCCACCGGCTGCGACAGCGGCGACGGCGGGGAGCCGTCGGCGCCCGCGCCGTCCCGACCGGTGGCCACCAGCGCCGCCGCCAGCGCCCCGACCGGAGAGCCGGACCTGGGCGCGGCGCAGGAGGTGGCGCAGGGCCTCGACGTGCCGTGGGGCCTGGCGTTCCTGCCCGACGGTGACGCCCTGGTCGCCGAGCGGGACACCGGCCGGGTACTGCGACTGACGCCCGGCGGTGGCACCGCCCGCCCGGTGTACGAGGTGCCGGGCGTGGCGGCCGGCGGCGAGGGTGGGCTGCTCGGCCTGGCCGTCTCGCCGGGGTTCGCCCAGGACAACCTGGTGTACGCGTACCTGACCACCGAGCGGGACAACCGGATCGTCCGGTTCCGCCTCGACGGGGGCACGCCGGAGGTGGTGTTCGACGGCATCGCCAAGGCCGGCTTCCACAACGGCGGGCGGATCGCGTTCGGGCCGGACGGCATGCTGTACGCCGGCACCGGCGACGCCGGCCAGACGCAGCTGTCGCAGGATCCGGAGAGCCCGAGCGGGAAGATCCTGCGGCTGACCCCGGACGGCGCGCCGGCACCGGGCAATCCGACCGCCGGCTCCCCGGTCTACAGCCTGGGCCACCGCAACGTGCAGGGACTGGCCTGGGACTCGTCGGGGCGGATGTTCGCCACCGAGTTCGGCCAGAACGAGCTGGACGAGGTGAACCGGATCGAGCCGGGGCGCAACTACGGCTGGCCCCGGGTCGAGGGCGAGGGCGACACCGACGGCGGGCGGTACACCAACCCGCTGGTCACCTGGCCGACCCGGGAGGCGTCGCCGTCCGGGATGGCGATCGCCGGTGGCACCGCGTACGTGGCGGCGCTGCGCGGTGAGCGGCTGTGGACGATCCCGCTCGACGGCGACCGCCTGGGCGAGCCGGCGGCGCGGTTCGAGGGCGACTACGGCCGGCTGCGCACGGTGCAGGTCGCCCCGGACGGCGCGTTGTGGGTGACCACGTCCAACACCGACGGTCGGGGCGACGTGCGCGACGGCGACGACCGGATCCTGCGCTTCCCGGCCCGCTGAGCCGGAGCGACCGGGAACGGCTGTCAATGTAGCGTTGACACATGACGCCCGACCTGGCCGAACTCGCCGAGCTGGCCGCCGCCCGGGCCCGGTTGGACGACCACGAACTGGCCCTGATCGACCGCTGCCGGCACGGCGGCGCGACGTGGGCGCAGGTCGCCGCCGCGCTCGGGCTGGGCAGTCGGCAGGCCGCCGAGCAGCGCCGCCAGCGCCTGCTGGCCGCCCGGCGCGCGCGGCGGGAGAGCCTGGACCTGGCGTACGCGGAGCGGATCGCCGCCCTACGGGCCGCCGTCGTCGCGCTGTCCCGGTGGATCGACACCGACCGGCGGTGGGACGGCCGGTTCCGGCGGGCGGCGCTGGTCCGGGCCACCGTGGCGACGGCGCTGGACGCCGAGCCGGGTTCCCTGCACACGCTGGCCTCGCACGTCGCCGCCGACCTGGCCGACGCGGGCCCGGATCGGCTGCCCGCGCCGGTCCGGGCCGCCGCGGCCGAGCTGGAGACCCGGCTGTCAACGTAGCGTTGACACAACCCGATCATCTTGATAGGTCGCCGCTCAAGCTTGAGGATGTGAGTCGTCCCGGCTCAAGCTTGGAGGGCTCATGCGTCGCAAAGCCGGACTGTTCGTCGCGATCTCGCTGCTGTCCGGCCTGGGCGGCGGGGCGATGTCCCTGGTGGCCGGGATCTGGGTCCTCGACCTCACCGGATCGACCAGCCTCGCGGCGTTGACCGGGCTGTGCGTGTACGCCCCGGTGCTGGCCGGCCCCTGGCTGGGCGGCCTGCTCGACCGGGTCGCCCGGCTCCGGCTGGTCGTCGGGGTCCACCTGACGCTGGCCGCCGTCCTGCTCAGCCTGCTGACCGTGGACGGGCCGGACCGGACCTGGCTGATCTTCGTCGTGTCGTGCGCGTACGGCGTCGCCTACGTCCTGATCGACGCGGGCGAGACGGCGCTGCTGCCGGCCGCGCTACCGCCGGGCGCGCTGGGCACGGTGAACGGCTGGCGGTCCAGCGCGCAGGAGGGAATCAAGCTGGTGGCGCCCCTGGCCGGCGCCGGCCTGTACGCGTGGCAGGGCGGCCACGCGGTCGTGGTGCTCAGCGCCGCGCTGCCGGTCCTGGTCGCCGCCCTCTACCCCGCCTTGCGGCTGGGTCGGATCCCACCGGCCGCACCGGGCGGCTCCCGGCCCGGCCTCCGCGCCGGGCTGACCGCCCTGTTCGGGCACTCGACGACGCGCCGCACCGTCGTGCTGGCCGGGGTGTCGATCGCCATGTCCGGCTTCACCACCGCCGCCACCTACGCGATGGTGACCAGCGAACTGGACCTGCCCACGACGTTCCTCGGCGTGCTGCTCAGCGCGCAGGGCGCCGGATCGGTCGCCGCCGGCCTGCTGGTCGGCCGGCTCGTCGACCGGTACGGCGCGGTCGTCGTGGGCGTCGCCGGCACGACGCTGTTCGCCGTCGCCTCCCTCGTGCGCTGCCTGCCGTGGTGGCCCGGCGCGGTGGCCGCGTCGGTGCTGGCCGGCGTGGCGCTGCCCGGGACGCTGGTCGCCGCGGTGACCGCCGTCCAGCGGCACGCACCGGCGGCGATGCTCGGCCGGGTCGCGGCGACCGCCAACACCGCGATGTTCGGCCCCCTGGTCCTGGCCATCCCGCTCGGCTCCGCCGCCGTACACCTCGGAGCCCGCCCGCCGCTGGTCGGTGCGGCGGCGGCCTGCCTGGCCGTCGCCGCCGCCGTCGCTCACGGCACCGGATCGTGGGTGCCGTGGCGCACCCGCGGGCGACACCGACGCAGCCGCTCGGCGGCCATCCGTCCGCCGGCCCCGAGTCCGTGCCGCTCGACCGCCGCCAGGCCGTAGGCCCCGCAGGTGGGCACGAACCGGCAGTGACCCGGCCAGTGCGGTGACAGCCACCGCCGGTACCCCCGGATGGCCGCCAACCCGGCCCGGTCCACCGCCGGCGTCCGGCTCGCCGTCGCCACCACCGCGCCCATCGTCAGCAGCGTGGAGAACAGCCCGAAGTCGCAGCCGTCGCAGCCGTCGCAGCTACCGCAGCCGCCCCTGAGATCCCGGGACTTCTTCGACCTACGCTGCCGCCGCCGGTTCTCGCCGGACCAGAAACCTCGCACCATGGCGGTCATCCTGGAACACCCGCGCCACCGCTCGCGGCCGGCCCCGCCATCGACCGATCCGTGGACGCGGACAGGGCCCATCCGCAGGTCACCCGGATTCCCGCCGCTCGATTTGCGCTGCTCACTACCCTGTCTTTGATCAGCACCCCCGACAGCGACAAGGGCAGTAGATGAGCGAGAGTCACCCTCCGTACGGAGGTCAACCGGATCCGAACAGCGCCCCCTGGGGACCGCCGCCCGGCTCGCCGGTCGCCCCGGGCAGCACCCCCTGGGGACCGCCCGGCTCGCCGGTCGCCCCGCCCGGCTACGGCCAGCCGCAGCAGGCCTACCCGGGCCAGCCCGGCCAGCCCCCGCAGTTCGGCATGCCGACGCCGCCGCCGCGGAAGTCCAACCGTGGACTCGTCATCGGGCTCGGCATCGGCGCCGGAGTGATGGCACTCCTGATGGTCTGCGGTGGAACCATCGGCTACCTTGCCCTCGACGACGACGAGCCGACCCCGACCACCGTCGGGAGCAGCGCCACCCCGGACGCCGGCACCGCCACGTCGGCCGCGCCGCAGCCGACGCCGGAGCAGCCGGAACAGCCGCAGAACAACAACGCGGTGACCGCGCGGAGTTCCAGCGACATGTCGGCGGTCTGCGAGGGGAGCCCGATCCTCAACGCCGCTCCGTACCAGAGCCCCAAGAGCGCGAAGGTCTTCAACTTCTCGAACTCGCCGGACCGGCCGTCGTCCTGGCGGCTCGAATCGGTCGGCTACGACAAGCCCTACTACGCCAGGGCGACCGCATGGGCCACCGTCTCGGTCGTCGGGTGCCTCACGCTCGTCCCGGGCAGCGAGGGCGCCGGGCGCAAGTGCGACTACAAGGGCACCGACGGCAAGACGGTGACCATCAACTACGTGTCCTCGCGGTACACACTGGCCTTCCACAACGCCAAGACCGGCGAGAAGATCGCCGACGGCGGCACGGTCAACGCTCCGGCGGTGCGCTGCCCGAGCTTCGTCGCCTACAACAAGGCCACCCTGAAGGCGTACGCCAGTCCGGACGACGGCGCCATCGAACTGGCCGTGGACAAGTTCACCGGCTGACCGACGCGACCCGACGGGGTGCCGTGACGGCGCACGCCATTACGGCACCCCGGGCCGGAAGCGGAAGTCGAGCTTCCACGCGCCTCAGGTCACCGTGAAGATGGGCCAGGGCCGGAACCGAAACCGGTTTGCCGCCCGGGGTGGCGGGTGCGAGCATCGTCGCCGTGACCGACGTGACCACCCGCCCGCTGTCCCCCTCCGAGTTCGACGCCTGGCAGGACGCCGTCGCCCGGGGCTACGCCGACTCCCAGGTGGCCGCCGGGGTGTGGCCGGCGGACGAGGCGCTCGACCGCGCGGTGGAACTCAACCGGACCCTGCTCCCCCACGGTCTGGACACCCCCGGCGTGCTCCTGCTGCGGGGCGTGCGGGCGGACGGGACGCCGGTGGGGCGGCTGTGGATCTCGCTCACCCATCCGCGCGGGGTGTCCGACTGCGCCTTCCTCTTCGACATCGAGGTGGACGCGGCGTTCCGCGGGCAGGGTCTGGGCCGGGCGCTGCTGGGCGCGGCCGAGGCGGCCGTCCGCGAGCACGGGATCACCCAGCTGGAGCTGAACGTCTTCGGCGACAACGCCGTCGCCATCGGCCTCTACGCCTCGGCCGGCTACCAGGTGGTCACCCAGCAGATGCGCAGGCGCCTGACGTAGCGGCGCCCGCCGGAACCCCGACGGGCGCCGGACGTACGCCTCAGCTGCGGTTGATGGTGAACGTGCTGGTCGTGTTGCGGATGTCCTGGTAGTTGTCGCTCAGGCGGAGGTTGACGAACGTCGCGGAGCCGACCGCCGGGCCCTGACCGGCCTCGGGCGCCTCGTTGACCCAGATGCCGAAGCCGGACTTGGCGTCGAAGGCGTCACCGCTGCGCCGGGCACCGGAGATCGACACGTTGGTGAAGACCGTGTCGGTGATCGGGTTCTCCGGTTGGCCGCCGGTGTACTTGGTCTGGAACATGATCCCCGAGTACGTCGGATCGACGATGTCGACGTCGGTGACGCGGATGCCGCGGAACTCCTTGGACGCGGAGAAGACCCAGATCGCGGGGAAGGTCTGCGAGCCCCAGAAGTGACCGCCGGCCCGGATCAGCGAGATGTTCTCGAACCGGGTGGGCGGGCTGGCCCCGAACCCGATGAACGGGTACCCGAAGTCCAGCGAGCTGATCGTGATGCCGGAGTAGGTCAGCATGTCCGCGATGTAGAGGTTGCGGAACACGTTGTCGTAGCCGCCGTACACCGCGATGCCGTCCGCCCGCCAGGTCAGCGTGGCGGACAGGTTCTCGAACACGTTGCCGTGGTTGCCGGTCGACGCGCCCTGGTCGGTGGCGGAGAAGAGCGCGAACGCGTCGTCACCGTTGGACCGGCCCTCCGAGTTGGCCACCCGGTTGTTCGTGCTGCCGTTGGTCAGGTTCACGGCGTCGGCGAAGGTGTTGCGGAACCGGCTGTTGGTGATGGTGAGGCCGCTGACGCTGACCCCCCAGTACGCGCAGACGGTGTGCTCGACCCAGACGTTGTCCAGGGTCATGTTGTCGACGTCCTTCAGCTCACCCCACACCTTGCCCGGACCGTCGATCCGGTTGGTGTAGTTGCCGAAGAAGGCGAGGTGTGCGAAGGACGACCCGCTGGCCGAGGACTCCACCCGGAAACCGGCGTCGGTGTTCTGCTGCGACGCCGGTGTCTGGAAGCGGGTATACCAGATGCCCGCGCCGACCACCTGCACCGGCTTGCCGTACACCTGGAGCTTCTGTGACGTCTCGTAGGTGCCGGCCGGCAGATACACCCCGAGCAGGTTGCCGGTGGTGTCCATCCGGACCGCGTCCAGCGCGTTCTGCACGTCGGAGTGGCTGAACCCGGTCGGCACCCGGTAGCGGGCCGGGTCCGGGTTGGCCCGCGGCGCGACCTGCTCCAGGTTGACGAAGTCGATGGCGTACGTGGTGCTGTTCGCCGGGTCCTTCTGCAACCGGATCCGGCTGCCCGCCGGGATGGTCGAGTTCAGCAGGACGTTGGCCTCGTCGTAGAGGTGCCGGGGCGGGCCCGCGCTGGGCGAGTCACTCGGGCTGGCCTCCGCGCCGTAGAGCCAGATGTGCTTCGAGGTGAGGCTGATCGGCTTGTGCAGCACCCCGTTGACGTAGATGTTGAGCGTCGAGTCGATCCCACCGCCGCCGGGAGCGTCCGGGATGGAGAAGCGGGTGACCAGGGCGTTCGCCGGTGCCTTGGTGGTCCACTCGACGTACGCGCCGGTGGTGTTGAGGGTGACCGCCCGCCGGCCGGACGCCTCACCGGCCAGGTCGCCGATGGTCCGGTTCGGCGCCAGCACCTGCGCGCCGCCGCCGACCGAACCGTCCTCGGCCTCGTACATGTCGTACGGCAGGTTCGCCCCGCGGCCGACGAACAGCGACCGCTCGCTGGTGTTGTTCTGCCGCTTCACCGGCAGCTCGTTGGCGTCGTCGGCGAGCACCACCCGGACGGTGTACCGGCCGTTGGCCGCCGTCCAGGTGCCGAGGTTGACCGGCCCGGCGGTCGCCCCGGCGGCGATGGTGCCGGTGTGCGAACCGGTCAGCGTGCGGACCACCGTGCCGGCGTCGTTGAGCACGGTCAGCGTGATGCCGTGCGCCCCGCTGGCGGAGGCGACCGTGCCCTGGTTGCGGATGCTCACCGCGAAGGTGACCGTGGCGCCCGCGGTGGGCGTTCCCGGCGACCAGGTCACCGCCGAGGCGACCAGGTCCGAGCTGGCCACCTGGCTGACGGTCAACGCGGTCGGGCCGGTGAAGCTGTTGTTCGCCTCGTTCTGCTCGATCACCGTGTTCGCCTCGTCGACCTTGGCGACCAGCTGGTAGCTGCCGGCGTTGCGCGGGCCGATGTTCGCCGAGACGGTGGTCGACGCGCCGGCGGCCAGGGCGCCGACGGTGGCCGTGCCGACCTTCGTCGTACCCAGGTAGAGGCCGACGGCGGTGGCGGCGGAGGCCGCCGTGCCGGCGTTGCGGACGGTGGCCGACAGGGTGATCGCGTCGGTCTCCACCGGAGCGGCGGGTGACGCGGTCAGCGCGGTGACGGTCAGGTCCGGGTTCGCCGCCGGCACGCCGACGACCTGGAACTCGGCCACCTGACCGTTGGACGAGCCGGAGTTCGCGGTGAACTGGAGCCGCACGTCGGCGGCGGTCGCCGACACCGGGATGGTCACCGTGTTGCTGCCGGCCGGGCTGAACGAGTATGTCGCCGAGCCGACCAGGGTGCTGAACCCGGAGCCGGACTGCTCCCGGCCGAGCACCTGGAAGGTCTGGGTACGCGGACCCCAGGCCGGGTCCGGGTTGAGCTTCACCACCACCGAACTGATGCTCGCGTTCGCGCCCAGCGCGACGGTCAGCGTGCTCGGGTACGCCCCCGGCGCGCCCTCCCAGTAGGTGGCGACGTCGTTGTCGTTGGCGTTGGCGGCGGCGAAGACGTGCACCATCGACGAGGCGGTGATCGGCTTGCCGACCGCCAGGTTGGTGCCACCGCCCGGCGGGTTGCCGCCGGTACGGGTGACCGTGTTGCTGTTCGCCGACACATTTCCGGCGGCGTCCTTCGCCCGGACGTAGTAGGAGACCGTCGATCCGGCCGGCTGGGTGTCGGTGAAGGTCAGCGTGGTGCCGCCGACGCTGGTCCGCAGCGCGCCGTTGGCGTACACGTCGTAGCCGGTCACCCCGACGTTGTCGGTGGACGCCGACCAGGTCAGCCGGATCTGGTTGGTCGCCGGCTCGGTGAGGGCCAGGTTGCCCGGCGCCGACGGTGGCTGGGTGTCCCCGGACGCCGGGCCGTAGATCTCCAGCTCGGAGAGCTGCCCGGCCGGCCAGCCGGTGTTGCCGGTGATCAGCAGCCGGACGTACCGGGTGGCCGCGGTGGGCACGGTGACGGTGACCGTGTTGCCGGCGGCCGGGTTGAAGGCGTACGCGGCCGAGCCGACCAGGGTGCTGAACGTCGACCCGTTGGTGCTGCCCTGCACGGTCAGCGTCTGGCTGCGCGCCTCCCAACCGGCGGGCAGCTTGAGCACCAGCCGGTTGACGTTGACGGTGGCCGCCAGGTCGGCCTGGATCCACTGCGGGAAGGCGTTGCTCGGGCTCTCCCAGTAGCTGCCGGCGTTGCCGTCGTTGGCGTTGCCGGGTCCGTACACGTCGGACTGGCCGCTGGCCGACATGGTCCGGCCCAGGGCCAGGTTGGTCGACGAGGTGGCCGCGCCGTACACCTCCAGCTCGGCGAGCTGGGCGGCGGCCCAGCCGGTGTTCGCGGTGATCGCGATCCGTACCTGCCGGAGGCTGGTGGCCGGGAAGTTGATGGTCACGGTGTTGCCGCCGGCCGGGCTGAACGACCGTCCGGCGGACGCGACGACGGTGCTGAACGTGCTGCCGTCCACGCTGCCCTGCACCGACAGCGTCTGGGTGCGGGCCTCCCAGGCGGCGGGCAGCTTCAGGACCACCTGGTCGACCGAGCGGCTGGAGCCGAGGTCGACCTGGGCCCACTGGGGCAGCGCGCCGCTGCTCTCCCAGTAGCTGCCCTGGTTGCCGTCGGTCAGGTTGGCGGTGCCGAACGGTCCGTTGGTGCTGCTGGCCGAGCCGGGGCGGCCGGCGGCGAGGTTGGGGCCGCCGGCGGCGACGGCCGGCGGGGCCGGGGCCGCGGTGACGGCCAGGCCGACCGCGGCGAGCGCCGCGATCAGTCGGGTACGAAATCTGGACATGGTGGGGGGACACCTTCTTCCCGGGGGACGTGGAGAGGCGTGTGCGGTGGTGCGGTTGGTGCGGGTGTGCGGCGGGACCCCGATCGGCGGACGGGGCCCCGCCGCACACGTCAGGTGGCGTGGACCTCGAACTCGGCGAGTTGGCCGGCGGGCCAGCCGGTGTTGCCGGTGACGGTCAGCCGGACGAACCGGCGGTCCCCGGCCGGCAGCGCGATCGACACGGTGTTGCCGCTGGCCGGGTCGAACGTGTAGCCGGTCGCGCCCTTGAGCGTGCTGAACGTGGCGCCGTCGGTGGAGCCGAGCACGGTCACCGTCTGGGTGCGGGTCTGCCAGGCCGTGGCCGGCGGCAGCTTCAGCACCACCCGGGACACCCGCCGGACGCTGCCCAGGTCGACGGTCACCGACTGGGGGAAGGCGTTGTTGGCGCTCTCCCAGTAGGTGTTCGGGTTGCCGTCGACCGCGTTGCCGGCGACGTACACGTCGGCGTGGCTGGTCCCGGCGATCGGCCGGCCCAGGGCCAGGTTGCCGGTCGGTGGCGGGGTGGTCGGGGGCGGCGTGGTGGTTGGCGGCGGGGTGGTCGGTGCGGGGGTGGTGCCGCCGCCGTACACCTCGACCTCGGCGAGCTGCGCGGCCGGCCAGCCGGTGTTGCCGGTGACGGCGACCCGGACGAACCGGCGGTCTCCGGCCGGCAGCGCGACCGACACGGTGTTGCCGGTGGCCGGGTCGAACGTGCGGCCCGCCGAGCCGGCCAGGGTCGACCAGGACGAACCGTCGGTCGAGCCGAGCACGCTCACGGTCTGGGTGCGTTGCTCCCAGCCGGCCGGCAGCTTGAGCACCACCCGGTCGACCCGGCGCGCGGCGCCGAGGTCGACGGTGAGCGACTGCGGGAAGGCGTTGTTGAC
Source organism: Micromonospora endolithica (assembly GCF_003626595.1). Lineage (GTDB taxonomy): Bacteria > Actinomycetota > Actinomycetes > Mycobacteriales > Micromonosporaceae > Micromonospora > Micromonospora endolithica. Next base: position 259,026 of record NZ_RBAK01000006.1, on the reverse strand, counting down.
GCTCTCCCAGTAGCTGCCGGCGTTGCCGTCGGTGGCGTTGCCCGCGCCGTAGTTCTGGTTGACGCTGGACGCGGTGGCCGCGCGGCCGAGGGCCAGGTTCCCGCCGGTCGGCGGCGGGGTGGTCGGCGGTGGTGTGGTGGGCGGGGCGGTGGTCGGCGGGGTCGTGCTGGGCGGTGGGCTGGTCGGCCCGTTGCCCCACTGCGGCGCCGGCCACGGACCGCAGTACGGGGTGGGCGTGTACCAGCCGGAGTTGCCGGCGCCCTGGGTGATCTGGAAGCCGCTGCCGACGCAGTTGTGCATCGGGCTGGGCTGGGCGATCCCGGTGGCCCGGACGTTGGTGAAGGTGACCTGGCTGGGCGCCTGCACCTGGAGGGCGTACGTCCCGGCGCCGTCGATGCGGACGTTGTTCAGGTTGATCCCGTTGGTCTGGCCCTCGATCCAGTGCAGCGCCGCATAGGAGCTGTCCAGGATGTCGGTGTCGGTGATGTTGATCGTCGGGTTCTGGAACGCCTCGTTGAGTGCGGAGAACCAGATCGCGCCCACCCCGAACTGCCAGTTGTAGTCGGAGTTGCCGTTGCGGATCAGGGTGTTGCGGGCGATCGTCCAGGTGCCCAGGACCGCGGTCTGGCCCTGCACGCCGGGATAACGGTTGGCGACGTGGATGCCGCCGCCGTTGGTGACCGAGTCCGCGGTCACGTTGTCGGCGATCGTGATGTCCCGGCCGCCGTAGCTGACCAGGTGGTTGGCCAGGATCGTCACGCCGATGGTGTTGCGGGTGAAGGAGTTCCGGACGTTCGGCACGCCCTGCGCCCACATCGCCAGGGCGTCGTCACCGGTGTTGCGGACGAAGGTGTTGGTCACCGTCGAGTTGGTGACGCCGGTGTGGAAGTTCACCCCGTCGGCGGTCTGGTCGAGGATCCGGCTGTTGCGGATGGTGAAGTTGTCCATCGGCCCGTCCATCCAGGCCCCGACCTTGGTGTGCTGCATCCAGACGTTGTCCACCACCGAGTTCGACATCGCCCCGCCCATGGCGTTGACCTGGTCGTCGTCGACCCGCTCCCGGATGTCACCGATGATCGCGAAGTCCCGCAGGGTCACGTTGCGGCTGGGGCCGCCGGCCTCGTGCGGCCGGACCGGGCCGGTGTAGCCGCCGCCGGGGACGTACTTGCCGTAGATGCCGGCGGCCCGCTTGCGGTCGGTGGGGTGCCGGCCGCCGAGCACCGAGTACCAGGGCCCGGCGCCGCGCAGGGTCACCCCGTCGACCACCACGTGGTCCCAGAGGGTGAACGTGCCGGCGGGGATCCACACCGCCCGTCCCTGCGCCTTCCCGGCGTCGACCGCGGCCTGGAACCGGGCGGTGGAGTCGGTGGCTCCGGTCGGGTCGGCGCCGAAGTCGGCCACCACGTCCAGGGCACCGGCCGGCTTGGCGATCGGCGCGCCGACAAGCTCGAAGTCGGCCAGGTCGATGGTGAAGGTGGGCGACTGCGCGGTCGAGGAGACCTGGAGGCGAATCTTCGTGCCGGCCGGGTAGGTGGTCCCGAACATCGTCCGGGTCTCGTCGTAGAAGTGGTGCGGGTTGGTGTCGCCGGGGTTGTTGTTGAACGGGTAACCGCCGTAGTACCAGCCGTACCTGGAGGTCACCGGCACCGCCTTGACCAGGGCGCCGTTGGCGCGCAGGTCGATGCTGGCGTCCCGGCCGGTGCCGGCGGCGTTGTCCGGCAGGCTGTAGCGGAAGGTCACCGCGTCGGCCGGCGCGGTCAGGGTGAACTCGACGTACTCACCGACCGCGTCGAGGGTGACCGCCTCCCGGCCGGACGCCTCCGACGGCAGGGTGCCGTAACGCCGGTCCGGGCCGATCTTCGTGCCGGTGTGCGCCACCTCCTCCGCCTCGTGCTCGACGAACGGGACGGTCGCGCCCCGGCCGGGAATGTCGAACGGGGACAGTCCGGCGGCGCGGGCCGGGGTGCCGGTGCCGGTCACCGCGACGACGGTGAGCGTGGTGGCGGCGAGGGCCAGGCCGGCGAGGGCGGCGAGCGCGGCGCGGGCGTGGACTCGTCGGGGTGGGTGTGGGACGGCGGTGGCGTACTCGGGCATGAGCGGGGCTCTCTTTCGTGGCGTGGTGCAGGTCCCCCCGTGCGGTACGACTGCGCTTGGGTGGACGCCTCCTTCCGGGTGCGCGCCGGCGGGCCGGCGGGGCGGTGTGGTGCCGGCGGTCGGGACGGGGCCGCCGGCACCACCGGCTCACGGATCAGACCGGTGCGGTTCCGGCCGGTTCGGCGACCCGCAGCCAGACGGCGGTGTCCGGGGGCAGCAGGTCGTCGTCGAGCGGCCGGCTGGCCAGCAGCGGTTCCCCGCCGGCCGGCAGCGGCACCGGCGCGCCGGAGAGGTTGACCAGGCAGTGGAAGCCCCCGCCCCGGCTGAACGCGAGCACCCCGTCCGGGGCGGGCAGCCAGGTCAGCTCGCCGTCGCCGAGTGCCGGTTCGGCCCGCCGGATCGCGATCGCCGCCCGGTACAGCTCGAGCATCGAGTGCGGGTCGCCGGTCTGCGCCCGTACCGTGCGGTCCTTCCAGTGGGCCGGCTGCGGCAGCCAGGGCGCCGACGCCGCGCCGTCCGGGCTGAAGCCGAACGGGGGCTCGTCGCCGGACCACGGCAGCGGCACCCGGCAGCCGTCCCGGCCCGGGTCCACGTAGCCGGAGCGCGGCCACATCGGGTCGGTGCGCAGCTCCGGGGGAATGTCCTCGACCTCCGGCAGCCCGAGTTCCTCACCCTGGTAGACGTAGGCGGCACCGGGGAGCGCCAACGAGAGCAGCGCCGCCGCGCGGGCCCGGGTGGTGCCCAGCTCCAGGTCGGAGAAGATCCCCTCGCGCTTCTTGGCGAAGCTGAAGGTGGTGTCCTCGCGGCCGTACCGGGTGACGTGCCGGGTGACGTCGTGGTTGGAGAGCACCCAGGTGGCCGGCGCGCCGACCGGCGCGTGCGCGCTCAGCGTCCCGTCGATGCTCTCCCGCAGCGCGGCGGCGTCCCAGGCGCAACCGAGGAAGTCGAAGTTGAACGCGGCGTGCAGCTCGTCCGGGCGCAGGTAGTTGGCGAACCGCTGCCGGTCGGGCAGCCACACCTCGCCGATCAGGGCCCGGTCACCGGGGTAGGAGTCGGCGATCCGCCGCCAGGCGCGGTAGACGTCGTGCACCCCGTCGAGGTCGTGGAACGGGTGCGGCTGGTCCGGCCGGACCTCGGGCAGCGTCCCGTCCTTCACCAGCAGCCCGGCCGAGTCGATCCGGATGCCGTCGGCACCCCGGTCGAACCAGAAGCGCAGGATGTCCTCGAACTCGGCCCGCACCCGGGGGTGGTCCCAGTTGAAGTCCGGTTGCTGCGGGGCGAACAGGTGCAGGTACCAGTCGCCGGGGGTGCCGTCCGGGTTGGTGGTGCGGGTCCAGGTCTCGCCACCGAACTCGCCGATCCAGTCGGTGGGCCGCTGGTCGCCGCCGGGGCCCCGGCCCGGGCGGAACCAGAACAGGTCCCGCTCCGGCGCGCCCGGCCCGCCGGCCAACGCCGCCTGGAACCAGGGGTGCGCGTCGGAGCAGTGGTTCGGCACCACGTCGACGATGGTCCGGATGCCCCGCTCGTGTGCCTCCGCGATGAGCGCCTCCACCTCGGCCAGGGTGCCGAAGACCGGGTCGATGTCGCGGTAGTCGGACACGTCGTAGCCGGCGTCGGCCATCGGGGACGGATACCAGGGGCTGAACCAGATCGCGTCGACGCCGAGCGTGCAGAGGTGGTCCAGCCGGGACCGGATGCCGGCGATGTCGCCGATGCCGTCACCGTCGCCGTCGGCGAAGCTCCGGGGATACACCTGGTATATAACCGCTCCACGCCACCACGGACTGTCGTCTGCTCTGGACACGAGCACCTGCTTTCTGCGTCAGTACGTCGGCGGGGTTCGCCGGACCTGGAGGTGTGGGGCCGGGCGGACGGTCGTTGTCCGCCACGGTGTGCCTGCGGCGGGTCAGCCCTTGAGGCTGCCGGTGGTCAGCCCGGACATGATGTTCCGCTGGAAGATCAGAAAGATGACCACGGTCGGGATCGCGGCGATGACCGAGGCGGCGATGACCACGTTCATCGGCGTGCCGCCGGAGAAGGCGTAGATGCCGACGCTGACCGTCCGTGTCTCCGGCGACGGCATGACCAGCTTCGGCCAGAGGAAGTCCTTCCAGACCGCCGTCACCGCGAAGATCGAGACCACCCCGAGGATGGGGCGCGACATGGGCAGGATGATCGACCACAGCGTGCGCAGCGGCGACGCGCCGTCCATCAGGGCCGCCGCCATCAGCTCCTCGGGGATCGAGTCGAAGAAGCGCTTCAACAGGAAGATGTTGAAGGCGTTGGCGACCAGCGGCAGCCAGATCGCGAACGGCGAGTCGAGCAGGTTGATGTGCAGGATCGGCAGGTCGATCACCGTCACGTACTGCGGGACGATGAGGACCATCGCCGGGATCATCAGCGTGGCCAGCATCATCGCCAGGATCACGTTGCCGAGGACCGGGCGCAGTTTGGACAGGGCGTACGCGGCGGCGGTGTCCAGGACCAGCTGGAACACCAGCGCCCCGGCCGCGTAGTAGAACGTGTTGAACAGCAGCTTGGCCAGGGCCAGGTTGTTCCACGCGTCGACGTAGTTCTGCGGCTGCGGATCCTTCGGGAACAGCGACGGCGGGGTCTGCGCGATCTCCTGGCCGGACTTGAGCGCGCCGGTGACCATCCAGTAGAGCGGCCCGAGGAAGACCAGCGTGAAGCCCACCACCACGACGGTGAGCAGCGTCCAGTAGACGAACCGACCGCGGCCGCGTCGCAGCTGGGCCTGGGAGATGAGGGTCCGGGTCCCGGAATCCTGTGCCATGGCCTCGCTCTCCTAGTCCTGTTTCGCGCTCAGCCGCAGGTAGACGGCGGAGAAGCCGGCCAGCACCACGAGCATGATCACGCCGAGCGCCGCGGCGCCGTTGAGGTCGTTCTGGAAGAAGCCGTGCTGGTAGATCAGGTAGGCCACCGAGGTCGCGGAGTCCTCCGCACCCGCGCCGTTGGCGAGGATCAGCGGCTCGACGAAGAACTGCATGGTGGCGACGATCTGGAGCATCGCCAGGAGCGCGAGGATCAGCCGGGTCTGCGGGATCGTCACGTTGACGATCCGCCGCCAGATCCCGGCGCCGTCGAGTTCGGCCGCCTCGTACAACTCGCCGGGGATGTTCTGCAACGCGGCCAGGTAGATCAGCACCGCGCCGCCCATGTTCATCCAGGTCGACGCGATCACCATCGCCGGCATCGTCATCTGGGGCGACTGCATCCACTGCGACGTCGGCAGGTGCAGCGCCGAGAGGATCGCGTTGAACAGGCCCGCCTCGCTGGGGTCGTACGCGTAGAACTTGAACAGGAAGAGCGCCGAGGCCGGCGGCAGCATCACCGGCAGGTAGACCAGGATCCGCAGGTACCCCTTGGCGTGGCGGAACTCGTTGAGCAGGATCGCCACGAAGAACGGCACCGCGTAGCCGAGGAGCAGCGCGAGAAGGGTGAAGGAGAACGTGTTCCGCCAGGCGGTCCAGAAGCTGGGGTCGTCGAGGATCCGCAGGTAGTTGTCCCAGCCCACCCAGGTGGTCTCGCCGCGGCGGGTGCGCTGGAAGCTCATCACGACGCCGAGGATCATCGGGTACCAGGAGAAGACCGCGAAGCAGACCACCGCCCCGATCAGGAACGCGTGACCGGTGAGGTTGTCCCGTACCTTGCGGCCGAGGCTGGTGCGCTGCGACCGCGCCGGGTACGACGGCGCGGGGCGTCCCGGTTCGCTCCTGATCCCCGGGACGGTGGTGATCGCCAAGGCAACTCCTGCGTGTTTCGGTGACCGGTCGGTTCGGCGCGGCGGATGTGGGGGCCGGTGGGCCGGCCCCCACACACCGGATCAGCTCTCCGCGGCCAAGAGCTGGTTGACCTTCTCCTCGGCCGTCTTCAGCAGTGCGTCGATGTTCGCGTTCGGGTTCGTCAGCACCCCGGACATCGCGGCGTCGAGCACCGCGTAGACGGCCTGGGCGTTGCGGGGCTCACCCTTGATCGGGACCGGGTTGGCCTCGAAGACCGCGAAGTTCGTGGTGTCCACGTTCGCGTTCGCCTTACGCAGTTCGAGTTCCTGCTTCTGCGCCTCACTGCCGCCCGCGAACAGCAGCGGCTGGGGCAGGCCCACCGGGTAGTTCTGCGGCTTGGCCCGGACGTAGTCGAACTGTCCCTTGCCCGGGGTCAGCTTCTGGTACGCGATCCACTTCAGACCGGCCTTGACCTGCTCCGGGCTGAGGTCCTTCTTGAAGAAGTAGCCCTCGCCGCCGCCGAGCGTCGCCTTGGCCGGCCCGTCCTGTCCGGGTAGCGGGCCCATCGCCCAGTCCTGGAACTTGCCCTGGAACTGGCTGACGATCGCCTGGGTGGCGTCCGGCGCGCCGATGAACATGCCGACCTTGCCCGCGCCGGCGTTGGTCAGCAGGTCACCCCACTGGAGCAACTGGCGGGCGCCCATGCTGTTGTCGCCGTACCGCATGTCCTTGAGGTTCTGCAGGACCTGCCTGCCCATCGCGTTGTTGAAGTCGGCCCTCTTGCCGTCCGGGGTCAGCACCTGGCCGCCCTGGGAGTAGAGCAGGGAGGTGAAGTGCCAGCCGCCGGTGTTGCCGGCGCTGTACTCCGCGTAGCCGGCGACGCCGTTGCCGAGCGCGGAGATCTTCTTTGCCGCGTCCCGGACCTCGGGCCAGGTCTTGGGTGGGTTGTTCACGTCGAGCCCGGCCTGCTGGAACAGCACCTTGTTGTAGACCAGGCCCATCGAGTAGTTCTTCACCGGTACGGCGTAGAGCTTGCCGCCGTCGGTGAAGACCTCCTTGAGCGCCGGGTCGATGCTGTCCCAGGTCGGGATCGTGTCCTTGTTGGCGAACTCGGTGATGTCCATCGCCTGGCCGGAGTCGAGCACCTGCTGGACATCGGTCATGTAGCCGTAGAAGACGTCGGTGACGGTGCCGCCGGCGAGGCGGGCGGTGAAGTCCGGCGGGTTGTTGCACTGCTCGCCGACGCTGACGCTCTTGATGACGATGTCGGGGTTCTGCCGCTGGAACTCGGCGACGTCGTCGTTCCAGTTCTTCAACAGCTCTTTCTGGGAGCCGACCGGCTGGCAGTCCACGGTGATGGTCACCTTGCCGCCTGCGTCGGTCCCCGCGTCGTCGCTCCTCGTGGAACACGCCGTGAGGCTGAGCCCCAGGCCGGCCACGAGCGCCAGCGCCGCAGCCTTCCGGTACTGCGGTACGGACATCTGTCCACCCTTCTCCGAACGGGAGTCACCATGGCCTTCGCTGGTCCGCGGTGGTCGACCACCACGGGCCCACGGGACGTGATTCAGCTCTCTATCGCCGAATGTTTCGTGCCGATGACGATACAAACCCGTACGCGTGTCCGCAAGAACTGAACTGAAGCATGAAAGGAAGCGATCAGACCTCGGTGGAACAGCAAAAAGGGCGGACCCGGAGGGGTCCGCCCTTTTTGCCCGGCGACGTGCCGCCGGGCGCGATCAGCCGGTGGCGCGCACCGGCCCGGTGGAGCCACGGACGACCAGTTCGGGTTCGAAGAGCAGCTCGTCGGCGAGCACGCCGGCCCCCTCGATCTGGGTGACCAGCAGGTCGACCGCGGCCTGCCCCATCGTCTCGATCGGTTGCCGCACCGTGGTCAGCGGCGGGTCGGTGCAGGTCATGAACGCCGAGTCGTCGAAGCCGACCACCGAGACGTCCTCCGGCACGGCCAGGCCCAACCGGCGGACCGCGCGGATCGCACCGAGGGCCAGCACGTCGCTGGCGCAGATGATGCCGGTGACGCCCCGGTCGACCAGCTTGGTGGCCGCGATCCGAGCGCCCTCCATGGAGAAACTGGACCGCTCCACCCACTTGTCCAGGTCCTTCAGGCCGGCCACCTGGGCCAGCGCCGCCGCCTTGCGCCGCGACGGCACGTGGTCCTCCGGACCGCGCACCATGCCGATCCGTTCGTGGCCGAGCGAGCGCAGGTGCCCGTACGCCTGCTCGACGGCGACCGCGTCGTCGGTGGACACCCGGGGGAACCCGAGTTCGTCGACGCCGGCGTTGACCAGCACCACCGGCAGGCCCCGGTCGAGCAGCCGCCGGTAGTGCTCGTGCGAGGCGTCGGCCAGGGCGTACGAGCCACCGGCGAAGATGACCCCGGACACCTGGTGGTCCAGCAGCATCTCCACGTAGCCGGACTCCGGCACGCCACCGATGGTGCGGGCGCACAACGCCGGGGTGAAACCCCGCTGGGCCAGCGAGCCGGTCACCACCTCGGCCAGCGCCGGGAAGATCGGGTTCTGCAGCTCCGGCAGCACCAGACCGACCAGCCGGGCCCGTTCGCCGCGCAGTTTGGTGGGACGCTCGTAGCCGAGGATGTCCAGCGCGGTCAGCACCGCGGTGCGGGTCGCCTCGGAGACGCCGCCGCGTCCGTTGAGCACCCGGCTCACGGTGGCCTCGCTGACGCCCGCCTTGCGGGCCACCTCCGTCAACCTCTTCGTCACGGTCGCAATCGTACGTTGTATTCCTGCAAGAACTGAACAGCCATCTGCCATCGAATGACGAATTGCTGATGATCACTTACCGAATCCGGTGCACCCGCCGACGTGCCGTGCCGGCGCCGGCTACGGCTGTCCGGCCACGCAGTTGTTGCTCTCCCTACGGACGGTGTACTCCCGCTCGTCGGTGGTGATGCCCGACGGCGACCCGTCGAACCAGGTCTCCACCTTCTCCCAGCCCCGGCGCTGCTCGTAGTGCAGGTGCGGGGCGCCGGAGTTGCCGGTGCTGCCGAGCCGCCCGATCTGCTCCCCCTGGGCCACCTCCTGGCCCTCGCGGACCAGCGGTGGTTCGAGCAGGTGCAGGTACTGCGTCTCCCACCGGCCCCCGTGGTCGATCTTCACCCAGTAGCCGCCGCCCCGACCGCGCGGCCCGTCCGGGTTCTCCGGCGTGCGTCCGCCCAGGGACCCGTTGATGCCCGCCACGGTGACCGTGCCGGCGTAGGAGGCGAGCACCGGACGGCCCCAGGCCTCGCCCTCGGTGGGGAACAGGTCGACGTCGAAGTCGTCGTGGCCGGGGTAGGTGCCCAGCTGCCAGGTCTCGCCGCACGCGACGGGCATCTGGAAGAGCGGGCGTGGGCCCGGCGGGCGCAGCAGCGGCACGGCCACCACGGCGACGGCGACCAGCGCCGCGACCGCCACCAGGGCGAGCACGAGCCGGAGCCGGCGGGTACGGACACGACGGTGGCGGGAACGGGGTGGGTCACCGGTGGTCACCGTCCCGAGCATGGCAGACGGCCGCGAGACGTCACCTGTGGGACTCCCCGGCCCCAACCGGGGCTCATCGGCCGGGCAGGTCGGCGAGCCAGCGCTCCAGGTCCGCCGGGGAGCGGAACAGCACGACCGGCGGGCCGGACGGATCGGCCTGCCAGGCCCGCATCCGTCGCCGGGCCCGGCCGAACGCCGTGACGTGCCACAGCAGGATCGAGTCCCGGGACAGCACGCTGGTCCAGGACTCGCGGTTGCCGTTGCAGATCTCCTCGCGGGTACGCAGCCGGCGGGCGGTGCGGCGCAGCAGCCGCCAGTAGGAGAGCCAGCGCGGGTAGTCCAGGCCGACCACCAGGTCGGCGCGGCCCAGCGGCACGTCCCGCCACCCGTGGTACGCCCCGTCGAGGATCCACCGCTCCCGCCGGCAGACCGCCTCGATCCGGCTGCGCTGCGTCGCCACCGGCACCTCCACCCAGCCGGGCTGCCAGAGCAGGTCGTCGACCGGGTACCAGGGCAGCCCCAACCGGTCGGCCAGCCGCTCGGCGAGGGTGGACTTGCCGGCGCCGTACACCGCGTAGACCAGGATCCGCCTCGGAGCGCTCACCGCGGCAGCGTACGCAGTGGCCGTCGGGCCCGGCGGAGGCGGCCGGCGACGCCCACCGCGCCGCCGGCCGCCGGCCCGGTCAGCGCTGGACGCGGGCCCCCGCCCCGCGCATCAGCGCCTCCACCTCCGCGCGGCTGGCCATCGACGTGTCGCCGGGGGTGGTCATCGCCAGCGCGCCGTGCGCGGCACCGTACTCCACCGCCAGCGCCAGGTCGCCGCCGCGCTCCAGCAGGCCGTAGATCAGCCCGGAGGCGAAGCTGTCCCCGCCGCCGACCCGGTCCAGGATCTCCAGGCCGGGCCGGTGGGTGGCCTCGGCGAACGCGTCGCCGGCCCAGGCCACCGCACCCCAGTCGTTGACCGTCGCGCTGCGCACGCCGCGCAGCGTGGTCGCGACGACCGCGAAGTTCGGGTACGCCCGCACCACGTCGGTGATCATCGCCTTGAAGTTGCCGGCGTCCAGGGCGCCGGCGTGGATGTCGGTGTCCGGCACCTCGAAGCCGAGACACGCGGTGAAGTCCTCCTCGTTGCCGATCATCACGTCGACGAGGCGGGCGAGCCGGCGGTTCACCTCGCGGGCCCGGTCCTGGCCGCCGACGGCCTTCCACAGGCTCGGCCGGTAGTTGAGGTCGTACGACACGAGGGTGCCGTGCCGGCGCGCGGCGGTCATCGCGGCCTCGGCGGTCCGCGCCGCCGTCTCGGACAGCGCGGCGTAGATGCCGCCGGTGTGCAGCCACCGCACGCCGAGTGTCCCGAAGAGGTGGTCCCAGTCGACGTCGTCGGGCGCGAGCCGGCTGGCCGCCGAGTGGCCCCGGTCGGACGTGCCGACGGCGCCACGCACGCCGAAGCCCCGTTCGGTGAAGTTCAGCCCGTTGCGGACCTCGCGGCCGATGCCGTCGTACGGCATCCAGGTGATCAGGCTGGTGTCCACGCCGCCGGTGAGGACCAGGTCCTCCAGCAGCCGACCGACCTCGTTGTCGGCGAACGCGGTGACCACCGCGGTCCGCAGGCCGAAGCAGCGGCGCAGGCCGCGGGCGACGTTGTACTCCCCGCCGCCTTCGGAGGCCCGGAACGTGCGTGCGGTGCGGACCCGGCCCTCGCCGGGGTCGAGCCGGAGCATGACCTCGCCGAGCGAGACCAGGTCGAACCGGCACTCGGCGGCCGGCCGGGGCGTGACGACGCTCATGCCGCACCCCCGGCGCTGGCCAGCGCCTGCCGGGTCCGGGCGGTGATCTCGTCCCAGTCCTCGTCGGCGATCAGTTCCGCCGCGACGATCCAGCTCGCGCCGACCGCCAGCACGGCGGGCACGGCGAGGTAGTCCGCGATCACGTCGGGGGTGATGCCGCCGGTCGGGATGAAGCGCACGCCCCGGAACGGCGCCGCGAGCGCCTTGATCATCTCGACGCCGCCGAGCTGCCGCGCCGGAAAGAACTTGACCGTGTCCAGGCCCGCGTCCAGGGCCATCTGGATCTCGGTGGCGGTGGCGGCACCGGGCACCACCGGCACGCCGGCGGTGCGACAGGCGTCGACCACCGCGGGCGCGAACCCCGGTGTCACGACGAACCGGGCGCCGGCCGCGACGGCCCGCCCGGCCTGCGCGGCGTCGAGCACCGTGCCGGCACCGACGGTCAGGTCTCCCCGGGCCGCCAGCTTCGCGATGGCGGCCAGCCCGGCCGGCGTACGCAGGGTCACCTCGACGGCGGCGAGACCACCCTTGACCAGCGCGTCGCCGAGGGCGTCGGCATGCCGGGCATCGTCCAGGACCACGACGGGAAGGACCCGCCCGACGGATAGCTGTTCATTCTCGTGAACGTCAGTCACGTATGTGACCATACTGAAGGGGTCGGGTGTTCGCTAGAGTGACGTCGTGCCCGAGGACTTCCAGCCCGTCAAGTCGGCCGGGCGCACGCTCGACCTGCTCGAGCTGCTCGCCGACCAGCCGCACGCGTGGGCGCTGGGCGACCTGGCCCGGGCCCTGGGCATCCCGAAGAGCAGCCTGCACGGCCTGCTGCGCACCCTGACCGGTCGAGGCTGGGTGCGGACCGACGACACCGGCACCCGGTTCCGCCTCGGCATGCGGGCGCTGCGGGTCGGCGCGGCCTACCTCGACGGGGACGACAGCGTCAGCCTGCTGGCCGGGGTCCTGGACGAGTTGTCCCGCGAGTTCGGGGAGGCCGTGCACCTCGGCCGGCTCGACGGCGACCAGGTCGTCTACCTCGCCAAGCGCGAGTCGGTGCACCGGCTGCGGCTCTACAGCGCGGTCGGCCGACGCCTGCCGGCGCACGCCACCGCGCTGGGCAAGGCGCTGCTCGCCGGACATCCGGACGCCGAGGTGGACCGGCTGCTGACCTGGCCGCTGCCCCGGCTCACCCCGCACACGATCACCGACCGCCGGCCGTTGCACGCCGCCCTGGCCGCGGTACGGGCGAGCGGCCACGCGGTCGACCGGGAGGAGAACGCCGAGGGCATCGTGTGCTTCGCGGTGGCCGTTCCGCTGGCCACGCCGGCGGTCGACGCGGTCAGCGTCTCGGTGCCGGTGACCCGCCTGCGACCGGAGTTGGAGACGTCGATCGTGGCGTCCCTGCGGCGTACGGTCGGCGACCTGACCCGTGCCCGGGGCATGCTCACCGCCTGAGCGACCGGTGCCCGCCGGGGAGCCGACGCCGTCGGCCGGCCCCAGGAGCGGGGGCCGGCCGACGGCTGGTGGGGTTGGGTCAGGACACCGCGGCGGGGAACCGCTCCCAGGTCCGGTGGGCGGCCATCAACTGCTGCACGTCGGCGAGGACGCCGGCGCCGGAGTCCCCGGTGACGACGCCGGGCGAGCCGGTCACCCCGGCCTGCCGCAGCACCTGGCCGCCGGCGCCCCAGGCGCCGATCGCCTTGGCGTGCCGCCAGGCCTCCTCGACCAGCAGCAGCACCCGCGGGTCCACCGTCACCGAGTCGGCCGCGCCGGCCTTGGCGTCCCGGGCCGGCAGCGCGTCGGGCGCCGGCACCGGCGCGCCGGCCAGCAGCACCGCGTCGAACTCCACCGACCGGGCGGTGGCGAAGGTCCGCTGCACCGGCAGGTCGGCCACCGTGCCGCCGTGCGGGGCGATCAGCAGCGGCACCATGCCGGCGGCGAACACCGCGCGGCGGACCTGGCCGACGCCGTCCAGGTCGCCGTCCGGGTCGACGACGATCCCGACCGTCCGGCCGTCGCCCGGCCATTCCCGGCCGATCTGCGACAGCGCCGGGCTGGGCTCGACGTCGGCGAGCGGGATCGTCGGCTGCGGCGCGGGCAGACCCAGGCCGGTGGCGACCTGCGCGCACAGCACCGGGTCGATGTTGGCCAGGCACTGGAGCTGGCGTTCCTTGATCGCCTGGTGGTAGCACTTGGCGAGCTCGAAGGTGTAGGCCCGGATGATGTGCTCCCGCTCGACCGGTGACATGCTCAACCAGAACAGGCGGGCCTGGCTGAAGTGGTCGTCGAACGAGACCGGGTTGGCGCGTACCTTCGGCGCCTCGGTCACGGTGACCGGCACGTCGAGGAAGGCGTGCTCGGCGTCGCCGGCGGGGAACGGGTTGCCCCCGTCGAGCGAGTTGGGCCGGTACGGCGCCACTCCGGCGTGCACCGCGTGCTGGTGGAAGCCGTCGCGCAGCATGTCGTTGACCGCGGCGTGCGGCCGGTTGATCGGGATCTGCGAGAAGTTCGGGCCGCCCAGCCGGGTCAGCTGCGTGTCCAGGTAGGAGAACAGCCGGCCCTGCAACAGCGGGTCGTTCGTGACGTCGATGCCCGGCGGCAGGTGGCCCAGGTGGAAGGCGACCTGCTCGGTCTCGGCGAAGAAGTTCGTCGGCGTCCGGTCGAGCCGCAGCCGGCCCACCGGCTGCACCGGCGCGAGTTCCTCCGGCACGATCTTCGTCGGGTCCAGCAGGTCGATCCCGGCGAAGGTCTCCTCCGGGGTGTCCGGGAACACCTGAAGGCCGAGTTCCCACTCCGGGTACGCGCCGGCCTCGATCGCGTCGTACAGGTCCCGGCGGTGGAAGTCCGGGTCGATGCCGCCGAGCAGCTGCGCCTCCTCCCAGGTCAGGGAGTGCACGCCGAGCTTCGGCTTCCAGTGGAACTTGACCAGCACCGTCTCCCCGGCCTCGTTGACCAGCCGGAAGGTGTGCACGCCGAAGCCCTCCATCATGCGGTACGACCGGGGGATGCCCCGGTCGGACATGTTCCACATGGTGTGGTGCTGCGCCTCGGTGTGCAGGGAGACGAAGTCCCAGAAGGTGTCGTGCGCGCTCTGCGCCTGCGGGATCTCGCGGTCCGGGTGCGGCTTGCCGGCGTGGATGATGTCCGGGAACTTGATGGCGTCCTGGATGAAGAAGACCGGCATGTTGTTCGCCACGAGGTCGAAGGTGCCCTCGTCGGTGTAGAACTTGGTGGCGAAGCCCCGGGTGTCCCGCACCGTGTCGGCCGATCCGCGCGAGCCGAGGACGGTGGAGAACCGGACGAACACCGCGGTCTCCTTGCCCTTGGCGAGGAAGCCCGCCCGGGTCAGTTCCGTCGCGCTGCCGTAGCCGGTGAACACGCCGTGCGCGCCGGCACCGCGCGCGTGCACCACGCGCTCCGGGATGCGCTCGTGGTCGAAGTGGGTGATCTTCTCCCGCAGGTGGTGGTCCTGGAGCAGGGTCGGGCCGCGCGGCCCCGCCTTCAACGAGTGGTCGGTGTCCCGCAGCCGCGCGCCCTGCGAGGTCGTCAGGTACGTGCCCTGCTGGCCGTTGGCCGTCGTCGGCGCGCCGGTCTCCGCGCCGGTCGGGGTACGCGTCTGCGGCGCGCCCTGCTCCGGCTTCGGCGGGAGCGGATCGTGCCGCGTGGTGGGTTCCTCGACGGTGGGCGGCGCGCTGCCGGGTGCACCGGGTACGTCGGTGGTCAGGGCGTCCGCCACCTTTCCCACCGCGGCCCCCACGACGTCCTTGACTGCCTTGGCGGGTGTGCTGGATTCCATGCCGGGGGTCCTCCATCAGGCGACTACGAGCGTGCCCTGAGTGCCCTACCCTCGGTCGAACCGGCAAAACACCCCGATCCCGACGGAACAGACCCGTCCCTCAGAGCTGGACGACGTGACCGACGCGCGGCGGGGTACGGCCGGCGAGGACGTCGAGCCACGCGTCGCGCAACGCCTCCGGGCCGGTGCCGACCCGGACGTCGAGCCACTGGTCCACCACCGCGGCGAACCGGGCCCAGGCCTCGGCGAACCGCTGGTCGAGGCCCGCGCGGCCCCAGTCCTGGCTCCGCTTGCGCATCTGGTTCGGCGCGAAGAACACCTCGCCGGCGGCGTCCCCGTTCGGGGTCTGGCTGGTGAGGCCGACGGCGACGTCCCGGACCAGCCGGTCGCCCAGGTGCCGGCGCAGGGCGGCCCGGGTCGCGGGCGCCCCGGACAGGTCGAGGTAGGCCGTCGGCACCACGTCCAGCCTGTCCACGTCGGAGTAGGCGAGCACCTCGTCGTAGCAGCCGAGCGACCGGGTGAAGTCGACGTTGCCGGGCGCGGTGAGCCCGACCAGGCGGGGACCCCGGCCGCGCAGTTCGTGGGCGGCGGCGTAGGCGGTCTTGCTGGACGCCGAGGACAGCACCAGCGTGGCGGCCCCGTAGAAGTCGTGGTCGGCGACCTGGTCGGCCAGCATGAAGGAGGTGAAGAACAGGGGCCGGAAGAGGATCAGCAGGTCCTCCTGCTCCACCCGGTACGCCGGGTCGCCGGTGGTCGACCGGTAGGCGTTGTAGGGCGAGGGCAGGTCGGCCCGGTGCGGGCTGGCGTCGCGGAACCCGGTGGCGTCCACCCGGTCCGGCCGCACCACGAGGTGACCGGCCGGCGGCAGGTACCCGTAGACGCGTTGCCCGACGGCGACACCCGGCACGGTCGACGCGACCACCTCGGCGAAGCCCCACACCGGCGGCAGTCCCCGGCGCGGGTCGAGCCCCCGGGGCTCCGGTGGGAAGAACCGCCAGTACCGCAACGCGTCGCCGAGCACCGCGTACGTCACGTTGTTGGCGGTGAGGCCGACCCGGTCCACCCGCAGCAGCGCCTCGCCGTCGGCCAGGTCCGGTGTCGCGCCCTCGACGAGCGTGGTGTCGCTCAGGTCGTCACGCGCCACGGCGAAGGTCCAGGTGTCAGCCATATGGTGACGCTAGGCACCCGCGAAGCACGAGACAAGTGCACTGTGAGTGCAAAATCCCACTGCCCGAACCGGTTGACGCCGGCCGCGCCGGCGACCTCGGGAGCGCTCCCGCCGCTGGCCGGCGGCGAGATCGGTACGCCCACATGGCGGGTCGCTCATCGACATGACGATCCACATCGTGGACCATCTATCTTCATGACCGCCGCCGCCACCGAGACCGTCGACCACCACCAGGAACCCCCGCCCGCCGGCCGCGGCGGGTGGGACCGCTGGCGATGGTTGCGCCACGAATGGACCCTCGCGATGCTCGGCGGTGTGCTGCTGGCCGTGGTGCTGACCTGGCCGACGTTGCGACATCCGGCGACCACGGTCCCCGGGGACATCGGCGACCCCACGCTACAGACGTGGCAGGTGGCCTGGGCCGGGCACGCCCTGCTCGACAACCCGTCCGGTCTCTGGCACTCCAACACCTTCTTCCCCGAGACCTACACCTACGCCTACAGCGACACCCTGCTCGGGTACGCCCCACTGGGCATGCTCGGCTCCGGCTTCGAGGCCGCCCTGATCCGCTACAACGTCCTCTACGTGCTGCTGCACGCGCTGGCGTTCGTCGGCGCGTACGCCCTGGTCCGGCAGCTCGGCGCGGGCCGCCTGGGCGGCGCGGTCGCCGGCATCGCGTGGGCGTTCGCGCCGTGGCGGCTGGCGCACGCCGGGCACCTGAACATCCTCTCCAGCGGTGGCATCGCGCTCTGCCTGGCGATGCTGGCCCGCGGCCACGGATGGTCGCTGCGGCACGGCTACCGGCCGGAGCGACGACGTCCCGGGTGGGCGCTGGCCGGCTGGTGCGTCGCCGCCTGGCAGGTGAGCCTCGGCTTCGCCATCGGGCTGCCGCTGGTCTACTTCCTGCTGGCCGCGGTGGTGGTCGGCGCCGGCGGTTACGGCTGGGCGTGGTGGCGACGCCGCGAGCGGCCCCCGTTCGGCCGCCGGCTGCTGCTCGCCGACCTGGCCGGCGGGGCCGTCTTCGGCGGGGTGACACTGCTGCTGGGTCTGGTCTACCTGAAGGTCGTGGATCTCAACCCGCAGGCCGAGCGCCCACTGGCCTGGACGGAGAGCTTCTCGCCGCCGCTGATCGGCTTCGTCACCGCCCCGGCCGACTCGTGGCTGTGGGGCGAGCGGCACGCGGGCGCCCGGGAGCAGCTGTCCTGGCCGCCGGAGATGGCGTTGCTGCCCGGCCTGACCCTGATGGTGCTGGCCGCCGCCGGGCTGTTCCTCTCGGTCTACCCGGCCCGGCGTCGGGTCGGGTTGGCGCTCGGCGTGCTCGGCACGGTGCTGCTGGGGCTGGGTGCCACCCTCGGCGGCGACGGCGACCCGGGTTACCTGACGCTGTCGAAGCACCTGCCCGGCTGGGACGCCCTGCGCACGCCGGGCCGGATGATGCACTGGACCAGCCTGCTGCTGGCGGTGCTGGCGGCGGGCACCCTGACCGTGCTCACCGAGACGGTCCGGGCCTGGTCGCCGGGGCGGTGGACCCGGTGGCTGGCCCCGGTGGTCCTGCTGGTCCCGCTGGCCCTGGCCGGGCTGGAGGGGGTCAACCGGACGGCGCACCCGGTGGTGCCGCCGCCACCGGCCGCGATGCGTACGGCCACCGACCCGATGCTGGTGCTGCCCGCCGGCGGCGCGCTCGATCTGATCTACATGTCCTGGACCACCGACGGGTTCCCCCGGGTGACCAACGGGCTGGCCGGCTTCGAACCGGCCACCCAGGCGCAGACCCGGGCCGCCACGGCTACCTTCCCCGACCCGACCAGCGTGGCGTACCTGCGGAGCATCGGGGTGCGGACGGTGGTGGCCCTGCCGGGTTGGGCCGGCGGAACGCCGTGGGAGGGCATCGCGGCCCGGCCGGTCGACGGCCTGGGCATCACCCGGGAGGACATCGACGGTGTGCTCGTCTACCGCCTGTGACCGGGCACCCGGGGGCCGTCACGGCGGCACCGGCGGGGTGGGGTGACCGGGATGCGCCTGTCGCTGGTGGTGCCCTGCTTCAACGAGGAGGACTCGGTCGAGCGGCTGCACGCGGCGGTGACCGCCGCGTGCGCGGAGCTGTCCGACGTCGAGGTCGAGATCGTGTACGTCGACGACGGCAGCCAGGACGGCACCCTCGCCGCGCTGCGCCGGCTGGCCGCCGCCGACCCGACCGTGGGTTACACGTCGCTGAGCCGCAACTTCGGCAAGGAGGCGGCGATGCTGGCCGGCCTGGAGCGGGCCACCGGCGACGCGGTGGTCATCATGGACGCCGACCTGCAACATCCGCCCCGGCTGCTGCCCGAGATGGTGGCGCTGTACCGGCAGGGCTTCGACCAGGTGATCGCCCGGCGGGACCGGCGTGGCGACCGGTTCCTGCGTACGGTGGCCTCCCGCTCCTTCTACCGGCTGGTCAACTGGTGGATCGACGTACGGCTGCTGGACGGGGCGGGTGACTTCCGGCTGCTGTCCCGGCTCGCGGTGGACGCGGTGCTCGCGATGCCGGAGTACAACCGGTTCTCCAAGGGGCTGTTCTCCTGGATCGGCTTCCGGACGGTGGTGGTCGCCCACCGCAACGAGAGCCGGCAGTCCGGACGGAGCAGGTGGACGCTGGGCAAGCTGTTCAACTACGCGTTCGACGGGCTGCTGTCGTTCAACAACCGGCCGCTGCGGCTGGCGATCTACGGTGGCCTGTTCCTCACCCTGCTCGCGGTGGTCTACATGGCCTGGGTGGTCGAGGACGCGCTCAGCCGCGGCATCGACGTGCCCGGATACACCACCACCATCATCAGCGTGATCGGGCTCGGGGGCATCCAGATGACGATCCTGGGGGTGATCGGCGAGTACATCGGCCGGATCTACTACGAGTCCAAACGCCGGCCGCACTACCTGGTCCAGGAGACCGAGGCTCTCCTCACGCGTACCGACGGGGCGCCCCGGGTGCCCGCGCGGCCGGTCGACCGGCCGGCTACGCCGGCCCGCGAGGACCTCCCCCGGCACCGCTCGCTGCGCCGGGCCGCCGAGGAGTCGGTGGCCGCGAGCGAGTCGGTGGCCGCCGGCGAGTCGACGCCCGGCGACGCGTCCACCGGCGGCGTATGATCGGGCGATCGACGTACGGCGATCAGTTGCGGCGTCGGCGGCACTGGCCACGGCCATCATCGTCGCCGTCGGGGGTTGCGCCGCCCCGCCCAGCGAGCGCGACCTGGCCGACGAGCACCGGGCGGGCCTGACCCGCGTACGAGCGGCGTTGCTCGACCTGGCCCCGGCCCTGCCGGCCCGGGGCGGGTACCGGCCCGGGACCTGCCCACGACCGATCCGACCCGACGGCCCGGTGGCCACGGTCCGCTGGAACCGGCCGCCCGAGTCCACCATGCTGGTGATGATGGAGGGTGAGCTGCGCACCCTGGACACGGGTGGCTTCGACTCGCCGTACGACTTCAGTCTCACCGGCGCCGGCCGGGCGGACGGCGCGTTCGTCGACGCCACGGTCTACGCGGCGCTGGAACTGCGCGGTGAACGGCTGTCGGAGGAGAAGGCCGCTCCGGACTACCTCGCGGACCAGCTCGCCATGATCGACCGCCTCGAGTACGTGCTCGTCGTCCGTCCGACCGGCTACCTGGATCCGGTACCCGCGTTCGCGCACCAACCGTTCCGCGAGAACGCCGACGGTTCCCCCGTGGTACCGCCCGCACCCGGATGGGTCACCCTCGACCTGCTGGTGATGGACCTGGACAGCCGGCAACTGCGCTGCGCCTTCGCCGTCCGGGCGGAACCCGATTTCGGGTTCGGCACCCAACGGGGTGTCCCGCTCAAGGTGGCGGTGGACCGACACCTCGCCTTCCGGGCTGGCGACGAGATCAACGACGCGCTGGAGGGCAGTGCCTGCTGCGACGCCGTGGAGATCCCGCTGCCGCGGCCCTGAGAGCGCGACGAACGAGCGGGGCGATCGGTCCCGCCGGATCACCGCCGGGTCGGCGACGCCGGGGGCGGCGGCACGCGGGCACGGGTCCGCTGGATCAGCACGACGCAGGCCAGCACCACCAGTGCGGCCAGGACCGAGGCGGGCGCGACGGTCTCGCCGAGCAGCGACGCCGACCAGAGCAGGGTGAGCACCGGCTGCGCGAGTTGGAGCTGGCCGACCCGCGCGATGCCACCCCGGGCCAAACCCGCGTACCAGGCGAAGAAGCCGAGGAACATGGAGACCACGGTGAGATAGCCGAACGCCGACCAGGCGGCGGCGCCGGCGCGCGGCGGGTCGGCCACGGCGGCGATCACGGTGACCGGGAGGGTGACCGGCAGCGCGAGCAGCAGCGCCCAGCAGATGGTGCGGGCGCCACCGAGTTCGCGGGCGAGCGCGCCGCCTTCGGCGTATCCCAGCCCGCAGAGCACGACCGCCGCCAGCAGGAACAGGTCGGCCGGGGAGAGCGCACCGCGCACCGCACCGCTGGCGCCGAGGAAGACCAGCACCGCCAGCATCCCGCCGGCACTCGCGGCCCAGAACAGCGGCGGCGGACGCTCGCCGGCCCGGAGCACCGCGAACACGGCGGTCAGGGCGGGCAGGACGGCGATGACGACCGCGCCGTGCGCGGAGGTCTGGGTGAGCAGCGCCAGCGAGGTGAACAGCGGAAAGCCGACGACGACACCGACGGCGACGATCGACAGCCGGCGCGCCTGGTCGCCGGTGGGGTGCGGCGCACCGGTGCACCACAGGTACGCCCCGGCCAGCAGCGCGGCGCCGACCGACCGGCCGAAGGCGACGAACCACGGATCGAGCTGCTGCACCCCGACGCGGGTGGCCGGCAACGACAGGCTGAAGGCGAGCACGCCCAGCGCGCCGAGGACGAGCCCGGCGTGGCGATCCGCCGTTACCGTGGTCGGGACAGTAGCGCTACTCTTAGCCCTCATGGAGAACGGTAACGCAACGGCACGCGTTATCCAAGATCTACGTGCCCGGGTGGCCGCCGCCGAGCCCGGCACCCGGCTGCCCTCGATGCGCGCGCTGACCGCGCGACACCGGGCCTCGCCGGTCACCGTGGCCGAGGCCGTCCGGCAGCTGGCGGCCGAGGGCCTGATCGAGACCCGCTCCGGTCGGGGCACCTTCGTGGCCACCGCGCCGCCCGAACGACGGGCGCCCGACCTGTCGTGGCAGACCGTGGCGCTCGGTCCCCGCCGACCCGGCGAGGCGGAGATGCGGGCGCTGCTGGCGCTGCCCCCGGCGGGAGCGATTCCGCTGTCCGGCGGCTACCTCGACCCGGACCTGCAACCGGCCGCGGCGCTCGGAGCGGCGCTGGCCCGGGCCGCCCGACAGCCGGCGTCCTGGCAGCGCGGCCCGGTCGAGGGGCGGGCCGATCTGCGCGCCTGGTTCGCCCGCGAGTCCGGGACCGGGCTGCGCGCCGACGACATGGTGATCTGCCCTGGCGGGCAGGCCGCCCTGTCGTCCACGCTGCGCGCCCTCACCACGCCCGGTGACACCCTGCTGGTCGAGTCCCCCACCTACCTGGGCGCGCTGGCCACCGCGCGCGCGGCAGGTCTGCGGGTGGTGCCGGTGCCCGCCGACGCCGACGGGGTACGGCCCGACCACCTCGCCGCCGCGTTCGCCCGTACCGGCGCACGCCTGTTCTACTGCCAGCCGCTGCACGCCAACCCGCACGGCGCGACCCTTGCCGGCCACCGGCGGGCGCCGGTCACCGAGGCGGTACGCGACGCCGGGGCCTTCCTGATCGAGGACGACTACGCACGCGACCTCACCGTCGACGGGGACGCCCCACCGCCACTGGCCGCCGACGACCCCGACGGTCACGTCGTCTACCTGCGTTCGCTGACCAAGTCGGCCGCCCCCGGGCTGCGCGTCGCCGCGATCGGCGCCCGCGGTCCGGCCGGTGCCCGGCTGCGCGCGAGCCGGCTGCTCGACGACTTCTTCGTGGCCGGCCCGCTGCAACAGGCCACCCTCGAATTCGTCACCGCCCCGGCCAGGGCGCGCCACCAGCGCGCCCTGCGGACCGCGCTGCGGACCCGCCGGGAGGCCCTGCTGACCGCGCTGCGCCGGCACCTGCCCGACCTCGTCCCGGCCGAGGTCCCGACCGGCGGCCTGCATCTCTGGGTGCGCCTGGCGGAGGGCACCGACGACGTCGCGGTGGCCGCCGCCGCGGTGACCGAGGGGGTCGTCGTGTTCCCCGGCCGCCCCTGGTACGCCGCCGAACCGCCGGCCCCCCACCTGCGCCTCACCTACGCCGCGGCCCCGCCCGAGCTGATGGACGAGGCGGTGCGTCGCCTCGCCCGCGCTCTGCACGAATCCTGAGTGGACCGCCGAACCCTCCCACCGCGGCCTCGGGCGGACTTCGACACAGCTAGATGTTGCACGCCGGTTTCGTCCCCTCTAAGCTGCCGTGGGAGCGCTCCCGAACCGGCACCCCCACCACCACCGGAATGAGACCCTCCCGATGAGACGACTCTCCCTGCCCTCGCGACGGCAACTCCTCGCGACCGGCGCCGTCTGCGCGCTGACCCTCGGCGCTACCGTCGCGCTCTCCACCGCCAGCGCGTCGGCGGCCACCGGCTGCGCCGTGACATACACGACCAACAGCTGGACCGGAGGCTTCACCGCCTCCGTCACCATTCGCAACCTCGGCGACCCGGTCAGCGACTGGACCCTCGGCTTCAGCTTCCCCGACCCGGGACAGCGCGTGGTCCAGGGCTGGTCGGCGACGTACAGCCAGTCGGGTTCGGCGGTCACCGCGCGCAGCGTGGGCTACAACGGCTCCCTGGGCACCGGCGCCTCCACCACGATCGGCTTCAACGGCTCGTGGACCGGCAGCAACCCGTCGCCGACGTCGTTCACCCTCAACGGCACCGTCTGCACCGGCGGCACGACGAACCCGACCACCCCGCCGCCGCCGACCACTCCCCCGCCCACCACTCCCCCGCCCACCACGCCACCCCCGACCACGCCGCCGCCGGGCGGCCAGACCCCGGTGGCGATCAACGGCCAGCTCCGGGTGTGCGGGGCCAACCTGTGCAACCAGCACGGCCGGCCGATCCAGCTGCGCGGCATGAGCAGCCACGGCATCCAGTGGTTCCCGCAGTGCTCCAAGGACCAGGCGCTCGACGCCCTCGCCACCGACTGGCGGGCCGACCTCTACCGGGTCGCCATGTACGTCCAGGAGGACGGCTACGAGACCGACCCGGCCGGCTTCACCGCCCGGGTCAACGACCTGGTCGACAAGACCACCGCCCGGGGCATGTACGCCCTGATCGACTTCCACACGCTGACCCCGGGTGACCCGATGTTCAACCTGGAGCGGGCCAAGACCTTCTTCGCGGCCGTCTCCGCCCGGCACGCCAACAAGAACAACGTGATCTATGAGATCACCAACGAGCCCAACGGCGTCAGCTGGTCCACCATCAAGAACTACGCCGAGCAGGTCATCCCGGTCATCCGCGCCAACGACCCGGACGCGGTGGTCATCGTCGGCACCCGGGCCTGGTCGTCGCTGGGCGTCTCCGAGGGCGGCAACGCCACCGAGGTCATCAACAACCCGGTGAACGCCAGCAACGTGATGTACGCCTTCCACTTCTATGCCGCCTCGCACCGGGACAACTACCGGGCGGAGCTGGAGCGGGCCGCCGCCCGGCTGCCCATGTTCGTCACCGAGTTCGGCACCGTCTCGTACACCGGTGACGGCGCCGCCGACCTGGCCAGCAGCGCCGCCTGGGTGGACCTGATGGACCGCCTCAAGATCAGTTACGCGAACTGGACGTTCTCCGACAAGGCCGAGGGCAGCGCCGCGCTGCGCCCGGGCACCTGCAACGGCACCCAGTTCGCCGGTACCTCGGTGCTGACCGAGTCGGGCACCTTCATGCGCAACCGGATCCGTACCCCGGACAACTTCTGACCCCTCCTTCCCCGAGCGGGCGCTCCGTCCATCCCGGACGGGGCGCCCGCCCCGCGCGAGGGCCGCGACCGGCTTGCGGTCGCGGCCCTCGATCTTGGTACGGGGTCAGCCGACCCGGGCGGTGCTGGTGGTGGTGCCGGTTACCGTGCTGCCCTGCCGGGTGACGGCGTAGGTGACGGTCGCCCCGCTCCAGAAGTGGAAGGTGAGGTTCACCCGGGCACCGTCGTTGACCTCGGCGAAGAAGGCCTCGGTCAGGGTGATGCGGTTACCGGTGTAGTCGGGCGAGAAGGTCACGTCGAACTCCTTGAACGACGTCCAGTTGTGCGGGCCGGCGTTGCTGCCGTCGGCGTACTTCGCCTCCATGGTGGCGAGCTGGTCGCCCCGGAACTGGGTCGGCACGGCGAACGACGTGGTGGTCCCGGTCGCGTGGGACAGCACCGGCCGGTCGTACGTGATCACGTCGATCCGCCACGGCACGCCGGTGGAGAACCGGGCGTGCAGGGTGGCGTTCACGCCGTACGCCCGGTTGCCGACCAGCCGGGTCAGCGCGCTCGCGGTGAGTGTGAGTTGGTTGCCCGACACGGTGTAGTCGGTGCCCTGCACCAGGTTGGCGCTGCCCTGGCGCAGCCCCTGGAAGGCGGTGCCGTTGAGGTTCAGGGTCAGCGTCCTGGCCGTCACCGAGCCGGTACGCGGCACGTACACCTGGTCGGAGGACGCGGTGCCGGACCGGGTGGTCCAGCTCGACGTGATCTGGGCGAACAGCTCCGGGTCCTTCCACCGGAAGGCGGTCCGGTCGAAGTGCTGGCCGTTGTCCCAGAGCTGGGTGGTGAGCTGCCGGGACCGGGCGTACCAGCCGAGGAACTCGAAGAACTTCAACTTCTCGCCCTGCTCGATGGTGCCGGTGTGCCGGTCGAAGCCGAGCAGCCCGTACTCGCCGATGACCACCGGGATGCCCTTGGCGACGAAGGCGTTGTGCACCCGGTCGAAGGCGTCGGTCAGGTCCTTCTGGGCGGTGGCGTCGAACCGGATGCCGCCGGCGACGTTCACGCTGAACGGCCAGTAGCCGTAGAAGTGCACGGTGGCGATCAGGTTGCGGTCGTCGAGCTGGCCGAGGGTGGCGGTCAGCTCGTCGAGGCGGGCCTGGTCCGACGAGGTGTGCAGGGTCGGCAGGACGAGCATCCGGGTGGCGTTGCCGCCGCCGGAGGCTCGCACGATCCGGTGGAAGGACGTGTTCAGCTCGTGCAGCAGCTGCGCGTTCTGGGCGTCACCGGAGCTGTTGGCGAACTGCGGTTCGTTGACGCTCTCGAAGTGCAGCTTCGGCGAGGCGTCCCGGAACGCGGCGGCGATCTGGGTCCAGAGCGCGTTGTACCGGTTGAGCACGGTGGTCCGGTCGGTCGGCATCGCGTTGATCCACTGCCACGAGTCGTGGTGAATGTTGATCATCACGTAGAAACCGTCGGCCAGCGCCCAGCCGACAACCTCCTTGATCCGGTTCAGCCAGGCCGGGTCGATGGTGTACGCCGGCGCCGGCCCGTGGTGGTTGCTCCAGGTGACCGGGATCCGGATGCTGTTGAAGCCCTGCGCCCGGATCGCGTCCAGCTGCGCCTCGGTGACCCGCGGGTTGCCCCAGGCGGTCTCGTCGGCCCCGACCGCGTCGAAGGTGTTGCCCAGGTTCCAGCCGGGCTGCATCGCGGCCACGTAGGCCATCGGGTCGCCGGCCGGCGGCGGGGTCGTCGGGGGCGGCGTGGTCGGCGGCGGGGTCGTCGGCGGCGGGGTGGTCGGCGGACCGGTGGTGGGCCCGACGCCGCCGGTGCAGGTGACGCCGTTGAGGGCGAACGAGGTCGGGGCCGGGTTGGACCCGCTCCACGAGCCGTTGAAGCCGAACGAGACGGTGCCGTTGGTGCCGATGGCGGCGTTGTAGCCGACATTGCTGGCGGTGACGTTCGCACCGGCGGAGGTGACGGTGGCGTTCCACGCCGAGGTCACCTGCTGGCCGGCGGGGAACGTCCAGGTCAGCCGCCAGCCGTTGAGCGGGTCGCCGAGGTTGGTGACGGCCACGTTGGCGGTGAACCCGCCGGGCCACTGGTTGGTCGAGTACGCCACCGAGCAGCCGGCGGCGGCGTGCGCGCTCACCGCGAACGTCATGCCGAGGCTCACCAGCAGCAGCGTGAGGGCGCCGGTGAACACACTCAGTCGCCATCGGGTCCTTGTCGTCGTGCCTCGTATTCCGGCCATGACGCTCCTCGCCTGGGGTTGCACTGGGACGGGAATGCGGCGGGGCGGCACCGGGAACGCGGGCGACACCCGACCGAGAGCCGCAGATTAAGTTTGGATCCCAAACTTTGTCAATCGGCGGCAATCGATCAGCATCCCGGTCGGGTCGCACCACGGAGGACGTCCGCGTCGTCGGGCGAGCCGCTACCGGCACCGACCCGTCGCCGGTCGGGCCGCGAACGGCGCGACGGCGGGGAAGGAACCGTCGCCGAAGAGGATCCGGCCGGCGGCGGCCCGCCCGGGCGGCGTACGCAGCAGGGTGAACGCCGCCGCCGCGACGGCCGGCGTGCGTACCTGGGCCAGACCCTGGCGCAGCAGCAGCCGGCCCCGGAAGCGGGCCCGCAGCGCGGCACCGTCGTAGTGCGCCAGCGCGGTGGGCCGGCCGGCCCGCAGGGCCTCGTCGAGGACGGCGGCGGCGAGTTCGGACAGCCGCAGGCACGGGTCGAGGCCCCCGGCGGTGAGCGGGGAGACCGCGCCCGCCGCGTCGCCGACCAGCAGCCCGTCGACGCAGCCGATCCGGCGCAGCACACCGCCGACCGGGATCGGGCCGCCCCGCCGCTCGACCTCCTCCGGGCGGTCCACCCCGGACAGCCCGGGCGCGGTGGCGGCGAACCGCCGCAGCGCCCCCCGGAGCCCGTCGCGGAAGCGGTGGGCGTAGCCGGCCACGCCGACGTGGGCGTGCCGCCCGTCGTTGACGACCCACGCCAGGTAGCCCGGGGCGACCGCGGGGTCGAGCACGCAGTGGAACGCCGGCGGCCCGTCACCGCGGGGAACTCCGAAGACCTCCTCGGCGCCGACCAACAGGTGCCGGTTGCGGTCCAGGGCGAGATCGCGGGCGACCCGCGAGCGGGCCCCGTCGGCGCCGACCACGAACCGCGCCCGGACACCGGTGGGCCCGTCCCGACCGGCCAGCAGGAAGACCTCGCCGCGCCGACCGGCGTACCGGGTGCCCAGCGCGATCCGGACCCCGGCATCGGTCGCCGCGCGGGCCGCCGCCACGTACAGCGGCGCCATGTCGCCGACCCGGTACTCGTCGCGCGCGCTGTCCAGCGTCACCGGGCGACGCAGCCCCGGCGGGTAGAGCACGACCCGCCGGATGGCGGGCCCGAGGCAGTCGGGGGGCAGCGGAAAGTCCTCAAGCGTACGCCGGACGAAGATGCCGGTGGTACGGATCGCGCCGGTGAGCGTGGGACGCCGTTCGACCAGCAGCACCTCGTGGCCCTGCCGGGCGAGCAGGGTGGCCGTGTGCAGGCCGGCCAGCCCCGCCCCGACGACCAGCACGTCGACCTGGTCGGTCGTCATCGGTTCGCGTCGTCCCGGGTCAGCCGCAGCCAGCCGGCGAGCGACACGCCGCCGGCCCAGCCGAGCAGGACCGTCACCGCGGACGACGTCGTCATCCCCGGCACCTCGCCGAGCAGGAGGAACGCCGCCCCCGTGCCGGGCAGGACGTCGGCCAGCGCGTCCATCCACGCGTAGCCGAACTGCGGCAGCAGCAGCGGCAGCAGCAACATCAGCAGGAAGACCGCGACCAGGGCGCCGGCGGTGTGGCGCAGCAGGAAGCCGAGCCCGACGGCGAGCAGGGCGCCGGCCGCGACGACGAAGGCCACCGTGCCGAGCACCTCGACGCCGTCGTCCCACGGCAGCCGCAGCAACGGCCGGGCCGTGGTGTGGGCCGCCAGGGCGGAGGCGAGTCCCAGCAGCGCGCCGGCGACGGCGGTGGTCCCGGTGAGCACCAGGGCGCGGGCCAGGAAGAGGATCGTCCGGCGGGGCGTCCACTGCAGGGCCGGGACGATCCCGCCGGTGGCGTAGTCGGACGTGACCGCGAGCAGGGTGAGGGCGAGCAGGGCGAACTGGGCCGGCATGGCGGTGATCGTCGAGATTCGCCATGCCGGATCGCCCTGCGGCGGATCCGGGCTGCCGGCCGCCTCGAAGCCGGCGGTGGCACCGATCCCCACCATCACCGCGGCTGCCGCGGCCAGGAACCACCAGGTGGCCCTGACCGTCCACAGCCGGGTCCACTCGGCGGCACAGGCACGGGCGAAGACCTGGCCGGTGGAGAGATCCCGGGCCTCGTCGCGCCGGTCGCGGGCGGTCGGCGCGGCGGTCACCGTGCCACCTCCGTCCTCGTCGGGGTCGGCTCCGCCGGTCGGCCGTGGTATTCCACGTCGTCGCCGGTGAGCGCCAGGTAGGCGTGCTCCAGGGACTGCTGCGCCTCGGAGAGGTGGTGCAGCGGGAGGTGGCCCTCGTTGGCCACCTCGCCGACCTCCTCGGCGGTGCTCTCCTCGACCCGCAGCTCGTGCGTGTCGACGCGCTCGGCGGTGAGGCCGCGCTCCCGCAGCCGGGCGAGCAACTCCTCGGACCGCGAGCTGCGGACCCGCACCTGGAGGCGGCCCAGACCGCCCAGGATCTCCGCCGTCGTGGCGTCGGCGATCAGTCGCCCGCGCCCGATGACGACCAGGCGGTCCGCGGTCTGCTGCATCTCGCTCAACAGGTGGCTGGAGACCAGCACGGTGCGGTCCTGGTCGGCGAGCTGGCGCAGCAGCCCGCGGATCCAGCGGATGCCGTCCAGGTCCAGGCCGTTCATCGGCTCGTCGAACAGCAGCACCCGGGGGTCGCCGAGCAGCGCCGCGGCGATCCCCAGCCGCTGGCGCATGCCCAGCGAGTAGCCCCGGATCCGCCGGCCGGCCGCGCTGCCGAGCCCGACCTGCTCGACGACCTCGTCGATCCGACGCTCCGGTACGCCGTTGGTCCGGGCAGCCACCCGCAGGTGGCTGCGGCCGGTGCGGCCGGCGTGCACCGAGCCCGGGTCGAGCAGCGCGCCGACCTCCCGCAGCGGTTCGGCGAGCGCGGTGAACGGCCGGCCGTTCACCAGCACCGTCCCGGAGGTGGGCCGGTCCAGGCCGAGCATCATCCGCATCGTGGTGGACTTCCCCGCCCCGTTGGGTCCGAGGAAGCCGGTGACCTTGCCGGGCTCGACGTCGAAGCTCAGGTCGTCGACGGCCAGCACGTCGCCGTACCGCTTGGTGAGGCCCCGGACCTGGATCACTCGTCGACCCATTCGAGCAGGTCACCGGGCTGACAGTCGAGCACCCGGCACATGGCCTCCAGGGTGCTGAACCGGACCGCCTTGGCCCGGCCGTTCTTCAGCACCGCGATGTTCGCCGGGGTGAGGCCCACCCGCTCGGCGAACTCACCCACGCTCATCTTGCGTTTGGCCAGTTCGACGTCGATCCGCACGACGATGGGCATCAGATCACCGCCTCCATGTCCGTGCGCAGGGTGGTGGCCTGCCGCAGCAGGGCCCGCATCACCACCATCAGCAGCCCGAACACCGCGACCCCGACCAGGATCAGGAACAACAGCAGGGGAAGCCCGGGATCGTTGGCGTTGAAGCCGACGTACAGGAAGACGCCCACGAGCACCGTCCAGGCGGCGGCGATGGCCCACACGATCGCGTCCACCCACACCAGCGACGCCTGGGTGAAGATGCGGTCGTTCTTGACCAGGGTGAGCAGCTTCCAGGTGGCCACGATCACCACCTGGACGCACAGCACCCAGAAGATCGTCACGATGGTGGCCGGCCAGCGCAGGTACGCCTCCTCCGGTGACTGCTCCGCCATGTAGGCGAACTGCCCGGGCAGCGACATGGTCTGGAAGACCACCAGGACCCCGAACAGCACCACGAGGAAGACCCGGAGCGGCAGCACCGCTCGATGTTCAGCAAGCATGCATCGACTATCACGCAATACCTATCGAAAGTCAATCGGTACGGCGTTCGCCAGCCTGGTGCGTGGCCGCTCGTCGGCCAGGTCAGCGCCGTGCCGGGGAGCCCCTGCGCCTGCGCCGGGCCACGAGCAGGCCCACCACGACCGCGCCCAGCCCACAGGCGCCGGCCAGCACGATCGGCGTACGCCCGACGCCGGTGCGGTCGCTCGTCGCCACGGCGGACGGCCCGGGAGTCGTCGTCGACCCCGCAGTGGTCGGCGGTGGGGTGGACGGCGGTGGGGTGGACGCGACCGCCGCCGGCCGGGGGTAGCGGAGGACAGGTGCCCGGGTGCCCGGCGGCTGGCCGGCGGTCTCGGACACGGTGAGCAGGGACCGCCCGTCACCGCTGTAGGTGATCGACTCGCCCTGCGGCTCGTCGGGCAGCGGCGTGACCGACGGGGTGGAGCCGGTCAGCGCGGCGACCACGTCACCGTCGGGGACCTCGAACTCGAAGGCGTCGGCGTACGTGCGCAGCACCACCCGGCGTCCGTCCGGGGCGGTGGCGGCGCCGGTGACCGCGGTCCGGCCGAGCGCCGAGAACGGGTTGCTCGTGGTGGAGGCCGGCAGCCGGACCTGCCCGACCCGGGCCAGTGGCACGGTCCGCCCGGTCCGCAGGGCGGCGGTCGGGGCATACAGGACGGCCGAGTACTTGGTCACGATCAACGGCCGGCCGTCGCCGGTCACCAACATCGCCTCGGCGTCGTGCGGGCCGTCCGGGTACGCCATCCGGTACAACACCGGCGCGTCCGCCCCCGGCGCGAGTTTCCACACCGCGACCGTCTCGCGGGAACGGTTGTTGTCACCGATGTCCGCCACCCAGAGCGTGCCGTCGGCGCCGACCGCGAGATCCTCGGTGTCCCGTGGCGTCGACGGGTACGACACCGTCCGCACCACGGCGCATGCGCGATCGAGGAAGAAGACGCGCCGACGGGACTCGTCGTCCGCGCCGTCGTTGATCATCACGAACCCGTCGTCGGTGGCGACCATCCCGGAGATCTCGGTCAGCCGGCCGTCGCGTACCTCGCACCGGGTGGTGACGGCGACCGGGGTGGGTGACGCCGCCGCGTCGACCGGGAAGGCCGCGCCGACGAGGACGGCGGCCACGCCGACCGTGGCCGCCAACCACCGGGTGCCGCCGCCGCCCCGCCGTCTCGGCACGTCTGGCCCGGTGAACCGCATCCCGCCATCCAACCACGGCCTGGTCCGGTCCTTCCCCGGCGCGCGAGTCGTCGTCCCCCGCGCCGGCCCGGGGTACCCGTTCCCGGGGATACGATCCGATCATCGGCGCGGTCCGGATCCGGGTTCACGCCGCGCGGCGCACACCTGCGTGGAAAGGTCGACACGTCATGAGCGACTACGGGCACCCGCTGACCTTCGGGGTGTTCCTCACCCCGGCCAGCGCGGACCCGGACGGGGTGGTGCGGCTGGCCGTGCAGGCCGAGCAGGTCGGTCTGGACCTGGTCACCTTCCAGGACCACCCGTACCAGCCCGCGCACCTGGACACCTGGACGCTGCTGAGCTTCGTCGCCGCCCGCACCAGCCGGGTCCGGCTGTCGCCGAACGTCGCGAACCTGCCGCTGCGCCCCCCGGCCGTGCTCGCCCGCGCGGTGGCGAGCCTGGACCGACTCAGCGGCGGCCGGGTGGAGCTGGGGCTCGGGGCGGGCGCCTTCTGGGACGCCATCGAGGCCATGGGCGGGCACCGGCTCACCCCCGCCCAGGCCGTGCGGGCGCTGGACGAGGCCATCGAGGTGATCCGGCAGATGTGGGACACCGACAGCCGGGGCGGGGTCCGCGTGCACGGCGAGCACCAGCGGGTGGTCGGCGCGAAACGGGGACCCGCGCCGGCCCACCCGGTCGGCATCTGGCTCGGCGCGTACAAGCCGCGGATGCTCGCCCTGACCGGGCGGCGGGCCGACGGCTGGCTGCCGTCCCTCGCCTATCTCCAGCCCGGCGACCTGGCCCGTGGCAACGCCGTCATCGACGACGCCGCCGGGGAGGCCGGCCGGTCCCCCACCGACGTACGCCGGCTGCTGAACATCCAGGGACGGTTCGGCGCCGTCGGGCGGGGCCCGCTGGACGGCCCGGCCGAGCAGTGGGCCGAGGAACTGGCGGATCTCGCGCTCACCGACGGGGTGAGCACCTTCATCCTCGCCACCGACGACCCGGACGACCTGCGCCGTTACGCCGGCGAGGTCGTTCCCGCGGTGCTGGAGCAGGTGCGGGCCGAACGGTCCGCCCCCACGTCGGCCGCCACCCCACCGCCGCCGACGGGTTCGCCGGCCCCGGCGGTCCCGCCGGTGGCCGGGACGTCGGTGGCGGGGACCTCGGTACCGCGCGGGGCCTTCACCGTGACACCGACTCCGGACGACGGCACCCGGCGCAGCGCGATCCGGGTCTGGGACGAGGCGGAGCGCCCCACCGGCCCGGCGCGCGACGACACCCGGACCTACACCGCTCACGACCTGGCCACCGCGCAGCACCTCGTCGAGGTCCACGACGGGCTGCGCGCCGAGTTGGCCCAGCTCTACGACATCATCGACCAAGTGTCCGCCGGGACCCTCGGCGCGGGCGCCGCCCGCTCCCACATCAACACGATGACGATCCGGCAGAACAAGTGGACCCTCGGCACGTACTGCGAGTCGTACTGCCGGATCGTCACCACCCACCACACCCTGGA
This sequence comes from Micromonospora endolithica, assembly GCF_003626595.1. Taxonomy (GTDB): domain Bacteria; phylum Actinomycetota; class Actinomycetes; order Mycobacteriales; family Micromonosporaceae; genus Micromonospora; species Micromonospora endolithica. Next base: position 226,315 of record NZ_RBAK01000006.1, on the reverse strand, counting down.
GGACCAGGGCCTGTTTCCACACCTGCGGGCCAACGACGCACGGCTCGCGCCGGTGCTGGACCGGCTGGAGCGGGAGCACCACGCCATCCACGACGTCCTCGAACGGGTCGACCGCGCGTTGGTCGCCTACGTGTCGGTGGACGACGGCACCGCCGAGCTGCGCGCCGCGGTCGACCTGCTCAGCGACACCCTGCTGTCCCACCTGTCCTACGAGGAGCGGGAGCTGGTCGAACCGCTGGCCCGACTCGGCATGTGACCCGCCCCGGCGGTCAGCCGATGACGAGACTCTCGGTGACCGACGTGCCGTTCCAGGTCGCGGTGATGGACGCCGGCTCGGAAACCGAGGCCGACTCGCTGACGGTGACCGGGAAGGTGGTGCCCGGGCTGCCGGGCGGAACGAAGACCGACGGCGGCACGGTCACCCCTTCGGTGGTGGTGGTCAGCGCGATCGTGACGCCGTCGGGGTTCGGGGCCGCGCCGATCCCGATCGCGGCCTCGGTCACCGCGCCGCGCCTGGCGTAGCCGGGCCCCAGATCGAACCGGTTCGGCAGCACCACCAGCTCGGTCGCCGCCGCGCTGGCACCCAGGTGCGCCGAGGGTCGGATGATCTCGGCCTCGCTGATGCTGTCCACCCAGGCGTCGAAGGTGGCGGTGGTGCTGCCGGCGGGAACGGTCACCGCCAGGGGCATGATGACCACTGGTCCGTACGAGGTGTTGCGCCGGACGTCGACGGTGACACCGCCCTGCGGCGCGGGACTCCGCAACACCACCACGCCGGTCGTCCACGTGTTCGCCAGGGCCACCCGGGGCGTGAAGCGCAGCTCGGCCACTGCCTGGTCGGTCGGCGGCCGGACGACGACCTCGGCCACCCGTTGCAGGCTGCGCCCGCTCACCTGCGCGTGCAGCGCCACAGTGGTCGGCACGGCGTACGAGCCGACCCGGATCGGGAAGCTGACGCTGGTCGCCCCGGCCGGCAGGTGCACGCGACCGCTGGTGAAATCGTTGTACCGCGCGTCGCCGTAGACGAAGACGTCCATCCCGCCGACAGGCGCGGCGCGGGACATTGTGATGGTCTGGGTGGCGGTCTGGCCGGCGGTGATCACCGGCGGCGACACCGAGCTGGATAGCGCGAGAGCCCTGGGCGTGCCTGCCGGTGCGGCGCTGGCCGGGCCGGCGGTCGGAAGCGCCAGCAGACCGACGGTCGCGGCCGCCACCAGGGTCCGGGCCCGCCGAACAGTCCTCATCATTCGTCCCCCTCCACGACGACATCCGTACGGCTCGACCCAACCAACGGCCGACTCCGCCCGCCAGCGCGGCGCGGTAAACGTCGTCGTCTCGTAAGAACTGGCCCGGCGGGGGTCGCCGGCAACCGGGACGCGCCACACCTGGCCGTCCGCCGGCCGGAGCGCACCCGAGGCGGGGGCAGGTCAGGGCTTGCGGGCCACCGCGCCGTAGATGGAGGCCTCGGCCAGCGACGGGCGCTGCTCCGGCGGCACCCGTGGTCGCCACTCGGTCACCGGGACGATGCCCGGCTCGACCAGTTCCAGGCCGTCGAAGAACCGGGCGAACCCGGCCCGGTCCCGGGGGACGGTGTCCTGCTTCATCCGGCCGGCGGCGAACTCGGCGTACATCCGCTCGACGATCGCGGCGGGAATGTGGTCGGTGGTGAAGTGGGTCAGCGCCAGCCAACTCCCGGCGGGCAGCGCGTCGACCAGCCGGGCGACCCGCTCGTGCGGGCGGTCCTCGTCGGTCAGGAAGTGCGCGACCGCGACCAGCACCAGGGCCACCGGCCGGGACAGGTCCAGGGTGGCGGCCAGTTGCGGATCGCCGAGGATCCGCTCCGGATCGCGCAGGTCGGCGTCGAGGTAGGCGGTGGCCCCGGCCGGACTGCTGGTCAGCAACGCGCGGGCGTGCACCAGCACCATCGGGTCGTTGTCGACGTAGACCACCCGGGACTCGGGGGCCACGGCCTGGGCCACCTCGTGGGTGTTGTCGGCGCTCGGGATGCCGGTGCCGATGTCGAGGAACTGCCGGACCCCGGCCTCCTCGGCGAGGAACCGCACCGCCCGGCCGAGAAAGGCGCGGTTCTCCCGGGCCAGCGTGCGGATGGCCGGGTAGACGGCGGCGATCTGGTCGCCGGACTCCCGGTCGACGGCGAAGTTGTCCTTGCCGCCGAGCCAGTAGTTGTAGCGGCGGGCCGGATGCACCACGGTGGTGTCGATCCGGTCGGCGCCCCGCCGCTCGTCTCCGCCCGGAACCGACGGTGCCGTCACGAGACCTCCCCAGGTCGACCGGCGGCGCCGCAGCCGGTTGTCACGCGGCGCGCTCTGCGGGGCTCATCCTAGGTGCCGTGCGGCGACCGGGTGGTCCCGTCACCGTCCCGGGCGACCGTGCCCGAGGGGCGTCCGTACCGTCCCCGGGGGCCTGTTCTTCGGCGTTCCGGGGACGTGTCGGGGGCCGGATTCCTAGTATTCATGGGCGGTCCGGCGCGGTCCGAGCCACGACCCGATCCCGAGGAGCACCCGATGGACGACAACCGCTCCGGGACCGGCTCGGCAGCCCTCCCCGAGACCGTCCGGCAGGTCGACGCCGGGGTCCTGAACGTCGGTTACGTCGATGCCGGTCCGCCCGACGGCCCGGCCGTCGTCCTCCTGCACGGCTGGCCGTACGACATCCACAGTTTCGTCGACGTCGTGCCGCTGCTCACCGACGCCGGCCACCGGGTCGTCGTGCCGCACATCCGTGGGTACGGCACGACCCGGTTCCGGTCGGCGGACGCGGTCCGCAACGGCCAGCCGGCGGCCATGGCCCTGGACATCGTCGCGCTGATGGACGCACTCGGGGTGGAGCAGGCGACGCTGGCCGGATTCGACTGGGGCGGCCGGACGGCCGGCGTGCTCGCCGCACTGTGGCCCGAGCGTTGCCGGGGTCTGGTCGCGGTGAGCGGGTATCTGATCGCGGGCCAGGACTCGGGCCGGGTTCCGCTCTCGCCGGTCGCCGAACACGCCTGGTGGTACCAGTACTACTTCGCCACCGAACGCGGCCGGGAAGGGTACGCGCGGAACCTGGCCGACTTCGCCCGGCTGATCTGGCGGACGGCGTCCCCGAAGTGGGAGTTCGACGACGCGACATTCGACCGTAGCGCCGCCTCGTGGGACAACCCCGACCACGTCGAGATAGTGATCCACAATTACCGGTGGCGGCTCGGCCTCGTGCCCGGTGAACCCCAGTACGACGACATCGAGAAGCGGCTGGCCGGCAAGCCGACGATCGCGGTACCCACGATCACCCTGGAGGGGGACGCCAACGGCGCACCGCATCTGGAGCCGAGCGTCTACCGCGCGCAGTTCACCGGCCGGTACGAACACCGGACCGTCAGCGGGGGCGTCGGGCACAACCTTCCCCAGGAGGCGCCCCGGGCCTTCGCCGACGCGGTGCGGGAGGTCTGAAGGCTCAGCCCTCGGCGCCGGGCGACACCGTCGGCGGCAACGGCAGCTCGACGGCGTCCACCGACCCCTGCGGCACGGCGGAGTGCACCGGCGGCAGCCGATCGGCGCGGGGGCGGCGACTGTGCAGGACGCCGGTCGGGTCCGGCCGTCGGTGCACCGCGCAGGACACCATCCGGATCGGCGGCGGCGGCGCGGTGAACCGGCCGGCGCCCCACCGCACCCAGAGCGTGACCCGTCCCGCGTCGGCCTCGGCGAGCAGCTTCTCCCACGTGCGGCGGCGCGTGCCGTGATCGACCTCGACCACCACCGGCGGACCGTCGGGGCGGGCGCAGGCCACGTCGAGCACCGACTGCCGGGCGGACATCGGTGGCGGCAGCGGCAGCACGCTGGGTGCCCGCCGGTAGACCCGCCAACCCTGCTCCCCCGCCCAGTCCGCCACCGCGTCGATCAGCCGGGCGGTGACCTGGTCCGTGGTCAGGTCGGTGAAGGTGACCGCGTCGAGGCGCCCGGCCAGCGACGCCGCCAGCCGGTCGGCATCCGCATCCTCCACCACCGTCGCAGGGTAACCGCGCGACCGGCGTCGCCGCGAGCGGACGGCAGCAGGGCACGGTCACCGTCGCACAGGTCGTCGCCGGTCACGACGGTGTCGACGAGCCGGTGAGTGCTGCCTGGTTCGCCGCGGCCCACTGGGCCAGTTGTGCCAGCGGGCCCTCGGCGAACGACTGCCCCAGAGGCGACAGCCGGTAGACGGCACCGCGACCTCCCGGCACCCGTCCGTCACGGTCCAGTCGGGCGACCAGGCCCCGGGTCCGTAGCCGGTGCAGTGTCTGCGTCAGGACCTTGTCGCTGATGCCCCCGATACGGCCGAGCAGGTCGTTGCGTCTCGTCGGGCCGGCTCGCAGCGCCGACAGGACCACCGGGTCCCAGGTGTGGTTGATGAGTTCGACCGCCGCGCGGACATGGCAGTCCGACACGAACGTCTGGCAGGTGCCGTCGATCATCCGTCCAGGGTCGCAGCGTCTCCTACCAAACGGTAGGAACCGGCCTCCTAGCGTTTCCCGGGTCATCCCCCAGACGAGGAGAGAACGGTGAAGGTAGGAATCCTGGGAACGGGCCACCTCGCCACCACGCTCGGCCGGGCGTGGGCCGGCGCCGGGCACGTGGTCATGGTGACCGGACGCGATCCGCGGAGGGCCGACCGGGTGGCCGGCCAGATCGGCGGCGCGGCCCGGGCGGTCGTCCCCGCCGACTTCGCGGCGCGGGTGGAGGTGGTCGTGGTCGCGGTGGCGTGGGAGGGCCTGGCGGAAGCGCTCGTCCTCGTCGGCGGCGCTGACGGGTCCCTGAGCGGCCGGACGGTGATCGACTGCACCAACGCCGTCGACTACGCCACCGGGCAGCTGAAGCCGTCGTCGGACTCGGCGGCCGAGCTGGTCGCCCGGGTCGCGCGGGGAGCGCACGTGGTGAAGGCGTTCCACCTGTTCGCGGGAGCCTCCTGGCCCTACTCGGGGCCGCATGACTCCGCACCTGTCGTGGCGATCTGCGGTGACCAGCCCGAGGCGCTCGAAACCACCGGCACGCTGGCCGGAGATCTCGGTGCGCGGACCGCGGTGGTCGGTGGGCTGGGCAGCGCACGCCAGTTGGAGGAGGTCGCCGGCTTCGTGATGCGCGTCGTGGCGGCGGGGTGCAATCCCCGGCTGGCCGTCCCGGACGTCGCGGGCCGGTAGCACCTAGTCGTCGGCGAACCGGTGGAGGACGAAGTCCTCTGCCGACCCGCAGGCGATCACGCTGGTGTTCCACGAGCACGTCTCGCCGCGTACGTCCTCCAGCCGGCCCATCTCGGCCACCACCCCGGTGGCCACCGGCAGCCCGGCCACGCTGGGGTCGTCCTCGGCCGAGGTCAGCGGGTCGGCGAAGAGCAGCAGGTTGCCCGCGTCCAGCCGGACCGCCACCCCGCCCCGGTCGCGCAGCACCGCCCGCCCGTCCGGGGCGAACAGGGTGCCGGCCGACTCCGGGGAGGTGCGCCGGGCCAGCAGGTGCTCGCCGAGCGGGACCAGCCGGGTCGCCTTCGGCGCCGACCAGCGCTTCACCTCCTTCTCGGTGGCCGCCACCACCTCGGCGGTCGCGTCGTCGCCGCCGGTGACCTCCAGCAGGCACGCCCGCCGCTCACCGCACGGGACCAGCGCCTCCGGCCGCCTGCGGTCGTCGTCCGCGGTGTACAGCACGATCGGCTGGGCGTCGCTGGTCAGGTCGTACGCCAGCAACTGGTACCGGGGCTCGTTGCGGGCGACGTACAGCCGGTCCCCGTGCGCCACCAGCAGGTCGTCGGGTGCGGCGATCCCGGGCCGGGTGCGGACGATCTCGCCACTGACCACGTCGACGGACCGCACCGTACGGTCGGCGCCCACCTGCACGATCCGGCGCACCTCGCCGCGCCACGGGTCGCGCGGGGAGCCGTCGAGGTACGCCGGGCCGCCCAGCGCCTCGTCGGTGAGGACCGGGTGGACACTGGTCCGGGTGCCGCCGTACTGGTCGGTCGGGTTGGGCTCCGACCACTTCTCGAAGCCGTCGGCCAGGCGCAGGCCGACCAGCCGGTTGCCGGCCCGGTCCACCAGCACCGCGGTCCCCTCGCCGTAGAGCACCCGGTCGCCGCCGCGCACCGACCGGGTCCACCGCTGCGCGCCGCTGCCGCCGTCGAGCACCACCAGGTCGCGGGGCGTGTCGTCGCCGATCGCGTCGGCGAGGACCGCGACAGCCCCGGGCAGGGCGACGATCCCCTCCCACCGCTGCGACGACACGGTGGTCTGCCGACGCCACGCCGGGTCACCGGTGTCCGCGTCGACGGCCACCACCTCCAGCCGCCCGTCGGGCAGCCGGTGTGCCAGGTACGCCCGGTCGCCGAGCATCGCGGTGAACATCTCCGTCGGCCGCTCTCCGCCGGCGGGGATCCGGGCCACCTCGACGAGGGACGTCCGGAAGTCCAGCGCCGGGTAGCGGTCCCGGGTCAGGTACAGCACCGCCGCGGCGACCACCGCGGCGAGGGCGGCCAGCGCACCGAGGGTGACCCACCGCGCCCGGCCGCGGGGAAACGCCGGTCCGGTCCGACCCCCGCCGCCGGGTGGCGGGGGCACCGGGCTTCCCGGCCGGCGTACGCCCGCCGCGCCGTCGGGGTGCGTGGACCCGCCCGGCCCCCAGCCACCCGGCCCGGCGGCCACCGGCGACCCCGGCGGACTGGGCGCGACGAGCGGCGAACCCGGCGGCGCGGGCACGGTCGGGGCGGTCGCCGTGTCCTCGACCACGGTCGGCGCCGACCCGGCGGGCAGGGCCGGCGTGATCCCCTCCGGTCCGGCCACGGCGGTGGGTGCGGGCGCCGCCGCGTTCGCCGGCCCGGGCGGAGCGGCGGACCCGGGCGACGCCGGCGGGACGTGCGCGGCTCGGGCCGGGTCGCCGGATCCCGGTTGCCGGGGAACGGCCGCTTGCGGCACCGGATCCGACCCGGCCGGGTGTGGCGCGGGCGCAGCCGGTGCCCCGGGCGCGGCGGCCGGACCGGCGGCGGCGACCGGGCGGCTTCCCCGGGGCAGCGGCAGGTCGGTCAGCGCACCCTCGGCCACCGGCAGCTCCGGCTGCTCCAGTACGGTCGGCGCGACGCCCAGCTCGGCGTGCAGCAGCCGGGCCACCATCGGCATCCGGGTGGCGCCGCCGACCAGGAAGAGGCCGGCGAGCTGCCGCGGATCGAGCCCGGCGGCGGCGATCACCTCCCGGGTCACCGCCACGGCGCGGGCCAGCAGCGGCGCGGCCGCCCGTTCCAGGTCGTCGCGGGTCAGGGTGACCGGCGCCGCCACCCCCGGCACGACCACCGGCACGGCGGTGACCCGGGACAGCATCTCCTTGGCGCCCCGCACGTTGTCCCACAGCTCGTGCCGCTCCCGCCACCCGGTGGCCGACTCCGGGTGCACGAGCCGCCGCCACCGCTGCGGGTGCGCGTCGGCGACCAGCTCACCGAGCCGGCCCAGCAACGCGGCGTCGACGTCCAAGCCGCCGAGGTCGTCGGCACCGCCGGCCGCCACGACGGAGAATCCGGAGTCGCCCCACGGGTCGGCGCCCTCGTGGCGCAGCACGGCGACGTCCAGCGTTCCCGCGCCGAGGTCGAACACCGCGACCGTCCCGCCGACCGGCACCGGCCGGCGCAGGATCTGGGTGTAGTACCGGGCGGCGGCGACCGGCTCCCGCAGCAGCCGGGTGCCGTCCGGGGTGGGGCCGGACAGGGTGTGCTCGGCCGCGGTGGGCCACCCGGCGAAGGCGAGGGCGTCGGCGAGCACCTGGCGGCGGGAATCGCCCCAGGTCGCCGGGCAGGTGACCACCGCCGGGGGCAGGAAGCCGACCGCCTCGACCGCCGCCCGGCCGACCGCCTGCAACGTCGCGGCCAGCAGTTCGGCCGGCCGGTACCGACGGTCGGCCAGCGACACCGTCGGCTCGTCGACGCGACGCTTCGGGTTGGGCTCGTACCGGCCCGGGTCGGTGCGGGCCAGCCGCTGGGCGTCCACGCCGGCGTGCAGCACCCCGGCGGGGTCGACGTACACGCCAGAGGCGATGAGCGGCTGCCCGCCGACCAGCAGCGCGCGGGTGTGCCCGTCCGGGCGGCGCAGCACGGCGACGGTGTGCGAGGTGCCGAGGTCGACGCCGAGCGCGTACCCCTCAAGCTGGCCTGCCATCTGCCGAATACCTCCGCAGGACGTGGGGATGCCGGCCCCGCATCGTACGCAGCCACCGCACCGCCACCGCTCCCGCCCCGAGCAGCCGGCGGGGTCCAGGTCCCTAGCTCTCCGCGTACCCCAGGTCCATCGTGTCGGTACGCCCGGACCAGGAGAGTTCGAGGTGCCAGCAGCCGGCTCGGGGCAGGTCGACGACGGACGGGCCGGGACCGCCCGGCACCTCACGGGTCACCCGGATGCCGGATCCGGCCAGCGTCGCGGTGATCCTCAGGGTGGCCGGCTCCGTCACGGGCGGGGTCGGGGCGGGACGGGCGACCCAGAGGATCTTGTTGGTGGACCCGTCGGTCCGGGCCACCCGCAGCGGGTTGCCGAACAGCACCGCGGCGATCTCGTCCTGCGCGCCGACGACGTGCGGGGCCCGGGCGTCCCCGCTGAACCCGGCGTCCGCCCAGACGGGCAGCGGGCCCCGCTCGACCCGGTCGGCGCAGCCGGTCGGTGCGGACGCCGGCGCGCTCGTCGGGGCCGTGGTTCCCGGTTCCGCGACGGGGGCGGTCGACCGTCCGGTGGTGCACCCCGCCAGCATCAGCACCGCCACCGTCACCCACGACAGCCTGCTCCAGGTACCCATCTCACGCCTCCGGTCCGACGTCGTGCCCGCTCGTGCGTTCCACTGTCGGGACACCGGCCGGGCCGCACCGGTTCCCGGCCCGGACGCTCAGTCCAGCGAGTCGGCGATCGCGACCGCCTCGTCCCTGGTCAGGGCGCCTTCCAGTCGATAGGCCACGTCGCCCTCCTGCCAGATCAGGGTCGAGGCGGCCAGTCGCGCGGTCTCCTCGCGGACGGTGCCGGCGCGATCCACGTAGGTCAGCGCGTGCGGGCCGTCGACCCAGACCGCCAACCCGCCGTCCACGTGGGCCAACGCCACCCCCGGCCCGACGGCCCGCTTCAGGAAGAGCAGGTCGACGCGTCCGTCGAAGGCGTCCACCCGCAACGCGCCGCCACGGTAGAGCAGCGTGGCCACCCGGTGGGCGCCGGTGGCGTCGGGGTCCGCGACCTGCACCTGCTCCGGGGGGCCGAGCTTCGCCGGGACGCGGAGCGGGAAGCGCACCGCCCGCCGCGCCTCGTCGAGGGCGACCGGGCGCCGCGACGGCAGCGGTGACGGCGTGGCCGCCGGCGACGCCGGCCCGGTCGAGGTGACGATCCTGATCCCGGCGAAGCGCACCAATCCCGCCACCGCGTCGGCGAGTGCCGCCCGGCCCGGCGGCAGGACGGCGACGACCAGGGCGACGAGCACCGCGGCGGCACTGTATCGCCACCGACGCCACCGGGGCGCGGGGGTGGCCAGCCGTACGCGTACCCCGGCGGTCACGTCCGGCGCGTCGGGCGTCTCCAGCCAGCCGGACAGGTCACGCAGCTCCCTTTCCAGGTCATCCACAGCGCACCTCCGCCGGGTCGAGCAGGCCGCGCAGCTTCGCCAGCGCCCGGGAGGTCCGCGACTTCACCGTGCCCCGGGGCCACCCCAGCATGGCGACGGTCTCGTCCTCGCTGAGGTCGAGGAAGAACCGGCAGACGATGACCTCGCGGTCCTTCACCGGCAGTAGGCGCAGGGCCCGGACCAGCGCGGCGCGGCGCTCCCCGGCCAGCACCGTGTCGACCGCGACGTCCCCGGCGACCTCCGATCGCGGGTCCGCCGCCGCCGCCCGCAGGACGAGCCCGTCGCGCCGGCCGCGTGTCCGATGCAGGTTGCGGGTCTCGTTGGCGACGATCGCCAGGAGCCAGGCGCGGAACGACGACTCCCCCCGGTACCGGGAGAGCTTGCGGTACGCCTTGACGAACGCCTCCTGGATGACGTCCTCCGCGTCCGGACCCGCGCCGAGCAGCACCGCCGTACGGTGCGCGGACGCGGTGTGGCCGGCGACCAGGGCGGCGTACGCCGTCAGGTCACCGTGGCGAGCGCGGTTGACGAGTTCCTCGTCGTCCAGTGTGGCCTCCCGTGCCATCACCTTCCTGACACCGCTCGGGAGGTCCGGGTTCCACCCGGTCGGGGCCGGCCACCAGGGTGAGCGGATCGGTGCGGATGCCGAACCGGTCGCGCAGTGCCCGCCGTGCCGCGTGCACCCCGCACATGCCGTGGACCGCCTGGCCGGGCGGGGTGGAGGCGGAGCAGAGATAGACCCCGGGCAGCGGGGTCCGGTAGGGGTCCCACCGCGGTACCGGCCGGGCCACCAGCTGCCAGGCGGTGGTGGCCCCGCCGGAGATGTCGCCACCGAGGTAGTTCGGGTTGTAGGACTCCCACCGGTCGGCGGTGATCACGTGTTCGGCCAGGATCAGGTCCCGGAAACCGGGGGCGAAGCGTTCCACCTGGTCCTTGACCTGTTCCCGGACGTCGCGCGGGGATCCGTTCGGCACGTGTGCGTACGTCCAGAGCACCTGTCGCCCGGTCGGCGCCCGGGACGGGTCGACCACGCCCGGCTGGGCCGCCAGCACGTACGGACGCTCGGCGTGCCGACCGGCGGCGACCGCGGCCTCGGCGGCGGCGGCCTCCTGCCGGGTGCCGACCAGGTGCAGGGTTCCCGCCCGCGCGCAGTCCGGCGCCTGCCACGGCACCGGGCCGGCCAACGCGAAGTCCACCTTGCAGGCGGCCCCACCGCGTCGGTACGCGCGCAGGCTCCGGGCGTAGCCGGCCGGCAGCCGCGTGCCGGCCAGGCGCAGCAGACCAGCGGGCGTCAGGTCGAGCAGGACGGCGTGCGCCGCCGGCAGTTGCGCCAGGTCGTCGATGGGGGCGTCGGTCACGATCCGGCCGCCCCGGCGGCGCAGTTCGGCGGCGAGCGCGTCCACGATGCGCTGGCTGCCGCCCTCGGGCACCGGCCAGCCGACCCCGTGGGCCAGCGCGGCCAGCACGACACCGACCGCGGTGGCGCCGATGCCGCCGACCGGCGCGATGGCGTGGGCGTTGACACCCGCCAGCATCGCCGGGGCGACCTCGTCGCGGAAGTCGAGCGGTCCACGGGCGGCCAGCCGGCGCAGCACGCGGACGGCCAGTTGACCGGCCAACCGGGGATGCGCGGGTGGGCTGCGCAGGTCGGACATGACGACGTCGGCGAGGTCGCCGGACCGCCGCGCCAGGGGGTCGAGCAGGCGACGCCACGCCGCTCCGTCCCGCCCCAGGTCGGCCGTGGTGCGCCGCAGGTCCCGCCAGGCCAGTCCGGCGCGGCCGCCGTCCAGCGGGTGCGCGTAGGAGACCTCCGGGTGCAACAGTCGTACGCCGTGCGCCGCCAGGTCGAAGGCCCGGAAGAACGGTGACGCCAGGGCCATCGGGTGGACCGCGGAACAGACGTCGTGCCGGTAGCCCGGCAGCGTCAGCTCCCGGGTACGCGCCCCGCCCCCGATGGTGGACGCCGCCTCGTAGACCTCGACGCGCAGGCCCGCGCCCGCCATCACCAGGCCCGCCGCGAGCCCGTTCGGCCCGGCGCCCACCACGACCACGTCGGTTCGCACCCGACCACCCGCACTGTCCGGCTCCACCGGCCCACCCCTTCCCATCGGTCCTCGCCGGACCGGTCAACGGGCCGACGGCGACGGGTCTCCGTCACCGCGGCGCCGACTCAACGCCCGCCGTCCACCGCGACCGCGGCCCGGTCACCGAGGTAGCCCAGGTAGAGCAGGTAGGGCACGACCAGGACGGCGAGCACCAGGACCGCCGCGATCACCGGTGGATCACCGAAGGCGGCGCCGAGGACGACCGGCAGCGGGGACAGGACGGCGAGCAGGATCCCGGTGCGGTACAGCGGACGCTCGACCCGGCGGTGTGCCGCGTACCAGTGTTCGATCGACTTCATGGTGGCTACCGTGCGTACCCCGGGCTGCGGTGCATGTTCACCGACGGCCGCAGCGAGGCCCGGGCCGTGAAGGAGACGAGCCAACCCAGGAATGCGTAGACCACGGAGAGGAACGCTCCGGCCAGCAATCTCCACACCCCCCTGACGCATCGGGCAACGTCACTGTAACGGTTCCGCCCGGGTGGCGCGCCGGGTCACCAGGTAGCCGAAGGCCGCCGCGGTGAAGAACATGACGATGCCGTAGACCGCCGCCGGGATCGCCATCTGGGTGCTGTCCAGCAGCGCCGGGCTGAGCGCGATCGTGATGGCCAGGGTGCTGTTGTGGATGCCGATCTCGAAACCGGCCGCCGTCGCCGCGCTCCGGTCGACCCCGGCCAGCCGCGGCACGCCGTACCCGATGGTGAGGCTCAGCAGGTTGAACGCGAGCACGGCCAGGCCGACCGAGACGAAGTAGTCGGCGATGTTCTCCCGCTCGCCGAGCACCGCACCGGCGATCACCGCGACCAGGACGACCACGGACAGGATCCGGACCGGCCGGTCCAGGCGGGCGGCGAGGCGGGACGCCCGGGCCCGGATCAGCATGCCGACCGCGACCGGGAGGAGCACGATGGCGAACACCTGGAGAACCTTGTCGAACTGCAGGCCGATGCTCCTGCCGTCGTCCAGGAAATAGGCCGCCGACAGGTTGACCACGATCGGCAGGATGAACACGGCGAGCACCGAGTTGATGGCGGTCAGGGCGATGTTCAGCGCCACGTTGCCGCCGAACAGGTGGCTGTAGAGGTTCGCGGTGGTGCCGCCGGGGGAAGCCGCCAGCAACATCATCCCCACCGCCAGGGCCGGCGGCAGGTCGAAGGCGAGCACCAGGCCGAAGCAGAGCGCCGGCAGCACCAGCAGCTGGCAGACCAGCGCGATGACGGCCGCCTTCGGGTGCCGGGCCACCCGGCGGAAGTCGTCGGTGGTCAGTCCGAGGCCCAGACCGAGCATGATGATGCCGAGGGCGACGGGAAGTCCGATCAAGGTCAGGGCGGAGTCCATGACACGACATCGTTACCACCCGGTAACGCCGCCACCATCCCCCGTGCGGCCGGGTGTGGAGGCCGCGCGCCGGCAGGAACGTCGGCCCAGACCCTAGGGTGGACGGCATGGCAGGATCCGCCCCCTCCGCCGACGGCTCCCCGACGCAGAACCCGCTCACCCGGCTGACGCTTGACGAACTGCGGCAGCGCACCAGCGTGAAGTGGCGCCTGCACCCGCCGGACGTGCTCCCCCTCTGGGTGGCCGAGATGGACGTCCCCCTCGCCCCGGCCGTCGCCGACGCGCTGCGCCGCGCGGTCGACCTGGGCGACACCGGGTACGCGCACGGGACGGCGTACGCCGAGGCGCTCGCCGAGTTCGCCGCCCGGCGCTGGGCCTGGCACGACTTCCGCGTCGACCGCACCACCGTGGTGCCCGACGTGATGATCGGCATCGTCGAGGTGCTGCGGCTGGTGACCGACCCCGGCGACGCGGTGGTGGTCTGCCCCCCGGTGTACCCGCCGTTCTACGCGTTCGTCGGCCACGCCGACCGGCGCGTGGTCGAGGCGCCCCTCGGACCGGACCTGCGGATGGACCTCGCCGCCCTGGACGAGGCGTTCGGTCACGCGCGGGCAGCCGGACGCCGTCCGGCGTTCCTGCTGTGCAACCCGCACAACCCGACCGGTGTGGTGCACCGCCGCGACGAGCTGGAAGCCGTCGCCGCGCTGGCCGACCGGCACGGGGTACGGGTGATCTCCGACGAGATCCACGCTCCCCTGGTGTTCGCCGGGGCGCACTTCACGCCGTACCTCACGGTCGCCGGCACGGCGAACGCGTTCGCCGTCGTCTCGGCCTCCAAGGCGTGGAACCTCGCCGGCCTCAAGGCGGCGCTCGCGGTCGCCGGTCCGGACGCCGTCGCCGACCTCGCCCGGATGCCGGAGGAGGTCAGCCACGGCCCCAGCCACCTCGGCGTCCTCGCGCACACGGCCGCCTTCCGCGCCGGCGGGCCGTGGCTCGACCGGGTGCTCGACGGTCTGGACGCCAACCGCGCCCTGCTGGCGGCGCTGCTGGCCGAGCACCTGCCCGCCGTCCGGTACCACCGCCCGGAGGGCACCTACCTCGCCTGGCTGGACTGCGCCGCGCTGGGCATCGACACCCCGGCGCCGGGCGACGGACCCGGCATCGCCAGCGACCTGGCCGGTCCGGCCCGGATGTTCCTCGACCGCGCGCGGGTCGCCCTCAGCTCCGGGCACGTCTTCGGCACCGGCGGGACCGGCTTCGTCCGGCTCAACTTCGCGACCTCGCCGGAGATCCTCACCGAGGCGGTCACCCGGATGGGCCGGGCGGTCGGCGGGGGGCCCTCCGATGGCTGACGCCGACGACGTCCGGCGGCTGGCCCGCGCGCTGCCACACGTGGTCGAGATCGACAGCGACGGCTTCGACTTCCGGGTCGGCGGCAAGGGCTTCGTCTGGTCCTACCCCGAGCGCCGGCCCGGCGAGCCGCGCCGCATCCGGACCGACATCGCCGTGCTCTACGTCGGCGACGAGGCCGAGAAGCAGGCGCTACTGCTCGGCGAACCGGAGGTCTTCTTCACCACCGCCGGGTACGACGGGCTGCCCCTGGTGATGCTGCGGCTGGCCCGGGTGACCGTCGACCGCCTGCGGGAACTGGTAACCGACGCGTGGCACATGCGGGCCCCGGATCCGCTGGGCGGCGACACCGCCGAGATGCCGAGCGCCGCCGAGGTCAGGCCGCCAGCCGGGTGATCGCGGCGACCGACCGGTCCACGTCCGCCCCAGTGGTGGTGGCGTTCGACACCGAGATCCGCATCAGTCGTCGTCCCCGCCAGGTGGTGCCACCCATCCAACACGTGCCGTCCGCCTGCACCGCCGCCACCACCCGCTCGGTGCGCGCGTCGTCGCCGAAGCCGACCAGCACCTGGTTGAGGACCACGTCGTTCACCACCTCGAACCCGGCCGCGGTCAGCCCCTCGGCGAACCGGCGGGCCAGCGCGCAGCAGCGGTCGACCAGCGCGGCGACCCCGTCGCGGCCCAGTTCCCGCAGGCCGGCCCAGACGGCGAACCCCCGGGCCCGCCGGGAGGACTCGGCGGTGAGGTCCGCGCCCACCGGCGCGCCACCAGAACCGACCAGGTACGCCGCCGTGTAGGACATCGCCGCGGCGTGCGCCTCCGGCCGGGCGCAGAAGGCGAAAGCCGTGTCGTACGGCAGATTCAGCCACTTGTGGCCGTCGCACGCCCACGAGTCCGCCAGTTCCAGCCCGTCCACCAGGTGCCGGGTCGCCGGGCTCGCCGCAGCCCACAGCCCGAACGCGCCGTCCACGTGCACCCATCCGCCGTGCCGGTGGACCAGCTCGCCGGCCTCGCGCAAAGCGTCGCACGCACCGGTGTTCACGTTGCCGGCCTGGAGACACACGATGGTCGGGCCCGGAGCACCCGCCCGCAGCACGTCCCGCAGCGCACCGAGGTCGATGGCACCGTTCGGTCCGGCGGGCACCGGCTCCACCACGTCCAGTCCGAGGCCGAGCAGGCGCAGCGAACGGTCGATGGTGCCGTGCCGTTCGGTCCCGGCGACCACCCGGATCGGCGGGGCCCCGAGCAGCCCGCGTCGTTCCACGTCCCAACCCGCGTCCGCCAGCACCTGATGCCGGGCCGCGGCCAGTCCGGCGGTGTTCGCCGCCTGCCCGCCGGTGACGAAACCGGCCGACGCCGACGGCGGTATCCCCAGCAACTCCTTCAGCCAACCACCGGCGGCGGCCTCGGCGGCGACGGCGGCCGGTGACAGGACGGCGTTGAACGCGTTCTGGTCCCACCCGACGGCGAGCATGTCGGCCGCGGTCGCCGCCGGCAGCGCGCCACCGACCACGAACCCGAAGTAGCGCGGACCGGCGCTGGCCACCAGACCGGACTCCGCCGCCGCGAGCAGGTCCGCCAACACCCGCTCCGCCGGGGTGGGCGCGGCGGGCAGCGGGCCGGCGAACGCCTCAGCCACGGCTTCGTGGTCGGTCGGCAACCCGACCGGTCGCTCCGGCAACGACCGACGGTAGTCGGCCGCGTGGTCGGCGGCCGAACGGAACAGGCGACGCAACTCCTCCACCGACGCACCATAGACCCGAACCCGGGCAGCCAGGACCCCGCCGGCACCGGACCACGGAGACAACGGCGTCAGCTCGTGGTGTCGTCGGTCAGAACCACTGCCGTACGACGACGCCCGCGCCGCCGTTGTTGTCGCCCAGGTTGTTGTCGTTGAAGGTGAAGACCAGGTTCGGTGCCGGGTCGCCGTTGCTGGAGAACAGCATGCAGTCGCTGTCCGTGCCGACCGGGAACCAGGAGCTGGATCCGTGACTCCGGCTGGTCTTCTTGACCCACATCGAGCCCGAGGTGACCCGGGCGATCAGCGCGTACCGGGGGGCGCCGGGCGCCGGCCAGCCGCCGGCGGTGGGCGCTACCGGCAACTCGCCGGCGATGCTCTTCCTGGTGCCCCACGCGTCGATCCAGACGGTGCCCTGTGCCCGTATCCGGAAGGCGTCACCGTGGATGATGCTGATCGGCGACGTCCACGTCGTCTGCCCGCTCCCGGGGGCGGGCCAGGCGGCCGGGTCCTGGTGCTGCGGGACGGTCGAGTCGTAGCAGCCGTCCAGCGCCGTGTCGGCCGCGGCCGGGCCGGCCGGCAGCAGCGCGGCCGTCGCGGTCAGGACCGACACGGCGACGGTCGAGACGAATGTCCTCATGCGCATGGCGACTCCTCGGAGAGTCCGCCGACCGCGGCCGCCGACGGTGGCGCCCAGTGTCGCCTGCCCGGGCAACAGCTCCGATCGGGAACGCCTCCGTCGCGCTTCAGGACTGGTCGCCACTCGGCGAGATGACGGTCCCCGAGCACCGGTGAACGGCCGGGCCCGGTGTCCGGTAGCCGCTAGGACGCTGGTCGCGCCGTGCCTACGATCAGCGGTGATGGACCTGCTGGAGAGGGGCGACGCCCTCGCCGATCTGCACCGGCTGCGGGAGGAGACCTCCGGCGGAGGTCGCATCGCGATCGTCTGCGGGGAGGCCGGCGCCGGTAAGTCGACGCTGGCGCACGCCTTCGCCGCGGCCACCGCCGGCCGGGCCCGGCTGCTGTGGGGTTCCTGCGATCCGCTGCTCACCCCGCGCGCGCTCGGCCCGTTGCACGACATCGCCCGGCAGGCCGGCGGGGAGCTGCGCGACCGGATGGCGCGACTGCACGGCGACTCGCCCGACGGGCCGGCCGGGACCGGCCTGCCGGCCCGCGGCGCCGCCTTCGAGGCGTTGCTGGAGATCCTCACCGGCCCCCGCCAGCGGATCCGCCCGGTGGTCGTGGTGGAGGACCTGCACTGGGCCGACGAGGCCACCCTCGACCTGGTGGCGTTCCTCGGCCGGCGCCTGCCGCGGTGCCGGGCGCTGCTCCTGCTGACGTACCGCGACGACGAGATCGGTCCCGACCACCCGTTGCGTACCGTGCTCGCCGGCCTGCCACGGTCCGCGGTCCGCCGGCTGGAGCTGCCGCCGCTGTCGGCCGCGGCCGTCGCCGAACTCGCCCGCCGCGCCGGGCGGTCCGCCACCTCGGTGTACGAGGTGACCGGGGGTAACCCGCTGCTGGTGGCAGAGCTGCTGGCCACCTCCGCCGAGGGCGTCCCGCCGACCGTGCGTGACCTGGTGCTGTCCCGGCTGAGCGGGATCTCCCCGGCCGCCCGCGCGGTCGCCGAACTGGTGTCGGTGGTGCCGTCGGCGGTCGAGCCGGCGGTTCTGGGCACCCGGGCGGCCGGCGTCGACGAGTGCCTGGCGCGCGGTGTGCTCGCCGCGCTCGGCGACCGGGTGGGCTTCCGGCACGAGCTGCTGCGGCGGGCCGTCGAGGAGTCGCTGTCCCCGGTCCGCCGTGCCGCGCTGCACGCCGAGGTGCTGGCCACGCTGGGCGGGCGGCCCGGGGCGGACCCGGCGCGGATGGTGCACCACGCGCACCACGCCGGTGATCCGGTGGCGGTCCTCCGCTGGGCGCCGGTGGCCGCCCGACGGGCGGCCGAGCTGGGCGCGTACCGGCAGGCCACCGCGCACTACGCCACCGCGCTGGAGTGCGCGACCGCGCTGCCGGACGCCGACCGGGCCGGGCTGCTGGAGGCGTACTCGGTGGTGGCCTATCTCGGTGGGCGGGCACCGGACGCGCTCTCCGCCCGCCGGCAGGCGCTGGTGCTGCGCGAGGCGCGCGGCGACACCGCGGAGATCGGGGTCGGGCTGCGCTGGGTGTCCCGGCTCGCCTGGTGGACCGGCCGCACCGCCGAGGCCCGGCAGGCCGGGGTACGAGCCGTCGAGGTGCTGCGCACGCTGCCGCCCGGGCGGGAACTGGCGATGGCGTACAGCAACCTGTCCCAGTTGCACATGCTGGCCGACGAGGCCGGCGCGGCGGTCGAGTGGGGCGAGCGCGCGCTGGGGCTCGCCCGCCGGTGCGGGGACCGCGAGACCGCGCTGCACGCGCGGGTGAACATCGGCAGCGCGCGTCTTCAGCGCGGCGAGCCGCAGGGCGTGGCCGAGCTGACCCGGGTGTACCAGGAGGCGTCCGCCGCCGGTCTTGACGACCACGCCGGTCGGGCCCTGGTGAACCTCGCCTGCGTATCCGTGGACTGGGCCGACTACGACGCCGCCGAGCGGGCGATGGCCGACGTCCTGACCTTCACCGCGGCCCGCGACCTGGACGGTTACGGCCGGCACGTGCTGGGCAACCGGGCCCGCCTGCGCCTGGTCCGGGGCGACTGGGCCGCCGCCCTGGCCGACGCGGACGAGGCGCTGGCCGGCCACGACCAGCCCGGCGGTTCCCTGATCGGCGCCCTGACCACCCGGGGCATCATCGCGGCGCGGCGTGGGCAGGCCGGCGCGTACGCCGATCTGGCCCTCGCCGCCGAGCGGGGCCACGCCACCGACGAGTCGCAGTTCGTCGCGCCCGCCTCGGCCGCGCTGTCCGAGTGGTTCTGGCTGGTGGGCGACCCGGACCGGGCCGCCGCCGAGGCCAAGCGGGGGCTGGAGGTCGCCCAGCGGACCGGCCAGCCGTGGTTCCTCGGTGAACTGGCGTTCCGGCTGTGGCGGGCGGGCGGCCTCGGTGCGGCACCGGCCGGAGTGGCCGAGCCGTACCGCCTGCTGATCGACGGCGACTGGCGTCAGGCGGCGGAAGAGTGGCGGGCACGCGGCTGCCCGTACCTGGCGGCGGAGGCCCTGAGCTGCGGCGACGCCGACGCCGCCGGGGAGGCACTGGCGGTGTTCGACGCTTTCGGCGCGGTCGTGCCGGCCCGGCGGCTGCGCGCCGACCTGCGCCGGCGCGGCCTGCGGGTGCCGCGCGGGCCGCGGCCCTCGACCGCCGCCGACCCGACCGGCCTGACCACCCGCCAGTTGGAGGTGCTGCGGCTGCTCACCGACGGGTTGAGCAACGCGCAGATCGCCGAGCGGCTGACCGTGTCGGCGAAGACGGTCGACCACCACGTCTCCGCCGTGCTCGGCAAGCTCGGTGTGGCGTCGCGCGGCCGGGCGGTCGCGGCCGCCCGCGACCGGGGTCTCGTCTAGCCCGCCAACATGGGGAACTTCACCCATGTGAGCGCCGCCAGCCGCTCGTAACGTCCCGGCCATGACGACTTCTCTCACCCTCGACGGCATCAAGGCCAAGCAGCAGAAGACCTGGGCCAGCGGCGACTACGGCGCGGTGGCGGCCCTCATCCATCCGATCTCCGAGGCGACCGTGCAGGCGGCCGACCTGTCCGCCGGCTCGCGGGTGCTGGACGTGGCGACCGGCACCGGGAACGCGGCGATCGCCGCGGCGCGGTGCCGGTGCGAGGTGACCGCCGTGGACTACGTGACCGACCTGATGGACCGTGGTCGGGCCCGCGCCGAGGCGGAGCACCTGACGGTGACCTTCCGCGAGGCCGACGCCGAGCGGCTGCCGTACGACGACGGCGAGTACGACGCGGTGCTGTCCGTGGTGGGCGTGATGTTCGCGCCGGACCAGGAACGCGCCGCGGCCGAGTTGCTGCGGGTGTTGCGGCCCGGCGGCACGCTCGCGCTGGCCAACTGGACCCCGGACGGTTTCATCGGTCATCTGTTCCGGACCGTCGGCCGGCACGTCCCGCCACCGCCCGGTGTGCGCCCCCCGGCGGAGTGGGGCACCGAGGCGCGACTGCGGGAGCTGCTCGGTGACCGGGTGACCGGGTTGCGGGTCACCCGGCGTGACTTCGTGTTCCGGTTCGGCGCGGCGACCGAGTTCGCCGACTTCTTCCGGGCCAACTACGGGCCGACCCGCAAGGCGTTCGAGGCGCTGGACGAGCACGCCGGCACGCTGCTGTACGACGATCTGGTCGACCTGGCCGACCGGCACAACGCGGCCACCGACGGCACCGTCAAGATCCCCGCGTCGTACGTCGAGGCGCTGGCCTACCGGGTGTAGCCGACGGCCGCGCTGACCACCGATGACTGGCAGTCGGTCTGACCGGCGGCCCGGGGACACCGTCCGACGCGGATGGGCGACCTGGTGTCGGGCCGGCGTCGGATGTTCACCTGACGAGGAGCAGTGCTTCGGCTCCCACCGGCCGGAAACCGGCCGCCTGAAAGGCGCGTACGCTCCGCGCGTTGCCGGCGGCCTGTTGCGCCCAGACCGGCTGCCCGTCAGGCACCAGATGCCGCGCGGCCGTTGCTAGGGCCCGCCCCAGGCCCCGGTGGCGATGTCCCTCGTCGACCTCTATCGACGTTTCCCACCTGCCCGCCACGCCCCGGCCGAGGATGACCAGTCCACCGTCGGCCGTCCAGACACGGACGTCGTCACGGCGGGTACGTGCCCTGGCCAAGCGTGGGTGATCCGCGTCCGCGATCTCGCTCAGCTCCAGCGGGGGCGCACCGGCGAGCGGGCTCGCGACCGTCAGCAGGTCGATCGTGTCCATGGATCGCCGGGTGCGGTCGAGCAACGCGCCCAGGAAGGCTGGATTCATCGCGGCCGCCAGGCGATCGCAGTCGAGGGCCTCCAGGGTACGGCGAATCCACTGCGGGTCCTCGTCGGTGAACACCACGGAATGGGCGGTGAACGCGATCACCCCGGCATCGCGGTGGCTCGGCTGCGGGACCACCGTGTTCCGGCCGTCCGGCGGCGGGAAGTGCCCGCGGGCCGCGGCGTCCAGGATGTCGGCCAGCTCAGTGCCCATCGTCGTTCTCCTTGCCGCTGCCCGGTGATGCGATCGGTGGTGTCCAGGATCGGATCACCGGTTCGCTTCCGGAAACGGCCACCCGCCAGCCAACTCCCCACCAGCGGTCGATCGTAGATGATCGAGAACTTCTGGATCGTGGCTGCCTGCGCCAGCGCGAAGGGTGGCGAGCGGCGGTACGACACGCCGAACACAACACCTGGTGTGCGCCACTGGGACGCGGGCCATATATGGTGTCCGACGTAGCTGGTTCGGCCACCCGTCCAGGGTGGCCGAGGCAAGAGGGAATCCGGTGCGAAACCGGGACTGCCCCGCAGCGGTGAGTGGGAACGACCGCCGTCAACGAGCACTGGGCCCGCCGGGCCTGGGAAGCGACGGCCAGTAGGAACGCGTACGACGCCCACGAGTCCGAAGACCTGCCAGCACGCCGTGCGCGGTCGCGCGCGGCGGTCGGAGGTCGCGCGGGACGACCGACGCCAGCAGCCGGGCTGTGCCGAGTCGGTGTGGCCCGTTGGCGTTCCTCCGCGCGTCCGAGGCCATCGGTGACAGCGCGAGGAGATGTCATGACGGTCGTGCAGGAGAGACCCGGGTCCGGACCGGGAGGCCCGGGTGAGCCGGAGCGGCCCCGGCAGGTGATGCACGTACGCAAGCGCAGCGGCGACACCGAGCCGGTGGACGTCCAGAAGATCGTGACGGCGGTCCAGCGGTGGGTCGCCGGCCTGGACGAGGTGGACCCGCTCCGGGTCGCGACGAAGACGATCAGCGGTCTCTACGACCGGGCGACCACCGTCGAGCTGGACAAGCTGTCGATCCAGACGGCGGCGGAGCTGATCGGCGAGGAGCCGCAGTACTCCCGGCTGGCGGCGCGGCTGCTGGCCGCGTACGTGGACAAGGAGGTACGCGGGCAGGGCGTCGCGAGCTTCAGCCAGTCGATCCGCCACGCGCACGGCCTGGGTCTGATCTCCGACGACACCGCCGCCTTCGTGGCCGCCCACGCCCGCACGCTCGACGACGCCGTGGACCCGGGCGGCGACCTGCGGTTCGAGTACTTCGGACTGCGCACCGTCGCCGACCGGTACCTGCTGCGGCACCCCGAGTCGCGGCTGGTGGTGGAGACACCGCAGTACTGGCTGCTGCGGGTGGCGTGCGGATTGTCCGAGACTCCGGGTGAGGCGATCGGGTTCTACCGGCTGATGGCGTCCCTGGCCTACCTGCCGAGTTCACCGACGCTGTTCAACTCCGGGACCCGGCACACCCAGATGTCGTCGTGTTTCCTGGTCGACTCCCCGCGCGACGAGCTTGACTCCATCTACGAGCGCTACCACCAGGTGGCGAAGTTGTCGAAGTTCTCCGGCGGCATCGGCATCGCCTGGTCGCGGGTACGCGGTCGGGGCGCGCTGATCCGGGGCACCAACGGCAGGTCGAACGGCATCGTGCCGTTCCTCAAGACCCTCGACGCCGGTGTCGCGGCGGTCAACCAGGGTGGCCGGCGCAAGGGCGCGGCCTGCGTCTACCTGGAGCCGTGGCACCCGGACGTCGAGGAGTTCCTGGAACTGCGGGACAACACCGGTGAGGAGTCCCGGCGGACGCACAACCTGAACCTGGCGAACTGGATCCCGGACGAGTTCATGCGCCGGGTCGAGGCCGACGGCGACTGGTCGCTGGTCGACCCGTCCGACGCCCCGGAGCTGCCCGACCTGTACGGCGAGGAGTTCGACGCCGCCTACCGGGTCGCGGAGAAGAAGGCCGTCCGGACGGTGAAGGCCCGGGACCTGTACGGGCGGATGATGCGTACGCTGGCGCAGACCGGCAACGGGTGGATGACGTTCAAGGACCGCGCCAACCGGCTGTCCAACCAGACCGGCGTGCCGGGCAACACGATCCACCTGTCGAACCTGTGCACCGAGATCCTCGAGGTCAACGACGACACCGAGACCGCCGTGTGCAACCTCGGCTCGGTCAACCTCGGCGCGCACGTCACCGCCGACGGCGTCGACTGGACGAAGCTGCGGTCCACGGTCCGCACCGCGGTGCTGTTCCTCGACCGGGTGATCGACATCAACTACTACCCGGCCGAGCAGGCGGCGGCGTCGAACCCCCGCTGGCGACCGGTCGGGCTCGGCCTGATGGGCCTGCAGGACGCGCTGTTCACCCTGCGCCTGCCGTTCGACTCGGCCGAGGCGATGGAGCTGTCCACCCGGGTGCAGGAGGAGATCCTGCTGACCGCGCTGGAGACCTCCGCCGGGCTCGCCGAACGGTTCGGCCCGCACCCGGCGTACGCGCAGACCCGCGCCGCCTCCGGTGAGCTGCACCCGGACCTGTGGGGCGTCGAGCCGACCCAGGCCGCGCGCTGGGCCACGCTGCGTGCCCGGATCGCCGCCCACGGGCTGCGCAACTCGCTGCTGGTGGCGATCGCCCCGACCGCGACGATCGCCTCGATCGCCGGCTGCTACGAGTGCGTCGAGCCGCAGGTGTCCAACCTGTTCAAGCGCGAGACCATGTCCGGCGAGTTCCTCCAGGTCAACACGTACCTGGTCCGGGAACTGAAGGCACGCGGGCTCTGGACGTCGGCGATCCGCGACCAGATCAAGCGCGCCGAGGGATCGGTGCAGGGGATCACCGACCTGCCCGCCGACGTGCGGGAGCTGTTCCGCACCGCGTGGGAGCTGCCGCAACGGGCGCTGATCGACCTGGCCGCCGCCCGCGCGCCGTACGTCGACCAGTCGCAGTCGCTGAACCTGTTCCTGAGCGCGCCCACCATCGGCAAGTTGTCGTCGATGTACCTGTACGCCTGGAAGTCCGGGTTGAAGACCACCTACTACCTGCGCTCGCGTCCGGCGACGCGCATCCAGCAGGCCACCGTCGCCGTCGGACCGGTCGTCGCGCCGGGCGACGCCGCGCCGTCGCACGTCGCGGTACGCGACGACGAGGCGCTGGCCTGCTCCCTGGAGAACCCCGAGAGTTGCGAGGCCTGCCAGTGACCACCGCCCCCGAGACCCCGACCGGCACCCGGCACCTGCTGCTCGATCCCGGTCTGGACCTCACCCTGCGCCCGATGCGGCATCCGCGGTTCTTCGACCGGTTCAAGGACGCCATCCGCAACACCTGGACCGTCGAGGAGGTCGACCTGCACGCCGACCTCGCCGACCTGGCCGAACTCTCACCCGCCGAGCGGCACCTGGTGTCCCGGCTGGTCGCGTTCTTCGCCACCGGCGACACCATCGTCGCCAACAACCTGGTGCTCAACCTCTACCAGCACGTCAACTCCCCGGAGGGCCGGCTCTACCTGTCCCGGCAACTGTTCGAGGAGGCGGTGCACGTCCAGTTCTACCTCAACCTGCTGGACACCTACGTACCCGACGAGAAGGAACGCTTCGCCGCGTTCGCCGCCATCGAGAACATCCCCTCGATCCGGCGCAAGGCCGAGTTCTGCTTCCGCTGGATCGACTCCATCTTCGAGTTGCGCGAGCTGCGTACCCGGGACGACCGCCGGGCGTTCCTGCTGAACCTGATCTGCTTCGCCGCCTGCATCGAGGGCCTGTTCTTCTACGGCGCCTTCGCCTACGTCTACTTCCTGCGGTCCCGGGGCCTGCTCAACGGACTCGCCTCCGGCACCAACTGGGTGTTCCGCGACGAGTCCATGCACATGGCGTTCGCCTTCGACGTGGTGGACACCGTGCGGCGCGAGGAACCGGAACTGTTCGACGACGAGATGGTCCGCCAGGTACGCGAGATGCTCGCCGAGGCGGTCGAGTGCGAGGCACAGTTCGCCGAGGACCTTCTCGGCCAGGGCGTCTCCGGGCTGTCCCTGGGCGACATGCGGGAGTACCTGCGACACGTGGCCGACCGTCGGCTCGCCCAGCTCGGCATCGCCCCGCTCTACGGCGCGGCGAACCCGTTCGCGTTCATGGACCTTCAGGACGTGCAGGAGTTGTCGAACTTCTTCGAACGGCGGGTGTCCGCGTACCAGGTCGGCGTCAGCGGCAGCGTGACCTTCGACGACGACTTTTGACCGCCGCACCGGCCGCCCACATGCCCGTCACCCGTCTCCACCGCCCACCCGATCTCAGGAGGACCTCGTGTTCCGTCACCGCCGCACTGCCCGCCGGCGCCTTGCCGGCCTGCTGGCCGCCGCCGTCGCCGCCATCGCCCTGACCGCCGTCGAGCCCGCGCCGCGGGCCGCGCACGCCGCCGCCTGCGTCGGCACCTCGGGGGTGACCGTCGTGGTCGACTTCGCCGCCCTCGGCGGCGGGGTCCAGGTCGGCTGCGCCCCCGGCGACCCGGCCACCGGGCTGGCCGCCCTACAGGGCGCCGGCTTCACGGTGACCGGCACCGCACGCTGGGGCCTGGCCTTCGTCTGCCGGATCAACGGCAAGCCCACCGCCGCGACCGAGCCGTGCGTCAACACCCCCTCGGCCACCGCGTACTGGTCGTACTGGCACGCCCCCAGCGGCGGCTCGTGGTCCTACAGCACGTCCGGCGCGAGCAGCTACAACCCCGCGCCGGGCAGCGTCGAGGGCTGGTCGTTCGGCGCGGGTGCCGCACCCGGCATCGCCGCGCCCTGACCGGGCCGCCCGGGCCGCACCGGGTGACGGCCACCACCCTTGGCGTCGTCGACGCACGAGCGGTACGGTGACCGCACCCGGTGCACGCCGGGCGCACAACTGCATACGTCCCGTGTGGGGGGAAGCCGGTTCGAAGCCGGCGCTGACCCGCAACCGTGAGCGAGGCGGAGACCTCGCGAGCCGGAATGCCTCACCCGGGACGAGCGGCTTCCACTGTCGAGGTCTACAGGGTGAAGTCCGGGCCACCGAGGTCCGCCTCACCCCGCTCACCGCAGCACGCGGAGCGGGGTGTCGTCATTCTCGGGGTGTTTTCCGGAGCTCTCACCGACCGCTCTGCGAAAGGCATCCCCATGCCCCTGTCCCGGCGTCTCGCCACCGGTCTCGGCACCGTCGCGGCGACGACCCTCGTCGCGATCTCCGCACTACCCCTGACC
This sequence comes from Micromonospora endolithica, assembly GCF_003626595.1. GTDB lineage: Bacteria > Actinomycetota > Actinomycetes > Mycobacteriales > Micromonosporaceae > Micromonospora > Micromonospora endolithica. Next base: position 200,101 of record NZ_RBAK01000006.1, on the reverse strand, counting down.
GTGGTGGCCGCACCGGCCCCGGCCGATGTCACCGCCGCCCGTGACGCCGCGTCCTGGCTGGCCGGCGAGTTCAGCGACGGGTCGCTGCCCGGGCCGTTCGGCGGCGCGGACTGGGGTCTGACCGTCGACGGTCTCATCGCCCTGTCCGCCACCGGCGTGGCCGACCCGACCCGCCGGGCCGCCACCGAGCAGGTCGCGGCGCACGTGCGGTCCTACAACAGCTACGACGACTTCGGCATCGAGGGCTTCACCGACGGCGGGGCCACCGCGAAGCTGCTCTACGCCGCCTCCGCCGCCGGCGCCGATCCCGGCGACTTCGGTGGGTTCGACCTGCGCACGGAGACCCGCTCGCTGATCGCCGGGGCGGACGCGGGCCACCAGCGGGGACGGATCACCAGCCGCACCACCGCCGCCACCGGCCCGGACGCCAGCAACACCTTCGACCAGTCCTTCGCCGTGCTGGGTCTGGCCCGCAGCGGCGCCCTGCCGCAGGACACCGTGGACTTCCTCGTCCGGCAGCAGTGCGCGGCCGGCGGCTTCCGGCTCTACCCGGACACCGCGGACGGCCCGTCGCCGTCCTGCGACGAGCAGTCCGACGCCACGCTCGACGTGGACTCGACCGCGATGGCCGTCCAGGCCCTGCTGGCCGCCGCCGACGACGGCGCCACCGGCGCGGCCACGGCGGCGGCGAAGGGCGCGGAGTGGCTGGTGACCCAGCAGCGCGCCGACGGATCGTACGGCGGGTCGGGACCGACGTCCGGCGCGAACTCCAACAGCACCGGCCTGGCCGGTCAGGCCCTCGCCGCCGCCGGCCGGGACGCCGCGGCAGCCCGCGCCGCGAAGGCGCTGACCGGGCTTCAGGTCACCGCCTCGACCGGTGGTCCGGCGGCCGCCGAGGCGGGCGCCATCGCCTACGACAGGGCGGGACTGGCAACCGCCGCCGAGACGGGTATCGCGGAGCACGAGCGGGACCAGTGGCGCCGGGCCACCGCCCAGGCCCTGCTCGGGCTCGCCGGGGTCCCGCTCGGCCGGATCGGCCTCGACCCGCCGCCGACGTCCCCGGAACCCACCCCGACCGGCACGGCCTCGCCCACCGCCACCGTCTCCCCCACCGGGGCACCGACGCCGACCGCGCCGGCCACGGCCACCACCGGCCCGACGCCGAGCGCCCCGGTGACCACCGCACCGCCGAGTCCGTCCCCCACCACCGCGCCGAGCACCGTCCCCCCGCCGGGCACCACCGCCGCACCGGGCACGACACCGGCGGCCCCGGGTCCCGGTGCCCTGCCGAGAACCGGCGCGGCGATCACCAGCTACCTGCTGGTCGCGCTCCTGCTGCTCGGCGGCGGGGCGGTGCTGCTGGTGCTCGGCCGCCGGCGGGCGGCATGACGGTCCGCACCGCCCGCGCCGGACTGGTCGTCGTCCTGGCCGCCACGGGCACGGTGCTCGGGCCCGGCACCCCGGCGACGGCCGCCGGGTCGGCCGGCTACTGCCCGGACGCCTCCGGCGTCACCGTCGTGGTCGACTTCCACCAGCTCGGCGGCGGCACGGTGGTGCGTTGCGCCGCGGGGACCCAGTCCACCGGCCTCGCGGCGCTCAAGAACGCCGGCTTCCAGATCACCGGCACCCTGCGCTGGGGCGAGGGGTTCGTCTGCCGGATCGAGGGCAGGCCGTCCACCGCGGCGGAGAAGTGCGTCGACACGCCGCCGGCCAGCGCCTACTGGTCGTACTGGCACGCCCCGAACGATGGCAGCTGGACGTACAGCGCCAAGGGTGTGCTCAACCGCAAGCCACCGGCGGGCAGTTTCGAGGGCTGGTCGTTCTCCCTGAACCGCGACGCCAGCGACGCACCCCGGCCCGGAATCGCCCCGAAGCGCCCCGCTCCGCCGGCGCCACCGCCACCGCCACCCGCGCCGCCGGCGCCACCACCCCCACCACCTCCCCCCGTGGGCGGTGGCGGGCCGATCGCGCCACCGCCGGCAGGAGGCGGAAACCCGCCACCGGCCGCCGAGGGTGGGCTTCCCGGCACGGTACGCCCGCCGACCGCCGGCCCCGGCCTTCCGGTGTCCACCGGCGCCTCGATGACGCCCCGCGCGCCGGGTTCGTCGCCGCCACCGCCCACGCCGAGCGGCGCCCCGGGCGTACCCTCCGCGGGCCCGACCGACGGGCCGGTGGTGACCGAGGTCGCGGCGTCCCGGGACGACGGGGGCCTGCCGCTGGGCACGGCGGCCGGGGCGCTGCTGCTGGCCGCGCTCGCCGCCGGTGGCGTGGTCGCCGCCCGGCGCCGACGCGCCGCCGACCCGGATGACTGACCGCGCCCCGGTCCCGGTCGGGCGCGGTCCGGCGACGGCCGTCGACGACCGACGGGGGCCGGTCCGGTGGCCGGACCGGCGGCTGCCCCGGGGCCTGCACCCGGGCGCGTGGTGGCTGTGGGCGCTCGGACTGGCCACCGCGGCCAGTCACACCACCAACCCGCTGGGGTTGGGCCTGCTCGTCGCGGTCGCCGCGCTGGTGGTCGTCCGCCGGCGCGGCGACGCCCCGTGGGCGCTGGCGTTCCGGATGTACCTGGTGCTCGGCGCGGTGATCGTGGCGATGCGGGTGGTGTTCCGGATCGTGTTCGGCGGCGGGCAGGGCGAGCACGTGCTGGTCCGGCTGCCGGAGATCCCGCTGCCGGAATGGGCGGCCGGCATCCGCCTGTTCGGGCCCGTCGCCGCCGAGCAGCTCCTCGGCGGTTTCCAGGACGGGCTGCGGCTGGCCGCGATGCTGGTCTGCCTCGGCGCCGCCAACGCGCTGGCCAACCCGAAACGGCTGCTCAAGGCCGTACCCGGAGCCCTGTACGCGGTCGGCACGGCGGTGGTGGTGGCGCTGTCGGTCGCGCCGCAACTGGTCGAGAGCGTGCTGCGGGTCCGCCGGGCGCGGCGGCTGCGCGGCGCGCCCGGGCGGGGGGTACGGGCCCTGCGGGGCATCGCCCTGCCGGTGCTGGCCGACGCGTTGGACCGGTCCCTGGCGCTGGCCGCGGCGATGGACTCGCGTGGCTACGGCCGTACCGACGCGGTGCCGGCCGGTCAGCGGGCGGTCACCGGGGCGCTGGTGCTCGGCGGGCTGGTCGGTGTCTGCGCCGGCACGTACGGGCTGCTCGACACCACCGGCTCGGACCACCTGGGCCTGCCGATGCTGCTGGCCGGCCTGGTCGTCGCCGTGGCCGGGATGCTGCTGGCCGGGCGCCGGGTGCGCCGCAGCCGGTACCGGCCGGACCGGTGGCGCCCCGCCGAGCTGCTGGTGGCCGGCTGCGGGGTGACCGCCGCCGCCCTGACGGTGCTGGCCGGCAGGGTGGCCCCGGAGCTGCTCTACCCCCCGGTCAGCCCGCCCACCTGGCCCGAGCTGACCCCGTTGCTGCTGCTCGCCGTCGCCGCCGGGGCGGCGCCGGCCTGGCTGGCCCCGCCACCGCCGCTGGCGCGTCCCACCCGCCCGCCGGTACCGGTGTCCGCCGCGACGACGGATGCCGCCCGGCCCACGACGTCGCCGGCACCGGTGACCGGAGGTCACCGATGATCAGCTTCGACCGGGTCACCGTCCGCTACGCCGAGGGCGTCGCCGCGCCGCTGCGGGACGTGACCCTCCGGGTCGAGGAGGGCGAGCTCTGCCTGGTCGCCGGCCGCACCGGCGCCGGCAAGTCGACGCTGCTGCGGGCGATCAACGGCCTGGTGCCGCACTTCACCGGCGGCACCCTGCACGGCACCGTGACGGTGGCCGGCCGGGACACCCGCCGGCACCCGCCGCGTGACCTCGCCGACGTCGTGGGCGTGGTCGGCCAGGACCCGCTGTCCGGGTTCGTCACCGACACCGTCGAGGAGGAACTGGCGTACGGCATGGAGCAGCTGGCCCTGCCGCCGTCGGTGATGCGCAAGCGGGTGGAGGAGACCCTGGACCTGCTCGGCGTCGCCGAGCTGCGGCACCGGCCACTGCGGACGCTCTCCGGCGGGCAGCAGCAGCGGGTCGCCATCGGCGCGGTGCTCACCAGTCATCCCCGGGTGCTGGTGCTCGACGAACCCACCTCCGCGCTGGACCCGACCGCCGCCGAGGACGTGCTCGCCACCGTCACCCGGCTGGTGCACGACCTCGGCGTCACCGTGGTCCTGGCCGAGCACCGGCTGGAGCGGGTGGTGCAGTACGCCGACCGGCTGCTCTACCTGCCCGGCGACGGTCGCGTGGTGGACGGGGCGCCGGCCGACGTACTCGCCGGTGTGGACCTCGCGCCGCCGCTGGTGGAGCTGGGCCGGCTGGCCGGCTGGACGCCGCTGCCGCTGTCGGTCCGCGACGCCCGGCGACGCGCGTCCACCCTGCGCGAGCGGCTCACCGATGTGGCACCCGCCGAGCCCGCGCCGGCCCCGGTCGACGCGCCCGTGCTGACCGCCCGGAAGGTCGTGGTGCGCTATCCGGGCACCGTCGCCGTGGCCGGCGTCGACCTCGACCTGCGTCCCGGGCGGGTCGTCGCGCTGATGGGCCGCAACGGTTCCGGCAAGTCCAGCCTGCTGTGGGCGGTGCAGGGCAGCGGCCCCCGGCAGGGTGGCACGGTGGCGGTGGCCGGGCCGCGCGGCGACCTCGACCCGAAGGCCCTGCCGGCCGGCCGGGCCCGCCGGCACGTCGGCCTGGTCCCGCAGACCCCGGGTGACCTGCTCTACCTGGAGACGGTGGACGCCGAGTGCACGCAGGCCGACCGGGAGACCGGAACGCCCGCCGGCACCTGCCGGGCCCTGCTGGACCAGCTCACCCCCGGCCTGCCCGGCGACCGGCATCCCCGGGACCTGTCCGAGGGGCAGCGTCTCGCCCTCGCGCTGGCCGTCCAACTCACCGCCGCCCCACCGGTGGTCCTGCTCGACGAGCCGACGCGCGGCCTGGACTACCGGGCCAAGCGGCAGTTCACCACCGTGGTCCGGAAGCTGGCCGCCGCCGGCCGGAGCGTGGTGCTGGCGACGCACGACGTCGAACTCGTCGCGACCCTGGCCGACCGGGTGGTGGTGCTGGCCGAGGGGTCCGTCGTCGCCGACGGCACCACGGCGGAGATCATGCTCGCCTCCCCCGCGTTCGCCCCGCAGGTGGCCAAGGTCCTCGCCCCCGCACCATGGCTGACCGTCGAGCAGGTCGCCGCCGCGCTGGAGCCGGCATGAGCGTCCTGCGGGTCACCCCGCGCACGGCTCTCGTGCTGGTCCTCGCCTCGGCCGCCGCGCTGGCCACCTTCACCTGGCCGTTCTTCATCCCCGCCGGCCCGGAGACCACCGCGCGCACCGACGAGGCGCCGCTGGTGTTCCTCGTGGTGCTGCCGGTGCTCGTGGCGCTCGTGCTGGCCGAACTCAGCTCCGGCGGCATCGACAGCAAGGCCCTGGCCATGCTCGGTGTGCTCGCCGCGGTCAACGCCGCGCTGCGTCCGCTCGGCGCCGGCACCGCCGGCATCGAGACCGTCTTTTTCCTGCTGGTGCTCGCCGGGCGGGTGTTCGGGCCGGGATTCGGCTTCCTGCTCGGCTCGACGTCGCTGTTCGCCTCCGCCCTGCTCACCGCCGGCGTCGGGCCGTGGCTGCCGTTCCAGATGCTGGCCGCCTCCTGGATCGGCCTCGGCGCCGGCCTGCTACCGGCGCGGCTGCGCGGCCGGGCCGAGATCGCCGTCCTGGCCGGGTACGGCGTCCTGGCCGCCTACGGCTACGGCCTGCTGATGAACCTGTGGTTCTGGCCGTTCAGCGTCGGCGCGGACACCCAGCTCTCCTACGTCGCGGGCGCACCCGTCCTGGAGAACCTGCACCGCTTCGCGGTGTTCACCGCCGTGACCTCCACCTTCGGGTGGGACACCGGCCGGGCGATCACCACCGCCGTGGCGATCGTCCTCGCCGGCCCGGCGGTGCTCACCGCGCTGCGCCGCGCCGCACGCAGGGCCGCGTTCGGCGCGCCGGTCATCTTCGCCGCACCCGACCCGCCGGCGGCGCCGGCCACGGTGCCCGCCGGTGACGGGGCGTCCCGACCCGAGCCTTCGCCGTCTGGCGTGGCAACCCGGGCGAGATCCGTGGTTGCTCCACGTGGAACTCCCACCTGACCGGGTCCGCCGTTCCGCTCCGCGAATGCGGTTGCGGTTGCGGTGCCCCGTAGGATCCCGACACATGAGCGGTACCTCCTACTGACATCGCGCCACCGGGCAGACCCGGTCGTCGACCGCGAGCGGCGGGTGGCGTCGATGTATCAGTCGTACCGCTCCCCGGCCGGTAAGACCACTGCTCGGATCCGGCAAAACCGCAGGTCAACGGGGCGGTGAGACGTACAGCCCGGTCTTGCATCCCGTCTCGCCCGGCTCCAGCCAGATGCGGTCGTACCCGGGTGACGTGATCTTCCCGTCGGGTGTCCTGACCATGAGGAGGCAGTCCCGCTCGGCGGGTACGCCGACCGCGGCGACGAGGGCACCCTCGTGCGTGGTGGTGTCGACGGTGATGTGCTCGGCGGGAAACGCCGCCCGTACCGCGCCGGCGAGGGTGTCGGGTGTGGCGGTGCGCAGCGCCGCGGTGAGCCGCTCGCGCCCGTCGTCGGGCAGCTTCGGGATCGGTGCGGCGCGGGGCGGCGCGGGCGTGGTCACCGACGGGCAGTCGATCTCGTCGTACGACGTGTAGCGATAGAGTTGGAGCAGGTAGCGGTAGCAGCGCGTGGCCCGGCCCGCGGAGTGGCCGCGGGTGCCGAAGGACGTCCCCGGCCGCGCGGCCACCACCGCGACGAACCGGACGTCGATGGTGGCCTGCTCGCTGCCGGCCGTTCGCCCCGACCAGGCCAACAGCTCACGCCCGACGGTGCCGTCGCCCGCCCCCTCCTGGGCGACCTCGGTCGCGGCGATGTGCTCGGCGTCCCGGGGCCGGTCACGGTAACCGAGGTCGTCCTTGAGGCGCGCCGCCTCGGCCACCGCGCTGTCCACCGCCAGCGAGTCGCCGTCGCGGTGCCCGGAGCACCCGCCCAGCACCAGGCCGGCGGTCACCAGCGCGCAGGTCAGGAACCAGGACCCGGGACGCCGGCGTACGCCGGGAGCCCTCGCCGGTAGACGCGCACCGGCCGGCGATGAAGGTGTGGCAACCGTTCCCCCGCTCACGGCGACACGGTACCGCCGAGGTCGCGACCGTGGCGTCCCGTGCCCGGTCCCCGGACGGGGCCCCTGCTCAGGCGCGCCTGGTCAGGTTGTCGTGCAGACGATGTTGGTCGGTGGGTTGTTGGCGCCGTTCACCGTGCCGATGAAGCCGAAGGTGGTGGAGCCGCCGGCGGCCAAGGCCCCGTTGTAGTCGACGTTCGTCACCCGCACGTTCGCCCCGCTCTGGGTGTGCGCGCCGCCCCAGATCTGGCTCACGGCCTGCCCGTCGGGGAACGTCCAGGTGACGGTCCAGCCGCGGATCGGGGTGGCACCGGCGGTCACCGTGACCTCGCCCTGGAAGCCGCCCGACCAGGAGTTCGTGACCCGGTACGTCGCTCGCGCGCCGGACGGGGCGGGGGTGTCCGTCGGGGTCGGAGACGGTGTCGCGCTCGGCGTGGGCGTGCCGGTCGGGGTCGGTGACGGCGTCACACCGGGCCGTGCCGCGCGGTAGGTGTGGCCCGCCCGGACGGTCAGTTGGACGACGTCGGTCTCCGGTCGGGTGGTGGCCGGGGTGCTGTCGTCGGTGACGTCGACGAGGGTGAAGCTCCCGGTGAACAGCCGGCAGCGCAGCCGTACCGTGCCGTCCCGGTCGGCGCGGACGCGGATCTCGTCGGCCTGCCCGCTCGTCCAGGCCACTCCGACGGTGTATCCGCCACGACCGCGCAGGCCGGCGACCTGGCCGGTGGGCCATGCGGTCGGCAGCGCGGGCAGCAGGTGCAGCTCGCCGTTGTGGCTGTGCAGCAGCATCTCGGCGATGCCCGAGGTGGCGCCGAAGTTGCCGTCGATCTGGAACGGTGGGTGCAGGTCGAACATGTTCGGCGCGAGCCGGTCGGTCCGCACCAGGTCCCGGACCAGCTTGTGCGCGCGGGCGGCGTCCTCCAACCGGGCCCAGTAGTTGATTTTCCAGGCCAACGACCAGCCGGTCCCGTCGTCGCCGCGCAGCTCCAGCGTCCGGCGGGCCGCCTCGTACAGCTGCGGGGTACCGCGCCGGGTGATCTGGTTGCTGGGGTGCAGCCCGTACAGGTGGGAGACGTGCCGGTGGTTGCGCTCGGTTTCGATCCAGTCGGCGAGCCACTCCTGGACGTTGCCCCGCGAGCCGATCCGCGTCGGGGGCAACCGGTCCCTGGCCGTACGCACCTGGGAGCGGAACGTGGGGTCGACGCCGAGCACCTCGCTGGCGCGGGCCGCGGCGTCGAACAGGTCGCGCAGGATCTGGTTGTCCATGGTGGGACCGGCGCAGACGCTGACGTTCGCGTGGTGGGCCAGTTCCGGCGAGTTCGACGGGTTGGTGACCAGATATCCGAGCGTCGGGTGGGTGACCAGGGTGTCCAGGAAGAACTGCGCGGCGCCCTTCAGGGCCGGGTAGTTGGTCTGGAGGAAGCCGGTGTCACCGGTGAACAGGTAGTGCTCCCAGATGAGGGTGGCCAGCCAGGCGCCGCCGGTCTGCCACATGCCCCAGAAGGCCCCGTCGACCACCGAGGCGCCCCGCCACCCGTCGGTGTTGTGGTGGGTGACCCAGCCGCCGGCACCGTACTGCGCCTGGGCGACCCGCCCGCCGGTCACCGTCAGGTCCCGGACCATGTCGAAGACCGGCAGGAAACACTCCGGCAGGTTGGTCGTGTCGGCCGGCCAGTAGTTCATCGGCAGGTTCGCGTTGATGGTGTACTTCGAGTCCCAGGGCGGCGTCATCGAGTCGTTCCAGATGCCCTGGAGGTTCGCCGGCTGGGTGCCCGGCCGCGAGGACGAGATCAGCAGGTACCGCCCGTACTGGAACAGCAGGGCGGAGAACTGCGGGTCGTCGACGCTCGCGTGCTGCGCGATCCGCACGTCGGTCGGCTGGTCGGCCGCGGCCGTCCGCCCCAGGTTGATCGTCACCCGGTTGAACAGCGCCTGGTAGTCGGCGAGGTGGCGGCTGCGCAGCTGGTCGATGCCCACGGCTCGGGCGGCGGTGAGCCGGGTACGGGCGATGCCCTGGTGGTCGCCGTTGACGATGCGGTAGTTGACGTAGCTGGAGCCGATCGAGACCAGGACGGTCACGCTCGTGGCGGCGGAGACGCGCAGGGTGCCGCCGGAGCTGCTCACCGTGCCGCCCGTCGCGGTGGCGTGGGCCAGCGCGAGGAATCGCACCGAGCCGTTGACGCCCTCCATGGCGCCGGAGATGCCGTCGAGGGCGATGGTGGCGGAGTCCGGGCTCGACACGGTGGTCCGTTGCGGGCTGTCGAAGGTGGCGTTGAAGGTGATCGAGTTGGCCTGGTCGGCGGTCAACCGGATCACGATCACCTGGTCGGGTGCGCTGGCGAACACCTCACGCTGGTACCGGATTCCGTTCTGCACGTAGGTGGCGGTGGCGGTGGCGGTGGTGAGGTCGAGCGTCCGGTGGTATTGCGACGCGCCGCTGGCGGAGCCGAGGGCGAGCCGCAGGTTGCCCACCGGCTGGTAGGCGAGTTGGCCGCCCGGGGTGCCCATCATGGTCTGGTTGATCAGGTCCTGCGCCTGGCTCCACTGGTCGGCGAAGACCCGCCGCCGGATCTCGGCCAGGTTGGCCGCGCCGCGGGTGTTGGCGGAGTCGTACGGGCCGCCGGCCCAGACGGTGTCCTCGTTGAGCTGGAGCCGCTCGGTGTCGACATTGCCGAACACCATGGCGCCGAGGCGCCCGTTGCCGATCGGCAGCGCACGGAGCCAGTCGCTGCCCGCCGGCTCGTCGTACCACAGTGCCATGTCACCGGCGGCCGTCACCTGCGGCGGCGCCTGGGCACCGGCGCGGGCGGTGGCGGTCCAGGCGACCGGCAGCAACGCGGCGCCCGCGCCCGTCGCGCCGGCCCTCAGCACGTTCCTTCGTGTCATGTCAGGCATGGACGTAGCTCCTCAGGCCGGGGTGCAGGTGAGTGACGGGGTCGACGGCGTGCCGCCGCCGATGAATCCGAACGTGGTCGACCCGGTCGCCGGGAGCGCGCCGTTGTGGCCGGCGTTGGTCACCGCGGCGGTCGAGCCGCTGGTGCTCAGCGTGCCGTTCCAGACCTGGGTGACGGTCTGGCCACCGGCCAGGGTCCAGCGGACGGTCCACCCGCTGATCGCCGCCGCGCCGGCGGTCACCGTGACCTCGCCCTGGAAGCCGCCGCCCCAGGTGTTGACGGTGCGGTAGGCGGCGGTGCAGCCCGCGCCGGTCGGCGGCGGCGTGGTCGGTGGTGCCGCCGTCGGGGGCGGCGTGGTGGGGGGCGGCGGGGGTGTCGCGCCGGTTCCCTGGTGGAACTGCCACCAGTTGACGTTGAACAGGTTGCCGCTGTCGCCGGCGAACCGCAGGTACAGGTCCTGGATGCCGGTGGCGCCGCTGACCAGGCAGGTGACCGTGGTCCAGGTCTGCCAGCCACCGGTGCCCCCGACGGTGCAGGTGCCCACGGTCGTGCCACCGGGGCTGCCCAGCCGCACCTCGATGCGGCCCCCGCTGGTCGCCGATGCCACCCGGGCGGTGAACGAGGTGGCGCCGGCGCCGAACGCGACACCCTTGACCTTGATGTGGTCGCCGTTCTCGATCCAGCCGACGTTCATGCCCCCCTCACTGGCCGGCTCGGTCTCCACACCGGAGGCCCAGGCGATCGTCTCGGCCTCCTGGCGCACGTACGGGTTGAGGGTGCCGACCTGCGGTGCGCCGGTGGTGGTCATGTTGATCGTCGGGATGGTGCCGTCGGACCGGTAGCTGAACTTCTCCACCGCCACCGAGCGGGTGAAGCCGCCGCCGCCGGGCAGTGCGCCGTTGTGGTAGAAGAAGTACGAGCCGCCGTGGAAGTCGATGACGCCGGCATGGTTGGTGAAGCTGCCGCCCTGGCGTGGCATGACCGTCCCGCGGTAGGTCCACGGGCCGGTCGGGCCGGGGGCGGTGGAGTAGCCGATGAACTCCGCGCAGCACTCCGCCGCGAAGACGTTGTAGTAGACGCCATCGCGCTTGTAGACCCACGGCCCCTCCTCGTACAGGGTGGGCGGCTGGTGTTTCCGCTGCGCGCGCCGAATCCGGCGGTGGTGAGCGGGATCTGGGTCGGCGCCCCGGAGAACGAGATCATGTCGGCGTTCAGCCGCACGTACCACAGGTTCGGGTTGCCCCAGTACAGGTACGCCTGCCCGTTGTCGTCGACGAACGCGTGCGGGTCGATCTCGCCGTTCTCCACCAGTGGCCGGCCGATCGCGTCCCGGAACGGGCCGGTGGGGCTGTCGGCGACCGCGACGCCGATCGCCATCCGCCCGGTGGCCCGGTTCTTGACCGGCACGTACCAGTAGAAGCGGCCGTTGCGGTGGACGGTGTGGCCGGCCCACGCGTCGGCACTGGCCCAACTGAAGGTGGCCAGGCTCATCGGCGAACCGTGGTCGGTCCAGTTGACCATGTCCGCCGACGAGAAGACACGCCAGTCGCGCATGGTGAAGTACGTCGAGCCGTCCTCGTCGTGGCCGGTGTAGAGGTAGACCCGTCCGTCGTGCACCAGCGGCGCCGGGTCGGCGGTGTAGATGGTCTGGACGATGGGGTTGTCCGCCCGGGTCGCGGCCGGCCCCAGCAGGACCACGCAGAGCAGGCTCGCGAGCAGGGCGACGCCCCGTCGCAGGAATCTCGTCGTCACGATGGTCTCCCTCGGTCAGGCCGTGATGCGGAAGGTGGCGTCCTGCCGGTCGGTCGCGCCGGCACTCGCGCTGAGCGGGTCGCCAGCCCGGCGGCGCGCGGGTACGGGTCGACGCGGCCGATGTTGTTGGCGTGGCGTACGACGTGGTCCGGGAAGTTCGACGACTTGAGTCGCACCCAGTTGGGTGGTGCCCCACCGGGACACCAACCCGTCGTACTCGGCGTCGCTGATCCCGAGAATCGAGCCGTGCCTGGCGTTCAGCGGCGGGGGGGTAGTCACGCTGGTGGAGCGACGTCCACGAGCCGCCGCCGATGTTCGGTGTGGGCGCGCCCGACGCGGCAGCGGCCCTGACGAGTGCTCGTCGACTGATCGCCACGATACTGAGGCCTCTCTGCCGTCCTGCTTCTGGTGTGGATTGGTCGAGCACGGGCGCGGGCGGGCCGGTGAACGCCGCCGGCGGGTCCGACCCGGGGGTGCGACCGATCGTCACCGTGACTTCTGTTAGCGCTAACAGGAGTAGCCCACTCACACCACGACGTCGCCATCCGGGGTGCGGGCCGGCGCGCCGGGCTCCCGACCGCGCGTCACCTCGCCCTCATAGACTGTCGTGGATGCAAGCGCCGGCAGTCAAGACGTGTCGGTGATGTTTCGCGGAAGTGTCCTCCCGCGTCACGATCCGCCGACCGCCCGGCGAGCCCTTGCACCGGCGAAGACCCCTTGGCTGCGGCAAGAAAATGTTATCGAAAACATTCACCGCACCACGAAAGCGTGACCCACGTGGCGGGCACCGCTGGCCACGGTGCGACGGCCCTTCCCACGAGATCGGGGGCCACCGCCGCTCGACTCGCGCTGACCCTGACCGACGGTCATCCGCCGGCCCAGGCGAGATACGAACTTGGCACCGCTCTCGTCGTCCGGGGCAGCACCGCGCCGCCCCGGGCCGCCCGGGCCGCGCCGCTCCGGGTGAGCCTGGCCGCCGCCTCAGCGCTTGCGGCCCACCCCGCCGAAGGCGTCGATGTCGGCGGGCGTGTCGACCGCGTCGTCGGGTCGCCACCGCGGGCACGGCACGACGCCCGGCTCCACCAGTTCGAGGCCCTCGAAGAACCCGGCGATCTGCTCGGGCGTGCGCAGCGTGTACGTAGCCGCCCCGGTGTCGTTGTAGTCGTCCTGCGCCTGCCGCATCTCGGGGCTGATCAGGCTGGTGCCGTCGTTGAGTGAGAGGTAACTGCCGGCCGGCAGCGGCGCCAGCAGCTGCCGTGCGATCGATCGGGCCCTCTCGTAGTCGGGCACGTGGCCCATGACGCCGCTGAGGATGAGGCCGATCGGCTGCCCGAGGTCGAGCGTCCGGCCGGCCTCCGCGATGATCGCGGCGGGATCGTGCAGGTCGGCGTCGATGTAGGAGGTCCGGCCCTCGGCCGTGCTGACCAGTAGGGCCCGGGCGTGCACCAGCACCAGCGGATCACTGTCGACGTAGACGATCCGCGCCTCCGGGGCGATCCGCTGCGCCACCTCGTGGGTGTTGTCGGCCGTCGGCAGCCCGGTGCCGACATCGAGGAACTGACGGACGCCCGCCTCGGCGGCGAGGAACGTGATCGACCGGACCAGGAACTGCCGGGAGGCACGGGCGACGTCGACGACGCCGGGAAAGACCTGCCGGTACTGGTCGCCGGCCTCGCGGTCGACCGCGAAGTTGTCCTTGCCGCCGAGCCAGTAGTTCCAGATCCGTGCCGAGTGCGGCACCGACGTGTCGATCTTCTGCTGCACGTCGACCTCGCCGACCTCAGGCCGGTTGACCGTGGGCGAGTCGTTGGTCACCACGAACCCCTCGCTCCCGACTGCGTACGCCGCCTCCGTCGCGGCGAGCCCGGTCGGGGATGTGGCCGCCGCGACCGTGCCACGGTATAGAAAGCGGAGAATCCGCGCCACCCGCCCGGCACCGCGGGGCAGCGACGGGACCGCCGCCGCCACGGCTCACCGAGGCGTCCGCTCCGGCAGGGTGAGGATCTCGACTCCGTCGTCGGTGATGGCGATCGTGTGCTCACTGTGGGCGGTCCGGCAGCCGGTCGCGCTCCGGAGCGTCCATCCGTCGGCGTCGGTGACGAGGGCGGCGGTGTCCGCCATGACCCACGGCTCCAGTGCCAGCAGCAGCCCGGGGCGCAGGCGGTAGCCACGGCCGGGTCGTCCCGTGTTCGACACGTGCGGGTCCTGGTGCATCGTCGAACCGACACCGTGGCCGCCGAACTCGGTGTTGACCGAGTAGCCCGCACCGTGCAGGGTCGAGCCGATGGCGTGGGAGATGTCGCCGATCCGCGCCCCGGGGCCGGCAGCGGCTATCCCCGCGGCCAGCGCACGCTCGGTGGCGCTGATCAACGCGACGCTCTGCGGGGGTTTCGAGTCGCCCACGACGAAGCTGATGGCCGAGTCCGCGACGACGCCGCCCACGGAGACGGCCAGGTCGAGCGAGAGCAGGTCACCGTCGGCGAGCGGGTAGTCGTGCGGCAGGCCGTGCAGCACGGCGTCGTTGACGGACGTGCAGATGTAGTGGCCGAACGGCCCGCGCCCGAAGGATGGCGCGTAGTCGACGTAACAGGACACCGCTCCGGCCTCGACGATCATGGCCTTGGCCCACCGGTCGATGTCCAGCAGGTTGGTGCCGACCGAGCTGCGGCTCTTCAGGTTCTGCAGGATGTGCGCGACCAGGGCGCCCGCCTCCCTCGCCCGGGGCAGTTGGGCGGGGTCCAGGATCTCGATCATGGGGCGCCTTCCTCATGCGTCCAATAACTATCCCGGCCATGTTATCCCGTGACTAGAATCGGAGCATGGTCAGGTTGCCGCTCACCCCCGCGGAGGTCGAGCGCGGGCAGCGCCTCGGCGCGCTGCTGCGTCGCGCCCGGGGAGAGCGCTCGATGCTGGAGACCGCGCTCGGCGCCCGCGTCTCCCCGGAGACCCTGCGCAAGATCGAGTCGGGCCGCGTGGCGACCCCCGCCTTCCCGACCATCGCGGCGATCGCCGACGTCCTCGGCCTCTCCCTGGACGTGGTCTGGGCCGAGATCAACCAGGCCGAGCACGGTGCCGAACCGAGCAGCTTCGGTCACCAGGCACGGGAACGGTTGGCCTCGTAGGTCACCGCGCCGCTCCGCGGTTTGCCGGGTACGGGGACCGGGCAGACGACGCCACCATGACGAACTCCGTACGCCGACCGGTGGTCGCCGCGGCGATCGCCCTCCTCCCGGTGAGCATCCTGACGGTCGTCCTCAACGACGGTCCGTTCTGGGTCGCCCTGGCGAGCTGGGCGGTGGTCGCCGCCGTGCTGATCCCGACCGGGCTGGCCATCGACCGGGCGCGGTCACGCGGCGGCTCGCGCTGAGACCGGCGCCGACCGCCCGCCGCCGAGTGCCGCCGCACCGGCCGAGGCGGAGGCGTGGCCGATCGGGCATGCCCGGAGGGAGGCTGCCCGGCGGGCCCCGACGGACCTATCGTCGGTCCATGGACGTGAGGACGCGGATTCTGGAGGGCAAGGGGGCCGTGGTCACCGGCGGCTCGCGGGGAATCGGCCGCGCGGTGGTACGGCGGCTGGCTCACGACGGGGCGACCGTGGTGTTCGGCTGGCACCACGACGCGGCGGCCGCCGCCGAGGTGGAGAAGGAGGTCGCCGCCGACGGTGGCGTCGCCCACGGGGTACGCGCCGACCTCGGCGATCCCGCCGGGGTGGACACGCTCTTCGCCGGGGCCCGGACCCACCTGCCCGGTCTCGACCTGCTGGTCAACAACGCCGCCGCCCGGCACACGCCGGCGCTCCTGGTGGACCTGCCCGAGGACGAGTTCGACCGGCTGATGGCGGTGAACGCCCGCGCGGTGTTCCTGGCCCTGCGGCACGCCGCCCGGCACATGCGCGACGGTGGACGGGTCGTCAACCTGTCCACGATCAACACCGTCATGCCAGGCCCGGGCATCGCCGCGTACGCCGCCAGCAAGGGCGCTGTGGAGCAACTGTCCGGGGTGGCCTCCCGGGAGCTGGCCGCCCGCGGCATCACCGTCAACACGGTGTCGCCGGGCGCCACCGACACCGACCTGCTGCGCTCGACGAACAGCGAGCAGAGCCTGGAGATGGCCGCTCGGATCACCCCGATGGGTCGGCTCGGCCAGCCCGCCGACGTGGCCAACGTGATCGCGTTCCTCTGCGGTCCGGACGCCCGCTGGGTCACCGGACAGAACATCCACGCCGCCGGCGGGCTGGGCTGACCGCGGGTCGGCCCTCAGTGCGCCTGGAGGAACGGCAGGACCAGCGCCAGCAGCAGGTCGGGGCGCGCCAGCAGCGCGGCGTGCGAGGTGCCGGGCAGCACCGCGAGCTGCGCCGCCGGCAGGCCGACCAGGTCACCGGGCACGCCGCCACCACGCAGCCGGAACATCCGCAGCGCGTGCTCGGGCCGTACCAGGTCGGCGTCGCCGACCACGACGAGCGTGGGCGCGGCCAGGGCGCGTACCTCGTCGGGGTGCAGGTCGGTCATGCCGGTCTCCAGGGCGACCGTGCGCTCGACCAGGGTGGCGAACCCGGACGGGTCGGGGGCGACGGCGGCGTACGCACGCTCGAACGGTGACCCCACCAGCATGGCCGGGGTGAGCCGGGCGACGCCGTCGAGCACGCCCGGGTGGAAGCCGTCCCGGTCGAAGGCGTGGCCCACGAAGACCAGCCTGCGCACCAGGTCGGGCCGCCGCGCCGCCAGGTGCAGGGCCACGCCGGCGCCCAGGTCGTAGCCGAGGACGTCGACCGGCCCCGCCCCCAGCTGGTCGAGGACGGCGGCGGTGTCGTCGGCCATCGACTCCAGCGTCAGCGGGTGGTCGCCGGCGCGGGTGCGGCCGTGCCCCTGCTGCTCCACCGCCACCACCCGGCGGCACTTCGCCAGCTCGGGGAGCACGGCGGCGAACGAGGTCTCGATGGTGGCGAGCGCGCCGTGCAGCAGCAGCAGCGGCGGGTCGCCCTCGCCGTGCTCCTCGTAGTAGACGTCGAGGCTTCCCGCCCGCGCGTAACCCATGGCTTCATGGTGCACGCGGCCGATCACTGGCGGTAGCTGCCCAACTGGCTACGCCGGATGCAGTCGCCGAAGTATCCCATGGACTGCGGTAAATGTCCGTGTCGATACTTCGAGGCATGAGCGACAGCATCCCGGCCGGCGCGGCGCGGCCGGCCGACGTGGCCGCCACGGTACGAGCCTTCCTGGCCGAGGCGGTCGGCGACGCACCGGAGCCGGACGAGGACATGTTCGCCCGCGGCACCGTCACCTCACTGTTCGCGCTCCAGCTCATCGCGTTCGTGGAGAACACCTTCGGCATCGAGGTCGAGCCGGAGGACCTGGACTTCGCCAACTTCCGGACCGTCAACGCGGTCACCGCCTTCGTCGGCGGCAAGCGCGCCGCCACGAGTCGCGGCTGAGCTCGGGGGCACCGTGGACACCCACACCGACACCGACACCGCCGTGGTGGCCGGGGCCGCCGGCTTCGCCGACACGGTACGGCTCGACGCCGCCGCCTGGGACCGGACGGGCGTGTTGCCGGCGACCGTGGTGACGGACGCCGGCGCGGCCGGCCTGCTCGCCCGGGACCTGCCCCGGCGCTACGGTGGCGCGGACGCGTCACCGGCCGCGATCGGCGAGGCGACCGCCCGGATCGGGGCGGTGTGCTCCTCGCTGCGGGCACTGCTCACCGTCCAGGGGATGGTCTCCGCCGCGCTCGGCCGCTGGGGCTCGGCCGAGCAGCGCGAGCGGTGGCTGCCGGCGCTGGCCACCGGCGCGGCGGTCGCCGGGTTCGCCGCCACCGAGGAGAGCGCCGGCACCGAGCTGGCCGCCGTGGCCACCAGCATCGAGCCGAGCGGTGACGCGCTGCGGATCACCGGTCGCAAACGGTGGGTCACCTTCGGCGCCACCGCCGACCTGCTGCTGGTGATCGGGCGCCTGGACGGGGCACCGGCCGCGGTGCTGGTCGAGGGCGACCGGCCGGGTCTGCGCCGGGAGCCGGTCCGCGGTCAGCTCGGACTGCGGGCGGCCCAGGTGGCCCACCTCGACCTGGACGGCGTCCGGGTGCCCCGCTCACACCTCGTCGCACCGGCCGGGTTCGGGTTGTCCCACGTCGCCGGCACCGCGCTCGACCACGGTCGCTACACCGTCGCCTGGGGCTGCGTCGGGTTGGCGCGGGCGTGCCAGCGGGCCGCCACCGCGCACGCCGTCGAGCGCGTCCAGGGCGCGGTGCGCCTCGCCGACCACCAGCTGGTACGCGCGACGCTCGGCCGGGGCCACGTCGCGGTCACCGCCGCCGAACAGCTCTGCCGCCACGCGGCACAGGTGCGCGCCGTACGCGACCCGGACGCCGTCGCCGCGACCGTGCTGGCGAAGTACGCCGCCTCCCGGGCCGCCACCCGGGTGAGCCGGGACGCGGTGCAGGTGCACGGGGCAGCCGGCTGTGACCCGGACAGCCTGGTGGGTCGTTTCCTGCGCGACGCCACGGTCATGCGGATCATCGAAGGGTCCGACGAGGTCAGCGAGCTGCACCTCGCCGACCACGCGATCCGCGCCCACCGGCGGAGCGGCGCGGCGGCACCGGCCCGGCCCGGACCGGTGGCGGTGCCGTCGTGACCACCCCGATCTGGCTGGGCCCGGTGAGCGTGCACCTACCGGCGGAGACCGTCGCGGTCGCCGCGCTGCCGGAGGTGGCGGCGCTGCCGGCCGCCCGCCGGGACCACGTGCTCTCCCTGGGCATCGACGAGATCCGCTGCCTGCGGGACCACGACGGCCGGCCCGGACCGGGCGCCGAGGTGGACCTGGCGGCCGCCGCGGCGCAGGAGGCGCTGAACCGGGCCGGGCTGGCGGCCGAGGACGTGGACGCGCTGATCCTCGTGCAGGGTCGTGCCCCCCGATACCTGCTGGCCTCCGAGGCGACCCGGTTGCAGGCCCGCCTCGGGGCGATCCGGGCGACCACCCTCAGCGTCGGCGACCTGGGCTGCGTGTCGGTGTCCGCGGCGCTCGACGTGGGTGTGGCGTTGCTGCGCGGCCGGCCGGCGTGGCGGCACGTGCTGGTCGCCATGGGCGCCGTCGCCGCCACCGAAGGACGCTACCGGCCGCCGATGACCGTCCTCGGCGACGCCGGTGCGGCCGTGCTGCTCGGCCGGGAGCCCGGCCGGTGGGGCTGGCTCGACCACGCGCAGCGCAGCGACGGCAGCTACGCCGACCTGTTCCACATCGACTACCGGGACGTGCCGGCCAGGCACTGGCGGGAGACCTGCGCGGACGAGCCGACCTACTCGTTCCGGCTGGCGATGGAGAGCCGCAGCCGGCTGCGTGACCTCAACCGGGAGGTCCTCGCGGCTCGGGGCCTCACCCCGGACCGGCTCGACGCGGTGCTCATGCAGAACCTGTCCCGCGGCGCGTTCGCGTTCTGGCAGGGGGCCCTGGGCGTCACGATCGGCGACGCGTGCCCGACCAACCTGGCCCGCTACGGCCACCTCGGCCCGATCGACGTGCTCGCCAACCTGGACGACACCGCCGCCACCGTGGCAACCGGCGGGCACGTCCTGGTGATGAACAGCAGCCCGGTCGCGGCCTGGAGCAGCGCACTGCTGGTGCGCGGGACGGACCCGCGATGAGCCCGACGGTGAAGTGCCTGGTGTGGGACCTCGACGACACGCTGTGGGGCGGCGTCGTACTGGAGGGCGACGCGCCGACACCGTTCCCGGCGGCGGTCCGCACCCTGCACGCCCTCGACGACCGGGGGATCCTGCACGTGGTCGCGAGCCGGGGGCACCACGACACCGCCGTGGCCCACCTGGACGCGGTGGGGCTGACCCACCTGTTCTGCGCCGTCGAGGTCGGCTGGGGCGACAAGTCCGCGGCGGTCCGGCGGATCGCCGCCACCCTCGGCATCGGCGTCGACACCCTCGCCTTCGTCGACAACGACCCGGTGGAGCGGGCCGAGGTCGCCCGCGCGCTGCCACCGGTCCGCTGCTACGACGCCACCCAGGTCGGTGACCTGGCCGGCCGGGCCGAGTTCCAGCCGCCGTTCGTCACCGACGAGTCGCGGCAGCGCCGGCAGATGTACCAGGCGGAGCACCGGCGCGCCGCCGCCGAGAAGGAGTGGGGCCAGCCGGACACCGACTTCCTGGCGAGTCTCGACCTGGTGCTGACCGTCCGGCGGGCCACCGAGGACGACCTGGCCCGCGCCCACGAGCTGACCGTACGCACCCATCAGCTCAACAGCACCGGCATCACGTACGGGATGGCGGAGCTGCGGGCGCTGTGCCACGACCCGGACTACCAGGTGACCGTGGCGGAGCTGACCGACCGCTTCGGCCGCTACGGCACGATCGGGCTGGCGGTCACCCGGCTCACCGGCACCGAGTCGGTGCTGGAGCTGCTGCTGATGTCCTGCCGGGTGGTGTCCCGGGGGGTCGGCGCGGTCCTGCTCGACCACCTGGTGCGTACCGCGGTCGCCGCCGGACGCCGGCCGGTCGCCGAACTGGTGCCCACCCCGGTCAACCGCATCATGCTGGTGACGTTGCGCTTCGGCGGCTTCGAGATCGTCCGGCGCGACGCCGACCGGATGCTGCTGGCCGCCGACCCGGCCCGGCTGCCCCCCGCCCGGCCCGGCCACGTCCGGGTCGACGACCGGACGGGCGTGCTCCGGTGACCCCGCTGGTGGTGGAGATCCTCGCCCACGCCAGCGAGACCCCGGAGAACCCGGCGGTGGTCGTGGGCAACGAGATCCTGAGCTACGGCGGGCTCGCGGACGCCGTCGACCACCTCTCGATGCGGTTGGTGGCCGCGGGCGCGCTGCCCGGCACCGTCATCGCCGTCCACCTGGAACAGTCGACCGCCACCGTGGTCGCCATGCTGGCCGCCGCCCGGGTGGGCGCCGCGTGGGCGGTGGTGGAACCGGGGCAGCCGGCCGCCCGGCTCGCCGCCGTGGTGCGCGACACCGACTGCCGGGTGCTGGTGCACGCCGGCAGCCGACCGGCCTCCGCCGACACCCTGGCCCACCTCGACGTCCGGGACCTGGTGGCCGCGCCGCCGGTGCCGCTGCCCCCGACGTTGCCGCTGGACCTGCCCGCGTACGTCATCCACACCTCGGGCTCGACCGGCCGGCCGAAGGGCGTGGTCGTCGGTCACGCCCACCTGGACACGTCCATCCGCTGCCGGGACGTGCTGTACGGCACCGGGCGACCGACGTTCCTGACCGCCCTGCGCCTGTCCTTCGACGGCAGCCTGGGCGCCACCCTGTGGACCCTGCGGCGCGGCGGCACGGTGGTGCTGCCCGACGAGGAGCGGATGGCCGACCCGGGTGCCGTCGCCACGCTCGCCGCCACCCGTGCCGTGACCCACCTGATCTGCGTACCGTCCTACTACCGGCTGCTGCTCGACCACGCCGCGCTGCTGCCGCCCACGCTGCGGCACGTCAGCGTCGGCGGTGAGCGGTGCGAGGCCGACCTCGTCCGCCGGCACCGTCGACTGCTGCCCACCACCGGACTGGTCAACGAGTACGGGCCGACCGAGGCCATCGTCTCGTGCACCTACCAGCGGGTGCCGCCGCACCACACCCGCGGGGACGTGCCGATCGGCGCCCCGCTTCCCGGGGCGAGGGTGCACGTCCTCGACGCCGCGCTGCGCGAGCAGCCCGCCGGCGGTGTCGGCGAGCTGTACGTCGGCGGGCCGTTCCTGGCGCAGGGCTACGCCGGGCAGCCGTCCCGCACGGCGGAGCGTTTCGTCGCCGACCCGTTCGCGGCCCTGCCGGGCGCCCGGCTCTACCGCACCGGAGACCTGGCAACGCGCCGCCCCGACGGCGCCCTGGAGTTCCGGGGGCGGGCCGACGACCAGGTGAAGATACGCGGACACCGGGTCGAGCCGGCCGAGGTCGCCGAGGTGGTCAGCGCCCACCCCGCGGTACGCCGGGCCGCCGTGCTGCTCGATCCGCTGGTACCGGAGCCGGTGCTCGTCGCGTACCTGGTCTGTGACGGTCCGCTCCCACCGCCGGTGGCGCTGCGGGCGCTGTGTCGCGAATCGTTGCCGCTCGCCGCGGTGCCGGCGCGGTTCGTGGCGGTGCCCGCGATACCGCTGACCGTCAACGGCAAGCTCGACCGGGACGCCCTCGCGCGGCTCGGTGCCGCACAGGAGGAGGACCGGGTGGACGCGCCGGCCGACCACGACTGGACCGGGCTGCAACGCGCGGTGGCCGACATCTGGGCCGAGGTGCTGGGACATCGGGGTTGCGGCCTGCAGGACAACTTCTTCGACGCCGGCGGCACCTCGCTGAAGGTCGTCGACCTGCACAAGCGACTGGAACGTCGCTGGCCCGGCGCGGTCCGGGTGGGTGAGCTGTTCGACGCCAAGACGATCGCGGCGCAGGCGGCGGTGATCGCCGGACGGGCCGACACGCCGGTCTCCGACCGGAGCGGCCCGCCGCCCGCCGCCGCGCTCAGCTTCGAAGTGTGACGCCGGGAGGAAGAACGATGGGTCAGCCGGGAGAGGACATCGCCGTCATCGGCGTCGCCGTGCGGTTTCCGCAGGCCGACGACCTCGACGCGTTCCGCGCCAACCTGCGCGCCGGACGGGACAGCGTACGGCCGATGCCGGCGACCCGGCGGGAGACCTCCAACCTCGACCCCGACGTCCGGTACGCCGAGTTGGGCTACCTGGACCGGATCGACCTCTTCGACCACCGCTTCTTCGGCCTGTCCCGGCGGGAGGCGGAGCTGATCGACCCGCAGCACCGGATCGCGCTGCACCTGGTGCAGGGTGCGGTGGAGAACGCGGGCCTGGCCCCGTCGAGCCTGCGGGACAGCCGGACGGCCGTGGTGTTCAGCTCACCGAGCCCCGACTACGGCGCGCTGGTCGGTGAGACCGGCACCCTGGCCATGCTCGGCACCGTGCCCTGCGCCCTGCCCTCCCGGGTCGCCCACCTCTACGGCCTGCGCGGCCCCACCTACGGCGTGGACACCGGCTGCAACGGCTCGTTGGTCGCGGTGCACCACGCCTGTCGGGAACTGCGGGCCGGCGACGCCGACCTCGCCCTGGCCGGTGGGGTCGCGGTGCGGTCGCTGCATCCGCCCGCCGACGACACCGGCGCGTTCCGGGCCATCATCTCCCCGCAGGCCCGGTGCCGGGCGTTCGACGCCGCCGCCGACGGCACCGCCGCCGGTGAGGGCGGGGCGGTGTTGCTGCTCAGCACCCTGGCCCGCGCGCGGGCCGAGGGCCTGCCCGTGCACGCCGTCATCCGGGGTACGGCGATCGGCCACAACGGACACCGGTCCGCCACCATCAGCACACCGAGTGCGGTCGCCCAGGCCGACGTCATCGGCCGGGCCTGGCGGGCGGCCGGCCTGGACCTGTCCACGGCGGGTTACCTTCAGGCGCACGGGTCGGGCACCCGACTCGGCGACGCCGTGGAGATCGAGGGGCTCGGCCGGGCCGGTCGCCAGGCCGGCGTACGGCGGGGCGGGGCGCTGCCCATCGGATCGGTGAAGACCGCCATCGGCCACCTCGACCACGCGGCCGGCATCGCCGGCCTGGTGTGCGCGATCCTGAGCGTGCACCACGGCGAGCGGTACCCGTCGTTGCACTACCACTCCCCCGCCGAGGGCGTGGACCCGCAGGCGGCGGGGGTGCGGGTGGTGACCGCGCTGGAACAGTGGCCGGGCAGCCGGGAGCAGCCGCGCCGGGCCGGCGTCAGCTCGTACAGCCTGGGTGGCATCGTGGCGCACTGCGTCGTCGAGCAGGCACCGACGCCGCCGCCGGCCGGGGACGACGGTGCGGCACGGCTCCTTCCGGTCTCCGCCCGTACCGTCGACGACCTGGTGGAGACCTGCACCCGGATCGCGGTCGCCCTGCGGCCGGGTTCGGCCCGCCTCGGCGACGTCGCCGCCACCCTGGGCGCCGGCCGCGACCACCACCCGTTGCGCCTGGCGGTGGTCGCCGCCGACACCCGGACGGCCGCGACCGCGCTGGCCGCCGAGGCGACCTGGCGCCGGGCCGCCGACGGGGCGGAGCCGCACCGCGCGGCGGCGGTGTCCACGGCCACCGGCCCGGGGAACGCGAGCGGCGCCACGGGCGGACCTCGGGTGGTGTTGCTGCTCTCCGGGGACGCCACGGTACCCACCGACGCCGTCGTCCCTCCCCTGCCGCCGCGTCTGCCGCTGCGCGGACCGGCCGCCGGGGTGGTGGCCTGGCAGCTCGACGCGCACCGCCGGCTGGTGGCCGCGGGGGTGCCGGTCCACGGCCTGCTCAGCTCCGGCGCGGCCCGCTACGCCGTGCGGTGGCTGCGCGACGAACTGACTCCCGAGGACACCGTCGAACTGGCCGAGGGCGGGCCGTTCCCGGCCGCCGACCCGGAGCGGCTGCGGCAGGCCGCCGCCGCGGTACTCGCCGACGGTCCGGTGATCTTCGTCGAGCTGGGCATCCGCGGCGAACTGGGCGACGCGCTCACCGACCCGGCGGTGCCCGGCGGGCCGCGCGGGACGCTGCGGGTACCGCCCGGTCCCGACGGGGTCCTGCGCCTGCTCGGCGCGCTGTACGGGGCGGGGGTCGACCTCGACTGGGGCGCCCTGGCCGAGGTGCCCGCCGGACCGCCGGCCCGCCGGATCCACCTGCCCGGCACCCCGCTGCGCGGGGAACGCTGCTGGCCGCTGCCACTGGGCGAGGTCATCCGCCTCGGCCCGCCCGTCGTCGCCGGACCGGTGCCGGACCCGGTGCGACCCGACACCGCCGGGTCGACCCGTACCCCGGCCGGGGCGGCCGAGCCGCCGGTCACCGCCGAGCCGGCGGTCCTTCGGGAACCGGCCGACGTCCCGCCGCCCATCGAGGCACCGGCGGTCCCGACCGCCGAGCCGGCCACCGTCGACGGGCCCGCCATCGTGCCGGCGGCCGTCGTGGAGCCGGCCGTGGTCACCGAGCCGGCCCCGGTCACCGAGCCGGCCCCGGTCACGGAACCGGCCCTGGTCACGGAGCCGGCCCCGGTCGCGGACACCGAGCCGGCCGTCGGGCCCCCGGTCGGGCCCTGGTTGCGGGAGGCGCTGCGCGCCCTTCTGCACGCCGACGACGTACCGCCGGACGCCGACTACTTCGCCCTCGGCGGCAACTCGGTCATCGCCCTGCAACTGATCGACCGGGTAGCCGAGACCTACGACGTCGGCCTCGGCCTGGTCGACATCTACGACCACCCGCGCGTCGCCGACCTCACCGGCGTGATCGCGGAACGCGCCGGAGCAGCCGGCCCCGAATCCACCGGAACGAGCGCAGCCGGTACCCGGTCGGGTCCGGCCACGCCGGACACCACCGTGCCCGGACCCGGCACGACCGGCCCCGGTGAGCCCGAGGCCGGCACCCCGCCCAACCGACAGGTCGCACGCGACGCACCGGTCGCCCCGACGACCGGGCCAGCCGCGCGACCCGCGCCGGCGACCCGACCCGTCCCGGCCGCACCGCAGCCCGCCCCGGCCGCGCCGGAGTCGGTCGTACCCACCGCACCCGCCGTGCCGCCGGCGGCCCCCGATGTGGCCGCACCGCAGCTCGCACCCGCCGCACCGCCGCCCCGTCCGAACCGGACGGGCGGTCGAGGCGGGTCGCCGAGCCGTGGGCTGCCGCCGATCGTGCCGGGCGACGAGTTGGTGGTGTCGTTCGGCCAGGAGCGGATGTGGTTCCACCACCAGCTGGACCCGGGCACCACGCTCTACAACCTGCCGGCGCCGGCCCGGGTACGCGGCCCGCTCGACGTCGAGGCGTTGCGCCTGGCCTGGGAGGATCTGGCGGCCCGCCACGAGGTGCTGCGCTCCAACTTCGCCACCGACGACGGCCGGCCGCGCCTGGTGATCCGTCCCGCGCTGGGTGACTTCTTCTCCGTGGTGGACGTCTCCGGCGCACCGGACCCGGAGGCGGCGGCCCGGTTGATCCTGCACGCCGAGCAGCGGCACGTCTTCGACATCGCACACGACCCGCTGGTCCGCGTCGTGCTGGTCCGCCTCGCCTCCGAGGACCACCTGAGCATCACGCTCATGCACCACGCGGTGAACGACGGCTGGGCCCCGGCCGTGCTCTCCGCCGAACTGGCGGGGCACCTGGCCGCCCGTACCCGGGGCGAGCGGCAGGAGCTGCCGCCACTGCCCATTCAATTCCGCGACTACGCCCGGTGGCAGCGCGAGCTGCTGGGCGGTCCGGCGCTGGACGCCGAACTGGACTACTGGCGCGGGAAGTTGCACGACCCGCCGGTGCTCGACCTGCCCACCGACCATCCCCGTCCGGCCCGCCGCGACCACGCGGGCGACCACCACAGCTTCATCCTGCCGGAGCAGGTCACCGAGGCGTTGCGGGACCTGGGCCGGGCGGAGACCGCGACGCTGTTCACCGTGGTGCTCTCCGGCCTGTACGTGCTGCTCGGCCACCTCAGCGGGCAGGACGACCTGGTGGTCGGCACGCCGACGATCGGCCGCACCCGACCGGAGCTGTGGCAGTTGATCGGCTTCTTCAACAACACCATCGCGTTGCGGGCCGACCTGTCCGGTGAGCCGACCTTCCGCGAGCTGGTCCGCCAGGTGCGCGGGACGGTGCTGACCGGCCTGGAGCACCAGGAGGTCCCGTTCGACCGGGTGGTCAAGGCGGTCGCCGGGCCGCGCGATCCGTCCCGCAGCCCGCTGTTCGACGTGATGTACGTCCACCAGACCCTGCCGCCGACGGTCTCCCGGGACATCGGGCGGGGCAACGTGCTCGGCGGCGGCGACCGGGAGGATCCCTTCCCCGGCCTGCCGCCCGGCACCGCCAAGTTCGACCTCAGCCTGGTGCTGGGTGAGCACGCCGAGCTGCGGGACCTGGTCGGCATCCTGGAATACCGCACCCAGCTCTTCGAACGCTCCACCGTGGCGGCGACGGCCGAGCTGTTCGTGGCGTTGCTGCGCGCGCTCGCGGCCGACCCGGACCGGCCGGTACGGGAGCTGGCCGCCGCCGTCGCACGATCCGGGCCACCGGCGGCGGCTTTCGACCACGCCGGCGGGGGTGCCGGCGCCGACGTCGCGTACTGGCGGGAGGCGCTCGCCCACGCGCCGGTGGTGGAGCTGCCCACGGACCGGCCGCGAGCGGCCGGCGGTGACCCGGCCACCGCGGTGCACCCGTTCCGCGTGCCCGCCGAGGTGGTGACGGCCGCCGCCGGCCCCGCCGACCCGGTGACCGCGCTGCTCGGGGCGTACCTCGCCCTGGTCGCCGCGCGGGCCGGAACCGACGACGTGGTGGTGGGCGCGGCGCTCGACGCGGGGCAGGGACCACGACCCGCCGCGATCCGCGTGGACCTCTCCGACGAACCCCCCTGGGCCGACCTGCTCGCCCGGGTCGACGCGACGCTCGCCGCGGCCCGCCAGCACCTCGGCGTGCCGATCGAGGGTCTGGCCCGTGCCCTGGACGTGCCGACGCTGCCGGACCGCCACCCGCTGTTCGACCTGTGGTTCGGGTCGGTGGACGCCGCCGCCGGGGCGCGCCCCTACGACCTGGCGCTGACCGTCCGGCCGGACGGCGACGACGTCGCGGCGAGCCTGACCTACCGCACGGACCTGTTCGACCCGGACAGCGTGGCGGCGCTGGCGGACGAACTGGTGGGTCTGCTGCGCGCCGCGGCGGCCGAGCCGGACCGGGCGGCGCTCGACCTGTGGCTGCCGGCGGTGGCCGGATGACCGGGGAGGAACCGGAGATGACGATCGGTGTGGTCGGAGCCGGCACCATGGGTGTCGGCGTGGCCCAGTGCGCCGCCCAGGCGGGTCACGACGTGGTGGTGGTCGAGCCCGACCCGGCCGCCCGCGAACGCGGGCCGCACCGGCTGCGTGAGGGCGTACGCCTGCTGCGGCTGACCCGCCCCACCGCCGCCACCGGGCCGACCGGGACCGTGCGGTGGGCCGACTCGATCGACGCCCTGGCCACTGCCGACTTCGTGGTGGAGTGCGCCACCGAGCGGGTGGACGTCAAACGCGCGGTGCTGTCCGCCCTGGACGCGGTCTGTCCCGACCGGACGGTGCTGGCGTCCTGCACCTCCGCGATCCCGGTCGCCCGGCTCGCGTCGTTCACCGACCGCGCCGACCGGGTGCTCGGCATGCACTTCATGAACCCGGCACCGCTCAAGGATGCCGTGGAGGTGGTACGCGGCGCGGACACCAGCACCGAGACGCTGACCCGGGCCCGCGCTCTCCTGCACGGCATGGGCAAACGGGCGATCGTGGTCAACGACGGGCCCGGCTTCGTCACCAACCGGGTGCTGATGCTGACCGTGAACGAGGCGTCGACCGTCGTGCAGCAGGGCACCGCCGACGCCGCCACCGTCGACGACGTTTTCACCAGCTGCTTCGGACATCCCCTCGGCCCGCTCGCCACCGCCGATCTGATCGGCCTGGACACCGTCCTCGACTCGCTGGTGGTGCTGCGCGAGCACACCGGCGACGACCGGTTCACCCCGAGCCGCCTGCTGGCCGAGCTGGTCGGCGCCGGGCACCTGGGGCGCAAGGCCGGCCGTGGCTTCCACCACTACGCCCACACCCGCGTCCTCGGAGGGAGATGACCGTGGCCGACCACACCGGCGCGGTGGCCGCACTCGTCACATCGGAGGGCGTGCTCGACCCGGCGCTGTTCGGCACGGCGGTGCGTCGCGCCCTGGCAGAACTGCACGCCGTCACCGGGCTGCCGGCGCCGGGCGACGTCGAGCTGGTCGACCTCGGCGGCGAACCCGACCCGAGGGGCGCGGCCGAGGGCTGGGTCGGGGGCCGCCGCCCGGGCGCGAACGGCGGCCCGGTCGACCAGGCGCTGCTGCACCTGGGCGACGGGCGCTACGGCTGGTACCAGCGCTATCCCGCCGGTCGCCTGGACCGGCACGGGGTGGAACTGGTCACCGCCCGGGCCGCCGAGATCTACTCCGGGCTGCTCGGCGGCGACGCCGGGGAACAGCTGCGCGCACCCGTGCCGGCCGGCCCGACCGGGCCCGGGGCCGACTCGGCGCGCCGGCACTGGACGCAGGAGCTGCGGGAAGCACCCCGGCCGGCCAGCCTGTCGACCACCTACGACGCGGATCGCACCGGCCGGGTGACGGCCGACGCCCCGCTGGACGCGGGTGAGACGGCGGCGGTACGCGCCGCGTCCCGCGCCGCCGGCGTCGGGTGGCCGGTGTGGCTCGCCGCGGCCGTGGCCGGCTACCTGCACCGGCGCGGCGCCGGGACGGACGTGCTGACCGGGTTGCAGATGGCCGGCCGCACCGAACGGGGCGACCTGCGCGACCCCGGCCCGCTCGCCCGGGTGTTGCCGTTGCGGGTGACGGTCCGGCCCGAGCACACCGTCGCCGCCGTGGTGCGCCGGGTGGCCGACGCGACCCGTCGGGCCCGACGCCACCAGCGGCACCCGGTCGCCGACGTCGGGCCGTACGGGGTGCTGGTCGAGGCCGTGCCGGCGGGGCCGCCGGCCCGTTTCGGCCCGGTCGCCGCGACCGTGCGGCATCTCGGCACCGGGCAGCCCGCGCAGCTCGTCGTCCGCGTCGTCGAGGACCCGGTCGACGGCTGCCTGCGCGTGTTCCTCGACGGCGACGCCGCCCACTTCGACGCCGCCGGGCTGGGCGTCCACCTGGCCGCCCTGCGCCGGGCGCTGGCCGCCGACCCCCGGCTGCCGGTGGGTCGCGTCGACCTGGTCGGCGAGCCGGTGCGCCGTCGCCTGGCCGAGTGGAACGACACGGCGGCCGCCCTCGTCCCGGCGACCGTTCCCGGGCTCTTCGAAGCCGCCGCCGACCGCGACCCGCGGGCACTCGCCGTGGTCGCCGACGAGACCCGGCTGACCTACCGGGACCTCGACGAGCGGGCCAACCGGCTCGCGCACCACCTGCTCGCCCAGGGGGCGGGGCCGGGCCGTCTCGTCGCGCTGGCCCTGCCCCGCACGGCGGAGACCGTGGTCGCACTGCTCGCCATCGCGAAGGCCGGCGCGGCGTACCTGCCGGTCGACCCGGCGTATCCGGCCGCCCGTGTCGCCGGCATGCTCGCCGACGCCCGGCCGGCACTGCTGCTGGCCGGCGGCGAGCTCGCCGACCGGCATCCCGGCCACCGGGCCGTCCGGCTGGACGACCCGGCGGTACGCGCCGAGGTGGACGCCCGGCCGGACCGGCGGCCCACCGACGACGACCGGTCGGTGCGACTGCTGCCGGCGCACCCCGCGTACGTGATCTACACCTCCGGCTCGACCGGCCGCCCGAAGGGTGTGGTCGTCGCCCACCGGTCGGTCGTCAACCTGCTCGGCTGGGCCCGTCGCGACATCGGTGACCCGGCGCTACGCCGGGTGCTCGCGTCGACCTCGCTCAGCTTCGACGTCTCCGTCTTCGAGGTGGTGGTGCCGCTGCTGGCCGGGCACACCGTGGAGCTGGTCCCCGACCCGCTGGCGCTGATCGCCGAGCCGGCCGCGCGGCGGCAGGTCAGCCTGGTCAGCACCGTGCCGTCGGTGCTCGGGCACCTGATCGCGCACGGTGGGCTCGACCTCCACCCGGACACGCTGCTGCTCGCCGGCGAGGCGCTGCCCGTCCAGGTCGCCCGCGCGGTCCGCGAGCGGTTCCCGGACGCCCGCCTCGGCAACGTCTACGGCCCGACCGAGGCGACCGTCTACGCCACCGCCTGGTACACCGACGGGCCGGTCGACGGCCCGCCGCCGATCGGGCGGCCCCTGCCCAACACCCGCGCGTACGTGCTCGACGGCGCGTTGCAGCCGGTGCCGCCCGGCACGGCCGGCGAGCTGTACCTGGCCGGTCACGGGGTCGCCGACGGCTACCTGGGCAACCCGGTGTTGACCGCGGAGCGCTTTCCGGCGGACCCGTTCGGCCCGCCCGGCAGCCGGCTCTACCGCACCGGCGACCTGGCCCGGTGGGACGCCGACGGCGTGCTGCACTACCTGGGGCGCACCGACCACCAGGTGAAGGTGCGCGGCTTCCGGATCGAGCCCGGTGACGTGGAGGCCACGCTGACGGAGCACCCGTCGGTGACCGGCGCCGCCGTGGTCGCCCGCGAGGACCGCCCCGGCGACCGCAAGCTCGTCGCGTACGTGACCGGTGGTGTCGACGGCGCGGCGGTGCGGGCCTGGGCGGCGGCGCGGATGCCCGACCACCTGGTGCCCGCCGCGGTCGTCGTCCTCGACCGGCTGCCCACCACGCCCAACGGGAAGCTGGACCGGTCCGCCCTGCCCGCCCCCGACTTCGCCGCGGCCGCCAATCCGACGACCGGCGCCGGATCGACCGCCGGCCAGACCGCGAACGACCCGGTCGCCGGCAACGATCCGACCGCCGTCGGGGCGGCACCGCCCGGCGGCCCACGGGACGCCGACCGGCAGGACACCACCGGCGCGCCGACGCCGGCCGGCGAACCCGGCGACGACGCCGCGACCGTGTTGGCCGGTGTCTTCGCCGACGTGCTCGGCCTGCCGTCGGTCGACCACCGGGCCAGCCTCTTCGACATCGGCGGCGACAGCATCATCGCCATCCAGCTGGTCAGCCGCGCCCGCCGCGCCGGGCTCTCGTTCACTCCGCAGGACGTGTTCGAGCACCCCACCGTCGAGGGTCTCGCCGCGATCTGCGGCCGGGTCGACGACGGACCGGCGGAGATCGCCGACGACGGCGTGGGTCGGGTGCCGCTGACGCCGATCATGGAGTGGTTCCGCCAGCGTGGTGGTCCCGGCGACGGGTTCAGCCAGTCGGTCGGCCTTCAGGTGCCGGCCGACCTCGGTCACGACCGGCTGGTGTCCGCCGTCCGCACCGTGCTGGAGCACCACGACGCGCTGCGGCTGACCCTGACCCGCCGGGGCGGCGGCGCCACCGGTGCCCGGGTGGCCCGCTGGACGCTCGACGTGCGACCGCGTGGGTCGGTCGACGCGGCGTCCTGCGTACGCCGGGTCGACGTCGCGGACCTGGACGAACGGGAACTGGCGGCGGTGGTGGGCCGCGAGGCCGAGGCGGCCCGCCGGCAGCTCGCCCCCACCGACGGTGTGATGCTGCGGCTGGTGTGGCTGGACGCCGGCCGGCAGCGACCCGGTCGGTTGCTGGTCGTCGCCCACCACCTGGTCGTCGACGGCGTCGCCTGGCGGGTGCTGGTGCCCGACCTGGTGGCCGCCTGGACCGCGGCGCGGGACGGGACGACGGCGGCGCTGCCGCCGGTGGGCACCTCCTACCGGCGTTGGGCGCAGCTGCTCAGCGAGGAGGCGCGCCGCCCCGAGCGGGAGGACGAGGTGGACGTCTGGCTGGACCAGCTCGCCGAGGACGATCCCACGTTGGGCGCCGACCGGCTCGACGCGACCCGGGACGTGACCCGCACCAGCCGGATGTTCGCCATGCGCCTGCCCGCGGAGCAGACCGAGCTGCTGCTCACCCGGGCACCGGCGCTGTTCCACTGCGGACCCGACGAGGTGCTGATGACCGGCCTGGCGCTGGCGGTGGCGCGCTGGCGTCGAGAGCGCGGCCGGGGCGCCGCCTCGTCCGTGCTGCTCGACATCGAGGGCCACGGGCGGGAGCCGGTCGTGCCGGGCGTGGACCTGTCCCGCACGGTCGGCTGGTTCACCAGCATCTACCCGGTGCGCCTCGACCCGGGCGCCCCGGACTGGGACGAGGTACGCCACGGTGGCCCGGCCGTGGGTAACGCCATCCGCCGGGTCCGGCAGCTCACCCGGTCACTGCCGGACAAGGGCGTCGGCTTCGGCCTGCTGCGCTACCTCAACCCGCACACCTCGACCGTGCTCGCCGAGGCCGGCCGCCCGCAGATCGGCTTCAACTACCTCGGCCGGTTCGCCGCCGTCGGCGGTGAGGGTGCGGACACCGGGTGGGGTGCGGCGAAGGAGTTCGACGGCCTGGGCGGCGCGTCCGACCCGGACGCGCCACTGCCGCACGAGCTGGAGATCGGCATGGTCGCCCAGGAGGGACCGACCGGCACCCAGCTCACCGCCTCGCTGATGTTCGCCGGCGAGCTGTTCGGCGAGGAGGAAATTGGCGAGCTGGCCACCAGGTGGGCGGAGGCCCTCGCCGGGCTCGCCGCGCACACCGCCCGACCGGGCTCCGGCGACACCGCTCCCGCCGACCTGGACCTGAGCCTGACGCCCCTCACCCCGGAGGAGCTGGACCTGGTCGTCGCGGCGGTGCCGGACCCGGTCGACCTGCTGCCCGTGGCGCCCCTTCAGGAGGGGATGCTCTTCCACGCCCGCTACGACGAGGACGCCCCGGACGTCTACTCGGTGCAGCTGATCCTCGACGTGGAGGGTCCGTTCGAGGTGGCCCGGCTCCGTCGCGCCGCCGACGACCTGCTGCGCCGGCACCCCAACCTGCGGGCCGGCTTCCTGCACGAGGGACTGACCCGGCCGGTGCAGGTGATCCCGCGCGGCGGCCACCCGTCGGTCGACGAGACGGACCTGCGCGGCCTCGACCCGGACGCCCGGGAGGAGGAGTCGCGGCGCCTGCTCGCCGCCGACCGCGCCCGACGCTTCGACCTGACCCGGCCCCCGCTGGTACGGATCTCGGTGCACCGGCTCACCGACGACCGGCACCGGATCTCCCTGCTCTGCCACCACATCGTCGCCGATGGCTGGTCGACGCCCCTGTTGATCCGGGACCTGCTCGGCTACTACACCGGCGGCGCCGCCGCGCGCGACCTGCCGCCGCTCACGCCGTACCGGGAGTACGTGACCTGGCTTGCGGGCCAGGACGTCGCCGCCGCCGCGACCGCGTGGCGCGACGCGTTCGCCGGATTCACGACGCCGACCCTGCTCGCGCCCGGCAGCGACGGGACCGGCCCGGTGCCCGTCGGTGAGGCCGCCGTCGACCTGCCGGACGCCCTCTCCGCCGGCCTGGCGCAGGCCGCCCGCCACTGCGGGGTCACCCTCAACACCGTCGTGCAGGCGGCCTGGGGACTGACCCTGTCGGCGGTCACCGGCGGCGCCGACGTCGCGTTCGGCGCCACCGTGTCGGTACGCCCACCGGAGCTGGACGACGTCGAGGCGATCGTGGGCCTGGCGATGAACGTGGTGCCGGTGCGGGTCCGCTGTGCCGCCGGGTGGACGCTGCGCGAGGTGGTGGCGCGGCTGCGCGCCGACCTGACGGCCCTCATGCCGCACCAGCACCTCGGCCTGCGCGCGATCCACCGGGCGGTGGGCCACCACGCCCTCTTCGACACCGTGTTCGCGTTCGAGAACTATCCGATGGACACCGGCAGCTTCGAACCCGCCGGCAGCGATCTTCGGGTGGTGGGCCTGGCCAGTCACGACGGCAGCCACTACCCGGTGACGCTCCGGGTGTACGCCCGGGGCGGGCGGGTCCAGCTCCGGCTCGACCACCGGCCGGACGTGGTCGACGACGAACGCGCCGGCCGCCTGCTGGCCGCGTTGCGCCGGGTGTTCGAGGCGCTGGTGTCGGACGTGGACACCCCGGTCGGTCGACTCCGGCTGACCGGACCGGGCCGGGACGACCTGCCGTCCGGGTGGAACGACACCGCCGCGCCGCTGCCCACGGCCGGGCCGGACGAGCTGGTGGCGGCGGTCGCGGCGGCCAGCCCCGACGCGGTCGCGGTGGTAGACGGCGACACGACGCTTACCTACCACGAGCTGGATTCGCGCGCCGACCGGCTGGCCGGTGCGCTGGTCGCGGCGGGCGTGACGCCGGGTGACCTGGTGGCGGTCGCGCTGCCCCGGGGTGCCGCGCTGGTGGTGAGCCTGCTCGCCACCCTGCGGGCCGGCGCCGCGTACCTGCCGGTCGACACCGGCTATCCGCCGGCCCGGCTGGCCGCCATCCTGTCCGACGCCCGGCCGGCCTGCCTGATCGCGGCGGACGACACAGCCCTGCCGGAGTTCACCGGCCCCCGGTTGCGTCCCGACGCCTCCGGTGCCGCCGCGCCCGGTGTACCGGCGGCGGCCGGTCGACCGGCGTACGTCATGTACACCTCCGGCACCACCGGGGTGCCCCGGGGCGTGGTGGTGCCGGGCAGCGCCGTCGTCGCGCTGGCGCTGGACCGGCGCTTCGACACCGCCGCGCACCGGCGCGTCCTGCTGCACTCACCGGTGACCTTCGACGCCGCCACCTACGAGCTGTGGGTGCCGTTGCTGCGCGGCGGCACCGTGGTGGTCGCGCCGCCCGGCGACGTCGACGTGGCGACCATCGGCCGGCTCGTCGCCGAGCACCGGGTCACCGCGCTGTGGCTGACCGCCGGACTCTTCCGCCTGGTCGCCGGGGAGGCGCCGGAGGCGTTGACCGGGGTGGTCGAGGTGTGGACCGGCGGCGAGGTGGTGCCGACCGATGCCGTGGCCCGGGTCCGGGCCGCGGTGCCCGGCATCACCGTGGTGGACGGGTACGGCCCGACCGAGAACACCACCTTCGCCACCACCTGGCCGGTGCGCCCCGGTGACCCGGTCGACGGCCCTCTACCCATCGGCCGGCCGATGGACAACACCCGGGCGTACGTGTTGGACGCGGCGCTGCGGCCGGCGGGCCCGGACGTGCCGGGCGAGCTGTACCTGGCCGGTGCCGGGCTGGCGCACGGCTACCTCGGCGACCCGGTGCTGACCGCGTCCCGGTTCACCGCCGATCCGTTCGGCCCGCCCGGCGGGCGGCTGTACCGCACCGGTGACCTGGCCCGCTGGGGCGCCGACGGGGTGCTGCACTTCCTGGGTCGGGCGGACGAACAGGTCAAGGTACGCGGCTTCCGGATCGAACCGGGGGACGTGGAGGCCGCGCTGCGCGAGCACCCGGAGGTGACCGGGGCCGCCGTCGTGGCCCGCGAGGACCATCCGGGCGTACGCCGGCTGGTCGCCTACGTCACCGGCGCCGACATCGACGGGGCGGCGCTGCGCGAGTGGGCCGCGACGCGCCTGCCGGAGCACATGCTGCCCGCGGCCGTCGTCGTGGTGCGGCGGTTCCCGCTGACCGCGAACGGGAAGCTGGACCGGGCGCTGCTGCCCGCACCGGGGCCGGCGGTCGGCGGGCGGGGCGGCGCGCCGCGTACCGACGCCGAGCGGGTCGTCGCCGGTCTCTTCGCCGAGGTGCTGCGGCTGGACGAGGTGGGCGTCGAGGACCGGTTCTTCGACCTCGGCGGGGACAGCATCTCCGCACTGCAACTGGCCAGCCGGGCGCGCCGGGCCGGGTTGACGCTCACGCCGCGGCAGATCTTCGCGCACCGGTCGGTCGCGGCCATCGCCGCGGTCGCCCGGACGGTGCCGGCACCGGCCGCCGAGACCCGGGACGACGCGATCGGCCCGATGCCGCTCACCCCGATCATGCGGTGGTGCCACGAGCGCCCCGGCCCGGTCGACGGCTTCTGCCAGTCGGTCACCCTGGCGGTGCCGGCCGGCCTCGTCCGCGCCGACCTCGTGGCGGCCGTGCAGGCCGTCCTCGACCACCACGACGCGCTGCGGATGCGGATCGACGCGGCGGGCGGCTGCGAGATCCTCCCGGTCGGCGCGGTGGACGCCGCCACCGTCGTCGACCAGCTCCGCGTCGCCGACCTGGACACCGCCGAGGCGTCCACGGCGGTGACCGTGGCCCTGGAGGACGCACGCCGGACGCTGGTGCCCACCCGGGGCGCGATGTTCCGCGTGGTCCACGCCGAGGCCGGCGACGGGCGGGCCGGCCGGCTGTACCTGCTCGCGCACCACTTCGTCGTCGACGGCGTGACCTGGCGAGTGCTCTCCGCCGACCTGGAGGCCGCCTGGCGGGCCGCCCGCGCCGGGGACCCGGCCGGCGCCGCCCTCGCGCCGGTCGGCACGTCGCTGCGCCGGTGGGCCGGACTGCTCGCCGAGGAGGCGCAGCGCCCCGACCGGGAGAACGAGGTGGACCTCTGGCTGGAGCAGCTGGGCGGCGGCGACCCGCTGCTCGGTCACCGGCCGCTGGACCCGGCGGTGGACGTCGCCGGGACCGCCGCCTCGGTGCCGGTCGAGGTGACGCCCGACGAGGCCACCGCGTTGCTGGTGAGGCTGCCCGCGCTGTTCCACTGCCGGCCGGACGAGGTGCTCGCCACCGCGCTGGCCCTGGCGACGGCCCACCGGCGCCGGGCGCGTGGCCGCAACGAAGGCTCGGCGCTGGTGATCGACAGCGAACTGCACGGGCGCGAACCCCTCGTCGACGGGCTCGACCTGACCCGGACCGCCGGCTGGTTCACCAGCATGTTCCCGGTGCGGCTCGACCCGGGCCCGGTCGACTGGCAGCAGGTGGTGTCCGGCGGGCCGGCCCTGGAGTCGGCGCTCAAGCGGGTCAAGGAGCAGATGCGCGCGGTGCCGGACCACGGCATCGGGTACGGCCTGCTGCGCTTCCTCAACCCGCACACCCGCCCGCTGCTGGCGGCGGCCGGCCACCCGCAGGTCGGGTTCAACTACCTGGGCCGGTTCGCCGGCGGCGAGGACGGGGCCGGCACCGGGCCGGAGGCCTGGCGACCGGCGCCGGAGGCCGGCGGGCTGGGCGGCGGCGCGGATCCGGGTACCCCGCTGCACCACGTCCTGGAGGTCACCGCCTGGTCGGTGGAGGGTCCGCACGGCCCGGGGCTGACCGCCAGCCTGGTGTACGCGAGCCAGGCCGTCGACGCGGCCGAGGTCGAGGAGCTGGCGCGGGCCTGGCGCCAGGCGCTCGCCGGCCTGGCCGCGCTGGCCGGGGTCAGCACCGGCGGACGCACACCGAGCGACTTCCCCCTGCTGCGCCTGAGCCAACACGACGTGGACGCGATCACCGCCCAGGTACCCGGTGCCAGTGAGGTGCTGCCGCTCGCCCCGTTGCAGGAGGGCCTGCTCTTCCACGCGGTCTCCGCCGACGAGGCCCGGGGCGTCTACGTCGTGCAGCTCACCCTGTACCTGGACGGGCCGCTGGACGCGGCGGCGCTCCGCCGGGCCGGTGACGGGTTGCTGCGCCAGCATCCGCACCTCGGCGCCGCGTTCCTGCACGAGGGCCTGCCGGTGCCGGTACAGGTGATCGGCGAGGCCACCCGGATGCCGTGGCGGGAGATCGACCTGAGCCGGTTGGCCCCGGCGGAGCAGGAGGGCCGGCTGGCGGATCTGGTCGACGCGTACCGGGCGGCCCGGTTCCAGCCCACCGAACCGCCGATGGTGCGACTGCTGCTGGTCCGGCTGGCCGCCGAGCGGCACGCCCTGGTGATCGGCGCGCACCACATCCTCCTGGACGGATGGTCGACGCCGTTGCTCATCACGGACCTGCTCGCGCTCTACCACGCCGAGCTGCGCGGGGCGGCGCTGCCACCGGCGCCGCCGTACCGCGACTACCTGGCGTGGGTGGCCCGCCAGGATCGGGCGGCGGCCCGGGCGGCCTGGCGGGACGTCCTCGACGGCCTGCCCGGCCCGACCCTGCTGGCGGAGCCGGCACCGGACCGAGAGGCGGTGTTGCCGGAGCACGTGACCTCGGAACTCTCGGAGCCGCTCAGCGCGGCCCTCCGGGCGCGGGCGCGCACCGGTGGGCTCACCGTCAACACCTTCGTCCAGGCGGCCTGGGCGCTCACCCTCGCCGACGCGACAGGCGGCGACGACGTGGTGTTCGGCATGACGGTGGCCGGCCGGCCGCCCGAACTGCCCGGCGTGGAGCGGATGGTGGGCCTGTTCATCAACACGCTGCCGGTCCGGGTGCGACTGCGCGGCGAGGAGGACCTGGCCGGCCTGCTGGACCGGATCCAGGACGAGCAGTCCCGCCTGAGCGGTTTCCAGTACCTCAGCCTCGGCGAGATCCAGCGCGCCGCCGGGGTGGGCGACCTGTTCGACAGCGCGGTCGTCTTCGAGAACTTCCCGCTCGACCCGGAGGCGCTCACCGAGGCCACCGGTGGTCTCCGGATGAGCGGCGCCACCGGCCACGACACCCCGCACTTCACCTTCGGCCTGGCCGTGCTGCCGTACGAGCGGATCGCCTTCCGGGTCACCCACCGGCCCGACCTGCTGCCGGCCGCGGTGGTGGAGCGGCTGGTGGCGGCCATGGTGCGGGCCCTGGAGACCCTGGTCGACCATCCCGAGCGGCGGGTCGCCGCCGTACGGGCCACATCCCTGGTGAGGAGCTGACGATGACGAACCCGTTCGAGGACCCGGAGGGCACCTTCCTGTCCCTCGTCAACGAGGAGGGCCAGTACTCGCTGTGGCCGGCGTTCGCGGACGTGCCGGCGGGGTGGAGCGTGACGCTCGGCCCGGCGGGTCGGGCGGAGTGCCTGCGGCACATCGAGACGCACTGGACGGACATGCGTCCACGAAGCCTGGTGCGGGCCCTGACGGCTCCGGACGTACGGCTGGAGGCGTGAGCTCCGGGCCCGGGCGTCGTCCTCGGGAAGCGATGGCGGGTCGGGGCGGGCCCGTGGCAGCATGCGGAGGATGACCCTCGGACTCGACGTACGCCGCCTCGCCGCGATCGACATGTGGGGCTCCGCGGGTGTCCGCTGGCGCCGGTGGGTCATCCTCGCCGAGTTCCTGCTCGGCGTCGTCGTGAGTGGCGCCCTCGGCGTCGTCTCGGTGTCCTCGGGCGGTGTCCTGCGGACGGTGGTGGGGTGCTGGCTGATCGGGCTGGCCGCCAACTACGTACCGCTGTCGGTGCACGCGCTCACACTGATCCGCCCCGGTGCGCTGGAGGCGGAGATCCGGGGCGTCGACGTTCCGGGCGAGCTGCGGCACTACACGACGGCACAATTGTGGGTCGTGGTGCCGCTGCTGCTGGTGGTCCTGGCCGTCGGTCAGTGGCGACGAAACAGTCGATAGTGGTCGGTCGCCAATTGGCCCATCCCACTTTCGGTTGAGCAATGTGGCCGATTGGCTTCGACCGTTGTCGACATGCAGTGATGCTCTGATCAGGGCACATAGACCTTCGTTCCTGTCCAACTTGATCTCGTGTGGCACTCGCGACACTTTGTCACGGGCCCTACACTTCGTTTGTCACGTGGCGGGACCGGGGGAGAGCTGATCGACGTGGAACGATTTGGTAACCCTTTTACAGAAGGCCGAGGGGGCTTCAGCGTCCTCGTCTTCGCCGACAACGAGTTGGCGCGCCGCGGCCTCAGCGACATGCTCAGCTCACTCGACTCGGTGACCGAGGTGAACACCTTCGTCGCCGCCTACCCCGACCACGTGCCCTGTGGCCGGCCGTACGACATCCTGGTGCTGGCGTGCGAGGACCTCGCCGCGACCGGGCCCTACCAGGTCGCCGACGCGGCGTTCAGCCAGGGCGCGAAGATCCTGCTGCTGCTGGGGCGCCGCTGCGAGAGCCTCGACGCGGTCACCCGCTTCCCCAGCAACGGCTTCCTGATCCAGGACGACGTCACCGAGGACGCGCTGGCCCAGGCGCTCAGCCGGATCGACAGCGGGGAGATCCCGATGCCGGCGATGCTGGCCAACCGGCTGCTGGAGCGCGCCCGCGGCACCACCCCGCAGGTCCGCGCCGACTGCACCAAGCTGACGCCCCGGGAACGCGAGACGCTGATCCTGCTGGCCGAGGGCCTGAGCAACAAGCAGATCGCCCGCCGGATGTTGATCTCCCAGCACGGCGTCAAGCGACTGGTGGCCAACATCCTGGCCAAGCTCAACTGCTCCAACCGCACCCTCGCCGCCGCGGTGGCCATCAAGCAGGGCCTGCTCGAAGAGGTCTGAGTCACCGCAAGCGGCGGGGCCGGTCCGATGTCCGCGACCGGCCCCGCTCCTGCTTTCAGGCGGACGAGACGCTGGCCACCGTGGGGAGGTGGCCGTTCTCCCGGGGCAGCACGCCCTCGCTGATCAACTGCCACACCGCCGTCACCGCGTCCTGCTGGGTCAGCGCGCCGGCCACCAGATGGTCGTGCAGGCTGACCACCATCTTGAAGATGAGCAGACCGTGCACCTCTGGTCGTAGGTCACCCCGCAGGCCACCGGTGTCGATGCCGGTCGCGATGGTCTCGATGAAGGGCTGCGGCAGGTTGGTCATCAGCGTGCGGAGGCGGGAGACCGCCGCGGACGAGAGGTCGGCCTGCTCCAGCGTGACCCAGCTCAGCCGGTGACGCTGACTCGCGAAGTAGGCGAGCAGCGCTTCGATGCAGCCACGCAGACGCGCGACCGGATCCTCCTCCCGCACATGGACGGCGCGCAGCGCCGCATGACAGTCGTCGACCTCCCGCTCCACGTGGGCGAGCAGCGCGTGCTCCACGTCCGGGAAGTACTTGTAGACCGTCGCCCGACCGATCCCCGCCCGCTGGGCCAGGGCTGCCATCGACGCCTTGGCGACGCCCTCCTCGGCGACCAGCTCGATCGCCGCGTCGATGATCCGTTCGCGGTATCGAGCCTTGTGGGTCTCGAGGGTGTCACGCCAGTCTTCCGCCACGGCTTCCTCCAAACCGTTCGAACTCGGCGCACCACCGAGACACAATGTATTGACACCAGACGCACTGTCTCGGAGACTCCTGAGTATATCGGCCCGAGGAGACCAGTATGGACCCAAGAACCGCTGTCTCACCTCCACCAGGTGGAGGATTAGTTGCGCCCGCAATCACCGCGTCTGGCCTGCGCAGGCGTTTCGGTAGCCGCTGGGCGGTCGACGGTGTCGACCTGTGCGTACCAACCGGTGAGATCTACGGGTTCCTGGGCCCCAACGGAGCCGGCAAGTCGACCACCGTACGCATGCTCTGCGCGCTGCTCACCCCCTCCGGAGGGTCGGCCACGGTGGCCGGGCACGACGTCGCGAGCGACCCGGTCGGCGTGCACCTGGCGATCGGCGCCGCCCTCCAGGCGACCGCCATCGACGACAAGCAGACCGGCCTGGAGCACCTGGAGTTGCAGGGCCGGCTGTACGGCCTGCGCGGCCCGGAGATCCGCCGGCGGATCGCCGAACTGGAGAACCTGATCGAGCTCGGGGACGCCGTCAAGCGCCCGGCCGGCACCTACTCCGGCGGCATGAAGCGTCGCCTCGACCTCGCGCTGGCCTTGATCCACAACCCCGGCGTGCTCTTCCTCGACGAACCGACCACCGGGCTCGACCCGGTCAGCCGGTTCGCACTCTGGGACGAGGTGCGCCGGCTCAACCGGGAGAGCGGCACCACGGTCTTCCTCACCACCCAATACCTGGAA
This sequence comes from Micromonospora endolithica, assembly GCF_003626595.1. Lineage (GTDB taxonomy): Bacteria > Actinomycetota > Actinomycetes > Mycobacteriales > Micromonosporaceae > Micromonospora > Micromonospora endolithica. The sequence goes on along the minus strand of NZ_RBAK01000006.1, from coordinate 158,297 downwards.
GAGGCCGACGAACTCGCCGAGCGGGTCGGCATCATCTCCGACGGCAAACTGGTCGCCGAGGACACGCCCGACGCGCTGAAGCGGCGCATCGGCGCCGACATGGTGGTGGCCCACGTCGACGGTGACGCGGAGTCGGCCGCGGTGGGGCTCCGCGCGCTGCCGGAGGTCGAGGGCGTCGACGTGGTCGGCTCCGAGATCACCGCCCGGGTCGGCGACGGCCCGACCGCCGTCACCCCGGTCGCCGTCGCGCTCGCCAACGCCGGCGTGCCGGTGCAGAGCCTGACGCTGCGCCGGCCGACCCTCGACGACGTCTTCCTCTCGGTCACCGGTCAGCGGTTGGCCGGCGACCAGGCCCACGCCGAGCTCGCCACCGCAGGAGGGGCGCCCCGATGACCACCATGCCCGACGCCCTACCCGCCACCCGGGCGCAGGTGCCCACGCCCCGGCCCAACCTCGCCCGGCGCGCCGGCTTCGTCCGCGACGTGATCCACATCGCCGGCCGTTCCCTGCGGCAGGCCCGCCGCGAACCGGAGACGCTGTTCCCGCCGATCTTCGTGCCGGTCTTCTTCTTCGCGATCTTCATCGGCTCGCTGGAGAGCATCTTCGGCCAGGCCGGGATCGACGAGTTCCGCGCCTTCCAGCTCCCGGTGTCGATCGTCATCGCGGTGACCGGCGTGACCCGCGCGCCGTCGGTGGTCACCGACATCATGAACGGCTACTTCGACCGGTTGCTGCTCTCCCCCGTCAACCGGGTGGCGCTGCTGCTCGGGATGATGGTCGCCGATCTCGCCATCGTTGCCGCCCTCACCGTGCCGGTGCTCATCATGGGCGCCCTCGTCGGCGTGCAGTTCACCACCGGCGTGCTGGGCATGCTGGCGTTCGTCGGGGTGGCGCTGGCCTGGTCGCTGGCGTACGTCGGCATCCTCTACGCGGTGGCGCTGCGGACCGCCAACCCGACCGTGACCGCCCAGACGTTCCTGCTGTTCTTCCCGTTCGTCTTCCTCTCCACGACCATCGTCCCGCGCGAGGAGATGACCGGGTGGATGGACGCCGTGGCCGGGGTCAACCCGCTGACCTACGTCTACGGCGCGCTCCGGTCCCTGATCACCGAGGGCTGGTCGGTGACGCCGTTGCTGCACGGGTTCATCGCCATCGTGGTGGTGGGCGTCCTGGCGCACACCCTGGCGCACCTCGCACTGCGCGGGCGGGTGTCACGCGCCCGCCGCTGAACCCCACCGCGTGATCCACCGGCCCGTGGCTTTCCCCTCAGCCACGGGCCGGTTCATGTGCGCGTCGGCGTCGGCGAGGCCGGTGGACGTAGCCACCTGACTACCCCCGTCCTAGCCGAGATGACACCCCGCCCGGGCATTTCGAAGTGGTTGCGGTCTGACCAACATTTCCACTGTGCCCGGTCGCCAAACGCCAGCGCACAGAAGGTGGGGTTCCCATGCGCACGCACGCCTCCGAGTCCGCGCACACCGTCGTCGACCTGCTCCGCACCCGAGCCCGCGAGCAGCCGGACCGGCGGGCGTACCTCTTTCTCGACCGTGACGGCCTGGAACGCGAGAGCCTGACGTTCGCGGCCCTGGACCGGCGGGCCATGGCGATCGCCGCCCGGATACGCCGACACGCCGCGCCCGGCGACCGGGTGCTGATCCTGCATCCGCCGTCGCTGGAGTACATCGCCTGTTTCTTCGGGTGTCTCTATGCCGGCGTGGTGGCCGTGACGGCCTATCCACCCAACTTCACCCGGCGTCTGGAGCGCATCCGCGGCCTGGTCCGCGACTCCGCCCCCGCCCTGGCGCTGACCACCGACCGGATCAGCACCGCCGCCAGTGCCCGGTTCACCCAGGCGGAGGAGCTGGTCGGCTTCGAGTGGCTGGACACCGCCACCGTCGGGACCGCCGAGGCCGCCGGCTGGTGCCCGCCACGGATCGACGGCGACTCGCTGGCCTTCCTCCAGTACACCTCCGGCACCACCGGCGACCCGCGCGGCGTGATGGTGAGCCACGGCAACCTGCTCCGCAACGCGAGCACACTGCACGACGCCCTCGGCTACCACCCGGGCGACCGGATGGTCAGCTGGCTGCCGCCGTACCACGACATGGGTCTGATCGCCGGCGTGCTGCAACCCGTTCACGGCGGGTTCGAGGCGGTGCTGCTGGCGCCCGCGACGTTCGCGCTCGACCCGTTCCAGTGGCTGCAGGCCATCTCGCGCTACGGCGGCACCACGTCGTTCGCCCCCGACTTCGCCTACAACCTGTGCACCGACCGGATCGACGAGGAACGGCGGGCCGGGCTGGACCTCTCCACCTGGACCAGCGCGGTGGCCGGCGCCGAGCCCACCCGGGTGGAGACGCTGCGCCGCTTCGCCGAGGCCTTCGCCGGCTCCGGCTTCCGCCCCGAGGCGTTCCGCTCGGGGTACGGGCTGGCGGAGTCGACGCTCGCGGTGACCATCACCCGGACCGCGCCGGCCGAGCTGGACGTGAGTGCCAGCGCGCTGGAACGCGGCGAGGTCACCCCGGCGACGGACGGGACGGACCGCCGACGGCTGGTCAGCGTCGGCCCCGGCATCGACCCGGCGCAGTCCGTGGTCGTGGTGGACGCCGCGGACCGCCGGCTGCTGCCGGCCGGCGCGGTCGGCGAGGTGTGGGTGAGCGGACCGAGCGTCGCGCAGGGTTACTGGCGACGACCGGAGCAGACCCACGAGACGTTCCAGGCCCGGGTCACCACCGGCGAGGGGCCGTTCCTGCGCACCGGAGACCTGGGGTTCGTCCACGACGGCGAGCTGTTCGTGACCGGCCGGATCAAAGACATGATCATCGTACGCGGGCGCAACCTCTACCCGCAGGACGTCGAGCGGTGCGCGGTGACCAGCCACCCGGCACTGCGCTCGGGGTTGGCCGCCGCCGCCGGGCTGGACACCGAGGCCGGCGAGCAACTGCTCGTCGTCGCCGAGGTGCGCCGCGACGCCACCGAGCCGGACGTGGACGGCATCGTCGCGGCGATCCGGCAGGCGGTGACGGCCGAGTTCGACGTGGCCGTGCACGCCGTGGTGCTGGTGCGCGCCGGCACGCTACCGCGAACCTCCAGCGGCAAGGTGCAGCGGCACGCCGCGAAGCGGGGGTACGCGGCGGGTGACCTGACCGAACTCGCCCGGTGGACCGCCGTCGAGCCATCCCCGACCCGGGACCGGCCGGCGCCGGCCGAGGATCCGGCGACCTCGGTCGTGGAGATCGATACCGGCGCGGTCGAGTGCGCGACGGGCCCGACCGGACCGGGTGCGACGCGGGCGGACGGGACCGGGCGGGCGGACGGCTCCACGCCGTTGCGCGACCTGCTCGACGCGTTGCCCGAGGCCATGCGGACACCGGTGGTCAGTGCCGAGATCTGCCGGCGGATCGCCGCCACCCCGGGCGTCGACGCCGCCGCCGTCACCCCGGGCACCCCGCTCACGCTGCTCGGTCTCGACTCGCTGCGGGCGCTTCAGGTGCAGAGTGACCTCGAACGCGACCTGGCCGTACGCCTGCCGTTGGAGGAGTTCGCCGAATCCACCGTGGACCAGTTGGCCCGGCTGGTGACGGCCCGACTGGCCGGCCCGCGGGCCGACGACCCGGCCGGGGTCACCGTACTGCCGGCCCTGGTCGCGGACCCGGACCGCCGGGGCGAGCCGTTTCCGCTGACCGACCTGCAACACGCCTACCTGGTCGGCCGCAGCGGTGCCACCCGGCTCGGTGGCGTCTCCACCTACTGGTACACGGAGCTGGACTCCGCGTCGCTGGACGTGCCGCGCCTGGTGCGGGCCCTGGGCGCGTTGGTCGAGCGGCACGAGATGCTGCGCGCGGTCATCGGCTCGGACGGCACCCAGCGGATCCTGGCGGTGCCCGGCACCGTGCCGGTGCGGGAGATCGACCTGCGCGACGCCTCGCTCGACGAGGCCGACGAGGCGCTCGCCGCGGTACGCGAGGAGATGTCGCACCAGGTGCTGCCGCTGGACACCGGGCCGATGCTGGACGTGCGGATCAGCCGACTCCCGCTCGGGCACACACGAGTCCACATAGGATTTGATCTGCTGGTCGGCGACGTCCGCAGCGTGCAGATCCTGTTCGACGAGTGGCGTCGGTGGTATCTCGACCCGGACGCCACCCTGCCCGAGATCGGGGTGTCCTTCCGCGACTATCTGCTCGCCGCGCGCGCGCTGGAGGCCGGCCCCGGCTACGCCCGTTCCCGGGCCTACTGGTTGGACCGCCTGGACACCCTCCCCGGTGGGCCGGACCTGCCGTTGGCACCGACCGCGGCCGAGCTGCGCCGGTCCCGCTTCCACCGGCACGAGCACCGGATCGACGCCGGGACCTGGTCACGGATCAAGCGGGACGCGGCGGCACACGGTGTCACCCCGTCGGCGGTGCTGCTGGCCGCGTACGCGTCGGCGCTGGGCCGGTGGAGCGGCACGTCGCGGTTCTGCGTGGCCACCACGCTGTTCAACCGGCTGCCGCTGCACCCCGACGTGGACGCGGTGGTCGGCGACTTCACCTCGATCACCCTGCTGGAAATCGATCTCGGCGGCTCGCCGGCCCTGGGCGAGCTGGCCATCCGGATCCAGCGCCAGCTGTGGCGGGACCTGGAGCACCGGCACTTCAGCGGCGTACAGGTGTTGCGGGAGCAGGCCCGCCGACGCGGCGCGGCGCTGCCGGTGCCGGTGGTGTTCACCAGCGGCCGGGACAACGGTGAGATCCACACCCGGTGGCTCGGCGACACCGCGTTCTCGGTGTCGCAGACCCCGCAGATCTGGATCGACCACCAGGTCCGGGAGGAGGACGGCGCGGCCCTGGTGAGCTGGGACGCCGTCGACGAGTTGTTTCCGGACGGGTTGGTGGAGCAGATGTTCGCCGGTTTCGTCGACGTGCTCAACCGGCTCGGTTCCGGCACGGGTTGGACCGGCCCTGCCGAGGTGTCTCCCGCCGGGCTGGCCGAGCTGGTCGCCGGGGTGAACGCCACCCAGGCGCCGATACCCTCCGGACTGCTGTGGACCCGACTGGTCGAACACGCCACCGCCCACCCCGACGACCTGGCCGTGGTCGCCTCCGGCCGACACCTGACCTTCGGACAACTGCTCAGCAGGGCGTCGTTCACCGCCCACCGCCTCGTCGAAGCCGGCGTCACCCGCGGCGACCAGGTCGCCGTGATCATCGACAAATCCGTCGAACAGATCATCGCCGTCCTCGCCGCCGGACTCGCCGGCGCCGCCTACGTACCGGTCGACCCCTCAACCCCACCCGACCGGCAGGAATACGTCCTCACCCACGCCGAATGCACCGCCGTCCTGGTCCGCGCCGGCACGTCCGGCCACCCCGGCTCGGGCCTACCGATCCTGGTCGTCAACGCCGACGACGACACCGCCGTCGCCGACACCCCACCCGCCGTAGCCACCCAGGTCCAACCCGACGACCTGGCCTACATCATCTACACCTCCGGCTCCACCGGCCGACCCAAAGGCGTCGCCATCTGCCACCGCGCCGCCGTCAACACCTGCGTCGACGTCAACAACCGCTACCACGTCACCGCCAACGACGCCGTCCTCGGCCTGTCCGCCCTGTCCTTCGACCTCTCCGTCTGGGACATCTTCGGCGCCCTCGCCACCGGCGCCACCCTCGTCCTACCCGAACCCGACGCCAACCGCGACCCCGCCCGCTGGCACCACCTCATCACCCAACACCACATCACCCTCTGGAACTCCGTACCCGCCCTCATGGCCATGCTCGTCGAACACCTCGAAGCCACCGGCCACACCACACCCACCCTCCGCCGCGTCCTACTCTCCGGCGACTGGATCCCCACCGACCTACCCCACCGCATCACCACCATCGCCCCACACGCCAAAACCACCAGCCTCGGCGGCGCCACCGAAGCCGCCATCTGGTCAATCCTGCACGACATCGACCACGTCGACCCCACCTGGGACTCCATCCCCTACGGCCGACCCATGACCAACCAAACCTTCCACGTCCTCAACGACCGCCACCAAGAATGCCCCACCTGGGTCACCGGCCACCTCCACATCGGCGGCACCGGCCTCGCCAACGGCTACCACAACGACCCCCACAAAACCGCCAACGCCTTCATCACCCACCCCACCACCGGCCAACGCCTCTACCGCACCGGCGACCTCGGCCGACGCCTACCCGACGGCACCATCGAATTCGCCGGCCGCACCGACCACCAAGTCAAAATCGGCGGCCACCGCATCGAACTCGGCGACATCGAACACACCCTCACCACCCACCCCGCCGTCGAAACCGCCATCGCCACCGCCACCGGCGACCGCCACCACCGCCGCCTCACCGCCTACATCATCACCAACCCCGAACACCACCACGACCCACACCTCACCGACACCATCCGCACCCACGCCGCCACCCACCTACCCCCCTACATGATCCCCACCACCATCACCATCCTCGACACACTCCCCCTCACCCCCAACGGCAAAATCGACCGCAACAACCTCCCCGAACCCGGGATCGTGGTGGCCGACCACACGCCACCCCGTACCCCGCTGGAGCGGACCGTGGCCACCCAGCTCGGCCAGGTCCTCGGCACCCCGCAGGTCTGCGTGCGGTCCAACTTCTTCGAGCTCGGGCTCGATTCCGTGCTGATCCTGCGACTGCACCGTGAGCTGCGGACCGCCCTCGGGCGCGACTTCCCGCTCACGCTGCTCTTCGAACACACCAGCGTGCGGCGCCTGTCCGGGGTCCTCACCGGCACCGACGACGGCGACGCGGACCTGGACGCGGCCTTCGCCCGTGGCCAACGCAATCGTCGAGCCCGGCGACGTGTCGTCCGGTCCGGACAGGAAGAGGAGACAAGGTCATGAGGACCGACACCGTCGACATCGCCGTGATCGGCCTGGCCGGTCGATTCCCGGGGGCCCCCGACGTCACCCGCTTCTGGCACAACCTGCGGGCCGGCGTCGAGTCCATCCGCCACTTCACCGACGAGGAGCTGCTCGCCGCCGGCGTGGCCCCGGAGCTGGTGGCCGACCCCCGCTTCGTCAAGGCGTGGGGTGCGCTGGAGGACGCCGAACTCTTCGACGCCCGGTTCTTCGGCTACAGCGCGCGGGAGGCGGCGCTGCTCGACCCGCAGCACCGCATCTTCCTCGAGTGCGCGTGGGAGGCGCTGGAGGACGCCGGGCACACCCCGGGTTCGTACGACGGCTCGATCGGGGTGTACGCGGGCGCCAGCCTGTCCTCGTACCTGCTGGCCCACCTGCTGCCCGGCCGCGGCCTGGACGCATCCGCCGACGGCCTGGAACTGCTGGTCGCCAACGACAAGGACTATCTGGCCAGCCGGCTGAGCTACAAGCTCGACCTGGACGGCCCGGCGGTCTGCGTACAGAGTGCCTGCTCCACCTCGCTGCTCGCCGTGCACCAGGCCTGTCAGGCGCTGCTGGCCGACGAGTGCGACCTGGCGCTGGCCGGCGGCGTGACGGTGCGGTTCCCGCAGACGCGGGGCTACCTCTACCAGGAGGGCATGATCCTCTCGCCGGACGGGCACTGCCGCCCGTTCGACGCGCAGGCGAGGGGCACGGTCAGTGGCAGCGGCGCCGGCGTGGTGGTGCTGCGCCGCCTGGACGACGCGCTCGCCGACGGCGACCGGATCGACGCGGTCATCCGGGCCACCGCCGCGAACAACGACGGCGCCGCGAAGGTCGGCTACACGGCGCCGAGCATCCAGGGTCAGGCGAGGGTGCTGGCGGCGGCCATCGGACTGGCCGGGGTGCACCCGGAGAGCATCAAGGCGATCGAGGCGCACGGCACCGGCACCGCGCTCGGCGACCCGATCGAGATCGCCGCGCTGACCAAGGTCTTCCGCCGGCACACCGACCGGCGTGGCTACTGTGCGGTCAGCTCGGTGAAGAGCAACATCGGCCACCTGGACAGCGCCGCCGGCATCGCCTCGCTGATCAAGGCGGTGCTCCAGCTCAAGCACGGCGAGCTGGTGCCGAACGTCAACTACACCGCGCCCAACCCGGAGATCGACTTCGCGGCGACGCCGTTCCGGGTGAACGCGGAGCTCCAGCCGTGGAAGGCCAACGGCGATCCGCGACGCATCGGGGTCAGCTCCTTCGGGTTCGGCGGCACCAACGTGCACGCGATCCTGGAGGAGCCGCCGGCCCGGGACCTCTCCGGCGCCCGCCGAGACCGCCACCTGATCGTGGTATCCGCGCGCAGCGCCGCCGCGCTGGACGCGGCGACCGCCCGGCTGGCCGGTGCCTTCGCCGACGCCGACGCGCCCGACGACGCGCCGGAGCTGCTCGACGTCGCGGACGCGGCCTGGACGTTGCAGACCGGGCGGACCCACTTCGCGCACCGGCGAGCGGTCGTGGTGGAAGACGTACGCACCGCCGCCGGTGCGCTCGGCGACGGCGCGGGTCCGCGTACCCTCTCCGGCCGGGCGTCCGCCGAGGAGCCCGAGGTGGCCTGGCTCTTTCCGGGGCAGGGCAGCCAGTATCCGGGCATGGGCGCCGGGCTCTACCGCACCGAGCCGGTGTTCCGCGCCGAGGTGGACCGCTGCGCCGAGGTGCTGGTGCCGGCGCTCGGTTTCGACCTGCGCGACCTGCTGGTCGCCGCGGACCCGGCCGACCGGGCCGCCCGGACCCGGCTGTCGGACACGGCGGTCGCCCAGCCGGCGCTGTTCACCGTCGAGTACGCGATGGCCCGTCTCCTCACCTCGTGGGGGGTGCGCCGCGACGCGACGATCGGTCACAGCGTCGGCGAGTTCACCGCCGCCACCCTGGCCGGCGTGTTCGAGCCGGAGGAGGCGGTCCGGCTGGTGGCCGAGCGGGGCCGGCTGATGGGGGCCCAGCCGGCCGGCGCGATGCTGTCGGTCGCGCTCTCCCCGGAGGCCCTGGCGGGTCGGGTGCCGGCGGGCCTGGACGTCGCGGCGTTCAACGCGCCCGAGGTCTGCGTGGTGGCGGGCAGCCGGGACGACGTACGAGCCTTCGCGGCCACGCTGGAGGCCGAGGGTGTCGGGCACCGGATGCTGCACACCTCGCACGCGTTCCACTCGCGGATGATGGACGCGGTCGTCGGCCCGTTCGCCGCCGCGGTGGCCGCCGCGGCGCCGGCGGTGCCCACCGCGCCGATCCTCTCCGGGCGCACCGGCACCTGGCTGACCGGCACGGACGCCACCAGCCCGGAGTACTGGAGTGGCCAGCTGCGCGAGCCGGTCCGGTTCGCCGACGGGATGGTGCGCCTGCGCGAGCAGGGCACCGGCGTGCTGGTGGAGGTCGGCCCCGGCACCACCCTGTGCACGCTGGCCCGGCTGGCACCCGACGCGCGCGGCGTGCTGGCCGTGCCCACCATGCGCGCCCCGGACGCCGACGGCTCCGACGAGGCGGCGGCCCTGGAGGCCGTCGGCCGGCTCTGGCTGGGCGGCGTGGAGATCGACTGGGACGGGGTACACGACGGCGCGCGCCGCCGCCGGGTCGCCCTGCCGACCTACCCCTTCGAGCGCCGGCGCTACTTCGTCGAGGCACCCACCGTCACCGGCGGCACCGCACCCGGGATGGTGGTCGAGGAGCCGGACGACATCGACTTCGGCGCGGCCGAGACCCGTCCGGCGCTGACCACCGTCTACCTGGCTCCGCGGACCGACGTCGAGCGGCGGATCGCGGTCATCTGGCAGGACCTGCTCGGGGTGGCGCCGATCGGCGTCGACGACATCTTCGTGGAGTTGGGCGGCCACTCGCTGCTCGCCACCAAGGTGGTCACCCGGATCCAGCAGGACCTCGGTGTGCAGGTGCCGCTGCGCCGCCTGGTCAAGGCGTCGACCGTGGCCGCGCTCGCCGAGGTGGTCGCCGAGCTGCTGCCCGCGGCCGCGCCAGCCACGGCCACGGCCGCGCCCGCGCCGGTGGTCGACGACGAGATGCCGGTGGCGGAGCCGGACTGGGCGAACCTGCACGAGCCGTTCGGTCTCAGCGAGATCCAGCAGGCCCAGTGGATCGGCCGGATGGGCAACTTCAGCATGGGCAACGTCGGCGCGCACATGTACTGGGAGGTGGACCGGGACGACCTCGACGTCGAACGGCTCAACCAGGCGTGGAACCGGGTGCTGGCCCGGCACGCCATGCTGCGGGCCGTGTTCACCCGCGACGGTCACCAGCGGGTGCTGCCGGAGGTCACCCGGTACGACTTCCCCGTGGTCGACCTGCGCGACGAGACGCCGGAGGTGGTCGAGGTCCGGCTCGCCGAGATGCGCGAGGCGATGTCACACGAGATGCGGCCCGAGGACGCGTGGCCGCTGTTCGAGATCCGGGTGGTGCGACTGCCGGGCGGGTGTACCCGGCTGTTCCTCAGCTTCGAGCTGATGATGGCCGACATGGGCAGCATCCGGATCCTGCTCGCGGACTGGCGCGCCTACTACGAGCGGCCGGCCGAGGAGTTGCCCGAGCTGGGCATCTCCTTCCGGGACTACCGGCTGGCCGCGGAGAAGCTCAAGGAGACCTCGCTCTACCGCCGGTCGATGGACTACTGGCGCGAGCGGGTGGCCACCCTGCCCGCGCCGCCGGAGCTGCCGCTGGCCACGTCGCCGGAGCTGGTGCGGGAGCCGAAGTTCGTGCCCCGCAGCGCGCTGATCCCGGCCCCGGTGTGGGACACCGTCAAGCGGGAGGCCGCCACGCACGGTGTCACCCCGTCGGCGGTGCTGCTGGCCGCGTACGCGTGCGTGCTGGGCGGGTGGACCCGCTCGGGTCGGTTCACGCTCAACGTGACCACCAACATCCGGCTGCCCGTCCACCCCGACGTCGAGCGCCTGGTCGGCGGGTTCGCGTCCTTCACGCTGTTGCCGGTCGACCTGGTCGAGGACGATTCCATCCTGGGGGTGGCCCGCCGGTTGCAGGAGCAGAACTGGGAGGACCTGGAGTACCGCTACGTCAACGGCGTCGACATCCTGCGCGAGCTGGCCCGCCAGCGCGGCGGCACCGACGCGGCGATGATGCCGGCGGTGTTCACCAGCACCCTGGTCAACGAGAGCGAGGCCAACGAGTCGTCCATGGTGGACTGGCTGGGCCGGTTGGAACACCAGGTGATCCAGACCCCGCAGGTGTGGATCGACGCCGCGGCACTGGAGGTGGAGGCCGGCCTGGTGGTCGGCTGGCCCAGCGTGGACGAGTTGTTTCCGGACGGGTTGGTGGAGCAGATGTTCGCCGGTTTCGTCGACGTGCTCAACCGGCTCGGTTCCGGCACGGGTTGGACCGGCCCTGCCGAGGTGTCTCCCGCCGGGCTGGCCGAGCTGGTCGCCGGGGTGAACGCCACCCAGGCGCCGATACCCTCCGGACTGCTGTGGACCCGACTGGTCGAACACGCCACCGCCCACCCCGACGACCTGGCCGTGGTCGCCTCCGGCCGACACCTGACCTTCGGACAACTGCTCAGCAGGGCGTCGTTCACCGCCCACCGCCTCGTCGAAGCCGGCGTCACCCGCGGCGACCAGGTCGCCGTGATCATCGACAAATCCGTCGAACAGATCATCGCCGTCCTCGCCGCCGGACTCGCCGGCGCCGCCTACGTACCGGTCGACCCCTCAACCCCACCCGACCGGCAGGAATACGTCCTCACCCACGCCGAATGCACCGCCGTCCTGGTCCGCGCGGGCACGTCCGGCCACCCCGGCTCGGGCCTACCGATCCTGGTCGTCAACGCCGACGACGACACCGCCGTCGCCGACACCCCACCCGCCGTAGCCACCCAGGTCCAACCCGACGACCTGGCCTACATCATCTACACCTCCGGCTCCACCGGCCGACCCAAAGGCGTCGCCATCTGCCACCGCGCCGCCGTCAACACCTGCGTCGACGTCAACAACCGCTACCACGTCACCGCCAACGACGCCGTCCTCGGCCTGTCCGCCCTGTCCTTCGACCTCTCCGTCTGGGACATCTTCGGCGCCCTCGCCACCGGCGCCACCCTCGTCCTACCCGAACCCGACGCCAACCGCGACCCCGCCCGCTGGCACCACCTCATCACCCAACACCACATCACCCTCTGGAACTCCGTACCCGCCCTCATGGCCATGCTCGTCGAACACCTCGAAGCCACCGGCCACACCACACCCACCCTCCGCCGCGTCCTACTCTCCGGCGACTGGATCCCCACCGACCTACCCCACCGCATCACCACCATCGCCCCACACGCCAAAACCACCAGCCTCGGCGGCGCCACCGAAGCCGCCATCTGGTCAATCCTGCACGACATCGACCACGTCGACCCCACCTGGGACTCCATCCCCTACGGCCGACCCATGACCAACCAAACCTTCCACGTCCTCAACGACCGCCACCAAGAATGCCCCACCTGGGTCACCGGCCACCTCCACATCGGCGGCACCGGCCTCGCCAACGGCTACCACAACGACCCCCACAAAACCGCCAACGCCTTCATCACCCACCCCACCACCGGCCAACGCCTCTACCGCACCGGCGACCTCGGCCGACGCCTACCCGACGGCACCATCGAATTCGCCGGCCGCACCGACCACCAAGTCAAAATCGGCGGCCACCGCATCGAACTCGGCGACATCGAACACACCCTCACCACCCACCCCGCCGTCGAAACCGCCATCGCCACCGCCACCGGCGACCGCCACCACCGCCGCCTCACCGCCTACATCATCACCAACCCCGAACACCACCACGACCCACACCTCACCGACACCATCCGCACCCACGCCGCCACCCACCTACCCCCCTACATGATCCCCACCACCATCACCATCCTCGACACACTCCCCCTCACCCCCAACGGCAAAATCGACCGCAACAACCTCCCCGAACCCGGGGTGGTCGCGGTCGAGCGGGAACGGGGCGAGCTGACGCCGCTGGCGGTACGGCTGTGCCAGATCGCGGCGCACGCCATCGGCGTCGACGAGGTCGACCCGTGGGCGAACTTCTTCCAGCTCGGTGGCGACTCGATCATCGGTGTGCGGATCATCAGCCAGGTCAACGACCAGGGCATCGACCTGCGGCTCCAGGACCTCTTCGAGGCGCAGTCCATCGTGGACCTGGCCGAACGGCTGGAGGCGCGCGGCGCCGTGGCGACCACCCCGGGCGGCCAGGTCGCCCTGACACCGGTCACCGCGTTCCAGTCACGCCTGCTCGCGGTGGCCGCGCCCGGCCTGCCGGCCGGAGCCCACCGGGTCGACCTCCACGTCGAGCCGGAGCTGTGCGTCGACGCCGCTCGCGAGGCGGTCCGCCAGATCATCAGCCGGCACCCGGCACTGCGTACCCGCTTCGCGGTGACCGGTGACGACGGCTGGTGCCAGGCGGCGGTGCCGGCCGACGAGTTCTCCGCCCACCTGCCGGTGATCGAACTGGGCGCGCTGCCGGCCGAGGTACGGGCCGAGGCGGTCGCCCAGATGGCCGACGAGATGCGCGAGGAACTCGACGTCGAACGCGGGACGGTCTTCGCCGCCGCCCTGTTCGACCTCGGCGCGGACGGCCGGGTGCTCACCCTGCTCGCCTCGGAGCTGGTGGTCGACGCCGGCTCGTGGGAGGTCGTGGTCTCCGAGTTCCTGAGCATCACCCAGCAGCTGCGCAACGGCGACAACGTCGTACTGGCCCCGCCGACCGACCCGTTCACCCGGTGGGTCGAGCAGTCCCCGCAGGCGGCCGGTGCCGCGGTCGTGGCCGTCGAGCCGGCCGCGGCACCGGAGGGGCCCCCGCACCACGCGGTGAGCCAGCTCAGCGCCGACGAGACCGAGCGGCTCACCGACGCGACCCGACGCGGCTACCGGCTGAGCCTGACCGAGACCGCCCTGGCGGCGCTCACCCGGGCCGCCGGGCGCACCGGTCTGGACGGCCCGGTGCTGGTGGTGAGCGATCGGCGGGACGACGGCACGGTGGACACCTCCCGCACGGTGGGCGCGTTCCTGTCCGTCGCCGAGGTGCCCGGCGCGCTCCGCGCGGACACCGACGACCTGGCCGTGCTGCTGCCGGCGGTCAAGGACTGGACCCGCTCCAGCACCGGCGGAGCGTACGGGCCGGCCCGGTTCGCCCTGCACGTGCTGGAGCGCTTCGGCGAGGGGTCGCGACTGGCCCGGCTGCTGCCACCCGGCAATCCCGCGCCCTGGCCCCGCTGGGAGCGGGACAGCCTCGGCGCGGCCGTCCGGCTCACCGTCGTCGACTACGCCGGTGGCCTGCACATCCACTGGAGCAGCACCGACCCGGCGGTCGACCTGCCGAGCCTGGCGGACGCCTTCGAGACCGCCCTGCGCGACATCGCCACGCACAGCGGCGACCAGGGGGCGGGCCAGGTCTCGGCCGGTGACTTCCCGCTCGCCGACCTCGGCGCCGACGACCTGGCCGCGGTGCTCGACGACATGGAGGAGCTGTGACGACCACCGAGACGATCGGCCTGCCGGTCACCGCGCTGTCCGAGCGGCACGCCGCCTGGCGGGACGCGGTCCGCGACTTCGCCGAGACCGAGGTACGCCCCCTGGTGGGGGAGATGGACGCCGCGTCGGCGCTCGACCCGACCCTGCTCAAGAAGCTGGTGCCGGCGGGCCTGATGGGCATCGAGGTCCCCCGGGCGTATGGCGGCGCCGGCCACGACCTGCTCGCGGTGCTCATCGCGATCGAGGAACTGGCCGCCGTCGACCCGGCCGTGGCGGTCTTCGTCGACGTGCAGAACGCCCTGGTGGCCAGCGCGGTGCTGCGCCACGGCACCGGCGACCAGAAACGCCGTTACCTGCCCCGTCTGGCGACCGGCCTGGCCGGCGCGTACGCGATCTCCGAGGAGCAGGCCGGCAGCGACGCCTTCGCGCTCTCCACCCGCGCCGAGGCCGACGGCCGGGGATACCTCCTGCACGGACGCAAGTGCTGGACGACCAGCGCCGCCGAGGCCGGCCTGTTCCTGGTGTTCGCGCGGGTCGACGGCGCGTCCGGCGGGCTGACCGCGTTCCTGGTGGACCGCGACTCGCCGGGGCTGACCGTCGGTCCGCCGAAGGCCAAGCTCGGCATCCGGGCCAGCTCCACCTGCGACGTACGGCTCGACGGGGTGCCGGTGGGGCGGGAGAACGTGCTGGGCCGGGTGGGCGCCGCCGACCTGCTGGCGATGGAGACGCTCAACATCGGCAAGCTGGGCATCGCGGCGCAGCTCGTCGGGCTGGCCCGCGGGGCGCTGCACGAGGCGCTGACCTATGCGCAGCGGCGCGAGCAGTTCGGCGAGGCGATCGTGTCGTACCAGGGGGTGCTGTTCCCGCTGGCGCGGCTCGCCGCCGAGCTGGAGGCGGCCCGCGTCCTGCTCTACGACGCGGTGCGGGTGCTGCACCACGGCACCGCCACCGACCGCCTGCGGGTCAGCGCGATGGCCAAGTACCTGGCGTCCGAGGTGGCCGAGCGCGCCGCGTCGCAGGCGGTGGAGACGTTGGGCGGCAACGGGTTCACCACCGCTCACCCGGTGGAGAAGCTGTACCGGGACGCCAAGGTCGGCAAGATCTACGAGGGTACGTCCAACATCCAGTTCCGGACCATCGGCGCGATCCTGGTCGGCGCGGGCGGTGAGCGGCCGTGGTGAGCCCGCTGACCCTCTACTGCCTGCCGTACGCCGGCGGCTCCGCGCGGGTGTTCGCCGACTGGGCGGACAGTCTTCCGGCCGGCGTCACCATCGAGGCGCTGGAGCTGCCCGGGCGCGGCCTGCGTTTCCACGAGGACCCGGTCGACCGGCTGGAGCCCCTGGTCGCCGAGCTGCTGGGCGCGGTGCTGTCCCGGCCGGGGCAACGCTTCGCGGTGCTCGGCTACAGCTACGGGTCGCTGCTCGCCTTCGAGCTGTGCCGGCGGCTGGAGCACTACTACGGGCTGGTCGCGGAGCACCTGTTCGTGGCGGCGATGCGCGCGCCCGGCGTACCCCGGGTCGAGCCGCCGGTGTCGGCGCTGCCCGACGACCGCTTCCGCGACCACATCCGCTCCCTCGGCGGCACACCGCCGGAGGTCTTGGCGCACGACGCGCTGATGGAGATCCTGCTGCCGGTGCTGCGGGCCGACTTCACCGTGGTGGACGACTACTCCTACCGCGGGCTGCCGGTCAGCTGCCCGGTCACCGCGTTCGGCGGCTTCGACGACGTCGGGGTCACCCCCGACGCGCTCACCGCCTGGACGGGCTGCACGACCGGCCCGTTCGCCCTTCAGATGTTCCCCGGCGGCCACTTCTTCCTGCGCACCGCGCGGGACGAGCTGCTGTCGCGCCTGGCCGGCACGCTAGCCCCGATCGCCGGCCCGACACCGCTACGGAGGCGGGCATGAGCCGTACCAACCTGGACGACGTCTACGAGCTGACCCCGATGCAGCAGGGCATGCTCTTCCACCACCTGTACGCACCCGACGAGGGCTTCTACGTCGAGCAGACCGTGCTCACCCTCACCGGCAGCCCGGACCAGGAGGCGTTCTGGCGGGCCTGGCAGCTGGTGGTGGACCGCCACCCGGCACTGCGCACCGCGTTCCGCTGGGACGGCATCGCCAAGCCGGTGCAGGCGGTGCACACCCGGGCGGCGCTGCCGCGCGAGACCCACGACTGGCGGGACCTGCCCGTCGCCGAGCAGCGGCGGCTGCTCGACGAGCTGCTGCGCGACGAGCGGCGGCGCGGCTTCGACCTGGAGACTCCGCCGATCATGCGGGTCGGGTTGTGCCTGCTCGCCGACGACCGCTTCCAGATCGCGCTGCGCCTGTCGCACCTGGTGGTGGACGGGTGGTCGGTCGGCCTGATGATGTCCGACTTCACCGCGGCCTACAAGGCGTACGTGCGGGGCCGGGAGCCGGTGCTGCTGGCGCCGGGACGCTTCCGCGACTACGTGGCCTGGTGGAAGCGGCAGGACCCGGAGGCGGCCGGGCCGTTCTGGCGCCGCTACCTGGCCGGCTACCAGCCGGCACCGCTGCGCCTGGACGCCGACGCCGCCCCGGCCGGCGACACCGCCTTCGACTGGGTCGATGAGTCCCTCGGCGACCTCGCCGCCGAATTGCGCGCGTACTCGCAGCGGCACCGGCTCTCCCTGCACACCCTGGTGCAGGGGGCGTGGACGCTGGTGCTGGGGCGGGCCACCGGCTGCGCCGACGTCGCCGTCGGCACCACCTTCGCCCACCGTCCCGCCGACCTGCCCGGCGCGGAGTCGATGGTCGGCTGTCTGGTCGGCACCGTGCCGGTACGCAGCACGCTGGAACCGGACCGCCCGGTGGTGGCCTGGCTGCGGGCCATCCAGGACGACATCATCGCCGTCCGCGACAACGCCGCCACCGGGCTGGCCGACATCCAGCGGTGGAGCAGCGCACCCGCCGGCGCCGACCTCTTCGAGAGCATCGTCGGCTTCCAGAACATGCCGTTGCCGCCGTTCACACTGGGCGATGAGGGGCTGGGCCTGGAGGGCTTCCAGCTGCACACGCGCCCGCACACGCCCCTGGTGCTGATGGTGCTTCCGGGCGACGACCTGCCGCTGCACCTCATCCACGACCGTCGGCGCGTCGACCCGGTCCGGGCGCGGGCGCTGGTCGCCGGCGTACACGACGTGCTCGCCGCCCTCGTGCGCGACGACCCGGCGCGCCTCGGCGACATCCCGGACGCGGTCGCACCGGCGCGGCCGGCCGCCGCCCCGACGGCGCAGCCGGCCGCCGCGCCGGCCGCGTTTGCCCCGGCCGCCGGGACGGAGACCGAGGCGGCCCTGAGCGCCCTCTTCGCCGACCTGCTCCAGTTGGCGCACGTCGGTCGCGACGACAACCTGGTCGAGCTGGGCCTGCACTCGCTGCTCGGCACCCGTGCGGCCAACCGGATCCACGACGAGTGGCGGACCCTGTTGCCGTTGCAGGCGCTGTTCGCCGGGCCGACCGTGGCCCGCCTGGCGGCGCTGATCGAGGCCGGTGGCGTCGCCGACGACCGTGCCCGCGACCCGCGCGGCCACGTCGACGTGGTCCGGGAGGCCGTGCTGGACCCGGCGATCACCGGCCGGGGGCAGGTGCGGTGGGCGGCCGAGCCGCGGCGGGTGCTGCTCACCGGCGGCACCGGCTACCTGGGTAGCGCCCTGCTGGAACGGCTGCTGCGCGACACGCCCGCCACCGTGGTCTGCCTGGTCCGCTCGCTGGACCCGGCCGACGGTCGCCGCCGGGTACGGGAGGCACTGACCGCCGCCGGCCGTTGGGACGACGGGTTCGACGCCCGGATCGAGGTGCTGCCCGGGAACCTGTCGCAACCGCGCCTCGGTCTCAGCCCGGACGCCTTCGGGGCGCTCGCCGACGACCTCGACGAGATCTACCATCTGGGCGCGGTGGTGAACATCCTGCCGCCCTACCGGCGGGTCCGGCCGACCAACGTGGACGGCACCCGGGAGGTGCTGCGACTGGCCACGTCGGGCAGCGCGGGAGCCGTCCCGGTGCACTACGTGTCGCCGGCGGAGGTCACCGACCTCGGCGACGACGAGCGCTCCGGTCGGGAGGTCTTCGTCGACACCCCGCCGCCACACCTCTACAACGGCTACATCCAGTCGCAGTGGGTGGCCGACCGCGTCGTCGGTGAGGCCGCGGCCCGGGGCGTGCCGGTGGTGCTCACCCGGGCGGCCCGGCTGGTCGGCAGTCCGGCGACCGGCCGGTGGAAGGTCGGCGACGTGGTCAGCGACATCGTGCGGGGTTGCGTCGCCCTGGGCCTCGTCCCGGAGAGCGACATCGCGCTGCCGGTCTCGACGGTCGAGCACGTGGCGGCCGGCATCGCCGCGCTCGCCCGCCGCCGGGACGCGCTCGGGCAGGCGTACCACCTGACCGCGGCGGCGCCGTTCACCTTCGCCGAGCTCGCCGGCGCCCTGTCCGACCGCGGCTACCAGGTCGCCGGGGTGCCGCTGGAGCAGTGGTACGCCGAACTGGTCCGGCTGTCCCGGCGCGACCCGGACGGCCGGTGGGACCTGGTGCTCTCGGTGCTCGGCCCGTGGGTGCGGGCCAACGCCGACGGATGGCGGGAGCCGCTCTACGACACCGCCCGGGCACGCGCGGTGCTCGGTGACGACGTGTCCGCCCCCGAGGTCGGGCGAGAGTTCATCGGACGGTGCCTGGACCACTTCGTCGCCATCGGCCACGTACCGGCCCCATCCGCGGCCGGCGCGCCGGCCGGGCTCTCGAACGTCACGTCGGTGCGGGGGTGAGCACGATGACGGAGTCCGGCTGCCTCACCGTCGCGTCCGCATGTCCCGAGCGTCCCGCCCTCGTCACCGACGCCGGGACCGTGACCCACGGCCGGCTCGAGGGCTGGACGCGACAGCTCGCCGACGCACTGCGGGCCCGGGGCGTCGGCCCGGGCGCTCTGGTCGGCATCGTCGCCGCCGCCGACGACGACGGCGGGGCGGTGGCCGCGCTGCTCGCCACGCTGCGGGTCGGGGCCGCCTACACCCGCCTCGACGTCGGCGCCGCGCCGACCGCCGCACTGTCCGGTGTGCTCGCCGCCGACCCCGGCGCCGTCCCGGCGGGCACCGTCGCGGTGCTGCCGTTCGGCACCGCGCCGGTCGACCCGCCTCCGGTCGACGGTCTGCGCGTCGCGCTCGGCGGCGCCCTCGACGACGACGTGCTGGTCGGCGACGGCACCGCCCTCGGCGCGCGGGCGTTGCGCGCCTACCTGCGGTGGGCACTGCCGGCGTACCCCGCCGCGGCCGGCGTCGCCGTGCTGCCGACGCTGCCGGGCACCGCCGCCGAACTGACCGCGCTGCTGGTGCCGCTGTTCGCCGGTGGCTGCGTGCAACTCGGCGAGCTGGAGGACGCCGCCTGGTCCGGCTGGCGGCCCACCTTCGCCAAGCTCACCCCGGACGGCCTGGCGGCGCTGACCGCCCTGCCCGACGAGGCCTCCCCCACCGGCGAACTCGTGCTCACCGGGCCGAGGGTGCCGCGCGACGAGGTGGCCCGGTGGCGCCGGCGGCATCCGGGCGCCGCACTGACCTGGGAGTACGCCCCCGCCGACGGCGCCCTGGGCTGTGCGGCGCTGCGCCTGCCGGCCGGGGCGCCGCTGCCGGACGTGCTGCCGGTGGGCCTGCCGTTGCCCGGCACCACGCTGCGCCTGCTGGACCCCGACCTGCACCCCACTCCGGCCGGGGACGTGGGCGAGCTCTACCTGGGCGGTGAGTCGGTCCCGGCCGTCGAGCCCGGCGGCCCCCTGCCGTCCGGGGTGGTGGTCGACCCGTTCGGCATCCGGCTGCGGCGCACCGGGGACCTGGGGCGGCGGCGCGCGGAGGGCGGTGTCGACCTGGTGGGCCGCGCGGCTGCCGGGTCGGTCCCCCCGGTGGACGTCGGTGACGCCGCCGTGGTCCGGGACTGGGAGTCGATCTACGACCAGCTGTACGCGGTGCCCGCCGACGGACTCGGCGGCGACTTCTCCGGCTGGAACAGCAGCTACACCGGGCAGCCCATCCCGCTTCCGGAGATGCGCGAATGGCAGCAGGCCACCGTCGACCGGATTCGCGCCCTGCGCCCGGAACGGGTGCTCGAGATCGGGGCCGGCAGCGGGTTGCTGCTGGGCCGGCTGGCCCGAGAGTGCCAGTCGTACTGGGCGACCGACCTGTCCGGCACGGCGGTCCGCCGCCTGGCCGAGCAGACCGCCGCGCGCCCGGACCTCGCCGACCGGGTGGTCCTGCGCCACCAGGCCGCCCACGACGTGACGGGTCTGCCGCACGCGTCCTTCGACGTGGTGGTGCTCAACTCGGTGGTGCAGTACTTCCCCACCCTGGACTACCTCGACGCCGTCCTGGCCCGGGTCGTTCCGCTGCTGCGTCCCGGCGGCGCGATATTCGTGGGCGACGTCCGCAACGCCCGCCTGGCCTTCACCATGCAGGCCGCGGTGCGGCTGCTGCGCGCCGAACCCGACGACGACCCGGCGCGGCTGCGCGCCGACGTCAACCGCGCCGTCGCGCTGGACAAGGAGTTGCTGGTGGATCCCGGCTTCTTCGCCGACGCCCCGGCGCGCCTCAACGGTGTGGCGGGCGTCGACGTCCAGGTGAAGCGGGGCCGGTTCCACAACGAGCTGACCCGGCACCGCTACGACGTGCTGCTGCACACCGCCGCACCGGCCCGACCCGGCACTCCCCCGGTGTCGTGCGACCTGGCCGGGTTGCCGGCGGCGCTGGCCGCCGGCGTGCCGGCCGTCCGGGTCACCGGCCTCGCCAACGCCCGCCTCGCCACCGAGGTGTCCGCGGCGGCCGCCCTCGCCGCCGGTCTGCCCGTCGCGACGTGCCGGCGGCGGCTGGACGACGACCGCCGGGCCGTCGATCCGGAGGACCTCGCGGTGCTCGGTGAGGACGCCGGGTACGCGGTGACGATCGGCTGGGCCGACGACGCCGACGGCAGCCTGGACGTCCTGTTCACCCGGCCGACCGCGCCGATGGTGGGCACCATCGCGGTGACGCCGGCGCGACGCTCGGCCGTGCCGTGCTGACGCTGGCGCGGCGCTTCGCCGCACAGGTCGCCCGCGACCCGGACGCGGTCGCCGTGGTGGACGGGGACCGGGAGCTGCGCTATGACGAGTTGGCCGCCGCGGCGGCCGAGGTGCGGCGCCAACTCGCCGACGCCGGGGTGCCGCCGGGCACCCTGGTGGGTCTGCGGATGCCCCGCTGCGCCGAGGTGGTGGTGGCGATCCTCGGCATCCTGGAGCACGGCTGCGGGTACGTGCCGATCGACCCGGCCTATCCCGCGTCCCGGCAGGAGCACATCGCCGGCGACGCCGGGATCGACACCGTGGTGCAGGTCGAGCCGGGCACCGGGCGGCCGGTGGTGGTACGCACCGGTGGCGGCCCGCCGCGCCCGGTGCCGCCCGGCACCGCGTACGTCATCTACACGTCCGGCTCGACCGGCACGCCCAAGGGCGTGGTGGTCGGCGACGCGCACGTGTGCGCGCTGATGGACGCCTGCGCCGAGCGGTTCACCTTCTCCGCCGCCGACGTGTGGACGATGTTCCACTCGCACAGCTTCGACTTCAGCGTCTGGGAGCTGTGGGGGGCGCTGCTGCACGGTGGGCGGGTGGTGGTCGTACCGCCGTGGGTCGCCGCGGATCCGCGTGCGTTCGGTGAGCTGCTGGCCGACGAGGGGGTGACCGTGCTCAGCCAGGTGCCCACCGCGTTCGGGCACCTGGTCGCCGAGCTGGAGGCCCACCCGATCGCGCTGCCCGAGCTGCGCTACGTGGTCTTCGGCGGCGAGGCCCTCAACACCGGCGCGGTACGGGCCTGGCGGGAGCTGGGCGTCGCCCCGGCCGCCACGCTCGTCAACATGTACGGCATCACCGAGACCACGGTGCACGTCACGTTCGCCGCGCTGGAGGACGACACCGGGACGCTGCCGGGCGCCACGCCGATCGGCCGGCCGCTGCCGCACCTGCGGGTGCTGCTGGTCGACGAGCGGTTGCGCCCGGTGCCGGCCGGCGAGCCGGGTGAGATGCTGGTGACCGGAGCCTCGGTGTCGTACGGCTACCTGGGGCGGGCGGAGCTGACCGGGCAACGGTTCGTCACCCTGGCCGGGCAGCGGTACTACCGCAGCGGTGACTGGGCGCGGCAGGACGCCGAGGGCCGGCTGCACTACCTGGGTCGCCGCGACCGTCAGGTGCAGTTGCGCGGGTTCCGGGTGGAGCTGGGCGAGCCGGAGGCGGTGATCGCGGCTCACCCGGCGGTCGCCCAGTGCGCGGTGCTCGCCGAGCCCAACCAGCTCGGCGAGCTCCAGTTGGTCGCCTACTACGTGCCGCGCTCCGGCGTCGACCTCGCGCCGGAGCAGGTACGGGCCCACGTCGCCGGATGCCTCCCCGCCCACCTGGTGCCGAGCCGGATCCGCCGGATGCCGGCGTTGCCGCGTACCGCCCACGACAAGGTCGACCTGGTGGCGTTGCGCGGCCGGTGACACCGGCCGCGCCACGCCGCCGGGTGGCGGACCGGACCGATCGGGCCGCGGCGCGGCGGCGGCCTCAGCCCGCCGGCACCCGGTCGACGGGCACCGGCGCGGTCGCCGCGGGCCAGTGGCGGCGGGTCAGGGTGAAGACCGGGGCCGCCGCGAAGGTGGTCACCATGGTCATCAGTGCCAGCACGGTGTAGAGCTTCGGCCCGATCAGCCCGGCGCGCAGCGCGACGTCGATCAGCACCAGCTCCATCAGGCCGCGGGCGTTGAGCAACGCCCCGACCGACGCGGACTGCGACCAGCTCAACCCGGACCAGCGGGCGACCAGCGCGCTCACCCCGCCCTTGCTGAGCACCGCGACCAGCACCACCGCGACCAGCACCAGCCAACCGCGCGGGTCCAGCAGGGTGTCGGTGACGATGCGCAGGCCGGCCGAGGCGAAGAAGAGCGGCAGCAGCAGCGTGGTGGTCAGCGGCGCGATCCGCCCGGTGAGGTGGGCGGTCAGCTCCCGGGGCATGACCAGCCCGCAGACGAAGGCGCCGAAGACGGCGTGCAGGCCGATCGCCTCGGTGGTGGCGGCGCAGGCGGTGAGCAGCACCAGGACCGATCCCAACGCCGCCGGGCGCAGCGTGTCGCCGCCCTCGGTGGCCCAGCGGGCGAGGCGCCGCAGCAACGGGCGCAGGGCGACCAGCACCGCCACGTAGGCCAGTCCGCCCGCGACGGCGAGGACCCCCAGGTGGGCGGCCGCGCCGGCGGTCGCCATCAGGGCCGCGAGCATCATCCAGGCCACCGCGTCGTCGGTGGCCGCGCAGGCCAGCGCCACGGTCCCCACCGTGGTCCGGGTGGCGCCGGTCTCCTCCAGGATGCGGGCCAGCACCGGAAACGCGGAGACGGCGACGGCGAGACCGAGGAACCACGCCGCCTGCCAGCCGGGGGTGTCGGGCCCGAACCAGCCGGCGTCGGACCCGTCGACGCCCAGGGCCCCGCCGACCAGGGCGAGGCCGAGCAGGCTACCGATCAGCAGCGGTCCGGCGAGGCTCGCCGCCGCGGTGGTGGTGGCGCTGCGCAGGTGGCGGATCGCGCCCGCGCCGTCGAAGGACAGGCCGACCAGGAACATGAACAGCGTCACGCCGAGCTGGCCGAGCACGTGCAGGATCTGGGCGGACGGGTGCGCGACGGTGACGCCGGCGAGCTCCAGCTCGCGCGGGAACAGCGCCTGCTGCACCGGCGGTGCCAGCAGGCCGAGCGCCACCGGCCCGAGCGCGAACCCCGCGATCATGTCGGCGACCACCTGCGGCTGGCCGAGCCGCCCGAGCAGGGCGCCGGCCAGCCGGCAGGCGCCGAGAACCACTGTCAACTGCACCAACAGATGGATCGTCAACGCAACGGAGTTCGGCACGGTCGCCTCCTTGTCGGCAGCATTTTCCGCCGGCCCGCACCGGCAATAAATAATAGTTCTGCGTAAATTCGTTGCCCCTATTCGGCTGACCGCGCCCAATGGGCCGGAAGGGTGGCTAGGGTGCCCTAGCCACCTGGCTATACCCAGAGGTAGCAGGGACGTCAGGCCACTCGGGTATTTCCCGTGATTACCGGCCGGAACCATACTGGATCCATTGTTCAGCACTTTGGTGGAGTCGAAGGAACCGATCGGAGAATAGAGTTTTCGACATCAGCCGGTTCTATCCACAGGAGGACTGAATGAACCGTATGGAGGCTGCGGCCGAGCGTGACATCCCCGCCGTCGGGGAGGGTGTTCTCGAGCCGCTGGAGCTGGTCGGCGTTGCCGCGCCGGTCCTCACCCCGTTCGCCGTCGGCGTGGCCGTCGGCGCCGGCCTCTACGCCTACCACAAGTGGGGCGGTGCCGAGGAGACCCCGACCGGCTACCGCCTGGACAGCGAGACCGCCGACCAGATGACCGTCTCCGAGCTCGTGCAGAGCCGCCGCCAGGCGGTCACGCGCTAAGCACGGACCTCGCCACGTGTCCGGGGAGTCGGCGCAGACTCCCCGGCGCGTCGGCGTCGAAGCGGCCTCGGCGGGTCTCCGGCTCCGTCCGCGTTGCCCGGCCCTCCGGGAGGCGCAGCGGGGCATCCATCCATCACCCGATCGACGATGCAGGAGAGGCCGATGGCCGGCAACGAAGACGTCCCCGTCGACAAGGCGCTCAAGCGGGTCGAGCAGATCTCATCGCTCGGCCTGGTCCTGGCGTCGCTGGAGTTCCTCACGCAGCCGCAGGTCTTCACGGACACCGGCCTGCTGAGCTGGCAGGTCGAGCGGTCCCGGCACAAGTGGACCGCCGGCAAGGCCGGTGACCTGCTGGACTACCTGTTCAAGCCGCCGGGCATCTACCTGATCTACCAGCTCCGCCTCGCCGCGGCGGTCGCGCTGGTCAACCCGTACAGCAGCAAGAAGGTACGCGACGTGGCGGTCGCCTACATCGCCGCCACGAACTACCTGCTGCACTTCCGGATCCGCTACGGCACCGACGGCACCGAGCACATGTCGCTGCTGACCTACGCCACGCTGACCGCCAGCCGGATCTTCGCCAACGACGAGAAGGCGAAGGAGGCGTGCGCGTGGTTCCTGGCCGGCCAGACCAACCTGTCCTACTTCGCCGCCGGCCTGTCCAAGCTGGTCGGCGCGCCGTGGCGCAACGGCATGGCGATGCCGGGCATCTTCCGCACCACCGTCTACGGTGACAAGCGGGTCTACGAGCTGCTCAAGTCACGGCCGCGACTCGCCCGGGCCGCCGGCTGGGGCGTGGTGGCCAGCGAGCTGGCGATGCCGCTGATGATGGCCGCCCCCAAGCTGCCCGCCTGGGCGATGCTCGGCATGGGCGGCGGCTTCCACGTCGGCAACGCGGTCTTCATGGGCCTCAACCGGTTCGTCTACTCGTTCGTCGGCACCTACCCGGCCGTCGTCCACGTCGCCAAGCACATGTCGGCGAACGACGTGGCCCGCCTCGCCGACTTCTTCCGCAAGCTGCGCCGTGGCTGAGCGGGCCCTCCGGGACCGGGGAGGGGAGCCTGCCGCGGCGACCGCCGCACCACCCGCCGCCGGCCCGCTGCGGGTGACCATGCGCCTGCTGCGGCCACACCGCCTCGGACTGGCCCTGGCGGTGCTGCTCGGGCTGCTGGGCTCCGCCGCCGCCCTGGTGCAGCCGATCGTCATCGGCCAGCTGGTCGGGCAGCTCACCGCGCAGCGTTTCGCGGTGGGCACGCTGCTCGTACTGATCACGCTGTTCGTCACCGAGGCGACCCTGGCCGGCCTCCAGTCGTACATCATCGGGCGCACCGGCACCCACGTGGTGCTCACCGTCCGGCGGACCATCGTGACCCGGCTGGTGCGCGCCACCCTGCCCGCGCACTGGCTGCACCGGCGCGGCGACCTCTTCACCCGGCTGGTCGCCGACACCTCGCTGCTGCGTACCGCGCTCACCCAGAGCATGGCCGTGCTCTTCCTGACCGGCATCACGGTCGCCGCCACGGTCGTGCTTATGGCCGTGATCGACCCGGTGCTGAGCCTCACCGCGCTGGTGTGCGTGCTGGTGGCCGCGAGCGGCAGCGTGGCGCTGGCCCGCCGGATCCGGATCGCCACCGAGGACACCCAGTCGCGGGTGGGTGAACTCGGCAGCGACCTGCAACGGGCGCTGGCCGCGGTGACGACCATCAAGCTCAGCCGCGCCGAGCAGCGCGAGGCCGACCGGGTCAACGAGCGGGCCGCCGCCGCGCACCACGCCGGCATGCGCACCGTACGGCTCAACGCCCTGCTCGCGCCCACCGCGGACGCCGGCGTGCAGGGTTCCTTCGCGGTGGTCTTCGCGGTCGGCGCGGTGCGGATGGGCTCCGGCGCGCTGACCATCGGCGAGTTCGCCACCTTCCTGCTCTACCTGTTCTATCTGATCGCCCCGTTGGTGAGCTTCTTCGCGGCGATGGGCCAGCTCCAGCAGGGGCTCGCCTCGGTGAGCCGGATCGACCTGCTGCTGCGCTTCCCGCAGGAGGACGACGCCACCGTGCCGGTGGCTCCGGTGTCGCCGGCCCCGGCCCCGCCGGCCACTCCCGCCCCGCCAACCACCCCGCACGCACCGCTGTTGCGGGTGCGCGACCTGCACTTCGGCTACCTGCCGGACCGCCCGGTGCTGCGCGGGGTGTCGTTGGACGTCCCCCGGCAGGGCCTGGTGGCGATCGTCGGCCCGTCCGGCTCCGGCAAGTCGACGCTGTTCGGTCTGCTGACCCGGCTGTGGGAACCACCGCCGGGCAGCGTGCTGCTCGACGGCACCGACGTGCGGGAGATCCCGCTGGACACCCTGCGCAGCCGCATCGGCTTCGTCGAGCAGGAGTCGCGGGTGATGGACGGCACCATCGAGGAGAACATCCGCTACGCCGAGCCGGACGCGCCGGCGGACCGGGTCGCCGAGGCCGTGGCGCAGGCCAGCCTGCGGGACTGGGTCGACGCGCTGCCCGACGGGTTGGGCACCGCCGTCGGCGAGGAGGGCCGCACGCTCTCCGGCGGCCAGCGGCAGCGGATCGCCATCGCCCGGATGCTGGTGCCCGATCCCGACGTGCTGCTGCTCGACGAGGTGACCTCCCAGCTCGACGCCGAGGCCGAGTTCGCGCTGCGGTCCGCGGTCGCGGAGATCGCCGAACGACGGGCGGTGGTGGCGGTGGCGCACCGGCTCTCCACGGTGGTGCAGGCCGACCACATCGTCGTGCTGGAGAAGGGCGTCGTCCGCGCCCAGGGCACCCATGCCCACCTGCTCGCCACCGACGCGCTCTACGAGCGGCTGGTGCGTACGCAGTTCACCGCGGTGCCGGCGCTGTCGGCGCCCACCGCCTCCTGATACCGGAGGACCGCCATGCCCACCATGATGCCGCGAATCCTCGCCGCGGGGCTCGGCGTCAGCGCCGTGGCGCTGGCCGCCGGGGCGACCTACCAGGCCGCGGCGACCCGCCGGGACCGCCGCCTGATTCCCGGCGCCGGCAGCCACGTCGACGTCGGTGGCCGCACGCTGCGGGTGCACACCACCGGTCTGGCCGAGCAGCCCGGACCCACCGTCGTCTTCGAGAGCGGGATGGCCACCCCGCTGGAGCTGTGGGCGTGGATCCAGGACGGGGTGGGCGCGTTCGCACCCACCGTCTCCTACGATCGCGCCGGGATCGGCCGCAGCGCCCCGGGCCCGCTGCCGCGCACCGCCGAACGTTCGTCCGACGACCTGGCGGCCGCGCTCGACGCGGTGGGCGCCCGGCCGCCGTACGTGCTGGTGGCCCACTCGTACGGCGGCCTGCTGGTGCGGCACTTCGCCGAGCGCCATCCGGAGCAGGTGGCCGGCCTGGTCCTCGCCGACGTCGCCCATCCGGAGGAGCTGGTGCGCTCGCAGCGGCAGCGCGTCGGCCTGCCGTTCGTGGAGCAGTACCTGCGGGACTCGATGTGGCAGAGCACCATCGGGATGATCCGGCTGAACCCGTACAGCGACCGGCGTTTCCGGATCGAGGGCCTGCCCGAGCCGGCGCGCCGGGCGGCGAAGGCCGCCTTCAGCACGCGGCAGATGTGGCACGGCTCGTACGCCGAGTTCGTGGCGTGGCAGACCGACGTCAATGCCGAGGTACGCGACGCGAAGCTGCCGCCGCAGTGCCGGCTGTACGTGCTGACCGCCGGCGCGACCGTCACCGGCGACCCGGTGCACCTGCAGTTGCAGGAGGAGCTGGCCCAGCTCTCCGACGACGCGGTGCACGAGATCGTCGACGGGGTCGAGCACATCGAGCTGGTCACCCACCAGGAGCCGGCGGCGCGGGTGGTGGCCGCGGTGCGAAGTGTCGTACAGGCGGTCCGGGAGCAGCGGCCGCTGCACCCGGCGGACCGACAGTCCGAGAAGGATCGGTGATCGAGATGAGTCGGATCAGCATGGCCACGATCCGCAGGATGGCGCTCTACGGGGTGCTCGGGACCTGGTTCGTGGCCAGCGCCGTCAAGCAGGAGCCGACCCGCCGGTCGAAGCTGTCCGAGCGGATCGACCCACACGGCGTGTTCCTGCCCGACTGGCGCTTCTTCGCGCCGCAGCCGGGCACCTACGACAACCACCTGCTCTTCCGCGACGAGCTGGCCGACGGCGAGGTCACCGAGTGGAAGGAGGTGCTGGTCGCGGGCGAGCGCACGTTGCGACACGCGTTCTGGCACCCCAACCGTCGGGGCGAGAAGATCGTCTTCGACACGATGAACGAGATCATCAAGATCACCCAGGAACCCTCGCTGGAGAAGGAGGACATCCAGGTCTCGGTGGCCTACCTGACGTTGCTGAACTTCATCACGCACAGTCAGCGGCATGCCCCCGGGGCCCGGCGGACCCAGTTCCTGGTCGCCCGATCGTCCGGCCGGGACGTCGACGAGGAGCCGGTGATGCTCTTCCTGTCCAATCGGCACCCAATTGCCTGACCTGGACCCACAGCGGGGAGGCCGCGGTGACCACCGTCATCGTCCTGGATGGATACCCGACGACGTTCGACCGGATCATCGACGCGCTGCGCGCACCGCGGTTGACCCACGACGTCGTCGTGGTCGACTCGGTCGACGTCATGTGCACACGCCTGCGCGGCGCCCTCGGCGCGGTCGGCCTGGTGCCGATCGAGGTGTCCCCCACCGACCTCTCCCGGCTGGCGGCCGCTCCGGGCTCCCGCAGCCGGCTCGGCGGCGTGATCGTGGTGGCCGGCTTCGAGTCGGCCGGGGTGGTGGCACAGGCGATCTCGGCGGGCGCCCGTGGCGTGCTGCTGCTCGACAGCCCGCCGGAGGAGGTGATGATCGGCGTGCGCGCGGTGGCCGCCGGTCACCCCTTCGTCCCGCCGTCGATCCTGGCCACCCTGGCCACCGCCCTGTGCCGGCTGGCCTGCGCCCACTCGAAGTCGACGGCCGAGTACGCGCTGACCGACCGTGAGTTGGACGTGCTGAGCCTGCTGGCCCAGGGCCATCCCAACAAGCAGATCGCGCAGAAGCTGTTCATCTCCGCCGCGACCGTGCACAGCCACGTGCTGAGCATCCTGCGCAAGCTCGGGGTCCGCAACCGCACCCAGGCCGTGGTCTTCGCCCAGCAGCACGGCCTGCTGTGTCAGGGGCAGAGCGCGCTCGGCGCGCTGGCGCCGCAACCCACCGGAGGTCCCGTTGGCTGACCACGCGTCCCCCCGCCGGGCCCCCGCCACCCCGGCCGGGCCGATCATGCTGTACGACGGCGACTGCGGCTTCTGCACCCGGTCGATCAACGACATCAGCGGCCGGGTGCGGCCGGCGACGCCGATCGCCGCGTACCAGACCGTCGACCTGGCGGCCTGGGGCGTGACCGCCTCCCGCGCCGACCACGAGGTGCTCTACGTCGAACCCTCGGGCCGGGTGTACGGCGGCGCGCAGGCGTTCGCCCGGCTGCTGCGTACCGGCCGGCCCGCCTGGCGGCCGGTGGGCTTCCTGCTCGCCCTGCCACCGACCCGCTGGCTGGCCGCGGGCGTCTACCGCCTGGTGGCCGACAACCGGATGCGGCTGCCGGGCGGCACCGCGGCGTGCGCGGTCCCCCGCCCGCCCCACCCCGAGTCCTGAGAACCGAGAGCGAAGGAGACTTCCCATGGCAGAGCCGATCGGATCGGGAACCGCCGGAGACGAGTTCTTCGACGTGGTCATCGTCGGCGGCGGACCCGCCGGCTCGTGCACGGCCGGCCAGCTCGCCAAGCGCGGGCACCGGGTGCTGGTGCTGGAGCGCGAGGTCTTCCCCCGCTACCACATCGGTGAGTCACTGATCACCGGAATGTTGAGCGTGATGGAGGATCTGGGGCTGCTGGAACGCCTGGAGGCGTTCGGCTTTCCCAAGAAGAACGGGTTGAGCCTGGTGTGGGGCGCCAAGCGCGAGCTGTGGAACGTCAACTTCGCCGAACTGGGCGGGCCGTACCCGTACTCGTACCACGTGCGCCGGGCCGAGTTCGACCAACTGCTGCTGGACCGGGCCGTCGAGCTGGGCGCGGAGGTCCGGTTTCAGGCCACCGTCGGTCTTCCGGTGATCGAGGACGGTCGGGTGGTCGGCGTGTCGTACACCGTCGACGGAGCCGAGCCGCGGGTGGTGCGCGCGTCGCTGGTCGTCGACGCCTCCGGGCAGGCCCGGGCGCTGACCCGGCACCTGGCCACCATCGACTGGCAGGAGGACCTGCGCAGCCTCGCCTACTGGACGTACTTCGCCCCCACCGGGGAGCTGCCGGCCGGGCAGGAGGGCAACATCCTCGTCGAGCGGGTCACCGACGGCTGGTTCTGGGCGATCCCGGTCGCCACCACGCCGCCGACGCTGAGCGTCGGCTACGTCACCCCCACCGAGACGGTCCGGGCCGCCGACGTCGACATCGCCGAGCTGTACGCCCGGGGAGTCGCGGAGAGCCGCCAGCTCAAGCACCTGCTGGCCGGCGCCGAGCAGGTCGACAAGTTCCGCACCACCCGCGACTGGTCGTACCTGACCGACCGGTTCTCCGGGCCCGGTTGGCTGGCGGTGGGCGACGCCGGCGCGTTCATCGACCCGCTCTTCTCCGGCGGGGTCTGCCTGTCCATCCTGGCCTCCCACCCGGCGGCGCGGGCCGCGGACGTCGCGCTGCGGCGGCCGGACCTGGCCGAGCGGGCGCTGGAGGGCTACCACGCCGGCTATCACGAGATGATCTCCGGTTTCCTGTCCTATGTCCGGTTCTTCTACAATCCGGACCGTGACGTGGAGGACTACTTCCAGCAGGCGGAGGCGATGATGGCCTTCAACGAACAACTGGGATCGGCCCGGGAGGCGTTCATCGCCGTCATCTCCGGCACGGCCGCGATGTCGACCTACTTCGACATCCCCGACCCGGACCCGGTGGTCGTGGCGGCGGACGGAGAGCGGGTATGACCGCACGATCCGAGGCCCGCGGCGGACAGCCCGACTCGGCCCGGACCCGCTACGTGGCGGGTGCGCTGGCCCTGGCCGCGTTGACCGTCGCCATCTTCGTCGGCGCGGGGCGGCTGCCCTCGGGCGTACAGGCCGTCCTCGGCTTCAGCGTCATCTTCTTCGTCGGCGCGCTGGCGTGGGTCAGCTCGTCACTGCGCCGACGCGCCGGCGCCCAGGCCGGGCCGGCCCGCGCCGCGACGGCCACGCTGAACGCGTACGGGGTCGCGCTGCTGGCCGCACTGCTGGGCTACTACCTGCTGCGGGACCAGGACTGGGCCTGGGCCGTCGGCCTGCTGCCGGCCACCGTGTGCCTGGTCAGCGCCGCGCGGGTGGCGCGCGGCTGAGCACCTGCGGGGCCGTCCGGGGGATCGATCATCATCCCCCGGGCGGCCCCGATCCAAACCCACAATATGAGGGATGACTCTCCCCGCTCGCCTTCCTAACGTAGATGTCACCGGACACCCACTAAGGGAGGTAG
The DNA here is from genome assembly GCF_003626595.1 of Micromonospora endolithica. Lineage (GTDB taxonomy): Bacteria > Actinomycetota > Actinomycetes > Mycobacteriales > Micromonosporaceae > Micromonospora > Micromonospora endolithica. The sequence continues at coordinate 126,011 of NZ_RBAK01000006.1, read as the reverse complement.
AACGATGAACCGCATCGAGACCGTCGCCCAGAACCTGCTGCCCGAGGCCGACACCACCTACCTGCGGCCGCTGGAGTCGGTGGAGGCCACCGTGCCGACGCTGACCTGCCCGTGCGTCGCCGGCTTCATCCTCGGCGTCGGCGCCGGCTACCAGTTCATGCAGGCCGTGTTCAACGGACCGGACGCCGGCTACGGCGCGTTCACCGGGGTGCGCGGCAACTTCGCCGACATGCCGGTCGACGAGCTGGTCGCGACCCGTCAGGCCGCCGTCGGCGGGCTTTCCTGACCCTGGTAGGGCTATCACGGGTTCCCGTCGGCCGGCTCCACCCGGCCGACGGGAACCCCGCCACGCCAACCGCTGTCAGGCCGCGCCCGTCCGCGCCACGGAGGATCACGATGAACCGCATCGAGACCGTCGCCGCGGATCCAGAGGCCCGTGTTGACAGTGGCCAGTTGTGGCAGCTCCGGTCGGCGCGCTCCACCGCGCCGACGATGACCGCCCCCGTCGCGCCGGCCGCGTTCCCGGCGCCGACGAGGACCTTCAGTTTCGCGTACGCCGTCTCCGAGGGCAAGGGTGACGACCGCCAGGCCGCCACCCGGACCGGGGGGCCGCGACCCGCGGCTGGTGGGGTGACCCGGCGCTGCGCCGCGCCGGCTGGTCACGGCAACACCGCCGCGAAGTCGTGGTCCGGGTCCACCGGCCCGGCGACGGCCAGGCGCGACCGCCCGACGTTCCAGAGCTCCGCCGCCACCGCGTCGATGTCCTCCGCGCGGACGGCGGCGATACCGTCGAGAACGTCCGACACCGACTCCGCTACGCCCGTGAAGAGCCGGCTGCTCGCGATCCGGGTCATGCGGGAGAAGGTGTCCTCCTGGCCGAGCACGAACTTGCCCGCCAGTTGCCGTTTTCCCCGGTCGAGCTCGTCGTCGGTCAGGCCGCGCGCCCTCAGGTCGACGACCTGTTCGCCGAGACACGCGAGCAGGTCGTCGACCTTCGCGGGAGCACAACCCGCGAACAGCACGAACGTGCCGGTGTCCCGGTAGCTCGACGCGTACGAGCCGATGGCGTACGCCAGGCCCCGCCTCTCGCGTACCTCCTGGAACAGCCGCGAGGACAGCCCGCCACCGAAGGCGGTGCCCAGCACCGTCATCGCGTACCGCCGGGGGTCGGTGTGCCCCATGCCGCGCACGCCGAGTGTGACGTGCGCCTGCTCCCACGGTCGGTGCAGCACCCGCACCCGTGGCCCGCCGTCCTGCATCCGGGCGTCCGTTGTGGTGTCCGCGCCGCCGGTCGTGGCCTGCCACCCGGCGTCGGCCACCGCGGTGGCCACCCGGTCGACCAACTCGTCGTGGCCCACGTTGCCGGCGGCGGCGATCAGCACCCGGTCGGGCCGGTAGTGCCGGTGGTAGAACTCGCGCACGTCGTCGGCGCCGATCGCCAGGACCGACTCACGGGTGCCCACCGCGGGGCGGGCCAGGGTGCCGTCGCCGAAGAGCGCGCGGCCCAGCAGCGTCCGCACCACGGTGCCCGGGTCGTCCTCCTGCATCGCCAGCTCGCCGAGGATGACCCGCCGCTCCGCCTCGACGTCGCCGGCGTCCAGGCGGGGCGAGGTGAGCAGGTCGAGCAGCAGGTCGACCGCGACCGGCAGCTCGGTGTCACGCACCCGTACGTGGAAGAACGTCAGTTCCTTGCCCGCCTGCGCGTTGGAGTCGCCGCCCACCGCGTCGATGGCCCGCGCCACCTGGAGGGCGTCGCGCCGCGGGGTGCCCTTGAAGAGCAGGTGTTCGAGGAAGTGGGAGAGGCCACCGAGGGCGGCCGGCTCGGCGCACGCGCCGACATCGACGAAGGCGCCCAGCGCCACCGACGACATGGACGGCACGGTCTCGGTGATCACCCGTAGCCCGCCGGGCAGCGTGGTCTCCCGGATCGTCGCCGACAGCGCGCTCTCCTGGACCATGCCGCCCTCCCTTCCTCACTCCACACCGTCGCACACCGGGTGCCCGGACGGCCCCTGCCCATCCGGCGACCCCGACCGGCGCTGCCCCATCGGTCAGGTCGGTTGGTCTGCCCCCGGGAATCGGTGCCGGACGAGAATTCGGGCTGACGGACCCGACCGGGGTCGGACCGAAGGGCGGAAGTCATGAGCAGTTACCCACGCGCGGCGCTGCGCGCCGTCGCCATCGTGCTGTGCCCGCTGGTCGTCGCGGTCACCGTGGCCCTGCAGTCGCCCTCGGCGTCGGCGGCCACCCGCTCCTGGTCGGTGTCCACCGTGGAGCAGGACTGCTACGAGTTCAACGAGATGCTGCTCGCGCCGATGACCGAGCTGCGCGCGGCGGTGCCCGCACGCTATGAGATCGCCCCGTTCCCGCCCAGCCCCGACCTGGGCTACCTGCTGGTCTCCGACCACCAGTGCGGCCGGGTGGAGGTCAACGGCCACCGGTGGCCGGGGCGGCACGTCAGCACCATGGGCCTGACGCTGCTCCAGTCGCGCGACGGCGTACCCCAGGAGGCGTTCTTCCAGCTCTGGTACGGCACCACCAACCTGTCGCTGGTGGCGCAGGCCCAGCTGCTCGGCCTGAAGGTGCGGCCGGTGGCCGCGACCGAGTCCGTCGAGGCGGACGCCACGGGCCGCAACCGGATCACCATGAGCTTCCGGGGCTCCGGCCTGGACCACCGGCGTACCGCGCTGGTGACCGAGCCGGCGGCCACCCCGGTCACCGAGGTGCAGAGCGCCCCGATCTACGCCGCCGGGCGACGCGGCGAGGTGACGATGGCCTACCAGAACGCCCTGCGCCCGACGAGCGTCGCGACGGTCGACGTGACGATCGACGCCGGCACCCGGCTGGCCGAGTTCGACCTGCCGCCCACCTACGCCGGCGAGATCCAGTTCCGCCGGGGCGGTTGGCGCAGCAGCATCACCGGGAGCTGAGCGTCAGCGAGTCGCCGCCACGGCGTGCAGGATCGGCACCGGCCCGCGCCGGCTCACCGCGCGCCAGCCGACGACGCGCAGGCCGGCGTCGGCCAGCAGCCGGCCCATCGCGGGCCGGCTGCGCGGCCGGTTGCCGGCCCCCACCACCGGTGCGACGGTACGCAGCCAGCCCACCGCGAACAGGTCGGCGATCACCACCAGGCCACCGGGGGCGAGCACCCGGGCCACCTCGCGCAGCCCTTCGGCGGGGCGTGGCCAGAAGTTGAACGCCATCGTGCTGACCACCACGGCGACGGCGCCGTCGGCGAAGGGCAGCGGATCCGCACCGGCACAGATCACCTGTGCGCCCGCCGGCAGCCGCCGGCGGGCGATGCGCGTCATCTCCTCGGCGGGGTCGACGCCCACCAGGCGCGCGCCGGGGAGGTGGGACGCCGCCGCCGCCAGCAGGGCGCCGGTGCCACAGCCGACATCCAGCAGGACGGGCGGCCCGGTCGCTGCCGGCCGGGTCGCCGTCGGCCCGGTGGTCAGCGCGGCCACCCAGTCGAGAGTGGTCCGATGCAGGGGTGCGAAGATCTTTTGCACGCCATCGTTGTCGTAGCTCGGTGCCCACCGGTTGAAGCGGGCGACCGAGTCGGGTCCGCGGCCACGCTCATTCATCGGGGTGAGTATGTCACGGCCTGGGAGTACCACACGTGGCACTATCAGCGATTTCCTGTCGATCTAGTCACCAACACGCTATTTGGTGGTTTTATCCGTCAGCCAACCGTCCTATTCTGAGCCTTCCTTACGGACGGCCCGACGGAGAAGGTGATGACGATGTATCCGTGGACCGGCACGAGAGTCCGGCTGCGCGCCCTGGAGCCGAACGACTGGCCGGTCCTGCGCCGCATCGCCGAGGACGCGGACTACGCCGAGCAGGGCGGTGTCGTGCCACCCCGGCCGGCGGCGGCGTTCCAGCGGCGCACCTCGCCCGAGTTCACCGCCCGCGAGGACGACGAGTTCACCCTGGCCATCGTCGGCGCCGAGGACGAGGCGATCCTCGGCACCGTGTCGACCCGGCTGGCGCAGCCCTGGAACGGCACCTTCGGCGCGAGCATCGCGCTGGACCCGGAGCGCCGCGGTCGGGGCCACGCCACCGAGGCGGCAGTCCTGCTGCTGCGTTACATGTTCCGCGAGCGGCGTTACCAGAAGTGCAACGTCGAGGTGCTGCCGTTCAACCGGCCCTCACTGCGGCTCTGCGAACGGCTGGGCTTCGTGGAGGAGGGACGCAGACGCCGCAGCCACTTCGGGCGCGGCCGCCAGCACGACGTCGTCCTGCTCGGCATCACCGCCGAGGAGTACCTGGAGCAGTGGCAGGTCGCCGAGTAGCGCCGGCGGCGGCCGCTCGGCGGTCGGACAGCGACAGGCGGCGGGCCAGCACCGTGGCACCAGCGAGCGCGGCCAGCACCATGGCGACCTCCACGGCCACCACCTCCGGTGCGGTGTCGTAATCGGTGGACCATGCGAACGCCATGGTGATCGGGGTGACCAGAATGCCGGCCGCCGGCAGCAGGACGCTCATCATCCGGGTCGTCCTCCGGATCTCGGGCAGGTCGCGCAGCCGGTGCCGCACCGCCACGACCGCCCCGGCCACGACCACGGCTGCCGGCACACCGTAGTAGACGCCGACCGCGACCTGGACCGGCACCTGGACCGAGCGGGGGATGTCCACCAGGCGTACGAACACCGGGTACGCCGCCATCAGGATGCCGTAGCCGAGCACGACGCCGAGGACGGCACCGAGCAGTGCGGTGCGGAGTAGCCGGGCGTAGTCCCGGCGTACTCGCCGGACACCGGCCTCGTCGGCGAGCCGTCGGGCGAAGCCGGCCACGTCGCCGCCGATCAGCTGCGCCGGTACGCCTCCGTCGGCCACCGCGGCCTGGAGATCGAGGCGCAGATCGGCGGCGAGCGCCGTCCGGTCGGCCGGGCCGACCCCGTACGCGCGCCATGCCTGGTCTGCTTCGGCAAGGACGCTGTCGATGATGTCCACGGTCAACTCCTCGTGGTGCGGTCAGCGGGCGGGATGAGGACGGCGTCGACGATGCCGGCGAAGCGGGTCCACTGCTTCTGCCAGGCGTCCAGGTGGGTGCGGCCGGAGCCGGTCAACGCGTAGACCTTGCGAGGCGGCCCGGTCGGGCTGACCTGCTGTTCGTCGGCGACCAGGCCGAGACGGCGCATCCGGGTCAGCAGCGGATAGATGGTGCCGTAGCTGATCGCACCGAATCCGGCCGCCTCCATCCGCCGTACCAGCTCGTAGCCGTGCGCGGGTTCGCGGGCCAGCAGTGCCAGCAAGCACATGTCCAGCGCGCCGCGAAGGAGCTGCGTCTGCCGATCGCCCTCGTCGGTCGGCTGATCCCCCGGAGCTACCATGCGAGACATAATACGCTACTAGTTGGCGCCACGATATACCGAACCACGTCAGCCGCCAGGAGTGCGGCGGCGCCGCCTCCACGGAGGTGGGGCCGCGCCGACCGGCACGACCCCGCCCGCCCGCCGTGTCAGTTGCGCAGGCTCCACTGCTGGTTGGTGCCGCCGTGGCACGCCCAGAGGTGGATCTTCGTGCCGTTCGCGGTGCTGTTGCCGCTGGCGTCGAGGCACAGCCCGGACTGGACGCCGGTGATGGTGCCGTTGGGGTTGACGTTCCACTGCTGGTTGGGCTGGCCGTTGCAGTCCCAGATGATCGCCAGGGTGCCGTTGGCGGTGCCCTGGCCGGAGGCGTCCAGGCACTTGTTGCCGTACACCATCAGTTGCCTGCCCGCGGTGTGGGTCCACCGCTGGTTCGTCCCGCCGTGGCAGTCCCAGAGCTGCGCCTGGGTGCCGTTGGTCGTGCTGTAGTTCCCGATCTCCAGGCAGCGGCCGGACTGTCCCCCGACGATCTGGACGTTCTGCTGGCCGTTGCCGTCTCCGCTCTGCGGTCCGGCGGCCGCCATCACGGCCTGGGCGCCGGCCGGCCAGTTGCCGTTGGTCACGGTCACGTTGCCGGAGACGACGTTGCCCCGGTCGCCGTTGGTGACGTTGGTGCTGCCGTTGGTCGACCAGTTGTTGGTGACCGTGAAGTTGCCCATGTTCTCGGCGTACCAGTAGTTGGCGGTGGCCCAGGTGCCGGTGGCGGAGAAGACGTTGTTGCGGGCGGTGAAGTAGCGGGATCCCTCGTCGAAGTAGACCCCGAAGTAGCCGTTGGTCCGCAGGCAGTAGTTGTCGCTGATCAGCCCGCCCGGGTTCGCCGACAGGGTGTAGATGCAGCCGCCGTCGTTCATCTGCTGCATGACGTCGTGCACGTGGTTGCCGATCAGCCGGTTGTTCGACGCGGTGGTCGCCGTGGTGTACCGCGGCTGGTAGTTGTACAGGCCACGGCCGGCGTAGTGGTCGCTGCCGCCGGCGTCGTTGGCGCCCCACCCGTACCCGATGGACATGCCGGTGTACGGCATGTTGTAGACCTCGTTGTAGGAGATGGTGGCGTTGGTGACGTAGGTGGTCAGCACCGACACGATGCCCCGGTACTCGATCCCGAGGTCGTGCAGCCGGTTGTTGCTGATGGTGACGTCCCGGTTGACCATGCGCTGGTCGCTGGGGTGGTGCGCGTCGGCGCGTACGCCACCGACCAGGATGCCGCCGGCGGAGTTGCGGGCGAACTCCGACCGGTTGACGGTGATGTTTCGGGTGCCCAGGCCGACGCCGCTGAGGTGGGCGTTGGCGTCGTTGCCGATACCCAGCGCCGTCTGCCCGAGATTGACGAACGCGGAGTCGGTGAAGGTGATGTCGTTGGCGGCGGAGACCTGCACCGCGGCGGGCATCTGCTGCCAGTTCGGTCGGGTCGCCTCGAACTGCGGGCAGCCGTTGTGGCAGGAGGTGAAGCTGGGCCAGCTCCAGTTGCCGGCGATGTAGGAACCGGTCTGCTGGTCGACGTAGCCCTGGTTGCTGCTGGCGCCCAGCCAGCTCGTCCCGGTGAAGGTGATCCCGCTGAACGAGATGTGGTGCGCCGGCGCGGCGTAGGTGCCACCGACGCTGACCAGGGCCTGCAGGGTGGGCAGCTCCACGCTCACCGAGTTCATGTTCTGTCCGGCCAGCGGGATGTAGGACAGCGCACCGGTGGTCGGGTCCAGATACCACTCGCCCGCCACGTCCAGGAACTCGTAGGCGTTGGTCAGGTAGAGCGGACCGGCCCGGTGCGGGCTGGTGAAGGTGTCGTAGCCGAAGTTGTTGTTGCTCCAGCCGGGCTGCTGCATGGTGATGACGTTGCCGGTGATGTTCTGCACCGACACGTACCGGTCGGTGAAGGAGTTGACGCTCTCCATCTGGACCCGGCTCTTGTTCGCCAGGTTGTTCAGGTAGCTCAGGGCGCTGCTGCTGAACCTCATCCCGTTGCTGTCCGGGGTGAAGTCGGCCCGGTTGACCTGGGTCCGCGCCCGGGTGGCGATGGCGCCGTTGACGTAGAGCTGCCGGCTGTCGAGGCCCGCGCCCACGTTGGCCCGCCAGATGTTGCGGCCGGCGTCGGCGAGGGTCCAGCCGGTGACCGCGCGGGCTCCGCTGATCACCGGACGCGCCGACGGCGCCGCCTGCCACAGCACGCGGTAACCGTTGGTGCCGGAGTCGGCGGCGGTCATCCGCAGCGGTGCGGTGAGCCGGTAGACCCCGTCGGCCAACTGGACGACGATGTCGCCGGACATCGAGCCGGCCTGGGCGCGCACCGCGGTCTGCGCGGCGGTCAGCGAGCACGGCTGGGCGGCGGAGCAACTGGTGCCGCTGCCGGAGGGCGAGGCGTAGAGGGTGGTGGTGGCGGCGAGCGCCGGGGTGGCCGCGGCGGTGACGACGGTCGCGGTGGCCACGGCGGCGAGGGCCGCCGCCGCGACACCGGCCAGCACCCGCCTTCGGGCAGCGCGGAATGACGGTACGGACACGGAAGGGTCTCCTTACCTGGGGGTGGTGGTGGTGTGGCAGACGGTCCGGTTCTGTGACTGGTCGGCGTTGCGCTGCTGGTGGCGCTGGGACGAGTCGCCACCGGCGAGGGTGCGATCAGGCGGCCGCGCGGGGAACGAACCGCGGCGCCACCCGAGGCGACACCGGTACCCGGTTCCTGAAGTTCATCATACGAATGATGTCTTAGCAAGAATCGATCCATGGCACTGCGGGAGACCGAGCGGCCACACCGGACCATCCCCGGCGGTCAGCCGAGGAGCCCCCGGAGATAGGTCAGGCCGTCCCGGGCGAGCTGATCCTGGGACGGGGCGAGCGGACGCCAGATCGACGCGGCGGTGGCGATGGTCTCGTTCTCGCCGGTGAACGACTGGCGCGAGTGCCCGGCGGAAGTCCGCGTAGCAGGCCGCCCGGGCCGCCGGGGACATGCGCCAGGTCCGGCCCACCGAGGCGTAGACCGGACCTCCGACGCACGGCGCGCCGAGGACCGCCGCGCTGTCCACACAGCTCCGCAGGTACGCCACCGTCGCCTCGACGACCGCCGGGGCGGCGGCCACGAGGTCGCGCCCCGGCGGGGTCACCGCGCAGACGCCGGCCGCGGCCAGCCCGTACGCCGCCAGCAGGTCCCGGGTGCGGACCGGATCCCAGTCACCGGGCTGCTCGATCGGCAGTTCGACCGCGTCGAAGCCGAACCCGGCGATCCGCGGGACCAGCTCGGCCAGCGCCGCGTCGTCGACCGGCGAGGTCCACACCCAGGGGTTGACACCGATGGCGTACACCGGAACCTACTTCCAGCGCTGCGGATAACCGGGCAGGTCGGCGCAACCGCACATCGCGTAGTGCAGCGGCGGCATGCCGGGGTCGAGATAGTTGTCCAGGTTCTCCCGGGTGATCGTCGGCTGCGGCAGCTTCCAGGGGTTGGACACCTGCTGACCGTCGAGGATCCGCAGCGCGGCGATGATCGGTGTACGCCACTGGTACGTCGGGTAGGTCGGCGCGATCGCGTTGAGCTTCCGGTCCTTCCAGATCTTCAGGAAGTCGAGCTGGTCCTCGCCGTTCATCGGCGGCACCGGTTTGCCCGCGTCCTGGAACGCCTCGACCGCGGCGACCGCGACCGCGCCGGCGTCCATCCAGATGCCGTCGATGGTGCCGTACCGCTGGAGGTAGTCGTCGACGATCTTCTTGGTCTTGGCCGGGTCCCCGTCGGTGAACTCGACCCCGACGACGTCGACCTTCGCCTTGTCGAAGGCCACCTTCGCCGCCGACCAGCGGGTCTCCAGCACGTCGACGCCCGGCAGGATGCGCAGCGCGAGCACCTTGCCGCCGGGCTTCATCTGCTGACTGACGAACTCGGCGCCGACGTGACCGAAGCCGTACCCACCGATCGGGTTGATGAACGTCACCGGGCAGTCCGTGTCGACACCACGGTCGAAGACGACGACCGGCAGGCCCGCGCGGCAGGCCGCCTCGACGGCCGGGGTCAGCGTGGCGGTGGTGTTCGGCGAGACGATGAGCGCGTCACAACCCTTGCCGAGCAGGTCGTTGATGTCCGCGATCTGCTTCTGGTCCTTGCCCTCGGCGTCGACGTGCACGAACTCCTTGATCCGGCTCCGCTGCGCCTCGACCTCGGCCTGCATGGTCTTGAACCCGACCTGCCGCCACGGGTTGTTCAGCGCCGCGTTGGAGAAGCAGATCTTGTGCGGACCGGCCTTCTTGAACTTGGCGGTGTCCACCATCGTCGGGTTGAGCACCTGTTCCCACGGCTTGTCGGCCGGCCCGGTCGGGGCGGTGTCGAGCAACGCGAGCTCGGCGTCGTAGTCGGCCTGCACGAAGAACTTCGACTGGTCCCCGGTGCCCGAACCGGCGGCGGAGGCGCTGCCGGAGGGGCTCGCGGCGGGCTCGTCGGTGGCGCAACCGGCCAGCGCCAGCAGGGTGACGGCGGCCAGCGCCGCCATGGAACGTCGCACTATGTTTCCCCTTGTCTCGAAGCGTTGCGCGTTGCCGAGACCGCCACGGCGAGCAGGATGATCGCGCCCTGGACGGTCGATCTGAGGGCGCCGGAGACGCCGTAGAAATTCATGAGGGCGAACAGGAGTTCCAGGGTCAGCGCACCGAGCATCGCCCCGACCACCGAGCCACGACCGCCGCCCAGCGCGACGCCGCCGAGGACCACCGCGGTGATCGCACCGAACTCCAGGCCGACGCCGGCCTGGAACGACACCCCGCTGTAGCCACCCAGGAGGATCGCCGCGACCGCCGCCGCGAGTCCGCTGAGGACGAAGGCGATCGTCCGGGTACGCCAGACCCGTACCCCGCTCAACTCGGCGGTGCGCGGGTTGTCGCCGACGGCGACCAGGGTCCGGCCGAAGTCGGAGCGCATCAGCAACACGGCCAGCGCCACCAGGACCAGGAGGACCAGCAGCGCGTACGGCACGCGGCCGAGCACCGGCACGTCCTCGAACGCGCGCCGGCCGTACCGGCGGAACTCCTCGGAGAGCCCGCCCTTCGGGGCGCCGTCGGACCAGAGATAGACCGCGCCGACGAGGATCAGGAACATGCCGAGGGTGGTGATGAACGACGGCACCCGCAGTCGCGTGGTGATCAGGCCGTTGACCAACCCGACCAGCGCACCGCCGACGAGCAGCAGCGCCACCACCGGCCAGGTCCGCGACGGATCGCTGTCGATCAGCCGGGCGGCGACGACCACCTGCGCGGTGACCAGGGAACCCACCGAGAGGTCGAACTCGCCGGAGACGATCACGAAGTACTGACCGGCGGCGAGCAGGATGACCGGCGCGGAACGGCCGAGGAACGACATCAGCGACGGCGGGGCGAGGAAGTCGGGCTGCCGGAGGGCGACCAGGACAAGCAGCACCGCGAGGATCGCGAGGATCGGCAGGATCCCGCCGGGGCGGGCCCGCAGGAGCCGCATCGGCAGCGGACGAGGCTGGACGGTCCGCATGGTCACGACGCCGCCTTTCGCACGGCCCGGTGGGCGTAGACGGCGACCGCGGCGATGATGACGGCCCCCCGGATCACCTGTTTGAAGAAGGCGTCCACCTCCAGCTGGTTGAAGATGGCGTCGATGCCGGCGAGCAGCAGCACGCCGCCGACGGTGCCGACGACGCCGCCGCGACCGCCGGCGAGAGCGGTGCCGCCGATCACCACCGCGGCGATCGACTCCAGGTCGTAGAGGCCCTCGGTGCCCACCCGGGGTGCGCCCGAGCCGAGCCGGCTGGCCAGGTAGATCCCGGCGAGCCCGGCGCAGAGCGAGCAGAGCACGTGGGCGGTGACCAGCACCCGGTCGTTGCGGACACCGGAGAGCCGGGCGACCGTCGGGTCACCGCCGACGGCGACCAGGTGATGGCCGAAGCGGGTCCGCGAGAGCGCGAACCACGCCGCGCCGGTGACCACGACCAGCAGCAGGAAGGACAGCGGTACCGGACCGACGCGCTGGTAGCCGAGGGTCTGCACGAGCGTGGGGGCGGTGGTGCCGGCCGGGCCGTCGTAGCCGCTGTCCAGGTACCCCTTGAGCAACAGTCCGACCCCGAGCGTCGCGATGAAGGCGTTGATCCGCAGCCTGGTGACCAGCAGCCCGTTGAGCAGTCCGACGGCGGCGCTGACGGTGAGCGCCAGGCCGATCGCCGGCAGCACCGCGCCGTCGCTGCCGTTCATCGTCTCGGCCGCGACGAGGGTGCTCAAGCTGATCACGTACGCCACCGAGAGGTCGAGCGAGCCACCGAGGATGACCAGGGTCTGGCCGACCGCCACCAGTCCCAGCCCGGCCGCGACGTGCAGCAGGCTCACCGTGGTCGACTGGTTGAAGAGCTGACCGCCGTCGATCGTGACGACCAGCCAGCCGATCGCGAGGGTGAGGGCGAGGGCGACGAACACCCCCGGCACCGGGCGTCGGGCGGGCAGGAGGGACCGCACGCTCACTGGACCCTCTTCGTTCGCGACTGCGGGGCTCGCAAACCCGGCTCACTCCTCACGCTCACTGGACCCTCTTCGTTCGCGACTGCGGGGCTCGCAAACCCGGCTCACTCCTCACGCTCACTGGACCCTCTCCCGCGTGGCGTCGACGGCCAGGGCCACGACCTGCTCCTCGGTCGCACCGGCGGGCAGCTCCCCGGCGATCCGACCGTCGCGCATAACGACGATCCGGTCGCTCATGCCGAGCAGTTCCGGCAGCTCGGACGAGATCATCAGCACCGCCGCCCCCTCGCGGGCGAGGCGGCGGACGAGATCGTGGATGGCTGCCTTCGCACCCACGTCGATGCCCCGGGTCGGCTCGTCGAAGAGCAGGATTCGCGGGTCGAGCGCGAGCCACCTGGCCAGCACGACCTTCTGCTGGTTGCCGCCGGACAGGAAGCGGATCTCCTGGTCGTCACCGGCGGCGCGGACCTCCACGGCGGCGAGCAACTCGCGCGCCCGCCCGGTCCGGGCGGTGCGACCGGACCGGGCCGCGAAGACGGCGCGGCCGGCGAGCAGCGCGTTGTCGAGCACCGACTGCCGGGCGAGGATGCCCTCGCCCTTGCGATCCTCGGTGACGTAGGCGATGCCGGCCCGGATCGCGGTGCGCGGCGAGCGCAGCCGCACCGGCGCGCCGTCGAGCGTGACGGCGCCGCTGGTGAACGGCGCGACGCCGAACAGCGCACGGGCCAGCGCCGACCGCCCGGAGCCCTGGAGTCCACCGACGCCGAGCACCTCACCCGCGCGCAGTTCCAGGTCCACGCCGCGCAGCTTGCGGTTGCCACCGTCCCGGACGGTGAGTCGGACCGGACCGAGGTCGTCGGGACCGGCCCGGTCCGGGTAGTAGTGCGACAGCTCCCGACCGACCATGCGCCGCACCAGCTCGCCGGCCGTGGTGTCGGCGGTCCACAGCGTGTCCACCCGGTGGCCGTCCTTGAGCACGGTGATCCGATCGGAGAGGTCGAAGACCTCGGTGAGTCGGTGCGAGACGTACAGCAGACCGATCCCCCGCTCCTGGAGCCGGCGAACCAGGCCGTAGAGCAACTCGACCTCGTGGTCGGCCAGTGCGGCGGTGGGCTCGTCCATGATGAGCAGTCGCGCGTCAAGGGCGAGCGCCTTGGCGATCTCGACGACCTGCTGCTGGGCGACACCGAGTCGCCCTACCGGGGTGTCCGCCGGCAACGCGGTCTCCCCGATCGAGGCGAGCAGTTGCCCGGTGCGGCGCACCATCTCCCGGCGGTCGACCAGCCCACGGCGTACCGGCTCGTGTCCCAGGTAGACGTTCTCCGCGACGGTGCGCTCCGGCAGCAGGTTGAACTCCTGGTGGATGATGCCGATGCCGGCCCGCTGCGCGTCGCGCGGACCACGGAACACACGCGCCTCGCCGGCGAACTCGACGGTGCCGTCGTCCGGGGCGTACGCACCCGAGACGATCTTCATCAGGGTGGACTTCCCGGCGCCGTTCTCGCCGACGACGGCGTGCACCTCGCCCGGAGCGAGGTCCAGGTCGACACCGTGCAGGACACGTACGCCGAGGAAGGACTTGCCGATGCCGCGCAGGGCGAGCAGCGGCACGGGCCGTGGATCCGACATTCGCAGGAGCCCTTACAAGTAGTAGCCGTGGGCGAGATCCCCTCGCCGCACTCGAGTCATCTGGCAGCGGGCCGGCCGGAAGCTTCCGGCGACAGCCCGGCTTACTTCTTGTTCTCGTGCGCAAACTTTTGCTTGACACGAACGAAACATCACACGTATGAAGATAGATGCTTGGGTATGAGTTCGCAATCCTCGACGTACGGCGACTTCCGGGCTGGTCGCTCATCGGCAGTGATGCCGGGCCGAGGGGGCGGCAGAGTCGACCGCGCTCCGTGACGGCGACTCGATGTTAGCGCAAACATCGACACATGCCGAAGCTGTTGCCACCTCGAACCGCCGCCGACCACGGAATGAACACGGCTTTCGGTCACGCTGTGTGACTTCGTGCGGCGGTGCACCGCTCCGGCGGGGCGGCCCGCGGTGGTGCACCCCCGTTGCTCCGCCGAACTAGGAGACGGCATGCGTCGCAACACACTGATCATCGGCTTGCTCGCGGGTCTGCTGCTCGCGCTCGGGCTCGTCCACCCGGCATCGGCGGCTCCCGCCTTCCGCGCCCTGCTGTTCACCAAGACCGCCGGCTACCGGCACGACTCCATCCCCGCCGGGATCTCGATGTTCCAGCAGCAGGCGGCGGCCGACAACTTCGAACTGGTGCACAGCGAGGACTCGAACGTCTTCACCCCGGCCAACCTCGCCACCTTCGACGTCCTCGTCATGTTCCAGACCTCCGGCATGGTGTGGACCTCGGCGGCCCAACGCCAGGCGGTGGAGGGATTCCTCGCCAGCGGCAAGGGCATCGTCGCCATCCACAACGCGACCGACATGGGCATCGAGGCCGAGTACCCGTGGTGGGACCAGACCGTGAACGCCGGCGCGCACATGCCGGAGCACTCCCCCGGCGTGCTGCCCGGAACCGCCATCGTCGCCGACAAGAAACACCCGTCGACGGCCGGCCTGCCGGACCGCTGGAACCGCAGTGAGGAGTGGTACAACTTCGACCGCAACCCCCGCGGCGACGTCCACGTCCTGGTGACCGCCGACGAGCGGACCTACAACCCGGGCTCCCGGGCAATGGGTCCGGACCATCCGATCTCCTGGTGCCGCAACGTCTCCGGCGGACGGGTCTGGGCCACCGCCATGGGCCACGCCATCGCGTCGTACAGCGAGGCGAACTTCCGCAACCACGTCCTGGGCGGCGTCAAGTGGGCGGCCGGCAACGAGCCCGGCGACTGCGGCGGCACCGTCTGGGGCAACTTCGAGAAGCGCGCCCTGGACGACAACACCGTCGACCCGATGGCGCTGTCCGTGCTTCCGGACGGTCGGGTGATGTACGTCCAGCGGGGCGGGCAGGTCAAGATCTTCAAGCCCGCCACGAACAGCACCGTCACCGCCGGCACGCTCAGCGTCTACACCGGCGGCGAGGACGGCCTCACCGGACTGGCCCTGGACCCGAGCTTCGCCAGCAACGGATACGTGTACCTGTACCACTCCCCGGCCAGCAGCAGCACCGACATCAACCGGGTCTCCCGGTACACCCTCAGCGGGGACACGCTGAACATGTCCAGCGGGGTGACCGTCATCGACATCCCGGCCTACCGTGACCGGACGTTCCCCGAGCCCGGCCACACCGGCGGCTACCTGGAGTTCGGTCCCGACGGCAACCTCTACATCGGCACCGGCGACGACACCCCGCCGAACCTCGACCCCAACTGGCAGGGCTACGCCCCGCTGGACTGGCGGTCCGGCAAGGCCAACCTGGACGCCGCCCGCACCGCCGGCAACACCAACGACCTGCGCGGCAAGCTGCTGCGGATCCGGCCCTCCGCCGGCGGCGGCTACACCATTCCCGCGGGCAACCTGTATCCACAGGGCACGGCGCAGACCCGCCCGGAGGTCTACGCGATGGGCTTCCGCAACCCCTTCCGCTTCTCCATCGACCCCGCCAACGGCTGGGTCTACCTGGCCGACTACGGACCGGACCGGAACCCCCCGACCACCAACCGCGGGCCCGAGGGGCTCGTCGAGCTGAACGTGATCAAGTCGGCGGGCAACTACGGGTGGCCGTTCTGCCACGGCGACAACCAGCCGTACGCGCCGTACAACCCGGACACCGGCGTCGTCGGCGCCAAGTTCAACTGCGCCGCGCCGGTGAACAACTCGCCCAACAACACCGGCCTGACCAGCCTGCGGCCGGTCGTCGCACCCAACATGTGGTACGGCTACGGCACCTCGCCGACCTTCCCCGAACTCGGCTCCGGTGGCTCCGGGCCGATGGGTGGGCCGGTCTACCGGTACGACCCGGCGAACCCGTCAGCGACCAAGTTCCCGCCCTACTACGACGGCGTCCACTTCTTCTACGAGTGGTCCCGCAGCTACATCAAAGAGGTGCACGTCGACTCGGCCACGGCGGTGACCCGCACCAACCCGTTCCTGCCGACGTCGCGGTTCAACAAGCCGATGGACCTGGAGTTCGGCAAGGACGGCTCGCTCTACCTGCTGGAGTGGGGCACCAACTTCGGCGGCGGCAACAGCGACTCCGGGCTCTACCGGATCGATTACATCCAGGGCGGACGCTCGCCGATCGCCAAGGCCACCGGCACCCCCACCAGCGGTAACGCGCCGCTCAACGTCCAGTTCAGCAGCGCCGGGACGGTCGACCCCGATCCCGGCAACACGCTCAGCTACCTGTGGACCTTCGGTGACGGCACCACCTCGACCGCGGCCAATCCGGCGAAGGTCTACACCACCAACGGCAACTACACGGCGCAGCTGAAGGTCACCGACAACACCGGCAAGACCGGCTTCGCCAACGTCCAGATCACCGTCGGCAACACCGCCCCGGTGGTCACCATCACCACTCCGGCCAACGGCGGCATGCTCACCTTCGGCGACCGGGTGCCCTACCAGATCAGCGTCACCGACCCGGGCGGCGCGCCGGTCGACTGCGCCAAGGTGTTCCTCAACCCGGCGCTCGGCCACGACGACCACGCACACGAAACCACCGAGTACCCCGGCTGCTCGGGCACCATCTCCACCGATCTGCTCGGCGGTCACCCCGACGGCGCCAACCTGTTCTACGTGCTGAACGCGCGCTACACCGACAACGGCGGCGCGGGCGGCGCGGCCCCGCTCACCGGCTACGGACAGGTGATCCTCCAGCCCAAGCACAAGCAGGCCGAGTACTACAGCAGCCAGTCCGGCACCCGGGTCGTCGACCAGGCCGGCGCGGAGAGCACCAAGCGGGTCGGCGACATCTCCAACAACGACTGGGTGGCCTTCAACCCGATGAGCCTGTCGGGCATCACCACCGTCAGTTACCGCCTGTCGTCGCCGTCCGGCGGCGGCACGATCGAGCTACGCGCCGACTCACCGACCGGAACCCTGCTGGCCACCACACCGGTGCCGAGCACCGGCGGCTGGGACAACTACCAGTCGACGCCGCCGGTCAACGTCGCCGCCCTGGCCGGCAGCCACCCGCTCTACCTGGTCTTCAAGGGCAGCGCGAACAACTGGTTCGATCTCGACTCGCACACCTTCGGCGGTCCCGGCGTCGGCACTCCCACCACCACCGGCGTGGCGGGACGGACGTGGACGCTCACCGCGCAACACAGCAACAAGCTGATGGACGTCAGCGGGGTCTCCACCGCCGACGGCGCACAGATCAACCAGTGGGCGGCCACCGGCGGGAACAACCAGAAGTGGCAGGCCGTCGACGCCGGTGGCGGCGCGGTCTACCTGAAGGCGGTGCACAGCGGCAAGTGCGCCGAGGTGATCGGCGGCTCGACCACGCCGGGCGCCTTCCTCCAGCAGGCCACCTGTAACAACAGCAACCAGCAGAAGTTCACCGCCACGGCGACCGGAACCTCCGGGGTGTACACGGTGCGGAGCGTGCCCAGTGGGCTCTGCGTGGACGTCAACGGCGCCGCCACCGCCGACGGTGCCCGGCTGTTGCAGTGGAACTGCCACGGGGCCGCCAACCAGCAGTGGCGGTTCAGCCCGGCGTGACCGACCCCGCCCGTCCTCGCGGGCGGTGCGGGTAGGTGGCCCGATTCGTCGATGTGCCCCGGCGGCGCGGCGAGCACGTCGACAGGTGGCCTCCGACCGGTCGCACGACCGGTCGGGGGCCACCTCCCCCCACAGGCGGCAAACCGTCGCCACGGCACCGGCGCTTCGGCGCCGACCTGGCATCAGCAGTCAGGAAGGAACAAACCCCAGCATGTCTGTACTCGACACGATGTTCGGCCGGCGACTCTCGTCAGCCGGCTCCGCGCTGCTCATGGTGGCCGCGGCCGGTGCGGTCGTCCTCGCCGGCAGCTCCACACCCGCGGCAGCCGCCATCAACGCGGCGGACTATCAGCAGGTCACCCTGGCCAAGGGCCTCGCCGAGATGGGTGAGCCGATGAGCATCGCGGTGCTGCCCGACCGATCGGTGCTGCACACCGCCCGCAACGGCACGCTGCGGCGTACCGACGCGGCCGGCAACACCGCCGTGATCGGCACCCTTCCGGTCTACGCGCACGACGAGGACGGGCTCCAGGGGGTCGGGGTGGACCCGAACTTCCCCTCCAACCGGCAGATCTACCTCTACTACGCGCCGACGCTGAACACTCCCGGCGGGGACGCACCGGGCACCGGCACGAACTGGTCCGCCTGGCAGGGCGTCAACCGGCTCTCCCGGTTCACCCTCAACTCCGACTGGAGCCTGAACCGGGCCAGCGAGGTGGCCGTTCTGGACGTGGCGGCCGATCGCGGCCAGTGCTGCCACGCCGGTGGCGACATCGACTTCGACGCCGCCGGCAACCTCTACCTGTCCACCGGCGACGACACCAACCCGTTCGAATCGGCCGGATACTCCCCGATCGACGAGCGGACCAACCGCAACCCGGCGTACGACGCGCAGCGGTCCGCGGCCAACACCAACGACCTGCGCGGCAAGATCCTGCGGATCAAGGTCAACGCGAACGGGTCGTACTCGATCCCGGCCGGCAACATGTTCGCTCCCGGCACAGCGCGGACCCGGCCGGAGATCTACGCGATGGGCTTCCGCAACCCGTTCCGGATGAGCGTCGACAAGGCCACCGGAGTCGTGTACGTCGGTGACTACGGCCCGGACGCCGGCGTCACCGGCAACCGGGGTCCGAGTGGCCAGGTCGAGTTCAACCGGGTCACCGGGCCCGGCTTCTACGGCTGGCCGTACTGCACCGGCACGAACACCGCCAACGAGACCTACGCGGAGTGGGACTTCAACAGCAACTCCGCCGGCGGCAAGTACAACTGCACCGGCGGCCCGACGAACAACTCGTTCCGCAACACCGGCCTGTCGACCCTGCCGGGGGCCAAACCGGCCTGGATCAGGTACGCCGGCGACGCCGGCAGCCCGGCCGAGTTCGGCGGCGGCTCCGAATCGCCGATGGCCGGCCCGGTCTACCGGTACGACCCGAACAACCCCTCCACCACCAAGTTCCCGCAGTCGCTCAACGGGCAGTTCTTCGCCGGGGAGTTCGGTCGTGGCTGGATCAAGCCGATCCAGATCAACGCCGACGGTTCCCGGGGCGCCATCGACACCTTCCCCTGGGTCGGCAAGCAGGTCATGGACATGGCCTTCGGCCCGGACGGCGCGCTGTACGTGCTCGACTACGGCACCGGCTTCTACAACGGCGACGCCAACTCGGCGCTCTACCGCTTCGACTACGTCGGTCCCGCCGGCAACCGCGCGCCGACCGCCGCGGCCACCGCCGACAAGACCTCCGGCCAGGCGCCGCTGACGGTGAACTTCTCGTCGGCCGGATCGTCGGACCCGGAGGGCGGGGCGCTGACCTACTCGTGGAACTTCGGCGACGGCACCAGCTCGACGGCGGCGAACCCGAGCAAGACGTACGGCACGAACGGCACCTACAACGTGACGCTCACCGTCCGGGATCCGCAGGGCGCGACCGGCACCGCCAGCGTGCAGGTCGGTGTCGGCAACACCGCCCCGACGGTGACCATCACCAGCCCGATCGACGGCACCCTCTTCTCCTACGGCGACACGGTGCCGTACACCATCACGGTCAGCGACCCGGAGGACCAGACGATCGACTGCGCCCGGGTCAAGCTGACCTACGTGCTCGGCCACGACCAGCACGGTCACTCGATCACCTCGAAGAACGGCTGCTCCGGCTCGATCACCATCCCGGTCGACGGTGAACACGACGACGCGGCGAACATCTTCGGCGTCTTCGACGCCGAGTACACCGACAACGGCGGGCTGACCACCCACAAGCAGCACACCCTCCAGCCCCGCAAGCGCCAGGCCGAGCACTACAGGACCTCCTCCGGCGTGGCGACCTTCAGTAAGACCACCGCCGAAGGCGGCACCACGGTCGGCAACATCGAGAACGGCGACTGGATCGCGTTCACGCCGTACCGGCTCGACAACGCCACCTCCTTCACCGGCCGCGTCTCGTCCGCCGGCTCCGGCGGCACCCTCCAGGTGCGGGCGGGCTCCCCCACCGGCACCGTGCTCGGCTCGGCGACCGTGCCGAACACCGGTAGCTGGGAAACCTTCACCACCGTCACCGGCAACCTCGCCGGCGCGCCGGCGGGCACCACCACGCTCTACCTGACCTTCGCCGGCGGCACCGGGTTCCTCTACGACCTCGACGCGTTCACCGTCAACACCGGCACCTCGGCGAGCCGCACCGGGCGGGTCGTGGGGCTCGGCGGCAAGTGCCTGGACGTGCCGAACAGCTCGACCGCCGACGGCACCCAGATCGCGATCTGGACCTGCAACAACGGCGCCAACCAGCAGTGGACCGTCACCCCCGGCAGCACCATCAAGGCACTCAACAAGTGCCTCGACGTCAACGGCGGCGCCTCCGCCGACGGCACCAGGATCCAACTCTGGACCTGCACCGGCGGAGCCGCCCAGAACTGGTCGGCCCAGCCCGACGGATCCCTCCGCAACCCGCAGACCGGCAAATGCCTCGACATCTCCAACAACAGCGCCACCGACGGCCAGGCCGTCCACCTGTGGACCTGCCACGGCGGCGCCAACCAGAAATGGACCCTGCCCTGACCCGGTAGGAACGTCGCCCCCTGCCGGCGTCCGAGGCCCGGCAGGGGGCCGCTCCCCCAGCTCATCCCGTTCCATGAGAGGGCGACAATGCGAAGACTCATCAGATCCACTCTCGGCGCGGCCACCACCGTCCTGGCCGTTCTCGCCTTGACCACCCCCGCCACCCCGGCCAGCGCCGCCGACGCGCCGTACGACGTGCTGGTCTTCTCCAAGACCGCCGGCTTCCGGCACGACGCCATCCCGGCGGGCATCCAGGCCATCCGGGACCTCGGCGCGGCGAACAGCTTCACCGTCACCGCCACCGAGGACGCCGGCCAGTTCACCACCACCAACCTCGCCCGATTCGAGGCGGTGATCTTCCTCAACACCACCGGTGACGTGCTCAACAGCAGCCAGCAGACCGCCTTCGAGTCGTACGTCAACGGCGGTGGCGGTTACGTCGGCGTCCACTCCGCCTCCGACACCGAGTACGACTGGCCCTTCTACGGCAACCTGGTGGGTGCGTACTTCTCCTCGCACCCGGCTATCCAGCAGGCCACCGTGAAGGTGGAGAACCGGGCCCACCCGGGCACCGCGCATCTCCCGCAGAACTGGACCCGCACCGACGAGTGGTACAACTTCCGGTCCAATCCCCGCTCGACGGCCCGGGTGCTGGCCACCCTGGACGAGTCGTCGTACTCCGGCGGGTCGATGGGCGGTGACCATCCGATCACCTGGTGCAAGACGGTCAGCGGCGGCCGGTCGTTCTACACCGCCGGTGGGCACACCCAGGCGTCGTACGCCGAGCCGGCGTTCCGGGCGCATCTGCTCGGCGGCATCCGTTACGCGGCCGGCCGCGCCCGGGCCGACTGCCGGCCGGAGACCGGCTACACCCCCCTCTACAACGGCTCGACCACCGGGTGGTCCCAGGCCGGGCCGGGCGGCTTCACCAACTCCGACGCCACCCTCACCTCGTTCGGTGGCATGGGCATGCACTGGTACAGCGCGAAGCAGTTCGCCCCCAGCTACTCGCTCAAGCTGGACTGGAAGATCCAAGGCGACCACAACTCCGGGGTGATCGTCGGCTTCCCCGCGACGACCGACCCCAACGCGGCTTTGAACACCGGCTACGAGGTGCAGATCGACGCCACCGACGCGGTGGACCGCACCACCGGCTCGATCTACGCCGTCAAGGCCCCGGACACCGCGGCCCGGGACGCCGCGCTCAACCCACCGGGCGAGTGGAACACCTTCGAACTGCTGGTCGAGGGGGAACGCCTCCAGGTCTTCCTCAACGGGGTCAGGATCAACGACTTCACCAACACCGATCCGAACCGGCAGCTCGACGGCTACATCGGCATCCAGAACCACGGTACGGGCGACGAGGTCCAGTACCGCAACATCCGGATCAAGGAGCTGGGGGGCACCACCCCGCCGCCGAGCGGTGACGTCACGGTGCAGGCGGAGTCGTACACCTCGGGCAGCGGGGTCAGCCGGTTCGCCAAGGCCGCCGCGGTCGGCGGGCAGGTCGTCGGCAACATCGAGAACGGCGACTGGGTCGGCTACCAGGGCCTCAGCCTCACCGGGGCGACCTCGCTGCGGGCGCGGGTCGCCTCCGCCGGTTCCGGCGGCACCCTCCAGGTCCGCAGCGGTTCTGCCACCGGTCAGCTCCTCGGTCAGGTCGCGGTGCCGGTGACCGGCGGCTGGGAGACCTTCACCTCCGTGACCGCCAGCCTCTCCGGGGTGCCGTCGGGCACGCAGCCGCTCTATCTGAGCTTCGCCGGTGGCGGCGGCTTCCTCTACGACGTCGACGAGTTCACCCTGGTCAAGTCCGGTACCCCGCCGCCGACGGGTGCCGGCCGGATCGTCGGGCTGGGCGGCAAGTGCCTGGACGTGCGGAGCGGCTCGTCGGCCGACGGCACCCAGATCCAGATCTGGACCTGCAACAACGGCGCCAACCAGCAGTGGACCGTCACCCCCGGCAGCACCATCAAGGCACTCAACAAGTGCCTCGACGTCAACGGCGGCGCCTCCGCCGACGGCACCAGGATCCAACTCTGGACCTGCACCGGCGGAGCCGCCCAGAACTGGTCGGCCCAGCCCGACGGATCCCTCCGCAACCCGCAGACCGGCAAATGCCTCGACATCTCCAACAACAGCGCCACCGACGGCCAGGCCGTCCACCTGTGGACCTGCCACGGCGGCGCCAACCAGAAATGGACCCTGCCCTGACCCGGTAGAACCCGCGCATCCCCCCGCCGTCACGGATACGGCGGGGGGACCGCGTTGGTCTGGGTTCACGCGGCCGAGCGGCGAACGGAACGGGGGCGCGCTACCCGGGCGGGGGCGCGGCGAGCAGCCCGGCCGCGGCCAGCGCGTCCCAGAGGTCGTCCGGCACCACGGCCGCCGACCGGCGCACGGCCTCGGCCGCCTGAGATCCGTCGCGTACACCGACGACCGTCGAGACCACCGCCGGGTGCCGGCGGACGAAGGCGAGAGCCGCCTGCGGCAGGGTGACGCCGTACGTCTCGCAGACGGCCGCGATCCGCCGCGCCCGCTCGATCAGCTCACCCGGGGCCCGCTGGTAGTCGTAGCGCGCGTCGGCCGGTGGCCGGTCCCGCGACAGCAGCCCGGAGTTGTAGACGCCCGCGATCACCACGGCCACCCCGCGGCTCTCGGCGGCGGGCAGCAGGTCTGCGGCGGCGTCCTGGTCGAGCAGGGTGTACCGCCCGGCACACATCACCACGTCGATGTCGGCCTCCCGCACGAACCGGGCCAGCATCGCCGACTGGTTCATCCCGGCCCCGATGGCGCCCACCACGCCCTGGTCGCGCAACTCGACCAGGGCCGGCACCGCCTCGGACGCGGCCTGCTCCCAGTGGTCGTCGGGGTCGTGCAGATAGACGACGTCGATCCGGTCGAGGCCGGTGCGGTCCAGGCTGGCCTCCAGGGAGCGGCGGACGCCGCCCCGGCTGAAGTCCCACACCCGCCGGTGGCTCGCCGGAACGTCGAACCCGTCGGGGTCGCGCAGGTGCGCGTCCTCCGGCGACGGCACCAGGAGCCGTCCGACCTTGGTCGACACCACGTATTCGTCGCGCGGCCGGTGCCGCAGCGCGGCGCCGAGCCGTCGCTCGGACAGCCCGAGTCCGTAGTGCGGCGCGGTGTCGTAGTACCGGATGCCCGCCTCCCACGCGGTGTCGACGGCGGCGGCGAAATCCTCGTCGGTGGTCGCCCGGTACAGGTTGCCGCCCTGGGACGCGCCGAGGCCCAGCTCGGTGAGGCGTACCGCCGGGCGGCGCGGCAACGCCCGCGCGCTCACACCGCCCCCAGCCGGTAGACGCGCCGCGCCGTGTCCCGCCAGACCGACGCGCGGCCGGGTGCGTCCAGGTCACCCAGCAACTCCGCCACGACCTCGACCCATCGGGCGTACGCGGTGGCGAGCAGGCACACCGGCCAGTCCGAGCCGAACATCAGCCGGTCCGGCCCGAACGCGTGCAGTGCGTGGTCCACGGCCGGCCGGAGGTCCTCCGGCGTGCAGGGCAGCCGCCGCACCTCGGTCGCCAGGCCGGAGATCTTCGCCGTCGTGTTGGGCGGGGCGGCCAGCGTCCGCAGGTCCCGGGCCCAGTCCGCCAGATCCGGGCGGCCCAGCGCGGGTTTGCCCAGATGATCGAGGACGAACCGCACGTCGGGCAGGTCGTGTGCCAGGCGCGCGGCCATGGCCAGTTGGTGCTGGCGGACCAGCAGGTCGAAGACCAGGCCGGCGGCTCCCACCGCCGCGATCCCCCGCCGGACGTCGGCACGGTCCAGGTACGCCGGGTCGGCCTCGCCCTGCACCAGGTGGCGGATGCCGACGAGCCGGTCTCCACCCGGCGCCGCCCGCAGCCCGGCGATCCGCTCGGCGACGTCGTCGGCGGTCAGGTCCACCCAGCCGACGACGCCACGGACGAGGGCGTTGTCGGCCGCGACGCCGAGCAGGTCCACCGTCTCCGCCGTCGAGGCGATGGACTGCACCACGACGGTCCCGGTGACCCCGGCGGCCCCGGCCAGCGGGGCGAGGTCGACGGCCTCGAAGTCGGCGTCGATGGCCGCCATGGTGACCGGGTCGATCCACGGCTGCGGGTGCCGGGCCCGAACCCAGAGGTGGTGGTGCGCGTCGATGATCCCGGCTCGTCCGGGTCCGGGCTGGCCGGTCATCGGCCTAGCCAGCCGCCGTCGACGGGCAGCACGACCCCGTTGACGTAGTCCGACGCCGCCGACGCCAGGAACACCGTGGCACCGCCGAGATCCTCGGCGCGGCCCCACCGACCCGCCGGGATCCGGGCGAGGATGGCCTGGTCACGGTCGGGATCCTCGCGCAGCGCGCGGGTGTTGTCGGTGGCGATGTAGCCGGGAGCGATCGCGTTGACGTTCACCCCGTGGCTCGCCCACTCGTTCGCCAGTGCCTTGGTCAGCCCGGCCACGCCCGACTTCGACGCGGCATAGCCGGGAACGGTGATGCCGCCCTGGAAACTCAGCAGCGACGCGGTGAAAATGATCTTCCCTCGGCCGCGCTCGACCATCGTCCGGCCGACCTCGCGACTGAGCACGAACTGGCTGCTCAGGTTCACCTCGATCACGTGGTCCCACATCTCGTCCGGGTGCTCGGCGGCCGGGGTACGGGCGATCGTGCCACCGTTGTTCACCAGGACGTCGATCGGCCCCCACTCGTTGACCGTCTCGGCCAGCCGACGTACCGCCGCCCGGTCGGCGAGATCGGCCCGCAGCGCGGTGAACCGACGCCCGGCCGCACGGACCCGGCGTTCCACCTCGCTGCCGGTCGCCTCCAACCGCGCGGAGACGCCGATGATGTCGGCGCCGGCCACCGCCAGAGCCTCGGCCATCGCCAGCCCGATACCCCGCCGGGCGCCGGTCACCACCGCGACCCGACCGGACAGGTCGAAGGGTCCGCTCACCGCGCCTCCTCCCGCAGATCCACCAGCACCTTCATCACCCCGCCGGACTCCAACGCCTCGAACGCCGCGCCCACCGCCTCGACCGGCTCCACCCGGGAGATGAGCCGCCGCACCGGGATCGCGCCGGAGGCGACCAGCCGGATCGCCTCGACCATGTCGTCGCGCTGGTAGAGCCGGGTGCCCAGCAGCTCCAACTCACGCCAGAAGAACCGGTGCAGATCGACCGGACGGGGCTGCGGGTGGATCGCCACCAACACCAACCGGCCACGCGTGGTCAACACGTCGACCGCCGTACCGACCCCGGCGGCCGAACCGGAGACCTCGAACGCGACATCGGCACCGGCACCCCCGGTCCGGTCGTTCACCAGCGCCACCACATCCGACGCCGTCGGGTCGACGGCGTCGATCCCCAGCTCGCCGGCGACCGCGCGACGGACCGGGTCCGGCTCGACGAGGAGCACCCGCGCACCCTGGCGCGCGGCGACGACGGCGATGAGCACCCCCACCGGGCCGCCGCCGACCACCACCACCTGCTGGTCGGCGGAGACGTTCGCCCGCCGTACGTCGTGCACCGCGACCGCGACCGGCTCCACCAGCGCCGCATGGTCCAACGGCAGCTCCTCGGGCAGCGGCAGGACCAGTTCCGCCGGCACGTTCCAGAAGGACTGCATGGCACCGGGTGAGTCGATGCCGAGGAAGTCCATGGCGTGACAGATGTGCGAGTGCCCCCGCCGGCAGGCCGGGCAACGGCCGCACGACCGGGTCGGCATCACCGTCACCGCCCGGCCCACGGACCAACCGGTGACCCCCTCGCCGACGGCCGCGATCCGGCCGGACATCTCGTGCCCGATGATCGCCGGGGCGCCGACCCGGGCATCCATGTCACCGTGGAAGATGTGCAGGTCGGTGCCGCAGATTCCGGTGTAGGCCACCGCGATCCGCACCTGGCCGCGGCCCGGCGGTTGCGCGTCGCGTTCCTCGATCCCGAGGTGCCGCGCACCCCGGTAGAGCACTGCCTTCATCGCTCCTCCGTCTCGACGGTCGGTACACCGGTCGTACCGACCGGACATGACCGCACGCGCACCGCCCGCGGTCGGCGGGTGCCGGACCCGGTGGAACCGGAGCCCCGGCGCAGGGTCAGTGCCGTGCGTGGGGCGCCACCTCGTTGCGGGGCGGCAGCGGGGCGACGGGGATCTGCCGCGCGGGGGCGGGGGCGGGGCCGTCGACTCCGGCAAGCAGCTGACGTCCGGCCCGCTCCGGCCGGACGTGGGGGCCCTCGGCCGACTGCGCCCCCGGGCGCCGGGTGGCCGCCCGGATCCGGTCCTCGTCGATCCCGACACCCAGTCCGGGTGAGTCGCCGAGGACGAAGGCCCCGTCCTCGACGTGCAGATCGACGGAGACCCCGACCGGTGGACGCAGGTCCTGCAACTCGCTGGTGAGGTGGTTCGGCACCGAGGTGGCGGCGTGCAGCAACCCGACCGGGCTGTTGCCGATGGGGCTCACCGGCAGGTCGTGGGCGTGCGCCAGGGCGGATGTCCGCAGGAAGTGGGTGACCCCCCAGACGGCGGCCATCTGGACGATGTCGACCGCGCCGGCGGCGATCAGCGGGCGGTACTGCTCGAGCCCGGTCAGGTTCTCCCCGGTCGCCACCGACGCGCGGACTCCCCGGCCGACCGCGGCGAGGCCCTCGGCGTCCCACCGGCGAACCGGCTCCTCGATCCAGATGAGGTCCAGGGTGCGTTCCAACTCGTAGACGTGCCGGACGGCCTGCTTGCGGGTCCATGCCTCGTTCACGTCGAGCATCAGACCCGGCCGCAGTCCGCGACCGGCCTCGGTCAGCACCTCCCGGACCAGGCAGAGTCGATGCCGGTCGCGTTCGATGTCGAGGCCGCCCTTGAGCTTGGCGGCCCGTAGGCCGTACCGGGCGTAGACCTCGTACGTCGAGACGAGTTCGTCGTCGGTCAGCCCGATGTCCAGGCCGGACGCGTACGCCGGGACCCGCCGGTCGCGTCCGCCCAGCAACCGCCACAGCGGCTCGCCGGCAACCTGCGCCTTGATGTCCCACAGGGCGGTGTCGAGCGCGCCGATGGTGCCGAACACCGGGCCGGCGTGGCCCGCCTTGAAGGTGTGCCGCAGCATGCGGTCGTAGAGGGTGGTGACGGCGCGCGGGTCTTCTCCGTCGATGGCCGCGAAGATCCGCTCGATCTCGACGTGCGGTCCGAGGCCGACCCCCGAGATGCCCTCGTCGGTATCGACGATGACGATCGACACCGGGACCACACCGTCGGCGAAGACACCGTTGGCGTCGCCGACCGGTCGTCCCCATTCCTGGACCGTGTGGAGAGTCCGATATCCGGTGATCCGCATGTCAGCCCTTCGTGGAACCGGCGGCGACGCCGTCGGCGATCTGGCGCTGGAGGAAGAGGTAGACCAGCAGGACGGGTATCGCGGCGATCAGCACCCCCGAGGCGAAGGTGGGGATGTCGTCGGAGTACTGGCCCCGCAGCGAGGTCACGCCGACCATCAGCGTCCGGTGGTCCGCCGAGGGCATCATCACCAACGCCATGAGGACGTCGTTCCAGCAGAACAGGGCGTTGAGGATGCCGACCGACAGCAGTGCCGGGGTGCCCAGGGGAAGCATGATCCGGCGGTACACGCCGTACACGCTGTTGCCGTCGATGCGGGCCGCGTCGATGATCTCCGGCGGGATGCTCCGGTAGTAGCTCGTCATCAGGAAGATGGTGAAGGGCAGGAACTGGGCGACGTAGACGAGGACCAGGCCGGGGTACGTGTCGATGAGCGCGGTGTCGGCCATGATCCGGGCGAGCGGCACCATGATCACCTGGAACGGCACGAACAGCCCGGCGAGGCAGCCCAGGAAGAGCGCCGACGAGCCGCGGAACCGCAGTTGACTCAGGGCGAAACCGGCCATCGATCCGAGCAGCAGCAGCAGGACCACCGACGACGTCACCACGAGCAGCGAGTTGACGAAATAGCGGCCCATGCCGACGCTGTTCCAGGCCGTGTCGATGTTCTCCCAGCGCAGGGCGTCGGTCAGCGAGAACCGGTCGAGGATGTAGTCACGCCGCGTCTTCATCGCGACGTTGGCGGTGAACAGCAGTGGGTAGATCGTCGCGAGCGCGAGCAACGACATCGGGACGGCGATCAGCCACCGGCTCAGGCGTACGCGGGACATCAGTCCTCCCTTCCCGCCCGCTTGAGCAGCTTGATCTGCAACAACCCCACCACGATCATGATCACGAAGAGGATCGTCGACGCGGCCGACGCGAGGGCCGGCCGGTTCATCTGGCCCTGCTGGATCCAGATGTAGTACTCCGGCAGGTACGTCGATCCCTCCGGGCCGCCGCTGGTCATCACGAAGAGCAGGCCGAACATGGAGGTCAACATCCCGATCAGCGTGGTCACGAAGACGAACTGGATGGTGCGGGAGAGACCCGGGACGATCACGTGCCAGATGACCTGGGGCAGTGACGCCCCGTCCACCCGGGCGGCGTCCAGCAGCGCGGCGTCCAGGGTGGCGAACCCGGCGAGGAACACCACCAGCGCCATCCCGAAGGTGGCCCAGACATGCACCCCGACCACCATGAACATGGCGACGTCCGGGTCGCCGAGCCAGTCCACCGGCCTGACCCCGACCGAGGCGAGGACGGCGTTGAGCGGGCCGTCGAAGGCGAGCAGCAGGTTGAAGATCGCGCCGACGATGACCGGGGAGAGCACCGCGGGGAAGAAGTAGACGCCGCGGTAGAACCGGTGGCCCGGTACCCGCAGGTAGATGAAGGTCGCGAGCAGCCCGGGGATCGCCACCGCCACCGGAAGCAGCAGCACCAGCAGCCCGACGTTGCCCAGCGCGGTCCGGAACAGCGGATCGTGGAACAGCTCGCGGTAGTTGTCGAGACCGACCGCCAGCCCGTTGCGTACCCCGTCGCCGGTGAACGAGAAGTTGACGCCGAGGATCAGCGGGTAGAGCCGGAGCGCCACGATGATCAGGACGGCCGGGGCGACCAGGATGTAGGGGGCGAAGCGCTCGGCCCGCGCGCCACCACGGGATCGCCGGGCACGGTTGCCGGCCCGCTCGGTGGAGAGCCCACCCCGCGCCGGACCGGTCCGTCCGGCGGGAGCCGGACGGACCGACGGCTGAGCGTTTCCGATCGGCACGAGGTCAGCCCGCCTGGTCGGAAGCGGCCAGTTGCTTCACCACCTCGTCGACGGTGATCGAACCGCTGAGCAGTTGCTGGGAGAGCCGACCCATCAGGTCCAGGGTCTTCGAGGAGAGCGCCACGTGCAGGGCCGGCTTGCCGCCCTTGATCTCGGAGACGATGGTGGCGGCGGCCGGGCCGGCCTGCGACACGTCGATCGTGCTGTCGGCGGCGATCGCGCCGGCTTCGGCGTAGAACGCCTTCAGCGCCTCGGTCGAGGTCAGCGAGCGCACCAGGTCCGCGGCGACCTTCGGGTCCTTGGTCCACTTGGCGACGCCGTAGCCGATGCCACCGTCGTAGGGCAGGCTCGGGGTGGTCCCGGCGGTGACCACCGGGGTGTCCATGACGCCGAGCTTCCCGGGGGTCAGGAACTCGTTGAAGTCCTTCCAGTGCCCCACGTCCGACATCAGCCCGATGACATGGGCGGCCTTGCTGGACTGGAAGAGCGCGAACGAGTCGTTGAACATCGCGGTGGAGTTGGCGCCGTCGTTGTTCAGGCCCGCCTCGCCGGCCTCCTGCCAGAGCTGGAAGACCCGCTTGACGTTGGCCGAGTTCCAGTCGCGCCTGCCGGCGATCCAGTCGTCGTACTCCTGGGCGGTGAGGATGCCCGACGCCAGGGCGGAGAGCCAGAACTGGATGCCGACGCCCTCCTTGTTGCCGAGGGCGAAGCACTTGGCCCCGGCCCTGGCGATGGCGGCGCAGTCGGCGACGAACTCGGTCCACGTCGTGGCCGGGCTCGCCGGGTCCAGTCCGGCCCGCTCGTAGAGCGCCTTGTTGTAGTAGATGGGGTGGCCCTGCAGGGTCACCGGGCCGGCGTAGATCTTGCCGTCCTTGGTGAACGCGTCCCAGCCGGCCAGCCGCTGCCTGTCGTCGGCCACGTACTCGTCCAGCGGCGCCAGCGCGTCGACCCGGTCGCGGATCTGGCCGCCACCGTTGAACAGGATGACGTCCGGGCCCTTGCCGGACTGGATCGCCGCACCGAGCAGCGTGTAGTACTGGTCGAACGGCTGGGCGACGAACTCCACCGTGACGTTCGGGTGCTTCTTCGCGAAGTCGGCCTTCGCCTTCTCGATGTACGGTGCGGCGGAGGCCTCACCGGACTTCCAGTCCCACACCACCAGCTTTTCCTCCGACCCACCGGACGACGAGTCCGAGTCGGTGGCACTTCCACAGCCGGCCAGAGCCAGTCCCGCAACGAGGACCGCCGACCACAATGCGCGCTGTTTCATCGTTGTTCACCTCAGAAGGGGATTGGCCGACGGACCCGCCGTCGCGCCATCGTTGACCGGAACGTAACTCGTATGACGTGTGACGTCAATCGTCGGTCGTACACTGATCTCCGGACGCCGGTGCCACGGCGATCCACTCGGAGGGGGACATGACGCCATCGCAGGACACAGCCCCGAATGCCGTGGCCAGCCCGGCGTGGTCGCGGCGACCGGCCAACCTCGCCACGGCGGTCACCGCCGAGCTGGTGGAGCGCATCGTCCGCGGGGTGCATCCGTCCGGCGCGCCGCTGCCCCCCGAGCCGGTCCTCTGCGAGACCTTCTCGGTGAGCCGGACCGTCGTCCGGGAGGCGGTGAAGATCCTTCAGGAGAAGGGGCTCGTACAGGTCCGCCAGGGCGCCGGCACCACGGTCACCCCGCCGTCGAACTGGGACATGCTCGACGAACTCGTCCTCGGCGCCACCATCGCCGAGGACGACAGCCTCGCCATCCTCGACGACCTCGTCGTCACCCGGCGGGTGCTCGAGTCCGACATGGCCAACGTCGCCGCCCGCCTCGCCGACCAGGAGACCCTCGACCGGCTGCGCGCCCTGGTGGACCGGATGGACGAGCTGGTCGACGACCATGTCACCTACCACGAGCAGGACCGCGCCTTCCACGACACGGTCATGCAGGCGTCCGGCAACCGCATCGCGCGCGGTGTCGTACGCGCGCTGGAGAGTCAGGTGGTGAACACCGCCCGCTACATGGGCCGGACCGAACGCTCCCTCTGTGTGGCGTCCAACCGCGGGCACCGTCGGATCTACGAGCGGATCGCCGCGGGCGACCCGGAGGGTGCCGCCGAGGCGATGTTCACCCACATCACCGAGGCCTGGCTGGTCCGGCGCAGCGGTTCGGGTCGGCCCGCCCGCCTGCAACGCTGAGCCGGCGGCGCCCGCTCCCGGTGCGGGAGCGGGCGCCGCGGTCGCACGTCGGCCTCGTCGCCGACCCGGAGTCACGAGAACTGCGCGAAGAACCGCCAGATCTCGCCCTTGGTCCAGGTGGTGATGCCACTCTCGGCGTACGTGCCGTCCACCGGGCCGGGCATGTGGCCGTTGTCGTACGCGGCCCACTGCACCGGGTAGCCGGCCCGGCATCCCGAGTAGGTGGTGGTGATGTGCGTGCGGCTGCCCGCTCCCGGCTCGGGCGGGTTCTGTGCGGCGCAGCCGTTGTTCCGGACGAACGTGTCGCGCAGCGAGCGTCCCTGGGAGATGCTCAGGACGTTGTCCGAGATGCCGTGCAGCCCGAAGTACGCGATGGGCTGCGTACCGCCGCTGCATCCACTGATCTGCGCGCCGGAGATGACCGCGACGGCCCGGAAGACATTGGCCCGCGCGCAGGCGAGGGCGTAGCTCATGCCGCCGCCCCAGCTGAAGCCGAGGGCGAACCGCTGCCGCGGGTTGACGCACAGGGCACTTTCGATCCGGCTGATCATGTCGTCGACGAAGACGACGTCCTCGCCACCGGCGTTGCCCCAGCCGTTGCCGAGCCCCTGCGGCGCCACGAGGATCGCGCTGTTGTTCGACTGTTCCTGCTGGCCGTAGTAGGACCAGGGGGTCCCACTGGTGCCGCCGGAGGAGATCTCCTGCATGGTGCCACCCCGCCAGTGGAACGCGAAGATCAGCCGGTACGGGTTGTTGTTGTTGTAGTTGCTGGGCACCCGCAGGATGAACGAGCGGCTCTTGCCGTTGCTCTGGATCGTGTGCGTGCCGCTGTTCAGGGTCGGCGCCTTGCCGCACCCGGTGCCGCCGGTCGGCGGCGGGGTGGTGCCGCCGTCGGTACGGACGAGCTGCCACTGCTGGTTGGCGCCGTTCCAGTCGGAGTACTGCACGATGTTCGCCCCGTCGGCCGTGGAGGCCCCCTGCACCTCCACCGCCTTGCCGCTGTGCCGGCTGATCAGCCGGACGTGGCCACCGTCCGAGTCAGCCAGCCGGAACTGCTGGTTCGGGCCGTTGCCGTCGGTCCACTGCACGATCGCGCCGCCGTCGGCGGTGGAGAAGTTGTAGACGTCGAGGACCTTGCCCGAGTGCCGGGACTTCAGCCGGTAGAAACCCCCGCCGGAGTCCACGAACTGCCACTGCTGGTTCGCGCCGTTGTTGCGCGTCCACTGGCTGATCCGCGCGCCGTCGTTGGTCGCCGCGCCGTACAGGTCCAACGCCTTGCCGCTGTTCCGGTTCACCAGGACGTACCAGGCGTTGGTATCCACCGTCGCCGCCGCCGCGGGCGTCGCGTTCACCGCGACGAGCGTGCCGGCCGCCATGACCGCGACCGCCGCCGCGGCCAGCGTCGACCGCCAGCGACGTCTCCGGGGAGAGGCGGGACGAGCCTCACCGATGGCCTTCATGGTCCACTCCTTCGATCGGGGTCACCCACGGGCAGAACGCACGCGCGTGCCCTGGCGTGTGTGCCGGCGTCCGGTGGTGGCGTCAGCACGATGGGGTGTTGCGCGGGTGAGCGCGGCGGCGGCGTACGACCCGGGCCCCGCCCCGACCGACGCGATCGAAGCAGGCCCGCGCAGACCGCGGCGGTGCGTCATCCGGCTCCCGGCA
The DNA here is from genome assembly GCF_003626595.1 of Micromonospora endolithica. Classification (GTDB taxonomy): domain Bacteria; phylum Actinomycetota; class Actinomycetes; order Mycobacteriales; family Micromonosporaceae; genus Micromonospora; species Micromonospora endolithica. The sequence continues at coordinate 92,544 of NZ_RBAK01000006.1, read as the reverse complement.
GCCACCTGACCCGCGCGTCAGAAGTTAGCGCTCACGACGTCATACGTCAAACGACGAACATCGATCAATACTGAGCTGGAGTCCTGACTTTCCATTACGGTCGGGGCCACTTGACGAAGTCAGTGTTATCGCTCACAGTCGATGGTCGAGGGCGACGCCCGCGGTGTCGGGCCGGGCGCACCGCGTTGGTCGCACCTCGGGTCACGACGCCCCCAGGGCAGGCCGACGGTCGGGCCCGACCGCCGGCGGGGGCCGGGCCACGGCTGTCGACGATCCGGCGTAGCGGGACAGGCATCCGCCGGAGCGCCGAAGTACCTCCGCCGTGCCGGATCGACGTGACCATGTCCAACCTGTGCCGCTGGTTGATTCGCCACTGGCCCGGTACGGAACGCCGCGGCCTGCCGCGGGTACCGGGGCGCCCGCCGAATCAACGACCGGACATCGGGCGGGCCGGCGGGAGCACGCCTCCCGCCGGCCCGCCGCACCGCCACCTGATTGTCAGTCCCCGCCACGGAGGCCCTGATGACCTCGCCCCACCTGAACCGCCGACTTCTCCTCCGGACCGCCGGCGCGACCGCCGTCGCCTCCACGGTCGGATCCGCCCTCGGGCCGCTGATCGGCGGGGGTGCCGCCAGCGCCGCGCTGCCTCCGGTCCGGCCCGACATCGGCGTCTCCGCGTACGCGTTCGACCCGGGCCAGGTGCGGCTGACCGCCAGCCGCTGGCAGGACAACCAGAATCGCACGCTCAACTACCTGCGCTTCGTCGACGTCAACCGGCTGCTCTACAACTTCCGGGCCAACCACCGCCTGTCCACCGCCGGCGCGGCGCCGACCGGAGGCTGGGACGCCCCGACCTTCCCGTTCCGTACCCACATGCAGGGGCACTTCCTGACCGCGTGGGCGTACGGGTGGGCGGTGCTCGGCGACACCACCTGCCGGGACAAGGCCGACCACATGGTCGCCGAGCTGGCGAAGTGCCAGGCCAACAACCCGGCCGCCGGCTTCGGCACCGGCTACCTCAGCGGCTTCCCCGAGTCCGACTTCACCGCGTTGGAAGCTCGCACGCTGAACAACGGCAACGTGCCCTACTACTGCATCCACAAGACGCTCGCCGGTCTGCTCGACGTGTGGCGCCTCATCGGTAACAACCAGGCCCGCGACGTGCTGCTGGGGCTCGCCGGCTGGGTCGACCGGCGCACCGGCCGGCTCACCTCCGCCCAGATGCAGGCCATGTTGGGCACCGAGTTCGGTGGCATGAACGCGGTGCTGACCGACCTGTACCAGCAGACCGGCGACGCCCGATGGCTGGCCGTCGCCCAGCGCTTCGACCACGCTGCCGTGTTCAACCCGCTGGCCGCGAACTCCGACCAGCTCAACGGGCTGCACGCCAACACCCAGGTGCCGAAGTGGATCGGCGCCGCCCGGGAGTTCAAGGCCACCGGGACCACCCGCTACCGGGACATCGCCAGCAACGCGTGGAACATCACCGTCGACGCGCACACCTACGTCATCGGCGGCAACAGCCAGGCCGAACATTTCCGCGCCCCCGACGCCATCGCCGGGTACCTGCGCACCGACACCTGCGAGGCGTGCAACACCTACAACATGCTCAAGCTGACCCGGGAGCTGTGGCAGCTGGACCCGAACCGGGCGGGGTACTTCGACTTCTACGAGCGGGCGCTGCTCAATCACATGATCGGCCAGCAGAACCCGGCCGACGGGCACGGCCACGTCACCTATTTCACCCCGCTCAACCCCGGTGGTCGGCGCGGCGTGGGACCGGCGTGGGGCGGCGGCACGTGGAGCACCGACTACCACTCCTTCTGGTGCTGTCAGGGCACCGGCCTGGAGACCAACACCACCTTGATGGACTCCATCTACTTCCACAACGGCAGCACGCTGACGGTCAACCTGTTCATGCCGTCGGTGCTCAACTGGACACCGCGCGGGATCACGGTCACCCAGAGCACCTCGTACCCGGTCAGCGACACCACCACCCTGACCGTCACCGGCTCGGTCGGCGGTTCGTGGACGATGCGGATCCGGATTCCGGCGTGGACCAGCGGGGCCACCGTCAGCGTCAACGGCACGCCGCAGAACATCGCCACCAGTCCGGGAAGCTACGCCGTGCTCACCCGTTCCTGGGCGTCCGGTGACGTGGTCACGGTCCGGCTGCCGATGCGCGTCGTCATGGTGCCGGCCAACGACAACCCCGCCGTCCAGGCGATCACGTACGGTCCGGTGGTGCTCTCCGGCAACTACGGCAACACCGCCCTGGCCGGCCTGCCCACCCTCGACCCCGGCTCGATCACCCGTACCAGCGGCAGTGCCCTGGCGTTCACCGCGGTCGCCAACGGCACCGGCGTCAACCTGGGCCCGTTCCACGACGCCCACGGTCACCACTACACGGTGTACTGGAACGTCGGTGCCGGTGGAGGCGGCACCGACGCCAGCTTCCGTCTGGCAAACGTCGCCAGTGGCCTGGTGCTCGGCATCCAGGACATGTCCACGGCCGACGGCGGACTCGCCCTCCAGTGGGGTGACACCGGCACCGCCGACCACAACTGGCAGATCCTGGTCGACGGATCGGCGATCCGGCTGCGCAACGTGCACAGCGGCAAGGTGCTCGGGGTGGAGAACATGTCCACCGCCGACAACGCCCGCATCCTCCAGTGGGCCGACAACGGCACCGCCGACCACCTCTGGACCGTCGTCGACGTCGGCGACGGCTCGCACAAGCTGCGCAACGTGCACACCGGCAAGCTGCTTGCCATCTCGGGTGGCGCGACCGGCCAGGGCGCCCAGGCGGTGCAGGACCAGGACAACGGCAGCCCGGACAACCAGTGGCGGTTCATACCCAACGGCGCCCGCCGGATCCAGAACCTCGCCAGCGGCCTCGTCCTCGGCGTGCAGAACATGTCCACCGCCGACGGCGGCCTCGTCATCCAGTGGGGCGACACCGGCACCGCCGACCACCTCTGGACCGCGATCGTGGACACCGGCGGATACCTGCGGCTGCGCAACTCGCACAGCGGCAAGGTGCTCGGCGTCGAGGGCGGCGCCACCACCGCCGGCGCCCGGATCCTCCAGTGGACCGACAGCGGCGCGGCCGACCACCGGTGGCGGCTGCGCTACGGCGGGGCCGGCTACTTCCGCATTCAGTGCGCCAACGGGGGCCGGGTCCTCGGCGTCAGCGGCGGCTCCAGCTCCCAGGGGGCGCAGGTCGTCCTCGGTAACGACAGCGGCGCCGCCGACCAGCGCTGGCGGTTCATCTGACCCGACGGGTACCGGCCTTCGGGCCGGTACCCGTTCCCCTGGTCGGCCGACCGGCGACACGTCTCGAGGCAGGCATGAGGACCGGGTCGGCTGTTCCCGTGGTACGCGGGCACGGCCAGCGGGTCGAGGGACCGCAGCGTCACCCTCGGGCACACGAGGGGAGTCGGACGCACTAACATAGCCGCGGTCCGGGACGGCTCTGCTGAATCGAGGCGACATGCGTTGGCTCCAGCGGTTGCTGGGCGGCGGGCGGGTCCAGCTCGATCCGGTCCGCCAGCAGACGTTGCTACGGGACGTCCAGACTCGGTACGGCGCCCACGCCCAGATCCGGTTCCCGGAGCAGGTCGAGGCGGTCACCGAGATGCTGGCCGGCGACGACGGTCTGGTGGTGGCGGCCCGGATCGTGAGCCAGGTCGCCGACGAGGCCCACGCGGACCTGCTGGCCCAGGCCCACGAGGTGCACCGGCGGACGGGCCGGCGGCTTCTGGTGCACCGCCGCAACTACCGGCCACTGTGGCGGGAGGCCGGGCCGGCTCTGCGGTGGCCACTGTTCGCGCTGCCGTGCGGCTTCCATCCGTACGCGCAGGTGGCCGCCGCCGTCAAGGTGGTCGGCCGCCGGGCACCCCGGCTGGACCGGGTGATCGACCCGAACCCGCTCGTGACCCGGCTGTTCGAGGTGCTCGACCTCACCATCGCGGGCTGGGAGTACGGCCGGGTGCGGGTGGACACCGACGCCGCCGCCCTGGCCGATCGACTCATCTCCAGCGCCGGTGAGGTCCTCGCCGCCATGGACGACCCGCCCCGGCTGCCGCCCGCGGTGCGCGAGCTGATGCGCCGCAACAACACCCTCGCCGTGCACGACCCGGCCAGCGCTCGGGCCCTGGGCGGCATCAACCCGGGCGCGAGGATGCGCGAGCAACTGCTGGTCTGAAGCCCGGCCGCACCACGTCCGACGTGCTTAGGTGGTTGGTGGAACAGTCGCCGGAGCAGAGGAGTGGTGCGACATGAACCGTCCCGGCCCGACCGGCCCGACTCGGGTGCTGGTGACCGGGGTCCGCGGCAAGACGGGCGTACCGCTGGCGCGGTCACTCACGACGCGGCCGGGCGTCGAGGTGCGCGGCGGCAGCAGCGATCCGTCCACGGTCACCATCGACGGCGTGCGCCCCACGGCCTTCTCGTGGGACGAACCCGCCGGGTGGGCGGCGGCGACCGACGGCGCCGAGGCCGTCTACGTCGTCCGACCGGATCGTGCCGACGCGCCGGACCTCATCGGTGCGCTGCTGCACCAGACGCCACCCGGCGCCCGCGTCGTCCTGCTGTCCGAGCGGGACGCGGACTACACCGGGCCCGACGGATGGGCACCGCGGGCCGAGCGTGCCGTACGTGACAGCGGGCGCGCCTGGACGATCCTGCGACCGAGCTGGTTCATGCAGGTCTTCACCGACCCACGCTTCTACCGCGACCAGATCACCGAGGCCGGGGAACTGGCCTTCCCCAGCGGTGGTGCGCGGGTGGCCTGGATCGACGCCCGGGACATCGCGGCCGTGGCCGAGCGGGCGCTGCTCGGAGACGGGCACGCCGGTCAGGTCTACGAGCTGTCCGGTCCGCAGTCCCTCTCGTTGCCGCGCACCGCGGAGCTGCTCGCCGCCGCGGCGGGACGTCCGGTGGTCCATCGTGAGGTGACCGTGGACGAGGCACTCGCCGGGACATCGGGCTTCGAACGGGACCTCACCGCGCTGACGTTCGAGCGCGTGCGCGCGGGCAGCTTCGCGGCGGTGACCGACACCGTCGAGCGGGTGACCGGGCGGCCGGCACGGTCGTTGCAGGACTTCCTGGCCGACACCCGGCCGGCCTAGGCGCACGCGACCCCGGAGGGTGTCCGGTCTCACCGCGGTCATACCCCCCGGGTCACCGTTACCGGCCGGTACCCTTGATCGGGACCAGACTGTACCCATATGTCCGCCTGCGGAGGGGTCACCATGTCCGATCACGTGTCCGGCCACATCGACCTCGCTCGCCTACGGGAAGCGCTCGACGGCCCGTGGGCCGAGGTCCGCGAGGCCCACCGGAATCACCTCGACGGGCGTTTCCTGCCGGTTTACGGCGAGACCGGTGACCAGGCCCGGGAGCGGATCACCCGGCTCCTCCACGACCTCCCCGTCGAGCTGGGGATCGCGTCGGGCTTCCCCACCGAGTACGGCGGCCGATCCGACGTCGGCGGCTCGATCGTCGCGACCGAGATGCTGGCGCAGGTCGACCTGTCCCTGATGGTCAAGGCGGGCGTGCAGTGGGGCCTGTTCGGCGGCGCCGTCAACGCCCTCGGCACCCGGCGGCACCACGACGCCTACCTGCGGGACATCATCGCCGGCAAGATCTTCGGCTGCTTCGCGATGACCGAGACCGGCCACGGCTCCGACGTCCAGCAGCTACGCACCACCTGCGAGTACGACCCGCGGACGCAGACCTTCGACCTGCACACCCCGCACGAGGCGGCCCGCAAGGACTACATCGGCAACGCGGCACGCGACGGGCGGATGGCGGTGGTCTTCGCACAGCTGGTCACCGGTGGGCAGGGGCACGGCGTGCACGCCTGGCTGGTCCCGATCCGCGACGCGCGGGGCAACCCGCTGCCCGGCGTGACCATCGGTGACGCCGGGCCCAAGGCCGGCCTGCTCGGCGTGGACAACGGACGGCTGAGCTTCGACCACGTGACGGTGCCGCGCGACATGCTGCTGGACCGGTACGGCCAGGTCGCGGAGGACGGGACCTACTCCAGCCCGATCGAGAACGACTCCCGCCGCTTCTTCACCATGCTCGGCACCCTGGTCCGGGGCCGAGTGAGCGTGGGCGGCGCCGCGTCGGCCGCCACCAAGTCGGCGTTGACCATCGCGGTGCGCTACGGCGACATCCGTCGGCAGTTCGGCACGCCCGACGCGGATCGGGAGGTGCTGCTCAACGACTACCTGGCCCACCAGCGCAAGCTGCTGCCCGCCCTGGCCACCACGTACGCCCTGCACTTCGCCCAGGCCGAACTGGTCGCCGCGCTGCACGAGGTGCAGGGCGGCGACGGCCCGGTCGACGAGCACCGGCAACGGGAACTGGAGTCCCGGGCGGCCGGGCTCAAGGCCGCGCAGACCTGGCACGCCACCCGCACCATCCAGATGTGCCGCGAGGCGTGCGGCGGCGCCGGCTACCTGGCCGAGAACCGGCTACCCAGCCTCAAGGCCGACACCGACGTCTTCACCACCTTCGAGGGCGACAACACGGTGCTGCTGCAACTGGTGGCCAAGGGTCTGCTCACCGGACACCGGGACGACTTCGGGTCGCTGGACGGCTGGGGCCGCGCCTCCTTCGTCGCCGAACAGGTCCGGGAGATGGTGCTCGAACGCACCGCCGCCCGGTCACTCATCGAACGGCTGATCAGCGCCGTTCCCGGCCGCGACGAGGAGGTCGCCGTCACCGACCGGGGCTGGCAGCTCAAGGTCTTCGAGGACCGCGAGCGGCACCTCCTGGACGGCGCGGTCCGCCGTCTCCGCAACGGCGCGGTCACGAAGAAGGACCGCCCCTTCGACATCTTCAACGACGTGCAGGACCATGTCCTCGCCGTCGCCGCCGCGCACATCGACCGGGTCACCCTGGAGGCGTTCGTCGCCGGCGTCGAGGACACCGCCGACCCGGCGGTCCGGGCGCTACTCTCCCGGGTCTGCGATCTCTACGCGCTCGGTGTCATCGAGGCGAACAAGGGCTGGCTCCTGGAGCACGGCCGGCTCACGCCGGCCCGCTCGAAGGCGATCACCGGCGTGGTGAACGGCCTGCTCAAGGAGCTGCGCCCGCAGATGCGGACACTCGTGGAAGGCTTCGCCATCCCGGAGAAGTGGCTGCACTGCGCCATCCTGCGCGAGGAGCCCCAACGGCAGGAGACGATGGCCGCCCACGACGCCGCCGGGGATCCGCAGGCCGTCCCGGTATAGCGAGCGGGTGCCAGCGGGTCTCCGGGCGGTGGCGGCCAGCGCCGCGACGCCTCACCTGAGCCCGGCGGTCGGCGAGCCGCGCGACGCCCTATCGACCTGATGTCGTCGATGACTCAGCCTCGCCCGGAGGGGCGTGATGACATTGACGACTCAGTTCGGTAGTGCCCGTGGTGCGATCGCGCAGCCCCACCGTCGCCGGCGTTCGCGGTCTGGCGTCAGCCCGATGCTGCACGCACCGGCCGGGGGCTGTGCCGCCGGTTCCACCGAAGGGCTCCCGCCGCCGGGCGGCGGACCCCGCCCGGCGGCGTCGCGTACCTGCGGTGTGTCGGTCCTGCGGCCGGTGATCTCACCCCTTCAGGCCGGTGTGGGCCAGCCCCTCGATGAACTGCCGCTGGGCGATCAACTCCCCGCACCTGCTCACCCGCGACGACACCGCCTACGTCGTCTACCACGGTGGCGACGGCAGGAAGCACCTACCGAGGTCGGCAACAACTTCGACCGGGAGGTACACCTCCGATCGCGATCGGGGTACTGATGGCGATTCTCCAGTCCATCGACGGTGCGGATGGAACGATGCAGGGCGTGGGAACTGCGAAAACTGTCATGCCTGCCATCTCGCCACTCACCGGCGAGCCGATCAAGCGGGCCGACGCCGAGCGGCTCGCGGGAGTGCTGAAGGCGCTCGCCGACCCCGCCCGGCTCCGACTGCTCAGTCTGATCCAGTCCGCGCCGGAGGGCGAGGCGTCCGTCAGCGACCTCACCGCACCGCTCGGTCTCTCCCAGCCCACCGTGAGCCATCACCTACGCATCCTCACCGAGGCCGGCCTACTGGAACGCGAGAAGCGCGGCGTCTGGGCGTACTACCGCCTGGTGCCGTCCGCGATCGCGGCGATCGCCGACCTGTTGACGCCACCGCGTAAACGGGCGACGAAGAAATCCCGCTGATCCGCCCGGTGGACGGCGGACGCCCCCACCCTATGGTGTACCGATGGCATCGGTCAGACAGTTCCAGGTCACCTTCGACTGCGCGGAGCCCGAGCGGGTCGCCCGCTTCTGGTGCGAGTTGTTGGGGTACGTCCTGCCGCCACCGCCGGAGGGATTCGCCACCTGGGAGGCTTTCGGCAACGCGCAGCCGCCGGAGCGGCAGGGCGCGGCGTTCGCGTGCACGGATCCCACCGGTGTGGGCCCGCGGCTGTACTTCCAGCGCGTTCCCGAGGGCAAGGTGGTCAAGAACCGGCTGCATCTCGACGTACGGGTCGGCACCGGGCTGGTGGGTGAGGAGCGACTGGCCGCCCTCGAGGCCGAATGCGCCCGACTAGTTCCGCTCGGCGCGGCACGCGTGCGGCTGCTTCTCGCCGACGGCGAGAACGAGTCGTGCCTCGTGATGCAGGACGTCGAGGGCAACGAGTTCTGTCTCGACTGAGCGGCCGCGAGCGTGGCGACCCCGTGCGTCGACTGCGCCCGCCGCCGGCCTCACCGGTGGGCGAAGACGAAACCGCCCTCGACGTTCGGGGCCGGGTGGTGCACCATCTCGGCCTCGACGGCGAAGCCGGCGGCGCGCAGCCAGGCCGCGATCCGGCCCGGTGGGCGACGGTGCACATGGACGTTCATCCGGCCGCCATAGCCCTCGGTCACCCGCCGGCTGCCGTCACCCGCGTGGAATCCCAGCAACACCACCCCGCCGGGCCGGAGCACCCGGCGGAACTCGGCAAGGACGGTGGGGACCTCGTCGTCGGGAACGTGGATCAGGGAGAACCAGGCCAGCAGCCCGGTCAGGTAGCCGTCGGCCAGATCGAGGCTGGTCATCGAGCCGACCTCGAAGCGTAGGCCCGGATGGTCCCGCCGGGCCACGTCGACCATCACGGGTGACAGGTCGATGCCGAACGCGTCCAGGCCGGCGCGGTGCAGGTGGGCGGTGATCCGGCCGGGCCCGCAGCCGATGTCGGCGACCGGTCCGGCGTCCTGGGCGCGGACGAGTTCGGCGAAGAGCGCGAGGATGCCCCGCTGGAACGGCTCACCGGCGAGAGCGTCGCGCAGCAGCTCGGCATAGCTCAGCGCCACCGTGTCGTACGAGGTCCGGGTGTCGTCGAGCCAACCTCGCATGCGTTGCACCATAGCCTCGGCCGGGGTACCGCGCAGACTCACCCGACCCGCCGCTCACAGCCAGTCGTGTTCGCGGGCGTAGCGGGCCGCCTCGTGGCGGGTGTGGGTCTGGGTCTTCTGCATGGCGTTGGACAGGTAGTTGCGCACCGTGCCCTGGGCGAGGTGGAGCCGGGCGGCGATGTCGACGACCGAGTAGCCCTCGCCGGTCTCCCGCAGGACGTCGAGTTCGCGGTCGGTGAGTGGGCAGTCGTCGATGACCGCGAGCGCGGACACGTCCGGGTCGATCCACCGCTTGCCGGCTTGCAGGGCGGTGATGACCGAGGTGATGTGAGCCGGCTCGGCGGACTTGCTGACGAAGCCCTGGACGCCGAGTTTCAGGGCCTTGCGCAGCACGCCGGGCCGGGCGTGCCGGGTCAACATGAGGACCACCTGTTCCGGGCGGGCACGGCGGATCTCCGCGACGGCGCCGAGCCCGTCCACGCCCGGCATCTCCAGGTCGATAACCAGCACGTCGGGCCGGTGCCGCAGGGTGGCCGCGATGGCGGTCTCGCCGTCCTGCGCCTCGGCCAGGACGGTGACGTCGCCTTCCAGGGGCAGCAGTGCGGCCAGCGCCTTGCGGAGCAGCACCTCGTCGTCGGCGAGCACGATCGTCGTCATCGGCCAACCTTCCCCGCGTCCCTGGGTGCGGCTTCGGCGCGGGCCGGCGGGAAGACCGCTGCGGTCAGGAACCGCCCATCCGTCTGTTCCACGGTCAGCTCGCCTCCGTCGCCCGCCAACCGTTGCCGCAGCGCCGACAGCCCCCGGAGTTCGGGGAGCGTGTCGGCGGTCACGCCGTCGTTGACGATGGTGATGCCCGAGCCGGAGAGCGTGATCTGCACCGTGGTGGCCTGCGCGTGCCGCAGGATGTTGGTGGTCGTCTCGCGCAGCACCTGACCGAGCAGTTCGCTGGCGCGGGCGTCGACCTCGGCCTCCCGGGTCACCCGGACCCGGATGCCGGCGGCCTCGAACAGGTTCTTCGCGTTCTCGATCTCCGCCGAGAGGTTGAGCCGCCGTTGCGCGTACGCGAGTTCCCTGGTCTGGGTGATGGTGTCGCTGACCAGGGCATAGATCTCCCGCAGTTCGCTCTCCGCTCGATCCGGGTCGCCGGGCACCAGTTTCCGCGCCAGCGCGATCTTCAGTTTGACCACGTGCAGGGTGTGGCCCTGGATGTCGTGCAGGTCGCTGGCGAACCGGACCCGTTCCCGGACGACCGCCAGTTCCGCCTCGCGTTCCCGGGTCTGTTCGAGTTCCCGGATGAGGTCGTAGAACCGCTCACCCACCACCGTCAGGACGGTCACCAGGACGGTGAGGGCCGTCGGGACGAGGACGTACGTGAGGAGGACCTCGCCCACGTCGTCCCGCTCCACCAGCAGCCGTGCCGACCCGACGACGGCGACGTAGGAGAAGAGCGCGACCAGCGCCAGTGCCCGCCGCCGCCGTACCTCGCGCATGGCGAGCGAACCCGCCGCGCAGAAACCCCAGTACGCGTTCGGGCTGCCGGTCACCAGGACTCCCAACGGCCACACCGCTGCCGCGACGACCACGCAGGGCAGCGCGACCCGCGCCAGGTCGTCCGCGGTCCACCGTTCGAAGGCCACCAGGGCCGCCACGACCCCCGGGGCCAGGACGATGAAATGCCACCAGGTACGCGCGTCGACGAGGAGCAGGACCACCGCGGCGATCACCACCGGCGGCAGTGACGTCGCGAGGGTGAGCCGGCGCAGTCGTCCCTGCGTCGCCTTGGTGAAGCGCGGCGATCTTGCGGTCACCACCTCAGTATCCGCCAGCCGGTGGCCACGACCAGTGACACCACGTCACATGCGGTCATGACGTGGCGCCACTGACCGGTCGGGCGGATCCGCGCTGTGATGGGTGCATGTCCACCACACCCGTCATCGAAGTCGACCGGCTGAACCTCACCTACGGCGACTTCCACGCCGTCAGGGACCTTTCCTTCGAGGTAAGACCAGGAGAGCTGTACGCGCTGCTCGGCACCAACGGAGCCGGGAAGACCTCGACCCTGGAGGTCATCGAGGGACACCGGGGGCCGACCTCCGGCACCGTGCGGGTCTTCGGGAACAGCCCGCGGGACCGCCGGGCGGTCCGTCCCCGGATGGGCGTCATGCTCCAGGAGAGCGGATTCTCCCCGGACCTCACGGTCCGTGAGTCCGTCCGTCTGATCGGCCGGCTCAGCGGGCGCACCGACGATGTCGACCGGGTGCTCGACATCGTCGACCTCACCGACCGGGCCGGCCGGAGGGTGTCCCAGCTCTCCGGCGGGGAGAAGCGGCGGCTGGATTTCGCCACCGCCGTCTACGGCACCCCGGAGCTGATCTTCCTGGACGAGCCGACCACCGGTCTGGACATCCAGACCCGCGACGCCGTGTGGGCGACCGTCGACCGGCTGCGCGAGAACGGCGCCACCATCGTGCTCACCACCCACTACCTTGAAGAGGCACAGCAGCGTGCCGACCGGATCGGGCTGATGCACCAGGGCACCCTCCACCGCGAGGGCACCGTCGCCGAACTGACCCGCACCCTGCCGGCGGTCATCCGCTTCTCCCTCCCGGCACCGGCACCGGCACTGCCGCTGCAGGCCGCCGTCGACGCCGACGGGAAGGTCGTGGTCGAGACCTTCGGACTGCAGAAGGACCTGCACCTCCTGCTCGGATGGGCCCAGGACCACGCCATCGAGCTGCAGGGCCTGGAGGCCGGGCCGACCCGCCTCGACGACGTGTTCCGTGCCATCAGCAGCTGAATCCTCCCTCTCGACAGGAGTGTCGCCGTGTTGTCCATCGCCGCCAGTGAACTGATCCAGATCTTCCGCAACCGGCTGGTGCTGGTCACCAGCCTCATCATCCCGGTGGCCGTCTGCCTCTTCTTCGTCCGTCAGCACGAGACCTTCGCTGACATCGGCAGCCTCGGTTACATCGCCGCGGTCGTGATGTTCACGATCGCCGCGTTCGGGCTCTACGCCACCGCCGTCACCACCCTGGCCTCCCGACGGCAGAACCTCTTCCTCAAGCGGCTGCGCTCCACCGCCGCGAGCGACACCGGCATCCTCGCCGGCCTGCTGCTGCCCGTCACCGTCATCGCGGTGGTGCAGGTGACCGCGATCCTGATCGCCCTGGCCGTGGTCGCCGGGAAGCCGGCGAACATCGCCCTGCTCGTGGTGGCGACCGTCGCCACCCTGGCCATGATGATCGGCCTGGCCCTGGCCACCGCCGGGCTGACCAACTCACCCGAACACGCGCAGGTCACCACCCTGCCCGTCACGCTCGGCGTCATCTTCGTGGCCACCTGGGTGGGCATCACCGGCACCGCGGACCTCGCCTGGCTCAAGCGGCTGCTGCCCGGCGGCGCCGCCACCGAACTGACCATGAACGCCTGGAACGGCGGCGTCGCCGTGACCGAATCGCTGGCCCTACTCGCACCCACCCTGGCCTGGGTCGCCATCGCCGTCGCCCTCGCCAACCGACTCTTCCGCTGGGAGCCCCGCCGATGACCGCCGATGACCGCCCGGACGCCCCGACCCTGGCCGAGGATCTCCTGCTGCTCCTGTTCCAGCCCAGGTCCGGGACCATCGCCGGGGAGAACACCCTCTTCTACGTTCTCGCCGGAGCCGTACTCGCCGACCTCGCCCTCGGTGAGCATCTGACCACGGCGGAACGGCGGCGGGTCCGGAGCGTCGAGGGTCACCCCCCGTCGGATGAGATCCTCCGTTCGGCGTGGGACTACCTCTCCGAGAAGCCCCGGGGGGTTCAGACGACACTCGCGGCGATCGGCCCCGCCCTGCGCGAGCCCGTGTTGGAGCGGCTAGTCGGACGAGGGGACATCGATCGGGTGCCGCGCAAGACGCTCGGCCTGTTCCGGACGACAGCCCTGCGGGAAGGAAGGACCGAACGCCGGGCGCGCCTGCTCGCCGACGTCCGGCGGGTCCTCGTGGACGGCGTCGAGCCGCAGGCCCGGGTCGCCGCACTCGCAGCACTGCTCTCGGCGAGCGGAACCCTCCCGCAGTTCCACCGCGAGATTCCGTGGACGTCACCGGTGATCACGCGGGCCAAGGAACTCGAGCGCGGCGACTGGGGCGCCGACGCCGCGGCGGAGGCGGTGGCCCGGACCGTGACGGCCACCGTCGTCAACAGTGCGGTCGTGGCCATCACCGTGCTTCCCCGAGTCTGAGCAGGCCGGCGCGTCAGGTACCGGGCGGGTGGAATCCCTCGCTGGCGGCGCGGCGGGCGGTGCAGGCCGCACGCCGTACCGCCGCGACGGCATCCGCCCGACCCGGTCGGCACGTCGAGCCGCATACCCGGCGCGGCGGAACTCAGCCTTACCGCGTCTCAGGCCTCACCTGTGCCACTCCCGGCACGGCACGCGGCCGAAAGAGCGGCCAACCGACCTGCCGGATCATGCAGGATCATGTGGCCGTCGGTGATGACCCGGTGCGTGCCTGGATCGACCGGGTCGATGTCTGCCCAGCCCAGTGGGGCGACCCCCATCTCGACCTCGAATCCGGACGGGCGCCGCACCCGGATCTCCCGGAGCGGCCCCCACTGCGCCAACCGGACGACGTCACCATGGAGCAGATCCGTCCAGACGCTCGCCTCCGCGTGACGCGGATTGTCGGTGAGGACCACGATGTCGACGTCCGAGTCCATCCGCGCGGCCTGGCGCGCCCAGGAACCGACGACCACCACTGCACCGACGTCCTCGCGGCTGGCCGCCCACCCGACCACCTGGTCGACGACCGCTCGGACCTCCTGCGACCGCTCCTGCGTCACCACGCGGTCGAGTCTGACATGAGCGTCGGCCAGCCGCTGTCCTGCCGATCCCGTCGCCGACGACCCAACCCGGCAGCGCGGGGCGACCGACGGCGGGGTGCCCACCACGACTGGCGCAGGAAGCCCTATCCCAGGCTCAGGTTGTGCTGTTCCAGCGCGTTCTGGATGGTCCCGAGCGCTTTCGGCCCCATGCCGTGCAGCTTGGCCAGCTCGGTGCGCGGCACCCCGGCGAGGTCGCGCAGCGTCGCATAGCCGGCGTTGTTCAGGGCGCGGGTCGCCGGCGCACCGATCTTCGGCAGCGTGTCGAGGGTGGACTCCACGCCGCCGATCCTAGGCGTCCCGGCCCTGCCGCGGTCGAGTATTCTAGTGCTAGAATAATGGTCATGGATCTGACCCCCGCCGAGTTGACCGTGCTGGGTCTGGTCATCGAGCGGCCGCAGCACGGCTACGACCTGGCGCGGGTGATCGAGCAGCGCGGCATACGGCAGTGGACCGATATCGGGTTCTCCTCGATCTACTACCTGCTCGCCAAGTTGGAGCGGCGCGGCCTGCTCCACGTTCCGGAGGGTCCGGCAGCCGTAAGGTCCCGCCGTGTCTTCCACGCCACCGCAGCGGGCCGTGAGGTCGCGGCACGTGACGCGCGGACCCTCATCGCCGAGGCGCGGCCGGTTCCACACCCACTGTTGGTCGGCATCGCCAACCTCTCCCTGCTGTCGGCGCAGCAGTACGCGCAGGCGCTGAGCGCCCGGTTGGCGCAGATCGAAGCCCAGATCGCCGCGGTCCGAGCGGCCCAGCAGGGACCAGCACCCCTCCCACTCGCGGCGCGCGAGGTGTTCTCCTACTCCCTGAGCCTCATGGAGGCGGAAAGGCAGTGGCTCGCCACCCGAGCCCAGGCCCGGTGATGAAGATGACCGACGACAAGACCGACTTCAAGAAGACCCTCGACGCCTACCAGGCACAGCGGGGCCGGTTCCGGATGGTCGACGTACCCGAGATGCAGTACGTCATGATCGACGGCCACGGCGATCCCAACACCTCACCCGCCTTCGTCGAGGCGATCGAAGCGCTCTACCCGGTGGCGTACAAGCTGAAGTTCGCCAGCAAGCGGAACCTCGGACGCGACTACGTCGTCCCGCCCCTGGAAGGCCTGTGGTGGGCCGCGGACATGAGGTCCTTCACCACCGCCCGGGACAAGTCACGGTGGGACTGGACGCTGATGCTCATGGTCCCGGACTGGATCGACGAGCGGATGTTCTCCAGCGCCGTCGAGCAGGCCGCCGCGAGGCACCGCCCCGCGCGTCTCGACGATGTCCGCCTCCAGACGCTGGCCGAGGGACGGTGCGTGCAGACGCTGCACGTGGGTTCCTTCGACGACGAGGCCGACGTGCTCGCGCGACTGCACCACGAGTTCATCCCCGGCCACCGGCTGCGCATGGCCGGCACCCATCACGAGATCTACCTCAGCGACTTCCGCAAGGTGGCACCCGACAAGCGGCGCACCATCCTCAGGCAACCGGTCACCACCGACACCCGGGGGTGAGCGCCGGGCCCGCGATGAGCGCGAAGCGTTCAAGCCTTGTTTGTAAGTGGTTACTACTGTAATGCTGCGGGTATGGGCACGCAGCGCAGTACGGCACCGCAGCGACGGGTGGACGCGGTCGACATCGGCATGCGCGTCTTCGCCGACCACGGACTGACCACCGCGTCGGTGCAGAAGGTGGCCGACCAGATGGGCGTGTCCCAGCCGTACGTCTTCCGGCTGTTCGGCAGTAAGCGCGACTTCTTCCTGGCCTGCATGCATGAGATGGAGGCCCGTATCCGGCGGGTGCTCCAGCAGGCGGCGACCCAGAACCCGGGTGACCCGCTGCCCGCCATGCGCGCCGGCTTCCGGGCGCTGATCGCCGACGGTGTCGTCACCGGCCTGTGGTTGCAGGCCTGCGCGGCGGCCCGCTCCGACGAGGCGGTCGCGGCGGGCTGCCGGGCGGTGATCGGCGGGATCCTGGACGAGGCCGAGCACTGGTCCACGGCGGGACCGGGAGAGTTGCGGGACACGCTCGCGCTCGGTGCGTTGGTGGTGATGCTCCAGGCGTTGAGCGTGGACGTGACCGGGGGCAGCCAGGCCGCGATCGACTCGCTGCGCGGCGCGGAGGCCACGTGGTGAACCGCTTTGATCGAGAGGAGTGAGGTGGTGGACGTCTTCGGGTCGGTGGCCGACCTGTACGAGACCGCCCGGCCGGGCTATCCGCCCCAGATCGCCGAGGAGATCGTCGCCTACCACGGCGGCACGCCGCTGTCCGTGGTCGAGATCGGCGCCGGCACCGGCAAGGGAACCGAGGTGCTCGCCCGCATCGGCGCGCCGCTGACCTGCATCGAGCCCGATCCGCGGATGGCGGCGTTACTGGCCACGCGATTTCCCGACGTTGACGTCCGCGCCAGCACCTTCGAACAGTGGTCGCCACCTGCCGGTGGCGTCGGCGTGCTGGCCTGTGCCATGGCCTGGCACTGGCTGGACCCGGCCACCCGCAACGCTCACGCGCGGCAGGCACTCGCCCCCCGCGGCACACTGGCGCTGTTCGGGCATCGCTACGACTACGCCGACCCCGGCCAGCGGGCGGCGATCCGATCCGCGCTGCAAACGATCGACCCCACCGTACGGGAGCGGCCCGCGGACTGGTTCCACCAGGACGTCGTCGACCACGGGCGGTTCGTCGACGTCCGCAAGGAGGTCTTCCGGCGTGACCTGCCACTGGACAAGGGGCACTATCTCGATCTGGTGCGTACCTTCGGGCCGTACCTGTCCCGGTCCCCGGAGCGGCAACGGCGCGGGCTGACCGTCCTCGGCCGACTGGTCGACGACTTCGGCGGCACCGTCGTACTCGATCTGCGCACCACGCTGGTGCTGGCCCGGGGCGAAGGGTGACGGCATGCTCGGTGACCGGTGGGGCGTGACCGACAGCGAGGTCTCGCGCGCCTATCCCTGCGACGACTTCGTCGTCGCACCCACCCTGCGGGCGTGGCGAGGGGTACGGGTGAACGCGCCTGCCACCGTGGTGTGGCCGTGGGTCGCCCAGGTGCGGCTGGCGCCCTACTCCTACGACTGGATCGACAATCTCGGCCGCCGCTCACCTCGCCGTCTGGTCGGCCTCCCCGAACCCCGGGTGGGAGAGGCGTTCACCACCGCCGGCGGGCGCCGGCGGGGTCGGATTCTCTCGGTCGAGCCCGGAAGGCAACTGACCGGCACGATCATGAATGCCTGCTTGTCCTACGTCCTGGTACCCGACGAGCACGACACCACGCGCCTGCTGCTCAAGGTGGTGATGCGGACGAACCGGATGGTCGCCCTCGGGGTGTCCGTCGGGGACCTGGTCATGGCCCGACGGCAGCTACTCACCCTCAAGCAACTGGCCGAACGCTCTACCGAGTGAGGGATCCCGGCCGGCTCCGCCGGTGTCGCATCCCGGTACGATCTCGGATCGCACCTCGACCCGGCACCGCATGGAGATGATCACGATCGACCCGTCGACGCGTTTCGTGCTCTTTCCCGGGCGCCATCACCTGCTGACCCGCTTCCAGGCCGACTACCTGCACCGGCTGGCCGCGGCCGGCGGCACGACGATCGTGTGGGCGGTGACCTCCGCCAATCACGAGAACACCCGGCGCAATCCGGTTCCGTACCACCGGCGTGAGGCCGCGATCGAGCGACTGAGCGTGTCGAGCGGGTTGCGGTCGGTGGTCGTACCGATCTTCGACACCGCGCCCACCGACGCCTTCGCCGAGGTGACCCTCAAGACCATCGCGGTGGCCACCGGCCTCGACCTGACCCCCGACAACACCCTGGTCGCCTGCTCCACACCGCAGGTGGCCAAGCTCTACGAGCGGCTCGGGTTCTCCATCGCGCAGGTGGAGGCGGACCCGGAGATGCCGGGCGCGCCGGAGCGCCCGTGGGACGTGCTGCTGCGGCTGGCCGGGGGCGACGAGACCTGGCGCCAGCTCGCCCACCCGGCCACGATCGACGTCTTCGACCGCTACCAACTGGTCGAGACGGTCCGGTCGGTGGTCAACGACCCCCTCGTCGGCGACGAGGGCGGGCTGACCGCGACCCGCGACTACCGGACCTACGTCGAGGCCTTCGCCGACGCCGCCGAGCGCAAGTGGGCCGCGGTCCGCCAGCACGTGCAGCCCGGCCGCATCGTGGACATCGGCTGCGGCGCCGGGGCGGTCCTGGAACTGGCGGACCGGGAGGCCGCGCTGCACGAGAGCGACCTCATCGGCGTCGAGGTGGCCCGCCAGCTCTACCAGGAGTGCGTGCACAAGAAGGCGCAGGGCGTCTTCCGCAACGCCAACGTGTACTTCTTCCAGCGCAACGTCCTGGGTGGGGCGATCTTCAAGGACCGCTCGGTGGACACCACGCTCACCTTCGCCCTGACCCATGAGATCTGGTCGTACGGGCGGCAGCGCGAGTCGGTGCTGAAGTTCGCCCGTCGCATCCACGACCACACGGTGCCCGGCGGAGTCTGGATCAACAGCGACGTCTGCGGGCCGGACGACCGCCACCGTCAGGTGATCCTGTGGCTCGCCACCGACGACGGCGACAACCCGGCGTCGCCGCGACACGATCTCGCCCAGCTCACCTCCGGCGAGGTCAGACGGTACGTCGGTGGCCTGTCGACGAGAGCGCGGTTGGACCAGTTCGCGGTCGACTTCGCGTTCCCCTTCAGCCACGAGGCCCTGGACGACGGCTCGGTACGGCTCGAACTGGGTGCCGCGATGGACTACCTGACCCGCAAGGACTACGTCGACAGCTGGCTGTCGGAGACGCGGGAGCAGTTCTGCGGCCTCGACTTCGCCGACTGGACGGACCTGCTGACCGACGCGGGCTTCGAGATCGACCCGGCTTCGACCCCGGTTCGCAACGACTGGCTGGTCGAGAACCGGATCGCGCCGGTCGCCTCCCTCACCGACCTCGACGGTCGCCCGCTCGACTGGCCGACCACCCACATCCGCGCCGTCGCCCGCCGCCCCTGGCACGGGTGAGCGTGCCGGCACAGCGGCCGCACTTCCGGATCTCGCGCCCCATCAGCGGCGAGAGCGGGTACGGTCTGGTCCGGCCGGCGGGCTCCAGCTCGCGGTAAGGGTGACGATCTCCGCGGTCACCCCGTCCGGGTCGACGAGTTGGTGCAGGTGACCGCCGGGAATCTCGGCCACGTCCCAACCCCGCGTCCGCGCCTCCTGCGCCGTGCGGTCGTACGGTGGCCCGTAGCACAGGTACCCGCACGGCCGGTGATCCCAGCCCACGGGCACCGGGAACTGCTGCTCGTAGTAGCTCAACGGGACCCGGGGCTGCTCGGCCGCGACCATCGACCTGGTCCGGGCGTCGGGGAACAGCGACGCGGTGGCGCTCTCCTCCCACCAGGTCGTCCACGGCGGCAACCGACCCTGCGTCGCCATCGACCGCAGGTACGCCAGCCGCTCGGGCGACGCGGCGGGCGTCGGCCCGCACCGGGAGGGCAAGCTGGCATCCACGAACAGGCAGCCGACCACCGGCCGCCCGACCGCGACTACGACAGTCGGGACCAGAAGTCCGGCGTTGCTGTGCGCGACCAGCACGATCGGCTGGTCCGGCCGTAGGTGGGTGACGCTCTCGCTGACAGTGGCGCCGATCCGGGGCCAGAACGGGGCGTCGTCGGCATCGGCCACCCGGACCAACGACGGCACGATCGCCGCCGCACCCCGGGCCCTCAGCCTGGCCGCCACCGGAGCCCAGGTCAGGGGACCCAACAACAGGCTGTGCAGCAGTACGAACACCGGCTTCATCGGTCCACCATCACGGACCCGCCCGACAGCCGCCACCTTTCGGCGAACGCGATGTCGCGAGCCATCGGAGCGGTCGAAACCCGGATGACCTCGGCGCCGATGGTGCGTAGCGTGCCGGCCATGTCCCGGACAGAGCTACGGCCGTTCACGGCCGCCGACCTGGCTGCCTGCGGCACGTTGCTGGCCGACCGGCACCGCCGGCACCGCGCCGCCCAGCCGCTGCTGTCCGCCCGGTTCGAGGACGCCGCCGTCGCGCTGGCGGAGCTGACCGCCGCGTACGAGACTCCCGACGCGTCGGGAGCGGTCGCGTACCGCGCCGGCGTCCCGGTGGGCTTCGTCCTCGGCGCACCGAAGCCGTCACCGCTGTGGGGGCCGAACATCTGGGTGGAGGCCGCCGGACTCGCGGTCACCGACCCCGAGGTGACGCGCGACCTGTACGCGGTCGCCGCCGCCCGATGGGTCGACGAGGGCCGCACGGCGCACTACGTCGTCGTACCTACGTACGACGCGGAGCTGGTGCGGGCCTGGTTCCGCCTGGGCTTCGGCCAGCAGCACGCGCACGCCATCCAACCCGCCGCCCGGCCGGGGACGGGTACGCCGGCCGGGCTGCCGGTGCGCCGGGCGACCCGGGCCGACATCCCGGCGCTCGCCCAACTCGAACTCGAGTTGCCACTGCATCACGGGCGGTCCCCGACGTTCTCGGCCGGCCGGGTGGGCACGCTGGAAGAGGCCCTCGCCGAGTGGACCGCCGACTTCGACAACCCCGGGTACGCCACCTTCGTCGCCGAGTCGGACGGCCGGGTCGTCGGCTCGGCCATCGGCTGCGCACTGGAGAAGTCGAGTGGGCACCTGAGCCTGGCCCGCCCGGACCACGCCGGGTTCCTCGGGTTCGCGGCGGTCTTCCCGCACGCCCGGGGCACCGGCGCCGGACGCGCCCTCGGCACCGCCGTCATCGACTGGGCCGTGACGGCCGGGTTCGACAGCGTGGTCACCGACTGGCGGGTGACCAACCTGCTCGCCTCACGGGCCTGGCCGGCACTCGGCTTCAGCGAGACGTTCCTCCGGCTGCACCGGCTGATCGGCTACTGACCGGTCGCGACCCCACACCGGACGGCATCGAGACCGGAATCGAACCGGCGTGCGCCGCTTCGCAGGCGGGCCGGCCTCCGGCCCCCCGGACCCGACGCGCTGTCGCGTGCCCCACATCTCGCTGCGTACCCCCGGCGCGATTCGAACGCGCGACCCCTGGATCCGTAATCCAGTGCTCTATCCGCTGAGCCACGGGGGCAAGGTGTCGTCGGTGGGCCCGCACCACCGCTGTCCTGCCGTTCCGGCCACCTCTCCACCGGAGGGCGGCAGTTCCCTTCGCTTTCTGTCTTGCGTGCGCTCGGAGGGAGTCGAACCCTCACGCCTCTCGGCACGCGGCGCTGAACCGCGCGTGTCTACCTGAGTTCCACCACGAGCGCGTGGTGCCGACGCCCGGTGTCGATCCGGGTGCCTTCCGGTCATGAGCCGGATGCTCTGCCGTTGAGTACGCCGGCTTGAGTGGACGGCCCGGGAAAGGCGGCCGGCGGGGCCGCGACCCCGCCGGCCAGGATCAGCGCTGCTCCATGCTCGACCAGCTGGGCACCGACGGCGGGAACCGGAGTGCCATCCCCGCCTCGGTGGGGGTCAGGTCCCCCTTGCGCTGGTTGCAGCCGTAGCATGCGCCGATCGTGTTCTGCCAGGTGTTCCGCCCGCCGCGGGAGCGGGGCACGATGTGGTCGACGGTGGTCGCCGGCGCGGGGCAGTAGCCGCACCGACGGCCGTCACGGCGCAGGACGCCGCCCTTGCTCCAGGCGGGTTCTCTCGTGTAGCGCCACTTGGTGACGACGTACCGGACGAGCCGGAGGACGCGGGGCACCGGGAAGATGCCGATGAGCCGGTCCGGCTCGGCTTCGTGGATCTCGGCGACCCGGCGCATGAGCATCCGGATCGCGTGTCTGATCGGGACCCGGTGCAGCGGTCCCAGGTCGGCGTTCAGGACCAGAACGGCGTCCACCGGTCCCCCTTCCTGTCGTATGCCGGTGGTGGAGGCTCCGGGAGTCGAACCCCGTGTCTCTCGCTCCCAAAGCGAGCGGGTCAGCCGTCGCCCTCGTCCCGGAGGTGGTACTCCCCGGCCGGCCCGTGCTGACGCCGGCCGGGGTTCTGTCTATGCCATCCAGTGTGGAGTGGAGAATGTGCGACGCTGCCGGCCGAAGTCGGAGCGAGTAGCAGGGGCGACAGGACTCGAACCTGCGACCTCCGGTTTTGGAGACCGGTGCTCCACCAGTTGAGCTACGCCCCTGTGAGGTGGTGATGGAGTAACGAAAAGCCGCCCTGTCCCTGTCGGGGTGGGCGGCTTCGCAGCTTGCGCCGGCGCTATTCGCGCCGCCACCCCGGCTTCCAGTTCTGCTCGCTCGCGCGGAGGTCGTGGGCTCGCCCGAACGAGGGCAGCACACCGCCGCGCGGCATGAGCCGCGTGGATTCGGTAGAGGCGTACTGCGGCACGGGGAACTCCTCGGTTGGTGCGGATGACCTTGCCAATTGAAGGTAAGGGCGGCGTCCACGATGGGCAACGGATATTTCCGAATCCGCGTTCACCTACCTCGTGGCTATCGACGGTCCGGCGTTGAGGAGCGCAACTACACGTCAGAGCTTGCGGGCGACCCCGCAGTAACCATCCACGATGGCCGACGGCCGGTTGTCCGGCCGCCAGTGCCCCAACGGCACGACACCGGGCTCGACGAGGTCGAGACCGTCGAAGAAGGCCGTGAAGTCCGCGCCCCCCCGCAGGTGGTACGGCAGCGCGCCACTCCCGTTGTACTGCCGATGCGACTCGATGACCCGCTCACTGGTCGCCGTGCCGTCGGACATCGCCAGGAAGCTGCCGGGGGGCAGGGACGAGACCAGGGCGTTGACGATGGCCCGCGCCTCGGCCGGGTTCTCGACGTGACCCATGACGCCCAGCATCATCAGGGCGATCGGCTCATTGAAGTCCAGTGTTTCGCGGGCGTCCTGGATGATCTTCTCCGGGTCGCGCAGGTCGGCGTCGACATACTGGGTGGCGCCTTCCTGGCTGCCGCTCAGCAGCACCCGGGCGTGCGCGAGCACCATCGGGTCGTTGTCGACATAGACGACGCGCGCCTCCGGCTTGATCCGTTGGGCGACCTCGTGCGTGTTCTCGGCCGTGGGCAGGCCGGTGCCGACGTCCAGGAACTGGCGAATCCCCGCCTCTGCGGCAAGATAGGTCACCGCTCGACCCAGGAACGCGCGCGAACACCGTGCCGCCTCGACGATTTCCGGGAAGACCGCCCGCACCTGTTGGCCGACCTCCCGATCCGGGGCGAAGTTGTCCTTACCGCCGAGCCAGTAGTTCCACACCCGAGCGGAGTGCGGCACCGTCGTGTCCAGCTTGGTGGCCGAACCCCCCATGGGCTGCTCAGCCCGGTCCTGCGACATGTCTGTCTCTCCTTACCAGCCAGGCGGCGTCAAGGCCGTAGCCTAGCGACGCGCCGACGCCCGCGTGGTACCGCAAGGCTGTCGATCCCCGTTCTCCGAACGTTCGTTTCACGACCAGGTCCCGACAACGAGCGAGGTGGCAACGAGAAGGTCGAACGGTACGCAGAACCGTACGATCCATTTCGGTACGACGCGGCCGTCACGGTGGGCGAAGTCCCACGCGGCGTGGGCCAGCCAGCCTGCCGCGATCAGATAGCGGCCGATTGCCGGATCCACGATCAACGTAACCACCGACACCGCGGTGAAGCAGACCAGCCCGACGGCTTGGATCCGCATCGCGGCGGACCGGTCCGCACCGTGCCGAGAGGCAGCGAAGATCAGGTAGATGAGGGCGACGAGAGGGGGGATGAACGTTGTCGGACTGTACGGGTCGAAGGGGCCGCTGTCGGTCAGCTCGACCACCCCGAGCGCGACGCCCAACCACAGCGCGGGACTCCGCAGCACGGCGGCAGCAGGGGAGGTGGCTTGGTGAGTCACTGTTCCGGTCATGGATCCAGGTTGCGGCCTTGGGCACGCAACGGGCAGCCTCCTGTTGTCACCGGTCAACCGTGCGGATCGCACAGGTCACCGGTGCATCGCGCTCTCCCGATCCCAGGCCCCGCTACCGGTGTCTTTCGGCGAGGCGCTGGGCCTGTCCTGCGTGTATGTCACTCACCCACTCCCAGCCAGGCGCGGCCGCTGGGCCGATCCGCGGATCTTCGGGAGCATGGCCGTCCCGCAGGGCGTGCAGGTAGGCGCGGTCCTGTGCGATCCGTGCGTGCACCTGGTCAGCCCGGGCGACTGACCCGTGACCCGGAACGAGGACGTCGACTCTGTCCGCCACGCCCTCCAGCAGGCGCAGTCCTGTGAGGTAGTCCTCGACCGGGTCATTGGCGTCGTTGAAGTCGTCGAGCATCGGAATGAAGACGTCGGACAGCATGTCGCCAGCCACGAGCACTCCCCGGTCCTCGATCAGGAGTGCCGCATGGCCCGGGGAGTGAGCCGGATGCTCCAGAATCCGAACCCGAGGGCCGGCCCAGGGAACCTGCCCGGTTCCGGCGGACAGACCGGTGATGAGGCCGAACAGATCCAGCGGTACCTCCTGGGCGATCTCCGGCGGGAGGCCCTCGGCGGCGCGGGTCCTCCAGTCCGCTCGGGACCGCACACCCCGCATGACGTCCGCGCAGCGGGCTGTGCCGTACCGGGGCACGTCGCCGAAGTCGGCGTGCCAGAGCACGTGGTCCCAATCAGGGTGGGTCGCGAAACCCGCGACACAGTGCTGGCCCGAGTCGGACAGGTCCTGAGCGAGGCAGGCCATCTCGTCGCCGGTGATCCCGGGATCGATCAGCAACGCCCCCGCCCGGCCCTGCACGACAACGGCATTGTTCTGGAGCAACTCGCTCTGGTGGATCAGCACACCTTCCGCGACCTGGGTCAGCACGGGCGGATCCTTCCGCTTGTGGTCTGCCGCCACCTGTCGAGACCGTACGCGGTGGAACTGGCCGCATCATTCTTCACGAAGGCTTCCTTCTGGGTGGGTGGTAGGGGCTTCGACGGCCGGTCAGCCGGCGGCGATCAGCCCGACGGCGGCCGAGCAGAACACCAGGCCGAGGCGCTGCCCGATGCCGAGGCGCTCGCCGAGCAGCATCCGGGCCAGCAACACGGTGACGGCGGGATAGAACGAGGCGAGCACGGCGACCACGCCGAGGTCGGTGAGGTGGCGGGCCTCGACGAACGCGAGGCTGCCGGACACGCCGAGCAGTGGCATCGATGAACTGCTCAACGGCTTCTTCGGCCGGCCCGGTGGGCGTCTGGTGGCCGGGTCGTGCCGGCAAGGTCATCCAAGAACCGGTGCCTGGCCACCTGCCGCGGTGTCCTGGTCCAACTCGCGTAGCGGCACGCGGCCGCGGCCCGCCGCGCCCCCGCCCGCGGACCCGTCGGCGCGACACCCATAGCGCCACGACCAGCGGTAGCGACACGGTCAGGTTCCCGCTCATCCGTGCCAGGAGCGCCAGAGGGCGGCGTAGGCGCCATCGGCGTTGACGAGGTCGTCGTGGCTGCCGAGTTCGGTGAGCCGGCCGTCTTCGAGCACTGCCACCCGATCGGCGTCGTGTGCGGTGTTGAGACGGTGCGCGATCGCGATGACGGTACGCCCGCTGACGACGGCGGCGAGCGCCCGCTCGGTGCGTCGGGCGGTTGTCGGGTCGAGGGCGGCGGTCGCCTCGTCGAGGATCAACGTGTGTGGGTCGGCGAGCACGAGCCTTGCCAGCGCGAGCTGTTGGGCATCGGCGGCACTGAGCTCGCGGGCGCCGTCGCCGAGTTGCGTGTCGAGGCCGTCGGGCAGGTCGGTGTACCAGTCGGCGCCCACCGCTGCCAGCGCGGAGCGCATCTGGTCGTCGGACGCGCCAGACGCGGCGAAGGCAAGGTTGTCGCGCAGCGAGCCGATGAAGACGTGGTGCTCCTGGGTGACGAGGGCGATCCGACGGCGCCGCTCGGCCGGGGGCAGGTCTGTCACGGGGCGACCACCGAGGCTCACCACACCCTCGCGCGGCGCGTCGATGCCGGCGAGCAGCCGGGCGAGGGTGGATTTCCCGGCGCCCGACGGGCCGACGATGGCGAGCCGTTCGCCAGGGTGCACCTCGAGTTCGATCCCGTGCAGCACATCGGGGCCGTCGGCGTAGGAGAATCGTGCGCCGCGCACCACGAGCCGCTCCTCCGCGGTGGACACCGTGCCGCGCGGTTCCGGTATCCCGTGTGCGGCCGAGGCGACCGTGTCGGGGCGGGAGCCGTTGTCAGGTTCTTGGCCGACACCGAGTACGCGGGCGAATGAGGCGAGGCCGCGTTGTGCCTGCTCCGTCCACTGCAGGAGCCGGTCCAGGGGATCGATTGCCTGCTGGAGGTAGAGCGCGGCGGCGACCACCTCACCGAGCGTCACCATGCCTCTGGGCATGACGAACCCGCCGATGAGCAGCACCGCGGCGATGGGCAGTGCGTAGCTCGCCTCCACCACGGGGAAGAAGACGGAGCGCAGCGCCAGGGTCGCCCGGCGGGTGGCCCATACCTGACCGATGCGCTGCGTGCCGTGGGCGATGCGATCGGCGCCGAGGCGGAGCGCTTCGACCGTACGGGCGCCCTCCGCGGTCGTGGTCAGCGCCTCGGTCAGCTCGGCGGTCGCGGCTCCCTCGGCAAGGTATGCCGGCCTGGCGCGACGCAGGTACCAGCGGGTGACCGCGAAGATGGACGGTAGTCCGGTCAAGGCGACCAGGCCGAGCAGCGGGTGCAGCAGGAAGATCGCGCCGTAGAGAAGCGACAGTTGGGTCGTGGCGATGACGATGACCGGCACCACGTCGCGGACGGTGGTCCCGACGGTCGTCACGTCGACCGAGCTGCGGGTGGCGAGTTCACCGGTGCCGGCGCGCTCGACGAGCGAGACCGGCAGGTCGAGCGTCCGCGAGACGAAGTCCTCGCGCAGTCGGGCGACGGCACGCTCGCCGAATCGGTGGCCGGCGTACTGGGCGTACCTGGAGAGCAGCCCCTGGGCCAGCACGCAGACGCCGATCGCGAGCGCCAGGCGGTCCACCGCGGCCGCACCCCCGCCGGCGGCGACCTCGTCCACGATCCTGCCCAACAACCATGGCGCGGCGAGCCCGGCGATCGCCGCGGCGCCGTGCAGCACCAGCACGATGGCGACCGCGCGACGGTCCCGGGCGAGGAGGTCCCGCGCGGCTCGGCGGACCACGGCCCGGTCCGCGACGGGGAGCCGGGTCACCGCGGCACCCCGTCGAGGCCGACGGATTCCTGGGTGTCCCCCGAGTCACTGCGCCGGGACACCAGCGCCCGGTAGCTCGGGTCCTGTTCGAGCAATTCGAGATGGGTGCCGGTCCCGACGATCCGGCCGTCGCGCAGGTGCGCGACCTCGTCGGCGCACCCGAGCAGCAGTGGCGACGTGGCCAGCACGATGGTGGTCCGCCCGGCCCGCGCCGCCCGGAGCCGCTGCGCGACACGCGCCTCGGTATGCGCGTCCACGGCCGACGTCGGGTCGACGAGGATCAGTACCTCCGGTTCGGCGAGCAGGGCCCGGGCGAGCCGGATGCGTTGGCGCTGACCGCCGGAGAGGGTACGAGCCCGGGCGCCGATCGGCGTGGCGAGCCCGTCCGGTAGGGCGTCGACGACATCCTCGGCCGACGCGGTGGCGACGGCCGCGCTGATGTCGGCGTCGTCCTTGCCCGCCCGGGTACGCAGAATTTCCTTCAGCGTCCCGGCGAACAGGTAGGAGTCGTGGTCGGCGACCAGGATCCGAGCGCGTACCTCGTCGAGCGTGACCCCGGCCAGCGGCACGCCGCCCCAGGTCACGTCGCTGGCGAGGAACCGCCCCAGGCGGTCGGCCAGCGCGATGGCCTCGGCCGGGTCATCGGCGGCGACGGCGAGCAGCCGCCCGGCCGGTACCGTCAGCCCGGTGGCGGGGTCGTGCAGGTCGGCGGGGTGGTCCGGCGCGCGCTGGACTCCCGCCCCGCCGACTCCCGGAGGGGGTGCGGCGTCGTCCGGGGTCAGGGTGAGCAGGTCGACGATCCGGCGGGCGGCCACCCGGCCCCGGATCAACTGGTAGCCGCCCTCGAGCAGGAACCAGACCGGCACGATGAGGACCGCCACGTATCCGTAGACGGCGACCATCTGCCCGATCGTGATGTCGCCGGCCGCGGCCATCCGCGCCGCCAGCCACACCACGGCGGCCAGGAAGAGCCCGGGGACGACGACCGTCAAGGCCTCGATCCAGCTGTTCACGGCGCCGACGCGGTATCCCTCCGTCAGCAGGCGCTGCGAGCGGGCCGCGTACCGGCGGCCGAACAGGCCGCGCCCACCGACGCCGGCGAGCACGCGCAGCCCGGCCACGATGTCTCCGGCGCGGGTGGTGAGGAGGCCCTGCTGGTGCCGGTAGACCGACTCGACCCGTTCGAGGCGGCGCAGCAGCGGTCCCACGACCACCACCGTCGCGGGTACGCCGAGCAGCACGAACAGCGCCAGGAGCGGGGAGACCGACCACAGCACGACGGCGACGAACGCGTACGCGAGGACCGCGCCCACACCTGGCCCGGTCATCGTCAGCACCGCCGAGGTGTGCGTGACATCGGCGCCGCCGACGGTGGCGACCTCCCCGGCGGCGAGCTTGCGCGGCAGCACGGCGCCGATCCGGGACAGGTGACGCAGCAGGACGGCCGCGGAGCGGGCCGACGCATCCTCCCGGACGAAGGTCATCGTGCGGTGCCGCATGATGCCCAGGTAGGCCAGGCCCACCCCCGCGACGAGGATCGCGGTCACCCACCACACCAGCGCCGGGTAGTCGGATGCGCGCAGCCCATCGTCGATGGCCCGGGCGACGAGGTACGGCCGGGCCGACAGCCCGAGCATCCAGGCCGTACCGATCAGGCTGCCGCGCAGCACCCGCCACGGCTGGCAGCGGACCAGCCACCAGATGTACCACAACGGACCCCTCGTATCCGGCACGCCGGGCTCGGGATGAGGGAGCTGCGGAGGCACCGGCCCAGGTTACCGATCACGCTCGCGACGTATCCACGCATTACCGCGCCGGTCGAGTCCACGCGCGCCACGTGGAGTCGCTGGCGAAAGGCCGCGCACGTGCAGCGGCCGATCCGGATGTGCGGCAACTCAGGACGAAGAGCATCGGTTGATGCTGCGGGGCATGTGTCCGAGGACGAGACGATCCAGAGCCTGCGGCATGCGGCATGCGGCATGCGGCATGCGGCATGCGGCATGCGGCATGCGGCCGAAGGTCGCCAACCCGACCATGACAGTGTAGATCTCTCCCCGTTCATCGAGACCGAGGTTGGCCCATCCGCAGGTCCCGCCTGCCAGCTCGCCGATCGGGGCGATGCTGCGGCCGATGTCCTGGCTCCAACCGATGAACCTGTCACCTTCAGCCTCGCCGGTTCCGTCGTCGCGCTACGGGACTCCTTGCGGCAAGCCGACGCCTTGGGCCTGCCCCGAGCGCAGACGCTGGACATCCTCGAACTAGGCCCACTCGGTGGGCTTGTCGCCCGAAAGCGATCCTGGCTCGCCGGCCCACCGCCCGCTGCCACAGCTGAGTTCACGATCGGCGCGCTGGTCAAGGACATGGCATTGCTGGCCGCCGCATCGAACACCCCCCTGCGCAGTGCGGCCGGCCTGATGGCGGCCACCCCTGCCGGCCAGCAAGGCGACATCGCCGTCGCCGCCGCCATCCCTGCCGTCGACGACGCCGTGCTCGAACCGCTACGGGCCTACATCCGCGGACACGCCACCGGAAACCCGCACACTTCCGCGACGCATTCCTACCCACCGCCCACATCGAGGGCATCCGAGACGGTGCCTTCACCTCCTGGCGCCTAGACGACTACTGCGCTCTCTTCCACGGCCATCCAGCCCCGGACGAACCGATCCGCTCTCGCCGCATCGACTCCATCGACGTCCACGGCACCGTCGCAACCGCCACCATGACGCTCCGGCACGGCGTGGACACCTTCACCGACATCTTTCTGCTCGTCCACGTCGACGACAGGTGGCGCATTGCCAACAAGGCCTACCACCGACACTCCCCCGTTGATGGCGTACCAACCGCACTCCCGGCGGAGCGGAGGAGCATCCTGGCCGGGATCAGTGACGGAGACGAGGCTGGCCACGCTGCGGCTGATGTGCCCGGGGTCCGGGACCGGGTGAGGATCGCGACACGCCGTGGGGAATGAGAGCGTACGGGCCGCCGCCGGCGGCCGCGCTCAGGGCGGTCCGAAGCCGTCCCGGGGTGTCGCGGTGACGCCTGGCGTGTCGTTGAAGATGATGTGCACGTCGGGGCTCGCCCGGTTCAACGCCCAGAGGCCGATGGCGTTGGCCGCGGCGAAGACGATGGCGACCAGGATCGCGAGTCGCAGACGACGCCGCCTCTCCCGGCGCCGCCAACCGGCCAGCGCCTTCGAATACGCCGGCGGCGATTCGCTGACGGTGGCCGCCAGCGCGTCGAAGACGTCCCGGAGCTGATCCGCCGTCGTATCCGGTCGTCGCTCTGTCATGCGCGATCATCCATGCTTCGGCTCAGCGCGGCCATGCCGCGTGCGACGTGCGACTTCACCGCGCCGGCCGAGATGCCCATGGCCGCCGCGATCTCCGCCTCCCGCAGATCCAGCCAGTAGCGCAGCACCAGCGCCTCCCGCTGCCGCGAAGGCAGGGCCTTGAGCGCCAGGACGACCGCCCGCTGGTCGTCGCGCAGCAACACTTCGGTCTCGGCCGACTCGGCCATCTCGACGCTCTGCTCGGCGTGCCGGCGGACCACCTGGATCCGCCGTACCCGCATGCGCACCAGGTTGCAGATCGTCGACCGGAGGTAGCCGAGCGCCGCGTCGGGGCTGCGAAGCCGATTCCACTTGCGGTACAGCTCGTAGAACGCCTCGGAGACGATGTCCTCCGCGTCGCTCTCGCCGCCGAGCAGGACGGCCAGCCGCAACAGGGTCGTCCGATGCGCGTCGAAGACCCGCGCCAACTCCGTCTCACGCTCCAGGTCCGTGAGGGCCGGCGCGGCTGCGTCGTGCGCGCCCTCGGTCGTACCGCTCACCGGCACCGCGCCGGGCGGCGACGGCATCGCCGGTGCGGCCGCTGGGTTCGCAGCGGACGTGCCCATGGCCGTGCCGGGCGGCGATCCTCGACGCATGCTCAGCGCACCACCTTCGGGGGTCGGGGCATCCGGCGCTCGGTGGCCGCGGTGGCGTCCATGCCGCGGGCGACTCCCGCCCGATCGAGGATCGGGGTCAGCACCATGGCCACGGTGAGATTGAGGGCCAGCGCGGCGAGGGCGACGTACACCAGCGCCTGCCTGCCGCCCACGTCCAGTGCCACGACGGCGGAGAACCCACCGGACGCCACCAGGGCGGTGCCGGCCGCCATGCCCACCGCCCAACCGGTGAGGAGCGCGCCGCGGTGCAGCCAGGTGCTGAACACTCCCAGCGCGACGCTGGGGAAGGTCTGCAGGATCCACACCCCGCCGAGCAGTTGCAGATTGATCGCGTCCTGATCTGGCAGCCCGAACACGAACGCGATCGCGCCGAACTTCGCCACCAGCGACACCACTTGTGCCGCCTTCGTCTGGTGTTTGGGGGTGGCGGTCGGGTTGAAGTACTCCACGTAGACGTTGCGGACGAACAACGCCGCGGCCGCCACCGACATCACCGCGGCGGGGACCAACGCGCCGACCGCCAGGGCACCGAACACCAGGCCGGTGAGGACCGGATGAAGCAGGTCGCGCACCATCACCGGTACGGCAGCCTCGGCGTTGCCCGGCGGCGCCACCACCCCCTGCGCGATCGCGGCGACGCCCAGCAGGGCGAACAGACCCAGCACGACGGTCCAGGCCGGGATCGCGATGGTCGCCCGACGCAGGCTGTCCGGGCCCGCTGCGGCGAAGGAGGCGGTGAGGACGTGGGGGTACATCAGCAGCGCCATCGCCGATCCCAGCGCCAGACTGGCGTACGCGGTGTGCATTGCCGGGTCGAGCACCAGTGCGGCCGTGGACGGCCCATCCGTCGAGAGGGTGCGCGTCGCCGTGTCGAACATGGCCGCCGGCCCGCCCAGATCGCCCAGCGCGACGGCGACCACGGCGAGGACGACGGCGAACACGAGGATGCCTTTCGCGAGGGAGATGACGGTCGGCGCGCGGAGACCGCTGCGGTATGTCGCACCGGCGAGCACCGCGAACACCGACGTCAACATGAGGTCGCCGGCGAGGCCTGCGGGATAGACGCCGCCGGCGCTGAGCAGCGCCCGGATGCCCAGGAGTTGCAGGGCGATGTACGGCATCGTGGCCAGGATGCCGGTCAGCGCGACCGCGAGCGCCAACAGCGGCGAGTCGTACCGGCCGCGCACGTAGTCCGCGACGGTGAGGTAGCCGTGGTCGCGGGCCACCCGCCAGAGCCGGGGCAGCACGACGAAAGCCAGCGGAGCCATCATCACCGTGTAGGCCAGGGCGAAGAACCCGAGGGCGCCGGCACCGTAGACCAGGCCCGGCACGGCGGCGAAGGTGTACGCGGTGTAGATCGAGCCACCGAGTAGGAACCAGGTCAGCACGGGGCCGAACTGGCGCCCGGCCAACGCCCAGTCTTCGAGGCTGGGCAGGTCGGTGCCGACCCGGAACCGGCGCGCGGCGACGGCCAGCAGCGACGTGCCGAGCACGACGGCGGCGAATACCGCCACACTGACCGGTTGCACGAGTCACCTCTCAATCGAGATGAGGTTGCGCACGGTCCATGTTCGGTTGACAAGCGATCGAATGTTTCTTCGCGGTAAACCCTCGCCCGGGTCGGCGCAACTCTAACCACGTCACTCGCGCCGCGAGCGAACAGCGGATGTGGAGGCGAACAATGGCGGGATCGGAAAAGGCCCGGCGAATAGCCGCCGGGGTGCTGCTGGCCACTCCCGTGCTGGCGCTGCTGTGGCCGCCGCTGTACGCCCGCGACGGCCCCAACCTGCTCGGCCTGCCGTACTTCTACTGGTACCAGTTCGCCTGGGCGGTGCTCTCCGTGGCCGTGATGGCGGTGAGTCACCGCCTCCTGCGTCGCCACCCGCACGACCGGTTCGACGACGAGCGGTAGACCCTTCCCACCATCAGGAGCAGCAATGAACGAAGTGGCATCTACGCGCGCCGGCACCAGGGCCAGATCCGTGGTGATCTGGACGCTGGTCGCCGTGGTCGGCGCCGCCGCCTGGGGCGTGCTCGCCGTCGCGCGTGGCGAAAGCATCTCGGCCGTCTGGCTCGTCGTGGCGGCACTCTGCTCGTACGCCATCGCCTACCGGTTCTACGCACGCTTCATCGCCCGGCGGGTGCTGCGGGTCGACGACCGTCGCGCGACGCCGGCGGAGCGACTGGACAACGGCATCGACTACCACCCCACCGACCGTCGGGTCCTGCTCGGGCACCACTTCGCCGCGATCGCCGGCGCCGGTCCGCTCGTCGGGCCGGTCCTGGCGGCGCAGATGGGATACCTGCCGGGCACGATGTGGATCATCATCGGCGTGATCTTCGCCGGCGCCGTCCAGGACATGGTGACGCTGTTCTTCTCGATGCGTCGCGACGGCCGCAGCCTGGGGCAGATGGCGCGGGACGAGATCGGCCCGATCGGCGGCGTGGCCGCACTCGTGGCGGTCTTCTCCATCATGATCATTCTGCTGGGGGTGCTCGCCCTTGTCGTGGTGAACGCCCTGGCGGAGTCGCCGTGGGGCACCTTCTCGATCGCGATGACCATCCCGATCGCGCTCTTCATGGGCGTATACCTGCGCATCCTTCGGCCGGGCAAGGTGATCGAGACATCGGTCATCGGCGTTGTCCTGCTGTTGGCCGCGATTCTCGGCGGCGGCTGGATCCAGGAGTCGAGCCTCGCCCCGGCGTTCACGCTCAGCCCGGAAGCGCTGGTGATCTGCCTCGTCGTGTACGGGTTCTTCGCCTCCGTGCTGCCGGTGTGGATGCTGCTCGCGCCGCGCGACTACCTGTCGACGTTCATGAAGATCGGCACGATCGCGCTGCTCGCGGTCGGGGTCCTGGTGACCCTTCCGGTGCTGAGGACCGACGCGATCACCGACTTCGCCCGGAGCGGCACCGGTCCGGTCTTCGCCGGCCAACTGTTCCCGTTCGTGTTCATCACCATCGCCTGTGGCGCGCTGTCCGGCTTCCACTCTCTGATCGCCTCGGGCACCACGCCCAAGATGATCCAGAAGGAGTCGCAGGTCCGGCTGATCGGGTACGGCGCCATGTTGATGGAGTCGTTCGTGGCGGTGATGGCGCTGATCGCGGCGTCCATTCTCGATCCCGGCCTGTACTACGCGATGAACGCCCCGGCGGGTGTGGTGGGCTCGACCTTCCAGTCGGCCGCCACCGCGGTAACGAACCTCGGGTTCACGATCACCCCGGCCGACCTACAGGCCGCCTCGGCCGCGGTCGGTGAACCGACCCTCGTGGCGCGCACCGGCGGCGCCCCCACCCTTGCCGTCGGCATCTCGGAGATCTTCTCCGGCGTGATCGGCGGCGACTCGTTCAAGGCGTTCTGGTACCACTTCGCGATCATGTTCGAGGCCCTGTTCATCCTCACCACGGTCGACGCGGGCACCCGGGTCGGACGGTTCATGCTCCAGGACACCCTGGGCAACATCTGGAAGCCGATCGGCCGGGTCAGCTGGCTGCCCGGCGTCTGGGCCACCAGCGCGATCGTGGTCGGCGCCTGGGGCTACTTCCTGTATGCCGGCGTCATCGACCCGCTCGGTGGCATCAACCAGCTCTTCCCGCTCTTCGGCATCGCCAACCAGTTGCTCGCCGCCGTGGCGCTCACCGTCGCCACGGTGATCCTGGTCAAGAGCGGCCGGCTCAAGTGGGCCTGGGTGACCGGGATTCCACTGGCCTGGGACGTGGCGGTGACCCTGACGGCGAGCTGGCAGAAGGTCTTCTCCGACGACCCGCGACTGGGCTTCTTCGCACAACGCGAGCGGTACGACAGTGCGCTGGAACGCGGCGAGGTGCTGGCACCGGCGAAGTCCCTGGACCAGATGCAGACCGTCGTCACCAACTCGACAGTGGCCGGCGTCCTCGCCGCCTTCTTCGCGGTGCTGATCATCGTGGTGGTCCTCGACGGGGCACGTATGTGCGTACGGGCGATCCGCGACGGCCGGCCGTTGCCGACCACCGAGGTTCCGGCGGTGAGGTCACGGCTCGTCGCGCCCTCCGGCCTCTTCCCCACCGCCGAGGAGAGACGTGAACTCGTCGGGGCGTCGGTCGGCGACGCGGCCCCCGACCGGAGGGAGTAGCCGGTGGGGTTCCTCTCCTGGCTGCGCTGGTACCTGAGGGAGATCTCCGGCGAGAACGCCTACGCGACCTATCTGGCACACCACCGTCAGTCACACCCGACCGGTCCGGCGCTCACCCGCCGGCAGTTCGAGGAACGCCGTAACGCACCGTCCGTCCGCTGCTGCTGAGACCGCGTGGGCACCGGGTTGCTCGCCTCGGTGCCCAGGCAGCGGAAAAAGACCGACGGGAACGATCGACAAGCCATCCTCCATTCATGTGCGGGAGAATATAGCAGCAGTTCAGGGCATCGATGGCAGGCGAATAGCGCGCGCCCTCCGCGCGCTATTCGTCGTGCCGCCGATCCGCTTTCGCCGGCTGGAGGAAATTGTGTCGACAATCGATGCGACTTTCTTGACACCCGCCGCGAACACGACCGTTAATAAACGCATGTTGAATAGAAGGAACTTCCTGGAAGCGCTGGTGGCGGCGGGGCTGGTGAGCCAGCTGGGCTGGCGTTCGGCCGACACCGACGAGATCGCCCCGTCCCGGGCGGGTGCGGCGGCGAAACGCGGTCCCCGCATCCTGCTGCGGTCCTCGTGGCAGACGGTCAACATCGGCGACGTCGCCCACACACCAGGGGTCCTGGCCCTGATCGAGGAGCACATCCCTGACGCCGAGGTGCAGCTGTGGCCGAGCAGCATCGCCGACGGGGTGGAGGAGATGCTGCGGGCGCGGTTCCCGAACCTCACGGTGATCGACCGGACCGCCGCCGGGATCAGGGCGGCGTTCGCGTACAACGATTTCCTCCTGCACGGATCCGGGCCCTACCTGGTGGCGGCCGACGACGTCGCGCGCTGGCGCGCGGAGACCGGAAAGCCCTACGGCGTCTACGGGATCACTCTCGGCGACCCGGACCAGAAGACGCTGGACATCCTCAACGACGCGAAGTTCGTCTTCTTCCGCGACACGGTGTCGATGAACAACGCCCTGGACAAGGGCCTGAACCAACCGGTGCCCACCGTACGATTCGGCCCCGACGGCGCGTTCGCCACCGATCTCGCCGACACTCCCGCAGCCGACGCCTTCCTGCGGGCCAACGGTTTGGAGACGGGCACGTTCCTCTGCTGCATCCCGCGCTACCGGGTCACCCCGTACTGGGAGATCTACAACCGGGAGCCGACGGAGAGCGAGAAGGCGAGCGACGCCTACAACCAGCGGATGAAGGAGCAGGATCACGCGCCCCTGCGGGCCGCCATCACCGCCGTGGTGCGGCAGACGGACATGAAGATCCTCATCTGCCCGGAGGATCGTAGCCAGGTGCGGCTGGGCAAGGAGATCCTGCTGGACAAACTCCCGGCGGACGTCAAGCCTCAGGTGGTCTGGCGGGACAGCTTCTGGTCCCTCGACGAGGCGCGTAGCACCTACCTGCGCTCCGCCGGGCTTTTCGGCCACGAGATGCACTCACCGATCATGTGTGTCGGCAGCGAAATCCCGGCGGTCGTGTGTCGCTGGAGACAGCAGACGACCAAGGGCTTCATGTGGCGCGACATCGGGCTGGGCGACTGGCTCTTCGACATGGACGACGAGGGGTCCCGCGCCGGCATCGCCCCCGCCGTGCTCGCCATAGCCAAAAACCCGGCCGCGGCGAAGGCGAAGACGCAGGCGGCGCTCGCCTACGTACGACAGCGGCAGCGGGCGACGATGGCGAAGGTGGCCAAGGAGGCCCGGCTCGGCATTCCGGCCTGACGCAGGCCGGCACCGGTCGACCGACGATTCCCGACGATGCGGCATGGCACCACGGCCGGGAATGTCAGTCGATCGGTTCGGCGAGGTGGGGTCGGTCCGGTCGGCCGGACACGTGCCGGTAGGAGCGGCGAGAGCACCGTCGGCGACCGCCCTCCGCGCAGCCGTGAAGCTGGCATGGAGGCGGTTGACCGGGCCGATGCCCATCACGCACCGGGCCGCCCATGAGCGTTCACCGGGTTGGTGACCCGCCGGGCGGCGTCCCCCGGGACGTGCGGTTTCGCCTATGTTCAGCGCCTAAAGGGGTGGGTTGGTGGGGACGATGGCCGGGCGGAAGCTGGTGCGGGCCGCCGTGAGTACCGCCCCTCCCGGCCCGCCCGGACGTAGCCACTCTGCCAGGTCACGCGCCTCGACCAGCAGCCGACCGCCAGCGACCTCGGAGATCTGCCATGTCGACAGGTCGACCCCGCTGCGCTGATGCCCCGTCGAGAGAAGTTGCATGCCGTGCGCGTCCGGTACGAACCGGCGCCAGACATCACCGTTGTCGCGAAGCACATGTACGGACGAA
Organism: Micromonospora endolithica; assembly: GCF_003626595.1. GTDB lineage: Bacteria > Actinomycetota > Actinomycetes > Mycobacteriales > Micromonosporaceae > Micromonospora > Micromonospora endolithica. The sequence continues at coordinate 54,924 of NZ_RBAK01000006.1, read as the reverse complement.
GTCGGAATTGTCGGCAGGGCCGGCAGCGCACGAGCGCGAGCATCCCACTCGTAAGTCCACAACGGCACCATTGCCACGAATCCGAGCCGCGTGTCCGAGCAGTTCGCCAGCAACGCGTCACGGGCTCGCGCGGCCTTCTCGGCAGGCCGGCCGAACGGGTCATGTTCCTGGAACATCACATGACCATTCGCGTTGAGCTGCACACGGCTCACCCGCCCGCCCGGCGGACCCGCGAACGTCACCGCGACCGCACCGTTGACCCGCAGCGCCCGGGCCAGCCGGTCGGCGAGCCCATCGACCGGCACCGACTGGTGTACGCCGCCGGTGGACAGCAGCGTCGCCGCGCCGTCGAACGCCGCCCACCGCACGGCCGCCGCGAACCACCCCGTATCGCCGGCGTCCAATGCGCCCTCGCACGAAACGAACACCGTCATGCGCGGCGAAGCCAACTCCGTCACCCAGTCCGGCCGGCGGTCCAGCGGCGTCGCGCGCACCAGCCCGGACAACTCGCGTACGGCGAGCGTGCCGGCGAAGGCGTCCACCCAGGCCGCCAGGGTCTCCTCGCTCAGCAACCTCCGCAGCAGCACAGAGACACCCGCTACGCTCACCATCGGATCGCCGCCGATCATGTCGGGCACCGCACCGTTGGCGACATCGACCGCATCGCCCGCCGCCGCGACAACCATCAACTTATCCGCGTCGTGGGGCGCGTCCGCGACGAACTCGACATGCACCTCGTCGTGGCCGTTGGCCTCGACCTGACGAAGGATGTCGTCGAAGTCGACGCGTACGCGAGTGGGCCCGGTCATCGTCTGCTCCTCTGTCAAAGCGCTACCGGAGGAGTCCGGCGGGTTTCGGTCCTGATGCGGTGGCCGGCCGCGTGCACGCCCCGGCGACCAAGGGCAGCGGCCAGAACGACCGTCACGGTGGCGGGGGCGGTGAAGGCCCGGCACCGAGTCTTCGGCGACAGCGCACGGACGACATGACCGACCGCCACTCCTCGTTGTCGAGATCGGTGCACTCCGATGCGGGAGCCTACCGTTATCGAGGGTGCCTTCCGCAGACGCCGCTGCTGCGGACTCGGAACGGACCGAGGGCGTCGCCGGGACCCTCGACGCGCTTCGCCCGGGTCGCCGGCAGCATGGCTGACCGGGGAAGAAGGCTGGTGGAGAGGAAGGGAGTCAGACCCCCGACGGTGTGACCCGTTACGGGCTAGCGACCCGCTGCCTTGCCATCTCGGCCACCTCTTCATGGCGCCCCTTACCGGTTTCGAACCGGCGACCTCCGGCTTGACCGGCCGGCGCTCCCCCTGAGCGGGCGAACGATTCGACGTTGGGTACGGACGGTGACGAACGCCCGCCGACGCCGCGCTTTGTCAGCGGCTACTCAACGGTCAGATAAAGACCGCCAACGATCGCCCCGCTGGCCGCGCGGGACAGCGTGGTGGGAACATCGCGTGGCAGGATTCGCTGGATCGCCGAGCGGTACCCCCGGAAGGATCAGCGATTTGAGCGCGACGGCCTCCGCCGTGGACACCCGGATCTACCGCCAGCCGTCCGGACTGACCGATGGCAACCTGGCCCTCGCCACGTCGGCGCCGGATCGGGTCGACGAACAGACCTTCTTCGCCGGTTTTGTGCGTACGCCGCGGGTGGTCGCCGGGGGCCTGCTGGCGCTGGCCGACATCGCGGGCGCGGACTTCCGGCCGGTCCGCACCGGCACGGCGGGGCGTGACCCGGTGGTCACCGGCGACGGCGAGCGGCTGCGGTTCGAGGCGCTGTCGACGTGCGGTGGTTTGTACGGTCGGCTGGACCTGACCGTCGCCGAGCTCGACGATGCGACGGTGGGCCGCGGCACCACCAACGTGGACATCAACCCTACGCTGTACGAGTCGCTGACCCGGGTCGGCGGCGAGGACCCGTTGCGCCTGTCGGTGGGCGAGGACGAACTCGCCGTGTCGACGCTCGATGGAAAGGTCGTCGAGAAGCGGGTGCCGCTGCCGGCGCGCTGGTTGCGCGGACTGGCCGAGACGGCGGCGCACGCGCTGCCGATGGATCCGCGGCTGGAGATCCGCGCCGGGCGTGCGGTCGCGCTGCTGGCCGAGATGTCGACACGCACCGGCCGGCAGGCGCGCTGGCTGGTGCCGGCCGGGTCCGGGTGGCGGTCCACCACTCGGCCGGTCTCCGGCGCCGTCTGCGTGGCCGACGGATTCCGGCTCTCGGTGCTGCGGCCGCTCCTTCCCCTGGCGCGGACGGTGACCCTCTACGCACCGCCGGCCAGTGGCGCGCCCGCCGAGGTGAGTGGCTGGGTGCTGGACTTCGGCACGGCCCGGTTCACGCTGCTGCTGTCGACCGCCGTCAGCCATGGCTTCGCCGGCGACGGTCAGTTGCTGGCCGACCTCGGGTCCGGGTCCGCCGTCGCCGACGCCGACGCACTGGATGCCCTGCTGGCCGTCGATCCGGTCATCGATCGCGCGTCGGTCGCCGCGCGTACCGGGTGGGACGCCGGACGGGCCACGTCCGCCCTCGCCGCGCTGGCAACCGCGGGCCAGGTCGGGTACGACGTCGCCGAGGCGGCGTCGTTCCACCGCCCGCTGCCGTACCGGGCCGATCTGGTTGCCGCGCTGCACCCTCGGCTTGCCGCAGCCCGGATCCTGACGGCGACGGGCGGGTTGGTGGTGAGCGCGGCGGGCATCGAAGTGACCTCCGGCGAGTCCACATATCTCGTCCATCGGCGCGGTGAGGAGTACGCCTGCACCTGCGCCTGGTGGGTCGGGCACCAGGGCCGGCGGGGACCGTGCAAGCACGTCGTGGCGGCGATGATCTTCGGGCAGACGGGACAGCAGCGTGGGTGACCTCTGGCGCGACGTGTGCGCACGCATCGACGACGCGGACTTCGACGCGCTCGCCGACCTGCTTGCCGGTCTGGACGCCGACGGACGGGCAGCGTTGCTGCCGTCGCTGGAGGCGCACACCCCGACCCGCGCCGCGCCGGAGCCGGTCGTCCCGCCACCGCCGGAGCCGGAGCCCGAGCCCGAGCCCGAACTGCCCACCTCCGGCACGTTCGTCGTCGTCGGGTTCCTCGTATCCGCAAACGACGGCCCGCCGCCCCGAGACCTCGAGGGCTTCCAGGCGTACGTTGCCCGCCAGCGGTTGCGCGAGCGCGAGCGCCGGTGGACAAGCAACAAGCGGCACCTCGAGTGGCAGGCAGCCCAGTCGGCCACCCGGCTGACCCAGCGCCGCCACGAGGCTCTGGCGATGGCCGTCGTGGCGTGCACACCGACGGCGACAGACGCGGTCAGACGCCTGCACCGTCCGTGGCGGGTCGGCCCGCCGCTGCGGGTGGTACCCGAGCTGGTGCCCGGTCTGCTGCGCGTGCGCGGCGCGACCTGGGGGGCTGCCCTGGCCCGCGGCATGGCGCGGCGCGCCGGATCCCGCAGTCGGTCCACCCCCTGGCCGTTCACCGAGGCGCTCATGCGGGCCGTGGGCGCCGAGCCACCGGACACCCCCGGCGCCGTCGCGCGGTACGTGGAGATGTGGCGCCCTTCGCTCACCTCCTCTCTGGCCGCCGACCCGTGGCTCGACCACGTACTGCCGTACCTCGTCGACGACGACCGGGTCGCCACCGCACTCGTCACCGGCGTGGCCCGCCGTGACTGGCCGCCGGCGCTGATGGAGTTGACGGCCAGCGGGCGGATCGACCGCGAGGTGCTCATCCGGGGCTGCCTACGCCGCCTGCGCGCAGGCGGGCGTAAAGGACTGCTGCAGCCGTACCTCGACATGCTCAAGCAGATGTCGCCGGGCACCGACGAGCTGGCCAGCCACCGACAGGAGCTGACCGGCCTGCTGACGGCGGAGATGTCGACGGTTGCCGACTTCGCGTACAACTCCCTGCAGGCGCTACATCGGGCGTCCGAGCTGGATCAGGTCACGCTGGCGGAGATCACCCAAAGCATGCTGTCCCGCCAGGAGAAGAAGCTGGTCCGGGCACATCTTGCCTGGCTGCGCAGGCTTCCACTGGAGGACCTGCTGGACGGGTTGGTCGTCGGGCTGCACCATTCGGTGCCCGAACTCGCCGAACGCACCGTCGACCTGGTCCAGGCACGGCTGTCAACCCTGTCGCAAGCAGCGCGTGAGCGGTTGCGGGCCGAGGTGCCCGCGCTGGACGGTGTCGTCGCGCAACGACTCGCCGCGCTGCTCGGCGCCGCGCCCCCCGCCCCCGCGCCCGCCCCTACCCTCATCGCGGAGACACCGGACGAGATGCCGCCGCCGCTGGATCTCGGCGCGCTGGCCGGGGAGCTGGCGATCGTGCTGCGCCGGGGCGACGACGACCCGATCCGGCACGAGCTGGTGCTCGACGGGCTGGTGCGGGCGGTACGCCGCGACCGGGCCGAAGCCGCTCGGGTGCTGGAGCCGCTTATTCCGCAATGGTCCGGGCTCTGGCCGGCCCTGGTCGCCGCCGCCATCGAGCGGGACGCGCCGCCCGACCCGGGGTGGTACCACACGTCGTACCGCCCGGAACCGCATCCGATGACGGTCTTCGTGGAACGCCGGGTCGCCGAACTCACCGCGCTGCTGAGCAGTGCCCCGCCGGTAGCGCTGCTGGCCACGCCGGGCACTGTCGCCGGACACGTCGACCCGGCCCGGGTTCTCCACCTCCTGCGGGAGGCGGAACGCGACGGCTGGCAGCCCGGCGAGGCCGACCTGACGCAGGCCATCCTGCGCCTGCCGCGCGAGATGGACGTTGCCGTTCAGACGGCCGCCACCCGCCTGGTCTCGCCGGCGGGTCGCCGGTTCGCCGACTGGCTAACCACCGGACACGATCCGAAGACCTGGGTCGAGGAGACCGGCGGTCGGCGAATCGCCATGCTGGACCCGGCGGGCCTGCCGGCCGAGTTCGCCGTTCCGCGCGACGCCTCCGCACGGGCCAGGCCCCCCTCGCTGGTCGGCACCCTGGACCTGTGGCCGATGATCGCGCCGTCCCACCGTGAGGCGATCGCCGCGCACCTTCAGCCCCACGTCGCCGCCAGGGTGGATCAGGGCAACGCCGGCACGGGCTTCCTCACCGGTTTGGCAGCGGCCGACGGCCCGGCCGGTCCGGCAATGTCCTTGACGATGGCGTACGCGCTCGCCAATCACCGGCAGACCGTGCGGCTGGCGGCCGCCGACGCGCTCATCACCCTCGCCGCACGCCCGGACTGGGACAGCACCGGCGTCGGCGCGGAGGTCGGCACCCTCGCCGCCACGAACCGGATCGTGCTGCAGCGGGTCGTCCAGCCCCTGGCCGAGGCGCTCAAGGCCGGTGCCCGCGATGCGGTCTGGCAGGTGACGTCGGCGGCGCTGCGGATCCTCCTGTCCGCCGGACCGCGCGGGAGTCTGCCCGATCTCGTCGACCTCGCCGCCAGCGCCGTTCCTGACGGCGGCCACTCCGCGGAGATGCCGGGCCTGACCGCGCTGGCCGCCAAGCCCGGCCGCAGCCGTCTCGCCGTGACCGCCCGTCGGCTCGCCGCGCTCATGACGACCTGACCTCTTGGGGATCGCCGAAGAGACCACCCACGTGAAAGCCCTGGCCAGGCCGTTGCCCGTGAGACCGATGTTCCAGGCAATGAGACAGGCGCCGGGGGTCGAAGGGTGAACCGCAGCTACAAGCGCCGATCTAATCACCAAGCGGTGACCGACAGGACGGTGGGTGTCGTCGGCAAGAGGTCGTCCGTCCGACAGCGCCGCCGGCCTGACCACTTCGGCTTTCTCTGGGAGGTCACGCCGAACCGCTCTCCTTCGCCTGAGTCAGACTCTGCCGGTACTCGAGCGCCTCGGGGACCTCGTCGTACTGCAGCAGGTTGCCTGTCAGCTCAAGCAGGTGTTCCTTGGCCTCGTGGGGCGTGGCGTAGAAGAACTCACGTCGCTGGTTGATGACATTGACTCGGCGGTCCGCCAGGCGGGCATGCATCTTGGCTTCGATGCCGACGGCATCGTCGGAGAAGAACAGAGCGTGCACGTCGAAGTTGAATGGTACGGAGGCGTCGCTGAGTTCCTTCACTCTGTCGAGCGGGTCGAGGCGTCGGGTCATGCCGATCTTCACCATCTTTTCGCCGAACGCTCCCAGGTTGGAGATGACGTACACGTAGCCGGCGCGCACGTTGGCGGCCCGGTAGTCCACGTCCTGGATCGCGGTGTCAATCTGCGCCAGCCGCTCCTGCATCTGGGCGGCCCCGTCGACGTCGCCCTTGGCTTGCAGCGCGACGAGGGCGTTGGCGTAGTGCTGGCGCTCCTTGTCTAGACGGGCGCGCTCGCGTTCGATCTCTTGCTGGACCCGTCGCTCCTCCCGCAGCCGCGCCTTTTCCTCCCGCTCACGCTCCTTTTCCTCGGCAACCTTCGCTTGGTAGTCAGCCGTAAGCTCCAATTCGCGTACCCGCAGCCGGTGGTAGTCCTCGGATATGCGGATCTGCATCGTCTTGCCCAGCTTGGCGATGGTCGCCGCCACCTTGCCCAGCCGCTCGACGGCCGAGTCGAGCTTGTAGGGCCTCAGGCCGCGTACCAGGTTGTCCGCCTCGGCGTTGTAGGCCCGCAGCATCAGCTTGGAGAAGTCCCGCACCATCACTCGCCCCTCGGCTGCGGAACCGTTCACCGTCCAGCCAGTGGCGGCCAGGACCGCTCCGCCTTCCCGCTTGGTCATGCTCTTGATCTCGCCCTGCAGCCCAGCCAGAGCGGCCTGGTAGGCGACCGCATCCGACAGAGGATGCCGATACTCGTAGACGCCGGCCTCCTGCAGCAGCGCCTTCTCCTCGGTCACCACGACCTGCTGACGAAGTTCCCGCAACCGGCGATCCAGATCCGCCTTCTGCCCCTGAGCCGTTCGAGCCTGCTCCGCGATCTCGCGTTCCAGCCGCTCTCGATACTGCTCCAGCTCGGCCACCGGCAGCACACCAAGACGGTTCATCTCCACACGGAGCCGTTCCAGCTCCGCCCGCAGATGCGTCACCTCCGCGGCCAACTCCCGCGCTTTGCCGCGCGCCCCGAACAGCGGAATCCCAGAGTCGTCGGCACGTGGCGCCGGGACCGACGGAGGCACGGAGACTGCCACCGCGGGCGCTGCGGGCGGCTGCTGCGCAGCCGGAACCGCAGGCGGCGCTTCGGCGATCCACAGCTGCCATCCCGGCGGTGGGGGTCCCCATACCGGATCCGGCTTCCACCCGGGACCAGGCACCCAACCCAACGGCGGTGTCGGCCAATTCGGCGGAGCATTGAAACGGTAAGCCACAGATCAGTCCCCCACGTGTCACCCATGAACCGCTGACGCTAGCCCCGCAGCCGCAGCCCAACATCAAGCACTCAGCCAACAAGTCCCACCAACAGGACCCATCCACGTGCCCATCCGCTCACCACAGTCACGCACCCGACGCGGTATCGATGCAACGAACAGGGTCACGACCGGTAGGTTCACCGAGCACCCTGACCTGGACGCACCGCGCAACGTCATCCATGTGACTGCACGCCGTGGAACCTGCTGTTCGACGATGGGCGGTTGACCGGCCTGCGAAGCGGAGCCGCCGGTGCATGAACAGCGATGGTCGACGGTCGGCGGAAGACCGGGCTACCGGCGACCACCGAAGGCCGCATGTGAGACTACGCCAACGAGGGCGATGGCTACGGCGGTGGCGGTGGCCGACGTGGTGCCGGCCGGCTGCATCATCCAGGTCAGGACCTCACGGTACGCGGGCGAAGTCGCCGGCCCGAAGAGAAGCGCCGTCAGAGTCCATCCGACGGGCAGCAGCCAGGCCCACTGAGCCCCCCAGGCAACTCCGCCGAGCGCGAGCAGTCCCCCGACCCCGGCGGCGTCCCTGACCAGGAACTCCGCCGCTGCCACCGGTTCGCCTACCAGCGCCGGCATGGCGGTGACGACGGCAGCGGTCGCCATGACGGCGAGGATGTGCGCGGCCCGCCGTGGCAGCCAGGCGAGCGCAGCCGTCCGATCCAACGCGGGGTCCGCGCCGGCGAGCCCCGGCCCGAAGGGGACGGTCACCACCAGCACGGTCAGCAGCGCGATGGAGAGTCTGAGCCGTGGCACATCGTTCACTTGGCCCAGCCACCACAGCACGGTCACCCCGGCCAGCGCCACCCCTGCTGAGGTAGGGATGCCTCGGCATCGCAGGTACAACGTCAACCATCTCATCGGCTGTCCCCGACGAGGACTTCGAGCAGGTTCACCTCGTCGCAGGCCAGTGCCGCCTCCCGCAACGCGGCGATGCGGGCCCGCTGCTCGGTCGCCGGGAGCGACTGTAGCTTCTCAAACGCCCGGAGCGCGGCGTCGCCATGCTCGCCGGACGGGGGCGGCCCGCCGACCAGCCAGGCCGCCGCCGCGAGCCGTGCGATGTGGTGTGATCGAGCGGCGGCCGGCTTCCCGATGATGTACGTACACGGCCGCGTTCCCGCCCCGTCCAGCAGCCGCCACCGCAGCTCGTCCGGACTGCCCTTCGCACCTCCCCAGGGGTCGAGCTCGAGTTCCACGAGGAGGGTGTTGCGCGGTTGTGGGCGGGGCTGCGGGTCATACCACGATGCGGGTGTCTCCCGGACGGACGTGGGCGCCTGCGGAAGCTTCGCCGACAGTGTCGCGAGGGCCTGCCGCGCCGGTTCCCGCAGATCCGCCAGGGCAGTAGCATGCACCCTGGTCACACAAACCTCGGGCCCCGCATCGGAGCTGCACACCGGAGCGGCCGCCTCCGGATCAGGCACGGGCAGCCGCTGCCGGTCAGCGGGTAGCAGCGCCAGGGCCACGACTGCTGCGACCACTGCCGGCACGAGGCCGACCAGCCGCGCGGTCCGGGTGGCGCAGACGAAACCGGCAAGACCGGTGACGGCCAAGCCGGCCAGCCACACGGTGTGCGCGACACTGACTCTGCCGGAGACGGTCACGAAGTCGCCCCAGAACCCGAACGGCGATGGCGTCAGCAGGTGCACGAACTTGGGCACGTGGGCGTATCCGCGATCGGTGATGGCGACGATCGCCACGGCGGCACCGGCGACAGCGGTGACGGCCGGTGTCAGCCGCGACGGTACGAGCGCGCCGACGGTCATGCCGAGCCAGGCACCGGACACCATCCAGAGGACGCCGACACCGGCGATCACCACGGACTGGCCGGGGAGATAGCTGGTGAGCATCGCGACCTGGGCCACGCCGGCGGCGTACATCAGGATGTAGCCGGCGGCCGCCGACAGCGCCATCGCGGCGGCCGCCGGCAGGACCCGCTGCCAGCGCGGGCGGGCGGTCGTCGAGATCAGCTCGTCGGTGCGGCACCTGCGATCACGGCCCGCGTGCCAGGCTCCCAGGCCGAGAGCCACGGGCCAGAGGATGAACAGGTACTCCCGCTGCCAGAGCGCCAGAAGCATCCAGCGTCCGCCCCAGCCATCCACGGCGACGTACAGCAGTGCGGCTCCGAGCAGGGCCGTCCCACCGGCTACCCGCAGCGCGGCCGAACGGCGAAGCTCGACGCGAAGGATCCGGCCGGTCATGCCACGCCCCCGGTGGCGCGGTGCCGGCGCAGCAGTTCGGTGTACCCGCGCTCAGCCGAGCTGTCGCCCACCGCCCCCTCCTGACCCAGCTCTACCAGGTCGGCAGGTACACCGTGGAACACGACCCGTCCAGCATCCATCAGCACCACGTCCGTGCACGCCGCGACCACGTCCTCCACCAGGTGTGTCGAGACCAGCACGCAGGTGTGTGTGCCCAACTCGCGTAGCAGCGACCTGAACGCCACCCGCTGCTCGGGATCGAGACCCACCGTCGGCTCGTCCAACAGCAGGATCTCGGGATCGTTCACGACGGCCTGCGCGACGCCCGCCCGCCGGAGCATGCCTCCGGAGAGCGTCTTCATCCGGGAGTTGCCGCGATCGGTGAGTCGCACCCGTTCCAGCGCACGCTCCACCGCGTCGGGCACGTCGCGCGCGGGGACTTCCTTCAACCAGGCCATGTATTCGATGAACTCCCGCACGGTGAATCGGCCGTAGAAACCGAACTCCTGCGGCAGGTACCCGATCGATCGCCGCAACGTCCGTAGATCGAGCCGTTCGGGTACGGAGTGGCCCAGCAGTTCGAGGTCACCGCCGGCCGGGCGCAGCACGGTCGCGAGCACCCGCATCAGGGTCGTCTTACCGGCGCCGTTGGGCCCGAGCAGCCCGTGCACGCCGACGCCCAACGACAGGTCGAGGCCGTTGACGGCAAGGTGCCGACCGGTCCGGACGCGCAGGTCCAGCGCCCGGATCGCCCATGCGTACGTCGTCGGCGCCACGGACGCGGCACTGATCGCCTTCTTCATTCCGTACTTCCTCTTCATCGAAGCTCGGCGGCACTGTTGCGGCGGGCGATCAGAACGAGGGTCACGAGAGCTGTCAGCGCCGCCCAGCCCGGCAGGGCGGTCTCGGTCAGCAGCACCGACATGCGGGCGGTGACGATGCTCGGCCCGATGACCACCGCCACCCAGAGCAGTGCCAGCCCCGCCGTGGCCCGGGGCAGGCCGACCAGGTCACCCAATGCCAGCGCGCACATCGTGAAGGCCAGGCACGGCAGCAGCCAGCGGGCTGGGGAGGCACCCACCAGCGAGCCGGCCGCGGCGAGCACCGGAATGACCACGACGAGGACCACAAAGGTTCGCCGCAGCACCAACCCGAGGCCCGCCCGCGCTGTCGCGGCGACCATCTCGTGGGCCGGATCGAACCGCCGCGTCCAGGCGGTGGCGACTCCGAGAAACGGCGCCACCGGAGCGAGGAGGACGACCAGCGATGGCAGCGCCCCGTTCCTGGCTCCGGCGGCCAGGTCGAAGCCGAGCGCGACCAGGACCACGAGTACCGTCGTCGCGAGCCAGGGAACGAACAGCGGCGTCACCCATCGGGTGGCCCGCGAAGGCAGCCACCGGCGCCGTCCGGGTGCCGGTGCGGTAGCGGACACCGCGGCGTCCAGACCCGTCCGGACCCGGGCCAGCAGCGCCGCCGTGTCGACGTCGCCCACCTCGGCCGAGCGGTCTCGGCAGCTCGCGCACTCCTCCAGATGTGCCTCCACCGCCCACAACACGTCAGGCGCGATGCCGGTGTCCCCCGTGACGTACCGGCCCAGCAGGCCGGTGGAGATGTGTGCGGTCATGACAACGCCTCCCGCAGTGCCAGTCGCGCACGGCGGGCGCGAGTCTTGACAGTCCCCTCCGGCAGACCGAGCAGGACGGCGGTCTCCTGGACCGTGAGTCCGTCCACCACCATGGCGTGCAGGACCTGACGCAGTTCCGGTGCCAGTCTGCGCAGGGCGTCCCCGACGTCGTCACCGACCGTGCCGTCCAGCGCCACGTCCTCCGCCGCCGGCGGGTTCCGCATCGCCAGTGGTAGCGGTACCGCCTGCGAATCCCTCGCACGCCGACGGAAGGCGTCGATCAGCCGGCGCGCGGCGATGGACCACAGCCAGCCGAGTCCGCTGCCGGCGCTCACGCCCGCGAACGAATCCGCCGCCCGCCACACCGCCAGATACGTCTCCTGCATGACGTCGGCGACCAGGTCGTCGTCATCGCAGCGGCGACGCAGCCGGACCAGCAACCACGGAGACGTCCGGCGATACAGCTCGTCGAAGGCCGCCCGATCGCCACGTGCGGTACGCCGCACCAACTCCGCTTCATCCACCCTCACACCCATACAGACGCCCGAATCCCAAGATCAGGTTCTCGTGACGCGGTGCTCGCCTTCTCACGGGTCACCGCCAGCTCTCGCGGTGTCGTTGCAGCCCGTCGAGGATCAGGTCGAGTCCGATCTCGAATTCCTCGGCGTACGCGTAACCAGGTTTCAGGGCGCGGTCGACGATCATCTCGGCGAGGTGCGGGAACTCATCGCGGGGCATCTGTCGCAGAATCGAGCCTGCCACGTCCTCGAGGTCGGCGGGTGACGTGAAGGGCAGGCTGAGCTCCTGGAGCGCGAATCCGTAGAGGTAGCTGTCCAGCACCGAGATCGCGTGCGCGGCACCGGAGATCGAGAAGCCCCCCGACCGAAGGCAGCCGATCACCGCGTTGTGGTGACGCAGCGTCGCGCGGCCGGGGTTTTTCCTTGAGTCCATCAGGCTGATCGCCCACGGGTGGCGAACCAGTGCGCCGCGCATCGAGACTGCCCGCCGTCGCATCGCGGCCCGCCAGTCGGCGCCGTCGGGCGGGAGCTCGATCTCGTCGAAGACGAGGTCGACCATGCCGTCGAGAATCGCGTCCTTCTTGCGGAAATGGTGGTACAGCGACATGGCCTCGACGCCGAGCCGCTCGGCGAGCCTGCGCATGCTCAGCGCAGCGGTGCCGGCCTCGTCCGCCAATGCGACCGCGGCGCGAAGCACCCCCTCCTTGCTGAGCGAGTTGCGGCGGGGCGCGGGCGTGCCGGCTGGTTCGGTTGTCACGAGGGCCTCCTGCTCAGGCTGTTCGAACGCCTTGACAGTCTTACACCGTAAGGCTATACCTTACAGCGTAAGGCTGGAACGACGCGCGGAGAGAGGGTCATGGAGTCGATCGGTGTGGACGGAGCCAGGAAGCCGGGCGTGGGAAAGAAGCTGTGCATTGTCGGCGCGTCCGGGAAACTCGGGCGCTACCTGGTGCAGCACGCGTTGAACCAGGGTTACGAGGTCGTGGGTGTGTGCCGAGAGCAGAGCGTCCACAAGCTCGCCGGGTTCGCGGGACGAATCACGGTGTTCCCCGGAGCGACCGACGATCGTGCGGTGATCGCACGGGCGGTGGACGAGTGCGATGCGGTGCTCACGGTGTTGGTGCCGTGGGGGGTGGACCACTATGCCTCCGGTACGGCCCAGGCTGTGCTCGACCACGCGCGTCCCGGCGCCCGTCTGGTGTTCTCCTGCGGTTGGCACATCGCCCGCGACGAAAAAGACGTGTACCCGCGGAAGTTCAAGATCTACGCGGCCGTGTTCGGTCGGCTGGCGAAGCTTGCCCGTGTCGTGGACGTGGATGACCAGGTGGAGGCGTGCCGCAGGATCTTCGCCAGTGACACCGACTGGACAGTCGTACGGGGCAGCGACCTGGAGGAGGGTGACAGTCAAGGCCTGCCGGTGTGGAGCCGGCACGTGGGTGACCCAGTCCTGGCCAGCAACCTGACCCGCCGCGTGGACTACGCCCGCTTCATGGTCGAGGCGGTGGAGAACGACGCTCTCGTCCGAGAGGCCCCGGCCATCGTCGGCCGGCTGACCCCATCGGCCCTCGCGCACGGCGACCGGCCGGCGTAGGCCACGGACATGTCGACTGGCCGCCCTGCAATCGCATGGAGGACCAACTCATGACCACATCGAAGACGCTCGCGCGAGTTGCGGGGACCCTGTATCTGGCCGTCGCCGTGTTCACCATCTTCGCCGGGCTGGTGAACACGCGCATCGTCGAGCCGGAGGATCCAGCGGCGACGGCCGACAACATCTCCACCTCGGCCACCCTGTTTCGCATCGGCTTCGTCAGTGAACTGGTGGGAGCCACGGCTTTTCTGTTGACGGGCATGGCCCTGTATCTGCTACTCAGGCACGTCAACCAGATGGCTGCTGCCGCGATGATCACCTTCGTGGCGGTCAGCGTCGCGATCCAAAGCCTGAGCCTGCTCAACCAGAACGCGGCGCTGAGGGTCGCCACCGGCCAGGACTACAGCGCCGCCTTCGGCCCGACCGGCTCCGACCAGCTGACCATGCTGTTCGCCGACATGCAACACGACGGGTACCTCATCGCCCAGACGTACTTCGGCCTGTGGCTCCTGCCGCTGGGCTACCTGGTGGTCAGGTCGGGCTACCTTCCCCAGAGTGTTGGGCGTCCTGCTGGTGATCGGATGCGTCGGTCACCTCGTTGACGTGTTCGCACGCTTCCTCGCTCCCGACCTCGGCGCAGAAATTTCACCGTTCGCCATGACCCCCGCAGCCGTCGCGGAACTGTCGTTCATCGCGTGGCTGCTGGTCAGGGCCGTGCGGATCCCCGAAGCCGAGACGGGCAGGCTGGCTCGCTAACGATCCCACTCCCCTCCCTCGCTGACGATCCGCTGACGCCCAACGGCAACTGACGATGGATCAGCAAGAGCCACCCTCTTCCGAGGGTGGCTCTTCTGCGTATTTCGATGGTGGGCGGTACTGAATTCGAACCAGTGACCTCTTCGGTGTGAAGCAGGACGCCGCGCCGACTCTGACCTGCACAAACGCGAAGCCGCAGGCAGGGGTGGGTGTAGTTGGATGCGGTCAGTTGCCGTTCGGTGCGGTTCAGAGCCGTTCAACGCATCATGTTGCTCCCAACCTGCTCCCCCGATCAGGGGCTCGCGACCGGGCTGCGGCCTCCAGGCTGCGTCGGACCGTCCCGCACGTCGTTCGTCAGACACCTTGGCCGCTTGCCCAAGCGTCCTAGCTGACGCCGCCGCCCGGTTGGCGATCGGTGGGTTCAGTTACTCCCGTTCTGCTCCCACGGCCGGCTCGTCAACCCGACAAGCTCAGGCATGCCGCGCCTTATCAGCGGCAGATCCGGATGCTTGGTCAAACCAGCCAGTTGCGCCGAGGCGCTGGCGATCGGCCGTGTCCGCTTGCGTCTCAGACGGCAAGTCCGCGGGTAGGAGGAGCCGACCACGACGGGCGACTTCTGGGGAGAGCGTGATCATGGTTCGTACCGCGATCGTTACCGGCGCCGGCAATGGATTGGGACGCGAAATCGCGCTTGGCCTGGCCCACGCCGGTTATGCCATCGTCGTAGCCGATCTCGATGAGCGAGCCGCGCGGGCGTGTGGACGCCTGATCGAGGCGCGCGGAATGCCGGCACAAGCGTTAGGCGCCGATGTACGAGAGCGTGGCGACATGAATCGCATCGTGGCGGCAGCGCAGAAGCTCGGCGGTCCTCACGTGCTCGTCAACAATGCCGGCGGCTGGACCCCGCAGCGGCAGTACCCGCAGGCGACTCCTGCCGAGTGGGCCGCGACAATCAGCCTGAACCTCATGACCCCGATGCTGCTCAGTCAGCTCGTTCTGGACCCCATGCGGGAACAGGGTGGTGGCGCGATCATCAACATCGCATCCAGCGGTGGCATTGGCTTCGAGTCCTACGGCTCGCCTGAGTACGGGGCCGCCAAGGCTGGTCTGATTCGCTTCACCGCCAGTCTGGCCAGCTTGGAAAGTAGCCATGGGGTCCGGATGATGTGCGTAGCGCCAGACTGGATCGGGCTGAGCCGAGCCCAGGCCCAGTGGGAGCGCATGAGTGCCGACGAACGTGCGGCATCTCGCCCATTGATTCCTCCGGCCGAGGTTGTCTCCGTCGTCTTGAATCTCATCCAAGAGGGAGTCGGTGGAACCGTGGTGGAGATGTGGGGAGGTGATCAGCCTGTCGTGCACGCCCCGTAGGCCCGCGTCCGGGGCATCCGCAATTCGACATGGGCGGATGTCGCCGGTCCGCGAAGCGGCGTCTCCGGTGCTGATGCTTTCGGGCGCGCCGAGGTGATCACTGTCGAGGAAGCACTGCTGAGCGGGTTGGGGGTGGGATTCGGGTCTCAGGAAGCGGTATCCATATCGACGCCACCCAGAGCAGTACATCGGTGCGGCCTGGCCGCGTGATTATCGTCGGCAGGCTTCCGTCGACAGCCGCCACCAACCAGGCGGGAAGCAGCGAGCGCTGAACACTTCGGCGTTCTCTGGGAGGTCACGCCGGGCCACACGCCCACATCACCGCAGGTCAAAGCCGTCGGTTATGCCCAGTGTCGGTGAGCGCTTCCGGGCTCGGTGACCACTTCGCCAACCTGCACCCAAGGCGCTCCCACCTGCAAGTCCAGGCCATCTTGTAGCTCCTTACCGCCGTGACCTGCACACACTTCCCACCAGAGAACATCGAGTGCTGTCGACTCGTGCGCGAAACCGCGGAGCACTCCGCGGTGAAACAGGACGCCGCACCCCCCCTGAACTGCGTAAATGTGGAGCCGCAGGCTGGGGTGGGTTTAGTTGAGCGTCTTTCGATGCCGTTGGATGCGGTTCAAGGCTGTTCAGAGCACCCTGTTGCTCCCAACCTGCTCCCCCTAGACCGGGACTCGCCCGGGCCGCCGACCGCCAACCGCCCGTGAGCTGCCGGCCAGTGTTTGGCTGGCGCCAGCGCTGGCTCCCGCAGCCGCATCGGTCGATCGGGCAGCACGCGCACGATCGCCGCGCCTTGTCAGCGGCAGATCCGGTTGTCCCGTCGGGCCCGTCCGACTCGCGAGAGACGCGTACATGGTCAGGGTCCTGGCCGGTGGCCGCCGACGGCCGGTGTAGCGGCTGAGTCAGCACCCCGAGCCTGATCCTCGACAACGCACTCTCAGCGACGATGGACTCTCATCTGAGCGCGTCCGAATGCTCGGTCAAAGTGATCAACTACTATTGACCTCAGTCGGCGCGCGGGGGATACATGACGGTTTTCGGCTGCCGAGCCTGCGACACCGCTCTGACGGCTCCGGTGTCGAGAGTGGCGCTGCCCGTCCACGCGGACCAGAAGTACGGCAACGGGCCAGGATCGCTCGTCCCGGCACTGGAGCCGGGCACGTTCGCGGTGAATCCGCTGCCCTCCGGTCCACCCTGGCGCCGGTGGGCCGAACTTGACGCCGGTGAAGCCGAGGCGCTCGGCTGGCACGCGCCGAGGTTCAGCATCTCGGCCGGGCCGGTCGGCCGGGTGTTGATCACCCCGGGAGACGTCCGAGGTGTCGTCATCGATCCGGGGCTGGTCGGAGACTCCGCCTGCTGTGGCCTCGCCGACGGCGAGCCCAACATGGTCTGCGTCACCTGCGGCACGCCGGTAGCCATCCGGATCGACGACTGTGGCCTGCGGCAGGCCACCTGGCTGAACCCGCTGACCACCCACATCCTCGAGGACGGCCCCGGCCCGCACCCGGTACTCGACTGGGCGGACTTGATTGACCAGCGGCCCGGCATCCCACCGACTGAACCGGGCGGCGGCTGGCACCTGATGTGGGCTGCCGCCGCAGCCTCGGCGCTGGCACACTTGCTAGCCGCCTCGGGCGGCGGCCCTACAGTGATACCGGATCATCAGGTCGCTGAGGTCTTCCGGCCCACTGTCGAGCGTCTCGTCGGCCCGGTCAGCACGGGGCAGGAGCGCATCCTGGTGCTGGCCGGGCCCGGCGTTCCGGATGCCGACGGGCACTTCGCCCTCATCCCGGAACATCCGCAGACCGGTGAACTCTGGCCGGTGGCCCCGCCGGTGAAGCCCGTCCCGCTGGCCTGGGACGCCTGGCGGCACCTCGCAATTCACCGAGCCCCGAAGCCGGTTGGGCGGTCGGTCCCGATCCCGCCGGAAGCCCTGCCGGCACTGCTCCCGGGTCACCGATTCGAGCCGGACGGCCAGATCTTCCTCAGCGTTCTGGCCCGACTGCCCGAGATCAGGCAGCCACGGTTGCGTGCCATCTACGACCGAGGCCGCCCCTACAGCTACTCCTTCTACCGCTTCTGACCGCCTGCTCGTCGGGATAGCGCCCTCCCTCCGGCAGGTTCACAACCAGCGGCAGGTGCGGACGTCGCCAGCCGGTGATGCGGAGCCGGCAGTGCTGACGCCGTGGGGTGCGCCGAAGAGGTCACGAGCTGAGATCCCTTGGTGCGAATGTGGTTCGACGGGAACCTCATCGTCGCTCAGGTGCCCGGAGCGACGACCCGGACGCTGTCGAGCGGATCAGCCCTGCAAGCCCACACTCCCGGTCCGTACCGCTGTCGCGCGACCGTTGTTGTCCGTGGCGGATCAGTGGATGGTGCCGCTGCTGGCCGGACATCAGGTTCCGCTCGTCGCGACGGTCTGACGTGGACGGCTTGGATCAACCATCGTCATCAGTACCAGGAGGGATGCCAAAGGGCTGAGGGTCAGCGTGGCGATGGCCATCGGTAGGGACGTTGTCTCGGCGAGAGCGCCCAGTGCCGGCGCGGCGAGTCCGCCGGCGCCGACGGCGAGTCCGAGGGTGACGCCGCTTGCGGTGCCCACCCGGTGGGGATGCAGTCCTGTCCGAGGGTCAGGTGCAAGGAGAATGGCACGTACAGGGCGACTCCGGTGACGGCGACTCCGAGCAGGCCGGACCAGCCGGGTAGTACCGCGATCATCAGTAAGCCCGGAACGACGAACAAGTTGGCGTTGCGGATCAGTCGGACCCGGTCGCGGAGTCGCAGAGGCACGCACATCGCCTAGATCCGGCCGGTCGACGAGAGAGCGCGACTCGCGGCAAGTTCGGATGGCGGATCATGAGGGTGCGGGGCATGATCATCGCGTGGATGCCCGTCGATCGGTCGTTCTGATCGATGATCTCCGTCAGTTCGTGGACGACCGCAGCGCCGAGGTGGCCCGGACGAGTGCTGCCGGAGTCGAGCTTCTCGGCCGATACCGGGATCGGCGGCTGGACAAGCTGTGGCTGGACCACGACTCGGGAGGGGACGACACGAACTGACCGGTCGTGGAGGTCCTGGAACATGCCGCGTTCGAGGACGGCGCTTCGACACCGGCGTCATCAACGTTCACTCGCCAACCCTGGCGGCGCCGCGAGGATTGCGCAGGTCCTACGGCACTGGGGCTATCGCGTCCGCGTCGCGTCGGGCTGCACGGCCGTCGGCTATCTCCACGGTCCCGCGGCGAGCTGATCGAAACAAGTGCGCCATCGGGCGGCCGTCGCACTCAGACGGCGGCACGTCCGTGCGCACTCGCAGCTGTCCACGCCGGCGGTCGGCGGCTACCCAAGGCACCGAAGGTGCCGGCACCAGCGCGCGCACGACCGGCGGACATGACAGTGCGCCGAGACCTGTCGAGTCAGCGATGAATCGACACTGCCGATATGCCGAAGGCGTTTCCGAGCACGAAGCCCTGACCAACGGGTTGCTGGTGGGATTCGAGCCATATCTACAGCAGCACGGTCGGTCCCGGCTTATTCACGAATCATGGTGGCCCGCCTCGCCGAGCCCGGCCGTACGCCCCACCGCTGATCTGTCGCACCGACCTGCCATGATCACCCGCGACCCACCGAGGGCGGCGACGGTTCACGACCGATCGCGGCCACGCTGGCCGACTGGCCTGCACTGCACCATGACCAGGAGACACACGAATGCGCAAGACCATCATCGCCGTTGGAGCCCTCGGGCTGGCCCTGCTCACCGCTGGGTGCGGGAACGAGGACACCACCGAGCCGACCGCCCTCGCCGCCCCGGGTGCCGCCTCCACCGAGGCCAAGGCCGACAAGCCGCAGGAACCGAAGACGGTAGAGGCGGCCAAGGCGCTGGCTCAGAAGGAGTACGACACCTACGCGGCCGGCGACTGGAAGGGCGCATGGGACCTCTGGACCAAGGAGGGCAAGGCGGCGATCAGCCGCGACGAGTACGCCCGCCTGCACACCGAGTGCAAGACCATCACCGGCCTGACCTTCGAGATCACCGGGGCCCGCCTTGAGGGCGAGGACAAGGCGGTCGTGAACTTCAAGCGGTCGATCGCCGCCGGGATGTCCGAGATCCGGTACGAGGATGGGCAGTGGCGGTACCAGCCGGACGGCGAGTCGATGGCGGACTACGCCAAGGGCGTCGACAAGGTCATTGCCGAGGGGCAGGCCAGCGGGCGGTGCCAGAAGTAGGCGAGGCACGCCAGTAGCCCTACGGACCCCGGCTCTCTCAATCGCGAGGGGTCGGGCCCCGTGCTGTAGCTGCCTCAGGCTCCCGACGTCGGCCACGATGGAAGCCGACCGCCGAACAGATCAGTGCGGCTCCGCCTGGCGCAGCTGTGCTGGGCGTCTTCGTGCTCGTTCGGGCTGAGGTAGTAGCCCAGCTCCTCCGTCGTGTGTCACGCTCCGGCGGTGACGATCACCAGGCCGATGGTTGCCGGAGCGGTCGTTGCCCTCGCTGGGCACGGCCTTGCTGTTGGGTTGACGATTGTCCTGGCCATCGCCGCTGGTGGCGGCCCGAATGCGGACTTGGATGCCGGTGGGAGGTTCGCGGCGCTTTTCTTTGGCGTATTCACATACGGCGTTGCGCAGCTGGTGTTGCTGGTCAGCTGCTTCGCGCTGTCCGGACGGCTCGGCCGTGGGTCGTCGTCTGGCCTCGTGGCTGGCTGGACACTCGGACTGGCCGCGAGCCTGTTCTACCTGTGCGGAGGGTTCGGCACCTGAAAGGGGCGCGCGCGGCAGCGCCGACTGGTCGCTGCACAGACCGCTCGTCACGCACTCTGACGCTCGGTTGGCGGCATGAGAGTGTTCCTGGTCTCGAGTCAGAAACCTCGGAAGACACCATCCGCACCCGTAGAAGTCGCGAACTCGATGTAGTCCATGTTCGCGAGCGACAGGTTGTTCTGGATCGCCTGCACCTGCCTTGGCAGCGCCCGGAACGGTCGCGCGTCTACCCCGGCGTTGAGGTTGATGACCAGCACGGGGTGGCCTGGCGTGGTTACGGCGATGGCGTCGATCACGAACAGCACCGGGTGCCGGTAATCGTGCGGGTAGCTCGGTGGGTAGCTGGCTACGATCGTTGCTTCGTCCAGGCCGTTCAACGCGCGGTCCTCAACGAAATCCACGTCCGCGCCGAAGCCCTCCTCGGTCGGCTCCGCGATCGACTCTTTGATCTGGTTCCAGACGGCGTCATCGGTGAAGTCCGCCCGTACCACCGGAACGCTCCACGTCCCCGGCAACTCTGCCACCAGCGCAGCGTAACGGCCGAAACAGCCTTGGCCCACCGGCGCACCAATCATGCAGTGCGGGACCGCCTGCTGCCCTCAGCCGCAGCCGGCGTCCGCCGGCAGCCGCTGGTAGCGGCAGAAGAGTGCCGTCCGAGGCGTCGCGGCGTTCAGGCAATTGGTCTTGATTAGTGCGCTCACGTTGATGCTTGCTGAGTGAGCCGCCCGGCGATGCACGAAAGGTGTCTGGCAAAATCGCGGCGTGGCATCACCACCACGCTGGCTCAGCCGTTACGAGCGGGGGCAACGGGAGCTGGTCTGGCAGGAGTTGCGTCAGCTCGGCGGCGTGGTTCTGGAGCCCGAACAGGCCCAGGAGGCGCAGCTAGTCTGCGATGAGATGGCGCGCCAAGCCCGCCAGAACATCGAGGCGATCGTCAATAAGTTGTCCAGTGACGGTTACCGGTTCCACTCTAACGACGATGAGCAGACGCCCGTAGAACCGCACATCCCGCCGACCGCGAACGCAGGGGCCTACGTCGATTGGCTGGGTCAACGGTTCGGCGCCGTCCCCATGACCCTGTCCCCTGGGTGCGCATCGTCGGGGACGTCTGGTTGGTGGGGAGCCGCAGCTAGGGATGGGTGCAGTTGCGCGCCGTTCGATGCCGCTGGACGCAGTTCAAGGCCGTTAGAGCATCCCGCTGCTCCCAACCTGCTCCCCCGATCCCCGGCTCGTCACCGGGTCGGAGGGTTTCTCCGCTCCCCCGCCGCGGTCGGCGGTGGCTCGCCCCACGGCGCCGTGGAAGCGCCGCCGGAACCAACGTCTGCCAAGAAGTCGATCTGCGGCTGTCGGCCACAATTCGTGTGCCGTGGCATGGGTTCAGCGACGATCAACTGCAGCTCGGTGTGCCCACCATGAGCTGCGCCGTCAGGTCCATGCTCCCGCGCCCGGCGCCGTTGTCGTCGAGGGCGGTGAGGTTGGCCCGCATCTGGTCGGCTTCGGGCATGTCGAGGTCGGTGTAGAGAGTCAGCGCCCGTTGGAAGTGATCGCGGGCGGGTGCGGGTGCCCCGAGAGCGCGGTGGGCGTGGCCGAGACCCGTGTGGGCGCGGGCGTGCTCGTGATGTGCGCCGATCTCGACGGCGATCGTGTGTGCTGCGGTGTGGTGGATGAGGGCGTCGGCGACGTTGCCCGTAACGCGAGCTGCTTCGGCGATTCCGTTGAGCGCGTTAGCTTCGCCGTACCGTTCGCCGGTCTCGCGAAAGATATCGAGTGACTGCTGGTGATGGTCGGTAATTTGGCCGAGGCGGGTGTGGAGCGTACCGAGGCTGTTCAGCGTCCAGGCCTCGCCGGTGTGGTTGCCGAGTTGACGGTACAAGGCCAGGGCCTGCTGCAGGTGGGTCGTGGCGGCCCGGTGCCGACCCAGCCGTATCTCGATGTCGCCGAGAGTGTTCAGCGTCCATGCTTCGCCGGTACGGCCACCGAGTTGCTGGAACAGGACCAGAGACTGTCGCACGTGCTCGGCGGCCAGCCCGTACCGACCCAGTTGCGCTTCGACTTCCCCGAGGTTGTTCAGCGCGTGCGCTTCCCCGGCCTGGTGGCCGGCCTGCCGGAACAGGGCCAGGGCCTGACCGTAGCTGTTGGCGGCTGGCCGGTTGCGGCCGAGCCGTGACTCGACGACACCAAGGTTGATCAGTGTGCGGGCTTCACCAATGTGGTCGCCGGTTCGCCGGAACAGGGTCCTGGCCCGCTGGAGGTGCTCGATGGCCGGCCCATATCGGCCGAGCTGTGTGTGGGTGGCGCCGAGGCTGGTCAGGGCGTGGGCTTGCCCGGCCGGGTCACCGGCGCGGCGAGCGGCGTCACGGGCGTGCTCGTGGATGGTGAGGGCGTCGGTGGGATGCCCACCGTGCAGGTACTGGAACAGGGTGGCCGACAGCCGGGCGGTGTGGGAGGGCCAGCCGTGTGCGGCGGTGTGGGCGGCGACGGCGACCAGAGCCGGGCGTTCGGTGTCCAGCCAGCCACTGGCGGTCTCCGCGTCGCTCGGAGCCGCGACGGTGACGGCGTCCGATGACGCCTTGCGGTGCGATCCGGCCGGGTACAGGACGTCCATCGCGGCGGTGGCGGTCTCCACGTAGTAGTCGAACAGACGGGTCAGGGCGGCGCGGCGTTGGGGTGGCGGATCTTCGTCGCTGCAACGGCTGGTGGCGTACGCGCGGATCAGGTCATGAAGGGCGTACCGGCCAGGGGCGGCCTGTTGTAGCAGGTGGTCCCGGTGGAGGTGGTGCAGATGAGCCCTCGCCTCGGACGTGGCGATGCCGGTCAGGGCCGCGACGGCCCGAGCGTCGAAATCATCAGCAGGATGTGCCGCCACGAAGCGCAACAGCCGTCGCCGGTCGGCGGGCAGATGTCGGTAGGAGAGATCGAAGGCAAGCTCGACGCTGACGTCGAGGCGCCGCTGGTCATGGCGTTCGTCGAGCCTGTCGGCTTGGTCGGTCAACGTCCAGCCGGATCTGCTTCTGATGTGGGCGTTGACCAGCCCGAGCGCGAGGGGGAGGTGGCCGCAACGCTGAGCGATCCGGACCACCGCGTTCGGGTCGGAGCCGCTGGGGACCTGCGATACGCCTACCGCGAGCAGGGCAGCCGACTCGTCGGGGGTGAACAGGTCCAGCGTGAGCTGAGTGGCGTGCGGCAACTCGCCGAGGTCGCGTCGGCTGGTGATCAGCACCGGGCAGCCCGGAGTGTCGGGCAGCAGCGGGCGGGCCTGTTCGGCGTCGCTGGCGTTGTCCAGCACGACCAGAGTACGGGTACCGACGAGGAGGCGGCGGTAGGCGGCAACCCGGGCGGGCAGGTCGTACGGGATCTGCTGGCCGGCGACGCCGAGCAGGCGCAGGAAGCCCTCGAGGACCGAAGCTGGGTCGGCCGGCGGTTGAGTGGTGTCCGGGTGGAATCCGCGAAGGTTGACGAACAAGATCCGGTCGAACGGTTCCTTCCGGTGCAGGGCATGCGCGGCGTGGATGGCGAGTTGGGTCTTGCCGACGCCCGCCATACCCTGGATCGCCATCACGGCCGCGCCACCATCCAGGTCGCGCTTGCGTAGCTCTCGTCGGATCCGGTTCAGCGCGGCGGTACGGCCGACGAAGCCGGCCAGGTCCTGCGGCAGGTTGCCATGGACTCGCACCTGTGATGCCGCCCGGGCTTCCCCGCCGACCACGCGAAGTGCCTGCCGCCACTGCGCCACGTACCCCACGTCCGAATGAAGCGCTTCGACAACGGCGATCACCAGATCGGTGTTGACCCGCCTTCGACCGCTCTTGAAACAGTCAGCGACCGTGGTCCTCCTGGCAACCACGCCGCCGGTCCGGCCCGCGGCCTTCCCGGCCGCGTTGATCCGGTTCTTGATCACGTCGTAGGACGGGTCGCCGGCCCATACCTTCAGCGTCCGCAGTCTCTGGGCCACCTCGTCCAGGGACTCGGCCGGCCCCGGATCCGGCGGCGCCACACCGCCACCACTCGCAAGCGACTCGGTCATGGCAGCTCCCGGGCAGTCCTGATCTCGGGCTTGTGCTTCTTACTAGACCCTCTGCCCTCCGGCAGCGTCACGGGATCTGTCCTTGATCTGCTGATCGGACACCGAGCGCACCGGTGCTGGGCAAGGCCCGCCCGTCCGGAGTCGTCCGGGATTGCCCCATGGTCCGGCGGCTCGCCACACACTTCAGCGAGATGCCAGGCCGGCACCGGCGGCATTCGCCGGTCACGGTCGGGCCAGCCGTCCAGCTCCGGAGGGAGGTGTCGCCATGAAGATCCAGATCCGTCGTCTCGAGAAGATCGAGACCACCGTCATCTGCGCTTGCAGCCCCTGCACGGACTGCTGACCCGACGGTCCTGGTCACCGCCTGCCCAGGCGGTGACCAGGACCGCCATCACGACCTGGGGCGACGGTCGACCCCACCAGGACCCGAAGGAGCGAGTACGGATGAGGCGACCCCGTATCAAGAGCGTGTTTCCACCCATCCCTCTGGGCGACGGCCGTATCCGCATCGGCGGCGGCGACTACGGCATCGCCTCGGAGATGGTCGACGACGAGCGCGGCAACACCTGGCACCTGTTGAGCCTGATGGACGGTACGCGGACCCGACCCGAGCTGGCGGACGCCATGGCGGAGCACGATCCGGGCATCACCGCCGTCGAAGTGGACGAGTCCATCGACGCGCTGATCGGCATGGGCTTCGTGGAGGACGCCGCCGTACCCCCACCGGCCCGGCTGCCGGCGGTGGAACGCGAGCGGTACCGGCGCAACCTGGAGTTCTTCTCCTACTTCCACAAGCCACCGCTGACCGCGGCCGATTTCCAGCTACGGCTGCGCGACGCCCGGGTCACGGTACTCGGGATCGGCGGCCTCGGGTCGTACGTGGCCATGAGCCTGGCCGCCATCGGGGTCGGCGACATCCTGCTCGTCGACGACGACGACGTGGAACTGATGAACCTCAACCGCCAGGTGCTCTACACCGACGCCGACGTCGGGCAGCCCAAGGTGACCGCCGCCGTCCGCCGGCTGAACGAGATCAACCCGCATGTCCGGATCAGCGCGCGCAACGCGCGGGTCGACGGGGTGGCGGCCGCCCGCGCCTGCATGGCCGGTCGAGACCTGGTGATCTGCGCCGCTGACCGACCCCGCCTGACGCTCTACCAGTGGCTGAACGAGGCGGCCCTGCGAGAGGGCACCGCGTGGATGCGCGGTTCCAACGACGGGCTCACGGTCAGCCTCTTCCTGCACGTGCCCTACCGGACCGCGTGCTTCCAGTGCGTCGAGCAGGACGCCGCGGCCAACCATCCGGAGTACGCGCCGATGGCCGAGTACGTGGTCGGGGTGATCGGCGACCGGACCATCAACCCGTGCAACGCGCCGATGGCCGGGATGATCGGCAACTTGGCCGCCCTGGAGGCCGTCAAGCACCTCACCGGCATGGCGGAACCGGTCATCGTCGGCCGGAAGCTCGTCGTCGACGTGCACCGCATGGAGACGCAGTTCGCCGAGGGCACGCTGCTCGACGACTGCGCCGCCTGCGGTCCGGACGGTCGGGTCCCCCGCCCTGGCGTGGCGCCCGGCGGCCTGCGGGCCGCGGTCGCGTCCGGGTCCGTGACGTGACCAGCGCGCTCACCGACACCACCGTCGTTTGGCTGCATCCGCTGCACATCGGCGAGAGCGAGGACGGTGTGTGCGAGGTCGGCCGGGTCGACACCGGCGACTTCATCGAGTTGCCGGCCGAGGGGGTCGACCTCGTCCGGTGGCTTGGCGAGGGGCTGCCGCTCGGCGAGGTCCGCCGGCGGTTCGCCGAGCGGTACGGCACCGAGCCGGACCTCGCCGACTTCCTCGACGGCATGGCGTCCTGCGGCTTCCTGCGGGTGGACGCCGCGACCGGCGACGGAGGAGCCACGGTCGGTTCCGGCGGACCGGCGACCGGGGCCGGCACCCCGCTGTCCCCCGGCGCCGGCCCCTCCCGCCGGGGGGTAGCGGTGCTGGCGAACCTGCCGCCGCACCGGGTCTCCTGGCTGCTCGCGCCGCCGATGCGGCTGCTCTACGTCGGCAGCTGGCTGACCGTACCGTTGCTGCTGGTGCTCGTTCCCTCGCTGCGGCCCACCCCGGCCGACGCGTTCCTCCTGGACGGGGTGCTGGCCAACGCCCTGGTCGTCGCGGCGGTGGCCTGGATGCTGGTGCTGCTTCACGAGCTGGCGCACGCGGCCACCGTGCGGGCGCTGGGCGTCACGGGACGGCTCTCCATCAGCCGAAGGCTGTGGTTCCTGGTGGCGCAGACGGAGATGTCGGCCGTCCGATCCGTGCCCCGGCGCCGCCGTTACGCCCCGTACCTGGCCGGGCTGACCTGGGACCTGTTGCTCATGTCGGCCTGTCTGGTCCTGCAACTCGCCGGTCTGCACGAGCAGCTGGTGCGCGGCGTCGTCTACACGCTCACGCTGTCGGTGGTCTACCAGTTCCTGGTGTTCATGCGGACCGACATCTACTACGTCCTGGGCAACTGGCTGCGGCTGGGCGACCTGATGGGTGACACCCGGCGCTGGCTGGCCAACCAGACGCGGCGGCTGGTCGGCCGCGGCCCCGGGCACGACCTCGGCGGCGTGCCGGCCCGGGAACTGCGGATCATCCGCTGGTACGCGCCGTTCTACCTGCTCGGCTCGCTCGCCGTGACCGCGGCGCTGCTGGCCCTCACGGTGCCCGCCATGGTCACGATGGTCGGGCTGGCCATCGACGGCCTCGACTCCCCGGTCGACGGGCTCGCCTTCTGGAACGGCGTCGGCTTTCTCGCGCTCGTCGCCCTGCAACTCGCCACCTTCGGCTGGGTCTTCGTCACCGAACGTCGTACCGCTGCCTGATCGGCTCGTCCACCGCACCGCTACCAGGAAGGCAAGGACGCGAACCGTGCTACTCACCGCGCCGCATCGACTGCTGGCCGCCCTACTGACGCCGGCCCTGGCCACCGGCCCGGTCGCCGCCGTGGCCCCACCGGCGGCGGTCGACGCCGGGCCGGGCCGGGCCGTCATCGTCGTCCTCGCCGACCAGCACGACGCTCCGGCCGGGCGGCGGCTCACCGAGAGGGCCGCCCGGATCGCCGCCGACCAGCAGCCGATGCTCGCTGACCTGCGCCGTGCCGGCGCCACCCGGGTGAAGCCCTTCCGCATGGTGAACGCCATCGCCACGACCCTGCCGGAGCGGACCCTCGCGGACCTGGCGTCCCGACCCGGGGTGCGAGCCGTGCTGCCCGACACCCCGCTGCGGCTGCGCCAACCGGTCGCCCCGGCCGGCGGGAACCGGCCCGCTCCAACGGCCGGCGGGGTCGGGATGGGTGGGCGGACCTGCGCCGCGCCGGGTGAGCCGCCGTTGACCGAACCGGAAGGGCTGGCGTTGACGCGTACCGTCGGATCAGCCCAGGAACCCGGTGCCCACGACCTGGCCGACGGTTCGGGGGTGCGGGTCGGCGTGCTCGGCGGAGCGATCGACCCGGCGGCGGCCGAGTTCGTCCGCGACGGGCGATCGGTGGTGGCCGGCTACGCCGACTTCACCGGCGACGGCCTGGACGCTCCCTCGTACATCCTGGAATCCTTCGGCGACGCGAGTGTCGTGGCGGCCCAGGGCGTCGGCGTCTACGACGCCGGGCGGTACGGGCATCCGGTGCACCGCCCCGACAAACCGTGCCCGATGCGGATCCTGGGCGTCGCACCAGCGGCCACCGTGCACGTGGCCAAGGTGTTCAGTAACGTCGCGGCGCCCACGTCAGTCGTCCTACAGGGCATCGAGTGGGCGGTGCTCCACGAGCGCGTCGACGTGCTGAACGAGTCGTTGGTGGGCTACGGCTATCCGGACACGGCCGCCAACGCCCTGCGGCTCGCCAATGACGCGGCCGTCGCGGCGGGAGTGACCGTGGTGGTGGCCACCGGGGACGCCGGACCGGACGACACCCTGGGCTCGCCGGCGAGCGACCCGGACGTCATCGCCGTCGGCGCAAGCACCCAACTGCGCGCGTACGGCCAACTCGGGTACGGCGGGTCACCGCTCGGCGGCGGCGGCCACCGGTCCGACTCGGTGTCCGCGTTGAGTTCCGGCGGCACCGCACAGGCGGAGCCCCGCACCGTCGACCTCGTGGCGCCCGGCGACACCGGGTGGGCTGCCTGCTCGACGGACACCGCGCGCTACCAGAGCTGCGTCTCCTTCTTCGACGGCGGCACCCCCAGCCCGTTCTTCCTGTTCGGCGGCACCAGCGCGGCGGCGCCGTTCGTGGCCGGCGCGGCGGCGTTGGTGATCCAGACGGTGCGCCGGCACACGGGCGACACACCAACCCCCGAGCAGGTCAAACGCATTTTGATGAGCTCTGCGACCGACCTGCGGCAGCCGGCCAGCCAGCAGGGAGCCGGGCGGGTGGATACCCTCGCCGCGGTGCGTCTGGCCGCCGCCCTGGCCGGCCACCCGGGGTCAACCGGCCCCGCCGGTGCCCCTGCCGGTGGTCGGCCGGCCTCGGAGGACAAGGCGGGGCTGCTTGTCGCTACCTCGACGGCGAGCGTCACTGGCGGGGCGGGGCGGGTCGCGCCGGTCGCGGTGCACGTCACCAATCCGGGCGCGCACACCCGTCGCGTCACCGTCGGCCTGCGGTCCACCGCGCCGACCCGCAGCCTGGCCGCCGGTCAGGTGACGCTGGCCGCGGGTGCCGGCAGGGCGTTCGCCGACTCCGATGGCGTACCGGCGAACGCCCGCCTGGTGCCGGTCACCGTGCCCGGCGGGACCGACCAGCTCCAGGCCGCGGTGGCCTGGGATCCCCGGTCGCACGCCGCGCCGGTCTCGGTGAGCGTCTTCGATCCCGCCGGCCAGCTCGCCGGTTACTCGCTGCCGCTGGGCAACGGAGGGTACGGGCGAGTGACGGTGGCCCGGCCGCAGCCGGGCCGCTGGACCGTGGCGATCTGGACCCGCGACGACGGGTCACCGCCGGTGGGTGCGGTCCGATACGACGTCACCGTGCTGCGGCTGACTCCGCGCACCGGCCCCTCGGTCGTCGTGCCGCCCGGCGGTACGCGGACCGCCTGGTTGCCGGTCCGCCTGCCGACCACGGCCGGTGACTCGTCGGCCACCGTGACCGTCGCCGCCGGCGCGACGGGTTACGCGGCGCTTCCGTTGGGCCTGCGGGCGCTGGTTCCGACCGGCCCCTCCGGCGGCAGCTTCCGCGGCATCTTCTCCGGCGGCAACGGCGCCCTCGCCGGGTGGGCTCTACTCGGGCAGCGGCGCAGCTTCCAGTTCGAGGTACCAGCCGGGAAGCCGACGCTGGCCGTGTCGGTGGGGGCGGGCGACGACCCGGAGCTGGAGGTCTGGGGCTTCCTCGTCGACCCAGCCGGGATGCCACTCGCGGCCAGCAGCTCCCGCTCGGCGGGAACGGCGGCGCCGCCCAGGCTGGACCTGGTCCGGCGTGCCCCACAGGCAGGCCGATGGACCGTGGTGCTGGTGCTCACGGCGCCGACCGCCACTGTCCGGACCCGCCAGCCGTTCCACGGTCGGGTGGGATTCGCCCCGCTGCCGGTCGTGGCGACCGGTGTGCCGGCGGGTGCCGTGCTGCCGGCGGGCCGTCCGGCTGAGGCCACCCTCACGATCACCAACACCGGTACCGCACCGGCGTCGTACTTCGTGGACGCCCGGCTGGACGCCGTCGGCGAGGTGCCGCTGCGGCCGGTGGCGTCCGCCGCGTATCGGACACCGGTATCCGGGGCCGACGTCTACCCTCGCTTTCCGGTACCGACCGGCACCACACGGCTGCGGATGTCGGCCGATTCGGCGGTGCCGCACGTGCTGGACACGCAGCCATACGGCGAGAACGGCTACTACGTCGGTGACCCGGACCTGGCCGGAACCGCCGGCCGGCGGTCGGAGGTGGTTGTCTCGTCGGCCGAGGTGGCGGCGACGACCTGGATCTGCAACGCCAACCGTGCCGGGCCGTTCGGCGCTACGCCCCAGCCGTCGGCCCGAGTGGACTGCGAGGCCACCGCACTGACTCGACTCTTCGACCGGCGGATCACATCGTCCACCGGCAACTACTGGCGGCGAGTGGTCGAGGGGTCGACCGAGCCGTACACGCCGCTGACGCTGGCGCCGGGGCAGAGCGGCCGGATCACAGTGGTCTTCAGCTCGGACGAACCGGTGGCAGAACGCGTCTCCGGGTCGCTGACAGTGATCACCCTGGACGCACGTACCGGGTTCGGCACGGAGGTGGCTGCGGTGCCCTACGCGTACACGGTGGGATCGGCGTGACCACGGCCTCGCCCCGTTCGAGTGAGATGGAAGCGGTGCAGGTCGAAGGCGGCCTCGACGGCTTCCGAGGGCTACCCGCGGGAGTGCGCTCCGGAGCCCGGCACGCGTAGCACCGGCTTGATGACCTCGCCGCTCGCCGCCGCGGCCGGTCGTGTCGAGCACGTAGCCGACGCCTCCGCCGGAGATCGCTCCCAAGCTATGGGGCAAAACGGCAGCAGCCCGCTACCGGCGAATCCGGTAACGGGCTGCTGACCAGGAGACATACATGGTGGGCGATACTGGGATCGAACCAGTGACCTCTTCGGTGTGAGCTGTCGGCGAGCCGGTCCGATCGGGTGTCATCCGAGGTCGTCCAGCCTGCTGGGGTCGCTTCGGGTCGGGTTCGGTGGGCTGGGTTGCTGTACTTCGCTGCTGTACTGCTCATCGACGAGGAACCGCCCGAAGTGGGCGCGCATGCGTAGCCAGTGCTGGCGGTCGTCGCAGGGGTGGAGTCGGCCGCACCGGCACAGGCTCAGGGCCGACTCCGAGTGCTTGATCAGCAGGATGTCCGCGTGTGCCACCTGCGCCTTGGCGTACTCGCGAAAGGCTGTCGAGGTGTAGATGGCTCCCATCGGTCACCGCCCTGTCCTGCGGGCGCGGCGGTGATGCCAGAGGACTTCGGCGACGGCGTCGGTGGGGTCGATGTCCCCGGCTGCCAGGCGCTCGCGGGTGACGGCGATCCAGGGTGGCGAGGCGGGGGTGGCTTCGCCGCAGGCGGTTCGCATCCCCTCCTGCGCGAGCTGGGCCAGCCGGCAGGGGTCGCGTTGGTTCTCATGCCAGCAGCCGGCGACCACGCAGAAGCCGGCGCTGTCCGGCCGGTGGGCCTCCCAGAGAGCGCGGGCCAACCGCCACAGCAGGCGGTGCTGGCACTCGTCGGGCGGTTCCACGGGCGGGTTGTCGACATCGAAGGACATGCGCCGACCATCCCGGCCGACGGCGGGCCGCGCCATGGCCAGCGGTCATGTCACGGTGACATGGGACGGCTCGACCAGCACGAATGGCCGCTCTAGGCTGTCGGCCTGAACACCTTGAGTAGTCGGAACGCGACGCTGGGAGCTGCCGTGCTGCTCGATCCGCTGCGAATACCGGAGGATGCGTGGTCTCACGGCGAGGTGCTGACCGCCCTGGCCGTCCGCGACATCGGCAGGCTGTTCCGCTGGATCGCCAGTCTCACCGGGGCGAGTCAGAGCCGGATCGGGGCCGCCGTCGGGCTGGAACAGGGCTACGTCAGCCGGATCATGGCCGGACGCAAGGTCACCTCGATCGACGTGCTGGAGCGGATCGCCGACGGCTGCGGGATGCCTGACCGGGCGCGGACCACGATGGGCCTGGCACCCCGGCAGGCCGCGCCACCGGCCGACCCCGGCCGGCTCACCCCCGGTCGGCCCAGCGAACCGCCGGCCAGCCGGACCTGGCAGGACGACGTGCGCAGTGCCGCAGAGCTTTGGCGAGGTGACGTGAACCGTCGAGACGTACTCCGGCAGGTGGCCTTCAGCTCCGCCGGCTCCACCCTTCCGGCGTTGCGCTGGTTCACGGCCCCCGATCCGGCCCCGGTGACCCAGCCCGGCCGTGATGCCGTCGGTCAACCGCAGATTGACACCATCCGCGCGATGACCGCGACCTACCGCGGGCTGGACAACCAGTACGGCGGCGGGCACGCCCGCGACACTGTGGCCCGCTACCTCCATCAGGAGGTGACTCCGCTCCTCACCGACGGCCGGTACGACCACCCGATCGGTCAGCGGCTGCTCAGTGCCGCTGCCGAACTTGCCCAACTCGCCGGCTGGCAGGCGTACGACACCGCCGAACACGGCATCGCCCAGCGTTATCTCACCCTCGCCTTGGACTTCGCCCACGCCGCAGGAGACAACGGCCTCGGCGCGGAGATCCTCGCGGCGATGAGCCACCAGGCCACCTACCTCGGCCACACCACCACCGGCCTCGACCTCGCCCGCGCCGCCGGCCGGACCGCCCGCCGCGCCGGAATTGCGGTCCTGGTCGCCGAAGCCCATGTCATGGAAGCCCACGCCCTGGCGCAGGCCCGTGACGAACGGGCTTGCGCCGTCGCCCTGCACCGGGCAGAACAAGCCCTCGACCGGGCCGACCGCAGCGCCGACCCCCAATGGCTCAGCTATTTCGACGAGGCGTACCTGGCGGCCAAGTTCGGCCACTGCTTCCTCGCCCTCGGCCGCAACACCCACGCCGAACGCTTCGCCGCCCGATCCCTCCGCATGGACAACCGATACGTACGGGGCAGAGCCTTCAACCTGGCTCTGCTCGCCAGCGTCCACGCCCAACAGGGCGAACCCGACCGAGCCTGCGCCATCGGCGCGGAAGCCTTGACCCTGACCACCCAGCTCCGCTCCGCCAGAGCCGTCCGCTACCTCCGCGACCTGCAAGGCCAGCTCGCCCCACACCGGCGACTACCCGCCGTCCGGCATTTCACCAGCCGCGTCGACGCCACCCTCGGCCCTCGACGCTGACCCTCACAGCTCTCCCTTAGCCTTACGCGCGACCAACTCCAGCACAGCGATCACCGTGCCGGCACCGACAATCTCGCCCCGAGCCACAAGCTGGTACGCCTCGTCGAGCGGAATCCAGGCAATCTGCTCAGCTTCGTTCACGTCCACGGGCTCGCCGATGTGCTCGGCCTGCCGGGCGAGGAAGAGCAGATTCTCTGCGTCGGCAGTGCCAACCCACGGTTGGAAGGACAGCAGCGGCTCAACCCTCCGAGGGCGCCAACCGGTCTCCTCCTCGACCTCCCGCATCGCACAGACCGCCGGCTGCTCACCCTCATCGACGTAACCGCCGGGCAGCTCCCATACCCAACGGTCGAAGACGAACCGGTGCCGCCGCATCAAGAGCAGGTGCTCCTGGTCGTCGACCACCGCCACCATGGCCGACCGCGGAGCACGGATCACGTACTGCTCGAACCGAACCCCGTCGGGCAGCTCGACCTCCGCGATACTCAGCTGTGCCCGGCGTGTGTCGTCCACCACGCGCTCGCCGTGGATGGTCCATCGGGTCAACTCCGTAGCCTGCTTCTCCACCACCCCGCCAGTATCCGCACCGACTCCTCACCATTCTCGACAGGCATCTGCTGGCCGACCACCCGATGCCTCGCTTGTAAGTTCTGGACGCGCCGTCCGGCAGCATCCGCCCGCGTTCACCACCTCGGACGCTGATTGCGTCCGGCCGCCGGCGGCTGGCCTCCTCTCGGCACGTTGCTGTCACTGCTGCTGTCAGCGACCTCCGCGTGAGAACGATCAGATCCGGCGGCGAGGTTCCTTCCCGGGACCGTCGCCGTACGGGAGCGAGACGCCCAAGGCTCGCCAGAGGTCGTGGAGCACCCGCCCAAGCCTTTCGCTGTCGTCACTCGACAAATGAGCGAGAGGCATGCCGGCGGCCTGGTGCTCGCCGATGTTGTAGATCAGGTCCGCAAGCGACGTGGCTGTCGGCCGGTCAAGGCGAAGAACAACTTCCTCTTCCTCGGGCATGACCCGCACCCTACGGCTGTCTGACGGCCCGGCCGCGATCCGGACCGCCCGTCCAGCCCGAAGTCGGTGAGTTGAAGCGGAACTTAGAGCCCCGGCGCACCTACCAGCGGCAACGGCACCTGATGCCTGCTCGCACGGCGTTTCGGTCTGCCATGGTTCGACGCTCTTTGACGACGTTTCACGCTGTCTTGTGCCCCCTATGTGCCCTGCGGCTCCGCGTCGGCTCGCGTGCTCGACCATGGTTCGCCGCCCTCGATCTTCGCCACTTCGACCATGGGCACCTTCGCCACCAAGACCAGAACGGCCGGAGCCGCAACTGACCAG
The DNA here is from genome assembly GCF_003626595.1 of Micromonospora endolithica. Classification (GTDB taxonomy): domain Bacteria; phylum Actinomycetota; class Actinomycetes; order Mycobacteriales; family Micromonosporaceae; genus Micromonospora; species Micromonospora endolithica. The sequence continues at coordinate 20,644 of NZ_RBAK01000006.1, read as the reverse complement.
CCGAGGACCTGAACCTGCTCCTGCTCCTCACTGGTGGCGTTGGCAAGGACGGAGAAGAGGGCATGGCCGTCATGCTCGGTAAAGCCGTCGGCAGCCAGCTCGACCGTCGCCCCAGACCGGAGCGTGACAACCCAGCGACTTGGCGGTCCTGCGGCGAAGTCCACGAACTCAGATTGTAGGGACGGCTGCTACGTCTGCCGCTGCGGCAGCGACTTCTTCGTCCCGAAGGACCCACCAGTCGTTGATGAGCTCCGGTCGCAGCAAGGCTGAGCCGCCCGAACGGTCCACCGTAGTTTAGGGACGTCCGGCGTTGCTCGTTCCCATCGTCACCCAGTTGGTCACCCATCTCGCATGCCAGACACGGCATCTGCGCCCCCCGCCTGTGCCCCCACACCGCCGGGAAACGGCCACCGTCCGAACGCCTGGCAGACTGCCGCTATGCCGTCTGAACCGGAGTCGTGGACCATCGAGCACTTCTCACAGGCCAACCCAGTAGGTCCCGGCCAAGACAGCGTCCCCGCACTGCTGCGCCGCATCGCCGACAGCATCGAACAACGGCCCGGCATCGAGGTCCAGGACGTCATCCTGCACAGCGAGGTGACTGCCGACGGCAACTGGTGGTCGGCCACCGTCTACTTCCATGAACCGTCGCTCTAGCGAGTCGTCCAGGCGTCCGGGCCAACCCCTCGCTTGTAAGTTCTGGGCGCTCCGTCCGGCAGCGTCCGTCCGCGTCCGTGACCTCGGGCTACGATCCATGCCCGGTCGCTGCCGGCTGTCCTCATCTCGGGCCGTTGCTGTCGCCGTTGCTGTCGACAGCAGTTATGAGAAGGCGCGACTCGCCCTTCGGATCCTAGAGTGGCATCCATGTCGGGCCGGCGGGAACGCATGCGTCGGGAGCTGGGCAACTTCCTCAAGGAGTATGGCCGCAGCTCTCGATCTCGCAATGGGATGGATCCGAACGATCGCCAGTACAGCCGCAAACTGGAGACCCAAATCAAGCGGCTACGCCCTGAGGACCTCGACCGCCTGATGCGGGACGACGAGGACGACCATTAGCGACGGACCGTCAGCTTGAAAGGTGCCTTGATCTCACCCGTGTCCCCGTCCGGCGTTGCTCGTGCCCATGGTCACCCAGTCGGTCACCCAGCTCGGGTGTCGGACGTTGAAGCGGAACATAGAGCCGCTGTCCCGCCACCAGCGGGGACGGCTGATGACACCTGCCCACGGGGCGTCTCGGGTTGCCATTGCTGGTGGTTGGTTGACGACGTTTGACATTGTCTTGTGCCCCCTGTGTGCCCACCCCGACAGGAGCGAGGGGCAGAGGTAGGTTCCGACCTCCCAATTACGAGTCGGCTGCCCGGCGCTGGTTCACCGGCTGGTACTCATGGCCCGCTGGTGTCCCGGTCCGTCATCGTCCGTTGACGACCGTTGGCTTGGCTGCTCGGTTGGCTGCTCTGCCCTCGATCGCGTGTGATGCTTGTTGAGAACATCAATCGCCTCGGTGAAGCTGCTCCGAGCAGGGCGAGAGCCCGTAGGTTGTGCCTGGCCCGGATCGCGTCGTCGAGGTTTCGGCTGTCCACCTGGCCAGACGCGCACTCGGCGAGCAGCCTAGTCCGTATGATTTGCCATAGCGTCGGCCTTCTTGGCGTCGTGACGTCGCCATCTGGACGATCCACGAACGCGATCGTCTATACACGGTACGTGAAGTTCGGCCTAGTATGGGTAAATGCCTGAGCCGATGACTGCAGACGAACTCGCCGAAATATATCCGGGCGATGACTTCAGAGACTCACTCGCAGATCTGCTCGATGTTCAACTTCTGCTGATCGAGTGCAAGCTTCGCCAAGACTACCGAATCTCTAAAGAGATGTATGAGACGGTGCACCTGACCGAGGCCGGCGAGCGGATGGTGCAGGCATTTCTTAGGAAGGGAATCAAGTACCCGGAAGCGCGATTTATGTGTTTACTCCGAATTTTAGGCAACGAGCTGTTAGCTGACCCGATTCAGACTGACACTCAGCGGCTCATAGAAATCATTAGTGAGCAAATTCGGGATACGACGATTAGGTTTCCCTACACGTATGGCCGACTTCTCTACGATAGGCTGCTAACCTTTCCCTTCGGGGAAAGCCGCACGGTGTTGTCCAGCAAGGAAACATTCGAAGTACTGGAGGGCACACCGCAGGGCGTCTCTCAAGTCGGACGTTTGGTCACTGGACCATATGGACTGCTTCAGACACCGCATCGGCGATCCATTCACCCCGCCGACGAAGTGCCTTTCCACTGCTCGGACATCAAGTGTACTACTGTACATTCACGTACTTTTGTAACCGACCAGACGGCGCCAATTAACGAAGCGCGCGATATTGCGGAAAAGGTCCTTCTGAAAGAAGGGCAAGCAAGCGACTGGAACGGCTACATTCGGCGCTTCAACATGTACGCCTCAATGCCTTGGAATGACCTCAAAGGTGATTCTCTCGCATATCTCCTTGGGGACGCGCTGACCCTAGCGGAAATGAGAGCGCTGGCCGCTTGGCTCTTGGACAGAACGAAGAATGAGCTTCGGCAAGTAGCCGCGAAGGTAGGGATTCGACCAGGACCCGCCGCCGCCATGGTGTCAACTCTTGGCCCAGCCGAACTTCTGCAGCTAATGCTGATGGCTTCCGATCAGGCAATCGCGAATGGCTTGGACTCCCTTGTTGCCGACGGAACAATTCTTGTGCCACTAGGTCAAGTACGGAGGCCGGTTATCAACGGCGGGGAGGGTTCCGGTTGGTATGGACTGCGCCCTGAACTCGGCCGCTTTGGCATTCGTCAGTCGTCATCTGAGTTCTCTCTCGCGCCACAGCGGCTGCGCCGCCTCGTGGGGCAGATGTACATGCTGCACAAGGAGAGTGAGCGCGACGAGCTGGACTGGCAACTAAGAGGTGAAGACGCTCCTACTCTGGATGCGAAGATAGAGAGCTATCTGCAGAAGAGCAGTCCTCGGGAGGCGGTTTCTTCGCTCCTCTTGGCCAGGAAGAGCAATTTCATTGTTGCTGCATCAAAGATCGGGCTAGCCGAAGACGTATTGCTTACCGATGAGGATCGGGTGAATGCGGTTCTGTGGAAGCTCGGTTTTCCCGTGGAAGACCTACTTGACCCGCACCGAGATTTCTGGTCCTTACACGAAAAGATGGGACAAGTCACCCGACAGAGTCCTATCAATCCAAGCGCTACCGACGCGGAAAACATCCGCCGATATGCAGCGAGCTTCTTTGTCAAGCTTGAAGACCTCCTCAGAGATTCCTTGTTATATACCACCTGGGCACTTACGCACGACCACTTCGCGAGCACTAGGCCGTTCGTCTACCGGTCTGGCGTCGGGGAAAAGCTGGGACCTAGCGAGGGCGAGGCGCTTAACCGGCTCCGGTCCGCTGACGCCGAGTCTGGCGGCGATGGAGGCGAACACTCGGTGTCCTTTGAGGGCAAGCTGACCCTCTACACCGCCTCCCGTGGCTTCCAAGTCCTAGCGGACTTGTTGTCATCCTTCGAAGCTAGGGCTGAGCAGTACATTAGGCCGACGACAGATTTACCGAGATGGCTTGGCCAGCAGGATCTTCAGGAATTCGTCTTCGTTCATACGATTCCCTTTCTCGACTTGCTGCCCGAAAGCCGGGAATCAATCGTTAGGCAGTTGCGGAACGTCAGCAGGATCCTAGTCAGCGCGGAGGTGAGCGATGCACGAAACGATTGGTTCCATGCGCGACGGAGCCCGGTAGATATAGAGAGACTGCGTCGGAGTTTGGAGGCGGTCAGGGACGCTGTGTTGCTGATACAAGACGGTGGATATAGCCGACAAGTTTATCGTCGCGTTCGCAACGAGACGGACGAGGCAAATAGATCGACCTATGTCCTTGCAGATGCAATCGGCCAGGAAATCGTCTTTTTTAGGCCATCGCGGTACGCGTGGAATAACCTGCCGTCCCTCTTCTCCTCACAGCACGTCATGCTGTCTGCCCGGTTCGCTGAACCGACAGAGGTCCTGCGATTCAAGTTTGAGGTCGAGTCACCCTATACAGATATGTGGCAAGACTATCCGGTTCGCTTACCCTCCACTGCGACGACTGCGGGCCTGCTTCATGCGAATCTTCCGACCCAGCGACATGATCTTTCGCACTCACAGCACCTCAAGTAGCTCCTCCGACCGCGCGCCGTCGCCATCCCGTCTGCCGTCGACCCGCCCTCCTGGGGAGCGGGCCGCCGCCCGGCCCGCCACATCAAGACGGCCTTGACGCCCGTGCGGACGCTGGCGGGTCGGGCGGTGGTCTGCTCGGCTTGCCCGGGTCGATGGCAGACGGGATGGCCTACCGCAACCACCGACGCACCTGGGACCCGCCGACGGATCCCCGACCATCCTGGAGCCGGAGCGCCCCTGCCGGAGGCGCAGTAACCGCCATCCGCCACCGGCCGCCAGCTCGCCGACGCGGCCGGCGTGCGCTGCACTACGCCGCGCGGGCTCGTGGCCGCGCGGCCCGGCCGGCTGCCGGCCCACCACCACCCGGTCAAACGCCCCCTGTCGTCATGCGGCGGCCCCTTGGGCTACCCGCTTCCGCGCCAGCCGCCAGGCGTGTTGCGTGGCCGGAGTCGGAGCGCCAGCGGAGCGACGGACGCGCGCCCAGGCGGCGGCGCGTGCGGCCCGTTCAGGGCCGCCTTGATGGATGTAAGGAAAGTCCTCCCACTCGGCTGACAGCCGTCCGGGCCTCGCCCTGAAAGGATGACGGCATGGACCGCTTCGAGGACCGCTGCTGGCTGGACTGGTGGGCGAACTCGTCCACTCTGCTCGACAGCGTCGAGGTGGCCATCGTGATGGCCGCCACCACCGGCGGCTGGGAGGCGAATGGTCGCCTGGTCAGCGACAGCGGCGAAGACCGCGAGGCGTTTGCATTCCTGTGCGAACTCGACCCCGTCTTCACGCTGCGATTCGCGGACGAGAGCGTTGTCGCCGTCACCGTGCATCCCACGGATGGGCATCGCCGCTTCAGCCTCACCGAGTACACCGGTCCGGTCCAGCGATCGGTTGTCAACCGCATCCCTCTGTAGGCAGCGCCGAACCTGATTGGCTCGACAGCAGTTTCACGGCGCGTTGACGTGTCGGCACCCGGTGCTACTCTGACCCTTGTCGAGCACGCCAGCGCGGCCTTCCCGCCGGACCGCTGAACTCGACGTCGAAGATGCCGAGCGGCCTTCCTGCCGCTGGTGCGGGCCACGCCCCGCCGGCTCTCGATCGCACCGGCCACCATGCCGGTTCCCCGAATCCGCTGAGCGGCCCAGCACGGCCTTTGCTGCCGTCCAAGATGGCTCGGATTCGCTGATCTCCACGGGTGGGGGCCGCCTGCGGTAACCCGCCGGATGCCGATATCCCAGGCTCCCCGCCCGTGCCGGCCTCGATGCCAAAACCACGAGCGCGAAAGGACATGACCCATCGGCGGGAAGTGGCACGATCACGTTTCCGCCCTCCGGCGTCAGCCGCCCTCTCGGCGGTGCCAGGAGACACGACGAACACCACCAGCGGACATGCGTCTACGGCTGGGGTGCTTCGTCTCCCGTCCCTGCCACCCCCGCAAGAGGAGACAGCCATCTTCACCACCTACCGCCCCGGCCTCGCCGCCGGTCGTGACGCCCACGTCCTGCACCGCGCCGCTACGCCGGAGTTCTCCGGCTGGCTGGAGCACACCCGCCCCGCCGGCGGCTGTGCTCGCCCGATCCGCCTCACCGGCACCATCGCCGCTGTCGACCGGAACCGGCCGCATCACCGGCCAACTGCACACCGACGAGCTGCCGGACCGCACGCTCTACAAGGCGTGCGGTAACCGCCGCGAATCGGTGTGCCCGGACTGCGCCTGGGTCTACCAGGGCGACGCCTACCAAGTCGTCTGTCGCGGCCTGACCGGCGGCAAGGGCATCCCCGCCTCGGTCGCCCGGCACCCGGTCGTCTTCGCCACCTTCACCGCCCCGCCCTTCGGCCCGGTCCACCACCGGCACGTCGCCCGCCACACCTGCCGCACCCGGCAGCGCTGCGACTGCCGACCCGCACCGTGCCACGCCCGCAGCAACGCCAGAGCCTGCCCGCACGGGCAGCCCGTAGCGTGCTTCGCCCGCCACGCCGCCGACGATCCGCGGCTCGGGCAGCCGTTGTGCCTCGACTGCTACGACCACGCCCACCAGGTCGTCTGGAACCACTTCTTCGGCGAGCTGTGGCGACGCACCAAGCAGGCCGCCGAACGCCACGTCGGCGCAACGTGCCGTCGACGCGGCATCCCGAAGGTCGGCATTGTCACCGCCTCCGGCAAGGTCCGCTCGGTGCCGCCCGTGCGGGTGTCCCACGGCAAGGTCGCCGAAATGCAACGCCGGGGAGCGGTGCACTTCCACGTCCTGCTGCGCCTGGACGGCGTTGACCCCGACGACCCGGACGCCCTCGTACCGCCGCCGGCCGGCATCACCGTCGACGACCTGAAGGCCGCCGTCCACGCCGCCGCCCGGCAGATCACCGTCACCACACCCCCGCACCCCGACCAGCCGCAAGGCTGGCTGGTCACCTGGGGCGAGCAGGTCGACGTCCGACGCATCAACACCGTTGGCGGCGAGCTGACTGACGGCAAGGTAGCCGCCTACCTCGCCAAGTACGCCACCAAGGCCACCGAAGCCACCGGCCACTCCTCCACCCGACTCACCACCGCCACGATCGACGACTACGCCGACCCCGGAGGCGACCACGTCGCCCGCCTCATCGACGCCTGCTGGCACCTCGGCCGCCCCACCCACACCGATGTGACCGGCGGCGCCGCAACCGGCGACCACTGTCAAGCCAGCCTTGACACCAAACCGAACGCTTACACCGGACTGCGGCGCTGAGCGCACATGCTCGGATTCGGCGGCCACTTCCTCACCAAGGCCCGCCGCTACTCCGTCACCTTCGGCCAGCTCCGCGCCACCCGCGCCACCTACCGCCGCGAAGAGGACGACGAACCGGCCGACACGATCAGCGTCGGCACTCTGACCTACATCGGGTCCGGCTGGCTCACCGAAGGCGACGCCCTGCTCGCCAACACCGTCGCCCGGCAGCGACGCGAGAGCAGACGCATCGGACGGGAAGAACTCGCCCACGAAACCTGGCTCATCGGAGCCGCCGCATGACCAGAGATCTCACCCCGCGCTGGTACTCCCCCGCCGAGGTCGCCGTCCTGCTCGGCTTCGGCATCTCCAAGGTCAAGATGAAGATCGCCACCGGCGAGCTGCGCTCCGTCAAGGACGGCAAGTACCGCCGCATCCTCCCCGAATGGGTCGACGACTACATCCGCGAGCAGGTCGAACGCAGGAGGCCGCCTGATGCCCGGACGCGCCCGTGCCAACGGCGAAGGGTCTATCTTCCCGTACCGCAACGGCTTCGCCGCGTACGTCTGGGTCACCAAGCCCGACGGCCGGCGCACCCGCAAGTACGTCTACGGCAAGACCCGCGAGGCCGTCCACGACAAGTGGATCAGGCTGCACCAGCAGGCGAAGCAGGGGCCGGTGGCGACCAGCGTCCCCACGGTTGGCAGCTTCCTCACCTACTGGCTCACCGAGATCATCCAGCCGAACCGGGCACCGTTGACCTACGCCACGTACGAGACGTTCGTTCGCCGCTACATCGCCCCCGGCCTCGGCGCGAAGCGGCTCGACCGGCTCCAGTCACGCGACGTGCAGACCTGGATCAACCAGGTCGCCCGGACCTGCCAGTGCTGCGCCCAGGGCAAGGACGCCGCCCGCCCGAAGCACAAGCGCCGCTGCTGCGCGGTCGGCCGCTGCTGCCAAGCGATCCCGTCGACCCGAACGGTCAGCGACATCCGGGCCGCGCTGCGGGCCGCCCTCACCCACGCCCAGGCCGAAGACCTCATCACCAAGAACCCCGCCATCGCGGTCACCATGGCCACGGTCCGCCGGCGGCGGGGCAAGTCGTGGTCCAGCGACGAGGCGCGCAAGTTCCTCGAATCGGCCCGCGCCGACGAGGACCCGCTCTACGCCGCCACGCCCTGGTCCTCGTCACCGGCCTCCGCAAGGGCGAAGCCCTCGGGCTGACGTGGGAGGACGTCGACCTCGACGCCGGAGAGCTGACCATCGGCCGCCAGCTCTAACGCGTGCGCGGGCAGCTCCTGCACCGCGACACCAAGACCCAGGCATCCGACGCCACCCTCCCCCTGCCCGACATCTGCCTGACCGCGTTCAAGCTCAGACAGCAACAGCACGACGAGGCAGAAGCAGCCGCCGGCAAGGCATGGCACGAAACCGGACTCGTCTTCACCACCCGCTACGGCACACCCATCGAGCCGCGCAACTTTCAACGGTCGTGGCAGACGAGGTGCGAGAAGGCAGGCGTCACGCCGATCACCGTGCACGACGCAAGAAGGACCTGCGCCACGCTCCTGGCCGACCTCGACGTTCACCCCAGAGTCGCCATGCAGGTGCTGAGGCACGCCCGCTTCGCGGTAACGATGGAGATCTACGCGCAGGTGACATCGACAAAGACGAGAGAAGCGCTCAAGCGCCTCGGCGACTCCCTGAGCCGCTGACGAGAACTGCTGTACAAAGCTGCTGTACCCAAGCAGAAAGGCCACCTCCCGAAGCCGGGAAGTGGCCTTTGACCTGCGTGGGCGATACTGGGATCGAACCAGTGACCTCTTCGGTGTGAAGCAGGACGCCGCACCGACTCTGACCTGCAAAAACGCGAAGCCGCAGGCAGGGGTGGGTGTAGTTGGATGCGGTCAGTTGCCGTTCGGTGCGGTTCAGAGCCGTTCAACGCATCATGTTGCTCCCAACCTGCTCCCCCCGATCAGGGGCTCGCGACCGGGCTGCGGCCTCCAGGCTGCGTCGGACCGTCCCGCACGTCGTTCGTCAGACACCTTGGCCGCTTGCCCAAGCGTCCTAGCTGACGCCGCCGCCCGGTTGGCGATCGGTGGGTTCAGTTGCTCCCGTTCTGCTCCCACGGCCGGCTCGTCAAACCGACAAGCTCAGGCATGCCGCGCCTTATCAGCGACATGACAGTGAGCCGAGACGCGCCACGTCGATCAACCAGTATGTCCACGCGGGTAACCTGTTCCGGATGAGCCTTGACTTCGCGGTGGTCCTGCGTGGTCTCGTGGCAAACCGTCGTCCCACTCCACAAGCGATGAGCCGTGCCTCTGGCCGAGCCGAATCGACGATCCGGCAACTTCTGAGTGGCGCCATCCCGCCGAATCTGGAAGTGCTCCAGGACATCGCGCCTGCGATGCAACTGCCGGTAGCTGACCTCCTCGTGATCGCGGGGCTGCCGGTCGACGATGTTCCCCGGAGGGAAGGATCTTCCGAAGCGACCCAGGAGATCGGCAGCCTGGTAGCTGTCGCCAGCTGGCTTCCACCGGATCAGGTCCGACAGCTGGTCACGCTTGCGAGGGAGCTCAGATCAGGCAGTCATGATCACGATGATGCTCGACAGCCGTGACGCAGAGGTGACCGATCCGCGTCCCGATCCGCGGCATGAGCGTGCACGCCAGGCGACTCGATCGGCGGCAGGTATCGCAGGCAAATACCTTGGCGGGTCGCGGCGGACCGGGGAAGATCGACCGTGAGGTGACCCACGTGCGGACGCGACTGCGGCAGATGCGAATCGGTGCACGGACCTTCGTGTGGCGTGCGGAGATCCGGCACGTGCAGGGCAGCGGTGATTGCCACCGGTGCATTCGGCTGCGGGTGTGGGGCGCTGGGAAGACGAGCCAGGCACTCCAGGCGGATCTGCTATCGGTCGCCTGGCCAGCGCCATGGGGGGCATGCGCCACCGACGGCGCCTATCCGACGCCGGCCGACGTACGAACCGTCATCAGCCACGCACTGGAGCACGGATGGCAGCCCGAGTGGCGCGGCGGAACGTTCGTGCTGTCCGAGCACGAGCACGCGGCCGGGTTCACCCTGCCCGATTTCCTTCTGACCGATCGGCTACGGACTCCCGAGAGCGCCGATCCCACGGTCCGAGTGATCCGCGCCTACGAGCTTAGTCATCGAGCATGACGGTCTTCCGCTCATCGGCATGAGCGGATGTCGCCGGTCCGCGAAGCGGCGTCTCCGGTGCTGATGCTTTCGGGCGCGCCGAGGTGATCATGTCGAGGAAGCCCTGCTGAGCGGCTTGCGGGTGGGATTCGGGTCTCAGGAAGCGGTATCCATATCGACGCCACCACGACGCCACCCAGAGCAGTACATCGGTGCGGCCTGGCCGCGTGATTATCGTCGGCAGGCCTCCGTCGACAGCCGCCACCAACCAGGCGGAGAGCAGCGAGCGCTGAACACTTCGGCGTTCTCTGGGAGGTCACGCCGGCCGCTCGCCCATATCACCGCAGGTCAGAGCTCTCGGCTCTGCCCAGTGCCGGTGAGCACTTCGGGCGGGGTGACCACTTCGCCAACCTGCACCCGTTCTGCTCCCACTTGCAAAACCAAGCCATCCTGCGGCTCCTTACCGCCGTGACCTGCGCATACTCCCCCACCAGGGGACATAGAGTGTCGTCGACTGGTGCGCGAAACCGTGGAGCACTCCGGTGTGAAGCGGGACGCCGCACGGAGCCTGACCTGCGGGAACGAGAACGTGCAGGTCGGGGTGGGTGCAGTTGGATGCCGTTGAAGGCCGTTGAACACTGCTCAACGCCGTTCAGTGCACCCGTCTGCTCCCATCCCGCTCCCCCAGTTCCCGGTTCGGTCAGGATCCCTTGGAAGGTTCCCGAGACGATGTCATGCGGCGTAAGGGGAACTTTGACCAGGATTGTCCCCGGCTTGACCGGCATGGGGAGCCCCGAGAACCACTCACGGGCATACCACGGGGCATCGATCCCAAGGACGGCCGTGGACCCCGTTGACGGTCCGCCGACTTCGAGTTCTAGGACGGACGGCTGCCCGTGGCGCAGGATGAGCGGGCCTGCCGTCACCCATGCGAGCGTCCACGGCGGATTGCGCTTGATCGTTACCGGCTGTGGCGATGCTGTCGAAGTAAGGAATCCAACAGTGGTGCAGCTGGTCTCGAACCAGACATCGTGGGTGAAGGCGATCGTCTGATCGGCATTGACGCCGGGCAGCTGCAGCGTCAGAGTCGGATTGACCGAGCATACCAGCTGACTACAGCCTGTTACCACGACGAGGGCGGAGCGCCCGGATCGCGGCATATCAGGATGGGTCCCGTCGAGTGCGTTCCGGCCGCGGTATTCCACGACGAGGGCGCGTTATGCCAGCACCGGCGGCGGCCTGTTCGTCGAGGTCGCCTTTCCGGAAGTGCCGGACGAGTCGTCGGCCGCTCCGCCGGTCATTTGCTGCGCATCGGCGTTCCACACTCATTACAGGTGTTCACCGCTTGACACGCACCCGGCACTCATGCATCCTCATTCCACTAGCAAACTAGTGAAACGGAATTATGGGTGATCGACTTCCACGTCGACGCGCGCTCGGGTATGGCGCCGTACCTGCAGATCGTCAGGCAGGTACGCCAAGCGCTGCTGCTGGGGCTGCTCACCGAGGGCGACAAGCTGCCCACAGTCAAGGAGGTGGTCGCCAAGGTAGCGATCAATCCGAACACCGTGAGCAAGGCGTACCGCGAACTCGAACACCTCGGCCTGGCCGCGGGAAAGCCGGGCGTGGGCACCTTCATCACCCAATCGCTCGGCCACGCGTCGCTCACCGAACACGGTCCGCTGCAGCAGGAGCTGCGCGCCTGGATGGACAAGGCCCGCGCTGCGGGCCTGACCGAGCCGGGGATCGAGGCGATGTTCCAGAACACCCTGCGTGAGAGCGCCGAAGAGGAGAAATGAACGCGATCCTGCAAGCCCACGCGCTGAGCAAGAGATACGGCCAGCGCCAGGCGCTGGTCGACTGCACCCTTGAGCTCCCGCCGGGGCACGTCGTCGGCCTGGTCGGGCCCAACGGCGCGGGCAAGACCACCCTGCTGAAAATCGCCTGCGGCATGCTCGCGCCGACCACGGGGCGGATCGAGGTGCTGGGCGAACAACCCAACGGCGCAGCCGTGCAACTGGCCCGGGTCGGGTACGTCGCCCAGGGCACCCCCACCTACGCGAGCCTGTCCGTCGCCGACCACCTGAAGTTCGGCGCCAAGATGAACCCGGCCTGGGATGCCAAGCTCGCACAGGCCCGCATCGAGCAGCTCGGCCTCAACCCGAAGCAGAAGGCCGGCAAGCTCTCCGGCGGGCAACGCGCCCAGCTCGCCCTGACCGTCGCGGTCGCCAAGCGACCCGAGCTGCTCATCCTCGACGAGCCGGTCGCCAGCCTCGACCCGCTGGCCCGCCGCGACTTCCTGCGGCACCTGATGGAGTCGGTCGCCGAGCACGACACCAGCGTTATCCTCTCATCCCACCTGGTCTCCGACCTCGAACGCGTCTGCGACTACCTGGTCGTGCTGGTCTCCTCCCATGTACGGCTCGCCGGCGAAACCGACGATCTGCTTGCACAGCACCACCGGATCGTGTGCACGCGGCGCCAGGAATCCGACCTTCCCGTGGGGTTGAAGGTCATCTCGGCGGAGCACACCGACCGGCAGTCCACGTTCGTCGTGCGAAGCGAAAGCGAACTGCCCGCCGGGGACTGGTCCGCCGAACGCCTCGAACTGGAGGACCTCGTGCTGACCTACCTGGAGTGGCCCGTCGACCACGGCGCCGGTAGCGCCGGTACCCCGATGCAACCGACGGGAGAAGCGCAATGATCTGGCTGACCTGGCGGCAGTTCCGTGCCCAGGCCCTCACCGGCCTGGCCCTGCTCGCCGCCGCGGCGATCGTGTTCCTGGTCACCGGGTTGCGGATGCACCAGAGTTACACTGCGGCCCTGGCCGCGTGCGCCCCGCTGCACGCCTGCGACGGAGCAACCCCCGCGGCGCGGGCGTTGGGTGCCCAGCTCAGCCAGTTGCCGCGAAGCTATGAGCCCATGTTGATGCTCCTGCAACTCCTCGTGATCGCCGTACCGGCGGTGATCGGCATCTTCTGGGGCGCGCCGCTGATCGGCCGTGAACTGGAAACCGGCACGCACCAAATCGCCTGGAACCAAACCGTGACGCGCACCCGGTGGCTCGCGGTCAAACTCACCGTCGTCGGCGTCACCGCGATCGCCACCGCCGCGATCCTCAGTTGGCTGCTGACCTGGTGGGCCGGGCCGCTGGACTACCTCAACGGTGACCGGTGGGCGGCGATGACCTTCGCCTCACGCAACATCGTCCCGCTCGGCTACGCCGCGTTCACCTTCGCCCTGGGTACCACGCTGGGACTGCTGGTGCGCCGCACTCTGCCGGCCATGGCTATCACCCTCGCCGTGTTCATCGCCATCCAGATTCTCGTACCCGCCCTTATCCGACCCCACCTGTTGCCCTCGACCACGACCACCTTCCCGATCAACCAGGCCAGCACGAGCCAGTTCCACGACTTTCGGGGCACACAGACAGAATTCCACTTCGACCTGCCAGTACCGCGGGGCGCGTGGCTAACGTCCCAGCCGCCCGTGAAGAACTCGGCCGGCCAGGTGGTCCGCATCGAGAGTTACCCCGAATGCTTCCCAGATAGCCAGGGCGAAGCCCCAGACCTGAGCCAGATCGGTGCCTGCCTCGCCAAGGACAACCTCCACCAGACAGTCACCTACCACCCCGCGAGCCACTACTGGCTCCTGCAGTGGATGGAAACCGGGATCTTCCTCGTGCTCGCCGGGGCGCTGGCCGGTACCTGCTTCTGGTGGATCCGGCGCCGACAGAACTAACCGTTTGCCCCGTTACCTTTTTGATCGTCCCCAGCCGGGGACCCTCGGTCGCCCCGGCCGCCCGCCAGGCATCGCGACGTCGCAGGGGTGCCGCCCGACAGACGTCAAGAAGGCGAAGCCCGTGGGCGTCACCCGCCTCGCTGCGGCCGAAGGGACTCGAATCCCTAACCCCCTGATCCGTAGTTGGTGAGCCCGGCACGGGCAGAGCAGAACCTGGCATCTGACGCAGAGTTGTCGGAGGGGCCTGCGAGCATCGTGTAGTGATCGCTGACGAGCCCTGGCTGGACAAGCCAGCCGCCGAATTGAAAGCGGCACGGACACAGCTCGGGCATTGGGAGACACATCTGCGTGCTCTAGCGTCGGAAGCCGCCGCCAATAAAGCCGCTGGTCAGTGGCGAACCGGCCCTCGCACCATGCTGGCGGTTCTCGGCATGCACGAGCTTGAGCGCAAGCTCGTCACCTGCATCGCCGCTTCTTCAGGCGGGTGCCGGGACGTGCTGCCGCGTTGCCTTGTTGGGCGAGGCGTTGACGACGAACGCCCTCATGCGCGACACATCCCGCGCACGGCCCTTGGCGTTCCCGCCTCCCCACGCACGCGGGGTGCTCCGCCGTTCGAGCTGCTGTGACCGGCAACCCGCACGTCCTCCTCACGCACGTGGCGGCACTCCGGCGAGCTGTCGGGACTGCAGTCGCTGCGGATCGCAGGATGTGTGTCCAAGTTGGTCGGGATTGAGTTCACCGATCGATCGATCCGAGCGAGCGGACGCCGACGAACCCCGGCCGAGGGCCGTAGGGGATGCCGGGCAACCATAGGGCGGGAGCGCCATGCTCCCAATCTGCTCCCAGTTTAAGGGGCAACAGCAGCTAAGCCCGCTACCGGGAGTTCCGGTAGCGGGCTTCTGACCTGCATACATCCAAGGTGGGCGATACTGGGATCGAACCAGTGACCTCTTCGGTGTGAATGAATGCCGGGCCGGGCCGTTGACCTGCCGAGACGTGCTGTGACCTGCTCCGACGGCTCAACGGATGTAGGCCGTTGTAGGCGCTTTCAACATGCCATATCAAGATCGTGACTCATGGCTGACTCACGAGCCGGCCGTCCGCGCGCGCTTGATCGCCGACCGCGCCCGCTCGAACCGGGCCTCCCCCGCGTGCAGGTACCTCTGCGCCGACCGCAGGTCCTCGTGGCCCATCAGCGCCATGATCTCGTGCACCGGCACGCCCTCGTTGGCCAGCCGCGTACCGAAACCGTGCCGCAGATCGTGCGGTGTCGGCTGAGGATCCGGCAATCCGGCGCCGGCGACCGCGGCGCGGTAGGCGTGACCCTTCACCATCGGCCGCTCCGGCAGCCCGTGCAGCGCCGACGACCACACCCGCCGGTGCCAGTTCGAGTAGCGCAGCGCGTCGCCCTTCTCGCTGGTGAACGTCAGCCGCGTCGGCCCTCCCTTCGGGAACACCCCGGTCACCTCCTTCGCGGCCAGCTTCGCGGCAGCCATCCGCTTCACCAGGTGCTCCCCGTAGGTCACGGTCCGGTTTCCGGCGGTGCTCTTCGCGTACGGCCGGCAGGTGCCGTCGCGTTCCATCGCCCACGCGATGTGGATGCGGTGCTTGCGGGTGTCGATCATCTCCGGCGGGATCGCCGCGGCTTCCTCCCACCGCATGCCGGTGTCGGCGATCAGTTCCACGAACAACCCGGCGTCGACGCGGTCGGGGAACATCCGGTTCAGCGCGTCGACGAGCTGCTTCTCCTCAGCCGGATCGAGGATGCGGTCGACGTGGGCGTTGCGCTTAGGCTTCTTCACCCCGCGCGCCGGGTTGTCGCGGATCAGCTTGCCCTCGACGGCCAGGTCCAGGACGGCGCGGAGCACTCCGACGGCGCCCTCGATGGTGGCCGCGCCAACCGGCTGCTTGCAGCCGCGGCAGGTGTCGCGCTTGCGGCAGCTGGCGGTGTGGCTGCTCTCCATCTCGACGACCCATGCGGTGACGTCGGGCTTGAGGATGTTCCCGACGGGCACGCCCTCCCAACGGGGCGCGACGTGCACTCGCCAGTGGGAGGCGTCGCGCCGGCGGCTGGCCTGCTCCAGGCGGCGGCTCTTCGTGCCCCACTGCTCCCAGCACTCCCCCACCGTCTTCTTCCCGGCGCGGGGGTCGATCCAGTCGCCCTTGCGGATGTCGGCTTCGAGGTCGGCGGCCCACGTGGTGATGGCGCCCTTGAGGCGGTGGGTCTCGGTGACCCGGTCAGGGTCGTGGCCCTTGGGCAGCCTGACGGTGGCCGCCCACAGTCCGGAGGGCAGCTGGCGGATCCAGGCCACGGGCTACGCCCCTCGCGCCTGGTCGATCCACCACTTCACCTCGTCGACTTCGCGCTGACGCATCTCCTGAAGGCGCTCGATCATCCGCTGCTTGGTGCGCGGTGACACGTTGGCCTTGAGGATCTCCTGGAGGGCGGGGTCGTCGGTGGCAGACAGGTCGGGTGCAGGTGTGGCGTCGACCTCGGTCGCGGCGTAGAGACCGACGCGTACGAGCAGGACGCTCGGCTTGATGTTCAGCGCTCGGCCGACCGCGCGAATGCTCTCCTCAGAGACGTCTGTCTGCTTGGTGAGCCATCTGCGGACGGTCTTGTACTTGACGCCGACCATCTCGGCGAACCGGGTGGTGTTGCCGCCGGCGTGGTCGGTGATGGCCTGAGCGATGAAGTCGGCCCACGCCTGTCGGTCGACGGTTCGCTCTGCCACGCCGCCAGAGTAGCGGACATTGAAGTCCGATCGTAGGGGGCGCTCCCGGCGAGGACGCAGGCAGATCGGGGGGCGTGGGCTGGGCGGATGGGTCCGCCCACGTGCGGTGCTGCGGGTGCGCGCTTCCTCGGCTATCGCGTGTCGCCGGTCGCGCCGTGCCTTCGCGGTGGACATGCATGTCAGATTAAAGGACACCGATGTCCACCCGCAATGCCCTGCAAGAAACCCGATCCCGGACCTTGCTATGACTCACATGTCCTAGTAGCTTGTCCCTCATGAGTACGGACATCCATGACACAGCAAGGCCGGACACGGCTGGGATACGTCTGGACGTCGCGCGCCACACGGAGCTGTTCGCCGCCATCGGCTGTGACTCCCTGGGGAAGATCGCGGCCGAGACCGGCGTGACCGAACGGACCGTCCGCCGCGCCCGGCAGGGCATCATCGGCGAGGTCTTCATCGCGCAGACGATCGCCGCGTTGCAGCGCAACGCCGACGCCCTCGCTGCGGCCGATCTCAAGCCGCCGACTCTCGACGAGCTGTTCACCGTCGTTACGAAGGCGGCGGTCTGATCATGGAACCCCTGCTGACGGTTCTCGAAGTCGCCGACCTGTGGCGCGTCGACAAGCAGACGGTGTACCGGGCGATCTGGGCCGGCGACCTGCCGTTCGTTGACATGGCCAAGCCGGGCGCGCGGAAGGCCCGCATCCGGGTCCGCCAGTCGGCGGCCGAGGCGTACGTGGCCAAGCGGGACCAGGCGGTGGCGGCATGAGCGGCCCCGGCCCGCACACTCCCCCGCCGCCGTCCGGCCCGGGCCGGCTCGCGGTCGTCGCCCTCCTGGCGGTCACCGCGGCGGTCGGCCTGGTCGTCGGGATCGGCTTCGCGTTCGCGGCGGTGACGGCATGAAGACGACGCAGTACGTCCGACAGCTCAAGGCCATCGAGGCCGCGGACAACAACCTCATCCGCGAGTGGTGGCTGTGGGGCCTGCGTCTGCTCCGCGACCCGGAGAGCATCTCCCCGAGCGGCGCCTCGCTTCGGCACGGCGTGGCCGAGCGGCTCATTGCCGCCGCCGGCAAGGACGCGAAGGGCCGGCCGCGGCTGAGCGTGCAGAAGATCCAGCGGGCTCTGCGGTGTGCCCGCGCCTACCCGACCGAGTCTCAAATCCGTCGCGCGGCGACGGATTTCGACGGCTGGTACGACCTCGTTGACGCCGGCTTCCCGCCCTATGAAGCCGAAGAGGGCGAGCCGCCTGCGGATCACCGCAATGACGCGGAACGGCAGCGGGACCGCGCCCGGGCGTTGGCTGAACTCGCAGGCGACCAGGGCGCGCTGTTCGCGCTGTCGGACTTCGAGCCGCTCACCACCACGCTCAAGGAGCTGACCGCGTACGCCGCCGAGATGGCGGAGCTGACGGAGCGGTTCGCCGCCCGTGACCGCAAGCGCCAGGCGTACCTCTCCGCACTGATCGAGGCGGCGGGCGGTGACCTGTCGATGACGTGGCAGGACGCCCACGACCGCCTCGCTGATTCTCCGGCTGATTCGCCGGAGCCCGGGTCGGCTGCGTCGACGTCGCCGGCCCGGGCCAGGAGCTACCGGCCTGCCGGGATCCCCGCCCCGGCGATCGCTACGACCGGCGGGCCGGTCTGAACGCCGGGTGGCCGGCCGCGACGTAGGGCTCCGGCCGGTCACCCGGACAGCAAGAACGCGGGCCGCCCCGGACCGGGCGACCCGCGCGAGTACCGACCCACTCATCCGCTCAAGAACGGAGCAGGTCGATGACCACAGACCCTACCAACCGCAGGGCCGTCGAGAAGCTGACGCCCGGCGACCACATCTCCGACGCCCTCGGCATCCACCGCGTCGAGCACACGTTCGGCTACCGCAACGGCGACGGCCGGGACTCGGTCGCGGTTACCCTCCAGCCCCTCGGTCGGGGGCCCCTCGGTCCGGGCGAGCCGTGGGTGGCCCGCCACGTCGAGGGCTACGAGCTGCGCCTGGCGGACGAGGGCGAGATCGCGGAGTTCCGGGACGTGCAGATGCGCCGGCAGCTCCGCGAGGACCTGGTGGCCCTGATCGACCTGTTCGACCGGGCCGCGCCGCAGCTGTCGGTCTACGGCAGGGACATCAGCTTCAAGGTCGCTGACGGCGAGGTGGACCGGCTTGCCGACCACTTCGGTGTGGTCACCGCGCAGTTCGGTACCACGGAGAACCGGGTCGTGACGTGGACGGCCCCGGGTGACGAGGACGTGGCGCCGCGCCTGGCGGTGCGGTTCTGGGGCATGCCGGCGGAGCCGCCGACGGCCGCGCGGGACTACCCGGACTACGGGCGGGTGCACGACGTCGACCAGGCCCACGCCGAGGCGATCCTGGCCGACCAGCTGGCCGACGCGCGGGCGCTCGCCGCCACCGAACCGCTGACGGTCGACGCCGCGATCGCCGCCGCCGAGGCCCTGGAGCCGAAGGACACCGGCCGCACCGCCGAGTGCGGCTGCCACATCTTCCAGGACCCGCTGAAGGACGACCCGGAGGTCATCCACGACACGGCCTGCCATGACTGGTGGTTCACGTTCGGCTCCGGGCAGAAGTACGACGGCCGGTACGTCGTCATCGCCGGCACGTACGAGTCGGCGCGGGCCGAGATGCTGCGGGTGTTCGGCAACCGGTGGTGCGACCAGTACCCGACGGTGGAGCGCGCCGGCGTGTACGACTTCGACCTGATCGAGCTGCCGAAGGCGATGTGGCCGGAGCCGGCCGCCGACGCGCAGGCCGGGGAGTGATCGCCGTGCAGCCTCTCGACGACGCCGCCCGCGCCTGGGTCGACCTCCAGAAAGCACTCATGCACCGCCACACCGCCAAGGCCGTCGACGCGTCCAACGAGTGGAACCAGCTGAACGCCGAGCTGATGGCCAAGTTCCGTGCCGAAGGCCGCACGGATCTGGAGATCGCCCGGGTGAAGGGCGCGAACCTGGCGCTGAACGACCTGTACGGGGCGTACCAGTTCCACGCGGCGAAGGCGTCGATGCACGCGGCGGTGTTGCAGGCCGAGCTGGCGGCGCGGCAGCTGCTCGCCGACGAGGGCTCCCCGGCCGGTCACGCTTCCGACACCCGTCGAGAGCGCACTCCCCGTTCCGGCCGGCCGGGGTTCGAGCAGGGCGCGGCGGGCGCGGGGGTGCCCGCCGCGCCCGGGCGGGAGCGTGTCCGGTGACGGCCGTCGACGTCCTGGCCGCGTTGACCGTCCGCGACTGGATCGTCCTCGCCGGCATCTTCCTCGTGGCCGGCGGCGTCGGCGCCCTCGTCTGGTACTGGGCCGTGCCCGCCCGGCCGGCCGCACCTCAGCCTGACCCGCCGGCGGCCGCCACCTTCGACGAGCACACCGCCACCGCGGCCGCGCTCCTCACCCCCGACGACCCGCTGCTCGACGACGACGCCGTACGCATCGCCGACGCAGTCGCCCGGGCCGTCGACCAGTACGCCTCCTACCTGATCGCCAAGCGGACCGGCATGGCCCCGGACGTGCTACATCGCCTCGGCGAGGCGATGTACGCGGACCTGGCCGTGTCGCTGACCGGCCCGCAGTTGGCCCGCGCCGTGCTGATCGGCCTGCACCAGCACGCCGACGAGCGGGCTCGCCACCTGATCGACCAGTTCCGCAATCTCCCTACTGCCGCGAAGGAATCGCTGTGATCTGCAAGGACGTGACTAACCAGGCCGAGCTGGACGCCGCCCTGGCCGACGACACCACCTGTGTGCACATCAAGTCGGACCGGGGCGTGTGGCTGCGGCTGGCCGACACCGGCGGTAAGCGCGTCGAGGCGTCCGGCTCGGCCACCGTCGAGGCGTCCGGCTCGGCCACCGTCCAGGCGTACGGCTCGGCCACCGTCCAGGCGTCCGGCTCGGCCACCGTCCAGGCGTCCGGCTCGGCCACCGTCCAGGCGTCCGGCTCGGCCACCGTCCAGGCGTACGGCTCGGCCACCGTCCAGGCGTACGGCTCGGCCACCGTCCAGGCGTACGGCTCGGCCACCGTCCAGGCGTCCGGCTCGGCCACCGTCCAGGCGTCCGGCTCGGCCACCGTCCAGGCGTCCGGCTCGGCCACCGTCCAGGCGTCCGGCTCGGCCACCGTCCAGGCGT
>NZ_RBAK01000005.1 GCF_003626595.1 Micromonospora endolithica | reverse complement strand
TTCCGCCCCTTCCGCTACCGGGAAGACTGAGGGACCGCCATGACGCCGCCCCCCACCGAAACCCGCCCGGCGCCGCCGGACCTCCCGACGCCCGTGAAACGGGCACCCGGCACCGGTCTGCGCCGGGGCCTACGACGCTGACCCGGGTGCCGCAGAGTTCCTCCAGGCGGGCGACGTAGCGTCGCGCGTTCTCCGGGAGTTCGTCCTCGGTCCTCGCCTTGCTGATGTCCTCCCACCAACCGTCCAGCTCTTCGTAGATCGGCGTGGCGTGGTGGAAGTCGGTCTGCGTCATCGGCATGTCGTCGAACCGCTCGCCGTTGATCTCGTACCCGACGCAGATCGGCACCTTGGCCAGGCCGGTGAGCACGTCGAGCTTGGTGACCACCAGATCCGTGACGCCGTTGAGGCGGCAGGCGTAGCGGGCGACCACCGCGTCGAACCAGCCGCAGCGCCGTTCCCGGCCGGTGGTGGTGCCGTACTCGTGGCCGACCTTGCGCAGGTGCTGCCCGTTGTCGTCGAACAGTTCGGTCGGGAACGGACCGGAACCGACCCGCGTGGTGTACGCCTTGCTCACCGCGATGACCTTGGTGATCGCGGTCGGCGGGATGCCCGCGCCCACGCACGCCCCACCGGCGGTCGGGTTCGACGAGGTCACGAAGGGATACGTGCCGTGGTCCATGTCGAGCATGGTTGCCTGGGCGCCCTCCAGCAGCACGGTCTCGCCGCGATCCAGGGCGTCCCAGAGCATCACCCGGGTCTCGGCGATGTACGGCTTGAGCCGCTCCGCGTACTCCAGGTACTCCTCGATCGTCGCGTCGACGTCGATCGCTTTCCGGTTGTAGATCTTGAACAGGAGCTGGTTCTTCTCCCGCAGCGCGAGTTCCAGCTTCTTGCGCAGGATGCCCGGGTCCAGCAGGTCCTGGAGGCGGATGCCCATCCGGGCGACCTTGTCGCCGTACGCGGGGCCGATGCCCCGGCCGGTGGTGCCGATCCGGGCGCTGCCCAGGTAGCGCTCGACCACCCGGTCCAGCGCCCGGTGGTGCGGCATGATCAGGTGCGCGTCGCCGGAGATCCGCAGGCGGGACACGTCCACGCCCCGCTCGGCGAGGCCGTCGATCTCGGTGAGCAGCACCTTCGGGTCGACGACCACTCCGTTGCCGATCACGATCATCGCGCTCGGCGACAGGGCACCCGACGGCATCAGGTGCAGCGCGTACTTCTGGCCGTCCGGCGTGATCACCGTGTGGCCGGCGTTGTTGCCGCCGGAGTAGCGCACGACGTAGTCGACCCGCTCACCCAGCAGGTCGGTAACCTTGCCCTTGCCCTCGTCGCCCCACTGGGCACCGAGCAGCACGATCGCTGGCATCTCTTCCGCCTCCAGAAGGCTCGGGTGCCAGGTGGCGACCGGTCGGCGAGCCCGGGGTGTCAGGCTAACAAGTAGTGACGGCGGGGCCGGCAGCGGTCACGCGAGAAGTAGGAGGCTCCTTCGTGTTCGACGTGGTGCTGCTCACCCTGGGCTCGGAGCGGGACGCTCCCGGTGGGGGCTGCGGCAGCGGCGGGGCCTGCTGCGGCGGCACGGACGGGGCCACCCCGGCGGGGACGGGCCCGGACGGGGCCACCCCGGCGAGGACGGACGCGGACGGGATGCCGAGGACGGACGACCGGTGCGAGACGCCGCGCGTACCGGTGCTCGCCTGCGCGGACGCGCTCACCGCCCGGGGGGCCCGGGTGGAGACGGTGACCGCCCGCTCGGACGCCGAGATCGACGAGGTGCTGGCCAGGCTGGACGGCCCGCCCCGCCCCGACGGCCTCACCTGGCCGGACCCCGACTCCAAGACCCGCCTGGTCGTCGCCACGGCCAACGACGCGCAGTTGCGCGCCGTCCTGCGCCGGCTGGTCCGGCGGTACGCCCCACCGCCCAGTCGTCGCCCCGCGGATCTGGCCGGCAACCGGACGGTGCCCGACCTGCCGACGGTGGGCGTACTCCCGCTGGACCCGGCCCGGTCCACCGCCCAGCGTGACCTCGCCGCGCAGCTCGGCCTGCCGCGCGACCCGGCCGCGGTGGCCGCCGCGGTGCTGGACGGCACGGCACGGCGGCTCGACCTGCTGCGCAACGACGGCGGTTCGGTGACCCTCGACGGCGCGTTGCTCGGCGCGGCCGACGACGGCGGCCGGCCGCTGCACTGGCGCGGCCGGGTGGAGGTGGACGACACCGTCCTCTCCAACGGTGACGACCCGCTGGTGGCGTGTGCGATCGGCAACGCCGGTGGGTACGCGCGCCTCGACGACGTGGCGTTGCTGGCCGCCCCGGACCCGACGGACGGGCTGGTCGAGGTGGCGGTGGCGGTGCCGACGGTCACCCGGTCGCGGTGGGGGCGGCGGCGGGTCCGCCTGGAGGTGCGTCGCGCCCGGGGCCGCGCGGTCAGCGTGCTGCCGCGCGAGGGGAAGGTGCCGTTCCTCGACGACGGGGCCGAGGGCGAGCTGGGCCGTAAGCGGTCCTGGTGGACCGAGCCGGGCGCCTGGGCGGTCTGGACGGCCTGACCCCGACGCCGTCGCGCCGTACCGACCGGGTCGGTCCGGGGGCCTATCCTCGGCAGGAGGAATGGGGAGGAACCGTGGTGGACGAGAACGCCGACCGGACGCACGTGCCCGGCCAGCAGCCGATGCCCGAGCGGGACATCGAGCCACCCTGGCCGACGGAGCAGGGCGACGCGCATCCCTGGGCGCCGGCCGCCGGGGCACCGCAACTCCCGCCGCAGCAGCCCGGGCCGCCGGTCCCGCACCACCCGGTCCCACCGCAGTCGGCCGCCGGCCGGCCGCCGTCCGCCGCCGACTACCCGTCGCTTGCCGCCGGCACCTCGGCGCCGGGCGGATGGGCGATGATCGGCCCGCCCGGTGGCGGCTCCGGCTGGACGCCGGCGCCGGCGGCGGGCTGGGCCGGCCCGCCGAGCCAGGGCTGGGCCCCGCCCGCGCCGGGTCTGGACGGCAACCCCGAGCAGTCGGCCACCCGGCCCGGCCCCGGTCGACCCGGGCACGATCCCGCCGATCCGCCGGCACCCCAGTGGGCCACCGGAACCACGTACCCGCCGGCCCAGCCGGAGAGCGGCGCATACCCGCCGGCCCAGCCGGAGAGCGGCGCGTATCCGCCGGCCCAGCCGCAGCAGGCCGGGATCCCGCCGGCCACCGACGCGTTCGGCGCCCCGGTGCACGGCGGCGCGGTTCCGGCACCCCGACCGTCACCGCCGGCCGCCCCGGTCGACCTCGACCAGCCGTTCAGCCTCGACCAGCCGGCCGTCGCCGGCACCGGGACGGCCGTCCCGCAGCACGCCGCCCCCGCCGAACCGCACCGGCCCGACGGCCACCCGCAGGCCGCCGGCCCGCCGGACGACGGTGACGGTGCCGCCCCGCAGGCGACGTACGACCCGACGGCCGGCGCCGGGCCCGACGTCCCGGGGGATCCGACCGACGGTCCGGCGACGCAGGTTGCCCGGGTGCCGACCGAGTCGCCGTGGGCCCAACCACCGCAACGTCCGAGCGCCGGCGAGGCGGCGCCGCCCTGGGCGGCGGCGCAGGCCGGGGCGCTGCCGGTGGTGCCGCCACCACCGGTGCCCCCGCAGCCCGCCGCCGAGATTCCGCCCCACGGCCTGGAGATCCCGCCGGTACCGCAGCACACCCCGGAGGTCCCGCCCCAGCAGGAGCCGGCGGCGGAGCGGCCGGGTCCGTTCCCGCCGCAGCCCGCCTGGCACCCGCCGCCGTGGCAGCAGGGCAGCGCACCGCAGTCCGGGCCGGTTCCGACGGCGTACCCGCCGATG
This sequence comes from Micromonospora endolithica, assembly GCF_003626595.1. Lineage (GTDB taxonomy): Bacteria > Actinomycetota > Actinomycetes > Mycobacteriales > Micromonosporaceae > Micromonospora > Micromonospora endolithica. The sequence continues at coordinate 418,800 of NZ_RBAK01000005.1, read as the reverse complement.
GAGGGTGTCCCGCCGGTGCCTCCCGGGTACCCGGACCAGGGCTGGACCCCGGAGGTCGGCGCGCCGCCCACCGCCGAGGACTTCGCCCGCCGCCGGCAGGTCCGGCCCGCCGACCCGGTCGCCACCATGGGCGTACGCGCCATCGTGAACAGGACCGGGCTGCTGCGGCTCTCGCCGGGTCGGCACGAACAGGAACTGCGCCGGGACATCGAGATGGTCCGCCGCAACTTCGGCGGGCTCCGGCAGGTGACCGTGGTCAACCCGAAGGGCGGGGCCGGCAAGACGGTGGCCATCCTGCTGCTGGCGATGACGTTCGGCCAGAAGCGCGGCGGTTACGTGCTGGCCTGGGACAACAACGAGACCCAGGGCACCCTGGGCATGCGCGCCCAGCAGGACTTCCACTCCCGTACGGTGCGGGACATGCTGCGCGACCTCGGTCAGTTCCACGGCGCGCACGGCCGGGTCGGCGACCTCTCCCAGTACGTCCGCTCACAGGGCGAGGGGATGTTCGACGTCCTCGCCTCCGACGAGTCGGCCACCGGCGGTGAGATGCTCACCGCCGCCGCGTTCGCGGAGATCCGGGAGGTGGTCAGCCGCTTCTACAAGCTGATCTTCGTGGACACCGGCAACAACGTCCGGGCGCAGAACTGGCAGGCCGCGATGGACGCCACCGACCAGCTGGTGGTGACGATGTCGGCCCGTAACGACTCGGCGGAGACGGCCGCCCGGATGCTCGACCACCTGGAGCAGAGCGGCCGGCAGCGGCTCGTCCGGCAGGCGGTCACCGTGGTCTCCATGCCGCCGTCCCGCAAGGAGATCGACCTGCCGGCGATCCAGGAGCACTTCGCGGCCCGGACCAGGGCGGTGCTGCTGGCGCCGTACGAGCGGCTCATCGACAGCGGCGAGCCGATCCGGTACGGGGCGCTCTCGTCGGCCACCCGGGACGCCTGGCTGAAGATCGCCGCCTCGGTGGCCGAGGGGTTGTGACCGGCCGGGTGCTCCGGCACCCGCGGTCCGCAGCGGATGACCCGCGGCGGCCGGCCCGGACCCGCCGGGCCGGCCGCCGGAGGTCAGTTGCTGGCCAGGGCGTCCGCCGCCGCCGGGTCGCAGTCCCGGAGGAACTGGGCGCAGCGGGCCGCCTCGTCCGCCTCACCGATCTCGTCGGCGGCCCGGGACAGCACGTAGAGGCAGCGCAGGAAGCCCCGGTTGGGCTCGTGCGACCAGGGCACCGGACCGTGCCCCTTCCAGCCGCTGCGGCGAAGCTGGTCGAGGCCCCGGTGGTAGCCGGTGCGGGCGTACGCGTACGCCGGCACGACCTGGCCCGCGGCGAACGCCCGGGCCGCCAGCGCGGCCCAGCCCGCGCTGTAGGTCGGGTGGCGGGCAGCCACCGCGGCGAACGCCTCGTCGCTGCCGCTCTCCTCGGCGGCGGCCAGGGCGGCGTCCGCCTCGTCGTGCGTGGGCAGGAGGGTGGCCGGGGGCTCCGGCAACAGGTTCTGCATCGTCCCATTCAACCCGCTTCGCGGTACGACACGCGAGGGGGCCCGCCCGGTCGCTTGGCTGAACGGCTGAGGAGTTGGTCACGCCTGCGGCCCATGCCGCACCGCAAAGTTTTCCACTACAACTATTGGTCCGGAGCCTCCCCAGGACCCGGTCAAGCAGGAGCCCGGTGGTCTCGGCCACCGGGCTCCTGTGCGTCCGGGGTGGTCCGGACGGACCGGACCGCGCGGCCGGCGGCGGTCCGACGGCCCGGCCGCCGGGGTGGGCCGGGTTTGGCAGGTGGCACCCGCCGGGCACGATGATCCGGTGCCGAGCCCACCACCCGCGGACGTCATCGAGCCGCACACCCGCACCGACGAGGTCGAGACCCGCGCCGAGTTCGACCGGCGGCTGGCCACCGGGAACCTGGCCGGGCTGACCGTCCAGGGTCTCCGTCTCGATCTCGACCCACCCGACCTGACCGGTGTCACCGTCTCCGGCACCCTCTTCGTCGGGTGCCGGTTCGCCTCCCGGGACGTGGGCGCCGACCTGGTCCGGCGGGGCGCCAACGTGGTGCCGCCCTTCTCCGGGCTGCCCTACCCGACCCAACCGTCGCACCTGTACACGCCCGGGGAACTGGCCGCCGGCTTCGCCGAGGCGGGTTTCGCCGGGATGTACGACACCCGGGTCTACGAGCACTTCCGGGCGCACGGCGGGGCGTTGCCGGACGTCCGGGAGGCGCTCGGCCAGCGCCTGCACGACCACGGCGTGGACAACGCCCTCGCCGACGCCACCCGCGCCTGGCTGGCCACCCACGGACCGCAGTCGGTGGTGGGCATCATGGGCGGGCACGCCGTGCCGCGCGGCAGCGCGCCGTACCGGATGGCCGCCGTGCTGGGCCGGGAACTGGCCCGGGCCGACCGGCTGGTGGTGACCGGCGGCGGGCCCGGCGTGATGGAGGCGGCGAACCTCGGCGCGTACCTGTCGATGCGGCCGGCGGCGGACCTGACCGCCGCGATCGACCTGCTCGCCGGGGCGCCCGACTTCACCGACCACGACCGCTACACGGCGGCGGCGCTGCGGGTCCGGGAGGTCTTCGGACCCCCGGTGGAACCGCCGCGCGACGACGCCGACCCGGCCGCGTGGGCGCGCGCCGACTCGGCCGCGTGGGCGCGCGCCGACTCGGCCGTGCTGGCCGGCGGCGAACTGGACTGGGCCCGCATCGGTGGGCTGGCCATCCCCACCTGGTTGTACGGGCACGAGCCGGCGAACCTGTTCGCCGGCCGGATCGCGAAGTACTTCTCCAACGCCATCCGCGAGGACACCATCCTGCGGCTGGCCCGGGGCGGGATCGTCTTCGCGCCCGGCCGCGCCGGCACCGTGCAGGAGGTGTTCCAGGCGGCCACCAAGACGTACTACGGCACCGACGGGGCCAGCGGCGCGTACGTGTTCCTGGATCGGGCGTACTGGACCCGGGAACTGCCGGTGGAGGCGCTGCTGCGCCCCCTGCTGGCCGCCTCACCGTTCGGCGACCTCTCCGGGACCGTGCACCTCACCGACGACGTCCACGAGGCCGTCCGCGTCCTCACCGGGTAGGCGTGCCCGGAAGGTGTAAGGAAGGGCCCCTTGTTAACGCCTGGTGTTGTACAAGGGTCCCTTCCTAACGTGCCGCCCGCGCCGGAGAGCCGTCGACGACGGCGGCCGGCCCCCCGGGTGGGGAACCGGCCGTCGGACCGTCAGGCGGTCGTCACTTCATCGTGGTGCCGGTGGAACGCAGGTGCTCGCACGCCTCGACGACCCGGGCGGCGAGACCGGCCTCGGCTGCCTTGCCCCAGGTACGCGGGTCGTACTGCTTCTTGTTGCCGACCTCGCCGTCGATCTTCAGTACGCCGTCGTAGTTGCGCAGCATGTGGTCGGCCACCGGCCGGGTGAAGGCGTACTGGGTGTCGGTGTCGATGTTCATCTTCACCACGCCGTAGTCCAGCGCCGCCCGGATCTCCTCCAGCAGCGAGCCGGAGCCGCCGTGGAAGACCAGGCTGAGCGGCTTGTCCTTGCCGTACTTGGCGCCCACTGCCTCCTGGATCTGGTTCAGGATCTCGGGGCGGAGCTTGACGTTGCCCGGCTTGTAGACACCGTGCACGTTGCCGAAGGTCAGCGCCGCCATGTAGCGGCCCTTCTCGCCCAGGCCGAGCGCCTCGACCATGGCCAGGCCGTCCTCGACGGTGGTGTAGAGCTTGTCGTTGATGGCGTTCTCGACGCCGTCCTCCTCGCCACCGACGACACCGACCTCGATCTCCAGGACGATCTTGCCCTTGGCGGCCTCGTCGAGGAGCTGCGCGGCGATCTCCAGGTTCTCCGCCACCGGCACCGCCGAGCCGTCCCACATGTGCGACTGGAAGAGCGGCTCCTGACCGTTCTTCACCCGCTCCTGGGAGATCGCCATCAGCGGCCGGACGAACTTGTCCAGCTTGTCCTTCGGGCAGTGGTCGGTGTGCAGCGCGATGTTGACCGGGTACTTCTTGGCCACCTCGTGGGCGTACGCGGCGAACGCCACCGCGCCGGTGACCATGTCCTTGACCGACGGGCCGGACAGGTACTCCGCACCACCGGTGGAGACCTGGATGATGCCGTCGCTCTCCGCGTCGGCGAAGCCCTTCAGCGCGGCGTTGAGGGTCTGCGAGGACGTCACGTTGATCGCGGGGTACGCGTACCGGCCGGCCTTGGCGCGGTCCAGCATCTCCGCGTAGGCCTCGGGGGATGCGATGGGCATGTCGAAGGCTCCTTACTTGCCGCTCTCGGCCGTCACCGGCCGCTGCTGTCCATGGGTGCGCCGGACCGCGCTGTCCACCCTCGGCAGTATCCCGTAGGAGGCGACGACGGGCACCACCGGCCCGGCGGCCGTCCACCGGTCGGCCTCACCGGCGCTCCAGACTGTCCGGTACGAGAACACTGATCAGCCAGGTCGCGACGGTCACCACGATGGCGCCCCAGAAGGCCGCCCAGAACCCGTCCACCGAGAAGGGCAGGTCCAGCGCCCGCGCGATCCGGTCGGTCAGCAGGAACAGCAGGGCGTTCACCACCAGCGCGAACAGGCCGAGGGTGAGCAGGTAGAACACGCAACCCAGGACCTTGATGAGGGGCTTCAGCACCGCGTTGACCACACCGAAGATCAACGCCACGACGACCAGCGTGAGCGCGGTGTCACCGCCGGACCGGCCGCCCACCTCGACCCCGGGCACGATCAACGTGGTGACCCACAACGCGACCGCGGTGATCGCCAACCGGATCAGGAAGCCCACGGGACCATCCTGGCACCGGCGGCGGTGCCCGGAAGGCGATTCGGTCGACTCGGCCGGGCCCGGCGACGACCGGCGCGGGCCGCGCCGGTCGGTGTGGGGCAGAGGACCTGGCGGCGGCCGGCGGGCGGCCTGTCGACCAGCGGCCCACGGGGCCAGACCGTACGGTGGGTGGGAACCGCCGCCGAGACCACGGGAGGGACCGATGGGTCAGCCCGACGAGGACTTCACGCCCAGCGACCACCTCGACCCCGAGGAGCGCGACCCGGAGGCGCCCCCGGCCGACGCGGTCGAGCAGGCCACCTCGCTCGACCCTGGAGAGGTCGACGCCGAGCCGCACCGCGGCCTGGAGGTCGCCGACTGGGATGCGATGGAGCAGGCCCGGGTGGTCGGCGCCGACGAGGACGAGTACCGCTGACCCGGTGATCCGCGGCCGGCGCGCGACCCCGGAGCCAGCGCAGCCGGCCGCGGCCGGTGTCACCGCACCCGAGCGCCCGGCAGCCTCGGCCAGCATCACCGCAGCCGGTCAGTGCAGCCGGCGCCACCGCGGCCGGGCCAGCGCGGCCGGTGTCAGCGCAGCCGGGTGACCCGCCCCGGTTCGGCCGCGACCCACTCCGCGAGCCGGTCCGCGCGCCACGCGGCCAGGAACCCGGGCGCGGCCCTGGTGTCCATGAGGACGCGACCCTGTCCGTCCGCCGCCCCGACCGGGAGGCCGAGACCGACGGGTTCGGTGGTCCGCAGGTCGGGCACCACCCGCAGCAGGTCCGGCAGACCCCGCCCGTCGGTCCACGACACGGTCAGGTTCGGCCCGACCAGGTCGAGGAGGCGGGACAGCCGGACCGGGTTGGTCAGCACGCCCTGCTCGCCCGCCCGGCGAACCAGGCCGGCGGCGTACCGCTGGGCGTCGCGGTCCCGCTCCCGCCCGTCCTCCGGCAGGTCGCGGCGCTGCCGCAGTAGGTCGACCGACGCCGCGCCGTCCAGCCACTGACACCCGGCCGGAAAGACCCGCCGGGTGTGCGAGGAGCGCACCTGCTCCGGCAGGCACACCCGTACGCCGTCCATCGCGTCGGTCAGCTCGCGCAGCACCGGGTAGGTGAGCACCGCCCCCGCGTCGACGCGTACGCCGGTGAGGTCGGTGACGGTCCGGCGGGTCAGGTCGTACCCCGCCGCCAGGCCCGGGCCCGCGCCGCGCGCGAACGCCGTGTTGAGCTTGTCGGTACCGTGCCCCGGGATCGGCACCGCCAGGTCGCGGGGAAGCGAGATCAGGTACGGGCGGCTGCGGTCGGCCGGCACGTGCACGATCAGCAGCGAGTCCGCCATCGGCGCCCGGGATCCGGCGGCCGAGTCCAGCCCGACCAGCAGCACGTTCAGCGCCCCGGTCGGGGTGCCGGCACCGCGGTCGCCCATCACCGTGGGCGTCTCCCGCGTCGGGGTGCCGGGCAGGAACTGCGGGACGACGCCGAGTACGCCGACCAGGGCGAACGCCGCCGCGCCGATCCGCAGCCGCTGCCGGCGGCGGCGTCGCCGGGCGGCCAGTCGGTCGATCGCCGCGCGCACCGGGCCGGCCGGTGGGGTCAGCGGCTCGTGCCGGGCGAACGCGGCACGCAGGTCGTCCTCGGTCATGGGCGGGCCTCCGCGTACTCGGTGCGCAACGTGGTCAGGGCGCGGGAGATGCAGGAGCGGACGGTGCCGACGGCGCAACCGAGGATCTCGGCGATCTCCGCGTCCGGCAGGTCCTCGTAGTAACGGAGCACCAGGGTGGCGCGCTGCCGGCGGGGCAGCCGGGCCAGCCAGGACCAGACCTGGTCCCGGTCGACGGTGTGTTGGGCGTGGTCGGACCGGCTCGGCAGGGTCTCGTCCGGCTCGCCGCGCAGCAGCACCCGGCGCACCCACGAGCCGCGCCGCCAGTCCACGAACTGGTTGGTCAGCATCCGGCGCACGTACCGCTCGGGCGAGTCGGCGCGCGCCACCCGCCGCCAGTTCAGCTGGACCCGGACCATCGTGTCCTGCACCAGGTCCTGCGCCTGGTGGGGATCGCCGGTCAGCATGACCGCGTACCGCAGCAACGCGGCCAACCGCGCGTCGGCGAACTCCTCGTACGTCACCACACCTCCCGGGCTCCTGCCACCGATGACGGGCACGGGCGGCGGAAACGTTGCGACCCCGGGTAACAGCGAAGATCCCTTACCGTGCGCAACCGGGTGATCATGTCCCGTCGCCGAAGGTCAACCTTTCGGCTGGTCTTTACCTCGACAGGGCGGCGCGGGGCGGCGCGGAACCTTTGGCGTTCCTTAAGATCCGCTGGCCATCCCTGGCATCCCCCTATCGGAGGACCCCCCACATGCTCACGCACTCCACCCGGCGTTGGCTCGCCGGGCTCGGCGTCGCAGGCGCGCTCGTCGCCGCCTCCGCCGGCCCCGCCGTCGCCCAGGAAAGCGACGTCGACCTCGCCGTCTACTTCCCGGACGTGACCATCGCCGCCGATTCGGCCGGCAAGGTCGAGTACCCCACCGTCTACAGTTCAGCCCCGGTCGTCCTGCACGACCTGACCGTCCGCTACGACTACACCGCGCTCGCCGGCAAGGTGACGGTCACCGACGAGGACAACTCCGAGTGCACCACGCCGGAGGCGAACGTCCTGGTGTGCACCCTGCCGTACGAGGTGGGCATCGAGGACGAGTGGGGCACGACCGGGCTCTTCGAAGCGCTCGTCGCGCCGACGGAGGACGCCGCGGACGGTGTGGAGGGTGCGCTGAAGGTCAGCGTCAGCGCCAAGGGCTTCGATTCCGTCAGCTACGAGTCGCGGGTTCGCGTCGGCGAGGGGGTCGACCTGGCCGCCGGCCCGGAGACCACCCGCTCCGCCGCCCCCGGTGCCAAGTTCACCGCGCCGCTGGCCGTGCGGAACGTCGGCGAGACGACCGCCAAGGGCGCCGCGGTCGTCTTCTACAACGACCACGGCATCCGGGCGGACAAGAAGTACAGCAACTGCACCTACGTCGACGACGAGCTGCGCACATGCCGCTTCGACGAGGCCCTCGCTCCGGGTGCCGGCGGCGCCGCGACGCTCGCGTACGCGCTGGGCAAGGACACCTTCGCGCCCGGCAGCGAGTGGGGCGAGATCATCTGGATGACGCCGGCCGAGTTCGAGGACTTCGAGGCGTACCTCAACAGCAACGACATCACGATCGGCACGCCGGGCACCGGCGGCGATCTGGACCTGGCCGTCAGCGCCGCCAGCGCCCGGGTCAGCGCCCGGGGATCCCAGGCCGACACGCAGCCGGACAACAACGCCACCCACCTCGAGGTCAAGGTCACCGGCAAGAACAGCACCGACCTGGAGGCGATCGGCGCCAAGCTGGCCGGCGGCAAGGGCGCCGAGGTCCCGGCGACCATCGGCTTCCGCAACAACGGTCCGGCCACCCTGGACTACGGCCGCAGCGGCTCCTCGGTGACGCACATGGAGGTGGAGGTGCCCAAGGGCACGTACGCCGCCAAGGTCTCCGACTGGTGCTTCCCCGTCAAGGGCGAGGAGTGGGGCGAGCCGGGCGAGCCGGGTGCCCGCAAGTACAGCTGCTACACCTCCTCCTTCGTCAAGGCCGGCGAGCAGGAGACCTTCGACTTCGTCTTCCGGATCGACGAGGTCATCGCGAACGCGGCCGGCACCGTGAAGATCAACGTGCCGTGCGAGTGCGACGGCGGCTTCTACCAGGACCTGAAGCCGGCCAACGACACCGCGAAGATCCTGGTCAACGCCACCGGCAACGGCGGCGGTGAGGGTGGCGGCGACGGTGACGACCCGACCCTGCCGATCACCGGCGCGAACACCGCCCTCTTCGCCGGCCTCGGCGCCGTCCTCCTCGCCGCCGGCGCCGCCGGCTTCGTGGTGGCCCGCCGCCGCCGGATGCGCTTCGTGGCCTGATCCACCCCGCACCACCGGTGCCCCGCCGACCACCCGGTCGGCGGGGCACCGCCCGTTCCGCCGGCAAAACGGGACGACACAAGATCGAGGTCACTGGGACCATGGGCGGCGTGCTGCTCACCCTCACCACGACCCACCGGCCGGCGACCGACCTCGGTCACCTGCTGGTCAAGCATCCCGACCGCGCGCACGCCTTCGACGTGCCGGTCGGCACCGCGCACGTGTTCTATCCCGAGGCGCACGAGCAGCGCTGCACCGCCGCCCTGCTGCTGGACGTGGATCCGCAGCGGCTGGCCGGCGCGCGGGGTCGCGGCCGGCGACCGGCCGCGACCCCGGAGAGCTTCACCCTCTCCCGGTACGTCAACGACCGCCCCTACGCGGCGTCCAGCCTGCTCTCCTCGGCACTGTCCAAGGTGTACCGGTCGGCCCTGCGGGGGGAGTCCCGGGACCGCCCGGAGCTGGCGGCCACCCCGATCCCGCTGGAGGTACGGGTACCGGTGCTGCGCTGCCGGGGCGGCGCGGACGTCGCCGTGCGGCTGTTCACACCGCTGGGCTGGGCGGTGCGGGCCGTTCCGCTGCCGCTCGACGAGCGGCACCCGGAGTGGGGCGACAGCCGTTACGTGGACCTGACGCTGACCGGCACCGTACGGGTCGCCGACGCCCTCAACCACCTGTACGTGCTGCTGCCGGTGTTGGACGACGCCAAGCACTACTGGGTGGCGCCGGACGAGGTGGACAAGCTGCTCCGGGCCGGGGCGGGTTGGCTGGCCGACCACCCGGAACGGGGTCTGATCAGCCGCCGTTACCTGGCGCACCGGCGCGCGCTCGCCGGTCAGGCGCTGGCCCGGCTGGCGGAGCAGCGGCTGACCGACGAGCCGGCCGCCGCGGATCCGGACGCGGTGGACGAGACCGCCGGCGGGGACGCGGTCCGCGTGCCGTCACTGGCCGTACGCCGGCGGGAGGCGGTGCTCGCCGCGCTGGCCGAGTGCGGCGCGAGCCGGGTGCTGGACCTGGGCTGCGGTGCCGGTGCGCTGCTCACGGCGCTGGCCGGGGACCGGCGGTTCACCGAGATCGTGGGCACGGACGTGTCCACCCACGCGCTGGCCCTGGCCGCCCGGCGGCTGCGCCTGGACCGGCTGCCGGAGCGGCAGCGGGACCGGATCCGGCTGTGGCAGTCCGCGCTGACCTACCGGGACGACCGGCTGCGCGGTTACGACGCGGCGGTGCTGATGGAGGTCGTGGAGCACCTGGACCCGCCGCGCCTGCCCGCGCTGGAGGACGCCGTCCTCGGTCACGCCCGACCGGGGACGGTCGTGGTGACCACGCCGAACGTGGAGTACAACGTGCGCTACGAGGGACTGCCCCCCGGTCGGTTCCGGCACCCCGACCACCGCTTCGAGTGGACCCGTGCCGAGTTCGCCGCCTGGGTGGCGCGGGTGACGACGACGTACGGCTACACGGCGGTGATCCGCGGGGTCGGCGACGAGGACCCGGATCTCGGCGCGCCGACCCAGTTGGCCGTGCTGACCCGGACGGAGGTGACCCGATGACCAGTCTCGACATCCCGGAGCTGGCCCTGGTGGCGCTGGTCGGCATCTCCGGCTCCGGCAAGTCCACGTTCGCCCGCCGCCACTTCGCGTCCACCCAGGTGCTGTCCTCGGACGCCTTCCGCGCGATGGTCGCCGACGACGAAAACGACCAGTCCGCCTCCGCCGAGGCGTTCGACGTGCTGCACTACGTGGCCGGCAAGCGGCTGCGCGCCGGCCGGTTGACCGTGGTGGACGCCACCAACCTCCAGCCGCACGCCCGCGCCGGCCTGGTGCGGGTGGCCCGCGAGCACGACGTGCTGCCGGTGGCGATCGTGCTCGACGTGCCGGAGGTGCTGGCCTGGGAGCGGACCGAGGAGCGCGCCGACCGCACCTTCGGCCGTCCGGTGCTGGCCCGGATGTCCCGGGACCTGCGCCGCACGTACGGGCAGCTGGCCCGGGAGGGTTTCCGCAAGGTGCACGTGCTGCGTGGGGTCGCCGAGATCGACGCCGCCGAGGTCCGTTACGAGAAGCTGTTCAACGACCGGAGGGAGCTGACCGGGCCGTTCGACATCGTCGGTGACGTGCACGGTTGCCGCGCCGAGTTGGAGACGCTGCTGACCCGGCTGGGCTGGGCGCTGCACCGCGACGACGCGGGGCGTCCGGTCGACGCGACGCACCCGTCGGGGCGTACCGCCGTCTTCGTCGGTGACCTGGTGGACCGCGGCCCGGACTCCCCCGGGGTGCTCCGCCTGGTGATGGGCATGGTCGCGGCCGGGCACGCGCTCTGCGTGCCCGGAAACCACGAGCAGAAGCTGCTGCGCAGGCTGCGCGGCCGGAACGTGCGGTTGACCCACGGCCTGGCCGAGACAATGGCGCAGCTGGCCGCCGAGCCGGACGGGTTCGTGGCCGACGTGGCGACCTTCGTGGACGGCCTGACCAGCCACTTCGTGCTGGACGGCGGCCGGCTGGTGGTCGCGCACGCCGGGCTGAAGGAGGCCTACCACGGCCGTGCGTCCGGCCGGGTCCGCTCGTTCGCGCTGTACGGGGAGACCACCGGCGAGACCGACGAGTACGGGCTGCCGGTGCGCTACCCGTGGGCCCGGGAATACCGGGGTGCGGCGACGGTGGTGTACGGGCACACGCCGACTCCCGAGCCGGAGTGGGTGAACAACACCATCTGCGTCGACACCGGCTGCGTGTTCGGCGGTCGGCTCACCGCGCTGCGCTACCCGGAGCGGGAGTTGGTGGCGGTGCCGGCGGAGCGCGAGTGGTACGCCCCGGTTCGTCCGCTGACCGCCGCGCCGGCCCGCCCCGACGAGGTGCTGGAGCTGACCGACGTGACCGGCCGGCGGCACGTCGAGCACCCGTACGGGTCGCTGACCGTGCCGGCGGAGAACGCCGCCGCCGCGCTGGAGGTGCTGAGCCGCTTCGCGGTCGACCCGGCCCGCCTGGTGTGGCTGCCGCCGACCATGGCGCCATGCTCGACGTCCACCCTGGACGGGTTCCTGGAGCACCCGGCGCAGGCGTTCGCCGACTACCGGGCGGCCGGCGTGGACCGGGTGGTCTGCGAGGAGAAGCACATGGGCTCCCGGGCGGTGGTGCTGGTCGGCCGCGAGCCGGCCGGTCCGTTCGGCGGCGGGGTGGTGCACACGCGTACCGGCCGGCCGTTCTTCGGCGAGCCGCTCGACACCGAACTGCTGGCCCGGGTCCGCGCGGCGGTCGACGCGGCCGGGCTGTGGACCGAGCTGGACACCGACTGGCTGCTGCTCGACACCGAGCTGCTGCCGTGGTCGGCCAAGGCCGGCGGCCTGATCCGCGAGCAGTACGCGGGGGTCGGCGCGGCCGGCCGGGCCGCGCTGCCGGCGGCGCTGGACGTGTTGGACGCCGCCGTCGGCCGGGGGCTGGACCTGGGTGCGCTGCGGGACGCCACGGCCCGGCGGCGGGACGAGATCGTGGCCTACACGGCGGCGTACCGGGCGTACGTCGGGCCGACCGACGGGCTGCGCGGGGTGACGCTCGCGCCGTTCGCGGTGCTGGCCGGGGCGACGGCGAGCTACGCCGACCGGGACCACGGCTGGCACCTGGACCTGGCCGACCGGCTGTGCGCCGCCGACCCGGAGTTCTTCACCCCGACCCGGCGGCAGGTGGTGGACCTGTCCGATCCGGCCGCCGAGGCGGCGGCCACCCGGTGGTGGCTGGACCTCACCGGGGCCGGCGGCGAGGGCATGGTGGTCAAGCCGTACGCCGGGCCGGCCGCTCGCTCCGAGCGGGGTTCCCTGCTCCAGCCGGGCATCAAGTGCCGGGGACGGGAGTACCTGCGGATCATCTACGGGCCGGGTTACACCGAGCCGGCGCAGCTCACCGCGCTGCGTCGTCGTTCGCTGGGCCGCAAGCGGGGGTTGGCCCTGCGCGAGCACGGCCTGGGCCTGGCGGCCCTGGACGCCGTGGTCGCCGGCGCCCCGGTGTGGCGCCGCCACGAGCTGGTCTTCGCCATCCTCGCCTGCGAGTCGGAACCGGTCGACCCCCGCCTGTGAGCGCCCTGCGCCGTCGAGCACCGGGGCCGGGTACGGGCACCTAGACTACGGACGTTCCGTTCCGGACCGGCAGCCATCGGAGGTCACCTCGTGTCGACGCCCACCACCACCCTGGCCCTGGGGCCGGACTGGCTCGATCCAGAGGTGTTGATCTCCACGTTCGGGCTGATCGGCATTCTGGTGATCGTCTTCGCCGAGTCCGGCCTGCTGATCGGGTTCTTCCTGCCCGGCGACTCGCTGCTCTTCACGGCGGGCCTGCTGGTCGCCGACGGGAAGTACATCACCTACCCGTTGTGGCTGGTCTGCCTGCTCATCACCATCGCGGCCATCGCCGGCGACCAGGTCGGGTACGCGTTCGGCCGCAAGGTCGGCCCGGCGCTGTTCCGCCGGCCGAACTCGCGACTGTTCAAGCAGGAGAACGTGCTGAAGGCACACGACTTCTTCGAGAAGTACGGCGCCCGGTCGATCGTGCTGGCCCGCTTCGTGCCGATCGTGCGGACGTTCACGCCGATCGTGGCCGGGGTCAGCCGGATGAACTACCGCACGTTCGTCACCTACAACGTGATCGGCGGCATCCTCTGGGGCACCGGCGTGACGGTGCTCGGCTATTTCCTCGGCCAGATCCCGTTCGTCAAGGCGAACATCGAGTTCATCCTCATCGCGATCGTGGGGATCTCGGTGATCCCGATCGCGGTGGAACTGCTCCGGGCGTGGCTGGCCGCACGACGCGGCACCACACCGCAGGAGCGGGCCGCCGCCGAGGAGGCCATCCGGGAGACCCGGGAGCACTACGGCAAGCACTGACCGCGGGCGCGGGCACCGACCACACGGCGGGAGCCGCGCGGGATCAGCGGCCCGGCCGGCCGTCCGGTGCCGTCCCCGACGGGAAGGACACCGGACGATCGGTACGGGTCAGCGCGCCTTCTTGGTGGCACGCTTGCGCGGCGGGGTGAGCAGATCGGCGATCGTGGCGATCGCCGACGGCACCAGCCGGTAGTAGGCCCAGACCCCACGCTTCTCCCGCTCCAGCAAGCCGGCCTCGGTGAGGATACGCAGGTGGTGGCTGACCGTCGGCTGGGAGAGGCCGAGCGGTGCGGTCAGGTCACAGACGCACGCCTCGCCCTCGGGGGCCGACTGGATCAGGCTGAGCAGCCGCAGTCGAGCGGGATCCGCGAGGGCCTTGAGGACCCCCGCGAGACGCTCGGCATCGGCACGTTCGATCGGCTCGCCGGCAAGCGGCGAGATCTGAGGCATGGTCATTTCAGCCAACGCAGTTCCCACGAAATCCATCCTTCCACCATGAGCATCGATCCGCCTGCATATCAGCAGATCCGAATCGGTAAACTTTTAGGCCACAAGGCCGAGGTCAGCCAACGTATAGGCCGCCCGATACGGCAATCCGGCGGCTCGCACCGCGTCGCCGGCGCCTCGATCAACAATAACCGCCACACCCACCACCTCGGCCCCGGCCTCACGAAGGGCTTCGACCGCGGTCAACACGCTTCCGCCGGTGGTGGAGGTGTCCTCCACCGCCAGAACCCGCCGCCCGGCCACGTCCGGGCCCTCGATCCGGCGTTGCAGGCCGTGCGCCTTACCCGCCTTGCGGACCACGAAGGCGTCCAGTGGACGGTCCGTCCCGGACGCCGCGTGCAGCATCGAGACGGCGACCGGATCGGCGCCCAGGGTCAGGCCACCCACCGCGTCGTATGCCCAGTCTGCGGTCAGGTCACGCATCACCTGACCGACCAGTGGTGCCGCCTGGTGATGGAGCGTGACGCGCCGCAGATCGACGTACCACTCCGCCTCGCGGCCCGAGGAGAGCACCACACGGCCGTGCACCACAGCCAGGTCGCTAATGAATTTACGCAGGTCGTCGTGGGCCCCCATGGCGATAGAGCGTACTGCTCGACGCTGGGAGCCGGGTGTGGGGTCCACCCGGGTCAGCCCTGCGGGCGATGAGATGAGTGGCGATGGACGGCTACGCTGCGCGACTGCGGTCCGCGTGTCGGGCCACCGGCGGAAGGGATCGGACCGCCGGCTCCGGGAGCCGGTGGGTCAGCGCTCGTCCCGGCCGATCCGGCCGCGGGTGTCCCGGGACACCACGTCGAGCAGCCGCCGGGGCGCGTGCCGCAGGCCCGCCACGGCGAGCTTGTACTTCCAGGCCGGAATGCTGACCAGCTTGCCTTTCCGCAGGTCACGAAGGGCTTCGTCGACCACGTCGTCGGCTCGCAGCCACATCCACTCGGGAGTCTTCGACATGTCGATGCCGGCTCGCGAGTGGAATTCGGTGCGGGTGTAACCGGGGCACAGCGCCATCACGCGTACGCCGAAGGGGCGGGCGGACTGGCCGACGGACTCACTGAAGTTGGTGACCCAGGCCTTGCTGGCGGAGTATGTCGAGCCCGGCATGACCGCCCCGAATCCCGCAACCGAAGAGACATTTATCACTGCCCCGTGGCGCCGTTCGGTCATCGTACGCAGGGCCGCGAGGGTCAACCGCATGACCGCGTGCACGTTCAACCGCAGCAGTCGTGCCTCGTCCTCGACGGTCGACCGGAGGAACGGCTTGTTCAGGCTGATGCCCGCGTTGTTGACCACCAGTTCCACCGGGGACCCGTCGGCGAGCCGCCGTTCCACCACCGCGCAGCCGTCGTCGGTGGACAGATCGGCGGGAAGG
This sequence comes from Micromonospora endolithica, assembly GCF_003626595.1. GTDB lineage: Bacteria > Actinomycetota > Actinomycetes > Mycobacteriales > Micromonosporaceae > Micromonospora > Micromonospora endolithica. The sequence continues at coordinate 403,369 of NZ_RBAK01000005.1, read as the reverse complement.
GTCTCCACCTGGTGACCGTGCCGGGCGGTCAGCTCGGCCGCGTGTTCGTCGAGTCGGGTGGCGTCCCGGGCGACCAGCACCAGGTGCCAGCCGTCGGCGGCCAGCCGGCGGGCGAACGCCGCACCGATGCCGGCGGTCGCCCCGGTGATCAACGCCCGTCGCTCGGTGGTCGGCTGGTCGAGCGGCACGGGCTGGTCCTCACCTCGGCGGGTACGGGGGCGCGGGCGGCGTCCCCGGGGGCTGCGGGTAGGCGTACGGGGCGGGCTGGGTGGCCGGACGCCGGCGGAACCACGTGTTGGCCGCCGGCAGCGCCAGCAGTACGGCCACCACAACGTAGCCGAGCACCTGGCCCACCGAAAGCCCCGCGCCGAGCGGGATCCACCAGCCCGGGTACGCGTCGGCGACGAGGGCGATCACCTCGGCGGCACCCCGCTCGTCCTCACCCAGTCGCAGCGGGACCAGCCGCTGGCCGGCCTGCACGGCGAGGGAGCAGCAGCCGAGCAGCATGCCCAGACCGGCCACCACCCAGGTGCCCACCCGGGCACCCGGCCGCCCGGCGCGCAGGCCGACGGCCAGACCGACGAGCAGCAGCGCGGCCAGCACGCTGACCACCGCCGAGGCAACCCCGGAGATCCACAGCAGGGCGACCACGCCGTCGACGTCGTCGGGGCGGGCGGAGGTGCCGGCGGCGGCCGACCGGAGGGCGTCGACGGTGCCGGCGATGGTGAGCAGGCCGGCGACGGCGTACCCGAGCGCGGCCACCGCCATCACCGCGAGCAGGGCGACGGCGAGGGTCACCACCGCCGGTCGACGGGCCGGTGCCTGATCGGGGTACGACACGACGAGTCCCTCCGGTAGGTGTGGATGCAACCTACTCGGAGGGACCGTCGGCGTCGCCGTTACCGGTGCGTCAACTCACCGGCGGCGGGTTCTGACCGGGGCGGTCCGTACCGGGCTGCTCCGGGCCGCCGGAGGCGGAGCCGGTGCCCGGCTGGCCGGGCGGCGGCGGGTAACCGGGTTCCCCGGAGGACTGCGGGTAGCCCGGGGTCTGCGGGTAGCCCGGCTCGCCGGATGCCTGCGGGTGGCCCGGGTAGGACGCGCCGGGAACCGGCGGCTCCCAGCCCTGCTGCTGCTTGCGGAAGAACTCGTTGGCCTTCGGCAGGGCCAACAGGATCAGCGCCGCCAGCAGCGCCAGGACGCTCAGCACCCCGAGCAGCGTGTTGACCGGCCCGTACCAGGACGGCAGGGCGTCCTCGACCCGCCGCTGGATCTCCTCCTGGCTCGGCACGTCGCCCGACGTCTGGCCACCCATCGAGTTGCCCAGCGAGCTGCCGAGCAGGCCGAAGCCGGTGCAGCAGAGCGCGATGCCGCCGACCACCCAGGTGGTGATGCGGGCGCCGTTCTTGCCCCGCATGTTGAGCAGGGCCAGCACCACCAAGCCGATGGCGAAGAGCAGGCTGACTACACCGGCACCGATGCCGACGACGGCGATGACCCCTTCAGTACCTTCCATGTCGCTGCCGGCGTAGGCATCCGAATAGACATCCTGGACGGTACCGATGGTGGTGAGCGCGACGATCAGCCCGAGCAGCGCCAGGGCGGCGTAGAACATGAGCAGGTAGCTGGAAATGGTCACCTCGCGCGGGCGTACCCGAGCTGGTGCGTTGTGGTGGGGATCGACCACGATTCTCCTTCCCTAGATCGCGGTGACACCGTATCGACTTCCGGCCACCGAGGCAGGTCGAGACGGGCGGACCCGCCGAAACGGCCGCCTCAGTAGCCGCGCCACTCCGTGCGCGCGTACTCCAGCACCCGGGGCCGCAGCAGCGTCGAGGCCGACACGTCCACCCGGTCCCGGTCGGCCGGGAACGCACCGGCGGCGGCCAGGGTGTCCGCGTCCAGGAAGCGCAGCGCCGGCGCGTCGGGCGGCAGCGTCAGGACGGGCGGCGCGCTACCCGGGGCGGCGAGCAGGAAGCCCCAGTCGCCGAAGGAGGGCACGTCCACGTGGTACGGCGTGACCGCGAACCCGGCCTCCCGCAGCGACGCCTCGATCGACCAGTACGACCGGGGCGCGAAGTACGGGGAACCGGACTGCACCACCAGCCGCCCGGCCTCGGCGAGCACCCGTTTCACCAGCGCGTAGAACTCGACCGTGTAGAGCTTCGCGGTGGCCGTCTCGTCCGGGTCCGGCAGGTCCGCCACCACCGCGTCGAACCGGTCGGTGGCGGTACGCAGCCAGCCGAACGCGTCGGCGTGCACCACGCGTACCCGGGGGTCGTCGAGCGCCCCGGCGTTGAGCCGGCGCAGTTGCGGCTCGGCGCGGGCCAGCGCCACCACGGCCGGGTCGAGGTCCACCACGGTGATCCGGCGGATGTCCGGGTAGCGCAGCAGTTCCCGGACGGCCAGCCCGTCGCCGGCGCCGAGCACCAGCACCTCGCCGCGCGTTCCGTTCAGCACCGGGTGCACCAGCGCCTCGTGGTAGCGGTACTCGTCCACCGAGGAGAACTGGAGGTCACCGTTGAGGAACAACCGCAGGTCGGTGGCGCCGGTCCGGCCCGGCTCGGCGACCGAGCGGGTGAGCACGATCTCCTGGTAGCGGCTGCGTTCGGCGTGCACCACCGGATCGCGGTACAACTGCTGCCGGGTGGTCACCTCGAAGTCGCGGGCGGTCAGCCACGCGTACCCCAGGCAGAGCGCCACCACGACGGAGCCGGCGGTGAGCGCGACGCGTGCCCGCCGGCTCAGCTCCCGGCGGAAGACGGTGAAGACCAGGGCGACCCCGGCGACGGCGTTCACCGCACCGACCACCAGGGCGCCCTTGAGCTGGCCGAAGATCGGCAGCAGCAGGAACGGGAAGGCCAGGCCGCCGAGCAGCGCGCCGACGTAGTCGGCGGCGAAGAGGTCCGCCACCGCGCTGCCGGCGGACTGCTCGCGGATCCGTTGCAGCAGCACCATCAGCAGCGGAATCTCCGCGCCGATCAGCAGGCCCAGCACGAACGCCGTCGCCACCAGCGCCGGGCCGTAGAGGTCCAGCCAGGCGAACGCGGCGTACAGGCCGAGTACGGAAAGGCCGCCGAGCAGCGCCAGGACCAGTTCGACCGCGGCGAACGCGGCGGCGGCCCGGGACTGCAACGGCTTCGCGGCCAGCGCCCCGACCCCCATCGCGAAGACCATCACCCCGAGCACGATCGACGCCTGCCCGACCGTGTCGCCGATCAGGTAGCTGCCGAGCGCGACCAGGGCCAGCTCGTACACCAGCCCGCAGGCCGCGCACACGAAGACCGCGGCCAGCACGGTGGCGCGGGCCAGCCGCCACCGGGCCGGCGCGTCGACGGTCACGCCCGCTCCGGCGTACGCCTCGACGGGTCCTTCCCGGCGCGGTGCACCGGGACGGCGGGCGGCGCGGCCCGCTGCCGGCGGCGCTGCACCAGGCCGACGGTGACCAGCAGCGCGGTGATCAGCAGCAGCACCGCCGCGCCGATCAGCCAGCCCCGGCGGTCCCGCCACAGGTCGCTGCCGGCGTCGGCGAGCGGCGCCGGCGGGGCGGCCGGCGCGGCGGTGGCGACCGGCGCGAACTCGGCCCTGCCCCGCTCGGCGACCAGCAGCGGCAGGGTGACGGCGGCCCGGGTGACCGCCCATCCCGGGTCGTCGACGAACGCGTCGGGGGCCAGGTCGAACCGCTCCAGTCCCCGCTCGATCAGGATCAGGTCGGTGGCCGGGAAGTCCGCCGATCCGTCGACATCCACCGTGGCGCGGTCGTCGGCCTCGCTGCTCTCCAGGGTGTAGGTGACCCGGCCGACCACCTCGACCCAGCGCGGGCAGCGCGGGTCCTCCGCCGCCGGGATCCCGTCACCGAGGTTGGAGCCGACGCTGATCGGATCGCCGCCGTACCCACGGGTCAACCGCCAGCCGTAGCAGACGCCCTGACTCTCGAAGGCGCTGCGCAGGATCGGCACGGTGTCGGTGCGCTGGGTGGCGGTGGGCGGCAGGACGGCGGTGCCGTCGCCGTCGTTCCCGGTGACCGAGATCCCGACGACGACGCCGGCCAGCACCAGGAGACCGATACCCCAGCCCAGGGCGTTCTTCGCGTCGGCCATCAGCTGATCGCGGCGGCGATGATCGCGCCGGAGGCGAGGTGGACGACGGCCGACACCCAGACCGCCGGGTGCGGCTCCGGGTCCACCAGGATCTCCCCCAGCCGCCCGGGGGTGGCGGCGTCGAGCAGCAGGAACCCGGCGGCCATGATGACCAGGCCGAGGATCCCGTACGCGGCCGCGCCGACCAGTCCGAGCACGAAGTCGTCCTCGCTGGCGGCGATCGCGGCGACCACGATGACGCCCACGCCGGCCAGGTTGGAGGCGAGCAGCAGCGCGGCGTTGCGGTTGCGCTCGTTCCAGATCAGCTCGTGGAGCTTGCCGGGGGTGGCCACGTCGACCAGGACGTAGCCGATGCCCATGAGGACGATGCCGACCACGCCGTAGGCGAGGGTGACCAACAGGTCGGTGACGAGGGTCTGCACAGGGATGCTCCAGGGGATTCGTTCGGTGGGGCGGGCCCGGGTCTACTTGCCGCTGCCGGGGCCGCCGCCCCGGACGGTGTTCCCCCGCCCCCAACCCCAGTGGCTGCCGACCGTGGAGTGGTAGCGCGGGTACGCGGTGTTCAGTCGTTCCAGCAGGATCAGCGAGCCGGCGGCGAGCGGCAGGATCACCACCGAGTCGTCGTCGTAACGCAGGTACACGCCGCTGCCGTCGACGTACTGGTCGGCCGGCTTCCAGGCGTCGCTGACCTCCTGCGCCACCGTGCTCGGGTTCTTGGTGCTGGTGAACGCGACCGCGTCCGAGCCGATGTCCTGCGCGGCGGCCCGGCGGTAGCGGTCCTCGACGAACCCGCGCGGCGAGAAGTTGCCGTAGAAGATGGCGAACGCGGCGATCAGCGCGCCGATCACGGCGAACACCACACCCACCAGGAACCAGCGTCGGTACGTCATCGCAGGGCCACCACCGTTTCGGTCAGGACCAGTTCGTTGGTCTGGGGGTACGCGTGCCAGGTGCGCCAGCGGAGGGTGCCGTCGGGCGGGTCGGGACGCACCGACAGGGCGGTCACCGCGTCCACGTCACCGGGGAAGACGCCGACCAGCGCGTACGGGTCGTCGGCCAGCTCGGCGCGGAGCCGGGCCACCCGCTCGGCCAGACCGTCGCCGTCGGGACGCAGCACGGCGGCGGTGAACCGGTAACCGGTGCGCTCGTCGTGCAGCGCTCCGGGCAGGTCGGGACTGCGGCCGGGCAGGCAGGCCACCGTCTCGGTCAGCGTGGTGCCGGACGCGCGCACCACCACCTGGTGGGAGGCCCCGAGCAGCCGTAGCCGCAGCCGCACCGCACCGGGCAGGTCGAGGTCGAGCACGTGCAGCGCGGGCCGCTCCTCGTCGTCCAGGGCGAGGCTCAGCTCGGCGGCGCTGGTGTCGACGTACGGGGTGTGCAGGGTGACGAGCACTCAGCCCACCTCTGCCTGCGGGTAGATCATCACCTCGGCCCGGTGCAGCTTCTCGCCCCGGGCCACCTCCCAGCCCGCCTCGCCGTACGCCTCGAAGGAGAGCCGCGCACCGCCGGACGCCTGGTAGTCGTGGTAGCGCATGGTGCCGCTCGGGTCCAGGCCGGTGGTGCCGACGGCGGTGTACCGCGCCTGACCCGACTCGTTCCAGCTGTAGCGGCGGCCGTCGAAGTCGAGGGTGGGCGCCCCCGGGGTGACCGTCGCGCCCGGCTCGGCCGCCCACAGCACCAGTTCCAGCTCCGGGTCCTCCTCCACCGACAGCCACCGGCGGACCTCACCGGCATCGTCGAGCAGGTGCTCGGCCCAGCTCCAGCCGCCCTCGACCAGGCGGATCGTGCCGCGCACGGCGAACGACACGCCCCGGATCTCGACGATGTCGCCGGGCTTCAGGCGGCGCGGGTCGCCGCGCAGCGCGTCCGAGTCGCGGTCCCGCAGCGGGTCCTCCGGAGCCTTGGCGGCCGGCGGGCGGGACCGGGAGCGGCGCAGGGCCACGACGGCGACCACCACCCCGGCCACGCCGACGAGACAACCCACCGCCGCCAGCACATACGCCACCGAACCGTTCACCGACAACCTCCCCAGGTACGTCGGCGGAGACGGTAACAACCCCGCGCACCTGGGGAAACCTGGCGTCTTCAGGTGACGAACCGACTACCGGAGGTAATGGGCCAGCGGAGGGGTCACGCTCCGGTGTGGCGGTCGGTGGCGTACTCGCGCAGGGTGGTCCGGCCCATGACGCAGCCGGTGAAGGTGCCGAACTCGGCGGTGTCCTCGCGCAGCGTCTCCCAGGCCCGCCGGCCCGCGGCCGGGTCGAGGCGTTCGAGCAGGGTGGCCGCGTAGACCTTGCCGGCCGGGGAGCCCTCGTCGAGCAGGCGGACGAGCCGCTCGCGGACGTCCTCGGGGTGGTCGGCGAGCGCCGCCTCCACCCGCCGGTACGCCTCGGTCACCGGCAGCGTCGTGCCGGCGATCCCCACCGGCCCGAACGCCACCGTCTCCGCCCCCGCCAACAGCTCGACGTCCCGCCCGACCTTCTTCTTCCCCATCCCGAACATGCCCCTCCTACTTCCCCGCCGCACCCCCACCCACCCTGTTGATCACGAGGTTGCCGTGCTCCAGAGCGGATCGGCACGGCAACCCCATGATCAACGCAGCGGATCCGGGATCAGGCTCGGTGGACGTTCAGGGTCTGCTTGGTGTCGGAGAGGTCCACCTGGACGAGGTCGCCGTCGCGGATCTCGCCGGCCAGCAGGGCCTTGGCCAACTGGTCGCCGATGGCGGACTGGACCAGGCGGCGCAGCGGGCGCGCGCCGTAGATCGGGTCGTACCCGTGCTCGGCCAGCCAGCCCCGGGCCGGCTCGGTGATCTCCAGGCCCAGCCGGCGGTCGGCCAGCCGGCGACGCAGCCGCTCCAGCTGGATGTCCACGATGGCCCGCAGGTCGTCACCACGCAGCGCGGCGAACACCACGATGTCGTCGAGGCGGTTGAGGAACTCCGGCTTGAAGTGCGACCGGACCACCGCCAGGACGCCCTCGCGGCGCTGCTCCTCGGCCAGCGTCAGGTCACCGATCACCGACGACCCCAGGTTGGAGGTGAGGATCAGGATCGCGTTGCGGAAGTCCACCGTACGGCCCTGGCCGTCGGTGAGCCGCCCGTCGTCGAGCACCTGGAGCAGGATGTCGAAGACGTCCGGGTGGGCCTTCTCCACCTCGTCCAGCAGGATCACCGAGTACGGCCGGCGGCGCACCGCCTCGGTGAGCTGGCCGCCCTCCTCGTAGCCGACGTAGCCGGGCGGGGCGCCGACCAGCCGGGCCACCGAGTGCTTCTCGCCGTACTCGCTCATGTCGATGCGGACCATCGCCCGCTCGTCGTCGAACAGGAACTCGGCGAGCGCCTTGGCCAGCTCGGTCTTGCCGACGCCGGTCGGGCCGAGGAAGAGGAAGCTGCCCGTGGGGCGGTCCGGGTCGGCGACACCCGCCCGGGCCCGGCGGACCGCGTCGGAGACCGCGCCCACCGCCTCGGGCTGGCCGACCACGCGGCCGCGCAGCGACTCCTCCATCCGGAGCAGCTTCGCCGTCTCACCCTCCAGCAGGCGACCGGCCGGGATGCCGGTCCACGAGGCGACCACCGAGGCGATGTCGTCCGCGCCGACCTCCTCCTTGAGCATGGCGCCGTCGGCCTGGAGCCGGGCCAGCTCCTCCTCCGCCCGGGCCAGGTCGGCGTTGAGGGCCGGGATGCGGCCGTAGCGCAGCTCGGCGGCGCGCTCCAGCTCGCCGTCCCGCTCGGCCCGCTCGGCCTCGCCGCCGAGGCGCTCCAGCTCCTCCTTGGCGGTGGACAGCCGGGTGATGTGGCTCTTCTCCAACTGCCAGCGCTCGGAGAGCACGGTGAGCTGCTCGCGCTTGTCGGCCAGCTCCTTGCGCAGCCGTTCCAGCCGCTCGGCGGAGGCGGCGTCCGGCTCCTTGGCCAGCGCCATCTCCTCGATCTCCAGCCGGCGTACCGCCCGCTCGATCTCGTCGACCTCGACCGGACGGGAGTCGATCTCCATCCGGAGCCGGGACGCGGACTCGTCGACCAGGTCGATCGCCTTGTCCGGCAGGAACCGGTCGGTGATGTAGCGGTCGGAGAGGGTGGCGGCGGCGACCAGGGCGGCGTCGGTGATCCGTACGCCGTGGTGCACCTCGTAGCGCTCCTTGAGGCCGCGCAGGATGCCGATGGTGTCCTCGATGGTCGGCTCGCCGACCAGCACCGGCTGGAAGCGGCGCTCCAGGGCCGGATCCTTCTCGATGTGCTCGCGGTACTCGTCCAGCGTGGTCGCGCCGACCATCCGCAGCTCGCCGCGGGCCAGCATCGGCTTGAGCATGTTGCCGGCGTCCATCGAGCCCTCGCCCTTGCCCGCGCCGACCACGGTGTGCAGCTCGTCGAGGAACGTGATGACCTGCCCGTCGGAGTTCTTGATCTCCTCCAGGACGGACTTGAGCCGCTCCTCGAACTGACCCCGGTACTGCGCGCCGGCGACCATCGCGCCGAGGTCCAGCGAGACCAGCTTCTTGTCCCGCAGCGACTCGGGCACGTCGCCGGCGACGATCCGCTGGGCCAGGCCCTCGACGATGGCGGTCTTGCCGACGCCCGGCTCACCGATCAGCACCGGGTTGTTCTTGGTCCGCCGGGACAGCACCTGGATCACCCGGCGGATCTCCGAGTCCCGGCCGATCACCGGGTCGATCTTGCCGTCCCGGGCGCTGGCGGTCAGGTCGACGCCGTACTTGGTCAGGGCCTGGTACGTCTGCTCCGGGTCGGCGGTGGTCACCCGCCGGTCGCCGCCGCGCACCGTGGGGAACGCGGCGACCAGGGTCTCCTCGGTCGCCCCGGCCGACTTCAGCGCGCCGGACACCGCGCCGCCCACCCGGGCCAGGCCGGCGAGCAGGTGCTCGGTGGAGGTGTACTCGTCGCCGAGCGGCCGGGCGATCTGCTCGGCGGCGCCGATCGCGTTGACGAACTCGCGGGCCAGGGTGGGCTCGGCGATGCTGGAGCCGCGCGCGGCGGGCAGGGCGTCGACCGAGCGCTGGGCGACCCGGCGCAGCTCGGCCGGGTCGGCCCCGACGGCGCGCAGCAGGGCGGCGGTCGAGCCGTCGGTGTCCAGCAGGGCCAGCAGCAGGTGCCAGGGCTCCACGGTGGCGTGGCCGCGCTGGTTGGCCTGCGCGACGGCGCCGGTGATGGTCTCGCGGCTCTTGGTGGTGAGACGTTCGGTGTTCATGGGCTCCCCCGGAATCGGCGTGTCCACTGGTACGGACGTTCCCAGAGTTGAGCCTATTCCGCTCAACCTTAGCGGTGTGAGCTGAGTCACCCGGCGACGAGGACCACCTTCACCCACCGGCGTTCGGCATGCCGCCCGACCCCGAGCAGCACCTCGTCCGGGGCGACCGCGGCCAGCCCGCCGTCAGCGAGCATCACCAGGTTGTGGACGTCGGCCACCGGCCACGGCAGGTACTCGTACCGCCCCTCCACCACCACCCCGGCGCCGCCCGGACCGTTCGTGGCGAGCAGCCCGCCGCCGAGCGGCACGACCGAGTGGGCCCGCTCCGGGTGCCCCTCCGCCCGTACCGCCTGCCATCCGTCGGCCCACCGCCACAACGCCGGGAACGACCTCCGATCACCCCGGTCGCCCACCAGCCACAGGTCGCCGTCCGGCGCGTTCCGCGCCCACACCAGCTCCACCGCGCCGTCGGGCGCCGGCACGTCAGTCGTCCGCCAGCTCCGACCCTGGTCCGTCGAGATCGCCGCGTACGCCCTGCCGTCGCGCGCGCCCGCCGCCACCAGCACCCCGTGCCGCTCGGTGACGGTGTTGAGCGCGGGCAGCTCCGGCTGGACCGGCAGCGGGCGCAGCCCGTGACCCTCCCACCGGCCCACCCGATCGGTCTCCTGGTCGATCTGGAACCGGCCCAGGGTGGCCCGCCACTCGGCCGGCTCCTTCTCACCCGGGGTGTGCCGGAAGGTGCCGCCACCGTCGATCGAGGTCCACCAGCCGTGCGGCTCGCTCCACAGCGTCAGCAGCCCGGAGGCCGTGTACATCTGCTGGCCCTTCGCCACCGGGCGCGGGTGCCGCAGCTTCCGCCAGGTGCGCCCGCCGTCGGTCGTGGCGTAGAGCAGGGCCGGGCAGTCCCGGCCCGCTGGCCGCTCACCGCAGGAGGCGAACAGCGCGTACCCGAGCGCGACGTCGACGAACTCGACGAACGGAGGGTCGTACCCCTTGCCGACGGCCACCTGGGCGGCGCGGGTCTCGGTGACCTCGGCCGGGCCGGGTCGCGCACCCGCGCTTGTCGCGGGCGGCGCGGCGGTGCGGACCGGCGGGTCCCGGCGGACGTCGCCGACCGAACAACCGGCCAGCACGGGCGCCAACAGCAGCGCCGGCAACCGCCTGGTCATCGGCTGGATCATGGGCCCCTCCCCCAGGGGGTAGCCTTGCCCGGTGCGAGTACGTGTCGAACAGACTGCCCTACCGGGAATCGGCGTACGTCACGACCTGATGACGGAATCCGGACGTCGGCTCGGCGTGGTGTCCCACCGCAACGGCCGTCGTGACCTCGTTTTGTACGACCCGGACGACCCGGACGCGGGCCAGTACGACATCCCGCTGACCGACGACGAGGCGGAGGCGCTGGCCGACATCCTCGGCGCGTCGCTGATGCTGGGTCAGCTCTCCGGGCTGCGGGAGCAGGCCGCCGGTCTGCTCACCGAACAGGTCGCCATCCCCGCCGGCTCGAAGTACGTCGGCCGGAAGCTGGGTGACACCAGGGCGCGTACCCGCACCGGCGCCTCGATCGTGGCGGTGCTGCGTCACGGAGACGTCAACGTCTCCCCCGAGCCCTCCTTCCGCTTCGCGGCCGGTGACGTGGTGGTCGTCGTCGGGACCCGTCAGGGTCTCGACGGAGTGACCGCCATCCTCGCCAACAGCGACCCGGACGGCTGAGGCGGATGCACGAGACCACCTCTCTGCTCATCGAGGTCGGTGCGCTGCTGTTCCTGCTCGGCCTGCTGAGCCGGCTCAGCCGCCGGGTCGGTCTCTCCCCGATCCCGCTCTATCTCCTGGCCGGCCTGATCTTCGGTCACGGCGGCCTGCTGGAGTTCAAGGCCAGCGAGGAGTTCTTCGCGATCGGCGCCGAGATCGGCGTGATCCTGCTGCTGGTGATGCTCGGCCTGGAGTACTCGGCCGGTGAACTCGTCGGCAACCTGCGGGCGGCCGCACCGGCCGGCCTCATCGACGGGGTGTTCAACGCGCTGCCCGGTGCCGCGTTCGCCCTGCTGCTCGGTTGGGACTGGGTGGCCGCGCTGGTACTCGGCGGCATCACCTGGGTCTCCTCCTCCGGGGTCGTCGCCAAGGTGCTGGCCGACCTGGGACGGCTCGGCAACCGGGAGACCCCGGTGGTGCTGTCGGTGCTGGTCATCGAGGACCTGGCGATGGCCTTCTACCTGCCGCTGCTCACCGCGGTGCTGGCCGGTGCCACCCTGGTCGGCGGTGGGATCACGCTCGTCGTCGCGGTCGTCACCGTCCTGGTCGTGCTGGTCGTCGCGATCCGGTACGGCAGCGTCATCTCCTCGGTGATGTCCGCCCGTGACCCGGAGGCCCTGCTGCTCGGAGTCCTCGGGTTGACGTTGCTGGTCGCCGGCGTGGCCGCGAAGCTCCAGGTGTCGGCGGCCGTCGGCGCGTTCCTGGTCGGCATCGCGCTGTCCGGGCCGGTGGCGCACCACGCCACCGAGTTGCTCACCCCGCTGCGGGACCTCTTCGCCGCGGTCTTCTTCCTGTTCTTCGGGCTGGTCACCGACCCGCGGGACATTCCGCCGGTGCTGCTTCCGGCGCTGGCGCTGGCCGTGATCACGATGGGCACCAAGACGCTGACCGGCTACCTGGCCGCCAAGCGGGTCGGCATCGCCGAGCCCGGCCGCTGGCGAACCGGCCTCACCCTGGTGCCGCGTGGGGAGTTCTCCATCGTCATCGCCGGACTCGCGGTCGCCGCCGGCAGCGTGGAGCCGCGACTGGCCGCGCTCGCCACCGCGTACGTCCTGATCACGGTGGTGACCGGGCCGATGCTGGCACGGGTCCCCGACCTGGCCTGGTTCAAGGCGTGGTTGCGGCGACGGGCGGCCGCCGAGCGGGCCCGGCAGTCCCTGCCCGTCACCGACTGACGGACCCTCGCCGGCCGGGCCGACCGCACGGTGGGCCCGGCCCCGCCAAGGGTTTACCGAATTGCTTCCCTGCGGGTCTACCGCTGCCGAGGTCCGCCGCGTTACCGTGTCGCCCCAGCAGCCACGGTTCGCGGGGTGCCGGGGCCCCGGCGGGCGAGAGCGGAAGGTTGGCCGGTGAGCGTGCAGGAGTCAACGTTCCACGGCTTCGCCAACCCCGTCGACCCGTCCCCGGCGGAGCTGCGGGCCTGGGCCTACCAACCCGATTCGGTGCCGCTGTCGTCCATGCCGCCGGACTGGGACCTGCTCGTCTCCGGGGACCGCCTGGTGTCGACCCTGTTCGACCTGGCCATCGACCCGGCGTGCCCGGCCCGCCGGTTCGCGCTGCACTGCCTCTACATCTACGCCGCGGACGGCATCCGGACGAACTTCCGCGCCCACCCCAAGCGGCGCTTCCGCAAGCTGGTCGAGCAGGCCGAACGGGACGGCGACGACCTGATGCGCACCTGGGCGCACAACAGCCGGGTGCTGCTCGCCCGACCCGACCTCTTCGTCTACCGGGACTGGTGCGAGGGCGGCCTGGTCCGCGAGAACCGCCGCCTCGCCTGACCCCCCCCACCCCGGAAACGGGCCGGGACCCCCCGTGGGTCCCGGCCCGTTCGCCGATCGACCGGTGTACCGGTCAGCTCTTGCGGCGGCTCTCGTCGCGCCCCTGGTCGACGCCGTGGTCGACCTGGTCGCCGAAGCGGCCATCGTTGATCTTGTCGCGGAATCGCCCGTCGGTGATCTTGTCGAACCGTTTCCGGACGTTCTCGGCCACCTTTTCCAGGCGTTCCTCGGTCTGTTCGGCCACCTTCTTCGCCGGTTCCGTCACGGGCTCCCCCTCGCCATGCCGGTAGGTCCGAATTAAGCGGTTACGGCCTCATTCGAAGCGTAACGAAGCCGGCCCGGCCCGCGCCGGGAAAACCGGCGATCGGACCGGGCCGCGACGGCTCGGCGACATCGGTGTCAGCGCTCCGGCCCCCGCCGTGGACGCCAGACCACCAGCGCGGTGGAGGCCCGACTGGTGGGCACCAGGTCGCTGCCCGGGAAGCGGACCACCGCTTCCAACTCGGCGATCCGCCGGTACGCGGCGTCCAGCTCCGCCTCCAGCCGGGCCACCCGCTGCTGCGCCTGCTCCACCAGCTGCTCCAGGCCGATGATCCGCTTGACCCCGGCGAGATTGATGCCGTCGTCCTGACTGAGCCGCTGCACCTCGCGCAGCAGCACCACGTCCCGGACGCTGTACCGGCGTCCACCACCGGCCGCCCGGCCGGCCTGCACCAGGCCCAGCCGGTCGTACTGGCGCAACGTCTGGGGGTGCATCCCCGCCATCCGCGCCGCCACTGAGATCATCAGTACCTTGGCCTCGTAGGCCGGTTCACCCGCACCGACGAACCCGTCCGACATCCCCGCTCACCTCCGCGCCTCGCACCGGACCACCGCACACCTCGTCAACCGACTCGACGCACCCGCGCGTCGAGATGTTCCCGTGCCGCCGGCGGCGTCTGGCCGGCGAACGTCTCCAGCGCCGCCCGTGCCTGCTCCGACACCGTCGCCGGCACCACCACGTCGAGGGTGACCAGCAGGTCACCCGCCTGACCGTCGCGGCGCACCACGCCCTTGCCGCGCGCCCGCAGGATCCGGCCGCTCGGCGTGCCCGGCGGCACCCGGAGGGTCACCGCGCCGTCGAGGGTGGGCACCCGCAGGTCGATGCCGAGCACCGCCTCGGCGAAGGTGATCGGCACGGTCAGCGTGAGGTCGTCACCGGACCGCCCGAACAGCTCGTCGGGGCGCACCTTGACCTGTACGAAGAGGTCGCCGGCCGGGCCGCCGCGCTCGCCGGGCTCACCGCGCCCGGCCAGCCGGATCCGCTGGCCGTCGGCCACCCCGGCCGGGAAGCGTACGTTCATCGTGCGGGTCTTGGTGACCCCACCGGTGCCCTGGCACTCCGGGCACTTCTCCTCCACCACCGTGCCGACGCCCTGGCAGTTGCGGCACGGCTCGGAGAAGCTGAACGACCCCTGGTTGCGGGTGTTCACCCCGGCACCGTGACAGACCGGGCAGGTACGCGGCTGGGTGCCGGGCTTCGCCCCGTTGCCGTGGCAGGTGTCGCAGACGCCTGGCGCGCGCAGGGTCAGCGGAAGAGTGACTCCGCGTACCGCGTCGTCGAAGTCCAGCGACACCTCGGTCTCGACGTCCCGACCCCGGGCGGGGCCACGAGGCGCGCCACCGCCCCCGCCGCCGCCGGAGAAGATCGAGCTGAACAGGTCCTGGAAGCCGGCCCCGCCGAACCGACGGTCACCGCCGCCGGGGGCTCCGCCGAACAGGTCGGACACGTCGAACGGCACGCCGCCCGGCTGGCCGCCGGCACGGGCGTTGCGCCGGAACGCCCCGGAACCGAAGAGCGACCGCATCTCGTCGTACTCGCGGCGCTTGGCCTCGTCGCCGAGCACCGCGTACGCCTCGGAGACCGTCTTGAAGCGCTCCTCCGCCTTCGGGTCGCCGGGGTTGTGGTCCGGGTGCGACTCCCGGGCGAGCTTCCGGTAGGCCTTCTTGATGTCGTCCGCGCCAGCGGTCTTCGGTACGCCCAGCGCGGCGTAGTAGTCCTTTTCGATCCAGTCCTTGGAACTCACCGGTCCACCCCCTTCCCACCGATGGCCGGACGTCCCGCCCGCCCGGTGGGGGCGGGCGGGACGATCAGGTCGCTGCGCACTACTCGGGGTCGGCGACCGCGACCATCGCGGGTCGCAGCAGCCGTTCGCCGACCTGGTAACCGCGCCGCATCACCTGCACACAGGTGGGCTCGGTGACCTCGGCCGACGTCTGGTGCGCCACCGCCTCGTGCAGGGTGGGGTCGAACGGGTCGCCCTGCTCGCCGAACGGGGTCAGCCCGAACTTGCCCAGCGCGGTGGTGAGCTGCTCGGCCACCGTGCCGAACGGGCCGACCAGGTCGCCGTGCTCGCGGGCCCGGTCCAGGTCGTCGAGGATCGGCAGCAACGCGGCGAGCACCGCGCCGGTCGCCTGCTCGGTCACCAGACCCCGGTCCCGGTCCACCCGCTTGCGGTAGTTGGCGTACTCCGCCGACACCCGTTGCAGGTCCCGGGTGCGCTCGTCCAGCTCGACCCGGAGCGCCTCCAGCTCGGCGCCGAGCCCGCCACCGGCCGCGCCGACCGGTTCCGCCGGTGCGTCCACCACGGGTGGACCGGCCGGCGTCGCGCCGGCCACGGCGGTGGACTCGACCTCGATCTCGTCCACCACGACCTCGGCGTCGGAGACCAGCCCCTCGGCCGGTACGTCCGATCCGGCGTCGGCGGCGGCGGTGTCCGTACCCTCGGTCTCACCGATCTTGCGGTTGTTGCGGATGACGACCCGCGGCTCGTCGGACGACTGTCCGGCGGACGCGGAGCCACCCGGCGCCGACCCGGTGGAACCCGGGTCGGCGGCTCGTGGCTTCTCCGTCATGCGGCTACCTCAATCCCTCTGCGTCGAGTGCGTGTCCGAGGTGGAACGTCACTTCTTGTCCTTGTCCTCGTCCACGATCTCGGCGTCGACCACGTCGTCGGCACCGCCGGCCTGCGTGCCGCCCGGAGCGCCGCCGGCCGCGCCGGCACCGGCACCCGGACCGGCCTCACCCGGCTGCTCGCCCGGCTGGTTGTAGAGCAGGGAACCGGCCTGCTGGGACACCTGGGCCAGCCGCTCGTGCGCCGACTTGATCTTCTCGATGTCCTGGCCGCCGAGCGCGCCGCGCAGCTCGCCGAGGGCCTCGTTGATCTGCTCGCGGGACTCCGCGGGCAGCTTGTCGCCGCTCTCGGCGAGGAACTTCTCGGTCTGCCACTGGAGCGCCTCGGCCAGGTTGCGGGTCTCGGCCTCGTCGCGGCGACGCTTGTCCTCGTCGGCGTGCTCCTCGGCGTCGCGTCGCATGCGCTCGATGTCGTCCTTCGGCAGCGAGGAGCCGCCGGTGATCGTCATCTTCTGTTCCTTGCCGGTGCCCAGGTCCTTGGCGTGCACGTTGACGATGCCGTTGGCGTCGATGTCGAAGGCGACCTCGATCTGCGGTACGCCACGCGGGGCCGGCGGCAGGCCGGTCAGCTCGAAGGTGCCGAGCTTCTTGTTGTAGGCCGCGATCTCCCGCTCGCCCTGGAAGACCTGGATCAGCACCGACGGCTGGTTGTCGTCCGCCGTGGTGAAGACCTCGGAGCGCTTGGTCGGGATGGTGGTGTTGCGCTCGATCAGCTTGGTGAAGATGCCGCCCTTGGTCTCGATGCCCAGGCTCAGCGGGGTCACGTCGAGCAGCAGGACGTCCTTGACCTCGCCCTTGAGCACGCCGGCCTGGAGGGCGGCGCCGACGGCGACGACCTCGTCCGGGTTGACGCCCTTGTTGGGGTCGCGACCGGTGAGCTGCTTGACCAGGTCGGTGACGGCCGGCATCCGGGTGGAGCCACCGACCAGGATCACGTGCTCGACGTCGGAGATCTTGATCCCGGCGTCCTTCACGGCCTGCTCGAACGGGCCCTTGCAGCGGTCCAGCAGGTCCTGCGTCATCCGCTGGAACTCGGCGCGGCTGAGCGTCACGTCCAGGTGCAGCGGGCCGGCCGAACCGGCGGTGATGTACGGCAGGTTGATGTTGGTGGTGGTCGCGGCGGACAGCTCGATCTTGGCCTTCTCGGCCGCCTCGCGGAGCCGCTGCAGGGCCATCTTGTCCTGCGCCAGGTCGATGCCGTGCTCGCCGCGGAACGTCTTCACCAGGTGATCGATGATCCGCTGGTCCCAGTCGTCGCCACCGAGGTGGTTGTCACCGCTGGTCGACTTGACCTCGATGACCCCCTCGGCCAGTTCCAGCAGCGACACGTCGAAGGTGCCGCCGCCGAGGTCGAAGACCAGGACGGTCTGCTCCTTGGAGCCCTTGTCCAGCCCGTACGCCAGGGCGGCCGCGGTCGGCTCGTTGACGATCCGCAGCACGTTGAAGCCGGCGATCTCACCGGCCTCCTTGGTGGCCTGGCGCTGGCCGTCGTTGAAGTAGGCCGGGACGGTGATCACCGCGTCGGTGATCTGCTCGCCCAGGTAGGCCTCGGCGTCCCGCTTGAGCTTCATCAGCGTGCGGGCCGAGATCTCCTGCGGCGTGTACTTCTTGCCGTCGATGTCGACGGACCAGTTGGTGCCGATCTCCCGCTTGACCGAACGGATGGTCCGGTCCGGGTTGGTCACCGCCTGGCGCTTGGCGACCTCACCGACGAGCACCTCCCCGTTGCGGGCGAACGCGACGATCGACGGCGTCGTCCGCGATCCCTCAGCGTTGGCGATGACGGTGGGCTCACCGCCCTCCAGGACGCTGACGCAGGAGTTCGTCGTGCCGAGGTCGATACCGACCGCACGTGCCATCTTCGCTTCCTCGCTTCGTAACGTTGAGCAGGTGACCGGCCTGGCCGGCGCCCCGCTCGGCGGACCCGCCCGCAGCGGCCCCACCACAAGTTGAGTGAACTTGACTCAATAGTGCCACGCCGCTGGCGATCGTCAAGTCGGGGTTGAGTCAACCAGACGCAAGTCACTCGTTATTACCGTCCGGTTGTCTTCCCTTGCATCGGTCGGGCACGCTTTAGCGGTGACGACGCACGGCGATCCCGCCACCCAGTCCGCCGCGCCCGCCGTCGCCGCCCGCACCGGCTCCACGGACGCCGGGGAGGACCCGCCCGCCACCACCGGGGACGACACCCTGCCCGCCGCGCTGACCGGCCTGCGGGCCGCGGTCTCGGCGGTGCGGTTCCCCCTCGCCCTGCCCTCCGCCGAGCCGGCCCGTCTCGCCGCCGGGAGCCTCACCGACCAGCTCGACGACTACCTGCTGCCCCGGTTGCGCCGGCTGGACGCACCGCTGCTCGTGGTCGTCGGCGGATCCACCGGCGCGGGCAAGTCGACGCTGGTCAACAGCCTCGTCCAGGCCCGGGTGAGTGCCGCCGGGGTGCTCCGGCCGACCACCCGCTCCCCGGTACTGGTCTGCAACCCCGCCGACTCCACCTGGTTCCGCCGCGGCGAACTGCTGCCCGGCCTGACCCGGACCACCGGGCCCAGCGAGGACCCCCGCACCCTGCAACTGGTCACCGCCCCCGCGCTCCCCGCCGGCCTGGCCTTCCTCGACGCGCCCGACATCGACTCGGTGGTCGACGCCAACCGTGTCCTCGCCGGCCAGCTCCTCGCCGCCGCCGATCTCTGGCTCTTCGTCACCACCGCCGCCCGTTACGCCGACGCCGTCCCCTGGGAACTGCTGCGCAGCGCCCGCGCCCGGGGCGCGGTGATCGCCATGGTCCTCGACCGGGTGCCGCCCGAGGCCGCCGACGAGATCACCGCCCACCTGTCCGAGATGCTCGCCGCCCAGGACCTCGGCGCCGCACCGCTCTTCGTGCTCCCGGAGACCTGGGTCGACGGCCAGGGCCTGCTCCCCGGCCAGGCCACCGCGCCGCTGGCCGACTGGTTCGCCCGGCTCGCCGCCGACGCCGACGCCCGTGGGGCGGTGGTCCGGCAGACCCTCGACGGCGCCCTGGCCGCCCTGCACCCGGCCGTCGCCGGGCTGGCCGAGGCCGCCGACGAGCAGGTGCGCGCCGCCGACGCGCTGGACGAGCGGGTGCGGGCCGCGTACCGGGGGGCACACCGGACCGTGGAGCAGGGGCTCTCCGACGGCCGGTTGCTCCGCGGCGAGGTACTCGCCCGCTGGCAGGAGTTCGTCGGCACCGGCGAGTTCTTCCGGACCCTGGAGGCCCGCATCGGCCGGCTGCGGGACCGGGTGTTCGCCGCGGTGACCGGCCGTCCCGCCCCCGCCGTCGAGCTGCGTACCGCGATCGAGTCGCAGCTGGTGACCCTGCTGCGCGGGGTCACCTCGGAGGCGGCGGAGAACGCCTACACCGGGTGGAAGGCCCATCCCGCCGGTGCCGCGCTGGCCGGTCCCGAGCTTGCCCACCCCTCGCCCGACCTGCCCGACCGGGCCGAGCGGCTGGTCCGCGACTGGCAGCGCGGGGTCCTCGAACTGGTCCGGGTCGAGGGGGGCGACAAGCGCTTCGTGGCCCGCACCGCCGCGTACGCGGTGAACGCCACCGGCCTGGCCGTGATGGTCGCCGTGTTCGCCTCGACCGCCTTCATTCCGACCGGGCTGGAGGTCGCCGCCGGGGCCAGCACCACAGTCGCCGCGCAGGCCGTGCTCCAGGCGATCTTCGGCGACCAGGCGGTGCGTACGCTCGCCGACAAGGCCCGGGCCGACCTGCTGGAGCGGGTGCGGACGCTGCTGGACGACGAGGCCGCCCGCTACCTGACCCGGACGGAGGCCGCGCGGCCCACGGCGGACGCCGCCGAGGCGCTGCGGCACGCCGCCGACCAGGTCGAAGTGGCCCGGCACCGCAGTGGTTTCGCGGAGGCCGCCGCGGCGGCCCGGACATCGTCGGCCGACGAGGAAGGGCTCCGGTGAGCAACATCGTCGGACGCATGCGCCAGACGTTCCGCGCCGACCAGCGGGTGGACGCGGACCGGCTGGTCGCCCGCCTGGAGGCGGTACGCCGGTTCCTGACCCTGGTCGACGGGCACCTGCCGGACACCCCGCTGGTGCCGGCGCACACCCTCGTCGAGCGGGCCGGCACCCGGTTGGCGCTCTCCCGCGACCACACCGTGGTGGCCCTCGCCGGCGCCACCGGCAGCGGCAAGTCCAGCCTGTTCAACGCCCTGGCCCGGATGGAGCTGTCCCCGGTCGGGGTACGCCGCCCGACCACCGGCGTCACCCACGCCTGCGTGTGGGGGCCGCTGGACGGCGGCAACCGGCTGCTCGACTGGATCGGCGTGCTGCCCCGGCACCGGTTCGTCCGGGAGAGCGTGCTGGACGGCGACGACGAGTGCGCGATGCACGGTCTGATCCTGCTCGACCTGCCCGACTTCGACTCGGTGCAGCGGTCCCACCGGCTGGAGGTGGACCGGCTGCTCGGCCTGGTCGACCTGGTGATCTGGGTGGTCGACCCGCAGAAGTACGCCGACCGGGTGATCCACGACAGCTACCTGCGCGAGTTCCACCGGCACCGGGACGTCACCGTGGTCGTGCTCAACCAGGCCGACCGGCTGGCCGCGCCCGAGCTGCCCCGGGTGCTGGCCGACCTGCGCCGGCTGCTCGACGCCGACGGGCTGGAGGGGGTGCCGCTGCTGTCCACCACCGCCGTCGACCCGGACGGCCTGACCGGGCTACGCGAGGCGCTGGAGCGTACCGTCGCGGAACGCCAGGCCGCCCTGCGCCGGCTGGCCGGCGATGTGGACAGCGTGGTCGCCGGCCTCGGCGACCTGGTCGGCGAGGCCGAGCCGCCCACCCGGCCGGACGACGCCACGGTCGCCGGACTGCATCGGGCGCTGGCCGGCGCGGCCGGGGTGCCGGCGGTCGGCGACGCGGTCGAGCGCGCGTACCGGCACCGGGGCGCGGCGACCACCGGGTGGCCGCTGGTCCGGGGCTGGCGGCGGCTGCGGCCGGACCCGCTGCGCCGGCTGCACCTGCCCGGCACCGCCACCTCCTCCGCCGCCGCCTCCTCCGCCGCCGACCCGGCGGCGGAGAGCCTGGTCGCCGCGACCTCGGTGCCCGAACCCACCTCCGCCCAGCGCGCCGCCGTCGGCCTGGCCATCCGGGCGGTCGCCGACCGCGCCGGAGCGCCGCTGCCCGGTGTCTGGCCGGGCGCGGTCACCAACGCCGCCCGGTCCCGCCTCGGTGACCTGCCGGACGCATTGGACCGCACGATCGCCGGCACCGACCTGGGGATGGACCACCGGCCGGTCTGGTGGCGGCTGGTCGGCGGCCTGCAGTGGCTGGTCACCCTCGCCGCGGTGGTCGGGCTGGGCTGGCTGGTCCTCGGGTACGCGCTGCGCGCCCTCGGCCTGCCCGCGCTGGACAACCCCACCGTGGGCGACGTGCCGCTGCCGACCCTGCTGCTGCTCGGCGGCCTGCTCGCCGGTCTGCTGGTCGCGGCGGTCACCCGGCCGGTCGTCCGCTGGGCGGCCCGGCGGGCCCGCCGCCGGGCCGAACGGCGGCTCACCGCGGCCGTCGCCGACGTCGGCGAGGAGTACGTCCTGCGCCCGGTGCGCGCGGTGCTCGGCACCTACGCCGAGGCCCGAACCGCCCTGCGGGACGCCGCGCACCGCTGATTCCTACCGTGCGGCTCCGCTGTCCCGGGAGCGTCGGCGACGTAGGGTCGGTGGATGGGAACGCCTCAGACCCCCTACGACGCGGTGCTGCACGCCGCCCGGGACGTCGCCAAGCTCGACTCCGCGCTGGACGCCGAGATGCTCGGCGCGGCCCTGCTGGGCAGCGTCTACGCCGTCGCCGAGACCGGGCGGGAGGCCGCTGTCCGCGAGTTCGTGGCGGGCTTCCTCGCCGCCACCTCCCGCCGCCGCACCGCGGCCGCGACCACGATCCGTTCCGTCTTCGCCACCCTGGTCCCGGACGCGGCGGGCGCCGACCGGGTCCGCCCCGGCGCCGCCGCGCCCGTGTGGTCCGGCCAGCTCGGGCGGGTCCACCTGACCGGCTGCTGGTCCTACGGCGACGTGTACGGGGACCAGACCTCCTACCTGGCGACCTTCGCCTACGACGACGCCTCCGGCGGGCCGGAGCACGCGCTGGTCGCCCTGGTCGACCACAACATCGGCATCACCAAGGACGTCTTCGTGGGCGGGCCCGCCGCCCGGGTGATCGACCAGGTGCGGCAGATGTGCGAGGGCGACGACCTGACCTGGTTCCGGGAGGAGCAGCCGGCCCGGATGCACACCGAGGTGGGCCGGCACCTGGCCGTCACCGACGACCTCAGCGAGTTGCCCGGCGAGGGCTCGCTCGCCACCGACCGGGCCCTGGTCGGAGCCAGGTTGGCCCTGCTGCCCGCCGGCCGCGCCGGCAGCGCCGGACCGGCCGAGCCACTGACCAGCGCCGAGCGTACGGAGCTGGTCCGCCGTTTCCTCGCCGCGCCGGAGGCGGCCCGCTTCGGCCTGGACACCATCGACGGCGGCGAGCTGGCGTCGCTGCACTTCTGCATCAGCCTGCTGCTGGACCACGCGGCGAGCTTCACCGACCCGGACCCGATGCGGTGGAGCCCCACCGTCGCCGGCCTGTTCCTGCTCGACTGGGTGCACCGGCGGGCCGTGCTGGACATGGACGACGCCGCGCTGCTGCCCCGGGTGCTGCGGGCCTGGGCCGCGTACGCCTCCCGCAAGCGGGGGCTGTCGGAGCAGGCCGCGGCGCAGACCGACGAGGCGATCGAGGAGATGGTGCCGGAGTTCGCCCGGCTCTACACCACCGGCGAGCGGCGCAGCCCGGCCACCGCCGCGGTGGCGCAGCTGATGGCGGACGGCGTCGACCCGGACGACCCGGCGGCCCTGGACGCGTGGATCGAGGCCAACCGGCACCGGCTCGCCGACGACGGCGCCTGACCCCCCGCTGCTCGCGACAAGGAAGGGCCCCTTCCTAACGCCTGGCGTTAAAAAGGGGCCCTTCCTCTACACCAGGCGTTAAGCAGGGGCCCTTCCTTACACCTCGACGAGGGTGAGGTGGCGGGGGGCGACGGCGACGGTGAGGCGCTGTCCCCAGTCCAGGCTCACCCGGTCGTTCTCCAGGCCGTCGGCGAAGACCACCAGACCGTCGGACTCGGCGGTCAGTTCCAGGTGCTCACCCCGGTCGAGGCGACCGGCGGTCAGCGTCACCCCGGTGACCGGGGAGGGCCACGCCTCCCGGACGAACCAGCACAGTGCCTCCTCCTGCGGTGCCGGCGGCGGTGGCGCACCCGGACGGTCCCGCGCGATGGACGCGCACCAGCCGGTCGCCCCCGTACCGCTGCCGACGACCACCCCGGAGGAGGAGTGCCGTTCCCGCCGCGCCCGCCCCCCGACGGGCGCGGTGAGCTGGTAGCGGGCGGACTGGTGGGACGAGTGCCCCACGTACACCTCGTTGAGGCCGACCAGTTCCTGGCCGTCGTCGAGCGCGGCCCGGACCATCGTCCGGGCCCGGGTCGGCGCCCGGCCGGCGACGACCGCCGGGAGCAGCTCGGCCAGCGTCCCGGCCCGGTGCCGGACCAGCACCCCGGCGTTGCGGCCGGGCTCCGGGTCGACGCCGACGACCGGCTGCCCGGCCAGGTACTTCGCGACGTTCGCGACCAACCCGTCCGGACCGACCGCGACCACCACGTCCTCCGGCCCGAAGAGGAAGCGGGGCAGGTCGGCCCGGTCGACCGCGCCGCGCCGCCAGTCCGGCGGTACGGCGGCGGCGACCGTGGTCAGCGCGGTGTGCAGCGCCTCGTGCCGGGACTCCACCTCGGCCAGGTCCCGTCCCCGCTCCCGCAGGTACCAGGCGGCCGCCGCCCGGGTGCCGTGCCGGGCCAGCAGCTCCTCCAGCTCGCTGTGCCGGCTCACCACGACGACCCGGGGCGGCAGGGTGCTCATCGGGCCGGGGCCAGCCGGGCGAGCAGGTCGCTCACCAGGTCCGGGGTGACGGTGAGCTGCCCGATCTGCGGCAGCTGCCCGGCCAGGTCCCGGACGGTGAGGGCACGCAGCACCTCCGGCGGCAGCTCGGCGTACGCGGCCAGCTTCGCCGCCTCCGCGTCGGCCTCGGCGAGCCCGACCGTACGCACCTGGTCGGCCCTCGCGGCGGCCAGGACGCGCTCCTTCTCCGCCTCGGCGCCGGCCAGCACCCGGGCCCGTTCCGCGGCGGCGGCGTTGACCACCTTCTCCCGTTCGGCCTTGCCCTGGGCGGTGGCGAGTTCGGCGGCGGCGTCCAGTTCCGCCTTGCGGCGGGAGTTCGCGCCGTGCTGTTCGACGAGTTGCTGTTCCCGCCGGGCCAGCTCGATCTTGTTCTGGAGTTCGTTCTCGGCGATCGAGCGTTCCTGCTCCACCGCCTGGGCCCGGCGGGCGTAGGTGGCCCGGTCGGCCTGGACCTGCACCGCCTCCCGGGTCGGCGTCTGGAGGGCGCGTTCCAGCTCCGGTTCGGGGCGGATGGCGACCACCCGGGCGCTGACCACGGCGACCCCGATGTCGGCGAGCCGTGGTTCGTCGGCCAGGGCGGTGGAGACCGCCTCCCGGACCGGCGCGACGGTGGTCAGCGCCTCGGCCAGCGGCACCCGGGCGAGCAGGTCCAGCGCGGGCTGCTGGGCCAGCTCGGCGAGCAGGGTGGCGACCTGGTCGAGCGGACGGGACCGGGCCCGGCCGGTACGCGGGTCGAGGGAGAAGTCGAGGCGGGCGGCGGCCAGCGCCGGGTCGGCCACCCGGTAGGTGACCGTGGCCTGCACGGTGATGTCGGCGAAGTCGCCGGTGCGGGCGTGGAACAGCAGCGGCAGCTCCCGGTCGTCCACCGGCACCTCGCTGAGCACCGCGTACAGCGGCCGGTACCAGAAGGACTGCCCGATGCCCTCCCGGCGGACCCGCCCGCCCACGTGCAGCCGTACCCAGCTGGTCGGGGTGCCGCGCAGGTGGCGCAGGAAGAGCCGTTTCGTCACGTCGGCCATGTCGTTCCTTCCTTTGTCGTCGTGATGACGATAAACCGTCTGCTAGATTCTCGTCAAGGTGGTGATAAAGAGATGACCGAGTACCCGCCCTTCGCGGTGACCGCCGACCTGGTCGTGCTCACCGTCCGCGCCACGGAGCTGAGCGTCCTGCTGGTCCGGCGCGGGGTGCCGCCGTACCAGGGACGCTGGGCGCTGCCCGGCGGCTTCGTGGGCATCGACGAGGACCTGCCCGACGCCGCCGTACGCGAGTTGGCCGAGGAGACCGGGCTCGCCGAGCCGGCCGGGCACCTGGAACAGCTCGGCACGTACGGCCGGCCCGGCCGGGACCCACGCGGCCGGGTGGTCACGGTGGCCTGGCTGGCGCTGCTACCCGACCTGAGCGCCCCGGTCGCCGGCACCGACGCCGCCTCCGCGGACTGGCTGCCGGTCTCCCGGCTCACCCCCGGTCAGCTCGCCTTCGACCACGATCGGATCCTCGCCGACGGGGTGGAACGCGCCCGGGCCAAGCTGGAGTACACACCGCTGGCGGCGGCCTTCTGCCCACCGGAGTTCACCGTGGCCCAACTGCGCGCCGTCTACGAGACGGTGTGGGGCACCCGGCTCGACCCCCGCAACTTCCACCGCAAGGTGACCGGCACGCCCGGCTTCGTCGAGCCGGTCGGTCGGGCCACCGAGGGCGACCGGGGGCGACCGGCGCAGCTGTTCCGGCGCGGTCCCGCACCGCTGCTGCACCCCCCGATGCTCCGCCCCGACCGCTGACCCGCCCACCGCCCGGACGCTCAGCGCAGGGTCGTGAAGACCACGCCGGCGACCAGCGCGCCGAACGTCGCGCCGGCCAGCACCTGCGGCAGGGTGTGGTCGCGCAGCCGGACCCGGGACCATCCGACCAGGGCGAGCAGCGGCGCGGCCACCAGCAGCCGGGCGCCGAACGTCACGGTCAGCACCACCACCGCGCCGGCGGCGACCGCCGAGTGGATCGACGGCTTCCACCGGTGGCTCAGCACCACCGCCACCACCAGGCCCACCGTGCCGGCAGCCGCCAGGGCGAGCACCGGACGGGGCGCGCCGAGCGCCGCGAGCAGGGCGGCGCCGGCGGCGACCGAGCCGAGGCCGAACAGCAGCGGCACCCGCCGTTGGTCGCGCCGGCGTACGTGGCGGTCGGTCAGCCGACCGCGACGCACGCCACCGACGATGTACGCGAACGGGATCCCGCTGACGAAGACGGTGGCGAGCAGGCCCCAGGCGAGCCCGCGCATGCCGCCCCGGGCGCTGTGCCAGCCGACGGCCACGGTCAGCGCGGAGACCACGACCGCGGGGGCGGTCAGCTCGGTCACCAGCCGGGCCAGCCGCAGCGTCGGCCCGGGCGGCGGCGTGGCGGTCGTCCCGGCGAGGTCGTCCGCCCCGGCACCGTCCGCTCCGCTCAGCGCCGCGCCCCCGCCCCGCCCCGCACCGCCGTGGCACCCGTCGGGGCGGCGGTCGGCGAGATCGCCGGGGCGGTCGTCGGGGCGTCGGTGCGGCCGGGGGTCGGGCTGGGTTCGGACGGCGGGGCGCTCGGGGTCGGCTCGGACGGCGGAACGGTCGCGGTGGGGCCGGCGGTCGGTTCGGGTTCGGCCGGCGGCCGGGTGGACGTGCTGGTCGGCTCCGCCGACGCGGTGGGTGCGGGCGTCGGCGTCGGTTCGGCGCTGGGCGTCGGTTCGGCGCTGGGCGGTTCGGCGCTGGGCGTCGGCGCCGGCGGCGGCGTCGGGATCGGCGGCCGGATCGGCACCGGGGGAGGCGGCAGCGGTCGCGGCCGGTGCGGCGGGACGGCAGGCATGTCCGACCGCCCCGCGCCGCGCGCCGGCTCCGGGACCCGGGGGGCCGGCGCCGGGACAACAAGTGGGGGTACGACGGTGGGCCCGGCCCCCGTTTCGACCCGGGCCGGGGTGGACGGCGGCAGCGCCGGCTGGCTGGCCACCGGCAACGGGATCACCACCGGCCCGACGGAGGGGGTGGGGATGAACGGGATGCCGCCGTCCGGGAGGGCACTGCTGCCCACCGTCGCGGAACCGGTGCTGATCGCGGCCAGGATCGGCATCGAGGCGGTGCCGGCGAGCAGCGCGACGGTGAAGAGGTAGCCCCGGGACGGGCCGCCCACGCCCGCCGCCCGGTGGGCGCCGACGATCCGGCGGTAGCCGGACGGCGCCCGGTGCCGGCCGAGGAACGGCGTACCGGGAGCGTCCTGTGGCTCGACCACGGCACCCCTCCTCCACTGGTCCGATCGGCGACCCCCGGAAGAGGCACCACTCGATCGGCGGGCGATCCCGCACGAGCAGCCTTTCCCAGTGACGCTGAGTAAGCCAACCCTTCACAGCGTGTCGACACGCGTATCCGTCCGAACGGTGACGAACCATCACCGGATCGGCCGGGCGTCGATGGAGCGGACAGCCGGCGTTTCGTGTAACGAACCGGTCGGGCCGCACGGTGCGGGCCGGGCGCACTGTGGGCGGGCTCACGGTTGATGCGAATATGGACCACGACGGCAACGCAGCCGCGGCCTCCGCACACCCTTGCGGGCGGCCCGACTGGGCGCCGGCGCTCCCGAACCGGGTTCGGCACGACGACCCGGCTCACGCCGCGCGGCAACCCCCACCGGGGCTAGGCGCGGTCGCCAGGAACCCGTCCGGCACGAGCCGGACAGGCGCACGAGTTGCGCGTTGCCGGGTGACCCCCCGGCGCCGACGCAGACATGACAGGGAGAGACGCATGGCAAAGGGCGACCCCGGGGTCACCGGCCGCGGACGACGGGCCGCACCCCGTTCGAGGAAGGGCGCGACCGGCGACCCGCAGCTGGTGCAACTGCTCACCGCCGACGGTGAGCGGATAGAGAGCGCGACCGGCCCGGACGGGACCGAGTACCGCGTCGACTTCACCGACGAGGAATACCGCGGGCTCTACCGTGACCTCGTACTGGTCCGCAAGCTGGACGCGGAGGCCACCGCCCTCCAGCGCCAGGGCGAGCTGGGCCTGTGGGCCAGCCTGCTCGGCCAGGAGGCCGCCCAGGTCGGTTCCGGGCGCGCCCTGCGTACCCAGGACATGGCCTTCCCGACCTACCGGGAGCACGGCGTCCTCTACTGCCGGGGCATCGACCCGATCATGCCGCTCGGCCTGTTCCGCGGCGTCGACCAGGGCGGCTGGGACCCCAACGAATTCAAGTTCAACATGTACACGATCGTGATCGGGGCGCAGACCCTGCACGCGACCGGATACGCGATGGGCGTCCACATGGACGGCCGGACCGGCACCGAGGACGGCGAGGCGGTCATCGCCTACTTCGGCGACGGCGCCACCAGCCAGGGCGACGTCAACGAGGCGTTCGTCTGGGCCAGCGTCTTCAACACCCCGCTGGTGTTCTTCTGCCAGAACAACCAGTACGCCATCTCCGAGCCGCTGGAGCGACAGACCCGGGTACCGCTCTACCAGCGGGCCGGCGGCTTCGGCTTCCCCGGCGTACGGGTGGACGGCAACGACGTGCTCGCCTCGTACGCGGTGACCCGGCACGCGCTGGACAACGCGCGGCTCGGCCAGGGACCGAGCCTGATCGAGGCGTACACCTACCGGATGGGGGCGCACACCACCTCCGACGACCCGACCCGCTACCGGATCGCCAGTGAGGTCGAGGCCTGGCAGGCCAAGGACCCGATCGCCCGGATGAAGGCGTTCCTGACCAAGCAGAAGATCGCCGACGACGCGTTCTTCGCCGAGGTCGACGAGCAGGCCCGCACCGAGTCGGTGCACCTGCGCGAGCGGGTGCTCGCCATGCCCGACCCGGAGCCGGTGACGATGTTCGACAACGTCTACCCCACCGGGTCACCCGAACTCGACGTTCAGCGGGCGCAGTTCACGAAGTACATGGAGTCGTTCGAGGGGAGCGCCCACTGATGGCCACGGAGACGCTCACCCTCGGCAAGGCACTCAACACCGGTCTGCGGCGCGCCCTGGAGAACGACCCGAAGGTCGTCATCATGGGCGAGGACGTCGGCAAGCTCGGCGGCGTGTTCCGGATCACCGACGGGCTCCAGAAGGACTTCGGCGACCAGCGGGTGATCGACACCCCGCTCGCCGAGTCCGGCATCATCGGCACCGCCGTCGGCCTCGCGATCCGCGGCTACCGCCCGGTCTGCGAGATCCAGTTCGACGGCTTCGTCTACCCCGCGTACGACCAGATCGTGTCGCAGGTGGCGAAGATGCACTACCGCTCGCAGGGCAAGGTACGGATCCCGATGGTCATCCGGATCCCGTACGGCGGCGGCATCGGCGCGGTCGAGCACCACTCGGAGTCGCCCGAGGCGTACTTCGCGCACACCGCCGGCCTGAAGGTCGTGACCTGCGCCAACCCGCAGGACGCGTACGTGATGATCCAGCAGGCCATCGCCTCGGACGACCCGATCGTCTTCCTGGAGCCGAAGCGGCGCTACTGGGAGAAGGGTCCGGTCGACACCGAGGCCCCGCTCGCCGAGGCGTACCCGCTGCACTCGGCCCGGGTGGCGCGGGCCGGCACCGACGCGACCGTGCTGGCGTACGGGCCGATGGTGCGGACCGCGCTGGACGCGGCGACCGCGGCGGCCGAGGACGGCCGGGAGCTGGAGGTCGTCGACCTGCGTACGTTGTCCCCGCTGGACCTGACCGCCGCGTACGAGTCGGTGAAGCGCACCGGCCGCTGCGTGGTGGTGCACGAGGCGCCGGGCAACCTGGGTCTCGGGTCGGAGATCGCGGCCCGGATCACCGAGGAGTGCTTCTACTCGCTGGAGTCCCCGGTACTGCGGGTGACCGGTTTCGACACCCCCTACCCGGCCAGCCGGGTGGAGGAGGAATATCTGCCCGACCTCGACCGGGTGCTCGACGCCGTCGACCGCACCTTCGGCTGGTGAGCGGCATGTCGCGGATCAAGGAGTTCAACCTTCCCGACCTGGGCGAGGGCCTGGCCGAGGGCGAAATCCTCGCCTGGCTGGTCAAGGTGGGCGACACGATCGAGTTGAACCAGCCGATCGTCGAGGTGGAGACGGCGAAGGCGGCCGTCGAGATCCCGGCGAAGTGGGCCGGTCAGGTGCGGGCGATCTTCCATCCGGAGGGCACCACGGTCGAGGTCGGCACGCCGATCATCTCGATCGACACCGATCCGGGCGCCGGCCCGGTCGAGGAGTCGACGACCGGCACGCCCTCGGCCGACCTGCCCACCCCGTCGGCGGCCTCGCTGGCGGCGGTCGAGGTGGCACCGGCCGAGGGTGCGGTCGAGCCCGGCCTGATCGGCGGGCCCGCCCCGGGTGGACGTACCGCCGTGCTGGTCGGCTACGGCCCGCGCACCACGGCGGCGAAGCGCCGGCCGCGCAAGGGCGCGGTGCCGGTCCAGGCCGCGCCGGTCCAGGCCGCGCCAGCGCCGGTGGCCCCGGCGCCGGTCGCGCCCGCTCCGGCGGGCAACGGCAACGGGCGGGCCGGCGGTCTGGTACTGGCCAAGCCGCCGGTGCGCAAGCTCGCCAAGGACCTCGGGGTCGACCTGGCCACGCTGGCCGGGTCGGGTCCGCTGGGCTCGATCACCCGCGAGGACGTACAGCGGGCGGCGAACGGGACCCCGGCGGCGGCCGAGCCGCTGACGGTCACCGCGCCGGCCACGGCCGTCGCGAGTTTCGGCGCGGACCGCGAGCAGCGCATCCCGGTCAAGGGGGTACGCAAGCTCACCGCCGAGAACATGTCCCGTTCGGCGTTCACCGCGCCGCACGTGACGGAGTTCCTGACCGTCGACGTCACCCGGGCGATGAAGGCCCTCGACCGGCTCCGGGACCGGCGGGAGTGGCGGGACGTCCGGGTCTCGCCGCTGCTGCTGGTCGCGAAGGCGGTGCTGCTCGCGGTCAAGCGCCACCCGATGGTCAACTCGACCTGGGCCGGCGACGAGATCGTGGTCAAGGACTACGTGAACCTGGGCATCGCGGCGGCCACCGAGCGGGGCCTGATCGTGCCGAACATCAAGGACGCCGGTCGGCTCTCGCTGCGCGAGCTGGCGGACGCGATGGCCGGCCTGGTGCAGACGGCGAAGGCGGGGAAGACCTCGCCGGCGGACATGACCGGCGGCACCCTGACGATCACCAACGTCGGGGTGTTCGGGGTCGACACCGGTACTCCGATCCTGCCGCCGGGTGAGTCGGCGATCCTCGCCTTCGGCGCGGTTCGCGAGATGCCCTGGGTGCACAAGGGCAAGGTGAAGCCGCGTCTGGTCACCACGTTGGGCCTGTCGTTCGACCACCGGATCGTCGACGGGGAGTTGGGCTCGAAGTTCCTCCGCGACATCGGTGACTTCCTGGCCGATCCGGAGGCGGCGCTGCTCGCCTGGACCTGACCGCGCTCCCCGCCGCCACGGCGGGACCGGTTGACGGCCGGTGTGTCACGGGTTAACCCCCGGCACACCGGCCGTTACCGTCGAGCCACGGAAACGTCTGTCTCTGCCTCCGTTCACCTTCGATCCTTCGGCTGGTGTCTCAGCTCACCTACTAATCGATGGAAGTTGGCGGCAGAGTGCGCTTAAATGGAGTCACCAGGGGCTGACAACCGAATAGCCAGGAGGAGAGACACCATGAGCATGATCGAGCGAATCCGGAACCGCCGCGACGCCGGCCGCCGCAACCGCGCCATCGAGCGCGCGCTGCGCTCCGCGAACTCCCCCGCGGTCCGCGACGAGATCCTCGCCATCGCCCAGCGTCACATGCACTGACGCTCCTCGACTTTCCCCGCCTCCTCACGATCGATGGCCCGCCCGGTCCGCCCGGGCGGGCCATCGGCGTTTCACACCGGTTGACACCGGGATTCCACGCTGCCCCAGCGCCCGGTACGGTGGGGCTCGGTCATCGCCCGCCCGCCGGAGCGGGCACGTCGATCGATGCTGTTCGACACCACTCGGCAACGGGGAGTGACCACCGGTGCTCCCCCGGAGCCACCCTGGGGCACACCGGATACCGTGCGGGTAGCCGGCACGGCCGGTGCCCACCGGCGACGCCGGCCGCGGCGCCGAACAGGCGACCGGCGGCCGACAGGTGATGGAGGAGGCGCACGCATGACGTCCGAGGGCACGCACCACCCCGGCCCGGAGCCGGACGAGGTGTCGCCGGGCGCCGGCGGACCGGCGCCGTACGGCGACCGGCCGGCGCAGCAGGACAACGGATACGGCGTCGGCGCACCGGACCTGGGCTGGGCGCCCCCACCGCCGGCACGGCCGACCAACGCCGGACCCGGCTGGGCGCAGGAGAACCCGCCCACCGCCCCCGCGTGGGGAGCCGCCCCGGCGCCGCAACAGCCCGAGGCCGCCCAGGGCACCTGGTCGCCGGCCAACGGCGGCCAGTCCTGGCCCGCCCCGGCGTCGCCGGCCGGCGAGACCGACCAGCCCGCCTGGGCACAGGCCGGACCACCGGTCCGTGGTGCCGCGCAGGTGCCGCAGGCCGCGCCCGCGTGGCCGGCCCAGGAGTCCCCGGAACGGTCCGGCGGCTGGGCCACCGAGCAGCACGACGCCGCGCAGCCGTCCGCCGGTTGGGCCGGCGAGGCCACCCCCGCCCCCGAGGCCGACCGCCCCGGCGGCTGGGCCAACGACGCCGGTCAGGGTGACCGGCCGCAGCAGCCCGACTGGTCCGCACCGGACGAGGCGAGCCGCGCCGGAGGGTGGCCGCAGAACGAGCAGAACGCGTGGCCGGCCGAGCAGGCCGCGCCGGCCTGGGCGCAGGCCGAGCCGGCCGCCGCCCGTGGTGCGGCACAGGTGCCAGCCGCGCCGACCCCGGCCTGGCCGGGTCAGGACGACGCCGGCCACTCCGGAGGGTGGACGCCCGGGTCCACCCAGGATCCCGCGCAGTCCGGCGGCTGGCCCGCCGACCCGCACGAGCAGCGCCAGTCCGGCGGTTGGACGCCGGAATCCGCGCAGGAGCCGGCCCGGTCCGGCGGCTGGGCCACCGGCCGGCAGGATCAGGAGCAGCGCCAGTCCGGCGGCTGGGACAACGACGTGGCCGAGCCGCGTGACCGGCAGCAGCAGCCGGACTGGGCGCCGCAGGACGACAGGGCGCGTTCCGGCGGCTGGCCGCCCGCGGGGCGCGACGACCGCCAGCAGCCGGAGTGGGCCCCCGCGAGCGACACGTCCGGCTGGAACGGCGGCGCGGACCAGCAGCCCGCCCCGGCGGAGCAGCCGCACGGCGAACGGCCGGCGCGGGCCGCCTCGGGTTCCGCCTCGGTACCGGCGCCGTCCGACGACCGCGACGCACCGGCCTGGCCGCCCGCCGAGCCGGCCGCCCCGCCGGCCCGGGCGACCGCGTCGGTCCCCGCCGCCGACAGTGGTCCGCCCGCCTGGACCCCGGGCAGCCCGGCGCAGTGGAGCGGCGCGGACCGCCCCTCCGTGCCGGATGTGCAGCCGTGGTCGGCGCAGGAGGCCTGGGGACGCGCGGAGCCCGCCGACCCCGCCGCGCCCTCCCGTGCCGGTGACGGCTGGGAGCAGGGCCGCGGCGAGGAGCAGCCCGTCTACCAGCCCGGCCCCGCGCCGGGCATCTCCCCTGCCAACGCGGTGCCGCTGCCCCCGCAGGAGCGGCGCCGGGTGCCGGGTGCCAGCCTGGCCGCCTCCCCGCCGGCCGACTACGTCGCACCCGCGCAGTACGCCCCGGTCTCCGGTCAGCCCGCCCACGTCGAGCCGTCCGGTCGTGAGGGCGGCGCCTCCGCGTACGAACCGGAGCAGCACTGGGGGCAGGCCCCCTCCCGCGACGACGAGCCGCAGTCCCCGGCCGGCCCGGCGGTGCCCGCCCCGCGTACCTCGCCGGAGTCGGCCGGACGGGCGTCGGTGCCCACGCCGGCCGGCGACGGGCCGCCCGGCGGAGTGTCGGCGAGCGCGTCGGTGCCGCTGGCCAGCCGCGTCATGCCGCCGACGGACCAGGCCCTGCGGCCGGGTGCCGCGGCCACGCCACAACCCCGGGTCTACGGCCGGCCGTCCCGTCCGGAACCGGCCGACGACCCGGCGCACGACGAGGGCGCCCCGCCGCCGCCCCGCTTCGGCGCGGCGCCGGAGACCCGGTTCGACGAGGGCCACTTCGACCAGACGCCGGACAACCGTCTCGACCAGGGATCCTCAGGTCGCTTCGACCAGGGGCCCGGCGGTCGCTTCGACCAGGGCCACGACGACCGGTTCGACCAGGGCGCGGAGGCGCGGTTCGGGCACGGGCCGGAGAACCGGACGGACCAGGCACCGGAGAACCGCTTCGACGACCGGGACCGCCCGCCGCCGACGGCCGCCTTCGCGGCCGCCCCGGTCGCGCCCGCCTCACCGGCCGCACCCCCGGCGTTCCCCCCCGGCATGCCGACCTTCGCCAACCCCCCGGCCAGCGACCGACCGGTCAACGGGGTACGGCCGCAGAGCGGCAACGAACGACCCGAGGACCGCTTCGGCGCACCGGCCACCGGCGCGGCGAGCGTCGGCGGCGGCTTCGGTCCGGGCGCACCGGCGGAGCGCGGCACCACCTACCCGCCGGCGTTCCCGCCGCCCCCGCAGTCGGCCGAGTCGCCCTGGGACCAGGGCGGGTCGGACCCGGACCAGGGCCGGTTCGACTCGTTCAAGCCGATCGCCGAACCGGTGGCCGAGACGCCCGCGCCCAAGGTGCGCAACGGCCGGGTCCTAGCCGCCGTGCTGGTGGCCGCGGTGCTGATCCTCGCGGTTCCGTTGGGCCTGCTCACCCTGCTGGGCATGGTCGGCGACCCCGAGAAGGAAACCGGGTTCGACCCGGCGGTCGGCTCGTGCGTCAAGCAGTCCGGCACCAGCGCCACCGCGGTGGACTGCGGTGCGGCCGGCGCGTTCACCGTGGTGTCCAAGGCGGACTCCAAGGAGAAGTGCGCCGACCCGGCCCAGCCGCACGTGGTGCTCCAGGGCGAGGGCGCCGACCGGGTGCTGTGCCTCAAGCCGGCGGCCGGCTGAGCGTCGTAACCTCGTCGGTCTGCGGCTTGTCGTGGAGATCAACTCGCCACGACAAGCCGCAGACCGACGGAGGCATCCACCGACAACCGGGCATCCGGGTCGCGGGGGTCGGCCGGATGCGGCATGGCAGGCTGGTGGCATGGCAACCACACCCCGCGTACGCGCGCCCGAACTCCGGGGCCGAGGCTGGCTGAACACCGGTGGGCGAGAGCTCAAGCTGTCCGACCTGCGCGGCAAGATCGTGATTGCCGACTTCTGGACCTTCTGCTGTGTGAACTGCCTGCATGTGATCGACGAGCTGCGCCCCCTGGAGGACAAGTACGGAGACGTGCTCGTCGTGATCGGCGTGCACTCGCCGAAGTTCGAGCACGAGAAGGACGCGGACGCCCTGGCCGCCGCCGTCGAGCGTTACGGCGTGCACCACCCCGTGCTGGACGACCCGGAGCTGGGCATGTGGCAGCAGTACGCGGCCCGCGCCTGGCCGACCCTGTCGGTGATCGATCCCGAGGGGTACGTGGTCGCCACCATGGCCGGCGAGGGACACGCCGACGGGCTGGCCCGGCTGATCGACGACCTGGTCGCGACACACGAGGCCAAGGGCACCCTGCACCGGGGGGAGGGCCCCTACGTGCCGCCCGCCGAGCCGGAGACGACGCTGCGCTTCCCCGGCAAGGCGGTGGTGCTCGACAACGGCAATCTGCTGGTGTCGGACTCGGCCCGGCACTCGCTGGCGGAGCTGGCCCCGGACGGCGAGACGCTGGTCCGCCGGATCGGCACCGGGGAGCGGGGACGGGCCGACGGCCCTGCCGGCGCGGCCACGTTCTCCGAGCCGCAGGGCGTCTGCCTGCTGCCCGCGCACACCGCCGAGGTGGCCGGCTACGACCTGGTCGTCGCGGACACGGTCAACCACCTGCTGCGCGGCGTACGCCTGGCCACCGGCGAGGTGGTCACGGTCGCCGGCACCGGCCGGCAGTGGCGCTCGACGGTCGACGACCACTCGCACGACGCCCGGTCGGTGGATCTCTCGTCCCCGTGGGACCTGGCCTGGTACGACGACAAGCTGATCATCGCGATGGCCGGCATCCACCAGCTGTGGTGGTTCGACCCGGTCAAGCGCACCGCCGGCATGTACGCGGGCACCACCGTGGAGGCGCTGCGCGACGGCCTGCTCGCTGAGGCGTGGATGGCGCAACCGTCCGGCCTGTCGGTCTCCACCGACGGGCGCCGGCTCTGGGTGGCCGACAGCGAGACCAGCGCGATCCGGTTCGTGGAGAACGACCTGCTGGGCACGGCCGTCGGGCAGGGGCTGTTCGACTTCGGGCACGTCGACGGTCCGGCGGGCCAGGCGTTGCTCCAGCACCCGCTGGGCGTGTGCGCGCTGCCGGACTCCTCGGTGCTGATCGCCGACACCTACAACGGCGCGGTCCGGCGCTTCGACCCGGAGACCAACCAGGTGTCCACCGTCGCCGACGGGCTCGCCGAGCCCAGCGACCTGGTGCTCACCCCGGCCGGTGAGGTGCTGGTCGTGGAGTCCGCCGCACACCGGCTGACCCGGCTGGCGCCCGGTGCGCTCTCCGCGGCCGGCGCGAGCACCGTGGACGGTCCCCGGCACCGCACCGAGCGGAAGCCGACCGAGGTGGCGGCCGGCGAGGTCACCCTCGACGTGATCTTCACGCCCGCGCCGGGCCAGAAGCTCGACGAGACGTACGGGCCGTCGACCCGGCTGGTCGTCTCCGCGTCCCCGCCCGAACTGTTGGTCGAGGGAGCGGGCACCGGCACCGAACTGTCCCGCCGCCTGGTGCTCGACGGTGCGGTGGCCGGTGGCGTGCTCCAGGTGACCGCCCAGGCGGCCACCTGCGACGCCGACGTCGAGCACGCGGCCTGTCACCTGACCCGGCAGGACTGGGGCGTACCGGTGCGGGTCGTCGCGGACGCCGCGACCCGCCTGCCGCTGGTGCTGCGCGGCCTGGACGCCTGAGTCGGCTCTCACGCGAACGGGGCGAGTGCTACTCCGTGTTCGATGAGGGCGGCGCGGACCAGTTCGGCCGAGCGCACCGCGCCGGGGGTGTCGCCGTGCAGGCAGATCGACTCCACCGGGCAGGGGATGACGGTGCCGTCGACGGCCACCACGGTCCGTTCGGTGGCCATCCGTACCGCCCGCTCGGCCACCTCCTCCGGGTCGGTGACCAGCGCGTTCGGCGCGCTCCGGGGCACCAGCTGGCCATTGGGCAGGTAACCCCGGTCGGCGAAGCCCTCGGGCACCACCCGCAGCCCGGCGCCCATGGCGAGCTGGGCGACCACCGAGCCGGGTGAGCAGAGCAGCGGGAGCTGGTCGTCGTACTGGGTGAGGGCGGCGACCAGGGCCGCCGCCTGGGACTCGTCGGTGGCCGCGGCGTGGTAGAGCGCGCCGTGCGGCTTC
Source organism: Micromonospora endolithica (assembly GCF_003626595.1). Taxonomy (GTDB): domain Bacteria; phylum Actinomycetota; class Actinomycetes; order Mycobacteriales; family Micromonosporaceae; genus Micromonospora; species Micromonospora endolithica. The sequence goes on along the minus strand of NZ_RBAK01000005.1, from coordinate 366,240 downwards.
AGGTAGCGGACCCGGGTGCGCAGCGGCCGGCAGAACGCCTCCAGCGCGCCGAGCTGGTAGGTGACCTCGTCGCGCAGCTCCGCGAAGGCGTACGCGATGTGTCGCCGGCCGAAGCCGGCCAGGTCCCGGTAGCCGACCTGGGCGCCGACGGCCACCCCGCGTTCGGCCGCCCCGACGCAGACGCGACGCATGGTGGACGCGTCCCCGGCGTGGAAGCCGCAGGCGACGTTCGCGGAGGTGACCAGGCCCAGCAGCGCGACGTCGTCGTCGAGCCGCCAGATGCCGAATCCCTCGCCGAGGTCAGCGTTGAGGTCCATGGAACCTCACCGTAGTGCCTGGGCGTGCCTGCGCGAGCGGGGTCACGTCGTCCACCACCCCGATGACCGGGTACCCGCCGGTGGTCGGATGGTCGGCCAGGAACACCAGCGGCTGGCCGTCCGCCGGCACCTGCACCGCGCCGAGGACGATGCCCTCGCTGGGCAGTTCCCCGGCCACCGCGCGGGGCAGCGGTGCGCCGGTCAGTCGCGCGCCGACCCGGTTGCTCAACGGACTCACCGTGTACGCGCCGCGCAGCAGCAGGTCCCGCGCGCTCTCGGTGAACCAGTCGGCGCGTGGCCCGAGGCGTACGGTCAGCCGCACCTCGCCCGGCGCCTGAGGTGTGGCGGTCGCGTCCACCGGGGCGGGCGGGCCGGCCGGAGGGCCGACGGGCAGCCGGTCGCCGTCGCGCAGCGGGGGTGGCCCGAGGCCGGAGAGGGTGTCGGTGGAGCGGCTGCCGAGGACCGGTTCGACGGTGATGCCGCCGCCGACCGCGAGCCAGGTCCGCAGCCCGGTCCGGGGCGCGCCGACGCGCAGCACCGCCCCGGCCGGCACGGACAGCGGCCGGCCGACGTCGCCGGGGCGCTCGTCGACGCGTACCGCGGCGTCGGCGCCGGTGAGCGCGACCGCGCTGGCCCGGTGGAACCGCAGTACGCAGCCGGTCAGGGTGATCTCCAGGCCGGCGGCGGACTCGGGGTTGCCGACGAGCCGGTTGGCCAGCCGCAACGCCCCCGGGTCCAGGGCGCCCGAGCGGGGTACGCCGAGGTGCGCCCAGCCGGGCCGGCCGAGGTCCTGCACCATGGTCAGCGCCCCGGCGCGGACCACCTCGATCTCACCGGTCACGCCGGTGCCAGCCGGACGCGGGTGCCGGGACCGAGCCGGGCCGGCGGGTCGGCGGTCACGTCGAACAGGGTGACCGTGGTCCGTCCGACGAGCAGCCAGCCGCCCGGTGAGGCGGACGGGTAGATGCCCGCGTACGGGCCGGCCAGAGCGACCGAGCCGGCCGGCACCCGGGGACGCGGCGAGGGCAGTCGGGGCACGGCCAACTCGGCCGGCAACCCGGTCAGGTACGCGAAGCCGGGTGCGAAACCGCAGAAGGCCACCCGGAACGACGTGCCGGCGAGGCGCTCGACGACGGTGGGCACGTCGACGTCCCAGTGATCGGCGACCGTGGGCAGATCCTCCCCGTCGTACGTCACCGGAACCTCGACGGTGGGTGCGGCGGCCGTGGTGGTGGCGGGCGTGGGGGTCCAGCCGGCCAGCAGGGCGGCGGTGGCCGTCGGGTCGGGTACGCCGTCGAGCAGGACGGTCGTCGCCGCCGGGACGATCTCCACGGCGATCAGTTCGCCCCGTTCGCGGCGTCGCCAGAGTTCGGCCCGCCATCCCTCGACCCGGGCCGCGACATCCAGCGTGTCGGGAGGGCTCGACGCGGCGCAGTCGAGCAGGAGAGCGTGGGCACCGACGGGTCGGATCCGCATTCCGCCATACTTCACCATCGATCCCCAGGCCGGGGATTCGTCCAGCCGACAGATCACGTGACGGGTGGCACTACCAGAAAGTAACCTACGGTGTCGTAACCTGTTGGGGTGAGCACCTCGGCACCGCTTCGCCTGAAGCCGGTCGACATCGGCAAACCCCGGATGCGCGGCTGGCTGCACACCTACGCGTTCTTCGTCGCACTGGTCTGCGGCATCGTGCTCTGCGCGATCGCCGCCGCCCGGCCCGGCTGGGCCCCGCTGGTCAGCTGCCTGATCTACAGCGTGACCGTCTGCGGCCTGTTCGGCACGAGCGCGCTCTACCATCGGCGGGTCTGGACCGAACGCGGCTACCAGATCATGCGCCGGATGGACCACTCGATGATCTTCATGTTCATCGCCGGCACCTACACGCCCTTCTGCGTGCTGCTGCTCCCACCGCGGGCGGCGGCGATCATGCTGTCTCTGGTGTGGGGCGGCGCGCTGGGCGGGGTGGCGGTGAAGCTGGTCTGGCCGCACGCCCCGCGCTGGGTCTCCGCGCCGCTCTACCTCGCGCTCGGCTGGGTGTCGGTCGCGATGCTGCCGGACATCCTGCGCGAGGGTGGGGTGACCGCCCTGGTGCTGCTGGCCGTCGGGGGTCTCATCTACAGCGTGGGCGCGATCTTCTACGCGCTGCGCCGTCCCAATCCGTGGCCCACGGTGTTCGGCCACCACGAGTTCTTCCACGCGTGCACGCTGGTCGCGGCGGTCTGCCACCACATCGCGATCTACTTCGCCCTGTTCGCCTGAGCACCGGCACGCCAACGGGGGCCCCGCGCCGTTGCGGAGCCCCCGGTGGCCGTGCGTCGCGGTCAGACCGGGCGGTGACCCGGCCGGCGCACCTCGCGGTACTCCTGGACCACCCGGTCGTCCTGCACCGGTACGACCCGGTCCGCGACGACCGGGTCGGCGACGACCCGCTCCTCGCGGACCGTGGCACCGGGACGGCGACGGGAGTTCCAGAAGTAGAGGGTGGTGAGCAGCCCGGCCACGCCGGCGAGCATCAGCACCCAGCCCACCACGGCCAGGTTGAGCCATCCCAGGTCCGCCTCCACGGCGAACGCGAAGATCGCCCCCAGCGCGATCAGAAAGATACTGGCACCAATGCCCATGTCGTCGCCTCCTCGGCTGTTCCAGGCGTTCGGTCCGCCGCGGCCATCGATGAGGGTGCGGCACCATCGATTTACCCCGCCGGTGAGATCGCCAATCGGGCAAGCTGGGAGCATGACGGACAGCTACGCCGAGGGGCGCACGTTGGTGCTGCTCCGGCACGCGAAGGCCGAACCGCCCGACGACGGACCGGACGCCCAACGGGCTCTCGCCGTCCGGGGACGCGCGGACGCGGAAGCCGCGGGAGCCTGGCTCGCCCGACACGGACTGCTGCCCGACGTGGTCCTCTGCTCGACGGCACGACGCACCCGGGAGACGTGGCACGGAGTGGCGATGGGGATGACCGGCTCGCCTCCGGAGGGCGGTTCCGCCGGCCCGGCACCGGCGGTCCGCTACGAGCCGGACGCGTACGAGGCGCAGCCGGAGGACCTCCTCGCCCTGCTGCACCGGTTGGAACCGGACGCCCGTACCGTCCTGCTGATCGCCCACAACCCGGGCATCTCGCTGCTGTCGGCGTACCTCGACCCGGGACGCGCGGATCCGGACGGCCTGCGGACCAGCGACGTGGTGGTGCACCGGACCGGGGTCGACTGGGCGGACCTGGGTCGCGGCGGTACCACGATCACGGCCCGGCACACGGCACGCGGCTGAGCCACCCGTCGGGGATCCGGCGGGTGGCTCGGCTGGTGATCGGTGGTGGCGGCGCGTCCCCACTCAGGAGGGAGGCGCGGTCGGCGGCGGCGGGTCGGGCGGCGGCGGCATCATCGCGGTCGGGTGCGAGAGCCGGTTCTCCTCCACGATGAGGGTTCGTGCCCGCTTGCGCCGGTCCTGCCAGAACCAGAGCGTGGTGAGCAGTACGCCCAGCCCGGCCAGGATGAACACCCAGCCGACCGCGCGCAGGTCCACCCACCAGACGTTCGCCCGGACGGCGAAGGTGAGGATCGCGCCGATCGCGATCAGGAAGATCCCACTACCAATGCCCATGTGCGCTGCACTCCCCCGTGCGGTGGCTCTGGGCGTTCTCGGACGTGACCCCCGACGGTTACCCGCCAGGACCTCCGGTTACCCGACGGGTGGCACCGAATCGTGGCCGGTCCCGTCTCCCTCGCCCATCCCCGCCGCAGCCCGCAGCTGTGCGCAGCGCGCCCGCGCCGGCCGGAACCTCCCCGCCGGGCGGGCGACCATCCACCCCGGCCCGACGGTGGCCCGGACACCGGGGACGAACGGCCTCCTATGCCCCTGAGTGCTCGAAAATGCTTGGATCAACGAACCCGAGCCGACCCGCAGCACGATGGCCGGCGGGCTGCTGCCCGCCGGCCATCGTGACCAACTCAGTCCGGGTCGGTCACCCGGGAACCGCACCGCCTCGGCGGTACGGGGGGACTCAGAAGGCGTCCTCCGGGAGGTCCATGATGTCGAGGTCGGCACCCTCGAGGATCCGCCGGTCGGCACCGATGCGCGGCAGCACCTCGCGGGCGAAGAACCGGGCGGCGGCCACCTTGCCGGTGTAGAACGCCTTGTCCTTGGCGGACACCTCGCCGGCGAGCGCCTTCAGCGCCACGTCGGCCTGCTTCTGGAGCAGCCAGCCGACGATCAGGTCACCGATCGCCAACAGGAACCGGCGGCTGCTCAGACCGACCTTGTAGAGGGACCGGGTGTCGCCGCCCTGCGCCTCGCCCAGCCACCCGGTCAGCACCCCGAGCATGGCCTGGATCTCGGCGAGCGCCTTGCCGAGCGCCTGCCGCTCCTCCTTGAGCTGACCGTTGCCCGCCTCGGAGGTGATGTGCTCCTGGATCTCCCCGGCGACCGCCATCAGGGCCTTGCCGTTGTCCCGGACGATCTTCCGGAAGATCAGGTCGAGGCTCTGGATCGCGGTGGTGCCCTCGTACAGGGTGTCGATCTTGGCGTCCCGGACGTACTGCTCCAGCGGGTAGTCCTGGAGGAAGCCGGAACCACCGAAGGTCTGCAACGACTCGTGACCGAGCAGCTCGTACGCCCGCTCCGAACCGACGCCCTTGACCAGCGGGAGAAGCAGGTCGTTGACCCGCTTGGCCAGCTTGGTGGCCTTCTCGTCGCCGGCCGCCTCGGCGATGGCCACCCGGTCCTGCCAGGTGGCGGTGTAGCAGACCAGCGCGCGCAGGCCCTCGGCGTACGACTTCTGCAGCAGCAGCGACCGGCGGACGTCCGGGTGGTTGGTGATGGTGACCCGCGGCGCGGTCTTGTCGGCCATCTGGGTGAGGTCGGCGCCCTGCACCCGGTTCTTGGCGTACTCCAGCGCGTTCAGGTAACCGGTGGAGAGCGTGGCGATGGCCTTGGTGCCGACCATCATCCGGGCGTACTCGATGATCATGAACATCTGCCGGATGCCGTCGTGCTTCTCGCCCAGCAGCCAACCCTTGGCCGGCACGCCGTGCTCGCCGAAGGTCACCTCGCAGGTGTTGGAGACCTTCAGGCCCATCTTGTGTTCGACGTTGGTGGCGTAGACGCCGTTGCGCTCGCCCAACTCACCGGTCTCGGCGTCGAAGTGGTACTTCGGCACCACGAAGAGCGACAGGCCCTTGGTGCCGGGACCACCGACGCCCTCGACGCCGACCGGGCGGGCCAGCACATAGTGGACGATGTTGTCGCTGAGGTCGTGCTCACCGGAGGTGATGAAACGCTTCACACCCTCGATGTGCCAGGAGCCGTCCGGCTGCTGCACGGCGCGGGCGCGGCCGGCACCCACGTCCGAGCCGGCGTCCGGCTCGGTGAGCACCATGGTCGAGCCCCACTGCTTCTCGACGAAGAGCTTGGCCCACTTCTTCTGCTCCTCGGTGCCCTCGACGTGGAGCACGTGCGCGAAGGAGGGGCCGGAGGAGTACATCCAGATCGGTGCGTTGGCGCCGAGCACCAGCTCGGCGATCGACCACCACAGGGCCCGCGGGGCGTTGCTGCCCTCCAGCACCTCCGGGAGGTCCAGCCGCCAGAACTCGGAGTCCATGAACGCCTGGTAGGACTTCTTGAACGACTCCGGCAGCGGCGCGGTGTGCGTCGCCGGGTCGAACACCGGCGGGTTGCGGTCGCTGTCCGTGTAGCTGGCCGCGAGGTCCTCGCGGGCCAGGCGGTCGGCCTCGAAGAGGAAGCTGCGGGCGGTGTCGACGTCCAGCTCCGTGTAGGGCGCCTGGCCGAACGTCCGGTCCGCCCCGAAGACCTCGAACAGGTTGAATTCGAGGTCCCGAAGGTTGCTCTTGTAGTGGGTCATGCTCACTGGCCCCGCTTCCGGACAGCAGTTACCGATCAGTAACTCCAGACTGTATTACTCGCGGGTAGCCAACGACAAGCCGATCGCGGAAGTGACAGCCATTACACACCTGGCGTTCAGCTCTCGGCGGCGCCGACCTCCCAGCTCGGGACGGCGGCGGTCAAACCGGTACGCGAGCCCCGGTACTCCATCAGGACCAGCGCGATGTCGTCGTCCAGGCGGCCGTGCACCCACTCCACCAGCGCGGCCTCCAGCGAGGCCAGCCCGTCGCCGACGGTGCCGTGCCCGAGCAGCCGCCAGGCCCGGTCCGCGGTCGGGAAGAACTCGCCGTCCCGCCGCGCCTCACCCAACCCGTCGGTGAACAGCAGCAGCCGGTCACCGGGCTCCAGCCGCTCCACCCGGGGGCGGACCACCGGCATGAACCCCAGCGGCGGGGCCGGTGCCGGCGGTTCCAGCGGGATCACCGCACCCCGGCGCAGCAGCAGCGGCGCCGGGTGCCCGCAGTTGACGATGGTCAGGGTGCCGCCCCGCTCCTCGACCAGCGCGGCGGTGACGAAGTCCTCGTCTCCCACGCTCCGGGCCACCGCCCGGTCCAGGTCGGCCACCACGGCGCGCAGGTCGGCCCGCTCGTACGCCACGTGCCGGTAGGAGCCGAGCACGATGCTCGCCAGCCGGACCGCGTCCAGCCCCTTGCCACGTACGTCACCAATGATCATGCGGACGCCGTACGGGGTGTCGACCGCCTCGTACAGGTCACCGCCGATCTCCGCGGTGGCGGTGGAGGAGATGTACCGGGCGGCCACCGAGAGCATGCCGACCTGGGGGCCGAGCGGCCGGAGCACCGCCTGCTGGGCGACCGCCGCCAACTTGGACAGTTCGGCGATCTGCTCGGCCTGCCGCTCGCGTACCGCCGCGGTCGCGGCAGCCATCGCGGTGCCGAGGGCGATGCCGGCGACCGCGACGGCGGTGGAGAGCGAGACCGTGCGCTCGCCGAGCGCGAAGGCCGCCCCGAGCACGGTGGCGGCGGCGCCCACGCCCAGCACCACCCGCCAGGACGCCAGCGCGGCGGCGAGGAACGGCCCGGCCACCATCAGCGCGATGTAGTTCGCCGCGCGGCCGTCGGCCACCTCCACGGCGGACACGAGCGCGAGCAGGCCGACGGCCGCGCCGAGACCGGCGCGGGATCCGGGACTCAGTGGGCCGCGGCCCGACTGGAAGGCTTTCGTACGTACACCGCACAGCATGCCCGATGGACGTGAACTGGTGAATGAACCTGACCCGTCGTCCGAGCATGTTCTGGCCGGGCGGTCCCCGTGGTGGGGCCGATCGCTGCCCGGCACCGGCTCAGCCGAGCACCTCGTACCGGACCTCCACGTGCCCGGCACCGAGCGGCGCGATCGCGGCGAACGCGGCCCGGGACAGGTCCAGGCACCGACCCTCGATGAACGGGCCCCGGTCGTTGATCCGGACCGTCACCGACTTGCCGGTGGCCGGGTTGGCCACCCGGACCTTGGTGTCGAACGGCAGGGTCTTGTGCGCGGCGGTCATCGCCGACGGGTCGAAGTTCTCCCCGTTGGCGGTCAGCTGCCCCTCGGAGTAGAAGGACGCGCCGCAGGAGCCGGTGTCCACCACCGGGCGGGCGGTGCTGGTCTTCTTCACCGCGGACGGCGAGGGCTTCGCCGCGGCGGTGCGCTGCTTGCTCCGCGACGGCGCCTGGGTACGGGTCACCTTCGGGCTCGCGGTGGCGGTCGGCGCGGCGCTGGGGCTCAGGGTCGGCGACGGGGACGCCGAGGTGGGCGCGGCCGACGGGGTGGCCGACGGGGTGGCCGGCGTCAGGTCGACGGCGGCGGGGCGCTGCTGGCCGGAGGCCGAGGTCAGCTGCACGGCGCCGACGGTGCCACCGACGGCGAGCGCGACCCCGATCGCGGCGGTGGCCGCGATGCCGGTCGGGGAGGAGATCATGCGGGTGCGGGAGTGCCTGCCAACCACCGGCCCGGTCCTTTCGTCAACTGAACAAACCGGGTCGGACCGTAACGAGAGAAGCACTTCCGAAGTCAACGTGATCATGGTGGTATGACGGCAATTGCGGTGATACGTGTAGCCGATCATCCGACCCGTGCTGGGCCGGCCGGCCCCGGCATCGGGGCGGTCCCGGCACCTGACGCAGGATGGACCCATGGCCGCCGAGCTGAGCGAACGTCTGGTCGAGCTGGTCCGGTGGATCGACCCCGGCCCCGACGCGACCCACCTGGTCAGCGACGTCTCGGGCTGGTGGCGGGACGCCCAGGTGCTCGCCGCCCTCGGCCCCGCCCTGGTCGAGCGCTTCCGTCCGGCCCGGCCGACCGTGGTGGTCGCCCCGGCGGTCACCGGGTTCCTCGTCGGCCCGCTCGCCGCGACCGCCCTCGGCGTCGGCTTCGTGCCGGCGCACAAGACGGGCGACGGCCGCCTGCCCGCCGGACCGCTGACCTGGGCGCAGAGCCCACCGGACTTCCGTGGTCGCCGGGTGGACCTCGCGGTCCGGGAGCGGAGCCTCGGCCCGGACGACCGGGTGCTGGTGGTGGACGACTGGGTGGCCACCGGCGCGCAGGTGCGGGCGCTCTACCGGATCTGCGCGCTACGCGGCGCCGAACCGGTCGGCACCGCCGCCGTCGTGGTGGACTGTCCGGCGGAGACCGCCGCCGAGCTGCGCCTGCACGGACTGGTCGCCGGCACCGCCCTGACCGGTTGACCTGAAGCCCACTTCAGGGCCGACCATCGATCCATGGATGCGGAGATCCTGGACGAGGCGTACCGACGACTGCACGGCACCGGCCCGGAGTACGAGGGATGGCTCTCCAACCACGGCCCGATGGCCGTCGAGGCGCTGATCCGGCACGGCCACGGCCGGGGCGTGCACCGGTGGCTCGACGCGTACCTGGGTCGGTTGGACGAGCTGCCCCGGGGGCTGCGGCCGGTCGACGACTGGCGGGAGGCGCTGGGCGACCCGAAGCGGGCCGGCGACTGGCTGGCCCACTTCGACCGGGAGCTGCGCGAGCACCCGTGGCCGGAGGTGCTGCGGACGTGGTGGCCCCGGCTGCTGCCCGGCATCGCCGCCGGCGCGACCCACGGGGTGATCCGGGTCGGCCACGCGGTCCGCGCGCTGCGCGAGGGGCCACCGACCCCGGACCGGGTCACCGAGTTGGGTCAGGCCCTCGGCTACTGGGCCGCCCGGTGGCAGCCGGTCCCCGGGGCCGACCACCTGCACGCCGCCGGGCCGGACCAGACCCGCGCACCCACCGAGGACCAGGAACCCGACGACGACCCGAACGGCGACGAGCGGGTCGTGGCCGCGCTGGCCGGCCTGCCCCGGATCGCCGACCGGACCGGCGGCATCCGGGAGCGGCTGGGCCGGCTGGTGGGCGTACCGGAGTGGGAGACCGCGCTCGGCGCGCTGCCGCCGGCGCCGACGGCGGCCGACGCCGCGCGGACCCTCGTGTCGCTCACCCACCGGGCCGGCCTGGACTACCTGCGCCACGGGCACGCCGAACCGGTGATGCTGGTGCACGCGGTGACCGCGCCGACCGCGGTCCGCCGTACGCTGCCGGCTCTGCCGCGCGAGATGTGGGCGCCGAGCGTCGCCGCGGCCTGGGCCGCGACGGCGGCGGTGACCTCGGTGTACGCCCCGACGCGTGGCGCCGCTCCACCCGTGGTGACCGAGGCGGACCCGGCGGAGGTGTTCGCCCGGGCGGCCCGGCACGGGGACGCGCACGTGGTGAAGCTGGCCGACGCGGTGCTCGACGCGCACGCCGCCACCGGCGACCCGCGGGTGCTGGCCGCCGCCGGCTACGCCGCTCAACTGATCTGAACGAATTCCTCGACCGCGCCGCACACCCGGCCCAGCGCGTCGGCGGACCGGGCCAGCGGGCCGGGCACCATGAGCGCGTGGTCGGCCTCCGGGATCTCCACCACGTTCGAGGTGAGGCGGCGCGCCGCCGCGCCGTCCCAGGACGGGTCGGCGGTGCCGCCGATCAACAGGTACGGCGCGGTGGCCCGGCGCAGGCCGTCGACCACCTCGGGCACCCGCAGCAGCGGCGTGAACCAGATCGCCGGGAGTCGGTGCTCGGCGGCGAACGGCGTGGCGAAGCTGCCGAGGGACTTGCCGACCAGCAGGTCGGTGCGATCGGTCACGGCCGCCGCGACCTGCCCGGCCACCCACGCCCGGGCCTGCGTCACCTCCAGGTCGTCGGGCACCTGCCAGGAGATCCCGTGCAGGGCGAAGCCCGCCCGGCGCAACGCCTCGCCCGCGTAGACGAAGAGCGGATAGCGGGTGTCGTAGCCGCGACCCGGAATGAGCACCGCCCGGCGGTCCGCCATGTCGTCTCCTCGTCGTCGTCCGACTCACGGTAACCCCGAGCCCGCCCCTGGTGGGGGCGACAATCGAGACGACGCCCGACCAACCGGACGGTAGCCTCGGCGGGATGTGGCCCCGAATCGGTGGACTCCGCACGCTCGCCCTGGGCACGCCGGGTGAGCTGCGGAACAACCTCAACACACTGGTCCTTGCCGGCGTCAAGACCGCGACCGCCGGGCTCCTCACCGAGTACGCCGAGGAGAACGAGGACCTGGAGCGCGTCGGCGAACGGCTGGTCGTGGTCGACGACGACGGCGCGCTGGTCACGGTCGTCGAGGTCACCGGCGTCGACGTGGTCCGCTTCGCGGACGTGCCCTGGGACTTCGCCCGCTCCGAGGGGGAGGGCGACCGGTCGATCGAGGAGTGGCGCGCCGGGCACTCCGGCTACTGGGCGCGGGTGGGCACGCCGGTCACCGACGACACCGAGATCGTCTGCGTACGCTTCCGGCTGGCCGGCGCCGGGGACGACGGCATCCTCGGCACCTGAACCGTCAGCGGCGCAGCTCGGGCAACAGATTGGTGGCGACGTCCACCAGGACGGCCTCGTCACCGGCGTACCAGCTGCTGTCCCGGGGCCAGTGGGTCACCACGTCGGTGAAGCCCAGGGCGGCGGCCCGCCGCACCTGGTCGGCGAAGAACTCCGCGCTGCTCAGCGAGAAGACCGGCGCGGAGTCCAGCAGCAGGTAGCGGTCCAGCGAGGTCCGATCCCGTCCGGCCGCGTCGAGCGTCTCGTCCATCCGCCCGCACAGCGCCGCGAGGCCGTCCCACCACTTCTCCAGTTCTTCGCCGTCGACGCCGGTGGTGACCCAGCCCTGGCCGAACCGGGCCACCAGCCGCATCGAGCGAGGCCCGTTGGCGGCCACCGCGAACGGCACCCGGGGCGTCTGTACGCAACCAGGGTTGTTACGGGCGTCCACCGCCGTGAACCAGTCACCCCGCCAGGTCGTCCCGTCCTTGCGCAACACCAGGTCGAGCAACTCGGTGAACTCGGCGAACCGGTCGACCCGCTCACGCGGGGGCAGCGTCTCACCGCCCAGCACCGCCGAGTCGAAACCGATGCCGCCCGCACCCAGGCCGAGCAGTACCCGTCCCTGCGAGATGTCGTCCAGGGCGGTCACCTGCCGCGCGAACGCGGCCGGGTGCCGGAAGTTCGGCGACGCGACCAACGTGCCCAGCCGGATCCGGTCGGTCACCGTGGCGGCAGCCGTGAGGGTGGCCATCGAGTCGAACCACGGACCGTCGACCAGATCCCGCCAACCCAGGTGGTCGTAGGTCCAGGCGTGGTCGAAACCCCACTCGTCCGCCTGCCGCCACCGCCGCCGCGACTCCGACCAGCGCTGGTCGGGCAGGATCACGATGCCAATTCGCATGGCGGCCAGCGTACGCCGGGCCTAGCCGGCCACCACGTCGGCGACGACGCAGGCGACGTTGTCCGGCGCGCCCGCGGCGTACGCCAGGTCCACCAACCGTTGCGCGGCCTGGTCGGATCCGGTCACCGTGCGGAGGGTCTCGTGCAGCGTGGGCCGGTCGACGACCGCCGAGAGCCCGTCCGAGCAGAGCAGGTAGCGGTCGCCGGCCAGCGCGGTACGCACCGCCAGGTCCGCCTCCACGTCGGCCCCACCGGCACCGACGGCACGTGCCAGCAGGGCCCGCCGCGGATGGGTGGCCGCCTCGTCGGGACCGAGCCGGCCCTGGTCGACGAGGGACTGCACGTAGGTGTGGTCCCGGGTCAGTTGGGACAGCTCACCGTCGCGCAGCAGGTAGACCCGGGTGTCACCGACGTGCACCAGCACCAGTTGGGAGCCGGACCGGAGCAGCGCCGTCAGGGTGGTGACCGGCTGGTGGTCGTCCACCGCCGACGCCCGTACCGTCCGGTCCGCCTCGGCGACCGCGTCGGCCAGCAGGCTCAGCAGCTCCGCCGCCGGCACGTCGGCGGTCTCCAGCGACTTGAGTACGTCGATCGCGGCGGCACTGGCGGCGGCGCCCCCGGGGCCCCGCATGCCGTCCGCGACGGCGAGCAGCCGCTCGCCCGCGTACACCGCGTCCTCGTTGCTGTCCCGGACGGCGCCGGTCTCGCAGCGGGCGGCGACGCGGAAACTCAGGGTGTGGTTCTTCTCGGACATCGTGGTACCCCTTCCGGAGAGGATTTCCACGAGGAGGGTGGCGTGGCGACCGCGTGCCTCGGTGTCGGCGGTGACCCGGCGCCAGTACGCCCCGACCGCGACCGCTGCCGCGTCGGGGTCCAGCCCGCACACCCGGCCGATCTCCGCCAGCGGCATCCCGATGCGCCGCAGCGCGGCGATCAACCGGGCGCGTTCCAGTTGCTCCGGCGTGTAGAGCCGGTAACCGGACTCCGGGTCGACCGCCGCCGGTGGCAGCAGCCCCGTCCCGTCGTACAGGCGCAGGGCCTTCGGGGTCAGACCCGCCGCCCTGGCGAACGCGCCGATGGTCAGCAGTCCCACGTCGAACATCCTCCCCGTGCCGGCCAGGGTGACCGGCACGGACCAGGCTGCGGCCTGCCCGAAGGTCAAGGTCAAGGGCCGGTCCGGCTGCCGTCGCGGGCATCCGGTGGCCCACGCCACGGCGTGACGCCGCGCGCCGCGCTCACGGCGGACATCGACCTTCGCACGTGCCATTCCGTCACGCCACGAAAGTTCGTCGCCAGCGCGACACCGACGAGGGTCAGGGTCAGGCACATGCCGACACCGGCCAGGATCCGCCACATCTCCATCCCCTCCCGGGTCCGGTGATCGGAGCTGGACTTACCCGTCCTCGAACGGCTCGTCATGCCACCGGAAACCGGCCTCATCGTCCTCGATGCTGAGGAGAAAGTCAGCCACCTGAAGACCGTCCGGGCGGGTCATGGTGAGGGCGGCCCGGATGTCGTCGTCGATCCGGATCATGGCCTCGTCGTCGTCCGCGTCGAGGGCGGCGTTCCGGTCGATGAAGAGTGGGCGAAGCGGCTCGAACCCGGGCAGCGGGCGGAACCGGCCGTACGTCCAAGGGAAGTCGTGACGCTGCTCGTCGATCTCGCCGACCAACTCGCCCCGGTGGTACAGCCGCCACACCCTGCCCGCGTCCACGGTGACAGGGTAGGCGGCGTCGCCGCCAGTGTTGACCTCGGAACATCGAAGGCCCCGACTCGGACTGTCGTCCGGTCGGGGCCTTCACGCTGGAGCGGGTGACGGGAATCGAACCCGCACTGTCAGCTTGGGAAGCTGATGTTCTGCCATTGAACTACACCCGCAGGCGGGCACCACTGTACCCGAGCCGCCCCCGCACCGCACCCAGGCACCCCGGCGCGTCCGTCGGAGACGGCGGCCTCGGCCGGCCGGACCGCCGGCCGGGAAAAGTTTCCTGCCGGCAACATATGGTCGTTCTCAAATGCGTCGATGCGTTGTAACGTCTGCCCCACGTTTTCAGCCTCGGTGCGACACACCCCCGGTCGCGCCGCCAGAAAGAGGTGGGCCCATGGGACTCCGTCCCAACCTGCTGACCCGGCGCAACGCCGGCATCGCATCGACGTCCTTCGCCCTACTGCTCGGTGTGGCCACGGTCGGCGTCCTGCCGACCGCCGCGTCGCCGGCCAGCGTCCCGCTCGCCGCGCCGGTCGCCGCCGAGGAGTGCTACGAGCCGGCCGGCGCCCTGGCCAAGGCGAAGGCGCGACCCGACGGCGTCGCCAAGCACGACCCGAACCACCTGACCCTGGCCCAGGTGCACCAGCGTGAGGCCGAGATGGCCGACCTGATCCAGGAGCAGGTGAAGCGCAAGGGTCTCCGGGCCAGCGTCGCGGCCGCGGCCACCGTCACCATCCCGGTCGTCGCGCACGTGATCCAGGAGAACAGCACCCGGGCCGGCGGCAACATCCCGGACTCGATGATCACCTCGCAGATCAACGTGCTGAACCAGTCGTTCAGCGGAGCCACCGGCGGTGCCTCCACGGCCTTCGCCTTCCAGCTCCAGACGATCAAGCGGACCACGAACCCCTCCTGGTACCCGATCGTGCAGGGCTCCTCGGCGGAGCGGTCGATGAAGACCTCGCTGCGCACCGGCGGCAAGAACACCCTGAACATCTATTTCGGTGAGCTGAGCAACGACCTGCTCGGCTGGGCGACCTTCCCCAAGCGGTCGCTGGACAAGATGGACGGCGTGGTCGTGCTCAACGAGTCGCTGCCCGGTGGCACCGCCACCAACTACAACCTGGGCGACACCGGCACCCACGAGGTCGGCCACTGGCTGAACCTCTACCACACCTTCCAGGGCGGCTGCTCCGGCTCGGGCGACAGCGTCTCGGACACCCCCGCCGAGGCCTCGCCGGCATACCAGTGCCCGACCGGGCGGGACACCTGCACGAGCACCGGCAAGGACCCGATCACCAACTTCATGGACTACACGTACGACTCCTGCATGTACCAGTTCACCCCGGGCCAGGCCAGCCGCATGCTGAGCGCCTGGAACGCCTACCGCGCGGCGTGACCTGACGCTCGCTCGTCCCACGTACGCAGGCCGGTGCCGGCTCCGTCCCACGGAGCCGGCACCGGTCTTTCGCCCTCAGGCGGCCGCGCGGTCACGGGGGCGTAACCCGGTGACGGCGGTCGGATCGCCGCCGAGCGGGTCGACCCAGACCTGGACGGCGGGGCGGCTGTGCCCGGTGAAGCCACCCGGCTCCCGCCGGGTCACCATCGCCACCTCGACAGTGAACTCGAAGAGCCGCCAGTCGACGTGCGGCGCCGCCCGGAACCCGCGGGCCAGCCGGGCGACCCGGGCGACGTCGGTCACCGGCCGGGCGCGACCCGCCACGTAGGCCTCGTCGTCGCTCTCCTCCGCCGGGAAGGAGTGCAGCGCGTAACGGCCGTCGCGTTCCAGGTCGCGGCGCTTGGGGGAGTCGATGACGAAGCAGAACAGCCCCTCGTCGGTGACGACCGGCGAGACCGGGTGCACCCGGGGGCCGCCGTCGGCGCGGACCGTGGCGAGGTAGCCGAAGCCCGGCCCGTACTGCTGGAGAAGATGACTGATCGCGTCGGCGAGGCGGGGCTCGTCGGTGGCGAACTCGGACCAGGAAGTCATGTCGCCAGTCTATCGAACAAGCGTTCGAACACGCACTCCGACACGCAGGTCGGCGGGGCCGCTCGCTATGGTGTTCCGATGCTGCTCTCCGACCGCGACCTGGTCACCGAGATCAAGGCGGGCGCGCTCGCGCTGGAGCCGTTCGAGCCGACGCTGGTGCAACCGTCCAGCATCGACGTACGCCTGGACAAGCTGTTCCGGGTCTTCAACAACCACCTCTACACCCACATCGACCCGGCGATGCAGCAGGACGACCTGACATCGATGGTCGAGGTGCCCGACGGTGAGCCGTTCGTGCTGCACCCGGGTGAGTTCGTGCTCGCCTCCACGCTTGAGGTGATCTCCCTCGGCGAGCAGCTCGCCGGCCGGCTGGAGGGCAAGAGTTCGCTGGGCCGGCTCGGCCTGCTCACCCACTCCACCGCCGGGTTCATCGACCCCGGCTTCTCCGGCCACGTCACGTTGGAGCTCTCCAACGTGGCCAACCTGCCGATCACCCTCTGGCCCGGCATGAAGATCGGTCAGCTCTGCATCTTCCGGCTGTCGTCGCCGGCCGAGCACCCCTACGGCTCGGCCGTCTACGGCTCGCGCTACCAGGGACAGCGTGGCCCCACCCCGAGCCGCTCCTGGCAGCACTGGCGCACCTGGCCGACCCGCTGACCGTCCCGGAACGCGACGCGGCCCCGGTCGTCATGACCGGGGCCGCGTCGTCCGTACGGTCGGGTCAGCCCGGGCGACGGAAGCCCTTGATCGTCTGACCAAACCGATCGATGCTCGCCACCTTCACCGGAATGCCGGCCCGCGACGCGTGCACCATCAGGCCGTTGCCGAGATAGAGACCCACATGACTCGGCCAGAAGACCAGGTCACCGGGGCGGGCCTCGGACCGGCTGACGGCCCGGCCCTCGTTCCACTGCGCGCCGGTGTAGTGCGTCAGGTTGATGCCCGCCGCCTTGTACGCGTACTGGGTCAGGCCCGAGCAGTCGAACGAGTTCGGCCCGGTGGCGCCCCAGACGTACGGGTCGCCGACCTGCGCGCAGGCGGTCCTGATCGCGATCCGTGCGGCCTCGTTGACCACGCCGTTGATGGTCGGGCAGCCGGTCACCTTGACGGTGGTCTTCGGCATCGAGGCCTGGAGCCGCTTGATCTCCGCGTCGATCTGCTTCTTGGTCGCCGCCAGATCCCGCTCCTGCTTGTTCTGGGCGGCGATCAGCAGGTCGAGCTTCTGCTTCTGGTCGTCGTACTTCTGGCGGACCGCCAGCACGCCCGCGATCTCGCGACGTTCCTCGGAGGCGAGCCGGTCCAGCATGAGCAACTGCTCGCCCAGCTCATTGGGGTTGCCGTTGACCAGCAGGGCGCTGAGCTCCTGCGACGGGCCGGTGATGTAGTACCGGGAGGCCATGTCGCCGACCCGGTTCATCGCCAGTTCGCTCTCCAGAGCGAGCGGAGTGATCTTCTTCTGCAGTGCGTCGGCCTTCGCCACGTTGGCCTTCCGCTGCGCCCGCACCTTGTTGTACTGCTCGATGGTGGGTTCCAACTTCTCCCACTGCTTGTCCATCGCGGCCTCGATCTCTTCGACCGAGGGCTCCGCGTACGCGGGCGCGGCCAGCGCGCCGGCACCCACCGCGACGGCGGCGACCAGGACGAGCAGGCGTTGAACGGTCCGGCGCAGGCCGCCCGGACGGGTCGACCGGCCCAGGGCGTGACGATGAGGGGGCATGGTTGCCACCGGCGTCGGCTCCTTTTGCAACCCGCCGCCGGGCGCCTCGCGTCGGGGAAGGAGTGCGAGGCAGACAATCCACAGCGGCCGGTGCCCCACATTAGGGAAGCGGGGCATCGGAAGCAAGGCGACCAACAGCCACTTCACGTCTGCGCGACGACCCGAACACCATGCGTCGCCTTTCCCTTATCCGACGATGGCGGTCAATACGTCGTCGAGTGTCACCACGCCGAGGGGCCGGCGGCCGTCGCTCACCAGGACCATGTGCCGTCGCTCCCGGCGCATCGCCAGCAGCAGGTCGGCGAGCGTACGCTCCGGCGGCACCACGGCCAGCGGCCGGTAGACCTCCGCCGGCACCGGCGTCCGCCGGCTTCCGCCGGCGTACCCGAGCACGTCCTTGACGTGCACGAACCCGAGCACCCGACGGGTGGAGCGGTGCACCACCGGGAACCGGGACCGGCCGGTACGCGTGGCGAGCACCTCCAGCGAGGCCGGCGACACGTCCTCCCCGACGGTCGTCACGGTGGACCAGGGTTGCAGGGCGTCGGCGGCGGTACGGCTGTGCAGGGCGAGCGCGCCGGTGATCCGGGCGTGTTCCTCGGCGTCGAGCATCCCCTCGGTCCGGGCCTGCGCGACCAGCCCGGCCAGTTCCTGGGCGGTGAAGACCGTCTTCACCGCCTCGGTGGCCTCGATCCGCCAGAGTCGCAGCACGTGCCGGGCCGCCCACTTCATCGCCAGCAGCAGCGGCTTGGTGGCCAGGCAGAACGCCAGCATCGCCGGTCCCAGCCAGAGCGCGGACAGCTCCGGGCCGGCCAGGGTGATGTTCTTCGGCACCATCTCGCCGACGACGGTGTGCAGGAACACCACCACGCCGAGGGCGAGCACGAACGCGACCGGGTGCACGGCCGGCTCCGGCAGGCGTACCGCGTGGAACACCGGCTCCATCAGGTGGGCCAGCGCCGGCTCGGCGATCGCGCCCAGGCCCAGCGAGCAGACGGTGATGCCCAGTTGCGCCCCGGCGATCATCAGCGGGATCTGGTTCATCGCCGACAACGCCCACCGGGCCCGCTTCGAGGTGGCGGCCAGCGGCTCCACCACCGTACGGCGGCTCGCGATGAGCGCGAACTCGCTGCCCACGAAGAAGGCGTTGCCCAGCAGCAGCACGCTGGTTACCAGCAACTCAGTCATCGTGCTCGGGCTCCGCCGGTCGCCGCACCCGGACCCGCTCGATGCGGTGCCGCTCCACCTCGACCACGGTGAACTCGTAGCCGGCCTCCTCGACCGTCTCCCCGACCACCGGGATGTGCCCCCGACGCGCCATCAGGAACCCGGCCAGCGTCTCGTACGGCCCCTCGGGCAGTCGGAACCCGGTCTGCTCGGCCAGCTCGTCGGAGCGCAGCACCCCGTCCACCAGGACGGCCCGGTCCCGGCCGGAAGCGGTCGACCCGACGGCCCGGACGTCCGGCGCGGCGGCCGGATCGAACTCGTCGGCGATCTCCCCGACCAGTTCCTCGACCAGGTCCTCGATGGTGACCACACCGTCGGTGCCGCCGTACTCGTCGACGACGATGGCGAGGTCGGCGCCCTCGGCCCGGAGCGCGGCGAGCACCCCGTCCAGGTCCAGGCTCTCCGGCACGTACACCGGGTCACGGGCCACCGAGCCGACCTCGGTGGTGTCCCGCCGAGCCAGCGGCACGCCCAGGGCGTCCGGCACCCCGGCGACCCCGGTCACCAGGTCGAGCGTCTCCTCGTAGACCGGGAACCGGGTCCGGCCGGTCCGCCGGGATTGTTCGAGCAGGTCGGTGACGCTGGCGGTGGCCGGCAACGCGATCACGTCGACCCGGGGCGTCATCGCCTCGGCAGCGCGCTTCTCCCCGAAGCGGATGGTCCGGCGCAGCAGCATCGCGGTGTCCGGCGGCAGCGCGCCGGCCCGCGCCGAGATCGCCGCCAGCAGGCCCAGTTCCTCCGGTGACCGCGCGCTGGCCAGTTCCTCCTGCGGTTCCACGCCCAGGGCACGGACCAGCCGGTTCGCCGAGCCGTTCAGTCCTCGGATCAGCCAGCCGAAGCTGCGGGAGAAGACCCGCATCGGGCCGGCGGTGGCCAGCGCGGTGGGCATCGGCCGGGCCAGCGCGGCGTTCTTCGGCACCAGCTCGCCGAAGAGCATCGACAGCAGGGTGGCCAGCGCCAGGGCGAGGAACGGGGTGAACCGGTCCGCCTGGTCCCCGGCGACCGGGTGCAGCAGCGGCGTGAAGAGCCGGGCCAGCGCCGGCTCGGCGAGGTAGCCGGTGAGCAGGGCGGTGAGGGTGATGCCGAGCTGCGCCCCGGAGAGCTGGAAGGACAGTTCGCGCAGGGCCCGACGGACGGTGGCCGCGCGGCCGTCACCCGCGTCGGACCGCCGGTCGATCTCCGCGCGATCCACGGTCACCAGAGCGAACTCGGCCGCGACGAAGAACGCGTTGCCGCCGGTCAGCAACACGAAGCCGGCCAGGGGGAGCACGGCGGTCAGGAGAAGGCCGTCGATGGTGCCTCACCTCGGCGCGATTCTCGCACGCACGGGCACGTTCATAAATGTCCGGAACCGATCGCACCAGATCACGGCCGGTCGGCGGTGGTCGGGCCCGGTTACCGTCGGGCCATGGCTCCCTTCACCCTCGCCCACGACCTCGTCCTGCTCAGTTACGACGACGCCGGGACGGACCGGCTCGGCCGACCCGCCCTCGACCACGGTCTGGCGGGGGCGCTGCTGGTGGAGTTGGCGCTCGCCGGCCGGATCGCCGTCGAGGACGACCGTCTGGCGGTGGTCGACCCGACGCCGGTCGGGCAGGCGCAACTCGACGCCGCACTGGCCCGGATCGCCGCCGAGCCGAAGCGTCGCCGGCCCAGGGACTGGATCACCCGGCTGGCCGGAGACCTGCCCGAGCAGGTGCTGGACGGGCTGGTCACCGCCGGTGTGCTGCGCCGGGAGTCCGACCGTGTGCTGTGGGTCTTCCCGCGTACCCGCTATCCGTCGTCCACCGGCGCGGAGCCGGCGGTGGAGTCGGAGGTCCGGCGCCGGATGACCGACGCGGTGACCGGCGACGGCCCGGTGGATCCGCGCACGGTCGCGCTGGTCGGCCTGGTCCGGGCGGTGGGCCTGGACCGGGAGGTGTTCCGCGGGCTGCCGAAGGACGTCGTCAAGCGGCGGACCGAGGAGCTGGCCGCCGGTGGGTGGGCGGTCGCGGCCACCCGGAAGGCGATCGAGGACACCCAGGTCGCGCTCCTGGCGGCGACCACCGCGACCACCGCGGTGATCATCACGACCATCTCCTGAGCAGGACGACGGCGGCGGCACCCCGCGAGGGTGCCGCCGCCGTCGGTGTCTCCAGGTGTACGCCTCAGCCGGCGACCGGCGCCGTCTCCTGGTCGCCGGCTGCCTGCTCCGGCTTGACCGAGCGAAGCAGCACGCTGGCCACGTCGACCACCTCTACCTGCTCGCCGGCGCCCTTGCCGTTCACGCCGTCGTTGAGCATCGTCGAGCAGAACGGGCAGCCGACGGCGACCGTACGCGCTCCGGTGGACATCGCCTCCTCGACGCGGTCGACGTTGATCCGCTTGCCGATCTTCTCCTCCATCCACATCCGGGCGCCGCCGGCGCCGCAGCAGAAGGAGCGCTCGCTGTTGCGCGGCATCTCGACCAGGTCACCCTCGATGGAGTCGCCGAGCACCTCGCGTGGGGCGGCGAACACCCGGTTGTGCCGGCCCAGGTAGCAGGGGTCGTGGTAGGTCACGCCGCCGTCGACCGGCTGGACCGGGGTGAGCTTGCCGGTGCTCACCAGGTGGGCCAGCAGCTGGGTGTGGTGCACGACCTCGAACTCGCCGCCGAGCTGGCCGTACTCGTTGCCCAGAGTGTTGAAGCAGTGCGGGCAGGTCGCCACGATCTTGCGCTTGCTCTTCTCCCGGCCGTCGAACGCCTCGTTGAGGGTCTCGACGTTCTGCTGGGCGAGCATCTGGAAGACGAACTCGTTGCCGATCCGGCGGGCCGGGTCACCGGAGCAGGTCTCCCCCTCGCCGAGGATGGCGAAGGAGACGCCGGCCTCGTTGAGCAGCGTGGCGACCGCCCGGGTGGTCTTCTTGGCCCGGTCCTCGAAGGCGCCGGCGCAGCCGACCCAGAACAGGTACTCGAAGTCCTCGACCTCGCCGACCCGCGGCACCTCGAAGTCGAGGCCCTTGGTCCAGTCCTCGCGGGTGTTCTGCGGGGCACCCCACGGGTTGCCCTTGTTCTCCAGGTTGCGGAGCATCACGCCGGCCTCGGACGGGAAGCTCGACTCGATAAGCACCTGGTAGCGACGCATGTCGACGATGTGGTCGACGTGCTCGATGTCCACCGGGCACTGCTCGACGCAGGCGCCGCAGGTGGTGCAGGACCAGAGCACGTCCGGGTCGATGACGCCGCCGGACTCGGCGTCACCGATCAGCGGCTTCTCCGCCTCGGCGAGCGCCAGCACGTCCAGGTGGGCGAGCTGGGCCGCGGTGGCCTTCTCCTCGCCGGTCAGGTCCTTACCGCCGCCGGCCAGCAGATAGGGAGCCTTGGCGTACGCGTGGTCGCGGAGGCTCAGGATCAGCAGCTTCGGCGACAGCGGCTTGCCGGTGTTCCAGGCGGGGCACTGCGACTGGCAGCGACCGCACTCGGTGCAGGTGCTGAAGTCCAGCAGTCCCTTCCAGGTGAACTGCTCGACCTGGGCGACACCGAACTGGTCCTTCTCGGGGTCGGCCTCCTCGAAGTCCAGCGGCTTGCCGTTGCTGGTCATCGGCTTGAGCGCGCCCAGACCGGAACCAGCCAAGCCGGGGTCGCGCTTGAAGAAGATGTTGAAGAAGGCCAGGAACCGGTGCCAGGCCACGCCCATGGTCACGTTGAGCGCGATGACGATGAGCCAGGTCATCGAAATCATGATCTTGATGAGGGCGGCGATGCTGACGCCGGCCTCCCAGTTCGGCAGCGCGGCGCCGACCGCGTGGCTCAGCGGGGTGGCCCACGTCGGGTACTCGAAGTGGTCGGTGGCGACCTTGAAGCCCCGGATGACGAAGCCCATGATCAGCACGGCGAGCACGATGCCCTCGACGAAGTAGCCCTGCCACATCGTGGAGCCGGTGAACCGGGACTTCCCACCCGGCCGGGTCGGCCGGTTGCGGATCCGGATCGCGATCAGCACCAGGATCGCGACGATGCCGAGGATGCCGATCCACTCGGTGACCAGGCCGTAGATCGCCCACCCGCCGATCAGGGGCAGCCCACCGGTGGGCGAGACGACCTCGAAGTACGCCTCCAGCACCAGCAGGGACAGCACGACGAAGCCGACCATCACGAACCAGTGCGCCGCACCCACCACGCTCCAGCGCAGCATCCGGGTGTGGCCAGCCGTCTCGGCCAGCATGGTCGTGGTCCGCGTGCCCTTGTCGGTGAATCGCGACGGGTCGGGCTGACCCAGCCGGATCACCGCCACCATCTTCATGACCGCGCGTACGGCGAGCCACACCGCCACGGCGGTGATGGCGGCCGCGACGATCGTGGTGACGATCTGGACGCTACCCATCGAGTCGGCCCTCCCGGTCTGCTGCTGCGTCGAGCGGCTCGGCGACCGGGGCCGGGATCAGGACGGGTTCGACGCCTGGCCGCCCCCGCACCCTCGACCGGACCGGTCGATGACCTCGCTCCGCTCGGTCATGCGATGCAGCCTACGCGCAAGGTTACCCAGCAGTAACGTGAGTCTTCTCGCACCCGGGGCCGCGCCGCCCTGCGCACACCTTAGGGGGCATCGACCGTTGCCGCCGGGCTGGGGCACGGTGCAGTGAGAAGGATCCTTCCGCCCGGTCAGTCGGGCCGGGGCGTCGAGGGCCGCTCGACGCCCCGCCCGCTCACCGCCAGCGGGAGAGCAGGATCAGGGAGCCGACCATGGCGCCGAAGCCGACCGCGAGGTTCCAGTACTGCCAGGACGCCACCGGGTATTCCTGCTCGGACAGGTAGTAGACCACCAGCCAGCCGATGCCGAAGACGATCAGCGCGACCGCCGAGATCGGCAACCACACCGGGCTAGGCTTGCGCGTCGACGCCGTCGCCGTCGGACGGACATCCGTCGGCGGGGTGTACACCTTCTTCTTGCGGACCTGTGACTTGGGCACGACGCTCTCCAGAGGGGTGACGACCTCGTCCGGCCTGACAACCGGGCGCGAGGGCGACGGTCCATGGCCAATAATGTTCGACAGCTAGCGTAGTCCGGAAGACCCGTCCAGGCCACGAATGGGGTCAGGCCGGTGCACGGAGTGACCGAAAGTGGCGGTCCGGACAGGTCGCCGCACCCGCCCGCGTCCCGGCGTGCGGGCACCAGACGACGGGAGGGGACGCCCCGTGGAGTACACATCCGGCGCGGCCTCCTGGCAGAAGGCGCTCCGACGGGCGATCGCCGCGCTGCTGCGGCGACCCCGGCGGCGTCGGCCCGGCTGGTCGATCGGGGTGCCGTTGATCGCCGCCGCGGCCGGCCTGCTCTTCACCACCACGGCCACCACCGCCGGGGGGACGGCCCTGCGGGAGGACCGCCGGCCGCAGCTCAACCAGCTCATCGAGGACCGCCTCGCCGAGGTGGCCGCGAACGAGGAGCGGGCCGCCGAGCTGCGCCGCGACGTCGAGGGCCGGACCACCGCGCTGGCCAAGTCGGACGCGCCCATCGGAGAACAGCAGAACCGGGCGGCGGCGAGCCGCACCGCCGCCGGTTTCACCGAGCTGGCCGGATCCGGCGTGACGGTGGAACTCGACGACGCGCGGCTCGGCGACGGGCAGCTCCCCGAGGGCGCCACGAACGACGACCTGGTGGTCCACCAGGGTGACGTGCAGGCGGTGGTGAACGCCCTGTGGGCCGGTGGGGCGGAGGCCATGTCAATCATGAACGTCCGCGTGCTCGCCACCAGCGCGGTACGCTGCGTGGGTAACACCTTGCTGCTGCACGGCCGGGTGTATTCCCCACCGTTCAAGATCGTGGCAATCGGCGATCCCGCTGCCCTCCAGCAGGCGCTCGCCGACTCCAAGGGAGTCCGGGAGTTCAGGGACTTGGTCGACGACTACAAGCTGGGCTACAAGGAGTACGTCTCCACGGTCTCCGTGCCCGCGTTCGAGGACTCGACGACCCTGCGGTCGGCGACGGTACCCAAGTGAGCGGCCCACCGGACGAGTGGCACGAGAGCCACCAACGCGACCGGGCCGACGGCCCGACCGCCTTCCTGCCCAAGGTCGACCGGCCCGATTCCGCGAACCGACGCCCGGGGTCCGCGCCCACCCGAGAGTCCACGCCCGCCCGACCGGCGCCGGCCGGGAGGTGGCCGGACCCGGTCCTGCCGCCCCGGGCCGCCGCACCGGCGCCCGATCGCCCCGGCACGCCCCCGCCGGCACGCACCGTCGAACCCGGCCCCTGGCGCCCGGCTCCGGCGGCCACCCCGCCCGCCCCCTCCGGTGCCGGAGGGGGCCGCCCCGCCGGTTCACCACAGCCCGCCGGACGCCCGACCAACCAGACCTGGTTCCCCCCGTCGACCCCGCCCGCCCGGTCCGCGCCATCCGGGCCCGGCCGCGGTCCGTCCGCCGACCCGGCCCGAGCCACGTCAGCCGGAGCCTCGGCCGCCGGCCGGCCCGCCGGCACCGAGCACCACGCCGCGCCGCACGGGCCCGCCGCCGGCACCGAGCCGGGCCGGGCCACGCCACACCGTCCCGCAGCCACCGGCCGTCCCGCAGCCACCGGCCGGCCGGCCGGCACCGAGCCGGGCCGGGCCACGCCGCGCGGATCCGCCACCGGCCAGCCGGCCGGCACCGAGTCGGGCCGCGCCACGCCAAGCGGACGCGCTGCCACCGGCCGCCCGGGCGGTGAGCCGGGCCGCGCCACACCGCGCGGACCAGCCACCGGCCGGTCCGCCGGCAACGAGCCGCACCGCGCCGCGCCGCACGGGCCTCCGGCCGCCGCCCGGCCGGCCGGCGAGTCACCCCGGAGCGCACCGCACGACCGCCCCAACGGCGGCGAGCCGGGCCGTAACGCACCGCACGGACCCGTCACCGGTCGTCCCGGCGGTGCCGAGCCGGGCCGGGCGCCCGACGCGTACCCGGCCAACCCGCCGCCGTGGCCGGGCGCCGGCCCGGTGCGGCCGGCCACGCCGCCACAGGCCACACCGGCTGCCCGGCCGACGGAGGCCCCCCGGCCGGGCACTCCGGCCCAGGCCAACGCGCCGGCCCAGCCCGCCCGACCGGCCCAGGCCGGCCCACCGACCGGGCCGGTCCGAACGACGCCGGACGGTCGGTCCGCCGGGGAGGACCCCGCCCGCCCGTCCGCCGGGCGGGCCGCGAGCGGATCCTCCTCCGGCGACGCGCCGACCGCGTACCTCCCGAAGGTGGGCGGGTCGGCAAGCGCCGGCGCCCGTCCGGCGGCCCCGGCCCCGCACGGTGGCCCGGACCGCCCGGCCGACCCGGCGGCCACCGCCGTGATCCCGGCGGTGGCCGGGCGTACGACGGACAACTCCCCCCGGCCGGCGACCCCACCGGCCGCCGACTCCACCGCCCTGATGGGGGCCGTGCCAAGGCCGCCGAGGACGGAGGAGCCGGACGGCGACGGGGCGGACCAGCCCGCCGAGCCGCCGCGTCCCCGCCGGGGCGAGAAGGTGGTACGCCTGCGGCCGCACCAGACGGGCGAGGGTTACAAGAGCGTCTACTCCGAGCTGACCCGACCGTCGCTGGCCTCCCGGCTGCGCACCGGCATCCGGGTCAGCGGCGAGGTGCTGATCACCTTCGGCCTGGTGGTGCTCCTCTTCGCCGGCTACGAGGTGTGGGGCAAGTCGGCGATCGTCGACGCCAACCAGAAGGACCTGAGCCAGCAGCTCGCGCAGGCCTGGGGGCCGTCCGGCGACCCGACCGTCGCGCCGAGCGCGTCGGCGTCCGCCAAGCCGGTGGCACCGGTCCAGGGCAAGCCGATCGCCGGCCTCTACATCCCCAAGCTCGACAAGAACTGGGTGGTCGTCGAGGGCGTCACCCAGAAGGACATCCGGTACGCGCCGGGGCACTACCCGACCAGCGCCATGCCGGGCGCCGTCGGCAACTTCTCCGTGGCCGGACACCGCAACCGGGCCACCTTCTGGCGGCTGGACGAGTTGGACGACGGCGACGCGATCGTGGTCGAGGGCCGGAACGACTGGTACGTCTACCAGGTGACGCGCAACCACATCGTCAAGCCGACCCAGGTCGAGGTGGTGGCACCGGTCCCGGGTGAGCCGGGAGCGAAGCCGACCAAGCGGATGCTCACCCTGACCACCTGCAACCCCAAGTTCGACAACTACGAGCGCCTCATCGTCCACGCCGAGCTGACCCGTACCCAGCCGAAGTCCGCGGGCCGGCCGACGGAACTGGGGGGCTGAGGACATGTACTCCTGGATCTGGCGCAAACTTCCGTTCGGGCTGCCCGGCAAGCTGATCGGCAGTCTGCTGTTGACCACCGCGACGGTGGCCCTGCTCTGGTATGTGGTCTTTCCGTGGGCGGAACCCCTGCTGCCCTTCGACGACGTGCAGGTCACCCAGGAGTCCGGCGTCCCCGGGGACCCGGGAGGGGACACCGTCCCCGGCGGCGGCGACGCGCCGGCCGGCGACGAGCACGACCTGCCGTACGACACCGACCAGAACAATTCCCCGCCCCCCTCGGACAGGTGACACCGTGCGCGTCCTGGTGATCGACAACTACGACTCGTTCGTGTTCAACCTCGTGCAGTACCTGGGGCAGCTCGGTGTGGACTGCGAGGTCCGCCGCAACGACGAGATCGACGTCGCGGACGTGGGCCGGGCCGGCGCGGCCGGCATCCTGCTCTCGCCCGGGCCGGGCAGCCCCGACCGGGCCGGCATCTGCCTCGACGTCATCCGGCGGTACGCCGGGGAGGTGCCCATCTTCGGCGTCTGCCTCGGCCACCAGGCGATCGGTGAGGCGTACGGCGCGACCGTCACCCGGGCCCCCGAGCTGCTGCACGGCAAGACCTCCGAGGTACGGCACCAGCACACCGGGGTGCTCGCCGGGCTGCCCGACCCGTTCACCGCGACCCGCTACCACTCGCTCGCCGTGCTGCCGGAGACGCTGCCGGACGAGCTGGAGGTGACCGGCTGGACCGGCTCCGGGATCGTGATGGCGATGCGCCACCGGACGCTGCCGATCGAGGGCGTCCAGTTCCACCCGGAGTCCGTGCTCACCGAGGGCGGTCACCTGATGCTGGCCAACTGGCTGGCGGTGTGCGGCTACCGGGAGGCCCTGGAGCGCGCCCCGGAACTGGCCGCCGAGGTGGACGCCCGCCGCCGCGCCGCCTTCGCCACCACCTGACCACCCCCGCCCCGACCCTTACCGGAGCCGGGGTGGGGGCGCTACTCGCTGGGGAGTCGGACCGGTGGGGTGGGCTGGGTGGGCAACGGTGGGAGGCTGCCGCCACCGCCGCCACCGTCGTCGTCGCCGGGGGTGGGAGTGGCCGTCGGGGTGACGCTCGGGGTGACGCTCGGCGTGGGCGGGGTCGGTTCGACCTCCTCGGGCTGCGTCACGACGATCTTCACCGTGCTGTTCTTGACCTTCTTCTCGCCTCCGTTGGGACTCTGGTCCTCGACCTTGCCCGCGTCCTCCGGCGCCACCTCTTGTCCCTTGTCGACGTCGACCTTGAAACCGGCACGTTCCAGCGTCCGGGTGGCCTCGGCCTGGCTGAAACCCTCGACGTTCGGTACCTCGATGACGGTGCCCTTGGAGACCGAGAGCGTCACCTTCCCGCCCTCGGGTAGTTCCTTGCCCTCGGCGGGGTCGACGCCGACGACGATGCCGGCCTGGGCCTCGTTGTCGACCTCCTTGATCACCGGCACGAGCTTCGCTTCCTTGAGCCGAGCCTGGGCACTTTCGACCGTGCCCCCTTTGAGGCCGGTCGGCACCGTGGCCGTCGGCACACCGCCGCAGATCTCGAGAGTCACCTGCTGGGTGGACTCGATCCGAGCGTTGGCCCCGGGCTCCTGGCGCAGCACGGTGCCCTGCTCGCAGCCGCTCTCGGTGACCGACACCGGCTGGCCGGTCAGACCCGCCGTGGCGAGCCGCTCCAGCGCCTGTTGCTGAGTGGCCCCGACCAGGTTGGGTACCACGATCTCCTGGTCGCGGTTGCCGTAGAGGAGGGCGCCGACCAGGGCGATCACCGCCAGTACGCCGACCGCGGCGAAGGTGGCGATCAGCCACGAGGACGCCTTGCGGCGGCGCGGGTCACCGACCCGAGCCGGGATCTGGCGGGTCTGCGGCCCTCCGGCAGCGGCCGGATAGCCCACCGCCGCGCCGCCCGGGGTCAGCTGGGTCGCCTCGTCCTCCCGCATGACCGGAGTGGCCAGCACCGGCCGGCCGGCGGCCGCGCGGAGCAGGTCGGCCCGCATCTCGCCGGCGCTCTGGTAGCGGTTGAGCGGGTTCTTCGACAGCGCCTTGAGCACGATCGCGTCGACCGCCGGGTTGACGTCCGGGTTGATGTCGCTCGGGGTCGGCGGGGCCTCCCGCACGTGCTGGTAGGCGACGCTGACCGGGCTGTCGCCGACGAAGGGCGGGTGCCCGCAGATCAGCTCGAACAGCACGCAGCCGGCGGCGTACACGTCGGAGCGGGCGTCCACGGCCTCGCCGCGCGCCTGCTCGGGCGACAGGTACTGTGCCGTGCCGATCACCGCGCTGGTCTGCGTCATCGTGGTGGCACCGCTGGCCAGGGCCCGCGCGATGCCGAAGTCCATCACCTTGACCTGGCCGGTCTGGGTGAGCATCACGTTTCCGGGCTTGATGTCCCGGTGGATGATGCCGTGCCGGTGGCTGAACTCCAGAGCCGCGCACATGTCGGCGCAGATCTCCAGGGCCCGGCGCGGCTGGAGCCGCCCCTCGGCGCCGAGCACCTCCTTGAGGGTGCGGCCGTTCACGAACTCCATGACGATGAAGGGCAGCGTCTCGCCGGTGGGCGCGGTCTCCTCACCGGTGTCGTAGACGGCGACGATCGCCGGGTGGTTCAGCGAGGCGGCGTTCTGTGCCTCACGGCGGAACCGCATCTGGAAGGTGGCGTCCCGGGCGAGGTCCGTCCGGAGCATCTTGATCGCGACATCCCGACCGAGCCGGAGATCGCGACCGCGGTGCACCTCGGCCATGCCGCCGTAGCCGAGGAGCTCGCCGACCTGGTACCTGCCACCGAGCAGGCGGGCCTGCGCTGTCATCGCGTCTCTCGTCCTTCGCTCGTCGTCTCGTCGCTTCCGGGCCGGGGGCGTTCCTGTCGACGGTACGACGTTCCGGCCGGATCGTCGTGCCCGGCGGGCCGCAGCGTGCCGGACTGCACCGTGCGCGGGCCGAACGCACCGGGTTCACCGGACGCCGCGTTCTCCCGCAGTTTGTAGGAAATCACGCCGGAGCAGACGAGTACCAGTACGGCCAGGATGAGGGCGAGGAACACCATTCCGGGACGGGACCGGGAGGGCTGCGGCGGTGGGGAGGGACTGACCGGCGGGCGGGCGTACCCGGCCTGCCGGTCCTGACGGACGGGGGCCGGGGGCACCGGGGCGGCGCCACGCGGCCAGGCCGGCTGGCCGACCGGCGGGCGCTGCGCGGCCGGTGCCACCGTGGTGGGACGGGGGGCCGCGACCGGCGGACGGGGCGGCTGCGGGGCCATCCCCTGCGGTCGGTGCGCCACCGGCGATCGCGGTGCCGACGGAGGCGGGACCTGGGCGCGCCCGGGCGGCGCGGCCGGGGAGGCCGGTGCCGGCGAGACCGGACCGGCGTTGCCGGCGGAGCGGGCCTGCTGCGAGAGCTGCGCCTTGAGCTGCCGGGCCACCCCGGCCAGCGCGGCGGCGCTCGGCCACCGGGCCGCCGGGTCCTTGGCCAGGGCGCGTTCGACCACCGCGCGGACCTGCGGCGGGATGTCCTGGGGCAGCGGCCGGGGAGTCTCCCGGACGTGCCGCATCGCGATCTCCAACGCGTTGTCGCCCTCGAAGGGGCGCCGGCCGGCGAGGCACTGGTAGGCGACCACGCCGAGCGCGTAGACGTCCGAGGCGGCGGTGGCGACCTGGCCGGTGGCCTGCTCCGGGGAGATGTAGGAGGCGGTACCGAGCACCGAGCCGGCGGCGGTCAGCTGTGCCACCAGGTCGGACCGGGCGATGCCGAAGTCGGTGAGCACCAGGGTGCCGTTCGGCCGGACGAGCAGGTTGCCCGGCTTCACGTCCCGGTGCACGATGCCCTTCACGTGTGCGGCGTGCAGGGCGTCGGCGGCCTGCGCGACCAGCGCCATCGTGCGGGCCGGGGTGAGCCGGCCGACCCGGCCGAGGGTGGCCGACAGGGCGTCGCCCTCGACGTACTCCATGACCAGGAAGGCGATCTGCTGGTCGCTGCCGAAGTCGTAGATGTCGACCACGCCGGGATGGTTGATGGTCGCCATCGTCCGGGCCTCACCGCGGAACCGCTCGGCGAAGTCGGGATCGTCGAGCAGCGCGGGGAGCAGGCTCTTCACCGCGACCGTACGGCCCAGCACCTGGTCGGTGCCGCGCCAGACGTCGCCCATGCCACCGCTGGCGATCCGCTCGTCCAGACGGTAGCGGTTGCCGAGCTGCACCCCCGGGCTGAGCATGTCAGCGGCCCCCGGGTGAGTTGATGGCGGCCCGCATGATCTGGCCGCCGATCCGGGCCGCCTCGGCGCTGCCGCCGCTGCCGGCCTCCTCCAGCACCACGCAGACCGCGGAGACCGCGTTGCCGTCCTTGTCCAGTGCGAAGCCGATGAACCAGCCGTGGTCGGGCCGGGTCGGCGCGGACTGGGCGGTGCCGGTCTTGCCGCCGACGGTGTAGCCGCTGATCCGGGCGTTCCGGCCGGTGCCGTTCTCGACCACGCTGACCATCATCTCGCGCAGGTCGCCGGCGACCTGGCCGCTGACCGGGCGGCGCAGTTCGCGCGGCCGGGCGGTGTAGTAGTCGGTGGTGCGGTCCGGGCCGAGAAGCTGGCGGACCAGGTACGGACGCATCTGGCTGCCGCCGTTGGCGACCGAGGCGGCGATCAGCGCGCCCTGCAACGGCGTCATCCGCACGTTGTTCTGGCCGATCGAGGACTGCGCCAGCGCCGCCGGGTCGGTGCTGCCGTCCGGGTTCTGCATGTCGCCGGTCCGGCTGGCCGCCACCGGGTGCCCGCCCTCGTTGAGCTGGCCGACGGTGAGGTCGGAGTCCTCAAAGCCGAACTGACGGGCCTTCTCCTTGACCTTGTCGGCGCCGAGCCGGACGCCGAGCTGCGCGAAGCCGGTGTTGCACGACTCGGTGACCGCGTTCATCAGGGTCACCTGCCGCTCCGGGCAGATCGAATCGGCGGCGTTGCGGATCGGCTGCCCCGACGTCGGCGGCGTCCACTCCCGGCCGGCCGGGATCTGGGTGTCCTGGCCGACGCCGTTCTCCAGGGCGGCGGCGGCCGTCACGATCTTGAAAGTGGAACCGGGGGGCAGCACCTCGCCGAGCGCCCGGTTCTTCAGCGGGCCGGCGGGGTTCTGCTCCAGCGCGTTGAACGCGGCGGTGGCCTCGTCGCTGTCGTGGCTGGCCAGCGGGTTCGGGTCGAAGCTGGGTATGGAGACCAGCGCCTGCACCGCGCCGGTACGCGGGTCGATGGCGATCGCCGCGCCCTTCGCCACGTCGTTGCGGTTGTTGCGCAACTGGTCGTAAGCGACGTCCTGCGCCTGCTTGGAGATGGTGAGCAGGACGTTGCCGCCGGCGGTCCGGTCGCCGGTGAACATGTCCTTCACCCGGCTGGCGATGAGTTCGTCGCTGGTGCCGGCGAGGAACTCGTCCTCGGCCTTCTCGATGCCGGTGTCGGCGAGGTTGACCGCCTCGTAGCCGAGCACGTGGGCGTACTTGGCGCCGCCCGGATAGGTCCGCTGGTACTTCAGCTCGCCGCTGGTTTCCTTCGAACCGGCCAGGACCGTGCCGCCGGCCTCGATGTTGCCCCGGGGGCGGTCGTACTTGGCGACCTGGACACGGCCGTTGTAGTCGCTGGTGCGGTACTCGTCGGCCTTGTAAGCCTGGATGAAGTTCAGGTTCGCGAAGAGCAACCCGAAGAGGACCATCACGACGACGCCGACCCGGCGCAGCGGTGCGTTCACGGCTTGATCACCTCCGTGGGGGCACCGTGCAGCTGTTCCGGCGGGCCGCCGGAGGGGCGGGCCGCCGTGCCGCCGCCGACCACCGGTCGGCGCGCCCCGTCGGAGACCCGCAGGAGGATCGCGATGAGCAGCCAGTTCGCCATCAGCGAGGAGCCACCGGCGGAGAGGAACGGGGTGGTCTGGCCGGTGAGCGGGATCAGCTTGCTGATCCCGCCGACGATCACGAAGACCTGGAGGCCGAGGGTGAACGCCAGGCCACCGGCGAGGAGCTTGCCGAACGAGTCCCGCACCGCCAGCGCGGCGCGCAACCCGCGCTCCACGATGAGCAGGTAGATCACCAGCAGGGCGGAGAGGCCGAACAGGCCGAGTTCCTCACCGAGACCGGCGAAGATGAAGTCGTTCTCCACCAGCGGCAGCTTGCCCGGCTGCCCGCCGCCGGGCCCGGCCCCGAACAGGCCGCCGGTGCCGAGCGCCAGCAGCCCCTGCACCAGTTGGTAACCGTCGTTGTAAGGATCCGCGAACGGATCCATCCAGATCTGCGCCCTCAGGTAGAAGTTGGCGAACGGCCCGCCCACGGCCTCACCCAGGACGTACGCCACGTAGACGCCGCCGAAGAACAGCACCAGACCGATGAGCAGCCAGCTGACCCGCTCGGTGGCGATGTAGAGCGTCACCACGAACATGCCGAAGTAGAGCAGCGAGGTGCCCAGGTCCTTCTCGAAGACGAGGACCAGGAGGCTGATCAGCCAGACCACCAGGACCGGGCCGAGGTCCCGGCCGCGCGGGAAGTCGATGCCGAGGAACCGCCGGCTGGCCAGCGAGAGCACCTCGCGCTTGCGGACCAGGTAGTAGGCGAAGAAGGCGAGCAGGGCCAGCTTGGCGAACTCACCCGGCTGGATGCCGAAGTTGCCGACCCGGACCCAGATCTTCGCGCCGTTGACCTCCGACATGCTCGCCGGCAGCACCGCCGGGAGCATGACCAGCACGATGCCGCCCAGCCCGAGGGTGTAGGCGTACCGGGAGATCGAACGGTGGTCCCGGACCACGACGAGCAGCGCGGCGGCGAGGAGCACCGAGATCAGCGTCCAGGCCAGCTGCCGGCCGCCGGTGCCGGCGAAGGTGGCCAGTTCGGCGCGCTCGGCCGGGGTGGCCCGGGCCAGGTCGAACCGGCGCAGGAAGCCGACGCCCAGACCGTTGAGCAGGGCGACCGCCGGCAGCAGCGCCGGGTCGGCGAACGGGGCCAGGAACCGGATCACCACGTGCAGGCCGAGGAAGACCGCGGTGAGCGTGGCGGCCGGGATCCAGAAGTCCGGGGTCACCGTCTCGAGGACGTTCGCCTCGACCATCGCCCCGTACGCGGCCACCAGCACCATCGCCAGCAGCAGCAGCGACAGCTCGGCGTTGCGCCGGGACCGGGCCAGGCGTACGCCGGGTCGCTCCCCCGCGTTGGCGGGCGAGGATGCCGGGGTTGCCGCTGCGGTCACGGATCGTCCTGAGGATTCGAGCCGGCGCTCACTCGGGCGACCGGCAGGCCGCCGGGTCGAACGACGGGGCGACGGTGTCGGTGGGCAGGGCGTCGGGGCTGGTCGCCGGTGCGGCCGGCGTGCCGGTGGGTGCGCCGGTGGCCCGGGCACCCGGAGACGGGGAGACCGGTCGGCCGGACGGTGCCACCGGGGTGGGCGGCGCCGGCGTGGTCACCGCGACCGCGCTCGGCGTCGGGCTCGGCGGGCAGAACGGCTTGAGGTTCGGGTTGGTCGGGTCCTCGCTGATCAGCTCGGCCAGTCGACGCGCGGCGTCCGGCTCGTTCTTCGCCGGGATGCCCTGCTTGACCTGCTCCTGGGCGGCCAGGGTCAGGTCCTCCAGTTCCGCCGGGCTCTCCGAGTGGGGGGTGGAGAGGTCCACTCCGGCGATCTGGCCCTGGATGCCCTTGAACACGGCGACGTGACCGTCCTCGGTCGCGCCGACGTAGTACTGGCGCTGGGTGTAGGTCCAGCCGCCGAAGACCGCGCCGCCGAGGAGGACCAGGACCGCCAACGTCATCGCGGCGGCCCGCACCGGGCGGTGCCGGCGCGTATCGGGCTCGTCGTCGGCGTTGGCGGTGGGCTCCTCGGGGGCGGCCGGGCGCGGCGCGGAGAGCGCGGACGCGCGGGCCGCCGGCGTGGAGACGTCGGCGGAGGTCGCGTTTCCGCGGTCCCGGGCGGCGGCGCCGCCGACGATCGGGGTCGCCTCGACGATGTCGTGGTCGGTGGCGTCCGCGATGATCACCGTGATGTTGTCCGGGCCACCGCCTCGCAGGGCGAGCTGCACCAGCCGCTCGACGCACTGCTGCGGGTCGGCGTACTCCCGCATCGTCTCGCCGATGGTCTCCGCGCTGACCACCCCGGAGAGACCGTCGCTGCAGATCAGGTAGCGGTCGCCACGGAGCACCTGGCGTACGGAGTACTCGGCGTCGATGTCCCGGCCGTCGAGGGCGCGGGTGAGCAGCGACCGCTGCGGATGGCTGCTCGCCTCCTCGGCGCTGATCCGGCCCTCGTCGACGAGCATCTGGACGTACGTGTCGTCCTTGGTGATCTGCGCGAACTCTCCGTTGCGCAGGAGGTAGGCCCGCGAGTCACCGATGTGGACCATGCCGACCTTGCTGCCGGAGAAGAGGATCGCGGTCAGCGTGGTGCCCATCCCCTCCAGCTGCGGGTTGGCGTCCACCGTCTCGCGGAGCTGCTGGGTGGCGGCGCTCACGGCCGAACGCAGCGCATCGACGAGGGCGTCCCCCGGGACGTCCTCGTCGAGCGGCGCCATGGCACCGATGACGATGTTGCTGGCGACGTCACCGGCGGCCATGCCGCCCATGCCGTCGGCAACGGCGAGTAGCCGCGGTCCGGCGTAGACGGAATCCTGATTGCCGTCTCGGATCAGACCGCGGTCGCTGTGGGCCGCGTAGCGCAGGGTCAGAGTCATGGCCGTAATTCGAGAGAAGTGCGGCCGATCCGGATCGGCACGCCGAGGGGGACGGGGGTTGGTCCGGTGACCTTAGCGCGATCGAGGTACGTGCCGTTAGTCGAACCGAGGTCCTCGACGAACCACTGCCCTTCGCGCGGCACGAGCCGGGCGTGTCGCGCCGAGGCGTAGTCGTCGGTGATGACGAGCGTGGAGTCCTCGGCCCGACCGATGGTGATCTGCGCTTCACCGAGGGTGATCCGGGTGCCGGCCAGTTGACCGGCGGTGACCACCAGTTGGTGCGCCGCCCTGCCCCGTTTCACCCTGGCCTGCTTCGCCGGTTGCCCGAGCGAGGCTCCCACCGCCCGGGGGGCGGCCACCAGCCGGCCCGACCGGGCGCCCGCGAAGAGATCCCGCCGGATCACGCCGACCACCGTGAACACGAAGATCCACAGCAGGATGAGAAACCCGAAACGGGCAACGGTGACGACGAGTTCCGGCAAGGCGGATCAGCCGTCCACGCGGAAGGTCAACGTGGTGGTGCCGAGCTGCACCATGTCACCCGGGTTGAGAGCGACAGCCGACACCCGCTGGCCGTTGACCATCGTGCCGTTGGTGGAGCCGAGGTCGGTCAGCACGACCTGGCCGCCGTCGAAGTCCAGCCGGGCGTGCCGGCGGGAGATGCCGACGTCGGGCAGGCGCAGGTTGGCCTGGTCACCACGGCCGATGACGGTCGAGCCCATCTGGAGCGGGTAGGTGCGCCCGTCCCCGGACACCAGCCGGACGTTGCGACCGCCACCGTGCCCCGGCGGCGGGCCGTAGCCACCACCCTGGTCGTATGCCGGGTAGGCGGGCGGGCCGGCGTCGTAGCCGGGCGCCGGGGCCACCTCGCCGCCGGTGTAGACCTCGGCGGTGACCCGGAACATGCCCGTGTCCAGTCCCTCGCCGCGTTCGATCTCCACGATCACGTCGCCGTAGACCGTCCACGCCTGCTCGCCGATGAACTCCGCCTGCGACTGGGCCAGTTCCTGGGCCAGCGCGGCGGCGTACGGCGCCAGCCGACTGTGGTCGTACGGCGAGAGATCGATCACGTAGCGGTTGGGCACCAACGTGCGCCCACCGGCCAGGATCGCCTTGTGCGCCTCGGCCTCCCGCTGCATGGCGTTGAGGATCTCCACGGGGTGGACCACCCCTTTGAAGACCTTGGCAAAGGCCCCCTCGACCAGGCCTTCCAGACGCTTCTCGAAGCGTTGCAGCACGCTCACCGGCTCCTCCTCGGGTCCCGAGGACATGATGGTATCCGGCCGGCGCGCGCGCAGCTCACACGCCGCTCGGCTCCGGGGCTGACAGCCCTCCGCAGCGGCCGGGAAAACCCGTGCTAATCTTTCGTCCGCCACGAACGGTAACCGTTCGCGGCAACGACCCGAAGCCGCGTAGAATGGCCGGGCCTGCTGGAGACGGCGGGACCGACCCGGACTACAGTGTTCGAGGTCGAGCCACGGGGATGTGGCGGAATGGCAGACGCGCACGGTTCAGGTCCGTGTGTCCGAAAGGACGTGGGGGTTCAACTCCCCCCATCCCCACCAGTTGACGAGGGCTCCGCATCAGCGGGGCCCTCGCTCCGTATCGGGGCCGTGCCGTTCGTCACGCTATGCTCCGATGGTTTCTGCCTCCGACGGACCAGGAGTGGCGTGTGAGTGTCGCATTCGTGACCGGGTCGGGCGGTCTGATCGGCTCCGAGGCGGTCCGGCACTTCGCCGGCCTCGGTCTCGACGTCGTCGGCATCGACAACGACATGCGGCAGGAGTTCTTCGGCCCGGAGGCGTCCACCGCCTGGAACGTCCGGAGGTTGAGCGACGAGCTGGGCGCCGCGTACGCGCACCACAGCATCGACATCCGGGACCGGGACGCGCTGGCGAAGCTCTTCGGGCGATACGGCTCGGACATCGCCGTGGTGATCCACACTGCCGCGCAGCCGTCCCACGACTGGGCCGTGCGGGACCCGTTCACCGACTTCGACGTGAACGCCGGCGGCACCCTCAACGTGCTCCAGAACGTGCGGCAACACTGTCCCGAGGCGCCGGTCATCCACTGTTCGACCAACAAGGTCTACGGCGACCGGCCGAACAGCCTGCCGCTGCGGGAGCTGGACACCCGGTGGGAGATCGAGCCCGGCCACCCGTACGAGCAGGGCATCCGGGAGGACATGTCGATCGACGCGTGCCTGCACTCGGTGTTCGGGGCCTCGAAGGTGGCCGCCGACGTGATGGTGCAGGAGTACGGCCGCTACTTCGGCATCCGGACCGCCTGCTTCCGGGGCGGCACGCTCACCGGCCCGGCCCACTCCGCCACCGAGTTGCACGGCTTCCTCGGCTACGTGATGCGGGCCAACATGGAACGCCGGACCTACAAGATCTTCGGCTACCAGGGCAAGCAGGTGCGGGACGCGATCCACAGCTCGGACGTGGTGTCCGCGTTCGAGGCGTTCTTCCGCCAGCCGCGCTCCGCGGCGGTCTACAACCTGGGCGGCGGCCGGCACTCCAACACCTCCAACCGGGAGGCGTTCGCCCTGGCCGAGCAGATCACCGGCCAGGAGATGATCACCGAGTACGTCGAGGCCAACCGGATCGGCGACCACAAGTGGTGGATCGGTTCCAACGAGGCGTTCCAGGCCGACTATCCGGACTGGAAGCAGGTGTACGACGTACCAATGATCATGCGTGAGATCCACGAGGCCAACGTCGACAAGTGGGTACCGAAGCCGTGAACCGGGTCACCAAGCGCAACGTTCTGGGCGTCCTGGTCGACGCCACCGACTACGCCGACGCCACCGAGCAGGTGGTGTCGGCGGCCCACGAGCGTCGCCCGCTGGCCCTGACCGCGCTCGCCGTGCACGGCGTGATGACCGGCGTGCTGGACCCGGCGCACAACGCCCGGCTGAACTCCTTCGACGTGGTCACCCCCGACGGGCAGCCGGTGCGCTGGGCGCTCAACCTGCTGCACGGCGCCGGCCTGACCGACCGGGTGTACGGCCCGGAACTCACCCTGCGGGTGCTGGCCCGGTTCGCCGACGCGGGGCTGCCGGTCTACCTGTACGGCTCGACCGAGGAGACCCTCGGGCGGCTGATCCCCCAGCTGGAGCGGATGTTCCCGGCGCTCAAGATCGCCGGCGTGGAGGCGTCCAAGTTCCGCGCGGTGCAGCCGGGCGAGGACCGCGAGATCGCCGACCGGATCCGGTCCAGCGGGGCCCGGCTCGTCCTGGTCGGGCTCGGCTGCCCCCGCCAGGAGGTCTTCGCGTACGCCATGCGACCCCTGCTGGACATGCCGCTGATGGCCGTCGGGGCGGCGTTCGACTACCACGCCGGCCTGCTCCGCCGGCCCCCGGCGTGGATGCAGCGCGCGGGCCTGGAGTGGTTCTGGCGGCTCGGCCTGGAGCCGAAGCGGCTGTGGAAGCGTTACGTGGTCCTCAACCCGGCCTACCTGGCCCGGCTCGCCGCCCAGAAGACCGGCGTGTGGAAGGCCCGCCCGCCGGCCCCGGCCACCGCGCACCCGGGCGACTTCGCGGTCTGACCCGACCCGCAGGAGGCCCCCTCCGGACGGATCCGGAAGGGGCCTCACCGTCGGAGCGGGCTCAGACGGTCAGCGTCCAGGTGTTGATGTATCCGGTGTCGTACCGGTACACGTCCCGGACCTGGAGCCGCCAGGTGCCGTTCGCGGCCTCGCTGGACAGGTTGGCCGTGTAGGTGGCGACGACGTTGTCGGCGCTGTCCGAGCTGCTGCTGTTCTTCAGCCGGTACGCCGACCCGTCCGGCGCGACCAGGTCGACGACCAGGTCACCGCGCCAGGTGTGCACGATGTTCACCGCCACCGTCGAGGTCGCCGAGGCGGCCCGGTCGCAGCCGGAGATGGTGATCGAGCTGCTGATCGCGGAGCCGGCGTCCGGGATGGCGACGTCGGTGCCGTTGGTGCCGCTGCAGCCCGGGGGCGGCGGCGGGGGCGGCGGGGTGGTGCCGCCGTCACCGACGTAGAGCAGCTTGTTCGGCGAGCCGGTGCCCGGGCTGGTCACCACGTTGCTGGTGGCGTTGTTGACCAGCGAGTCACGCACCTGCTGCGGGGTGAGGGAGGGGTTGGCCGAGAGCACCAGCGCGGCGGCACCGGCGACGTGCGGCGAGGCCATCGACGTGCCGCTGATGGTGTTCGTCGCGGTGTCGCTGTTGTACCAGGCCGACGTGATCGACGAGCCCGGCGCGAAGATGTCCAGGCAGGTGCCGTAGTTCGAGTAGGACGCCCGCGCGTCGGTGCTGGTCGTCGCGCCGACGGTGATCGCCGAGGCGGTACGCGCCGGCGACGAGTTGCAGGCGTTGGCGTTGCTGTTGCCGGCCGCCAGGGCGTACGTCACGCCCGAGCTGATCGAGTTGGCCACCGCGTTGTCGAGGGCGCTGCTGGCCCCGCCGCCGAGGCTCATGTTGGCCACCGCCGGCTTGACCGCGTTGGCGGTCACCCAGTCGACGCCGGCGATCACCCCGGCGTTGGAGCCGCTGCCCGCGCAGTTGAGCACCTTCACCGCCACCAGGCGGGTGCCCTTGGCGACGCCGTACGCGGTGCCGCCGACGGTGCCGGCGACGTGCGTGCCGTGACCGTTGCAGTCGGTGTTGTTGCTGTCGACGGTGTTGGTGCCCCAGGTGGCGCGACCGCCGAAGTCCGAGTGCGTGGTCCGGATGCCGGTGTCCAGGATGTACGACGTGACGTTGCTCGCCGTGTTCGGGTACGTGTACGAGTTGTTCAGCGGCAGTGCCCGCTGGTCGATCCGGTCCAGGCCCCAGGACGGGGGGTTCGCCTGGGTGCCGGCGATCGACACGGTGTGGTTCTGCTCGACGTACGCCACCGCCGAGTCGGCGGCCATCCGGGCCGCCGCCTTGGCGGTCATCCGCATCTCGGCGCCACGCACGGCGGCGCTGTACGTCCGGACCGTCGTGCCGCCATGGCGGTTCTTCAGCCGGGTGAGCGACGCGCCGACCGCGGTCCGGCTGACCGCGCTGTCCTTGAAGACGACGATGTAGCTGTCCGCGATGGCGGTGGCGCCACCGGCGGCGCGGACCGTGCCGACCTGCTCGGCGGCCATCGCCGGGGTGGCCGTGACGACCATGGCCAACGCGGCCACCCCGACGAACACGGACCTGTGTGAAAGACCCATCTCCCTACCTCCCTCCGACCGGACGTCGACCGTCCGCTCGTTCATGGCGAGCGAATCGATGAGTGCCGATCGAGCTGAGGGTAGAGCGCAACGGAGCGGGAGATATACATGCCGAGTTGCCCATAACACCGGTGGGATGACCCCTACGGGGAGCGGTTACGGGACCAACGGGGGGCCGTCCCCGATTCGCGCGGGCGCGAATCGGGAAAGGCTGTCCGGCATGGAGAGTCATCTCGGGGTCCTGCTCACTCTCACCGTCGTCTGGCTCGCCGCCGGCGTTCTGGCCGACGGGCTGCCTCGGCTCGACCGGGCACGCGCCCTGCGGCGGCGTACCGGATGGGTCTTCGCTCTGACCCTGACCGCGCTCGGCCTCACGGCCGTGGTGCTGGCCGCCGGACTCTCCAGCGGCGGCGGTACGGCGGTGGACCGGGCCGCCACCGGGCTCGTCCTCGCCGTGGTCCCGGCGGGTGCGGTGGCGGTCTGCGCCGTCCGTCGGATGAAGCGGCTGTGGACCGGCGCGGGGGCCTTCGCCACCGCACCCCGCACGCCCGCGCCGCACGGCTTGCGGGCCGCCGCGGCGCACCCGCTGATCGGGCTGCCGGTGCAGGTGACGGGCTTGGCGCTGCTGCCGGCGACGCTCACCGCGGCGGTGCCCCCGCTGGCCAGCGGTGCCGGCGCGAGCGGGCCGGCGGTCACCCTGGGCATCGTGGGCCTCGTCGCCATCGGCGTCCGGCACGCGCTGCGACACAACCGGCTCGCGGAGCGGGCGATGCCGGCACCGACCTCACCGCGACCGGCCGCCGGCCCCCTGCACGTATAGCAGTTCCAGGATCGCCCGGGTCGCCTCGAACCAGCGGTCCAGCCAGCCGGGCGGCGGCACGCTGCCCCTCGGCGGGAGTTCCAGCAGCAGACCGCGCAACAGCGGGTGGTCGGCCAACGAGCCGCTCGGCTCCACCGCCCACCCGCCGGTCGGGAACGACGGCTCGGTCAGCGGATTCGGGTCCAGCGAGGGCAACGTCAGTGGCGGCGTGGCCTGCTCCGGTGCGCCGGCGACGTCCTCCCGGCCGCCGACCTCGGTGTCGGTCGACACCACCTCGGTCAACACGGTGTCCCGGCGTGCGCCGCGGTACTTGCCGCCGAAGCGTTCCGGCTTGCCCGGCCCGTTGGTGAGGTTCTCTGACCCGATCGTCGTCATCGTCTCGCCTGCCTCGTTCGGTTGCCGATCCGCGCGGCGGGTTGTCGCGGGTTGTCGACCAGCGCCGTGTCGAGGAGTACAACGACCCGGAGCCGCCGTGGCGACGGGAAGGCCCGGCGGATGCCGGCCGATCCACCCGACCCGGATCACGCGGGTGTCCCCGGACGGCAGAGCCGTCCGGGGACACCCGACCCACGTACCGGGCGTCAGGCCCGGTCGAACCCGCCGTCCCTGGCGCCGGCGACGAAGGCACGCCAGTCACCCGGGCCGAACACCAGGGCGGGACCCGTCTTGTCCTTCGAGTCCCGGACCCCGACGGCCCCGGTCACGTACGCCACTTCCACGCAGTTGTCGCAGTTCGGCCCGCTCTTCGAGCTCTTGAACCACGCTGCCTGCGTCAGGGCCACTCCGAACCCCTTGGTCGCCATTTCCACAGCGGCTCCTCTACCAGTTTTGCGATGTGTGCGACGGACTCCTCCGGACGAATGGCCGCAGCGCGGATGTGATCGAAGATGAAGCTGTATTTCTGAAGTTCGTCGCTCTTCTCCAGGAAGAGCCCACCCGTAGCGTTCTCCGCGTACACCACATCCGGATCACCGGGCTCAGGGAAGCTGAGGATGGTGAACGTCCCGTCCATGCCGGCGTGCGCTCCGACCTCGAAGGGCAGGATCTGGAGCGTCACGTTCGGCAGCTCGGCCACCTCCACCAACCGTCGGAGCTGGTCACGCATGACCGCATCCCCGCCCACCGGCCGGCTCACCACCGCCTCATCGAGCACCACCCACAGATCGACCGGATCATCCTGGGTCAACAACGACTGACGGCCCAGACGGACACGCACCCGTTGGCGCACCTGTTCCGGGGTGAAGTCCGGGCGCGCGGCGCGGATCATCGCGCTCGCGTAGTCCTCGGTCTCCAGCAGGCCGGGAACCACCTGCTGCTCGTACGCCCGGATCGAACCCGCCGCCGCCTCCAGGCCGACGTACGCGCCGACCAGCACCGTGCTGTACGGATGCCACCAGCCCTTCTGCCGGGCCTCGCGGGCGATCTGCACCAGCTCGTCGCTCTCCACGCCGACCACGCCGTAGATCCGGAGCATGTCCCGGACGTCGCGCGGGGTGGCCGAGGTGTGCCCGGTCTCGATGCGCGAGATCTTGGAGGCGGAGCACTCCAACTGCTCGGCGACGGCCTCGATGGTGATCCCGGCGGCCTCCCGCTGACGGCGCAACTCGGCGCCGAGCCGGCGCCGCCGGATGGTCGGGCTGCGCCGCTCACTCACTGTGGTCCCC
Source organism: Micromonospora endolithica (assembly GCF_003626595.1). Taxonomy (GTDB): domain Bacteria; phylum Actinomycetota; class Actinomycetes; order Mycobacteriales; family Micromonosporaceae; genus Micromonospora; species Micromonospora endolithica. The sequence continues at coordinate 323,126 of NZ_RBAK01000005.1, read as the reverse complement.
GTGCCCCACTCGGGACCACCGGCTGCTGGCTCCCACCCGCCACCTCCGCCTGGATGCGCCGCTTCGTCCACCCGCCGGCCCGGGCGCGGGGCGGTGCGGGTGTTCGCGGCGGGCAGTGGTGCCGGTCATCGACCGGCCGCGACGGGCGAAACCGGATCTCAGTGTGCCGTCCAAATGCGAGCGTCTTCAAGCTTCGCTTCGTGCGCGCCGCTCACGTATCGGCAAAAGTCGACGTGCAACTTGCATCCCGCACGACGCTGATGCACTCTGTCGGTATGGCCCGGGTAACTCACCGTCTCCGTCCGCTTCCCCGCTGTGGTGATCCCACGGCGCACCGGACACGGGACGGAAAGGGCTCGTGGCCAACGACAACACGACCTGCCCCGGGGTGATGACCCCGCCGCTGCAAGCCGGACGGCTGCGGCGGCGGGTGCGGTACCCGGAGCAACCGGGTGATGGTCGGGTGGCGGTCCGCCACCAGCGGGACGTAGCCCGACCACCACCACCCGCACACCGGTCCGACGAGGCACGATCCCGTTGCCGGGCCAGGAGAGACGTCCCCCAGCCAGCCCCGCCGGCACCGACCGTCGGCCCATCCTTTCCAGGAGCCCATGTGCTTCCCCGCTCCGGTGACGTACTGCACGTGACTCGCGCGGCGAGTGTCCAGTTCCTCCGGCCCATCACCTTCCGGGTGATCCGGGTCCTCGACTGGCCGACCTACGACGGTTGGCTCTGGATCGAAGGTTACGAGTTGAACGCTTCGGGGGACGCGGTCAACCGTCGGTCGATCTTCGTACAGCGACTGGGTCTGGAGCAGCTCCAGGCCGCCCCGCAACCGCGACCGCACGCCGTGCGTGCGCCGCGCCGACCAGTTGCCCGCACCCCGATCCGGGTGGGCTGACCTCCGCGAACGGCCGCCGGGTGGCGGACCGAGACCATAGAATTCGGTACGCCACCCCGGCACGTTCCACCCCGCGCGTCCCGGACCCTGAACCTGGGACGGCCATGGTCAATCACCCTGCCGTGCCGCGGACCCACCGCTGGCACATCGTCTACGCCTTCGGACTCCTGACGCTCCTCTGCGGCGCGGCCACACTCGTGGTCGTGGCCCGGGAACCTGCCCGCTCGTCCGCCCACCTGACCGCGCCGGTGCCCGCACCGGAGATCACCGTGGTGGACGAGGATCCATCGGAGGTCGACGAGGACGCCTTCGGGGACCCGTTCGCCGAGCCGTTCGCCTTCGGCGAGCCCGATGCCCTCGACGAGTCGGACGGGTTCGGTGCCCCCGGCACCGGCCCCGGTCCGTCGTCCGGTCCGGCGACCGAACCGTCCTCCGGACCGGACGACGTCGCACACGGCGGCCGGCACTCGCCGGAGAATGTTCGCCGATCCCTGTTCTGGTCGGGCGTGTTCGGCCTGGCGATCTCCCTCGCCGGGCTCGGCCTGGTGGGCACCAGACGCCGGATGTGGTGAGCCGGACCCCGAGGGGCGGCACGCCGCACCAGGGCCGGCACCGGTCAGCCGGTGGGCGTCGGCTCGGCGCTCGCGGTGCCGGTCGGGCTCTCCGGCGTCGGCTCTCCCCGGGAGACCACCAACGTGACCTCCTCGTCCTCGGAAACCGGTTCGCCCGCCTCCGGATCGGTCTCCAGCACGGTGCCGGCGGGACGGTCCGAGATGCGGTACTCCACCTCGTACGCGAGGCCGGTCCGGTCCAGGATCGCCTGCGCCGTGGCCAGCGGCAGGTTCACCACCGGCGGCATCGGCACCTCGGCCGCCGCGGTGGTCGGCGCCGCCGAGGGTGATCCGGTCGTCGGGGCGGCCGAGGTGGTGGGCGCCTCCGTGCGGGGTGACGCGCGGGTCGGGGACACCGAAGGGGTGACCGGCGGCGCCGGCTCGTCGTCGGCGGAGCGCAGCGCCAGCCACAGCCCGCCCCCGAGCAGCGCGAGCAGCAGCAGCGCGAGCACGCCCCACAGGATGGGCAGCCACCACGGTCGACCGGCGGCCTCCTCGGCGTACCAGTCGGCCGGCTCGCGGTAGTCCTCCGGGCGCGGCGACGGGACCTCGGCCCGGCCGGACCACGCCGGCGGGGCGGACAGCCCCGGGGGCAGCGGCGCGGTGCGGTCCGCCGGGGCCGCCCGGTCCGGGGGCAACGCCCGGGTCTCGTCCTCCGGGCCCGGCGTCATGCGTTCGGCGGGTCCGGGCAACCGTTGCGTACGGTCGGCCGGCTCCGACGGGCCGCCGGTCGGTGGGAGGGGACGGGTGCTGTCGTCGTGATCTCCGGGGGTCGGCTCCGGTCGCCCGTCGTTCACGACACCACCGCGCTTCGCTCCCGGGCGCCACGGGGCACCGACACGCCGAACCCGACGACTCGCTCGCTGCGCTCACCCATGGCAGTCCCTTTCCGGCCCGGCGCGGGCGGTGGCCCCTCCCGGCCAACCTAACGGTCCGGGTCGCTGCCCGCCGGGAACGGCGTGCCGCCGGGCGTGCTCGCGGACCGGGCCGGTCGGATCAGGGTGTCGGTACCGCCGTCGGGGTGCCGGACGGCGACGAACCACACCAGATCGACACCCGGTCGTTCCAACGGGCCGTGCTGTCGGCAGCCGGTTCCTGGCGGCTGACCACCCCGGCGCGGCTCACCGGGTAGGCGGGGTAGAAGCCGTCGTCGACCAACTCGTCCGCCGCCTCCGAGCAGGGCTCGCCGACCACGTCGGGCACCTCGACGGTGGGGGCCGGGCCGCCGACGTACAGGGTGACCGTCCGGCCCCGGGAGATCCGCTCACCCACCGCCGGGGTCGCCCGCTCCACCGCGCGGCCGGTGCCCGAGCCGAAGACCAACCGCCAACCCAGCCGCTCCTCGCGCAGTTCCTCGCGGGCCTTCTCGAAGTCCATGCCGACCACCGGCGGCACGGTCAGTCCACCGGACGGAGCCGGTGCGGCGGTGGTGCGCGGCGTCGTCGGCTGCGGTCGGGGCACGGCCGGGCGGGTACTCCGCTCACGTGTCGTGGGGGACCCCGTCGCCGTGGCTTCGGCGACCGGCGTGACCGGAGAGTCGTCCGCGCCGGCCAGCATCCAACCACCGGTCGCACCGATGGCGGCGAGCAACACGAACGCCAACCCACCGCCCAGCACCAGGGTCAACCGGTTCGGCCCGCCGTCGCCGCGCGACCCGTGCCCCGTGTGCCCGTCCGTCATTCCGCCACCGCCTCGCTCCACCGGCGACCGTACCGGGCCCGACCAACCGCGCTGCGTCACGGTGCCCGCGCAGGACTCGCCGCGTCGATGCGGGAACGCTACGCTCCCCCGCATGGCCAGACAGGGCTGGGGAGGGTCGGCCGCGACCGCGGTCGGTGTCGCTGCGGGCGCGGGTGCGGCCCAACTGGGCTTCGGCTACGGCCTGGGCATCATCGACTGGGCGCCACCCGAGGGCGGGACCGACCCGGCCACCTGGGTGGCCGGTCTCATCTGGGCGACCTGGATCGCCGCCACCTCCACCGTTTTCGGCGCGGTCTGCGCCCAGCGGCTACGGGACCGTGCCTCCGCCGCCGCCCCGGCCGCTGCTCCTCCCGCCGCCGGCTCCCCGACGGCCGCCACCGCCCCGGCCGCGCCGGCGACCCCGGAGAGTCCGGCAGCCCCGGAGAGCCCGGCCCCCGCCAGTCCGGCGACCGGGGACCGTCCGGTGGGCCGGCTCGGGTCCGTCCTCCTGGCGGTGGCCGCCGCGGTGGGCGCGTCGATCGCCGTCCTGCTGGTGGCCGTACCGGCCCGGATGGCGGTGGTGCCGGACACCACCTCGCCCCGGAACGTCGCCGCGACGTACGCGGCCGTCGGGCTGCTGCTCGGCGTGCTGACGGCGGTCTGGGCCCTGCGCTCCCGGGCCGCCGCCACCAACGTGCTGGCCACGGTGGGCTGGCTCTGGGCACTCGCGGTGGTCGCCGTACTGGACGGTGTCCTCGCCGGACGTGGCCTGACCAGCGCGCAACTCGGCATCTGGCAGCTCAGCGCGGACGACGCGCGGTTCTGGATCCGGGACTGGTTCTACTGGCCGGGCGCGCTGCTGTCACTCGGGTCCGCCCTGCTGATCGGCGCGCTGGCGGCACGATCGGCGGCGCGCCGGACCGATCACCGGGTCGGTGCCACCGCCTCCGGCGCGGCCGGGCCGCTGCTGGTGGCCGTCGCGTACCTGCTGGCCGTACCGGGGCTCACCACCATCGATCCGCAGCAGGTGTCCGCGCACCTGATCGCGCCGTACGCGGTGATCGTCGGCATCGGTGGTTCGGTCCTGGTGTCCGCGCTCGCGCAGCGAGCCGCCCGCCGCACCGCCGCGCGCGACTCCGCAGCGGCGCGTGCCGCCAGCGCACCGGTGGTCGCCGGGGAGACGACCGACGACGGCACGCCGGAGGACGTTCCCCCGACGGAGCCGAAGCCGACCGGCCCCGTCGCCGTGGGCCGGGCCGGCGCGGTCCGGCCCACGCCGGCCGGTCGGGGCGGATCGGGTGCCTCCGCGCGGGACGACACGGTCGAGGTGACACCGATCCTCACCGACCCGCCGGCTCCGGCTCCCACCGGGCCCGCGCCGGCCATCCCGACGCAGCGCACCGGCTCCCGACCGGCCGGCCAGGAGCCGGTCAGGACGGAGCCGGGCGGAGTGGAGCCGGCCGGCGACGACGGGTCGGACCCCGCAGCGGAGACCGCGCCCCCGGCGAAGCGGCCCCGGGCACCGCGCCGCGCCCGCTGACCCTCTCCGGCCGCGGCATCCCCCGGGTGGTCAGTCAGTCGACCGGCCAGGTGTGCACCGGCTCGTTGCCGCGTTGCAGTTCGGCGTAGCGCTGCACCATGTGGTGCAGGGCACTGTCCCGGTCCATGCCGCGATGCCGTTCGGCCGCCCACACCGTCTCGGTCTGCCACACCGCGCCGTTGCGGCCGGTACGACAGCGCTGCTCGATGATGCCCAGCAGCCGGTCCCGCTCGGCCGGCGACACCCCGAACCGGTCCAGCCCGGTGGCGGCCGTGGGCAGCAGGACGTCGAGGACCAGCTTGGTCACCGGCACCTCACCCAGGCGGGGCCAACGCAGGACGGCGTCCATCCCGCGCCGCGCGGCGGCGTGGAAGTTCTCCTCGGCGGAGCTGAACGGAAGCTGGCTCCAGATGGGCCGGTCGGCCTCCGCGAGCCCCCGGGCCAGGCCGAAGTAGAAGGCGGCGTTGGCCAGCATGTCGACCACGGTCGGACCGGCCGGCAGCACCCGGTTCTCCACCCGCAGGTGCGGACGGCCGTCCATGATGTCGTAGACCGGGCGGTTCCAGCGGTAGACGGTGCCGTTGTGCAGGCGCAGCTCGCTCAACTCCGGCACACCACCGGAGTGCAGCACCTCAACCGGGTCCTCGTCCTCGCAGATCGGCAGCAGCGGCGGGAAGTAGCGGACGTTCTCCTCGAACAGGTCGAAGATCGAGGTGATCCACCGTTCACCGAACCACACCCGAGGGCGTACGCCCTGGGCCTTGAGTTCGTCCGGCCGCGTGTCGGTGGCCTGCTGGAACAGCGCGATCCGGGTCTCCGCCCACAGCTGCCGCCCGTACAGGAACGGAGAGTTGGCACCGACGGCCACCTGCACGCCGGCGATGGCCTGGGAGGCGTTCCAGTAGTCGGCGAAGCTGTCCGGCGCGACCTGCAGGTGGAACTGGAGGCTGGTGCAGGCGGCCTCGGGCGCGATCGAGTCGGTGTGGGTCCGCAGGCGCTCGACGCCGCGGATGTCGAGTTCGATGTCCTCCCCCCGGGCACCGACGATCTGGTCGTTGAGCACCCGGTAGCGCTCGTTCGTGGAGAGGTTGTCGGCCACCAGGTGTCGCTCGGTGAGGGTGGGCAGGATGCCGACCAGCACGATCCGGGCGTCGGAGGCGGCGGCGCGTTCGTCCGCGCGGGAGAGGCTGCCGCGCAGGTCCTGCTCGTAGTCGGCGAAGCCGGCGCCCTCGATCAGCCGGGGCAGCGCGTTGAGTTCGAGGTTGAACTGCCCCAGTTCGGTCTGGAAGAGCGGATCGGCGATGTCGGCGAGGATCTGCTCGTTGCGCATCGCCGGTTCGGCGGCGGAGTCGACCAGGTTCAGTTCGATCTCCAGGCCGGTCATCGGCCGGTCCGCGTCGAACCCGAAGTCGTCCAGCATCAGCGCGAAGACGTCCAGGCACCGTCGGACCTTCTGTCGGTATCGGGCCCGATCCTCGCGGGAGAAGGCGCCCTGCTCGACGTCCCTGCCCATGTGTCCTCCCGGCGCGTGGCGCTGCGGAGCGGTCCCGCTCCGCAGCGCATTGTGAACCATCCAACGGTATGAGCGCGCCCCTCGCCGGGCCAGAGGCCCGGCCGGGCGGGAGGATGTGCGCGCGCCGGGATTACTACCCACTCGGGCCAGTCCGGCATCGGCCGAAGCAGCGAACAGGTCGTGACAATTCGCACCGTGGTGTGAAGGGTCCGGCCCGCGTACGACGTCGGGCCCGCGCCTGGTGCGGCGCGGGCCCGACGGGTGGGAGGATCAGGCCTGGCGGACGGCCTCGCCCTCGATCTCGATCTTGATCTTCTTGCCGACCAGCACGCCGCCGGTCTCCAGGGCCACGTTCCAGGTCAGACCGAAGTCCTCCCGGTCGATCTCGGTGGTCGCCGAGAAGCCGAAGATGTCCTGGCCGAAGGGGCTGCGGCCGACGCCCTCGAACTCGACCTCCAGGTCGACCGGGCGGGTGACGCCCTTGACGGTCAGCTCGCCGGTGAGGACGAACTCGTTGCCGTCGTGGGACTTCACGCCGGTGCTGCGGAACTCCAGCGTCGGGAACTGCTCGGCGTCGAGGAACTCGGCGCTGCGCAGGTGCGTGTCCCGGTCGGCCTGCTTGGTGTCGATGCTCGCCGCCTGGATGGTGGCGGTGACGGTGGACTGCAGCGGGTCCTCGGCGACGGTGATCGTCGCGGTGGCCTCGGCGAACTCACCGCGTACCTTGCTCACCATCATGTGCCGCGCGACGAAGCCGACGCGCTTGTGCGCCGCGTCCAGCAAATAGGTGCCGGCGGTCGGGATGGTAAGGCCGTCCCAGTCGCGGGTAACCGGTGCGATGCTGCTGGTCATGGAAACTGCCCTCCGGAGAAGATTTGTTTAGTAGCCCAACGTCTGCCTGAGCAACTATAGCCGCAACAATATTCCGCGTGTCAAGGACTGTTAGGATCAGAGGGTGAACCAAAACGTGTTCGACGACCCCCGGATCACCGCCGTCGGCCTGCTCGTCGAGACGCACGCCGGGCTGTCGGCCCGGTTCGCCGCCCAGTTCGAGGAGCACAGCCTCTCGCCGGTGGAGTTCGAGGTGCTCACCCGGCTCGCCCGCTCCCCCGGCAACCAACTGCGGATGACCGACCTGGCCGCCCAGACGACCCTGTCCACCAGCGGCGTCACCCGGGTGGTCGACCGGATGGAGCGCGACGGGCTGCTCACCCGGCGCGCCTGCCCGTCCGACCGGCGCAGTTCGTACGCGGTGGTCACCGCCAGCGGCCTGCAACGGCTCGACGAGGTGCTCCCCGGCCACCTGCGGATCATCGAGCAGTGGTTCACCGGGCAGCTCGACCAGGACGCGCTGCGCGCCCTGCTCGACGGGCTGCGTCGGGTCCGGGACGCGGTGCACCCGGGCGCGACCGCCGGCAGCACCGACCCGGCCCCCGACGGCGAGCCGGCGGTCCAGCCCTGACCGTGGCGGCCCGACAGTCCCGATGCCCGGCGGTCACGCTCGGCAGCGTTACGGGCACCGCCGGGAGCTGCCGGCCGCAGTGCGGCCGGACCGCTCGACACCGGCAGAAAGACCGGCAGAATCACCGCGGGTGCGGGAGGTAACGCAGCAAAGCGGACGGCCTCGCTGAAGGTGATCGCTAGTCTTCGTCGGGCGGGGACGCACCGGGGGGACACGGCGCGGGCGATGAGCTAAGGGGTTGCAAGAGGGGGCTACTTCGCTCGCGCCGCCCCCGGCCCTCCGCGCCGGCCGCTCCGCCGGGCCGCGTCCAGCGCGTAGAGCAGTTCCTCCTCGCGCGGCAGCAGGCGCACCCCACCGTCCCGGCTCGCCGCGTCGAGCCGGTCCAACACCTCCGGGTCACCCGTGCTGGCGGCGAGTCCCACCAACGCCTCGACCACTTCGCGCCGGTCCGGCCCGCCGCTGCCGAGTTCCGCCACCGCGGTGAACCACTCCGCCGCCAGGTCCCGGTCACCCCGGTGCAGGGCGAGATACCCCTCGATCAACGCGCAGACCGCATCCTCCGGGCGGGCGTCCGGGAAGGCCCCGGACACCGCGTCCAGATCGTCGAACCGCACCCGGGGCGCGACGACGACGGCCGGGGCCAGCGGCACCGAGGCGATCGGCGGGCGCAACTCGGCCAGCACCTCAGCCGCCTCCGCCGCCCGTCCTGCCTGGGCCAGGGCCAGGCCCACCGCGCCGAGCACCCGACGCCGGTGTCCCGGGTCACCCAACCCGTCCAGGGCACGCAGTACCCGGCGGCCCTGGTCGGCCGCGTCGGCGTACCGCCCCTCCAGGCGGGACAGCTCGACCAGGTCGGCCTGGGCCAGCAGCCGCAGCCGCCGGTCCGCGCACTGCGTGGCGAGCCGGTCCACCGCCGCCAGTCGACGCCGCGCCGCGGGCACGTCACCGGCCCGGATCTCGTGCCACGACAGGTTGCCCTGCGCGACCGCCATGTCCCGGGTGCGGCCGTGCCGGGCGGCCAGGGCCAGCACCGCCTCGGCGTGCTCGCGCGCCTCGTCGTGGCCCCCGGCGCCGACCAGCAACTCACCCAGCACGGTGCGCGCCGCCAGCTCTCCGGCCACGTCGCCCGCCGTGCGGAACGCGGCGAGCGCCATCCGGACCGTCGGCACCTCCTCGGGGCCCGCGCCGTGCTCGGCCGCCAACCGGGCCACCCCGAGCGACGCCCATGCCCGCAGCACCGGGTCGGCGTCCGCCGTCCGCGGGTCGGCCAGCAACCGGCAGAGCCACTGCCGGCCGGCGACGTCACGCCCCCGGAACCGCCACCAGCGGACCAGCCCCGCCGCCAGGCGCAGCGCGGTGCCGGGGTCGTCCACGGCGGCGTGCGCCAGTGCCCAGCTGATGTCGCCGCTCACCTGGTCGAGCCGGTACACCGCCGCCGGCAGGTGCACGCCGACCAGGTCCGGCGCGGTCCGGGCCACCAACCGGGCCAGCACCTCGGCGTGCCGCCGACGGATCGCGGTCCACTCGCCGGCCCCGGCCGCCTGCTCGGCGGCGAAGTCCCGGACCGCGTCCAGCAGCCGGAAGCGGAACGGCCCGACACCCCGGACGCTCAGCAGGCCCAGCTCCAGGAAGCGGTCCAACAGCGGCACCGGGTCGACCACCACCGTGCCGTCGGAGTCACCGCCGTCAGCGAGCATCTCCTCGGTCATCTCCACCGACCACCGGTTGCCGAACGCGGCGAGCCGCCGCAGCGCCGCCCGCTCGTCCGGCGCCAGGAGGCGGTAGCTGGTCGCCACCGCGTCCCGCAGCGTCTCCGCCGCCGCCACGCGCCCGTCCCGCGTACCGGCCGGGTCCGCCGGGTCCCAGCCCGGCCGGCCCGCCGCTCCCGAGGACGTGGCCAGGTCGAGAACCCGGTCGCCGTAACGGTCCAGGAGTTCGTTGAGGTCGAGGATCCGGGCCCGCGCCGCCATCAGCTCGATGGCCAGCGGCAGCCCGCCGAGGCGCCGGACCAGGGCGGCCAGCGCCGGCAGCTCGTCCGGGGTGGGCGGCTCCGGGCGCACCTGGGCCAGCCGGGCGGTGAACAGCGCCACCGCCGGGTAGTCGGCCAGGGAGGGCGCCCCGCCCTCGCCGCCCGGCGGCGGTACGTCCAGCGGCGCCACCGGACGGACCCGCTCGCCGGGCAGGCCGACCGGGTGCCGACCGGTGACCAGCACGCGCAGCGACGGTGCCGCGGCGGTGAGCCCGCGTACCGCGTCGGCGGCGGCGTTCGGCGCCCGCTCCACCGCGTCCATCATCAGCAGTGCCGGCCGGCCGGCCAGCCGGGTCGCCAGTTCCGGCAGCCGGGCGACGCCGAAGACCGTCAACGCGGCGGTGAGCACGTCGGCGGCGTCCGAGCCCTCACCGATGAGGACACCGGCCACGCCGCCGGGATACCCGCCGGCGACCTCGTGCGCGACCGTCAGGGCCAGCGCCGTCTTGCCGACCCCGGTCAACCCGACCAGGCTCATCAGCCGGGGTACCGGATCGGTGAGCAGCGTGCCGACCAGCTCCGCCACGTCCCGCTCCCGGCCGATCAACGTCACCGGGGGCGGGAGCGCCGACGTGGCACCGGCGGCCGGGTCGGTGTCGACGGCCGCCGCCGGGCCGGACCCGTCCCGGGGCGCCGGGACCGGGCCGCGGGCCGCGGCGAGGAAGGCCGACCGGTCCTCACCGGCCAGGTCGAGCGCGCCGGCGAGCAGCTCGACGGTGGTGCGCTGCGGCCGGGCCGAACGGCCCCGTTCCAGGTCGCGGACCGTGCGTACGCCCACGCCGGCCCGCGTCGCCAGCTCGGCCTGGGTCAGGCCGGCGGCCAGCCGGTGCCCGCGCAACAGCTCCGACAATCCGGTACGCGTACCCGGGCTCCGCGAACGATCAAGATCGGGAGTCATGGGCACGAAGAGTACGGATCACCTCCGACCGGCGGCAGTCGATCGTCGTCCTGCCGACGCCCGGCTGCGGATATCCGACAGGTGCCCGACGGCGGACCCGGCCGCACCCCGCACCGCACCGGGTTTCCCGCGAGCGTCACATGCCCAGGTCGCGGGCAATGATCATCCGCTGCACCTCGCTGGTGCCCTCGCCGATCTCCAGGATCTTGGAGTCCCGCCAGAAGCGGGCCACCGGATACTCGTTCATGAAGCCGTACCCGCCGTGGATCTGGGTGGCCTCGCGGGCATTGTCCACCGCCACCGTGCTGGCGTGCAGCTTGGCGATGGCGGCCTGCCGCTTGAACGGCTCCCCGGCCAGCATCCGCGCGGCGGCGTCGTAGTACGCCAGCCGGGCGGTGTGCGCCTTCATCTCCATGTCGGCGATCTTGAACTGGATCGCCTGGTAGTTGCCGATCGGCTGACCGAACGCCTGACGCTCCTTGGCGTATTTGATCGACTCGTCGACGCAGCCCTGGGCGAGACCGACCGCCAGGGCGGCGATGGCGATCCGACCCTCGTCGAGGATCCGCAGGAACTGCGCGAAGCCCCGGCCCCGCTCGCCGAGCAGGTTCTCCGCCGGCACCCGGCAGTCGTCGAACGTCAGCTCGTGGGTGTCCGAGGCGGTCCAGCCGACCTTGGAGTAACCCGGCGCGACGGTGAAGCCCGGCGTACCGGACGGCACGATGATGGTGGACAGCTCCTTGCTGCCGTCCGGCCGCGTACCGGTGACCGCGGTAACCGTGACCAGCGCGGTGATGTCGGTGCCCGAGTTGGTGATGAACGCCTTCGACCCGTTGATCACCCACTCGTTCGTCGCCTCGTCCAGGACCGCCCGGGTCTGGGTGCCGGCGGCGTCCGAACCGGTGCCCGGCTCGGTCAACCCGAACGCCGCCAGCGCCTCCCCGCTGAGCAGCCGGGGCAGCCACCGCGCCTTCTGCTCCTCCGTGCCGAACCGGTAGATCGGCATCGCGCCCAGTGAGACAGCCGCCTCCAGGGTGATCGCCACGCTGGAATCGACCCGGGCCAACTCCTCCAGGACCAGGCAGAGCGCGAAGTAGTCGCCGCCCATGCCGCCGTGCTCCTCGGCGAACGGCAGCCCGAACAGGCCCATCTTGCCCATCTGCCGGACGACCTCGTACGGGAAGGTGTGCTTCTCGTAGTGCTCGCCGATGACCGGGGCGATCACCTCACGGGCGAAGTCCCGGACGCTCTCCCGCAGCGCCTGCTGCTCCTCGCCGAGCCGGAAGTCCATCGTTCCTCCTGTGGTGGACGGGCCGCCGGGCGCTCGTGACGCCGGGACGGCTGATGAGTTAGGAAGGGCCCCTTCCTATACACCAGGCGTTAAGCGGGGGCCCCTCCTTACCGCTCAGACGGGGGTGACGCCGTGTCGGCGTCGGGAGAAGTGCCGTTCCTTGCCGCGCGCGGCGGCGTACCGACGGACCAGTTCGGCGCGCAGGTCGTGCGGCTCGACGATGGTGTCGATCACCAGCTCACTGGCCAGCCGGACGATGTCGATGTCCCGCTCGTACTCGGCGCGCTTCGCGGCGACGAACGCGGCCCGCTCGGTCTCGTCGGCGATGGCGGCGATCTTGTTGGCGTAGACGGCGTTGACCGCGGCCTCCGCGCCCATCACCGCGATCTTCGCGGTGGGCAGGGCGATCGTCGCGTCCGGCTCGAAGCCGGGCCCGGCCATCGCGTAGAGACCCGCGCCGTACGCCTTGCGCACCACCACGCAGATCTTGGGTACGGTCGCCTCGGAGATCGCGGTGATCATCTTGGCGCCGTGCCGGATGATGCCCTGCTTCTCCACCGCGCTGCCGACCATGAACCCCGGCACGTCACTGAGGAACAGCAGCGGCACGTTGAACGCGTCGCAGAGCTGCACGAACCGGGTGGCCTTGTCGGCCGAGTCGACGAAGAGCACCCCGCCCTTGAACATGGAGTTGTTGCCGACCACGCCGACGACCTCGCCGTCCAGCCGGCCGAAGCCGATGGTCAGCTCCTTGGCCCAGAGCGCCTGGATCTCGAAGAACGAATCCTCGTCGAGCAGGCCCTTGACGTACCGGCGCATGTCGAACGCCTGCCGCTCGCTCGCCGGCACCAGCGCGGCGAGGTCGACCTTCGCGGACGCCGGGACCGCCGGCGCGGCCGGCGGCGCCTGGGTCCAGTTCGCCGGCAGGTAGGACAGGTAGCGCTTCACCACGTCCAGCGCCTCGGCCTCGGTCTTGCAGAGGAAGTGCCCGACGCCGGACTCGGCGCAGTGCACCCGGGCACCGCCCATCGCCTCCAGCGTGGTCTTCTCCCCGGTCACCATCTCGACCATCCGGTCCGAGCCGAGGTACATGCTGGCGTTGCCGTCCACCATCGCCACCACGTCGCAGAACGCCGGGATGTAGGCCCCGCCCGCCGCGCTCGGCCCGAACAGCGCGCAGACCTGCGGGATCGAACCCGAGGCGCGGACCTGGTTCCAGAAGATCTTCCCGGCGCCGCGCCGACCGGGGAAGAGGTCGACCTGGTCGGTGATCCGGGCGCCGGCCGAGTCGACCAGGTAGACCATCGGCACCCCGGCCGCGTACGCCCGCTCGATGATCCGGATGATCTTCTCGACCGTGCGGGCGCCCCAGCTGCCGGCCTTCACCGTGGAGTCGTTGGCCATCAGGCAGACCTGCCGGCCGTCGATGGTGGCGGTGCCGGTGACCACGCCGTCGGCGGGCAGACCCTCGGCCGAGGCGTTGGCGTAGAGGCCGTCCTCGACGAAGGAACCCTCGTCCACCAGGAGCGCGACCCGCTCCCGGGCGAAGAGCTTGCCCTTGGCGGCGTTCGCCGCGTGGTACTTGTCCGCACCACCGGCCCGGACGCGCTTGCGCAGCTGCTCCAGTGCCTCACCGTCGAGCGTCACGCGGACTCCCTCACCGTTCTCACCTGAACGATCGTTAGGCTATCGCATCCGCGCGCCGGTCGGCGACCCACGGGTCCCCGCTCCGGCCCCGCCGCACGTTCGTAGGTCAGGCCGGCAGCGGAGTGAGGCGGGTGCGGGGACCAGCGCGCAGTACCCCGGAGGGGAGCTTCTTGCCGACCAGCTCCTCGGCCAGCTCGGCGACCTCGATCAGGGCGTCCAGGTCGATGCCGGTGTCGATGCCCATGTCGTGCAACATGTGCACCGCCTCCTCGGTGGCCAGGTTTCCGCTGGCTCCCGGGGCGTACGGGCAGCCGCCGAGGCCGCCGACGCTCGCGTCGAACTCGGTCACCCCCAACTCCAGCGCGGTCAGCATGTTCGCCAGCGCGGTGCCCCGGGTGTTGTGGAAGTGCAGCAGCACCGGCACGTGGGCGTTGCGGTCGCGTACCGCGGTGAGCAGCTCCCGGACCCGGCGGGGCGTACCCATGCCGGTGGTGTCGCCGAAGGCCACCCGGTCCGCGCCGTCGCGGACCACCCGGTCCACGATGGCGGCCACCCGGGCCGGGTCGGTGTCCCCCTCGTACGGGCAGCCGAAGCTGGTCGCCACGATCACCTCGGCCTGCGCGCCCGCGCCATGCAGCAGGTCGATCAGCTCGGCGATGTCGTCCAGCGACTCGTCCGTGGAGCGGTTGACGTTGCGCCGGTTGTGCGTGTCGCTTGCCGACACCACCACCTCGATCTCGGTGAACCCGGCGGCGAGGGCCCGCTGGGCGCCACGGGTGTTGGGGACCAGCGCGGAGTAGCGCACACCGTCGGCCTTGGTGGCCCGCTGCCACACCTCGTCGGCGTCGGCCATCTGCGGGATCGCCTTCGGGTGCACGAACGACACGGCCTCGATCCGCCGCACGCCGGTGCGCGACAGCGCGTCGAGCAGCCGCACCTTCGCGTCGGTCGGGATCGGCTCCTCGTTCTGCAACCCGTCCCGCGGCCCGACCTCACGGATCGACACGGACTCCGGCAGTTCCGCCATAAGGGGTCACCTCACTGATCCAGGGATTCCCCCCAGCATGCCACCCCACCTCCGGGCGGCGTCGATCATGGGGTTAGCGGACACAAAAGGGACGAGAAACCCGCTAACCCCATGATCAACCGCGTCGCAGAGGGGGGTCAGCGCATGCGGGGGACGATGCCGGTGTCGTAGTTGCCGGAGAGGAACTCCTCGTTCTCCAGCAACTCGGCGAAGAAGGGGAGGTTGTTCTTCGGGCCGGCCAGCTGGAACTGCGCCACCGCCGCCTTCGCGCGCTCGATCGCCTCGGCGCGGTCCTTGCCGCTGACGATGAGCTTCGCCATCAGGCTGTCGTAGAACGGGGTGACGGTGTTCCCCTCGACGTAGCCGGAGTCGACCCGGACGCCCTCGCCGGTGGGCTCGACCCACGTCCTGACGACACCCGGGCCGGGCAGGAAACGCTTCGGGTCCTCGGCGTTGATCCGCAGCTCGATGGCGTGCCCGCGCGGGGCGAGCGCGTCCGGGTCGAAGGTCGGCGGCAGACCGGCGGCGACGCGCAGCTGCTCCTCGACCAGGTCGACGCCGTACACCAGCTCGGTCACCGGGTGCTCCACCTGGAGCCGGGTGTTCATCTCCAGGAAGAAGAACTCGTTCGTGGCGGGATCGAGCAGGCACTCCACCGTGCCCGCGTTGCGGTAGCCGACCGCCTCTCCGGCGCGTACCGCCGCGGCCAGGAACCGCTCCCGCAACTCCGGCGACACCGCCGGGGACGGGGACTCCTCGACCAGCTTCTGGTTGCGCCGCTGCACCGAGCACTCCCGCTCGCCGAGGGCCACCACCCGGCCGTCGGCCAGGCCGAGGATCTGCACCTCGACGTGCCGGACGCGGGGGAAGTACCGCTCGATGAGCACCGAACCGTCGCCGAACATCCGCTCGGCGAACGCGCGGACCTTGTCGTACTCCGTGGCGAGCTGGCCCTCGTCGTTGGCGACGGCCATGCCCATACCGCCGCCACCGGCCGCGGCCTTGACCATCACCGGGTAGCCGATCTCGGCCGCGGCTGCGGTGGCCGCCGCGAGGTCGGCAGCCGGGTCGGTGGTGCCCGGCGCGACCGGCACACCGGCCGCCGCCATCAGGTTCCGGGCGTTGATCTTGTCGCCCATGGCGGTGATCGCGTCCGCGCCGGGTCCGACCCAGATCAGCCCACTGCTGGTGACCGTACGGGCGAAGTCGGCGTTCTCCGACAGGAAGCCGTAGCCGGGGTGGATGGCCTGCGCTCCGGTCGACTTGGCGGCAGCCAGGATCGCCTCGGTGTTGCGGTAGCTCTGCGCCGGGTTGGCCGGGCCCACGCAGACCGCCTCATCGGCCTCGGCCACGAACGGCAGGTCGGAGTCGGCCTCCGAGTACACCGCGATCACGCGGATACCGAGCCGCTTGGCGGTACGGATGATCCGGCGGGCGATCTCGCCCCGGTTGGCGACCAGCAGTGACTCGATCATGTTTCCTCCCAGCGTCCGGGGGTCGGGACGGAAGCAAGGGAACCACGCCCCGCACGTTACTCACGAGTCGGTGTAAGGAAGGGCCCCCTATTAACGCCTGCGGTAGAGGAAGGGCCCCTTGTTAACACCGAATCAGGCGGTGGGGGCGAGCAGGGCGGCCAGGGTGGCGCCGCGGAGCAGTTCGGCGCGGCGCCGCCGGTCCACTTCTCCGCCGAGGAACGGCGTCGAGTTCATCAAGCCGAACGCGGCGTGGGCCACCACCCGCGCCTCGCCGGCGGGCAGACCGGGGTGCAGCGTGGTCAGGGTGCTGACCCACTCCTCGACGTAGAGCCGCTGGAGCCGGCGGATCCGGCGGCGCGGCTCGTCCGGCAGCCGGTCCAACTCGTGCAGGTGCAGGGCGATCACGGCCGGATTGGCCAGCGCGAACTCCACGTGGAAGTCGATCAGTGACTCCAGCGCGCCGCGCGGGTCGTCCGGGTGACCGGCGGACCGCTCCCGGCCACCGGCGAGCAGTCCCTCGCTGACCGGGATCAGCGCGGCGACCAGCATCGCCTCCTTGCCGGCGAAGTGGTGGTAGAGCGCCGGGCCGGTGACCCCGGCGGCCGCGCCGATGTCGTCCATCGAGACACCGTGGTAGCCCCGCGAGGCGAAGAGACCGACCGCGATCTCCAGGATCTCGTCCTTGCGGGTACGTCGCCGACCCGGCCCCGTCGCGCCCCGCGCCTGCTGCTCCACCGTCACCGGGCAAGCGTAGACCGCACCCGACAGGCCATGGGTTACCGGTCGGTTGCGCCCGCCCCGACCCGACCCGCCGGCCGGGGCGGACGCGGCGGACGCGGCGGACCAGAACCCGACCAACCAGAAGCCGACCGACCAGGGCCCCGCCGGACCGGGCCCGGGCGGACCAGGACCCGGGCGGACCAGGACCCAGGCGGACCAGGACCCGGGAAGACCGGTGGGATCAGTCGTCCTCGTGCAGGCCGTACTCGTCGCGCAGTTTGGTGGCCTCCTCCGCGCGGTCCAGGCCGTCCAGGGCCCGGGCCAGCAGCCAGGCGGTCTGCTGCGCCGGCCGGGAGCCGTCGGGCAGTCCACCGAGCACCTCGCGCAGGATCCGCTCGGCCTCGGCCGGCCGGTCCAGCCGGAGCAGGACCTCCCCGGTGAAGATCTCCACCTGCGCGGCCTCGCCGAACGCCTCGATGCCGCGTAGCCGACCGGCCACCCCGTCCAGCCGGTCCAACGCCTCGACCACCCGGCCGACGCCGGTCAGGATCCGCGCGCCGCCCTCGGCGAGCATCGCCAGCTCGTACGTGACGACCGGTACCGGGTCGGACTGTGCGGCGAGCGGCACCGCGAGCCGGTCCGCCGTGTCCAGGGTGTCGGTGGCTGCCTCCGGTTCGCCGGCCCAGTACCGGGCGGACGCCTCCCGGCGCCGCGCGCGCAACTCGTCGACCGGCAACCCGGCCTGGCGGTACGCGTTCGCCGCCGCCGCGAACCGCTGCGCGGCGACCGCGTCCCGGTCGGCGTCGTAGAGGATGCCACCGGCCTCCTCCAGCACCTGCGCCCGGTGCGGCAGGTTGTCCGGCGAGTCCAGGTTGTCGGCGAGCTGTTCCAGCAGGGCGAGCGCGGGATCGATCTCGCCGAGCCCCTCGTAGATGCCGGCCAGCAGGTGCCGGCACCGGTCCGCCTCGGCCTGGGCGCCCAGCCGGTCGAGACCGAGGACGGCCTCCTCGGCGACCTCGGCGGCCTCGCCCAGTCGGCCGACGGCCCGGTACGCGTTGGCCAGTTCCCAGCGCAGCAGCGCGTCCCCGGGCGCGCCCCGCTCGACGCAGAGCGTGACCGCCTCGACGAAGTCGTCGACCGCCTCGGGCGCCCGGTCGGCGGCCATCAGCGCGCGGGCCCGGGTGACCCGGGTGGGCAGCAGCGCGTCGTCCGGTGCCACGGCCAGTGCCTCGTCGCACGCGGTGACCGCCTCGGCCGGGTCCTCGGCGCACCGGGCGTACGCCAGGCACGCGCCGGTGAGCAGGTCGTCGGCGCCCAGCTCGCGGCTCAGCCGGCGGGCGCGGTCGGCCTCGGTGCCGGCCTCGGGCAGCCGGTCGAGCTGTTCCAGGACGTGCGCGCGGTGCACCGCCACCCGGGTGGCGAGGTAACGGTCCGCGACGTCGGCGGGTACCCGGTCGAGCGCGTCCAGCGCCTCGGACCAGCGTTCCCGCTGCATCAGCGCCAGCGCGATCCGGTGTCGGGCGCCGGCCCGCTGGGCGTCGTCACCGTGTGCGTCGAGCGTTTCGGCGGCGGCGCGTACCAGCTCCAGCCCTTCCTCGGCGGTCTCGTCGGCGGACGCGAGCTGCACGCCGAGCCGGCCGGCGACGACCTGCGCGCGGACCTCGTCGCCGACCTCCCGCCAGGCGGCCAGGGCGGCCCGGTTGAGGTCGATCGCCCCCGTCACGTCGTCGGCGTCGCCCCGCTCGGCGGCCCGCAGCTCGGTGCGGTGCGCCGCGGTGGACGCGGGCAGGTCGGTCCCGGCGAACCGCTGGTCCCAGGCGGCCAGCGCGGCGGTGAAGCCCGCCCGGTCGTGGGACCGCCAGCGCTCGGTGGCGAAGTCGAGCAGCTCGTCGGCGGTCGCGTCGGTCGGCACCGGGACCGCGGGCGCGGGGTCGGCGACCCGGGCGGGCCGCGATACCGGCCGCGCCGCCGGCTGCTCCTCGGCGGCCGGGCCGGCGACGCGGCGGCGGGGTCGACGGCGCACGCTGGCGGAGAGCGGCACGTGCTCCCCGGCCGGTTCGGTGGCCAGCCGCCGGGCGATGATCTCCGACTGGTGGGTGGTGCCGTTGCGCTCGTCGAAGCGGGCGGCGAGCGCGGTGGCCCGTTCGGTCAGCTCCGTCACCAGCTCGGCGGCCGGCACCTCACCGGCGGGCCGGTCGCCGGCCGCGCGACGGTGCAGGGTCGCGTCGCCGACGCGGCGCAACGCGGCGGCGGCGGTGGCCGCGAAGTGCATCTCGGCTGCCGGTGACGGGGCCCGGTCCAGCCAGTCCAGGTGCCGCTCGACGATCTCCACGGCCCGCGCCTCGTTGCCGGTCAGGGTGCAGAACTCGACGTGGTCCCCGATGTCCCACAGGTCGGAGAGGTTGGTCCGCTGTCGCCGGTACGCCTCCCGGTGGGCGTCCCGCGCCGCGTCGTGGCGGCCGGTACGCAGGTAGGGCACGAGCAGCGCGGTGAGGATGGACTGGGGTTGTTCGGTGCAGGACAGCCGGCCGGTCAGCACCGGCTCGGCGAGGGTCACCGCCTCGGAGTACCGGCCGGTGCCGGTGAGGTGGTTGACGACGGAGGTGGGGTCGCAGCCGGCGCAGTCGGACAGGTCGTCGCGGGGGGTGCTCTGCCACAGCCGGTACCAGTGTTCGGCCGCGTCGGCGTCGCCGACGTGCTCGGCCACCCGGTAGCGGTGCTTGTGCACCGCCTGGAGGCTGTGCCCCGCCGTGCGGTAGCGCCGTTCCATGTCGTCCAGCACCGCGTACGTGCGGTCCAGCGGCAGCTCGGGGAACTTCAGCATGCCGTTGACCATGTATTTGAAGTGCCACAGGAGCTGATGGGTGTAGCGCTGGTGGTAGGGCTGCGGATCCCGGTCGAACTCGGCCAGGCACCAGGCGAAGGTGACGAACGACTTGGCCGGCTCACCGCCGTAGATGTAGGTGGTGGTGCCCTGCATCCGGCTGAGGAACGCCAGGTGCCGGTCGTCGGACGCGTCCACCCGGCGCAGCAGTTGCTCCAGGGCGGCGATCTGCCCCGCCCCGTACGGCATGTCGGCAGCCTGGCGGAGCACCCGCCACAGGTCCTCGTCGCTCACCGTCGTCACTCCCGTCCTGGTACGGCCCGGCCGAGCAGGCCGAGGAAGGAACTGTTCAGCAGTGCGGCGTCGGCCGCGCGGATCGGATGGTGGCCGAGTAGGAGCGCCTGGCCGTACAGCGCCTCGACGGCGAGCCCGACCAGGTCCGGGTCGGTCAGGGTGGTGACCCGACGGACCAGCGGGTTGCGGTGGTTGAGCACCAGTTGCGGCCGGTCCGGCGGCGCCGAGGAGGCCAGCGCGTCGAGCACGCCGCCCCACAGCTCGTCGGCCTTGTCCCGGCTCGCGGCGAGCTGGTCGTGGAAGGCCGCCGACCGGCTGACCAGGTAGAGGGCGGGCAGCGACACCGGGTCGTACGCCCGGATGACCACCTCGCAACCGGACCGCTCCAGGGCCCGCTGGGCGGCGGCGAGGAACGGCCGCAGTCCCAGTTCGACCTGCGGATCGAGGCCCTCGAAGCGGGTGGTGAGGTCGCTCGGCTCCAGCCGTTCGATGAGCACCGACCGGTCCAGCACCGGCAGGCGCTCGATCAGTTCGGTGTCGTAGGTGAAGCCGGCGTTGACGACCGCCAGGTCCTGCGCGGCGGCCACGGCGGCGAGCTGGCGGAACTCGTCGAGGCTGGCCGCGTAGCGGATCAGGCCGTGCCGTTGCCGGAACTCGGCCAGGGTGAGGGTGCCGACGTTGGTGTCCATCGGCCACCACTGGTCGACCAGGCGCAGCATCTCGTCGTCGTGCAGCGCCAGCGCCTTGACGCCGAGGTGGTGGATCTGGAGGAACTCGGCGAGCCGGCGCGGGTCGTGCCGGGCCAGCCGGACGAGCCAGCCCCGGATCTGGTCGCCCAGCGCCTCCCGGGTGGCGGTGAGCAGGGTGTCCTCGTAGAGCGCCTCGCGGCTGGCGGTCGGGCGCAGCTCGGTGGCGTCGACCACGCAGTGCGCGAAGAACGCCCAGTCGGGCAGCAGACCGTCGGCGTTCTCGGTGAGCAGCATCCGCTTCAGGTAGACCCGGTGTCCGGCCCGCGCGGCCGGGTTCACCGGGGTGGGCAGGATGAAGGCGACCCCGGTCAGCCCGGCCTCCGGCACCGACAGCGGCAGCACGTCGAACGGGTCGTAGCCGAGGTGCTCGCGGGCGTACCGGATCAGGGCGGGCCGGTCGACCGGCGTGCCCGGGGTGGTCGGCCACGGTGGCGGACCGGTGGTGGTGGGCACGTCGCCGACCCGGACGTCGACCGGCAGCAGCGCGCCGAAGAGCCGGGCCAGGTCGACCACGGTGGGGGTGGCGAACCACTGGTCGGCGTCCGGCCGGGGCACCAGGGTCACCGTGGTGCCCGGCTCGGCGCGGCCCTCGCCCTCGGCCGCCACGGCCACCGCGTAGCGGCCGTCGGAGTGGCCCGTCCAGTGCACCGTCGGGTGGTCGCCGTGCCGGGTGACCACCCGGATCTCGTCGGCGACCAGGAAGCAGGAGAGCAGGCCGATGCCGAACTGGCCGAGGAACTCGTGCCGGGAGAAGCCCAGCTCGTCCCGCTTGGAGCTGCGGCCGATGGTGGCCAGCAGCTCGTGCACCTGGGCCTCGGTCAGGCCGATGCCGCTGTCGTGCACCCGCAGGGTGCCGTCGCCGGTGCGCTCGGGCGGTTCGATGTGGACCGACGCGGGAGCGCCGGGCTCGGTCGCCCGGCGTGCGGTGATCGCGTCCACGGCGTTCTGGAGCAGCTCGCGGACGTAGACCCGCGGGCTGCCGTAGAGGTGATGACTGAGCAGGTCGACCACGCCACGGAGGTCGACCTGGAAGGTGTGGTCCACGCAGTGTGCTCCCCGGTCCGATGCCGGCGCTCACCGTACCGACGATCACCGACCGGCGCGTCCCCCTTTCCGGCGCACGCTTGACCCTCGACCCGGTCGAGGTCGCAGGGTCGCCGGCATGACCGCATCCAGGCCGGGCCGGGACTTCCGGCTGCTCTGGTCCGCCACCGTGACGTCCCGGTTCGGCGACTCACTGCGTACGCCCGCACTGGCCCTGCTGGCGGCGACGGTGACCCGCGATCCCCGGGTGATCGCGGCGGTCACCGTGGCCGGTCAGGTGCCGCCGCTGCTGCTCGGCCTGCTCGGCGGGGTGTACGCCGACCGAGGGGACCGGCGGCGCACGATGGCGCTGGTCGACGGGGTACGCGCGGTGGTGGTGGCCGCCCTGGCGGTCGCGGTCGCGCTGGACCGGGCGGGCGTGGCGGTGCTGGTGGTGGCCGCGTTCCTGCTCGCCGCGCTGGGCACCTTCTTCGACGCCGCCGCCTTCGCGCTGCTGCCCTCGGTGGTGCCGCCGGAGGAGTTGCCGCGCGCGAACGGTCGCCTCCAGGCCGGTACGGCGGTGGCGGGCGGCCTGGTCGGCGCGCCCGCCGCCGGTGTCCTCTTCGCCCTGTCCGCCCCGCTCCCCTTCGCCGTGGACGCCCTGACCTTCACCGCCGCCGCCCTCCTCACCCTGACCCTCACCCCCACCCCCGTCCCACCTCCCGACCTCCGGCGATCTTGCACTTTCGGTCGTCACAGAACGGGCCACAAGCGACACAAAGGCGACCACAACTGCAAGATCGCGGGAAAGGGGGCGGGGGCGGGGGTGCGGTTCTTGTGGGGGGAGCGGACCCTGCGGGGCGTCGCTCTTGTCACGGCGGGGAGCAACCTCGCGATCAGCGGGCTGATCGCGGTGCTGGTGCTGTACGCGCTGGAGGTGCTGCGGGTGCCGCCGGTCGGGTACGGGCTGTTCGCGGCGACGGCGATCGTCGGCGGGGTGGCCGGGGCGCTGGGTGCGGGGCGGCTCGCCGCGCGCCTCGGCACGGTGGCCACCCTGCGGGTGGTGCTGGTCGGGCAGACCGTGGCGCTGACCGGGCTGGCGCTGGCCCGGCATCCGGTGCCGGGCGGGCTGGCGCTGGCCGGGTTCGCCGCCGGCGGTGCGGTGTGGAACAGCCTCGCGGTGGCGTACGGGCAGCGGCACGTGCCGCCCGAACTGCTCGGTCGGGTGGGTGCCGCGCAACGGCTGGTCGGGATGGTCACCGCTCCGGTGGGCGCGGCGCTGGCCGGGTTCGCCGGTGCCGCGTACGGGGTGGCGCCGGTGGCCGGGGCGGCGGCGGTGGTGTTCGCCCTGGTCAGCGTGGCGGGCTGGTGGGCGCTGCGGCCCCGGTCGGGGTGAGGGGTCGGTGGGTCAGGCCGGAGAGGCGCAGGGCGAGCCGGTCCCGGACCGCCGGGACGGTGGAGACCACGCGCAGCAGCAGGTTCCGGGCCGGTCGGGCGGCCGGTGGCAGGGTGGCGATCCGGGTCAGCCGGTCGGCGAAGGAGACCACGTCCCGGGCCATCGGGCGGCGACGGGCGGCGTACCCGTCGAGCAGCGACCCGGGCCCGCCGGCGAGCACGTCGGCGAGGGTGGTGCCGAGGTCGACGGCGTCGCAGATGCCGAGGTTCATGCCCTGGCCGCCGACCGGGCTGTGCACGTGTCCGGCGTCGCCGGCCAGCAGCACCGGACCGGCCCGGAACGTGGCGGCGACGCGGTGGTGCAGCCGGAACCGGGACCCCCAGAGCACCTCCTGGACCCGCTGCGGCGTCCGCGCCGACCCGCGCTCGTCGAGCAGCGCCTGGAGGTGGGCCGCGTCCGGCTCGGCCGGCGCCTCGGGCACGGCGGCGACCAGCCGGACCACGTCGCCGGGCAGCGGCGCGTGAACCAGCGGACCGGACCGGGCGAGGAAGAGGGTCACCTGGTCGCGCGGCAACGCGCCGGAGACCCGGACGTCGGCGAGGACGAACGACTCCGCGCCGCCCTCCGGCCCGTCGAAGCGGATCCCGGCCCGCTCCCGCACGGTGCTGCGCATCCCGTCGGCGCCGACCACGTAGCGCGCCCGGACCGTGGCCCCGCCGGCAAAGGTGGCGACCGCGCCGGCCGCGTCGAGGTCCAGGCCGGTCAGCCGGTACGCCCGCAGCACCGGCACACCCGCCTCGGCGAGCAGCCCGGTGAGCACCTCCTCGGTGACCGACTGGGAGACCAGCAGCGCGTAGCGGTGCCGGGACGGCAGGCCGCCGAACGGCACGGTGAGCAGCACCCGGTCGCGGTCGCGGACGGTGAATCCCGGCGACCGCAGCCCGCGCGCCACCAGTGGGGCGCCGGCGCCGATCCGGTCCAGCTCCTCCAGGGTGTACGCGTGCACGACCGCGGCCCGGGAGGTCACCGGCGGTCGTTCCAGCTGGTCGACGACGGTCGCCCGGACACCGCGTCGGGCCAGCGTGAGCGCGGCGGTCAACCCGGTCGGTCCGGCCCCGACCACCAGGACGTCGGTCTCCGTGGGCAGCATGGGCACCTCCGTGGCAACACATGCCAACAATCGTTGGCCAACAGTTGTTGGCAACGCTAGGTTGCCCGGTGCTGGCGTGTCAACAGGTGTTGGCATACGGTCGGCGGCGTGACCGACACCGCCCCGGCCCGCCCCCGCCGCTCCGACGCCACCCGCGCGGCGATCCTCCGGGCCGCCCGGGAACGCTTCGCCGCCGACGGCTACGAACGGGCGACCATCCGCGCCATCGCGGCGGACGCCCGGATCGACCCGTCGATGGTGATGCGCTACTACGGCAGCAAGGAGGGCCTGTTCGCCGCGGCGGCCGAGTTCGACCTGCGCCTGCCCGACCTGACCCGGGTGCCGTCCGGGCAGCTCGGCGAGACGCTGGTCCGGCACTTCCTGGACCGCTGGGAGGGCGACGAGACGCTCGCCGCCCTGCTGCGCGCGGCCAGCACCAACCCGGGCGCGGCGGACCGGATGCGCGGCATCTTCGCCGACCAGCTCGGCGCGGCGGTGGCCACCTTCGGCACCGACCCGGAGACCACCGCCCGGCGGGCCGGCCTGGTCGCCGCCCAGATCCTCGGCCTCGCCCTGACCCGCTACATCGTCCGGCTGCCGCCGATCGTGGCGATGCCCCCGGCCGAGGTGGTCGGCTGGGTCGGGCCGACGATCCAGCGATACCTGACCGGCAGCCCCGACTGACCTCGTCCGCCGCCCAACCTTTCACCGCCTCCGGTGCGTCTCACCGGTGACGGGGATCGCCGGAGGAGGGTGGATGACACCGGTGCGTGGGGCCGACGACGGGCGCGACGGCTATGTGGCGTTCGTCGAGAGCCACCAGCACCGGTTGCTGCGGGCCGCGTACCTGATCTGCGGCAACCGGCACCAGGCCGAGGACCTGCTCCAGGACGCCCTGCTCAAGCTGGCGTTGCGGTGGCCGACCGTACGCGACGGCGACCCGGCCGCGTACGTGCGGTCGATCCTCTACCGCGACGCGATCTCCTGGTGGCGACGGCGGCGGCGCGAGTGGCTGAGCGCGTCCCCGCCGGAGCGGGCGGGCCAGGAGGCGGACGGCACCCTGCGACTGGCGCTGCACCGGGCGCTGGCCGGCCTGCCGCCGCGGCAGCGGGCGGTGCTGGTGCTGCGGTACTTCGAGGACCTCACCGAGACGGCCACCGCGGAGGCACTCGGGGTGACCGTGGGCACGGTGAAGAGCCAGAGCCACGCGGCCCTGCGCCGGCTCCGCGAGACCGCGCCGGAGCTGAGCCGCGACCACGACCGCTTCGACGGCGACCGGACGACCGGAATGGAGGTGACCCCGTGAGGGACGTGGAGGTACGCCGGTTGCTGGCCCTCGCCGCCGAGGACGTCCGGCCGTCCCATCCGGCGGCCACCGCCTGGGACCGGGCCCGCCGGGTACGCCGGAACCGCCGCGCCGCCGGTGCCGCCGCCCTCGCCGTCGTGCTGCTCACCGGCGGCATCGCGACAGCCCTGCGACCGGACGGACCGGTACCCGCGCCACCCCCACCGGCCACCACCCCGGGTGTCGTCAACACACCCGGGGCCCCGGTGCAGGAACCACCGGTCGACCTGCCCTACGGCGGCGACCCGCTGGCCCGGCTCGCCGCCCCGGCCACGACGACCCTGTCGAAGTCGCCGGTCCGCCGGGCGCTCAGCCTCTACCAGCCGATCGACTCCGAGACCTACAGCGGCCTCGACATCCGGGTGCTCGGCGACGACGGTGCGGTCCGCACCCTGGACGTGGTAACGCCCGCGCCGACCCGGGACCGGTACGGCAACCAGGCCCCCGCGCTGAAGCCCGGCCAGCTCTCCCCGGACGGACGGACGGCGGTGTTTCCGCAGACCGGCGAACTGATCGTGGTCGACCTGACCCGGCCGGCGGTCCGGCGCTTCCCGCTCGACGGCTACCTGGAGCTGGCGGTCTGGGCCGGTGACCGGGTGCTGGTCGGCGGTGACGACCGGACGTGGTCGGTCGACCCGGTCTCCGGGCGCGCCACGCGTACGGTCGGCTCGCTCTGGGACGCGGTGGTGCCGGACCCGACCCGCCCCGGCACCACGTACACCGAGACGGTCGGCCTGCGGGAGGCGCTGACCGTCCGCACCCGCGCCCTCGCCGACGGGTCACCGCAAGCGGATCAGCTGATCGGCACCACCGTGCTGCCCCGCCCCTACCGGGTCAACGAGTTCTACGGCCGGGGGTGGCAGCGCGGCGACCGCATCGCGCGGGCCGCCTGGACCACCAACCCGGAGATCGACGGCGCGGAGGGGGTGGTCGTACTGGACGCCCGCACCGGGGAAGTGCGGTACCTGCTCGACCTCGGGCGTGACGGCCTGAGCAAGAACTGCTGCGAGGTGCTGGGCTTCGACGGCGAGGACGTGGTGCTGCGCCTCGGGGCCGGGGTGGCCCGGTGGCGGCCGGCGACCGGCGAGGTGTCCGGGGTGCTGCCGGAGGTGGTCGGGAACGTCGCGCTGGCCGGCTGAGCACCGTCCGGTCCCCACGCACCGCGCGCGGGGACCGGCGGTGCGCTCAGGCGCTCAGGCCGCCCGGCTGGTCACCCTTGACCACGGGTGCCCGGACCAGGTTGCCCCACTCGGTCCACGAGCCGTCGTAGTTGCGCACCTGCGGATAGCCCAGCAGGTGCCGCAGCACGAACCAGGTGTGGCTGGACCGCTCGCCGATCCGGCAGTACGCCACCACGTCGTCGGCCGGGCTCAACCCCAACTGGTCGGCGTAGATGGCGCGCAGCTCGTCGGCGGACCTGAAGGTGCCGTCGTCGTTGGCGGCGGACTTCCACGGCTTGCTGACCGCACCCGGGATGTGCCCGCCGCGCAGCGCGCCCTCCTGCGGGTAGTCCGGCATGTGCAGCATCTCGCCGGTGTACTCACCCGGCGACCGCACGTCGACCAGCGGCCGGCCGGCGGCGACGTGCGCCATCACCTGCTCGCGGTAGGCCCGGATCGGCGCGTCGTTGCGCTCCGGCACCGGATAGTCGGCGCGCGGCCGGGCCGGCTTGTCCCGGGTCAGCTCGCGCCCCTCGGCGATCCACTTCTGCCGGCCGCCGTCGAGCAACCGCACGTCGGCGTGGCCGAAGAGCGAGAAGACCCAGAGGGCGTACGCGGCCCACCAGTTGAAGTTGTCGCCGTAGAAGACGACCGTGTCGCCACGGCCGATGCCCTTGGCCGCGCACAGCTCGGCGAAGCTCTCCGCGTCCAGGTAGTCCCGGGTGACCTGGTCGTTCAGCTCGGTGTGCCAGTCGACCTTGACGGCACCCGGGATGTGGCCGGTGTCGTAGAGCAGCACGTCCTCGTCGGACTCGACGACGACGAGGCCCTCGTCGCCCAGGTGCGCGGCCAGCCACTCGGTGGTGACCAGGCGCTGCGGGTCCGCGTACGACTGGAGTCGGGGATCGGGATCGTTCGGCACAGACATGATCCCCAAGGTACGCCGGAAAGGGCACCGACATCGGGTGCAGCGGATGCGACCCCTCGCACGTGACAGTGACGAGACCCACCCGACCCGAGGACCGACATGACCGTACGGCAACGCCCCGGTGCGCCTGGTGCGCCGCCGCTGGACTTCACCGGCTTCTACGAGGCGCACTTCCACCGCCTGGCGGTGCAGCTGTACGCGTACCTGGGGGACCACGCCGAGGCGCAGGACCTCACCCAGGAGGCGTTCTGCCGGGTGCTGGAGCGGTGGGACCGGATCGGCGCGTACGACGACCCGTCCGCCTGGGTGCGCCGGGTGGCCTGGAACCTGGCCACCAGCCGGCTGCGCCGGGTGCGTACCGCCGTCCGCCATCTCGCCCGGCAGCGCGAGGAGCACGTGCCCGGCCCGGAACCGGACCGGGTGGCGTTGACCGCCGCGCTGGCCACCCTGCCCGCCAACCAGCGGCGGGCGGTCGTCCTGCACCACCTGGCCCAGCTCAGTGTCGCGGAGATCGCCGACCAGCTGGGCGCGCCCGAGGGCACCGTGCGGTCCTGGCTGACCCGGGGCCGGGCGGCGCTGGCCAGCCACCTCACCGACCGGCAGGAGGCCCACCATGCGTGAGACCCACCTGGACGGCGTCTTCGCCGACTTCGAAGCGCGGACCGCGCCGACCTTCCGCCCGCCCGGCCTGGCCGCCACGGGACGCCGGGTCCGGGACCGGCGTCGCCGTCGACGTGGCCTGCTCGCCGGACTGGCGGCGCTGCTGCTGGCCGGCCCCGGTGGGGCGTACGCGCTGGCCGGGCGGGACGGCGACGACGTGCCGCCCACACCGGCGCCCGCGTCGCCGTCACCGTCGCCGGGCGGGCCGCCCGTGTCACGGCGGATCGTGGTCCCGGGGGTGGCCGGCGAGCTGCGGGAGCTGCGCTTCGTCGACGCCCGGCACGCCTGGGCGCTCTTCGACACCTGCGACCCGGACGACGACCTGGCGTCCACCGACTGCCGGCGTGACCTGGCGCGCACCGAGGACGGCGGCGCGAGCTGGCGGAGGATTCCGTTGCCCGGCACGGCGAACGACCCCACCCCGGGCAGCCGGCCGTACCTGCTGGTCACGGACGACCAGCAGGTGACCCTCGCCGTCGCCGGCCGATTCCTGGTCACCCCCGACGGGGGCACCTCCTTCACCGAACACCCGATGACCGACCCGCCCCCGGTGACCCAGCGGGCTCTCGGCACCCGGAGCGGCTTCCTGCTGACCTGCCCCGCCCCGAACCGCTTCACCGGCCGCGCCTGCGACCGGCAGGAGTTGATCCATGCCAAGCGGGGGCGGCTTCCGGCCCAGCCGCCGGTCGACCTCGGGCCGACGGCGGACCGGCAACTGGTCGAGGGACGTGGCGGGCGGCTCTGGCTGTCCGTCGTCGAGGGCGACCGGATGACGGTCGTGGTGAGCGACGACCAGGGCTTGAGCTGGCGGAAGCTGCCGCCGGTGCCGGGCGCTCGCCGTCTCCT
Source organism: Micromonospora endolithica (assembly GCF_003626595.1). Classification (GTDB taxonomy): domain Bacteria; phylum Actinomycetota; class Actinomycetes; order Mycobacteriales; family Micromonosporaceae; genus Micromonospora; species Micromonospora endolithica. Next base: position 293,957 of record NZ_RBAK01000005.1, on the reverse strand, counting down.
GGTCTCCCCGAACGGCGCGGACGCGTGGCTGGTCAGCGTCGACGCGGTCGACTTCCAGGCGTCCGCCACCGAGCGGGTGTGGTCACTGGAGGGGGATGGCTGGCGCACCCACGTCGGACTTCCCGACAACACCCTCCACGTGGCGGCGGTCGACGGTGGACGTCTCGTGGTGACCGGCGCGTACGGCACGGTGGGCTTCTGGACGCCCGCCGGTTACCAGGACCGTCCCGAGGTCCGGGTGCCGTCGTGGGCCGTTTCGCAGGAGACCGGCATCGAGGTGCTCCGCGACGGCACGATCGTCCTGGAGAACCAGCGATCCTGGACCGTCGGTGTCGGCACTGGTGTCGAACGGGCGTGGACCCGGCTCTCCTGAACCGCCGGTGTCGGCCCGCCACGGGGGCGGGCCGCCGCCGTCAGGCGCGACGGTGCACCAGCCGGCCGGCCAACACGGTCACCAGGCAGGTGCCGTCGTCGGCGAACACGGCCAGGTCGGCCCGGCCGCCGGGGGCCAGCGTCGGCGGCACCGACGTGTCCAGCACCAGCAGGTCGCTGCGGTCCACGGCGGCCCGCAGGACCGGGTCGGCGACGTGCTCGGCGAGCACCGCCGTCACGCCCAGCCGCAGCAGGGCGTGGATCCGTTCACGCGGCGTGGGCGCGGGTGGCAGCGGCGCGTCGTGCACCCGCCCCGGGCCGAGAGTGCCCGGCCAGCGGCGGACACGCGCGTCCGCGTACTCCTCCGAGAGCTGGACCAGCGGACCGACCGCGATGACGCGGTCGGCCCGGACCGCGACGGCGGCGGCCTCCGACGGTGGGCCGCCGGGGGCGGTACGCAGCAGGGGCGCGGTGTGCAGGGTCAGCACGGTCAGTCGGAGACCGGGGTGAGGGTGGGGCGTTTCGCGGTGAGCGTGTCGCCGGAGGAGCGGCCGGTGAGCCGTCGCTTGATCCAAGGGGCGAGGTGCCGGCCGGCCCAGCGCAGGTCGTCCGTGCGGGCGGCCAGCCACGGCTTCGGCAACGGCCGTTCCGGGACCATCAGCCAGTCGTCCTCGCAGCCCACCCCGAGCGCGGTCAGCACCTGCCCGGCGACCCGCCGGTGCCCGGCGGCGGACAGGTGCAGCCGGTCGGTGCTCCACAGCATCGGGTTCAGGAAGGTGTCGTCGGCGTAGAGGTCCACCAGGATCGCGCCGTGCCGCTGGGCGGTCTCGCCGACCGCCTGGTTGAGCAGCTCGATGCGGGGCGCGACGAGGCGTTGACCGGGCAGCCGGGCCATCACGTCGGCGAACCGGAACAGGACCACGTCCGCGCCGCCGGAGCGCAGCCGCTTCACCACGTCGTCGAAGCGGGTGACCAGGGCGTCCGGGTCGAACGAGCGGCGCAGCACGTCGTTGCCGCCGGCCGCGAAGCTGATCAGGTCCGGCTTCATCGCCACCGCCGCCGGCACCTGCTCGGCCACCACACCCGGGAAGAGTCGACCCCGGATGGCGAGGTTGGCGTACCGGAAGTCCGGGCCCACCCCGGCCGCGAGCCGGGTCGCCACCAGGTCGGCCCAGCCCCGGTAGGAGCCGTCCGGGTACGCGTCGTCCATGCCCTCGGTGAAGCTGTCCCCCACCGCCACGTAACTACGCCAACGCATCAAACCCTCCTAAGGAAGGGCACCCTTTTAACGCCTGCGGTAGAGGAAGGGCCCCTTCTTAACACCCGGAACAGTCTGGCACCGGCGGCGTCGGGGAGTGTGCCCGCGCGTAGGGGAACGTGGCGGAGGTCATCGGCGCTCCGGCGGCGGGTCCTCGGCCCGGCGATCCGGGGGCGGGTCGACGGCCGGGCGGCGGTACGGACCCCAGGCCACGAACCGCTCGAACAGCTCACGCGGTGTCGGGCCGTCGTCCGGGTTCAACCGGAACAGGTCGTGGCTCGCCTCGTGGTAGAGCCCGGACAGGTAGATCGCCAGCTCGACCCGCTGCTCGGCGTACTCGACCTTGAGCAGCAGCCGGGCCGTCCCGCACGGCCAGGGCCGCCCGCAGGCCCGACACAGCCACAGCGGCCGCAACGGCAGGTGCGGCGCGCGGTCCGCGGGGCCGGCGCGGGGTCGATCGGGGTACGGCCCGAGCCGCGGTACGGGGAACCAGCGGATCTCCTCGCGCACGTCGACCTCCGGTCGGGTTGCCAGGACGCCGGTCCTGGTGTCGGTCCTGGTCCTTCGCGGTCGGTCGGGGCCGCCCCTGCACCGGGGGGATTCACGGGCGGCCCCGCGGCGGCACCGAGGGGGACGGCGCCGCCAGGTGACAGTCTGCTGAGGACGCCACTACTGTCGGAAGGCATCGACGCCGGCGCGGGAGCCGGTGGGGAGGCGTCGACGGCGGCGGGGGCCGCTCCCGCCGAAGCCGGGACGATCGTGGAGGAACTGTGGAAGGTGAGCCGACCTCGGCGCTGATCCGGGCCCAACTACGCCGGCTGCGACTCAACGCCGAGCTGAGTCAGGAGGAGTTCGGGAAGCTGGTCCACTACTCGGGTTCCCAGGTGTCGGCTGTGGAACTGGGCCAACGGCCGCTCGACCGGCTCTTCCTCGCCCGCGCCGACGAGGTGCTGGGCACCGGCGGCCTGCTGATGTCGCTACTCAAACTCGCCGAGCGCGACGGCCAGCCGAGCTGGCTGCGTCCCTGGCTCGACGCGGAGCGGGACGCCCGGCAGCTCCGTTGCTACCACCCCACGCTCATTCCCGGCCTGCTCCAGACGGAGCACTACGCGCGGGCGGTCATCCGGGCCGACGACATGCTCGGTGACGACGAGGTGGAGAAGCGGCTCGCCGTCCGGATGGACCGGCAGTCGGTCCTGGCTCGGCCCGACCCACCGAAGTTCGTGGCGGTGGTCGAGGAGGCGGTCCTCCGCCGGGCGGACGAGGGATTCCGGGGCATCCTGACGCAGCAGATCGCCCACCTGATCGAGTGGAGCGAGCGACCGCACGTCAGCGTGCACGTCATTCCGGTGGACAGCAGTGGGCATGTCGGGCTGGCCGGCCCGTTCACGCTGGCCCGGGGCGGCGACGGTGGCTGGGTCGGCCATCTGGAGAGCCAGTTGAGCGGCACGACCATCGACCGGGATGAGGAGGTCGCTATCCTGCTGGCGAGGTGGGAGAGCGTCCGCAGCGAGGCCCTGCCTCAGGGGCAGTCGGCGCGGCTGATGAAGGAAGTGGTGTCGTCATGGAGCTGAGCGGCGCAACCTGGCGCAAGTCCCGGCGCAGCGGCAATGGTGAGTGCGTCGAGGTGGCGGACGATCTGGCCGGGGTCGTCGGCGTCCGGGACAGCAAGGACCCGGCCGGTCCGGCCCTCACGTTCGATCCGCGCGCCTGGCGCGCGTTCGTCGACCACGCCAAGCGGTCCTGACCGGACTTCGCCCTTGATCGACTCGGCTTCCCTGATATCGGGGTGACCAAGCCGGCCGGACACCCCGATATCAGGGAAGCCGAGTGGATCTCGCGCCGCGGTTCAGCGCAGGTCGCGTCGCGGGTCGATCGCCCAGTGGTTCACCCGGAGGACGTGGCCGGCGAAGGGAAAATCCTGTTCGCCGACGAGCGTGAAGCCCAGCGTGCGGCAGATCCCGTTGGAGGCGGCGTTCGTCACGCCGGGGTAGGCGTGCACCCGCCCCCAGCGGTTCTCGTCACGTGCCTGTTCGAGCAGCGCCCGGACGGCTCGCTTGCCCAGTCCGCGCCCCTGGAACTCCGGCAGCACCATCCAGCCGATCTCGGAGACCGGCTCGCCGTCGTGCTCGTACGCCCAGATCGTCACGGTGCCCGCCACGACGGCGGGATCGGCGGCGTCGGGCACGATCATCTTGATCCATTCGTCGCCCGCCGCCGCGCTGTCGACGTCCCGCCGCACCTTCGCTGCCATGCCCTCCTCGGGCAGCGGTCCGCCCAGCTCGGCCATCATCACCGGGTCACAGCGCATCCGGACGTACGCGCCGACGTCACCGGGTTCGACATCGCGCAGGATCACGGCACTCTCCCTCGCCACGGGCGGCACTACCAGCCCTTGCGGAACATCGTCCAGGCCGTTCCGGCCGTCACCGCCAGCCCGGCCAGGACCGCGAGCGGAACGGATCCCGCGCCGAAGGAACTGGACCGGCCCAGGCCGGAAGAGTAGACGAAGGCGCCGAACAACGCGCCCACCAGTAGGCCGAGGGCGATGGCCAGTGCCGGCCGCCCGGCACCCCACGACCGCGCCGGCTCCTTGCGTACCCCGGCCGGCGCCTGCCGGTCGGAACCGTCTGCGATGGACATGCCGGCCCGATACCCCGTCGCCCGACCGGTGACACGCGGGGCGCACCTCGGTCGCTCGGGGTCCTCGGCGTAGGTGCGAAATTTCTTTCACACCATTTGATGTTGGTATATGTGCAAAAGTCCGATTACCTATATCTGGACATGTGTGACCTGGACGGGGCCGCTGTCGTCGCGGCGCCGCCCAGGCACGCCATGAGAGGGCACATCGTGACTGTCATTCCCGTTCGTCATCGTCGTGGCCGCCGGCGGCTGGTCACACCGGCGCTCGCGGCCATCTTCGCCGCCGGTACGGCCGCCGCCGTGCTGATCGTCAGTGGTACCGGCGCCAGCGCGCAACCGGCCCCGGTCGGCCTGGGCACGGCCGCGAACTTCTCCGTGCTGGCCGGCTCCACCGTGACCAACACCGGTCCGAGCTTCCTGGCGCAGAGTCTCGGCGTCAGCCCCGGCAACACCGCCACGGGCTTCCCGCCGGGCACCGTCGCCGGCGAGATCCACCTGGCCGACGCGGTCGCGCTCCAGGCGAAGAACGACCTGACCACCGCCTACAACGACGCCGCCGGGCGGACCCCGTTCACCGTCCTCCCGGCGGAACTCGGCGGCACCACGCTAGTCCCGGGCGTCTACCGGATCGGCGCCGCCCAGCTGACCGGCACGCTGACGCTGAACTCGCAGAACAACCCGGCGGCGGTGTTCATCTTCCAGATCGACTCCACCCTGGTCACCGCCTCGAACAGCAGCGTCGTGTTCATCAACGGCGCCTCGCCGTGCAACGTCTACTGGCAGGTGGGCAGCTCGGCCACCATCGGCACGGGCACCCGGTTCGTGGGCAACATCCTGGCCCTGGCCTCGATCACCATGAACACCGGCGCGACCCTCCAGGGCCGGGCGCTGGCCCGTACCGGTGCGGTCACCCTCGACAACAACACCATCAACGCCCCGGTCTGCCTGCAACCGACCGGCACCCCCACCACGACCCCGACCGGAACGCCGACCGGGCAACCCACCGTCACGCCGACGGGAACGCCGACGGGAACGCCGACCGGCACACCCACCGGCACGCCGACCGGCACGCCGACCGGTCAGCCCACCGGCACCCCCACCGGTCAGCCCACCGGCACGCCGACCGGTCAGCCCACCGGCACCCCCACCGGTAAGCCGACCCGTACCGCGCTGCCGGTCACCGGTGAGAGCGGTGGTGGGACGCTGGTGCCGTACTGACGGGTCTCGGCACCGTCGCGGTCACCGTCGGCGCGGCCCTGCTCCTGCTCTACCGGCGCCGGACCTCGTAGTCCTGATCGGAGGGACCCCGGCGGCCGGTGACGGCCGCCGGGGTCGCGGTCCCTGGCACCCGGCGACCGCGCGGGCAGGGCCGGACGGCCCGCACGCTAAACGGATCGCCGGGGTCAGGCCATCGCCGTACGCTGCGGCAATGCTGTTGCGCATGTCGACCCTGCTGCTCCGCACCCTGCGCGAGGACCCGGCCGACGCGGAGGTGCCGAGCCACCGGCTGCTGCTCCGCGCCGGCTACGTCCGGCGGGCCGCACCGGGCGGCTACACCTGGCTGCCGCTGGGCAAACTGGTGCTGGACCGGGTCACCGAGGTGATCCGGCAGGAGATGACCGCGATCGGCGACCAGGAGGTGCACTTCCCGGCGCTGCTGCCGGCGGAGCCCTACCGGACCAGCGGGCGGTGGACGGAGTACGGCGACGACATCTTCACCCTCGCCGACCGGCGCGGCGCGGAGCACCTGCTCGCCCCCACCCACGAGGAGTTGGCGGCGCTTCTGGTCAAGGACCTCGTCACGTCCTACCGGGACTTCCCGGTGACCCTCTTCCAGATTCAGACCAAGTTCCGCGACGAGGCCCGCCCCCGCGCCGGCCTGCTACGCGGACGTGAGTTCCTGATGAAGGACGCCTACTCGTTCGACCTGGACGAGTCGGGTCTGGCGGCGGCGTACGACCGACACCGCGCGGCGTACCAACGGATCTTCACGCGGCTCGGCCTGGAGCACACCGTCGTGCACGCCGTGTCCGGTGCGATGGGCGGCTCGGCGTCGGAGGAGTTCCTGGCCGCCGCCGAGGTCGGCGAGGACACCTACGTCGGCTGCACCGCCTGCGACTACGCGGCGAACACCGAGGCGGTGACCACCCCCGCCCCGGCGGCCTCCGATCCCGACGCGCCGCCGGCCGCCGAGGTGCACGACACCCCGGAGACGCCGACCATCGCGTCCCTGGTCGACCTGGCCAACGCCCGCCGCCTCGCCGGTCGGGCCGACTGGACCGCCGCCGACACCCTGAAGAACGTGGTGCTGGCCGTCCGCCGGCCCGGCGCGGAGCAGCCGGAACTACTGGTGGTCGGGTTGCCGGGGGACCGGGAGGTGGACCTGAAGCGGGTGGCGGCGGCACTCGCCCCGTCGAGCGTGGCGGTCTTCGACGCCTGGGACGCCCACCCGGAACTGGTCCGCGGCTACCTCGGTCCGCAGATCCTGGCCAAGCTCGGCGTGCGCTACCTGGTCGATCCCCGGGTGGCGCCCGGCACCGCGTGGCTGACCGGCGCCAACGAACCGGGCCGACACGCGACCGACGTGGTGTGCGGGCGGGACTTCACCCCCGACGGCACCATCGAGGCGGCCGAGGTCCGCCCCGGCGACCCCTGCCCGGCCTGCCACGCCGGCGAGCTGACCACGCGGCGGGGCATCGAGATCGGGCACATCTTCCAGCTCGGCCGCCGCTACACCGACGCGTTCACCGTCGACGTGCTCGGCCCGCGGGGCAAACCGGTCCGGCCCACCATGGGCTGCTACGGCATCGGCGTGTCCCGGGCGGTCGCGGCCATCGCCGAACAGCACCACGACCAGCGGGGACTGGTGTGGCCGGCGGCGGTCGCCCCCTGCGACGTACACCTGATCGCCGCCGGGAAGGGCCCGCAGCTCGACGCGGCGCTGGAGCTCGGCGGACGCCTCGCCGCCGCCGGGCTGCGCGTGCTGGTCGACGACCGCACCGGAGTCTCGGCCGGGGTGAAGTTCACCGACGCCGAGCTGATCGGCATCCCGCGCGCCGTCGTGGTCGGCCGCCGTCTCGCCGAGGGGTACGCGGAACTGCGTGACCGGGCCACCGACGAACGGCTGGAGGTGCCGGTCGACGGTCTGGTGGAACATCTGGTCGATGTGACGAACGCCCGACGTGGTGTAGTGACTACGTGACGGGGTAACGCATCCCGATCGGGTGCAATGCGACACGGAGGACTCTCATGACCGGTTACCGGGTCAGTGACGTGATGACCAAGCAGGTCATCTATCTGTCGGCGGAGACGCCGCTGGACGAGGCGGCGCGGGTGATGAAAGAGGCGGACATCGGCGACGTGGTCGTCACCGAGGGCGCCACCCTCGCCGGCATGCTCACCGACCGGGACATCGTGGTCCGCGCGGTGGCCGAACGCAGCGACCCGGGCACCACCACGATCGGTTCGATCGTCACCCGTGAGGTGGTCATGATCGAGCAGCACTGCACCGCGCAGGAGGCGGCGTCGCTGATGCGCGAGCGGGGCGTACGCCGGGTGCTGGTCTGCGACAGCGACCGGAAGCTGGTCGGCATCGTCTCCCTCGGCGACCTCGCCATGCAGCTGGACCCCCAGTCGGCCCTGAGCGAGATCAGCGAGCAGGCCCCCACCGTGTGAGGTGTAAGGAAGGGCCCCTTCTTAACGCCTACGGTAGAGGAAGGGCCCCTTCTTAACACCCCGAGCCGGGTCGGACCGGCCGGCGGTAGCCTGGCGTGATGCCCGAGATGCCGACCCGCCTGGCCGAGATCGTCGACGAGTTCGCCGCCGCGCCCCGCGACGTGGTGCTGGAGATGCTGCTGGAGTACGCGGACGTCATCCCGCCCCTCCCGGCCGAGCACGCCGGCCGGGAGGGCATGGAACAGGTGCCCGAGTGCCAGACGTCGTTCTTCCTGCGCGCCCGGGTGACCCCGGAGAAGACGGTGGAGACGCTGTTCGACTGCCCGCCCGAGGCGCCGACCACCCGCGCGTTCGCGGGCATCCTCGCCGAAGGGCTGGACGGTGCGTCACCGGAGCAGGTGCTCGCCGTCCCGGACGACCTCTACCAGCGGATGGGGCTGGCCCAGGCGATCTCCCCGCTCCGGGTGCGCGGCGGCACCGCGATCCTGGGCCGGCTGAAGCGGCAGGTCCGGGAACAGATCAGCTGACCAGGGGGTTGTCACCGGTCATGGAGATCGAGATCTACGCCGACGTGGTCTGCCCCTGGTGCTACATCGGCAAGCGTCGGCTGGAGCAGGCGCTGGAGTCGTACGACGGTGATGTCACCATCCGTTACCGTCCCTTCCAGCTCGACCCGTCGCCGGTGTCCGAGCCCCGCCCACTGATCGAGGCGATGGCCGACAAGTTCGGCGGTCGGGACCGGGCCCGGCAGATGTTCGGGCAGGTCAGCGACGTGGCTGCCGGAGTCGGTCTGAAGCTCGACTTCGACCGGGCCGTCGCGGCCAACACCTTCGACGCGCACCGACTCGTCTCCTGGGCGACCGACCAGGGCCGGGCCGCCGACCTGGTGGACGTCCTCTACCGGGCCTACTTCACCGACGGGGTCGACGTCGGCTCCCGGGACGCGCTCGCCGGACTCGCCGGCGAGGTCGGCCTGGACGCGGCGTCGGCCCGCCGATTTCTCGACTCCGACGAGCGGGTGGCCGAGGTCCGCGCGGAGCTGGCCGCCGCCCGGCAGCTCGGCGTGACGAGCGTGCCGACCTTCGTGCTCGCCGGCAAGTACGCGGTCACCGGCGCCCAGGAGCCGGAGACCCTGCTCGCGGCACTCACCGAAGTGCACCGCCGCGAGTCCGAGACGCACTGACATCGACGCGGGTGATGTTTCACGTGCAACGACATCGACATCGATGACGACCTAGGCCGGCCGGGCCAGGCCCTCCAGGACCCGCGCGCCGGGCAGCGCGCCGAGCGCCGGACCCGGAATCGCGATCTTGCTGTGCCGTACGCCGGAACCGATGATCACGTGCGGGGCGGCGATCACCCGCGAGTCCACCAGGATCGGCCACTGCTCCGGCAGTCCGATCGGGGTGATGCCGCCGTACTCCATGCCGGTCAGCTCGACCGCCTCCGCCATCGGCGCGAAGCTCGCCTTGCGTACGTCCAGCTCCCGACGGACCACGCCGTTCACGTCGGCGCGGGTGGTCGCGAGGACGATGCAGGCGGCGTACCGCACGGCGCCCTCCCGCTTGCCGGCCACCACCACGCAGTTGGCCGAAACGTCCAACCCCACGTCGTACGCGGCACAGAAGGCGGCCGTGTCGGCCAGGTCGGCGTCGATCGGCGCGACCAGCACGTCGTCCACGTCGACCGGGGCGTCAGCGGGCCACTGCGCGAGCGCGGCGGCGACCGGCGGGGCCAGCAGGTCGAGCCGGGCGCGGGCGGGTTCGGTCTTCAGCGTCCCCATCACAGCTGCGATCCTCGCACCCGCCGCCGCGCTGCGCCCGTCGGGTGGCGCCGCGCCCGTGCCGTACTGGCCCCGCGCCGGTGCCGTGCTGGCCCCGCGCCCGTGCCGTGCTGGCCCCGCGCCCGTGCCGTGCTGGCGCCGCGCCCGCGCCGCCCTGGTGCCGTGCTGGCGCCGTCGGGGCGTTAAGAAGGGGCCCTTCCTCTACCGCAGGCGTTAAGAAGGGGCCCTTCCTTACACCTCAGCTGTCGGTGAGGAAGCTGTTGTCGCGGAGCAGGGCACGGTCGCGGGCGGCGGCCAGTTCCTCCGCCCGCTCCGCCTGGACCCGGCGGATCTCCATCTCGTCGAAGGCGTGCCGGATCGCCAGGCGGATCACGCCGTAGAGGAAGACGAACCCGAAGACGTACAGGATCACGGTGGTGACCAGGGCCAGCATGGGGCCAGGTTAGGCAGGACGTGAATCCGTACGCGACTCATCTTGCGCCGTTCCCCCGTACGTGTCGGCCAGGTGTTCCGCCCAGGTCCGGGTGCCCCGGGGCGTCGCGTCGGTGACCAGTCCACGGTCGCGCAGGGAACGCCCGAGCCGGCCGGGGATCCGGATCGGCAGCAGCGGCCGGCGGGACCGGCGGGCCGCGTTCCAGGTGCGTACGGCCTCGTCGTAGCGGATCACCTCCGGCCCGCCGTACTCCTCGACGTCGCGCAGGGGGCCGGCGGTGAGCCGGGCGACCAGCCGGTCCGCGACGTCGCGGGGGTCGACCGGCTGGGCGAGCACCGCCCGGTCCCCGATGACCGGGCCGAGCCTGCTCGCGCCGCGCAGCATCTCGTCGAGGAACCCGGGGAACTGGGTGGCCCGCAGCACCGTCCACGGCACCGTCCCGGCGGCCACCACCCGCTCGGCGGCGAGCTTGTGCCGGTAGTACGGGATCGGCACCCGATCTACGCCGACGATCGAGACGAAGACCAGATGACGTACGTCCGCCTGACCGGCCGCCATCACCAGCCGGCGGGTGCCGAGCACGTCGACCTCGTGGGTACGCCGCCCCGGGCTGGGTGCGGAGGCGAGGTGCAGCACGGCGTCCATCCCGGTCACCGCGGCGGGCAGGCCGGCACCCGTGGACAGGTCCGTCACCACCCACTCCACGTCCGGGTCGGTTCGCGGCCGGCGGCTCGTCGCCCGTACCGCCCAGCCCTCCGTCAGCAGCCGGGGCAGCACCACCCGACCCAGCCGCCCGCCCGCACCGGTCACCAGGACCCGCATCGTCCCCACCTCCGTCGCCCAACGGTGTCGCCGCCGACCTGACGAGGGGAAGCCGACCGGCGTGACCGGCTGTGCGGGCGATCACCTCGCCAGGTCGACCAGGGTGAGCGCCAGGAAGAACACGATGACCGCCTCGCTGACCACCCAGGCGTGCCGCTGGGCCTGGTCCCGGATGCGCGGCAGCACCGTCTCGGCCCGGTGGCCGAGCAGCACCAGCGCCAGCAGCGGCAGGGCAAGGAACGCCAGCGTCAACACGATGAACGGCAGCAGGTGCCACCAGGGCAGGTCGTGGCGGGCGGCGGTCGCCCCGACGGTGATCATGGTCAGGTCGTCCGAGGGCATCGCGAGGAAAAGCAGCACGCCCAGCTTCAGTGCGTACCCCGGGCCGGCCTCCTGGAGCCGCCCCATCCACTTCGGGGTACCGGCGGTGTGCCGGCGTAGGAACACCAGCACCGCCAGGACCACCAGCAGCACCAGCACGACCTGGTCGATGCGGGTCTCCACGGCGCTCCGCCCACCGTGGCCCCCGCCACCACCGGCTCCGACCTTCACGGCCCGGGTGACCAGCCAACTCGCCGTCACCCCACCGGTGACCACCAGGCCGGCGCCGGCCAGGAAGCCCAGCGAGGCGGCGCGCGGCCGGTCCGCCGAGGCGAGGAACACCGCCGCGACGAGCTGCGTACCGGCGACCATCACCACGGCCATCGGAAGGATGGTCAGGAAGTTCATCGCCCACCATCCTCGCCGCCCGGTCGTCGGGGCCGGGTCGGTTCACGTCGGACGGCGTACCGGTCAGGCCGCCTCCAGCGCCTCGCCCACACCCTTGGCCAGTCCGGAGAGGTGCTGGTCGGCGAGGACGTGACCGGCCGTGATAACCAGCGCCAGCGGCCACTCGATGACCTGGAGCGCGGCGAGCACCCCGATGCCCGCGTAGTAGGCGAGCTTGTCCGGTGGCGGGATCGCCACCTCGCCCAGCACCGGGATGTCCATCCGCCGGCTGAACATCCGGATCGTCTCGTGCGTGCCACTCAACTGCCGGGTCACCGTGCTCATCCCAACCTCCCCGTCGACGCGTGCCGCTACGGCCACCGGGTTCCACCGGCAAAGCCGTCCATGCCTGCCGGAGCCGGTCGAACTTTCCGCCGCCCCCGGGGCATAACGGACGGCGCGCCGGGAAGCCAGGCCGCCGGAGCCGAGGCGCGGGAGGCGAGATGTCGGACGGCAGGAACAGCAGCGTCGGAGGGCCTGGCCGGCACCTGTCCGGTCGTACGCCTCGATGACCTCGCTGGGCCGCGTCGCCGGCCACCTGCTCCCGCCGGTCGCCGTGCCGCACCTGGTGGGGGAGGCGGCCCGGAACGCGGGCACCGCGGCGGTCCGGCTGGCCCGCGTCGCCGGCCTGACCAAGCGGCGGGTGTGGTCCCGGCCCGGCCGGCACCACATCGAGGTGCACGGCGTCTGCCAGGACGGCGGTGACACCCTCGCCCGGCAGGTCGAGGCGGCGCTGGAGCGGCTGCCGGGGGTGGCCTGGGCCCGGGTGAACGCGCCCTCCGGTCGGGTTGTCGTCGCGGTACGGCAACCGGAGCCGCGACTGCGCGACCTGATCGCCACCGTCGCCCGTACCGAGCGGACCTGCCCACACGAACCAGACCCGGACGTCCCGCCGCCGCACCCGCCGGAGGACGGCCCCCGGACGCCCCGCACCCTCGGCGCGCTCGCGTCCGACGCGCTCGGCCTGAGTATCTCGGCCGCCACCCGGATCCTGCCGTTCACCCCGGTGCCCGGGGAGGTCGCCGGCCTGTTGGGCGCCGTCGACCTGCATCCACGGCTGCACGCGCTGGCCGACCGGGGACTTCGCGCCGACCCGCGCGCCGACCTGATCTTTCCGCTCGCCGAGGCGGTCGTGCAGGGCCTGACCGGGGGGTGGGCCGGCATCGTGCTGGACGGCGCGCAACGCGTCGTGCTGTGGGGCGAGGCGCGGGCGCACCTGCGCGCGTGGTCGAAGGCGGAACCCCGGCTGACCGGTGAACCGGACCGCGCCGTCGCCCGCAACCCCGACGGCCAGCGCCCCCGGCCGAAGCCCGACGGGCCGATCGAGACGTACGCCCAGCGGGTCCTGGCCGCCGGTGCGCTGGCCGCGGCGGCCGCGGCGCCGCTGGTGGGTGGGAAGCGGGCCGCCGCCGTCGGGCTCTCCGCGCTGCCCAAGGCGCCCGGCTCCGGGCGGGAGGGGTACGCGGCGCAGCTCGGCAACCTGCTGGCCCGGCGCGGTGTGATCGCCATGGACCGGGCGGCACTGCGGGGGCTGGACCGGATCGACACGCTGGTGTTGGACGCCGCCGTCCTCGGCTCCGACCGCGGGGTGCTCGCCGACCTCGCCCCGCTCGACGGTGCCGACGCCGGTACGGTGGCCGCCCACGCCTTCGCCCTGTTCGACGCGGAGTCCCCGGACCGGCCCCGGGAGGCCGACGGTTGGCGGCTCGCCCCGCTGGACGAGCTGCACGCCGCCGACCCGGGGGACACGCCGGAGAGCACCCGGCTGCGTACGGCGGGCGGACGGCTGCTCGGCCTCGCCCACGCCGGCCGGCTGGCGGCGCTGCTGCGGGTGGGCAGCGAGGCCGCACCGGGCGCGGACGTCCTGCCCGCCGCCGCCCGGCGGGCCGGCCTGCGCCTGGTGGTGGCCGGTGCCGACCCCGACCGGTACGGCTTCGCCGACGCCGTGCTGCCCGGTGGTCCGGATCTCGCCGGCACCGTCCGGGACCTGCAGCGGGGCGGCGCGGTCGTGATGCTCGCCAGCGCCGACCGGGCCGCGCTCGCGGCGTCCGACTGCGGGCTGGGGATGGCCGGGCCGGACGACCCACCGCCGTGGGGCGCACACCTGCTGGTCGGCGACGATCCCCGGGTGGCGGCACTGGTCGTGGAGGCCGCCGGGGTGGCCCGGCGGATGACCGCCCAGAACATCCGGCTCGCCCTCGCCGGCGCCGGTCTCGGCGCGCTCTCCGCGTTCACCGCCGACCCGCGCCTGCTGCCCAACCGGTCCCTGGCCGCGGTGAACGGGGCCGCCGCGCTGGCGTTCGCGCACGGTGTGTGGCGTGCCCACCACCTGCCCGACCCGACCGCCACGCCGATCCCGCGGGCCGCCGTACCGTGGCACCTGATGCCGTCCGCGACGGTGCTCGACCACCTGGCCAGCGGGCCGCACGGACTGGACAGCGCCGAGGCGGCCCGCCGTCGGGGTGCCACCGGCGGCACCGGACCCGGCTCGTCCAACCTGCTCCGGGTGTTCCTCGACGAGCTGGCCAACCCGCTGACCCCGGTCCTGGCCGCCGGCGCGGTGTTGTCCGCGTCGTTCGGCTCGCCCGTAGACGCGGCCCTGGTCGGCGGCGTCGTCGGCGGGTCGGCGCTGGTCGGCGCGATCCATCAGCGCAACACCGAACGGTCGCTGGCGGAGCTGCTGTCCCGCTCGGCGGTCACCGCCCGGGTCCGGCGGGACGGCATCGAGCGGGTGGTGTCCGCCGAGGACCTGGTGCCCGGCGACGTCGTCCTGCTGGAGCCCGGTGACGCCGTACCGGCCGACTGCCGGGTGCTGGAGGCCGCCGGTCTGGAGGCGGACGAGTCCTCCCTCACCGGCGAGTCGCTGCCGGTGGGTAAGGCACCCGACCCGGTCGCCGCGTCCGACCTGGCCGAGCGAACCTCGATGCTGTACGAGGGCACCACGGTGGCCGCCGGGCACGGCACGGCCGTGGTGGTCGCCACCGGCGCCGACACCGAGGCGGGCCGGAGCATGGCCCTGGCCCGGCAGTCAGCCATCCCCAGCGGGGGTGTGGAGGCCCGGTTGGGCGGGCTGACCAGCAAGTCCGTGCCGCTGGCGCTGGGTGCCGCGGTGGCGGTCGCCGGTGCCGGACTGGCTCGGGGCGTACCCCTGGCGCAGACCGCCGCGACCGCCGCGAACCTGGCGGTCGCCTCGGTGCCGGAAGGACTGCCGTTCCTGGTCAGTGCCGCCCAGTTGGCCGCCGCCCGGCGGCTGGCCGAGCACGGGGCGCTGGTCCGCAACCCGCGCACCATCGAGGCCCTCGGTCGGGTGGACGTGCTCTGCTTCGACAAGACCGGCACGCTGACCGAGGGCCGGCTGGTGCTCTCCGGGGTTGGCGACGGCGACCGGTACGCCCCCGTCGACCGGCTCGACGAGCACCTGCGTACGGTCCTGGCGGTGGCACTGCGGGCCACCCCCGCCGCCGACGACCCGGAGCAGTTGCCGGAGCAGACCGACCGGGCGGTACGCCGGGCCGCACGGGACGTCGGCGCGGTCGAGGAGACCGGGGCGGCGGCGTGGCAGCAGGTCGGGGTGATGCCGTTCGAGCCGTCCCGCGGTTATCACGCCGCCGTCGGCACCTCCGACGGTGGACTGCTGCTCAGCGTGAAGGGCGCACCGGAGACGGTGCTGCCCCGGTGCGTGAGCCGGCGTACCGACCGGGGGGTGCAGCCGCTGGACGAGACCGGTCGGCAGGCGCTGCACCGGGACCTGGACCGGCACGCCGGTGCCGGGCAGCGGGTCCTGGCCATCGCCGAACGCTCGGTCGATGACCAGTCGATCACCGACGACGCCGTACGCGGCCTGACGTTCGTGGGGATCCTCGCCCTCGGCGACGGGATCCGGGCCAGTGCCGCACCGGCCGTGGCGGCGATCCGGCGGGCCGGCGTGCACACCATCATGATCACCGGCGACCATCCCGCCACCGCCGAGGCCATCGCCTCGGTGATCAGCGACGGGGACGGGCAGCGGGTGGTCAACGCCGCCGACCTCGACGACCTGGACGACGAGGCGCTGGGGGAACGGCTGGTCGACACCGACGTGGTGGCCCGGTGCACGCCCGCCCACAAGGTGCGGATCATCCAGGCGTTGCAGGCGTGCGGCCGAACCGTGGCGATGACCGGTGACGGTGCCAACGACGCCCCGGCCATCCGGCTCGCCGACGTCGGTATCGCCCTCGGTCAACGGGGCACCCCGGCCGCGCGGGCCGCCGCCGACCTGGTGGTGATGGACGACCGGCTGGAGACGATCATCGCGACCCTGGTCGAGGGCCGGGCCATGTGGTCGTCGGTCCGGCACGCGCTGAGCATCCTCGTCGGCGGCAACCTCGGTGAGATCGCCTTCAGCATCGTCACCGCCGCCGCCACCGGCCGTTCCGCGCTCAACGGGCGACAGCTGCTGCTGGTCAACCTGCTCACCGACCTGGCGCCGGCGCTGGCCATCGCGGTCCGGCCACCCCGCCCGGAGAACAACGAAGCCCTGCTGCGGGAGGGTCCGGACACGTCGCTCGGCACCACCCTGGACCGGGAGATCGCGCTGCGGGCCACATCGACGACCCTCGGCGCGACCGCCGGCTGGATGCTGGCCCGCTGGACCGGCCGGCAGCGGCGGGCCTCCACGGTGGCGCTGGTGTCCCTGGTCGGTACGCAGCTCGGCCAGACCGTGCTCGCCGGTGGCGCCACCCCCGCCGTCCTGCTCTCCACCGCCGGCTCGGTGGGCGTCCTGGTGGCCGTCGTGCAGACCCCGGGACTCAGCCACTTCTTCGGCTGCACCCCGCTCGGCCCGGTCGGGTGGTCCATCGCCACCGGCTCCGCACTCGGCGCCACCCTGGCCAACAGCGGCATCGCCCGGCTCGTGGAACGGCTGCCGCAGCCACCGGCGGGGACCGGCACCGAGCTGCTCGACCGGGTGAAGCTTCTCCGGCCGGACCTGCTCGGCCACCCGGACCTGCTCGGCCGCCTGCACCTGTGGCCCACCGGCCCCGCGCGCTCCGGCGACGGCGACGGCGACGGTCACCGGGGCGACGGCGACATCGGACCGACACCGGACGGTCACCACCACGCCGACCGGTCCCAGCCGGCGGGCGACACGGATCGCTCGGCCTGAGGGCCCGCCCTTCTCGCGCTCGATCGGGGCACCCCCGCGCACGGGCCGGTCGGTCACGGGTACCGGTCGACTTCGGAGGTGAGTGGCGTGACCGAGCACGCGGACGTGACATTCATCGGCACCGCCACCACGGTGCTGCGGCTCGCCCCCGGTTAACGCCTGGCGTTGTACCGGGGGCCCCTCTTAACAACGATCGAACCGGTCAGCCGTGCTCGGAGATGGCCTCGATGAGGTCACCGACCGGGCGCTCCGGCAGCGAGCGGGCCACGTCGGCGACCGCGACGATGCCGACGAGGTCGTGGCCGTCGATCACCGGCAGCCGGCGTACCTTGTGCTGGCTCATCGTGCGCAGGATCGCCGCGGCGTCGTCGTCCGCGCCGATGGTCACCGCCTTGCCCTGGGCCAGTTCGCCGGCGGTGACGATGCCCGGGTCGCGGCCCTCGGCGAGCACCTTCACCACGATGTCGCGGTCGGTCAGCATGCCCTTGAGCCGGCTGTCGTCCCCGCAGATCGGCAATGAGCCGACACCCAGTTGGGCCATCTGCTTCGCGGCCGTGCGGAGGTCGTCCTGCTCACGGACACAGGTCACGTCGGTCGTCATGATCTCGCGTGCGGTCGGCATGGGGTGACACCTCACTTCCGGGGGTGGGTTGCTACCGGTTCTCCTACCCCGGCGACTCGCCGTCATGCACCGGTGAACCTCAATCCCACGTGGCGGCGGCGCGGCGCAGCCGGTCGTTGACCGCCCGACCGACACCGATCTCCGGCACCGGCTCGACGACGATCTCGTCGACCCCGGTGCGGTCCAGCTCGTGCAGCGCGTCGAACAGCCGCGCCGCCGCCTCGGTCAGGTCGCCGGTCGGGGAGAGCACCTCCACCGCCGTCCAGTCACCCGCCGGGCGGTCCCGGAAGGCCAGGAAGCCACGCCGGCCTCCGCGCGCCGCCGCCGGCTCCGGCCCGGACACCAACCGCAGCGGCGTACGCGGCGCGTAGTGCGCCGCCAACGCTCCCGGCGCGACCGGCTGCCCGGAGCTGCCCAGGCGTACGGTCACCGGGCCGGTGACCTCCTCCAACGCCTCCACCGGCAGCGCACCGAGGCGCAGCACCACCGGCCGGTCGCCCCGGGCGTCCACGATGGTCGACTCGATCCCGCAGCGGGTCGGCCCACCGTCGAGCACCACATCCACGGCACCGCCCAACCCCCGTACGACGTGTTCCGCCCGAGTGGGGCTGAGCTGCCCGAACCGGTTGGCGCTCGGCGCCGCCACCGGCACTCCGGCCGCCGCGATCAGCGCCCGCGCGTGCGCGTCGTCCGGCACCCGCACCGCCATCGTCGCCAGGCCGGACGTCACGATCGGTGGTACCACCGCCGGCCGGTCCACGATCAACGTCAGCGGGCCGGGCCAGAACCGGTCCGCCAACGCGGCCACCGCCGGCGGCACCGCGCCGACCAGCTTCTCCAGGTCCGCCGCGTCGGCGAGATGGCTGATCAGCGGGTCGAAACTGGGCCGCGCCTTCGCCTCGAAGATCCGGGCCACCGCCCGCGCGTCCAGCGCGTTCGCGCCCAGGCCGTAGACGGTCTCGGTGGGAAAGGCCACCAACCCGCCGGTACGCAGGACGGAGGCGGCATCGGCGATGCCGCTGCCGGCCGGGAGTACGCGCGGGGTTTCGGTGCTCACCCCTGCGACGCTAGCCTGCCGGCCTTGGCGACCGGCGCCCGGTGGCCGCGGCCCACTCCTCGGCGAGGGCCACGACGGTCTGGTCTGAGCGGGGCACGCGCACCGGCGTAGGGCAGCGGGCTGTCGGATCAGCGGCACAACGGCGTGGCCCGCGAGCATACGCTGGTTGGCGGCGCGGGAGACGCCGCTGCCAGAACGGCCGCACGGCGAGGAGCCCCCCGTGACCGACGCGACGTCCGACGAGATCCGACCCGCCGCCCTCACCCCACCGTCCACCTGCGCCCTCGGCTGGCAGCCCAGCGCCCTGGCCCCCGTCTTCTGGGGCTGGCGCGAATACGGGCCGGCCGACGCCGCGCCCACCCGGGTACGGGTGTTCCACCCGAGTATCGACCCCACCCCGAACACGGCGCAGCTGCTCAGCGGCTGCGGAAAATATCCGTTGATCGTGTTCGCCCACGGCAACTGTGACCAGGACACCAACCACTACCAGCGCTGGTTCCGCACCCCGGCGGCGCTGGCCCGCTGCGGGTACATCGTCGCCGTGCCCGAGCTGCCGGACATCCACGTGCACCCCGCCCGGAGCCCCGGCACCCAACAGGTACTCGCCAACACCGTCACCTGGATGCGGCAGGGCTGGCCCGGGAAGGCGGTGCTGCTTCCCGCCGGGAAGACCGGCCTGGCCGGCCACTCGTACGGGGCGCTGCACGCCGGCATCCTCGCCACCCGCATCCAGGTCGCCGCCGTCGCCTCGCTCAGCGGGGTGTGGAACGACTGGCAGTCCAGCTACGGCACCAAGCCCATCCACCAGGGCGCCGTGCCTCGCCTGCTGACCTGGGGTGTCGACGACTTCGACGCCACCCTCGACGCCCCGACCTGGAACGCCATCGCCAAACCCAGACACCGCGCCGTCTACGGCGGAGCCGACCACTACGACTACTTCCCGTACAACCAGAACCTGCCTTGCCGCACGAGCAGTGGGCCATGTCCCCACGTCGGCATCGCCACCGACGACCTGCTCATGATGTTCTTCGGCAACTACCTGCCGCCGGAGCTGTGGCCCGACCTGCCCGGCCGCATTCCCAACAACCTCGTCCCGCCGCCGCTGAACCTCACTCCCGAGCAGGCCTTTTTCGCCGGCGGTCACCTCAACGGCCTGACCACCTTCAACGCCACCTCCTCGTGCAGTGTCTCCCTCTCGGTGGAGCTGCCGTTGGACAAGACCGTCCCGCACGTCCGCGAGATGCTGCGCCCGCAGGCCGACCAGGCCGTACGGAGCGCCGGTCTGGTGCCCGTCTTCACCGGGTCGAGCAGTTCGAGCGCGTGGGTGGCGAGCCAGTCCCCAGCGGGCGGGACGAAAGTGATCGCGGACAGCACGGTCTCCATGACCATGCAGAGCGGCCCGCTCCCGTAACGACGAGCGGTGGGGTCACCTGGCCTCGACGGCCACCCGCGACGCACTCAAGCGGCTGGGACGACCAGAGCGCCTCGCGGTTGACATCGACAGGGTGACCGGGGATCAGCTCGGCGAGGGCGTCGGCGAGGTACCTCGCTGCCGTACCGGCCCCGATTGCGCCATCAGAGACCCTGATCATGGCCGCTGACCTGCGGATGAGTGGAGCCCAGGGGACTCGAACCCCTAACCCCCTGCCTTGCGAAGATCAAGCCGCTTGTCGGCCGGCGTCGGCTACTGCGGTTGTCGGCTCGCGCCGGCGTATGACCGGCTTGGTCTGCTGACTTGGCTGTACGGATGGCTGTACAGCCATCCGTAGCGTTGGTGGCGTCCCCGCTCGCTCGCGCTTGCAGATCATCACTCCGCTGCTCCGCTCTGCTCAGCGAAGATCTTGGAGTGTCACGCATAACACGCACATACGATCGAGACCTCGATCAAGATCCGCGGTATTGTTTCCCAATGACTAGCCGCACGAAGTCGACTGCCAAGCGTGGGCCAGGCGTCGGCACCAGCATCGAACTTTTCACGGGCGGTGGCGGGCTGGCCCTGGCCATGCACGAGGCGGGTTTCCGCCACCTGCTGGCGGTCGAGCTGGAACGGCGTGCGTGCGGGACTCTGCGGGCGAACGGCGCCGTAGATTACGAAGACGGTTCCCCTCTACCCAAATCGCTGGCCGACCGATGGCCCCTTCGACAGGGCGACGTGCGGGAGGTTAGCTTCGACCGTTGGTCGGACGAGGTCGACGTGGTAGCCGGCGGGGTGCCTTGTCAGCCGTGGAGCCTCGGTGGAGCGCACAAGGGCTTCGATGATCCGCGCAACCTTTGGCCCGAGTTGTTCCGGTGCGTGCGAGAAACCCGGCCGCGAGCGATCGTGGCGGAAAACGTCAAGGGTCTGCTGCGGCCATCCTTCAAGCCGTACTACGAGTACATCCTTCGGGAACTGTCGGCGCCGTTCGAACAGCGGGTGGATGGCGAGGACTGGCACGATCACGACAAGCGCCTGGTCAAAGCGCTTCGCGCCAACGACGCTCACCTAACGGAGCGGTACGACGTCAAGTACAAGCTGGTCAACGCCGCCAACTACGGCGTGCCGCAGATGCGCTGGCGGGTGTTCGTCGTCGCCTTCCGTAAAGATCTCGGGCTGGCTGACTGGCAGTTCCCGGAGGCGACTCACTCAGAGCTCGCTCTACAGCATGCTCAGGACAGCGGCGAGTACTTCGAGGAGCACGGCATCTCCATGCGCGATGAATTGCTGCCCGAGGTGCTGCCTGTGCACGACAGCAAGCCTCGTTGGCGGACGCTGCGGGACGCGACACGGGATCTTCCGGAACCAGTCGGTGACTACGTTGAGCACCCTGATTGGCTGCACCATGTTGGTTGGCCCGGCGCGCGCCAGTACCCGGGACACACTCCTAATGACCTGGATCGTCCGGCGAAGACCGTCAAAGCGGGAGTCCACGGTGTGCCCGGTGGTGAAAGTGTCGTGCGACTCGATGACGGATCGATCCGCTACATGACGGTTCGAGAGACGGCCCGGGTGATGACCTTCCCGGATAGCTGGCGGCTCGACGGGCCTCGCGGTGAGCAGATGCGTCAGCTCGGCAACGCGGTCCCCGTGCAACTCGGACGCGTGATGGCAGATTCCGTCGCTAAGGCACTCAAGCAGGCCACAGGCGAGAAGGCATAGGCGATAATCACTTCATGGCCACACAGTGGCGGGATGCGCCGCCGATCGAGTCCGCATGGCGGCCGTTGAAGGGCATCACGGCCAGCGAACGAGCTGAGGAGCAGGACGTCGCTGCTGGTGGTCGGGAGAAGAGACTCTTGCTCGCCGCCTCTGGCAGGTCTGTGCTGGCGTCGATTTACCTGCGTCTGCCGCCGAAGTCACGGCGTGTGTACGCCTACCTTCGCTGGCCGGAGGGACGGAAGACGCGGGAGCGGTATGTCTGTCAGGTCAGCCACGAATCCAGGGAGGAGAACCTCGCGGAGGCCTGGCGGCGGGCCTTGAGCACGGGGCTCGATTCGCCGCGGCAACCGAAGAAGGTCGCGCAGTCGTGGGCTTCGTCCCCTGCCGTGCGTAGCGTGATGCGAGCCAACCGGTCCCGCGACACTCGTCCGGAACTGGCCCTTCGTTCGGCTGTCCACGCTCTGGGGCTGCGATACCGGGTGGACCGGCAACCGCTGGCAGGCTTGCGGCGCAAGGCGGACCTCGTCTTCGCCGGTCCGCGAGTGGCCGTATTCGTAGACGGATGTTTTTGGCACGGCTGCCCCGAGCACTACCGGCCGTCGACCCGCAACAGCGAGTTTTGGTCAAGCAAGGTGGAGGGAAACCGACAGCGCGACGCTGAGACAGACCACCGGCTAACCACCGCAGGCTGGCGGGTGATTCGCATCTGGGAACACGAGGACACCCAGCTGGCCGCGGAGCGAGTGGCTCAGGCTGTACTCGCCATACGCTCCCCCGACACTGCGACTACCGATCCCGAGACAACTCCTCGTCATCGATGAGTGCCTCCTGGACCATGGCCACCTCAACCTCGACACCAACGACCGGCACCACATCCAGGTCAGGGACCCCGGACTCTGAGAGATGAGCACGGACATCGTATTGAAGCTGGTGAACACTCTTTTTCGCCTCGGGACGCTTCGCCGCCCATGCCCGGCCTGGATGCAGCATGTCCCACAGCGATCGGGCCTGCGCCGTTCGGCCTTTGCCGGGGTCATGGTTGCCAAAACCGTCAATGAGCACGTTCCAGACTGGTCGGTAGTGGCCAATCAGGAGCGCCTCTGCAAGCGGCACCCAGATGTCGTCTGCGACGAGGTAGCGGCATCGGAAGTCCGCCAAGCGCAGCCCCGGCTCGCCCTGCTTGATGCTGTGCTCCTCGGCCAATTGCACCGACCTGGCGTGCTGCTTCAGCCGAGTGAATAGAGCGGGCTCACTCGTTGTGCTATGCAGGCCCAGTGCTCCCTGCCTGGCGCCGGGGGCGCTGGCACGACCAACGTAGATCGGAATCTCCCCAGCCTCGCAGGCTGGCGGCGCGATCAGCCGGTACAGTTCGAGCGAGCCCACGTAGTAGATCGCGTAAAGACCGGCACCGGCGAAGGGTGTCTCCGGCGGAAGCGGACTCAGCGGCCTCGCAAGCAGCGCACGCTCCACGCTCTTACCCAACTCGACACGGTCGAGAGGGTTGTATGGCTGCACTCGCTCCCACATGGAGGCGAGGTTAGCGCCCCATGATCTTCCTGCATAGATCGCAGCGCCGCAGCCGTGACCTCGCCTGAAACCGGACGGCCGCTTCGTCGGTAGCTCCTAGCGGTGTGATCGGATCTCCTCGTCGCGCAGTTGTAGACCGTCCAGCCTCCCCGGGCGGGTACAAGGTGGAGCGCCTCACCAGCCGAACGACCTTGGCCCGTCCGGGGAGGCTGGACGCCCTTGTGGTGCCCGGCGAGGTGATCCGCCCCGGCCGATCTCTGAGGAGGGCCGGGGTTCGGGGCGGAGCCCTGAGGCCTTCAAAGTTTTGTCGTCTGAGAGCCGCCGGCCGGCCCGGCCGATGCCGGCCGAAGGTCGCCAGCAGGCCGGGGCCGGGCCGGCGCGGCCCGCTTGCGGGCCGCCTTGATCCTATAAGAGGGCAATTCGGCAGTGCGGCCGTATGGTGTCCGTGCTGTACCCTCCATGTTGGAAGCGATGAAAGCTCGACCGACGCGTAGCCCTCCCTCATCGGACAGGCTGCGTAGGACAACCGACGGCCCAAGGGCCTTCGACGTCCGAAGCCGGGAACCGCTGACACCGCGTCCGCCTCGTCCACGCCGGGTCCCGAATCCGGATCGACGGGTCGGGGTGAAGAGAACTCTCCAGCTCTCCACCCCACAGCGCCATCGGCGCGGGGTGCGAGGGCTTTCTGTTTTCGGGCCTCCCCGTCGCGCCAACCCGCAAGGACGAATCGTCCGTGTCGGCCAACCTGATGGACCTGTGGAGGCCCACCATGCAGGACGCGATAAATATCGCGATGGACGGCGTAGAGACGTCGTCTGAAAGCCCCACCACCGTTACCGTCCAAGAGACGGTCACCGCAACGGTGAGGACGCCGTCTGACGCCACTTCACCGGCCGCCGAGATCGGCGATGATGAGATCGATGTTGACGACTATGAAGATGGCCCCGTAAGTACGGGCGAGCTGCCGAAGGTGCCAAAGGCGGCCGCAACGAAGCGGCTCGCGGACGCCCTCATGGTGCAGTTCGGCCACCCAGAGGGTGCTGCACGCGCAATCGCCCGTGCTGTGACCCGGCCCGAGGACGCGCGCAAGCGTGTGCAACTTCCCGTCGAGGAGCGCGTGCCCGGCGGTACCGTGCTCACCATTTCGTCGTGGGTCTGGTCACCGGCTGTCAGCACGTTCCCTGACAACATGCGCGAGGCGGTCCGGCGAAAGTACCCGTTTGCCCTCGTCGATGAGGGGAGTGGCGACCACACTCCGTTGCCGCCCGTCCACAGCGACACTGGCGCAACGACCGAGCTGACGCTGGCGGCAGCCCGTCGCGAGGCGGTGGTTGCCAGCCTGAACAACAGCGCCACGTTCCTGAAGAACCACAACAACTACGACGACAGTGTCAGAACCCACGGGGTGCTGCGTGAGGTGCTCGTCGTGCCGGTACGGTTCGAGCACAAGGACGGCAGCCGGCCGCAGTGGATCCTCGCGGCCGCCGACGGGAGCTCGCGCACGGCGACGACCCACCGCGTCCTGAACATCACCCCCTCCGACGTCGTCTACGGATACAACGACGACGACCATGCGTTCCGGACGCTGCTCGGCCGCGTCGCGGGCGCCGCTGCGCTGCCGCTTGAGGAGCTGTCCGAGCAGCAGCGGCAGCAGCTTCGATCGCTGGTGATGCCAGCCAAGATCATCGTGGGATTCCGACCCGACCCTGGCAGCACCAAGACTCTCGCCGAAGCGGTCCGTTTCATCGTCGGGATCACGCACGTCGAGCCGCCAACCCAGTGGGATACAGCGTCTAAGCTTGACGCCCAGGCCGAGGCCGTGCTCGAGGATCTCTTCCACCGTGGCCGGATCAGCGAGGAAGCCGCTGGCTACTTTGCCGGCCTGATGTCGCCAAGTGAAGCGGAGCAGCGGCTCTACTCGCGGTACGCCGACGCCCGTGCGGCTGCAATCGTGTCTACCCTGCTGGCACCGAAGAACCGACGGGTGTGCTCGGCTGCTATCCGGCGGGTCACCGCTCGGGCGCGTATCCACGTGCGGGACATAGTTCCGGTGGCGGCTGAGTTGGCCCTCCGCGGCTGGCCGGGTCGGGCTGACCCATCGGCAACACGCGTCGACGGCGTGCGGTCGGCGCTGCAGAGAATGCTGCTGTCGTCCGACATCGCTCGTTGCGACTGGAGCCCAACGGGTCGGACACCAGATGTGCTGCTCGCTGCGGCATTAGGTGAGATCAATGCTCAGGAGACCGGCGGTCCGGCCGCCGTCGAGCTCGGGATGCTGGGCGGGTGGTACCTGGTGGTGAGCGGCTTCATGCAGCGCGAGCTCCGGGACAGCCCGTCGAAGACCGCGCTCAACAAGGTCTTCGACACGCTCATCCGATCGGAGCACGGCCTCCGCCTACTGGCAGATGCGCTGGCGCGCGGGCGCCGTGGCGAGCGGCCTCGCGCGATCAACGAGGATGGGGTGCCGGTAGACCTCCACCACTACGCCGAGAGCGTGGGACTCGATCCGCAGCGGCCGTACTTCGCCAATCATGGTGAGGACGACTGGCTCCGGCGCACGTTCATGGTTGAGCCGCGGCCAGAGCCGGAGAAACCCCTCGACGAGGAGCAGACGGTTCCGCCGGAGACACAGCTCGAGGGCGCCAAGGGCGCGGTCGGGCTGGTCGTCAGCCGGCTCGAGGACGCGCTTCGGGCCGTGACCTTCATCGAAGGCTACGCCCGACCACGGCTAATCGATGAGGTCGGGTGGCGGACCGAGGAGGCCGAATCGCTCGCCGGTCGCCTGGAGGAGGCAGCTCGCACGCTGCATCGATACGGCTGGCTGTTCGAGGAAACGCGCGAGGTGAGCGAGCCGACCGACTAGTAGTAGCTCGTGAGATGAGCGTTGGGGCGGCCCTGAAGGCCGCCCCAACGTCTTGTAGGTCAGAACTTGGGCTGCACCGGCGCGGGCAGCTTGTCGGCCCATGCTTGGAGGACCTCAACGGCGTCGGCACGTAGCGGACCCTCGGCGACTTCCTCGCGAAGCGACCGGCGTTCGATTGGCTGGGCAACTTCTCGGTAGAACTGTAGGTTTTCGAAGCCGTAGGTCGCTACGTCGTGGCTGGTGGCTCCGAAAATCAGGCGGGGATGCGTGCCCAGTAGCAGGCCATGAGGCACATGGGCAGGGCTCGCTGCTGGCGTACATGATGCCGTCTTCGAAGAGGTGGCGCCCGAGGTTGCTGCCTGCGTGACGCAGGGCCATGACTTCGGCGTGTGCGGTCGGGTCCCGCAGCTCGACAACGCTGCTGGTGCCCTCGCCAGCGATCTCTCCGGATATGACGACGATGGCACCGAACGGGGTCTTGCCCTCGTCCTCCAACGCGCGCCGCGAAATCTCGATGGCGCTTGCCAGGAACCGCTCGTCTTAGGCGTCCAGGTCTGCGCTCATGGTCTTCCTCCTTGCCGCCCTGACGGCTTGCCGCCGGATCTGCGTTTGGGCCACGGCTTGAGTGGGGTGACGAATCGGAGTTCGGTCCGGTCCGCTAGGTACTCGGCGTCGGAGACTTCGACGACTCTCTCGTTGGCGTCCAGGGAGATGCGTCGGCAGAGGATGAAGGGAACGCCGTCGGGCAGGCCCCGTAGCTGCGCCTCGGCGATGGTCGGCATCCGACCTTTTACTTCGTCAATCATGGTTTTCGGCTCCGCCTGAAAACTGGCTCTGGCGCACATTTTGTGAGTCGTGCTCGCTGAGGGTTCGGGTTGGGTGCCGGGTGGAGATCATCGTGGCGTTGCTTCCGCATCTGGTGGGCCTGCGGCTGGAAGCGGTGGTGGTCCGTGGCGTCGGGGTCAGGATCGATGCGTCGACGAAGACGGTACGGGCCGCGTGCGGAGCCTGCGGCACCTGGTCGACGACCCTGCATGGTTCCTATGTGCGCCGGTTGGCCGATGTCAGATTGGGCGGCCACGAAGTGCTGGTCGCGTTGACGGTCCGACGGTTCACCTGCGCCAACAGCGGGTGCCGGCGGCGGACCTTCGTTGAGCAGGTACCGGGGTTGACCCGTCGGTATGCCCGTCACACAGTCTTGGCGGCGGGTGATCTGGAGGCGGTCGCGGTGGCGTTGGGCGGTCGACCTGGAAGTCGGCTGGCGTATCGGTTGGCGGTGTCGGTGTCGCGGATGACGTTGATCCGAATGGTCCGGCGGATGCCCGAACCGCCACCGGTCACGCCGACAGGGTTGAGCGTGGACGACTTCGCCCGACACCGTGGGCACCGATACGCCACCGTGCTGCTCGACATGCACGCCATGAGCTGCCACCGTGATCAATCACAAAATGTGTGCCAGAGCCAAAGTTCAGCCGGCGTTGACAATGTCATGATTTCGACGCCGACCGTCGAGAGCTGATGTTGGGTTCCTCCCGGCCACGGCTCGTTGGCCTCGTTAAGCAGCGCGGGGTTTGAGCTGATGAGCGCAACCGGCACGTAGGAGACGCTGACGAGAGAAGCAAGCCGGTCGCCCTGTCGGTCGAGTCGTAGCGTCGCCGCAGCAGCAGGTCTGTCGGCTCGATCCGGAACAGGTCGGCTAGGTCCGCGCCGGCCTCTACCTGGTGGCCATCGACCGGGTGCTCAGTGAGGAGGGGGACGGCGTGACCGCTTGGCTGTACGAATGGCTGTACTCGGACCCGAGATCAACCGGTGTTCGTGCTGGTGGAGCCCAGGGGACTCGAACCCCTAACCCCTGCCTTGCAAAGGCAGTGCTCTGCCAGTTGAGCTAGGGCCCCGGGACGGCGACGCCGCCTGGTGCTGGCCGTGAGAGAAGCGGGTCAGCGCAGATCGGGCGCGGTGGTGGCCTCGTGCCAGAGCGCCCGCTCGTCGTTCGACGCCTTCACCTTGCGGGCCAGGACGGCGGCCACACCGACGACGCCGACAAGAATCAGCAGCTTCTTGAACATTGGGGCTACCCCTCACGCTCGACGTGCTGTCGGACGATGTGCGGTGGGGCTAGCTGGAATCGAACCAGCGACCTCAGAGTTATCAGCTCTGCGCTCTAACCGACTGAGCTATAGCCCCGCGTAGCGACGAGCAAGGTTAACCCATCCGTCCGTCGGCCCCCAAATCGGGGTCCGGCCGGTGATCCGGGCCCGCCGTCGCCCCGAACCTACCCGATCGCCGGCCTTCCGACCCACCGACTTTCCGCCCCGGACGGCAAGATCCACTCGACATCATTGAAGACGGGCGTCCGCGCGGGCGGGACAGCCCGAGTTCAGGGAAGGCGAGTGGATCAACGCCCGTACGCGGCCCGTACGCGGCCCGTACGCGGCCTGTACGCGGCCCGGACGGACGACCGCCGGGTAGACCCACCCGCAGAGGGAGGTCGGCCCGGCGGCCGGATGGTTCAGTCTCGCTCGGCGAGGGTCAGCTCGATGCCGCCCACCAGGTCCGCGCAGACGTTGTAGACGAACGCCCCCAGCGTGGCCAACGCGGTGAACAGCACGACGTTGACCAGGCCGATCAACGCCGAACTGAGGATCACGCCGCGGGCGGTGATCTGGAAGCCGCTGGCGCTCTGCCCGCCACCGGCGCTGACCAGGTCGGTCAGGCTGTCGTTCACGCTGGTGAACACACCCATCGCGTCGAGCGCCAGGTATAGCACCGACGTGGCGACGACCACCACGATGAAGAGGACCACCGACACCGCGAAGGCGAACTTCATCACCGACCAGGGGTCGATGCGCTTGAGGTTCAGCCGGGCCCGGCGCGGTCCGCGCGAGGCGGCCGAGCTGACCGAGGTACGCGCCGCGCGTACCGCCTCACCCACCCGGGCGGCCCCGACGGCGGCCGCGCCACCGACCCCCGGCGGCAGGCCACCGCCCTGGTTGGGGCGGCCCGGCGCGCCGGGACGGTCGCCGTCCTGCTGCGGCCTCGCCGTGCCGGTCACCCGCGGCTGGGTGCCGGTGCTCCCGGTGACCCGCGGCTGGGTGCCGGTGTTTCCGGTCACCCGCGGCTGGGTGCCGGTGTTTCCGGTCACCCGCGGCTGGGTGCCGGTGTTTCCGGTCAGGGCACCCTGGCCGGTGCGAGCGGGGATCGGCTGGGTGGTCGACGGACGGGCGGGCGCCGGCGCGGCGGTGCCCACCGCGCTCGGCGCCTCGACCTTCGTCGGCTCGGCGTCGTCCGCGGTGTCCTTACCCTCGGCCGGCTTGTCCGGCGGCGGTGTCATCCCGGGGGCGCGGGTGAACTTCGGGGCAGGCGCGTCGGCGGGGACGGTGGCCCGGCCCACGGCCGCGCGGCCGGTCGCTGGTGGGCCGCTCTTCGCGGCCTCCTCGTCGACCGGGTTGGCCGGGGTCCCCGTGTTCCCCGACTTCGCCTGTGTCTCCGTCATTCAACTAGTCCTGTTCGTCAGGCTCGTCGGCATTGCGAGCAATCGCCACGATAGTCACGCCGTCCGGAAGGTCCATCAGCTTGACACCCATTGTGTTCCGGTCACGCGTACGCCGTACAGGCTTCACCGGAGTCCGGATGACACCACCGTTGCTGGTGATCGCGAACAGCTCGTCGTCCGGGTCGATCACCACCGCGCCGACCAGACCACCGCGCCGCTCGGTGATCTTCGCAGTCAACACGCCCTTACCTCCCCGGCCCTGCACCGGGTATTCCTCGATCGGGGTGCGTTTCGCGTATCCCCCGTTCGTGGCCACCAGGACGTCCAGACCCTCCCGGACGACCTCCATGGCGAGCAGCACGTCCTCCTCGCTGAACCGCATGCCGATCACCCCGGACGTCGCCCGGCCCATCGGCCGCAGCGCCTCGTCCGAGGCGTTGAAGCGGATCGCCTGCGCGTTCTTCGAGACCAGCAGCAGATCGTCCTCCGGCCCGACCAGGGCAGCACCGACCAGCTCGTCCTCATCACGCAGGTTGATCGCGATGATGCCGCCGGAACGGTTGGAGTCGAACTCCTCGAGCCGCGTCTTCTTCACCAGGCCGTTCTTCGTGGCCAGTACCAGGTAGGGGGCCACCTGGTAGTTCGGAATCTCGATGATCTGTGCGATCTGCTCGTCGGGCTGGAACGCGAGCAGGTTGGCCACGTGCTGGCCCTTCGCCACCCTACTGGCTTCCGGAAGCTCGTACGCCTTGGCCCGGTACACCCGGCCCTTGTTGGTGAAGAACAGGATCCAGTCGTGGGTGGAGCATACGAAGAAGTTGCTGACGATGTCGTCCTGCCGCAGCGTCGCGCCACTGACGCCCTTGCCGCCACGCCGCTGCGAGCGGTAGAGGTCGACCTTGGTGCGCTTGGCGTACCCGGTGCGGGTGATGGTGACCACCACGTCCTCCCGCGCGATGAGGTCCTCCATGGAGACCTCGCCGTCGAACGGGATGATCTTCGTACGCCGTTCGTCACCCCACTTGGTGACGATCTCGCCCAGCTCGTCGGAGACGATCCGCCGCTGCCGCTCGGGCTTCGCGAGGATGTCCTTCAGATCGGCGATCTCGATCTCCAGCTTGGCCAGGTCGTCCAGGATCCGCTGCCGCTCCAACGCGGCCAGCCGGCGCAGCTGCATGTCCAGGATCGCGGTCGCCTGGATCTCGTCGATCTCCAGCAGCCGGATCAGGCCCTGTCGCGCGTCCTCCACCGTGGGCGAGCGCCGGATCAGGGCGATCACCTCGTCCAGGGCGTCCAACGCCTTGGACAGACCGCGCAGGATGTGCGCCCGCTCCTCCGCCTTGCGCAGCCGGAACGCGGTCCGCCGGCGGATCACCTCGATCTGGTGCTCGACGTAGTAGCGGATGAACTGGGCCAGGTTCAGCGTGCGCGGCACCCCGTCGACCAGCGCCAGCATGTTGGCGCCGAACGTCTCCTGGAGCTGGGTGTGCTTGTAGAGGTTGTTCAGCACGACCTTGGCGACCGCGTCGCGCTTGAGCACCAGCACGATCCGCATGCCGGTACGGCCGGAGGACTCGTCGCGGATGTCGGCGATGCCGGCGAGCTTGCCCTCCTTGATCAGCTCGGCGATCCGCTCGGCCAGGTTGTCCGGGTTCACCTGGTACGGCAGCTCGCTGACCACCAGCGCCGGCCGGCCCCGCTTGTCCTCCTCGACCTCCACCACGGCGCGCATCCGGATCGAGCCACGACCGGTGCGGTACGCGTCCTGGATGGCCTGCTGCCCGACGATCAGGCCGTGGGTCGGGAAGTCCGGACCCTTGACGATCTCCAACAGCGCTTCGAGGGTGGTGGCCTCGTCGACGTCCGGGTTCTCCAGGCACCACTGGACCGCCGCGCCGATCTCCCGCAGGTTGTGCGGCGGGATCTTGGTGGCCATGCCGACCGCGATGCCCTCGGAGCCGTTGATCAGCAGGTTCGGGATCCGCGACGGCAGGATGGTGGGCTCCTTGGCCCGGCCGTCGTAGTTGTCCTGGAGGTCGACGGTGTCCTCGTCGATGTCCCGCAGCATCTCCATCGCCAGCGGGTCGAGCTTGCACTCGGTGTAGCGCATCGCCGCAGCCGGATCATTACCGGGCGAACCGAAGTTGCCGTTGCCGTCGACCAGCGGGTAGCGCAGTGACCAGGGCTGCGCCATCCGGACCAGCGCGTCGTAGATCGCCGAGTCGCCGTGCGGGTGGAACTGGCCCATCACGTCGCCGACGACGCGGGAGCACTTCACGTAGCCGCGGTCCGGCCGGTAGCCGGAGTCGAACATCGCGTAGAGGATCTTGCGGTGCACCGGCTTGAGCCCGTCCCGCACGTCCGGGAGCGCCCGACCGACGATGACGCTCATCGCGTAGTCGAGGTACGAGCGCTGCATCTCCACCTCGAGCCCGACCGGCTCGATCCGGTCGTGCGCGACGACGGCGGCGATGGCCTCGGGGACCTCGGGCTCGTTCGGTGTGGACTCGGGGGTATCGGTCACTGTTAACCCTTATCAGACTCAGAGTCGGTTTTGTGCTGTGGATAACCGCTGTGGATAACCGCTGCGCTGTGGATAACTCTGTGGATCGGCGGGCCCGCCCGGTGGATGACCGGGCGGCCCGCCGTGCTCCGTCAGATGTCCAGGAACCGGACGTCCTTGGCGTTGCGCTGGATGAACGACCGGCGCGCCTCGACGTCCTCGCCCATCAGCACGCTGAAAAGCTCGTCAGCGGTCGCCGCGTCGTCGAGGGTGACCTGACGCAGCGTACGCGTGGCCGGGTTCATCGTGGTCTCCCACAGCTCCGGGTAGTTCATCTCGCCGAGGCCCTTGAACCGCTGGATGTCGTCCGGCCGGGCGTTGGGCTTCTTCTGCTGGCGCAGCGCGATCAGCCCGTCGCGCTCCCGGTCGGAGTACGCGTACTGGGCGTCGTCGCCCTTCTTGTTCCACTTGATCTTGTAGAGCGGAGGGGCGGCCAGGTAGACGTGGCCCAGCTCGACCAGCGGGCGCATGAAGCGGAACAGCAGGGTGAGCAGCAGCGTCTGGATGTGCTGGCCGTCGACGTCGGCGTCGGCCATCAGCACCACCTTGTGGTAGCGCAGCTTCTCCATGTCGAAGTCGTCGTGGATGCCGGTGCCCAGCGCGGTGATCAGCGCCTGGACCTCGTTGTTCTTCAGCACCCGGTCGATCCGGGCCTTCTCCACGTTGAGGATCTTGCCGCGGATCGGCAGGATCGCCTGGGTACGCGGGTCGCGCCCCTGCTTGGCCGAGCCACCGGCCGAGTCGCCCTCGACGATGAACACCTCGGACTCGCGCGGGTCGGTGGACTGGCAGTCGGCCAGCTTGCCCGGCATCGAGCCGGACTCCAGCAGCGACTTGCGCCGGGCCAGCTTGCGCGCCTGCTGGGCGGCGATCCGGGCGCGGGCGGCCTGGGAGGCCTTGGTAATGATGATCTTCGCTTCGGCCGGGTTGCGGTCCAGCCAGTCGACCAGCCGGTCGTTGCAGACCCGCTGGACGAAGCTCTTGACCGGGGTGTTGCCCAGCTTGGTCTTCGTCTGGCCCTCGAACTGGGGGTTGGTCAGCTTCACCGAGATGATCGCGGCCAGGCCCTCGCGGATGTCCTCGCCGGAGAGCTTCTCGTCGCCCTTGAGCAGCTTCTTCTCCGCGCCGTAGCGGTTGACCACGCTGGTCAGCGCGGCGCGGAAGCCCTCCTCGTGGGTGCCGCCCTCGTGGGTGTTGATGTTGTTGGCGAAGGTGTAGACCGACTCGCCGTACGACTCGTTCCACTGCATCGCGATCTCGAGGG
Source organism: Micromonospora endolithica (assembly GCF_003626595.1). Classification (GTDB taxonomy): domain Bacteria; phylum Actinomycetota; class Actinomycetes; order Mycobacteriales; family Micromonosporaceae; genus Micromonospora; species Micromonospora endolithica. Next base: position 260,535 of record NZ_RBAK01000005.1, on the reverse strand, counting down.
ACATGCCCTCCTCCTCGGCACCGAACTCGACCACCGTCTTGTGCATCGGGGTCTTCGAGGCGTTCAGGTGCCGGACGAAGTCGGCGATGCCGCCCTCGTAGTGGAAGGTGACCTCGCGGATCTTGCCCTCCTCACCCTCCGGGACCCGCTCGTCGAGCAGGTGGATGGTGAGGCCGCGGGTCAGGAAGGCCATCTCCTGGAGGCGGCGGTAGATGGTCTGGAAGTCGAACTCGACGGTCTCGAAGACGTCCGGGTCGGGCCAGAAGGAGACCGCGGAGCCGGTCCGGTCGGTCGGTTCGCCCTTCTCCAGCGGGGTCGGCTTGGAGTGGTGGTACTGCTGGCGCCAGAAGAAGCCGGACTTCTGGATCTCCACGGCCATCCGGGTGGAGAGGGCGTTGACCACGGAGACGCCCACGCCGTGCAGGCCGCCGGAGACCGCGTACGCCTTGCCGTCGAACTTGCCGCCCGCGTGCAGCACGGTGAGCGCGACCTCGACACCGGGCTTCTTCAGCTTGGGGTGCAGGTCGACGGGGAAGCCACGGCCGTTGTCGGTGACCTGGACGCCGCCGTCGGCGAGCAGCACCACGTCGATGGTGTCGCAGTGGCCGGCCATCGCCTCGTCTACCGCGTTGTCGACGACCTCCCACACCAGGTGGTGCAGACCGCGCTCGCCGGTCGAACCGATGTACATGCCGGGCCGCTTGCGGACCGCCTCGAGCCCTTCGAGGACGGTGATCGACTCGGCGCCGTACTCCTGCTTGTCCTGCGCTGCCACGCTCGGCCACTTTCTCGCGCCGTGGGCACCTGGCGGCGCGGTCGGGCGCGGGTTCGGCGGACAGGACGCGACGTCGGCGCGCGGACCGGCACCGGGCGGGCCGGGTGCGGGTCGAACGCGCCGGTCGCCGCGGTTGCCCGCGGATCGCGATCGGCTCGACCCGACGTGGACGATGATCACGGGCCCGCCTTCGGGCCCGGGTCTCGCCGCTCCGCACCGGGTCTTCGTCTCTGCGTCAATCTTACTGTGCGCGGACGACAGAACCACCACTCGGCACCCCTGAAAGCCGGTCTGAGACCTCCGTAGCCGCCCGAACTTCGCCGTCCGCTACTCCCCCTACACGCGATGGGGGGACGGGCGGCGCGACCGGCCGAAGACCGGACGTTGCTCCGCACCACGTCCGGGGTACGGTCACGGGCGTTGACGGAACCGGCCTTGATCTTTCCCGCCCGGAACCGGACGATCGACCCGATCTACCCGACACGGCTTGAGAGGTGACGCCAGATGGGGCTGGACAACGTCGCGGTGCACTGGCCGCGGACCGGCCGCTTCTACGACCCGGTCGCACCGGCCGAGTTCGTCGACTTCGGCGAGATCGTCGACATGCCACGCATCTCGGCGCCGACCGCGGCGCTCGCCGAGCTGATCGCGAAGACCGGCACGGTGCGGGCGACCGCGTACACCGAGCTGGTCGACCTGCTGCTCGGCCTGGCGGGTGTGCTCTACGCCACCGACGCCGCGGCGGAGGACGAGGACCCGGTGATCGACCCGGACGGGTGCGCGTGGATCGCCGGTGGGATCGAGCGGTTCGTGGCCGGGCACCGCCCGCACGGCGAGACGGTCACCTTCGAGTCGGTGAGCGAGGTGCTGCGCGGCCTGCTCGCCGACGGTCGCCTCGCCGAGCAGCAACTGCGCTGGCTGGACACCCGGCTGGACGCGCTGCGCGACGACACCGGCGCGCCACCGCAGTGGAACTACACCTGCCCGGAGCTGAGCGTGCTGGCCGCGTTCTACCGGCGTTGCGCGGACCGGGGCTTCGCGGTGTACGCCGAGTCGGAGGCACCCCGGCGGGCCGGTCAGCCGTAGGTGTCCCGGGGGCCGCGCCCGCGTACCCGTCTCGGCCCCCGCGACCACGACGGCGCCGCCGGGCCGTGGATGTGCAACCGGCGCACCACGTTGTGGCCCACCTCGCGGCCGATCTGCTGGAGCAGCGACCCGGCGAGCAGTCGCAGCTGGGTGGCCCAGGCGGTGGAGCGGGCCTCCACGGTCAGCTCGCCGTCCTCCAGCTTGACCGGGCGGCTGTGCTGGGCCACCTCCGCGCCGACGACCTTCTCCCACGCGCCGAACACGGTCGCCTCGGCGGCCGGCTGCTGCCAGCCGCGCGCCTTCATCAGCCGGTCCAGCACCGCACCCAGCGGCTGCGGGTCGCGCGGGTCCGGCCCGGGCCCGGAGTAGCCGCGTAACCGCCGCTCCCCGCCGGCACCGTCCCCGCCGGCACCGGTGCGCCGCCGGGTCTTCGCCGCCGCCTCCCGGCGGGACCTCGCGGCGTCCAGCACCGCCCGCGCCAGTTGCGGCCCGGAGCCGCTCTCCGCCGCGCCCGGGTCGCCCTTCCCACCCGGGTCGGCCTTCGCGCGGTCGGCCTCCGTCCCGCCCTTGGCGCCGCGTGCGGCCGGACCCACCGCGCCGGGCGTACCCACGCCGTCCCTGCCGCCGCGCGCTCCCGCATCCGGGTCACCCTTCGCGCGTCGGCTTCCGGCGGCGTCCGCGCCGGTCCCGGCCGCCCGACCGGCCCGGCCCGCGCCGCCGGCCCCCGAGGAGGTACGCGCACCGCGCGCCGCACCCCCGGTCACGCGGCCGGGGGCGGGCGTCCGGTCCGGGTCGCCGGTGCCGTCGGTGCGCCGTGGCTCATCCGGCACGGCGCACCGTCCCCGCGCCGACCGTGTAGCGGGTGCCCCGCAGGCGCGCCGGCACGTCCTCGTCCACCGCGCAGGTGACCAGCAGTTGGCTGGCGCCCCCGACCAGGTCGGCGAGGCGTTCCCGGCGGCCGGCGTCCAGTTCGGCGAACACGTCGTCGAGTACCAGCACCGGTTCGATGCCGTCGGCGCGGAGCAGGTCGTACCCGGCCAGCCGCAGCGCCAGCGCGTACGACCAGGACTCGCCGTGGCTGGCGTACCCCTTGGCGGGCAGCGGGCCGAGGGTGAGGGTGAGGTCGTCGCGGTGCGGACCGACCAGGGTGGTGCCGCGCTCGACCTCGGCGGAGCGGGCCTCGACCAGGGCGGCGGTGAGCGCCTCGGCGAGCACCGCCCGGTCGGTGGTCGGCTCGGCCAGCTCCACCGACGGCCGGTAGGCGATGGCGGCCGCGCCCTCGCCCGCGGCGACCGCGTCGTACGCCTTGGTCACGTGCGGGGCGAGCGCGGCGACCAGTTCCAGCCGGCCGGCGAGCAGTTCGGCGCCGTGCCGGGCGAGGTGGGTGTCCCAGACCGCCAGGGTGGACAGGTCGCCGCCGCGGGTCCCTCCGGTCTTGCGGGCCAGGTACGCGGTGCGCAGCAGGGCGTTGCGCTGCTTGACCACCCGGTCGTAGTCGGCGCGCACGCCGGCGTACCGGGGCTGGCGGTTGACCAGCAGGTCGTCGAGGTAGCGGCGGCGCTCGGCGGGGTCGCCGCGGACGAGTTCCAGGTCCTCCGGGGCGAACAGCACCAGCCGCAGCGCGCCGAGCACGTCCCGGGCCCGGCGGGCGGGTGACCGCCCCAACCGGGCCCGGTTGGCCTTGCCGGGGACGATCTCCAACTCCACCAGGAGTTCCCGGCCGTCGTGCACCACCGCGCAGCGGATCACCGCCGAGGTGGCACCCATCCGGACCAGTGGGGCGTCGGTGGCGACCCGGTGCGAGTCCAGGGTCGCCACGTAGCCCAACGCCTCGACGAGGTTGGTCTTGCCGACGCCGTTGGCGCCGGTCAGAACGTTCGCCCCCGGTTCGAGGTCCACGGCGACCCGCTCGTACGAGCGGAAGTCGACGAGTTCGAGCCGGCGGACGTACACAGGTGGTGGACGCCGCTCAGCGCTTGTGGACGGCGTGCCCGCCGAACTGCTGGCGCAGCGCGGACACCGCCTTCATCGCGGGTGAGTCGTCCTGGCGGGAGGCGAACCGGGCGAACAGGGAGGCGGTGATCACGTTCAGCGGCACGGCGAGCCGGACCGCCTCGTCGACGGTCCACCGGCCCTCGCCGGTGTCCTCGGTGTAGCCGCTCAGCTCGGCCAGTTCCGGGTCCTCGTCCAGTGCCCGGTCGAGCAGGTCGAGCAGCCAGGAGCGGACGACGGTGCCCTCGCGCCAGGACTTGAAGACGCCCGGCACGTTGGTGACCAGCTCCGAGGCGGTCATCAGCTCGTAGCCCTCGGCGTAGGCGTGCATCAGGCCGTACTCGATGCCGTTGTGCACCATCTTCGCGTAGTGCCCCGCGCCCACCGGCCCGGCGTGCACGAAGCCGAACTCGCCGGCCGGCTTGAGCGCGTCGAAGACCGGCATCAGCCGCGCGACGTGCTCCTGCGCCCCGCCGACCATCAGCCCGTAGCCGTTCTGCCGGCCCCAGACGCCGCCCGATACGCCGACGTCGACGTAGCCGATGCCCTGCTCGTTGAGGCGCTCCGCGCGGGGGGCGTCGTCGCTGAAGCGGGAGTTGCCGCCGTCGATGATGATGTCGCCGGTGCCGAGCACGCCGGCCAGCTCGTCGATGGTGGCGTCGGTGACCCCGGCCGGGACCATGACCCAGACGGCGCGCGGCGACTCCAGCTTCTCGGCCAGCTCGGCCAGGCTGGCCACGTCGCTGATCTGCGGGTTGTGGTCGAATCCGACGACTTCGTGGCCGGCGGCGCGCAACCGCTCGCGCATGTTGCCGCCCATCCGGCCGAGCCCCACCAGGCCGAGCTGCATCTGTCCGTACCTCCGTGCGTTCTGGGTCTTCTCGGGTGCGATCAGCGGGACACGCGGATCGGCATGATGAGGTACCGGTACCCGGAGATGACCTCGCCATCCTCGCCGGACGGGGAAATCACGGCCGGCTTGAAGGCGTCGACGAACTGGAGCACGGCGAACTGGGCCCCCAGGTTCGTGAGGCCGTCGATCAGGTACTGCGGGTTGAAGCCGATGGTGAGCGGGTCGCCGGTGAAGGTGGCCTCCATCGCCTCGCTGGCGCGCGCCTCCTCGGTGCCGCCGGCTTCGACCACCAGCCCGTCGGCGCTGAAGCTGAGCAGCACCGGGGTGGTCCGCTCGGCGACCAGGGCGACCCGCTTCACGACCTCGATCAGGGCACTGACCGGCACCCGGGCCTCGGCGTTGTGGCTGGCCGGGAAGAGCGAGCGCACCGGCGGGTAGTTGGCGCCGTCGAGCAGCCGGCTGGTGGTCCGGCGGGTGCCGCCGGCGAAACCGATCATGCCCTCGCCGGCGCCGCCCTGGGACAGCGCCATGGTGACGTGGCCGCCGAGCGGGCCGAGCGCCTTGGCGGTGTCGTTCAGGGTCCGGGCCGGCACCAGGGCGTTGAGGCTGATCTCCGGGTCGTCCGGGTTCCACTGCATCTCGCGCAGGGCGAGCCGGTAGCGGTCGGTGGCGAGCATGGCCAGGGTGCTGCCGGAGAGTTCGAGGCGTACGCCGGTCATCATCGGCAGCGTCTCGTCGCGGCCGGCGGCGATCGCCACCTGGGCGACGGCGGCGGCGAACGCGGCGGCGTCGACGGTGCCGGCGCTCTCCGGCATGTCGGGCAGCGCGGGGTAGTCCTCCACCGGCATGGTCGGCAGCGTGAAGCGGGCGCTGCCGCAGACGAGCTCCAGGTGGGCGCCGACCGCGGCGATGTCGACCGGCTTGGCCGGCAGCGCCTTGGTGATCTCGGCGAGCAGCCGGCCGGAGACGAGCGCGGCGCCGTCGGCGTCGCCCTGCACCTCGACGGTCACCTGGCTGGAGACCTCGTAGTCGAAGCCGGAGACCTGGAGGTTGCCGTCGGTGACCCGGAGCATCACACCGGCCAGCACCGGAACGGATGGTCGGTTGGGCAGGCTCTTCGCGGTCCAGGCCACGGCCTCGGCGAGCGCGTCGCGCTCCACTCGGAACTTCATCAATGCCTCCGCGTCGACGTCAGCGACAACTCTCTCATGCCGACCGCTGCCTGCCGTCCCGCCTGACCGTGCGGGTACCCATCGCACCTTAGGGCGCGTGGGCATCGGCTGTGCGCCCGACCCCGTGGATCCAGGTGCCGGGGCGACCGCCGACGGCGGTGCTCGGCCCGATCCACAGGAAGTCCAACGGTGATGATTGGTTTTTGATTCTTCTAGAAGAGATAACTCATCGTCTTCATCGCACCTGTGCAAACTGTGGAGAACCCGCGTTCGGGCAGGTCAGACACGTTATCCACCGGTGGTTTCGCTGTGGACAACCGGGGGTACAACTCGGCCCGCGATCCACAGGCCGCAGTTGTCCCCAGGTGGCGCGGGGTTATCCACCGGTTGTCCACCGGTAATCCACCGACTTTCTCCCCAGACCTGTGGACGACGGAAAGCGACTCGACCACCGTTGTCCCCAGAACCTTCAACAGCTTCCCCACAGGGGCACCGTCGTCGGTGGACAACGGCCTCCGTGATCCACAGGCGTCCACAGGCATCCACAGCGTTGTCCCCAGGGTTTCTCCACAACCTGTGGGTAACTGCGTGACCGACGGACGGTAGTTGTCCACAGGCGGTGGACAACGAGCTGTGGACAACGAGCGGGACGGTGGACGGACACGGCCCCGATCCTGTGGTCTGCACCATGTCGAGGGTCCAGCGGAGAGCGAAAAAACTTTGCCGCCCCCGGCGCGGCGGGCCCGGCGTGGCGGATCGGGAGGGCCCCGGCACCCGACCCGGATACGTCGAACGCCCGGCCGGTCGGCCCGGCCGGGCGTCGATCGTCGGGGAGGGTCCGTCACCCGGTGGCGGCGTACGCCTCAGGTCGTCTGCTTGATCCGGTTGGTGAGTTCCGCGATCTGGTTGTAGAGCGACCGGCGCTCGGCCATCTGCTGGCGGATCTTCCGGTCGGCGTGCATCACCGTGGTGTGGTCCCGGCCGCCGAACGCCTGGCCGATCCGGGGCAGCGACAGGTCGGTCAGCTCACGGCACAGGTACATGGCCACCTGCCGGGCGTTCACCAGCACCCGGGACCGCGAGTGGCCGCGCAGGTCCTCCAGGCTCACCCCGAAGTACTCGGAGGTGGACGCCATGATCTGGTCGGCGTTGATTTCCGGGCCGGCGCCGTCCGGCATGAAATCCCGCAGCACCTCCTCGGCCAGCGACAGCTCGACCGTGGACCGGGTGAGGCTGGCGAACGCGGTCACCCGGATCAGGGCGCCCTCCAGTTCCCGGATCGAGTTCGACACCCGGGACGCGATGAACTCCAGCACGTCCGGCGGGGCGTACATCCGCTCCTGTGCCGCCTTCTTCTGCAGGATCGCGATCCGGGTCTCCAGGTCCGGCGGCTGGATGTCGGCGAGCAGACCCCACTCGAACCGGGTCCGCATCCGGTCCTCGAGCGTGGCGAGCTGGCGCGGTGACCGGTCCGAGGTGATCACGATCTGCTTGTTGGCGTTGTGCAGCGTGTTGAAGGTGTGGAAGAACTCCTCCTGGGTCCGCTCCCGGTTCTCCAGGAACTGGATGTCGTCGATCAGGAGGATGTCCACGTCGCGGTAGCGGCGCTGGAACGCGCTGGTCTTGTCGTCGCGCAGCGAGTTGATGAAGTCGTTGGTGAATTCCTCGGTCGAGACGTACCGCACCGAGCGGGCGTTGCCCAGCGTGGTGGCGTAGTGCCCGATCGCGTGCAGCAGGTGGGTCTTGCCCAGCCCGGAGTGGCCGTAGATGAACAGCGGGTTGTACGCCTTCGCCGGTGACTCGGCCACCGCCACGCTCGCCGCGTGCGCGAACCGGTTGGACGAGCCGATGACGAACGTCTCGAACATGTACTTGGGGTTGAGCCGGTTGCCACCGCCGTCGGCACCCGCCCGGCGGTCGTCCCGACCACCCGCCCGGTGGTCCATGCCACCCCGGCCCGGACCGCTGTCGGTCGCGCCGTCGCGGGGCAGCGCCCGGATCACGTGCTGGTCCCGGGGGGACGGGGTGTCGTCGCGGTAACGCGCGTCGTAGCCCCGGCTCTCCCCGACCGGGGGATCCAACTGGTCGGGTGGCTCGTCGAAGCCACGCCGGTCCGGACCGCGCCGGTCACCGGTCCGGTCGGGGCGCGGCGGCTCGGCGAAGGCGGTGCTGAACAACGCCTCCTGGCCACCCCGTCCACCCGGGTCCGGATGGTGATCCGCCTCACCTGCCGGATCCACCGGACGGTCCGCGCGCCGGTCGGGCTGGGCCTGCTCGGGGATCAGGGGCAGCTGCTGCCGGCCGGCGTCGCCGTCCCGCCGGTGGTCGAAGGCGCCGCCCCCGGGCTCGCCGCCGGCGTCGTGGTCGACCGGGCCACCGCCGAAGTCGACCGGGGCCCCGGCGGGCTCACTCTCCGGTGCGCTGCGGTAGACGGTGCCGGTGGGCCGGCCGGAGGGGTCCTCGGCCACCCGGACCGTGACCGCCACCTGGATCGGCCGGCCGAGCCGGCGGGTCAGCGCCTCGGTGATCGCCGGGCGCAGCCGCGACTCGATCACGTCCCGGGTGAACGCGTCCGGCACGGAGAGCAGCGCGGTGTCCTCGACGATGGCACGCAGGCGGGTCAGCCGGAGATACGCCCGCTGCTGGGCGGAGATGATCTCGTCGGCGAGCTCGTCGGTCGTAGCCGTCCACACCGCGGCAAGGTCGGTCGTACCGGCCACCGTCGTGCCACCCCCTCGCCTCTGCTCCGCCGACGCCGCCGTCTTCCCGTCGGCCGTCTCGGGCCCGCCATGTTCGAGCGGATGGAACACCACCCCGTCCGGACGGCTGACCGGTGCTCGTCCACAAGTTATCCACAGCCTGTGTACGTACCGATTGTGGCCGCCCGCCGGACGCGGGTCGGACCTGCCCCCTGCCTGAACGGGCCGCTGAAACGGGGTTCACCGTGCCGAACGATCCACTGCCCTGTCGGGTCTTGCTCGCCGGCGACAACCGCACCTGTCGACGCCGACCGCAATCGGGCACGGTAACAGCGTTGTCGCCGCACCATCAACCGCCGACGCGCGGGCACCCTTGTCGGCATCAGCGAAAACCGTCGCTTCGGCGGTACGCCCGGCCCACTCTCCGCCCTGCTGGGAGTGTTTGACGGTCGTTGCACCCCTGCGTAGGCTGGAGCGGCTGCTCTCTCGCCCTCTGCTAGGGTGATTGATGCCTGCTGCCCACGGTCGCATTCCCGCCTCGCCGCGGTCCCGCACCGCCGGGCAGCATCGATCGGGGGCCACCGCCGAGGTGGCCTGGACCACCACACGACCCCGGCGAGCCCCTCGCCCGGGGCGTACGAAAACGGAGAGCCTGACGTGAGCAAGCGCACCTACCAGCCGAACAACCGCCGGCGCGCGAAGACCCACGGCTTCCGGCTGCGCATGCGCACCCGTGCCGGCCGCGCCATCCTCTCGACCCGTCGCGCCAAGGGGCGCACGCGCCTGGCGGCCTGAGGCCGACCGGGTAGATCCGGGGACGTGGGCAGTCGTGCTGGCCGCCGCGCAACGACTGCGGCGCAGCGCTGACTTCGCCGCAGCGGTTCGTGGTGGCCGACGCGTCGGTCGCGGCGCGCTGGTCGTACACCTGACGCTGCCGGCGGCCCCCGACCCGCAAGCGACCTTGTCGGAGCCGGCGTGGGACGGCGCGGAGGAATCCTCCGGGTCGAGCCGCGCCGGCTTCGTCGTGTCCAAGGCCGTCGGCAACGCCGTTGTCCGCAACCGGGTCCGCCGTCGACTTCGGCACCTGGTGCGGGAGCGGCTCGCCGCGCTTCCCCCGGGCAGCACCCTCGTCGTCCGGGCCCTGCCCGCCGCGGCCGAGGCCCCGTACGCCCGACTCGCCGGTGATCTCGACGCGGCCCTCACCGCCGCGCGGACCTCCCGAGGACGGCGGTCGCGGTGAGCGACGCCCCACGGGTTCCACGCCCGGTGACAACCGGTGCCCGGGTGCTGACCGGGCCCATCATCGCGTACCGTCGGTGGATAAGTCCGGCTCTGCCGGCCCGCTGTCGGTTCTACCCGTCGTGCAGTGCGTACGCCCTGGAGGCGGTGTCCGGTCACGGCGCCCTCCGGGGAACCGGCCTGACGGTCCGGCGGTTGTTGCGCTGCCACCCCTTCCACCCAGGTGGATTCGACCCGGTGCCGGAGCCGGGCGGTCGCCGCCGTGCCGATGTGACTGGAGCCTGAGTTGGACTTGTTTAGTCTCGACTGGATCTACTACGCGATCTCGTGGATCCTGCTGGCCTGGCACTCGGCGTGGGACGCGATCGGGGTGGCGGACGGCGCGGTGCTCGGCACGAACTGGGCGTGGATCCTCGCCATCGTCTTCCTGGTGGTCACCGTCCGGGTGATCCTCTTCCCGGTCTTCGTCAAGCAGATCAAGTCCCAGCGCGCGATGCAGGCGCTCCAGCCCCAGGTCAAGGCGCTCCAGGAGAAGCACAAGGGTGACCGGGAGACGCTCCAGAAAGAAATGATGGAGCTGTACCGGAAGGAGAAGGCCAACCCGCTGATGGGTTGCCTTCCGATGTTCCTCCAGATTCCGGTCTTCCTCGGCCTCTTCCATGTCCTGCGCCGCCTCGACCCGGCCAAGGAGAACAAGACCCTCTACGGGTGGGCGGTCGACCAGTTCGACAGCGCATCGAGCGCGACGCTCTTCACCGCGCCGATCGCCGGCAAGTTCGGCTCCACCGCCGAGGAGCTTGCCCGCCTCGGCGCCAACGCCACCACGGTGAAGGTCATGGCCGGCGTCCTGGTGCTGATCATGATGGGCACCACCTACCTGACCAGCCGCCAGATGATCCTCAAGACCGGCTGGGCCGAGGACCCGCAGCAGCGGATGATCCAGCGCCTGATGCTCTACGGCATCCCCCTGTCGCTGCTGATCTCCGGCGCGATCTTCCCGATCGGTGTGATCATCTACTGGGTCACCAACAACCTCTTCACCCTTGGCCAGCAGCAGTGGGTGCTGCGGAAGTTCCCGCCGCCGCCGACCATGAACGCCAAGTCCGGCTCGGCGCCCCGTAACCCGGTGCAGCCGGCCAAGACCGGTGGCCTGCTCGGCCGCAACAAGCCGGCGGCCCAGGTGCCGGCCAAGCCGGTCGCGCCGAAGGTCGCCGGTCCGAAGCCGGGTGCGAAGCCGGTCAACCCGAAGAAGGGTCGTCCGGCCAAGCGCCAGGGCTGAACCACCGGGCCGCCGCCGGGAGACCGGCGGCGGCCCGTTCCGCACGAGCTGCCGCCGTCGTACGGCCGACGCCGGGCGGAACCGCCGCGCGCGGCGCGGACACGGGCGACACCGCCCGCACAGACGTGCCCGTGGGCACCGGCGACGTCCCGCCGGCCCCCGGGAGACCAGCGGACCGAGGGTCCGGCCGAGCGAGTACGGAGATGACACCGTGACCGACACCAGCACCCCCCGCGCCGACGACTCACTGGACGCGGAGGACACCGAGGCGATCGAGACGACCGACGCCGACGACGCCGACGACGCCGAGGAGACCGCCCCGGCGGGCACCGAGAAGAAGGCCGCCGGCGAGGGCGAGCTGTTCCGGCAGAGTGAGATCGCGGCGGACTACGTCGAGGGACTGCTCGACATCCTCGACTACGACGGTGACATCGACGAGCTGGTCTCCGGCGGCCGTCCGGTGGTTGAGGTGGTCGGTGGACGCCTGCAGAACCTGGTCGGCCAGCGGGGCGCCACCCTGGAGGCCCTCCAGGAGCTGGCCCGGCTGGCGGTCTTCCGGCAGACCGGCTCCCCGAGCCGGCTGCTGCTGGACGTCGGTGGCTACCGGGCCAACCGGCGCAAGGAGTTGGCCGCCGTCGCGCGCAACGCCGTCGAGAAGGTCAAGGAGTACGGCGAGCCCGTGCGGCTGGAGCCGATGTCCGCGTTCGAGCGCAAGTGTGTGCACGACGTGGTGAACGCGATGAGCGGCGTGGAGAGCGAGTCCGAGGGCGTCGAGCCGGCTCGGCGCATCATCGTCCGGCCGGCGGACTGACCGGGTGACCCACGACGACTCCACGGCCGGTGCCGTGGACGGCCCGGGCGGCACGCCGTCCGGGCCGTCGCCTGTCCGACCGGACCCGACCACTGCCGAAGCGTCCGTCCGTACGCCCTCGCCGGAGGACGCCGTCCTCCCGCCGGAGCTGGCGGACGCCGCGCGGACCCTCTTCGGCGACCGGCTCGACGTGGCCGCCGCGTACGCCGAACTGCTCGCCACCGACGGCGTGGTCCGCGGCCTGATCGGCCCCCGGGAGGCACCCCGCGTCTGGGACCGGCACCTGCTCAACTGCGCCGCCGTGGCGGAGCGCATCCCGCAGGGCGCGACCGTGCTGGACGTCGGGTCCGGAGCCGGCCTGCCCGGGCTGGTGCTCGCCATCGCCCGGCCGGACCTGACCGTGACACTGATCGAGCCGCTGTCCCGGCGTACCTCGTTCCTCATCGAGACGGTGGAGCGCCTCGGGCTGGCCCGGACGGTGCGGGTGTTCCGGGGTCGCGCCGAGGAGGCGGTCACCGGTGCCAACGGGCAGGCCCCGGTGACCGGCGACGTGGTCACCGCGCGGGCCGTCGCACCGCTGGACCGCCTCTCCACCTGGTGCCTGCCGCTGGTCGTGCCCGGCGGACGGCTGATCGCCCTGAAGGGCGCGTCGGTGGCCGAGGAGATCGCCGAGCACGCCGACACCGTGACGAGTCTCGGCGGCGGCACGCCGGAGATCCACCGCTGCGGCGAGGGCGTGCTCGACCCTCCCACGACGGTGGTCGAGATCGTGCGGGAGCGGGTCGTCCGACCGGCGCGACCCAAGGCGCCCAAACGATCCCGGGGTGGGCGTTCCCGGCGCCGTTGACGTTTCCCCTGTCCGCTGGGCCGGTTGGGTCGTTGAACCCGGTACGGGTGGAGGCCGGATGAGAACCCGACGTGGACCGGCTGCGCCCGTGCGCCGTAGGCTGGCCGCGCGTCGATAGTGTGGGGCGGGCGGCGACCGACATCACCGGGTCCCGGCCGCTCCCGCCGGGCCGTACGCTCTTCAGGCGCGAGCGCACGTGCGGCCGGTTGACGGGGTGCGGACCGACCATCCGAAGCGGGCAGGGATGACAGGTGCATGACGACGGCAGGTACGACGATCCACGCGTGAACGGATCCGCGAGCGATCCTGTTTCACGTGAAACCGAACACCCGAGATGGCCGCACGAGGCACCGGGTGGCCGGTCGGCCGCCGAACGCGTCGCCGCCGCGCGCGGCAACGCCGCGGTGCCGGTCCGCTTCGAGGCGGCGGTACCACAGCAGCCGGCTCCCGCGGTCGTACCCGACGCCGTCGCCCCTCCGGTGACAGTGGACGACACGACCGCGAGTCCCCCCGCTTCCTACGGGCGCGTCGCGACCGACGACGCGTACGTTTCACGTGAAACCCCGACGCGCGAAGAGGATGACCCACCGTTGGCTATGGAGGCGATGCGCGCCGTGCAGATCCTGAATCCGAGTGGCGAGGTGACCATGCCTCGGCCGGAGCGGACCCGGGTCATGTGCGTCGCGAACCAGAAGGGCGGCGTGGGCAAGACCACGACGACGGTGAACCTGGCGGTGGCCCTGGCCCTGCACGGCAACCGCGTACTCGTGGTCGACCTGGACCCGCAGGGCAACGCCTCGACCGGTCTGAACGTGCCGCACCACACCGGGGTGCCGGACGTCTACGACTGCCTCATCAACAGCATGCCGCTGGAGGAGGTGGCCCAGGCGGTCGAGGGCATCCCGAACCTCTGGTGCGTACCGGCCACGATCGACCTCGCCGGCGCGGAGATCGAGCTGGTCTCCGTGGTGGCACGCGAGTCCCGGCTCACCCGGGCCATCGCCGGCTACCCGGGCCACTTCGACTACGTCTTCATCGACTGCCCGCCGTCGCTCGGCCTGCTCACGGTCAACGCGCTCGTGGCGGCGCAGGAGGTCCTGATCCCGATCCAGTGCGAGTACTACGCGCTGGAGGGCCTGAACCAGCTGATCAACAACATCAACCTGGTCCGGCAGCACCTCAACCCGAAGCTCGAGGTCTCCACGATCCTGCTCACCATGTACGACCGGCGTACCCGACTCGCGGACGCGGTCGAGCAGGACGTCCGTAACCACTTCGGTGACAAGGTCCTCCAGGCGGTCATCCCGCGCAACGTCCGCGTGTCCGAGGCACCGAGCTACGGCCAGTCGGTGATGACCTACGATCCCGGTTCGCGGGGTGCCACGAGCTACTTCGAGGCCGCCCAGGAGATCGCCGAGCGGGGCGTCAAGGAGCCGGTGGGCCGGAATGCGTGATCGGGACGAGGCGCGGGGAGGCGTGGCATGAAGAACCGTCCACGGGGCGGTCTGGGGCGGGGTCTCGGGGCGCTCATCCCGACCGGCCCGGCACCGACCGTCGAGACCGACGTGGCCGAGCCCGCCGACGGTGCCCCCCTCGACCAGCCGGCGTCGATGACGGGGACGCCGGCGACGGGTGCGACCGACAACGGCGGTCTGAGCCCGGTGCCCGGAGCCCGCTTCGCCGAGATCCCGGTCGACGCGATCGTGCCGAACCCGAAGCAGCCCCGGCAGGTCTTCGACGAGGAGGCCCTGGAGGAGCTGAAGACCTCCATCCAGGAGGTCGGCTTCCTCCAGCCGATCGTCGTCCGGCAGCTCGACGACGAGAAGTTCGAACTCGTGATGGGCGAGCGGCGCTGGCGGGCCGCGCAGGCGGTCGGCCGGGAGAGCATCCCGGCGATCGTCCGGGACACCCGCGACGACGCCATGCTGCGGGACGCCCTCCTGGAGAACATCCACCGGGCGAACCTCAACCCGCTGGAAGAAGCCGCCGCCTACCAGCAGTTGCTGGACGAGTTCGGTGCCACCCACGAGGAACTGGCCCGGCGGATCGGGCGGAGCCGGCCGCAGATCTCCAACACCATCCGCCTGCTGAACCTGCCGGCGCAGGTGCAGCGACGGGTCGCCGCCGGCATCCTGTCCGCCGGCCACGCGCGCGCGTTGCTCAGTCTGGACGAGTCGGAGGCGCAGGAACAGCTCGCTCTCCGGATCGTCGCCGAGGGACTGTCGGTACGGGCGACCGAGGAGATCGTGGCCCTGTCGCTCAGCGACGGATCGGCGAAGAAGGAGGCGACACGGCGGCGGACCAAGCCGCACGCCCCCGCGCTCACCGATCTGGCCGACCGCCTCTCCGACCGCTTCGACACCAGGGTCAAGGTCGACATCGGCCGGAGCAAGGGCAAGATCACCATCGAGTTCGCCACCGTGGACGACCTGGAGCGGATCGTCGGACTCATCGGAGTCGGCCAGGAGCAGACCCCGGAGGCGTGACCATCCTGAGCCTCGACCGGCCGCGTGGCCCCTTCGCCGGGGCACGCGGCCGGTTCCGTCCGTCCCGGGGCGATGGAGGCGGCCCAGTTGCGTCAGGAGGGATCTTCCGGCGCCACCCCACCTCACGGGACGACCACGGCGGTAACGGCGGCCACCGACGCCCTGATCCGCCTCGCCCGCCGTTCCGCTGGCGAGGGCTCCAGCCCCTTTCGAGCTGATGTCGCGTCCGGATCACCGCTCGTGCGACCGAGCCCGGGGTGGGGGCCTTCCGCGTGCGGACCCGGGCGGAGCCTCTCGCGTGCGGGCACGGAGTGCGGTCTCCCATGGGCACGAGGCGGCCTCTCGCGCGCGGGCACGGAGTGCGGTCTGCCGTGGGCACGAGGCGACCCCCCGCGCGCGGGCCAGGGGCCGCGCCTCCTGCCGGGCAAGAGGCGCGGCCCCCGCGCGCCATGAGGGCCGGCTTTACCGCGTGTGGGCACGGGCGCGAGGCGCTCGGGGCGACGCGCTCGGGCGGCTGGGGCGAGTCCCCGCAGCGCTCGCACGGGCGATGCCGGCCCCTTTCGAGCTGATGTCGTGGACGGATCGGCCCGGGCCCGCACTCCCCGGAACGGGCAAGACTGAGAGCGGGCAAGACCGAGGCCGGGCAAGGACCGAGGCCGGGCAAGACCGGGGCGCTGCGGCTCCTCGGGGCGCTGGCGATGCAACCACGACATCAGCTCGAAAGGGCGCCGCTCGGCCTCTATCGGCCGGACGGCGGGAGGCCCCGTTCTGGCTCCGGTGGCTCACGCGCCGTTTCACGTGAAACGGCGCAGCCGGGATATCGCCAGCCGGGAAAAGTTATCCACACCCGTTGTCCACAGGTCGCCCCTGTTTCACGTGAAACAGCGCGTGAAACGGGGTGCTGGCCTGTGGATGACGCGGTGTGGCCGGGCTCTCAGCAGCCTGTGGATATCGCTGTTGAGGAGCCTGGCCGCGTCCCGCGAGGAGCGGCAGGGACCGATGGATCGGGTAGGGACAGCGGTGGCGCGAGCGACTAGGGTCAGCGTCGTGCACGACACCCCTCCCTCAGTCCCGGACTTCACCCAGTGGCCGTCCTTTCCCTTCGAAGGTGACCTTCGGGTCAAGCATCTCGACGATCCGGTCCCGGTCGAGCCGCCCCGCAAGGGCGAGGGCCTCCGGGAATGCACCGCCTGCAACGCGCCCGACGACGCGTACATCTGGGTGGGTGAACGGTGGCGGGTCCGCGCGATGGACCGGCCGACCGGCCTGCCGATGGTCCTGATCCTCGAATCCCGCTCACATCTCGATCTGGGTGACCTGCCGAACCTGCTGGCCGCCGAACTCGGCGTGATGACGGTCCGGCTCGAGAAGGCCATCCGCTCCCTCGACGGCGTCGCCCGGGTACACGTGAACCGGTGGGGCGACGGCTCGGCGCACCTGCACATGTGGTTCCTGGCCCGGCCCTACGGCCAGCTTCAACTGCGGGGCACGTTCCTGTCGCTGTGGGACTCGATCCTGCCGCCGATTCCCGAGCACCAGTGGCGGGAGAACCTGGCGATGGTGGCCGCCTGGCTGGCCGAGTTCGGTGGTCGCCCGCTCGCCGAGCCGCCCCGGATCCAGTGGCAGGCGCCGTCGAGCCTCGCCGCCGCGGCTGCCGCCCCCGGCCCGGACGTCGAGGAGGAGCCCGTCTCGGTCATCGAGGCTTCCGAGGAGATTCCCCTGCCGCCGGCCGACACCGCCACGGACACCAGCCGTGACACCGGCGGTGACCCGGTGGGCCGGACCGGCCGGAGCGTCGACGTCGACCGCGACAACCGGGCCGACGGGGTGGACCGCGGAGATGGCGACGACTACGGGGACGGTGCGGACCAGAACCGCACGGAGAGCGAAGCCACCGGCGACCAGTCCGGCGACGGCGGCACCGACCGCGGGGCCGGCGCTGAGGAGCCCCCCGATGGAAGCGGTGGTGACGGCGTCGACGGCGGCCGGGATGCCACCACCGTCCAGGCCCGCCCGGCAGACTGAGCCCGACCGGGAAGTACCAGGCCCGACCGGAAGGACCAGGCCGACCCCGGAGGACCCGACCGGAAGATCAGCGGCGGCGGGCGGCGGCGCGGGCCACCAACGAACCGATGACCCGGCCGAAGTCGAGGCCCGCCGCCTGGACGGCGAGCGGCAGCAGCGAGGTCTCGGTCATGCCCGGCGACACGTTGACCTCCAGCACGTGCGGCTGGCCGGCCGGGTCGACGATGAGGTCGACCCGGCTGAGGTCGCGCAGACCCAGGGCGCCGTGCGCCGCGAGGGCGACCTCGGCGACCGCGTCGGCCACCGCCGGGTCGAGCCGGGCCGGGGTGTGCCAGGTGGTACGACCGGCGGTGTAGCGGGCGGCGTAGTCGTACACCCCGTTGCGCGGCACGATCTCCACCGCCGGCAGGGCACGCGGCCCGTCGCCGAGGTCGATCACCGAGACCGCGACGTCCATGCCGGCTACGTACTTCTCCACCAGCGCCGTCGGGTCGTACGCGAAACAACCCACCATCGCGGCCGGCAGCGCCGCGGCCTCCCGGACCACGGCGGCGCCCAGGCCCGAACCGCCCTGCGCCGGCTTCACCATCAGCGGCAGGCCCAGTCGGTCGGCGATCCGGTCGAGTACCGCGACAGCGCCCAGTTCGGAGAAGCGGTCGTGCGGCAGGGCCACCCAGTCCGGGGTGGGGATGCCGGCCTCCCGCAGCACCGCCTTGGCCGAGGGTTTGTCCCACGCCAGGCGGGACGCGCGGGCGTCGCAGCCGACGTACGGGATGTCGCAGAGGTCGAGTACGCCCCGCAGCGAGCCGTCTTCGCCGGTGGCGCCGTGCAGGGCGATCACCACGGCGTCCGGTGGGTCGGCGGTCAGCGCGGGCAGCAGGGCGACGTCGGCGTCCCGCAGCTCGGCCTCGACGCCGACCGCACGCAGCGCGTCCAGGACACGTCGCCCCGACCGCAGCGAGACGTCCCGCTCGTAGGAGAGGCCACCGGCGAGTACGAGCACGCGCAGGTCGGCGGTGGCGGCGGGATCGGTCACGACGGAACGCTCGGCAGCGGTGGGACCCATGCCGGCATCATGCCAAGTCGGGACCCGGGGTGTCCGAACCGGCCCGGCCGCGTCGCCCACCGGGACGGCCCACCGCCCCGAACACCCGCCGCATCGCGATGTCCTGCTCCATGACGCCGGCCAGCCGCCGGACGCCCTCCCGGATCCGCTCCGGCGGCGGGAAGGAGAAGTTGAGCCGCATGTAGTCGTTGCCGGTGCCGTCGGCGTAGAAGCCGGTGCCCGGCACGTACGCGACCCGGGCGGCTATCGCCCGCGGCATCATCGCCTTCGAGTCCAGCCCGTCGGGCAGGGTGGCCCAGACGAAGAGGCCACCGGCGGGGACGGTCCAGGTGGTGCCCTCCGGCATCAGGTCGGCCAGCGCGTCGAGCATCGCGTCGCGCCGCTCGCGGTAGACCTCGCGGTAGACCTTGAGCTGCTGCCGCCAGGGCATGGTGGCGAGGTAGGTGGAGACGGCGGCCTGCGCGTAGCCGCTCGGGCAGAGGATCTGCGCCTCGCTGGCGATCACCAGCTTGTCGCGGACCGCGTGCGGGGCGAGGATCCACCCGACCCGCAGGCCCGGCGCGAACGTCTTGGAGAACGTGCTGAGGTAGAAGACCCCGTCCCGGCGGCGTGCGCGCAGCGGCGCCGGCGCGTCGCCGGAGAAACCGAGCTGACCGTACGGGTCGTCCTCGACCACGAGCAGGCCGGCGCGCTCGCAGATGTCGAGCACCCGCTCCCGCCGTTCCTCGGTCAGCGTCACGCCGGTCGGGTTCTGGTAGGTCGGGATGGTGTAGAGGAACTTCACCCGACGACCGGAGCGCGCCTGCTCGGCGATCGCCGTCTCCAGCGCCTCCGGGATCAGCCCGTCCTCGTCCATCGGCACGTGCACCACCTGGGCCTGGGCGGCCTGGAACACCCCGAGTGCGCCGACGTACGTCGGCCCCTCGGCGAGCACCACGTCACCCGGGTCGAGGAAGAGACGGGCCACCAGGTCGAGCGCCTGCTGACCGCCGACGGTCACCACCACGTCCTCGGGGGAGGCGCCGCACGCCGCGTCGATGCCGGAGAGCGCCATCACCTCGCAGATCCGCTCGCGCAGCTCCAGCGTGCCCTGGCCGATGCCGTACTGAAGGGTGGTCGCGCCGTGTTCGGAGCCGAGCCGGCCGAGCATCTCACCGACCGCGTCCAGCGGCAGCGCCGCGATGTAGGGGGCTCCACCGGCCAGGGAGACCACCTCGGGACGGCTGGCCACGGCGAAGAGAGCGCGGATCTCGGAGGCGGTCATGCCCCGTACCCGGCGGGCGTAGCGGTCGGTGTAGTCGTCGAGCGTCGTGCCGGTCATGACATCACCTCGATGGCAGCTCGGGTGGTTCCGAGTCCCGGTGGTACCCGGGACTCCGGCGACCATGGGCGGCTCGGGACGCCGAGTGCCGATACTAGTCGCCGACGGGCGGTCGGTCGCCGGAGCGGCACTGATCGTCCACATCCCGGACCGGCACCGCGTCCGGGTGGGGTTTCGCGCGTCCCCTCCCGCCGGGTCCGTTCGCGGCGTACGATCGCTCGTCGGGGGCAGGGACGGTGGCGGTCCGTGCCGGTTCACCCTGAGCCTAATGTGGGGATGCGCCGATGTCGCGACGTGTGGTCAGCTTGACCCTCGACACCCTGGAGGATCTGCCCCGCCCGTGCCGGCAGTGCGTCTACTGGGAGCTGGACCCGGTCTCCGCGGACCGGGCCTGCGCGGCCGGCGACCCGGGGCTGGAGAAGGAGGCCTGGGTCTCGCAGACCCTGCTGGAGTGGGGCTCCTGCGGCAAGCTCGTCTACGTCGACGGCATGCCGGCCGGTTTCGTGCTGTACGCGCCACCGGCGTACGTGCCGCGTTCGATGGCCTTCCCCACCTCCCCGGTCTCCGCCGACGCGGCGCTGCTGATGACCGCGAACGTGGTTCCCGCGTTCGCCGGGGGCGGACTGGGCCGGATGCTCGTGCAGGGGGTCGCGCGGGACCTCACCAAGCGGGGGATCAAGGCGATCGAGGCGTTCGGCGACGCCAAGTTCGGTGACGCGGCGGACCCCACCGGCACCTGTGTCGCGCCCGCCGACTTCTTCCTCTCGGTCGGCTTCAAGACGGTCCGGCCGCATCCCCGCTACCCCCGGCTGCGGCTGGAGCTGCGGACGGCGCTGAGCTGGAAGTCCGACGTCGAGTACGCGCTGGAGAAGCTGCTCGGCTCGATGAGTCCGGAGACGCTGCTGCGCCCGGTCCGGCCGGCCCCGGCGACGAGATCCACGGCGCGCTGAGGTCGCTCAGTCGACCACCGTGCCGGCGGCCACCACCGCCCGCAGTTCGCTGACGTCGATCGAGCCGGTCGGCACGTCCCGCTCGATCGGGTAGTACATCCGCTGCACGGCGGCGACGAGGGCCTCGACCACGGTGTCCCGGAACCTCGGGTCGACCAGGCGGGCCCGGTCGGCGGCCGAGGTGAGATAGCCGATCTCGACGCGTACGGCCGGCATGCGGGTCAGCCGGAGCAGGTCCCACGCCTTGGCGTGGGTACGGCAGTCCCGCAGCCCGGTACGCGCGACGATCTCCCGCTGCACCAGCCCGGCCAGTCGCTCCCCGGTGGCCGACGTGACGCCGTTGTCGGTGCCGTAGTGGTAGGTGGCGACGCCCTCCGCCGCCGGATTGGCGTGCCCGTCGCAGTGCAGTGAGATGAAGACGTCGGCGCCGAGCGAGTTGGCGAGCTGGGCGCGGTCCTCGTCCGGCAGGCAGGCGCGCGGCGCCGGTCCCCGGGTGAGCTGCACCCGCACCCCGGCGGCGGCGAGCCGCCCCTCCAACCGGCTGGCCAGGTCGTGCACCAGCTCCGCCTCGGTCCAGCGCAGCGGCCCGTCGGGTACCACCACCCCCGGATCGGTGCCGCCGTGACCGGGGTCGACGACCACGGTTCGGCCGACCAGGGTCGGCCCGGACTGCCGGATGGCGTCGGACTCGCGCAGCCACTGCGGCCGGCCACCGACGACCTTGCGGCCGAGGCGGCGCAGCGCGTTCATCGTGTGCGGTCCGCAGGAGCCGTCCGGGGTGAGCCCGACCTCCCGCTGGAACTGGGCGACCGCCCGCGAGGTCCGGACGCCGTAGATGGCATCGGCGCGACCCACGTCGTACCCCATCTCCAGCAGCCGCTCCTGCAACGCCCGGACGTCCTCGCCGGTGAGGGGTTCGGGCACCGCGTGGTAGAGGGTGCGGGCACCGAGCCGCCAGCGGGCGGCGTCGAGCGCACGCCAGGTCTCCGCGCCCACCCGCCCGTCGACGCTGAGTCCCCGGGACTGCTGGAAGGCGCGGACGGCGCGTTCGGTGTGCGCGTCGAACTCGTCGGCGCCCGGGGTGGTGGCCGGTCCCAGCAGGTCGAGGGCGGAGAGGACGGTACGGATCTCGGTGACCGCGGGTCCACGGTCGCCGGGTCGGATCGGACGCACGCACGACCCCCTCTGACGAGACTGGTGGCCGGGCGGCGGCCTCGGGGTTGACGTTAGGCGCTCACCGGCCGCGAGGTGGCCACGCTGGCAAAATGACGCCGACCCCGCACCCGGTGGGTCCGGGTACGGGGTCGGCGTGGGGTCGTACGTCGCTCAGAGGGCCGACTGGATGAGCTTGACCAGCTCGCCCTTCGGCTTGGCGCCGGCGATCGACTGCACCGGCTCGCCGTCCTTGAAGACGGTGAGGGTCGGCACCGACATCACCCGGTAGGCGCGTGCCGTCTCCGGGTTCTCGTCGATGTTGAGCTTGACGATGGTGACCTGGTCGCCCATCTCGCCGGCGATCTCCTCCAGCAGCGGAGAGACCTTCCGGCACGGGCCGCACCATTCAGCCCAGAAGTCCACCAGAACCGGCTTGTCGGACTTGAGAACCTCACTGGCGAAGCTGGCGTCGGTGACCGCCTTGGTTGCTCCCACTACGACCCTCCTCGGGGTTGGGTAACTGTCTGGTCAGCCCTGAAGCGTGGCGATGAAGCGCTCGGCGTCCAGCGCGGCGGCGCAGCCGGTGCCGGCTGCGGTGATCGCCTGCCGGTAGGTGTGGTCGACGACGTCACCGGCGGCGAACACGCCGGGGATGTTGGTGCGGGTGCCGGGCGCCTCGACCTTGACGTAACCCTCGTCGTCGAGCTCCACCTGACCGCGGAACAGCTCGCTGCGCGGGTCGTGACCGATGGCCACGAAGACGCCGGTCACGTCGAGCACCGTGCTCTCGCCGGTGTGCACGTTGCGGATCCGTACGCCGGAGACCTTGCCGTCGTCGCCGAGGATCTCCTCGACCACCGAGTTCCACTCCACCTTGATCTTCTCGTTGCCCAGCGCCCGGTCGGCCATGATCTTGCTGGCCCGGAACGAGTCGCGGCGGTGGATGATGGTCACCGACTCGGCGAAGCGGGTGAGGAAGCTGGCCTCCTCCATCGCCGAGTCGCCACCGCCGACGACCACGATCTGCTGGTTGCGGAAGAAGAAGCCGTCACAGGTGGCGCAGGACGAGACACCGTGGCCCAGGTATTCCTGCTCGCCGGGGACGCCGAGCGGCCGCCAGGCCGAGCCGGTGGAGAGGATGACGGCCTTCGCCCGGTAGGCGGTCTCGCCGACCCAGACGGTGCTCACCGCGTCCGATCCGGTCTCGCCGGTGTCCTTCAACTCGACGCGGGTCACGTCGTCGGTGAGGAACTCCGCGCCGAACCGCTCGGCCTGCTTGCGCATGTTGTCCATCAGCTCGGGGCCGAGGATGCCGTCGGCGAAGCCGGGGAAGTTCTCCACCTCGGTGGTGGTCATCAGCGCGCCGCCGGACTGTACGCCCTCGATCACGAGCGGGCGGAGGTTGGCGCGCGCGGCATAGACCGCCGCCGTGTAACCGGCCGGCCCGGAGCCGATGATGATCAGGTTGCGGACCTCGTCCACTGCCGTCTCCCGATGGTGTGTGTTCGGCCCCGGCGCGCGCACCGGTGCCGATCCGATGCCGACGCCTCGCGCGGATGCCGGCAGCCTGATGTGCAGAACGTCATCGTACGAACCGGGGATTCCCGAGCCGGGCATCCGGTGGGTCACGTCACGTGGACGACCAGACGGCCGGTGACCGCGTTTTCACCCTACCCGGGTACGGAAGCGTACGTCGGAGCCGGACCCCGGGATGCCGCACTCCGGGCCGCTCGCCCAGGACCAGCGGGCACCCGCCGCGTCGGTGAACCACACGACCAGCGCCGGCTCACCCCGGAACCGGGCGAAGTCCACCGTGTCGACCACGATCGGGGCGTCGCCGTGCTCGGCGGTGACGGCGGTCAGGCAGGCGTCGATCGCCGCCGGGTCGTGCAGCCGGTCGAGCCCGATCGGGCCCGCGACGCGGCCATCCTCGCTCGTCACCCCCGGCTGGCCGGCCGGGGCCTTGCTGGCGAACTGCCGGGTCTGCGCGGCGGGCGGCTCGCTCAGTGCCTCGGCCGAGTAGTCGGTTCCGGTGCTCAGCAAGGGCCCGGTGGTCCGGAACGGCGTACCGGCCGCCGGAGCCGCCACCTCGGGGCGGGCCGCGTCGCTCGTCGTCGTCGCGTCGTCGCCGCGCTGGGCGAGCTGCTGCAGACCGAGGCCGGCCACCGCTATCGACACCGTCGCCAGCGCGACCGGTCCGGCGAGCCGCGTCCAGCGCCGGCGCCGCCGGCCCGGGCCGGCCGCCGTGCCCTGGTCGGGAGCCGGTCGGGGTACGCCCTCCGGACGGCGCCCACCGAGCGGCTGCGCCGGCACCGGGCTGCCGGTGTGCCGATCCGGGGTCGCTCCGGCACCGGCGGCGCCGTCCCGGTCCTCGGCCCTCGCCAGGGCGGCGGTCAACCGGTCGGTCACCTCCGGGGGCATGGCCAACGCCGTGGCCCCCCACGCCGACAGGTCGGCGCGGACGTCCGCGACAGCCGGGGCGAGCAGGGCGTACGCGTCGGCCCAGGCCGGTTCCTCGTCGACCAGTCGGGCGACGGTGGCCTCCTCGGGGGTGCCGTCCAGCGCCCCGCCGACGTAGTCGGCGAGCAGGTCGTGATCGACCTCGTGGAACTCCCGGGTCACGCGTCCTCCTGACTGGCGTCCCGCCGGGCCCGCCCCGACCCCGATCCGACGCCGCCGGGGGCCCCGGGGTTCCCCGGCGTGACGGCCGGCACGGCCTCCTCGCCCGGCACCGCGCCGCTGACCTGGCCGCGCTCCGCCGATCGGGGCCGCAGGTGCCCCAGCGACCGGGCGAGCCGGGCCCGGCCCCGCGCGCACCGGCTCTTGACCGTCCCCTCCGCCACGCCCAGGATCAGCGCCGCCTCGGCGACCGGGTAGCCCTGCACGTCGACCAGGACGAGCGCGGCCCGCTGCTCGACGGGCAGTGCGGCGAGGGCGTCCCGGACGACCAGCGCGGTGTCGTGGTCCGTGGCCGGGGCGGCCGGTTCCACGCCGCCGGTAGCCGACCCGGCACCGTGCATCCCGTCCGGGAGCGGGACGGTCCGGTGCGACTGCCGGCGGCGGATCCGGTCCAGGCAGGCGTTCACCACGATCCGGTGCAACCAGGTGGTCACCGCCGAGTCACCCCGGAACCGGCCGGCGGCCCGGTGGGCCGACAGCAACGCGTCCTGAAGCGCGTCGGCGGCCTCCTCGCGGTCGCCGATGGTGCGCAGGGCGACCGCCCACAGCCGGTCCCGGTGCCGGTGGAACAGCTCGGCGAACGCGTCCCGGTCGCCGGCGACGTGGGCGTGCAGCAGGTCGAGGTCGGTCGGTCCGACCGGGTCGCCGCCCGCCGGGACCGGTGTGCCGCTCCTGCCGCCCACCGGTCCGGTCCGCTGCTCACCGCCCACGGTCACCACCGCGTCCGGCGGGGGCGGTGACCAGAACGGGCCGGGCGGATCACGACCCCTGGACCGTGATTTCCTCGACGTCGATCTGGTAGCCCCGGTCGTTCGAAGGCAGCTGGGTGATCCAGACCAGGAGGTACTGGTATTTCTGGTCCGGCTGGAAACCGTCGAAGTTCATCGTGGTGCCGGTCTGCGATCCCTCGAACGGTTGCCCGATCTGGGTGCGCTGGTAGTCCGCCAGGAGCTGCTTGTCACCGTTGGAGGTGGCCGGGTGTGTCGTGGAACCGGCGTAGAGGACGGCGGACGTGCCCCGGGCGGAGAGGTTGACCTGCACGGTCTTGATGTTGTGCGGCGCCCCGAGGTCCAGCCAGACCCCCATGCCCTTCTTGCGCTTGCCGAAGTCGGCCGTGGTGTAGGTGTGGGTGCCCCAGGACTTGTCCGGGTCGCCGTCGACGACCTTGTCGGCGCCGCCCAGCTCGTCGCGCACCTTGCTGTCCGGATCGACGATCCGGACGTCCTGCACGGCCAGCTTGCGGACGGCGGCGGCCGCCGGGGTGGCCTCCCCGCCGTCGGCCGGAGCGTTCGAACTGGGCGCGGCGACCGGGTTCGTGTCGGGCGACTTGTCGTCACCCAGCGCGCTGATGCCGATGAGCAGACCCACCAGGGCGACCGCGAGCAGGCCCGCGATGCCGATGGCGACCTTCCGGCCGCCGGCCGCGGCGAGTGGCGACGGTTCCTCGTCGGTGTCCGCGGCGAACCGCAGTGGCCCGGGGCTGTCCAGGTAGTGGTCGTCGGCGGGGACGTCCAGCCGGGCCAGCTCGGCGGCGAGCACGTCCGACGGCGGCGGCGCGACCGCCGGGTCGAGCAGGTCCATGGTCAGGTCGTCGAGGTATGCCGGCACACCGGCCCGGACCTGCCGGGGAGCGGCCAGCAGCCCGGCGGCGTCCCGGACCGCGTCCGGGATCGAGGCACGGCCGTGGCCGGCGGTGGCCCCGTGCAGCGGCACCTCGGCGTGCGGCCAGTGACCGGTGAGCGCGAAGTAGAGGACGCCGCCGACCGCGCGGACGTCGCTGTCCTGGCTGTCCGCGCCGTCGGTGCGCGCGTCGGCCAGCACCACGCGGCCGTCGTCACTGATCATGACGGTGCCGGGGTGGACGTTGCCGTGCACCATTCCGGTGGCGTGGACGGCGGCGAGGGCGCTGGCCACGGCGTTGCCGACAGCGGTGGCCCGGGCCGGGTCCAGGGGACCGCCGGCGACCAGTTCGCGCAGCGAGTGCCCGTCGACCCACTCGCGCACCACGTAGGCCCGGTCGTCCTCGTCGATCGCGTCGTAGACGCCGACCAGGTTGGGGTGGATGACCCGGCTCGCCGCGACGGCGGCCTGGAGCATCTCGGTGGCGGAGTCGCCGCCCGGGTAGCGCAGCACGACGGCGACGGGACGGCGCAGCACGACGTCGACGCCGCGCCAGACCAGCCGGCCCGCGCTGTCGTTGTTGATGTGCTCGACCAGCTCGTAACGCTCGGCGAGGATCTCACCGGCCGTGGGAGCACCGAAGGTCATGACCGGCGGCGCGCTCTCCTCCGCCTCCTGACCCTCGCCGACCTGGGTCACCCGTCCTCCCTCGGTGATCGTGTCGATCGATGGACCCGCACTGCTGGGCATGTGGCTTCCGCTCTGCTTCCCGGGACCGGTCGACCGGTGTCGGCGCGAGCGCCGGCGCCTGCCGTACCCGTTGACAGCGACCTTACCCGTGCCGGCCGCCTCCCCGACATGTCATCTTCCCGCCGTCACCGGCCGAGCTGCCGGGTTGTCGGCGGTCTGGTCCCGTTACGACCGTTGTCGGCCATGTTGCCGGCACATGCCCCGTCCAATCTAGAGGTCGGCGTCGCCGGGTCGCCGGAGGGGCCGGACCGGGTACGTGGCCGACCCCGACGCTGCACCGGGATTCCCACCGGATGGCCCCCCATACTCAGCCGTCCGGTTGGTTATCCACAGGCCGACAGGGTCGCTGAGCGGTCGATCGCGAAGTTATCCACAGCCGCATCCCCAGCCTGGTGATCCTCGTTCACTCAGCGTGTGGTCCATCCCGGCAGCCTTCCGGGACACCTCAACGGCCGAGGCGACCGCGGACCATGCCGATGACGTCGGTGATCTCCCGGATCCGCAGCACCATGGCCAGGCCGAGGTACGTCCCGCCGATGACCGCACCGCCGACCACCAACTGGACGATCGCCTCCAGCCGGGTCGGCGTGTCGTCGCCGGGCAGCAGCTTCACCACCAGCAGACCGGCCAGGGCCGCGCCCAGCGCGGCGAGCGCCACCCGGCCGAGGGTGCGCAGGATGTCGCCGAGCCCGATCCGGCCCACCCGGGGGCGCAGCAGCCAGGCCGAGGCGATGGCCGCGGCCAGGTACGACACCGCGTTGCCGATCATCATGCCGGCACCGACGAAGGTCGCCGACAAGGCGACGTACAGGACGATCTGCACCCCGATCCGAAGGGCGACCACCGGGATGTTGATCAGCGCCGGGGTACGTGTGTCGGGCAACGCGTAGAAGGCGAAGGTGAAGAGCTGGCTGATCGCGAACGGCACCAGCGCCACCGCGGCGGCGAGCAGGACCAGCGAGGTCGCGGTCGCGTTCTCCTCGGTGAAGGCACCGATGCGGAACAGCGTGAACGCGATCGGGGTGGCCAGCACCGCGTAGCAGACCGCGATGGGCGCCAGCACCGCCGACACGGTCCGGGTGCCGCGGGACAGATCCGCGGTGAGGTCGGCGAACCGGCCGTCCGCGGCGGCGGCGCTCATCCGGGGCATCAGCGCCGTGATGATCGATACCGCGATGATGCCGTGCGCGGTCATCAGCAGCAGGAAGACGTTGTTGTAGATCAGTGGACCGGCGGCGTTCTCGTTGCCGGCCCGGTTGAGCAGGTTGATCAGCACGATCAGACCGACCTGGCTGACCGCGACGTAGCAGATCATCCAAGCGCCGAGCCGACCCAGCTCGGCCAGGCCGAGCTTGCGGAAGTCGAACCGGAGCTTCCACCGGAACCCCACCTTGCGCAGCGCCGGCAGCAGACCCGCGGCCTGGATGGACACGCCGAGCAGGGTGCCACCGCCGATCAGCAGGACCCGGCCGGTGGTCATGTCCTCCGGCCTCACGATCTCCGCGCCGAAGATCGCGATGTAGAGGCCGGCGGTGCCGATCACCACCAGATTGTTGAGGATGGGTGCCCACATCGGCGCGGCGAAGTGGCCGCGGGTGTTGAGCACCGCGCTGATCAGCGCACTCAGACCGGAGAAGAAGATCATCGGCAGCATGAGCCGGGCCAGCGCGGTCACCAGGCCCGAGTAGCCGGGTGCCGACTCGTCCCCGCCGTACAGCCAGGTCAGCGGCGAGGCGAGGGCCACCGCGAGCAGCGCCGCCACGCCCAGCGCCAGCACCGCCAGGGTGAGCAGCCGCTGAGCGTACGCCTGACCGCCGTCGGCGTCGGTCTTGCGGCGGCGCACCAGCACCGGGATCAGCACGCTGGTGAGGATTCCGCCGAGCAGGAACTCGTACACCATGCCGGGCAGGATCTGCGCCGTGGTGTAGGCGTCACCGACCAGCGCGCCGCCCAGGGCGGCACCGATGACCAGGTTCCGCAGGAAGCCCGTACCCCGGCTGACCAGGCTGAGGACCGCCATCATCGCGCTGTTGGTCGCGGCGCTGGCCTCGGCCACCTGCTCCTGCGGCGGCGCGGTCGATTCCAGCGCCGGCTGGTTGAGCGGTTCGGCGGAGATGAAGGTGGCGCCGTCCGACGGCCGCTGGTCGCCGGGCGTGCCGCCCCCCTGGGCGGCGTTCGCGCTGCGGTAGAGCCCGCCGCTCATCGTGTCGCCTCCCGGAGGGTCTGTCGGAGCCGGCACCGGTCCGTACGTGACAGACCTTAGTCAACCCCTCCGCGGTTACCCGCGCCCGGCGGA
Source organism: Micromonospora endolithica (assembly GCF_003626595.1). Classification (GTDB taxonomy): domain Bacteria; phylum Actinomycetota; class Actinomycetes; order Mycobacteriales; family Micromonosporaceae; genus Micromonospora; species Micromonospora endolithica. The sequence goes on along the minus strand of NZ_RBAK01000005.1, from coordinate 231,434 downwards.
CGTGATGCCCGCCCCGCCCGATAGGCTGGCGATCCCATGTCCGAAGCCTTCGCACCGCACGCCGACCGCCGCGACCTCACCACCGCGCAGCGCAACGCCGTCGCCGAACTCCTCCGGGTGTCCCCGGTCGCCGACGAGCTGGGCCGCCGGTTCGCGCAGGCCGGCCACGAGCTGCACCTGGTGGGCGGTTCGGTGCGCGACGCGCTGCTCGGTCGGCTCGGCGACGACCTGGACTTCTGCACCGACGCCCACCCGGACGAGACGCTGCGCATCGTGCGTGGCTGGGCCGAGTCGATCTGGGAGACCGGCCGCGAGTTCGGCACCATCGGCCTCCAGCGCGACGGGCTGCGGCTGGAGGTCACCACCTTCCGCGCCGAGTCCTACGACCAGGTCACCCGCAACCCGGTGGTCGAGTACGGGACCGACCTTACCGAGGACCTGAGGCGACGCGACTTCACCATCAACGCGATGGCGGTGAGCCTGCCCGACCACCGGTTCACCGACCCGCACGGCGGCCTCGCCGACCTGGCGGCCAAGGTGATCCGCACCCCGGGCACGCCCGGGCAGTCGTTCGGCGACGATCCGCTGCGGATGCTGCGCGCGGCGCGCTTCGCCGCCCAGCTGCGCTTCGCGGTGCATCCCGACGTGCACGCGGCGATGAGCCGGATGGCCGCCGACCTGGACCGGATCACCGCCGAGCGGATCCGCGACGAGTTCACCAAGCTGCTCTGCGGTGCCGACCCGATCACCGGGCTGCGACTGCTCGTCGACACCGGGCTGGCCGAGCGGTTCCTGCCCGAGCTGACCGGGCTGAAGCTGGAGATCGACGAGCACGCCCAGCACAAGGACGTCTACGAGCACACGCTGACCGTGGTGAGCAACGCCATCTCGTACGAGCAGGACGGCCCGGACTTCGTGCTGCGGATGGCCGCGCTGATGCACGACGTCGGCAAGCCGGCCACCAAGGCGGCCGGCCCGGACGGCCGGGTCAGCTTCCACCACCACGAGGTGGTCGGCGCGCGGATGACCAAGGTCCGGATGAAGGCGCTGCGCTACTCCAAGGAGATCACCGCGCAGGTCGTCGGCCTGGTGGCGCTGCACCTGCGCTTCTACGGGTACGGCCGGGGCGAGTGGACCGACTCGGCGGTCCGCCGTTACGTGGCCGACGCCGGCGAGCTGCTGCCCCGGCTGCACAAGCTGACCCGCTCCGACTGCACCACCCGTAACCGCCGCAAGGCGGCCCAGCTCGCCGCCGACTACGACGCGCTGGAGGAGCGGATCGCCCGGCTCGCCGCCGAGGAGGACCTCGCCCGGGTCCGCCCCGACCTGGACGGCAACGCCATCATGGAACTGCTCGGCGTGCCGCCGGGACCGGTGGTCGGCCGGGCGTGGAAGCACCTGAAGGAACTCCGCCTGGAGCGGGGTCCGCTGGACCGGGACGAGGCCGAGGCGGAGCTGCTGCGCTGGGCCCGCGAAGAGGGCATCTGACCCGTCGGTACGCCGAAACACCACCGTATCGACCGAACGGTTGACGCGGTACGGATGGACCTTGCTGGATGATGGGTCGGCACCGGCCGGTCGGCGATCGCCACGGCCGCTGCTCCCCCGTCCGACGTGGACGGATGTGGATCTCGTTCTCGCGGGGAGACCATGTGAAGATTCGCCGCGGCGTCCTGCGCCGTACGGCTGTGGCGGGGCTCGCCCTCGCCACCCTGACCACAGTGACCACCACACTGGCGGCCAGCCCGGCGATGGCCGAGCCCACCCGTCCCGACCCGGCGAAGGTGCGCGGTGTCCCGGAGGCCGCGGCTGTGCCGGACCAGTACATCGTCGTCCTCAAGGACAAGAAGGCCAAGGCCGTCGAGGTGAAGTCGGCCGCCTCGGCGCTGGCCGAGAAGAACGGCGGCACCGTCCGTAAGGTCTTCAGCAAGGCCCTCAACGGCTACTCCGCCAAGATGACCAAGCTCCAGGCCGCCCGGCTGGCCGCCGACCCTGACGTCGCCTACGTCGAGCAGGTCCAGCGTGTCTTCGCCAGCGACACGCAGAGCAACCCGCCCTCCTGGGGTCTGGACCGGATCGACCAGGTCCGCCCCGTGTTCGACCGCTCCTACACGTACGCCACCGACGCGAGTGACGTCACGGCCTACATCGTGGACACCGGCATGGACATCGCCCACCGGGACTTCGGCGGCCGGGCGAGCCACGGCTACGACTTCATCGACAACGACGCGGTCGCGGACGACCCGTGCGACGGCCACGGCACCCACGTCGCGGGCACCGTGGGCGGCACCAAGTACGGCGTGGCCAAGAACGTGAAGCTGGTCGCGCTACGGGTCATCGGCTGCCCGATGCCGGACGGATCGCCGGGTTCGGGTACGACCGTCGAACTGCTTGCCGCCATCGACTGGATCGCCACCAACGCCGACGGTCCCTCCGTGGTCAACATGAGCCTCGGCTTCGGTGGCCGCGTCACCAGCGTCGAGGACGCCATCAGCGCGTCGATCGCCAAGGGCATCCACTACGTGGTCGCCGCCGGCAACGAGGACGACGACGCCTGCCGGTACACCCCGGCCGCCGTTCCAGGGGCGATCACGGTGGGTGCCACCGACCGGTTCGACTTCCGCGCCGACTTCTCCAACTTCGGTCGTTGCGTCGACGTCTTCGCGCCCGGCGTGGCCATCCACTCCTCGATGATCGGGCCCAACGCCTACGAGTCGGCGATCTACAGCGGCACCTCGATGGCGTCGCCACACGTGGCCGGCGCCGCGGCCCTACTGCTGGCGCAGAACCCGACCTGGACGCCCCAGCAGGTGCGCGACCGGCTCGTCACCCGGGCCGTCTCCGGCGCGGTGCACGACCCGAGGGGTGCTCTGGACCGACTGCTCCACGTGGGCGACGCTCCGGTGGCCCGCAGTTCCTTCGGCCTCCGGGCCCGGTCCAACGGAAAGGTCGTAGCCGCGGAGAGCGGCGGCACCAAGCCGCTGGTCGCCCGGTCCAGCGCGCTCGGTCCGTGGGAGAAGCTCGACGTGGTCGACGCCGGCAGTGGTTACGTCGCGCTGAAGGCCCGGGTCAACGGCAAGTTCGTGGCCGCGGAGAGCGCGGGTGCCAAGCCACTCATCGCCCGCAGTGCCGCCGTCGGACCGTGGGAGAAGTTCCAGCTCCTGCACAACAGCGACGGCAGTGTCAGCCTCAAGGCCGTGATCAACGGCAAGTTCGTGACCGCGGCGAACGCCACCTCACCGCTGATCGCCAGCAAGACCAGCGTCTCGACGGCCGAGAAGTTCGACTTCGAGGCGCCCAACCCGATCGTCTCCATCAAGGCCCACGCGAACAACAAGTTCGTGGTCGCGGAGAGCGCCGGTGCCAAGCCGCTGATCGCCCGGAGCGCCACCGTCCGCGCATGGGAGCAGTTCGAGCTCGTCCGTAGGGAAATCAACGAATCCGGCTTCCGGTACTACGTCACCGGTTTCCGGGCGCTGATCAACGGCAAGTTCGTCAAGGCCGACAGTGCTGGTGCGAAGCCGCTCATCGCCAACGGTGCCGCGCTCGGCGAATGGGAGTCGTTCTATGTCCACGACAACCTGCCCGACGGTTCCGTCAAGCTGGTGGCCTGGATCGACGGGGAGGCGGTGAAGGCGGAAGGTGGCGGCACCCGTCCGCTGATCGCCAATCGCTGGGTCGACTGGAGTAACGACAAAACCCTCGGCCTCGGCCAGTGGGAGAGCTTCACCATCAGCGCCATCTGAGGATCGGCTGTCTCGCAGAGACGAACTGCGGCGGCGCCCGCCGGACCGGTCAACGGTCCGGCGGGCGCTTCGCTGTGTGCGGGAGCCCTCAGCGGGTGGACTCGACCGCCGTACCCGCCGCCGGGCGGTCACCGTCGCGGGTCGCCGCGAGCCGGCTCAGCAGCCCCGGCAGGTCGATCCCGGTCAGGTCCGAGCCCAACTGGAGTCCCTGGGCCACGTTGCCGGCCACCGACTTCGTCAACGACGACGCGCCGTCGGTGGAGATGACGGTCATCTTGTCGATCGCGCCGATCGGGGCGCTGGCCGCCTCGACCACCTGCGGCAGCACCCGTACCAGCAGGTCCAGCACCGCCGCCTCGCCGTACGCCGCGAAGGCCTCGGCCTTGCGCGCCATCGCGTCGGCCTCCGCCTCCCCCTTGGCCAGGATGGCCGCGGCCTCGGCCTGGCCCTCCCGCTCGACGGCCTCGGCGATCGCGGACCGGCGGCGCTGCTCGGCCTCGCCCTCCTTGGCGCCCTCGATGGCGTTCGCCTCGGCGAGCGCGGCCCGGCGGGCCCGCTCGCCCTCACCGGTGAGCCGGGCCTGCTCGGCGGAGGCCTGCGCGGCGGCGATGACGGCCTGGCGCTGCGCGTCGGCGTTGAACACCGCCGCGTTGCGGGACGCCTCCGCCTCCTGCTCCACCTTGTAGCGGGCGGCGTCGGCCGGCTTGCGTACCTCGGTGTCGAGCTGGCGCTGCTTCAGCTCGGCGTTGCGCTCGGCCACCTTCTGCTGCTCGGTGAGGATCGCCTGATCCCGCTCGGCCTGGGCGAGCGGGCCGGCGGCGGCGGACTTCGCCTTGGCCGCGTCGATCTCGGCCTGGATCGCGGCCTGCTTGAGCGAGAGGTTCCGGTTGGCCTCGGCGATGGCCTCCTCGGCGAGCAGCCGCTCCTGCTCGGCCTGCTGCCGGGCGCGGGCCTCGGCGATGGCCGCGTCTTTGAGCACCCGGGCCGCCTCCGGCCGGCCCAGGTCGGCCAGGTACGACCCCTCGGCCAGGATGTCCTGGAGCTGGAAGGTGTCCAGCACCAGACCCTGGTTGGTCATCGAGTGCTCGGCCTCCTCGGCGACCGCGTTGGCGAACGCCGCCCGGTCCCGGATGACCTCCTCCACGGTGAGCCGGCCGACGATCGAGCGCAGCGCGCCGGCCAGCACCTCCCGGGTGAAGTTGTCGATCTCGTCCTGCTGGTGCAGGAACCGCTGCGCGGCGGCGCGGATGGAGTCCTCGGTGCCACCCACCTTGACGATCGCCACCCCGTGCAGGTCGGCGCGGATGCCCTGCTTGCTCACCGCGCCCCGGATGCCCACGTCGATCCGCCGGCTGGACAGGTCGAGCGACTGGAGCTTCTGCACCACCGGCAGCACGAACACCGACGCGCCCAGCACGACCTTCTGCCCGGACGTGTCGGTGGACCGGCCGCCGTCGGCGGTCTGGGTGGTGCGCCCCTTGCGGCCGGTCACGATGAAGGCCTCGTTCGGGCCGGCGACCTTGATCCGGGACAGGACGAAGAAGACGAGGACGACGAAGAGGAGTACCGCACCACCGATGGCGATGACAAGGAGCATGGAGAGGGTCCTTCTTTCAGTAGGTCTCGACGTGCACGCTGGTCTCGCTGAGGGCCTCGACCACGAAGATCTGGGTGCCCACCGGGATCGGCCGGTCGGCACGGGCGTTGAGTTTCACCGGCGCGCCGGCGACGCGTACCCGGACCTCGCCGTAGCCGTCGACGGGCACCGGGGTGACGACCAGGCCGAGTGCGCCGACCAGGTCGTTGCGGGTGGGGGTGGGATCGGTGGGCATGTCGCGGGCCGCCCGCCCGAGGCGGGACGCGACCCACGCGGTGGGCACGGCCGCGACGACACCGCCGGCCGCCGCCAGTGCCACCAGGCCGGGCGTACGCGCACCGAGCAGCTCGTTGACGATCGCGCCGCCGAACCCGAACGCTCCGACGAACCCGGCGACCGCCTCGGTGGACACCGGCCCGTCGAAGTCCGGCTGCCCGAAGTGGAGTAGTTCCGTGCCGAGTAGGGCGAGGGTCAGTACCGCGACCCCCACCACACCGATGATGAGGAAGATCAATGTCCCCGTGGCCACGACCCGCACGGTAGCGACGCACGGCAACACCGCCGGTTGGTCAGTCGGGGGAGATGGTGAGAACCATGTTCGCGCCCAACTCGCGGGGCAGTGCCTGGCGGGCCAGGTCCCGGCCGTCCCGGTCGGCCAGCACCATTTCGTTGGCCTGGAGGTCGCGGTAGAGCAGCCGGTCGTCGCTCACCCAGGCGGCGTGCTCGGCGGGTGCCGCGCCGAGCACCTGGCCGGTGGCGACCTCGGCGATCTGCGGGCCGTCGCGACCCTTGATGACCACCAGTTGTCCGTCGGGGGACCACGACCAGGGGCCGGCGGGATCACCGGGCACCGGAAGGAACCGGGTCGGCTGTCCCGTGTCCGGGGAGAAGAGTTGTACGCCTCGGCGGGGGTGCGGCGCCGACTCCGAGCGCGGCGCGCCGGGATCCGTCTGCTGGAGTACGACCTCCTGGCCGTCTCGGGTCCAGGTGAAGAAGCAGTAGTCGGTGCACAGATAGCGGCTGGCGATGTCCACAGGGAACGTCTGGTACGTGCCGGTACGGGCGGTCAGCACCCCCATCGAGAACTGGGCGGTGTCCTTGTCCAGGATCGTCACGACCAATCGCTGACCGTCCGGTGACCAGTGGGGATCCAGGATGCTGCTGCCGGTGTCCACCCACCGTACTGAGCCGGTGGCGATGTCGAGCAGGCCGGTCGACCCGCGGCGGTCCTCGTCGACGACGACCGCCGTGCGCCCCTGCGGCGGCGCCCACACCTGCTCGTACGTGTCTACGGCGAGGTAGCGGTTCCGGGTCCGGTCCAGGGCGTACGCCGTCTCGGCGGGGGTTCCGGTGGAGGTGGCGCCGGCGAGCACCCAGCCGCCGGGCAGGGGCAACCGGCTGCGCGTCCAGTCCCCGGTGGGCGCGGGTGCGACGGAGACAACGGGTACGACGGGATCGTTCCAGGCGGCGGTACCCGCCGGCGGGCCGGGGCGCAGGAGCAGGAAGGGCGCGGTCAGGCCGGTGAGCGCGACGAAGGCCCCGACGACCGCCGTGCCTCGACGCCGGCGGCGAAGCTGCCGGCCCCGGCGAAGCGCACGGTCCGCGAGATCCGGTACGCCCCGAGCTTCACCGGCAAGGTCACCGACGGCGGCCCGCAGCATGTCGTCCTCGGTCGCTCTCATCGCACCTCCTCGGTGATCCGACCGTCGAAGGCGGGCACGAGTTGCCGCAGCCGGGCCAGTGCCTTCGACGTCTGGCTGGCCACGGTGCCGGTGTGGCAGCCGAGCATGGCCGCGGTCTGCTCGACGCTGAGGTCCTCCAGATAGCGCAGGGTCAGCACCGCCCGCTGCCGGGGCGGCAACGCCCGCAGCGCGTCGCGCAGCAGCAGTCGCAGGTCGGCGTCCTGCCCCGAGTCGCGGACGACCGCCGGTTCGGGCAGGACGGCGACCGACACCTCGGGCCGTCGCGCCAGCCGGCGCCAGCCGGAGACCTGGTCGTGGTAGAGGATCCGGCGGACGTACGGCTCGGCGTCGCCCCGGATCCGCGTCCAGCGCGCGTACGCCTTGGCCAGTGCGTTCTGGAGCAGGTCCTCCGCGCCGTGCTGGTTGCCCGCGAGGGCGTACGCGACGCGCAGCAGAGCGTCCCCCCGTTCGTTGACGAACGAGGTGAACTCCTGGTCGGTCCCGTCGGTCACCCTCCACCTCCCAGACTCAGACGCCGGTAGGCCCGGGATCTTTGCCCACGAGCACCATCTAGTCATTGACAAGTTAGCGTCACGGGGTCAATCTTGTCACTGACAAGAAGGAGATGTCCTCATGTCCTCGGCAACCCTGACCACCGCCGGAATCCTGCTCGTCACCGTGGTGACGATCGCCTTCGGTGGGCTCACCCTGCTCCAACACCTGGCCCGTCGGCAGGCCGGCTACCTCGACAACCCGGTACGCCGGGGCCTGTGGACCGCCGGCCACGCGCACGCCGGGGTGCTGGTCCTCTTCGCGCTCGCCGTGCTGCCGTACGTCGACCACGCCGACGCGTCCGACGGCACCCGCACACTGATCCGGGCACTGCTGGTGGCCGCGCCGATCCTGATGCCGCTCGGCTTCTTCCTGTCCGTGGTGCGCCCGACCGACACGAAGCCCAACAAGCTGATCTGGCTCGCCGTCGCCGGTGGCGCGAGCCTGAGCGCCGGTGCCCTGCTGCTCGGCGTGACCCTGCTCTGATCGGCTCCTCCGGTGGCGCTGGCATCAAAGGGGAGAATGGGCGGATGCGATGGACCGTGCTGGAGTCACCGATCGGTGAGTTCTCGGTGGCCACCGACGGGGTCGCGGTGTGCGGCGCGCACTTCGGCCGAGCCGACGGAGCCGTCGACGAGCCGGCCGACGCGCTCGCCGGGCGGGCGGTCGCCGAGCTGAGGGCGTACTTCGCGGGCGACCTGGGCACGTTCACCGTCCCGCTGGCGGCGCCCCGCGGCTCGGCGTTCGAACGGGCCGTCTGGGCCGCGATGCTGCGCATCCCGTACGGGGAGACGTCGACCTACGGGGAGGTGGCCCGCGAGGTGGGCGATCCCGGGGCCGCGCGAGCGGTCGGGGTGGCCTGCAACCGCAATCCGATCCCGGTTCTGGTGCCCTGCCACCGGATCGTCGGCGCCGGCGGAAAGCTGGTCGGCTTCGGCGGCGGCCTGGACCGCAAGGTGAAGCTGCTGGAGCTGGAGGCCGGCGTCGCCCTGCGCCGAGCCTGGTCGGCAGGGTAGACCGCGCACAGCCTGTCCGCCTGGGTCCGAGCAATCCTCGCCAAGATCTTCCTGCGGCGAGATCCGCTCGATCAGAGTCAGCGAGGAGGACACGTAGTGCCGAGCGTGGTTGACGTCCCGACGGGACGAGTCATACAAATCTGGTATGGCCTTCACCCTGAATCTCAAGCCTGAGAGGGTGTTCGAGAAGGTCTGTGGTGGACGGCGTGCTGCCATGACTTCCGTCGGCGAGACGGGCATGGTGGCGCGGTGTCTGTGCGTCGTGGCTACCCCTCCGATCTGACAGATGCTCAGTGGGCGCTCATCGAGGCGCTGTTGCCGGAGCCCGAACACGGACGGTCGCAGGGAGAAGCACCCGCGGCGGGAGATCGTCAACGCGATCCTGTACGCCGTGCGGTCCGGATGTCCGTGGCGGTACCTGCCCGCTGACCTACCGCCGTGGCAGACGGTGTACTGGTATTCACCCGCTGGGAAGAAGCCGGTGTGACGGAGAAACTCCTGGCGGGACTGCGGGTCAAGGCGCGGGTGCAGCAGGGCCGCCAGCCGGAACCGTCGGCGGGGATCATCGACTCGCAGAGCGTGAAGGGTGCCGACACCGTCGGCCGGGGCAGCCGAGGCTACGACGCCGGCAAGAAGGTCAACGGCGGAAGCTGTTCATCATCACCGACACCCTTGGCCTGCTGGGTCACCGTGACCGTGCTCGCCGCGAGCTGGCAGGACCGCGACGGCGCCAAGACCGCCCTGCTCAGCGCCTACATGGCCGCCCCGATCCGGCACGTCTTCGCCGACCAGGGCTTCACCGGACGACTCGTGGACTGGACCCGGGACACCCTGCGCACCACGCTGGAGATCGTCCGCAAACCCGCCGACCAGCGAGGCTTCGCCGTCCACCCCCGCCGGTGGGTCATGGAGCGCACCCTCGCCTGGCTCACCGCCTGCCGCCGGCTGGCCCGCGACTACGAACGCCAACCCGCAGTATCCGAAGCTCTCATCCGCTGGGCTGCCATCGCCGGCATCACACGCCGCATCAGCCGCGGCAAACCGGCACGTCGACAAGCCCGCCGCACCTTCACCTGGGCCTGATGATCCACCTCGACCTTGAGCAGCACGTCCCCGAGACTCACCCGGACGTCGTAAAGTCCGCTGGGCGCCGCATCTCAAACAAGGCGCTGTCCTGGCCTGCCGCGTCGGGCCGGCTTCCTACGCGAACCGCGCCGACTTTCTCAAGCGCTCGTTGGGAGCGTCGATTATCTGGGCCGACGAGGAACACGACCCGCTCGACGAAGCGGAACGCGTGTCCCACCATGGAGGTCTTGAGCTGGCCGTTCGCCTGGCCGCCCCAGTACGACCTGGCGAGGAACGTCCACCCGATCTCGACTTCGCTGCGCCACTGGTCGTAGCCATGGAACCGGGACGACCCGATGATGTCGCCCGCAGCCGACGTGACCGCCAGAGCGCCACCGGACGCCAGGGACTCCGCGAAGAACCGCGTGAAGACCTCGTAGCGGTACCGATCCTTGACCGGATGCTGCTCCCAGATGAGGGGGTCCCGAGCAACCTGATAGAGCTCATCAAAGTCCGCCGATCGCAAGGGCCGGACGCCAACGAGATCTCCACGAAGCACGGGCTGCAGATCAAACGGCATGATCGAGAGTATCCGCGGCCAGTTCAGTGGCGGCGGTCAACGCTGGCAGCGGGGACGACACGCCCGACGACAGGCGGGCGGCCCCGGTGAGGACAGCGGACTCGTGGCCGACGTACACCGGCAGCGGCACCGCGGCGAGTGCCGTGTCGACGTAAGCCAGAGCGGTGACGGCGAGCAGTACCGCACCCGTGGCGGCGCTTCGCCGACCGCGTCGGACCAGCACGGCGGCGAGGCCGACGGCGGCCAGCCCGAGTGCGACGGGCAGCGACACCGCCGTGCCGAGGTGACGGCGGTCGCCGTCACCGGTCGGCACGACCCACCGCGGTGCCGGCAATTCACCGAGCAGGGCGTGGCCGAGCAGCAGGAGCAGGGCCAGGATCTCCGCGTACCGCAGCAGGGGATCTCCGGCCAGGATGCCGAGGACGTGCGCGGCGGCGAGGCCCGCCGCGGCGGCGAGGAGCAGCGGTCGCAGACGCACCGCCGCATGCTGCCACGCACGGATTCCGTGCGCTGACCCGTCGCCGCTGTCGCCGTACCCGGAGATGCCGGCCTGAGGCAGACGGCGAGGGCCGGGTCCTCGCGGACCCGGCCCTCGGCGGTGCTGCTCAGGTGGCGCGTCAGCGCTCGATCTCGCCCTTGATGAACTCCTCGACGGCGGCGTGCGCGTCGTGGTCGGCGTACTGCACGGGAGGAGACTTCATGAAGTACGACGAGGCGGACAGGATCGGGCCACCGATCTTGCGGTCCAGCGCGATCTTCGCGGCGCGGACCGCGTCGATGATGACGCCGGCCGAGTTCGGCGAGTCCCACACCTCGAGCTTCAGCTCGGCGTTGAGCGGGGTGTCACCGAAGGAGCGACCCTCCAGGCGGATGTAGGCCCACTTGCGGTCGTCCAGCCACGGCACGTGGTCCGACGGGCCGATGTGCACGTCGCTCTTGCTCATCTCGTGCGGGATCTGGGAGGTCACCGACTGGGTCTTCGAGATCTTCTTCGAGACCAGGCGGTTGCGCTCCAGCATGTTCATGAAGTCCATGTTGCCGCCGAAGTTGAGCTGGTACGTGCGCAGCAGCTCGACACCGCGGTCCTCGAAGAGCTTCGCCAGCGCGCGGTGCACGATGGTGGCGCCGACCTGGCTCTTGATGTCGTCGCCGACGATCGGCAGGCCCGCGTCCTCGAACTTCTTCGCCCACTCCGGGTCGGAGGCGATGAAGACCGGCAGGGCGTTGACGAACGCGCAACCGGCGTCGATCGCGGCCTGGGCGTAGAACTTGTCGGCCTGCTCCGAGCCCACCGGCAGGTAGGAGACGACGACGTCGACCTGCGCGTCGCGCAGCGCCTGCGCCACGTCGACCGGCTCGGCGCCGGACTCCTGGACGATCTCGCGGTAGTACTGGCCCAGGCCGTCGAAGGTCGGGCCGCGCTGCACGGTGACGCCGGTCGGCGGCACGTCGCAGAGCTTGATGGTGTTGTTCTCGCTGGCGACGATCGCCTCCGCGAGGTCCATGCCCACCTTCTTGGCGTCGACGTCGAACGCCGCGACGAACTCCACGTCCGAGACGTGGTAGTCGCCGAAGGTGACGTGCATGAGACCCGGGACGCGGTCGTTCGGGTCGGCGTTCCGGTAGTACTCGACGCCCTGAACCAGGGACGAGGCGCAGTTACCCACACCGACGATGGCGACGCGGACGGAGCCCATAGCGTCTGCCTCCTTCTTCTTCATCACGGCCGCTCTTTCCTGGTCTCTCCAGGCGGAGGCGGGCTGTCGTTATCTCGTCGGCCACCGGCCGTCCCGGGCTGCGGGACCGTCGGGGCACGGCCGGAGCGCTCGTTGGCGATGAGCTCCTCCAGCCAGCGGACCTCGCGCTCACAGGCGTCCAGGCCGTGGCGCTGCAGTTCCAGGGTGTACGCGTCGAGGCGCTCGGCCGCGCGGCCCAGCACGTCACGAAGCCCTTCGCGACGTTCCTCGATCTTGCGGCGGCGACCCTCCAGAATGCGGAGGCGGGTCGCCTGGTCGGTCCGGGCGAAGAACGCGAAGTGCACACCGAAACCCGTGTCGTCGTACGTCTCGGGTCCGGCCTGCGCGATCAGCTGGGCGAAGCGTTCCTTGCCCTCCGCGGTGATTTTGTAGACCACCCGGCCACGCCGGCTGGTCAGTGCGGGAACCTCCTCGACAGTGGCGGGCGTCTCGGAGGCCTCGGCGATCCACCCCGCCGCCTGCAACCTGCGCAGGGTCGGATAGAGCGAGCCGTAGCTGATGGCCGCCCGGATCGCGCCGAGCTTGGCGGTGAGCTCCTTGCGCAGCTCGTAGCCATGCATCGGGGCCTCCTGGAGCAGGCCGAGGATGGCGAGTTCGAGCACTGGCCATCCTTCCTTTACCCTGTGCGCGGAGTGCCAACCAACCGCGATGTATCGGACCGATACATCGCACGCTAGCGGATCGCGGTGATCAGGGCAAACCCCCGTTCCGGGTTCCTGCGATCACGCATCGTCACCGTGGTCGCCCCGCCGGATCAGACCGCGTACCCTTCTCCGCATGCGTACGTCTCGTCAGGTCGTCGACTACTCGCTCCAGAAGCGAGCAGTGCTGCGTGAGCTTCACGCGGGACGGGTCGGCACCTACGACGTCTGCGACGCCTCGCCGTACCTGAAGAACGCTGCTCGCTTCCACGGCGAGCCGACCGACCACCGGTGTCCGATCTGCCGGAGTGAGAACCTGACCCACGTCCACTACATTTACGGGGACGAACTCAAGCAGTCCGCCGGCCAGGCCCGGACCTTGGCGGAGTTGCCCGTGCTGGCAATGACGCTGCGTGAGTTCCAGGTCTTCGTGGTGGAGGTGTGTCTCGGCTGTGACTGGAACCATCTCGTCGAGCAGTACCTGCTCGGGCGGGACGGGCTGGCCGAGGACGGGCCGGACCAGGGCGCGGTGGGTGGCGCGGCCACCTCGGCGGCGTCCGTCGGACGGCGAAGGCGAGAGGCTCAACGGTGATCCCAGCTCGATCGGCTGACCCCGGCCAGCGTGTGCACGCCCGGGTCGACCGACGGCTCGTTGGTCTGATTAGCCCGATTGATTCAGAACTGACACCTGTGTCCCGGCGGATCCACGCGGCGACGACGGGTGTCTCAACTCACGGCAACCCGGTGGCCGCGCGACCGCGCTCCACCGCGACCGGCAGGGTGTGAGGAATGAACTCGTACGGCGATCCCAGTTCTTCGCGCGGGCGGGCCCAGATCCCGGGCCAGCACGGTGACCCCGGGCGGGCCGACGACGCGTACCGACGCTCCGGCCCGGACGGGCAGGCGGCCGGCTGGTCGGCCGCCGACGACGCGGCGGCCCCGGGCGGTCGTGCCCCGGTCGCGCCGCGTGCCGCCGGCGGTCGTGCCTCGGTCGCCGGCTCCGCCTCGGTGCCCGGCCCCGGCCGTGGTGCCGCCGGCTCGGCGTCGGTGGGCTCCGCGTCGGTGGGCTCCGCCTCGGTCGGGCGCGCCGGACCTGGGCGCGCCTCGGTTCCCGTCTCCCCGGCCCCCGGTGCCGCGGCGGGCCGGGCCGGCGCGGGACGGGCCTCGGTGCCGGTGTCCCCCGTCGGCGGGCCCTCCGGACGGGCGTCGGTCGGTGCCGCCTCGGTGGGTGCCGCGTCCGTCGGCTCCGCGTCCGCCGGCCGGGCCAGCGTCGGCTCGGCGGCGGTCGGTGGCCGCGCGTCGGTGGCCCGGGCCAGCGTGTCGCCGGCCTACGGCGCGGCGGGTGGCCCCGGCGGCCCCGGTGGGCCGACCGGCCCGGGTCGGGCCGGTCGCGGTGCCGGTGACCCGGACGCGGTGGCCCGGGCGAAGAAGCGCAAGCGGGTCAACATGCTGATCGCCGGGTTCGCGGTGTTCATCATGCTGGCCGGCATCGGCGTGGTCGGCTTCACCTACTACTCGACCAAGGTGGTGCTGCCCAAGGACACCCCGCCGCCCCAGGCGACGTCGCTGTACGCGTTCGACAACAAGACGCTGATCGCGAAGGTCGGTGAGCAGAACCGCACGCTGGTCACCATCGACCAGATCCCGCAGCACGTACGGGACGCGGTCGCGGCGGCCGAGGACCGGAACTTCTACCGGCACTCCGGGGTGGACTACAAGGGCATCGCGCGGGCCGCCTGGAACAACCTCTCCGGCGGCGACAAGCAGGGTGCGTCCACGATCACCCAGCAGTACGCCCGCAACGCCTACGACAACCTGAAGGACGACACGTACGCCCGGAAGGTCAAGGAAGCGATCCTCGCCTCCAAGCTGAACGACGAGTTCAGCAAGGAGAAGATCATGGAGAACTATCTCAACGTGATCTACTTCGGACGCGGCGCGTACGGCATCGAGGCGGCGGCCAACACCTACTTCGGAAAGCCGGCGAAGAACCTGTCGGTGGCCGAGGGGGCGGTCCTCGCGGCGCTGATCAAGCAGCCGCAGGCGACCGCGACGCACCGGGGGTACGACCCCTCGGTCAACCCGACCGACGCCCAGTCGCGCTGGCAGTACGTCATCAACGGCATGATCGCGGAAGGCTGGCTGAACGCCGCCGGACGACCGGCGGCACCGACCGAGTACCCGACCGAGATCAAGAAGACCAACGGCACCGGTGTCGACTTCGGCGTCGACACGCCGTACGGCAACGTGATCAACTATGTCAAGGCCGAGATGCGGGACAAGGGCATCTGCGTCGACAGCGAGGCGCAGGTCACCGAGAAGAAGCCGCTCTGCTCCCAGGCGCTGATGGAGGGCGGCTACCGGATCCGCACCACCATCGACAAGAAGATCCAGGCGGCGGCGGTGGAGACGGCCCAGCGCAAGACCAAGGGCTCCGAGCTCGCCGGCCAGCCGAAGAACCTGATGGCCGCGGTGGTCGCGATCGACCCGCAGAACGGCCGGGTGCTCGCCTACTACGGTGGCGACAACGGCACCGGCACCGACTACGCCGGCAAGAACACCGACTCCACCGGCGCGGTCACCGGTGGCCACCCGCCGGGGTCGAGTTTCAAGATCTACACGCTCGCGGCGGCGCTCCAGGCGGAGAAGTCCCTCGAGTCGGTCTGGAAGGGCAAGGCGTTCAAGCCTACGGGCACCTTCAAGGTCAGCAACGCCGGCGACGACAACCCCGCCTGCGGTGACTCCTGCTCGCTGACCGTCTCCACGCTGAAGTCGCTGAACGTGCCCTTCTACTACGTCACCGAGGACATCGGCCCGGACAAGGTCGTCGACATGGCCAGAAAGGCCGGCGTCACGATGATGTGGCGCTCCGACACCAACCCGCCCAAGGGCTACGACCTCACCAAGGAGGACCCGAAGAAGATCGCACCGGATCCCTTCTTCCACGTCGTCGGCTACGGCCAGTACCCGATCACCGTGCTGGACCACGCCAACGGCGTCGCGACCTTCGCGGCGCAGGGCAAGTACAACAAGGCGCACTTCCTCTACTCGGTGCACAAGCAGGACCCCAACACCGGGAAGTGGCGACAGCTGGTCACCGAGAAGCTCCAGACCGAGCAGCGCATCGACCCGAAGGTGGTGGCCGACGTGACCTCGGTGCTGGAGCGCTACCCGGGACAGGTGGACCACCGGCTCGACGACGGTCGCAAGGCGGCCTCCAAGACCGGCACCTGGGAGCTCAAGGAGAACAGCGAGGAGAACGGCGACGCGTGGATGATCGGATACACGCCGCAGATCGCCACCGCCGTCTGGGTGGGCAACGTGCAGGAGCGCAAGCCGCTGCGCCTCAAGGACAAGCGCAAGGTCAGCGGTGGCAACCTGCCCGGAGACATCTGGGAACGGTTCATGGACGAGGCGCTCAAGGGCAAGGACAAGCTCCCCTTCCCGCCGGCGGCCAATGTGGGTAAGGACGACAGCGGCAACGGCGTCAAGCCCGTCGAGCCGCCGCCGCCCGCACCGGGCCAGCCCGGCCTGCCCGGCCAGCCGAACTGCGGTCCGCTCGAACTGTTCTGCCCGGACGGCGGCAACAACAACGGCGGCAACAACGGTGGAAACAACGGCGGGGGTAACAACAACGGCGGCCAGCTACCGACCGAGCCGACCAGGCCCGGTGGCGGAGGCGGCGTGCTACCGACCAGCCCACCCCGCGTACGCGGCTGATCGACCCTGACCGCCGCCGGCGCCCGGAGAGCACCACTTCCGGGCGCCGGCGGCGTCTCGCGTACCGGCATCTTCGCGTCGGGACGGGACGGGGACCCCCGGCGTACGGCAGGATGCACCCTCATGAGCACGCAGTCGACGCGCGGCATCGACGACACCGGTGCGGCGGACCACCCGTCCCGATCCGACGGCTTCGTCCGTGGCCTGTCCGGGGTCATCGGCGGCCCGCTGGGCGACCACGCCACCGCCCTCGACCGGCCCGCCGGCCGGGAACGACGGTTCTGGACGGCGAGCCGGATCGTCCTGGCCCTGGTGTGCCTGACCCTGGCGCTGCACTGGGTGCAGAAGTCGCCCTGCCAGGACGGCGCCTGGCAGAACAACGTGCAGTACAACCGGTTCTGCTACACCGACGTGCTGGCCCTCTATTACGCCGAGGGCCTCAACGAGGGCAAGGTCCCCTACCGGGACCACCCCGTCGAGTACCCGGTGCTCACCGGTTACTTCATGGGCGCGCTCGGGCTGCCGGTGCACGCCCTCGGCGTGGACGACCCGTCGATCAACCAGGGCCAGTGGTTCTACAACGCCAACGTCCTGGTCCTCGGCGCCCTCGCGGTGGCCACCGTCGCGGTGCTCCTCGCCCTGCGCCGCCGACGACCCTGGGACGCCGCGCTGTTCGCCCTGGCCCCCGCACTGCTGCTCACCGCCACCGTCAACTGGGACCTGCTGGCCATCGGCCTGGCCGCGTTCGGGTTGCTCGCCTGGGCCCGCAGCCGGCCCCTGGCCGCCGGCGTACTGCTCGGCCTGGCCGGGGCGGCCAAGATGTGGCCGCTGTTCCTGCTCGGGCCGATCCTGGTGCTCGCCCTTCGTGCCGGTCGGATCCGGGCCGCCCTCACCGCCATCGGGGCGGCGCTGGCGTCACTGGTCCTGGTGAACCTGCACGCCGCCACCACCTACCGGGAGAACTGGGACCGCTTCTTCGAGCTGAACACCGAGCGGCCGATCGACTGGGGCACGCTCTGGTACATCGGCCGCTACCTGGACGGGAAGACCGGCAGCGGCGACCCGGCCGACCTCGGGCCGTTCGAATGGCTGAACGTCAACATCCCGGTGCTCAACAACCTGTCGTACGCCCTCTTCGGGCTTGCCTGCCTGGGCGTGGCCGCGCTGGCGCTGATGGCGCCGCGCCGGCCGCGCCTCGCCCAGCTCGCCTTCCTGGTGGTCGCCGCCTTCCTGATCTTCAGCAAGGTGTGGTCGCAGCAGTTCGTGCTGTGGCTGCTGCCGCTCGTGGTGCTCGCCCGGCCGAAGTGGGGCGCCTTCCTCGCCTGGCAGGTCGCCGAGGTCTGCTACTTCGCGGCCTTCTACGGCGAGCTGCTCGGCGCGGCCACCAGCCGTCCGGTCTTCCCGGAGGGCGTGTTCGTGTTGGCCGCCTCGCTCCGGCTGGGCACCGTGGTGCTGCTCTGCGTGCTGGTCGTGCGGGAGATCCTGCACCCCGAGGAGGACGCGGTGCGGGCCACCTACGACGACGATCCGGACGGCGGCGTCCTCGACGGCGCGCCGGACGTCGGATGGCTGCACCGATGGCGGAAACGAGAGACCACAAGCGAGCCGTCACCCGAGCCGGTCACCGTCTGACCGGCTCACAACCGGTAGACGACCACCTCGCCGATCTCCTCGCGGGTGATGCCCAGCCCGTCCACCGGCGCGTCGATGCTGATCTCCCACGGCGTGCCGGCGACCTGGTCGCGCATCACCAGCACGTTGCGGACGCCGAGGACCCGCAGGAAGTCCACACTGGTCTGGTCCGGGAAGGCGATCGTCACCCGACGTACGTCGTCGAGCTGCCGCGGCGTGAAACCGCTGCCGCCGTTCACGATGTCCTGGAAGTGGGTGGTGGACCACAGCATCACCGGCTGGTCCAGGTTCTGGCTGCTCGGCAGCACCAGCAGCGGGCCGTCCACGGTACGCATCGCGGCCGGCTGCGCCGGCACCACCGGGTGCGGCGTGGTGTTGAGCCCTTCGGCGATCACCAGCACCAGCGGCAGCAGGGTGGCCGCCCGCAGCCAGGGGCTCGGCCACGAGGGGATGCGCTCGGCGGAGATCTCGCGGACCCGCGCGGCGAACGCGCTCACCGCGCCGGCCGCCAGCAGACCGAGGAACAACGTGCTCCACAGCATCAACCGACCCGGGGTACGCAGGCCGTTCCAGCCGGGAAGGTGCTCGAACAGCGGCACGTAGGTGAACGTGCCACCGAAGAACTCCGTCCCCATGGCGAGAATCATGGTGACCACGACGCCGGCCAGCAGCAGCAGCCGGTGCCGCAACCGCCACACCGAGAAGAACACACCACCGGCGGCGAGCGCGTAAAGCACATAGCCGGGCAGCAGGGTCATCTCGGGATGCCACGGCAGCGCCGCCCGGGCCCCCTCGTGCAGGGCACCCCACACCCGCGACTCGCCCGGCGCGGTCAGGAACCCGCTCGCCGGCGGCGAGAACAGGGCGATGTCACCGACCGAGCGTTCCGCCTGCGGGTGCAGCTCCGCCACCTTGAAGTACGGGATCGCCAGCAGCACGCCGATCCCGCCGAACAGGGCCCCGCCGACCAGGTCCGCGACCAGCAGCCGGGTGCCGAACGGCCGCTTCACCGGCCGGACCACCCACCGCCGTAGGCACCACGTCACGGCCGCGACCAGCACGGTCCCCGCCAGGAAGTACGCGAACGGCAGGCCGATGCCGAAGCCGAGGCTGAGCTGCCAGGCCGCCACCAGCCAACCGGTGTAGACCCAGCCGTCGTGCCGGCGCTCCGGCCGGTAACCGTGCCGCAACGACCAGCCGTGCCCCCGGGCCAGCATGGCCAGCGCCAACGGGATGCCGCCGTTGGAGATCACGTGCAGGTGCCCGGCCTGGGCCAGCAGCCAGGGTGCGTACGCGTAGCTCACCCCGGCCACCGCGCCGCCGATCCGGCCGGCACCCAGCTGCCGCGCCAACGCGTACGCCCCGAACGTGGCCAGTGCGTGCGCCAGCACGAACATGATGTTGTAGCGCAGTACGGCCGCCTCGGGGCCGGTGCCGATCATCCCGGCCGGGGCGTAGCCGAGCAGGGTGTCCGAGAAGGCGAAGCTCCACGCCTCCGGGAAGAAGGCGTTGGCCTGCCACAGCAGCCCCGGGTTGGTCAGCAGGGCGTGACCCGACCAGGCCATCTGCCACGCCTGGAGGCTCGGGTCCCAGTAGTCCTGCGGCAACGTGTAACTCGGGTAGCGCAACGTCGGCCAGGTCATCAACACGGCCAGCGCCAGCGCGCCGTAGGCCGCCAGGCTCCACTCGTGAACCAGCACCCGCCCGGCGGCCCGCGCGATCCGGCGGGGCCGCGACGGCACCGGCTCCGGCGCGGGCGCGAAGGCGACGAACGGGTCCTTGTCCTCCGTACCGTCGCCGGCACCCTTCCCGGCGGCCTCGTCCGCGTCACCGGCCGTCCCGGTTTTGCCGGTTTTCGGGGTCTCACCAGGCTTGTCGGTGTCGCTCGTCTCGCCGGACGTCTCGGCCTTGCCGGCGGCGGTCGGCTTGCCGGTGGATCCGGGCGCGCCGGTGTCGCTCGGCTTGGCGGTCTCATCCGGCTTGGCGGTCTCACCCGGCTTGGCGGCGTCGCTCGGCTTGCCGGCGGTGGTCGTCCCGCGGCGGTCCCGCTTTCCGGCGCCGTTCCGGCCGGCCTTCTTCGCGGCGGTGGCCGCCTCGTTCGCGGCGGTCGGCTCCTTGGCGGTGCTGGCCGGTCTCCGCGCGGCACCGGTCGGCTGCTCGGCGGTGCTGGCCGGTTTCCGCGCGGCGTCGTCCGGTTCGGCCACGGCGTCGGCCGACGTGGCGGCGACCGGAGTACCGCCGGCAGCGGTCCGCCCTCCGGCGTCGGTCCTCGGGGCGGTGGTGCCGCGGCGGGCGGGCTGGTCGGTGGTCATGCCGTGCGGATCTCCGTGCCGAGCCGCTCGCGGAGGAAGGCGATGTCCGCGCCCTGACCGTCGACGCCACCCGGCGTCTCCACGACGACCGGCGCGTCGGCGCCCCGGATCACCGCCACCACCAGGTCGGGGTCGATGGTGCCCCCGCCCAGGTTGTCGTGCCGGTCCTGACCCGAGTTGAACGCGCCCTTGGAGTTGTTGGCATGCACGAGGTCGATCCGCCCGGTGATCGCCTTGACCCGGTCGACCAGGCCCAGCAGATCCTCCCCGCCGGCGTGCGCATGGCACGTGTCGAGGCAGAAGCCCACCTCGTGGTCGCCCAGCGCGTCCCACAGCCGGGCGAGGGCGTCGAGCCGCCGGGCGCAGGCGTTGTCACCGCCGGCGGTGTTCTCGATCAGGACGGGCACCCCGAAGCCACCCGAGTCGGCCGCGTACGCGAAGGTCTTGCGCCAGTTGTCGAAGCCGACCGCGGGATCGTCGCCGGCGCTCACGTGGCCGCCGTGCACGATGAGCCCCTTGGCGCCGATCGCGGCGGCCGCCTGGGCGTGCGCCAGCAACAGCTTGCGGCTCGGGATCCGGATCCGGTTGTTCAGGGTGGCGACGTTGATGACGTAGGGCGCGTGCACGTAGAGGTCCACCTCGGCGGCCCGCAGCCGGTCCGCGTCCGCGCGCGGCTTCGGGGCCTTCCAGCCCTGCGGGTCGGAGAGGAAGAACTGCACGGCCTCGGCCGCTCTGGCGCTCGCCTCCGCCAGCGGGTCGGTCGAATCGACGTGTGCTCCGATGCGCATGCAGGCGAGCCTACGTCCCGTCCCTGACGAACGGATCGACGGCGGGGCACGGGTCGCCGGATCCGTCACCGGAGCGCCGCGGTGTTCGTTGAGAAGGTGGGATCGACGGTCGGTCGCACCGGGAACGGCACCGGGTTCGCCCCGGCCGCCGGCAGGGCCGCCGATCCGGTCCGGAGGCGACGCCCGCCGCGCGGCCCGGTGCGGCGGGTTCGCGACACTCCCGGGCGAGCGCGACGACGAAAACTTTTGTCGGCAATTTTCCGGTTTCTCCGACAAGGCGCCAAGAGTCGGGATAGTGTCCAAATCACAACATGATAAAGCTCCGCGGGGCGTCCGTTGTCCAACCTCATCGGTGTGGTCGTTCCTCCCCAGGTCCCACCCAAGGAATGCGGACGGGACGCCCCGCGGCCTCGTGGTGACGGGGGCCCGCTTCGACAGCGACGTCGAGGTGGGCCCCCGTCGCCGCGTACCCGGAGGGGGACTCCCACCTGCGCGGGCATGATCGTCCGGACCGGGTATCCTGGTCCGGTTGTCCGCGTCCGGCCGGGTTCCCCCGGGCACCGGCGCGGGCCACGACGCACGACCTCCTGCCACGGAAGGACCGTGGCCGCATAGCCCACAGGAGGTGAGCACGTCTTGCGTCATTACGAAGTCATGGTGATCCTCGACTCCAGCCTCGAGGAGCGCACCGTCGCCCCGTCGCTCGACACGTACCTGAACGTGATCCGGACCGCGGGTGGCTCGGTGGAGAAGACCGACGTGTGGGGCCGCAGGCGCCTCGCGTACGAGATCAACAAGAAGACCGAGGGCATCTACGCCGTCATCGACCTGCAGGCGACGCCTGCGGCGGTGGCCGAGCTGGATCGTCAGCTGCGACTCAACGAGTCCGTGCTGCGCACCAAGGTCATCCGGCCGGAGATGCGCTAAGCGTCCAAGATGCGCTGAGCATCCAAACCCCGGTTCGCCCGGATCAGCCTCATCGGCACTGTCACACGGCTCTGAGAGTCTGTACGGCGCAACGATGAGTGCGCGAGGAGATGGTCATGGCAGGAGACACCACCATCACGGTCATCGGCAATCTGACCGATGACCCCGAGTTGCGGTTCACCCCGTCCGGTGCGGCGGTCGCCAAGTTCCGGGTCGCTTCGACGCCCCGGTTCATGGACAAGACCACCAACGAATGGAAGGACGGCGAGCCGCTCTTCCTGGCCTGCACCGTGTGGCGGCAGGCGGCGGAGCACGTCGCCGAGTCGCTCCAGCGGGGCGCCCGCGTGATCGTCTCGGGTCGGCTGCGTCAGCGGTCGTACGAGACGCGCGAGGGTGAGAAGCGCACCGTCATCGAGCTCGAGGTCGACGAGATCGGCCCGTCGCTGCGCTACGCCACGGCGAAGGTGCAGAAGATGTCGCGCTCCGGTGGCGGCGGCGGAGGCTTCGGCTCCGGTGGTGGCGGTGGCCAGGGTGGCGGCGGAGGCAACTTCGACGACCCCTGGGCTTCGGCTGCGCCGGCTCCCTCGCGCGGTGGTTCGGGCGGCAACTTCGACGAGGAGCCCCCGTTCTAATGGCGCCGAGCGCCCGCGATCGCAAACCAGGAGCAAGGTCAATGGCCAAGGCTGCGGCACTTCGCAAGCCGAAGAAGAAGGTGAACCCGCTCGACAAGGACGGGATCACCTATATCGATTACAAGGACACCGCGCTGCTGCGCAAGTTCATCTCCGACCGCGGCAAGATCCGCGCTCGGCGGGTGACCGGCGTGACCTCGCAGCAGCAGCGGCAGATCGCCCGTGCGGTCAAGAACGCCCGTGAGATGGCGCTCCTGCCGTACACCGCCACGGCCCGCTGAGAGGAGGCACCGAAATGAAGATCATCCTGACTCAGGAGGTGTCCGGCCTCGGGACCCCCGGCGACATCGTCGAGGTGAAGAACGGCTACGGCCGTAACTACCTGCTCCCGCAGGGCTTCGCCATCACGTGGACCAAGGGCGCGGAGAAGCAGGTCACCTCGATCAAGCGGGCCCGTTCGGCCCGGGAGATCCGTGACCTCGGGCACGCCAACGAGGTCAAGGCGCAGATCGAGGGCCTCAAGGTCAACCTGAGGGTCCGCGCCGGCGACGGCGGTCGGCTCTTCGGCTCGGTCACCCCGGCCGAGGTCGTCGACGCCGTGAAGGCGGCCGGCGGCCCCGCGCTCGACCGCCGCCGGCTGGAGATGCCCGGTCACATCAAGTCGACCGGCACCTACCAGGTGAAGATCAAGCTGCACCCCGAGGTGGCCGCCACGTTCGACCTCAACGTCGTCCAGGGCTGACACCCACCAGCACCATCGACAGGGCTCGCACCACGCCGGTGCGGGCCCTGTTCGCTGTTCCGCCCGCCCGAGCGTCGACCCGTCGCGGTCCGGCCAGGTCGCCGATGCCCCCGCCCGCCCGCGCCGGTCGGTGCGGTCAGCCGATCGGCTGACCCGTCACCGCGCTGATCATCACCGTGGACAGCCCACCGCCCACCACCGCCGCCGCCGCGGCCACCGTGACCGACCGCCACGTCGTACCGACCCGGCGCAGCAGCAACGCGACCACCAGGCTGCTCGCCAGCGCCAGCCCGAGCCGCGGCAGGGCCTCCGCCAACGATCCCAGCGCCCGCGACCGTGGTGAGTCGCACCCGCCACCGCTGATGTCCGTCACGCAACCAGCCGGCGCCTGACCGTCCAACGTCAGCAACCAGAGGAAGACGACCATCGCCGGCAACAGGTAACAGGCGGCCGTGTAGAGCAACGGCCGCCACGGACCCCCCGGATCCGGGTCGAGCAGGTCGTCCTCGAGACGGCGCGACCAGGCGCCCGCCCCCACCGGATCGATCCGCCGCCGTACCCCCGCCGCGGCGACGCCGCGTGCGCCGCCGCCCACCGGCTCCGGTCGGCGGCGCGGTGCGGCGCGCGGACGGGGCGCGGTGTAGCCGACCACCGGCGAACGTGGCGCCGACGAGGGCGGATCCACCCACCGCGGGTCGTCCCCCGCCAACCGGGTTCCCGGCCAGAACCCCTCGTCCCGCTCCGGCCAGCCCCGACCCGATCCACCACCGGAGCGGGGCGAAGCCGCCCGGTCCCATCCGACGTCGCCGCTGTGCCCGTCCCGCTGCCGGATGTCGTCGACCCGCTCCCACGGACCGGTGCCGTCCGGCTGGTACCACTGCCCGGTGTCGTCGGGGCGGTCCCACTGCCCGGTGTCGTCCGGCCGGTCCCACCGTCCGGTGTCGTCGGGGCGGTCCCACTGCCCGGTGTCGTCCGGCCGGTTCCAACGGGAGCCCGCCACCGAACCGTCCCAGCGGTCCGGCTCCCCGGCCGGCCGCCACGCGTACACACCGGAGGCGTCCCACGGATCCACCTCGGGCGTGGGCGCCGGCTCCGCCGATCGCCGAGCCCCCCGTTCCCAGGGATCGACCGCGGGTGGCGCCTCCGCCACCCGACGGCTGCGCCGGGTGGGACGCTCCACCTCCGCGACCGCACCGGTCACCTCGTCCGCGTCGTCCAGCCCCGACCAGACCACCTGGGGCTGGCGGGACGGCGACCGTCGGGGACGGCTCTGCGGGCCCGCGACACCGGAGACCGGGCCGTCGTCAGCCCGCCGGCTGCCCACGTAACCCTGGTCCTGCGGGCGGTCGAAGGTCCATTCCCGGGTGTGGTCCGACTGCGGCTCGGGCAGCGGAGCCGGCGCCGCGCCGATCGCCGGCAGCTCCCGCCGCGCGGGCTCGCCACCCCGTCGCCAGGTGCTGGTGGTCTCCGTGCCGCGCCATCCACCCGACCACGGCCGCTCCGGCTCGTAGTCGTCCGCACGGTCGTTCTCGTCGTCCGGGGCGGCGTGCCGGCCGCCGCCGTCCGCGCTGCGTACGCCGGACTCCAGAGCCCACCGGGGAAGGTACGCCTCGACCGGCTCCTGCTGGCCGCGTTCGATGGCCCGACGGCGGCTCGGGGTGCGGTAGACACCGGTGCCGGCCGCGTAACGATCGACCGGAGGCGGATCGGCGGGCTCGTCCCAGGGAGCGACCGTGCGTCGCTCGCGCGGACCATCCTCTCCGCGATCCCAGTCCCGGTGTCTCACGGCCGGAGCGTGACCCTTCTCAACCGAAAGCGCAATCCGCTGTGCAGGTGTAGCCGTTGGGGGAGATAGTACGGGACGAATGAGGTCGGAGTCTGACCAAAATATTCTCCCCCACAGACTGTGGACAACGTTTCCCCAGCTCAGGCCACAGATCGGCCAGAATTCCCCAACGGTTGTCCACAGCCTGTGCACACACTGCGCACACGTACGCCCACCGTGTCCACAGGTTGTCCCGAGGCTTGTCCACCGCCGCTGTTGAGGCGCTGACCTCGGAGTCCGTATGGTTGGCCACCGACCGACCGGGCGATTACCCCCGATCGACCGGCAGGTCGTAGTTGTCGCACCCCGGCGGTAGAGCTTGGGGCGAGCATCCGACGGCGTGGAGGGGGGACCCGTGTCGGTCACCGACGACATGCGCGCGGAGCCGCGCTCCGGCGGGCAGCAGTCCGCGCCGCCGCCGCGCGACGGCCAGTTCGACAAGACCCCACCACAGGACGTCGCCGCCGAACAGTGCGTGCTCGGCGGCATGCTGCTGTCCAAGGACGCCATCGCCGACGTCGTGGAGATCCTCAAGACCAACGACTTCTACCGGCCGGTGCACGCCACCATCTTCGACATCATTCTGGAGATCTACGGGCGTGGTGAGCCGGCCGACTCGATCACCGTCGCCGCCGCGCTCGCCGATTCCGGTGATCTGGTCCGGGTGGGCGGTGCGCCCTACCTGCACACCCTGATCGCGAGCGTGCCCACCGCCGCCAACGCGGCCTACTACGCGCGGATCGTCAGCGAGCGAGCGGTGCTGCGCCGCCTGGTCGAGGCCGGCACGAAGATCGTGCAGCTCGGCTACGGCACCAACAGCGGCGGCAGCCGGGACGTGGACGACGTCGTCGACCTCGCCCAACAGGCCGTCTACGACGTCACCGAACGCCGGGTCAGCGAGGACTTCGCCGTCCTCGCCGACATGCTCCAGCCCACCCTCGACGAGATCGAGGCGGTCGGTGCCCAGGGCGGCATGATGACCGGGGTGCCGACCGGCTTCACCGACCTGGACCGCCTGCTCAACGGCCTGCACGCCGGGCAGTTAATTATCGTGGCCGGCCGGCCGGGCCTCGGCAAATCGACCGCAAGTATGGACTTTGCCCGAAATGCCGCTATTCGCGCCAACCAGGCGGCGGCGATCTTCTCGCTCGAAATGAGCAAGGTGGAGATCGTCATGCGACTGCTCTCCGCCGAGGCCCGGGTGCCGCTGCACGTGCTGCGCAGCGGCCAGCTCTCCGACGACGACTGGACCAAGCTGGCCCGGTGCATGGGTGAGATCAGCGAGGCGCCACTGTTCGTGGACGACACGCCGAGCATGAACCTGATGGAGATCCGGGCCAAGGCGCGGCGGCTGAAGCAGCGGCACGACCTGAAGCTGATCGTCGTCGACTATCTCCAGCTGATGACCTCACCGAAGCGCACCGAGAGCAGGCAGCAGGAGGTCGCGGACCTGTCCCGTGGCCTGAAGCTGCTGGCCAAGGAGGTCGAGTGCCCGGTCATCGCGGTCAGCCAGCTGAACCGTGGCCCGGAGCAGCGCACCGACAAGCGTCCCCAGTTGTCCGATCTGCGCGAAAGTGGATCAATTGAGCAGGATGCCGACGTTGTCATACTTCTGCACCGGGACGACTACTACGACAAGGAGTCTCCCCGGGCGGGGGAGGCGGATTTTATAATTGCTAAGCATCGGAATGGACCGACCGACACTGTGACAGTGGCCGCCCAGCTACACCTGTCCCGCTTCGTCGACATGGCGATCGTATGAGGGGTGCTAAACCTCGTCTGTCGCTGGCAGAGATTGATGAGGCCGTTCGGAGGGCGGCAACCGGGGAGAGCCTTACCCGGATCGCGGAGTCCTACGGCGTCAGCAGACAGGCCATCCGTGGCCTTCTCCGCCGACGGGGCGTCCCCGGGCACCGTCGCAAAACTGGCTGAGCCGGAACGTGCGGAAGCCGTCCAACGGTACGCCGAGGGACTGACCGTGAGTGCGGTCGCGAAGATGTTCGGTCTGACAGAACCGGGTATGCGTGGCCTTCTGATCCGCCGTGGCGTCGTACTTCGGAAGGTGGTCCACACCCTTCGGCACGATGCGTTCGACTCCTTGACGCCGGATGCCTGCTACTGGCTTGGGTTCCTCTTCGCGGACGGATGCGTCACCTACCGTGCTGGTCATCTGCCTCAGATCTCTGTCGGACTGGCCGCGCGCGACCGTGAGCATCTCGTCTCCCTCCGTCAGTTCCTCGGATCCAGCAGCAGCATCTCGGCGCCGAGCCGCACCCACGGCTCCTGTCAGTTCTCCGTCCGCTCGGAGAAGCTGGCAGACCGGGTCATCTCGCTCGGACGATACGAGGGTCGTGTGGACGAGCATCTGACCGGATCGCGTGACTTCTGGCGCGGCGTGGTCGACGGGGATGGCTCGCTGGGGATCTATCGACGCCCCGCCCCAAGTTCGGCGACATTCCCGCAGTTCAGGCTGGTAGGCAGTCGGCGACTGCTCGATCCGTTCCGTGCTTTTCTGGTAAGCCAGGGAATCGACGGATTGTCAGTACGACCGCATAAGACGATCTTCACGGTGGGGACAACCTGTAGGCCAGCCGAGATGATCGTGGCTTTGCTGTATGCCGACGCCGCTGTCGCGCTGCCGCGCAAGGCGGCTGTCGCAGCGGCGATCTCGAGGGACCGTTTCCCTCGTTGACAGGTGAAGGTCGGCAGCGCTGTCCGGGATGTGGCATGTGCGACGGGCTCCACGTACCAGGAGAGTTGCCGTGCTGCCCACGGCGGTCGGAGGCGATGAGGCTCCAGCGGTCCACCTTCCTGCAGGTTCCGACAGTCGAGCCGCCTGGCGTCTGACCGACCTCAGCCCAGCAGCGGGAACCACCCGGCCACCTCACCGAGTTCCATCCGGTCGTGGTCGGTCAGCGGCACCCGTCCGGTGGCCTTGAGCAGGTACTCCTCGTCGTCCCAGCCGGCCGGCCGGACCGCGTCGTCGCTGAGCAGGCCGTCCATCGTGGCCACCGCGACCCGCAGCGCGGCGGCGCCGGGTCGTGGGGCGTCCGGCAGGTCGACCACCAGGTCGAGGTGGTGGACGACGGCCTCGGTGGTGAGCGTGGCCAGCAGGTCGCGTACGCGGAGCACATGACCCTGGGTGGTCACGCAGCGGTCCGGGTCCGCGTTGCCGGCGGCGCGGACCGCGGCCGGCGCGGTGTCGGTCCACAGCCGGACGATGCCGGTGGGGCGGTGGAAGGCGGCGGCCGAGCGGCGGACCCACCAGGCGTGCCGGGCCGCGCCCTCGTCGTCGCCCGACCCGGCGCCACGCCAGTAGCTGACGTCGTCGGTGTCGGGCGGGCCGTCCACCGGGCTGGCCAGGGCGACCAGGGCCCGCTGCGCGTCGCCGACCACGTGCAGCAGCAGGTCCGCGACCAGCCAACCGTGGCACCGGGTGGGGCGTTGCAGGTCGCTGTCGTCCAGGTCGGCGACGGCCCGGATGATGCCGTCGTACGCCTGGGCCAACGCGATGTGGTGGCCACCGGACATCATGCCTCGCAGCCTCGCACAGCGGATGCCGGACGGCACGGTGAGCGGTGTCCCGGGCCGGCCGACGCCGGCCCGGAACAGCGGAGCGGGTTCAGCCGAACATCTCGTCCAGGAAGCCCTTGTGCTTCTTGCGCTTGTAGTGGCCGTGGTAGCCGTGGTGCTGCTGCGCGTGCCCGTAGGCGGGCGCGGGGGCCGGCGGGTAGCCGTGCGCCGGCGGGGGCGGCGGGGGGACTGCACCGTAGCCGGGCTGGTGCGGGGCGGGCGGCGGGGGCGGCGGCGGGTAGCCGCCCTGGGCGTAGCCCTGCTGGTGTCCGCCCGGCTGGTGGGCGGGCTGCGAGGGCTGAGCCGGGCTCTGCTGGCGCTGCCAGTTGGCCTCCGCCTCGAACAGCTTCTCCAGCTCGCCGCGGTCGAGGAAGATCCCCCGGCATTCTCCGCACTGGTCGATGACGACGCCGCTGCGCTCGTACTGACGCATTTCTCCGTGACACTTGGGACAGGTGAGGCTCATCTCTCGACGGTACCTGCTCCGGCTAGGCGGTTGCGGTGAGCGCGTCGGCGACTTCCGCGTCGGAGACCTCGTGGAAGTCGTCGTAGTAGGTGCTCACCGACAGGAACTCCGGCGGACGCTGGGCGCAGACGACCTGGTCGGCCTCGGCGGCGAGCATCTCGTACGCCTCCTGGGCGCCGACCGGGACGGCGACGACGACGCGGCGGGCGCCGAGCTGCCGGGCGACCTGGACCGCGGCGCGGGCGGTGGCCCCGGTGGCGAGGCCGTCGTCGACGATCACGGCGGTGCGGCCGGACAGGTCGAGCGGTGGGCGGCCGGCGCGGTAGAGCTTCTCCCGGCGGTCCAGCTCGGCCTGCTCGCGGCGGCGTACCTCGGCGATGGCCGGGGCGTCGAGGCGGGCGGCGACGGCGTCGTTGAGGACCTGCACGCCGCCCGGACCGAGCGCGCCGAAGGCGACCTCGGGTGCCCAGGGCATGCCGAGCTTGCGCACGACCAGCACGTCGAGCGGGGTGCCGAGTCGCTCCGCGACGACCTCCGCCACCGGTACGCCGCCGCGTACCAGGCCGAGGACGATCGCGTCCCGGTCGCCGACGAGGGCGGTGAGCCGGTCGGCGAGCATCCGTCCCGCCTCGGCTCGGTCTCGGTAGGTGGTCATGTCCTCAGGTCTACGCCCCGTCGCGGGTTTCCGCCCGCTGGTTGCCGGATCCCGGGCGATCGAGGGCGGGCGCCCACACCAGGAACGCCAGTGGGTAGAGCAGGTAGCCGAAGCGGGTGGAGGGCATCAGCAGGATCGCGGCGAGCAGCCCGTACCCGCAGACCAGGGCGACCGAGGTGGCGCTGCGCGGCGGTCGGCGGGCGAGCCGGACGGCGATGGCCAGGCCGGCGGCGAGCAGCAGGCCGGCGGCGAGGGCGCGGCCGGCGGGCAGGTTCGCGGCGATCAACTGGCCGGGGAAGGGTGACTGCGCGGGGCTGCTGACCAGGCCGAGGCCGAGGGGGAAGCGGAGCACGTTCTCGATCAGGGCGTCGGAGTCGACCAGCAGCACCGGGAGCAGGGCGGCGATGGGCACGCCCAGTGCACCGGCGGCGACGCGCAGACCGGCGCGGCGGGTCAGGCCCCAGACGATGAGGACGAGCGCGACCGGCCAGGCGAAGAGCTTCAGGGCACCGGCCAGGCCGACCGCGACGCCGGCCCGGCCGGGTCGGTCGACGGCGGCGTAGGCGAGGGCGAGCAGGCACAGGGCGAGGACGGGCAGGTCGTCGCCGCCGGTGGCGAGGGTGAGCGCGCAGACCGGCAGCACGGTGGCGGCCTGGACGCCGCGCAGCACCGGCGCGGTCGCGGGTGCGCCGGCCGGCCGGTGCGTCGACCGGAGGGTGCGTACGGCCAGCGCCAGCGCGACCGCGGTGCCCACCGCGAACCAGACCCGTGCGTCGGTCAACCCGGTGTCGAGCAGCGCACGGGGCAGCCCGAACAGGGCCATGCCCGGTTGGTAGGGGGTGTAGCCGAGGAGCTGTTCGCCGGGGGGCAGGGCGGCGATGGCGTCGTGACCGAGGTACGGGGTGCCGGTGTCGACGAGCCGCCGTCCGGACTCCTCGACGACGACGACCTCCTCCTGTGCCCGGTCGGTCCGTCCGCCGGCCCGCTGGAGGCTCTGCAGGACCACCGGGAGCAGTGCGGTGGCCGTCCAGGCCGACGCGGTGACCACCCAGCGGGCCGGCAGGCCGGCCAGCGGGGACCCGGGGTCGCGGTGGCGCAGCAGCAGTTGGCCGGTCACGGCGAGCGCGGCGACGAGGTAGCCGACGGCGGCGACGGCACCCCAGGCCCGGTGCGGGGCGAGCGTGGAGGTGGCGGCGGTGACCGCGGCGAAGGCGGCGGAGATCGCGTAGAGGCCGAGGTCGACAGCGAGGCCACCGGCGGCGGCGTCGAGGGACCGCCAGCCGTGGCGGCTGGTCGGGGCGGGGGCGGTCACGGCGCCAGTCTGGCAGACGGTTGATCGTGGCGGTCGGGCCCGCCGCGGGCGGTCAGGCGGGCAGGTGCCGATCGGTGCGGCCCCGCGTGGCGGTGCGGCGGCCGGGGGCCAGCCGGATGACCGACCCGCTGTCGTGCAGGGGCGGCGCGAGGACGCCGGGGCTGCCACCGGAGCCCCGGCGCAACGCGGCGAGCAGTGTCCCGGCGGGTGTCGGTCGGGCGAAGAGGTGACCCTGGCCGGCCACGCAGCCCAGCTCCCAGAGCGCACGCCGCTGCGGTTCGTTCTCCACGCCCTCGGCGACGACCGTGAGGTCGAGGCTGCGACCCAGGTCGAGGGTGGACCGGATGACGGCGGCGGCCTCGGCGGAGGACTCCATCGCGGCGACGAAGCTGCGGTCGATCTTCAGCTCGTGCACCGGGATGCGGGACAGCAGGGACAGCGACGAGTAGCCGGTGCCGAAGTCGTCCAGGGCCAGCCGTACGCCCTCGTCGCGCAGCCGGCTGAGCACCCGGTCGACGACGTCGAGCTGGCTGAGGGTGAGGGTCTCGGTCAGCTCCAGGACCAGTCGGTCCGGTGGCAGGTCGTGGGCGCGCAGCCGGGCCAGGACCGAGCCGGGGAAGCGGGCGTCGAGCAGGCTGCGCGGGGAGACGTTCACCGCGACCGGTACGTCGAAGCCGGCGTCCCGCCAACTACCCGCCGCGATCAGGGCCTGGTCCAGGATCGCCTCCGCGAAGGCGGGGAGCAGGCCGGACCGTTCGACGGCTTCCAGGAAGCGCAGCGGGTCGATCACGCCGTGGGTCGGGTGGTGCCAGCGGGCCAGCGCCTCGGCGCCGATCACCACGCCGCTGCCGAGGTCGACGATCGGCTGGAAGTTCACCGTGAACTCGTGGTCGGCGACCGCCCGCGACAGGTCGCCACCGAGGGTGAGCCGTCCCAGGTCCGCGGTGTCCCGGGTGGGCGCGTACGTGGAGGTCCGCTGTCCGGCCCGCTTGGCCTGGTACATGGCGACGTCCGCGCGGCGCAGCAGCTCGGCCATCCCGCCGGTGGCGGGCGCGGCGGCGATGCCACCGCTGGCCTCCACGCTGATCCGCATGCCGTCGAGGTCGAACGGCTCGTGCAACGTGCTCAGCAGGGACTCCGCCCGGTGCGCGGCCACCGCCGGGGCGGGCAGGCCCCGCAGGAGTACGGCGAACTCGTCGCCGCCCAGCCGGGCCACCAGGTCGTCGCCCTGCGCGGCGGCGCGCAGCCGCTCGGCGACCTGGATCAGCACCTGATCGCCGGCGGCGTGCCCGAGCGTGTCGTTGACCTCCTTGAAGTGGTTGAGGTCGATCAGCACCAGCGCGGTGACCCCATCGGCGTGCCGGCTGCTCAACTGCTCGGTGCCCTGCTCCAGCAGGTGCCGGCGGTTGGCCAGCCCGGTCAGCGCGTCGTGGGCGGCGGCGTACGCGTGCTCGTCGGCGACGCGGGCCAACTCGGCGTACGCCTGCGCGTTGCGGACCGCCGTACACAGCGCCGAGGCGAAGGTCCGCAGCGTGTACTGCTCCCGCTCGGACAGCTCCACCGCGCCCCGGAACCGCAACCGCAGCACCCCGACGTCGACCGTCCGGTCGTGCCCCTCCAGCGGGGTGGGCAGCACCGTCCCGTCCACCGGGTCCGGCTCACCGGACGGCCCGTCGTAGGTGATGCCGCCGGCGCCGCCCCGGACCGTCCGGCCACCATCGCGCAGCTCGATCTCCACCTCGTCGGCGGAGAACAGCTCGGCGGCCTGGGTGACGGCGGTGGTGAGCACCTCGTCCAGGTCGACCACGTTGAGCGCGTCGGTGGTGCGGGCCAGGCGCTGCCACGCCTGCTGCTCGGTACGGGCCTTGACCCGGTTGGAATAGAGCAGATGAAGACTGAGCACGAGCGGAGGCACCGCCAGGAGAAGCCGGGGATCGGCGCGCAGGATCAGCAAAGTGATGACGATGAGCACGAAGCGCGCCATGGCGCTCGTCAACCGCATACCCAGGTCGTCGCGAAAGAGCTGTCCGACGCCGGTGCCGGTCGCACGGGCGATGACCGGCAGCGTCAGGAGCTCGTCGAGCACCACGATCACGGCATAGGCGATTGCGATCATACTGATCGCCCGGGTGAGGTTACCGAGGTCGTTGGTCCAACCGAGGATAGTGAGGGTGGTGCCGGCTCCCGCCGCTAGGCACATGCTCTTGGCAACCCCGAAGGCTGCCTTCAACCGGGATAGCTTGATAACCGCCAAGGCGACTGCCACGCCGAATCCCGTGGTCAGGACGACCAGGGGGGTCGGTGCCACGGACAGGCTGAGGATGATCGCCGTCTCACTCCAGGAGATCGCGTGGACCGTCGCGCGGATCCGGACCCGCCACTTGATGGCCATGCCCAGCGCGGCCATGGACGTCAACGCGACGGAGAGTGCCAGGTCGTCACTGGACAGGTCCAACAGGGTAAGCCGGTGCACGGCAACTGTGGCAGCGACCGTCGCCGCGACGCAGACGAGGCCGACGTGCAGCTTCAGCTGCCGTTCGGCCTCTGTCTTGCCTTCTCGCGTTCGCGTCACCGCATCCCTGACTGCTCTGCCCTACTAAGCAGTGCAAAGGTTACGTGCGGCTACGCGTCGACCACAATTGCTCATTGCCATTCGTGCGCAGACATAGCTGATCTCCTCCCGCTCCCCAGCCCGCCGCGATAACGCTCAGAGGGTTTTGCTCCCGAAAGGGAGCCTAGGGGCGGCTAGGAATCTTTTGAAGAAGAAAATGTCGCTATGCGCAACATTAGCTAACCTTCGACGTGTATGTGACGTTCTGTCCACGCTCCTTCGCGGATTGCTGTCGACGGACGCTGTGCGCGATCGTATTGGCGCGCCGAGCCGCCTTGCGGGGCGGCCGGCGTCGCTTACGCGTCCCGCTGCTTCATTGTCGCGGCCTATCGCCTCTGCCGTATCCGTAGTTCGGTTTACCGTGAACCTCCGCTAACGTTCGGTTGTTGCTAGAACTGCGGCCGATTAACAGTCGGGGGGCCGGGTGGAAATCAGGGTTCTGGGCGAGTTGGCTGTCCGGGCGGAGGCAGGTTGCCCGCCCCTCGGCACGCCGAAGCAGAAGGTGGTCCTCGCGATGGTGGCCGTGCACGCAGGCCGGCTGGTGACGGTCGACGAACTCGTGGACGAACTATGGCCGGACCAACCCCCGAGATCCGCGGTCCCGAATGTCCGTACGTACGCCGCCAACCTCAGGCGGATCTTCAAGAGGGCAGGGCAGGGAAGAGAGGCCGTCATCAAGGAAGGGGACAGCTATCGCTTCGGGCTCGGCGAATCCGGTCTTGACCTGATGGAGTTCACCTCGGAGTACGCCGAGGCTCGGGAACTGGCCCGGCGTGGCGACCTGCGGGAGGCCGAGCACCTGACAGCCCGAGCGCTTGACCGTTGGCGGGGTCGCATGCTTGCGGGCCTCTCGCTGGGTCCGTCACTCAGCGCTCGTGTCTCGGGTGCACACGAGCAACGATTGGGCGCCATGGAGCTGTTGGCCGAGCTCAGAATCGAGTTGAAGCGTCCGGAATCGGCGGTTCCGACCGTACGTGAGGTCCTCGCTCTTGATCCCCTGCGGGAGCCTGCCTACGTCCTCCTCATCCGGGCGCTGCGTGCCCAGGGTGATCATGCGGGGGCACTTGCCGTCTTCGAGGCCGCGCGGACGACGTTGGCCGAGAAACTCGGCATCGAGCCCGGAGGTGAGCTGCGAAGGGCAGTCCACACCATCATGGACACGACCCACCCCGCCGGTTCGGTGCCACAGCACCGGACGGCGGCTACTACACGTGACTCCCGGACCGCTGCCCCCGTCAGGCGGGAACCGGCGGTTAACTGGCTGCCCCGGCCGGTGCCGTACTTCGTCGGTCGAGCAGATCTCATTTCCGAGCTGATAGCGGAGACCCGACATCTGGTGGTCCACACCTCGCCGGTGCACGTCATCGAAGGCATGGCTGGAAGTGGCAAGACCACAGCCGCAGTGCATCTGGCGCGTCTGCTGGTGCGTCACCATCAGTACGCGGCGCTCTTCATCGACCTGGGCGGACACGGCGCAAGTGGGATGGTCGATCCCGTCGTCGCACTCGGTACTCTGCTGCGCCAGCTGGGAGTACCGAGCGCTCAGATCCCCGCCGAACAGGACCATCGCGCAGAACTTTGGCGCCGAGAGCTCTCCCGACGCCGAAGTGTCGTGGTTCTGGACAACGCAGCGACCAGTGAACAGGTTCATCCCCTGCTGCCGTCGGAGCCAGGCAGCGTGGTCATCGTCACCACCCGTCGCAGGCTCGACGGCGTTGACGCGAGCCCGCCGTGGCTACTCCCGGTCCTGAGGCCGTCAGAAGGGCTGGCTCTCCTCGAATCGGCAGTTGGCAAAGAGAGGATATCGGCAGAGCCCGAGGCGGCGGCGATGGTGATACGGAGCTGCGGTTACCTTCCCCTGGCCATCCGGCTTGCCGGTGCCCGGCTAGCGCACCGTCCCGCATGGACGGTCAGGGATCTGGCCCGGTTGCTGGACGACACCGCCGACCGTCTGGGGCACCTCGCACTACGGGAGCGATCGGTGGCCGGGGCGTTCGCGACGTCGTACGGATCACTGAGCTGGGAGGGCCGGCGTCTGTTCCGTTTCCTGGCTGTCCACCCCGGTCCGCATTTCACGGTAAAGGTGGCTGCGGCGATCCTCGGAGCGGACCTGTCCACCGCCGCGCGAGTGCTCGACGAACTGATCGATTGTCACCTCGTCGAGGCGGTGCAGGGCGGACGTCACCGGATGCACGATCTCCTACGTCGATACTCGGCCGACCTGTCGATGGACATAGACACAGCGGAGGAGCGAGGGCGAGCGCTCGAACAACTCCTCGACGTCGTTCTGCATGACTGCCTCGATGCCGCCGATGCACTTGAGGGTGATCTACTTCGTGCCCACGTTCCGACCGAGCCCCCTCTTCGTACCGACCTCGCCGGTCTGCTCGGTGAACAGAAAACGGAGTGGATGGAAGAGGAGCGGTCCAATGTCGTTGCTCTCGTGGTGGCGGCGCACGAGGAGGGCCGGAGCTTCTACGCCTGGCGGCTGGCGCGGGCCATCTGGCGCTTCTCCTACATCCGTGCCTACTTCGACGACATCGTCCTGAGTCATCGACATGGGCTGGCAGCTGCCGAGG
Source organism: Micromonospora endolithica (assembly GCF_003626595.1). Classification (GTDB taxonomy): domain Bacteria; phylum Actinomycetota; class Actinomycetes; order Mycobacteriales; family Micromonosporaceae; genus Micromonospora; species Micromonospora endolithica. The sequence goes on along the minus strand of NZ_RBAK01000005.1, from coordinate 195,024 downwards.
AGTCAAAGGACCTGACCGGCATCGCGTTGATGAACAACTACATCGCGTCTGCATACGTGCGAAGGGGCAAGTACGGTGATGCCCTCAAGCATCTGACCGCAGCCGTCGCTGCCTGCGAAAAGCAGGGAAACCGGTCGAATCTCTTCCGTTTCCGGGCGAACCTTGCTGCCGTGTACTGGCTCCGCGGAGATTTGGAAGAAGCGGTCTCAGTTGGCGTCGCCGCGCTGCGTGATCCACGCGGATACGGTGATCACGAGGTGCCGAGTGGCCTGGCTAACCTGGGGCTCGCGTTGGCCGGTCTGGGCAGATACAAGGAAGCGCTTCGCATTCATCGCCTACACCTGTATAAGGGGCGAGTACACCGAGACTATTTTCACATACTGAACGCCATGGGGCACATCGGATCGATAAAGGCAAGAATGGGAGATTACGAGTCCGCGATCCGGCTGCTCCGCGCAGCGATGTCGTTGCGCGACCGCACAGGTCACCGGTATGCCGAGGCGGAGGTGCAAAATGACCTCGGCGTCGCGTTGATCGGCCTCGGTGACATCTCCGCCGCCACTCGACAACATGAACTCGCGCTGCGGCTGGCAATCGAGTCGGGCGAACAGCATGTGGAGGCAGCGGCACTGAACGATTTGGGGCGAGCCTTGGCGCGGTCGGGAGACGATTCGAGGTCCGTCGAGATGTTCAACGCAGCCCTGCGTGTGGCAACACGGATATCCCACCCCTATGAGCAGGGGCGAGCGCTGGCCGGGTTGGCCGGGCAGTTTGTCGGGACGGATCCCGTCGGGGCCCGGCGGCACTGGGAGCGGGCCCTGGCGATCTTCGACCGGATGGGCGTGCCGGAGCGGTTCGAGGTGGCGAAGCGACTGGCTGAGTGCGCCTGACCTGCTGTCGCGGCGCTTATCGATTTCTTATCGCCGGGCTCGCTAGCGTGGCGCGGTACGGCGATCGGGGGAGGTCCTGCGACGAGGGCTCAGGACCTTGGTCGTCGACACGCCCGCCGTCGGGGTCTACCCCAGCGGGCTTCGGCGGCGGGTCGGCGAGGGAGGGGCGGCGTACGACGGCACGTCGACGTGCCCGGTCGGACCGCTCCTCCCGAGCCACACCGCCGCTCGTGCGTCGTACCGGAAAGATAGGCTCGCGGCCGTGACCGATCCCGCACAGCTCACCCACGTCGACGCGGCCGGTGCGGCCCGGATGGTCGACGTCTCCGCCAAGGAGGTCACCGGCCGGTCGGCGGTGGCCGCCGGGCGTCTGCGCACCACCCCGGAGGTGGTGGACCTGCTGCGGCGCGACGGTCTGCCGAAGGGGGACGCGCTCGCCGTCGGTCGGCTGGCCGGCATCATGGGCGCGAAGCGCACCCCGGATCTGATCCCGCTGTGCCACCCCATCGCGCTGCACGGTGTCACGGTCGATCTGGCACTCACCGCCGACACGGTCGAGATCACCGCGACGGCCCGGACGGCGGACCGCACCGGCGTGGAGATGGAGGCGTTGACGGCGGTCGCCGTCGCCGGGCTGGCCCTGGTCGACATGGTCAAGGCGGTCGACCCCGCGGCCAGCGTGGACGCCGTCCGGGTGCTGCGCAAGAGCGGCGGCAAGACCGGCGAGTGGAGCCGCCCGGAGGACCGGCCGTGATCCGGGCGCGGGTGGTGGTGGCCTCCAACCGGGCCTCCGCCGGGGTCTACGCCGACACCAGCGGCCCGCTCCTCGTCGCCGGTCTGCGTGACCTCGGCTGTGCGGTGGACGACCCGGTGGTGGTGCCGGACGGCGATCCGGTGGGTGCGGCGCTGCGGGCGGCCGTCGCCGACGGGGTGGACGTGGTGTTGACCAGCGGCGGCACCGGCATCAACCCGTCGGATCGCACGCCGGAGGTCACCCGGGCGCTGCTCGACCACGAGGTTCCCGGGATCGCCGAGGCGATCCGCGCGCACAGCCGCGACAAGGTGCCGGCGGCGGCGTTGTCCCGTGGGCTGGCCGGCGTGATCGGCCGCACCCTGGTGGTCAACCTGCCGGGCTCGACCGGCGGGGCCCGCGACGGGCTCGCCGTGCTCGGGCCGATCCTCACCCACGCCGTCGACCAGCTCCGCGGCGGCGACCACTAGGGAAGCGCCTGTCGGACCGCACCGATAGGCTCGACCGGTGAGCACGGAAACCGCATCGGCCGACGATCGCGTCGCCGCGCCCCCGCCGGCGGGCTGGGAGGAGGCGCGCTCGCGGGTCTACGCGGTCGGTCTGGCCGCCGCGCTTCCCGTCGTGGCCCGGCCGCTCGCCGAGGCGGACGGGCACACCCTCGCCGAGCCGCTGACCACCCGGACCGACCTGCCCGCCTTCCCGACCTCCAGCGTCGACGGCTGGGCGGTGCGCGGTCCGGGCCCGTGGCGGATCGTCGGACGGGTGCTGGCCGGCAACACACCCGCCCCGCTGGCCGAGGATTCGACGACCGTCGAGATCGCCACCGGCGCGATGGTGCCGCAGGGCACGACGGCGGTGCTACGGATCGAGGAGTCGACGCGTACGCCCGAGGGTCTGGTCGAGGGCACGCCGCGGTCCGCGCCGGAGTGGCGCGAGCCCGGCGAGGAGGCGTACGCCGATGAGGAACTTCTGCCCGCCGGCACGCCGGTGGACCCGGCGCTGATCGGCCTGGCCGCCTCCTGCGGGCACGACAGCCTGCGGGTGCGGCGACAGCCACGCGCGGCGCTGCTGGTCTTCGGCGACGAGCTGCTGACCGCCGGGCCGCCCGGCGCGGGACGGGTCCGCGACGCGCTCGGGCCGGCGGTCCCCGGGTGGCTTCGGCGCTACGGGTGCCAGGTGCGCGCGGCCGACGTGGTCGGCCCGGTGGCGGACACGCTGCCCGCGCACGTCGCCGCGCTGCGGGGTGCGCTGACCAACGCCGACCTGGTCTGCACCACCGGCGGCACGATGCACGGGCCGGTCGACCACCTGCATCCGGCGCTGGAGGCGCTCGGTGCGGACCACGTGGTCAACACGGTGGCGGTGCGGCCCGGTTTCCCGATGCTGCTGGCCCGGCTGGTCGGCACCGACGGTCGGGTCCGGTTCGTCGCCGGGCTGCCGGGCAACCCGCAGTCCGCGATCGTCGCCCTGGTGTCGCTGGTCGCGCCGCTACTCGCCGGCCTCGCCGGTCGTCCGATGCCGGTGCTGCCGCACGCCACCCTGGCCGAGCCGGTGCCCGGGCGGGGCGACCACACGCACCTGGCGCTGGTCCGGGTGGACCACGCCGCCGGCACCGCCCACCCGGTCCGACACGTCGGATCGGCGATGCTGCGCGGCCTGGCCGGCGCGGACGGTTTCGCGGTGATCCGCCCCGGCACCTCCGGCGCGTCGGGCGACCGGGTGCCGGTCGTGCCGCTGCCGTTGCTGCCCGGGGAGCGGGGCCGGTGACCGCGCCGACCACTGTCCACGGCACGGTGACCGACCGGCCGCTGGACCTCGCCGCGCACGAGGCCGCGGTCGCCGACCGTCGGGCCGGCGCGGTCGTGTCGTTTCAGGGCGTGGTCCGCGACCACGATCACGGCCGCCCGGTGACCAGTCTGGAGTACGAGGGGCACCCGACCGCCGAACGGATCCTGCACGAGGTGGCGGCCGAGATCGCCGCCGACCCCGATGTCTACGCGGTGGCGGTGTCGCACCGCGTCGGCCCGCTCGCCATCGGCGACGTGGCCCTGGTCGCGGCGGTCAGCACCGCCCACCGGGCCGCCGCGTTCGCCGCCTGTGCGCGGCTTGTCGACGAGGTGAAGGCGCGCCTGCCGATCTGGAAGCGTCAGGTGTTCGCCGACGGCACCGAGGAATGGGTCAACTGCCCGTAGGGCCTGTGTCGAAGCCCCGGGCCGGCCTGCGGCGGGCCCAGACGACGACCGGCTACGTTGGAGATTCGTCCGGATACGACACCGGTATCCGGACGAATCTCCGCCTTGCCGGACCGCCGCCTGGACTCCGCCTCGGCTCGACCGAGGATTTCGACGAAGGCCCTGGGTGTCACCCTCAGCGCCGGCCGTGCAGCGCCTGGGTACGACCGAACCGGTCGGCGTAGAAGGCGGGCTCCGCACCCGGACGCCACGGCAGCGCGGCGACCAGCACGATCAGCGCCAGCGCCAGCGAGTTCTCCATCAACGCCCCGAACAGGCCGTCCTGATAGTGCGACACCTCGGGGAGCTGGTGCTCGTACGGCCAGATCGGGGAGACCAGGAACAGCAGGTAGAGCACGATCGCGGCGACTCCGTGCCGGATGCCGGTCCACGTCGGATACCAGATCGGCGGGCGCAGCCCGTTGACCCCGGGCAGCCCACCGTATCCGGGCCGCGACGCGGGACCCCGGCTGGCGTCCCTGCGTCGGATCGCCGCGTCGGCCAGCACGATGATCGCCGGGATGACCCAGACCAGGTGGTGCGTCCAGGAGATCGGGCTGACCACGCTCGTGGTGAGACCGACCAGGGTGAACGCGGTCAGCTCGTCGCCGTCGGCCCGCGCGTTCGCCGCCCGGGACAGGCCCAGCGCCAGCATCAACAACGCGAACGACAGCCACAGCAGGCCCGGCGTCTCGATGGAGTCGTAGAGGCGGGCCAGGAGACCCGCCAGCGACTGGTTGGGCGTCATGTCGGCCGCGCCCACCCGTTCGGTCTGCCACAGCACGCCACCGAAGTAGGCCCGGGCCTCCGTGCCGACCACGGCGAACGAACCCAGGGTCACCGTGACGACCGTGCCGACGGCGGTCATCGCCGCCCGCCACTGCCGGGTGAGCATCAGGTAGGCGATGAACAGCGCGGGGGTCAGCTTGACCGAGGTGGCCAGGCCGATGCCGACCCCGGCCCAGGCGCCGCTGTAGACGAAGCGCAGCAGCAGTCCGTCGGTCGGGGCGACGTGGGTGCCCCGGCGGGCCCGCCACCGCAGGCCGACCAGGTCGGCGATGATCAGCGCGAAGAGCAGCAGGTTGACCTGGCCGTAGCCGAGCGTCTCCCGGCCCGGCTCGATGGCCACGGCCAGCGGCGTCGCGATCGCCACGGTGAACCACAGTGGCCAGCCCAGTCGGTCGACGATCGGGCGCAGCAGCGCGGCCAGGACGACCGCCAGGGCGGCGATGCTGGCCGCCGCGTTGACCAGGCCGGCCACCCCGACCGGCAGGTGCGCCATCGGGAGCATCACCAGGCCGGCGAACGGTGGGTAGGTGAAACCGAGGGTGGTGCCGGGCGCGATGAACTCGTACAGCTCATGGCCGCTCGCCCACCACACCACCGCGCCGTGGTAGATCTTCATGTCGAAGAAGTTGTACGGCCGGCCGAAGGCTCCGACGGCGAGCCACGCGGCGTAGACGACGGTGGCGACGACACCGATCCGTACGACTGTTCCGCGTTCGATCTGACTCGTCACGCGGCGAACTGGGGCGAGGCGGTCCACCCGTCTACCGACGGTCGTCGGCATGGTGTGGCCACCCCCGTACCAATGTCGTCGTACCCGTCCAGGTCCTGCACGGAGCCTAGAACGGTCCTCCACCTCAGCGCCTCCCGCGTTATGCGACCGTGTCCGATCCCACACAAGTTTTTGACATTTCAACCGCGTTAACTGGTCCCGGGTGGTTCAGGGGATTCGCGGTTTTGGTGGGGGTGGCGAACCGGTGAGGGGAGGATCGACGCAGGTCAACCCGGGAGTCGACGTGCCGTCGATGCCGATCGTACGGCGATCCGGGCCTCTCGGCGGGCGGTTCGGACAGCCCGCTGGACGGAACGTCGGGAGTGGCCGATCCGGTGACCGGTTCGCCACCGCAGGCCGGGCTTACCCTCGGTGTCGGCCGCGGCCAGCAGCAGACCGCCGAAGAGACCGAGGTTCTTGAGGAAGTGGATCTGGTTGTTGTTGCGCGCCACCGGGTCGTCGTTGTTCCAGAAGGGATGCCCGGCGATGGTCACCGGCACCAGCGTGCCGGCGAGGACCAGCGCGGCCGGCCGGGTGAGGCGCCCGGTGGCGAACATCAGGCCGGCACCGACCTGGACGGCGGCGTTCACCCGGATCAACGCCTCGGTCTCGGTGGGGATGCGGGGGTGGGCCCGCTGCAACAGGGGCGCCACCCGGTCCGTCACCGGCTTGGCGGCAGGCACCAGCCGGCCGGGGTTCTGGAAGTTCCTCACCCCGCTTACCACGAAGATGCCGCTCAGCATGGCACGGGCGAGGGAGCGCACAGGCGTCATGGATCAGTCATACCCCGTCGCGGCCCGCGTTACCCCCGCAACCGCCGATCCGATCGGTGGACGTTGACGTCGCGCCACGCCGAGCCGGGCGACCGTCGCGGATGGACCGGCCACGCGGAGTAACGTTCGCGGCGTGACCACACTGCGGCTCCGCCCGGAGGACCCGGCGGACGCCGGCGCTGTCCGTCGGGTGCTCGCGGCGGCCTTCGCCCGTCCCGACGTCACCACCCCGCCCGAGGTGGGGCTGGTCGACGAATTACGCGGTAGTGACGCCTGGGTGCCCCCTCTTGCCATGGTCGCCGAGTACGGCGGCGAGGTGGTCGGATTCGCCCTGCTCACCCGCGTACGGGTGACGTCCGACGCGGGCGTGGCCCCGGCGCTGGCCCTCGGTCCGGTGGCGGTCGCGCCGCACCGGCAGCGGATCGGCCTCGGCACGTCGGTGGTGCAGGCCGCCCTCGACGCGGCCACCGAACTGGGTGAGCGTCTGGTCGTCGTCCTCGGGGATCCGGCGTACTACCGCCGGTTCGGCTTCGGCCGCGCCGACGAGTTGGGGCTGACCAGCCCCTGGTCCGGACTGGGTGAGCCGTGGCAGGCCCTCACGCTGCCTCCGACGACCAGCGGCGAGGGCCCTCCGCCCCGCGGCGAGGTCGTCTTCCCGCCCCCCTGGTCCAAGGTCTGATCCCAGCCCGCCGGCTGTCAGGCCGGCTGGGTGCGCAGGTAGCGCCCGAAGTGGGGGACGGTGAACGCGACGGTGCCGCGCTCACCCGAGTAGATGAGGCCCTTCTTGATCAGGGCGTCCCGGGCCGGGGAGAGGCTGGCCGGTTTGCGGCCCAACGCGCGGGCGATCTCGGCGGTCGGCACGGCGGCGTCCATGTCGTCCCGTCCACCCCCGTCGGCCTCCCCCTCCACCAGGGACAGCGTCGCCATCGCCCGCATGTACTCGCGTTCGGCCGGGGTGGCGCGCTCGAACCGCGAGCCGAAGAAGCCGACCGCCAGTTCCGCCTCGGCCTCCGGGGCGGCGACCCGCACGTCGGCGGCGGTGATCGGTGACCGGGGAGCGTGGTCCCAGGTCGCCTTCCCGTACGCCTGGACGAAGTACGGGTAGCCGCCCGACTTCTCGTAGAGCAGGTCGAGGGCCTTCTGCTCGTACTCGACCTGCTCCCGCTCGGCCGGCGCGCAGAGCGCCTGGTCGGCGGCGATCCGGTCCAGCCGGTCGATGCGTTGGTAGCGGAAGAGCCGTTCGGAGTACGACTTGGCGGCGCTGAGGACGGCCGGCAGGTGCGGCAGCCCGGCGCCGACGACGATGAGCGGCGCGCCGAGCTGGGACAGCTCATGGCAGGCGGCGCAGAGCGCGGATACGTCCTCCGGGCCGAGGTCCTGCATCTCGTCGATGAAGACGGCGATGCCGGTGCCCACGTCGGCGGCGATCGAGGCCGCGTCGGTGAAGAGCTCGACCAGGTCGATCTCGATGTCCCCGGAGTCGGCGCGTCCGCTGGTCGCCGGCACGTCGATGCCCGGCTGCCAGCGGTCGCGCAGCTTCGGTGCGGCGGTGCGGCCGGTGGGCACGGAACGCTGGGCGAACGCCTTGAGCACACCGAGGAAGGCGTCGATCCGGTCCGGGGCGCGGTGCCGGGGGGCCAGTTCGCGGACCGCCATGTGCAGCGCGGCGGCGACCGGACGGCGCAGCGACACCTCCGGCCGGGCCTCGATCTTGCCGGTGCCCCAGAGGTGGTTGATGGCCTGCGAGCGAAGGGTGTTGAGCAGGACGGTCTTGCCGACGCCACGCAGGCCGGTGAGCATCAGGCTGCGTTCCGGGCGGCCCCGGGCGATCCGTTCCAGCACGACGTCGAAGACGTCCAGCTCGCGCCCCCGCCCGGCGAGTTCGGGCGGGCGCTGGCCGGCGCCCGGCGCGTACGGGTTGCGGACCGGATCCACGCATCGCAGAGTATCGGGCCGTCTAGCTGGCGGGCTAGATATCCGTAGATGGCGCTACCGGCGTGTCGAGCCCTCCTCGACCCAAAACTAGGGCTGTCTAGCGTCCACGCTAGACAGCCCTAGTTTCGGCAATCAGCGTCGCTTCAAGCAGAGCACGTAGTCGAGCAGGTCGACCGGGTTGTCGTGCACGTAGTTCGCGGTCGCCTCCGGTGCCCGGCTCGCGCACCGTTCGCCCTCGGTGGTGGCCGGAAGGCGCAGCAGCACCTCGAACGTGTTCGGACCACACGGCACCTCGCGCAGTTCCGCGTCGTCCTCGGTGCCGTCGTTGACCACGCAGTCGCCCGCGGCGAGGTCCAGGCCGTAGCCCCCACCCGGTCCGGACGCGGTCGACGACGGCGCGGGCGACGGGTCCGCCGGTTCGCCGGAGGTGTCGGGCACCCCGGGCACCGGTGCGGAGACGGACGGCCTGTTCCCGTCGTCCCCGGCTGCCCACAGGACCGCCCAACCGGCGAGGCCGAGGCACGGGCAGAGCAGGAGCAGTACCACCAGGCCGACGATCAGCGCGATCCGGCCGCCACGCCGGCCACCGGTCGGCGGTGGGGGCGTGCCGTACCCACCCGGGACCGCCCAGGGCTGGCCGGCGCCCGGCGCGGGCGTCGGTCCGGCCGGCGGGAATGGCCCCGGCGGCCGGTAGCCACCCGGCCCGTCCGGCTGACCGCCCGGCGGGTAACCCGCGCCGGACGTGGGCGGTGGCGGGTAACCCGCACCGGACGTCGGCGGTTGGGGCGGACCCCAGATCGGCGCGGTCGGCGGCTCGACGCCCGGGGTGGGCCGGCCCCACTGCGGTGCGGTCGGGTCGACCGGGGGATCGTCGGACGGACGCCGGTAGGGGTCGTCGGGCTGGCCGGGCGCTCCGTTGGTGGTCATTTCTCCCCCTGGGGTACCACGGTCAGCGCTGCTTCAGGCAGAGCACGAAGTCGAGGGTGTCCAGCTCGCTGTCGAAGAAGTACCAGTTGGTATAGCCCGCCACCTTCGCGCACTTCGAGGCGGCGTCCTTCTCCCCGGTGGTAGCGCCGTCGACCCGCCGCAGCACCTCGTACGTCTTCGGCGCGCACTCGCTGATCAGCAGCTTGGGCTTGCCGCCGGCGGCACCCTCGTTGCGGACGCACTGCCCCGCCTTGGCGAACCGCGGATCGGCCGACGACTCCGGAGCGGGTGCGGTCGACGTCGGCTCCGGCTCCACCGCCGGCTCGCTGGACTCGTCGGCGGCCGGCGCCGGCTCGGTCGGCCCGGCGGTGGGCGCGGCGGCGTCGTCGCGGCCGAGCAGGTAGAGCGCCGTCGCCCCGCCGAGGACCAGGACCAGCACCGCGGCGAGCACCGCGATCAGCGGACCCCGCGACCGCTTGCGCTCCGGGGGAGGTACGGGATCACCGGCGTACGCGGTCGCCGCACCGCCGGCGTCGGGAGGCGAGCCGTACGGCGAGCCGCCGGTACGGTACGGATCGTTGCCGTAGCCCGGCGCTCCGTCGCCGGGTGCACCGCCGCCGTAGCCGGGTGCGCCGTAGCCGGTTGCGCCCCCGCCCTGGCCCGGGCTGCCGCCGTGGCCGGGTGCGCCGCCGTAGCCGGGTGCGCCGCCGTAGCCCGGAGCGTCACCGGGACCGGGCGGACCGCCGTAGCCGGGTGCGCCGCCGTATCGGGGTGCGTCACCGGGCCCGGGTGGACCGGCCGGACCGGGGCCACCGCCGTAGCCGGGACGCGGATCGGGGCCGGTGGGCGGCCCGTACGGCCCGCCACCGTGGCCGGCCCGCGGATCCCCCTGACGTTGCGGGTCCGGGGCGTTCGGGTCGTCCCAACGGCCCGGGGCGGGTCTGCCGCCCGAGGGGCCGTACGCGTCGCCCGGCCGCTGTCCCCGCCACGGTTCCGGGCCCCCGCCGCCCGGTGGTCCGTAGTTCGCCATGCCAGCCCTCCTGCACGAGTGGTGAGAGGCCGGCCACCCTCACCGGACGCCGAGCCCCTCGTCACCGTAGCGTGGACGACCGATGAGCTCACCTGTGCCAGATCCCGTGCCCCCCGCAGGCTCCGGGTCGCCGGACGCCCCACCGCGCCGTCCGGCCGCCACCCCCGCGCTGATCTGGACCGCGTTGGCGCTGGTCTACGTCCTCTGGGGGTCGACCTATCTCGGCATCCGGATCACCGTGGAGACGCTGCCGCCGCTCGGATCGGCGGCGGCCCGGTTCGCCGTCGCGGGTGTCGTGCTGGCGGTCGTGCTGCGGCTGCGGCGTGGGCCGGGCGCCCTGCGGGTGGATCGGCGGCAGCTCGGCTCCGCCGCACTGGTCGGGATGCTGCTGCTGGCCGGCGGCAACGGCCTGGTGGTGCTCGCCGAGTCCGGCCCGCCCGGCGTGGCGGTGCCGTCCGGAATCGCGGCGCTGCTGGTCGCGACCGTGCCGCTGCTGGTGGTGCTGCTCCGCTCGGCCACCGGCGACCGCCCCGGGCTCTGGACGTTCGTCGGGGTGGCCCTGGGCTTCGCCGGCCTGGTCCTCCTGGTGCTGCCCCGGGGCGGATCGGATGCGGTGCCGGTCGTCGGTGCGCTGACCGTGGTGGCCGCGGCCACCAGTTGGTCGGTCGGCTCGTTCCTCTCCGGACGCCTCCGGATGCCCGCCGACCCGTTCGTGGCCACGGTGTACGAGATGGCCGCCGGAGCGGCGCTGCTCGCCGTCCTGGCCGCCGGACGCGGCGAGTTCCGGGGTTTCGACCCGGCGGCCGTGTCCACCCGATCGTGGCTCGCGTTGGCGTACCTGATGGTCGCCGGCTCGCTGGTGGCCTTCACCGCGTACGTCTGGCTGCTGCACCACGCGCCGATCTCGCTGGTGTCCACGTACGCGTACGTCAACCCGGTGGTGGCGGTGGCCCTCGGTGCGTTGCTGGTGGCCGAGCCGATCACCGCACAGGTGGTGCTCGGCGGGGCGGTGATCGTCGCCGGTGTGGCGCTGGTGGTCACCACCGAACGCCCGCGCAACCCCCGCCCGCGCACTCCCGCACCCGCCGCCCCCGCGCCCACGCCGGTTGAGCGGAGCACGGGTTAAGAAGGGGCCCTTCCTATACACGAGGCGTTAAGAAGGTGCCCTTCCTTGCACCGCAGCTTCAGATGAGGCGGAGTTGGCGGTCCTTCGGGCGGCGGGGTTCCGCCTCCCCGAAGCGCTCGAACAGCCCCGGGTCGATCACGTCCAGGAACCGCGAGGGCCGGCACTCCCGTTCCGACCCGTGCCGTACCCGGCGGGCGGCGTGGCTGACGTAGAGGCGGTCCTGGGCGCGGGTCAGCCCGACGAAGAAGAGCCGCCGTTCCTCGGCGACCGCGTCGGGGTCCGGCTCGGCGCCCGGCCAGCGCAGCGGCAGCAGCCCGTCCTCCGCGCCGACCAGGAAGACCACCGGGAACTCCAGGCCCTTGGCGGCGTGCAGGGTGAGCAGGGTGACCGCCTCGGCGCGCGGGTCCAGCGCGTCCACCTCGGCGCCGGTGGCGAGCTGACCGAGGAACAGTTCCAGGTCGTCGCCGCAGCGGCGGGCCAGCGGGGTGAGCAGGTCGACCGCCGAGCGGACGTCCTCCGGGCGTACCGTGCCGGCGCCGTCGAGGGTCGGCACCGCGAAGCGGTCCGCGACCACCTGCCCGGCCAACCGGACCCGGGCGGCCAGCGACCCGTCCAGCCCGTCGGCGTGCCGCAGCTCGCGGGCGATGGCGGCGACGCCGGGCCGGTCCCGCAGCCGGTCGTGGGACCGCTTCTGCACCGGGATGTTCGCCCGGGTCAGGGCGTCCACGATGGGCGCGGCCTGCGCGTCGGTGCGGTAGAGCACCGCGATGTCGGAGAAGGACAGCGACGTGGACCGGCCGTCGATCCGCCCCGAGTCCAGCGAGCGGTGGGACAGCCCGCCGACCAGTTCGTCGATCGTACGGACGACGAACTCGGCCTCGTCGGCGACGGAGGTTGCCGGGTAACGGCCGACCAGCGGGGACTCCGGGTCGAGCCGGGCCGGGTCCAGCCGACGGCCACGTACCAGCGACGACGGGGCGATGGCCTGCACCGCGGCGGCCAGGATCGGCGCGGACGAGCGGTAGTTGCGGTTGAGCCGGACCAACCGGGCGTCGGTGAAGTCCTGTGAGAAGCGCAGGAAGTAGCCGACGTCGGCGCCCCGGAACGAGTAGATCGCCTGGTCCGGGTCGCCGATCGCGCAGAGGTTGCCGTCGGCGGGGCTGAGCAGCCGCAGTAGTTCGTACTGGACGTCGTCGACGTCCTGGTACTCGTCGACGAAGATCCACTCCCAGCGGTCCCGGTAGTGCGCGACCAGCTTCCGATCCCCGCGCAGCAGCGCCACCGGCAGGGTCAGCAGCTCGTCCAGGTCGACCAGGTCCTGCTTGCGCAGCAGCGCCGTGTAGTGGGCCGGATCGTCGCCGGCCTCGGCCCGCGCCGCCGCCCGGTCCGCGTCGTCGGCGATGCGGAAGTCCGCCGGCAGCCCGGCGGCCTCGGCGTTCTCCCGCAGGATGGCCAGGCCGAGGGAGTGGAACGTGCCGACGGTGACGTCCTCGGCGACCGGCCCCAGCAGCCCGTCCAGGCGGTGCCGCAACTCCTCGGCGGCCCGCCGGGTGAAGGTGATCGCCAGGCACCGCTCGGGAAAGACGTTCAGCTCCGCGCACAGGTACGCGATCCGGTGCGTCAACGTCCGGGTCTTACCGGTGCCGGGCCCGGCCACGATCAGCAGCGGCCCACCGGGCGCGGAGGCGGCCACCCGCTGCATCGCGTCCAACCGGTCGAGCAGGCCGGTGCCGACCTCCTCCATGCCGGCCAGCATCGGCTCGAACGGCTCGTGCGGCGAGGGCGGGGGAGCGATCGGCGGCGGCGGCGCGGGCTTCCGCCTCGGCTCGGCCTTCGCGGCCGCCGTCGTGCGCCGGGGCTTCGCCGTCTCCGCCGACTCCGGGGACCGCCGCGGCGCCGGCACGGGTACGTCGAACAGCGTCTCCTGCGCGCCGGACGCGCCCGATCCGCCCAGCTCGGCCGGGTCGAAGAGGGTGATCACGCCGTACTCGCCGTCGTAGCCCGGCACCCGGCGGACGTCGCCGCGTCGCAGCCGGCCGATGCCCTCGGCGAGCAGCTCACCACCGACCCGGCCGATCTCGTCCAGCGGGGCGCGGGTGAGGATCTCCAGCTCCGGGCCGAGCGCGGCGACCAGCTCGTGCAGTCGGCCCTCGACCTTCTTCGACCGGGCACCCACCTTGTTGATCTCACCGAGGATCTCGGCGAGCGGCACCAGGTGCGTCACGTCGCGCGCGTGTGCCGGCCGGTGCCCCTCGGGCCGGTCGGCCAGCTCCTCGACGCGACTCAGCACCCCGACGGTCAGCGGTTTGCCGCACTCCGGGCAGCGCCCGCCGGCCTGCCGGGTCCGCTCCGGTGACCAGTTCACGCCGCAGAGCCGGTGCCCGTCCGCGTGGTACTTGCCCTCCTCCGGAAAGAACTCGATCGTCCCGGCCAGGCCGTCGCCGGTGCGCAGCGCCTCGCGGATCGCGAAGTAGTCGCGACCGGAGTCGAAGACGGTGGCCTCCCGGGCCAGCGCGGGCGGCGAGTGCGCGTCGGAGTTCGACACCAGCCGGTAGCGGTCCAGGCTGCCGACCCGCCAGTTCATCGCCGGGTCGGAGGACAGCCCGGTCTCCACCGCGAAGACGTGCTCGGCCAGGTCGGCGTAGCAGTCGGCGATCGCGTCGAAGCCGGACTTGGAGCCCAGCGCGGAGAACCACGGCGTCCAGATGTGTGCGGGCACCAGGTACCCGTCCGCGCTCGCCTCCAGGGTGATCTCCAGCAGGTCCCGGCTGTCCAGGCCGAGGATCGGCCGGCCGTCCGAGCCGAGGTTGCCGATCCGGCCCAGCGCCGCGTTGAACCGGGCCACCGCGTCCAGGTCCGGCAGGTAGATCAGGTGGTGCACCTTGCGGGTGCGGTCGTCGCGCTTGTAGATCGTGGAGATCTCCACGCTGAGCATGAACCGCACCGGGTCCGTCTCGGCCGCGCTGGCCAGCCGGGGTGGCAACCGGCGGGCGATGTCCCGCTCCGCCTCCTCGCTCAGCCGGTGGAGGCCGGGCTCGGCCGGGTGCAGCGTCTCCCGCAGGTGGTCGTACCAGGCGGGGTGGGTGAAGTCGCCGGTGCCGAGGACCGCGACGCCCTTGCGCCGGGCCCACCAGCCGAGGTTCGGCAGGGTCAGGTCACGGCTGCACGCGCGCGAGTATTTCGAGTGGATGTGCAGGTCCGCGACGAAGGGCGGGAGGCCACCGGGGGGTGCGGCGCTGAACGGAGGCACGCCGCATCCTGTCACGCCGGCCGCGGCGTCGCCCGGTTGCCACGCTCGGAGGTGAGCTGCGCTATGCCGAGCGCAACTCGACGAGGGAGATCTGCGGGTTCGCGCCGACCCGGACCGGCGGGCCCCAGAAGCCGGCGCCGTTGGTGACGTAGACCTTCGTGCCGTCCACCTCGCCGAGGCCGGAAACCACCGGTTGCTGGAGCTTGACCAGGTAGTTGAACGGCACCATCTGGCCGCCGTGGGTGTGGCCGGACAGTTGCAGGTCGACGCCGAACTTCGCCGCCTCGGCCGCGGCGACCGGCTGGTGGGCGAGCAGCACCACCGGGCGGCTCGGGTCGCGGTCGCCCAGCGCCGCCCGGTAGTCGGCCGGCGCGGACAGCCCGGTGCCCTGCGCGGTGACGTCGTTGACGCCGGCCAGGTCCAGCACGCCGCCGCGCGCGGCGATCTCGACCCGGCGGTTCTGCAGGACGCGCAGCCCGAGCCGGTCCACCTCCCGCACCCACTCCTCCACGCCGGAGTAGTACTCGTGGTTGCCGGTGACGAAGTAACTGCCGTACCGGGACCGCAGGTCGCGCAGCGGTGCCGCCGCCGGGCCCAGCTCGGCGACCGAGCCGTCGACCAGGTCACCGACGACCGCCACGATGTCGGCGTCCAGGCGGTTGATCGCGGCCACGATCCGCTCGGTGTGCGCCCGCCCGCGCAGCGGACCCAGGTGGATGTCGGAGACCGTCGCGATGCGCAGGCCGTCCATGCTCCGGGGGAGCTTCGCCAGCGGGATCCGCACCCGGTCCAGCTGCGGCGGGCCGAGGGCGGTGCGGATGCCGTACCCGGTCAGGCCGGTGGCGGTGAGGCCCGCGAAGATCGCCGCCCCACGGGCGAGCAGCAACCGGCGGTCCGGGTCGTGGTCGGTCGGGGTGACCGCCCCACCGGCCGGCGGGTCGGCGGGCCCGGCGGCCCCCACCAGGGCCGGTTCCGGCGCGGCGGTGGTGGGCTCGGCGGCGATCACCCGGCGGCGCAGCACCAGCCGGGCCACCAGCATCGGGATCTCCAGTGCCACCAGCAGGACCAGCAGGTAGAACATGACCGCGAGCCAGAGGTAGCCCGGCCACGCGAGCCAGTAGAGCCCGGCCTGGGTGCCCATCAGCGTGGCCGGCACCAGCAGCGCGAGCACCAGCGCGGTGATCCCACCGACCCGCCGTCCGCGACCGGGTGTGGTGGTGTCGCGCACCAGCCGCTTCCACAGGTAGAGGTGGATCAGACCGGTGATCAGGCCCAGCGTGGTCACGAACCCGACTACCGCCAACACGTGGGCCTCCCTCAGCCGCCCGCGAAGGGGGGCAGCACGTCGATCGTGGCCCCGGCCGGCAGCGGTGCCTGCCGATCATGACAGGTCACGCCGTCGACCAGGAAACTCGCCGCCCGCAGCACCGCGGCCAGTCGGTCGCCGTGCCGCGCGGACAGCTCACCGAGGAGTTCGTCCAGGCAGCGGCCGGCGGATGCGGTCTCCTCGGTACGGCCGGCCGCGGCCCGTGCTCCCGCGAAGTATCTGATGGTCAGCGTCCCGGTCGCCGCCGGCCGGTCGGCCGTTCCGGCCGGTCGGGTGTCGGCCACGGTCAGCCCCCGATCGCCGACATCGGCCGGTCGGGTTGCAGGAACGTGGGGTCGTCGATGCCGTGACCGGCCCGCTTGCCCCACATCGCGGCCCGCCACCGGCGGGCCAGCTCCGCGTCGTCCGCCCCGCCGCGCAGCGCGGCGCGCAGGTCGGACTCCTCGGTGGCGAAGAGGCAGTTGCGGACCTGGCCGTCCGCGGTGAGCCGGGTCCGGTCGCAGTCGCCGCAGAAGGGCCTGGTCACGCTGCCGATCACACCGACCCGCGCCGGACCGCCGTCGACCAACCAGGTCTCGGCCGGCGCGGCGCCGCGCACCACCGGGTCCGGCGCCAGGGCGTACGCCTGACGCAGCGTGGCCAGGATCTCGTCGGCGGTGACCATCGTGGTGCGGTCCCAGCCGTGTTGGGCGTCCAGTGGCATCTGCTCGATGAACCGCAGCTCGTAGCCGTGGTCGAGGGCGAACCGCAGCAGCGCCGGCGCCTCGTCGTCGTTGACGCCGCGCATCAGCACCGAATTGATCTTGACGGGGGTGAGTCCGGCCCGCGCCGCCCCGGCCAGCCCGGCGAGGACGTCGTCCAGCCGGTCCCGGCGGGTCAGTCGGGCGAACCGGTCCCGGTCCAGGGTGTCCAGCGACACGTTCACCCGGTCCAGGCCGGCGGCGCGCAGCGTGGCGGCGAGCCGGTCCAGGCCGATGCCGTTGGTGGTCAGCGAGATGCGCGGGCGTGGCTCCAGGGCGGCGACCGCCGCGACGATGCCGACCAGGCCCGGCCGGATCAGCGGCTCGCCGCCGGTGAAGCGCACCTCGGTCACCCCGAGAAGGCCCACCGCGACCCGGACCAGCCGGACGATCTCGTCGTCGCTGAGCAGCTGCGGCCCGGCCAGCCAGGGCAGACCCTCGGCCGGCATGCAGTAGGTGCAGCGCAGGTTGCACTTGTCGGTCAGGGAGACCCGGAGGTCCCGGGCGACGCGGCCGTACCGGTCGACGAGGACGCCCTCGGTCGGCGGGGCGGCGGTCACCTGTCGACCGTAGCGCGACGCAGGGCGGTGAGGGCGTCCCGCACGGTCCGGCCGACCACATCGCGGTACGCCGCACCGAACAGGGCGGTGTGCACCAGCACGAGGTGGAGCTGGTGCACCGGCACCCGGGCACGCCACCCGTCGGCGAGCGGCCACTCCTCGTCGTATGCGGCCAGGACCCGGTCCAGGTGTGGCACGCCGCCGAAGAGCGCGAGCTGCGCCAGGTCGGTCTCCCGGTGCCCGCCGTGCGCGGCCGGGTCGACCAGCCACACCCGGTCGTCGGCGCCCCACAGCACGTTGCCGGGCCACAGGTCGCCGTGGACGCGCGCGGGCGGCTCGTCGCCGCCGAACTCCGCCACCGCGTCGATCACCATTTCGACGGCGGACGCGTCGTCGCCGCCGAGCGCGCCGTTGTCGACCGACATCCGCAGATAAGGTCGCAGCCGCCGCTCGGCGAACCAGGTCGACCACGGGCCCTCGTGCGGGGTGTTGTCCGCCGGTAGCGCACCGACGAAACCGGTCCACTCCGCGCCGAAGGCCGGTGCCCCGGCCCGGTGCAGCCCGGCCAGCTCCCGGCCGAAGCGCTCGGCCGCGTCCCGGCTCGGCTCACCCGGCTCGACCCACTCCAGCGCGAGCAGATCGGGCAGCGCGACGAGCACCTCCGGCACGGCCACCGTCCCCGTCTCGCGCAGCCACCGCAGGCCCGCCGCCTCGGTGGCGAAGAAGCCCTCCGGCACCGGCCGGTCGGCGTTCTCCGGCCAGGTCTTCGCGAACACCGAGTGGCCGTCGTCCAGGGTGAGGCGCGACGCGGCACAGATGTCGCCACCGGGGACCGGCGTCTCCCGGATCCGCTGGTGGGTCAGGAACGTCGGCAGGTGCTCGGGGTGCGCCCGCAGGTACGCCAGATCCATGAGAGGCAAGGTAGCCCCTGCCACCGACGCGCGAGGGTGCTTGTCCGCCCGCTGCGGGTCGGAAGAAGCCCGATGATCGACTCGGGTTCACGAACATCGGGGTGTCGTGCGCACTCGGACACCCCGAGGTCAGGAAAGTGGAGTCGATCTCGATCCGTCGAAGCGTTCCAATAGCGTGGCGGAACGTCCTGACCTGCGGAAACACTCTGCGTTGTGTGGATAACCCGCGTGTCGTCCACAGGGGCTGTCGGGCGGGTGCGGCACCCCGCAGGCTGCCGACATGACCCCGGCCGACACGCCCCTGCTCTCCGTACGTTCCCCCGCCGACCTCGTCGCCGCCGTGCCGTACCTGCTCGGCTTCCACCCCGCCGACAGCGTGGTCGTGGTGGCGATGCGGGGCCGCCGCGTCACCTTCGCCGCCCGGCTCGACCTGCCGGACCCCGCCGATCCGGTGGCACCCACCCGACATCTGGCCGCCGTCGTCGCCCGCCAGGCCGCGGAGACGGCCACGGTGGTCGGCTACGGGCCGGCGGCCCGGGTCACGCCCGGTGTCGACGCGGTCCGCGCCGCCCTCGCCGACCAGGGGATCCCCGTTCTCGACGCGCTGCGCGTCACCGACGGCCGGTACTGGTCGTACCTCTGCGCCGAGCCGGACTGCTGCCCGGCCGACGGCACCCCCTACGACGTGTCGGCCAGCGAGGTCACCGCTGCGGCGGTCTTCGCCGGCCAGGTCGCCCTGCCCGACCGCGCCGCCCTGGTGGCGCAGGTCGCACCGGTCGAGGGGCCGGAGCGCGCCGCGCTGACCCGGGCTGCGGCACGGGCCGAGCGCCGGCTGACCCGTCTGGTCGGCCGGGCCTCCGACGCCGATCTGACGTCGGGACGGGCAGTCCGTGCCGCCGGGTCGGCCGCGGTCCGTCTCGCGCTGCGCCGGCAGCGGCGGGGGGACCGGCTCAGCGACGACGAGGTGGCCTGGCTGGCCCTGCTCCTGACCTATCTCCAGGTCCGGGACCTCGCCTGGGAGCGCACCGACGGCCGGGACGGCGACATCGCGCTCTGGTGCGACGTGCTCCGTCGCGCCGAGCCGGAGTTCGCCGCCGCGCCCGGGTCGCTGCTGGCCTTCGCCGCCTGGCGGGCAGGACAGGGCGCGCTGGCGGCGGTGGCACTGGAACGGACGCTGGCCCTGCACCCGGACTACTCGCTGGCCTGCTTCCTGGACGACCTGCTGCGCCAGGGCGTGCCACCGGAGCGGCTGGACGGCTGGCCGTCGCCGAGGACGCCGGGCGTGCTGCGCCGCCGCCGTGGCCGCGGGTCGCGCTGACCGCTCCGTCGAAGGATGTACGTGACGTTCGTGCCGCAGGTCGAGTCCACCGGCCCGGACGCGGCGGAGGATTGTCGGGTGGTCGCACAGAGAACGGGTACGACGTGAGCGCCGGACTGCTGCTGTCCCTCGCCGGGCTGGCCCTGGTGGACAGCACGAGCATCGGCACCCTCTTCATCCCGGTCTGGCTGCTGCTCGCGGCCGGCCCGGTCAACGTCCGGCGGATCCTGGTCTACCTCGCCACCATCGCCGTCTTCTACTTCGCCGTCGGGCTGCTGCTGTTCTGGGGCGGCACCCGGCTCGGCGAGGCCCTCGGTGGGGCGCTGGACAACCGGCCGGTGCTCTGGGCGCAGCTCGTCCTCGGGGTGGGGCTGTTCGCGCTGAGCTTCCGGTACGGCGGGAAGAAGCGCCCGCGCACCGGCGGGGTGCTGCGCTGGCGGGACCGGGCGACCGCCGGTGACTCCTCGGTCCGCTGGCTGATCGGCCTGGCCCTGCTCGCCGCGCTGGCCGAGGTGGCGACGATGCTGCCGTACCTCGGCGCGGTCGGCCTGCTGGCCACCTCCGACGTGTCGCAGCTGGGCGCGGTGGGGCTGCTGGCCGCGTACTGCCTGGTGATGGTGTTGCCGGCGATCCTGCTGCTGGCCGCCCGGGTGGCCTGGCCCACCTGGATCGAGCCGCTGTTGGCCCGGCTCAACGCGTGGATCACCCGGACCTCCGGCAGCACACTGGGCTGGATCCTCGCCATCGCGGGTTTCCTGCTCGCCCAGGACGCGGCGAACCGGTTGGAGCTGCTGTAGTCGCTCAGCCGGTGGCCGTCGTGACCCGCTCGGGGTGGGCGTAGACGTTCATCGTCCGCCCGCGCAGGAAGCCGACCAGGGTGATGCCCGCCTCGGCGGCGAGGTCGGCGGCGAGGGTGCTCGGCGCGGAAACCGCCGCGAGCAGCGGCACCCCGGCCATCCAGGCCTTCTGGGTCAGCTCGAAGCTGGCCCGCCCGCTGACCAGCAGCACGTGCCCGGCCAGTGGCAGCCGCCGCTCGCGGACCGCCCAGCCGACCACCTTGTCCACCGCGTTGTGCCGGCCGACGTCCTCACGCAGCGTCACCAGCTCCCCGTCGGCGGTGAACAGTCCCGCCGCGTGCAGGCCGCCGGTGCGGTCGAAGCCGCGCTGCGCCGCGCGCAGCCGCTCCGGCAGGTCGGCCAGCACCGCCGCCGGGACCCGCAGCGGGTCGCCGGTGACCGCGAAAACCGACCGGGTACGCACCGCGTCGATGCTCGCCTTCCCGCACACGCCGCACGAACTGGTGGTGTAGAAGTTGCGCGCCGGGTCGGTGGCCGGCTCCGGTACGCCGGGGGCCAGCACCACGTCGACCACGTTGTACGTGTTGGGGGTGTCCGCGCCGGCGCACAGCTGGGCGGTGAGCACGTCGTCGGTGGACCGGATCAGCCCCTCGGTGAGCAGGAAGCCGATCGCCAGGTCCAGGTCGTCGCCGGGGGTACGCATGGTGACCGCGAGCGGCCGACGCCGGCCGGGACCCACCGCACCGGCCCGGATCTCCAGCGGCTCCTCCACCGCGAGGCTGTCCGGTCGGCGGACCGGGGTGCGGCCCTCCGCCGTCGCGTCGAGGTCGATCCGGAGTACGCCCCGGCGGTCAGTGGCCCGTCCCATCCCGCCATCCTCCCCCGTCCACGACCCGCCGGCACACCGCACCGCCCGTCCGCACCACCCGTCCGGCTCCCCCGGGCGGGCGATCAACGCGTTTCCCGAGTAACCCTGGGACTACCGTGTCCGGATGGGCGGATACGCGGCGGTGGTCCTCGCGGGTGGGACCGCCCGCCGCATGGGCGGGACCGACAAACCGGCCCGCCCGGTGGCCGGCCGGCCGATGCGGGACCGGGTACTGGATGCGGTGCCGGACGCCGACCCACGGATCCTGGTCGGCCCGCCGGTGAGACCGTGCGACCGGACAACGGCCGGCCCGGACCAGCCGTCCGCCGGCTCGGACCAGCAGTCCGTCGGCGGATCGACGGACGCGCTCGCCGGGGTGCTGGTCACCCGGGAGGAGCCGCCCGGCGGCGGCCCGGTGGCCGCGCTCGCCGCGGGACTGGCCCTGCTGCCGGCGACGTCGACCGTCGTGGCCCTGCTCGCCGCCGATCTCCCGCTGCTCACCCGCGACGCGGTCGGCCTGCTGCTGCACCGACTCGCCGGCCCGGACCCGACCGCCGGCCGCGACGTCGGCCTGAATCCGACCGCCGGCTTGAACCCAACCGTCGGCTTGGACTCGGCCGTCGGCCGCGACGCCGGTGCGTATCCCGTCGATGCGGGTGTCGGTGACGTCGACGGGGTGTGTTTCGTCGACGGTGACGGACGGCGGCAGACCCTGTGCGGGGTGTGGCGGGTCGAGCCGCTGCGGGCCGCCCTGGGCCGGCTGGCGCATTCCCGGGGCGGAACGCTCGCCGGGGCGCCACTGCGGGCGGTGGTCGCCGGGCTGGCCGTCGTCGAGGTGCCCTGGTCCGGGCAGGGTCCGCCGCCGTGGTTCGACTGCGACACTGACGAGGACGTACGTCGGGCGGAGGAGTGGGCGCGATGACGGTGATGGACGAGTGGGTCACGGCGGCGTGCGCCGAGTTGGGGCTCGACCCGGCGCAGGTGCCGGTGCCCGCCGTGCTGGACCTCGCCCGGGACGTGGCGCACCAGGTGCTGCGCCCGGGTGCGCCGGTCAGCGCGTACCTCGTGGGGCTCGCGGTCGGCCGGGGCGCGGACCCGGCCGGCGCCGCGGCCCGGCTGCGTGATCTGGCCGCCACCTGGCCGGTGGAACTCGGCGACCAGCGGCCCGGCGAAGGCCCGGCCTGACCGGCGCGTGTCTCCGGTGTCCGATGCCGGTCGCCGTTGGTTGGCGTCCACCGTCGCGTGGGTAGGGTGACCTTGACGGACGGAGGCGATCATGACGGCAGACCACCCCTCGGCGCCGGCCGGTGATCCGCCCGGCGGACCGCCGGAGCACCACGAGTCGATCCTGCTCGACGAACCGACCACGGCGGACCTGCGGGAAAAGGTGACGCAGGCGTGGCGGGAGTTCGCCCGGGCGCTCGCCGAGCGGCTGGCCGCGCTGCCCGCCGGCGCACACGTGGACCTGACCCTCGACCCGACCGCCTCCGGCACCGGGAACGCCGTCTACTCGATCGGCATCGACGTGGGCGCCGACGGGGCGCTGACCGCCCGCGCGGTGGGCAACGCCGATCTCCCGGCGGGCTACCGGCTGGACCGGGCGGCGGTGGCCGACATGGTCGCGCTGGGCTGGTCGCCACCGGGTGTGCTGGAGGGCTCCGGCGGGCATTTCGGGTTGGACGGCACGACCACCGGAGCCACCCGGCTCGCCGCCCTCCTCTCCCGCACGCTGCGGGACGTGTACGGCGCACCGCACCCGGCCTTCCTGGTCTACCTGATCCACGACGCGGAGGGCGAGCCGCTGGAGGGCGGGCCGCTGGGCACCGCGCGCAGCGAGTTCGGCCCGGACCCGGACGTCGAGGCCGACCTGGACGAGGCGCTGGCCAAGGCCGCCGCGCAGCCTGCCGACGGCGACGTGCTCGACCTGGCCGAGCGGGTTCGGACCGTCGTCTCGACGATGCTCAAGTCGGACTCGGACCGGTTGCAGGTCGACTCGGACGGGGACATCACCATCCGCGCCGGCTCGGCGATGGTCTTCGTGCGGGTGCGGGACAACCCGCCCCTGGTCGACGTGTTCTCCCCGGTGCTGACCGAGGTGGAGCCGACCGAGCGGCTCTACGTCAAGCTGTCCGAGCTGACCAACCGGATGCCGATCGGACGGCTCTACTGCGCCGACGACACGGTGTGGGCGTCGATCCCGGTGTTCGGCCGGAACTTCCAGGCCACCCACCTGATGCTCGCCGTGCAGGTGATGACCGGCCTCGCCGACGAGCTGGACGACCGGCTGCACGGCGAGTTCGGCGGCAAGCGGTTCTTCGGCGAGGGCGACAAGCCGGGCCGGAGCGACCAGGGGGAACACCGCACCGGCATGTACCTGTGACGACTCGCCGCCGGCTGGCGGTGGGCGGGGCCCGGTAACCCCGAATGAAACCGGACCCCGCCCACCGGGGGAGGGAGAATCAGGTCGAGGGGAGCCAGGCGAGGCTCCGCGCGGTGGCCGGGTCGGTCGCCATCAGCCCGGTCTCGGAGACCGTCCAGAGCACCCCGCGGACCAGCAGGGACCGGATGGCGCCCCGGTGCGGGACGGTGCCGTCCGCGGCGACCGAGTCGCCGGTCACCCGCAGCAGGCGTACGGCGTCCGGGACCGGCACTGCGACCAGCCCGGTCGCCGGGTCGTGCAGGAAGGCGTGCGGGTCGTACTCGGCCTGCGACATGTTGCGCGGCGCGTGCCACCGGTCCAGCCGGACCGGTCGGTCCGGGTCGCGTACGTCGAAGAGCGAGACCTGGAGGCCCTGGGTCCGGCCGGTGTCGTCCGCCTCCTGACCGACACCGAGCAGCCGTCCGTCGGCCATCGGGTGCAGGTACGCCGAGTAGCCGGTGATCTTCAGCTCCCCGGTGACCCGGGGTGCGGCCGGGTCGGACAGGTCCACGGTGTAGAGCGGGTCGATACGCCGGAACGTCACCACGTACGCGGTGTCACCGAGGTATCGCACCGAGTAGATCCGCTCACCCCGGCCCAGGCCGGTGACCCGGCCGACCGGAACGAGTGCGTCGCTCTCGCGGCGCAGCACGTGCACCCCGGACTCGGAGTCGCGCTCGTCGCCGCCGGTGGTGGTCGCCACCCGCAGATGGCCCTGCCACTCGGACACCGCGTACTGGTCGACCAGCCAGCCGGGCACCGAGCCGGCGGCGGCGTACCGGGGGCGACCGGGCGCGCTGGTGTCGAACCGGTAGATGTCGGTGGCCACCTCGTCCACGGTCCACGGCAACCGTCGAGACTCCGGTCGCGCGCCCAGTTCCCGTTGGCCGGCCAGGTAGAGACTCTCCCCGGTGGCGTACACGGTGTGCGCGTCGGCGGCCACGCTGACCGGGTCGCCGTCGCCGAGCCGGTCGCCGTTCAGGTCGAAGCTGAGCACGGTGAGCATCGAGGACCCGGTGAACCGCTCCGGCCGGCTGAGCCGGTCGCAGCCGACCCGTCCGGTGTACCGCTGCGGGCCGGCCGTCCACTCGTACGCCGGTAGCCAGGCGTCGAGCCCGGCGGCGGCGACCACCACCCGGTTCGCCGCGGTCGCCTTGTCGCCCCGGTCGTCGGACGCGAGGCCGAGGTCCTGCGGGAACGCGATCCGGGTGGCGGACCGCACCACCACCCGGGCGGTGCCGCCGGTCTGCCGGGCGTCGAGGGTGCGGCCCTGGATCCGGTACGTGCCGAGCACGCGGGGGTCTCCGGTCAGGTCGACCAGGGTCAGTTCGGCGCCGGTGAACGCCGGGTCCACGCGCCTGCCGGTGGTCACCCCCGGCGGTGCGAACCGGTCGGTGAGCACCAGTGCCCGGTCGCCGTGCAGCAGCAGGTCGTGACCCTGCCAGCGGACCTCCGACCGGCCGGGTGCCAGATCGAGCCGGCCGACCGCGCGGCGGGTCGCCGGGTCGACCACGCGCAGCACGCCGCCGGTCACCGTGACGATCCGTCGGCCGTCGGTCTTGACCAGGTCAGGCTCGTCGACGCCGGCCTCCCGCACGTTGGTGGTGGAGTGCTCCGGCGCCTCGCCCGGGCCGTGGGACCCGGCCGCCTCGGCTGCTCCGGCCTCCCGGAGTGGCACGACACCGCGCCGGATCGGGTCGGCGGTCTCGTCGTCGACGAAGCCCCACGGGCCGACCGAGGCCGCCGCCGCCGACCGCAGGTCGGTCAGCGCCTCGGCGCAGGAGTCGAAGGAGACCAACCGGGTGGTCCCGGTCGGCAGGCCGGGACCGGGCGGCGGTGCGGTGCCGTCGTCCCGCGGGCCGCCCGGCAGCGCCGCGCTGCCGGCGAGCAGGGTGAGCGCGAGCAGTGTGCCGGCCGTCGTGGTCGGCGTTCCCCGTTTCATGGTCGGTCCGACGTGCGACGGCGCGGCCGGGTTCCCCTACTCGTGCGGATGCATCGTGTCGATGCGGCGTTGTCAGCCGGTGGACGGGCCGACGCCGGGGGACTCCACCAGCCGGGACAGCACGATCGTGCTCCGGGTCGACGTCACGAAGGACTCCGCGCGCAGTCGCTCCAGCGCGTCCTCCAGGTGCGAGATGTCGGCGGCCCGCAGGTGGACGAGGGCGTCGGCCTCACCCGACACGGTGTACGCGCCGACCACCTCGGGGTGCCGCCGGGCGGCCACGCCGATCTGCGCCGGGGTGGTCCGGCCGGCGCAGAAAAGTTCCACGAACGCCTCGGTGGTCCAGCCGACGGCGGCCGGGTCCACGACGGCGGTGAATCCCCTGATCACCCCGGTGGCGCGCAGTCGGTCGACCCGCCGCTTGACCGCCGGTGCGGAGAGCGACACCCGTTGTCCGATGTCCGCGTACGACGCCCGGGCATCCGCCACGAGCAACGCAATGATCCGCTGGTCCACGGCATCTATCTGCAACGTTCCGCCTCTGGGAAGCAATGGTTATGGCTGTTACCAAAGTTCTACGGTACCTACCCTTGGTCACCGTGAACCAGCAGCGAGTCTCGCGAAAGCGGACATATCTCATGTGCTCGCCCGAGTACTTCGCGGTCGAGTACGCGATCAACCCGTGGATGGACGTCAGCACCGCGGTCGACGCGGAGTTGGCGGTCAAGCAGTGGGACCGCCTGCGGGAGACCCTGCTCGGCCTCGGCCACGACGTGCACCTGCTGACCCCGGAGCCGGGCCTGCCGGACATGGTCTTCGCGGCGAACGGCGCGTTCGTCGTGGACGGCACCGTCTACGGCGCGCGGTACAAGCACGAGCAGCGCGCCGCCGAGGCGGTCGCGCACCGGGCGTTCTACGAGACTCGGGGCTGGCACTTCATCGCGCCGAACGAGACCAACGAGGGCGAGGGGGACTTCGCGTACCTGCCCGAGGCGCACGGCGGGCTGGTCCTCGCCGGCCACGGCTTCCGCACCGAGCTGCCGGCGCACGCCGAGGCGCAGGAGGCGCTCGGTCGCCCGGTGGTGTCGCTGCGTCTGGTCGACCCGCGCTTCTACCACCTGGACGTGGCACTCGCGTCGATCGACGACGAGAACGTCGTCTACTACCCGGGTGCGTTCTCCGCGGCCAGCCAGCGGGTGCTCGCCCAGCTCTTCCCGGACGCGGTGATCGCGGACGACGCGGACGCCCTGGCGTTCGGCCTGAACCTGGTCAGCGACGGCCTCAACGTGGTGCTCAACAGCGAGGCGACCCGACTGGCGGGCACGCTCAAGGCCGCCGGCTACCACCCGGTGCCGGTCGAGCTGGGTGAGCTGAAGAAGGGCGGCGGCAGCGTGAAGTGCTGCATCGCCGAACTGCGGCACTGAACGACTACGACAGGAAGGGCCGGCCCCCGGGGGGACCGGCCCTTCCTCGTACGGGTGGGACTCAGCCGAGCGTGGCCAGCTCCTTGATCAGGACGTTGGAGAGCACCTGGCCGTCGAGCTGCACCCGGCGCAGGTACCACCGCTGCTGCGGGGTGCGCGGCTGGTTGAACTGCCACATCCCGCGCGGGCTGTCGATCTGACCGATCTTGCCCATCGTCAGGTTGAGCTGCTGCGGGGTCGGGTTGGGACCGGTCAGCCGGATCGCCTGGTCGAGCACCTGCGCCGCGTCGTACGAGGCCATCGCGTACGTGCTCGGGGAGGTCCCGTGCTTGGAGCGGTAGGTGGAGGCGAAGATCCGGTTGGCGGTGTTGTTCAGGTCCGCGGAGTAGTTGAGCACGGTCTCGATGCCGAGCGCGGTCTCCGGGTTGTTCGCGAAGCTCTCCAGCATCCGGCCCTCGGTGAGGAAGCCGGGAGCGTAGACCTTGCCGTCGAAGCCGGTGGCCCGCAACTGCCGGATGAACTCGACGGCCGCTTCCCCGGTGTAGAAGCAGAGAACCGCGGTCGGGTCGCGGTCGAGCGCGCGTTCGATGTCCGAGACGAAGACGGACTTGGACGGGTTGTTGCTGGGGTTCTCGGTCCAGACGACCGGGTCCTTGATCCGCCGGTCGTTCTCGCCGAACTCCCGCCGGAAGCCACGCAGCACGTCCTGGCTGCTGACGGTCTCCGGCATGAGGAAGGCCACCCGGGCGGACGGGCTGAGCGCCGCCTGCATGTGCCGTGCGAGGGCCCGGCCCACCTCGTCCAGCACGTAGGACGTGCGCCAGATGTAGACCACGCTCTGGAGGCTGGTGGGAGACGCGTTCGAGCCGATCAGTGGTACCCGGGCCTGCTCCACGGTGTCCCGGATGCCGAACATCACCGCCGGGTTGGCCACCCCGGTGAGGGCCAGCACGCCCTGCTTGAGCAGGCCCTCGACGGCCGCCTTGCCGGTCTTGGCGCTGTCGCCCTCGTCGGCGGTGAGCAGCTCGACGGGGTGCCCGCCGAGGCTCCTCTCGTGCAGGTCGAGGAAGAGCTGGAAGCCGTTGGTGATCTCGTCACCGATCGCGCGGAATCCGCCCGAGGCCGGTGCGACGAGGCCGATCTTGATCGGGCTCCCCTGGCTGCTCGGCTCACCCTCGGTGTCCGGGTCGGAGCCGCAGGCGGCCACCAGACCCGTCGTACCGAGCGCGGCCAGCAGCTGTAGTGCCCGCCTGCGGTTCATCTGCGACACCGAGTTCCTTCCGGATCCGTTGCAGGACGGTGGACGCCCCTCCGGCGTTCTACCTGCTCGGCGACGCTCCGTCAATGCCTAGTGATCTTTCAACAGAGACCGCAACGCCTCGGCAACCTGCGGCCAGGCCGCCGACTCAGGATCGATAAGCCCGAAATGCTCGCAAAATGGCAGCTCAAAGAGCGTGATGTCGGCTCCGGCCGCCCGTCCGGCGGCGACATGGTCGCGGCTCATGCCGACCGGAACCTGCTGGTCCCGGGAACCATGAACGACTACTACCGGTAGTTGCCCCGGCACCAGCGTCCGTGGATCGGCCGCCGCGTACCGGTCCGGCACGTCCTCCGGGCCGCCGCCGAGGAGCGCGGCCACCGCGCCCGAATCAAGATCCAGGCGGTACGCCTCGGCCAGGTTCGACACCGGCGCCAGGGCCAGCACACCGGCCACCGTCTCCGGGGCGACCGCCGCGGCGTACAACGCCAGGTGGCCGCCGGCGGAGTGCCCCACCAGGTACGGCGCACCCGGTGCCACCCGACCGGGCAGTGCCTCGGCCGCGAGCCGGGGCAGCGCCGCCACCCCGGTCAGCACGTCGGTGAGGGTGTTCGGCCAGCCGCCACCGGGCCGGCCGGTCCGGCGGTACTCCACCTGGGCCACCGGGTGTCCGAGCGCCGCCAGGGCCGCCGCCAGCGCATCCGTGTGTCGCCGGTCGTACTCCGCCCGCCAGAAACCCCCGTGCACCACCACGATCAGCGGTCGGGCCGGACCGTTGCCCACCGGGTGGCGCA
Source organism: Micromonospora endolithica (assembly GCF_003626595.1). Lineage (GTDB taxonomy): Bacteria > Actinomycetota > Actinomycetes > Mycobacteriales > Micromonosporaceae > Micromonospora > Micromonospora endolithica. The sequence continues at coordinate 166,195 of NZ_RBAK01000005.1, read as the reverse complement.
GGTCGACCACCTGGTCCGGGTGGTCGCCGTAGCCGATCGTGACGTCCGGGGCCGGGGCGGGACGGCTGAGCACGGCACGCGGATCGGCGGACATGGCGCGACCGTAGCGCGAGCACGGCCCCCGGTGCGCCCCGGTAGTCGGTCCCGGGACGCATGGCGGGGCGCGCCTGGGTAAAGATGGGTGCCATGACCCAAGCGCACTCCGCTGGACAGAACGACGAGCCGGAGCAGGACGGCACCGGGCACGCCGGCACGGTGGTGGTGGTCGGCCCGGACGGCCGCCCGGTCGGCACCGTGCAGACCGACGACGCAGCCGGCGAGGACCCGACCCGCCTGGTCGAGCAGCCGGCCAAGGTGATGCGGATCGGCAGCATGATCAAACAGTTGCTGGAGGAGGTCAAGGCCGCCCCGCTGGACGACGCCAGCCGGCACCGGATGCGGGAGATCCATGAGCGCTCGATCGTGGAGCTGAAGGAGGGCCTCGCCCCCGAGCTGCGCGACGAGCTGGAGCGGATCTCGCTGCCCTTCACCGAGGACCAGGCCCCGAGCGAGGGCGAGCTGCGCATCGCGCACGCCCAACTCGTCGGCTGGCTGGAGGGCCTTTTCCACGGCATCCAGGCCGCCCTGGTGGCGCAGCAGATGGCCGCCCGGGTGCAGCTGGAGCAGATGCGCTCCGGCCGACAGGCCCTGCCCAGCGGCCCGGCCGGAATGATCCCCGGCATGCCGGGCATCGGCCAGCCCCAGGGCGGCGAGGGCCACAGCACCGGCCAGTACCTCTGACCGTCGGCGGCCGGTCGGGCGACCGGCCGGCCGCTCACCCCACCCCGAAGACCTTCTCCAGGTACGCCGCCACCCCGTCGGACGTGTTCGCCGCCGTCACCTCGTCGGCGATCTCCAGCACGGCGGGGTGCGCGTTGGCCACCGCGACTCCCCGACCGGCCCAGGTGAGCATCGGCAGGTCGTTGGGCATGTCCCCGAAGGCCAGCACGTCCGCGGCGTCGATGCCGTGCCGGGTGCAGTACCAGGCCAGACCGGCCGCCTTGGTCACCCCGGCGGCGGAGATCTCGACCAACCCGGAGTACGACGAGTGGGTCGCCTCGGCCAGCCCGGCCAGCGCCCCGGCGACCAGCGCGACGAAGGCGTCCGGGTCCTGCTCGCCGGCACGGGCCAACAGCTTCACCGCCGGGGCGGCCAGCAGTTCCTCCGGGGTGGTCACGGCCCGGATCGCGTGGTGGTCGGCGTCCCAGCGCAACGGGTACCCGGTCTCGTGCCGCATCTGGCGGCTGTCCACGATCTCCACCGCGAAGCTGATCCCGGGCACCTCCGCCCGCAGCCGCCGGGCGACCTCGGCGAGCAGCTCCGGGGCGAGCGGGTCGGCGCGCAGCACCTCGTCGTCCACCGGGTCGTAGACCACCGCCCCGTTGGCGCAGATCGCCGGCAGCGGCTCGGCCAGCTGCTCGTACACCAGCTTCAGCCAGCGGATGGGACGGCCGGTGACGAGCACGACCGGCGTGCCCCGTGCGGAGATCCGGGCGAGCACGTCGGCGGTACGTGGACTCAGCGTCCGGTCGTCCCGGAGCAGCGTGCCGTCGATGTCCGTGGCGATCAGTCCGGGTCGTTCTCCCATCAGCGCGACAGTAGCCGATCCAGGTAGACGGCCACACCGTCGTCGTCGTTGCGCAGGGTCACCTCGTCGGCTGCGGTGCGGACCGTCGGGTGAGCGTTGGACACGGCCACCCGCGACCAACCGGCCCACGCGAACATCGGCAGGTCGTTGGGCATGTCGCCGAAGACCAGCACCTCGGCGGGGTCGACGCCGAGGCTCTGCGCCACCACGCTCAGCCCGGTCGCCTTGTCCACCCCGGGCGGGCTGATCTCCAGGAAGCCGAGGCCGGCCTGGGTGACCGTGGCCACCTCCGCCGGGATGACCTGGCGGGCGACCTCCAACAGCTCGTCGACGTGGTGGTCGGCGGTCCGGGCGAACGCCTTGATCACGTCGCAGGACAGGCACTCGGCCCGGCTACGCGCCTCGAACCGGTCCTGATAGGGCCAGCTCGGGTGGTAGTCACCCCAGAGCGGGGCGTCGTGCTCGTCGGACGCCTCGACCATCACGGTCAGTGGCCCGGCGGCGGCCTCCAGGTCGGTCAGCAGGGCGGCGAGCACCTCGCCGCGAAGACGCTCGTCGCGCAGCACCACCGGCCCGGCGGGGTCACTCTGGTCGACCACCCGTCCGCCGCCGGCCATCACCAGGAAGTCGGCGGCGCGGATGTCGTTGCGGGTCAGCTCGGTGAGACGCGGGCCGCGACCGGTCGCACCGACCACCGGGATCCCGGCGGCGCGGACCCGGTCGAGCACGCCGTGGGTGTACGCCGAGACGGTGTCGTCGCTGCGGACGAGGGTCCCGTCGAGGTCGGTGGCGATCAGCTTGGGCAGTCCCGGGCGGGTCATTTGTCCTCCTTCGCCCGCCGCCGTCGCAACCAGCCGTTCCGGTGCTCGGACCCGGAGTGACGGCGGGCAGCAACCGTACCTCGCACGACCGGTGCCGACCATGGCTTCCAGGCGAATCATCCGCCAACGCGCGGCACACCCCCGGTGACTCCCCGCCACCGCCCGGGACCGGGCGCGGACGGGCAGCTCAGACGGGTGGCTCCGGCCGGGCGAAGGGCACGGCCGGTGTGACGGTCAGGTCGGCCGGGGTCGCCAGGTCGGCCTCCTCCGCGTCGTCGGAGGAGCGGCGCCGGCGGCCCGCCCCGCGCGGTTCCCCCACCGGCTCGTCCGACGGTCTCGGCCAGAGCGCGGCGGCCAGCAGCGCGCAGGCGACGAAGGCGGTCACCAGGCCCCGCCCGTACTCGATCGCGAACCCCTCCTGCTCGCCGTAGTAGAGGGCCCGCCGGTCGGTGTCACCGAGGTGCGCGGCGGCGGCCGCGAGCAGGACCAGGAGCGCCACCGCCAGGGCGAGACCGACGACCCGGGCGTTCGGACGGACCGGCGGGGTGCCGCGCAGCGCCAGCATCACCGTGCAACCCAGGATCAGGAGCCCCACCAGGTACGCGGTGCCGAAGCCACCCAATTCGGAGACTCCCTCGGGGACCCGGATCAGGTCCCCGTTCGGACCGGAGCTCGGCAGGGTCAGCACCAACCACTCACCGACCAGGGAGGCCGCCCCCGCCACCGCACCGAGCGCGACGAGCACCGCCGGCAGCCGGCGGTCCCGGACGAACCCGAAGCCGAGCCGGCCCGGCCAGCCCCGGGGCTCCCGCTCGGTGCCGCCCCACTCCACGACGCTGGTGCCGTCGGACCGGTCGTCCTGACGGGGGATGGAGATCTCGTGGGACATCCTGCGTCCTTCCGCACCGGCGACTCACGTCGAATCATGACACAGCCGGCAATCGGCGAGCGGCACCGTGAAGTCCGACCGGTTCCGGGTGGTGCGTCGCGCGGCCGGTCGCCCGCCGGTCCCCTTTGGGCTAGCGTCGGGAGCATGCCTATCCGTACCGCTTCCGCACGTTGGCAGGGCAACCTCACCGAGGGGTCCGGCACAGTCCGCACCGGCAAGGGGGGACTGGAGGGGAACTACTCCTTCAAGTCCCGCTTCGAGGAGGGCGAGGGCACCAACCCCGAGGAACTGATCGGCGCCGCGCACGCCGGCTGCTTCTCGATGGCCTTCTCCAAAGCCCTCGCCGACGCCGGTTCGACCCCCACCTCGGTGGAGACGACCGCCAAGGTCCACCTGGACAAGACCGACGCCGGCATGACCGTGACCCGCATCGAGCTGGACACCGTCGGCACGGTGCCCGGCATCGACGAGGCGGAGTTCGCCAAGCTCGCCGAGGCCGCCAAGCAGAACTGCCCGATCTCCCGCCTGCTCTCGCCCGGCGCCGAGATCACCCTGAACGCCCGCCTGGCCTCCTGACACCCACCGCCGCACCCGCGCACTTTCGCGGAACGAAGGCTCGTTCCCCACCGGACGGCCACTCCTTCCGCGAAAGTGCGCGGCCCGCACGGCGGGACGCACGGCGGCGGGCGGGGACAATGGGGTCGTGGCTGTGGAGATGAGCCGGGAGCGGTTCGAGGAACTCGTGGGCGAGGCGCTCGACGAGGTGCCGGAGGAACTGCTCGCGCTGATGAGCAACGTGGTGATCCTCGTCGAGGACGACCCACCACCGGGAGAGGACCTGCTCGGCCTCTACGAGGGGCACGCCCTCACCGACCGGGGCTGGGACTACGCCGGTGTCCTGCCGGACCGCATCCTCATCTACCGCAATCCCATCCTGCGCATCTGCGACACCGATGAGGACGTCGTCGACGAGGTCGCGGTGACGGTCGTGCACGAGATCGCCCACCACTTCGGCATCGACGACGATCGTCTGCACGAGCTGGGCTGGGGCTGAGAGCCGGCGCGGCGTCCGCCCGTTCGGTGGCAGTGGGTTGCGCTGCTGGCCTACCGTCGCCGGAGAGGCACCGCCCGACTTCAGGAGGCACTTCCATGCGCAGCGAACTCTTCTCCGCCGAAAACCTGGAGAAGGAGTCGGCGCAGCCCGGCATGCGGCTGCAGAACTCCAAGATGCTGAAGATCGAACTCAACGGCGAGGCGATGGCCCGGGTCGGCTCGATGGTGGCCTACCAGGGGCAGGTGCAGTTCCAGGCGCTCGGCTCCGGGGGGCTGGGCAAGTTCCTCAAGCAGAAGCTCACCGGCGAGGGCGTGCCGCTGATGAAGGTCTCCGGCCGGGGTGACGTCTTCCTCGCCGACCTCGCCAAGGACGTGCACATCATCGACCTGGAGCCGGGGGACGCGCTGTCGATCAACGGCTCCAGCGTGTTGGCCTTCGACTCCACCCTCCAGTACGACATCCAGATGGTCGGCGGCGCCGGGATGGCCTCGTCGTCCGGCCTGTTCAACTGCGTGTTCAGGGGGCACGGTCGGATCGCGATCACCACCAAGGGCACCCCGGTGGTGCTCAACGTCGACGCGCCCACCTACGTCGACCCGCAGGCGGCGGTCTGCTGGTCGGCCAACCTCCAGACCGGCTACCACCGGGCGGAGCAGCTCGGCCTCGGCACCCTGCTCGGCCGGCGCACCGGTGAGTCGTTCACGATGAGCTTCGCCGGCCAGGGCTTCGTGGTCGTCCAGCCCTCCGAGGAACCCCCGATCGCGGGCAGCGGCCAGCAGGAGCAGCAGGGCCTCCTCGGCGGCCTGCTCAGCTGACCCACGGCCCTCCCGCGTCCCACCCCTCGGTGGGACGCGGGAGGGTCAGGTGGGGTCGCCGGTGCGGAGGCGGGCCAGCCAGGCGGCGGCGTCGAGGTAGTCGGCGTCGGAGAGCCCGGCCGGGGCGGGGACCGGCCGTTCGCCGACCGTCGGCGTCCAGCGGTGCCGGGGATACGACCCGAGGAAGCGCACGTCGGCGCAGACCCGCCGCAGGCCCTGCAACGCCTCGCCGAGGCGTACGTCGGCGACGTGGCCGGTGCAGTCGAGGAAGAAGACGTAACGGCCGAGCGCCTCCCCGGTGGGGCGGGACTCGATGCGGGTCAGGTTGACCCCCCGGACGGCCAGTTCCATCAGCACCGAGAGCAGCGCGCCCACCCGGTCGTGGGCGATGTAGACCGCGAGCGAGGTGACGTCGTCGCCGGTCGGCGGCGGGGGCGGTCCGGGGCGGGACACCAGCACGAACCGGGTCACCGCGTCCGGGTGGTCGGCGATCTTGTCGGCGATCACCTCCAGCCGGTGCCGGGTCGCCCCGATCGGGGCGCAGATCGCCGCGTCGTACTCCCCGGTGGCGGCACCGGCGGCGGCCGCGCCGTTGGAGAGCACGTCGACCACCACCGCGTCCGGCAGGTGCGCGCGCAACCAGTTGCGGCACTGGGTGGACGCCTGCGGGTGGGCGGCGACCGAGCGGATCGACTCGGGCTTCGTGTCGGACCGGGTGGCGAGCACGAACTCCACCGGCAGGATCACCTCGCGGGTGATCACCAGTGGTTCACCCTCGGCCAGCTCGTCCAGGGTCACCCCGACCGCCCCGCCGATCGAGTTCTCCAACGGCACCAGAGCGGCGTCGGCGTCCCCGGCCCGTACGCTCTCCAGCGCCTCGCCGACGCTGCGGGCCGGCGTGCGGCTACCCCGTTCGGCGGCCGGCACGCGGTACAGCGCCTGCTCGGCGAAGGTGCCCTCGGGTCCGAGGTACACGAAGCGGGTCGGCGGTGTTCCGGGCATGCCGACAGCCTACGCACCAGGTCCGGGAACGGGGCCGCCGTCGCAGGCCAGCGTCTGGATGGCGGGTGGACCGGTGACCCGTACCTCGGCGGTGCAGACATCGGTGCCGGCGGTGACCAGGCGGGGCGACCGCGGCGGGCCCTGGGTGACCACGTGCAGTTGCTCGTAACCGGTCACGTCGAGCACCGTGTAGTGCCAGTCCCCGGCGCACAGCGGGCCGGTCCGCAACCGGACCGTCGCGTTCCGGGGGAGCAGTCCGGTCCGGCCGCGTACCAGGTCGGCCACCCGCGACCCGGAGGGGCCGGCGGTGCAGGCCACGGCCGTGAGCCCGGGGGACGGGGTCGGCACGGGGACACCCGCGCCGGGCGGCGCGGTGGGCGCCGGCGGGGTGGTGGGTAAGCCGGTGGACCCGGGTGTGGCGCTGCTGGTCGCCTGCGGGGTCGTCGACGCCGTCGGCTGCCGAAGCTCGGGCGGGGCGCCGCAGCCGGCGACGACGGTCAGGGCGAGCACCGCGGCGGTGGCGGTCCGGGCCGGCCGGGCCGGCGGTTGCGGGCGCCGGCGCGGGATGGCCCGGTGGGGCGGGATGGGCGGCACGGGCCGGTCCTCGGGGAGACATCGGGGAACGTCGTTCGGCCGGGGTGGCCGAGCCCATCGTAGGAGGATCGGGCGGCGTGGTGAAGCTCAGGCGAGTACGCGGTGCCCGGCGCGCTCCAGGGCGGTGACCGCCTCACCCAGCCGCACCGCGGGGACCAGCAGGTAGTCCGTGTCGTACGTGGAGAAGGCGACCACGCTGACCCGGGCCGCCGCCATCGGGTCCACCAGCGCGGCCAGCGTCCCGGACACGGCGAGGTCGAGCGGCCCGGCCACCCGCAGGCACCGCCAGGCGGTCTCCACGGCCGCCTGCTCGGGCGCCCGGTCGGCCGGGCAGATCACCGAGATCCCGTCGGCGGTCCAGCTGACCGTCACCACGTCGCCCTCGCGCAACCCGCCGGTGAGGGTGGGCGGCAGGGCGGAGTCGCCGGTCAGGCGGCACACGGCGTACTCCCCCGGCAGGAGAACGATATCGAGCATGAGGGCACCTTAAGGCCTCGGTGAGCACCCGCCCCAGCTTCGCCGCGTGCGTCGAACACCACATCCGACGAGCAGGTCAGACCTCGGAGAAGAACGTGAGGGAACCGGCGACCGTCCCGTCGGTGAGCACCGGCGTGGAGATCGCGTCGACGGTCGCGTCGTGGTCGTCGGAGGAAGCGCCCTGCACGCGCAGCAGTCCCCGGGCGAGGTGCCCGGAGGAGAGGGCCAGCAGCGGCGGGATCTTGTCGATCTCGGCCTCGGTCAGCTCCCGGGGGTTGGCGGTGAAGTCGACCAGCCGCAGCCCTCCGTCCAGCAGGGGGAACCCGATGACGTCCTCCGGGGCGCCCAGGCAGAGCAACTCGCAGCCGGACGCGGAGACCGCCACCACCTTGGTCTCGGCGTCGATGAGCAGGCACGGCTCGTCGGCGTGGGAGACGGTCGTCGACCACTGCCGGAAATTGTCGGACTCCAGCTCGGCCGATGTCCCTGCCGCAGGCACGAACACTTCCGAGAGCGAGAGTTCGACGTGGGCCACCGCGCCTCCTATGTACACCGACGGTCTGTCCACGCTAGCCGGTCACGACCGCGCGCCGCGACCGCGCCGGACCCGCCGGCCCGCCGGTGCGTCGGATGCCTGGACCGGGCGGCCGGCGACGCGCATCCGGCGGGTGTCGACGAAACCGGGCCGCCTGGCGTCGCGGCTGACGTTACCGTCGGCCGACGGGCTTGTCAGTGGCCGTTCGGCCCTCCTCGTACCACCGGTAGTCGGCGGCCGGGCGGTAGGTGCCGTTCATCCAGGTCGACGGGTGCTGCGCGACCCGGGAGAGCTTCTCGGCGGTGGCCGGGCTGATCCGGCTTCCACCGGCGACGAGCAGGCGGTCCAGCTCGCGGTGGGTCGCCATCAGACAGTCCTTCGGCAGGCCGTAGACGCTGATCACGCCGGAACCGACGAACGTCAGCACCGGGGAGACCGGAATCGGCAGTCCGACGGCCTGGGAGAGCGCCTTGCTGGCCCGCTTGGCGTCCCGGCGGGCCTCCGCCACGTAGGGCGGGCGCTTGCCGTTGATCTGCACCACGTCGCCGGCGACCAGCACCCGGGCCCGGCCGTGGTCGGCGATGGTGACCGCGAACAGCCCACTCGGACCGATGGCGAGGAAACCGGCGCGGTCGTCCTGGTCGTGCTCCAGCAGCAGGTCGCTGGCGTCGGTGCGGGGCCACTCGATGACGTGCCAGGCGGGACCGAGATGGTCGAGTTGACCGAGCGCGCGCGCTCCGGCCGCCTCCAGGCGACGGGCGCCCCGCTCGGCCCGCCGCCGCCGTGCCCACTCCAAAGGAGATGGACGGGGAGAGGTGAGCACCCCGGCACCCTCCGCTCGGGGGTGCGGCGTCCCCGCGGGCGGCAGTGCCCGAGCGGACGGTACGGCTCGACGAGCGGGAAAGACAGTCATCGCGACCTCCGGCAAAAGGTCCCTCGAAGTTATCTTCTCACTACCCTACGTTGCTACTCCCCCGGGTCGGCAAGTCGAACCGGCGGAGTGAGTGCGGATGAATGCCATATTCATCCACAGTTGTTTTACCGGATACCGCCAAACCCTGCCTAGGCTGCGAGACGTGACCCACTACGTGGACAGCGAAGTCGCCCGGCTGGGCACGGTGCTGCTGCACCGTCCCGGCCCGGAACTCGCCCGGCTGACCCCGCGGAACAACGACTCGCTCCTCTTCGATGCCATCCCCTGGGTGGGCCGGGCACAGGAGGAGCACGACGCCTTCGCCGCCGCGCTGCGCGAGCGCGGCGTCGAGGTCCTCTACCTTGCCACCCTCCTGGCCGAGACGCTCGCCGTCGCGGACGCGCGGGTGGAACTCACCGAGGAGGTGCTCCGCTCCCGCCGCCTGGGCGACTCGCTGCGCGCCCGGGTCGCCGCCCATCTGGCCTATCTGGACCCGGTCGCGCTCGCCGACGTACTGATCGCCGGGCTAGCCCACGAGGAGTTGCGGGTCAGCCGGGACCGGCCCGGCGGCCTGGTCTACACGCTGATGGACCGGCACGACTTCGTCATCGACCCGCTGCCGAACCTGCTGTTCACCCGGGACTCCTCGGTCTGGATCGGCGACCGCGTCGGCGTGACCAGCCTCGCCATGCCGGCCCGGCGGCGGGAGACCACGCTGACCGACGCCATCTACCGGCACCACCCCCGCTTCGCCGGCACCCAGTTCGTCTACCACCCGGAGCTGGAGCACCTGGAGGGGGGTGACGTGCTGCTGCTCGCCCCCGGGGTGCTGGCCGTCGGTGTCGGCGAGCGCACCACCCCGGCCGGCGCGGAGCGCCTCGCCCGGCAGGTCTTCGCCGCCGGCCTGGCGCACACCATCCTGGTCGTGCCGATCGCCCAGGAGCGGGCGACCATGCACCTGGACACCGTCTGCACGATGGTCGACGTCGACGCCGTCCTGATGTACCCCAACATCGCCGACACGTTGCTGGCGTACACCGTCATCGCCGGCGCGGACGGCGAGGATCCGCGGGTGGACGGCCCGGCGCCGTTCCTGCGGGCCGCCGCGGACGCGATGGACCTGGACCAGCTCCGGGTGATCGACACCGGCCTCGATCCGGTCACGGCCGAACGCGAGCAGTGGGACGACGGCAACAACACCCTCGCCCTGGCGCCCCGGCTGTGCGTGGGCTACGAACGCAACACCGAGACCAACGCGCAGCTCGAACGCGCCGGGATCGAGGTCATCCCGATCGCCGGCTCGGAGCTGGGGTCGGGCCGCGGCGGCCCGCGCTGCATGTCCTGCCCCCTCGTCCGCGACCCCCTCCGGGGGTAAGGAAGGGCACCTTCTTAACGCCTGCGGTAGAGGAAGGTGCCCTTCTTAACAACTCAGCGGGTCGCCGGGCCGAGCGGTCAGCGGAGGGTCAGCTGGCGGCCGAGGAGGCCGTGGCGGGCCCGGCGGCCGGCGCCGTCCAGCGGGGTCGGGTCGGCCAGTGCCTCGGCGTACCGCTTGGCGAAGTCGGCGACCGGCTGTTCCCAGTCGGCGGCCGGGACGTCCTCGGGCAGGTCCCAGACCGGCACCAGGCGACCGTGGGCCCGGAACATGCCGGCGAACCTGGTGCCCTCGCCGAGGGTGAGGGTGCCGGCGACGCTGAGCCGGGCGAGCGCGTCCAGGGCGGAGTCCTCGTCGTCCGGGAGCACCCAGCGCACGTGGGCCTTCTCCGGCACCTGGCACCAGTACGCGGCACGCGCGGCGGCCAGCCGGACGGTCGGGTAGATCGCCGCGTTCGCCCGCTCCAGCGACGCCTGGACGGTCGGGTCGTCGGTGGCGCCGGGGTCGAGCCAGAACTCGAAGCCGTCGTGCATCGTGACGTCCAGCGGCCCGTCCACCAGGACGTCGGGCAGGCGGGGACCGGGGCCGGGCAGGGGCGGTACGGCGACCGGGTCACCGGGCTCGGTGCGCAGGGCACACAACAGTGCTTCGGCCAGGTCCCGGGAGACGTCACCGGACTGCTGGTGGCGTTGCAACCCGATGAAGACCCGCCCGTCCGGCTTGGTCATCGCCGGGGCGGCCATCGGCAGCACGGTGGCCAGCACGACCTCCCGCTCGCCGAACTCCGCCACCAGCGCGGGGGCGAGCGTCAGTGGAGCCGACGCGGCCGGTACCAGCTCGCGCAGGGCGATCCACTGCGGCTCGTCGGTCAGGCCCTCGAAGGGCCGGGGTACGAAGACGTCACGCACCTTCTCCCGTTTTCCGGTGGTGTCCGCGGCCCGCTGGCTCTTTCGACGCTTGCTCACGGCGAGACAGCCTAGAGCCCGGGGCCCGGTGCGGTGGGGAGGACCCACCACCGACGGCCGTTCACCCGGCGACCACCAGGTCCGGACGGGTGGTCGGCACGGGGTCGAACTCGGCCCAGACGCTCTGCCCCAGACCGTCGCGCTCGACGCCCCAGCGGCTGGCCAGCCCGGAGACGATGTGCAGGCCGCGTCCGTCGGCCGCGTCCCGATCGGCGGGGCGGATCCGGGGGCCCACGCCGGCGCCCCCGTCGGTCACCCGGAGCAGGATGCGCTGGCCGTCGTGGGCCGTTCGCAGCCGCCAGGACACCCGGATGACGCCGCCGGGCAGCGGATCGGCGTGCCGGACGGCGTTGCCGACCAGTTCGGCCAGGACCGCGACCAGGTCCGCCAGCAGCGCTGGGGTCACGATCGGGGCCAGTTCGGCGGCGAGCCGGTGCCGGGCCAGCCGGGCTCCCGTGCCGTGGTGGGGAACCACCACGCACCACGCTCGTTCGGCAGCTCGCGTCGACACCTTCGTCCCTTCACGCCCCCGTGCCCACCGCCGGTCACCCCCGGGGCAGCCGCACCTCTGCGACGGTACCGCCGGTGGTCCTCGGTCGGAGGGATACCCATCCGTTCTGTAGTTCAACGATCCGGCGGACGAGATAGAGGCCCAGCCCGGCGCCCGGATAGCGGCGGCGGTCGCCGGACTCGCCCTGCCAGAAGCGGTCGAAGGCGCGTTCGACATGCTCCGGGCGGATGCCGATGCCCTGGTCGCTGACCCGGAAGGAGACGGTCTGCCCGTCCGAGGACGCGGTGAGGTCGATCGGGGTCCCGGGTGGGGAGTACTTGCCGGCGTTCGTGCTCAGCTCGGTCAGCACGGTGGCCAGGCTGGGGCGGTGTCCAAGTGCCTTGGGCAGGTCGGCGGGGAGATCCGTCACGATCCGGTGGCGCAGGTCGGCGGGCAGGTCGTCGACCGCCGACCGCAGCGCGTCACCGAGGTCGAACGGCGCGGGTGGCTCCTCGCCCGGCCCCGCTCCGGTGGCCGAGGAGAGCAGCCGGTCGACCAGCCGGGCCAGTTCGTTGGCCCGCTGGCCGATGACCCGGGCGGCCTGCCGCCGGTCGGTGTCGGTCAACGACTCCCAGTGGTCGGTCAGGGTGTCCGCGTACCCCTTGATGACGGTGACCGGCGTCCGCAGCTCGTGGCTGGTGACCGCGACGAAGAGGTCGCGGTCGTGGTCGCGGCGCTGCTGGTCGGTGATGTCGCGGAAGGTGACCACCCGGAGGGTGCCCGGTCCGGGCAGCTCGCCGGAGGTGATCCGCAGCCAGCGGCCGTCCGGCAGCCGGTGGTCGAGGACCGACCCGGACGGCGGGAGCGGGAAGGGCAGCGGCTGGTTGAGCGCCTGCCCGGCGGAGCGGCCGGTGACCTGGACGGCGGCCGGGTTCCACAGCCGGACCCGGCCGTCCCGGTCGACGACCGCCAGCCCGTCGGCGAGCGCGGCCACCACCGGGCCGTCACCGTGTACGGGTAGGCCGCTCTGGTCGCCGTACATGTGGGCGATGCAGGAGGCGAGGTAGCCGATCACCCCGTGCTGCTCGGGGCCGGGCCGCGGGTCGTCGTCCGGGTACAGGGCGTGCAGGCTGCCCACGGTCAGCCCGCCGATCTCGGCCCGGGAGACCACCATCTCCAGCAGGTCCCGGTCGGCGAGTTCGGCGGCCAGCTTGCCGCTCAGCTGGTCGGTGCGGACCTGCCGCACCCGTGGGCCGGACAGCATGCACACGGTGGCCGGATCGTCGGCCGGCAGCGGACGGCCGATCGTCCACTCGGCGGCCCCGGTGGCCGCGATGATCCGCCCTCCGGTCGGTGCGAACTCGACGAACGCCATGCCGGCGGCGTCGAGCGCGGACTGCGCCACGCGGAGGAGCTGGGTCAGGACGGGGAGTCCGGTGTCCCCGGAGTTGATCATCTCGATCACCACGGTGTGTCCGGCGACGAGAGCGGGGAAGTCGATGCGGTCCGCCATGTGCCGAGTGTGCTCCTCGGCGCGCTTCCCGGATACCCCGTGCGGCGGGCGGTCATCTCCCGAGCCGGGACAGCGTCTGCGCGGGCCGGTCGGTGATGATGCCGTCCACCCCGACGGTCAGGACCAGGTCCAGGTCCGCCGGGTCGTTGACGGTCCAGACGTACACCTGGTTGCCGGCGGCCCGTAGGGCCGGGACCAGTCCCGGACGGGCCCGGACCAGGCCGACGTCGGGCCCGGCGACGCGGACGCCGAACGGCAGCCGGCCGGGCGGGAGCCAGCGCGGGAGCACCTCCAGCAGCAGCACCCGCGGCAGCGCGGGCGCGAAGGCCCGGATCCGGCGTACGGCGAGCGCCGAGAACGACATCACGGTGACCTGGACCGGGTGGTCCGGTCGCGGCTCGGTGAGGCCGTACCGGCGCAGCAGCTCGACCAGCCGGCGTTCGACGTGTGCGCCGTAACGGGACGGATGCTTGGTCTCCACCAGCAGCCGCACCGGCCGGCCGGCCTCCAGCACGGCGTCCAGCAGGCGTTCCAGGGTGAGCAGCCGGGTGCGGGTGTCGTCGAGCACCTCGTCGCCGTCGGCGGGCACGCCGCCGGGGTGCCACGACCCGAAGTCCAGCGCGTCCAGTTCGGCGAGGGTGCGGGCGCTGACCAACCCACGGCCGTTGCTGGTCCGGTCCAGCCGGCGGTCGTGCACGCAGACCAGGTGCCCGTCGCGGGTCAGCCGCACGTCGCACTCCAGCCCGTCGGCGCCCTCGTCGAGGGCACGCAGGTATGCGGCGAGGGTGTGCTCCGGGAGGTCGTAGGACGAGCCGCGGTGCGCGAAGACGAGAGGGCCGTCCATGCCGTCGGCGCCTACAGGACCCGGCCGGGCTGCCCGTCGTCGCCGACCACCGGCCGGCCGGCGGCGGCCCACTCGCCCATCCCGCCCGCGACGTTGCGCACCTGGTCCCACCCGTTGCGCTGGAGGTAGGTGACGACCTGCGCGGAACGGCCGCCGGAGCGGCAGATGACGGCCACGTCCCGGTCGGCGGGCACCTCCGCCATCCGTGCCGGCAGCTCCATCATCGGCAGGTGGTGAGCCTGCGGGGCGTGGCCGGCGGCCCACTCGTCGTCCTCCCGGACGTCAAGCAGGTAGGTGTCGTCGGCGATCTCGGGCACGGTCACGGTGGGTACCTGGGGTCCGAACACGGTCACCAAGCCTAGACCCCGACCGCGCGTTCGTCCCGGTGTCGGGGGACACCGGCCGCGCCGCCGTCAGAGCGGGTTGATCCAGCGGGGGTTGGCCCGCGCCCACTCGGTCATCCGGGTGCCCCGGACCGCCTCGAACAGCCCGCCGCCCCCGTTGTTGAGCACGACGTAGGAGACCGAGTCGATGGTCTGCGGACCGGACGGCACCCGCACGCCGCGCAGCGCGCCCGCCGGCAGGTCGCGCAGCGCGATGAGGAGGTCCTCCAGGGGTACGCCGTTGGTGTCCACGGTCAGCGAGCTGCCCACCGCCCGGATCAGCTGGTCGAGCTTGACCGGATTGGTGACGAGCGCGGTCTGGCCGGCGCGGTCGAGCATCGCCCGGAGCAACTGCTGCTGGTGGACCTGCCGGTCGTAGTCGCCGTTGGGCAGGCCGTAGCGCTGGCGTACGTAGTCCAGGGCCGTGCCGCCGTCCATCTGCTGGCAACCGGGGCTGAAGAGCCGGTCGGTGTGGATCGAACGGACCTCGGTGTCCACGCACATGCGTACGCCGCCGAGCAGGTCGATGACCCGGCGGAACCCGGAGAAGTCGACGAGCGCGGCACCGTCGAACCGGATGCCGGTCAGGCGGACCAGGGTGGCCGAGAGCAGTTGGGTGCCGCCGATCCCACCGCCGCCGTGCTCGTACGCCGCATTGATCTTGTCCGGTCCGCCGGGGTGCCCGTTGCGGGCCGGGATGGCGACCAGCAGGTCCCGGGGGACGGAAACCAGGTAGGCCTCCCGCCCACCGGAGGGGACGTGCACGATGAGGATGGTGTCGGAGCGACGGTCCTCGGCGCTGCCGCTCTGCCACCGGTCGGTGCCGACCAGGAGATAGTTCAGTGGGCCGTCCGGATCGGTCCGTTCCCGGCGGGCACTCGGGTCGAGCAACTGCTCGTCGGCGACGGCCCGGTCGTACCGGTCGGTGAGGGCCCGGAGGCCGACCACGGCGAGCCCGGCCAGCAGGGCGAGAGCCAGCCCGACGCCGAGCAGGACGCGGGGCCAGCGGAGACGGGCGCGGACGCTCGTCCCGGTCCGCTGCCGTCCCTGCCCACCCGACCTGGACGTGGTGCCTCCCCGCCGCCCGTACGTGAATGCTCTTCACGTCAGGCTACGGGGCGGTGACTGTCCGTCGGACCGGGTTCCGGAAACACCGGCTCACTTGCGGGTGGACAGCACCTCGGGATTGGCGACCACGAAATCGGCCAGTTTGTCCTGCTTGACCGCCTGGAACATCGCCAGGGTCTGCTCGTTGAGCGCCTCGCGGTTGTTCCCGTTGCCGTTGTAGGTGCCGCCGTTGGTGCGCAGCATCGTCAGGTCGCTGCCGCTGACCCCGCGCATGGTGAAGACGAAGTCGGCGACCGGTACGCCGCCGGTGTCCAGCACGAACGCCTCGCCGGCCGCCTTGATCAGCTCGTTCAGCTTCAGCGGGTTGGTCAACGTGCCGTTCTGGGCGGCCTTCTTCGCCATCGCCTTGATCAGCTGCTGCTGGTTCTGCTGGCGCGCGTAGTCGCCGCCGGTCAGCCCGTAGCGCTGTCGGGAGTAGTCCAGCGCCGCCCAGCCCTCCATCTCCCGGCAGCCCTTCTTGTGCACCACCGGGACACGGTCCTTACCGGTCTTCTTGGCGTCCGCGTTCCACATCGGCTTGCCGTCGACGAACGACATGTGGGCGGAGGTCGTCTCCTGGCTGACGCAGATCCGCACCGAGCCGAGCGCGTCGATGACCCGCTTGAAACCACCGAAGTTGATGATCGCCGCGCCGTCGAAGCTGATCCCGGTCAGGTCCTTGATCGTGCGGGCCATCAGCTGGGCGCCACCCTCCCAGCCGGCGCCGTTGCCCACGCCGTGCTGGAAGGCGGCGTTGATCTTGTCGGTGCCACCGCCCCAGCCGCTCTTCTCGAAGGCGGGAATGTGCGCCTCGGTGTCCCGGGGGATCGAGATCAGGTACGCCTGGTCGTGGGTCGCCGGGATGTGCAGCACGATGATGCTGTCCGCCCGGACGTCCCCGGCGTCCCAGGAGGCGCGGGCGTCCACCCCGAGCAGCAGCATGTCGATCGGGCCCTTGAGGCTGGCGCCGCCCTCGGCGTCGGACTTGCCCGCCTCGCCGAGCAGGTTGCGCTGGTCGATGCTGCTGGTGGCCTGGCCGATCACCGCCTTGCTGCCGACGATCGCGACGCCGCTGGTCAGCATCAGCACGGCACCGACGATCAACGTCAGTCGCGCCCAGAGAGGGTCGGTACGGCGCTTGCGTCGGCGCTTCGTGGTGGTGTCCGACGCGCCACCGGCGGGCCGGCCGTACGCGGTGCCGATCGGCTTCCCGCCCGGACCGGGCTGCGCGGGAACGCCGACGGACGTCCGTGCGGACGGGCGGGATGGCTCCAGCGACGGCGGGCGACCGCTGGTCTGAACCGGCATGCCTTCTCCAGTTCGCGTGGTCGGGGCGGCACCACTGTACGGACGCTTTCCCGTCCTGGCGAGCTCATCGCCCGGTCGATATTCGTTGTCCGGACCCTCGTCAGGCCGGATTGGGCCGATCGGATGAATCAATACGACCGATCGGCGGCCGTCGCGGTATCCCGGAGGTCGGCCGCCGATCGGTATCGACGTCGGTACGCCGGGCGTCAGCCGCCCGCGTTGTCGGTCTTCCCGTTGGCCTTCACCCAGTCCGCCATGGTGTCGGCGGCCATCGCCTTGTACATGCTCAGCGCCTTCTCCCGGTCGGAGACCACCACCGACTCGCCGCCGATGGTCTGGCTGCCGTTGTGCGGGCTGGTCACGAAGGACAGGTTCTCGCCGCGCAGGTTACGGAACTGAAGCCCCATGTCGACGAGCGAGAACCCCTCGTCCACCGTCACCGCGGCGGTCACCGACTTGAGGAACGCGTTCAGCTTCTTCGGGTTGGTCAGCGTGCCGGTGCTCGCCGCCTTGTCCATCAGCGCGCGCAGGAACTCCTGCTGGTGCCGCATCCGGTCGAAGTCGCCGCGGGGGAACTGCTTGCGCTGCCGGATCCAGTCCAGCGCCTCGGCGCCGTCCATGTGGTTGATGCCCTTGGTGAAGGTCCGATAGGGCTTGTGGATCGACGTGACGGTCCGCTCGACCGGCAGGTCGACCCCGCCGAGCGCATCGGTCACCTGCTTGAACCCGGCGAAGTCGATCGCCATCACGTGGTCCATCCGGACGTCGGTGAAGCACTCGACGGTGCGCACCGCCAGCGGCAGGCCGCCGAAGGCGAACGCGGCATTGATCTTGCCGCGTTGGCCGGAGCCGCACTCCGCGCCCGCACCGTCGGGGATCGGCACGTAGAGGTCACGGGGGATGGAGACCAGGTAGGCCTCCTGGTGGTTGCTCGGGATGTGCATCACGATGATCGTGTCCGCGCGCCACTTGCTCTGCTGGTCCACCGGCGCGTCCGGGTCACGGGAGTCGCTGCCGACCAGGAGGATGTTCAGCGCACCGTCGACCGACTTGGCCGGCCGGCCGCCGGTGATCTCCGAGAACGGGTCGGTGCGGGCCAGGTCGTTGTTGAGGCCGCGGGCGTAGAACCAGGCGCCGACCCCACCGAGCAGCGCCAGCACCAGCACCGCCACGCCGGCCACCAACCCGATCCGACCCCAGCGCGGACGGGGGCCACGCCGACCCGGCCGGCCGGGTCCGCCCGGACCTCCCGGACCCTGGGGCCCGGTCGGACCGCCCGGGCCACCCGGGCCCACGGCCGGTGCCTCGTCGTCGTACGGCGGGTACCAGCGGGTGTCCGCAGAGGGGGCGCGCCCGCCGTCCCGGCCGGAGCCGGGCACCGAGGCGCGCCCGGAGCTGCGGTGCAGGTAGGGGAGCGGGACACCGGGCGGCGTGGTCGCTGACATGTAACTCAGGGTACGTACGTCGGGCCACCGCTGCCCTGAAGCGGAGCCGGTGTGGACCGGCCGGATCACCCGGACCGGTCAGCCCAGGTGCTCGCGGAAGTACTCGATGGTGCGCCGGAGGCCGTCGGCGGGCGAAACCTCCGGCTCGTATCCGAGCAGCTCACGGGCGAGCGTCAGGTCAGGGCGGCGCATCTCCGGGTCGTCCGCGCTGCGGGTGACGTAGGTCACCTCGGAGCTGCTGCCGGATAGTGACACGATCGTCTCGGCCAGTTGCCGCATGGTCATCTCGTGCTCGGTGCCGCAGTTGATCGGCCCGGCCTCGGTCGAGTCCAGCAGCAGCAGGATGCCGCGCACCAGGTCCGCGACGTAGCAGATCGAACGGGTCTGGTTGCCGGTGCCGTGCACGGTGATCGGCTCGCCGCGCAGCGCCTGCGAGATGAAGGTCGGGATCGCCCGCCCGTCGTCCGGGCGCATCCGCGGGCCGTAGGTGTTGAAGATCCGGACGATGGCGGCGTCCAACCCCCGGCTGCGGCGGTACGCCATGGTGGCCGCCTCGGAGAAGCGCTTCGCCTCGTCGTAGACCGACCGGACGCCGACCGGGTTGACGTTGCCCCAGTACGTCTCGCGCTGCGGGTGCTCCTTCGGGTCCCCGTACGCCTCGGAGGTGGAGGCCATCAGGAACCGGGCGCCGTCGGCGGTCGCGCGCTCCAGCAGGTGCAGGGTGGCCACCGAGCCGACCCGCAGGATCTCCACCGGCAGCTTCTCGAAGTCGGTCGGGCTGGCCGGGGACGCCATGTGCAGGATGGCGTCGAAACGCTCCGCGACGGCCGGGTGGTGGGTGGGCAGGCCGTCGGAGATGTCCGCCTCGACCAGGGTGAAGGTCGGCCTGTCCAGCAGGTGGGCCACGTTCTCCTTCGATCCCGTGACGAAGTTGTCCAGCACGACCACCGTGCAGCCGCGAGCGACCAGGGCGTCCACGAGGTGCGACGGGACGAAGCCGGCACCGCCGGTGACGAGAATCCGGTGACCGGATCCGAATCGTTCTGCAACCTTCATGCCGTTCAGCCTACAAGTGCAAGGAAGGGCCCCCTGTTAACGCCTGGCGTTGTACAGGGGGCCCTTCTTAACACGCGCGCCGGCAGCCGCCGGCGGACGACGGATCAGTGGGCGCCGGCACCGGTCAGCGCGCGCACCTCCAGCTCCGCGTACTTGTCGTCGTCGCGCTCCTTGGAGATGACCGTCCCGAGCCAGCCGCAGAAGAAGCCGAACGGGATGGACAGGATGCCCGGGTTGGACAGCGGGAACCACTGCCAGTCCTGGTCGGGGAACATCGAGGTGGCCGCCCCGGAGACGACCGGGGAGAAGAACACCAGCACGACGGCGGCGAGCAGGCCGCCGTAGATGGCCCACACCGCCCCCGAGGTGTTGAACCGCTTCCAGAACAGGCTGTAGAGGATCGCCGGCAGGTTGCCCGACGCGGCGACCGCGAACGCGAGCGCGACGAGGAACGCCACGTTCAGGTTCTGCGCGAAGATGGACAGCGCGATGGAGACCGCGCCGATCACCAGGGCGGAGATCCGGGCGACCCGGACCTCCTGCCGCTCCGACGTCTGCCCATTCTTGATCACGTTGGCGTAGAAGTCGTGCGCCAGGCTGGACGACGACGCCAGGGTCAGGCCGGCGACCACTGCCAGGATGGTGGCGAACGCCACCGCGGCGATGATCGCGAGCAGGGTGGCCCCTCCCAGGTCGCCGCCGAGGAAGTCGATGCCGAGCCGTTCGGCCAACTGTGGTGCGGCGGTGTTGCCGGCCTTGTCCTGTGCGGTGATCGCCTCGCCGCCGACCAGCGCCGCGGCACCGAAGCCGAGCGCCAGGGTGAGCAGGTAGAAGGTGCCGATGATGCCGATCGCCCAGAGCACGCTCTTGCGGGCTGCCTTCGCCGTCGGGACGGTGTAGAAGCGGATCAGGATGTGCGGCAGGCCGGCGGTGCCGAGCACCAGGGCGATGCCGAGCGAGAGCAGATCCATCTTGTTGTAGAAGGTCTGCGTCGCGCTCGCGGCCTCGACCCCGTACCGCAGGCCGGGTTCGAGGAACGCGGATCCCTTGCCCGATGCGGCGGCGGCGTCGCCGAGCAGCGACGAGAGGTTGAAGTTGTACTTCGCCAGTACCAGCACCGTCATGATCGTCGCGCCGCCCATGAGCAGGAACGCCTTGACGATCTGCACGTAGGTGGTGCCCTTCATGCCGCCCACCGTGACGTAAATGATCATCAGGGCGCCGACCATGATGATGGTGGCGATCTTCGCGGCGTCGGCGTCCATGCCGAGGAAGGTGGTCCCTGGGCGGATGCCCAGCAGCAGGGCGACCAGCGCGCCCGCGCCGACCATCTGAGCCAGCAGATAGAAGATCGACACGGTGATCGTGGAGACCGCCGCCGCCGTACGCACCGGACGCTGGCGCATCCGGAAGGCCAGCACGTCGGCCATCGTGTACCGGCCGGAGTTACGCAGCAGCTCGGCGACCAGCAGCAGGGCGACCAGCCAGGCGACCAGGAACCCGATCGAGTAGAGGAAACCGTCGTACCCGTACAGGGCGATGATGCCGGCGATGCCGAGGAACGACGCGGCGGACATGTAGTCGCCGCCGATGGCCATGCCGTTCTGGAAGCCGGAGAACGACCGGCCGCCGGCATAGAAGTCGGTGGCGGTCTTGGTCTGCCGGCTGGCCCAGATGGTGATGGCCAGCGTCACCGCCACGAACACCAGGAACAGAGTGATGGTGAGGTTGCGGGCGGTGGTGTCACCCGCCTCAACCGCGAGGTCCATCCTCATGCTTCACCTCCCCGATCTCTTCGCGGATCCGGTCGGCGATCGGGTCGATCTTCCGATCGGCGTAACGGGAGTAGAGCCAGGCGATCAGGAACGTCGAGACGAACTGGAGCAGACCGAAGACCAGGGCGACGTTGATGTTGCCGACCAGCTTCGTGCCCATGAAGTCCCGCGCGTAGGCGGAGAGAATCACGTAGAGCGCGTACCACAGGAAGAACGCGACGGTCATCGGGAAGATGAAGCCGCGCAGCGCGCGTCGCAGCCCGGCGAATTCGTCGGACCGTTGAACGGCGATGTACCGGTCCGCCGCGGAGGGCGGCGTCGTCGGGGGTGTGTCCGTGGACATCTGTGGATCACCACCTTCACAGGCATCGGGGAGTTTCGCGCACGGTAGAGAGCGCGCTCCCCGCCGGGGAAGGCTGAGATCGGCGCCGGTCGACGGTTGCGCCGAACGGGCCGGTGGCTGCGCCGAGTGACGCAGCTCACTCCGGTGAACGGTCGTCCGCCGGTGGCCCCGGTCAGGTCAACTCGCGGTACCTGCCCCGGTAGTGCAGCAGCGGATCGGTCTCGTCGGCCAACTCGACGGTCTCGATGGTGGCCTCGACCAGCAGCGCCCAGCCGTACTCCCGGGCGGTGTCGAGCCGGCACCCCGCCCACCCGCCGGCGTCGGACGGCACCGGGCCGTAGGACGTCCCGGTCCAACCGCCGGTGGCGAAGAGCCCGCCGGGCGACGGGAACAGCCCGGCGAACCGGTCGGCCAACTGGCGGTGCGCCGGGCCGAGCGGCGCCACCGCGAACCGACCCGCCGCCTCGGCCGCCGCCCACAGGTCCGACTCCGGGTCGATCAGACCGAGCAGGCGGTCCGGCTCGCCCTCCGCGACCAGCGTGGAAGAGACGGTCAGGCCCGCGGGCCCGGGCGCCGTCCAGAGCGTCACCGGTGCCGCCAGGCGGCCCCGCAGCCGGCGTACGGGGGAACGCTGGTCGGTGGGTACGGCGAACGGATCGGTGTGGTGGATCTCGGCGCCCGGCTCTGGATTCACGTGAAACATTGTGCCGCCCCCAACCCGTGCCCAGCCCACGAAGCGCCAGTGCAACCCGGCCGGCGGCAGGTTGCCGTTGAGCTGCGCGAGCTGGGTCGCCGCCTCGGTCATCAGCGTCCCCAGGTAGATCAGCAGCGCGGGCCGGTCGTGCCGGTACTCCACCAGCAGCGACAGTCGGGCAGGCTGGCACGGCCAGGGCGCGCCGCACGCCCGACATCGCCAGAGCGGTCGCATCGCCACATGACGCCGAGCCGGCGTCACCAGCGCCCGCCGTTCGCCCGCGCCGGGGTCAGCCAGCCGGCGCGACCGGGTCGCGGCAGGGCCACCGTCGGCCAGGTCGCCCAGGCCGACACGGTCGGCCGGGCTGGCGCCGGCTCCGGCCGGCTCCTCATCCGGTACGACCGCAGCGCGGCATTCCTGCTGAAGAGTCGGAACACGGGTGGCCTCCTCGCGGTCGGGAGCCGCCCCGGTCGGGGGGATGACCGGGGCGGCCCGACGCAGGACCGGCCGCCGGGTCGTCGCCTCCACCGGCCGGGCCGCGCACCTTCCACCCTGGACCGGAGTCGTCGGACAGGGGAGGATGCCAGCGGTTACTACCGAACGCGTTCGCGTACTTACCGGATAGGTGAGCGATGAACCTCGACATGTGGGTGCGGGCACTGAAGGCGGCCCGAGCTGCGGCGAACGTCTCCCAGGAGGGCCTCGCCGGCCTCATCGCGTGGAGTCCTTCCCTGATCGCCGCCATCGAGACCGGCCGTCGCCGGCCCACCATGGAGCTGGCGGTCGCCGCCGACGGGGCATTGGGCACCGGCGGGCTGCTCGCCGAGTTGCTCAAGGAGGCGGACAGGGAGCGCGGTCCCTCCTGGTTCGTCCCCTGGCGCGGCTACGAGCAGGAGGCGACGCGGCTGCGCGCCTTCGAGCCCTGCCTCGTGCCGGGCCTGCTCCAGACCGAGGACTACGCCCGCGCGGTGCTCTCGGCGGGCGGCCTGCAACCACCCGCCATGGTGGACGAGCTGGTGTCGGTCCGGCTGGAACGCCAGACGCTGCTGGACCGGACCGATCCGCCGCAGATCGTCTTCCTGCTGGACGAGACGGCGGTGCGCCGCCCGGTCGGCGGGCCGGCGGTGCTCGACGCGCAACTCGGCCGGCTGCTGGAGGTGGCCGCGCTGCCGCACGTCAGGCTGCACATCGTGCCGCTGAACGTGGGCGAGCACGTCGGTCTGGGTGGGGGCTTCGTGCTGGTGGAGCTCGCCGACGGCGAGCAGGCGGTCTACCTGGAGAATTCCGCCCGGGGACACGTGGTCAACGAACCTGAGACCGTCCGGTTCATCGATCGGAAGTGGGATAGCCTGCTCGGCGAGGCATTGTCTACGAGCGCTTCGCTGGACCTGATCCGAAAGCTGAAGGTGACGCCATGACCGCTGCCGAGCCCCGCTGGCGCACGTCGACGCGATCTACCGATACCGGCGGCAACTGTGTCGAGGTGGCGGACAATCTGCCGGGGATCGTGTTGGTGCGGGACAGCAAGGACCGGTCCGGCCCGACGCTGGAGTTCCGCCTCGGCACCTGGCGCTCCTTCGTCGCCTCCGCCCGCACCGGCCAGCGGCAATGAGTTCGACGAGCGGTATTTCCCAGAGACATGATTATTTCGCTCGGACATGACCCTCGCTGAACTCTGTCCGCCGGGCGAGCCGCCACCGCCGGGCGAGCCGCCACCGCCGGGCGAGCCGCCGTCGGGCGAGCCGTCGTCGGGCTAGTCGCTGCCGCCGCGAGCCGGCCGGACGACCGGGGGCTTACGGCGTCCCGTCCCACCGTCTACCGTGCGGGCATGGCCCGCGTGAGTCCCGAGCACGTCGCGAACGTCCGTGTCGTCACCGCCGCCACGGTGCTCGCCGAGGAGTGCGACCTGGGCGCCTATCCGCATCGGCATCTGGCCGTGGTCGCCCAGGCCGGCTTCCACGGTGAGAACCTGGCCCAGCTGCTGGCCGTCGCGGACCTGCTCGCCGAGCGGGGTTGGGACCTGCTGACGGTGAGCCAGCTCGGCGGCGGCCTGCACGCGTTCCTGCGCCGGCGCGAGGTCGCGCCGGCGCCGCGTACGCCGGTCTGATCAGTCGAGCGCGCGCCGGGCGGCGGCCAGGACCTCGGGGTCGGCGCAGCCGGCGGCGTAGCCGGCGATGCGGCGGCGGATGTCCCGGCCCAGCAGCCACGTCCCGACCCGGTCGGCGACCGGGCGGAGGAACGCCGGCCGGCAGCGGAAGCTGTACCGCCAGGTGGCGACGGTGTGGCCCGGTTCCGGTGCCGGCGCGAACCGCCACCCACCGGCGAACATCTCGAAGAACCACGGCCCGCGCACCATCTTCATGCCCACGTTGGTGGGCGGCGCGTAGGAGACGTACTCGCTGACCATGACCAGGCCGTGCCGGGAGCGGGTGAAGGTGCGGACACCCTTGCCGGGACGGGTCGCCCCGTCGGTGAAGTGCTGCTCCCGGACGAACGGATCCCACCGGTAGCGGACCGGCGCGGTGGTCTGGGACACGGCGAAGGCGACGTCCGGGGGCACCGGGACGGTCGCCGCCGCCTCGACGACCGGCATCAGCGGTTGGGGGTGACGGTGGTGAGCAGCTCCGGCTGGCGCCGGTCCAGCACGTCGCCGGCGAGGTACGCGCCGAGCAGCGCCGCCCCCACGCCGTACGCGGCGCCGACCGGGAATGCCAGCCACAGCCAGACGTCGCCGAGCAGCGCGGCGGCCAGCACCATCGGCAGCGCCGCCACGGCCGAGACGACCATCGACAGCAGGGTCAGGAAACTGCGGGCCACCCCGGCGCCGGAGTTCATGGCGAACGGATTGCTGGTCTCCGGCAGGTCGTACGCGCCGAGCACCGACAGGTAGGAGTTCACCGCCAGCCCCGCGCCGTAGGTGGCCAGCAGGGTGCCGGCGCTCAGCCCGAGCCAGCCCGGCTCGCCGAGCACCACGGTGAGCGCGAGCGAGACGAACACCACCAGCGGCAGCACGTAGAGCGAGAACGCGGTCATCCGGGCGCGCAGCTCCACCTGACCGGGTACGCCCGCGACGATGTTCGCCGCGTACGCGCTGCCGTCGAAGCCGAACTGGTTGGCCAGG
The DNA here is from genome assembly GCF_003626595.1 of Micromonospora endolithica. Classification (GTDB taxonomy): domain Bacteria; phylum Actinomycetota; class Actinomycetes; order Mycobacteriales; family Micromonosporaceae; genus Micromonospora; species Micromonospora endolithica. The sequence goes on along the minus strand of NZ_RBAK01000005.1, from coordinate 141,052 downwards.
GTGACCGCCGCGAGCACACCGACGAAGAGCATCGACAGGCTCACCACCACCGGCGAGGATCCCTCGGTGACGGAGATGCCCTGCTCGTCGATGGTGAACCCGGAGCCGCCGAAGTTGACCATCGCGGGCACGAAGAGCCCGATCACGGCGAGGGTGATCAAATTGGCCCGTCGCCGCGCGTCCCGCCACCAGTAGCGGGTCTCCCGGGCGACCAGTGCGCCGAACCGGTCCCGCCGCAGCCAGCGCGCCGCCCCGGGGAAGAGCTGCGCGACCGGCCCACCGGCCGTCGCCTTGGTGGTCGAGGCCGGGCCGGAGCTGACCGCGCCGAGCATCGCCGACTCCAGCGACCGGGACCACCAGGCGAGCAACGCCACGATCGTCACCGCCGTGACGAGCAGCTTGACCGGGGCGGCCCACGTCCGGCCCTCGGCCAGGTCGATGCCGGCGGTCCACGGCGCGCCGAACGGCGTCCAGCCGATCACCTCGGCCACCGGTACCAGCCGGTCCCAGTCGGCGTCCTGGATCGCGGCCACCCCGAGCAGTTGCAGCGGGCCGAGCAGCGCGGCGAGCACCGCCAGCAGCACCGCCGCCAGGTCACGGACCCGACGGGACCGCAGCATGCTGGCGAACGCGCTGGTCATCGCCCGCGCGGCGGCCACGCACAGCAGCACCCCGGCGACCACCCCGACGGCCTGCACGACGGCGGCCGACCAGCCGCCGATCACCCCGGCGGTGACGACCAGCCCGCTGAGCGCCAGCAGTCCGGCGAACGCCGGCACGCTGACCAGAGCCGCCGCGAACAGGCCGGTCACCAACGACCGCCGGGGCAGCGGCAGCAGCGCGAACCGGGCCGGGTCGAGCGTCTCGTCGACCCCGAAGAAGACCAGCGGCAGCAGCACCCAGCCCAGCACCACCAGGCCGCCGCCGAATGCGGCGACCAGCAGTGCGTACGTCGGCTCGTCGGCCAACCCGGGCAGGGCGAAGAGGACGAACCCGATGGCCGCGAACCACAGCCCGAACAGCACGCCGGTCACGAACATCGCGACCCGCCACTTCTGGCCGCGGAAGTTGTTGCCCAGCACCCGCAGCTTCAGCCGGACGAAGTGCCGCGCCGGGACCGGCCGGACGGCGGCCACCGGTTCGTTCACTGCGACAGCCACGCCAGCTCCTCGCCGGTCGCCGTACGGCCGCCCACGACCTCGACGAAGACCTGCTCCAGCGAGCGGTCACCGCGTACCTCGGTCAGCGTGCCCACCCGCTTGATGACACCGGCGGCGAGGATCGCCACGTGCGTGCACAGCCGTTCCACCACCTCCATCACGTGGCTGGAGAAGACCACCGTCCCGCCACCGGTCACGTACCGCTGGAGGATGTCCCGGATAAGGGCCCCGGACACCGGGTCGACCGCCTCGAACGGCTCGTCCAGCACCAGCAGCCGGGGACCGTGCAGCAGGGCGCAGGCCAGGCCGATCTTCTTCTTCATGCCGGCCGAGTAGTCCACCACCATCGTCCGCCCGGCGTCGCCGAGCGCGAGCACGTCGAGCAGCTCCGCCGCCCGCCGGTCGACCACCGCCGGGTCCATGCCGCGCAGCAGACCGTGGTACGCCAGCAGCTCCGCGCCGCTCAGCCGATCGAAGAGGCGTACGCCGTCGGGCATGACCCCGAGCAGCTGCTTCGCGCGTACCGGGTCGGCCCACACGTCGTGGCCGAGCACCGTCGCCGAGCCGGCGTCCGGCCGGAGCAGCCCCACCGCCATCGACAGGGTGGTGGTCTTGCCGGCCCCGTTCGGGCCGAGCAGCCCGTAGAAGGACCCGGCCGGCACGTCCAGATCGACGCCGGCGACCGCCACCTTGCTGTCGAACCGCTTTGCCAGGCCCCGTAGCGCCAGGGCGGGCTGCTCACCTGTCATGGGTCCGACCGTATCCGGCCGGGGCCACGCCCCGATCCGGCCGGGGGATGATCCGGCGTCATCCTCCAGGATTACCTACCGCGCCTCCCATGATCCACTCGGCTTCCCGGATCTCGGGGTGTCCGGATGACGTTTTCAGCCCGACTTCAATGACATCGAGTGGACCTTGGCCCGGATGAACCCGCTGCGCCCGCGCCTACCCGTCGAGCAGGGCGGTGATCACCTGGTCGATCAGCAGCCCGACGATCTCCCGGGTGATCATTTGGAAGATCGGGATCTCGGCGAGGGTGGCCCCGAAACTCACCGCGGCGGTCGCGATCGCCTGGGCGATCTGGATGGCCAGGATCGCCAGTTGCACGATCACCTGGATCTTCAGCGCCAGCACCAGCGCCCCGGTGATCATCAGTCCGGTGCCGGCCAGGACGGCGGCGAGGGCGCCGTCCTCCAGGACCCGGACCGGGCCGTCCTCCTCCGTCCAGTACCCCTGGAACGCGTCGATGTCGGCGCCGGCGTTGCCGGCGGCGACCTGCGTGGCGGCCTGCTGCGCCTGTGCGGTCAGCGTCTGCACGGTGCCGCTGAACTCCAACCAGCGCTGCCCCATCTCGAACAGCACCGTCTCGTCCGAGCGCGGCCAGTCGTAGCCGATCATGCCGAGCACGGTGATCAGCTCGCCGGGCAGTTGCAGCCCCATGTCAGCTCACCCCAACCCTCGGCCGAGACCGGTGAACCGGTCGGCGATCGCCTGTTCGTTCACCTCGTGCAGGTGCGCCATCCGGTTCAGGTCGACCCCGACCACGCCCAGCTCCTCCATCACCGAGCCGAAGCACTCCGCCGCGTACGCGGTGACCTCCTCGACGGCCGCGCCGATCAGCCCGCCGATCTCGTCGTCGCCCCACGGCGCACCGAAGCCCGACAGGTCGGCCAGGAACGTCCGCAGCTCGGTGAGGAAACGGTCGGAGACGTCCTGCAACTCGGTGCCGGCGCTGCGCAACCCCTCCGGGTCGATGGCCCGCGACACGTCAGGGCCGCCGACCGTTGGCGAGCCGTTCCTGTACGCCGGTGAGGGCGTCGATGAACCCCTGCAACTGGGGCACCGCGGTGCGCTGCACCTCCTGGAGCTGGGCGAGCACCGCCGTGGTGTCCGGCGCCGGGAGCGCGCCGGCCAGCGCGGCGCGCAGGTCGGCGAGGGCCGCGTTGGTGGCGAGTCGGATCTCCTCGGCGAGGGTCTCCGACGGCGTACGCATCAGCCTCGGGTCGATCCACACGCTCTCGACCTCGCCACCGGGGACCGCGACGACCCGGATCTTGCCGTCCGCCGCCTCGCCGACACCGCGTACGTCCGTCGACGGCTCCGTCGACTGCCCGGCGTCGCCGTCCACGGTGGAACGGCCGAGCGCGGCGAGCATGTCGCTGATCGATTTGTTCAGTTCGGAGGCGTGCGTCACGTCCGGCAGTGTAGCCATCGACTCACGCTTCGTTCAGCCCGCGAAAGGTCCCCGGTGGATGCAACCGGGCACCCCGGCCCGGGGGTGACACCCGCAGGATCGGGACATGGGGGAACGCTTGGACGACGACGACGGGTTCGGGGAGTTCTACCGGACCAGCAGGCACCGCACCGTCACGGTGCTCTACGCGCTCGGTGGTGACCTGGCCGAGGCGCAGGACGCCGCGCAGGAGGCGTACGCGCGGGCGTGGCAGCGCTGGTCGAAGGTCGGCGCGTACGACGACCCCGAGGCGTGGGTCCGTACCGTCGGCCACCGGCTCCTGATCAACCGCTGGCGCAAGGTACGCAACGGGATCGCCGCGTACCGGCGGCACGGGCCGGCCCCGAACGCCGGCCCGCCGTCGGAGAACACCGTGGCCCTGGTAGCGGCGCTGCGCCAACTGCCCGCCGAGCAGCGGCAGGCGATCGTGCTGCACCACCTGGCCGACCTGTCGGTCACCGAGATCGCCGCGCAGACCGGTACGCCCACCGGCACCGTCAAGGCCCGTCTCGCCCGTGGTCGCCGGACCCTCGCCACCCTGCTCGACGTGACCCTGCCCGAGGAGGTTCGTCATGCCTGACCCGCTGTTCTTCGACCTCTGCCGGGACACCGCTCGCCTGACCTGGGCACCGACCGAGCAGGTACGGGAGCGCGGCCGGCAGCGCCTCCGGCGTACCCGCGTCGCGGCCGGCGTGGCCGGTGCCGTGGCGGTCGCGGTGATCGCGACCGGGGCGGTGGCCGTGGCCGGGCGCCCGGACGCCGCGCCGCCGATCCCCCCGGCCACCGGCGAACCGACGCCCACCGGCACCCCGGAAGCGACCCCCAGCCGGAGCGGCGACCCGACACCTTCCGCGCGGTCGTCGCGCACTCCCTCCCGCAGGCCGACGACACCGTCGACCACGCCGGGCCAGCGACGCCCGCCAGCCAGCGGCACGGCGGCCGAGTCGGTCCCGGCGTCGGCCATGCTCCAACTCGCCGACCTGCCCGACGGCTTCGAGGCGATGGAGCCCGAGTTCGAGGGCGACGGATCGCTCTGGTTCCTGACCACCGTCTTCGACTGCGATTCGCGGCCGGCGGTCTGGCGGGAGGTGAGCAGCCGCCGGGTGACCTACGGGTCGCCGACCGAGGTCGTCAGCCAGCGGGTGACCCGGCACGCCGGTGACGGTGCCCGGACCAAGATGGCCGACGCGCGGCGGCTGGCCGACGAGTGCACCTCGGCTCGCCCGGGCGACTCGATCAGGGTCCTGGCCGACGGGCTGGGTGGGGATGAGGGACTGCTGATGGGCGCCACCGTGGACGGCCGTGAGCAGCGCTGGATCCTGGTCCGCCAGGGCGACCTGGTGGCGGAGAACCCGGTGAGGTCGCTGGGCGTCCAGATCACCGAGGCGGAGGCCCGGAAGACCGCGCAGAAGGTGGCGGCACGGCTCTGTAACGGCACCGACGACTGCTGACGGTTTGTTAGGAAGGGGCCCTTCCTATACACCAGGCGTTAAGAAGGGGCCCTTCCTTGCAGCCGGAGGGCTTCGGGGGCGTGCAGGCGGAGCATGGTGGGGCCGACGTCGGGCGGAACCCGGCGGCGGGTCGCCACCGACACCGCCACCATCACGGTGAACGCCAGCGGCACCGTCCAGGCGGCCGGTTGCGTGGTCAGCGTCGCCGGCCAGCCGGACAGTGGCGGACCGAGCACCGTCACCAGCACCGCCCCGATCGCGGCGCCGCCGCCGACCAGCACCCCGGCGGCGGCGCCGAGGTCGGTCAGCCCCCGCCACCAGATGCCGAGCACCAGCAGCGGGCAGAAGCTGGACGCGGCGACCGCGAACGCCAGGCCGACCACCTGCGAGACGTCCAGCCCGGAGACGTTCAGCGCGAGGACCGTCGGCACCACCCCGGCGATGACCGTGGCCAGCCGGAACCCGCGCACCGAGCCGCGCCCGAGCACGTCGGTGGAGATCACCCCGGCGACGCTGGTGAGCAGCCCGGACGAGGTGGACAGGAACGCCGCGAAGGCGCCCGCGGCGACCAGCGCGGCGAGCAGCCGACCGGTGGTGCCGTCGCCGAGGGCCGCGCCGGGCAGGAGCACCACCACCGCGTCGGTCTGGCCGGTGAGCAGCAACTGCGGCGTGTAGATCCGGCCGAGTACCCCGTAGATGGTGGGCAGCAGGTAGAAGGCGCCGACCAGGGCGAGCACCACCAGGGTGGTCCGCCGGGCGGCGGCGCCGTCCGGGTTGGTGTAGAAGCGCACCAGCACGTGCGGCAGGCCCATGGTGCCGAGGAACGTGGCCAGGATCAGCGAGTACGTGGCGAACAGTCCCCGGTCGTCGTCCCCGGCGGCGCTGGGCAGCAACCAGTCGGCCGCACCGGTCGCCACCCCGGCCACCTCCGGCACCGGGTCACCGGCGGCGAAGGTCAGCTCGTCGCCGGGGCGTACCTCCTGGGTCCGACCGTCGGGCAGGGTGAGGGTCGCGGGCTGCTCGACCACGACGGTGGTCGCGGTCCGGAACGCCGGACCGTCGGGCGGCGTCACCGCCGGGCGGGCGTCGGCCTGCCACTGCAACGCCAGGAAGATCGCCGGTACGGCGAGCGCGGTGAGCTTCAACCAGTACTGGAAGGCCTGCACGAAGGTGACCGCCCGCATCCCGCCGAGCGCCACGTTCGCGGTCACCACGGCGGCGACCACCAGGGCACCCACCGGGTACGCGGCCCCGGTGACCGTGGTCAGCGTCAACCCCGCCCCCTGGAGCTGCGGCACCAGGTAGAGCCAGCCGATGAAGATCACGAAGACGGTGGCCAGGGTGCGCAGCCGTCGGGAGCCGAGCCGCAGCTCGCAGAAGTCGGGCAGGGTGAACGCGCCGGAACGACGCAGTGGCGCGGCCACGAACAGCAGCAGTGCGAGGTATCCGGCGGCGAACCCGACCGGATACCAGAGGACGTCGACGCCGTACTTGAGGACCAGGCCGGCGATGCCCAGGAAGCTGGCGGCCGACAGGTACTCCCCACCGATCGCGGCGGCGTTCCAGGTGGGGCTGACCGCCCGGGAGGCGACCAGGAAGTCCGACGTGGTCCGGGCCAGCCGCAGGCCGTAGAAGCCGATGCCGACGGTGACCAGGGTGACCGCCACGATGGCCGGTACGACGAAGCCGTTGCCCACCTAGTGCTCCGGCCGCTGGACCAGGTCGGTGAAGTCCTGCTCGTTGCGCTCGGCCAACCGCACGTACGCCCAGCCGACCCCGACCAGGAACGGGAAGGACACCACCCCGAGCAGCAGCCACGGCAGGTTCACCCCGAGCACGGTGACCCGACCCACCGAGGGGGCGATGGCGAACAGCCACGGCAGCCCGCCCAGCCCGATCAGCACCACCAGCGACAGCCGCAGCGCGAGCGCCAACTGGGCCCGGACCAGCCCCCGGACCAGGGTCTCGCCGATCCGGGTCTGCTCGGCCAACTCGGCGCGGGTACGGGCGGCCCGGTCCTGCCGCCTCGACACCTCGGCCAGCACGATCCTGGTCCGCTCCGGCCGGACGTCGTCCTCGGCGGCGGTCACCCCGGCAGTCTCGCCGGATCGGTGGGAATGTCAAGGAGCCGGCGCGACGGGTGGGAGCCGGCGGCGTCACCGGCCCCCACCCGGGCCCGTCAGCTGGTCGGGATCACCAGATCCACCGGCAGCTCCCCGGTGGCGGGGACGGTGAACAGGGCCAGCCCGGTGCTGCCGTCCGGCCGGGTCGCCCGGTACCGCCCCTGGTACCGCTGGTCGTCCGCGAGCGTCACGTCGTAACTGACGAACACCCGCTGCGGTCCCTTGAGCCGCAGGCTGAACCGGCCGTCGGTGACCCATCCGCTGCCGGCGTAGTCACCGGTGTCCGCGCTGTGCGCCATCACGTAGCCGCCGCGGAAGGCCGTGCCGTCGGTGGTCCGGATCGTTCCGGCGACCGGCACGCCGGCGTCGAGCTGGGCGTCGGCCGTCGCGGTTCCGCCGACGGTGACGGTGACCGGAGTGGCGGTGAACCGGCTGGGCTCGTCACCCGACCATTCCCGCGCCGTGTCGCTGCCGTGGGTGAAGACCACCGGCCAGGCGTACGGGCCGAGCCGCTCAAGCCGGTAGGTGCCGTCCTGCCCGGTCTGCGCGTCACCGGCACCGACGCCGGGGTGCCCGGTGAGCACGGAGACGGTGGCGTCGGCCAGCGGTGCGCCGGTCGTCGCGTCCGTCACCCGGCCGGTCACCACGCCCGCCCGGTCGAGGCGTACCTGCGGGCCGGTGGTCACCTGACCCGCGGTAGCGGTGACCGTGAGGGCCTGGCGCTCGTCGCCGGTGCCCCCGTCGGCGCCCACCCACTGCCGTCCGTACGGCCCGTCCTGCGGGACCGCGAACAGCTTGTAGCTGCCGGTGGCCAGCGGGCCGACCGTGAGCCGGCCCTGACCGTTGCTGCACTCGCCGTACCCGTCGCGCAGGCTCGCCCGCTTCGGCAGGAAGGCGTCGACGCAGACGTCCCGGACCGGGGACCCGGTCTGCCGGTCCACGATCGTGGTGGTGATGACGGCGCCGGGGCGCAGCTTGACGGTGATCGGGGTGTCCTGGCCCGCCCGGACCCGCACGTCCGCCAGGTCCCGGGGGAAGTACCGGCGGTCCGGGGCGTACAGGTAGACGTCGTGCCGGCCCTGCGGCAGGTCGCGTACGGTGACCCGGCCGCTGCCCTGGCTGCACGAGTCGACCGCGCAGAAGTTGGCCACCGGGCCGCCGGTGACCGAGTCGACCGCCGTCACGGTGATCGTGCCGGTGCCCAGCAGCCGGTCGGCGATCGACGTCTGCTGCCCGCCCGGAACGGTCACCAGGTCGGCGTCCTCGCTGTCCAGCTTCCCGCGGTACCACTGCTGCCGCTCGCCGGCGCTGTAGCCCACCTTGTAGGAGCCCTGGAGCACCGAAACGCGGAACCGGCCGTCGGCGTCGGTCGTGGCGTTCGTGCCGCCGTACATGTTCGCGGTGTTGACGTAGACCTCGGCGTCGGCGAGCGGCGCCCCGGCGGCGGTGAGCAACCGGCCGGCGAGGGTCCCCACCGGAAGCACGGTGTCGTTGGCCGTGACGGTGCCGTCCGCCGGCACCTCGTAGATGCCGGCGTCCTGCTCGTCCAGCTTCCCGGGCAGGTACTGGTCCTGGTAGGAGCCCTCGATCGGGGCGAAGCTGAGCCGGTACCGGCCGGGCAGGGCCGACATGGTGAACGTTCCGGTGTCGTCGGTGCTGCCGGCGGCCCAGTCGTTCGTGTCGATCTCACTGCCCCGGACGAACAGGCCGGGGACGGGCGCCCCGGCCTGGTCGACGATCTGCCCGGTGATCGTGCCGGTCGCCCGCAGCTGCTCGTCGACGGTGGTGGTCTCGCCGGCGGTGACGGTCACCGGATCGGCGTCCCACAGGTCGGACTTGTGGTGGTGGTACTGGTCCGGCCGGCCCCAGGCGAAGAAGCCGACGGTGTACGAGCCCGGCGCGAGGCCGGAGACGGCGTAGTCGCCGTCGGCGTCGGTGGTGGTGGAGCCGGCCGGCTCGTAGCCGTCGGCGGGGTAGACCTCGACCCGGACCTCGGCGGCACCGGCACCGGCGCTGGTGGTGAGGCGACCGCCGACGGTGCCGGTTTCCTCGGCGTGGGCCGGTCCGGCACCGCTCAGCACGAGCACCGCGGCGACGGTGCCGGCCGTCAGGGCGCGGCCGATCAGGGGAAGGCGCATCTGCGTCCTCGGGGGAAAGGGGGTGGGGCGTCCGAGCAGGCTCCACCCGCGCCGGTCGTGCGCCCCGTCCCAACCGGTCCCAGGAGAATAGGTCATCGCCGATCGCTTCCGGCGCCCCGATGCCGGCGCGGACCCACAGAGGTTGTGGACAACCTGTGGAAAACGCTCCGCCCCTGTGGACAACTCCGTCCCCAGGGGGGTGACCTGCGACGACGTCACGAATGCGTGGTGGATGGCAGGCGAAGGTGTCGCTCCCGGGAGGGAGGGGTGGACCCGGTCCCCCTTCCACCCGCGCCGACGGTGGAACTCACTCCAGGCCGACCCGCTCGGGGCGGGCGGAGGCGGAGCCGAGCCAGGTGTGCGGGTTGCCCCACCAACACCAGCCCAGCTTCGGCGCGCCCTGGCTGATCCAGAGCGCCGGCACCCGCTTGTCGCCGCAGCGGGAACCGACCAGCGAGAAGCACCGGTTGCTGGCCAGCGTGGCCGGATAGAGGGTGACCAGGGCCAGGCCCTCGTCGATGCTGACCGGCAGCCGGTCCCGGCCGGTGATGACCTCCATGGCCGCCGACGGGGCCAGGTTGCGCAGGTCGGCACCCCGGTCGACGTCGAAGAGCAGGTACGCCGGACCGGCCGGCACCTCCAGTTCCTTGATCGGGTCGAACCGGGCCAGGTCGCCCTCGGGGTAGTGCTTGTCGACGATGCCGGGCTTGCGCTTGCCGGCCAGGGTGGTCAGCGCCACCCGATCCTCGACCGGCACCAGCTCACGGGTGACGACCAGCAGGAACGGGACCCGATCCTCGGTCGGCGCGGGCAGCCCGGCCGCCCCGGCCACCGCCGCCGGCCGGAGCGGGGCGAGCAGGGCGCGGAACTCGTCCTCGGCGCGTCCGGCGAGGGCCGGATAGCCCAGTCTCACCAGGGTGTCGACCTGGCTGTCGAACTCGGTGGCGGGATCGAAGGGTGCGGTCACGGCGGCCTCCAGCCTCTCGTACGGGCTACCGTACAGCGTACGGGCCGGTGAGCGTATTCCCGGAGAGCCAGGTTTCCTTTCGCCGGTCGGCCGGTCCGGTGGGTGGCGGCTACGATCCGGCGCGTGCTGCTCCCCCTCGTGGCCGTGGCCACCCTCGCCGGCGCCGGGTGGGGGCTGCTCGTCCCCGGCCTGGTCGACCGGTACGCCGTCGAGTGGCCCGACGGCACCCCCCAGCCGCCGTGGCGGACCGCCTGCCCGCACTGCGACGCGCCACGTCCGCCCTGGTGGCGGGCCGCGCGGCGGTGCGCCGGCTGCGCCGACCGGCGGTGGCCCGGCCCCGCGCTCACCGTGCCGCTGTCCGCCGCGACCTGGGGTGTCCTGGCGTACGCCGTGGGCCCGTCCCCGGTGCTGCCGGCGTTCCTGCTGCTCGCCGCGCTCGCCGTGCCGCTCGCCCTGGTCGACCTGCGGGTGCTGCGGCTGCCCGACCCGCTGGTGCTGACCGCCTTCGTCGGCGGGGTGGTGCTGCTGTCGGCCGCCGCGCTCGCCGAGCGCTCCGTCACGTTACTGATACGTCCCGGAGTGGCGGCGGTCACGTGTGGTGTCGTCTATCTGACCGTTGCGTTGTTGCCGCGTTCCCAACTCGGCTTCGGCGACGTGAAGCTCGGGGCGGTGCTCGGTCTCTTCCTCGGCTGGCTCGGCTGGCCGGCCGTGGTGGCCGGCGGACTGCTCGCCCCGCTGGTCAATCTTCCACTGGTCATCGGCTTGTTGATCGTACGGAGGGCGGGCCGCCGGACGCTGGTCCCGTACGGCCCGGCGATGCTCCTCGCCGCACTGGTCGCGGTGCTGCTGTCGACTCCGGGTTAGATCGACCGGTGGAGATGCCTCCCGCCGAACGGTGGAGTGGAGAGTGACCGGCCCGGTGTCGCACGGTGGCCACCGGTGGTCCGGCCGGTCCCGTCGACAGGATTGACATGTTTCCTTGGGGAAGGGAAAGTTCCTGCCGGTAATTGCCTCCCGTCAACAACCCGCCGCGGCCACCGAGCCGCGACTCATCCCCTGGAGCTGTTCGATGCTGGAGTTCATCCACCGGGTCATGGCCTGGCACGAGTCCCGCGACCGTGGCGCGAGCGCCGTCGAGTACGCCCTGATCCTCGGCGTCATCGTCGCGATCGCGGCGGCCGCGTTCGCCGTGATCGGTGGTCGGATCAACGTTCTTCTCTTCAACGCGTGCCGCGCGATCGGCGGCGGCGACGCTTGCTAGCAGTACAGCCCCGGAGCCGGTTCCGGTCGGGCGAGAACGCCGGCCGGAACCGAGCTTCCCGCTTCAATTCCACCGCCGACCGTGGTGCGGCGGCCGTGGAGATGGCGCTGGTGCTGCCGCTGCTCCTGCTCGTCGTCTTCGCGATCATCGACTTCGGACGGATGTTGAACACCCAGATCACGCTCACCGAGGCGGCCCGGGACGCCGCCCGGAGCGTCTCGCTGGGCGTGGACCCGGCCGAGCGGGTGACCCGCATCGCCGGCCCGGACGTGGCGATCGAGGCGGAGTGCGTGAACGGTGCGGCGGAGGTGCGGCTCACCCAGGACTTCGTCTTCGTCACGCCGGTCGGACTGCTCGGTGGTGGCTTCGACGGTGAGGTCGAGCTGACCGCGCGTGGGTTGACGCCGTGCCAGTGATCGTCACCGCCGTGCGGGACCGCCTCCGGGCCCGGCTGGGCCGGGCCGACGCCGACCGGGGTGGCGTGGCCGTCACCGTCGGACTGCTGATCGGATCGGGGGTGCTGCTCGGCATGATGGCGCTGGTGGTCGACGTCGGTCTCCTCTACGTCGAGCGCGGGCAGTTGCAGAACGGCGCGGACGCCGCCGCCGTGGCCGCCGCCCGGGCCTGCGCGCTGGACCCGGCCGAGTGCACCGGCCCGGACGGAGAGACGGTGGACGCGCTGGCCGGCCGGTACGCCGACGGCAACGCCAACGACGGCCAGGCGACCGCCGAGGTGTGCGGTCGCGGCGGCGGGCTGGCCACCTGCGGCGACACGCCGGTCGACTGCCTACGCGCGGCGCCGGCCGCCGGCCCGTACGTCGAGGTGCGGACCGGCACCCGGCGCGACGGTGACGAGACCCTGCTGCCGCCGGTCTTCGCGCAGGCCGTGCTCGGCGGCTACCGGGGCGCCGAGGTGCGGGCCTGCGCCCGGGCCACCTGGGGCGGGCCGGTTCGGGCCGACACCCTGGCCCTGGCCCTGCCGTTCTGCGACTGGGAGCGGCTGACCAGCAGCGGCACCGTCTTCCCGGCCGCCCCGGGGCCGGTGCCGGTGCGCCCGGGTACCACCGGCACGTGCACCGCCGCCGGTGCCGGCTTCCGCTGGCTGGACGCCGACGACGACTGCCGGGTGGTGCGGTCGGTGAACCAGGAGACCGCCGGCGCGACCGACGATCCGGACTGCGGTGACGCGCTGGAGGACGCCCTGGGCCGGTCGGTGCTGGTGCCGGTGGTCGACCCGCCCACCGGCGGCGGCGGGGACGCGTTCACGGTGCGGGGCTTCGCCGCGTTCGTGGTCACCGGCTTCACGTTCGGCGACCGCACCGAGGGCACCGGCTGCGGCGACGGCGTCGAACCGTGCGTACGGGGCCACCTCACCGAGCAGCTTCTTCCCGGCGGCGGCGCGATCGGCGGGCCCGACCTGGGCGCCCGGGTCGTCGCCCTCGTCGGCTGACCACGACACACCACACTGGCAGGGGACGTCACACTCATGAGCCGCCGCATCATCCCGGTGCTGATCGCCGTCGTCCTGGCCGCGTTCGGCACCGGTGCCGTCCTGCTCTACCTCCGCTCCGCCGACGATCGGGCGGTCGAGGGCAAGCAGGCCCGAACCGTGCTGGTCGCCGACAAGCAGATCCCCGCCGGCACCTCCGGGCGGGCGCTGCGCGACAAGAAGTTCCTGCGGGAGGTACGGATGCCCGCCGAGACCCTGCCCGAGGACTCGCTCGGCGAGGTCGGCGCCGACCTGGACGCGCTGGTCGTCACCGCGCCGGTGCAGCGCGGCCAGCTCCTGCTGCGGGCGATGTTCGGCACCGCCGTGCGCGACGGCAGCGGGCTGGTGATCCCGGACGGGCAACTGGCGATCACCGCCCGGGTCCGGTCCAACGTGTTCGGCCCCACCACCGTGCAGGCCGGCACGCGGGTGGCCATCTTCTACACGTACACGCCGGTGGACGACAAGGACCGGGACGCGGTCTCCGGGTCCGGCCTGGAGAAGGGGCGCAAGACCAACAGCGTCACCCGGCTGCTGATGACCGACGTCGAGGTGATCTCGGTGGGCAAGGCCGAGGAGCGGGACGGCGACACGGCCGGTGGGGTGGCGTCCACCGGCGGAGCCCGGTCCGACGAGCTGTCGGTGACGTTCGGCCTCAACCAGCGGGACGCCGAACGGCTCGCCCACGCGGTCGCGCTCGGCGGGGAGCTGAACATCGGCCTGCTCGGTGAGTCGTCCGAGGTCAAGCCGGACAGTGGCGTGGACAACCGATCCCTGTTCGGGTAGGCACGCGCCATGACGATCCTCTTCGAGCCCGACCGGCGGTGGAGCGGCCACCTCGCTCCGCAACTCGGCCCGGGGGTGCTCACCACGAGCCGGCTGGAGGACGTGGAGCGGCTGCTCGCGGACCAGCACGCCGAGCCGCTGGTGCTCTTCGGCCCGGGGACCGACGCGGGGCTGGCGCTCGAATTCGCCGCCCGGCAGCGGGTCGCCCGCCCCGCCGTGGGCGTGCTGCTGCTGCGCGAGCGGCTGGACGTGGAGACGATGGGGCACGCGCTGCGCGCCGGCGTACGCGACGTGGTCGACGCCCGGGACATCGTGGCAGTCCGCACCGCGTGCGCACGGGCGATGGAGGTGTCCCGGCACCTGCTCGGCGCGGCGCCCACCGTCGGTGGCCAGCCGACCGCGCCGGCCCGGGTGGTGACCGTCTTCTCCGCCAAGGGCGGCGTCGGCAAGTCCACCCTGGCCACCAACCTCGCCGTGTCGCTGGCCGAGGGGGGCAAGCGCAAGGTCTGCCTGGTCGACCTGGATCTGGCCTTCGGCGACGTCGGAATCATGCTGCAACTCGCCCCGGAGCGCGGTATCGCCGACGCGGTGGCCGCCGGGGACCGGGTGGACGCGACGCTGGTCCGGGCGCTGCTCACCACGTACGCGCCGGGGGTGGAGGTGCTGCTCGCACCGGTCGGGCCGAGCGACGCCGAGCGGATCGGGCGGGACCTGGTGGCGAAGGTGCTGGCCGCCGTCCGCACCTTCGCCGACTACGTGGTGGTGGACACCCCGGCGGCCTTCACCGATCCGGTGCTGGCCGCGTTCGACGTCTCGGACGTGCACGTGCTGGTGGCCACCCCGGACGTGCCGGTGCTGAAGAACCTGCGGGTCGCCATGGACACGCTGGACCTGCTGGGCCTGCGCGGCGAGAACCGGCTGGTGGTGCTCAACCGGGGCGACGCCCGGGTGGGCCTGACCGCCGCCGACGTGGAACGTGTGCTCAAGACGCCGATCACCGCGCAGGTCCCGTCCAGCCGGGACGTGCCGGTGTCGATCAACCGAGGGGTGCCGATCGTGGTGGACAAGCCGAACCATCCGGTGAGCGCGGCGATCCGGGACCTGGCGCTCGGGCGGATCGCCCGGCAGACCACCCCCCGGGCCCGTGGCCTGCGGGACCGCCTCGGCCGCCCCGGTGGTGGGAAGTCATGAGCGAGCGTCAGCGAGTGAATCATCGACTCAGCGTCGTGGTGCCTCATGACGGCACGGAGCGCGGCGGAGTGCCGGCATGAGTCTCACCGACCGGTTGGCGCAGCGGTACCCGGAGCACGACAGCGGACGCAACGGGCGTACGTCCGGCGCGGTCACCGTCTCCAACGGCTCGTCCGCCGCCGCGCTGCGGCTGCGGGTGCACCGCGAGCTGCTGGACATCCTCGGCCCCCAGCTCTATGACAACCGCACCGCCGACGCGGTCCTGGAGCAGCGGGTCCGGGACACCGTCAACGAGGTGCTGGCCCGGGACGGCTCGCCGCTGGCGGTGGCCGACTCGGCGCGGATCGCGGCCGAACTCCTGGACGAGATCCTCGGCCACGGGCCGATCGAGCCGTTGCTGCGGGACCCGGACGTCACCGAGATCATGGTCAACGGGCCGGACCAGATCTACGTGGAGCGGTTCGGCCGGATCCACCGGGTCGAGGCGACCTTCGTCGACGAGCAGCACCTGCGCCGGGTCATCGACCGGATCGTGTCCCGGGTCGGCCGGCGGGTGGACGAGTCGAGCCCGATGGTCGACGCCCGACTGCCCGACGGCAGCCGGGTCAACGTGGTGCTGCCCCCGGTGGCGCTGGACGGCTCGATGCTGACCGTACGCAAGTTCGCCCGGGAGGCGCTGACCACCGACGACCTGATCGGGTTCGGCACCTTGTCACCGGAGGTGGCGCAGTTCCTCTACGCCTGCGTACGCGGCCGACTCGACGTGGTGATCAGCGGCGGGACCGGCTCCGGCAAGACCACCACGCTCAACGTGCTGTCCAGCTTCCTCCCGCCGGAGGAACGGATCGTCACCATCGAGGACGCCGCCGAACTCCAGCTCCGGCAGAACCACGTGCTGCGGCTGGAGTCCCGGCCGCCGAACATCGAGGGACGCGGCGAGATCACCGTGCGGGACCTGGTCCGCAACGCGCTGCGGATGCGCCCGGACCGCATCGTGATCGGCGAGGTCCGCGACGGCGCCGCGCTGGACCTGCTCCAGGCGATGAACACCGGCCACAACGGTTCACTGACCACGGTGCACGCCAACGCCCCCCGGGACACCGTGGCCCGGCTGGAGACGATGTCCCTGATGGCCGGACTGGAACTGCCGGTCCGCGCGATCCGGGAACAGATCGCCTCGGCGGTGGACCTGATCGTGCACCAGAGCCGGCTGCGCGACGGCACCCGGCGGATCACCCACGTCACCGAGGTGATCGGCATGGAGGGTGACGTCGTCACCATGCAGGACCTGTTCGTCTTCGACCACCGGGCCGGGTTCGACACCGACGGCCGGCACCGGGGCGTGCTGCGCTGGACCGGACTGCGTCCCCGCCTGCTGGACACCCTGGCCGACGCCGGGGTCCCGCTGCCGGCCGGGGTGTTCGAGGGCGCGCCGTGGTGAGCCGCCGGGTCGCCGCCGTCGCGGCGCTGGCCGCCGCCGCGCTCACCGTGCCGGGCGCCGTACCGGCCGTGGCCGCGCCGGCCGGGGTCGCGCCCGCCGGGGTCGCACCCGCCGTGGGCCGGGTCGCGCCCGCGCCGGCCGGCGGTGACCTGACGGCCAGCGTCGCCGAGGTCACCCCGGAGCGGCTACGCATCGTCGCCGACGTGCCCCGGACCGCGGACGGGAAGCTGCCCCCGTTGACCGTCGCGCGGGACGGCTTCGCGCTGCCGGTGAGTGTGGCGCCGGGAGCGCCGGAGGCGTTGGCGGACGGTCCGCGTACCGTCGTGGTGGTCGTCGACACCGGACTTGCCGGCGCGCGCCTGCGGGCGGTGCGGGACGCGGTGCTCGCGCTGGTCGCGGCGCTGCCGACGGACGTCGCGGTGGGCCTGGTCGCGGCCGGCGCCGAGCCGGCGGTCGCGGCCACGCCGACCACCGACCGGGCGGCGGTACGCGCGGCGGTGGACGGCCTGCCGGCGAGCGACGGGACCGCCCTCTACGACGCGCTGCGCGCCGCGGTCGCCGTCGGCGGACCGGACGCGGATCGCCGGCTCGTGGTGGTGGCCGGCGGACGGGACGACGACACGGCGGCGGCGAGCGCGGCGGCCACCGCCGTCACGGCCGCCGCGGACCGGGTCGACCTGGTCCGGATCGGTCCCGCCGACGACGGGTTGGGCCAGTTGCGCAGGCTCGCCACCAGCTCCGGCGGCACGGTCCGTGTCGCCGGGGTGTCCGCGCTGCCGGCCGCGCTGGGCGCGGTCGCCGCCACCGTGCCCGCCCGGGTCACGCTCACCGTGGCGGTCCCGCCGGAACTGGGCGGCACCAGCACCACCCTCACCGTCACCGCCGGCACCGGTGCGACGCGGGTCAGCGCGGCCCTGCCGGTCCGGTTCGCCGCCGTCCCGCGCCCGGCGGACGGTGATCCGACCCGGGGTGCGCTGTCCCTGCCGTCGCTCGGCCCGGTCCCGCTCGGCCTGCTCGTCTTCGCCGCCCTGCTGCTCGCGAGCCTGCTCGTCGTGCTCGGGCTGAGCGGCAGCGTGTCCCGCAGCCGCCTCAAGCAGGTGGACCGGTTCCGCCTCGGCGGCGGCGGGGCCAGCCCCGACGACCGGTCGGTGCCGCCGCAGCCGGAGGGTCATGTCGCGCGCCCCCTGCTGGCCCTCTCCGACCGGTTGGTCCGCTCCGGCGGAGCCGAGGAGCGGATCGGCCGCGACCTGGAACGCGCCGGGCTGACGATGCGCCCCCGGGAGTGGATGGCCTGGCGGACCGGCACCGCGCTCGGCGGCACGGTCCTGCTCGGGCTCCTCGGCGGCGTGCTCGGTGCGCTGCTCGGCGCCCTGCTCGGCTGGCTCGCGACGAGCCTCTACCGGCGGCTGCGGGAGAGCCGCCGGCGACGGACGTTCGCCGAGCAACTGCCGGACGCGCTCCAGCTCATCGTCGGCTCGCTGCGTTCCGGCTTCGCGCTGTCCCAGGCGATCGACGGCGTGGTCCGCGACTTCCCGGCCGGTCCGCTGACCGTGGAGTTCGGGCGTGCGCTGGCCGAGGTGCGGCTCGGCTCCGACCTCGACGACGCGCTGGAGCGGGCCGCCCGGCGGGTCGACAACAACGATCTGGCCTGGGCGGTGATGGCGATCCGGATCCAGCGCGACACCGGCGGCAACCTGGCCGAGGTCCTGGCGACCACGGTGGAGACGCTCCGGGAACGGGACCGGCTGCGCCGGCACGTCCGCGCCCTGTCCGCCGAGGGTCGGCTGTCCGCGTACGTGCTGATCGCGCTGCCCTTCGTGATGGCCGGGTGGATGCTGCTGGTCCGGCGGGAGTACATCGAACCGCTGTGGACCACCCCGGTCGGGCTGGTCATGCTGATCGGTGCCGCCGTGCTGATGGTGGTCGGCACGGTGTGGATGTCCCGCTGGGTGAAGGTCGAGGTGTAGGCGTGGACTCGTTGCTGCTGCTGGCCGGCGTGGGCGCGCTGTTCGTCGCCCTGCTGGTGGGGCTCGTCGCGGTGATCCCGGACCGGGAGCGGGCCGAGGTGCGCCGCACGCTGCGGACGGTCGACCAGGGCTACCGGCTGCCCGGCGCGGTGGAGGCGGGCCCGGCCTCCGGCGCGGGGGAGCTGACCCGGCAGGCGACCGACCTGGGCCGCCGCCTGACCCCCGGTGGCGGGCGCGGCGGGCTGGGCCGGCGGCTGGACCAGGCGGGCAACCCGGCCTGGCTCAAGATGGACCTCCTGTTCGCGTACAAGGGGCTGTTCCTGCTCGTCGGCGCCGCCGCCGGACTGGTCGTCGGCCTGCTGGTCGCCGGGCCGGCCGGCACCGTGGTCTGGGTGCTCGTCGGCGCGGCCGCCGGCTTCTTCGGACCGGACCTGCTCGTGCTGCACCTGGCCCAGGAACGCCAGCAGGCGATCCGGCGCACCCTGCCGGACATCCTGGACACCCTGGTGGTGACCGTGGAGGCGGGCCTCGGGTTCGAGGCGGCGCTGGCCCAGGTGGTGCGCAACGGCCGCGGACCGATGGTCGGCGAGTTCGCCCGGGTGCTGCACGAGATGCAGATCGGCCGTCCCCGGGTGGAGGCGCTGCGCGAGATGGCGGCCCGGACCAGCGTCACCGAGCTGCGGGCCTTCGCCTCGGCGGTGGTGCAGGCGACCACGCTCGGCGTGCCGGTGGCGAACGTGCTGCGCCAGCAGGCCGCCGAGATGAGATTGCGGCGCCGCCAGCGCGCCGAGGAGCTCGCGCAGAAGATACCTGTCAAGATCCTGTTCCCGATGATTCTCTGCATCTTCCCGGCGCTCTTCGTCGTCGTCGTCGGGCCGGGAGCGATCCGGCTCCTGGAAACCTTCGCCCGCTGACGACGGACCGACTTCGGACAGAGCGGGATCGCCGGGGGAGGGGCAGACTGACACCCGTGGGACATCAGGTGCTGGGTCGGCGGTACCGGCTGGTCAGCCAGCTCGGCGCGGGCGGCATGGGGGTGGTGTGGAGCGCCTTCGACCGGGTGCTCGACCGTCAGGTCGCGGTCAAGGTCCTGAACGCCGAGTACGCCGGCGACGCGGTGTCCCGCCGCCGGGTTCTCGCCGAGGCGCGCGCCGCCGCCCGGTTGACCCACCCGCACGTGGCCAACGTCTACGACTACGGCGAGTCGATGACCACGGCCGGCGAACGGGTGCCGTTCGTGGTGATGGAGCTGCTGCCCGGGCGTTCGCTGGCCGACCGGCTCAAACGGGGTCCGGTCTCGGTGGAGCTGACCCTGCGCGTCGGCGCCGAGATCGCCGCCGCGCTCTCCTCCGCGCACGCCCACGGTCTGGTGCACCGGGACGTCAAGCCGGCCAACGTGATGCTCACCCCGGCCGGCGCGAAGGTGGTGGACTTCGGCCTGGCCGCCGCCGTCGGCCAGCCGGACGACGCCGACGGCACCGGCCAACTGCTGGGCACCGCCGCGTACCTGGCCCCGGAACGTCTGCTCGGGCACCGCGTGGTGGCCGCCAGCGACGTGTACGCCGTCGGGCTGATCCTCTACCGGATGCTGGCCGGCCGGGCGCCGTGGACCACCGAGACGGCGACCCAGATGCTGACCGCGCACGCCTACCACGAGCCGGAACCGCTGCCCCGGCTGTCCGGCGTGCCGCCGGTGGTGACCGACCTGGTGCACCGCTGCCTCACCAAGGACCCGGAGCGCCGCCCGCCCAGCCGGGAGGTGGCGGTGACGCTGGCGCACGCCGCCGGCATCCGGGTACCCCTGGACGGCACGCACGACGACGACCTCGACGACCTCGTGGACGACGACGCGGATCCGGCCGACGACAGCGGCGGACCCTCCGGCCGGGGTGACTCCGGATCGGGCTCCGACCCGCTCGCCGCCTGGCCGGTGGGCACCGTCGCCGCGCACACCCCGTTCCTGGCCCGGCTGCGGCAGCACCTGGACACCGACCTCGACCATGTCACGTTGCGCCGCCGGGCCAGCCTGCTGCTGCGCGGCACGGTCGGCTTCGACCTGGCGATCTGGGCGGTGCTCGACCCGATGACGCTGATGTGGGCGTCCTGCGTAATCGACGGCGGCCCGCACGACGACGCGTTCGAGCACGAACTCTTCGCCAACGAGTACGGCCAGGACGACGTGCTGAAACTCACCGACCTGGCGGACGGCCCACTCGCCGGTGGCCTGGCCGCCGCCACCCACGGCGACCCGAGGTCCAGCCGGCGGTTCCGGACCGTCCTCGAGCCACGTGGGTTCACCGACGAACTGCGCCTGACCTTCACCGACGATGTCGGCACGGTCGGGGCGTTGCTGCTCTACCGGGCCGGTGGCCGGTTCACCGCCGCCGACCTCAGCCAGCTCACGCCCGCCGGCCCGCTGCTCGGTACGGCGCTGCGGCACACCCTCTCCCGGGGCGACGACGACCCGCGTGCCGGTGCCGACGAGGAGTCCGCCGCCCCGGCCGCCGCCCCGGCCCGGACCCGGCGGATCAGCCGGGAACGGCTGGCCCGCCTGGCCCGACGCGAGCCGCCCCGCCCGGCCGATCCGCCGGCCCCGCCCCGGCCCCGTCGACCGGTGACGGGCGCGCTGACCATCTCCCCCGACGGGCGGCTCTTCGACCTCAGCGAGGAGGCCCGCGCGCTGCTCGACAGCACCGAACTGGACCGGGTCGGGGTGGCGGTGACCCGGGGCCGGGTCTCCGGGCTGGTCGACCCGGCCGGCGGCAGCCGGCACGACGGGCGGTGGTTGGCGTTCCACGCCGCCCACCGGGAGACCTCGGTGGACGTCACCGTGCAACGGATCAAGCCGCACCAGGTCAGCGAGTTCATCTGCCGGGCCCGCGGCCTCCAGCCGTGGCAGTGGCGGCTGCTCGGTGCCGTCGTACGCGGCCGGAGCACCCGGCAGATCGCCGCCGACCTGGGCATGTCCGCTTACTCGGTGCAGGAGGGGATGATGTCGCTGTTCACCGCGTTCGGCGCGGGCGGTCGCATCGACCTGGCGAAGTCGCTCTTCTTCGACCACTACCTGCCGCTGCACGCCGCGGACGGCCGGGTGCCGCCGAACTAGGGCCTGTGTCGAAGTCCTCGGTCGAGCCGAGGCGGAGTCCAGGCGGCGGTCCGGCAAGGCGGAGATTCGTGCGGATACCGGTGTTGTATCCGGACGAGTCTCCAACGCGGCCGGTCGTCGTCTGGGCCCGCCGCAGGCCGGCCAGGGGCTTTGACACAGGCACCTAGCGCCAGTCCTGCTTCGCGGCCCGGACCAGCTTGTCCTTCAACTCCCGGGTGTGCCGGCGGCTCACCGGCAGCTCGGTCGCGTCGACCACCACCACGTAGCCGGAGTTGACCAGCCGCAGCTCCGCGATCAGCCGCAACTGCACCAGGTACGACCGGTGGATCCGGACGAAACCGGCGTCCGCCCAGCGCTCCCCCAGGGTCGCCAGCGACACCCGCACCAGGTGCGACCCGTCGGCGGTGTGCAGCCGCGCGTAGTCGCCCTGCGCCTCCACCCACCGCACCGCCGAACGGGGCAGCATCCGGGTGGTGCCGGCCAGCTCGACCGGGATGGTCGGGTCCTCCTCGGCGCGGGCCAACGCCGCCGGATGCGCCGGCACCACCCGGGAACCCATCACCCGGCGCAGCGACTCGGCCAGCCGCTCGGCCCGGACCGGCTTGCGCACGTAGTCGGTGGCACCGAGGTCGAACGCGTCCACCGCGCCGTCGTCGTACGCGGTGACGAACACGATCGCCGGCGGCCGGGCGAACCGGCGCAGTACCCGGGCCAGCTCCATGCCGTCCAGGCCGGGCATCCGGATGTCCAGGAAGACCACGTCCACGTCGTCGTCGCGGAGCACCCGCAGCGCCTCGGTGGCGTCGCCCGCCGTGTGCAGCCGGGCCACCCGGGGGTCGGCCCGCAGGTGGTACGCCAACTCGTCGAGCGCCGGCGGCTCGTCGTCCACCGCCAGCACCCGCAGGTAACCGGTACTCACGAGCCCGCCCGTACGCCGGGGTGGAACTTCGGCACCCGCATGCTCACCCTCGTGCCGGCCCCCAGCCCGGTCTCGACGACCAGGCCGAAGCCGTCGCCGAAGACCGACCGGAGCCGCTCGTCGACGTTGGAGAGGCCGACGTGACCGCCCGGGTCGTCGCCGGGGTCGCCGGCGGGCCCGGCCAGCTCGGCGATGCCGGCGGTCAGCGCGCTCGGATCCATCCCCACCCCGTCGTCCTCCACGGTGATGTGACACTCGGTGCCCGCGTCCCG
Organism: Micromonospora endolithica; assembly: GCF_003626595.1. Classification (GTDB taxonomy): domain Bacteria; phylum Actinomycetota; class Actinomycetes; order Mycobacteriales; family Micromonosporaceae; genus Micromonospora; species Micromonospora endolithica. Next base: position 118,548 of record NZ_RBAK01000005.1, on the reverse strand, counting down.
GGCCTCGATGCTCACCATGCCCGTGCCCGGCTTGCGGGACAACCCGTGGCGGACCGCGTTCTCGACCAGCGGTTGCAGGCAGAGGAACGGCAGCGTCACCGGCAGCACCTCGGGCGCGATCTGCAACCGCACCTGGAGCCGGTCACCGAAGCGGGCCCGTTCGATCGTCAGGTAGCGGTCGATCGACCGCAGTTCCTCGGCGAGCGTGGTGAACTCGCCGTGCGCCCGGAACGAGTACCGGGTGAACTCGGCGAACTCCAGGATCAGCTCCCGCGCCCGGTCCGGGTCGGTGCGCACGAACGAGCCGATCGCGGTCAACGCGTTGTAGATGAAGTGCGGGCTGATCTGGGCGCGCAGCGCCCGTACCTCGGCGCGGGCCAGGCGCTCCCGGGACGAGTCCAACTCGGCCAGGGCGAGCTGGTTGCCGGCCCAGTGGGCGGTCTCCAGGGTGGCCTGGACCAGCCCCGGCTCGGGTGGGCCGTCGGCGACCGCGACCAGCGCGCCGGCGGGCCGACCGAGTGGTCCGTCGAGCGGTGCGACGACCGCGCCGCGTACCGGGCAGTCCACCCGGTCGCACTGCAGCTCCGACTCGCCGAGCACGGTCGACCGTCCGGTTTCCACCGCCCGCCGGGCCGCCGCGACCAGTTGCGCGTCGTGGTGGGTGCCGCGGCCGTCCAGCGCCAGCAGCCGGTCGGCGTCGGTGAGCGCCAGCCCGGCCGACCCCACCAGGGCCCGCAGATGGCGTACGGCCTTCGCCGCGTGGGGTGCGGTCAGCCCGGCGCGCAGCGGCTCGGCGGCCAGTCCGGCGGTGTGCAGCACCTCGTAGGTGGCCCGTTGGGTGGCCGTGGCGATGCCCCGCCGGGCACGCAGCCGGAGCACCGCGTACAGGGCCGCGGCCAGCGCGCTGACCAGTGAGACGACGCCGAAGACGGCGGAGAGGTTGCCACCCACGCAGCGATCCTGACGGGTGGTGGCCCCCGGCGCTAGTACGCGCCCTTGCGGGCGAGCACCACCCCGACGGTGCGCCACAGGATGCTGAGGTCGTAGGTGAGGGACCAGTTGTCGACGTAGTAGAGGTCCAGCCGGACCGCCTCGTCCCAGGACAGGTCGGAGCGCCCGGAGACCTGCCACAGGCCGGTCATGCCCGGTCGGACCAGCAGCCGCCGGCGTACGTCACCGAGGAAGTCGCCGTCGTCGGCGGGCAGCGGCCGGGGCCCGACCAGCGACATCTCGCCCTTGAACACGTTGATCAACTGTGGCAGCTCGTCCAGGGACGAGGCGCGCAGGAAGCGGCCCACCGAGAAGACCCGGGGGTCCTGCTTCATCTTGAACAGCATGCCGTCGGTCTCGTTCCGGTCGACCAGGCTGGCCAGTCGGTCCTCGGCGTCGACGTACATGGTCCGGAACTTCCAGACCCGGAACGTCCGCCCCTCGTGGCCGACCCGGGGCTGGCGGAAGAAGACCGGACCCCGGTCGGAGACCTTGATGGCCAGCCCGATCACCACGAACAGGGGTATCAGGCACAGCAGACCGACGCCGGCGGCGACCCGGTCGAGCAGATTCTTCGCCAGCAGCGCCGGCCCGGAGAGGGTCGGCTCCTCGACGTGCAGCAGCGGCAGGCCCTCGATGGGACGGATGTGCACCCGGGGGCCGGCGATGTCGGTGAGCTGCGGTGCGACGACCAGGTCGACGCCGGAGCCCTCCAACTGCCAGGCCAGCCGGCGCAGCTCGCCCGGCTCGGCGCTGGCCGAGCCGCACACCGCGATGGTGTCGCCGCCGACTTCGCGGACCAGGGCGAGGACGTCCCGGCCCGCGTAGATCGGGATGGGGGTCTGGATGCCCCGCGCGGCGGCGTAGCCGTCGGTGATGTGAATGGCGACCGGCACCAGGCCGGCGGCCGGGCTGCGGGTGACCGACCGGTAGACCTCCAGGCACTCCGGCAGCGTCCCGACCAGCACCATCCGGTGCCCGGCCTGGCCGACGTTGCGTCGGATGACGTGCAGCACGAACCGGGTCAGGATGCGGCCGAGCAGGATCAGCAGCAGCGCGCCGAGCAGTGCGGTGCCCACCGTGTAACGGGAGAGGTCGGTCTTCGTGGCGAACGCCAGGAAGGAGACCGTCGCGGCCACCGCCACGCCGGACCGGATGACCCGCTTGTACTCGTCCGGACCGAGGCCGAGGTAGCGCCGGTCGTACGCCCCGTTGAACCAGAGACTGATCACCCAACCCAGCGGCAGCAGGGCGAATGCCACGATGAAGAACCAGGTCGGGTCGTCGTCGGCGTCGTGGAAGCCGGCCCGCGCCTGGTCGAAGGTGTGGATGGCGGTGAAGCTGGCGAACGCCGCCGCCGCGAAGTCCAGCAGCAGCAGGACGGCGGTGTAGGGACGGTGCCAGCGCGACACCCGGCGCCGGGCCCGGGCCCATGCCGACCGCGGGACCCCGCTGGGGGACGGCGGTGTCGGCGGCTGGATCTCGAAGCTGTCGACGTGCCGCACGAGTTTGCTCCGGCCTGTGTTGGTTACCGGGCGCTGGAGGCTTGCCGTCACCTCACCCATGTCCTCCCGCATGACACGTGCCGCTCACTCGCCGTGAGGGCCCGGGTCGCCCACCGTCCCAGTCTCCCACGTGCTCGCCTGTCGAAAGCCGGGGACCGAGCCACTATACCGATGGATGACGGCCGCGGTGGAACGACGACCCGGACGTTCGGCACAGGCCGGTCGATTCCTCTCCGTAATCGAGAGCGTCGTCACTCACCGTACCAATCGGGACAGCCGTCGGTCAGCGAGCGGTTTGCCGCCGGTCTGGCAGGTGGGGCAGTACTGGAGACTGGAGTCGGCGAACGAGACCTCCCGCACCGTGTCGCCGCAGACCGGGCAGGGCAGGCCGGTACGGGCGTGCACCTTCAGCCCGGACCGCTTCTCGCCCTTCAGTTCGGCGGCCCGCTGCCCGACCGACCGGGTCACCGCGTCGCCCAGCACCCGCCGGGTCGCCGCGTGCAGGGTCGCCAGCTGGTCGTCAGTCAGCCTGTTGGTCAGCGCGAACGGCGACAGCTTCGCCGCGTGCAGGATCTCGTCGGAGTACGCGTTGCCCACCCCGGCCAGCACCGTCTGGTCGGTGAGCACCCCCTTGACCTGGCCCCGGCGGCTGCGCAGCCGCTCGGTGAACGTGGCCAGGTCGGCGGCGAGCGCGTCCGGACCGAGCCGGGCCACCCCGGGGACCGTCGCCGGGTCGGTCACCAGGTAGACCGCGAGGCTCTTCTGGGTCCCGGCCTCGGTCAGGTCGAAGCCGGAGCCGTCGTCGAGGCGTACCCGCAGCGCCACCGGACCCTTTCCGGGACGCAGCGGGGTGGTGGACGCGAACGCCTCCCGGTAGTGCAGCCAGCCCGCCCGGGCCAGGTGGATCACCACGTGCAGGTCGCCGTCGAGCACCACGTCCAGGAACTTGCCGTGCCGCCGCGCGTCCGTCACCGTCCGTCCGGTGGCGGCCGTGGGGGCCGGATCGTACGTCTTCAGGGCGCTGATCGCGGCGATCTCCAGCCGGTCGACACGCCGCCCCACCGCGCGCTGCCGCAGGTAACCCGCGAGCGCCTCAACCTCCGGTAGTTCGGGCACCAGTCAACGGTAGCCTTTCCACCCGTGAGAGTGGTGGTGGCGCACAACCGGTACCGCGAGGCTCAGCCCTCCGGGGAGAACACGATCGTCGACGTGGAGATCACGCAGCTCGCGGCCGCCGGCGTGGAGGTGCTGCCGTTCCTGCGCAGCTCCGACGAGATCCCGTCGATGTCGAAGGCGGCGAAGGCGCTGCTGCCGATCTCGCCGATCTGGGCGCCGAAGGCCCAGCACGACCTGGATCGACTGATCACCGAGCACCGTCCGGACGTGTTGCACCTGCACAATCCGTACCCGCTGCTGTCGCCGTGGGTGGTGCGGACCGCGCACCGGCGCGGCGTGCCGGTGGTGCAGACGGTGCACAACTACCGGCAGGTCTGCTCCTCCGGGCTGTATTTCCGCGACGGCGTGATCTGCCAGGACTGCCGGGGCCGGACGCTGGGCGTGCCGGCGGTGGTGCACCGCTGCTACCGGGACTCCCGGGCGCAGAGCGCGCTGATGGCCACCACCCTGGCGGTGCACCGCCCCACCTGGAGGTCGGTGGACCGGTTCGTGGCGCTGACCAGCGCCGTCGCCGACCACCTGCGCGACTACGGCATTCCGGACGAGCGGATCGTGGTGAAGCCGAACGCGATTCCCGACCCCGGCCCGCCCGTGCCGGTCGGCGAGGGCTTCCTCTTCCTCGGTCGGCTCTCCCCGGAGAAGGGCCTGGGGCTGCTGCTGGAGGCGTGGCGGCGGCACCCGGACGGCGCGCTCGGCCCGCTGCGCATCGCCGGCGACGGCGAGCTGCGCCCGCTCGTCGAGGCCGCCGCGGCGGAACGCTCGGACGTCACCTTCCTGGGTCCGCTGGACCGGGCGGGTGTGCGCGCCGCCCTGGAGGCCAGCGCCGTGGTCCTGGCCACCTCGACCTGGCACGACGTGCTGCCCACGGTGATCATCGAGGCGCTGGCGGCGGGCCGGCCGGTGCTCGGCACCGCCCTCGGCGGCATCCCGTACCTGGTCGGCGCCGACGCCCCCCGGGAACCCGCCGGCACCGGCCCGGCCTTCCGGGCGTCGATTCCCGGCCTGCCGGTCGGGATGGTGACCGGTGAGGCCGGTTGGGTCGTGCCGCCGGACCCGGCCGCGCTGGCCGCCGCCCTGCCGCCGGCCGCCGCCGGCGCCGCCGCGCTGGCCCCGGCCGCCCGCCTGCGCTACGAGCGCACCTTCCATCCGGACGTGGTCACCAAGCAGCTGATCGACGTGTACGCCTCGCTGAGTCGCCCGCCCCGCTAGGCCACCGACCTGGTGAGTGCCGGGCGCTGCCGATCTCGCTCGAACGCCTCGCCGATCGTCCGGATGGCCCGGTGCCCCGGTACGGCACATCCGGCAGCGGCCGTCCGGGTTGGCCCGATGGTCGCGGAGGACCGCTCGGGCGGTGAGAGTAAGCCGGTTGCGGATCTGGACCAACGACAGGAACGGGCCGGTCATGCTCAGCTCACCCCGAGGACGGCGGCGAGCTGGATGATCGTGGCCGGCGCGTGCGGTTCGCGGGCCACCTGGGCGAGCGCCTCCCGGGCGGCTGGCCGGTGGCGTACCTCTGTCGGGGCCATCTGGGCGGCGTCGACCAGCACCCGGCCCGCGCTGACAGGGTCGTCGGCCTGAAGATCGGCGCGGGCCGCATCGACCAGGTGCGCTGCCCGGTGCAGCTAGCGCTTCCGCTCGCACCGCGCAGGCACGTTCTGTCTATGCCGCCAGGTTAATAAGGGGCCCTTCCTCTACCGCAGGCGTTAATAGGGGGCCCTTCCTTACACCTCAGCGGAGCGAGGCGCGGGCGGAGAAGGCGATGCTGGCCAGCAGGAAGCCGCCGTTGACGACCGTGAACGCGACCACCACCCACAGGGTGAGCGCGGGCGCGAAGAGCAGCACCAGCCCGGCCACGAAGATCACCGCGCCGTAGTCGCGGATCAGCTTCGCCAGGCGAACCGGGAGCGAGGTCGAGGTGACCATGCTGGCCGCGTTCGGGCCGGCCTGCATGACCGAGGTGACCAGGTTGACCATCCAGGTGCCGGCGAACGCGGCGATCAGCCAGGTCGGCGTGGACGGCTCCTGCGCCACCGCGGTCGCGGCCAGCGCGGCGACAAGCGCGATCTGGGCGGCCACGTCGCAGAGCACGTCGACCCGCGCGCCGGCCGCGCTGCCCTGACCGGTCACCCGGGCGAGCTGCCCGTCCGCGCAGTCCAGTGCGTACGCCACCTGCCAGCCGACCAGCGCCAGCAGCCCGACCACCCAGGCCGGCACCCGCCCGGCGGCGACCTCGGGAGCGAGCACCACCACGGTCGCCGAGGCGGCCAGGCCGAGCACCAGGTTGGTGATGGTCAGCGCGGTCGGGCGCAGCCCGAGCCGCTGGGCGACCAGCGCGAAGACCGCCCCCAGCCACTGGCTGATCGACTCGCTGAACAGTCCGCCGCCCCGGTTGACCCGGTGGAAGTCGGCGACGGTGGGACGGGACGGCTCAGCCAAGGTGGTCGCGGAGTGCACCGGCGTAGTCTGCCAGCCGCTCCCGCGTCTCGGTAGGCGACAGCGCGAGGTGTTCGAGGATCGTGTAACGGTCCGGTCGGGTACGCGGCGCGAACTGCACCGCCGCCACGAACCGCTCGTCGGTGAGCCCCACCTCGGCGGGCAGCCGGGGCAGGCCGTGCCGGGCCAGGCAGGCCGACATCTCCCCGAAGCGCCGCAGGTCACCGCGCAGCCAGGTGCAGAACAGCGCACCCAGCCCGGCCAGCTCGCCGTGCGAGGCGGTGCCGGGGAAGAGCGCGTCGACCGCGTGCATGATCTCGTGGCAGCCACCGCTGGACGGGCGGCTGGTGCCGCAGACCGCCATGGCCAGGCCGCTGGAGATCAACGCCTCGGCGAGCACGGTGACGAACGCGTCGTCGGTCATGTCGCCGGGGTGGTTGAGCACCGCTTCGGCACCCGCGCGGGCCAGCGACGCGGCCAGTCCGTCGACCGGCTCCCCGCGTACCTGGCGGGCCAGCTCCCAGTCGGCCAGCGCGCTGATGTTGCTGATCACGTCACCGATGCCGGCGCGGTTGTGCCGGTCCGGGCCGCTCTCCACGAAGTCCAGGTCGACGATCACCGCGATCGGGATGTGCACCCCGTAGGAGCCCTTGATCCCGTCGGTGATCAGGCTGGCCACCGGGGAGGCGATCCCGTCGTTGGCGAGGCTGGTCGCCACCGACACCATCGGCAGCCCCCGGCGGGTCGCCGCGTACTTGGCCACGTCGATGGTCTTGCCGCCGCCGATCCCGACCACCGCGTCGTACGACCTGGCGCGAAGCTTGCCACCGAGGTCGTCGGCGGCGTCCAGGGTCGCCCCGGAGACGGTGAACACGTCGGCCGAGCGCAGGGACGGCCTGATCAGCTCCGCGATCTGGGCACCCTGACCCGGGCCGACCACCACCGCGACGTCACCGCCGGCGGAGATCCGCCCGTCCGCCAGGATCGCGCCCAGGTCGGCCACCGCCCCCCGCCGCACGTCGATGTGCAGCGGGGTGAGGACGCTGCGGGCTAGTAGTGGCACGCGATCTCCCGCGCCCGGGCCAGGTCGGCGTGGTTGTCGACCTCGACCCAGGAGACGTCACCGATCGGCGCGGCCCGCACCTCCCCGCCGCGGTCGGCGAACTCCTGGTAGCCGTCCTCGTAGTAGAGGTTCGGATCCCGCCGCCAGGTGGCCTCCAGCGCGTCGGCCAGCGGCGCGGCGACCTGCGGCTCGATCAGCGTCGCGCCGATGTACTCCCCGTACGCCTCGCCCGGGTCCATCACCTTGGTGATCCGGGTGAGCTGGCCGGCCGCGTCGAAGGTGGTCTTCATCTCCTCCTCGGCCAGCGGCTTGAGCGTGTCGACCGCCAGCAGCACCCCGGGGCCGCGCTCGGCCAGCAGGGTCCGCTCGATGCTCACCGGGTGCACCGTGTCGCCGTTGACCAGCAGCACGCCGCGCGCGAACCACTCCCGGGCCAGCCAGAGGGAGTACGCGTTGTTCCACTCCTCGGCCTTGTCGTTGTGCACGAGGGTGATCGTGACGCCGTACTTCTTCTCCAGGTCGGCCCGGCGCTGCTCGACCGCGTCGGCGGCGTAGCCGACCACCACCACCACCTCGGTGAGGCCGACCTCGGCGAGGTTGCGCAGCGCGATGTCGAGGATGGTCGTCTCACCGTCCACCGGCACCAGCGCCTTGGGGAGGGTGTCGGTGTACGGGCGCAGCCGGCGGCCCGCGCCCGCCGCCAGCACCATCCCGACCATGCTGGCACCATGTTCTCTTCGTCCGGCAGTCACCGGAGGAGGATAGCTCCGCCGGTCGGCGGTGCCGCCGGCAACGCCGATCACCCCCGGCGGAGCCGGTCAGCCGGGCAGCGCGGCCAGGTCGGCCAGGACGCTCAGCCGCTCCTCGGCGCTGAGTACCCGGTACGGTCCGGCCGCCCGACGGTCCGTCTCCAGCTCGATGGCCAGCCGTTCCGCGCCGGGCACCAGCTCGACGACGCTTCCCGTGCGGTGCCCGGCCGCCGCCCAGGCGGCGGCGTGCGCGTCGGCGCGGTGGAACCGCAGGGCAGCGAGCCGGTTGAGCAGCAGCACGCCCGGCGAGGTGCCGTCCGGTTCGTGCGGCGGCGCCAGGGCCGGGAACGCCCCCGGTGCGCCGTCGTCGTCCGCCAGCACCAGCGCGTACGCGAGGACCCGTCCGCACGCCTCGACCAGCCGGCGGACCCGGGCGTCGTGCCCGGCCCACAGTTCCTCGGTCACCTCGGCGTGCACCTGGTACAGCTCGGTGAGGAAGGCGGTGCCGCGTTCGGTGGCCGACAGCCCGCCGTCCGGCCGGCGGTGGATCATCCCGTACGCGACGTGCTTGTCCAGGGCCCGCCGGCAGGCGTCCGGGTCCCGGTGGCGGGTGGCCGCGGCGAATCCGGCGGCGTCGACCGTGCCGCCGGGCGCGGCGAGCCGGGTGCGCAGTTCCACCAGGAAGCCGGTGGCGGCCGGTCCGCCGTACCGCTGGCTCAGCTCGGCGCCGCCACCGTCGTGTCCGGCGAGCAGGCCGGCGGCGTACGTCCGGTCGACCGCGGGGGCGACCAGCCCGGCGAACCGGTGCGGCGCCAGCTCGACGGTGTCGTTCACAGACCGATCGAGCGCAGGGCGGCGAAGGCGTCCGCCGCGATCCGCCGGATCAGGCCGTCGTTGACGTCCCGGTGCTCGTCGAGCACGTCGAGGTCCCGTTCGGCGAGCCACCGGTACTCGGTGTGCTTGCCCGCCTCCAGGACCGGCCGGGTGAGGTCGCCGTCGACCCGGACCAGCCAGTCGCTCTCGATCCGGGTGAGCCCGTCGTCGGCGACGTAGGTGTACTCACCCACCGGGGCGAGCACGTGCGACACCGTCCAGCCGGTCTCCTCGGCCACCTCGCGCCGCAGCGCCTCCTGGACGTCCTCGCCCGGCTCCAGGTGCCCGCCGACGATGTCCCAGCAATCGGGAAACAGGCGCCGGTCCGGTGACCGCCGCTGGAAGAAGAGGCGGCCGTCGTCGTCGACGATCAGGGCGCCGGCGCAGCGCAGAGGCTCGGAGGACACCCGTCGACAGTAGCGAGCCGGGGGCCGCCGCGACGATCGCCGGTCGGCGAACCGGAACGGTGACCGGTCTTGTCCTGGAAACACACCGGGCGCACCATGTCCGTACCGGGTGCCACCGTCCCAAAGGGGTGATGCGTGATGCAGGTTCGGGAAGCGATGTCCAGCCAGGTTCTCGTCGTCGGGCCGGAGCACACGCTCCGCCAGGCGGCCCAGATGATGTCCGCCCGGGGGATCGGGTCGGCCGTCGTGATCGACCCGGACTCCGAGGGGGTCGGGATCATGACCGAACGGGACGTACTCAACGCGATCGGCGCCGGGTTGGACTGCGACGTCGAACGGACCGGAGCCCACCTGACGTGGGACGTCGTCTACGCCGGGCCGGAGTGGACGGTGGAGGAGGCGGCCGCCGCCATGGCCCGGGGCGGATTCCGGCACCTGGTGGTCCTCGACGGCCGTGAGGTGGCCGGGGTCATCTCGGTCCGGGACATCATGCGGGTCTGGTCGCGCAGCCGGATGGTCCCCACCGCGGGAGGTTGACCGGCCGATCGACGGGTAAGGATCCCCTGCGGGCGCGGAACGACCGCGGCCGTGGGGGAGGTCGCCATGCGTGGAGCGGACCGGCTGGTCGAGCAGCAGTACGCCATGCTCCTGCGGCGGGACGTGGCCCGGTTGCCGGAGCTGTACGCGCCGGACGCCTTCTATTCGATGCCCGGTGTCACGGTGCGACCGATCGAGCTGCCGGCCCTGCTGCGGACCTGGACCGGGGCCTTCCCGGATCTCTACGTGGACCGCACCGGCGCGGTGCAGACGGCCGGCGGGGCGGCGGTCGAGGTGCGGCTGACCGGCACCCACACCGGTGTCCTGCACACCCCGTTCGGCACGGTGTCGCCGACCATGCGGACGGTCAGCTGGGACGTGGCGGACGTGGTGCGGGTCCGCCGGGGGCTGATCACGGCCTGGCGGTCCTACTTCGACTGGGGGCAGTTGATGGCCGCCCTCGGCGTGCACCTGGACGGGCTGTCCCGGGAGGCGCAGCACGACCCGCTCGGCCTTCCGGTCTGATCTGCCGCCGTCCGGGCGGCGTGGGTCACCCGACCCGGTGGCTCAGGATGCGGACATCGCCGTGCCGACCGCACGCACCCCGTCGGCTTCCGTACGCTTCGAAGCCATGACCGCCGAGCAGCTGATCTCCTTCGCCCGTGGGGCTCCCTCGTTGGACATCGTCGATGTCGAGGGGCTCAAGGCCGCCGCCGTCCGCGCGTTCGACACCGATCCGGCCGGGGTGACGGCATACGGCACCTCCGTCGGCTACCTCCCGCTGCGGAGGTGGATCGCCGAGAAGCACGGGGTCGAGGCCGATCAGGTGCTGGTCACCAACGGCTCGTTGCAGGCCGACGCCTTCCTCTTCGACCACCTGGTACGCCCCGGCGACGCGGTGGTGGTGGAGCGCCCGACCTACGACCGGACCCTGCTCAACCTTCAGCGGATGGGCAGCGAGCTGCACGGCATCTCGATCCAGCCGGACGGGCTCGACACCGCCGAGCTGCGCAAGGTGCTGGAGTCCGGGGTGCGTCCCCGGCTGGCGCACATCATCCCGAACTACCAGAACCCGGCCGGCGTGACGCTGAGCCTGGAGAAGCGGCGCGAGCTGCTCGACCTCGCTGCCGAGTACGACTTCACGATCTTCGAGGACGACCCGTACGCCGACATCCGGTTCCGGGGCGAGGCGTTGCCGTCGATGCTGTCGCTGGACACCCGGGGCGTGGTGGTGCACGCCTCCAGTTTCACCAAGACGGTGTGTCCCGGCGTGCGGGTGGGCTACCTGGTCGGCCCGGCCGACCTGATCGCCGACATCGCGAAGAAGGCGACCAGCCTCTACATCTCGCCGGGCATGGTGTCCCAGGCGATCGTGCACCAGTTCTGCGTCTCCGGCGACATCGACCGCTCGATCGACACGGTCTGCCGGGCGCTCGGCGAGCGGGCCGGGGTGCTCGCCGAGTCGTTGCGCCGGCACATCCCGGAGGCCCGGTTCGTGGAGCCGGACGGGGGTTACTTCCTCTGGATCGAGCTGCCGGAGGACGTGGACGTGGACGTGCTCGCCCCGGCCGCCGCCGAGCGCGGTGTCGCGGTGGTGAAGGGCAGCGACTTCGTGGTCGACGGCGGGCGACACGCGCTGCGGCTGGCCTACTCGGCGGTGACCGCCGACCGGATCGACGAGGGCGTCCGGCGCCTCGCGGAGGCGCTGGCCGCCGTACGAGGATGAGTTTTTGTCGGGTTTCCGACAGTAGAACGCTAACGGCCGCTCCGGGACTCCCGCCGGAGCGGCCGGCGGCCCACAATGCTGCGAGCGTCCCTCACCACCTGTAGCGCAACTCACTCGCCGGACGGCTCCGCGGGCCGGCGGGCGGGTCCGACCCCGCTGGCCCGGCCGGCGGCAGGTGGTGCGGCGCGAGCAGCATCAACCCCCGCCCCCACAGGGCGCCGGGCGGGCCGTGTCGTCCCCTCACCCCCGAACACGACCCGGTCCGCCCGGCGCCACCCCCTCCGTTCACTGTCACACGCGGTGAGCGTCACGGCGGCGTACCCTGCAACGCGCGACGCAACGCGGAAGGGGGTCGCGATGGCGGACCGGACCCAGCGGGGGCGGACGGTGCTGCCGGGCGGGCGGGTGCTCAGGCCGGCTGCCTGGACGGCGCCGGTGCGGGCGATGACCCGCCGGTTCAACGCCGACGGCTCCCAGCACACCCCGGAACCGGCCGGTCCCCGGCGGGCGGCGGTGGTCGACTGCGCGCTCTACGTCGACGGCCGCCGGCAGCCCGGCGACTGGAACTACGCCGACGCGCTGGCCGCGGCCCGGCGGGACGACGGCTTCGTCTGGCTCGGCCTGCACGAGCCGGAACTCGACGAGATGTCCGCCATCGCCGCCACCTACGGCCTACACGAGCTGGCCGTCGAGGACGCGGTCAAGGCCGAGCAGCGGCCCAAGCTCGAACAGTTCGGCGACGTCAGCTTCCTGGTGCTGCGTACCGCCCGCTACTGCCCGCACGCGGAGCTGACCGAGACCTCCGAGGTGGTCGAGACCGGTCAGGTGATGCTCTTCATCGGGCCGAACTTCCTGATCAGCGTCCGGCACGGCGACGCCTGCCGGCTCGCGCCGGTCCGGGCGGACCTGGAGGCGAAGGGTGAACTGCTGCTGCACGGCCCCTGGGCGGTGGCGTACGCGGTGACCGACCGGGTGGTCGACCTCTATCTGGAGGTCGCCGACCAGTTGGAGGACGACCTCGACGCGCTGGAGGTCGACGTGTTCGACCGGCAGAGCGGCCACCGCATCCAGCGGATCTACCAGATGAAGCGGGAGCTGGTGGAGTTCAAGCGCGCGGTGGTGCCGCTGCAACGCCCGCTGCTGACGCTCACCGCGCAGACCAACCGGGACGTGCCGAAGGAGATCCGTCGCTACTTCCGCGACGTGCAGGACCACCTGAGCCGGACCGTCGAGCAGGTCAACTCCTACGACGACCTGCTCAACTCGATCCTCCAGGCCCGGCTGGCCCAGGTGACGGTCGACCAGAACAACGACATGCGCAAGATCGCGGCCTGGGCCGCCATCGCCGCGGTGTGGACCGCCATCGCCGGCATCTACGGCATGAACTTCGACAACATGCCCGAGCTGAAGTGGACGTACGGCTACCCGGGGGTGTGGGCCGTCATGCTCGCGTCCTCGTTCACCCTGTACCGCTGGTTCCGCCGCAACGGCTGGCTGTAATCGCCCCCGCCCCCGCCCCCACCCCGCTTCCCGCGATCTTGCACTTTCGGTCGTCGTTATGCGGCATCTACACCATTCACGCCGACACAAAGTGCAAGATCGCGGTCGAGGGGGCGGGGGAAGGGGGGGCGGGGCGGGGGAGATCCCCCGCCCCGCCCCCGGAGCTGACCCTGGGGTCAGCGGCGTCCGTTGGTGCGGGCGGTGTCCTTGCCGAGCGCCTTGGACAGGTCGTCGGCCGGGCGGCCGGAGACGTCGGTGGCGCCCTTTGCGACCGACGGCACCTTGTCGGTGGCGTGGACGGTGGGCTGCTTGCCGGGGGTGGTGGTGGAGGCGCTCGAACCGCCGGCCACCGCCGAGCTGCCGGCGCCGGTCGGGCCACCGGCGACGCCGGAGGAGCTGGACAGGGTGGAGGCGTCGGTCACCGGGGCGTCGCCCCGGCCCGTGGTGCGGACCTCCAGCGTCTCCACCTCGTCGCGCATCGGCTCCAGGGTGCGGGTCGGGTCGTACTCGGCCCACTCCTGCTGCTCCCGCCGGCGACGCATGGCCACCGCGCCGGCCACGCCGGCGACCACGCCGGCCGCCAGCAGACCGGTCATCATGGACCCGCCGCGCTTCGACTTCTTCTTCGCCTTCATGTTCTTCGTCTTGACCTTCCTGGCCACCGCGGCCTGCTTGGCGGAGGCGATCTTCCGGCCGGCGACGGCCTTGCCCGCCGCATCGGCCTGGGCGTTCCGCACCGCGAGGGCCACCGGCGCGAGTGCCGCGACCGTCGTGGCGAAGCCGCTCGACGCCCGGTCCCGCACCAGTCCGGCGGTCGGCGCGACCGCACCGCGGGCCGCCTGGACCCGCGGGCCGACCGTGGCGCCGGCGCCCTTGGCCGCGTGCGTCGCGGCCTGCCGCAGGTGGCCGATGCCCTGGTTGAGCTCGGCCTTCGCGAGCTGCCCCTGGGTCTTGCGCCGCCCGATTCCAAACACGGTCCCACCTCCTGGGAGTTGTTCCTTCGTCATCCTCCACCTTCGGATGCCTCCGCACTGCCAGATCGGGCACATGGGAGGATCCGCATGGAACTGACCAACGAGTGAGGAGTACCCGTGGCCGAGGCTGTCTACGCCACCCTGCACACCAACGCCGGCCCGATCCGGCTGGAGCTCTTCCCGAACCACGCCCCGAAGACCGTCCGCAACTTCGTGGAGCTCGCCGAGGGCACCGCCCAGTACACCGACCCGCGGACCGGCCAGCCGGGCAGCGGGCCGTACTACGACGGCACGATCTCGCACCGCGTCATCAGCGGCTTCATGGTCCAGATGGGTGACCCGACCGGCACCGGTCGGGGTGGCCCGGGCTACAAGTTCGGTGACGAGTTTCACCCCGAGCTGCGCTTCGACCGGCCGTACCTGCTGGCGATGGCGAACGCCGGCCCGGGTACCAACGGGTCGCAGTTCTTCATCACCGTGTCGCCGACCCCGCACCTGAACAACCGGCACACCATCTTCGGTCAGGTCGCCGACGAGCAGTCGGTGAAGGTCGTCGACTCGATCGCCAACACCCCGACCGGCCCGAACGACCGGCCGCTGCAGGACGTGGTGATCGAGCGGGTCGAGATCGAGCGCGGGGCCGCCTGACCCACCGCGAGGTACCTTTGCTCGCATGACTGAGCGCCCGGGCACCTGGAGCCTCCGGTGAGCGAGTCCCCGCCGACGACCACGCCGGTCTGCTACCGGCACCCCGGCCGGGAGACGTACGTGCGCTGCACGCGCTGCGACCGTCCGATCTGCCCGGACTGCATGCGGGACGCCTCGGTCGGGTTCCAGTGCCCGGAGTGTGTCGAGGAGGGTCGCCGCAGCGTACGACCGGCGCGTACCGCCTTCGGGGGCGGTGCCGCCGGTCGGCGTGGCCTGGTGACCAAGGCGCTGATCGCGATCAACGTGCTGGTGATGCTGGCCTCCATCGCGTCGGACCGCAACGGCGACGCGGTGGTCGGCGGCACCGGCTTCGGCGGGCTGCTCGGCGGCAGCACCCCGCTGACCGACTGGGGTGCGGTGCTCGGTGCCGCGATCTTCCCCGACGGCACGATCGGCGGGATCGCCGAGGGTCAGTGGTACCGCCTGGTCACCGCGATGTTCCTGCACTACGGCGTGCTGCACCTGCTGTTGAACATGTGGGCGCTCTGGGTGCTCGGCCGGTCGCTGGAGGCGCAACTCGGTCCGCTGCGCTTCGGTGCGCTCTACCTGCTCTCCGGGCTGGGCGGGAACGTGGCCGCGTACGTCTTCACCGAGCAGAACCGGCCCACCGCCGGCGCGTCCACCGCGGTCTTCGGCCTGTTCGCCGCGCTGATCATCATCGAGCGCCGGATGGGGCGGGACATCTCGCAGATCATCCCGATCCTGGTGATCAACCTGATCTTCACGTTCACCGTGCCCGGCATCTCGGTCCCCGGCCACCTCGGTGGCCTGGTGGTCGGCGGGCTGATGGCGCTGGTGCTGGCGTACGCCCCGCGGTCGCGGCGGACACTGGTGCAGGCCGCCGGCGGCGCGGTCCTGCTGGTGGCGTTGCTCGGCATCGCGTTGGTCCGCACCGCCGTGCTGCTCGGCGGCTGACCGACAACGGCGGCGGTGGGTCAGTCCGGGCGGATCGCGTGCAGCGCCTCGGCCACCTCGACCGGGTCGGCACCCAGGTCGATGCGGCCGAAGAGGTACAGCGAGTCGCCGGCGTCGATCTCCAGCACTTCGCCGGCGAGGCCGCGCCGGGCCCGGCGGTCCACGGTGACCGCCTCCACCGCCGACCAGGGCAGGTGTCGCCGGCCGGCGAAGCCCCGGACCACGGTGATGCCCTCCGGGTCGGCCGCGAGCCGGACCGGGGCGAGCACGTCCCGGGTGGCCCAACCGAGCAGGATCGCCGCGGCCAGCACGGCCAGCACCAGTTGGACGACGTCGCCGTCGGCGAAGAGCAGGCCGACCGCGACCAGGACGACCGCACCGCCCGCCTTCGCCACGGGCAGGACCGCCGGGACCCGCCACTGCCGGCCCGGGGACACGAGGGGACGCATCCGTCCAGCATGCCAGCGGACCCGGGGGCGGACGACCACCGCACCGAGGACGTACGATCGGAGCCAGCCGAGGTTACCGGGGAGTAGTCATGAGTGACGCAGTCATCGTCGGCGCCGTACGCACCCCGGTGGGGCGGCGCAAGGGCAGCCTGGCCGGCGTGCACCCGGTCGACCTGTCGGCGCACGTGCTGCGTGCCCTCGCCGAGCGCACCGGCATCGACCCCGCCCTCGTCGACGACGTGCTGTGGGGGTGTGTCTCCCAGGTCGGCGAGCAGTCGTGGAACATCGCCCGCAACGGGGTGCTCGCCGCCGGGTGGCCGGAGTCGGTGCCGGGCACCACGATCGACCGGCAGTGCGGGTCCAGCCAGCAGTCGGTGCACTTCGCCGCGGCGGCCGTCGCGTCCGGCCAGGCGGAGCTGGTGGTGGCCGGGGGCGTCGAGTCGATGACCCGGGTGCCGATGGGTTCCAGCGTCGGCGGCGGCCTGCCGTTCAGCGAGGCGATCCTGGAGCGCTACCGGGGTGTGGCGGGCGTCGCGCAGGACTCGGCGCTGCCGTTCAACCAGGGCGTCGGCGCCGAGCTGATCGCCGAGCGCTGGCGGTTCTCCCGTGCCCAGCTCGACGAGTTCGCCCTGGCCAGCCACGAGAAGGCCGCCGCCGCGCAGGACGCCGGCGCCTTCGAGGCCGAGATCGCCCCGGTCGCCCTGGCCGATGGCGCGAAGTTCGCCGCCGACGAGGGCATCCGGCGGGACACCTCCCTGTCGAAGCTGGGCGAGCTGCCCACCCCGTTCCGCCCGGACGGCGTGGTCACCGCCGGCTCGGCCTCGCAGATCTCCGACGGCGCGGCGGCCCTGGCGGTCACCACCAGCGAGTGGGCCAGCCGGCACGGCCTGCGCCCGCTGGCCCGCGTCCACACCGCTGTCGTCGCGGCCGACGATCCGGTCGCCATGCTCACCGCGCCGATCCCGGCCACCGCGAAGGCGCTGCGCCGCGCGGGGCTGGGCATCGAGGAGATCGGGGTGTACGAGGTGAACGAGGCGTTCGCCCCGGTGCCGCTGGCCTGGCTGGCGGAGACCGAGGCGGACCCGGAGCGGCTGAACCCGCGCGGCGGTGCGATCGCCCTCGGCCACCCCCTCGGCGGCTCCGGTGCCCGCATCATGACCACGATGCTCGGCCACATGCGCGACAACGGCATCCGCTACGGCCTCCAGACCATGTGCGAGGGCGGCGGCATGGCCAACGCCACCATCCTCGAACTCCTCTGACATCAACCCCGCGTCGCACGGAGCCGTCGCCGGGCTGATCCGGACGTCGCACAGCGGGTGCGACCGTGCCGGTGGAAGTTCCAAATCTCCGGCGTGACCCGCGTCACCCCCGGTCACCGTTCGTTGGGCCGAGTATGGACGTCTTCTCCCGAACGTTCCTTCCGGCCGCGACCGAGGCCGGTCTCGCGGTGCAGACCGCCACCCGGCACATGCCGGTGTTCCGACGCTGTGTCGGCTCCGGCGACGCGACGATCCTGGTCAGTCGGTGCAGCCGTCCCGACCGGCCGGCCGCCGGCGAATATCTCCTGCTGCTCACCCACCGCTGCCTCGTGGTCACCCAGCAGACCCGGGTGCTGCACCGGCTGCGCCTGCACCTCAACACCGAGCTGCGGGAACTGAGCAACGTCACGTGGAGCCCGGACCCCCGACTCCAGGCGGTCGAGCTGGCCGCCACCGCCATCGACGGGATCCGCGAGCGGTTCCTCATCCGCACCCGGCACCCGAAGCAGGTGTGGCAGTTGGACGCCCTGCTCAACCACGCCTTCCGGACCCGCCTGCGGGCGCCTCGGGAGCGGCTGGTGGCCAGCATCGCCGCCGCCTCGGCCGCCCCGCGACCGACGTCGTTGCGGCCGGCCGTGGTCCGCTGACCGGTTCCTTACCGAACCCGAACACGGTCCGGACGTTCCGCCGCCCCCCGGGTCGGCCATCATGGGCCGGTGACCGCCGACGCTCCGGCCCGCGGCCTCGTTCTCGTGGTCGAGGACGAGCCGGCCATCGCCGACCTGGTCCGGCTCTACCTGAGCCGGGACGGCTTCGGCGTACACCTGGAACGGGACGGCGCGAACGGGCTGGCCGCCGCGCGGCGGCTGCGCCCGGTGGCCTGCGTGCTGGACATCGCGCTGCCCGGGATGGCCGGTACCGAGATCTGCCGGCGGCTGCGCGAGGCGGGTGACTGGACGCCGGTCATCTTCCTCACCGCCCGCGACGACGAGGTGGACCGGATCGTCGGCCTGGAACTCGGCGCGGACGACTACGTGACCAAGCCGTTCAGCCCCCGGGAACTGGTCGCGCGGGTCCGGGCGGTGCTGCGCCGCACCGCCGGGCCGCCCGAGGGCGCCGAGCGGCCCCGGGTCGTCGGCGCGGTCACCCTCGACCCGGGAAGGCGTACGGTGACCGCCGCCGGAGCGCCGGTACAACTCACCTCCACCGAGTTCGACCTGCTGGCACACCTGATGGCCCGACCCGGCCGGGTGTTCACCAGGGAGGAACTGCTGGCCGGCGTGTGGGGCTACGCGGCGCACGCCGGCACCCGCACGGTGGACGTGCACGTCGCCCAGGTCCGCGCGAAACTCGGGCCGACCAGCCCGATCCGCACCCACCGGGGCGTCGGGTACGCCGCCGATGGTTGACCGGACCGGCGCCGGCCCGAGCCGGCGGGAGCAGCCGACCGTCGCGCTGCCGGTGCTCGGGTCCGGGCCGGTGCCGCCGCGACGCCCCCGCCTCGGCCGTACGCTGACCGCCCGCGCGGTGCTCGTCACCTGCGCGGTCGCCCTGGTGTCGGTGCTGGTCACCGCGCTGGTCGCGGTGCCCCTGGCGATCCGCGGGGTGGAGCGCCGCGACGCCGAGGCGCTGGCCGCCCAGTCCCGGCTCGCCGCCGAGGTGCTGCGGCCCCGACTGGACACGACCAGGACCGCGGACGAGGAACGACTGCTGCGGCAGTTGCGGGCCCAGGGCATCGGTGCCTACCTGATCCGGAACGGGAAGGCGGACCGGCCGGGCCTGCCGCCCCGGTTGGTGCAGCGGATCGCCGAGGGGCGTGGCGTGTCCACCCGCCGGCCGCTGGACGGCCGGCGCACCCTGATCGAGGGGCGGCCGCTGCCCGGCGGGGACGGGCTGGTGCTGACCCGCCCGCTCTCCGGCGACCTGTGGCGTCAGGTGGCGCTCAGCCTGTGGCTGCCGCTGCTGGCCGGACTGGCCGCCGGGGTGGTGGCCGGGCTGCTCCTCGCCCGCCGGCTGGCCCGGCCGATCCGGGTCGCGGCGACCGCCGCCGCCCGGCTGCGGGCCGGCGACCGCACGGTACGGGTGCCGGTGGAGCCGCCGGACGAGGTGGCCGATCTGGCGTACGCGCTGAACGGTCTCGCGGCGGCGCTGGCGACCAGCGAGGGGCGGCAGCGGGAGTTCCTGCTGTCCGTGTCGCACGAGTTGCGCACCCCGTTGACGGCGGTGCGGGGATACGCGGAGGCGCTCGCCGACGGAGTGATCGGCAGCGCGGACGTTCCGGCCACCGGCCGCACCATGCTCGCCGAGGCCGAGCACCTGGACCGGTTGGTCAGCGACCTGTTGGCGCTGGCCCGGCTGGAGGCGGCCGACTTCCCGCTGGAACCGGTACCGGTGGACCTGGCCCGGCTGGCCGCCGACGCGGAACCCACCTGGGCCGGGCGGTGCGCCGCCGTGGGCGTGCCGTTCCGCGTCGAGGTCCCGGACCGGCCGGTGCCCGCGTACACCGATCCGGGTCGGATCCGGCAGGTGGTTGACGGGCTGCTGGAGAACGCGCTGCGGGTCGTACCCCCGGGGGCGCCGATCGTGCTCGCGGTCCGGGCGGCCGGCGCGGACCCGGCGGCCGGCGGCGTGGTGGAGGTCCGCGACGGCGGACCGGGTTTCACCGACGACGACCTGGCGGTGGCGTTCGAGCGTGGTGCGCTGCACCAGCGGTACCGGGGGGTGCGCAAGGTGGGCAGCGGGCTGGGTCTGGCACTCGCCGCCGGCCTGGTCCGGCGGCTCGGTGGCGAGATCGCCGCCGGGCACGCGCCGGAGGGCGGGGCGGCGATCACCGTCCGCCTGCCGCCGGATCCTTACCCGACCCGAACATCGGCCTGACGCTCCGCTGGTCGGCGGCCGGCAGGCTGGTGCCACGGTCGACGCGACGAGAGGGAGAGTCATGGCACGTTGGGGATTGGCCGGCACCACACTGCTCGCGGCGGTCACGCTGGGCCTGACCGGCTGCGGTGCGGTCGGTGCGGTCGGTGGGCCGGCGCCGGAGCCGGCGGTGGAGGTCACCGCCGCGATGGGCACCGAGGGTCAGGCGCTCGCCGCGATGGGCTTCGACGCGGCCGAACTGGACGTGCTGAACGTCGCCGCGCCGGCGGCGTCGCCGTCCCCGTCGTCCACCGAGGCCCGGCCGGGTCGCGGCGAGCGTGGCGAGGAGTGGCGCAAGCGCCGCCAGGCGCGGGTGCTGCTGCGGAAGAACACCCTGCACGGGGAGGTCGTGGTCCAGACCAAGGAGGGTGGCACGAAGACCGTCGCGGTGCAGCGCGGCGAGGTCACCGCGATCGACGGTCAGAAGATGACCGTGAAGTCCACCGACGGCTTCACGATGACCTGGACGTTCGGCCCGGAGCTGCGGGTGCTGGAGCGCCGTCGCACGGTGCAGCCCGAGGCGGTCGAGGTCGGCAGCGTGCTCGGTGTCGCGGGCGCCAAGGAGGGCGAGAACGGCGTGGCCCGCCTGATCGTCCTCCCCCGCGGCAAGTAGGGAGTAAGGAAGGGCCCCCGGTTAACGCCTGGCGTTGTACCGGGGGCCCTTGTTAACACGGGGATCAGTACACCCGGGAGCCGATCCAGTCGTCGTGGCCGTACCCGACCGGGTTGGGGAAGGCGCGGGACTCGAAGGACCACTGCTGGCGGGTGCTGCTGGAGCAGGTGGCCAGCCGCAGTCTCGGGGTGCCGAACCAGGGGCTGTCGAACGCCAGGCAGAGGTTGCTGTTGCCGGCGGCGCGGATCTGGGCACCGGCCAGCACGAACTTCTGGTTGGCCCCGCCGTGGCAGTCGTGGATGTTGACCGCGGTGCCCGAGGTCACCGATCCGCCGGAGACGTCCAGGCAGCGGTCGTGGGACAGCTCGGAGTGCACCGACTGGCGCGTCGGGTCGTACCAGAAGCCCTGGTTGCGACCGCC
The DNA here is from genome assembly GCF_003626595.1 of Micromonospora endolithica. Classification (GTDB taxonomy): domain Bacteria; phylum Actinomycetota; class Actinomycetes; order Mycobacteriales; family Micromonosporaceae; genus Micromonospora; species Micromonospora endolithica. The sequence goes on along the minus strand of NZ_RBAK01000005.1, from coordinate 97,331 downwards.
GTGGCAGGCGTACGACTGCTGGACGGTGCCGTTGCGTGAGTCGTACCCCTTGCCGTCGACGCAGGTGCCGGTGGCCGCGTTGCGCAACTGCCGGAACTCGAACAGCCCCGGGTAGAGCACGCCCGCGCCGGTGCTGGCCGGGTCGACGCAGGTGGCCCGCTCCTGGCCGGAGGCGTAGAACTGGGTGACGCACTGGGCGAACATGCCGTGTCCCCGCGCGTTCGGGTGGAACGACTGCCGGGCCGCGTTCTCGTCCCAGATGCCGACCTCGATGTAGAGGCCACGGACCGAGGTGTTGTCGGTGCACACCTCGTGGCCGTGGAAGAGGCGGCTGGCGTCGAGGTACCGGGTGCCGGTGTTGGCCGCCGCCGCGCGCAGCGCCGACTCGAACAGCGGCACCGCCTTGTTCCGGGCGAACGCCGCGTCGGCGAGGTAGAGCAGGCAGCCGCCCGAGTACCAGCCGGGGAAGTTCGGGTTGTCCTCGACGTCCGGGCTGCCCGGGCTCGGATACGACATCAGTACCAGCTCGTAGTCCGAGCGCAGGTAGCCGGCCCCGGTCATGGTCTGCCGGATGGAGTGGAGAGCGTCCTCGACGGCGCGCCGGCTGCCGTCGGTGCGGATCGTCCACTGGTCGGTGTAGCGCGGGTAGCACGGCCCCTGGAAGAACACCCGGCTGATCGCGCAGTCGGTGGCCACCGGGCCGAACTGGATGGTGCCGTCGCCGTTCGCGCCGACGACCACCCAGATCAGCTTGATCTGCGTGTTGCGGGCCTTGATGGCGAGCTGGTCACCCTGGTTCAGCTCGTTGTGCTGGGTGGGGCCACCGGCGATCAGGTTCCAGGGGGTCGCACCGGAGCAGGCGACGTTGTATTTCTCGTCGGCGGTGATGCCGGTCCGGAACACCGCCTGGTCGTACGAGCGGTCGCACCAGTTGCCGGGTTGGTGGGTGCCGGGCACGTAGTTGCCCACGCCCTCACCGGAGATCTCGCTGTCGCCCATCGTGATCAACGCGGTGCGGCGCTGTTCCAGCGGGCGGATGCCGGGTGCGCCGTAGAGCGCGGTGGCCTCGGCGGCGCGGATCGCCTCCAGGTTCGTCGGGAGCGGTTGGATGGTCGGACGGTCGGCGGCGGCGGTGGCGGTGGCGGTGGCCGGCGCGGCGAGCATCGGCAGGACGAGAGCGGTGGCGAGGACGGCGGTGAGAGCCCGCCGTCGGGGCGTCCGTTCGCGCCTGGCAGAAGTACCAGACATCGACGCACTCCTTTCGGCTCGGTCGCGGGACGTCGACCGAGTTACCGGAAGGTAACGCGCATTTCGATAGATGTGAATACGTCTCAGAAAGCTTGCGCGCGGAGCGCAGAACCGGACGATCCCGATATTTCATCGGCGGCCGGTGTGGTGGCGCACGCCCGTACGACGCACCGCCGCCGCCGAAGCCCTACTGGCGGGCAAGGTACGCTATGGCGTCGTGTTGTCCGCTCCCCGGGAGAATTCCGTGAAGCTCTCGATCCTCATGCCGGTCTACAACGAGGAAGAACGCATCGCGGATGCCCTCAAGCAGGCGTTGGCGGTGGACTACCCCTGCGAGATCGAGCTGCTCATCGTCGACGACGGCAGCCGTGACGGCACCGGCGAGATCCTCGGCCGCGCCGACGACTCCCGCCTGCGGGTCATCACGCACCAGCGCAACGCCGGCAAGGGCGCGGCCATCAAGACGGCGGTCGACAACGCCGAGGGCGACTACATGGTCATCCTCGACGCCGACCTGGAGTACGACCCGCAGGACATCCCGAAGCTGCTCGACCCAGTGCTCGACGGGCGGGCCGAGGTGGTCTACGGCAACCGCACCTTCGGCAGCCACAGCGCCTACAGCTTCTGGTACGTGATGGGCAACAAGGGCGTCACCATGGCGGCGAACGTCCTGTTCAACTCGTACATCGGTGATCTGGAGACCTGCTTCAAGCTGATGCCGGTCGCCCTCTACCGCTCGCTGGACGTCCGCTCCCGCGGGTTCGGCATGGAGGCCGAGGTGACCGGCAAGCTGCTGCGTCGCCGCATCCGGCCCTACGAGGTGCCGATCAGCTACCGGGCGCGGGGCCGCGAGGAGGGCAAGAAGATCACCTGGAAGGACGGCGTCGAGGCGATCTGGATCCTGGGCCGCGAGCGCGCCCGCCGCCGCCCCCGCGTCGCCCGGGCCAGCTGACCCTCCGCCCCGGTCGACCAGGCGCCGGCCGCGCCACCCGCCCCGCCGGCGGTCAGCCCACCGGGGCCGGTCGCAGGAAACCGACCACCGAGCGCCGCACCCCGGCCGGGTCCAGCCCGTGCCAGCGGGTGTGGTCGTCGGCCGTGCCGTACCGCCGCAGGTCCTCCCGCCCCACGCCGAGCGCCAGCAGCCGGTGCGGGCGGTCGGCCAACGCCGCCGACAGCACCCGGGTCGAGGTCCCCGCCAGGTAGGGCTCGACCAGAATCACCGCCTCGCCGGCCAGCGCCCGCAGGCCGGCGGTGTCGAACGGTCGGGGTCGGTTGGTGTACGCCACCGTCACCGGAAGGTCGGCCACCGCGGCCAACGCCGCGTCCAGCGTCGGACCGACCGCCACCAGCAGCGGCGTTCCCGGCCCGGCGTCGCGCACCACCACGAGAGCGCCGTCGCCGCCGTGCGGCACGTCGTTGCGCAGGGTGGAGAGCCGCAGGTACGCGGACCCGTCGCCGTCCACCGCCGTACGCAGCAGTGCCGGCACCTCCGCCGGATGACCCGGGACGCGCACCGTCCACCCGTGCAGGGTGTCGATCAGCGAGACGTCGGCGGGGCAGAGGTGCGTGCGACCGGCCGCCGCCCGGTCGTAGGAGGCGCCCACGCTGACCAGCACCGCCCCCACGCCCTGGTGGTCCAGGTCGAGCTTGATCTGCTCGTACGCCCGCTCGACGAGGAACGGCGCGTAGCTGTGCACGACCGGTCGCAGGCCGGTCAACGCCAGCCCGCCAGCCACCCCGATCATCAGCTGCTCCCGGATGCCGACGTTGAGCACCCGGTCGGGGTGCCGGCGGGCGGCCGGGGCGAACGCGTCGGCGGAGATGTCCGCCAGCACGAGGGCGGTACGCGGATCCTCGGCCAGCAGGTCGGTGGTGGTGTCGACGAACGTGTCCCGCACGGTCACTCCCCGCTCTCGACGACCGCGACGACGACGTGCGGCCGGTGCTCGTCCTGCCCGGTGAGGGCGGTGTGCAGGGCGTCGTGATCGCGCCCGTCGACGGTGGCGGCGGTCCACCCGTTCACGGTGAACCGGGTCGCGATCCCGCCCGGCCAGCCGTGGGTGGCCGACGAGTTGTCCACCACGATCGCGGTCAGGCTGGCCAGGCCGGTGGCGCCGGCGTACGCGATCGCCTCGTGGTTGGAGCCCTCGTCCAGTTCGGCGTCGCCGAGGAGGACGTACACCCGGGGGTCCGTCAGGCCCTGGGCCCGCAGCCCGAGCGCGGTGCCCACGCCCAGTCCCAGGCCGTGGCCGAGCGAACCGGAGCCGATCTCCACGCCGGGGACCAGCAGCCGGTCGGGGTGGTCGCCGAGCCGGCTGGCCGGCCCGCCCTGGTCGTCCAGCCAGTCGGCGGGGATGAAGCCGCGGGCGGCGAGCACCGCCCAGTACCCGGCGACGGCGTGCCCCTTGGAGAGCAGGAACCGGTCCCGGTCGGGGTCGTCGACGGTCGTCGGGGTGATCCGCAGGATCCGGTCGTAGAGGACCTGGAGCACGTCGAGGGTCGAGTGGACGTTCGGGCCGAACTCGCGGCCGGCGCGGACCCGCTCCAGCAGGGGGTCCACCGGCGGCGTGGCCGTGGTGGCGGCGGTCGTCGTCATTCCGCTAGCGTGCAAGTTGAAGCGAACTTCAACTCAAGGGCACGTGATGCACGAAGCACTCACCATCGGGCAGCTCGCCGAGCGCAGCGGGGTGGCCCCCTCGGCGCTGCGCTACTACGAGCGGCTCGGGCTGATCCGGGCCGAACGGACCGGCGGCAACCAGCGCCGGTACGCGCGGGGCGAGCTGCGCCGGGTGGCGTTCATCCGGATCTCCCAGCAGGTCGGGGTGTCCCTGGAGGAGATCCGGGCGGCCCTGGACTCGCTGCCCGCGTCGCGTACGCCGAGCGCCGAGGACTGGGCACGACTGTCCCGGTCGTGGCGGGACCGGTTGGACGAGAAGATCCGGCTGCTCGGCAAGCTCCGCGACGACCTCGACGGCTGCATCGGCTGCGGCTGCCTGTCGCTGCGGCGCTGCACCCTCAACAACCCCGGCGACTCGCTGGCCGGCGACGGCCCCGGCGCCCGCCTGCTGCTGCCCGCACCGCCGGCCACCCCGTAGCTCAGCCGGTCGTCAGCAGCACCTTCCCCACGTGGTCGTTCGACTCGACCAGGCGGTGCGCCTCGGCGGCCTCGCTCATCGGCAGCCGCCGGTCCACGATCGGCCGGACCCGGCCCGCCTCGACCAGGGGCCACACCTGCTCGCGTACCCCCCGGACGATCTCCGCCTTCTGCTCCGCCGGCCGGGACCGCAGCGCCGTCGCCGCCACCGAACCCCGCTTGGCCAGCAGCGCGCCCAGGTCCAGCTCCGCCTTGCGCCCACCCTGCATGCCGATCACCACCAGCCGGCCGCCGTCGGCGAGGGCAGCCACGTTCCGGGACAGGTACGACGCGCCCATGATGTCCAGGATCACGTCCGCGCCCCGGCCGCCGGTGACCGTCCGGACCTCCTCGACGAAGTCCTGCTCCCGGTAGTCGACCGCGTGCGCCGCACCCAGCTCGCGCAGCCGCTCGTGCTTCACGCCACGGGCGGTCGCCACCACGGTCGCGCCCAGCGCCGCGCCGAGCTGCACCGCGAACGTGCCGATCCCGCTGCCGCCGCCGTGCACCAGCAGCGTCTCGCCGGACGCCAGCCGGGCCAGGTGGACCACGTTCGACCAGACCGTGCAGGCCACCTCCGGCAGCGCCGCGGCGTCGACCACGTCGACGCCCGCCGGCACCGGCAGCAGCTGCCCGGCCGGGACCGCGACCCGCTCCGCGTACCCGCCGCCGGCCAGCAGCGCGCAGACCTCCTGGCCGACCTCCCAACCGGTCACGCCGGCCCCGACCGCGCCGACCACCCCCGAGCACTCCAGCCCGGGGTACGCGGGCGCGCCCGGCGGCGGCGGGTAGAGCCCCTGCCGTTGCAGCAGGTCCGCCCGGTTCACCGCGCTGGCCCGCACGTCGAGGACCACCTCGCCGGGGCCGGGCTCCGGGTCGGGCACCTCGGCCCACACCAGTGCGTCGGGTCCGCCAGGCTCCGGGATCGTGATCGCGCGCATGGTTCCTGTCTACCCCAACGGCCGGCCGCCCCACGCCCGGCCCGGGAATCCACCGCCGGACACCACTGTGGAGCGCCGTCGACCCAGCGGTGCCCGCTCGCCCGACCGCTCGTCATGGCAGACTAGGCACGGCCGCGTACCCCTCGGGGCGCGCGGGCCGGGAGGGTTCGCCTAGTGGCCGATGGCGCTGGTCTTGAAAACCGGTAAGGCAGCGATGTCTTCGTGGGTTCGAATCCCACACCCTCCGCTTCCGTCGACGACGCGTCGGTGACCGCTGGTCAGCCGACGAAGACTGGTCAGCCGACGAAGACGCAGAACGGGTGCCCGGCCGGATCGGCGTACACGCGGAGCGGCTCGTCGGGGTCGTCGATCTCGTCGCGCAGCAGCCGGCCGCCGAGGCGCAGGACCCGTTCGTGCTGCACCCGCAGGTCCGCCACCGACCCGACGGTCAGGTCCAGGTGCATCTGCTGGGGCACCGGGCCGTCCGGCCAGGTCGCCTCGGGCAGGGCGTCGACCTGCTGGAAGGCCAGCTGGGCGCCGGCCTCGGTCCGCAGCACCAGCCAGTCGCATCCGTGCTCGTCCGGCTCGCCCGCCGGGGGCGGCTCGTCACCGTCCCGGTAGCTGAGGCCCAGCAGCGAGCGGTAGAACTCGGCCAACGATCTGGCGTCGGTGCAGTCGAGGACCACCTGACGCAGCACGGGGACGTTGTTCCGGTCGACCACGTGGATCACCTCCGGGGCGATTGTGGCCCCGTACGGTCGAGTCCGCAGGGCACGACCGGGGTTCCTCGTTCGGTCCCGGGGTCCGGCGGGGTAAGAAGGGGTCGCAGGACCATTCGCCCGCACCGGAAGGACCCGTCCCGATGACCCTGGAACGACCGATCGCCCCGGACCCGTACGAGCTGCTGCCGACCGTCCCGGCGTTCACCCTGGCCAGCGACGACGTGCAGAACGGCGAGCCGATGGACGCCGCGTACGCCCACGACAGCGTCGGTGGCGACAACGTCTCGCCGGAGCTGCACTGGTCGGACTTCCCGGCGGACACCAAGGGCTTCGCGGTGACCTGCTTCGACCCGGACGCGCCGACCGGCAGCGGCTTCTGGCACTGGGCGTTGGTCAACCTGCCCGCGGGGGTGACACGACTGCCGCGCGGCGCTTCCGGCGACGACCTGGCCGGTGGCTTCACGGTCCGCAACGACTACGGCAGCGACGGGTACGGCGGTGCGGCTCCGCCGCCCGGCGACCGCCCGCACCGTTACGTCTTCGCGGTGCACGCCCTGGACGTGGCGACCCTGGACGTCACGCCCGACGCCAGCCCGGCGTACGTCGGCTTCAACCTGACCTTCCACACCCTCGCCCGCGCGGTCATCCGCCCCACCTACCAGCTCAAGGAGTAGTCCGGCCGGCAGATCCGTGTCGATCATGGGGTTGACGGGTGGTTTGGAGATCAACTCACCCGTCAACCCCATGATCAACGGGGCGGAAACGGGGCGTAAACGGGGGCGGGGGCGGGGCGGGGTCAGGCGGGGACGCGGGCCACGGCGAAGACGGACTGGCCGAACGGGGGGCGGGCGATCTGCTCGGCGGCCTTGGTAGCGGGCAGGACGAGGGTGTCGTAGACCTTCACCATCGGGCCCTCCTTCGGCATCAGCCGAAAGACCTTCGTGGCCATGAAGTAGCCGATCAGGCCGAGCGCGTTGGCGTAGTGGATCTTCTCCACGGTGAGCCCGGCCTCGGTCATGGCATCGCCCAGGGTCTTCTTCGTGTAGCGGCGTACGTGCCCGGTGGCGACGTCCGCCGGGCTCATCGCGAACATGAACGCCGGCACGATGATGATCACCGCACCGCCCGGCCGGACCAGCTCGCGCATGCTGCGCAGCGCGCCCACGTGGTCCTCGATGTGCTCCAGCACGTTGTACGACACGGCCGCGCTGTAGTCACCCCGCTCGGAGTGCGGCAGGAGCATCTGCCGTACCTCGATGCCGGGCTTCTCGGACAGCCGCTCCTTCAGCGAGACCAGCCGGTCCGGGTCCGCCTCGGTGGCGGTGAAGCGGGGCAGGTGATCGGCCCACTCGAGCGCGTAGTCACCGAGGCCGCTGCCGATCTCGATCGGGTCGTCGCCGAGGTAGGGCAGGGCGAGTTCGACGAACCAGCGCCGGTGGTTGACCGCCGTCGCGAGGCCCTCCAGCACCTCGGACTGCACGCGCTGATCCCCAGTGATTTCTGCCATGCGTCGATTCCTCACGGTATGACTCGACCCGCGCCTGGACCGACAGAGTGAACCATCCGCGTGTTACGGCGAAGAATCGGGGGACCGGAGTGGCCGAATTGCGGTCGGGGGGTGGGCGCGTGATCGGCGGTCGGCGAACCCGGCACATAGTACCCAGTACCCCGAAACATGTCACGGCGGCGTCATAGCCTGACTACTCTACGAATCGTTATGACTACTCCCGAATCGGACCGCCCTGCCGGTACGTCCCGGGAGGGTTCCGCCCGGGTGCCCGTCGAGCAGCCAAAACGCGTCGACCGTCGGGACGTGCTCGCGGTGTTGAGCTTCGTCGTGCCGGCCTTCTGGATCACCGCACGGCTCTGGTTGGACCCCGCCAGCGGCGTGCGGGACAACCGGACCGACCAGTCGCAGTTCGAGTGGATGATGGCGCATGGCGCCCGGGTGGTGACCGAATTCGCCTATCCGTTCGGGTCTGACCGGATGAACGTTCCGGACAGCGTCAATCTGATGGCGAATACGTCCGTATTATCCGTTTCATTGCCACTGACGCCCATCACCCTGGCATTCGGTCCCCGCGCGTCCTTTCTGCTCTTTCTGACCCTCGGAATGATCGCCACGGCCACCGCGTGGTACTTCGTCCTCTCCCGGGTGGTCGTCGGCAGTCGGGGGCCCGCCTGGCTGGGCGCCGTCTTCTGCGCGTACGCCCCGGCGATGGTCTCGCACGCCAACGCGCACCCGAACATCGTCTCGCAGTACGTGGTGCCGCTGATCGTCTGGCGCACCGTCCGCCTCGCCGAGCCCGGCCGCTGGCTGCGCAACGGCGTGCTGCTCGCCCTGGTGATCGTCTGGCAGGCGTTCGTCAACCTGGAGATCCTCTTCATGACCGCGATCGGTCTCGGCGTGGTGGTCGTGGCGCTCGCCCTGGGCCGGCCGGAACTCCGCGACCGGAGGAGGACCTTCCTCGCCGGACTGGCCGTCGCCGCCGGGGTGTCGCTGGTCCTGCTCGCGTACCCGCTGTACGTCCAGTTCTTCGGCCCCGGCGCCTACTCCGGGCTGTCCCGGCTGATCCGGGGCTACTCGACCGACCTGGCGTCGTTCGTGGCGTACTCCCGGGAGTCGCTCGCCGGCGACGAGCGCGGCGCGCGCGGCCTGGCGAAGAACCCCACCGAGGAGAACGCGTTCTTCGGCTGGCCGCTGGTGGTGCTCGTGGTGGCGCTGGTCTGGTGGCTGCGGCGGGACGCCGTCGTCCGTGGGCTGGCCGCCGTCGGGCTGCTCTTCGCGGTGCTCTCGCTCGGTCGGGAGATCCAGCTGAACGGTCGCGGCACCGGCATCGGAGCGCCCTGGGCCCTACTGGAGGACCTGCCGGTGCTGCACTCGGTGGTGCCGACGCGGTGGGCGTTGGCGATCACCCCGGTGGTGGGTTTGCTCCTGGCGTACGCGGCGGAACGGGCGCGCCGGCTCGCCGACCAGAACCCAGGGGCGCGCCGGCAGATCCGCTTCGCCACGGTCACCGTGCTGGCGATGGCGCTGGTGCCCCTGCTGCCCACCCCGCTGCCCGCGGTCCGCCTCGACCCGACGCCGGACTTCGTCACCTCCGGCGCCTGGCGCCCGTACACGGCCGGCGGGCGCAGTGTGGTGACCCTGCCACTGCCGGACACCCACTACGCCGACCCGCTGCGCTGGTCGGCCGACACCGGGCTGGCGATGCCGATCGCCCGTGGCTACTTCCTCGGCCCGGACACCCGGCCGGGCCGGGACCGGGTCGCGCTCTTCACCGCCCCACCGCGTCCGACCAGCGCATTCTTCGCCGAGATCCGGCGTACGGGTGCGGTCCCGCCGATCACCCCGCAGGCGCGGGTCGACGCGGTGGACGACCTCCGGTACTGGCGGGCCGGTGCGGTGGTGCTCGGCACGCCCGCACACGCCGACGCGCTGCGCCGGGGGATGACCGAGTTGACCGGGATCCGCCCCACGTACACCGGGGGTGTCTGGCTCTGGGACGTCCGTCCGCTCACCGACTGAGCCCCCGGACGCACCGCTGGACGTTCAGGACCGGACGCAGCAGCCCTGGCAGATCTTGGGCTTGGGCAGGGTGAACGCGAGGCAGCAGGTGCGCCGCTGCACGGTCGGCTCGCCGGCCGGGCCGGGCACCAGTTCGATCAGGTCGGCCAGGTCGAGGGCGCCGAGCAACGTGTCGATCGTGTCGACCGAGGAGCCCGGCAGGCCGTCGGCGGCCCGCAGGACGCCGTGCGCGATGCCGGAGGCCACCGAGCCGAGCAGCGTACGCGCGCCGATCCGCACCTCGGCCTGGATCGCGGCGACCATCGGGGCCAGATGGGCGTCGAGGAGCGAGGTGCGCAGTGCGGCCAGCAGCTCCGCCTCGTCGGCGACCACCCGCACCTCGGGCAGCCCGGAGAGGGCCAGCGGGTCACTCGGCAGCACCGCGACCGTGGTCGAGCGGCGCAGGCCCATGGTGAGCAGTTGCCGGTGGTCCTCGAAGTGGATCAGGACGTCGGCCGGGTCGAGCAGCGGCACCCGGCGCGCCGACGCCCAGCCGAGCACGACCGGGAGCGCCGTCCAGTAGCTGTACGACTTCCAGGCCAGTGCCGCACAGGCGTGCGGGGTGCCGCCCCAGCGCACGGAGGCGGCGCGCAGGAACTCGGGCAGTCGGGTGCCGTCGATCAGCGTGGTGGCCGGCGACCAGCCGAACTCGTCGGTCACCAGCAGGCCGGGCGCGAGGCCGGGCAGGGCGTCGGTGCCGAACATGTGGCGGAGGGCGGCCGTCACCGGGGCAAGCGGTGCGACGGCGACCTCGCGCCCCGGCATGACCGCTGTCACCTGACCCATCCCCCGTCCGAAGAGCTCGTTACTGAGCTAAGGCTAGCCTAACCCCGACCGGATCGGTAAGGGAAGCCTCTCCTGGGTTGTGCGGGAGGCCCAGGTCACTCGTCCGGGATGCGTCGCTCGCCCGGCGTGTCGGCGTACTACCCGCGAAGAGGTGCGGGAAACGGCGGGACGGCCGGGTGCAGTATCGACAGCTTTCGTTGCATCGTCAAGGTTCGTGTCGACAACCTGGCAGATCCGTGTCTGTGCGGCGACGGAACGTGAAACTTGGTACTCCCGGCCACGAGGAAGCTGATGACTGCCTCACCGCTCGATCGGGCCGCCGACTCCTTCGCGGCCGAACTCGCCCGCCACCGGACCGGGCGAGGGCTGTCCAAGAAGCAACTGGCCACCCTGATGGGCTTCGACCCGTCGTACGTCAGCCACGTCGAGGGCCGCCGGCACCGGCCCACCGAGGACTTCGCCCGGCGGGCCGAGGCCGTCCTGGAGGCCAGCGGAGCGATCTGGCAGCGCTTCCGGGAGTACGACGAACTGCGGCACACCCGCGCCGAGAAGGCGCACCGCGAGCTGCCCGCCCCCGGCCAGTGGATGCCACCCGGCACCGGCCTGATCGTGGAACGGGAGCATGCCGGCCTCACCCACCACGAGGACTCCTACCACTGCGTGATCCGCCGCGAGCTGTACAACGCCGGCACCGAACCCGTCACCCGCTACCTGGTCCGGGTCGCCGTCGACCGCTACCCCAACGACCCGGGGCGCTCCAACCGGCACCACCGCGAACACCCCCTCACCTTCGCCGAGCTGCAACTGCGGGCGTACCGCACCCAGGGCGACGAGCGGGACGCGATGCACTGGCGGGCCAAGCACGACCGGGACGCGTTCAAGGAGATCTGGCTGCTCTTCGAGAACGCCGACCGCCGGTTCGCCCTCTACCCCGGGGACCGGGCCACCATCGAGTACGCGTACACCGTCGGACAGGACAAGTGGGGCCCCTGGTTCCAGCGGGCGGTCCGCGTACCGACCCGGCACCTCGGCGTGTCCCTCGACCTGCCGGCGTCGCTCGACCCGCAGGTCTGGGGCGCGGAGACCTCGCTCTCGGCGGAGGAGGGCCCGCTGCGGACGCCGGTCGGCCGGCGCGCGGAGGGCGACCGGGTGATCTTCGAGTGGTCGACCGACGATCCGCCGCTGAACGCCCGGTACCGGATGCAGTGGCGCTTCCGGGCCCGGCCGGAGAGCGGCCCCGAGGAGCCGGGCCGGGTCCGGCCCAGCGACCGGATGCGCGGCCTGGGCATCCTGCAACGCGGCGACGACCTGCTGCGCCAGCCCAGCCGGTCGTTCGACCTGCCGAACGAGGAGCACGTGGCCCGGGACGTGCTGGACCGGCTCACCGCGGCCCTGCTCCGCCTCGACGAGCTGCACCCCTTCAGCAAGGGCGTCGGCATCGCCGCGCCGCAGCTCGGCATCGGCCGGGCCGCCGCGCTGGTCCGTGCCCCCGACCGGGCCGCCGAGCCGGTCGTCCTGCTCAACCCGCGGGTCGTCGACGCCGCCGCGGACATCGACGAACAGTACGAGGGCTGCCTCTCCTACTTCGACCACCGCGGCCTGGTGCCGCGCCCGTTGCGCATCGACGTGGAGCACGCCCGCCTGGACGGCGGCCGGATGATCACATCCTTCGAGTACGGCATGGCCCGGCTGGTGGCGCACGAGATCGACCACCTGGAGGGCCGGCTCTACGTCGACCGGATGGCCCCCGGGGTGCCCCTGGTACCGGTCGAGGAGTACCGGGAGACCGGTAACCCCTGGCGCTACTGAGCGCACCCGACGCGGCCCGGCCGGGTCCGCCGGCCAGGCGGGACGATCACGCCCGCCCGGGTGGGAAAGGACGGCCGGGCGGGCGTGATCACGGGGGCGGTGCCGGGCCGCCCGTTCGGGGGGACCGGGGTTGCGTGCCCCAGGGGGCGGGGGCACGCAACCCCGGTCCGGGGGGAGGAAGGTCTGTGGACCCGAAGGTCGGCCCCCCGGCCGCTCCTACAGGTCGCCGAACGTGTCGTACCGGGTCCGCGCGGGCGGCACCTCGTCCTCGGCGAGCACCCGCAGGGTCGCCCGGACCATCCGCGCCGAACCGGACACGTAGCAGTCGTGCGTCGTCCACGGTCCGTACCGGGCCACCACGTCGGCGATGTCGCCCAGCTCGCCGTCGAAGTCCGGGTCCTCGCTGCACGCCGGCGTGACCGACAGCCACGGGTGCGCCGCGACCAGCTCCCGCATCCCGTCCAGGCCGTACAGGTCCGCCTCGGTACGGGCCCCGTAGAACACGTGCACCCAGCGGGTCCGGTTGACCGCGGCCAACTCCTCGACCAGCGCCTTCACCGGTGCCAGCCCCACGCCGCCGGCGACCAGCAGGACGTCCCGCTCGGACTCGCGGTCCAGGGTCATCGACCCCATCGGCGCCGCCACCCGCAGCAGCTCGCCCGGCCGCACCCGGCGTACCAGCGCGCCGGAGACCCAGCCGGCGCCCGCCGGTGTCCGGACGTGGAACTCCAGCACGTTGTCGTCGTTCGGCGCGTTCGCCACCGAGTAGGTCCGCCACACCCGGGGGAGGTGCCGAGGCACCTCGACGCTGACGTACTGGCCGGCCCGCCAGGGCAGCGGGTGCTGCAACGCGCGTACGGTCAGCACCGCCGTGTCCGGGCCGTACCGCTCGTGGGTGAGCACCTCGGCGTGCCAGAACGGCGGGTTGTCGTCCGCCGCCGCCCCGGCCACCATCTTCGCCGCGATCACCGCGTACGCGTCCCGCCACGCCTGGTCGTACTCCAGGTTCCAGCCGTCACCAGCGGTGCTGCGCAGCGCGTCCAGCAGCGCCACTCCCACGGTCCGGTAGTGCTCCGGGTCGACGTGGTACTTCCGGTGGTCCCGGCCGAGTCCGCGAAGGAACTCGTCGAAGCTCTCCGGATCCCCCAGCGTGTGGATGGCGGTGATGATCGCCTCCAGCAGGCGGTCGCCCTGTCCGGTCATCTGCACCGGGAACAGCTTGCGCAGCTCGGGATCGAGCAGGAACAGCCGAGCGTAGAAGTGGGCGCTCAGCCGCTCCCGGTCCTCCTCGACCAGGGTCCAGCTCTCCTTCAGCAACCGCGCGACGTCGTCCACGGACGCTCCTTCTCCTCGGGCGGATCGGGCATCCATAGAATGTCCACGGAGCGTGTCCACCGGTCGCACAGAATGTGCGATCGGCTCGTGAGGGTCCTTCGCCGTGCCGCCGGAGGTCGCCGTCGGGCACAGTGGTGCGGTGACCGTCGACCTCGACCGTCCGGTGGCGCGCCGGACCCTGGGCACCGAGACGCTGCTCGTGCTCGGTCTCTCCCTCGGCCAGTCGGCCGTCTACGCACTCGTCTCGATCGTGGCCAAGCTGACCGCCGACGGGCCGCTGTCCGCGCAGACCGCCGCGCTGAACACCTCCCGGTCCGCCCGGCCCTACCTCGACCTCACGTACCAACTGCTCGGCATCGTCTTCGCGTTGCTGCCGGTGCTGCTCGCCGTACACCTGCTGGCGCGGGACCCCGGCGACCCGGCCCGGACCCTCGGCCTGGACGCCCGGCGGCCCGGCCAGGACCTGGCCCGGGGGGCCGGGCTGGCCGCGCTGATCGGCCTGCCCGGCCTCGCGCTGTTCTGGGTGGCCGCCCAGCTCGGGATCAACGCCAGCCTGGTGCCGGCCGCGCTGCCCGACCTGTGGTGGACCGTCCCGGTGCTGATCCTCGCCGCCCTGCAGAACTCCCTGCTGGAGGAGGTGATCGTGGTCGGCTACCTGGTCACCCGGCTGCGGCAACTCCAGTGGCGACTCGGCGCGGTCATCGCGGCGAGTGCGCTGCTACGCGGCTCCTACCACCTCTACCAGGGCTTCGGCGCCTTCGTCGGCAACGTCGTGATGGGCGTCGTGTTCACTCTCTTCTACCTGCGTACCAAGCGGGTGATGCCGCTGGTCGTCGCGCACACGCTGCTCGACGTGGCGGCCTTCGTCGGCTACGCGCTGCTGCCCCGGGAGTGGTTCGACTGGCTCTGAGCCCTGCCCTGCCGCCCCGCGCTGCCCGGCGCTCGGCGGCTCGCGTCGCGGGCGCCGGACCGGTGCCGTCGGCTCAGCGGCCCCGGATCGGGCGGTAGGCCGCCACCGCGCGGGCCGCCACGCGCTCCGCCGCCGCCGCGTCGCCGACCGCGGCGGCCACCACCGCCGCCCCCGGCAGCACCCGCGACGCCAACCGCAGCGCCATCCACCCGCCGGCCTGCGCGGTCAGCGGGGCCGCCAACCGCCAGGCCGCCTCCGCCGCCCGTGGCCAGGGCTCATCACCCGGTCCGTCCAGCGCCCGAGCGGCGGCGAGCGCCGCTGCGGCACTCTCCTCGTCCGGATGCACCTGGGTCAGCACCAGCAACTCCACCGCCCGGTCCGGATGCGCCGGATCGCGCCCGTACGCCGCGGCGAGGTGCAGCACCAGGTTCGCCTGGGTCCACAGCACCGCCGCCAACTCCACCACCGGCGCGAACAGTCCCGCCGCCGCCGCGACCGCGCCGCCCGTCCCGGCGCGCCGGACGAACCGCCGGGTCGCGAGCCGGGCAAGGCCGTCGTCGCCGGCATCCGGGTACGCCGACCGCAGCTCCCGCGCCCACTCCCGCGCCTGCGGACCGATCCCCGCGACCGCGGCCAGGGCCAGCAGTTCCGGCGCGAATCCCGGGTGGTCCCGCACCGTCCGGACGATCCGCCCCAGTTCCGACCCGGAGGTACGCCCCACCGCCGCGTCCCCTGCCGGCGTCGACCCCGCGGCGCGCGGGGTCAGCAGGACCGGATCCGGCGTGTCCGTCGCGCTCGACGCGTCGACCGCCGCCGGGGTGGCCGGTCTCCTGGTGCGGGGTGTGGTGGAAGCGGTCTGCTTCCGGGTGGCCTTCCGCGCGGTGGCCTTGACCGGGGTGGCCCTGTCCGGGGTGGCCCTGTCCGGGGTGGCCTCGACCGGGGTGGCCTCGGCCGGGGTCGCCCCGCTCGCCGGCGTGGCCTTCTCAGCCGGCGTGGCCTTCGTGGCTGGGGCGGCCTTCCTGACCGGCGTTGTCCTTTTCGCCGGGGCTACCCTTCCGGCCGGCGTGGCCTTCGTAGCTGGGGCTGCCTTCCCGGCCGGAGCCGTCCTCCGGGTGCCGGCCCCCGGACGAGGGGTCGCGGTCCGCTCGGCCGTCGCCCCCGCCTCGCCGGGGGCGTCCGGGCCGTCCGTGAGCTGGACCGAGGGGGACTCGTCGTCCCCGGGCCGACCGGTTCCGGACCCACGGGCAGCGTCGGCGGCGGTGTGGGTCGGATCACCCGGGCTGTCCGGGTCCGACGTACCGACCCGCTCCGGATCGGTCGACCGGGCCGTCTGGCGGGGCAACGTCCGCTCCGGCTCGGGTGGCTGGAAGAGAACCGTGGGCGCCGGCTTCGCCCGTCGGGTCGGCCGCTTGGCGGTGTCCGGATCCGGTTCGGGCTCCGGCGGTGCCGGTGGCGGGGTGAAGGCTGCCTTCGGGGAGCGTCGCCGCCCTCCCGCAGCAGGCTCTCGGCGGGTGGGCTCGCTGGACGGCTGCTCCTGCATATCGATGGAGCGTAGCGGTGATCACGCCCGAGTACAGCGCTCGACGTGAGACGGCACCTCCCCGCCCGACGTACGCCGGGGAAGTCGTTTTGCTCCCGGTGGGTGGGGACCTGTATCCTCGGGCGCGGTGGTCTGCGGGCCACCGAGGAGACTTCGCCTAGTCTGGTCTATGGCGCCGCACTGCTAATGCGGTTGGGGTCTTAAAGCCCCTCCCGGGTTCGAATCCCGGAGTCTCCGCGCGAAAGCCGGGTGTGTAGACTGGCCGAGCACCGAGCGCCCGTAGCTCAATGGATAGAGCATCTGACTACGGATCAGAAGGTTAGGGGTTCGAGTCCCTTCGGGCGCACAAGATCAAGAGAGCCTGACCTGCGAAAACGCGGGTCAGGCTCTCTGTTTCTTCGTCCCTCGTGGACGTTTGGCTGCTCGGTGGCTGCTCGTCCGACGAGCGTGCCCTACGTCCCGCCATTTCCCGGGTAGTCCACGCGTGTCCGGGTGGGTCTGACCGGCGGCAGCGTCGAGAGCGGTCGGATTGATCGATAAGTGTCGATTGCGATGTCCCGTGGGGCGGGTTGGTCGCGAATTGCCATGACCGAATGAGGAAGGCGCGCGGCCGTGCGCGCTCGTGCCGCACGTTGGTCGCCCGTGTGCCGCCGTTAGTCGCGGCCGGGACACCTGCCCCGCCCTCACGTCGCCAGGCGGCCAGCGGCCCGCTCGGATCGAGCGCGCACCGGCGAGCTACCGTGGTGGGTGCGGTGGCTCTGCGCCACCCGGTTCTCCTGTCGCCCGCGGCCACGCCCCTGCGCGACACCGAGGGACAAGGGCCGAAAGCTCGTCGCAGAAGATGATCACCGATGGCGGATGTCGTACCCCTCGGTGGTGGCGTGGGCACCACGAGGGAGAGACGGACATCGTCGTGAGCAAAAACCCGCAGGCCAAGAGACTCGCGGAGAGCTTTGACATCTCATACTCCGAGGCGCTGGGCGTCGTCCGCGACGAGTCGGAGCTGGCCGAGGAGATGGCCGACCACGAGAACATCTCGATTCGGGCCGCGATAGAGAAGCTGGCGGCGGACTACCCGATGGTGAAGGCGAGAGCCATCCAGGAGGACGGTTCGTTCCGGACCGCTCTCGACCGGGTTCGGGACGAGCAGGCTCGGCAGCGCCGGTTCAGCAGCGCGGCGGCCTGGTTCCCGACCGTGAGGGATCTGCTACGCAAGGCGCTGGTCGGCGCCTGCGACGACCTGACCGATCAGCCCGTTCACCGCGACGGCGACGACAACTACGAGGTCCACGGCCTGGACTTCGACGGCGTTCACCTGCCCGACCAGACCGCGGGTCACCCAACCAGCCTGGATGCCCTGCTCCTCCTCCAGCTCGACCAGCTTCCGGCGGAGACTGCGGGCAGTGTTGCAGGCGGTGGTGTGCCGGTCCTGGTCCGGGAACAGCGTCCGTAGGCGAACCTTCTGTCCCCGGAGCAGATCGGCGACCACTTCAGCAGCCGCCTCGGCGAGATCGAGGGTGGTGGTCTGTCGCTCCTTGAAGTAGAGCAGCGTGTTGCGCGGGCCGAAGTCGATCAGTTGGTCTGCCCACCGGCCGGCGGCCTGTTGAACGAGGTGGAGCACATCCGGTTGGGTCAACAGCATCTCGTCTCCAAGTCAGTCGACGTACACCAGTGCTGATCCGCCGGGCCGTCGGCCCGAGGCAAAGCCCTCCAGGATAGGGCGCATGACACGTTCATCTATGCATCAGATTTCCGACACCGACGTCATCGGGACGACCCCACTGAGTAACCTCCACCTCCTTGCCTGGAGTGCGGCCGCGCCTCGTCGGCACATCGAGCAGGCCGAGATGTTGCAGTGCCGGGGCGCGGCTTGGCGCAGCTGAAGGCCAACTCGAACAGGTGCTGCGTGGCGCGGGAGAGGCCGTAGCGGGCGATCCTCGCCGGGACGTGGTCTTCGATTCATCGATGGAGCAAGTCAGGGTCAGCGGGAGACGGCGACCGGCGACTTCGGCGGCTCCTGAGCGCGAAGAAAGTTGGTGGCATCGACGGTGGCGCTTACCAGGGCGCACGTCGTCGCGGTGAGGGCGAGCCAGAATGCCACGGTGCTCTTCCAGTCCTCGGCGATCTTCACCGTCACCACCTCGGTGACCTCGGTAGCCTCGGTAGACCGGCTCCGCCGACTGCTCGGGTCAGGCTGACGACGCCAGCCGAAGCGGGCGAAGAGCTTTACCCAGGTGTGGTTCGACCGGCCGCAGCCGAAGATCACTCCGTTGACCTTGCGTCCGCACCGGCCGCCGTTCTGGGTGGTCACGCCGCACGTCGTCGGCGCCTTCACGGCGAGCAGCCAGGCCGGGATTGCGATCGCGATCGACGCCGACCAGGCGAGGCTGATGAGGTCGAGCGTGATGAGGTAGTAGACGACGCCGACGATGGCCAGCGCTTCAACGCCGAGGATCAGCATGGCCTGATCTCGCTTCAGCATGTGGGTGCCTCCGAGTGGTCAAGGAGCGCGACGAGGTCGAGGAGTTCGGTACGGAGCCGGGTCAGCTCGGCTGCGGTGACGCCGAGTTCGTAGTGGTGGTGGTGACCGGCGCGGGACAGCGCCCACCACAGGTAGCTGGCCCGGCGCCCAAGGTCGGGGCCGGCGTAGTGGGCGAGCAGCAGCAGCTTCGGCCGCTGCACCCGGGTCCGTCCGATCTCCGGGCAGACGCGAGCCCAGTACCGGTCCATCGCTGCTTCCAGTTCGTGGCAAAGCAGCCACGCGCACGCACGGGGCCAGGCTCCACGGGTGCCTCGGATGACGCTACTCAGCATCCGGTCGGCGGTGGCGAGGTACAGGGACGTCGTCATCGCAACCGCCCCACGAGCGCAGCGGTGTTGGCGACCATCGCCCGGACGGGCATGCTCCGGTGGCCGTGGACCGCATCCGCCACCGCTTTGACCGTCCGGGTGGCCTGCGTGCCGTAGTCACGGTCGAGACGAGCGAAGAGCTCCGGTCGGGGTACGAGGCGGCCGAAGAGCCCGAGGCTGAGCCGGTCCTTGACGGTGTGCGCCCGGCTGAGCCCTTCCTGGATCTGCTGGTAGGGCGTGCCGCGCCGATGCTCGGCGGCCCGGTAGCGATCCATGCTCACCGACTCGATCGCGGACCGGCAGAACCCGGCGACCATCAGATACTTCGCCTCGTCCGCGATGTCCGCGGCGACCAGGGCGCGGGCATCGTCGAGGTAGCGGTCCGCCGGGTCGCAGACCTTCCGGACCTCGACGATCGAGCCCTCGCGGCGAGTGACCTCCCGGACGTCGGCCTCGATGTCGAGGCGGCGGATCGCTTCCGGCAGTCGGTCGTCGTGGGTGAACACGATGACCTGCCGGGTCAGGGCGATCTCCCGCAGCACCTCGGCCAAGCCGTCGATCTTGGTGGGATCCATGCTCTGCACCGGGTCGTCGATGATCACGAACCGGTACGGGCTGGTGTCGGCGCAGGCACGGGGCAGGAAGACCGCGAGGCCGAGGGCGTGCAGCTCACCCTGGCTCATCACCGCGAGCGCGCTGGTCTCGACGCCGTCGGCGGCTACGGGGAACAGGATCCGGCGGGTGTTGTTCACCCCTTCCATCCGCAGCCGG
Organism: Micromonospora endolithica; assembly: GCF_003626595.1. Lineage (GTDB taxonomy): Bacteria > Actinomycetota > Actinomycetes > Mycobacteriales > Micromonosporaceae > Micromonospora > Micromonospora endolithica. The sequence goes on along the minus strand of NZ_RBAK01000005.1, from coordinate 77,718 downwards.
CGCAGCTCGACGTTGCTCTCCTGCCGCAGCTTCTGCCAGATCCGGTCCGACTGCGCGGCGAAGCTGCCCAGTCGGTCGGCACGGATCGCCTTCTCGGCGGTGTCGAGAGCCGCACGAGCCTTGGTGAGCAGAGCCAGGGCCGGCGCCTCGGCGCGGACCATGGCCGCGGCGTCGACCCACCGGCGGATCGCGGCGCCGGGCTCGCGCCAGGCGTCTTGACGCTGGGCGAGCCAGCCGGCCGCCGCCTTCACGAGGGTGGTGTGCGCCGCGACGACGCTGTCCCAGGAGACCCGATCGGGGCCGAGGCCGGCGAGAGCTTCGCACATCGCCGCGCTCTCGCCGGGGACGTAGGGCGCCAGAGTGGCAGCGGCCGGTGCCAGCAGCCGGTGGATGTCGCCGAGCAGCCCATCGACCGTACGCCGGGCGTGCGCGTGAGCCTGCTGGGCCGCGCGTGCCGCCGCGGCGACCGCGGCGATCGTGGCGAGTTCCTCCTCGGCCTGCGTACGCCAGTCCTGGTCCAGGGTCCCGACGCGGCACACCGGGCAAGGGCCGTTTCCACGATCGTGGTGCACGTCGAGCGCAGCCCGCAGCAGCCGAGCGCTTCGATCCGCGGCGCCGCTGTCGGTCGCGGTCGCCTCACGCATCGCCGCCGCAGACTCGGCGAGGGCAACCAGCGCCCCACCCAGGTCGGGCAAGTCCTGCTGAGCGAGCCGCCGGGCGGCTGCCGCTGCAGGTTCCTCCGACGTGGCGGTGTCGCCGCAGGCGAGGTCAGCCAGCAGGGTCAGGTTTGCGCGGAGCGGACGGGCACCGAGCGCGCTCAGGGCGTCGCGGGCACGGTCGTCGTCGACCTGGCCGAGCTGTTCGCGCAGCTCGGTGAAGGCCGCCTTGAGCGCCTTGGCCCGGTCGTCGTAGACCTTGCGCCGCTGCTGCAGCCGGGCGTCGGTGTCGCGTAGCGGGCCCAGGCCGAGGATCGGCGCGATCGCGTCGTACAGCTCGGTCGGCTTCGCGGTGATGACCCGTTCGAGGTCGCGGGCAGAAAGGAACGGCCGGTACCTGGTGGCCTGATCGATCCACTCCGGCGCCTGACCGGGCGGCATCGCGGCGCCGCCCATGGTCGTGGTGACCGTCCCGGAGGTCAGGTCGGAGGCCCCGGCCGGCCAGGTGCGGTGGGTCGTCACCTGCTGGCCGGAGTCGAGGCGAAGGCTGAGGCGGATCTCCGATGCGCCGTCGTGGTGCAGGTTCCGCCAGCCTTCGCGGAAGGCCGGCGGGCGCTGCGCCCAGCGCAGGGAATCGTCGGTCAGCGCGTACTCGACGGCCTCGGCGATGCTGGACTTCCCGGAGCCGTTACGGCCCACGAACACGGTCAGCCCGGTCTTGGGCAGCCGCCCAACCGTGACCTGCTGGCCGATCCCGCGGAAGCCGGCAACCCGGACCTCTTCCAGGAATGCCTGCGGTGTTGCACCGCCCGCCTCACCCAACTCGGGCGACGGCGGGAGGGCCTCACCTCGCAGTACGTCATCGAGAACCTGCCCGCCGTGGAAGGCGGCAAGAACCAGGTCGCTGACCGGGCCGGGCACCTGGGACCGCTGAAGGCGGTCAACGAGCTCCTGGTAGAGCGTGAGCGTGTCGTTCATCAGACCCCCTGATGTCGTTGGCGCATCGAGGGAACCGCAGATTGGTCGCCTACACTGCCCTACACACTGTTATCCCGGGATAACAGATCCACGGTCGTCCTCACGGTCCAGGACTCGTACCTTGATCGCCAGAGCGAGGAGGTGAATCGTGGAGGCGGAGCTGATGTCGCAGCGCGAGATCGCGCTGCTCGCGCGGGTCAAAAAGCCTGCGGTAACGACTTGGCGCCGGCGGCACCCCGACTTCCCTGCGCCCGTTCCGGGCAACCATGTACAGCCGTTGTTTCCCGCCGACGCGGTCGTGGCTTGGCTACTCCGGACCGGGCTCGGCCACGCCGACCCGGACACCCTGCGCGCCGAGCGGTCCATGCACACGCTGACGGCGTACGCCCGGCGGCACGGCGGCCGACGCACGGTCGTCGTCCTCGGCACCGCGCTCTGCCTCCGCCACCTCTCCGGCGAGGCACTGCCAGCCGATCCTCTGCCGCTGGCTCGCCGCCTCGACCCCGAAGACGAGTTTCTGCTGCACGAGCTGGCCGATGCCCCTGAACCGACCGGGCTCGCCCAACTGGTCGAGCAACTGATCGAGGGAGCCTTCGACCCCTGGCACAGCTGTCAGTTCCTGCTCAGCTCCGCCAACCGCCTCGGCTGGCCTGAGCTGACAGCGGATGCACTCACCCCGGAGACGGTCGCCCTGATCCGTCGGGTGGCCGACGTACCGACCCGGCTGCGCGCCCACCGTACCCTCAACATCGCCGACGGCAACGCGGGCGCAGGCGACCTACTGACAGCGCTGGTAAGCGACCAGGACCGCGACAATCTGCGAGTCAACGCGGTCGTCGCCGACGAGGAACTCGCCCGTCTGGTGCGCCGGCAGTTACTCCTCGCCGAGTTACCCGAGTTCCAGTTCGACGTGCGCGCCGATGAGCTGAACGAGGAGTTCGCCGAACCGGACCTCATCGTCACTCGGCTCCCCTACCAACCGGCGGAGAGCCGAGAAGCCCTCGCCGACCTCGACCGGGTTGAAGCGATCGCCGATCTGCTCGGTCCGGGCCGCACGGCCATCATCGTCGGCCCTGCCAGCAGTCTCGTTGACCAACTACGGGACGGGCCAGCGGCGTTGCGCCGGTCCGCGCTGCTGAGCAGCGGCATCGTCGAGGCAGTTGTGCAACTGCCGGGCGGCGTCTACCCGGCCAGGCCAGGTCATCGCGCCGCTCTGTGGCTTCTGACCCGGGACCCGCTCCCCACCACCAAGGGCCGCGTGCTACTCGCCGACCTCAGCGGTCACGCGCTTGACCACACCACTGTCGAGTCCGCAGCTGAGGACATCCTCCTCTGGCGCGCCGAGGGGCACCGCAGCGACGGCCACGACCCTCGGACCGGTCGAATCGTCCCGCTGGAGAGCCTCGACCTGCGTCGGGCTGCCGCGCTCCGGCCGCCCGGACCAGCGTCAGTTACTCTCCGCGCCCGCCTGGCCGCCGACCGCCCCGCACTCATCGGCGAGGTCGAGGGGCGTCTCACCGATGCTGAGCAAGAGGCCGTCCGGTACGGGAAGGAGAATGGCTTCCTGAACACCGGAGCGGTGCATCGCGAGGGAATCAGCCCGAAGGAGCTTTCTTGCGAGGCGCTACGAACGGCTCGCCGGGTCCGCCCCCTCACCGGGCACCGCCTGAACCCCGAGCATGTCGGCCCGCGGGGCCACCATCGGGTCATCGGCACTACAGAGGTGCTGGCGCAGTCGTCCAAGCGCTGGATGGACCGGCTCACCCTCGCCGCGCAGTACCCGCAGGTCGCTTTCACCGAACCGGGTGACCTCGTGGTCACCAGCGTCCCCCGGTTCGGGGTTCTCCTCGATAACGAAGGCTTTTCGGTGATCGAGTTTCCGGCCAGCGGCCTACGTATCTCCTCTAGCGACCCGTTCACTCCCCGAGTGCTGGCGGCACTCCTGGGCACTGCCCGCAACATGGCGCGCAGCCCTGGTGCAGTGCGGGGGCCGCGACTGATGGACGCCACGATCGCCGACCTGGCTCGTGAGGAGGCGGCTCGCTTGGACGAGGCGCTTCGCCGTCTGGAAGAACGCGAGCACCTACTGCAGCGGCAGGCCGACCTCCTGGCGACGTTGCGCGAACTCATCGTGACCGGCTTCGCCGACGGCACCCTCACGACTCTGTACGGTACGAACTCCTGAACGAGAGAACGGAACACATAGTGCCCCCACGTAAACGCGCCAATGGACAGGCCGAGCTGTTCGGCGTGTCCAGCACAAAGCAGATCCAGGACATTCTGTGGAAGGCCGCCGACAAGCTGCGGGGCTCCATGGATGCCGCCCAGTACAAGGAGTTCGTCCTCGGCCTGGTCTTCCTCAAGTACGTCTCCGACGCGTTCGCCGAGCGCCGCGACCAGATCGCCGACAGCCTCGCCGACATCCCGGAGAACCGCCGCGCCGAGTTCCTCGACGAGCGGGACGAGTACACCAGCGCCAATGTCTTCTGGGTCCCCGAGACCGCCCGCTGGGACTATCTGGTGGAGAACGCCCCCAGCGGCGTCGGCGAACTGCTCGACAACGCCATGGACGCGATCATGCAGGAGAATAGGGCGCTGACCGGCGTCCTCCCGAAGATCTTCAACCGGGACAACGTCGACCAGAAGCGGTTGAAGGAACTCGTCGACCTTATCAGCGACGCCCGCTTCACCGGCCACGGCGACCGCAAGGCACAGGACGTCCTCGGCGAGGTGTACGAGTACTTCCTAGAGCGCTTCGCCCGCGCCGAGGGCAAGCGAGCCGGCGAGTTCTACACCCCGTCCAGCGTGGTGCGGGTTCTCGTCGAGGTGCTGGAGCCCTACGAGGGCCGGGTCTACGACCCGTGCTGCGGATCCGGCGGCATGTTCGTGCAGTCCAAGAAGTTCGTCGAGGCCCGCGCCGGCCGCGACCACACCCACGACATCGCCGTCTACGGCCAGGAAGCCAACGAGCGCACCTGGCGGCTGGCGAAGATGAACCTCGCCATCCACGGCATGGACCCGGTCGGCATCGGCGACCGCTGGGCCAACACGTTCGCCGACGACAAGCACCCGGACCGGCGGGCCGACTTCATCATGGCAAACCCGCCGTTCAACATGAGCGACTGGGCGCGGCGCGAGACCGACCCGCGCTGGCGCTACGGCGTGCCGCCGCAGAGCAACGCCAACTACGCCTGGCTCCAGCACATCCTCTACAAGCTGGGCGACCGCGGCAGCGCGGGCGTCGTCCTCGCAAACGGCTCGATGTCGTCTAAGCAGTCCGGCGAAGGCGACATCCGCCGCGCGATGGTCGAGGCGGACCTAGTGGCCTGCATGGTCGCACTGCCGCCGAACCTGTTCCGCACCACCGCCATCCCGGCGTGCCTGTGGTTCCTGACCAAGGACAAGACCCCGCAGGGCGGGAAGGCGCTGACGGACCGGCGCCACGAGGTCCTCTTCATCGATGCTCGCGCGCTCGGCACCATGGTCGACCGCACCGAGCGCATCCTGACTGACGACGACATCGCCAAGATTGCGGATACCTACCACGCCTGGCGCGGCACCAAGTCCGCCAAGGCCAAGGGCCAGACGTACGAGAACGTGCCCGGCTTCTGCTACTCCGCGAAGCTGGACGAGGTGGCCGCCCACGACCACGTCCTCACCCCGGGCCGCTACGTCGGCGCTGCCGAGGCTGAGGAAGACCCGGACGCCGAGCCGCTCGCCGACCGCATCGAACGTCTCACCAGGGAGCTGTACGCACACTTCGACGAATCACGCCACCTGGAAGAAACGCTGCGCGGGCAGCTCGGGAGGCTCGGATGAGGCAGCGCCCGTTCAGAGAACTGGTGGTGTTCGCTCGGGGTGGAGGATGGGGCTCGGACAGCCCCCTCGACGATCACGACCAGGTGTCGATTATCCGCGGTACCGATTTCGCCTCGGTGCGCTCTGGTCGAGTAGACGCGGTGCCACAGCGCTGGGAGAAGCGTTCCAAGCTGGCCCAGCGTGTCCTGCGACCAGGGGATGTAGTGCTGGAGATTTCCGGCGGCAGCGCCGCTCGCGGCCAGACCACCGGCCGTACTCTGTTCATCGGCGAGGGCGTACTGTCTTGCTTCGCGGGTCCGGTTATCCCGGCGAGCTTTTGCCGGGTTGTCCGCTTCGATACCACATTGGTCGAGCCCCGGTACGCATTTTACGGCCTGCAGGACATGTACAACTCCGGCCGGGCGGGCGCCTACGAGAATCAGTCAACCGGAATTAGCAACTTCCAGTTCGAGCGGTTCCTGGACGCGGAGTTGCTGCGGGTGCCAGCCCTCGTCGAGCAGCGGCGGATTGTCAGGCTGCTGAAGGCGATCGATGATAAGATTGTGGCCAACGAGCGTATCGCTAAAACGTCAATTGAGCTGGCACAGTCGATTTTCGATGCCTCAAAACCTGAGACGGAAACGACGATTGACGACGTTGCGGCCGCACTGGATGGGCCTCACGCTACACCTCGGAAGGTTCCTGAGGGCCCTTGGTTCCTTAGCATCAGCAGCCTCAAAGATGGCCTGCTGGATCTCAACGAGTCCGTCTTCATGGCAGAGGAGGACTTCCCGCGATGGACTCGTCGCGTTCAACCGCAGGAAGGCGATGTCCTATTCTCGTATGAGACACGCTTGGGAGATGCGGCGCTGATGCTTCCCGGCATCCGTGCAAGCCTAGGGCGAAGAATGGCAGCGCTGCGCCCCAAATCACCGGATACGTCGGGCGCTTTGTTGCTACATTCGTACTTGAGCCCTGCCTTTCATCGCCAGATAAAAGAGCTCGCCATTCATGGAGCGACAGTGGACCGGATCCCACTAACGGATCTGCCGTCATGGAAGCTGCCACTGCCGGAGCCCGAGCGCAGGGCCTACTATTCAAAGGTCCTTACCGGCATTCATCGTCGCGTGGCAGCTAGCCTTCTGGAGAAGCGCACCCTGGCTGCCCTACGAGACACATTGCTACCGGAACTGATGGCGGGACGGTTGGGGGTCAAAGACGCCGGGGAAGCCGTGGAAGCCGTGGAAGAAACGATTTAAGTAGGGCAAGGGTTTACGGGGAGGGGTTGGGATGGGTGGGGGCGGGTGGATGAACGAGGCGGGCTGGGAGGCGCTCGCGCTGGATCACCTCGGTGAGCTCGGGTGGGAGCCGGGTGCCGGAAAGGATTTCGCGCCGGGGTCGGGGCAGCGGCAGTTCTGGGCCGATCTGGTGCTCGTGGAGGACCTGCGGGCCGCGGTCGAGCGGCTCAACCCCGACCTGCCGCCCCCCGCGATCGCCGACGCGGTGCGGGCCGCCACCGACGTGGCCAGCCGGGAGGCTTTCGCTGAGAACTGGGCGGCGCACGAACGGCTGGTCCACGGCATCCGCTCGATCACGTACACCGACGCATTCGGTGCCGAACACAACCCCACCGTGCGCCTGGCCGACCTGGACGACCCCCGCCGCAACGTCTACCGGGCGATCAACCAGGTCACGATCGTCGACGGCGACTTCCGGCGCCGGTTCGACATCGTGCTGTACCTCAACGGTCTGCCGGTCGCGATCGTCGAGTTGAAGAACGCCGCCGACGAGAACGCCACGCTGACGGGCGCGCACGCCCAGCTACAGGCGTACCTCGCGGAGTTCCCGCTCGCCTTCCGGCACGCCGTGCTGTGCCTGATCTCCGACGGGGTCACCGCGAAGTACGGCACCCCGTTCACCCCCTACGAGCACTTTGCGCCGTGGAAAATCGATGACGAGGGGGAACGCGTCGACACCACCTCGCCCGACTACGACGGCCCGGAGGCGCTCACCGTCGCCCTCTATGGACTGTTCAACCAGCGGCGCTTCCTGCAGCTCACCGGCGGCTTCGTCAACTTCACGTCGAAGGCGAAACGGATCGCGAAGGCGCACCAACACTTCGCGGTCATCCGGGCCGTCGAGTGCATCGTGCGGGCATCGCAGAGTGACGGGAAGGCGGGCGTCGTCTGGCACACCCAGGGCTCCGGCAAGTCCGAGGAGATGGTGTGCACGGCGGCGTTGACCGCCCGGCACCCCGCCCTGAAGAACCCGACCATCGTGGTGCTCACCGACCGCACCGACCTCGACGACCAACTCTTCGATACGTTCGTTGACAGCCAGACGCTGCTGGGCCAGGAGCCGGAGCAGGCAGACACCCGCGCGGAGCTGCGGGACAAGCTGTCGAACCGGAACGCCGGCGGCATCATCTTCACCACCTTGCAGAAGTTCGGGCGTACGAAGGAAGAGCGCGACGCCGGCCGGCCGCATCCGCTCCTTTCCGGCCGGCGCAACATCCTGGTGATCGTCGACGAGGCGCATCGCAGCCACTACGACAGCCTGGACGGTTACGCTCGCCATCTCCGCGACGCGCTGCCGCACGCCACGTTCATCGCCTTCACCGGCACCCCGATCGCCACCGCCGAGGTGAACACCCAGGCCGTCTTCGGCAACCACATCGACGTGTACGACCTCAAGCGTGCCGTTGACGACGAGGCGACCGTGCGGGTCTACCACGAGCCGCGGATCATTCCGGTGTCGTTGCCACCGGACATTGACCCGGAGAGCATCGACGAGCAGGTGAAGAAGCTCACCGCCAGCCTGGACGACGCGGAGCGGCGCAGGGCCGAGGCGTACGCGGCCACCATGAACACCGTCTACGGCGCCCCCGACCGGGTCGCGACCCTCGCAAAGGACCTCGTCGAGCACTGGGAGAAGCGGCGGGAGCTGATGCGGCCGCAGCTCGGCGGGCCGGGCAAGGCGATGCTGGTCTGCGCGACGCGGGAGATCTGCGTCCGCGTCTTCGACGCCCTCAAGGAGCTTCGGCCCGACTGGGCGGACCCCGCCGTCCACAAGGGCAGGATGAAGATTGTTTTCCATGGGGTGCCCAGCGACAAGGAGCTACTCCGCCCGCACCACCTGCGCCCGTCGCAGCAGAAGACCATCCAGGCCCGCGCCAAGGACCCGGACGACGAGCTGGAACTGCTGATCGTGCACTCGATGCTGCTCACCGGCTACGACGCGCCGCCGATCCACACCATCTACATGGACCGGCCGATGAAGGGCGCCAACCTGATGCAGGCGCTCGCCCGGGTCAACCGCCGGTTCCGGGAGAAGCAGGACGGCCTGCTGGTCGGCTACGCCCCGCTGACCGAGAACCTGCGCAAGGCACTCACCGAGTACACGTCCAGCGACCAGGAGGACCAGACCCTCGGAAGGGAGATCGACCGGGCGATCAGCGAGGTGTACAACGAGATCTCTGTCCTCGAGGCCATGCTGACCCCGGTCAAGTGGCGGGAGATCCTGGACGACGAGACGGACCCGACCCGCTGGCGTCGGGCGGTGAAGAAGGCCGCCAACTTCCTACGCAACCCACGAACCCCCGGCAACGACGTCGAACCCGGCACGAAGCCGCTGCACCGGCGTTTCCGTGACTCGGCGGGCCGGCTGGAACGCTTCTATACGCTCTGCGCGACCAGCCGAGACTTCTCCGAACGCGCCGGTGACATCCAGCGGATGCGCCGCGACATCCACTACTTCCGTGACGTCCGGGTCTGGATCGTCAAGGAGGAGGCCGCCGATCGGGAGGCCAAAGGCCTGCCCAACACGGCCGAGGTGGAACGCTACCTGTCCCAGCTCGCCGCCGAGGTGGTCGACGCCGCCGACATCACTGACATCTACGAGGAGGCGGGCCTCGGCAAGCTCGACATCACCGAACTCAACGGGGTGGCGTTGCAGCGCCTGCAGGACTCGGAGACCCCGCATCTGGCCGCCGCAGCGCTGCGCCGGCTGATCGAGCGGAAGATGCGTGAGGTCACCAAGCACAACGTGGTCCGTCAGGAACGTTTCTCCGCCCAGCTCGAAGACCTGATGAACCGCTACATGCGTCAGCAGCTGACCAGCGCGCAGCTGATCGTCGAGCTGGTCGAGCTGGCCAAGCGGGTGTCCGCGGACGCTCGGCGCGGCCAGCAGTTCGACCCTCCGCTCAACCACGCCGAACTGGCCTTCTACGACGCCGTTGCCCAAAACGGTGCGGCTACGGAGCTCATGGGTGTTGGCACCCTGGCGGAGATCGCCCGGCAGCTGGTCAAGTCGATCCAGTCGTCGATCACGGTGGACTGGTTCTCCCGTGAACCGGTACGTGCCAAGCTCCGCAGCCATATCCGCCGCCTGCTGGCTCGCTACGACTATCCGCCCGATCACGAGCGTGAGGCCGTCGACCTGGTCATTCGCCAGATGGAGACGTTCGCGAACGAGTGGGCTCCGGGAGGTGCGGCCTCGCAACGGTGACAGGATCGGGCCGCGTATGTCCCAGTCGAATGGTGGGGCTACGCATCTCGCTGACGCCAAGTGGATGGTGGTCCGACCGACATCTGGCGATGGTGCTTCTGGTGACTCGTGGGTGTCGGTTCTGACATAATTTGCACCGCTCTAGGCGTCAACCTTTCGGATGAACCTTGCAAGATCACGAAGTTGAGGCGTTCGTAGAATCTGACAGGACCCGGTTTGGTTAGTGCAGGGACCTTCAGGTCGCTTGTGGCAGCGGTGGTGGTGAGGGCGGCTGTCAGCCCAGCCGATCACGGATGGTGGCAGCGGCGGAGGTGAGGAGTTCATCGTCGGGGTGGTGGTGGGTGGCGATGTCGAGGACGGCGTTGGCTTCTTCGGGGCGGTGGGCGAGTGCCTCGGCGAGTTTGACGGCCGCGGTCAGGAACTCGCGGGCTACCGCTTGCTGGTGCCAGGCGAGTCATAGGTATCCGGTGTTGGCAGCGAGGGGTCCGCGGTAGACGGAGATCGCGTGGCGTAGGGCGGCGGTGCTGGCTGCGGGGCTGGTGGCGTGTTGGGCGGCGGTGATGGCGTCGCGCATGGTCCAGAGATCGACGTCGAAGGCGTCGGTGTTGAGGGTGTAGTGGTGTCGGCGTAGCCGCAGGTGGGTGTTGTTGCCGCTGATGGAGCGGAAGATCTGGCGCAGGTTGTAGGTGTAGGTGTGCAGCCGTTGTGTGGCCAGGCGGTGCGCCGGTTCGGGGAGGAGGTCGCTGAGGATGTCGTGCTGGTAGGCCGATCCTCCGCGCACGATCAGGTAGACGAGGAACTCCATCGCCTGCGGGCGGACGTGCTGCCCGTCGGGCACGCCGAGGATCGTCGGTGTGCCGAGCACCTGGACCCGGATTCGGTTCGCCCCGGCATCGGTCTGCCGGCCCATGGGGTGAGCGGGGACGCGGCTGCTCGGCGGTTCAACGCTGTGACCGCCCGCGGAACTGATAGTGGGAAGGTTCCCCGGTGGCGAGTCGTTCACGGCTGGGTGCCAGTGACCGTCCTCGACTTCGCGTGTGAGGACTCGTTGCTCATTGGCGCAACGGTACAGACCCGTCGACCTGCCACGGTCCGGTCAAATGCGCACCGGCTGATCGACGGTCGGCCACGTGACCGTTGGCGATGCCGGAAGGCCTCAGTCCCCCCGACTGTCCTGACGCTGATCTCCCATGGGATCAGCCTCGATGTCGGGGTGGTTGTGTCCGCGGTCTGCGCAGTGCTGCCACATCTCGTGCAGGTGTTGAAGCATGCGGGCGGCGACGCGGTGATGTGGGTGGGCGCGGCGGTGCGCGGTGATGGTGTTGGCGAGTAGGCGTCGGGCGGCGCCGCAGTGGCTGAGGTCGCGCAGGACGAGGGCGAGGGTGGCCTGCGTGGCGAGGGTGGGGTGGGCGTCCGGCCCGGCGGTGGTGGTGAGTTGTTCGGCGAGGTGTCGGTACGCGTGGTACGCGCGTTGGTAATGCCCGGCCTGCCGGTGGGCGGTGGCGAGGGTGTGCAGAGCGGTGAGGACGGGCTGGGCGGACGGGCCGTGCAGGTGCGCGTGACTGTGGTGGGCGTAGCTGGCCCAGCGGATCGCGGCGGCGGGGTTGCCTAGACGGATGAGCAGCTCGGCCTGCAGGTGCGCGGCGTCGGCGAGGGCGGGGTGCGCGTCGGCGGTGGATGGGTCGACGCCGGCGAGGGCGTCGCGCAGGACCTCTCGGGCGCGCACCGGGTCGGTGGCCGCGAGGTTTCGGGCTGAGCACAGCCGTTCAGCGAGGGCCGGCGCGGCATGGCCTGCCGGGGCGAGGGCGACGCGCCAGGTGAAGCGCAGGTCGGTGGCGGTGAGCCCGGCTGTGACGCGGGCGAGGACACGGCCCGCGTGCGCGGCGGCGAGGTTGGCGCTCTTGGGGTGACCGGTGGCGGTGACGATGGCGGGTGTGTGGCGCAGGACCGCCCGACCGACGGTGTCGGTGACGACGGCGGCGTCGAGTCCGTGCGGCCGACAGTTTCCCGGGCACTGGTAGACGACCCGGTCCCCGTCAGGGTTACTCGTCATGGGTTGTTCGCAGGTGCGGCAGAGCAGGAGATCAGCTGGCAGGAGAACCGGTGACGGTTCCACGACTGGCTCGGCTTCGGGCGGCGGGTCGGGTGCGGCGGCGCTGGTGGTCCGGGCCCTACTGACCCAGTCCTGCACGAGGCGCCGGTCGAGGTTCAGCTCGCGGGCGACCGCGGAGATCGGACCACGATGTCCGTTGTCACGTGCGGCGGCCACCCGTTGCACGGCGGCCTTGATGAAGTCGTCAGAGTACTTGCGGGGGTAGGCCATCGGCTCGACGTTCCTCGGACAGCTCGTTGATGTTGGGACGTGGGTGGCGACGACCGTTTGGCGAGCGTGGCGGGAAGGCCCGGCAACGGCGGCCGGCGTCGACAGCGCTGCGGTCAGCTCGGGCGAAATGTGGGCGTGATTCGTTGCGGCATCTCCCGCCGCTGACACCTCAACGTCGTGTCGCTGAGGGGGCGGCACTTGTCTGGCCGGCTGCGGCGGGGTGGGCACGGTTGGTGGGCCAGGTGCCGGAATTGCGGTCGGGATCGCGGCGCATCGGGCACAGGGCCGACCCGTCGGGCAGAACGATCGACGGTCGTGGGGTGTAGCCGTGGCGGGTGTACAGGGCCTGAGCGCTGGTGGTGGTGTCGGTCCAGGAGGGCAGGTCGATCCGGTCGAGCCGGCTGCGGTGGTGGGTGACCATCGCCGTCGCCCGCCCGGCTCGCTGGGCGTCGGGGTATACGACGAGAAACGCCAGGTGGTAGTGCGGCTCGATCGGCCGGGCTGCGGACAGCAGGGTATCGAGCTGGTCAAAGCGGTCGGCGTGCGCACCGGCCGCGTCGCGCAGTCGACTTTGGTAGTTGGCCGGTGGCGGGATTGGCCGGTAGCGGTGGAACCCGACGGTGGCGGCGCTCAGGTCGTCGGTGACGTGGCTGTCGCCGTAGAACATGGCGTGCTCCACCCAGATCGCCGCGACATCGGTCAGCACCCGGCACCGCACGGCTGGGTCGGGTACGAGCCAGGCGGCGAGCGGCGTGGGGTGCAGGGCGACGGCGATCAGCGCGGCGACGGGGTCTTTGTCGGCCCAGCGGGCGGCGCGGATGCGCATGGCAGCGTCCATGAACCTGTTCTCCTTAGAAACGGGTCAGCGGTAGGCGGCGGTGGCGAGGTCACCGACCGCGGCGTCGACGGCGGCGGTGATGTCGCGTACCGGGCGGTGGTGCTGCTCGGCGATCGCCCGCAGCTGGCCGGTGACGGCAGCGGTGTCGTCGAGATAGAGATGGCTGGCCAAGCCGAGGAAGGCGACGAGGCCGGCGAGGGCGGCGGTGTGGTTGTCGGGCGGTTCGCGTCCGGCGGCGAGGTACCGCAGCCGGGACCGTGCCACGACCGCCCATTTGGTGTCGGTGGCGAGGTAGACGTCGGTGCGGGCGAGGCCGCCGAGGCGGCGTCGGCTGGTGCGGTGCAGGATCCCGCCGGCGTGCAGGCCGGCGCGGGTGCGTTCGTACAGGTCCTCGGCGAACCACGTCAGCCACCCGCGCAGCGTCGGGGCGGATTTGGCGTAGCGGATGGAGGCGATGGCGGTGTCGGCGATGAGGTCGCCGACAGGCCGGTCGCGGTGCAGCCACAGCCGCTGCTGCCCGCCAGAGCTGGCGTCCTCGGTGTCGTCGAGGGCGATCCGTCCGGCCAGGTACAGGTCGGTCAGGACCGCGCCGGCCATGCCGAGAGAGAGGGCTTGCCGGTGGATGTGGGGTTGGCCGGTGTCGTCGTTGTGGCCAAGCAGGAACAGCTCGTCACGCAGCGGCAGCTGAGGAATCGACGCGGTCATCGCACCGGCCGTCTATCCCCGCCCGGCCGCGCGCTGCCGCAGCCGGGCGTGTACCCCCGTGTAGGCGGCGGTCGGGTCCGGCAGCAGCGTCTTGTCGACGGCGGCGAGGGCCGTGTAGTTCGGGTCGCACACGTTGCCGATCGGCGCCCGCCCCGCCTGCGAGACCAGCTGGTATGTGTCGAGCTCGTCCAGGCCGGTGAGCGTGCTGGCCCAGGCGACCAGGTCGCGGTGGGCGATTCGGTAGGCGTCCTCCAGAGGCCGGGCGCAGCCGACCGACATGATCGACGTGTCGGTCTCCAGCCGGGGCCACACCGTTGGGGTGCTCTTGATGACCTCGATGGCCAGGGTGGTGGTCGTGGCGATTTCCACCCCGACCCCGCAGGCCTCGCCTTCGCCTTGGCGGGCGTGTCCGTCGCCGAGGGCGAGCATCGCCCCGTGCACGTTCACCCCCAGGTAGAGGGTCGTTCCGGCGCGCAGCTGCGGGGTGTCCAGGTTCCCGCCATGGCTGTCGGGGACGATCGTGGAGCGGGCCTCGAACCCGCCAGGAGCGACCCCGATCGTGCCGATCATCGGGTCCAGCGGCAGGTCGACGCAGTGGTCGCTGGCTGTGGCGTGGAAGCGGACCGTGCCGGCGTGCCGGTCGATGTCGTACACCCACACCCGCTCCTCAAGCGGCGGCTGCAGGGTGGCAGTGTGGAACGTGCCGGTCAACGCCCCGAAGTGCGGGAACGTCGAGGACACACCCCAGTTCCGGGCGGGGGTGATGGCGGCGAGGTGGACGGCGAGGGTGTCGCCGGGTTCGGCGTCCTCGACGAAGAACGGCCCGGACACCGGGTTCAGGTATGGCATGCGGCACACCTGCGACGGCAGGTCCGCCGGCCCTCGCACGAGACCGCCGAAGCAGTCCTCGGTGTGCACCTGCAGGATGTCGCCGGAGCGGACGTGGGCCACCGGCATCCGGCCGCCGAAGGTGTAGGCCAGCTCGTCGCGGGCGGGACGGTAGGTGATCGTGTCCATGGCGGTCACACCCGTTCCACGTGGCGGGCCTGCGGCTGCGCGGGCGCCAGACCCGACAGGGCGGGCCGGCGGCCGGACAGGTACAGGCCGGCGAGAACAACCGTGCCCAGGGCGAGCCAGGCCAGACCGAGGCGCTGCGCGGCGATGTTGGCGTTGACCACCACGTAGGCGAGGATCGCGAACCCGATCCCGGGCATGACCAGGTGCGCCCACCAGTTGCCGCTGCCCTGGCGGATGAGGTGGTGCACCACCACCGAGACGTGCAGAACGAGGAAGGCGACCATCGCCCCGAAGTTGATCAGCGACGACAGCAGCGTGATCCCGTCGCCGCGGGTGGCCATGTACAGGCCGAGCACCAGGGACACGGCGCCGGTGAGCAGGGTCGCGTTGATCGGCACGTTCCGGCGGATCGACACCTTCGCCAAGAAGGCAGGCAGTTGCCGGTCGCGGGCCATCGCGTACAGCAGGCGTGAGGTGGCGACCTGCGCGACCATCGAGTTCGGCAGGCCCCACGCGATCGCGGTCGCCACCGCGCACAACGTCGCCAGCCACCCTCCGCCAGCCACGGCCGCGGCGTCGTAGAAGGCGGTGCCGTTCGGATCCCCGTCGCTGAGCAGCGAGGCCGGCTCGGGGACGAGCATCGCGGCCAGCCAGGTCTGGGCGATGAACAGCACACCGGCCAGGACGAGGACGGCGGCCATGGCCCGGCCGATCTGCCGGGAACCGCCCTTGGTCTCCTCGGCCAGCATGCTGATCCCGTCGAAGCCCAGGAAGGACAGCACCGCGATCGACACCGCCCCGGCCACGAGGGACCAGGTGAACGTGTCGGAGTTGTAGAAGGCATCCCAGCTGAACTTGCCCCTGCCCGAGGCAAGAGCCCAACCGGCGACCGCGAGGAAGACCGCCAGGACGATCAACTCGCCGACGAGCATCACCCGGGTCACCATCGCGGTCATCCGGACGCCGACCGAGTTGACGACCGTGTTGACCGCGACGAACCCGAGCAGCCACAACCACACCGGCACCGCCGGGACCGTGGCGTGCATCGCCACCGACGCCACCAGGTACAGCAGACCCGGCACGAGAACGTAGTCGAGCAGGATCACCCAGCCGGCCAGGAAACCGACCGGTGCGCTGATGCCCCGGCCGGCGTAGTTGTAGACGCTGCCCGACATCGGGAACGCCTTCACCATCTGCGCGTAGGAGAACGCGGTGAACACCAGCGCCACCACACCCACCGCGTACGCCAGTGCCACCATGCCGCCGGAGCCGGCGTAGACGCTGCCGAAGATCGCCATCGGCGCGATCGGCACCATGTACACCAAGCCATAGGCGACCAAGTCCCGGAACCGCAGCCTCCGGGCCAACTCCTGCCGGTAGCCGTATCGGGCTAACTCGTCTTGCTCATACATCAGCGAGCCTCTTTTTCCCATCGATTGCTCGGGCGCAGCGCCAGGTGGTGGGTGGTCGACCTGCTTGAGGGCGACGCCATCAGCGCCCGCGCCTCCGGCCGGTTCTGGATCGCGTGCCGCCAGGCAATGCCCTTGAGCAGGCGATCTGCGTCGTGATCGAGGGTCGCGTCCGCAGCCGGAAAGATCGACCCCGATTGGTGGGGATCACCGATCCGCCAGGACTCCACGGATCACGGGGAGTACTCGGGTGGATGGCTTCCGTCACAGCGACGGTGATCGCTAACGTGCTACTCACGGCGGCCCGGAGGCGGAGGCGGGGATGGCGAGGAGCGCGCGTAGCTACCAGCAGGAGGCCGACGAGCTTCGCGCCAGTGGCTGGACGTACCGGCAGATCGCCTCGCACTGGCGGAAGCGGTACCGCTTCAACCCGCGGGTGGCTTTCCGCCTCGCGCATGGTTTGACGCAGGCTGACGTGGCGCGGCGTTGGAACGAGCAGTGGCCCGACGCGGAGGCGCCGAAGACCGCAAAGCAGATCTCGTACTGGGAGATCTGGCCGGGCCCGGCGGGCCGGGCCCCGTCGTTGGACACGCTGAACAAGCTGGCGTTTCTCTACCGGTGCGCGGCCGGCGACCTGCTCGGTGGCGAGGACCACAGCCACCTCGACACAGCGGCCCTACGCGAGAGCGAACCGGAGCCGCACGCTGGCCGATCGACCGGCGAGCACAGCACTGGCGCTCCGCTGCCCGCCGGCACGGTCCTGACCCGGGTCACCGACCGGATCGTCGAGGACTTCGAGATCCTGACCGACACCTACCGGCACCTCGACTACCGGGAGGGCTCCGGCCGGGTAAGCGCAGATCTCGGCGCTCACCTGCACCGAATGCTGGAGGTCAGCAACCGCACCACCAACACCGGCACCCATCACCGGCTACTGCGCGCCGCAGGCGACGCCGCCCAGCTCGCGGCTTGGTTCGCCATCGACGCGCAGCGCTACCAACAGGCACATGGCTTCTGCCGGCTCACGATCTCGCTCGCCGAGAAGGCGAACGACCGAGCCCTGCACTCCTATGGTCTCGGTGTTCTCAGCCAGATCCACCTGCACCGCGGTGACGGCCGTACCGCCCTCAGCCTGCTGGGCACCGCCCGTGACGTCGGCGGGCAGGGCATGCCGGCCGCTGTCAACTCCTGGCTGAGTGAGGCAATCGGTGAGGCGTACGGTCTCCTTGACGAGCCTCGCCGGGGAATGGCCGCCCTGGCCGCAGCTGAGCGGGTCTTCGACGGCGTCAGCGCGGCCAACACGCCCGCCTGGCTGAGCTTCTTCAACGCCGACTGCCACGCCGCCCGACTCAAGGGTCGATGCCTGACCCGACTCAGCCGGCCCACCGAGGCGACCCGCTCGCTCTACGAAGCGTTGACACTGCTGCCCGCTGACTTCGTACGGGAACGCTCCGGCACCTTTATCGACCTCGCGGTCGCGTACACGCAGATGAACCAGATCGAGCAGGCCTGTCACGCCGCCATCCAGGCCGACGTCCTCGCGCGCCGGACTGGATCCGAACGCAACCGCAAGCGCCTACGGCAGCTCCTGGTCGATTTGCTGCCCTGGACCGGCCTCGACTGCGTGCAGAGCCTCTACCGGCAGGTGCTGATTAACTAGAGCGCGTGCGTACGTCGACCCGGTCCGACCCGCTGTGACCCGCCGCTCCTGGATCGAACTGGTCATCCTGTCCGCCCTGTGGGGCGCGGTGTACCCGCTCATCACCGTCGCTCTGCGCGATCTCTCGCCAGCGCTCGTCGTCCTTGGCCGCGTGCTCCTCGCCGCGCTTCTGCTGCTTCCCCTCGCGATACGCCGGGACGCGCTTCGGCCCGTTTGGCGCAGCCCTCGGGCGATCATCGAGACGGTGCTGGTGCAGTCCACGGCGCCGCTGCTGCTGCTCACCTATGGCCAGCAGTACGTGTCGGCGAGCGTCGCCGGCATCCTCGTCGGTGCGCAGCCACTGTTCGTCGCGCTCCTCGCCCTCCGCTTCGCACCCGATGAGCGTCCGCAAGGCTGGAAGGGCCTGACCGGGGTGCTCCTCGGCCTGGTCGGCCTGGTCTTGCTTTTCGGCGTCGACCTGCGTGGAGGTCGGCTGGCGCTGCTCGGCGGCGCGCTCATCCTCGTCGCGGCGGTCTGCTATGCCGCTGGCGCGATGCTGATACATCGCAGGTACGCCGAGGCTCCGCCCCTCGGTGTCGCCACCTCCGCCATGCTCGTCACCACCGCAGCCGTGGCCGTGCCCGCCTCGGCGACGGTTCCGAGCAGGTTGCCTGGCTTGGAAGGGACAGCGGCCCTGCTCGTGCTCGGGATCGCGTGCACGGGCGCGACGCTCGCGCTTTTCTACAAGCTCATCACCCAGATCGGACCGGCCCGCGCCGCGCTCGCCTTCTATCTCTCACCCGCCTTCGCCGTCGCCTTCGGCGTGGCCTTCCTACGCGAGCAGATCAGCATGGCTGCGATCCTCGGGCTCGCGGCGATCGTTGTCGGGTCCGTACTCGCCGCCCACCGCAGCGAGCCGACGCCTCTCTGATGCCTGTTTACACCCCTCGACAGGGCTCACCGTGCGTCATGCCCGGCGGTCTCGGGGCGCGTTGGCGCAGCCTTCCGCATCTCGCCCCGGGTCGCCCGATGGGAGACAATCGAACCTGTGCAAGGCGGGCGTGAAGCGGACAGCGAAGTGGCCGCCGGCAGCCGCCCCGATCTCGTGATCTTTGACTGCGATGGGGTGCTCGTCGACAGCGAGGCGATCGTCGCCGGTGTGCTGGCGGGATACCTACGACAGCTCGACGTCGAGATCACCGACGAGGAGTGTGAGCGGGAGTTCGCCGGCCTATCCCAGGAGAAGGCCACCGAGCGCGTACTCACGCTACTGGGCACGTCCACCCCTGCAGGATGGTTCGACTCGCTCACCCGGTCCGTTGACGCGGCCCTTCGCGCTCGGGTGCGTCCGGTGCCCGGTGTGCTGGACGTGATCCGCCTGCTCGATGTTCCGTTCTGCGTGGCGTCGAACGGGCGCCCCGAGAAGGTGGCCCTCACGCTGCGGACGAGTGGGCTCGCACGGTACTTCGAGCACCGGATCTTCACCGCTGCCGACGTCGCGCACGGCAAGCCGGCTCCGGATCTGTTCCTCTTGGCCGCTGAGCGCTGTGGGGCAGATCCGCGGCGCTGTGTGGTGGTCGAGGACAGCGCGTCCGGAATCGCCGCCGCCCAGGCGGCTGGCATGCGCGTACTCGGCTTCGTGCCGGCCGATCAGACGCTCGACGGTGCTGACGCGCTCTTCACCGACATGGCGGAGTTGCCGGATCTGCTGAGTCTGCCGAGGAGCTGACAGGCCAGGATCACCGCTCGGCAAGGCCGACATGGACATCGACCAGCCTCGGCCGCATAGTAATGTCGGGGCATGGGTTCTACGGCGCGTAAGGTCTCGCTGACGGGCATCAAGCCGACGGGCGAGCCGCACCTCGGCAACTACGTTGGTGCGATCCTGCCCGCGCTCGACCTGGCGGACAGTTACGAGTCGATGTACTTCATCGCCGACTACCACGCGCTCACGACGGTCCGTGATCCCGCCCTGATGCGGCACTACACGCGCTCGGTGGCCGCGACCTGGCTGGCCGCGGGGTTGGACCCCGACCGGACCACCTTCTATCGCCAGTCCGACATCCCCGAGATCTTCGAGCTGTCGTGGGTGTTGTCCTGCATGAGCGCCAAGGGACTCATGAACCGGGCGCACGCCTACAAGGCGGCGCGCGACCGCAACCGTGAGGCCGGTCGGGAAGACCTCGACGCGGGCGTGAACATGGGCCTGTTCAACTACCCGGTGCTTATGGCCGTCGACATCCTGATCGTCGAAGCCGACGTGGTTCCAGTCGGCCGCGACCAGCTTCAGCACGTCGAGTACGCCGCCGATATCGCGGGCTCGTTCAACAGCATCTATGGCGACCGGTACAAGCTGAAGATCCCGAAGCCCGTCGTGCCCGAGGAAGGGACCGCTCACACGCTGCCCGGCACCGACGGCCGGAAGATGAGCAAGTCCTACGGCAATACGATCCCGCTCTTCGCCCCCGAAGCTGCCTTGAAGAAGGTGATCCGCCGGATCACCACCGACAGCGTTCCGGTGGAGGCGCCCAAGGAGCCGGAATCCTCGTCCGTATTCACGCTGCTGGAGCGCTTCGGCGACCCCGCCGTGGTCGCCGAGACCCGGGCTCGCCTGCTCGCGGGCGGAATGGGCTGGGGCGAGGTCAAGGCGCAGCTGACCGAGGCGCTCAACGAACGGTTCGCGCCGATGCGCGACCGTTACGAGACGCTTATGGCGTCGGGCAGCGAGCTTGACGACCTGCTGGCGCACGGCGCGGACAAGGCGCGCAAGCAGACCCGTCCGGTGCTGGAGCGGGTCCGCGACGCCATCGGGATCAGTTGAGCTGACTCTCCTCTTCGAGGGAGCTGACGACGCGTTCGGCGCAGTGCCACGCTGTGGTCCACTTCCCGGGTACCGCGACGAGAAGGTTGAGCGCTCTGCTCCAGCCAGCAGGGGGATCACGAAGGTCCGCCACGAAGCTGGTCGGGTCCGCCCGAGCAGTGGAAGGTTCGCAGACGGTGCCCCACTGCAAGCGGAGTTCGGCGTCGGACGAGTGCAGCCCGCGCCGGACGAGTGCCATCCGCATCCGCGCGTACTCGACCTCGTTCGTCCCGTACTCGCCGTTGATGCTTGGCAGCCCAATGCGCGCGTCGGTGCGATCGGGACTGATGGCCAGAAGGTCACCGTCGAGCCAGTAGGTCAAGGCGGTCGGACGAATCCCGGCGTGCCGACCCCAGGCGATGCGGCGCTGCCGGAGCGTGTGCGCGATGCCCGCCTGGGCCAGCAAGTCGGGGATGTCGGCACCGGCCGCCAGCACGATCAAGTCCTGCCTACCGCCGTCGTCGCCGACGGTCACCATCCCCGTCTCCGGGTCCCGATGCAGCCTGACCTGACGCCGCGGCAGCAATGACACGCCAGAGTCGCGCGCCAGCGCGGTCAGGCGGGCGTGCAAGATGTCGAGATCGACGCTGAAGTCCGGTACACGGAACGCGGCTGCAGGCGGGCGCGTCGCCGCAAGGGCTGGGTGGCCTGGGTTGATCTCTTCGACGTCGATGCCAATGTGCTGCCAGGCGGTGCGGTACCTGTCGACAGCCTCGGCGGTGTTGAACAGGGCGTAGCCCCACGGCTCGCCGACCTGGGCGGGGCGGAGCAGTTCGTCCGGCCATTCGTTCCGGTGGTGCCAGCAAGCCTGAGCGACGTCGGGTAGAACCGGTGCCAAGACTGCACCGGAGTGCAGCTGACCGAAGTTTGCCAGCGAGGCCCCCCGGCGTCCGTCGCCGGCACAGGCGACGTCGAACCCTCGCCGGGCGACGGTGACGGCTATCGCGAGGCCACACAGTCCGGCACCGATGACGAGAATCTTCTTCGTCCGGTCAGGCATGAGGCGGCGTTTCTCCTCCGTCCGGGGTCGAGACGGCGTGGTCGCGGACGATCGTGACGTGGTACCGGTCGGCGAAGCGGCGGACGAGCTCGGCCGGCGCGAGATGATGGTCGACGCGGCGTCGTAGCTGGGGTGGAGACAGACCCAGTCGGGAGCGGGCCGCGCTGCGGTGAGCGTGCAGACTGTTCCGATCGGTTAGCAGGCACTGGAGATGAGCCCTCAGCACGGCTGGGATCGAAGGACCGATCTGGCCGTCGGCGGCGTCCGGGGCGCCACCGCCGAGGCTCGGCACCTTGACGATGAACGCGGAGTCGGGCGCCACCTCTACGGCCGAGTGCAGCTCGTTGGCGGCGTGGTCGAATGACCACCTCGGCCAGCGCCGCGGAGTTGCGTCGTCTGCTGCTTGGCGCAGGATGGGCAGGAGCAGCGCGATTCCGGGTATGCCGGCGTGGGCGTAGGTGATGACTTGGCGCCGTTTGGCCAGCCCGTACGGTGTTTGGTACAGGCCGGGAGCGAGGACGGCGGTGGTGCTGGCGACGATCAGGTGGGGCTGGGCGGAGCTACCGTTCACGGCACTACATCACCCACATATCGCTTCACCCGGTTCGGTCCCACCGCAGGGATCCCCGCCGCACATCCGGTACGCCACGCCCACCCGCCTACGCCGGTCGGCACGCGCACCCGCGGCGACCCCCACGGTCGCACCCAGCCAACCCGCACCAGCGCACCACGCGCCCCGCACCACCGACCTCACCCACGAACCCAGTGGCCTGGTCGCCTCCGCGCCCACGCGCGACCTGCATCGCCTGCCGACCTGACTCCGACCCACGATCCCGGTGAGCCGGTCAGCTCCGCGCGCCCCGACACCTCATCACCCACCCGAAGGAGGACCCCACCATGTCCGCTGTCAACGGCACCCCGCTGACCCGTCACGGCAGCCGCGTGCCCGCCACCCCCATCCGACCGGCCCCCGCGAAGGCCGCCCAGGCGCAGCCGCGCCCGCAGGCCCCCGCGAAGGCCAGCAGCACCATCGTGCCCGCGGCGGTCACGCCGGCGCCGACCATCGCCACGATGGTCATCTGCCTGCCCGACGAGCTGCCCGCCGAGGCGCTCACCGCGCACCAGCTGCGCACCCACTTCGGTGTCACCGGCACCCTCACCCCACTGTTCTGGGCGGTACCCCAGCTGCGGCTGTGGCAGCGCCACCAGATGATCGGCCTGCGCAAGGGCCGCCCCGCCTCCTGCGCGGGAGGACCCGTGAGACTGCTCGACCTGCAGGGCATGCGCCACGCCGCCGCCATCGGCGCCGCCATCCGCTACCAGATCTGGCAGCAGGCGGTACACGGCACCAGGCCGGCCACCCCGTGGCCGACCTTCGAAACCCGCCACCTCACCGACCCCCAGAAGTACCCGTACGACACGGCGGTGGCGGACTTCCACGCCCAGCCGCGCGTCAACGCCATGCGACTGCACGCCGCCGCTACCCCCGGCCCCGGCCAACCCGGCGTCGGAGAACTGGAGATGTACCAGGCAGGCCAGATGGCCTACCAGCACTACCGGGCCGCCAGCGCCGTCGTCGGCGACGCGCTGCTCACCACCGACGGCCGCAAGCTCGCCCCGACCAGCGACGCCCTCGCCCACCGGGTGACCTACCTCGAGCAGGCCCTGCGCCACCTCGACACCCTCGAGCCCGACCAGCGGCTCCTCGCGGTCGCCCTGGAAACCACCGCATGACACCCGTCCGGACGGCGCGCCCTGATCCCTGTACCCGGGGGACACCAGGCGCGCCGCCCGGCGGTGCCGGTCCCCGCAGGGGGCACTGACGCTCCTGCCCCCTGTCTATGCCAAGGAGGCACATATGAAGCCAGAACGTCGCGCCGCCGCTGTCACGGCCGCGCTGAGCGCCGTCGAAGCCCTCGCCGACACCCAAGGTTGGGGCGCATACCCGGCGCTGCTCGGCCTGTTCGACTCCACCGCTCACACCCGCGTGGGAAGCCTCGACGTCGAGGAACTGCCCATCGATCCATCGGTGTGGCAGCTACACGCGATGCCCGGTGCCAGCCTGAGAGTGCCGTACTGGGTCGGTCTTCGCGCCGTCGCCGAGTCCCTGACCACCGTTAAGGCCCGTGAACTGCGGGCGTGGACCCGCGCGCAACTGGGACCGATGGTCGCCATGGCGTTCCTCGGTGAGGGACTCGACACCAGCGACGCTGGCCGCCAGGCCGCCGCCGCTCACGGCCTGCCCGCCGATCCTGGCGGCATCCCGGTACGCGCAGTGACCGCCCACGACATCGACGGTCGCGTCTACCAGATGCTGCGCATGCGCGGCGCGTCCACCATCACGACCGTCACCGTGGACGAGCCGACCCCACAGATGCACCCCAGCGTCGTCGCGGCGAGCCTGCGACGACTGCTCAACGCAGCGCGCGCCTGACTACCGCCAACCCGGTCATACCGCTGACCGCAGCTGATCCGCTGCCGTCTGTGCCCCGCTCGGCGCACCCTCGCCAGCCAGGGCTGGTCCTCACCGCAATTCGCACCACGCAGATCTATCGCCGCGGCCCGCCGCGCCCCTCTTCAACCGAATGGGCGCTCCTCTGACTGCGGGCGCGAGTCCTGCGATCGCCGGGCGCCCCGGGCATGGGGCCGCCCGCGCCCGCTTGGCCTGAGACAGGCCGCCCTGTTCCTCTTCCAGCCCTTCCCCTTCATCTGAGGAGGTCCCTTCACCATGCCCGGCAAACTGTGGTTCCGCGGCGAGGACGTGCTGCCCCTGGCAGAACACGCTCTCGCCTGCCCCACTCACCGCCTCACCAGAGCACAACTCGCCGCGGGCGAGCACAACACCCCCGCCCTGATCCTGCGCCGCACCGGCAGCGAAGGACAGCTGCGCTCCAACGGCGTGCCACTCTGGTACAGCCCGCAGGGCGACGAACAGGTCGCCCACGGCGGCTCATGGCGGCGTCAGAACGCGCCGGCGGAACCCGATCAGCACCTTTATCTGCCGCTGCGCCACGTTAACGCCGACGGGCGGCGGCTGATCGACATTCTGCGCGCCGGCCGAGACCTCGACCAGCCCTGGCTTGCGATCGACACCGACACCTGGCCCGGCACCGCCCTGGACGCCAGAGCCGTGACGCTGCTCGATTACCGCGCGGAGATCGCCCCGCCGGGAACACGATGGCGTCCGGCCATGGTCACCTCCGCACGCACGGGCGACGGCGGCTACCCCGCGCTGGTCGCCGACGGCTGCGACACCGGCGTGGACGGGCACCTGATCTGCCGCTTCCACCCACACACGGTCCGCCGGATGGCCGCGGACCTCGCCGGACCCTGGCGGTTGGGCACCATGCCGGGGGAGTACCCGCTGCTGCGCTTCGACGGCACCACCGCCGTGCTTCTCGAAGAATCCGATCTCGGCGATGGGATCCGCCTCGACGTCGATGACCGCTGCTACCCCGACCAGGACGGCTACTACAGCATCGGCGCCTACCGGTGGCTCTGGCACACCTCACCGATCGTTGCCGCGATGCCCGTGCGGGATCGGCTGCGGCTGCACCTGACCGCCCTGTCCGCACGGCTGGGCGAGCGCGCTCCCGCCCATCGCCCGCCACGGCCCGCGCCCGCCGCGCACGACGACCCGCCGTTCTGACCCGCAACCCCGCCCAACCCGACCGTGGCCGGATCCCGGAGTCCCGAGATCCGGCCATCGCACTTGATCCGCGCAGCGGATGAAGCGTGGATCAGTGCCGATCCCACCTCACACAAGGAGAGGCCCATGAGCGACGCCCCCGAACCGGTATCGCCGCACGCCATGTTCAAGGTCCTGGCCGCACTCGCCGAACTCGGCGAAGCCACCGCCGCCGCCGTCGCCGACACGGCCGGGCTCGGCTACTCCACCGCCACCGCGAAACTGCGCGCGCTGGAGCACACTGGGCAGGCCGAGCCGGTGCGCACCGAGGACAAGCGCGCGGTGTGGCGGCTGACCGACGCCGGCCGGACCACCGTCGGCGCTGATCGCACCCCGCCGCCCGCCGACACGAGCACCGACGCGCCACCCGTGACGCCGGCGCAGGCCCCCGACGAGAACCTGCCGGAGCCGGCCGACAGCACCGCAGAGGAGCCGCCCACCCTACAGCCCACCAGCCCCACTGACGCCGAACCGCCCGCCGCGCCAGCCCCGACGGCAGCACCGACCGCGCCCGACACCGACGCAGCCCTCGACGGCCACAGCGAGCCCCGCGCCGCGGCGTCCGAGGACGCCGAGCCGGACACGACCGCCTCGACGGAAACGTCGAGCGCGAGCAGCCGCCGCGCCAAGGGCTCCCTGCGCGCAGCGGTGCTGGACATCCTCGAATCGCACCCCGACCGGGCCTACAAGACCGGCGAGCTGTGCAAGCTCATCGACGCCGCCGAGGCCGGCACCGGCGTGCTGAAGGCCCGCCCGGGCGCGGTCGTGAACGCGGCGGTCAAGTTGGTCGGCGAAGGCAAGGTCGTGCAGACCGTCGAGAAGCCCGCGACCTTCCAACTCGCCCCCGCCGCCGAATAGCGGCTGCACCCACTCGTCAGGTAGCCCAGGGGCGGGCGTGAAGTTGGACGCTGCTCGCCCGCCCCCGGTGCTCCTTCTGCAACAAGGAGCCACACCAGTGTCGCAAATCGTGCAACAGATGCTCACCTGCGCCGGCGGGATCCTCGCCGGTCTCGCCCTCGCCGCACCCCTGCTGTGGCGACAGCAGCGAGCCCTCATGAGGGCTCGCTGGGCGGCAACCCACGACGACATCACGGGCCTGCCCAACCGGCGGCTGTTCCTCACTCACCTGCGCGCCGCCCTCGCCGACAACACACCGGCCGGAGTCGTGCTGCTGGACCTCAACAACTTCAAGACCGTCAACGACACCCTCGGCCACGAGGTGGGCAACGACCTGCTCGACCAGGTCGGCCGTCGCCTGGCCAGCCTCCCCCGCCCCATGCGAATCGCCGCGAGGCTCTCCGGCGACGAGTTCGCGCTGCTCGTCACCGGCGATCGCGAGGACACCGCCGCCGCGGCCAACGCCGCCTGGCAGGCGATCGCCGCAGACTCGATCCGGGTGGTCAACGGCGACCTGCACGTGACCGCCTCGGTCGGCTACACCCACACCCACCACCCCAACGTCAGCACCCGGCAGCTGCTAACCCAAGCCGACAGCGCGATGTACGAGGCCAAGACCGCCGACGGTGGGGTCCGCGAGTACCTGCCCCACCGCACCGCGACGGCGCGCAGCCGCGACCGCCAGCGCCACTGAACCCCGCCCCGTCTGCACCCCACGCCGAGGACCCGCAGCCACTTCGGCCGCGGGGTCCTTGGCGTCTTGCACCCCTGA
Organism: Micromonospora endolithica; assembly: GCF_003626595.1. Lineage (GTDB taxonomy): Bacteria > Actinomycetota > Actinomycetes > Mycobacteriales > Micromonosporaceae > Micromonospora > Micromonospora endolithica. The sequence continues at coordinate 50,632 of NZ_RBAK01000005.1, read as the reverse complement.
GATGGGAGACCCCGTGCTGTCCTTCACCGCCGTCCACACCCTCACCGCGTGCCTCGTCGACGCTGACGCCGACGCGGAACACCTCGGCTGGGGCCAAACCCCGACACTGCTGCTCGTCCACGACTGGCCCCTCAACCCCGCATCCCCACGGCGACGCAAGATGCGCAGCCTGCAGTTCCCGCTGCACCCCGAGGACCTGCTCACCGACCCGGCCGGGCTACCCGCGCTGCTGCACCGCCTCGCCGACAGCCTGCGCCACCCCGCGACGCCCACGCCCTACCAAAGAATCCTCCACACGATGGTCGCCCGGGTGCGCGCGACCGCCCCGGACGCGCGGCTGTTGGCCTGGGCCGCCTGCTACGACGACATCCACACCCGCGACGGCGAACCCCGGCAGGTTCGCCGGGTCGACGCTGTCGACATCGACGGGCGCCTCTACCAGCTCACCCACCTGCGCGGCGAGGACCACCCGCTCGTTCTGGTCGACGACACCCCCGACCCGGCCGACATCCCTGCCACACACCCAGGGCTGGCCGCGCTGCTGGCCGCCACCGTCGGCTACACCGCGGCCGGTCACGCAGGCGGCGCGTCATGACCGGCCTCGACCCGGACGAGCCGGTGTTCGGCACGTGCGGGCCGGGCGGGGCGTCGATCCGCTGTCTGATCTGCGGCGCGGTCGACGAGGTCACCTTCACCGAGCTGCCGTCCATGGCCGGCTACGGCGAGGACACCTCCGCGCGCTGCAACCGCTGTGTATCCGCCGAGACCACCGACCCGATCTTCGGCTGGCGCGCCACGCCCGCCACCCGGCAGCGCCCGGACGAGAACCACCAGCACTGACAGCAACCCACTGCTCTCGCACGCCTCATCGTTTGAAGGAGTCCAGTCTCGTGAGCACCTCCTGCTACATCGGCGCCACCAGCCCTGACACCCCGCACCTCGTGCACGCCCGGTATGTGCTCTTCGACGGGCACCCCGCCGTCGTGCCGCCCACCCTGGCCGCCATCTGGGCCCGCCACGCCCACCACGACACCGCCGAACTGATCAGCGCGGTCCTCGCCCACGACTGGGAGCACCTCGACCCGGAGACCACCGCCGCCACCGCATCCAACTTTGCCGGTCAGCAACCGGTGCCGGGCGTCGGCATGACCCTGGCCAGCAGCACCGACGGCGTCATCGACGCGCCGGAGCCGGTCACCGTGTTCCCGCTCTGCCACGCCGGGCACCTCGACATCGAATGGGTGTACCTGATCGAGGCCGACACCTCCACCATCGGCGTGCACACCAGCGACGGCACCCGCACCGCCACCTACCAGCTCATCAGCTGCCTGCACCCCGCCAGCAGCGGTCCGGACCAGGAGTTGTGCGGGTCGCGGGTCGCGGCGGGAGCACCGTTGTGAACGCCCGCGCGCTCGCCGCCGTCGCCGCCGGAGTCATCGCCGTGCTGGTGCTCTGCGCGGGCGGGATCGGCGCCCTGTTCACCGGCGGCGGCACCGCATCGGCCGCCTGCTACGGGGCGGTCGGCCCCGACGGGCAGCCGCTGCTGCCCACCCTGGCCGTGTCCCCGCCCGCCGCCGGCACTGGCGGGTGGGACCGCGAGCAGACCGGCAACGCCGCCGCGATCGTCGCCGTCGGATCCCAGCGGAAGGTGCCGGCCCGGGGTTGGGTCATTGCCCTGGCCACCGCCATGCAGGAATCCACCCTGCGTAACCTGCCCGGCGGAGATCGCGACTCCGTCGGACTGTTCCAGCAGCGCCCCTCCCAAGGCTGGGGCACACCTGCGCAACTGCAGGACCCCGCCTACGCGGCCGGGAAGTTCTACACCGCGCTGCTGGCCGTCGACGGATGGCAGGCCATGGCGCTGACCGACGCCGCGCAGGCAGTGCAGCGATCCGCCTACCCCGGCGCCTACGCCAAATGGGAAGACGACGCGATCGCCCTGGTCCGCGTCCTGGCCGGCGGCACCCCCGCCGGGCCCGTGGCCGCCGACCTGGAACAGGCGATGAGCAACCCGCTGTGCCTGTTCGACGCAGGTGACGGACAACCCGGCGCCGACCAGGCGCCCCTGCCAGATGGATTCACCCTGCCACCAGGCACCCCGCCGCAGGTGGTCACCGCCATCGGGTGGGCCCTGCAGCAACTCGGCTCGCCGTACACCTTCGGCGGGGACTGCACCGACCCGCACTCCGGCATCGCCCGGCACCAGTGCGACTGCTCGTCGCTGATGCAACAGGCCTACCGCGCCGCCGGCATCGGCATCCCCCGCACCACCAGCGAGCAAATCCACGCCGGCACCACGGTCGGCGACCACCGGGACCTGCGGCCCGGGGACCTGCTGTTCATCGCCGGCAGCCGCGGCAGCACCGCCCGCCCCGGTCACGTCGGCATGTACCTCGGCCAAGGACTGATCGTGCAGGCCCCGCAGAGCGGCGACGTCGTCAAGATCAGCAAGTTGTCCGCGTGGGCCAGCCAACTGGCCGCCGTCCGGCGGATCGTCGCTCAGCTCTGATTGTAGGTTCGCATTGACGATGTCGGTTTCTCAGAACCGTGTCGGTACGGATGTCGGTTCCGACAAGATTCTGCGAGACCGCTCGGCGTGGCGTCGATCAACTTCGATCTGAAGGTAGCACGATCGCTGGCGGACGTCGTGGAAGATCACGCATACGCTTGTTCCAGGATAGCCAGGTCGCGGTTGGCGAATTGCACGTGCGCCCACTGGTCATTGACGATGACTTGCAGGCACTTAAGCGCCGTGCGTTCGGCGGGTGGAGGGCAGCCGATCGCGGTGTTGGGTCCCCGCACTCGGTCAAGCTCATCCTGCGTGACCTGCGACAGATACGCGCGCAGATCGGCGATCCGCTCGTCGCGCACGGCGAGGATTTCGCCGAGGGTGGGCGCGGCCGACTCGTCGATGCCGAACTCGGCGCCGTTGGTGGTGAACGATGCGGGCACGCCGATCGGATGGAACGGGTACGGGCGAAGTGCTGCCGCGTGGCCATACCAGGCGTCCACGACGAAGATCATGTGCCGCAGGGTTTGGGCGAGTGACCATTCGTCGTTCACTGATCTATAGACGGCTTCCTCCGGCAGCACACTCGCGCGTCGGACCGTCGCGTGCAACAGCTCCTCGATGACATCCACCGCGTCGCGCGCCGTCTCGGGTGTGGTCGGCCGCAGTCGCAGCCGTTCGGGGTACAGGCGATCCAGCTCGGCTTCGACCAACGGCTTGACCTCCACGCCATTAATCCGTAGCCCGTCGATCGCCCCGTCGATGTCGGCGTTGAACAGCAGCACGCCACGCATCCGGGCTTCGCTGAGATCCACCTCGCGGAAGGTGGCGCTGGACATTGGCAGGTCGATGAACTCCGCGCCCGTGTAGTCGGACTGCTGCACGAATCTCGTCATCGGCGCATTGTAGGAGCCCGGTACGACAAGACCACCAAATCAAGATCCAGCGTCACACGCGGCCAGCGTGCCACAAGCGCGCCTTCTCCCGCCTCACCAAATCGGGACCTGGACTCGCCTACAAACAAGATCATCAAGAGAACGACAGATCGGTGAGATGAATCCGCCGACAAATCGATGAGAAGCATGAACTGACGCCAGGTCAACAGCACCGGCTTCCGACATTTCTGACGCGAACCTACACTGATGATCCGCCACCGGTGCAAGGCTCACGCCTGCACGGCCGCATCCACCCCGGCTCGTCGTCGGCGGGCAGGCCGAGGGTCTTCATCACCGAGTTCAGCCTCTCGCGCTCGCCGTCTGCGACCGGTTCGGCGAGGTCGGGGCCGACGAGGTCGTCCAGCTCGGTGATGTCGATTCGGCAGGCGATGACCGCTTGGTCGCGATGCCCGTCGCCCCACGGCTCGACGTGCAGGCCGAGCAGGGACAGCTGGTACTGCGGGTCGCGGGCATCCGGGCCGTCGAGCAGCCCAGCCGCGCTGGCCTGGTGCAGCCGACCCTCCAGCTGGGCGGCCGTGGGCAGCAGCGCCTGCGCCTCATCGACGTCGACCTCGCCGTCGTAGCCGTACGCCAGCAGCGCCTGATGCACGTCCCACCCCATCCCCGTTTCGGGTCACCAGCATGCCCGACGCGCGCCGGGTCAGCAGCCGACAAATCTACGACACGCCAACCAACTACTGGAGGAGTACCTGTCATGACGATGCGATCGCCGCAGGACATCGCCGCGCGGATCCACGTGATCCACGCCAGCGACGACGACCTCTTCGGATTCGCCGAGGAGGTCCTCATGGAGGCGCTGGACTTCGAACACGCCCAGCAGTTCTGCGACCCCGCAACGACCGCGGCGCAGTGGGACCAGCAGCGGTGGAGCCGGCACAGCGACACCGAGAACTACGCCCGCTGGTACCTCGATCTCCCGATCGGCAAGATCCTCGACCACCGCAGTGGCTCGGCGAGCCGCTCGGTCACCAAGCTCGCGGAGCTGGCGTGGCTGCTCGGCCACGACGACGTCGCCGCCGCGATGGCCGCCACCGGCTACCCGATGTACGGGGCGCCGAAGGTGAGTGTGTTCGCTGCCGGCCTCGGCTGGCCGATCACCGACCTCGTCGACGATCCCGGGGACCGGCAGATGCTGTCCCGGATGGCTAAGGACCTGCAGTGCAGCCCGGACGGGTGCACCCAAGGCTGCGCGGACTGACCGCCATCCCTGCACTGCGGTGAGCGGCACCGCAGCGCGCGGCCACGCCGCCTGCCCACCGCCGCCGCCGTTCGCCAGGCAACCAGGTCGGCGTCGGCTGGACGTCCCGGGCAGCGCCCGCCTGATGTGGCGCTGCCACCCACCCATCACACCCTTCATGCCGTCCGGCCAGCCGGGCGGCGTCATTTATCTTCAATGGAGGACCGTCGTGAATCGTTTTACCCTGATCGGCGTCACCGCCCCCGAGGGCGCTTACGCCGCTTGGCTACTGCACCCGGACAGCCACCCTCAGGCGGTGATCCCGCTGCTGCGGCTCGTCTGGAAGCACACCCTCAACAGCAACACCAAGGCTCTGGCCGACACGGTGCTGCGACACGACTGGGCGTGGCCGAACCCCCCGGCTGGCCGTCCCGACTCGGCCGGCGTAACCCATCCGGTGACTGATGTCAGTGACACCGCCGACCTGCTGGACAGCATCCGCCGCGAGCGGCTCGACGCACCAGTCGATGATCGGCTGGAGTGCATGTACCTGGTCGATGTCGCCACCGACTCGGTGCAGGTGTACGAGGCGACCCGGCGCGGCCGGTGGCTGCGGCACAGCACCGTTCCGTTCGATCCCGACGCCGCCGAGCCGGTGCTGGGGTGCGGCGGCTACACCCTGCACGGGCACCACTGGCAGCCCGCGCACCTGTGGCTGCCAGACGCGCGCACCGGCTTCGACGCCGAGATCTGCCTCGCCCGGCATCCACACGACGCGCCGGTCTGGCGGTTTCCCGATGCCACCGCCCAGGCCGTCTGCGCCGCCACCGCCCCCACCGGGGAGCAGGCCGCATGGCGTGAGCCGTGGCTGCGCCGAATGGGGGTCGAGTTCGACTTGAACTGGCCGGACCGTCGGGGTCCGCACCGGCTGCGCCGCGACGCCGACGGGCTGCTACTGCTCGACGTCGCCGTGCCTGACTGGTCCTGGTGGCTCATGCCCACCCCGGGCGACGGAGCGAACCGGTGACCTACCAGCCCGGCGACCGCGTCACCCTGCAACACACCACCGATCCGCACACCCTCTTGCGCCCCGGCGACGAAGGCACCGTGCGCCGCTACGACCTGCAGAGCCAGGTTCTCGACGTGGCCTGGGACAGCGGCTCCCGCCTATCGCTGCTGCTCGCCGAGGGCGACCGAGTCCTGCCCGCCACAGTGACCGCCGACGGGTGGCAGCGAGCCCTGGACGCGTTGCGTGCGGCGGGGGCGGCTGCCGGGCGCGATGCCGCCGGCTGGTGGGCGCAGCACAGTCTGGGAGGCCGCGCACGCGGCGACGTCACCGCGGTCGCGCGACAGGTTCTGCGCGGCGTCGAGGACGTCGACCCGGCGGTCCTCGGCGAGCTGCCGACGGCCGAACCGTACCACCTCGCCGAGGACGCCGACCGGTACGCCGAGCACGCCCCGCCCGACGCGCCGCCCTGGGAGCAGCTGACCGCGCGGCAGTGCGATCAGGCGCGGTGGGCGTGGTGCGACGGCTACGACGACGCCGCGAACGCCGAGGCGGCCCGCCAGTGCCGCATGCTCCTGCACCCCGACGGCGACGACCGGGACCTCACCCACGTACATCCTGACCGGGTGCGCCTGGGCGGGCCGGGGGTGTTCGCCGGCGACTGGGCGTGGCAGCCCAACGCCGACGGGCAGATGCGCATTCCGGTCGGGTTCGTCGGCACCCTGGTCGACCGGTGGAACGGGTGGGCGGTGTTCACCTGCACCCGCGACGTCGCCGAGGCGATCGTCGCCGACCAGCAGGCTGTCCGCGACTGTTTCCGCCAGTCCCTGGCCGAGGCCGGTTGCCCCGAGGTGGACCTAGACCGCAGGACGGACCAGTCGGTAGGGCGGATGTTCTTCGACGGTGATGTCATCGTCGCCGACGAGACCCCCGTGCAGGACGACCCGGAGGCCATCGAGCGGATCGGGCCGGACGCCGAGGGCCGGTACATCGTGATGGGCCGGTCATGGACCTGGATCCCGGGGGATCCCTACGACTGTGACCGCATCGCCGGCACCCTCCCCGCCCCACCTGTCGACGCCGAGCAGGGCCTGCGGGGCAAGGACGTGACCGATGGCTGACCATCTGTCGGAGGACAACCAGCGGTCGTTGCAGCCGGGTGAGATCGTCACCGTCGCGCCGGCACTGACCGCGGAGATGGGCCGGTACCTGTACGTCGTGGTCGACGGGTTTCTCGATCCCCGGTACACCATCGCCCGGCTGGGCGGCGACGGCTACCAGTGGCCCAACGTCCACCGGGAGGACCTCATCGCCGGGGCCCCACGGTGGATCATTCGCATGACCGACGCCGACGGCGAGGCCGCCTACACCGCCGGTTAGCGGCACCCCCGCTCCGGCGCGGCGCGCCACCACGGGTCGCCGGATCCCGGATCGCGGCCGGACTGACCCGGCTGGCGCACCTGGCTCGCGACCGATGACACCCAGCGCCCTGTCGTAACGCCGCTCTGACTGTTCCTGTCTCCGCTGCGCGGACTTCGTTCCTGCCCGCGCACCCGGAGACGGGTGCGCGGGCCCACCCCTGCCTACAGGAGGACCCGCATGGACCCCACCACCGCACCTGCCACCACACCGACCACTGCCAATGGCAGGCGCCCCGGCTACCTGTACCACAAGGTCGCCTCGCACCTCGCCGCTCACCCCGACCGGCTGCTCACGGTCGGAGAGATCACCAAAGCACTGGCTGTCCCCTCGACCGGCGCGGTCTCCGAGGTGCTGAAGAAAATGGCCAAGGCCGGCTACGCCACGCACCTGACCGGCCCGCACCGGTACCAGATCACGCAGGCCGGGATCGACGCCGCCGGGACGATGCCCCCACCCGCCCCGCGTGCTCCCGGCACCGGCGGCACCCGCTCCACCCTGCGCCAACCGGTGCCGCGCCCGAACGGCGACCTGTACTTCCCGCGCAGGCTGGCCGGGGCCACCGACGTGGACGTGCTGCGACGGCTGCGCGACAAGCGCATCCCCGTGCTGCTCTACGGACCACCCGGCACCGGCAAAACCGCCCTCGTCGAGGCCGCCTTCGGTGACCTGCTCACCGTCGCCGGAACAGGCGACACCGTCGTCGAGGACTTCCTCGGCAACTTCATCCCCCTGCCCGACGGCGGGTTCGAGTTCGTCTACGGCCCCCTCGTCGTGGCGATGCGCGAAGGCCGGGCGCTGCTGGTCGACGACGCCACCCTCATCACACCGAAGGTCCTCGCCGTGCTCTACCCCGCGATGGACGGCCGCCGCGTCATCACGATCCCCGGCTACCGCAACGAACGCGTCGAAGCCGCCGACGGGTTCTACGTCATCGCCGGGCACAACCCGGGCGTGCACGGCGCGATCCTCACCGAGGCGCTCGCGTCGCGCTTCGACGTGCACATCGAGGTCACCACCGACTGGGACCTCGCCCGCCACCTCGGCGTCCCGAGACCCGCCGTCGAGGCCGCTATCGCGCTGAACACCGACCTCGCCGCCGGGCGGGTCAGCTGGGCTCCTCAGCTGCGCGAACTGCTCGGCTTCACCCGCCTCAGCAAAACCCTCGGCTCCGCCGCGGCGGTGGCGAACCTGGTCGGCCGTGCCCCACTCGAGGACCGCGAGCAGGTCCTGGCCGCCCTCCAGCAGCAGTTCGGCGCGGACATCACCCCACTGACCCTCGGCAAACAGCGCTAACCCCTCTCGGAAGGAGAACAACCCGATGCCGCATCCCTCCAGCCACCGCAGTGCCGGTTCCGGCGCCTCGGCGGCCAGCGCCCCGGACTGGCACGCGTGGAGCGACGCCTGGACCCGGCACATCCCCACCCTGACCGGCCGGCACGACCTGAGCGTCACCGTCGCCCCCGGTGCGGGCGGGGGCGCCCCGGCCTGCTTCTACCCGCATGCCCGCCGCGTCGAGGTCGACGCCACCCACATCGGCGCACCCGACGTCGCCGACCCGCACAAGGCCAGCCACAAACGCCTCGTGCCGACCGCCTACGGGCTGCTCGTGCATGAAGCCGCGCACGCCGCCCACAGCCTGTGGACAGCACCTACCGATACGCCGCCGGTCGTCGCCGCCGTCGCGGACCTGCTCGAGGAATCCCGCGCCGAGAACCGGCAGCGCGGCAGGCGCCGCGGCGACCGCCGGTGGCTGCGCCACACCGTCACCGCCCTCCTCGACCCCGGTGACGCGCCGGTCGACGACGCCTGGCACGCCGCCCACCTCGCCGGCCTGCTCCTGGCCCGCGTGGACGCGCGCATCATCACCGCCAAGGACATCAAGGGCGTCCGGGCCGTCGTCACCGCGGTCCTCGGCCGCAAGACGCTGCGGCAGCTGCGTGACGTGTGGCGCGAGGCGCACACCGTCGACGACACCGACGCCACCGCGATGATCGACCTGGCGTGGCGGTGGTGCCGCATCCTCGGCATCGATCCCCACCAGCGGCCGGAACCGCCGCAGCCGGACCCCGGCGCGTTCGCCGGCCAGCTCGCCCAGGCCCTGGCCGACTACCTCGCGCACGCCACCGGCGTCACACCGGCGGAGTACGCCGCCCAGCAGATCCAGTCCCAGCACGGTGCGCCCGCGTGGTGGACGCGCCGCGATCCCACCGACGCCGAGCGGAGCGCGGCCCGCCACCTTGCCGCCCGGATGCGTCGAGCCCGCACCCACGTACCAGAGCCCGACAGCCGACCCAGCCCGATACCGCCCGGGCGGCTGCGCACCCGCCACGCCATCACCGCGAAAGCGCAGATCGCCGCCGGCAGCATGCCCACCGCCACACCCTGGCAGCGCCGCTCCCAGATCCCGCCGCCGAAGCCCACCCTGCACCTGGCCGTACTCGTCGACACGTCCTTCTCGATGCACTCCTACTCGGCGCCGATGTCCTCGGCCGGCTGGATGCTCGCTCACGCCGCCCGCACCAACCACGCCATCACCACCATGATCGGCTTCGGGAGCAGCGCGACGGTGCTCGTGCCGCCCCGCCAGCACCCCACCCACGTCCTGGACATGCCGGCCGTCGGCGGCACCACCGCGTTCGGCGACGCGGTCAAACTCGCCGACCAACTGCTGCACCTGCGCCAACCCGGACGGCTGCGGATGCTCGCCGTCGTCTCCGACGGCGACCTGCCCGACATCGAACCCGCGCAACGGCTGATCACCACCCTGCACCAGTCTGGATGCGCGGTTCTGTGGCTACGCCCCGCCGACCTGACCGGGCACACCTTCGGCCACACCACCACCCTCCTGGTCGACGACCCCGTTGCGGCCGTCGACGCGATCGCCGACGCCGCCGTCGCCGCCCTCGAACACGCATGACAGCCCCAACCTCTCGCCGCTGACCTTCTTTCGCACGAACCAGGCCGTTGCCCGGCCACCCGCGCACCTGCGCGCAACCCGGGCACGGCCGAGCGGCAGTGCCCGGGTTCCCCCTGCTCAGAAGGGAACCTCATGGCACGACACCTGCTCACCCACCCGACAAGCGCACCGCGCTCCACCCCGATCGATCCGCTGGCCCAAGGCACGCAACCGCGCATCGCCGTAATCGGCGGATCCCTCACCGGCTGCACCACCGCCCTGCCGCTGCTCGACGCCGGCTTCCACAAGGTCGCCATCTACGAAGCCGCCCCCGACGCGGCGCCGCGCGAAGGCGGACTGATCGGCCTGGAACACCCCGCCCTGGACGTCCTCGACCGGCTCGGCATTGACCAGAGAGAGTTTGTCGCCTACGACTCCGAAACGGTCTGGCAGGTCACCGTCCGCGCCCGCCAGCACATCCACACCACGCGACAGGCCTACCCGGGCCGCAACACCACCTGGACACTGCTGCACCACGCGCTCACCAGCCGCCTACCCGACGGCGTGCTGCACACCGGCCGTCGCCTCACCGACCTCGGCACCCGCCACGGGCAACCCCTGCTGGCGTTCCACGACGGCTCCCGGGAGGTCGCGGACCTGGTGGTGTTCGCCGACGGCCGCGCCTCCACCGGCCGCCGCCTGCTCGACCCGTCGCGCCGGCTGCGCTACGCCGGCTACGTCGCCCACCGCGGACACGCACCCACCCCCGAGGCGGCCCTGCGCGATTTCCTGCGCCTAGAGCCGGGCCTGGGCTGCCAGTACAACGTCGCCCCCGTCCCCGGAGGGCTGGACTGGACGTTCTACCTCACCTGCACCCCCGTCGACTACACCCGCCATTTCGGGGCGCCACCCGAGCGGCGGTTGTTCGCCCTGCCGCAGCACGTGAGCGCCGCGGCCCGCGCACATGTCGACGCCCACGCCACCCGGCTGCTGCCGGCCCCGCACGCCGCGACCGTGCACGCCACCGCCGTCCGGATGGCGGTGCCGGTGATGGACATCGACCCGCCCACCCGCATGGCATGGCCCGTCGGCTCCGGCTGGGCGGTCCTGCTCGGTGACGCCCTCGCTCCCGTACGCCCGCACACCGCCCGCGGCGCGAACAACGGCATCGAACAGGCCGCCGGCCTCACCGCCGCCCTCACCCAACACCGCCGGTTCGGCGCCGACCTGCAAGCGGCCCTGCGCGGCTGGCAACACCGCCACCTCCCCACCGCGGTCGCCGCCGTCCACCAAGGCCCGGCCATCGGCGCCCGTCTCGGCCTCGGTGCGCCCGCGCGATCACCACAGCCCAGGAGCAGCTCCACCTGAACCCAACCGGCAACGGCACACACGAGGCCCGCGCACCAGCCACGCCGGCCGGTCCCAGGGCCTGTCGAACTACGCAAGGAGACCCCTGATGGCAACGCACCTGTACTTCGACCTCACCGACACACTGCGGCTGGCTGAACACGCCGTCGCCGCCGCCGAGCACGCCCCGACCTTCACCGAACGCGAGGACGGCACGCCGTGCCCCGGCGCGTTGGAGTGGGTCCACGACCACGGCGTCTACCTCATGTCCAGCGGCCTTCCCCGACTCACCGACCCCAGCCGGCCCGACGCGAACCTCATCGTCTACGCCCACGGCTGGAATCCCGATACCGACGGCCACCCCCACGCCCCGGACCTCGGCGACGACTTCGTCGAACATCTGCACCTCACCGAGGTAACGCCCACGCCGCTGATCGACACCCTGCGCGCCGCGCACGCCGCCGGCTACCGGTGGCTGCACCTCACCGTCACCGCCGACACCTACGAGGTGCGCGTCATCCGCAACCGCCGCCACGACTGACCACCCCACCCAAACGGCCCCGCCTCCCTGTCGAAGAGGCGGGGCCGTCGGCTTGTTCACCGATTCGGAGACCGCATGTCCACCGCTGACAACCACGAGCCGCGCCCAGCGAGCTTGGAGACGGTCCTGCGCGATGCGTGGGACGCCTTCCACCCCGGCCAACCCGCACCGCTGGGATGGCTCACCCACACCACCGACCGCATTCACGACCACCTCCGAACGCCGCAGCAGAGTGCCCCGACCGCCCCACCCGTAGCCATCGACGGGCGGTCCGTGGCACTGCGCCGGCAGGTGTGGCAGACACTGCGTGACGCCGCCGCCGAGCACGACATCGCCCCGGATGCCGCCGACCGGATCCTGCACGCGCTGGACCTGCCCGGGCTGCTGCGCCGCTGGCAGGTCCGCCTCACCGTGCCGGTGACGGTCGAGGTTACCGCCACCAGCCGCGACGACGCCGTCGAGGCCGCCGAGGACGCCATCGACGCCGCCCTGAGCGGCACCGATCACGACACTCACCTCGACTGGGACAACACCGCCCGAGACAACGCCACCCCCGGCGACATCGACACCACCACCGACACCCCCGCGGGCCTGCGATGACACTGTCTCCCGCCGACCGCGCCACCCCGCCGCGAAGGAGCCCATCCGTGTCGTTGCGACTTGCCCACAAGTACACCGGCCACCGCATCGGCGACGACGAGATCGCCCATGCCCGACAGCACAGTTAGGTCGCGGCGACGATCGCCGCGGCCATCGGCGACGCCTGCCGCGCCCTGGCCGGTACCGAGACCGACCTCGCCCGATGCGCCGACACCATCGGCGCGCACCTCGACGAGATCAACCGCTCACTGGCCGCCGGCCCCGGCGACCCGGCACCCACCCTCAACCCGATCGGTGTGCTCCAAGCCCTCGGGCCGCCCATGGACACCCTGACCGCCCAACGCGCCACGCACATCACTCACCTGCGCGCCCTGGTCCGCATCTGGCCGGCCCACCACACCCCGGACACACCCACCACGGATCAGGCCGGGCGGGTACGCCGCTACGCCGAGACCATCGTCGCCGCGATCGACGACGACATCAGCGAAGGCATCGTGCCCGCCGGAATCGGCTCCTACGCCGACCTGCACCGCTACATCGACGCCAACGACTACCTCATCGCCGCCGGTGTCCCCTACGACGGCACCCAGGCCAGCATCGATCTGACCGTCGCCGTGCAGGGCCTCGTCGTGGCGCGCCTGCGCCACGGCGACCGCCCGTACTGCACCCACGGCGCGTGCAACTACCCGGCGCACGACCACACCACCGCCTACGACCCCAACGGCCAGGACCTCAATCAGGCGCCGCCGATGCGCTGCCGGCACTGCGACCGGCCCGCCCACTACGACGCCCGCCTCGACGACTACCGCCACGACGACCCCGCCACACCCGACTGCTTCCTCATCCACCGCGACGACTGACCCCCACCACCAAACCCCTACCACCGGCGGCCAGCCGCGGCGACGCGGCTGGCCCGGCTGACCATGCCCCAGCGAGAGGCAGTCACGTCGCACGCGCTCGGCGCCAGACCCCCGGCCGGCAGCCACGCTCCCGGCTCCCAGGCGTAGGCGACGACTTGATCAATGCGCGAAGTCGAGCGTGACTGCACCCGATCGCCGCCCGGACGAACCCGACAGCGGGCATCGCACTACCGCTGGCCGGGGCGGCGACCCGACCTCAGAAAGGGATACCCGACCATGCCGCACCGCCGCGACCTACCCCGCAACGTCAGCGACGTCCTGCTGTGGCTGCTCGCCGCTGACGTCGCCGACGCTCACCCACCCCACCCCGAACGGCCGGGCGACTGCGCCAACCTGCGCTGCGTCGGCGAGGCATACCCGTGCCCACCGGCACGTGACGCACGGCGGGCCTACCAGGCCGCCACCCGGTGCACCCTGATCGCGCGCGGCCGGGCACGGGTCACCGCACCGGCCGCCGCCCTCGCGACGCGGTTCGCCGGCTGGTTCCGACCCACCCGGCCGATCCAGGCACCGTCGCCGCGGTCTACGCCGTCGCCACGGGCCGCGTGAGCACTGAGCCCGCCCTGCCGACCTCTGAGTTCGCAACCCCACCGGCCGTCGAGCCCTCGGGCTCCCATCAAGGAAGGACGACCCGTGAGTTTCCATACCGAAAGGACCCTCGCCGGCTACGCCCGCGCGGCGGTCGACCTGCGCCTGCGCATGACCGAGTACAGCCGTGGACGGTTCGCCCAGCAGTACCTGCGAGCGTGGCTGGAATCCCGCTTCGACGACGACGCCGCCCACAACGCCGCTGTCTGCGACGCGTTCAGCCGCATCGCCCACCAGCTGTGGCGCGACGGCGAACCCTACGTCCTCGCCCCCGCCATGACCGCGATCATCGCCGCCGCCGCCCAAGCTCTCGACCTGACCGGCGACATCGTCACCAACGACGTAGCGCCCAGCGACGCCGGTGTGCTGTTCCTGCCCGAACCCATCTACGAACGCGGCGTCCACGGCCAGTTCACCTCCATCGGCGCGATCACCTGGGCCAAGGTCCACAACCGCGACATCGGCCGCACCAGTTGGCTGATCACCGGCTGGGGCGACCGCGACGACCCCCTCGACCCCGCCGCCACCCGACGCCGCCACCACATCGCCGAGGCCCCCGAACTCGCCGCGCAGTTCGGCCCCTATGTGCTCAACACCTTCGCCGAGATCCCTATCGGCACCCCGATCGCCGCTCACGGCGAGCTACCCGAAACCGTCGACACGGACTGGGAATCCGCGCCCGACGGCCGCTTCTGCGTTGACGAGTCCGTCATGAGCATGCGGGCCGTCGCGGCGGTGCTCTACGCGTTCTGACGCATTCTGGTACAACCCATCGCCACCGTCGCCCACCCACCCCTGGACCGACCCGCCCGCAGGCGGGCGCTGCGGGCCAGCCTGCGCCACGACACCCGCGTGGTCATGCTCCGACGCACCAAACCCACCGCCGAACCGACCGGCGAGGCGAAATGGCACTACCGCGTCCGGTTCATCGTGCGCGGGCACTGGCGTCGCCTGGTCAACGCCGACGGCCAGCCCTACCGCATCTGGATCCACTCACACATCAAAGGCCCCGACGGGGCGCCCCTGCTCCTCGGCGACACCGTCTCCGTCCTCGCCCGCTGACCCCCACCCGCGCACCACCGCATCCACGCCGCCGCTGACGATCAGCGCCCCCTATCAGAGAAGGAAGAGCGACATCATGCTCGACACCGACTACCCCTTCGACACGGATAACCGCGCCTACCAGCGGTTCCTCACCCTCGCCGGCGAACACTTCGAAATCGTCGGCTGGAACAACGCCACCGGCCGACCCGCCATGCTCACCCTCATCGACATCAGCAGCCGCGACGCCTTCAGCCTCGCCCTACTCGACACCGCCGAAGACCGCCAACCCCACGCACTGCTCGCCGCCACCACCGACGCGACCCTGTCCCTGCACGGCCCCCTCGCCGGCAGCGCCACTGCCTGCGACTACGCCCCCCACCTCGCCATGCACAACGCCGACATCGCCGCCACCACACCAGCCGCCCTGCACCACCCCGACACCACGACAATCGACACCAGCGAGTGGCTGACCATCCCGCCCGACATCGCCGCAGCCGCCCACACTCAAACGCCCGACACGACCAGCGTGGGCCTGGTGCTACTCGACCGCGACCGCGCCCAGATCGTCATCGTCGGCCCCTTCCCCAGCCCCGACGACGCGCAGGCGTGGCAGCCCGACACAGACGGATGGCCGCCCGTCGACCGACTCACCGTCGCCCTACACCCACCTACTCCCAAGGGCGACTGACCACACCGCCTACACCGTGAACCGTATTCGTCCATCGCGCCGGCCTGACCTGTTCGGGCCGGCGCTCTTCGTCATCAGCGACCAGCCACGACGACGATCCCCTGCCCGTTCAACGCCGCCCGCAGTGCGCCGGACACAACCGTGGCCGTCGAGGCGCCAGGCAGGGGATTCACGCGATAACCAGCGCGCCGTCAGCCAGGACCTCCACCAGCGTGATGCCCCAACCCGGGCAGACCGGCTGGCTCACCTGGCCAGGCAGGCCTCACTTACGAACGACATCGCCCCTGGGGACCGCCACAACAGCGGTGCCCCCTACGTATCAGCAGGAGAAGCAATCATGGAACCTGTGCCCACCGAGCGCGACCCCGACAGCGGGGACGGCCACGCCGACCTGAGCGTCGGCGATCCGGTCCTCGGCAAGTCGCGGCTGCTGTCGCGGCAGTGCGACACCTGCATCTTCGCCCCCGGCAACCAGATGCACCTCGATGCAGGGCAACTCCGCGCCCTGATCGCCGATGCCCGCGAGCGAGGCACCTACATCATCTGCCATGACACCCTGCCGCACTACCGACACCCGCAGGCGAAGCCGGCGATCTGCCGCGGTTTCGCCGACCGCTACCGCACCCAGGCGCTGGAGCTCATCGAGCGGATCTGGGGCTTCGTCGAAGTCGATCCACCCTCTCTGCCCGAGCGTCACGACAGCACGGAAGGAACTGACCGGTGACCGGCAACGAGGACTTCTTACGCCGCCAAAGCGAGATCATCGACCGGGTCGGCTGGGCGGTGACGCTCGTGCACCCCGGCGCGGACGACACCGACGACAACGCCCCGTTCGCCTACACCGTCGGTCTCACCGCTCACGACCATCCCGAGCTGCTGATCGCCGGACTTGATCCCGCCATCGCCCATCAACTGCTCAACGACCTCGCCGTCCGCGTCTACGACCGAGCCGAGCGCTTCACCAACGGTCAACGCATCGGCGACCTCATCGCCGGCTACGACGCGGTCGTCATCGACGGCACTCCGACCGAGCAGCTACACCCGGGCGCCGCGGTCGCCCGATACGGCCAGCAGGTTCGTGTGCAGCAGGTCGTGTGGCCCGACCCGCAGGGCCGCTTCCCCTGGGACGCCGGCTACGCCTACCCGCCGTCGGTGCAGCCGACCCTGCAACGTCCCTGACGTTCCCAGCGCCGAAAGGAGCGTGCGGACGCACGGCTACTCGGTCAGGCAATTGTTGCCCAGTCGCCGTCCGGGGTGCAGCACTGATCGCCCTGCGGGCGCCAACGCGAAGTGGGCACCCGCAGGGCGGCCTCGGGATTTCGGTGAGCTGGACAGGATGGCCCTGTGCAGCCCGCCGTCGTAACGGGGTGGGTGCGCTGGTGGCCTGTCCCCGGCTAATGCCGTCCACCTCGTCGGCCCCGTGGAGCAGGAAAGCGGTCCTTTTGTCATCGGGCCGGCGTCCGGATCATTGGCACCGGGTCGGAATAAGGATTAGCGGTGCAGCTTGCCGGTGGGATGGCCGTTGGGCCGTGCGGTGAGGGACTCTGCTCGTGGCTGCCAGTGGCGGCGCACAGTCCGTTCTGACCTGCCGATCCGTGCAGCGACCTCGCCCGGCTGCAGCGCGGGATCATTGTGTCGCCAGTACGCCACCGCTGCGGCGGTATCGGTCAACCAGGTGTCGCCATTGCCTTGTGGGTTTTCCTCCTGCCGGTCACCGCTCTTGGCTCTCCCGGGTGACGGCGCGTCCCGACCAGTCTGTGCGGTATGCGTCGCCTGGGGTGCCGTGTCGGTGGACGTCGACCGCCTAGTGTTGGTGCGTGACGCGGCAGCCGTGCGTGCTTTGCCCGAAGGCGGTCCTGCCGGCTTTCCGGTGGCAGACGCTCGTACGGGGTCGGGCGGTGTCTTCGCGGTGTCGGGCTGCAGTGGCGGTGTGTCGCCGTCGGCGCTCGGTGGTCTGGTTGTAGCCGCAGGTGGGGGCATCGCGACTGAGGCGTGGGTTTGTGCCGTCGGCGCGGCGGTCCGTTCGGCGCCCGCGAGCGGACGTGCGTCGGCGTGGCTTGCGGCGATCTCTGCCGTGTCCGACCGGCCGGAGTGTTCGGCTGGTGGCGGAGTCACGGTCGCGGGGTCTGTGGGTGCTGGGGTGTGGCGGTGTTCGCTGCAGGGGGTGTTTGCTGCTTGCGAGGACGTGGCGCGGATGTGGGCGCTGATTTCGACGAGGCTGACGCTGGCGACGATGACGAGGCCGTCGACGGAGATGGGGAGAAGGTAGGCGGCGCCGTAGCCGGTTTCGCCGTAGCGTGCGGCGACGCCGACGAGGTGCCAGTAGGACACCCAGGCGGCGATGATCGCGATTGTGGCGGCTGCGGTGATGCGGATCGCGCCGAGCATCCAGCGGTGGTGGGGGACGCGGGAGATCAGTTCAACGGTGAGTAGCAGCGCCAGGGGCGGCCATGCGGCGATGATTTGACTGATCGGGTTCGGCTGGGCGTGCAGGACGTTCGCGGCCAGCGACGCGGCGACGCCGAGGGTGAGGGTGGCGCGTACCGCCCACCGCAGCCGCCGTAGACGCTCGCCGGTGATGGCGTCGGCGGCGAGGGTGTGTGGTCGATTGTCGAGGGTCATGCGGGTGCTCCGTCGCCGAAGGGCTGTGGGCTGCGTGGGTTCTGTCGAGGTCGCCGCAGGTCGGTGATGAGGCGGTCGGCCAGAGCGAGGGTGTCCTCGGACGGTTCGGTGTCGATCTCGGTGAGGCGTCGGGTCAGCGTGCGGCGCAGCGCGCGGATGGTGTCGAGGTGTCCGAGGCGGGCGTGGGCGCGCATCGCCTGCTGGTACAGCGTCTCGGCGTAGGGGTGGTGCTGCAGGGCGGTCTCGCAGACGGCGGCCTGTTCGGCGGGCTGGTCGGTGAGTTCCTCGACGAGAGCGGCTACGGCATCGAGGGCTTCGCGCTGTACGGCATGCCGGTGGGGTTCGAGCCACTCGTAGTCGCAGCCCTCGGCCAGAGGCCGGTAGGCGGCGGCGCGGCGTAGCGCCTCGATGCGTTCGGCTCGTGTGCCCGCGGTGTCGGCGACGCGGATCGCCTCTCGCATACGCCACAAGTCGATGTCGAAGCGGTCGCCGTGGAGCTGGTACTGGTGGTGCGGGCGGGTGAGGTAGGTTCCGGGACCGGCTTGGTGGCGCAGCACCGCGCGTAGGTCGGATATGTAGGTGTGCAGCCGGTGCGTGGCTTTGCTCACCGGGGCGTCGGGCAGCAGGTCGTCCAGGATCGCCTCGGCCGTGGCTGCTCCGTCGTGCACCGCCAGATACACCAGCAGCTCGAGGGACTTCGCGCGGGGCTTTCGCTGCGGGTCGGCCCCGACGATGGTTGGGGCGCCGAGCACCGTCACCATGACGCGGTCGGGCCGCGCCACCGGCAGCGGCTGGGTGTCGGGGCGAGGTTTCCCGGTCGACTCTGTTGGTGGGACGGGCACGGTCGGGATGGTGTCGGCGGGGGCGGTGTCGCCGCCGTCGGCCGCGGCCGTGGATGTCCGCAGGATGGGCTGGTCGGCGGCGGAAATGTCGTCGGTGGCTGTGCCTGCCCCGCCGCGGGCAGTATCGGTCGCCTCGTCGAGGTTCCGCGCGGCGGCGCGGTATCGGCCGGCGTCGACAGGATCGAAGGACGTGTTCGCGGTGGCGTCGTCAGCCGATGGTGACGGTGCCGAAGGACTGGCCGCTGAAGTGTCGGCGCTGCCGGTGTCCGCCGGCGCGGTGAGTGCAGAGGGTGCGGCTTCGATGGCGGCGGGTGTGGGCGGCTGGCCCGTGTGGGATTCGGCAAGGGTCGCGAGGATGTCGATGGTTTCGGCGGGGCTGAGTACGGCGAGGCGGCCGACCTCGGCGGGGTGGCCGCCGCACCGGGCGTCGCCGTCGGCGGGCGTGACGGTGCCGTCGTGGGCGACGTCGACGGTGTCGCCCTCTGGCCACGCGCCGAGCAGCACGCCGTGGATGTCCAGGCGCTGGCCCTGGGCTAGGAGGGCGGCGACACGGGAGCGGGCGTGACGGCCGGTGTCATGGGCGAGCAGCATGACCGGCGGGAGGGGTTCCTCGCAGGGGTCGGCAGCACGCAGGTCGGCGACGGTGTCGACGTCGTGCTGGTGCACCAGCCTGCTGCGGTGCATCGTCTGCTCGTCGATGACCCGCAGGGCGTCGTCGAGGTCGGCGGCAAGGAGCAGTCTGGGGGTGCGGGGCAGGGCCGCGGCGGAGCCGAGGAGGGTCGCGGCGGTCGCGGCCGGCATGACCACCACGGTGCGCCCATCGGGGCGATCCCCGTCGCCTGCGGCGAGGACGGCGGTGAGTAGACCGCGGGCGGCGGCGGGCGCACCGGGCCCGGTAAGGCCCAGCCCAGCCGGTTGCCACACCACCGAGAGTGGGTGCGCGAGAGACGGCGCCACCGGCACTGGGCTCCCGGCGTTCTGCACCTGCTCGTCGGCGCTGACCATAGATGGTGCGTCAATCTCGGCAGGGTCGTCGGCGGTGTCGGTGCCGCCGTCGGGATCGGACGGCGTGCCGTCCTGCTGATCGGTCGTGTCGGGCTTGGTGGTGGCGCAGCGCAGTCCGCGGCGGATCTGTGTGACCACGCGCGGCAGGGCAGCCAGGTCCGTGTCGTGCGTGCGGGGCGACGTGGAGGGCTTGCGGGGTACGTAGCGGCGTTGCCGGTGGGCCCAGACCAGTGCCGCAGCGGCAACGATGGCCAGTGCGAGGCCGATGTCGATCCAGCTGCCGCTGGGCAGGAGCACGCCGTTGCCGGACCGTCCGCGGGTGTCGCGGTCCGGGGCCGCACTGGTGGTGTCGGAGCCGTCGGTAGCGGTCGTCGGTGCCGCTGTGCGAGCAGGGGCCTGACCGGTGGACGCGCCGCAGGTAGGCGTGTGGGCTGTGGCGGAGGCTGTTGGCCCGGCACTGGGCGTGGCGGTGGTGGGCGGCGAGGGCATCGGCGATGCGGGTGTCGGTATGGCGGTGGCGGGGGGCTCGGGTGGGGTGGTCCGGGTCTGCCGTTGCGGTGCCGCGGCGGCGTCGGCGGGCAGGTCGAGGGTCCAGCCGGGGCGGATCACGTCGGGGTCGCGCAGGGTGCCGCCGACGTCGGGGAAGCGGGTGCCGCGGTTGAGAGCGAAGATTTCCGGCCACCGGTCGTCGTCGCCGAGGCGGCGTTGGGCGATCGCGGACAGGGTGTCGCCGCGGGCGACGGTGTGGGTAGCGCGCGGGGCGGTGGTATCAGTGGCGGGCTGGCTCCCGATCAGGGTGCTCCGATCGACCGACCGGGCTGCTTCTCGGGGGATGGCGTCGCCGGTCGTGGCGGTCGGGCCGGGTTGGCTGGCGTGGGCCGGTAGCGCGCCGGTGGCGGCGCTGACGGCGGTGGCGCCGAGCATCACCGCGGTCAGGTGCTGCAGCGGTCCGGGTAGGTGTAGCGCCGGCAGCCAGCGCAGCGCGCGGGTGAGCCGCTGGTATCCGCGTAAACCGGTGGTGGTGGCCAGGAGCGCCCAGATGCCCCACGCGCCGGCCTGGACCAGGACCAGGATGAAGTCCTCAGTCAGGGGCTCCCGGACGAAGACCCGTACCGCGCTCGCCGATGGCACGGCCACCTCCGGCAGCCCGAGGTAACGGACCAGGGCGGCCGGTACGGCGGCGAGGACAAGCCCGGAGGTGAGCGTGGCGGTGATCGACCGTACGCCTGATGTCGTTCGCATGACCCTGTCACCTCACCCAAACGCTCATTGATCCGGTGCGTTGACGGTAGGGGCGGGCGATGCCCGTGACGGTGCCGTGGGAGCTGACACGGCCTTACACAACCTCACAGCACCTCACAGCCGCAGGTCACTGCCACACCGGCTGACGACAGTCGCCGCAAGCCGACGCCGACCGGCCGGGGTGAGATGAGCGAAGGAGGTGCGGTCGGCTACCTGCCGGACACCGGCTCGGCGCCGTCGTGTGATGCCCTGTGGGCCTCGGATAAGAGACCGGCGGCGGTGAGACGCCGGGTGTAGACATCGGTGAGCTCGGCGGCGGTGTCGTGCTCACCGAGCGCGGTGAGGACTCCGATCGCCTGTTGATGGAGGGTCTGGTTGTAGGGGTCGACGCGGATGCCCGCGTGGAGCAGGTCGAGGGCGCGGCGCGGGTCTGGGTCGGCGGCGGCCAGGGCGGCGTAGGCGTCTAGGACGTGGCGGCGGGTGGCCTCCCGGGCCGGGTCGAGCCACGGCCACGGGTGGCCGGCGGCGAGGTCGCCGGTGTAAGCGTCCACGACGGCCTGCCATGCGGCGGCCGGGTTGGTGACGGCGGTGGAGGCGTGTACGGCCAGGGCGCGCAGCCGCCACAGGTCGGAATCCAGTTGCGCTGGGTGCAGGCGGTAGCGGTTGTCGGTGTGGTCGATGACGGTCAGACCGCAGGCCGCCCGGATGCTGGTGCGCAGGTCGCTGAGGGTGGTGTACAGGCGGCCGGTGAGGCGGTGGGCGGGCAGACCTGGCCAGATGGCCTCGGCGAGCTGCCCGGTGGTGGCCCCGTCGGGGTGCACGGCGAGGAAGACGAGCACCTGCAGGGAAGCGCTACGCCGGATCGGCACGGGTGCGTCGTCGGCGAGCAGGATCGGTTCACCGAGAACCCGCAGGTCGAGGCGGCCCACCGTAGCCGCCGCACGAATGGTGCTGTTGAAAGACGCCGTATACGCCGGTGGCCGCTGGGGTGGCAGCCTGGTCGCCTGACGGGGAATGCGTGGCAGCTCAGCTGCGACAGCGGCGGCTTCGAACGCAGAAGCGGGGGGCACATCCGGTGCATACGTCATCGTGATCACGGTGAGTAGATCGGTGGCCGCCACCGGGTCGAGCACACACAGCCGCACCCCAGCCTCGTCGGGACGACGCGGGTCACGGATGTGGCCGCCCGCGTCGACGTGCCAGATCACCGCGTCCGCCCCGCCAGCGAGCAGAACGGTGGTGCCAGCGCCGGCCGCTATCGCCGCGGCAACCGTGCCGGCAGGCGGCGAGGACTCTAGGATCAACACCGGCCGACTGGACGTGAGCGGGGCGGCCTGCCGCGGCTCCGCCCCGGGACCGTCCTGCCCGGCGACAGTCGCGAGCACCGCCGCGGCGTCGTCGACGGAGTCAGCCACCCGCACGCCGGGCATCGGCGGCCATACCCGCCCGCCCCCCGGGTCGAGCAGCATGGCCAGAGCGGTGCGGGTGATCACCAACGGCGCAGGCGACGGATGCCGCAGTGCCTCCAGGACGACAGTGACCAGCAGACCGCGAGCGGCAGAGTGGGCGCCAGGACCGGTGAGCGTGACCGAGCCGGACGGCAGGGCCGCGATCGAACCCGACAGCTGCGGCGCCGTGGCCGCAGCCGAGCGCGTCAGCGTGTCCGCAGGTGCGACGACAAGAGCGGCTTGCAGGGCGGTCACGGTCGCGGGCAGCGGCGTCAGATCACCATCGCCAAGTGCGCTCGACCCCGAGGCACCGGGTTGGTAGGCGCGCCGCCGGCGTAGCCACAGCAGCCCAGCTGCGGCGGCGACCTGCTCGGCAGCCTCACGCGGCAACCAGCCGCCCGGCACCACCACCCCACCGTCCTGGTCGCCCTGCAACAGGTCGCTGGGATCAGCCGCCGCAGCGCCGCCGGAGTCGTCGAGGGTGCCGACGGTTGCAGGCAGCGGATCCTCCGGCGGGGCCACCGCGCCGGCATAGCCAGCACCGACGCCGAACGCGGCGGCACCGGCTACGCCGGTAGCGGTGGCCTGCAACGGAGTGGGCAGCGGCACGCGACGCAAACACCGCGCCCCGGACCAAATCCGGGCGGCGACAGTGAGCGTGACCGTGGCGGCCAACATCAACCACACCAGCCAGGCCAGCACGATCAACGCGACGGTCAGGGTCTGCGCGGTCAGCGGCGTCGCCACCCACTGCCGCAGACCCGGCCATTGCTGATCCGGCCACCCGACAATCTCCACCAGCACCACCGGTGGAACCACGAGAAGCAACACAAGGAGCAGCAGGTAACCGAGCCGCCGCGGCCAGCGCACCTCAACCACTCCCACAACGCCGCCAGACCGCCTGTCGCGCGGTGCCATTCACGGTTGGCGCACCACGGCCCGCGCCGGACGGATGACGCGCGTCCACACCTGCCGCGCCCACCACACCCCGACCGCGGCGGCGTAGATGACCCCGAGCATGCCGGACGCCGCCTGGCCGACGATCGCCGCGCTGATCACCCCGAGCGGAGCGGCGAGGATCAGCCGCAGCAGCGGCCTGGACACCACCGCCATCGCCACCCCGACACCCAGAAGCACACCCCCGAGACGGCCCGAGACGTCGATCCACAACACCAGCGCAGGCCAACGGTCCGCCGTCAGCGAGTACTGGATCAGCGCCATTCCCACTGCCGCGGTCACCACCGAACCGGTCGGGAACGCCAGCAACCGTGACCAACCGCCCAAGGGCGCGCGCCACTGCCGGGCCGCGACGACGGCCATCACGGCAGCCACCACCACCGGAACGATCGGCAGCAACGCCCACCGCAGGAACGCACCCACCTCCTGACCGATGTAGACGCTACCCACCACCGCGTACAACCCGGCCACCGTCACCCCCAACGACATCGACGCCAGGATGCCCGTGCCCACCTGCCCACCAGCAGACATCGGCGCCTCACCAGGGCGGGCAGCCAGCGCCGACGCGATCACCGTGCCCGCACCAAGAGCAGCGACCAGCGCGAACACCGCCGCCATCGCCAGCTCACCCCAATTCAGCAACGCCCACCGGTACACCGACGCGCCATTCCACTCCGCGGTGAGCAGGAACTGCCCCACCAACCCCAAGGACGCAAAACCCGGCACGGCGATCGCCACCGCCCGCCGCACCGGCGGCACCGGCGACTCCATCACCTCCGCGTCACCCGCGACGCTCGCCGCGCCCGCGTCCGCCGCGCCGCAGGCGGCCGCGAGTACCGGATCGGCGAGCACAACCGGCGCAACACCCACCCGATCGGCGAGGGCCTGCGCCACCGCCGGCATACCGGCCATGCCGCCCACGCAGTAGAGGCCGGCGATCGTCGTCTGGTCCACCTCGGCCGCAGCGATCGCTTCTACCGTCAGCTCGGCGACGCGCTCCACGACCGGCCGTACGGCCTGCTCGAGAAGTATCCCGTTCGCCACCACCGCCGGCCTGCCCGGCAGTGGCACGGTCACCGCCGGCTGTTCGCCGAGGGCGTGCTTCGCCACCCGGACGCTGGCCAGCAGCGCCCACCGGGAACCGTCCACCGCCTCCCCGCCCGCCTCACCCTCTGAGAGCAATCCCGTCAACGCATCATCGACGGCGAACCCGCCCGCCGCAGAGTCGGACAGGGTGGAGAGGACCTCAAATCCGGCTGGACCGCGCCGCAGGACACTCGCCTCCGCGCCACCACCCACATCGCATACCACCAGATACGACCCGACCGGCACCTGCACGCCTGAGGCCAGCAGATAGCTCGCCACGGCCACCGGCGCCTCCACCAGCCGGGGCTGCGGCAAACCCGCCCGGTGCGCCGCGTGCCGCAACCAGGTGCGCCGCCGCGGCCCCCACCCGGCCGGCACGACCAGCCGCACATCCCCTACCTCGCCACCGACGACACTCCTGGCCTGCTCCGCCACCTTCCGCAACGTCGCCGCGACCAGGTCCAGCCCCTCCACCTCGCCACTAGAGACAGGTGTCTGCTGCTCAACGGAGCGGCGCGGCGCCGGGAAGAACCGGCCCGGCTCAGCCACCGCGGCCCGCCAGGCGTCCTGGCCCGTAACGACGCTGCCGTCCACTGATAGGAACACCGCGCTGGACAACGATGGATCCGCACCAAACCTCAGCGGCGACCATGACCCGTCAGGCCACGCCAGCACTCCTGTCGTGCTGGCACCGCCCCAGTCGATCGCCAGCCGCGCCTCCCCCGACTGCATAGACCCCAGTCAAACAGACGATCAGAGTGACGTCACCCACCCATCACCGCCCGGCGACCGCAGCGAGGGGCCGAACCAGATCAGCGAGCCCTGTCACTGCCATGCGGCAGGATGGTGGACGTGACCCCCGCGCCCCCTCCCACTTCGGCGACGCTCGAGGCGGTGCGGGTGCCGGCGAGTTGGGCGAAGTGAAGCACCAGCGCCTTGGTGCCGCGGCATCTGGACATTCCAAACAGCCGGTCGAGTTGGGGCTGCTGCGTCGCTGTTCGACGCTTGCATTACCGAATGGGGGTCTGAGGGGTGCCAGCACCGGTCAACGCCGGGTAAAGTTTCAGGCAGGGCCGACAGCGGCGTTCAGGGCAGGGCTCGCGAGAGGCGTGCGAGGGTGTCCAGGCAGCGGTGGATGACCGAACACCAGATCTGCTTGGGTGAGTGCCAGCACACGGGCGGGACAGCCGTCGGCCCCGGTGATCGACAACTGCTGACCACACTGCGTAGCGGCTGCCCTGACCGTCAGCAGGGCGGACAGTGCGGCGCAGTTGAGGAACCGCAACGCGCTCAGGTCCACCCTGAGGACAGTGAGCCAGGACGGCGCGAGCAGGCGTCTCAGCTCGGCCTGGAGGTGGTCGGCTGTCGATCCGTCGGCTTCCCCGCGCAGGGCGACATACCGCGCCGGCTTCGTGTCGTGATGGTCGGCGTGCAGCACGCCGCGACTAGGGGATAGGTCCACCAAAGGCCTCGGTCCTCGCCCGGCGAAGGCGGTGGGTGAGCCGGATCAGGTGGCCACCATCGATACCATCGATCCGGCGCCGGGGAGGACAAAGCTGACGCACGGCGGTGCCGACCTCGACGTGGCGCACGGGCGCCAACCCGAACGGTACCCACGATCACCGACTTCAATCACGCATCGCCGGCGATTAACGCTGCTGCCCCTGAGCCGATTACGCGCCAGGGTGCCGCTGACACCAGATGGGCCACGTGAATACCCTGGAACCGTTCGCTGGGATCGCGCTGCTCGCCTTCTCCGTAGCGGCGTACCCGGCCTGCCACCTTGTGTCGACGAGTAGCGGGACAGCCGGTGGGCGATCCGCCCGACGTATTCGGTCACCACCACTTGGGCAATCAGTTGTCGGAAATGGCGATTTGCGGCTGTGGCGTGCCGTCGGATACCGTGCTCAGTATCGATCTTCGATACCCGTGCCGTTAGTTGTTCTTGCGAGCGACGGCGCAGTACGCGGAGGCGGGCGTCGTGTCGTTGCCGTTAGGGCGCCAGCGCGAGCAGGTGACGAGCCCGGGGTCGATCAGTTCCAGCCTGGCGAACAGGCAGGGCCGTTGCGTCCTCGCTCGGCGAGCCTGTGAGCTGGGATTACGGTGGGCGACCGGCCTGTATGGAGGCGGATGAAGCGGGTGAAGCCCTCAAGGTGATCATGGAGTTTCTCTAGGACTTCACGACACCCGCCAGAGCCGATCACCGACGGTGAACATCGTGCGCTCCTGGACGCTGTCAGCGTGATCCCAGACCCGCGTAACCCTCACGGCGTGCGGTACCCCCTCGCTGCGTTGCTGGCTGTCGCGGTCTGCGCGGTCCTGGCCGGCGCCACCTCGTTCGCCGCGATCACCGACTAGCTGTACGACCTGGACGAATCGGACCAGCAGCGGCTCGGGTTCACCCGCGGCGTGCCCGCCGGCAGCACGGTATGGCGGCTGCTGACCCGCCTCGACGCAACCCTGATCAGCAGCGTCCTGGCCGGCTGGCTACGGACCCGGACACCACCGGTGACCACCCGGCCGCGCCGCTACCGGACCGTGATCGCCGTGGACGGCAAGACACTCAGGGGCGCCCGCCTGCCCGACGGCCGCCAGACGCATCTGCTGTCCGCGCTGAACACCAGCACCGGCATCGTCTTGGCCCAGGTCACCGTCGACATCAAGAGCAACGAAATCCCCGCCTTCACCCCACTGCTCGACGCCGTGGAGGCCGTGCTCGGCAGCCTGACCGATGTCCTGTTCGTCGCCGACGCCCTGCACACCCAGACCCGCCACGCCGAGCAGATCACCAGCCGCGCGGTATCTCGGCCGGAGCGATGACGAGTACGTGCCGCACTGCACCGTCTATTGTCCCGTTTTCCGGGTACACCGCCCGTCGGTTGGACGAGGGCGGGAGCTAACAGTGGAAACGACCTACCCGGCGGTGGAAGATCATGGCTTGATCGGTGATCTTCAGACGGCAGCGCTGATCAGCAAAGACGGCGTGGTCAACTGGTTCTGCGCACCCCGGTTCGACTCGCCGAGTCTGTTCGGCGCTCTTCTGGACAGACGCAGGGGCGGCTACTTCCAGGTCGCGCCGGACGGTATCCAGTACGCGAGCAAACAGCTCTACCTTCCTGGTACGCCGATCCTGATCACACGCTTCCACAGCCCGGACGGTGTGGGGGAGGTGCTGGACTTCATGCCGGTCGCCGGAGAGCAGGCCACCGACCGGCACCAACTGATCCGATTGATTCGGATGGTGCGCGGAAGCATGCGGTTCCACGCCCACTGCCAGCCCGGGTTCAACTACGGCCGGGACCCGTACGAGATCCAGATGCATCTGGGGGGTGCCGCCTTTCGGAGCCCGAACCTGACCTTCACCCTCACACCCTTCGCGAGGGGGCAGCGGCTGCTCGACACCGAGGAGATCCGGCGTGACGCGGAGGGCCTGTCCGTGACGTACACGATGCAGGAGGGCGACAGCGCCGGGGTGGTCTTGGAAACGGGTGGCCCGACCATCCCCCGCGCGTTGAGCAGTGAGCAGGCCCACGATCTGCTCGCGCAAACCCGCGACTTTTGGCGGCGGTGGCTGCGTCGTTCCCGTTACAGCGGCCGCTGGCGAGAGCAGGTGGAGCGGTCCGCGATGACCATCAAACTGATGACGTACGCCCCGACCGGCGCGCTGGTCGCCGCGCCCACCGCCGGCCTGCCGGAGCGGGTTGGCGGGCAGCGCAACTGGGACTACCGCTACACGTGGATCCGCGACGCGTCGTTCTCGGTGCAGGCGCTGCTCAGCCTGGGCTTCACCGACGAGGCCGAAAAATACTTGTTCTGGCTCGACGCGCGCCTGCGCGAGGCCGAGGAGGGGCACCTGCCATTGCGGGTCATGTACCGGGTCGACGGTTCCTCGGACATCGCCGAGGAGGTGCTGGATCACCTGGAGGGATACCGAGGGTCGGCGCCGGTGCGGGTCGGCAACGACGCCGCGGGTCAGCTCCAACTCGACATCCACGGTGAGGCGCTCAACTCACTGGACCTGGCCGACCGCAGCGGGCTACTCACCACGAGCGAGGGGTGGCGGAAGGCCGCACGGGTCATGGACTGGCTCTGCGAGCACTGGAATCAACCCGAGGACGGCATCTGGGAGTCCCGGGGCGGCCGGCAGGACTTCACCTACGGGCGTTTGATGTCCTGGGTGGCGCTCGATCGGGCCGTCCGCCTCGCGCAGCGCCGTGGACGCCCCGGCGACACGGCCCGTTGGACGACGGAACGCGATGCCATCTACGAGCAGATCATGTCTCGCGGTTATGATACTGAGCGACGGGCGTTCGTTCAGCACTTCGACGCGCCGATCCTGGACGCGTCACTGCTCGCGATGCCCGCACTCGGGTTCATCTCGCCGATCGACCCGTTGTGGCGGACGACGCTACAAGCGATCGACACCGATCTGGTCTCCGACAGCCTCGTCTACCGCTACGACCCGAGCGCCTCGCCCGACGGTCTGGCCGGAGCCGAAGGCACCTTCAACATGTGCACGTTCTGGTACGTCCAGGCACTCGCGCAAGCGAACCGGCTCGACGACGCCGTGCTGACCTTCGAAAAGATGCTCACCTACAGCACGTCGCTCGGCCTATACGCAGAGGAGATCGCCCCCGATGGCCAGCAGGTCGGGAACTTCCCGCAGGCGTTCAGCCATCTCTCCCTGATCACCACAGCGGCCGTCCTCGACCGCCTCATCAACGACGAGCACTAAGGTCGATGGCGATCGCCCTGTCCACCGCCGTCGCCGCCAGGGGCGGCATCCTGGTCAAGGAGTGCCTCACCCTGGAACGAATGCGCACCATCGACACGGTCCCGTTCGGTAAAGCGCCACGGCGTCAACGTGCAGGTCATCGCCGACGCCGCCGGCGGGCTCGTCTGGGCCTCACCGGCACTGCCGGGCTCGGCGTACGACCTCACCTCCGCCCGCATCCACGGCATCATCGACGCTGACCAGCGCCGACGTGATGACCTTCGCCTATTAGGGCTACCAAGGCGCCCGGGGCACCGTGCGAACGCCGTTCAAGCGGCACCGCTTCCGGCCGAAGCTGTCACGCCGGCAGAAAACGGTCAACCGAGCGCACGCGAGGATCCGAGCCCCGGCGAACGAGCCATCGCCACCCTCAAGACCGGCAAGATCCTTGCCAAGCTGCGCTGCTGCCACGCCGCGCCACCGTGATCGTGCAGGCCATCCTCATCCTGCACCACGTCGACGCGAACCGCTACGCAGGATGAGAATGGCTGTGACTGATGACGGTCCTTCGGCGGATCCGACGAGGTAGGTGCCGTGCACGTCGCGGACGGCGACGTTGAGCGCGGCGCGCAGAGTCGTGCGCAGGTGCTGCATCGCTGGGACCGACTGCGAGCGGCCCTGCCGAAGCCCGCACCAACCGTGTCGGGATCCGGCCGATGCCGAGATCCTGCTGGCCCACGGTGCTCAGCAGGCGCGATGCCGCCCGCAGTGCGGGCAACGGGCGGTGAGGGTGAAGCAGCGGACCATGACCAGGCCACGAGAATTGCCGGTGGGTGCCCGACCAGTGCGGGCTGTGCTGGCGCAACAACGCTGGTACTGACGATCGGCCGCCCGCGCATGCCATTTCACCGAGCAAGTCACCGAGGTCCCGGCCAGCTGCCACCCGGCGGCTGCGTGAGGGGTCGGCGCGGCGGTCGCTGATGCTGATCGCTCGATCTTGCAGGCCGCCCGTGATCATGCTGAAGGACGGCCGGTCGTCGCCGACGCCTTCCACCCGCGTTGGCAGCGCTGCGACTGGCGGCACCCGTCCGCCGGACAGGCCCGGCGCACGCTTGCATTCCGAAGCGGAGACTCTTCTACGCCCCGAGCGGTGAGCACAGGCTGTCGGGACGTGGACCTCAACTCGCGGATCTGTTGGTCATGGTTGGTCTGGGCGGCGGCGGGCAAATGCGTCGAGTTCGCCCAGCGGTGATTCTGACGGTCTCCGCTGGCCCCACCCGGACGGTCTGAGTTGGCCCCACTGCATTGTGTCGGGAGCTGGGGTGACGGTCTGATTTGGCCCCACCGTGGTCTTGTTTGGTCGCGTTGAGTAACCGTCCTGCCGGGGTGGTGAGCAGGGGCCGGCTTGGAGACAGTGGCTGGCATTAGGCTTGGGGTGATTGCTGGCCCGGACCTCGCTGTGTGATCGATGGTTGTGCGTTGCGTGGCGTCGCGATGCAACGGTTGACGGTCATGGCGAGAGCGAGGTCACGTTGCTGGAGATCACTCGGTTCGCTGATGATGCGGCCGTCGTGTTGCGGGTTGCCGGTCTGCTGGGTGGCCCGGATGTGGTGATGCTGCGGGCCGCGATCGTCAAGGCGGTGGTCGGTGATCAGGCCGATGAACTTGTTGTTGATCTTGCAGGAGTTGACCGTCTCGGTGTCTGCGGGCATCACGTGCTGGTGACCGGTTATGTCGTTGCCGTTGATTACGGCGCCGCGTTCCGGGTGATCAACGCCCGGGGGCCGGTGCTTTCCGAGTTGCAGACCAACCACACGTTCGACATGTTGGCTGACAGCCGTGACCTGGGTGCGTTGCTGCTGGCCCTGTTGCGCCGCGCCAGGTAGGTGACACGTCGCGGCGGCGGCGAAGGGGGCGCCTATGTGCGCACCGGGCCTCCGGCCCGGGCTGCGGCGCGAGAAGCGCGGTGAGGGTGTGGTGCGCGAGGAGGTCCAACCCCGCTCGGCCGATGTCAAGGCCCTGCTGAGTCTGTCGTGCTTAAGGTGGCTGTTCGAAGATGTCGTCAACAGGCTGGGCAGGATGCCGCGGTGCTGAGGGTGGCAGCGGGTGGTCCGGGCCCACGGATGGTGCAAGACGATCCGCGGTGGCGGTGAATCCCGTGAGAGGTGGACACCAATTACGTTCTACGCTGCCGGAGCGCGTCCCCAGATCGATCAGCTCGAACGTTCGCACTATCGGTTGCTCCCGTGGCCCCGTGTCTATGCCCGATCGCAACCGGCGATGATGTAGTCGAATCCGAATGATGTGCTAGTCGGGTCGCCATGATGTCCCCCGACATGGGCCTACCGAAGAGATATCCCTGCGCCAAGAAGCAACTCGAATCTCGGAGACGGTTGTGTTGGTCAATGGTCTCTACGCCTTCGGCGATGACGGCCAAATCAAGGCTGAGTCCAAGTTCGATGATCGCGTGAACGAATCGCCCGCGGTTGTCGTCTGTGTCGAGTAATGCGGTGAAGGATCGGTCTAGTTTGACGACGTCGACGGGAAGGGTGTGCAGCGACGCGAGACACGAGTAGCCGGTGCCGAAGTCGTCCACCGCTACCTGCACCCCTTGTTTGCGCAGCCTACGCAGTTGATCGGAAGCCAGTCGGAACTTTCCGCTGGCGCCGGATCCGACGATGGTCGACTCCGTTACTTCCAGGGTGAGGAATGACGGGGGCAGCCCTGTGGCGGTGAGAACGCTGAACACCCGCTCCGCATACCCTTCCTCATGGAGTTGGTGCGCCGAAACGTTGACTGCGATGGACACTCCGTGGCGTCGACTCCACGTGGCGCCATGACGACAGGCTTGTTCAAGTACGTGGTCACCGATCTCGTGGATGAGGCCCGTCTGCTCCGCGAGCGTGATGTATTCGGCCGGTGAGGCGACGGTGCCGTCCTCTCGCCGCCATCGTGACAGTGCCTCGATCGACACTACCTTGCCGGTTCTCAGGTCGATTATGGGCTGAAAGGCAACGGTGAGTTCGTCGGCGACAACCGCAGTCCGCAGCTCGGAGGACAGTCGGGATCGATGGAGCTGAGCGGCGAGCAGTCCATCGTGGAAGATCTCCGCACGGTCCTTGCCGGCTGATTTGGCCGCGTACAGCGCGATGTCTGCCATCTGTAGGGCGCTCGCCTCGTCGTTTGCCTTGCGCAAGACGAGGATACCGACGGTGGCGGTGACGTGGATGACCTGGGAGGCGATGGAGGCGAACGGCTGCCGCAGGGCGGCCAGGATTCGGTGGGCCAGCGCGAGACGGTCAACATCATCCGTCTCGTCGAGGATGGCAAATTCGTCGCCTCCCAGTCGGGCCACAGTTGTGTGCTCCGTGCTCAGTGCACTGAGCCGGTGACCGACTTCGACGAGAAGTCGGTCACCGGCTGGATGCCCAAGGGTGTCGTTGACTTCCTTGAATCCGTCTAGGTCGATGAGTAGGAGTGTGCCTGCTGGCTCGGGTTGGCTGAGTATCTGATTGAGCCGTTGCCGGAAGAGACGGCGGTTCGCCAAGCCTGTTAGTGGATCGATCAGCGCTTGCCGGGTAAGCCGAGCGTGGAGGACCTGTTGCTCGCCGATCGCGGATATCAGGGCCTCAGATTGTTCGCGTACGAGGACTTTCTGGGCTCGTAGGGCGCCGGCTTGTGCTGCGGCCAGCCGCGCGACTATCCCGACCCGGACGACGAGTAGCAGGCAGAGGGCGCCGGTGAGGATGGCCGGGGCCACGGCCATCATCGGCTGCCACGTGGTGTCCTTGCCTGCTGGCGACCGGTGTGTGGTGACGGCGGTTCCGATCGGCGTAAGGAACGCGAGGACTGCCATGATCGCCAGGCGTCCCCGCCCAGGGGGCCGCCGCGGAGTGCCCGGTGGGGAGACTGATCGCGGCGGGGCCGCCGCGATCAGCACGAACGCTCCGATCAGCGCGTGACAGATCTGCCAGCCGGCGAATATTGCGCCGCCGGGAGCGAAAGCGGTCATTCCGATACTGGCCATCCGGGTGGCGTAAGCGAGGTCGACCGCCAGAACAACCACGGCCGCTGCGGCTAGCACCGGGCTGGGGCCGGCCGTTAGTGACCGGTCGATCACCGAACGGACCAAGAAGGCCAGCACGAGCAGGTCCAACACCGTCAAGCAGACGACCGTGCCGAACTCGATCGCATCGGGGGAGTTAGAGCCGAGGAATGGCTGGACAAGGAAAGTCCACACTAGAAGGGCCAGCGCCACCCCGATGATTGCCGCGTCCACGGTCACCTCGACACGCTCGCGGCCGGCGTGCGCACCGGCTGCCACCAAGATGCCTACTACGAAGAAGCCGTACTGGACGACGGTCATCGCGGTCCAGTCGGTGGGGGATGGGCTTGCGATCAGCGTGGTAGCGCTCAGGGCGTCCCACGCGACAGCCGACAGACCGAGTCCGTTACTGCACAACAGCATCCACATAGCGGGCGCGTCATGCCGGCCCGACATCGCCAGTCGACGAGCACCGGCCAACAGCATCGTAGCCTGGGTGGCCGCGCCGATGTAGAGAGCCACGCCGCTCGGGCCGACCACGAAGGGATAAGCGGCCGCGGCGATCAGTGACGACGCCAGGAGCAGCCCAAGCACCCAGTAGGACAGCTGTCGCGGACTCCTGCCATCCATACGTCAAGACCAGAGAGTGCGGGAGGCGTGCCCCGCATGACCGACCGGACGGACGGTGTCTGCCGTCAGCATTGCCGTTATCCCTTCAGGGGGCCGAGGTGCCTTGTCTGGTCAGACCCGTATCTCCGCAGCAACGGGCGGTGCCCAGTGCCCGCAGGGCACGGTGCGACCGAGTGCGGTAGCGCAGGACTCTGGCGTCTCCAGGATCTGAGCACGGCGAAGCCTAAGGCACACCTCGGCTACGGGAGTACCCGATCCTCGGTCGCATCTCGGTCATCCGTGCAGCGGAGCTTCGAGCCGTTAGCGATCATCCGCAGAAGGTCGGCCAGCACACGACTGCGGTGTATCTGATAGCTGCTCGGGACGGTAGGTGGCGTGCCGGTCGCCGCTTGCGGACTTGGCCCATTACATGCGGTGTCCGCGGAGCGTAGTAGCGCGGCGGGGTCGGTGCCGATGCAGTGGGTGTCGGCGACGCCGACTGAGAACGACAGCGTGCAGTCGGCGGTATGTGGGAACCGGCATGGCGGTGACGCTGGTGTGAGCCATGGCAGCGCCGGCTGTGGTGATGCGGCAGGTCGCGAGCACGACGAACTCGCCGCCGCCCATCCGGCCGGCCAGCCATCCATGGGGCTGCGCACCCATGAATGGGGCGGGCGGCGAAAATGCGTTGGTCGCCGCAGCCGCGTGACGCGCTGTTCGCGAGAGGTCCGAACCGTGAGACGTCATGCTTCGAGTCGCGAATGAGATCACGAAACGGATGCGCCACTCGGGCGGATGTGCTAGTGCTCGCCGCTCGTGGCGGCGGCCCTGTTGGCCAGGGCAAGATGGTTCGGTCAAGGACGAAGCTTGAATCCTCCCGGCGGACCTGCATCCCGCGCGCCGTCAACCTCTCACCACTGCGACTGACCCGGGGATCATTCTGATGGTGTTGCCGGGGAGGTTTGGGGGAGTTGCCTGCGGGTCTGGTCGTGGTGCGTTCCGGGCGTTAGTCCGTTGAGTGGTTCGTGTAGCGGCAGTGTGGTGATGATTTGAGCGGCGTCGAGGTTTCGGGCGAGTCGTGTGACTGCGGGGGTGGGCAGGTGGTCGGCGTGTTGGGCGTTGACGGGTAGTTTCAGTGTGGCGGCGTCCAGGAAATGGCCGGCGCCGGCGGCGTGCAGGGTGGGGGCGACGCGGTTGGTGATGGCTGCGGCGTGTGTGGCGTGTCGGCGGGCACGGGCGCGGTGTAGTAGCGCGTTGATGCTGAAGCCGGTGTCGGCGACGACTGCGGCGGTGTAAAGCAGCACTCCGGCGTCGGCGGCGTGTTGGGCAGCGAGGGTGGCGGCGGCGGGGTCGGCGGGGCCGTCGGTGAGGATGAGCAGGACGTGGCCCCGGCTGGGGTGTCGTCCGTCGACTTGATAGACGTGGACCGCGTGGTGCGGTGTCATTGTCGGACTTCCTCTCCGCTGTGGGGCGGGGGCAGGTTCAGGCAGCTTTCGGTGTGGTCCTGGCTTGCTCGTCGTGCCACGGCATTGTTCGTCTGCGTCCCTGCGTGGTGCTTATCGTCTGAGGGTGAGTGCGACGCCGTCGTGCCGATCGAGGGTGCCGGCCCGGGTGAGGGCGACCCATCCGCCGCGCAGGAGGACCAGTTCGATGAGTTCGTCGACGGCGTCGTCGATGACGTCGGGGTGCTCGACATCGCTGGCGGGGGTGAGGGTGTCGCCGTCGTCGCTGAGGCGGGCGGGATAGAAGATGGTCTCATCGACGGCGAGCATCTCCGGGCGGTTGGTGCGCGCCGCGAGCCAGGCGGCTGGCATGCCGGAGGCGACCCGTTCGGCGCCGGCGCGCTGCTCGAGCAGGGCGAGTGCTTCGGCTTCTCGATGGCGTAGGTAGTCGTTGAGCGTCTGCCGGATGCGGGCGGTGAGGTCGTGCAGGGCGTTGGCGACGAGGTTGCCGCGGACGGTGCCGGCGAGACGGTCGCAGTTGACCGAAAGGTGCCGGAAGGCGGCTGTGACGCGGTCGTCGCCGACGATGACCAGCGGTGCCGGGTGCAGCCGGGTGTACGCGCCGAGGGCCTGGTCGACTCGCCGTAGGAAGTCGATATCGGGTCCGGTGCCCCGGGTCGATCGTCCGGGACGGTCGGCACGCCCGCCCCGGTCGCCGCGTGCTCGGGCGGCGTGGAGGGGGAAGGTGTGGGTGAGGGCGGGTAGGAGGTTGTCGGCGACGCCGTCGAAGAGTCGCGCCTGGCGGGTGTTGAGGGTGAGGACGAGGTGTCGTGGGGTGCGGTGTAGGGCACGGACGAGGTCGCGGGTGGCGAAGGTGGGGTCGACGACGGCGCGGTCGCGTACCGGTAGCGGCAGTCGGATGAGCGCGCTGGTGCTGGCGCTGGCGTAGACGGCCAGGGCGTGTCCGGCGGGGCCGGTTCGGGCCTGCTGGAGCAGTTCGTGCAGTCGCCGGATGGCCGGTGCTGCGGCGGCGGGTTGCAGTTCGGCGCGGACGCGGGTGACGGCCTGCTCAGCCAGCGCGTCGAGGCGCAGCGCATCGGCGTTGGCGAGGGTGGTCGCGGGTGTGGTGGTCAGCAGCAGCGAGATCGCCGGGTACTCGCGGATGGCCTGCAGAGCGGTGATCTGGCCGGCGGACGGGACGGTGATGGACGGCTGGCTGCGGGCGGTTTCGGTGCTCATGCCTTCGCCTGCGGTGCTGCGTGTTGTCATGGCTTCTCCTCAGGTGTCGCGCCATGCCTGCTGCATGAGCAGGCGGCGGGCGTTGTTCTCGTGGTCGGCGGTGACGGTGAGGTCGTAGCTGGCGGCGGCGAGGTGGCGGGTGGAGGTGAAGTCGCGGCGGCCGCGGGTGGCGGCGTGGGCGAGCGCTGCGGCGGTGGCGCCCCACGCCGCGCCGGCGGCGGTGGTGACGGGCAGGACCAGCCACCACGCCTGCGGGGTGAAGATTGACAGTAGGGCGCCGATGAGCACGCCGAGCCAGGCGCCGCTGGCCGCGCCGGCGGCCGCGGCCCGGGGTGTGGTCATCCGGCCGAGGACCGTTTCGACCAGCCGCAGGTCCGATCCGACGATCGTGGCGTGCTGGACGGGGAAGTCGTGGTCGGACAGGTAGTCCACGGCGTGTTGCGCGGCGGCGTAGGTGGGATAGGTACCGACGGTGGCGCGGGCGGTGGCGTCAGGGTCGGCGGGAAGCGGTAGCTGCGTCATGGGTGTGCTCCGTGCTCCGTGCTTAGCGGTGGGCGGGGGTGTTGGGGTCGTCGGCCGGTGCCGGCTGGCCGCGGGTGGCGGCGAGGCTCCAGGCGATGGAGACGGCGAGGGTGGCGACGATGACGCCGAGGGTGACCGGGATGGGCAGTTTCCCGACGGGGGTTTCGGAGAGGATGAGTTTGATGCCGGCGAAGGCGAGCAGGAACGCCAGGCCGTAGTGCAGGTGCACGAAGCGGCGCAGCAGGCCGGCGAGGCAGAAGTAGAGGCTGCGCAGGCCGAGGATCGCGAAGGCGTTGGCGGTCCAGACGATGAAGGTGCTGGTGGTGATCGCGAGGATCGCCGCGACGGAGTCGATGGCGAAGATCAGGTCGGTGGCCTCGACGGCGATGAGCACCACGAACAGCAGGGTCGCGACGCGTTTGCCGTCGATGCGGGTGAAGAACTTGTCGCCGTGGTAGCGGGCGTCGGTCGGGATGACCCTACGCACGAGGCGGACGATGATGTTGCGGTCGGGGTGCATCTCCGCGTCGTGCTTGAAGGCCATCTTGTAGCCGGTGTAGATGAGGAAGACACCGAAGACGTACGCGGTCCAGAAGAATGTTTCGAGGAGTTCCGCGCCGACGAAGATGAACACCAGCCGGAAGGCCAGAGCGCCGATGACGCCCCAGAACAGCACCTTGTGCTGCACCGACGCCGGCACCGCGAAGTAGGTGAAGATCAACGCGAAGACGAAGACGTTGTCCACCGACAGCGCCTTTTCGATCAGGTAGCCGGCGTAGTAGGTGCCGGCCACGTCACCGCCCTGCCACACCCACAACAACACCCCGAACGCCAGACCCGCGGCGATCCAGACCGCCGACCAGATGGCGGCCTCGCGGAAGCCGATGACGTGGTTGTCGCGGTGCAGGAACAGGTCAACCGCCAGCATGACGGCGATGGCCACCGTCAGGGCCACCCAGGCCCACCAGGGTGCGGACATATCCGGGAATCTCCCCTCGACCGGACCAGCGCGTGTGGCGCCGGTGTGCTGGTCGAAGGTCTCCCCGAACCGCCCTGTGGCGCGGCAGTCCGCGCGGCCGGGGCCCGGGTGGGTCCGTACTGACGGCCGACGCGTCCGGTAGGTGGGTACTCCCCCTCGAACTACGCACCATTATTCACGAAGACCAGTTCGCTTGTCTAGTGGGAGCCCAGATATCTACCGTCAGCGTGCCAGCTGTCCGGACAGCACCGACGAGGCGAGGAACCGACGCGCGAGGCCGTACCGGTGAAGTGACCTGCCACGGGAACGTGTCGCTCGCAGCACACGCCGATGATGTTGCAGACCTCTCGCTCGGCAACGATCGCCGAGGCCACCGGTCGGGCAACGATTTTCCTGTCGACCCTGTCCGCGGCCCTGATCGGCCTCGGCTTCGTCTCCGGCCAGAGCGACATCCGCGCCCCGTACCTGGCGGCGGTGATCCCCACCCTCATCCTGATCGGCTGGCTGACCTTCGTCCGGCTCGTCCAGAAAGATGGTCGAGAACTCCCCGAACCTGCAGCGCATCCAACGTATTCGCGGCTACTACCACGACCAGATGGCCCCCGGGCAGCCGTTCTTCGCCGATGCCGCCGCAGGCGGCCGCGATCCGATGGCCGCCCCGTAGCGCCTGACCGGCGCCCGACCCGGCCGCACCCAACTGCTCTATACCACCGCGGCGATGAGTGCGGCGATCACCGCCCTGCTGGTCGGGCTCGCCGTGACCCTCGTCGCGGTAACTGTCGCCTCCACCGTCGCGGCCGTGGCGTGCGGCACCGTCGCCACGGGTGTCGTCTTCACCGGCGAGATGTACTACGTCTACCGGTCGTCCTCACCCGATCCGCGTGGTTGACCGGTGGCCTCCATGACAGGCTCGCCGTCGTGACCGATACGTCGCGGCCTTTGGCTGTGCCGCGGCAGAACCCGCCCGCAATGCCCGTCGCCCGGGTCACAGCGATGACTTCGCCCGAGGGACCGGCGGGTGCCTATCCCGGAGAAACGACAGTAGGGCGGCGACCGCGACGAAGCCCAGTTCTGCGCCGGTGCGGGCTCGTAGCCGAGAGTGGCAAGCACCGCCGCAGCGCCTGATGGAAGCGAACGTCAGCAGGGCGCTTCGTCGCCTCGGCCCCTGCGACCAAGAGCCCCTAACGAAATGATGTTGGGCGTGTCCTCGGGACGGGAGGATCGTTCTGTCTGAACGTGAGGAGGGGTGAGCAGCCGCCGCGGGTCGTCTCGGACGATCGAGGGCCGAGATCGTCCCGCTGCTACCACCCCGACCGCCACGCAGGCGCAGGTTTCCGTTGGGCGGTGGCGGAATCGGCTGGGCCCTCGGTCGAGACGAGTAGAACGTGACCTTGACCGGGGCGGCGGTGTGCCAACCCGGTAGACATGAACCGCGGGTCCCGGCCCGCTGCTCATCGTTGATCTTCTTGAAGTTGTGCCAGGTGGTCGTTCGGTACGGCCAGGAGGACTACAGTCCGGGGTGCCCTAGCTGAAAAGGTGTGGTGGTCGTCGCCGGAGGGTGAGGCTGTCGCCACCAGGGCGGGCGGGGAGACGGGGGTTCGTCAACGGCGAGCATCTCGGGGCTGACTGGTGCAGGCGGCGAGACAGGCAGCGGGCATGCCAGATGCCCTGCGGTGGGCTCCGGGGCATTGCGCGAGCAGGGTAAGCGCGTCTCGGTCTCCCCCAGGTGTAGGTAGTTGAGGGTCCGGCGAAGACACCGCCAGGAGCACCGCCCGCCCGACAGTCCCGTGCCGCCGCGGCACCAAGACTACGAGCGACATCACCCCTAACGGGCAGTCATCGCCGCCGGCTGGCTGCCGGAATCCAAACATACGAAGCGCAATTCTTGCATTATGCTTCGTATTTGGCTTATCGTGAGTAGACATCCCTCGCAAGGAGGCAGGCCAATGCAACCAGTCAGTGACATCGACACCCCAGCGACGATCACCGTCATCTCCGGTAACGGCGTCGGCCCCGAGTGCGTCGCGGCCGCGGTGACGATCCTCGACGCGGCGGGTGCCAACATCGTGTGGGACGAGCAGCAGGCCGGCGAGGGCGTGTTCCGCCGGGGCGTGGCCTCCGGGGTGCCGGCCGAGACGATCGAATCGATCCGCCGTAACCGGGTTGTGCTCAAGGGCCCGCTGGGCACGCCGGTCGGGTACGGTGAGAAGTCCGCCAACGTCACCCTGCGCAAGTTGTTCGAGACCTACGCTAACGTCCGGCCGGTGCGGGAACTGCCCGGCGTGCACACCCCGTTCAGCGGTCGTGGCGTCGACCTGGTGGTAGTGCGCGAGAACGTCGAAGACCTGTACGCCGGTATCGAGCACATGCAAACCCCCAGCGTCGCCCAGTGCCTGAAGCTGATCAGCCGCACTGGCTGCGAGAAGATCGTCCGGTTCGCGTTCGAGCTGGCCCGCGCCGAAGGCCGGCACACCGTCACCTGCGCCACCAAGTCGAACATCATGAAACTCACCGAAGGCGAGCTGAAACGCACCTTCGAGCGGATCGCAGGCGAGTATCCCGATATCACCGCCCAACACATGATCGTGGATAACGCCGCCCACCAGTTGGTCAAGCGACCCGAGCAGTTCGATGTCATCGTCACCACGAACATGAACGGCGATATCCTGTCCGACCTCACCTCCGGGCTCGTCGGTGGCCTCGGCTTCGCCCCGAGCGCCAATATAGGCGCCGAAGTGGCGATCTTCGAAGCCGTACACGGCTCCGCCCCCAAATACGCCGGCACCAACCAGATCAACCCGAGCGCCGTGGTGCTGTCTGCGGTGGCCATGCTGCGCCACCTCGGCCGCTTCGAGGTCGCCGAACGCGTAGAACAAGCGCTCCTGGTTACACTTGAGGAAGGCGGGCTCACCGGCGACGTCGTCGGCTACGACAAGGGCCTCAGCACGAGCGACTACACCCGCCGCATCATCGCCAACCTTGGCCGCGCCCCCACCCGGACCAACGTCCGCGCACACCAGCCGATCCGCCTACCACGCCACTCCGCCACACAGGGCACCGCGCCGGTCGACCAGCGGATCGTCGGCACGGACATCTTCATCCAGTCCACCGCCCCCAGCTCTGCCATCGGACCGCGACTCGAGCGCCTCACCGACGGCAGCCCATTTCACCTCAAGATGATCTCCAACCGCGGCACGAGGGTGTATCCACCCACCGGCGCGATCACCGACGAGGTCGACCAGCACCGTTGCCGCTTCGTCCTGACCAACCCGCACACCACGTTGCACTGGCAGAACATCATTGACCTGCAACGCCGCATCGCCCACCACTTCGACATCTGCCACGTCGAACGGCTGCTCACCATCGACGGACAGCCCGGCTACACCCGCGCCCAGGGCGAAGACTGATGCGACTTTGCACCCCGCTCCGGCCGTGGCCGGCCTCGGCCACCCGCGACCGCCGACCGCCGACCGAGCTACCGATCGCCTCGATGGCCGGGTCTCGGGCCGACGCGGTCTTTCCGCCCGTGGATCTCCACCCGCTCCTGCCACCTGACCGCCAACGGGATTCTGCCGTCGACCGCCCGGCGGCACTGTTCGCCTGCTCCGACCCGCACGCGGACATCGACAGCCTCTTCACCGGAGCACAGCTGTACACGGTGCGCACCGCCGGCCTCGCCATCGGTCCGGCCGTGCTCGCAAGCCTTGAGTACGCCATCGAGCAGATGAACGCCGCGCTGGTGATCATCCTCGGCCACGACGTCTGCCGCCTACCCGGCAGCACACCCGACACCCGGATTCGCCACACGGCCGCGATGCTGCGGAAACGCTCGAATATCCTGACTACCGCAGTCTCAGCCCGGCGGTGCTACCTGGTCGGTCTGTGCTGGCAGGACAGGAGTGAGCTCATCCGACCCGTGACACTCGACGATACCCACCGCGCCAGCCACCGCTGAGACCGTCACTACGGATTGCACCGCTCGCACACACTCGGGTCGGCGCCGCCAGTACGCTCCGTCCGCGCGGTGTACGGGCACGACACGCAGCACCTGACCACCGTCGCCACCTGGTCCGTGGGACACCAGCAGGCCTCGCACGGCAGCCCCATCACCGTCTCGACACGACCGAATCCTGGCATCGCGCACGCCGGGCACGGCGTCGCCAGCCGTTCAGCCAGCCGGCGCCCGGCTGCGGCGATCACCCGCATCCGGCTCGGATTCACGTGCGCACGGAGATCCGCGCTGACCCTCACACGACCGTCAGCGCTCAACCGCGCGGCGTCGCGAACCGTGCTGATCAACTCACCGAGCCGGTGGACGCCCTTCACGGGCCGACCGCCGCCGGTAGCCGGCTGCACCGTCACGGCGTGCGACGGAAACCCACACCGCCGAAGAAACGCCAACAACGAGCCGAGATCACGTCCGTCGGTCACCACGTGACCGTGGTTCGTCTCCGCACTCAGAACCGACTCCACCACAGTCAAGCCCAACCGGTCATCGACGAAGGCGACGTACTCGACATCGGCAGCAAGCCACGGCGTACCGGGATACGGACCGAAGCTTCCCTCACTGGCCAGCCCGACCCGGCAGCCGGACGCCGCCATCCCCGCACGCGCCTTCCGGATCACGGTCTCCCGGGCCGAACCCGACCGGGGCACCTCCCCGGTGAACGTGCCGAACGAGTCGGTGTCGATCGCGGCCACCCGCAGACGTAAGCCGAGCCAGCGGGCAAACAACGGCCGAAGCGGCCACTGCTTGCCGTGCAGAGTGGCCAAGCTGGCCGGCACGTCATGCAACAGCGGCACCACCACCAGTTGACCATACCCAGAAAGAAGAGGAGCAATACGCGAAACACAGATCGTTGCTTCTCGTCCAGAGGCGACCGTCAAGGTCACCCACCAACTATCCTGATCCGATGCCCGAAACCGACACCCGACCCACGTGGACCTTCCTCAGCAACCACGGGCACCTGCTGCTGGCGCTGGCCCGAGACCCGGAAGCTCGCCTGCGCGACGCCGCCCAGGCGATCGGCATCACCGAACGCGCCGCGCAGAGCATCGTGTCCGACCTCGAAGCAGAGGGGTACCTGACCCGACAACGGGTCGGGCGCCGCAACCGATACACCATCAACCAAGATGGGCCCTTCCGCCACCCCGCCGAACGCGACCACTCCATCGGAGAACTCATCGCGATCTTCACAACACCGCAAGAATCCCACCAGTAAGGCCCTGGGCCTCGCCGTCACCGTCGCGCACCTACCGGCCCTCTTCGACTGATCACGGCAGCGCGGACCCCTAGTCGCCCGCGATCAACATCGTCGCACTACCACGAAGGTCGCGGGTCGCCGCCGCCGAAACCACCGGTTTGCCTTACCTTGCCGTCATCGATCTGTCGACAGACGCGACGCTTGATCGCTCTTGCGCCCATGCTGCGCTTCCTCGGCTAGGGAGTGTGTCGTTTTCCGTGTTTGGGCCTGTGGTGTGATCGAGGTTGTTAGATGGTGATCCGGTCGCCGTAGGTGAGGATCAGGGCGTTGAGGGCTTTGGCCCAACCGTAGACCCGGCCGGTGATGCTCCCACCAACCCGGCGATTCTGCTGGACGACGAGGTAGAGGATCTTCATGGCGGCTTGCTCGGTCGGGAAGTGCCCGCGGCGGCGGGCGGCTTGGCGAACCGGGCGTTGAGGCTCTCGATGATGTTGGTGGTGTAGAGGACCTTGCGGACCTCGTGGTCGTA
Organism: Micromonospora endolithica; assembly: GCF_003626595.1. Taxonomy (GTDB): domain Bacteria; phylum Actinomycetota; class Actinomycetes; order Mycobacteriales; family Micromonosporaceae; genus Micromonospora; species Micromonospora endolithica. Next base: position 6,453 of record NZ_RBAK01000005.1, on the reverse strand, counting down.
GTCGAGGAAGGGCATGAACTGCGGCCAGGAGGTCCGCCAGAGCCGGATCGCGGCCGGGTACTGGCTGCCGAACTCGGCGGCGAACGTCTCGAACCGGGCCTCCGCTGCCGCGACGGTGGGGGCGGTAAAGATCTCCCGTAGCGCGGGGGTGATCTTCTGCCAGTCCTTGCGGTTGGTGTACCGCAGGCTGGCCGGCACCAAGTGGGCGACGCACTGTTGGTGCACCGCCTCTGGCCAGACCTGTTCGATGCGTCGATCATGCCTTGAGGCCGTCGGAGCAGACCATGAACCCCGTCCTCCATCCCGGTTACGGAGTTCGGTGAGGTAGCCGGCCCACTGCATGGTGGACGGCGAACGCGTTCGCAGTGCTCGGTCTGCACAGCCTGTACTTCGGTCTGGCAGTCCTGATCCGCCGCTCTCGCTACCTGCGACCCGCGCTGGCGGTGCTGCCGGTCCTCGCCGGGGTGGAGTTGATGCTGTCGGAGACGCCGGTGGGTCGTCCTCCGGTGGCGGTCGACCTCGGCGTCGTGGCGGTCGTCCTAGCCGCGGGCTTCGTTGGTTGCCTCCTGGCCGAGAGGCAGACACCCGCGCGTGGAGGTACCCGTCGGGGCGGGGCGCGTTCCGCCGAACGCCGTCACCGCCACACCTGACGGCGGCATGATGGCCCTCACGGGCATGACGTGCATCGCGGGCCCGGTCATGACCTGACGGGGGATGGCATGCAGGACGTCGCAGTGCAGCCGGTGCTCACCGGGGAGCGGGTGCCGGGGCTGGCCGAGGTGGTGTGGGACAACGCCGAGCAGGATCCGGAGGCGGTGCAGTTTCTCCGCCCGGACCCGGATCCGCGGTCTTGGCCCGTGCAGCGGGCCCGACGGGGGGCGGCTTCGCTGGTGAGTTGCGCGGCGTTCCGCGACGATGTCCACGCGCTCGCCCGCGGGTTTCTCGCCGCCGGCATCGAGCAGGGTGACCGGGTGGCACTGATTAGCCGCACGCGCTACGAGTGGACCCTGGTCGACTACGCCCTCTGGGCGGTCGGTGCGGCGACGGTGCCGATCTACGACACCGCCAGCGGCGAGCAGATCGAGTGGATCCTCGCCGGCTCCGGTGCGGTCGGCTGCGTGGTGGAGACCGCCGGACACGCGGCCACCGTCGCCGGGCTGCGCGAGCGTCTGCCCGCGCTGCGTGTGACGTGGCAGATCGACGCCGGTGGGCTGATCGCCCTGGCCGGGCAGGGAAGCAGCGTCGCCGACAGCGAGGTCGACGCGCGCCGCCGGCGGGTGGGCGGCGCGGATGTGGCCACGATCGTGTATACGAGTGGCACGACCGGCAGGCCGAAGGGCTGTGTGCTGACCCACCGCAACATCTTCTGTGACGTGACCGCTGCGGTGTCGGTGCTGCCGCAGCTGCTGCACACAGGGGCGTCGACGGTGCTGTTCTTGCCGCTGGCGCACGCGTTCGCCCGACTGATCCAGGTGGGGATGGTGCAGACGCGGGCGACGATGGTGCACAGCTCCGACATCGCCGGGGTCCTCGATCAGCTGCGCCAGCATCGGCCGACGTTCATCCTGGCGGTGCCGCGGGTGTTCGAGAAGATGCACAACCGGGCCCGGCAGAAGGCCGAGGACGCCCATCGCGGATGGCTGTTCACCGCTGCGGACCAGATCGCCGTACGTTACAGCCGCGCCCTGGATACACCACGGGGACCAGGGAGTCTGCTGCGGCTGGCGCACTCCTTGTTCGACGCGCTGGCCTACCGCAAGCTGCGGGCCGCTCTGGGCGGGCGGTGCCAGATGGCGATCGTCGGTGGGGCGCCGCTGGGTGAGCGTCTGGGGCACTTCTTCCGTGGAGCGGGCATCACGGTGCTGGAAGGCTACGGCCTGACCGAAACGTCGCCGGCGTTGACGGCGAACCTGCCCGACGCGCAGCGCATCGGAACCGTCGGCCGGCCCCTACCGGGCGTGCGGATCCGCGTCGCGGACGACGGCGAGATCCAGGTTGACGGGGACGTGGTGTTTCCCGGCTACTGGAACAACGCCGAGGCGACCCGTGCCACGTTCACCGACGACGGGTGGCTGCGCACCGGTGACCTCGGCAGCCTCGACCCCGACGGCTACCTGCGCCTCACCGGCCGCAAGAAGGAGATCATCGTGACCGCCGCGGGCAAGAACCTCGCCCCCGCACCGATCGAGGACGCCGTCCGCGCCCATCCGCTGATCAGCCAATGCATGCTCGTCGGCGACGGACGCCCCTACGTGGCCGCGCTGGTCACCATCGATCCGCAGGCCTGGCAGCGGTGGCGCACCGCCAACGGTCGCCCGGACGCCACCGTGGCCCAATTGCGGGACGACCCACAGTTATGCGCCGACATCCAGACTGCTGTGGACCGCGCCAACCGCACCGTGTCCAAAGCTGAACAGGTCAAGACCTTCCGCATCCTGCCTCGCGACCTCACCGAGGCCGACGGCGAACTCACCCCCACGCTGAAGGTCAAACGCGAGGTGGTCGCCGAGCGTTACGCCGCCGACATCGACATCCTCTACCGCGGCCACTGACAAGCAGCCCACCGATGCCAACCGCATCCGCGAGCCGGCATACGGCCCCGCATCCAACCAACCCACCGAAAGGCATCCAATCATGAACCGTTGGCGCCGCTCATCCCGCCGCCCGGTCACTGCCCGCCCCCTCCACCTGGCCTGCGCGGCGATCGCCGCCGCGGCCCTCGCCGCGGCAGCCCGCCACCGTCGGCGCACCCTGCCGCCCGCCGGCATCGAGGTACCACTGCCCGACCTGCACGATCTGCCCGGCGGCTACGAGCCCGCGTCACGGCAGCCGGTGTCCGCCACCGGACGCTCCAGCGGCGATGCCGGACCGGTCGTGCGCTGACAGGGGTGAAGCCCTTGGTCGGTGTGCGGCGCCTGGCCGAGCGGACGCCACCGGAGCGGGAACGGTTCGTCGACCTGCTGCGCGCGGTCGCCATCACCGCCGTCGTGCTCGGGCACTGGCTGGTCACCGTCGTCGGATACCAGGACGGGCAGTTGACCGGCCGTTCTGCGTTGCCGGACCTGCGGTGGGCGTACCCAATCACCTGGCTGGTGCAGGTCATGCCCATCTTCTTTCTCGTCGGCGGCTACGCCAACGCCGCCTCCCTCACCTCCGCCCGCCGCAAGGGCCAGCGCGCCGGGGACTGGCTGGTGCACCGCGCCGCCCGACTGGTACGCCCCACCACCGCCCTCGTGGCGGTTCTCGCCGCCGGCGCCGGCATCGCCCGCCTGCTGGAGGCCGACCCACAGCGAGTGCGGCTGGTCGTGTGGTTCGCCGCCATCCCGCTGTGGTTCCTCGCCGTCTACCTGATCGTGGTCACCCTCACTCCACTGATGTGGGTCCTGCACCGCCGCTACGGCGCCGCCGTACCCGTAGTCCTGCTTCTCCTCGTCGCCGCCGGGGATCTCGCCCGCCTGTCCGGGCAAGAGGCCTGGGGCAACGGCAGTTTCCTGTTCGGATGGCTGGCCATCCACCAGGTCGGCTTCTTCTGGCGCGACGGACGCCTCCCCACCCGGCCCCGCGTCCTGTGGGCCATGCTGGCCGGCGGTGCGGTCGTGCTGGTGGTGCTGACCGTGCCCGGGCCGTACCCGGTCAGCATGATCAACGTGCCGGGGGAACGGCTGCACAACATGTCCCCACCCAGCCTCGCCCTGCTCGCCCTCCTCACGGTGCAGCTCGCCGTCGCCCTGCTGACACGCCGCCGCGCCGAGCGGTGGCTGCACCGCACCCGACCCTGGATGGTGGTCATCGCGGTCAACGCGGTCATCCTCACCGTCTTCCTGTGGCACATCACCGCCGCGATCCTGCTCACCGCCGCCCTGCACACCCTCGACGTCCTGCCCACCCCCACCGCGGGCAGCGCAGCCTGGTTCGCGTGGCGGCTGCCCTGGCTGACCATGCTCACCACCGTCCTCGCCGTCCTGGTCGCCCTCTTTGGCCCCATCGAGATCCGCGGTGTCCGAACTCCACGCCACCGACCCCGCTGGCTACCCGCCCTCGCTGCCGGCGCGCTGGCCCGGCCAGCGCCCCGCCTGATGTTGGCCGTGACCGGTATGGCTGCGGTGTCCTTCGGGCTGCTCGATAACAGCCTCCTGCCCCGCACCCAACCCGCCCCCCTGGGCATCCCCACCATCGCCCTGTCCGCCTACGTCGTCGGCGCCCTCCTGCTACGAATCCTTCGCGCCGTACCACCAACCGAACCGGCTCACCGTAACGGCGGGCAGCCACCCTCACGACGACCACGGGAGAATCGATGACCACCATCCGCGCACCCATCGTCGTCGGCGTGGACGGCTCCGACGACGCACTCCCGCGCCGTCCGCTACGCCGCCCCCGAGGCCGCCTGGCGACATGCGCCCCTACGCATCGTCCACGCTTTCGTCTGACCCTGTTCCACGTGCCCCTCGATCCACCCGAACACGGCCCACCCGAGGCCGGACTGCGCAACCAGGCGGACGTGATCGTCGAGCATGCCGCCGACACTGCCGCGACGGCCCAGCCCGGCCTCGAGGTCACCGGCGTCGTCGTCACCGGCGCCCCCTCCAAGATGCTCACCGCCGAATCCCACACCGCCGACATGATCGTCATCGGCGCCCGCGGCCCCGGCAACTTCACCGGCCTGCTCATCGGCACCGTCGCCGGGCAGACCACCACCCATGCCACCTGCTCCGTCCTCATCGTCAAAGGCGACACCGACCGCACCGGCCCCGTCATCGTCGGCGTCGACGGCTCACCCACCAACGACCACGCCATCGGGTTCGCCTTCGGCGAAGCCTTCCAGCGTGCCGCGCCCCGGCGCGCCAACTACGCCTGGCAACCCGCCGGGGCATCAACGACGAACAACACCTGCGTGATGAACCCCGCATCCTCGCCGACGCCGACGCCGAACTCCTCGTCGTCGGCGCCCGCGGCCCGAGGCGGCTTTATCCTCCTCGGCTCCACCAGCCTCGCCCTGCTGCACCACGCGCCCTGCCCGGCCGCCATCGTCCACCACCTCATGCCCTGAACCCGGGCGCCCCGAGGTACGCAGTCGCAGGTAGCCGGCACCCCGGCCAGGCCACAGCACCCGCGCCGCTCCCTCAACTCATTCGCTCTGGAACTCATGCCCCGCCCACTGGCCAACCCGGCCACCGGCGGCGGGAAACCGGACAGGGACCAATGGCGGAGGGTCTGGTTCTCGGCGTCGCCTTCGGCGCCGGGGTCGCGGTCTTCAAGACGATGGACTATGCCGTGGCCGCATTAATCAACAGCCGCGGTGATATCCAGGCGTTGATGGAGATCCTGCTCGTCCGTGGACTGCTCTGTCCCGGCGTGCATGCCTCCTGGACGGGATTGACAGCAGCCGCGCTCTGGCGGGCTGGCGGAGCAGGTCCGTGGGTGGGTTCGTGTGTGCCTTCGCGGTAGCGGTCGGACTGCACGCGGTCTGGGACGGCATCCAAAAGCTTCTGGCGCAATGGGTCCTGTCACTGGTCAGCCTTGGCCTGCTGGCGGTGCTGGGCCGCCGCGCAGCGTCCCGCCAGACACCCACCCACTCAGTCGTCGCGCGCGACCGTAAGGGACACGCGCTGCCCCACAAAAGCCCGTCACGTCGGCGAGTACGGACCGGCCCAATGCGAGGGAGGTGGGCGTTGACGGTCGAGGCCGGGTGGGCCTGCGGCGAATCCGTCTGCGGTAACCCTTGCCAGGGTGCGGCGGCTCGACCTGGCAGGCTACTTGCTCGGGCACAGGGATGGTGCAGATGGCTTAGCGCAGCATGGCAGCCATCACCAACGAGGCGACACATGCGCAGATCACGACGACCACGACGAGCGCAGCACGGGTGAGCAGCAGCGCCGATGCCATGTCGCGCCCTCCGCGCGCTGGTGGCGTCCGACGCCGGATCGCCTGCGCAGCCTCGTGCGGTGGTGCTGGCAGCGACATGTGCGGCGATGAGCGTGCAGAGCGCGGCGTGGGCCGCGCGCAGCGCCGGTCGGACAACGGGGTCATCGGCGGCATGGTCTCCAGCCGGGACGCGCGGATCTGCTCCGGTGGGCGCCGGCGTCGTTGCCGGGGCAGTCCGCCGGTCATCCAGTGCCAGGCCGCTCCGGTGCCGCTGCCCGGGCCTGCTGGCGCGCCGACCGTCATCGTGCACTCCCTTCCAGCCGCGGCGGGCAGGCCTGCCACGCGCAGCCCGCCGTCCGAGTGATGATGATCCGACGTCGTCGACTCTGACAAGCGGCGTTCGCTGATCGTCCAGGGGGACGTTGTCGCGGCGCGGCGTCTTCGTCGCGCCAGCTTTCCGACACCAGGTTTGATGGTGTGTGTCCGTGGTTGGCGGGTGACGCGGGGCTGATGGTCGGGTCTGATTGGTGCGAGCCGGACCCAGACGGCTTTGTGGCCGTCGTGGAGGTCAGTGACGCCCCAGCTCTGGGC
>NZ_RBAK01000004.1 GCF_003626595.1 Micromonospora endolithica | reverse complement strand
GCAACGACCACGACTCGCAGGGCCTGTTCCAGCAGCGCCCGTCCTCCGGTTGGGGCACGGTGGAGCAGATCACCGACCCCGAGTACTCCACCCTGGCGTTCCTCAAGGGCCTCAAGCAGGTCGACGGGTGGCAGGACATGCCGCTGACCGAGGCCGCGCAGACCGTGCAGGTGTCGGCCTACCCCGACCACTACGCCCAGTGGGAGCAGCAGGCCGCCGACCTCGTCGCCGAGCACTGGAACAACTGACAAGCTTTCCTCGTAAGGGGGAACAAGGCCGCTGGCCGGCACCCGAAGCCGGGTGCCGGCCAGCGGCGTCTGTGCGTGCAGATCTTGGACAGTTACCGTCCCGCCGGAACAGAAACTGTCCACGATTCACATTGACGCCCCCACCGAGGCGGGTCACCGGGGCGGGACGGCGCGGGCGGTCAGGAAGGCCCGCTCGGTCGCGTTGTCGGTACGGGCGGCCGCTGCCCGGTACGCCGCCGACGCCTCCTCGCTGCGGCCCAGCCGCCGGAGCAGGTCGGCCCGTACGGCGTGGAAGACGTGGTACCCGTCCAGCGGCAACCCCTCCACGACGGCCAGCGCCGCCGCCGGGCCGGCCACCTCGGCGAGCGCCACGGCCCGGTGCAGTGCCACCACCGGCCCGGGGGCGAGGACGGTCAGCTGGTCGTACAGCGCGAGGATCTGGCCCCAGTCGGTGTCGGCGGCGCGCGGCGCGGCGCTGTGCACCGCGGCGATCGCGGCCTGGATCTGGTACGGGCCGGGCCGGTCGCGCCGCAGGCAGCGGCGGACCAGGGCCTGACCCTCCGCGACGAGCGCGGCGTCCCACCTCGTCCGGTCCTGCGCGTCCAGCGGCACCGGCGTGCCGTCGACGGTGGTGCGGGCCGGGCGGCGGGATTCGGTGAGCAGCATCAGGGCGAGCAGCCCCAGGGCCTCCGGCTCGTCCGGCATCAGCTCCACCAGCAGCCGGCCCAGCCGGACCGCCTCGGCGCACAGCTCGTCCCGGACCAGCCGCGGTCCGGAACTGGCGGTGTGCCCCTCGGTGTAGATCAGGTAGACGACGGCGAGGACGCCGTGCAGCCGGTCGGGCAGGTCGGCGTCGCGGGGCACCCGGTACGGGATGCCGGCGTCGCGGATCTTGGCCTTGGCGCGGACGATGCGCTGCGCCATGGTCGCCTCGGGCACCAGGAAGGCACGAGCGATCTCCGGGGTGCCCAGGCCGCCGAGCAGGCGCAGGGTGAGTGCGACCCGCGCGGCCGGACCGAGCGCCGGGTGGCAGCAGGTGAAGATCAGGCGGAGCCGGTCGTCGCGCACGGGGCCCTCCTCGGCCGGTACGTCACAGGCGTGCAGCAGGGCGGCCTCGGTGTGCCGGCGGTCCCGGGACGCCTCCCGGCGCAGCCGGTCCAGGGCACGGTTCCGGGCGGTGGTGATGATCCACCCGGCCGGGCTCGGCGGTGTGCCGGTCACCGGCCAGCGGGCCGCCGCCACCGCGAACGCCTCCTGCACCGCCTCCTCGGCGAGATCGATGTCGCCGAGGAGGCGGGTCAGGACGGCGACCGCGCGGCCGTACTCCGCGCGGAACGCCGCCTCCACCGCGTGCACCCCGGCGCCGGGCGGCTCGCCGCCCGGCACGGAGGTGTCGGGCACCGTCAGGCCTCGCCCTGGAAGGGACGCACCTCGATCGGCAGGGTGGTGGCCAGCGCGTACCGGCGGCCCCACTCCAGCGCGGCGTCCAGGTCGGGCGCCCGGAGGATGGTGATGCCGCCGAGGTACTCCTTGCCCTCGGCGAACGGCCCGTCGGTGACCAGCACGTCGTCACCCTTCGGCCGCAGGACGGTGGCGGTGGACGGGTCGTGCAGGCCCTGGCCGAAGACCCAGCACCCGGAGTCCTCCAGCTCCCGGCGGATCTGGCCGAGGTCGCGCATCACCCCGGCCAGGAACTCCGGGTCGGGCATCCCCGCGCCGGCGGGGTGGTGGATGCTGATCAGGTACTGCCGCATGGCTCCTCCTGGCGTGCTGGCCGACCGTACGCCGGCCTCTCATCCTCCACACGAACGCCGCGGGTCCGGATCGACACCGCGCCGGGACTTTTTCCGCCCGGGCCGGGTAGGCGGGCCGGGTGCGTACCGACGTGGTGGTGGTCGGCGCGGGGTTCTCCGGGCTGGCCGCGGCGCTGGCGTTGAAGCGGGCCGGCGCCGGGGTCCGGGTGCTGGAGGCCCGTGACCGGGTCGGTGGGCGGGTGCTGACCCGCTGGCTGCCCGACGGGACCCAACTGGACCTGGGCGCGCAGTGGATCGGTCCCACCCAGGACCGGGTCCGCGCGCTGGTCACCCGGTACGGGCTGGCGACCTTCCCGTCCGCCGCGCACGGGACGCCGACGGTGCTGTGGGACGGCCGCCGGTACGCCGAGCCGCCCGCGCCGACCGGTGCGGTGCTGGCGCTGCTCGACGCGTACGCCCAGGGGGTCGATCCGGCGGCGCCGTGGGCGGCGGCGCGGGCGGAGGCCTGGGACCGACGGACCGTCGCGGACTGGTTGGCGCGGGCCGCGCCCGACCCGGTGACCGCCCGCTACCTGGGTCGGCAGCTCGCCGGTGGTCTGCTGGCCGCCGCGCCGGCCGAGATCTCGATGTTGCAGTTGCTGTTCTATCTGCGCAGCGGCGGTGGCAGCGCGATGCTGCTGGCGATGGCCGGCGGGGCGCAGCAGGATCGCCTGGTCGGCGGTCCGGGGGTGCTCGCCGACGCGCTCGCGGCGGCGCTCGGCCCGGACACCGTCCGGTGCGGCGCGCCGGTGCACGCGATCGTCCAGGACCGCACCGGGGTGACCGTCCGCACCGACGACGAGGTGGTGACCGCCGGTGCGGTGGTGGTGGCGGTGGCGCCGGCCCTGGCCGGTCGGATCCGGTACGACCCGCCGCTGCCCGCCCTGCGCGACGGGCTGAACCAGCGGATGCCGATGGGGTCGGCGGTGAAGGTGCACGCGGTATACCCGGAGCCGTTCTGGCGTGCCGACGGCCGGTCGGGCGTGGCGACCTGCGCCGACGGCCCGGTCACCGAGACGGTGGACAACGGCACCCCGGGTTCGGCGCGCGGGGTGCTGACCGCGTTCAGCTACGGCGCCGAGGCCACCGCGCTACGCCGGTTGTCGCCGCCGGCCCGTCGGGAGGCGCTGCTCGACGCGCTGGTGGCGATCGTCGGCCCGGCGGCGGGGCGTCCGGACGAGGTCGTCGAGTACGACTGGTCGGCCGATCCGTGGACCCGGGGCTGTTTCTGCGGGGCACTGACCGTCGGGGCGTGGCGGGCGTACGGGCCGGAGCTGCGCCGGCCGGTGGGCCGGGTGCACTGGGCGGGCACCGAGACGGCGACCCGGTGGGCCGGGTACCTGGACGGCGCGATCGAGGCCGGCGAGCGGGCGGCGGCCGAGGTGCTCGACACCACCGATCAGTTGTCGCTTAAATAAGCTTGGCCTGATATAACTGTCCGGTGCACGCCTTCGATGTGCTCGGCGACCCGGTGCGCCGGCGGATCCTGGAACTGCTCGCCGACGGGGAGATGACCGCCGGCGCGCTCGCCGACGTCGTCCGGGCCGAGTTCGGGATCTCCCAACCCGCCGTCTCCCAGCACCTGAAGGTGCTGCGGGACAACGGTTTCGCCACCGTACGCGCGGCCGGCACCCGGCGGCTCTACGCCGTCGACGCCCGACCGCTGCGCGAGGTGGACCAGTGGCTCGACCACTTCCGCCTGTTCTGGACCAACCCGTTGCAGGCCCTCGTGACCGAACTCGCGCGGGGCCGCCGCGAACGGCGTACGGGCACCCCGCCCGCCGCCGCGCCCGAGGAGAGGAACCAACCATGATCGACGCCACCAGCCAGGTCAGCGCCATCCGCCGGCAGCTCGGCACCCGCACGCTGGAGGCCGGCGAGGCCCGCGTGATGACCATCAGCCAGACCTACGACGCGCCCCTGGAGGACGTCTGGGACGCCTGCACCAACGCCGAGCGCATCCCCCGCTGGTTCCTGCCGGTCACCGGCGACCTGCGGCTGCACGGGAAGTACCAGCTGGAGGGCAACGCCGGCGGCACCGTGGAGCGCTGCGACCCGCCGAAGAGCTTCGCCGCCACCTGGGAGATGGGCGGCGAGGTGAGCTGGATCGAGGTCACCCTGACCCCGGTCGACGACGGCCGTACCCGCTTCCAGCTCGACCACGTCGCGAACGTGGCCCAGGAGTTCTGGGACCAGTTCGGTCCGGGCGCGGTCGGCGTCGGCTGGGACCTGGGGCTGCTCGGTCTGGCCAGCCACCTCGCCGCCGACGGCAGCGGGGTCACCCCGGAGCAGGCCGCCGCCTGGACCGCCTCGGCGGAGGGGAAGGACTACATCACCCGCAGCAGCCAGGCGTGGTACGAGGCGAGTGTCGCCGCCGGCACCGACGAGGCCGCGGCCCGGGCCGCCGCCGAGCGCACCACCGCCTTCTACACCGGCGAACCGGCGGCCTGACCCGGCGCGGTGGCCCGCCGGGACCACCCCGGCGGGCCACCACCGGACGGCCGGGCCACGCCGACCCGGCGGGCCGCGCCCTGCCGTCCCGGGCGACGGGAACCCGGCGGTCACCGCCCGGCGGTCCGGCCGCCCGCCCGGTAACGTGCTGCGGCATGACCGGCGTGGCGTACTCGCACTGTTCCTTCTGCGGCGCGGCCTACCCGGCCGGGGCCGGGTGGCCGCGGGTCTGCGCCGCCTGCGGGCAGACCGTCTGGCGCAACCCGACGCCCGTCGCGGTCGCGGTGCTGCCGGTCCGCACGGCCGCCGGCCTCGGGGTGGTCGTGGTACGCCGGGACATCGAGCCGGCGCGCGGCCAGCTCGCGCTGCCCGGCGGTTTCGTCGAGTACGGCGAGGAGTGGCGCGACGCCCTGGTCCGGGAACTGCGGGAGGAGACCGGCCTGCTCGCCGACGCCGACGACGCCCGGCTGTTCGCGGTGCACGGCGCGCCGGCCGGCGGCACCATGATGGTCTTCGGTGAGCTGCCGGAGCGGCCCGCCGAGGGCCTGCCGCCGTCGGCGCCCACCGAGGAGGCCACCGAGTGGCTGGTGCTCACCGAGCCGACCGAGCTGGCCTTCTCCACCCACACCCGGGTACTGGCCGACTTCCTGTCCCGCGGACGCGGCTGAGGTCCGCCGGTGCCTGAGCCCGGTGTAGCTCACCCGGTCAGGTAGGCCGACGGCACGGCGTCGGTGAGCCAGACGCCGTTGGCGCTGCGGTGGAAGACGTGGCCGTCGCGGCTCATCGCCGCCGCGTCCACGGTGAGCACGACGGTCGCCCCCGACCGGCGGGCGCCCACCCGGCGCGCGGTGTCGACGTCCACGGACAGGTGGACGTGGTGCCGGCCGCCCCGGTGCAGGCCGGTGGCGCGGATCGAGTCGAGGTTGGCCGCGCTGGTGCCGTGGTAGAGCCGCTCCGGCGGCGACGCGGGCGCCAACCCCAGGTCGACCGGGATCGAGTGGCCCTGGCTGGCCCGGATGACCTCCGCGCCGTCGGGTCCGAGAGCCACCGCGAAACGCTGCTTGTCGTTCCCGGCGACCACCACGTCGAGGTCGGCGCGGTCGATCCGCAGCGCGACGAGGAACTCGGCGAGCGGCACCCAGCCGGCCCGGTCGGGCGTCAGACCGAAGCGGCCGGGTTCGTGGCGTAGCGCCAGGGACATGCGTTTGCTCAGCCGTACCATCGCGCGGTGTTCCACGCCCGCATTCTCGCCCGGCCGGCGGCGCGCCGCGAGTGCGATTTCTGGCGGCGGACCGCGGGCGTGCCGGCGGGGACCCTCAGCACGGGACGGTGTCGTCGGGGTGTGGCGCGCGGGCGAGGTAGCCGCTGGCCTGGAGGTCGAACAGTTCCCGGTAGAGGCCGCCGGCGGCCATCAGCTCGTCGTGGCTGCCCGCCTCGACCAGCCGGCCGGCGTCCATCACGAAGATCCGGTCGGCGTGCCGGACGTTGGCCAGCCGGTGGGTGATCAGCACGACCGCCCGGTCGGGCCGGCGGCGCAGGTGCCCGAACAGGGCGTGCTCGGCCCGGGCGTCCAGCGCGGCCGACGGCTCGTCGCAGATCAGCAGGGCGGCGTCCCGGTAGAGACCCCGGGCGGCGACGAGCCGCTGCCACTGTCCGCCGGAGAGGTCCTGGCCGTCGCGGAACTCCCGAGCCAGCAGCGTGTCGTAGCCGTACGGGAGGCCGTCGATCATCTCGTCGGCGGCGGCCGCACGGGCCGCCTCCCGGACGCTGGGTCCGGGCCGGTCGGGCCCGCGGTCGTGCCGGCCGATGCGGATGTTCTGCCCGGCGGTGAAGGGGAACTTCCACCAGTCCTGGGTCATCACGGCGACGTGCGCGGCGGTGGAGTGCGGGTCCAGTTCCCGGGTGTCCACCCCGTCCCAGCGGATGACGCCGTCGGTGGGCCGGTAGAGCCCGGCGATCAGTTTGGCCAGGGTGGTCTTGCCGGAGCCGTTCTCCCCGACCAGGGCGATCACCTGCCCGCGCCGCACGGTGAGGCTGACCCGGTCGACGGCGGGCCGGTCGGTGTCCGGGTACCGCAGGCTGGCCCGGTCCAGCGTGATCGTGTCGAAGCCGGCCGCCGCCCGGCCACCGCCCGGGGTCACCCGGTCCCGGGCACGGGTCAGGAAGTCCCGGTAGTCCTGGTAGTAGAGCGCGTCCTCGTACAGCGAGTTGGTGGCGACCACCGCGACGCCCAGGCTGGTGCGGGCCGACTGGAGGGCCAGCAGCGCGGTGGCGGCGGCGGCGAGCGCCACCATGCCGCTGAGCAGCAGGGCGCCGAGCACCGCGTACACCCCGAAGGTGGCCAGGCCGGCGATGGCCGCGCCGGTCACCCGGGTGCCGGTCTGGGCACGGACCAGGCGCAGGTGGGCGCGGGTCTCCACGGCCATCACGGTGCGGTACTCGGTGAGCAGGAAGTCACGCATCTGGTAGGACCGCACCTCGGCGGCGGTGTGCCGGTTGGCCATCAGGTGGGCGAGCATCCACATCCGCCGCCGCCGGTTGATCCGGGCCAGCATCGCCAGATATTCGCGGCGCGCCATCCGGATCGCGGTGATCGCCTGCGGGACGGCGGCGAGCAGCAGGCACGGCAGCAGCAGCGGCTGGATCACGGTGACGGCCACCGCGGTGGCCACCATGCCCACCACCCCGGTGACCAGGTTGACCGTGTGGTCGACGATCCACGCCGCCTCGGCCATGCCCCGGTCACGGGCGCGGTCCATCTCCTCGGCGAACCCGGCGTCGTCGAACGCGGCCAGGTCGACGGCCGTGGTCGCCTCGAACAGCCGCAGCTCGACCTGGTAGTTGATCTGCGGGGTGAGCCGGGCCTGGGCCCAGCCGGCGGCGATGGTGAGGCCACCCCGGGCGGAGACCGCGCCGGCGGCCACCAGCAGCGCCGGCAGGGCGGCCCGCACCCGGTCCGGGGTCGGTCCGGCGGCGAACAGCTCACGCAGGACGCTGGTGGTGGCGAGCAGCCCGAACGTGGTGAGCACCCCGGCGGCGACGTTGAGGCCGATCGAGGCGACCGTGTCCCGCCGGTTGGTCGCCCAGGCCAGGCCGACCGCCTCCCGCACCAGGCGCGGCAGCCGACGGGCCACCGCCCGGAAGCTGGTGTGCGCGAAGGCGGTGGCGTGGTGCAGCCAGTCGGAGTCGTCCAGCTCCGGCAGCACCGTCTCGCCGCCGGGCGGGGACGCGGCGCCGGGCGCGGGCTCGCCTCCGGGCCGGGGGTCGTCGGACGGGGGCCGGGGGCGGGCCATCGACTCCACGGGCGCTCCTTCTCCGCGTACGGCGACGGTCCCCGGGAGCCTACTGTCCGCAGTCGGGTCGTGTCTGCGGGTGATCGGCGTGTCGAACGCGTGTGCCAGAAGGCGTGTCGCGCTCAGCCGGCCGGCTCGACCCGCCACGGCAGCAGCACCCGGAACACGGTGGCGCCCGGAACGGACTCCACCCGGATGTCGCCGTGGTGCTTGCGGACCACGATCCGGTACGAGATGTCCAGGCCCAGCCCGGTGCCCTCGCCGACCGGCTTGGTGGTGAAGAACGGCTCGAAGATGCGCGGACGCACCTCCGGCGGGATGCCCGACCCGGTGTCGGCCACCTCGACGGCCAGCCGTTCCCCGTCGCGGCCGGTGCGGACGGTCAGGGTGCCCTTCTCCCCCATCGCGCCCAGCGCGTTGTCGACGAGGTTGGTCCACACCTGGTTCAGCTCCGCCGGGTACGCGGGGATCGGCGGCAGCGTGCGGTCGTACTCCCGGACCAACCGGACCCCGGCGGGCAGCTTGCCCTTGAACATGGCCAGGGTGGCGTCGAGCAGGTCGTGGACGTCGACCACCTGGTGCGGTGCGCGGTCCAGCTGCGAGTACTGCTTGGCCGCGCCGACCAGGCCGGAGATCCGGGTGACCGCGTCGCCGATCTCCCGCATCAACAGCTCGGTGTCGACCGTATAGGTGATCCACCGGACCGCCGCCTCCAGGTCGGCCGGGCCGACCGCCGCCTCCACGTGGGCCAGCCACGCCACGTCCAGGCCGCCGGCGACCAGCGTCGGCGCCAGGTCCCAGCCCCCGCCCACCCCGCGTTCGTCCAACCAGTCGGACACCTCGTCCTCGGCGTCGGCGGCGGCCATCGCGCCCAGCGGCGGCGCGCCCGCCGCCCGGGCCACCGCCTCCTCCTGCAACGCCACCAGGCCGTGCAGGTCCCGGCCGTCGAGCCGGCCGTCGGCGATCATGGCCAGCTTGTGCCGCATGCCGGCCACCCGCTCGCGCAGCGTCGCGGTCGCCCGTACGGCCGCGCCGGCCGGGTTGTTCAGCTCGTGGGTGAGGCCCGCCGACAGCGAGCCCAGGGCCAGCAGGCGCTCCCGCTCACCGACGATCGTCTGGGTGTCCCGCATGCCGAAGAAGAGGCCCTCCAGCAGGTGCATCGCCATCGGGAACCAGGACCGCACCGCGTGCGCGAAGTCCTCCGCCGGCAGCACGAAGAGGTCCGCCTCGTCGATCGCCCGCAGGCTGTTGCGGTAGACCTGCTCGACCTGCTCGTCCAGGTACGCCTGGGTGGCCCCGCCGTACACACCCCGCTGGTCGGTGCGGTTGACCTCCACGTCGTCGCCCCGGACCCGCCGGCTCATCGACACCGTGCCCCGCAGCAGCACGAAGAAGCAGGTCGCCGGCTCCCCCTCGGCGTAGACCAGGGTGCCGGCCGCCCGCCGCTCGACCCGGCCCTGCTCGGCCAGCCAGGCGAGCTGGGCGTCGTCCAGGGACTCGAAGAGGAACAGGCTCCGCACCTCGTCCGGCGTCAACCGATCCGCGGTGGTCATTGGGCCTCCAGGTAGCGGTGGACCAGGGACACAGCCATCGCGCCCTCGCCGACCGCCGAGGCGACCCGCTTCACCGACTCGGCGCGCACGTCACCGGCGGCGAACACGCCGGGCAGGCTGGTCTCCAGGTGGTACGGCTCGCGGGACAGCGACCAGCCCGGTGGTCGCCGCCCGCCGGCCACCAGGTCCGGCCCGGTGACCAGGAAACCCCGCCGGTCGCGCACCACGGTGCCGTCCAACCAGTCGGTACGCGGCTCCGCGCCGATGAAGATGAACAGCCACGACGCGTCGACGGTGCGGGCCTGCCCGGTGCGGGTGTCGCAGAGGGTGAGGCGTTCCAGGTGGTCGGTGCCCTCCCCGCCGGCCACCACGGTGTGCGGGTGCACCCGCACGTTGTCGATCCGCTCCAGCTGGTCGATCAGGTACCTCGACATCGAGGCGGTCAGGTCGGCACCCCGGATGAGGATGTGCACGCGGGTGGCGTACCGGGAGAAGTGCACCGCCGCCTGGCCGGCGGAGTTCGCCCCGCCGACGACGTACACGTCCTGGTCGACGCAGCTCGGCGCCTCGGTCGCGGTGGAGCCGTAGAACACCCCCCGGCCGGTCAGCTCGGCCAGGCCGGGGGCGTCGAGGACCCGGTAGGCGACGCCGGTGGCCAGCACCACCGTGTGGGCGGCGATCCGGCTGCCGTCACCGAAGCTCAGCACCCGGGCCGACCCGGCGTCGGCCAGCCCCACCACCTCCCGGGTGGTCAGCAGCTCCGCGCCGAACTTCAGCGCCTGCCGGCGCGCGCGGTCGGTCAGCTGCGCGCCGGACACCCCGTCGGGGAATCCGAGGTAGTTCTCGATCCGGCTGCTCTGCCCGGCCTGACCGCCGGTGGCCCGCCGTTCCACCAGCACCGTCCGCAGGCCCTCGGAGGCGCCGTACACCGCCGCGCCCAGCCCCGCCGGACCGCCGCCGACGACCACCAGGTCGTAGAAGTCGGCGGCCGGGGCGACGGTCAACCCGACCAGCGCGGCCAGCTCCGTCTCGGTCGGGGCGACCACCGCCTTGCCCTCGGCGGTCACCACCAGCGGCACGTCCGCCTCGCCGGCGCCGGCCGCGGCCAGCAGCCGACCGCCCTCCGGGTCGTCGGCGAGCAGCCACCGGTACGGCACCAGGTTGCGGGCCAGGAAGTCCCGGACCGTGAAGGAGGGCGCCGACCAGCGGTGCCCCACCACGCGCAGCTCGACCGACGCCGCGTCGGGGGTGGCCGCCCACGCGTCCAGCAGGGTGTCCACCACCGGGTAGAGCTTCTCCTCCGGCGGGTGCCACGGCTTGAGCAGGTAGTGGTCGAGGTCGACCAGGTTGATCGCGTCGATCGCCGCGTCGGTGTCGGCGTACGCGGTGAGCAGCACCCGCCGGGCCGCCGGGAACAGGTCCATCGCCCGTTCCAGGAACTCCACCCCGGTCATCTCCGGCATCCGGTGGTCGGCGAGCAGCAGCGCCACCTGCTCGCCGCGGAGTTTTATCTCGCGCAGCGCGTCGAGGGCCTCCGGGCCGGAGCCGGCCCGCACCACCCGGTAGCGATCGCCGTAGCGCCGCCGCACGTCCCGGGCCACGGCCCGGGACACCACCGGGTCGTCGTCGATGGTGAGGATCGCCGGGTTCGCCATGGCGCCCATGAAACCACCTCCGCCGTCCGCCGCCCACCCGGCCGACACCGCCGGGGTTGGTGGCCGGCGCAGCGGGTAGTCCACCGGGCCGCGCGGGCGGCGGCGGTGGTCCGGTCGGCGCCACCGCGAGAGGGCTGCCGGGGGGTCGATGTCGGAAGGACCAGCACCGTCGGTGGAACCGGTCGAGGCCGGGGACGTGGTCGAGTTGCGTGTGCACGGGGTCTCCGGCGCGGGCGCCGAACAGGTGCTCGACCGCCCGAACGTCCAGCAGGTGGCCGGGGACGGCTCCGGCGGGTTCTACCGGGTCCGGCGCGGATACCCGGAGCGGACCGGGGCGGGCGGGGTGGTGCTGGAGGCGTACCGGTGGAACGACCTGCCCTCCGGGACGGCGGTCCGGACGTTGTCACTGGTGTTCCTTCTGCCTTTCATGCTCTGCAACGTGGCGACCTGGATGCGCCCGGTCACCCGCACGTACCCTCGGGCGGTCAAGGGCCTGAGCCGGGTGCTCGCGCTGAGCCTGACCATGCTCTACGTGCTGGCCGCCGCCGGCGTGGCCCTGGACCTGCTCGCCTGGAAGTGCCTCGCCACGCCGAGCTGTCTCACCGGGCGGACCTGGCTGTCCTGGCTGGGCGGCCAGCCGGTCGGCCTGCGGCTGGCGGTGCTGTCGCTGCTGCCGGTCGCCGCGGTGGTCATGGTCTGGCGGCTCGGCGCCCGGCCGGGCAGCAGCTTCGCCGCCTTCCGCGGCTCGACGGTCACCGAGGGCTCGCACCAGTTGAGCGCGGTCGGCCAGTGGGACGGCGCGCCACTGGTCGGGCGGCTGCGGTTGATCCACGTGGCGGCCGCCTTCGCCACCCTGGACCTCACCCTGCTGACCGCCCGACTGGCCGGTGGCGGATCCGTGGCCGCGGCGGCCCTGCTGGTGCCGACCGTGGCGATCCTGGTGACCTGCCTCGTCCTGGTCTGCCTGCACTCGCTGATCGACTCGGTCGGCCCGCACCAGCGGGTGGACCTGCTCTGCCGGGCGTTGCTGGCCGGGGCCGGCGCGTCGACCGTACTGGTGGTGGTCCTGGTGGCGGCCGACCCGAGGCCCTGGGCCGACGGCGGAAGCCTGCCCGGCTACTCGCTCACCATCGCCACGCTCTTCGCGACCCAGACGGTGCTGCTGTTCGCGCTCTGGGGCGTGGTGCTGCGGGAACGGCTCGGGCAGCCCGACGGCGGAGCGCGGCGCGGCTACGGCACACCGGTTCTGACCAGCGCCGCCGCCGGGCTGGCGGTGGCGTTCTCCGCCGAACTGGTGTACCGGGTGGCGGACCTGCTGGACCGCAACGCGCCGACCGCGGACCGGCTGGCCACCGGGCCGCCGCTGCCGTACAAGTGGGCGATCTTCGGGTTCTTCCTGGCGGTGGTGATCGCGCTGGCGGCCAACGCGTTCATGGTGGTGCAGTCCCGGCCGACCCGGCGACGCGCCGCCGCCGATGCGGTGGCCCGGGACTTCCCGCACGCCCCGCCGGAGGCGGCACCCCGGCTTCGCCAGGTGGTCAAGATCGTCGCCCGGGCGGCGTTCACCGAACGGCTGGAGTCCCTCGGCGTGGTCTTCGCGTGGCTCGCCGGTCTCGGCATGGCGACCAGCACCCTCGGCCTGCTGCGGCTGACCCCGGGTCCGGTCGTCGAGGACGTCACCGGCGTGCCGGCCGGGCTGGTCGAGTTCGGCATCATGCTGGGCAGCTACGTGATCGCCGGGTCCGTCCTCGTACTGCTGGTCGGCGGGCTCTTCGCCTACCGGACGATGGAGTTCCGGCGGTACGTGGGCGTGCTGTGGGACCTGGGCACCTTCTGGCCCCGGGTGACGCACCCGTTCGCGCCGCCCTGCTACGCCGAGCGGGCCGTGCCGGAGCTGAGCCGGCGGATCACCTGGCTGGTCGAGCAGGGGCACCGGGTGCTGCTCACCGGGCACAGCCACGGATCGGTCCTGCTCGCCGCCACCGTGCTGCAACTGCCCCCGTCGGTCTGCGGTCGGGTGGCGTTGCTGACGTACGGGTCGCCACTGCACCGCCTCTACGAACGGTTCTTCCCGGCGTACGTGGGCGGCGACGTGCTGCGCGACGTGGGTGACCGGGTCGGCTGGCGGTGGCTGAACCTCTGGCGGGACACCGACCCGATCGGCGGCTGGATCTTCTGCCCGCACCGCCTCGGCGACCCGCCCACCGTGGCCGGGCCGGCCGGGTCGGTGGACCGGCGACTGCGCGACCCGTGGGACGTGGTCCCGCCGCCCGGCGACAGCGTGCCGCCACCGGTGTGCGGGCACTGGCCGGGCGAGTCCGACCCGCGGTTCGCCGCGGCGGTGCGGGAACTGGCCGACCGGCTGCGCCGCGCCGGCTGACCACCCGCGCCGGCCGAGCGCCGGCAGGTCAGCAGGGAACGGGACGGCCGCCGCGGAAGAGGCCGCCGGTGGGCCGGACGGCCGATCCGCGGGTTTCTGTTACGCACCCGCGGCACGGCGGGTCTCCGGACCGGTCAGCCCGATCCGGGGCCTGCCGAACAGGAGGACGACACCGTGCCACAGCAGCACATGACCCCATCCACGTGCCGTACGGCCGGGAGGCGCGGGCGGTGAACTGGGGAGATCTGACGGCGTTCCGCGCCGTCGTCGAGGAGCTGAGTTTCACCAGGGCCGCCGCACGGCTGCGGATCGCGCAGCCCGCCCTGTCGGTGCGCATCCGCCGGTTGGAGCGGGAGCTCGGCACCCGGCTGTTGGAGCGGACGACCCGCAGCACGCGGGTGACCCCGCAGGGCCGGGCCCTCGCCGACTGGGTCGACGAGACCGCCCGCAGTTGGGACCAGGTCCGGGCGGAGGTCTCCGGCGTGGTCGCCGCACGTGCACCCGGTCATGCCGACACCATTAATAATTGTCCGCGGATAAATGCGCGGCGCGTTTCTTAAATCCGCCATAACTATCACCACCAAGTTGCACCGGACAGTCCTTCACAGCTAATTTCTGAGCGCTCACACAACCGGTCGCGACCATTTTTGCCGACCGGGCAGCAACCGTCGAAAGGTGCACGACAGATGTCGGCTCAACAGTCCGGCGCGCGACGCCGGATCCGGTCCCTGGCGACCCCGGTGGGGCTCGCCCTGGCGCTCGCTGCCACCGTCCTGACCGGATGCGACCCGACCGGGAAGACCGCCGCGCCGGCAAGCCCGACGGCCCGCCCGTCGGCGGCGGCCAGCCCGACCGGGGACGGGGTCACCGGACCCCGCCCCACCACCGCGGCACCCGCCACGTCCCGGCCGGCGCCCACGCTCGCGCCGCCGACGCCGACGCCGGTGCCGGGGGGCCGGACCGCCGGGGCCGGCATCGGCGGCCCCACCTGGGGTCCGGACCGGTTGCCACCCACCCGAGGCGGCCGCTACCTGTACGTCTCCGGCCGGGGTGACGACCGCAACGACGGCCTGAGCCGCGCGCGACCACTGCGGACGCTGGCTCGGGCGGCCCGGCTGACCGACCCCGGCGACACCGTCCTGGTCGACGACGGCGAGTACAGCGCCCCGGGACGACCGACGGTGGTCGCCATCGAACGCTCCGGCACCGCCGCCCGGCCGATCACCTGGGCCGCCCTGCCCGGCGCGCGGCCGACCGTCCGGGCCACCGGCTTCCACGGCATCTGGGTGCACGCCTCACACATCATCGTCGTCGGCTTCACGATCACCGGGATGGAGGGGAAGCTGAGCAGGGCGCAGATCGCCGCCGCCGCCCGCGGCGACGTCAGCGACCCGGCCGTCTCCAACAGCTGCATCAGCGTCTCGGAACTGAAGAACGCCAACCCGCTGCGCCCACCGACGCACGTCCAGGTGTGGGGCAACTCGGTGAGCGGATGCACGCTGGGCGGGATCGTCACCCAGCTGGCCGACTACGTACGGGTGGAGTACAACGTCTCGACCGGCAACGGGTTCCGGTCGTCGTGGGGCGGCAGCGGCATCTCCCTGCACGGGAACTTCGACTCCGACCGCAACACCGGATACCGCAACCACGTACGCGGCAACGTCAGTTGCGACAACGCGAACTACAACCGGAGCCACGCCAGCGGTCTGACCAAGGTCCAGGACGGCAACGGCATCATCATCGACTACTTCAACCGGCCGCCCCGGGCGAGCAGGGCGTACACCGGGCGGACGCTGATCGAGAACAACATCGTCTGCCGCAACGGCGGCCGGGGCATCAACGTCTTCAACAGCTCGTACGTGGACGTGGTCAACAACACCGCGTACCACAACGCCTGGCACCCGGAGATCGACGGTGACCTGACCATCGTGCGGGGCACCGACGTGCGGGTGGTGAACACCATCGTCGTCGCCCGGCCCGGCGAGATCGCGCTGTCCGCCGGCGGGACGAACGTGCGCCTGGATCACAACCTGGTGGTCGGTCCCTACCGGGCACCCGCCGACCGTGCCCTGCTGACCGCCGACCCCCGGTTCGTCGACCCCGTGAAGGGCGACTTCCGGCTGCGGCCGGGAAGTCCCGCGATCGACCGCGGTACCCGCACGCTCGCCCCGAGGACCGACGCGCACCGTCGACCCCGGGCCGGCGTGGCGGACCGCGGCGCGGTCGAGCGGGGCTGAGGCGGGACCGGCCACTCACCTCCGGGTGCCGGACGAGCGCCGGCACCCGGAGGACCGCGCATTCATAATCGGTACGACATAATTGTCGCCCGACTCGTGCGCGCTTTCGCCGGGCGCCCGGCCCGGCGACATCCCCGATCCCGCCGCGACTATTCTCAGCGCGCCGGGCCACGACATTCCGGTGGCCCGGCGGTGGATCCGGAAAGGGCCGGTCACGTGACGACTGACGCGTACGACAGGCGGCGCCGGCTCGGGCCGGACGACGACGGACTGGTGGCCGCCGCCCGTGGTGGGGACCGCGCCGCCTTGGACGCGCTGCTGCGGGCGTACCTGCCGCTGGTCTACAACGTCGCGGCCCGCTCGCTGGATCGGGCCGACGCCGAGGACGTGGCGCAGGAGACGATGCTGCGCGCGGTCGCCGGGCTGGACCGGCTGCGCGACCCGGGCCGCTTCCGCTCGTGGCTGGTGGCGATCGCGCTCCGGGAGACCCGCCGCTTCGGTGGGCGGCGCGGCGCCGACCAGCGGTGGCGCGCCGACGAGGGGCCGGAGGACCTGCCGACCGGCCGACCGGGACCCGACGACGACGCGGTACGCCGGGTCGAGATGGCACGGCAGCGCCGGCACCTGGCGGCCGGGGCGCGCTGGCTCGACGCCGACGACCGTGAGCTGCTGCACCTGTGGTGGCTGACCGAGGCCGACGCGCTGGACCGGGCGGAGTTGCCGGCGGCGCTCGGCATCTCCCCCGCCCACACCCGGGTGCGGCTGCAACGCCTGCGCGAGCGGCTGCGGACGGCACGGCTGATCGCCGAGGCGATCGACGCCGTCCGATCGCCGGACGGCTGCGACGTGTTGCGGGCGCTGCTGCGCGGGTGGGACGGCCGGCCCGCACCGGTGTGGCGCAAACGCATCGCCCGACACCTCGACGGCTGCGCCGCCTGTGGCGGAGCCGACCTGCTGCCGCCGGAGCGCCTGCTGGCGGCCGTACCGCTGCTGGTGCCGCCGGTCGACCTGGCGGGCGCGGTCGTCGAACGGCTGGCCGGCGCGGTCGCGGCGTCCGGCCCGTCCGGCGGCGCCGCGGCCGGTGGCGGGTCGGGCCCGGCCGGCCCGGCCGTGGCCAAGGCCGGCGCCGCGGTGCTGGCCGTGGTCGCCGTCGTGCTCGCGGTCGGCATGATCCTCGTCGACCCGCCGGGACGGCCCGAGCGCGCGATCGCCACCGCGCCGACCCGGCCGGGCAGCGTCCCGGCGGCGACCTCGGCCGCGCCGGTGCGGCCGACCCCCTCGCCCGCCGCACCGGCCGGCCCCGTCGCCGGCGCCGGCACAGGCGGACCCACCTGGTCGGCCGGCCAGCTCGCCCCCCGGGACGGCGGTCGCTACCTGTACGTCTCCGGCCGTGGCGACGACGGCAACGACGGCCGGAGCCGGGCGGAACCGCTGCGGACGCTGCGACGGGCGGCTCAGCTCACCGAGCCCGGCGACACGGTGTTGGTCGACGACGGTGAGTACGTCGCGCCCGGCCGTCCGGACGTGCTGCCGATCGAACGCTCCGGAACGGCCGACCGGTGGATCACGTGGGCGGCCCTGCCCGGCGCCCGTCCCGTGGTCCGCACCACGAGTTGGAACGGCATCCGGATCCGCGCCTCGTACGTCACGGTGGCCGGCTTCACGGTGACCGGGCTGCGCGACGAGCTGAGCGCGGCGCAACGGGAGGCGGCGCGCCGGGGTGACACCTCCGACCCGGCGATCTCCGGCAACTGCCTGTCGGTGGCGGAGCTGCGCAACGCCGACCCGCCCCGCCGTCCGCACCACGTGGTGGTGTGGGGGAACACCGTGACGGACTGCCCGCTCAACGGGATCAGCGCCCAGTTCGCCGACCACGTGACGATCGCCCACAACGTGGCCGCCCGCAACGCCTGGTGGTCGCCCCTGGGCGGCAGCGGCATCTCGGTCAAGAACACCTGGAACTCCGATAATTCGACCGGGGTGAAGATGGTCGTGCGGGGCAACGTCACCTACGACAACCAGAACCTGGTGCCCTCGGTGGGGACCGGCAAGATCACCGACGGCAACGGCATCATCGTGGAGTCGACCGACAACACCGACTTCCGGGGTGCCCCGCTGTTCCAGACCCCGTACGC
The DNA here is from genome assembly GCF_003626595.1 of Micromonospora endolithica. Taxonomy (GTDB): domain Bacteria; phylum Actinomycetota; class Actinomycetes; order Mycobacteriales; family Micromonosporaceae; genus Micromonospora; species Micromonospora endolithica. The sequence goes on along the minus strand of NZ_RBAK01000004.1, from coordinate 546,227 downwards.
CGGTCGCACTCTGGTGGAGAACAACGTCTCCTACCGCAACGGCGGGCGCGGGATCAACGTGTTCCGGACGGCGCACGTCGACGTGGTCAACAACACCCTGTACCGCAACGCCGCGCACCCGGACATCGACATCGACCTGGCGGTGACCGACTCGCGGGACGTGCAAGTGGTCAACAACGTGGTGGTGCCCGGCCCGGCCAGCCCGGCCGCGGCGGTCTCCCGGTCCACGCGGGTGCGCTTCGACCACAACCTGCTCGTCGGCCGCACGCTCGGGGTCGCCGACGCGGCGCGGCTGGGCGGTGACCCCCGCTTCGTCGACCCGGCGGCCGGCGACTTCCGCCTGCGGCCCGGCAGCCCCGCGGTGGACAGCGGCGCCGAGGGCCCGGCGACCGACGTCCGTCGCGTGGCCAGGACCGGCCGGGTGGACCGGGGCGCGTTCGAGAGCGGCTGAGCCGGCCGGCGACGGCCAGTGGCGGTGGCGGATATCCTCCACCGGTGAGCGCCGCCCGGCAGACCGACCGCACGCTGATCGCCTCGAACAAGAAGGCGCGGCACGACTACACCGTCCTGAAGACGTACGAGGCGGGCATCGTGCTGTCCGGCACGGAGGTCAAGTCGCTGCGCGAGAGGCGGGCGTCGCTGGTCGACGCGTTCGCGCAGGAGCGCGACGGGGAGCTGATGCTCTACGGGCTGCACATCGCCGAGTACGGCTACGGCACCTGGACCAACCACGCGCCGCGCCGCACCCGCAAGCTCCTGCTGCACCGGGTGGAGATCGCCCGGATCCTGGAGAAGCTGCGCGAGGGCGGGGTGACCCTGGTGCCGCTGTCGATGTACTTCTCCGGCGGCTGGGCCAAGGTGGAGCTGGCCCTGGCCCGGGGCAAGCGGTCGTACGACAAGCGGCAGACCCTCGCCGAGCGGGACGCGCAGCGGGAGATCGCCCGCGAGCTGGGCCGCCACCTCAAGGGCCGTCCCCGCCGGGGCTGATGCGGAGCTGCTGGCCTGGGTGGAGCCGGCGAACCGGGCGGTGCTCGCCCGCCTCACCGAGGTGGTCGACGCGACGCCCGCAGGACTGGAAGGCCGGGATCGGGGCGGGCGGGCGCGGCGGGCGGGGCGGTCAGCGGGCGCACTGGGCGCAGGTGCCGAAGATCTCCAGGGTGTGTCCCACGTCGGTGAAGCCGTGCTCGGCCGCGACCTGGTCGGCCCACCGCTCGACGGCCGGGCCGGCCACCTCGACCGCCCGGCCGCAGGACCGGCAGACCAGGTGGTGGTGGTGTCGACTCTGGCTGCACCGGCGGAACAACTGCTCGCCGCCGGGCAGCCGGGTGGAGTCGATCTCACCGGCGTCGACCAGCAGTTGGAGGGTGCGGTAGACGGTGGTCAGCCCCACCTTGGCGTCCCGGTCGCACAGCATCCGGTGCAACTGCTGCGCCGTGTGGAAGCCCTCGACCTCCCGGAGCAGGGTCAGCACCTCGGCGCGCTGCCGCGTGTTCCGGGCCACGTTCGGGATCGCCTGCGTCACCGTACCCTCGCCATCTCCCCAGCCCGGGCCACGGTCGGCGGCCCGGTCGCCGACGTCAGGGCCGGCAGCACCCATTATGCGCGTGTCCCGTCGCGGCGGCCGGTCGGGCCGCCCCGCGACCCTCGCGGCCGGCCGTGCCGCGCGGGGACCGGCCGCCCCGCTCCCCCACCGGCTCACCGGGGCAGCGGAGGCGTCGGTGCCGGCGGGCCGTCCACCGGCACCCGCCCGACGCAGCGCGGATCGGGCTCGTCGACCGGCTGCCGGGGGATCATCCAGTCCAGCGCGGTGTCCTCGACGTGCCACCCGTAGACGTCGATCCGGCTGACCGGTATCCGCCCGGGGTCGGGACAGAGGCGTTGACCGCGCACCTGGTCGTTCGGGAGGAACCGGACCTCACCACCCCGGTCCAGCACGATGGTCATCCGGTCGGTCACGGCCACCGCCTGACCCCGGACGACCTCACGGGTGGGGCCCGCCTCCGGCCCCACCTCCACCGCCACCTCGGGCAGCAGCGGCACCCGCAGGAAGACCACCCCCATCACCACCGGCACCACGGCGGCCACCGTGTAGGCCAGCGCGCGGGTCAGCCCCGGCGCGACCCGCCGCGGCAGCGGGCCGGTCAGCACCGCCACCCCGGCCGGTGGCACGAGCAGCAGCAGGGCGGTGAACGGCTCGACTGTGAGGGCGGACAGCGCGGCCGGGGCCAACCAGGCGTAGCCGGCCGCGGCCACCGTCACCGGCAGCAGCAGCCCGGTGACCAGCAGCAGGCGCGGCCGGTCCGGGTGACGGTGCCGGGTCCGCAGGGCCAGCACCGCCAAAGCGAGCATCGCCAGCAGCGGCAGGAACCGCAACTGCCAGGTGAGCGCGGCCAGCCCGACCGCCGCGACCAGCACCCAACCGGGCGTACGGGTGGTGCCGTAGGCGAGCAGCGACCGCTCGGTGTCGAACCGGTCCGGCGCGCTGACCCGGAGCAGCCGGCCGAGCAGCCCCAGCACCAGCACCACCAGCGGGAACGCCCAGATCAGGGCGATCAGCAGCGCGCTGAGCAGGCCCAGCGGGCTGACGTACTGCACCAGCAGCAGCATCGTGGGCATGTCCTGCCGGCTGAGCCGCCACAGCCGCAGCACCAGCAGCAGCACCGGGAACGCGGGCAGCAGGGTCAGCAGCCACTGTTGCGCCTGCTGCGCCGGGCGTGCGCCGGGACGGCGGTCCGGACGCCCGTCGCCGGCCGGTTCGGCGTCGGCAGCGCCCACCTCTCCCACGGCCACTGCCGCACCTCCACCAGTTCCTCGGGGTCCGGTTCCGGCTGCCGGGAGACCGCCACCTGCTGTTGTTCGCTGTATCGCTGCTCGGCGCCCAGGTAGCGGTCGAAGGCCCGCTTCCACCGGTCGCCGTCCGGGCCGGCGAAGGACTCCTGCAACGAGAGGTTGACCAGGTCGCGGACGGCCGGGTTGGTGCCGGTGTTGATCCCCCACTTCTCGGGGGTCTCGTCGCCGATGTCCCAGTGCGCGAGTTCCTTGCGGTTGTTCAGGGCCACGGCGGGTGGCAGCTCGCCGGGCGGGCGGGGGCCGACGAAGCCGGCGAGGATCGCCGCGTCCGTGGTGACCGCTGCCACCTTCCCGTCGTAGAGATCCTGGATGCAGTCGCTGATCCGGTTCTTCCCGACCACCGTGGCGCCGACGTCGGACAGGCTCGGCTCCGAGCTGGTGGCCTTCTCCAGGCTCTGCTCCGAGGTCGAGGTGGCCAGCGTGCAGACCTTCCGGTCGGCGAGGTCGCGCAGGCTCGACACCGCGCGCCGGTCGGACTTCAGCGTCACCACCGACTGTTCGGTCTCCAGGTAGGGGAAGGAGAACACCACGCCGTCGGCCTTGCGCTCCTCGGTGATGCTGTACGAGGCGACCACCAGGTCGACGGTGACGTAGCTGCCGTCGGTGTTGCGTGCCTGCCGCCGGGCCCGGTCCTCGCTCTGGATGGCCAGCAGGGTGACCTCCGGCGCGTCGAACCCGAGGTCCTCGGCGACCATGTAGGCGATCTCGATGTCGAAGCCCTCGAAGGTGCCGTTGGTGAGTTTCTGCGACACGCCGGGCTGGTCGTCCTTCACCCCGATGAGCAGCTTGTCGCGCTTGGTCAGGCCGGCCCGCTCCCGTAGCTCGTCCCGGGTCGGCGGACCGGTGGCCACGATCACCCGGACCACGGCCACCGCGATGACCGCGAGCAGGACCACCAGCGCCGCCAGGCGCAGCCGCCGCGACCGCGACGAACCGGCGGCGGGGTCCGGCCCGGGCAGCACGTCGTCGGATCCCCGTGCCTGATCCACTTCAGCCTCCCCCGCCGCCGACACCGTGAGTGTCCATTGTGCTGCACATCGTTCTCGGCCCGGCATCCGGCGAACGGTTCGGCGGGTCGGGGCGCCGACGACGCCGTACCTGCGAGGGCTCGGCCGCCAGAACGCCGCATCTGCGGCTGCGGGCCCTCTTTCGGATCGCAGATGCCGGAACGTATGGTGCTCCGGTGGAGATGTTCCGGATCGGTGAGGCGGCCGACCTGCTCGGGGTCAGCGCCGACACCGTCCGGCGCTGGATCGACGCCGACCGCCTCGCCGCGGTCCGCGATCCGCAGGGGCACCGGGTGATCGCCGGGAAGGACCTGGCCGCGTTCGCCCGCGGACGGTCGGCCGACCCGGACGAGCGGGCGGACGCCTCGTCGGCCCGCAACCGGCTGCGCGGCATCGTCGTGAACGTCGTGAAGGACACCGTGATGGCCCAGGTGGACATCCAGGCCGGGCCGTTCCGGGTCGTCTCGCTGATGAGCCGCGAGGCGGTCGACGAGTTGGACCTCACCGTCGGCTCGCTGGCCGTGGCCGTGATCAAGTCGACCACCGTGGTGGTGGAACGGGTCGCCCCACCGGGCGGCCGGGGAAGGACCGCGCCGTGAGCCGAACCCTGTCGCGTACCGTCCGGGCGGTCGTCGCGGTCGTCGCGGTCGTCACCGTCGCGGCGCTGGCCGCCTGCGGCGGCACCGGCCCCGGCGGCGGGTCCGGTGGGTCCGGCGGCGCGGTGACCGTCTTCGCGGCGGCCTCGCTGACCGACTCGTTCACCCGGATCGGCAGGGACTTCGAGGCGGCCAACCCGGGCACCGCCGTGGTGTTCAACTTCGCCGGCAGTTCCGCGCTGGCCACCCAGATCGACCAGGGCGCCCCGGCCGACGTCTTCGCCGCCGCCGCGCCGACGCCGATGGACACCGTCACGAGGGCGGGCAACGCCGACGGCGAGCCGGCGGTCTTCGTCCGCAACCAGCTCGTGATCGCCGTCGCCCCGGGCAACCCCGCGGGCGTACGCGGGCTGGCCGACCTCGCCCGGCCCGGCCTGAAGGTGGCGCTCTGCGCCGAGCAGGTGCCGTGCGGTGCGGCGGCCCGGCGGGTCCTGGACGCCGCCTCGGTCACCCTCACCCCGGTCACCCTGGAGCAGGACGTGCGCGGGGCGCTGGCCAAGGTGAGACTCGGCGAGGTGGACGCCGCCCTGGTCTACCGGACCGACGCGCGGGCGGCGGCCGCCGAGGTGGCCGCGGTGGAGTTCGCCGAGTCCGCCGGGGCGGTGAACGACTACCTGATCGTCGTCCTCGCTGACGCGCCCCACCCGGACGGGGCCCGCGCCTTCGTCGCGTACGTCCGCTCGGCGCCGGCCCGGGCGGTGCTCGCCGGGGCCGGGTTCCAGTCGCCGTGACCCCGGCCGCCACCGATCCGGCAGCGGGCGCGCCGGTGCGGACCCGCCGCCGGCCCGGCCGGGTACCGGTAGCCCTGCTGGTGCCGGCCACGCTGGGCCTGGTGTTCCTGGTCCTGCCAGTGGCCGGACTGCTCGCCCGCGCCCCGTGGGCCACGCTGCCGCAGCGGCTGGCCGACCCGGCCGTGCTCACCGCGCTCCGGCTGTCGTTGCTCACCGCCACCCTGGCCACCCTGCTCTGCCTGCTGCTCGGCGTGCCGTTGGCGTGGCTGCTGGCCCGCGTCGAGTTTCCCGGCCGCCGGGTGGTCCGCGCCCTGGTCACCGTGCCGCTGGTGCTGCCGCCGGTGGTCGGTGGCGTGGCGCTGCTGCTGGTCTTCGGCCGCCGGGGTCTGCTCGGCGAGTGGCTGGACAGCGCGTTCGGCCTCACCCTGCCGTTCACCACCACCGCGGTGGTGCTCGCCGAGGCGTTCGTGGCGATGCCGTTCCTGGTCATCGCCGTGGAGGGCGCGCTGCGCGGGGCCGACCCGCGGTACGAGGAGGCCGCGGCGACCCTCGGCGCCGGCCGCTGGACCACCTTCACCCACGTCACGCTGCCGCTGGTCGCCCCGGGACTGGCCGCCGGTGCGGTGCTGTGCTGGGCCCGGGCGCTCGGCGAGTTCGGCGCGACCATCACCTTCGCCGGCAACTTCCCCGGTCGCACCCAGACCATGCCGATCGCGGTCTACCTGGCGCTGGAGACCGACCTGGAGGCCGCCGTGGTGCTCAGCCTGATCCTGCTCACCGTCTCGGTGGTGATCCTGGCCGGCCTGCGCGACCGCTGGCTGACCGGCCCGTGACCGCGCCGCTGCTGGACGCCCGCCTGGTCGTGGACCGGGGCACGTTCCGCCTGGACGTGCCGGTGACCGTGGCCGCCGGGGAGGTCGTCGCGGTGCTCGGGCCCAACGGCGCGGGAAAGACCACCGCGCTGCGGGCCCTGGCCGGGCTGCAACCGCTGACCGCCGGCCACGTCACCCTCGGTGGCGTCGACCTGGACCACCCGGACCGGCGGGCGTGGACGCCGGCCGAGCGTCGCCCGGTCGGCGTGGTCTTCCAGGACTACCTGCTCTTCCCCCACCTGAGCGCCCGGGACAACGTGGCGTTCGGGCCGCGCCGGCACGGCGTCGACCGGCGCACCGCCCGCCGGACCGCCGACGAATGGCTGACCCGGGTCGGCCTGTCCGGGTACGCAGGCCGCCGGCCCGGGCAGCTCTCCGGCGGTCAGGCGCAGCGGGTCGCGCTGGCCCGCGCGCTCGCCGTCGCGCCCGCGCTGCTGCTGCTCGACGAACCACTGGCCGCCCTGGACGCCCGCACCCGGCTGGACACCCGCGCCGAGCTGCAACGGCACCTCACCGCGCACGGCGGCGCGACCGTGCTGGTCACCCACGATCCGCTGGACGCGCTGGTGCTGGCCGACCGGCTGGTGATCGTGGAGGGCGGCCGGGTCGTGCAGGAGGGCGACGCGGTCACCGTCACCGCCCGGCCGCGCACCGACTACGTCGCCCGCCTCGTCGGGCTCAACCTGTACCGGGGCCACGCCGCCGGGCACACCGTCCGGGTCGGCGACGGACTGACCCTCACCGTGGCCGACCGGCTCGACGGCGAGGTCTTCGTGGCCTTCCGGCCGGCCGCGGTGGCGCTGCACCCGCACCGCCCCGACGGCAGCCCCCGCAACACCTGGCCGGCGACCGTGGTCGGCGTGCAACGGCACGGCGACAACCTGCGGGTACAGCTCGACGGGCCGATCGCGGTGGCCGCCGACGTGACACCGGCCGCCGCCGCGCAGCTGCGCCTGGCGCCGGGCCAGCCGGTCTGGGCCGCGGTCAAGGCGGCGGAGACGAACGCGTACCCCGCGACGTGACCCCGCCGGCCGTCAGCGCCGCGCGCCCAGCGGCACGGCCAACCAGCAGCCACCGGCGGCACGGGGCGGCCTGCGAGCGCCGCCGCCGATCGGCCCCACATCGCGGCCTGCCAGCGGCGCGGACGGCCGGTGGATTCGGGCTCAGTCGGCCAGCAGGTCGGCGTGGGCGGCGCGCAACCGGGCGAGGGCCGGGTCGCTGCCCGGGGTGACCCGGCGGTCCAGCTCGGCCCAGACCTCGGCCAGGGCGGCGGTGACCGCACGCAACTCGGCGGAGTGCCGGCGGGCGCTGAGCCGGTGCGCCTCCTCCAGCCGGCGGGCCCAGCCGGCGGTGACGGTGGCCAGCCGGTCGGCGTCGGCGCGGGCCTGCGCCCGGGTGCGGGCGGCGGCGGCCGGCACGATCGCGGCGACCGGCCGCGGATCGCCGTCGCGGGTCACCACGGTGACGGTGTCGGTCAACTCGGCCAGTGCCACGATCTGGGTGAGCCGGGTCCGGGCCTCGCGCAGCGGCACCGCGCGGGGTTGGTCGGCGTGCGGGGTGAGGGCGGGGACAGCCATGGATGCATGGTGCCCCCGGGGTACGACACATTCCGGTGCCCGTACCGCCAGGACGCCACGCACCGGTGTGCCGCCGGCGGCGGTCCGGCTCCGTTGTGGACACCCGGTCGACGTCCGACCGTCGGGTTAGGCTGCCCGCCCGACGTCGGGCTACCGGCGGAGGACCGCCACGGCCGGGAGGAGGCGACGATGACGACGGCGACCTGGCGGCTCGCCCACCAGACGGCCCGGTGGTGCCGGTTCGCCGTGGTGACCGTCGACGTCGCGCCGGCGCCGCGGCCCGAGGTCCGGGTCACCGGCGTCGTCGCCGGCATGCGTGACGAGCGGCGGGAGGTGGAGCTGGGGGCCCGCGCCGCGTTGCGCCGCCTGGCGGGCGCCGGCCCGTTCGTGGTGACGGTGACCGGCATCCGGGCCACCGTGGTCGACACCGGCGTGGGCGACCTGCACGAGGCCGCCGCGCGGGCGGTGTGGCAGGCGGCCGGTGGCGTCGCGGAGCGGCTGCGGTACGCCGGCTTCGGTGAGCCGGAGCTGGTGGCGGCCTGGCTGCGGGACCGTCTCGGGCTGCGGGTGGAGAGTGTCACCGAGGCACGGCCGCAGCGACCCGGGGCGCGCGACGTGGACCCGGTGGGCCCGGTGCACGCGTGGTTGCACCCGGCCGGTCGACCACCGACCCGGCTCGACCCGCGCGGTGGCGAGCTGCTGCTGCGCACCGGTGATCCGTACCCGTCGTACCGCACCGGCGAGGGCGTGGTGCGGGTGGGGCCGGCGGGGCCACCGGATCCCCTCGCCGACCTGGTCGGCGAGCGGCTCACCGGCGGCGCGGTCCTGGTCGCGCCGGCCACCGGTGCCTGCGCGGGGTTGCTGCTGCGTGCCGGAGCGCGCGAGGTGCTCGTCGCCGCGGCGGGTGACCGGTGGGTGCTGGCGCGGGATCCGGCGCCGTCGGCGGTGGCCGCGACCTGGCAGGTCCGCGGCCTGGACTCCTTCGGATGAGCCGGCGCGGCGGGCAAAGGACATGCGCGCACCGGTGGGTCGGGGTGATGATGGCGGCCCACACCCCGGGAGGTCGCCGTGCACGTCGAACCGGTGCCCGCCGACACCCGCGCGGTGGTGCTCGTCGAGGGCGCGAGCGACCGGGTCGCGGTACGCACACTGGCCGCCCGGATCGGCCGGGACCTGGACGCCGAGGGGGTCCGGGTGGTGGCGATGGGCGGGGCCACCAACATCGGCCACTTCCTCGACCGGCTCGGACCGGCGGGTCGGCGTCTGCGGCTGGCCGGGCTCTACGACCACGCCGAGGAGGGCTTCTTCCGGCGCGGCCTGGAACGCGCCGGGCTGGGCGTCGACCTGACCCGACCGGCGATGGCCGCGCTGGGCTTCCACGCCTGCGTCGTCGACCTGGAGGACGAGTTGATCCGCGCGCTCGGGGCCGACCAGGTCCGGTGGGTCGTCACGCAGGCCGGTGACCTCGCCTCGTTGCTGCTGTTCCAGCGGCAGCCGGCACAGCAGGGCCGGCCGGTCGAGGCGCAGTTGCGGCGGTTCCTCGGCACCCGGTCCGGGCGCAAGGAGGCGTACGCGCGGCTGCTGGTCACCGCGCTGGACCCGGACCGGGTGCCACGGTCGCTGCGCGCGGTGCTCGACGACGTCTGACCGTGCATCCGGGCGGGCTGACCCGCGCTAACGGAGATGACCGGGGGCGACCGTGCCGTCCCGCGGCAGGTGGGTGCGCAGGGCGGCGAACTCGGCGACGGTCAGCCAGGACGGATTCGCCGCCATCGGCTGGCGGAACACCTCCGCACCGGCCAGCCGCCCGTCGGCCCGCAGCGCCGTCCGGCGTACCCGGCGGGCCTCGTCCAGGACGGTCAGGTCCAGTGGCACGGTCCAGGCCGCGCCCGGATCCCCGGCGAACGGCGGGCCGGCGACCCGGCCGACGCCCCACACCCCGTACGGCAGTCGCCCCCGGCTGCCGCTGGCCCAGAACACGACGGGGTCGCCGGTCCGCATCAGGTCGGCGCGGTAGCCGGGGCGTACGCACCAGGAGTCGACCCGTGGGTCGCGGGCGAAGCGGGCCGTGAGGTCGACGCGGTCGGCGTTTCCCTTGAGCAGCCACGCGCCGAGATCCTCGATGGTCACCCGCCGGTCGGTCATGCCCGCCATCCTCGCCCGGCCGGTCGGGGTTCGCACCGCGACCCGCCCCCGCCACGGGTCCTGCCGCCGTCCTCGGTGGTGCCTGCCATCCATTGAGGAAAACGCTTACCCGAGGGTATTGACGGTAACGAGTATGTGTCGCTAGGTTGGGGCGGCCGGCGAGAAAGCGCTTTCCACCGCCTGATCGACTCCATCGACAGGGAGCGCCCACATGCCCCGACGCCACCTCCGCGCGTTCTGCCTCGCCCTGCTCGCCGTGGTCACCGTCCTGGCCACGGCACCCGCCCCCGCCCAGGCCGCGCCCCGCTTCCGCGTCCTGGTCTTCTCCAAGGTCACGAACTTCTACCACTCGTCCATCCCGGCCGGTAAGACCGCGATCCAGCAGCTCGGCGCGGCGAACAACTTCGAGGTGGTCGTCACCGACGACGCGATGGCCTTCACCGACGCCAACCTCGCCGGCTTCGACGCCCTGGTCTTCAACAACACCAACTCGCTGCCCACCTCGGGCGACCTGCTCAACGCCAGCCAGCGGGCGGCGTTCCAGAAGTTCATCCGGGACGGCGGCGGCTGGGTCGGCCTGCACGCGGCGACCGCCAGCGAACGCGACTGGCCCTGGTACGAGGGCCTGGTCGGCACCATCTTCGACTACCACCCGGACTTCTCCTCGACCGGCGGGGTGTACCCCGGCCGGATCAAGGTCCTGGACCGGGCGCACCCGTCCACCAGGAACCTGCCGGAGCTGTGGGAGCGCAGCGAGGAGTGGTACAACTGGAAGACCAATCCCACCGGCAACGTGCACACCCTCGCCCAGATCAAGGTCCGCGACGGCATCAACGGCCTGGACGAGGGCGTCGACCACGCGTACTCCTGGTGCCACCGCTACGACGGCGGCCGGTCCTGGTACACCGCCGGCGGGCACAGCAGCTCCTCGTTCAGTGAGCCGGCGTTCCTGGAGCACCTGCGGTACGGCATCGAGTGGGCGGCCGGCGCGGCGGCCGGCGACTGCGGGGCCACCGAGACCAGCAACTTCGAGCGCGTCGGCCTGGTCACCGAGAACCTCGCCGACCCGTTCGAGCTGGCCGTCGCGCCGGACCGGAAGGTCTACTACATCCAGCGCACCGGCGCCCTGAAGGTGGTCAACCAGGACACGCTCCAGGTCACCACGCTGCTCGACTTCGCCTACAGCTCCGCCATGACCGACCAGTCCGACGGGCTGATCGGCATGACGCTGGACCGCAACTTCGCCACCAACGGGTGGATCTACCTGCTCTGGTCGGACAAGACCCTGAAGCAGCTCAACCTCTCCCGCTTCACGGTGGCGAACAACGCGGTGGCGATGTCGTCGGAGAAACGCCTGCTGACGATCCCGACCTTCCGTGGCGAGGGCCGGGCGAACTCGCACATGGGCGGCTCGCTGGCGATGGACGCCGCCGGCCGGCTGTACGCGGCGATCGGCGACAACACCGACCCGTTCGCGTCCAGCGGGTTCACCCCGATCGACGAGCGCGCCGGGCGGGCCGCCTGGGACGCGCAGGCCACCTCCGGCAACACCAACGACCTGCGCGGCAAGATCCTCCGGATCACCCCGCAGGCGGACGGCACCTACACCGTCCCCACCGGCAACCTCTTCGCGGCGGGGACGGCGAAGACCCGGCCGGAGATCTACGCGATGGGCATGCGGAACCCGTTCCGGGTCACCGTCGACCCACTGACCAACGCGGTGCTGGTCGGCGACTACGGACCGGACGCCCGGACGGCCGATCCCAACCGCGGTCCGGAGGGGACGGTGGAGTTCAACCGGATCACCTCCGCCGGCAACTACGGCTGGCCGTACTGCGTCGGCAACAACATCCCGTTCAACGACTACAACTTCGCCACCGGCACTTCCGGGGCGAAGTTCAACTGCGCGGCGCCGGTCAACAACTCCCCCAACAACACCGGCCTGACCAACCTGCCGGCGTCGAGGTCGGCGCTGGTCTGGTACGCGTACTCCGCCTCCAGCCAGTTCCCCGAGGTGGGCACCGGCGGCGGCGGCCCGATGAGCGGCCCGGTCTACGACTACAACCCGGCCAACACCCGGACCACCAAGTTCCCCGAGTACTACGAGGGCAAGTGGTTCGTCTACGAACTCACCCGCCGGTGGTTCAAGACGCTGTCGGTGCACAAGACCGCGCAGACCTTCACCGACGCCCGCTTCGGCCCGACCAACGTCGGTGACCTCCAGTCCATCAACGGGGTTCTCGGGGGCATGTCCTGGATCCAGCCCTTCGAGGCGGAGTTCGGGCCGGACGGTTCGCTCTACGTGATCGACTTCGGCGAGGGCACCGGCAGCGGTCGGGGCGGCAGCAACGCCGGCGCCGGCATCTACCGCATCGACTACGTCGCCAATGGCCGTCCGCCGACGGCGAAGATCGCGGCGAACAAGGACAGCGGCCCGGCGCCGCTCGCGGTGACCTTCTCCTCGGCCGGATCGGCCGCCGGGGACGGCTCGTCGCTCAGCTACGCCTGGGACTTCACCAACGACGGCACGACCGACTCCACGGCGGCCAACCCGAGCTTCACCTACCCCGGCGCGGGGAAGTTCACCGCGCGGCTGACCGTGCGCAACAGCGGCAACGGGTTGACCGCCACGGCGGTGACCGACGTGGTGGTCGGCAACACCCGGCCCACCGTCACGATCACCATTCCCGACGGCGGATTCTTCGACTTCGGCGACAAGATCCCGTACACGGTCACCGTCACCGACCCCGAGGACACCACGATCGACTGCGCGAAGGTGGTGGTGCAGACCCAACTCGGACACGATGCGCACGCCCATCCGCTGGACATCTACACCGGCTGCTCGGGGGTGCTGTCCACCGAGGCCGACGCCGGTGACGGTCACGGTCCGGGGCAGAACCTCTACACCGTGGTGACCGCCCAGTACACCGACGGCGGCGGCGCCGGCGGGACACCGGCGCTGGTCGGCTCGACCAAGGTCCAGTTGCAGCCGAAGAGCAAGGAGGCCGAGCATCTCAGCTCCTCCTCCGGGGTGACGGTCTTCGACCGACCCACCGCCCGGGCCGGGAAGCGGATCGGCGACATCGACCACAACGAGTGGGTCGCGTACGGTCCGGTGAACCTGAAGAACATCGGCTCGGTGACGGTCGGCGCGTCCTCCGCCGGCACCGGCGGGGACGTCGAGTTCCGGGTCGGCTCACCCACCGGCACCCTGCTCGGCAAGGCCACCATCGCGCCCACCGGGAGCTACGACAACGTGGTCTCGCCCACCGTCACGCTGACCAACAAACCCACCGGCACGTTCACGCTCTACGTCACGTTCGTCAACGCCGCCCAGCCCACCAGCGGCACGCCGGACCTGATGGCCTTCGACTGGCTGCGCTTCAACGGCGCCGGGGTGAAACAGGAACCGGCCGGGTCGTCGCTGTCCCTGGCGGCCACCCCGACCGGCGGCGCCGCGCCGCTGACGGTGAACCTGACCGCCACGGCCACCGCCGGGGCTGGCCAGTCGGTCACCGACTACGCGTGGGACTTCGGCGACAACAGCGCCGTGACACACGGCGCCGCGCTCCGGACGACCAGCCACGCGTACGCCCGCAAGGGGACCTTCACCGCCCGGGTGACGGTCACCTACAGCACCGGCGAGACCCGCTCGGCCAACGTGACGGTCACCGTCACCTGACCCGGAAGCACCACGGATCCGGCGGGCGGGGACCTGGTTCCCGCCCGCCGGGTTCTGTCCCGCCCGGCGGGGCAGGTGCCGAACAGCGGAATACCCGTCAGTCCCTTCGCCGGCCCTGGTGGCGGACAAGAGTGAGCAGGGCGGCATGCGTCTGCTCGTCGGCGGCTGCGACGAGACCGCCGATGCCGGTGTGGACCGGTTGGCCGTCGATCCCGGTGACCACACAACCGGCCGCCTCACAGAGCGCGATACCGGCGGCGAAGTGAACGCTGTCGCGCAGCTGGCCGTCGGTGACGTAGGCGGCGCGGCGGCCGGCGGCGACCCAGGCTACCGCCAGGGTGGTGGAGACCACGCGCGGGCGGAACCGCTCGGTGAAGCTCTCGTCGGCGAGCATCCGGGCCGCCGAGAAGACGTCGCCGTTGGGAAAGGGCGGGTCGAGGTTGACATCGACCAGCCCGGAGTGGGCGGACGGCTCGAGCCGCTCGTCCCCGCCAGCGCGACGCACGTACGCGGCGACGCCATCGGTCCAGAACACCTCCCTGGTGAACGGATCGGCAGAGGCGGCCACCGCGACCCGCCCGCCGGTTCGTAGAGCTACGTTCACCGAGGCCAGCAGGTTCCCCACCGCGTAGTTCACGGTGCCGCACAACGGGTCGACCAGCCACCCGCGACCGTTGTCGCCGGTGCCGGTACGCCCGCTCTCCTCCCCCACCACCAGGTCGTCCGGGCGCGCACCGCGCAGGACGTCGAGGATGGCCTTCTCGGCCTCGATGTCGGCTGTGGTGGCGAAGTCGCCCGCGGACTTCGGGAAGTGCGTGAGCGATGATCCGTAGTGGGAACGCACGACCGCCGCCCCGGCTTCCGCCGCTTCGATGGCCAGCTCGTGATCGCTGATCGACATGTGGGCACCATAGATGCCGCCTGCTCCCGGGACGCATGGTCGCCCCGCCCTGGCAGGCCATCACTCATCGGACGTTCGGCCGGCCGAGCTGGCGAAGTCAGCCCAGCGTGGCCGCCTTGCGCAGCAGCACCGAGCGTTCGCGCTGGTTGGCGCAGAGCCGGGCCGCCAGCTCCAGCTCGGCGCGCGCTTCCGGTCGCCGGCCGAGCCGGGCCAGCAGTTCACCGCGTACGGTCGGGACCAGATGCGAACCGGGGAGCCGGTCCGAGGCGATCAGCTCGTCCACGATGGCCAGGGCCCGCGCCGGGCCCGAGGCCATGGCAACGGCGACGGCCCGGTTGAGTTCGACCACCGGCGAGGGTGCGACCCGGCCGAGTGCCTCGTAGAGCACCACGATCCGGTCCCAGTCGGTTGCCTCGACCGACGGTGCCGACGCGTGGGTGGCGGCGATCGCGGCCTGCAGACCGTAGGCGCCGAGGCCGCGAGTCGCGGCCTTGGCCAGCGCGGTCAGCCCACGGCGGATCGCCGAGCTGTCCCACCGCCGCCGGTCCTGGTCCTCGAGCAGGACCGGCGAGCCGTCCGGGGCGGTCCGGGCCGGGAAGCGCGCGGCCGTCAGCTCGCACAACGCGAGCAGGCCGTGCACCTCTGGCTCGTCCGGTTGCAGCGCGGTCAGCGTGCGGGCCAGTCGGATCGCCTCGTACGCGACGTCGGGGCGCAGCAGCTGGTCGCCCGCCGCGGCTGTCGACCCCTCGGTGAAGATCACGTAGATGACGCTGAGCACGCCGGCGAGCCGCTCCCGGCGCTCGGCGGCCGGCGGCAGCTCGAGCGGCACCCGGGCCGCCGCGATCGTCTTCTTGGCCCGGGTGACGCGGGCCTGCACGGTGGGCACGGGCACCAGGAACGCGCGGGCGATCTCCTCGCTGGACAGGCCGCCGACCACGCGCAGGGTCAGCGCCACCCGAGCCTCCGGGGAGAGCACCGGGTGGCAGCTGACGAACATCAGCGCGAGCACGTCGTCGTCGATCCGGTCGGGATCGACGTCCGCGTCGACCGCCGAGTCGACCGCCAGGTCGGCCGCCAGCAGGGCGTACCGGTCCTGGAGGGCGACCCGACGGCGGATCGCGTCGATCGCCCGCCGCCGGGCGGTGGTCATCAGCCAGCCGGCCGGATTAGCCGGAGCGGCGTGCGGCCACGACACCAGCGCCTCGGCCACCGCCTCCTGGGCCGCGTCCTCGGCCAGCCCGAAATCGCCGGTGAACCGGGTCAGCGCGGTGACGATCCGCGCCGACTCGATCCGCCAGACGGCCTCGACATCGGGCGTACCCATCAGATCTGGCCGCTGGTCTCGCGCCGGGCCCCTTCCTTGACGAACGTCCCGTTGTCCTGCGGGACCTCGTCACTCCCGGCCACCCGCCGGACCTCGATCTTGGACCCGGGGGCCGCCGGGACCCGCGTGGCCCACTCGACCGCCTCCTGTTTCGAGGCGACGTCGAGCAGGAAGAAGCCCCCGAACAGTTCCTTGGTCTCGCCGTACGGCCCGTCCGTGACCACCGGGGCCTCGCCGCCGAAGTCGACCACGACGCCCTGGCCCGGATCGTCCAGCCCTTCCGCCTCGAGGAGAACCCCGGCCTTGATCATCTCCTCGATGAACTGGCGGGTCCTGGCCATCATCTCGTCGATGTCGGCCATCATGGCCGCGTTCGACTCGTCGGTGCCCCGCATGATCAGCAAGTACTTCGACATCGCGTTCTCCTCATCCGGCGGAGCCGCCACTCGGCCCTCGCACCCTGAGGTCGAACGAGTGACCCGTGGATCGACACGGCCCGGGAAGTATCTCGCCGGATGACGACAACCAGGTACGGCCGGATGTAGTCGTAGGACGCCTGGGACACCGTCAGCTCGCCGCCGGAGTCCCACGCCACGTCACCGCTGAGCAACCAGCCGAACAGCGGTCCGGGCTGGTCGTTCTCGTCCGCGACGGAGCCGTCCACCGACACCGAGCGGTAGATGACCTCTGTGCCCACCGGCCGCTCCTCTGCGTGGGGGTCCTTCCGCGTACCCCGATCTCGCCGGCCACGACGGGTCACCGGCGCCGGTACGGGTGCCGGACCAGGGTGAGCAGCACCGCCAGCGCCAGGCCGAACAACGGCGCGCCCGTCACCCCGGCGACGGTGGCGACCACCGCGACGACCGCTGCCGGCACCCAGCACCAGGCCGGGACCGGGCGCGACGCGCGCCCCCGGCGGCGCGCCGCCGCCTCGACCGCCATCGGCACCACCAGCGCCGGCAGCGCGGCGGCCAGCAGGGTCAGCCAGGACAGCAGCGACCGGTCGAACCGGGCCACCGCGAGCAACCCGCCGAGCCCGGCCACGGCGGCGGTCGCCACCGCGGGCGGCACCCGGGGCGCGAGGCCACGAACCGCGAGTCCACCGGAGTACGTCGTGGTCAGCGCGGCGGCGAACACGCCGACCGCGACGAGCAGGTTGCCCCATCCGGCCACCCCGGCGGTGGCCAGGACGGCGACGACGTCGGCCGAGCCGGTACGCGACCACAGCCCCGCCCCGACCACCACGCCCAGCAGGGTGGGTACCACCAGCAGCCCGACGCACCAGGCCAGGTCCCGGCGGCGGGCCAGCCCGACGCTGAAGTCCGGGGCGCGGACGGCGAACACGGCCACGTACCCGACCAGCGCGGCGACGTCGGCCCAGGTGGCACCGGTAACCGGTGCGGAAACGTCGACGCGGACCGGCGCGGTCGGCGGCGGGAGCGCCACCAGGCACCACCCGACGAGGGCCACCGCGCTCAGGGTGGTGGCCACGGCGACCCGGTTGCCGAACCGGACCGAGCGCAGCGACACGGCCAGCACCAGGGCCTCCAGCAGGACCGGGCCGGCCCAGCCGGGCAGCTGGGCCAGCGCGGACAGCGACGCGCCGCCGAGACCGACGTTGAAACCGTTCCAGCCGATCATGGAGGCCGCCAGCACCCCGGCGAGGACGGCCCGCGGGACCCGCCGGACGTACGCCGGCAGCACCCCGGTCAGCGGACGACCGTCGCCGCGCGGTGGCCGCAACCCGATGCGGCCCTGCCCCCAGAGCAGACCGGCCATCAGGGCCGCCCCGACGAGCAGACCGGCCAGCGGCACCGCGCCGCCGTGCCGGGCGGCCATCGCCGCGCCCAGCACCAGGGCGGCCGGGGCGGTGCCGATGCCCAGCCAGGCACCGGCCGCCCCGGTCCACCTCCGCACCCCCACGCCCGGCGCCGCGGCGACGCCGGGCGGGTCGGGACGCGGCTCAGGCAACGTGGCGCAGGTAGCCCGCGATCGAGGCGTCCAGGACCTCCCGGCCCGGCCGCGCCCACACCTCGGCGGAGAAGACCTCCACCTCGACCGGCCCGGTGTAGCCGACCGCGTCGACCGCCTCGCGCAGGCGACGCAGCTCGATGCAGCCCTCACCGGGCAGCGCCCGCCCGAGCAGCACGCCCTCGGGCAGCGGTGTCACCCAGTCGCAGACCTGGAACGCGGCGATCCGCGCGCCCGCGCGGGCGATCTGCGCGTACACCGTGTCGTCCCACCACACGTGGTACGCGTCGACGACGACGCCCACCACACCCGGGTCGAACGCCTCGGCGATGTCCAGCGCCTGCCCGAGGGTCGCGACCACGCACCGGTCGGCGCAGAACATCGGGTGCAGCGGCTCGATGGCCAACGTCACCCCGGCCGCCGCCGCGTGCGGGGCCAGCTCGGCGATCGCGTCGGCGACCCGCCGCCGGGCGCCGTCGACGTCCCGGCTCCCCGCCGGCAGGCCCCCGGATACCAGCACCAGCACCGACGTGCCGAGGGTGGCGGCCTCCTCGATCGCCCGCAGGTTCTCGTCCCGCCAGCCGTCGGCGGTGAA
Source organism: Micromonospora endolithica (assembly GCF_003626595.1). Classification (GTDB taxonomy): domain Bacteria; phylum Actinomycetota; class Actinomycetes; order Mycobacteriales; family Micromonosporaceae; genus Micromonospora; species Micromonospora endolithica. The sequence goes on along the minus strand of NZ_RBAK01000004.1, from coordinate 527,916 downwards.
GAAGCCACCCCGGCACAGCGAGGTGACCGCCAGGCCGGCGTCGCGCACCAGCTTCGCGGCGCGGGTCAGCCCGTACCCGGCGACCGGCTCCCGCCACAGACCGATCCCGGGCACCCCGGCGTCCACGCAGCCGGCGACCGCGTCCTCCAGCGGCCAGTGCTGCGACGTCGCCTGGTTGAAGGAGAACCGCCCCAGCCCCGGCTCAGTCACTGGTCCACCCCGGCGACGGTGAAGAACGCCCGTGCCCGGGCGGCGGCCAGGTCGGCGTCCGGGAGCAGGCCGGCCTCATCGGCGAGGGTGAGCAACGTGGCCAGGTGCGCCGGCGAACGCCCGGACTGCAACCCACCGACCATGGTGAAGTGGTCCTGGTGACCGGCCAGCCAGGCCAGGAACACGATGCCGGTCTTGTAGTACCAGGTGGGCGCGCCGAACAGGTGCCGGGCCAACGGCACGGTCGGCGGGAGGATCTCGTCGTACGCGGCGACGTCGCCCCGGTCCAGCGCGGCCAGCGCGGCGGCGGCGGCCGGTGCGATCGCCGCGAACACCCCGAGCAGCGCGTCGGAGTGCCCGACCTCGTCACCCCGGATCAGCTCCGGGTAGTGGAAGTCGTCGCCGGTGTAGAGCCGCACCCCGGCCGGCAGCCGGCGGCGCAACGCCACCTCCCGGTCGGCGTCCAGCAGCGACACCTTGATCCCGTCCACCCGGGACTCGTGTGCCTTGATCAGCTCGACCACCGTGTCGGCGGCCAGGTCCAGGTCGGTCGTCCCCCAGTAGCCGGTCAGCGCCGGGTCGAACATCGGCCCCAGCCAGTGCAGCACCACCGGTTCGTCGGTGGCGGCGAGCAGATCGTCGTACACCCGCAGGTAGTCCTCGGGCCCGCGGGCCGCGGCCGCGAGGTGCCGGCTGGCCATCAGCACCGGACGGGCCCCCGCCTCGCGTACCTCCGCCAGCTGCTCCCGGTAGGCCCGGGTCACCTCGGCCAGGCTCGCCGGACCGGCCGGCAGCTGGTCGGTGGCCACCCCGGCCACGATCCGGCCGCCCACCGCGCGGGCCTCGGCCGCGCTGCGCCGGATCAGCTCCCGGGTGGTCGGGTGGTCCAGGCCCATGCCGCGCTGCGCGGTGTCCATCGCCTCGGCCACCCCCAGCCCGTACGACCAGAGGTGCCGGCGGAACGCCAACGTACGCTCCCAGTCGAGCACCGCCGGGGCACCCGGCACGTTCTCCGCCGCCGGGTCGGCCACGACGTGCGCGGCGGCGTACGCGACCCGGCTCGCCGGCGGCCCGGCCGGACGCGGGTGGCCGTGACCGCCGCGCATCCGGTACCGGACCCCGCCGGGAAGCCGCACCTCGACCGGGGTCACAGATCCGCCTTCCGTTCGCGACTGCGGGGCTCGCAAACCCGGCTCACTCCTCGCGCTCACAGGCCCAGCTCGGGCACGTCGAGCCGGACGCCCTCGCGGGCCGACCGGAGTCCCAGCTCGGCCAGTTGCACGCCGCGCGCGCCGGCCAGGAAGTCCCAGCGGAACGGCTCGCCGACCGCGACGTGCCGCAGGAACGCCTCCCACTGCACCTTGAACCCGTTGTCGAAGTCGTCGTTGTCCGGCACCTCGGTCCACTGGGCGCGGAAGTCCTCGGTGACCGGCAGGTCCGGGTTCCACACCGGTTTCGGGGTGACCGCCCGGTGCTGCGCCCGGCAGTTGCGCAGCCCGGCGACCGCGCTGCCCTCGGTGCCGTCGACCTGGAACTCGACCAGCTCGTCCCGGTTGACCCGGACACACCACGACGAGTTGAGCTGGGCGATCACCCCGCCGTCGAGTTCGAAGATGCCGTACGCGGCGTCGTCGGCGGTCGCCCGGTAGGTGCGGCCGGCCTCGTCGACCCGCTCCGGGACGTGGGTGGCGGTGACGCAGGAGACCGACCGGACCCGGCCGAACAGCTCCTCCAGCACGTACTGCCAGTGCGGGAACATGTCCACCACGATCCCGCCGCCGTCCTCCGACCGGTAGTTCCAGGAGGGACGCTGGGCGGGCTGCCAGTCGCCCTCGAACACCCAGTAGCCGAACTCGCCGCGTACCGACAGGATCCGGCCGAAGAAGCCGCCGTCGATGAGACGCTTGAGCTTGCGCAGGCCGGGCAGGAAGAGCTTGTCCTGCACCACGCCGGTCCGGACCCCGGCGGCGCGGGCCGCCCGGGCCAGGTCCAGCGCGCCGCCGGTCTCCTCGGCGAGGGGCTTCTCCGTGTAGACGTGCTTGCCGGCCTCCAGGGCGGCCCGGATCGCCTTCTCCCGCTGCTGGGTGACCTGGGCGTCGAAGTAGATCTCCACGTCGTCCCGGGCCAGGGCCTCGCTCAGGTCGGTCGTCCAGTCGTCCAGGCCGTGCCGTTCGGCGATCTCCCGGAGTTTGCTGGCGCTGCGCCCGACCAGCACCGGGTGCGGCCACAGGGTGGTCCCGTCGGCCAGGGGCACGCCGCCCTGCTCACGGATGGCCAGCAGCGAGCGCACCAGGTGCTGGCGGTAGCCCATCCGCCCGGTGACGCCGTTGACGATGATGCCGATCGACCTGCGGGTCATGGTGTTCCTTTCGTTTCACGGGTGCCTGCTCAGTGCGCGGCGACGCTGCCGAGCAATCCGCGCAGTTCGGTGGCGAGGCGGTCGAAGCGGGCGTCCGACATGACCTGCGCGTAGTCGCGGTGGGCCGGCAGGTCGACGTCGAAGGTGCGCAGGATGCGCCCCGGGCGGGGGCTCATCACGACCACCCGCGTGCCGAGGAAGACCGCCTCGGCGATGGAGTGCGTCACCAGCACCACCGTGGTGCCGGTGTCCCGCCAGATGCGGTTCATCTCGGCGTTCATCGACTCCCGGGTGAGGGCGTCCAGCGCGCCGAACGGCTCGTCCATCAACAGCACCGGCGGGGAGTGCAGCAGGGCGCGGCACAACGCCACCCGCTGCTGCATGCCGCCGGACAACTCGTGGGGCAGCGCCTTCTCGAAGCCGCGCAGCCCGGTCATCTCGATCAGGCCGTCGGCCCGCTGCGCGGCGGCGCGCCGGTCCATTCCCCGCATCTCGGCCTGGAGCAGGATGTTGGCCCGTGCCCCCCGCCACTCCAGCAGGGCGGCCCGCTGGAAGACGAAGCCGATGTCCTTCTGCGGACCGGCGACCGGGCGGCCCATCAACGACACGTCGCCGCTGGTCGGCCGGACCAGCCCCGCCACGATCTTGAGCAGGGTGGACTTGCCGCAGCCGGACGGTCCGACGATGGTGACGAACTCCCCGGGCGCGATGCGCAGCGACACGTCGTCCAGGGCGGTGGTCTGCGACCGCTTGGAGGTGAACCGGACGCTCACCCCGGAGAGGTCGATGGCGGTGCCGGTCCGGACCGGCGTGCCGGCGGCCACCGGGTCAGCCCTTCGCCGCGTAGGAGGCGTCCCAGTACGCGGTCGGTGCGCCCGGGTCCTTCAGCTCCGCGTACCGGGACATCAGGTCGACGGTCTCGCCCCACTGCGCCTCGGTGTTGACCCCCGGTGCTTCGTCCGTGCCGATCAGCGGCAGGGCCAGGGTGAGCTGCTTGGTGAGCACCTCGGCGGGCGGTTCGTTCTCGGCCAGCTCGGCCATCGCGGTGACCGCGCCGGCAGTGTCCTTCGCGGCCTCGGTCCAGGACTTCTGCGTCGCCCGGACGAACCTGCGGGCCAGCTCCGGGTCCTTCTCCAGGGTCTGGGTGTTGGCCACCAGGCCGGTGCCGAGCAGGTTCATCCCGTAGTCGGCGAAGAGCAGCACGTCGACCTTCTTGCCGGTCTTGTTCTCGATGGTCGGGGCCTGGTCGTGGAAGAAGCCCATGATGGCGTCGACCTTGCCCTCGGCCAGCGCGGCGATCTTGCCGGCGGCGTCGACGTTGACCACCTTGACGTCACTCTTGGTCAGGCCGTTGCGCTCCAGCCAGGCGGGGAAGGTCGCGTAGAGGGCGTCGCCCGGGGTGCCGCCGACGGTCTTGCCCTTCAGGTCCTGCGGGGTCTTGATGTTCTTCTCGGCGAAGAACTCCACCGAGGCCGGCCCCTTCTCCAGATAGGAGCCGATGCTGCGGACCGGCATGCCGCTGGCGACGGACTTCACCAGCACCGGGCTGTCCGCCCAGCCGAAGTCGGTCTGCTTCTGGGCGACCTGCTTGATGGTGTTGCCGGAGCCGTTGCCGGGCTGGATCTTCAGGTCGATGCCCTCGGCGGCGTAGTACCCCTTGCTCAGGCCGTAGTAGAAGGGTGCGTGCTCGCCGTACGGGACCCAGTTGAGGGTCAGCGTGACGGTCTTCTTCCCGCCGGCGTCGGTTCCGTCGTCGCCGCCGCAGCCGGTGGCCGCGAGCAGCAGTGCGGTGGACAGGAGCAGGGCGGTGGTGGCGGTGCGCTTCATCGGTGCCTCCGTGTCGGTGGGAAACTCAGAGGGGTGCGCGGTACGGCGGGTGCGGTCAGGAGGTGGTGAGCGGAACACCGGCGCGTCGGCTGGCGTGCCACGGGATGAGCAGTGCCTCGGCGATCTCGACCAGGACGAACAGGACGATGCCGATGGCGGACATGAGGATCAGGTCGGCGAAGAGCAGCGCCGAGTCGAGATTGCCGTTGGCCAGCAGCAGGACGTACCCGAGCCCCTCGCTGGCGCCGACGAACTCGCCGACCACCGCCCCGACCACCGCGAGGGTGACCGCGACCTTCAGGCCGGCCATCAGGTGCGGCAGCGCGTTCGGGAAGCGGATCTTGCGGAAGGTGCGCCACGGTCCGGCGCCCATGGTGGACGCCAGGTCGAGCAGCTCCGGGTCGGTCGAGCGCAGGCCGGCCACCCCGGAGATGACCACCGGGAAGAACGCGATGAGCACGGCCAGGATCACCTTCGGGGCCAGGCCGAGCCCGAACCACACCACCAGCAGCGGCGCGATGGCGATCTTCGGGATGACCTGTGCGAACAGGACGATCGGGTAGAGCGCCTTGTCCAGGGTCCGGGAGTAGGCGATGGCGACGGCGGTGGCCAGGCCCAGCGCGGCGGCGAGGACGAAGCCGAGGACGGTCTCGTAGAGCGTGACCAGGGTGTGCCGGGCAAGCTCGGACCACTGGTCGGTCATCGTCGTCCACACCTGGCCGGGGGTGGGGACGAGGTAGTTCGGCACGTACTCGCGGGCGGCGACGAACCACCAGGCGGCGAACACCGCCACCAGCACCAGCGCGGGCCGCCAGAAGGCGTCGGCCAGCGCGGTGACCCGCCGGCCCAGGCCGGGACCGGACGGCCGGTCGGTCGGCGTCCCCGGCACGCCGGCCGGGGCGGCGCCGTGGGCGGGCGGGTGCCCGGCCGGGTCCGCGTGGTCGCGGTCGCCCGGTGTCGCGGCCGTCGGTACGGGTGTTCCGGCCGTCGGCACGGCGGACCGGCGGCCACCGGTCTCCAGAGCGTTGTCGGTCACGCGATCCTCCTTCGAGCCCGGAGACGTCCGGTGTGGACCGGGCCGGGTCAGCGAGTCAGGCAAACGCTTTCCTGGGAGCGTAGGGGCGGGTTCACCGCATAGGCAAGGGCTTTCCTCTATCGATTTCGGTGCCGGTCCTCCCGACGGCCGACCGGCCGGCGGCCCGGTTGCGGCCCACGGGCCGGTGCCGCCGGTCAGCCGCCCGCGGGGTAGGTGTCCAGCAACCCGCACATGCCGAGGCGCCCCCGCTCGACCGGCTCGGGCACCGCGTACACCCGGGCGTCGGCGAGATGCCCGGCGTCGCCGGCGGCGAGCGCGTCGAGTTGCCCGCCGGTGCGCGCGGCGGCCGCCGCCGCGCCGGCCGTCCAGCGCTCTCGCCACTGCGCGATCAGGGGGCGGCGCAGCGCGACGGCCGCGTCGAGGAACCGCCGCAGCGCCGGCCGGCCGCCGGCGCGCAGCGCCGCGAAGCCGGCCACCGCCAGGTCGCGGCGTCGGTACGCGGCGGCCACGTCCGCCCCCGGCGCTCCCCCGCCGGGCAGCGCCGTCGCCGCGGCGTAGGCGCCGGGATCCGCCAGGTACTCGGCGGGCAGGGTGAGCACCGCGTCGCCCGCCTCGGGCAGGCCGCTGTTCTGCATGAGTACGACGATGCGCAGTCCACCGTGGTTGACCAGGCGGTGCACGGTGCCGGGGGTGAACCACACGACCGCGCCGGGCCCCAGCGGCGTCTCGGCGAAGCTGTCCATGGTCAGCGTCTGCACCACACCCGACCCACCGGTCACCACGTACGCCTCGGTGCAGCACAGGTGCACGTGCGGCGTCCCGCCCACCAGGCCGTCCGGGCCCGCGGTGTCGTAGACGCACAGCCGGGACACCCCGACACCTCCCGGCAGCGGATCCAGCGGCACGGCGGCCGGCGGTACCCCGGTAGCCGTCCGCGTCCCGGCCTCACGCATCGAAGTACTCGTCGGTGTCGTCGGCGGCGGGCAGCGACACCAGCAGCACCTTCAGGTCACCGATCGCCCGGTGCCGGCAGCCGGGCCGGATCAGGAACGCGGACATCGGACGGGCCGGGTGACGCACCCCGTCCAGCTCGATCTCCCCCTCCCCCTCCAGCACCACGTAGTACTCGGTGGCAACCTTGTGGTGGTGGGTGACCGCGTCACCCACCTGGAGCAGGTGGATGCTGGCCTGCCCACCGCTCTCGGTGACGAAGGCGCGGCGGGTGGTGCCGCACGAGCACCGCTTGGGCGGTAGCTCGTCCAGCTGGACGACGGCGTGGCGGTCGGACATGGCGGGGCCTCCCTGCGGGAAAGGGCTTTCTTTGCGGTACGGTGACGCTAGCCCGCACGGTGAAATGCCGTCAACAGTCAGTGAGGGGGCGGCCATGGCGACACTGTCCGACGTGGCGCGACGGGCGGGCGTCTCACCCGCCACCGCGTCCCGCGTGATCAACGGCAGCAGCAAGCCGGTGACCGAGGACCTGCGGGAACGGGTGCTGCGCGCCGTCGCCGACCTCCAGTACGTGCCGAACGCCCACGCCCAGCTGCTGGCGCGTTCGCACCGCACCGCCGTCGGCGTCATCGTGCACGACGTGTCCGACCCCTACTTCGCCGAGATCACCCGGGGCCTGCAACGGGTCGCCACCGACCAGGGACGGCTGCTGATGATCTGCAACAGCTACCGCGACCCGGACCGGGAGCTGGAGTACGTCGAGTTGCTGCGCGGCCACCAGGTCGCCGCGATCATCATGGCCGGCTCGGGCTACCACGACGCCACGTTCACCAAGCGGCTCAACGAGAAGCTGACCGCGTACGAGGAGACCGGCGGCCGGGTGGCGGTCATCGGCCGGCACGAGCACTCCGGCGACGCCGTGATGCCGGACAACCGCACCGGCGGCTGGCTGATCGGCACCGAGCTGTGCGCGCTCGGGCACGCCGAGATCGGCGTGGTGGCCGGCCCGGAGGTCCTCACCACCACCACCGACCGGCTGGCCGGGTTGCGGGCCGCGCTCACCGAGCACGGGCGCAGCCTGCCCGAGCACCGCATCCGGTACGCCGAGTTCGACCGTGACGGCGGCGCCGCCGCGACCGCCGCCCTGCTCGACGCCGAGCCGGCGCTGACCGCCGTGGTGGCCCTCAACGACTCGATGGCCATCGGCGCGCTCGCGTTGCTGCGCTCCCGCTCGGTGCCGGTGCCGCAGCAGGTGTCGGTCACCGGCTTCGACGACATGCCGATCGCCCGGGACGTCACGCCGGCGCTGACCACCGTCCGGTTGCCCCTGGTCGAGATGGGCGCGCGGGCGATGGCGCTCGCGCTGGACCCCGGCGCCGGGGGACCTCGGGTGGAGGTGCTCGCCGCCGAGGTCGTCCGCCGGGACAGCACCGGACCGGCCCCGGACGCGGGCACGGCACGGGTCCGGCCGACGAACCAGGCCGGATCGGGACGGCGGGTCCGGCGGGCGGCTGCCGGCCGTACCCCGTCGTAGTATCGGCCGATGGCCCGCGACGCCCACCCGGACCTGACCGCGGCCGTGCCACAGGCGGTGGCCCCCACGCCGCGGCGCCGTCCGGTGCCGGGCCCGGTCGCCGTGAGCTGATGGCCTACCCGGACAGCCCCACCCGGCGCGCCCTCTCCCCCGAGGACGTGGCCCGGTACGTGCACGCCTCGTTCGGGGCCGACCGCCGGACCGCCGACTGCGGGCCGCTGGCCGGTGGCGGCTTCGCCGCCGTCTGGTGGGTACGGCTCGACGACGGCCACGACGTGGTGCTCAAGGTCGCCCCCGCGCCGGACGTGCCGCTGCTGCGCTACGAACGCGGCCTCGCCGCCGCCGAGGTGCGCTACTTCCGGCTGGTGGCCGCCGCGGCGCCCACCGTCGCGGTGCCACCCGTGCTGCACCACGGCGTCGATCCTGACCTCGGCGAGTGGGTGTTCACCGGTCGGCTGCCCGGCCGCGCGCTGAGCGATCTGGCGTCCACCGGCGTGGACCTGGACCGGGTCCGGCACGACTTCGGACGTACCGTCGCGACGCTGCACCGCGTCACCGGCGACCGCTTCGGCTACGCCGACACCGCCGACACCGGCCGCGACGGCCACCGGTCCCGGCCCGGCGGGGACGGCTCACGCGCGCGGCCCGGTGGCGGCCGGGCCGGCGCGGCCACCTGGCGCGACACCTTCGGCGCCATGGTGGACGACCTGCTCGCCGACGCCACCGACTGGGCGGTACGGCTGCCCGTGAGCCCGGGGCGGATCCGGTCGCTGGTCGACCGGTACGGCGACCCGCTCGACGAGGTCCGCCGTCCCGCGCTGGTGCACTTCGACGGGTGGGACGGCAACGTCCTGGCCGCGCCCGACGCCGGCGGCGAACTCCGGATGTGCGGTCTGGTCGACGGCGAGCGCTGGCTGTTCGGGGATCCGTTGCTGGACCTGGTCTCCCCGCTGCTCTTCCGCCGGGCGGAGGACGAGCCCGCGCACCCCTTCCTGCGCGGCTATGCCGAGGCCACCGGCGCACCGGCGCTGCCCGACGAGGCGGCGCGGCGACGTCTCGCGCTGTACCGGCTGCACCTCTACCTGCTGATGACCGTGGAGATGCCGAGTCGGGGCATCACCCGGCAACGCGACCCGGACCGGCACGCCCGGCTGGCCCGTCTGCTCACCGCCGAGGTGCAGCACCTGGAACGCCACTGACCAGCCGGCGTCTGCACCTCGGCAGGCAACGGCAGCCCGTTACGGTGTCGGGATGACGGACAACTCCCGGTCGCTCGGCCGGCCCTTCTGGACCTTCTGGAGCGCCACCGCACTGGCCAACGTCGGTGACGGCATCCGCCTGGCGGCGTTCCCGCTGCTCGCCGCCGCCCTGACCGACAACCCGATCGGTGTCGCCGCCGTCGCGGCGGCCCAGATCCTGCCGTGGCTGCTGGCCGGTCTGCTCGCCGGTTCCCTGGCCGACCGCCGGGGGGCACGGACGATGATCGCCGCCGCCGACGTGGGTCGGGCCGTGGTCCTGACCGTGCTGGCCGTGGCGGTCGCCGTCGGCGGGGCGACGATCCCGCTGGTCGCGGGCGCCGCCTTCCTGCTCGGGGTGGGCGAGACGCTGCGGGACACCGCCGCCCAGACCGCGGTGCCCCGCCTGGTCCGCGACGACCAGCTCGAACGGGCCAACGGTCGCCTCGTCGCCGGCGAGGTAGTCGGAAACGAGTTCGTCGGTCCTCCGGTCGGCGCCCTGCTCTTCGTCGTCGGTGCCGCACTGCCCTTCGCCGCCAACGGTGCCGCGCTCGCCCTGGCGATCATGCTCGTGCTGTCCCTGCCGATCACCCTGCTCGGTGCCGTCGCGGCGCCGCAGGCCGCCGGGCGGGACCGTTCGGGGGTGGACGGTCCTCGTGGCGACTCAGCGCTGGCCGGCCTGCGGTGGCTGGTCCGGCAACCTCTGCTGCGTACCCTCGTCCTGGTCGGCGCGGCCGTCGCCGCCGCGGACGCGGCCTGGTTCGCGGTCTTCGTGCTGTACGCCCGGGAGAGCCTCGGCCTGGACGCCCTGGGCTTCGGCCTGCTCCTGGCCACCGGCGCGGCCGGCGGACTCGCCGGCTCCTTCGCGGCCGACCGGCTGGTCTCGCGGTTCCGGCACCGGTCGGTGTTGACCTGGTCGATGGCGGTCACCGCCGGAGTGCCGGTGCTTCTCGTGGTGGCGCCGAACCGGATCGCCGCCGTCACCGTCATCGTCGTGACCAGCGCCGCGTTCGCCGTCCTGAACGTGGCCGCCCTGTCGGTGCGCCACCGTCTCGTACCCGGCGGCCTGCTCGGGCGGGTCGTCGCCGTCTCGCGGATGACCACCTACGGCTGCGCCGCGCTGGGCACCCTGGCCGGCGGCGCACTCGCCGCGAGCGCCGGTGCCGACGCGCCGTTCCTCTTCAGCGGCACGATCGCCGTCGCCGCCACCGCCTTCTGGTGGGTGGCGTCGCGGCCGCCGGCACCGGACGCGGCCGGCTAGCGCGAGCGGGCGGCCACGCGGCCGCCGGGACTCAGAACATAGGCGGTGCCGTGGCCGGCGAGCCGCCGGATCCGCCCCCGTCAGCGGCTCCGCTCCCACATGGAGCCTTACCGCAGGCGGCGAAACTGTCGTACAGGTGTCCTAAAGTAGTCGCATGGTCACGGCGATCGGGCAACTCCGCGCGGCGGTCGACGACGTCGTCGACGTGTCGCCCTGGGCATTGTCCGAAGCGGACCTGATCGCCGCGCTCGACGCCGTGCACCTGCTGGAGCAGCGACTGGCGGCCGCCCGGCTGGGTCTGGTGCGGGAGGTCGACAGCCGGGGGCTGGCCACCGCGCAGGGTGCCGCCTCAACGGCTGGCTGGCTCCGCGACCGGTTGCGGATCACCGGCCGGGCCGCACGGCACATGGTGGCAGCGGCGGTGAGCCTGGACGCGGGTCCGGCGCCCGCACGGTCGGCGCTGGCGCAGGGCACGATCACCGTCGAGCAGGCCCTCGTGGTGGTCGAGGCCGTCGGCGCGCTACCGGTCGAGGCCGGACCGGAGGTGGCGGACAAGGCGGCCCAGGTGCTGGTCGACCTCGCCGCGGTGCACGAGCCCATCGCCCTGCGCCGTCTCGGCGCGCGCATCCTCGACCATGTCGCACCCGATCTGGCCGAGCGAGCCGAGGCCGAGGCCCTGCGACGGGCCGAGGAGCGCGCACTGACCCACCGGCACGTCACCATCTCCGAGCAGCCCGACGGGCAGGTCCGGCTGAGCGGTCGCCTGGACGGCGAGACGGCTGCGCTGCTCCGGGCGGCGATCGAGCCTCTGTGCCCACCGTCGGGCACCGGCGACGACCGCGGCCCGGGCCAGCGGCGGCACGACGCCCTCGCGGAGGTCTGCCGCCTGGCCCTGCGCACCGGCGACCTGCCCGAGCACGGCGGCGACCGACCGCAGTTGGTCGTTTCGGTGGCGCTGGACCCGCTGGTCAACCGACTCGGTGCCGGGACCCTCGACACCGGCCTGCGGCTCAGCCCGGCCGCTGTCCGGCGGATCGCCTGCGACGCCGCCGTCCTCCCGGCCGTCCTCGGCGGCGACGGCCAGGTCCTCGACGTCGGCCGGCAGCGGCGACTGGTCACCGGCCCGCTGCGTCGCGCCCTCGTGCTGCGGGACGGCGGGTGCGCGTTCCCGGGCTGCGACCGTCCGCCCCGCTGGTGCGACGGCCACCACATCCGACACTGGTCCGACGGCGGGGCGACCCGCCTGGACAACGCGGTCCTGCTCTGTGGCCACCACCACCGCGTCGTCCACCAGGGCGACTGGACGGTGCGGCTGGGGCCCGACGGGCGTCCCGAGTTCCGGCCACCGGCCTGGCTCGACCCGCACCGCTCCCCACGGCGCAACCTCTACCACCGGCGCTGCTGAATCCCAGTCGATCTCGACCTACGCACGGCGACTGGACCTCGTCGTGGCGGCGATCCACGTCGGTGACGTTGTGTGACGGGCGTCGTGGAGCCAGCCGTCTCGCGACGTGCGGACCGGCCGATGTGCGTGCGGAGGGCGTGAGGGGTCGCGACGGCGATGAGTTTCGTCGGGGTGTCCAGTCTGTACTCCCATGCACCCGATCTCTCCACTCGCGGGGAGACCGTCATGACCGCTACGTACCGGAGGCAACCGTGAAGCTTCTTCTCACGTCCGCGGGCGTCAACAACACGAGCATCCGCGATGCGCTGGTCGACCTGCTGGGCAAGCCGATCGCCGACTCCAGCGCCCTCTGCATCCCTACGGCGGCCTACCCCATGGGCGGGCCGGCTTCGGCGTGGCGCTTCATCACCGGGCAGACGCCGCTACCCATGTGCGATCTGGGTTGGAAGTCGCTGGGCGTCCTCGAGCTGACAGCGCTGCCCAGCATCGGCGACCGGCGGTGGGTTTCCTGGGTCCGGGAGGCCGACGTCCTGCTCGTGGCCGGCGGCGATGCGACGTACCTGTGCCACTGGATGCGGCAGTCCGGGCTGGCGGATCTCCTGCCGTCGCTGCGGGACACCGTCTGGGTGGGGTTGAGTGCGGGGAGCATGGTGCTGACCCCCCGGATCGGTGCGGACTTCGTCGAGTGGCGGTCCGCGCCCGACGACCGCACCCTGGGGGTCGTCGACTTCTCGATCTTCCCGCACCTGGGTCTCGAGCCGGACAACACCATGGCTGGTGCCGAGAGATGGGCGGCCGAGATCGCCGGCCCGGCGTACGCCATCGACGACCAGACGGCCATCACGGTGACCGACGGCACCGTCGAGGTCGTTTCCGAGGGGCACTGGAGGCTGTTCCCGCCCGCCGCATGATCAGGCGATGATCGTGGGTGCAGACCTGGCCGCCAGCGCCATGGTCGGCGTGACCCACCATGATTGCGGGGACGAGTCAGCCGACGGACCTACCCGAGCAGCGCCGCCGCCGCGGCCAGAGTGGCCAGCGACAGTGTCGTGGTCACCACCACCGCCCGGTTGGCCATGGCCTCGCCGACGCCGTACTCCTGGCCGAAGATGAACGTGTTCTGCGCCGTCGGCAGGCCCGCGCAGACCACCACGGCCAGCAACTGCGGCGCGGACAGGTGCAAGGCCAGCCCGGCCGCGTACGCGATGACCGGCTGCGCGACGAGCTTCAGCGCGGTGATCACGGCCAGCTCGGCCGGCTCGACCGGCAGGTCCCGCGACGGGGCCGTGCGGTGCAGCGACGCGCCGAGCGCGACCAGGGCGGCCGGAACCGCGGCGCCCGACAGCAGGGTGAGCGACGCGCCGGCCGCCGACGGCAGATGCAGGCCGGCAGCCGAGCACGCGACACCGAGCAGCGACGCCAGGATCACCGGGTTGCGTACCGGCAGGGAGGCGATACGGCGGACCCGTACCCGCCCGGCCGGGTCACTGTGCCGGTCCAGGGCGACCAGGATCACGGGCGTCACCACCAGCACCTGCAGCAGCACCACCTCGGCCAGGAACGACACGTCGCCGAGAAGCTGCGTGGCGATCGGGATGCCGAGATTCGCCGAGTTGACGTACCCGGCGGCCATGCCCCAGATCGGCCGTTCTTCGGCCGTACGACCGAACAGCCGGCTCGCGCCCACCCACCCGAACCCGACGACCGCGGCGGTGCTCACCCCGAAGGCGAGCAGCGGGCGGCCGGCGAACCCGGAGAGCGGCATGCGGGACAGGGCCAGGAACAGGGCGGACGGCATCGCGAGATGAAACACGAACCGGCCGAGCACCGACGCCACCGCCTCGCCCAGCAGGCCCCCACGACAGGCCGCGTAGCCGACCGCGGTAAGGATCCAGATCGGCGCGAACGCCGACACCATGCTCATCCGGGCTGCACCGGCGGGCGGGCGTCGCACCGGCTCACGAACCGGTGGGCGTCCGGGGCGGACGAGTCCACGAACCCGTCCCGTCTGGACCGGGCAACCATCCGGCTCATCCGCGGCTTCAGGCCGTGTTCAGCAGGGTCGGGAGTTTGCGCATGTCGTCGAAGACCACCGTGTTCGGGCCCTCCAGCCGGTGCGCGGGGGTCAACCCGCCCGCATAGCCGAAGCAGCGCATCCCGGCGGCGCGGGCTGCCTGGACCCCGTACTGGCTGTCCTCGACCACGACGCATGCCGCGGGCGGGACACCCATCGTCGCCGCCGCGTGCAGGAACAGGTCGGGGGCGGGCTTGCCGTGGGCGACCTCGGTCGCGCTGAAGATGCGGCCGTCGAAGCGGGGATACAGGCCGGTGCGGCCCAGGGTGTGGCGCATCTTCTCGTGCGTACCGCTGGAGGCCACGCACGTCGGCTGGGTGATCTCATCGAGTGCGTCGCTGATTCCGTGCACCGGGGTCAGGCCCGCGTCCACCGCCTGGCGGTGCGCCAGATCGAACCGGTCCGCCCAGGTGGCAGCGACGCCCTGTCCCAGACGAGCCGCGATCTGCTCAGTGATGGACCTGCTGGACCGGCCGATGAAGCGCTCGATGACCTCCGCCTCGGTCAGCGGCCAGCCCAGATCCGCGCCCAGCGCGACGTTGACACGGACCGCGATGTGCTCGCTGTCGACCAGCACGCCGTCACAGTCGAAGATGACTAGCCCGACCGGATTGATCATCCGGTCAGGCTAGTCGAGGTGGGGCGAACCCGGGGCACGCACGCCTCCGGCAGGCGCCGGCCCCGTACGGCCGAGGCGGTGGACGCCGAGGAGAGTGCACGGGCGAGCAGGTTGCCGGCCCCGCTCAGCCCTCGCCACCCTGCTCGGACGGGCTGCGGCGCTCGGGGAGCGGGGACCGCAGGTGCCGCCCGGCTCGCCCGGTCGGCCTGGGAAGCCTGATTGATCGGCTCACCGGGCGAAGACACCGATGTTTCCCTCGATCCAGCTGGCTCGGGCTACCAGCCAGCACGTTCGCGGTTGCCGTGGCGGTGTCACCCGTCACGTCGGCGATCACCCCGGTGACCACGTGCTGCGTGCCGTCCAACACACCAAGCTCCCGCCGCCACCGGTCCACCTGCTCGGGGCCGGAGAGAGTCTCCGCCTCGCCGCCGCTCATCGCGGTGTAGTCGACGACCACGGTGTCGGCGAACGTCGCCACCAGAGCGTCCCAGTCCCGGCGGTCCACGAACCAGGCGTACTCGGTGATCACCCGCTGGATGGCGAACTGGTCGACGAGATCCTCGTGGTACATGGCATGGCTCCTCTTCGTGGCGACGGGACGCGGCGACTCGGGGCGCCCCATCACCGATCGGTCAGGTGGCGTCGAAGGCCGGATACAAGCTGGTGCCGCTCGCCACATCGAAGGCTTCGGCTCCGACCGGCGGGTTCCAGACGTCACCGTAGCGGCTGCGACTGAAGGTCTACTGGTCGGTTTCGCGGACACTCATGGTATTTGTCCTCTTCTTCGGTGCGTCGGAGGGGACAGTGCAGGTCGACCAGTCCCGTCCCCGGCGGACGCAGCGGCGAGAATCCACCCACCCTCCAACAGGTCGTCGACGTCGTCGTGGCACCGCTGTACGCAGCCCTTCTGTTCGGCACCACACCGACCGACCCGGCCACCCTCGTCGACCGCTGCTGAGGCCGCATCCCGACCGTTGACCGGCCGGCAGGGTCACCGCGGCGTTCGACCTCGACCGGGCCGCCCGGATCGCCGTGACAGCGATCAGGTCCACGTCTATTCGCCGACGAGTCGCACCACGTACCCGGCGAACGTGAGGTCGCCCCGGTCGGGAGTCCATCCGTCCGCGGACCGGACCGAGGTCATGGCGCCGGATCCGGGCACGGGGTGACGGTGAGTGGGGCGTTCGTCAGACAGCGGGGCATAGCGACAGTGGACGGCATGAATCGAGGCGACGATCCCGGTGACCGGACTGAGATCCTCGCTGACGCGTCCATGGTGCTCCTCGGCCTGGTCGACACCAGCGGTCAGGTCGCTGCCCAGCACGAGCCCGGGCCACTCGGGGTCCAGGTCTCGTAGCCTCCAGGAGACCCGGTCGCCGACCGCGAACGGCTCGCCGCAGCACTGCATCTGCCAGTCGTCCACCCACACCCTGATCTCCACAGTGCCATTCTCGTACCCGACACCGGTGGTGACCCACGGCGGCAACCGATCACCCGCCTGTTCGGCTTCCGGTGTCCGACCTCTGGGGTCCCGGGTCCGGCGCGCGGGTCGTCCGGCGCCGGCACGCCGGTCGGGACGGGGACCCGCTGGCGGCGGCGTGGGTGGATGTCGAGCGGTACGCGCGGAGGCGCGGGCCGAGGGCACCGGTCATGCCCGCCGCCACGGCATGTCAACCACGGCGAGCCGGTCCACCAGCAGTTCCACCCTCGGCCCGGTCTCCTCCGGTGGCAGCCTTCCCGCTCGGGTCAGGGTCGCCACCGCGTGCAGGGCCGCCCAGAACACCTCGGCGAACAGTGCCCGGGGGGCGCCCGGGCCGACACCGCACTCCCGGGACCGCCGCGTCACGACGGCGGGTGGCCGGGCGGCGGCCAAGACGGCGGGTGGCGCCGACGGCTTCCCGTCGGCGCCACCGGCTGGCGTACGTCAGGGGAGGTCGATCGGACGCAGCACCCGGTCGACGGCGTGCGCGATCTGCTTGTTGCCCTTGTTGACGTCGAAGCGGACCACCCTCGGGTCGCGGTCGTCGGTGTCGGCGTCGATCAGCCGGACCTGCTTGAAGTAGTGCCAGTAGGTGCGGACGTCGACCTCGACGGTGGCGCCGAGGGCGGTGGTCAGCTCGGCGCCGTCGGCCCGGACGGCGGCCTTGCGGTCGATCGTGGCGCCGGGTACCACGTGGTAGAGCAGCACGGTCTCCACGGTGTCGATGCCGAGGCCGGCCACGGCGGTGAACGCGGCGCTCTCGCTGGGCAGCCGGCGGGCGTCGGTGATCTCCCGGACCAGTTGCTGGAACGCGGCGTCGTTCGGGATGAACGCGGTCAGCGCGACGGTGCCGTCGGTGAGCACCTTGACCGGCGAGTCCGGCTTGGCCTCCAGGACGGCCAGCACGGCCTTGGTCAGCACGTCGAAGTCACGTGGGTTGTGGTCGAAGCCGGACTTGTCGGCGAGCAGCACCTGGGCCAGGGACTTGGTGCCGACCGGCTTCTTGGTGCCGGCCTGGGCGGCCGGTACCGCGACGGCGGTGGTGGCCAGGGCGGTGGCGACGGCGCCCACCGCCACCCGGGCGGCGAGACGAGCGATCTTCATGAGCGGGCCCTTCGTCGAGGCGACTCCATGCGTGACTGTCGTCACGACCCATGCTTCGTCCGGCCGCCGCCGCCCGGATGCGCCCGGACCGGAAAATCCACCGAGAGATCGCACCGGCCGCGGCGAGCGACCAACGCCGGGCGGAGTCAGGCCTCAGGTCACGTCGGCCGACTCGCCGCCGGCGGTCAGCAGGCTCCGGCCGGCGGGGCTGCTGACGTAGAGCACACCGCGCCCGTGCCGGACGCGGGTGACCAGGCCGGCCGCGTGCAGCGCCGTCAGGTGCTGGGAGACCGCGGCCGGGGTGAGCGCGACCCGCCGGGCCAGTTCGGTCGTCGTCGCCGGGCTGGTCAGCAGGGTGAGCAGCCGGGCCCGGGTGGTCCCCAGCACGCCGGCCAGTGCTCCGTTGTGGATCGCGCCGCCCTCCCACAGGGTCGCCACGGCCCGGACCGGGTAGACCGCCAGCGGCACCGAGTCGGGCCGGACACTCCACAGCACCCGCCGGTCGACGAAGACGCTGGGCATCAGCGGCAGACCGCGTCCGCGCAGGTGGTGGTCGATGTGCCAGGGATCGTCGGCGACGATGTGGTCACCCGCCCAGCGCAGCGAGGGGTGCAGTCCGCCGACGAGTCGCCGGACGCCACCCTCGGCCAGGTGCCGGCAGCGGTGCGCGATGTCCGCCTCGAGCAGGGCCCGCATCCGGGGCCAGTACGGCGCCACCGCGACCCGATGCCAGATCCGGACGGCCTTCACCAGGTCGGCCACCAGCAGGTCGGGCGCCGTCAGGCCGGCCCCCACCGGCGGCGGCAGCGGTGACCGGGCGGCGACCGCGCGCAGGTCGGCCACCACCACCTCCGGCGGCGTGGCCGCGACCGCGGCCAGCTCCTCCTCGATGTCACCGGGCATCCGCGCCGGCGGCGGGGTGAGGAAGTCCGGCAGCCAGGCTCCGGGCCGGGCGATCGCGTCCAGCACCCGCAGCGACCCGACCAGCGCCGGGTCGGTGGCCGGTGTCCGGACCCGGCGGATCCACGGCAGGTGTACGACGTACCGGCCCGGATCGGCCAACGCGTAGCGGCTCCGGACGGTCTCCCAGAGCGGTGAGACGCGGAACCGGACGTCGGCGGCGTCGCGCACCTCGAAACGGATCGTGCTCACGGCCCCGCCCCCATCGTGAAGCCTGAGCTTAATGCCTGGGCGGGCGCCGGCCGCGCCGGTTGACTGCCGGAATGGACGAGCACAGTGCCGCACCGACCGTCGTGGGCGGTCCGGTGGTGGACGAGGAACTGGTCGAGTTCGCGGTCGCGGTGGCCCGGGACGCCGGGCGTACCGCCAGCGCGGCGTTCTTCGGCACGACCCCGGGCCGCCGGCGCAAGGCCGACGGCACCGAACTGACCGACGTGGACCTCGCCGTGGAGGAACAGGTCCGGGCCGCGATCGGCCGCTTCGCCCCGGACGACGCGGTGCTCGGCGAGGAGGCGGGCGAGTCCGGCGGCGGGTCCGGCCGCCGGTGGGTGGTGGACCCGATCTCCGGCACCGGGTACCTCACCCGCCGGATGCCGCTGTTCGCGAACCTCCTGGCGTACGAGGACGAGCACGGCCCGGCGATCGGCGTGATCCACATGCCGGTGCAGCGGGAGACGGTCTTCGCGGCGCGCGGACGCGGATGCCGGCTGCTGACCGGACTCGACCAGCCGGTTGCCGCCGCCCGGCGGACCCGGGTGGGTGACCGGAGCCAGCTGGACGGAGCGCTCGTGCTCGGCGCCAACCAGCACGCGTGGTCCGAGGATCTGCTGACCGCGCTGCACCGGCGGGTGAACCTGGTGGGTGGCATCCACCACGCGGTGGTGCACGTCGTCACCGGGCGGGTGGACGCGGCCGTGCTGGTCGGTCAGGGCTACGACGACCTCGCGCCGCTGCCGGTGATCCTCGCCGAGGCCGGTGGACGGGTGTCCGATCTCGACGGCGCCCCGGTGCTCGGCGGCAACGGCACGGTGGTCGCCGCCAACCCGCGCCTGCACGGGCAGCTCCGCGCCCTGGCGGACCGTCGGCCCGCCACCCGCGGCGGAAAGGCACTGCGCTGACCGCCACCCCGACGTCCGGGCCGGCCCACCGACCGGGGTCGGGCCCGCGCCGGCAGGGCCCGGCCCATCCGTCCGGACCCGGGCACGGTCGCGTCAGGCGACGGCCGCCGCCAGCGCCTCGTTGCGGATGTCCTCCTCGGACAGGCCGCGCCGCCAGTAGCCGGCGAAGGTGACCCGTCGGCGGTCCAGGCCGCGGTCGGTGACCAGGTGGCGCCGGACCGCGCGGACCATGGACGACTCACCGGCGATCCAGGCGTACGGGGCGTCGCCGGGCAACCGGGCGGCACGGACGGCGTCGGCCAGCAGGCTGCTACCGGCCGGGGTGGCCCCCCGGACGATCCAGCGGACCTCGGCGACCGCGTCGGTGGGGAGGTCCTGGATGTCGCCCGGATCCGGCACCTCCACGAAGGCCCGCACCCGGGTCCCGGCGGGCAGCCAGGCGAGGATGCCGCCGACCGCCGGGAGGGCGGTCTCGTCGGCGACCAGCAGCACGTGGTCGGTGTCGTCCGGAGGCCGGAAGCAGACGCTGCGGTTGTCGTGCACGGCCGGGCCGAGCAGCACGATCCGGTCACCGGGCCGGGCACGCCCGGCCCACCGGGTCGCCGGGCCGGTGTCGCCGTGCCGGACGACGTCGATGTCCACCTCGGCGGCCTCCGGACGCTGCTGCCGGATCGTGTAGGAGCGCATCACCGCCCGCACCTCCGGGTCCATCGCCCGGTACGCGCCGAACCAGTCCTCCCCCGCGTCGACCGGCAGCACCGGCTCGTCCTGGCCGGGGTGCGGCAGGAACAGCGACACGCTCTGGTCCCGGCCACCGCCGGCGAAGTGGGCCAGCTCGGGCCCGCCGAGGGTGACCCGGATCAGGGAGGCGCCGACGGTACGGGTGGCGACCACCCGCGCGGCGAAGAAGCGGTACTGCACGGCGACCGGCGCGGCGGTGACGGTGGCCGTCATCAGCTGACCTTCTTCGCGCCCTGGATCGCCTTGGCCAGGTTCTCCAGCAGCGGGGCGGCGCCGGCGTACGAGAAGCGGGGCACCGCGTCCCACGGGGTCACCTGGTTGGCCCGCACCGCGGGCAGTTGCGTCCAGGTGGGCCGGGCGGCGAGGTCCTTGGGCTGCAGGGCGGTGGAGCGGTTGTCCAGCAGGATCAGGTCGGCCGCGAACCTGCCGGCGTTCTCCCAGCTCAACGCCTCGAAGTAGTCGCCGGCCTCCAGCTTGGTGGGTACCACGATGTCCACGCCCAGCTCGGCGAAGTACATCAGGTCGGTGCTGACCTTCGGGTTGGAGACGTAGAACAGGTCGGGGCTGCCCGAGC
The DNA here is from genome assembly GCF_003626595.1 of Micromonospora endolithica. Classification (GTDB taxonomy): domain Bacteria; phylum Actinomycetota; class Actinomycetes; order Mycobacteriales; family Micromonosporaceae; genus Micromonospora; species Micromonospora endolithica. The sequence goes on along the minus strand of NZ_RBAK01000004.1, from coordinate 507,428 downwards.
AGGCCATCACCTTGATGCCAGGATTGGCCCTCACCGCCTGGCGGACCGACTCGGCGGCGGCCTCGAAGCGCGCCCGCGCGTCGGTGACCTTCTTCGCCGACAGGTCCGCGCCGAGGGACTCGGCGAGCTGCGCGTACCGCTCGATCGGCTTGGTCATCGGCACCCGGGCGGTGGTGACGGCGACGCTCGGCGCGAGCGGGAGGATCTTGTCCTTGCTCTCGTCCGGCACGTACCAGAGGGCGCCCGGGTCGTACATGTGGGTGACCAGCAGGTCGGGGCGCAGGCCCGCGTACTTCTCCAGGTTGAACTCGCCCCACACGTTGCCGAGGATCTCCACGCTCTCCACGTCCAGGTCGCCGGCCTGCGGATCCGTGGTGCCGTCGGTCCGCTTGGTCTCGCCGAAGACACCGACGATCTGCTTGTCGAGTCCGAAGTCGACCAGGGCGGCGGCGACCCCGGTGAAGGCCACCACCCGGGTCGGGCGGGCCGGCGAGTCGACCTTCGTGCCACGGTCGTCGGTGAACGACCACGGACCGGCCGAGCTGCCGGCCGCCGGGGTCGATGAGGTGTCGTCGCGCCCACAGGCGCCGAGCAGGGTGGCCAGGGTGGCGGCTCCGCCGGCGGCGAGCAGACCGCGGCGGGAGAGTCGGCGGGCGGGCGCGGGATGCGGCATGGTGTCGTCTTTCGATCAGGGTCGGATGACCATGGACAGCGCGGTTAGGTTAACCTAACCTAAGTCCCTGTCAAGACCCGCCCCCGTACCGCCCGCAGCAACCCGGAGCCCACCCTGTCCGTGATCGCCCCACCACCCACGACCGTCGCCGCCCCCGCGCCGCCCCGGCCCCGCCGCGTCGCCCCCCGGGCCGCCGGCCTGGCCGTGTCCGTGCTGCTGCTCGCCGCGGTGGCGCTGCTCAGCATCACCGTCGGCGCCAAGCAGCTCCCGCTCGCCGACGTGTGGCAGGGCCTGCTGCACCGCGACGCGGCCGAGTACGCCGTCGTGCACCGGATGCGACTGCCGCGTACGCTGCTCGGCCTGCTCGCCGGGGCCGCCCTCGGCGTGGCCGGCGCGGTGATGCAGGCGCTCACCCGCAACCCGCTCGCGGACCCCGGGCTGCTCGGCATCAACGCCGGTGCCGCCGCGGCGGTCGCCACCGCGGCGGCTCTGGTCGGCGTCGGCACGGTCGGCGGGCAGGTCTGGTTCGCGATGCTCGGCGCGGCCGTCGTCACCGCCGCCGTCTACCTCGTCGGCGGCGGACGCGGGGCGACACCGGCCCGGCTGGCGCTGGCCGGCGCGGCGCTGAACGCCACCCTCTACTCCTACGTCAGCGCGGTGATGCTGCTCGACGCCGCGTCGTTGGAGCGGCTGCGGTTCTGGACCGTCGGCTCGCTGGCCAGCGCGGACATCGACACCGTGGGGACGGTGGCGCCCTTCCTGGCGGCCGGGCTGCTGGTGGCGCTGGCCGCCGCGCGCCCGCTCAACGCCCTCGCGCTCGGCGACGACGCCGCCCGCGCCCTGGGCGCCCGACCGGCCCTGGTCCGCGGCATGGTGATCGTGGCGGTCACCCTGCTCTGCGGCGCCGCCACCGCGGCCTGCGGGCCGATCGTCTTCGTCGGCCTGCTGGTGCCGCACCTGGTACGCGCGCTCACCGGGCCCGACCTGCGCTGGCTGCTGCCGTACTGCGCGGTTCTGGCACCGGTGCTGCTGCTCGGCGCGGACGTGCTCGGCCGGGTGCTCAGTCGGCCCGGCGAGCTCCAGGTGGGCATGGTGACCGCCGTGCTCGGCGGCCCGCTCTTCCTCTGGCTGGTGCTGCGTCGACCGGTGGCCCGGCCGTGATCGTCCTGCGTACTCCCGGCGGGTTGTCCCTGCGGCTGCGGCCCCGCGCCGTCGGTGTCGGCGCGACCTGCGCGTTGCTGACCATGGTGCTCGGCGTGGTCGCGATCGGCCACGGAGACTACCCGATGAGCGCGGCCGACGTGCTGCGCACCCTGACCGGCGGCGGCACCCCGGCCGAGGACTTCATCGTCACCGAGCTGCGGCTGCCCCGGCTGGTCACCGCGATGGCCGTGGGTGCCGCGCTGGCGCTGGCCGGTGCGGTCTTCCAGTCCCTGGTTCGCAACCCGCTGGGCAGCCCCGACATGCTCGGTTTCACCCAGGGCGCGGCGACCGGCGCGCTGGTCGTGGTGGTGCTCGGCGGGAGCAGCACGATGCTGGCCGGCGCCGCGTTGGCCGGCGGCCTGGCCACCGGGGTGCTGGTGTACGCGCTGACCTGGCGGCGCGGCGTGCACGGCTACCGGCTGATCCTGGTCGGCATCGGGCTGGCCGCGATCCTCACCGGCGTCAACGGGTGGCTGCTCACCCGCGCGCCGCTGATGGACGCGGCCCGGGCGGTGCTCTGGCTGACCGGCAGCCTGGACGGGCGCGGCTGGTCCCAGGCGCTGCCGCTGCTGGTCGCGTTGACCGTGCTGGTGCCACTGGTGCTGCTGGCCAACGGTCCCGCGCTGCGGCTGGCCGAGATGGGCGACGACACCGCGAGCGCGCTCGGCGTACGCGTGCCACGGCTGCGCCTGCTCGTGCTCGGCGCGGCGGTCCTGCTGGTCTCCCTCGCGGCGGCCGCCACCGGTCCGGTGTCGTTCCTGGCGCTGACCGCGCCGCACCTGGCCCGGCGGCTGACCCGCGCGCCGGGGCCGAACCTGCTGCCGTCGGCGGCGCTGGGCGCGCTGCTGCTGGTCGCCGCCGACCTGATCGCCCAGCGCGCGGTGCCCGGCCACCAGTTGCCGGTGGGCGTGGTGACCGGCGTGCTGGGCGGCGGTTACCTGGTCTGGCTGCTGGCCACCGAGCGCCGGGCCGGGCGGCTGTGACCGCCGGTGCGCCGGGCCGGTCGACCGTGCCCGACCCGGCCGGCGGCGACGACCACCACGACGAGAACGGAGTTCGCATGTCCCGGTTGAGCGGTACCGCGATGACCCTCGCCTACGAGCGGCGGACCATCGCGCGGGACCTGACCGTCGCCGTGCCCGACCGCTCCTTCACGGTGGTGATCGGCCCGAACGCGTGCGGCAAGTCGACGCTGCTGCGGGCGCTGTCCCGGTTGCTGCGGCCGGCCGCCGGGTCGGTGCTGCTCGACGGCGAGGACATCCACCGCCGGCCGGCCCGCGCGGTCGCCCGGACGCTGGGGCTGCTGCCGCAGTCGTCGGTCGCGCCGGAGGGCATCGGGGTGGCCGAGCTGGTGGCCCGCGGCCGGTACCCGCACCAGGGGCTGCTGCGGCAGTGGTCCCGCGAGGACGAACGGGTGGTCGCCGAGTCGATGGCCGCCACCGGCGTGGCCGACCTCGCCGACCGCCCGGTCGACGAGCTGTCCGGCGGGCAGCGGCAGCGGGTGTGGCTGGCGATGGCCCTGGCCCAGCAGACGCCGCTGCTGCTGCTGGACGAGCCGACCACGTACCTGGACATCGCCCACCAGATCGAGATCCTGGACCTGTGCGCCCGGCTGCACGAGGAGCAGGGGCGGACGCTGGTGGCGGTGCTGCACGACCTCAACCACGCGGCGCGGTACGCCACCCACCTGATCGCGATGCGCGACGGTCGGGTGGTCGCCGCCGGCCCGCCCGGCGAGGTGGTCACCGCCGCGCGGGTGGAGGAGGTGTTCGGGTTGCCCTGCCGGGTGATCGAGGATCCGGAGACCGGCACCCCGCTGGTGGTGCCCGCCCGGCGGCGCGTCCCGACGGCCCGGCCCGGTCCCGGAGCCGAGGGGGCCGCCCCGGACCGGGGGGCGACCCCGGCCGGGCCCTGAGCCGGAACAGGGTCGGCGTACACCGCCGGGAGTAGGAAAGTCTCTCCCGCCGGCGGACGTCACGTCGCTCGTCGCGCCGTAGCTTTCGGGGCGTACCGACGAGCGACGGGAGTGACCCATGAACGACGGTCCCACGGGGGGACGACGACCGCGGCTGCGCCGGCCACTGCTCTGGGCCGGCCTGGCGCTGGTCGTCCTCGGTGTCGTCTTCAACCTCGGTCTCTTCTTCGTACCGCCGCAGGTGTGGCTGGAGGATCCGGGGCTCGTGCCGATGCCCGAGGTCCTCCTCGGGTGGTGGGCCGTGGCGGCGGGCGTGCTGGCGATGGCCTGGAGCCAGCGGGGTGGAGCCCGCCGGTGAACGGCCCGCGTCCCCGCCGCCGCGCGGTACTCAAGGGGCTCGCCGCCGCCGGCATCGTGGTGGTGGCGCCCGCCGTCGGCTTCGCCGGCTGGGTCTGGGTGGACTCCGGCCGGAGCAATACCGGCACCCTGGCCTTCCGCAACCGGCTGCGGATCCCACCGCTGCTCGACGCCACCACCGACGCCGACGGTCGCCGCCGGTTCCGGCTGGAACTGCGCACCGGGTCCACCGAGTTCCTGCCCGGCACCCGCACCGCCACCTGGGGCGCCAACGGCAGCTACCTCGGGCCCACCCTGCGGGCCCGGCGCGGCGACCGGGTCGCGGTCGACGTCACCAACCGGCTGCCCGAGACGACCTCGATCCACTGGCACGGCATGCACCTGCCGGCCCGGATGGACGGCGGGCCGCACCAGCCGATCGCGCGCGACGCCACCTGGCAGCCGTACTGGACGGTCGACCAGCCGGCCGCCACCCTCTGGTACCACCCGCACCTGCACCAGGTCACGGCACCGCACGTCTACCGGGGCGTGGCCGGGATGTTCCTGGTGGACGACCCGGCCACCGACGACCTGCCGCTGCCGAAGCGGTACGGCGTGGACGACGTGCCGCTGATCGTGCAGGACAAGAAGATCGCCGACGACGGCACCCTGGACGAGTCGAAGATGACCTTCGGTGGGCTCACCGTCACCGGCCTGCTCGGCGACAAGATCCTGGTCAACGGCACCTACGACCCCCGGTTCGAGGTGACCACCGAGCTGGTACGGCTGCGGCTGCTCAACGCCTCCAACGCCCGGATCTACCACGTCGGGTTCGCCGACGACCGGGAGTTCGCGCTGATCGCGATGGACGCCGGCCTGCTCGGCGCGCCGGAGCGGGTCGGCCGGCTGCCGCTCTCCCCCGGCGAACGCGCGGAGATCGTCGTCCGCTTCGCCCCCGGCGACGACGTGGTCCTGAAGAGCTTCCCGCCGCCGCTGCGGGCCAACGTCGCGTACGAACGGCTGGCCGGCGGCGACGACGAGCACGACCTGGTCAAGTTCGTCGCCGTCGACCCGCTGCGCCCCTCCCCCGCGCTGCCCGCGGTGCTGACGTCGACGCCCGCACCGCCGCCGACGACGGGAGAGGAGTTCCGGTTGACCATGGGTGACTTCACCTTCAACGGCCGGACCATGGAGATGGACCGGCTGGACCGGGTCGTCGGGGCCGGAACGGTCGAGCGGTGGGACGTGGTCAACGGGCAGTCGATCCCGCACAACTTCCACGTGCACGGGGCGTCGTTCCACGTCCTCGACGTCGACGGCGGTGCGCCGCCGGCGCACCTGCGCGGCGTCAAGGACACCGTCTACGTGGCCCCGGGCAGCACGGTCGGCCTGGCCGTGTCGTTCCTGCCACACTCCGACCCCCGGTCCCCGTACATGTTCCACTGCCACCTGCTGGCGCACGAGGACTCCGGCATGATGGGGCAGTTCGTGACCGTCTCCGACGCCGACCGTCCCCTGGTCCGGGGCGACCGGCTGCCGCTGACCCACGCGCACGGGAACTGACCCGCAGGGGAGGTACGCACCAGCGATGACGGCCCACCCGAGCGCCGACGAGCGGCAGTCCATCCGGTCCGGATGGCTGGTCGACCTGCTCGTCGCCGGAGCCGGCGGTGCCGCCATCACCGTGCACACGTCGGTGGCCACCGAACCGACCAGCCACTCGTCCAGCCTCGCCGCGTACGCCTTCGGGGTGGTCCTCGGCGGACTGCTGCTGGTGCGGCGGCGGTGGCCGACCGGCGTGCTGGTCGGGTCCCTGCTGGCGGTCGTCGTCTACAACCTGACCGACCTGCCGAGCGTCTCGCCGACCTGGCCGCTGCTGGTCCCGCTGTACACCGTCGCCCGGACCGGCCGGATGCTCCTCGCCGGACTGGTCGGCGGCTCCATGCTGGCCGTCTCGGTCGGCTGGATCGCGTGGACGGAGCGACGGCCGCTGGAGGCGCTCGACGGCGCGCTGCGCGAGGCGGTGCTGCTGGCGTTGGTGCTCGCGCTGGCGACCGCCACCCGCAACCGGGAGCGGTGGGCCCGGGAGCTGCGCGCCCGGCTGCGGGTCGAGCAGGAACAACGGGACCGGGAACTCGACCGTCGGCTGATCTCCGAACGCCTGGACATCGCCCGTGAACTGCACGACGTCACCGCCCACGCGCTCGCCGTGGTCGGCATCCAGGCCGGTCTGGCCCGGGAGCTGATGCACGACGACCCGGAGGCGGCGCAGGAGGCGCTGGACACCGCCCGCCGGGTCAACGTCGAGGCGATCGGCGAGTTGCAGGCCGCGGTCCGCGTGCTCCGCACCGGCGACGAGTCGACCGGGCCGAGCCTGGCGCCGACCCCCGGCGTGGCGCAACTGCCCGCGCTGGTCGACCGCGCCGTCTCCAGCGGCTTGCACGTCGAGCTGGTGCAGACCGGCGCCCACCGCACCGTCGCCCCGGCCGTCGGCCTGACCCTCTACCGCATCGTGCAGGAGTCGCTGACCAACGTGCTCCGGCACGCCGCCGCCACCCGCGCCACCGTCGAGCTGGAGCACACCGGCGGGAACGTCCGGCTCCGGGTCACCGACGATGGTCGGGGCCCGACGGCGACGTACGGCGAGGGGCACGGGCTGGCCGGGATGCGCGAGCGGGCCACCAGCGTCGGCGGCACGTTCGCCGCCGGACCGGGTGAGCGCGGCGGGTTCGTGGTCGACGCGTGGCTGCCCGGGGCGTACCCGCCCCCGTCACCGGCGGCGAGCAGCTGAACCGGCGAAGGAGGCCGAGATGACGATCCGGGTGCTGGTGGCCGACGACCAGCAGTTGGTGCGGACCGGTCTGCGCGGACTGCTGGAACGGGACCCGGAGATCCGGGTGGTGGCCGAGGCCGGCGACGGCCGGGAGGCGCTGCGGCTGGCCGCCGAGCTGCGGCCGGACGTGGCGCTGGTGGACATCCGGATGCCCGAACTGGACGGTCTCACGCTGACCCGACTGATCACCGGCGACCCCGACCTCGCCGGGGTACGGGTGGTGGTGCTGACCACGTTCGAGACCGACCAGTACATCTTCGAGGCCCTGGAGTCCGGCGCGAAGGGCTTCCTCACCAAGACGGTCGGCCGCGAGGAGCTGTGCCGCGCGGTGCGGGTGGTCGCGGCCGGCGAGGCGCTGCTGAGCCCCAGCGTGACCGACCGGGTCATCGCCGAGCTGTCCCGCCGGCCGGAGCCCGCCCGGTCGGCGCCGGAACGACTGTCCGCGCTGACCGCCCGCGAGCGCGAGGTGCTGGCGATGATCGCGGCCGGCCGGAGCAACACCGAGATCGGCGAGGCGCTGCGGATGAGCCCGTTGACCGCCAAGACGCACGTCAGCCGGATCATCACCAAGCTGCGGGTACGCGACCGCGCCCAACTGGTCACGCTGGCGTACGAGACCGGGCTGGTCCGGCCCGGGGGCACACCGCCCGACGGCACGCCCGACCGGTGAGCCGACCCCGGTCGCCGGCACCGCCGGCGTCGGGTCGGGGTCCGCGCCGGGAACCGGGGCCGTGCCCGGCCGCCGCGGCGCGGTGCCGCCCGTCACCGGAACGGTTGGCCAGGTGACGACCGGGGTAGTGGCGGTTCTCGCAGAAGATCATCGGCGGCCGGTTCCGGTCGACCCGGCGAGGGAGGTACGACCGGTGCGCAGCTGGTGGCGGGACTCCGTGGGGCGGTTGCGGGGCGACGGGATCGCGGTCGTCGAACTGACCGCCGCCGCCGTGGTCGCCTGGATCCTGGCGGCGGTGGTGATCGGCCACCCGGACCCGTTCTTCGCCCCGACCGCCGCGCTGGTCGTGCTCGGCGAGTCACGCGGGCGGCGGCTGCGGCAGACCGTCGAGATCCTGCTCGCCGTCGCCGCCGCCGTGCTGGTCGCGGAGCTGCTGGTGTACGCCCTGGGCCCGGGCACCGGCACCGTCCTGCTGGTGCTGCTGCTGACCACCACGACGCTGGTGGTCATCGGGGCCCGGCGCGCCCTGGTCGTGCAGGCCACCGTCTCGGCCATGTACCTGGTCGTCGTCGCCGCGCCGAGCGGGACGCTGATGCCGTTCCGGTTCGTCGACGCGCTGATCGGCGGGGCGGTGGCGCTGGCCGCCAGTCAACTGATGGCGGCCCGCGACCCGCTGGCGCCGCTGGTGGCGCAGGCGCGTCTCAGCTACACCGATCTCGCCGACCTGCTCGACGAGGTGAACGCGGCGCTGCGCGGGTGCGACGAGTCGGCCGCCCGGACGGCGCTGGACCGGGCCCGGGAGGTGGACGACTGCGTGGCCCGGTTGCAGGCCGCCGTGCTGGCCACCGGTGAGACGCTGCGACTGGGGCTCCGGCGCCGGCACCTGGGCAAGCTCGCCGAGGTGGAGGCGACCCTGCGGCAGCTCGACTACGCCGCGCGCAACATCCGGGTGCTGGCCCGGGCCGGGTCCACCCTGACCCGCCGGCACACCGCCACGCCACCGGAGCTGGCCGCCGCGCTCGGCGCGCTCGTCGTCGCCGTACGGTCGGCGGGCGAGGCCCTGGCCACCGACCTCAGCGGCGCCGACGCCGACCGGCACGCGTCTCGGGCCGACGCGGCGGCCCTGGAGGCGGTCCGGATCGCCGCCGGCCTGCTGCGGACCGACCCGCCGCTGCCGGTGACGATGATCGTCGGGCAGATCCGGGCGACCGCGATCGACCTGCTGCGCGGGGTCGGCCACGACGACGTGACGGTGCTGGACCGGGTGGACGAGGCGCTCGGCCTGACCCGGGCGTGAACCGTCCGGCCAGCCGGGGGCAGCGGCCAGCCGGGGGCAGCGGTCAGCCGGGGCAGCGGTCGGACAGCGCGTACCGCAGCAGCACCACGTCGCCGATCTGGCGCACCTCCGCCAGCCGGGCCCGCCGCCCCGAGTGCCACGGGAAGCGGCCCTCCCCGGCGAACCGGGGCGCCCGGCCGTCACCGACGAAGAACGGGGCGACCACCAGGTGCAACTCGTCCACCAGTCCGGCGGTGAGGAACTGGGCGTGCACGGTCGCCCCGCCCTCCACCATCAACCGGCGTACGCCCCGGGCGGCCAGGTCGTCCAGCGCCCGGACCGGGTCGACCGGCTCGCCCGCGTCGACGACGGTGGCGAGACCGGCCAGCCGGTCCCGGGCCTTCTCCGCCGCCGAGGAGGAGCAGTAGACGATCCGCTCGGTGTCGCCGACGGTGAAGAACCGGGCCGACGGGTCCAGGTCGCCGCAGCCGGTCAGGGTGACCCGGGTCGGCGAGGCCGGCCGGCCGTCGGCCAGCCGCTGGGCGCGGCGCCGGGCCGAGCGCACCAGCAGCCGGGGATCGTCGCGGCGGACGGTGGTCGCGCCGACCAGGATCGCGTCGCAGCTCGCCCGTACCTCGTCGACCCGGTCCAGGTCGTCGTCGTTGGACAGCAGCAGCCGCTGGTCGGTCGCGTCGTCCAGGTAGCCGTCGATCGACGTGGCGCAGCTGACCAGCACGTACGGGCGGGTGGTCACGGGACGAACGGCAGGTCGAGGGCGTGCTCGCCGTGCCGGGCCTTGGCCGCCAGGTAGTCGGCGTTGGCCGGGGACAGGAACAGGCCGGTGGCCACCCGCTCGGCGACCCGGACACCCAGCCGGTCGAGCTGGGCGGCCTTGTCCGGGTTGTTGCTCAGCAGCGTGACCTCGTCCACGCCCAACGCGGCGAGCATCTGCGCGGCCACCGTGTAGTCCCGCTCGTCGGCCCGGTGACCGAGGGCCACGTTGGCCTGGTAGGTGTCCAACCCGGAATCCTGCAACGCGTACGCGTCGAGCTTGGCGTACAGGCCGATGCCCCGGCCCTCCTGACGCAGGTAGAGCAGGTAGCCACCGGCGCCGGCGATGCGTTCCACCGCCTCGCGCAGCTGCGGGCCGCAGTCGCAGCGCTGGCTGCCGAACACGTCGCCGGTCAGGCACTCGCTGTGCGGGCGGACCAGCGGCAGCCCGCGCGACGGCGGGTCCGCCGCGGCGCGGTCGCCGAGCCCGAGGGCGAGGTGTTCCCGCCCGTCGACCAGGCCGGTGAAGGTGTACACCCGGGCGGTGGTGGTGTAACCGTCGGGGAAGCGCAGCGGGACCGTGACCTGGTTGCGGACCGTGGCGGCGGGACGGACTTCGGACATCGGACTCCTCGTCAGACGGTGCCGGCGGGCACGGGGACACGGCGAACCAGCAGGACGGCGGCGCCGGGGAGGCTCGCTACCAGCACCAGGGCCCCGTACACCATCGCGGTGGTGACGCCCTCGGCGGCGGTGAGGCCGGCGGCGGCGAACGCCCAGGCGGCCACCCCCTCACGGGGTCCGAAGCCAGCGACGTTCGCCGGCACCCCCATCGCCAGCAGCGCCAGCAGCGTCAGCGGGACCAGCAGGGACAGCGGCGCGTCGGAACCGGCGGTGCGGGCGGCCACCACGAACGTCGCCAGGTGCCCGGCCACCGCCACGGTGGACGCCAGCAGCACCCCGCACCAGGCGCGGCGGGCCAGCAGGCCGGCGCGGACGTCCGCGGTCGCGGCGCGCAACGCCCGGCCGAGGCGGGACGCGGCCCGCACCGGCGTCAGCCGGGCCAGCAGGACCGCGCCGACGCCGACGGCCACCAGCAGCGCGGCCGCCGCCGGCAGGAACGGCCGGACCGGTGAGGGGAACGCGGCCAGCACGACCAGCGCGACCACGATCAAGACCACCTGACCGACCGTACGCTCCCAGACCACCGCCCGCACACCACGACCGAGGTCGCCTGAGTCACGCCCGTGCCGGACCGCCCGGTGCACGTCGCCGAGGACACCACCGGGCAGGGTGGCGTTGAGGAACACCGCCCGGTAGCAGTGCGCCACGGCGGTGCCCAGCGGTAGCCGGACCCCGAGCCCGGAGGCGACCAGGCTCCACCGCCAGGCACAGCAGACGGTGGTCAGCACGCCGATGCCGAGCGCGGCGGCCAGCGCCGGGGCGTCGATCAGCCGCAACCCGGCCAGGACCGGGCCGTGGCCGACCGTGGCGACCAGGGCGGCGAGCAGGCCCAACCCGACAAGTGTCCGGGCCAGCGGGCCGAACCGCCGTCGCGCGGGCGTGCCGGTGGTCTCCGCGTCCATGCGTACCCTCCCTCGACGATCTTCCCGTCCGAAGGCACGTACGCCGGCCGCCGTCGGTTCACTCACCCGCCGGCCAACAGGTCGCGATGGTCGACCAGGACGCGCAGCTCACCGGCGGCCAGCTCGGCGCGACGGCGGTCGGCGTACGCCCGGGTCGCCTCGGCGAGATCGGGCCGCTGCTCGCGGGCGGCGGCCAGCCAGCCGGTGAACCACGCGGTGGCCAGCGCCGCCTGCTCCGGGCCGAGCCGCCACGGCGACGGCCGGGTGAGCACGTCCACGCCGTGCCGGGCGAAGGCCGCGGCGGCGGCGTCGGCGGCGTCCGGACCGAGCAGCGTCCGGCCGCCGACCCGGCGGCGCTGGTGCGCGTTGAACGCGGCGGCGACCTCGGCGTCCAGCGGGTCGGCGGGGGTCAGCGCGACCCGGCCGGTGACCGACAGCGCGAACAGGGTGCGGCGGCCGGCGCAGGCGGCGACGAGCCGGTCGACCTCCTCGGCGGTGAGCATGTCCAGCAGCGCCGACGCGGTGACCAGGTCGGCGTCGGCCAGGTCGGCCGCGGTGAGCCGGGTCAGGTCGCCCCGGCGGGTGGTCACCGTCACCGGAGCGCCGTCGGCGGCGGCTCCGGGCACCGCGGCGGCGGCCCGGGCCAGCAGGTCGGCGTCCTGGTCGTGCAGGATCCAGTGCTGCGGGCCGGGCAGCAGCGGGGCCAGCCAGCGGGCCATCGACCCGGTGCCGCTGCCCAGGTCGTGCACGGTCAGCGGGCCGCCGGTGACCCGGTGGCGCACCGCGTCGGCGAGGTCCGCGGCGCGGGCCGCCGCGTCGGCGGGCTCCCGCAGGGCCAGCCAGTCGGCGAAGTCCGCCGGCAGGTCAACGGTCATGTCGTGCTCGCCCCTTCCAGCACCCGCGCCACGGTGGCGGTGGTGCCTGTCCAGTCTTCGAGCGCGGTGCGCCGATCGGATGCGGCACGGCGCAACCGATCGCGCAACGCGGCGTCGTCCAGCCAACGGCGCAGCGCGCCGGCCAGGGCGTCCGGGTCGCCCGGCGGGACCAGCAGGCCGGGCCGGGTCCCGTCGGGCGCGCGGCCCAGGGTCTCCGGCAGTCCACCGGCGGTCGTGGTCAACACCGGCGTGGCGCGCGCCAGCGCCTCGGTGACGACCATGCCGTACGTCTCGCCGCGCGAGGCCAGCACCAGCAGGTCGGCTTCGGCGTACGCGGTGTCCAGGGCGGCCCCGGTGCGCGGTCCGGCCAGCCGCACCCGGTCGGTCAGCCCGTGCCGGGCCACCCGGTGACGCACCCGGTCGGCGAATTCCGGGTCCCGGTCCAGCGGGCCCACGCAGACGCACCGCCAGGGCCGGTCGGCGACCGCCGCCAGGGCGTCCACCAGCACGTCGTGACCCTTGCCGGGGGTGACGGCGGCGACACAGAGCAGGTTGCCGCCGGTCGGCGTGACCGCCGCCACCGGCGCCGGTCCGACACCCGGCGCGGCGACGTGCAGCCGGTCCGCCGGCAGCGCGTACACCTCGCGCAGCCGTTGCCGGGTCCACCCGCTGGTGCCGACCACGGCCGTCGCCGCGGCGAGCGCGGCGCGTTCGGCGTCGGTCTCCAGCGGCAGGTGTACCAGCACGACCAGGCGCAGCCGCCGCGCCTGCGCTGCCAGCTCGGCCGGCACGCTCGACGCGACCAGGCCGTCGAGCAGGACCGGCGCGCGGTCGGGCAACGCCGCGAGCAGCCGGGCCAGGGCGGCCCGCGCCGCGGCGTCCGGGTGTGGCCAGGCGCCGGCCAGGGCGTGCTCCCGGACCCGCCAGCCGAGGGCGGCCAGGCCGTCGAGGACCCGCCGGTCGTAGTGGTTGCCACCACTTGGCGACACCGGATCGTCGATGTCCCCGGGTAGGACCACGTCCACCCCCCGGGCCTCGGGGCTGCCGGTCACAGGGGCCGTTCGTAGCTGGCCCAGGCGACGTGCGACTCGTGCAGCGTGACCGTGATGCCGGCCAGGCCGCGCGCGCCGTCGCCCAGGTCACCGGCGTGCACCCGGTCGGCGAGGCGGTCGGCGACGGTGCGGGCGAGCACCTCGGTGGTGGTGTTCACGCCGGCGAAGGCGGGCTCCTCGTCGAGGTTGCGGTAGGACAGCTCGCCCAGCACGGCCCGCAGCTGCTCGGTGGCCCGCCCGATGTCCACCACGATGCCGTCGGCGTCCAGGTCGGCCCGGCGGAACGTCGCGTCGACCACGAACGTCGCGCCGTGCAGGCGCTGCGCGGGCCCGAACACCTCCCCCCGGAAGCTGTGGGCGATCATCATGTGGTCCCGGACCGTGACGCTGAACACGGCTCACTCCCCCTCGTAGCTGATGCGGTGGCAGAGCGCGGACAGGTCGCCCGCGTGCAGTCGGGCCAGCACGTCGGGCAGTTCCGCGAAGCGGGACTCCCCGGTGACCAGCGCGTCGAAGACCGGATCGGCGAGCAGGTCCAGCGCCAACGCCAGGCGGTCGTCGAAGCTCCTGGTGGCCCGCCGGGCCGGGGCCACCGTACCCACCTGGCTGGCCCGCACGCTCAGCCGTCGGGAGTGGAACGCGCCACCCAGGGCCACCGTGACCGGACGGTCGCCGTACCAGCTCAGCTCGAGCACGGTGCCCTCGGGCGCGAGCAGGTCCAGGGCGCGTCGCAGCCCGGCGGAGCTGGCGCTGGCGTGCACCACCAGGTCCCGATCGCCGGTGGCGGCCTCCGGAGCGGCGAAGTCCACGCCCAGGGCGGCGGCGACGGCGGCACGGGCCGGATCCACGTCGACCAGTTCGACCCGGACCCCGGGGAAGCGGGCCAGCAGCGCGGCGACCGCGCAACCGACCATCCCCGCCCCGATGACCGTCACCCGGTCGCCGACCAGGGGCGGGGCGTCCCAGAGCGCGTTGACCGCCGTCTCGACCGTGCCGGCCAGCACCGCGCGGGCGGCCGGAACCTGATCCGGTACGACGGTCACGGCGGCGGCCGGCACCACGTAGGCGGTCTGGTGCGGGTACAGGCAGAACACCGTCCGCCCACGCAGCCGCGCCGGGCCCCGCTCGACCACGCCGACGTTGAGGTAGCCGTACTTGACCGGGGCCGGGAAGTCGCCCTCCTGGAACGGCGCACGCATCGCGGCGTGCTGGTCGGTGGGCACGTGACCGCCGAAGACCAGCGTCTCGGTGCCCCGGCTGACCGCCGAGAAGCGGGTCCGCACCAGCACCTCGTCCGGTCCCGGTGTCGGCAGTGACACCGACCGGATCTCGCCGAGGCCGGGCGTACGCAGCCAGAACGCGCGGGCGTCGCGGGTCACCGCTCCTCCACTTCCGCGTCCGCTGTCCGGACGGCTGTCGTCGCTCTGCACGGTCAGGAGTTGTCGATCATAGACACGGTGTCCCGGCGGCCCCGGTTCGAAACGTCCGGCACACCGTTTGAACGACCCGGCCCCGCCACCCGTACGTTCGGAGGAAGGGAGATGCCCATGAAGCGGATGACCCCGATGCTCACGCTGCTGACCGGGAGCGCGCTGGCGGCCGTGCTGTTCACCATGAGCGCCCAGGCCGCCCCACCGGCGCCGCAGTTCCGAGCCGGCGCGCCGGCCGCGCCCGCGTCGCCCGACGCGCCGTCGCCGGGAGCCGAGCCGGACGGGCCGGCGCCGACCGGCGAGGCGGCCGACCCGGGTGCGCAGCCGGGAGTGCAGCCGGGCGCCACCCCGCCGGCACCGTCCGAGCCGGCGGCCCCGCCGCCGTCGGGCCCACCCTCGGTCGACGGCACCTGGACCGGGCGCCTCGACGGCGGCGCCACCATCGCCCTGACCGTCCGGGGCGACCGGGCGACCGCGTACGTCTGCGACGGCCGGAGCCTGGAGATCTGGGTGCGCGGCACCGTGACCGGGGGTGTTCTGGACCTCTCCGGCGCGGACGGCGCGACGCTGACCGGGCGGATCGCCGGTGACCGGGCCACCGGCGAGGTGACCTCCGGCGGGCGGACGTGGGCGTTCACCGCCACCGCGACCGGCGGGGACGCGCCGGCGCTCTACCGGGCCACCGCGCAGGTCCGGGACGCCGGGATCGACGGTGGGTGGATCCTGCTGCCCGACGGCACGCAGACCGGGGTGGTGACCTGGAACGGCCGGCCGGTGTCGGCACCACCGCTGGACCCGGCGTTCGGCACCACCATCGTCGACGGTGTCCGGATCACCGCCGAGCCGGTCGTGCCGGGCGCCGGGACCGGTGGGTGATGGCCGAGCACCGCCGCGGCGGGCCGCGGGCCACCATCGATGCCGGGCCGACGGTACGGGTGGAGATGCTGCCCGACCCCTTCGCCGATCCGGTCCCGTCCCGGGTTCCCCGGGCGTCGCTGCTGGTGCCGCTGCTGGTCGGTGCGGGTGTGACGGTGGCCCTGGGGGTCTACGGCCGCACCCACCCGCCGACCGGAATCGCGGTGAACCTGGCCGGCTTCTCCGGCCCGCAGACGGTCAAGGTGTGGCTGGGCACCGGCGCGGCGTTCTTCGCGGTCGTCCAGGTGCTCTCCGCGCTGGCCATGTGGGGCCGGCTGGGCGGGTTCGCGCCGTCCTGGGCCGGCGCCGCGCACCGCTGGTCGGGACGGGTCGCGTTCCTGCTGACCGTGCCGGTGGCGGTGCACTGCCTGTACGCGTTGGGCTTCGCCGACGCGGACCTGCGGACCCTGCTGCACTCGGCGCTGGGCTGCTTCTTCTTCGGGGTGTTCACCACCAAGATGCTCGCCCTGCCGAAGCCGGGCCTGGCCGGCTGGGTGCTGCCGGTGGTCGGCGGTGTCGTGTTCACCGCGCTCATCGGCGTGTGGCTGACCTCGTCGGTCTGGTACTTCACGACGTTCGGCGTGCACCGGTGACGCGCCGCGGAAGGGACCTCGGATGAGCGACGACCCGCGGACCGGCCGACCGTGCCGGCGGGCGGTCCTGGCCGGCTCCGGCGCGGTGGGCGTCACCGCGCTGCTGGCCGGCTGCCAGACGTACGGGGCGGCGTCCGCACCCGCCCCGGCGGCTCCCCCGCCGGCCGCCGGCGGCGCACCGGGCGACGCCTCGGCACCGGCCGACGGGGAGACCGCGGCGCTGGCCCGGGTGGCCGACGTCCCGGTCGGCGGTGGACGCATCCTCGCCGACCAGGGGATCGTGCTGACCCAGCCGGCGGCCGGCACCATCAAGGCGTTCTCCGCCCGCTGCACCCACCAGGGCTGCACCGTCACGTCGGTCGACGACGGCACGATCGTCTGCGCCTGCCACAACAGCGTCTTCGACATCGCCGACGGCTCGGTCCGCGGCGGCCCGGCCAAGCAGCCGCTGCCGGAGACTCCGGTGGCCGTCGACGGCGACACCATCCGCCTCGCCTGAGGTGTAAGGAAGGGCCCCTTCTTACCGTCTCCGGTAGAGAAGGGGCCCCTTCTTAACAACCGGTCACCCGGTCGGCGTACGGCGTCGTCGGGCGACGACCACCAGCGCCGTGCCGAGCAGCAGGATCAGCAGCGCGACGCCGGTCAGCGGCCCGACCAGCGATTCACCGGTCACCGGGAGCTTGCCCTTGACCGGGATGGTGAGGGTCGACTCCGGCGCCACCGGGGCCGGCCCGGACGGCGGCCGGCCGGTCGCCGTGGCGGTGTTGGTGATCGAGCCGCGGTGCACGTCGGCCTTGGACACCTTGTACACGGCCTCGCAGGTGACGGCGGCGCCGGCGGCGAGCGTGACACTCCCGTTGGGCACCCGGTCCGGCCCGCAGGTGATCGGGCCGAGGTTGGCCGGGTCGGCCGGCGCGGCCAGCCGGTCGGTCACGGTGACGCCGGTCAGCGTCACCGTCCCGGTGTTCGTCACCAGGAACCGGTACGGCACGTGCTCGCCGACCCGGTGCACGACCGTGGTCGGGGAGGACTTGGCGACACTGATCGCGGCCCCCTCGGTCGCGGTGACCGTCGCCGAGGACGGTCCGGACCTCGGCGGGTCCAGCGGGGGCGCTCCGGGCACGTCCGGGGGCGTGCCGGTGGCCACGGCGGTGTTGGTGACCCGCCCGGCGTCGACGTCTGACGCCGTCACGGTGTACGTCGCGGTGCACGTGGTGCTCCCGCCCGGCGCCAGGTCCACCGTGCCGTTGGGCACCGGCGGGGTGCCGCAGGTGATCGCCGACGGCTTCCCGCTGCCGGAGAAGGCGGTCTCCTCGACGGTCACGTCGTCCAGCGTGGTGTTGCCGGTGTTCGTCACGACGAACCGGTAGGTGACCGTCTCACCGGCGCGGGACACGACGGTCGGGGTGACCGACTTGGCCAGCGCGATCGACGGCTTCAGGACCGGGAGGTCGAACGGCGACGGTGGGGACACCGGCTTCGGCCCGGTCGGCGGGGTGCCGGTCGCGGTCGCCACGTCGAGCAGGGACGACTGGGCGTAGTCGCTCTCCGAGACGGTGTACGTCGCGCGGCACCGGATGGACTCACCCGGGGCCAGGGTGACCGACCCGTTCGGCACGTTCTCCGGGCCGCAGAGGATCGGCGACAGGTTCCCCCGCTGCGCGGGCGGCAGCAGCGTGTCGTTCACGGTGACCCCGGTCAGCGTGAACCCGCCGGTGTTGACGACCAGGTAGGTGAACGGCACCTGCTGGCCGGGCTCGGTGATGCCGGTGGTGGTGGAGGACTTGACCACGTGGATGCCGGCTTCCAGGCCGGCCTCCGGGATGGTCAGGGTGGACGGTTCCGAGACGACCGGGTCGCCGCCGCCGGGTGGGGTGCCGCGCGCGGTGGCGGTGTCGGTGACGCCGCCGTTGTCCAGGTCGGCCTGGGTGACCGTGTACGTCGCCGTGCACGTCGTGCTCGCTCCGGGCGCGAGGGTGGTCTGCGCGCAGGTGATCGGGCCCAGGTTCGCGTTCGACGACGGCGGGGTCTGCACGTCGGTGATCGTGACCCCGGTCAGCGTCAATCCACCGGTGTTGACCACGTGGAACAGGTACGGCACCTGCTGCCCGACGGCGCTGATGACGGTGGTGGTGGAGTGCTTCACCACCGCGATCGCGGCGGTCACGTCGCCGTCCGGGATGGTCAGGGTGGACGGCTCGGACACGACCGGGTCGCCGCCGCCGGGTGGGGTGCCGCGCGCGGTGGCGGTGTCGGTGACGCCGCCGTTGTCCAGGTCGGCCTGGGTGACCGTGTACGTCGCCGTGCAGGTGGTCTGGACGCCGGGCGCGAGGGTGGTCTGCGCGCAGGTGATCGGGCCCAGGTCCGCGTTCGACGACGGCGGGGTCTGCACGTCGGTGACCGCGACGCCGGTCAGGGTCAGGGCGCCGGTGTTCACCACGTGGAACCGGTAGGGCACCTCCTGGCCGACCGTGGTGACCGTGGTCGTCGTGGAGGACTTGACCAGCGCGATGGCGGCGGTCACCGGGCCGTTCGGAATGGTCAGCTCCGAGGGTGCGGACTCGACGGGCTCACCGCGCGGTGGGGTGCCGCGCGCGGTGGCGGTGTCGGTGACGCCGCCGTTGTCCAGGTCGGCCTGGCTGACCGTGTACGTCGCCGTGCACGTCGTGCTCGCTCCGGGCGCCAGGGTGGTCTGCGGGCAGGTGATCGGGCCCAGGTCCGCGTTCGACGACGGCGGCGTCTGCACGTCGGTCACCGCGACCCCGGTCAGCGTCAGGCCGCCGGTGTTGACCACCAGGAACTCGTACGGCACCTGCTGCCCCACCGCGGAGATGCCGGTGGTGGTGGCGGACTTCACCACCGCGACGGCGGCGGTCACCGGACCGTCCGGGATGGTCAGCGAGGACGGCGGCGACACGACCGGGGCACCGCCGCCGGGCGGGGTGCCGCGCGCGGTGGCCGTGTTCGAGACCGCACCGTTGTCCAGGTCGGCCTGGCTGACCGTGTACGTCGCCGTACACGTGGTGCGCGCCCCCGGCGCGAGGGTGGTCTGCGCGCAGGTGATCGGCCCCAGGTCCGCGTTCGACGACGGCGGCGTCTGCACGTCGGTCACCGCGACCCCGGTCAGCGTCAGCCCACCCGTGTTCACCACGTGGAACCGGTACGGCACCTCCTGGCCCACGGTGGTGATCTCGATGGTGGTCGAGGTCTTCACCACGTCGATCGAGGCGGTGATGTCGGAGTCGGGAATGGTCAGCGACGACGGCGGCGAGACCACCGGCGCGCCGGTGGGCGGGGTGCCCCGCGCGGTGGCCGTGTTGGTCACGCCTCCGTTGTCCAGGTCCGCCTGGGTGACCGTGTACGTCGCGGTGCAGATGGTGCTCGCGCCCGGCGCGAGGGTGGTCTGCGCGCAGGTGATCGGCCCCAGGTCCGCGTTCGACGACGGCGGCGTCTGCACGTCGGTCACCGCGACCCCGGTCAGCGTCAACCCACCCGTGTTCACCACGTCGAACCGGTACGGCACCTGCTGCCCGACCGCGGTGATGCCGGTGGTGGTCGAGGACTTCGTGACCCGGATCGAGGCGGTGATGTCGGAGTCGGGAATGGTCAGCGACGACGGCGGCGAGACCACCGGCGCGCCGGTGGGCGGGGTGCCCCGCGCGGTGGCCGTGTTGGTCACGCCTCCGTTGTCCAGGTCCGCCTGGGTGACCGTGTACGTCGCCGTGCACGTGGTGCTCGCCCCCGGAGACAGAGTGGTCTGGGCGCAGGTGATCGGCCCCAGGTCCGCGTTCGACGACGGCGGCGTCTGCACGTCGGTCACCGCGACCCCGGTCAGCGTCAACCCACCGGTGTTGATCACGTCGAACCGGTACGGCACCTGTTGCCCGACGCTGCCGATGGTGGTCGTGGTGGAGGACTTGGTGACCCGGATCGCCGCGGTCAGCGCGGCGGCGGGGATGGTCAGCTGGGCCGGGTCGGATTCGACCGTCGTCCCGCCGGGCGGGGTGCCCCGCGCGGTCGCGGTGTCGCGCAGGGATCCGTTGTCCAGGTCCGCCTGGGTGACCGTGTAGGTGGCCGTGCAGACGGTCTGGGCGCCGGGCGCCAGGGTCGTCTGCGGGCAGGTGATCGGGCCCAGGTTCGCGTTCGACGACGGCGGCGTCTGCACGTCGGTAACGGCGATCGCCTCCAACGGGACCCCGCCGGTGTTGACCACGTGGAAGCGGTACGGCACCTGCTGGCCGACGGTGGTGATCTCGGTGGTGGTCGAGGACTTCACCAGGTCGATGCTGGCGGTGGTGGCTCCCTGGCAGGCCAGGGTGGTGCTGAACGGGAAGTAGTGCATCTCGCCGCCCCGGTGTTCGAACGTCCGGGTGATGACGCTGCCCTCGGTGTTGGTCGCGGACAGGTCGACGTGGTCGGCGTTCGGGGCGTACAGGCTGCCCTCGACCGTGCGCGCCTGCGGGGTGAGGGTGAGACGGGTGGCGGTCGGGAAGTTGAACAGTATGTATCGGGCCTGCTCGCCGCCGATGCCGGCGAAGTTGGGGGCGTTCCAGGAGAAGTTGTCGCCGACCCCGCTGGTGTCCACGTTCACCAGCAGCGGGGTGCTGGCCGTCGGCTGGCTGGCGAAGGTGAGGATGGAGATGTTGTTCAGGTCGGTCGCGCTGATGTCCAGCACGTTGGTGACGCCGGGGGTCAGCGAGACGACGGCGTTGCTGCCCGGTGGGATCGGACGGGGCAGCACGTCACCGTTGGGCGTCCGGAGGACCACCGTGTTCTCGCAGGTCGCGAGTTCCGCCGAGGTGCTGCGGAAGCTCTGGTACGCGGCGGCGAAGTTGAGCGGCGAGGTCGGGCCGACGCTGTCGACCGGCTGCCGGGTGGTCAGTTCCACCCGCGGCGTCGCGTCGTAGTTGTTCGTCGGCAGGATGCGGGTGTTGACCTGGGCGCCGTTGTTGTCGGTGTTCCGCACGAACGTGCCGGTCAGGTTGCCCACCTTGGCGTAACCACTGGAGAGCACCTGGAGCCGGGTACCGGGGACGCTGCCGGCGAAGTCGACCCGTCCGCCGACGACCAGGGCGCTGGGGCGTGCGTCGCCGGGCACCACGAACGAGCCGGCGGTGTTGTTGGCGAGTTGGTAGTTGCCGAAGGCGAGGTTGCCGCCGACGGCCATCGTCCCCTCGTTCTCGGACTCGATGACGGTCGCGTCGCCCTCGGTCATGACACCGAAGCTCTGCGCGGGGGCGACCGGGTTGACCGGTCCGACCCCGACGGATACCGCGGTGAGGTCCCAGCCGCCCGGGCGGGCGGGCGGGACCGCCGAGCCGCCAGCCACCAGCACCCCGGCGGCCGCCACCCCGGCGAGCCACCTCCGCGCCGGGCCACCCCAGAATGAACTACGCATTTTGCCCCCGTATGTCCGTATTAGCGACGGAAGCGTAACGGCTCGGCGGTGTCCTCCCGGGCGGAATGCCGTAACAGCCCGGATCGAGGGCCGTCCAGACCGGACCGGGGCGTCGCGGGACGGGCCGGACGCGCCCTATGATCCCCGGATCCCCGGCGGTAGCGTGTCGCCACGTCCTGTCCCGGGGTGGTTCCGCCGCCGGCAGGGCGCCGGCGATCGTACGGAGGATGGGTGCATGTCCCACAGCGACGAGCCGTTCGCGGCCCGCGACGACGTCAGGTCGCGGCCGAGCTTTGACACGACGCTGCGCGGCTACGAGAGACGGCAGGTTGACCGCTATCTCGATCAGCTCGACGACGAACGGTCGACGCTGACCGTGGAGCGGGACCGGGCGGTCGAGCGGTTGCGGACGCTGACCACCGAGTACCAGCGGCTCGAAGCCGAGACGGCCGAACTGCGGGACCGGCCGGCGCGGGTCGACCGTGCCTCCTTCCGCGATCTCGGCCCGATGGTCGAGGAGATCCTCGCCCTGGCCGAGCGGCAGGCCGAACTCATCGGCGAGACCGCCGGCCAGCGCGCCGCCGCGTTGCAGGCCGAGGCGGAGGCGGCGCTGGCCGGTGCCCGCGCGGAGGCCGACCGGACGACGCGCGAGTTCGAGGAGGACCTCGCCGCGCGCCGGGCCCAGCAGCAGAAGGTGGACGAGGAACGGCGGGCCGCCGTGCAGGCCGAACTGGCGGAGGTCCGGGCGGCGGCCGAACAGCTCCGCGAGGCCGGCGAGGCCGCCCACGAGCGGGCCCGCCTGGAGGCCAACCGGATCGAGGAGCAGAGCGCCCAGCGGGTGGAGCAGGCCCGCGCCGAGGCGGAAGCGTTCCTGACCTCCGCGCGTACCCAGATCCAGCAGGAGGTCCAGGCCGCGCGGACCCGGACGCAGGAGGAACTGACCCGCTGGCAGGCCACGGTGGAACGCGAGCTGAACGACCGGCGGGCCGCCACCGAGCAGGAGATCGGCGAGCAGCGCACGGTGGCCGAGCGGGAGCTGACCGTGCAGCGTACGGCGGCCGAGCAGGAGATCGCGACGTTGATCGCCGAGGCCCAGCAGTACGCGGCCAAGGTGCGCCAGCACGCCGAGGAGCAGGCCGCCACGCACCAGCAGCAGCTCTCCACCGTGCAGCAGGGCATCCGGGACCGCCGGGAGACGCTGACCCGCCTGCAGTCCGAGTTGGACACCGCCCAGCAGCAGCTGGAGCAGGTTCGGCAGGAGGGCGACACCACCGAGCGCGAGATGGTGCAGGTGCAGCAGCGCCTGCACCGGACCCGGCAGGAGCTGACCGAGGAGCTGCACCGGCTGGACGAGGCGCGCCGCTCGGCCGAGTCCGCCGAGAAGCACGCCAAGGAGGTCCGCGCCCGGGTCAAGCGGGAGGCGAAGCGGGTGGCCGACCTGGCCGCCGCGGCGGTGATGGCGGCGGCCGCGGGCGGCGGCGAGACCGCGGAGTACCCGCAGGTCGCGGCACGCACCGAGCCGGCCGGCGGCTCCGACTCCGAGCGCGACGGCGCGCACCGCTCACCGGATGCGACGCCGGAGACACCGGAGACGCCCGCCGGGTCGGCGACCGCCGAGGTGGCGACCGCCGACCCGGCTGAGGCCGCCGAGGTCCCGGCGGCGACCGGGGAGCGGTCCGTCGAGGCGGCCGAGACGCCGGTGCCTGCCGGCCGTTGACGGAACCCGCCACGGCTGGCGGGCCGGGCCTGACCGTAGGCTCGGGCGTGTGCTCAGACTCGGGGTGGTCGTCATCGGGGTGTCCGACGCGGAGCGCGCGGCCGGGTTCTACGCGCGGGCGTTGGGCTACCGGCGGTACCCGCTGGACCGGGTGGAGGACGGCTTCGTGGTCCTCGCCCCGCCGGACGGCGGTCCGTTGCTCGCCCTCGACGAGGTGGGCGGCCCACCGGCCGACCGTCCCCGCGTCCACCTGGACCTGCACGCGCCGGACGCCGAGGCGATGCACGCCGAGGTGGAGCGGCTGGTGACGCTGGGCGCCCGCCGGGTGGACTGGGACGGCTACCCGACCGACCCGGCGGCGCACAACTACGACGCGTACGTGGTGCTGGCCGACCCGGAGGGCAACCTCTTCTGCGTCGTGGACGACACCCGGGCCCCCTGAGCGCGGTGCTCCTGCGGGCTCATCCCGCGTACCCGCTTGAAGGCGGTGCTCAACGCGAACGCGCTGCCGTAGCCGACCTGCCGGGCCACCGCCGCCACCGTCGCGTCGCCCGCCCGCAGCAGGTCGGCGGCGAGGTCCAGCCGCAGACTGGTCAGGTAGGTCATCGGGCCCTCGCCGAGCAGGGCGGTGAAGCGGCGGGCCAGCGCCGCGCGGGAGATGCCGACCCGGGCCGCCAGGTCCACCACCGTCCACGGGTACGCCGGGTCGGCGTGCAGGAGGCGGAGCGCCGGCCCGACCACGGGGTCGTGCTGGGCGTGGTACCAACCGGCGACCGGCATGTCGGCGGCGGACAGCCAGGAGCGCAGGACGCTCATCAGGAGCAGGTCCAGCAGCCGGTCGAGGATCAACTCCTGGCCCGGCTCCTCCCGGGCCAGCTGCCGGGTCAGCAGTTCGACCAGGGGTGCGTCCGCGGCGTCGGTGGTGTGGGTCAGCACCGGAGGCAGCAACCGCAGCAGCCGCCGGCTCACCTCGCTGTCGACCTGGTATGTCCCGCTGAGCATGACGGTGTCGCCGCCCTCGTCCCCCCAGCTGCGTACGCCCAGTCGCATCGCCTCGGCCAGGTCCCGCCCCTGCGGTGTGGTGCACCGCTGTCCGGGATGGACGACGACCCGCACCGGACGGCCCGGTTCGTCGGCGAGCGTGTAGTGCTCCGGGCCGCGCAGCAGGGCGGCGTCGCCGGGCACGATCCGCACCGGGCGACCCCCGTCGGGCAGGATCCAGGCATGCCCGCGGATCATCGTCACCAGGGACAGCGGGGCGCCGTCCTCGATGCGTACCGACCAGGGTGGGGTGAGCACCGAGCGGAGCAGGAAGGCCCCCGCGCCCGGGGCTGGTCGAGCAGCGCGGCGAGGGCGTCCATCCGCCCATGCTAAGCGGGTGAGGTCGACCCGACGCGTCATGAGTCGCGTCTTCCCGAGATCGGTCAACGCCGGCAAGCGGTCGTGCCCGGCGCGTCCGCACCACGCGACGTCCGCGTATGCGGGCGAGTCCCACGGCCATGGCCGAGTACGGGGACGGTCGCCTAGCGTACTGCTCGATCGCGGCCCGACGGCGGGCGGCGCACGGGTTTCGGAGGCGGCATGGCGACGGCGGCACTGGTCATCGCGGCGGTGACCACGGGTCTGATGGCGGGCCTGTTCTTCGCGTTCTCGGTGGCGGTCATGCCGGCACTGGCCGCGCTGGACGACGCCACCTTCGTCCGGGTCATGCGGGAGATCAACCGGGTCATCCAGAACGGACTGTTCGGGTTGGTCTTCCTCGGCGCCCTGGTGGCCGCCGGTGCCGCGCTCGGATGGCACCTCGACCGACCCGGCGTCCGGGGCTGGGTGCTGGCCGGGTTCGTCGGCTACCTGGCCACGCTGGTGATCACCTTCGCGGGGAACATCCCGCTGAACAACCGCCTGGACCGGGCGGACCCGGCCGATCCCCGGGCGGCCCGGCACGGCTTCGAGCGGCCGTGGCGGCGCTGGCACACCGTACGTACGCTGGCCTGCGTGGTCGCCGTGACCTGCCTCTGCGTGGCGCTGTCGGCGGTCTGATCCGCCGATCACCCGCGGCCCGGTGCCGGCACCGGGTGCGGTGCCGGCACCGGGCCGGGAGATGCCTCCGGGTCAGTTCCAGACGCCGGCGGCGGCGGTGTCGCGGGCGTAGTCGCGGAAGTCGCGGCCCTCCCGGCCCAGCGCGCGCCGGATCCCGTCGGCCAGGTGGGCGTTGCGCCCGTCGAGGATGGTGCCGAACAGGTCGACGAACTCCGCCGGCAGGTCGTGTTCGCGCAGGACGGCGGCGTACCGCGCGGCGGTCACCGGCTCGTACCTGACCTCGCGGCCGGTGGCCCGGCTGATCTCCGCCGCCACCTCGTGGAAGGTGAGCAGGCGGG
This sequence comes from Micromonospora endolithica, assembly GCF_003626595.1. Taxonomy (GTDB): domain Bacteria; phylum Actinomycetota; class Actinomycetes; order Mycobacteriales; family Micromonosporaceae; genus Micromonospora; species Micromonospora endolithica. The sequence continues at coordinate 481,807 of NZ_RBAK01000004.1, read as the reverse complement.
GGCCGGTCAGCTCGTACACCTCGCCGGCGTGTCCGTCCCCGGTGAGCGCGGCGACGACGACGTCGGCGATGTCGTCGGCGTCCACGAACGGCTCCGCGGCGTCGCCCGCGGGCAGCACGATCCGCCCCGCCCGCACCGGGTCGACCAGGAAGTTCTCGCTGAAGTTCTGGTGGAACCAGCTCGCCCGGACCACCGTGCAGGCGGCACCGGCCGCCCGCACCGCCTCCTCCCCGGCGTACGCGCCCGGCTCGCCGCGACCGGAGAGCAGGACCAGTCGGGAGACCCCGTGGCTGACGGCCAGCTTGGCGAAGGCGCCGACCGTGTCGGCGGCGCCGGGGAAACCGAGATCCGGCTGGTAGCAGAGGTAGGCGGCCCCGGCGCCGTCCACGACGGGAGCCCAGGTGTCCCGGTCGTTCCAGTCGAAGGGAACCGGGGCGGATCGGGAGCCGGCCCGGACGGGTAGCCCCCGCGCCGTGAGTCGCTCCGCCACCCGGCGGCCGGTCCGGCCGGTGGCGCCGAGGACGAGCACGGGGCTGGTCGGTACTGCGTTGTCGGTCATGCCACCAGTACAGTCGCGGGCCGGCGCGGCGACCATCGCTCGACGGCTCGACCGCATACGTGGTCGTCCACGTCCGGCGCGGGTCAGGGCTTGCGGGCGACCGCGCAGTGGATGCCCGCCTCGGCGGCGGTGGGCCGCACGCCCGGCTCGTCGCCCGACCGCCACTCGGCGACCGAGACCACGCCGGGATCGAGGATCTCCAGGCCGTCGAAGAAGCGGGTGAACTCCTCCCGGGTGCGGAACGCCATCACCCCGTGCGGGCCGAACGACTGGCTGCCGCGCGCCGCGCGCGCCTGCTCCGGTGGGAAGTAGTCGGCGGTCACGTGGGACATCACCAGGTAGCTGCCCGACGGCAGCGCGTCGACCAGCCGGCGGACCAACCCGTACGGGTCCTCGTCGTCGCGGACGAAGTGCAGGACGGCGACCAGCATCAGCGCCACCGGACGGCTCAGGTCGAGGGTGGCCCGCAGGTCGGGGTGGGCGAGGATCCCCTCCGGGTCGCGCAGGTCGGCGTCGAGATAGGCGGTCGCGCCCTCGGAGGCGCTGTTCAACAGGGCCCGGGCGTGCGCCAGCACGATCGGGTCGTTGTCGACGTAGACCACCCGGGTCGACGCGTCGACGGCCTGGGCCACCTCGTGGGTGTTGTCCGCACTCGGAATGCCGGTGCCCACGTCCAGGAACTGGTCGATACCGGCGTCCCGTACCAGGTGGGTCACGGCCCGCCGGAGGAAGCGGCGGTTCTCCACCGCGCCGAGGCGTACGCCCGGGAAGGCCGCGGCGATCGCGTCGCCGGACTCCCGGTCGGCCTGGAAGTTGTCCTTGCCGCCCAACCAGTAGTTGTAGCGGCGGGCGGGGTGCGCCACCGTGGTGTCGATCCGGTCCGCTCCCCCGGGCACGGTGCGTTCCACAGCCATCTCCAACCTCCACAGTGGCTACCGCGGGATCCGCGGTCAGGCCACTGTAGTCAATCCCGCGCGCGGGTGCGGGACCCCCCGGTCGGGCGCGGTCGTGGTGACCGGCAGGACCTGGTCGACGCCGGTGATCTGGAGGATCCGGCGGATGCCCGGGTTCGGGTCGTGGACGGTCAGCACCGCGCCGACGCGGGTCAGCCGGCGGTGCACGTCGAGCAACAGGCCGACACCGGCGGCGTCGATGTAGCGGCAGGCCGACAGGTCGGCGACCACCTGCGCCGGCCGCAACGCCAGCACCCGGTCGAACAGGGCGCCCAGCGCCGGCAGGTGCGGCAGGTCGAAGGCGGTGGTGCGGACGTGGAGCACGCGCACCCCGCAGGGCGGGCGGGAGGGATCCGTCGTCACGTCGCGTCCTTTCCGCCGGTCGGGTCCGGTTCGCTGCCATCCTGTCCGGGCAGGTCGGCGGACTCGGTGCGGACGCGTGACGGTTGGGTGACGTTAGCCCGGCGGGCCCGTCCCGGGGGTGGGACGGGCCCGCCGCGGAGCGCCGGGTGGGTGGCGTCCGGTGTCAGTGCCGCCGGCGGCCGTACGTCCCGGCGACGAGGGCGACGCCGGCCGCGGCGAAGCCGATCTGGAGGAACAGCTCGATCCAGTCGATGCCGGGGGTCTCGTCGACGCCGAACGCGCCGGCGAGCAGGGTGCCGAGGATCGCGGCCACCACACCGATGAGCAGCGTGAGCCAGATCGGGATGTTCTGCTTGCCGGGCACGACCAGACGGCCGAGGGCGCCGATGACCAGACCGATGATGATGGCGGTGAAGAAGCCGGTGACTTCCACGGGGGCCGTCCCTTCCGAGGGTGTGTTGTCAGCGGCCTCCCTGTGCCCGGCCGGCCGCCGCCGCCAAACGGCTCCGCCCCGTTGTCATCCGACTGTCACGATCCACCACGCCGGTGTCACGCAACTGTCATCGAACCGCCCCCGCCCGCCCAGGCCTTGATCGTGGAAGTGATGGCGGAACGTGTCGAGAACCGGCGCCGGCCGTTCGTCACCCGGGCGACGCAGCGTTTCCCACCAGGAGGAGCAACGATGAGGTACGCGATGCTGATCTTCGGCGACGACCGCGAGTGGACCGGGCTGTCCCCGGCCGACGAGCAGGACGTGATGACCGGGGTCTACGAGTGGTTCGAGCGGTGGCAGCCGACCGGCCGGATCGCCGACGGCGGCGCCGAGTTGCAGCCGCGGGAGACGGCGCGGACCGTGCGGGCCGGCACGGACGGCCGGCCGGTGGTCACCGACGGGCCTTACCTGGAACTCAAGGAGGTGATCGGCGCGGTCGTCATACTGGAGTGCGACGACCTCGACGAGGCCACCCGGATCGCGGCCACCTGGCCGCTGGCCGCCGGGATGAGCGCGGTGGAGGTCCGTCCGGTGATGAGCCGCGAATAGCGGCGCGGCGGGGCGCCGGCCTCACCGCCGGCGCCCCAGTTCACCCACCCGGCGGGACATCAGCTCCCGCTCGGCCGGGTTCGTCGCCAGTTCCAGAGCCCGCCGCGCCGCCGCCAGCGCCTCGGACCGACGGTCCAGCGCGGCCAGCAGGTCGGCTCGGGCGGCGTGCCACAGGTGGTAGCCGGCCAGCCGGTCGGCGAGCGCGTCGACCTCGTCCAACGCCGGGGCCGGGCCCACCGCGAAGCGGGTGGCCACCGCGCGGTTCAGCAGCACCACCGGCGACGGATCCGTCGCGTACAGCCGGTCGTACAGCGCCCGCACGGCGGCCCAGTCGGTATCCTCGTACGAGGCGGCCAGGGCGTGCAGCGCGGCGATGCCGGCCTGCAACTGGTACGGCCCGGTCCGGCCCTGGCGCACGGCCGCCCGTAACCGCAGCGCCGCCCGGGCGATCGCCGCCCGATCCCACAGCCGCCGGTCCTGCCGGTCCAGCAGCACGATCCGGCCCCACGAGTCGAACCGCGCCGCGGCGCGGGCGTGGTGCAGTTCCAGCAGAGCGGCCAGACCGGCGGCCTCCGGCTCACCGGGCAGCAGCCCGGCGAGTTGGCGCGCCAGCTCGACGCCCTCCCGGGCCAGCTCGCGCCGCTGGGCGGACCGGCCGCTGGACAGGTACCCCTCGTTGAACACGAGGTAGATCACCGCGAGCACGGCCGGCAGCCGGTCGGCGTACTCCTCGGGTGGTGGCACCTCGAACCGGACACCGCGTGCCCGCAGCTGGCGCTTGGCCCGGGACAACCGCTGCGCCATCGTCGGCAGCGGCACCAGGAACGCGGCGGCGATCTCGGCGGTGCTCAGGCCGCTGGCGTACAGCGTCAACGCGACCCGGGCCGGCTCGGCGAGGTCCGGATGGCAACACGCGAAGACCATGGCCAGCCGGTCGTCGACGCCCGGTTCCGGCGGCGGTTCGGCGGCCACCCGCGCCACCTTCGCACGGCCGACGGCGTCGCGGCGCAGGCCGTCCAGCGCCTTGCGCCAGCCCGTGGTGACCAGCCAACCGGTGGGGCTGTCCGGTACGCCCTCGTCGGGCCAGCGCCGGAGCGCCTCGGCCAGCGCGTCCGACAGCGCCTCCTCGGCCCGGTCGAAGTCGCCGAGCCGCCGGCTGAGCGCGCCGAGCATGCCGGCCGCGTCGCTGCGCCAGATCCGGTCCACCAGTTCCGCCACGTCGCCCATCGGACCAGGGTGCGACACCCGCGGGGTCGAGGCGTGCCCGGTCGGCCCCGCGGGCCGGGTGCGGGTCACGGTCAGCCGGGACGGATGAGGGTGGCGTAGTCGGCCGCGGTGAGGGGCTGCCGGGACAGCGAGGCGTCGGCCCGGGGCACGTCCAGCGGCTGCCCGTCCTCGCGGAACGACACCGCGTCCACCCCGGTGCGGGCGGTCAGGGTGCAGACCAACTGCCCGAAGGCGAGGATCTCGTCGCTGCGTCCGTTCTCGTCGCCCACCCCCCGCACGTCCACCTCGGCACGGGTGCCGACCAGTCGTACCCCGGTGACCGCGACGGCCCCGGGCAGCGCGCTGGTGAACCCGTCGTCCCGCTCGGCCGGTGTCGGGCCGGCGAGCAGGTCGCGCACCTGCGCGTCGAGGGAGGGCGGCCGGTCCACCCGGCGGACGACGCGCACCAGGTGGTCCTCGCGGACGAGGCACAGCACCTCCGCCTCCCGGCCGGCCGGGACCGACGAGCTGGCGGTGACCGGTGTCGGGAACGGGCCGGAGGCCGGCGCCTGCACCGGCCGTGGCCGGGCGTCGGTGGGGACACCGCAACCGGCCAGCACCAGGACGACGGCCAGGGCGGACAGCGCGGTACGGGCGGTCACGGCAGGCTCCCGGGCAGCTCCACCCGGAACCGGGCGCCGCCGCCGGGCCGGTCGCCGACGGTCGCCCGACCGCCGTGCGCGGCGGTGTGCCGGGCCACGATCGACAGGCCGAGACCGGTGCCGTCGGTGCCGGCGCGGGAGTGCGCGGCCCGGCCCCGCACGAAGCGGTCGAAGATGACGTCCCGGTCCTCGGCCGGCACCCCGGGACCCGCGTCGTCCACTTCGATCACCCCGGCGTCGCCGTCCCTTCCCAGGGTCACCGCCACCGGGCCGCCGCCGTAGCGCACGGCGTTGTCCAGCAGGTTCACCAGCGTCTGCTCGGTACGTCGCCGGTCGACCAGCCACCGGGTCGGTACGCCGTCGGTCACCCGGACCAGATCCTCCGGCAGCCCCCGGGCGTCGCACACGTCCCGGGCCAGGTCCAGCACGTCCACCTGCTGGCGATCGGCGTGCTGGTCGGCGCGGGCCAGCTCGATCAGGTCGTTGACCAGGTGCTCGAACCGTTCGATCTCCTCGGCGACCAGGCCCGCCGCGGTGGCGGTGCGCTCGTCCTGCTGGTCGCGGCGGCGGGTCAGCACGCTGGCCGCGGCGGACAGGGTCTGCAACGGGGAGCGCAGCTCGTGGCTGACGTCGGCGGCGAAACGACGGTCCCGCTCGATCCGGCGCGCCAGCTCGCCGACCATGTGGTTGAACGAGGTGGACAGGCGGGCCAGGTCGGGGTCGGTGGTCGGCGCGAGCCGGGCGCTGAAGTCACCGGCGGCCATCCGCTCGGCGGCGTCCGCGACCGCGGTGAGGGGCCGCAGGCTGTGCCGGGTGGCGTACCAGCCGGTCGCCGCGCCGGAGCCGGCCACCATGATCGCCACCGCGGTCAACGCCAGCGCCAGGACCTGGAGTGTCTCCTCCAGCTCCCGCAGCGAGGTCAGCTCGTAGTAGGCCGACGACGCCGACAGGGGCACCCCGACCAGCAGGGTGGGCTGACCGGCCACCCGGACCCGCTGCATCGCCGGCTCGCCGGTCAGGACCCGCTCCTGGAGGGCGGCCGGAATGCCGGTGGCGGCCGTCTCGGCGGAGCGGGCGTGCCAGTCGCCGTCCAGATACAGCAGCGGTCGCCGGCCCACCCCGGTGTCCAGTGACCGCAGCACCTCGACCACGTCCGGGCGCTCGGTGTCCAGTCCGGAGCGCACCACCGCGGCGTCGAAGTACGCTGCCCGGACCGCCGTACGCTCCCGCTCCTCCAGCAGCGAGCGGCGGGTCAGGTCGTACGACACCAGGGCCATCGACGCGGCGAGCACGGCGGCGCCGACGGCGAAGCCGGCGGTCACCCGGGCGCGCAGTCCGAGTCGTCTCATCGCTGCAGTTTGTAGCCGAGGCCGCGCAGGGTGACCAGGTGCCGGGGGTTGGCCGGCTCGGTCTCGATCTTCTGCCGCAGCCGCCCGACGTGCACGTCCACCAGGCGTTCGTCCCCGGTCTGGTAGCCCCACACCCGTTGCAGCAACTGCTGCCGGGACAGCACCTTGCCGGCGTGGTCGGCCAGCTCGCACAGCAGGCGGAACTCGGTGCGGGTCAGCGACAGCAGCTGCCCGCCGAGGCGTACCTCGCCGGCGTCGGCGCTGATCTCCAGGTCGCCGAAGACCTGGACGGCGGCGACCGCCGCCCGGCCGCGCCGGCGCAGCGCGCGCAGGCGCGCGGACAGCTCCTTGACCGCCACCGGTTTGACCACATAGTCGTCGGCGCCCGCCTCCAGCGCGGCGACGATGTCGTGGGTGTCGTCGCGGGCGCTGATCACGACGATCGGGACGTCGTCGTCGCGGCGCAACTGCCGGATGCACTCGAAGCCGTCGATCCCCGGCAGCATCAGGTCGACCAGGACGTTGTCGGCCGGTTCCACCCGCTGCGAGCGCAGGCCCTCCTCGGCCGTCGCCGCCCCCCGTACGGTGTACCCCTCCTCCTCCAGCGCCAGGAGCAGGGCGAGTCGGATCCGGTCGTCGTCCTCGATCACCAGTACCGCCGTCATACCCGCATCATCCCCAACCGCCGCCGGGCCGCCCACCTGCCCCCGCCCCCCGACACTTTTGTCACCCAACTGTCATACGCCCGCGCGACCGCCTACAAGATCGGCGAACAGGGTGTCAGGTGAACGGGTGACCGCCACGGAAGGGCCATGCGATGACAGCGCCACAGCCGGCACGTGCCGACGACTGCGCCCTGCTGCGGGTGGAGGTGGGCGTCACCGACGAGTTGCGCCGGCCCGCCCTGGCCGAGGTCGCGGCCGTCCTGGACCGGGTCCTGTCGGTGGAACCGCACGAGGTGGTGATCGACCTGTCCGAGTGCCGGCACCTGGACCCGGAGGCGGTCGTCCTGCTGGACGAGGTGCGGGAACGGCTGGCCCGGCGGGGCGCGATCCTGGCACTGCGCGACCCGAGCCCCGCGATCCGGGCCGCGCTGCGGGCCAGCGGCATGGCCGAGGCGACGCCGGTGGCGGTGGCCTCCCCCGCGGGCGGGCCCGGACCCGAGGTGGCGCCGGTGCCGCGTACCGGCGGGGGGCGCCCGGTGGCCGTCGGCAGCCGCGGCCCGGCCCGGCCGGTGGGCGGGGGCCTCCGGTGACCGCGAGCGCTCTGGTCAGCGCCCTGCTCGTCGGCGTGGCCGCGGGCCTGCTCGGGCGGCTGGTGTTGCCCGGTCGACCGGCCGCGCCGGTATGGCTGACCGTGTCCGTGGGCGTGGGTGCCGCGCTGCTGGGCACCATCACCGCCCGGATCGTCGGGGTCGACGTGGCCGGGGCCAGCCCGCTGCGACTGACCGTGCAGGCCGGCTTCGCCGCGATCGCCGTCGTGCTCGCTGTCGCGACGGCCGGCCGGGCCACGCCCCGCGCCACCGCGCCGGGCGTACGCGGACCGCACGCCGGCCGGGCCGTGGACGACGAACGGATCCCTGTTCGACCCGACCAGGAAGGACAGCGGTGATGACCGTCGTACCGGAGGAGAACACGATGATCCTGATCTGCGACGGCTGCGGCGACACCGCCGCCAGCGCCGCGGTCGTCCTCCCGGACGCGGAGGTGGTGTGGACGCTGGTGTCCGACCACGGATGGAGCGGCTCCCCCTTCGCCACCGGGCCGCACCGCTGCACCCGCTGCACCCCGCTGCCGGGCGCGGACGGGATGCCGCTGGGCGTGGACGACCTGGACGGCCCGGACGTCGTGGGTACCGCCCCACGGTCGGCCTCCGACGCGCTGCGCGACGCGCTGGCCCGGTCGGTGGAGCGGGACGGGCGGATGGCGGTCGACCTGACCGGCGTGGACCAGATCGCCACCACCGACCTCGGGCTGCTGGTCCGGGCCCGGCAGGAGGCGCGCCAGCGGGGCGTCGTGCTGTGGCTGGTGGCCCCGTCACGTTTCGTACTGACCGTCCTGCACACCATGCGGCTGGACGGCGCCTTCCCGATCGCCGCCACCCGGGCGGAGGCCCTCGGGGCGGTCGCACCGCCGTCCGAGGTGCTCGTCTGACCCCGGGCGGGCGAGACCGGCACGACATCCACCGCACGAAGGAACGAGGACGACCATGCTCAGCCCCTGGCCGGAGTTCGACCCGTGGCGCGTCGCCGGCGACCCGCCCGGACCCGGCGGCGAAGACACCCGGCTGGAGGCGCTGGTCACCCAGCGGCTCGCCGTCGACTGGACGACCCGCCGGCAGCCGATCACCGTCCGGGTGCAGAACCGGGTGGTCGTCCTGGACGGGGTGGTGGCCGCCGACGAGACCCGTCGGACCGCCGGTGAGCTGGCCTGGGACGTTCCGGGGGTCGTCGACGTGTGCAACGCGGTACGGGTCAACGGTCGGCGGCGCCGACCCGGCTGAGTAGGGCGTGTCGCGGGCACCCGTTGTGCGATTATGACCGACATGTCGTTTAGATCTCCCCCGGCCAGTGCCGCCTGGCGGCATCTGGACGCCCGCAACGGCTTCGAGGTCGTCTACTTCCGGACCGGCGGCGGCCACCGCATGCAGGGCTGCACCACCGCCGTCGAGGACGGCGAGCCGTGGATCGTCGACTACACCGTCGAGGTGGACGACAACTGGCTCACCCGCCGCGCGTCGGTGGTCCGCCGCGGCCCGTCCGGCTCCGACGAGGTGCGGCTGGAGACCGACGGCGACGGTCGATGGTGGGTCGACGGGGAGCACGCGCCGCACCTGGACGGCTGCCTCGACGTCGACCTGGAGTCCTCGGCGATGACCAACGCGCTGCCCGCACACCGGATGGGGCTGCCGGTGGGCGGCCGGGCGGAGGCGCCGGCGGCGTACGTGCGGGTCGGCGAGATGCGCGTCGAGCGCCTCGAACAGACCTACGTCCGGGCCGCCGACGACGACGGGCGCCAGCGGTACGACTACGCCGCGCCCGCGTTCGAGGTCGAGTGCCGCCTGGTGTACGACCCGTCCGGCCTGGTCCTGGACTACCCCGGCCTGGCGGTGCGCGCCGGCTGACCCGCGCCGCGTGCCCCGACCGGCCCAGCCCCGGAAAGTCGCGTGTCCCGACTTCGGCGCGGCCGTAACGCCGGCGCCGGATTCCGCCACCGAACAGGTACGGGACGAGGGCGTCCCGACGGGACCAGAGGCACACGGAGGTGCGGCATGTCCATCCGACTGGAGACGATCCGGGCCGAGGCGCTGTTCGTCTCGGACCTGCAGTGTTCGCAGCCGATCCGGGCAGGAGAGGTGCGCTGCGCCGTGGCGTCCACGCTGCGGCGCTACCGGGTCGGCGGCTGCGCCGCCCGGCTGGCCAGCGAGTTCGGCGACCATCCCGAGATCGCGGTGCGGCGGATGGCGTGGGCGCTGGCCGCGGTACGGGCGGTCTATCCGACCGCGCCGCCGGCCACCGCGCCGAGCCGGACCGGCTCGCCGGGCCGAGCCGGGTCGGCGGGCGCCGCGCCGGGCCGGGCCGGGTCGCCGGGCAGCGCGCCGGGCCGGGCCGGTTCGCCGGGCAGCGCGCCGGGCCGGGCCGGTTCGCCGGCGGGTTCGCTGCGGCTGGCCGGATGAGCGGCCGACGCCACCGACAGCGCGACGGGCGCGCCTCCCGCTGAACGGGAGGCGCGCCCGTCGTGACGCCGGACCGTCGGATCAGCCGGCGCGCAGCGACGCCGCGCCGAAGGAGACCGAGAAGCGCTTGCACCAGATGCTGACGCTGGTCAGGCCGTCGATGTCGACCGAGGGATCGACGTCGTACACCTGGTCGCCCCGGTTGCCCTTGAGCCGGGCCACGTCCACGTAGCGGCCCTCGGTGAAGGCGTCCCACCCGGCGGCGCCCCGGACCACCCGCTGGTCGCTCAACCGCACGAACAGGTCGGGTCCGTTGGAGGTGTCCAGGTCGCGCAGCACCAGTTGCCGCCGGCCGTCGGCCAGCTCGACGAGCTGGGCGGTGCCGCTGGTGTCGTGCTCGTGGTCGACGAACTCACCGGCCAGCAACAGGCGGTTGCCGGCGCCGTCGGACCGGTCGGCCGGCGCGCCGTCGGCGTCCCCGCTGCGCTGCGAGTCGTCGCCGGTGTCCCCGGACTCCTCCGGGTCGGCGTCGGACCCTTCCTCGGCGTCCGAGTCCGCGTCGCCCTCGGTCTCGCCCTCGGTGTCGCCGTCGGTCTCCCGCTCGCCGTCGGGGTCCGGCGGCGCGCCGTCGGTACCGGCTTCCTCGTCGGCCTCGGGGCTCTCCCCGGCCGGGTCGTCGCCCGCGTCGTCGGGGTCGGGCCCGGCGTCGGCCGGGTCGTCGGACGGCTCGGCGTCGGGCACCGACGGCAGCGCCTCCTGCACCGTCCGGTCGGTCGCCAGCTTCCACGGCTGGAACCAGTAGGCGCCCGCCCCGACCAGGCCGCCGAGCAACGCCAGCACCAGCAGGAGCACCAGTGGCGAGCGGCGCCGACGGGGGCGTTCGTCGCGCGGGGGGCCACCAGGGCGTACCGGTGGGAACTGGAGGGTGGGGCTCCCGCCGACCGGTGGCGGGCCGGTCGGTGGCGGGCCGGTCGGTGGCGGGCCGGACACCGGGTCGGTCGGCGGAGGTGACCCCGAGGGGGTGCCGCCGGACCCGGGCGGTGGCGCACCCGACGCGCCGCCTCCCGGCGGGGACAGCGGTGGGCCGGACGGGCCGGACGACGGCGAGTCGAAGCTGCGCCACCGGTCGTGGGCGTTCACGGCGTCACCCCCGCGGCCGCCTCGGACTTGCCCCGCACCAGCTCGACGAAATCGTCGCGGCGCACCACGGCCCGGGTGTGCCGGCCCTGGAACACCAGCTCCCAGTCGTCGTACGCGGCCACCTCGAAGACCAGCCGGCGGCCCCGCCGCTCGACCAGCCGGGCGCTGATCCGCACCTCCCGGCCCTGCGGGGTCGGCGCCAGGTGCGCGGAGTCGTGGGACACCCCGACGGTCATCTCGCCGTCCTCCAGGTGCTCCTCGACCGCCCGCATCGCCGTGGTCTCGCCCAGCCACAGCAGCACCGGCGTGGCGAGCACGGGCAGGTCGTTGCCCCAGTGGGCGGCGGTGTCCCGGTCGGCCACCCGGTGGCGGACCGTGCAGCTCAGCTCCGTCGTCGACGGCTTCATCACCAATGTCCCTTCGGCTCCACGGCGGCGGGTGCCGCCGGCAACGCCCGCAGGGCCTGATCCCAGCGGGCCACCATGTCGTCCAGTTCCTCGACGGTCACCGTCAACGGCGGGGCGAGCACCACCGCCGAGGCGTACGCCCGCACCAGCAGGCCCCGCTCGGCGGCCAGCTCGGCGGCCTGGTGGGCGACCGAGTCGTACGGCAGTGCCCGGTCCCCGGGGTGCAGGACGTAGGCGGCGAGCAACCCCTCCTGGCGGATCTCCCGGACCGCGGGGTGGTCCGCCTGGCCGGCGAGACGGCCGGCCAGGTGGTCGGCCAGGGCGGTCACCCGACGTCCGGTCTCCTCCTCGGCCAGGATGTCCAGGGCACGGTCGGCGACCGCGCAGGCCAGCGGGTGTCCTGCGGTCGGGCCGCCGTGTCCGAAACCGCCGACCACCGCCGCGCCCGCGGTCAGCGAGGCGCTCACCTCGGGGCCCACCAGCACCGCCGCCAGCGGGACGTGCGCCGAGGTGAGGCTCGGGCCGAGCACCAGCAGGTCCGGCGGCGGGTCGAGCACGCCGGTGGCGGTCAGCGGGCCGGTCCGGCGCAGCCCGGTGACCGACTCGTCGGCGATCAGCAGGATGTCGTGACGGGCCAGCACCGCGCGGATCGCCGGCAGGTAGTCCGCCGGGGGCACGAGCGCGCCGGCGGCGGTCAGCACCGGCTCCACGACGCAGGCCGCCACGGTGTCCGGCCCCAGCTCGTGGATCATGGCGGTCAGCTCGTCGACCAGTTCCCCGACGAGGGTGGCGGCCCCGGCGTCGGCCCGGTGCGGCGGTCGGCGCAGGTGCACCGTCCCGGCGTCCGGGTCGGCGAAGCCGTGCGACACCGCCGGCTGCGCGCTGGCCGCCGCGCTGAACCCGGTGCAGCCGTGCAGGGCGCCCTCGACCGCCAGGATCCGCCGGCGCAGCGGCCGGCCCTGGGCGCGGTGGTGGTAGCGGGCGAACCGGACCGCGGTGTCCACCGCCGCCGAGTCGCAGCTGTCCAGGTAGACCTGGTCGAACCCGGGCACCGTCGCGGTCAGCCGTTCGGCGAGGTGGTACGCCGCGTCGCTGGCCTGGCGGTGCCCCACCGCGCCGGCCGGCAGCCGGCGTAGCTGCCGCGCCGCGGCCTCCACCAGGTCGGGGTGCGCGTGCCCGAGGCTCACCCCGTCCAGGCCGCCGGCCGCGTCGAGGTAGGTCCGGCCGGCGCGGTCACGGACCCGTACCCCGACGCCGTCGCGCAGCAGCCGGGCGGGGCGGGCGTCGGGTGGACCGCCGTGCGGCAGCACCAGCGCGGACGTCGTCGCGGTCGTCGCGGTCATGTCGTCTCCTCCTGGTCGGCGCGGTCGTCGCGCAGGTCGGCGTGGGTGGTCTCCACCAGGTCGAGCAGCGCCGCCAGCTCACCGGTGGTGGTGTACGGGTTGAGCAGGGTGACCTTCAGCCAGGACTCGTCGCCGTGCGGTCCGGGCAGGGTGGCCCGCCCGAGAACGGCGGCCCCCCGGTCGAGCAGTCGACGTCGCACCTCGGTGACCAGGTCGTCGGCGACCCGGTCGCCGGCACCCGCCGACGCCGGACGGAACAGCACCGTGCTCAGCGCGGGCGACTCCCGCAGTTGGACGGTGGGCCGGGCCCGGACCTCGGCGGCGAACGCGCGGGCCAGGTCGCAGCAGCGGTCCACCATGTCGCCCAGGCCGGTGCGGCCGAGGGCCCGCAGGGTCACCGCGATCTTCACCACGTCGGCCCGGCGGGAGGTCCGGATCGAGCGCCCCAGCAGTGAGGGCAGCCCGGCCGCCACGTCGTCGTCGGCGTTGAGGTAGTCGGCGGTGAGGTCCAGCGGCGCGAGCCAGCCGGTGTCCCGCACCGCCAGCAGGCCGGCGGCCAGCGGCTGCCAGCCGAGCTTGTGCAGGTCCAGCCCGACGGTGTCGGCCCGGTCCAACCCGGTCAGCAGGGCACGCCGCCGCCGGGACAGCAGCAGGCCCCCGCCGTACGCGGCGTCCACGTGGAACATCGCCCCCCGGGACCGGGCCAGGCCGGCCAGCGCGGGCAACGGGTCCAGCGCCCCCCGGTCGGTGGTGCCGGCGGTGGCGACCAGCAGGACCGGCGCGTCCAGCCCGGCCAGCGCCGCGGCGACGTCGGAGGGGTGCAGGACGCCGTCGCGGCTGGGTACCACCACCGCCGGCGGCAGGCCGAGCTGCCACGCCGCCCGGGGCACCGAGTGGTGGGCGTTGTCACCGCACACCACCCGCAGGGTCGCCGGGGCGTCCGGCCGGCCGCCCCGCGCCCGTTCCCGGGCCAGCAGCGTCGCCACCAGGTTCGACTCGGTGCCCCCGGTGGTGACCAGGGCGTCCGGCGCGGGCGCGGCCGGGTAGGCGAGGCGGGCCAGTTCCCCGGTCACCATCGCCTCCAACGCGCTGGTCGACGGTGCCTGGTCCCACGAGTCCAGCGAGGCGTTGAGGACGCTTGCCACCAGGTCGGCGGCGGCGGCGACGGCCAGTGGCGGGGCGTGCAGGTGCGCGGCGCAGTACGGGTGGGCGGGGTTGACCGAGCCGGCGGCGACCGACCGGGCGAGGGTGCGCAGCGCCGGTTCGGCGCCCACCCCGACGTCGGGCAGGACCGGGGCGACGGCCGCCGCCGTGCCGGCGGTGACGGCGTCCGGTCCGCCGGCCGGCGCCGGGCCGCCCCGACCGCGGTCACCGGCGGCGGTCTCGGCGAGGGCCGCGGTCACCAGCCGCAGCACCTCGGCCATCCCGTCCGGCGTACCGGCCAGGGCCGGTTCCGGTGGGACGGCGACGGGTGGTGCGGGGCGTGGGTACGTCTGGGGCCGGGTCATCAGGTCTCCTCACCGTGCCGGGCCGGTCGGGGCGGATCCGGCCACCGTGGGTGCGGCCGGGCCGGCGGCCGGCGGGCCGTTCGGCTCGCCGGTCGGGGCGTCGCCGGCACCCGGTCCGCCGGCCGCTCGCCGCCGGTCCCGCGCCAGCAGCGCGTAGCCGAGGACGGCGGCGACGGCGAACACCAGCCACACGCCCGGTCCCCCGCCGCCGATCAGCGCGGTGCCGGCGAAGTAGCCGATCGTGCCGCCGACGGCCCAGAAGACGTCGTGCCCACCGAAGAAGGCCGCGGCGTCCCGGGTGTCGGCCACCTCGGCGATGTAGATGTCGGCGGTGACGAAGACCAGCGTCTCGCCCACCGTGTAGACGGCGACGCACGCCAGCAGCCACCACAACTGCGGCAGCACGGCGATGGCCGCCATGCTGACCGCGACCACGGCGAACCCGGTGGCGCTCAACGACAGCGCGGGTCGCCGCTCGAACTGGCGGCGCAGCAGCAGCAACGCGACCAGGCCGGCCAGGCCGTTGACCGCCAGCACGGTGCCGGCCAGTTCGAGCCGGCCGCTGAGGTCCGCCGCGTAGATCGGCAGCGAGGTCTGGAACTGGGCGTCGATGAACCAGAACAACGCCATCGCCGCGCCGAACCGCAGGAACCGGCCGTTGGTGAAGACCCGCCGCAGGGACTGGTGCACGGGCTGGTCGGTGGCCGTGGTGCGCAGGTGCCGGCGTTGGGCGGCGAACGCCAGCGCGGTGGCGAACATCAGCGCGCCGGCCACCAGGAACAGCACGCGGGAGTCGACCACCACCAGCGCGCCGCCGATCAGCGGCCCGGTGGTGGCGCCGATGTTCTGGCCGAGGTTGAGCAGGGTGTACCCCCGGGCCCGGCGCCGCTCGTCGGGCTCCGCGGCCAGCACCGCGTACGCGTTCGGCTCGTAGCCGGCGCCGCCGATGCCGACCAGCGCCGAACAGACCAGGAACCATCCGACGTCGTCGTTGAGCGCGAACCCGGTCAGTCCGAGGCCGCGTACCACCAGGCCGAGGACCATCACCCGGACGTGGTGCACCCGGTCGCCGAGCAGCCCCGCGGCCAGCGGCAACAGCCGGGCCGCGACCAGGTTGGCGCCGAGCACCAGGGCGACCTCGGCGGCCGAGTAGCCCAGCCGGACCATCAGGACCGCCAGGAACGGCGCGACGCCGAAGGTGCCGATGTTCGTCAGCGCGCCGCCGACCACGACCAGGCGCGCGGCGGGTGTCAACCTCTGCATACCGATCCCTCCCGGTTCAGGCGCCCAGCACGGCCGCCGGCCGGCGACGTGCGGTCATCGCGTCCCCGACGAGGTCCGCGGTCTCCCGCCACTGGGCGACGGTCATGGTCAGGGCGGGGAAGAACTTCAGCACCTGTCCCCCGCCGGAGGTCTCGGCGATCACCCCGCGCGCGAACAGCCGCCGCTTGAGCTGGTCGGCCCGGCCGGGGCGGTCGAACCGCAGGCCGCTCATCAGCCCGCGGCCGGCCACCCGCGCCCCGCCGTCGGGTTCGGCGTCGGCCAGCTCCCGCAGCGATCCGCCGACCTCCGCGCCCAGCCGGTCGACGTGGGCCAGGAAGCCGGAGTCGGTCCAGTGGTCCAGCGCCGCCTCGGCGGTCACGAAGGCCAGGTTGTTGCCCCGGAAGGTGCCGTTGTGCTCACCCGGCTGCCACGCGTCGAGCTGCCGGCGGATCAGGACCATCGCCATCGGCAGTCCCAGCCCGGACAGCGACTTGGACAGGCAGACCACGTCGGGCCGCAGGTCGGAGCCGTCGAAGCTGAAGAAGCTGCCGGTACGCCCGCAGCCGGCCTGGATGTCGTCGACGACGAACAGGGCGCCGGACTCGCGGGCCAGCCGCTGCACGCCGCTGAGCCAGGCGGCGGAGGCCGCGTTCAGCCCACCCTCACCCTGCACGGTCTCCACCACGAGGGCGGCCGGTGGGTCGATGCCACCCCGGTCCTGCAACATCCGCTCCAGGACCTCCAGCGCCGCCGGAGACCCGTCGTCGTACGGCAGGATGGTGGCCGCCCCGAGCGGGGTGCCGGCCGCACGGCGCAGCAGTGGTGAGGAGCTGAGGGCCAGCGAGCCCAGCGACGCGCCGTGGAAGCCGCCGCTGAACGCGACCACGTTGGTCCGGCCGGTCACCTTGCGGGCCAGCTTGATCGCGGCCTCGACGGCCAGCGTGCCGGCGGGGCCGGGGAACTGCACGACGTGGTCCATCCCCCGGGGCCGCAGCACCACGTCGACGAAGCGGTCGACGAACCGGGACTTGGCCACCGTGTAGAGGTCCAGTGAGGTGACCGGACCACCGGAGAGCAGGTAGTCGCGCAGGGCGGCGGAGATGTGCGGGTCGTTGTGGCCGTAGTTGAGGGCGCCGGCACCGCACAGCAGGTCGACGTAGCGGCGACCGGCCACGTCCCACATGTACGGGCCGCCGGCCCGCTGGAAGACGACGGGGAACTCGCGGCAGTAGGACCGGACCTGCGACTCGTACCGCTGGCACGCGGTTTTCTCGGACATCGGTATCAACTCCCTTGTGGTGCCGGCCGGGCACCGGATGGGTGGGCGGGGGCCGGCCCGGCGGCGAACCGCCGGGCCGGCCACGCGGGTCAGGAGGTCTGCGCCCGCAGCGCGTTGAGGGTGCGGGCCTCGATGTCCCGGGCGTGCGCGGCGTCGTGCCCGATGACCATGTAGTCGACCGTTCCCGACCGGTCGGTGTCCTCGATCGGGATGACCACACCGGCGCCGGTGTCGTGGTCGAAGAGCACCCCGGCCTCGCCGAGCGCCTTGAGGGTCGCGCCGAACGAGGTGGCCTTCACCCAGTTGCGGGTGAGCACCACGTGGGTCCGGTTGTAGTCGTCGCCGACCAGGGCCCGGGCCAGGTAGTCGATGTGGGTGCAGTCGCCCATCCGGCCGTTGACCTCGGTGAAGAGCATCCGGCCCTCCTCGGTGAGGATCGAGTCGACGTTCATGTAGCCGGTGAAGCCCCGGTCCCCGGCCTCCCGGCACAGGTTGGTGGCGTGCGCGATCATCTCGCCGATGTCCTGCGGGCCGAGGCGCTGGCAGGGGATCTCGAATCCGATGAAGGTCGGCTCCATCCGCATCTCGCCGAAGTTCATCAGCGTCGGCGCCCGGCCCGGCCCGTGCACGTAGTGCTCGGTGTAGTGCACGGCCTGCGAGAAGTGGTACGCCTCCACCACGACCCGGGTGTTGCGCTGCACCGCGACCTCGGTCCACAGCTCGCGCGCCACCTCGGCGACGTCCGCGCCGCGGGTCAGCCGCCGCACCTGGGACGCACCGGTCAGCGTGTCCTCGTCGAACGAGGTCAGCGCGGTGTTGCCGGCGCTGCCCGAGTTGAGGTCCTGCTTGACCATGACCCGGCCGGTGCGGTCCATCAGCTCGGCGATCGCCCCGGCGAGTTCCCGCTCGCTGGCGGCGATCCGCCCGTCGGCGACCGGCGCGCCGATCGCCTCGGCGAGCTGCCGGAAGAGGACCTTGCTGTTGTACGTCTCGGCACCGCCGGCACGCAGGAAGTTGCGCGCCGGGCCGGCACCGGCCAGTTGCAGCTCCTCGGCCAGAGTGACCGCCGCCCGGTCGGAGAAGTAGGTCTCCACCTCCCAGCCGGCGACCGAGCCGCCGGCCCGGGACCGGATCTGCTCGGCGACGTAACCGTCGTTGAGGGACTCGTCGTTCAGGATGAGCTGCTTGTGGTCACCGTCGCGGGGCACCACCACGTTGCGGGCGGACAGGTTGCGACCGAGCAGCTCGTTGACGTACCGGATGAACTCGTCGGAGATCGAGTGCGGGACGACGACCATGTCCTGCTCGCTCTCCGCCATCACGATCAGGCGGCAGCAGCACATCGAACTGAGGGCATGGATCTCCGGCGGCATGTCGTTGCCGCACATGGCGTCGCTGTCGACGTTGGCGATGACGATCCGGGACATGTTCGCTCCTTCCGCCCGCCGCCACGGCGGCGACGGGACGTGCCGGGTGTCGGGGTGGTCAGGCCGCGCGAAGCGGGGCGAGGACCGGCCGGTTCGGGACGACCGCGACCGGCTTCTTGATCATCTGGGTGAAGATGTTCTTGCGCTGGATGTCCGAGGTGCCGCCGGCGATCAGCGTGCCGAGGGAGTCGCGGACCGCCCGGGACACGTCGCCCTCCTCGTAGCCGGCGTGCCCGAACACCTGCATGGCGTCCAGGGCGGCGGCGGCCAGGCTCTCCGAGCCGGTCAGCTTCGCCGCCGACGACATCAGCGCGGCGTCCGGGTGTTCGGCCAGCAGCCGGTCCAGGGCGGCGTACGAGATCCACCGGGTGGTCTCGATGGCCAGCTTCATGTTGGTCAGCCGGCGTTGCACGTACTGGAATTCGGTGATCGGCTGGCGGAACGCGGTGCGGCCGCGGGCGAAGCGCAGCGTGTCGTCGAGGAGCCCCTCCAGGTACGCGGCGCCGACGACGCCGTAGAGCAGCCGGTCCAGGGTGATGGTGTCGTAGGTCAGGCTCAGCCCGTCGCCGGGCACGCCCAGGATGTCCGCGGGGTCCAGGTGCACCCCGTCGAAGCTGATCGCGCCGGTCGGGCTGGAGGTGTTGCCCAGCATCTCCTCGGCGGCACCGGTGCGGACGCCGGGCTGGTGCCGGTCGACCAGGAAGACGGTCACGTCCTGCTTGGCGGGCAGGCCACTGACCCGGCCCAGGACGTAGATCAGGTCGGCGGCGGGGGCGTTGGTGATGTGCACCTTCACGCCGACCAGCCGGTGTCCGCCGTCGACCGGGTGCGCGGTGGTGCTGACCCGCGCCACGTCCGACCCGCCGCGCTCCTCGGTCAGCGCGGTGGCGCCCACCGCGCCGACCATCAGCCGGTCGAGGTGATGCTGCTGGGTCTCGTCGCCGTG
Source organism: Micromonospora endolithica (assembly GCF_003626595.1). GTDB lineage: Bacteria > Actinomycetota > Actinomycetes > Mycobacteriales > Micromonosporaceae > Micromonospora > Micromonospora endolithica. Next base: position 462,685 of record NZ_RBAK01000004.1, on the reverse strand, counting down.
CCGCACGACGGCGCGCAGCAGGCCGGCGTGCGCGATGAGGGACAGGCAGAAGCCCAGGTCCCGGCTGCCCCGGACGATGCCCTCCAGCGCGGCGCAGAAGTCCCACCAGGTGCCCCCGTCACCGCCCCGGGACTCCGGCACCGGGATCCGCCAGAATCCCTGGTTCGCCAGTTCCCGCCAGGACAGCCGGTCGAGTTGCCGGGTGGCGGCGTGCGCGGCGCTGCGTGGCGCGACCGCGCTGCGCGCCAACTGCTCGTAGTGGTGGGACAGGGCCCGTTGCTGCGGGGTCCAGCCGAGTTTCATCAGGTGCTCCTTCGGTCGGCGACGGGAACGACCCGGTCGAGTGCGGCGGCGAACCGGTCGACGAGTTGGTCCAGTTCGGCGTCGGTGATGGTGAGCGGCGGGGCGACGATGACGGCCCGGGGCACCGCGTCGGTGCCCGCCGGATAGATCAGGAGTCGCTCCTCGAACGCGGCGGCGGTCAGCGCGGCGGCCGTGACGCCGTGGTCCCGGTCCGGGTCGTGCGGGGTGAGGTCGACTCCGAGGAGCAGACCGGCGCCCCGGACGTCGGCGGCCACGCCGCGGGCGGCGAGCACCGCGGCGAGCCCCCGCCGCAGCCGGTCGCCGGCCCGGGCGGCCCGCGCCGGTACGTCGTACCGGACCAGGAAGTCGACCACGGCGGCGGCGCTGGCCGCGGCGAGCGGGTTGGCACTGTAGGTGTGCCCGAGCGCGCTGGTGCCGCTGCCGTCGTGGATCGCGGCGTGGATCCGCGCGTCGACGAGCACCGCGCCGATCGGCAGGTAGCCGGCGCTCATGCCCTTGCCGAGCACCAGCAGGTCGGGTGCGACGGATTCGGCGTCCACGCCGAACCAGCGGCCGGTCCGCCCGAGCCCGGTCATCACCTCGTCGGCGATGAGCAGCACGTCGTGGCGGCGGCAGATCTCGGCCACCGCGGTCAGGTAGCCGGGCGGTGCCGGCACCGCGCCTCCGGCCGCCCCGACGACGGGCTCCATGATGAACGCCGCGACGTTCCCCGGCCCGGCGGCGAGGATCGTCTGCTCCACGGCGGACGCGCAGTCCAACGCGCAGGTGTCCCGGGTCAGGCCGAAGGGGCACCGGTGGCAGTCGGCGCGCGGGGCGCGCGGCAGGTCCGGCAGCAGCGCGGCCAGCGGTCGGCGGCGGGCCTCGTGCCCGGAGACGGCCAGCGCGCCCAGCGTGGCGCCGTGGTAGCTGACGTCCCGGGACACCACCAGCCGTCGTTCCGGCCGGCCGACCTCCTGCCAGTACTGCAGCGCCAGCCGGATCGCGGCCTCGGTGCCCTCCGACCCGCTGTTGGTGAACTGGACGTGACTCAGGTCGCCGGGGGCGAGACGGACCAGCTCGGCGGCGAGGCGTTCGGCCGGTTCGTTGGCGAACTGGGTGCGGTAGCAGTAGGTGATGGTGTCCAGCTGGGCACGGATCGCGTCGAGGATCTCCGGGTTGCCGTGCCCCACGTTGACCGCGATCGCGCTGGAGCAACCGTCGAGGTACTCGCGTCCCTGGTCGTCGTAGAGGTAGCACCCGGCGGCCCGGGCCGCCCGGGGGTATTCCACCCGCAGGTCCGGCGGGAGGACCCGGCTCGTCTCACCCATCGCGGAGTCCCGCGTGCTCGTGGCGGTCGGCGGCCCACCGGTGCAGCGACGCCCCCGCGGTCATCCCGCCGCCGAAGCCGATCAGCACGACGTAGCCGGCTCCGCGCAACCGGCCGCTGCGCACCGCGTCGTCCAGCGTCACCGGCACCGACGCGGCGCCGGTGTTGCCGTACCGCGGGTAGGTGTGGTGCAGCTGGTCGGGCCGGAGCCCGAAGTCGGCGGCCACCTGGTCCAGCAGGACGCCGTTGGCCTGGTGGGGGATGACCAGGTCCAGGTCGCCGGCCTCCAGGCCGCCGTCCTTGAGCAGCTCGTCGAGCAGGGCGGGGAAGATCTCCTCGACGTACGTGCGGACGTCCCGCCCACGCATCTTGAAGTACTGGTCGCCGCAGGCGCGGGCGTTCTCGTCGCAGGCCAGCCGTGACCCGCCGGCGGGCACCCGGACCAGGTCGTGCAGCCGGCCGTCGCTGACCATCCGGGAGGTCAGCATCCCGTGGCCGGCGGGCACCGGACCGAGTACCACCGCCCCGGCGCCGTCACCGAACAGGACGCAGGTCCGCCGGTCGGTGTAGTCGAGCTGGCGGCTGTACACGTCGGCGCCGATGACCAGCGCGTACCGGGTCCGCGAATCGGCGCCGAGCAGCCCCCGGGCCACGTCCAGGGAGTAGATGAAGCTGGTGCAGACGGCGTTCACGTCGAACGCGGCGGCCCGGTGCGCGGCGATGTCCCGCTGCACCAGGACCGCGGTGGCCGGCTGCGGATGGTCCGGTGTGGACGTACCGACGACGATGAAGTCCAGGTCGTCGGCGGTGATCCCGGCCGCCGCCAGCGCCTCGCGGGCGGCGGCGGTGGCGCAGTCGGAGGTGGCCTCGGTGTCCAGGGCCCGGCGTCGCTCCCGGATGCCGGTCCGGTCCACGATCCAGTCGGCGGCGACGTCGAGCCGTTCGACCAGGGTGTCGTTACTGACGACCGTCGACGGAAGGTACGAACCCGTACCGATGATTCCAAATTGCATGATCGCTCCCAGCACTCGTCCTCGGCGATCGCCAATCGGTTCGGATCGGTCCCGAGGAGGGGACGTCGATGCACCCCACGCTAGGGCGGCGACAGTGACCGGACCGTCACCGGCGCATGGCGGCGGCGTCAGGCCGCGTTCTCACCGCACTCCAGCACGTAGCCCCGCCCCCACACGGTGTGGATCACCAGCTGCAGCGGCTTGATGCGCCGGCGCAGTCGGAGGATCTGCAGGTAGAGGCCATTGGGGGCGGCCTCGCAATCGGGCCAGCACAGGTCCGTCAGCTCACCGCGGTCGACCACGTCGCCGTACGACGCCACCAGCCGGCGCATGATCACCGCCTCCAGCGGGGACAGTGGCGTCTGGCGGTCCCGGACCCGCAGCAGGTTCTGCCGGGTCACCACCGGGCGGCCGGCCAGCGCCGCCCGGGCCAACAGGGTACGCACCCGCACCCGGGCGTCCTCCCGCTCCACCGGCAACCGGACCCAGTCCTCCAGCGCGTCCGGGCAGGGTGGTGCCGGGACCCCCGGCTCCACGACCAGCAGCCGGGGAACCCCCCGCAGCCGGCACTCCTCCCGTCGCCGCAGCTCGGTCGGCCACCGTACGATCGCCACCCCGAGATCACCGAGCGCCGCGACGGACGCCCGCTCCACGTGGCTCATCCGGTTCCTCCCGCCCTCGCGGGCCCTCAGCAGCACCAGACGCCGCTCGACGGCGTGGGCGGGGAATCGTCGGCGAGGTGCGCCGTCGACACCACGGTCGTTATCTGGCCGTTATCCGCATACGTCGCGTTAACGAAAAGCTGCGCGAAAGGCACGCCTACCACGAAGGCCAGGACCACAGCCAGCCGGATGACGACCCATACATTGACCGAGTTGCGCATTTCTTCACTCCCCCAGACTCATTGACGGCCGACGAACCGGTCGCCGGCACTCACTCCATCCTGACGACGCCGCCCGTCGGCGCGGAAGGGCCGGGACGGTACGTGAACACGCCGTGGCGTGTACGCGTCGTCCCGGCGAGGTGACCATCCGTCCGCCCGAAGCTGGGGCGAACTGCGCGGACAGTCCGATTTGGAGCGACGCTCGTGGTGCCGGTGAGACTTGCGGGCGTCGGGACTTTACGCACTACTAGGAGTACCGACAGACGGGACTGGGGCATGGTGGAAGACGGTGGTCCGTCGCCGGTGGGCAGACAGACCGAGGAAATTGCCGTGGCGATTTACAAACAGGCTTTCCGGTTCGGATCCGGCTCGGTCGGCCAGGCGGCCGAGGTATTGGGGCTGTCCGTCGAGGAACACGATGCCGGCCTGCGGGAACTCATTCGACTCGGCCTGGTGACCGCGGGCCGCGACGATCCGGACGTGGTGACGGTGGTGCCTCCGGAGATCGCGATCGTCCGGGTGCTGGAACGCGACCGGGAGACGCTCACCCGGTACCGGGACACCATCGCCGCCACCAGCGAATCGCTGGAACGCATCGTCGAGCGGTTCCTCCCGCTCGGCCCGGGCCCCCGGCTGGACCTGGAGTTCGAGGTCATCGAGGACCTCGCGCGGGTGGCGGAGATGCTGGACATGATGACCGACCTGGGCCGCGACGAGATGCTGTCCATGCACCCGGGCCCCCTGCCGCCGGAGCACCTGCTGCGGGAGGGCCTGGCCCGGGACCGGCGCCTGGGTGAACGCGGGCTGAGCCTGCGGGCCCTCTACGTCAAGCAACTGACCACCACCCCGTACGTCGCCACCTACCTGCGCGAACTGATCTCCTTCGGCTACGAGATCCGGACCACCACCACGCTGCCCATCCGGATGATCATTTGTGACGCGCGGCGGGCGCTGATCCCGCTGGACCCGACGCACGGCCAGGCCGGAGCGATCGCCATCGACGGCGAGGTGATGGTCCGTTCCCTGGTTCGCGTCTTCGAGCACTGCTGGCAGGACTCCTCACCGCTCGCCGGCAGCCTCAACGAGCAGCCCGCCAACCAGCTCACCGAGCAGGAGCACACCGTGCTCCGGCTGCTGGCCGTGGGGATGAAGGACGAGCAGATCGGCCGCGCCATCGGCGTCTCGGTGCGGACCGTCTCCCGGACCGTCAGCGACCTCATGCGGCGTCTCGGCGTGCAGAGCCGCTTCCAGGCCGGCGTCCGGGCGGCGCAGGCCGGCTGGGTCGAGTGACCGCCGGGTACGCCAGGGCGAGGCGCCGCGGTGGTGCCGGCGCGGTGTCCGGCCGGGCGGTGGCCGGGTCGGCGCCGTCCCGCCGCACCCCGAGCGCCCACAGCGCCGGGCCGGCCATCATCGTGGTGAGCAGCGCCATCGCCACCATGACCGAGAACACCAGTGGACCGATCAGTCCCACCTGGAGCCCGACGGTGAGCACCACGATCTCGGTCAGGCCACGGGTGTTCATCAGGGTGGAGACGGTGAGCGCCTCGCGCGGGCCGAGCCCGCCGAGCCGAGCCGTCGGGTACGTGCCGAGCAGCTTGGCGACCACCGCCACGACCACCACCAGGGCAAGGTCGCCCAGCACCTCCGGCCGCATCCGGGACAGGTCCACGTTGAGCCCCGCGACGGCGAAGAAGACCGGTACGAGCACCGTGTCGTTGACCGGCGCCAGCCGGGCGGCGATCCGCTCCCGCAGCTCCGTCATCCCCTCGCGCGGCATCACCGCGCCGAACAGGAAGGCGCCGAAGATGTAGTGCGCCCCGATCCACTCGGCCGCCGCGCAGGACACCAGCAGGCCGGTCAACACGGCGGCGAGCGCCCCGGTGCCGGCCCCCGCCCGGCGCAGCAGCCGCCGCAGCAACGGCCGGACCAGGTAGAGGTGGGCCAGCAGGTACGGCACGGCCAGCGCCAACCGCCACATCTGCTGGCCCTGGGCGCCCGCGTAGGCCACCGCCGCGTAGAGCAGGCCCCAGGCCAGCACGTCGTCGATGGCCGCCGCCGCCAGCGACAGGTTGCCGGCCCGGACGCGGTGCAGGCCGTGCTCGGTGACGATCCGGGCGAGCACCGGGAAGGCGGTGACGGCCACCGCCACCCCGATGAAGAACGCCGTCGCCGACGCGTCCGCCGCGCCGTGCCGGCGCACCAGCCACCAACCGAGGACGGTGCCCAGAACCACCGGCACCGCCAGCGCGCCGAGCGCCACCACCACCGCCTGACGTCCGCTGGCCCGCAGCATCCGCCGGTCCAGCTCGTAGCCGACCAGGAACACGAAGAGCACCAGCCCCACCGTCGCCAGCGCGCCCAGGGCGGTCCGGGCGGACTCCGGGAACAACCGGTCGCTGAAGTCGCCCAACAGGGTGGGGCCGAGCAGCACGCCGGCCAGGATCTCGCCCACCACCCGTGGTTGCCGCAGCCGGACCGCCGCCTGCCCGAGCAGCCGAGCCACCGCGACGATGATCGCCAGGTCCACCAGGAAGATGACCACACCCTCGCCCATGGATCGTCCTCACTTTCGCGCGATAAGCGTCAGATTCCGCGATGCGAGTGGTACCGCAGCGTGCGCAGGCCGATCCGCAGCCAGGAGCCGGGCGCGACGACGACCGGTACGCCCGGCCGCAGCCGGTCCCACTGGTTGCGCTCCTCGACCCACACGAAGGTGCCGTTGGTGGAGCCGTTGTCGGTCAGCCGGACGTCCCAGCCGTCGATGTCGACGCGGGCGTGCACCCGGGACACCGAGGCGTCCCGGTCGTCCACCGCCAGCGGCTCGCACCCGCCGTCGCCGCCGTCGCCGCTGTCCGGCGACCGGCCCAGCAGGTATCCCCGGTCCAGCGGGTAGGTGGAGCCGTCGTCGAAGGTCAGCACGCCGAGCGGGGGCCGCGGTCCCGGCTCCGGGTCCAGGCCGCCGTTGGCGTTGGACAGCCCGCAGGTGCCGCAGTACGGGGCGCGGGGGTCGTTCAGGTGACCGTCGCGGCACCGTACGCCCAACACTGTCGGCGTCGGCGCGGGACCGGCGCCGGCGCGCGGGCCGGGCCCCTCCGGTGCGGCCGGTCCGGTGGCCGGCGGCGCGGAGATCGGGTGCACCGGCACCGACGGCGCGTCCGGGTCGGGCGCCGGCGGTGCGGACACCGGCTGCACCAGTGCCGACGCCACGTCCGGGCCGGTCGGCGGGACCGGAGGCGCGGTCGGCGTCGCCGGCGGCCGGTCCGTCGCCGGGGGCAGGCACGCCGTGCAGGCGCACTGCTCCGGGTGACCGGTCGTCGCCGGCGCGGCGACACAGGCCGCGCAGCCGCACATCCGCGGATGGCCGGAGGACACCGGCGGTGGCACGTTCAGCAGTGGTCCGACCGGTGGCGCGGGCGGCGGCACGTTGAGTAACGGCCCGACCGGCGGCGCGGGGGACGTGGGCGCCGCGGCGTCGGCGGCCAGGACGCCGCCGGCCCGGATCACCCCGGACTGCAACACGCTCCAGTCGTCGGCGTCGCGGTCGGTCGCCTCCTCGCCGAGCCGGACGCTGGTCAGGGTGACGTCCGGGTCCACCAGCCGGTTGACGCAGGTGACCGACTCGCGGCCGTCGAGGTGGATCGGGCCCACCGGCCCGGAGAGCGTGGCCAGGGCCCGGCCGTGCAGCAGTACCGCCCAACCGTCGGGGCACGGCCCGAAGGCGCACAGGGCCGGGTAGCCACCGGCGTCGCCGTCGTCGCTGAGCAGGTGCGTCAACCGGCGGCACAGGTCCCGCCCGTCGCCGCGGGCGGCCACCTCGCCGAGAGTGTCCAGCAGCCGGTTGACCTGCGGAGCCCACTCGGCGCTCGCGTCGCAGAGCAGGACGAGATCGCCCTGCCGGGCCAGGATCCCGTCGCCGGGCACCGGGCGGAGCACCGGCCGTACGCTGTTGATGTCGATAGTCACAGCAACCTCCCACCGTGGAAACGCCATCGGATGAACGGCACCCGCATCGGCCCCTGGGCGACCAGCCAGACCGCGATCCAGACCGCGGTGAAGTGCCAGAGGAAGGCCGCGAGTACGGGTGGCCCGGCGCCGGGGACGTGTCCGGCCCGCAGCAACAGCCAGACGAGCAGGCCCTCCGGCACGAGGGTGACCAGCGCGAAGAGGGTGGGCCAGTCCTTCTCCCAGCGCCACTGCATCAGCAGGTGGTACACGCACTCCCAGGCCACCCCGAGGACGGCCACGGTGGCGAGCACGATGAACGTCTCCCGGTAGTGGTCGCCCCACCCACCGGGTATCGGCAGGACCGGGGCCAGGACCAGGGTGACCACCCCGCCGACCACCGCGAGCAGGAACAACCGGGTCTGAATTCGACCGAGCAAGGTCGGTACCATCACACTCCCCTTCTGTCGTCGGGTCCGGACTCGCTGGCGTCGCCGACCCTTCAGATCGGCCGGTCGCGCAGCCAGCGCCACCATTCGCGCAGTGACCGGGCCGGTCCGATCCGGTTGCCGAACCCCATTCGGGCCAGATCCTCCTGGATCTCCTGGGCGGCGATCTGCAGACCGAGGAAGGTGTCCACGCCGGGGAAGTAGCCGCCCAGGGTGGCCGCACCGGAGGCGTAGATCCGGCCGTCACCGCTGGCCGCGCCGCGTACCTCGAACGCCCGGGACACGTCGAGCCGGCCGATCGGGTTGCGCCCGGCGTTGGCGTGCCGGAGCAGGTCGTTGATGACCCGGTGGGAGGTGATGTCACCGTCCAGGCCGGTGCAGTCGATGACGTAGTCGGCGCACAGCTCCACCCGGCTGGAGTCGGAGTCCACGTACGCCCGCAGCCGCCCGTCCGGGCCCTGCTGGAGGTCGCCCATCGTGCCGGCCAGGGACCGGTACCAGCCGCCGTTCTTGCCCTCGCGCAGCTGCCGCTGCCAGTGCCGGCGGTAGGCGGTGTTGGTGCCGCCGATCTCGGCGTAGATCCGCGCCCGGTCCCGCCCCTCGCTGCGCCGCGCCCGGGCCTTGAGCTGGCCGCCCCACACCGACTTCGGATAGTTGAAGCCCTGGTAGGCGAAGCCGTCCCCGCCGGCCCGCCGGGACCACGGGTGCGGGCCGTGCGCGCCCTCCACGTAGGTGCGGAAGAGGTGCACGATCTCGGTCTGCAGGCCGTGTCGCTTCCGCTCGCTGATCAGCCGTTCCGACACCCGGGACGCGACGATGCCGGAGCCGCGGATGAGCACCCGTCCGGTCCGCTGCCGCAGCGCGGTGTAGACGTGCTCGTGGTCCTCGTAGGCGTTGACCACCCGGTGGAAGTCCGAGGTGTCCCGGAACTGCCGCAGCTCGGGCAGGAACTTCAACCCGGCGTAGCCGACCGCGAGGTGCACGAACCAGGACCGGTAGGCCACCATCCGCGACGGTCCGCCGGGCTCGTTGACGGCCAGCACGGTGAAGTAGCCACCACCCCAGCGCCGCCGGACGGTGCGGACCTGGCCGGTGTCCAGCATGTCCCAGTACCGGATCCGGGCGGCCTCCCGTTCCATCCCGGTGAGCACCATGCCCAACCGGGGGGTGTAGAAGTCGGCGAAGTCCGGTTCCCGCAGCACCTGCCACAGCGGGCGGGCGCTGCGGGTCCGAATCGCCTCGGTCAGGGCGTACGACGGGAAGCCCCACACGTTGTCCGGACGCGACGCGGAGTCGGAGCGGATCCGCTCGGCGCGCGGGATCTGCGACACCCGGGTCAGGTACTCGTAGGTGCGCCAGGGACGGTCCAGATTGGACAGCACCCGGATGTCCTCCGGGGGCACGCCGGCGATCCGCAGGTAGTCGACGGTCACGAAGCTGCCGATCCCGCCACCGACGGAGACGAACGGCACGTCGGTCACCGGCAGTCCGGCCTCCCGTACCATCTCGTCGCTCCACCAGTCGCTCGCCTCCAGGTCCGGCGGCAGGTCCTGCGGACCGGGCTGCCGCCCCAGGTCGTCATAGACCCTGGTCTCGTCCAGCAGGGTGCCCTCGCTCGCTATCACCGGATTCGCCTCCTCGGTAGCCGGTACGACGACCGGACGGCTCGGGCCGCCGATGTCGCCTGCTACCACGGGACGCTAGGTCCGGCGGCGTCGCTCGACCGTCGGTACGGCGTCACAGTCCCCCGCCGCCGACGCCCGCCCTGCGGGGGCGAGGCCGACCGCGAAGCCGCCGACCACGCCCCACCGCTGCGGCGGCCAGTCCACGTCCCGCAGGTCGGCGTCGGCGGGCAGGACCTGGGTCGGCACGCCGACCAGTGCCGCCTCCCGGGCCAGCAGCCGCGCCGAGAACTGCGCCGCACCGAGGTCGCGGTAGACGTCCAGCAGCGCGCCGGCCTGGTACGGGTCCAGCACGTCGGGCCAGGTGACCCGCCAGAGGACCAGGGCGGGGGCGACACCCTGACCGAACCCGTCGGGGGTCAACCGCCGGGCGACCCGCAGCGGCCACTGCGCCGGCGCCCGGACCGGGACCAGGCGGACGCCGGTCCGTGGCGGACCCCCGTCGGACCCGCACCACCACAGCCCCTGCGGCAACCCGGACACGTCCATGGTGACCACGAAGGGGTCCAGGAGCGAGCCGAGACCGGCCAGCGCGGACAGCCCGCCGAGCAGGTACGCGAGGCGGGCGGCCGGCACCGGTCCGCCGGCGCCGGTGTGCCGGCCCGCGTCGACGGCGGTCAGCGCGGCCAGGGCCTCCGGCCGGCCCGGGCGGATGGCGGGCAACCACCGGCCGACCACGTCACCGGCGGCGGTGGCCACGCTCGCAGCCGGGCCGCGCCGGCGGGTCACGGCGGACCGGTGGCGTCCGGCCGACCACAGGTCCCACTCGAGCGCGGTCCAGCCGGCGGTGGGCACGCCGGAGGCGGGACGCGGACCAGCCCCGTACCAGTCGAACACCACGTCGACCTCCTTCCGACCCGCCGCCCTCAGGCGGGCGCGGCCGGGACGCGAAATCCGTCACCGACTATGGAATGCGTGTCTCGAACAATGACACGACGCGCTGAGGATTGCGTGCCCGACAACTGTTGGCCGGTGCCCGCCATGGCGTGATGACGCCTGTAATCACGGAAAGATATAGCCAAGGATTTCGGTTCCGGATCCCAGCCGCAACGCCGGCCTGCGTCACTCTGCGCCACCGGATAGGCCGTCCCTCCGTCATGCCAATGCCTCGATAGCCGGTCATTCCGGACAGGTGACGATGCGGAGAGTTCGGCCGCGACGAGCGTCGTCGGGAGCGGTATTCGTTGACGGTCGAGACGCCACGTTGCACGGTGAATGGCGACGGCAACGTCCCGGGAGTTCCGAAAACCGGCCGGTCCGCACGTGGCTGACCATCGGATCGCCCGTCCCGGCCGCCGCATTCCGCGACGACCGACACACCCTCGTCACCGACGACGGTGTCACCCCGTGCCCGTCGACCGGAGGTCATCCATGCGCAACTCCGCCCCGCAGCCGATCCAGGACCCCTCGACCACCGAGGCAACCCCCTCGTACGCCGACAACGTCGTTCCCCTGCGCCGCACCGGTACGCGGACAGCCGCCGCGGACAACCGCACCGCACGGCTACAACTGCTGGGCGCCTTCGAGCTGCACTGCGGCGACCGGCGGATCCCGGTCGGCGCGGCCGCCCAGCGGCTGCTCGCCCTGCTGGCCCTGCGGCAGCACCCGCTGGCCCGCAACACCGCCGCCGGCATGCTCTGGCCCGACGTGACCGACCAGCGGGCGCAGGCGAACCTGCGCACCGCCCTGTACCGGCTCAACCAGGTCTGCTCGGGACGCGTGGTGGAGGCGACCGCCCACACCGTACGGCTCTCGCCCTCGGTGTCGGTGGACGCGACCGAGGTCGCGGAGTTCGCCACCACCCTGCTCGACGACCCGACCCGGCTGCCGGCCCGCTGGCCCGCCATCGAGTCGATGCACCGGGACCTGTTGCCGGAGTGGGACCACGGGTGGCTGCGCCCGGAGCAGCAGCGCTACCGCAGCCTTCGGCTGCACTGCCTGGAGGCGCTGTGCGACCGGCTCCTGCAGCGCGGCCGGTTCGGCCAGGCCGCGGACGCCGTCCTGGCCGTGGTGCACGCCGACCCGTTCCGGGAGAGCGCGCACGGCAAGTTGATCCGGGTCTACCTCGCCGAGGGCAACCGCAACGAGGCGGTGCAGCACTACCTGCACTACCGCCGGACCCTCCGCGACGAGCTGGGCCTCAACCCCTCCCCCGAGATCGGCCAGCTGGTCAACGCCGCCTGAGGGACCCGCGGCGACGCCACGACGCCGCGAGTGCCACGGCCCGGTGACACCGCCGGACCACAGTGGAGGACGGCACGCACGCACGACCGACCGACGACGCGACAGCGCAACAGCAAAGGAGACTCGGATGAGACACCGCGCAGAGCCCGCGACCCGGTACCCGTGGTCGGCGCCGGGCGGCCGGCACCGCGACCCGGAGACCGGTGGCCGCACCGGCAACCGCAGCGCCCTGGCCGTGACGGCCGTGTTCCTCAGCGCGGCGGTCGCCGGGCTGCTCACCATGCCGCACGTGGTCAACGCCGACGACGGCGCGGACGGCGGCAACGGCGACGACACCGCCACCACGACGGACACCCGCCAGGCTGCCGGCGGCGGCACCGACCTGCGCCGGGGGGCGGTGTTCCTGATGTCCAACGCGGAGGAGGGCAACGAGGTGGTGGCCTTCTCCCGGGCCTCCGACGGCGAACTCACCGAGGTCGACCGTTACCCGACCGGCGGCACCGGCAGCGGCAGCTTCGAGGACAGCGCCAATGCCCTGGTGGTGGGCAGCGCCGAGGGTGAGGCCTCGCCCAACATGCTGGTCGACCAGCACCGACTGCTGTTCGTGCCGAACGCCGGGAGCAGCACCATCTCGGTCTTCCAGATCAACGCCGACAACCTGGAGCTGGTCGAGGAGGTGCCGTCGGGCGGGCAGAAGCCGGTCAGCCTGACGGTCAACAACGGCCTGCTGTACGTGCTCAACAGTGGCGAGACCGCCAACCACCTCTTCGACGAGGACACCAACGTGCTGGAGAACTGCACCAGCGGCGCCCGCCCGGAGATCACCGGGTTCTCGGTGTCCAGCGGGGGTGGGCTGACCCCGGTGCGCAACTCCACCCGGCAGTTGTCCGGGCAGGCGCACTCCGGCTGCGCCCAGGTGTCCTTCAGCGCTGACGGCCGGTCGCTGCTGGTGACCGAGCGCCTGGCCAAGCTGCCGGCGCACGAGGACAGCGAGGTCGAGGACGACGAGGGAACGGTGGTCACCTTCCAGGTCCGCAAGGACGGCACGCCGGGACGCAAGCGGGTGCACGACGCCACCGGGCGCGGCCCGTTCGGTTTCGCGGTCACCCGCAGCGGCACCGTGCTCACCACCGAGCAGTTCGGCGGATTCGCCAACGACAACGCCTCGGCGGTCGCCTCGTACACGTTCGACGAGGACGGTGGGCTCGAGGCGAGCAGCGAGTCGGTGTTCAACAAGCAGACCGACACCTGCTGGGTGGTGGTCAACGGCGACGAGTCGCTGGCGTACGCCTCCAGCCCGTTCGGCGACGGGACCATCTCCAGCTTCTCGGTCACCGACGGCGTGCCGGAGCTGCTGCACGAGTCGGCCTCGGCCGAGGACGGCAAGGACCGCAAGAACGACCACGTGCCGACCGGGGCGACCGACCTCGCCCTGAGCTCGGACAGTCGCTACCTCTACCAGCTGAACTCCTTCGAGGGCACGCTCACGGTGTTCAAGGCCAACCAGGACGGGTCGCTGGCGTACGTCGAGGACCACCGGGTGTTCGATCTGGAGGTCTTCGGCGAGGGCGGTGAGGGTGACCCGATGGGCGTGGCGGTGATCTGACCGTGCTCCGCCCTGCACCGACCCGCGTGGGGACCGGCTCGACGGCCGGTCCCCACGCGGGTCCGATGTCGCCTCCGGACGACGGGAGCGACGAGGCGATCACGTATCGTCGACCGAGGACGAGTACGTGCGAGATCACGGCCCCGCCGAGGAGTGCCCCATGCACGAGTTGACCTGCGCTCAGATGGTCGAGTCCATCACCGACTACCTGGAGGGCGCGCTGCCGCCGGACGAACTGGAGAGCTTCCGCGCCCACCTGCTCAGTTGCGACGGCTGCGACGCGTACCTCGACCAGATGCGGTCCACGGTACGACTGCTGCGCGCCGCGCCCGGGCACCGGCTGCCCGTGGCGGTCGAGTCCGCGATCGTCCGTACGTTCCGCGAGTGGAACGGCACGAGGGCGGACCAGTGACGGTCGACCTGGCGGGCCTGCTCGCCGGCGACGAGGACGCGTTCCGGGATCTCGTCCGGGCACACCAGGCGACCATGATGCGGCTGGCGCTCCTGCACGTGCGCAGCGTCGCCGACGCCGAGGAGGTCGTGCAGGAGACCTGGCTGGCCGTTCTCCAGGGCATCGACGGGTTCGAGGGCCGGGCGTCGCTGCGCACCTGGATCTGCCGGATCCTGCTGAACATCGCCCGGCGCCGGGCCGGGCAGGAGTCCCGCAGCGTCCCGATGTCCGGCCTGCCGGGCGCGGACGGCGGGCCGACGGTGGACCCGGACCGCTTCATCTCGGCGGGGCCGAACGCCGGCCACTGGAGCGTGCCGCCCCGCCGGTGGGGCCGCCAACCCGAGGACCTGCTCCTCGCCGGGGAACTGCGGGAGCTGCTCGGCGACGCCGTCCGCCAGCTGAGCCCCGGGCAGCGCGAGGTGATCACCATGCGCGACGTGGAGGGCTGGACCAGCACCGAGGTCTGCGAGCTGATGGAGATCAGCGAGGGTCACCAGCGCGTCCTGCTGCACCGGGCCCGGGCCCGGGTCCGGCAGACGGTCGAGGCGTACCTGGAGCGGCAGAGCAGCCCGGCCACCTGAGCGGCCCCGGCGACAATCGTGGCGGCCCGGCTGTAACGCCCGGCCCTCCGCACGCCACTGGACGGATATGTGAACCGTCCGTGCGCCCGGTGCCCGTCCGCCGGGACGTGCCCGCTCTGCGAGAGGTGCAGCCATGACGATGACCAAGGAGACGACCGACGACCGGCCGCAGGGCCAACCGCCGGGCTACCTGTCGGTCCTGCGCAGCCCCGGGATGGCGGCGTGGTTCGCGGCCGCGGTCTGCCAGCGCCTTCCGATCGCGATGGCCCCGCTGGCGCTGGTGCTGCTGGGGCGCGAGGTGACCGGTTCGTTCGCGGTGGGTGCGCTGCTCGCCGGGGCCTTCGCCCTCGCCGAGGCGGCGGCGGCCGGTGTCATGGGCCGCCGCTTCGACCGCCGGCCGGCCGGGCCGGAGCTGCGCCTGGTGCTGGCCGTCCAGGCGGTCGCCCTGCTGGCTCTGGTCGGGGCCTCCCGGGTGCTCGACGGCGCCGTGGTGGTGGTCGCGATGATCATCCTCGCCGCGCTGGCCGGTGCGGTCGCCTCCGGCGCCCACGGCGGCCTGCGGGCGTTGGTGGTGCGCAGCGTGCCGCAGGAGAGCCAGCACTCCGCGCTGGGCCTGGAGGCGTCGATGACCGCGCTGATGTGGGCGGTCGGCCCGGCCGTCATCGGCGCGCTGGCCTTCCTCGGTGGCCCCGCGGTCTCGCTGGTGGTCACGGCCGGGGTCGCCGCCGTCGGCGTGCTGGTCGCCGGCGCCCTGGTCGACCCGGGCCGGGCGGCGACGGACCCGGGACACGAGGAGAGCGTCTGGCGGCTGTCCTGGCCGGCGATGACGCACGAGGCCGCGGTGCTGCTGACGGTGGGTGCCGCGTACACCGCGCTGCCGGCGCTGCTGGAGCGCCTCGGCGGCGACGCCGACCTGTCCGGCCTGGCGCTGGGTGGTTTCGCGGTGGCCGGCATCGCCGGTGGCATCGTCTACGGTGCGCGGCGCTGGCCGGCCAGCTACCGGAGCCAGACCACCGTGCTGATCCTCGCGCTGTGCGCGATGGTGCTGGTCGCCGCCCTGGCCGGCACGGTGCCCCTGGTGATCGCGCTGCTGCTGGCCGGCGGTTTCGCCAGCACCCCGGCGCTCACCGCCCGGGGTGCCGGGTTGCAGCAGATGCTGCCCGAGTCGCAGTGGTCCGCCGGGTTCTCCGGCCTGTACGCCGCCGGCGGCATCGGCTTCGGCCTCGCCGGCCTGGTGGTGGCCCCGCTGCTGGCCTCGGTCGGCCCGCACGTCGCGCTGGCGGCCTGTGCGCTTCTGGCCGCCGCTCTCACCGCGGTCGGCACGCTCGCCGAGGCCCGGTTGACCCGGACCTCGGCACCCGAGCCCGTCCCGTCCCACTGACCACTCCACCCACCCGCGGTTTCGCGGAAACAGTGGCCATTCCCGGGTGGAATGGCCACTGTTTCTCGCCGGAGTGCGGCGGGAGAGCGCGGTTGCGGAGGGCCGGTCGGGCACCTGGGTTCGGGGGTGCCGTGGGTAGACTCCGCGTCGCGATCGGATGACCGTGTGTCGGCGCCACGGCCGGCGGAGTGATGGGGGTGGCCACCAGGTGAACACGCTGCCGTCCGTCGCCGCCGACGCCACCTCCACCGCACTGACCGTGCTCGCCCCGGACGGCAGCTGCCTCTGGTCCAACGTGGCCCTCGGCCGACTCGGCGTACGCCCGGAGGAGTTGCCGCTGTCCCGGGCGGAGCCGGGCGGCGCGGCGGTGGACGTGCCCTGGCCCGGCCCCGACGGTGACACCCGCTGGCTGCGGGTGCGCTGCCTGCCGGTGGACCACGAGGGGCGACCGCTGCGGGTCTACGAGGTACGCGACGTCAGCGTGGAGCGACGCGAGCGGGACTGGGGCCGCAACTACCGGTGGCGGCTGGCTCACATCGAGCAACTGGCCAAGGTGGGCACCTGGGAGTGGGACGTGGCGACCGGCCACGTCATCTGGTCCGACGTGCTGCTGCAGATGTTCGGCTACCCGCCGGGCACCGCGCTGGACTACGAGTCCTACCGGGACCTGCTGCACCCGGAGGACATCGCCCTGATCGAGACCACCCTGCAGACCGCGTTGCGCGCCGGCGGGCCGTTCGCGTACACCCATCGCATGTACCTCGCCGACCGGGTGACGTTGCGCGTCTTCGAGTGCTACGGCGAGGTGTTCACCGACCCGTCCGGCGTACCGGTGCGGGTGCTGGGCACCGCCCACGACATCACCGCGACGCAGCGGATCCAGGAGGAACTGATCCGGCTGGCCGAACGCGACCCGCTGACCGACCTGCCGAACCGGCGGGCCCTGCTGGCCCGCCTGGACGACCTGATCGCCGCCGGCGGGGATCCGGCCGGCGCCCTGCTCCTGATCGACATCGACAACTTCAAGGACATCAACGACGTGCACGGGCACGCGGTGGGTGACGACGTGCTGCGGCTGCTCGCCCGGCTGCTCGTCCGGCACCTGCCCGACGGCACCGTGCTGGGCCGGCTGGGCGGCGACGAGTTCGCGGTGGTGCTGCCCGGCACCCCGGCCGGCGATGCCCTCGCCGTGGCGGAGACCCTGTGCGACGCCGCGGCCCGCAGTCCGGTGCCGGTGGCCGGCGCGGGCCTGCGGGTGACCCTGAGCATCGGCGCCGCCCCGGCCGGGCCCGGTGTCACCCGGGACGCACTGCTCGCGCACGCCGACCTCGCCCTCTACGAGGCGAAGGACGCCGGCCGCAACCGGGCCCGGATCTACCTGCCCGAGCAGTACCGGCACGCGGTGCAGCGGGTCAACGTGGTGACCCGGGTCCGCGACGCGCTGCGCGAGCACCGGATGCACCTCGACGCCCAACCCATCGTCGACCTGGCGACCGGCGCGGTGGTCAGCCACGAACTGCTGATCCGGCTGCGCGACGGCCGGCAGCCGCCGCTGCACCCGGTCGAGTTCCTGCCCACCGTGGAGCGCGACGACCTGATCGGCGAACTCGACCGCTGGGTGGTGGCCACCGCGAGTGCCGCGCTGGCCGACCCGGCCGTCGTCGCCGCCGGTACCTGCTTCGACGTGAACATCTCCGCCCGGTCGATGGAGTCGCCCGGCTTCGGTGACTGGGTGGTGGGCGTGCTGCGCGCCGCCGGGGTCGAACCGGGCCGGCTGGGCGTCGAGGTGACCGAGACGGCGGCGATCACCAACGTGGCGGCGGTCCGCAACCTGGCCGGCGCGCTGCGGGACGCCGGCTGCCGGTTGAGCCTGGACGACTTCGGCGCCGGGTTCGGCTCGTTCTCCTACCTCAAGCACCTGCCGTTCAGCACCGTCAAGATCGCCGGGGACTTCGTCCGCCAGGCCGACCGCGGCGGCGCCGACCCGGTGCTCATCGACGCGGTCGTGCGGGCCGCGCACGGTCTGGGCATGCGTACGGTCGCCGAGTCGGTCGAGCGGGCCGAGCTGGTGCCGGCGCTGCGCCGGTTGGGCGTCGACGCGGGCCAGGGCTTCCACCTGGGCCGGCCGATTCCGCTGGAGGACCTGCTCGACGGGCTGCGCGACGGCTGGCACGCCAGCGCGGTGCCCCACCCCGGTTGTCCCTGACCCTTCTTCCCTCTGGAGTCCCCGGTGAACGCGACCCCCACCCCGAGCGTGGTGCCCTGCGGCGTCGAACTGGTCACGCCCGACCCCGACGCGGCCCGCGAGTTCTACGCCCACCTGTTCGGCTGGACCTACGACGCTGACGGGTCCACCGCCCTCGCCGACGGCGTCCCGGCCGCCGGGCTGCGCGCCGGCGCCGGGCCGGCCCGCTGGTGGGCCCTGTTCGACACCGACGACGCCGCGGCCGTCCGGGCGGCGGCCACCGGCGCCGGAGCGCGCGTCGAGGACGACGAGGTGCACGACCCCCTGGGCGGGTCCCTCCTGCTCCGTCCCGGGACGACCGCCGTCGCACCCGGACCGGGACTGCCCGCCTGGTACGAGTTCATGACCACCGCCCCCGCCGACGCCGACCGGTTCCTCGCCGCCGCGCTCGCCCTGCACGCCACCGTCCCACCCGGCGCGCCCGACGACACGTACGCCCTGCTGGTCTCCGGTGGGCGGCCGGTCGCCGGGCGGCTGGCCCTGCCCCCGCCGCTGGCCGGCGTGCTGCCCACCGGCTGGATGGTCTACCTCGCGGTGGCCGACCCGGACGACGCGGCCGAGCGGGCCGGGGAGCGCGGTGGACGGGTGGTCGTGCCGCCGAGCGACGTGCTGACCGGTCGGGTCGCGGCGCTCGCCGACCCGGCGGGCGCGGTGTTCACCGTCATCCGCCCGGCCCCCGCACCGCGGTAGCGGCCGGACCCGGCCGGACCGCCGACCGACGCGTCCGGGCGACCCGCCGACGGGGTCCGATACCCGTCACCGCCTCGCGATTGACACCTCCATCGACCGGCCAGACGATTCAAGGAGCTTCGCTGCCCCCAGGCGCACCAGCGCGGGTGATGCCCGCCGACGGCGCCCGCGCATGTCCACTGCTCCGATGTTCGGGAAAGGCCAGCGATGGAAGACTCCTCCGACGGTGTGGCCGCGGCCCGCCGCTTCCTGGAGACCCTCCGCTCCGACGAGAACCTCAGCCAACGGCTCGATCAGGTGGTCGACGACCAGATCCTGTCGGTGACCCGACTGATCGCCGCCGAGCGCGGCTTCGAGTTCAGCCACGAAGACCTCCACCGGGCGGTCGTCGACCACCTCAGCCTGGACGAGTTCACGCTCAACGACCCGGACGGCGGCGCCGGCAAGTGCAAGTCCGACAGCGGCTGCCGGACGCCCTGCGTCTACTGCAAGAGCAACGCCGTGCCGACCCGCGGTGACATCGGTGAGGTCATCATCCGCAACCGCTTCGGTGGATGACCGGCGTCGTCGTCGCTCCACTGTGGACCGGCTTCGACCTGGGACCGGCTCCCGGCGTGCGGGTCACGCCGGGACCGGGCCCGACCCTCACCCGGGGCCGGGAAACGGTGGCGCTCCCGACGGTCGCCGCCGGGGCGTGGCGTGACCTGGCGTACGGTCGGCTGACCGCCACCGCCCTGCGCGAGGCCACCCGGGGCCGACCGGCCGACCGGATCGCCGCGACGGTGGCGCTCGACGTGCTCGACGCCGGCGGATGGCTCAGCTACCACGCCGGCGGGGACCCGCCGGCGCTGGTCGCCTGGCGGCGCGGCACCGCCACCCTGCCGCCGCCACCGGCCGACCCGGCGGCGGAGACCTTCGGTCTGTCCCGGTTCTGCCACGTCGTCGCCCGCGACGGCGACCTGCTGGCCACCGCGCCGGCGTACGGCTTCGACGTCGCCGTCCGCGACCACCGCCTCTGGCGGATCCTGTCGCTGCTGGCGCGACCACGACGGCCGGCGGAACTGACCGACGCCGACGACGGCGACCTGCTCGCCGCCGCCTGGCCGCTGCTACTGGCGACCGGGGTGGTGGTCGCCACCGGTGTCGAGGACCGCCCGCCGTTGCGCTACTGGGAACCGGCCGACCTGCTGGCGCACGGCGAGAGCCGGGAGGGGTTGCGGCGCAAGCCGTTCGGCGGCACGTACCGTTTCGCCGAACCGCAGCCGGAACCGGTTCGTCCACCCTCGACCGACCAGCGGGTGGACCTGCCGTCGCCCGCCCCCGGTGCGCTGCCCGAGGGACACCTGTTCCGGGTCCTCGCCGAACGCCGCTCGGTGCGGCGCGGCGGCGCGGAGCCGATCACGCTGGGGCAGCTGGGCGAGTTCCTGCACCGCTGTGCCCGCACCACCGCCGAATACCACACCGACCACGGCGTGGTACGGACCCGGCCGTACCCGAGCGGCGGGGCGATCCACGAGCTGGACCTCACCCTCGTCGTGCACCGGGTGGCCGGGCTGGACCCCGGCGGGTACGCGTACCGGCCGGCCGAACACCGGCTGGACCGGCTGCCGGCGGCCGGCGCGCCGGAGCGGCGCCTGCTCGACGACGCGGCCGTGTCGACGATGCGGACCGCGCCACCGGACGTGCTGGTGCTCATCGGCGCCGACCTGCCCCGGCTGGCCTGGAAGTACGAGGGGATCGCGTACGCGCTGGTGCTCAAGCACGTCGGCGTGCTGATGCAGACCATGTACCTGGTGGCCACGGCGATGCGGCTGGCACCCTGCGCGGTGGGCGGCGGCGACGCCGCGCAGGCCGCCCTGCTCACCCGACTGGACCCGTTCGCCCGGCCGGTGGTGGGCGAGTTCATCCTCGGCTCCGGCCCCGACGACGACACCGACCCGACCGAATGAGGGCGCCATGCGACCGTCCGACCAGCTCGTGGTCAACCCCCGCTTCCAGGTCGAGGTCGTGTCACCGGCCTCGGCGCTGCTGATGAACGAACTGGAGCACGTCGCGGTACGGGGCGCGTTCGCGGTGGAGGCGCTGCGCTCCTGCCGTACGCCGATCGTCGCGGCCGAGCTGCGCGACCGGCTCGGCGACCGGTTCTCCCCGCTGGAGATCACCATCGGGCTGAGCCACCTGGTGGACCGGCGGCACCTGGTGCTGGTGGCCCCGACCGCCGACCCGGCCGACGCGTTCTTCGCCCGCGCCGGCGTGGACCGGGTACGACAGCCGACGGTCGACCTCCAGCGGCTCGGGCCGGACGACGGCGGCCTGCTCGCGGAGAGCTTCCGCAGCCTCGGCGTGGCCATCGTCGAGCCGGACGCCGCGCCGGCGCTCACGGTGGTCGCGGTCGACGACTACCTGCGGGCGGAGCTGGCCGAGCGCAACGCCACCCAGCTCGCCTCCGGCCGGCCGTGGGCGCTGGTCCGCACCGGCGGCGTGGTGCCGTGGATCGGCCCGATCCTGGTCCCCGGTGCGACCGGGTGCTGGTCCTGCCTGGCGGCGCGGCTGCGGGACAACCGGCCGGTGGAGACATACCTGCGGCGGGTGCGCGACGACGACCACGACGTGTACGCGACGCCCGTGTCCGTGCCGGCGTCCCGGTCGGCCGCCGCGCACCTCGCCGCGCTCACCCTCACCCAGTGGCTGCACGGCTCGGCGACGGTGCGGCCGGGCGTGCTGACGACGCTGGACCTGCGGGACCTCGGCACCGCACGGCACCCGCTGACCCGGCTCACCCACTGCCCCGCCTGCGGCACCCCGCCGGTGCGCCGGGTCACCCGGCCCCGGATCGAGCCGGCCCCCGCGCTGGGCGCCCGCGACGGCGGGCTGCGCACCGTCGGCCCGGACGCGACACTGGCCCGCCTGGAACGGCACATCAGCCCGATCACCGGGCTGGTGCACCGGGTCAGCGAGTACGACACCGGCGACGACCTGCTCACCGTGCACCGGGCGGTGCACCCGCTGTTCACCGCCACCCGGGGCCTGGACAGCCTGCGGGAGAGCCTGGAGTGCAGCACGGCCGGCAAGGGCCGCACGTCGGTGCAGTCCCGGGCCAGCGCGCTCGGTGAGGCGCTGGAACGCCTGTCCGGCCGGTTCGAGGGTCACGAGGTGGACCGGCGTGCCGCCTGGTCGGAGCTGACCGACCCGGCGGTCCACCCCCGGGACCTGCTGCACTTCAGCGAGGCGCAGTACCGCGGTCGCGCGGAGTGGAACGACCGGCACTCCGGGTTCGCCTGGGTGCCGGAGCGGTTCGACGACGACCGGCCGATCCCGTGGACCGCCGCCTGGTCGCTGGTCGCCGACCGGCCGGTGCTGCTGCCCACCGCGTACTGCTACTACAACGTGCACGCCGAGCAGGGGCACGCCTTCTGCGCCGCCGACTCGAACGGCAGCGCGGCCGGCAACACCCTGGCCGAGGCCGTCCTGCAGGGGTTCTTCGAACTGGTGGAGCGGGACGCGGTGGCGATCTGGTGGTACAACCGGCTACCGGTACCGGAACTGGACCTGGACTCGGTGGACGACCCGATGTTGCGCGCCACCCGGGCCGCGTACCAGGCCCGCAACCGGGACCTGTGGGTCCTGGACGTGACCTCCGACCTGGGGGTGCCGACCTACGTGGCGGTGTCGCGGCGCCACGACCACCGCGAGGAGATCCTGCAGGGGTACGGCACGCACGCCGACCCGGAGATCGCCCTGTGGCGGGCGGTGACCGAGTTGAACCAGATGCTCGCGCACCTGGGCAGCGCCGACGTGACCGAGCTGGAGGACCCGGACCTGCGCCGGTGGTACACGTCGGCGACGGTGGCCGCGCACCCGTACCTGGCCCCGGCCGGCCGGCGGGAGTGGACCCCGGCGCGGGCCGGGGACCGTTCGGTCGCCGACGAGGTGGCCCGCTGCGTGGACCTGTGCCGCACGAGGGGGCTGGACCTTCTCGTGGTGGACCAGACCCGGCCCGACGTCGACCTGCACGTGGCCAAGGTGGTGGTGCCGGGGCTGCGGCACTTCTGGCCCCGGTTCGCGCCCGGTCGCCTGTACGACGTCCCGGTCGCCCTCGGTCGGCGGGACCGGCCGACGGCGGAGGCCGACCTGAACCCGGAACCGATCTGCACGTGACGGTGTCGGCGTGCTGGCGGTGATCGGCGCGGGCTGGTGCCGGACCGGGACGTACACGCTGGCCACGGCGTTGACCCTGCTCGGCTACGGCCCGTGCCAGCACATGGTCGACGTGGCCGCCGATCCGGACCTGGCCCGGCGGTGGCGGCGCCGGCTGGACGGCGAGGGCACCTGGGACGACGTCTACACCGGTTACCGCAGTGCCGTCGACTGGCCCACGTCGACGGTCGCCGCGGAGGTGGCGCAGGCCCACCCGGACGCCCGGGTGGTGCTGACCGCCCGTCCGGCGGCCGACTGGTACCGCAGCTTCCACCGCACGGTGCTGGCCGACGGCCAGGACACCGGCGCGGACCCCGAGCTGACCGAGGTGGTGGGCCGCGCCGCCCGCCGGGCTCTCGGCCCGCACGGTGCGGACGAGGATGGCTGGACCCGCGCGTACGCCGCGCACCACGCGCGGCTCGTGGCATCGGTCGACCCGGGGCGGCTGCTGGTCTGGTCGGTGCGGGAGGGTTGGGGTCCACTGTGCCGTTTCCTGGACCGGCGGCCACCGCGCCTGCCGTTTCCACGGACGAACGACACCGCGTTCTTCCTGCGCCACGCCCCGCCGCCACGCTGACCGCACCGGCGCGACCCGGGTGGTGTGTGAGCGGCGCACCGGCGGGTACCCGTGCGGGGACCGGACGTCGGTGCCCGCCGGGCCGTGACCGGCACGACGTGGCCGCGGCGCAGACCTCTCAGACGGGACGAGACGCGATGAAGGTCAGGAACTCCCTGCGCGGGTTGAAGAACAAGATGAACTCGATCGTGGTACGCCGACGCGGACGCACCTTCGTGATCAACAAGTCCGACCGGCGACAGAAGGCCCGCCAGGGCTGACCACCTCCGCGCCGCGCCCCTCCGGTCCCGCACGGACCGCGGGGGCGCGCTGCTGTCCGCATCCCGTCCGGGTCCGATCTGGCGCCGCGCCACCGGACCGGGTAGAAACGACCCATCCACCAACGCCACCGTACCGACCGCGGCCGGCCCGCCGAGAGAGCGCTCTCTGGCCGACCCCGCGGCGGAAAGGACCCCCGCATGACGACCCATCCCCCCGGCGCCGGAGGACGCGCCGCGCGCACCGCGCGGCGACATGTCGCCCGCGCCCTCGTGCTCGGTCTCGCCCTCGTCGCCGCCCCGATCGGCGGCACCGTGGCCGGCGCCGCGCCGGCCCACCGCCCGCCGGCCGACCTCGGCCCGCACGTCACCGTCTTCGACCCGAGCATGCCGGTCAGCCGGATCCAGGCGGTCCTGGACGCCACCCACGCCCGGCAGGTCGACAACGAGATGGGCACCCAGCGGTACGCGTACCTGTTCAAGCCCGGCACGTACGGCACGGCCGAGCAGCCGTTGCAGATCAAGGTGGGCTACTACACCGAGATCGCCGGCCTGGGCGCCTCCCCCACCGACGTGGTCATCAACGGCAAGGTCGAGGTCTACAACCGCTGCCTCGCCGACGGCGGCACCGGCAACTGCATCGCGCTGGTCAACTTCTGGCGCACGCTGTCCAACCTCTCGATCAACGTCAACGCCGCCGGGCAGGACGACTGCCGGTCGTCGGCCAACTTCTGGGCCGTCTCCCAGGCGGTGTCGGTACGCCGGGTGGCGGTCACCGGCGGCACCCTGTCGCTGATGGACTACTGCACCGCCGGCCCGCAGTACGCCAGCGGCGGCTTCATCGCCGACTCGAAACTCCCGGCCACCACGAACGGCTCCCAGCAGCAGTGGCTGACCCGCAACAGCGAGGTAGCCGGGTGGTCCAACGCGGTGTGGAACCAGGTCTTCTCCGGTGTCGTGGGCGCGCCGGACGACGCCGCCTTCCCCGACCCGCCGTACACGACCCTGGCCACCACCCCGGTCAGCCGGGAGAAGCCGTACCTGTTCGTCGACGCGCGCGGCCGGTACGCGGTGCGGGTGCCCGCCGCCGCGCGGAACACCCGGGGCACCAGTTGGGCCGGCGGCCTGACACCCGGCCGTACCATCCCGCTGACGGACTTCCACGTCGCGAAGCCGTCGGACTCCGTGCGCACCATCAACCGGGAACTGGCCCGCGGCAAGCACCTCCTGCTCACCCCGGGGGTGTACGACGTGGACCGCAGCATCCACGTCCGGCGCCCGGACACCGTCGTCCTCGGTCTCGGGCACGCCACGCTGACCGCCGTCGACGGGGCCGTTCCGTTGGACGTCGCCGGGGTGCCCGGCGTGGTGGTCGCCGGTGTCACGGTCGACGCCGGCACCACCGAGTCGCCGGTGCTGGTCCGGGTGGGCCGCAAGCACGGCCGCAACGCCAGCACGCCGGCCAACCCGCTGACCCTGTCCGACATCTACTTCCGGGTCGGCGGCCCGCACGTCGGCCGGACCGACACCGCGCTGGAGGTCAACGCCGACCACGTGCTGATCGACCACACCTGGGTGTGGCGCGGCGACCACGGTGTCGAGGGGTTCACCGAGGGCGTCAACGGCGACACCGACCGCTGGCGGACCAACACCGGCCGGTACGGCGCGGTGATCAACGGCGACGACGTCACCGCCACCGGCCTGTTCGTGGAGCACTTCCAGCGGCACAACACCGTCTGGAACGGCGAGCGGGGCACCACCGTGCTCTACCAGAACGAGCTGCCGTACGACCCGCCGACGCAGGCGGACTGGATGAACGGCGACGTCCGGGGCTGGGCCGGCTACAAGGTCGGCGACCACGTGCGCCGGCACACCCTGCACGGCGGCGGCGTCTACGTGTTCAACCAGAACAACCCGTCGATCCACACCGAGAACGGCTTCGAGGTGCCGGAGACCCCCGGTGTCCGGCTGCGGCACATCATGACCGTCAACCTCAGCGCCGGCACGATCGACCACGTCGTCAACGGCGTCGGCGGTCCGGCCGACACGAACGCCGTCGGCGCGCCGGTGTACCTCGCGGAGTACCCGGTCCGGTAGGCCCCACCCGGCGGGCCGGGTTCGCGCCCGGCCCGCCGCCGACCGACCTACAGCGGCGCCGCCGTCGGGGGTGGCTCGTCGTCGGCGCGGTCGACCGCCGGCAGCCAGAACACGAAGGTGCTGCCCGCGCCGAGCCGGGAGAACACCGCCGGGTGACCGCCGTGCGACTCGACGATCTGCCGCACGATCGCCAGGCCCAGACCGGTACGCCGGTCACCGCCGGAGCCCCGCGGCGCCGCACCCCGCCAGAACCGGTCGAACACCCGGCTCTGGTCGGCGTCGGCGATCCCCGGGCCCTCGTCGGCCACCGCCAGCCACAGCCAGCCGCCGGCCCGCCCGGTGCCGACGGTGATCGCCGAGCCGGGCGGGGACAGGCGTACCGCGTTGGACAGCAGGTTGCCGGCGGCCCGGCGCAGCGCGTCCGGGTCACCGATGCACACCAGGTCACCGCCGAGGGCGTACCGCAGGCGCAGCCCACGCCCGGCGGCCAGCGGCGCGACGTCCTCCCCGGCCTCGCGCGCGACGGCGCTGAGGTCCACATCGGTGTCGCTGAGGGCGTCGGTGTCCCGGCGGGCGGTGGCCAGCAGGTCCTCGACGAGCCGGGACATCCGGGTGGTGGCCCGGTCCACGGTGGCCACCGCTTGGCGGCGTTCCTCCTCGGTCGCCTCCGGCGAGGTCAGCGAGGCGTCCAGGTGGGCCCGGATGATGGCCAGTGGGCTGCGCAGCTCGTGCGAGGCGTCGTCGATCAGCTGCCGCTGGGAGCGGAACGCCTGGTCCAGCCGGTCGAGCATCGAGTCGATGGTGTCGGCCAGGTCGCGCAGCTCGTCGCGGGGGCCGTTGAGCCGGATCCGCCGGGACAGGTCGGTGGCCTGGATCTCCCGGGTGGTCCGGGCGATCGCGCCGACCGGGCGCAGGGCCCGGCCGGAGAGCACCCAGCCGATGCCGAGGCTGGCCAGGAAGAGGCCGCCGAGAGCGACCAGCGACCAGTCCCGCAGCGTCTGCATCAGCCGCAGGTTCACCTCGCCCTCGATCTGCTGCACCTCGGCCACCTCCAGGGTGACGCCGGTGGGTACCGTCCGGCCGTCGCTCTTGAGCTTCACCAGTTGCGCCTCCAGGCGCTTGGTGACCGGCTTCGGGTCCAGCGCGCGGTCCACCGCCACGTACGCCACCCCGAGGCCGGCGCCGGCCAGCGCGAACAGCAGCGTCGAGTAGAGCACGGTGAGCCGGAACCGGATCGAGCGGAAGATCTTCACGCCGCCTCCCGCAGCCGGTAGCCCCGCCCCACCACCGTCTCGATCGGCGGGTCGCCGTCGCCGCCGGCGAGCTTGCGGCGCAATGTGCCGACGGTGACCCGGACCGTCTCGGTGAACGGGTCGGCGTTGGCGTCCCACACGTGTTCCAGCAGTTCCTCGGCCGGCACCACCCGGCCGGGACGGGTCATCAGGTACTCCAGCACGCCGAACTCCTTCGGGGTCAGCCGCAGGGTACGCCCGGACCGGCGGGCCTCGTGCCGGGCCGCGTCCAGGGTCAGGTCACCCACGCTGAGTACCGCGCCGGTGCCGGCGGTGTCCCGGCGCAGCAGCGCCCGCACCCGGGCCAACAGCTCCACCAGGGCGAACGGCTTCACCAGGTAGTCGTCGGCGCCCTCGTCCAGCCCGCGTACCCGGTCGTCGAGGGCACCCCGGGCGGTGAGCATCAGGACCCGCAGGTCCGGGCCGCCGGCCACCTCGACCTCGCCCCGGCGGATCGCCCCGCAGACGGCGAAGCCGTCGACGTCGGGCAGGTTCACGTCGAGCAGCATCAGGTCGTACGCGTCGACCAGCAGCCGCTCGTACGCCTGCGCGGCGTCGGCCGCCACGTCGACCGCGTAACCGGCCCGGGTCAGGCCGACGCGCAGGGCACCGGCCAGGTCCTCCTCGTCCTCCACCACCAGCAGCCGCATGAGTCAACCTATCCCCTGGAGATGAGACCGGCCGCCACCCGGGCGGCCCGGTCGATCGGGATGGCGAAGCCGATGCCGATGTTGCCGCCGCCCTCCAGGGTGGCGATCGCCGTGTTCACCCCGACCACCTCGCCCCGGGCGTTGACCAGCGGACCGCCGGAGTTGCCCGGGTTGATCGAGGCGTCGGTCTGCACCGCGGACTGCCGCGCGCCGCCGCCGAGGCGGACCGGCCGGTCCAGCGCGCTGACGATCCCGGCGGTGACCGTGCCGGACAGGCCCAGCGGGGAGCCGACGGCGAGCACCGGCTCGCCGACCCGGGTCTGCCCGTTCGCCGCCAGCGGCAACGCGGGGAGCCCGGCCCCGGCGTCCACCCGGAGCACCGCGATGTCGCTGCCCGGGTCCCGGCCGACCAGGGTGGCGGACAGCCGGCGACCGTTCTGGCCGACCACGGTGACCGTGCCGCCCCGGGCCACCACGTGGTCGTTGGTGACCACGTGGCCCCGGTCGTCCAGCACGAACCCGGAGCCGGAGGACCCGCTGCCGCTGCCGCGTACCCGCACGGAGACCACCCCCGGCAGGGCCCGCGCGGCGGCGGTGACCAGGTCCGACGGGACCGGCTGCCCGGACGCCGCGGGCAGCGGCGGCGCGGCGGCCGGCGCGGGCGCGTCCGCCCGGTCCGGCGCGGCGAACCAGCCGGCGGTGCCGCCGGCACCCGCGGACACCGCCACCAGGGCCAGGCCGGCCAGCAGCGCGCGCGGCCACCGCCGGTCCGCCGCGGCCGTCGCCGGCCGGTGTTCCGCCGGGGGTACGCCCACCTCGGCGCCGCCGTGGGTCAGGTCGGGTGAGGTGAACCACGGGCCGCGCGGCTCCCCGAGGCCGGTGGGTGGGGTCGTCATGGTGCCCTCCTCGTCGGTCGGTGGTGAACGGGTCAGGGCAGGCGGGAGAACCAGAGCATCGACGTGGCGGCGGCCAGCAGCGCCAGCACCAGGCCGACGCCGATGAACCGGGCCGAGACGTCCTGCCGCTCGGTCTGGTAGCCGACCGAGGAACCGATGTCGGCGTACGCCGCGCGCAGTTCGTCGCCGGTGCCCGCCTCGTGGTAGCCGCCGCCGGTGGCCGCGGCGACCTCGCGCAGCGTCTCGCCGTCGACCGGGACGGCCTGGCCGCCCCCACCCGAGCCGATCCGCCCGTCCGGGGTGCCGAACGAGATGGTGTCCACCGGTACGCCTTGCCCGACGGCGTCGGCGGCGGCCTGGGCGGGATCGCGGCCGGCGGTGTTCGCCCCGTCGGACAGCAGCACCACCCGGGCCGGCGGCGGCTCCTGCGCGGCCCGCGCGTCCAGGGTGCGGATCGACTCCAGGGAGGTGTCGATCGCCGCGCCGATCGCGGTGCCCTGGATGCCGGCGGCCCCCTCGGCGAGCCGGTCTATGCCGGCCGCCAGTGCCTCCCGGTCGGTGTCCGGGGTGACCAGGACCGACGTGCTGCCGGCGAACGCGACCAGCCCGACGTTGAACTCCGCCGGCAGGCCGTCGACGAACTCGCGGGCGGCGTCCTTGGCCGCGGCGAGCCGGTCCGGCGACACGTCGGTGGCGAGCATCGAGCGGGAGACGTCGACCGCGACGATGACGGTGGCCCGCTCGCGGGGCACCCGCACCTCGTCGGTGGGCCGGGCGAACCCGACCACCAGCAGCGCGAACATCGCCAGGAACAGGCCGGCCGGCACGTGCCGCCGCCAGGCGGGTCGCTGCGGCGCGACCCGGTCGAGCAGGCTCAGGTTGGTGAAGCGGACGGCGTAGCGGCTGCGCCGGCGCTGGGCCAGCAGGTACACCACCACCAGGGCGGCCACCCCGACGAGCAGCCACAGCCGTTGCGGGGACTCCCAGCTCACGCGGCGCCTCCGGGTCTCGCGGCGCCGGCGAGCCGACGCTGGACGAACACGTGCCGGACGATGTCGGCGACCCAGTCGCGTTCGGTGGACAGCGGCAGGTACGCCGCGCCGCTGCGGCGTACCGCACGGGCCACGGCGAGGCGCTGCGCGGCGGCCGCCGCCGCGTACCGCTCGCGCAGCCGCCGGCTGGACGTGGACACCTCACGCCGTCGCCCGCTCTCCGGGTCGACCAGGGTGATCAGCCCGACGTCCGGCAGCTCCCGCTCGCGCGGGTCGGACACCGCCACGGCGAGCACCTGGTGACGGGCGGCCAACCGGCGCAGCGGTCGCTCCCAGTCCGGCGGCGCGCCGGATGCGCCGGCCACGCCGTCGTCGGGCAGCCCGTCGAGGAAGTCGGAGACCACCACGACCAGACCCCGCCGCCGGGCCGACCGGTGCAGCCCGGCCAAGCCGTCGGCCAGCGACACCGGCGCCGTCGCCGGCACCCCGCGCGGCACGTCCAGCAGCGTCCGCAGCAGACCCAGCAGCGGCGTACGCCCGGTGCGGGCGGGGAACCGGCGGACCCCGTCGTTGGTGAGCAGGTGCGCCCCGAGCCGGTTGCCGAGACCGGCGGTGAGGAACCCGACGGCGGCGACGGCGGCCACCGCCAGCTCGCGCTTCTCCAGCTCGGCGGTGCCGAAGTCCATGCTGGGTGTGGCGTCGACCAGCGCCCAGGTGGTCAGTTCCCGGTCCGCCTCCACGGTTCGCACGTGCGGCACGGTGGTCCGGGCGGTCACCGACCAGTCCATCCGCCGTACCTCGTCCTCGCCGGGCCGGTACTCGCGGCTGCCCGCCGGTTCGCTGCCCGGTGCGGGCAGCAGGCCGAGGTACCGGCCGTGCAGCAGCCCGTCGAGGCGACGGTTCACGGTCAGCTCCAGCCGGCGCAGCCGCCGCTGCCGGGCCAGGTCGCGGACGGTCGCGGCGTGCCCGTTCACGCCGCCGCTCCCAGCCCGGGGCCCTGGTCGTGCTGGGCCGGCGCGATCTGCGGCAGCGGCACCGCGTCGACCAGCCGGCGCACCAGCGCGGTGGCGTCCACGCCGTCGGCGACCGCGTCGAAGGAGAGCACCAGCCGGTGGGTCAGCACGTCCGGTGCGACCTCCCGCACGTCGGCCGGCAGCACGTAGTCACGCCCGCGCAGCAGGGCCAGCGCCCGCGCGGCGGCCACCAGGCCGAGGGTGGCCCGGGGACTCGCCCCGTACGCGAGCTGCCCGGCCACCTCCGGCATCCCGAACCGGGCCGGGTCGCGGGTGGCCAGCACCAGTCGCACCACGTACTCGGCGAGCGCGTGGTGCACGAACACCCGCCGGGTCAGCGCCTGGAGCGCGACCAACCGCTGCGGGTCCAGCACCGGACGCACGGTGGGCGGGTCGGCGCCCATCCGGTAGAGGATGCCCAGTTCCTCGTCCTCGGTGGGGTAGTCCACCACCACCTTCATCAGGAACCGGTCCCGCTGCGCCTCCGGCAGCTGGTAGACGCCCTCGGACTCGATCGGGTTCTGGGTGGCCAGCACCAGGAACGGTGTCGGCACCGGGTACGTCCGCCCGCCGATCGACGCGTGCCCCTCGGCCATCACCTCCAGCAGGGCCGACTGCACCTTGGCCGGTGCCCGGTTGATCTCGTCGGCGAGGACCAGGTTGGCCATCACCGGGCCCAGCTCGATGTCGAAGCTCTCCCGCGACGACCGGTAGATCCGGGTGCCCAGGATGTCCGACGGCACCAGGTCCGGGGTGAACTGGATCCGGGCGAAACTGCCGCCGACCGCCGTGGCCAGCGTCTCCGCGGCCAGGGTCTTCGCCACCCCGGGCACCCCCTCCAGCAGGCAGTGCCCCCGCGCCAGCAGTGCGGTGACCAGCCGCTCGACCAGCCGGTCCTGACCGACGATGACCCGCTTCACCTCGAACAGGGTCCGTTCCAGCAGGCGGGCCGCGTCGGCGGGACCGAGGTCGACACCCGGGTCGGTCCCGTCCGCTACGACCGGGGCCGCCGTCACGGCGCCACCACCGTCGCGGTCGGCTCCGCCCGCTCCGGGCAGCCGGTCGGCGTCTCCCGCTCGGTGACGATCTGCACGACGGGGTCCGGGTCGGCCTGCGCGTACGCGGCGCCACCGACGGCGGTCAACGCCGTCGCCGCCGCGGCCAGGGTGATCGCCACCCTGATGCTCTTCCGCACGGGTATCTCCTCACTGTCCGTCCTCCGGCGCGGGCGCCCACCGCACGGGGATGACAGTGGGCGCCCGACGACACCGATTGGGCCACGGCGGACCGAAAGGGAGCCGAAGGCCGACGCCGCCCGCGACCGCGACCGCGACCGGCGACCGGCGGCATCCGGACCCGCCGGTCAGGTCTGCCGGTCGCGGGCCCGCACCTCAGCCCCTTTCGAGCTGATGTCGTGAACGGATCACCGCAGCGGCCACGGACGCGAGGCGCACGGGGACACGCGGACGCGGCGGCGCACCGGCATGAGGCGGCGCGGCGGCGCACCGGCATGAGGCGGCGCGGCGGCGCACCGGCATGAGGCGGCGCGGCGGCGCACCGGCATGAGGCGGCGCGGCGGCATGAGGCGGCGCGGCGGCGCACCGGCATGACGGTGGGCGCCCGCCGACATCGGCTGGGCCTCAGCCACCGGAACAAGCCCGGGGCCGGCGCGCCCGGCACTGCGAGGGCCGGACCCGCCAGTCAGGTCTGCCGGTCGCGGACCCGCGCCCGGGCTCCTTTCGAGCTGATGTCGTGAACGGATCACCGCGCCGCCCCGCTGCGGCCACGCGGCGCGTAGCACGTGGGGACGCGCGGCGCCCGGCACGAGTGGGAGGACCCGAGCGGTCCGCACGCCTACGGGCCCGCGGCGCACGCCACGCGTGCGGACCCGCGGCGCACGCATGCGGACCCGCGGCGCACGCCACGCTTGCGGCGGCGCACGCCACGAGTGCGGCCCCAAGGCACACGGCAGGCGTCCGGACGCACAACCCACGGCACGCACACAGACGCACGGACGCACAACCCACGGCACGCACGCACAACCACG
The DNA here is from genome assembly GCF_003626595.1 of Micromonospora endolithica. Taxonomy (GTDB): domain Bacteria; phylum Actinomycetota; class Actinomycetes; order Mycobacteriales; family Micromonosporaceae; genus Micromonospora; species Micromonospora endolithica. The sequence continues at coordinate 429,930 of NZ_RBAK01000004.1, read as the reverse complement.
GCACGCACGCAGACGCACGGACGCACAACCACGGCACGCACGCGGACGCACGGACGCAACGGACGCACGGACGCACGGACGCACGGCACGCATACGGACGTGGGGCACTCGGGCACGCGAAGGCGAGACGCGCGAGGAGCGAGGAGGGCGGCGATAGCATGGATGGCTCAGCTCGAAAGCGCCGCGACCGCATTGTCCCGGCCCGAACCTTGCTCGGATCACTCCGACCCGAAACGGGCCGAATCGGCTTGGACCACACGCGTTCCGCCCGGCCCGGCTTGGTCCGAACCGGGCCGGCCCACACCCGCCCCGCAGCAGCCCGACACCGGTCCCGCACCGGTCCCATAGCGGCCCCACAGCGGCCCCACAGCGGGCTGGACCGGCCTCGGAGCCGGCTCACTCCTGACGGAGACCCTCGTAGTAGTCCTTCATCGCCGGGTAGTAGTCGTCGAACTCCCGCTGCGGCTCGCCGGTGTGCGCGGCGACCAGCAGGTCCAGGTAGTACTCCCAACCAGGGCCGGTCTCGCCGACGCCGTCGGTGCTCTCGAGGTGCTGGGTGAAGGTGAGTTCGGTGCTGCCGGCGGCCTCGGCGAGGCGCATCTCGACGTGCCACGAGCCGTGCTCGTCGACCATCGACGCGACGAGCCGGCGGGGCGGCTCGCACGCCTCGATCAGCAGATCGAACCACGGCGCGTCGTCCTCGTACGCCATCTGGACCTTGATCGTGCGGCCCGGACCGGCGTCGCCCTCCCACCGCCCGAACCAGCGGGCGGTGCGATCGGGGTCGGTGATGCTGGCCCACACGTCGGCCACCGAGGCCCGGAACCGGCGGGTGAGCACCAGGTCGGCGCCCTCGCCGGTGCCGACCAACCGTCCACTGGGTGTCGTCGTCATGCGGTCATCTCTCCTGTCCGGTCCGGCGCGTCGCGGGCCTGGCGCTCGCGACGCGTCCGGTACACCTCGGTCTCCAACGCATCCAGGCGGTGCGCCCACCCGGACGGCTCGCCGAACTGCGCGAGCCACTCGGTCAGCCGGGCGAGCGGTGCGGGGTCCAACCGGTAGAACCGCTGCCGGCCCACCAGCTCGTCACGCACCAGGCCGCTGTCGCGCAGCACCCGCAGGTGACGGCTCACCGCCGGCCGGCTGATCGGGAACCGGCCGGCGAGGTCGCCGGCCGACCGGGGGCCGGCACGCAACAGCACGAGGATCTCCCGTCGTACGGGATCCGCGATCGCCGCCGCCACCTCGTCCACCGCGAAAGCGTAACTCATCGGTTACGCTTTTGTCCGGTCGCCGCCCCGGTGGGCGCGTCGACGGGGACGGCGCCGGGCCGGGAGGGATCCCGACCCGACGCCGTGGCGCGGAACCTGCCTCAGCGGCCGTGGTGCCGCTGCGCCTTGCGAATCACGACCGGGAGCGCGGGCGGACCGTCGACCGGGGCCGGATCCTCGGCGGTGGGCGCCACTCCCCCGGCGGCGATCCGGTCCAGGGTGGCCAGTCCGCCGCGGTCCACCGAGCCGAAGACGGTGTAGTTCGGCCGTAGCGCGGAGTCCGCGTAGACCAGGAAGAACTGGCTGCCGTTGGTGTCCGGACCGGCGTTGGCCATCGCGAGGGTGCCCCGGGCGTACAGCCGGCGCTCGCCGGTCGGGTCGGTGGGCGCCGGCGGCAGGTCGGTGGGCAGCTCGTCGGCGTAGCGGTAGCCGGGGCCACCCGAGCCGGTCCCGGACGGGTCACCGCACTGCAACACGCTCAGCGTCGGGTACGCGGTCAGCCGGTGGCAGAGCGTCCGGTCGTAGAAGCGGTACCGGGTCAGGTGCAGGAAGCTCTGCACCGTGCACGGCGCCGCCGCCCGGTCCAGCACCAGCCCGATCGGACCGTGGTTGGTCCGCAGCGTCACCCGGACGGTGCCCCGGTCCGGCGTACGGCGCGGGTCGGGTGGCAGCGGGACCGGGCGCGCGGCCGGCTCGTCGGGGGTCACCGTGTAGCCGCACGGGCCGTCGGTGTCCCGGGGACCGCCGGACACCACCGCCGGGGCGGCGTCGGGCGCGGGCGCGGCGACCGCGGCCGTCCCGGTCGGGGCGAGCAGCGCGCCGGCCAGCAGCGCCGCACCGCCGAGGCGGGCCAGCGTACGGGTGGCGCGGTGCGGATTCGGGGTGGACTGCGTTCGGGGTTCACGCGACACGGACATTCCTCCTGACTCGTGGTACCGGAGCGGTCGGAGTCTATGAATGTCCTCGACGTTTGTCGATGAACGGTGCGGGGCGCCGGCCGCTCAGGACTCCAGCCAGCCGTGCCCGCGGGCCAGCTCGGCGAGGTGCTGGCGCGCCTGGGCGATCTGCTCCCCGGTCATCGACGGGACCCGCTGGATCAGCAGCTCGGTGACCTCGGCGGTGAACTCGGCAGTGGTGAGCACGTCACACATGCCGTCGTCCTCCCGCTTCACCGTCGCGGGTGAACCGACGACCGGTGCGGTCCGCGCGCTGTCCGGGATCCGCACGGTGGACACCTTCGGGCCACGCTCGCCCTGCTCCACGTCGTACTCGACGAGCATGCCGGGACGCACCAGGTGCCGGGCGGCACCGAGATCGTTGGCGTGGACGAACACGTCGTCGCCGCCGTCGGCGGGTTCGATGAACCCGTACCCGCGCACATCGTCGTACCGCAGAATCCTGCCCATCAACGCCACCGCAGCACCCCAACCGCCTGCCCGACGAACACTTCGCCCCCACCATAGACAGCCGGCCGTGGACCGGTCCCGGCCGGCCGGGAACGCGCCGGTCAGCCGCGGCCGACGCGCGCCTCGTGGGCGATCAGGCCGGCCTGCGTACGGTTGGCGCAGTGCAGCTTCTCCAGCAGCCGGGAGACGTAACCCTTGATGGTCGCCTCGGACAGGTGTAGCCGGGCGGCGATCCGCGCGTTGGACAGGCCCTCGCCGAGACAGCCCAGCACCTCGGCCTCCCGTTCGGTCAGCCCGGCGACGAGCCGCCGGGCGCGCTCCCCGGCCGATCGGCTGTCGGCCGAGGCGGTGACCAGCCGGCGGGCGGCGGCCGGCGACAGCACCGTGTGCCCCTCGGCGGCGACCCGCACCAACCCGATCAGGCTCTCCGGCGGCGTGGACTTGACCAGGAAACCGGCCGCACCCAACCGCAGCGCCCGCAGCACGTACTGGTCGGCATCGAAGGTGGTCAGCACCACGATCGGCGGCGCGTCCGGACGGTCGTTGATCCGCTCGATCGCGGTGAGACCGTCCATCCCGGGCATCCGCAGGTCCATCAACACCACGTCGGGCCGGCTGCGCGCCACCACCTCGACCGCCGCCGCGCCGTCGTGCGCCTGGTCGACCACCTCGATGTCGTCGGCCGAGCCGAGGATGGTCCGCAGGAACACGCACACCATCGGCTCGTCGTCGACCACCACCACCCGGATCATCGCTCACACCGCCGGTTCCGCCGTCGGGACGTACGCCGGGAGGGTCGCCTCCAGCCGGAAGCCGCCGTCCGGCGTCGGCCCGGCGCGCATCGTGCCGTGCACCAGCTCGATGCGCTGCCGCAGGGTGACGATGCCCAGGCCGGATCCGGTCTCCACCAGCGCGCGGCTGGGTCGGCCGGTGGGCGCGGTGTTGTGCACCGCGACCCGCAGCCGGGTTTCCTCGTACCGGATCCGCACGGTCACCCGCGCGCCCGGCGCGTGCTTGCGGACGTTGGTCAGCGCCTCCCGCACGATGCGGTACGCGGTGCGTCCCACCACCGGCGAGGCCAGCGACCGGTCACCGGACTCCGTCAGGTCGACCGGCACACCGACCGCGGTCGACTCGGCCACCAGCGCGGCGAGCCCGTCGGTGCTCGGCGTGCCGTCCTCCCGGGGTGCCCGGCGCAGGATGCCCACCAGGTCACGCAGCTCGTCGAGGGCCTGGCAGCCGGCGCTACGCAGGTCCTCGGCGGCCTGCCGGGTGGCCTCGTCGGACGCGGTCATCCGCAGCGCGCCGGCCTGGAGCACCATCAGGCTCACCCGGTGGGTGACCACGTCGTGCATCTCCCCGGCCAGCCGGGCGCGTTCCTCGTCGCGGGCCTGCTCGGCCAGCAGGTGGCGCTCCCGTTCGGCCCGTTCCGCGCGCTCGGTCAGGGCCAGCACCAGCCGGCGGCGGGCGTCGAGGTAGAGCGCCAGCAACGGCCCGACCGCGGTCCGCAGCACCGCGAGCGTGATGATCGTGGCCGACGGCTCCCAGGGCCGGGCGACGACGAACGTGAGCAGCGCCAGCGCGAGGTAACCGACGCGCCGGTCGGTGCCGTGGAACGGCGGCCCGTACGCCGCCACGACGGTGGCGAACGGCGCCCACACGTTGCCGGCCGACGCCGGCGTGAGCGCCTGCGCCGGGGCGATCAGCAGTGTCACGACCAGGGTGAACAGGCCGAGGACGACGACCACGGTCAGCGGCGCCCGGCGGCGCAGCACCAGCGACGAGCAGGCCAGCGCCTGCACCCCGAGCAGCACCCAGGCCAGGGTGTCCGGGCGCCCCGGCCACCAACTGCCGCCGGCCAGGGTGTTGCCGGTGTCGAGCAGCACGAACGCCACGGCGACGGCGACGTCGAGGGCCACCCGGTGCCGGTGGTGCCACGGTGCCCCGTCCATGTCGTAGACGGTAGGGCATCGACCGGGCGGCCGGCCGGAACGCACACCGGACCGACGGTCGCCACCCGACGAAAGTCGTACGCGGGCGGTCGGCGCACGACCTTCGTCGTCCGGTGAACGGCCGGCCGCCCCTGCCGCCGGCCGGCCGGCGGCGAGTGGAATGTGGGCATGGACATCAGCCGAGAGCGCACCACCACGACGACCCTCCCATTGGGACGGTACGAGGTGGACCCCACCCGGTCCACGATCCGGTTCCGGACCAGGCATCTGTTCGGGTTGGGGAAGGTGGCCGGCACGTTCGCCGTCCGGTCGGGATCGGTGGAGGTCGCCGAGCCGCTGTCGGCCTCCCGGGTCACCGCCGAGGTCGACGCGGCGAGCTTCCACACCGGCATCGCGGCCCGGGACCACACCGTACGCTCGGCGACGTTCCTCGACGTGGACCGCCACCCGGTGATCACGTTCGTCTCGGAGCGGGTCGACGAGGACGCGCTGAGCGGCCGGTTGACCGTTCGCGGGACGAGCGGGCCGGTGACCCTCGCGGTCCAGGAGGCGGTGGCCACACCCGACGGGTTCCGGGTGGTCGCCACCACCCGCCTGGACCGGTTCGAGCTCGGCGTCACCGGGTCGCGCGGCATGACCGGCCGGTTCCTGGACCTGACGGTGGAGGTCGAATGCGTACGCCGGTGACCCCCGGCCGGCGGTCACGTGTCCCGGGCGTCCTCGCGCGGCCGGGATCGCGTGGCCAGCACCCAGGCCGCGAAGGCTTCCACCCCGTCCACGACCGCGTCGAAGCGCAGCGAGTGGAACAGGTCGAAGGAGTGCTGCCCACCGCGCAGTTCGGCGTACACCACCGGATTGGCGGAGACGTCACGCACCCGGTCGACGAAGTCGCGGACACCCTCGACGTGCACCACCGTGTCCCGATCGCCGTGGGCCAGGAACAGCGGCGGGGCGTCCGGTCCGGCGTACGCCCCGGGCGCCGACGGCAGCGCCTGCTCGCCGCCGAGGGAACCGTAGTAGCCGTACAGCGACACGGCGGCGACGACCGAGGTGTCGACGTCGGTGAAACCGGGCTGGAAGGCGGGGTCGTTGGCGGTGAGCGCCGCGGTGACGGCCAGGTGGCCACCGGCGGAGCTGCCCGCCACGACGATCACCTCCGGATCGCCGCCGTACTCGGCGGCGTGCGCCCGCACCCACGCGATGACCTTCTTGACGTCGACCAGGTGCTCCGGGAAGGCGACCTCGGGGCGCAGCCGGTAGTTGGCGCTGACACACATCCAACCCTGGCCGGCGAGCCGGTAGAGCAGCGGCCGGGCCTCCCGGTTCTTGCGGCCGCTGACGAACCCGCCCCGGTGCAGGTGGACGAGGACCGGGCCGCCGGTGGGGCGGGACCGGTGACGGTAGACGTCGAGCAGGTTGCGGGTGCCGGCGGGACCGTAGCTCAGGTTCGCGATCCGCTGGACGTCACGCCGCCGGACTGCGAACGGCGCGAGCAGGATCCGGGCGATCGGACGGTGCGGCCGCAGCCGGCGCAGTGCGGCCCCGCCGACCCGGTCCCGCCAGCCGGCCCCGAGGGCGTCGGACAGTGCCTCCCGTACGGTCCGGGCGGCCCGCGCGCCCCGGACGGCGATCACCACCAGCCCGGCGGTGGTGACCGCCGCCAGCGCGACCACCAGCCACCCGGCCGGGGTGTCGATGTCGTCCTCGACGATGGACAGCACGGTCGCGCCGAGCAACCAGTACGCCGCCAGGAACGGCACCTCGTTGACGGCCAGGCCGAACGCGAAGCTGAGTGTCCCGAGCGGTCCGGGGCGGCGCGGCGCGACCACGCCGAAGAACACGCACCAGGCGACGAACGCCACCGTCACCAGGTAACCGATCGGCATGCCGGCACGCTACCAACACCGCGGGGCGGCACGGGGGCACGCCGAGTCAGCACGGGAAAGGACGCCAGGTGACCGTCTTCACCGTCCGCAGAAGCGGCGGAGCCCACCGGCTCCTCGACGCCGCCGGCAACCGCCGCGCCGCGCTGCGCGCCCACTGGAGCATGCGGGGCGGCCAGATCGAGACACCCGAGGGCCGGATCGGCGTCTGGACCGACCGTGGCCACCGTCGGGTGACCGTCGGTACGGCGGAGCACCCGCTGGTCCTGCTCGACGGCCACGGGTCGCTGGTCGCCGGCGTACCGGCCGCCTGGGACGTCGGCGGCAACCGGAGGCGCTTCGACGCCGTCCTGCGGTCCGGCGCCAGCCGGATCGACGTGCACCAGCCCGCCCGGCCCGGCGCACACGTGCGGGCCGACGTGACCGGGCAGTGGCCCCGCCCCGAACTGGTCGTCCTCGCGGCCTGCTTCGGGGTGATGAGCCTCCGGCGCTTCCACCACCTGCGGACGCTGGCGGTGGTCGGGGCCATCTCGCACGGCCCGGCCCACTGACCACCACGAGACCGGGGCGGGGCCGGAGGTCCGTCGTCGACTACCGTGGGCGGTCGGATCGTCGGTGTACGCGAGGGAGTGGCGGGTGCGCGAGGACTTCCCCCGGTCGGTGGCCAAGGAACTCGACGCGGCCGACCCGCTGGCCCACCTGCGGGACCGGTTCGTGATCGGTGACGACGACCTGGTCTACCTCGACGGCAACTCGCTGGGACGGCTCCCGGCGGCCACCCCGGCGCACCTGGACCGGCTGGTCCGCCAGGGCTGGGGCGAGCAGCTCGTCCGCTCCTGGCCCACCTGGATCGAGTGGGGCCACCGGCTCGGTGACCGGCTCGCCGCGCACGCCCTGGGCGCCCGCCCCGGCGAGGTGGTGGTCTCCGACTCCACCTCGGTGAACCTCTACAAGCTCGCCGCCGCCGCGCTGGATGCCGCCGGCGACCGGCGGACGGTGCTGGTGGACGCCGAGGAGTTTCCCAGCGACCGGTACGTCCTGCAGGGGCTGGCCGAGGCGCGCCGGCTGACCCTGCGGATGCTGCCGTCCGACCTCGACCAGGGTCTGCGGCTGGACGACCTGAGCGCGGCCCTGACCGACGACGTCGCCCTGGTGGTGCTCTCCGCCGTCGCCTACCGCTCCGGCGCGTTGCAGGATCTGGCGGCGGTGAACGCGGCGGCCCGCCGGGTGGGCGCGGTGGTGCTGTGGGACCTGTCGCACGCCGTCGGGGCGGTCCCGCTCGCGTTGTCCGCGACCGGCGCGGACCTCGCCGTGGGCTGCACCTACAAGTACCTCAACGCCGGCCCCGGCGCGCCCGCCTTCCTCTACGTGCGGCGGGAGTGGCAGGCCCGGCTGCGCCAGCCGATCCAGGGTTGGTTCGGCCAGCGCGACCAGTTCGTGATGGGCGCCGACTACGAGCCGGCGCCGGGCCTGGACCGTTTCCTGGTCGGTACGCCGCCGATCCTGGCGCTCGCCCCGCTCGACCCGGCCCTGGACGTGCTCGCCGAGGCCGGCATCGACCGGGTACGCGCCAAGGGGCGCCGCCTCGGCGAGATGATCGTGGAGCTGACCGACGCGTGGCTCACCCCGTACGGCTTCCGGGTCGCCTCTCCGCGCGATCCGGACCGGCGCGGCAGCCACGTCTCGCTGTACCACCCGGAGGCGCTGCGGATCTCCCGGGCGCTGGCCACCGACGGGCGGGTGGTGGGCGACTACCGCACCCCGGACCGACTGCGCCTCGGCGCGGCGCCGCTCTACACCCGGTACGTGGACGTGTGGGACGCCCTGCGCCGGCTGCGGGATCTCGCCGAACGACGTGGCTGGGAGGGCGCGCCCGGCGCGCCCTCCCGCGTCACCTGAGTGACCGGCGTCAGAAGCGGGACCACTTCTGGTTGCTTGCGCCGATGCAGTCCCACAGGTGCAGCTTGCCGCCGTTGTTCGGGTTCACGTCCCGGACGTCGACACACCGGTTGGAACTGAGGTTCACCAGGTCGCCGGCCGCGTTGAGGGTGAAGCGCTGGGCCGGGTTGCCGTTGCAGCTGACCAGGTTGACCTCGGTGCCGTTGGCGGTGCCGGCCCAGGCCGGGTCCATGCACTTGCCCATCGCCCGGACCGTGCCGTCGGCGGCGAAGGTCCAGGCCTGCGCGGCGGTGGTGTTGCAGTCCCAGATCTGCAGCTTCGCGCCGTCGACCGGGTTGGCGCTGGGGATGTCGATGCACCGGCCGCTGTGCGCCCCCCGCAGCCGGGTGGTGCCCGACGGGGGCGGGTTGCCGCCGTCCGGGACGTACCCGGAGACCCGGACGTAGTCGACCAGCATCTGCTGGGGGAACTGGGTGGACCCGTCGGGGTAGCCGGGCCAGTTCCCGCCGACGGCGACATTGAGGATCATGAAGAAGGGGTGGTCGAACACCCAGCGGTCACCGCCGAGCCGGCTCGGGTCGATGCGGTGGTACTCGACGCCGTCCAGGTACCAGATGATGGAGTTCGGCTGCCAGTCGACCCGGTAGGTGTGGAAGGCGTCGGCCAGCGGCGCTCCGATGGTCCGGCTGCCGGTGATGCCCTCACCGCCGGAGTAACCGGGGCCGTGGACGGTGCCGTACAGGGTGTTCGGCTCGCGGCCGATGTTCTCCATGATGTCGATCTCGCCGGCGGCCGGCCAGCCGACGCTGCCCATGTCGTTGCCGAGCATCCAGAACGCCGGCCAGATGCCCTGCCCGCGCGGAATCTTGATCCGGGCCTCGAACCGCCCGTACGCCTGGGTGAACGTCGCGGCGGTCAACAACCGCGCCGAGGTGTACTCGCAGCGGCCGTAGTGGCACTGGTAGTTGGCCGGGTTGTCCCGGCGCGCGGTGATGACCAGGTTGCCCTGGCCGTCGTGCACGGCGTTGCTGGTGCTGCTGGTGTAGTACTGCCGCTCGTTGTTGCCCCAGCCACCGCCGCCGATGTCGAACCGCCACCGGGACTGGTTGACCGGCGTGCCGGCCGGCTCGTTGAACTCGTCCTGCCAGGTGAGGCCCCCGATGGCGGCGGTGGCGGGAGCGGCTGGGGCGGCCAGGACCAGGGCCGCGGTGGAGGCGACGGTGAGCGTCGCGGTGATCAGTGCCAGTGCCCGACGGGTGCGGGTCCACACCATGGCGACCTCCTCTTCTGACGAGGTCTCCCGGGTCCCCGGGGCGCTCGGCCCACCCCGAGAGAACGCTCTCTGAAGCGAAGTCTGTCGATTTGTTGACCTGCTGTCAACATTCTTTCCAATTAACGCCCGGACCCGCCGACGACACGGACGCCCCGGTCACCGGCGGTCACCGGGCGCTCGCCCGCCGACGCTGCCGGGCCGGCGGCGTCCGCCGATGGGACCGTGACATCCGCACCGGTGGACGCAGTGCCGCCTCGCCCGCGCCGGCCGCCCGGCGCACCATCGCGTTGGCCTGCCCGGGCTCGCACCCGGTCGCCCGGAGCAGCTCGCTGCCGGCGGTCCGCAGATCGGTGATCACCGCCTCGCCGTACAACCGGACGCGGCCGGCGCGAACACGTGCGCGCCGGAACCGAGCAGATAGTCGGCGAGCAGGGCGGCCAGGGCGGCGGCGAGCCCGGCCTGCACGGCGATGACGACCGTGATCTCGAGCTGTCGCGGCCGCAACCGCCCGGCCCGGTCGACCCGGTCGCGGGCCCGGGACAGCGCCCGGTCGCCGCGCGCGCCCAGGTCGTCCAGCGGCGAGCGCACGCTCTCGGGACGGCGAGGGTCGTCGGGCATGGCGGCGGATACCCGGCGTACGGAGGGTGAGCCGTGGGCACCCGCCACATCGAAGGACATCGTTGACGTGAACAGTTAATAGTCTTTAGGATTCTGCCACCTCGAGGAACGCCATCCCCCATCCCCCGCCGTACGTCCCGCCGAAGGCTGGCCGACCAGTCGCCGGCGTGGCCGCGCGGCACCGCCGCTCGCCCCGGGAAAGGCCCTCGATGTCCTCACCACGTCCCCGCCGACGCCCGGCCCTGGCCGCCGGCCTGCTCGCCCTGGCCACCACCGCCGCGACCCTCGCCCTGACCCCCGCGGCCGCCGAGGCCGTCGTGCTGCCGAACAACTTCAAGAGCGTCGGCTACCTGCCGTCGTGGAGCGGCAACGTCAACGCGGTCCAGTACCAGAAGCTCACCCACATCAACTACGCGTTCGTGCTGCCCAACAGCAACGGCACGCTACGCGCGGTGGAGAACCCGGCGAAGCTCTCCTCGCTGGTGTCGCTCGGGCACGCCAACAACGTCAAGGTGTCGATCGCGATCGGCGGCTGGAACGACGGCGACGACTCGGCGTTCGAGGCGCTCGCCGCCAACTCCGCCACCCGCACCACCTTCGTCAACAACGTGGTCAACTTCGTGAATCAGTACAACCTCGACGGTGTCGACATGGACTGGGAGTACCCGGACCCGGGCGCCTCGGCCAACAACTACAGCCTGCTCATGTCTCAGCTCAGCGGTGCCCTGCGCAGCCGGGGCAAGCTGCTCACCGCCGCCGTGGTCGCCGAGGGCTACTACCGCGACGGGGTGCCCACGGCGGTGTTCGGCCACGTCGACTTCCTCAACATCATGGCGTACGACGGCGGCAGCCCGCACGCCAACTACGACTGGTCGATCAACGCGGTCAACGGCTGGAAGGCGCGCGGCCTGCCCGCCGCCAAGGCGGTACTCGGGGTGCCCTTCTACAGCCGGCCGGGCTACTACACCTACGCGGCGCTGGTCGGCATGGACCCGGCCAACGCCAACCGGGACTGCGCCACCGTCGGCGGCGCACAGCAGTGCTGGAACGGCATCCCGACGGTCAAGCGCAAGACGCAGTGGGCGCTGGCCAACGCCGGCGGGATGATGAACTGGGAGCTGTCCCAGGACACCTCCGGCGGCACCTCGCTGGTCAGCGCGATCTACGACACCGTCATGGGCGGCGCCACCCCGCCGCCGACCGGACGGACCGGCCCGATCACCGGCATCGCCGGCAAGTGCGTCGACGTCGCGGCGGCCAGCACCGCCAACGGCACCGCCGTCCAGCTCTACACCTGCAACGGCACCGCGGCGCAGAACTGGACCGTCGCCGGCGACGGCACCCTGCGCGCCCTGGGCAAGTGCGCCGACGTCACCAGCGCCGGCACGGCCAACGGCACCAAGGTCCAGCTCTGGGACTGCAACGGCACCGGCGCCCAGGTGTGGCAGGCCCAGTCCAACGGCACGCTGCGCAACCCGGCGTCGAACCGGTGCCTGGACGCCTCCGACAACAGTTCCGCCAACGGCACCCGGTTGCAGATCTGGGACTGCTTCGGCGGCGCGAACCAGGTCTGGCGCCTGCCCTGACCGTTCGGCGTTCCCCGTCCCACCGGAGCGGTGGGGCGGGAGGCGCCCACAGCCGCCGGGTGGCGGCCTGTGCCCGCAGACCGTTATCCGGCGGTCTCCGTCCGCATCGCGCGGACGGCTTCCCCGGCGTAGAGGCAGGCCGCGTCGTGGCCCGGGTCGACCTCGGCGAGCACCGGGTCGACGTCGGCGCAGTCCTCGCGGGCCTGCGGGCACCGGGTACGGAACCGGCAGCCCGACGGCGGGTCGATCGGACTCGGGATGTCCCCGCTCAGGATGATCCGTCGACGCTGCCGCTCCACCCGCGGGTCGGCCACCGGAACCGCGGAGAGCAGGGCGGCGGTGTACGGGTGCGCCGGCTCCCGCCAGATCTGCGCCGGGGTGCCGCTCTCCACGATCCGGCCCAGGTACATCACCGCCACCCGGTCGCTCATGTGCTCGACCGCGGCGAGGTCGTGGGCGATGAACAGGTAGGTCAGCCCGAGGTCGCGTTGCAGCCCCCGGAGCAGGTTCATGATCTGCGCCTGCACGCTCAGGTCGAGCGACGCGATGGGCTCGTCGAGGACGACCAGGTCGGGCTCACCGGCCAGCGCCCGGGCGATGCCCACCCGCTGCCGCTGGCCGCCGGACAGCTCGTGCGGGTGCCGCTCAGCGACCTCGCGCCGCAGGCCCACCATGTCCAGCAGTTCGCCGACCCGTTTCCGGCGGGCGGCGCCGCCGTCGGTGAGCCGGTGCACGACCAGGGGTTCGGCGATGCTGGCTCCGACCGGGTGCCGCGGGTCCAGGGACGCCTGCGGGTCCTGGAACACCATGGCCACCCGCCGGCGCAGCCCGCGCAGCCGTCGCCGGGACCACCGGGTCACGTCCTGCCCGGCCACGTGGACCCGCCCGGACGTGGGGTCGACCAGCCGCAGCAGCGCCAGGCCGGTGGTGGACTTGCCGCTGCCGGACTCGCCGACCAGGCCGAGCGTCTCGCCCCGCCGGACCCGCAGAGACACCCCGTCCACCGCCCGGACCACGCCGGCCGGGGTGGGGAACCACACCCGCAGGTCGTCCAGCTCGGCGACGACGTCGGGCGCGTTCATGCGTCCTCCCGTGGGGGCCGGTAGAAGGTCCGGGCGTGGTGGTCGACGGACACCGGGACCAGCGGCGGCAGTTCGTGCGCGCACCGGGCGTCGCCGCGCACCGGGCAGCGGGGCCAGAAGGCGCAGCCGGCCGGCAGGTCCAGCGGGCTCGGCGGCGAGCCCGGGATGGTGGCCAGGTCACCGCCGCCGGCCCCCGGTTCGGGCCGGGCCGCCAGCAGCGCGACGGTGTACGGGTGCGCCGGCCGGGCGAACACCGCGTCGACCGGGCCCTGCTCGACGATGCGACCGCCGTACATGACCGCGACCGCGTCCGCGGTGCCGGCGACCACCCCGAGGTCGTGGGTGATCCACACGACCGCCGTCCCCAGCCGCCGTTGCAGGTCGGCGACCAGCTCGACGATCTGCGCCTGGGTGGTGACGTCCAGGGCGGTGGTGGGCTCGTCGGCGATCAGCAGGTCCGGCTCGCAGACCAGCGCCATGGCGATCACCACCCGCTGGCGCATGCCGCCGGAGAGCTGGTGCGGGTACGCGTCCACCCGCCCCGCGGCGGACGGGATGCCGACGAGGTCGAGCAGCTCGACGGCGCGGTCCCGGGCGGCCCGGCGGGTCAGGCCGAGGTGCTCCTCGGCGGCCTCGCCGATCTGCCGGCCCACGGTCAGCACCGGGTTGAGCGACGTCATCGGATCCTGGAACACGAAGCCCACGTGCCGTCCGCGCATCCGCCGGCGGCGGTCCGGGCTCAGCGCGGTGAGTTCGGTGCCGAGCAGGTGGACGCGGCCGGCCACCCGGGCGGCGCGGGGGGCCAGGCCGGTGGCGGCGAGCACGCTCATGCTCTTGCCGCTGCCCGACTCACCGACCAGGGCCAGCGTCTCCCCCGCCCGGACCGACCAGTCGACACCGGCGACCGCCCGGGCCGGTCCACGGCGGGTCCCGATGGTCACCGTCAGGTCCTCGACGGACAGCACGGGCGGGTCGCTCATCCGGTGCTCCTCCTCGCTTCGCTGACGGTGAGCTGCCGGGGGTCGAGCACGTCCCGCAGCGCGTCCCCGACCAGGTTGAACGCCAGCACGGTGAGGAAGATCGCGGCACCCGGGAACACCCCGAGCCACCACGCCTCGGTGACGAATCCGCGCCCGTCGTACAGCATCCGGCCCCAGGCCGGGTCGGGCGGCTGCACGCCGAGGCCGAGGAAGGACAGCGCCGCCTCGGACAGGATCGCGAAGGCCAGCGACAGTGAGGTCTGCACGATCAGCGGGGCGGCGATGTTGGGCAGTACGTGCCGGCGCATGATGCGCAGGTCGGACGCGCCGACCGAGACCGCCGCCCGGACGAAGACCTGCTCGCGTACGGAGAGCACGCCGGCCCGGGTGACGCGGGCGAAGATCGGGGTGTAGACCACCCCGATCGCGATCATCGCGGTGAGCAGGCCGGGGCCGAGCACCGCCACGATGGCCACCGCGAGCAGCAGGACCGGGAACGCGAACAGCACGTCCATACACCGCATCAGGATGTTGTCCAGCCAGCCCCGGTAGTACCCGGAGAGGAGCCCGAGCGGCACCCCGACGGCCAGCGCGATCCCCACGCTGACCGCACCGACCTGGAGCGACACACGAGCCGCGATCAGGACCCGGCTGAGCACGTCCCGGCCGAGTTCGTCGGTGCCGAAGGGGTGCGACCAACTGGGCGGCTGGAGCATCCGGTCCACGTCCACCTCGTTGACGCCCGACGGGGCCAACCACGACCCGGCCACCCCCACCACGATCAGCAGCACGAGGACCACGCTGCCGGTGACCGCCAGCGGGTCGTGCCGCAGCGCCGACAGCGCACGGCGCACGGCGCTCTGCCCGGCGCCGCTCATCGCACCGTGATCCGCGGGTCGAGGCGGGCGTAGAGGACGTCCACCAGAAGGTTGATCAGGAGGAACAGCGCGGCCACCAGCAGGACCGCGCCCTGCAGCACCGGGTAGTCCCGGGCCTGCACCGCGTCGTAGGTGAGCCGGCCGACGCCCGGCCAGGCGAACAGCACCTCGATGACGATCACGCCGCCGAGCAGGCTGGCCAACTGCACCGCCACCACGGTGACCACCGGGATGAGCGCGTTGCGCAGGACGTGCCGCAGCACCACCACCCTCGTCCGCAGGCCCTTCGCCTCGGCGGTGCGGACGTAGTCCTCGGACAGCACCTCCAGTACCGCGGAGCGGATGAACCGGGTCAGGATCGACGCGGTCACCAGGCCCACCGTCACCGCCGGCAGGACCACGTGGGAGGCCCAGCCGAGCGGGTCGTCGGTGAGCGCGACGTAGCCCGACGGCGGCAGCCAGCCGAGCACGCCGGCGAAGAGCAGGATGAACATGATCCCCATCCAGAAGTCCGGCACCGAGACACCGAACTGGCTGAACACCCGGGCCGCGTGGTCCAGCGGCGAACCGCTGCGCAGCGCCGAGAGCACCCCCAGCGGGAACGCGACGAGGGTCGCGAACACGACGGCGGTGACCGCCAGCGACAGCGTCGCGGGCAGCCGCTCCAGCACGATCGAGGTGACCGGCCGTCCACTGCGGAAGCTGACCCCGAGGTCACCGGTCAGCGCGTTGCCGACGTAGCTGAGGTACTGGACCACCAGCGGCCGGTCCAGGCCCGCCCGGGCCCGCAGCGCCTCGTACGTCTGCGGGTCGAAGCGGGTGCCCAGCGCCACCCGGACCGGATCACCCGGGACGAGTTGCAGCAGCAGGAAGACGACCAGGGTCACGCCGAGAAGTACCACGCCGGACTGGAGCAGCCGGCGGATGACGAAGCGTCCCATCCTCGGGCCCCCGCCGGCTCACCGGGCGAGGGCGACGTCGCGGAACCGGATCGCCCGGTCGGTACGGACCTCGTAGCCGGACACCCGCTTGGACCAGCCCTGGGCGACGTCCGGGTTGTAGAGGTAGATGTAGCTGGCGTCGTCGACGATCTGCTTGGCCGCCTGCTCGTACTGCTGCTTGCGCGCGGCCTGGTCGGTCTCGGTCCGGGCCTGGTCGAGCAGCCGATCCACGGTGGCGTTGCGGTATCCGTGGAAGTTGAACGCACCACCCGAGTGGTGCTGGGCGTAGTAGAACTCGTCGGGGTCGATGTTGCCCAGCCAGCCGAGCATGAAGGCGTCGAAGTTGCCCTTGTCCTGCTCGTCGAGCCACTGCGCGAAGTCCAGCGTACGGATCTTCACGGTGATGCCGACCTCCTTGAGCTGGGCGGCGATGACCTGCGCGGCGGTGACCGTCTCCGGGTACTCGCTGGTGACCATCAGATCCATGGTCAGCCCGTTGGCGCCGGCCTGCTGGAGCAGCTGCCGGGCCTGGTCGGTGTTCCGCTGGTAGGGCGCGTACTCGTAGTAGTAGGCGCTGTCCTTCGGGATGGCGGTCTGGTTGACCGTGGCCAGCCCGAACTTGGCCGCCTTGGTGATCGCCTCCCGATCCAGGGCGAACGCGACGGCCCGCCGCACGTTCACGTCGCCGTACGGCTTGCGGGCCTGGTTCAACGCCAGGTACCAGTAGTCGGTCGACGGCACCGAGCGGACGGTCGGGTCGTCGCCCTCGCGCAGCGCCGGAACCTGCTGCGGCGGCAGGTTGTCGGTCCACTGCACCTCACCGCCGCGCAGGTTCTGCAGGGCCACGGTGGGGTCCTTGACGAACGTGAAGGTCACCCCGTCCAGTTTGGGCTTGGTACCCCAGTAGCGGTCGTTGCGGACCAGCTTGATGCTGTCGCCGGAGGTGTATCCGGCGACCGTGAAGGGGCCGCTGCCGACCGGTGCGGTCTTGACCTTGCCGGACTCCACGTTGGCCTTGTCGACGATCGCCAGGCCCTTGAACCCGCCGAGGTTGGCGAGCAGGTTCGGGGTGGGCGCCGACAGCGTCACCACGACGGTGGTCGGGTTCGCCGCGGTGACCGTCTTGACGGTGGCGAAGCGGTACGCGGCGTTGAGTTTCTCGGAGATGATCCGGTTGAAGGAGTAGACCACGTCCTCGGCGTCCAGCGCCGAGCCGTCGGAGAAGGTGACGCCCTCGCGGAGGGTGAAGGTCCAGGTCAGTTGGTCCTGACTGGTGGTCCACCCGGTCGCCAGCGCCGGCTTCATCTCCAGGTTGGCGTCCGGTTCGACGAGGGTGTCGTAGACGTTCTCCAGCACCTGGAAGCTGTAGTAGGCGGACGTCCTGTGCGGGTCGAGCTGGTCCGGTTCGCCACCGATGGCGGCGGTGAGGACGCCTCCGGCGGAGGCACCGGACGGCCCGGCCCCGTCGACGTCGACGCCCTCGCCGGCGGAGCACCCGGTCACACCGAGGGTCAGGGCGAGTGCGGCACCGGCCAACCCGAATCTGGTCCTGGACATGGTCCCCCCTGGATTCTCTCCGGCAATGCGAACGATCGTGCGAGTCTGGTCTCCTCAAAGGACGATGTCAACCAAACCGTGGCAAATGGATCGCCGTCCATTCCTCTCGTCCACGCTAACCGCTGAGTGGACCGCCGGCAGGGCGAGGACACCCGCCATCGCGGGCGGGGGTCAGCGGGCGGTGCCGGCGCGACGCTTGTTGTAGACGTCGAAGGCCACGGCGACGAGCAGGACGAGACCCTTCACGACCGACTGCACGGACTGGTCCACGCCCATCAGCTGCATGCCGTTGCTCATCACCGCCATGATGAGACCGCCGACCATCGCCCCGACCACGGTGCCCACCCCGCCGGTGACGGCCGCTCCCCCGATGAACGCCGCGGCGATCGCGTCCAGCTCGAACATGTTGCCGGCCGCCGGCTGGGCGCCGTTGGACCGCGAGGAGTAGATGACGCCGGCCACGGCCGCGAGGAAGCCCATGTTGACGAACATCCAGAAGTTGACCGTGCGGACCCGCACCCCCGACAGCGCCGCCGCCGACAGGTTGCCGCCGATCGCGTAGACCTGGCGGCCGAAGACGGTACGCCGGGTGAGCAGGCCGTAGACCAGGACCAGCACGGCGAGGATGATCAGCACGATCGGCAGTCCCCGCGCGTGGGCCAACTGCCAGGCGAAATACATGATCACCGCGCCCACGACCGCGACCCGGGCGACGAACAGCGGGAACGACTCGACCCGCTGCTGGTAGCGGATGCGCGCCAGCCGGGTGCGGAAGCCGCTCACCGCGTACCCGGCGACGGCGACCGCGCCGATGAGCAGGGTGAAGGCGTCGAAGCCCTGTCCGCCCAGGAGTCCGTTGAGGAAGCCCGCCGCGACGCGCTGGTACTCGGCCGGGAACGGCGACAGGGACACGTTGTCGAGCACCCGCAGGGTCAGGCCGCGGAACAGCAGCATGCCGGCCAGGGTCACGATGAAGGCCGGGATGCCGGCGTACGCCACCCAGAAGCCGTGCCAGGCGCCCACCGCGACCCCGACGGCGAGTGCGGCCAGGATGCCCACCCACCACGGCTGTCCCTGCCGGATGACGAGCACCGCCGAGACCGCGCCGGTCAGCGCGACCACCGAGCCGACCGACAGGTCGATGTGCCCGCCGATGATCACGATGACCATGCCGATGGCGAGGACGAGGATGTAGGAGTACTGGAGCACGATGTTCGTGATGTTGCCCGGGCTCAGCGACACCCCGTCGGTGAGCACCGCGAAGAGCGCCACGATGACGACCAGCGCGACGTAGATGCCGCTCTGCCGCAGGTTGTTCGTCACCAGGGCACCGAGGTCGCTCGTCCCGACGCGCAGGGCGGCGGCCGGCGGCGGTGGGGGCGTCGGCTGCGGCGTCGAGGGGCTCTTGATGCTGGTCATCCGACGATCTCCCGGTCCTTCGTCATCAGTTCCATGAGGTTCTCCTGGGTCGCCTCGCCGACCGGCACCTCGCCGGTGATCCGCCCGGCGGCGAGGGTGTAGATGCGATCGCACATCCCGAGCAGCTCCGGCAGTTCGGAGGAGATGACGATCACCGCCTTGCCGGCGGCCACCAGCCGGTTGATGATCGTGTAGATCTCGAACTTCGCGCCGACGTCGATGCCCCGCGTCGGTTCGTCCAGGATCAGCACGTCCGGGTCGGTGAACAGCCACTTCGACAGCACGACCTTCTGCTGGTTGCCGCCGGAGAGCTTGCCGACCTGCGCCATCACGCTGGGCGCCTTGATGTTCATCTCCCGCCGGCTGGCCTCGGCGACCTTGATCTCCTCGTTGCCGTTCACCCAACCCAGCCGGGACAGCCGGCCCAACCCGGCGGCGGAGACGTTGCGGCGGACGTCGTCGATGAGGTTGAGACCGAACCGCTTACGGTCCTCGGTCACGTACGCGATGCCCCGGTCGATGGCCTCGGCGACGGTGTCGGCGGTGGTCTGCCGTCCGTGCACGAACAGCCGGCCCCGGATGTCGCGCCCGTACGACCGGCCGAACACACTCATCGCCAGCTCGGTCCGCCCGGCGCCCATGAGGCCGGCGATGCCGACGACCTCGCCGGCCCGTACGGCGAGAGCGGCGCCCTCGACGACCATCCGGTCCTGGGTGGGGTGCCGCACCGACCAGTCCTCGATCCGGAGCACCTCCGCGCCCGGGACCGACACCCGGTCGGGGTAGAAGCTCTCGAGGTCCCGGCCCACCATCCCGCGGATGATCCGCTCCTGGGTCACCGCACCGGAGGTCATGTCCAGGGTCTCGACCGTCCGTCCGTCCCGGATGACGGTGGTCGAGTCGGCGACCGCGGTGATCTCGTTCAGCTTGTGGGAGATCATGATGCAGGTGATCCCCTGCTCACGCAGCCGGCGCAGCAGGTCCAGCAGGTGCGCCGAGTCGACGTCGTTGAGGGCCGCGGTCGGCTCGTCCAGGATGAGCAGCCGCACCTTCTTGGACAGCGCCTTGGCGATCTCCACCAGCTGCTGCTTGCCCACGCCGAGCTGGATGACCGGGGTGACCGGGTTCTCGTGCAGCCCGACCGAGGCCAGCAGGTCCGCCGCCTCGGCGTTGGTCCGGTTCCAGTCGATCAGGCCGGCGCGACCGCGACGTTCGTTGCCGAGGAACAGGTTCTCCGCGATCGACAGGTACGGCACCAGGGCGAGTTCCTGGTGGATGATGACGATGCCGCGCGCCTCGCTGTCCCGGATGCCGCGGAAGTGCACCGGCGAGCCGTCCAGCAGGATCTCGCCGTCGTACGAGCCGGACGGGTGGACGCCGGAGAGCACCTTCATGAGGGTGGACTTGCCGGCGCCGTTCTCGCCGCAGATGGCGTGGATCTCTCCCCGGCGTACGGCGAGGGAGACATCCGCCAGCGCCGTCACTCCGGAGAAGGTCTTCGTGATGCGACGCATCTCGAGGATGGTGTCCATGGTCGTTGTCCTGATCGTCGGTTCCGGCGCGGGCACGGTGGCCGGGTCCGGCGGCGGCACCACCGGACCCGGCGGCCGGGTCAGCTCTTCGCCTGGCCGGCGGCGACCTCCTCCGCCGTCCAGTAGCCGGAGTCGATCAGCGCCGGCTTGATGTCGTCCTTGTAGACGGTCTGGACCGGCAGCAGGAACGACGGCACCACCTTGACCCCGTTGTCGTACGTGGTGGTGTCGTTGGCCTGCGGCTCCTTCTCCTGGACGAATGCCTCGGCGGCGGTGACGGCCTGCTCGGCCAGCAGCCGGGTGTCCTTGAAGATGGTGGAGTTCTGCACTCCGTCGTTGATGAGCTTGACCGAGGCGATCTCGGCGTCCTGGCCGGTCACCACCGGCATCTTGTTGCCCGCCCGGCCGTAGCCGGCGTTCTGCAGGGCGGTGATGATGCCCCGGGAGAGGCCGTCGTACGGCGACAGCACCCCGTCGACCCGCGTACCGTCGTTGTAGCTGGAGGTCAGCAGGTCCTCCATCCGCGTCTGTGCGGTCTCCTGCTGCCAGCGCAGGATCGCCACCTTCTCGATGGCGGTCTGGCGCGACTTCACCATCAGCGACTTGTCGTCGAGGAACGGCTTGAGCGTGTCCATCGCCCCGTCGAAGAAGAAGTGCGCGTTGTTGTCGTCCAGCGAGCCGGCGAACAGCTCCACGTTGAACGGGCCGGTGGCGGTGCCCTTCGCGCCGTCCTTGTTCTGCAGGCCGAGCCCGACCAGCAGGGCGGTGGCCTGGGCCACGCCGACCTTGTAGTTGTCGAAGCTGACGTAGAAGTCGACGTTGGGGCTGTCCCGGATCAGCCGGTCGTACGCGATGACCGGGATCTTCGCGTCCGCGGCCGCCTGGAGCTGGCCGCTCAGCGCGGTGCCGTCGATCGCGGCGATGACCAGCGCGTCGGCGCCCTGCGTAATCATCTGGTCGACCTGCTGCGACTGGGTGGGGATGTTGTCGCCGGCGTACTGGAGGTCGACCTTGTAGCCCTTCGCCTCCAGCTTCTCCTTCACCGAGTTGCCGTCGGCGATCCACCGTTCGGAGGTCTGCGTGGGCATCGACACGCCGATGGTCAGGTCGCCGGGCTTCGCTCCGCCGGTGTCACCGCCACCGCCGGCGCCCTCGCCGCTGCACGCCGCCAGACTCAGCGCCAACGCCGCACCCCCGAGTGCGACCAGAAATCTCCTGCTCACCGGCTTCTCCTCTCCGGAACTCCCGTCGACCGCCGGGACCCACCTGTCACCTTTCGGGTAGTGTTAGCGCTCACATAGATACCGTCAACACCTGCTCGGACATCCGGGTGTCACGGTCTGGTAACGAGCCGCGTGGGCCCACCCCGTCCGGATGGGCCCACGCGACGCGGTGCCGGGCTCGTTACCGCAGCGTCCACCGTTGGTTCGCGGCACCCGTGCAGGTCCAGAGGATCACCGGCGTGCCGTTCGCGGCCTGGTTCTCGTACACGTCGAGACAGAGGCCGGACCGCACGCCGCTGATCGTGCCGTTGGCGTTGCGCGTCCACTGCTGGTTGTTGCCACCGTTGCAGTCCCAGAGCTGGACCTTGGCACCGGCGGTGGCGTTCAACGGGGCGTCCAGGCACTTGCCGAGCGCCTGGAGGGTCTGGCCGTTGGCGGTCCACCGCTGGTTGGCACCGCCGTTGCAGTCCCAGATCACCGGCTGGGTGCCGTTGGCGGCGTTGCTCTGCGGGACGTCCAGGCAGCGTCCCGAGGTGGCGCTGACCAGAGCACCCGCGGTGACCGGCGGCGGGGTGGTCGTCCCGCCACCGCTGACCCGATACACCACGGTGCCGTGCGCCGGCACGGTGGCGCTGATGGTCCCGCTGCTGGCACTGGTCGCGTTCGTCCAGGCGTCCAGCAGCGTGAACGACGAGCCGGACTTGCCGATCGCGGCGGCGGTGGTCGAGATCGTGGTGCTCGACGCGCCCTGGTTGAACAGGGCCACCGCCACGTCACCGTTGGCCAGCCGCTTGGCCAGCACCCGGCGCGTGCCGTCGAACGACACCTGGGTCGCCTGCAACCCCAGCGCGTCCTGGTTGATCGCGATCAGGTTCCGGTTGGTGAGGATGGTCCGGGTCTCCGCCGACATGGACCGCAGGTCGTTGCCGGCGATCAGCGGCGAGGCCATGACCGCCCACATCGCGAAGTGGCTCCGCATCTCGGTGTCGGTCATGCCACCCCGGCCGACCTCCATCATGTCCGGATCGTTGAAGCCGCCGGGACGGGCGTACGACGCCAGCGGCACGGTGACGTCGATGATGTTCTGGATCCCCATCGGGTAGCCGTTGGTCTGGCCGGTGTTCCACGCGTTGGTGATGTCCTCGGTGGTGCGCCACATGTTGGCCACGTCGCCCCAGTTGCGCAGTGGTCCGGTCTTGGCGTGGATGCTGTTCGGGTTGATGCTGTAGACGATCGGGCGCCCGGTCGCGGCCAACGCGTCCCGCATCCGCGCGAAGGTGGCCACCTGCTCGTCGATGCTGCCCTCCGGGGAGCACCAGTCGTACTTCAGGAAGTCGACGCCCCAGGCGGCGAACTGGCGGGCGTCCTGCGCCTCGTGCCCCCGGCTGCCGGTCGCCCCGGGGTAGGCGCCGAAGTACTGCGCGCAGGTCTTGTCCACCGGCACCTGGTAGATCCCGAACTTCAGCCCCCGGGCGTGGATGTAGTCGCCGAGGGCCTTCATGCCGCTGGGAAAACGGCCCGGGTCACCCTGGAGGTTGCCGGCGGCGTCCCGGTTGGGGTTGAACCAGCAGTCGTCGACGACGACGTACTGGTAGCCGAGATCCCGCATGCCGCTGCTGACCATCGCGTCGGCCGTCTGCCGGATCAGGGTCTCGTTGATGTTGCAGCCGAACGTGTTCCAGGTGTTCCAGCCCATCGGGGGCGTACGGGCCACGCCGTTGTCGAGCGCCTGCGCGACGGGGGCACGGATGCCCACCAGCACGGCGGCGAGCAGCAGTCCGGCGGCGAGTACCCCTCCCCACCGGCGACCTCGGGCGATGCGTGTCAACTGGTGCCTCCTGTCGGTTCGGCGCCCGCCACGGACGGCACAAGGCGGGAGAGGGCGCGGGAAGACGAGCGCGTGTTGTTAGCGCTAACAGACGTGAGTCATGTTACGTCTGCGTTACCACTCTTTCAACCGCATCCCACGATAGACATCGATGTCTTTACCGCGTCCACCCGACGGCGTAGCGGTCGGTGGCGTCGGTGGAATCGCCGCGGAGACGCCCGCGGTGCCGTCGACCCGGCCGGTCAGCGCCGGGGCGGCCCGACGCTGTCCCGGGCGACCAGGGTCGGCGCGATGGTCTGGCGCAGCGCGCCGCCACCGCCGGTCTCGATCTGGGCGAGCAGCAGGTTGAGGCTCGCCCGGGCCACCGCGTCGAAGTCCGGTCGGACGGTGGTCAACGGCGGGATGAAGTAGGCCGCCTCCGGCACGTCGTCGAAGCCGACCAGGCTGATGTCGTCCGGGACCCGCTTGCCGAACTCGTGCAGGGCGCGCAGCACGCCGAGCGCGAGGTGGTCGTTGGCGGTGAAGATCGCGGTGACCTCGGGCATCCGGGCCAGCATCTGGCCGCACCGGTAACCGGACGCGGCGGACCAGTCCGCCGGCATCAGCGGCGGCTCGTCCGCCCCGGCCATCGCCAGCGCCTCACGCCATCCTTCGATGCGACCCGCGCTGTCGAACCAGTCGGACGGCCCGGACACGTGCCAGACCGTGCGGTGCCCGGCTTCGAGCAGATGCAGGGTGGCCTCCCGCGCGCCGGCCACCTGGTCCACGGTCACCAGCGGCACCGGCCGGCGCGGATCGCCGTCGACGGTCACCAGCGGAACGCCCTTGGGTAGCCGTTCCAACGCCTCGCCGGCCGACTCGACCGGCGCGATGACGACGATGCCGGCCACCCGGTGCGCCAGGTGCCGCTCGACGGCGTCGGAGATGGACCGGTGGTCGAGGTTGCGCACGCTGCCCACGCTGACCGCGAAGCCCTGCTCGGCGGCGGTCTGTTCCAGGGCGGCGAGCAGCGACGCCGGGCCGTACAGGGTGGTGTTCTGCGCGACCACGCCGATCACCTGCGACCGCCCGGTCACCAGGGCCCGCGCGGCACCGTTGGGCCGGTAGCCCAACTCGGCGATGGCGGCCTGCACCCGCAGCCGGGTCTGCTCCCGGACGTTGGGGTGGCCGTTGAGAACCCGCGACACCGTCTGATGGGAGACACCGGCCAGACGGGCGACATCCGTCATCGCAGGACCGTGCACGGCCATTGTCACTCCCCCCGCCGACGTCCCAGCGGCCGCGGCCCGTCGACGTCGACTCAAGCGGCCCGGCTCCCGATCCCGGCGGCCGGCCACCATGCCGGCGCCGATGTCCCGGGTGACCAGCGCACCACCGCGGACAGTCTACGCCAGCCCGAATCCGGAACACGGCGCGGCCGAGCGCGCCCGCGGGCCGTCCGACGGGAGCGCCCGGCAACGTCGCCCCGGCCCTGGGGCCGGGGGCAGCGCGGGGGCCTGCCCCCGCCCCGTCAGGGACGCGGGGACAGGCCCCCACCGGCATCGCGCGTCGACCGTACGGAGGACGCGCGATCCCCCGGCGACCGCTCAGGACGTGACCGGTGTCACGGAGTGGCCAGGTCGAACCGGCGCACGGTCACCGCACCGCCCAGTGCCTGGGTGGCGTGGTTGAAGATCGCGAACCGGTACCCCATGAAGAACTGCCAGTTGTTGGCCAGCGTCAGGGCGTTGCCCAGGGGCGTGAAGGTGACCCCGTCGGTGCTGTACGAGAACGTCGCCTGCCGGCCGGAGCCGGGTCGGATGTCGGCGGTGGCCCGCAACCAGATCCGGCCCCCGGAGACCGGCGCGCTGGCCACCTCCGTGCCGGTGCTGGTGGTGTTCCAGTTGCCGTCCATGGTCAGGTTGTTCTGCATGACCACCCGGGTGCTGCCGTTGTCGCGTCTGACCCCGATCCAGGCCGACGTGTTCCGGAAGACGGACAGTCCGCTCCGGTCCCCGTTCTGCATCGCGGAGTAGTCGAGTTCGACCGTGGCCGTGGAGCTGGGCCCCTGGATCCGGTGGGTCAGCGTGTTCCGGGCCGCGTACAGGTCGTTGGTGACGGTGGCGGTCTGGAGCCGGAGCCCGTTGTTGACCGAGAACCGGGCGGTGTCCGGGTTGTGGTTCCACTCCCACTGCGGGCCCAGCGTGGTGCCGGCGAACGTGTCCACGCCGGTCAGCGGCTTCACCGCCCGGGGCGGAGCGGGCAGGTTCGGCACCGGGTACGAGTTGCCCCAACGGCCGTTGACCGTCTGCAGCTGCGGCCAGCCGTCGGCGGTCCAGGTGATCGGGGCCATCGTCGGCATCCGCCCGCCGGGGTAGGCGTCGGTGAAGGCCATGTAGTACCAGTCGCCGTTCTGGGTCTGCACCAGGCCGCCCTGGTGCGGCACGCCGCCACCGGCGATCGGACCCGGCAGGTCGAGCAGCACCTGGCGCTGCTCGTACGGGCCGAACGGGCCGTTCGTCGACTTCAGCACGTACTGGCCGTTGGCCGGGCGGGTGAGCCAGATGTAGTAGGCGCCGTTGCGCTTGTAGAACCGGGCCCCCTCCAGGGTGCCGATGCTCGACGGCGTGGTGTACACCTGCTGGTTGTGGACCTGGGTGCGCCCGTCGGCGGACAGCTGCGCGACGCTGATGGCGCCGTTGCCGTACGCCACGTACATGGTGTCGTTGTCGTCGATCAGCATCCCGGCGTCGTAGTAGCAGTTGGGGATGGTCGCGTGCCGGGTCCACGCGCCGTCGACGGCGGACGCGGTGTAGATGTGGGTCTGGGCGAAGTCGATGCACCCGGCCCAGTAGAACGTGCGGTTGCTCGGCCGGTAGTTCAGGGTGGAGGCCCAGATCCCGTCCACGTAGGCCCGGCCGCCGTTCATGTCGTACTTCGAGCCGAAGTCCAGCCGGGGCACCGAGTGGCCGGCGAACTCCCAGTTGACCAGGTCGTACGAGCGCAGCACCGGAGCGCCGGGCGAGTAGTGCATGGTCGAGGCCGACATGTAGTAGGTGTTGTCCACCCGGATGATGTCCACGTCGGCGAAGTCCTGCCAGACCACCGGGTTGTTGAACGAGCCACCCGGCGGCGGCGTGGTGGGGTTGCCCCCGCCGTCGACGCGGACGAGTTGCCACTGCTGGTTGGTGCCGTTCCAGTCGTCGTACTGCACGATGTTGCCGCCGTCGGCGGTGGAGGCGCCCTGTACCTCGACCACCTTGTTGCTGTTGCGGTTGATCAACCGGACGTAGCCGCCGGTGGAGTCGGCCAGTCGGAACTGCTGGTTGGTGCCGTTGCCGTCGGCCCACTGCACGATGGACGCGCCGTTGGCGGTGGAGAAGTTGTAGACGTCGAGCACCTTGCCCGAGTGGCGTGACTTCAGTCGGTAGTAGCCGCCGCCGGAGTCGACGAACTGCCACTGCTGGTTGGTGCCGTCGTTGCGTGACCACTGGCTGATCCGCGCGCCGTCGTTGGTGGCCCGGTTGAACAGGTCCAGCGCCTTGCCGCTGTTGCGGTTCACCAACACGTACCACGCGTTCGTGTCCACCGTCGCCGCCGACGCGGGGGTCGGCGCGATCGCCGCCAGTGCGCCGCCGAGCAGCACCGCGACCGCGGCGGCGAACACCCTCCACCGCCGCCCACGCCCCCGCGCCGATGGCGCTGTCCAGGGAACCCGACCGATGGCAACCATGATCCTCCTTCGCTGGCCTGATGAGCCGGACGCTCTCCGACCGGCATCCGCGTCACCGGTCGGCCACGTCGCGCCGAACCGCAAGTGTGATCGCTAACATCGATCGTCGCCGTGCCGCTGGGATCGATCGAACTGAGCGGACTGAACCCGCTCGACACAGCCATCGAGTTAGATTGATGTCTACTGTTATCGATAACATCCTTGTAGTCAAGACGAAACACTCCGGCGGCGACCGGGCCGCCCGCGCGGACGGTGCAGGACCCGGCGGGACGGCGTGCGCGTCCGGCGGAGCCGCCACCCGCAGGGCCCCTCAGGGCCGGGTCCGGACGGCCACCGATCCGTCAGGTCATCGACAAGGACGACGACGTGGCTACGCTTCAGCCGAGGTGGGAGAGCGTCCGCAACGCGGCGCTTCCGCGCCGGCAGTCCATCGACCTGTTGAAGGAGGTGGAGAGTCACCATGGACCTCAGTGACGCCCGGTGGCGCACGTCCACCCGCAGCGGCGCGAGCGGCGGCAACTGCGTCGAGGTGGCGGACAACCTGCCCGGCGTCGTCGCGGTCCGCGACTCCAAGGACCCGGCCGGCCCGGCGCTCACCTTCGCCCCGGCCCCGTGGCGCGCATTCGTCGCCCGGGTCGCCGCGCGGGGCTGAGCCGACCACCGACCGGACCAGCGCCCGCCCCCGGACCGGGGACGGGCGCTTCGCGCTGCCGGAAGCCAGGCCGCGGTGGGCCTCAGAAACCGCGGGCGAGCCGGTAGTAGGCCTGGTTCCAGCGGATCTCGTCGGCGAACCGACGAGGGTGGGTGTCACCGTCGATGACGACGAGTTCGGTGCGGCTCATCTCGGCGAGGTCGTGCAACTCCTCCACCCCCACCGCCTGGGACAGCACGGTGTGGTGCGGGGCGCCGGCGGTGATCCACGCCTCGGCCGAGACGGGCAGGCTCGGGCGCGGTCGCCAGACCGCCCGCGCCACCGGAAGCCGGCGCAGCGGGTGCGGCGGCGACACCACGTCGATCTCGTTGGCCACCAGGCGGAACCGCTCGCCCATGTCCGCCAGGCCCAGTACCACCGCCGGGCCGGGCGCGGCGTCGAACACCAGCCGGACCGGGTCCTCCCGCCCGCCGATGCTCAACGGGTGGATCTCCACGTTCGGCACGTCCCCGGCGATGCTCGGGCAGACCTCCAGCATGTGCGCGCCGAGCACCAGTTCCTCGCCCGGCGTGAGGTCGTAGGTGTAGTCCTCCATGAACGACGTGCCACCCGGCACCCCGACGGCCATCGCCTTCAGGGTGCGGACCAGGACCGAGGTCTTCCAGTCGCCCTCGCCGCCGAAGCCGTAGCCGTCGGCCATCAGCCGCTGCACGGCGATGCCGGGCAGTTGGCGCAGACCGCCCAGGTCCTCGAAGTTCGTGGTGAACGCCCGGAATCCACCCGCGTCCAGGAAGGTACGCAGACCGATCTCCAGGCGGGCGGCGTACCGCAACGAGTCGTGCCGGTCTCCGCCGGCGCGCAGTTCGAGGGGCACGCGGTAGGTGTCGTCGTACTCCTTCACCACGTCGTCGACCTGCGCCTCGGCCACGTCGTCGACCACCGCGACCAGATCGTTGACGCCGTAGGTGTTGACCGAGACGCCGAACCGCAGCTCCGCCTCGACCTTGTCGCCCTCGGTCACCGCGACGTCGCGCATGTTGTCGCCGAACCGGGCCAGCCGCAGCGACCGCATGGCCGACCAGCCGAGCGCCGCCCGGCTCCAGGCCCCGATCCGCTGCGCCACCCGCGGGTCGCTCACGTGTCCGGCGACGGTCTTGCGGGCCACGCCGAGACGGGTCTGCACGTACCCGAACTCCCGGTCGCCGTGGGCGGCCTGGTTCAGGTTCATGAAGTCCATGTCGATCTCGCCCCACGGCAGCAGGACGTTGGCCTGGGTGTGCAGGTGTAGCAGCGGAGTGCGCAGCGCGTCCAGGCCGCCGATCCACATCTTCGCCGGCGAGAAGGTGTGCATCCACGCGATGACCCCGACCGCACCCTGCACGGCGGCGTCGCGGCACACCTGGAGGATGTCCGCGCTGGTGGTCAGGACCGGCTTCCAGACCACCCGCACCGGGATCTGCGGGGAGTCGTCGAGCGCCGCCGCGATCTGGCGGGACTGCTCCGCCACCTGCCGGAGGGTCTCCTCGCCGTACATGCTCTGGCTGCCGGTGAGGAACCAGACCTCGGGTTGCGCGTGTGTTGCCATACGGTTTTGCCTTCCGCGAGAGGGGCGGTCACTTGAAGCGGATGCCGACGAGGCGCTGGAGCAGGATGAACGCGAACAGCAGACCACCGATCACGATCTTGGTCCACCAGGAGTTGAGGCTCCCGTCGAAGGTGATGAGGGTCTGGATCACGCCCAGCACCAGCACGCCGAGCATCGTGCCGAAGACGTACCCGGAGCCACCGGTGAGGACGGTGCCGCCGATCACCACCGCCGCGATGACGTCGAGTTCCATGCCGACGGCGATCAGTGGCGCGCCGGAGAGGGTGTAGAAGGAGAGCAGGATCCCGCCGATCGCGGAGCACAGGCCGCTGATCGTGTAGACCGCGATCCGGGTGCGGCCGACCGGCAGCCCCATCAGCAAAGCCGACTGGGGGTTGCCGCCGATGGCGTACACGTTTCGGCCGAGGCGGGTGTAGGCCAGCGTCCACGCGGCGATGGCGACCACGGCGAAGGCGATCAGCACGCTGATCGACACGAAGTTGCCCCGCGGGTCGCCGATCCGCTGCTGGGACATGGTGGTCCAGAAACCGTCGGTGATCGGGATCGAGGACCCGCTGATGAAGGTGCACATGCCGCGGGCGAAGAACATCCCGGCGAGGGTGACGATGAACGGCTGGATCTCGAAGAAGTGGATCGCACAACCCATCAGGAAGCCGAGGAACGGCCCGATGAGCAGCGCGATCACCAGCACCAGCAGCGCCGGCAGGCCCTGCTGGAGCAGGGACGCCGACACCATCGCCGTCATCGCGACGACCGCGCCGACCGACAGGTCGATCCCGCCGGTGAGGATCACGAAGGTCATCCCGACCGCGACGACCAGCAGGAACCCGTTGTCGATGAAGACGTTGAAGATCACCTGGACGTTGGAGAACGCCCGGTACTGGGACACCCCGATGCCGTACATGACCAGCAGCAGGGCGAGGGTCGCCAGGACCGGCACCTGCCGGCGGGGCACCCGCGACCGAATCCGGCCGAGGGTCAGCGCGGCGCTGCTCATGCCGGCACCTCCTCCTTCTGCCGCGCCTGGCTCGGCGGGCTGGTCGGGTTCGTCGGGGTGCCTCTGCGCCGGCGGGTGAGGCGGGCCCGGAAGGCCGGGGCCTGGATGAGGCAGACGGCGATCACGACGACCGCCTTGAACAGCAGCGACGTCTGGGGCGAGATGTTCATGGCGTACACCGAGGTGGTGAGGGTCTGGATGATCAGCGCGCCCAGGATGGTGCCGCTGAGATAGAACCGCCCGCCGGCGAGCGCGGTGCCGCCGATCACCACGGCGAGGATGGCGTCGAGTTCGATCCAGAGGCCGGCCGCGTTGCCGTCGGCGCTGGAGACGTTCGCGGTGATCATGAAGCCGGCGACCGCGGCGCAGGCGGCGCTGAGCACGTAGGCCAGGAACACCACCCGACCGGAGCGGATGCCGGCCAACCGGCTGGCCACGGAATTGCCGCCCACCGACTCGATGATCATGCCGAGCGCGGTCCGCCGGGTGAACGCGGCGACCAGCAACGCCGCGGCCAGCGCGATGAAGACGGCCAGCGGCAGGGTCAGCACGTGGCCCAACCCGATCGCCCGGTACGGCTCGGAGTTGATGGTGATGATCTGGCCCTCGGTGATCAGTTGCGCGAGCCCCCGGCCGGCCACCATCAGGATCAGGGTCGCGATGATCGGCTGGATGCCGATCACGGCGACCAGCACCCCGTTCCACGCGCCGAGCACCAGCGCGATCCCGAAGCCCAGCGCGAGCGCGGTGAACACCACGGCAAGGCTGTTCTGGTCCGGTTGCTGGCTGATGTACGAGCAGGCGAGCGCCCCGCTGATCGCGCAGACCGAACCGACCGACAGGTCGATGCCGCCGGTCGAGATGACCACCGTCATGCCCAACGCGACCAGGATCAGTGGTGCGCTCAACCGCAGGATGTCGATCGGGGTGCCGTACAGGTGCCCGTCGTTGACCTCGACGGAGAGGAAGCCGGGACGGTAGATCGTGTTCGCGGCCAGCATCACCACGAGCACCGCGACCGGCCAGAACAGCCGGTGCCCGGTCACCGCCCGCCAGCGGCTGCCGGTGTCGGTCATCGCTTCGCCTCCTCACGCGGGGATCCGCTGGCGATGGTCTGCATGACGCGGTCGGCGTCGAGGCTGTCGTCGTTGGCCAACTGCGCGACCATCCGCCGGTCCCGCATCACGGCCACCTTGTGGCTCAGGCGGAGCACCTCCTCCAACTCGGCGGAGATGAACAGCACCGCCATCCCGCCGTCGGACAACTGGGCCACCAGCTTCTGGATCTCGGTCTTCGCGCCGATGTCGATGCCCCGGGTGGGCTCGTCCAGGATCAGCAGCCGCGGCTCGGTGATCAGCCACCGGGCCAGCAGCACCTTCTGCTGGTTGCCCCCGGAGAGGTTGCGCACCGGCACCTCCGGGTCGGCGGGCCGGATCTGCAACGCCTTGACGTACCTCTCGACCAGCTCGTCCTGGCGGCGGCGCGGGATGGGCCGCAGCCAGCCGCGGGCGGCCTGCATGGCCAGGATCATGTTCTCCCGGACCGAGAGGTCCGCGACGATGCCCTCGGCCCGTCGGTTCTCCGAGCAGAAGCCGATGCCGTGCCCGATCGCCTGCGCCGGGGTGCGCAGCCCGCTCGGCCGGCCGTCGACGGCGACCTCACCCCGGTCCGGGCGGTCCGCGCCGAACAGCAGGCGGGCCACCTCGGTACGACCGGAGCCGAGCAGCCCGGCCAGGCCGACCACCTCTCCGGCGTGGATGGTGAGGCTGAACGGCTCGACCGCACCGGAGCGGCCCAGTTTGGAGACTCCCACCAGCGGGGTCCCCTCCTCCAGGGTGGCGATCTCCCGCCGGGGCTGCTCCTCGATGTCCTCCAGGACCTCCAGCTCCTTGCCGATCATCTTCTCGACCAGGGTGAGCTGGGGCAGGTCGGCGCTGGGGTACTCGCCCACCAGTTGGCCGTTGCGCAGCACGGTGATCCGGTCGGCGACGGCGTAGACCTGGTCCAGGAAGTGGGTGACGAACAGGATGGCGATGCCCTCGTCGCGCAACTGCCGCATGATGCGGAACAACTGCGCGACCTCACCGGCGTCCAGGCTGGAGGTCGGCTCGTCCAGGATCAGCACCCGGGCCCGGACGTCGATCGCCCGGGCGATGGCCACCATCTGCTGGACGGCCAGCGAGTACGACCCCAGTGGCGCGCTGACGTCGAGATCCAGCTCCAGGCGGGCCAGCAGCTCCCGGGCCCGGCGACGGACCTCGCCCCAGCGCACCGCGCCCAGTCGGCGGGGTTCCCGGCCGATGAAGATGTTCTCCGCCACCGACAGGTTGGTGCAGAGGTTGACCTCCTGGTAGACGGTGCTCACCCCGGCGGCGGTGGCCTGCATCGGACCGGCGAACGACACCGTCTCACCGGCGAGCGTGACGGTGCCCTCGTCGGTGTCGTACACGCCGGTCAACACCTTGATCAGGGTCGACTTGCCGGCGCCGTTCTCGCCCATCAGGGCGTGCACCTCACCGGGGAAGAGCCGGAAGTCGACGTGCTGGAGTGCGCGCACTCCGGGGAAGGACTTGCTGATCCCGGTCATCGTCAGGACCGGGCGGCTCTCCGTCATCCCATCAGACCTCTTCTGGTTCGGCGACGCGCCGGGGTCGCCACGTCGGCGGCGAC
Organism: Micromonospora endolithica; assembly: GCF_003626595.1. GTDB lineage: Bacteria > Actinomycetota > Actinomycetes > Mycobacteriales > Micromonosporaceae > Micromonospora > Micromonospora endolithica. The sequence continues at coordinate 396,965 of NZ_RBAK01000004.1, read as the reverse complement.
CCCGGGCATCGATCAGTACTTGCGGTTGGGCAGGGCCTCCTTGGCCTGCTCCGGGGTAAAGGTGGTCTCCTCGGTCTCGATCCGGGGCGGCACCTCCTCGCCGGCGTGGACCTTCTTCGCGAGGTCCATCAGCTGCGGGCCGAGCAGCGGGCTGCACTCCGCGATGAAGTTGAACTTGCCGTCGGCCAGGGCCTGCATGCCGTCCTTGACCGCGTCGATCGTGATGATCGTGATGTCCTTGCCCGGCGTCTTGCCGGCGGCGGTGATCGCCTCCAGAGCGCCGAGACCCATGTCGTCGTTGTGCGCGAAGAGCACGTCGATCTTCGGGTTGGCCCGGAGGAACTGCTCCATGACCTGCTTGCCGCCGGCCCGGGTGAAGTCACCCGACTGGGAGGCGACGATCTTCAGGTTGGGGTTGGCGGCGATCGCCTCGGCGAAGCCCTTCTTGCGGTCGTTCGCCGGCGCCGAGCCGGTGGTGCCCTGGAGTTCGACGATGTTCACCGGCCCGGTGGCGGACTTCTTGTTCTCGACCAGCCACTCCCCCGACAGGCGGCCCTCCTTGACGAAGTCCGAGCCGAGGAAGGTCTTGTAGAGCGACTTGTCGGCCGAGTCGACGGCACGGTCGGTCAGGATGACCGGGATGCCGGCGTCCTTGGCCTCCTTGAGCACGGTGTCCCACCCGGACTCCACCACCGGCGAGAAGGCGATCACGTCGACCTTCTGCTGGATGTAGTTGCGGATGGCCTTGATCTGGTTCTCCTGCTTCTGCTGCGCGTCGTCGAACTTCAGCTCGATGCCCGCCTCCGCGGCCGCCTCCTTGATCGAGGTGGTGTTCGCGGTACGCCAGCCGCTCTCCGCGCCGACCTGGGAGAAGCCCAGGACGAGCTTGTCGCTGCCGCTGCCGGCGTCGCCACCGGTGTCGCTGTTGCCGCAGGCCGCCACGCTGCCGACGAGCAGCACGGTGGCCAGGGCCGTGGCGGCGGCGCGCCAGGGCCTCAAGGACGTTCGCATCTTTCGCATCGGATCTCCTCGGATGTGGGGTGTGGTGGGGGGCTGACGCCGACCGCCGGTCACGGTCCACGTCGGTGGTGCGTCCGGTGGGCCCGGGCCGGTCAGGAGTTCGCCGGCGCCGTTCGTTGGCCGTACACGTTCTGGTAGCGGTGGTAGAGGGCGTCGATGTCCGCCTGAGGTATCGGCACCGGTCGGCCGAGTACGCGGGCCAGGTGCGCGGTGCGGGCCACGTCCTCGCACATGACCGCGGCCTTGACCGCCGCGCGGGCGTCGCGGCCCACGGTGAACACCCCGTGGTTGCGCATCAGCACCGCCGGTGACCGGTGCCCGGTGAGGGTCGCGACGATGCCCTTGCCGATGTCGTCCCCGCCGATCAGCGCGAAGGGACCCACCGGGATCTCGCCGCCGAACTCGTCGGCCTGGGCGGTGAGGTGGCAGGGGATCGACTCGCCGCACGCGGCCCAGGCGGTGGCGTACGTGCTGTGTGTGTGGACCACCCCGCCGACCTGCGGCATCTCGCGGTAGACGTAGGCGTGGGCGGCGGTGTCGCTGGACGGCGCGTGGTCGCCCTGGACGAGTACGCCGTCGAGATCGCAGACCACCATCGTCCGCGCCGAGAGGTCGTCGTAGTCGACACCACTCGGTTTGATCACCATCAGGTCCTGGCCGGGGACCCGCGCGGAGATGTTGCCGGCGGTCCAGGCCACCAGGCCGTACCGGGTCAGTTCGCCGTGCAGCCGGGCCACCGTGGCCCGCACCTCGTCCACCTGCCGGGTCGCCTCGGCGTTCATCCGACCACCTCCAGCTCGGTCTGGTTCCGGGCGGCCGCGTCGACGGCCGCGTTGCGGATCGCCCGCAGGCGGAGCATGACGTCGTCGCCGCCGCGACCGAAGTGGTCGTGCAGCGCGCGGTACTCGGCGTAGAGGGCGTCGTACGCCCGCGCCCGGTCGGGGTCCGGCCGGTAGACGGCCTCGTGCACCCGCCCCATCGCCTCCGACGCCTCGTGGATCGTGGGATACGCGCCGGCGGCCACCGCCGCGTGGATCGCCGAGCCGAGGGCCGGCCCCTGCGCGGAGGCGATGATGTTCAACGGGCGGCGGGTGACGTCGGCGTAGATCTGCATCAGCAACTCGTTGGTGGTGAGGCCACCGGCGATCACCAGGTCGTCGACCGCCACCCCGGCGTCCGCGAACGCCTCGATGATCATGCGGGTGCCGTACGCGGTGGACTCCAGCAGCGCCCGGTAGACGTCCTGCGGACGGGTGGCCAGCGTCAGCCCGACGATCATCCCGCTGAGGTCGTGGTTGACCAGCAGCGAGCGGTTGCCGTTCCACCAGTCCAGGGCGACCAGGCCGTGTGCGCCGACCGGCTGGGCGGCGGCCAGCTCGGTGAGGCGCTCGTGCGAGTCGACCCCGGCCGGCGCGGCGTTCGCCACGAACCAGCCGAAGATGTCCCCGACCCCGCTCTGCCCCGCCTCGTAGCCCCACGCGCCGGGGCTGATGCCGCCGTCGACGACGCCGCACATGCCGGCCACCTCGGCCGGGTGCGTGCCGTTGACCACGTGGCAGGTGGAGGTGCCCATGATGGCGACCATTCGCCCCGGGCGTACCGCCTGCGCGGAGGCCGCGGTCACGTGCGCGTCGACGTTGCCGGCGGCCACCGCGATCCCCTCCGGCAGGCCGGTCCAGGCCGCGGCGCGGGCGGTGAGGGTGCCGGCCCGGGCGCCCAGCGGCAGCAGCGGACCGTCCAGCTTGGTCACGAAGTCGGCGAATCCGGGGTCGAGCGCGGCGAGGAAGTCGGCCGACGGGTAGTGCCCGTCCTGCCGGATCCCCTTGTAGCCGGCCGTGCAGACGTTACGGGTCTCGACGCCGCACAACTCCCAGACGATCCAGTCCGCGGCCTCGATGAAGCGGTCCGCCCGCCGGTAGACCTCGGGATCCTCGGCGAGGATCTGCAGACCCTTGGCGAACTGCCACTCGGCGGAGATCTTGCCGCCGTACCGGCCGATCCACGGCTCGCGCCGCTCGTGGGCCAGGGCGTTGACGCGGTCGGCGTGCGGCTGCGCGGCGTGGTGTTTCCACAGCTTCACCCAGGAGTGGGGACGGTCGCGCAGTTCGGGGACCTCGCACAACGGCGTGCCGTCGGCGAGTGTCGGCAGGACCGTGCACGCGGTGAAGTCGATGCCGATGCCGACGATCCGGGCCGGGTCAACCCCGGCGGCGGCCACCGCCGCGGGAACGGCGTGCCGCAGGACGTCCCGGTAGTCGTCCGGATTCTGCAGCGCCCAGTCCGGGGGCAGCGGCCGCCCTCCGGGCAGCGCGGCGCTGATCACCGCGTCGCGGTACTCGTGCACCGCGGTTCCCAGCTCGGCACCATCCCTGACGCGGACCACCAGGGCCCGGCCGGACAGGGTGCCGAAGTCGACACCGACGACGTAGCCGTCGCCCGCTCCGTCGACACGGCTCATGTTCACCTCCACCGTTGACCGGCCTAGTGTTAACGCTCACATCAAGCCTCGTCAAGACATCTGTTCGCAACAGCTGCGTAACGGAGCGAAGGCGAGGCCACGACCCTCCACGACGGACGTCCGGGACCGCCGGAACGGGGCCGGATCGGCAAATCACCCCGGGAACGGCGGGACAGATCCATGTTATCGATAACATTCGATCAGCGGACTCCGTGCGTGGCATCCATCCGGCACTGGCCAGACTCCCCGGGCGAGAGCCTGAGATCGCTCACAACCCGCGGCCGCCGACCGGCCGCGCTCGACGGTGCCTCGACCAGCGGGCGAGTCCCGCCCGAGCGACCGGCCACCCGGTCGAGCATTCATTTCTTACGGCCAAATTGCCGCGATCTTTCAGTTGTTCGTTCGACTATTGCGTGTCGATGACGGGCGCTGGCATGATGGCCGTCAATTCATCCCAGACCGGAAGGGGCGGTCGCCATGGCGCTCACCCGTCGCACACTGCTCGGGTCCGCGGCGGCGGGATCCGCGCTCGCCGTCCTGCCGGACCTGACGTCCCCCCGGGCCGCCGGCGCGGCCAGTCCACCCGGCGACGTGGTCGGCAAGATCTCCGTCGGTTACCAGGGCTGGTTCAGCGCACCCGGCGACGGCGCCCCGATCGGCGGCTGGTGGCACTGGAGCCGGGACCGGTTCCAGCCCCCCTCGCCGGCGAACACCACGATCGTGTCCTGGCCGGACGTGCGGGAGTACGACCGCACCTACCCCACCGCGTACCCGAACCTGGGCAACGGCCAGCCCGCCACCCTCTTCTCCTCCTACGACCAGCAGACCGTGGACACCCACTTCCGGTGGATGCAGCAGCACTGTTGCGACACCGCCGCCCTGCAACGGTTCAACCCGGTCGGCGACGAGGGCCCGACCCGCGACGCCATGGCGGTCAAGGTCCGCGGCGCGGCCGAGCGGTTCGGACGCAAGTTCTACATCATGTACGACGTCACCGGCTGGACCGCCATGCAGTCGCAGATCACACAGGACTGGACGACGAAGATGTCCGCGCACACCGCCTCACCGGCGTACGCGCGGCAGAACGGCAAGCCGGTCGTCTGCGTCTGGGGGTTCGGGTTCAACGACGACGGCCGCCCGTTCGCCCCGGCCCCCTGCCTCGACGTGGTGAACTGGTTCAAGGCGCAGGGCTGCTACGTCATCGGCGGCGTGCCGACCTACTGGCGGCAGGGCATCAACGACTCCCGGCCCGGCTTCGCCGAGGTCTACCACGCCTTCCACATGCTCTCGCCGTGGATGGTCGGGCGCACCGGCACCCTGGACGGGCTGGACTGGTTCTACGCCAACGTCAACGTGGCCGACCAGGCCGACTGCGCCGCGCACGGCATCGACTACCAGCCCTGCGTGATGCCCGGCGACCTGTCCGGCGGGCACCGCCGGCACGGCGACTTCTACTGGCGGCACCTCTACAACATGGTCCGGGTCGGCGCGCAGGGCCTCTACGTCTCGATGTTCGACGAGTACAACGAGGGCAACCAGATCGCCAAGACCACCGAGACGCAGGCGACCACCCCGGCCGGGACCGGCATCCGGGCGCTGGACGAGGACGGCACCTTCTGCTCCGCCGACTACTACCTGCGGATCACCGCCGACGGCGGACGGATGCTCAAGGGCCAACTCCCGCTCACGCCGGTGCGCCCCACCCCGCCGGTCGTCTCCGGTGGGCCGCCGCCGACCGGCAACCTGGCCGCCGGCCGGCCGGCCACCGCCAGCAGCCAGAACGGCCCGTTCACCGCCGGCAACGCCGTGGACGCTGACCGGGGCAGCTACTGGGAGGGCGCCACCAACGCGTTCCCCCAGTGGTGGCAGGTGGACCTGGGCACCAGCCACCCGGTGTCCCGGCTGGTGCTCGCCCTGCCGGCCGGCTGGGAGGCGCGCACCCAGACGCTCTCGGTGCAGGCCAGCACCGACGGCACGACCTTCACCACCCTCGCCGCGCCGGCCGGCATCCGATTCGACCCGGCCGCCGGCAACACCGTCACCGTCACCGTGCCGACCACCGCCGCCCGCCACGTCCGGGTGACGATCACCGGCAACACCGCCTGGCCGGCGGCCCAACTGGCCCACGTCGAGGTGTACGCGTCGACCACCGGAACCCCCACCGCGCCCACCGCGCCGGGCAACCTCGCGGTGACCGGCCGGACCGCCACCAGCGTGTCGCTGGCCTGGACCGCCGCCACCGACCCGGACGGCATCGCCGGCTACCGGGTACGGCGGGACGGCCAGCAGGTCGCCTCGGTCACCGGCACCTCGGCCACCGTCGCCGGGTTGAGCCCGGCCACCGCGTACACCTTCACGGTCGTCGCCCTGGACACCGCCGGGACGGTGTCGGCGCCGTCGAACGCGGTCACCGTCACCACCGACGCGGCGGCCCCGACCGACCTGGCCCGCGGGCGTCCGACCACGGCGAGCAGCCACACCCAGGCGTACGGCAGCGGGAACGTCGTCGACGGCAACCCGGACACCTACTGGGAGAGCGCCAACGACGCCTTCCCGCAGTGGGTACAGGTCGACCTCGGTGCGGCCACCACGGTCGGGCGCCTGGTGCTCCGGCTTCCCCCGGCGCCGGCCTGGCAGGCGCGCACCCAGACGCTCTCGGTGCAGGCCAGCACCGACGGCACGACCTGGAACACGGTGGTCGCCCCGGCCGGCCGGGTGTTCGACCCGGCCACCGGCAACCGGGTGACGCTGACCGCCACCGCGACCTCGGCCCGGTACGTCCGGGTGCGGATCACCGGCAACACCGGCTGGCCCGCCGGCCAACTGTCCCAGGTCGAGGTCCACTCCGCCTGACCACCGCCGCCTGACCACCTGAGCAGAGACGAGTCCCCGATGAACCGGAACATCCGTACGGCACCGCCGTACCCCCGTCGCCGGCCGACGACGGCGGTCGCTGCCCTGACCGTGCTGGCCACCACGCTGGGCGTGCTGGCCGGTGCGCCGAGCGGCACCGCGGCCGGGCGGCCCGCACCCGGCGCCGCCCCGGTGGTGACCCGGGCCGGGCTCGACCCGTCCCTGGTCACCGACCGGGGCGCCCGGGTCGCCTTCCTGGAGCAGGAGGCGGAGAACGCGGTCACCGACGGCACGGTGATCGGCCCCGACCGGACCGCGTACACGCTGCCGTCGGAGGCGTCCGGGCGGCGGGCGGTCCGGCTGGTTCCCGGCCAGCACGTGGAGTTCACGTTGCCGGCCAGGGCCAACGCGATCACCGTGCGCTACAGCATCCCGGACGCGCCCTCCGGCGGCGGCATCACCGCGCCGCTGGACGTCGCGGTCAACGGCGAGCGGATCCGGCGCATGACGCTGACCTCGCAGTACGCGTGGCTGTACAACCAGTACCCGTTCAGCAACGACCCCCACGCCGGCCTGCTGCACCCGGACTGGTGGATCACCGAGTGCGCCTGCGTCCCGGCCGACACGACCCCGTACCCGACCATCACCACACCGTTCCGGCCCAGCCACTTCTACGACGAGCAGCGGCTGTTGCTCGGCCGCACCTACCGGGCCGGTGACCGGGTCACGCTCACCGTCCCGGCCGGCAGCAACGCCGCGTGGACGGTCATCGACCTGCTCGACTCCGAGCTGGTCGGCCCGCCCCGGGTCCGGCTACGGGCCGCGAACGTGCTGGCCTTCGGCGCCGACCCGACCGGCCGCCGCGACTCCGCGCCGGCCATCGAGCGGGCGATCGCCTTCGCCACGCGGGCCCGACTGCCGGTCTACCTGCCGCCGGGCACGTTCCAGGTCAACCGGCACATCATCGTCGACGACGTGACGATCGCGGGGGCCGGCAACTGGTACACCCGGATCAAGGGCCGCCAGGTCGCCCTGCCCACCCCGGCACCGGACGGCTCGGTGCACACCGGCGTCGGCTTCTACGGTCGGGACGCCGCCGACGGCGGCAGCCGCAACGTCCACCTCTCCGGCTTCGCCATCGAGGGCGACGTCCGGGAGCGGATCGACACCGACCAGGTCAACGCCATCGGCGGCGCGATGAGCGACTCCACCATCGACGGGCTGCACCTGCGGCACACCAAGGTGGGCATCTGGTTCGACGGCCCGATGCGCAACGTGCGGATCACCAACACGATCATCGTCGACCAGATCGCCGACGCGGTGAACTTCCACACCGGCGTGACCGACTCGCTGGTCGCGCACACCTTCGTCCGCAACACCGGCGACGACGGGCTGGCCATGTGGTCGGAGACGACCGCGAACGCCCGCAACACCTTCGACCACAACACGGTCCAGTCACCGGTGCTGGCCAACGGCATCGCGATCTACGGAGGGACGGACAACACCGTCTCGCACAACCTGATCGCCGACCCGGTCCGTGAGGGCAGTGCCATCCAGGTGGGGTCCCGCTTCGGCGCGGAGCCGTTCACCGGGCACCTGCGGATCACCGGCAACACCACGGTCCGCGCCGGCACGTACGAGCTGAACTGGAAGATCGGGCTCGGCGCGATCTGGTTCTACGCGCTGGACCGCAGCATCGACGCCCGGATCGAGGTGGTCGGCGACGCGTACCTGGACAACACCTACAACGCGATCATGCTGGTCAGCGAGTGGGGGGTGAAGGACCTGTACCGGATCGACGGCGTGTCGTTCCGGGACATCCGGGTCGACGGCGCCGGCACCTCGGTGGTCAGCGCCCGCACCGCCGGGTCGGCGTCCTTCGGCAACGTCGACGCGCGCCACGTGGGTGCCGTCGGGGTCAACAACTGCGGGTCGTTCCACTTCACCCCGGCCGGTTCCGAGTTCGGCATCACCGACCTCGGCGGCAACGACGGGGGCTGGCTCGCCGACTGGCAGCTGCCCAACACCATCACCTGTGACGACCGTCCGCCGGTCGTACCGCCACCGCCGCCGGCCGGCTGGTGACCCACCCGACGCGACACCGACGAGGGGCCGCCGGGATCGACCCGGCGGCCCCTCATCGGTGTCGCGTCGGTCAGACGATCTCCACCCCGTAGACGCTGAGCGCCTCGGTGACCGGTTGGAAGTAGGTGGTCCCGCCGGCGGAGCAGTTGCCGTTGCCGCCGGAGGTGAGGCCCAGCGCGGTGCCGCCGCTGAACAGCGCGCCACCGCTGTCGCCGGGCTCGGCGCAGACGGTGGTGCGGATCAGGCCGGTGACCGTGCCCTCGGCGTAGTTCACCGTGGCGCCGAGGGCCTCGACCGTGCCGCCGTGCAGGCCCGTGGTGCTGCCGGAGCGCTGCACGGACTGGCCGACGAACGCGTCCGCGGCGCCGGTGATGTCCTGCGTGGTGCCGTTGTAGAGGGAGACGCTGCCGTCGGCGGCGGCGGCGTCGCTGTGCTGGACGATGCCGTAGTCGTCGCCGGGGAAGCTGCCGGTGCCGCCGGAGCCGAGCAGGCTGGTCTGGCCGGCGTCGGCGTACCAGTTGGCGGCGATGTCGGTGCAGTGTCCGGCGGTGAGGAAGTAGTGGGTGGAGCCGCTGCGGACGTTGAAGCCGAGTGAGCAGCGCCCGCCGCCCTGGGCGTAGATCGCGTCACCGCCGGCGGCGCGGGTGCTGAGCGTGCCCGCCTCCCGCTCGATCCGGACGGTGCCGTCGAGCCGCTGCGCGACGGCCTCGACCCGCTGGAGCTTGGCGCCGGTCACCGTGCTGTCGACCGAGACGACTACCTGGTTCGTCGCGGGATCGGTCCACCAGGCGGTGCCGGGGATCCGGGCGGATGCGTCGAGGGTGGCGGTGGCGCGGGCGAGGTCGTCCGCGCCCCGGGTGACGGTCCTGGGGGTCGCGCCGGCCGCGCGAACCTTCCTGGCGGCGGCGTCGTCGGTCACGGTGACGACCATGGTGCCGTCGGCCTGGGCGTACGCCCCGGCGGAGCGGTCGCCGAGTGCGGCGGCGAGCGCGGTGGCCTGGTCCGGGGAGGCGGTCGTCGCGGGGGCGGCCTGGGCGGGGGCACTGGTGAGCGTGCCGACGACCAGCGCGCCGGTCGCCGCGAGAGCGGCGGCGTGGCGCAGCGGGGACCCGGAGAGTCGCATATGGATACCTCCATGGAGCTGAGCGTGGGCTGCCGTTCGGGTAGCCCCGGGCGGCCGATCGGAGTGATGAGGCTCACCCGACCGGGCGCTTCGAAACTTTCACATGTTTGAGATTGATTTCAAGCGTCCCGGTTGGTCATACTCCGCCGCTTCTCACCCATTGGGTGCCGACGGCCCGACGAGTGGCAAGTCGGATGGTCTGTGCTGATTGGTGGAGACATCGCAGGTCGGCGTGGGGTCGGCCGGGCCACGCCGGCCGCCGCGCGGCCGGCCGCCGGTCCGCATCCCGGGACACCCGGGATTGGCGGAAAAATGCCGCGGGCGGAGCGCCGTCGGGAGATTTCCTACCTCCCGGCGGCACCCCGGGAACCCGTCCACCGGGGCCGGTCACCGTACTGTCGAGGTGAACCACCGATCGCGCGGAGAGCTGTTCTCCGCGCCTCGGTACCCGACAGTCGACGAGGTCCGCCGGGATGCTGAAGAGTGTGACTGTGGACGGCCGATCCCCCGAGGACAGCCGCCGCGCGAGCCTGGGGGCGCTGCTGCGCCGGGTGCACCTGGCCGGCGCGGTGTCGCGTGCCCGGCTGGCCGAGTCGATGGGCCTGAACCGCAGCACGATCATGGCGATGACCGCGGAACTCGCGGCGGCCGGGCTGGTCCGGGAGGACCTGCCGGAGCTGACCGGCCGGGCGGGGCGGCCGTCGTTGCTGGTCCGTCCGGCGTCCGACCGGGCGTACGTGCTCGCCTTCGACATCGCGGTGGACCGGCTGGTGGCCGCGCGGGTGGCCCTGGGCGGCGCGGTCCTGGAGCGGCGGGAGGCACCGCGGACCCGGGCCGGCGCGGACCTGGACACGGTGGTGCGGGTCCTGGCCGAGTTCGGACGGCAGTTGCACCGCGGCGCGTCGCCCGGCTCGGTGTGCGTGGGCGTCGGCGCGTCGTACTGCGGCATGATCCGTCCCGGCGACGGCATGGTGCGGTTCGGACCGGACATGGGATGGGTGGACCAGGCGTTCGGCGCGGAACTCGGCCGGCGGCTCGACCTCGACCTGCCGGTGCTGGTGGGCAACGAGGCCCACCTCGGCGCGCTGGCCGAACACCAGCGTGGCGCCGGCGTCGGCGTGCGGAACCTGGTCTACCTGCACGGTGACGTGGGCGTCGGCGGCGGCATCATCGTCGGCGGCGAGTTGCTCGGCGGCGACGGCGGGTACGGCTCCGAGGTCGGGCACATGCTGGTCAACCCGTACGACGGACGGCCGTGCGGGTGCGGCTCCCGGGGCTGCCTGGAGGCGGAGGTCGGCGAGCGGGCGCTGCTCGACGCGGCCGGCCGGCCGGCGGACCGGTTCGGGCGGGAGGCCGTCCGGGAGGTGGTGGACGCCGCCGACCGCGGCGAGGCCGCCGCCCGGGAGGCGCTGCGGATCATCGGCGACTGGTTGGGCATCGGCGTGGCGAACGTGATCAACCTGTTCAACCCGGGCATGGTCATCTTCGGTGGCATGCTGCGGGAGGTCTACCTCGGCTCGGCCACCCAGGTGCGCGAGCGGATCGCCGCCAACGTGCTGCCCGTCTCGCGGGAACGGGCACACCTGCGGATCTCCGCGCTCGGCGACGACAGCACCCTGGTCGGCGCGGCGGAACTCGGCTTCTCCCGCCTGTTCACCGACCCCCTGGGGACCCCGGTCGGCTCACGGTGAGCGTCCCGCCGCCCCGGCCGGAGTTCCTCCTCAGGTCGTAGGCCGATTGCCGTCCTGCGGCAGATGGCACGGCCGGGCCGCTCTTACAGGCTTGGCGGGAGCACTCCGAGTGACGCCGCCGGATCCCCTCCGGACACTCGGAAAGCCGCGAGAGGCTGTGACCGACCATGATCCGGAACCCCGCGTCCGCCCGATCCTCCCCGCCCCGGTCCGGCCGCCTGGCGCTCCGCCGGACGGCGCTGCTGGCGACCGCGATCGCCCTCGTGGCGGCGGTCCCCGCCTGTGGTGCCGGCACGCCGACGGCCGACCCGCCTCCGCCGGTCGCCGTTCCGGCCGCGGCACCGGCCGTCGCCGGCACCGCCGTCTTGGACCGCCGGGACGTCGACGCGTGGCTCGACGGCCTGCTGCCGGCCGCCCTGCAACGGACCGGCATCGCCGGGGCCACGGTCGCCGTGGTCCACGACGGCAGGATCGTCACCGCCCGGGGTTACGGGTACGCCGACACCGGCACCGCCGCGGACGCCGACCCCGTCGCCGTCGACCCGGACCGGCACCTGTTCCGGGTCGGCTCGGTGGCGAAGCTCGTCACCGCCACCGCCGTGCTGCAACTGGTGCAGAAGGGCGACCTGGACCTCGACGCCGACGTGCGCGAGCACCTCGACTTCGTCCTGCCCCGCCGCTTCGACCGGGCGGTCACGCTGCGGCACCTGCTGACCCACACCGCCGGCTTCGAGGAGCGGATCGACGGCCTGATCGGCCTGGACGGCGGCGGCACCGACCTACGCCGGGCCCTGGCCACCGACCCGCCCGAGCAGATCTACGAGCCGGGCACCGTGCCCGCCTACTCCAACTACAGCAACGCGCTCGCCGGGTACGTGGTCGAGCGGGTGAGCGGGATGCCCTACGAGGAGTACGTCGCGCGCAACGTCCTGGCTCGGGCCGGCATGGCGTCCTCGACCTTCGCGCAGCCGCTCCCGGCGCACCTGGCGGACCGGATGTCCCACGGCTACCCGGACGCCTCCGCCCCGGCCGCGCCGTTCGAGACGGTCGGTGTCCCGCCGGCCGGGGCGCTGACCGCCTCGGCCCCGGACATGGCCCGCTTCATGCTCGCCCACCTCGGCGAACCGACCGGCCGTGAACCCCTGCTCGACCGGCCGACCCTGGACCTCATGCAACGGCCGGCCCTGGACGCGACCTCACTCGGCACCCTCGCCGACGGCCCCCGGATGACCCTCGGGTTCTTCGACGAGAGCCGCAACGGCCACCGCATCCTCGGCCACGGCGGCGACACCACGTACTTCCACGCCCACCTCCAGATCTACCCCGACGACCGGACGGGCGTCTTCGTCGCGCTGAACAGCAACGGGCGCCAGGGAATGGACAGCATCGACCTGCGTGAGGCGGTCATGTCGGGCTTCACCGACCGCTACTTCCCGGCGGCGGGCATCCGGTCGGCCGCGACGGTGGACGCGGCGACCAGTGCCGCACACGCCGCCACGGCGGCCGGCACCTACGAGAGTTCGCGGACGGCGCGCAGCACCTTCCTGACCGTGATCGGCCTGGCCGGCCGTACGACGGTGAGCGTCGCCGACGGTGGCCGGCTGCGGTTCGACCCCGGCCCGTTGTCCGACTCCCCCGCGCTGTACGAGGAGGTCGCCCCCTGGGTGTGGCGGGAGGTCGGCGGGCAGGCCACGGTCACCGTGCGGGTCAGCGACGGCCGGGTGCGGGCGATCGGCATCGACCCCGCGATCACCCTGCTGCCGGTCGAGCCCGCCCGCGGACACGCCGTCGTCGTACCGGTGTTCGCCGCGTCGCTGCTGGTGCTCGTGGTGGCCGTCCTCTCCTGGCCGGTCGGCGCGGTGCTCCGTCGCCGTCTCGGCCGCGCTCCACGTCCTCCGGCCGGGCGCACCGCGCGGATCCTGACCCGCGTCGCGGTCGCCGCCACGGTGCTCGCGCTGGTCGGTTGGGCGGTGAGCATGACCGTGATCATGGGCCTGACGGACGTACCCGTCGGCGCGCTGCGGACCGTGCAGGCGCTGCAACTGATCGGCCTGCTCGGGGTGGCGCCGGCCGCCGTCCGGCTGGCCGACGACGTCCGGCGCTCCGCCGGCCGGCGGCGGACCACCGGCAGTGTCCTGGTGCTGCTGGCGCTCGCCGGCGTCGGCTGGTTCGCCGTCGAGTTCATGCTGCTCGCCCCGGACATCACCTACTGACCCGCCGCCACCGGACGAACGCGGACGAAGGATGCTGATCACCATGGCGGACCACCCCGACAGCGAACCGGCGCCGGCCGGCCTGCCCGGCCCACCCCGACCGGGCAGCCGGTGGCTCGACGAGCGACTCACCCGGCTCGGCGTGACCGGGTCCTTCGCCCGGGACTGCCTGTCCGCCGCTGTCGTCACCGCGGTGACGTTCGCGCTGCTGGCACCGATCGTCTGGCTGGCCGCCCCCGGTGCGGGTGTCGACCTCGACCCGGCACTGGCCCGGTTGGTCGTCGCCCTCGGCTGCGGGCAGGCGCTGGTGCTGTGCCTGCGCCGGGTCAGGCCGCTGGTCTGTCTCGGGCTCGTCGCCGGCGCCCAACTCGTCATCGCCGCGGTGGTGCCGCCCGAGTTGACGGTCCGTGGGCTCGCGCCGCTGATCGCGGCGTACACCGTCGGCGTCCTGTTCCCGGCGCGGACGGCGCTGTTGCTCGCCCTCGGGGCGGCGGCCGTGGAGGCGGCCGGGGTGGTCGCGGCCACCGCCGTGGCGGGCCCGGGCCGCCTCACCCCGGCGGCCGGCCAGCTCGCGTCGGCCGCCCTGACCTACCTCGGGGCGGCCTTCGTGGGCACCTACGTCGCCACCCGCCGGCGCTATCTGGACCTGGTGCGGTTACGGGCGGAGGAGGCGGTCCGGGCACAGCGGGCCACGGTGCGGGCGGCGATCGGGGCGGAGCGGGCCCGGATGGCTCGCGAGCTGCACGACGTCGCCGCCCACCACCTGTCCGCGATGGTGGTGCAGGCGGCGGCGGTCGAGCGGTTGGTGGACCGCGATCCCGCCGCGGCGAAGGCCGGGGTGGCCTGGATCCGCGGACAGGGCAAGGAGACGCTGGACAACCTCCGGCTGGTGGTGGGCGTCCTGCGTGGCCGGTCGGCCGGTCGGGACGGTACGCACCCCACCGACGCCGAGGAGGGCACCACCCCGGTGCCGGGCCTGGCCGTGCTCGACGACCTGGTCCGCACCGCGCGGGACCTCGGCACCCCGGTCGAGTTCGTCGCGCGGGGACCGCGCCGCGAGGTGCCCCCGATCGCGGACGTCGCGCTGTACCGGATGACGCAGGAGTGCCTGTCCAACGCCCGGCAACACGCCCCGGGGGCTCCGGTCCGGGTGGTCCTGCGATACCTTGCCCGCGCGGTCACCCTCCAGGTCACCAACGCTCCGGTGGCACGGCGCCCCGAGCCGGCGGCGCGGACCGGCGGCGGGGTCGGTCTGGTGGGCATCCGGGAACGCGCGCACCTGATCGGTGCGGAGTTCGACGCCGGCCCGACGCCGGCCGGCGGATGGTCGGTCACCGTGACGCTGCCGACGGCACGTGACGACGAGCCGGCCGAACCGATCCCGACGACGGAGGGCGAGCACCCGACATGATCTCCGTACTGCTGGTCGACGACCAGGCGGTCGTCCGGGCGGGTTTCCGGGTCGTCCTCGAACAGGCCGGGGGCATCAATGTCGTCGGGGAGGCGTCCGACGGCTCGTCGGCGGTCACCCTGGCCCGCCGGCTGCGGCCCGACGTGATCTGCATGGACGTCCGGATGCCCGGCCGGGACGGGCTCGCCGCGACCCGTCAGATCGTCGCCGACGCCACCGGACGTCCGCCGGCCGTACTGGTGGTGACGACCTTCGACCTGGACGAGTACGTCTTCGGCGCGCTGGAGGCCGGCGCCAGCGGGTTCATCCTCAAGGACTGCGAACCGGAGGACCTCATCGACGCGGTCCGCCGTCTCGCCGACGGCTACGGGTTGGTCGACCAGGCGGTCACCCGCCGGGTGATCTCGGAGTTCGCGCGCCGCCGCCCGCCGCCCCTTCCGGACGCCGCGGCGGCCCGGCAGCTCACCGCGCGGGAGCAGGAGATCGTGGTACTGCTCGCCCGTGGTCTGTCCAACGGCGAGATCGCCGACGAACTGTTCATCGAGACCAGCACGGTCAAGTCCCACCTCGGGCGGGCGATGGCGAAGATCGGCGTACGGGACCGGTTGCAGACCGTGGTGTGGGCGTACCGCAACGGGCTCGTGCCCCGTTGAGCGGGCGCCGTACGGATGGACGTCGAAGGCCCGGTCGCGCGGACCGGGCCTTCGCTGCGGACGTCAGTTGCCCGACTTGTCCTTGGCCGGCGTCTGCGAGAGCGCGCTGCCGGCCGCCTTCTTGTCCGCGCTGTTCGCGTCCTTGTCGCGCAGCACCTTGCTGGCCGCCGACGCCGCCTCGTCGCTGGTCTGCTTGGTGTTGTCCGCCATGAGGTGCTCCTTCGCTCGTCCGGTGTTCCGATCCTCTCGGGATCCGCCCACCGCCTTGATGCCCATCCGAACGCCGTCTCAACCAACGGTCGCCCGATTGCCCTTGACATCGACGTCAATTAATGTCTTGTCCATGAAGGCGTTGCTGCTCGGCCGGCTGCCGGTGACCGCCCTGGTGCTCGGCGTCGCGATGGCGGTGTCCCTGCCCGCTCCGGCCCACGCCGCGACCGCGGCCTTCGCCAAGGAGAGCGAGTGGTCGGCCGGCTACGTCGGGAAGCTCACCGTCCGCAACGACGGGTCGACCCCGCTGACCACCTGGCGGGTGGAGTTCGACCTGCCCACCGGCACCAGCGTCAGCCACCACTGGAACGCGGAGCTGACCCGGGTCGGGCAGCGCCACGTCTTCACCAGCCTGCCGTGGAACGGCAACCTCGCCGCCGGCGCCTCGACCAGTTTCGGCTGGCTCTCGGCCGGCACCGGCGCCCCGCTGAACTGCCTGGTCAACGGCGTGCCGTGCGGCGGGGACGGCGGCGGCCCGGACGTGCTGCCGCCCACCGTGCCGGCGAACCCCCGCACCAGCAGCGGGAGCCAGACCCTCACGCTGCACTGGGACGCCTCGACCGACGACCGGGGGGTCACCGGCTACGAGGTCTTCTCCAACGGCACCCGGACCGCCACCACCACCGGGACCAGCCACACCATGCCGATCCCACCCCCGGGGCTCTTCACCTTCGGCATCCGGGCGCTGGACGCCGCCGGCAACTCGTCCCCGTTCGCCATCATCAAGCTGGGCGCGCTGCCCGACGGCGAAGCGCCCAGCGCCCCGACCAACCTTCGGCTGGCCGGGCCACAGGACGGCCACTACCGGCTCACCTGGGACGCCTCCCGGGACAACGTGTTCGTCGCCGGATACACCGTGCAGCAGAGCGGCACCGTGTCCGGGAGCACCCAGGTCGGCGACACGTTCGCCTACGGTGTCTCGCGCGGGTACGGCACGTACCTGTTCCACGTCCGGGCCTTCGACAGCTCGGGCAACCTCTCCGCCCCGGCGTCCATCGGGATCGCCGTCGACCCGCCGCCGCCCGTTCCCTGACCACCTCGCCACCGGCTCGCCGCAGGCGCGGATGTCGCCTAGCGTGGGGTTCGTCGAAGGCGAACGGCGAGCAGACCGACGGAGGCGACGGATGGGCGACAGGGAGCCGCGGACCGCGGGCGGCCGGACCGCCGACCCGACCACGTGACGCGTCGCGCCGCCCGGCCGGCCCGCCGCCGACACCTCCGCTGGGTCCTGGCCGCCGGGTGTTTGCTCGTCGCCGCCGCGCTGCCGGCCGGATCCCCGGCGGTCGGCGACGGCCAGCCCGGGCCCCTGCGGATGCTCCAGATGAACCTGTGCAACAGCGGCCTCGCCGGCTGCTACACCGGCCGGGCCGTGGACCGGGCCGGCGAGGTGATCCGCGCCGAGGCCCCACACCTGGTGACCCTCAACGAGATCTGCCGGGAGGACATCGGCCCGCTGGAGCGGGACCTGGCGGACGTGCACCACGGCGGCGCCGTCGTGGCGAGCTTCCAGGCGGCCTCCGACCGGCGGACCGGCGGGCCGTCCCGGTGCCGAAACGGCCAGGAGTACGGCATCGGTCTGTTGGCGCACCTGCCGTCGGGCCAACGCGGGCACACGACGTACCGTGGGCTCTTTCCCGCGCAGGACCCGATCGACCCCGAGGAACGGGCATGGCTCTGCCTGCACGCGCCCGGCGCGTTCCACGCCTGCACCACCCACCTGGCCGCCTTCGACTCGGCGGCCGCGCTGGCCCAGTGCGTCCACCTGTTCGGCACCGCGATCCCGGCGCTGCACTCCGCCACCCGTCGCCAGCCCACCCTGGTCGGCGGCGACCTCAATCTCCGGTTCGGCGGCACGCCCGACCTGCGGGACTGCGTACCGCCGGACTACCAACGGCTGGACGGCACCGGCGTCCAGCAGATCCTCACCACCGCCGACGTGAGCGTCGGGCCGGTCCGCCGGATCGACATGGCCGGGACCACGGACCATCCGGGCGTCCTGGTCAGCCTGACCGTCAACCGACCACCCGACCGGTCCACCTGAGCCGGCTCACCGGCCGTACGGCCGGGACGCCCACCCGGCGGCCAGCACGTGCGGATCCCCGGTCCGGAACAACGGTGGGTCGTGCAGCAGGAAGTCGCGGTGGCTGATGTTCCAGGCGTACGCGCCGGCCATGGCGAAGGCCAGTACGTCGCCCACCCCCACCGGTCCGGCATCCGCCGACCAGGACAGCACGTCCTTCGGGGTGCACAGCTGCCCGACCACGGTGACCGGTCCGCCGTCGCTGCACGGATCGCCACCGCCGCGCCGCCGGTGCACGGTGAACGGCTGCGGGTGGCCCTTCGCGGCGGGCGTGCGCAGGTGGTGGGTGCCGCCGGCCACCACCACGAACCACTGGCCGTGGGACCGCTTCACGTCGATCACCTCGGTCAGGTACGCCCCGCAGTAGGCGGTCACCGAGCGGCCCGGCTCGATGCGCAGCCGCAGGCCGGGATGCCGGTCGAGGACCTCGGTTAGCGCCCGGCCGTAGCCCGTCCAGTCGAACCGCGCCGACGGGTCGGTGTAGTCGACGGCCATCCCACCGCCCACGTCGACCTCCGCCGCACCCAGTTCGGTGACCGCCCAGTCGACCACGGCGGCGGCGACCGTGGCGGCGGCCGGCGCGTCCAGCCCGCTGGCCAGGTGCGCGTGCACGCCCCGGACGTCCACCCCCGGCGGCGGCTGGCGGGCGCAGGCCACCGCGTCGGCCGGGTCCATCCCGAACGGGCTGGGCCGACCGCCCATGACCAGGCTCGCGCCGGGCGTCCGGACCGGCAGGTTCACCCGCAGCAGCACCCCCGCTGATGTGCCGGCGGCCACCGCCAGCGCACCGAGGCGGCGCAGTTCGGCCGGCGACTCGACGTGGATCCGCCGCACCCCGGCGCGAAGCGCGGCGGCGAGGTCCTCGTCGGTCTTGCCCGGACCCGCGTACGCCGCCGGCGCCCGGCCCGGCAGGACCTCGGCCAGCCGCCCCAGCTCGCCCCGGCTGGCGGCCTCGAACCCGCTGACCAGCGGGGCGAGGGTACGCAGGACACCCGGATCGGGGTTCGCCTTGACCGCGTACAGCAACTCCACCCGGGGCGGCAGCGCGGCCCGGATGGCGCGGGCGTGCCCGGCCAGACCGTCGAGGTCGTGCACGTAGACCGGCCGGGTCACCGGGGTCCTCCGAACGGGTTCGGCACCGGCACGAACACCGCCGCCCGGTCGGCGTCCCGACGCCAGCGGACCAGCAGGTTCGCCTTGGCCGTCAGGGGCCGCCCGCGCAGCAGCGCGCGCAACTCGGGCGGTTCGCCGAGATCCGCCGCCACCGCCGCGACGACCGCGCGCAGCTCCTGCCACAGAAGCGTCTCGATGCCCGGCCGCGCGTCGGCGAGGGCGCCGCAGACGCCGGCCAGGTGGTTGACGAACAGGCAGTACACGATCCGGTTGCGCGCGTCGGAGGGCCGGTAGCCGACCTCCGGCGGAACGCCCCGCGGCCACGGCGACCAGCGGCGGGTCTCCAGCTTCACCCCCTCCAGGTCGCGCAGCAGCATCCGCACCGGCCGGCGCTCCCGGTCGAGCACCACCACCACGTTCTGCAGGTGCGCCTCGTGCACCACGCCGTGGCGCAGCCAGCACCCCAGCACCGCCGGCACGAGCAGCCCGACGTACGCCCGCCACCAGGCCACCGGGTCGGCCACCGGCAGCGGACCGGCGGCCAACGCGGCGGCCAGCAGCGGGATCTGGCCGGGCCGCAGGTGCGGACGGACCCCGGTACGCAGGATCGTCCCGTACGCCTCGTCCGCGCCGGGCAGGTCGACCGTGCGGTAGGCCGGCTCGGTGAGCAGCGCGACGCCGGCCGGCAGCGGCACCCGGGACAGCAGGTCGCTGAGGGCGACCGCGCCGGTGAGTTCGTACCGGGCGTTCTTGCGCAGGCAGTTGGTGATCCGCACGTGCAGGCTGGCCTTGACGAACAGGTCCGCCTCCGGGGCGTACAGGGTCCGCACGCTCGCCGTCGGTCGCACCGGCACGCCGGCCGCACCGAGCCGGCGCAGGCGTAGGTGCGTCGGCGGCACCAGCGACAGCTGCCACGGATGCACCGGTAGCGCCCGGTGCCCGGCGGGAGGCCGGGGCGGGTCGAGGGCCGCCACCAACGGGTCGAAGGGCCCGGCGTCGGCCACCAGGTCGTCCGGCACCGCGAGCCAGTGCAGCCGGAAGGCGGTACGCAGTTCCGGGGCGTACGCCCGCCAGGTGTCCGGGTCGCCGCTGCGCCACTTCGGTGTCGGGTGGTACGGGTGGCCGAGGACCAGCGACTGTTCGGAGTCGACGTACGCGTCGACGGCCGGCTCGCCGGTGGGGGTGGGGTCCCGGGCCGGCCGGTCGGCCAGCAGGCGCCCGACGGCGTCCCGGCTGGCCCGCACCTGACCGGGGAACTCCTCGTTGTCCACGCCGGTGCGGACCCGCAGTTCGGCGGCGACCAGGCCGGCGAGCCCGGCGGAGTCCAGGTCCTCCCACCGGTCGCCGCCGGTGCGCCGCTGCACCGCGCCGCGGTAGCGGTGCGCGCCGATCGGCGAGACCCGGGCCACCGCGCAGCGCAGCGTCACGTCCAGGTGTCGCAGTCGCAGCCGCAGGGTGTCGCCGACCACCGCCGCGTCGCCGTCGGGCAGGGCGACCTCCCGCACCAGGCAGCCGAGGACGCCGTGGGCGGCGGCGAGGTCGGCCCGCCGGTCGGTGTCGCGCCGGCAGCCGGAGCGCAGGCCGGTACCCGTCATGGCGTCTCCCGCAGGTAGTTCGGGCCGGTACGCCGGTAGTACTTGTTCACGTCGGCGCAGCCGAGTCGCTGCTTGGGCAACAGGGTGCCGGCGGTGAGCATCGCCTTCACCGGCAGCCGGGCGGCGCGCAGCACCCGTTCGGTGAGCAGCCGCGCCGCCGGCCCGTCACCCCAGCGGTCCCGGGCGGCGGCCAGCCGGGGCGCCAGCGCGGCGGCCGGCGACGGCACGCGCACGCCCCGCGCGGCGAGGGCGAGCAACGGCGCCGCCGCGGCCAGGTGCAGGGTGATGGTGACGAACACGTCGGCCAGTTCCCGCGGGTCGGCCACCCACATCCGGTTGTCCCGCAGCGCGGGCCCGCCGGCTACCCGGTGCCGTCCGTCCAGTCGCGCGCCGTCGTTGTCCTTGTAGAGCAGGCCGACCGTCCCGTCCGGATCCACCAGCAGGTGGATGTTCTGCGGGTGCGCCTCCAGGGCGACCCCGTGCCGGAGCCAGAGAAAGACGTGCCAGTCGAGCAACAGGTCCAGATAGGACATCAGCAGCGCCTCCGGCGGGCCGGGGCTGAGCCGTTGCAGCACCGTCCCGGCGACCGGATCGGGCGCGGCCAGCGCGGCGACCGGCACCACCCGGACCCCGGCCAGGTCGCGCGGGAACCGGCGCAGCAGGAAACCCCGCCGCTCGTCGCCGTCGACGTGCCCGTAGGTGCCCTCGTCGGCGTGCCGGACCCGACCGGCGAAGGCCGGTTCCCCGGCGGCGATCCGGTCCAGCAGGCCGGCCACGGCCGCGCCGTCGGCGAGCGTGTCCGGGTGCAGGGTCCGCCGGTTGGCCGCGCCGAGGGTCGCCGTCGGCAGCGGCAACTTCAGATGGGTGTACGGGTCGTCGGCCAGCGCCACCGTACGCATGGACAGGGTGGGCCGCACCGGCACCACCGGCAGCTCGGTGACGTCGAGCGCGTACCGCCGCGCGGTGAGCGGATGCACCGGGATCAACACCTGGTCCGGCCCCGGTGCCGGCGGCCACCACGGTGGCAGGCAACCGGTCAGCCGCACCGATCCGGCCGGGGCCGGATACCAGCGCAGCGCGAAGCGCGGCAGGTGTTCGGGTGCGTAGCGCCGCAGGTCCTCGTCGTCCAGCCCGTGCCGGCAGCGGTCGGTGGGATAGACCGGGTGGCCGGCGTACGCGGCGAGCACGTCGTCGAGCAGCGCCGCCGGCAGGCCGGTGCCGGTGGCACCCGCGCCCGTCCGTTCGGCGACGACTCCGGCGAGGACCCGCGCCCGTGCCCCGGCGGCGAGCCGGCGGGCCCGCAGGTCGGCCCGGCACTCGGCGGTGAAGACCCGCCAGCCGGCCTCGGCCTCGGCGTCGCCGCGCGGACGCAGCAGTGCCAGCAACCCGTCCAGGGTGTCCGTCCGCCGGGTCGTGCCGCCCGGGTCGACCAAGTGCAGGGCGGGCGCGGCGCTGCGGATCGCCTGCTGGAAGCCGTCCGCGCGGACCGGGATGCGCAGCAGCCCCGCGGGGTGGGCGACCACCCACCAGCCGGGCCCGTCCGGGCCGCCCCGGCTGTGCAGGCCGAGGTGGTCCTCGCGCAGCAGGGCGTCGAGCACCCGGGTGAACACCTCCCGCTCGCTGTCGTCGGTCATCCGGCGATCGTCCAGCGCAGGTCCTGCCGGAACGCGGCCAGCGCGGCCCGGACCGTGTCCCGGTCGGGCCCGACGGCGTGCAGCACGGCGAGGTAGTCGCGGTTGGTGCCGGTCGGCTCGACCACACCGCCGGGCTCGCGCAGCGGCCGGCAGCCCAGCCGGACCCCGCCGGCGACGGTGTCCTGTCGCCCGGGGGCGGTGGTGAGCACGCCCGGCCGGTCCGCGCAGACGTACTCCACCCGGGCGAACCGGTCGACCGTCGACGGGTCGGGCAGGTCGAGCGCGGCCAGTGGTTCGCCGAGGTGCAGGCGGATGACGTGGGCGAACAGCGGCACGCCGAGCAGTTCGGCCAGGATCAGGTCCATCCGGTCGCCGATCAGCCGGTAGTTCACCTCGATCAGCCGGACCCGGTCGTCCTGGACGACGTACTCGGTGTGGCAGGCGCCGAGGCCGACACCGAGGGCGTCCAGCCGGGCGCGCAGCGCGGTGTCGACCCGCTCCGGCGGGGGCGCCCAGTCGAGGCTGGTCTCGACGAAGGTGGGTGGTGGGCCGAGGCCGGTCCGCCATCCGCCCACCACGGCCAGCGTGGTCCCGTCGCCGAGGGTGTCGTACGTGCGCAGCTCGCCGGCGAGGTGTTCCTCGACCACCAGCGCGACGTCCGGCCGGCGGGCGCGGATGGCGGCCACCCGGTCGGCCAGTTCCCGCCGGTCGGCCACCAGGTAGGCGTCCTCGCTGGCCACGCCGGCGCGGGGCTTGACGACCGCCGGGAAGATCCGGTCCGGCACCGTGGCCGCCGCCCCCGGGTCGAGGGCGACGGTGCGTACCGTGTCGAGGCCGGCCGCCGCGACCGCCCGGCGGGCCGCGGCCTTGTCCTTGCAGACCCGGGCGGCTTCCGGGTCCTTGCCGGGCAGGCCGAGCGTGCGGGCCGCGCACGCGGTCGCCTCCTGGAGGTGGTCGCTGTTGGACAGCAGCCCCACCGGCGGGCCGTTCGCGGTGGCCGCCGCGACCACGGCCGCCGGGTCACCGACGGCGCACCCGGCCACCGGAACGCCGTCCGGCCACCGGTCCGGGCGGTCGGTCAGGACGGTGACCGGCAGTCCGAGGGTGGCCGCCGCCGGAAGGAAGCCCTCCAGGACGGCGTCGGTGGCATTGAGCGCGGTGAGGTACAGCCGCAATCCCGCCTCCGTGGACTGGGACGATGACTCGCGATCCGCTGAGCCTACCGCCGTGGTCGGTTTCCGTCGGTCGCCCGCGTCGCGCCTAGCGGCCGCCGCCGGTGACCGCCGCGCCGCGCCCGGCGGGATCCGGCCGCGCCACGCGGTCCGGCCGTTCGGCGCGGTCCGGCCGCTCGGCGCGCTCCCGCCGTTCGGCGCGGTGCAGCAGCCCGGCGGCGACCAGACCGCCCAGCAGGACGGCCACCGCGCCGACGGTCTGGCCGTCCTTGAGCGCGGCGGCGAAGGCGGCGGTGACCGCGTCCCGTTCCGGCCCGGACCGGGCGGCGGCGAGGGCGGCCGGGAACGAGCCCGCCCCGGCCAGCGCGGCGGGGAGCAGGGCGGCGAACCGGGCGTTGAGCACCGCTCCCAGTACCGCGACGCCGAGGCTGCTGCCGACCTCGGTCATGGTGCCGTCGACGCCGGCGCCGGCGCCGGCCCGATGCCTCGGGATCGCGCTCATCACCGCCTCCACGATGGCCGGGTTGGCCAGCGCGCAACCGGTGCCCATGACGAGCAGGCCGGTCAGCAGCACGGCGTAGCCGTCCGACGGGACGTGGGTGATCAGGACCAGTCCGCCGGCGAGCATGGTCATGCCGGCCGCGATGGCCACCGCCAGCCCGAGCCGGCGGATCAGCGCCGCGGCCACCCCGGTGACGTTGAGCAGCACGATGGACAGCGCGAAGGGGACCATCCGCAGGCCCGCCTCCCAGGCCGGGTAGCCACGGACGAACTGGAGGTGCTGGGTGAGCAGGAACAGCGCGCCGGTGGCGCCGAACGTGATCAGGACCACCCCGGAGATGGCGCCGACGAAACGGCGGTCCCGGAAGAAGTGCATGTCCAGCATCGGCGCCTCGACCCGCCGCTCCCACCACACGAAGGCGGCGAGCAGCAGCACCCCGGCGGCGGCCGCGCCGAGCACCTCGGCCGACGCCCAGCCCCGGTCCGGCCCCGCGATGATCGACCAGACCACCGCGGTGAGGCCGGACGTGGACAGCGCCACCCCGCCGAGGTCCAGCCGCCCCCGGGCCGGCTCGCGGGACTCCGGCACCAGGGCCAGGCCGGCGACGAGGCAGACCAGCACGATCGGGATGTTCATCAGGAAGATCGCACCCCAGGGCAGGTGCGCCAGGATGGTGCCGCCGATCGGCGGGCCGGCGGCGAAGCCGAGCGCGCTGGTGGCCGCCCAGATGCCGATCGCGCGGGACCGCTCGGCCGCCTCGAAGATCTGCATCGCGACGGCGAGCGTGGTGGTGATCAGCAACGCGCCACCGACACCCATTCCGGCCCGGGCGGCGATCAGCTGCTCACTGCTGCGGGCGAGCCCGGCGGCCAGCGAGCCCAGTCCGAACAGGACCAGGCCGACGAGCAGCATCCGGCGGCGTCCGTACCGGTCGGCCGCGCTACCGGCGGTCAGCAGCAGCCCGGAGAGCACCAGGGCGTACGCGTTGATCATCCACTGCACGTCGGCGGTGCTGGCGCCCAGTTCGGTGGTGAGCACCGGCACCGCGACGGTCAGCACGGTGTTGTCCAGCACCACCACCAGTTGCGCGAGGCACAGCACCGCCAGGATGAGCCAGCGCGCCGGCACCAGGGCGGCCCCGGCGTCCGGCCGGTCGTCGCCCACCGGGCCGGGGGCGGCCGTGCCGGTGGCCGTCCGGTCGCCGCTCACCGGCGCGGGGCGAAGCGGGCCAGCGGGTTGTCCAGGGTGCCGGCGAACTGGAGGGCGGCCGACGGGTCGGCGAGGTCGACCATCTGCCGGTTGTCCCGCAGTTGCAGCCGGTTGAGGCAGGACAGCGGGAACCGCTCGGCGAACAGGTCGTGCCGGGCGAGCCGGTCGGCCAGGTGCGGGACGCTGTCGGCGTAGGCGGCGGCGCACTCGGCGACCGTCCGCCAGACGGTGTCCTCGTCGCAGACGCCCTCGGTGACCAGGACGGCCGCCAGGTGCCGCAGGAAGCAGTCGATCACGTCGGTGAAGATGGACAGGATCTTCTCGTCCTCCGGCACGGCCGCCCGGATCCGGCGTACCGCCTCGGGCAGGTCGGCCTCGGGATCCATCACCACGATCTCCTCGGCGATGTCCTTGAAGACCACTCGTTCCACCGTCGCGCCGTCCAGCACCAGGATGACGTTCTCACCGTGCGGCATGAAGGCCAGGTCGTAGGCGTACAGAGAGTGCAGCAGCGGCACCAGGTAGGCGTCCAGGTAGCGGCGCAGCCACTGCGCCGGCGGCTGCCCGGACGCGGCGATCAGCGCCGCCGCCAGCGACCGGCCGTCGCCGTCGACGTGCAGCAGGGACGCCATGGTGGCCACCCGACGGCCCGGTTCCAGGCCGGGCACCGGGCTCTCCCGCCACAGCGCCGCGAGCATCTTCCGGTACGGCGAGTACCGGTCGGTGGCCGCCTCGTACTGCGGGTGGCGGTAGCCGATCGCGGCCCGTTCCCGCAGGATCGACAGCCCGGTGCGCTTGAACACCGGGTCGTTGTCGACCAGCGCGGCGAGCCAGTCGTTGATCGCCGGGGTGGCCTCCATGTAGGCCGCCGACAGCCCGCGCATGAAGCCCATGTTCAGCACCGACAGGGCGGTCTTCACGTAGTGCCGGTCCGGGCGGGTGACGTTGAAGAAGGTCCGGATCGACTGCTGGGCCAGGTAGGTGTCGGGCCCCTCGCCCAGGCAGACCAGCCGCCGCCGGGCCACCTCGCCGGCGAAGGTCACCGACAGCTTGTTCCACCACTGCCAGGGGTGCACCGGCAGGAGCAGGTAGTCGTCCGGGTCCAGGCCAAGGCCGGTCAGGGTGGCCGCGAACCCGGCCAGGGTCTCCTCGCCCAGCTCGGCCCGGACCAGGGTGTCGTAGTCCAGGTCGGCGGCGCAGGTGAAGGTGGTCCGGTCCCGGTGCGCGGCCAGCCACACCAGCCGGACGCCGGAGCCGGCCTCCGGGGCGTACCGGTGGTGGTCGTGCACGCCGAAGCCGATCCGGCCGTTGTTGGCCACGAAGCACGGATGGCCCTCGGTCATCTGCGTCTCGATGGTCTGGAAGTCGGCCTCGGCCAGCTCGGCCGCGCTCACCGGCGGCTTGGCGAGCTTGTACGCCCCGCCGGCCAGGGTCGCGCTGATCTCCTCCAGATAGACCGGCAGGACCGTGTCGGTGAGGCCGAGCGCGCGGCGCAGGTCGAGCACCAGGTCGACGGCGTCCAGCGGCAGCTCGGCGCCGTCGCGGTGCCGGGTCACGCTCTCCGGGTCGATCAGCCAGTGGTCCAGCGCGAGCAGCCGGGCGGCGAACCGGTACTCCACCGCGTCGTCGTCGCCGCGTACCCGCCACCGGCCGTCGCCGGTGGGCTCCGGGGTGACGAGACGTTCGTGGGCGAACTCGGCGAGCGCCTTGCGGACCAGCAGCCGGTTGGCGCGGGCCCAGCGCTCGGGCGTCAGGTGGTCGACCGACGTGGTGGGGTTCACGGGCGTACGTCTCCTCGGGTGGCGGTGCGGAACTGGTCCCGGGTGCAGACGCTGAGCAACGCCTCCTTCTCGGGCTTGCGGATCGGGCCGACGACGGTGAAGCCGACCGCGGCGTTGAGCGCGTGCACGGCGGTGTTGCGCACGTCCGGCTCGACCACCACCCGGCGCACGGCCGGATCGGCGAAGAGCCACGCCATCACCGTGGTGATCACCGCGCGGGTGAAGCCGGGCACCGGGGTGTCGGTGGGGGCGCACAGGAAGTGCATGCCGACGTCGCCGGGAGCGGCGTCGTACAGCCCGACCAGCTCGACGTGCGCCGGGTCGTAGCGTTCGGCCAGGAAGGCCGGCGTGCCCCGCCACAGGCCCAGGTAGGCGTCGTGGTGCGGGTGGGCGGCGATCCGCCGGTACTCGTCGGTCACCCCGGCGACGTCGGCGTCCTGCATCATCCAGAACACCGCCTTCGGGTGGGTCACCCAGCCGTGCAGCAGCGCGGCGTCCGCCTCCGCGTCGAGGGTACGCAGGGCGAACGCGCCGAGCCGCTCGTCGACGCGGTGGAACACCGTCATCGGGTCGCTCCGGCGGGAACGCCGAACTCCTGGAAGGCGATGCTCTTCTCGATCGGGTAGTGCTCCCGGCCGGTCAACTCCCGGATGATCCACGAGTTGCGGTACGCGCCCATGCCCAGGTCCGGCGACGTGACGCTGTGCGCGTGGGTGGCCGCGTTCTGCAGGAAGATCTCCCGCCCGGCGTGGTCGACGCTGTAGTTGCGGGCCACGTCGAACCGCCCGTGGTCGTCCCAGCGGATCCGGTCCCGCACACCGTCGAGGAAGGCGGGCAGCCGGTAGTGGTAGCCGGTGGCCAGCACCAGACCCTCGGTGTCCAGGGTGGCGTCCCGTCCCTGCTCGACGTGGTGCAGGCCGAGCGTGTACGTCCCGCTCGCCGGATCGTGGCTGGCGGTGCGCAGAGCGGTGTTGGTCAGCAGCCGGGTGCGGACCGGTCCGGCGACGCTGCGCGCGTACAGCAGGTCGTAGATGTCGTTGATCAGGTCGGCGTTGATCCCCTTGAACAGGCCCTTCTGCTCGCCCTCCAGGCGGTAGCGGGTCGGCTCGGGCAGCGCGTGGAAGTAGTCCACGTAGTCCGGAGAGGTCATCTCCAGGGTCAACTTGGTGTACTCCAGCGGGAAGAACCGCGGCGACCGGGTGACCCAGTTCAGCTGGTAGCCGTAGGTGTCGAGGTCGGTCAGCAGGTCGTGGTAGATCTCGGCGGCGCTCTGGCCGCTGCCGACGATGGTGATGCTGCCCTTGGCCCGCAGCGCGTCGCGGTGCTCCAGGTAGCGGGAGTTGTGCACCAGGTCGCCGCCGAGGTCGCGGCAGGCCTCCGGCAGGTACGGCGGGGTGCCGGTGCCGAGCACCAGGTGCCGGGCGCGGTGGGTGACCTCGCCGTCGGCGGTGTCGGCGCGCACCACGTAGCAGCCGTCGGCCTCGTCGTACCCGACACCGGTGACGGTGTGCCCGAAGCGGAGGTTCGGCAGCTTCGCCGCGGCCCACCGGCAGTAGTCGTTGTACTCCACCCGCAGCGGGAAGAAGCTCTCCCGGATGTAGAACGGGTAGAGCCGGCCGTTCTCCTTCAGGTAGTTCAGGAAGGAGTAGGGCGAGGTCGGGTCGGCGAGGGTGACCAGGTCGGCGATGAACGGCGTCTGCAGGCGGGTCGAGTCCAGCAGCATGCCGGGGTGCCAGTCGAAGCCGTCCCGAGCCTCCAGGAACACCCCGTCGAGGTCGTCGATCGGTGCGGTCAGGCAGGCCAGGCCGAGGTTGTACGGGCCCAGCCCGACGGCGATGAAGTCGTGTGTCGACATCGGTTTCTCCAAGCGGGAACGGCGTCAGCCGACCGGGCAGGCCAGGGCGGCGGCGGACCGGGTGTCGGCATACCAGGAGGCGTGGCCGGCGATCAGGTCGAGGACCGCGGCGATGTCGTCCACGGTGGTCTCGGGGTTGAGCAGGGTGAACTTGAGGTAGTGGGCCCCGTCGACCTTGGTGCCGGCGACCAGGGCGGCGCCGGAGGCGGACAGGGCCTCGCGGGCGTGCAGGTTGGCCTCGTCGACCACGCTCGGGTCGGCGCCCGGCGGGACGTACCGGAAGACCACGGTGCTCAGCTGCGAGCGGGCGGCCACCTCGAAGCGGGGGTCGGCGTCGAGCATCCGCCACGCCTCGGCCGCGAGATCGACGACCTGGTCGAAGAGGGATCCGATCGCGTCCGGACCCATGATCCGCAGGGTGAGCCAGAGCTTGCAGGCGTCGAAGCGCCGGGTGGTCTGGATGCTCTTGTCGACCTGGTTGGGGATGCCCTTCTCGACCGCCCGGGCCGGGTTGAGGTAGTCCGCGTGCCAGGTGGCGTGCCGCAGCACGCGGGCGTCGCGGACCAGCAGGGCGCTGGAGCTGACCGGCTGGAAGAACGACTTGTGGTAGTCGACGGTGACCGAGTCGGCCCGCTCGATGCCGTCGAGCAGGTGCCGGCGGGTCGGCGAGACCAGCAGACCGCAGCCGTACGCGGCGTCGACGTGCAGCCAGACCCCGGCGGCGGCGCAGACGTCGGCGATCTGCGGCAGCGGGTCGATGGTGCCGAAGTCGGTCGTGCCGGCGGTGGCCACCACCGCCATCACCACCAAGCCCTCGTCCCGGCAGCGGGCGATGGTGCGGGCCAGCTCGTCGGTCCGCATCCGCCGGCCCGCGTCGGTCGGCACGGTCAGCACCGCCTCGGCGCCGAGACCCAGCAGTTTCGCGGCCTTCTGCACGCTGAAGTGGCCGGCGGCGGAGGTGATGATCCGCAGCCGGGACAGCACGTCGGCCCGGCTCGGCCGCTCGGCGGCACCGCCGACGACCCGGCGGTGGGTCTCCTCGCGGGCGAGCAGCATCGCCTGGAGGTTGGACTGGGTTCCGCCGCTGGTGAAGATGCCGTCGGCGCCGGGGCCGAGACCGATCCGCCCGACCGTCCACTCGACGAGACGGCGCTCCATCAGCGTGGCGCCGGCGCTCTGGTCCCAGGTGTCCACCGACGAGTTGACCGCGCTGAGCACCGCCTCGCCGAGCAGCGCGGGGATCACCACCGGGCAGTTCAGGTGGGCCAGGTAGCGGGGGTGGTGGAACCAGACCGCGTCCCGCAGCCACACGTCGTGCAGCTCGTCGAGGGCGGCGGCGGTGTCGCCCAGCGGCCGGTCCAGGTCGATGCCGGCCACCAGCGGGGCCAGCGCCTCCGGCGAGACGCCGGTGAACGGCCGGTCGGCGGTGGCCACCCGGGCGGCGACGCGGTCGACACCCTCGATCACGGTGCGGCGGTAGGTCCCGACCGAGTCGGCGTTGAGCAGGTGGGCCCGCGCGGCGATCGGGTCGGGACCGGCCCCGGCCGGCGGGGTGTCGAGGGCGCTTCCGTTCGGGCTCATGCAGGTCCTCATCGATCAGGAGTGACACGGGGATCGCGGCGGCGGCGAACCGCACTGCAACCGCAGTTAGGCTAGCCTTACCTAATCAGTAGTCAAGAGGGCGGTTGGGCGTTTCAGGCCACGGCCCGCACCTTGGCCGCCGTCGGAGCCGGGTCCACCGACCCGTCCCGGCGCGGTGGGCGCGGGAACCGCCGCTGGTGGGCGAGGCCGAGCGCCACTCCGGCGGCCACCAGCACGATCGCGGCGACCGCGACCCCCGGGTAGCCGATCCGCTCGGCGGCAGCCAGCCCGACCGAGGCGGCCACGAACGAGCAGACCAGCCCGAAGGACGACAGGACGGTGAAGTCCGTGCCACCGGTGTCCGGGCGCGAGTAGTCCATGTTGACCGTGTAGAGCACGACGTTGGCGACGGTGTACGCCGCCATGAAGAAGCAGAGCGCGGCCACCGTCGGGCCCAGCGGCGCGCGGCCGTTCATCAGGGGCAGCAGCAGCAGCGTCGACAGCGCGAGCGCCAGACCACCGACCACCAGCACGCCGGCCCGCCCGAACCGCCCGACCCCGAGCCCGGCGACCAGGCCGGCCACGATGGCCGGCACGCTGATCACCACACCGGTCACCACGCCGATCCGGCCCAGCGACCACCCCGCGTCGACCAGGGCGGGGGTGACCAGCGCGTACGCCATTCCCGCGCCGACGTAGACCAGCGGCACCACGCCGAAGGTCCACCACCGGCAGCCCGGCTGGCCGAAGACCGACAGCAACGCCCGGTAGGCCGTGCCGATCCGGGGCACCCGGTCGGTGCGGGCCGGCTCGCGGAACCGCCACACCACCACCAGGCCGACCGCCGTCATCGCGACCAGCAGGCCGATCGCGGGCTCCCAGCCGAACCGGTCGTAGACCAGCACGCAGGCCCCGCCGCCGAGCAGGTTGCCCAGGTAGCTCGCGGCCACCTGGATGCCGTTGCCGGTGCCCCGGGCCGACTCGCTGAGCAGCCGGACGGCGACCGCGTCCACGGCGATGTCCTGGGTGGCCGAGAAGAAGACGTACGCGGCGCAGATGGCGATCACCGCGCCGAGCCGGTCGGCCGGGCGGGAGAACGGCAGCAGCGCCAGCAGGGACACCACCAGGGCACCCTGGAGCACCAGCAACCAGGACCGGTAGTGGCCGCGGTGCCGGGAGCCGTACCGGTCGAGCAGCGGCGCCCAGAGGAACTTGATCGGCCAGATCAGGCCGACGACCTGCAACAGCGCCAGGGTGTCCAGCGAGGTGCCGCCGTCGCGCAGGATGGCGGTCAGCCCGACGGTGATGAAGCCGACGCCGAGGTACTGGGTGACGTAGAGCGAGGTCAGCGTGCCGAGCCGGCCGTTCACGCGGCGGCCCGCCAGTAGCCGAGCGAGGTGACCCGGTGCTTGTCCACGCCCAGGCCGCGGCGGATGTGCCGGGCCAGGTCGCGGGTGCTGGCCGCCTCACAGGCCACCCAGTAGTGCGCCGCGTCGCTGGCCGGCAGGGCGGCCTGGACCGTCTCGACCAGGTGCCGGCCGTCGTCCCGGCGGGGCACCCAGGTCACCTGGTGGTGGGCGCGCGCCCGCGGGGCGAGGGACTTCTCACCCTCGTGGGCGTACTCCAGCCAGACCGTGGCCGGGATGTCGGCACCGGCGTCGAGCAGGCTGTTGACCGCGGGCAGCGACGCCGCGTCGCCAACCAGGTAGAGGTGCTCGGGGGTGGGATCGGGCAGCTGGAACGCGGTGCCCTGCACGGTGGCGGGGATGGTGTCGCCGACCCGCGCGCCGGTGGCCCAGCGGGCGGCGCAACCGTCGTGCACGGCGAACTCCAGGCTGAACCGGCCGGTGGCCGGGTCGGGGTCCACCAGGGTGTACGCGCGCTGGTGCGCCCGCCCGTCGTTGTCGAACCACAGCCGGATCCACATCGTCGGGTGCACCCCGCACGCCTCCAGCAGTCCACCGCCGTCGACGAGCAGCCGCTGGTAGTGCCCGTCGATCGACTCGGTGCCCAGCACGGTCAACCGGAAGTCCCGGCCTCCCATGGCCTTGAGGACCAGGGCCTCCCAGTTCCGTTTCACGCACCCCTCCAGGTAAGGTCGAGCTTAGTTAGGGGAGGTTAGCCTAAGTTGCGCAGTCGATGGAACACCCCGGTCCCACCCGCGCACCGGAGGTGGCAGTGAGCCGCGTCGATCGGGACCCGTGGGGCGTGCCACTGCTCTGGGCGGACGACGTCGACGCCCTCGCCCGACTCCAGGGACGCGTCACCGCCCTCGACCGCGCCTGGCAGATCGAGGTCGAACGGTGGCGCTCGGAGGGACGGCTGGCCGCGCACCTCGGCCCGTCCGCACTGGACTGGGACCGCTTCGCGCGCCGGGCCCGCCTCGACGACACCGCGCGGCGCTGCTACGAGCGCCTCGACCCGGCCACCCGCAGGTGGATCGGCGCGTACGTCGACGGGGTGAACGACGGTCTGGCCGAGGGCGCCGCGGCGGCCCCGGAGTTCGCGGCCCTCGACCTCGCGCCCACCGCCTGGCACCCCTGGTCTCCGCTGGGCGTGTTCCTCGTCCAGCACGTGCTCTTCTCGACCTTCCCGAGCAAGCTCTGGCACGCCCACGTCGCGCGGACCCTCGGCCCGGAGGCGGTCGACCTGTTCGCCGTCGAGGGGCCGGGTGGCTCCGGCAGCAACGCCTGGGTGGTGCCCGCCGACCCGGCCACCGGCCGCGGCCCGGTCATCGCCGGCGACCCGCACCGGCTACTCGAACTGCCCGGCATCTACCAGCAGGTCCGGCTGGCCTGCCCCGAGTTCGACGTGCTCGGCTTCGCCTTCCCCGGCGTGCCCGGCCTGCCGCACTTCGGGCACGCCGGCGAGGTCGCCTGGGCGGTCACCAACGCGATGGCCGACTACCAGGACGTCTACCGCGAGCAGCTGCGCACCGACGGCGACCGGGTGCTGGTGCGGGACTCCGACGGCTGGGTGCCGGCGACCCGCCACGTCGAGGAGATCGAGATCCGGGGCGGCGCGCCGGAACCGGTCGAGGTCGTCGAGACCCCGCGCGGCCCGGTGATCGACCACGACCGGGTGACCGGCGAGGCGATCAGCCTGCGCACCCCCGTCCGGGTCGCCGAGCGGCTCGGCTTCGAGGCGCTGCTGCCGATGCTGCGGGCGCGTACCGCCGCCGACGTCGCGGACGCGCTGCGGCCCGCCTGGGTCGAGCCGGTGAACAGCGTGCTGGTCGCGGACCGGTCTGGTGCCGTCCGGCAGCTCGTGGTGGGGCTGGTGCCGGACCGGGACGAGCGGTGCCGCCGGGAGCCGGTGCCCGGCTGGGAGCCCCGGTACCGCTGGCGGGGTGGGTACCTGCCACCGGTCGACCGGGCGGTCGCGCGGATCACCGTCTGCGCCAACGACCGCCGCGACGACACCGCCCCGTTCGGGGTCGATTTCGCCCGGCCGCACCGGGCCCGGCGCATCCGCGACCTGCTCGCCGAGGGCACCGCGCCGGAACGGGTGCACACCGACACCCGGGCGGCGACCGGGACGCTGCGCGGGGTGCTGCACCGGCTGGACCCGGACGGCCTGGGCGCGCCGGAGCGGGCGTTACGGGCGCGGCTGCTCGACTGGGACGGCCGGATGCGCGCCGAGTCCGACGACGCGGGCGCCTTCGCCGCGTGGCGGGCCGCCCTGGTCCGCCGACTGCACGACCACCCGCTGCTGCGCCCACTGCGCGAGCCGTCGGCGTACGACGGTCTCTTCGCGCCGTGGAACGACCCCCTGGGTCGGATCGGCCTCGCCCTCGACGGGGTGCTCACCGGCCTGCCCGACCTCGACGTGACGCCGCTGGCCGGCGCGGCCCTCACCGACGTGGTCCGCGGCCCGGCGGTGTCGCCGTGGGGGCGGCGGCACCTGCTGCACCCGATCCACCTGGGCGTCGCCCCCGCGGTGGACGACGCGGTGACCGCGATGCGGGACCGGGTCGCGCTCTCCGGCGACACCGACTGCGTGCTGGCCACCGCCAGCGTCCCCGGGGTGTCCGACGCCTGCTGGCGCGGCCCGGTGGCCCGCTACGTGTGGGACCTGACCGACCGCGCCGCGAGCCGCTGGATCGTCCCGTTCGGCGCCTCCGGGCGTCCCGGCGATCCACACTTCGACGACCAACTGCCCCAGTGGGCCACCGGTGGCCTGAACCCGGTGCCCACCCATCCCCTGGCGAAGGACGACGCGTGAC
Source organism: Micromonospora endolithica (assembly GCF_003626595.1). Taxonomy (GTDB): domain Bacteria; phylum Actinomycetota; class Actinomycetes; order Mycobacteriales; family Micromonosporaceae; genus Micromonospora; species Micromonospora endolithica. The sequence continues at coordinate 362,441 of NZ_RBAK01000004.1, read as the reverse complement.
CATCCAGTTGGAGAAGATCCCCGACCTCGGCGACCTGGCGCTCGTCGTGGTGCAACCGGACCGGCACGCCGAACTGCTGCACGGCTGGGTCAGCCAACCCCGCAACGCCTTCTGGGGGATGGCCTCGCACACCCTCGACGAGGTACGCGAGATCTACGCGTTCGTGGACGGGCTGCCGACCCACCACGCGTACCTGATCACCCTGGACGCCGAGCCGGTGGGGCTGTTCCAGACCTACCAGCCGGAGGCGGACCCGGTCGGCGAGCGCTACCCGGTCCGGCCCGGCGACATCGGGATGCACCTGCTGCTGCACCCGCCCCGCCGCCTCGCCCGGGGCCTCACCACCGCGATCGGGCCCGCGCTGGCCCGCTTCCTGTTCCGCGATCCCGCCGCACGGCGGATCGTGGTCGAACCGGACGTGCGCAACGAGTTCGCGCTGCGCCGCCTCCGCAACGAGGGATTCACCTTCTCCGACGAGATCGACATGCCGGACAAGCGCGCCCAGCTCGCGTTCCTGACCCGCGACCGGTTCGAGGCCGACCACCCCGCGCCGGCCTGACCGCCGGCCGTCTCGACGCCGAGGGCGGGTCAGCCGAGCGCGGCGCACCCGGCCCGCACCGGGTTCCACCCCCGACAACCGGGCGGTGCGCGCCGCCCGACGTCCCGGCCTTGAAGCCCCGGTAACAGTCTGGCAATGTTATGGGTATCGATGTTAGCGCTCCCATGGAGGCTTGACCCCCGTCCCGGGGTCGAGCACGCACGATCCTTTAGCGCGCTCACACCGAGGTGCGTCCGCGAACCGCCATGTTCGCCCGACCCTGGAGGAGCCACCATGACACCACCACCGGATTCGAGTCCGACGATGAACAACCCACCACCCCCGACCCGGCTCTGGTCACTCCCGCGGCGGCTACTCCTCTCCCTGCTCGCCGTCGGGGCCCTGCTGGTCAGCATGGTCGCACTGGCCACTCCGGCCAGCGCCGGCACGACGCTCGGGGCCGCCGCCGCGGAGAAGGGCCGCTACTTCGGCGCCGCGATCCCCGCGTTCAAGCTCTCCGACAGCCAGTTCGTCACCATCCTCAACCGCGAGTTCAACAGCGTCACCGCCGAGAACGAGATGAAGTGGGACGCCACCGAACCCCAACAGGGCGTCTTCACCTACGCGGGCGGCGACCGCATCCTCAACCACGCCCGCTCCCAGGGCATGTCCGTGCGCGGTCACGCCCTGCTCTGGCACGCCCAACAACCCGGCTGGGCACAGAACATGTCCGGCACCGCCCTGCGCAACGCCGCCATCAACCACGTCACCCGGGTCGCCACCTACTATCGCGGAAAGATCCACTCCTGGGACGTGGTCAACGAAGCCTTCGCCGACGGCGGCAGCGGCGGCCGCCGCGACTCCAACCTCCAGCGCACCGGCAACGACTGGATCGAGGCCGCCTTCCGCGCCGCCCGCGCCGCCGACCCCGGCGCCAAACTCTGCTACAACGACTACAACACCGACGGCATCAACGCCAAGTCCACCGGCATCTACAACATGGTCCGCGACTTCAAGGCCCGTGGCGTGCCGATCGACTGCGTCGGCTTCCAGACCCACCTCGGCACCACCGTGCCCGGCGACTACCAGGCCAACCTCCAACGGTTCGCCGACCTCGGCGTCGACGTGCAGATCACCGAACTCGACATCGCCCAGGGCAGCAACCAGGCCAACGCCTACGCCCAGGTCACCCGCGCCTGCCTGGCCGTCGCCCGCTGCACCGGCATCACCGTCTGGGGCGTCCGCGACAGCGACTCCTGGCGGGGCAACGACAACCCGCTGCTCTTCGACCGCAGCGGGAACAAGAAACCCGCCTACACCGCCACCCTGGACGCGCTCAACGCCGGCGGCACCGGCACCCCGGGGCCGGTGGACACGAACGCGTGGTACGTGTTGGTGAACCGCAACAGTGGCAAGGCGCTGGACCTGTTCAACCGGGCCACCAACGACGGCGCGCGGATCAGCCAGTGGTCACGCAACGACGGCACCAACCAGCAGTGGCAGTTCGTCGACTCCGGCGGCGGCTACTACCGACTGAAGTCACGCCACTCGGGCAAGGTGCTCGACGTCTACAACTTCTCCACCGCCAACGGCGCGGCCATCGTGCAGTGGGCCGACGGCAACGGCACCAACCAGCAGTTCCGACTGGCCGACTCCACCGGCGGCCACGTCCGGTTGATCAACCGCAACAGCAACAAGGTGGTCGAGGTACAGGGCGCCTCCACCGCCGACGGCGGCAACATCGTGCAGTACGACGACTGGAACGGCACCAACCAGCAGTGGCAACTCGTCCGCGTCGGATAGCTCCGGGCGTCCCGGCCGGCACCCGACCGGCCGGGACGCCGTCCACCCCGGCCGGTCGGCCCGATCCTCTCCTCCCCCGGGTGGAGACGCCGCTCCGACCAGCGGCCGGAACCGGGGCTCCCGGTCCGACGCCGGCCGCCGGCCGGCCGGCAAGCATCTACAGGCATGACTACCACGCTGCACCGGGCGGCCGGCTGGCATCGCCCCCTGATGGTCCTCGTCGCGGCGATGGCGGTACTCGCCGTCGTCACCGCGGTCGGCGTCGTCGCCGACCCCCGCGTCCTCACCGGCGCGCCGATCTGGCTCAAGCCGTTCAAGTTCGCGGTGTCCTTCGTGCTCTACGGCCTGACCCTGGCCTGGATGCTCTCCCTCCTGCCCCGACGCAGCCGGGTCGCGGAGTGGGCGGGCACGGTCGTCGTCGCGATGGCGCTCGCCGAGATGGTGGTGATCGTCGGGCAGGTGCTGCGGGGCACGACCAGCCACTACAACGACACCACTCCGCTCAACGCCGCCCTGTGGGCGACGATGGGCATCGCGATCATGGTCTTGTTCGCCGCCCACCTGCTCATCGCGATCGTGCTGCTGCGTCGGCCGGCGGCGGACCGGGTCGCCCGTTACGCGGTCGGCCTGGGGCTCGGCCTGTCCCTGCTGGGCATGCTGGCGGCGGTGCCGATGGTGCTGCCCGCCCAGGAGCCGGGGATCGAGGGGATCGCCGGGGCGCACAGCGTGGGTGTACCGGACGGTGGTCCGGGACTGCCGCTGGTCGGCTGGAGCACCACCGGCGGTGACCTGCGGATCGGGCACTTCGTCGGGCTGCACGCCCTGCAGGCGCTGCCGATCCTGGCGATCCTGCTGAACCGGTTCCTGCGCAACCGACTGGACCAGCGGACCCGGGTCCGGCTGGTGGTCGTCGCCGGGGTCGCGTACGGCGTACTCACGGTGTTGTTGACCTGGCAGGCCCTGCGCGGGCAGCCGCTGCTGCGCCCGGACGCCGTCACGCTGGCCGCCGCGACGGCCCTGGCGGCCAGCACCGCGACCGCCGTCGGCGTGGTCCTGGCCCTGCGACGCGGCCCGGAACCGGCGCCGGCCGCGCAAGCGGGCCGGGGTGGGCCGGTCCCGGCCGTCAGCGCCTAGGCTGATCCCGTGGGGTGGGTGGGACGCCTGTTCGACGCGCGGGACACGCTCGCGCGGATGCTGCTGCTCAACCTCAGCGGCGTCGGCTACCTGTTCTTCGGCACCCAGAACGGACGCCCGCCGACGACGCCGCAGTGGATCCTCGCGGCCCTCGCGTTCGCCGTCGCGCTGGCCTGCCACCACCGGCCGCTGGCCAACCTGCTGGCGCAGGCCGCGCTGCTGGCGGTGGCGGTCCAGCTGGTCGACGACACGACGATCAACCAGGTGGGCGCCGGCTGGGCGCTGCTGGAGTTGACCATGCGGGCGCACCGGCCGCGGACCATCTGGCCGGCCGCCGGGCTGCTGGCGGTGGTCAACCTGACCGACTCGATCGGCGACCCGCCCCGACGGTTCGCCTCCGGTGTCTTCGGGCTGACCGTGGAGGTCGGCGTGCCGCTGCTGCTCGGTCTGGTCGTCCGGACCACCCAGGAACTCGGCCGGCAGGCCGAGGAGCGGGCGGCGGCGGAGGAGCGCCGGCGCGAGTCGGAGAGCCGCGCCGCACGCGCGGACGAGCGCAGCGCGATCGCCCGCGAGCTGCATGACGTGGTGGCGCACCACGTGGCATCGATGGTGCTGCGGGTGGGCGTGGCCCGGCACGTGCTCACCGACCTGGACCCGAGGGTGGGCGCGGTGTTCGACGACGTGCACGGCACCGGTGCCGCGGCCCTGACCGACCTGCGCCGGCTGGTGGCGGTCCTGCGCGACCCCGACGGGGTACCCGGCGACGCGGCGCTGACCGCGATCGAGCCGTCGGCGGTCCCGGCGGCGCTCGGCGCCGCGGTCGATCGGGCCCGCCAGGCCGGCGTCCGGGTGGAGGCCGACGTCGACCCGGCGGTCGGCGCGCTCGACGCGGTACGCGGCCTGGCGGTGTTGCGGCTGACCCAGGAGGCGCTGACCAACGTGGCCAAGCACGCGGGCGCGTCCGCGCGGGCCCGGCTGGCGGTGGTGGTGGTCGACGGGGCCGTCCACTGGGAGGTCACCGACGACGGACACGGCCGGGTGCCGGGGCCCGTGCCGCCCGGCGGGGGCCACGGCCTCACCGGGATGCGCGAACGCGTCGAGGTCCTCGGTGGTCGGCTCGACGCCGGCCCGGTCGAGGCGGGCTGGCGGGTCCGGACCGTCCTCCCGCCCCCGACCGTCGCCGGGGCGCCGGTGAACCCCCGCTCCCCCGCCGTGCCGCCGCCCCGCGACCGGACGGAACGCCCGGAGAACGCCATCCCCGGGATCCCGGCCCGGGCACCCGAACCGGAGGCGTCGTGATCCGTGTCCTGCTGGTCGACGACCAGCACCTCATCCGCGCCGGCCTGCGGATGCTCTGCGACGCGCAGTCCGACATCGAGGTGGTCGGCGAGGCCGACAACGGCCGCGAGGCCATCTCCCTCGCCGCGCGGCTCGTCCCCGACGTCGTGGTCATGGATCTCCGGATGCCGGGGGTGGACGGGATCACCGCGACCAGCCGCATCCTCGCCGACCGTCCCGCGACCCGCGTCCTGGTGCTGACCACCTTCGGCGACGACGACCACCTCTATCCCGCCCTGACCGCCGGGGCCTGCGGCTTCCTGCTCAAGGACGCGCCCCCCGCCGATCTGCTGGACGGTGTCCGCCGGGCGGCGGTGGGCGACAGCCCGTTCAGCCAGGAGGTGCTGCGGCGGCTGGTGCGCCGCGCGGTGCACGCCCGGTCCGAGGCGCCGCGCCGGGCGGCCGGCCTCACCGGCCGGGAGCAGGACGTGCTCGACCTGGTGGCGCAGGGACTGTCCAACACGGAGATCGCCGACCGGCTGCACATCGGCGTCACCACGGTCAAGACCCACATCACCAGCCTGATGGCCAAGACCGACAGCCCCAACCGGGTCCGGCTGGCCCTGTTCGCCCACGGCGCCTGAACGCCCCGGACGCGGTGCGTCCCTCGGACGCGCCGAGGGACGCACCGCGTGGGAACGGCGACGCGTCAGTCGTCGCTGTCGTCGTCGTCCTTGTCGTCGTCGTCGTCCACCGGCTCCTGCTCGGCCTTGACCACGGCGCCGTTCTCCCGGTCGACCTCGATCTCGTGCTCGGTCTGCCCGGCGACGATCTCCACGTCCCAGACCGACCGGCCGTCCTCGTCCTCGGCCTCGATCTCGACGATCCGGCCGCCGCCAGCCCTGGCCAACGCGATCTCGCCGGCCCGCTGCTCGCTCACCGCGCCGCCGCCGGTGGCCGGGGTGCTGCCGGTCGCGCTCGGGCCCGCGCTGGTCGGGGTGCCGGACGGCGTGCCGGCGGTGGCCGGGGTGCCGCTCGGACTGTCGTCCGGGGTCGCGGCGGTGGTCGGCGCGGTGGTGGCGGCGGTGAGTCTGGTCGCTCCGGCCGTCCCGCTGTCGGCGGCGGTGACACCGATGGCCACCCCGGCCACCGCGAGCACCGCCGCGCCGCCGACCGACGCCAGGAGCAGGGAGTTGCGCTTCATCTCGTTCACCTTTCCTCGTTCCTGACACCGAGGATCGTCTCGACCGGGATAGCGCCACGCTGCCCGAACGCTAAGCCGGGGTTAAGCCGGGAATCGACGTGATCCGCGGCGGGACGGTCAGGCGAGCGGCGGGCCGAGGTCCAGGCGTACCTCCGCGCCGCCCGCCGGGGCGGTCCGCGCCTCCAGCCCGCCGCCGGCGGCCCGCGCGGCACGGCCGGCGATGTCCAGGCCGAGGCCGGTCGAGCCGGCGGTGCTCGCGCCACGGCCGATCGCGCCGGGCGGCATCCCCGGCCCGCCGTCGGCCACGGTCAGCACCACGTGGCCCGCCTCCGGCGCCAGCCGGACGGCGAACGCGGTGCCGTCCGGCGTGTGCGCGAAGACGTTGCCGAGCAGCGCGTCCACCGCCGCCGCCAGTTCGTCGGAGGGCACCCCCACCGGCAGCGGTCCCGGGGCCAGGTCCAGGGTCACCGTCCGTCCGGTGTCCTCCGCCAGCACCGACCAGAAGGCCACCCGCTCGGCCACCACCGCCGCCGCGTCGGCGCGGGCCGCCCCGGCCGTCGGCGCCCGCCAGCGGGCCTGCCGGATCAGGCCGGTGACCGCCCGTTCCAGCGCGTCCACCGCGCTGGTCACCCGGGCCGCGTCGTCCGGGTCGCGCAGCGATTCCGCCTCCAGCCGCAGTGCGGTCAACGGCGTACGCAGCCGGTGCGACAGGTCGGCGACCTCCTCGCGCTCCTGCGCCAGCAGCACCTGGATGCGGCCGGCGAGGTGGTTGAGCGCGCCGGCCACCTCGCGCAGCTCGGGCGGGCCGGCGGGGGTGACCCGCGCGTCCAGTTCCGCGTTGGCCAGCCGGTGCGACACGGCGGAGAGCTGACCGATCGGCCGGACCAGATTCCGGGCCAGCCGGTCGGCGACGGCCAGCCCGATCAGCACGAGGATCACCCCGAGCAGGGCCAGCACGAGCCAGGACCGGGTCACCCCGGCGGTCAGCTCCGCCGGTGGCACCACCGTACGGATCACGCCGGTGCCGTCCGGGCGACCCTGCACCGCGATCACCACCTCGCGGCCCCGGGCGGACTCGGCGGTGAGGCTCTGTCCCCGGGCCGCGAGCGCCACGGCCGCGGTACGCGGAGCCGGCGCGCCGAGCGTCGTGCCGTCGGGCAGGAACACGGTGACCGGCCGTTCGGACTCCACGGCCACCTGCTCGACGGTCAGCCGGATCGTGGCGGCGTCGGCGGTGCCGACCACGGTGACCAGGCTCTGCGCGTCCGCGGTGGCCCGGACCGTGGCCCGGTCCGCGGCGACGGTACGCACCAGCAGCGCCAGCGGCACCAGGAAGGCGAGCAGGGTGAGGACGCTGACCGCGGCGACCAGCACCGCCAGGCGGGCCCTCATCCGACGCCCCCCGGCGCCTCCAGCCGGACCCCGACACCCCGCACGGTGTGCAGGTAGCGCGGCTCCTGGGCGTTCTCCCCGAGCTTGCGGCGCAGCCAGGACAGGTGCACGTCCACGGTCTTGTCGGCGCCCCCGTACGGGATCCGCCACACCTCGGCGAGCAACTCCCGCTTGGTCACCACCTGGCCCGGCCGGCCGGCGAGGTGGTGCAGCAGGTCGAACTCGCGCGGGGTCAGCTCGACCGGCGTGCCGTCCAGGGTGACCTGTCGCGACCGGGCGTCGATCCGCAACCCGCCGACCACCAGAGCCGGGTCGTCCTGGGCGGGCCCGGTGCCGCGCCGGAGTACCGCCCGGATCCGCGCGTCGAGCTGCGCGGCGGTGAAGGGTTTCACCAGGTAGTCGTCCGCGCCGGCGTCGAGCACCCGGACGATCTCGGTCTCGTCGTCGCGGGCGGTGGCCACGATGATCGGCACGGCGCTGACCGCGCGGAGCATCCGTAGCAGTTCCCGGCCGTCCAGGTCGGGCAGCCCGAGGTCGAGCACGACCAGGTCGGGCCGGTCGTCCAGCGCGTCCCGCAGGCCGGTCATCGCGGTCGAGGCGGCGGCCACCGCGTGTCCCCGTTCGCGCAGCGCCCGCAGCAGCGGCGTACGGATGGTCAGGTCGTCCTCGACGAGCAGCAGGCGGGCCACAGGTGGCAGGCTAACCGCCGGTGGCCGGAACGGCCGGGACGTTAACCCTCCCTTAGCCGGGTCCAGGGCTCGGCCCAACCTCGGATCGGGAAGACTCGCGGGATGCGCCGCCGTTCGTTTCTCGCCGTGGCCGGCTGGCTGGCCACCGCCGCCGTCGCCACCCTGATCGGGGTGGCCGCGATCCGCCTGGTGGGCGAGAGCATCACCGGTACGCCGGGCGGGGTGCTCAGCCAGTCGGAGGTCGAGCGCGCGCTGGCCTCGCCACCGCCGGCCACCCCCGGGGCCGGCGGGTCGCCGTCGCCGGGCGCGACCGGCCCCGCGACGTCGCCGACCGGCTCCGTGACCTCGCCGTCGCCGACCGGCTCCGTACCGGCCGGGCACCGTCGGGCCTTCGCCACCGCCGGCGGCAGCGCGGTGGCCGAGTGCGCGCCGGGCGGGGTACGGCTGGTCTCCTGGACCCCGGCGCCGGGCTACCGGGTCGCCGACGTCGACCGGGGGCCGGACGACGACGTGGAGGTCGCCTTCGTCGGGCCGGACGGCGAACTCGAACTCAAGGTGCGCTGCGTGGGCGGCGAACCGGTGGCGGTCGAGGACGACGACTGACCGCCCCAGCGGGTCGTCGACGCCGTCCTGCCGTGCCCGTAGCCCGGGTCGACGCCGTCCGGTCGCGCGTCGGGCGGCGTCGCCCGCGGGCCGGCGCGCGCCGGGAGGTGCGGCGGGTCCCCTACGGTGCGTACAGTGCCGGGTCGGACGTGGGGTTTGCCGGGAAGGGACCGGCGCCGGGAACGGGATGAGACGCGACAGTATGACGGCGGACATTGGTACGGAAAGCGGTCGGAACGGCATCGACCAGAGCCGGCTGGAGATCTGTCTCAGCGTGTTCGAGGCCCTGGAGGAGCTGCCACCCGATCACCCGGACGTGGTCCGGGTGCAGCGGGCCACCGCACGGCTCTACAAGGTGATCAAGCAGCGGCGGCGCGAGGAGCGGCGGGACGCCGTCGCGGCGGCCGACCGGGCGGTGACCGAGGCCACCGCCACCGGGGCGCCGGGCCGGATCGACGACGAGACCCAGGGCATCCCGCTGGCCTCCCCCACCGAGGGCACCACGGCCGGGTTCCTGCACCACCCGCGCGGCTGCTACGTGTGCAAGCAGCGCTACCGGGAGGTGGACGCCTTCTACCACCAGCTCTGCCCGCCGTGTGCCGCGCTCAACCGGGAGCGCCGGGACGCCCGTACCGACCTGACCGGCCGGCGGGCCCTGCTCACCGGCGGCCGGGCCAAGATCGGCATGTACATCGCGCTGCGGCTGCTGCGCGACGGCGCGCACACCACCGTCACCACCCGGTTTCCGCACGACGCGGTGCGCCGGTTCGCCGCGATGCCGGACAGCGGGGAGTGGCTGCACCGGCTACGCGTCGTCGGGATCGACCTGCGCGACCCCGCCCAGGTGATCGCCCTCGCCGACTCGGTGGCCGAGCAGGGACCGCTCGACATCCTGATCAACAACGCGGCGCAGACCGTCCGGCGCTCCCCCGGGGCGTACGCGCACCTGGTCGCCGCCGAGGCCGCGGCGCTGCCGGAGGGCCCGCTGCCGGAGATCGTCACGTTCGCCAAGCCGGACGGCCAGCGGGGCGCGGCCGGCGGCCTGACCGGCGGGCCGCAGTCGGCCGCGCTCAGCCCGCACGCGCTCACCGCGCTGGCGCTGACCAGCGGTTCCGCCTCGCCGGCGCGGATCGCGGCGTCGACCGCGATCGACGCCGGCGGGCTGGTGCCCGACCTCGACCCGGTCAACAGCTGGGTGCAGCGGGTGCAGGAGGTGGACCCGGTGGAGTTGCTCGAGGTGCAACTGTGCAACGTCACCGCGCCGTTCGTGCTGGTCAGTCGGCTGCGGTCGGCGATGGCCGCGGCGCCGGCGCGGCGCAAGTACGTGGTGAACGTGTCGGCGATGGAGGGGCAGTTCGGGCGCGGCTACAAGGGACCGGGGCACCCGCACACCAACATGGCCAAGGCCGCGCTGAACATGCTGACCCGCACCAGCGCGCAGGAGATGCTGACCGACGGCATCCTGATGACCAGCGTCGACACCGGCTGGATCACCGACGAGCGCCCGCACCCGACGAAGATGCGGTTGGCGGACGCCGGCTTCCACGCCCCGCTGGACCTGGTCGACGGTGCGGCCCGGGTCTACGACCCGATCGTCCGCGGCGAGCAGGGCGAGGATCTCTACGGCTGCTTCCTGAAGGACTACGCCCCCTGCGCGTGGTGAGATCGGCGCGGGGCCGTCAGACCGGGTCGCCGACCGCGGATCGCCGCACCGATCCGCCGGTACGCGCGAGCATGCGCGCGGTCACCCCCCGGTAGGAGCGCGGGTCGACCGGCAGCAGCCACTGCCGGGCCCGGGTCAGCCGGCCGACGTTGAGCCCGAGTTCGTCGAGCAGCTCGTCGATGTTGTGCATCGAGAACGGGATGATGTTCGTGCCCCTCGCGTGCCGCCCGTCGGTCCGCTCCACCATCCAGGCCAGCCGCCGGCGGACGTCCTCCCGCATCCGCTCGCGGGACGGCAGGGTCACCCCGCCGCGCAGGTGAGCGGCGGTCCAGACCGCCGCCATCTCCGCGCTCAACGGGCTGAAGAAGGACGAGTTGTAACCGGCGAAGGTCAGCCGGGGCACGTCGATCGGCAGGATGTGCCGGTAGAGCGCGAAGTTGCCCGCGCCGTCCTCCAGCCGGGCGTGCAGGGTCTCGTCGAAGAAGGGCACCCGCTGGCGGAAACCGGTGCCGCAGATCACCAGGTCCGCCGCGAGCACCGTGCCGTCGGTGAGACGGGCGGCCGGTCGCCCGGCGTCGACCAGGAGTTCGCCGATCACCTGGTCCCGGTGCACGGTGATCCGACCGTCGGCGACCCGCTCGAAGAAGCCCTCGGTCGCCAGGCTGACCGTGCTCCGGGCGATGTCCTCGAAGCTGCCGTCCGGCACCAGTCCCAGCTCGCGCAGCTTGAGCTGCCGGGTCGCGACCGCCCCGATGCTGTCCAGCATGCCGCGGCGCAGACCGTTTCCGGGACCGTGCAGGAACCGCTCGACGCCTTTCGGGTCGAGGTACCGGAACAGGCCCTCCCCCAGCCGGGTGAGCGTGAGGTACTTGTAGTTGAGCCGCCCGGCGAGCTTCTTCGGCATCTTCCAGAGCAGGCCCCGGGCGACCACGTCGGTGTGCGCGGCGACGTCGCTGACCGGGACCGCCACGTCGCAGGACGACTTGCCGTACCCGACCACGAGCACGTTCCTGCCCCGCGCCGCCTCGACGTCGTGGAACTCCCCGGCGGCCAGGACACGTCCACCGGCGGCGGTGAACTCCTGCCGACCCGGGAAGGCCGGGATGAACGGCTCGGAGAAGATGCCGTTGGCGACGACCAGGTGGTCGTACCGCTCCCAGGTCGCCGGCTCCCCGCCACCCGCCGGCCGGGACCCGATCGACCACTCGGTCTCGTCGGCCACGAGTTCCGCGGCGACCACTTCGGTGGACAGCCGTACGACGTCGCGCAGCCCGAACGTGTCCGCGTAGCTCTCCAGGTACTGCTGGACCTGCTCGCCGGTCGGCCACTCCGGCCAGTGCGAGGGCATCGGCAGGTCGGAGAAGTGGTAGGTGTCCCGGTTGTTCTGGGTGGACAGCCCCGGGTAGCGCCGGGTGCGGCTCCACACCCCGCCGACGTCCGGGGCCTTCTCGAACACGGTGACGTCGAATCCGCTCTGCCGCAGCACCTTGGCCGCGCCGAGTCCGGCGAATCCCGCGCCGACGATGGCGATTCTCATGGCAGCCTCCGAGAGGGTGATCCGCTGGCCGGAGCGGAACCGCGACGACGAATTCGTCGACGCCGATCCACAGGCTAGGAAGCCCGGCGGCGAGGCCGCTATCCGCTGAGCGCGGGAGTTGTCCGCGGCACGCGACCGGGCCGGCTGGTGCCGCCCACCGAGGCATCCGCTGTCGGGTCGGCGGCTCTTGCGCACCGTTGGTCACCGTCGCGCCCTAGGGTCGACACATCGGAACGCCCGGCCACCGTCGGTCCGTCGGGAGGTGCACGTGGACGCCGTGTCGATCAGGACGGACGACGTCGAGCAGGCCCGCGTGGCGGTCGCCCAGGTCTTCTGTCCGCACCGGCTCACCCCCCGGGCCGGGGTGCGCGACGTCCGGCTGCGGATGCGGGCCCACCGGGTGGGCGGCGTCGGCGTCGTCGACCTCGACTACGGACGGGCGGTACGGATCCGGCCCGGTCCCCTGGAGACCTTCTACCTGGTGCAGGTCCCCCGCACGGGTGGCACGGTGGTGCGGCACGGCGGCGGCACGGTGACCTCGACGCCGGGCGTCGCCTCCGTCCTCTCCCCCGACGACGCCTCGGACATGCGGTGGTCCGAGGCGTCGCCGCACCGCATCTTCTACGCCGACCGGCGTGCGGTGGAGCGGGAACTCGCCCGGCTGCTTGGTCGCCCGGTGACCGGGCCGGTCCGCTTCGACCTGGGGATGACCATGGGTACGCCCGGGGCGCAGGCGTGGACCCGGGCCCTGACCTTCCTCGCCGACGAGTTGTCCCAGCCCGCCGGCGCGTCCCTCCTGGACCACCCGCAGGTCGCCGCCCGCTTCGAGCAGGGGCTGATCGGGAAGCTGCTGCTGGCCCACCGGCACAACCACAGCGACCTGCTCGCCGAGCCGGCGCACCACCCGGGGAGCGGGCGCCTGGTCCGCCGGGCTCGCGGCCTGATCCGGGACCACCACGGCGAGGCGCTGACCGTCGGGGACGTCGCGGAGGCACTGGGCGTGAGCGTACGCACGCTGCAGGAGTGCTTCCGTCGCGAGTTGGGGACCACGCCGACGGCGTACCTGCGGGTCTGCCGCCTCGACGCGGTGCACCAGGCGCTGCGCGCGGCCGGTCCCGGCACCTCGGTGACCGCCGTCGCGGTGCGGCACGGCTTCGTCCACCTGGGCCGCTTCGCCGGGGACTACCGCGCCCGTTTCGGTGAGTCGCCGTCCGCCACCCTGCGCCGCTGACGGTCGCCCGTTTCGGCCGGCCCGGCACCGGGAACGTCTCCGGGCAGGACCGGAGACGAGGGGTGACCATGAGCCGCTGTACGCCACACTCGGCCGGCCGAGCGCGGAGGGGGATCGCGCTGGTGCTGCCGCTGCTCGGCACCGTCGCGCTCTCCGCCGCCTGCACCACCGGCGAGGAACCGGCCGCCCCGGCACCCCCGGCCACCACCGCACCGGCGACCGCGTCGGCGACCGCCGACCCCACCGGCACGCCGTCGGCCTCCGCGCCGACCACGGTGACCATCCCGACCTCGGCGTTCGTCGAGCTGCCGGAGGAACTATTGAGGATGCCGCGCCGCGCGACGCCGGTCGAGCAGGCCCTGCCGACGTTGTGTGCCGAAGAGTTCGGCACCGGCGGCCGGCAGGTGACCGCCGCCGCGGCGATGACCGTCACCTACAAGAAGCCCGGCGAGCCGGACAGCAACGTCCCGCAGGGCATCATCCACCAGACCCTCTTCACCTTCTCCGCCGACGGCGCCCCGGCCTACCTGCGGCGGCTCGACGCCGCCGTCAAGGCGTGCCCCTCCTACACCCGGGGCGACAGCACCATCAAGGTCAAGGTCGAGGCCCTGCCCGGCATCGGCGACGAGGCGGTGCTGGTGACCCGGACCTGGCCGCAGACGAGCCTGAACGGCGAGCCCACCGGCGGCACCGCGACCAGCCAGATCGCCGTCGTCCGCAGCGACGAGGTGGTCACCGTGCTCGGCGACCAGGGCTGGGAGGGCACCAGCGGTGATCCCGCCGTCCTGGACCGGGTGACCCGCGACGCCGTCCGCGCGATCGACGCCTGGCAGCGGTAGCCCGCGCCGCTGGCGCGCCGTGCCGTACACCCGGCCGCGCCGGGCGACATCGCCGGCCGGGCGGGTCTGGCGTCGGCGGCGATCAGTTGCGAGGCTGGTATCCGTGTATGACTACGACCTGGTGGTGCTGGGCTCCGGACCGAGCGGTCAGAAGGCGGCGATCGCGGCGGCCAAACTCGGCCGACGGGTCGCCGTGGTGGACCGCCGCGACATGATCGGCGGAGTGTGCATCAACACCGGCACGGTCCCCTCCAAGACCCTGCGCGAGGCGGTGCTCTACCTGACCGGGCTGAGCCAACGGGACCTCTACGGCAGCAGCTACCGCGTCAAGGAGGACATCACGGTCAGCGATCTGGCCGCCCGTACGCAGCACGTGATCAGCCGGCAGACCGATGTCATCCGCAACCAGTTGGCGCGCAACCACGTGGCGATGATCACCGGGACGGGCCGCTTCGCGGACGCCCACTCGGTCTGGGTCGACGGTGGTTCCGGGCGCGAGTCGAGGGTCACCTTCGACAAGATCATCATCGCCGCGGGCACCCGCCCGGCGCGACCGGACAGCGTCGACTTCGACGAACGGACCATCGTGGACTCCGACGGCGTCATCAACCTCGAGGCCGTGCCACGCAGCATGGTCGTGGTCGGGGCCGGCGTGATCGGGATGGAGTACGCGTCGATGTTCGCCGGGCTCGGCACGAAGGTGACCGTGGTGGAGCGGCGCGACCGGATGCTCGACTTCTGCGACGAGGAGATCGTCGAGTCGCTCAAGTACCACCTGCGCGACCTCTCGGTGACCTTCCGCTTCGGTGAGGAGGTGGCCGCCGTGGAGAAGCACCCCACGGCGGCGCTGTGCATCCTCAAGAGCGGCAAGAAGATCGTCGCGGACACCGTCATGTACTCGGCCGGCCGCCAGGGCCAGACCGACGACCTGGGACTGCCGGCGGCCGGACTGGAGGCGGACGCCCGGGGCCGGATCGCGGTCGACGCGAACTACCGGACCGCGGTGGACAACATCTACGCCGTCGGCGACGTGATCGGTTTCCCCGCACTGGCGTCCACGTCGATGGAACAGGGTCGGCTCGCCGCGCAGCACGCCTGCGGGGAGCCGGTCCGGGAGATGCACGAGTTGCAGCCGATCGGCATCTACACGATCCCGGAGATCAGCTTCGTCGGGCAGACCGAGGAGGCGCTGACCGAACGGTCGACGCCGTTCGAGGTGGGCGTGGCCCGCTACCGCGAGCTGGCCCGCGGCCAGATCGTCGGCGACTCGTACGGCATGTTGAAGTTGCTGGTGTCGCCGAGCGACGGCCGCCTGCTCGGCGTGCACGTGTTCGGCACCGGGGCCACCGAGATCGTCCACATCGGACAGGCGGTGATGGGCTGCGGCGGGACCGTCGACTACCTCGTCGACGCGGTGTTCAACTACCCCACCCTGGCCGAGGCGTACAAGGTGGCCGCCCTGGACGCCTCCAACAAGATCCGCAACATCACCCGCATCGAGGGTTGACCGAACCCGTGGGAGCGCCGCGCCGCATGCCGTACGCTACCGCCGAGCCACTACTACGGGCCGTCGTTACGACGATCCCCCACCTGGAGGTGCCGGCGTGACGGACGACGCGCAGATCACCGCGTGGGCCCTGGCAGCCGGTCGGGGTGACCGCGACGCGGCCTCCCGCTTCATCCGGGCCACCCAGCAGCAGGTGCGGCGGTTCCTGGCCGTGTTGATCTCCCCGGCGGAGGCGGACGACCTGACCCAGGAGACCTTCCTGCGCGCGGTGCGGGCGCTGCCCTCGTTCGCCGGGCGTTCCTCGGCCCGGACGTGGCTGCTGACGATCGCCCGCCGGACGGCCGTCGACCACGTGCGAGCCGGGACGTCCCGCCCACGCACGGTGCCGATGTCCGACCGGTACGACTCCCCGGACCTGGCCCGGGACGGATTCGACCGGCAGGTGGTGCTGGAGCGTCTGATCGCCGGTCTACCCGCCGAGCGGCGGGAGGCGTTCGTCGCCACCCAGGTCCTCGGCCTGTCCTACGCCGAGGCGGCGGAGGTGTGCGGTTGCCCGGTCGGCACGATCCGGTCCCGGGTGGCCCGCGCCCGGGAGGACCTCGTCGCCGCCGTGGACAGCCGGGACCGGCGGGCCGAGCGGCGGGGCGGATCCACCGCCGGCTGAGGCGTCCCGCGAGGTGGCCGGCGTCTCCGATCAACTCGCGGGAACCATCGGCACCCGAGGACCGACTACCGGTACATGGGGTGCGAACAGTGGCGTGAGGTGTTGTCGGCGCAGTTGGACGGGGAGGAGAGCCCCGAGGAGCGCGCCGGGGCGGACCGTCACCTGGCCGGCTGCGGCGACTGCCGGGAGTGGTTCGACCGGGCGGCCTCGGTGACCCGGCGGGCCCGGCTGTCGGTCAGCGCGCCGGGTCCGGACCTCACCGGGGTGATCCTGGACGCGCTGCCCACCCGGGCCCGCCGCTCCCGCCGGGCCCGGCTGCTGCTCACGCTGCGGGCCACGCTCGGGCTGGTCGGGGCGATCCAGGTGGTGCTGGGGCTGGCACAGGTCGGCCGCGCCGCCGCCGGCCCACACCTGCACGCCGGCGGTCCGCTCGCGTCCGGGCACCTGTGGCACGAGGCGGCGGCGTGGAACGTCGCGGTCGGCGCGGGCTTCCTCTTCGTGGCGGCCCGGCGCACCCCGCCGACCGGGCTGCTGCCGATGCTGAGCGCGTTCGTCGCCACCCTGGTGCTGCTGTCGGTCAACGACCTCGTCACCGGCCGGGTCGACACGACCCGGCTGGTCAGCCACGCGTTCCTGCTGCTCGGCTACGCCATCGTGGTGGCCATGTCCCGCCCCGGCCTGCGTCCGGGCGGCCCCACCCCCCGCGGCGTCGAGGACGAACCCCGCTGGCGCATCCACGTCGAGGACGAGGTGCCCGCGCCCGGCCTGCGGCTGCTTCCCCCGCCGCACCCGGGCACGGCCCGCCACCGGGACCGCACCGCCGCCTGAGCATCACCCCCGCTCCACGACGCCGGTCGCCCCGCGCGTCCGCCGCCACCGACCAGCCACCCGACATCGGTCACCGAGAGGACCCTCCATGCCCAGCACCCGCAGACTCCCGCACCGGGCGGCACTGCTCACCGCCGCGATCCTGGCCCTGGCCGCCGCCGGCTGCGGCTCGTCCGCCGACCCGTCGCCCGGCACGAACGCCCCGTCGACCACGGCCTCGGCGTCGGCGAGCGCCGCCGCCGGGGTGCTCGGCATCCGTGACCCCTGGGTGAAGGCCGCCGACACGGGCATGACCGCGGCGTTCGGCACGCTGGTCAACGACGGCGACGCCGACGTCACCCTCACCGCCGCGTCGACCGAGGTGTCGCCGATGGAACTGCACGAGATGGCCATGGAAGACGGGAAGATGGTCATGCGGGCCAAGCCGGGCGGCATCGTGATCAAGGCCAGGAGCGCGCACGCCCTGGAGCCCGGCGGCGACCACCTGATGCTGATGAACCTCGCCCAGCCGGTGAAGGCCGGCGACGAGGTCGCCTTCACGCTCACCTTCGCCGACGGCCGCACCCAGACCTTCACCGCGGTGGCGAAGCCGTTCACCGGCGCGCAGGAGAGCTACGCCCCCGGCCACGGCCAGCCGATGCCGGGCACGTCCGCCACCCCGGGGATGAGCATGAGCCCGGCGGCATGACCGGCACGTCCGACGCCCGGCCGGTGAGCCGGCGCGGCCTGCTCACCGGCGGCGCGCTGGCCGCCGGGGGCGCGCTGGCCGGTGCCGCCACGGTCACCGCCGCCCGCCCCGACACCCCGGGCGTACGCCCCGCCGAGGCGGCGCCGGTGGCGCAGGTCGGCAGCGCTGTGGAGCCGTTCCACGGTCCCCGGCAGGCCGGGGTGGCCACCGAGCCGCAGGCCCACGCGGCGTTCGTGGCGTTCACTTTGCGGTCGGGCACCGACCGGGCGGCGCTGGGGCGGATGCTGCGGTTGCTGTCCGACGACGCCGCCCGCCTCACCCAGGGCCGCCCCGCCCTGGCCGACACCGAACCGGAGCTGGGCCTGCTGCCCGCCCGGCTCACCGTCACCTTCGGCTTCGGCCCCGGCCTCTACCGGGCTGCCGGGCGCGACGACCGGCGACCGGACTCGGTGGTCGACCTCCCGCCGTTCCGCGTCGACCGGCTCCAGTCCCGCTGGTCCGGCGGGGACCTGCTGTTGCAGATCTGCGCCGACGACCCGCTCACCGTCGTGCACGCCCAGCGGGTCCTGGTGAAGGACAGCCGCCCCTTCGCCACGGTGCGGTGGGTGCAGCAGGGATTCCGCCGGGCGGCCGGCGCCGAGCCGGGCCGGACCCAGCGCAACCTCTTCGGCCAGCTCGACGGCACCGCCAACCCGAAGCCGGGAGTGCCGCTGGACACCGCGGTGTGGGTACCGGACGGACCGGACTGGCTGCGCGAGAGCACCACCCTGGTGGTACGGCGGATCAGCATGAACCTGGAGACCTGGGACCTGCTCGGGCGCGCCGACCGGGAGGTGGCCGTCGGCCGCCGGGTCGGCACCGGCGCCCCGCTGACCGGCACCGGCGAGCACGACGAACCCGACTTCGCCGCCCTCGGCCCGGACGGGCTCACCGTCATCCCGGACTTCTCGCACCTCACCCGCGCCCACGTCACCGACGACCGGCTGCGGATCCTGCGCCGCCCGTACAACTACGACGGCGTACCCACCGCGGACGGCACCGCGGACAGCGGTCTGGTCTTCGCCTCCTACCAGGCCGACATCGCCCGACAGTTCCTGCCCATCCAACGCCGGCTGGCCGAGCGGGACCTGCTCAACGAGTGGACCACCCCGATCGGCTCGGCCGTCTTCGCGATCCCTCCGGGTTGCCCGCCCGGTGGCTGGATCGGCCGGCAACTGCTCGGCTGACCGAAGGAGACCCATGCCCACCCGCACCCGCCCGAGCGTCGCCGGCCTGCTCGCCGCCACCCTGACCGCGATGGCGCTGCTGCTCGTACCGGCCGCACCGGCCGCCGCGCACAACACCCTGCAGGCCGCCACCCCGGCCCGGGACGCCCGGCTCACCGCCGCGCCGACCATGGTCACCCTGCGGTTCATGCAGAAGCTGGACCCGGCCTTCACCACCATCGCCGTGTCCGACGCCGCCCAGCGCCGGATCCCCACCGGCGAACCCGCCGTCAAGGGCACGACCGGCACCGTCACGATCGACGAACCGTTGTCCAACGGGACCTACACCGTCGCCTACCGGGTGGTCTCCACCGACGGGCACCCCGTGCAGGGCTCCTACCGGTTCACCGTCGCCGACCCGACGGTCACCGCGAGCCCCGAGGTGACCGCGCCGGTCACCTCCGCGGCACCGGCGACGTCGGCCGCCCCCGGGTCGCCCAGCCCCGCCTCCTCGACCGGCGCCACGGAAGGGCCCGGCCCGCTGGTCCTGGTCGGCGGTGGAGTCCTCCTGGTGGCGGTGATGGTCGCCGGGATCGTCCTGCTGCTGCGCCGGCGCCGGTCGTCCTGACCGCGGCCGGCGCCCCGATCCGGGAGCCGGACGGATCCGCTCAGCCGGTCCGGAACTTTCCGAGGTCCTGAGCCGACTATTCGACCGGGAGTCGGCGACCGGGCCGCCGACGGCTCGACGGGCACGAGCTCCGCACCAAAACCTCCATCTCCGATCGGAGTAGTCGATGTCCGTGACCGATCTGCCCGGTGATCGCCCGCCGGACCTTCCCTCCGCCCCGGCGGACCCGGTACGGCCGGCGCGCCGTGCCACACCCTTCGCGGCCCTGCTGGTCCGGCTGCACTTCTACGCCGGGATCCTGGTCGCCCCGTTCCTGGTGGTGGCGGCGCTGACCGGGCTGGCCTACACGGTCAGCCCCCAGCTGGACCAGGTGCTCTACGGCGACCAGCTCACCGTCGCCACGGTCGGCGGCCAGCCCCGGTCACTCGCCGAGCAGGTCGCCGCCGCCCGCACCGCGCACCCCGACGGCGCCCTCGCCGGGGTGCGGCCCGGCACCGGCGAGAAGACCACCCGGGTGGTGTTCTCCCAGCCCGACCTGGGCGACCGGCAGCACACCGTCTACGTCGACCCCTACACCGGCGAGGTCAAGGGTCAGCTGACCACGTGGTTCGGTTCCACCCCGGCCACCACCTGGTTGGACGACCTGCACCGGAACCTGCACCTGGGCGAGGTCGGCCGGCACTACTCGGAGATCGCCGCCAGCTGGCTGTGGGTGCTGGTCCTCGGTGGGGTGGTCCTGTGGTGGCGTCGCCGCGCCGCCCCCCGCTCCCGGATGCGGCACCTGGTGGTGCCCGACCTGTCCGCCGGCAAGGGGGTACGACGCACCCGGGGCTGGCACGCCACCACAGGGGTCTGGCTCGCCGTCGGCCTGATCTTCCTGTCGGCCACCGGCCTGACCTGGTCCCGTTACGCCGGGGCGAATTTCAGTGCCGGACTGGACAGCCTGCGCGCCGGCACGCCGGCGATCTCCACCACTCTGGACGGTACGCCCCCGGCGGCCGGTGGCGGGGAACACCAGCACGGCGGCCCCTCGTCCGCCGCCGCGGAGGATCCGGCGGCGTACGACCGGGTGCTGGCGTCCGCGCGCGGCGCCGGCCTGTCCGGCCCGGTGGAGATCGTCCCTGGGGACCTCGGCGCCGCGTGGACCGTCGCGCAGACCGACAACACCTGGCCGGTCGCCCGGGACCGGGTCGCCGTCGACCCCACCGCCGGCACCGTCACCGCGCGCAGCGACTTCGCCGACTGGCCGCTGCTCGCCCGGCTGAGCAGCCTGGGCATCCAGGCCCACATGGGCGTGCTGTTCGGCCCGGTCAACCAGATCCTGCTCGCCGGGCTCGCCCTCGGCCTGCTCTGCGTGATCGTGTGGGGCTACCGGATGTGGTGGCAGCGCCGGCCGACCCGCACCGACCGCCGGGCCCCCGTGGGCACCCCGCCCGCCCGGGGCGGGGTGCGCGGGCTGCCGTGGTGGGTGCTGCTGCTCGCGGTGCCGGCCACCGTGGCGCTCGGCTGGGCGCTGCCCTGGTTCGGCGTCACAGTGCTCGGCTTCCTCGTCGTGGACACGCTCCTCGGCGCGGTCGCCCGCCGGCGGCGCCCTGCGGTGCCGGTCTCGCCGGCTCCCGCCGGGAGTTGATCCCCGGCCGTCCGGCCGCCCGCGCTCGCGGGGCGGCCGGACGGTCGCCGCAGCCTGGTCAGGGCACGTCGACCGTGTACGCCGCGGTGTGCACCGCGCCGTCGACCTGGAAGTCGAGGAACGCCCGGTACCGGCCCGCGCTCGGTGCGGTCAGCCAGAACCGGACCGCGCCGTCGACGAGTTCCGACTCGGGGTGCACGTGCACGTAGCCCAGGTCGCCCTCGCGGACCACGACCAGGTGCCCGTACGCGCCCAGGTAGCGCTGCAACGCCACCGGGTCGGGCGTCCCGGCGGGGCTGACCCGGAAGTCCAGCGGCACCGTCACACCGGCAGTCGGGGTGCCGCCCATCGCCACCGTGTAGGGCCCGGCCGTCGCCCGCGGCCCGGCCGGTGGCAGCGCGACCGGGGCGTACGCGCCCGGCACGTGGTGGTCGACGCCGAGCACCAGCGGCACCGGCCCGCCGTCCGGACCGGCGACCGAGAAGTCGGCGTAGACGCGGTAGCTGCCGGCCCGGGTCAACGCCAGCGGGACGGTCCACGTGCCGTCCGGGGCCATGGTCGGATGCAGATGCTGGTAGCCGTCGAGATCACGGCCGACCACGATCAGGTGCAACGGCTTGTCGTGGACGGTGACGAAGCGCGTCACCGGCTGCCCGTCGGTGCCCACGACGCGGAACTGGTAGTCCGCGCCCGCGCCGGCCGGCTGGGTCCGCCGCACGGGCCGCATCGTGTAGCCGGCCGCGCTGACCGCCGTCCCGGCGACCTGATTCTGGCCGGCGCCGTCACCCGGGTGGGTGTGCGGTCCGGTACCCGCCACGTGCTGGTGCCCGTCCCCCGCCGAGGCCGCCCGCGCCTGGTCGGGGTCCCCGCTGCCGGCCGCCGGGCCGGCCGGCCCGCCGGTCGCGACCCGCTCGCCGGTGCCGGTCCGCCCCAACCCGAACCCGGCCAGCAGGGCCACCACCACCGCACCGACGACCAGCGCGAGACGTGTGTTGCTCGTCCGCGGTCCGAAGGTCGGCCCCGCGGCCGACAGGTCCGGCCCGTCGACGGGTACGACCGCCGCCCGGTCACCGTCGGGCGGAGCGGCCGCCGGCGCGGTCTTCCGGGTGGCCGTCGACCCGGCGTCGGCGGCGCCGGCCGCGCCGCCCTTCCTCGTCGTGGCCGTGGGTTGCCTCGTACTCCCGGTGCCGGTGCGGCGGCCCGTCCCGCCGCGCCCGGCCGGACGCGCCCGGCCAGCACCGCCGCCGCGACGCGGTGCGGCCCCCGGGGCACGGGAGCGCCCGGTGAGCCGGCGCACCGGAGCCGGCCGGCGCCGCCGGAGCAGGAGCCCGGCCAGCACCGCCGCCAGCGCCACCGCGCCGCCCCAGGCGAGCAGGCCGGGGCCGCCCTCGTCCGACGCCGGCGGACCGGCTACGGCCGGGGTCGGCGCCGACGACACCACCGGCGCGGCGGCGGCGGTGGTCTGCCCCTCCGGTCCGTGACCGGAGGTCTCGTGCTGCGCGGCGGCCGTCACCAGCGCCGGGTCCGGCTGGTCGGTGGGCGGACTCCAGCCGGCGGGCGGCGGAGTCGCCCGGCCGGTGTAGCGGAACGTCAGGGTGCCCCGGACCGGCTCGCCGTCGGAGGCCAGCGACAGGTAGCTCACCGTGTACTGCCCGACGGCCGGCAGGTGGGCGACCCTCACCACCGCCGGGAAACCCGTGGTGTACTCGCGGGGCTCGAACGTCCCGTTGACCAGGAAGTACTCCCGGACGGGCCGATCCAGCGGCTTCGGCTCACCATATCTCCACCCACCGTCGACACGACCGCCGCCCGGGGCGGTGACCGTGAGGTACGCGTTGGGCGCCACCTTCTCGGTGAAGTAGAGCGACACCTCGGTCAACGGCTGGGCCACGCTGGCACCCGGGGCCGGCGTGGACATCGCCAGCGAACCGTGGGCCGAGACCGGACCGGCGGGCACGAGGAGGACGAGCGCCACGACGACGAGCGCGAGCAGGCCGGAGATCGGCCGGCGGGGAACTGAGCGGGGACGGCGCATCACCACATCTTCGTGACAGCGCCATCTTTAGTCGAGATATGACCATCTTTTTGTTTCAATGGCAAAAGCCCTGGCATGCATCGACGGGTCTCGGTACGCTCGCCCCGCCCGCGGCCAGGCGTGCGCGGGGCGACAGCGGGTAGGCAGCGGCCGGGTGGCGTGCTGGACGCCACCGGGCAGGAGGCCCCTCGTGAGCACCTACCAGGACGACCCGCTGCGCCGGCCGCCGGAGGCCGACGCCGTGGAGCAGCGGCAGGACGCCATCGACGACGGGCCACCGGACCGGATGTCGGGCGACGTCGACGCGGAGGCGTCCGAGGCCGACCTGGCCGAGCAGGGCTCCCTACCGGCGAGCACGCTGGAGGACGTGACGTCGTTGCCGGCCGACGCCAACCCGGCGGACGCGCTGGAGCAGCGTCAGCAGATCCCCACCCGGGACGACGACCGCAGGTGACGTCGACACCTCAGGACCCGGCCAGCGCCGAGGCGTTGCGCTCCAACAGGTCGTAACCGAACTCCCGGCAGACGCCGGTCGCCTGCACCGCGTAAGCCCGGGACTCGGTCGTCCCGGCGACGCCGCGCAGCCGGTGGGCCCGCGCCAGGCCGATCAGCGCCTGCGCCTCGGTGTGCCGGTCGCCGTCCCCACGGGACTGCGCGAGGACCTGCCGCAGGTGCGCGACGGCGAGGTCGGCGTCGCCGGTACGCAGGTCCAGGTCGGCCTGGGCGATCAGGACCTGGGCCTCGACCCAGCGGTCACCGACCTCGCGGGTTATCCGTAACGCCTCGGTGGCCAGGCCCTGGGCCTCCTCGACGTGACCGGTCGCCGCGCGCACGGAGGCCAGCAGGCGCAGGGTGTCCGCCTCGCAGCTGCGCGCCCCGGCCCGGCGGTGGGTGGCCAACGCCACCGAGAGGTAGGTCAGTGCCTCCTCGTGGCGTCCGAGCAGCAGATGGGCCTCCCCCAGGCAGCCGTGGGCGGTGCCCTGCCCCTGCCACTCGCCGATCGTGCTCTCCAGCGCGACGACCCGCTCGCAGTACGCGATGGCCTCGGCCAGTCGGCCCTGCTGGAGGCGGATGTTGCCGAGGTTGGCCAGCCGGGCGAGCTGGCCGGCGGTCCGGCCGATCCGGGTGTCCAGCTCCAGTGCCTCCAGGCTGTGCCGGGCGGCCAGGTCCAACCGGCCGGTCTCGAACGAGACGTGGGCCAGGTTGCTCAACGCGCAGGTCTGGCCCTCGACCCACCCGGCGTCCCGGGCGAACCCGAGCGCCCGCTGGAAGTCCTCCAACGCCTCCGGGTATCGGCTGGTGGCCAGCAGGACCGTCGCCCGGCCCAGGTGCGCGGCGGCCTGCCCGAGCGGGTGCGCGTCCGCCCGGGCGTGCCCGAGCGCGGCCTCGGTGACCGGCAGCCACTCCGCCGACGGGGCGGTGAAGTCGAGGTGCCAGCGCAGCTGGTCGGCCAGCCGCCAGGCCGCCTCGCGGTGCCGGGGTCCGGCCGCCAGGATCGCCGCGATCATGTTGTCCTGTTCGGCCGCCACCCAGTCGGACGCGTCGGCCGGGTCGTCGAACCCGACCCGGTGCGCGGCGTCGACCGTCGCGGGCAGGTCCAGCCGTACCACGTGCGGATAGAGCAGACCGGCGGCCGCGTCCATGGTGGACAGGTAATGGTGGTGGAGCCGGTCGATCGCCACCTCCCGGTCGGTGTCCTCGGCGAGGCAGCGACGTCGGGCATAGAGGCGGACCAGGTCGTGCCAGCGGTAGCGGCCGGGGCCGGCCCGCTCCAGCAGATGGGCCCGGGCGATGGTGTCGAGCAGGACCTCGGCCTGGGCCACCGGCACGTCGGCGAGGGCCGCCGCCGCCGGTGCGGTCACCGTGTCCCCCGGTGCGACGCCCAGCAGCCGGAACAACCGGCGGGCGGCCGGCGAGTGTGCCTGGTAGGAGAGGTCGAAGGCGGTGACGGTGCCGGTGGTGGCGTCGCCGGGCACACCGAGCGCCGCCAACCGGTCCCCGGCGGCGAGCCGCCGGTTGTACTGACTGATCGGAGTCAGCTCGGCGCGCAGGTTGGCGGCGGCGATGCGCAGTGCCAGGGGCAGGTGACCGCAGAGCCGGGCCAGTTCCGCCGCGTCCTCGTCGGCCGCACCGGGTAGCAGCGTCCGCAGCAGGTGGGCGGCCTCGTCCGGCGGCAGCACCCCCAGGTGGAGTCCCACGGCGCCCTCCCGGGCGGTCAACCCACGCTGCTGCTCGCGGCTGGTCACCAGGACCATGCAGCCCGGCCCGCCCGGCAGCAGCGGGCGGACCTGGTCGGGTCGCTCCGCGTTGTCCAGCACGACGAGGATCCGCCGGACGGCGGTCACGCTCCGGTACAGGCCGACCGCCTCGTCCAGCCCGGCCGGGATCTCCTCGGCCCGCACGCCGAGGGCGTGCAGGAAGTGCGCGAGTGCCTCCATCGGCGCGACCGGCGGACGGGGTGAACTCCCGCGCAGGTCGAGGTAGAGCTGACCGTCGGGGAACCGGTCGCGTACCGACTGTCCCCAGTGCACCGCGAGGGCCGTCTTGCCGACCCCGGCCAGACCCGCGACGACCACCGGCGGCGCGGGCCGCTGCCGCGCGAGGGAGTCCAGGCTCGCGAGCAGGTCGTGGCGGCCGGCGAAGTCGGCGACCGCGGCCGGCAGCTGCGCCGGGATCACCGGCGCGACGGCGGGCGCGGCCAGCGTACGGTCGTCGGTGAGCACGGCGTGCTCCAGGCCTCGCAGTTCCGGACCGGGCTCGATGCCGGTCTCCGCGACGAGCACCCCCCGGACCCGCCGGTACGCGTCGAGCGCCTCCGCCCGCCGTCCGCACCGGTACAGCGAGATCATCAGGTAGCGGCAGAGTCGCTCGCGCAGTGGATGCTCACGCGTGAGCGCGGCCAACTCGTCCACGATCTCGGCGTGCTGACCCAGCTCCAGCCGTGCGCCGAAGTGTTCCTCACGGGCCGTGAGGCGCAACTGCTCGACCCGGGCCACCTCGGCGGACACGGTGAGCGTGGCCGGCACGTCCGCGAGGGCCGCGCCGCGCCACAGCGCCAGGGCACCGGACAACTGGCGCGCCGCGTCGGCCATCCGGCCCTCGGCGACGTACCGCTTGCCGGTGCGCACCATCCGCTCGAAGACCTGGATGTCGACCGCGTCCTCGGCGGTCGCCAGCTCGTAACCGGCGGCGCGGCTGACCACGTCGCCGGCGTCGCCGGCGCGCAACGACCGGCGCAGGCGCATGACGTAACCGTTGACGGCGGTGGCCGCGGTCCGGGTCGGCCGTTCACCCCAGATCTCGTGGATCAGCCGGTCCCTGGGCACCGGTCGTCCGGCGTCGGCCAGCAGTACCGCCAGCACGATGCGTTGGTGCGGCGCCGCGATCGACGCCCACCGCGCGCCGTCCCAGATCCGGAGCGGTCCCAGCGCCTGTATCCGCACCACAGTCCCCCCGCTTCACCGCGGTTTCATCGACGAATTATCACCCCTGGCTAGCGTCCGCGGCGAGGCGGAGGGATCACCAGAACCGCTCGCCTCGCCATCCAGCAGCTCCTCGGAAGGAGACGCCAGCCCATGAGATCCACGTTCCGCGGCAGCGGAAGAGCATGGGGTGCCATGACCGGGATCCTGGCGGCCCTGGCCACGCTCACCCTGATGGTCGGCATCAATGTGACCGTCACGCCCGCCGATCCGCTGACCGTCCGGCCGGTGGCGGCGGGGCCCGGCGACGACCCGGGCACCTGTACCCGCGACATCGACTACCGGGGGGTGCTCACCCGGTGGACGTTCGACCCCTGCGTTCCGGAGGGGGCACCACTGCCCGCCGACGTGCGCAACGCGTTGGCGCAGGACTATGCGGACGCGCAGGACTGCCCCACCGCGACACCGACGGCCGGCGGCACCCCGGCCACGCCGCGGCCGGACCGGGCCGACACCGGCGAAGCGGCCCGGGCCGCCGCGATCGCCACGGTGGCCCCGACGGCCGTCGCGACCAGCGACAGCCCGGCGCCCACCGGGAGCCCGAGTCGATCACCCAGCGGCAGTCCGACCCCCTGCCCCAGCCCCACCGGCGGCCCGAGCGGGTCGCCGTCGGCCAGTTCCACCGCGTCACCGTCGACCAGCGCGAGCGGGTCACCGTCGGGCAGCCCGAGCGGCTCACCGACGAGCAGTCCCAGCACGTCGCCGTCGACCAGCCCGAGCGGGTCGCCGACGGCCAGCCCGAGCGGGTCGCCGACGAGCAGCCCGAGCGGCTCACCGTCCGGCAGCCCGAGCGGCTCACCTTCGGGCAGCCCGAGCGGGTCCCCCTCCACCAGCCCGAGCGGATCCCCGAGCAGCAGCCCGAGCGAGTCGCCCTCCGAATCTCCCACCGCGCCGACCGACCCGCCCACCGACCCGCCCACCGACCCGCCGACCGGTCCGCCGAACCCGCCGCCCAGCCCGACGGTCGGACCGCCCTGCCCGACGAAGGCCGGCGACGAGGAGCTGACCGACGCGCGCAAGGACCGGTTCTGCCCCTCGGGGCGCAACCCCGCCAAGCCGGTCGTGCTGGTGGCCACCGGTGACTCGGTCACCTCCGCCCACCTCCAGCTCAGCCACGCGTACCCGGTGGGCAACTGCGTGGGGAACACCTCCGCCGACTTCCGGGTGCCCAAGCTGCCCGGCAACGACATGATCTTCAGCTACGCCGGCAAGTACGTCGCCAACCACAACCGCAACGTCACGGAGTACTTCAACTTCGCCCGTACCGGCATGGGCACCGGAGAGATCCGCGGCGCGGGTCCGGGCCACGCGGACGCCTGCAGGAACCCGTGGGCGCGCAACTCCCCGCCCATCGACCTGGCCGACCGCGCGATCCGCCAGGCCAAGGCCGACCGCAAGGCCGCCTACTTCGTGACCACCGGCGGGGTCAACAACACCAACTGGACCGAGGTGCTCACCGGCATCGCGAAGTGCGGCACCGCGGACCACTACAAGGATCTGGTGCAGCGGTACTTCGACCAACACGGCCAGCTGTTCAAGGCGATCACGGAGTGGTACGACCTCGCGGGCAAGGTGACCACGAAGCCCAACGTCATCAACGGCGGCTCCTGCGACGTCCGGATCGAGGGTGACCGCAGCGGCATCCGCTACGTGCACCGCCGGATCGAGATCAAGGCGTACGACGGGCCGGCCCACTACGCCGCCATCAAGGCCGACGTGGAGAGCATCGTCGAGCAGGTGCTCGACGCCGGCGCGGACAAGGTGGTGTGGATGGGCTACTACGACATCAGCCGGGCCGGGTTCGACATCGGAATGTTCGCCGAGACGTACCGCGCGGCCCTCGACAAGGAGGTACTGGGCCTCCTGCCCGGACAGATCCCCTCCGACGTGCGGGACCTGATCGACGATCCGGGCTGGAAGGCGACCGTCCAGCGGTGGACACAGGAGATCAACGCGGTGATCCTCGCCGGACTGCCCCGCCACGACCGGGTGCGGTTCGCGCCGCCGCCGGCACTCGGCCCCGGCGACATCCAGCAGACCGGCCTCGGCGGCTGTCCGCACCCCAACGAGCCGGGTCACCGGAAGCTGGCCGCGGTACTCGACAACGTGTTCGGCTGACCTCCGACCCGCGAACCCGGGGGCCCCGCACCGTGCCGGTGGGGGGTCCCCGCACAACCCGGACCGGTCATAGCCCGCGCGGGGACACCAGGCCGGACTCATAGGCGAGCACCACGAGCTGGGCCCGGTCGCGGGCATGGAGCTTGGCCATCGCCCGGTTGACGTGGGTCTTCGCGGTCAGCGCGCTGATCACCATCCGATCGGCGATCTCGTCGTTGGACATGCCCCGGGCGACCAGGGCGACGGCCTGCCGCTCCCGGTTGGTCAGCCCGGCCAGGGCCGTGCGGGCGTCCGGGAGCGGCGGCTCGGCGACGTACCGTTCGATCAACCTGCGGGTGATCGACGGGGCGAGCAGGGCGTCGCCGCGCGCGGCGACCCGTACCGCGTGCAGGAAGTCCTCCGGCTCGATGTCCTTGACGAGGAACCCGGCGGCGCCGGCGCGCAGCGCGTGCAGCACGTGTTCGTCGAGGCCGTAGTTGGTCAGGATGACGACGCGCACCCCGGCCAGGCTCGGATCCGCGGCGATCCGTCGGGTCGCCTCGATGCCGTCCATGACCGGCATCTGGATGTCGACGAGCGCCACGTCGGGCAGGTGTTCCCGGGCCAGCGCCAGACCCCGCGCGCCGTCGGCGGCCTCCGCCACCACCTCGATGTCGTCCTCGCCGTCCAGCAGCGCGCGGAACCCGCTGCGCAGCAGGGGCTGGTCGTCCACCAGCAGGACGCGGATCGTCACGGCCGGCCCAGGGGCAGTTCGGCGTGGACGGTGAAGCCGCCCTCGTCGCGTGGTTCGGCGCGCAGGCGACCGCCGAGGGCGGTGACCCGTTCCCGCATGCCGAGCAGTCCGACACCGGGCACCGGGGCGGCCTCCGGTGCGGCCCGGCCGTCGTCGTCGACCCGGATCGCCAGCGCGTCCGGGCGGTAGTCGATCCGGACCGAGGCGGTGGCGGCGGCGGCGTGCCGGGCGACGTTGGTGAGTGACTCCTGCACGATCCGGTAGGCGGTCCGCTGCACCGCGGCCGGCACGTCGTGGCGTTCTCCGGCGATCGTCAGCGTCGCGTCCAGGCCGGCCGTGCGGGCCCGGTCCACCAGTTCCGGGAGATGGTCGAGCCCGTGCGGCGGGGACGCGCGGTCGTCATCGCGCAGCGCCTCCAGGGTCGCCCGCAGTTCCCGGGTCGCCTCGCGGCCGGCCTCCCGGATCGCCAGCAGCGCCTCCGGCACCGGTTCGCCACGCTTGCGAGCCAGGTGGACGGCGACCTCGGCCTGCACCTTGATGATGGAGATCTGGTGGGTGAGCGAGTCGTGCAGCTCCCGCGCGATGCGCAGCCGTTCCTCGTCGGCGCGGCGTCGCGCGGTCTCCTCCCTGGTGCGCTCGGCCTCGTCCGCCCGCCGCTCGGCCTGCCGCAGCGCCTCGCCCGCGGCGCCGGCGGCGACCAGCCAGGCCAGTTCGAGCACACCCCGGGCCCGGGCGAGCGCCTCGCCCACCGGCAGGTCCGCCGGCGGGGCGAGGGCGGCGAGCGGGAGGGCGGCCAGCATGGTCACCGCCGCCGCGACCGTGACGACCCGGTGGCCGGCCCGCACGGCGGTGTACACGGCGAACAGGAACGCCACGGCGGGCACCTCGAAGCCGACCGCCTGGTAGCCCACCGCGCACGCCCCGGTGACGGCCAGGACGGGAATCGGAGCCCGGCGTCGCGCGGCCAGGGCCAGGCCGCCGGCGGCCAGCAGCGGGTAGCCGAGCGGGCCGGCGCCGGGGTGGTCCGCGGACAGCCCGGCGACCACCAGCACCGCCGCCACGCCGACGGCGGTCGCCCAGTCGGTGACACCGGCTCGTCCCGCCCTCATGTGCGCACCCTAGCCGCCGGACGTCCCCGGGCGGATCCTGCGCGCGGGCGAGGGTCCGACTACCGCGGGTGCGGTATCCGCGCGGCGCCTGCGGCGTCCGCGGCAGTCGGCTGCGCCGCCGGCGGCAGCCCGAAGTGCGTCCGTCGGCGGGACGACCGGCGGCGGGCCCGGCGACATGATCAGGGACATCAGCAGACGTACGACGAAGGAGCGGGACATGAGTTCGTTCAGCGCACCGAAGCCGGTCCGCCTGGTCCTTGCCACCGCGGCCGCACCGCTCGGGGGGTTCGGGCCGGCCACGCCGGCCGCCGCGCACCTCCCGTCCGCACCGGTCGCCGCCGATGCCCTCGCGATGAGCGCCGGACGCCTCGGGGCGAGCGTCGCCGCCGTGCTGGGGCTGATCGGTCTGATCATCGGCGGGCTGGCGCTGGCCCGGCCCGCCGGTCGCTTCGGCACCGCCGGGGGTCGGCTCGGCGCGACCGTCGCCCTGGCGGCGGGACTGGCCGGCGTGGTCCTCGGTGGGGTGGTGGTGGCCACCTCCGACAGCGGCGTCGGCACCGGCAACGGGCGGGGCGGGGGGTACGTGGCCCTGGTGGTGGGGTCGGTCGCCGTCCTCCTGGGTGGACTGGCCCTGAACCGGTCCCGCCGCGCCGGGTGACGCCCCGGGCGACGCACGGCGCTGGCACCAGCGCCGTGCGGCCGGTCATTCGTAGCGGTACCTGAGCGCGTCCGCCTCCGCCTGCTCGATGTCGGCGATCGTCAGCTCCGGCATCCGTAGCTGGGCCAGCGTCACCTCGGCCGAGGTCGGCTGGGCGTCCGCCGGCAGCCACTGCTCCGGCTTCCAGGCCCCGCCGCGCAGCAGCGCCTTGGGGCAGTTCAGACGCCTGTCGTCGGTCGCGTCCGGTATCGCCACCGTCCGCGCGTCCAGAACGGCGACGAACCCGGCGGGGCCGCCGCTCGACGCGGCACGGCTTCACCGGGCATCTTCGTCCAATCAACGGACGAAACAGAAAAGGAAGGGGAATGACGCATCCCCTTCCACTCCTAACGTATATCGCACCGGGGGGCTTGCGGCAAGACCCCGGTCGTGCCGCAAAATCGTCGGCCGAGCCCCGACACCTGCGGAAACGGAAGTCATAAATGCGAGATCGACGCGAACTCGGCGGGTGGAATCCACCGACCGACAACGACGTGTTCCACCTTCCCGACCACCTCGCCCCGAAGGCCGATCCGGCACTGATCGCCGGTGACCGGCGGCATTTCGCGGCCATGGCGGAGAGCCTCGGCCGGCTGTCCGCCGAGCTGTCCGGCCGCCTCGAAGCCGCCCGCCGAGCACCCGGCGGCGGGGGCCGGCAGGCGGTGGACCGGGACCAGGAGGTCCGCCGGCTGACCACCCGGCTGCGCACGCTGGGCCGCTTCGGCCTGGACCTGTGCCTCGGACACATGGTCGGCGTCGACGACACGGAGCCGGTGTACGTCGGGCGGCAGGGCCTCACCGACGGCGCGGGCCGCCGGCTGCTGGTGGACTGGCGCTCCCCCGCGGCCGAGCCGTTCTTCGGGGCGACCCACGCCGACCCGATGGGCCTGGTGCGTCGCCGCCGGTACCGCTGGACCCGGGGCCGGATCACCGACTACTGGGACGAGGTGTTCACCGCCGACGGGTTCGAGGGACACGCCGCGCTCGACGACCAGTCCGCCTTCATCGCCAGCCTGGGTGGCAACCGTTCGGCCCGGATGCGGGACGTGCTCGCCACCATCCAGGCCGACCAGGACGCCATCATCCGCGCGGGTTCCCACGGCGCTCTCGTCGTCGACGGCGGTCCGGGCACCGGGAAGACCGTCGTCGCGCTGCACCGCACCGCCTACCTGCTCTACTCCGACCCCCGCCTGCGTCACCACCGGGGCGGCGTCCTGTTCGTCGGCCCGCACCAGCCGTACCTGGCCTACGTCGGCGACGTACTGCCCAGCCTCGGCGAGGACGAGGTGCAGATCTGCACCCTGCGGGACCTCGTCGCCGAGGGAGCCACCGCCGGCGTCGAGACCGACCCGAGGGTGGCGAGGTTGAAGGCGTCGGCGGACCTGGTGGCGGCGATCGAGACCGCCGTCCGCTTCTACGAGGAGCCGCCCGGCAAGGGGATGGCGGTCGCGACCGACTGGTCCGAGATCTGGCTCGGTGCCGACGACTGGGCCCGGGCGTTCGAGGCGCCGGACCCCGGTGTCCCGCACAACGAGGCGCGCGACCAGATCTGGGCGGAGCTGCTCACCATCCTGCTGGACAAGTACGACGGCGACGAGCCGGTGGATCTCCTGCGCCGGTCGCTGTCGGCGAACGAGGAGTTGCGTACCGCCCTGCACCGCGCCTGGCCGCTGGTCGAGGCGGTCGATCTCGTCGGTGACCTGTGGTCGGTACCCGCCTACCTGCGCCGGTGCGCCCCCTGGCTCGATCCCGACGAGATCCGGTTGTTGCAGCGCCCGGACGCCCGCGCCTGGACGGTGTCCGACCTGCCGTTGCTGGACGCGGCACGACAGCGGCTCGGCGATCCGGAGGCGTCCCGCCGCCGACGCCGGCACGACGCCGCGCTGGCCGCCGAACGCGAGCGGATGGCCACCGTGGTCGGCGAACTGATCGAGGCCCACACCTTCGACGACGGCCAGGGTGTGCTGGCGAGCCTGCGCCAACTCGACCTCCAGGACGCCCTGGTCGACGAGGCCGTGCTGCCCGGCACCGACCCGGACCCGCTCGCCGGCCCGTTCGCGCACGTCGTCGTGGACGAGGCTCAGGAGCTGACCGACGCCGAGTGGCAGATGCTCCTGCTCCGCTGTCCGTCCCGGAGTTTCACCGTCGTCGGGGACCGCGCCCAGGCCCGGCACGGGTTCACCGAGTCCTGGCAGGAACGCCTCGAACGGGTCGGTCTCGGTCGGGTCGAGCTGGCCTCGCTGACCGTCAACTACCGGACGCCGGCCGAGATCATGACCGAGGCCGAGCCGGTCATCCGGGCCGTGCTCCCCGACGCCAACGTGCCGACCTCCATCCGTGGCACCGGCCTGCCCGTCGTACACGGCTCGGTTCGTGATCGGGACTCGATCCTCGACACCTGGCTCGCGGCGCATCCCGACGGGATCGCCTGCGTCATCGGCGATCCCGCGTTCGCTGGATCGTCCCGCGTCCGGTCGTCGACGCCGGAGCTGGCCAAGGGGCTGGAGTTCGACCTGGTCGTCCTCGTCGACCCGGAGGCGTTCGGTGACGGCATCGAGGCGGCGGTCGACCGCTACGTGGCGATGACCCGGGCGACCCAACAGCTCGTCGTCCTCACCGGGCGCTGACCGGCTCCCTCCCCTCCCCCCGTGAAGGCGGGTCCGGTTCGCGCGCCTGCCAGTCCAGCCGATCCCGGTACAGACGCTCCACGGCCATCCAGCCGAGTGAGAACGGCAGCACGCCCAGGACGACGATCTCCAGAACGCCACGTCCGGTCACCTCGAACGCGGCCCCCGCGCCCAGGAACAACTGGGCGACGGTCTGGAAGGCGAGGTGGAATCCGATGCCCGCCCAGATGTCGCCGGTGGCGACGCGGAAGCCACCGAGCAGCAGCGCGAAGAGGAAGAAGATGGGGAGCCGGTCGAGCGAGGTGGCCGCGCCGACCAGGAACCCGAACAGGGTGAACAGTCCGGCCTGACCGAGGACCGCCTGCCAGGCCGGCAGGACGGTGGCGAGACTGCGTTGGAGGTAGCCGCGGAAGACGAGTTCCTCCGGCAACGCCTCGTAGAGCAGGACCAGCACGACCAGGAGCGCCGCCGTCCGGAGGGCGTCCATGGCGGAGGCCCGCAGGCTGATCTCCACCCAGCCGACGCCGAGACAGAGCGCGAACCCGACGGCGGCGGGGACGAGCCAGCAGGCCATGCCGAGCAGCAGGCGCCGCCCGCCGGCACGTAGCGAGGGCAGTCCGAGGCCGGCCCAGGGGCGACGGTCGAGCAGCCGGCGGGCCACCACCACGAGGGGGACGACGAGAGCGGTCGTCAGGACCGCCCGGGCGGCGTGGGTGAGGCGGTCGTATTCCGCACCGGGCGGCACGACCTGGTAGAGGAACAGCCAGAGCAGGACGGTGGCGGCGAACACGACCAGGACCCGCCATCGCGGGGCGGGGCGGGAGTCGGTCGTGGTCGCCGGACCGGTCACGTCGACCACTGTAGGTGCCGGGCCCAAGGCCCCGAGCGCCCTGCCAGCGCCGGGCCCCGGACGGAGCGACCGCGAAGGCCCGCGTGGGCGCTAACCCCGCAGAGCGTCCTGGACGGCGGGGTCCGGCGGCGAGACGACCGCGGGCGGGCGGTCCCGCACCGCGTCCCAGGCCGCCTTGCCGCTGGCGAAGTAGTCCCGGACGGCCTTCTCGGCGAGCAGCGTCGCGGCGCAGCCGTCGCAGTCGGCGGCCACGCCGTCGGCGTCGACGCCGAGGTGCCGGCAGAGGGTCACCGCGCGGGCCAGGTGGTACGACTGGGTGACGATCAGCGCTCGGGTGACCCCGTACACGTCGCGGGCGCGGGCGCAGCTGTCGTAGGTGTCCAGCCCGGACGGATCCGCCACGACACGACCACGGTCGACACCCAGCCGCTCGGTCAGGTAGCTGGTCATCACCGACGGCTCGTCGCCGGAGGCACCACCGCCGTCGCCGGAGACCAGGACCACCCGGGCCTTCCCGGCGTGCACGAGTTCGGCGGCGGTCCGCAGCCGGCCGGCCAGCCGCGTCCCCGGTTCCCGGCGGTCCGCCGCCACCTCGGTACCCAGGACGATCACCACGTCCGCGGCGGGCGCGTCGGACACCTCGTGCAGGTGACCGGACGCGGCGATCGTCGTCCACAGCCACGGGCCGCTGACGACCAGCAGCGCGGCGGCACCGGCGACGGCGAGACGTCGCGCGGTCCGGCGCCCCCCGGGAACCCTGAAGCCCACCTGGCCGTCCTCTCCCGCCGCCGTTGCGGCCATGATCGTAACGGCGCCGGCGGGGACGTGGTGTCCACCGGCCGGCAGGCGCCGGGCCATCGGTGCGATGATGCGGCCCGTGACTTCCCCACCCGCTGATCCGCTCGACGTGCGGGGCGTGCGGCGCGCCTACGACACGGTGGCCGAGGACTACGCCGCGCATCTGCCGGACACCCGGGCCGAGGCCCCACTGGACCTCGCCATGCTCGACGCCTTCGCCGCCGTGGTGACGTCGGGTGGGGACGCGCGGGTCCTCGACGCCGGGTGTGGGGCGGGCCGGATGAGCCGCCACCTCACCGAACGCGGCTGTCTGGTGCGGGGCGTCGACCTGTCCCCGGGCATGGTCGCCCGGGCCCGGCGGGACCACCCCGACCTGCTCTTCACCGTGGGCTCGCTGACCGATCTGCCGTTCCGGGACGACCAGTTCACCGGCGTGCTGCTGTGGTACTCGACCATCCACACGCCTCCCGCCGGCCAGGCGCGCGTCTTCGCGGAGGCCGCCCGGGTCCTCCGCCCGGGCGGCTACCTGCTGGTCGGATTCCAGTCCGGCGACGGCACCCGCGACGTGTCCGCGGCGTACCGGCGGCGGTTCGGCCTGGAGATCCAGCTGGAGCGGCACCTCTACACCGCCGACCAGGTCGCCGCCCGGTTGGCGGCCGCCGGCCTGCGGGAGATGTGCCGCCTGGTGCGACGGCCCCGGGGCAGCGAGCGCGACGACCAGGCGTTCCTGCTGGCCAGCGCCCGGGATGCGACCCGACCGGAGACGGCCTGACCCACCCGGGAGGAGGATCCTGGCGGCCGCGCCGAGGGCCTCACCGTTCGCCCAGGGTGAGGCGTCCCTCCCGGTCGTGGCGAAGACGGCCGCTGGTGAGGGCGACGTGCAGTCCGTACCGGAGAAGCTTGTCGATTTTGTCGGTGCGGCGACGGTAGCCGAGCCGTTCCAGCCCGGCGCGCAGCAGCCGTTCCTCCGCCAGGTGCGGCACGCCCTGCAGCACGTGCGCGAAGGCGTTCGCCACCTCCTCGGGCGGCACCTCCTCGAACGCCCGGTCGTTGCTGACCTGGGTGACCCGGTACGCGCGGTACGTCCGCGGATCGGTGCCGTCCGGCCAGGCGTACCGACCCACCGCGGGATGGTCGTGCAGCCGCCGGGAGTCGACGAGCGCGAGCACGGCCAACCGGCGGTCCTCGCGGGTGCGCAGGAAGCCGAACCGGGCGAGGGCCAGGCGGGCGAGCCGGTGCTGCTCGACGGGCCCCTCCGCCTCGATGATCTCGCGGAGCGCGTCCCGCACGAGACCGCGGACCCGCTGGTCGGTGCCGAACACCTCGAGGTCTGCCTGGTCACCGAGCGGCGTCGGGACGTACGGGACGAACGGGCTCACCGTGATCGCGCCGGACGCCGGCGGCGCGGCGGCCACGGCGACCGGCGCGGGCCCCGCGAAAGCCGTCACCGGGGCCGGTGTCGGGTCGTCGCCGGTCACGTCGTCCGCCGCCGGTGCGGGTGGCGGCCCGGTGTCGTCCGCCCCGGAGCGCGGCTGCGGCAGGCCGACCGCGCCGGCGACCTCCGCCGGTGCGGGCTCGCCGGTCGCGCCCGGCCCGGTCCGGGCGACCGCCGCGTCGACCCGGTCGAGCAGCGCGGACCGGTCGTGCACCCAGGCCGGGAGCCAGAACCGCACGACCTCCGGCCATCCCATCACGGTACGCAGCAGCGCGGGCGCCGAGTCCCGGTCGGCCACCGTGGGGCGGACGCTCCACTCCGGACCGTCCAGCATGACCGCCACCTGCCATCGGGGGGACCCGGGCGCGCGCACCGCGATGTCGACGGTGAAGTCGGACAGGCCGTGGGAGGTGCGTACCTCGTGTCCGCGGGAGCGCAGCGCCGCCGCGACCTCGTCGCGGATCCGGCTGCGCCGCTCGGTGCGGTCGGTCGCCAGGTCACCCAGGCGGTCCGCGCCGGTGGCGGCCATCTCGCAGTACGCCCGCAGGTGCTGGGTGCCCAGGGCGGAGGTACGGGAGAGGTCGATGTCCGACGGGTCGAAGGAGGAGTAGAGGACGACCTGCCGGCGCGCCCGGGTGATGGCCACGTTGAGCCGCCGCTCCCCGCCGGCCTGGCTGAGCGGACCGAAGTTCAGCGGGAGCTGGCCGGTGTCCGGGTTGGTGGAGAACGCCAGCGAGAACAGGACCACGTCACGCTCGTCGCCCTGCACGTTCTCCAGGTTCTTGACGAAGACCGGCTCGGCGACCGCCCCGGACAGGTGCTCCCGCAGGATCGGGTCGGCGTCGTCCTCGAGCAGGTTGAGGATGAGGTCGCGCTGCTGGATGTTGAAGGTGACCACGCCGATGGACTGGCCCGCGGTGGCCGGGTCGTGCAGGCGCCGGGTGATGTCGGCGAGGATCGCCCGCGCCTCGACCTCGTTGGTCCGCGCGCCGCCCCGGTCGTACTGGCCGTCGACGCGGTGCCAGGTGATGCCGGCGGTGTCGCCGGCGCCGGGCGACGGGAGGCTGGAGAGCTTGCTGTCGTAGTAGTAGCGGTTCGAGAAGGCGATGAGTGACTCGTCGTGGCTGCGGTAGTGCCACGACAGCCAGCGCTGCGGCAGTCCCGACTCGACCGCCTCGCCGAGGATGCTCTCCAGGTCCTCCGGCACCGGACCGGTGTCGTCCGGCACGTCGTCGGTGGCGTGGCTGGCCTGCATGATGCTCGACGGTGGCATCTGCCGGGAGTCGCCGACCACCACCACGGCGCTGCCCCGGCCCATCGCACCGACGGCCTCGGCGACCCGGATCTGCGACGCCTCGTCGAAGATGACCAGGTCGAACCGCCGGCTTCCGGGTGCCAGGAAGTTCGCCGCCGAGGCGGGACTGACCAGCACGCAGGGGGTCAGTGCCAGCACCACGTCGGGGTACTGCGCGAACAGCTCACGGAACGACCGGCCGCCCCGTTTGCGGCGCAGCTCCGCGGCGAAGTCGGCGAAGCGGCCGCGCCGGTCGGTCGGGCTGAACGGGCGGCGACCGACCAGGACCGCCGGCAACCGCGTCGGGAGGGCGGATCGCAGCTCACCGGCGGCGGCCTCGAACTGGACGATCTCGTCGTCGTGCAGCTCCGGGTCGAAGTACTGCAGGCCGCCGGCCCGGACCCGCTCGGCCAGCGACGCCGCCGCGACTCCCCGGCGGTAGGCCTCCTCGGCGAGCTGCGCGTTCACCTCGGCGCGCAGCAGCTGGTCGCGGTAGTCGGTGAGGCCGGCCGAGGTGAGCACGTCGGCGTGGGTCAGGACGGTCGCCCAGCGGCGCAGCGGGAACAGCTCCTCGGTCCGCAGCTCGTGCAGCCAGGTGGCGCCGTCGCGCTGCCAGGCGTCGACCCAGTGCGTGTCCCCCGCCCACAACGCCAACTCGGGTGCCGTCGAACGGAGCACCCCGCGCCAGGCCCGCCACCGCGCGGCGACCCGGTCCAGCACGGCGGCGTCGCTGTCGGTGACACCGGCCTGGAACAGCTCCCAGGCACGCGGGTGTCCGGCCAGGAGGGTCCGGCCGGTCCGGGTCGCGTCGACCGCCTCCGCCAGCCGCTGCGGCGCGTCCGGGCCGGTGGGCTGCCACCCCGGCAACCGCAGCCCGCCCAGCGCCGCCGCCTGGTGCTGGAGCGCGGCGGCCTGCGCCTGGGCGGCGACCAGCCGGCCGGTGGTCACCTCGACCCGGTCGACGTCGAGGGACGCGCCGGAGACTAGGTGCACCGCCAGCCGGTCCAGGACGGACTGCCGGCGCTTGCGCTTGCCGAACAGCTTCCTCGCCGCCTCCTGCGCCTCGGCGTGCCAGGTGGACAGCTCCGCCAGGGCGAACGCCTCCGGCCGGAAGGAGGCCAGCTCACCGGCGAAGCCCTGCCGGAAGGCCGCCAGGTCCGCCTGGAGTCGGGCCGCCGCCTCGTCCCACCGCCGGTCGCCGGCGCGCAGGGTCGCCTCCCGGTCCGGCAGCATGCCGCGTACGGCGAACCAGGCGCCGGCCTGCAGCTCGGTGACGGTCTCCGGGTCCGGCAGCGTCCGCAGCAGCTCCACCAGCCGGGGGTGGGCCGCGAGGTCGGCCCGGAGGTGTTCGAGGTCGGCGGCGATCTCGGTGACGGCGGCGCCGTGCAGCCCGTCGAGGGTGCGGCAACCGCTGATCGCCCAGGGATGCCCGGGCCGGACGCGCGCCGAGCGGGCGGCGGCCGGGAATTCCCGCAGCGTCGTCTCCACCCGCGCCCGCACCTCGGCGGGAGCGTGCAGGTAGCCCACCGGGATCGGGGCGACCGGGCCGTCGCCGTACGCGAGAACCTGCTCGTAGGCCGACCAGAGCGACATCCCGACGGGGTTGGCGGTGTGGACCTGCGTCGGGTACTCCGCCAGCGGCGCGAGGCGGGTCCGGTAGGCCGTCTCGACGGCCGTCCAGGTGCCGTCGTCGCCGTGGTCGTACTGGTCGAGGGCGTCGCGGAGCTGCTGGCGGATCGCGTTGAGGGACTGCTTGCGCCCGTGCAGGTCGAGGGCGAACGGACCGAGGCCGATCTGCTTGAGGCGGCGCTTGACCACCTCCAGGGCGGCCTGCTTCTCGGCGACGAACAGCACCGAGCGGCCGGCGGCGACCGCCCGCGCGATCATGTTGGTGATGGTCTGCGACTTGCCGGTGCCGGGCGGACCCTCCAGGACGAAGGACTGGCCACGCTCGGCCATCACGATCGCCTGCATCTGGGAACCGTCGGCGGGGATCGGCAGGTGCAGGTCCGCCTCGTCGACCATTACCCGGGACTCGTGCTCCGGGCGGGCCGGGTCGTCGAAGGTCGCGCCGGAGGACTCGACCAGGTGCCGGACGACCGGGTTCTCCATGAACCGGGGCCAGTGGTCGGTGAGGTCCCGCCACATCTGGAAGGTGGAGAACTGCAGCAGTCGCAGGCTGGCGGTCTCGTCGATCCGGTAGTCCAGCCGGTTGTCCACCAGCCCGGTGTTGATCGCCGCCAGGGTCTTCGCCACGTCGATGCCGTGCTCGTCGAGGACCGGCCGCTCCAGCTCGGGAATCCGCACGCCGTGCTTCACCCGCAGCCACTCGACCAGGCAGTGGTTCGGGCTGGCGACCTCGGTGCCGTCGATGACCAGCGCGTACGGGCGACGGCCGCTGCCGCCCTCGATCCGCACCGGCAGCAGGAACAGCGGCGCGTACGCCTCTCCGCCGGTCGTGCGGGCGTGCACCAGCGTGCCGATGGTCAGGTAGAGGTAGTTGCTGCCGGTCTCCTGCTCCATCGTGCGCGCGTCGCGCTGCAACGCCCGCATGGCCGTCTTGTAGCGGGCCTCGGTGACCGCGCCGTAGACCCGCCGGTCGGTGCGCAACTCACCGGTCAGGATCTCCGGGTCGAGGTCCTGCGCCCGGCGTGCCCCGGCCAGTTCGTGGACACCGCTGATGGCGTCCTGCGGGATCACCTGCACCTGACGGCCGTCATGGATGAGGTCGTCGAGCAGGGCCAGCGCCCCGGCCGGCACGTGCAGGTCCAGGCCGCGCCCCCGGGTGGGCAGGTTGAGCAGCGGGTTGCGCAGGCTCAGGTCGAGCAGCGACTTCTTCCACTGCTGGATGCGCGCCGGTGCGCCGTCGGACCGGTCCGGTACCTCGTCACCCTCGTCGGCGAGCCGGCGCAGCCGGGCCGCGGCGATCCCGTCCGGAAGGTCCAGGGGCGCCGCGGCGGCCGGCGCCGCCGGGGCGTCGACCGGTTCGGGTACGGCCACCTCGTCGACCGAGGGCAGCGGCCGGATCCCGGAACGGTGCGCCAGGTGTACGTCGACCACACCGCGCGGGCGCCGGTCGGTGCCCCGGAAGTGGCCGAGACCGACCCGTACCGCCTCGGTGAACGTCGCGGTCTGCGCGCCCGGTCCGATCCGGGTCAGCTCGACCGGCACCGCCCGCCCGGAGTCGACCATCGAGACCAGCAGGTTGCTCTCGGTCAGCGCGGCGGAGCCGAGCCGCTCCGCCTCCAGCAGGAAGCCGCCGAAGGCGTGCCCCTCGCCGACGAAGACCAGCGGGTGCAGCCCGGCCGCCTCCAGGCAGGCGGCGTACGTGACGGACAGGTCGAGGCAGTTGCCGAGCCGCCCGTCCAGCACGGCCGCCGTGGTGCGGACCTTCTGGCCGGTGTTCTCGAACGACGCCGGCAACGTCTGGTAGGTGATGCCCAGCCGGCGCAGCGCCTCGTACACGGCGCCGGCGATCAGCGCCGCCCGCTCCGAGCCGTCCTGGTAGCCCTGCAGCGAGCCGGAGCCGGTGCGGGCGAGCAGGATCTGCGCCGCCGACCGCAGGACCGCCTCGACCGCCCGGGTGTTCGGCTGCACGAAGGCGGCCAGGCTGTCGTACAGGGCCGGGCTGTTGAACCACTCGTTGTGCGCGAGCACTGCACTTGGCGCGACCAGCCGTAACGGCTTGTCGTTCGCCTCGACGGTCAGGTGGTAGTCGACCGGGAACGCCTCGTCGGTGCGGTACAGCAGCGCGCGGTCGGGCGTGACGTCGCGGAAGTCGTCCCAGCCGGTGCTCGCGCCGGGCCGCAGCGGCGCGGTGAGGGTACGCGTCCACGGCTCGACGAGTGCGCCGTCCGGCCCCCGCAGCTCCAGCGTCACCGTCACGTCCGGCAGCGGCTCGACGCCCCGGTTGACCAGCGTGAGGTGGCGGACCAGTGGCACCCGGTTGTGCACCAGGGCGGCGTTGATCGCCGGCTGCACGAGCAACGCGACGGCGAGGCGGTCGTCGTCGGCGGTGAACTGTGCGAAGACGCTGTCGGACATGGGGTTTCTCCAGGTGGCGAGGCCAGGAAGGGCCAGCCTAGCGGTCAGCCGACCGGCGGTTCCTCCCCTGGCCCGCATGCCGATCTTGGTTGTCGTACGCCTGGGGCAGGATGTGCGCCATGACGACGTACCGCCTGGTTCACGGTCACGCCCAGCTGCACGACTGCCTCGCCTTCAACGTGCTCGACGGCCGCGGCTTCAGCCCGATCGGCGGCGGAGCATGACCGTCATCGACAAGGTCGCCTGGATCCGGTTGGAGAACGCGTCGATCCTCAGTTCCCGCTCCCGCGGCAAGGACGTCTACTACATACCCGGCGGTAAGCGCGAACCCGGCGAGAACGACCTCGACACCCTCACCCGGGAGATCCGCGAGGAACTGAGCGTCACCATCGTCGCCGACAGCGCCGAGCACCTCGGCACCTTCCATGCCCAGGCGCACGGGCACC
This sequence comes from Micromonospora endolithica, assembly GCF_003626595.1. Lineage (GTDB taxonomy): Bacteria > Actinomycetota > Actinomycetes > Mycobacteriales > Micromonosporaceae > Micromonospora > Micromonospora endolithica. The sequence goes on along the minus strand of NZ_RBAK01000004.1, from coordinate 319,712 downwards.
CGGACGGTACGACGGTGCGGATGACCTGCTACACGGCCGACTACCGAGGCGCCCTTCAGCCGGACAACGAGATCGAGGAGATCGCCTGGCTCACCTACCAGGACCGCGACCGCGTCTCCCCGGTCGACCAGCTCGTCTTCGACCATCTCCACGAGTCGGCCCGCCTCAGCTGAAGCCCGACAGGAGCCCCGCTGCTCCCCCGGCAAAACGTCGGGCCAGTACGCAGCGCCACCGATTGATAACGTGACGGCGGCATCGGCGACCGTCTACGTCGGTGCGGCGGAGGGTCACGCATGTGGGCAGACGAGGCCGCGCTCGACGCGACGGTGCGCCGGATCGACGACTGGGAGTCCTCCATCGCCGCGCGGACAGCCCAGGCGCAGGCGTTGTCCAGGCAGATCCAGGCACTGACCGGCAACGCACGAAGTCCTGATCGGACCGTCGAGGTCACCGTCGACTCGGCCGGCCTGCTGACCGATCTTCGGCTCGACGAGCGCACCCGGCAGCACTCCGCGGCAGTCACCGCGCGGCAGATCCTGCAGACCACCCTGGCCGCCCGCCACGACCTGCTGCGGCAGGTCACCGCGATCACCACGCGGGCCCTCGGTGCCGACGACCCGACAGCGGCGGCGCTTGTCGCCTCGTACCGGCACCGACTGGACCCTGACCCGGGACCACCGGATGCCGACCGGTGACGGCATCCGAGTCGACCCCGACGACCTGATCCGGCACGCCGCCCGCATCGACCGCAGCGCCGACGACCTCGACACCGCCCGGCAGGCAGGCCAACACGTCCGACTCGACACCGACGCGTACGGCCAATTGTGCGCGATCATGCCGCTGCTGCTCGACGGCCTCCAACGGACACTGGTCGACGGCATCGGCACCGCCGCCGGCTCGGTCCGCGACACGGCCGGCCGACTACGGGCCAGCGCGGCCAGCTACCGAGCCTCCGACGTCCACGCCGACCACCTGCTCCGTCGCGTACGGGACGACCGGTGACCGCCAACCCCCTGGTCGCCCCCGTCACCGGCACCCCACCCACCGCCTGGGCCGGCGTCTGGATCCTCGAGGACATCGAACTCATCGCCCAGGGCGTCCGCGCCGGCAGCTGGATCGACGGCAGCCTCGGCGTGGTCAGCGCCGGACTTGACGCCCTCGCCTTCGTCTCCGACCCGGTCGGCGCACTCCTCCAGTACGGCATCGCCTGGCTGATCGAGCACGTCAAACCGCTCAGCGAAGCCCTGGACTGGCTCGCCGGCGATCCGGCCCAGATCACCGCCCACGCGCAGACCTGGCGCAACGTCGCCGCGAGCCTGCGCGACGAAGCCGCCCAGCTCGCCGCCGCCGTCCGCACCGACATCGCCGGCTGGGGCGGCACCGCCGGACCCGCCTACCGGAGCTGGGCCGCCGAGCAACAGCAGGCCGTCGCCGGCCTCGCCATGGGCGCCGACGCCATGGCCGCGATCACCGAGGGCACCGCCGGCCTGGTCGCCGCCGTCCGACTGCTGGTCCGCGACGCCATCGCCACCTGCGTGTCCCGCCTCATCGTGTACGCCGGCGAGCTGGTCATCACCGGCGGCCTCGCCGCGCCGCTGGTGGTGGAGCAGGTGACGACGCTGGTGGCGTCGTGGGCGGCCCGGATCGCGAAGCTGCTCCGCGCACTGCTCGCCAGCCTGCGCCGACTGATCCCGGAGATCCGGCGGCTCGGCGACCTCATCGAGAAACTGAAGCAGGCGCTGGGCCGGCTCAGGGCCGGCACGGTGGAACACCCGGGCAGGGCCGCGGACGATGTAGTCGACGTGCATGGGGGCCACACGACACGCCCCCGCAACGTAACCGACTACGATCGTCAGGACCGTTGGGCGACGGAGGCGTACGAAGTGATCCGGCAGCAGGACGACGTCGACGTGATCACCCGCCATACTGCCGACGCCCCGCGGCTGGACGGTGTTTCCCGAGGCTTCTCCCGTGAGGAGATCGAGCAGATCCGTCGGCACATCTTCTTCGAGGAGCACCCGATGGATGACTACGCGGGCGGGATCGTTCATCAGCGTTACGAACCAAGCCCGCACATGGCAGAGGCGTGGTTACGGCTCAGACGTGGTGGTCAATTACCGTCAGATCTCCTGCTGCTCGAACATGAGCTGGCGGAATCTCGGTACTACCGGTCACATCCGACGGCGCAATACCGTGAAGCCCACGCCGCCGCCAACGATGTGGCCAGGTGGGAAGACTCGATTCCCGGCCCCACCTACGAGGACTACACAGGCTTTGGAGGCTAGTGCTGTGGGAATGATGGTCACCGCGCGGCGGCTCGACAGTGCCGCAGACGAGGTCCGCTACGCCTTCGGCTTTGAGGACAGGTTCGACCGCGTCCTCATCATTGATCCCCACACCCTGGAGGCGCGTGCCGAGGAAGGCGACTTCGACGGGGCCGCCAGCGTGATCACAGCGAAGATCGTCAAGATGTGGCGGTCGAGCGGTGAGTTCCCGACAAGAGCGATGTTCGCCGGTTGAGCGAGCGACGGTCCACCTGGACAGGTGGGTGAGCGGAACCGGGCCACCGCTGCTTGGACGTCGCCTCCTACGCCTCGGTCACAGGCTCGTCCACACCGCATTCAACGGCGTAGGCGGCGGGCGCAGGCACCGTCGTGGTCGGCGCGGAGCAGGCAGCGCCGGCCGCCGGGCATCCGCAGGTCGCAGAAGACCCGATGGCGTACGTTCTGCTCGTCCTCGGCCGAGACGGTGGTCTCCCCCGGGTCGGTCTGCGGCAGCACCAGCGCCCAGCGGCCGACCACCCGGGCCAGGCGCTGCGCGGCGGGCAGGTCGGCGGCGACGACCGGCAGGTGGATGACGTATCGTCCGGTCATGCCGCCGGGCCCCGATCGTCGCGGGCGCGGTCCTGGTCGGACTGCCGGCGGCGCAGTGCGAGTGTGATGGCGGCGGTCTCCCGGCGGCTCGCGGCCAGGGCGGCGTAGACGGCCGCCATGTCGCCGGCGACCCGGTCGAGGAAGGCGTACACGTCGGCCGGTTCCAGGCCGCGACGTCCGAGCCCGGCCGCCTTGAAGCGGCGCTCGCGCACCTGCCACGGCAACAGACTGGTGTACGCGGACACCGCACCCCGGTACGTCGGGCGCTGGTTTCTCATCGGCCGTCTGCCTCTCTTTCGGAATGGAAGGGGTGGGACCACGCCGCCCTCCCCGCACGGGCGGTCCCACCCCGCCCTGCCACCGCAGCCTCCGATCAGCGCTGCAGCACCAGGGCTTCGTGGTCATCCTGTGACGGTCCGAAGTCGAAGCGCAACGTTCCACGGCAGAATTCTTGTGACATGCATTGACTTTCTTTGTCTTCACGAGTAGCTGTTACATGACTACGTCACGCAGTGTTGCGAATTGGAATCAAGGAGTGCTCAGGTGACTGAGGACGTCGGATCGACCGTGCCGCGCCGGCAGCTCGGCCGGCTGCTGCGCCAGTTCCGCACCGAGGCGGGGGTGACGCTGGACGCCGCCGCCGAGGCGCTCGAATACAGCCGGCAGAAGATCTGGCGGATCGAGTCCGGCACGGGGCCGGTACGGGTGCTCGACGTCAAGGCGATGTGCGAGCTGTACCACGTGTCGGCGGAGATGACCGAGGCGATGCGGGGGCTGGCCGCGGAGACGAAGTCCAAGGGGTGGTGGCACGCGTACGGGGACGCGGTGCCGAGCTGGTTCGAGCTGTACGTGGGCCTGGAGTCCGCCGCTTCCCGTCTCCGGGGTTACGACGAGTCGCTGATCCCCGGCATCCTGCAGACCAGGGAGTACGCCGACGCGCTCTACCGCCTCGGTCGGACGCTGAGCGACGAAGAGCGGGAGCGCGCCGTGGAGGTGCGGTTACAACGGCAGGCCCTGCTCACCCGACGGTTACCGGCTGCTCCCAGGTTGGAGTCGGTGCTGTCCGAGGCGGTGCTCCGGCGAAGCGTCGGCGGGCCGAGCGTCATGACCTCACAGCTCAACCACCTCATGAAGCTGACAGAGCTGCCAAATGTCTTCGTCCGGGTGCTGCCGCTCGCCGCAGGCCCTCAGCCCGGAGCGGTCGCCGGCACCTTCATGATTCTCGATTTCCCAGCCACCAAGGGTGGTCGCGAGGCACCCGAACCGTCCATCGTCTACAGCGAATCGCTGACTGGGGCTCTCTACCTCGACAAGCCCGGTGAACTGGCCGCGTACGAACGGGTCTGGAAGGGTCTGGATGCACTCGCGCTTGGCGAGGCAGAATCAAAGGACTTGATCAAAAAGATCACCGGGGAGATGCGGCATGACTGACCTGACCGGCGCCATCTGGCGCAAGAGCACCCGCAGCGGCGACAACGGCGGCGCGTGCGTCGAGGTCGCCGACAACCTCCCCGGCGTCATCGCCGTCCGCGACTCCAAGCACAGCGGCGGGCCGGCGTTGCTCTTCGGGCCGAAGGCATGGAGAGCCTTTACCACTGGGATCAGGGCCGACCACATCCGCCCAGACAACGCGCACTCGTAGCAGTACCCGCCCTCCAAGCGGACCGGCAAGATCGCCTTCCAGTCTCGTCGACGGGACCGATCGGAGGGTGACGATCTGCGATCGACAGCACGAGACTTTATCTCGTGACCTATCACGACTCGTCGCAGCAGTGGCATGCCGGTCAACAGCACCTGCCCGTCTCCGCCACCAATGCCGTGCCCGCGTACTACCCCACGCCGGTAGCGGTGGTCCCGCAGAAGTCAGCCGGCGCTGCAGTCGCGCTGGAACTGGTCCTCGGTCTGTTCGGCGTGGGCAACATCTATGCGGGCCGCGTCGCCACGGGCGTGATCCTGATGGTGTCGTTCTGGGCACTGTTCTGGGTGAACTTCCTCCTCATCTTCGTGATGGTGGGCTTCGCGACCATGCCGCTCACCTGGATCACCTACCTGGTAGTCGGTGCGCTCCTGGCCGCCCGGAGCGTCGAGCAGCACAACTCTGGCGCGGTGGGGGTCACGCGTTCGGCTACCAGGCATCCATACTGATCGCCCGCAGGTGTTCCCCCACCCGGCGCAACCATCGTCCAGATCACGGGGAGGCTCTGTGCCGTTCCAGGCACCCATCACGATTGCCGCCGCGCTCGAACGGATGGCACGGCACGACTACGTCCTTCCCGCCATCCAGCGTGAGTTCGTCTGGGGACCTGATCGGATCTGCAAGCTCTTCGACAGCCTTATGCGTGGCTATCCGATCGGCTCTTTCCTGTTCTGGAAGGTGAACGGGGACACGGTCAAGTCCTACACCTTCTACGACTTCGTGCGGACCTACCACGCTAAGAACTCACCACATTGCCCCACCCTGGACGTCGAGCGTGGCAGAGATGTGACCGCTGTCCTGGACGGCCAGCAGCGCCTGACCGCCCTCAACATCGGTCTGCGCGGCTCCCACGCCGAGCGGATCCCGAGGATGCGGTACAACAACCCGCTTGCCTACCCGACGAAGCGGCTCTACATAAATCTGCTCGCTCGGGGCGACGACGACGAGCTCGAGTTGGCTTACCACTTCCGGTTCCTGACCCCGGAGGAGGCCAGCGCCCGTGACGAACGGACATTCTGGTTCCTGGTGTCGGAGATCAGAAACGTCAACGAAGGCGACCAGGTCTTCGACATCACCGCTCGCCACGAACTGCCCAACGCCGCCGGACGAGTGCTGTTCAAGCTCTACGAAGTGGTGAAGCGGCAGACGCTGATCAACTACTTCGAGGAGGAGGACCAGAGCCTGGAGAAGGTGCTCAACATCTTCATCCGGGTCAACAGCGGCGCGGTCCCCCTCTCCTTCAGCGACCTGCTGCTGAGCATCGCCACGTCGCAGTGGCGGGAGCGCGACGCGCGGGAGGAGATCCACGCGCTGGTCGACGACCTCAACCGCACGGGGCTGGGTTTCAACTTCGACAAGAACAGCGTTCTGAAGAGTGGGTTGGTCCTGCTCGGTAAGCGTGACATCCGCTTCAAGGTCGACAACTTCGACCGGCACACCATGCTCGCCATGGAAGAGGGTTGGGACGACATCGAGCGGGCACTACGGCTGGCCGCCCAGATGCTCAGCGACTTCGGTTTCTCGTCAGCTACCCTGCCCGCCAGCAGCGTGATCATCCCGCTCGCCCACTATGCGCACCTTCGGCGCCTCGACACGGGCTACCTGCGGCGATCGGCCGAGGCCTCGGACCGCAACGAAGTTCGACGGTGGTTGTTGCAATCGGTTATCAAGGGTGGCATCTGGGGCAGCGGCCTCGACACGCTGCTGGGCGGCCTGCGGGCGGCACTGGACGCTGAGGCCCGGAACGGCTTTCCCCGCGCCTTGATCGAGCGAGAGATGGCCCGGCAGGGCAAGGCGCTCCGGTTCGATCCGCTCGAAGTGGACGATCTGTTGGACCTGAAGTATGGCGGAGCGAAGACCTTCGCGCTGCTTGCGTTGCTCTACCCCGGCATCGACGTGCGCAACGCGTTCCACGTCGACCACGTGTACCCGAGAAGCAGGTTCACGGCAGCCCGCCTGCGCAACGCGGGCATTCCCGAGGAAGACATCCCCGTCTACCTAGATCGTGCCGACCGGCTGGCCAACCTCCAACTCCTGGAGGGAACGGAGAATGTCGACAAGCGGGCTGCCATGCCGTCGGATTGGGTTCGGCGCGCTCACCCCGATCCGGGCGCCCTGTCGGGATACCTCGCCCGTAATGACCTCGGCGATCTTCCCCCACTCTCCGACTTCCTGTCGTTCTACGATCGCCGGCGCGCGCTGATGCGGGAGCGGCTGATCAGCCTGCTGGGCATTGACCCGTCGGCGGTGGCAGATGTCCGCGAACGGACCGAAGAGGACCAGCACGGGCACCTACCGGAGCAGCTCCCGTCCACTCGCGGCCCACAGCGCCGCGACATCGCCGCACACATCACCTCGGCGTTCGCCGCACTCGCGTCGGGCGCATTCCTCACCGTTCAGGAGATCCGCAATCACCGCAGCGACGAATACGGCGCCGAGTTCCCCTCGGCAGGCGCGATCTCGGCACGGCTCTTTCCGGTCACGGGCAGGTGCAGCGTGCCGGGTGTTGAGCCGGGTATGAACGAACGTGGCGTACGAGGCGCAAGGAAGCTCTAACGCGGGTCGCGCTCCCCTGCACCGTCGCCCAGTCGGCCCAGATGGGCCAGTAGCGCCTCGATCTCCGCTGCCGCCGACGAACGCGGGCCATGCATCGCGCTGGCGTCACGAAGGAGAGCCGTCAGCTGCTGCCGCGCGTCAGTCACCTCCCCGACACCGGCGGCCAGCATGGCGATCTGCTGCCGTAGCGGGAACAGTTCTGGCGAGTCTGGCGGCATGACCTGCGACGGCCCTTCACCGAACGATTCGGAAGTGACCTCTGCGGGACATCACCGGCGCGGCCTCGCGGTGGCCGGCGCGGTCGGCGCCGCCACCGTTGTCCTGGCCGTCGTCGGGGTCGTCGCGGCGACGCGTGACCGCGACGGGCAGGCGACGCCCGCCGAGGAGACGAAGACGCCGCTGGTCGTCGCCGACGAGCGGTGCCGGAGCACGTCCACCGGCGGGGCGAAACTGGGCGATGAGGGCAGGACGCTCACTCTGCGCGGCCAGGGCAAGGAGAGCATCGGCCTCGGCTACTCGACGCTGGAGTGCTACTGGTCGGCGCTCGGCATGCCCGACTCGGTGAAGGCCGAGGTGGGCCCCACCCGTGCCCTGGACGGACGCCGGAGCGGCGACTGGGCGGGCTACCACGCGTCGTGGAGCTACCACCCCGACAGCGGGCTGCAGATGGTTCTCACCCTCCCCGACTGATTCATCCACGCCATCAGATCGACAGCGTCACACCAAGCCCGCCCCGGCAGCGCACCGCGGTCGCGAATCCCTCATGACACGCCACAGGAGGCGTCGTGCGTCCCGATGAGTTCCTCCGCGCCCTGGCCCAACTCCCCCCGACCCTGCACGACCAGGCCTTCGACCTCCGCCGCTACACACGCGACACCGGCTGCGGCGACTGCCACCGCGTCGGCGACGCCGTCCGCCTGGCCCTCACCGCCGCCCACTACGACGAGTTCACCTCGGCGACCGACCTGCTCGACAGCGCCGAGCTACTGGCTGCGGAGCACACCGAGCACGCCGGGCGCATCGGGCCCGCCCGGCAGGGGTCCGGTTGCGGGCCCCGCCCGGACCGGCGGCAGCGGAGCCGCGGCCGAGTGGTCCGGTGGGCGGGGACGTCCGCGCCGCTGGTGGCCGCGACCGACGCCAGCTGGAAGGGCCGTGCCGGCGGCATCGCGTACGTGGTCAGCGACGGCCACTACGGTCTGCGCGGCCGGGGAACCGGCCGGCTGGACCCGACCGGCGCCTCCCGGGTGCTCGTCGACGAGCTACGTGCGGTCGAGTTCCTGCTGACCGCGTACGACGAGATGCCGGTGGGCACGACCGTGCTGCTGGACAGCCTGTCCGCCCTGAGGTACCTGCACCGCTGGCAGGCCGGCGAGACGGGGGCGATGCCCCCGGGCTACAGCCTGCGGCAGCGCCGCTGGTCGGACCAGCCCACCCTGGTCCGGCTCGCCGGGCAGGTGGCCCACCGCCCTGACCTGGTCTTCGCGCACGTCAAGGGGCACAGCGGCCACGCGCTGAACGAGGCCGCCGACGGGCTGTCGCACATGGCCCGTCGCCGACGGGAGGAGTCGTTCGACCTGCGTCCCCGGGCGCACGCCCTGGTCGAGGCGTTCCTCCGCGACTGGCACGCCGCCCCGACCTGCTGACCGCCGATCCGCGAGCACCCGCCCGCGGGGGTGCCCACGAACCGGGCTCACTCCGGTGCCAGCGGCGCAGGGTCGACGTGGTCGCGCCACGAGTGGCGGGGCTCGTAGCCCAGCACCCGCCGCGCCTTGCCGATACTCAGTAGCGTCTCGTGCCGGCCGAGTTCGCCGCGTACCTCGACGCCCGGATAGACCTCGGCCATCAGGCTGGCGCTCGACCTGGTCATGACGGTGTCGGCGTTGGCGACGATGAAGACGTCGGCGCCGGGCCGGTCGTGTGCGAGCGCCCGCTCGACCGCCTGGGCCGCGTCGCGGGCGTCGACGTAGCCCCAGAGGTTCCACCGCCGCGCCCGCGGGTCGGCGTGAAACGACGGGAACGTGGCGTAGTCCTCGACGTCCATGACGTTGGAGAACCGCAGACCCACCATGACCAGTTCCGGGTCCCAGCGGCAGAAGTGCCGCGCCATCTCCTCCTCCAGGGCCTTGTTCAGCGAGTACGTCGACTCCGGCCGGGGCGCGTACTCCTCGTCGACCGGGGCGTACGGCGGTGGCGTGTCGAACGGCAGCCCGAGCACGGTCTCGCTCGACGCCCACACGACCCGCTTGATGCCGGCGGCCCTGGCCGCGGCGAAGACGTTGTACGTCGCGGCGGAGTTGTTCGCGAACGTGGCCGCGTTGGACACCAGCCCGGGGGCCGGGACCGCCGCCAGGTGCACGACCGCCTCGATGCCGCCGGCGTGCTCGTCCGTGCCCCCGGTGAACGCCTCCACCACCTGGCCGTAGTCGGTGAGGTCGACGAGGAGGAACTCGCCGCCCACGGCGCGCGGATCGGGGCCACCGGCACGGTCCACCGCGAGCACGTCGACACCCTCGTCGCGCAGGTGGGCGACCACGGCACGGCCGAGCTTGCCGGTGGCCCCGGTGACGACGACGCGGGCGGGCAGGGCGGAGTGGGTCATGCCCCCCATCCTCCGTCGGACCGCGACACCCCGCATCCGGGGTACCCGGTCCTCCGGCCCAGGGTGCGTAGCGTGCAGGGGGTAGCCGTTGCCTGCCAGGAGGAGACCTCATGTCCAAGCCGCCGCTTCCCGAGGCCGCGGTCGCGATGCTCCGGAAGCCGAACCCCGCCGTGATCACCACGCTTCGCGCGGGTGGCCACCCGGTGTCCGCCGCCACCTGGTACCTCTGGGAGGACGGCCGGATCCTGGTCAACATGGACGAGGGTCGCCGTCGGCTGGAGCACGTCCGCAACGATCCCCGGGTGTCCCTCACCGTGTTGGACGAGGCCGGCTGGTACACCCACGTCAGCATCATCGGGCAGGTCGCCGAGCTGCGCCCCGACGAGGACCTGGCGGACATCGACCGGCTGTCCCGGCACTACACGGGCAACGCCTACCCGCGCCGGGACCGCGGTCGGGTCAGCGCGCTGATCGAGATCGACCGCTGGCACGGTTGGGGCGCGCTCAAGGACAACGCCCAGGTCGGCTGAGGACCGACCGCACGGTCCGGGGGCCGCCGTGGTCAGGCGGGGCTCATCGCGCGTACGGCGGTGTCGATGAGCGTGGTGACCTGGTCCATGTCCCGGGCCCGGCGGACGTCCAACTCGGCCGAGGACCCACCGGGCAGCGCGAGGGTCACGGTCGCGTCCTCACGGCGGTGGATCAGCCAGCCGGCGACCGCCTGGACCAGCACCATGACGTCGCCGGCGTCGTCGACCGCCACCCGCAGCGGGTCTGCCCCGTCGGGTCGGGCGGGGGGCACCCGGTCGCGCAGCCGGTCCTCGGCGCGCAGCCAGGACGCCAGGGAACGCCGAGCGGCGGCGGAGGGAAGGTCCGGGTGGACCGAGAGCGTGATCGTCTCCAGGTACGCCGGCAACGTCGCCCCTTCCGGTCGCGGACGATGAGCGCGGGCACGACAACCCACAGTGATCAATGTACCTCGATGTCGGTGGTCCGGCCGGCCACGCGCCCGGCCGGCCGGACCACCGCGGTGGGCGTCAGCCGCTCGCGCAGACGGTGCCGTTGAGGGTGAACACGGTGGGCAGGACGTTCGGCCCGCCGTACGCGCCGACGAACCCGGCGCTGACGCTGCCGCCGGCGGCGATCTGCCGGTTGTCGGCGGGGGTGACCCGGACGTCGGTGCCGACCTGTTCCCAGGTGGCGCTCCAGCCGCTGCTGACCTGTTGCCAGCCGGTCGGCCAGGTCCAGGTGAGGGTCCAGCCGTCGATCGGGCGCGTCCCGTTGTTGGTGATCTCGACGCCGCCGATGTAGCCGTTGCCCCAGTCGTTGGCGGTGGTGAAGCGCACGGTGCACCCGCTGGTGGACGGCGCGACGGTGGCGAAGGTGAGCGGCGGCGAGGACCAGGACACCCGACCGGCGGCGTCCCGGGCCAGCACGTTGACCGTGTATCTGCGGCCCGGCACCAGATTGTCGACGGTGAACGAGGTTCCCGGCGTCTCGCCGAGTTGCTCGCTCACCGCGCCGTTCTGCCGGTGCACCTCGTACTTGGCGATCGGGCTGCCGCCCGGCGTGGCCGCCGGCCAGGAGATCGTCGCGGACCGGTCGCTGACGTCGGTGGCGGTCGGCTGGCCCGGCGCCGCGGGCAACCCGGCGGTCGCGCCGGCCGGTCGCAGCACCAGCATGGTCAGGGAGTACGGCGGCAGCGTCCGGCTGGTGGCCGAGCCGGACTGGCTGGTGGCGATGCCGGTGGCCCCGTTGGTCAGGGTGGACACCGTGGGCGCGGCGGCCGACGGGGTGAACCCGGCGTAGTCGACGGTGACCGGGTGGGCGTTGTCCGGGTCCTTGTTCAGCAGCAGCACCGCGAGGTCGCCGTTGCCCCGGCGGACGGCGTGCGCGGTGACCAGCGGTTCGTCGGTGCCGGCGCGGACGAACTGGTCCCCGGCGGTGGCGAAGAGCTTCATCATGCTCAGCCCGTGGTACGGCGCGAACGGCGTGTTCAGCGGCGGTTCGCAGACCGACCCGTCGGCGGTGCAGCCACCGCTGGAGAGCAGTCCGAAGTCGTCGTAGTCGGTCTGCCCGGCCACCTGCGTCACGTCGCCGATGCCGTTGTGCACGTTCCACCAGTGGACGGTGAGGACGCCGTTGGCCAGCAGTTCGCTGTACGCGTCGGCCAGGAAGAGCGCCCCGGGCTGAGTGTTCCGGCCGACGTCGACGTTCAGTTCGGTCAGGCTGATGCCGATGCGGTCGGCGTTCGGCCCGGCGTACCGGGTGAGCTGCTGCCGGAGCAGGTAGGTGGCGTCGACGATCTGGTTGGTGCGGGCCAGCGACTGCGCGGCGTCGCCGCCGGGGTACCAGTGCACGTCCACGAAGTCGATCTTCTCACCGGCGAGGGAGAGCACGGTCTGGTTCCACGGGCCGGGGTCATTGCCGGCGGTGATCCCGTCCGGCCAGTTGCCGGGCATGGTCAGCACCGCGCCGACCTTGATGCCCGGGTCGACCGCCTTCATCGCGTCGGCGTACTCGACGACGAGTCGCGCGTACTGTGTCGCGCTCTTGTCCGGGTGGTCGTCCGCCTCCCACGCGGAGCCGTAGTGGCCGTTGCCGTAGTTCTCGTTGCCGATCGTCCAGTACTTCGCGCCGTAGCCCTTGGTCACGTTGGCGTACCGCACCCAGTCGGCGGCTTCGGCGGGCGTACCGGTGCCGTAGTTCGCGATGATCATCGGCTGCGCGCCGACCCGGCGGACCCCGGCCATGAAGGTGTCGAAGTCGGTGTTCGGCGCGACGTACCCGCCGGGGGCGGTGTGGTCCTTCCAGTGGTAGATGTCGGCGTAGGAGCCGCCCGGGTAGCGCATCATCTGCACCCCGGCGTCGCGCAGCAGGTCCGAGGTCTCGGTGGTGCCCAGGTTCTGGTCCCAGATGGCGTGGTTGACGCCCAGCGCGGTGTCGGGCACGGTCGCCAACCCGGCACGCGCGTTCACGGTGACGGCGACCGGATCGGGTGCCGCCTCGGCGGTCGGGGGGTTGACGCCGGAGAGCGCGGTCGCGGCGAGCAACAGGCTCGCCAGCAGTGCCACGCGGCGTTTCGTCAGGGGCATGGGCTGGATTCCTTCGCGAAGAGCGGTCGGTGAGTAGCCCGTCCGTCCGGAACCCCTGATCGGATCCCGGCTGCCCTTCGGACGGGTGTCAGCTCCGCGCGCGGAAATGATCGACGGTCAAGAATGTCACGAGCGGACCGGCCGACTCAAGCCGACACCCGGCCGGCCTCGACCACCCGAAAGGCCGCCACGTTATCATCACTCGTCAATACGTTACAGAAATTCCGAAACCTGCATAAATGATTGGCCCGCCCTATCCTGTTCCTCGTGACATCGGGGGCCGAGGCCAACTGGGACGACGTGATGGCCTTCCGGGCGGTCGCCGAGCATCTGAACTTCACCGCCGCCGCCCGCCACCTGCACGTGTCCGCCTCGACGCTGTCGCACCGGGTCTCCCGGCTGGAGTCCGCCCTCGGGCTGGCCCTGTTGAGCCGGAACACCCGGTCGGTGCGACTCACCGAGGCGGGGACGGTGCTGCTGGAATGGGCGGTCGAGGCCGGCGATTCGTGGCGGGACCTGCACGTCTCCCTCCGCCGGGAGCCGGGTCGAGTCGGTCCGGCGGGCAGTCCCGGGGGGCGGAACGTCGTGCGGTTCGGCTACGCCCGGGTCGACACGACCGACCTCTTCGGCGAACTCCCCCTCGTCGACCCGGGGATCACGTGGCACACGCGGGCCCTGCCGACCGGGGTGGCGGGGCTCGGCGCCCTCGCCGACGGGTCCCTCGACCTGCTGCTCTGGGTGGACTGGTTGTCCTGGTGGCGTCGGGAGACCCCCGATCAGGTCCTGGCACAGGTGGAGTCCGCGGTGGTGGTCGACGAGCCCCTCTGGGTCTACCTGCCGGCCGGGCATCCGGCGGCCGGACAGGACGTCGTGGACGTCGGTCAACTCGCCGAGGACGACTGGATCGCCTCGCCGCAGCCGGTGCCGAGACGGCTGGTGCGGCACACGGCCCGTCGGTACGGGCGGTTCGAGCCACGGATCCGGCACCTGACCGACGATCCGAGGATGGCCTTGAGCCTGCTGTCCGAGGGGCTGGCCGTGGACGTGGGGCCACCGCCCTGCGCGCCGCTGCCGGCCCAGGTGGTGGCCCGACCCCTGCGGGGCGCGCCGCGGACCCGGATCCAGCTGAGCAGGCGACGATCCGGACCGCTGTCCGAGGAGACCTTCCGGGCCGTGCACCGCCAGGTCGCCCGGTGGTACGTCGATGGCTACCGGGTGGCCAATCCCGGCTACTGGCGCTCGCTCGCGCACCGGCCGGAGCGGCACCCGGGTCTGCGGGACGTGCTGCGGGAGTCCTCGGGTGACCTGCGGGTGACGGGGTGAAGTGGCAGGAGCTGCACTCGTTCGTGGCGGTCGCCGAGGAGGAGAGCTTCACCGGCGCGGCGCGGCGACTGGGCGTCAGCCAGCCCGAGGTGTCGCGCCGCGTGCGCCAGCTGGAGCGACAGGTCGGCGCCAAGCTGGTCCAGCGGACGACACGTCAGGTGACGATCACCGCTGCCGGTCGGGAGGTGCTCCGGTGGGCGCTCGGGACGATCGACAGCTGGGAGCGGGTCAACCGCAGGCTCGACGGCTACCGGGACGACGACGGCCCGCGCAGGTCAGACGCCATTGATACCGATCCGGACCAGAAGTGAGGGGATTAAGAGCATTTCCGTGCTTCTAACGTTGGAAATCTGCGGGCAGACTCGATCCCGCGGGGCACTCCGCGGCCGGACGGGACGACGCCTCCGGCATCTCGAAGGGAGCGCATCATGCGGTTGAAGCGAACGATCGGAAAGGGCTCCACCCTGGCCGCCGTCGGCCTGGCGGCCGCCGCGGTGCTGGCCGTGCCGGCGCCGGCCAGCGCGGCCGTCAGCGCCGCACTCCTGGGCACCTGGTACAACAACTACGGCAACGTGCTCAGCATCCGGGAGGACGGCGGGCACGGCACCCCCGCCGGCACCTGCGGCGACCTCATCCTGAAGGACGTCAACGTGGTCGACGGCGCGGGTCTGGTGCTGACCGGGCAGTACCGGACCGCCGCGGCCGAGGGCGTGATCGACGGCCAGGTGCGGTGCGTCAGCTACACGTACACCAATGTGCTGATCACCGTGAACGCCGCGCAGAACCAGTTCACCGTCACCGGCGGGGTCAACACCACCTACACCCGCGCCGCGTGACCGGCGGCGCGGCGCGTCGACGTCCGCACCGCTGAGCCCACCCCGGTCCGGTGTCCCCGCGGGGACACCGGACCGGCGCACACCACCCACAGTGCCGGGGAATACCGGTCGACCCGTACGACGTTCGTGGCTAGCGTGATGACCATGTTCGGCACCGTCGGCTCCGTGCGGCCCGCAGGTTTCCTCCTGCCGGCCGCCGTCGACGTGTGTGCCTGGCTGGTCGATACCCGAGGCTGACCCTCCTCCCGCTGCGGCAGAACCATGGAGGAGGGTGGCCCGGTCCTCCGGCGCTGCCCATCGGCGCGCCGTGACACGCGGTTCTGACGCGGTTTCCCGCGGAGTGGCGCCCGCCCGCGTTCGTCGACGAGCCATTCGTTCCACTGTGGAGTCTCAGCATGGCCAAGAGCCAGTTCATCCGTACGAAGCCGCACCTCAACATCGGCACGATGGGTCACGTCGACCACGGCAAGACGACCCTGACCGCCGCCATCACCAAGGTCCTCGCCGACCGCGACCCCACCGTCAACCGGTTCGTGTCCTTCGACGGCATCGACCGGGCGCCGGAGGAGGTGGAGCGGGGCATCACCATCAACATCGCGCACGTCGAGTACGAGACCGCGACCCGGCACTACGCCCACGTGGACATGCCCGGCCACGCCGACTTCGTGAAGAACATGATCACTGGGGCGGCGCAGGTCGACGGCGCGATCCTGGTGGTCTCCGCGCTGGACGGGGCGATGCCGCAGACGCGTGAGCACGTGCTGCTCGCGCGGCGGGTCGGCGTGCCCTACCTGGTGGTGGCGATGAACAAGGCCGACGCGGTGCAGGACCCGGAGCTGCTCGACCTGGTCGAGCTGGAGGTCCGGGAGCTGGTGTCCGAGTACGGGTTCCCCGGCGACGAGGTGCCGGTGGTGCGGGTCTCGGCGCTGCGCGCGCTGGAGGGCGACCCGCACTGGGTGGCGTCGGTGGTGGAGCTGCTCGACGCGGTGGACCGGTACGTGCCGGTGCCGCCCCGCGAACTCGGCGAGCCGTTCCTGATGCCGATCGAGAACGTGCTGACCATCTCCGGTCGGGGCACGGTGGTGACCGGCGCGGTCGAGCGGGGCACCCTGCGGGCGGGTGACCCGGTGGAGGTGGTCGGGCTCGGTCCGACGCTGTCGACGGTGGCGACCGGGCTGGAGACCTTCGGCAAGTCACTGGCGACCGCCGAGGCCGGCGACAACGCCGCGGTGCTGCTGCGCGGGATCAAGCGGGACCAGGTGCAGCGGGGTCAGGTGGTGGCGTTGCCGGGCAGCGTCACGCCGCACCAGCGGTTCCGGGCCCGGCTGTACGCGCTGACCACCGCCGAGGGCGGACGCCACACGCCGTTCTTCGCCAACTACCGGCCGCAGTTCTACTTCCGCACCACCGACGTGGTCGGATCGGTGGATCTCGGCGACGTGATGATGGTCATGCCGGGCGACACCGTCGACCTGACGGTGGAGCTGGGCAGGCCGGTCGCGATGGATGCCGGGCTCGGCTTCGCCGTCCGCGAGGGCGGCCGCACGGTGGCCGCCGGAACGGTTACCGAGCTGCTCGACTGACGCGTGCCGACGAGGGGCCCCGCTTGGGGGTCCCTCGTCGCACGTGGTGGTGACATTGCAGTCGTATCGCCAAACGGGTACGGTGGGATGCAATGCGAGTGCATTGCATAGAGAGTGGGCCCACATGCGCGTGATGGCGTTGTCCGAGGTGACCGCCGGGATGCTCGACCTGGTCGGTGGCAAGGCCGCCGGGCTGGGCGAGCTGATCCGGCACGGCGAGCGGGTGCCGGAGGGATTCTGTGTCACCACCGAGGCCCACCGGCTCGGCGTCGTCCCGCAGGCGGAGGTCGTCGCCGCGTACCAGCGGCTGGGCGGGGGCCCGGTGGCGGTGCGCTCCAGCGCCACCGCCGAGGACCTGCCGGAGGCCAGTTTCGCCGGGCAGCAGGACACCGTCCTGAACGTCACCGGCACCGCCGAGTTGTTCGCCGCGATCGAGAAGGTCTGGGGGTCGCTGCACACCGCCCGCGCCACCGCCTACCGCGACGCCCGCGGCATCGACCACCGCTCGGCGCGGATGGCGGTCGTCGTGCAGCGCATGGTCGCCCCGACCGTGGCGGGGGTGTTGTTCACCGCCAACCCGCTGACCGGCCGCCGCGACGAGATGGCGGTCGACGCCGCGCCGGGCCTCGGCACGACGGTGGTGGACGGCGCGGCGACCGTGGACCACTACGTCCTCGACGGCACGCCCCGCCCCGACGCCGGTTGCCTGACGTCCGCGCAGTTGGCGGAACTCCGGGCCGCCGGTGAACGGCTCCAGGACCACTTCGGCTGTCCGCAGGACGTGGAGTGGGCGTACGACGCCGAGGGCGTGTTGTGGTTGCTCCAGTCGCGGCCGGTCACCGGCCTGTTTCCCCTCCCCCCGGCGACCGACAAGCCCCTCCCCCGGGTCTACCTGGAGTTCGGGCACGTCCAGGGCATGTTGCGACCGGTCACCCCGATGGGCATGTCGACCCTGCGGGCCCAGATCGCGGCGATGCTCGCCGCGCTCGGCGTCCGGGTGGAGATCGTCGACATCGGCGGTCGCCTCTACGGTGACCTGACCGAACTGGCCCGGAACCGTTCGTCCCGCCGGCGGCTGGTCAAGCTGCTGGCGGTCGACTTCGGCCCCCGGGCCCAGACGGTGATGCGGCACGTCCTGGCCGATCCGCGGTTCGCCCCTACCAGGGGTGGCGCCGGCAACGGCGCGCGGTCGGGCGGCGGCGCCTCGCTGCGTACCGCCGGTCGCGCGGTGGTGGGGATCCTGGCCGCGCTGGCTCGTCCCGACACCGCGCGGATCCGGATGTTCCAGGCGATCGAGGAGATGAGGGTACGGTCGGCGGCCCCCGCCGACCTGAAGACCGCCGCCGACCGGCTCCGCTTCGTGCGGGCGCACGACACCGAGGACCGCGCCGACGCGATCATGTGGCCGATCGTCGCCGGGATGCTCGCCGCGGCGGCGCCCACGGCGCTGCTCAAGGGAGTCGCGAGCCCGGACGAGATCCACGCCGTGCTGGGTGGGATGCCGCACAACGTGACCATCGAGATGGACCTGGCGCTCTGGCGGCTCGCCCAGGGGGTGGGCGAGCACCGACAGCTCCTCCTCGACACCCCGGCGGACGAGCTGGCCACGCGGTACCTGCGCGGGACGCTGCCCGACATCGGGATGGCCGGATTCCTCGACGCCTACGGTCATCGCGGTGTCGCCGAGGTGGACCTCGGCGTACCGCGCTGGGCGGAGGACCCGGCACCGGTCTTCGCGGCGCTCGCCAACTACCTGCGGGTCACCGACCCGCGGCAGGGGCCCGACCAGCGCTTCCAGCGGGCCGCCGCCGCGGCCGAGGCCGCCCTCGACGAGCTGGTCCGGCGGGCCCGCCGCCGGCGACCGGTACGCGGCACGACGGCCGGATTCCTGCTGCGCCGCGCCCGGTCGTTGGCCGGTCTGCGGGAGGCGGGGAAGTTCGCCGGGTTGTACCCGCTGCGCGAGACCCGCCGGCAACTGCTGCTCATCGGCGCCGACCTGCACGGCGTCGGGTTGCTGGAACAGCCCGACGACGTCATGTTCCTGACCCTCGACGAGGTGCACGCCGCCGTGCACGACGGCACCGACCATCGGGCGACGGTCGCCGCCCGACGAGCGGTGCACCGCCGGGAGTCGCGCCGCAGGACGGTACCGGTGGCGCTGCTCTCGGACGGCACCGACGTCGAGGCGGTCCTGCCGGCGACACCCGCCGTCGACGGCACCCGTACCGGGGTCGGCGCGTCGGCCGGTCGGGTCACCGGCCCGGCCCGCGTCGTCCACGACCCGGCCAGCGCCCACATCGAACCCGGCGAGGTCCTGGTCGCCGCGACCACCGACCCCGGTTGGACCCCGCTGTTCCTCACCGCGTCGGCACTGGTCACCGAGACCGGCGCGATCATGGCGCACGGGCCCACGGTGGCCCGGGAGTACGGCATCCCCGCCGTCATCTGCGTGCCGGACGCCACCCGGGTGATCACCACCGGTCAGCTCGTCACCGTGGACGGCGGCGCCGGCACCGTCACCGTCCACTGACCGTCACCCCGCACCGATGACCGACGGACTCCCACCGCGAGGAACGACCATGACCGAGACGAAGGCCCCGACCGGGGCGAGGATGGGTACGCTGCTGCGCCGGGCCGCCGCGATGGAGGTCGCGATGTGGCGGAGCCTGTTCAGGTGGGCGCTACGCCGGCCGCTGCGGCTGGCGCCGGGCGACGAGCCGTTCGGCTATCTGGGCCCGGTCAAGCCGATCCTCGGCGTCCTGATCGGCCTGTCGGTCGTGGAGATCCCGGTCCTCGACCTGATCGTCGCCAACGTGGTGCCGTGGACGCCGGCCCGCTGGATCGCGCTCGGCCTGGGCGTCTGGGGAGTGCTCTGGATGGTCGGCCTGTACGCGGGCATGCGGATCCACCCGCACGTCGTCGGTGACCGGGGCCTGCGGGTCCGGGCCGGTTCGGACATCGACGTGTGGATCCCGTGGACGGACGTGCAGGCGCTGCGCAAGCGGCACCGCTCGCTGCCCTCCAGCAGGTCGGTGCAGGTCGAGCAGGAGGGTGACCGCCGGGTGCTGTGCCTCGGCGTCGGCAGCCAGACCAGCGTCGACGTCGTGCTGCGCCGGCCGACGACCTTCGACCTGCCCAAGGGCCGGTCCGAGCCGGTGGACGAGTTGCGGTTGCACGCCGACGACCCCGACGGCCTGCTGCGCAGCGCACGGGGCACCCCGACGACCGGAGCCGTCAGCCGGTAGCCGACGCCGCGCGGGCGGAGGTGTCCGGACCACCCACTGTGAAACGATCGAGGTCATGCCCAAGAAGGTCGATCACCAGGCGCGGCGCACCCTCATCGCGGACGCGTTGATGCGGGTCGCCGCGGACCAGGGACTGGAGGCGGTCAGCCTCCGCCACGTGGCCGCCCAGGCCGGCGTGTCCGCCGGGATGGTCCAGCACTACTTCCGCACCAAGGACGAGATGATGGCGTTCGCGCTGGCCGAGGTGCGCGAGCGCAGTCAGGTGCGGGTGACCGAGGCCCTGGCCCGGCTGGGCGCGGACCCGTCCCCGCGGCTGCTGCTGCGGACGATGATCGCCGCACTGCTGCCGCTGGACGACCGGACCCGTGACGACGGACGGGTGGCGCTGGCGTTCCTCGCCTACACCGCGGTGCGTCCGGCGGCCGCGACCGGCCTGCGCGAGGACACCGCACAACTGGCCGGGTTCATCGCCGGCCTCCTCCCCCGGCCCGACGCCGACGCCGCCGCGGCCGGCCTGCTGGCCGTGATGGAGGGGCTGGGCGTCTACCTGCTCGGCGGGCAGTTCACCGCCGAGCAGGCGTTGGCCGCGCTGGACGCCCACCTCGACCTGCTCTTCGGCTCACCCACCGGTATCTGACCGGGGACGTCGAGCGGCGGCGTTCCGGGGCGGCGACAGCCACGACGACGGGGGCGGAACCCGGGAGCGTCCAGGCTCCCGGGTTCCGCCCCCGTCGTGCGAGCGGTCGGTCAGGCGGTGGCGAGGCGGCAT
The DNA here is from genome assembly GCF_003626595.1 of Micromonospora endolithica. Lineage (GTDB taxonomy): Bacteria > Actinomycetota > Actinomycetes > Mycobacteriales > Micromonosporaceae > Micromonospora > Micromonospora endolithica. The sequence continues at coordinate 299,137 of NZ_RBAK01000004.1, read as the reverse complement.
CGGCCGAGCGGCGCGTGCCCGCCGGGGTCAGTGGATGACGACCGGGGTCTTGACCTGCTCGCCGCCGGGCTGGTCGTCGAGCAGGTGCGAACGCTCCCGCCGGCGGGGCAGGAAGGCCGCCGGGACGAACGTCACCAGCACCAACGCGAAACCGACCCAGAAGGTGGTGGCGAAGGAGTCGGCGGCGTAGTCGAGCCCACGCTCGATGAACGACGGGTCGACCGGGAACTGCTGCGCCAACTCCGGCCGCTGCTGCACGGCGATGGCCAGGCCGGCCTCGGTGACCGGGTTGCCGCTCGGGTCCACCGCGCCGGGGATCGGCCGGGAGTCGTTCAGCTCGTTGGTCAGGATCACCGACATCACCGCGGCGCCGATGGACCCACCGATCTGCTGGAGGATGTTCACCAGGGTCGAGCCGCGGGCCACCTCCGGCCCGGAGAGGCTACGCAGCGCCGAGGTCATCAGCGGCATCATCGTCCCGCCCATGCCGAGACCCATCACGAACAACGAGCCGCACAGCAGCACGTACGACGTGTTCGGGTCCACCTGGGTGAAGGTGAAGAACCCGGCCGCGATCAGGACCAGCGCGAACGGCACCGTGCGGCCGACCGGCACCTTGTCGGCCAGCATGCCGGCGATCGGCATGGTCACCATCGCGCCGAGGCCCTGCGGCGCCATCAGCAGACCGGCGGTGAGCGTCGTCTCGCCGCGCACCTGGAGGAAGTAGCTGGGGAACAGCAGGCCGGCGCCCATGAACGCGATGATGAACACGAACAGCGTCACCGACGCGATGGTCAGGTTGCGGTTGCGGAACAGCCGCAGGTCGAGCAGGGGGTGGCGGGGCTTGAACGAGTAGCGGACGAAGGCCACCACGAGTGCCGCGCCGACGAGCATCGGCAGCCACACCTCGGGGTCGGCGAAGGTGCCGGCCTCGGGCAGGGTGGACACGCCGTAGAGGAACAACGCCAGGCCGGGCGAGAGCATCAGCATGCCGAGGAAGTCGAACGACTCCGACGGCTCCGGGCTGTCCTTCGGCAGCGCCAGCTGGGCGTAGACCAGCGCGATCAGGCCGATCGGCAGGTTGATCAGGAAGATCCAGTGCCAGCTCGCCACGTCGATCAGCCAACCGCCGAGGATCGGGCCGCCGATCGGGCCGAGCAGCATCGGGATGCCGAGGACGGCCATCAACCGGCCGATCCGGTGCGGGCCGGCCGCGCGAGTCATGATCGTCATGCCGATCGGCATCAGCATGCCGCCGCCGAGACCCTGAAGCACCCGGTAGCCGATCAGCTCACCGATGGTGTCGGCGGTGGCGCAGAGGCCCGAACCGATCGTGAACAGGGCCAGGGCGATCATGTAGAGCCGTTTGGTGCCGAACCGGTCGGCCGCCCACCCGCTGAGCGGGATGACCGTGGCCAGCGCGAGGGTGTAGCCGGTCATCGTCCACGCGACGCGGGCGTACGAGGCGTCGAACTCGCTCTGGAACGTCGGCAGCGCGACGCTCACCACCGTCACGTCGAGGATCGACATGATCGCGCCGAGCACCACGACGCCCGCCACCTTGAGTACCGCGGCGTCGAGCTTGTCCGACGTCGGGACCGGCTGCGGTGTCGCGACAGATTGCTGTGCCACGAATTCTCCTGAGATCAGATTGACCGAACGGACGAGCGGTGGTGGCCGGTACGGCGAATGCCGGGAACCGGGGCGCAACGTGCCGAGGGGTTGAACCGCAGGAAGACTAGCCCTGGGCGGCGACACCGCGCCGCCTCTTTAGCCGCTGGCAGAGCGTGCCGTGGCGGCAATCACGTTCCCCCCGGGTAACCGCCGGTGGATCCCGCTCCCCGCCGGCCGGAAAAGTCGGGACGCCACAGCTTCAACCTTCGGGTCGGTCTCGGAGTCGTGTCAGATAACCGAGCGAGGTGGGAGCAGATGGCGGCAGACGACGAGCATTTCCGAGAGTTCGTCGACACGCGTTACATGGATCTGATGCGCGTGGCGTACCACCTGACCGGGTCGGCCCAGGAGGCCGAGGACCTGGTGCAGTCGGCGCTGGTCAAGGTGATGCGGCGGTGGCGGCGGATCGACGACCCGATGGCCTACCTGCGACGGGTCATGATCAACCAGCACATCAGCCTCTGGCGCCGCCAGCGGGTGCACGAGGTGGTCAGGGCGGTCCTGCCGGACCGGTCCACCCGGGACCTGACCGAGACCGTGCTGGAACGGCAGGCCCTGTACGAGGCGATGCGCGAGCTGACGCCCCGTACCCGGGCGGTGATCGTGCTGCGGTACGTGGCCGATCTGCCCGAGGCCGAGGTGGCGGCGACCCTCGGCTGTTCCGTCGGCTCGGTCAAGAGCCGCGCGTCCAGAGGATTGGCCCGCCTGCGAAGGGCGCTGGGCCCGGTGCCGTCGGCACCAGCGACGGCACCCGCGGCCGAGACGACAGAAACCGCTACGGCGACGACGAGGATGACGGAGGTGGCACCATGACGGTCGACGAGGAGCTGAGCCGGGCCCTGGACGACCTGACCAGGGGACTCACCCCTCAGCCGGACCCGTACGGTCGGGTCGTGGCTCGCCATCGGCGGGCCCGGCAGCGACGCGCGGTCGGCCTGACCACGGCCGTCGTGGTCAGCCTCACCGGCGCGGTCGTCGCGGTCGGCGGTCCCGGCACACCGGCGCAGCCGCCACCGGCCGACTCGACCGACCCCGTCCCTCCCGTGCTCGCCTGGTCGGAGAAGTTGCTCCAGTCACCTCCGCGGGGAGCCGTGGCCCGGGACGCCGCATACGTCCGCGGCCTCACGGACCTTCTGTCGGCGGCGCAACGCAGCGGCGACATCGCCCGGCTGAGGGGGGTGCCGGTGCGCGAGGTGCGGGTGCTCTTCGTCGACGACGTCGGCGGGCGGCGGATCGCCCTCGCCGCCTTCGTCCGCGAGGAGCCCGACCCGAACACCGGCTGGCCGAGCGCGGCGGTGTGGCTGGTCGCTCCCGAGGGCGCCGACGCCGAAGAGCTGGCCGACAGCAACGCGATCCGGAGCGTGAGCGACGCGCTGGAACCCGTCGAGAGCATGGTGCTCGAAGACACCGCCCCCCGTTCGGGCGAGCCGGCGGTGCAGGTCGCGATCGCACCAGCCGAGTGTGTGTTCCTCAGCTCGCCGATGCCCGTGGACCCGGCCCGGTGGACCCCCGAGCCGACCAGCTCCTACCTGGTCCGTACCCCGCAGACCCGACGGCCCGAGTGGTGGCGGGTCGACTGCGGCCCGGTGACCCGCAGGGTCGTGCCCGCGCCGGGCTCGCTGGTGACCGGGCCGATCACCGACGCCCAGCTCGCCACCGCGATGTCCCGGTCGCGTGGGACCGCCGACGCGGAACGTTCCCGGGCGCTGGTCCAGCAGACGGCCCAGACGCAGGGGTACCGGGCGAGCGCCCTGCCGACCGTGGTCTGGGGGGGCCGCGTGGCCTTCGTTCCGATCAGCGACGCCTCGCCGGTCGCGCCGGCCGCCGACGCGCAGGTCACCGTACTGGCCGCCCCCGCCGTCGGGGGAGGTTGGCGGGGCACGGTGACGATCGACCACGACCGGCCGGGGGCCGACGGCGCGACCGCCACCGGGATGTCCTTCGAGGTGCCGACCGATCCGAACGATCCGACCGGCGTCCTCGCCATCCCCGCCGGCGAGGACGGACCGGACGGGGCTCGGCAGTCCCTACTGGTGGTGACGCCGGCCGCCGCCACCACCGTGCGGGTCCTCCGCGACGGTCAGGAGGTGGCCCGTTCCCCGGTGCGCCGCTCCGGCGCGGTGGTGACCGTGCCCGGCCCCGCCTCCGGACTGGTGGTGGAGGCACTCGACAGGTCCGGCACCGCCCTTGCCGACGCACCGGTCGCGAGGGTCGGCGACCAGCTGGATTCTCTGGAGATGGACGCCTTCAACCAGCAGTGAGCCGGTCCGGCAGCGGCCGACCGGGGCCGCTGCCGGACACGACGGGTCGTGAATCCCCCGGCCCGACGCCGGGACGAGCAGCCGGCGCCGTTCGGTCAGCGGCTCAACCGGGTTCTACCCGTCCAGCCTGCGAAGCCCCGCGCTGACGGCCGTCCGGAGCTGCTCGCCGTACGCGTCCGTCGGCAGCGCCTCGACGTGCTCGGCGGCCCGCTCGAAGGCGGCGCGCGCGGCGAGGGTCTCGCCCAGCCGCTCGTGAGCCAGCGCCACACTCACGTGCAGCGACGGGTAGAGGGCGGCGACCCGGCCGTCGCCGACGGCCTCGGCGTGTCGCAGCGCCTCCTGGTTCCACCGCAGGACCTCCTCGGACCGGTCCTGATGCCGGGCGAGATAGTGCGCGGCGACGCAGGCGTCGTAGTCGTCGGTACGCCTCGCCCAGGCCCGCTCGAACGACGCCCGCGCGTCGGCCGGTCGCCCCTCCGCCTCCGCCCGCATCCCCTCCTGGCACAGCACCAGAACCGGATTGTCCAGATCCATCATCACTCCCGAAGATCACCAACGAATGGCGCGATCATCGGGGCTCGACCTGGTCGAGGGTCAAGCCGAACCCGGAGCGCTGAGAACGCCGCGCACCCGAACCCACAGGGCGGAACGGCATTTAGTGAGGGTCATCTATATTGACGTCCGGCGTCGGCGTCGACAGAATCTCCGCACCACCACCACCATGATCCCTCTCTGGGAGGCGCCATGCCCCGTCCCCGCCTGCCGCTCCTGCGCGCAGCCACCCGGTTGGCCGCCCTCGCCGCGGCCACCGCCGGCGTGCTGCTCGCCGTCGCCGCACCCGCCAGCGCCGCGGTGCCCACCGGGCGCTACGTCGCGCTCGGCGACTCGTACACCGCCGGCCCGCTGATCCCCACCCAGGTCGACCTGAACTGTCTGCGGTCCAGCCGCAACTACCCCACGCTGGTGGCCGCGTCCGCCGGCTCCGCGTCGTTCGCCGACGTGAGCTGCTCCGGCGCCACCACCGACGACATTCTCTACGGTGGCAGCGGCCAGCTCGGCATCAACCTGCCACCGCAGCTCAGCGCGGTCACGTCGAACACCGCGTTGGTGACGGTCCAGATCGGCGGCAACGACATCGGCTTCTCCGGCATCATCAGCACCTGCGCGGAGGCGAGCGTCGACAGCCCCTTCGGGTCGCCGTGCAAGAACCGGTACACCGCCGGCGGCACCGACCAGTTGCAGGCCAGGATCGCCGCCGCCGCGCCGAAGGTGACCGCCGTGCTCCAGGCGGTCCGCCAGGCCGCGCCCGGCGCGCGGGTGGTGGTGCTCGGGTATCCGGCGATCGTGCCGGACTCCGGATACGGCTGCTGGCCGGTGGTCCCGATCGCCTACCAGGACGTGCCGTACCTGCGCGGCATCGCGAAGTCGCTCAACGCGATGCTGGCCAGCACCGCGGCCGCGAACGGGGCCACCTACGCCGACGTCTACACCCCGTCGATCGGCCGGGACGCGTGCAAGGGCAGCAGCACCCGGTGGGTGGAGGGGCTGGTGCCACAGAACTCGGCCGCCCCCTTCCACCCGAACGCCCGCGGTGAGCAGGGCATGGCGACCGCCCTGCTGGCCACGCTGAACAGCTGACCGGCCCGCGCGGCAGGCACCGGCCCCACCGCTTCGGTGGTGGGGCCGGCTCGCCCCGGTGCGCCGGCCACCCGGTGACACCGTCACCGGGTCGTTCGCGCCGATCCGCCGGTGCGGACGGGACCGAGATCTCGCCCGCCACCGCCGACCCGGCGCGCCGAGCGGGGCGCCGCCCGGATGGGCCGACCCACCCGGGCGACGTGCAGAAGTCGCTCCGGCGCCACGCCGAGCAGCGCGCCGAGCGCCGTCCGGGTGGCGGCGACGTCGATGAGCTGGCTCAGCGGGTGCGCCGCCAGTCCGGCCGCGTGCAGGGTCAGCCAGACCCGCAACAGCACCCGCCCGAACTCGACCTCGCCGGCCTCGTCCAGGCCGTCCGGGGCGATCAGGGCCAGCACGGCGCCACCCCGCGCGAGCGGGTCGCCACCGGCGGCGGCGAGCAGCCTCGGCAACCCCAGCGGGCGCAGCACCGGGTACGCGCCCAGCGCCGCACGCAGCCCGGCGGCGGCGGGCCGGGACAGGTCGAGGCAGCGGTCGCTGAGCCCGTCGGCGTGGTAGTCCGGATGCGCGGGATCCAGCCGCAACCAGTGGCGCAGCTCGGCGACGACCGCCGGATCCGCGTACAGACGGCGGTCGGCGACGCGCAGGAGACCGCCGAGACGCCCGGCCCGCGGCACGGCACGGACACCGCCGCCGGCCTGCCGGGCGACCAGGTCCACGACGGCCAGCGCGTCACCCCCCGGTGCACCGGCGAACCTGCCCCGGTCGGTGCGGCGCTCCCACACGTCGGTGGCGCGGAAGGATGTCCGGTAGCGGTACCGCGCCGGCCGCAGCCATCCCACCCGTCGGTTCCGGTCGTCGTGGTCCGCGACGTACTCCAGCCGCAACCCGGCGTCGGCCGCGACGATCAGGCAGGTCTCGACGAACGCGCCGAGGGACAGCCGCAGGTCCCGGCCGGTGGGGTCGGCCGCCTTCAACGCCTGGTCCGGGTCCCACCCGACGCGGATCGCGTCGGGTTCGTAGCGCAGCCGCCACGGTTGGGTGTTGTGCGCGCTCGGCGCCCGCCAGCACAGCGGTTCGAGCGTACGGAAGGCCGACAGGTCCACCTAGCGCTCCTTGGCGTAGAAGGTGTAGCCGTGCAGCGGTTGACCCCGCAGTCGCAGGAACTGGGCGGCCGACGCCGGGTTGTCCCGCCCGACGTAGGTGCTGCGCAGGGTCTCGTAGCCGGCGGCGTGCAGGTTGTGGTGCAGGTGCGCGGAGAGCAGCCGCTGGTAACCCCGTCCCTGGTGCTCGGGGAGCACGCCCTTGACGATCAGCACCGCCTCCCGGCGGTAGCGGCGACGGGCGGCCAGCAGCCGTAGCTGGTTGACCGGGTGCAGGTCGCCGCGGACCGCGACCAGGAACTCGCTGATGTCCGGCACGCAGAGCACGAACGCCACCGGCCGGCCGTCCCGGGTCAGGTAGAGCAGCAACGACTCGTCGAGCAGGTAGGCCAGCCCGTCGGTCTGCCGCCGCAGCTGCGCGGCGGAGATAGGCGTGTAGTAGCCGAGCTGGGCGAAGGAGGCGTTCAGCATCCCGCGCAGCAGGTCGAGTTGCCCGTCGAGCCGCCGGACGTCACCCCGGTGCAGTTCGAGTCGACCGCCGTCCGGGTCGACGCCCACCGGCGGTGCCGGTTCCGACGGGGCGGACACCGGGCAGATCCAGGTGTCGGACTCGAACCGGCGGTGGAACCCGTACGCCTCGTAGGCGGCCACGTAGCGCGGCGGGTTCCAGGCGCTGTCCACGAAGCCCCGCCCGGCGTACCCGGAGGTGATCACCCCACCGGCCTGGTTGGGCAACAGCGCCACCGGGCCGAAGAGCAGGTCGGCGTCGGGGTCGGCGTGCGCGGTGATCGCGTCGAACAGCGGCCGGGCGGCCGGCTCGGTGAACTCGGTGAGCCCGAAGAGCTGGCACCGGCGGCCCAGCTTGGCGTCGAAGTCGCCGTCGGTGTGCAGGGTGGTGCGGCCGACCACCGCACCGGATGCGTCGCGCAGCAGGTACAGCGGCACACCGGCCCGCCACCAGCGCCGGATCTGCTGCCGTGGGACGGGTACGTGCCGCGGTTCTTCGGCGTACAACCGGTCGGCGAACGCGAGGAACTCCCGCAGGCCGCGGCGGTCGGTGACCCGCTCGAACCGGTGCCGGCCGGCGCTCACCGGCGGACCGCCGGACCGGTCGTCTCGGTGCCCAGCGCGGTGAAGGTCTCGATGTGCCCCATCTCCGGGCCCTCGGCCCGCCACGCGCCGTTGGAGTATCCGTCCGGCGAGGCGCTGTAGAGCCGGATGAAGCCGGCGGTCGCGTTGCGGGTGCCGTCGGTCAGCCAGACCATCAGCCGGCGGTGCTGCCTGGTCCGGGCGAAGCGCAGCATCGCGTCCCGGTCGGTGAAGAACGCGATCGTGCCGAGCGTCAGGGGGAACTGCCAGTACACCGTGTGCCAGCAGTAGCCCTTCATCCGGCGCAGGTCGCGGATCATCCGGAACCAGTCCGGGGCCAGCCGCAGCAGCACCAGGGGGTTCGCGTAGCGGGTCCCGCCGATGAACATGGCACCGGCCCGGGCCTGCGCGGGAGCGCGGGAGAAGTCACGGGTTCGCATGGTCACCTCACCAGGTAGGTGTTCTTGAGCTTCTGCTGGCCGGCGAACGGGCCGGTACCGGGCTCGTGCAGCTCCACCCGCAGGTCGCCGGCGGACGAGTCCTCCACCAGGGACTGGGCGAAGTCCCGCGACACCGAGGTGAGGTGCCGGCGTACCCCGCGGCGGCACGCGTCGGCGAGCGCCGCGCGCTGTGCGGCGGCCAGCGGGCGACGCAGTTCGAGGTGGATCACCGGCCGCGTCTCCAACGCCGTGTCCTCGACCAGCGCGAGGCAGAAGCGGTCGATTTCGGCGGCGTACGGGTTGCCGTCGTAGAGGCCGTACTCGACGTCCTGCGGGTAGAGGTTCGCGCCGAGGTAGGAGACCGTCGAGTCGGTCCGGCCGAAGAGCAGCAGCACCGGCAGGGTCATCCGCTCCACCGAGGCCACGGTGCGCAACTCGGCCCGGCGGACCGGGTCGGCGCACGCCAGCTCGACGACCCGCCGGTACGGCACGAGCAGCGCCTCGTCGCCGACGTTGTAGCGCAGCCGGGGCTGGAGCACGTCGCCGTCGGTGATCGTGCAGACCAGTTCCCGCCGCTCGTTGGTCTCCAGGTAGGTGGCGAACGGGTTGTACTGGAACACCATCGGCAGCCGTTGCTCGTCGGCGCCGAGCAGGGCGGCCCGCAGTTCCCGGTCGGTCTGCAGGCGCCGCCGCAGCCACACCGTGAACCGGGTCTCCGCGCCGATGCCGATGCTCAGGTCCGAGGCCCCGTACGCCGAGCGCACCAGCGCGAACCGCTGTTCCAGGTAGTCGCGCAGCGCCTCGGTCATCCCCTCGCCGCCGCAGCTGGCGAAGACGCGGTACCGCGACCAGGGGAAGTCCTCGGCGTCGAGCCGGTCCCGCAGGTGCTTGAGAAACGGCGGATAGGCGGTCACCAGGTAGTCGAAGTCGGGACCGAACTCCCGGAGCGTGTCGACGATCTTGCCGAGGTCCGGGCCGGTGTTCTTCACCACCGCGATCCGGGCCATCGCCGCGCCGGTCGTCGTCCCGGTCGCCCAGGCCCCCATCGAGTACGCGTTGATGACGAACGGCCGGCGCATCGGGAAGACCAGGCCGGTGTAGCCGACGATGTCCCGGTGCACCGCGCGCAGCTCACGGTCGGAACGCGGCCAGTTGAACGGCCGCCCGGACGAACCGGCCGACTCGTCGACCACCACCCCGCGGGTGGGCAGCCGCCCCTGCCAGCAGCGCGCGGCGGAATCGTGGGCCACCACGTACCCGCGCTTGTCGGTCTCCGGGAAGTCCGCCAGCGCGCGACGGGCACCGGCGGGGTGGGCGCGGAGGAACGCCCGGTAGGCGGGTACCCGCCGGGCGGCCCGGACGCAGATCGCGCGCGCGTTCGCGGCGGCCAGCCGCTCCAGCACCGGGTGGTGGCGCCGGGCCAGCCAGCGCCACCCGGCCGGATGCCGGCCGATGATCCGGGCCAGCGCGGCGACCACGCGGCCCAGAGCCGCCAGCGCGGCGTGCCGGCCGCGCGCGGCCAGCGCCGGCAACGGCGAGTCGACGGTACGCAGAACGGTGTGTCGGTGCGGCAGCTCAGCCATGACAGCCATCCTGTCCACGCCGGACCGGGTGCGCCTGAGCCGGCGGACGGTGCCCCGCTGAGTATCCCTACTCAGCGGGAGGCGTGGGCGCACGCCCGGCTGGTACCCGGTGCCACGGGCCGCCCCTGTCGGCGTTTGGCGAGATTCAACCCCGGCGGCTGCCTATGGTGGAACCGATGCGACGGACCCCCATCGGCCGGTCGCCGCCGAGGATGATGGGCAAGCAGCATGGAGCGGTTCCTGGAGGCACTCTGGGACACGAGCAGCGTGAGCGGTCGCCTGGTGACCAGCATCGTCCTGATCGTGCTGGCCGTCGTGCTCGCCGCCCTGGCCGGTCGCCTGTCCACCCTCCGGGTGAAGGACACCACCAACCGCTACTACCTGCGCAAGGCGGCGCACTACCTGACGGTGGTGGTGTTGCTGTTCGCGCTGGCGCTGCTGTGGCGGCCGTTCGCCGGCCGGATCGGCCTGGTCGTCGGACTGATCGGCGTCGGTCTCGCGCTGGCCCTTCAGGAGGTCATCGGCGCCTTCGCCGGGTGGATTTCGATCCTCACCGGCCGGCAGTTCCGGGTCGGCGACCGGATCCAGATGTGCGATGTGCGCGGTGACGTCCTGGACATCACTCCGCTGCGCACCCGCATTCTGGAGAGCGGGTCCTCCACCGACCCGGAGTCCTGGGTCCGCGGTCGCCAGTACACCGGACGGGTGGTGTCGCTGTCGAACCGCTTCGTGTTCTGCACGCCGGTCTACAACAGCAGCACGGTGCTGGACCACCTGTGGGAGGAGTTGATCCTGCCGGTACCCTACGAGGCGGACTGGCACCTGGCCGAGCGGATCCTGTGCGAGGAGGCGGAGAACATCTCCTCGACGGCCGAGGCGCGGCGCGCCATCGAGCAGATGCGCCACCGCTACCCGGTCGCCGACGCGGAGGTCGATCCCCGGGTGTTCGTCCGCGCCACCCCCAACTGGGTCGAGCTGTCGGCCCGGTTCGTGGTGCCGGTGCGCGCCGCCCGACAGGTCAAGGACCAGGTCACCCGGCGGGTGCTGGACCGCTTCGCCGAGAGCGGCATCCGGGTGGCCTCGGAGACCCAGGACATCACCGTCTACTCACCCAAGCCACCCGGCGCGGTCGCCGGCCCCGGTCGACCGCCGATGACGGGTCCCGCGTCGTGAGCCGGCCGCGCACCATGTCCAAGCGGCTGTCCGACATACGGGAGAGCTTCTGGCTGGTTCCGGCGGTCTTCGCGGTGGGTGCGGTGACGTCGGCGATCGGACTGTCGGCACTGGAGTTGCAGTTCGACCTGCCCTTCGGCGGGGTGGTGCCCAGCGGTCCCGCCGGCGCCCGGTCGCTGCTGTCCTCGATCATCACCGCGATGATCTCCTTCACCGCGCTGGTCTTCTCCATCACGGTCGTGGCCCTGCAACTGGCCAGCAGCCAGTACTCCCCCCGGGTGCTGCGGACCTTCCTTCAGGACCGGACCATCCAGGCGACACTCGGCACGTTCGTCGCCACCTTCCTGTTCGCGATGGTGGTGCTGGCCGCGCTGCCGGCCCAGCGGGACGAGGGACTGCCGGAGCTGTCCCTCGCGGTGTCGATCGCGCTCGTGCTGGCCAGCAGCGGCACCTTCATCTACTACCTGCACCACATCACCACCGTGATGCGGGTCTCGCACATCATCGGCTCCATCGGCGCGCAGACGCGGCGGTCCATCGCCCAGCTCCCCCCACCCGACCAGCCGTCGGCGACGGTGCTCGGCGAGGTGATCCAGACCGTGCCGGCCACCGCACCCGGCATGGTCAGCAACATCGACCTGGCCCTGCTCGCGCGGCTGGCCCGCGAACACGACTGCGCCATCACCGTCGTGCCCATACCGGGTGACTTCGTGGTGACCGGAGCACCCCTGCTGCGCGTACACCGCACCGCCGGCGGGACGGGCCGTCCGGTGCCGGCCGACCGGGCCGAACAGGGCGTGACCATCGGCGTGGAACGCACCCCGGGCCAGGACCTCGGCTTCGGCTTCCGGCAACTCGCCGACATCAGCGAACGCGCGCTCTCCCCCGCGGTCAACGACGTCACCACCGCCGTACGCGCCATCCAGGAGGCGCACGACCTGCTCCGCCGGCTCGCGGCCCGACCCGACCCGGTCCACGTCGTCCGCGACGACGACGGCACCGTCCGCGCCCGGTTCACCGGCATCAGCTACGACACCATCCTGGCCATGGTCATCGACGACATCCGGCTCGTCGCCGGTGATCAGCCGCGCGTGATGCACCTGTTGGACAGCATCGTCCGTGACCTGGCGTCCGTCGCGCTACCCGTGCACCGGGCGACGATCGGCCGTCGGCTGCCGGCCCGCGGCCCGGGCAGCCACTGACCACCACGTGTCCGGACGCCGCGGTTCGGCCGGCCCGGTATCCGGCGACGAGCGGGAGCAGGAACGGGACGAGCCCCGGTCGATCCCTGAGGATCGGCCGGGGCCCGTCGGTGGAAGCTGTCAGGCGATGTCGAACCGGTCGAGTTCCATGACCTTGGTCCAAGCCGCGACGAAGTCGGTGACGAACTTGTCGCGCGCGTCCTGGCTGGCGTAGACCTCGGCGAGGGCACGCAGCTGGGAGTTGGACCCGAAGACGAGGTCGACCGCGGTGGCGGTCCACTTCACCTCGTCGGTGGCGAGGTCCCGGATCTCGTACACGTGCTCCTCGGACTCCGACGCCTTCCACCGGGTGCCCGGGGAGAGCAGGTTGGCGAAGAAGTCGTTGGTGAGCACGCCGGGCCGGTCGGTGAGCACGCCGTGCGTCGCGCCGCCGACGTTGTTGCCCAGCGCCCGCAGGCCGCCGACGAGGACGGTCATCTCGGGTGCGGTGAGGTTGAGCATGTAGGCACGGTCGACGAGCAGCACCTCCGGCTGGGTCTTCTCGCCGGCCCGCAGGTAGTTGCGGAACCCGTCGGCGCGCGGCTCCATCACCCGGAAGGACTCGGTGTCGGTCTGCTCCTGGGTCGCGTCGGTGCGGCCCGGCCGGAACGGCACGGTCACCTCGACGCCCGCGTCCCGCGCCGCCTTCTCGACGGCGGCCGAACCGGCCAGCACGATCAGGTCGGCCAGCGAGATCTGCGCGCCGCCGGCGGAGTTGAACTCCCGCTGGATGCCCTGGAGGGTCTCCAGCACCGTCGCGAGCTGCTCGGGCTGGTTGACCTCCCAGTTGCGCTGCGGCTCGAGACGGATCCGGGCGCCGTTGGCACCACCCCGCTTGTCGGTGTACCGGAAGCTCGCGGCGGAGGCCCAGGCGGTGGAGACCAGCTGCGCGGTGGTGAGCCCGGACTCCAGGACCTTCGCCTTGAGGGCGGCGACGTCGGCGTCACCCACGAGCGCGCCGTCGACCGCCGGCACCGGGTCCTGCCACAGCTGCGGCTCGGCCACCCACGGTCCGAGGAAACGGCTGACCGGGCCCATGTCGCGGTGCAGCAGCTTGTACCAGGCCTTGGCGAAGGCCAACGCGAACTCGTCGGGGTTCTCCAGGAAGCGGCGCGAGATCTTCTCGTACGCCGGGTCGACGCGCAGCGACAGGTCGGTCGTGAGCATCGTCGGCTTGTGCTTCTTCGACGGGTCGTGGGCGTCCGGGATGATCGCCTCGGCGTCCTTGGCGACCCACTGCTTCGCGCCGCCGGGGCTGGTGGTGAGTTCCCACTCGTAGCCGAAGAGGATCTCGAAGAAGCGGTTGCTCCACTCCGTCGGCCGGTCGGTCCACGTCACCTCGAGACCGCTGGTGATCGTGTCCTTGCCCTTGCCGCTGCCGTGGGTGCTCAGCCAGCCCAGTCCCTGCGTCTCCAGCGGGGCGCCCTCGGGCTCGGGGCCCACGTGGCCGTCGGCGACACCGGCGCCGTGGGTCTTGCCGAAGGTGTGGCCACCGGCGATGAGGGCGACGGTCTCCTCGTCGTTCATCGCCATCCGGCGGAAGGTCTCCCGGATGAAGTGCGCCGCCGCGAGCGGGTCCGCGTTGCCGCGGGGGCCCTCCGGGTTGACGTAGATGAGACCCATCTCGGTGGCGCCGACGCCGGCGGCCATCTCCTTCTCGGAGGCGTAGCGCTCGTCACCGAGCCAGGTGTCCTCCGGACCCCAGAAGATCTCCTCGGGCTCCCAGACGTCCTCCCGGCCGAAGCCGAAACCGAAGGTCTTGAACCCCATCGACTCCAGGGCGACGTTGCCGGCGAGCACGAGCAGGTCGGCCCAGGAGATCTGCTGGCCGTACTTCTGCTTGACCGGCCACAGCAGCCGGCGGGCCTTGTCCAGGTTGGCGTTGTCCGGCCAGCTGTTGAGCGGGGCGAAACGCTGGCCACCGTCGCCGGCCCCACCGCGGCCGTCCTCGATCCGGTAGGTGCCGGCGGCGTGCCAGCTCATCCGGATCATCAGGCCGCCGTAGTGGCCGAAGTCGGCCGGCCACCAGTCCTGCGAGGTGGTGAGGACCTCGGTGATGTCGCGCTTGAGGGCCTCGACGTCGAGCTTGGCGAACTCCTTGGCGTAGCTGAAGTCCTCGCCCAGCGGGTTGCCCTTGGACGAGTGGGCGTGCAACACCGACAGGTCGAGCTGGTTGGGCCACCAGTCCCGGTTCGTACGCGGACGACCGCCGGTCTTCGGGGTCGGCGAGTCGATCGCCGGGTTCTCGCTCTCACTGCCGTGCGCGGTCACCGAGTCGTGCGCGACCGGGCAGCCGGCCGCCTCCTTCTTGTCCACGCCCTGCGCGCTGGTGAAAGCGTTGTCCTGGGTGTCGCTCATCTGTTTCCTTCCGAACTGGCGATCAATGGGAGGTGCGTTCGGTCGCGCAGTCGGGGCAGGTGCCCCAGTAGACGACCTCCGCCTCGTCGACGGCGAACCCGCGGTCGTCCGAGGCGGTCAGGCAGGGGGCGTGACCGACGGCGCAGTCGACGTCGGCGATCACGCCGCAGGAGCGGCACACGACATGGTGGTGGTTGTCCCCCACCCGCGACTCGTACCGGGCGACCGCCCCGGCGGGCTGGATGCGCCGGATCAGACCGGCGTCGGTCAGCGCGCGGAGCACGTCGTAGACCGCCTGGTGGGAGACCGTGGGCTGGTCCGCCCGGACCAGCGCGATCACCGTGTCGGTGTCGACGTGCGGGTGGTCGCGCAGCGCGGCGAGCACCGCCAACCGGGGCCGGGTCACGCGCAACGAGACCGCGCGAAGCTGGGTCTCGAAGTCGTCCGTCACCGGACGAACATATCCCAGTTTTCTGGAATCAATCAAGTTCTGCCATGATCGTGATCCGGGCTCGCGCGGGCTGCCGCCCGATATCGTCCCGAGTCGCCCCGCTGTCGCCCTCCGACCCGTAATCTCAGCGCCCGCGGCGCGCGTGGAGCCGGGCGGCCTGACGGGTCAGGTGGTCGCGCTCGGCCAGGTTGGGGGCCTTCCGGGCCGCCTCGGCGTACAGCCGGGCCGCCGTCGCCAGGTCTCCGTCGCGCTCGTGCAGGTACGCCGCCACGGCGGCCCGGCGGGGCAGCGAGGCGTCCAGCCCCACCAGCGCCGCCAGGCCGGCGCGCGGTCCGTCGGCCGCACCGACGGCCACCGCCCGGTTCAGCCGCACCACCGGGCTGTCGGTCAGGCGCGCGAGTTCGTCGTACCACTCGACGATCTGCACCCAGTCGGTCTCCTCGGCGGTGCGCGCGTCGGCGTGCAGGGCCGCGATGGCGGCCTGGGCCTGGAACTCGCCCAGCCGGTCGCGGGCCAGCGCCTTCTGCAGGATCCACACGCCCTCGGCGATCGACCGGGTGTCCCACCGGCCGCGGTCCTGCTCGGCCAGCGGCACCAGGCTGCCGTCCGGTGCGGTCCGGGCGTCGCGCCGGGCGTGGTGCAGCAGCATGAGGGCGAGCAGCCCGGCCACCTCGGGGTGGTCGATCGCGGCCGCGAGTTGCCGGGTGAGCCGGATGGCCTCGGCGGCGAGGTCGACGTCGCCGGAGTAGCCCTCGTTGAAGACCAGGTAGAGGACGCGCAGCACGGTGGCGACGTCGCCGGGTTGGTGGAACCGCACGCCGGACACGGTGCGTTTGGCCCGACTGATGCGCTGCGCCATGGTGGCCTCCGGCACCAGGTAGGCCGCGGCGATCTGCCGGGTGGTCAGCCCGCCGACCGCGCGCAGCGTCAGCGCGACCGCGGAGGACGGCGTCAGCGACGGGTGGGCGCAGAGGAAATAGAGCTGGAGCGTGTCGTCCACCGCGGGCACCGGCCCCGCCGCCGGCTCCTCGTCGAGGAGGTCCTCACGCCGGCGGCGGGCGGCGTCCGACCGGGTCGCGTCGAGGAACCGGCGCCACGCCACGGTGACCAGCCAGCCCTTCGGGTCCCGTGGCGGGTCGGCCGGCCAGACGCGGACCGCCTCGAGCAGCGCGTCCTGCACGGCGTCCTCGGCCGCCGCGAAGTCGGCTCCGCGGCGGACGAGGATACCGAGCACACCCGGCGTGAGGCTCCGGAGCAGAACCTCGTCCATCAGGTCACTCCGTGATGGTCGGCGGGGCGGTCAGGAACGGACGCACCTCGAGCCACTCGTGCAGCGGCTTGCCGCCCACCCCGGGGGCGGCCGACAGCTCCCCGGCCAGTTCGACGGCCCGCTCCCAGCTGTCGACGTCGATCACCATCCAGCCGGCGATGAGGTCCTTGGTCTCGGCGAACGGACCGTCGGTGACCGGCGGGCGGCCCTCCCCGTCGTACCGGACGAACGTCCCCTCGGGGGCGAGCGCCTGGCCGTCGACGAACTCGCCGGTCCCCTCGAGCCGGGCCGCGAAGTCGTTCATGTACTGAATGTGCGCCGAGATCTCCTCCGGCGTCCACTGGTCCATGGGCACGTCGTTGATCGGGGTCGGGCCACCCCGGTAGTGCTTGAGCAGCAGGTACTTGGCCATCGTGTTTCTCCTCCGTGCCGGTGCGACCCCCATTCTGGTCGCGTTCACCCCGGGGACGGAGCCGGCCCCGGATTCTCGACAACATGGCCGAACCTTTTTTGGCACCCGGGTTGAGGTGGACCGGGATGCGGAACTCCGGGTGTGGAGTGGAATGATCGAGGCGGCCCGCTTCCGGCGCGGCCTTCGTCGTCGGAGGTGCTGGCGATGGCACGTCAGGGCTTGCCGACGCGGGGCGACATCGCCACCGACGGAGAGAGCGGCCGAGCAGGATGATGGAGTCAGCGCGGCGTGAGCTGGCACGGGCACGGAGGTCGTCTGCCGGGTGGCCGGAGCTGCGCTACCAGCACGCCACGGACGCCGACGGCCATGCCTGCGACGGAAACGCGGTGCGGCGGGCGAGGGTGTTGTGGGCGCTGCAGTACGACCACCGCGCCGAGGACCTTGCGCTGGTGCGCTGGTTGGCCGGGCAGGAGGCGCGGTGCCGGCGGGAGGCCCCGTCCCAGGGGCTGGGTGAGGAGACCGAACTGGCCGGCTTCCTCCTCGCCGGGTACCGCCGGGTGCAGGACGTCTGGCTGCACTGGGAGATCAAGGGGGCCAACTTCGACACCTGGTGCGGCTACGACATAGAGCACCTGTTCGCCGCCGGTGTCCGGACCACCATCGCCTTCGTCCGGGACAGCGGCCACGCCGATCGGGACGACGTGCTGGAGCGACTGACGGATCAGGACGGCGAGCCGTGCGTGTCCGAGGAGGACCTGGCGCAGTGGTGGCAGGGGCGACTGTCGTACTTCCCGGCCGATCCGGACGCCGAGGACCCGCTCACCTGGATCGAGCGCGCCAAGCGGGTCGGTGACGCCGTACTGGCCCGCCACTGGCTGGACCGGTGGACCGTGGGTCGCCCGCGGGACGCGGCCACCCTGAGCCAGCTTCGCTACCAGCTCACCGACCTGGGTGCGTTCGCCGAGGCGGCTGCGGCGCAGCGGGAGAGCCTGGTGTTCGCCGGTGACGCCTGGGACTTGGCGTCGGCCTGGCAGTCCCTGGCCGGGCTGGAACGCCAGGCCGGCAACCAGCACGCCGCCTGGGACGCGCTGCGCGAGTGTGGCCGGGCCCTGGACGACGTGTCCGGCTGGCGGGAGGTGGGCCTGGGTCGGTCGTACGTGATGGAGCTTTTTCTCCTGGCCCGGTGCGCCGGCGGCGAGTTGGCCGACGTGGTGTTCGCCGAGGCGGACCGGCGGGCGCGCGAGGTTCCCCGCCTGCCCCTGGTGGTGTTCCGGGCAGCCGCCGAGGCGGCCGACGCGGTCGGTCTCCGGACGCGGGCACAGCACTACCGTGAGCTTCGCGATGCCGAGCGACGGCGCCTCGACGGCGACAACGGCCCGGGCCGCTCGTGACCCGTCCGGGGACGACCTGTCAGTGCACGCTGACGCCGTGGCCGAAACCGCCGCTGCCGGACACGCCGTGAGCGGTCGCACCCGACCGACGCAGGAAGCTCCGGTCGGTCTCCGTGCACGGCCGGTCGCGCCCGCCGTTGTCGGCCGCGGCGCACAGTCGGTCACGTAGCTCGTCGTACCGGTGCAGCTTCCCGGCGTACTTCCGCAGTTGTCGGCCGTCGGGATCGGCGTCGTCGTAGCGGTCCCACTGTTCGGTCAGGAACAGAAACGGTGCCACGTCCTCCCGCCGCGACGGCAGGTGACCGGTCTGGACCGTCACCGTCCGCGCGATCCTGTCGCCCCCCATCGCCAGGCGGCAGAGCACGTCGCGGTCCTCCGGGCGGTCCATGTCCCGCAGGGTGGCGAGGCAGGCGCGCCGCACGTCGCGGGGACCAGAACGTCGAACAGGTCGCCCACCGGCACGTGGGGGCGGCCCGCCACGTGGCGGCAGAGCCACGACGTGGCGGCCCGACCCGGCCACCCCTGGTGGTCCAGGGCGAGCGTACGAACCCAGCGTGGTGGAGCGATCGCCATCCGTCCATGATGCCCGCATCCCGCCGGGTAGCGCCGTGTCGCCCCTGCGGGTCAGGGCAGCGGTACGACGTAGGAGTCCACCCGGGCGATGAGCCCGTCGCGGAACGTGAACAGGTCGTTGAAGGCGAACCGGAACGGCCCGTGGTCCACGCTGGTGCCGCGACCCTCGCCGGTGGCCACGACGACAGCGCCGGCCTCGTGGACATGTTGGACGTCCAGTTCGGGGCTACCGGTGAAGGCCGGATTCTCGATCTCGCTGTCGAACTCCGCCTTGCCACGGGTGGTCCGGTGGCCGTGGATGACCCACTCGACGTCGTCGGTGAGGGTGGCCAGGATTCGCCGGTGGTCGGTCGTCCGGAATCCGGCGAAGTAGTCCGCGACGAGTTCTCGCTGGGTCGGTCGGGTCATGGCGATCTCCTCTGGTGTGATCGGGGAATGCCGCAGGTGTGCGGCGAGGGCGTCGAGGATCGAGGCGAGCCCGTCGACCGCTCGGGCCGTCCGCAGTTCGGGCGGAAGCCGGCGCTGGTGGATGACGAGATCGGTTCCGCCGTCGGCGGGACGGACGGTGACGGTCGTACGGAGGCCGGTGACGGGCTCGTCGAACACGAGTTCGCGCGGCGCGTCGATGCGCGCGTAGACGAACCGGAGCCGGCGGGTGGCGCCGTCCGGGGCGCAGGTGTCGAGGGCGAACTCACCGCCCGGACGCAGGTCCACGGTCACCGACCCGGTGGGCACGGTGGCGTGCGAGCCGCCCCAGAACGCCGCGATGCCGTCCGGCGAGGTGAAGGCGACCCACACGCGTTCCGGTCGCGCCGGCAGGTGGCGCTGGGCGATCAGTTCGTCGCCGTGCAGCTTCGCGCGGGCGGTCAACTGCCCGCCCCGTCGTCGGCGAGGTGCTGGGCGAGGGTGTCGAGCCGGTCGTTCCAGGCGCGGCGCTGGTCGTCGATCCACGTGCCGAGCAGCGCCAACTGGTCGGCCCGCAGCCGGCAGCGACGTCTGGTGCCCTCGGGGCGTTGTTCAACCAGGCCGCACCGGCGCAGGACACCGACATGGTGGGAGATCGCCTGTGGGGTCAGGTCGAACGGTTCGGCCAGCTCGCCCACCGTGGCGTCCCCGCGCGCGAGACGAGTCACCAGGGCGCGGCGGACGGGGTCGCCGAGGGCGGCGAAGGCCGCGTCGAGATCGGGGGCCGGCGACACGGTCGGGGTAGGCATGCCCCCATCCTAATGCAAATGATCGCTTGCGCAAGCGATCATTTGCATACTGTCTCCGGGAAGCGACACGATCAGGGGATCCCGCTCGACCGCCCCTCGAACGTGTGCCTGATTCATCCTATTATCGCCATGTTCGCGCCGGTCAGCTCCTGCCGTTCGCCACCTGGCGGGTGATGCCCCCCAGCGACTCGACACGGCAGCAGCCACGGAGGGTGATCATGGAACACACCAGACCAACTGAGGGACTCCGCCGACGTCAGTTCGTCCGGCTCTCCGGCACCGCCGGTGCCACGGGACTGTTGGGCCTGATGGGCGCGGGTCGGGCGCTGGCCGACGGAGGCGGCGAACACCAGGCCCCCGAGCCCGCCCCACCGGCGCCCGACGGTCCCGGTGCCACGACCTGTCCCACCCCCTCCACCCTGTGCGGCTACCCCAGCGACACCGGAGGCAGGTACGACCTGTGGGACAGGGTGCAGGTCTGCGAGGGCACGAAGACCGGTCCACCCTTTCCACAGTGCCTGCGGACGACCCCCACCTACGTGATCCTCAACGGAGGGTCCGGGTCGAACCACGACTACCTGCTCGTGCCCAGCTGCCGGATCAGCGGCATCGAGTGTCCGTTCATCACCACCGCCGCCGCGCCGAACTACTGGCTGGAGGCATGGAACAACGCTCAGCCGGGGCAGCCGGGACATGTGGTGTATCCGAACATCGGGTTGGGGATCAACTCGGCCGACCCCTCGATCCGCCAGCAGGACCAGCTCCACATCCACCTGGCTGGCATCCACTCGGGCATCCAGACCCAACTGAACAACTACGACGCCACGATCACCAACACCCCATCGCGGTGGCGCAACCAGATCGTGCCGATCTGGGGCCTCACCAGCGCCGGCAATCCCGCTCCGCGCTCATACCGCGTGCTCCACGTCGGAAACCTGAACACGAATCTCTTCCGGCTCCTGCTCGACAGCGTGGTGCGGCCGACCGGAGCGGCCATGTCCGCACAGATCCTGGCCGTGACGCCGCGACTGATCGGCAACGGCGGGTTCTACGTGCTGAACAGTGAACCAGGCCTCCCCGTCCCGCCGGGCCAGCCCGGTGGCACCGGCACCGTCGACTTCCTGCTCGCGTACGCCTGACCGAACCGGGCTCGCGACCTCGCGGGCCCCGACCGCCTCGGACGATCACCGACCGGCGGCTGTCATCCCGCGGGGATGACCAGGCGAACAGACACGACGTCGTCGAGGCAGATGTTCTCCCTCTTGCGCACCGAGTCCCGCAGCGGGAGAACGTAGCCGCCGTCCCGGGGGAACAACGAGGTCCGCCATCGGCTCCGCCCGAGCCGGACCTCGACGGGCACCATCCCCCAGCCGTACGTCACCGCCGACGCCAACTCGCGTACCACCTCGGCGCACTCGTCCGGGACGGTGACGAAGTGGTACGGGGACGGCCCTCGCCACTCCCACACCACGCCCTCGAACTCCATCACCGAATCGGGCACTGCCGAGCGGCAACGATCGGCCAGAGAGCGTCGACATCGAGGTCCGAGGTCCAACGGGGCACCATGACTATCAACATACCCGGCCATGCGTGGACCGCCCCGCGGCCACGACGGAGGAGACGGCGGCCGCCGTCTCGCCGATGTGCTGCGGCGCCGGTGGCGGCCCTCTGCCGTGTCCGGCACGACCAGGCACCCCTACCAGCGGCGGAAGCGGGGCAGGTCGCGCCAGGACATCTGGCGCCAGAACCGCCGCATCTCCGTTCGCGGAACGCTCTGCCACGGTGCCCGGGCCGGCAGCAGGTAGCGCAGGGTGGCGAGATCGGCCTGGCGAGCGGAGAAGTTCTGGTCCAACCGGTGCGGCAACGGTTCACCCTTAGCCGGCAGGGGGCAGAGCCGGAAGGGGCAGTCGTCCAGGCAGGTGGCACCCGGAGCGCACGCCTCCACGCCGTGAACGCTGCGCTCCGGCTCCATCGCCCTCCGGTCCGCGGTGAGGCACGGCGGCAGGTCGCAGCGATCAGCCCGGCGCAGCCGCTCCTCCCGGGCGACGAGGCTGTCGCCCCGGTCCGCGAGATTCAGCAGCAGCATCACGTCGGCGAGCAGCCGCTCGGCGCGCGGCTCCAGCACGCTCCAGCCCATCGAGTCCGGGATCCACAGCCGTTGCACGCGCCGTACGTCCGTCGAAGGGCTGCACGCTCCCACGCGGCCAGCGGTGTCATCTTCGTCTATCCAGCAGAACCGCTCCGGTTGCCGGGTGATCAATGCCGATACGCAGAGCCGGCCGGCCGCCAGCAGGAAGGGGTGAGCAGTGCAGCGTTCCCGGTTCGGCACGCCGCTGCTGGCGATGGCCAGCCAGTGCTGCACCAGGCCGACCGGGTTGGCTCCGTGACCCCGGGCGGGCAGTAGATCACCTGGTTCGATCGGCAGGGAGAACAGGGTGAGAGCCTGGATGAGCACGAGATGGCTGTACCAGAACCGGGAGTGGGTCAGGGCGAACTCGGCCTTCTCGACGAGCGCGCTCCGGTCCCCGATCGGTCGACCGCGTGGCAGGCTGCGCACGTTGGCGGCGAGCCGGAAACCCTGGGCTAGGGCGATTTCCGAGTACAGGCAGAGCGTCCCGGCTGCCAGCTCCTTCAGCCACTCCCGGAGACAACCATCGGTATCGGTCTCCGGGGGGAGCTCGCTCGGATCGCCGACATCGTAGAGCGTCGACAGATGCAGCAGGGGCACCACCCATCCGCGGAGTTGCCGTTCCCAGAGTCCGCTGTCGTCGGTGGTCCAGCCGGTGTGCAGGGGCCTGAGGCCCCCGCCGTCGACCATCTCGTGCGCGGCGGGCCGGCCGCCCAGTCCGATCTCCTTGGCGGCGGCGAGCCGGACGCGGTAGGAGCTCTCCCGGGCGGCGAGCTGGTACAGGCTGCGGTAGGTCTTCGTCTCGGCATGTCGCCGCCGGCCGAGGAACACGGCTGCCCCGTGCAGCCTCGATCCACCGTGCCGTGCCGGCCGCCGGTGGTGGTCGTCAGTGACCAGGCGAGCGGTGTCGCCCCACCGTCGGACGAGGCTGACCTTCGCCTCGTCCAGGGGTCGGTCGCCGACATCTCCCTCGTGGAAGTCGCTCCACTTCGACAGGATGTCGATCACGATGTCGGTGTGCCTGGGCGGCGCCATGGCGCAACCTATCTCCAGGGCGGCGGCGTACATCTCCAGCCGCCAGCACTTGTTGGCACCGTGGTTCGCGTGGTTCTTGAGCATGTCGACGAGGTGAGCGTTCAGGGCATCGGTGGTGTCGTTCTCCCGCGACAACAGGGTCAGCGCGATCAGGGACTCGTGGCTGGGCTCGTCCCGAATGAGTTCCGGCAGCAGCTTCTGCCGGACGTCGGACTCGGTGAGGAACTGCTCAGCCAGGAATGCCTGGATGACGCCGTGCTGGAACCGTAGGCCCTCGGGGTCAAGCCCGACCACGGAGAACTCGCCCGCCGTGGTTACCGCGGTGACCAGGTCGACCCGGCTCCGCACGTCCAGACCGTCCGCCACGCGCTCCTCCAGTTTTTGGAAGATCACGTGGTACGGGTGGCCCTCGCGCGTCCAGTCGCCGTTCTCCGTGAGGTGGTCGTAACTGACGCTCAGCGAATTCTGGAGCAGGCCGATGCAGGCGAAGGCCGCGACCACATCCAGGACGTGCCTGCGTTCCACCGGGTTGTGGGCGAAGTCCTCGCAGACGTATCCCTGCTCGATGGCCTGCCGCCAGGCGTGGAGAAGTTTGAGGCGGACCATCGACCGGTCGGCCGGATGGTTTGCCGTTCGGGGCCCGGGATCGCCACCAAGTTCCTCCGGCAGGTGCTGGTACCTGTTTAGGTCACGGATCACCTTCAGGTACAGCGGAGACTCGGTGGCATCGGCGTCGTTGATCAGGCGGGTCAGGACGGCCGACTCGGGTGACTGCGCCTGATCGTCTCCGAGGCCGAAGGCGAGCGCGTGACTCTCGCTCAGCGGCTCCAGTTCGACAATCACCGCGGGCATGCTGCGCAACGGGTCGTACGGACGGGTGGCCGCGATCAGTGGCAGCCGGTGGTGTGCCGCCCTGGTGAAGGCGTCCCGCAGCACGCTGTCGTACTGGCCCTGGTGCCCGTACTGGCCTGTGCCACCGAGTTCCTCCAGCCCGTCGGCGAGCACGGCGATCTGGTTGCTCCAGCGCAGTTGGCGCCAGAGCCGGTCGCCCTGCGCACCGCTGTACAGAAACGGGTCGATGAAGTCGGTGAAGTGCTGCCGCGCCGCCTTCTCGAAGTCCAGCCCGTCCCTGAAATCCAGATCCCTTACCCGGAGCACGATCGGCACGACTCCCCGCCGGGCGAGTTCGTGGGTCAGCCGGAGCAGGATGGCGCTCTTGCCCGCCCCGACCCCACCCACCAACACCATCGGGCAGCGCACGCCCGGATCCCTGACGCGCTCGACGAGCACCTCACACAGCTCGTCCCGGCCGATGACGTCGGCCAGCACGTCGTTCGAGGTGGTGACCAGTTCCTCGGGCGTACGCCGGGCGATCTTCAGGTAGGCGGGTTCGACGTAGCCCCGGGTGAAGAGGTAGAAAACGGCCAGGAGGATGGGCAGAGGGAACAGTGTGGCGAAGAAGCCGGCGATCTTCCTACATTGCTCGCCGTCGCCATCGCTGCAGAGCTGGCGGTGGACCCACTCCGTGGGTGGGAACCCCACCCGCCGGTCGAGCCAGACGTTCCACAGCGGCAGCACGAACTGGGTGAGTACCCACACCATGAGGACAACGGCCGTGAACGCCGCCAGGGCGTACCACCACCAGGGCCGGTGCCACCAGCGGGCGGGAGCGGCCGGACGGGCCGCTTGCAGCCGTGCGTGCTCCTGAGACCGGCCCTGGAACCAGGTGGCCGTTCGGCGGAAGGTCATCGCCACCCAGGTGCGCGGTGTCCAGAGCCACCCGCGCCAGAGCGGACCGCGCATGCGTCGCACCCCCGTCCGCGCGCCGCCGTACGTCGAATACGAGCGACACTCACCGCCCGGCTGGACCGAGGCTAACCCCTCCTGAACTGCGAGTTTCTTGACTTGGCCGAATCCGTCTCACCGACGCACGCGGGTGCCCTACGGCGGGTCACGCCCTTCGTGGCGGGGGACGGCTCGGTGAACAAGGATGGACCCATGCGGAAGTGGGCCGTTCTGGCCGGCGCGATCGTCGCCGAGACGTGTGCGACGCTGGCCCTTCGGGCGTCCAACGACCACGCCGCCTGGATCGCGGTGGTGGTCGCCGGGTATGCGCTCGCGTTCACCTTGCTGTCGGTGGTGCTGCGCGCCGGGATGCCGATCGGGGTGGCGTACGGCATCTGGGCCGCCTGCGGTGTGGTGGCCACCGCGGTACTGGCCGTCCCGTTGTTCGGTGACCCGCTGACCTGGGTGATGGGTCTCGGCTTCGCGGTCATCGTGGCGGGGGTTCTGCTGGTGGAGTTCGGCTCGCACACCCGGACGTCGCCGGCCGCCGACGACGCCGTCCCGGAGGTCGCCCGATGACGAGCTGGCTGTTCCTGCTCGCGGCCATCGGCTCGGAGATCACCGCCACGATGGCACTGCGCGCCTCCGACGGTCTGCGCCGCAAGACCTGGCTACCGCTGATCGTCGTCGGCTACCTGGGCTCGTTCGGCCTGTTCGCGCTGACCCTGCGGCACGGCATGGCGGTCGGCGTCGCGTACGGCATCTGGGCCGCCACCGGTCTGGCGCTCACCGCCGTCTTCGCCCGCATCCTGTTCAAGGACGTCCTCACCACCCGGATGCTGGTCGGCATCGGTCTGGTGGCGACCGGCGTGTTCATCGTCGAGGTGGGCGCGCACTCCGCGCGTGCGTAGGGTCGGGTGTCCCTGGCTAACTCCGCAGGTATCCGGTCAGTCGGTCGGCGAGTTGCGTCGGGTGGCTGAGCGCCACCGCGTGACACCCGTCCATCTCGTCGGGAACGACGCCGAGCCGATCGGCGGCCACCCGGCGCTGGAACTCCACCGGGAAGAACCGGTCCTCGCGGGCGATGAGCACCTTCGTCGGCACCTCCGGCCACACATCCCGCGGCCACGGCTCGTCCCACTCGGCGCTGGCCTGGTCCCGGACGTGGTTCGCGGCTTCCGCGACGACCTCGGCCGGCACGCCGTTGTAGAACTGCTGCTCCTCGCTGAGCCCCTCGGTGCCCCGGTAACCGGTGTTGTCCCACCAGTCCCCCGGCCGCTCACCGGGTCTGGGGATCATCGGGGTGAGCAGCACGACCAGCCGCACCGGCAGCCGGTCGGCGACCAGCGGCGCGGTGAACGCGCCGTAGGACTGCCCGACCACCACCAGATCGTCCCGGTCACCGACCGCGTCGACCACCGTCTCGCAGAACTCGGCGAACCCCGCCGACTTGTCCCCGATCGGCAGCTCCGGCACCACCACGTCGTGGCCGCGGGCGGTCAGCTCCGGAACCAGCAGATGCCAGTCCCACGCGCTGCCCCCGCCGCCGTGGATGAGCACGAAAGTCGTCATGTCCCGGAGCCTCACACACGGGTCCGACAGTTCTGGTGCAGTCACCACTCGACGACGCGGTCGAGGCGACCGCCTCGTCGTACGCCCGGGTCCCGCCACCGGCGACGGACCGTGACTTCCGGCCGCCGGGTCGGCCGGCGGCTGGCCGGTTCCCGCCGCCTGCCGACCACCGGATGGCAGGGTGTGTTCCATGGACAGGAGGCACGTCGACGACTGGATCAGCGCTTACGAGAAGGTGTGGCGGACGCCGGGCACGGACGCGCTGGTCACGCTCTTCACCGAGGATGCGAGCTACCGGCAGGGGCCGTACTGGACGCCCGTGGTGGGCCTGCCGGCCATCGCCCGGATGTGGGAGAAGCAGCGCAAGGGTCCCGACGAGGTGTTCCGGATGACCTGGGAGATCGTCGCGGTCGACGGCGACACCGCCGTGTCGCGCCAGGAGGTCCGCTACGGCGACCCGGTCGACCAGGAGTACCGCGACCTGTGGATCATGCGATTCGCCGACGACGGACGGTGCCGGTCGTTCGAGGAGTGGCCGTTCTGGCCGGGACAGCAGGTGGCCGAGCCGCCGGCCGGATCGTGACCCGGGACGGGCCTACCGCTCGTTCGCCGAACCGGCGGCCTCGCGCAGCGCGGCGAGCGTCGTCCGCGCCGCCGGGGTGTGCGCGATCGCGTCGTGCACCACCACGTGGATCGACCGGACCGGCGTCGGGCGGACCACTCGAACGCGGCTCACGCCGTGCGGCAGGTGTGCCGCGCCGAGCGTGGGAAGCACGGTCAGGCCGATGCCGGCCGCGACGAAGGCGACCGCCGTGGGGTAGTCGTGCGCCTCGACCCGGAAGGCCGGGCTGAAGCCGGCGGCGGTGCAGGCCTCGATGAGGTTGGCACGGCACCAGCCGCGCGCGAAGTCGTTGTCGACCCAGCGCTCGTCGGCGAGATCGGCCAGGTCCACCTCCTCCTGCCCGGCGAGGCGGTGCCCGGCGGGCAGCACGGCCACGTACGGGTCGTCGAGGAGATGGTGGGCGGTGAAGCCCGAACCCGGGTCGAACGCGGTGCCCGCCACGACCACCTGCACGTCCGCGCGCTCCTCCCGGCTGTCCGGGATGTGTTCGCGCAGTTCCAGGTCGAGCCGTACGCCGGGGAGTTCGGTGAGGACGCGTCGCACCACGAGCGGCATCCACGCCGCGCCCACCGACGCGAAGTACGCGATGGACAAAGCCCCGGTGCGGCCAGCGCGCAGATCGGCGACCAGCGACTCGGCCGCACCGAGCCGGGCGAGCACCCGATCCGCCTCGGCGGCGAGGGCGTGCCCGGCGGCGGTGGGCGTCAGGCCCCGTCCCGCTCGGACGAGCAGGGCGAGGCCCGTCTCGCGCTGGAGCGCGGTGAGGTGCTGGCTGACGGCGGACGGGGTGTAGCCCAGGTTGGCGGCGGCCGCCTGGACGGACCCGGACGCGACGACGGAGCGGAAGATGCGGAGGCGGTGGACGTCGAGCACCCGACAACAATAAAGCCCGACTGAATCGTCGTGAAGAAATAGTCACTGGTGCTGAAGATTCGGGCGCACCAGACTTGCCGCATGTCCCGTACGCAGCTCAGCACCGGTCCGAGTCGGAGCGACGTCCGGCCGGCCACCGGGGACGTCCACCCGCGGGGGTCCGCCCGGCCCCGGTCCTGGCCGATCGTCGCCGCCGGGACCACGGTGTTCCTGTGGGCGTCGGCGTTCGTCGGCATCCGTTTCGCCGGACACGACTACTCCCCCGGCGCCATGGCACTGGGCCGCATGGCGGCGGCGTCCGTCGCGCTGAGCGCGTTCATCGCACTCTCCGCCGGACTGCGCCGCCGCGGCACCCGGCCGCGGTACACCCGGTCGGAGCCGGGCCGCGCGGTGTCCCGCCGGGTCGCCCTGCCCCGCGGCGCGACCCTGGGCCTGATCGCGCTCTGGGGCGTGGCCTGGTTCGGCGGGTACAACGTGGCGCTCAACGCCGCGGAGCGGCTGATCGACGCCGGCACGGCGGCGCTGCTGGTGGCGGTCGCGCCCATCCTCGTCGCGGTGGCCGCGGTCCTCGTCCTGGGCGAGCGGCTCACCGGCCGGTTCGGCGCCGGGGTGACGATCGCCTTCGCGGGCGTGGCCCTGATCGCGGCCAGTGGCTTCACCGGGCACGTCGACAAGATCGGCGTCGGGCTGGCGGTGCTCTCCGCCGTGCTGTACGCCTTCGGCGTACTGCTCCAGAAGCGCCTGCTGGCGAGGGTGGACGCCGCGACGATGACCTGGCTCGGCGCGCTGGCCGGGACCGCGGTGCTGCTGCCGTTCGCTCCCACGCTCCTCGCGCAGCTCGCCACCGCACCGCCGCAGGCCACCCTGGGCATGCTGTACCTGGGCGTGTTCCCGACCGCGATCGGCTTCCTCACCTGGGGTTACGTCCTGTCCCGCTGGACCGCCGGGCGCACCACCGCCGCGACCTACCTGGTACCGCCGGTGGCCGTCCTGCTGTCGTGGACGCTGCTGAACGAGGTACCGGCGCCGCTCGCCCTGGTGGGCGGCGCGCTCTGCCTGACCGGCGTGGTCCTCGCGACGCGCCGCTGACGGTCTCCCGGGGCGGCGGGCGACCGGGGAAGATGCCATCGCGGCGCCCTCGGCCACCTATCGTCGAGACGATGGAGCGACCCGCAGTGGCTGCCGTCCGTACGACCGCTTACAGGAGACCGTGATGAGTGGCGAAGATCGGCCCAGGGGCATCAGCCCGACGGCGGTGGAGGGCGCACCGGGGTTGTGGCGCGTCGACCTACAGCGGCACGACCTCAGCATCCCCGGACGCGAGGTCGTGCAGACCCGGGTGGAGTTCACGCCGGACTCACCCCCGTTCACGCACTTCCATCCCGGCGAAGAGATCATCTGCGTTCTTCAGGGGTCGCTGGAATACACCATCGAGGGCCAGCCGACCGTGGTGTGCCACGCGGGTGACGCGCTCACCGTGCCCTACGGCGTGCACCACCGGGCGCGCAACGTCGGCGACGACATCGCGGTCGAACTGGCCACCTACGTCGTCGAGAAGGGCAAGCCGCTGCTGACCCGGGTGGAGTGAGCCGTCCTAGTTGCCGGCGGGAGCCTCGGACGCCGCGGCCGGGCTGACGGACGGCGCCGCCGGGTCTGCGGGCGCGGTGTCGTCGACCACCTTGCGGTTGAGGCTGACCTGCGCCATGCCGGTGCCGCCGACCCGGATGTCGTCGTACGCCTGGAGCCGGTTGTCGGCACCGAGGTAGAGCACCGACATGGCCAGCGGCATCGGTTCGTCGCCTTCGAGCCCGCGTAGTCCCGCCCCGCCGGTGGAGCCCTGCACCGCCAACCGGGTGACGACCTCGCCGTTGGGCGGCAGCGACGTCACCTCCCGCTGGTGCGTGTGGCCGGCCAGGACCAGCGGTACCGTCCCGTTGAGCCCGGGCGCGGACGCGGGGTCGTGCACCAGCGCGATGTCGACCGGCTGGTCCAGGGCGCGGATCGTCGTGGCGAGCTGCGTCCCGGTGCCCTCGACGGTCGTCGCCGGCTCCTCCCAGGGCCCCGCCTCCTCCGCCTGTTTGTCGGGCGTGAACCGGGGGTCCGCGATGCCGGCGATCGTCACCCCGGCGATCGTGGTGACGGAGTCGTCCAGCACCACCGCGTTCGGCTGGCTGGCCACCGCCGCCGCGGTTCGGGGTGAGTCGTGGTTGCCGCGGATGTAGACGTAGGGCGCCTCGAGCTGGCCGATCATGGAGACGTACGTCGTCTCGGGCTCGCTGCCCCAGTCGGTGATGTCCCCGGTGTCGATCACCAGGTCGATGTCGTACTGCTCGACCACGGTCCTGATCACCGGCCAGGCGGCGGGGTTGAGGTGCAGGTCCGAGACGTGCAGGATCCGGGTGGTGTCCGGTGCCGCCTGATAGATGGGCAGCGTTGACACGGTGGTGTAGAGCTTGCCCACGTTGCCGACGAGCCGTTGGAGTTGCTCGGCGTAGCGGGTGTAGTCGTCGGCGATCCGCTGCGCGTCTCCGATCAGCGCCGGGGCGTTGATCAGCAGGCCCTCGTACCGGGGTTCGGCCAGTGCCTGTGGTCGTACCGTCAGGGCGGCCGTGCCGAGGGCGCCGCCGGTGACCAGCAGGGCAAGACCACCCGACCAGGCGACCCGCCGCACGGACCGGAACGCCAGCCCGGCGAGCAGCATCGACGCCAGGACCGAGACACCGAGCGTACGGAGCCCGAGGCGGACCAGGGCGTCGCGGAGGTCCTCGGGTGCGGTGGCGCCGGCGCGGGCCAGGCCGGCGGGATCGTCGAGCAGCGCCTCGGTGCGTCGCTGGTCGAGCGAGTCGAGGCGGACGGTCAGCCGCACGGGGCCGTCGTGACTGTCGAGGAAGAGTGATCCCAGCGGGGGGATGGCGATCTCCGAGCCGCCGTCCGTGGACGGGCTCAGCTGGAAGGCCACCCGGAACGGCCCGACGTCACTGCCTCCGCGCGCCCCCAGGAGGGTGCCGATCGTGATGCCGGTGGCGGTGACGGCCACCAGCGCGAGCACCGCCAGGACGCGGCGCGCCCACCGCGAGCGCATGATCTCAAGCGGCCGAGTGGTCACCTGCCGCAGGCGTGCGGGCACGGCAATCCGACGCGGGGGCGCTGCGTCCGGGGGCGGAGTCACGAGCGGGGTCCGATCTGTGGGGCGGCCGAGGGGACGGGTGGTTCAGTTCGAGGAGGCGGCGCTGCCGTCATCCCCGCCACACAGCAGGCCGAGCAGGCCGGCGGCGAAGAGTTGCCGTCGGACGAAGTGCGCGAGGTTCTCCAGCCGCAGGGTGCCGCCTCGCACGGCGACCGCGCGTTGGCATGCCACCAGGGTCCCCATGCCGGAGGAGTCGATCAAGGTGAGGTGGGTGAAGTCGAGGGTGACGTCTCGCACCGAATCGATCGCCAACGCCGCGATGACGGCGTCGTGCACGTACCCGCTCGTCGCGACGTCCATCTCCCCGGACAGCCGGAACCGGGTGACGGGCTCCTGCTGCGTCATGTCGATCGTCAACGCCACGCACGACTCCATCCGATCGGCGCCCACCATCTGAAACGTGCAAGCATGCAATGAACTGTGCCGTAGGTCAGCCTATCCGGCCGCGCAGGTCACGTCCAAGATCGCCAAACGTGCAGGCGGTTGGGTCACCCGACCGCGGGCCGGCGCTCGGCCAGCAGCAGGGCGATGTCGTCGTGCGGTTCGCCGCCCACGTGCCGGTGCACCGCGCCCCAGACGGCGTCGAGACACCTGTCCACCGACGGCTCGGCCAGACAGTCCCGCAGCGCGTCCATCGGGAAGAAGCGCCGCTCGCCGTCGCGGGCCTCGATCAGTCCGTCGGTGAGCAACAACAGCCGATCGCCGACCGCCCAGTGGCGGCCGATCTCCGCCGTGCGGGGCCCGGCCAGCCCGAGCGGCCGATCCGGTGGAGACGTCCCGCACTCCGTCATCTCTCCGGAGCGGCGGCGCAGGATCGGTGCCGGATGGCCGCAGTTGACGGTCCGGATCTCACCATCGCGTAGCTCGACCAGGACGGCGGTGACGAACGTCGTGCCGCGGGCGGACGTGGGCTCCCGGGCGACCAGGGCGTCCAGATCACGCGCCACCTGCACCAGGTCCGGCCGGATGATCGCCAACTGCCGGAACGCCCCGGTCACCGCCGAGGCCAGGCGCACCGCGGCGAGCCCCTTGCCGCAGACGTCACCGACGATGATCCGCAGCCGGTCGTGGTCGGCGACCACCTCGTACAGGTCGCCGCCCACGCCGGCCTCCTCGTAGGCCGAGACGTAACGGGCGGCCAGCTCCACCCCGGCCGCGTACCGCGGCGGCTCGCGCAGGATCGCCGCCTGGGTGGTCCGGACGATCTCGGCCATCCGGCGCAGCCGCTCCTCCCGTCGGGTCCGGGCCCGCGCGACGTACACGGCCATGAGGCTGACCGCGATCACCACCAACACCCGGAGCAGGTGGTCGAGGCTGCCGAGCATCCCGCTGGGCAGCCCGGCCGCCACCGCCGCCGTGATCGCGGTGGCCGACACCACGCCCGTGCGGCGGGGCGTGTCGACGGCGGCGGCGAACAACGGGGCGAGGGCGAGGAAACCGATGAGTACGGCGTGCGTGCCCGCCGCGACGTCGACCAGCAGGACCACCGCGATGAACCCGATGGCCAGCCGCAGTCCGAGCCAGGGGGCCCACGGGGAACCGGCGGCGTCCGTCCGGTCCGCCACGCGCTCAGCCGGCGGGTTGGTCCGCATGGTCCCGCCGATCCGGGTCGTCGCCGGTCGTCGACGCCTGCGGGTCGAGCTGCCGACGCAGCGCCGCGATCTCCGCCCGCAGGGCCGCGATGTCGTCGACGGTGGCAGCGGCCGCCCGGCCCTTCTCGGAGACCCGGTCCACGATCCAGGTGGCCAGTGAACCGGTGACGAAACCGATCAGTCCGATACCGCCGATCATGAGCCCCAGTGCGACGAACCGACCCGTCGCGGTGACCGGAAAGTGATCACCGTAGCCGACGGTGGTGATGGTCACCGTCGCCCACCACATCGCGTCGTCGAAGGACGTGATGTTGCTGTCCGTCGCCGATCGCTCGGCGTCCAGCACCGCCAGCGCGGACACCAGCACCAGCAGCATGGTGGTGGCGCCCACGTAGACGGCGAGTCGGCCACGGGCCCAGGATTCGGCCCTTCTGCTCAGGTTGAGCACCACGGTGACCAGCCGCAGCGCGCGCAGCGGCCGCAGCATGGGCAGCACCAGGACCGCGAGGTCGAACAGGTGATCCCGCAGGAAGCGCCGCCGCTCGCCGGCCAGGATCAGCCGCGTCACGAAGTCGACCCAGAACAACAGCCAGATCAGGACGGTCGTGGCCTCACACGCAGCCCGCCAGGAGTCCGGCAGGTCCGGCCGCAGGATCGGCACCGCGTAGACCACCAGGAACATGACCGACAGGAAGGTCAGCGGCAGCGCCGTCAGTCGTTCCCACCGCGTGGCCCGGTCGGCGGGTATCGCGTCAGTTCTCACCTGCATCTACGGCCCACCCGATAGCTATGCGTGCATACGTGCAATCATTTCGGGGTGAAACTGTACGTGGAGGGCGACACCCCGTCGACCGCGGCTGACGACCAGCTGGTCGCCGGCCTTTCCGCGCTGAGCCGCACGTTGGTCGGGATCACCGCCCGAACCCTGGGCTCACTGGACGCCGAGGTCACCCTGTCGCAGTACCGGACACTTGTCATTCTCGCGTCACGCGCCCCGCTGCGGACCGTGGATCTCGCCACGTCGCTGGGGGTGCATCCGTCGACCGCGACGCGGACGTGCGATCGACTGGTACGCCGGAACCTGGTGCTCCGCCGCCGACAGCCCGACGACCGGCGGGTCGCCTGGTTGATCCTCACCGACGGCGGCAAGACGCTCGTCGGCGAGGTCATGCGGCGCCGCACCGCGGAGATCCGGCGACTCCTGGAGCTGGCGGGCGCCGGAGGGCCGCGGACGACCGCCGACCTGATCAACGCTCTGGTGGTCGCCGCCGGGGAGCCGACGGAGGAGCTGTGGTGGCGCCGCTGGGAGCAGTCCAGCACCAGCCCCTGACGATGCCACCGCCGCAGGGCCGCCGCGCGGCACCGCCCCGGACGCCCCGAACACCCAAGCCCACCGGGCAGGTACCGTTGCGCCGTGGATACCTGCAATCATGCAGGTATCCAGGCGTCGACTCAGGGAGGTGGCAGCAGCCCCGATGTTCAGCATCCGGTCCTCCGGTGCGGGGCTCGCGCCGAGGACTCTGCACCTCTCCGGAGAACTGGACATGGCCTTCTCCGGCCACCTGCGCGAGGCCGTGGAGCGCACCCTCGCGTCCACCGCCACCCAGTGGCTGATCGTCGACCTGCGGGACACCACCCTGATCGACTCGAGTGCCGTGAAGGAGTTGGTCGACGTCCATCGGTTCGCCGCCCGGCAGGGGCGGGTCCTGGTCGTGCGCAACGCCAACGGAATCGTCGCCGAGGTCCTCCGGATCACCGGTGTGGCGGCCACGCTCGAGCGTCCCGCCACCCGGCCAACCGGCACGCTCTACGGCTCGCCGAACGGCAGATGACGTTCCGTGGCCCCATTCACCTGGACAGTCCTGCGCGACTTCGACGGCGGCAGCACCCGGATCACCATCGCGGGTAGCCTCACCCGGGAGGCGGAACCGCATCTCGCCGCCCTGCTGCTCGGCGGGACCCTCGACGCTCCGCTGGCCTTCGAGGTGGACCTCAATGCCCTGGCCACGCCGGACGTCGCTCCGGTCGCCAGGTTCCTCTCCCGATGGGCGACCGACCCGCTCGACGGACCTCGGCTGACGTTGTCGACCAATCCGCTGACTCCCACCGGCCGGCTGCTCCGCGCCACCCTCGGTCAGCACGCGATCCTCGGCAGGGCACTCCTCGCTCAGGCTGCCGGGCGTGAACCACCCGGTTCCCGCCGGACGCACCTGTGTCTGCCCGCCCACGCGCAGTCGCCCGCCGCTGCCCGCAGGCTCGTCGCCCGGCAGTGCCGCGAATGGGGCATGGACGCGGTGGCCGACCAGGCGATGGTCATCGCCTCGGAACTGATCAGCAACGCCGTCCAGCACGCCGGGACCGAGATGGACATCACCGTCGCCGAGGTCGCGGGATCGCTGCGGATCAGCGTCCGCGACCGGGGAGGCGACACGCCCCACTCCACCGCCCCGACACTCCCCGGTCAGGTCTCCGAAGGTGGTCGCGGCCTGCCGATCATCGCCGCTCTCACCACGAAGTGGGGCTTCTTCGCCTTCGGTGACGGCAAGACCGTCTGGGCCGAGATCGACGGATCCTACTGATCAGTCGCCGGCGGACGTCTCGTCCCGATCCCGCGACCGGGACCGCAGCGGCCGGCGCGCCCGGTGCAGGACGCCGAACCAGGCAGGCGTCTCACGGGACTCGTCGAAGGCTCGGGCGATCACGACGTCGGTCGAGGAGTGCAACAGGATGGAGATGACGATGGTCAGGGCGACCAGGTGGAACACCTCGTCGCCGGCGGCGATGCCGGACTCCAGGACCAGCAGCCCGTAGACGACGGAGGCGAAGCCCTTCGGTCCGAACCACATCGCCGCGGCCTGTTCCCGGGCGCCGAGCCCGGAGCCCAGGAACGAGATCCACAACGCGACCGGACGGGCCACGAAGATGGCCAGCGCCGCGAACGCCCATCCGGTCCAGGAAATCTCGCTCAGGAACTGCACCGAGATCAGCGCGCCGAAGACCAGCAGCGCGGCGAGTTTCAACAGCTCCGCGACGTTCTCCCCGAAATGCTCGAACGCCGCTCGCTCCCTCGGCCCGAAGGTGGCCACGGTGATCCCGGCGGCGAACGCCGCCAGGAACAGGTTGCCGTGAGTGACCTTGCCCAACGCCAGGACCAACAGCCCGATCGCCACCCCGTTGAGCGGCGCGTACGCGGCGGACGCCGCGAACCACCGGGTCCGCTCCAGCGCGAGCGCCAGCAACGGCACCAACACACCGATGAGCAGTCCCACCGCGAGTTCGCTGGCGAGCCCTCCCAGGTGCAGGTCGTCCGAGCCCGCGGCGACCGCCAGCAGCAGCACCACGAACGGAAGGACCAGCCCGTCGTTGACGCCCGACTCCACGTTGAGCAGGTGCCGGAGGCGGGCCGGCACCTTGTCGTTGCCCACCAGCGCCGCCGCGAACACCGGGTCGGTGGGGGCCAGAACCGCGCCGATCAGCAGCGCCTCGGCCCAGCCCAGCCCGGCCACGTAGTGCGCCAGCAGCGCCGTGATCAGCAGGGTCAGCGGCAGACCCCACCCCAGTGCCCGGCCGGGTAGCCGCCACGCCGACCGCAGGTCCGCCCAGCCGACCCGCATCCCGTCGGAGAACAGCACGGCGAACAGGGCGAGCTCCGCCAGTTGCGCCACGATGGGCGAATCGGCGTGCAGGTGCAACAGCCCGCCGGTGTCCTCACCGAGGATGAAGCCGGCAACCAGGAACAGCGCCGCGGTCGACAGGATGGTGCGGTGAGCCAGCGCCGAGAGCAGCACCGCCAGCAGCAGCACGGCGGCGAACGACAACAACAGCATCGGTCACGCTCCAGAGACCCGCGTCAGCACGGTGCCGACAGACCCCGCGGCGCTACATCGGACCCCGATGATCATAGCGACGGCGCCGGACGATCCCGGTGGCCGTCGTCGGCCACGTCGTCCAGGCTGCTGCCGTCGCCGAGCTTGCTGCGCTGGATGACGCTGAGGCTGCCGTCGGACTCCAGCACCACCGCCGCCAACTCGCTCAGATCTCCGGCGCCGCTACTGCGGGCCGCCTGGCGGATCTCGCTCTCCGCGACCCGGGCGCGCCGCATCGCGTCGCGCCGCAGCCGACCGTCGCGCAGCAGCATCGTCGGCCGCGACTTGAGCAGGCGCTGCGCCGCCGGCCAGCGTACGGCGACCAGCGCGACCGCGTACTGCAACGCCACCAGCAGGGTCAGCGCGAGGATCCCCTCCACCAGTGAGACGTCCCGGGAGAGCAGGATCGTCGCAAGGGTGGACCCCAGCGCCACCGTGACCACGAAGTCGAACGCGTTGAGCTTCGACAACGTGCGTTTTCCGGACAGCCGCAGGATCAGCACCAGCGCCGGATAGACGATCGCGGCGACGACGAGCAGGCGGAGCAGGTCTTCCGGGTTCTTCAGCACCATCCGCCTCAGATACCCCGGTACCTCGGCCCGTACCCGGCCACCCCGACCGGTCCGCTGCGCGCTTCCCACGGAATCGTGACGCAACTGTCACGGTTCCGGGGTCGGGTCGCCACAGGCGGGGGAACTCCTTGAATCGAGACACCCGCACGAGAGGAGGAACCACGGATGGGCAGAAAATGCGGCTGGAAACGTCCCGCAGTGGCAGCGCTGGCATCGGTGGTCCTGCTCGCCGCGGGCTGCACCGGCGAGTCCGCAGCTCCCCGGCCCAGTCCCGAACCCGCACCCACGACTGCCCGGGGCACCGTCGCGCGGGCGGAGGTGGGCGACCGGCTCACCGTGACGGCGAGCGTCGAGCGGGTCATCACCGATGCCGCATTCGTCGTCCGCGATGTGGACCTGACCGACGGAACGCTGCTCGTGCTGATCACGGGCCCTTCGATACCCGCGCCGCCGCAGCTGGTGACCGTACAGGGAACCGTGATCCGGTTCTCCCACCGCGACCTCACCGACCGCTACGACCTCGGGCCGCCGGGACCGTACCGGGCCTTCGAGGGCGGCCGTGCGCTCGTCGCACAGGAGATCACCGTCCGGTGACGGGGCCGGGACGCCCGCCCGTCGGGGTGCGATCGCCGACGGATCGGGAACGCCACCGGTGAGCGGGGCCGGCCGCGACCGCGCTCCGGGCGGCGCCACCGCGCCGGCCCCGACGACGAGTGATCCCCGGACGAAGGTTGCCTGATGCTGACACCTCGCATTCGTCGAAACGGGAACCATACCCACGCCACCGACCGGAGGTCGGTGACACCGGATCGGGTCGCTCCTTCCCACCCGAGGCTCGTCCTGCGGCCGGCGACGCGCGGTGAGCTGCGGGCCACCGCCCGCGCCCACGTCGACTTCCTGCCGACCGGGCTGTTCCCGTCGCTCGGCGCCCGTTTCGTCCGCCGCTGGCACCGGTCGTTCCTCGACTCCCCGTACGGCGTCTGCTACGTGGTCGTCGATGCCGACGCCCCCGGTGACGGGCTGGTCGGGTTCCTGCTGGGCACCACCCACCAGAGCGCCCACACGGCGACGTTGCTCGGCGACCGCCGGGCGATCGCATCCTTCGCGATCACCGGGGTCACGGCGATGGCGCGTCGACCCCGGGTGGCCGTTCGGCTGCTGCGCTCGCGGGTCGGACCGTGGGCACGCCGGCTGTTGACCCGTCGACCGGCGGGTCGAATGCCGGACCGGTCGACGCCCGCGCCGCAGGTCGCCGTGATCACCGCCCTGGCGGTGCATCCGGCGTGGCGGGGCGGCGGAATCGGCGAGCGGCTCGTGCACCGATTCGTGGCGTACGCCCGGAACGCCGGCGCGACGATGGCCGAACTGGTCACCCCTACCGGGCCCGCCGGGGCGGTCGGATTCTACGAGCGACTGGGTTGGGAGGCCGGCTCCCACCGGCACACCCGCGACGGTGACGGGCTACGGACGTACCATCACCGGCTGCGGGACCGGCCACATCCCTGACCGTGCCGTCCGGCGGGCGTCTGGTGCCGGTCACTCGTCCCGCAGGCGCAGCCGGTTGCTGACGTCGCGTACCTCGGCGCGACCCCAGACGAGGGCGTGGGCGTGGGCCCGCACGCCGGCCGAGCTGACCGATCCCTCCAGGATCACCACCCGGTCCTGCACCTCGATGCAGATGCGTTCGTGGCGCAACAGCGGCTCCCGCTGCATCTGTTCGAGCAGGCGGCAGGCCAGTCGGGTGTCCTCGGAGACGGGGGTGCTCGGGAACAGCGACGGCAGATCGTCAGGGAAGAACCAGGGGTAGGTCACGACTCACTCCTCACATCCTGGTGGGGCTTCCGTACTGCGCTACCCCGCAGGTTTCGCCGCCAATACGACAAAGTCGTGACGGTTGGAGCGTACGACCGTGACAGTTCCACCGGGTGGCCCACGGGACGTTTGGCGCCAATGGGGCCGGGTAGCGGCCCGATGAGGCGCCGGGAGGCGCGCCGCCGGACGGATCCGGGAGAGGTGAGACGTGGCACGTCGATCGCGCCGGGTGGCGCTGCTCGGCACCCTGGCGGTGCTGGTCGTCAGCACCGGCCGCACGGCGGACGGTCGGGCCGATTCTCCCGCCGTGACCCCGACGGCCGTCACCCGCTGACGCCGTGCCCACCCCTCCCCGAGCCCTGCCGCCGGCTCCGTTCGACCGATGACGGGCCCTTCCGACGACGAGCGGTCCCGCGACGCGGCCCTGAATGGACTCGCCCGGCGGCTGGACAAGCCGATGGGCGCCCTCGGCGTTCTCTTCCTGCTGGTCGTGTTCGGCCAGGCGCTCGCCCGACACCCCACGCTCTCCGCCGCGCTGACCGTCGTCAGTTGGGTCCTCTGGGTGGTCTTCGTCGTCGAGTTCGCCCTGCGCGCCTGGCTCGCCCGACACCAGCCCGCTACGTTCTGGCGCCGCAACTGGTGGCAGGTGATCTTCCTCGCCGTACCGTTCCTGCGGTTCGCCCGGGCCGCCGCCACGTTGCGCGCCGCCCGCGCCGGCGGCGTCATCAGCGCCGCCGTCCGCGGCTCCCGCTCCGCCGGCCGCCTGCTGACCGACCGGCTCGCCTGGCTGGCGATCATCACCACCACGATCGTCCTCAGTGTCGGGCAACTGCTGGTCCTCGCCGGCACCTACCGCTCGTACGGCACCGCGCTGCACGACGTCGCGCTGACCACGATCACCGGTGAGCCGCTGACCGCCGCCGACCCGCTGGCCCAGGTCGTCGAACTCGTGCTCGCGGTCTACTCGGTGGCCGTCTTCGCCACCCTGGCCGGTGCCCTGGGTGCGTTCTTCCTCAGTTCCGAACGCCAGCGTGCCGACGCCGACCGGGAGCAGCGGGAGTGACGCTCATCCGGATGGCGTCGGCACCTCTCCTGGTTGTCGGCCCGCCTGCCGCGCGTCGGCGATCGCGATGCCCAGCAGGACGAGGGCGGCGGCGGTCGCGGCGACCAGCGGTGTGCTGAAGAGCAGTGGTATCGCGAGCGCCAGCAGAAGCACGATGCCGACCGTCCGGCGGGTGGAGACGCGGTCGAAGACGACGCGTTCCAGCCGGATCCGACCCAGCAGGAACAGGACCGGGCCGCCCAGGATCATCACCAACCAGACCGGTAGCACGCCGGCCGTCGGCCGTTCCTGCACGACCTCGGCGCCGACGGCGACGGCGAGGATTCCGATCACCATGATCATATGAGCGGCGCCGGTGCGCCGGCCGATGCTGTCCCGGTCCTTGGCCATGGTGACCGCCTCGGCGAGGACCTGCCCGGAGCGGTAGAAGTAGATCCGCCAGAGCAGGATGGTGGTGACGAAGGCGACCACGAGACCCAGGGTGTTGCCGACTCCCGCGGGCAGGACGGTGTAGGTGGTCCCCACCGCCAGGACGCTCTCCCCCAGCGCGACCAGCAGGAGCTGTTGGTAACGCTCGGCCAGGTGGTGGCCGCTGTGCAGCGCCCAGGCGCTGATCGCCCGGCGTCTGAGGTGCGGCACGAACCACCCCACCCGGGCACCCACCAGATCGAGCACGATGGCCACCGACCAGAGCAGGACCCTCGCCTCGTCCTGCAGGATTCCCCCCGCCAACCACGGCACGGCCGAGACCGCGGACCACGCCGCCGACCGCAGGTAGAGGGCGCGGAGCGGGAGGTGCCCACGCACCAGCGCCGCCAGGATCAGCGGCCGACCGACCTGCAGGACGACATAGGGCACGGCGAAGACCAGGCCCCGACCGATGAACGCGTGCGCCAGCGACGTGGTCATCAGCAGGAGGCCGAAGGCGCTGACCAGCACCATGACCTGAATCCCCTGGTGGCGCGGATCGAATCGGCTGGTGATGTGCACGGTCGTGGTCCACAGCCACAGCAGCGGCAACGCCAACAGGACGGCGTAGAGCAGCGACGACCAGCGGATCGCGAGGTCGCTGTCGAGGAGGTCCGGGGTCACCCGGTCGACGACGCCCTTCAGTGCGAAGACGAGTACCAGATCGAAGAACAACTCCAGGAAGTTGGCCTGCCTCGACTGCTCCGGGCCACGGAGCAACTTCCCGGGATCGTCCCTGCCCTCGCCGGTCCTCATCGCGCCCGGTGACTCGCGGGCGGGCGCGTCGCCGCCCGCCCCGAACCGATCCGGTGCGGCACTGTCGACCCGCTCGGGACACCCGACGTGTTCCACGGCGGGCGGCCAGAGTCGACCGGAGGCCACTGACCCACCACAGCCTCCCTCCGGCCCCGCTTGGACGAGCCGGCCGGGTGCCGCGGTTGCCATCGCCCGTCGTGACGTCCCGGGCAGCCCGGGAGGCACGACCGTGGACACCCGCGTCGCGTCGGCCGGCTCGGCGACATACCCGCCGCCGAGCCGGTCACACCTGCCCGACCGCGCCGGGCGCGGGTGGACCGCGAGCGGGAGGGGCCGCGTCACCCGGCAGCATTCATGTCTGCCTCTGTTCGCCGGCCCGGCCCCGTTCACCACACCGTCGGGGAGGATGAGGCGGCGGTCAGATCGGGACCGAGTGCACCGCGATGTCGATGCCGCTGGTCGGCGTGTAGTCGAACCAGGTCGCCATCAGCGAGGCGCCCGCCGCGGCGGAGATGTCCGCGTCCACGCCCTCGCCGCCCGGCTCGCCGTCGGCACCGAAGGAGATCAGGTCGTAGTCGTTGCCACTGCCGGGCAGCCGGTACACCAGCTCGCGGTTCCACGCGTCCCGGTAGGGCCCGCCGGCCAGGTCGGCCAGCTGCGCCGGATACCGGCCGTGGGTGGCGTGGTAGCGCTCCAGTTCGTCGATCACCACCTGCATCACGTCCCACGTCGTCCGCTGCTGCGGGTACAGCAGCGGACGGGCGTGCTGCTCCGGGTTCGCCGGCGGGATCCCGGCGTAGTTGGTGTGCGCGAACGCGGCCACCTCCTGCGCGATCGTCAGATAGGGCGACGTCCCGGTCGGGCTACCCGTGTCGAGCAGGTGCGTGAAACGCTCCTCGAAGCCCGGTCGGATCGGCACCACCACCCGTGCGTAGCCGGCGCGCAGGAAGTCGCGGTGCCCCGGGTCGGCGTGCTCGAACAGCAGCTTCTCCCGGGCCAGGTCGTCACTGCCCCAGAAGTACGGGTAGAGGAAGTACAGCAGGTTCTCCCACTCGACGGCGTGGTGGATGAACTTCACCAGGTCCCCGAAGCCCGACACGGTGCCCCACTGGCCGGCGGTGAGGATCCGGTCGGGTTGCGGCTTGTCGTCGGGGGCGTCGACGGCGTCGGCGTCGCGATCCATCGACTGTTTGATGATGCTGCCGACCTCGTTCGGCGCGGTTTCGAACTCGGGTCCGATAAGCCAGGTCAGCACCCCGCGCATCAGCTCGTCACGCTCCAGCCGCCGGAGGGTCAGGGTGTCCTTGCCCGACAGCAGCATCCACAGCCGGTCGCGCCGGTCCTGCAGCAGCGCCTGCTGGGTCTGGTGCTTGGCCAGGGCGGTGTCGCGCAGCGCGGTCCACGCCCGCTGCTGCCAGTCCCGGAACGTCCGGTCCGACCGCTTGGCCCCGGCCACCAGCGAGAACT
This sequence comes from Micromonospora endolithica, assembly GCF_003626595.1. Lineage (GTDB taxonomy): Bacteria > Actinomycetota > Actinomycetes > Mycobacteriales > Micromonosporaceae > Micromonospora > Micromonospora endolithica. The sequence goes on along the minus strand of NZ_RBAK01000004.1, from coordinate 256,471 downwards.
GCATCGTGTACGAGGGCGTCCGCATGAACGTGACCATGAGTTTGTCGTCGCTGGCGATGCCCTCGCCCTTCACCTCGGCGATGCCGGTGCCGGGGGTGGGCAGCTGCGCCTCCAGCTTCGTGTCCTCGGTCGGCCACAGCATCACCGGGATCCCACCCGGGCCCCACCACTCGATGACACCCATGAACCCGCTGCCCATCGTGTAGCCGGGCGGAGCGGTGAACTCGATCGGGCCGTCCACGTCCTTGCCCGCCTCGAACCGGCGGGCGTACGGGATGACGATCTTCTCCGCCGGCGGCGGCTCCAGCGCCACCCCGTACTCCTTGCCCAGGGCCGCCCAGCTCGTGTCGGTGATGTCGTCGACCGACAGGGCGAAGCTGAACGGTGTCCGGATCCGCACGTCCAGGTCGGCCAGCTCCCGGTGCCGCGCCCACAACCGGGCGCCCGGGTTGGGCACGGCGATGTCGAACGTCAGCCGCAGCCCGTAGCGGAACAGGTCCACCCGCCACCTGCGCATCATCCGGAAGTAGTCCACCCGCAGCGCCCGGTCGGCGTGCGGGTTGGTGATGGTCCGGTACGACGCGTCCTCGGTGCCCCGCGTCGACTCCAGCTTCAGCGACACCTTGTGCTCCTGCCGGGACCGCGCCGACGCCTTCTGCGTGATCTCGCGGGTGTTCGACACACTCTCCTCGACCGAGGCGCGATCCTCCGACGAGTTGGACAGCCCCACGCTGACCGACGCGGTCACCGGCCCGTACCCGCCGCTCACGCTGGAGCCGAAGGTGAACGCGCTGGTGTGCCGCGACTCGTTCTCCGTTGAGACCGACGCGTCGGTCTTGTCGACCACGCCCCGCTCGCTGTAGCTCTCGAAGTAGTCCGAGACGATCTGCTCGTACTCGTCCTTCGACGTCGACCACTCCTTGTGCGAGACGGTCACGGTCTCCTTCGGCGTCATCGGGACCGTGAAGACCAGCTCGCCCCGCTCCGTACCCGCCGGATACATCTCGATGCGCTCGAGATGCAGCCGCCCGACCGGCGCGATGCGCAGCCGCTGCTCGAACGCGGCCACCGTGTACGTCGTCGCGGGCGTGGCCCGCAGCCCGGCGACGGCCTGCCCCAACCGCAGGAAGGCGGCGTCGTCCAGGGCCGCCATCCGTCCGGCGGTGAGCAGGTGCTCGGCAGGTCTGGCCATGAGCGTGTGCGCCAGGTCGAGCAGCTGGTGGTCCTCGGGCAGCGCGTGCCGCAGCGTGCGCAGCTCCTGCTCGACCAGGGCCAGGTCCCGGACGAAGTTGACCTTCTCCAGTGCCCGGCCGCTGACCGACCGGACCTGGACACGGTCGTCGTCGGACAGCTCGGTCTGCACGTAGCTGGCCTTCAGCAGCACCCGCTTGCTGTTGGTGAGTTCCATCGGACCTCTCCGATCATCGGACGGTTACCCGGCCCAGGTAGCGGACGTGCAGCGGTGCCGGAGGCTCGGGGGACGCGAACAGGTCGCGGTCGGCGCGGGTCTGCCCGTGGTCGTGGACGTTGATCCGGTCGCCCTTGACGGCGTCGCGCGGCCCCCGGTGCGCGGCCAGCGCCCGGACCAGGTACACCCCCGACGTCACCTCGGCGATCAGGTGCCTCGGGTCGGGTGCGGTCACGGTCGTCTGCGGCTGCTCCGGCGCGGGGGTGGCCGCGGGCGGGACGGGCGTGCCCGCGTACGCCTGCGTGGAGAAGGTCAGCACGGCGATGCCGCCGGCCGCCGCCGCGGCCGTCTTGACCACCGGCGCGGCGGCCTTCATCGCGGTGGTCAGCAACGGCACCACGTTGCTGGTCGTGTTCGCCGCCGCGCCCGCCCCGCCGGCCTGCGCCAACGCCACCTCCTGGAACGTCATCGCCACGCCGCGGCTGGCGGTCGCCGCGGCCACCTGCGTGCCCGACCCCGCCTCGACCACCAACTGCGGCAGCGCGGCGCGGCCGAGCCCACCGATCATGTTCGCGCCGACGATCTCCCCGCCGCTGATCTCGGCGGCGGCCAGCGCCCCACCGACCAGCAGCCCCGCGTCGATCGCCACGGCCAGGCCGCCGGTCACCACCACCGGCACCACCACCAGCGCCACCGTCAGGTACGGGTGCGCGCTCATCCAGCGGATCACCGCGTCGGCGAACTCCCGCAGGCCCGGCACGACCCCGTTGGCCAGCCGGGCCATCTCCTCGACCTTCACCAGCACGTCCTGGCGCAGCATCGTCACGCCCTGCTTGCCGCCCAGCAGCTCCGCCCACGCCTCGGCCTGCCTGCGGAACTGCGCCCACAGCGTGTTCACGCTCGGGCCGGGCAACGGCACCAGTTGCCGGTACGCCGCCTCGTCGCAGACCAGCAGCCACTGCTCGCCGGGCAGCGCCAGCCCGCGCTGGAACATCGCCTCCTCGATCCGCGCGTTGAACGGCTTGAGCTGCTCGATCACGTCGAAGGCGCAGCGGATGCGGGGCACCGCGTCGCCCTCGTACGACGTGTCGCCCAACTCCTGACCCAGGTCCCTGAACCGTTCCGGGGCCAGGCAGTACACGTAGACGGCGAGGATGTGCTTGGCCAGGGCCTTGCTCAGCGTCTGCTGCCTGCGCCGGTCGTCGGAGTCCATCTCCACGCAGATCTTGTACAACAGCAGCCCGCTGCGCTCCCGGCGCACGTGCAGCGCCAGGCGGATCGCGGTCATCCCGTGGCGGGCCAGCAGCGTCCCACACAGCACGGCGAACAGTCGGTTGACCGGCAGTGGGATCTTCACGTTCTTGCCGTACGGCGGGTAGTAGTCACCGGGCCGGTAGGGCAGCTCGAACTTCCGGTAGACCCGGATGATGTCCTTGAGCTTCTCCTTACCGCGTTCGATACCGGTGTCCGAGTCCGGCTTGATCTCGTAGAACTCGTGCCTGCCCCGGCGGAGCGCGGGCCGGGGCGCGGCCGGCCGACCCGGGTGGAGGACGAGCGAGTTGATGATCGCCACGATCGGCGGGGCGGAGACGCCGTCGTGGGTGACGATGTCCGGCCAGCGCATCCGTTCGGCCATCAACCGCTCGACCGTGACGTGCTTGTTGCGCCGGGCCAACATCTCGCAGTAGTTGCGCTTGCCGCCGTGGTCGGGCCAGTCCCGTTCGTCCAGTACCGCCTGCGGGAAGGCGGCGTGGTTGGTGACCGTCACGTAGTGCTCGAAGATCACCTTCTCGGCGATGTCGAGGCCGAAGACCTGCGTGCCGTTGAGCTGGCCGCGATCCTTGGACGCGTCGAGCAGCTCGCCGACGGTATAGCAGCCGCCGGACGTCGTGTTGGCCATGCGCCCACGCTAGGGACGGCGATAATGTCTCGCCGCTGACTGTCCGATGTACGTCTCGGGTCGGTGACACCGCCGCTGGCGGCTCGCCCACGGCGGCGCAGGCGCGCGGTGGTTCAGGCCACGAGCAGGCGGAGACCGAGTTCCGCCGCGTCGAGGGCGACGAGGTCACGGTTGCGCTCGGCCCACCGACCCGAGCGGAGGTCCGCGGCCAGCGTGCTGACCGCCCGCTGTTCGGCCTGCGATCCGACTCTGGTCCAGACCGAAACCGCGCGGCGCACGCGTTCGTCCAGGTATGCCTCGGGCCGGCGCCAGTGGGCCTCGAAGAAGCCGTCGGCGCAGTCCCACGGGACGAGCAGCGGCTCCGCGCGTCCGCCGATCGCGTGCGTCAGGTCGGCCAGCGACGGCCAGCCGACCAGGAGGTCCCCGAACTCGGGCAGGTAGTCGCGGGTGAGCCAGAACCGTTGACGCCACCCGATGTCGTCGGCGTCGTAGGTGAACACCACCACGCGGCGGGCCACCCGCCGCATCTCGCGCAGCCCGGCCACCGGGTCCGACCAGTGGTGGACGGTGCTGACCGCCATCGCGGCGTCGAAGGACTGGTCCTCGAACGGCAGCCGCTCCGCGGCGGCGGCGACGCACGGCGCCGCGCCCACCGGACGCTGCGCCCGCATCACCGCCGACGGTTCCACCGCGGTGACGTCCCGGTCGGGTGGTTCGTAGGAGCCGGTGCCGGCCCCGACGTTCAGCACCGTTCGGGCGTCCCCCAGCGCGTCCCAGACGCGCGCGGCGATCCGTGGGTCGGTGCGCCGCGTCGCGGGGTAGGCGGATCCGATGGCGTCGTACAACTGCCCGCCGAACACTGTCAACTGCTCCTCCGGCGTCGTCCTGATGCCCATTGCTCGTGCCTCCAGTTCCCTGTCTATGGCCGCCACCATGGCAGCGGCGCGGTCGCGCTGGTCCATCAGCAGACCGCGCAGCCGGCACAGATGCGCGACCGCGTCGGTGGTCGGATCGTCGACCAGATCCGCGATCTCCCGTAGTCCGAAGCCCAGCCGTCGGTACGCGAGCACCTCCCGGAGCCGCTCCACATCGCCGGCGGAGTAGGCCCGGTGCCCGGCCGCGGTCCGGGTGGACGGCTCCAGGAGGCCGATCTCGTCGTAGTGGTGCAGGGTGCGGACGCTGACCCCGGCCAACTCCGCCACCCGTCCCACGGTCAGGTGCTCCGTCACGCCCACGACTATGTGGCATGACGTCGCGTGAGGAGCAAGCGCGCCGGGTGGCGGGTGCGGACACCTACACGACCGCATCCACACCTTCCTATACAGCGACGCATGGCCGTTGTGTAGAGGTCCCTGCCACGATTCCGCCGAAGGCAGCCAGCGTGGAAGGGATGGGCGGATGGATCAGGCATCCACCGGCGTCGTCGAGCGCGACCGGACGGCCGACGACCTGGCCGCCGTGCGGCCACGGCTCCGGCACGACGTCGTGTTCGCCGAGTCGGCCGACGGCGTCTTTCTCCGGCACTCGGACAACGGTTTCGTCCTCAAGGGCCGGTCGGCCTACCGGCTGGTCTCCAGCCTGACACCCCACCTGACCGGCGAGCACAGCGTCGAGGATCTCTGCACCGGGCTCGGCGACGCGCAGGCGGCGATGGTCACCGCCACCATCCGGACGCTGCTGGACCGGGGCTTCGTACGCGACCGCGGCCGGGAGCCCGACGTCGTCCTCGCCCCGGAGGTGAAGGCCCGGTTCCAGCGGCAGATCTCGTTCGTCGAACACTACGTCGACGGCGCGGTCGGGCGTTTCGCCGCCTTCCGGCAGAGCCGGGTGCTGCTGATCGGCCGGGGTGAGGTGGTCGACGCCGCCGCGCTCGCGCTGCTGCGCAACGGGCTGCTGCGGGTCCACCTGTCCAGGCCCGCAGGCGCAGCGCGACCGAGTCGCGCTCGCGCTTCTTCCGCTGGCGATACTGATCAGCGGTCCTCCGGTAACGCGCGAAGCGCTCCGTACCGGTCACGACCGACGGTCGGCCCGTCGAGAGTGTCCGCGTTGTCCACGGCGGGCGTCCCGCCCGAAGGTTGGTTAGGGTCGTCGGAGACCCGCACCGCCGACGACGAGGACTGCGATGACCCGGACCGACGACGACGTCGACCTCGACTCGGCGCTGGACCCGCTGGTCCTCGCGCTGGACATCGGGTCCACCGCCACCCGTGGCGGCGTGCATGACGCGTCGGGTCGGCGGGTCCGCGGCCTGCAGCACAAGGTGCCGCACGCCTTCACGGTCGCGTCCGACGGCACCTCGGTCATCGACGGAGATCAGGTGACCGCGGAGGTCGAGCAGGTCCTCGACGCGGTGACCGGGGACCCACGGCTGGGGACCCGCATCGCCGGGGTCGCGATGGACACCTTCGCCGCCTCGCTGATCGCGGTCGACGCGGCCGGCCGCGCGCTCACCCCGTGCCTCACCTACGCCGACTCGCGCAGCGCCGACGCGGTCGCGACATTACGGAACGAACTCGACGAGCAGGCCGTGCAGCAGCGCACCGGCACCCGCCTGCACACCAGCTACCACGCTCCGCGGCTGCGCTGGCTCGCGGCCGCGCAGCCGCGGGTCGTCGCCGGGGCCGCCGGGTGGTGGTCCCTGGGTGAGTACGTCCTGGCCCGGCTCGTCGGGCACCCGCTGGCCGGAACATCCACGGTCGCGTGGACCGGCCTGCTCGACCGTCGCACCGGTGAGTTCGACGCCGAGCTGCTCGCGGCCACCGGCATCGGCCCCGAGCAGTTCTCGCCGCCGCGGGACATGACCGAGCCGGTGCCTTCGGCGGCCCCGGCGCGCCGGCCCGCCCTGGCTCGGGCCGCGTGGTTCCCCGTCATCACCGACGGCTTCGCCAGCACCATCGGGTCCGGGGCGACCGACGCCACGACGCTCACCGCGGCCACCGCCACCAGCGGTGCGCTCCGGGTGCTGCTCGACGGCCCGGCCGATCCCCTACCGTTCGGGCTGTGGAACTACCGGGTCGACGCGGGACGCACGCTGCTCGGCGGGGCGATCAACGACGTCGGTCGCGCCGTCAGTTGGGCGCAGAGCACGCTACGCCTCAGCCCGGCGCTCGCGGACGCCCTCACCGCGCCGCCGAGCGACGCCACGCCGCTGGTCCTGCCGTACCTCACCGGTGAACGCGCGCCGGGCTGGGTCGGCGGGGCCCGCGCCGTGCTCGGCGGAGTGTCGGCGGCCACGGACGCCGACGCCCTGTTCCGCGGGATCGTCGAGGGCGTCGCCATGACCTACGCGCGCGTCACCGACGAGTTGCACCCGGCCGCCCCGCGGGTCCTGGAGGTCGCGGCGTCCGGGCGGGTCAGCAACGACCACCCGGAATGGCTCCAGATCCTCGCGGACGTGCTCGGGCGGCCCGTCACGCACGTGACCCGGCGGCGCGCCACGCAGCGTGGCACCGCGCTGCTCGCGCTGGACGTCCTGGCGCCGGACGTCCCGCGCGCCCCCCGGACCACCGGAGCGACCTACGAACCCCGACCGGCGCACGTCGCGCACTACGCCGGACGGCGCGCGCGGTTCGCCACGGTGTACGACGCCCTCGTGCGCGGCTGAGGAACGCCCGTTGAAGATTTCTCCGGCACGGCGTCGGATCCGGGGCGGGTCGTTCGTAGAACAGGTGAGAGGCGGCCGGAGGGGCCGCCGTGACAAGGGAGTCATCCGGTGGCCCGGTACTTGATCTCGTTCAATGACGGCGCGATGGACCACATCCCCGACGCGGACTGGACCGAGGTGAGTAGGGCCTCGCACGCGGTGGTCCGGGAGGCCGCGGAAGCCGGCGTGTGGGTGTTCGGCGCCGGACTCCAGCGGCAGCAGGCGAGCATCGTGGGCACGGACGGGGTGGTCACCGATGGGCCCTACCCGGAGACCAAGGCGGTCATCGGCGGGTTCTCGATCGTCGAGGTGGCCTCCCGCGAGGAGGCGCTGAAGTGGGCGGCCAGGATCGCCGCCGGTTGCCGCTGCGCGCAGGAGGTCCGGGAGCTCATGCCCGACGCCGAGACCGACGCGATGCTCCGCCAGGCTGGCCGGCGATAGCGTCCGACACCCGCAACCGCTGCACGCAGACGAGCACCGGCGGGGAGGATCATCCCCGCGCGAGGATGTCCCGCGCCACCGGCAGCGCGGTCTCCCGGTGCGCCGGGACGAGCCCGACGCGGGTACGCCGGTCGAGCAGATCGTCGACGGTGAGCGCGAGTTCGTGTCGGACGGCCCAGAGCAGCTCGGCCCCGGTGACCGGGATGTCGGGCCCGATCGGCCGGTGCAGCTCGACCGGCGCCCCGGCCAGCACGTCGACCGCCTCGGTGCCGTAGCGCTGGACCAGCCGGCGGGGTGCCGGCACCCGGGCCAGTTGCGCCCGGCTCGCCGCCCCGGGCAGCGGGAGCCGCCGGGTACGACAGGGGCCCGCGGTGAGTCGACGCGTACGCACCGCGGTGTCGACGGCGTCCTGCGCCATCCGGCGGTAGGTGGTGAGCTTGCCGCCGACCACGCTGATGATGCCGTCCGGATCGTCGATGACCGCGTGTCGCCGGGAGATGTCGGCGGTCCGGGCGGCACCGTCCAGCAGCGGGCGCAGACCGGCGTACGCGCCGAGCACGTCGGACGGTCGCAGGGGCACGTCGAGGACACTGTTGAGCACGTCGAGCAGGAACGCGATGTCGGCCTCGGTGGCTTCCGGCACGTCGGGCACGGGTCCGTCCACCGCCTCGTCGGTCAGGCCGGCGTAGACCAGGCCGTCGGTCTGGGGCAGCGCGAAGACGTAACGGGTGAACTCACCGGGAACCGGAATCGTCAGCCCGGTCCAGAGGCCGCCCAGCCGGGCGGCGGACAGCACGATGTGCGTACCCCGCGACGGGCGCAGCCGGACGTGCGGGGTGAGGTCGCCCGCCCACACACCGGTGGCGTTGACCACGGCGCGGGCGGAGACGGTCAGCCGGCTGCCGGTGCGGGTGTCCACGATGGTGGCGCCGTCGCGGTGCAGATCGACGGCTCGGCACCGGGGCAGGATGCGCGCGGAGTGGGCGGCGGCGGCGCGGGCCAGGCCGACGACGAGTCGGGCGTCGTCGCAGAGTTGCCCGTCCCAGGAGAGCTGCGCGCCGCGTAACCCGGCCGGGCGCAGCGCCGGTGCCATCGCGCCGGCCTCGGCCGCCCCGAGCCGGCGGGTGCCGGGAAGGGCGCGGCGGGACGTCCCGGCGCAGGTACGGAGCAGGTCTCCGGCGCGCAGCCCGGCCGCCGCGGCGCGGTCCTGCCAACCGGTGGTGAAGGCGGTCGACGGCAGCAGCATGGGCAGCGGCCGGGTGAGGTGCGGGGCGGTACGCGTCAGCAGCAGGTGACGCTCCGCCGCGCTCTCGTAGGCGACGCCGACCTCGCCGTGGGCGAGGTAGCGGAGCCCCCCGTGCACGAGCTTGGAACTCCACCGGGAGGTGCCGTGCGCCAGGTCGTGCGCGTCGACGGCGACCACGGACAGTCCCCGGCTGGCGGCGTCGAGCGCCACCCCGGCGCCGGTGACGCCCAGCCCGACCACGAGGACGTCGACGGTGGTGCCGGCGGCCAGCTCGGCCAGGTCACGGTCACGCCGGGCGCCGGTCAGTGATGCCTCCACCCGAACTCCTTGCACTAAGTGACATTGGATGTAACTCTGTCACACATGGATGAGCGAGGGGAAGCGTCGGACACCGGATGGGCCCGCTGGGGAACGGCGCAGGCCGCCCGGGAACTGCCGGACGGCGCGCGGAAACTGCTGGCGCAGGTGCTCGACCTGACGCCGCCACCGCCGGCCGTGCCGCTGGCCGAGGTCGCCCTGCCGGACTGCGAACTGGACGAGGTGGTCCTCGACGCACTTCGGCACGCGGTCGGCGACGAGCACGTGGTGACCGCCGCGCCGGCCCGGGCCCGCCGGGCGTCCGGCATGTCCACCCCGGACCTGCTGCGCGACCGGCTCGGCCGGCCGACCCTCGCCCCGCAGGCGGTGATCCGCCCGGCCGACCACGCCGAGGTGGTGGCCGTACTCGACGTCTGCTCCGCACGCGGCGTGCCGGTCGTCCCCTTCGGCGGCGGCACCTCCGTGGTGGGTGGCCTGACTCCCGCCGCCGCCCGGCACGTGACCGTCGACCTCTGCCGGCTCGACGACGTCGTCTCCGTCGACCCGGTGTCCCGGACCGCCACCCTGCAGGCGGGGCTGCCCGCCCCGCGGGCCGCGCAGCTGCTCGCCGCGCACGGGCTGACCCTCGGCCACGTTCCCCAGTCCTACGAGTACGCGACCATCGGCGGCTTCGCCGCCACCCGCTCCTCCGGGCAGGCGTCCGCCGGCTACGGTCGCTTCGACGACATGGTGACGGCGCTGACGGTCGCCACGCCCCGGGGCACCGTCCGGATCGGTCGCGCGCCCGCCTCGGCGGCCGGTCCCGACCTGCGGCAGCTCTTCCTGGGCAGCGAGGGCACGCTCGGCATCATCACCGACGTCACCGTGCGGGTACGTCCCCTGCCGGCGCAGTCACACCACGAGGGCTGGCGGTTCGAGTCGTTCGCCGCCGGCCTGGACGCGGTACGCCGGTTGGCGCAGGACGGACCACGACCCACCGTGCTGCGACTCTCCGACGAGATCGAGACCATGATCGGGGCGGCCGGCTCCGGCCGGTCGGACGGCGGGTGCCTGCTGATCGCCGGGTACGAGGGGGCCGACGTCCACCCCACCGCCGAGGCGGCCGCCGGCGTACTCGCCGCGCACGGCGGAGTGCCGCTGGGAGCCGAGGCGGGGCAGCAGTGGGTGCGGCACCGCTTCGACGCCCCGTACCTGCGTGACGCGCTGCTGGAGGCCGGCGCGTTCGCCGAGACCCTGGAGACCGCGGCGTACTGGTCGACGCTGCCGCAGGTGTACCAGCGCGTCCGGGCGGCTCTGCTCGACGCGCTGCCGGACGGGGCGCTGGTGCTGGGCCACGTGTCCCACGTCTACGAAACGGGCGCCTCGCTGTACTTCACGGTGATCTGCTCCCCCGGGCCGGACCCGATCGGCCGGTGGCACACCGCGAAGGCGGCGGCCGGCGACGCGATCATCGCCGCGGGCGCCACCATCACCCACCACCACGGGGTCGGCGCCGACCACCGGCAGTGGTACGCCACCGAGATCGGGGACGTCGCCGTGGACCTGCTCCGCACGGTCAAACGGCACCTGGATCCGGCCGGCATCCTCAATCCCGGCATCCTGGTGCCGTGAGGTGCGCACCTTCGCGGTGATCCTCGGCCCGGCCGCGCGCCGAGGGCTGTCCCGCCTGATGCCGGTGGCCCACCATCTGCGTGCCGCCGGCGCGCGGATCCGGGTGGAGTACACGCAGACCACCGAGCAGGCTCGCCGGTGCGCGACCGAGGCGGTCGACGCCGGCGAGGTCGTGGTCGCCGCCGGTGGCGACGGCACCATCCGGCTGCTCGCCGCCGCCGTCGTCGACGCCGGGGGGACGCTCGGCGTCATCCCCGCCGGACGCGGCAACGACCTGGCACGTGAGTTGCGACTGCCGCACTCCCCCACCGAGGTCGCCGACCTGCTGCTGCACGGTCGGCCCCGACAGTTGGACGTGCTGCGCGTCGCCGGGCAGACGGTCATCGGAAGCGTCTACGTCGGGGTCGACGCCGCCGCCAACGAGCTGGCCAACCGGTCCCGCCTGCCCGCGTCGCTGGTGTATCCCAGCACCGGTCTGCGCGCGCTGCTGCGCTGGCCCCGCACCCGGTACACGATCACCCTGGACGGCCGGACGGAGCGGGTGCACGCGTACACCGTGGTGGCGGCCAACTGCGGGTACTACGGCAACGGGCTGCACGTCGCCCCGGGGGCACGGCCCGACGACGGGACCCTGGAGGTGGTGGTGGTCCGACACGCCAGCCGGCTGCTGTTCCCGGTCGCCCTCTGGCGGATGCGTACCGGATCGCACGTGGGACTGCGGCAGGTCACCGCCTACCGCACCGGCTCGGTCACCGTACGCGCGGACCGGCCGGTCGTCGTCTACGGCGACGGGGACCCGGTCGGCCAGACGGCGGAGGTGAAGGTCGAGGTGCGGCCCGGAGCGCTGCGGATCATCGCCGGTTAGTCGGGGCGCAGGTAGCCGTCGACCAGACGGGCCAGCTCGCGGTCGAACTCGGCGAGCGGCGTGCCGTCGGCGACCGTCCGGACGGAGAGCACGAAGGACTGCGCGGTGAGGTAGACCGCGCGAGCCATCAGCCCGGCGTCGCCGGGCCGGACCGAGCCGTCGGCCTGGCCGCCGGCCACCGCCGTGGCCAGGAATCGCAGCATCTCGTCCTGACCGCCGCCACGCCGATCCAGCAGGTACGGCAGCAGCACCTCCGGATCGACGTCCCGGATCTTGCACAGCAGTGGGTGCTCCCGCAACAGGCGCGCCCCTGCCGTCACCCGCCCCACGAGGCGGGACCGGGCCGGCCCGTCGCGCTCGTCCTCCCCGGTGGCCACCAGCACCTGGTGCCACTCCCGGCTCATCAGGTCCCCGATCAGCGACTGCACGTCGGGCCAGCGCCGGTAGACGGTCATCCGCGAGACCCCGGCCCGGCGCGCCACGTCCGTCAACGTCGTACGCCGCACCCCGTAGGCCAGCACGCAGTCCCGGGCGGCGTCCAGCACCAGGTCGTCCACGCGGCATGTCTACCACGCGGCGGCCGGCCCGCATCCGCCACATCAAGGGTCGATCGTTGCCCGTTACGCAACGGTCGTGGTCCGAACCTTACTTGATCACCCCCTCGGGCTCGCGCAGAGTAGGTGTCGTCAACTACCGAATGCGAGGCCGACCACCATGTCCTTCCAGGCATACCTCGACGCGATCGAGGACAAGACGGGCAAGACACCGCGTGTCCTGGTCGACGAGGCCAAGCGACACGGCTACGACGCGGTCGACGTGAAGGCCGGCGTGATCGTGGACTGGCTGAAAGCCGAGTACGGCCTCGGTCGCGGGCATGCCATGGCACTGGTCCACGTGATCAAGAAGGGGCCGACCATCAGCGCCACGCACGTCGGCTCGGCCGGCTCGCACCGCGACGTCGCCGACACGCTGTGGCTGGACGGAAAAGCCGGCCGGCCGACCTGAGTCGCGCCGGCCAGGCGCCCTGGCAGGCACGGGTTTCGCGACCAGGTCGGCAGGGGTAGAGATCGCACCCCATCGTCCAGCCTCTGAGGAGCCTGCCATGTCGGCACAGGCGTTTCTCTACATCGTCGCGGTCATCCTGCTCGTGCTCGCCGCGCTGCCCATCCCGACCCGGGGTTTCTCGCTCGCACTGCTCGGGGCGGCATGTGCTCTGCTGGCCTACGCCTGGCCGGTGATCAGCGGCTGACGCCCGGGCCGAACCCGGTCGACGCCGCTGCGACCACGTTCGACAACCCGCCGTCCATCCCGTCCGGGTCGACAAGGACCTGCCGGGATGGACGGCGGACCGGGGGCGAGGGACTTCGGGGCCGCTACGGCTGCATCTCGTACGCGCCGCAGAGCGCCACGACCTGCGCCCACACGGCGGCGGTCCGGGACGGGTCGGGAATCGGGCGGCGCAGGTGCGCCACGGCCCAGGCGGCCTGCGCCTCGGTGGCGGCGGCCTTGCCGTGCAGGTCCGTCGCGAAGGCGGAGAAGTCCCCGACGAGGACCGCGAAGATCTCGTCCAGCAGGTGGCGATCCAGGCCGGTCAGCTCGGCCTGTTCCAGGATCAGCTGACCGTAGACGACCAGCGCGAAGAGCTGGCCGAGGGTGAGCATGAGGTCCAGGTCGCGTTGCTGCTCCTCGTCCGGGGCGTGGGTACGCAGCAGGTCGCGGAGTCCGTCGGCCTGTTCCCGGAGCACCGCGACGTTCGGGATCTCGGCATACGCGTCGTAGGCGGCGCGCCAGTCGTGGAACCGGATCGCCCCGAGGCCGCGGGCCGGTCCCTGCTGGAAGAGGAACTCGTCGTCGGCGGGGTCCTGACGGGTCGGCACCGGCGCGAAGCCGGCCGGCCGGAACAGGTAGTTCGGCATGAACTTCAGGATCAGGGCGAGGTTGACGTGCACGGTGCCCTCAAGCTTCGGCAGGCCACGAATGTCCTTGGCGGCCTTGTCGAAATAGGTGTCCGCCTCGAAACCCTTCGCGGCGATCACGTCCCACAGCAGGTCGATCACCCGCTCGCCCTCGGTGGTGACCTTCATCTTGGTCATCGGGTTGAACAGCAGGTACCGCCGGTCGTCCGGGCCCGCTGACCGGAAGTAGTCGGTGGCCCGGTCGCTGAACAACTTCATCGCGACCAGCCGGGCGTACGCGTCGGTCAGCTCACGCCGTACATGCGGGAAGTCGGTGACCCGCTTGCCGTAGAGCACCCGCCGGTGGGCGTGGGTGACGGCCTCGTACATCGCGTGCTCGCAGATGCCGATGGACGCGGTGCACAGGTTGAACTTGCCGACGTTGACGGTGTTGAGCGCGGCGTCGAACGCGGCCCTGCCGGTGTGCAGCACGTCCTCGTCGCGTACCGGGTAGTCCTCGAGCCGGAACTCGCTGACGTACATCTGCCCGTTCACGACGTTCTTGACCAGGCGGTAGGCGGGATGGCGGCTGTCCGCGGCGAAGAAGACGTAGCCGTCGGGCCCCGGCACGTCGGCGCGGCGACCGAAGACGGAGACGAGGCCGGCGACGTTGCCGTTGCCGATGTAGTACTTACCGCCGTTGGCCCGGAATCCGTCCGCGCCGTCCGGCGTGAGGATCATGTCGGTGGCGTAGATGTCGGCGCCGTGGCCGCGCTCGGACAGGCCGAACGCCATGACGTGGCCGTCGGCCAGCAACTGGGCCGCGCGGGCGCGGGCGCTCGGGTTCGCGCTCTGCCACACCGGCCCGAGACCCAGGACGGTCACCTGCCAGGTGTACCAGTAGCCGAGGCCGTAGAAGCCGAGGATCTCGCTGAGCGCCGCGTTGCGCGCCGTGTCCCAGCGTCTCGCCGGGGCCCCGCCGCCCTCGGCCGCCGGCGTCAGGAAGGTCGCGAACAGGCCCTCCTTCGCGACGAAGTCCAGGAAGTCGCCGTACCAGGCCCGGTCGTTGTAGCTGTCGACCAGCGCCTTCTTGCCGCGGTGCTCGAAGAAGTCGACGGTGGCCCGGAGCAGCCTGCGCGTCTCGTCGTCGAGGTGCGTGGGGTCGTAGGTGCGCGGGTTCAGCAACAACGGGTTCGCCATGGTGGCAGTCCCTTCCTGGGGGTCAGCGGTCGAGGCCGCGGAGGGTGTCGAGGACGTCGTCGAGCCAGTCGAGCACCATCCGCTCGTACGCGATGCCGCCCCGCAGCACGACGTGCTGCAGCCGCTGACCCGCGTCGATCTCGGCGGCGTCGAGGAAGTCGCGCCGTTCGCCGGCCAGGTAGCGGTCGAGGGTGGCCACGTGGTCGGCGCGGTACCGCTCGACCTGCACGATCAGCGCGGCCCGGCCGGCATCGTCGTCGTACGCCGCGCCGCGGATCTTCACGGCCAGTTCGTGGCGGACCGTCTCCGGCTGGACGGGCTCCCGCAGCCACCTGGTGAGTGTTTCCCGGCCGGCCGTGGTCACCGAGTAGCGCCTCTTGTCGGGGCGCCCATCCTGGCCGATCTCCTCGGCGGTGACCCAGCCGTCGGTCTCCATCCGCCGGAGGACGCGATAGATCTGCTGGTGGGTGGCGGTCCAGAACCGGCCGATCGAGCGCTCGAACCGCCGGGCCAGCTCGTAGCCGGACCCGGGCTGCTCCAGCAGCGAGACGAGAATCGCGTGTTCGAGTGCCACACCGACGATCCTGCTATGCAACGAGTTGCATAGCAACCCCTGCGCGGGTCCACACCGCCGACCGCCCCGGTGATGAGTTGTCGCGCCCGCGCCCGTCACACCTCCGACGGGAACGGACGAGACGGAAGGATGACCTGATGAGTGCGGACACGCGGCTGGAGGAGTCGGGCGTGAGCGAACTGGGCGTGAGCGGGCTGGGTGAGGTCGACGAGCCGGCGTTCTCCGGGCTGGCGCAGCGGCACCGGCGGGAGCTGCACGTGCACTGCTACCGGATGCTCGGGTCGTTCGAGGACGCCGAGGACACCGTGCAGGAGACGTTCCTGCGTGCCTGGCGGCGGCGGGAGACCTTCGAGGGGCGGTCCACGTTCCGGGCGTGGCTGTACCGGATCGCCACCAACGCGTGCCTGGACCTGCTCGCCACGTGCCGCCCGGAGCCCGCGACCGGCGGTGAGGTGCGCTGGCTCCAGCCCTACCCGGACCGGCTGCTCGACGAGCTGCCCGCCGGCGACACGGACGAGCCGGAGACGGTCGCCGTCGCGCGCGAGACGATCGAGCTGGCGTACCTGGTCGCGGTCCAGCACCTCGCCCCCCGCCCGCGGGCCGTGCTGATCCTGCGGGACGTGCTCGGCTGGCCCGCGAAGGACGTCGCGGAGCTGCTCGGGGACTCCGTCAACTCCGTGAACAGCGCGCTGCAACGGGCCCGCGCCGGCATGCGGGAGCACCTGCCCGCCGACCGGCAGGACTGGAGCGGCGGCGAGGAGGACGCCGGGACGCGCGACCTGGTGCGCCGCTTCACCGACGCCAGCGTGGCCACGGACGTCAAGGCGCTCGCCGCCATGCTGCGGGAGGACGTCCGCTGCTCGATGCCGCCCACCCCGGGCCTGCACATCGGCCGGGACGCGGTGCTGAACAGCTGGGTCGAGGATGGATTCGAGGGCATGGCGGGCCTGCGCGCGGTCACCACCTCGGTGAACCGGCAGTCGGCCGTCGCCTTCTACCAGTGGCGGGAGCGCGACGGCGGGTACCTGCCGCTGACGATCGACGTCCTGCGCGTCACCGGCGGGGCGATCTCCGAGATCGTCACCTTCCACGCCGACCGGTTCCCGCGCCTCGGGCTGCCGGAGCGCCTTCCGGCGGACGGCACGGAGTAGTCCCGGTGCGGACGCTCGCGCTGCGCGGTGGCGCGCGTGTCCCGGTGGTCGCGGCGGAGTGGACCGACGCGTTCGGCGTCGTCACCCGTGGACGGGTGCAACTGGAACTGCGCGACGGCGAGCCCGGACCGGTCCTCGGACGCGACGCCGGGTTCTGGCTGCGCGGCACCGGCGTCCGCGCCCTGCGCAACCCCGACCGCCGCACCGCGCGGGTACGCATCGTCACGCCCGGGACCAGGACCGGCACCCGCCGATCGACAACACCCCCCGCGTCAGTCGCCGAACCATGGAGGAACGACATGAACAGCATGAACGACACCGGGGCCGTCACCGGCCCGGCACCGGGCCGGACCAGCCGCCCCCACCGACTACGTGGGCTCGCCGGCACCGGCGTGATCGCCACGCTGGCAGCGGTGGTGGCCACCACCCTCGCCGCCGCGTCGGCGAAGGCCGTCGGCGTCGACTTCGAGATTCCCGATGGGGGCGAGACGATCCCGTTGTCCGGGTTCGCCGTGGTGACCGGCTTCTTCTCGGTCGTGGGCGTCGTCATCGCCGCCGCCCTCCTTCGCTGGAGTGCCCGCCCCGCCGAGCGTTTCGGGTGGACGGCGGCGTCGCTGACCGCGATCTCGTTGGTCCCGCCCCTCATCTCCGGGGCGGACACCGCCACCATCACCGCCCTCCTCGGGCTGCACCTCGTCCCCGCGGCGGTGATGATCCCCGCCCTGACGCGGAGCCTGCGCACCCGCAGCGACTGACGGTTCCGCGCCCGGACAACACGCCGACCAGGGTGGCCGGCAGGCCGCGCTGTCCCGGCTACCCGGGCCGGACACACGGGTCGGCGACCGGGTAGGTGGGGCTCTGCGCCGTGCGACCGTCGATCGAGGTTGCCCGTACCGACCAGGTCATCGCCGACGCGCGCAGCCGCCCGACGGTGACCCGGGCGGTCGAACCGTCAACGGTCATCGCGCGGGTCGCGGTCCTGCCCCCGGCGGTTGCCCAGCGGACCTCGGCACCGACGAGCGTGGCACTGCCGGTGGCCTGCACCACGACGGCGTACGTCTGGGCACCGCACCGCACCCGTGCGGTGGCGGAAACCGTGAACGGCGCGGCGACCGGCCGAGGCGCGATCGTCGGCGCGGGCGCGGTGCCAGTCGGCGCGGGCGCGGTGCCACCCGACCTGACCTCCGGCGCGGCGGGCGCGGCAGGCCCCGGCTCGGTGGAACCGGCCGGTGGCCGCGGTGCGGCGGCCCGGGTACGGGCCGCCGTAGGCGTGCCGGACGACCGCGGCGCGACCGCGGGTGCGGCCGGAGTGCCGGCCAGGGCGCGAGCCGGGGTGCCGGCTGTCCCGGAGACCGGTTGCCCGGAGCCGCTCGGCACGGCGGCCGGGCGGGTCGGTGCCAGCGCCCACGAACCGAGCGCGGCGAGGAGAACCAGCAGAGCCGACGTCACACCCACCCGGCGACGCCGCCGGTCGCGGCCCGCTCGCGCGGTCGTCCGCGCGGCGGCCGCCACCCGCCGCGCCACCCTCGCGCCGCCCGATACCGCCGGTTCACCTGGCGGAGCCCCACCGTCCCGAACCGGCGCACCACCGGTGGGGGCGGTGAGCCCGTCCGACGGCCCGGGTTCCCCGGGTCCGGAAGGTTCCCCGCCCGCTGCCGCCGGACCGGGCGCCAGAACGTCCGCCACCGGGTCGGTCGCCGGATCGGATGCCGGGGTCGACTCGCCGGCCGGCCGATCCGACTCCGAGCCCGTTGCCGCGTCGCCCGGGGCATCGGTCGCGTCGGCCCCGGCCAGCCTCGGCCACGCCGCGTCGGTGATGGCCAGGAAGGCCGGCGCCGTGTACGCCGACAGCAGCGCGGCCGGGCTGAACTGTTCCCGCTGGAGCAGTCCGCACACCGCGCAGCCCTCGATGTGCCGGGAGACCCGTTTGCGCAGGGTAGGGGTGAGCCGGCCCTGCCAACCGTCGATCAGGCCGGCGAGCGTGGGACAGTCCCGGGCCCCGGCTCGGGCCACCAGCAGTGCGCCCATCGCTCGTTCGAGCTGTGAGCGGGCCCGCGACAGGCGGGCGTGCGCGTGATTGGCGGGGACCCCGAGGGCCGCGCCGATGTCGGCGGACGACAGGTCGTGCCGGATCGCCAGGTGGACCACCTCGCGGTCGCCCGGGTTCAGCGCGTCGGCCGCCGCGTGCACCAGGTCGCGCACCTGCTCGGCGTTGACCCCGGTCCCCGGGTCTGCGATGTCGGCCACCGGCTCGTCGGTCTTCTCCAGTGGCAGGGACCGGGACCGATCCCGGAGCTGCCGGTGGCATTCGTTGCGCACGATGGCGTACAGCCAGGGACGCAGTCGGGCGGGCTCACGGAGCTGACCGATGCGCTGACCGGCAGTGAGGAACGCGTCGTGGACGGCGTCCGCGGCGGCCTCCGGTTCGCGAAGCACGCTCCGGGCGTACGTGTACAACCGGTCGGCGTACCGGCGGTACATGCCCTCCAGCCCGGCCCGCTCACCGCGGCGCACCGCCTCGACCAGAGCGGTGTCGTCCTGTGCCGGCATGTCCATCCCGTGCCCCCCGCTGCTCGTCGACGGGTCCAGTAGAGCCGCGATTTTTTTCCTTCGGGTCTTTCTGTTGGCATCCCGACCCCGACGCTCTCCTACCGGTGTCAACGCACCGACCAGAACACCTCGTCACCGAAACAATCCAGGAGAGGAAGACACCATGCGAGAAGGACCGAACCGCACCCGTTGGTCGCGTCGGATGGTCACCGCGGGCGGGATCGCCCTGAGCGCCGTCGTGCTGGGTCAGGTGGCACTCACCGGACCGGTCGCGGCGGTGCCCGGCCTGGTCCGGGTGAACTCGCTCGGCCCGAGCAACAGCGTCGCGAAGACGCAGAACGCCACCTGCCCGACCGGCACGAGGGTCATCGGTGGCGGCGGCCTGGTCTCCGCCTCGGGCGCCGGGCAGGTGGGCATGGACATCATGCTGCCGGTGGCCGGCTCCAACGTGTACTCGGTCACCGGCCGGGAGGACCCGACCGGCCTGGCCGCCAACTGGTCGATCACGGCCAGCGCGCTCTGCGCCCCGACGCCGTCGGGCCTGACCACCGTCTGGGGCAGCTCGGTGAGCAACTCGATCAGCCCGAAGTTCCGGGAGGTGTTCTGCCCGGTGGGCAAGCGCGCGATCGGCGGTGGCGGAGCGGCTCTCGGCGGTGGGGTCAGCGAGGTGATCCTGGAGGACCTGCGCATCTCGCAGAACAGCGTCACGGTGGCGGGTGTCGAGACCGGCAACGGCATCGCCGGCAACTGGACGGTCGAAGCCACCGTCATCTGCGTCGACCCGCTGCCCGGCGAGCAGCGGGTGATCACCGACAGCTCGTACAGCTCGACCAGCACCCAGTCGGTGACGGCCACCTGCCCGGCGGGCAAGACCGTACACGGGGTGGGCGGTGAGATCGTCGGAGGCGAGGGCCAGGTGCGTCTCACCGAGATGCGGGCCACGGCGTCGAATACGGTCACCGTCCGCGCGGCGGAGGACGAGAGTGGTTTCAGCGACACCTGGAAGGTGCGGGCGTACGCGGTCTGCGCGAGCTGACCCGCCGGGTGAACCCGCGCCGGCGTCCGGTGCGGGACCACCCGGCACGCGGCCCCTTCCCACGCGTGGAAGGGGCCGGCGTCGCGCCGGAGTCCACACCGTCACGAGTCAGGTCGGTGACCAGCGGCGACATCGGGCACCGGTGGCATCGCGCCGATCGACCGGAGACGGTCCAGGCGGCCGTGCAGCGCCTCGACCACACCCGGCAGGCCGAGCCGGGCGGCCTCCACGACGGCGAGGTTCCGCAGCAGCGGCGCCACCCCGGTCCGGCCGAACTGGAAATCGAGTTGGCTGTGGTAGCTGCCGGCGGCCGCCACCTTCGCCGCCAACTGATCGCTGATGTCGACGCCCGCCTCGACTCCCGCGGGCACGCGGTGCCACGGCGACGCCGCCGGTTGTCGGTCGACGTACGGCACGTCCCGCCAGAAGAGGCTGTCCGGGGCGAGGCCCGCGACCGTCTCGGTGACGATGCGGTGGTCGACGTGGTCGCCGAGGGCCTGCGGCGCGAGAACCACATCGGCGTCCGCCAGCTGCGGGCGTAGCGCCGGCGCGAGCGCGGCCGCGGCCCGGTCGTCCGCGCGGACTCCGGCGAAGAGCGCGGCCGGGTCCGGATAACCGCGATGCGGCGCCTCGGGCAGCGGCAGGTGCACCGGCTCCACCCCGAGCAGCGCGCACGCGGTGTCGTCCTCGGCCCGGCGCAGCGCCATGTAGTCGACGTCGGCCGGGAACCCCTTGTCGAGCTGACAGGCCAGTGCGAACGGCGACGGGTCCGGCACGCTGGCGGTGAAGCAGGTGACCACCCGTACCGTCCAACCCGCCGTGACCAGCGCCGCGAGGGTGCCACCGACGGAGAACACCGCGTCGTCCAGGTGCGGGCTGACCGCCACCGCGAGCCCCGGCTCACTCCTCGCGCTCACCGGCCCACCCGTCGATCGCGACTGCGGGGCTCGCAGGACCGGCTCACTCCTCGCGCTCACAGAAGGTGGGGGGCCGCGCGGAAGCGGCAGGTCGGGTCGACCGGCGGGTCGGGAATCTCCGGCACGGTCGTGGGCAACCCGTCGTAGACGGCGGTGATCCGGCCGGCGACCACCGGCCAGCTCCACTGCTGCTCGACGTCGGCGCGGGCCCGCCCGGCGAGCCGACGGCGCAGCGCGGGGTCGTCGAGCAGCCGACGGACGGCCGCCGCGAGAGCCGCCGGGTCACCGGCCGGCACCAGCAGCCCGTTCTCGTCCGAGCGCACGCAGTCGCGGACACCCACCACATCGGTGGAGACGACCGGAAGGCCACTGGCCATCGCCTCCAGGATGGTGTTGGAGAAGCCCTCGGCGTATGTGGGACTGACGAAGATCTCCCCCCGGGCGTACACCTCGTGGGCTCTTTCGTAGGGCACGGCGCCGAGCGGCTCGACCACGTCGGCGAGGCCCAGCTCGGTGATCCGGGTGGCGACGGTGTCCAGGTCGGGGCCGATGCCCGACAGCAGCAGACGGACCGGCACGGCGTCCGCACGCAGCTTGGCGACCGCGTCGAGCAGGTCGAGTACGCCCTTACGCGCGTCGATCCGGCCGTGGTAGAGCAGCACCGCCGGGTCGGACACCCGGCCGGGGGACGCGACCGGCACGAACCGCTCGGCGTCGGTGGCGCCGGGTACGACGGTGAAGCGGGCCGGATCCAGCTCGTGCCGCCGGCAGACCTCGGCGGCGAACGACGGCGAGCCGATCAGCAGTGCCGGCGCGTGCGCGAAGACGGCCCGGACCAGGTCCCGATGGGTGGCACAGCAGGTGCCGACCCAGTGGCCGTCGCCGCCCTGCACGGAGACCACCGCGGGTAGCCCGGCCACCCGGGCGGCCCGGAGCACCGCCAGCCCGTTCGGGTAGGCGTACTGCGCGTGCAGCACGTCGAAGGGCCGGCGGGCGTGCAGCCGCAGCACGGTGTCGGTCATCTCGGCGACGTCCGCCTCGAAGTCCGCCGGCCCGCCCCGGCACACGGCCTGTTCCCCGCGCGCCTGGAGGGCGTGCACCTCGACTCCGGCGGGCACCCGGTCCGGCGGCGGTGGGCCGCCGCCGTACACCGCGCGGCCCGCCGGGTCGCCCCGGTACTGGGACACCAGGGTGGGCTCGTGGCCGGCGCGGACCAGGTGCCGGAGCAGGTTCTCGGCGTACGCGCTCATCCCGGACACCGCCGGCCAGTAGCGGCGCGAGACGAAGCAGATCCTCATCGGACGCCGGCCTTCAGCCCGGCGGACCGGGTGGACCGCTGCTCGGCGCGGCGCAGCGCGGCCAGCGCGGCGGGCACCACGGTGTCGGCCCGGTGCGCGTCGCGGGAGAGTTCGAGGCTGACCAGACCGGGATGGGCGATCTCGGTCAACGCGCCGAGCACCGCGGGAAAGTCCAGGTCTCCCTCGCCGGGGGCGCGGTGCTCGTGCCGGCCGCGGGGCATGTCCTCGACGGCGACCGCGCCGAGCCGGGCCGCGAACGCGCGGACCGCGGCGGCCGGATCGTACCGGCCGGAGACCAGGCAGTGTCCGGTGTCCAGGGCCAGGGTGAGGCCGGGAACGTCGGCCGCGAGCCGGGCCCAGTCGTCGCAGTCGTCCACGAGCATTCCCGGCTCCGGCTCCAGGGCGCAGGTCACGCCGTGCCGGTCCGCGTACTCGACGACGTCGCGGACTCCCTCGACGAGCCAGTGCCAGCAGCGGTCGCGGTCGGTGCCCGGCTCCGGCACGCCGGCCCAGAACGACACCGCCTCGCTGCCCAGCCCGACCGCCACGTCGACGCAGAGACGCAGGAAGTCACGCCGCCGGCTCCGGTCTCCCGCGTCCGGCGAGACCAGCGTCGGATGGTGCTTGCGCCGCGGGTCGAGCAGGAATCGCGCACCGGTCTCGACCACGCTGGCCAGGCCGAGCGCGTCGAGCCGGTGGGCCAGCCGGCGGGTGCGCCCGGCCAGGTCGGGCGCGTACGGGTCGTGGTGGGCCACGTCGAGGGTCAGCGAGACGCCGTCGTAGCCGCAGTCGGCGAGCAGGGCGAGCGCGTCGTCGAGCCGGTGCGAGGTCAGCCCGTTGGTGTTGTAGGCGTAGCGCAGGCTCATCGCTCACTCCGGGCCACGACGTGCCGGCTCGGTTCCCGGTAGAGCGGGTAGAGCGGGCCGACGGTTCGGGCGATACCGGCCAGGTCGAGCCAGGCGTCGCCGCCCAGCCGCTCCCGGCCCGCCGGGTCGAGGACCACCGGCGCGGCGCCGTCGTGCGGGGGCGCCCCGAGCCCGACCAGCGGTGAGTCCCGCTCCAGCAGGCGCTCCACGCCGCGCGCCGCGATCCGCCCGTACGACATGGTCTCCGCCTCCAGGCCGGGCACGATCACCTTGACCGCGACCGCCCCGTCGCCGGGTGCGACGACGACCAGCACGTCGAAGTCGGCCAGCCGGTGCAGCAGCTCGGCCAGCAGCGCGCTCGGGTCGTCCAGGCTTCCGGGCGCGACGGTGGGCAACGCGGTGAAGGGCACGGTGCTGCGCCGGGCCAGCACCACGGGCTCCAGCAGTGCCCGCAGCTGCCCGCCGTCCAGGTGGGTCCACTCCCGCATCGCGGTGAACGCCCGGGTCTCCTGGGACTCGGCCGGCCGGGCGAACTCCCGCCGCCAGTACGCCTCCGGGGTGAGCCGCCGCAGCGGCTCCAGCGGTCCGTGCGAGAAGACCTTGCGGGAGCGGGACGAGACGTACTCCAGCAGCGCCTTGCGCAGCGCGGCCTCCCGGTCCGGGTGCGCTGCCTCCCCGCACGCGGTGACCGCCAGCGGCGGCGTCTCCGGTTCCCGGTCGACACCGACGACGTGCACGTCGACCAGGCCGAACCCGGTGGAGGCGAGCTTGGGCACCACGTCGATGCCGGCGGACCGGAGCCGGTCCAGGGTGGCCCGGGTCACCGGGTCCCGGACGTCGTCGAGGTCGATCACCACGCCCGCGTCCATGGCCCGGAAGGCGGTCGTGTTGCCGTCGCGTTGCAGCAGCTCCAGCAGGCCGTGTGCGACGGCCCGTTGCACCGTGTCACCGGCGCCCGACCCGTTGGTGATCACCGGGACGAGTCGCTCGGCGGGGTCCTGCCACGGCAGGTCCTCACCGGCGGAGGCGCAGAACTCCGCCGGCACCAGCACCGTCTCGCCGGTGCGCCAGCGCACCGTCGGCAGCCAGGAGCGGGGCTCGTCGTCGTCGACGACCGTCCCGGCGCGGAGCACCAACGACCGGGGATCCACCACGCCGGCGGCGCCCCGCTCGGCGCGCAGCTCGGCGTACGAGGCCCGGTGCGGCACCATCGCCCGGAGCTGGCCGTGCAGCAACAAAGCCTCCGCCAGCTCCCCGTACGCGCCGGTGCGCGCCTGCTCGACGGTGGCGCCGTAGCCCACCGCGGCGGCCCGGGGCCAACCGTCGCCGAGGTGGTCGGCGGAGACCACCGGCAGACCGATCCGGTCCAGGCCGGACACGTCGAAGTCACCGACCTCGCCGGCGGGCAGGGCGTCGGCGAGTCGGTCGGCCACCGACGACGCGGAGACGGTGGGGGTACGCGGTTCGACGGCTCGGGTCACGTCAACTCCTCGATCGGTATGGGCCCGGCCGTCGGCTGCCCCCGCAGCTGACGGTCGAACAGGGCGAGCACCTGCTTGCGCGAGACCGGCGCGGCGTACTCGAACGGCGTGGCGACCGCGTCGAAGTCGAGCGCCTCGACCAGCTCACGGGCCCGTCCCACCTCGGCGTGCGAGAGCGGGATCTGCGCGTGGAAGGCCTTGTGGCAGGAGAGGGCGGTCGGCTGGTCACCGGCCAGCTCCACCTTGATCAGGTCACCGACGAACAGGATGCCGCGCCGCTCGTCGTGCAGCACGCTGTGTCCGGGGAAGTGGCCACCGCTGCGGTACATCACCAGCCCCGGCGCGAGCGGATGCCGGTCGTCGGTGGGCCAGGTCACCTGGAACGCCTTGGTCCACCCGAGATCGTCGACACCGATGGCGAGCACCGGCGGGGCGAGTTCGTCCTGAAGCTGCCAGAGCGCGCCGTACCCGTGCACATGGCTCGCCCCGAGCGCGACCAGGCCGCCGCGGGCGCGCAGGTCGGCGAGCGCCTCGGCGGGGTACCAGCCGGCCGCCTCCCAGCCGACCGGACCGGCGTCGGTCTCGATCACCCAGCCGGTGCTGCCGAGCCCGAGCTGCGGCTCGCACCAGTAGCCGGTCACCCCGGGGGCGACCACCGCCGACCGTGCCCGCCGCCCGACCGCCACCTCCTCGGCGGAGAGGAACCGCCAGCCGTCCTCGGGCAGCGCGTTGCGCACGTCCGTGCAGACCGGACAGGACGGTGGGGGCGCGAACCAGCGCTGCCAGTGGCCGCAGTTCGCGCAGGCGTACGGAGACAGGGGCACGGTCAGCTCCTCTCGGCGGCGGTGTGCAGCAACTCGTGCAGGCGCAGGTCGCGGGCCAGCGGCCACGGCCAGCCGGCCCCCCGTACGGCGGCGGAGAAGGCGCGCACCTGCCCGGTGAACGGACTCTCCGCGGCGTCGAAGGGCACCTCGGTGGCCGCTCCGGTCGCGGCGTCGAGGCGGGTCAGCGTGCCGCCGGCGCTCTGGCCGAGGGTGTCGACGGCGACGAGCTGCGCGGCGGTGCCGACCACCTCCAGCCGGCGTCGCGGCAGCGGATCGGCGGTGTTGAACGAGACGTGCGCCTGCACCAGCACCCCACCCCCGGTCACCCCGGCCACCAGCGCCCCGTCGTCCACCCGGTAGGGATGCACCCGGCGCTGGGTCCGTACGGTCAGCTCCGTCAGGTCGTCACCGAGCAGCACGCCGACCAGGTCGACACCGTGCGGGGCCAGGTCCACCAGCGCCCCGCCGCCGGAGCGGGCCTCGTCG
This sequence comes from Micromonospora endolithica, assembly GCF_003626595.1. Taxonomy (GTDB): domain Bacteria; phylum Actinomycetota; class Actinomycetes; order Mycobacteriales; family Micromonosporaceae; genus Micromonospora; species Micromonospora endolithica. The sequence goes on along the minus strand of NZ_RBAK01000004.1, from coordinate 230,761 downwards.
ACCCGCCAGTTGTCGTGCGGCCGACCGTCCGGACTCCACCGCGGCGGCAGCCAACAGCCGTAGACGATCCGGACGGCGGTCACCGTGCCGAGGTCACCGGCGGCGACGAGGTCGGCGATCCGCCGGTGGGCGGGGTGGAACCGCTGGTCGAAGGCGGCACCGGCGAGTACGCCACCGGCCGCGTCGACCAGCCGCCGGGCGTCGGGCACGTCGGCGGCCAGGGGCTTCTCGCACAGCACCGGCAGTCCGGCCTTGGCGACCGCCACCACCACGTCGGCGTGGGTGTCGTTGGGGGTCGCGACGTGCACCGCCTCGACCTCCGGGTGATCGAGCAACTCGTACAGGTCGGCCGTGGCCAGCCGCTCCGGGGCGAGCCCACCGGCGGCCGCGGGGTCCCGGTCGCAGGCGGCCACGAGCCGGTGCCCGGCGGCGCGGATGGCCGGGGCGACGTGGTCGCGGGCCACCCAGCCGCAACCGACCACCCCCCACCCGACCGGGTCCACCTCCTCACCACCGCTCGGGCAGGTCGAGCAGGAGGCGGCGGCGCGGCGCGTCCGGGCCCGGGGTCGCCGGCCAGCGCTCCGGCAGGTACGCGGCGGCCCGCTCGCCGTACTCGGCCGCCCACCGCGGGTCGGGCCAGCGGCGGACTCCGTCGGTGTAGAGCGGGTTGGGTCGCAACGGGCTCGCCGGGGCGGGCCGCAGCAGGGCCGGGTCGGCCGGCGCGGCGGCGGCGTCCCGGGCCAGGCCGACGGCTTCGGTGCGAGCCAGCGCGGCCGGGTCGGCCGCGGCGGGCAGCCGCCCGGCGACCGCCGCCACGGTGAGTTCCTCCTCGGCGTACGCGTCGGCGCCCGGCAGCAGGGCCGTCCAGCCCTCGGGTGGCAGCGGTAGCCCCGCCGTGCCGGACGGGTGCCGCGCGTTGTGCAGGTGACCCAGGAGCACCGCTCCCCCGGGCCCGGCACAGGCGAGCGCGGCGGCCACCACGGCGGCCTTGTCCGGCAGGAAGTACAGGGCGTCGTGGCAGGCCACGTGCCGGGGCGCCGCGGACGGCGGCAGCGGCCAGGCGGCGGTCAGGTCGGCGCACACCAGCGCCACCGGCGCGCCCGGCGGCAGCACGAACCGGCGGGCCAACCACAGCTTGGCGAAGACCACGTCCACGCCGGTCGCCTCGGCCTGGCCGTGCGCGACCAGGTGCCGCAGCAGGTGCCCGGCACCGCAGGCCAGATCGACCACCGGCCGCCCGTTCGGCGGGTGCGCGGCGGTGAGCGACAGCGCCGCCAACCAGCTCGGATCCGACCAGCGATGCAGGAAGTACACCCCGACCCGGCCGAGCCGGAGCAGGTCCACCGCCTCGCGCAGGCTGGTCGCGCGCAGCGCGGCCCGGAGCTGTGCCGCCGCAGGCGGCTCGCCGTCCCACCAGTCGTCGGCGTCGGCGAGCAGCACCACGGCGGCCTGGTCGGGATCCCCCGCGTCGAGCGCGGCCACCGCCCGTTCCCGCAGGTCGTCCCGATCCGGGCGCAGCCAGGGGATGGTCTCCACCACCGGCCAGCGGCGCACGCCGTCGGTGAGGGTGTGGGGCGTGTCGGCGCGCAGGGGGGTGCCGTCGGGTCCGCGCCACGCGATCGCGGTGCCGGCGGGCACCGCCCGTACGGCGGTCACAGCCCGGCCGCCCGGAGCACCGCCCGGTGATAGTCCACCACCGGACCGTCGTGCACGAGCGCCAGGTCGACCAGGGCCTGCTCGACGGTGAACGCGGCGGCGCGGGCGTGATGGTGCACCTGGAGCACCCGGTCCAGCACGTCCGCGGCGTGGAAGGTACGCCCGAGCGGGGTCTCCGCGTCCACCCGCGACGCCATCGTCGCGGTGACGCGGGCGGCCAGCCCGGCGGGCAACTCGGCCAACTCCCCGTCGGTGAGCCTGCTGGTCATCGGTTCGAGGTACGCGCCGAGCAGCAGTTCACCGGCGAACCCGGCGTCGGGCAGCCGGGCGTTGTGCAGGTGGTGGGCCAGGCCGAGCAGGAACGCCTCCGCCGGGTCGGCGCCGGTGTCGTCGGCGAGCAGCGCGCCGTACACGGCCACCGCCCAGCAGTGCTCGGCGTGGTTCTCGGCCGGTTCGACCACCAGCCGGGGCCGTCCCGCGGCGGTGGCACCGGCGCGCGGCTGCCGGCGCAGCGCGGTCACGAACGGCGGAACCGGTACGTCCGGCTCACCCGGGGTGACCAGCCGCGGCAGCGCGGCGCGGACCCGGCGGCCGGTGCTCGGGTGCAGGGAGCCGACCAGTTCGTCGACGGCCCGGGCCAGGACCGTCTCCACCTCGGTGGCGTCCAGGCCGCAGGCGAGCAGGGTCGCCGCGTCGACGCCACCGAGGCGGGCTCCGGCCAGCGCGGCGGCGCACTCGCGGTCGGCGACGGTGGCCGGGTCGGCGCCACCCACCAGCGCCGCCCAGGACCGCGCGAACGACCGTTCGGCCACCGAGCCCTCGGCGTGGGCGACCCGGACCCGTTTGAGGTCGCCGACCTGGCGCAGCGTGGGCGTCACGGCGGCCAGCCGGTCCACCGGTGGCGCCGCCAACGCGGTGGTCATGCCGGCGCGTCCAGCCAGTCCAGCAGCACCCGTTCCTGCGCGTGCAGCGCGTGTTCCGGGGTCCGACCGTCCCGGGTGACCGGAGCCTTGAAGAAGTAGCCGAACTGCTCCTGCGCGCCGCTGGAACCCCGGCGGGCGGCCTCCGTCATGAGCCGCGCCAGGTCCAGCACCAGCGGCGCGGCGAGGATCGAGTCCCGGCACAGGAAGTCGACCTTGAGCTGCATCCGCTGCCCGAGGAAACCGATCAGGTCGACGTTGTCCCAGGCCTCCTTGGCGTCACCACGCGGCCGGTAGTAGTCGATCCGGACCACGTGGTCGTCCACGTCGTAGCCGAGGATCTGGTTGAGCACCGAACCCTTGGTGTCCAGCTTGCTGGCCAGCGACGACGGATCGTCCAGGATCTGCCCGTCCCGGTTGCCCAGGATGTTGGTCGAGTACCAGCCCTCCACGGTCAACGCCCGGGACCGGAACGCCGGGGCGAGCACCGTCTTGATCAGCGTCTGACCGGTCTTGCCGTCCTTGCCGGCGACCGGCACACCCTCCCGCTCGGCCAGTTCCAGCAGCGCCGGCACGTCGGCGCCCAGGCTGGGCGTGAAGTTGACGTAGGGGCAGCCCTCCCGGATCGCCGCGTACGCGTACAGCAGACCGGGGGTGATGGCCGGGTCGTCGGCGTCCAGCCCCGCCTCGAACCCGTCGAGGCTCCGCAGCACCGGCGACGCCAGGTCCGGTCGGGCCTCGGTCGAGGCCAGGTTGACCACCACCACCCGCTGTGCGGCCTGGGTGGACCGGAACCGGTCCAGGTCGCCGCGCAGGTGGGCCACCCGTTCGCGCAGTGGCCCGATCGGCACCACGTTGGCCCCGGTGGCGTTGCGGCAGTACGCCGGGTCCGCCACGGCGGGCCAGGGCTGGATCTGCCCCAACGGCCCGGCGACGGTGTCGAGCTGCGCCGGTTCCACCACGCGGTGCAGGTGCGCCGCCTTGGCCAGGTCGTCCGGCGCCAGGTCCCAACCGCCGAAGACCATCGACTCGTACGGCACCAGGTCGGTGCGGTGTGCCAGGGGCAGTCCCGACATGTCCCGCATGCCCAGTCGCAACAACTCCACTCCCGCTATCGCCGTGGTCGCGACCGCGCCACCCAGTCCGACCACCGCGACCCCGATGCGCTGCCCCGTCATGCCGCCTCCCGATTCGACCGGGCCGTCCGACCCGAGCCGCCGCCGCGTACCCGTCCCGGCAGCGGTCAGTCATGCGACTCGGTCGATGGCCACCGGCGTCCGGTGATCGGTCGATGGCCCGGAGGTGGTCAGGCCGGCAGCCACGAGGTGGTGGGTTGCAGGACGGCTTCCCGCAGGGCGTCGGTGCGCCACCGGGTGACCTCCTGGTATTCCGGGTCGGCGACCATCCGGCTGAAGGCCAGCCGGCTCGGGTACCGCACCAGCAGCACCGCGTCCCACGCCTGCCCCTCCTCGGCGACCAGGGCCGGTCCGCCGTCGCCGGCGTAGAGCACCTCGCCGCCGTGGCGCGGCAGGAACGTCTCCCGCAGAGCGGCGGCGTAGCGCGCGTACGACTCCCGTCCGCCGTCGGCGAAGCGCAGAAGATTCAACATCACCACCGGCCCCTCAGGGTCGGCGGCAAGGAACTGCTTCAGATCACGGCCGGTCGGGTCGACTGCCATCGGTGCCTCCGGTCTGCTCGTCGGTGCCGACATGACACCACGGGCACCCGCGCTCAGCGATGACAGATCGTCGTACGTGGCCGCCCCCTCCGGTGGAAAACGGCGAAAGCGGAACGCGGTGCCGGCCGGCTTCATAGGGTGCGAACGGGGTGGCCGACCCGCACCGACCGGCGGTCTCCGCAGGCCCGTCGCCCACCTGACGCACCTGAGGAGACCCCGTGGCACCTGTTCGCCGCCGCCGATCCGGTCCGCCACCATGGCGGCGCCGACTCACGCCGCGCGCGCGGCGTGGGGCGGGCCGGCGCCTTGGCGCCGCGGTGCGGCTGCTGATCGCGCTGACGCTGGCCGGCGGGGTGTACGCGGCTTTCGCGCCATCCGCGCAGGCGCAGGAGGAGCCCCGGTTCAGCGGTGCCGCCGCGGAGGGTGAGGCGTTGTTCGACGTCGGATGCGTCACCTGCCACGGGCGCAGCGCCGGTGGCGTGCAGGGGCGGGGTCCGAGCCTGGTGGGCGTGGGCGCGGCGTCGGTCGAGTTCCAGGTCGGCACCGGGCGGATGCCGCTGGCCCGGCAGGAGGCCCAGGCGATGCGCAAGCCGCCGCAGTACAGCGACGAGGAGGTCCGCCAACTGGCGGCCTACATCCAGGAGATCGGCGGCGGGCCGGTGGTTCCCGACGGCATCGGTGACCAGCTGGGCGAGGCCGACCTGACCCGGGGCGGGGAGTTGTTCCGGATCAACTGCTCGCAGTGCCACGCCTTCGGCGGTGGCGGAGGCGCCCTGTCCTCCGGCAAGTACGCACCGAGCCTGTACCCGGCGTCGGACCGGACGATCTACGCGGCGATGCTCAGCGGCCCGCAGAACATGCCGGTGTTCGGCGACAGCCAGCTCACCCCGGAGCAGAAGGTCGACCTCATCGCCTACATCCAGCAGGTGGTGCAGGACGACCGCGACCCGGGCGGGTTCAACCTCGGCCGCTACGGTCCGTCCACCGAAGGCCTGGCGATCTTCCTGGTCGGTATCGTCGTGCTGGTCTTCGCCAGCCTCTGGATCGCGGGTAAGTCGTGACCGCGCGCACCGAGCGACAGGGCCGGCCGCCGGCGGACCTCGACGACCCGGGGCTGACCCGCTTCGAGGTGGTCCGTGCCGGGGCGCGCCGCGACGACATCGAGATCGTCCACTACGAGCCGCAGGTCGCCGCCGGCTCGAAGGCCGAGCAGCGGCTGGCCCGTACCGTGGCGGTCCTCTTCCTGGTGGCGGCGGTCGCCGCGACCGCCTTCCTCGTCGTCTACGTCTGGTGGCCGTGGCGGTACCGGCTGGTCGGCGACATCGAGGAGTTCTACACCCCGCTGCTCGGTGTGACTCTCGGCGTCGCGCTGCTCGCGCTGGGCTTCGGCGTGCTGGTCTGGGGCAAGAAACTGTTACCGAAGGAGGTGTCGATCCAGGACCGGCACGACGAGCCCTCCCCCACCGACGATCGGCGAATCGCCGCCCAGACCATGCTCTACCTGGCCGACGAACTCGGCGTCCGGCGACGTCCCCTGCTCGGGGTGTCCCTGCTCGCCGGCCTGCTCCCGGTCGGAGCGGTCGCCGCCGCTCCACTGGTCGGCGGCCTGATCAAAGACCCCCACGACGACCAGGAACTGTTCCGCACCGGGTTCGCCCCCGCCGACGACAACGGCGCCATCACCAGGATCCGCCTGGTCCGGGAGGACGGACGGCCCGTCCGGCCGCTGGAGATCCTGCCCGGTGGTCAGGTCACCGTGTTCCCGGGAATCCCGCACGGGGTCAGCAACGCGCACGCGGACTCCGTCACCCTCCTCATCCGGCTCCGCGCCGAGGACGCCCTCGTCGCGCGGGAGAACAACCGGGAAGCCGGCAAGCAGGACTGGATGTGGGGCGACTTCATCGCCTACTCGAAGATCTGCACCCACGCCGGCTGCCCCGCGAGCCTCTACGAGCAACAGACGAACCGGCTGCTCTGCCCGTGCCACCAGTCCCAGTTCCTGATCACCGACAACGCCCGGCCCATCTTCGGACCTGCCAGCCGGCCGCTGCCGCAACTGCCCATCGAGGTCGACGACGAAGGCTTCTTCGTCGCCACCTCCGACTACCAGGAGCCCATCGGCCCCGACTTCTGGGAGCGCCCGTGACCCGGCGCTCGCTTCGGAGGTCGGCCCGATTCGCCAGGTTCTCCTCGCGGGTGACGCTGGTACCCACGATCGCAGGTCTGCTGCTTGCCGGCTGCGGCGCGGGGCAGATCGCCGAGACGGCCGAGAAGGAGCCCTCCATCCAGGGCGTCAACGTCAAGACCGACAACGGCGAGTACGCGGTTCGGGGCCTGGTCCTTGAGTTTCCCGGTGCCGACGGTTACCCGGCCGGCGGCACCGCGCTGCTCAGCGCCGTCATCTACAACGACTCGAAGGGCCCGGTCACGGTGACCGTCACCACGCGGGATGCCCGCGACGTCGTCATCGTGGGCGGGGAGGGGGCCATCCCCCCGTTGCCGGCCACGCCCACCGGCCCGGAGAGCCCGGGTGGTTCCCCGTCACCGGACGAATCGCCGCAGGATCCCGGCCCGGCGACCGAGGCGGCGCGGGTCGAACTCCCCCCGCTGAGCTTCGTGCGGTTCAACCAGCAGGCCGGGCGCCAGTTCGCGCTCCTCGGACTGGACGAGTCCCTGCGTTCGGGGCAGAACGCCTACGTCACGTTCGACTTCGGCAACGGGCAACGCGTCACCGCCCCGGCCCCGGTCGCCGCCCCGCTGACCCCCGTCGCACCGCCCCCGCCGATCATCGAACCCGAGGAGGCCGAGATCGACGACGGAGCCGAACGAAACGATTGATCCGACGCCCGACCCACCGGTCACCTCCGGATACCGGGAGCGGCGATCCGCGTCCCGTCGCTCCCGGTCCCGCGACCCGGCAGAGACGTTCTCGTCCGCGCCCCGGCAAGGAGACCGATGCCGTCACCCGGCGGGCGGTGGTGCCCCGGTCGTGGATTCCTTCCCGCCGCCGACCGGGGACGCGGTGGCGGACGGGGCAGCGGTGGTCGGCGCAATGGGCGAGCCGCTGGGTGGCGGGCTGGCGGTGGACTCGTCGTCGGGCGGCGGCGACACCGGGCCTTCGGTCGGTGTCGGGTCGGCACTCGGCGAAGGGTCGGCACTCGGCGAGGGGTCGGTAGTCGGCGAGGGGTCGGTAGTCGGCGAAGGGTCGGCACTCGGCGAAGGGTCGGTGCTCGGCGAGGGGTCGCCTGACGGTGCGGGTGTGGCGGGAACCTCGGGGTCCGCCGTCGCCGAGGGACTCGGGGCATCGCTCACCTCCGGCGTCGGGGAGGGTGGATGGTTGTCCCGCGGAGTCGCGGGTGCCCCGGCCGCGCCCCCGGGTGACCGCGTGGCGGCAGCTTCACCGGACGGCCGCTCTCCCGGTGTCATCGTGGTGACGGAGGAGGCGGTCGGCGTGGCGGAGCGGTCCAGTGAGGCGATCTCGCTGACGACCCGATCGCAGGGGAGGCCGTTGACGGAGAACGTGGCCGGGGATTTCAGGTGGTCCGCCTCGACCGTGCCGCGCAGTGCCGCCGCCAGAGTGGCGCCGGGCGCCAGCTGTGTGGCCGGGGTGAAGGTCACCCGGCGGTGCTCCTGGTTCCAGGCTCTGCCGGCGGTGAGCACACGGTGCCCCGGAGGCAGCGCGAACGCCAGTGACCAGTCGCGCAACCACTGCGCGCCCGTGTTGGTCACGGTGAGGTCGGCGCGGAAGCTGCCGTCGGGCAGGTGCCGGGCGGTGTAGCGGGCGGCGCAGCTACCGGCTTGCGCCTCGGCGCCCCCGGTGTCGCTGTCCGCGGCATCGTCGAGCGCGGTGAGGCCCGGCAGTTGACCGACGAGCACCGCGGCGAGCACGACCGCCGGCACGCCGACGGCGACACGGGTGCCGAGCCCGCGCCGGCCCAGGGCACCGGCGGCCCGGACGGTTCCGCGCCGGGTCCTTCCGACGCGGGGCGTGGTCCTGGGCCCGCCGGTCAGCTGACGGGTCGAGCCGGCGGTGGCCGGTAGCTCCGCCACCGGGCCCGCCGGCCGCACCGCCGCCCCCGGGACGCCCCGGAGGACGGCTGCCACCTCGGCGGCCGCCGGTCGGTGGACCGCGTCCGGTGACAGGCAACGCCGCACCAGAGCGGCCGCCTCGTCGGGCAGTTCGGGTACCGGAGGGACCTCGATCTCGCCCCCGCGGCGCCGCAGCTCGGCGGGGCTCCGCCCGGTGGCGCACTCGACCAACACCAGCCCCAGGGCGAAGACGTCACCCGCCGGTGCCGCCGTGGCACCGGCCGCCTGCTCCGGTGCCAGGTAGGCCGGCGTACCCCAGATCACTCCCGCCTGGTCGGCGGGATCCTGGCCGACCCCCGCGGCGATACCGAAGTCGACGACCTTGATCCCCCGGGAACCGAGCATCACGTTCGCGGGCTTGACGTCCCGGTGGACGAGTCCATGTGCGTGCGCGGCGGCGAGGGCGTCCGCCACCGCGGCGCCCAACCCGGCGGTCTCGCGCCAGGACAGCCGGCCCGACCGGCGTACGCGGGCGGCGAGACTCTCGCCGTCCACGAACTCCATCACGAGGAAGGGGGCCCGTCTCCTGCCCCGGCGCCGGTGCTCGCCGTAGTCGTAGACGCCGGCGATGTGCGGGTGATCGAGCTTCGCCGCGGCGAGCGCCTCACCGCGCAGCCGCTCGCGCGCCACCGGGTCGTCCAACAGCTGCGGGGAGAGCATCTTCACCGCGACCGTGCGCTGCAACCGCAGGTCGAAACCCCGCCAGACCACCGCCATGCCGCCCTGGCCGACCGACTCGTCGAGTCGGTAGCGCTGCTGCAGGAGCCGCACGTGTTCGTCTCCCCTGTCGTCGTCCGACGTCGGCACGGTCAGGGCGGGGCCAACACCCGGTGCCAACGGCCCGTCAACTGTCGGCGGTACCCGGCCGCCGTACGCCAAAACCCCTGCTCAACAGCCGTACGGCGAATGACGGCGATCGTCATGTGACCGTCATGGTTTCGCGATCGCTCCGCCACATGACGTGCGGTGCAGGGCTCGTTCTCGCGATGGTCGACACACCCTCCAGCGCGTCCTAGGACACTGGCCTGGGGCGGGACGAGCCGGCCTCGCCGGCGTTAATTTATGGCGACCTCGATGATCGTCGAGTGATGATGGCCGACGTGGCGGAAGTCGAGGTCGTCGTCGCCCACGCCGAGCGGGCGACCCTGCGGGTCGGTGAGGTGTTCCTGAAGATCGACGCTGATCAGGCGCGTGTCGACGTCGAGGTCGAGGCGATGGCCCTGGCACCGGTCCCGACTCCGCAGGTGTTGTGGCGCAAGCCGCCCGTGCTCGCGCTCGCCGCCCTCTCCGGGACAGCACTCGGCCGCCTCGGCGAGCCGTCGACGGCGTCGGCGGCGGCGTGGGCCGCGGCGGGTGCCGCCGTCCGGATGCTGCACGACTCGCCGCTGCCGCCGTGGCCCGGCCGGAGCCTCGACGAGTTGGCATCGCGCCTCGACGGCGAATGCGAGTGGCTGGTCAGGCACGGCGCTCTCCCCACCGACCTGGTGACGCGCAACCGCCAGGTGGCCGAGTCCGCGCTGCGGCCGTGGACACCGGTGTTCACGCACGGCGACCTCCAGATCACCCACGTGTTCGTCGACGGTGACACGGTCACCGGAGTGATCGACTGGTCCGAGGCGGCCCAGGGCGATGCCCTGTACGACCTCGCCGTTCTGACGCTCGGACACGAGGAGCGCCTTGACGATGTGGTCGCCGGCTACGGCGCGGATGTCGACCTCGACGTGATCCGCGGGTGGTGGTCGTGGCGAAGCCTGGTGGCGGTCCGCTGGCTGGTCGAGCACGGCTTCGACCCGTCCTCGCCAGGCTGCGAGATCGACGTGCTCAGATCCCGGATGTGAGGCGGGAAGCGCTCGTCCCCGCGGACGCCGCTCCCGGAGCCGTCGGCGGGGTCAGGGCTGGACGGGCTGGGCCAACGATCGGGCCAGGCGCTCGCCGTCGGGCCACGCGCCGAACCCGGTCTTGGAGTCCAGGTGCCCGACCGCGCCCGCGTCGAACAGTTCCGAGCCCCAGTCCCGCGCGTACGCCTCGAATTGCGCGAACGTGGCATGCGGGTCGTTGCGACTGGCGACCAGGATCGACCGGAAGGGCAATGGCTCGCGTGGCACCTGGTCGATGAAGACATCGACGGTCTCGTGCGGGTCGGGAGTCCAGTCCGGATCCAGGTACGGCGGCGTGACCAGCAGGGCGGCGCGGACCGGCCCGACGTGCTGGCTGGCCCAGACCGCGACGGTCAGGCATCCGGCGCTGTGCGCCACGAGGATCGCCGGCTCGTCGTCGGCGCTGATGGCGGCGCGCAGCGCGGCGGCCCGGTCGGCGGCGACGTACGGGGGCCCGGGCGGTTCAGGCGCCCACTGGAACTCCGGGTGGTCCCTGACCCACCTGCGCGACCAGTGGTCGGGAAAGGGGACTCCTCGACCGGGCACGACAAGCCAACGCGTCATGCTCTGGAGGGTAGTGCGACGCTCCCCCGGGCTCGTGCCGTGCGGTGGTCAGTCGCTGATCGGCGGGGAGCGAGACGACCGCCCGGAAACCGCAATGCCTGGTGAGTTAGAACCCCGATCGGGTGGGCCCGAACCTCACTGCGGTCATCAGCGTCGAGGCGCCGCTTGACGTAGCTGTGGAACTATCCGGATGGGACCGTCCGGGTGGCTTGGACGGCCCGGCGCAGCCGGCCGTCAGCAGCCAACTCCCCGAACATGTAGATCTCCGTGGTGATGGCGGCGCCCTTACCCAACTCCGCGATGAGCCGGTACCGGGCGGCGACATGGTCGCCGTCCACCAGCGCCTGCTCCACCTCGACACGGAGACCAACTGCCCGCTTGCGGGCCGGACGGATGTGGTCCAGCAGCCGCTTCCGGTCCAGCAGCACGCCATCGTTGACCAGCTCGTAGTCCGGCGTGTGGTAGCGGTCGAGCACGGTCTCCGGGTCCTCGTCGCCCAGTCCCGCTTCCCGCGGATAGTGGATCAGATAGTTGGTCAGGTCGGTGCGGGGCGTCATTCGATCTCCCCAGAACGACTTATCTTTGACATGGTGTCCACGATAATGCCGGGCAGTAGATTAGACAACATGTCAGAGATAACGGGGGGTCGGCGGCGTCGGCGGCGTTCGGACGCCGAGCGCAGCGCCGCCGCCGTGCTCGACGCGGCCGTCGAGGTGCTCGGTCGGCAGCCGGACGCGAAGGTGGAACAGGTTGCCGCCGCGGCTGGCGTCACCCGCCAAACCGTTTATGCCCACTACCCGTCGAGGCCACTGCTGGTGGCCGCGGTCATCGACCGCATCACCGCCGAAGCCGTCGCCGCCCTCGACGCCGCCGACGTCGACAGCGGCACGGTCACCGAGGCGCTGCTGCGCTGGCTGGACGTCACCTGGCGGCTGTTCGACCGGTACCCGCTGCTCCTGCACCCGTCGGCGACCTCCGCCGACCAGGCGGACTCCGAACGTCAGCATGCCGCGGTCAACGAGCGCCTGGAGCGGCTGATCAGGCGCGGCCAGGCCACCGGCGAGTTCGACGGCACCCTCAGCCCGGCCTGGTTGGTCTCCGCGACCATCGCGCTCGGCCATGCGGCCGGCGGCGAGGTCGCCGCCGGCCGGATGAGCACCGCGCAGACCGCGGCCGCGCTACGCCACAGCATCCTGCGCCTCTACGGCGCCCGCCAGCCCTGATCGACGGCGGCCTCTGCCTTTGGGCGCACTCGGCGTTCACCGGTGCGCCCCGCCCGCCAGCGCACGAACCTCAATGCCGCGGTCGAGGGGCCACGCACCGCCGGTCCGTCAGGGCCCGGCCGACGACGGTTACCGAAGCTGAACGACCGGCCGTCGACGGGCCCCGGTCGGTCACGAGGACCGCATACCTGTCTGGATACGACGGGAGCGCAGCTTGTCCACCCACCGGGTGCGTTCCGCCTTCTCGGTGGCGGTGGTGACGGTGCCCGGCAGGCTCTTGTTGTTGGTACAGGTACCCGGATGGCAGTGGTCGAGCCTGTAGTCGGTGCGGGCGCTGGTGTTCCTGGTGGTGATCCACGCGTTGCCGACGACGTTGTCGCGAGCGGTGTTGTGGGTCCAGACGCCCTCGGGGATGTGCCGGTAGCAGCAATCCCAGACGTAGATGCCGACGAAGTGGTGGCGCAGGGGACGTCCGTCGGGCAGGCGTCCGGAGGACACGACGCGGTTGCCGGCGAGGAGGTTGTGATGGCCGGCGGCGATGAGCATGCCGACGTTGGCCACGGAGACGACCGAGGAACGTCTCCTGCACGACGTCGTCGACCTCGGCGGGGGGCACCGGCCGGGCGATAGTCGCCCGTACCGTCGGCAGGTGTCGACGGAAAAGCTCGTCGAGGGCAGCTCGATTTCCGGCTCGGCCTTCGTTCACCAATCGGGCGTCGATCCTGTTAGTCATGATGTACCTCTAAGTCACCGCGAAATGGCCGGCACGAACCGTACCGCATCTTTGCCTGTCGGCTAATCTCGATCACCGTATCGGCGCGACCAATTTCGACACCCGAAAACTGCTATCTGGAGCCCTCGAAGTTCTCGCACCGGACCCCACACATATTCGCGCTGCTGCCCCGGCATCCGCGTGATCTGCCGGTCGCCCCCCCGGCGATCACCGGCGTCGGCACTTGATCCCGCTCCAGATCCGGTGTACGAGAAGGGATTCGACACACCGGCCGGCCGGACACCCCTTCCGTCAGATGGCAATCCGAGCGGCACCCTGCGGCGAATCCGACGTCGCCGTCCCGCGATCGAACGTCGCCTGCGTGGACCCACCCCCGGCACCGATAACACTTACCGCATCATCACCAAGGCTTGACACCCACCGACAATGCATTGAAGAATGCGAATCACAGTGGCAGCGGCGTGCTTCTGTAACCGTCCCTTCGCGACCCTCGGAGTTCGCCGTGTCTCTTCCGCTGTCCCGTCGCCGCCTGCTGACCGCCGGCGGCGCTGGTCTCGTCCTCGCCGGCCTCGCTGAGCCTTTCCGCGCCAGCCCCGCCCGCGCCGCCGTCACCACCGCCGACCTGGTCGTCTACGGCGCCACCTCCGGCGGGCTGGCCGCCGCCGTCACCATGCGCCGCCTCGGCCGCACCGTGGTGGTGGTGGAGCCGACCAGCCATGTCGGCGGGCTGAGCACGGCGGGCCTGGGCGCCACCGACACCGGTGTGCAGGCGTCCATCGGCGGCCTGGCCGCCGAGTTCTACCGCCGGATCCACGTGAAGTACCACGGCGGCACGGTCACGCCGACCTCCCCGCTGCGGATGACCTTCGAACCCCGGGTGGCCGCCGCGGTCTTCGCCGACCTGCTCGCCGAGGCCGGTGTCCCGGTAATCACCAACGCCCGGCTGACCGGCCTGGGCCGCACCGGCACCCGGATCACCGAGTTGCGCACCGAGGACGGGTCGGTCTACCGGGGCGGTGTCTTCGTCGACGCGACCTACGAGGGTGACCTGTTGGCCATGGCCGGGGTCAGCTTCACCGTCGGACGGGAGTCGAACGACGCCTACGGCGAGACCATCAACGGGGTGCAGTCCCGCGGCACCCACCAGTTCGCCCACCCGGTGGATCCGTACGTCACGGCCGGCTCACCGGCCAGCGGCCTGCTACCGGGCATCTCGCGCACGCCGCTGGCGCCGCAGGGCAGCGGTGACGACCGGATCCAGGCGTACTGCTTCCGGATGTGCCTGACCCAGTCGGCCGACCGGATCCCCTTCGCGAAGCCGTCCGGGTACGACCCGGTCGACTACGAGTTGCTGCTGCGCCACATCCAGGCCGGGTACGCCGGCCCGTACTTCACCACCCACTCGGTGGGCGGCGGCAAGACCGACTCGAACAACAACGGCGCGGTCTCCACCGACCACATCGGCTACAACTACACCTACCCGACGGCGAGCTGGGCCGCTCGGGAGAGCATCATCGCCGAGCACCGCAACTATCAGCAGGGGCTGATGTGGTTCCTGGCCAACGATTCCCGACTGCCGGCGACGGTGCGCGACTCCACCGCCCGGTGGGGCCTGCCGGTCGACGAGTTCACCAGCACCGGCGGGTGGCCGCCGCTGCTCTACATCCGGGAGGCTCGCCGGATGGTCTCCGCGTACGTGATGACCGAGCACGACTGCCGGGGCGCCACCCGGGCCGCCGATTCGGTGGGTCTGGCCAGCTACACGATGGACTCGCACAACTGTCAGCGGGTGGTCGTCGACGGCAGGGTACGCAACGAGGGCGACGTGCAGGTCGGGGTGCCGGCGCCGTACCCGGTGAGCTACCGGTCGATCGTTCCGCACCAGACGCAGTGCGCCAATCTCCTGGTGCCGGTCTGCCTCTCGGCGAGCCACATCGCGTACGGCTCGATCCGGATGGAGCCGGTCTTCATGATCCTGGGGCAGGCCGCGGCCACCGCGGCGTCCCTGGCGCTCGCCGGTGACCAGGTCGTGCAGGGGGTGTCCGTGTCTGCCCTCCAGTCCCGGCTGCGTTCCGACGGCGCGGTGCTGGACTGGTCGCCGGGTGGCGAGGTGATCGTGGACAACGCCGCCGCGAGCGGGGTCACCCGTGCCGGCACCTGGCTGCGCAGCAGTGCCATCGGTGGCTACTACGGCGTCGACTACGAGCACGACGGCAACACCGGCAAGGGGGTCAACCGGCTGCGGTTCCGTCCGACGCTGCCGGCGGCCGGGGCGTGGACGGTGCAGTTGCGCTGGACCGCCCACGAGAACCGGGCCAGCAATGTACCGGTGGACATCACGTACTCGGGTGGGATGGCCACGCGGACGGTGAACCAGCGACAGTCCGGCGGCCAGTGGATCTCCGTCGGCACCTTCACCTTCGCGGCCGGAAGCAACGGAAGCGTCCTCATCCGCACCGACGGTACCGACGGCCACGTGGTCGCCGACGCGGCCCGATTCGTCCGCGCGTGACACGAGCCTCGCGCCGGTCACCGTCCGCCCGGCGCTGATGACAGGAGGGGAGCCGGCGCTCAGCGGCCGACGGCCAGCGTGGCGAGGAACCCGTCGGTCAGTTCGGTCTGCCGCTGGGCGGTGAATCGGGCCGGGTCGAACAGCGCCTGCACGACGAGCCCGTGGGTGAACGACAGCACGGTGGAGGCGACGTGGTCCGGTTCGCCCGCGGGTAGCTGCCCGAGTTCCTGGGCGTCGGCGACACATTCCCGCAGCGACTCCCGGATGCGCTCGTATCGTGCGGCCTGCGCGGCGAACAGGTCCGGATCGGACAGGGCCACGTCCCACGAGCCGAGCCAGATCCGGTTCATCGCCGCCGCGTCCGGGGTCAACGGCAGAATGTTGAGCACGTGGGTACGCAGCGCGGGCAGGCCGGGTGCGGGTACGGCCCGCCGCGGTCGGTGCGTGGTGCGCGTCTCCAGGATGTCGAGAGCGTGGGCGATCAGCTCACGCTTGCCCGCGAAGTAGTGGGTGACCAGGCCGGTGGAGGCGCCCATGGCGGTGGCCACCGCACGCAGGGTGAGCCCGCCGAAGCCGTGCTCGGCGAGCACCTGCCAGACCGCCGCGGAGACGTCTTCGCGGCGGGAGGCGTGGTCGGCACGGGCGGGCGGCATCCGTGCTAGCTTACATACCAAACGTTTGTTATGCACCTGCCGGACACCTCGGGAGGACCGATGTACGCCCCCCTCACCGCCGCCGCCGAACTGCGGCCGCTGGAGTCCTGGCAGGCCGAGGAGTTCCTGGCCAACCTGGACCGGTGCCGGGACCACATCAAGCCCTGGGTGGGAGCCTCGTTCGTCGCCACGGACCTGGCCGGGGCGCGAGACGTGCTGGAGCGCTATGCCGACCGGCGCCGCCGCGACGACGGCGGGATCTGGGGCATCTGGCAGGAGGGCAGGCTCGTCGGCGGAGTCATGTTCGTCTCCTTCGACGTCGGGCAGGGCGTCTGTGAGGCGGGCTGCTGGCTGGAGCCCGGCGCCGAGGGGCAGGGCCTGGTGACGCGGGCCGCCGAACGGATCCTCGACTGGGCGATCCGCGAACGGGGCATCCAGCGGGTGGAGTGGCACACCAAGGCGGGCAACGTACGCAGTGTCGCCGTCGCGAAGCGGCTGGGCATGAGCCGCGACGCCGTGCTGCGCTCGGTCGGCCCCGACGGCCACGGCGGCCGTACCGACGGCGAGATCTGGTCGGTGCTGGCCCCCGAGTGGCGGGCGCGCTCGATCGCGGCCGATGACGACAGAGCCCAGATCGACCGGCTCGTCGCGTCCTTCTTCGCACTGTTCACCAACGCCGACGGTGCCGTGCCCGACGTCGGGTCGATCCACCGGCTGTTCGCCTCCGGCGGCGTGATCGTCCAGGGCGGGCCGCAGCAGCAGATCTGCGACCTGGAGACCTTCGCCGCCCCGTGGCAGAAGCTGCTCACCTCGGGCGAGCTCACCGGGTTCAGCGAGGAGGAGACCTGGGAGCAGACCGCGATCTTCGGCGATGTCGCGCAGCGGCTGAGCCGTTACCGCAGGCGCGGGGTGCTGAGGGGCGAGCCGTTCACCGGTGCCGGAACGAAGAGCATCCAGTTCCTGCGCACGCCCGACGGATGGCGGATGACCTCGGTCGGCGGGGACGACGACCGCCCGGTCGGGTGAGTCCCCGCTCGACGGGAGGCGGCGGCGGCACCGCCCACCCGCCGGGGCGTCAGGGCTTGCGCGCCACCCCGCCGACGATGGTGTGGTAGGTGGTGGTCTGCGGAGGGATCTCCTCGCTGTCCGGGTGCCACTCGGCCAGCGGCACCAGCCCGGGCGGTAGCAGCTCCAGGTCGCCGAAGAAGCTCGTGATCTCCTCGCGGCTGCGCCACCGACCGGTGCCGAGGGTCTCGTTGAAGACCTTCTCCACCTCCCGTGCCCGCTGCGAGACCTCCGGCTGGGCCTCGCCCGGGTCGTGGAAGTGCGAGATGGCGACGTAGCTGCCGGACGGCAGGGCGGCGATGAGCCGCCGGGCGACACCGGCCGGGTCGTCGTCGTCGTTCAGGTGGTGCAGGATCGCCAGGAGCAGCAGCCCGACCGGCTGGTCGAAGTCGATCAGATCTCGGTCGTGGAGCCGTTCCAGCAGTTCCTCCGGCCGCCGGGCGTCGCCGTCGAGGACGGTGGTGGTGCGGGCGTCGGCGAGCAGCGCCCGACCGTGCGCGAGGGCCATGGGATCGTTGTCCACATAGACCACCCGGGCGTCGGGGTCGACCTGATGGGCGATCTCGTGCACGTTGCCCTGGGTGGGCAGCCCGGAGCCGAGGTCGAGGAACTGGCGGATGCCGGCTTCCGCGGCCAGGTACCGGACCGAACGGCGGAGGAAGGCCCGACACGCCCGCCCCGCCTCCGGGCCGTCCGGCGTCACCCGCATCGCCATCTGGGCGGCGTGCCGGTCGACCGCGAAGTTGTCCTTGCCGCCGAGATAGTAGTCGTACACCCGGGCGATGCTGGGCCGGGTGATGTCGACGCCCGGCGGCGCCACCTGCTCGCTCGTCAACGTTCCGATCCCTCCGAACACGGGCCACGGCTGGTCGCACAGCGGCGGGGAGACCACGACACTCGTGGCTGCCGAACCGATGCCGGCTCACCGAAGTGGGGCCAGCTGAGTCCTGAGAGTAGTGGAGCGGACTCCCGCGCGTCGATCCGCGAGCGCCGGCGGTTCCCGTGGGACCCGGTGTTCGGCCGGCGTCCGCACCGTCATGCCGGCTCGGGCACGCCTCCCGGCTCCCCGTCGTCGGGCATCGGCTCCACCGGCGCGTCCGGCAGCTCGCCAGGCGTACCGGGAAGCAGCTCTTCGACGTTGTCCGGCGCGCGCTCGCCAGGGTCGATGGGCGGATAGACGTCCGGATCGAGGTCAGGATTGGTCATCCGGCAAGTATCCGCCACGACCGGGCGGGCCGCCCCTCGGCGGTGACGGACCGCCGACGACCGATGTCCTCACCCTCGACCGGTAGAGATATCTGACCCGGGTCAGGTAGTTTCTCGGTGTGGGAGCTGATGCGATCGAGCGGGTGCGCGAGTTCAACCGGTTCTACACCCAGCGGCTGGGTCTGCTCACCGACCATTACCTCGGCCTCGACCGGCCGCTCGCGCCGGCCCGGCTGCTCTGGGAGATCGGCGACCGCACCGGCGTACGCGAGTTACGGGACCGCCTCGGCCTGGACTCCGGATACCTGAGCCGGCTCCTGCGGGCCCTCGAGAAGCAGGGCCTGGTCCGCGTCGTTCCCGACCCCGCCGACGGCCGGGCCAGGATCGTCGAGCTCACCGGCGCCGGCCGCCGGGAACGGGTCGCGCTCGACGAGCGGTCCCGGGCCGGCGTCGCGGCCCTGCTGGGCGGCCTCAGCGCCGGTCAACAGGACGACCTCGTGGCCGCCCAGCACCAGGTCCGGCGGCTGTTGCGGCTGGCGACCATCACGGTCACCCGGGTCCCGCCGGACGACGCGCGGGCGTGGCGGTGCCTGCTGCGGTACGCGAGCGAGCTGGCCGAGCGTTTCCCCGAAGGCTACGACGAGGCGACGTTGACCCGGCCCGAGGACCTTGACGGGGCCCTTCTGCTCGCCTGCGAACGGGACAGCCCCGTCGGGTGCGGCGTGTGGGTCCGGCTGGCCCCTGACATCGCGGAGGTCCGTCACCTCTGGACCGACCGGACCACCCGCGGCCTGGGTCTGGGCCGGCGCCTGCTGGAGCGCCTGGAGGCGGACGCCGCCGCGCGGGGGATGGACCTCGTCCGGCTGGGTACCCACCGCAGCCTCACCGAGGCGATCGCGCTGTACCGCGGCAGCGGATACCGGGAGATCGCCCCCTACACCACGTCGCCGTACAACCAGATCTGCTTCGAGAAGCAGCTCGGCCCGCTCGCCCGGTGACCGGGACGGGGCAGGACATGCGGCAGCGTACCCGCGACGAGGTGCTCGGCCGCCTGGCTGAGGCAGTCGGGTCCGTCACCGTCGCACACCCGACACGGGTCGCCGTCGACGGACCGCCCGCCGCCGGCAAGACCACCCTCGCCGACGAGTTGGCCGACGTCCTGCGTGGACAGGGCCGACACGTCATCCGTGCGACGATCGACGACTTCCTCTTCCCCCGGGCGCGGCGCTACCCGCGCGGTGAGTACTCGGCCGAGGGCTGCTACTTCGACACCCACGACCACCACGCGCTGAACCGGGTGCTGCTCGATCCACTCGGTCCCGGCGGAGACCGACGCTTCCAACCCACGGTCTACGACCGCACCGGGGACACCGTGCTCTGTCCGCCGGTCACCACCGCCCCCGCCGACGCCGTGCTCGTCTTCGACGGCGTCTTCCTCCTGCGCCCGGAACTGATTGACCGCTGGGAACTGCGCATCTTCGTGTCGACGGCGCCGGAGACGACCGTGCGGCGTGCGGTGGTCCGAGAGCGTCGGGTGTCGTCCCGGGCCGACGTAGAACGGCGCTGGCGCGAGCGTTACCTGCCCGCCCAGCAGTTCTACCTGGCGAGGGTCCGCCCGATCGATCACGTCGACATCGTCGTGCACAACGACGATCCCCAGCGGCCGGCCTGGGAGACCCGAAGACCCTGACCGCGCCCGACCGGGCAGGTCCATCCCCTGGACGCCGTGCGGGTGGTGATTCCGCGAATCCGGTCGCTGGGAGCCGTCAGGCCGGCTCGGGCGCGGCTGGTCGCTCGGGAACCGCTGGTACGGCGGCCTCGTCGCCGAGCGCGTCGAGGTAGCGGGCGAACCCGTGCGGGGCCCGGCTGCGCCGGCGGGCGCTGGTGAGCACCGGGCAACCGGCGTCGGCGACGACCCGCATGGCCTGCCGCCGGCCCCGGTCGACGAGGTCGTGGTCCTCGGAGTGGGACAGGTCGGCGAACCCACCGAGCCGTTCGTACGCCGTGGCGGCGCAGCCCAGGTTGGCCCCGTGGACATGCCGGTGGCCCACGCTGGTCAACCCGCGTCGATAGCGCGCCTCGAAGCGCTCGCGGACCCGCCGTGGCCTCGGCGTCCAGTCGTCGACCTGGACGGTGCCGATGAGAATGTCGGTGCCGCCGAGAGCATGGCGGAGGTGCCAGTCGCCCCATTGCCGTGGCACGCGGCTGTCCGCGTCGGTGGTGGCCAGCCACAGTCCGTGCGGGCCGTGCCGCAGGGCGTGTGCCATTCCGGCGGCGCGGGCACGGCCGACGCTGCGGGCCCGCACGGTCACCACGGTGGCCCCGAGTCGCCTCGCGATGAGCGCCGTGTCGTCGCGACAGTCGTCGGCGGCGACGATCACCTCCGATCGGACCGGCAGGCGACGTAGCGCGTCGAGGACCGCGGTCAGGCAGCCGGGCAGCAGCGCCTGTTCGTCGTGGGCGGGCACGACGACCGCGACCCGGTTCACCACAGGCCCTCGACCTGCGCGACGGACCTGGCCGCGGGCGGCTCCCGGAGGAAGACGTCGAGGAGGAAGTCCGGCTCCTCGTGGCGTGCCGTCCGCACCAGCCCGTCCAGGTCGCCGAGCAGCCGGTGTACGTCGTCGCCACCGCGTACGTGCTCGGGCACCGGCGGTCGCCAGTGCACCGCGACGAGCGTGCCGCCCGGCTCCAGCGCCTCCACCACCCGGGTGGTCAGCAGGTCGAACCCGGCGTCGTCGAAGTAGTAGCCGAGTTCGGACAGCACGATCAGGTCGAAGCCGGGTGCCGCCCCGGTCGGCCACTGGTCGGGGATGCGCATCTGCTCCACCCGTACGTGCGGCTGGTCGGCGAGCCGTCGCCGGGCGCTCCGCACGGGCGCGGCGGCGACGTCGACGGCCAGCAGCCGGTCGCACCGCGCGGCGAGACGGCCGGTGAGCAGACCGGTCGAGCAGCCGGGTTCGAAGGCCGACCGGTAACGGCGGCGCGGCAGGCAGGCGACGGTCAGGTCGTGCTTGCGCTGTTCGTACCAGCGGGTCTCGAAGCTCCAGGGATCCTCGGCCGCGGCGTACATGTCGTCGAAGTAGCTGGGAGGAGTACCGCGCGAGGTCATGTCACGAACACCGTCTCGTAGGGGCGCGCGAAGCGGGCCAGCACGTGCGGGGGGAGGATCGCGGCGTCGGCCGGCGCCGGTCCGAGCGGGAGGATCTGGCTGCGGAAGGTGTCGATCGCCGCCGCTTTGGCCGCCCGAGCCGCATCCGTCAGGTCCAGCCGGCGCGCGCGATGCCACGGCACGTCCGGGTCGTCCGGCGCGGCCCAGTGCCACGTCCAGACCGGGAACTCCAGCAGGGTCGCGCCGGTACGCCGGCAGGCGGCCTCCGCCGCGCGCCCGACCGCCTCGTGGTCCGGGTGGCCGTCACCGCGCCAGGTCGTGACGCACCACCTGCCCGAGGTCAGCCGCGCGGTCAACACGTCGGTGAGGGCCGTCTCGTCGACGCCGCCGTCGAGGTGCCCGAGATGATCGACGGCGGCCGGGGCGACGCCGAGCCGTTCGCAGGCGGCGCGTGTCTCGGCCCGCCGGATCGCGGCCAGCTCCGCCGGGCTGAACACCGTCGAGTCCGGATGGGACGCCTCGCCGTCGGTGACGACGACGACCTCGGCGCCACCGCGGTCGGCCAGCATGGCGAGCAGACCGCCGACGCCGAGGACCTCGTCGTCCGGGTGGGGGGCGACGACCAGCGGCGGCGCGGTCGGCGGTGGGACGTCGAGTGCCAGCGCCGGCCAGGCGGCCGGGCCGGACCACGCCCGCCACCGTCCCTCCTCGGTGCCTGCGCCGACGATGGGCTTCACCATCCGGGGTCCTCGGCCGCGGCGACCAGCTCGCCCAGGTGCGCCAGGTCCGCCTCCGCGTGGCTCTGGCGCAGGTACACCGTCAGGTCGGCGACCCGTCTGGCGTGGCGGGCGTCCTGGCACAACGGGCCCGCTCCCAGCGCCCTGCCGACCCGGTCGACGACGGTGCCGGCGGTCGCCTCGACGGTGGCGCGCACCTGGTGCGCCAACCGGTCGGCGTCGGCGGTCGGGTTCGCGTCGATCTCGTCGGCGGCGCTGAGCAGGACGGCACGGGTCCCGGTCAGGGCCGCGTCGACCGCCCCGAGGTGCGCCAGGGCGTGCGGGTCGAGGCGGCGACGGCGCGCGGCGTGGCGCAGGGTGTCGGCGATTCCGGCGGCTCCGCCGTACCAGCAGGCCGCCACACCGACGCCACCGTGCCAGAAGCCGGGCCGACCGGTGTACCGCCCGGGATCGCCGATCGGATCGGCGAGGACGCCGTCGAAGCGTACGGTCCGGCTGTCGCTGGCCGCCATGCCGACCGCCGGCCAGGTGCCGGCCAGCGGGGTGACCCCGGGCTGGGCGAGGTCGACCGAGAACAGCCGGACCCCGTCGGCGGCGACGGCGGTGACCAGCGCTCTCGACAACACCCCGGCCCCGGAGCACCAGGGGCGCTCGCCGTCGAGCCGCCAGCGGGCGTGGTGCGGCGACGCGGTGACCGAGGCCGGCACGGCCGCCCACACACCCCACGGCTCGCGACGGCTGGCCGGGGCAACCTCCGCGCCCAGCTCGGCGAGGATCGCGAGGGCGTCGGCGTGCCCCTCTCCCAGCCGGGCCAACACCAGGTCGGTACGACCGAGCTCCATCAACCGCAGCAACCGCTCGCCGGTCCGTCCAGCGCCGGGCAACGGCAGGTCGAGGCTTCCGTCGAGCACGGCCGCACGAAACGCCTGTGCCGGGGAGCCCGCCGGGTCAGCAAGCGTCATCAGAGTGGCACCGGCAGACGCGGCTGCCCGACCCTTCCCCGACGGCACGCCCACCGCTGCGCCCCCACCTCGCACACGTGGGGTTTCCCTGAACAGCCGGTGGTCAACGCCATCCCCATTCCGGTCGGTGGAAGAGCGACCCCGGGCGGGTCGCGGCTCGAAGATGCCCCGATCATGGGGCGCCAAACATCGGGCCGGGGTGTGGCACGCCATGCCGGCCAGTCCGGTGGCCAGGTGTCCGGCCGGTTGTCGCGTCGCACGACGGTGACGATCCCGAGCGCGCTGAGCGCGTTGCGGGCGATCCGCCCCGAGGTGCCAGCGGGCCGCGCCGGGCGTCGCGGGCTGGGAGGATGGCCGCGTGGACCTCGACTCGGGCGCCGGCCTGCTGCACCGGCTCACCTCGTACCGGCCGGACCGCGAGTGGGACGTGCCCGTCGACGACCCGCGCGTCCGCCAGGACCTCGTCCCGAACGACCCGGCGACGCTGCCGCCGCCGATGAAGGCGTACGCCGAGAGTCTGCCCGTCGTCCTCCTGCCGCGCGATCTGCCCGACCCGGCCGTGCCGGCGACGGCCGCACTCGCCGGTGTGGCGGCTCCGGCGTGCGCGCTCGACGCCGCGCAGCTCGGCCGGGTGCTCTTCCTCGGAGCCGGTGTGGTCCGCACCGCCGAGCGCGACGGGCGTCCGGTCCTCTTCCGCGCCTCCGGCTCGGCGGGTGCCCGCTTCCCGCTGGAGGTGTACGCGAGCACGCGCGGCGTCGCCGGCGTGCCCGACGGCGTGCACTGGTACGACGGACAGCGACACGCCCTCGTCCAGGTCGCGCCCCCCGCCGTCGGGACGGCCACCACACTCGTCGTCACGGGCGTGCCGTGGCGGACCGGCTGGCGGTACGCCGAGCGCGGCTGGCGGCACCTCTACTGGGACGCCGGCACGCTGCTGTCCCAGTTGTCCGCCGCGCTCGCCAGCGCCGGCCTCGCGCCGCGCCTGCGGTCGTTCTTTCCCGACGCCGAGCTACGCGAGCTCGTCGGCGCCGACGGCGTCCACGAGTACCCGCTCGCCCTGCTCACCGTCGGCGACGGCGATCCGGCCGTCCACCCTGGCGGACCGGCCGCCACCGGCGATCTGCCGGCGGTCGAGCTGCCGCTGTGCACCGCCGCGCAACGGGCCGGCGAGCGGACGGTGCTCGGGGAGCCCTGGCCGGCGGGGGATCCGCTGCCACAGGTCCCGCCGTCGGACACCCTGGACGAGGTGGTGCGGCGGCGCGGTTCCCAGCGCCGGATGGACCGTTCCGGGACACTGCCCCGCACCACCCTGGAGTGGTCGATGAGCGCGGCCCTGCGCGGAGTGGACGTTCCGCACTGGGTCGCGGTCCACGGCGTCGACGGCGTGCCGCCGGGTCTGTACCGGTGGCCGGACCTGTCGGCGCCACTGTGGGCGGGCGACCTCCGTGACGAGCTGCTCCGCGTCTGCCTCGACCAGTCGCTCGCCGCCGACGCCGCGTACGTCGTCATCGCCGCCACCGACGTGTCCGGCCTGGACGACCGCTCCTATCGGGACGCGCAGCTGGCCGCCGGGCTCGTCGAGGGCCGGCTGCACCTCGCCGCGTACGCCCTGGGCGCCGGCGCCTCCGGCATGACCTTCGACGACTCGGAGGTGCCGGCCCTGCTGGGTGAGCCGGCCAGCCTGGCCGCTCTGCTCTTCACCTGCGTGGGGGTGCCCGAGTACGCGTCCCGGCCCGGCGGCCGGCCGGGCGCACCGGTGGCGGTCCGCCCGGTCGCGCCCCGCCTGGGCAACGCGTGACCCTTGACGTCGCGCGGGTGGGGGCGACGTTCCGGCATTGACGTCCGTCTCTATCGGGTGTCTCATGGCGGATACCTACCGGTAACCCCGCCCCCGGAGGTTCCCATGCGTCCCCGTCCCCTGCGTCGTCTCGCTCGGCTGATGCCCCTGGTGCTGCTGCTCGCCGCCGGGACCGTCACCGCCCCACCGGCCCACGCGGCCGGGCCCGCCGGCTGCGACCCGGCCGGCTGCCTGCTTCCCTTCCCCAGCGACGTGCACACCGTCGCCGACCCCGGCACCGACACCGGTATCCGGCTCAACCTCGACCGCGCCGACATGCCGGCGAACATCCTCGGCACCCGGATCAACCCCTGGGAGTGGAACCGCAGCGACGGCTTCTCCCCCGGATCCGCGCTGCTCGCCCACGTCCCGGGGCTCGACGCCGCGTCGACCGGCCTCGCCCCGGTCACCGACATCGGCCGCTCGCTCGCCGCCGACGCCCCGATCGTGCTCGTCGACACCCGGACCGGGGCGCGGCAGCCGTACTGGGCCGAGCTGGACGCCACCGCCGCCGGCCGGCCCGACCGGCAGGCACTGATCATCCGGCCGGCCCGCAACCTGAACGAGAACACCCGGTACGCGGTCGGGCTGCGCCGACTGCGCACCGCCACCGGCGCCCCGGTCGCCGCCTCGGAGACCTTCACGGTCCTGCGCTCACCCACTCCCCCGGCCGATGCGGCCCTGCACCGCCGCTGGGAGTACACGCAACGCGCCCTCGGCTCCCTCGCCTCGGCCGGCGTCGACACCAGCGAGCTGCACCTCGCCTGGGACTTCACCGTGGCCAGCCGACGCGGGCTCACCGGGCGGATCACCCACATGCGCGACGAGGCGTTCCGCCGGCTCGGCATCTTCGCGCCGGCGGTCACCATCGACAAGGTCACCGACCGGCCCGCCGAGACCGACCCGTACATCCGGCGGCAGGTCACCGGAACCGTGCTGGTGCCCAGCTATCTGAACAACCCGCTCGGCCCGCCCGGCTCCTGGTTGAACACCGGCGAGGACGGGCTGCCCGAGCAGGAGGGCGTGAACACCCAGCTGGCGAAGTTCCACTGCAACATCCCCCGCTCGGCGAGCGCCGCGACGCCGGCCCGGCCGGCGCTCTACGGGCACGGCCTGCTCGGCTCGCCGCTCGAGATCGAGCAGAGCCGACTGCGGCAGTACGCGAACGAGTCGAACACCATGCTCTGCGCCACCGCCTGGATCGGGATGGCCACCGAGGACGTGCCCAACGTCATCTACTCACTCGGTGACTTCTCGCAGTTCCCGTCGATCCCGGACCGCAGCCAGCAGGGCTTCCTGAACTTCCTGTTCCTCGGTCGGGCGCTCACCCACTCCTGGGGCGGGCTGAGCACCCGTTCCGCGTTCCGCGACGGCGGCTCGTTGTTCCGCTCCGGCTCCGGCCAGCTCGTCTACCTCGGCAACAGTCAGGGCGGCATCCTGGGCGGGGCACTCTGCGCCGTCGCCACCGACCTCACCCGTTGCTCCCTGGGCGTACCCGGGGCCAACTACTCCACCCTGCTCAACCGCAGCGTGGACTTCGACCAGTTCCTTCCGGTCTTCGGCACCGCGTACCCCGACCCGCTGGACCGGCAGCTCATCCTCGGGCTCGCGCAGGTGCTCTGGGACCGGGGTGAGGCGAACGGCTACCTCGCCCACCTGACCCGTGATCCACTGCCCAACACTCCGGCGAAGCGGGTGATCCTCGTCGAGGCGTTCGGCGACCACCAGGTGGCCAACGTC
This sequence comes from Micromonospora endolithica, assembly GCF_003626595.1. Taxonomy (GTDB): domain Bacteria; phylum Actinomycetota; class Actinomycetes; order Mycobacteriales; family Micromonosporaceae; genus Micromonospora; species Micromonospora endolithica. The sequence continues at coordinate 204,197 of NZ_RBAK01000004.1, read as the reverse complement.
GCCACCGAGGTGATGGCGCGCAGCATCGGCGCGCGGCTGCGTACCCCGGCACTGGCCGCCGGACGCAGCGCGGACGTCGTGCCCTTCTGGGACATCCCGGCCGCACCCACCCTGCCCTACGCCGGCAGCGCACTGGTGGTGGTGGACAGCGGTTCGCCGGCGCCGCCGGCGGGCAACGTCCCACCCCGCGCCGGTCTCGACCCGCACGGCCACCCGGCCAACTCGCCGGAGATCCGGGCCATGATCGCCCGGTTCCTCGCCACCGGGGAGGTGGTGGACACCTGCGCCGGGCTGCCCTGCACCGCGGCACCACAGTGAGCCCCGCTTGTCGGACACCGATAACGGAACAGCCGGCCGTCAGGCCGGCTGTGGGTCCTGGTAGCCGGCGGCCTGGAGGCCGAACAGCCGGGCGTACTCGCCGTCCGCGGCGAGCAGCTCCACGTGGGTGCCGCGTTCGGTGACCACCCCGCCGGCGAGCACCACGATCTCCTCGGCGTCCCGCACGGTGTTCATCCGGTGCGAGATCAGCAGGCTGGTCCGGCCGGTACGGTGCTCGGCCAGCCGCCGGCCGATCTCGTGCTCGGCCTCGGCGTCGAGGCCCGCGCTGGGTTCGTCCAGCACGAGCAGGTCGCAGCCGTCCCGCATCAGGGCCCGGGCCAGCGCCACCCGCTGCCACTGGCCACCGGAGAGCACCACCCCGGAGGTCGGGTCGTCCCGGTCGGCGGCGTTCATGTACACCCGGGTGAGCAGGGTGCGGTAGCCGCGCGGCAGGCCGGCCAGCACCTCGTCGACGCCGGCCAGGCGGGCGGCCGCCCGGATCCGGTCGAGGTCGTCGAGCGCGGACACGTCGCCGACACCGATGTTGTCGGCCGCGCTGAGGTCGTACGACATGAAGTCCTGGAACACCACCCCGATCCGCCGGCGCAGCTCGGCCGGCGGCAGGTCCCGCAGGTCCACGCCGTCCCAGCGGATGCTGCCCCGGGTGGGGTCGTAGAACCTGCACAGCAGCTTGACCAGGGAACTCTTGCCGGCGCCGTTCAGCCCGACCAGCGCGACGGACGTGCCGGCGGGGATGGTCAGGTTCACCCCGCGCAGCACCCAGGGCAGCTCGTCGTCGTACCGGAACCAGACGTCGTCGAACTCGATGCCCCGGCGCAGCGGCGGCACCGCCGGCAGCTGTCCCGGGCGGGCCGGCAGGTCCGGCGGTGCCTCGACCACGAACCGGTAGTGCCCGAACACCAGCATCGCCTCGTGCAGCCGCCCGGCGTTGGCGAAGACCGTGCTCATGCCGCCCTGCACGCCCGCGACGGCGGCGACGAACACCGTGACGTCGCCGACGGTCAGCGCCCCGGAGCGCGCGGCCCGCACGGCCCAGACCAGCCCCAGGCCGGCGACGACCGCGCCGAGCAGGCCCTGGAGGGTGGCGACGAGCAGCTCCCGCCGGTCCATCCGTCGCTGGCCGGCGTGGATGGAGCGCAGCTCGGTGAGCATCCGGGTGCCGAACAGCCCGCCCAGGCCGTAGAGGCGCACCTCCTTGGCGGCGGTGACGCTGGTCATGAGCTGGGCGTAGAAGAACTCCCGCCGCGCGGCGTGCCCGTGTTCCCAGAGCAGGCCGGCGCGTTGCCGGGACAGCCGCAGCTCGGCGTGCAGGGTGGGCACCGCGGCGACCGCCACGACCAGCAGCATCCACGGGTTGATCGTGGCCAGCGTGGCGAGGAACGCGAGCATCGTGATCAGCCCCTGGGCGGCGCCCAGCGAGCCGCTGACCACCTCGGGCGGGCCGGTCGGGCCGGTCTCCGCGGCGAGGCTGAGCCGGTCGTGGAAGGCCGGGTCCTCGAAGCGGCGCAGCCCGGCCATCCGGGCCACCGCCGCGTAGAGGTGCCGGCGCGCGGTCAGCCCGACGCGGCGTTGCAGTTCGGCGTCGGCGTACCGGCCCAGCTCGGGCAGCAGCACGGTGGCCACCCCGGCGGCGGCCAGCAGCAGCACCGGACCGGTCAACGACTGCCCGCCGCCGGCCAGCCGGTCGAGGACGATCTTCATCAGCCAGGCCGCCGCGACCGGGACCGCCCCGGTGGCCACGGTGAGCAGGACCCGCACGACGAGCCAGCCGGCCGCGGCGTCGGAGGCGATCCGGGTCGCGGCGCGCAGGGAGCCCCACGCCGAGGCGGTCACGACGCGGCGGTCTCCGGAACCCGGTCGAGGACGAAGTGACTGGCGACCATCGTGTCCCCGGCGAGCAGCCCGAAGGCGGGGTAGCCGTCGACGCCGAAGGCCCGGGAGACCGGCCCGCGTTCGGGTTCGACGACCACCCGGGCCACCGGGCTGAGCTGCTCGCTGAGCCGGTCGGCGGCCTCGCCCGAGCCGAGCACGACGGCGAGCGCCCCCTCCCGGCCCTCGGGTCGGGCCCCGGCCCGGGCGACGAACCCGGGCAGGCTCTCGGCGCACGCCGGGCAGCTCGGGGAGACGAAGGCCACCAACGTCTCGCCCCGCAGGTCGGCCCGGCTGACCGGTGCGCCGTCGACCGTGGTGGCGGTGAATTCGCCGACCGTCGCGCCGGCCACCATCATGATCGGCTCCGGGTTGGCGACCCCCTCGATACTGACCTTCAACAACGCGGACTGCTGCCGCAACTGCCGCAGCACCACGGCGAGCACCACCGTGTTGGCCAGGCAGACCACGGTGAGCAGCGCCAGCACCAGGGGAAGGTAGGGCATCTCGCCTCCCGACCAGCCGGGCGGCCCGCCGGTGCCCGTCAGGGACACCGGCCGCGCTCCGCCGAGTGTGAGGACCGTACCGCCGACGGCCACCGCCGTCAGCCCCACGTTGCGGGCCAGGTGGGCGGGGCCGGGCGGGTCGTCGGTGGCACCGAAGCAGCGGCATGGCTCGCGTACGCCCCGGCGGATCATCACCGCGACCGCCGCCGTGAAGGCTCCCAGCAGGGTGGCGGCCAGGACGTACCCGGTCGGGGCGAGGGCCGGGACGGCCAGGGCCGCCACGAGCGTGACAGCGGTGACCACCTCGGCCGTGACCACCCCGACGGCCAGCGGCCCGGCGAGCCCGGCCGGCACGCCGAGGGTACGGGGCAGCGACGCGCGGAAGGCCGCGTGCGCCACCCGACGCACCTTGCCCGACGCCGACCACGCGAGGGTGACCGCGAGGACGAGCTGACCGACGAGCAGCGCCGCGCCCGTCATGTCAGTAGCCGACCTGGGTGACCTCGCCCCGCCGATAGGGGTCGCCGGCCAGCAACAGGTCCGCGACGGTCTCGCCCAGCGGCAACCCCAGGTCGTGCTGCATCCACATGAACTGGCCGCCCGGGTTGACCTCCAGGAACACGTGCTCGCCGTCGGGCGTGACGATGAAGTCGATCGCGGCGTAGACGATGCCGAGGCGGTCGAGCATCCGTTGGACCTTCGCCACCACATCGTCGGGCAGCGGCTTGTAGGGCCCGTAGGGCAGATGGTTCTCGCCGCGCCAGTCGACGGAGGTGGTGGACATGGCCTGCGAGTCGATGACCACCGGGAACCAGGTGTCGCCGATGACGGTCAGCCGCACCTCGTACGCCTTGTCCACGTACTCCTGGAACATGCAGACGGTGTGCCGGACCCGGTCGGCGTGCGTCAGGATCTCGTCGCCGACCATGGTGGTGTAGAGCCCGCTGGGGAAGGCTCCCGGGTAGTGGATCACCCCGCCGGTGAGCGCCTTGTAGACGATCGGCCGGTCGGTGGACTCCACGAGGGCCTTCACCTCGGCGGGGTCGTTGGTGAGCAGGGTACGCGGCACCCGCATGCCGAGCTGCTTGGCGAGCTGGAGCTGATAGGGCTTCAGTTCGGCGACGGCGTCGACGTCGGGCCGGTTGACCCAGAGGCAGTCGGTGGCGCGCAGGATGCCGCCGATGCCGTGCAGCGCCTCGTTGCGGGCGAACTGCTGCTCGGCCTCGCTCATCTGGGCGTCGAAGCGGAACGCGGTGGGACGGCGGTACCACACCCCGGAGAGCCGACCGAGGTCGATCTCCCGCCCGCGGTGCAGCAGCCGCCGTCGTTCGCCATCGAAGTCCGAGGTGGTGAACGTCAGCGTCTGCGGGAAACAGCTCAGGTCGACGCGTACGACGTTGGCGCCTCTCGCGGTGAGACTCCGAACGACGGGATCGACCGTGGGGTCGAAGTCCTGGGTGAGAATCAGGATCCCGGGATCCGATGGCGACATGGTCACGAAGCGTCCCTAGGCGCAGGCGTCGTCGGTCACGCAGTCACCGCAGCTCGATCCCGAGGTGCGGGTCTTGGTGTAGATGCCGGCGGTGATGGCACCGTCGGGGGTGACCCACACCTGCTGGTCGGGGTCGTAGTGACCCAGCTCCGCCGCGGTCGGCTCCGGCATGCCCGGGTCCCAGTTGGCGAACAGGTAGCCGAAGGGCTGCTTCTCGTGGTCGGCCGGCAGCGGCTGGCTGAAGTCGTGTCCGCTGGTCATGGACAGGGACGTCCGCAGCGGGGTGCGGGTGAGCGTGGTCGTCATTCCTGGTCTCCTTCGTTTCCGGCCGGCGGAGTGCCGGCCGACGACAGTGGCTCGGTGAGCCCGATGATTCCGGGCACGTCGGCGGAGAACGACCAGACCAGGTTGTCCTCGTCGTAGTGCCCGGCGTCGAGAGTGAGATCGGATTCCAGCTCGTCGTGGTCGGAGCGGTCGTACAGGTAGCCCAACGGCGCGAGGTGGTGCACACGGCGCTGTTCCCGCAGGTCGACGTCGACTGCCCGGACGACGAGACGCGTCCCGTCGAGTTCCGGACGGTCCAGCCGCAGGACGGTCACCGGGATGGTCGCGCTCCCCCGTCGGCCGCCGTCCCCGGCTGGTTCTCGGTCGTCCACGATCACATCTTTATAGACGCATCTAACTTTGTGAAGGTCTATGGGACTGGAACTTCCACGCGGTCACCGTCGACTGAAAGACTATTCAGACAAAGGCGGCCAACACATTCGACCATTGTCCGAAATTGGAATTCCCGCTCATGGGAATTGCGTACCGGGATCCAAACCCGGCTCAGCGCAGTTCGGCGTCGTGCACGGCCAGCGCGACCTGCACCCGGTTGCTGCCGCCCCACCTGGTCAGCAGCGGGCGCCTTCACCCCGGTTCAGGCACCGGCTTCGAGCACGGCGAGGTCGCGTGTCGCGTAACGGTGATGCTCGGCCTCCTCCTTGAGAACCACCTTGAGGCAGCGGCGCACGACGTACTCCTGGTCTGGGTATGGGTCCGCCGGCTTGCGACCACACACCCGATCGAGCTCGGCCTCGGTGAGCCCGCCGAGGACACGCCGCATCGTGGCCATGCGAGCGAGTCGCGGCACGAGCACCTCGTCGAGCGTCGGGGTGGCTTCGAGGGTGAGCCCGAGCTTCACCGCCGCTTCGGGCGGCATCCCGCCGTGAGGAAGGCCCAACGGGTGAAAGGGCGCATCCTCCTCCAACACGGCATTACCAAGCCAGGCATCGGCGGCCATCAGCAGGTGCCGTTGGGTCTCGACGAATGACCACTCGCCGTCGACCTGCTCGTGCAGTCTGGCCTCGGGCAGGAGCCTGGCGCGGTCGAGTGTCGCCTCCCATTGCGTCTCGATGGCATCCCAGGCAGCCCGGTAGTCGACGGGGGACACGGCATCACGCGCCCGCACCCGCGTGGGATGCCGCCGGTCGAGTTCGGCCTCGACGTAGGCGGTCACGTCAATGTCGTTGACAACGAGACGCTCGAAGGCACCACCGAGGTAGACGTCGCCCCCATAACAGTCCACGATCTTCAGGCCGCTGACTTCGCAGTCGCGAATCTCAAGACCGACAAGATCGCACAGGTGGATGCGGGCACCCCGGAACTGATCACTCTGGGCATACGCAGCAGGCATCGAGACAGCCTCCCGGATCCGTCCAGCCGACGTCAACGGGGAGCCCGCGTGAGGGATAGGTGGTACGTCGGTACGGCGTCGGGCGGTGAGCGCGCCTGGAGCAGCAACACGCCCACACCCTGTCCGGGTGGAGGCGGCGGTGTGTCAGCTTTCGGGCGGTGGTGGTTCGTCTGCGCCGCGCGCCTTCCACGGCTGGTGCTCCGTGATCCAACGCTCCACATCTTCCGCCCACCAGACCGCACCACCGGCCAGGCGTTCGAACGGCTGCTCGGCGTGGCCCTCAACGCGGCCGGCGCCATCCTCCTGCGGCGGCGCTGCGCGTCAGGGCACCCGGTTCCCGGGTCATTGACTTGATCCGTGCCTCGCGTCCGGTTGGAGTCTCCCGGCGACCGGCGTCACGATGCCGGCGTCGCGGGCCAACAGTGCGGCCCGCACCCGGTCGCCCACACCGAGCTTGGCGAAGACGGCGGAGACCTGGTTGCGTACCGTCTTCGCACTGATTCCGAACCGCCGGGCGATCTCCGCATTGCCCTCCCCCGCCGCCAGATGCCGCAGGATCTCCTGTTCCCGCGGCGTGAGCTGGTCGAACGGCGGCGGCAACGCCGCCGGTGGCGGCAACCGGCCGGGCGGTGCGGTCGTCCCCGGGAGTCGGACTCCCGGGCCGAGCACCAGCCCGCCGAAGGCGGCGGTACGCAGCGCGTCGACCACGACGTCCGGGTCGGTGTCCTTCAGCAGATAGCCGCGGGCCCCGGCCTGCAACGCCCGGGCGACCAGCTCGTCGTCGTCGGCCATGGTCAGCATCAACACCGCGATCCGCGGCCGGTGCCGCAGGATCTGCGCGGTGGCCCGCACGCCGTCGCCGTCGGGCAGGGCGATGTCCATCGCGACCACGTCGACCTGGTGCGCAGTGACCGTCGCGAGCGCCTCGGCGCAGGACGCCGCCTCCCACACCTGCGCCACCCACGACTCACCGTCGAGCATCGTACGCAGACCACGGCGGACCACCGGATGATCGTCCACGATCAACACCCGCACCGGTTCCGGCATGCCCACTCCTTCACCCCTCAGTCGTCCCGCCGGGACCGGTCGTCCCCCTGAGCGTGATCCGGCCACGGCAGCCGGACCCGTACCGCCGTCCCGCCGTCGGGCCGGTCCCCGATCTCGCAACTCCCACCGAGTTCGACCGCACGTTGCCGGATCGAGTCCAGGCCGACTCCGCCGGGTCGGGGACGGGCCGCGCCGACGCCGTCGTCGACCACCTCCATCAGCAGGAAGCCGCCGTCGCGGCCGACCCGGACCTCGCACCGGCCGGCCCGGGCGTGCCGGGCCACGTTGGACAGCGCCTCGGCCACGATCCGGTACGCCGCCACCTCCACCGCCGCCGGCAGCACCCGCAGATCGTCGCCGACATGCAGCCGTACCCGCAGCCCCGGCCCGTCGAAGCGCTGGCACTCGGTCCGCAGCGCCGCCCGCAGCCCCTGGTCGAGGGCGGCCGGGCGGAGCTGGTCGACCAGCCGGCGAACCTCCGCGGTGCAGATACGCAGCTCCTCGGCCAGCTCGTCCAGGATCGACCCGAGGCGGTCGCTGCCGGCGACCAGTTTGCTGGCCGCCCGCACCTGCATCGACATGCCGGCGAAGGTCGGCCCCAGGCCGTCGTGCAGGTCCCGGCGGAGCCTGCGGCGTTCCTCCTCACGGGCCAGGACCAGTCGTTCCCGTGAGTCCCGCAGCTCGCGGATCAGTCGAGCGGTCGCCACCGCCACCGAGGCGTGCCGGGCGACGTCGCTGAGCAGCCGGCGCTCCACGGGGGTGAAGCGGTCCCCGGGGCGGCGGTGCGCCACGACCAGCTGGCCGACCTGTTCGCCGTGGGTCACCATGTCGAAGCGTTCGGTCGTTCCGGTCGACTGCCCGTACACCGCGTCGGCCAGGTCGGCACCGGCCGGGTCCTCGACCTCCACCGCGACGTACGGGACCCGCAGCGACCGGGCGATCGTGCCGGTCAACAGCGCCGGCACGGCGTGCGGCCGCACGGTGTTCGCCAGCAGCCCACCGAGGCGGGTCAACACCCCGTACGGATCGTCGCGGTCGCCGTACAGCAGCCGGTTGACGCCGCGCTGCACCCGGTGGCGCACCGGCTCGAAGGCGACCGCGACCAGCCCGGTCGCCGCCAGCGAGGCGTTCGAGGTGTCACCGGCGAGGAGCAGGTCCCGCAGCAGCGCGACGGTGGCCACGAATCCGGCGATCACCAACAGACTCATCACCGACCAGACCAACGTCCGGTTGATCACCTGTTCCAGCTGGTAGAGCCGGTACCGCAGCACCGCCAGGGTCAGCCCGCCCGGAACGGCCACCACCATCAGCACCCAGGCGCCGGCCAGGTCCAGCCCGTCGAGCACGAGACCGAGCAGGAACAGCGCACCGGCGACGAGCAGGCAGGCGAGTTGCTGACGGGTCTCCCCCCGCGCGCGCCGCCACCGGCGCACCAGCGACCACAGGACCGCGCCGACAGCCAGCAGTTCGCCGGCGATCGCCACCAGGGCGAGCTGGACGAGCAACTGCGCCCGACCAGTGGCGGCCAGTTCACCGGTCAGCAGCAGGCCACCCGGGTCGTCGACGGCGGCGGCCGCGAACCCGGCGGTGGAGATCGCCGCGCAGCCGACCAGAACAGCGGCCACGGCCCGCCATCGCGGACCCGGCAGCCGCCCGTCCGGGAAGATCAGCAGGGCCAGGAAGACCAGGGCGTACGGCGGCCACCACAGCCACTGCGCCAGCCACGCCAGGGGTAGCCACGACGACCAGCTGAGCGCGAGCGTCTCGCCGACGGCGAGCAGGCCGGCGGCGAGCATCAGTCGGCCGACCGGGTGGCCGGCGACGCCGGCCAGCACCAGCCCACCGCAGGCGGTGAACGCCGCGGCGAAGACCGCGGTCAGCGAGCTGGGTCCGAGCAGCGCACCGTCGCGCTGCTGGAAGTGGCCGGCCAGGACGAGCAGCGCCACGGCCGCTGCCGCCCCGGCCAGCGGCCAGCGGCGTACGCGGTGGTCGTCCGATGTCACGGCGGCCTCCCGACTCGACGGGGCCGGTCAGTGCGCCCAGCCGGCCGCGTGCATCGCGTTGTGCAGGAAGTTGCCCCGGCTGCCCTCGTGGTGCCAGGGCATCAGGTCGATGTCCTCGGTCAGGGTGCGGCCGAGCGGTGGCAGGGTGGCGACGGCCTCGGCGACGCTCAACCGGGCCCGTTCGGCGACGTCCGGGTGGGTGGTGAGGAACCATTCCACGTGGTCCCGCACCGCCCGCAGGCGGCGCTGGATCGCGGTCGGGTCGGCCGGCTCGTCGCCGGGTCGCAGATCGACAAGCGTCCACTGCGGATCGAACACCGGGGCGAGGCGACGCCCGGTGGAGTCGAAGAACTCGACGGCACCGCCGAGCCTGTCCCCCTCGGCCGGCTCGGCCAGCAGCTCGGCCAGGTCGGAGTAGGTGTGGGCGAAGGTGTTGTCGCTGGCGATCAGCAGGATCCGGCTGTCGGCTGCACCGCCACTGGGCATCCCCATGGGTCTTCCTCTCGTCGGGCACTTCGTCGACTGTGCGGCGCGCACGGTGGGTCGGGACGCCCCGGTCGTCCCGACCCACCGCTACTCGCGTACAGACGTGACGCTTTCAGTGCAGGTTTGCGTTGACGGCGCGGGTGTAGTCGACCGAGGCGGTCACCTTCGGCAGGCCTTCGGCGTGGCTGCCGGCGGCGATCCGGCCCGACCAGTGTGCGTACCGCTCGGCGAGCAGTCCGACCCGGATGTCGCCGACGCTGACCAGACACGAGCCGATGGGATCCCGCGGCCGGCCCGGCACGTCGGCCTGGGGGCAGGCGAAACCGTACTGCGGTTGGTCCGTACGGGGGTCGAATCCGGACCGGTCGTCGGCGCAGGGATCCCACGCCTCCGCCTGGGCGCAGCCGTCGTAGTTGTTCAGCGCCTTCTGGAACGTGTTCCGGAAGTGCTGGTTCGCCGTCTGGTCGACGTCGGTGCGTGGCCGTGACCAGTCGCTGGGCAGCGCCCGGGTGCCGAACAGCATGCCACTCATCGCGTCGTCGGACTCCAACGCCGTCGCCCAACCCAACTCCGAGTACGCCTGCAGCATGCGGACGGCGTCGGAGACCGCCTTGCCGCGCTGCCACAGGATCCGGGAGTTTTCCCAGTCGTGCCCACCGGCCGGCGGGTTGACGCCACTGCCGTCGAGCACCACCCGGTAGAAGTAGCGCTGCCGACCGGCGAGCATCGCGGCGGCCTTCGCCCGGGCGGTCTCGGTCGCGGCGGCGACCGGCGGGACCGGAGCCGACTCGAACGCCGGCCGGTAGTTGGTGCTCCACCGCTGGTTCAGGTAGCGCACCTCGTCGTAGCAGTAGCCGCTGGGCTCGTGCGACCGCACGTCCCAGGAGCAGAAGACACCGATCGGGAACACCCGGGTGGCGGTCTGGGCGACCTGCCAGTCACCGCCGTGCCACTTGACCCGCGACCGCACGGTGATCTCCAGGTCGCCGCTGGTGGTGTGGAAACGCGGTCCCTCGTTCTCCTCGACGTTGACGAAACGCGCCTCGTAGCAGGTGTGGAACTGGGGTCGCTTGGCGAGCGGCAGGCCGTGGTCGGCGAGGTGGTACGCGTTGGGCAGGGTGGCCCGCAGCAGGGTCGACGGGACGGCCCGGGATCCCTGGGTACCGGAGCACGACGACATCCCCGTGGCCTCCGGGATCCGGGCCGTGACCGCCTGGTCGGCGTTACCCCACAGGTCGTACTGCACCGGCACGTCGTGGCCGTTCCACATCACGGCCCGCCGGATCTCCTCCACCTGGCCGGCCCAGCCGCTCATCGCGCTGCGGTAGTCCTGCACCAACCTGGTGAACAGCGCGTTGGTGGCACCGCCGGCGGCGGGCTCGCTGAACCGGCGTACCCGCTGGTTGATCTGGTCCCCGGCGTCGGCGATCGCCTCGGCCCGGGCGCCGGTGACCTGGGCGGCGTACGCCGGGTTCTCCAGTTGCAGGATGTTGTAGGTGCGGGCGGCGGTGCTCCACGCGGCCGGGTTGGCCACCCGCTCGTTGGGCCACTCACCGCCGACCTTGCCGGCCGCCCAACTGGTCAGGTAGTTGATCGACCCCTCCGGCAGGTAGGTGTTCAACACCGACACCGGGTCGGCCTGGTCGGCGCCCTCCGGGGCGGTGAACGTGACCTGGTTCGCGGCGGTGACGGTGGCGAACCTGAACGTCGGCGACTCCGCCAACGGGTAGTAGACGGTGGCGTAGTCCGGGATCGGCACGCCGGCGATCTCCCGGTGGTGCACGTACGTGGTGATCACCGTGTCGAGGTCGCCCTTGTCGATGCTCTGCAGCGCGACGTGGATCGCCAGCGCCATCGAGTCGATCTTGCTTTCGATGGTCTGCAACTGGGTGGTGATCTGCCCGAGCCGGGCGCGAATCTCGGCCACCGAGCGGGTCAGGTCGGTGAGCAGGCCGACCAGGTCGGCGTACATGGTGTTCAGGGCGGTTTCGATCCGGTCGAACCGCGCCTTCATGTCCTTCGCGAGCCGGTCGATCTGCTCGCGCAGCTTGGCGATCTCGCCGAGGATGAGCGCGTTCGGGTCGGGGCCGCTGCCGGCGAAGAGCGTCACCAGGCTCATCGCCGCGCCGAGCAGGTTACCGGTGAGCACCGCGGTGCCCATCGCCGTCGCCGCCGCCGTCAGGCCCTGCCCGAGCACGGTCGTCATGTAGGTGTTGATCGCGGTCACCGAGGTGACGATCGCCTTGCCAACGGTCTGCAACTGCTTGCCGAACCGCGGGTCGGCGAAGCCCATCAGGGTGGAGAGCACATCGACCGTCGCACCGAGACCCTCGAAGATCTTCTTGTTGCTCTCGGTCTTGACCCGCTCGGCCTCACGGGTGGCGGCGTCCGGCGACGGAGCCTGGTTGAGCACGTACGTGTTCGAGTAGTTGATCACCTCGGTGATCCGGGTGTCCGCGTCGGATCTCAACACCGTCAGCACCCGGGTGGCCTGCTGTTCGAGCAGCGCCTGGTACCCGGCCCGGTCACCACTGCCGGCACGTAGCACCGCCAGCGGCACGTAGTGGCCGAGCGTGCCCGGGTTACCGGAGCGCGGCGGGTGGATCTGCACGGCCAGCAGCGTCGCCTCACCGGCCCGCACACTGGCGCCGGCACGGGCCGCGAACGCCGTGTCCCAGCCGGTCGCCAACGCCTCGTCGGTGGTGGCCCGCTCGTGCAGGGTCCGCCAGGTGGCGGCGGCGACGTCCCGTACCCGGGCGTTCCACGCGGCATCCTGGTAGCCGCCCCGGACCAGGTCGAGGGCTTCCTGCACCACGTTGGCACCTTCGGCGCCGACCGTGCTGGTCAGGAACGCCCGGACCGCCGGCCCGTTCGCCCTGGCCGGACTGCCGGGCCCGGCGAGCTTCGCCAGCACCGCCGAGGCCAGCGCGAACCGGGACATCTGGTCACCCCGGCTGTCCGGCACCGCCTGGTCGGCCAGGGCGCGCACCGCCGCCGCGTGCGCGGCCAGATCGCCGCTGCTGGCCGCCGGGTTCGCCGACCGCCAGTCCAGCAACTCGGCGGTGAGCAACGCGTTCTTCAGCCCGACGGTGTCCGGCCCGGTCAGCTGCACGGCCGCGGCGAACAGCGCCGCCTGCGCCTGGCCCTCGTGGAACGCCACCGGGTCGGACGCCCGAACCGGTGTCTGGTGGGCGGTCACCACCATCAGCCCGGCCAGGACGGCGGCACAACCCCGCCACCACGGGCCAGGGCCGGGCCGTCGCCGGCCGCGCGGTCTTCCTCTCGTACGCACCATGTGCTCCTCCCGCCGGGCGGGCCGTTGCCTGGCCCGCTTACTGTGGCGCACACCGTGCCGGGCCGATCGTCCCGAGGGACAGGGACGGCTGTCCCACCCCGGGCGGGACAGCCGTCCCGGCCCGGTGGTGGGACGTCGACCGAGGAATCCGGCTGGTGGTCGTGAGAGGGGCATCGGCCTGGTCGTCCGCGCCCGGAACCGGCGGACCACCCGCTGCCCTGGTCAAGTTGGTCAGCTGGTGGCCCGGGCGCGCCGCTCGCGCAGCCAGACCAGCGCCACCATGGCGATGTTGACGACCGCCAGGATCAGCAGGGACGCGTCACCGGAGTCGGTGGACCGGTCGATCGCCAAGGCCTCGCCGTCGGCCATCACCGTGTTGACGGACGTGAACAGGACGTTGTTGGCGACATGGAAGGCGACCGGCGCCTCGATGCCGCGGCTGATGACGGCCATCAGGCCGGTGCTGATCCCGAACACGGTGTAGTAGCCGAACAGCCAGGGGTCGGTCGAGCCGTGGACCACGGCGAACTGCAGACTGGAGACGACGAGCCCGACGGCCAGGGCCGGCCGGACCGCGCGTACCCAGGAGGCGGCGGCGGGCAGCGTGGCGCTGCGGTACGTCAGTTCCTCGCCGACGGCCTGCACCGGGGTGCTCAGCAGCACGATCGCCAGCATGCCGATCGTGGTGCCGGTGACACCGAAGGCGGTCCAGCCCGGTGAGTCGGGTGCGACCAGCGCCACGACGCCGATTCCCGCGCCCACCAGCAGCGCCGCGCCGATCAGGTAGTGCGTCAGGCGGCGTGCGTCGAAGGCTCGCGGAAAGCTGAGCAGGCTGCGCCACGGCACCCTGGCCGTCCAGACCAGGAGCAGGATCGCCAGGACGCCGGTCGCGCCGATGCTCAGGTTGACGGCCAGGAACTTCAACGGTGTGAAGGTGGCGGACATCGGGTCGTCGCTGCCCTCGACGACACCCACGACCTGGTAGAGCAGCACCTGCAGGACCAGCATCGCCAGCGGCGGCACGAGGATGACCACGAGCGGCTTCCACCAGCTCATCCGGAGATGGACGCCGAACGGCCGGGAGCTGTCCACGGCCGGCGCGGGACCCTCCGGCGTCAGGAGTCGCGAGCCTCCGGCGTCTGGAGGGTTCGGGCCGCTCGTCGTCTCCCGGGGTCCGTCGGATCCTGCGGCGTTCATCGGTGAGGTTCCTTCCAAGCGTGGGGACCTCCCCATCGCAGCGCTCACCGCGCCCTCCGGGCAGTGTCACCGCGTCACCATCTCACCGTGACATTCGACGAGAGGACATGGCGGGAAGACCCGCCCGCCGTCGTCACCGAGTGAGTACCGCCGGTGCGGGTGGAGGCCGAGGCGTGGCTCGCCCCGCGTCGGTCCTCACCCGCTTCTCGCGGGGCGGCCCGGCGATGTGCAGTCAGCCACGACCAGTGACACGGCGTCACATCCGGTGGTGACATGGCGCCACTGACCGGTCAGCCGGGTCCGCGCTGTCATGGAGGCATGTCCACCACGCCGGTCCCCGTACTGGAAAGAAGGCCCGCATGACTCCCCCGCCCTCCTCGCCGGGCGTCGTCATCGAGCCCACCCGTCCGTCGCGACGGCGGTGGCTCCGGATCGTCTCCGGCATCCTCGTCACGGTCGTGGCCGCCGCCAGCCTCGGCGTCGCCGCCCTTCAACTCGGCCTGCCCTGGCAGCTGGGCGAGGGTGACCGTAACCACGTCTACGAGGGCGACGCCGGGTCGCAGCGCTACCAGGTCCACCTTCCGCCTCAGCACGACGGGACGGTCCGGCTGCCGGTCGTGCTGGCGATCCACGGCTGCGCGATGACCGGCTACGGCTGGAACTCCATGAAGTCCACGACGCAGTTCAACCGCCTGGCCGACCGGGAGGGCTTCATCGTCGTCTACCCCACGCAACTGATCTCCCGCAACGTGATCGCCTGCTGGAACTCCAGCGACCCGCGGGAGCAGCAGCGGCACACCGGCGAACCGGCACTGCTCGCCGGTGTCGCCCGCCAGGTGGTCGAGGAGTACGACGCGGATCCCGCGCGGGTGCACGTGGCCGGCGCCTCGTCGGGCGCGGGGACCGCCGTCATCCTCGCCGCGACCTATCCCGACGTCTTCGCCACGGTGACCTCGGTCGCCGGCGGCGAGTACGGGCTCAACCAGGTCGACCCGGACGACCCGGACGCGACGTCGCCGCTGGACACGGCGCGTCAGGCCTGGGCCCAGATGGGTGAGCGGGCCCGGCGGGTGCCGCTGCTGGTCATTCAGGGCGAGCGGGACGAGGTCGTGCCGCCCCTGGTCGCCACCCGGCTCGTCACCCACTGGACCGCGGTGGGCGACCTCGTCGACGACGGCCTGCCCAACGACAGCCTCGACCTGACCGAGGAGACCGTGTCCGTGCCGGCCGAGGCGGGGCGGCACCCGTACACGCACGTGACCGTCACGGCGCCGGACGGCTCGTCGGTCGTCGAGGCGTACCGCGTCCAGGACATGGGGCACGCCTGGCCGGGCCCGGACGGTGACGGCCGCTACACCGACCACGCGGGCCCCGACGCCAGCGCGATCGCGTGGGAGTTCGCCGAGCGCCACCCGATGCGATGAGGTCCGCCCCCGGCGGCTACGGCGCGGACGGCGTCGCGGAGCGGTTGACGGCGGCCGCGACCGCGGTGCCGATGCGCGTCAACGTCGCCAGCTCGTGGGGTTCGAGCTGGCGCTGGCCGCGCCGCAGATGCGCGTCGAGATCCGGCTGAACGCCGTCATCGGTCGTTCCTGACCGGTCACGCTGTCGAAGTCGAGCTGCTGGTCGAGCGCGGGCACCGGGCTGTCCCGTAGTGGCTGCTGCCGGTCCGGCAGCCCACCCCGTACCTGTCCCGGCACGGCCTGCCCGTCGGTGACGGCTATCCGGCCTGGCTACGCAGCCGCATCCCTGGTGCGGTCATCGAGTCGGCGCCGGCCGTCACCCACTACCCTCACCTTGCCGACCCCGCCTGGTTCGTGGGGCGGCTGATCGCCTTCGACGACGCTGATGCACGGGGACGGCGCATACTGGGGCAGCCGACGTACCCCGACCGGCAGGGACACGGTCGCCGTCGAGCAGAAGCCCGGACCGACATCGAGGCGGAATGCCAGATCTGAACCCGGTCGCCACTCAGCGCATCGAGAGCGTCGTGGTCGCGGCCCTCACCGTCGTGGTGACCATCGCCGCCGGGTACCCGTGGTGGTCGCTGCTCGCCCTCTTCCTCGTCTTCGACCTGTCCATGCTCGGCTACCTGCACGGGCCACGCCTCGGCGCCCTCTGCTACAACCTGGCGCACTCCTACGCCCTGCCGGCGGCGCTCGGCGCGGTGGCCGTGACCGCAGCCGCGTTCGGCGACCAGATCACCTGGCTCGGGGTCCTGGCCATCGCGTGGGCCTTCCACGTCGCCGTCGACCGCGCCCTCGGTTACGGCCTCAAGACGACCGAGGGATTCGAACACACCCACCTGGGTCCCATCGGGAAGGCCCGGCGTGCCGAGCCGAGCTCCGGCACCAGGGCGGCCGGCGGGCCCGACACCGCCGTCGCGGATGGACCGTCCTCGACGTGATCAAGCACGCCGAGGTGATCCGGGTTCTCCTCGGGTGAGGGACGCCGCCCGACGGCATCCGCGAGATCGCTCCCGTCTCACCGAGAAGGGGGTACCGGGCGAGGTCGAGCTGCGCTTCGCCGGATCCCGACACCCTGGGGTTTGTCAGACGCGGCTGTTCGGGCGACGGGTTGCGTGCTCGCCCGGTGGGTAAGACCTGCGGGGCCGAGCACGTGGGTACGCTGCAACGGCGGACTGAGCCAACTCCCTCCGCACCGCGCGGCCACCCCTACCGGCCGGTGGCACGATCGGTCGTTCCGCGTACCGAGGACGAGAGGCGAACCCACCCGTGACCGCAGTACCAGGCCAGATGTCCCGTGCTGCTGCGGCTCCGGCGGCTGCCGGGCGAGCAGCGGAGGAGGATCTGCGGGCACTGTTCGGGCAGTCCATCGCCCTTTTCGCGTCGCTGGCGGGGCCAGCGCACCTGGTGGAGACGGCGAACCCGGCGTTCTTCGCCACCATCGGCGAGGAGCCCGGTCGCGTCGGGGTCGCGCTCGCCGAACTGATGCCTGACCCCGCCGGTCAGAAGATCATCGCGCTACTGGACCAGGTCTTCCGCACGGGCGAGCCCTACACCGGCCGTGACGTCCGGGTCGTTCTGGGCGGCGGCCCGCACGCGCGCGAGGCGTTCTTCGACTTCACCTGTGAGCCACGCCGGGACGCCGACGGCACCATGACCGGAGTCCGCATGATCGGCGTGGAGACCACGCAGATCAAACATGCTCAACGGCTGATGACCGAACACCGTGCCCTGCTGGAGCAGATCGCCCGCCAGGCACCCCTGACCGAGGTGCTCGACGGGATGGCCCGCTGTATCGAGAACCTGGCACCGCGGGAGGTGCTCGTCTCCGTCCTGCTCGCCGATCCCGACGCCCGGCACCTACGTCACGGTGCCGCGCCGAGCCTGCCCGACTTCTACAACCACGCCATCGACGGCATCGCGACCGGCGAAGGTGTCGGCTCGTGCGGCACCGCCGCCCACCGGCGGGAACCAGTCATCGTCACCGACATCGCCGTCGATCCGTTCTGGGACGACTTCCGTGAGTTGGCTGGCCAGGCCGGATTGGCGGCCTGCTGGTCCACGCCGATCCTGGCCCGCGACGGCGGCCTGTTGGGCACCTTCGCCATGTACCACCGCACCCCACGCGTCCCGCAGGACTCCGACCTCGCCCTCGCGCGGCTCTTCGCCGGCACCGCGGCCCTGGCCATCGAACGCCACCACATCGAGCAGGCGAAACTCGCCGCCGAGGCACGCGCCACGTCAGCCAATGACGAGCTGGCCAAGGTGGTACGCGTGGAGCGGGAGCTGCGCGCCGAGGCTGAGCAGCGCGCCGCCGCCGCCGCGGAACTCGCCAGCCGGATGCGTGCCGCAGCGGCCGCGCAGGCCACCACGCCGCACCCCGAGCACTGCCAGCTCGGCGGCGCCGCCGGCTGCACCGCGCCGGCCGAGATCAAGATCGCTGATTCGTGGGGCGACGCTGCGTGGGGCTGCCCCACCCACGTCGAGGAAGCCATCCTCAACGTGCGGTCGGTGTTCATCGCCAGCGAAGAACTCGGTGGCCTGACCGCCTACCTCAACCGCTGACCACTACGTTCGACGGCCCTCAGGACCGATGGCGCCTCCCCGGGCAGGGTTCCCCTTACCGTTCGCGAACGGGTTCCCGTGGACGGCGCCGATGCTCGCCGGGGGCCGGTAGCGTCGCGGCGGGACCGCGGACGTTGCCGCGGTGGCGGCATCGGGGGTGACACAGCGTGGCCGACCTGGATCTGCTGGTGCTGGGCGGCGGCACGGCGGGGCTCGTCTCCGCGGTGATCGCGGGCGGCCTGGGCGCCCGGGTGGCGCTGGTCGAGCGGGACCGCACCGGCGGCGAGTGCCTGTGGACCGGGTGCGTGCCGAGCAAGGCGTTGATCGAGGCGGCGGACCTGGCGCACCGGATGCGACGGGCCGACCGGGTCGGCCTGGCTCCGGTGGAGCCGGCGGTCGACCTCGCGGAGGTGATGGCGCACATCCGCGCGGCCCAGCGGGCGATCGAACCGCACGACGCGCCGGAACGGGTCCGTGCCGCCGGGGCGGAAGTGATCACCGACGAGGCCGTCTTCGTCGGGCCCCGGCGGGTCCGGATGAAGTCCGACGGGCGGGCGGTGACGGCGCGGTGCGTGCTGGTGGCCGTCGGCTCGGCGCCGGAGCTGCCGCCGATCCCGGGACTGGCCGAGGCCGCGCCCCTGACCAGCGACACGGTCTGGGGCCTGGAGGTACTGCCGGCACGTCTGCTGGTACTCGGTGGCGGGCCGGTGGGCTGTGAACTCGGGCAGGCGTTCGCCCGGCTCGGCAGCCAGGTGACGCTGGTGGAGCGGGGACCGCGCCTGCTGGCCCGGGAGGACCCGGACGTGGGCGAGCTGATCACCGCCCGGCTGCGCGACGAGGGCGTCGATGTCAGGACATCCACCGAGGTGACCCAGGTCCGGGTGGGTGGCCGGGTACGGCTGACCGGCGGGCAGCCGGGTGAGATCGACACCGACCGGATCCTGGTCGCGGGCGGGCGTCGACCGCGTACCGACGGGCTGGGTCTGCCCGAGGCGGGGGTGGCGCTCACCGATCGGGGCGCGGTCCGGGTGGACACCCGGATGCGTACCACGGCTCCGGGGGTGTACGCCGCCGGCGACGTCACCGGAGAGCTGCCGTTCACCCACGTGGCCGCCCACCAGGCCGCGACGGCGACGCTCAACGCGCTGTTCTGGCTGCCCCGGTACGTGCGCTACCTACCGATGCCGTACGTGGTCTTCACCGACCCGGAGGTGGCCCGGGTCGGCCTGCGCGCGGCCCAGGCCCGGCACCGGTGGGGCGACCGCGCGGTCGTCGCCCGCCTCGACCTTGCCGACGTGGACCGGGCGGTGGCCGCCGGGCGTACCGACGGGTGGGCGAGTCTGGTCGCCGACCCGAGTGGGCGGCTGGTCGGCGCCACGGTCGTCGCGCCCAGCGCCGGTGAGGTCATCGGCGAGTTGGCCGCGCTGGTAGCCCGCCGGGCCCGGCTCACCGAGCTGTACCGCACCGTGCACCCCTACCCCACGTACGCGCTGGCCGCCGTCGACGCCGTCGGCGAGCACCTGCAACGGCGGTTGCTGACCCCCACCACCCGCCGGCTGGTCCGGCCGGTGCTGGCGGCACTGCGGACCGCGGCCCGCACGTCCTGACACCGGACGAGGTCGGCGCCCCAGGTCTCATGCCCGGGGCAGCCGGCGCAGCAGGGCCCGGGCGGCGGCGCGGCCGGGTGTACCGGCAATGCCGCACACCGGCGCGGTGCGGCACCGGAGACGAACAGCCTCGGGACCGCTGCGGTCGAACCGCAGGCCGCACCGCCTCCGGCTCGGAGACCCGTCACCGCGCGACGTCTGGCTTCAGCCGGGGGTGAGCCGGAACACGGGCCAGCCGATCTCGGTCCGCCACCGCCGGGCGTCCCCGGTGTCGCGCGGACCGGCCAGGTAGGTCTCGTGGACGGGCCCGTCGATGCCCAGGGCATGCGAGACGACCCAGTCCCCCAGGCGGCCGTAGCTGACATCGATGTCGTCGTGCGGGCCCGCGTGGACGGTCACCGCCAGATCGGTCGCCGGAAGATCGACAACCTCGATCCGGCCATCACCGCGCGGGCGGCGGACCGGCCGGAAGACGGTCAGGGTGCCGGCACCCTCGGTGAACAGGTCGTTGGCGTATCGGCCCCCGGGCGGCCCGGCACGTTCGGCCTGCGGAAAGGCTGAGTCCAGCTCGTCCATCGCCGTGTCGAACCAGGCGAGTGAGTCCTCGATCCGGACCTTCGCACTGATGGCGGCGACAGTCCGCGCCGGGACGGAACGCAGTTCGACGTCGAGTGCCGCGGCGTCGGGCCGCAGCAGTTGGCGCAGGGACACCACCGCCGCCCGGGTACGGTCGAGTTCGGACTCGAGCCGGCGCAGGTGGCCCGCGATGAGTTCGGCGCGCTGGTGCGGATCGGCGGTCGCGATGATCGACTTCACCTCGGCCAGAGGCACATCGAGCTCGCGGAGACGGTGGATGACCTGCGCCGTCGCGATCTGGTCGGGCAGGTAGTACCGATAGTTCGTGTACGGGTCCACCCTCGCCGGGGTCAGCAGCCCGGACTCGTGATAGCGCCGCAGGGTCCGCACACTGAGGTGCGTCACGGTCGCGAACTCGCCGATGGTCAAGCCCTTCCGCATCGTCACAGTCCCCATCCTCGTCCCTCCCCTCGGGGAGGGGCGACAGCGCGCCGTCACCGTCGAGTGGACCCGGACCCGAGCAGCCCGTCGGGGCGAGCAGGTCACAGCCGGCCGCGCTGTGGCGGGGTGGAGCCCGGGACACCACCCACCGTGATCACCCCTCGGGCGTCGTGGCTCACGGTGCGATGGTGAGCCGGGTGATCAAGGCACCGTCCAGGACGAACCGGTAGTGCAGGTCCGCCGATCCACCAGGAAAGTTCCCCTCCAGATGCTGCACCACGTCGAACTCAGCCTCACCGACCCGGCGTGCACCGACAAAATCCGTGGTGTACGTGTACTCGCTGCCCCCGTTGATGAGCCAGCTCCGGATCTCGTCCAACCCTCGGTAGGTACGGCCCTCGTCCGTCACCACAGCGTCCGCGGCGAACGCGCCGACGGCCGTCCCGGTATCCCGGGCCTCGTGCGCGGGAAGGTATGCCGTGATCACCGCTGGCAACTCATCCCAGGCGACCCTAGTTCCTCGCTTCGAGTTCACGTCCATACCCCCAACGATCAGGTCTCCCTCGGGGAGAGAGTCAAGTACGCTGATCAGCGGAGACAGCCGTCAGTTCTGCTCGGACGACAGCCGGTCGAGTTCGGCAGAATCATCATACGAAGATCCGCCTCGCCATCGGCGGCGATCTGCTCATCCCCGTCGCGCGGGATCTCGTCCCGGTACCCCCTCCGACCCCGGCGCCGCCGCTCGTCGGCGTCGGAGCGTCGCCAGGGCCACCGACACCAGCACAAGCACCCCACTCGCGCCGAATCCCGCTGGTATCCAGCGCGCCGGGCCGTCGGCCGGTTCGATCGTGTCGGCGATCCAGTCGCCGAGGATGTCGGTGCGGGCGCTGAAGTCGGGACCCGGGTGTGGACATCCCGGACCGGTGCTGACGACCGCGACCAGGACGGCCGTGCCGTCCGCCTGCTCGCGGAAGTAGGGCCCACCGGAGTCGTGCGGGCATGGACTGGTGTCCGCGCGGGGCTGCCGGCCGGAGGTCTCGATGACCTCGGCGCCGACCCGACCGACGGTGAACCGGCCGGTCTGGAGCCGGCCCGCCGGCACGAGTCCGTCGGCGGTGATCGAGCCCCACCCGGTCAGCCGGAGCACCTCACCCGCCACCGGGGGCGTGTCGGCGAGCCGCAGCGGCACCACGTCGGTGATCGCGGTGTCGAGTTCGACGAGGGCCACGTCGGCGGTGTCGGCCTGGTGGACCGCGACCACCTCGGCCTCGTATCCGCCCCGACCGGTGAGGTCCGTGCGCCCGACCGTGACACTGGTCCGGTCGGCCACGACCCGGCTGACCCGCTGACCGTCGGAGGCGCGGAAGCAGTGGCCGGCAGTGATCACCCAGCGCGGGGCGATCAGCGCACCGGAGCACCAACTGTCCCGGGTGCCACCGCCGGCCACGGGTAGACCGGTCATGGTCAACCGGACGGAGAACCGGTACGCACCGTCAGCCGTGTCCTCACCGTGGGCGATCGCCGACGCCGGCCGGGCCGAAACGGGAGCGACGGCAACCGCCGTGGCCGTCAGGGCGACCATGGCACACTTCGTGACGAGTCGGAACACGGGATCACCAGCCTGTACGCACGGAAAGCAGGACCGCACCGATGCTGCGGCTCCGGTCGTCCGCGGAGCGTCAGCGGCGTCCTTATGGGTTCTTTATGCGAGGGGTGGCAGCCTCGCGGGCGGCGGTCGCGGGCACGACCAACGACGGGGAAGGAAGCGCGGTGCGGGTGCTGATGGCGGACGACGAGCGGATGCTGGCCGACACGGTGGCCGAAGGGCTGCGCCGGTTGTCCATGGCCGTCGACGTGGTCTACGACGGTGACAGCGCCCTGGAGCGGCTCGCGGTCAACCGCTACGACGTGGCCGTCCTCGACCGGGACATGCCAGGCAAGACCGGCGACGAGGTGTGCCGGCGGATCGCCGGCTCCGACGCCGGCACCCGGGTGCTGCTGCTGACCGCCGCGGCCGGCATCCGGCAGCGCGTCGAGGGTCTCGGCCTCGGCGCGGACGACTACCTGACCAAGCCGTTCGCCTTCGCCGAACTCGTCGCCCGCTTGCAGGCACTGTCCCGGCGCTCCACCCCGGCGCTGCCCCCGGTGCTCGAGCGGGACGGGATCGTGCTGGACATCACCCGGCACACGGCCTCCCGCGACGGGCTGGCGCTCTCGTTGTCACCGAAGGAGTACGCCGTCCTGCACGTACTGATGCGCGCCGACGGTCGGATGGTCAGCGCCGAGGAACTGCTGGAACAGGCCTGGGACGAACACACCGACCCGTTCACCAACACGGTACGGACCACCGTGATGACCCTGCGCCGCAAGCTCGGGGATCCGCCGGTGATCCACACCGTGCCCCGCGTCGGCTACCGGCTCGGGGCATGAGCCTCCCCTCACCGGCCCGGCGGATGCTTCTGGTCGTCGGAACGCTCCTGCTCATCGCCCCGTTCGTGACGACGGTCGCCGAGCTGCTGCTCGCGCTGTGGCGGGAGTTCGGCCCGTCCTGGTGCGTCACACCAGAGTTGCGGGCGCCCGGCAACGACGCCTCGTTCTTCTGCGCACAGGTGTTCCGGCGTCCGCGCATCCCCATGGCGATCGCCGTGGTGGTCGTCCTGCTGGCCCTCCTGGCCGCCGGCTACCCGGCCGTACGTTGGTGCCTGCGTCCGCTGCGGGACCTCGTGCCGGTGATCGCCAATGTCGGACCACAGAACCTGGGCCACCGGCTAAAGCCCGGCCCGGGCCGCGACGAACTGACCGTCCTGGGTCGCGCCATCGACGAGATGATGGACCGGATCGCGGTGGGATACGAAGCCCAGCGCCGGTTCGCCGCGGACGCGTCCCACGAACTGCGGACCCCGCTCGCCGTCCAGCGCACCCTCATCGAGGTCGGCATGGCCCGTACGCTCAACGACGACCAGCTCGCGCTACTCACCGCGCAACTGCTGGAAACCAACGAGCGCAACGAACGCCTGATCGAAGGGCTGCTGGTGCTCAGCGAGAGCGATCGAGGTCTGCAGACGCGCGTCCCACTTCGGCTCGACCAGATCGTCGCGGCGGTGCTCGACGCCCACCGGGCCCGGGCCGAGGAGGCCGGCGTCACGATCATCAGCCGGTTGACCCCCCGACTGGTCGCCGGTGAGCAGGTGCTGCTGGAACGACTGGTCGTCAACCTGGTGCAGAACGGCCTGAAGTACAACCGACCCGAAGGCACCCTGGAGGTGCGGGTGGGCACGGACCCGGCGCTGGTCGTGGAGAACACCGGCGACGACGTCCCCCCGGACGAGGTCGCCGCCCTGTTCGAGCCGTTCCGACGCAGGTTCGGCAGACGCATCGACCACAGCGGCGGCGCGGGCCTCGGACTGGCGATCGCCCGCTCGATCACCCGGGCCCACGACGGCATCATCACCGCCTCCTCCACCGGCCGGGACGGACTGCGGATCCAGGTCACGTTCCCAGCGGTCGACTCCTGACGTTCCCCTGCCGCCGCTCGCGCGACCACCGGCGTGCGACGGCCGCCTGGACTGCGGCTCAACGCGCTTCGAGGACGAAGAAGATGACGCTGAGCCGCTTCACCATCGCTCTCCGACCAGCGCCCGTGCCCCCGCCAAGCGGGCGACCGTCTCCACCGCGACCACTCACCGACCGACTGGGCGCGTCAGCGCGCCACGATTCCGCTACAGCCGTTGACATCAGGGCAGTTCGCTGAGAAAGTCCGGGCCGTGAATCGTCCGGGGCGAGGCGCGGTGCCGTTCCGATCCGTAACCGCGGAGTGCGCCCTCGCGACAGCCTCGGCCGAGATCAACCGGCTCGGCCTCACGGCGCGGGCGGCGGTCCTCGGCGTGGCCGCGTCACCGACCACGCGCGTCACGCTGTTCCGGGACGGAGCACGGGTCGCCGTGGGCGCGGGAAAGGGAACGGGTCACCAGGGCGCGGCGAGCGCGTACTTCGAGGCCCTGGAGCGCTATCTCATGTCAGCCCGGGACAACCGCCGATGGACCGCGGACGCCACCAGGCTACTGTCGGCGACCGTCGTGGCCGGACAGTCCGCCCTGGAGTCCGACCTGGTCGTACGGCGGTGGGCGGCGGAGTTCCCGGACGCGGTCGCGGCGTGTGCCTCGTACGGCGGGGTCCGTTATCCCACCTTCCTCACTGATCCGCGCTACTACCGGTGGCCGGTGGCGGGTGACGACGTCCGGCCGTACCGCAGTCTGCTACGGTACTCGTCCAGTCTGGGCACGGCGGCCGGCGTCGACCTGGCGGAGGCCGTCTATCACGGCCTCTGCGAGCTGATCGAACACGACGGGCTCGGGCAGGCGCTGCTGCGCTGGTTCGTCGCCGGAGTCCCGGACGTCGACCTCGTGCCGGTCGGGGATCTGCCGGACGGGTTGCGTTCACTTCATGCGGAGGCCGAGCGGGCGGCCGGCGCACCCGTGCACCTGCTCGACGTCACGACCGACCTGGATGTGCCGGTGTACCTGGCGGTCAGCCGAACGGCCGACGGCGAACCGACCCGGCTCGGGGCCGGCGCGTCGCTCTGGGCCACCGACGCCGCGTCGCGTGCCCTCGGCGAGCTGATCCAGGTCTGTGCGCTCTCACCATCCGCCGCCGGCTCGCCTGCGGGCCAGCGTCTGGCGACCTGGCCGGCCCTGCAACGATGTGCCTCGATGCCACTCGACCAACTGCTCTCCGGCCCGGTGCGGGCGGTGCCGCTACGCGCGGACGTGGCCGGCGACGGCAGCCCGGGTTGGGGGCTGGAGCACGTCGGGCGGGCTCTGGCCCGGCACGGCATCGGCTACCACGTGTGCGAGATCGCGCCCGTCGGCTCACCGATCGCGGTGGCCACCACGATCGCCCCAGGGCTGGAGCGCTTCAGCCTGGTGCGGCACGGGGTGCCCGTCATCCCGACCGGGCGCGGGTGGCACTTGTGGCCGTCGCCGGACCAGGCGACGATCACTCGACCACATCCGGTCCGAGCGAGATGAGGGAAACATGTCTGCTGTCGAATTTCGCTTCCGCCCCGGTGCCGGGGACGACGAGCTGATGGCTCGTCACCCTGGGCCCGGTGGCGGTGGCGGCAACTTGTGCTTCCGTCCCGGCGACGACGGCGATGAGCTGGTTGCTCGTCACGGTGGGATCGGCGGCGGCGGGTACGCCTGCTTCCACCCCGGTGACAACGAGCCGGTGGCGCAACACCGCGGGCCCGGAGGCGGCGGCGGTACGTGCTGCTTCCACCCCGGAGACGAGGGCGGTGCGCCGATGGCTCGTCTCGCCGACGACCTGGCGACGGACCTGCACCTCGCACTGACCAGCATCGACGACCGGCACCTTGCGGTGCTCGCCTGAAGCAGGCGGTGACGCGGCACGTCGCGACAGCCGGCGTCGAAGGACACCGGCTGTTCCACCGTGACTTTTCCCTGTGGTACCTCGCCCGATCGGTCTCGGTCGCCGGTACCGCTGCCAGCGCCGTCGCCCTGCCGCTGCTGGTCTACCGTACGAGCGGCTCCCCGGCGCTGACCGCGGCGGTGGTCGGCCTCGAAGCCCTGCCGTACCTGTTGTTCGGGCTCTTCGCCGGCGCCGCCGCGGACCGCCTGCGGCGCAAGCGCATGATGATCGTCGCCGACGTGTGCTGCGCGCTCCTGCTCGCCACCGTGCCGGTCGCCGCGCTGTTCGACGCGCTGGCCCCCTGGTACCTGCTCATCGTGGCGTTCGGCGTGGGCTGCGGTTTCTGCTGGTTCGACGCCGCGGCCTGGGGCGCCTTCGTCCGCATCGTCGGCAAGCCGGGGGTCACCCGGGCGAACAGTCTCATCTGGTCCACCGAGATCGCGCTGGAGATCGCCGCGCCCGCCGCCGCCGGACTGCTGGCCGCGATCGCCGACCCCACCCTGGTGCTGGCCGTCGACGCCGCCACCTATCTGGTGTCCGCCGTGCTGCTCGCCCAGATCCGGACTGGCCTGGACCCGGGGCCGACGGTGGCCCGCCGACTGCGGGCCGAGATCGCCGAAGGAGTGCACCACCTCTGGCGTACGCCGGTCCTGCGTACGCTGACCGCCGCGGGCTTCGGCCTCAACGTCGCCGCCGGCGGCGTGCTGGGTCTGCTCGTCGTCCACGCCGACCAGGCTCTCGGCGTGGGCCCCGAGGACCAGCGCCTGGGTCTGCTCTACGCCGCCGCCGCGGCCGGCTCGCTGGTCGCCGCGGTCGTCCTGCCCGCAGCCAGCCGTCGGGCCGGCCAGGGAGTGGTGTCGATCACGGGGCTCATCATCTTCGTCGCGGCCCTCGTCGGCCTGGCCGGCACGTCGGTGTTCGCCCTGGCGCTGGCCGGGTGGGCGATGTGGGCCGTGGCGCGCCTGACCGTGAACGCGAACGGCATCACCGTGCGCCAACTGCTCACGCCCGATGCGCTGCAGGGCCGGGTCAACACCACCGGGCGGATGGTGGCGTGGGGCGGTACTCCGTTCGGCGCCCTGATCGGCGGGCTGGCCGCAGACACCTACGGCGTCCGGGTCGCGTACCTGGTGCTGGCCGTGCCCGTCGTGCTCAGCCTCGCCCTGGTCACCGCCTCACCGGTGCGTGGCCTGCGCATCGCGGTCAACTAGCCGCACTGCCGCGATCCACCGGCTACCGCGCGGAGCAACGCCGAAGGGAATCCGCGTGTCCTGGCTGGGCGCGGCGCACCATCGACGGAGCACCTCACGACCGAAGGGCGGGGCCCCAACCAGGGCCCGGGTCCTTCGTCGTCGTGATTTCCACCAAATGCGGCACGCATTGACGAGCTTCGACATGAGGGGTGAGGCTGGGGCGGTGAGAGCGCTCTCACGTCCGGGATCCACCGGACACCACCAATTCTGGCCATGGCAATCTCCGATGTCTTCGGCGGCGGCGCCGGAGCTGTCCCTGGCCCGTCCCCCGACAGGAGTCACAAGATGGACAGGGCCGCACCCCTCTCCGGCGTCCACCACCGACTGCGCCTCGCCACGGCGATCGGCGCTCTGCTGGTGCTACTCGGCACGTACCTCTTCTCCACCACCGCACGCGCCGATGCCGCCCCGGGAGTCAACGCCATCCGGGTCGCCGAGTTCCCCGCCGACTGCACCTACAGCCACCGGCTGCCGGACGACCCGATCGTCCTCCCCGGGCTGCCCGGCGCCTCGCACATGCACAGCTTCTTCGGCAGCACGGTGACGAACGCGAACACCACTCTCCCTGATCTGGTCAGCTCCCCCACCACCTGCAACCCGCGGGTGGACGTCTCGTCCTACTGGGTGCCGACGCTGTACCGCGACAACGTGCCGGTGGAGCCGGCGATCGCCACGTTCTACTACCTGGGCGAGGGGGTACGCGCCGACGTCGTCGCGAACACCCAGCCGTTCCCACTGGGGCTGCGACTCGTCGCCGGCAACGCGCGAGCCACCGGGCCGAACGACAGCATCGCCCGCTGGTCGTGCCTGCACGCCGGGCACGTGCCACCGTCGAAGAACTTCGTCAACTGCCCGGCCGGCACCATGCTGGAGTCGTACCTGGACTTCCCGCAGTGCTGGAACGGTCGGGACCTCGACTCCCCGGACCACAAGAGCCACCTGGCGTACCCGGTCAACCAGGCCTGCCCCAGCACCCACCCGGTGCACGTGCCCAAGTTGCGGCAGGTGCTGCGATACCCGGTCAGTGGTGACCCGTCGCGGTTCCGGCTGGCCTCCGGGCCGGGCTACACCATGCACGGCGACTTCTTCAACGCCTGGCCGGTGGCGGAGATGGCCCGCCGGGTCCAGGACTGCATCCGTCCCGTCATCAAGTGCGGTCACGACGGCCGACCGATCTGAGTCGGCACGTTTCCCCCCGGAGGCGGGCCCGGTCACGCCGGGCCCGCCGTCCGAGCCAAAGGAGGCCGGATGCGGACGCCCGTGACCGCACCCATCCCCCTGCTCCTCGTGGCGCTGCTCGCCATCGGCTGCGCCACCGGCTCGCCGGGCCCCACCCGAACCACGCCGCCGGCGGTCGTGCCGTCGACAGTCACGTCCCCCGGCCCGGTCCCGTCCACCCCGACAGCCGGTCAGTTCAACGCGACCGACATCGCGTGGCTCCAGCTGACCGCGGCGATGACCGAGCGCCTACTGCCGGTGCTCGACATGGTGCCGGGCCGGACCACCGACCCGGCCTGGCGACGCCTGGCCGCGCGGGTCGGCGCGGCACACCGTGACGACCTGGACCTGGCCCGTCGGCTGCTCACCGAGGCCGGTGCCCCGGCGACCAACCCGCACGAGGGCCACGACATGCCGGGCATGGCCACCGAGGCAGAGCTGACCGCGTTACGGTCGGCAGACGGTGTCGCGTTCCACCGGCTGGCGGAGCGGCAACTGCGCGCGCACCTGGCACAGACGATCCGGATCGCCGCCGCGGAGCAGCGGGGCGGGAACCACCCCGCGACCACCGCGTTCGCCGCGGCGGTGCTCCGAACGGGCAATGGCGAACTCGCCCGGCTCGATCGGATGGACCTGGACGATGCCTGCTGCCGCACCTGAGCCCGGGCCGGGACGGCGCGCGCTCATCGACAGTTGCGGATACAGTCCGGCAGACCATCGAGAGCCATGGAAGTTCACCCGCCGGTGCTCAAGGCCGACTCGACGTTCTCGGGTCGGTGTCGTCGGGGCTCATACGGTCGCCATCGGCGGTCGGTCGGGTCGAGTTGAGCGCGGACAGGGAACGCCGGACCTTGTTTGCGAACTCCATGTTGCCCAGCCGTTCGTACACCGCGATCGCCGCCCGATACGCCCTGGCCGCCTGGTCCGGGCGACCCTGAGCGGCCGCGACGGCGCCGAGGGCGTGCTGTGCCCCACCCACCCCGGCGCCGTGCCGGATCCGCGTGAAGATCTCCAGCATGGCGCGGAAGTCCTGTTCGGCGTCCCGGTGCCGCTCGTCCTCCGCGGCGAGCCAGCCCCGTTCGTGCAAGCAGTACCCGCGGAGGAACTCGTCGTCCAGCCGGTCGGCGATGTCGAAGGCTCGCCTCGTCAGAGCGGCCGCCTCCGTCGGGTGGCCGGCGATCTTGTGGCCGGCAGCCAGCCCCAGGAACACGTAACCGTGTAGTGCCGTCTCCGCCGTCGGAAGGAGTGCCGCCGCCCGCTCCAGCGTCGGAATGCTGCGTTCAGGACGACCAAGGGTGTTGTAGAGGACCCCCAGGGCGGAGCGGACCTCGATCTCCTCCTCGACCGCGTGTGACCGCTGGAACAGTCGCAGAGCCCGCAGCAGCGACTCCTCCGCCTCATCCGGACGTCCGTACGACCGCAGCGCCTCGCCCATTCGGCGAACGGTCTGTGCCAACTCCTCCGTGTCGCCGAGTCGCTCGGCGAGAGCGACGGCCTCCCGCGCCGCAGACAGTTCGGACTCCACCTCGCCGGCCAGCCCGTAGGAGTGCGAGACCCACCGCAACGCGCGCACCCGCCGCTGGTCGTCGCCCGCCGATGCCGCGGCCTGCTCCGCCGATCGCCACAGCTGCAGTCGGTAGCTGTGGTCGTCGGCCGCGGTCAGCAGCGGGTGCACCGCCTCCACCAGTGCCCACGCCTGGTCGGTGAGCCCTTCGGCCACCGCGGTCCGCAGCACGGCCAGGATGTTGTCGCGTTCGTCCGCGACACCGCCGCCGGACCCGGCCCTGTCCCGTAACCAGTCCAGCTGCCGGATCAGGCAGGCGGCACGGTCGCCGGCCGTCTCCTGCCGCTCCATCATCTCTGCGGCGAACAGCCGCAGGAGGTCGTGTAGCCGGTAGCTCGACGGTGTCGGCGCCTCGATCAGGAAGGCGTCCACCAGCCGGTCCAGGGCGTCCCGCACCGCGGACGAATCGAGGCCGCACCGACGCGCCGCCGACTGGAGCCCGAACAGCACACCCGGATGCGACCCGGCTCGCCGGAACACCAGCCGGTCCACATCGCTCAACTCCTCGTACGTGGACTGGAAGGCCGACCTGATCGTCCGGTCACCCACCCGTAGCTCGTCGAGCCGGCGGCTCTCGTCCGCCAACCGGTCGGCCAGGGCGGACGGGGTCCACCCGGGTCGGGCGCGGAGCCGGGATCCGACGATACGCAGCGCGAGCGGCAGCCCCGCGCAGACCTCGACCAGCCGGCGGGCACCCGAGGCGTCCGCGGCGATCCGGTCCGCGCCGACCGTCGCCGCCAGCAGTTCGAGCGCCTGTCCGGACGACAGCGCGTCGAGGGTCAGCACGGCGGTTCCGGGCAGGTCCGCGATCAGCCGGCGACTCGTGATCAGGGTGAGACAGCCCGCCCCCGCTGCGATCAGTGGCCGTACCTGCGCCGCGTCGCGGGCGTCGTCGAGTACGACGAGAAGCCGCCGGTGCGCGACCAGGGACCGGAAGCGTGACGACAACTCCTCCAACGTGCCCCGGCGTTCCTCCACGTCCCGACCGAGCGCCTTGAGCATCCGGATCAGCGCTTCCTGCGACGGCACGGGGTCGGGGCCGGCACCGCCCAGGACGACGTACAACTGGCCGTCCGGGAACCGCTCGCGGACCCGGTGGGCGTAGGACAAGGCCAGTGCCGACTTTCCCGTGCCCGGCGCCGCGGAGATGCTGACGGCCTGCGCGCCGTCCGCGACCAGTTCCTCAACGGTGGCCAGCTCCGTCTCCCGACCGGTGAGACGCGGCGCGACCGGAAGCTCACTCGGCGGGGACGGGACCTCCGCAAGCGGGAGAGCGGATGTCGGGCAAGACTGCCCGACCTGTCCCAGCCGGTGCTGCCACAGCGCGAGGCCGACCCCGGCGAGGGTCAGCGCGGCGACCGTCGGCCAGGCCAGCCAGCCGTACGCCGCGACCGGTTCGGGCAGTTCACCGCCGGTCGCCACGTTGACCACGACGGCGAGCACGACCGAGAGCAGACTCGACACCGTCACCAACAGCAGGGCCACGTTCCGGCGAGGGTCGCGTCTCCCGTCCGGGGGAACCCGAGTCGGACCACCGCGCCACCCGTCGGCGCTCAACCGACCGCCGCCCCGGCCGCGTCGGGCACGCCCACGCCAGTACGCGAAGCCATCGACACCCGGAGATCGCTCGGCATGCGACCATGATGCCAGTTCCGGTCCACCGGAGAGGTGCCCGCGTCAGCGCTGTCTCGCCCGGTCGGGAGCTCCGGGTGCAGCGTGCGCGACAGCCTGTGGCGTCATCGGTCGGTGCCGTGCCGAGCGCGACGACGCCCGGCACGCCGGTACGGGTGGGCGTCGGCGGAGATGGGCCTTCGGGTCGAAAGCGGGTGATCATGAGACAACCAACGCTCTTCCTCACCGTGGGACTCCCCTGCACGGGGAAGACCACTGCCGCTTGGCGCATCGAGATCGAGCAGCGGGCACTCCGTCTCACCAAGGACGAATGGGTGAAGGCTCTCTACGGGCACGAGAATCCGCCATCGGCTCAGGACGTGATCGAAGGACGGCTCATCCAGATCGGGCTGCGCGCCCTCGAACTCGGCACCAATGTCGTGATCGACTTCGGCCTCTGGAGCCGCGACGAGCGCTCCGCCCTACGCCGGGCCGCAGCGGACCTCGGCGCGACGGTGCAGATGCGCTACTTCGAACTCGACCCGGCCGAACAGCGCAGACGACTCGATCGGCGCCAAGCCGAAGCCCCACAGACGACGTGGCCGATGTCCGACGAAGAACTCGCCGAGTGGGCCGCCACCATCGACATCCCCACGCCAGGCGAGCTCGACGGCAGCGAGCCCATCGACGACCCACCGGCCGGGTTCGCGACATGGAACGAGTGGCGCACCCACCGCTGGCCCCCGGCGGTCTCCTGACGCCCCGGTCCTCGCCACGTTGCCCGACTGCTCATCCCGACCCGGCGAGGATCGGTGATCACGAGGTACGCACGGGTGTCCCGGTCGCTCGGGGTGTTCAGGGAGGTTGGCCAACTGGACCGGTCGGCACCTGCCGGGGTGTCCGACCTCCCGCCTACGATCACGCGGTGATCGACGCTTCGTTGTCTCAGGCCGATGCCTGGCGTCCGTTCGTGACCGCGCTGCGCAACAGCATGCCCCCCGGGGCAGCGGAGGCCGAGTTCCGCGGCACGATGGCACCCGGCGCGTTCGGCGGCTCGATCGCCTACGACGGCGACCACAGCCTCCCCGGACTGAGACTGGAGCGGGGTGAGCGGCCGACGGACATGCTCAGGTCGCTGGCCGGGCTGACCGGCGGGCAGACCGTCGCGGTGCGCGGCGTCACGACGCGCTCCGGGTCGGCGGTGGTGAGCATCGTCCCCAGCGCGCCGCAGGTGTCGTTCGGGATGGGCAGTGACCTGCTGGAGGACGTGCACCTGGTCGCCGGAGCGCATCCGGAGCCGTACCGCCGCGAGCCGGTCCGCCACGACGTGGCCTTGTCCGCCGGTGCCGACGCGGCCACGGTCACCGCGCTGGTCCGGCAGCTGCTGCCGGACGCGCGGCCGGTCGACCCGTCGGAGCTTGCCGCGGCGGAGGCGGACCTCGGCGTCGCGCTGCCCGATGACGTCCGGGCGCTCTTCCTCGCCGCCGCCGAGGGCACCCTGGTCCTGCAGCCCGCCGACCGGGAGCTCTTCTACGGCTTGCGGATCGTGCCGCTTGCCGACGCCGCCGCCCGCGCCTATCTGGAACCGCAGGCCCGTTATCTGTCCTGGACCTACGGCGCGACCGAGGTCGTCGCGCCCGATCCGCACGGCCGGGTGCAGCAGTTGGCGGCCTCGTCGGCGTGGTTCGTGGTCGGCGAGGACGGCGGCGGCAACCTGTACGTCGTCGACCTCGCCCCCGGGCCGCAGGGGACGTTCGGCCAGGTGCTGTTCGTCGACCACGAGATGTCCGCTGGCGCCCGCTGGCTGGCGCCCTCGCTGACCGAGCTGCTCACCGAGCGGCCCGCCACCCTGGCGAAGCCGGGTCCGGAGGGCGAGCTGCTGGTGCGGGTCGGGTCGCGCACCGGCAAGACACTCGCCGATGTCCAGCCGACGACCGAAGTGCTGTACATCGGAGCCGCAGCCGTGCCCTGCGACCTGTCCGCTCTGGCCGGCCACCGGCTACGCACCCTGGTCACCGAATCCGCCGTGGTCGCCAACCTTCCCGCCACCACCGAACTACCCGCGCTGGAATACCTGCGGCTCGACGTCGTGGGCTGGCAGCAACTGCTGCGCGCCGGGCAGGTCCCGTCGACCCTGCTGACCGCCGGCCTGAGTGGCCGTGCCGGCTGGACGGACACGGTCGAGGTGGTCAACGGCCTGCTCGCGGCCTGGAAACGGAAGCCGATCCAGGTGATCGACGTGCCAGTGTAGCTCTGACCGCCGGTCCCGGTCAGGCCAGCCCTGCTGAGGGAGCGTTTCCGCACGTCGAGAACGGGACCGGTGGGCCACTACCATGCGAGCGTGACTCCCGTCGCTCTGGCCCGCAGGCCGTACTCCCTGCTCGTCGCCGCAGCGGTCCTGCTGGCGCTCGGCGCGGCCACGGCCTGGGGGGTCGGCGACACGCTGGGACTGAGCCACTCCCCCGCCGCCGTGCCGCGCGAGGACGTCGTCGCCGCGGCGGCGCGGACGCCCGCACCGGTCCCGCCGTTGGCGTCCCTCGTCGTGCCCGACGAGCCGCGGATCAGGAAGGCCGCGGCCGCCGTCGCCGACGCGGTCGTCTCCCGCGGCCTGCCCCGGCCGGCGCTCGCGCCCGCCGCGGCGCGCCCGGCCAGGTCCGCGACGGCCGCGCCGGGCACCGGCGCGGCGCGCGGTGCGGACCCGGACCTGTCGGCGGTGACCACGCTGCGGGCGGGCGTGCTGGCCGCCCTCGGCGGGGCGCCCGAGTCGTACCGGCTCGACGTGGACGGCGCCGAGCTGGCCGTCCACGGCGGCGACGTCGCGGGCGTGGCAGCCGGGATGTACCGGCTGGCCGACCGGATCCGCTCCGGTGCCGAGGCGCTCCCCGCGGCGGACGTGGGTCGGGTGGTCGTCCCCCGGCTCGGCCTGCGGCTGACCGACGCGGGCTCGGTGGGCCGCGAGCCCGACCCGGCCGCCTTCGCCGCCGGCGACGACTACGGCCTGAACACCGATGTGGTCGCATCGGCGGTGCTGCCCGGCGCGCCGTGGGTGGACGCCGGCGCGGTGGCCCGCATCGACGCGCAGTTCCGGCAGTTCGTCGACCATTCGGTGGCGCAGGGATTCAACGGGATCGTCGTACCCGGCTTCCTGGAGTACGTCACGTTCGCGAGGGTCGGCGACGGGCGCGCGGTCTACCCGTCCGGCGATCCGCACGTCGACCGCGCGCGGGCGATGGTCGCGGCGTTCGGCCCCGTCTTCCGGTACGCCGAGGACATGGGCGTGCGGGTCTTCCTGCTGACCGACATGCTCGCGGTGTCGCCCCCACTGGAGGCGTACCTGACGCGGACCGTCGGCGGTCTCGACGTGGCCGACCCTCGGCTGTGGGCGGTCTACCAGGCCGGTCTGGCCGAACTGTTCGAGAGCATGCCGTTCGTCGACGGCCTGATGGTCCGTGTCGGCGAGGGCGGCGAGGTGTACGCCGGGACCGGCTGGGACTACTCGTCGAAGCTCGCGGTGACCACGGAAACGTCCGTGCGCGCGATGCTGCGGGCACTGCTGGACACCGCGGGCCCGGCCGGCAAGGACATCATCTTCCGCACCTGGACAGTGGGCGTCGGCGCCGTCGGCGACCTGCACACCAACCCGGAGTCGTACGCGCGGGTGCTCGGCGGGCTCGACGACCCGCACCTGATCGTGTCCACCAAGTACACCCTGGGCGACTTCTACAGCCACCTGCCGCTGAACACCACCCTGCTGGGCGGTGGGCACCGCCGCATCGTGGAGTTCCAGGCCCGGCGCGAGTTCGAGGCGTTCGGTTCGCTGCCCAACGACCTCGGCCCGCTGCACCGCCAGGCGTTGCGCGCGTTCCTCGCCGCCAACCCGAACGTCGAGGGCGTCTGGAACTGGACCCAGGACGGCGGGCCGCTGCGCGCCGGGCCCATGTCGCTGTACCTGCGCGCCGGCTTCTGGCAGCTCTACGAGCTCAACACGTACTCCGTCGGCCGGCTGGCGTGGAATCCGCACGCCGACCCGGCGCAGGTCACGGCGGACTGGGCGTACCGCACGTTCTCCGGCGACCCGGCCACCGTCGCGGCGATCGGGCAGGCCATGGCGCTGTCCCGGCAGGCGGTCACCAAGGGCCTCTACATCGGCCCGTACGCCGACCGGTCGGTGCGCGCGCTCGGTCTGGAACCGCCGCCCATGATGTGGATCTTCGAGTGGGACATCCCGACCGGCGACTCCGCCGCGCTGGGCAGCATCTACGCGGTGACCGGCGGCCGCGTCGACGAGGCGATCGAGGAGGGCGCGCAGGCCGTCGCGCTGGCCCGGCGGATGCGCGACCTGGTCGCCGCGACCGACCCGGCGACCTGGCGCGACGCCGAACTGCGCGGGCGCTTCACCGCGACGCTCGACTACCAGGTCGACCTGTTCGAAACGCTGGGCGCGTACCGGGCCATGGTGCTGCGGCACGCGCAGTGGCTGGACACCGGCTCCGCCGCCGCCCGCCACGACTGGCGGCGGGCCGCGGCGGCGTACCAGGACGCGCGCGACGCGCACCGGCAGCGCTACGGCGCCGACCTGGACCTGCCGGCGTACAACTTCACCGCCGCCGACCTCGGGGCGCGGCGCGCCGACCGGGACCCGGCGATGGCCTGGGCGGCCCGGGCGCTGCTCGGGTCGGTCCTGCTGGTGGTGCTGCTCGGCCTGCGCGGGCGCGGGTTCGGCGCGGCCGCCGCGCGCGGGTTGCTGCTCGGCGCGCTCCGGCCGTGGCGGGTGGCCGCGCTGCCGGCACCCCGGTCGCGGGCGGACCGGGTGTTGGTGTGGCTGGTCCCGGCCGTGCTGCTGGTGGCGAGCCGGCTCGTGCTGACCTGGTTCGCCGCGCCGGCGCACCTGCTGGTCACCCTCGGCGGGTGGGCGCTGTTCGCCCTCGTCGTGCGCCTCGTCGTCGGCCGGCGGGATCCGTTCCACCTGTGGGCCGTGGTCGGCGGCGTCGCGCTGCTGCGCAGCGTGCTGCTGCTGGCCGCGCTCGCCGGGCGCGGGCCGGGCGGGTACTGGTTCGCCTTCTGGACCGCGCCGGGTCTGCGCGCGGCGTACGTCACCGTCGCGTTCGCGGCGTTCGGCTGGCTGTTCGTGGCCACCGCCGTGGTCCTGCGGGACCGGTACGGCCTGCGCCGCGCAAGCGCCGTCGGGCTGACCCTCACCGCCGCGGGCGTACCCCTCGGCGTGCTGTCCGCCCTGGTCTCGGTGGTGGGCCTGGAACGCGCGCTGACGGTGTGGAACGACCAGCTCGCGCTGCTGCCCTGGGGCCTGTCCCGCATCCTCGGCATCACCGTCCACCTGGGCATCCCCACCCAGCTCCCCGGCTACACCGCCGCCGCCGGAGCCGCCCTGGCCGTCGCCGGCCTGCTCCTGTCACTCGGCCGCCGCCGGCAGTCCGCCTGACCGCCCCGACCTGACCTCAGCAAGCCCCGTTCGGTCAGGCGAGGGAGACGACGAGCGGCTGTCGGCCTGCCCGGACGGTGGCCGGCCGGCGGAGGGCTCCCGCCGGCCGGCTCGGCGTCACCGGCCGTAGACCTCGAACTCGTAGAGCGAGAACCCGTACGAGGTGGCCCGCTTGAGGCCGTACACCCGCACGTAGCGGGCGCTGACCGGGGCGAACGTGACGTTGTCGACGCCGCCGTTGCCGGTGGTCGTGGCGAACACCGGCGTCCAGGAGCTGCCGTCGCCGGACACCTCGATCCGGTACGACGTGCCGTACGCCGCTTCCCAGCGCAGCACCGCCCGGCTGACGGTGCGGGCCGCTCCGAGGTCGACCCGCAGCCACTGGTTGTCGTTGTAGCTGCTGGCCCAGCGGCTGCTCAGACTGCCGTCGACCGCCTTGGCCGGCGTGTGGCTGGTCAGGAACTGGGTGCTCGACGCGGTGGCCGGGCGGCCCCGGGCCAGGTTGGTGACGTCGTCGCCCCGGCGTGCCGGGAACGAGACGACCTGCTGGTAGCTGGGGCGGTTCTGCCAGGCGATCAGCGGGTGGGTGATGCCGCCGAGCCCGGAATGGGCGATCGAGTCGGCGCACCACTGGTCGCCGGCGGAACAGGACTTGTCGCCCGGGTAGACGGTGGTGGCCGGCACGGCCGCCGCCTGCCCGAGCGCGCCGAGCAGCGCCGTCCGGCACGCGGCCAGGTCGCCGGCGCCGCAGTACGCCCGCCCGAGGCCGCCGGCCACCGGGTCGCCGAGCACGGTGCGTAGGTCCTTGTCGACGTAGCCCCACCAGCCGTACTGGAACGACGAGCCCTTGTGCGGCTGACCCTGCAACGCCCAGCTCGCGGCGCCGTCGCGCCCGCCGTTCTGGCCGCCCGACGGCGCCTCGTTGACCTCGATGGCGTCGACCAGCGCGGCGTAGAGGTCCGGGCCCAGCCCGGGGCGGAACTGCGCCGAGGCGAGCAGCGGCCACCAGGCGTCGAAGATCCGGATGGCGTCGGCGTACTGGTAGACCTTGGAGCCGGGCGCGGTCTCCACCCGCCGGGCGCCGGCCTGCTGCCAGGCCCGCAGCTTGCCGATCGCGTCGGCCAGCGCCGGGTCGGTGACCGGCGCGCTGTCGAACACCCGCAGCAGGTCGCCGAGGACCTGCTGGCCGCGCAGGTCGGTCACCGCCGCGTCCGCCGTGATCTTGACGACGTCGGCGCGGCCGAGCTTGCGCTGGGCGATCGCCGCGCGCACCGGACCGTCGAGCAGCTGGCCCCGGTGTACGGAGCCGAAGCTGAAGTTGCCGTCCGCCGCCCCGAAGTCCTTCGCCTGCTTGTTGTTCCAGCTCACGTAGTAGTCCTGGTTCACCGACTGCGGGTGGGCCGAGGGCGGGGTGTAGGTGGCGTCGTTGGTGTCCGGGTTCCAGCCGACCCACTCGTACGCCGGTTCGGCCTTCGTCGGCAGGTTCGGGTCGGCGGCGGCCGGGCGGACCGGGTTCGAGCCGGAGTTGTAGTACGCCGCCTCGGTGGAGTTGACGTAGAACCAGTTGAACGCGTACCCCACGTTCGCGGCGGACGCCTGGAACGCCGCCGCGCTGCCCATCGCCGACGGGTCGTTGTAGGCCTGGAAACCGATCGCCGAGTCGGCCTCGTGCCGGTAGGTGGAGCGCAGCTTGGTGAACGCGGTCGGCTGCCCGTTCACCAGTCCCCGGTAGGCGACCAGCCCGTACTTGGTGCGCAGCGCGCGCAGTGTGTAGGACCCGGCCGGAGTGGAGTCGGCCAGCGTCGGCGACCAGGAGTTGCGCTGCTCCAGCGTCTCCATGGCCAGGCACTGGCCGTGGTAGAGGTAGCGGTTGGTGCGCAGCGTCGGCGTGCTGCCGTCGGTGGTGCACAGCGGCACCGCGTAGGTGTCGGTGAGGTCCTGCGAGGCGGAGGTGGCGCTCCACGCGTAGTCCTGGCCACGGCCGAGCAGCACGTAGAGGTTCAGCCCGGCGAACGCGGCGCCGCGCGCGCTGATGCCCGGCCCCTGCAACTCCTGGAGCATCAGCAGTTGCGGGGCGAAGTAGCCGGTTTGCGGGCCGAACACGGCGACCGGGTTGCCGGTGGTGGTGTGCCGTCCGGAGACCACGACCGCGTTGGACATGCCGTGCGCGCGCAGGTTGGCCAGGCCGCCGATCAGCGGCTGGGTGGCGGTGCTGGCGCCGGTGCGCGCGGTCGCCCCGCCGGTCTGGTCGTAGGCGAGCGGCTCGGCGACCACCGTGCCGGCGTCGGGGAGCACCGCGCTGGTCGCGCCGGGCGGCGTCGCGCCGTACGGGAAGCTTTGCCCGTCGTGCAGGGTGAGTACGGTCTCCGGGTCGTTCTGCGACCGGAACGCCGCCCACACCTTGTCGCCCTCGGTGGTGCCGTACTTGGCCCGGGCGGCCACCCGGACCAGCGCGGACTGGATCTCGCTGCCACCGCCCCCGCCGAAGAGGCCGCCGATCACGCCCGCGGTGGCGATCAGGTCGGTCATGGTGAAGTGCTTCGGTTTGCCGGCGCCGGCGAGCACGTACTCGCCGGGGTAGTTGTCGTCGGCGATCGACTTGTCGATGTAGGCGTTGACGCCGGCGATGTAGTCGGCCACGTCGGTGTAGAGCTGCTGACCCCGGGCGCCCTTGGTGCGCAGCGCGTCCACCTGTGCCTGCAGGTCCGCCTCGGTGTAGGGCGAGTTGGCCCAGACGCTCTGCTCCAACTCCCGGTTGCCGGGGGCGCCGCCGGCGAACGAGGTGACGTTGCCGCGGCCGACGTGCCGCAGCAGGTCCATCACCCAGAGCCGGTCCTGGGCACCGGCGTAGCCGGCGCCGAACATGGTGCCGGCGCGGGTGGTGCCGGTGATGTGCGGGACGCCGGTGGCCTTGTCCCGCACGATGGTGACGTCGGCGCGCGGCGAGACGGTGCTCTCGACCTGCGCGGCGGGGACGCCGAACGAGGCGTCGTTGTAGAAGTGGGCGATCTGCTCGTCGGTCAGCCCGGCGTAGTGGTAGACCAGGTTCGCGTACTCGTCGAGCTGGTCGCTGGAGTGCGCCGGGCGGGTGCCGAGCGCCTGGTGGGCCAGGATGGCGACCAGCGTGGCGTTGCCGTTCTGCCCCGGGGGCAGGATGTCGGCGCACTGGCCGAGGCAGTAGTCGTCGGGGGCGAACGTGCTGGCGGCCAGCGCCGGTGACGGCGGGGTGACGGTCAGGACGCTCGCGGTCAGGACGGCGGCGGTGAGCGCCGCGAGCCGGGCGCGGAGTGGGAGACGGGGCATGAGCTTCCTCCGGGGACGCGGAGTCGGGCCTTCGGTACGCCCGGCTGCCGTGCCGACATCTCGCCCTCCGCGCCCGGGCGTTCCACCCAGAGGTGAGCATGACTCATATCTATCTCTGGGCAATGATCGGCGGCTGACCGTCGCCCGGGATAGCAGTCGTTCACCAACCGCCAATGCCGACGTTTCGGCACCGCTGCGTGATTCCCCGCGCGCCGTGGCTGGCCGGCCCGCGCGGTCGGCTCACCGCACCCGCTAGGCCGCGGCCGGGAGCCGGTGCCGGCGGATCAGCCGCTGCCCGATGAAGGTCCGCCAGACCCGGTCGGCGACCGTCGATTCGACGATCCAGACTCGACGTTGGGCCTCGGCGAGGGTGAGCGGCGAGGTGAAGAGATCCAGGAACAGCCGACTGCTGTGGTTGAGCGCGAACACCTGGCCGTCGGCGCGGCGGAACAGGTGCCGGTCCGCCGGCAGGTCGCCGGGCACGCCGTCCTGCTCGTCCGACCGGATCCGCCGGTACGCGTCCCAGACCTGGTCGTCGTCGCGTTCCAGGAAGGAGCCGTTGGCGAGGAACTCGGTCTGGCCGTCGGTGTCATGCCGAACCCGGTCGTGGGCGAGCACGTTGCGCACCGCGGTGCCGTAGCGGTCGTGGTAGAAGAACGTGTGCGGGGTGTCGGTGCTGCCCAGCCACGGACGGTGGAAGTGACCCGGGTTGAGGCCGGCCTTGGCCTGGGCCACCTCGGCCTGTGCCGCCTCGGTCACCGGCTCGTCGTAGCGGAGTACCCGGACGATGTCCGATCCCTCCACCGGCCGCACGTTGGTGATGCCGAACCGTTCCGGCTCCTTGGCGACGATGGCACCCGGGGTCAGCATGAAGTCGCCGAGCCCGCCGAGGGTCCACAGGTCCGGGTTGTCGCGCAGGAACGTGATGCTGTCCAACGCCTCTTCCCGGGTCTCGGTGGGGAAGCCGGTGAAGCCCATCATCTGCACACCGATGTTGGCCTTGGTCATCGCGGTGATCGTGCGCCGTACCTGCTCCGGCTTGGTGCCCTTGTCGATCAGGTCGAGGATGCGCTGGTTGCCGGACTCGAAGCCGACCGAGACGGCCACGCAGCCGCTGCGCCGCAACAGCTCACAGCGCTCGTCCGACCAGTACTTCTCCAGCCGGATCTCCGCGCCCCAGCGGAAGTCCAACCCCCGCTCGACGACCTGCTCGGCGAAGCGCAGGATGGTCGCGGGGGCGAGCACGTCCACCGAGAAGTAGATGAACTTGGCGAACGTGGACAACGCGGTGACGTCCGCGACCATCCTGTCCACCGTGTCCTGCCGCCAGGGGCTGGTGGGACCGTCGGTGTTCAGGCCGTAGTCGCAGAACGTGCACTTGTTCCAGTAGCAACCTCGGGTCGGCGAATAGTAGACGAACCGCTCCGGGCTGAGGTAGAGATCCCAGGGCAGCCCGGAGAAGTCCGGGACCGGCACCTGCGCCAGGCGCTCGTAGCGCAGTGGGAGCTGACGCTGGCGGCCGTACTTCGGGTGCAGGCGGACATTGGGGTGCCCGGCCGGTAGGGTGCCGGCCGCCACCGCGTCCAGGATCTCCGTGTACGCGCTCTCGCCCTCCCCGACCACGATCGCGTCGAAGTCGGCCAGCACCTGGAAGACGTACTCGGGTCTGCGGGCGCACTTCCAGACGTCGGAGATCTCGGTGCCGCCCGCGACGAGGAAGACGTCCGGGCAGGCCCGCCGGACGAGTCGGGCGATCCAGAGCGCGAACGGAAGCTGCCACTGGTAGGTGGCGCTGATCCCGATCACCTGGTGCCCGCCGGCGGCCAGCCGCGGGATCAGCACGTCCTCGAAGTACGGCTGGAAGGGCCGGTTGAGCCGGCCGAGCACCGCCTCGTCGGTCAGCGCCGCCACCGAGCCGACCGAGACCAGCGGCGGCGGCTGGAGCCGGAAGCCGGCGCGGAACTGTCCGGGGAACCCGACCGCGCCGAGCGCGTCCATCCAGGAGATCACGCCCTCGACCGCGTCCTGGTAGTGCCGGTAGTCGTAGAACAGGGTCGGATCCTGTAGCACCCCGACCGACCGGCGCAGCCGCTCCGGATCGGGGTCGGGCAGGCCGAGCTGGTTCGCCCTGGCCATCAGCGCGTCCGGGCCGCCGAGGTCGTCGATCGAGAGCCGCGACAGCTCCCGCCGCAGCCACTCGTACGCCGAGGGGGTGTACGAGTGGTGGAATGCCTCGATGTTGGCGTCGATGATCTCCGCCGGCCGGTGCCCCTGGGCCCGAGCGTACGAGTCGAGGTAGTTCAGGGAGTGATATCCCGAGGTGGGATCGGTCAGCGGGGGATAGATCAGTGCCGCCTTCACCGTGCCGCTCATGGACTCCTCCTCAGCCGACCCGGGCCGCCGAACCGGCCAGGGGTTCCTCCTGCACGCGCTCGGTCACCGCCGG
Organism: Micromonospora endolithica; assembly: GCF_003626595.1. GTDB lineage: Bacteria > Actinomycetota > Actinomycetes > Mycobacteriales > Micromonosporaceae > Micromonospora > Micromonospora endolithica. The sequence goes on along the minus strand of NZ_RBAK01000004.1, from coordinate 161,371 downwards.
CAGCGGCGGGGCGCCGAAAGCCTTGACGTACGCCACCAGTGGTTCGGCGGCGTACCGGAACGCCGCCAGACTGACGAAGCCCCGATCCCACGCCGCCGCCTCCAGCCCGTCCGCGGTGCAGCCCCACAGCTCCGCGAAGCACCGGTCGATCACCTCCGTGCGGAAGTGCAGCCGACCACCCGGTCGGCGGTGCCCCGTCGTACGCGGCACCAGCGTCTCGTTCAGCGACGCCGCAGTGGCCACGACCTGTCGCGCCGCGGCGAGCAACGCGGGGGTCCGCAGCGGCGACGCGACCATCCACAGCGCCAGGCTGCGGTACGGCGTGGTGCCGAACGCCCGCACCAGCACCCGCAGCACCGCCTCGTGATCGTCGAGATCCCGTTCCCGGTCGGTCAGCCAGTCCCACCCGCTCGGCCCCGTACCGGTCAGCCCTCGCCCGCGGGCCACCTCGCGTGCGCGCTCCTCGACCGTCGGGTCGGCGATGTCGACCTCGGCCAGCCCGGCCAGCACCCCCCGCCGGTGCCAGGCCGGCGACTCGGGGTGCAGCAGCATCAGCACCGCGGCGGCCTCCCGGTCGCTGACCCAGTGCCCGCCGACCGGCTTTCCGGCGAACCGCGACCGCCAGGTGTCCAGGAAGCGGGTGTGCAGGTTGTCGATCGGCTCGTCGCCGGCGTGCGCCGGGCACAGCTCGGGGGCGTTGTCGGCCGCCATCGACAGCAGCAGCCGTGCGTCGGCGCCCTTGGCGTCCCAGGGATGCCGCCGGCGCCAGGTCAGGAACCGGTCCGCCACGGCCGCCGCCTCGGGTGGCGCGGTGCGCTCCAGCGCGCGGTACGACCGCCGGCGGAAGGGCAGTTCCCGCCCGATGTCCAGCAGCATCGCGGCCTCCGCCTCGGTGAGCACGCCGGCGGCGACGGCACGGCGCAGCGCGATCCGGATGTTCACCAGCGGCTCGCTCAACGTGCGGTGGCCCTCCTCGGCGGGCCCGTGAACGACCGCCACCTCGTCGTCGCCGGTGACCACGCCGTCGCGGTAGAGCTGGAAGACCTCGCCCACGCCACGCATCCCGAACGGCCACAGCTCGGCGCCGCGCAGCGCACCCATGCTGGCCGCGCCGGCCACGGTCACGCCACGGTCGAGCAGGTCGAGGATCTCCCGGTGGCGGACCGGAGGGTGTTGCAGGAAGAACCCGTCGATGATGAGGACCCGGTCGCCGGGGGCGACGTCCAGACGGAGCAGGTCGCCGTGCGCGACGGGCGGCAGCACCACCGCGTGGGGCAGCAGCCGGTCGACCTCGTCGGCCGGCAGGCTCGGACCGATGAAGACGACGTCAGTCACGGGGTACTCCTGGTCGGGTACTCAGGGCCCGCTCGTCGAACATCCGCAGGCCAGGGGCGAACACCTTGCTCACCGGAATGCCGATGTCGTCGTGTGTCAGGTCGACGCTGAACGGCTCGACGCCGGTGATCCGCAGCACCCGTGCCGCCAGCTCGCGCAGCACCTGGGTCACGTCCCCGGCGGGCGGGGGGTCCCGGCGGACCGGACGGACCGGCCGGTCGACGGTGGGGGGCGGCACAGGCGGTGCGCCGACGTCCTGGTAGGAGGTGGCGTCGATGTCGTCCCGGGCCCCGGAGACCATGACCAGCCGGGACTGGGCCGCCTCCGCCATCGCCCGACCGACGGCGATCTCCGGGTCCACGTGACAGCCGAAGCCGCCGAAGGTGACCGGCAGGTCCGGCGACCAGATCGAGGCGGCGTAACAGGGCACGCCGATCGCGTTGGTGATGTCGCAGACCTCCACCCAGCAGCCAGCCCGCAGCAGCGCCTCGTGCACCGTCCGGGTCATCGGGTTGGTCGCGGTGCCCGGGTCGGTGTAGGTGCGCTCGGCCAGCGAGGAGGTGCAGTACGGGGCGATGCAGTCACGTTCGATGACCTCCAGCAGGGCGTGCAGACTGGCCTCGGCGAAGGTGTTCCCGGTGGCCAGCCCGTTGCTGCTGGGGGTGAAGAGGGCGCGCTCCCAGCCGCGCCGGACGGTGAAGTCGAGTTCGATGGTGGCGCGGGGCACCAGGCAGGTGTTGCCGGTCAAGAGCCCCCGACCGGCCACCCAGTCGAGGGGGACGGCCGGGGTCAGCGGAGAGCGCTCGGCCAGGTGCAGCCATCGGACGTCGTAGGTGAGGGCGAGCGCCTCCGCCGGGGACCTGGTGACGACCCCCGGCCGGAGGTTCTCGGCGTGCCAGGACTCGATGCTCTCCATGACCGCGCTGACCCGGGACTGCGTCGCCGTGGCACCGGTGCCGACGCTGACCGCCATGGTCGCCCCGACCGGGCGGTAGGCGACGTGCACCGGCAGGCCGATCTCGTCGAGGCGGGTGACGTCGGCGACCCGGGTGATCCGGAACCGGTCGAGCAGGCGGCTGACCCGTTCCCAGGTCTGCTCCACGGTGGCCGTCCGGTAGGTGCCGGAACGGAACGCGATGGTCTCGGTCGTGTCGGTCATCGAAGCTCCCGGCGGGGTGGAGGGAACCTAGAGGATGAGGACGGCGACGATGTTGACGTTGTTGTCAGCCGCCGGAGCCACGCCGCCGGCGATCGACTCCAGCTCGGCCTCGCTCAGCTCGTTGAGGTCCACCAGGGGCACCTCGGGCACGTGCAGCACGTGCCGGCCCGGGGTGCCGGACCAGTCGGCGACGATCTGGTCCTTGGTGTAGAGCGTCTCGGGCTGGGCGCGGTCGACCTCGACCACGGCGCCGGGGGCCACCGGCAGACCGGCCGCGGTCGCGTACCCGGTCGGGTCGGCGAGGAGCCGTTGCAGCTCCTCGTCGCTGCGCCACACGACGGTGACCAGCTCCGAGTACTTGGTCACGAACCTCGCGCCGTATTCCTGCTCGTCGTTGCTCATCGTTTGATCCTTTCCTCTGGATCGGGGCGGGGCGGGCGGTGAACTGTTGTGGCGAGAACGCTAGAAAGATCGGTGCGTGACAATCAATGATTTCGTTTCAACTGCCACCAGAATCTGCCACGCGAGCCGGCGGACGGCAGATATCGATGTCAGGTGCAGCAGCACGGGCAGCAGCAGGCGCAACTGGGGTCCAGGCCGGCGACGACGCTGTCCAACTCGTCCTCCGCCAGCTCCGCCTCACTCAGCGGCAGCAGCGACGGCACGAAGAGCACGAAGGCCCCGGTCGCCGCCGCCTGCTCCCACGACTCGACCTGGACCTCCAGGTCGGGATCGGTGCCGCCGGTGTCTCGAACCACCCGGACCCGCACGCCCTCAGGCAGCCGAAGCCCGTAGCGGGCCAGGAAATCCCGTGGGTTCCGGTCGAGCGCCCGCCCCTTCTCCGGGTCGGCCCAGACGTCCGCGACAAGCCGGCTGTACGCGGCCACGAAGACCGCTCGATCGACAGGTGTCATGCTCCCGCTCCCTTCGGTGGTCAGCCGCCGGTGGTGACGCCAGGGCGGCGACGGGCGGCGCGTGGAGTGACCCGGCCGCCGGTCTCGCTTCATCGTGAGCTACCGGTCGATCCGGCCCTCCCGCTGGGCGGGAATTTCATTGAACGTGGCCGGGAAAGGGGAATGCTGCGGCGGAATTCGGGTAATAAGGGATCGGCGTCCGACGATGAATTGCGGATCCTAATCACTGGCCCGGCTCGGGACAAGTAGTAGTTCCTCGCCTGTCATCCGCCCGGTACCCGCCCATACGCTGCTCTCGGCGGACCGCCGGCGTGACAGTGGTCCGACGGGGGTGCTGTGCCGCAACCGACTACTGCCGGAGGCCACCGTGACCATCGACGAGGCGACCGTCGGGGCGACGCCCAGCGGCCCGGCCGGGTACACCGTGGAGCAACTCGCCCGTAAGGTCGGGATGTCCCCGCGCAACATTCGCGCCCACCAGGCCCGGCGTCTGCTGCCCCCACCGGTGCGCCACGGTAGGGCGGCCCTCTACGACGACTCCCACGTGCGCCGGCTGGATGCGATCCTCGCCCTGCAGCGACAGGGCTTCAACCTCGTCTCCATCGAGGCGATGCTCGGCGTCCGGCCCAGCGACGAGGCACCCGACGGACTGACCGCGATGCTGCAACGTCTGGCCGCCGACCGCCCCGCGCTGGCTCACGCGCTGACCCGCCACGGGGTGATCGGTCGGGCCACCGACGGTACGCTCCGCAGCGTCCGGCCACGCCCGCTGCGCGCCGCCCTCGATCTGCATCGGGTCCGGATGGGCACGGTGCCGGCCCTGCAGACCCTCAGCGAGGTCCTGGACAGCCTGCACCCGGTGGCTGACGAACTGGTCGCCGCCGTCACCGCCCGGATGCTGACCCTCGCGCCGGAGCTGGTGCGCAGCGGCGACCGGTCGTCCTGGGAAGACCTCGACCGGGAAACCCTGCTGCTGACCCGGGGCATGGTCAACATGGTCACCGAGGCATTCCGGCTGGCCGTGGAGAACCGGGCCGAGGCCCACGTCGCGGAGATGCTGGAGAACCACCTCGACACGGACGTGTGCCTGGAGGAGAGCACGGTCGTCGACAACGGCTGACCCTGCCGTCAACCCGTCGCGGGCTGCCCGTCGGGCTGCCGGCTCTCCCGCACGGCGTCGGAGCGTTCCGGTCCGGTCAGCAGTTGCCGCCGCGCCAACCGGTGAAACAGCCCGCCGGTCTGACCCATCAACTCGTCGTAACTGCCGCGCTGGACGATCCGCCCCGCGTCGAGGACCACGATGGTGTCCGCCGCGCGGACCGTGGACAGCCGGTGGGCGATGACCACCCGGGTCGCGGCGAGGGCGGCAGTGCTCCTGGTCACCACCTCCTGGGTCCGGTTGTCCAGGGCGCTCGTCGCCTCGTCGAAGAAGATCACGCGGGGCCGGGGAGCCAACGCGCGGGCGATCAGCACCCGCTGTCGCTGCCCGACCGAGAGCGTCCCGCCGCCGAACGGCACCATCGTGCTCATGCCCATCGGCAGCGCCTCCAGGTCATCGGCCAGTCCGGCCATGCGCGCGGCCTCCCAGACCTGGTCCAGCGGGAAGCTGCCGGCACCACAGATGTTGTCCCGGACCGACCCGGCGAAGAGCTGGCCGTCCTGCAGGACCACCCCGCACTGCCGGCGGACCGCGTGCACGTCCAGCTCCGAGAGGTCCTGGCCGTCGTAGAGCACCGCGCCCTGCTGTTGGCGTTCGAAGCCGAGCAGCAGCCGCAGCAGGGTGGACTTCCCGCAGCCGCTCGCGCCGACGATGGCGACGAACTCACCCGGACGAACGTGCAGGTCGATGTCGACGAGCACCGGCGGCTCGTCCGGCTGGTAGGCGAAGGTGAGACGGTGCAGCGCGATCTCACCCCGCAGCTCGCCGGGGTCCACCCGGTCCGGACGCGCCTCCGGCTCGGCGCGCAGGATCTCCCGCAGGCTGCCCAGCCGGGGCACGGCCGCGATCACCTCGACCCCGGCTGTGACCAGCACCAGCAGCGCACCGAGCAGCATCGCGAAGCCCACGTTGAGGACGAAGAAGTCCGCTGGCGTGACCCGGCCGGCGAGCGGTCCCATCAACACGGCGAACAGGACCAGTTGACCGGCGACCGGCAGCACGGTGGCGAAGGCGACCAGGCCCGCCTGACTCTGCCGGACCCGCTGCAGAGCCGCCCGCGCCGCCGCGGCCACCTCCGACCAGCGGGCGTGGGCCCGTGCCTCGGCGGCCGCCAGCTTGATCTTCACTATCCCGCCGAGGAGTTGGTTGGTCATCGCCGCCGCCCGGTGCTCCGCCGGCAGCGCGGACCGTTGCTGGCGGACGATCAGGACGGCGAACGCGCCGAAGACGAGGGCGCTGGCGACGACGATGCCGATCCCCCACAGCCCCAGCACGGGCTCGACCATCAGGAGCATCCCGAGGGTCACCGCGACGGTCGCGGCCGCCGCGACGATCTGCGGCAGTAGTGCGCTGAGCGCTTCGCCGACGAAGGAGATCCCCAACATCGAGTTGGCGATCTCACCACTGCTGCGACCGGTGAAGAAGCGGGCCGGCAACCGCATCAGCCGGTCCCAGACCGCCATCTGCGCGCCGGACTGCAACCGGCCGTCCAACCGCAACAACCGCAGGTTCTGCACCACGCCGACCAGCCCCGCGACCACTGCCGCGCTGAGCATCAGCGCGAGAAAGCCGACCAGGCCGTCGACCTCGCCCTGCCGGGCCAACTGGCCGAGCACCTCGCCGGTGGCCAGGGGCACCCCCAGGCCCAGCAGCGCGACGCAGGCTGCGGCGAACAGCAGGCCCCGAAGGTCACCGGCGGCACCGACCAGGCCGGCCCGCAGCAGATGGCGCATCCGGGCGGTCAGCGGCAGTGGCGCCTGCACCTGGGTCGCCTCGGCGGCGAACGTCGCGGCGACCGCCGCGTCGACCGGACCGTGGCCCCGGGTCTCCGGATCGACGTGGTGGTACCGGCCACGGCGAAACAGCAACGGCACCGCGACCACGCACGCCGGATCGGCGCCGGCCCGCCACCCCACCAGCGGTCCCAGGTCCCGCCGCCACCACCGGTCCGGCAACTGCACCTCCCGCAGGAACAGGCTCGACGCGCGGGACACCGCGTGCACGGCCGTCCGGTCGTCCAGCGGTGCGCGGCTGCGGCCGACCGGTTCGTTGACCGGGCTGCCCATCCCCTCGGTGACCACCCGGATGATCGAGAGCGCCCGTCCGTACCGGTCGAAGTCGGGCTCCCGGGCCGGGCCCGGCGCCGCCTCGCCCGCGCCGATCACCCCGATCGACCGGCGGGCCGCCGCGGCGACCATCGCCGCATCGGTCTCCCGGCGTCGATCCACGGCGCTCAGCACGGCCGCGTCGGCCTCCTCGATCCTGGTCCCGACCATCCGCAGCAACCGGGCCACATGCTGGTCGACCGCGGACTGGAGCTGCCCGGCGACCAGCAGGTCCCCGCTGCTGTGGCTCTCCACCGCGCACGGGGAGCCGGCCACCACCCAGTCCCGGTCGACGACCAGCAGCAGCTCCTGCTCCCCCGACATCTCCTCCGGGCCACCGTCGTTGCGGTGTAGCTGACCGCCGACGCTGCGCAGCCACCAGGCGCCGCCGATGGAGGTGAGGGCGCTTCCCTCGGCCAACGAGACGATCTCGCGGCCGGACAGGGTGGACGCCTCCCGGGGCGCCTGCCCGCGACGCAGCGCGTCGGCGATGGTGACCAACACCAGGTCCACCGCCGTGACCAGCTCCGTCGCGGCGGTCCGCGCCCGCAGCGTCGCCTCGTCGTCCGCGGCCGGACCGGGCCGGACGTGCCGCTCCAGCAGAGACAGGCGCTGCCGGGACAACCCGCGCAGCTCCGTACCGGGCAACGGCACCAGGATCAGCTGCCACGCGCCGATCGCGGTCGACGTCGGCACCAGGCCACCCGCGGGCAGCCGCGCCACGTGGTGCCGACGCGACGGCCGCATCCCGGCCCGACGCACCGCGAACAGGTCGGCCTCACCGCCGGTCACCAGCCATCCCGCGTCCGGGCCGTCCAGTCGACAGACCTGGCGTACGCCGTCGCCGGTGAAGCCGATCAGGCCACCGGCCGGAGGTTCCTCCACCCCGCCGCTCATCTGCGTCTCCTCCGGTCGCCATCGTCAGTAGTCCCGGACCAGGCGCGCGTACGCCCCGTCCCGGGCGAGCAGTTCCTCGTGGGTGCCGCGCTCCACCTCCCGACCGCCGTCCAGCACGACGATGAGGTCGCAGTCGCGGACCGTGGACAGCCGGTGGGCCACGATCAGGCAGGTCGCACCGCGCCGACGCAGATGCAGGTCGATCCGGCGTTCGGTCTCGGCGTCCAACGCGCTGGTGGCCTCGTCCAGCACCAGCACCCGGGGGTTGCGGACGAGCGCACGGGCGATCTCGAGCCGCTGCCGTTGACCACCGGAGAAGTTCCGGCCGTTCTCCCGCACCGGGCTGCCCAGGCCACCCGGGCGGGCCGCGACGTCGCCGTAGAGGCACGCGTCGGTCAGCGCGGTGACGACGTCCTCGTCGCCGACCGTGAGGTCCCACATGGTGACGTTGTCCCGGACCGTCCCCTCGAACAGCCGCTGGTCCTGGTCCACCATGGCGACGGTGGCCGCCCACAGACCGTCGTCGGCATCCGCTCTTTCGACGCCGTCCACGGTGACGCGGCCGGTCCACGGCCGGTAGAGCCCGGCGACCAGCCGGCCCACCGTCGACTTGCCACTGCCGGACCGTCCGACGAGCGCCACCCGGGCACCCGGCGGCAGATCCAGGCTGAAGCTCTCCAGCAGTGGGCGGCCCAGCGGGTTGTAGCCGAAGGTGACCTCCTCGATGCGCAGGTGTCCCTCCAGCAGGGTCGACGACGCGGCGGGCGCGTTCCCGGCCGGCGGCAGCGGATACCGCTCCACGTCGCGCAGCCGATTCAGGTCGGCACTCATGTCCTGCAACCGCGAGCCCAGCGCGGTCAGATTGCCCAACGGCCGGTTCATCGCCACGGCCAGGCTCTGCATGCCGACCAGCACACCGACGCTCATCGCCTCCGCCACCACCTGCCGGCTGCCCAGCCCCAGCAGCACGGCGGTGGTCACCGCGGTGAGGAACACCGGCAGGACGGAGAGCACCGCGGTCGGGACTCCGAGTCGCTGCTGTCGGGTGGCCACGGTGGCGTTGCGCGCCGCGAACCGGGCCACCGCGCGTTCCTCCTCACCGCCGGCCTTCACCGTCTCGATCATCTGGACGGTGGTGTAGACGGTGGTCACCACCTTGCTGCGGTCCGCCTGGAGCCCGGCCACGGCGGTCGACCGGGTCGAGGCGACATAGCGCAGCACACTGACGTTCAGCCCGGCCAGCGCCATCGCGCACAGCCCGAGCAGCAGGTCGTACTGGCAGAGCAGCGCCCCGTACGCCAGCACCAGGCCGGTGTCCACCACGGTGGTGGCTCCCCGGCGGGTGAGCACCTCGGCGACCACGTCGTTGCTGCGGATGCGCTGGCTGAGGTCGGCGGCCTGCCGCTGGTCGAAGAAGGTCGGCGGCAACCGGAGCAGATGTCGGAAGAACCGCGCGGCGCTGCCCAGCGCCAGCGCTGTCTCCGACCGTACGGTCAGGCGTTGCTGGAGCAGGCTGGCCAGGAAGGTCAGCACGGTGGCCACCGCGACCGCCGCGACCAGGCCGGCGAACGCCGCCCGGTCCTCCTGCAGCAACACCCGGTCGACGAAGACCTTGGCCATCACCGGGATGGTCAGACCGACCACGGCGATGAGCAGGCCGAGCAGGAGCATCTGCGCGATGGCCGATCCCGGGCCGCGCCATCGCTGCGCCAGCGCCCGGACCATCCGGTAACGGGTGCCGCCCGTCCGGAACTCCGGGCCGGGCTCCATGGTGAGCACGACGCCGGTGAAGGCACCGTCGAACTCCTCCCAACTCACCGCGCGGGGACCGGTGGCCGGATCGTTGATGAAGACCTTGCGGCCGAGCCCCTCCAGCACCACGAAGTGCTCGAAACGCCAGAACAACACCGCCGGCAACGCCACGCCGGCCAGCCCGGCCAGGTCCATCTGGAAACCCTTGGCCACCATCCCGTACCGGCGGGCGCCCTTGAGCACGGTGGCCGCGGTGGAGCCGTCGCGGCTCACTCCACACACCCGGCGCAACTCCTCCAGGGGCACGTGCCGACCGTGGTGGCCGAGCAGGATCCCGAGGGCTGCGGCACCGCACTCCACCGCCTCCATCTGGATCAGGGTGGGTGTGCGGACCCGTCGACGCCGAATCTTGGCAGTCGACGGCGACGCGGTGGCGGTGGTCGACGGCGCGCTCATCGCCGCAACAACCAGTCGATCGGACGTTCCCGGTCCACCGTGAACCAGGCGGTGACCTCGCTGGCCGAGTTGAGCTGGAACGGTGGTGGGGACTTGGTCCAACGCAGGCCGTCCGGCGCGGCCGGGTCGGGCTCCAGGGCGACCGTCACCCGGACCACGCTGCCGTCAGCGAGCAGCCGCCGGACGTCCTGGCCGGTACCCAGGAAGGCCCGTAACGACGCCTCGGTCTCCGGGAAGGCGCCGACCGTGGACACCCGGCCGGCCAGGGTGCCGAACACGTTGCGCGGCGCCGCCGCGGCGGCCACCTCGACGGGTACGCCGGGTTGCAGCAACGGCGCGGCGACGGCCGGGGCGTAGACGACGGCCTGCAACGCGTCCCCAGCGGTGTCGAGCCGCTCCAGATCGGCCAGATGGTCGCCCGGAGTGACGATCTCACCCTCCGATACCAGCCAGGCGACGACGTTCGCGTCACCCGGCGCGGTCTCCACCCGTACCTTGCCGTCCGTCGTGCGCAGGCTGTAGAGCGGCAGGCCCTTGGGTACGCGCTGGTGCGGCGTCGCCCACACCTTGGTGATCTGACCGCTGACGAGCGCGTCGAGGGCGGAGATCCCGTTGGAGTGGATCAGCACCCCGGCCGCCTCGACCGTGCGGGGCACCACCGTCCGCACCGACCAGACCCCCGCGGCGACCACCACGATGACCAGCGCGGCGGTGGCCAGCCAGTTCGGCACGGTGGTCAGCCGGACCGCCTGGTCCAACTGCTCGGGCGCCTCCAACTGGCGCAGCGCCTGCCGCCGGAACTTCATGGCTGGCCCGCCGATCCGGCGGCGACGCGCGAGCCGAGCAGGAAGTCCGCCACGCTCGGTTCAACCAGCGGATCGAGCCCGGACAGCTCGGCGAAGGCGTGGGAATCGCCGGCGCCGAGCGCACACGGCGCCAGGCCCATGGCGGTGGCCACAAGGTACATCTGGTGGGTCAGCACACCCGCATCCTTGAGAATCATGGCGTAGCTCATCCCTTCGTACTTCCACATGAGACGCTGGACCCGGGCGGTGACCACCAGGACCGTCTGCGGCGACCCGGGCATGGCGCCGGCCGCCCGGGCGTACGCCAACAGCCGGTCCGCGGCCGGCCCCCAGTCGGCCACCGGCTCCAGCCGGTGCCCGACCGCGTCGTAGTGGTAGAGGCCGGGGTCGAGCCCGGCGCAGCGCGCGACCAGCGGATAGATCTCCAGCTCGTAGACCCCGCCGCCGCCCGGATAGGGTCGGTGGCCGATCTCCTGTCCGCCGGCCTCCCCGACGGCGACGGTGTGCTGGGACCGGTACAAGAACTCCGCCAGCCGCTCCACGGCCAGCGGCACGGCGTCGTGTTCGCGCACCGAGCGCCGCTCGGCGACGACCTGCCCGAACCCGGGGTCGGCCTTCGCGATCGTCGCCAGGTCCGGCAGCGGCAGCTCGATCGCCCGGCTCCCGTCGTACCGGCGGCGCAGCGGTTGCGGGCCGAAGCGCTCCCGCAGCCGGTAGGTGCCGCCCACCGGCAGCGCGTGCCCGCCCACCCGGGAGCGGTGGTGCAGCCGCAGTTCCTCCGGCGACCAGTAGGCCAGCGGCGCGTCGTCGCGCTCCGCCTCGAACTCGGCGTCCGTGACCAGAATCCGGGCGGTGGCCAACTCGTCGAGCACCCGACCGGCGGCCTCCGGCGGCACACCGAGCAGGCGAGCCACGGTCTCGGCGCCGACACCCGGCGCGGCGGCGGCCAGCACCGCGCCGAGGGCGGCGTCGACGCAGCCGACCGTGAGGGCGCTCAGCGGCGACGCGGCCACGAGCATGTCCCGTTCGTGCTGGAGGACGGCGAACCGGGAGAGCCGGTAGCGGACCCCGGGAAGGTGCCGGCGGTTCTCCGGCAGGCTGCCCCGGCCCAGGCCGGTGGGCATCAGGTCGAGCAGCGGCCGTTGCTCGACCTGGACGCGGCGTTCCAACCAGGAATGGGCGAGCAACCGGCGCAGCAACAGTTGCGCCGGCAGCACGCGGCTCTCTCCCTCCAGGCCACTGACCAACCGGCCGACGTCGACATCGCTGACCCAGTCGTCGGCGAGGCGCAGCAGCAGCCCCCGCCGGCCCATTCCTGGTTGCTCCAGGGTGAGCTGGAAGCGGGTCTGGCGCAGGGTCAGCGAGCCGTCCTCACCGAGCCGCAGGTCCGCGTCGCGGCGCAGCCGGTACGACTCCTGGATCGGCGGACCACCGACGGCGCCACTCATGGCGACCGCCGGTCGACCGGGCCCACCGTGGTGGTCATCTCCACATCCCTCCCACGTTCCCGGCGGGCCGGAAACGCCGGCTCCTCAGAAGAAGACGTTCAGCGGATTGGCTGACGTCTCGTCGGCGGCCCGCGGGACCCGGCCGAGGCGGGCCGGGACGTCCCACAGCCGGCCGGGGCCGAGGCGCCGCCAGAAGTGCCGCAGTCCGGGCACGACGACCTTCACCACCGCCAGATCGACATCCGGGCGGGACTGATCGACGACGATCACCTCCAGGCCGGCCCGCTCCGCCAGGCCGACACAGAGGCGAACGTCGTCCCCGACGTCGCCGGTGGCCAGCACCCGATGGTCCGCGGCGGTGCGCGGCGCCCGGGTGGGATCCGGGGACAGCCACGGTTGCTCGGCCACCCGCACCGTGCCGAACCAACGCGCGGTGTCCGGATCGTCGACACCGTACCGATGGCGTGCCGAGGTCGGTTCCCCGAGAGCGGGCAGGAACTGGTTGACCTCGGTGAGCGCCCGGATCAGCGCCACCCGCGCGTCCAGGTGCGCGCCGAAGCCGACCAGGACGTCCTCCGGGCCGCCATCGGTCCGCCGGGACACCGCGGCGAACGTGGGCACGCCGAGGTCGGCGGTCAGATCGAGCGCCCACAGCTCGCGGCGCAGGCCGGTGGCGTGATGGTCGACGCAGGCGGCGACCCAGGGGTCGGCGAACGAGGCCAGGTCCACCCCGGGCATCCGGGTGCGGTGGTACCACCACAGGGCCACGCTGTCCCGCTCCACCAGCTCGCAGAAGCCCTGCAGGATCGCCTCGGACACGGTGCTGCCGGCCGCGCAGCCGTTCGAGTCGGCCGAGCACACCCCCAGTCCGGTCAGTTCCGGATGCCCGTACCAGCAGTGCACGGCGGGCAGTTCGCGTGGCGTTCCCCGGGTCAGCGACCAACCCGTGGTCCAGTCCAGCTCCACCTGGTCGGACAGCGGGCGGGGGACGCGGTGCAGGTGGCCGAGGTCGCGGTTGAGCCGCTTCCGGTCGGCGTACTGGCGCTCGGAGAACAGCAGCAGCTCCCGCAGGTGCACCGCGCGGTCCGGACCGAGCTGCCGGTAGGACGCCCGATGCACCGGACGGTCACCGCGCCACACTCCGCAGTAGCGCTCCACCGCCTCCCCGACCGCGCTCAGTCGGGCCTGCAGGTCGGTCCGGCCCTTGCCGCCGCTCTGGCCGCGCAGGTTGCGGCGCAGGGCGGCCAACTCCCGGGGCTGGGCGAAGTTGTGCCCCGCGGAGTAGGTGTGGGTGACACCGTTGTCGACCTCCTCCAACGACGTCAGCCGGCTCACCACGCCCAGGTACCGGCTGACGTGGTGGGCGAGCGAGGCGTACACCTCGGCCGGCTCCCGGGTGCGGAAATCCCCGCCCAGGCTGGGCTGGGCGCCGCTCGGTGGCAGGTCGATCCGCGGATCGGCCTTGCGGACGAGGTCCGGGTCGCCGCAGGCGGGACACTGCGGCTGGCGTACCAGCTGATGGCTCTCGGAACTCAGGTCCCGGGTGTCCAGGGCAACCATCCGGCCGGTGAGCCGGGGCGACGTGCCCCGCACGGCGAGCACGGCGAGTTCGGCCGCCAGCAGCCCGGCGGCCATGGTGGCCAGCCCGGGCAGGGTCGCCCGACCCGGCTGCGGCAGCGGACCGGCCAGGCCCTGCCCGCCGAGAAAGGCGTTCACCTGGTCGTTCTCCTGCCAACGCTGCCGTAGGCAGACCCAACAGCCGGTGCGGCCCGGCACCAGGTGCGGCCCGAGGAAGACGACGTTGCCGTGCGGTCGAGCCAGTGTCCAGGCGCGACCGGCGGCCAGGTGGCGGTCGTTGACCACCGCCAGCCGGGGGTCGAGCATCGACGACGGCAGCACCAGCACCTGGGCGGCGTCCGGGCCCGGATCGGAGGTGTCCGCTCCGACCACCGTCGCGGCGATGCCGAGGGCACGCAGCGCCTCGGCGGTCTCGGCCACCCGGGGCGCACCGAGGTCCACGATCGTGACCGCACCCCCGGCCATCCACCGCTGCCCGGCCTCGGGCGGGACACCCCGGGCGTCCCAGCCGGCGGCCTCGGCCGGCGAGGTGCGCGCCGGACCGGAGACCAACAGGCCGTGGTCGCGCAGCCGGGCCAGCGCGGTGGCGACGGCGGCCACCGGATGCCGGACGGCCAGCCGGGCGACCACGTCGGCCAGCGGCGCGACACCGTCGAGCTGGTCGGCCAACTCCCCGGCCACCGGGTCGTCGACGAGCAGACTGCGGGTCTCTCCCAGCACCATGAGCGGACCGTCGGGTAGCCGCACCGGCAGGTAGTCCGATCGGAAGCGCGGACGCCACATGGTTCCTCCCGAGCCTGATGGCCGGACCGCGGCACCGCCGGTCCCGCCCTGATCACGGCTGCCACCATCGTCGCGGTCGGATGGTCGATCCCCCAGCGATGTCACCGGTTTCTGCCGTCGGCGGCACCGCCGGTGTTCGGTGACGGGATCAGCTCGCGGTGACGGTCAACGCGGTGTCGTTGAGCCCCAGCAGCGAGGTGCCGACGGTCTGCGCCGGCACGAGCAGCAGGAACGTCTCCACCCGCGTGACCTGGATCGACTTCCCGCGCACCGCGGTGGAACGGCCGGCGGCGATCAGGTCCGGGCTCTGCGGCTCCAGCCGGACGGTGGCCGGACCCCCGGGTGCGGGACTGAGCGTGTCGGTGACGTGAAGCGTCAGGAAGGTCAGCGTGCCGGTCGGTACCGCGACCGCGCAGTCCGACCACTCCGCCCGGTCCATCGTCCGTCGCACCTCGGCGCCGACGCCGGCGAGCTGCTGCCCGTAGACCTCCCAACCGCCGGCGAACTGGCCGTCCAGCAGCGGGCTCGATGCGACGAGGGACCGGTTGCTGGTCGTCGACCCGATGCTGCGGGCGAACACCTCGGCGGCGAGGGCTTTCCGGCTGGTGACGTCCAGGGCGGTGCCGCCGGACGTGGCAGGTCGGCCGCCGATGCTCCGAGCCGTCACCAGGGCCGGCTGGGTGACCTGGACGTTGTGGCTGAGCTTCCACTGGCCGTCCGCGTCGAGCACGAACTGACTGACGTCGGTGGGGGCCAGTTCCGAGCCGGTCAGCCTCAGGGTGGCCGTGGCGAGGAAGCAGGTCGGTTCCCCGGCCGGCACCGCGAAGACCGGGTTGATGTGTTGGAAGGACGGTTGGGGACGTTGGTTGTAGGCGGACCGGCGGACCGCGGCGATGCTGAGGTCCAGCGAGGGCGACACCTCCTGTGTTTTCAACGCCTCGATGTCACCGGCCACGGACGCGGCCGAGTCGGCCTGGTCGAAGGCGGTGAGCACCAGCGCGGCGCGATCCGGTCCGAAGGCAGCCGACGCGGCGACCTCCGGGGTGGCCGCGTCCACCGGCTCGCCACCGCAACCGGCCAGCGCGAGCAGCGCCACCGCGGCGACCAACGGCGTCGCCGGCATCGACGCGGTGCGGGCGCGCGGACTCCTGACGGATCTTCTGCCCAGCATCTCGTCCTCCATCCACCGCCGTTCACGAGAGTCGCGCCCGGTGGGTTCGAGTATGTGAGCGCTTGTGGATTCACCGCTGGTGGCGGCGCGGCCTCGTGCTGCCCGACCCCCCGGCGTTGCCGCGATCGGTGTCATCCGGCCCGGATCGCGGTCACCGATCGGTGTCATCGAGCCGGGCGACCCAGGCGACCAGACCCGACCGGGAAGCGACGCCCGCCTTGCGGTAGATCCGCGTCAGGTGCGCCTCCACCGTGCGGGGGCTGATATGGAGCTGCCGGCCGATCAGCCGGCTGGTGGCCCCGGTCGCCGCGAGCTGCGCGATGCGCCACTCCCGGTCGGTCAGCGCGGCGGCCTCACGTGGGCCGGCCGGACGGGCCAGTCGCAGGCCGACCCGTTCCGTCCCGCACCACCCGGCCAGTTCCAGCGCCCGGCGGCGGGCGAGCGCCGCCGGGCCACTCCGACCCGCGGCTTCGGCCGCCCGGGCCAGGGAGGCCAGCGCCAGGCTGCGCCGCAGCACCATCCCGCTGACGCGGAACAGATCAGCCGCGGTCTCCAGGTGATGCAACGCCACCGAGACCTCGCCGCGGGCCAGTAGCACCTCGCCGTACGCCGACTCGGCGTAGCCCCGCTGCCCGACCAGGCCGACCTGATCCGCCTCGACCATCGCCATCCGCGCCAGCCGCTCGGCGTCGGCCATCTCGCCCTCGGCGAGCGCGGCGGCGCAGAGCAGCTCGTACCACCTCGGCCGCAGGGTGCTCTGCAGGCGGCTCAGCCGGCTGTCGCCGCCGGCCGAGCGCACCAGTTCGGCACAGGTCGCCGGATCTCCGGCCAGCAACGCCGCGGTCGCCAGCGCGGTGGCGGCGGTACGACCACTCCAGGTGGCGAGGTCGGTGGCGAGTCCGGCGGCGCTGCGCGCGAGCGCCACCGCCCGGTCGTCGTCCCGGGGGCCCCCGCGCCACGCCGTCGCCTCCGCCTCGAACGCCAGGGCGAAGCTCAGCAGGTCAGGGCTGCCGATGCGTCGGGCGACGATACCCGCCTCGGTGACCAGATCGATGGCGGTGGCTAGCTGGCCAGCGTGGTAGGCCACCTGACTGCGGCCGAGCAGCAGCTGGCACAACCCGTCGTCCCGGCGCGAGGCACGCACCAGGTTCAGTCCCCGGTCGAGGTGCCGCACCGCGTCGGCCTGCCGTTCCAGGTACAGCTCGGTCAGGCCGAGCGCCGTCAGGCAGTCGGGATGGTCCCGGACGTCCCGGTCCGGCAGCGAGTCGATGATCTTGGTGCCGGCGTCGAGCAGTCCCCGGGCAGCGTCGAGCGCCCCGTCGTGGGCGGCGGCCAGACTGCGGACGGCCAGCAGGCCGGCGCGGTCCGCGCCGGAGCCGCCAGGCTGCATGGGCGGCGCGTCGGGCGACCCGACCATGGGTCGGCCGGCCAGGATGCCGGCGACGCCGATCTCGGTGGCGAGCCGGTCACCGCCGGCAGGTCCGGCGCCGTCCGGGAGCACGGCCAGCTCCCGACGGCTGATCGCCGCCGCCTCCGCGTAGTTGCCGAGCAGGCGTTCCACCCGTGCCCAATGGGCCACCGCCCGAGCCCGACGCCCCTGGGAATCGGCGGGGAACAGCGGCACGATCTCCTGGAGCAGGGCCCTGCTCTCGGCCAGTTCACCCGACTCCCCGATGATCTGGGCCAGGGTGAACGACACGTCTCGACGCCGCGTCGACCCGGCCGCGGGCGGCAGCGCCCGCAGGGCCAGCCGCAACCAACGGACGGCCAGCTCCGGTGCTTCCCGGCGGGTCTCCTGGGCGGCCCGTAACAGCACGTCGACGCAGGGTTCGACCCACCGGCCGTTCGGCAGGGTGAGCAGGCGCAGCGCGTAGCGGACCTGGTCCGTGGCGGGCGCGCCCCGCTCGACCAGCGCGGTGAGTGCCCGTGCGGAGGCCTCCATCCACCACGCCTGGTCGGTGTCCTGGCTGACCGCCATCCGCAGCACCGGATGCCGGAGGGCGAAACGTCCGGCACCCGGAACATGGCGAATCAGGTCACGTCGGGCCAACCGCCAACCAACTTCGACCGCCAGTGCCGTCGGCACCCGTGCGACCTCGGCGAGCAGGTCTGTGGTGAAGGGCGCATCGAAGATCGCCGCGGCACGCAGGCAGTCGCGCTCGACGGAGGGCAGGTCTGTCCACTCTCGCCGCAGCACGGCCACCGCCGCATCGGAGAGCCGAACTCGCCGCGGTTCGCGGATCGACTCGCCGCCGTGCCGAGTGGGCTCGCCCGGCAGCGCCGCCAGGTAACCGGGGTTGCCGCCGGTCAGGTCGTACCGGGCGCGTAGCTCCGCCTCGTCGACGTGGGGGTACAGAAGCGCGGCCTCGGCGAGGCTGAGGGGCCGGAGTTCGATCCGATCGCGGGACGTGGGCTCCGCGGCGGCACGTCCGTCGGAGTCCGGTGGGCCGAAAGGCATCGGAGTCGCGGTCTGCCGCGGGCGATAGACGAGCACGAGCAGCAGCGGAGCGGGCACCGGGTACCGCAACAGGTGGGTGATCAACCCGGTAGAGGAGGCGTCGGCCCAGTGCAGGTCGTCGAGGACCAGTACCAGGCCGTCCCGGGCAGCCAGGCCGATGAGCCGGCGGGCCAGCTGGTAGGTCCGGAACCGCTGGGCGTCCGACGCCTGGGCCGGCGGCGGTGGCACCGCGGCGGCGGAATCCGCCCAGATCTCCTCGGTCGCCGCGCTGGAACGCTCGGCGCTGAGCCCGCGTCGGGGTGGTCGCCCCTCGGTGAAGGCGTGCCGGAACACGTGGAAGGGGACTCCTCGCTCATCCGGCGCGCAGGTCCCGACGGCCCAGGGGACGGTGGGGACGTACCGCTGCAGGGCCTCGCGGACGAGCCGGGTCTTGCCGATGCCCGGCTCTCCGACCACCTCGCAGACCATCTGCCGGCCGCGGCTGAGCGCGGCGGCCCGGGCTCTCCCGATACGCGCCAACTGTGGTCGCCGCCCGACGAAGCGCGGGCTCGTTGACGCATTTTCCAGCCCAGGTGTCATCACGCAGCTCAGACGCTTTCCAGCACACTCCGAGGGGATTGATGGCACTATATCGAAAGCCCCGTCGAATGTCGAAGGTGCCGATGTCAGATCTTGTCTTTATCAGCCGCGTCGGGAAGCAGATTTTTCTTCCCGACATCGCACCGTAATGCACAGAAGGGACCGGTCATCAAAAGGACGGAAGGACATCCTGAAACCCAATAAATCACCCGTCGCCTTCTGATGGTGAAGGGGCCAGCCCTCCCGCACAGACCTCCACGGCGACGAATGGATGGGACCTGGCCGTCGGATCTGGGCGATGTTCGGGCAATCGTCAACAGGCGAACGGAGCAGCATCCCGACGCGACCAGCGCCCCGTCGCATCAGCTCTTGCGCAGCCGGCGGGGAAGGCCCCCCTTTGCGCTCGCCACCCACCCCACCACCCCCGCCCCGGTGGTATAGCCAGAAGACGGCGCAGCCGAGACATAGCGCCAGTAACACGGCTGAGGTGAAAAGCAGCGCACAAAGGTGTTCAGATCGCTGCGTGCCGCCGACGTACGCGGTTCCGGTGGCGGAATTCCTCCTGTCGGCGCGAGGTCGGACACGACGTGACATGGCGGTGCGCCCTCGTCTCGCCGGTTGTCAGGGGTGGCCCAACTGTGTGCGGCGTGTCAGGCGGCAGACGCACGTGCGGGCGTACGTCCGGCTGCCGCCTGGTCACCGATGTGCCGATCGATCAGCGGCGGCGCAGCGCCGGCTCGAGCAGAGCGGGCGGGGTGTCGTTCTTCTCGTGGGCGGCGAGGTCGACGCCGGGAGCCACGATCGCGTCGATCGCGTCCAGCACGTCGGCCGAGAGCACCGTGTCCGCGGCGGCGAGCTGCGAGCGGAGGTGGTCCGTCGTGCGGGGGCCGATGATCGCGCTGGTCACGCCCGGGTGTGCGGTGACGAAGCCGAGCGCGAGCTGGATCAGGCTGAGGCCGGCCTCGTCGGCAACGGTGGCGAGTTGCTCGACGGCGTCGAGCTTGGCGCGGTTGGCGGGGATGCCGACGTCGTAGCGCTGCTGCATGAAGCCCGAGCGGTTCGTGCTGATCTCCTGTCCGGCGCGGATCGCGCCGGACAGCCAGCCCGACGCCAGTGGGCTCCAGGCGAGCACGCCCATGCCGTACTCCTGCGTCGCGGGCAGCACGTGGGTCTCGATGCCACGCTGCAGGATCGAGTAGTTCGGCTGCTCGGTCACGTAACGGCTCAGACGTCCCTCGCGGGCGGCCCACTGCGCCTGCACGATGCGGTAGGCCGGAAAGGTCGAGGACCCGAAGTAGCGGATCTTGCCCGCCCGCTGCAGGTCCGTCAGCACCGACAGCGTCTCGTCGTCGCTGGTCGTCGGATCCCACCGGTGCATCTGGTAGAGGTCGACGTGATCGACGCCGAGCCGACGCAGGCTGTTTTCCAGCGCGGTGACCAGCCAGCGACGCGAGCCGCCCCGCTGGTTGCGCTCGTCGCCCATCGGCAGGGTCGCCTTGGTGGCCAGGACGACGTCGTCCCGGCGGCCGGCGATGGCCTTGCCGACCAGTTCCTCGGACTGGCCGCCGCTGTAGGCGTCGGCGGTGTCGATGAGGTTGATCCCCGCCTCGAGCGCTGCGTCGACGATGGCCGTGGCGTCGTCCTGGGTGGTGTTGCCGATCTTGCCGAAGTTCATCGCGCCGAGTACGAGGGTGCTGACCTGCACACCAGTGCGGCCCAAGGTGCGGTACTGCATGAGTGTTCTCCCTACAGACGTCCGGCGGTGCACGGTTTGGTGGTGGCCCGTCCGGTCAGTATGCTGAGCAAGCGGAGCGCTGTTCCGATAAACAAACATACGGAACGGCGTTCCGTTTGCCAAGTGGAGTGACGGAGGTAACGCGACGTGGCCGACTTCGACAGCGGCTCGGAGCAACCGGTCCCGCGCAAGCGGGCCGACGCCCGGCGCAACGAGAGGGCCCTGCTCGACGCCGCCGCCGCGGCGTTCGTCACCTCCGGCGTCGACGTCCCCGTGCGGGACATCGCCGTACGGGCGGGCGTCGGCGTGGGGACGATCTACCGCCACTTCCCCACCCGGGCCGACCTCATCGTCGCCGTCTACCGGCACCAGATCGAGGCGTGCGCGGAGGCGGGACCGGCCCTTCTGGCCGACAGCGACACGCCGTACGCCGCCCTGGCGCGGTGGATCGACCTCTTCGTCGACTTCCTGGTCACCAAGCACGGTCTCGCCGCAGCGCTACAGTCCGACGCCGCCGCCTTCCAGACCCTGCACGCCTACTTCCTCGACCGGCTCGTCCCGGTCTGCGACCAGATCCTCGACGCCGCCGTCGCCGCCGGCGAGATCCGCCCCGACACGAACGCCTACGGACTGCTGCGTGGCGTCGGCAATCTCTGCATCGGCGCGGGCAACGATCCCCGTTACGACGCACGCCGCCTGGTCGACCTCCTCGTCGCCGGGCTTCGCGTCCGCTAGCCAGGGGCGAGTTCAGGGGTCGGCGGCGGGCCCGACCACGAATGGGCCCGACAGTAGGTGCTCAGGCACGCGGTTCGACCAGGCCGTTGTCGTACGCGAAGATGACCGCCTGGATCCGGTCTCGCGCTCCGATCTTGGCCAGGACGCGTCCGACATGCTTTTTCACCGTGGATTCGGTGAGGGTGAAGCGTTCGGCGATCTCGGTGTTGGTGGCGCCCTGGCCGATCGCTTCGAGGACCTCTCGCTCTCGCTCACTCAGTGTGGTCAGGCGGGGGTCGGCATGTGTGGTCGGTTCCGGATGCTGGAGGTAGGCGTCCATCAGCTTGCGGGTCAGGCTGGGCGCCACCACCGAGTCTCCGCTCGCGACGGCGCGGATACCGGCGATCAGTTCCTCGGGGCGGACGTCTTTGAGCAGGAAGCCGCTGGCTCCGGCGCGCAGTCCGGCGTAGACGTATTCGTCCAGGTCGAATGTGGTCAGGATCAGCACACGGGTGCGTGAGCCGGCCGCGGTGATGCGCCGGGCGGCCTCAATGCCGTCCATGCCGGGCATGCGCACGTCCATCAGCATCACATCGGGCCGGGTCTGCTCGACTTTCCGCACCGCCTCGGCGCCGGTGGCGGCCTCGCTCACCACGGTGATGTCGGGGGTGCCGTCGAGCAGCATCCTGAAGCCCATTCGTTGCAACTGCTGGTCGTCGGCGATCAGGACGGTGATCATGAGGGCTCCTTGAGGACGACGTCGACGAGCCAGCCCCGCTGGGCCGGGCCGGCGGTCACCACCCCGCTGTACATGGCGGCGCGTTCGCGGATGCCGAGCAGGCCGTGGCGTGGCGGAGCCGGTACGGCACGGCCGTTGTCCTGAACGCGTACCCGTACCTCTCCGTCGCAGGCAGCGAGAGTGACGGTCGCGGACGCGCCGCGTCCCGCGTGTTTGAGGGTGTTGGTGAGAGCTTCCTGAACGATGCGGTAGACCGCGAGCTGCACGCCCCGGCCGAGGGTGTGCAGCTCGCCCGATGTGGAGTAGGTGACCGGCAGTCCGGCCGCCCGCACGCTCGGCAGCAGCCGGTTGAGATCGTCGATGCCGGGCTGCGGGCTCAGCTGCGGATCGGCGTCTGAATCGC
Organism: Micromonospora endolithica; assembly: GCF_003626595.1. GTDB lineage: Bacteria > Actinomycetota > Actinomycetes > Mycobacteriales > Micromonosporaceae > Micromonospora > Micromonospora endolithica. The sequence goes on along the minus strand of NZ_RBAK01000004.1, from coordinate 139,180 downwards.
GCAGCACGCCCAGCACCCGGCGCAACTCGGACAGCGCCTGCCGGCCGGTGTCACCGATCAACCTGAGTGGTTCGGCGGTCTGCTCGGCCCGCGCGGTGGCGAGCGCGGCGCCGCCGTCGGCCAGGCCCACGATGACCGAGACGTGATGGCCGACGATGTCGTGCATCTCGCGGGCCACCCGGGCTCGCTCCTCGGCGACGGCGAGGCGGGCCCGCTGATCCCGCTCGACTTCCAGGCGGGCGGCGCGGTCCTCGAGGGCGATGAGGTACGCCCGGCGGGTGCGCACCGCGACGCCCGATGCGACCGCGGCTCCCGACATGCCGATCACCAGGAGCAGCGTGATCATGCGGTTCTCCGGCGCCGGGTCGAACAGGTAGATCTCGGCGACCAGCAGCGCGAGGGTGATCCCGGAGGCCCAGGCCAGCGCCCGCCACGAACCACGGGAGGCCACCCCGTACAGCATCACGAGCAGGATCACCCCGGCGCCGACGCCGACGCCCAGCAGTCCCTGGATCACCTCGGTGGCCGCGGTGACCAGGAACGCCGGGAACGGGTACCGCCGCCGCCAGTACAGCGGCGGCAGCAAGACCAGGGTCGCGATCGTCGCCGACAGGGGATCTTCGATGATGTTGGGGATGCTGAAGAGCACGATCGGTACGGCCACCAGGGTGTCCATGACCCACGGGCGGCGCCGGTCGAAGGCCCGCCACCGCGCCTGCCGGTCCACCAGCCCTCCCTGCGTGCTCATCAACCGATTCTCCCCTCGCACGCTTACGCGTCGGTCGTCTTGAGCCGATACGCCGCCGCCGCGAGCGCCACGACCACATACCCGGCGAGGACCGCGAGACCGGCCCATGGCGCCAGGGTGCCGTCCCCCTGGGTCAGCGCCATCACGGCACTGCCGGCGTTACTCGGCAGGTACGGGGTGATGGCCTCGGAGATCGAGTCCGGCAGCAGCGCGGCCAGACCGGGCACGATCAGCAGCAGGCCGGCCAGGATCGCGATCGCGCCGGCGCTGGAGCGGACGAGCATGCCGAGCGCGACGCCGAGCACCGCGACCAGGCCCAGATAGAGGCCGGCGCCGAACAGGGCCCGCAGTACCCCGTCGTCGCCGAGGCCCAGGCTGCCGACCTTGTCGTTGAGCACGGCCGACCCCGCTGCGAAGGCGGCGAAGGCGCCGGCGGTCATCGTGACGAAGGCGGCCGCCCCCGCCACGAGGCTCTTCGACCACAGCACCGGCAACCGGCGCGGCACCGCGGCGAGGGTCGCCCGGATCATGCCGGTGGTGTATTCGCCGGCGCCCAGCAGCGCGCCGAGTACGCCCACGGACAGGGCGGCCAGGGTGCTGCCGGACAGAGCCAGGTCGATCGAGTTCAGGCCGTCGCCCGAGAAGGAAGCCGAAGCGATCATGCCGAAGGCGACCAGGAGGAAGGCGGAGATGCCGGTCGTGATCCAGGTGGAGCGCAGCGAGGAGAACTTGGTCCATTCGGCGGCAACCACGCCACCAGGGGTGATCTTCATCGGGAGGCCTCGTATTCGACAGCGTCGCGGGTCAGGTCCATGAACGCCTCTTCGAGCGAGGCGTTCTGCGGGGTGAGTTCGAACAGTGGGATGCCGCGAGCGGCTGCGGCCAGCCCGATCACGCGGGCGGAGGCGCCGGCGACGAGCAGTTCCTCGGCGCCGGTCGAGGTGACCGTGACACCCGGGCCGGCAATCGTCGTGCGTAGCGCGTCGGGGGCGGGAGTGACGACCCGGACGCCCTCGGCGGTCACGAGGTCGGCCACGGTGGTGTCGGCCAGCAGTCTGCCCCGGCCCACGATGACCAGGTGATCCGCGATCAGCGAGACCTCGCTCATCAGGTGCGAGGACAACATCACGGTGCGGCCCTCGGCGGCCAGGCCGGTGAGCAGCTTACGCACCCAGAGGACCCCCTCGGGGTCGAGTCCGTTGACCGGCTCGTCAAGCATCACCACGGCCGGGTCACCGAGCAGGGCGGCGGCGATGCCGAGCCGCTGGCCCATCCCGAGGGAGAACGCGCCGACCCGCTTGTGGGCGACGGCCGAGAGCCCGGCCAGGTCGAGCACCTCGTCCACGCGAGAGCGCGGGATGCCGTGCGTACGGGCCAGGGACAGGAGGTGGCTGACCGCCGTCCGGCCGGGGTGCGCGGCCTTGGCCTCGAGCAGCACGCCGATCTCGCGCAGCGGCGCCTTCGACGACGCGTACGGCTTTCCGTTGACCAGCACGTCGCCGGAACTCGGCGCGTCGAGGCCGACGATCATCCGCATGGTCGTCGACTTGCCGGCGCCGTTGGGGCCGAGGAAGCCGGTGACCTGTCCGGGCTTCGCGGTGAACGACAGGCGGTCGACGACCGTCTTCGCACCGTATCGCTTGGTTACTTCGCGTACCTCAATCATGCTCACCACGCTAGGGAGGCGCATTGCACGGATCGTGGTACCGCGGTCGACACTTCCCGGCCGCCGCTGGTACCCGGGTACCACTGGCAACCTTCAGCTCGGCGGACGTTCGTGCTACCCGTCACATCCACCCACCTGGCCAAACGGAGCAGCGTTCCGTATCCTGAATTGGAACCATGCTCCACTTCATTGTGCCAGGCTCAGGACGCTGCCCGGGACGCCCCTGACTGTCGTTCCGACACTCCTGACTGCCGTCCCGACACTCCGCCCGCCCTGCTCGACGCGGCCCGGCGCCGCCGACCGGCCGCCTGAGCCGGAGAGCCACCCACAGAGCCAGTGCCGGACACGCGCCGCAACGAGCGAGCGTCCGGCCACCCGCCCGGGCTCACCGCGCTCGGTCCGACCCACGGCCCGGCACGCACAGAAAGTAGCTCCACATGACGCCCAACTCGATTACCGGCTCGTCGACCGCCCCGGCGGTCGTGGTTTCCGTCAGTCCCGTTGTCCTGCCCGCACCGGGGCGACCCGTCGACCTACAGGTGCGTGTGACGGCGCCGGCCACCGGTCATGACTTGCCGTTACTGCTGATGTCGCACGGGCAGGGACCGTCGAACAACCTGTCCTCGCTCCACGGTTACCTCCCGCTCGTCCAGCACTTCGCCGCCCGGGGCTTCGTGGTCGTGCAACCCACCCACCTGAGTTCGGCCACCCTGAAAGGGCACCCAGGCCTCAGGGACCATCCGGAAGCGCCGTTGTTCTGGCGTGAACGCGCGTTGGACATGACTCGCATCCTGGACGCCCTCGCCAAGCTGGAAGCCGCTGTCCCGCAGATCGCCGGCCGGATCGACCACGGCAAGGTGGCCGTCGTCGGGCACTCCATGGGTGGACACACGGCCAGCCTGCTGCTCGGCGCCCGGTTCAACCACCCGAGCACCGGCGAGACGGTGGACGTTCGCGACCTGCGCATCATCACCGGCGCCCTGCTCGCCGCCCCGGGCCGCGGAGGCGAGGCGCTCAGCGCCACGGCCGCCCGGCACTATCCCTTCCTCCTGACCACCGACTTCTCCACCATGACCGCCCCCGCCCTCGTGGTGGCGGGCGACAACGACCCTTCACCGCACCTCACCGTGCTCGGCTCGCCGTGGCACACCGACCCGTACCGGCTCGCACCGGCACCCAAGACCCTTCTCACCGTCTACGGCGCAGAGCACATGCTCGGGGGGATTTCGGGGTTCGACGCCGCCGAGACCTCCGACGAGAACCCGGCACGCGTCGAGGCGGTGGCCCGCCTCACCGGCGGGTACCTGCGGACGCAGCTGATCCCGGGCGACCCCGCCTGGCGAGAGGCTCAGGATGCGCTGCTGTCCAGTGCCGAGCCGGCAGGACAGGTGGTGACCAAGTAACGGTCGGCAGCTGCGGCCGTGCCTGTGTACCACGCATGCGGTTGCGGGCAGGTTCGGCACGCAAGTGGTGCGGGCCCGCAGCCCTGCGGACATGCCTCCCCCTGCCGCTCTGCTGAACGGCGCCAGACATCGATGCTTCCCTACGGAAAGCAGAGCGGATAAACTGCAACAGGAAAGCGCTTTCCTGATCGGGATGGGAAGGCGGGGCCAGTTCTCGAGTCGGTGGTGGCGATGGTTGATGCGCGACAGACGTCGGGGCTGCCGCGGCGGCTCCTGGTCACCGCCGCGGCGGTGCTGCTTCTCCTGGTCAGCTGTCCGGGCAGTCAGCCGGCCGGGGCGGACGCCGACCCCTCGGCCGCGCAAGCGGCCGGTTCCGCCCCCCGCACCGAACTGGCCGACAGTGGTGCCTGGTGCTGGTTCGCCGACCCCCGTGGGGTGTATTACCACGGCAGTCACCGGCGTACCTACCTCGGTTTCATCACCTCCAACGGCGAGATCCGGGTGGCGATGTACGACCACGCGACCGGGCGTCGCACCACGTCGGTGGTGACCACCGGATTCCAGATCGACGACCACAACAACCCGGCCATCGTGATCCGCCCCGACCGGAGGGTCGTCGTCTTCTGGTCCGCCCACGGCGGTTCGGCCATGTACTACCGCCGGTCGGCGAAGTCCGAGGACGTCTCCGCCTGGGAGCCGATCAAGCAGGTGCCCACGAACACCGCCGGCACTCACGGATACACCTACCCCAACCCGGTACAACTGTCCGGGGAGGACAACCGGTTGTACCTGTTCTGGCGCGGCGGGGACTTCAACCCGGCCTACTCCACCACCAACGGCGGCGACCGGTGGACGACGGCCACCCGGCTGATCTCCGTACCCGGGCACCGGCCCTACGTCAAGGTCGCCGCCAACGGCCGCGACACCATTCACTTCGCCTTCACCGAGGCGCACCCGCGCAACCTCAGAACCAGCATCTACTACATGTACTACCGGGCGGGCAGCCTCTATCGGGCCGACGGCACCCGCATCGGACCGATGGGCACCGCGGTGACACCCGCGCAGGCGACCAAGGTGTACGACGCCGCGACGCACGGCGCCAAGGCCTGGATCCACGACATCGCCATCGACAGCTCCGGCCACCCGGTCATCACGTACGCCACCTTCCCCACCGACGCCGACCACCGGTACCGCTACGCCCGTTGGACCGGCACCGGCTGGTTCGACCGCGAACTCACCGCGGCCGGCGGGACGATCAGCGGTGACCCGGCCGAGCCCAACTACTCCGGCGGCATCACCCTCGACCACGACAACCCGTCGGTGGTGCTCATGTCCCGGCAGGTCGACGGGGTCTTCGAGATAGAACGGTGGACCACCCCCGACGGCGGCACCAACTGGAGCACCGAAGCCATCACCGCCGGTTCCACCGAACCGAACATGCGGCCGTTCTCCCCATGGGGCCTGCCCCACGGCGGTGCCCTGGACGTGGTCTGGATGGCCGGCGACTACCCCAGCTACACCCGCTACCGCACCCGCATGCTCCGTACCGGCACCGGAGCGGGCGGCAACACCGCACCCACCGCGTCGTTCACGGCCACCCCCACCAACGGCGACCCGCGCACCGTCGCCTTCGACGCCCGCGGCTCCGCCGACCCCGACGGCGCCGTTGCCTCCTGGTCATGGAACTTCGGCGACGGCACGACCGCGACCGGGGCCACTCCCGGCCACCGGTACGCCCAACCGGGCCGCTACTTCGTCACCCTGCGCGTGACCGACACCCATCCCACGACACCCGCCAGCGACGTCTTGGTCCGTGAAGTCGTCGTCACCGGCTGAGTCCGTGACCACCTGAACCGGCAGACACGACGGCGACCAGGTCTGGCTGCTCCCCTCCCACCGCGTCGCCGCACCGGCCGGTGCCCCAGACGCTTCCCCCCGCGAAGTCACGTCCCTCGCCCGGTTCAAGGAGGACATCCATGAGACGCATGATCATCGGTGTGGCCGTGGCCGCGCTGCTCACCGCAGCCGGCGGCGCGGCGCCCGCGCAGGCTGCCGACCCGGCGTACCAGGTGCTGGTCTTCTCGAAGACCGCCGGCTACCGGCACGCCTCCATCGCCAGCGGCCTGCAAACCATCCGGGACCTGGGCGCGGCGAACAACTTCACCGTCACCACCACCGAGGACGCCAACGCCTTCACCACCGGCAACCTCGCCCAGTTCGAGGCGGTCGTCTTCCTCAACACCACCGGCGACGTCCTGAACGCCACGCAGCAGACCGCGTTCGAGTCGTACATCAACGGCGGGGGCGGCTACGTCGGCACCCACTCGGCCGCCGACACCGAGTACAACTGGCCGTTCTACGGGCAACTCGTGGGTGCCTGGCTGGACTACCACGCGTCCATCACGCAGGCGAACATCACGGTGGAGGACCGTGCGCACCCCGCCACCGCGCACCTCGGCAAGACCTGGACGCGCACCGACGAGTGGTACAACTACCTCACCAACCCGCGCTCGTCGGTGCGCGTGCTGGCCAGTCTCGACGAGTCGAGCTTCTCGGGCGGCACCATGGGCGACCACCCCATCGCCTGGTGCAAGACGGTGGGCAACGGGCGCTCGTTCTACACCGGCGGCGGGCACACCGCCGCGTCGTTCGGCGAGAGCGGCTTCCGCGCCCACCTGCTCGGCGGCATCCGGTACGCGGCCGGCTTCGCCAAGCAGGACTGCCGGCCGGAGAACGGCTACACCACCCTCTACAACGGGTCCACCACGGGCTGGTCGCAGGCCGGCGGAGGCGGGTTCACCAACTCCAACGCCACGCTGAGGTCGTACGGTGAGTTCGGCACCCTCTGGTACTCGGCCAAGCAGTTCGGGGACTACTCGCTGAAGCTCGACTGGATGATGGACGGCGACGACAACTCCGGCGTCATGATCGGATACCCGACCACGTCGACGCCCGGCTCGTACGACTCCGGCGCGTTCGAGATCCAGATCGACGCCACCGACGCCGCCGACCGCACCACCGGCTCCGTCTACCGCCGCAAGGCGGCCGACGCCGCCGCCCGCGACGCGGCCCTCAACCCGCCCGGGTCGTGGAACACCTACGAGCTGCTCGTGCAGGGCGAGCGGGTACAGGTCTTCCTGAACGGCCGGAAGATCAACGACTTCACGAACACCGACGCGTCCCGCACCCTGCGGGGTCACATCGGTCTGCAGAACCACGGCGTCGGCGACGACGTGTCGTTCCGCAACGTCCGGATCAAGGAGCTCGCCGGCGATGCGCGCACCGTCGAGGGAGAGTCGTACACCTCCTCCTACGGGGTCCAGCGCATCGCCAAGCCCACCGCCAGCGGCGGCGACACCCTCGGCCGGGTCCGTAACGGCTACTGGGCCGGCTACTCACACGTCGGCACGGTGGGGCGCACCGGCTTCTCCGCGGTGATCTCCTCCGGCGGCCTCGGCGGCACCATCACCATCCGGTCGGGCTCACAGACCGGACCGGTGCTGGGCACGGTGCAGGTGCCGGTCACCGGCGGCTGGGAGACCTTCCGGACCGTGTCCACCACGCTCAACGGCAACGGCACCGGCGCGCTGTTCCTGACGTTCAGCGGCGGCGACGGTCCACTGTTCAACATCGACACGCTGACCGTCACCGGCTGACGGAGATGGGCGGGGGCGCCCGGTCATCGCTTCTCGACGCACCGGGTGCCCCTCCGAACGACCCGCCTCACCGAGGCCGGCACCGGTCCGCCCGGCGCGATGTCGTTCACGGCTGGTCGACACCGACCAGCCGGGCGAGAAACTCACGCTGGGTGCCATTCAACACCGTTTCCTGGTACGACGTGAGCAGCGCATTGGTCCGCGGATCCACCTTTGTCCACCCGTCGAAGCTCAGGTGGCCCAGTACGAGGTGGTAGTCGGCGACCAGCCGGTCGATCTCCTCATCGCCAGTGTCCGGCCCGAGCGCGGCGAACCGGGCGGTCAGCGCGGTGATGGCCGCCAGCAGGTCCGGCTCGGTGACCTGGCTGAGCAGCCCGGTCAACGCGGTTCGGCCCTTGTCGTCCAAGAGGTGGTGCAGCAGCATCATCACCTCGCGGTCGTGTTTGAGCATCTGTGGCGGCAGGTCCGGCCCGCCGCCGCCAATGCTCGCGAGTAGGCCGGCCAGTTCCGGCGGCGTGTCCGGGTCGGCTCGGGCGGCGCGAAGCTGGGCGATCACCTCGCGGCGGGCGGTGAGACGCTCGATCTGGTCGGCCAGTTCGCGGTCGAGCTCCTCAAGGACCGTGTGGTCCCGGCCGCTGGCGCTGAGCATCGGCGGAATTTCGTCGAGGGGGATGCCGAGCTCGGCCAGCCGCCGGATGCGCAGCAGCAGCACCAGGTCGCTCACCGTGTACTCGCGATAGCCGTTCGCCCGCCGTGCCGGCTCGGGGAGGACCCCGACCTGGTGGTAGTGCCGCAGGGCGCGGACGCTGACGCCGGCCAGCCGGGCGATTTCGCTGCTGTTCATCCGTTTCTCCTACTGGTCAGCCTACTAGTTCGGCCTCGGGTGCCGGCCGTGGTTCCAGGTCGCGCAGTGCCCGTGAGCCGATCGCGGCGACGCCGGTGATGAGCCAGACGACGGCGAGGACGACCGCGCCGGTCCGGGCGCTGAACTCCGCGACCAGCAGCGCGGCACCGCCCATGCCGAGTGCCGGGGCGAGGGTGAGCAGTGCGTTCTGGAGGCTCATCACCCGACCGCGCATCGCGTCCGGGATCCGCTCGACCATGAGCACGCCGATCAGGCTGCCGAACAGCCCGTTGCCGAGCCCGATCAGGGCCGCGGCGCCGAGCACGATCCACGGTCCCGCCAGCGTCGCCATCGTGCTGAAGCCGGCGATCGTGATCAGCATTCCGGTCAGGAACCAGGTACGCCGCCGGCCCCGGCTGCCCGCTGCGGCGTATGTCCCGCCGCCGATCAGCAGCCCGACGGCGAGCGAGCTGAGCACCAGGCCGAGCAGCTCAGGCCGCTGCTGGAGGGTGAAATATACCGGCAGGACCAGCGCCTGGAAGCCGGCCAGAACCACCACCAAGCCGGCACTGAGCACGGTGGTGGCCAGCAGGAACGGCGAACGGCACAGGGTGTGCCAGCCGTCGCGCAGCACCTCCCGCCGCGGAGCGGCTCCGTCCGCCGGGATCACCGCCGCCGCGATCACGCCGGCCTCGCGCGGGATGAGCATCGTGACCGCCGCGGCCGTCGCCGAGGTCGCCGCGGTCACCCACAGCACGATGACGCCGTCGAACGCCGCGATCAGCGCCGCCCCGACCGCCGGCCCGATCAGCATGACCATTGCGCCGAGCGCCTCGCGCAGTCCTAGCAGCCGCTCGGTCCTCATCCGCCCGGCCCGGATGACGCCCGGGATCATCGCTTCCCGGGCGGTCAGCCCCGGCACGTCGCCGAACGAGCCGATCACCGCGAACAGCACGAACCAGCCGAGTGCGAGCCCGACCGCGGCGTCGACCAAGGGCAGCGCGGCAATCGAGAGCGCGGAGATCACATCGGTGAGCACGGAGGCCGTACGCCGGTTGATCCGGTCGATCATCACGCCCATGACCAGTCCCGCGACGGCTGCGGGCAGCGCCGAGGCGACGGCGACCGCACCGGTGGCGAGCACACTGCCGGTGGTCTGCAGGACCAGCAACGGCAGGACCACCCCGGCGATGGAGTTACCCAGCATGGACAGGACGTAGGAGGCCAGGTAGGCCCACGGCGCGCGGTTCATACGGGCATCGCAAACCATGACGCCGCGTCGGGGTCAACTCCACAGCGCCCACCGCCACCGTCCGCGCTGTGGGCATGCGCGGGCCGGGTCCCTTAGTTCATCGACAGCTGGATCGCATGTCTGCTGGATCGGCGCCGGCGGTTCCACGCCATGATCCAACTATTGACATCGGAGCTATCTGTAAGTTCACTTAACAGTAAGGTCGGTAAACCGCACTGCCCGGGCAGACAACCGACCAGGCGTCGGAGTCTGCCCGTCCCTCGGATCGTCGCCGCCGGCTCCGAGATGCCCGATGCATGAGTTGAAGGAGCGCCTGCATGAGCCGTTCAGGCAGATTCGGCCGCCGCCAGCTGCTGGGCGCCGCGGGTGCAGTCGGTGCCGCCACGCTGCTCGGAGTCCCCGGACGCGCTCAGGCTGCCGCTACCCCTGTCGTACCGATCGACTGGCGGATTTTGGGCTCGTATCCCGGCGCCGACGCTGCCGGACAGCGGTTGACGGCGATCCTCGCGGGGAGTTCCCGCTACCTGATCGGGCCGTGGTACGCGACCACCTACACCTACTACCTGCCGGACGGATACATCGACCTCAAGGGCACCGACGAACGAGCTGTCCGGCTGCCCGCGATGGCCGCCGTCGCCGCCGCGGCGGCTTTGGTCACGGGCACCTATGACCCTCGTACCCTGTCGGTCCCGAACGCCACCGTCCGCACCCGCAACCTCATCCGTACCCTCGCGGCCCGGCACCGGGCCACCAACACGAACAGCACCACCCGCTGGGGCGGAACGTGGCAGAGCGCGCTCTGGGCGTACTACACCGCGCTTGCCGGGTGGCTTCTCACCGACCACCTCGACGCTGTCACGCACGGCCACCTGGCCGCCATGCTCGCCTGGGAGGCCGACCGGCTCGCCACCGGCAACGCGGTCCATCTCGTGGGTACCGCCGGTAACCAGCTCTACATGACCCGCCGGGACGGCACCGTCGTCACCCCCGGCGACAGCAAGGCCGAAGAGGACAACTGGAGCGCCGCCGCACTCTCCCTGGCCGCGGTGATGCTACCCGGCCATCCCAACGTGACCCGCTGGGCCCGCCGCAATGTCGAGCTCCTGCTGGCCGCGGCGGCCTGTCCGGCAGACCTCACCGGCACCGCCACGATCAACGGGATTCGGCTGTCGTCCTGGCTCCAGGGCACGAACATCGCCGACGACGGGACCCTGCAGAATCACTCACGGCTGCATCCGCTGTACATGGTCTCGTTCGACCAGAGCCTCTACCAGGGCTTCGTCTACGGACTCGCCAACCGGGCCGCGCCCCGGGCGGCGCTGCACAACATCACCCGGACGTACCGCGCGCTGGTCAACAAACCGTTCCCGTTGCCGAGCGGAGGTACCAGCCCGATCTACCGCCCGAACTCCGCGGAGATCTACTACCCCGAGGGCAACGACTGGGGGACGCACTTCCCGTTCTACTTCGGCAGCTTCGACCTGCTGGTCTCGTTGACCGGCCAGGATGCCGGCATCAGCCCGTCCGCAGCCACCTGGGAGCAACGGCACAACGACGCGCAACTGGCCCTCATGACACGCTTCAGTGATGGCCGCACCTACGGTGCCAGCAGCGAGAACACCTACTACGGCAGGGAACACCGCATCGGCGCCATGGCCGCTCAGACCTACCTCACCCTCTTCCTGGCCCGCAACTCCACCGGTAACCGGCTTCGCTGGGAGTGACCGCGTCGCGGTGACCGTCGGCGCTACTGACGCCAGGGCGTGAACTGCGGCACCACGTCGGCGAGCGCCTGGTCGAGGATCTCCAGGCCCAGGTCCAGCTCGGCGTGGGTGGAGGTGAGCGCCGGCGCGATGCGGAAGACGCCGCCCATGCCGGGCAGCTGCACCACATTCATGTGCAGGCCCAGCTCCAGGCACCGCCCGGTCACGGCGGCACCCAGCGCGTCGGCCGGTCGTTTCGACTCCCGGTCGCTGACCAGTTCGAGCCCGACCAGCAGCCCGCGGCCGCGCACGTCGCCGACCACCGGGTGTCGCTGGCCGATCTCCCGCAGGCCCTTCCGGAGGTACGCGCCCAGGTGCGCCGCCTGTTCGTCGAGCCGGTCGGCCTCCAGCACGTCCAGGACCGTGTTGCCGACCGCGGCCACCAGCGGGTCCGAGACGTGCGTGGTGAAGAAGAGGAAACCGCGCTCGTGCGCGGCGTGCTCGATCTGCGGGCTGGTCACCACGGCAGCCAGCGGCAGGCCGGCGCCGAGCGTCTTGGACAGGGTCAGGATGTCCGGCACGACGCCGTCACGCTCGAACCCGTACCACTCGCCGGTGCGGCACAGACCGGTCTGCGCCTCGTCGAGGATCAACAACCCGCCGCGCTCGTGCACCTTGTCGCGCAGCGCCGCGAGGTATCCCGGCGGCAGGTCGATCACGCCGCCGGAGCTGAGGATCGGCTCGACGATGCACGCCGCCAGACTGCCCACCGACTGGGCGTCGAACAGCTCGAACGAGAACTCCAGCTGACGCCGCCAGTCCAGCTCACCGTCGGCAAGGGTGAAGTCGGGCCGGTACGCGTTCGGCGTCGGGATCGCGAAGTTGCCGGGCGCCGCGGGCCCGTACCCCTTGCGGCCCGAGCTGTAGGTGGCGCTCGCCGCCGCCTGCGTCATCCCGTGCCAGGAGCGGGCGAACGAGATGATCTCGTGCCGGCCGGTGACCAGCTTCGCCATCCGGATCGCCGCCTCGTTGGACTCCGCACCGGTGGTGAGCAGCAGGACCTTGTCCAGCGGCGCGGGCAGGGAGCCGGCGAGGCGGCGGGCCAGCTCGACCACGGGCCGGCTCAGCATGCCGCTGAACAGGTGGTCGAGGGTGGCGGCCTGTTGCTGGATCGTGGCTACGACAGCGGGGTGGGAGTGACCGAGGATGGCGCTCATCTGCCCCGACGTGAAGTCGAGCAGGCGGCGGCCGTCGGCGGTGAACACGAAACTGCCTTCGGCGCGGTCGATGATCTCGCGTACGAAGCTGCCCGCGCCGATGTAGCGGACCAGGTGACGATCGGCGTCGGACCAGAACGAATCAGCCATGAACCGACGCTAGGCAGTCCCGGGGAGGCACGTCCATCGCACATTTCCGCTGTCGCTGTTAAGCAGAGCCGTACAGTCGGGGGTCATGACGCTGAATCCGTGGCGGCTGCGCCTGCTCGCCGACCTGGCGACCTACGGCACCGTCCGAGCCGTTGCGCGGCGCGGCAACCTGAGCCCGTCGGCGGTGTCGCAGCAGCTCGCCACGCTGGAACGGGAGACCCGGACCGCGCTGCTGGAACGCACCGGACGGCGGGTGCGGCTCACCGCGGCCGGAATGTTGCTCGCCGGCCGGGCTCGGGAGATCCTCGCGGCCATGGACGCGGCCGAGGCGGAGCTGCGCCGCCTCGCCGACGAGCCGGCCGGCACGGTCACCGTGGCCGCGTTCCAGAGCGCCCTGCAAGCCCTCGCCCAACCGGCGCTGGCCCGTCTCGCGGCCCGGCACCCGGACGTGAGCGTGGTGTTGCTGGAGTTGGAGCCGCACGAGAGCATGCCGGCGCTGCGTCGGGGCGACGTCGACCTGATCATCACGACGGCCGACTTCGCCGGCGCCGAGCTCTCGCCGGAGATCGACCTGGTGCCGCTCGCCACCGATCCGGTCGTGCTCGTGCTGCCCCCGGAGCATCCGCTGACCAGCGCCGAGTCGGTCGCCCTGAAGGCGTGCGCGCAGCAGCGCTGGACCTTCGACGTCGCCGGCTCGTACATGTCCGAGCTGTCCACCCGGCTGTGCCGGGAGGCCGGCTTCGAGCCCGTGGTGATCTGTCGGTTCAACAACTACATGCTGGCGCTCCAGCACGTGGAGAACGGCCGCTCGATCGCCATGCTGCCGAAGCTGGCAGTGGACCCGCGGTACCGGGTGGTGACCCGGCCGCTGAACCCGCCGTTGACCCGGCGCATCACGGCCGCGGTCCGGCGACCGGCCGTCTCACGCCCCGAGGTGACGGCCGTGCTCGGCGCGCTGAGAGCAGGTGACTGACCTTGGCCCGAGCCAGCACCGCACGCCGATCCGTCCGGACGGGGCCCGTGGCGGCAGCCTCAACAACGAGCGCAAGAACTACCGCTGCGACCACCCAGCCGAGTATGCCGACGCCAACCACATCGCGCTCCCCCGCAGCCGCTACGTCCGAACGGATACCCATCTCGGGCTGCGTGTCGTCGGCGCCGTCCGGGCCGGCGGAGAGCAACCCTCCCCGCTGTGGGCTCGGGCTGCAGAGCTGTCAGTCCTCTGGCGAACCGGGACTGACGAGGCCCGTCTCGTAGGCCACCACCACTGCCTGGACCCGGTCGCGCAGGTTGAGCTTGGCGAGGATCCGGGCGACGTGAGTTTTCACGGTCGCCTCGGACAGGTGTAGCACCGCCGCGAGTTCGGCGTTGCTCAGGCCGCCGGCCAGTAGGCGCAGGACCTCCGTCTCGCGTCGGGTCAGCGTGGCCAGGTCGCGGTGCAGCGTCGCCGTCTGCGGATCAGGGCGGGCGAAGCGTCGTACCAGGCGGCGGGTGATGGCGGGCGCGAGCAGCGCGTCACCGTCCTGAACCATCCGCACGGCCGCCACGAGATGCTCCGGCGTCACGTCCTTGAGCAGGAATCCGCTGGCTCCGGCCGCGAGTGCGGCGTAGACGTACTGGTCGAGGTCGAACGTGGTCAGGATGATGATCCGCGGCGCTGCGGCGGTCCCGGTGAGGATGCGGCGGGTGGCCTCGAGACCGTCGAGCTCGGGCATGCGCACGTCCATCAGCACGACGTCGGGCTTGGTGCGGCGGACCGCGTCGACCGCTTCCGCGCCGGTTGCGGCTTCGGCCACCACGTCCGCTCCGCCGGCGGTGAGGATCATGCGGAAGCCGGTGCGAACCAGCGCCTGGTCGTCGGCGACCACCACGCGCACTGTCATGTCGCCTCCCACGGGATCAAGGCCTCGACCTGGTAGCCGGCGCCTGGCCGGGCTCCGGCACGTAGCGTCCCGCCGTAGACGGCGAGTCGCTCCCGCAGCCCGATCAGGCCGCGCCCACCCGTCCCGCTGGTCGCGGCCGGGATGCCGGGTTCGGTGTTGCCGACCTCGATCCGCAGGGCTTCCGGCGAATACTCGACGACGACAGTGCCAGCGGCACCGGGCGCGTGCCGGACAATGTTGGTCAACGCTTCCTGCACCACCCGATAGGCCGTCAGCCCGATGCCGGAGGTGACCGGTCGGCGCTCGCCCGAGATGGTCAGTCGCACCGGCACACCGACGTCACGCATACGTTCGATCAGCTTGGGCAGGCCTTCGATCCCGGGCTGGGGGTCCTCCGGGTCGTCCGGCTCGGGCTGGGCCAGCAGGCCCATCACGTGCCGCAACTCGGTCAGCGCGGACCGACCGGTCGACTCGACGGCGAGCAGCGCCTCCCGCGCCTGGTCCGGTGCGGCGGCGAGCACCGTCCGGGCCGCCCCCGCCTGGATGACCATCACGCTCACATGATGCGTCACGACGTCGTGCAGTTCGCGGGCGATGCGGGCCCGCTCACCGGCGACCGCGTCGCGCAGCGCCGCCTCGTGGGCTTGGGCCTCAGCGGTGAGCCGCTGCCGATCCTCACCCGCCCGGCGTCGCCACACGTGGTGACCCCCGGCGGCGGCGACCAGCGGGGCCAGCAGGACGAACGGCAGATAATCCGCGGACACCGTGATGAACATCAGCTCGCGCAAGCTCATGGCAACCAGCACGGACACCGGGACGGATGCCAGCGCCGGAAGCCGGTACGGGCTGTGCGCCGCCGCGCTGTAGACGGCGACGAGGTAGGTGAGCACCACGCACGGGTACAGGTTCGACTGTCGGCCTCCGTCGGTCACCAGTACCAGTGACGCGGCGGCCATCGTCGCCCAGAGCACCGCGAGCGGATAACGGCGGCGCAGCACCAGCGGCGCACACATGACGAAGACCAGCAGCAGCGCTCCGAAGACCGATCCCGGCTGCGCCTCCGACGGGACCGGCAACGGCGGCAACGACGGCAACGGCGGCGGTGGGACCCCGGGATCGTCCGTGGCGGCCTGGAAGCACACGAGTCCGAGCGCACCCGCCAGTGCTCCGTCGAGCAGCAGCGCCCGCCAGCCTGGCCTCGGCAGCGGTCCCGTCGCCACGATGCCTCTCACAGGCACATTCTCGCCGCCGAGGGCCGGTTCAGGCATCAGCCACGGTATGCAGGGCGACTACATCGCAGGGATGACTCCGAACGAAGATCCGACTTCGACGGTACGACCGGTGCGTCGCCGGACCGATGCAGGGACCTCGTACTCGCCCCTAACGTCACGGCCGTCCACTTGAACCGGCCTGACCCGAGGGGCGACACATGACCGACCCGGTGATCGAACTATGCGGGGTGACCCGCCACTACGACAAGGGCCCACCGGCGCTGGACGACGTGTCGCTGACCGTGCATCCCGGCGAGTGTGTCGCCGTGCTCGGCCCATCCGGCAGCGGGAAGTCCACGCTGCTCAACCTCCTCGCCGGTCTGGACCGGCCGAATGCGGGCACGGTGGTCGTCGCGGGCACCAGATTGGAAAAGCTCGGCGAGGCCGCGTCGGCCCGCTTCCGGCGCGCACACGTAGGTCTGATCTTTCAGTTCTTCAATCTGCTCGATGACTTGACCGTGCTGGACAACGTGCTGCTCCCGGCCCAACTGGCCGGCGCCCCGGCGCGCGGATCGCGCGAACACGCGGCCCGACTGTTGGACTCGCTCGGCATCACCCGGCACGCGCGCGCGTACCCGGGTCGGCTCTCCGGCGGCGAACGCCAACGCGTCGCCGTCGCCCGCGCCTTGATCAACCGCCCCGCGCTCCTGCTGGCCGACGAGCCGACCGGCGCGCTGGACACCGCCTCCGGCGAGGACGTCCGGCACCTGCTCGACGACCTGCACCACAGCGGCCAGACCATCGTGCTCGTCACCCATGACCTGCGGTTGGCCGAGGCATGCGCGAGCCGCACGATCCACCTGCGCGACGGCCGGGTAGAGGCGGAACGGTGAGCGGCCTCGGCCGGGTCATCCGGTCCGGCGTACGGCGTCGCAGGGTGCAGACCATCGTTATCGGACTCGTCACGGCGGCCGCCGTGACCGCCACAGTGCTCGGCGCCGGACTGCTGGTCGCATCCAAGGCACCCTTCGACGACGCGTTCGCAGCCCAGCGGGGAGCCCACCTGACCGTGCAGACGGACACCGATCTGGTCACCGAGTCGCAGCTCACCGCATCGGCCTCGGCCCCGGGAGTGGTTGCCGCCGCCGGCCCGTACCGGGTGTTGGTGGTCACCTTCGCGGAGCGCGCAGGCATGCGGTTGCCGCCGCTGACGATCGTTGCCCGCGCCGATCCTGGCGGCGCCGTCGACCGGGTCGAGCTGGCCAGTGGACGGTGGCCAGCCAGGCCGGATGAACTCGTGCTGGGCGGCGGCCACGTCCGCATTCCGCCCGGCGTCCGCCTGAGCGCGCCCGGCGGTACCGAGTTCACCGTGGTCGGTACGGCCCGGTCGGTCAGCGACACCGCCAGCGCCTGGGTGCTGCCGTCCGCCATCGGCGCACTCGACGGGCCAGGAACGGCAGACGGTTACCAGATGCTCTACCGGTTCGCGGATGCGCGCACCGCGACCGAGGTCGAGAGCGGCCGCGACGCCGTGGTCGCGACGTTGCCGCCCGGCGTGGTCACCGGCGCCCGATCCTGGCTCGACGTCCGGCAGCGCGCCGTCGAGGACGCGGCCGTCTTCGTGCCGTTCCTCGTCGCGTTCGCACTGCTCGGCATCGTGATGGCGATATTGGTGGTCGGCACGGTCGTCGCCGGGTCGGTCGGTGCCGCCACCCGCCGCATCGGCATCCTCAAGGCGCTCGGCTGCACGCCGGCCGGCATCGTCCGCGCCTACGTCGCGCAGGCGCTGTTCGCGGCCACCGTCGGTGCCGTCGCCGGAACCGTCACCGGGAACCTGATCGCGCTGCCGGTGCTGGCCGAAACCGAGCAGCTCTACGGCTCGGCGAACGCCACCATCGCCTGGTGGGTGACTCTTCTGGCGGCTGGCGGGATGCTGGCGGTGGTGGCGGTGACCGCGTGGATCGCCGCGCTGCGGGCCGGCCGGCTACGCACCGTGGACGCCATCGCGGTCGGACGGGCGTCCGGCCCCGCGCGCGGCCGGTGGGCATCGCACCTGGCGGCGCGACTGCCGGTGGCCAGGCCGGTGGGGCTCGGCCTGGCCCGCCCGTTCGCCCGGCCGGTGCGCACGATCGCGATCCTGCTGGCGGTCGCGACTGGCTCGGCGGCAACGACGTTCGCGACCGGCCTCGGTGCGTCGCTGCTGCGCATCGAGACCGCCCTCGATCAGAACGTCGCGGACGTCACAGTGAGCGGCGACCGCGCTGCCGGACCCGGCACCCCTCTCACCGCCGATCCCGCGAAGGCGCTGGCGACGATCGACGCGCAGCAGGGCACCCAGGCCAGGTACGGCCTCGCCAAGGCACCGGGCACGGTTGTGGGCATTTCCGATCGGGTTTCCGTCACTACGATCACCGGCAACGCGACGTGGGACGGCTTCGAGATGGTGGCCGGACGCTGGTTCATGGCACCCGGCGAATCCGTCGCCAGCGGCCCCCTGATGAAGGCGGCCGGAGCCCGAATCGGCGACAGCGTCACGGTCCACGTCGAGGGCACCCCGGTACGCCTGCACATCGTCGGGGAGGTTTTCGAGTCCAACATGGCGGTGTTCACCAGCACCACCACGATCGCCGACCAGAAGCCGGCCGAGTACCGTGTCGCGCTCACCCAGGGCACTGACGCCGGCGATTACGCGGAGACGCTGACCGGCGCACTCGCCGGCCAGGCTCTGACCGCGCAGCCGACCGGTCTGGAAACCGACCCACTCCTCGTGGTCGTGGAGGGGCTGACCGCAACGTTGACCCTGCTACTCCTCGCGGTGGCGGGGCTCGGTGTGCTCAACATGCTCGTCCTCGACCTACGTGACCGGGTCCACGATCTCGGCGTACACAAGGCGCTCGGCATGACGCCGGGCCAGACGATCGCGATGGTGATCGCGTCCGTCGCCGGGGTCGGGCTGGTCGGCGGGCTGCTCGGCGTACCCGCGGGCATAGCGATGCACCGGCTCGTCGTACCCATGATGGCCGCCAGCGGCGGACTGCACCTGCCGGCGACGCTGCTCGACGTGTACGGGCCGGTCCCGCTCGCGGCGTTGGCGCTGGGCGGGCCGATGACGGCCCTACTCGGAGCGCTACTGCCAGCCGGGTGGGCGGCCAGGACCCGGACTGCGACGGCCCTGCGCACCGAATAGCGCGGAACCCAGGTCAGGCACGCGGCCCTTGCGGTGCCGGACCCGCCAACCATCGCGAGAACGCCCGTCACGCACGTCGATACCGGCTAGAGCGTCGGTGGGGCTGGTCCATTGTCATCCGGTACATCGAGTGCCGCCAGTGCGGATTCGGCGGCCTCAGTTGTTTCCGGGTCGGGCTGCACCATGGATCCGTTGAGTTCGAGAGCCCGGGTGAGTGCGGCTCGTGCGGCGTCTCGCATTCCGAGTCCGGCGTATGTGAGCCCGATCAGCAGGTGAGTGGTGGAGAGCTGGAGGACGCTGCCGGACCGTTGGACGGCCGTGAGCGTGGCTGGCGCCTCGGCAAGGGCCTCTGGCCACCGTCGCGCCTGCGTCAGCGTCCGCAGCAGTCCGTTGTGGCCGGTGCTGAGCGCCACGAGACGTGGCGTCCGCGACATCGGTCGCACCTGGGCTTGTTGTATGGCCGCGCGGTACTGGTCGACCGCCTCGTCGGTCCGTCCCGCCAGCTTGTAGGCGGTGCCGAGGCTGACGAGGTACTGCACGCAGGCGTCATGGATGCCGGCGGCGTCGGCGACGTCGATCGCTCGGCGGATCGCGGTCAGGGACCGGTCGTGGTCGCCGGCTCTGGCCCAGCCGGCGCCGGCGAGCCACAGCGCCTCGGCTTCGCCTTTCGCGTCGCCATGCTCGTCAGCCATCCGGTGGGCTTGCATGGCGAGCTCGACACCGTCGGCGTATCGCAATTCCAGATAGATGAGCACCCAGGCGAGGTAGTTGATGTGGGTGATTTCCTGGCGTCGGTCCGGCAGGTGCGCGGCGGCGGTGCGTGAGCGTTGGTAGACCTCGTGCCACGGGCCGTCCTTGGCCGACTGGTCGGAGTACCAGTGCATCGATTCTGCGATGTCGACGACTTGTTGGTGCTGTCCGTCCCGGGCGGCGGCGCGGAGGGCGCCGACCCAGTTGCTCAGTTCGGCCCGCAGCCATGCGCGGGCGCGGTCCTGGGTGTCGAGTGGGTCCAGGCCGCGCCAGTGCCCGGGTGGAGCGCCGTGGCCGGGCTCGTACCAGCGGCCGGCCGTGATCGCGGTGTCGATGAGCGCGTCGAGCATCCTGCGTCGGGCCGCGTCCCGCTCCGGACGGGTTTCGTCGGTCCGGAGGCACTCGGCGGCGTAGAGGCGGATGAGGTCGTGGAGGCGGTACCGGTCGCCGACCGCCTGCAGCAGGCCGAGGTCGGCGAGGTCGTCGAGGAGGTGTTCGGCGTGGTGGTGGTCGGTGTCGACCAGGACCGCGGCGAGCGGCGCGGTGAAGTCGTCGCCGGGGATGAGGGCGAGGCGCCGGAACAGCGTCGCGGTCGGTCCGGTCAGTTGGGCGTAGGACAGCGCGAATGCCGCGGCGACGCCGGTGTCACCGGCGGTGAGGTTGGCCAGCCGGCGTTCCTCATCGGCGAGCCGGTCGATGAGGTGTCGCATGGTCCATCCGGGTCGGCTGGCGAACCGGGTGCCGGCGATCCGCAGTGCGAGGGGCAGGTTGCCGCACAGGCGCGCGACGGTGCCGATCTCGGTGTCCGACGCGCTGCGCGACGTGGCACCCCCGATGGTCCGCAGGAGCCCGGCGGCTTCCGCGTCGGCCAGCGGTGCCAGCCCGATGCGGAGCACGCCTTCCAGACCGGCGAGCGTGCGGCGGCTGGTGACGATCGTCATCGCCGTGCCGGTGCCCGGCAACAGCGGCCGGACCTGCGTCTCGTCGGCGGCGTTGTCCAGCAGCAGCAGTACCCGGCGTTCGGCCAGGATCGCTCGGAGCTGGCTGGCCTGTTCGTCCTCGCTGGTGGCGATGCGGCCAGGATCGGCCCCGAGCGCCTGCAGCAGACGCCGCAGGGCCGCACCGACGGCTAACGGTGTCGGGTCCATCCCGCGCAGGTCCAGATAGCAGCGGCCGTCGGGGAATCGAGCGCGGAGCTCTTCGCCGGCGTGCAGGGCGAGCGCGGTCTTGCCGAGCCCGCCCTGCCCATGGATCAGCACTACCGGGGCCATCCTGCCCGTGCCGGCGCCGTCGGCGTGCTGCGCGATCAGCTTCGACTCCGCCTCGCGGCCAACGAAGTCCGAGACGCCGCGTGGCGGCTCACCCGACCGCGGCCGCCCGGATGCGTTCTGCGCCCGGGCGGCCCGGGCGGCCGCAGCCAGGTCCGCGCGCTCGGCCCCGCCGAGGCCGAGCCCGTCGAACAGCGCAACGAGTGTCCGGTCCTGCGGCCCTCGGCTGCGCCCACGTTCCATGTCGCTGATCGCCCGCGCACTGACGCCGGATGCTTCGGCGAGCGCCTCCAGGGTCAGGCCCGCCCTGCGGCGCAACGCCCGCAGCCGATCGCCGAACGAGGTCTCCACCACCACACCTCCAGGCCGTCGATCGAAGATCGACGCTAGCGGCCGGCCGAAACGTCGGGCAACGGGCCGATCAGATGATGAGAGCCGCGGGGCGGCACGGCCGGCGCGACGCCTCCGTGGTGTCGGGCCGCCGGACGTTCTGCGCAATCTTCTGCATGGCCCACCACCATCCCGGCTGGTTGCATAGTGACCAGCCGAGACAGCCGCACCCACCGGCCCCCGGCCACACCCACGCAGGTGAGCTCGCAGCCGCGAGCCGATGCCGCACGCCTACCCGAGCCGTTCCGGTAGGCCCACAACTGCCCGAGAGGAAGATCGATGTCCACTGCAACCCGACGCACGGTCCTGGCCGGCTCCGCAGCCGTCGTCACCACCGGTGTCCTCGCCGCGGCGACCGGCTCGCCGGCCGCCGCCCACGGCTCCAGCGGCCCGAAGCCGACCATCGTGCTGGTGCACGGCGCGTTCGCGGACGCCTCCGGCTGGAACGATGTCATCCGCCGGCTGATCCGAGACGGCTATCCAGTCCTGGCACCGGCGAACCCCCTACGCGGCGTCGACACCGATTCGGCGTACCTGGCCAGCATCCTGGCGACGATCGCCGGCCCGATCGTGCTGGTCGGGCACTCCTACGGTGGTGTGCTGATCACCAACGCCGCGACCGGCAACGCCAACGTGAAGGCCCTGGTGTACGTGGCCGCGTTCGCCCCGGACGCGGGTGACACCGTCATCGGGCTGCAGACGATGTTTCCCGGCACCAAGCTCGGCCTCGACGCGCTGGACTTCCGGCCGCTGCCGGGTGGCGCGGGCGCCGACGGATACGTGAAGAAGGCAGTGTTCCGCGACATCTTCGCCGGTGACCTGCCCCGCTCCATGACCGACATCATGGCCGCCACCCAGCGCCCCGGCGACGGTCACACCCTGCAGCAGGCGTCCGGGCCGCCGGCATGGAAGCAGATCCGCTCCTGGTACCTGGTGGCCCGCAACGACAACCTGATCCCCGCCGCGGCGCAGCGATTCATGGCTCAGCGCGCCGGTTCCCGCGTTGTGGAGGCCAACGCCTCGCACGTCGCCATGATGTCGCAGCCACAGCTCACCGCCGACCTGATCGCACTCGCCGCGCGTTCCACCCGCCGCTGACCCGGAAGGAAACGACCATGCCATTCGTCACCACCGCCGACGGAACGCAAATCTTCTACAAGGACTGGGGTGCGGGCCGCCCAGTCGTGCTCGCCCACGGCTGGCCGCTGAACTCCGACAGCTGGGAGGCGCAGCAGCTGTTCCTCGCCGAGAACGGCTACCGCGCCATCGCCCACGACCGGCGCGGCCACGGCCGCTCCACCCAGACCTGGCACGGCAACGAGATGGACACCTACGCCGACGACCTCGCCGCCCTCATCGGGCACCTCGACCTGAGCGACGTCACGCTCGTCGGATTCTCCACCGGCGGTGGTGAGATCACCCGCTACATCGGCCGCCACGGCACCGACCGCGTCGGCCAGGCCGTGCTCGTGTCCGCGGTGCCGCCGTTGATGGTGCGTCGCGACGACAACCCGGCCGGCGTCCCGATCGAGGTGTTCGACGGCATCCGCGCAGGCTCCACCGCGGACCGGTCGCAGCTGTACCGGGACCTCGCCGACGGGCCGTTCTTCGGCAACAACCGGTCCGGCGCGACCGTGTCGCAGGGCATCCGGGACGCCTTCTGGCTGCAGTCGATGGCCGCCGGGCACCGTAACGCGTACGAGTCGATCGCCGCGTTCTCGGCCACCGACTTCCGCGACGACCTCGCCACGTTCGACATCCCGACCCTGGTCATCCACGGCGACGACGACCAGATCGTACCGTTCGAGGTCGGCGGCAAAGCCTCAGCCGCACTGGTCAAGGGCGCCGAGCTGATCGTCTACCCGGGCGCGCCGCACGGCATCACCGACACCCACAAGCAGCAGCTCGGCAACGACCTGCTCGCCTTCCTCGACACGTTCGGCGCCCGGCGATGACCGACAAGCCCGACACCATCGTGCTCGTGCACGGCTTCTGGGTCACGCCGCGCAGCTGGGAGAACTGGATCACCTTCTACGAGCAGCAGGGGTACCGTGTCATCGCCCCCGGCTACCCCGGCTTCGACATCGAGGTGGAGGCGCTGCGCGCCCGGCCGGAGGTCATCACGGCGCTCACCGTCCCGGCCATCATCGAACACCTCGAGTCGGTCATCGCGGCGCTGCCGAAACCGCCGATCATCATGGGCCACTCCGCCGGCGGTGCGTTCACCCAGATCCTGCTCGACCACGGCTACGGCGCCGCTGGCGTCGCGCTCAACTCCGCCCCCACCGAGGGCGTCCACGTCGTACCGTTCTCGCAGGTGAAGTCGACGTTCCCGGTGCTGAGGTCCCCGGCGAACCGGCACCGGGCCATCGGACTGACGCCCGAGGAATGGAAATACGCGTTCACGAACACCTTCAGCGACGAGGAAGCCGCGGCACTCTACGAGCGGTACCACATCCCGGCCAACGGCGGCATCCTGTGGGGCAGCGTGCTGGCCAACTTCCAGCCCGGCCACCAGGACACCTGGGTCGACTACCGCAACGACGACCGGGCGCCGCTGCTGTTCATCTCCGGCAGCGAGGACCACATCATGCCCCCGGCCGTGCAGCGCTCCAACGTCAGGCACTACACGTCCAACACGGTGACCGAGCACATCGAGTACGACGGCTACGGCCACCTCCTTCCCGCGCAGAAGGGCTGGCAGGACATCGCCTGCTTCGCCCTCGACTGGGCGCTGCGCTACGCCCGATGAACCAGGCGACCGATGCCATGATCACGCACATCGGCGGGCCCACCACCCTGATCGAGGTCGGCGGGTGGCGGCTGCTGACCGACCCGACGTTCGACCCACCCGGCCGCACGTACCACTTCGGCTGGGGCACCTCCTCACAGAAGCTGACCGGCCCCGCAGTGTCCCCGGCGGAGCTCGGCCACATCGACGCGGTCCTGCTGACCCACGACCACCACGGCGACAACCTCGACGACCTCGGCCGGACGCTGCTACCCGAAGCCGGAACAGTGCTGACCACCGAGTCCGGCGCCGACAGGCTCGGCAGGCCCGCACACGGACTCGCACCTTGGGCCGCCACCACGCTCAGCGCCGGGGGGCGGCCCACGATCGAGGTCACCGCGACCCCTTGCCGGCACGGCCCGCCGTTGAGCAGACCGATCGTCGGTGACGTCATCGGGTTCGCACTACGCTGGGACGGCCAGCGTCACGGCGCGCTGTGGATCTCTGGTGACACGGTCCTGCACCACGGAACCCGGGCCGTCGCCGAACGGCTACACATCGGCACCGCACTGCTGCACCTCGGCGGCGTCCGGTTTCCGATCACCGGACCCCTGCGGTACACGATGACCGGCCGCAAGGCCGTCGAACTGTGCCAGGCCATCCGGCCACACACGGTCATCCCCGTCCACTACGAAGGATGGCGGCACTTCCGGCAACCCCGGGCCGCCATCGAACGCGCCTTCGCCACCGCCGCCGCCGACATCCGCCGCAGCATCCGGTGGCTCGACACCGGCGTCCCAACCAGCATCCCCTGCTGACCATCAACCGCCATCAGGCCGTCCCGTCGCCACACCCGACGGGACGGCCTTCACCTTCACGCAAGCGCCTCAGCGGCAGTGTGATGCCGCGCATCGACGCCACGGGCAAGAAATCCCCACCGCGACGGGCTCCTCCGGCACGTGCTCGGGGACGCACTCAGGTCGGCACGAGCGTCCGCACCGAGCGGCCCGAGGGAGCCCGCGGCGCCGGCGAGCGCGTCACCGGCGACCGCACCGACCAAGGATCACTCCCCACGCCGGACGACCGGCAGGGATATCGACGGCTGCCGCACCGGGGCGGCGGAACTGCGCGCCGACGGCGAGATCGTGCGATCGGGCCCAGCAGCGCGGCCACACCCGTTGCGGCAGGGTTATGCGGAGTTGCGCCACTTGCGGCCGTGCCGGCCGATGAGCCGGTCGGCGTCGGTCGGCCCCCAGGAGGCGGCCTCGTAGGTAGGGATCGGCGAGTTGTCCTTCGCCCAGTTCTCGATGATCGGGTCGACGATCCGCCAGCACTGCTGCACCTCGTCGCTGCGGATGAACAGCGACGCGTCGCCGATCAGCGCGTCCAGGAGCAGACGCTCGTACGCCTCCGGCGACTCCTCGACGAACGTCTGGTCGTACGAGAACTCCATGGTGGCCGTGCGGACCCGGAAGGAGTGACCTGGCACCTTGGCGCCGAAGCGCAGCGAGATGCCCTCGTTCGGCTGGATCCTCAGGATCAGCGCGTCGGCCTCCAGGCCGGTGAGCTGATCGGTCGGGATCGGCAGGTGCGGCGGGCGCTGGAACTGCAGCGCCACCTCGGTGAGCCGGGCCGGCAGGCGCTTGCCGGTGCGCACGTAGAACGGCACGCCGGCCCAGCGCCAGTTGTCCACGTTGAGCCGCATCGCGGCGTACGTCTCGGTCCGCGACAGCGGGTCGACGCCGGCCTCCTCGCGGTAGCCGGCCATCAGCTCCTCGCGGGTGCCGCCCCGGGTGTACTGTCCCCGGACCGCGGCCTCGGCGATGTCCCGGTCGGTGGGGAGCCGAATGGCCTGCAACAGCTTCACCTTCTCGTTGCGCAGGCCCTCAGCCTCGAACGAGGCCGGCGGCTCCATCAGCGCCAGCGCGAGGACCTGGAGCACATGGTTCTGCACGATGTCCCGCATCGCTCCGGCGTCTTCGTAGAAACCGCCGCGGGTGCCGACGCCGAGGGTCTCGGCGACGGTGATCTGCACGTGGTCGACCCACGAGCGATCCCAGATCGGCTGGAAGATCGAGTTCGCGAAGCGCAGCGCCAGCACGTTCTGGACGGTGTCCTTGCCCAGATAGTGATCGATACGGAAGACCTGGTGCTCGTCGAACGCGCTGTGCACGACGCCGTCGAGCTCGCGGGCCGTGACCAGGTCGCGCCCGTACGGCTTCTCGATGACCAGGCGGGAGAAGGAACCCTCGCGCGGCTGGTTGAGCCCGACACCGGCCAGCCCGTTGATCACCGGCTCGAAGGCCCCGGCCGGGGTGGACAGGTAGAAGAGCCGGTTGCCGGACGTGCCCCGTCGCGCGTCCAGTTCGTCGAGGGTCTCCACGAGCCGCTTGTAGGTCTCCGGGTCGTCGTAGCCGCCGGCCACGTACCGTACGCCACCCCGCAGCTGGCGCTTGCTGGCGAGGCCATGCTCGCCGAGGGCACTCTCGGCGAACCGCTCGTCGGTCATCGGCGTGCGCGCGACGCCGACCAGCGCGAACTGGTCCGGGAGCCGCTCGTGCCGAGCCAGGCTCTCGACAGCAGGCAGCAGCTTGCGCCGGGTCAGGTCACCGGAGGCACCGAAGATCACCAGCGTCGCCGGCGGGGCACTCCGCTCCTGGATGAGCTGAGACGCGTGGTCCATGGTCTGCGTTCCTCCGGGCATCAGGGTGTCGGTCGGGGGGCGCTGTGCTGTCATGCCAGGAATTGTGCGTCTATCGGGTCGTGTCCGGGAGCCATGCGACGTGGCCTCTTTGGTCGCGGCACCTGAGCGTCGCATGCTTGGCTGACGTGATTGCCCACGTAGGTACCGAGTTCGCCGCTCCCGACCCCGGGGATGCACCTGGGGCAGCGGACGCAGCTCGAACAGGAACCGGATCCGGGAAAGCGTTCCTCGAACGTGCCATCCGCGGGTGTGCCCGGCAGGCCGTCGCGGATGGCGAACACCACACGGTCGCATCGGTCGACCGCCCGCAGCGCGTCGGCCGGCGCGAGGCCCGGGTGGTCGGTGGGCTCGCGCCGGCCGGGTCCGCCGCTTCCAGGCAGGTACCCCTACCCCGGCGGACGTCTGGTGCGGCTACTGCGGGTGGCGATACTCAGGGGAGAACGTCGAAGGTCCAGGTCTTGGCACCGGAGGTGACGGTGGTGCCGTTGGAGGCGAGCTTTGCGGTGACTTCGAAGGTGACGGTGTAGGTACCGGCGGCGTCGAAGCCCCAGTTGACGTGGGCATGGGTGTTGCGGTTGACGTTGAGGCTGTCGGGCAGGCCGTTGCCGCTGTCGAACAACACGGTGGGGGTGCCGCCGGAGACGGTGTAGACGCTGAAGCCGGCCGGCCCGGTGACGTTGGTCAGCTTGAAGGTGACCCGGTTGTTCTGGAGGACGCCGCTGGGCACCTCGGTGGTGTTCCAACCGCCCCAGAGCAGTCCGGCGGTGCTGGCCTGGGGCAGGACCCACGCGTGGCCGCCGGCGCCGAGGAACGTCCAGGCGCTGCCGCTGGGGACGGTGAGCTTGGCGGTGTGGGGGACGCGCAGGACGACGTCGGCGGGGTTGCGTTCCACCGACGGGCTGACGGTGTCGTCGAGCAGGTTGACGGTCAGCGCACCGCCGGCGTAGTCGACGTCGATGACGTCGACATGGCCGCTGGCCAGGACGATCGGTGCCGCGACAGCGGGGACGGCGGTGCCGGCGAGCAGCGTGGCGGTCAGGGTCAGGCCGGTGAGGAAGCGGTTGCGGGTACGCATGGTGTTCACTCCTTGACCACGACGCGCAGGGTGGCCGGCTCGCTGGTGACCTTCTGTCCGTTGGCGGCGAGGGTGCCGGTGGCGCGGAAGGTGACGCGGTAGGTGCCGGCGCTGTCGAAGGCCCAGTTGGCGTGCAGGTGGTCGCCGGCGGCCAGGGCGATGGTGTCGGGCAGTCCGTCACCGCTGTCCGCGAGGACGGTGGGCTGACCGACGGCGTTCTCGGTGTAGATGGCGAGCTGCCCGGGGCCGCTGATCGACCGCAGACTGAGGTTGAGGGTGTCGGCGGTGAAGGTGCCGGCCTCGATCTCCTCGGCGGCGATGCCGGGCCAGATCAGGCTGGTGTTCTGGATCTCGGGCAGGATCCACACGTTGGACACCCCGGGGGTGCCGAGGAAGCCGAAGGCGGGATCGTTGGGGACGGTGACCTGGGCCTGCCGCTTCACGACGATCTTGACGTCCTCGGTGGTGTACTCGACGTCGTTGTCCTCGTCGTGGACGCCGAGCTCCAGTTCGCCGGCCTCGTAGGCGATGTCGACCAGGTCGACGTGCCCGGAGTTGAACGTCACCAGGGATGCCTGCGCCGGTGGCGCTGCCGCGAGCAGCGCCGCGGTCACCACCCCGGAGGCGAGCAGCAGCCGGATGGGCTTGCGCACGAAGAACTCCTCTCCCGCGATCCCCTGTGGACCGTCGGTTATTGGAAACGATAGTCGTTATCTATAGCTCCGGGGAAGGGCTGAACGGTGAAGGCGGTCACGTGGACCGGCGGCTCGCCCCGGCATGCCGGCTGGTGAACGGATTCATGTTGCGTGGGCGGCCGGGCCACGGTCGCTCCGGTTGCCCACCGTCCCCAGTCCGCCCGGCTCCGTCATCGCACGGCCGGCGACGGGTCCGGCGGGTGAGCGAGGCCGGGCAGCGGCGCGGGTCGGTTGACATCGACGGGTTCCGGCCCACTCGGACGCCGCCACCGTCTGGTCAACAGGCCGTGCCGTGGGGCGACCAGCCAGGCGACGAGGAAGATGGCGGTGGCGACCAGGACGATGGTGCCGCCGACCGGCGTGTCGTAGCTCCAGGACAGGTACAACCCGACGACCGCCGACGTGCCGCCGATCACCGGAGCGAGCAGCATCATCACGCCGAGGCGGTCGGTGAGCAGCCGGGCCGCCGCCGCGGGGGTGATCAGCAGGGCCAGCACCAGGATGTTGCCGATGGTCTGCAGGGAGATCACCACGGCCAGGGTGACCAGGACGTAGAGCACGATGTCCAGCCAGAAGACCGACAGCCCCATCGCGCGGGACATCTCCCGGTCCAGGCAGACCGCGACGAACTCCTTGTGCAGGGCGAGCACCAGGCCGAGGACGACCAGCCCGGTGCCACCGACGACATACAGGTCCCGGTCGGGGATACCGGTGATCGAGCCGAACAGGAACTGTTGCAGCGACCCGGCGTACCCGGGCGCCTGCGAGATGATCACGATGCCGAGGGCGAACGCGCCGACCAGGAAGACACCGATGATCGAGTCCTCCTTGATTCGCCGGTTCTGCGCGAAGATCGCGATCAGCAGGGCGGTCACGACGCCGGCGACGGCACCCCCGAGCACCAGACTGCCCTGCAGCACGAAGGCGACCGCGATGCCCGGGAAGACCGCGTGGGCCACCGCGTCGCCGATGAACGCCATCCCGCGCAGGACGACGTAACAGCCGACGACCCCGCAGACGATGCTGGACATCACCGCGATCGCCAGCGCCTTGGGCAGGAACGCCAGGTCGGGGTTGAGCAGGTCGGTGAGAAATTCGGTGATCGACATCAGGTCGCCCTCACGAGTTTCAGCAGCGGGGACGTCGCGCTCACCCCGAAGGTCGTCGTCCACAGCTCGGCGTCCTGCAGGTCCGCCGGTCGCCCGTCCGCGACGATCCGGCCGTTGAGCAGGACCAGGCGCGTGCAGGAATCCACCGCCGCGACCAGGTCGTGTGTGGTCATCAGCACCGCACGGTCCTCCCGCGCCAGGCTGACGAACAGGTCACCCAGCATTTCCTGGGTGGGCATGTCCAGTCCGGTGAACGGCTCGTCGAGCAGCAGGATGCGCGGCGCGAGCGCGAGTGCCCGCGCGACCAGGACGCGTTGGCGTTGTCCACCGGACAGCTCACCGACCGGCCGGCGGCGCAGCCCGGTCAGCTGTACCCGGTCCAGCGCATCGCCGACCGCCCGCCAGTCGCTGACGCCGGGCCGGCGGAGCAGGCCCAGGCGACCGGTACGACCGGTCAGCACGGCCTGCTCGACGGAGATCGGGAAGTCCCAGGTGAACTCGTGCCGCTGGGGGACGTAACCGATCCCGGACCGGCCGGGGCGCGACGGATTGCCCTCCACGGTCACCGTGCCGGCGCGGGTCCGGGTCAGTGCCAGGATGGCGCGCAGCAGGGTGGTCTTCCCGGCGCCGTTGGGTCCGAGCAGGCCGACCAGTTCACCCCGGTCCAGGTGCAGCCGCACGTCCCGCAGAACGGGCCGGCCACCGAGGTCCACGTCGAGCCCTTCGACCTCCAGCGCTCTCACCGCTGCCCCCCGGACCGTGACGCCGCGCGTTCCCGTTCGGCGCGCCGCTTCACGCCGCGACCACGCAGCAACAGGAACACCAGTCCCCCGACGAGCAGGACGGCCGCGCCCGCCAGCGCCGCGAGCAGTACCGCCGGCGACGGGTCCGCCGGCTCGGTGGCCCGGGTGTCGTCCTCACCGGCCGGTGTCTGCTGGGCTGTCGCGGGGATGTCCGCGGTGGCCGCGTACGCCTCGTCGGCGTTGGTGGCGTCGCCCACGGCGAAGCGCAGCGTGCGGGTCGCCGAAACCTGCTCACCGTTGATCAGGTCGGCCGACGCCTGGACCGCGACCAGGTAGATCCCGGGAGCGCTGAACACCCAGTTGGCATGGGTGTGGGTGTTGACCTCGGCCCAGAAGGGCTGGGCCTTGGGCTCGGTGGACCGCCACAGCGGCTGCGGGGCGGCGAAGTTGCCCGACTGCAGATAGGTCGTGAGGCTTCCCGGTCCACGCACGCCGAGCAGGGTCAGGGTGACGCCACGGTCGATGGTCTGCATCACCCGGGGGTCCTGGGTGTTCCAGCCGAGCCAGACGACGTCGGAGTTCTGGACCTGCGGCACGACGTACACCTGCGTGCCGGCGTCGACGCCGAGGAAGGCGTACGCCGGGTCGTCCGGAACGGTCTGCAGCGCGGCGTCGGAAACCCGGAGCAGCGCCTCGTCCGGGTTGCGCCACACCGGTCGCGCCCGGGTGCCGTCGTGGATCAGCAGCGCCCAGGTGTCGTCGACGTATCGGGGGCCGATGTCCACGTGCCCGGCGGCGAGTTCCGCCCGGCCGGTGGCGAGCGGCTGGTCCGCGGCGATCGACTGGCTGAGCCCCGGTGTCGGTTGCTCGGCCCGCGCCGGGGTCTGCGTCACGGCCAGCACCACGACCGTGGCCAGCGCGCAGCGCAGGATGGCGGTCGTCGTGCGGGTGCGGCGTCGCGCCCGTCCTGCCGTCACTGGTTCCTCCATCATGTGTCGGTGGCCAGGCAGTCGTGCAGTGAGTCGGCGTTGAACCGCATCATCTGCGCGTAGCTGGTGACCTCGCGGTCGAAGGTGTCGCCGTAGATCGGGCAGACCCGTAGTCCCTGTTCGCGGGCCACCTCGGTCAGGGTGGTGGAACGGGCCGCCAGGTGGGGTTCCAGGAACACGGCGGGGATCCTCAGGTTGCGGATCGTCTCGGTGAGCCGGCGGCGGTCGGCCAGGCTCGGCTCGGTGGCCGGGTTCGGCGTGACGAAGCCGGAGATCTGGATCCCGTACGCCTGGCCCAGGTAGCCGAACGCGTCGTGGGTGCTGACCAGGTGACGTCGGGACGCCGGGATCCGGGCGACGGTGTCCCGGACGTAGGTGTCGAGCCGCTCCAGCTCCCGGATGTAGGTCGAGGCGTTCGCCCGGTAGGCCGTCGCCCCCGCCGGGTCGACGCCGATCAGGGTGTCCCGGATCAGCTCGGTGTAGGAGATCGCGTTGCGCACGTTCTGCCACAGATGCGGGTCGATCTCGCCGTGTACGTGCTTGCCGAGGACCGCCTGCGGAAGCTGGTAGACCGGGGTGCCGGGCCGGCCGAGGAACCGGAACCTCCGGTCGCCGGGCACCTCCAGCAGCGCCTTGTTCGGCACCTCGATCACGGTGCTCGCCGGGTCGTACACCTGCTGGTTGGCCTCGCCGCTGCCCTCCGGGTCGGCGAACAGGTAGAGCCGCCGCTCGTCGAGGTCGACGGTGATGTCGGCGTGCCCGGAGTTCAGTACCCCCGCCCCGGCCATGCCCGGCACCGAGTGCGGATCCACCCCGACGGCGAAGGTGAACACCTGCTCGCCCAGCGGGACGGGGGCCGTGTCGGGGGTGACCGCCAGCTGCGCCCGCATGGTCAGCCGGTAGACACCCGGCTTGGTGAACGCCCAGCTCATGTGGGTGTGCGCGTCGGGCGGCAGGGTGGCGGTGTCGTCCCGGTATCCGTTTGCGGCGTCGAACCCGTCCTTGGAGTCGACATAGAACGCCGGGTTGCCGAACGACTCGGTCAGGTAGGCCAGTACCCGACCCGGCCCGTCCGCGGCGGTCGCGCTGAGCAGCACGTCGGAGGAGCGGTTCGCGCCCTGCGCCGCGCCGGTGCCGCGCACCCGCATGCCCAACCAGATGGTGTCCAGCGAGACGTCCTCGACCAGCGGGATGATCTCGGCGGCGTACTTCACCGCTCCCTCGGCCAGCGAGATGTTCGGTACGCCGTCGCGCAGGTTCGCGTCCAGCGCCTTGATCACGGCCTGCTCCTCCAGGAGCAGGTAGTTGCTGAACGCGACGTCGGCGTAGACGACATCGCGGACGTCCCGCAGCGACGGCTCGTAGCTGTGCGGGTCGGCGCTGTCCGGCACCAGCGAGCTGACCGCCACCCGGGCACCACCGACGTTGCTCACCAGGTCCCGCAGGATCCCGGTGGTCGTGATGACCTGGACCCGCTCGTCGTCCGCGCTCAACGCCACCTCCGACCGGCAGCCGGTGGCCAGCAGGGCGATCAGCAGCGGCGGTACGAGCACCCGCCACCCCGGGCGCGACCGGCGAGGCGTCACGCGGCCACCCCGCCGGTTGCGTCGGGCAGGACGGTGTGCCGGCGGCGCCGGGCGAACACCAGCAGCAGGACGCCGACCACCACCAGGACGACGCCGGCCGCTGCGGCCGTCAGCACCCAACCGGCGCCGGTGCGTGGCAGCGGTCCGCCGCCTTCCTGATCCGTACCGCCGTCACCGGTGCCGGTGCCGGTGCCGGAGCCGGCCGCGGAGCCGGTGCCGGAGCCGGCCGCGGAGCCGGTGCCGGAGCCGGCCGCGGAGCCGAAGCCGCTGGCCGGATCGGTGCTGTCGCCGACGGCGATGGTGAGCGTCTTCGTGTCGGTGACCGCCTTGCCGGCGCTGGTGGTGCCGCTCATCTGTACCGCGAGGCGGTAGAGGCCGGGCCTGGTGAACGCCCAGTTGCCGTGCGCGTGGGTGTTGAGGGGAACGCTCAGCTGCTGCGGGAACGCCTTGACGGAGTCGAACAGCACGTCGGCCTTGCCGAACGAACCGGTCAGGAACAGGGCGAACCGGCCGGGCCCACTGACTCCCTTCAATGCCCAGGTGACACTGCCCTTGACACCGGAGACGACAGACTCGTGCTGGGTATTCCAGCCGGGCCAGACGATGCCCGCCTGCTGGGACTGCGGCAGCAGCCACACGGCGTCGCCCTGCCTGCCGAGGAAGTCGGCGCCGGCCGGCACCGTGATCCTCGCGTTGTCCCTGACGTGCAGCACCACGTCGGCGGTCTCCCGCCAGACCGGAGGGCTGGTCCGGTCGTCCTTGATCCGGATCGTCCAGCTGTTCCCGGACAGTTGCGGGCCCATGTCGACGTGCCCGTCGGCGATCACCTGACGGGCGCCGGCGGCAGGCGCCGCCGCCTTCGCGGCAGGCGGTGCGGCGGCGGGCTTCGGCACGGCCGCGGGCTTCGGCGCGGCCGCGGGTGCGGCGAGTGCCCGCGCCGCCGACTCCCCGCCGGACCGGGTGACCGGCTTGGCCGGAGCCGGAGCCGGTGGCGGTGCCTGCCCGGCCGGGTTGATCGCCGGTACCCGGACCCGGTAGGTCGCCTCGGCGCTGGCCTGCTTGCCGGAACGCACCGTGGCCGAGCCGGTCAGGGTCAGCCGGTACTCGCCGGCCGCGTCGAAGGCCCACACCACACCGCCGGTACGCGTCCCCACCGGTAGCCGTGCCGTCCGGGTCAGGCCCGGGCCGCTGCCGAAGAGCGGGCTCGCCGAGCCGAGACCGGACACCGTGTAGGCGGTGAACGTTCCCGGCCCTTCGACCGAGCGCAGGGTGAGGGTGACCGCGTCGTCGGTGACGGCGCCGGGGCGTACCCCGGTGGTGTCCAGGGCCGGAAACCCGGTGTCGCCGGCGGCCAGGGACCAGACGGCGTGGCCCGGCGCGCCGAGGAAGGCGAGAGCCTTCCCGGCCGGCACCCGGCCGGCCAGGCCGCCGTCCGGGCCGAGCACCACGTCGGCCGGGTCGTGGCCCGGCGCATCGCCGGCCACCTGCGCGGCGTCCCGGATCCGCAGCGACATCGAGTCGCCGTCGAGCGCCACCGCGACCAGGTCCGCGCCGGCCGTGGTGACCACGGCCGGTTCCGCCGCCGCCGGCGTCGCCCCGGTGGCCAGCGCCAGTACGACCACGGCAAGGCCGGCGGCGCCGGCACGAATGCTTCTCATCCTCATTGCTTGCTCCCCAGGCGAGGTGGTGTGTCGTCCGGCCGCGTTCTCCGGTCGTCGGTTGTCGCGGAGGTGTGCGGGTCGGTCTGCCGGCTGGCCTCGGTGCGGCCCTCCTCCCGGGCGGCTGCCAGCGCCCGCGCGACCTGTCGGGCCCGCCGGCGGCGGGTGGCGATCAGCGCCCACCCGGCGAGGGCCAGCAGCGCCAGCAGGACCAGCTGCGGCCAGGGCATCGCCCAGACGGTGGCCCACGCCGTGCCGCCCTGCGGCGGCGGATCGAGGACCTGACCGCCCACGGCGGCAGGCGTGACGGCGGCGCTCGCGGTCAGCCGGAACAGCGGCGGCACATCTGACATGCGTACGGTGGTGGTCAGTTCGTCGCCCGGCAGGATCTCCGGCAGGGCCGCGGCGTCGATCGAGCGCCGGCCGAGGCCGAACGGGCCGGCCGCGGTGAGCGCGGGCTGCCCGGTGAGCCGGACGTTGCCGGTGTTGCGGACGGTGAAGGTGGCGGTCAACGTGCCCCCGCCGAGGGGGTTCAGCGAGCCGGTGTGGCGTACCCGGAGGTCCTGGACGGTCAGCGCCGGTCGCAGCTCACCGGTCACCCGCAGGTAGATCCGCGCGCCGACCCGGTGGTCGACGGCGACCTGGTTGCCCTGGGCGTCCGCCGTCGTGGCGGCGAGCGAGGCGACGATCCCTCCGGCGTGGTCCCCCGGCGTGGCGTTGTCCGGCACGGTGAGCGTGAACGGGATGTCCAGGCGGGACGTCGACGGGACGGTCAGGGTCCGCTGGGTGAAGCGCACCCAGGCGCCGACGTCGGTGGGTTGCCGGTCACCGGCCAGCAGGTCGAACCCGCCCTGTGCGGTGGTGAACGCGTCGCTGGCGTAGAGGTTCAGGGTGAGCGGGCGCGCCGAGTGGTTGGTGACCGCGACGTGGTCGGTGAGGGTGGCACCGGGGTCGAGCTTGTAGGTGAACGCCGGCCGGCCGTTCGGGCCCTTCGCGGTCGACGGCGCCACCCCCCAGGTCACGACGGACGGCGTCGACGCTGCGGGAGGGGTCGGAGTGGGTGGCACCGGGGCCGCGCCGAGCAGGGCGACGCCGGTGGCGATGGCGGCTAGCAGGCGCATGGTGGGGACGACGTCCATTCCTGGAGGAGCGAGACGAGACGGGGTGGGCCGCGATGTCGGCCCGCCCACCCCGCGACCGTCCGGTGGCCGGCTCGGCGCCGGCCACCGGACGGATCGAGGGATCAGATCGCGGTGAGGGTGAGGGTCGCGGTGTAGGTGCCCGCAGCCGTCTCGGTGGGCAGGCTCAGCCGCAGCCCCGCACCGAGCTGTGCGGTACCCCGCCCGGCACCGTCCGGTGCCGAGCCCAGCACCGCGCTGTTGCCGAGGCCGCCGCCGGTCCCGACGACGTACGGCGCCACCTCCGGGCCGGCAACGACGCCCTGGCCGGTGCCCTGGGCCAGCACCCGGGGGCTCCAGCCGAGGTAGCCGGAGCTGAACGTCGCACCGCCCGGGCCGGCGAAGTCGGCCGGGATCTGGCCGGACGCGCTCCAACCCGGTTGACCGGCGCGGGTGTCGGTCACCGTGACCGGCCGGAGTTCACCGTTGCTCTCCCAACGGTCGCCGCCGGCGGTGAGCTGCGCGGGCGGCAGCACCACAGCCCGGTCGTCCGGGTTGACGCTGATCACCAGAGCACCCTGCGTCTCGTCGATCGAGGCGGTGACCGTCTGCGAGGTGCCCGGCTCCTGCGGAGGGAACGCGACCCACAGGGTCACCGGTTCGCTGCTCGCGACGACACTGTGGCCGTCGCCGTACAGCTTGGCCACGTACTCGCAGGCGTGCAGTTCCCGGGTCGCGGTGAAGGAGTAGCTGGCGCCCGCCTCACCCGGGATGATGGTCCAGTCGTCCGAGCCCGGGCACCTGCCGAACCAGTGGTAGTGGTCCAGCTCGGTCTGAGGGGTCTGCACCGCGTCGAGCGTGACCGTGTCGTTGGGCTGGTACTCGTCGGCCATGCCACTGACCGACAGGCTCACCTCCGGCCCGCCGCCGGACAGCTCGCCGACGACGAACGAGTAGTCGACCGGCCCGGTGCTGACCGTCGTGCCGTTGGCCAGCGTCGCGTCGGCCTGGAACTTCAGGGTGTAACTGCCCAGCGCGCCGAACGCCCAGTTCGCGTGCGCGTGGGTGTTCACCGGCACGTCGATCGCGTCCGGTAGCCCGTCGTCGCCGCGGAACTTGATGATCGGACCCCCGAACGAGTCCTGGGTGAACAACGTGACGTTGCCCGGTCCCCGCACGTCGACCAGGCTCAGCCGCACCTTGTCGCCCTCGAACACCCCCGTCTTCAGGGCCGTGGTGTTCCACCCCGGCCAGAGCAGGTCCGGGTCCTGGGTCAGCGGCAGCAGCCAGACCTGGCTGCCCGCCGGCCCGAGGAAGGCGAACCGGGGGTCGTCGGGAACGGCCATGGCCGCCTCCGGCAGGACCTGGAACGTCACGTCCGCCGGATCCCGCTTCACCGGAGAACTGCCCGTGTCGTCGTTGAGCTTCAACGACAGCGCACCACCCTCGTAGTGCACGTCGACCGCGTCGGTGTGCCCCTTGGCGAGCACCACCTTCTCGGCCGCCGACGCGGCGGTCGGCGCCAGCACCGTGCCGGCGACCACCACCGCCCCGGCCATCAGGGCCGCGAAACCGCGAGCCCTCCCTGTCAGATTCATTCCTCCCCTTTCCGACCGCGCGCCTGCGCGCGGTGGTACCTGTGGTGAGATCACCACGACGCCTTGCGCACCCCGGGCATCTCGCCGCGCAGGGCCAGCTCGCGGAACCGCACCCGGGACAGCCCGAACCGGGTCAGCACGCCACGTGGGCGGCCGTCGATCTGGTCCCGCGACCGCAGCCGCACCGGGCTCGAATCCCGCGGCAGCCGGCTGAGCCGGCGGACCGCCTCGGCGCGTACGTCGGGGTCGGTGTCCGGATGGGCGACCGCCCGCTTCAGTTCCGCCCGCGCGTCGGCGTGCCGGGCTACCAGCTCCTCGCGGCGCGCCTGCCGGTTGACCAGGCTCTTCCTGGCCATCAGCGGGCCTCCTTGAACTCGACGTGCCGGCGCACGATCGGGTCGTACTTGCGCAGCACCAGCCGATCCGGGTCGTTGCGGCGGTTCTTGCGGGTCACGTACGTGTAGCCGGTGCCGGCGGAACTGCGCAGCCGCACGATCGGCCGCACGTCGGTCTGCCGGGCCATCAGACCTTCACCCCCCGGTTACGCAGCTCGGCGACGACCTTCTCGATGCCCTTCCGGTCCACGGTCTTCAGCGCCTTGGCGGTCAGGGTGAGGCTGATCCACCGTCGTTCCGACGGCAGCCAGTAGCGGTGGTTCTGCAGGTTCGGGTTCCACCGGCGACGGGTGCGCCGATGCGAGTGGGACACGGCGTTGCCGAAGCTCGGCTCCGCCCCGGTGACGTCGCAACGTCTGGACACAGTGATCGCTCCTTGTTCGGGTGTCACGATAACGACAACGGTTTTCAGTTTTACATCACCCGTTCGGCCAGGACCGCTCAGGGTCGTGGGTGATTCGACGGGGCAGCCGGCGCCGAGGTGGTAGCAGGCCTCGGCCGCACCCACCGGCAGGTCCCCTGTTCGCTTCGACGGCTGGGGTATGCCTAGAATGACAATCGTTTTCAAGTAAGTCGAGAGGAAGCTGATGTCGTCGTCACCACAGGCTCCGACCCACACCGTGACAGCGGACGCCGATACCCGCCCGTCGCTGACCGTGCTGTCCGGGTTCTGGCCGGCGGCGACCTTCGCCGTCGCCCGCACGTTGCTCGCCGCCGATCCGTCGCTGCTGCTGGTGCGGCACGACCTCATTGGGATCCGGCAGGGCGTGGTCCGTCGGGTGGTCCGTTCCGGCGGCGGCATCATCGAGGACGAGCAGGTCGAGCTGCGGCACGGCTGCGTCTCCTGCACCCTGCGCGAGGACGTGCTGCCCACCCTGGCCCGGTTCACCCGCAGCCATCCCGGCCAGGACCTGGTGCTGATGCTGCCCGAGGTGGTGGAGCCCGAGGCGGTTCGCCGCCGCGTGCGCCCACTGCCTCGTCGACGGTGCCCCGATCACCGATCTCGTCCGGATCGACTCCTACGTGACCGTCCTCGACGCCGAACACCTGCTCGACGGCCTGGCCAGCACCGACGACCTCGCCGCCCTGGGCATCCAGGCCGCCGAGGACGACCACCGCGCGCTCGCCGACGTCGTGGTCCGGCAGATCGAGTACGCCGACACCCTGGTGCTCTGGGGACAGTCCCGGGAGGGCGCCTTCGACACCAGCCGGATGGCGGTCCTGCTGCAGCGGATGGCACCGTGGGCGGCGCACCTCCGGGTCGACGGCGATCTCGTCGACGCCAGCACGCTGACCCGGCAGCTGCGGCACACCCACCGGCACCGGC
Source organism: Micromonospora endolithica (assembly GCF_003626595.1). GTDB lineage: Bacteria > Actinomycetota > Actinomycetes > Mycobacteriales > Micromonosporaceae > Micromonospora > Micromonospora endolithica. The sequence continues at coordinate 100,124 of NZ_RBAK01000004.1, read as the reverse complement.
CGGAGACGCCCGGAGTGCTCGCCCGTGGCCTGCAGGGCTACACCCTCGGCGCGCACGAGCCGGAGTCCGACTGCGGTGTGGTCTCCGCCGTCTTCCGCGCCCGCCGCCCCTTCCACCCACAACGCCTGCACGACGCACTCGAAGACGTCAACGCCGAGATGATCCGTTCCCGGGGCCACCTCTGGCTGGCCAGCCAACCCGACACGGTGGTGGCCTGGGAGTTCGCCGGCGGCGGTCTGGCGATGGGGTCGCTCGGGCACTGGCTGGTCAGCCTGCCCGAGGACCGCTGGGAACACGTCGAGGACCAGCGCCGGCTCGCCGCCGCGCTGGAGTGGGATCCCTACTACGGCGACCGGCACCAGCACCTGGTCTTCATCGGCCTCGACGTGGACCCCGTCGAGCTGCACCGCGTCCTTGCCAACTGTCTGCTCACCGACGCCGAACTCGCCGACGGCGAGGAGACCTGGCGTGCCTACCACGACCCGTTCGCCGGCTGCTTCCCCCTCCACCCGGAGGAGCTGGCCGACACCGACCCCGAAGGAGCGCGAACCGCATGAAGCCCGGCATCCACCCCGAGTACCGGCCCGTCGTCTACCGCGACAAGGACGCCGATTTCACCTTCCTCACCCGCTCCACGGCCACCAGCGACCAGACGATCGAGTGGACCGACGGCAACACCTACCCTGTGATCGACGTCCAGATCTCCTCGGCCAGCCACCCCTTCTGGACCGGCAAGCAGCGCCTGCTCGACACCGCCGGCCGGGTCGAGAAGTTCCGCCAGAAGTACGCCCGCCGCGGACCCCAGAGCAAGTAGGCACCGACCCGCCGGTCGACTGGACCGAGCTGGCCCCGCAGCTCGTCGACGCCGCCTGGCCTGGCGCCTGGTGGGCGCCCGCGAGCTGGCCGGTCCCGCCGGCCGGCTCGCGGGCGACGTCGGCTGTGCCGCGGCGATGGCGTTGGCCACCGCCCGGATGATGGCCTGCGGCCGAGTGGTAGCAGTGGATGCGAGTCACCACGGGTATTCGCTACGACGGGTCGTTCGGACACGCGGCGGCGGGCGACGGCACCGCGACGGTGACCCGGATCGTGGTGATCAGGGCCAGGCCGCCGCCGGGCAGGCGGGCGGGTGCGAGCGCCCGGGCGGCGTCGGTGGTCGCGGCGTCGAGAAGCTCGGCCGGGATGTGTCGCAGCAACGCGCGTGCGCCGTGCGACCACATCCACTCCATCCAGTGGTCCACGTCGCGGAAGCGGCTCTCGACCCGGTGCTGGCTGATCGCGGTCACGGTGAGGCCGGCCGCCGCCATGGTCGCGGTGACCGTCTGGTCGTCGGCGAACGGGTCGTCGGTCGGGGCCGGCCGGGGCTGGTCCGCGGGCAGATGGCGGGCCAGGGCGTCCATGGCGGCGACGAAAGCCGGGTCCATGGCGCCGAAGGTGCTGATCGCGACCCGTCCCGCCGGTCGCAGCAGCCGCGCATAGGCCCGAAGCGCCTGCTCGGGTTCGGGTAGCAGGAAGACGACCAGCCCGGCCAGGACCACGTCGAAGCTGCCAGCCGGGAAGTCGGGCTGCTGGGCGTCACCCATTCGGATGTCGACGTGGGTCAGGCCGGCGCGGGTGGCGTCCTCGGCGGTGAGCGCCACCATGGCCGGCGCGAGATCGGTGCCGGTGACCCGACCCGTCGGACCGGTGGCCTCCGCCGCAGGGAACAGGACCGCACCCCGGCCGCAGCCGACGTCAAGGACGCGCGCGCCGGGCCGGATGCCGGCACGGCGGACCAGTTCGGCGCCGAACGGCCCGAAGAAGGACACGCCGGTACGGTCGTAACTCGTCGCGGCCTGCTCGAATACGTCGACGGTCCCGTTCGACCGTTCACTGCTGGTCATCGGCGCTGCCCTTCCACTGTCACATCTCGCCGGAATCGCCGCCGTCGGTACGCGCCACCCGCAGCGCGACGGCACGCCCAGGTGGATGTCGCTGGAGTCGGTCAGGGTGCGGCCCGGCCAGCCTGCCGGATCAGGTCGACGACCGCATCCACGTGCTGGAGTTCCTCGATCGGGCCGATCAGCATGCCACGCCGGCCCGCCGGATCGGCGCCGGTGAGCAGGAGCAGGGCGGGGGCGCGGTGGCAGGCGCCGAGGCACTCAGCCCGGATGAGGACACCGCCGTGGCTGGTCCGGATCGCCTGGCGGAGGACGTCGGCGAGGTCCCCCGCCTCGTCGGACGCGTTCGGACGACCCCGGTCGCGTAGCGCGCGGCAGCGGTGACCGTCGCAGTAGGCGACGGTCACACCTCCGCCGCGCGGCGGCGGAACGCTCATCGGCGGCACACCATCAGGGCGTGACCGGCGCGTTCCCAGCGCACCGTCGGGTCGGTGAAACCGGCCCGGCGGGCCGCCGCACGGTGCCAGCCGACCGGCGCGGCGAACTCCGCCGAGCTGAGGCCGCTGAGCGCGGCGGTCCGCTCCTCCAGCAGCCGCGCCATCGCCGGTTCCCGGGCCAGTGCGGTCCACCAGGCGGTCCACGGGTCGGTCCCGCTGTCTGGTCGCTCGGCGGCGACGGGGGCGACGGGCATGGCGTCGGCGACGAGGAGCAGCCCGCCCGGGCGCAGCAGCCGGCGGGCTTCGGCGTACCAGTCGCGCACCCGGCCCGCGGGCAGATAGTGCAGGGTCATCAGGGCCATGACCAGGTCGTACGGGCCGCCGGCCGGTGCGAGCCAGCGCGCCGAGCCGAGGTCGGCCCGGACGGTACGGATCCGCAGCGGGGCGTTGTCGGCCAGGGCCAGCAGGGCCGGGTCGATGTCGAGGACGGTGACGCGCGCCTCGGGCCACCGCCGCAGCACCGCCTCGGCAGTGGTGCCCGGCCCGCCCCCGACGTCCAGCACCCGCTCGGGTGGGTTGCCGGGTACCTCTTCGGCGGCGGTGAGACCGGCGGCCAGGAGATCGTCACGACCCGGCTGGTAGTGGCGCATCATGGTTTCCCAGTCACGCCGCCACCGGGCGACGTCCTCGGGTGCCAGAGTGGTTGCCATGGTCAGGCCGGGACCGGTTCGGCGTGGTCGTGCAGGTCACCGAGATCCCACTCGGGGAACGGGTCGGTGAGGGCCCGCCAGGCGTCCTGTCCGGCACTGATCTCCGGGTCGGTGAGCAGGCAGGCGGTCAGGGCCGCCCGCAGGCGGTCGGCGTCCAGGTGCACGCCGATGACGACGAGTTCCTGCTGCCGGTCGCCGAAGACCGGATGCCAACGGGACTCCAACTCCGCTCGCTCGTCGGGATCCTCCGGCCACTCCCCCGACACCACCACCGGCACACCGATCGGGTCGCAGCGTCCCGACGGACCGGCCTGCGACCACAGCGCCTGCACGTCCGGGCGGCTGGCCAGCCAGAGGAAGCCCTTCGAGCGGACCACACCTAAGCCGTCCAGACCGCCGGCGAGCAGGTCCCACAACCGCTGCGGATGAAACGGTCGGTGGTCGCGGAACACGATGCTGGAGATGCCGTACTCCTCGGTCTCCGGCACGTGCCCGCCGTTGAGCTCCGCCACCCAGCCGGGCGCGGTCTCCGCACGCTCCAGATCGAAGCGCCCGGTGTGCAGGATCTCCGCGGGCGGCACCCGTCCCTGCACGGCACGGACCTGCCGGGCGGCGGGATTCAGGCGGGTCAGCAGCGCTTCCACCACCGCCAGGTCGGCCGCGCCGATCAGGTCGGTCTTGTTGACCACCAGCACGTCGGCGAACTCGATCTGGTCGACCAGAAGATCGGCGATGCCCCGGTCGTCGCCCTCGTACGCGGCCAACCCCCGCGCCTGCAGGCTCTCCCCCGCCTCGATCATGCCCCGCAGCGCCGCCGCGTCGACCACGGTGACCGTCGTGTCCAGGCGGGCCAGGTCGTCGAGGATCTGCCCGTCCGCCACACCGAAGGCGAAGGTGGCGGCGACCGGCATCGGCTCGGAGATGCCGCTGGATTCGATCAGCAGGTAGTCGAAGCGGCCCAGTCGCGCCAATCGGGCCACCTCGTCGAGCAGGTCGTCGCGCAGCGTGCAGCAGATGCAGCCGTTGGTCAGCTCGACCAGCCGTTCCTCCGTCCGCGAGAGCGACCCACCGTCCCGCACCAGCGCGGCGTCGATGTTGATCTCGCTCATGTCGTTGACGATCACCGCCACCCGCAGCCCGTCCCGGTTGGCCAGCACGTGGTTGAGCAGGCTCGTCTTGCCCGCGCCGAGGAACCCGGACAGCACCGTCACCGGCAGGCGGGCGGTCACGGCTGGTCCACCACCTGACGCCCCTTGTAGAGACCGCAGTGGGTGCAGGCCCGGTGCGGCACCACCATCTCCTTGCGCGGACACGGGCACGGCGTCAGCTGCGGCACGCTCGCCTTCCACTGCGCCCGCCGGTGCCGGGTGTTCGACCGCGACATCTTCCGCTTCGGTACGGCCACGGGAATCTCCTTCGTCGAGGGGTCGGCACACATCTTAACGGCACTGGTTTTCGTTTTCTGTCTGCCCTCTCCCCCTTCATCCGGCCCGTCACGGCCGAGCGTGCGTGGGTTTGGTTGTTTGCCGGATTTGCTGCCGGTGCTTGCCGAGAATGACGATGTCGGCTCGCGCCGTGTCCGGAGCCCTGGCCCCCCGACCCTCAGGACGCGGCTTGGCCGGTGGCGGCACGATCGACGACCCGGTCCACGCGCGTCGACCACCTCGGCCCGTTCACCCCGGACAGGCGATGGAGGTCCAGCACAATGGTCACCGCGAACACGGACGGACGGCCTCCGGCGTGAGGGGAGGACATTGGACCGGTTCCGAGCCGGAAGTGGCCCAGGCGTTCGACCGCGTGGTCGAGGAGGGCACGATCCGACTCGCGCGTCCGTGGATCCCGCTGATCGTGACCGGGATAGTCGGCGGCATCGACGTCGGCACCGGCGTGCTGGCCTACCTGCTGGTCGAGCAGGTCACCGGACAGCCCCTGCTCGCCGGGCTCGCCTTCGGCATCGGCTTCGTGGCACTGCTGCTGGCCCGTAGCGAGTTGTTCACCGAGAACTTCCTGGTGCCGGTGACCGCCGTGGCCGCCGGGCGTAACACCGTGCGATCTCTGCTGCGGCTGTGGAGCGTGACCCTGGCCGGCAACCTGCTCGGCGGTTGGCTGGTGGCCTGGCTCATCACTCGCGCCTTCCCCGAGCTGCGCCGCACCGCCATCGAGACCGGCACCCACTACGCCACGCTCGGCATCAACCTGCGGTCGTTCACCCTGGCCGTGCTCGCCGGCATGGCAATCACCCTGATGACCCGGATGCAGCACGCCACCGAGAGCCTCGGCGTACGGCTGGTGCCGGCGCTGCTGTTCGGCGCGCTACTCACCGGCGGGCAACTCTTCCACAGCGTCCTCGACTCGATCATGATGTTCGCCGCCCTCACCGCCGGCCGCGCGCCCTTCGGCTACCTCGACTGGCTCGGCGCGCTCGGCTGGTCCGTGCTGGGCAACATCGTCGGTGGCGTCGGCCTCGTCACCGCCCTCCGACTGGCCCGGGTGTCCGGTGAGCTCGCCGACGAGCGTTCCCGGCAGCGGTGACCGACGACGGACGTGGCGCCGGTGCCGAGCAGCCGTTTGATGTTTCGGCACCCGGGTAGACCGCGACCCAGTCCGAAGGGTGGGCCAAGGGTCGGATCCACGTACCGATGTTGGGCTCCATCCGGTCCGCATGCGAGGCGAGGCCCGAGGAGTGCGGAATGGCCGATCCGGAGAGCCACAGCAGCAAGACGATGTCGGATCCGGACGTCGTCCTCCAGCTCCCGCAGGTCAAGGTCGAACAGATCTGCGTCGAGGTCGACGATCTGGACGCCTCCGTGGCACTGCGAGCGCGGCTGGGTAGCCTGCTCCAGCTCGACGTCGGCGTTCAGGCGCACCTCGGCACGGTAAAGATCGACATCAGGGGCGTTGAGGCCGAGGCGATGCTCGAGGTGCGGCTCGAGGAGCTCCGCGGCATTCTCGACAGCGCCCTTCGCACCATCGAGCGCAACCCTCAGATCATCGAGTCGCTGGTGAAGACCGTGGATACCGCCGTGAACCAGGTCGGGCAGACAGCGCAGCAGGCGCTCGGGCCCAACGGGCCGCTGTCGCAGACGCTGCAGCAGGCCACCCAGCAGGTTGGTCAACAGCTCGGGCAGGCCACCCAGCAATTGGCTGAGAACCGCGTGGCAGCAGCGGGTGGCGGCGGTGGGGGTGTGGGTGGCGTGCTCGGCGGACTTCCGGCCCGAGCGGCGTGGCAACGGTTGAAGAGGACCGTCCACAGCAGCCAACCACTGCGGCAGATCTCGGCGCGGCTGGTAGGACCGCAGGGGCAACAGCAGCGGAGCTGATCGACGTCCGTCCTGTTGCAGGGTGCGCCAACGTCACATGGCTTCGGCGTTGGCACGGCGTGGGCATCAGGACAGGCCGCCGCGTTGTCGCCAGCGATCACCGAGCCTGTACAGCCGGGGGGGGTGACGAGAACCAGGTCCATCGACTGCGCCGGCAGCGGCGTCCGCAGGCCGGCGGCGCCGTGCAGATGATGGCGGCCGCCGTCCGTGCCCGGCCGGACAACCTCGTCGATCTCGAACAGCTCGGCATCCTTGGCCGGAGCCGTCCCGCTCGAAAGCATGGGCGCCCGGGCAGGGGGTACCCACCGGGCATGGGTAGCCAGAAACGCAACAAGCATGACAGCGGCGGCGAGTCGGCGCGGGGCCGTCGGCACCCGGGCAGCGGAGCACGGGGTCGGCAGGGGGCAACGGTGGAGCACTCGCCGCACCAGCGACATGAGCGCACCGCGACCGGCTCGGCCGGCACCGAGCGCGACCATGGCCGGTCGAAGGCCGCCCGGGAGGGGCGGGTCAACCGCCAGGGTACGGCCTGACCCGCGGTTACCGGTTCTCCGTACGCTCGTCGGTCAGCTCCGCAGCGGCGGCAGCGGCGGCAGCTGCCGCACCGTCGGCTGACGCCCGGCGGTGCTCCCCGGTCGCATTCCGAGGCCCAGGCCCGCCGCATGATGTAGCCCCGCCACGGCTTCAACTCCCGTCGGCGCTTCGTGGCGGGCTGGCGGCAGGCAGGAGCTGCGCGGGCGGATACAGGTGTTGCTCGGCCAGATCGTCCAGGAAGGTCTGGCAGCATCCGACGAACCGGGCGAACTCGTCGAGATCCGCCTCGTCTTCCCCAGGGCGGTCCACCCCCCAGTCGCCGGCCGCGGCGGTCAAGCTCTGCCAGCGACGACGAGCGTCGGCGGCGTCCAGCGGACGGCGCAGGCACCGGGGGTCGCGCATCAGGAACCCGATGGCGTAGTGGTCGATGACGTGCTGAAGACGAAGCTGCAGTTCGCGCCCCTGCACACGGGCGTATGGGGCGGCGTCCGTGGCGATTCCCCACCGTGCCTGCAGGCACACCATCGCGGCGCCACGGATGAACGTGTGGAGTCCGGCCGACGGGTCGTTCGCCCGGAAGTAGTAGAGGAACGGGAAGCGCTGAGTGTCCTCGTCCACGGAGATCAGCCTGTCCTGCAGACTCTGGAGGTAGGAGCCTCCTCCCAGGACCACCAGCTCCGCCGCGCGTACCGGGTCGTCGGCCTGAGTCTGCACCGTACGTGCCGCGCTACTGATCTCTGAGGTGAGCGGGTAGATCGACAAGATGTACGTGATGGCCGCGGTGATCAGGCCGAAGCCCGCGGCGGCCTCGATGACCGTGATCAGGCGCAGTGTGTCCGTTCCACCGACGACGTCGCCGAAGCCCACCGTCGTCAAGGACATGCCGCTCACGTACAAGGCGTCGAGGAAATTCAGCGAACCGTAGGAACCCGAGGGCGAGTAGGAGAGCCCGGCCAGGTTCGGCAGGAACAACAGCGCGAAACCTGCCCACATGAGCGCCGTCCACACCACCACGATCGCCAGCACGGCGAGCATCCCCGCGCTCGACAGGATCCGCGGACGCCCGGCGCGGCGAGCCAACAAGCGGGTGACCGACCACACCCCGACTCCGGTCACGAGGGTGACCGGTCCACGGCGCGTGGGGTGCAGCACGGTCATCACCGCGTCCACGATCCCGAGGACTATGAGGAGAACCCCGGCGGTGACAGCCCACACCCGTGACCCCCAACCCGCACCGGAGCCTGGGGCCCGACGATGCAACGTGTCCATGCTGTCCGAACCGTTTCGACGGCACCGACGCTGCGGCCCAATCGCCCGTCCGGGTCCGCGTGCCACGTCTTTGTGCTGTCCATGCCTGTCACCGGCAGTCGTGCCGCTGCACTCGATTTCATCCGGCTGGTTGGTCGCGGATCATCGGATCTTCGCGGCGCAGCCCGTCGTCACCGATGCCACGTCGAGTCCTGCTCTCGGTCCGGGCCTACTCGTCCGTCAGCACATTATCCGCGACCGGGCTGCTCAGAAGGCCATTCCGGGATTCGTCACCGGGGCTCTACCGCCCTCGCGCAAGGCTATTGCCGGCCGGACGGCGACAGCCCGGCTCATCGAGCGTCGTCTCGGGGCGCGAGGCGCACTCGTCAAGGTAGGCCCGGGCGGTGACGGCGCCTTCGACGGCGGCGATCCGAACCGCGGCGCCGGCCCGGGACCCGAGCGTGGATCGTCGACGAGTCGCCACCCTCGCCACAGCCCGATCCGGTGATCGCTCGGGGTTTCCCCTGCACGACGCGGTCGAGCCGGAACGCTGAACGGGTGGAGCAGCGATCGGAGGGACCGGCGCGAAGGCGTCTGCTGTCGGTCAGGCGTGCCCTGTGGTCGCTGGCCGTCGGCGTCGTCGCCGGGATGGTCACCGCACTGCTCGGGGCGCCGGAGCTGACGCCGCTGGTGATCTGGACGATCGCGGCGGGCACGATCCTCGTCTGGGTGTGGCGGGCCTGCTGGTCGGCGGGTCCCGAGCGTACCGAGCAGCTTGCCGAGGCGGAGCAGCACTCCCGTTCCACCGACTCGGCGATCCTGATCGCGTCCGTCATCAGCCTCGCCGCCGTGGCCGAGGCGCTCGTCCGCGCCTCGAACCAGCAGGACACGGTGGCTGTCATGCTGGTGATCCTCAGCGTGGTCGCGGTGGTCCTGGCGTGGGCGCTGGTGAACACCGTCTTCGCATTCAAGTACGCCCGGCTGTACTACCGCGACGACGACGGCGGCATCGACTTCAAGCGGGACGATCCACCGGCGTACGCCGACTTCGCCTACGTCACCTTCACGGTCGGCATGTCCTACGCACCGGGCGAGAACGAACCGACCAGCAACCGCATGCGTCGGATCGCGCTCGGGCACGCGCTGCTCTCGTACGCCTTCGGAACCGGCATTCTGGCTGTTGCCATCAACCTGGTCACCAACCTGGGCCAGTCGTGAGCCCTTCGTGCTACTCGTTCAGCGGCGAGGAGCCGGTTATCGTGGGCGGCGGTGGGTAGCCACCGGACCGTGAACAGGCCAACCGACGACCTCGGCACCCGGTCGGACACCAGCCGCGCCATAGCGTTCAGCGACGCTGTCTTGGCCATCATCATCACGTTGCTCGTGGTGGATCTCCGGGTGCCGGACGTACCGCCCGGGCGCCTGCTGATCGGGCTGCTGGAGCAGTGGCCGGGTTACGTCGCCTATCTCGCCTCGTACGCCTACGTGGCCGTCGTCTGGCTGAACCACAAGGTCGCGTTCAACCGCGTCAAGGAGAGCGATCGGGGGCTGCACTGGGTGAACTTCTTCGTCCTGTTCACCACCGCGCTGCTGCCGTTCCCGACCGCCGTCGTTTCGGACGCGCTTCAGAAACACGACCAGCAGGACCAACGCGTGGCCGTCGCCTTCTACGCGCTGATCGGCGCGCTGCTCTGCGCGAGCTGGCTGGCGTTCTTCCACTACCTGGCCCGGCACAGAGACCTGCTCAAGGAGGGGGTCAGTGAACGGCACTTCCCCGCCGAGCGGGTGCGGGCGCTCGTCGGGGTCATCCTCTATGTCGCCGCTGGGCTCATCGGGTACCTGGTCGCACCGCTCGCCGGCCTGGTGATCTTCGCCGTGCTGCCGGTGTTCTACGCCGTCACCAGCGCCGGCCTCTACCAGGTGCCGCTCACCCGCCGGATCGCCCAACGCCGCCCCCCGGAGCCGGGGAGCTGACGGTCAGCACGGCGCCGGGCCTACCTCGGCCCGGCGCCGTCGGCCGAAACGGTCGGTGGGTGAAGCTGCTACAACATCTCCAGCGGTTGCGGGCCGGCCGGCGGCGGGAACGCCGTGTCGAGTGCCGCCATGTCCTCCTCAGCCAGATACAGGTCGTGTGCTTCCGCGTTTTCTCGGGTGTGGTCGGGCTTGGACGACCGGGGGATGGCCGCGACCCTCTCCTGTCGCAACAGCCAGGCCAGCGCCACCTGAGCGGGCGTGGCCTCGTGCCGGGCGGCGACCTCCGCGACCTGGGGGTGGCCGAGCAGTCGGCCCTGCTCGATCGGCGAGTACGCCATCACCGGGATCCGGTGCTCGCGTAGCCACGGCAGCAGGTCGTACTCGGGACCGCGGCGGGTGAGGTTGTACAGGATCTGGTTGGTCGCGCAGGCGTGTCCGCCCGCCGCGAGCAGCTCCGTCATGTCGGAAAGGCCGAAGTTGCTCACGCCCCACTGGCCGATGTCACCCGCGTCGACGAGTTCGGCGAACGCTTCGATCGTCTCGGCGAGGGGATTCGTGCCACGCCAGTGCAGCAGGTAGAGATCGATGTGGTCGACGCCGAGTCGTTGCAGGCTGCGGCGGCAGGCCTGCACGGTTCCCCGTCGGCTCGCGTTGGACGGCAGCACCTTGTCGACCAGGAAGACATCGGCGCGTCGTCCGACGATCGCCTCGCCGACGAGTTCCTCGGAGGCGCCGTCACCGTACATCTCCGCAGTGTCGATCATGGTCATCCCCAGGTCGAGCCCGGTGCGTAGGGCGGCGATTTCGTCCCGCCGCCTCTCGGGGCGCTCGCCGAGGTACCAGGTTCCCTGGCCGAGCACGGGCATCGTCTGGCCGGACGGCAGTTCGATCGCGGTGGTAGCGAGGGTCATAGCTCGACCTTTCCGGAGCCTGGGCACGAGTGGGTTGCCTGCGTTACCCGCCGCGACGGCCAGCACACCTGGTAGCGGACCGTTTCCGCGCAGGCCGGCTGTTTGCCGGTGTCCGCACCGGGAAGGCGACCGCGAGCGACCGATGCGCCGCCGGACCGGGCGGCGCCGCGAAGGGAGGCCGCAGAAATGGCGCAGAGCCAGCAGCCACTGACCGGCAAGCGAGTCACCGTCACCTCGTTCCCCAGTCTGCGCACCGACATCCGCAACGCCGGCGGGAACTGAGTCGACCAACAGGTACAGGTCGACAACGGCCTGGTCACCAGCCGCAGCCCCAGCGACCTTCCGGCCTTCTGCGCCAACAGCGTCGAGCCGACCTCCAACGGCTGGCGCGGTGGCACGAGTGCGCGAACGGTACGAGAGAAACATCAACGCCGCGGTCGATGAGCGGCTTGAGGTGGTTTCCGAGGGGTATCCCCGGCCCCTACGGGTCGCGCCCCGGACCGTCGTGAATCGGAATGCTCGGCCGGGTGCGACCGGATACGGAGGCTACCGGTGACTCGACTGGCAACCAGAGAGGCAATGGAGGCCGGGCAGGACGAAGTACAACGGCGGGGACGCGGGCTCGGCTGGATGAGTCTGGGTCTGGGCGTGGCACAGCTGGCGGCGCCGGAGACGGTGCGCCGGATCAGCGGCGTGGACGACTCCTCGACGTCCCGGGCGGTGGTACCGCTGGTCGGGGCGCGGGAGCTGGTACACGCGGCCGGGCTCCTGACGAGCCGGCGGAAGGGCATCTGGGTGTGGACCCGGGTTGTGGGCGACGCGATGGACCTGGCCTCGCTCGGGATTGCCATCGCCCGCCGCGACGGGCGCCGCCGGCGACGCCTCGTCGGTGTCACGGGCGCCGTCGTCGGAATCGCGGTGGTCGACCTACTGACCGCCGTGCAGGCATCCCGGTCGAAGAGAGCCGGCTCAGTACGGGCGGCGCGGAGCTCACGCCAAGGAGGTTCCATGGAGCTGACAGCCACGACGACCATCCGCAAACCCGCACCAGAGGTCTACGCGTTCTGGCGGGACCTGGACAACCTGCCGACCTTCATGGCACACCTTGAGGAGGTCCGCGCCACCGGTGACCGCACGAGCCACTGGTCCGCCAGCGCTCCGTTCGGCAAGAACGTCGAGTGGGACGCGGAGATCCTCGACGAGGCGACCGGTGAGAGGATCGCGTGGCGGTCGACCGGCAACGCCGACGTGCCGAACGCCGGCACGGTCCGGTTCGTGCCCGCCCCGGACGGGGTGAGCACCGAGGTGCACGTCGTTCTGTCGTACGACATCCCGGGCGGCGCGGTCGGCAAAGCAGTGGCCAAGTACTTCGGCGAGGAACCGCACCAGCAGCTCGACGACGACCTGCGCCGGCTCAAGCAGGTGCTGGAGACGGGCCAGGTCGTCCGATCCGAGGGCGCCCCGTGGGGTAAGCGGGCCCGCAAGGAGTTCCCGCAGCGGCCGGCGCAACCGCTGTCGGATTCCGAGTTCGCGAAGGGAGCGGACGCGTGAGGGCGAACACCTGGGCGGGCCGCAACAAGGTCAAGGTCCGTGACGTACCGGACCCCAGGCTCCTGAATGATCGAGATGCCGTCGTACGGATCACTTCCACCGCGATCTGTGGCTCGGACCTGCACCTGGTCGACGGGTACGTGCCCACGATGCAGGACGGCGACGTGATGGGTCACGAGTTCATGGGTGAGGTGATCGAGGTCGGCCGGGGCGTCGACCCCGGTCGGCTACGCGTCGGGGACCGGGTCGTCGTGCCGTTCCCGATTGCCTGCGGCGCGTGCGGCGCCTGCGCCGCCGACCTGTACTCGTGCTGCGAAAACTCCAACCCCAACGCCGGGATCGCGGAGAAGATGTTCGGCCACCCGGTCGCCGGGATCTTCGGCTACTCGCACCTGACCGGCGGCTTCGCCGGCGGTCAGGCACAGTACGCGCGGGTGCCGTTCGCCGACGTCGGTCCGCTGAAGATCGAGTCCGATCTGACCGACGAGCAGGTGCTGTTCCTCTCCGACATCCTGCCCACCGGCTACATGGGTGCCGAGATGTGCGACATCCAGCCCACCGACGTGGTGGCGGTGTGGGGCGCCGGCCCGGTCGGCCAGTTCGCCATGGACAGCGCCCGGGTGCTCGGCGCCGCGAAGGTGATCGCCATCGACAAGGAGCCGTACCGGCTGCAGATGGCCGAACGGGCGGGCCACACCACGGTGAACTTCGAGGAAGTGGACGTGCGTTCCCGGCTGCTGGAACTGACCGGTGGGCGGGGACCGGACAAGTGCATCGACGCGGTCGGCATGGAGGCCAGCCACGGCAGCATGCCCCTCTACGCCTACGACCGGGTCAAGCAGGCAGTCCGTTCGGAGACCGAGCGCCCACACGCCCTGCGCCAGGCGATCCTGTCGTGCCGCAGCGGTGGCATCGTGTCGGTGATCGGCGTGTACGGCGGCTTCCTCGACAAGTTCCCCGCCGGCGCCTGGATGAATCGGGCGCTGACCCTGCGTACCGGGCAGTGCCACGTGCAGCGCTACATGAAGCCGCTGCTGGAACGCATCGAACGCGGGGAGATCGATCCGACCCGGGTCATCACCCACACCCTGCCGCTCGACGAGGCCGAACGCGGCTTCGAGATCTTCAAGAACAAGCGGGAAAACTGCGAGAAGGTCGTCCTCAAACCCTGACCGCCACGCGGCATTCCGGCCACCACGGCGCGCGCCGTGGTGGCCGGGATGCGCGTCTGCGCGGAAGCGGCCCGACTGCGGCGCGCGGCTCATCGGCCCGCCGGTCAGGGTTGGTACGGAGTGCGGCCGGCGCCGACCGACGGCGCTGCTCAGCCGTCGGCCCCCAGTGCGACCACCGGGCTGACCCGCGACGCCCGACGGGCCGGCAGCACCCCGGCCAGCGCGGTCAGCACGACCAGTGCGACGAAGAGCCCGGCCAGCGGCAGCACCGGCGCGGTCAACGGCGCCTCGATCCCGAGGGCCCGCACCGCCAACCAGGCGTACGGGATGCCGAGCACCAGGCCGATGGTCGCGCCGATCACCCCGTACAGGCCGGACTCGACGGTCAACATGGTGCGCAGGCCGGTCCGGGACAGGCCGATCGCCCGGAGCAACCCGGACTCGCGGACCCGCTCCACCACCGAGAGCGCGGTCGTGGAGCCCACGCCGACGACCGCGATCAGCACGGTCAGCCCGACCAGACCGACCGCGACCAAGACCAGGGTGCGCACCAACGACTCGTTGCGGTCCCGTTCGTCCGCGAGCACCGCGAGGCCCACGTCCTGACTCCCCCCGATCGCCTGGCGCAGCGCCCGCACGCCGGCGGTGCGACCGTCCTCGCCGGTGCCGGCCGCGTCGGCCAGCAGACCGGTGTACGCGGCCGGCACGCCGAGCCGGTCCAGGTCGGACGGATCGGTGAGGATGCCCGCGTGCAGTGGGCCGTCCCCGGGCAGGACTGCGGCCACCCGCACGTCGACCCTGCGCCCGGCCATGGCGAGCGTGACGGTGTCACCGGCCCGCAGAGCGGCGTCCCGGGCGACCCAGTTGTTCAGCACGATCCGACCGGGGCCACGACCGGCCAGGCTGCCCTGGGCCACGTCCAGGTCACCGGTGGTGGGCAACGCCGTCAGGTCCAGGTCGTTGGTCGGGTAACCGGACTCGACGTCACCGAGCTTGTCGGCGCCGCGCATCAGGGTGACGCCGTCGACCCTCCGGTACGGCACCACCCGGGCCAGCGCGCCGCGCGCGGCCTCGGCCCGGGTCACGACAGCCGCCGGCAGCGTCCCACCGTTGCTGCGGACCTCGAAGTCGGTCGGCGCCGAGAGCGCCAGCTCGCGGTCGGCGAGGATCTGCAACGACGCACCGCCGATGACCACCCCGGAGGTCAGGGTCACGCCCAGCGCGACCACCACGGAGACCGCCGCCGCCCGGCGCGGCGTCCCGCCGATCCCACCGACCGACATCCTCCCGAGCGGCCCGAGCTGGCGCAGCGGCCAACCCACCACGGCCAGCACCGGCCGCACCAGCAGCGGACCGAGGGCCACCAGCGCGAAGAACGCCAGCGCACCCGACCCGACCAGCAGGAACAGCGGCACCGTCGGGTCGTAGTTCGACTGGTCCGGCTCCGGCAACTGGCTGACCGTCGCCGACCCGGCCAGGATCGCGCCGACGGCCAGGAGCAGCCCGGACACCAGACGCAGCATCCCGATGCCGCGCCGGCCGGCGGTGGTGCTCGACGCCCGCAGCGCCTCCAGCGGGGAGACCCGGGCGGCGGAGAGCGCCGGTGCCAGGACGGCCACCACGGTGATCACGACGGCGCCGATCACCACCGTGACCGCCGCCGCCACCGGCAGGCCCGGTGACGAGACCGCGCGGCCGGTGGTACGCAGGATCGCCGGCAGCGCGTACCCGAGGGCGAGGGCGCCGACAACCCCGACGACGCCGGCGACCAGGCCGGTCAGGGCTCCCTCGGCGGTCAGGGCCCGCACCAGGGTGCCCCGACTCGCCCCGACTGCCCGCAGCAACGCGAGTTGCCGCATCCGCTGGGCGAAGACGATGCGGAAGGTCGAGGTGACCACCAGCGCCGCCGCGACGACCGCGATGGAGACGAACATGCCGACCAGGATGAAGAGTCTCCCCACCTGCTCGGCCGCCGCGTTGGCCTCCGCCTCGCGCACCTCGGCGCCGGAGCGGATCGGCTGACCGGCGACCGCCGCGGCCACCCGTTGGCGGACGTCCTCCGTCGGGGTGCCGGGGGCCACCCGCACGTCGACGCGCTCCACGGCCGTCAGGCGCGCCCAGGCGGTCACGACGCTGTCCGGGGCGTACGCGTCGTAGCCGGCGTCCGCGCCGGTGTCGACAACGCCGGTCACGGTGAGTGGGGCGGGTGCGGTGAGTTCACCGCCGGTGCCGCTGGTGGTGGTACCGACCCGGAGCCCGAGCCGTTCGGCGGTACGCGGGGTGACCGCGATCTCGCCGGGCCGGTCCGGGTAGCTGCCCTCGACCACCCGGACCGTGGTCAGCGGGCCGTTGCCCGGATCGGACTGGAGATTGAGGTACCCCTCGCCGACGGAGACCCCGGTCGACACCCGGGCCACCGCCTCGGCGACACCGGGCACGGCCCGGACCTGCCGCACGTCCGTCACGGTGGGTGGCGGCACGTCGGGGCTGCCGATCACCAGGTCGGTGGCGGCCGGGGTGCCGCTCAGGTTGTCCCGCACGGTCCGTTCGGTGATCTGCTGCACCAGCACGGTTCCGAGGACGACGAAGGACGCGACCAGGATCGCCAGGCCGGTCAGGATCAGCCGGCCGGGCCGCCGGGCGGCGGCGCTCGCCTGCGTACGCAGCACGGTCCCCCTCATGCGCGGGCCGCCAGATCACGCAGCGCGTCGGTGACCGACACCTGGTTGGGCTTGTCGATGTCGCCGGCCAGCCGGCCGTCGGCGAGCAGCACCACCCGGTCGGCGTACCCGGCGGCGATCGGGTCGTGGGTGACCATGACGACGGTCTGGCCGAGATCGCGTACCGAGTCGCGCAGGATGGTGAGCACCTCCGCGCCGGAGCGGGAGTCGAGGTTGCCGGTCGGCTCGTCGGCGAAGACCACCTCGGGACGCGCCACCAGGGCCCGGGCCAGCGCCACCCGCTGCTGCTGTCCGCCGGACAGCTCGCTGGGCCGGTGACCGAGGCGGTCGGTGAGGCCCAGCACCCGCACCAGGTGCGCGAGAAGCTCCGGGTCGGGCTGCCGGCCGGCGAGATCCAACGGCAGGGTGACGTTCTGCGCGGCGGTGAGCTGCGGCAGCAGGTTGAAGGACTGGAAGACGAACCCGATCCGCTCCCGGCGTACCCGGGTCAACGTCCGGTCCGACTGGCCGGTCAGCTCCGTGCCGCCGAGCAGGACGCGGCCGGAGGTGGCGGTGTCGAGACCGGCGAGGCAGTGCATCAGGGTCGACTTGCCGGACCCGGACGAGCCCATGATGGCGGTGAACGCGGCCCGGCCGAAGCCGACCGAGACCCCGTCCAGGGCACGGACCGCGGTCTCGCCGCTGCCGTACACCTTCACCAGGTCGACCGCGGCGACCGCGGCGTGGCTGGTCTCCGGCGGGGCGTGGGTTGTCATTGTTCCTCCAGTGGCTGCGATGTGACCCGGGAAGCGTCGCCGGCAGCGGCGGGTGGGCGCATCGGCCCGCAGCCGGGTATCGCCGCCGCCGGGTCTGCCTTTCGGCCGATCCGCCACCTCCACCCGGCTGGCTACGCTGGGTCACCATGAGCACGCCGGATCTTCGACGCTGGTGGGTACGCCTGGCCCAGGCCGCCGGACTGGTGGCCATGGGGCTGCTCGCCCTCTTCGACCTGCGGTTCGGCGCGCCCGAGAGCCTGGCCGCCCTCCTGGTCCTGCTGGTGCGGATGGGGCTGGCGGTGGCGACGGTGCCGCTCTGGCTGCCGGTGCACCGGCTGGGCTCGCGTTGGCTGCCGCTGGCCGCGCTGGTGCTCGCCTGCGCCTCACTGGCCGTGACCGCGGCGACTCTGCTCCTCTTCGGCGGCGCTCAGCTGTTCAGCGGTAGCTGGGGGCTCGCCGAGTCGGCCGGGCTGATCGGGGCGGTCTTCGTGGTGGCCCGCTGGGGCGCGCCGCGGCTCGCCCCGTGGGCGGCGGTGGCCGCCGGTCTCGCTGTCGCCGCGATGCCGCTGCGCGTCGGCGCCGAGAACCTGCTGGTGATCTTCGGTCTGCTCCAGGTGCTCGCTGCGGCGGGCGCCGCCGGGGTGGGCCTCTACCTGCGGATCATGGCCGCCGGTCGGGAGCGGGCCATCGCGCTGGTCCGGGCCGAGCAGCGTGCCGAGTTCGCCCGGGACCTGCACGACTTCATCGCCCACCACGTCACCGGCATCGTGGTGCAGGCACAGGGCGCCCGGTTCGTCGCCGCGCAGGACCCGCAACGGGTGATCGTCGCGCTGGAGCAGATCGAGCGGGCCGGCGCGGAGACGATGGCCTCGATGCGGCGGATGGTCGGGATCCTGCGCAACCCGGACGCGCCGCCGGACGCACCGCTGGCTCCACTGGCCGGGGTGACCGAGCTGGAGCCGCTGCTGACCGGGTTCAACGGCGCGGCGAACGCGCCGGCACGGCTGCACGTCGAGGGCGACCTGAACGGACTGCCGGTGGAGGTCTCGACGTCGGCGTACCGGGTGGTGATGGAGGGGCTGACCAACACCCGCCAGCACGCGCCGGACGCGCGGTCCGTGGCCGTGGCCGTCCGGCGCACCCCGGACTGGTTACTGGTCCGGGTCGCCGACGACGGCGCGTCGCCGCGTACCGCGCCGGCCCGCGGGCACGGCTTCGGCCTGATCGGCCTCACCGAGCGGGTCCGTGCCCTCGGCGGCACGATCACCGCCGGGCCGGGCGTCGCCGGTGGTTGGGTGCTCGACGCGGCGTTTCCGCTGCACGTGGCGGTGACCCGGTGATCCGGGTGCTCATCGCCGATGACCAGGCCATGGTCCGGACCGGCTTCGGCATGATCATCGGAGCCCAGTCGGACATGGAGGTGGTCGGCGAGGCCGCCGACGGCGTCCAGGCCGTCGAACTGGCCCGACGACTGCGCCCGGACGTGGTGCTGTTGGACATCCGGATGCCCCGCCTCGACGGTCTTGAGGCACTGCGGCTGCTCGCCGGGCCGGGCGTCGCCGACCCGATCCGGGTGGTCGTGGTGACGACCTTCGACCTCGACGAGTACGTGCACACCGCGCTCTCCAACGGCGCGTGCGGTTTCCTGCTCAAGGACTCCGGCCCGGCCCTGCTGGTGGAGGCGGTCCGCGCGGCCGTCTCCGGTGACGCGCTGATCAGCCCGTCCATCACCGTACGACTGTTGGAGCACCTCAGCTCGCCCGCCCCGGCACGCGAGGACTCCGGCCTGTCCCCACGGGAACTCGACGTCGTGAAGCTGGTCGCCCAGGGCCTGACCAATGCCGAGATCGCCGCCCAACTCTTCATCGCCGTGGGCACGGTCAAGACCCACCTGGCCAGCGTGCAGATGAAGCTCAGCGCTCGCAACCGGGTCGAGATCGCCGCCTGGGCCTGGGAACGTCGCCTCGTCGGCTGAGGGATGTCCCGTAACCCCTGGTGTCTGTCTGTTGAGGATGGTCGGGCCGGATGCCGGGCGGCAGCCCGCCCAGTTCCGCACGCTGGTCCGGCTGGTCGCCGAGCGTGGCGCTCTCGTACATCGGCGCCTAACGCTTGTGCCGGCAATCCGCGCGCCTCGATCAAGCGTCCACACGCCCGCGCGGCTCGCTCATCGAGATCGGCTACGACGATGGCATAACCAGCGTGGGCAAGGCCAAGCGCGACTTCGCGTCCCGATCCATTGCCGGCGCCGGTAACGATCGCGGTACGAACCATGATCACGCTCTCCCCAGAAGTCGCCCGTCGTGGGTCGGCTCTTCCTACCCGCGGACTTGCCGTCTGAGACGCAAGCGGACACGGCCGATCGCCAGCGCCTCGGCGCAACTGGCTGGTTTGACCAAGCATCCGGATCTGCCGCCGACCGCGCCTGCTGTGGTACAGGCATTACGGCGTCGTGCTGTGCGGCAGTGCCACCCGTCGCGTGCCCACTCCGCGCCGCCCTGGGTGACGGTCCTGGGTCGGCCTCAGTCGCTCATCGTTGCCAAAGGAACGCGGCGTCGCCGCAGGATCGGCAACGAAATCCGTAACCACAGCCACCACCGCCGAAGTTCGCCGAGGTTCGGTAATCGTGTCCTTCCTCAAGCTGCACGATGAACGACATTGGTTGATCACAGACGGCGCAGTCGGGTGTCTCGTCGTTCTGCAGCCACGCCGGCCGACCACCGACCTGGCCCAGCACCTGCGGCACGGACCGACGGGTCTCGCGAGTCCAACGGTCCCGCGCTCCCAGATAGTCGTACCCCTCGATCTGTGCGAAGCCGATCGCGGACGTCTCGTCGAGCAGCGTGACGCCGTCATCGGGTACCGGGGCGGCCCGCGTGGCATCGGACCCGAACACGAAGGCGCTGTTTCCGCCCGCGGTGGCGTCCCATTCTTCGCAGAGCCCCGGCTCGTTCTGGCACATGAAGACCGACAGCAGACCGGTACTGCCGGGATCGGCGTCAGCGAGGCAGATCTGAGCCAGGAACTGCATCGGCCCTTCGCACTCGCGGCACCGAGGCCACTCGAACTCCGGCGGCGTGAGCGGGACTCCGCCCGTACGGGATCCCAACGCGTCTGCTGCCGCGGGGCCCGGCGTAGATCATCAGCTTCACCACGCGAGCAGGGTACGCGGCGCCCTTCGAACGAGCGGTCGGACGAATGCCGGTCTTCGGCTCGGCTGACAAGACTCACTGATTCGTCGCTGACTTCCCGAACCCCCTCCACACCGAGACTCTCGGTTACTCGTTCAGATAGCCGACTGCCGCGGAGCCGGATGCGATCCGGACGCGGTAGTCCCGACATTGCAGAGCCTGAGCCATCCTGCCCGCACCGGCAGGGTTGGCAGAGTGGACGTGGACGACGCCGATGTCGAACGGACGCCCTTCGAAGGCCGCACGCTCCCACACCTCCACAACCGGCCAGATCGTGTCGGCGCCACCGAGGTCGTGATCGAGCCACAGCTCTTCCAGCCGCTCGTCGCGGTGGCGTTCGAGGAGGGCGACCCCGGCGGCGCTGCTGCGTGCCACCGCGGCATTACGGCCATCAGCGAAGGAGCGCAGGTCGTCCACCAGAATGATTCGTCAAAGCTTGCTGCCGTCCACGAGACCATCGTGCCGCACCTCCTCGGGAGATCCGAGGGCTCAGGGACGATCACCTAGGCCATCGGGCGCACTCTTCTGCCGCGGATCGTGCGACTCGCGCTGCTTTCGGCCTGGCCGTCTGCGCGGTCGGCGAGTTGGTGTTCGGGGGTTCAGGTTTCGATCCGGATGCTCAGCTGAGCGCCGAGGTGACAGAATCCCAGCGCCCGCGCTACTCGGCGCGACGGTTCAGGTCGAGCCCGCCACTGCGGCAGCAGATGGTTCGCCAAGCCGTCCGCGACTGCTGCGGAGGCAACGGCACGCGCCAGCCCGCGCCCCCGTTGACTCGTTTCGGTAAGGACGCACATGTGGGCCGCTCCCGGCCAGCGTCGGTAGCCGGCCGCCGCGACGACGTCGTTGCCGTGGCGTACCACGAATGCGTCGGAGGTTATGTCGGCCAACCCGCATTCGTCCGCGTCGTCCACCGGGACAGAGGCCAGAAGCGCGGCGAGATCGGCATGCCCTGCGGGCAGCACCTCAACGGTATCGAATCCGGCCGGCTTGAAGTCGCACTCATCGAGATAGGCCAGGCTCGTCGGACCCAGTACCTCGGTGACCGGCAGGACAGCGCACAGCCGGTCAGCGTCGCTCAATGCCTCCAAGGGCAGACCGCGCAGCCCTTCGCGCACGATCCCGGCCCAACTGTCCGCCGATACGGTGACGATGGCGGCGTCGCCCAACGCGACGATCCCGACCCAGCCCGGTGGACAGAGCAGCGATCTGGCCGAGACGGCAACGGCAACGCCGCCAACAGCGGGGAAGGCCATCGCCACACCAGACATCTCGAGCCAGACCTCCCGAGCCCGAGCGAGCAACGGATCACCGGCCATAAACGCATCCTCATACCTGGTCCAGCTTCACCCCACCGAATTCGCATGCTGCCATGACCGTCGCGTGGGGCGCGGTGTCTCTGATCCAACCGGTCACTGTCTGTGCTGTCGGTCGGGATGATCGCCGATCGCGACGTCGGGGCTGGCGTTGAGAACGGTGGCGATCTCGTCCGGGAGCGGGTAGGCGTGCTCGACGGGCAGGTGAAGTGACCCCCTGAGACCGGACACCTCCTGACTTGGCATCCTGCCGAGGAGGAGGAAACCGCTGTGGCTCGACAGAGCAAGTACCGGGAGGAGTTCCGGCGCCAAGCGGCGGCGCTGGTGTTGGACTCCGGTCGCACGATCCGGGACGTGGGCCGGGAGCTCGGCGTCAACCACGAGACGCTGCGCAACTGGGTGGCGCAGTTGCGCCAGGAATGCGACGGTGGCATGCCCAGTGACCTGGCCGCTGACGAACGGGCTGAGCTGATCCGCTTGCGGCGTCAGGTTGCTCAGTTGGAGCTGGAGAAGGAGATCTTGAAAAAGCCGCGGTCTTCTTCGCACGCGAGACGGAGCGGTCAACCGGACCGATGTGTATCGGTTCATCGCCGCGGAGAAGACCACCTACCCGGTCCGTCTGCTCTGCCGGCTCCTCGGCGGCGGCCACAGCGCCTTCTACGACTGGCTGCGGGCAGGCCGGCAACGTGCCGTCGAGCGGGAACGCCAAGACCGGCACAGGGTCGAAGTGACCCGGCAGGCGTCGTCGGAGCATCGCGGCGTCTACGGCGCCCGACACACCAGGCAGCGAGCGACAACCGGGCTGAAGATGTCGTTGGATTCGCTTCGTGTGTCAGGGACGACGATGTAGTGAGCGCAGCGCGGAAACCGCGTCGGTGACGGCGAGCGCCCAGAGCACGAGCAGCGGCTGGAAGATCAGGCGGACCGCCCGTGCCGCGTCGGTGTCCAGGCCGAATCCGTCACGCCCTTCAGTGAACTGAGCGATGTTGCCCGGGAAGACCGCGACGAAGAAGGCCGCTACGACCGCCCCGGCGAGGCCGCGTACGGGCTGTCTCCAAGCGGCGAGCAGGGCCAACCCCAGACAGATCTCGACCACTCCAGAGGCGACGACGACGAGGTCGGCGTCGAGCGGGAGCCAGGAGGGCACCTGCGCCAGGAACTCCTGGCGCGCGACGGTCAGGTGGGCGGTGCCGGCAACAAGCAGCATCACGCCCAACGCGACCTGGCCGACCGCGCCCGTCAACCGTCGGGCAGACGTGGATGTCATGGTGTCTCTCCCGAGGCGTGAACGAGGCACGGTCGGCCGGCCCGCTGCGAGGGCGACTCCCACCACCCTACGGACACAAGAGGCGGTCCGGCCGGCTCCAGCCTCGTCTGTCGACTGGGCTTGAGGATTCTCCGTAGAGGTGACCGACCCTGCCGCCGACCATGGTCAGGTCCAGCGACGGACGGTTCGGCCGGTGGGCTCCCCACCACTTCCCATCCAAGGCTGTTCGGGAGACGCCAGGCGTGGTGAGCAGGCTACCCGCCGCTGGGGTGGGCTGAGACCACCGTTCACGCAGGCCATCGTGATGGATCACGCCGAGGCCCAGGCCGCAGCCATCCCGCGCCGTCCCGACGCTCCCCCGGTGATGTCGCGCAACGTGCGGTGCGCGGGACATTCGCAGGATGGCTGCAGCGGGTCCGGGCACCCGACGAGGGCAGACGTCAGCCGCTGGACCCCGTCGGCGTCGACCGGCCACGACCAGTCCATCTCCCACGGCTCCTCCCAGGGCGGGTGGAAGCAATCGTGATCAAAGTGCACCAGAAGGCCAGCCCCACACTCCGGGCAGGCCATCACGCTGCTCCAGCGGTAGTTGACCTGGTGCCCCGAGGCACCGTGCGGAACGCCCCAGCAACTGATGATCACCACCGTGCGCTGATCCGCCCGGCATACGACGCAGATGCCCATGGCTGCCCCTCCCTGCCGTACGCCCGCAACCACACGTAGCGCCGGAAGCCAGGGAGGCCGCAGCCGCAGGCGAGCTTGCGCTCGGCGGGTGCTTCTTCCGCCAGGGCCTGACCAACCTGGTCTGGGACAAGCTCACCTCCCGGCGAGCAGATCCGCACGCTGGCGCCACCCCGCGGCCCGTGGACGCGGCTGGGGTCGCCGCCACGGCATTCGTCCCCTCGGACGGCGCCCGGGCAGCAGCGCCACTCTCGCCGGCACCGGCCGCCCGCCCACGGGGTTGCCCACCACGCCTACGTTCACGAGCGGTGATCGCCGTAGACGGACGCGCGTGACACCGCCGGACAGGTGCTAAGCGGCAGCCAGGCGCGAGCAGACGCATTCGACCAAGCCGATTAGATTGGCTCAATGGCCATGCTCGCGCCTTCATCGCACGATCCGGAGCGTTCTCCTCGCAAGCGCCAGACACTGCGCGTCGTGGCTGGACTCTTCATCACATTGGCGCCGGTCCTACTCGGGACCGTGCTTGCGCTCGCCGACAAGATGCGCGCACCGCTGTGGGTGATCCTCGGCCTCACCGCGGCGTCCGGTGTCGGCGCTCTGGCGGTGGCGACCCGTGATCACCTGATGGCCGCTCGACCCACCGCGGGACTTCGGGCGCCGGGTCGCCTGGAAATTACCGCGATAAAGGTGAAACGTCTGCCGGGCGACCCGCTGTACGAACTTGACTTCCGAGTGAGCAACACCGGCGGCTCCACTGTCTCCGTGCATGCACTCACATTGCGGGTTGAGCGGGCCGAGGTCGAGGCTGTGCACTGGGGCGTGGAAGAGGTGACCGCCCACTACGAGATGGACATAAGCGGCCTCCGCGAGGGCGGCTCGGCGTCCGCTGACCTTGCTCAGCGGATCGAGCCCGGTGACAGCGACCGCTTCGTGGTTCGAGTGCTGCACTCGACCAGTTTCCTCTATACGACGTTCGCACTGCGACCGACGCTCGCGACCAACTTCGGACCGGTGCTGGGCCCGCTCGTCGCGCTCATCGGTCGGGAGTGATGAGCATGAGCCATTTTCATCGTGATGAAGGGCTCCTGAGCAGGCACGCGGTGGTGTGTCGCTGCTCGAAGTAGGACGAAGCTCCCGGTAGGACAGCAGTCGACCAAGACGCACTGCCCAGCACGGGAGCTTCGTTGCTGACCTATCCTGTCAGCATCCCGCTGTCCACGCGTAGCCTGACCCGCCTGACCGAGTTGATCCGCGACCGACGCCGCGCGCTCGGTGGGCGCTGGCGCCGGCTACCCGTGCAGCAGCAGGCACTGATGGCCCTGGCCCACCTGCGCAACGGCGACACCCTCACGCGGCTGGCCGCCGGCTTCGAGGTGTCTGTGACCACCGCGTGGCGCTGCCTACGCGAGGCCGTCGACCTGCTCGCCGCCTGCGCCGACGATCTCGCCGCCGTCATGCGCCGGGCTGCACGGCTGGCCTACGCGATCCTCGACGGCACGCTGATCCGATCGTCCAGGTCGCCGACCAACGGCCCTACTACTCCGGCGAGCACAAGCGCCACGGCGTCAACGTCCAGGTCATCCTGGCGTCCCTGTCTGTGCTGCTGTCAGGAGAATGCCGGTGAGGCCCTCCTCGAACAGCAGGTCGTCGTTCCACTGGGTGTCGTCGAGATGGCCAGAGGCGTTGAGGGTCGGATAGGAACTGGCGCTCGCGGCGATATAGTCGCGGGCTGCGGCCCTCGCCTGAGGGTCCGCGGTCTGGTGCCACGTGGCTTCCGTGAGCGAGGCGCCGATGACGTAGTTGGCCAGCATTCGTGTGGCCACCGCGAGCCGAAGTCCGCAACAGCCACCGCTCACGAGCGCCGATTGCAGGAACTCGGTACGGGCTAGGACGTTGGGCCCGAGCATCGGCCGTCCGACCAGCCTTGGCGCCCAGGGATGGCGCAGCATGGCGCCGCGCCAGGCTCGGGCGAGGACGCGGATGTCCTCTAGCCAGTTGTCGCTCACGTCCGGAATTGGCACATCGCCGAAGATCCGGTCAACGGCCAAGTCCAGGACGTCATCCTTCGTCTTCACGTGCCAGTACAACGCGGTAGCCGTTACGTCGAGCTGCTGGGCGAGGCAGCGCATCGTTAGGCCCTCGATGCCGTGCACGTCGAGCAGAGTCACGCCTGCGTCCACAATTCGCTCAAGGGTCAGCGGCGGTTTCCGTCGTACACGCGACGGCTCCGCACGTAGCCATACCGACGAGGAAGTGCGGCTATCCCGTTGCCCGGCCGGCCTCCTCGGCGCACCCGGCTCTGCGGTGGTCATGGAACCACCCTAGTACGGTGGACAGGCAACTTAACAACGGTAAGCTGATTGGACGTATGAAGGTAGGCCCTGACGGGCGGGCAAGGAGGTCTCGTCATGCCTCTGCTGCGAGTCCACCTCGACAGTGACCGGATCACTGCTCGTCGCGTTCTGCAACTGCATCAGGAGGGCAAAACCCATCACGAGTCGCGGGAAGCGGCCCGGGAGCAGGTGTGGCGACAGGGTCGCACTCCGGCCGGTGACCCGATCTTTGTCGGCCTCACGAACGGTCGTCGCAACGTACAGCTGCTCTACGACGTAGAGGTCTACTCCGACACAGTGCGTTGACCACCCGGCCCCGCGTCACGCAGCTGGCGGCTCATACCTCGCATGAGGCCACTGAGCTGTGGAAGACGGAGGATGAAATAGGCTTAGGAGTCAGCATGCGAAGTCCAACGGCATCTACGCCGGCACCCTCGCGCGGTTGCCGCTGATCGACCCGGACGGGCCACGGTCCCGTCAGTTGCCGGACGCCGCCGCGGCCGCGCTGCGCCGTCGGGTGCGGCTGATGCCCCGACACCGACGGGTGCCGGTTCTTTCACGCCTGCAGGAACGGCCCGACCACTGCCCACTGACCATCGGTCAGGTCACTCGGATAGGCCGCACCCTCACACATGATCGGCCCAACGCGGCCGGGACCCTACCGGTTAAGACCACGGCTCAATTCACACGCCGGCCAACCCACAACTGTCGACGCCGGCTGAACTTTGGCTCATCTGGCTCAGCTTTGGCGCTCGCCCCACGGCCGAAACGGCTCTCGGTCGAGGCTGCCCCTGTAGGGGTCGGACGCGCCCAAGGACCTACCGAACCCCCACCGAGCAACGTGGCCCCCTGATCAACGGAGTGAACGTAGCGGCCCGGCCACTACTTGGATAGACCTGACTACAACTGGTGATGATGGATCGGTCTCGATCGGGCAGATCAGCCTTGAAGATCATCTAGCGCGACCTTGCCGGTCACGTCCTCGCACCGGAGCGCTGTCGAAGGCAGAGAGGCCAGCCGCTGACCAAGCGGCCCCAGCTACCCCGGCGCAGAGCATCTTGTTCGGGGGATGCCTTGGTGGGCATGCTGTTGCGGTGTTTCACCGCCGCGAGGAAGAGGATCTACTGGTCACGTCCGGGCCGAATTCGGAGGTGTTCCCGATTCCCCCGCGACCGTTCTCGTTCGTGTCCGCGATGCGGTGGTGCGGTCACCGCAACGAAGTGATCACATCCGCTACCCCCGCCGGGCGCCGCGCGCCCGACGTGTCGGCCAACGACCGGGGTGAGTTACCCCTGTTCCGGTGTAACCCGCGTGACGGAGTCTGGCAACAGGTCTACGGCGGATACGCCCACGACCCGGTGTGCCTACCCGACGGTGGATACATGGTGCATCGAGGCGCCGGCCTGACCCAACTCGACAGGCGAGGCGCGGTGGTACGCGACGTCAAGATCGGGCGATTCAACTGGGGGCCGCCGTCGCTTTCGGTCAGCCCAGACGGGGATACGGTCGGATGGGTCCGGTGGCGGGGCGACGACCAGCAACTGTGTGTGGAGAACGTGCAACCGGGGCGGTCGACCCAATTCCGGACGAGGATCTTCCGCTACGCCTGGCTCGACTCCCACACCCTCATCTACGTGCACGGAGCCCGCCCCCGCCTGCTCGACATCACCTCCGGCGATACCCGGCCGTTCGGGCCGGGGCTGCGCAACCAGGCGCGCCACGGGGTAAGCGGTGCGACCGCCGAGCTGCAGGCCTTGGCGGAGCTGCCCGCCGACCACCTATGGGAGTACTACGGAGACCTTCAGGTCGTCGGCGACGACGTGTGGTTCTCCGCGACCTTGACCGAACAGCGCGGCTCACGTCGCGTGAACGGGCTCTTCCGCGCGAATCCCGAGGGTACGAACTGGAGCCTGACCGCGACGATGGCGCCCAACGACCGGATCGAAGGATTCTTCGCTCTCCCCGACCGGAGCGTGCTGATCGCCGTCGCCACTTACCGAGGCACCACCATCATCGACCGCAGCCAAAAGACCCTCGGACCGATGGCCGAGTTTCTCACCTCCGGATGGATACCGATGCGGAACAGCCACCAACCGACATTCGGATTCCACCGTCTCCCCGGACGTCCGGAGGTCCGCTGACAGGGCAGACCCCGGCGGCGCGAGACACGAGCCGCCGCAGTAGTCACGGGCCGAGGACCGATCGGAGCCCCTCTGGGTCTGTCAAACGAACGGTGTAACCCGGGTTGTTGAGGGTTACCTTCGGCCTGCGGTCAGGCGTCCTTCGAAGGCCATCTCGAAGGCGTTCAGGGCGGGTTTCCAGCGCATGGTCCATCGCCGGCGGCCCTGCCCGGTCGGGTCCAGGCTCATCACGGCGAGGTAGACGCATTTGAGGGCGGCGCCCTCGTTGGGGAAGTGGCCACGGGCTCGCAACGGCTCGGCGGATGCGGGCGTTGACGGACTCGATGGCGTTGGTGGAGCAGATGACGGTGCGGATCTCGGTGTCGAAGGCCAGGAACGGGACGAACTCCGCTCCAGCCTGCTCCCACAGTCGGATGATCGCCGGATACTTCGTGCCCCACGCCTGCGTGAACTCGGCGAAGCGTTCCCGGCCGGCGGCCTCGGTCGCTGCCGTGTAGACCGGCTTGAGGGCCTTGGCGATGGCGTCCCAGTGCTGCCGGCCGGCGTAGCGGAACGACGCCCGCAGCAGGTGGATGATGCAGGTCTGCACGACCGCTCCGGGCCAGGTCTGCCCGATCGCGTCCGGCAGACCCTTGAGTCCGTCGCAGACCACCATGCACGCGTCCGCGACGCCACGGTTTTCAGCTCGGTGAGGACGCAGACTTCGACCGCGCCCAGGACACGCTGCACCGGCGCGCCCGTACCGCCACCTCGCCGAAACGGACCCACCGATCCCGCCGCCCCTACATCTTCAAGAGCCTGGTTCACTGCGGCATCTACGACCGGAAGATGCAAGGCCAGCACTCCCACGGCGTCGCCTACTACCGCTGCCGCTTCCCGCAGGAGTACGCCCTGGCCAACAAGGTCGACCACCCGCGCAAGTGATCATGCGTGAAGACGTGCTGATTCAGCCGCTGGATACCTGGCTGGTCCAGGGCTTCGGGCCACTGCACCGCCGGCACACCATCACCACGCTCCTCGAACAGGCCCACACCGACATGCCAGTCGTGGCCGCAGTCGCACCGGAAGGACCCACCCTTGCCGAATGCGACGCCAAGCTCTTCCGCTACCGCGCGGCACTCGACGCCGGCGCTGACCCGGCCGTGGTCGCCGGCTGGATCGCCGAAACCCAGGCAGAACGGAAACGCGCCGAGCAACGCCACCAAGCACCGGCCTAAGAAAAACCCCGCACACCCACTCGCCTCAACGAGGACCAGATCATCGCCGTTGTCGAGGAACTCGGCGACCTCGTGGACGCCCTGCGAGACGCCGAGCCGGAACGCAAGCTGGAGGTCTACCGCAGCCTCGGACTACACCTGTCGTACACCCCGGAAACACAAACGGTGCGGGCAAGTGTTGACCTTGCCGCGCACCGTGGGGATTCGGTTCGTGTCCGAGGGGCGACGCCGACTGGACATCCATGGCCGTCATCCAGCATGCGCTGGCGCTGACACCTTAGCCGACGACACCCCGACGAACAGGACCCCTTGGCCATGCCGTGTGACCTGCGGTCTCAACCCGGACCGCAGTTGCGTAGGAGACTCCTGCGCAACGTGTGCCACTGCTGGCGCTGAGCCAGTCAATGCCGTTCGCAACGCTCGTGGGAGGCGTCCCCTGCTGGGCGCCTACGCCGGCCCGTGGCTGTGGGGCGCTGCCCGTCGAGTCGGATCGGGTGTGGGGCTTTCCGTCATGGCGCAATGTCCCGCCAGTGGCGACCAAGGGCCACTGGCCATGGTGATCTGGCGTGTTCGACGTGAGAGCGTGTCGGTGGCAGGCAGGGGCGGGTAGCTGCCGATGGCAGCGAGAACGATTCGGTTCAGGCCGGTAGCGCCAGGCGGCCCCGACGATAGTCCTGCGGTTCGATAGGCGTCGAGCACGGCGGCTTCTGCCCGTGGGGCGGTCGGTGGGTTCGTCGGGCAGGTTGACGCGATCCACGTCCACGCCTTCGTCTCGGCCGCGATGGAGCGTTCTGAGACCACCGTCAAGCGCTTGTAGGAGCTCCTCGGCGAGCGACGAGCGTGCGTGATGTAACGCTTCCATTGCCATCAGGCAATAAGCGATGATGGGCTCATCGAACTTCTTCGACGTTAAGGACGGACCGGATGGACATGCCCTCGACCGAGATCGAGGTTGAACTGCTCGACCTCTCCACGGTTGACGTGGCTACCCTGCGGTCCGTCCCGGCCACCGACCTGGAGACCACGATTCGACGGGTCAACGCACGGATCACCGATGCCGAGGGCAGCATCAGTGGCTACAGCGGCTCGTTCTCCGGACGGATGCGTCCGGAGAACGAGCCGGAGCCCGATTGAGCAGCCGGACAACGGCCGCCCACATCGTCGAAGCCGACCACTTCCGGCAGCTGGCCGCGGGGATCGACGACCACGAGGCGGTCCGCGCCCTGTGGCGCAGTGAGCGCAGCTGGCGCCTGGTCGTCCTGCGGCGGCTGCTGGACGCCTTCGCGGCCCGCGATGACGCCACCGGGCCGCTGCCGTCGCTGGACAAGGCGTGGGACCTGCTGTCCGAGGCCGACCGGACCGACCACGCGGCCACCGAGGAGATCCTGGCCCGGCCCACCGTCGGGCTCTGGGCAGCGCACACACTGCGACGGGTGACTCGCGGCGATACGGCTTCCCCGCCGCTCTGGGTCGATGTCGGATATCTGCACTCGAGCGCCGCAGCCGCCGCGATCCGGGCCGGGCTCGACTTCACCATCACCGTGGCGGTCACGCACGGCACCGTCGTGTTGCCCACCGTCGGCGCGGCGACGTTACCCGGGACGACCGAGACCGCGGTGGTGCGATCTGTCAGCGGCCAGGTGACGATCACCGGTGGCGCGACGAGCGTGAGGGTCGGCAGCAGCGAGCCGGGATGGCATCCACCGGTGCTCGCCGAGGTGACCGCCGACGGGGTCCGGCTCGCCATCGAACTACTGGACCGGGACCCGTACCGGGATCTGCGCCGGCCATCGGCACCGCTGCCGCTCACCGCCAGGCAGATCGAGCGGTGGCGGGCAGATCTTGCCCAGGCATGGGAGATCCTGGTCGCCGAGCAGCGCGGCCGGGCACTGTCGATCGCGGCCGGATTGCGCACCGTCGCTCCCGTGCCGGCCAAGGAGCAGCACCGGCCGCTGTCCGCCTCCGGCGCCGAGGCCTTCGGCGGGGTGCTGCTCTCCGAGCCCGACGATCCGGCGCAGCTGGCGATGAGCCTGGTGCACGAGACGCAACACCACAAGCTGGGCGCGCTGCTGCATCTGCTGGACTTGGTGGAGGAGGACCGCTCGCGGCGGTTCTACGCACCGTGGCGGGACGATCCGCGGCCGCTCGGTGGACTCTTGCAGGGTGCCTACGCGTTCTGCGGGATCATCGACTTCTGGCGGATGCATCGGCTTCGGGCCACGGGCGGGGCGGCGGCACTGGCGCATTTCGAGTTCGCGCTGTGGCGGCAGCAGACGTTGGCCGTGGTGCGGACGCTGGCAAGAAGTGGTCAGCTGACCCCGTGCGGCGAGGAGTTCTTGGCCCGGCTCCACGAGCAGCTCGCGGCGACGCAGGACGATCCGGTGCCAGAGCCGGAGCAGACCGCCGCGCAGCGGATGGCGGCAGATCATCGGGCGATGTGGCGGGCACACAACGTACGTCTCGCCGTTGATAGTGATCTTGCCTTGACCGCCGCATGGCAGAGCGGCGAGCGGCCGCCGGCGACGGTTCTCGACGCCTGCGGCCCGGAGTTGACCGTCGTGGCGGAGCCGGAGATCGGTTGGCTGGACACCCGGGCCGTGCTGACCCGGCACCGGCTGGCGCCCATGGTTACCCCACCCGCCCGGGTGCGGGGCGCCACCGAGGCCGACCATGCCCTGATCGCCGGGAACCTCGACGCGGCCCGGGCCGGCTATCTCGCCGATCTGGTACGGGAGCCAGCCAGCGCGCACGCCTGGATCGGGTACGCACTGGCGGCCGACGGCCCGGAAAGAGACCTCCTGCTGCGACAGCCGGAGCTGGTCATGGCGGTGGCCCGTCGGCACCGTCAACGCCCGTTCGATCCAGAGCGCCTACTCGCCTGGCTGACGGCGGGCATGCCAGAGACGATGCTGCGCGAGCCGGAGCCCAGGGGCTGGCGGGTCGCCTGAGCCCAGTCCGTAAGACCAGCATCCGTTACAGCAGAAGCGGTCGACGTCGCAGGTGGCGCGACACCAGAGGCAGCCGCCGCGCACGCCGGGTGGTCCTCGCCAAGGCTCACCCGTAGCAGTTCCAGGCTGCCCTCGGCGTGCGGCCGATGGCCCGCGGAGCCGCGCTGCCTGGTGTGGCCCAGCGAAAGATTGCCATTCTTGTCGCACTCATCCGGCCCGTAGTCGCTCGATGATCTCTCGGACCAGGAGCGTCTGCGGGTGGTTGAGCCCGAACAGCCGAACATGGTCATCGAACAACCGCTGTACGTCCTCGATAGATGCGTCTCCGAGATCGGCCCGCCAGTGGGCGAGGAACCGACGGGTGATCAAGGTACGGGGGTGGTCGGGGCCGAGCTCATCAAGATGGTCCCGCAGTACCGCCGACAGCGCGTCGGCCGCGCCCGCCGGGTCACCGGCATGACCGTGCCAGTCTGCGAGATAGCGGCGGCTGGTGAGGGTGTGGGGATGCATCGGTCCGAGGACCCTGGCGAAGTCGGGTACGAGTTCGCCGTATTCCTGGGCTGCGCCCTGAGCATCGCCCGCCTGTCCACGCCAGTTGGCGAGGTGGGCACGTGTCGTGAGGGTGAATGCGTCGCTGGGCCCGAGAACCCGGGTGAGGTCTGCCAGGAGCGCCTTCGTCTGTTCCACGGCAAGCACGGGATCGCCGCTTCGTGCCGTCCAGTCAGCGATCCCGCGGCGGACATCGAACGTGACGGCGTCGGTTGGTCCGAGTGCTCGGGCGCAATCGGGTAGAAGTTCCTCCAGGGCGCGGCGCGCGTAGTCCGGCCGCCCGGACTCGCCCTGCCAACGTGCAAGATCCCTACGGACGGTCAGGGTGACCCGATGATCTTGACCTAAGGCCTCCAGGCAGTCTTCCTGCAACTCCTGCAACAGCTCAGCGGCGAAGGCTTGCCGGCCGTTCTCCCCGAACTGGTAGGCGATATCCAGCCGGGTCGCGAGGGTGTCCGGGTGAGTGGGACCCAGGGTTTTCATCTGGCCGGCCAGGTGCTGTTCCAAAGCGCTGGTTGCCGACTGGGGTAGACCAGCTTCATTGGTGTCGCGCCCGTATTGGAAAACGATCGGGTGAATGGTCGGTTCAAGGAGAAACCGGTCGCTGTTGCGGCGGAGCGCGGTGGCGTTGGCGCGAATGAGCTGCGCACGGGCCTCGTCGTGGTCGGCGGCAGGCCACAGTTCCAGCAATGCGTCGGCTGCGGTGACGGCAAGGGACCGCTGGTGTTCGTCCGGTGTCGCTTCCCGGCTGGCGCGCTGGACGAGCGCATGGACCTGGATTGTCGTGGTGCCGTCGTCAGCTCCGAGCCCGACCAAACCGAGCCGGTAGAGAGTACGGATGGCATCACGGGCGTCGTCGCTGTCAACGGTTCGCCCCAGCCGCTGCCGGTAGTAGTCGGTAGCCGCCCGTGTGGCGAACATGTCGCTCGGGATTCCGTTCGGGTCGAGGAGCGCAGCGAGCTGCAGCACCACCCGCGTTGTCCCTGCGGTCACGCCGTCGGCGATGTCGACGGACAGTGCCCAGGTGGTGTCCACAGCGGTCTCCTGATCGTCGGGTAGCAGATGCGGGCGGAGCGCAAATAGCCGACGGCGTGACAGTCGTGTCCGGTATTCGATACAGGTTAGATCCTGGTCCAGCATGTAGGTGACTGCCTGCGCCAAGGCCAGGGGAAGCTGACCGAGGTCCGCCGCGAGCTGCTCTGCTTCCCGCAGATGGGTCTGTCGGCTTCCGAGTCGTGCACGAAGGTAGTCGAGCGACTCGTCGGTGGTGAAGGTTCCGACCTCGATCACTTCCCGACCGCTGGTCAGGGCGGCATCGCGACGCCGGGTCGTAACAATCGTACGGCCCCAAAAGGTGGCCGGCGGCCACAGGCCGAGCATGTCCGCAGGCTCGGTGAGGTCGTCTAGAACGACGAGCCAACGGAGTCGCGTCGTGGCGAGCCACGCGAGAAAGCGTGCGGCGCACTCCCGCGGGTCAGTGGTGTGGCAGTCGGCGACCTCTCTGGCCGCCTGTGCGTATCGATTGACGATGTTGGTCGCCGACGTCGCGGTCACCCAGACGAGGAGATCGATCCGGCCCGTGTTCCACCAGCGATCGGCGAGGTTGGCCACGATCTGGGTTTTTCCGACGCCGCCGGGGCCGGTGAGAATCTGGTCGCCCGTTCCTGCTCTCGCTGCGGTGGCCTCAATGCTCTCATCGGCTTGTCGGCCCAGCCGTCCGTTGATGGGTCGCGGGACCACACCGACGCGGTGCGGCCACGTGATTTCCAGTCCCAGCCGTCCATTGACGCTGACGTTGCCATGGAATACGCCGACCGGGCCCAACCCGGTGCCGACATGAACGGGAGATTCGCTGGGCCGGTGATGCTTCCGGCCGGGAGGGGCTGGCCCTACGGGGCTCCCGGCTTGCCTGGGGGGCCTGGTAATTGTCCGTACGAGACAGTGACCGGGCCGTTGACAGTCCCTGCTGCCGGCCCGTACGAGGTGTCAATCTGAATCGAGGTGGCGCCGGTCTGCTCTATCTCATAGAACCCGGCTTGTACCTGATCCGGATGGGTGAGGCTGAGGACCCGCATCGATGCTGCCAGAATGGCCTGGTCCTGATCGGCGCCGGTGTCGGTAAGGTCAGCGCCGAGAGACGCTTCCCAATGGCCCGGATCGTCCTCCACCGACTCAAGTATTCTTTGAGCGCTCGTTCGCCCCGCCAGCCGACGGCGAATCGCGTCTCGCAGTCCGTTGCAAGCCTCGGACACCGCCGCCCTGGCGACATCCTGAGAACCTGCGGCTGCTCCTGCCGCGAGGGCTGCTGCGATCAACTCGACACCGGTCACCTGTGGATCACCTCCGGTGATGGGAGTGGTTCATTCTGTCAGCTTTGGTGTTTGCTTTCCAAGACTCTGATGCGGGTGTGACCCGTTGCCGACAGCCGTAGTCATCGTCTTACCCGGTCCAGGCCGAGCGGAGCCGTGTCACCGGTCGGAGACTCAGGCGAGATCAGATGCTCTCAATGAAGTAACCCCTGCCCGCCGGACACCTCCAGGCCTGTCGCGGACTACCCGGCCCTGTCATAGCGGCATTCGGCAGCGAGCCGGCGTCCCAGAGTGCGATTCTCAGGCTGGCGACAGACCCGGATTCAGGGGAGCGAGGGTGGCCAACGACCTGATCGTCATGACCTGGAATGTGGAGAACCTGTTCCGGCCCGACGGCACCGACACGTCGGCGGCGGAAACCTACGCCGCGAAACTCACCTACCTTGCCGGCCTGATCTCCGGCACCGGCGCCGACGTCGTCGCGCTCCAGGAGATCGGCTCACCGCAAGCCGCACAGGACCTCCAAGCGACCCTCGGCGGGGCCTGGCAGGCCGTCGTGTCGTCGCACCTGGACGACCGGGGCATCCGGGTGGCGGTCTTCGCCCGGCACCCACTGACCGCTCGTCATGGTCGACAGACACGACTTCCCCTTCTCCGCAGCCAGCTGCGTGCCTTCCGCACCCGACGGCACGGTGGCCGGGGTTTCGGAAGCCGCCCGGCATGACGGCCGGCGGAGCAGCCGGCATGCCGGGCGTACCTTGGTCGGTCAGCGGGTGGTGGCGCGGGCGGCCTCGTCGATGAGATCCGCCACCGCCTTCGGCTCGGAGACGGTTACCGCGTGCGAGGCGTTGATCTCGACGGTGCGGGACTTGGCGCGCTCGGCCATGAACCGCATCGACTCGGCCGGGATCGCCAGGTCCTGCCTGGTCACCATGAACCACGACCGGATCGACTTCCACGCCGTCCTGGTGGCCGGCTCGTCGAGCGCTGCGCTGGTGATCGGCCGCTGGGTGGCCGCCATCAGGTCGGT
Source organism: Micromonospora endolithica (assembly GCF_003626595.1). Lineage (GTDB taxonomy): Bacteria > Actinomycetota > Actinomycetes > Mycobacteriales > Micromonosporaceae > Micromonospora > Micromonospora endolithica. The sequence continues at coordinate 63,975 of NZ_RBAK01000004.1, read as the reverse complement.
CACCTTCCGCGGAACGTCAGCGGCGAACACCCGTCGGAACTGGTCCTGCTTGATGTACAGGTCCGTGCCCGTGCCGACACCCGGAATGGAGACCGGCACGCTCACCAGGGCCGAGCCCAGCTCCCCACCGGGGAACTTCGCGGCCAGCCCCGAGGTGCTCTCCCCCGTGTCCGGGGCAAAGCTGGCGATGTAGACCAGCGCCTTGACGTCCTTGTCCCCGTCGGCGGCCTCGCTCATCACCGACCCGCCGTAGGAGTGACCGGCCAGCACGATCGGCCCCGGGACGCTGTCCAGCACGCTGCGCACGTACTCGGCGTCCGAGTGCAGTCCGCGCAACGGGTTCGCTGCGGCGACAACCGGATAGCCGTCCCGCTTGAGGTCCTTGATCACACCGTTCCAGCTCGACGAGTCGGCGAACGCGCCGTGCACCAGGACCACCGTCGGCTTGGCCCACGGGCGATGTCCGGGCACCGCGTGCGCGGACCCCGCGACGAGCGCGGCGGTGGCGACGCCCGCCACGACCGCTGCCCACGAGGCCATTGGCCTCGACACACGGGAGAAGGGGAGGTTCATGGGAGATGTCCTTTCAGGTCTGGGGCTGCCCGGCTGAGTTGGGCGCTCCCGCATTGGGGGATGTCCGGCGACGAAGGGGCGTCGCCGGGGGACCTGGTGCGGCGTCAGACAGCCGCTGCGGCCCGGAGGATGACGTCGGCCACCGCCTGCGGCCGCGACGCCGGGAGGGCGTGGGACGCGCCGGACACCTCGATCGATTCCCGCGCATTGGCACGCTCGGCCATGAAGCGGAACGTCTCGAGCGGGATGGTCAGGTCCTGTTCCGGGAAGATGAACCAGGACGGGACGGTCTTCCACGCCGGCTCGGCGGATCCCTCGGTGAGGGCGTTGGTGTTCAGTGGTCGCTGAGTTGCCGCGGCGAGATCGGACTGGTCGAACGGCAGGTCGGCGGCGAAGAGCTCGTGGTAGCACTCCGGACGGACGTAGAGGTCGGTGGTGCCATCGGCCAATGGCACCTCGTAGAGGTGGTCGCCGAGGGTGGCCCCGGGGAACTTGCCGGTCAGGTCCGGCACGTTCTCCCCCTTGTCCGGAGCGAAGGCGGCCACGTAGACGAGGGCCTTGACGTTGTCGTTGCCGACAGCGGCATTGGAGGCGACGGCGCCGCCGTACGAATGACCGACCAGCACGATCGGGCCCGTGATCGTGGCGAGAAGGTCGGACACGGCGGCAGCGTCTCCGGTGAGCGTGCGCAGTGGGTTCCCGGCCGCGATGGTGCGGTGACCAGCGGCCTGAAGCCGGCCGATGACCCCGTTCCAGCTGGCTGACTCCGCGAAGGCGCCATGGACAAGCACGATTGTGGGCTTCATGCGACATCTGCCTCCTGATGCTCGATGCGATGGTGGCGGCCCGTCCGGCAGGCCGCTGATGGATCTACGGTCGGCTTCCGGACGGCGTACCGAATCAGTCATTCGCCTGCGGCCACGCGCAGTCGATCGCTGCGATCGGAGCGGAACCCAGCCTTGAATGTTCGGATCGCCCGAATCCATCTGGCCGGCAGCAGCGGTCGCGGCCCCGGTCAGGAACCGGGTGGATCGACGGCAGCGAGCGACCCGGCATGGCTCGGTTAGGTCATTCGACAGTCAGCCCGAGAGGTACGGCAGGCGCTGAGCGGGTCGAACCGCTCAGCTCCGCCCACTTGCCATCACCCCGCGGGCGAGGTCGCTCACGTTCGGTTGTGAGCCGGGCGAGCAGAGCGCCGTCCCGGGCGTTCCAGCAGTGCAGATCCGCCGATCCGCCCGGGAAAGTTGCCCTCCAGTTACTGCACCACATCGAATCGCGCCGCACCGTTCCCCGGTCTGCACCACTGACCACCCGTCAGTCAGTCAGGCTCCCGTGGGCAGCGGGGCGACGACAGCCGACCTCAGCCGGGAGTGAGACGGAAGACCGGCCGGCCGATCTCGGTCCGCCACCGCCGGGCGTCCCCGGTGTCGCGGGGACCCGCCAGGTATGTCTCGTGGACGGGCCCGTCGATGCCCAGAGCGTGCGAGACGACCCAGTCCCCCAGGCGCCCGTAGCTGACATCGATGTCGTCGTGCGGGCCCGCATGGACGGTCACGGCCAGCTCCGCCGCCGGAAGGTCGACGACCTGGATCCGACCATCGCCGCGTGGGTTGCGCACCGGTCGGAAGACGGTCACGGCGCCGGCGCCGTCGGTGAACACGGCGTTGGCGAATAGACCACCGGGCGGTCCGGTCCGGGGATCGGGTCAGCGCGCGCCGGCGGCGGCACTCTGCGCGGCGGTGACGATCACGTCGGAGACGACACCGGGCTGCGTCGCGAACAGGGCGTGACTGGCTGAGACGTTCGTGATCTCCGCGTCGATCCGCTTGGCCATGTGCTGCAGCATCGCCTGGTCGAACGCCTTGTCCTCGGTGGCGATGACAGCCCAGCTCGGCTTGTCGCGCCACGCGGCGTTCTTCACCGCCGTCGAGAACGCCGCCATGTTGACCGGCACCTGCGAGTCACGGAGAAAGGCAGCGTCGGCGTCGCTGGTGTCCGCTGCGAACCCGGCCTTGAACGTGTCGGGGTTGAGGTAGCCGTACCCCTCCACGACGTCGATGACGAAGTCCGGCGTCGGGGCGAAACCTTCGTACTGCTGGGCGGAAGTCTCACCGGCGTCGGGCACCAGCGCCGACACGTAGACCAGCCCGGCGACGTTCGGGTGCACGCCCGCCTCGGTGATGACCGTGCCGCCCCAGGAGTGACCGACGAGAATCGTCGGACCGTCCTGCCGATCGAGCACCCGCACGGTCGCCGCGACGTCGTCCTCGAGTGAGGTGAGCGGGTTCTGCACGATCGTGACCCGGTATCCCCGGGCCGTCAGGTTGTCGTACACGCCCCGCCAGCCCGAACCATCGGCGAACGCGCCGTGCACGAGCACGACGTTCTGGATCTCTTGACCGGTCGTACTCATGGTGGTTTCCTTCCGTCGCCGCGCCGGCCGTCCCGGGCGGGGTTCCTGGTGGTCCGGCGAGACCGGCCGGCGTCATGAACAAGTGGTGTTTCACGTCGTGCCACGGCTTGTCGCACTGGTCGGGGCGTCGACGAACCCAGAGTCGGCTCTGGCAGACCGTGGCGAATCAGTCATTCGTCTGCGGCCACCCGCACCCGGTTGCCGCCCTCGAGGCAGAAACCCGCCCGAGAAGCCCGGATTGCCGGGCAAGACCGGTCGGCACCGACGGTGCGACGCCACACCGAGGAACGCCGAACCGATGTCCCGGGCGCGACCCGGGATGGCTCGACTAGGTCATTCGACAGTCAGCCCAACGGGTGCGGCAGTTGATCACGACTGGGTGGAGCCCGAGGAGACGCGCGTCCCACGTCGGCTCGACCAGATCGTCGCGGCGGTGCTCGACAACCACCGGGCCCGGGCCGAGGAGGCCGGCGTCACGATCATCAGCCGGTTGACCCCCCGACTGGTCGCCGGCGAGCAGGTGCTGCTGGAACGACTGGTCGTCAACCTGGTGCAGAACGGCCTGAAGTACAACCGACCCGAAGGCACCCTGGAGGTGCGGGTGGGCACAGACCCGGCGCTGGTCGTGGAGAACACCGGCGACGACGTCCCCCCGGACGAGGTCGCCGCCCTGTTCGAGCCGTTCCGACGCAGGTCCGGCAGACGCATCGACCACAGCGGCGGCGCGGGCCTCGGACTGGCGATCGCCCGCTCGATCACCCGGGCCCACGACGGCATCATCACCGCCTCCTCCACCGGCCGGGACGGACTGCGGATCCGGGTGACGTTCCCCGTGGCCGACGACACCGCGGGTGCGTCCGATGGCTGAGCCGTCCACTCCAGCGCTACCGGGGCCCTGGACGCCGGGGCCGACGAAGCAGCGGGCTGGGCGGCGATACAGCGCCGAGCGGAGAGCGAGGGGGGTGGCTCGGCCGGTGGACCGAGCTCTCTATTGACACTGCTTTCCACTCAGCGTGCAATATGCCGCATGGGGGCAACCGCCGGGGAGGTGCTGTTCGGTCGCGAGACGGAGCTGGCCCGGATCAGCCGATTCCTGCAGTCGGTGCGAGACGGTGGTGACGTACGCATGGTCCGCGGCGAGCCCGGCGTCGGCAAATCAGCGCTGCTCTCCGCGGCGGCGGATCTGGCCGGCACCGCAGGCATGCGGGTGTTTCGGGCAAACGGCTCCGAGTTCGAGGCGGATGTCAGCTACTCGCTGCTGAACCAGCTGCTGCTGCCGCTGTACGCCGACATGCAGCGACTGCCGCCGGCGCTGCGCGACGCCCTCACCGTCGCCCTTGGTTTCGGGCCCGGACCGGCACCCGCCGCCCTGCTCGTGTGCAACGCCGCCCTCCTACTGCTCACCACCGCAGCCAGGACAAAGCCTGTCCTGCTCATCGTCGACGACGTCCAGTGGATCGACCGGCCCAGCGCCGTCGTCCTCGGCTTCGTCGCCCGACGCGTGCCGGGAACGCCCGTCGGCGTCATCGCCGCCTCCCGCACCGGCACGGAGAGTTTCATCGACCGCCGTGGCCTGGCCGAGGTCATGGTGGAACCCCTGAGCGACGAGGCTTCGGCCCAGCTCGTGGATACCCGCTTCCCCACCATGACCGGAGGCATGCGGCAGCGCCTGCTGGACCTCGCCCAGGGCAACCCGCTGGCCCTGGTGGAACTGCCGAGCAGCCTCACCGACTCCGCCCACTCGGCGGACGTGGTGCCGCTCAGCGACCGACTGCAGGCCACTTTCGCCACCCGCGTGGCCGGTCTGACGGAGTCCACCCGCCTGCTGCTGCTGCTCGCCACGTTCGAAGGAAGCGGCGACCTGCACACCCTGCGCGGCATGACCGATCTGGCCCACCTGGCCCCGGCCGAACGAGCTCAGCTCGTACGCGTCGACGACGCCGGCAGGCGCATCGTCTTCCGCCACCCGCTGATCCAGTCGGCGATCGTCGCGATGTCCAGCCACGAGGAGCGCCGGCTGGCCCACCAGGCCATCGCCGCCGCGCTGCCGCGCGATCCGGAACGCCGCGCCTGGCACCTCGCCGCGGCCACCGCCGGCCCGGACGAGGCCGTCGCCGTACAACTCGAAGCGGCCGCGCGTGTGGTGTTGCGGCGTGGCGACGCCCTGGCCGCCATCGCCGCGCTCGTCCGCGCCGCCGAGATGAGCGGCACTCCCGAGGACACCGCGCGGCGGCTGGCACGGGCCGCGTACACCGGCGCGGAGGCCGGCGTCGCCGGCGACGCCACGACGCTGCTGGCCGATGCGCGCGCGTTGAGCCAGGACTCGGCCGGAGCGCTGCACGCCGCCAACGCGACCGCGTTGCTGATGATCAACGGTGACGGCGACGTACACACCGCCCACCGCCTGCTCGCCGGCGCCATCGAGACGGGCGAACACGGCTGGCGCGCCGACGACCCGGCCCTCGACGAGGCCATGTACACGCTGCTGCTGCTGTCCTGGTATGCCGGCAGCGCCGACCACTGGGCCGTCTTCCACCGGGATCTGACCCGGCTCACTCCGGCACCGCCCGACATCCTGTCGGTGGTGAGCCGGACCTTCCCCGACCCCGTACGTACCGGCGCCGTCGCCCTGCCCGACCTCGAGGCGCTGATCGCCGCCCTGCCCGGCAACAACGACCTGACCCGGGTCGTGCGGATGGGCACCGCCTCGGCCCATGTCGACCGGCTGGGCGAGATCCGGGAACATTCATGGCGGCTCGTGCACCAGGGACGCGAAGGCGGTGCGCCCCAGTGGCAGCTGAGCGGGCTGATGCACCTGTGCCAGGACGACTATCTCACCGGACGCTGGGACGAGGTCGAAGAGCTGGCCGGTGAGGGCGAGCGGGTCGCCGTCGACAGCGGCCTTCCTTTTCTGCGGTGGCCCTTCGTGCTCAACCGGGCCGTCATCGCAGCTAGCCGGGGCCGGTCCGGCGAGGCGTATGACCTGGCGGATGACATGACCCACTGGGCGGCACCACGCGGCGTCGTGAGCTGGCTGTCCACCGCAAACCTTCCCCGCACGCTGGCCGCCATGGCTGAGTGCGACTTCGAGGCCGCCTACCGGCACGCGACGGCCATCAGTGCGGCCGGGGTGCTGGCACCGTACGTGCCGATCGCCACCTGGGTGATGCTCGACCTGGTCGAGGCCGCCCTGCGCACCGGCCGTACGGCCGAGGCCCGGGCCCACGCCGAGGCCATGCGCGCAGCGGACGTGGCCGCCCTGTCCCCCCGCATGCGGTTGATCCAGCATGGCGTCGACGCACTCGTGCTCGACGACGAAGCCGGCCACCGGCTCGAGCAGACGCTCGCCGACAGCGCCAGCGAACGCTGGTTGTTCGAGTCGTCACGCATACGGCTCGTGTTCGCCGAGAAATTGCGACGGAACAAGGAACTCACCCGCGCCCGGACGCATCTGCTCGCCGCCCGCACCGGCTTCGCCGCGATGGGGGCCGAGCCGTGGCTGGCCCGCACCACTGCGGAACTACGCGCCACCGGTTACCGGTCGGCCGTGACCGAGCAACCGCCGGCCGCCCTGACCGCCCAGGAACTCGAAGTCGCCGGCCTGGCCGCCGCCGGCCTGACCAACAAACAGATCGCCCAGCGCCTTCACCTGTCTCACCGCACGGTAGGCGCTCACCTTTACCGCATATTTCCCAAACTGGGCGTCTCGTCCCGGGCCGGGCTACGCGACGCCCTCAACGGGACCTGAGCCCGAGTCTCAGCGAGGTCGGCGGGTCACCGTGCTCGTAACGCGCCATCAGCCCGCGAACGCCTCGGCGAGCTGGTGCCCGTCCGCACCTGCTGTTGCCGGCGGGTGGTCGGCCGGGTCGCTCCGGGTGAAGAGCATGAATCGTCTTCCGAGCCGCCGCTCGGATCGCCAGAGCCTGAAGCCCTCTCTGGCCTTCTACTTGCCCATTTACAAACTGGACGTCTACCGCAGCCTCGGGCTGCACCTGTCGTACACCCCGGAAACACAAACGGTGCGGGCAAGTGTTGACCTTGCCGCGCACCGTTGGGATTCGGTTCGTGTCCGAGGATTGACACGAACCGATACCCATCACGGGTTGCGTCTTGTCGGCGCCATCCCGCTCGGCTGACAGCAGCCTACCGAAGTTGGATTGGCCCCGGACTCTCAACCGGGGGGCACGGCAGCGGTTCAGGGCGACTGCGGTGACCGCGCTGTACGCCAGACGCGGAACCAGGTCGATCACCCGGCCGGCGTCCGACCACGACCGTGGGTCGGTGACCTTCAGCGCGGTCATCGGCGCGTTCGACGCGACCACCGCCAGCCCGGCCAACGCCAGTGCCGACACCAGAGTCGACAGCCGGGCCACCGGCCGCGCTGAAGGTCGCGGCGGGGGCCACGGAAGTGGCATAGCCGAGCAGCGGCCCGAGCCCGGACCGCCGGTTCCCACCGGTCTGCTCGTCATCAAGGTCGACGTGAGCGAGGTCGCGGAGCGCGTCGCGGAGCTGCTTTTCGGTCATCTTGGAGTTCCCCTCGATGCCCGCGTCGTGGCCCGCTGCCGAAGATCGTGCAGCTCTTCCCGGTCAATCATGTCGACCTCCCGGGGTGCGGTGGCGCTGGCGTTCACGCGCCCTGTCGTCCGCCGCCTTCCCGTGCCGCGGCGGAGACATACGGTTCAGCCGGTGTCCCGTCCCGCGGGCTTGTGGGACTTGCGGGTGATGACGCTGAACTGGCCCTCGGGCTCCACCCGGACCTCTTCGACGTCGTCCAGACTCGTTGGGTTCAGCGGACGCGGAGAGCGACGATCCCGAACACGATGGTGATTCCGTGGTCGTCGTGCGGAGTCACCCCGCGAGCGCCGCAGCACCTTCCCGGGTGCCCGGATATCCGGTCGGGGTCGGCGTGGGCGCCGGGCCGACCGCCTCCGGGTGAGCATGCGGCGAACAGGGTGAGCCCGAGCAGCACGACGACAGGGCGCGTTCTCACGGTGCGCCTGGCAGTACCGACTGGTCTCTACCGGAGACTACGGCGGGCCGGGCGAAGTACCGAGTGACTGTCGAGTTTCCGCCCCCGACCCGGACCGCCGCCGGAGGCCCGCACCCGGTCCCGCTCGTCGTGGCATGTCGATCAAGGGCCGGTGTCGCCGGGCGGCTCGGCCTCGTCGTCGGCGCCGGCGGCCGGCGCGGGCGCGTCTCCCGACCAGTTCAGCGTGACTCGCAGGCTCGCCTTCGCGCCGGTCTCGGTGAGCACACTGATCACCTTGCCGCTCTTGACCGCCAACTCGATGCCGAACTCGACGCTCCACCCGTCGGGGCTTGCCGCGCTCAACGCCTCACGAACCGAGGCCGCCACGGCCTGGACCGTGTCGACCAGGTCGTCCAGGCGGGCGGACGGCGGCCCACCCCGCCATGCCACGTCCGCGGGCCCGCCGTCGACCGCCACCCGCGCCCAAATTTCCTGCCCGTTGGGCATCCGCAGCCGGACTGGTTCCACCATGTCCACCCCCTACTCGGACTAACCTTCCAGGTGATCATCATCGTCGATACGCTCCGATCATGCACGCCGACCGTTTGTCACCGGCCGAGCTGCTCGATGCCGCAGTGTTCCAGGTGTTCCTCGGGGACCGGTTCGCCGGTTCGGGTTTCCTCGTCGGCGACCGCCTCGGCGTCACCTGTGCTCACGTCGTGTCCACCCGGCAGCTTCGGGTCCGGTATCGGGAAGCCTGGCTGCCCGCGACGCTTCTCTCCACCCATCCGCCCGAGCCCGGGGAGGACGCGCTGTATCCGTTGCCCGATCTGGCCTTTCTGGAGATCGGCATCGCCGTGGGCCACCCGACGGTCCTGCTGTCCCGCCACACGCCACGGCCCGGCAGCCGGCTGTTCGGCCTGGGTTTCGCGGTCGACGACGGGCCCGGCGGCGGTTGGCCGCAACCGCACGGCGTGCTGGCCGAGGTCACCGGCCCGGCGGCCGAGGCCGTCCGGCTACGCGGCGACCAAATCGTGCCCGGGCTCAGCGGCAGTCCCCTGCTCGACCTCGACGAGGGCCGCGTGTGCGCGATTCTGAAGACCTCCCGTCACGTACGCGAGGTCCGGGGTGGCTGGGCCGTGCCGATCCGGCTCGCGGAGGTATGCCGGCCGGGTCTGCTGTCGGTGAACGCGACCCGGCATCCGCCCGGCACGCCGTGGCGCGATGCCGCCGATCAGCGCAGCGAGGCGACGAGGGCGTTGTTCGCGACGACACGCCCCAACGCGCCGAGCGCCCGGCCCTCCGACCCGCCGCCCTCGTGGTGGCTCAATCCGCGCAACCGGACGGTCGACTACGTGCGCCCCGCCCTCTACGGCGACCTGCTGGCCTGGTGCCGCGACCCGGCGCCCTCCTACGCCGTCCGCCTGGTGGTGGCGCCGGGCGGCGTTGGTAAGACGCGGCTCGCCCTAGAGCTGCGTGAGCAGCTCGCGGCCGACGGCTGGATCGCCGGGCTGGTGTCCCTGGGCGCCGACGTCCGGCGGATCGCCGCTGCGCTCCCCGAAGCCGCCGAGCGACACCGGGTGTTCATGTCGGTCGACTACGCCGAGACGCTCCGCCCCGAGCTCGACGAGCTGCTCCATGCCGTCGACCGATGCCCCGCGGGCTCCGTACGGGTCCTGCTGCTCGCCCGTTCCACCGGCCCGTGGTGGCCGCACCTGCTGGGGCCGACGACGCACCGGCTGCTCGTCGACAGCGCGGAGGGCCGCCTGGACGGCGATCTCGGCCAGGTGCCCGTAGCGGTCGTCGAGGCCGCCTACCGGACCTTTCGGGCCGAGGTGCCGGGCGCGGACACCGACGCGCCCTCAGAGCTGCCGCCCTCGCTGCGGGAACGGGCAGCCTCCCAGCAGCAGATGCTGGATCTGCACGCCATCGCCCTCGTCGGCGTGCTCGGCGGCGACGCCGTGGATCCGCTGGCCGACGTCCTCGGGCACGAGCTCCATTACGCCATGCGGATGCTCGACACACGCGCCCAGGTGCCGTCCGGAGCGGACGACTCCGTGGTCCAGCGGCTCACCCTGGCGCCGACACTCGTCACCGTCGAGGACCGGGACCAGGCCGTGTCCCTGGTCGAGCGCCTCGCCGTTCCGCTGCGGCGCGCCTTCGCCGCGCCGGAATCGGTGGCGGTGGTTCTCGCCGGGCTCTACCCGCCGGAGAGCCCCGACGCGTACTGGGGACAGTTGCGGCCCGATCGGCTCGCCGAACATCTCCTTCGCGACGTCGCCGCCAGCTTCGGGTCCGTCCGCAGCGTGAGCGACTACCTGCGCGCCGCGCTCGGCGCGGCCTCCCCGAGCCGGGCGATACCCATCGTCACGGTCATCTTCCGGGCGGCCCTTCCGGCGGGACACTCCCCCGTCGACCTGATCGAGGTGCTTCGCCAGATGGTCGCCGACAATCCGCCGACCATCGCGCCGGCCGTCCTGGCCGCCTCCGTGACCAGCGACGACGCGGCCAGCCTCATCGACCTGGTGCGCGCTGAGCTGAACTCGGCCGATCTCGCCACCGTTCAGGCGATCAGCGACCACCTTCCCGCCAACTTCCGCGACGTCTCCGACTACGCGAGCTTCGGCGTCGCGGTCCTGCGCCGCCTCGATGAGCTGTTGGAGGCGGACGGTTACGCCCCCTCAGCGCCCCGCCGGGGGGACAACTTCCACGATCTTGCCCTGGCACTCAAGTCGGCCGGGAACGCCGACGAAGCCATCGAGTGGTTCGTACGCGCTCGCGACGGCTTCGCGTCGGCGACGCTCGCCGACCCCGCGGCGTTTCTGCGTAAGCGGGCCTCCGCCGTCAACGGTATCGGCCTGTGCCTGTCCGACCTCGGACAACACCGGCAGGCCACGGACGCCTTCGCGGAGGCAGCCACGGTGTGCCGCCGCGCGATCGCCGCGAAGGATTCGCTCTCCGCCCGTGACACCCTGGCCATGATTCTCGGCAACCTATCCCACGGGCTCCTGGCACAGGGCCGGCACACCGCAGCGCTGGAGCCCGGACGGGAGTCCGTGGCGACCCGCCGAGCGCTCGCCGAGCAGGAGCCGGCCTACCGGCCCGGCCTCGTCCGCAGCCTCACCAAACTGGCCGACGTCATGAACGCCAATGAGCGGCCCCACGAGGCGGTCGACCTAGCCCGGGAGGCCGTCGAGGTCGCGGAGGGCCTCGGCTCGAGGACGAACCCCACCGCAGCCCAGATCACCGCGTCCGCCCTCGGCTCGCTCGGCGAGTGCCTGGACCGTCTCGGCGACCACGACGCCGCGGTCGGCAGGCTCACCGAGGCCGCCGACCTGCTGGTCCGGCTGGCCGACATCCGGGGCGACCCGCACATCGAGGAGGTGGCCCTCACACTGACCAACCTGGCCGCCACGCTCGCCGCCCGGGATCGCCTCGAAGAGGCACGCGGGCGCATCGAGCAGGCACACCGGCTGGCCCGGAAGGCCGCCTCCCGTGACCTGGGACTGGCCCGCTTCTACGTGCACGTCGTGGCGCGCTGCGCCGAACTTCTCCTTGTGGTGGGCGACGTGCGCGAGGCGTACGAACTGAGCGCATGGGCGTTCGACCGGAGCGAACTCCCCCTCCCGGGCGCCGCCATGCCGCAGACCCCGGCGTACGCGGCCCTCGTGCACGGCAATGTGCTCTTCGAGGCGCAGGGGGCCGAGGAGGCGCTGGTGGTCGTCGACGAGGCCGTCGCCCGGTACCGGCGGATCGCCGGAGCGCTCGACGGGGCCTTCCGCGGTGACCTCGCCCGGGCCCTGCTAGAGAAGCAGAAGATCGAGAGCGTCCTGGGCGACCATGAGGCGGCCATGGCCGCCGGAGAAGAAGCAGTGGACATCTGGAACGGCCTCAGGGCGGACGGCGCCGGCGGCTTCGACGACGGACTCCTTCAGGCCCTCACCTTCGCCACCCGCAATCAGCTCGCGCTCGGCCGGACCGAGGACGCGATCGACACGGCGACCCGGGCGGTGGAGCTGCTGACCGGCCTGGCGGGAACCGAGCCGCTGCGCCACGGCGCGGCTCTGGCGGTGGCGTGGACGGAGCTGGGCCTCGCCTACAGCAGCGGGGGTCGCGGGCGGGAGGCCCTTCACGCCAGCCTCGAGGCGGTACGAACGATCGAAACCTTCATCATCGGTGGTGGCGACGACGGCGAGCGTGTCTACGCGAAATGCCTGCGCAACCTGTCCTGCGACCTCGCCGACGCGGGTTACGGCGCGCAGGCCGTCGCAGCTTCACGCCGCGCGAACGAGCTGCTCAAGGCGTTGCCCGACTGGACGGGGGCGGACCTCGTGGAGAGGAGGGGTGTACTCACGAACCTGGTGAAGCAATGCCGGGCGGTGGGCGACCACGACGGGGCCTACGCCGCTGAGAAAGAGGTCAAATACGTCGATCGCCTGCTCGGCAGGCCGTGGCCGACCTGACCGAGCGTCGACAGGTGTCCGCGGCACTCCGGACCTGCCCTAGGCAGGGTCTAGGAGTCGGGTGCGGCGTGTCGGCGATCGATAGACGGCGAAGTCTCCGGTAGAGGGTTTCGACCATGAAGAACCTGAATGCCGGAGACCTCGTGGCCTCCATAGCGGTGACGAGGCGGCACGACCTGACCGACGCGCAGTGGGCGGTGCTGGCGCCGCTGCTGCCTGGGGCTAAGCGGCCTGGTCGACCGTCGCAGTGGAGCAAGCGGCAGCTCATCGGCGGCATCCGGTGGTGGGTTCGGGTCGGTGCGTCGTAGCGGGATGCCGGCGGGTCACGGCTCCTGGCAAGCGGTGTACGCGCTGTTCAGACGGTGGCAGCGGGCCGGGGTCTGGCAGCAGATCGTGACCGGATTGCGGGCCCGCGCCGACGCGGCCGGGTTGATGACCTGGGATGTCGGCGTCGATTCCACCATCGCTCGGGCGCACCGACCGCCGGCGCACGTCCGTGCCCGCAGCAGCAGGTCGAGCCGCCCGGCGGGGTGGCGACGGAGCCGGCCGACCACGCGCTCGGGCGTTCCCGCGGCGAGTGGACCACGGAGCTGCACCTGGCGTGCGAGCAGGGCGGCAAGCCGCTGTCGATGCTGCTGACCGCCGGTCACGGCGGTGACAGCCCGTAGTTTCCTGCGGCGCTGGCCGGTATACGCGTGCCTCGGCTTGGCACCGGCCGCCCCTCGTGCGACTGGACCGGGTCGTCGCCGACCGCGCCTACACCTCCCGCGCCAACCGCGCCTACCTGCGTCGCCGGGATCAAGGCCTGCATCCCAGGCACCACGTCATCCCGGAACTCTCGGGGGTAAGGCTTGGGCACAGCGACATCCTTCCAGCCCGCCCTCAGGGCAAGCCATCTCAGATGTCACCTATCGGTGCAGCAGACCCGTCGGATCGTGGGGGCAACTGTTGCAGGGGTGTACATCGGATGACGATGTTCATTGCTGGTTGTGGTGCCGACTAGCGTCGGCGACGTGGCTCCGAAGCTCTTGTGCGGCTGGGTCACCGAATTGCCGCAGGAGTTGCTGTGCCTCGCTCCAGACGTTGGAGGCGTCTGCGTGGCGTCCTGCTGCATCGTAGGCGTCACCCAGGTGTGCGAGTGCTACTGCCCGCAGCCAGTTGTCTGTGAGGTCGCGGTGCATCGTTGCGGCGTGGTGGTGGAATTCAGCGGCTTCGTTGTAGCGGTGGAGTTGCTGATAGGCCAAGCCGGTGGCGTCGAGCGCGGTGGCTTCGCGGCTTCGGTTGCCGAGGCGGCGTTGAAGGACGACCGCGCGTTGGTAGGAGGCGAGGGCCCCTTCTGGGTCGTCAAGGTCTTGCTGGATGCGGCCGAGTTCGATGAAGCCGACGGCGGTGATGACCTGGTCGTCGGTGTCGGAGGCGATCGCCAGGGTCTGGTTCGCGACGGTGCGTGCTTGTTCGAGCTGACCTACCTGCCGCAGCATGTCGCATTGCTTGACCAGGACGTCAATTTCAGACGCACGGTTACCGAGTTTCCGCATGGTTGCCGCTGCTGCCAGGCTGTGCTGCAGTGCCTCGGCGGGGCGTCGTAGTTCCAGCAGCGCCCAACCCACCAGGTGACTGGCGAAGGCCTCCTGATGCGGGTCCTCGAGTTGACGGGCCGCGGCGTGGGCTCGGCGGAACATCGTGAGGGCTTCATCGAGGCGTCGTAGGCGAAGGCACGCGAGGCCGGCGCCGCAGAGCGTTTCGGCTTCTCCTGCCAGGTCGCCGACTCGCCGTTGCAGGGCTATGGCCTGGGTGAGGTACTCGAGGGCCTCTCGGTGACGGTTGGCCTGGGTATGGGCTTTGCCGAGGCTGTAGAGAAGGAACGCCTCGGCTTCCTGGTCGTGCAGGTGTCGGACGGACGCTAGGCCGACTTCAGCGGTGGTGAGCCATTCCTGGATGGGGTGGCGGAAGTTGTAGATCTCGTGCAGCAGGGCGGGCAGCCGCCAAGCGTGCTCGTGCATACCGTGTGCGTTGGCAGCGCGGGTGGCGGCGACGAGGTTGGTGCGCTCGGCCTCGTACCAGGAGATGGCTTGCTCGTGCGTGGTGAATGTCGCGGGCGTGACTCCGTCGGGAGGTGGCGCGAGGTCGACGTGGGTGCGTCCGTACATGCTGGCGGTGATGGCATTGTTCGTGCTGTGGAGGTACCAGGAGATGATTCTGTCGAGGGCGGCGGCGCGCGATTCGCTGGTTTCGTCGTGGAGGACCTGATCGGCGGCGTACGCGCGGAGTAGGTCATGGAACTGGTATCGGTCGCGGGCCTTCTGTTCGAGCAGGTGCGCGCCGACCAGGACGTCGAGGATGCTGCGGGTGCGGTTGGTGGGCCTACCCGCTAGCGCTGCGGCGGCGTCGGTGCAGAAGTCCGGCCCTGGGTGTAGGCCGAGCAGGCGAAAGAGCGAGGCCGCGTCAGCGGGTAGGGCCTGGTAGGACCAGGCGAACACGCTACGGACTCCGCTGGCTTCGTCGTCGTCGCCGGCGGTCAGCAGGTCCCATAGGCCGGATTCGTCCCGGAGGTCTTGGATGAGGTCACCGAGGGCCTGGTGGGGGTAACGGGAGGCACGTTCGGCGGCGATGCGTAGGGCGAGCGGGAGCCGGGCGCACAGCTGGGCGAGTTCGGCGAGTTCCTGGGGGTCGTCTCCGCAGCGGTAACTGTCGGTGGTCAGTTGCAGGAGTTTGACGGCGTC
Source organism: Micromonospora endolithica (assembly GCF_003626595.1). Classification (GTDB taxonomy): domain Bacteria; phylum Actinomycetota; class Actinomycetes; order Mycobacteriales; family Micromonosporaceae; genus Micromonospora; species Micromonospora endolithica. The sequence goes on along the minus strand of NZ_RBAK01000004.1, from coordinate 48,834 downwards.
GGGGTCGCTGAGGACGTCGAGAGTGAGGCGGCGCGCGCCGTCGCGAGCAACGAGTGTGGATAGTCGACTGCGGCTGGTGACGATGGTCAGGCAGCTGCCTGTGCCGGGCAGGAGTGGACGGACTGTGCTGACGTTGGCGGCGTTGTCGAGAACGACGAGTGCGCGGCGCTCAGCGAGCAGTGAGCGGTAGAGGTCGGTGCGACTGTCGGTGTCGGCGGGTATGTCGTCGTGCGGGACTCCGAGAGCGCGGAGAAAGCGTTCGAGGATGTCGTGGGGTTGGGCGGGCTGGCCGGGGTCGTAGCCGCGGAGGTTGGCGTAGAGCTGCCCATCGGGGAAGTGTTCGCGGACTTGGTGTGCCCAGTGCAGGGCGAGGGACGTCTTTCCCACGCCTGCGGTGCCAGCGATGACGACGATGACGGTGGGCGTTCTGGTATCGGCGCTTGACGCGAGCGAGGCACCAAGAGTTTGTAGATCCTCGGTGCGGTTGACGAAGTCGGGTACGCCAGGTGGCAGCAGCCGTGGGGTGGGTCCGGCGGGGTGGTGCGGGGCGTGGAAGTGGACTCCCCCGCTGACGCTTCCGGCTTGCACGACATCACGGGCCGCGCCGGAGAGCTCGGAGCGTGTCTGGTCGCCCGGCTCGGGATGCGCGTCATGCACGGTGTCCTCCCTGCGCTGCTGCTAGCGCCTCAGACGGGCTTGTGATGAAGGGCGGGCTGGGTCTGCAACAGGCCGTCGGTAAGCGCCACGATCCAGCCGCGGTTCAATCTCGCGGCGACGCGGCCCGGCGGGTATTGGTGCCGGCACCGCGAGGCGGCCGCCGCGCGCACTTGCATCGGGTGCTCGTCGTCGGTGTGCAGAACGAAGCCTAGTTGGCCAAAGCGGGCATGCAGGTGCAGAGCGTCGGCCACGGTTGCTGTGGCGGCGTCCAGGGTGCGCTCTTCTTCGGGCGGCTCGGGCCAGTAGGAGCCGCCCACCTGGTCCTGCTTGTGGAGGAAGTAGTGGTCCACGTCGTCCAAGAGGCGCTGCAGTGTACGAGGCGCGTGAGCCCAGAGTTTGAGGAAGATCTCGTCGAATCCGTCGTCAGGATCGCGGTCGAACGGTTCTTGAAGAAGGACGGGACCTTGGTCGAGCTCAGGGGTCATTTCGTGGATGCTCACACCGTTGAGCTGCGGGTAGTCAAACGTCAGGTACGCCAGCGGGTTGGGCCCGCGTCCCTCTGGCAGCATGGTGGGGTGAACATTGACCGCGTATCGGACGTTTAGCTCTTCGATCGGTATTCGGTACATGTACGCGGCGCACACCAGCAGGTCGACGTTGATGCCGTTGAGTTCGTCGATTCGCGCCGCACTCCAGCGGCCCGTCCAAACGGGTGTTTGTCGTGCTGCGGCGATGGCACGGACGTTGTCCGTTGGCTGGCCGCCAGGTTCGTCGGTGAGGACGAGCACGAGATCGACGTCCGCCCGCTGGGCCAGCATCTCCAGACATGAGGAGAAGAAGTCATGGCCAGCGTAGGCAACACGCAACCGCGTCATGGCGCGTCCTATCACTTGTGGGCGACCAAAGTTGTCCGCACAACTTATCGCTTGAGACCCCCGGGGCGCACGCCCGCTGCCGCAGATGAAGGCCGCTTTTCGCCCGCGACAGCCGGTGTCCACAGTCGAGGACGTGAAGAGTGAGCACTACCCGTGTTGTGTCAGATCCATCGATGAAAACCGAGGTTTTCACAGCATAACAGCAGGTCGCAGCCCCGAGCAGCACGCAGGTGGACCACCAAGACCTTGACTACGAAGGGTGACGCGACGGATACTTGGCTCACCCTCCACCAAGTCGCTCCCTATAGCGAGGACCTTGATGAAGCTGCGGCTGCTATATAGCACGTCTTCGTCCAGCTGCCCCACAATCTACATTGCGGAGGACGGCGATATCGTCGTTCAGGGCCTGCGGCTGGATCAGGAGACCGAAGGCGAACTGAACAATGTCCTGGCGGGCGAGACAGCCGTGAAGATCTCTCCTCAACTGCTGCTCGGTGCCGCCGCCGAGTATGAGCAACGCGGCCGTCAGTTGTCGTAGTCCGCCATTGCCGTCCACCGTCGGGCCTTATCACCACGGCATCCGTCATGGCTTCGCGGTCTGACACGCAACGACCCGCGAGGAGTCTAGTAAGACACGCGGCCGAGGTGGGCATCTTACCCACGAGGCCTGTCGGCACCGGGAGCGCAGAGTCTTCCTGCTGAAGTGCAGAAACACGCTCGAATTCCCTCTGCCGATTACACTCTCACGGCTATTCAGCCGAAGGTGACAGGTCCGGAGAAGTCCCTCCCCTGGATGGCCGATCCCGACACCCTGCCGGTGATGGTGTTACTCACCTGGGGCGGATTCAGCGCAGCCGCAGCCTGCGTGAGAACAGCGTCGAGATCCGAAGCGAATCGCGGGTCGTTGTTGCCGCGGCGCGTCAGCACCTCTGCAAGCCGTTCAGCGACCACAGGATCCGCGGACGTCGCTTCCAGCGCCGCAAGCTCACGCTCACCGGACGGCACGAGGGGCGAGCCATCGTCGTCGATATCGGACGACGGACGGTGCACCAGCGCCGTCAATGCGGTCCACGCCTGCCGACCCAACTCTCCACCGGCGCCGCTCGCCAGGGCCGCTAGCACAGCTGCTGAAACCACGTCCATATCCGCCTCCGAGTCCTCAGCGCGTCGAAGGGCCGCCTCATGTCAGGGAGCGGCGCTCGTACAGAACAGACCAGCCTCGTCCAGAGTAGAGACATCGACGCTGCTCAGCGACTGGCATTCACGTCCCTGCGAGCGCCACAGGCAGGCGCTAAGCCTTCACCGATCCATCCGGCGCCCTGAAAGGCGCCACGGCCAGGTCGCGATGCAGCTGGCTCCAGTAACGCAACCAGGAACACCTGATCACCAATGCCGTCTCCGGTGGCGTCAGCGGGTCGCTGGCGCAGACGCGTGACGTTCATGGCGGTATCTCTTTCGGCGGACGCACCGAGTACCGCCGTCCGCCGGCTAACCAGCCTCGCGGCGGTCTGCTCGCCCCGGGGCGGCGCAGAATTGCCGGGCTTCGATGAGCAAATCCAACCCTTGGCCAAAGGTCGCCAGTTTCAGGACGAACCAGAGCTGTTCTCGCCCAATACAGCGCCGGTGACCGGGTTGGCGGGGCGGGTGACGGTGGATCGTTCGGCGCCGAGGTCTCCGTGCCGTAAGTGGATCTTCGAGCTTATGTGGTGGTGAGCTGCGCGCGGGCCTGCATCAGCGCGAACCCGAGGAGGTTACGCCCGCGCCATTGGGCCGGGTCGTGCGCGCGGGGGTCGCGGACGGACAGGCCGATGCCCCAGACTCGGTCGACCGGGCTGGCTTCCACGAGTACCCGGCCGGCGGTGCGGGACAGGTACCGCGCGAGGTCAGGGTGCTGGCGGAACTTGGCTACGTTCCCGGCGACCACCACGTCGAAGCAGCGTGCGTCCCAGGTGGCCTGGTCGAAGTCGCTGACCTGTCGGCCCAGGGCCTTGACCGCACCCGGGTGCGGCGCGGCGAGCATCTGCGCGACTATCGCATCGTCGCCGAACAGGCGGGCCTTGCCGACCATCATGTAGTGCTCGGCGGTGGCGTACCGGATCCCGTCCACCACGAACGGGGCGGGCCACCACTGGCTCAGGCACCCCGGCCCGATGCTGCCGTCCGGTTGGGGCTGGTGGCCCCAGAAGAACAGGTACTTGACCCGGCCGCCGGCAGCGGCGAGCGCCTGCAGCTCGGGCAGGCTGCGCGGCGGGCAGGCCGGGTCGGGCATGTCGGCCAGGGTGCCAGAAACGGGTGGTCACCCGCTATCCGGTTTACCCGCCGGTGGTGATCACTTGACGACGTGGAACTGGGGGTGGGTGATCCACGCAGCCATTGCCTGCGCGTCGAGGTAGACGGCGTCATCGACACGGACGCAGCGGCCCACACCACACAGGTGGTCGAGCAGATCCGTCGAGGGTCGATCGTGGAACTCGACGAACACCCAGCCGTCGCAGCGCCGTGCCACTCGTTGGGCCACCCGGGCCAGGACGGGTCGGCCGGCGAGATCGCTGACGAAGATGTGGATGCCGATGTCGCATCGCATCTGCCTCCCGGTAGCTCGCAGCACGAGCTGAAGCTCTTCGGGATCGATCTCGACGTCCGGCTTCTGCAGGTCGTAGCCGAAGGGCAGGCCATCGGCGCAGTGCCAGTAGCTCGGGTCGGGTCCGTACCGGGTCAGCCCCTCGGCGAACATCTCCTCGATGAGGATCGGCTCGACACGCTCAACGGTGTACGGACTCAGAACCTGCAAGGCTGTGCCACCCATGGGCAAGAAGTAGACAGCATCCGACCTCGCCGCCACCAGGCGATGGAGTACGACCCGGAAGCCTGACGACGCTTGAGGCTCTCGATGATGTTGGTGGTGTAGAGGACCTTGCGGACCTCGTGGTCGTAGTCCAAGAGGGGTACGAACTGCGGCCAGGAGGTGCGCCAGAGCCGGATCACGGCCGGGTACTGGTCGCCGAACTGCGTGGCGAACTCCTCGAACCGGGCCTCGGCAGCCGCGACGGTCGGAGCCGTGTAGATGTCCCGCAGGGCGGGGGTGATCTTCTGCCAGTCCTTGCGGTTGGTGTAGCGCAGGCTGGCGCGCACGAGGTGCACGACGCACTGCTGGTGCACCGCCTGCGGCCAGACCTGCTCGATGGCGTCGGTCATGCCCTTGAGGCCGTCGGAGCAGACCATGAACACGTCCTCGACGCCGTGGTTGCGGAGTTCGGTGAGGTAGCCGGCCCACTGCTTGGCGCCCTCCCCGCCGGTCCCGGCCCACATACCGAGTACGTCGCGTTCCCCGTCGAGACTGATCCCGACCACGACGTAGACGGGCCGGTTCGCGACCTGCCCCTGGCGGATCTTCATCACCAGAGCGTCGATGAACACCACCGGATAGACCCGGTCCAGGGACCGTTGCCGCCAGGCATCCATCTCCTCCAGCACGCTGTCGGTGACCCGGCTGATCAACTCCCGGGACACGTCGGCGTCGTACACATCCGCCAGATGCGCGGAGATCTCCCCGGTGGTCAACCCCTGGCATACAGCGACAGGATCGCCTCCGGCGCTGGCGTCCGTCGCGGTGACCGACGCGGGCGGCTGGACCGGTCGACCATCCCTGCCACGCCCTCGGCCCGGTAGCGGTCGGCCCACCGCTTCGCCGTCGTGGGGCTCACCTGGAACCGCTCAGCGGCCCGGCGAAGCGGTCAGCCATCGTCCACCACACAGCGGGCCAGGCGCAGCCTGCCGGTCTCCGACAACGGGGCATTACGGTGGGGCACGAGGACCTCCTCGGGTCAGGTGCGGCTGTCTGGTAGCTCCACACCTACTCGGGAGGTCCTCACCCATTCAAGATCCCGGACGCGTCACCAACGTCCATGGACAGAACACCTAGGGGTCGGCAGGGGTAGTGGCGGACCGGCGCCGGCCATACGTTCACCCGCACGTTCTTTCTTCCGACGACCCGGAGGGACCGTGCACATGGGGAGACCACTGTCCGTCGTCGGTGTGATCGGGCTCGGCACCGTCGGCTCGGCTCTCACCGCGCTGCTGTCTCGCGCCGGTGTGCGGGTCGTGGCCGTCGAGGGCGGCCGGCAGGCACTCCGGGCGGCCCGGGACCGGCTCGGGCCGATTGAGAACGTCGTCTGCGCCGAGGAACTGCCGTCTACTGTGGACATTGTCATCGAGGCACTGCCGGAATCGGCGGCGCTGAAGACCAAGGTACTCCGCCGGGTGCACGCCCGCTGCGCGCCGGAGACCGTCTTCGTCACCACCACGACCGGGCACTCGGTCGCCGACATCGCCGCCGGGTCCGGCCGCCCGGACCGCACGCTCGGCCTGCACTGGGGCGAGCCCTCCCCGGCGCCGGACGGTCTTGTGCTGGAGCTGGTGCGCGCGCCGGGCACCGGCGAGTTCGCCGTGGCCCGGGCCGGCGAGCTGATCCGGCTGCTCGGCGGCACCGCAGTCAGGACCGGCGGGGTGGGCGGCGCGCTCATCCTCGGCCTACTCAACGGTGCCGCCCGGATGTACGACGACGGGTACGCCGGCGGCGCTGACATCGACACCGCGATGAGGCTCGGCTGCGGGCTGCCGGTCGGCCCGCTGGCCCGGCTCGACCGGATCGGCCTGGACACCGCGCGCGACAGCCTGCGTGCCCTGCACGACCGGACCGGCGACGACACGTTCGCCCCCGCCCCCGTCCTGGATCGCCTGATCGGCGCGGGCCGGCTCGGCCTCAAGATCGGCCGCGGCTTCCACAGCTACCCCGCGGCCGAGGCGCGGCCCATGGCTGAGGTCCCGCCGGGACGACCCGTGCGGCGGATCGGGATCGTCGGCTCCGGGCAGATGGCAAGCGGCATCGCCGAGGTCTGTGCCCGGGCGGGCCTGCCCACCACCGTGGTCGGCCGGACGGAGCCGCGGGTCAAAGAGGCGCTCGCCGCGGTCGAGGCCTCGCTGGACCGGCGGGTCCGCCGCGGAAAGGTCACCCCGCGGGAGCTCGCCGCGGTCATGGACCGGCTCACCGGCGCCACGGAGCTCGACGCACTCGGCGACTGCGACCTGGTGGTCGAGGCGGTGGTCGAGGACCTGACGGTCAAGCGGGCCGTCTTCGGCCGGCTCGACCGGGCGACCCCGCCCGGCACCGTGCTCGCCACCACCACGTCGTCGCTGCCCGTACTCGCGTGCGCGACCGCCACCGGCCGCCCGGCAGACGTGGTCGGCATGCACTTCTTCAATCCGGCGCCGGTGATGCGGCTGGTCGAGGTTGCCCCGACGCGGCTCACCGCACCGGCCGTGACCGCGACCGCGCACGCCCTCGCCACCGCGCTGGGCAAGCACGCGATCGGCTGCGGCGACCGGACGGGGTTCATCGTCAACGCACTCCTGATCCCGTACCTGAACCACGCGGTGCGGCTGCACCAGGACGGCCGGGCCGGGGTTGACGACATCGACGCGATCATGACCGAGGGCTACGGCATGCCGGTCGGCCCGCTGGCCCTGCTCGACCTGATCGGTCTGGACGTCGCGCTGGCCATCCAGCAGCGGCTGTACGCGGCCTCCCCGGAACCCCGGCTGGCACCCGCCACCCTGCTCACCGACCTCGTCGCGGCCGGCCATCTCGGCCGCAAGACCGGGCACGGCTTCCGCACACACACCGACGGGGAGACGGCGTCATGACCATCCTGGCCCACGAGGGGCAAGCCCTCACCGACCTGCGCGACCCGCGGCTGCGGCTCTCGCTGCTGCTCGACTCCGGCCCGGGGCACGAGCCCTGGGTCACGCTGCCCGGCGACGAGTGCGGCGTGGTGGCGGTGCAGGGCCGGATCAGCGGCGCGCCGGTCGTCGCCTACTGCACCGACGCGACCCGGGCCGGCGGCTCGCTCAGCACGGCGGAGGCCGACCGGATCATCGATGCGATCGAGCTGGCGGTCCGCCGGGACGCGCCGGTGATCGGACTCTGGCACTCCGGCGGGGCGAAACTCGGCGACGGCGTCGAGTCGATGGACGCCGTCGGCCGCATGTTCGCCGCCATGACCCGGGCGTCCGGGAGGGTTCCGCAGATCTCGGTGGTGCTCGGCCCGGCGGCTGGCGCGGCCGCCTACGGCCCGGCACTGACCGACATCGTGATCATGGCCGGTGGCGCCCGGGTCTTCGTCACCGGCCCGGAGGTGGTGCGCAGCGTGACCGGCGAGCAGATCGACATGGCGGAGCTGGGCGGCAGCGACGCGCACGGGCGCCGGTCGGGCGTCGCGCACCTAACCGTGGACACCGAAGTGGATGCCTGCGCCCGGGCGCGGACTCTCACCACACTGCTCAGCCGGCCCTTGGCCGACTGCCCCGTCCCCGTCGTCGGCACGCCGCTGGGCGACCTGCTGCCCGAGTCGCCGCGCCGCGCCTACGACGTACGCCCGCTGGTCCGGGCGATCCTCGACGACGGCACCGGCTTCGAGGAGCTGCAGCCGCGCTGGGCACCCAACATGGTGATCGGTCTCGGCCGGCTCGCCGGGCGGACCGTCGGAGTGCTGGCGAACAACCCACTCCGCAAGGGCGGCTGCCTCGACTCGCTCTCGGCCGAGAAGGCGGCGCGGTTCGTCCGGATGTGCGACTCGTTCGGCGTACCGCTACTGGTGCTGGTGGACGTTCCCGGCTATCTGCCCGGGGTCGACCAGGAGTGGGAAGGGGTGGTGCGCCGCGGCGCCAAGCTGCTGCACGCCTTCGCCGAGGCGTCCGTGCCGCGGGTCACGCTGATCGTCCGGAAGTCGTACGGCGGCGCGTACATCGCGATGAACTCCCGGTCGCTCGGCGCCACCGCGGTGTTCGCCTGGCCACAGGCGGAGGTGGCGGTCATGGGCGCCGAGGCCGCTGTCGGCATCCTGCACCGCCGGCCGCTGGCCGCCGCCCGGGAGGATGAGCGGCCCGGTCTGCTGGCCCGGCTGACCGAGGAGCATCAGCGCACCACCGGAGGGGTCGGCCGGGCGCTGGGGCTCGGTGTGGTGGACGCGGTGATCGCCCCCGGGGAGACCCGCGACCGGCTCGCCCGAGCCTTCGCGGTAGCCCCCGCCGGGCGCGGGCGGCACGGGAACATCCCGCTCTAGTGCGATGTCCACATCGCGGGGTGGTGGTTAGGGGAGTCTAGGGGCTAACTGCGGTTCCGGGCCGTGGCTATCGTTCGTTGCCACGACGCCGCTCGTTAGCGGGGATTCCCAGCAGGAGGCGGGACAATTCATGGAATTCGAGCTGTCAGCCGGACAACGCAAACTGTACGACGAAATCCACGACCAGGTTGCCGAACGGCTGGGGAACACGGCGGCGGCAACCGGGGTGAAGCAGGCCCGGGCCGCCTTCGCTGCCGCCGCGGCCACCGGGGTGACCGGGCTCTGCCTGCCGACCGGATCCGGCGGGGCCGGCCTGGGCGCGTTGGACACCGCTCTCGGCCTGGAGGCGTTCGGCCGGGCGTGCCCGGAGACCGGGCTCACCTTCGCCGTCGCGGCGCACCTGCTGGCATGCGCGGTGCCGATCCGGGACCACGCCACCGACACTGTGCGTGAACGCCTGCTGAGCGGCCTGGCCGCCGGGAAGATCATCGCTGCCAACGCGATGTCCGAGGACGAGGCCGGCTCGGACGTCGGCGCACTCACCGTGACCGCCCGCGCGGACGGCGGCGCCTACGTCATCGACGGTGAGAAGTCCTGGGCCAGCAACGCCCCGATCGCTGACTTGATCGTCACCTACGCGGTGACCGATCCGCGGGCCGGTTTCCTCGGCGTGTCGGCCTTCGCGGTTCCCCGAGACTTGCCGGGCGTCGCCGTCGGCGAGCCGTTGGACAAGCTGGGCCTGGCCGGTTGCCTGGCCGGCCGGGTGCGGTTTGACGGATGCCGCGTCCCCCGCGAGTACCTTCTCGGCGCCGAGGGTCAGGGCTCCGCCCTCTTCCAGCACTCCATGGCCTGGGAACGGGCGTGCCTGTTCGCCATCTACGTCGGGCTGATGGATCGTCAGCTGGCGATGTGCGTGCGCCACGCCGGGCGGCGCCGCCAGTTCGGGCGGCGCATCGGCGAGTTCCAGGCCGTCTCGCACCGGATCGCCACGATGAAGCAGCGGCTGGAGGGCGCCCGCCTGCTGCTGTACCGGGCTTGCTGGCTGCTCGATCGCGGCCGCGACCACGTGGAGGCCGCGGCCCTGTCGAAGGTTGCGGTCAGCGAGGCCGTGGTGGCGAACAGCCTAGATGCGTTCCAGATCTTCGGCAGTGCCGGTTACCTCACCGGCAGCGGCGTCGCCGAACAGGTGCGCGACAGCCTACCGAGCTCGTTGTTCTCGGGCACGAACGAAATTCAGCGGGAACTGATCGCGAAAGGTCTGGGACTGTGAATCTCCATCACCTGGTGATCGACTCGGCCGCCAAGTTCCCCGACAAGATCGCCGTGGTGGCGGCCGACGGCGAGCTCAGGTATGCCGACCTGGACCGGCGGGCCGACAGCATGGCGCATACGTTGCGTGCCGCCGGGGTCGGCCGCGGCGACCGGGTCGTGGTGTGGAGCGGGAAGAGCACCGCCGTCATCATCGCGATGCAGGCCGTGCTGCGGCTGGGAGCTGCGTACGTCCCCGCCGACGGCAACTCTCCGGTGGCCCGCGTCACCGGCCTGGCCCGGGACTGCTCGGCCCGGCTGGTGCTGAGCACCGGCGACCGGCTGGCCGCGCTCACTGCGGCGGGCGTGGCCTGCCATGACCTCCTCATCGGCGACGATGGACCGGCGGAACCGGTCAACGTGGCGATGGAGGCGGACGACCTCGCCTACATCCTCTACACCTCGGGGTCCACCGGCGTCCCGAAAGGCGTGTGCATCAGCCACCGCAACGCGACGGCCTTCGTGGACTGGGCGGTCGACGTGCTCGGCGCGTCGCCGCAGGACCGGTTCTCCAATCAGGCCCCACTGACGTTCGACCTGTCGGTACTCGACCTCTACGCCGCGTTCGCGGTCGGAGCCTCGGTGCACCTGGCGCCCGTCGAGCTCGCGTACGTCCCCACCCAGCTCGTCGAGTTCCTGTACGACCACCAGATCACCGTCTGGTACTCGGTGCCGTCGGCGCTGACGATGATGATCCGTCTGGGCGGACTGCTCGACCGGCCGGCGCCCTCCCATCTGCGCGCGATCCTGTTCGCCGGCGAACCGTTCCCCATCGGCCAGGTGCGCGCCCTGGCCGGGTGGACCGACGCGCGGCTGCTCAACCTTTACGGGCCGACCGAGACGAACGTCTGCACGTGGCACGAGGTGGTCGCCGCAGACCTGGAACGCGACCGGCCGGTGCCGATCGGGACGGCCAGCTGCGGCGACCGGGTCTGGGCGCAACGCGCCGACGGAGCGCCCGGCGTCCCCGGCGATGAGGGGGAGCTTCTGGTCGAGGGGCCCACCGTGATGCTCGGCTACTGGGGCCGCCCGGCGCAGGCGGGCCCGTACCGGACCGGCGACGTGGTCCGGGTGCTGCCCGGCGGCGCCTTCGACTACATCGGCCGGCGCGACCACATGGTGAAGGTCCGTGGGCATCGCATCGAGCTGGGCGAGGTGGAGGCCGCGCTGACCGCCCACCCGGATGTCGCCGAGGCGGCGGCGCTGGTCACCGGCCATGGCGCGGACTCCCGGCTGGTGGCCTGTGTGGTGGGCCGGGACGGGCGCGAACCGGGCCCGCTGCAGCTACGCCGCCACTGTGCCGAGCGGCTCGCGCGGTACATGCTCGCCGACGAGTTCATCAGCGTCGCTGAGCTGCCCCGCACGCCCAACGGCAAGGTCGATCGCAGAGTCCTCGCCACCCGCATCAACGACAGGGACGACCGCCGCGAACCCGGCTAGTATCAACGCCGTTTAGTTAGGGCGGTGGCTGGTTCGTCAAGGGTCGATGGTGATGACGTCGATGCTGGTGGTGGCCTTGTAGGTGCGGCGGTCGATGTGGGGTCCGCGGGCCTGGTACTTGGAGTTCGAGCGTTTGATCATGCGGGTTTTCGTCCGGACGCGGCGGTCGGGCAGCAGGGTCGTCAGGACCGCTTGGCCGATGACGCCGACCAGGTCGATCACGGTGTCGGCGATAAACGCCGGCGGCGTGCACGACCTGGTCGCGGGCGGTGTTGAGGGCGGTGGTGAAGCTGACCCGGTCCGGGTCGAGGCCGGCCGGCTGTCGGTGGCGTCGACCATGACGGTGCGGAGCAGTTGGTAGACGATCAGCAGAGCGTGGATCTCCTGATCGACACCGTCGGGGGTGCGGGCGCGTAGGACCCGGCCGCCGAGGATGGTGGACTTGAGTTCGAGGTAGGCGGTCTCGATCTCCCAGCGCTGGTGGTAGAGCCGGACGAGGTCGGCGGCCGGGTAGTGACGCGGGTCGAGCAGGGTGGTGATCAGCCGGTAGTCACCGGTGTGGCTGCCGGCCGTGGTGGTGATGCTGATTCTGGCTTCGATGACGTGGACGGCCTGGCCGCCGATGACCGACAGCCAGGATCCGTCGCGGTTGCGGCGGATCATCGGGAGTTTCCGGCTGGTCTTGCAGCGGATCAGCAGGTCGGCTCCGGTGGCGGTGACCGCGGTGATCAGGTCGGCCGCGGCGTAGTTGCGGTCGGCTAGGAGCAGCATCCCGGCCGGCAGGCTGCGGGCCAGCCGCCGTGCTTGGACGGTCTCGCCGGTGGTGATCGGGTCGAACACCGCGTCGATGACCGAGCGGGTGCCGCAGGCCAGCAGCGCACTCAGCCGCAGTGTCGGGTAGCCGGAACCGCCGTGGTCACATCGTTGTTTGACGTAGTGGCGCAGGTTGGCCGTGGAGTCTGCGACGGCGATCATGGTGCCGTCGACGACGACCGGCAGCAGACCACGCCACCGCACCGCGGCGACAGCGCCGGTGGCCGCCCGGCCGCGCAGCAGGTCGAACAAGGCCCGTAACGGGGCCGGGCCGAGTCGTTGCCGGGCCTGTCGCAGGGCGCTCCCGCTGGGATCGGGCACCGGTAGCCCACGTAGGCCGGCGATCAGCTTCGCCCGCATCTGCCGGTAGCCGCAATCGGCGAACAGGCAGCCGGCCAGCAGCAGATACACCACGACCCGGGCCGGCAACAACCGGACACGTTGCTGCGTACGCCGGGTCGCGGCCAGGACGTCATCGACCATCTCGAACGGAACGAGGCGGGTCAATTCACCGAGGTTACCGGCCGCGAAAGGCCCGGCGGCTACCGTGACCGTACGGGTTACGGCAATCTGATCCACCGAGCGGGGTTCCTGGTTCGGGTTGTCTTGGAGTGACAAACCTTGATACCGGAACCCCGCTTCTCACACCCGATCAACACACCCCTTGACCAGCCACGTCCAACTGAACGGCGTTGCTACTCGACCCGGGCCGGCTTGAGCGGCTGCCACCAGGCGGCATTGTCCTTGTACCACTGCACGGTCGCGGCCAGCCCGGACTTGAGGGTCGTCGCGGGCCGGTAGCCGACCTCGGCGGTGGCCTTGCCGTAGTCCAGGTCGTACCGGAAGTCGTGGCCTTTGCGATCGGCCACCTGCCGCACCATCGACCAGTCCTTGCCCATGATCTCCAACAGGGTCTCGGTCAGCTGCCGGTTGGTCAGCGGGGTGCCGCCGCCGATGTTGTAGACCTCCCCGGCCCGGCCGTGCTCGGCGACCAGGGCCACGCCCCGGCAGTGGTCGGCCACGTGCAGCCAGTCGCGGACGTTGCGGCCGTCACCGTAGAGCGGCACGGTCGCGCCCTCCAGCAGGTTCGTCACGAACAGCGGGATGACCTTCTCCGGAAACTGGTAGGGGCCGTAGTTGTTCGAGGCCCGGGTGATGCACGTGTCCAGGCCGTGCGTCACGTGAAACGCGCGGACCATCAGATCGGACGCGGCCTTCGACGCGGAGTACGGCGAGTTCGGCTCCAGCGGGTAATCCTCGGTCCACGCCCCGGTCTCGATCGACCCGTACACCTCGTCCGTCGAGACGTGCACGAACCGGCCGACGCCCGCGACGCACGCGGCGGTCAGCAGCGTATGGGTGCCCGCGACGTTGGTGCGGACGAAGGCGTCCGCGTCGGTGATCGAACGATCCACATGCGACTCGGCGGCGAAGTGCACGACCAGGTCAACGCCGCGCATCACGTCGTTCATTAGCGCGGCGTCGCAGATGTCGCCCCGCACGAAGCGCATCGCGGGATGGCCGGCCACTGGCGTGAGGTTCGCCAGGTTGCCGGCGTAGGTGAGCTTGTCGACCACGATGACGTCCGAACCGGTGAGCCCGTACGCGCCGGCGATCAGCTCGCGGACGAAGTGGCTGCCGATGAATCCCGCGCCGCCGGTGACCAGGATTCGCATATCAGGCTCCCGTCGCGAGCAGGTCGGCACGATACTCGGCGGCGACGTTCATCACGTACTGGCCGTACGGGGAACTACCCTGCGTGAGGCCGAGCCGGTAGCAGCTCTCGTGGTCGATGAAGCCCATCCGCAGCGCAATCTCCTCGAGGCAGGCGATCCGCACGCCCTGCCGCTGCTCCATCGTCTGCAGGTAGTGCGACGCCTGCAGGAGCGAGTCCGGGGTGCCGGTGTCCAGCCAGGCGAAGCCGCGGCCCAGGTCGACCAGCCGGGCCTTGCCGCGCTGCAGATAGACCTGGTTCACCGCGGTGATCTCCAGCTCGCCGCGAGCCGACGGCTTGACCGAGCGGGCAATCTCCACCACGTCCCGGTCGTAGAAGTAGAGCCCGGTGATCGCCCGGTTCGAGCGCGGCTTCTCCGGCTTCTCCTCGATCGAGATCAGCCGGCCGGTCTCGTCGGTCTCGCCGACGCCGTACCGGTCCGGGTCCGGCACGGTGTAGCCGAACAGCACGCAGCCGTCCAGGCCGGCCACGTTCTCCTGGAGCAGGTTCGCGAAGCCGTGCCCGTGGAAGATGTTGTCGCCGAGGATCAACGCCACGTCGTCGTCGCCGATGTGCTCCGCACCGATGGTGAACGCCTCGGCCAGCCCGTGCGGCCCGTCCTGGCGGGCATAGCTGATCCGCAGGCCCAGGTTCGAGCCGTCGCCCAGCAGGCGCTCGAACAGCGGCAGGTCGCGCGGCGTCGAGATGAGCAGGATCTCCCGCACCTCGGCCAGCATCAGCACGGACAGCGGGTAGTAGATCATGGGTTTGTCGTACACCGGCAGCAGTTGCTTCGAGATTGGGAACGTCGCCGGGTGCAGGCGCGATCCCGTGCCGCCCGCCAGGATGATGCCTTTCACCGAGGACTCCTCAGGTTGATGATCATGTCTGCGCGAGCTTGTCCAGGACGTCCACGACGTCGGCGGTGGTCGGCCGCAGCGTGATCTCGTCCCGCAGATGCCCGGCACGCTCGCGGTGCACCGGGTCGTCGAGCAGGGCAGCCACCTCGGCCCGGACGATCTCCGGTGCGGCGGCGGGGGCCGGCAGGTGGCGGCCCGCGCCCGAGGCGGCCAGCCGCCGGGCGGCGGCCGTGGTCTCCGAGATGAAGGTGACGGCGAGCTGCGGCACGCCGGCCCACATCGAGGTCATCGTGTTCCCGCTGCCGCCCGGGTGCACCGACGCCGCGCAGGTCGGCAGCAGAAGCCGCAGCGGCAGGCGATCCACCAGACGTACGCCGGGCGGCGGCGTGCCGAGCGCGGCCAGGTCCGCGCCGATCGCGGCCACCACGATCTCGGCGTCCAGCCCGGCCAGCGCGTGCACCAGCTCGGGCAGGCGGAACGTGTCCGGGCCGGACATCAGCGACAGCGCGGTCGACCACACCACGCACACCCGGCGCCGCTCCGGCGGATCAAACAGCCAGGCCGGAACCTCGCCGGAGCCGTTGTAGGGCACATACCGCACCGGGATCCGCTCGGCGGTGACCGGTGGCGCCACGGCCGCCGGGCACGGGTCAAGCACGTGGTCGATCTGGTCCAGGGTGAATTCGCCCAGCCCGTACCGGGGGAAGGAGTCACTTCGATCGGGCGGGACGATGCGCATGTGCTCCGGCTCGTGGGTGCCCACCGGACCCCACAGCGACAGCACCGCGGGCACCCCGGTCACCTTCGCGGCCAGCAGGCCCTCGAGGCTGGTCGGGTCGTGCACGACGACGTCCGGTCGCCAGCGCCGGGCAATGTCCACCGCCGCGTCGTACGAGCGGGCCTCGCGGGTGACGAACTCCGGTTCCACGTCGCGGCGGTACGCCGCCACGTCGAAGTCCGCGAGGCTCGCCATCCGCTGCCCGTTGATCGGGTGCAGCGGCAGCCACGGGTTGGGCCAGTGCCCGTCGACCGCCTCCTGGTAGTACTGGAGCCGGTTTGCGGTGACGATGTCCATGCCGTCGAGCACCGGCACGGGCAGCAGCCCGGCCGCCGCCACCGGCCCGGCCTGTGTGGGCGGGCACAGCACCCGCACCTCGTGCCCGAGGCTCTGCAACGCCCAGCCGAGCGGCACCATCGAGGCGTAGTGGGTGGCCCAGGAGGACACCGTGAACATCACCCGCATGGCTGCCGCCTAGCCGCCGGCCGGCACCCGGAACCGGCCGATCGCCGCGCTGTGCTTCTCGCGCAGCTCGTGGTCGCGGACGCCGAGCCCTTCCCGCGGCGCCAGCCCGAGCACCCCGACCTTGCCCTGGTGCAGATTGCGCCGCACCTCCCAGGCAGCCTGCCCGGTCTCGGACAGCGGATAGGTGCGCGACACGGTCGGGTGGATCTTGCCGCGGACGATCAGCCGGTTGGCCTCCCACGCCTCGCGGTAGTTCGCGAAGTGCGTCCCGATGATCCGCTTGAGCGACATCCACAGGTAGCGGTTGTCGAACTCGTGTACCGGCCCGGAGGTGGACGCGCAGGTGACCACCGTGCCGCCCTTGCGGGCCAGGAACACCGAGGCGCCGAACGTCTCCCGGCCCGGATGCTCGAACACGATGTCCGGGTCCTCGCCGCCGGTCAGCTCCCGGATCCGCCGGCCCATCCGCTTCCACTCGCGCGGGTTCTGGGTGCGCTCGTCGGACCAGAACTTGTAGTCGTCGGCCTGCCGGTCGATCACCGCCTCGGCGCCCATCGCGCGGCACAGCTCGACCTTCGCCGGGCTGGACACCACGCAGATCGGCGTGGCCCCGCCGGCCAGCGCGAGCTGGGTGGCGAACGAGCCCAGGCCGCCGGACGCACCCCAGATCAGCACGTTGTCGCCCTGCTTCATGGCGGCCCCGTTGCGGGACACCAGCTGCCGGTACGCGGTCGAGTTGACCAGGCCGGGCGCGGCCGCCTCCTCCCAGGTGAGGTGCGGTGCCTTCGGCATCAGCTGATTCGCCTTGACCAGGGCCAGCTCGGCCAGCCCGCCGAAGTTGGTCTCGAAGCCCCAGATCCGCTGCTCCGGGTCGAGCATCGTGTCGCCGTGGCCGTCCGCGGACTCCAGCTCCACCGACAGGCAGTGCGCGACCACCTCGTCGCCCGGGCGCCACAGCGTGACGCCGGGCCCGGTACGCAGCACCACGCCAGCCAGGTCCGATCCGAGGACGTGGTAGGGCAGGTCGTGCCGCCGGGCGAGGGGCGACCGCCGCCCGTACCGCTCCAGGAAGGAGAACGTGTGCATCGGTTCGAAGATCGACGACCACACGGTGTTGTAGTTGATGGCGCTGGCCATCACGGCCACTAGTGCCTCACCGGGACCGAGCTCGGGCACCGGCACGTCGTCGAGATGGAGGGACTTGCGCGGGTCCTTGTCGGCACTGTCCATGCCGTCGAACATGTCCACCTCGTCGCGGTGGACGGTGATCGCCCGGTAGCTGTCCGGCAGACGTAGACCGGCGTAGTCCTCGGTGGTCGCGTTCCCGCTCAGAATCGCGCTGGAGACCTCATGCACGTGTTGGCTCCCCGGGTAGCGGAGTGGATGGTGACGCCGAGGGGGACGTTAGGAGCAGCCCGCTCCGCTACCCAACCCCTACTGCCTGTTTGCGGGGTCGGAGAACGGGTTCGAGAGCGCCCCCTAATAGTGCTTTGTTAGGTTCGCGGCGTGTCGTTGGGGCGTCCTAAGAGTGGGTGTCTGAATATCGTGGTGTGAGGGCTGACGAACTGGCTGAGCTTGCGCCGCGCCTGGTCGGGTTCACGGCGCAGATGTTGGATGGTGCGGTCCGGCGTTCGGATCAGCGGGTCAAGGGCGAGTTGTACGTGCGTGGCCTGCTGACCGATGGGGCTCGCAAGTCGATGCAGCCGATGGCTGGACGCCTCGGGGTCGATCATCAGCAGTTGCAGCAGTTCATCACGTCCTCGACCTGGGACTACCAGGTGGTGCGGGCGAACGTGGCCCGGTGGGCGGTCGAGGCGATCGACCCGACGGCGTACGTGATCGACGACTCGGGGTTCCCGAAGGACGGCACCGCCTCACCGTGCGTTGCCCGGCAGTACTGCGGCACCGTCGGTAAGACCGGCAACTGTCAGATCGGGGTGAGTGTGCAGATGGTCACCGATGTCGCGTCGGTCGCCGCCAACTGGCGGCTGTTCTGCCCGGGGTCGTGGGACGACACCACGATCAGCGACCCCGAGCGGGCTGCCGCCGTGCGGCAGCGGCGCGACCGCGCCCGGATGCCCGACGACGTGCGGCACCGGGAGAAGTGGCGGCTGGCGTTGGACATGCTCGACGAGATGATCGACCAATGGGGGCTGCCGAAACTGCCGGTGACCGCGGACTCCGGCTACGGCGACTGCACCCTGTTCCGGCTCGGCCTGGCCGAGCGTGGCCTGCGCTACGTGGTCCAGGTCGACCCGAACGCCACCGCCCACCACGGCGACGCGGTCCCGGTGGCCCCGGCCTACTGCGGTCGGGGCCGCCCACCCCGGCCCGTCTACCCCGACCCGCCGGCCACCTTCAAGGACCTGGTCCTGGCCGCCGGCCAGAAGACGGCACGGCAGGTCACCTGGCGGCGAGGCAGCCGACGCAGTAGAGCGATCCCGACCGCGGCGATGCGTTCGCACTTCCTACGCCTGCGGATCCGCCCGGCGAACCGGGACATCCCTCGCGGTGCCGACGGCAGCCTGCCCGAGTGCTGGCTGATCGCCGAGTGGCCACCCGGCGCGGACGAACCGGTCAAGTACTGGTTGTCCACCGTGAACACCCGCACCTCCCTCACGGCCCTGGTCCGACTCGCGAAGATCCGCTGGCGAGTCGAGCACGACTACCGCGAACTCAGAACCGGCCTGGGCATCGACCACTTCGAAGGCCGCTCCTTCACCGGCTGGCACCGCCACGTCACCCTCACCGTGCTCGCGCAAGCCTTCAGCACCCTGCTGCGCCTGGACCCAAAAGTCCCGGCGCCGGCCTGACCCTCTACGCCGCACTGCGGCTCCTGCAACGACTGCTCGTCGTCATGGCCGGCGCATGCCACACCTGCAACCGCCCATTCCCCGACCCGCCAACCTAACAAGGCACTACTAGGTCGGGCACGGCGCAGCGGGTGCGGCCTCCCCAGGATCATGTTGTCTCGGCAACTCCATAATCACTGAAGAGCCGCGACGTCATCCATGGACCGCAGCCCGCTCAACCCCAGCTCAGCGCCCTACGAACCCGACTACGCAATGGCTCTGGCGGGAGAGGTCGGCCGGCAGGTCCGTCCGGCGGGTGACGTTCAGTTTGCGATACACCCGGGTCAGGTGCTGCTCCACGGTGCTGACCGTGATGAACAGCTTGCGGCTGATCTCCCGGTTGGTGTGCCCGCCAGCCGCCAGCATCGCCACCCGCCGTTCGGCGTCGCTCAGTGCGGTGAGCTTCTCGTCCTCGGAGGTGGCGTCCGGCTGCGGGTCGACCGCCACCGAGACGCCCATCGGTTCGTCCGGGACACCACCGCTGGGTGCCCTGTTCTGCTCGTCGTTGAGGTCGATGCGGGCCTGGTCGAGCAGTTCGGTGCCGAAGTCCGCGATCCCGACGTCCGCGGTCAGTTCCTTGGCCGCCCGGCCGGCCCGGCGCAGCACCAGCCGGGCCCGGCCGAGCTCACCCAGCTCGCGGTAGACCTGGCCCATGTCGGCGAGTGCCTGGGCGAGTTCCAGCCGGTCGCCGCAGCGCTCCAGCAGCTGGATCGCCTCGCGCAGGATGCCCATCCGGTCCTTGAGGTCGACGCTCGCGGCGAGCAGCCGCAGGGACGCGCCCCGGGCGCGTAGGCCCACCTTCTCCCCCGGCCGACCGAGCTGCTCGGTCAGCAGGTCCCGGGCCCGTTTGCGACCGCCGAGCCGCAGCTGCGCACGGGCCACGTCGCTGCGCCACGGCATCATCAGCGGTAGGTCGGCCCCGCAGCGCCGGACGATGGTCGCGCATCGCTCGAAGTCGTCCAGGCCGGCCAGGGCCCGCCCGATGGCGAGGTTGTGTTGGCCCGCGGCGTTCAGGTACCAGGCCCCGAACACCGAGTCGTACATCGCCCGCGGCACCGGGCGGTCGAGCAGGGCGGCGGCCTCGTCGTGGTGGCCCATCGCCGCCTCGGCCCGGATCACCACCGAGAGCGGAAAGCCGATCAGGACGCCCCAGCCCTGCGCCGGGAGTCGAGCCAGCGCGGTACGCCCGTGCGCCGCGGCCACGCTCAGCCCGCCACGCCGCAGCGCGATCTCGGCCCGGACCGCGCCCAGCACCGCCTGCCAAGTCGTGGCGCCACGCCGGACCGCCTCCTCGAACAGCACGTCGCACCAGTATCCGGCCCGGGTCAGCCGGTCCGCGTAGATCAGCGCGAAGATCGCCGCGGCGGCGACCTCGGGCACCACGGTGTCGAGCCGGCTCTCCAGGACGTGGTCGGCGGCCGTGACGACCTCCTTGGTGGCGCCGTCGGTCCACATCGCGCCGAGCCGCCCCAGCGCCAGCAGGCCCGGCGCGGCCGGGGTGGCCGGGGTGGCCTTCCGGCGGCGGACCTCGTCGTACGCCTTGGCGCGGCCGTGTCCGAAGATCCAGCTGATCGACAGCCGCAGCTCGGCCTCCGCCCGGTGGTCGGCCGTCGACGCCGGCGCGCGCAGGCCGGAGAGGCGGCTCATCGCGCCGGACAGGTCGCCCTGCCACAGCGCGTGCCGGATCACCGGCGCGGCATCACTGTGGGTGAGCTCGCCGGCGTCCAGGGCGTCGTGCAGCAGGGTGAGGTGTGGGGTGGCGGCGGATGGGTTGACCTGCCAGGCGGCCCGCACCAGCGCCGCGTGAAACGGCACCCGGGCGCCGTCGTCGTCGCAGGTCCGCACGGCCAGTTTCAGGCTGGTCATGGCGAGCGCGGCGTCCTGCCCGATGGTCTGGTCGGCGGCCTGCCGCAGGATCGGCACCGCCCAGTCGCCCGGCACCTCGCCGGCGGCGATCACGTGGCGGGCCACGTCGACCACGTTCACACCGTGGCCGTGCAGCACCTCGGCCGCCCGGACGTGCAGGTAGGACACCATCTCAGCGGGTTCCGCCTCGAGCACGACGGTGCCGGTCACCGGCGCGTTGTAGCGGCATCCGGTGGTCACCCCGGCCGCGGTCAGCGCGTCCAGGACCTCGACCACGACGTGCCGCCGCAGGCCCAGCAGCTGGGCGACCAGCTCTGCGGTGGCCCGCTCGCCGAGCACCGCGAGCGCCCGGCCGACCTGCAGGAATTCCGGCTCCCAGCGATGCAGGCAGTCGAGTACGGCCTCGCGGAACGCCGGGCCGAGGACCGGTGCGGCACTTCCCTCGGTGCCCCGGCCGTCTTCCACGTTGTCCGCGATCAGGGCATGCAGGAGCAGCGGGTTGCCGCCGGTGAGCCGATGACAGGCTGCGGTGAACGCCGGCTTCGGCTCGGTGCCGAGGGCGCGGGCGACCGCGTCGGCTGTGGTGGCAGCGGAGAGCAGGCCGAGGACGAGGCGGCGCTGCGGCTGCCGGGTCAGCTCGGCCCGCAGCGGCGGGCGGGCCAGCTGCGGGCGCTGCCACTCGGACAGCACCAGCATCACCCGGGCGCGCCGCATCCGCCGACGCAGATAGAGCAGCACCTGCAGGGATGCCTCGTCGGCGTACTGGATGTCGTCGATGCTGATCACCAGAGGCCGGTCCCGGCCGAGCTCGAGGAGCACCGCGCAGAGTCCGTGGATGCGTCGGGCGTCGGATTCGCCGAGGACGCGGCGGAACGTGCGGGTGTCCTCGGGCGGGGTCTCGGCGGCCACGTCGAGGTCCATCACGTCGGCGACGCGTTCGTCCAGGTGCGCCGGTAGCGTGGTGCTGCGGACCAGCTGGCCGATGAGCCCGGCGGGCAGCGCCCGCTCGGCGTGGGCTGCGGTCGCGGTCAGCAGCACGGCGCCGGCCTCGACGGCACGTTCCCCGAACGCGTGCAGCAGTTCCGTTCTGCCGCTGGCGAGGGGTCCCCTGACGACAACGGTCTGGCCATGGCCCGCGCTGCTCTTGTGCAACAGAGTCATTAATTGCGCGAGCTCATCATCCCGGCCAAGTAGCATCGTGAACCACATCCCCCGTGTTCAACGAAGATACATATGTATGAGCACCAACAGTGCACAATTAGATTCGTTCGTCCCAGCAGGCTGACCAGCGCCCACGCCTCCTACTGGCGGATTCGGCAACTCGATAAGCCGACCCGTTCCGCGAAGACCCGAAGAAGCTATCACACATTCACACCTGTTACCACACCCCTTGCACGGGAGGCCGCTTGCCTGATGCAGGCCGTAAGCGCTCTCATGCAACGCCCCGCCCGGCCAGAGCACCGCCGACGAGATTGACGAAGAGGTAGGCGGCCCAGCTGATGCAAATGCGCAGTCCAGGGTCGAAACCCGCGAGTAACAAAAGGCCCACCGGCCGATAACCCCGGCCGCCTCCCTTTACGGTCCGGACGCACTTCCCACCGGAAGCCGCCCCCTACGCACCCCTATTAGCGACCGGGGCGAGCCTCGGCGTAGGGGTTGCCGCTGCGCTTTGCGCGCTGCCACCCTGAAGCATTCCGCCGCCCCCGAGGGCGTGCCGGTTCTGCGGCTCCGTCAATTCTCACCGACCCGCCCGATCCGGTGGACGTATCGGAACCTCGGCGTAAACTTTCCGCTTTTTACCTTACCGTCACGTGTAGGGAGCCGCTTCGCCATGGAGACCACCCTCGCCGCGGCCGCCGGAGGCGGGCCGTCCACGATCCAGTCCGTCCTGGTGGCGCTCGCCGTGCTGCTGCCCACCGCCTACCTGTGCGGGCAGATCGCCCGCCGCGCCGGCCAGCCCGCCGTGATGGGTGAGATCGTCGGCGGCGTGGCCCTCGGGCCCAGCCTGCTCGGACTGCTGCCGGGCAACCCGACCGAGGTGCTGTTCCCGCCGGAGATCCGGCCCATCCTCCAGGCACTCGCCCAGATCGGGCTGGTCCTGTTCATGTTCGGGGTGGGCTATCACCTGAACCTGTACGGGCACCGCGTCGGCCGGAAGGTCGCCGTGATCTCGCTGAGCTCCGTCGCTCTTCCGTTCACCCTCGGCGCCGGGCTCGCCGTCGCGTTTCACCACCTGCTCGACACCGGCGAGGGTCTGCCTGGCCTGCTAGGCCCGGCCCTGTTCCTGGGCGCCGCGATGTCGATCACCGCGTTCCCGGTGCTGGCCCGGATCATCACCGAGCACGGACTGAACCGCCGGCCCGTCGGCCAGCTCGCCCTGGCCTGCGCCGCCGTCGAGGACCTGCTGGCCTGGACCGCCCTGGCCGTCGTCGTGGTGGTCGTGAACGCGGACAGCCCGTGGCGGCTCGGCGGGATGGCTCTCGAGATCGCGGCGTTCGTCCTGCTCATGTATTTCGCGGTCCGCCCCGCGCTGGCCTGGCTGCTGTCCCCCGAGCGCCGCTGGGCCGCCACCGGCGGTATCACCCACACCGTGCTCATCACCGGGCTTCTGCTCAGCGCGTTCACCACCGAGTTCATCGGCCTGCACGCGGTCTTCGGCGCGTTCGCGTTCGGCGCGGTCGTTCCCCGGCTGCTCGTCGAGGCGCAGCACCCGGAGGTGCCGGACCAGATCGAGCACACCAGCCTGCTGCTGCTGCCGGTGTTCTTCACCCTCACCGGGCTGTCGGTGAACATCGGCGGACTGGGCGTCGACGGCGTCATCATGGTGGTCGCCGTGATCGTGGTGGCGGTGGTCAGCAAGTTCGTGGCGGCGTCCAGCGCGGCACGGCTGACCGGTTCCGACTGGCGGGAGGCGCGCGTCCTCGGCGTACTGATCAACGCACGTGGCCTGACCGAGCTGGTCATCCTCAACGTCGGCCTCAGCCTTGGCGTCCTGAACAGCCAGATCTTCACCGCCATGGTGATCATGGCGCTGGTCACCACGCTGATGACCGGTCCGCTGCTGCGCCGGCTGCTGACGCCGGAGGAGCGCGGCGAACCCGCACCCGCCCTGCCTGCCGGAGCCGGCTCGGTGGCGGGCGCCGGACCACAGCCTTAAGGCGGCCTATAGCCCACGCGGCTACGGTCCCCGCACATACCTGGGCCGGTTCCCGCCTCCCGGCGGGCCGGTCCACCCCGGACACCGGCGGGAGCGCGCTGTGAGCGAGTTGAAGAGTCTGGTCCTCGACCAAATCCGCAAGTACCACCAGGAGCAGACGACCGGCGACTCCTTCATCCCGGGCGTCACCCCGTTGCTGTCCGCCGGCGCCGTCCTCGACGAGGACGACCGGGTCGCCGTGGTGGAGGCGGCGATAGAGCTGCGCCTCACCTCCGGCGTCACCACCCGGCAGTTCGAGCGGGCCATGGCGATGTACATCGGAGCGCGCAAGGCACACATGACGAACTCCGGCTCGTCGGCCAACCTGCTGGCGCTCACCGCGCTCACCTCGGACCAGCTCGAGGACCGCAGCCTGCGGCCCGGCGACGAGGTGATCACGGTGGCCGCCGGCTTTCCCACCACGGTCAACCCGATCCTGCAGAACGGCCTGGTGCCGGTGTTCGTCGACATCGAACTCGGCACGTACAACACCACCGTGGAGCGGCTGCGCGGGGCGATCGGGCCGCGTACCAAGGCCATCATGATCGCGCACGCGCTCGGCAACCCGTTCGCCGCCGAGGAGATCGCCCAGCTGGCCGACGACCACGACCTGCTGCTCGTGGAGGACAACTGCGACGCGGTCGGCTCCACCTATCGGGGAAAGCGCACCGGCACCTTCGGCGCGCTCAGCACGATCAGCTTCTACCCCGCCCACCACATCACCACCGGCGAGGGCGGCGCCGTCGTGACGGACAACCTGGTGCTGGCCCGGATCGTCGAGTCACTGCGCGACTGGGGACGCGACTGCTGGTGCGAGCCGGGCGAGGACAACAAGTGCCGCAAGCGCTTCAGCTATCAGATGGGGACGCTGCCGCACGGCTACGACCACAAGTACATTTTCTCGCACCTCGGCTACAACCTGAAGTCGACGGACCTGCAGGCCGCGCTGGGCCTGACCCAGCTGCCCAAGGTGGAGGAGTTCGGCCGGGCCCGGCGGCGCAACTGGAAGCGCCTGCACGACGCGATCGCCGACCTGCCCGGGCTGCTCATGCCCCGGCCCACCCGGGACAGCGACCCGAGCTGGTTCGGCTTCGTGCTGACCGTCACGCACGAGGCCGAGTTCAGCCGGGACGAACTGGTGGCCTTCCTGGAGGACCGCCGGATCGGCACTCGGCGGCTGTTCGGCGGCAACCTGACCCGGCACCCGGCCTACATCGGGCGGCCGCACCGCATCGCTGGCGACCTCACCAACAGCGACATCATCACCGACCGTACGTTCTGGATCGGCGTCCACCCGAAGCTCACCACCGAGATGGTCGACTACATGGCCGCCTCGATCCGGGAGTTCGCCACCGCCCGCTACCGGCGTGGCCGGGCGACGAGCGCGGAGGAGCCCACGGCTTGACCGACCCGGAGACCTACCGGAGGTACGCCCAACTGCGCGGAGAATGCCCGGTGTCCCGGGTACGGCAGCCGAACGGGATGG
Organism: Micromonospora endolithica; assembly: GCF_003626595.1. Lineage (GTDB taxonomy): Bacteria > Actinomycetota > Actinomycetes > Mycobacteriales > Micromonosporaceae > Micromonospora > Micromonospora endolithica. Next base: position 23,403 of record NZ_RBAK01000004.1, on the reverse strand, counting down.
AGACCTTCCTCGTCACGCGCTTCGCCGAGGTGAGCGAGGCGCTGACCGACGCCCGGCTCGGCAAGAACCCGCGGCACGGCGCCGCGATGCTCGCGGCCGGTGGCGCCGGCATGCCTCGGGAGGGCGGGAATCTGGGCGGGCACCTGCTGGCCAGCGATCCGCCCGAGCACACACGGCTGCGAAAGCTGCTCGCCCGGGAGTTCACCATGCGGCGGGTGGAGTCGATGCGCCCGGCCGTCCAGCGGCTCGCCGACCGGCTCGTGGACGACATCGCGCGGGACCTGACCGACGGGACCGGCGAGGTGGACCTGCTGCCGGCCTACGCGGTCCCGCTGCCGATCATCGTGATCTCCGGCCTGCTGGGCATCCCGCAAGCCGACCAGGAGCGGTTCCGGGCCTGGACGCGAGCGATTCTCCAGCCGCTCGGCTCGCCGGGCAAGGCGGACGGCGTACGCGAGTTCAGCGCCTACCTGAGCGACCTGATGGAGGCCAAACGCGCGCACCCCGGCGACGACCTGTTCAGCGCGCTGGTCGCCGCGGAGGCCGACGACCGGCTCTCCCCGCAGGAGCTGATCGGCACCGCCATCCTGCTCATCGTGGCCGGTCACGAGACCACGGTGAGCCTGATCGCGAACGGCGTCCTGGCCCTGTTGCGCCACCCCGGCCAGCTCGAGCAGGTGCGGGCCCGAACGGAGCTGCTCCCGGCCGCGATCGAGGAGTTCCTGCGGTACGATGCGCCGCTGGACCGGGCGACCGCGCGCTGGGCCGTGGAAGACCTGGAGATCGCCGGCACGCCGGTGCCGAAGGGCGCGATGGTCATCGCGGCTCTCGGCTCGGCCAACCGGGACGAGACGGTGTTCCCGGATCCGGACCGGCTGGACGTCAACCGGGAGCACGCGCACCGGCACCTCGCCTTCGGCCGCGGCATCCACCACTGCGTCGGCGCCCCGCTGGCCCGGTTGGAAGCCGAGACGGCGATCGGCACGCTGCTGCGGCGGTTCCCGTCGATCGAGCTCGCGGTGCCGGCCGAGAAGCTCCACTGGACGCCGACCATCGTCATGAACAGCCTGGACGCGCTGCCGGTACGCGTGTCCGTGCGCTGACGACGGAAAGGACCGGCCTCGATGGGCCGGCCCTTTCGTGCGATGCGGCGACCGGCTCAGCCGGCCGGCTCGGTGGCGACGCGGCGCCCGCCGAACGAGCGGACCCCGAAGGCACCCATCCGGATCTCCCCGAAGATCTCGTCGCCCTCGATCGTGGCGTTCCCGGAGAAGCGCAGCTTCCGGGGCACCACCAGGGTCGACTTCCAGGAGAGCCGGTTGCCCTCGACCCTGCCCTCCTCCAGCGCCACCTTGCTCTCCACCAGGTCGAGAGTGCCGGTGAAGCTGTCGCCGTCCGGTTCCATCGACAGCTTCCAGTCGAAGTCGCCCTTCGGCGTGTGGGCGACGATCGCCCACTCTCCCTTGAGGTCCATGTGCTTCAGCCTTCCCGGCCGGTTGTCCGGCCCGTGGTCAGTTGTCCAGCAGTTCGGCGACGGCCTCGGCGAGCCGCCGGTCGGCCAGCATCCCGGCATGCTCCACCGGGCAGTGCACCTCCTTGGCGACCGCCACCTCCACACCGTTGGCCCGCATCGCGTTCAGGCCGCTCAGCGGGGTGTTGGAGGAGAACGCGACCGCTTCGCGCCAGCGCTCACGGGGATCCAGCTCGCTCGCCAGGGCGAGATAGCCGAGAAAGCCCGAGAACACGCCGAACAGCTCGGCCCGCCGGGTGGCGTCCAGGCCGGCCCGGGCCAGCGCCGGATCGCCGAAGTCGTGCATCAGCGTGATCAGCCGGTCCTTCAGGTCGACCGGGCCGGTGCTGTACTCGAACGCCTGCTGCCCGATCCGGCGGGCCTCGGCGATCTCGGCGGCGGACAGCGTGCCCGCCATGAACCCGGAAACCTTCTGGAACTGCCACATCAGGATCTGCGAGTTGAGCAGCTCCGGGTCGAAGATCACGACGAGCGGCGGGTCCTGCCAGGCGGCGATGCGATCGGCGAGCGCCGCGGCGTACACCGAACCGGCGCAGAAGCCGAGCACCGCCTTGACCGGCGCCCGCTCCGCGGCCAGGTCGCGGATCCAGTGCTCGACGTAGCCGGCACCGGTGGACGCCTCGGGTGAGCCGGGCGCCGGCGGCAACGTGTGCCAGATCGGCTCGGGCCGGTTCATGGTGCCGGCCAAGGCGGCGAACGTCGCCTCGGGCCGGCCGGTGGTGTCGAAATCGACGGCCAGCACGACGGGTGTCGCCCGGTCGCCGTTGGCCAGGGCCTTCCACGCGCCTGATTCCTTCATACTCATCCTCACGGCAGGGCCGGCTGGGGCCGATTACGAGCGTAGGAGCCGGATTCGCGGCGCCCCACCCCTGCCGCACCCTTATCCGGCCGGGCGGCGCCGGAGCCCCGTCCGCTAGGGGTACTGAGGCCCCGGTGCGCGCTCATATCGTTCCGGCATGGCACCCGTATCGCATGTCGCCGGAGTTCCGCGGGACCTGATTCCGGCCAGCCGCAAGGAAGAGGCGATGTGGCTGCTGGACCGGCTGGTGCCGGACAGCGCCGCGAACAACCTCGCGCTCGCCTTTCAGGTCGAGGGCAAGCTCGACGCGGACGTGCTGCGTGCCGCGCTCGCCGTGCTGCTGCGCCGGCACGATGTGTTGCGAACCGGCTACATCGCGGCCGGCGCGGAGCTGGCCAAGGGCGTGATCCCGGCCGACGGGTTCCCGGTTCCCCTCGAGGTGATCGAGGCGTTCCAGCCGGACGCCGCGGAGCCCGACCTGGGTCTTCGGCCGTGGCTCACCCAGCGGTTCGTGCTCGACGGGCGGCCGCTGGTGCGCGCCGGGCTGTTCCGCCACCGCGACGGCGACATCGTCTGCCTCGCGTTCCACCACCTGGTGTACGACATCATCTCCGGCGCCCTGCTGATCGAGGAGCTGGCCACCGCGTACGCGGCCCTGGCCGCCGGTCGCCCGGTGCCGCCGGAGCTGCTGACCCCGGTCGCCCCGTACCACGAGCCGGAACCGTCCGCCGCCGATGTCGCCTGGTGGCGTGACCAGCTGTCCGGCTACGATCCTGACGCGCTGGACCTGTGGTGCGGCGCCGACGACCCGGCCCGGCCCACCCTGCACGGCGCCTATCTCACCCACGTGCTGTCGGCGGAGGCCCGGGACACCGTCCGGAGGCTGCCCGCCGCGCTGCGGGCCCCGGAGGCGGCGGTGCTGCTCGCCGCGTTCGACGTGCTGCTCGCCGCGCACGGCGCCGGGCCGGACCTGGCCGTCGGCTCGCCGGTGAGCGTGCGCCCGCGGGAGACGCCGCGCGCCGTCGGTCACCACACCAACGTGCTGCCGCTGCGGGTTCGGGTGGATCCGCGGGACACGTTCCGCGGCCTGGTGCGGCAGGCCCGCGACGTCTACTTCGGCGCGCTGGCCCACGCCGGGGTCCCGGTCGACAGCGTGCCCGAGCTGGCCCCGCAGGGCACCGCGTCCTGGCGCAACCGGCTCTGCCGCCACCTGTTCAACTACTTCCCGCAGCCGGACGTGTCCGGCTTCACGGTGGCCGGCCTGCCCGCCCGCCAGCTGGTGGTGGAGAACGGCTACAGCAAGTTCGACCTCGAGTTCTTCGTGCAGACCTCGCCGCAGGAGATCCGCGTCTTCGCGCGCTACTCCGCCGAGAAGTTCACCGAGCCCGAGGTGCGCGCCCTGGTGGAACGGTACGAGGCACTGCTGCTCAGCGCCGGCCCGGACGCCGACCGGCCGCTCGGCGAGCTGCTCGTGTGGAGCCCCGCGGACCGCCACGTGATCGCGGCGGCGAACGACACCGCCCGCTCGTTCAGCCCGTCGGACGTGCCGGCCGCCGTGCACGGCCACGCCTGCCGCACCCCGGACGCGATCGGGATGCGCGACGGGGACCGCGAGGTCACCTACGGCCGATTGTGGGACGCCGCCCGGCACAACCGCGATCTGCTGCTGGCCGCCGGGGTCGCGCCCGGTGACGTGGTGGCGATCATGACGACCCGCAGCCCTGAGCTGACCGCGGTCGTCCTCGGCGTGTGGCTGGCCGGCGCCGCCTATCTGCCGGTGGACCCGGAACACCCGGCCCAGCGGGTGAGCTATCTGCTCGCTGATTCCGGCGCGACCGTGATCGTCACGGACCGGGACCTGGCGCCTCGGCAGCCGGGCACGGCGGTGCTGGCGCTGCCGCGGATCGACGACGCGCCGGCCGCTGAGCCCGGGCCGGCGCCGGATACCGACCCGGAGTCGGCGGCATACCTGATCTACACGTCCGGGTCGACCGGGCGGCCGAAGGGCGCGCTGTTGCCGCACCGGGCCATCAGCAACATAGCGGGCGACTACACCGAGCGGCTGGGCATCGGTGCGGGCGACGGGACGCTGTGGACGACGACGTTCGCGTTCGACATGGCGAATCTGGAGCACTACGTGCCGCTGTACTCCGGCGGGCACATCGTGGTCGCGCCGGACTCGGCACGCACCGACGGAAGGGTGCTGCGCGCGCTGATCGAGCGCTACCGCCCGGTCGTCGTCCAAGGCACCCCGACGACCTTCCGCCTGGTGCTCGACGACGTCGCCGACGTGCTGGCCGGGATCAAGGTGGTGATCGGCGCCGAGGTGGTGCCGGTGCCGCTGGCGCAGCGACTGCTCGACACCGGCTGCGAGGTGCACCACGCCTACGGCCCCACCGAAACCACCACCTGGTGTACGTGGGGAGTGCTGCCGCCCGTGCTCGGCGAGCGGCTCGACATCGGCGCGCCGATCGCGAACACCCGGATGATGGTATTGGCCCCGGACGGACGGGAGCTGCCGGTGGGCGTACGCGGAGAGGTCTGCATCGCCGGGGACGGCGTCGCGCTCGGCTATCACGGCCGCCCCGAGCTGAATGCGCAGCGGTTCGGCGAGCACCTGGTGTACGGCCGGTTCTACCGGTCCGGGGACACCGGGCGCTGGCTGCCGGACGGCACGCTGGAGCTGTTCGGCCGGGCCGACCGGCAGGTGAAGCTGCGCGGCAACCGGATCGAGCTGGGCGAGGTGGAGGCGGTGATCCTCGGCCACCCCCGGGTGCGCGCCGCGGCGGCCGTGGTGGTCGGCGACCGCAGCGCCGACGGGCGGCTGGTGGTCTTCGTCGAGGCCGACGAGGACCTGCCGCTGGACCGGCTGTGGGAGTTCAGCCGGGGCGAACTGCCGCACTCCGCGCTCCCCCAGTCGTTCGTGGTGGTGGGCGCGCTGCCGGTGAACGCCAACGAGAAGATCGATTATCCGGAGCTGGAGCGGCGGGCCGCGGCCGGAGCGACGCCGGCCGTCCCGGCCGCGGTGGACACCGCCCCCGACGGCGACGACGAGCTGGCCGGATCCTTGCTGCTGCTCTGGCGGCGCCTGCTCGGCCGCGACGACCTGACCGTGGAGTCGAACTTCTTCATCGAGGGCGGGCATTCCCTGCTCGGCGCCCAGCTGGTGCAGCAGATCGAGGAGACGCTCGGGGTGCCGGTGGCGCTGGCCGATCTGTTCGCCGCGCCGGCGCCGGCCGCTCTGGCCGCGCAGATCCGGGTGCGCCAGGCGGCGTGACGCTCAGCCGTCCGTCAGGGCGGCGGTGATCAGCGAGCCGAGCTCGGCGACGCGGCGGTCCAGGAAGAAGTGGCCGCCCTCGAACACCCGCAGGTCGAACGCGCCGGTGGTGTGCTCGGCCCAGGCCGCCGCCTCGCCGGGCGTGGTGTGCGGATCGTCGGTACCCATCAGCATCGTGATCGGGCAGTCCACCGTCGCGCGCGACCGGGGGTGCGTCTCGACCACCCGGTAGTCGCCGCGCACCGTGGGTAGCAGCAGGGCGCGCAGCGCGGGATCGGCCAGCCACTGCGGGTCGGTGCCGCCGGCCGTCCGCAGCTCCGCCAGGACGTCGTCGTCCTCGCCGCGGTGCACGCTGCCACCGCGCAGCCTCGACGGCGCCTGATAACCGGAGGCGAACAGGTGCACCGGCGCCGGCCGGCCGGTCAGCCGCCGCGCCACCTCGAAGGCGACGATCGCGCCCATGCTGTGCCCGAAGAACGCCCACGGGCCGCGGTCCGCCTCGCGCAGTACGCCGGCCAGGTCGTCGGCCAGCCCGGCGAGCGTCGGCGCGCAGCCCTCGTGCAGGCGGTCCTGCCGGCCCGGGTACTGCACCGCCAGCACCTCGACCCCGGGCAGCCGCTCGGCCAGTGCGGCGAAGTAGCCGGCCGAGCCGCCGGCGTGCGGGAAACAGACCAGGCGGACGGTGGCGGCACGCGGCTGAATTCGCCGCAACCACCGGCCATCGAGGTGCGGGGCAGTCGTCATGGGACGGACGCTAGTCAGCTGGTGATCGGCCGGATAACCCCTACTGCCCCGGCACTGCGCCGGTGCCCGGGCCGGCCACCGCCGGCGATGGGCTGGGGTGGTTAGGGGCTTCTCCGCCCGGCCGGCAGTTGACAGTCTGCCAGAGGTGCGGGCCTTGCCCTGTCCGCTCGTCGCGCCGGAGTAGGAGATTCCGTTCATGGACGTGGTAGGGCGTGGCTTCGTGGCCCAGAATCTGCTTCCGATCGCCGACCGTCACCCGCGGGTGACGGTCCTCGCCGCCGGCGTCTCCACCACGGTGGAGGACGACGCAGCCGAGTTTCAGCGGGAGACCGAACTCGTCCGCCGGCAGGCGGACCGGTGCCGCCGGGAAGGCCGGATGCTGATCTTTCTGTCGACGGCTTCGCACTCGATGTACGGCAGCCCGCCGGTGGCGGCCGACGAGGATTACCCGGTGACACCGCCGGAGCCGTACGGCCGGCACAAGCTCGCCCTGGAGCGGGAACTGCGCGCCCACGGCGTCGACTGGCTGACCCTGCGCCTGAGCCACGCGGTCGGGCCGGGCCAGCGCGGTCATCAGCTGCTCACCTCGCTGATGGACCAGATCAGGGCCGGCTCGGTGCAGCTGTTCCAGGGCAACCACCGGGACCTGGTCGACGTCCGTGACGTGGTGGCCGCGCTGGACGGGCTGCTGGCAGCGGACGTCCGCAACGAGGTGGTGAACGTGGCCTCCGGCACCGCCTACCCGATCGAGGACATCATCGACGGCGTGGAAGCGCGGCTCGGCTGCCGGGCCGCCCGGGAGATCATCGTGGACGTCGATCCGAACCACACCGTGGTGTCGGTGGCCAAGCTCCGGGCGCTCGCCCCGGCGGCCTGCCCGTCCGGCGGACCGCGATATCTGGACCACCTTCTGGACCGGTACGTCGGGCCGAGTCCCGTGAGCTGGTCAGAGCGACGTCAGTACGTCTCGTAGCGCCTCGATGACCCGGTCCTGCATGTCGCGGGGCAGCGACGGGTACATCGGCAGCGAGAAGATCTCCCCCGCCAGCCGTTCGGTCACCGGCAACGACCCGGCGGCGTAACCGAGGTGGGCGAAGCCGGTCATGGTGTGCACCGGCCACGGATAGCTGATGTTGAGAAGGATGTCCTGCTCCTCGAGCCGGCGCAGGATGACGTCGCGCTGCGGGTGCCGGACGACATAGACGTAGTAGACGTGCTCGTTGCCCTCGGCGGTGACCGGCAGCTGGAACCCGCCCGGTCCGGTCAGGTCCTTCAGGCCGTCCTCGTAGCGCCGCGCCACCGCCCGGCGGCCCTCCACATAGGCGTCCAGGCGGGTCAGCTTGCGGCGCAGGATCTCGGCCTGCACCTCGTCCAGCCGCGCGTTGTGACCGGGCGTCGTGACGACGTAGTAGACCTCGTCCATGCCGTAGTAGCGCAGCCGGCGCAGCGACTGCTGCACGTCGTCGTCGGACGTGATGACGGCACCACCGTCGCCGTATGCGCCGAGCACCTTGGTCGGATAGAAGGAGAACGCCGCCGCGTCGCTCATCGTGCCGGCCAGCTCGCCGTGGTGCAGTGCCCCGTGCGCCTGTGCGCAGTCCTCGAGCACCTTGAGCCCGTGCCGGGCCGCCACCTCGCGCAGCGGCGCCATGTCCACGCACTGGCCGTAGAGGTGCACCGGCAGCAACGCCCGGGTGCGGGCGGTCACGGCGGCCTCCACCAGCCGCGTGTCCATCAGGAAGTCCTCCTCGCGGACGTCGACGAAGACCGGCGTGGCGCCGGTGCCGTCGATCGCCACCACGGTCGGCGCCGCGGTGTTCGACACCGTCAGCACCTCGTCGCCGGGGCCGACGCCGAGCGCCTGCAGGCCCAGCTTGACGGCGTTGGTGCCGTTGTCGACGCCGGTGCAGTGCGCTACGCCGTGCAGCTCCGCGAACTCCTGCTCGAATCCCGCCACGCTGCGCCCGAGCACCAGCTGGCCGGACGAGAAAACAGTTTCGACGGCATCCCGGATATCGTCTCGCTCGGTTCCGTACTCGGGGAGATAATCCCAGACACGAATTGCCACGACCGCTCCTTGTGAAGGTGATGAACGGGCCTGCTGCAAGCGTCCAGTCTGCCATGAGGAGCCGGTGTGAACAGGGGCTGCCAAGCCGTCGTACGGGCGGATTTAGCAGCGCTTCGTCGCCACTTCAGAAGCATTTGATGATGTGGTACCCCGCCGGTATCGACTTTTTCAATGCCGATGACAAATGGAGCGGCCATATGCGTGTTCTCTTCCTTCCGGCCCCAGTGCCGAGCCATTTGTTCCCGATGGTTCAGCTCGCCTGGGCGTTCCGTGCCGCCGGGCACGAGGTGTACGTCGCCGGGCCTCCGTCCACCGTGGCCGACGTGGCCGGTGCGGGTCTGACCGCGGTACCGGTCGGCACGCCCTACGACCTGATGGGCAGCATCGCCGCGGCCGGTGACATCGTGCGCCGCGAGACCGGCGAGGGCCCCAGCCCGTCCGGCGACATCTCGCAGATGTCCCCCGAGTCGTTCCGCCGGTTCGCCGAGCTGCGGTTCTCCCCGCACGTGACGATGGCCGAGACGATGGCCGAGGACCTGGTCGCGTTCGTCCGGGCCTGGAAGCCGGATCTGGTCGTCACGGACCCGATCACGATGGTGGCGCCGCTGGCCGCCGGCGTGGCCGGGGCGCCGCTGGTGCACCACCTGTGGGGCCCGCAGCCGCCGACGCTGAGCCAGTTCCCCGGCTACGGCCGGGACCCGGCGACCTGGCCGGCCGACCTGGCAGGACTGTTCGAGCGGTTCGGCGTGACCCCGCGGGCGCAGCACGGCGTGGCCACCGTCGACCCCGGGCCGGCCAGCCTGCAGCCCGCCGAGGTGCCCAACCGGATCCCGGCGCGGTATCAGCCGTTCAACGGCTCCGGCTCGGTGCCACAGGCCATCCTCGCGGCGCCGGAGAAGCCCCGGGTCTGCCTGTCCTGGGTCACCGCGAACACGATGACCGACGCCGGCCCGGGGGGCCACCCGCTGCGCACGCTGATCGAGGCGCTGTCCGGGTTCGACGTGGAGACGGTGGTCGCGGTCCGCTCGGGTGACCGGGACCGGCTGGGGACGCTGCCGGCGAACGTCCGGGCCATCGTGGACCTGCCGCTGAGCTTCGTCATGCCGACCTGCTCGGCGGCGGTCAACCACGGCGGTACGGGTACCGCGCTGACCGCCGTCTACTACGGCGTGCCCCAGCTCGTGGTGCCGTACAACCCAGGCCTGGGTCTCAACGCCGGGGTGCTCGCCAAGTCGGGCGCCGCGATCACGGTGGCCGCCGACCCGGTCGACCCGGCCGAGGTGACCGCCGCGATCGAACAGCTGCTGTCCGGCACGGATCACCGCAAGGCGGCCGAGGATCTGCGCGCCGAGAACCTCGCGCTGCCCGCTCTGGATGACGTGGTGACGACCATCGAGGAGATGGTGTGAGCGAGGACGTTCTGGCCCGGGGAAAACTGCTGCTGGAGGACGCCGGCAACAGCGTCATCCCGTTCAACCGCGCCTTCCTGACCGGCGCGGAGCTTCACTACCTGGAGACCGCGCTGGCCAGCGGCACGCTGGAGGGCGACGGCCCGTTCACCGCGCGGGCCAGCGCGCTGCTCAACAAGATGCTGGGCGCGGTCGCCACGTTGCTCGCCACGTCGTGCTCGCACGCGCTGGACATGAGCGCACTGGTGCTCGACCTCCAGCCGGGCGACGAGGTGATCCTGCCGTCGTACACGTTCCCGTCGACCGCGAACGCGTACGCACTACGCGGCGCGGTCCCGGTCTTCGTGGACTGCCGCCCGGACACCATCAACCTCGACGAGCGACTGGTCGAGGCGGCCGTCACGGACCGCACCCGGGCGATCGTCGCCGTGCACTACGCCGGGGTCGGCTGCGACATGGACGCGCTCGCCGGCATCGCCGAGCGGCACGGCCTGCGGCTGATCGAGGACAACGCGCACGGACTGGGCGCCACCTACCGCGGAAAGCCGCTGGGTAGTTTCGGCTCGCTCGCCACACAGAGCTTCCACAGCACCAAGAACGCGCACTGCGGCGAGGGCGGAGCGCTGGTGATCAACGATCCGGACCTGGTGCTGCAGGCCGAGATCATCCGGGAGAAGGGCACGAACCGCACCCAGTACTACCGCGGCGAGATCGACCGGTACCACTGGGTCGACCTGGGTTCGAGCTACCTGCCGTCCGAACTGCTGGCCGCGTTCCTCACCGCTCAGCTGGAGAACTTCGACGTCATCCAGGCCGGCCGGATGCGGGTCTGGAACGCCTATCACGACCGGCTGGCGGAGTGGGCGGCGGACAACGGCGTAGCCCAGCCGGTCGTACCCGTCGACCGCGTGCATCCGGCGCACCTGTACTTCCTCGTGCTGCCCGATCCGGCGGCCTCAGCGGGGTTCCGGCGGCACCTGGCCGACCTCGGGGTGCAGGCCACGTCGCACTACCAGCCGTTGCACAACGCGCCGGCCGGCCTCCGGTTCGGCCGCACCGCGCCGGGCGGCTGCCCGACGACCGAGCGGGTCGCCCGGCAGCTCACCCGGTTGCCGCTCTACACCGGGCTGAGCGACGACCAGGTGGACCGGATCGTGGCGGCGGTCACCTCTTATCGGGTGGCTCGCTGACGTGCAACGGCCGCACACCGTAGCCGGCCAGGCCCTCGGTGAGCACATCGAACAGGCGCTCGGCGGCGGCCACGGCGTCGGGGTGGATCGCATCCGGCGACTCCCCGTCGACCAGCCGCCGCCAGTTCTCCGAGGAGACCGCGCGCATCGCACCCAGCACAGCGGCGGCCACCATGTTGGGCGTCATGTCGCCCGGCGCGGCGCCGGTCTCCTCGGCCAGCGCCTGAGCGAGCTGCACCTCGCGATGCCGGTCCAGCAACATCACCCGGCCCGCGAGCGCCGGGCTGCTACGCACCACCCGCATGAACCCGAGCCCCCCGGCGTCCAGCCCGACGTGCGACTCGCGCCGATCGAGCTCGTCGAGAAAGGCACGGCGCAACGCGTCCAGCACCGACTCACCGGGCGCCCGGGCACGCACCGGCTTCCCCGGGTCGGTCATCGCCTCCCGCATGGCGACCATGATCAGGTCCTCCTTGGACGGGAAGTAGTTGAAGACGGTGGCCTTGGAGACGTTGGCCGCCTCGGCGATCTGCGTCATCGAGACCCTGTCGAAGCCCTCGGCCACGAAGAGCTCCAGCGCCGCCTCGTAGATCGCGAGCCGGGTCTGCTGCTTCTTGCGTTCCCGCAGGCCGGGAGGGGTCGAGGTGTCAGGAACCATGTCTGCACCGTATCAATAACTGGTACCGAGTACAAACTTGGACTTGTTCTCAATTCGTACAGCGGATAGGTTTCTTTCCATGACGGTCATTCAGATGCGGCTCGCCACCATCGGCGCGGTGATCGCCATGGTCCTCGGCATCATCGACACCAACGTGCTCGCGACCGCGGTCTGGCCGATCGCCACCAGCCTCGACCCGGAGAACGGCCTGCAGACGTTCCCGTGGGTCATCACGGCGTACGCACTGGCCGCGACCGTCACCCAGCCGCTCTACGGCAAGCTCGTCGACCTGCACGGTCCCAAGCGGATCTTCCTGTTCTCGCTCGCCACGTTCCTGATCGGATCGGCCGCCTGCGGACTCGCGCAGACCATGGGCCAGCTGATCGCGTTCCGGGCCGTCCAGGGCGTCGGCGGTGGTGGCCTGATGGGCGTGACGCTCATCATGATCATGGCGATCTGGCCGCCCGAGAAGACCGAGGAGGGCGGCTCGTCCGGTGGCTCCGGGGTCGGTATGGGCGGCGTCATGGTCGGCGTCGGCGTGGTGGTCGGCCCGCTCGTCGGCGGCGTCATCGTCGACCACCTGAGCTGGCCCTGGGTCTTCTACGTCAACGTGCCGCTCGGCATCATCTCCTGGGTCCTGATCGCCACCTGCCTGCACCTGCCCGACAAGGAGAGCCGCGAGCGGGTCGACTACCTGGGCGCGGGCCTGATCGCGGCCGGGGCCAGCGCGATGCTGCTGATCGCCGAGTGGGGCGGCCGCAACTACGCGTGGAGCTCACCGCAGGTGGTGCTCCTGGTGGTGCTCGCGATCGTCCTCATGGTGACCTTCCTGCTGCGGCAGGGACTGGTCCGCCGGGGCGCGCTTGGCCGGTTCGCCGCGTCCGATCCGATCTTCCCGCTCACCCTGTTCCGCAACCGGGTGTTCCGGGTGGCCAGCCCGCAGGAGTTCTTCGCCGGGATGGTGATCACCGGCAGCATCGTCTACGTCTCGCTCTACCTGCAGGCGGCCCGCGGGGTCGACGCGGTCGGCGCGGGTCTCTACCTGCTGCCGATGGCCCTCGGCATGACCGTCTCCGGCGTGGCGGCCGGCCGCTTCGTCCGCAAGCCCGGCCGCTTCAAGATGCTGATGGTCAGCGGCATGGGCCTGGTGACCGTCGCGATGGGACTGCTCTCGCTGCTCGACGTCGGCACGTCGACCTGGCAGATCAGTGTCTACCTGTTCCTGCTCGGCGCGGGCCTCGGCCAGGTGGTCGGGCTGGCGCTGGTCGCGGTGCAGCTCACCGCCCCCGAGGAGCAGATGGGCGTGGCCATCACGTCGGTACGGCTCAGCCAGATGCTCGGCGGCGCGATCGGCAGTGCCATCTTCGGCACCGTGCTGGCCCGCATCTACGCGGCGAACCTGCCGCCGGCCCTTGCGGCGACGGCGGAAAGCGGGGAGGCGAGCGCGGCGAACCTCGAGGCGGTGCCCGAGGCGGCCCGCCCCGCGGTGATCGACGCGGTGGTGGCCGGCACCAGTGGCGTCTTCCTGACGGCCGCGGGCATCGCGCTGCTGACCGCCGCCATCACCTACTTCTTTTTCCCGGAGCCGACCCAGGCGCCCGCGCCGAAGGCCGGGCCGCCGAAGGCGGAGTCGGAGCCGGAGCCGACCGTCCCGCGCTGATCAGGCCTCGGCCAGGATTGTGGAGATCAGGTTCAGGTCCACGTTGCCGCCGGTCAGGAGCACTCCGATGTCCCGGGCCTGACCGGCGGCGGCGAACTGCACCGCCGCGGCCAACCCGCACGCGGCGGCCGGCTCCACCACCAGCCGGGCGGCGTCCAGGGCCATCCGCATACCGGCCACGATCCCGGCCTCGTCGACCTGGATCACCTCGTGCAGCGCGCTCCGGACGACGTCGAACGGCAGCCGGCCGATCCGGTCCGGGCGCAGCCCGTCCGCGACGGTCGGCAGGCCCGGCACGGTGACCGGCTCACCGGCCGCCAGGGCCGCGGTCAGCGCGGGCACCGCGGCCGGCTCGGCGGCCACCACGGCGACCCCGTGCCGGGCGGCGACCAGGCAGGCGCCCGCCACGGCGCTGCCGCCGCCGACCGGCAGCACGAGCGCGTCAAGCCGGCCACCAGCCGAATGCACCTGCGTGAGGAGCTCGGCGGTCGCCGTGCCCTGACCGGCCACCACGAACGGATTCTGGTAGGGATCCACCACATCGAAGCCGCGGGTGAGGGCGACCTCGTCGACCGCGGCGGTCCGCTCGGCCAGGCCCGTGCCCACGATGAGCACCTCGGCGCCGGCTTCCCGGACCCGCGCGGCTTTCGCCGGCAGCACGTCACCCGGCAGCACCAGGATGGCCGGCAGGCCATATTCGCGGGCGGCCAGGGCGACGGCGATCGCGTGGTTGCCGGTGCTGTGCGCGGCCACGCCGGAGCTGCCGCGGTCGCGCAACTCCCCGACCGCCAGCAGGGCACCGCGGAGCTTGAACGAGCCCCCGCGCTGCAAATTCTCGGCCTTGAGCCAGAGCCGCGCACCGGCCAGCCGGTCCAGGTCGTCGCTGCGCACCACGGGGGTGCGCAAGACGTGCCGGGCGAGCCGGCGCTGTGCGCGCTCGATCCACTCGTGGCTGAGCAGTCCGGCGGGTGCCGATCCGGGCGTCCCGTTGGTCGTCATCGCTGACATCGACACATGTCCCCTCGGTCGGGCAGATCCCCTCCATCCTCGGTAGCGCCCTTAACCGGTCCTTGTCCCGGCTGTCCCGCACCGCTGTCCCGACCGGCTGTCCTGACCGGCGCAAGGAAGCCTTTAGCCGGGTTTCACAGACTGGCCCTACTCCAGGTGTCGGAGTGTGCGCCGGCATCAGCGCCCTGCCGCGCCCTCGCCGGCCCCTCCCGCCGCACGAAACCGGAGGAGAAATGTCCCTCAACACCGACCGCCTCAACGAGGACGAGATCACCGAGAAGCTGCTGAGCTTCATCCGGGAGCGGTTCCTGGCGGGCGATCCGCGCGGCGAGCTCGAGGTGGACACCCCGCTGCTCGAACACGGCATCCTCGACTCGCTGAAGGTCGCCGTGCTGCTCAACTTCCTGCGCAGCGAGCTGGCCACGGACGTACCGACGGAAAAGATCAGCGGCCGGCACTTCCAGACGGTCCGCAACCTTTCCGAGCTCGTCCGCGACCTCGGCCCGGCGGTCGCACAGCAGTGAGCGACTCCACGGACCCGCGCACGACAGTCGCCGTGGTCGGAATCTCGTGCCGGTTGCCCCGGGCCGACGACCCGGCGGCGTTCTGGCGCCTGCTCCGCGACGGCTCGGACGTCGTGTCCGGCACCCACGGCGCGCGGCGCCGGGACGTGCCGGACTCCGACGCCGAGATCGCGGTGGCCGGCGCCGGCGGCCGGGCCCGTGCCGGGCTGCTCGACGACGTCGCGACCTTCGACGCCGAGTTCTTCGGCATCACCGGCGCCGAGGCCGTCGAGATGGACCCGCAGCAGCGGTTGATGTTGGAGCTCGGCTGGGCGGCGCTCGAGGACGCGGGAATCGTCCCGGGCAAGCTCGCCGGCTCCGCCACCGGGGTGTTCGTCGGTGCCACCGGCGACGACTACGCGGCCCTGCTCGCCCGCCGCGGCCTGCGCGGGCTGACCCCGCACACGCTGACCGGCACCGGCCGCGGCATCATCGCGAACCGGGTCTCGTACGCGCTCGGCCTGCGCGGTCCCAGCGTGACGGTGGACGCCGCGCAGTCCTCCTCCCTGGTGGCCGTGCACCTGGCCGCCGAGAGCCTGCGCACCGGTGAGTCCACGGTCGCGCTCGCCGGCGGCGTCAACGTGATTCTCGGGCACGGCAGCACCGCGCGGACCGCGCTGTTCGGCGCGCTGTCGCCGGACGGCCGGTGCCACACCTTCGACGAGCGGGCGAACGGCTTCGTCCGGGGCGAGGGCGGCGTGTTCGTCGTCCTGAAGACGCTGGACCGTGCCGTCGGCGATGGCGACGACATCTACTGCGTCATCCGCGGCAGCGCGGTGAACAACGACGGGGCCACCGGCTCCCTCACCACACCCAGCGCGGACGCACAGGCCGACGTGATCCGGGCGGCCTGCCGCAACGCCGGGGTGGCCCCGGCCGACGTGCAGTACGTGGAACTGCACGGTACCGGCACCCGGGTCGGCGACCCGGTCGAGGCGGCCGCTCTCGGCGCCGCCTACGGTCCGGGCCGGCCGGCCGGCTCGCCGCTGCTGGTCGGTTCGGTGAAGACGAACATCGGTCACCTGGAGGGCGCCGCGGGTGTCGCCGGACTGCTCAAGGCGATCCTCAGCATCCGGCACCGGCAGCTGCCGCCCAGCCTGCACTTCCG
The DNA here is from genome assembly GCF_003626595.1 of Micromonospora endolithica. Lineage (GTDB taxonomy): Bacteria > Actinomycetota > Actinomycetes > Mycobacteriales > Micromonosporaceae > Micromonospora > Micromonospora endolithica. The sequence continues at coordinate 7,388 of NZ_RBAK01000004.1, read as the reverse complement.
GCGGCCCAACCCGCGCATCGACCTGAACGGCTGGAAGCTGCGGGTGCTCACCGAGCCGACCGCCTGGCCGGTGCCGGACGCGCCGCTCGCCGGAGTCAGCTCGTTCGGCATGGGCGGCACGAACTGTCACGTCGTGCTCTCCGGCCCGCCGCCCGCCCTCCCGCCCGCCGCTCCCCCGCCCGCGCCCGCGCCCGCGCCCGGCCCGATGGTCTGGCCGCTGTCCGGCCGGACCGCCGGGGCGCTGCGGGACCAGGCCGGCCGCCTCGCCGCGCACCTCGTGACGCACGGGCGTCTCGAGCCGCGCGCCGTCGGGCACGCCCTGGCCACCACGCGCACCGCTTTCGACCACCGCGCCGTCCTGATCGGCGACGACGAGGAGCAGCTGCGGAACTCGCTGCGACAGCTCGCCGAGGGCCGGCCCGGCACCGGCGTGGTCCGCGGCCGGCGCGGCCCGGACGGCCGGCTCGCGTTCCTGTTCAGCGGCCAGGGCAGCCAGTACGCCACGATGGGCCGCGGCCTGTACCGGACGTACCCGGTCTTCGCCGAGACCTTCGACCGGATCGGCGAGCTCCTGGACCCCGGGCTCGGCACGCCGCTCGCCGCCGTGGTCCACGCGGAGGACGGCGCGGAGCCGGGTGGCCGGCTGCACGACACGCAGTACACCCAGGCCGCGCTGTTCGCCGTCGAGGTGGCCGTGTACCGGCTGCTGGAGTCGTGGGGACTGCGGCCGGACGTGCTGATCGGCCACTCCGTCGGCGAGCTGGCCGCCGCCCATGTGTCCGGCGTGCTGTCCCTGGCCGACGCGTGCACGCTCGTGTCGGCGCGCGGCCGGCTGATGCAGGAGCTGCCCGCGGGCGGGACGATGCTGTCCGTCGAGGCTTCCGAGGAGGAGGTTCTCGGCACGCTCGGCACCGACGGACCGGTGGTGGCCGCGGTGAACGGGCCCCGGGCCGTGGTGGTGTCCGGCACCGAGGCGGCCGTGGCCGAGATCGAGGCACTCTGGCGCGGCCGGGGCCGCAAGGTGAAGCGTCTCCGGGTCAGCCATGCGTTCCACTCGCCGCTGATGGAGCCGATGCTGGCCGAGTTCGGACGGGTGGCCGGTGAGCTCGCGTACGGCCCGGCCCGGACCCCCGTGGTGTCCAACCTGACCGGCCGGCTCGCCGAGGGCGACGACCTGCGCACGGCCGACTACTGGACCCGGCACGTCCGGCAGGCGGTGCGCTTCGCCGACGGAGCCGCGGCACTGGTCGCGTCCGGCACCACCGCGTTCCTGGAGATCGGGCCCGGCGGCGCGCTGACCGGCCTGGTGGAGTCGGCCGCCGGGGACGCCGAGCCGGTGCTCGCGGCCGCGCTGCCGAAGGGGCAGGACGAACCACGCTCGCTGCTCACCGCGCTGGCCCGGCTGCACACTCACGGCGTCGCGGTGCCGTGGGACGCGATCTGCGGCGCCGGCGACGGCGTCCGGGTGCCGTTGCCCGCCTACGCCTTCCAGCGCCGCCGTCACTGGCCCAACCTGGACGGGACGCCGGCCGCCGAGGCGCCGGAGCCGGCCGCCGCACCGGACTCCTGGGCCGCCCGGACCGCCGGGCTGCCGGAGCGGGAGCGCCGGCACGTGGTCACCGAGCTGACCCGATCCGCCATCGCCGCCACCCTGGGCCGGCCGGACCTGTCCGGCGTGGACGACACGCTGACCTTCCAGGATCTCGGCTTCGACTCGCAGGCCGGGGTGGCGCTGCGGCAGTTGCTCGGCGAACTGACCGGGCTGCGGCTGCCGACCACCCTGACCTACCGCTGCCCGACGCCCGCCGCTGTGGTGGATCACCTCCTCACGATCGTCGCCGGGCAGCCGGACCGGGCGCCGGCCGGGAGCGCCGCGGTGGATCCGGCCGGGGACCCGATCGTCGTGGTCGGCATGGCCTGCCGTTATCCGGGCGACGTGAGCAGCCCCGCCGACCTGTGGCAGCTGGTCGCCGACGGCCGGGACGTGATCGGTGACTTCCCCGGCGACCGCGGCTGGGACCTGACCGCCCTGTACGACCCGGACCCGGAGGCGCACGGCACGTCCTATGTGCGCTCGGGCGGATTCCTCGCCGGGGCCGGCCGGTTCGACGCCGGGTTCTTCGGGATCAGCCCGCGCGAGGCGCTCGCCATGGACCCGCAGCAGCGGCTGCTGCTGGAGAGCTCGTGGGAGGCGCTCGAACGGGTCGGCGTCGCGCCCACCAGCTGGCGGGACCAGCCGGTCGGGGTGTTCGTCGGGCTGACCGCCCAGGACTACGGACCCCGGCTGCACCGCGCGCCGGCCGGGCTCGACGGCCACCTGCTGACCGGCGGGACGGTGAGCGTGGCGTCCGGGCGTATCGCGTACGCCCTCGGCCTGCGCGGGCCGGCCGTCTCGATCGACACCGCCTGCTCGTCCTCGCTGGTCGCGGTGCATCTCGCCGCGCGCGCCCTGCGCGCCGGGGAATGCACGCTGGCACTGGCCGGTGGCGTCACGGTGATGGCGTCGCCCGGCATGTTCGTGGAGTTCAGCCGGCAGCGTGGACTGGCACCGGACGGCCGTTCGAAGCCGTTCTCGGCCGCCGCGGACGGCACCTCCTGGGCCGAGGGCGCCGGCATGGTGGTCCTGGAGAGGCTGTCCGACGCCCGTCGCAACGGCCACCCGGTCCTGGCGGTACTGCGCGGTTCGGCGATCAACCAGGACGGCGCCAGCAACGGGCTGAGCGCGCCGAACGGCGAGGCGCAGCGCGAGGTCATCGCGCGGGCGCTGGCCGACGCCGGCCTGAAGCGCCTCGACGTGGACGCCGTCGAGGCACACGGCACCGGCACCCGGCTGGGTGACCCGATCGAGGCCGAGGCGCTGATCGCGGCGTACGGCCGGGGGCGGCCCGCCGACCGGCCGCTGTGGCTCGGGTCGCTCAAGTCGAACATCGGGCACACCCAGGCGGCCGCCGGGGTCGGCGGCCTGATCAAGATGGTGGAGGCGTTGCGGCACGGCGTGCTGCCCGGGTCGCTGCACGCGGACGAGCCCAGCCCGCACGTCGACTGGGCCGGCTCCGGCCTGGCGCTGCTCACCCGCAGCACGCCGTGGCCAGAGACCGGCCGGCCGCGCCGGGCCGCCGTCTCGTCGTTCGGCATCAGCGGCACGAACGCGCATGTCGTGCTGGAGCAGGCACCGCCGGCCCCGGCCGCTGGACCAATCGTCACGCCCGACGGCCCCGCCCCGGTGGTGGTGTCGGCGAAGTCGGAGCCGGCCCTGCGCGCCCAGGCTCGGTCACTGCTGGCGCATGTCGACGCCACACCGGAGCTCGACCCGGCGACGCTCGGCGCCGCGCTCGTCACCGGCCGGGCCGCGTTCGGCCACCGGGCCGTCGTGCTGGCCGCCGACCGGGCCGAGCTGACCGCCGGCCTGCGCGCGCTGACCGCCGGCGAGCCCGCGATGAACGTGCTCGCCGCAACCGTCACCCCGGGCCGGGTCGCCTTCGTCTTCCCGGGGCAGGGCTCCCAGTGGGCCGGCATGGCCCGGGAACTGCTGGACGCCTCCCCGGTGTTCCGGGACCGCATCCAAGCCTGCGAGCGGGCGATGGCCGAGCTGACCGACTGGTCGCTGACCGAGGTGCTGCGCGGTGCGCCGGGCGCGCCGACGTTCGACCGGGTCGACGTGGTGCAGCCTGCCCTGTTCGCGGTGATGGTGTCGCTGGCCGAGCTGTGGCGAGCGGCCGGGGTGGAACCGGATGCGGTCATCGGCCATTCCCAGGGCGAGATCGCCGCCGCGTACGTGGCCGGCGCGCTCTCCCTCGAGGACGCCGCCCGCGTGGTGGTGCTGCGCAGCCAGGCCATCGTCGCGCTGGCCGGCACCGGCGGCCTGATGTCCGTCCCGCTCCCGGCCGGCACGGTGGCACAGCGGCTGACCGGCGGCATCAGCGTGGCGGCGGTCAACGGCCCGCGGTCCACGGTCGTCGCGGGCGATCCGGCCGGCCTGGCCTGGCTCCGTGACGCCTACCTGGCCGAGGACGTCCGGGCCCGGCTGATCCCGGTGGACTACGCGTCGCACAGCCCGCAGGTCGAGGCGATCCGCGACCGGGTGCTCACCGACCTGACCGGCGTCGCGCCGCGGTCCACGACGACCGCGTTCTACTCGACCGTCACCGGCGGCCGGATCGACACGGCCACACTGGACGGCGGCTATTGGTACCGCAACCTGCGCCAGACGGTGCGATTCGAGCAGGCCGCCCGGGCGCTGCACGACGACGGGTTCCGGGTCTTCGTCGAGTCGAGCCCGCACCCGGTCCTCACGGTCGGTATCCGGGAGACGGTGGACGCGGCCGAAGCCGAGGCCGCCGACCCCGGCACCGGCTCGGTGGTGCTGGGGTCGCTGCGCCGCGACGACGGCGGGTGGCGGCGGTTCCGGGCCGGTCTGGCGGAGGCGTACGCGCACGGCGTACCGGTCGACTGGACGGTGCACCTGCCCGCGCCCGGCGGTCTCGCCGCCGAGCTGCCCACCTATCCGTTCCAGCGGGACCACTACTGGCTGGAGGCGACGGACGACGCGCCCGGCGGCCGGCTCGGGGTGAGCCCGTCCGGGCATCCGCTGCTCGGCGCCGCGGTCGACCTGGCCGACGGCGACGGCAGGGTGCTGACCGGGACGCTGGCCGCCGGGGACCACGCCTGGCCGGCCGATCACGCGGTGGCCGGCACGGTGCTGCTGCCCGGCACCGCCTTCGTGGACCTGGCGCTGCACGCCGCCGGGACGGTGGGCGCCGACCGGCTCGCCGAGCTGACCCTGCACGCGCCGCTGGTGGTCGGCCCGGACCGGGTCCGGCTGCAGGTCACGGTCGGTGCGGACGGGCCGGACGGCCGTTCGGTCGACATCCACTCGCGGCCGGAGTCCGGCGACGGCGACTGGACGCACCACGCCGAGGGCCTGGCCCGCGCGCGGCCCGCGGGCGATCCGCCGGCCGCGCCGGTGCGGCGGCCGGACGGCGCCGAGCCGGTGGCGGTCACCGAGCTGTACGCCCGCCTCGCCGCACAGGGCTACGAGTACGGCCCGGCGTTCCAGGGCGTACAGGCGGCTTGGCGTGCCGGCGACGAGGTTTTCGCCGAGCTGAGCCTGGCCGAGGCGGAGGCGACCGCGGCGGGCGGGTTCGTGGTGCACCCGGCGCTGCTGGACGCGGCGCTGCATGTCCTCGAGGTGACCGGGCTGCTGGCTGGTGCCGCCGGGACCATCCGGCTGCCCCACGCGTTCCGGGACGTCACCGTGCACGCCACCGGCGCCACCGCCGCGAGCGTCCGGTGGCGGCTGCTCTCGGCCGACGAGGCCGAGCTGACCGTGGCCGACGCGGCCGGCGAGCCGGTGCTGACCGCCGCGTCGGTGCGCACCCGCCCGGCGCCGCTGGACCGGCTCACCGGCCCGGCCGGGTCCACCCGGGACGGTCTGTTCCGGCTCGACTGGGTGCCCGCCGCCACGTCCGGCACCGCGACCGGGCCGTGGACGACCCTCGAGCCCGGCCAGGCGCCGGGCGACCTGCTGTCCGGCGCCGATGCCGCGCCGGACACGGTCATCGCCACGCTGCGGGCGCCGGAAGCGGAACCGGACGTGCCGGCCGCGGTCGGCACCGCGACGCGGGCGCTGCTCACCCTGCTCCAGCAGTGGCTGGCCGAGCCGGCGTTCGCCGGCTCCCGGCTGGTGCTGGTGTGCGCCGGACCGGATCTGCTCACCGCCCCACTGGCCGGTCTGATCGGCACCGCCCAGGCCGAACACCCGGGACGCTTCGTGCTGGTCGAGGCCGACGAGCCGGTCACCGGGGCGGCACTGGCGGCCGCGCTGAACGCGGGCGAGCCGCGCATCGCGATCCGCTCCGGGCGGCCGCACGTACCGCGGCTGGTGCGCACGACTCCCCCGGTCGATCCGGCGCCCGCGATGAACGCCGGCGGGACCGTCCTGATCACCGGCGGCACCGGCATGCTCGGCCGGCTGTTCGCCCGCCGCCTGGTGACCGGGCACGGCGTCCGCCGGCTCGTGCTGACCAGCCGCCGGGGCTCGGCCGCGCCGGACGCATCCCGGGCCGTCGCCGAGCTCACCGAACTGGGCGCCGAGGTCACCGTGGCGACGTGCGACCTCGCTGACCGGGACGCGGTGGCCGCTCTGCTGGACTCGATCCCCGCCGAGCATCCGCTGACCGCGGTGGTGCACGCGGCCGGCGTGCTCGACGACGGTGTGCTGACCGCGCTGGACGGCGACCGGCTGGACGCGGTGCTGCGGCCCAAGGTGCACGGCGCCTGGCACCTGCACGAGCTCACCGCCGACCGCCCGCTCGCCGCGTTCGTGCTGCTCTCCTCGGTGACGCATGTCCTCGGCAGCGCCGGGCAGGCCTCCTACACCGCCGCGAACGCGTTCCTGGACGCCCTGGCCCGGCACCGCCGCGACGCCGGCCAGCCCGCTTCGGCCCACGCCTGGGGTCTGTGGGCGGGCGCCGGCGGGCTGACCGGGGAGCTGTCCTCGGCCGACCTCGCCCGGCTGAGCCGCGGCGGCCTGCTCCCGCTCGCCGCCGACGAGGGTGCCCGGCTCTTCGATGCGGCGCTCGCGGCCGACCTGCCGGTGCTGGTGCCCGCCCGGTTCGACCTGGCCGGACTGCGCCGGCGGTCATCCGATGCCGAGGTGCCGCCGGTGTTGCGCGCCCTGGTGCCCGCACCGCCGCGTCGGGCGGCCGGCGCGTCGGGTGCGTGGACCGACCGGATGCGGGCGCTGCCGGACGGCGAGCGCTCGGCGGGCGTACGGGACCTCGTGCTCGCCCAGGTGTCCACGGTGCTCGGCCTGGCTCCGGCGGATCTGCCGGCGGCCGGCGGCACGTTCAAGGACCTCGGGTTCGACTCGCTGATGGCGGTCGACCTGCGGAACCGGCTGAACACGGCAACCGGCCTGCGGCTGAGCCCCACCATGGTCTTCGACCACCCGACCCCGGCGGCGCTGACCCGGCACCTGCTGGCCGAGGTGACCGGCGAATCCGCCCCGGTGGCACCGGCGGCGACGCCCGCGACGGCTGGCGACGACGACCCGATCGTGGTGGTCGGCATGGGCTGCCGGTTCCCGGGTGACGTGCGGTCGCCGGCCGACCTGTGGCAGCTGCTCGCCGACGGCCGCGGGGCCGTCGGCACCCTGCCCGAGGACCGTGGCTGGGACGTCGAGAACCTCTACGACCCCGATCCGGTCGCGCCGGGTAAGACCTACACCCGGCACGGCGGTTTCCTGGCGGACGCGGCGGGCTTCGACGCGGAGTTCTTCCAGATGAGCCCGCGGGAGGCGCTGGCCACCGATCCGCAGCAGCGGTTGCTGCTGGAGGTCGCGTGGGAGGCCGTGGAGGGCGCGGGCATCGACCCGGCGTCGTTGCGGG
>NZ_RBAK01000003.1 GCF_003626595.1 Micromonospora endolithica | reverse complement strand
GGCAGAACGCACGCCGTTCTCCCGCCCTCACAGTTCTGACCTTCGACAAGCCAGAACCTAGGCAGGACAACGGCGTGCGCCATCACTGACGCGCCCAACCACCCACAGACACGTCACAAGACCCATATTTATGTCAGCCGGAAATAGTGCGATCACCTCATGCATGGCCCGGACGGGTTCGGTCCCGCGAGGACCGGTGGTGGGTGGCCGGAGGTCGGCGGGCCAGGGAACGCCGGGGCCGGTCAGGGGCTCGCGGCGAGGAAGACGAACGCGGCCAGCAGCACCAGGTGCACACCGCCCTGCAGGACGGTGGCCCGGCCCGGCACCACGGTCAGCACGCCGGTGACGACGGTCAGCGCCAGCAGGGTCATCTGGGTGCCGCCGAGGCCGAGCAGCAGCGGGCCGTCCAGCCAGATCGACGCGATCGCGATCGCCGGGATGGTCAGGCCGATGCTGGCCATCGCCGAGCCGAGCGCCAGGTTCAGGCTGATCTGCACCCGGTCGCGCCGGGCCGCGCGGGCGGCGGCCAGGGTCTCCGGCAGCAGCACCAGCAGCGCGATGACCACACCCACGAACGACGGCGGCAGGTTCGCCCCCGCCACCGCCGCCTCGATGGTCGGCGAGACGGTCTTGGCGTCCCCGACGACGGCGACCAGGGCGACGACGAGCAGGCCGAGACTGATCAGCGCGGCCCGGTTGCTGGGTGGTTCGGCGTGCTCCTCGGCCGCCGGCCGGCCGTCGGCGGTGACCGGCAGGAAGTAGTCGCGGTGCCGCCCGGTCTGCACCATCACGAACAGCAGGTAGAGCGCCAGCGAGGCGACCGCGGCGAAGGCGAGCTGCGCCGGGCTGAACTCCGGCCCGGTCCGGCTGGTGGTGAAGTTCGGCACGACCAGGCTCAGGGTGGCCAGGGTGGCCACCGTGGCCAGCGCCCCGCCGGTGCCCTCGGAGTTGAACACCGCGACCTTTCGCCGCAGCGCGCCGAGCAGCAGCGACAGGCCCAGGATGCCGTTGACGGTGATCATCACGGCGGCGAACACGGTGTCCCGGGCCAACGCCTGCGTCTTCTCACCGCCGCTGATCATCAGCGTGAGGATCAGGGCCACCTCGATGACGGTGACCGCCACGGCCAGGACCAGCGACCCGTACGGCTCCCCCACCCGGTGGGCGACCACCTCGGCGTGGTGCACCGCCGCCAGCACCGCGCCGGCCAGCAGCACCGCGACCACCGCGACGACCGGACCGGACAGGTCCCGGCCCCAGGTGAGGGCCAGCACCACGACCGCGAGCAGCGGCACGGTGACGGTCCAGTCCGTCAGGCGGGAGCGGAGGGAGGCAACCATGAGTCAACCCTGCCAGAAAGCCGATCATGCGCCCACCGGCGTGCCGGCCGGTCACCGAACCGGGTCGGCCGCCCACCACGGGCCCAGCGGCCGGAGGCACCGCGCACCTGCCCGGCGGCACCCGCGGCGGGAGGCACCGCCGAACCGACTCGGCAATCGATCATGCCTCGCGCGTGACCAGCGGAGATAACGCTCTCTCGAATTCTGGTCGGCGCTTGACACGGGCCGACGGAGGCCCCCAGGATGTATCGACGGAACTAAGTATCCGGTCCCGCAAAAGGTGATCGGCATTTCTTCTCCGCACCCCACCGTCCGGCGTGATCGGCGCACGCCCCGTCCCGCAGCCAGAAAGGACACCCGTGCGCAGATCCCTGAGCCGGTGGCTCGGCGTCGCGCTGAGCGCGATCCTCGTCACCACCGGCCTGGTCGCCGTGCCATCCCCGGCCACCGCCGCCCCCTTCACGGTGCTCGTGTTCAGCAAGACCGCCGGCTTCCGGCACGGCTCCATCGCCCCGGGCATCGCCGCCATCCAGCAACTCGGCACCGCCAACGGCTTCACCGTGGAGACCACCGAGGACTCCACCCGGTTCACCGACGCCAACCTCGCCCGCTACGCGGCGGTCATCTGGCTCTCCACCACCGGCGACGTGCTCGACGCCGCCCAGCAGGCCGCCTTCGAGCGCTACATCCGGAACGGTGGCGGTTACGTCGGCGTGCACGCCGCCTCCGACACCGAGTACGACTGGCCCTGGTACGGCGGGCTGGTCGGGGCGTACTTCGCCTCGCACCCGGCCGACCAGACCGCGACGGTCAAGGTCGCCGACCGGGTGCACCCGTCCACCGCCGGCCTGCCGCAGCGCTGGAACCGGCTGGACGAGTGGTACAACTACCGCACCAACCCCCGGGGCGACGTGCACGTGCTGGCCACCCTGGACGAGAGCACCTACAGCGGCGGCGGCAACGGCGTCGACCACCCGATCGCCTGGTGCCACAACTACTCCGGCGGCCGGTCCTGGTACACCGGAGGCGGGCACACCGACGCCTCGTACGCCGAACCGGCCTTCCGCCAGCACCTGCTCGGCGGCATCATGAGCGCCGCCGGCCAGGTCGAGGCGGACTGCGGCGCCACCGTCGACAGCAACTTCCAGCAGGTCGAGCTGGCCCGGGGGGTGGCCGAGACCGGCGAGCCGATGACGCTCACCGTGCTGCCCGACCGGGGGGTGCTGCACACCGCCCGCAACGGCGTCATCCGGCACACCGACCCGGCCGGCAACACCAAGGTCGCCGCGACCCTGCCGGTCTACACCGGGGACGAGGAGGGGTTGCAGGGCATCGCCGCGGATCCGAACTTCGCCACCAACCGCTGGGTGTACGTGTTCTACGCGCCGCCGCTGAACACCCCGCCGGGGGGCGCGCCGGCCACCGGCACCCCGGCCGACTTCGCCGTCTGGGACGGGGTCAACCGGCTGTCCCGGTTCACCGTCCGCGCCGACAACACCATCGACCCGGCCAGCGAGACGCGGGTGCTGGACGTGCCGACCAGTCGGGGCATGTGCTGCCACGTCGGCGGTGACCTCGCCTTCGACGGGGCCGGCAACCTCTACGTGACCACCGGCGACGACACCAACCCGTTCGACTCCGCCGGGTTCACCCCGATCGACGAGCGGGCCGGCCGCAACCCGGCCTTCGACGCCCAGCGCACCTCCGCCAACAGCAACGACCTGCGCGGCAAGGTGCTCCGGATCACGCCGAGCGCGGGCGGCGGGTACACCGTCCCGGCGGGCAACATGTTCGCCCCCGGCACCCCGCGGACCCGCCCGGAGATCTACGCGATGGGCTTCCGCAACCCGTTCCGGATGAGCGTGGACAAGGCCACCGGCGTGGTCTACCTGGGCGACTACGGCCCGGACGCGGGCACCGCCGATCCGAACCGGGGCCCGGCGGGCAATGTGGAGTTCGCCCGGATCGACCGGCCCGGCTTCTACGGCTGGCCGTACTGCACCGCCCGCAACGACGCGTACAACGACTACACCTTCCCGTCCGGGCCGTCCGGGCCGAAGTTCGACTGCGCGGGCGGGCCGGTGAACAACTCGCCGAACAACACCGGCATCACCCAGCTCCCGCCGGCGGTCCCGGCGTGGCTGCCGTACGGCGGGTCCGGCTCGCCGCCGGAGTTCACCGGCGGCGGCCTGTCCCCGATGGGCGGGCCGGTCTACCGGTACGACCCGGCCAGCACCTCCGACGTGGCGTTTCCGGAGTACTACGACGGCACCTACTTCGCCGGGGAGTTCGGCCGCCGCTGGATCAAGAACATCGTGCTGGACCCGGCCGGCCAACCGCTGAAGATCAACCCGTTCCCGTGGACCGGCACCCAGGTCATGGACATGGAGTTCGGCCCGGACGGCGCGCTGTACGTGCTCGACTACGGCACCGGCTGGTTCAACGACGACGCCAACTCGGCGCTCTACCGCATCGAGTACGCCCGCGAGGGCCGCGCGCCGGTGCCGCAGGTGAAGGCCACGCCGACCAGCGGGACCGCGCCGCTGACCGTGCAGTTCTCCTCGGCCGGCACCCTCGACCCGGACGGCGACCCGATCACCTACGCCTGGGACTTCGACAACAACGGCAGCACCGACTCCACGGTGACCAACCCCACCCACACGTACACCAGCAACGGGGTGCGCAACCCGACGCTGACCGTGCGGGACAGCACCGGCAAGACCGCCACCGCCAGCACCGTCGTGACGGTCGGCAACAGCGCCCCGGTGGTCACCGTGACCACCCCGGTCAACGGGCGGACGTTCAGCTTCGGTGACGCGGTGCCGTTCACCGTGACCGTCACCGACGCGCAGGACGGCACCATCGACTGCGCCCGGGTGAAGGTGAGCTACGTCCTCGGCCACGACTCGCACGGCCACCAGATCAGCAGCACGCAGGGCTGCTCCGGGGTCATCCAGACCACCGCCGACGGGGAGCACGACACCGCCGCGAACATCTTCGGCATCATCGACGCCTCCTACACCGATCTCGGCGGGGGCGGGCAGCCGGCACTGACCACGCACGCCCAGTCGGTGCTGCAGCCCCGGGTCCGCCAGGCCGAGCACTTCGGTGACTCCTCCGGCGTGCAGCGGGTCACCCCGGGCGCCGCCAACGGCGGCGCGGCGATCGGTTACATCGACAACAACGACTGGATTTCGTTCACCCCGTACCACCTGGGCGGGGTGCAGTCCCTCAGCGTCCGGGCCGGCGCACCGGCCGGCGCCGGCGGCACCGTGGAACTGCGGGTGGACTCCCCCACCGGTCCGCTGGCCGGCACGGTGACCGTCGCGCCGACCGGCGGACACGGCACGTTCGCCACGTTCACCGGCGCGGTGACCCCACCCACCGGCACCCGGACGCTGTACCTGGTGTTCAAGGGCCCTGGCGGGATGTTCGACCTGGACGAGTTCACCCTCTCCGCCGCGCCCGGCGGTGATCCGGACCCGGACCCGGAGCCGCCGGGAACGAACCTGGCCCGGGGCAAACCGGCGCGGGCGTCCAGCGTGGAGGGCGCGTACACGGCGGCCAACGCGGTCGACGGCGTGGCGACCACCCGCTGGTCCAGTGCGTTCAGAGACCCGCAGTGGATCGACGTCGACCTGGGCGCCACGTACGCGGTCAACCGGGTGAAGCTGACCTGGGAGGCGGCCTACGGCAGCGCGTACGCCATCCAGACCTCGACCGACGGTGTCACCTTCACCACCCGGCGGACGGTGACCGGCGGCGACGGCGGGGTGGACGACCTCACCGGGCTGACCGGGTCCGGCCGCTACGTCCGGGTCCTCGGCACCGGGCGGGGCACCGCCTGGGGCTACTCGCTGTTCGAGTTCGAGGTGTACGGCAGCACCGGTGGCCCGCCATCGGACACCAACCTGCTGCTGAACAAGCCGACGACCACGTCCAGCAACGAGGGACCGGACACCACCGGCGCGCAGGCGGTCGACGGCAACCTGGGTACCCGCTGGTCGAGTCAGTTCTCCGACCCGCAGTGGATCCGCGTCGACCTCGGCGCGCCGACCGCGATCGGCCGGGTCAAGCTGACCTGGGAGGCGGCGTACAGCAGTTCCTACGTCATCCAGACCTCGAACGACGGCAGCACCTGGACCGACGTGAAGACGGTCACCGGCGCCGACGGCGGCGAGGACGAGCACGCCGGGCTCGCCGCCAACGGCCGCTACCTGCGCATCCTGGGCACCGCCCGGGCCACCGGCTACGGCCACTCCCTCTGGGAACTCTCCGCCTACCCCAACTGACCCACCCCAGTTCCCCCGCGATCTTGCACTTTGTGTCCCGACAGTTCGGGCATAGGTCGCAGTTCGACGACCGAAAGTGCAAGATCGCGGGGGCGGGGCGCGCCGCGAGCTGCCCGGCAAGACGGCGCCGGTCCCTGTCCAGGCTCACCGGTTGACCGGAGCCGGCCAGCCGCGCGCCCTCCGGTGGAGCAGGCGCCCGCCACCGGAACTGATGGTCGGGCTCGTCGCGGTACTCCAGGAGACCGGCCCCCGCCAACGATCGGAGCATGTCGAAGAGCGCCCGGCCCAGTGGGTTGTCCGACCAGAACACCCACTTGGTCTCCAGGAACGCCTGATCGGTGAACAGCCCCAGCGCGCGGCCCAACTGGTACTGGGCACCGTCCACGTCGGTCCACTGCGCGAGATCCTCGGCCAGACCCATGGTCACGGATCCTCGCACGCCCGATCTCCCCGGGGGACACCGTCGATCAGCCGACCCGAGAGCACCCGATCGATCACCACCCGACGCCGCCGTCCCAACTCGGCGGCCGGGCCGCGGCCGCGCTCCGATCCAGGTCGACGGGTCCGGCGCCGCGCGGTCCGGTCACACCAGACCGAGGGTGGGAGCCGTCAACCCATTGCCGCCAGGAGCTTCTCCACGGTGTTCCAGTTGCGTACCGTCGCGGGTGGACCGTTCTTGATCTTGCCCAGCGCCTTCATCAGCGGGCTGTCGCTCAGCCCGCCCGGGCACCACGCGTACATCTCGGCGCCGTCGACGACGTACCGGTCCGCGCCGAGTTCCACGCCGGCCAGCGCGTCCTCGATCGGCCCGTCCAGGGGCCGGGCCAGGAACGACACGACGTACTTCGCGCCGTCGTCGGCGACGGCGGCGAGCGGGTTACTCGCCACCACCCGGGCCAGTTCGTCGCGGCTGCGCAGGATCACCCCCACCGGGAACCCGAACCGCGTCTCGATCGCCCGCTCGATCGCGGGTCCCAGCTCGGCGGGGGGCAGGTCGGCGTCCAGCACCACGTTGCCGCTCTGCAACAGCGTGGCGACGTTGCCGTACCCCTCCTGGGTGAGCAGTGCCCGCAGGTCGGCCATGCCGACCCGGCGGGCCTTGCCGAGGTTGATGCCGCGCAGCAGCACCGCGTAGCGGGCCACGCCGCCCCCCTTCACCGACCGATCCGGTACGAGCCACACCGTGCCACCTGATCGACTCGACTTCAATGACATCGGGGTGTCATAGGCGCTCGGACGCCCCGACGTCAGGGACGTCGAGTCGTTCTTCGTCGGGCGAGTCCGCGCCGGGGCCGGGCAGCAGGTCGATGTCCGTGGCGTGCATGGGTTCTCCGCACGCCGAGCACCGCAGTTCCACCTGGCTGGTCCGGCCGCAGGCGTGGTGGCGGTACAGCACCGGCGGACCGGCCTCGCCCGCCGTCCACCGGTCGCCCCACCGCACCATGACCAGGAGCAGATCGCACAGCTCCATGCCCTTGTCGGTGAGCAGGTACTCGTGGCGGACCGGCCGGGTGGAGTACTCCCGCCGGGTCAGCACGCCCTGGGCGACCAGCCAGTTCAGCCGCTCGGCGAGCACCTTGCGGGACACGCCGAGGCCCCGCTGGAGTTGCTCGAAGCGGTGCGTGCCGGCGTAGACGTCGCGCAGGATCAGCGGCGACCACGGCTCACCGATGACGTCGAGGGTACGGGCGATCGAGCACGCCATCGCGCCGAACTGCGTTCGCTGCATGACCCCACGATACGCAGGATGGTTCCTTGAGGGAACGGACTCTGCTAACGTCACATCGAGGCGTTCCTTAAAGGAACTGACTGACCTGACGCCTGCCGACGAGACGGGAAAGAGGCCGCATGAACCATCCACCGATCGTGCCGACCGAGGACTGGCAGGCCGCGCTGGACACCCTGCGCAGCCGCGAGAAGGCACTCACCCGCCAGCTGGACGCGCTTGCCGCGGCGCGTCGCCGGCTACCGATGACGCCGGTCGCGCGGGACTACGTGTTCGAGGGCCCGGACGGGCCGGCCGGTCTGGCCGACCTGTTCCAGGGCCGCCGCCAGCTCGTCGTCTACACCTTCATGTGGCACGGCGTCGACGACGTCTGCTCGGGCTGCTCGATGTTCACCGACAACGTCGGCCACCCGGCCCACCTCAACGCCCGCGACGTCACTTTCGCGCTGACCTCCCGTGGCCCACTGGCCGACCTCATGGCGGTGCGGCAGCGGATGGGCTGGACCCTGCCCTGGTACTCGTCGCTGCACAACACCTTCAACGCCGACATGGGAGCCGGCGACGGGTTCGCGCTGAACGTCTTCCTCCGCACCGACGACCGCATCTTCCGTACCTACTCCACCACCGCCCGGGGCGTGGAACGGCTCGGCAGCAACTGGACCTTCCTCGACCTGACGCCGTACGGCCGGCAGGAGACCTGGGAGGACTCACCCGAGGGCTGGCCGCAGACCCAGCCCTACCAGTGGTGGCGGCTGCACGACGAGTACGACGACTCCACGGATCCGTCATGACCGTCGGTACGCCGATCGCCGAGCTGCTCTTCCAACCGAAGGACGCCACACCGTTCGACACCGACGTGGCAACCGTCAAGCCCTGGAGCCAGGCGGTGTCCTGCCTCCGGTCGGCGCACCGGTGTTGGCTGTCGACGGTGCGACCGGACGGCCGCCCGCACGCCGCGCCGGTGATGCTGGTGCTGGTGGACGGCGCGCCGTGCGTCGCGAGCCGCCCGGCCTCCCGCAAGGGCCGGAACCTGGCCCGCAACCCGCACAGCGTCCTCACCGTCGGCGGGGAAGACCTCGACCTGGTGGTGGAGGGCAACGCCCACCAGGTCGCCGGCGACGCCGCGCTGCGCCGGGTGGCAGCCGCCTTCGCCACGAAGTACGGCTGGACGTTCGACATCCGCGACGGCCAAGTCCACGACGAGAGCCTGCCCGGATCACCCCGGTACGCCTTCTACGAGATCTCCCCGGTCCAGGCCTTCGGCTACGGCGCGGACGGACTGACCGCGACCCGCTGGCGGTTCCATCACTGACGGGCCGACGAAGCCGTCCCGCACCGGACAGCTACGGAGCCTGCGGCGGCGACCAGCATTCCGGCATCAGTCCGCACCTGACGTCCCGCCCCCATTTCCAAAGGTAGCCGCCTCGTTCGGGAGGCTGTCGACTCCGGTGCCCGCGCCGCGTGGATTGCCCCGCCTTGTTCTTCCGCTTTTCTTGGTGAGTTGCTGAGCAGCGAGCTTGGCCAGCCGCAACTGCTCCTCCCTGCTGAGGACTCGGCGTGCCCGCCGACGGCGGACCGACAGCGCCACAGTTACGAACCCCACCAGGACGAAAGCAACCCCAGCACCCCAGGTCAGGAAATGGCTCTCCATGGCCGCACGGTAACGGCGACAGCGACGTTCCTCGACCCCCTTTCCAGCCCCTGCGCCCAAGCCATCCGGTCGGCCTTCGTCCGCACTCGGTGCAGTGGTGGAGCGGCTGGGGCCTGCCCACTCGGCTCTTCGGTGCTCCACCGCAGGTCAGCGCGCCTATGGTGATCACTTGGCGTTGAAGTAGCTCGCCTCCGGGTGGTGGACCACGATCGCGTCGGTGGCCTGCTCCGGCATCAGCTGGAACTCCTCCGACAACTGCACGCCGATCCGCTCGGCGCCCAGCAGGTCCACGATCTTCGCCCGGTCCTCCAGGTCCGGGCAGGCCGGGTAGCCGAACGCGTACCGGCAGCCCCGGTAGTCGTTGCGCAGCAGCCCGGCCAGGTCCGCCGGGTCGGTGTCGGCCACCGTACGTCCGCCGGGCAGGGTCAGCTCTGCCCGCACCCGGCGGTGCCAGTATTCGGCGAGGGCCTCGGTGAGCTGCACGGACAGCCCATGCACCTCCAGGTAGTCGCGGTACTCGTTGCGGGCGAACAGCTTCGCCGCGTACTCGCTGACCGGCTGGCCGACGGTGACCAGCTGCAACGCGACCACGTCCAGCTTGTCGCCGCGCGGGCGGAAGAAGTCGGCCAGGCAGAGTCGCCGCTCCTGGCGCTGCCGGGGAAAGGAGAACCGGGCCCGCTCGGCGTGGCCGTTCTCGTCCAGCACCACCAGGTCGTTGCCCTCGGAGTACGCCGGGAAGTAGCCGTAGACGACGGCGGCCTCCAGGACCTGGTCGGCGATCAGCCGGTCCAGCCAGTAGCGCAGCCGCGGCCGACCCTCGGTCTCCACCAGCTCCTCGTAGGACGGACCCTTGCCGCTCCGGGCGCCGCGCAGCCCCCATTGCCCGAGGAAGGTGGCCCGCTCGTCGAGCAGCGCCGCGTAGTCGGCCAGCGGCACGCCCTTGACCACCCGGGTGCCCCAGAACGGCGGGGTGGGCACGTCCACGTCGGTGGCGACGTCGGAGCGGACCGAGGCGTCGTCCAGCTCCGGCAGCGACTCGGTGACCACCGACCGCTGCCGCTCGCGGCGCGCCCGCCGCGTCGCCAGCGCCGCCTCCCGCTCCGGGTCGACCACCGGCGCACCACCCCGCTTGGCGGTCATCACCTTGTCCATCAGGGACAGCCCCTCGAAGGCGTCCCGCGCGTAGTGCACCTGACCGGGGAACATCGACCGCAGGTCGTCCTCGACGTACGCCCGGGTCAGCGCGGCCCCACCGAGCAGGACCGGCCAGCGCTCCGCGACCCCGCGGGTGGCCATCTCGGCGAGATTCTCCTTCATGATGACCGTGCTCTTGACCAGCAGGCCGGACATGCCGATGGCGTCGGCACGGTGCTGCTCGGCGGCGTCCAGGATGGCGTTGATCGGCTGCTTGATGCCGATGTTCACCACCTCGTAGCCGTTGTTGGACAGGATGATGTCCACCAGGTTCTTGCCGATGTCGTGCACGTCGCCGCGCACGGTGGCCAGCACGATGCGACCCTTGCCGCCGTCCTCGGTGCTCTCCATGTGCGGTTCCAGGTAGGCCACCGCGGTCTTCATCACCTCGGCGGACTGGAGCACGAACGGCAGCTGCATCTGCCCGGAGCCGAACAGCTCACCGACGACCTTCATGCCGTCCAGCAGGATGTCGTTGATGATCGAGAGTGGCGACCGGCCGCCGGCCATCGCCGCGTCCAGGTCGGCCTCCAGGCCGTTGCGCTCACCGTCGATGATCCGCCGCTTGAGCCGCTCGTCCAGCGGCAGCGCGGCCAACTCCTGCGCCCGGCTGGCCCGGGCGCTGGTCACGTCGACGCCCTCGAAGAGTTCCAGGAAACGCTGCACCGGGTCGTAGCCCTCACGGCGCCGGTCGTAGACCAGGTCCAGCGCCACCTCGCGCTGCTCCTCGGGGATTTTCGACATCGGCAGGATCTTGCTGGCGTGCACGATCGCCGACGTCAGGCCGGCCTGCACGCACTCGTGCAGGAACACCGAGTTGAGCACCTGCCGGGCCGCCGGGTTGAGGCCGAAGGAGATGTTCGAGATGCCCAGGGTGAAGTTGACCCCCGGGTAACGGCGGGCGATCTCCCGGATCGCCTCGATCGTCTCGATGCCGTCGCGGCGGGTCTCCTCCTGCCCGGTGGCGATCGGGAAGGTCAACGCGTCGATGAGGATGTCGGCGCGGTCCATGCCCCAGCGTTCGGTCAGTTCGTCGATCAGGCGCGTCGCGACCCGGACCTTCCACTCCTGGGTGCGCGCCTGCCCCTCCTCGTCGATGAGCAGCGCCACCACCGCCGCGCCGTGCTCACGGACGACCGGCATCATCCGCGCGAACCGGGAGTCGGGGCCGTCGCCGTCCTCGAAGTTCACCGAGTTGACCACGCACCGCCCGCCGAGCATCTCCAGCCCGGCCTCGACCACCGGCGGCTCGGTGGAGTCCAGCATGATCGGCAGCGTCGACGCGGTGGCGAACCGGCCGGCCAGCTCCCGCATGTCCTGTGTGCCGTCCCGGCCGACGTAGTCCACGCACAGGTCGAGCAGGTGGGAGCCGTCCCGCGCCTGACTGCGGGCGATCTCCACACACGACCGCCAGTCGCCGGCGAGCATCGCCTCCCGGAACGCCTTGGACCCGTTGGCGTTGGTCCGCTCCCCCACCATCAGCACGGACGCGTCCTGGGCGAACGGCACCGGGTGGTAGACCGAGGAGACCCCCGCCTCGTGCCGCGGCTCGCGGGCCGGGGCGGTGACCCCGTGCAGCCGCTCGACCAGCACCCGGATGTGCTCCGGGGTGGTGCCGCAGCAGCCGCCGATCAGCCCCACGCCGTACTCGGTGACGAACCGCTCCAGGGCCTCGGCCAGCTCCACCGGGGTCAACGGGAAGTAGGCCCCGTCGGCGGTCAGCACCGGCAGGCCGGCGTTCGGCATCACCGACAGGGGAATCCGGGAGTGCTGCGAGAGGTAGCGCAGGTGCTCGCTCATCTCCGCCGGACCGGTCGAGCAGTTCAACCCGATCAGGTCCACCCCGAGCGGCTCGATCGCCGCCAGGGCCGCACCGATCTCGCTGCCCACCAGCATGGTGCCGGTGGTCTCCACCGCCACGTGACAGATGATCGGCACCGGCCGGCCCAGCTCGGTCATCGCCCGCTTCGAGCCGACCACCGCCGCCTTGACCTGGAGCAGGTCCTGGCAGGTCTCGACGATCAGGGCGTCCGCGCCGCCGACGATGAGACCGGCGGCGTTCTCCTGGTACGCGTCCCGCAGCGTCGCGTAGGCGGCGTGCCCGAGGGTGGGCAACTTGGTGCCCGGCCCGATCGAGCCCAGCACGAACCGCGGCCGCTCCGGCGTGCTGGCCGCGTCGGCGGCCTCCCGGGCGATCCGGGCGCCCGTCTCGGACAGCTCCCGGATGCGGTGCTCGATGCCGTACTCGGCCAGGTTGGCCAGGTTCGCGCCGAACGTGTTGGTCTCCACGCAGTCCGCGCCCGCGTCGAGGTAGGCCTGGTGCACGCCCCGGACCACGTCCGGCCGGGTCACGTTGAGGATCTCGTTGCAGCCCTCGTGGCCCTCGAAGTCGTCGAGGGTCAGGTCGGCGGCCTGGAGCATCGTTCCCATCGCACCGTCGGCGATGAGGATCCGGTCGGCCAGCACGTCGAGAAGAGAGGTCCGCACGACTCCAGGCTAGTGGCGGAACCGGCTTACCGAGGGCCGCCCGCGCCCGTTCCCACATTCTGTCAGGGGGATCACCCTGTTCTTCCCGTTCGCCGACGGGGCCCGCCCGGGGCGGGTGACCGGCGCGGCCGACGGGCCGGGTCCGCCACCGGGACGTAGGCTGGCGGACGTGAAGGACTACAGCGACACCACCGTGCCCGGCGGACGGACGACCGGGTACGTCCCGGCACCGGCCGAGGACGAGCAGGGTGAGGTGACGGTGTGACCGAGTTCGACGGACTTCCCGTGCTGCGGTCCCCCGTGGCCATCGCCGCCTTCGAGGGCTGGAACGACGCCGCCGACGCGTCCACCGCCGCGGTCGAGCACCTGGAGCAGGTGTGGCAGTCCCGGCAGGTCACCGAGCTGGACCCGGAGGACTTCTACGACTTCCAGGTCAGCCGTCCCACCATCACGATGGCCGACGGCGAGACCCGCCGCGTCGAGTGGCCCACCACCCGGTTCATGGTCGCCAGCCCCGAGGGCACCGAGCGGGACGTGGTGCTGATCCGTGGCATCGAGCCGAGCATGCGCTGGCGCACCTTCTGCGAGCAGGTGCTGGAGATCTGCCACAGCCTGGAGGTCGAGCGGGTGGTGCTGCTGGGCGCGCTGCTGGCCGACGTCCCGTACACCCGGCCCCTGCCGATCAGCGGCAGCGCCTCGGACGCCGAGGCCGCCCAGCGCTACCAGCTCACCCCCACCCGCTACGACGGCCCGACCGGCATCGTCGGGGTGCTGCACGACGCCTGCACCCGCGCCGAGGTCGACGCCGTCTCGTTCTGGGTGCACGTGCCGCACTACGCCAACAACCCGCCCTGCCCCAAGGCCACCCTCGCGCTGCTGCACCGGGTCGAGGAGGTGCTCGACCTGCCGGTGCCGATGGCCGACCTGGCCGAGGAGGCCGCCGAGTGGGAGCAGCGGGTGCGCAGCGCCGCCGAGCAGGACGCCGAGCTGGGTGAATACGTACGCGAGCTGGAGGAACGGGTCGGCGACGCCGGCATCACCCCGTTGACCGGGGACGAGATCGCCCAGGAGTTCGAGAAGTACCTGCGCCGCCGGGGCGGTTCCGCCGGTCCCACCGCCGGCTCCTGGTAGCAGCCTTACCGCGAAGACCGGGTTCCCGTTGCGGGGCCCGGTTCCTTCGTGTCCGGGGTGGTGCCGACACACCCTCTAGGGCATCCTAGGAACCTAGTTGCGATCGAGGAGGCGGGCATGCAGATCAACCCCGGCGCGGCCGAGTTCCCGCACCGGCAGATCGCCGCGCAGCTCAAGACCCAGGTGCGGCGCGGCGACTGGCAACCCGGCGAGCGGCTGCCGTCCATCCCGGCCATCGCCGAGATGTTCGGCGTCGCGAAGCAGACCGTGCAGCGCGCCGTCGACCAGCTGCGGGTCGAGGGCATCCTGATCACCAAACCCGGCTCCGGTACGTACGTCCGGGGCACCCGGCGCCGCCTCAACCGCCTGGCCCGGGGCCGGTACGGCGGCTTCCGCGGCTACCACACCGACCTGGCCGCCCGGTACCGCCAGCAGCTCGTCTCGGTCGGCCGCTCCCCCGCCCCGCCCGAGGTGGCCGACGCGTTCGGGGTGTCCGACGGCACCGACCTGCTCTGCCGCCGGCACCTCGTACGCACCGAGGACAGTCCGGTCGAGGTGGGCGCCTCCTGGTTCCTGCCCGCCGACACCGCCGGCACCTCCCTGGAGCGGGCCGAGGCGTTCGGCCGGCCCCTCTACCAGGAGGCCGAGGAGGCGACCGGCCGGCGGTACGTCTCGGCCACCGACACCATCAGCGCCCGCCAGCCCAGCCGGGAGGAGGCGGAGATCCTCCAGATCCGCCCCGACACACCCGTGCTGCACCTGCTGCACGTCGCGTACGACGAACGGCGCAAGCCGATCGAGGTGGCCCAGGCCACCTGGCCGGGCCCGGTCACCACGCTGACCGAGGAGTACAAGATCCCCGCCCCGGTCGCCGACCCCGACCCCGATCCCGGCCTGGACCTCGGCTGACCACCGCCGTCCCCATCGCCGCCGCGATGGCCGTCGCCGTCGTCGCCGTCGCGACAACTTCGGGGAAAGTGCGGCCACCCGCGCGCCGGAAGCCGCACTTTCCCCGAAACTGCGCGGGCACGCACAGCCCCGCGCGGGCAGGACAGCCCCGCCCGGACACGGACAGCCCCACCCCGGCCGCCAACCCCGACCCCGGCCTGGACCTCGGCTGACCACCGCCGTCGCCATCGCCCTCGTCGCCGTCACGACAACTTCGGGGAAAATGCGGCCACCCGCGCGCCGGAAGCCGCACTTTCCCCGAAACTGCGCGGGGCACAGACAGCCCCACGGGCACGGACAGCCCTGCGGGCGGGCACGGACAGCCGGCGCGGGCACGGACAGCCGGCGCGGCACAAACAGACTGCGCGGCACAAACAGACGGCGCGGGCACGGACAGCCCCGTGCGGGAACCCGCCCCGGGGCCGCGCGATCGGACGGCGACGCGAGCGGGGGGCTACAGGCGGATGCCGAGCAGTGCGTCCAGGGTGTCGGCGAACAGGGCGGGGGCGTCCCGGTCCGATCCCGTACCGGTGAGCGTCCGGTCGGCCCACGCGTCGGCGAGGGCGATCGCGCCCGGGGTGTCGAGGTCGTCGGCGAGGCGGGCGCGTACGCCGGCCAGGAGGTCGGCCCCGGACGGCCCGGCGGGGGCGGCGGCGGCCCGCCGCCAGCGGACCAGCCGCTCCTGCGCGGCCCCGAGCAGGTCGTCGGTCCAGGACCGGTCGGTCCGGTAGTGCCCGCCGAGCAGGGCCAGCCGCACCGCCATCGGGTCGACCCGGTCGGCCCGCAGGCGGGACACGAAGACCAGGTTGCCCTTGGACTTTGACATCTTCTCGCCGTTCAGGCCGATCATGCCGGCGTGCACGTAGTGCTGGGCGAACGGGGCCTCGCCGGTGAGCCGCTCGGCGTGCGCCGCGGAGCACTCGTGGTGCGGGAAGAGCAGGTCGTTGCCGCCGCCCTGCACGTCGATGCGGTCGCCGAGCAGGTGCAGCGCGATCACCGCGCACTCGATGTGCCAGCCCGGGCGGCCGGCGCCCAGGTCGCCGCCCGGCCAGGACGGCTCGTCCTCGCGGGCACCGCGCCACAGCAGCGGGTCCAGCGGGTCGCGCTTGCCGGCGCGGTCCGGGTCGCCGCCGCGCTCCGGGAAGATCTCCAGCATCTGCTCGCGGGTCAGGTGGGACTCGTAGCCGAACGCGGGCGCGGCGGAGATGTCGAAGTAGACGTCGCCGGTGCCGTCCTCGATGCGGTACGCCGCACCGTCCTTGAGCAGCACCTGCACCTTGTCGGCGATGTCCGGGATCGACTCCACCGCGCCGACGTAGTGCGCCGGGGGGATGATCCGCAGCGCCTCCATGTCCTCGCGGAACAGGGCGGTCTCCCGCATGGCCAGGACCTTCCAGTCCTCGCCGTCGCGGGCGGCCCGCTCCAGCAGCGGGTCGTCGATGTCGGTGACGTTCTGCACGTAGCGCACGTCCAGGCCGGCGTCGCGCCACATCCGCTGCACCAGGTCGAAGGTGATCATGGTGGCGGCGTGCCCGAGGTGGGTGGCGTCGTACGGGGTGATGCCGCAGACGTACATGCTTCCGGCGCCGTCCGGCGTGCTGGGCACGACCTCCCGCCGCGCCGAGTCGAACAACGCCAGTGGCCCGCCCCGGCCGGGCAGCCGCGGCACCTCGTGCCCCACCCAAGACTCCATGACCACCAGCCTAGCCACCGGCCGGGCGGCGCCGGGCCGCGCCACGGGTGATCAACACGACAGCCGGGCGGCGCCTCCGGTGATCATCAAGACAGCCGGGCCGCACCGGCGGCCGGCGAGATGACCGCCGCTCACATGGGCGGCCAGGGTACCGCCGGCCATTCCTGCGGGGGCTGCGGGAACCGTCCGGTGTCGCCCAACCGCTCGACGCGGGCGGTCAGTTCGGCGATCTCGCCGAGGGTGAGGTGCCCGGCCAGTTCCTCGCCGAGCGCGCCGGCCAGCTGGCCGGTGAGCACACCGAGCATCTCCACCGCGTCGTCGGGCAGCTGGCGACCGGCCCAGCCCCACAGCACCGTACGCAGCTTGTCGTCCACGTGGAAGCTCACCCCGTGGTCCACGCCGTAGATCCGGTCGTCCGGGCCGACCAGCACGTGCCCGCCCTTGCGGTCGGCGTTGTTGATCACCGCGTCGAGGACCGCGAGCCGGGCCAGCCGGGGGTCGTCGGCGTGCGCCAGGGCGTACGCGGTGCCGTCGTCGTCACGGGCCGCCGCGATCGGGAACCAGCGTGGCGGCAACGCGTCGGCCGGTACGAAGCCGACCAGCGGTTCGGCGTCGTCCGGCTCGTCGATCCACAGCTGGCAGGAACCGGGGCCGAACGGCCCGTCCCGCAGCACCGTCGGCGGGACCAGGTCCCAGCCGGTGGCCCGGGAGACCAGGTAGGCCGAGACCTCCCGACCGGCCAGCGTGCCGTCCGGGAAGTCCCAGAGCGGGCGCTCACCCCGCACCGGCTTGTAGACGCAGCGGGCCGACACCGCGTCCAGGGTGAGCACCCCGCGCAGGGTGGTGTTGGAGGCGTCGACCAGCCGCCCCTCCAGGTCGAGCTGGCCGTCGCGGAGCAGCCGGAGCGCGGCCGCTTCGTCCTGGCGGGGCTGGAGGCCGGACGAGGTCACCGGTGGTAGCCGTTGTGCCGCGGGCAGAGGTGCCCCGCGGGGTCCAGCGGTTGGCCGCACAGCGGGCAGGGCGGACGGCCGGCGTTGACCACGCGCTTGGCCCGCTCGATGAACTGGCGGGTCGCCTCGGGGGTCAGCCGCACCCGGAGGCGGTCGAGGTCCTCGTCCGGCTCGACGTCCTCGTCCTCGTCCTCCTCGTCGTCCGGCTCGCCCAGCTCGACCTCGGCCTCCGCCTCGCCGGTCGCGATGGCCTCGATCACCACGGTCGCGGTGTCCACGTCGAAGGCCAGGCCGAGCGTGCCGACCCGGAACTCCTCGTCGACCGGCGTGTCCAGTGGCTCGTTGTCGCCGACCGTGGCGACCGGCTCGGGCAGCGTCACGCCGAACCGGCGCTGCGCCTCGGAGAGCAGTTCCTCCAGCTTCTCCGCCAGCAGCGACACCTGGACCTTCTCCAGCGCGACGCTGACCAGCCGGCCGCCGCCACGCGCCTGGAGGAAGAACGTGCGGTCCCCCGGCGGCCCGACGGTCCCGGCGACGAACCGCTCCGGCGGCTCGAAGGCGTGCACCTGGTGGGTCATACCCACGACCCTATCCGGCGCCCAGACCGGCCGCGCACCCCACCGACCCGAATCACCGGCCGGGCGGCGCGCCCGGCGTACCAGGGGTGGTTTCCGGGCGTGGCGGGCCCGGCGGGCGGCACGGGACCCGGTCGGAGCGGCGCGGCGGCGCGCCGCACGGCGGTCATCGGGCCGCCCCCGCGCCGCCGCCGACCGCGGCGTCGGAGTCGGCCACCGCGGGCGCCCGCCGGCGCCGCTTGCGCGGCGGCGGGACCAGCCCGGCGAGGTCACCGCCGGTGTCGTTGAGCCGCACCACGAACGGTCGCAGCGGCGTGTAGCGGATCGCGGTCACCGACGCCGGGTCCGCGACGATCCGCTGGAAGAGATCGAGGTGTACGCCGAGCGCGTCCGCCACGATGGCCTTGATCACATCGCCGTGGCTGCACGCCAGCCAGACCGCCTCGGCACCGTGCTCGGCGGTGACCCGGGCGTCCCAGGACCGCACCGCCGCCACCGCCCGGGCCGCCATCGCCGCCATCGCCTCCCCGCCGGGGAAGACCACCGCGCTGGGGTGCTGCTGGACCACCGGCCACAGCGGCTCCTTGGCGAGCTTCTTCAGCGGCTGGCCCTCCCAGCTGCCGTAGCCGCACTCGATGAGCCCCTCGTCGACCGCCGGGACGATGTCGGGCAGCGCCAGCTCCAGGGTCTGCCGGCAGCGAACCAGCGGACTGGACACCACCGCCGCCAGGGGCAGGCCGTGCAGCCGGCGGCCGACCGCGGTGGCCTGGGCGCGTCCGGTGTCGTCCAGTTCCACCGGCTGCCGGCCGGCCAGGCCGCCGTCCGCGTTCGCGGTCGTCCGGCCGTGTCGCAGGAGCAGAAGGGTCGCCACGGGTCCACCCTAGATCCTGCGCGGGCGGGAGAACTCAGGTGGCGCTGATCGTCCCGGTCATCAGCAGGGCGAGCACCAGGGTGCCCACCGCCACCCGGTACAGCACGAAGACGTACAGGGTGTGGTGGGCGACGTAGCGCAGCAGCCAGGCGATGGCCGCGTACCCGACGGCGAACGCGATGATCGTGGCCACGACCATCTGCGCGACGCTGGGCACCGAGGTGCCCGGCGCGGCCGGCTCGAACACGTCGCCGACGCTGAAGATGCCGGACATTACCACCGCGGGGATGGCCAGCAGGAACGAGAACCGGGCGGCGGTCTCCCGGGTGAGGTTGAGCAGCAGGCCGGCGGTGAGCGTGCCGCCGGACCGGGACACCCCCGGGATCAGGGCCATCGCCTGCGCGAAGCCCATCACCACGCCGTCGCGCATCCGGAAGTTCTCCAGGACCCGGGTCTGCCGGCCCCAGTACTCGGCGAACGCCAGCACGAACGCGAAGACGATCAGGGTGGTCGCGACCAGCCAGAGGTTCCGGCCGGCGGTGCGGATCTGGTCCTTGAACAGGAAGCCGAGCGCGCCGATCGGGATCGAGCCGACGATCACGTACCAGGCCATCCGGTAGTCGAGGCTGGACCGCACCGATTTGTCCCAGATCCCGACGATCCAGGTCCGGGTGATCCGCCAGATGTCCTTGGCGAAGTAGATCAGTACCGCCGCCTCGGTGCCCAGCTGTGTCACGGCGGTGAACGACGCCCCGGCGTCCTGGTCGAAGAAGATCGCCGAGGTGATCCGCAGATGCCCCGACGAGCTGACCGGCAGGAACTCGGTGAGCCCCTGGACGATACCCAGGACGATGGCCTCGACCCAGCTCACTCGCCGACTCCGGAGAGGTCCAGGGCCTCGGCGACGGTACGCAGGGTCTGCACGCCACTGTCCCGGTCCGCCACGAACAGCGTCACCGACAGCGTGGTGACGCCGGCGGCGGCGTACTCCCGCATCCGCTCGGCGATCCGCTCCTTCGGGCCGAGCAGCGAGGTGCGGTCGATGAACTCCATCGGCACCGCGGCGGCGGCGTCGCGCTGCCGCTTGGCCAGGTAGAGGTCCTGCACCTCCCGGGCGGCGTCGCCGTAGCCCATCCGGGTGGCCAGCTGGTTGTAGAAGTTCTGCTGCCGGCTGCCCATGCCGCCGACGTAGAGCGCGGCGTACCAGCGGACCAGCTCGGCGCAGGAGGCGACGTCGTCGCCGACCACGACCGGGACCGACGGGACCACGTCGAAGCCGGCCAGCTCCTTGCCGGCCTTCGCCCGGCCGGCCCGCACCGAGGCGAGCTGCTCCTCGGCGAACTCCGGCGCGTAGAAGACGGCCAGCCAGCCGTCGGCGATCTCGCCGGCCAGTTCCAGGTTCTTCGGGCCCACCGCGGCCAGGTAGATCGGGATCTCCTCGCGCGGCGGGTGGAAGCCCAGCCGCAACGCCTTGCCGGGGCCGTCGGGCAGCGGCAGCGTGTAGAACTCGCCGTCGTAGCTGACCTCCTTGCGGGCCACCGCCATCTTCACGATGTCGACGAACTCCCGGGTCCGGGCGAGGGGCTTGCCGAACCGGACGCCGTGCCAGCCCTCGGAGACCTGCGGGCCGGACACGCCGAGGCCCAGCCGGAACCGCCCCCCGGACAGGGCGTCGATGGTCGCGGCGGTCATCGCGGTCATCGCCGGGGTCCGGGCGGGGATCTGCATGACCGCGCTGCCCAGGTCGATGCGCGAGGTCTGACCGGCCATCCAGGCGAGCATGCTGGGCGAGTCGGAGCCGTACGCCTCCGCCGCCCACACCACCGAGTAGCCCAGCCGGTCCGCCTCCTGGGCCAGCGCCAGGTGATCGGCCGGTGTGCTCCACGCCGTCTGGTATCCGAGGCTGAGCCCGAGTCGCACTAGTCCTCCCCCATCCGCACCACAGGTCGCATCAGGTTACGCAATGCCGGCGGCCGCGCCGATCACCGGCTCACCCATTCCGGCCCGCGCCGCCGCCGGGCCGCCCGGCGTGCGGTCGCGGCGGGCGTACGCCGGGCCCGCGGCGGTGGCGTACCGGCTGTTCGGGCGACCCGGGTGCGCGGATCGTCGGGTCGGAGAGCAGACTCGACGGGCGCGAGGATATCGGCGAGCCGCCGTTCGAAATAAGGTTCACCCATGCAACAGCGACCGCTCGGCCGAAGCGGGCTGGCGGTTTCGCGGCTCGCGCTCGGCACCATGACCTGGGGCCGGGACACCGACGCCGACGATGCGGCCGCCCAGCTCAAGAGTTACCTCGACGCGGGCGGCAACCTGATCGACACCGCCGACGTCTACGGCGACGGCGACGCGGAGTCGGTGATCGGGTCGCTGCTGGGTTCGCTGGTGCCCCGCGACGAGCTGTTGATCGCCACGAAGGCCGGGGTGCGGCCGGGCGGCGGCCGGCGCCGGGACACCTCCCGGGGGCACCTGCTGCGTACGCTGGACGCCTCGCTGCGTCGGCTCGGCACCGACCACGTCGACCTGTTCCAGGTGCACGGGTACGACCCGGACACCCCGCTGGAGGAGACCCTGGCGGCGCTGGACCACGCGGTGAGCAGCGGGCGGGTCCGCTACGTCGGGGTGTCGAACTTCTCCGGCTGGCAGACCGCGCGGGCCGCCGCCTGGCAGGCCGCCTGGCCGGGGCGCGCGCCGGTGGTCGCCACCCAGGTGGAGTACTCGCTGCTGGAGCGGGGGGTGGAACGGGAGGTCCTGCCGGCGGCCGAGGCGCTGGGGCTCGGTGTGCTGCCCTGGTCGCCGCTGGGTCGCGGGGTGCTGACCGGCAAGTACCGGCACGGTCGGCCGGCCGACTCCCGGGCCGCCTCGCCGCACTTCGAACGCTTCGTCGCCACCTACCTGGAGCCGCGCTGCTCCAGCATCGTGGAGGCGGTCGCCACCGCCGCCGGCGGCCTCGGGGTGTCGCCGCTGGAGGTGGCGCTGACCTGGATCCGCGACCGGCCCGGCGTGGTCGCCCCGATCCTGGGCGCCCGGACCGTCGGGCAGTTGCTCGGCGCGCTCCAGGTGGAGCGGATGACGCTGCCCGAGGAGATCGTCACCGCGCTGGACGACGTCTCCGCCGTCCCGGTCGGCTACCCGGAACGCGACGGCTGACCCGCCCCGCGTCGCCCGCCGGGGCGGCGCGGGTCACTCGACCGGGGGTGGCGCGGGGGGCGTCGGGCTGGGCAGCATAGGGCTCATGGACTACGAGTACGCGCCGCTGCGGCTGCCGCCGAACGTGGACCGGGTGACCGCCGCGGTGCAGCTGGCGATCCAGGCGGAGTTCTCCGGGTGGGAGCTGGCCCGGGTGCGGTTGTTCCGGGACGGCACCCGGCAGGTCGTGCTGCGGCGTCGCCGGGTCAACCAGCCGCAGCCGGGCCTGTCGTACTGACGACCGCCCGACGCCCCGGGGGCCGGACCACACGGGTCCGGGTCCCGGGGCGTCGCCGCCCGACGGGCGGGGGCCGGTCAGTACGCGTGGTCGTGGTCGTGCTCGTCGGACTCCAGGAACGAGTGCTCGTCGAGGCGGCCGACCAGCCGGTCGTCCACCGCCGGCTGGAACGGGCCCACCGGGTCGTCGTCGTCGAAGGACTCCAGGTCGACCGGCGTGCCGACCTCGCTGACCATCACCACGCCGTCCAGCGGCTCCAGCTCCGGCACGTCCAGCGCGCCGAGCGAGCCGTCGCCGCTCTGCAACAGCTCCAGCACCGCCTCGCCGACGCCCTCGACCGGGGCCGGCTCGTCCTCCTCCGGCGTGCCGGCCCGCCGGGCGGCCTCGGCCACCTGAAGCAGCGCCGAGACGCTGGGCACCCGGTAGTCGCGCCGCTGGCGCACCGAGATGACCCGCGGGTGCGGGTCGGTGGCCTCCACGCCGTCGCCGCCGAAGCGCCGGTCGGCCTCGTCCGGGTCGATCGCGTCGACGTCCCACGGGGTGACCTCCCCGAAGGCGTCCATCAACTGCTCGTCGTACGCGTAGGAGGCGTTGTTCAGCGCGACGTACGCCTGCCACACGTCGTCGTCGTCGATGCGGCCCTGCGCGGCGCGGACGGCGGCCAGGTGGTGACGGGCCGCTTCGATCACGCGCTCGAGGGCGGCGTCCAGCTCACCGTGCTGGTCGGTCATGTGGGTGAGTCCCTTCGGGTGGGCGTGCCGGGCCGGATTGAAGGTGCCGGACGGGCGCTAGCAGGTGCGGAGGAACCGGTCGAGAACCCGCACGCCGAACTGTAGTCCGTCGACCGGAACGCGCTCGTCGATGCCGTGGAACAAGGCGGAGAAGTTCAGGTCGGCCGGCAGCCGCAGCGGGGCGAACCCGAAGCAGCGGATGCCGAGCTGGGAGAACGCCTTGGCGTCGGTGCCACCGGAGAGCATGTACGGCACCGGCCGGGCACCCGGGTCCTCGGCGCGCAGCGCGGCCGACATCGCCTCGACCAGGTCGCCGTCGAAGGTGGTCTCCAGCGCGGGCTGGCGCTGGATGTACTCGATGGCGATGTCCGGGCCGACCAGTTCACGCAGCTGCCGCTCCAGCAGCTCGGACTGGCCGGGCAGGCTGCGGCAGTCGATGGTGGCGGTGGCCCGGCCGGGGATGACGTTGTCCTTGTACCCGGCGGCGAGCCGGGTCGGGTTGGCGGTGTTGCGGATGGTGGCGCCGATGAGGTTGGCGATCGGTCCGAGCTTGGCGATGGCGGTCTCCGGGTCCTCCGGGTCCAGCTCGATGCCGAGCACGTCGGAGACCTCCTCCAGGAACGCCCGTACGGTGTCGGTGACCACCACCGGGAAGCGGTGCCGGCCGATCCGGGCGACCGCCTCGGCGAGCGCGGTCACCGCGTTGTCGTCGTGCACCATCGAGCCGTGCCCGGGGCGGCCCCGGGCGTGCAGCCGCAGCCAGTCGATGCCCTTCTGGGCGGTCTCGATCAGGTAGAGCCGCTGGGTGTCGTCGACGGAGTACGAGAAACCGCCGACCTCGCCGATCGCCTCGGTGCAGCCGTCGAAGAGGTCCCGGTGGTGCTGCGTCAGCCAGTGCGCGCCGTAGTCGCTGCCCGCCTCCTCGTCGGCGGTGTACGCGAGCACGATGTCGCGCGGCGGGCGGACGCCGGTGCGCTGCCAGTGCCGCACCACGGCCAGCACCATCGCGTCGAAGTCCTTCATGTCGATCGCGCCCCGACCCCAGAGGTAGCCGTCGCGCAGCTCGCCGGAGAAGGGGTGCACCGACCACTCGTCGGCGTCGGCGGGCACCACGTCGAGGTGGCCGTGCACGAGCAGCGCGTCCCGGCCGGGGTCGGCGCCGGGGATCCGGGCGACCAGGTTGGCGCGGCCCGGCGCGGACTCGTGCAGGACCGACTCGACGCCCACCTCGGCGAGTTTCTCCGCCACGTACTCCGCGGCCCGCCGTTCACCGACGCTGGTGTCGTTGTCCCCGGTGTTGGTGGTGTCGATCCGCAGCAGGTCGCGGCAGAGGTCGACGACCTCGTCGGTG
This sequence comes from Micromonospora endolithica, assembly GCF_003626595.1. Classification (GTDB taxonomy): domain Bacteria; phylum Actinomycetota; class Actinomycetes; order Mycobacteriales; family Micromonosporaceae; genus Micromonospora; species Micromonospora endolithica. The sequence continues at coordinate 549,642 of NZ_RBAK01000003.1, read as the reverse complement.
GGGGCGGGGTGGGCGGAGTCAGCGTCGCTCGTCATCGCTTCTTCTTACCAGTCGGCGGGGTCGCCGGACGCGCCCCGTCCACCGCCCGGTTTCGCGGGTCGCGCCGGCGGGTACCGGCGGTCCCGACCGACCCGCCCACCGCACCGCCCGCCACACCGAGGAGGGCACCATGAGCGTCCACCTGCCGCCGCTGCCGCCGACCGGCTCCGACGACCGGTTCCGACCCGGCGGCCGCAGCGTCGCCGACATCGTCGACGCCGAGCACCGGCAGTTGGCGGAGCTGGTACGGCGGCTCACCGCCCCGGGGACGGAGGCGGCCGGCGGCGCGGATACGGCCGGCGGCGCGGACGCGGCCGGCGCGACGAGAGCGGCGGACGACGCCCTGAGCGTGCTGACCGCGGCGCTGTCCCGGCACCTGTCCGCCGAGGAGCAGTACCTGCTGCCCGCGGTTCGGGCCGCGCTGCCCGACGCCGGTGACCGGGTGGACGCGACGATCGACGCGGACGCGGCGCTGCTGGCCGCGCTGAAGGGGCTGCCCGCCGACGGTCTGGGCGACGTGGCCGCGCGCGTGCACCGGCACGTCGAGGAGGTCGGTGCGCTGGTGGCGGCGCTGCGCGGGGCGGCCACCCCGGAGGAGCTGATCCGGCTCGGCAACCGGTTGGAGATCGCCGAGGAGGCGGCACCGACCCGGCCGCACCCGGGTACCCCGGCGACCCCGCCGTGGAACCGGATCGTGGAGCCGGCGGTGGGTGTGGTGGACAAGTTGCGCGACGCGGTGACCGGCCGACCCACGTACCTTCGGGATCTGACGGAACCATCGGCCGGTGACACGTGACCGGTCACACTCATATCGGGAATCGTTGATCCGTCCGGCCTCTTCCGCCAGGCCGCGTGCCGGCCCTACCGTCATTCGCATGAACCTGGAGCTGCGACACCTGCGGGTGGTCTGCGCGATCGCCGAGACGGGGAGCGTGACGAAGGCGGCCTCCACCCTGGGCCTCGCCCAGCCGGCGCTGACCGCACAGCTCCAGCGCATCGAGCGGACACTGGGCGGCCCGCTGTTCGAACGCGACCGGCGTGGCGCTCGGCCGACCGCCCTGGGTGAGCTGGTGTTGTCCCGGGCCCGGGTGCTGCTGCCGGCGATGAAGGGCCTGCAGGACGAGGCGGCCCGGCTGGCCGGGGCCGGGGACGCGCCCCGGCGCTACCGGTTCGGCGGGGTGAACAGCCCGATCCTCGGCCGGCTGGTGCACCGGCTGGCCGCCGAGCAGCCGCAGGCCCAGATCACCACGTACGCCTCCTGGTCGGTCGACGAACTGGCCCAGTTGGTGGCCGGTGGGCGGCTGGACTTCGCGCTCACCGGCGTGTGCGGCGACTCCGCGCCGTCGGCGGAGTCCGGTCTGTGCTGGCGGGAGGTGTCCATCGACCCGGTGCACGTGCTGCTGCCCGAGTCGCATCCGCTGGCCGGCGCCGACGAGATCGCCCTGGCCGACCTGCGGCACGAGCAGTGGGTGGCGGCGCCGGGTGACGGCTGCTTCGGCGACTGCTTCGCCGCCGCGTGCGCCCGCGCCGGCTTCACCCCCCGCAAGGTCTACGAGGCGGACATCCGCGGCTGCCTGGACCTGGTGGACGCCGGCGAGGGGATCGCGCTGTGCCAGGCCACCTTCCGGCCGGTGGCCGGGCAGGTCACCCGGCGACTGGCCGGGACACCGCTGCGCTGGCGGCTGATGTTCGGCTGGCACCCGGAGTCCCCCGCCGCCGGGGTCGCCGACCTGGTGCTGGAGTCCGCGCTGGCCGCGTACGCCGACTCGCTGGCGGCGCACCCGGCGTACCTGGCCTGGCTGCTGCGCAATCCGGGCTTCGGGGTGCGGCAGCCCTCGGGCGTCTGACCCGCCGCTCTCCCATCCTCGCCAAAGCCGCGAACCCTCCTCTCGGGACATTGATCCCCTTTCGCCGCGCCCACCCGATACTTTCGGCTGAACATGCAAAAGTAATGACGCAAAGAACTGAACTTTGCTTTACACGACGTCGAAGCAATGCCTAATCTTCGATTCCACGGTCGTCGATCGTCGCGAGGGGACGCGGATGGCGGATGGCATCGAGCCGCAGGACAAGATCCTGCTCGGCATGTACGGCATCGACAAGAGCTTCCTCGGTGTACCGGTGCTGCAGGACGTGCAGCTGGAGTGCCGCCCGGGCGAGATCCACGCGGTGATGGGCGAGAATGGCGCGGGCAAGTCCACGCTGATGAAGATCCTCGTCGGCGTGTACCAGCCGGACGCCGGGCGGATAGAGCTCGACGGGGCACCGGTGCGCTTCCACCACCCCCGGCAGGCCCTGGCCGCCGGGGTGAGCATCGTCCACCAGGAACTCAACCTGCTTCCGGAGCGGACGGTCGCGGAGAACATCTTCCTCGGCCGGGAGCCGCGTCGCCGCGTCGGCGTCGACCGTACCGCGATGGAGCGGGACGCCTCCCGATTGCTGGCCGCGTTGCACGCCGACGACGTGATCTCGCCGCGCGCCCTGGTCGGGCGGCTGCCGGTGGCCCAGCAGCAGCTGGTGGAGATCGCCAAGGCGCTGTCCTTCCGGCCCCGGGTGCTGGTCCTGGACGAGCCCACCGCGGCCCTGTCCCCGCACGAGGTGGACGCGCTCTTCGACCGGATCCGCCGGTTACGCGCGGACGGCCTGACGGTGCTGTACATCTCGCACCGGCTGAAGGAGATCTTCGACCTTACCGACCGGATCACCGTGCTCAAGGACGGCCGGCGGGTCGACACGGTCCGCACCGCCGAGGTGGACACCCGCCGGCTGGTGCACCTCATGGTGGGTCGCGACCTCGACCACTACTACCCGCCCCGGGCGACACCGGAGCGCATCGGTGAGGTCCGGCTGTCGGTGCGCGGCGCGGGCGCCGGGATGCTGCACGACATCGACCTGGACCTGCGCTCCGGTGAGATCGTCGGACTGGCCGGGCTGGCCGGCTCGGGTCGCACCGAACTGGCCCGGCTGCTCTTCGGCGCCACCCGGATGGCCACCGGCCGGCTCGAGGTCGACGGGCGGGCACGCCGGCTGCGCTCGCCCCGGCAGGCGATCCGCTGCGGCATCGGACTGCTCACCGAGGACCGCAAGAGCGAGGGGCTGGTACTCCAGTTGTCCGTCCGCGATAACAGCCTGCTCGCCGTCCGCGCGCTCGGCCGTGGCCCCACCCGGCGGGTCGGGCTCGGTGCGCTGCTCGACCGGGTCGACCTGCGCGGCTCCACCGCCCGGGAGGTCCGCTACCTCTCCGGTGGCAACCAGCAGAAGGTGGTGCTGGCCCGGTGGCTGGCGACCGGGGCGCGGGTGCTCATCTTCGACGAGCCGACCCGGGGCATCGACGTCGGCGCGAAGGCCAGCATCCACGAGCTGATGCGGGAGTTGGCCGAGGCCGGCGCGGCGATCCTGATGATCTCCTCCGAGCTGCCCGAGGTGATCGGCATGGCCGACCGGATCGTGGTGCTGCGGCAGGGCACGGTGGCCGGCGTCCTGCCGGCCGACGCGAGCGAGGCGGAAATCATGCTGCTGGCCACCGGCGAACCCGACCGTTCCGGCGTCGGGGTGGGCGCGGTCGCGGACGGCGGTGCGGCATGACCACCTCCACGATGTCACCGTCCGCCCCGCTGCGGCTCGCCGCGCCGGGTACGGGCTCGTCCAGCGCACCGGTCTGGTTCGTCTTCGGTGGGGTGTTCGCGGTGGCCTGGCTGCTCGTCGAACTCAACGGCGGCCAGTTCATGACAGTGGACAACCTGCAGAACATGGCGGTCCGGTCGGTCGCGCTGGGTCTGGTCGCGGTCGGTCAGACGATCGTGCTGATCGGCGGTTCGCTGGACCTGTCGGTGGCCTACATGGTCAGCGTGACGGCGGTGAGCGCGTCGTTCGTCATGCAGGGCGACCCGGACCGGATGGCGTTGGGCATCGCGGTCACGCTGGCACTGGGCGTGGGCGTGGGCCTGGTCAACGGTCTGGTCATCACCCGGCTGCGGATCAACGCGTTCATCGCCACCCTCGGCACCTCGCTGGTGATGAGCGGGATCCTCAACGCCCTCTTCACCAACTTCACCGGCTCGGTCCCCCGCGAGTTCCAGGCGCTGGGCTACAACGCCCTGGGTCCGGTACCGGTGGCGGTGCTCCTGCTGCTGGCCGTGGTCGCGCTCGCCTGGTACACGCTGCGCCGGACCCGCTTCGGCTACCACCTCTACGCCGTCGGCGGCAGCGCCGAGGTGGCCCGGCTCTCCGGGGTGCGGACCGACCGGGTGGTGGTCACCGCCCATGTGCTGTGCAGCCTGACCGCCGTGCTGACCGGGCTGTTCCTGGTCAGCCGGCTGCGCTCGGGGGCGCCGTGGGTCGGCCCGGACGGCGGGTACGACCTGGAATCGATCGCCGCGGCCGTGGTCGGCGGCACCGCGCTGGCCGGCGGCCGCGGGACCGTCGCCGGCACCCTGGCCGGTGTCCTCATCCTCGCCGTGGTCGACCAGGTGTTCAACGAGTTCGAGGTGAACGCCTTCCTCAAGACGCTGATCCGCGGCGTGATCATCGTCGGGGCGGTGGCGCTCTACGCGCTACGCAACCGGCGCGACGAGGAGGTGTTCTGATGACGGTGACCGCTCCGCCGCCGGCTACGGCGGCCCCGGAACGGTCCGCCTCGCGGGCCTGGCGGCTGCTGCGGGCCGTACCGCCGATCTGGCTGGTGCTCGCCGCGGTGATCGTGCTGATCGCCTGGCGCAACCCGACGTTCGTCGAGCCGGCCCCGTTCCTGGCCTTCCTGCGCCGGTGCGCGCCGCTGGCGGTGCTCGCCGCCGGTCAGGTCTTCGTCATCATCGCCGGCGAGTTCGACCTCTCGGTGGGCGCGCTGGTCACGGCCGTGGTGGTGGTGGCCGCCCGGCTCTCCGACGGAGACGCCGGCAACACCTGGTGGCTCATCCCGCTGCTGCTCGCCGGTGGCGCGCTGGTGGGTCTGGTCAACGGCCTGGTCACCACCCGGCTGCGGGTGCCCTCCTTCATCGCCACGCTGGGCATGCTGCTGGTCCTCAGCGGCGCGGTCTTCCTCTGGTCCGGCGGCGCCCCGCGCGGTTCGCTGGCCGACAACTTCCGCCAGTTCGGCCGCTTCGGGGTGGAGATCCCCGGGCTGGGCCAGCTGCCGTACGCGGTGCTGATCCTGGTGGCCATCGGCGTCGGCCTGTGGCTGCTGCTGTCACACACCCGCTTCGGCCACCAGGTGTACGCCGCCGGCGGCAACCCGCGTGCCGCCGGCCTGTCCGGGGTCGACGTACGACGGGTCCGGACCGCGGCGTTCGTCATCTCCGGCCTCTCGGCGGTGGTCGCCGGGGTTCTCCTCGGTGGCTTCACCGGGGTCACCGCCGAGGCCGGTGTCGGTTACGAGTTCCAGGCCATCGCCGCCGTCGTGCTCGGCGGCGCGGTGCTCGGTGGGGGCCGCGGCAGCGTCGGCGCCGCCCTGGCCGGTGCGCTCACCCTGCAATCAGTATTCACCCTGCTCAACCTCCTGGGCCTGGCCAAGTCGCTTCGTGACGCGGTGCAGGGCCTGATCATCATCGGCGCGGCCGCGTACGCCGCTCACCGGCTGCGCCGGTCCGGCTGACGCCGCGCCGCCACCCGTCGCGAGGGAGAAGTCATGAGACATCCACTGCGAACCATGCTGGCGGTGTGCGGCGCCGCGGCGCTGCTCGCCACCGGTTGCACCTCGACCGCGCCCGAGGAGGGCGGCGACGACGGCCCGGCGGGCAGCGGCACCGGCCAACAGTCGTCGTTCTTCGTCCAGGCCGACTACGACGAGCAGATCGCCCAGCGTGCCGTCACCCCCACCGGGCCGGCCGACCAGCCCTGGCTGCAGGCGATCAGCCCGCAGCTCGTCGACACCGCGAAGTACAAGAAGGCCGGCAAGCACACCATCTGCTTCTCCAACGCCGGGGTCAACAACCCGTGGCGGGTGGTGGGGTGGACCACCATGCAGGCCGAGGCCAAGCTGCACCCGGAGATCGCCGCCCTGACCGCGGTCGACGCGGAGGGCAAGGACGACAAGCAGATCAGCGACATCGACGGTCTGCTGGCCAGCAAGAAGTGCAGCGCGCTGATCGTCTCGCCGAACACCACCGCCGCGCTGACCCCGGCGGTGGAGAAGGCGTGCCAGGCCGGCCTGCCGGTGATCGTCTTCGACCGGGGCGTCAACACCGACTGCCCGGTCACCTTCATCCATCCCATCGGTGGGTACGCCTTCGGCGCCACCGCGGCGGAGTTCCTCACCGACAAGGTGAAGAAGGACGGCAAGATCCTCGCGCTGCGCATCCTGCCCGGGGTCGACGTGCTGGAGACCCGCTGGGCGGCGGCCAAGGTGATCTTCGACAAGGCCGACGTGGACGTGGTCGGGGTGGAGTTCACCGACGGCGACGCCGCCAAGGTCAAGACGATCGTCAACGACTACCTGGAGCGCCACGGCAGCATCGACGGCGTCTGGATGGACGCCGGCGCCACCTCGGTGGCGGCCGCCGAGGCGTTCGAGGACGCCGGCCAGAAGGTGCCGGTCATCACCGGTGAGGACCAGCAGGACTTCCTGCGGCTGTGGCAGGAGAAGAAGCTCACCGCCGTGGCGCCGACGTACCCGACCTACCAGTGGCGTACGCCGATCGTGGCCGCCCTGGACATCCTGGCCGGCAAGCAGGTGCCCAAGGAGTGGGTGCTCCCGCAGCCGACGATCACCGAGGAGAACCTCGGCCAGTACGTGCTGCCGCAGCTCCCGCCGCTGCACTACGCGCTCTGTGGCTGCGAGAAGATGCCCGGCTTCCCGCAGAACTGGGGGGGCGACCAGTAGCCCGTGGCGGGCGCGGGCCGACCTCCTCGGCCCGCGCCCGCACCGTCCGGCGCGTCCGGCTCCGGACGCGTCCCGACCGACCACGAGGAGCGACGTGCACCCGATCGGCGCGAACACCTGGATCTGGGTCTCGCCGTTGACCGACGCCCGGCTGGCCGCGCTGGCACCGCGGATCCACGCGTGGGGCTTCGACGTCATCGAGCTGCCCGTCGAGTCACCGGGCGACTGGGACCCGGACCGGGCCGCCGACCTCCTCGCCGGCCTGGGGCTCGGCGCGACGGTCTGCGCGGTCATGTCCGCCGACCGGGACCTGGTGACCGACGACGCGGAGGTGGTCCGCCGGACCGGGGACTACCTCCGGTACTGCGTCCGGGTGGCGGCCCGGGTGGGCGCCGGCGTGGTCGCCGGTCCGATGTACGCGCCGGTCGGCCGGACCTGGCTGCTCGACGCCGACGCCCGCGCGGCGACCGTCCGCACGCTGCGCGACCGGCTCCGACCGCTGGCCGAGGAGGCGGCCGGGGCGGGTGTGACGCTCGCCGTGGAACCGCTGAACCGGTTCGAGACGAGCCTGCTGAACACCACGGAGCAGGCCCTGGAGGTGGTCGACGGCATCCCCGGACTGGGGTTGGCCCTGGACACGTTCCACATGAACATCGAGGAGCGCGACATCCCGACGGCGATCCGTACCGCCGGGGACCGGCTGGCGCACGTCCAGGTCTGCGCGAACGACCGGGGCGCGCCCGGCAACGACCATCTGGACTGGACGGGCATCGTGGCGGCGCTGCGTGACGTCGGCTACGACGGGCCGCTGTGCATCGAGTCGTTCACCGCGGAGAACCGGACGATCGCCACGGCGGCGGCGATCTGGCGTCCATTGGCGCCCACCCAGGACAAGTTGGCCACCGGCGGTCTGGCGTTCCTGCGGGCGCTGCTCGCCCGGATCGGCCCGGCCACCGGGGTCTGATCCTCCGGAGCCGGTAGCCGGGCGGGGTTCTCCCCGCCCGGCGGTGACGGCTGTTCACCGGCATTTACCTCGGTATTTATAGTGATTTCACGATTAATGAAATGCGCGTTGACTGGTGTCGATTTCGAGGGCACCGTTCTCTGTGGAGCAGGAGGTGACGCCGGCCCGGCCGACGTCACCGGCGAGCGCGGGGGTGACCCCATTCGGCGGCGTGTCGCGCCCTCCGTCCCGGCACTCGCCCGGGCGGACACCGCCACCGTGGTCCCCCGAAAGGAGGCGGCATGCGCCGCCGACATCTCGTTTCGACAGCCCTCCTGGCACTGCTGCTGTCCCTGTTCGTTATCCCGGCCGCACCGGCCGGCGCCGCCGCACCGTTCCGCGCGCTGCTGTTCAGCGAGACGGCCGGCTACCGGCACGACTCCATCCCCGACGGCGTGGCGATGTTCAACGACCTCGCCGCCCAGCACGGCTTCACCGTGGTGCACTCCGAGGACTCCGCCGTCTTCACCCCGGCCAACCTGGCCACCTTCGACGTGGTGGTGATGTTCCAGACCTCCGGCATGGTGTGGGACAACGACGCCCAACGGCAGGCCCTGCAGAGCTACGTGGCCGGCGGCGGTGGCATCGCGGCGATCCACAACGCCACCGACATGGGAATCGAGGGCTCCTACCCGTGGTGGGACGACCTGGTCAACGCCGGCGCCCACATGCCCGAGCACTCCCCCGGCGTGCTGCCCGGCACCGCGCACGTCGCCGACCGGGTACACCCCTCCACCAGCGGGTTGCCACAGCGCTGGCAGCGCAGCGAGGAGTGGTACAACTTCGACGCCAACCCCCGCGGTGACGTGCACGTCCTGGTCACCGCCGACGAGCGCACCTACAACCCGGGCAGCCGGGCGATGGGGCCGGACCACCCGATCTCGTGGTGCCGCGAGGTCGGCGCGGCCCGGGTGTGGACCACCGCGATGGGACACGCCAAGGGGTCGTACGCCGAGCCGCTGTTCCGCCAGCACGTCCTCGGCGGGGTCCAGTGGGCCGCCGGGGTCGCCGCCGGCGACTGCGGCGGCACCGTCTGGGGCAACTTCGAGAAGGTCTCCCTGGACCAGAACACGGTCGACCCGATGGCCGTCGACGTCGCCGCGGACGGACGGGTCTTCTACGTCCAGCGCGGCGGCCAGGTGAAGATCTTCAAGCCGGCCACCAACACCACCGTCAACGCCGTCACCCTGCCGGTGTACACCGGCGGCGAGGACGGCCTGGTCGGCATGGCGCTGGACCCGAACTTCGGCACCAACAAGTGGATCTACCTCTACCACTCGCCGCAGGCCAGCACCACCGACGTCAACCGGCTGTCCCGGTTCACCGTCACCGGCGACACGCTCGACCTGGCCAGCGAGAAGGTGCTGCTGGAGGTGCCCGCGTACCGGTCCCGGACCCACCCCGAGCCCGGCCACACCGGCGGCTACCTGGCCTTCGGCCCCGGCGGCAACCTCTACCTGTCCACCGGCGACGACAGCCCACCGAACTACGACCCGGCCTGGCAGGGCTACGCGCCTCTGGACTGGCGGCCGGGCAAGAGCTTCCTGGACGCCGCCCGCTCCTCCGGCAACACCAACGACCTGCGGGGCAAGCTGCTGCGCATCCACCCGGAGACGAACGGCACCTACACCGTGCCGGCCGGCAACCTGTTCACGCCGGGTACCGCGAAGACCCGCCCGGAGATCTACGCGATGGGCTTCCGCAACCCGTTCCGGTTCTCCGTCGACCCGGTCAACGGCTGGGTCAACCTGGCCGACTACGGGCCGGACCGCAGCGGGCCGACCACCAACCGGGGCCCCGAAGGGCTGGTGGAACTCAACGTGATCCGGTCCGCCGGCAACTACGGCTGGCCGTTCTGCCACGGCGACAACCAGCCGTACGCGCCGTACAACCCGGACACCGGCGTCGTCGGCCCGAAGTTCGACTGCGCCAACCCGGTCAACAACTCCCCCAACAACACCGGCCTGACCACGCTGCCGCCGCTGGTGAAACCGCAGATCTGGTACGGCTACGGCGCCTCGGCGCAGTTCCCCGAGATGGGTTCGGGCGGGTCGGCGCCGATGGGCGGCCCGATCTACCGGTACGACGCGGCCAACCCGTCGCCGACGAAGTTCCCGGCCTACTACGACCGGGTGCACTTCTTCTACGAGTGGTCCCGCAACTACGTACGGGAGATCCACTTCGACGACACCGGTGGGCTGGTGAAGACCAACCCCTTCCTGCCCGGGGGGAACTTCGTCAAGCCGATGGACATGCGATTCGGCCCCGACGGCTCGCTGTACCTGCTGGAGTGGGGTTCCAACTTCGGCGGCGGCAACAACGACTCCGGCCTCTACCGGATCGACTACGTCAGCGGCGGGCGGGCGCCCGTGGCGAAGGCCACCGGCACCCCGACCAACGGCAAGGCCCCGCTGGTCGTGCAGTTCTCCAGCGCCGGCTCCGCCGACCCCGACCCGGGCAACACGATCAGTTACGCCTGGGACTTCGACGGCAACGGCAGCACCGACTCGACGGCGGCGAACCCGTCGCACACCTACACCACCAACGGCACCTTCACCGCCAAGCTGACCGTCCGGGACAACACCGGGCGCAGTTCCTTCGCCAACGTCCCGATCACCGTCGGCAACACCGCCCCGACGGTGACCATCTCGGGCCCGCCCAACGGGGGCATGCTCGACTTCGGTCAGCAGGTCGCCTACACGGTCTCTGTGACCGACCCCGAGGACGGCACGATCGACTGCACGAAGGTGCTGGTCAACCCGGCGCTCGGGCACGACGACCACGAGCACGGCACCACCGACTACCCGGGCTGCTCCGGCACCATCGCCACCGACCTGCTCGGCGGGCACCCCGACGGGGCGAATCTGTTCTACGTCCTCAACGCCCGCTACCAGGACAAGGGGGCGGGCGGCGTCGCCGCGCTCACCGGGTACGGCAAGGCGATCCTGCAACCCAAGCACAAGCAGGCCGAGTTCTTCACCGCCCAGTCCGGGATCCGGGTGATCGACCAGGCCGGCGCGGAGAGCGGGAAGCGGATCGGTGACGTCAGCAACGGCGACTGGATCATGTTCGACCCGATGAGCCTGCAGGGCATCGCCACGGTCGGCTTCCGGGTGTCGTCGCCGTACGGCGGTGGCAGCATCGAGCTGCGGGCGGACTCCCCGACCGGGCAACTGCTGGCCACCCAGGCGGTGCCGAACACCGGCGGGTGGGACTCGTACCAGCAGCAACCGGCGGTGAACGTGGCGGCGCTGGCCGGCACCCACAAGCTCTACCTGGTCTTCCGGTCCACCCAGAACAACGCGTTCGACCTGGACTCGATGACCTTCGGCGGGGCCGGCGTGGGCACCACGCCGACCGGGATCGCCGGCAAGACGTACACGCTGACCGCCCAGCACAGCGGCAAGCTCGCCGACGTCAACGGGGTCTCCACCGCCGACGGCGCGCTGGTGCACCAGTGGGCGGCGACCGGCGGCGGCAACCAGCGGTGGCAGGCGGTCGACGCCGGTGGCGGGGCGGTGACCCTGCGGGCGGTGCACAGCGGCAAGTGCCTGGCCGTCAGCGGCGGCTCCACCGCCACCGCGGCGCAGGTGGTGCAGCAGACCTGCGGCACCGCGACCAGCCAGCAGTGGCAGGCGGTCGCCACGACCACCGCCGGGGTGTACGAGCTGAAGGCCCGGCACAGCGGGCTCTGCCTCGACGTCAACGGCAACTCGTTGGTCGACGGGGCCGCGTTGATCCAGTGGACGTGCAGCGGCGCCGCCAACCAGCGGTGGCGGCTGACCACGGTCGGCTGAGCGGCAGCACGTGGGCAAAGCCCGGCCGGTGGCGGTGCGAACCGCCCCCGGCCGGGTATCCCGGACACCATGACGGACCTCTACCCTGCCGCCGACGACCGGGAGCTTCTCCGGCAGGCGGCCGCCGCGCACACCGCCGCCGCCCGCGACATGGAGGCGTTCCTGCGCCGCCTGCCGGACGTGCCCGACCCGGCCGACGTGACCGAGTACGCCAACCTGCTCACCCGCGAGGACCAGACGCGGGCCGACCGGGAGGCCGCCGCCGACGCCGCCGGCCTCACCATCGGCAGCCTCGAACCCGACCAGGGCTGACCCACCCCACCCCACCCCGGGGTCGATCATGAAGTGGTTGTCGCCGGTGCCGGCGTGTCGCGACAACGGCTTCATGATCGACGGACGTGGTGCGGGTGGACCGGGAACCGGGGGGCGAGCACAGTGACCGGCCCCCCTTGGGGGCCGGCCACCTGTGGTTCAGCGTTCGACGAGGACGTCGTGGCCCAGGTCGAGCAGGGAGTGCCGCCACTGGTCGTCGGCGTTGCCGCGCGGCGGCTTCGCCGCCAACAGGTTCTCGATCTCGTCGACCGTGTCCCGCATCGTCTCGATGTCGTCCGGGGTCAGATCGACCTTACGTTTGGTGAGGATGCGCAGGACGTGCCGACCCGGCTCGGGCAGGTCGAGGTCCGGGTTGGGCCCGAAGGCCTCCGCACCGGAGCCGCGGGTGAGCAGCCACTGCCGCAGCTGCTCCGACGGCACGTTGACCCGCTCGTGGAAGCTGTCCCAGAGCACGTCCACCTCGGGATCGATCCGCTGCTGCCGTACCATCAGCTCTCCTCTCGCCGGCGGCGTTCGGACGCCGCCGGGTCCGGCTCGTCGGTCTGCCGACCCGGACCCTCCGGGGGCACCTGCACGCGGGCCGGGTTCGCCGTCGGCGGGGCCACGATCGGGTCGGTCCGTTCGGCGTCGTCCCGGGTCTCCTCGGGTTCGGTCATGTCCGCCTCCGGTCAGCGGGGATGCGACGTGGTCGCCGGGCTGTAGTCGCGCTCACCGGCGGACACGTCGAAGGTGAGCCCGCCGTCCCGGGCGTCCACGGTGACCTTCTGCCCCGGTGACACGGCGCTCTCCAGCAGCATCCGGGAGAGGTGGTTGTCCACCTCCCGCTGGATCACCCGGCGCAGCGGCCGGGCGCCGAACTCCGGCTGGTAGCCGTGCTCGGCCAGCCAGTCGGTCGCGGCCGTGGTGACCTCGATCTGGATGTCCTGGGCGTGCATCCGGCGGCGGGTCTCCTCCAGCAGCAGCCCGGTGATCTGGCGCAGCTGTTCGGCCTCCAGCCGGCGGAAGATGATCACCTCGTCGATCCGGTTGAGGAACTCCGGCCGGAAGTTCTCCTGCAACCGGCGCATCAGCCGTTCGCGCAACTCGTCGCTCTCCCCGCCGCCACCCTCGCCGGCGCCGAAGCCGACCGCGCGCTGGGTGCCGGTGATCAATTCCGAACCGAGGTTGCTGGTCATGATCAGCACGGTGTTCTTGAAGTTGACCGTCCGGCCCTGGCTGTCGGTCAGGCGCCCCTCGTCGAGCACCTGGAGCAGGACGTTGAACACGTCGGCGTGGGCCTTCTCGATCTCGTCCAGCAGCACCACCGCGTACGGGCGGCGGCGGACCGCCTCGGTGAGCTGCCCGGCCTCCTCGTAGCCGACGTACCCGGGCGGGGCGCCGACCAGCCGGCTGACCGTGTGCCGCTCCTGGAACTCGCTCATGTCCACCCGGACCATCCGGTCCGCCTCGCCGAACAGCGCCTCGGCCAGCGCGCGGGCCAGCTCGGTCTTGCCGACGCCGGTCGGGCCGAGGAACAGGAACGAGCCCATCGGCCGGTTCGGGTCGGCCAGGCCGGTACGCGAACGGCGGACCGCCTCGGCCACGGCGGTGACCGCGTCGTCCTGACCCACCACCTTCTCGTGCAGGTGGCCCTCCAGGCGCAGCAGCCGGTCCCGCTCCTCCTCGGTGAGCTGGCTGGCCGGGATGCCGGTGGCCCGGGACACCACCTCGGCGATCTCCGCCGGCCCCACCGACGGCACCCGCGAGGAGTCGTCGCCGTTGCCCTGGGCGTGCCGGATCCGCTCCTCCAGCTCGCCGAGGCGGTCGCGCAGGGCGGAGGCCTTCTCGTACTGCTCGTCGGCGACGGCCTGCTCCTTGTCCCGGCGTACCTCGTCGAGCTGGGTCTCCAGCTCGCGCACGTCCGAGGCCGGGGTGCGGGTACGCAGCCGGACCCGCGCGCCGGCCTGGTCGATCAGGTCGATGGCCTTGTCCGGCAGGAAACGGTCGGTGACGTACCGGTCGGACAGCTCGGTCGCGGCGACCAGCGCCTCGTCGGTGAACCGCACCTGGTGGTGGGCCTCGTAGCGGTCGCGCAGGCCACGCAGGATCGCCACGGTGTCCTCCACGGTCGGCTCCGGCACGTACACCGGCTGGAACCGCCGGGCCAGGGCGGCGTCCTTCTCGATGCTGCGCCGGTACTCGTCCAGCGTGGTCGCCCCGATCACCCGCAGCTCACCGCGGGCCAGGGCGGGCTTGAGCATGTTGGAGGCGTCCATGCCGCCCTCGCTGCCGGCGCCGCCCGCGCCGACCAGGGTGTGGATCTCGTCCAGGAAGATGATCAGCTCCTCCCGGTGGGCGCGGATCTCGTCGATGACCTTCTTCAACCGCTCCTCGAAGTCGCCCCGGTAGCGGGTGCCGGCGACCAGCCCGGCCAGGTCGAGCTGGATGACCCGCTTGCCGAGCAGTGTCTGCGGCACGTCGCCGTCGCAGATGCGCTCGGCGAGGCCCTCCACGATGGCCGTCTTGCCGACGCCGGCCTCACCGATGAGCACCGGGTTGTTCTTGGTCCGCCGGGACAGGATCTCCACCGCCTGCTCGATCTCGTCGGCCCGGCCGATCACCGGGTCGATCTGGTCCATCCGGGCCAGCTCGGTGAGGTCCTGGCCGTACTGGTCGAGCGTGGGCGTGCCACGGTCGGGCCGGGGGCCGTTGGCCGACCCGCGCTCGGCGTTGGCCGCCTGCAACGACTCGGGCTGGATCCGGCCGGCGGCGAGCATCCGGCCGGCCGGCGACTCCGGGTTCAGCGGCAACGCCATGAGGATGTGCTCCGGACCGATGTAGTTCGCGCCCATCGCCCGGGACAGCTGGTGGGCGTCGAGCAGGGCCCGCTTGGCCGCCGGGGTGAGCGACAGGTTCGGCGGCACCTCGCCCCTCGGCGCGCCGTCCCCCCGCCCGCCGAGGGCGTTGAGCAGGGTGTCCGGGTCCGCACCGGCACGCCGGACCAGGTCGCGCAGCGGTTCCCGTTGCAGCGCCGCCCAGAGCAGGTGGTCGGTGTCCAGGTCGTTGCTCTGCCGCTGGGCCGCCCGGCGGGCCGCGTCGGCCAGCATCTCCCGGGCGTCGGCGGTCATCAGTCGCGTGATGTCGACCCGGTGCGCCGGACGCCGGCCACCTTCACTCCGGCCGAAGTACCGGGCCAGGAACTCGTCCCACGGATCGGAGCCGAAGTCACCGGGTCCCATCATGTCTGTCCTCCGCTCTCCGCGCGCGGCACGGTCGGCAGGGGCTACCCGGCGGTCGGCCGGACAAACGCCGTCGCGGCGCGCGGGGACGTACGCCCCGGATCCGACGGGACAGTGGCAGGCTGACGGCATGGACGGAACACCGCTGCTCATCGTGGACGCCGCCAACGTCGTGGGATCGCGACCCGACGGCTGGTGGCGGGACCGGCCGGGGGCCACCGCGCGACTGCGCGACACCCTGCTGACCGTGCCCTCCGACGGCGTGCCTCCGGAGCTGCCGCCGCCGGTCGAGGTCGTGCTGGTGGTGGAGGGGGCGGCGCGGGACGTGCCGTCGGTGCCGGGGGTGCGGGTGCTCGCGGCGGACCACTCCGGCGACGACGCGATGGTGGAGCTGGTCGAGGCACACCCGCAACGCCGCCGGCTGGTCGTCACCGCCGACCGTGAGCTGCGCGAACGCGTCACCGCGCAGGGCGCCGAGGTGTACGGCCCGCGCTGGTTGCGGGACCGGGACACCCGCCGCCGGGAGTCCCATTAATCGGACTCCCGGCGCTTCCGGTGGACAACCGGTCAGCGGGGCAGGAACACTGACAGGGCGGATGTTTGCTCACCTGAGCGGATAGGCTCTAATGGAGACCTCCCCGCCCCCAGGAGGTTCCGCCGTGGCGAGCGTCGCCGAGCTCAAGGCAGCCATCGATGTCGCGCTCCAACAGATCGGCGACGGCCAGAGCGCCGTGCAGGCGGCCGGTGAGAAACTGGCCGAGGCACAGCAGACCCTGGCCGGCGCGCTGGAGGGCAGCGGACACGAGACCGTGGAGGCGGCCCAGGCGTCGCTGACCCAGGCCAACCAGGAGCTGGAGGAGTGCCTCGCCGCGACACTCGTCGCGATCGAACAGGCGCAGCTCTACGTGGCGACCCTCTGAGCCCCGCGGTGTCCATCGTCGAGGATCTCGGCGCCCAGGTCCGGGCCGCCGCCGACGAGCTGCCGATCGGCCAGCTCGCCCAGGCACTGGAGAAGTTCGGGCAGGCCGCCGAGCGGCTGCGCTGGGTACGTCAGGAGTCGGCCGACCCGATGGGGGTGCCGGAGCTGTCCGCAGCCACCGAACACGCGGAGACCGCCGGTTACGCGCTGCGGGTGGCCCAGGAGCAGCTGGCGGCGTACCTGGCCGCGATCGGACTGGCGTCCGACGGCGCGCCGACGCCGCGCGGGCCGCGGGAGCAGCGGCGGCCGGCGCACGACGCGCCGCGCGAGGCGCCCCCGCCCGGGTCCGCCCCGCCGGCCGCCGGGCCGGCCACCGCGCCGCGCTGGTGGGCGGTGCGGGTGGCGGAGCTGACCGGCGGCCTCCAGGGCCCGCCGGAGGCCCCGGACGAGACCGTCCGCGAGCCCCGCGAGCTGCTGCGGCGGGTGGTGTCCGGGGTGCGCTCCGGCGACCGGGCCCGGCTGCACACCGAGCTGCGCCGGGCCCACGCCGACGTCGGGCTGGGCCTGGCCGCGGTGGCCCCGCCGCTGCTCCGGGAGCTGGCCGGTGAGCTGCTCGGGCATCCGCCGCGCGCGGACGACCTGCCCCGGCTGCGGCGGGACCTGGACGGCCGGGTCCGGGACCTGCTGCCGGGCCTGCCGCCGCCGGTGCTGGAGACCCTGCTCACCCGGGTCTGCCGGATGCCCCCACCGCGGCGCGCCGAGGCCGAGCAGCCGCACGCCGCGGACCCGGCGGTGACCGCCGGTGTGTTGGCCGGGGTGCTGCTGGACCGGCTCGGGCGGGACCTGCCCGCCGAGGCCGAGCGGGAGCGGCAGGAGGCGCGCGACCGGCAGCGCCGCGATGACGAGGACCGCCGGGAACGCGACGACGCGACGCGCGGTCGCGAGGCGGTCCGCCAGCGCGACGCGGCCTGGGAGCGACGGGCGGCCGCCGGTCGGGAGCAGGCGGCCGATGCCCGGCGGCGGCTGGCCGCGGCACGCGAGCGGATCGCCGACGTACGCCGGGACTCCGATGGCTGACCGGCGCACCCAGCTGGTCACCCGGGTCCGTGGGATGCTCGCCGAGGCGGTGGGGTCGGCCCGGACCAGGCTCGGCGCGGCGCAGGACGAGCTGGCCACCGCCCGGGAGCGGCGGGCCCGGATCCGGCGGGCCGCCGAGGCGGTGCCGGCCCGGGTCGGCGCGGAACGCGACCGCCGGCTGGCCGAGATCGACGCCCGGCACGCCGCCCGCCTGGCCGACCTGGCCCGCCGTGCCGCCGACGCGGCCCGCCGGGAGGCGCCGGGAGCGGCCTCCGCCGACTGGTCGGGATGGCGGCCCACCCCGGCGACCCGCGCGGAGCCGCCCGGAGCGCTGCGCGTCGGCACGGTGGCGGTGGCGCCGGACGAACCGGTGCCGGCGTTGGTGCCGCTGCTCGACGCCGGTCACGTGCATCTGTCCGGCGACGACCGGGCGGGCACCGAGGCGGTCGTCTCGGCGTTGCTGCTGCGCGCCGTCGGGCGGACCGAGCCGGGCCGGGTACGCCTGGTCGGGTACGACCCCGAGCATCTGGGCGGCGGGCTGGCCGGCTTCGCCCCGCTGGGCACCGCCGGCCTGCTCACCTTCGTCGGGCCGGGCGGGCTGGGCCGGCTGCTGGACGACCTGGTGGAGCAGATCCGCCGGATCAACGAGACGGTGCTGGCCGGTGAGCACGGCTCGCTGCGCGAGCTGGCCGCGGCCACCGGGCGCCGGCCGGAGCCGTGGCGGGTGGCGGTGCTGCTCGGCGGCGACGAGCTGTCCCGGCACGAACGCGGGCAGCTCGACCGGGTCGTCCGCACCGGCGCGTCCTGCGGGGTGCACCTGGTGGTCCGGGGGATGTCCCTGCCGGACGGCCCGACGGTGACCCGGGTGCGGATGGCCGCCGGCGGCGCCCACGTCGGCGACCTGCCGGTACGCCTCGACCCGCCGCCCCCGGCGACGCTGGTCACCGAGACCTGCCGGATGGTGGCCGCCCGGGTCAACGCCGGCCCCACCCCGACGCCCTTCACCGACCTGCTCCCGCCGGTGGACGAGATGTGGCGGGAGGACTCGGCGCACGGGCTGACCGCGCCGATCGGCGAGGGCCCGCAGGGCCGGCCGGTGCTGCTCACCCTCGGCGACTACCCGCCGCACGCGCTCATCGGCGGCCCGTCCGGCACCGGCAAGACCAACCTGATCTTCGCCTGGATCGGGGCGCTCGCCTCCCGCTACTCCCCCGCCGAGCTGGAGTTCTATCTGCTCGACTTCAAGGAGGGCGTGTCGTTCGCCCGGTTCGCCCAGGGCCGCCGCGACCCGAGCTGGCTGCCGCACATGCGGCTGGTCGGCATCAACGTCAACACCGACCGGGAGTTCGGCCTGGCCCTGCTGCGGTTCCTGGCCGAGGAGCTGCGCCGGCGCGCCGACGCCGCGAAGCGGCACGAGGTGACCAAGCTCGCCGAGCTGCGCGCGGTCGACCCGACCGGGCACTGGCCGCGGATCGTCGCGGTGGTCGACGAGTTCCAGATGCTGCTGGCCGGCCGGGACGCGGTCGCCCGCGAGGCCGCCGACCTGCTGGAGGACCTGGCCCGGCGCGGCCGGTCGCAGGGCATCCACCTGGTCCTCGCCTCGCAGGACGTCCGCGGCATCGAGGCGCTGTGGGGCCGCCCCGCCCTGGTCGCCCAGTTCACCCTGCGGATCGCGCTGCCCAAGGCCCTGCGCATCCTGGCCGAACGCAACGACGCCGCCCAGTCGCTGCCCCGGCACCACGCGGTGGTCAATGCCGAGTCCGGCATGTCCGAGGGCAACGAGGTGGCGCGCATCCCCTCGGCCGGCGACTGGGACACCTGGAGCGACCTGCAACACCGGTTGTGGCGGATGCGTCCGCCGGACGCCGCGCCGGCCCGGCTCTTCGACGGCGACGCCGTCCCCCGGCTCGCCGACGCGCCGGACTTCCAGGCGCTGACCGCCCCGGAGACCGGCACCCTGCGGGCGCCGGTGGCGCTGCTCGGCGAGATCATCGACGTGCAGGCCCGCTCGGCGACGCTGCGGCTGCCCCGCGCCCCCGGACGGAACCTGGCGGTGCTGGGCACCCGGGTGGACGAGGCGTGCGCGGTGCTCGACGCCGCGGCCCGCTCGCTGGCCCGGCAGCACCGCCCGGGTGGAGCGCGGTTCTCCATCGCCTGCCTCGACCCGGACGCCGATCCGGTCGCCCGCGCACTCTACGACGACCTCGACGACGCGGCCTGGTACGACGAGGAGACCGTCGCCGAACTGGTCGAGGAGACCGCCGACGGCCTGGGTGCGCCCGGTGCCGCCGGCACGCCCCACTACCTGCTGCTGTTCGCCGTCGACGCGGCCGCCGGCGCCCTGGCCGCCCGGGTCGGCGGCCGGACCGGTCTGGAGCGGCTGCGCCGGATCCTGCACGACGGCCCGGAGCGGCGGACCCACGTGCTGGCCTGGTGGCGGGGCGTGGCCCGGATGCGCGCCGACCTGGGCGGCTCCGGGGCGCGGACCGACCAGATCGGCGCGTGGGTGGCGCTGGACACCCACGGCGGGGAGCTGGGCACGTCGCTCTACCCGGGCACCGGCGGGCCCGACTGGTACCCCCGCCCCTGGCGGGGACTCTTCTTCGACCGGGCGGTGCACCGCACCGGGCAGACGATCATCCCCTACGGACCGTCTCGATGAACGAACCGGTGACCAGCGAGTCCTACGCGGCGCAGATCCGCCGGCTGGCCGACCTGACCGCGCGGGTGCACGCCCAGCGGGCCGAGGCGCACGCCTGGTACGAGCAGCAGTGCGCGGCGGCCCGCCGGGCGGTGGACGAGGCGCAGGCCCAACTCGACGCCGCCGAACGGGAACTGGTCGACGCCCGCGAGGAGCAGGAACGCGTCGACGCCGAGGCCAACCGGCTGTGGCAGGAGTTGCGGGCCCGGATCGGCGGGAGCCGCCGGACCGGTGGCCCGCCCGCGCCGGCACCGGACGCGTCCGGCGATCCGACGGTGCTCCTGGCCGGGGTGCGGGACCTGCTGCGGCGCACCGGGCAACCCGGAGACCTGCCGGGCTCGGTGAACCCGCTGCTCGCGCTCTGCGGGATCGGGGCCGCCCTGGTGGCGTACGCCCTGGGGAGCGCGGCCCGGGCGGCGGGTGACCGGTACGGCGGCGACCTGGCGGTCGCCCTTCCGGTCCTCGCCCTGGTGGTGACGCTGCTCGGGCCGCTGGCCGGGCTGGTGCCGGCGAAGGTCCTCGCCGACCGCCGGCACGCTCTGCTCGGACCGCGCCCGGTGGCGGTGGTGCTGGTCGCCGGCCTGGTGACCACGATCCTCAGCCTCGTCCTCGCCCGCTGACCTCGTGTGCGACGCCTCGGGGTGTCGCACCCACCCCGATATCCCGATGTCGGGGACGCCGGGTCGATCACACGCCAGCGACGCGACCGGGCCGGGCGCCAATCTGGCACTAGCGCCGACAGGTTTGCTATGGAAACCTATTGGCATGACTACTGAACCGGTATCCGCCGGCGGCGATCCCCGCCGGCTGCTGTCCGAGGTTCGCTCCCTGGCGCACCGGGTACGCGTCGATCAACGGATGACCTGGGTCGCGCTGCTGGTGCTGGCCGGAGTGACGTTCGTCGGGATCCCGTTCGACTGGCTCGGCATGACGGTGCGCTGTCGCCCCGACAGCAGCTGCGAATTCGCCCGGCGGGGCGCGCTGTACTACTGGCCGCCGGCGCTTCTGCTCGCCTACGCGGCGATCGCCGTCTCCTACGTGCGGGCTGCCCGGGCACGCGGGCTGGGTGCCCGGGTGTTGCCGTACGTGATCGCCGGCGCCGCGACGACCGTCGTCTTCACCGCCGCGTGGGTAGCCGCGCCCCTGTATTTCGCGAGCCACCCGGAGTCGATGCAGCGACTCTCGTACTGGTGGCTGGTGCTGGACCGGCTGGTCTCACCCTGGAGCATGATCGGTATCGCGCTGGTCGTGCTGGCCCGGATCGAGCGCAACATCGGGCTGCTGCTGTTCACTCTCGCCTACCTGGCCCTGGTGCTGCTGGTGCTGCCGATGAACGAGGGCTGGGGACTGGCGGGCTGGGGACTTCAGGCCCAGTTCGCGGTGCCGCAGGCCATCAGCGGCGCGGTGCTGCTGCTCGGCGCGGTCGGGTTCTTCACGGCGGCCCGCAGGCGGCAGCGGTGACAGCGCCCGGCACCCCGGACCCGGATGCCGGGCACCCGGTCAACGGGCTGGACGAGGTGGTGCACCAGCGGGCACGGCTGGGCATCCTGACCATCGCGCACGAGGCCCACCGGGTCGAGTTCGGCTACCTCCGCACCCACCTCGAGCTGACCGCCGGCAACCTCTCCAAGCACCTCAGCGTCCTGGAATCGGCCGGTCTGATCGAGGTCGAGAAGGGCTACGAGGGCCGGCGCGGCCGCACCTGGATCACCCTCACCGCCACCGGCACCACCGCGCTCGCCAACGAGATCGCGCGACTGAAGCAGCTCATCGACCGCGTCGAGACGTCCAACGGGCAGTAGCGGCAACCGTCGACCGACCAGCCATCCCCGGCACACGGCGACCGTGCGCCCGAAGGCGCCGGCCGGCCGGTGCCACTCAAACAGCAGGAGTGGAGATGACGTACGGGGTGAGGGTGGCCGGGTCGTCCGGGTCGATGTCCCGGACGCGACGCGTCCCACAGGGGAGGGAAGCGGTGGCGCCACCGGTCAGCCGGGGACCGCCACCGCCTCCCGGAGCAGGCGGCGGGCCAGGGTGACCCGGTCGGTGTCGTCGTCCAGCCCGGGCAGGTCACCGACGCGGGTGACGTCGCCGGTGAGCAGGGCCCGGACGGCCGGCTCGCAGGTGCCCGGCAGGGTGAGCGTGCGGTCGAAGGTCCGCAACGCGACCTTGTCCCCGACCGGGGTGAGCTGCCAGCGCAGGCCGGGACGCGGGGCGATCCGGCTGTCCTCGTCCAGTGCGGCGAGGGCCTCGGCCTGGGCCAGCGGGCGGATCGGCGCGGGCCGGGCGGCCGGCCAGGCGCGCTGCCGCAGCCGGGCGGCGACGGCCGTCGGGTCGGCGCGCAGCAGCCAGTCGCGCAGCGCCTCGACGGTCTCGGTGAGTTCCGGCTCGATGGCGTCCGGGTCGGCCACGTCCACCCCGAACGGCAGGGTGGCGCGCAGCCGCTGGTCCTCGGCGGCGAGCGCGAGCAACTCCTCGACCAGCGCGTACCGGGTCAGCGCCCGCACGCCCACGGTCAGGTGCAGCGAGCTGGACTCCTGCGCCTGGGCGCTGTGCAGCCAGCCGCGGGGCAGGTAGAGCGCGTCACCGGGGGCGAGCACCACGTCCAGGGCGGGCGCGCCGTCGGCGGTGGCGGAGACCTCGTCGGCCCGGCCGCCCCACGGCTGCCGCTCCAGCGGGTCGGGCAGCACCGGGGGATGGATCCGCCAGTGCTTGCGGCCGTCGACCTGGAGGACGAACACGTCGTGGGTGTCGTAGTGGGTGGCGAAGCCCTGGCTGCCGGCCGGCGTCAGATAGGCGTTGACCTGCAACGGCTGCCCGACCGCGGCGCCGAGTTCGCGGGTGAAGTCGATCAGTGCCGGCCAGGTGCGGTGCAGGCCCTGGAGCACCAGGGTCGCGCCGCCGGCGTACAGCTCGAGGACCCGCTCGTCGAGGACCTGGTCGCCGATCTCGGCGCCCGCTCCGCCGCCGCCGGTGTAGCGTGCCGCCGGCAGCAGCGCGCCGTCCTTGGCGATGCGCAGGAAGGGCGTACGCAGACCGCGCCGGCTGAGCAGCTCGTCGGCGTCGGCGGGGCTGAGCAGGTCGGTGAAGCCCGCCGGGTTGGGCAGCTCGTCGGCCCGGGACAGCAGCGGGGTGCGTCCCCAGTGGGCGGTGGCGAACTTGGCCGGTTCGGCGCTGACGCAGCGGGCCAGCGCGGCGGTCGGTGCCGACGGTGCCGCCGGGCGGCCGTCGCGGCCGCCCGGCGGGTCGATGTGCGTCACGGCGTCCGTCAGCGGGCGCTGCCGTCGGCGCCGCCGTCGGCGTGACCCGGGGTGGCACCGCCGTCGGCCGGGCCCTCCGCGCCACCGTCGGCGCCACCGTCCTGGTGACCCGGCGTGGCACCGCCGTCGGCCGGGCCCTCCGCGCCACCGTCGGCGCCACCGTCCTGGTGACCCGGCGTGGCACCGCCGTCGGCCGGGCCCTCCGCGCCACCGTCGGCGCCACCGTCCTGGTGACCCGGGGTCGCCCCACCGTCGGCCGGGCCCTCGAGGCCGCCGCCGCTGGTGGTCGTCATGTCGTCGTCGTTGAGTGCCATGCGTGCTCCCTCGGATGTGCCGCCCCGCCGTACGCCGGGGTCCGTCGTGCAGCGGGTGGTACCCCACCAGCGATCTTCTCTAACCACACGGTAGACGCCCGTCGTGCCCGATACGGGCGGTTCGACGGTCCGCCCGCCCAGTGGCCCCGGGCGCCGTGCCGGGCGGGCCCGGCACGGCGGGCGGCGGGCGGTCTCCGGTGGTGACAGGATGGACCGGGTCCGACGACGGAGGTGGCGATGACCGAGGCGAGCCGGCCGGGACCGCTGGAACCGGTGACCGAGCAGTGGGAGCGGGCGCTGGCGATCGTGGCGCACCCCGACGACCTGGAGTTCGGTGCCGCCGCGGCCGTCGCACGCTGGACCGACCAGGGCAAGACGGTGGTCTACTGCCTGGTCACCAGCGGCGAGGCCGGCATCGACGGGATGCCGCCCGACCGGGCCCGCGAGGTCCGGGAGGCCGAGCAGCTCCAGTCGGCCAGGCTGGTCGGGGTGGACACGGTGGAGTTCCTCGGCCTGCCGGACGGGATCCTGGAGTACGGGGTGCCGCTGCGCCGGGAACTGGCCGGGGTGGTGCGCCGGCACCGCCCGGAGATCGTGCTGACCAACAACTTCCGGGACACCTGGGACGGGGCGTACGCGCTGAACCAGGCCGACCACATCGCCACCGGGCGGGCGGTGCTGGACGCGGTCCGCGACGCCGGCAACCGGTGGGTCTTCCCCGAACAGCTCACCGACGGGTCGCCGCCCTGGAACGGGGTCCGCCAGGTGTGGGCCGCGTCCTCCCCGCAGGCCGCGCACGGGGTCGACGTGACGGCCACCTTCGACCGGGGGGTGGCCTCGCTGCGGGCGCACGACGCGTACCTGACCGGGCTCGGTGACGGCAGCTTCGACGCGGAGGAGTTCCTGGAGGGGATGAGCCGGCCGACCGGCACCCGGCTGGGGGTCCGGCACGGGGTCGCGTTCGAGGTGTTCCACTTCGACCTCTGGTAGGCCGACGGGGCGACGCGCCGTTGTCCCGGTCAGCCGAGCGGACGCGAAAGGTCCGCGGCCGGCGCGGCCGGCCGCGGACCGCGGCCCGACCCGTACCCGGGCCGGGCCGGCGCGTGTCACGGGATGATCCGGGCCAGGTCCTTCGGCATCTGGGACTTCACGTCCTGCCACTCGCCCTGGGTGACGTGCCGGCGCAGGGTGTCCAGCACCACCTGCACGACCCGCTCCGGGCCGCCCTGCACGTCGTACGGGAAGCCCTGCCGCACCTCGTAGAGGAAGTCGTCCCGGTTCAGCTTCACCGGCACGTCCTCGGGCTTCCACCCGTCGAAGTAGATGCCACGCAACAGCACCGGCAACTGCGCGGCGAACTCCGCGCTCTCCTGCACCGGCATCCGGTCGCGCAGCAGGTGCAGGACCGTGCGCAGCGCCGCGTACGACTGGTTGCGCTGCGCCTTGGGCCAGCCGTAGGCGCTCTCGATGTCCTTCAGGATCACGTTGGTCTTGTCCAGCGAGGACTCGAACGCGGAATGCAGCTGCTCAGCCATCTCGGTACCCCCGTACCTCGGTCTGCCACGGTCGATCGTCGGCGCGCCGCGGCGGGCCCGACGGGCCGCGCCACTGCCGGGTCGGCGCGACCGGCGCGCCCCTCGGCGTACGCCGGCCGTCGCCGGTACCACCGACGACGTGCAGCACGGCGCCGCGCCGTCGATCCGGCACCATCCGAACCGTCATGTCCGGCCACCTCCGTACCCTCGGGCGGCCGGCATCGGCGGACGGCCGCACGCACCGTCCATGCTGCGCGGCGGGCGGGTGAGCCGTCCTCACCCGGCGGGGATGAGGTCAGCCGGCCGCGTCCAGCAGCTTCGCCAGGGTGGCGGCGTTGGTCTGCGCGTAGTCCCGATAACAGTTGTTCATCAACACGTGCGTCTGCTCGGCGGAGTCGGCCAGCTCGCGCAGCTTCGGGGCCCACTGCTTCAGCTCCCGGTCGGAGTACCGGTAGCCGAACTTCTCGTGGATGTCCTTGCTGGTCCACTTGTCGCTGTGGCCGTGGAAGCGGACCATCGCGAGGTCCGCGGTGGCCTCCAGCACCGGGGGCACCGACGAGCGGTGCCCCTGGGGCATGTCCACCGCGACGTACGCCAGCCGGTGCTGGCGCAGGAGGCCGAGGGTCTCCTCGGCGTTGTCGCCGTCGAACCAGGACTGGTGGCGGAACTCGAAGACCGGGCGCAGCGGCGCGCAGCGCTTCGCCACCTCCAGCAGGTACTGCTTGTTGTCCCGCTTGATGGTGAACCAGGGCGGGAACTGGAACAGCAGCGCGCCGAGCTTGCCCGCCTCCACCAGCGGGTCGAGGGCGCTGAGGAAACGCGTCCAGACCTCCTCGTACGCCTGCGGCGGCAGGTCGTCGGGGTAGACGTTCTTCTTGTCGGTGTCCGGACGGATGTCCTTGTAGAGCGCACCGACCCGGGTCGGGTGCCCGGTCAGCAGGCTGAACGCCTTGATGTTGAAGGTGAAGCCGGCCGGGGTGCGCTCGGCCCACAGGGTCGACGTGCGCTCGGCCGGCGGGTTGTAATAGGTGGCGTCCACCTCGACCAGGGGGAACCGCTTGGCGTAGTAGGCCAGCCGTTTCTCCGGGTTGTCCGCCGTCTGCGGGTACCAGCCGGAGTCCAGCAGCGTGCGGTCGGTCCAGGAGGCGGTTCCCACCAGGATGTCACCCATGGGACAAGTCCACCTCGTCCCGGACCGACCGGCAACCCGAGGGGCGGTCAGGCCGCCCGGCGCTCCCGGGTCTGCTTGCACGTCACGCAGCTCGTCGCCGAGGGGAAGATCTCCAGCCGCTCCACCGGGATCGCCGCGGAGCAGCCCTCGCACCACCCGTAGGTGCCCTCGGCGAGGCGGGCCAGGGCGCGCTCGTACTGGGCGCGACGGTCCAGGATGGTCCGCAGCAACGACTGCGCGGTGTCCCGCTCGGCGGTCTTGGTGCCGCTGTCGGCCTGGTCGTCGCCGGCGGTGTCCCCCACCTCGACCAGACGCAGCACCTGGCTCTGGAGCACCGCCTGCTCGTACTCCGCCGACAGCTCGTCGTACCGGGCCTGGAGGGACTGCCGGATCTGGTCGGTCTCCGCAACGGGGCGACCGGTGGCGACCGTGTCGTGGACGAGCATCGCTGCCTGCCTTTCTGAGGGCCGAACGGGGCACCTGGTTGCGGTGCCGCCGGCCCCGGCCAAATGGTCGTCTCGGCGCGGGTGATCACCCGTGCTCTGTGAGCCGGGCGATTACCCCGGCTCCCGGCGGGTCAAACCGGCCGGCCCGGCCGTTTCTCAGTCCGCCGCCGCGACCTCCACGACCGCCGGGTGCCGGGGGTCGTCGAGGCGGACGACGACGTCGGCGAAGGTGGCCGGAGCGACCTCCGCGGCGTACCGGGCGAAGGCCGGCAGGGTCCACTCCTGGGCCGGCCCGGTGCGTCGGGCCAGCGCGGCCGGGGAGACGTCCAGGTGCACCGTGACGTCGAACGGCAGTCCGCCGCCGAGCAGCAGGGCGCCACTGACCAGCAGCACGCCGCCGGGCGGCAGCTCGACGTAGGCGGCCCGGCTGGCCCGGTCGGCCCGCGCGTCCCACAGCGACGGCAGCACCCGCCCGTTGCCGCCCGGCCCGGCCGGGTCGAGCACCTCACGGCGCAGTCCCGCCTCGTCGACCCACCCGTCGTAGTAGGCGTCCGGATTGGTGCGGCCGTACTCCAGGCGTACCGAGGCGGGGCGCAGGAAGTCGTCCGCGCGGACGTGCAGCGCCGGCCGGCTCCGGGCGCGCAGCGGGTCGACCAGCGCGGCGGCCAACGCGGCCGGCTCGGCCGCCGGCGCGCCGTCGATCGCCACCCGCAGCCGGCCCGCCGGATCGGTGCCGGCGAGCCGGTCGGTCAGCTCGGCCACCAGCAGGTCCGGGGAGACGGGACGTACGCGCATCCGACCATCGTGCCCGGCCGGCCCGCGTGACCGCCGGCGGGCCGGTGGGTCAGCCGGTGCGGTCGATGGTGACCCGGGCGTCGTCGGCGAGCCGGTAGCCGACCCCGTAGACGGTGGTCACCAGGGGGACGTCCACGCCGACCTTGCCGCGCAGCCGGCGTACGTGCACGTCCACCGTCCGCACCCCGGCGTGCTCGTAGCCCCACACCGCGTTGAGCAGTTGCAGCCGGGTGAACACCCGGCGCGGGTGCGCGACCAGGTGCAGCAGGAGGTCGAACTCCAGCCGGGTCAACGGCAGTGGCTCGCCGTCGCGCAGCACCGAGCGGGAGGCGGCGAGGATGTGCAGGACGGGGATGGTGGGCGCCAGCGACCGGGACGGGGACCGGCCGGCCGGGACCGGGTCCGGGCGGCGGTCGACGGCGGTCGCGGTGATCGTGCCCTCACCGCCCTCCAGCATCTCCCGGGCGGCTTCGAGCAGCCGCCGCGCCGGCGGCGTGAGGGACTCCTCACAGGCGAGCGGGATGTTCAACGTGACGGTGAGCATCGGTGCGGCGGTGTTCACCGGCCGGCGTTGACCGCCGGGGGGTCTACCGGGAACAGCGGGCTGGGACGTATGCCATCCGGCGCGCGACGAAGCGGGGCTGACCGACATGGTCCTCCTTGGCTGATCCGGGTTACTCCCCACGGCCCGGGACGCCGCTTCATCGATGCTTCCCGGCGGCTGTGCGAGGGTCAAGGGGCGGCTGCGTTGCATGAATGTGACAATTGACGAACACATCGGAGCCAGACGCTCGCTCTGCGTACGAAGCCTGATGATTACAGCAGAGCCGTCGAGTTGACCCGATACGGGGGGTGCCCGCCCGGTTCATATTGGTCGTCCGGATCGACACAGCGTGTCGGAACGACGTGATTCATGCCCAGTTGGCGGCCACCGGGCACGCTCCCAGGCCGGACGGCCGTACCGATGGCGGGACAGACGCGGGACACCGCCGCCCGCCTGGGGCGGCGGACGGCGGCGGGTGCGCGGGCGGTGGCCGGGGGGCGATTCAGCGGGTCTGGTCGATCTCCACCAGAGCATCGTCGGCGAGACGGTAGCCGACCCCGTACACCGTGGTCACCACCGGCAGGTCGGCGCCGAGCTTGGCGCGCAGCCGGCGTACGTGCACGTCTACCGTGCGAGCCACGGCGTGCTCGTACCCCCAGACGCCGGTCAGCAGTTGCAGCCGGGTGAAGACCCGGTGCGGTCGCTGGGCCAGGAACAGCAGCAGGTCGTACTCGATCCGGGTCAGCCGGACCGCCCGGCCGCCCTGGCGGACGACCCGGGTGCCGGCCAGGATGCACACCGCCCGCGGGTCGACCGGCTGCGCGGGCGGTGGCGCCGGCTCGGCGACCGCCGGTGCCCGGTCGGCCGCCGCCGGGCGCAGCCGGCCCTCCCCCGTCTCGGCCAGTTCGCCGAGCAGGTCCAGCAGGCGCGTCACCCGGGGACTGACCGGGCCGGGAGCGAGGTCGACGGTGATGGTCAGCGTCGGCGCGGCCGGCCGGCCGACGGCGTCGGCGATCGGCGGGCGTGCCTCCCGCGGTCGACCGGCGGACCGGTACGGGCGGAAGGGGATGGCGACGACGGACATGTGGCCTCCTGTGGCGGCGGGTGCCGCCGCGCCCGGTGCAGCGCGACGGTCAGCGTGACGGCCGGCCGGCGGTCACCGGCGGCGCGAGGGTGGACGGACGGACCGGCGGGGTGGGGCCGAGGGTGGGCAGACCGGCGATCCGCCAGGAGGCGAATCCGCCGACGACGTCGGTGGCCCGGTGCAGGCCCAGGTCGCGCAGGGCGGCGGCGGCCAACGACGAGGTGTAGCCCTCCTGGCAGAGCACGACGACCGGCAGGTCGTAGGAGTCGGCGAGCGGCAGGCGGGCCGGACAGCGGGGGTCGAACCGCCACTCCAGGACGTTGCGTTCCACCGTGAGGCAACCCGGCACGATGCCGTGCGCGGCCCGCTGGGCGGCCGGGCGGATGTCGACCAGCACCGCGCCCCGGCGGTACGCGACGTGCGCCTGCTCCGGGTCGAGCCGGTCCAGCCGCGCCCGGGCGGCGGCCAGGATCTCGTCGATTCCCCGGGAGCCGGGCGGCGGGGCGGGGCGGCCGACGGCGGGGGTGGTGATCAGGGACATCGTCGTTCCTTCCGGGACAGGGCGGAGCGTTCTTCTCACCAGGCCGTGCCGGCCTCGGCCACCTCGGCGGCGCGCAGGCGCCCGTCGGCGAGCAGGTAGCGGGTCATCCGGCGCAGCGCCGGCCGGTAGACGTGGACGCTGACCGCGGGCGCGGCGTCGCGGTTGGTCACCACGTGCACGTGCCGAGCGCCGAAGCGACGGCCGGTGCCGGCCGCGAGCCGGTGCGGGCGCAGCCGACCGCCGCTGACCGTCTCCTCGGTGAGCGCACCGGCGAGGACCAGGAACGCGCCCGACGAGCCGCCGTGGTCGTGCAGGTCGGTGCCCTGTCCGGGCAGCCAGCTCAGTGCCCAGACCTCGTGGTCGGCGTCCGCGCCGAGCCGGGCGTACCAGCGCTGGGCGGGATCGAAACACAGCGGCACCGGCCAGCTCGCCGGGTCGGTGTGGCGGCGGGCGACGGCCAGCAGGTCGGGCTCGGGCAGGTGCATGCGGGTGGTCCTCGTCGTGCGGCGGCAGGTCCGTACCGAGCTTAGACGGTAAATCCTATAGGTTTAGTAGGCTTATCCGCATGGTGGGACGGGGTGTGTCGCGACGGCCCGTCCCGGCCACGACTAGCCTGGACCGGTGAGCGCAGAACTCGACGCCGAGACGGTGGCCTTCGCGCACCGGATGTTCGACCTGGCCCGCGCGGGCGCGACCGAGGAACTGGCCGGACAGGTCGACGCCGGGCTGCCGGTCAACCTGACCAACGACAAGGGCGACTCGCTGCTGATCCTGGCCGCGTACCACGCCCACCCGGACACCGTCGCCGCGCTGCTGGCGCGTGGCGCCGACCACGCCCGGACCAACGATCGCGGGCAGACCGCCCTGGCCGCGGCGGTCTTCCGGCGCGACGCCGAGGCGGTCCGGGCCCTGCTCGCCGCGGGCGCCGACCCGGCGCACGGCAACCCGTCGGCGGTGGAGACCGCCCGGTTCTTCGACCTGCCGGAGATGCTCGCGCTGCTCACCGCGGCACCGACCGACTGAACGGCCCTCGGGCGGGCGGCGTCGGCCACGGCGGGTATACAGGGGCGGTGGACGATCCGGTAGCCGAGCAGATGCGCACCGCCGGCACGGCGTTCCTCGCCGCGCTGACCGCGCCGGCCCGGGCCGGGGCCGCGCACCGGTTCGACGACGACGCCGCGCGGCGCTGGCTGGAGTACCGGCCCCGGCCCCGGCCCGGGGTCTGCCTCGCCGACCTGGACCGCGCCGGGCGCAAGGCCGCGCACCGGCTGCTGGCAACGGCGCTGAGCCCGTCGGCGTACGCCCAGGCGATGGCCATCGTCGCGTTGGAGGAGGTGCTCGACCGCGCCGAGGGGTGGCGGCGGGGACGACACAGCGGCGACTACTGGGTGGCCGTCTTCGGCGACCCGGCCCGGGACGACGCGTGGGCGTGGCGGGTGGAGGGGCACCACCTGTCGGTGAGCATGACCGTCGTCGACGACCAGGTCTCCCCCGCGCCGGTCTTCTTCGGCGCCAACCCGGCCGCCGTCCGGTACGCGGGCCGCCCGGTGTCCCGGCCGCTCGGGATCGAGGAGGACCTGGGCCGCGCCCTGCTGGACGCGATGGGCCCCGCCGGACGCGCCGCCGCCGTCGTCGCCGACGAGGCGCCCGGCGACATCATCAGCGCCACCCGGGCCCGGGTGCACGCCCCGCTGGAACCGCTCGGCGTGGCCGCCGACCGGCTCGGACCCGGCGCCCGGGCCCTGGTGGACCAGCTCGTCGCGCTCTACCTGGACCGGCTCCCGCCCGCCCTGGCCGCGCGGGAGGCCCGCCGGCTCGGCGGCGGGCGGCTGCACTTCGCCTGGGCCGGCCCGACCGGTCCCGGGCAGCGCCACTACTACCGGGTGCAGGGCGACGACCTGCTGATCGAGTACGACAACACCACCGACGACGGCAACCACGCGCACACCGTGCTGCGCCGCCCGGCCAGCGACTTCGGCGCCGACGTGCTCGCCGACCACCACGCCGAGGCACACTCCTGAACGGCGCGCCCGGTGCTCCGCCACGGCGAAGCCGGGAGACCGGGTTCCCGGTCGGCCCGGCGCGGCGCGGTCAGGGGCGGGGGCGCACGATCTCCACGGTCGCCCCGCCGACACCGCGCAGGGCGTCGAAGGTGCCGGCCTCGACCCGGCCGGCCTCGAACTCCCGCATCAGCCGGGCCCCCAGGCCCACCCCGAGCGCGCCGACGGCCAGCGCGACCAGCTCCACGGCGAGCAGCACGCCGGTGGCGCCCCGCTGCGGCGCGTCCGCGCGGATCAGGCAGGCCACCAGGAACAGCCCGGCCATCGCCGCGTTCACCAGGTTGAACGTCACCGCCGTACGGCGGGTGGCGTCGCCCGGGGAGTCCCACAGGTCCACCATCCCGGCGACGGTGGTGAGCGCGGCGGCCACCAGCGCGGCCACCGACGTCCAGTAGCCCACCTCGCCGAGGAAGGCCGGCCCGCCCAGCACGTCGGTCAGGTCGAACAGCGCGGCACTCACGAAGAGGCCGAACGGGAACGTCACCAGCATCGGTTGGATCGGATGGCCCTGCACCCGCAGTCGGCTCTGCATCGTTTCCCCCCAGGTCGGCTCAGCTCACCCGTCCAGGGTGCTACCCGAGCGCCAGTGGGACGAAACGACACGCTCAGCTGTCCCGGGCACGGGACACCGTGCTGACCAGCCGCTCGGCGACCTCACGCAGCGGGATGGACAGCGCCGAGGCGGCCCCGCGCAACACCTGCAGGGCCTCCTGCGGCGGGCAGCCACGCTGGGTCATGATCACACCCACCGCCTGCCCCACCACACCCTCGGCGAGCAGCGCCGCGTCCCGTTCGCCGGCCTGCGCGGCCACCCGGGCCCGGTCCCGCACCGCGGCCAGCAACAGGCCGGCGTGCTCGGCCAGGAGCATCGCGGTCAACTGGTGCCGCGGGGTGAGCACGTCGGTGCCCGCCGCGTACAGGTTGATCGCACCGATCACCTGCTCGTCCACGTCGACCGGCGCGGAGATCACGCCCTGCACCCCGAAGTCGCGGGCCCGCCCGGTCCAGGCCGGCCAGCGCGTCTCCCGGCCCAGGTGCTCAGAGAGGATCATCTCGCGGCGGCGGATCGCGTCCATCGCCGGCGAGTCCGGGCCGTGCCGCAGGTCGTCCAACCCGGCGAGCCGGGCGTCGGAGGCGGCCACCCCGGCCGGCTCACCGGCCCGTAGGGCGGTGAACCCGCACCAGCTGACCCCGGCCACCGCGTCGCGTGAGATCCGGACCAGGGCGTCCAGCGCCTCGTCGAAGTCGACGACGGCGATCAGACCGGCGGTCAGCTCCCGGAGCAGGGCGGCCGTCTCCAGCACGCCCAGCGTCTCCACCGCCGGGTCCCGCGTGTCCAGGTTCACCGGTCCGCAGCTCCCACCATGGCCCCCACGTACGCCGTCGTACGCGCAACCGGTGTCGTCACCCGCGTCATCCTCCGCACTCTGCCGATTCTCCGGACCCGCCCTACTACCCGCGACACGTGGGGTCGAAACGGCGCGTGCAGGCCCCTCCCGTCCCCGGTACGGGGCGGGAGGGGCGGGCGGAGCAGCGGGTCGGGCTCAGCGCGGGGCGGCGCTCAGACGCCGGCCGACCGAGGCGATCAGGCGGTCCAGCTCCGAGCCGAACGGGTTGTCGTGCACCAGGTAGGTCCAGGTGGCGCTGGGCCGCACCAGCTGGGCCTGGTCCGGCTCCCAGTCCTCGTCGAACTCGGTCTCGGTGAACGTGGCGATGGTCCGCCGCTCGATCTCCGGCACGAGGTCGTTGAACGCCGGCACCGCCGCCCGGTGGAACTCGTCCAGCGGGTCGAGCCGGCCCAACGCCCGCAGGTGCACGCCCTCGCGGACCTCGGACAGCTCGGCCAGGTGCTCGGCCCACAGCCGGTCCAGGTGGTGCAGCGCGATCGTCCGGGCCACCCGGGCCAGCAGGTCCTCGTCCATCTCGCCGGCCTTGTCGGGCACCCGGTCCAGCAGCATCAGCGCGGCGACGTCGCTGGTGAGCAGCCGCTCGCGGCGCTCCGCGAGGGCCTTGCGCTGCTGCTCGATCACCACGCTGTAGCGCCAGGTGTTGCGGTGGATCTCGTGGTTGACGCCCTCGGCGACCCGCTGGGCGTGCTCCACCGCGTAGTCGACCTGCGGGTCGGTGACCAGACCGTCGGCGTTCATCCGGGGCGAGGCCGGCACCGTGTCGCCGGCGTGCCGGGCGACCAGGTCGTCCTCCAGGCTGACGAAGAAGACCGACCCGCCCGGGTCGCCCTGCCGCCCGGCCCGGCCCCGCAACTGGTCGTCGACCCGGCGGCTGTCGTGCCGGCCGCTGCCGATCACATAGAGGCCGTCCAGCTCGGCCACCCGGTCCCGGTCGGCGCCGTCGCTGCCGCCCAGCCGGATGTCCACGCCCCGGCCGGCCATCTGGGTGGAGACGGTGACCGCGCCGTACGCGCCGGCCTCGGCGATGATCGCCGCCTCCTCGTCGTCGTTCTTGGCGTTGAGCACCACGCTCGGCACCCCGGCCGCACCGAGCGCCGCGGCCAGCCCCTCGGACTCCTTGACGTCCAGGGTGCCGACCAGCACCGGACGGCCCCGCTCGTGGTGGCGCTTGATCTCGTCGACCAGCGCCTCCTCCTTCTCGGCGAGGGTGGCGTAGATGCGGTCCTGCTCGTCCTCCCGCACGCACGGGGTGTTCGGCGGGATGACCGCCACCTCCAGGCCGAAGAACTCACGCAGCTGGTCGCCGACCAGCACCGCGGTCGCCGTCATGCCGCACACCTTCGGGTAGAGCCCGACGTACGCCTGCACGGCGATGGTGCCGAGCACCTCGCCCTCGGAGGTCGCGTCCAGCCCCTCCTTGGCCTCCACCGCCGCCTGGAGCCCGTCCGGCCAGCGGCGGCGCTGGGCCACCCGGCCCCGCATCTCGTCGATCAGCTCCACCGAGCCGTCGCGCACGATGTAGTCGACGTCGCGGTGCAGCAGGGCGTGCGCGTGCAGCGCCACGTTCACCGCGGAGAGCTGCGCGACCTGCTCCTCGTCGTAGAGGTCGACGCCGAGCTTGGCCTCGACGGCGGCCAGGCCGGCGGAGGTGAAGGCGACGCTGCGGCCGTCCTCGGCCACGGTGTAGTGCTTGCCCTTGCGCAGCCCGCGCACCAGGGCGGCGGCGGCGTGCACCGGGTCCTGTTCGCCGGGCACCGCGCCGGCCAGGACCATCGGCACCCGGGCCTCGTCGATCAGGATCGAGTCGGCCTCGTCCACGATCGCGGTGCGCAGCGGCGGCTGCACCCGGTCGGCGATGTCGGTGACCAGCTGGTCGCGCAGGTAGTCGAAGCCGGCCTCGCTGACCGACACGTAGGTGACGTCGCAGGCGTACGCGTCGCGCCGCTCCTGCGGGGTGGAGGCCTCGTTGACCCAGCCGACCCGGAGGCCGAGCAGGGCGTAGACCGGCTCCATCCACTGCGCGTCACGGCGGGCCAGGTAGTCGTTGACGGTGAGCACGTGCACCGGGCCGTTGCCGACCCGCACGTGACCGTAGGCGGCGATGACGGCGGTGAGTGTCTTGCCCTCACCGGTGGCCATCTCGGCGACCTTGCCGGACAGCAGCGCCATCGCGCCGAGCAGCTGCACGTCGTAGGGCCGCTGGTCGAGGGCGCGGCGGGCGGCCTCCCGGCCGATCGCGCAGATCTCGGTGTAGCCCTCGGCCTGGCCGGCGGCCTCGGTCAGCTCGACGTCGTCGAGCGCCGAGAGCTCCTCCTCGCGCGCCTCGATGGCCGGCAGCAGCTTCTCCAGCGGACCCAGGTCCACCGTCGTGCCGGGGCGCTGCAGGAAGCGCCGGAACTTGCTCTTGAACCGTTGCGACACACCCATGAGCGGCAACGGTACGCGACCGGAGGCCCCCGGCGCTTCCCGGTCCGCGCCCGCCGCGCCGGGGTGTCCCCCGCCCCGCCCGCCGGCCTGCGCCGGTCAGGTGACGAGGAGCTGGTGGGTGGCCAGTTCCCGGTACAGCGGGCTGGTGGTGGTCAGCTGGTCGTGGGTGCCGGTGGCGACCACCCGGCCGCCGTCGAGGACCACGATCTGGTCGGCGTCCACGACGGTGGAGAGCCGGTGCGCCACGATCAGCAGGGTGCGCCGTACGGCGACCGCGTCGATCGCCCGGCGCAGCGCCGCCTCGTTGCGGGCGTCGAGGTTGCTGGTCGGCTCGTCGAGCAGCAGCACCGGTGGGCCGGCCAGCAGCGCCCGGGCGATGGCCAGCCGCTGCCGCTCACCGCCGGACAGCAGCACCCCGCCCTCGCCCACCTGCACGTCCAGCCCGTCGGCGGTGCGCTCGGCCAGGTGGCCGAGGTTGACCTCGTCGAGCACCGCGCGCAGCTGGGCGTCGGTGGCCGTCGGCGCGCCGATCAGCAGGTTGCCGCGCAGCGTGCCGGCGAGGACCGGGGCCTCCTGCTCGACGTAGCCCAGGCGGGCCCGCAGCACGTCGCGGGGCACGTCCCGTACGTCGACGCCGTCCACCCGCAGCGCGCCGGCGGTGACCTCGTAGAAGCGTTCGACCAGGGCCAGCAGGGTGGACTTGCCGGCGCCGGACGGGCCGACCAGGGCGGTCCGGGTGCCCGCCGGCACGGCGAAGCTGACCTCGTGCAGCACCGGCGGCCCGTCCGGGTAGCCGAAGCCGACCCGGTCGAACTCGATCATCGGCGGGTCGGGCCGGGTCCGGGCCGCCGGCCCCGGCGGGATCCGGTCGGCCGCGCCCTCCACCGGGACGTCCAGGATCTCCTCGATCCGTTGCAGCGCGCCCAGGCCGGTCTGCAACTGGGTGTAGGCGTGCACCGCCTGCCCCAGCGGAAGCACCAGGAAGAACAGGAACATGACGAACGCGACCAGATCGCCCACGGTGATCGCCCCGGAGGCCACCCGGGCGCCGCCGACGGCCAGCACCAGCAGGAAGGCGCTCTGCACGGTGACCGTGCTCACCGGTCCCACCACCGCCTGCACCCGGGCCACCCGCAGGCCGGCCGCGTACGCCGCGGTGGCGCTGTCGCCGACCGTCTCGCTCTCCCGCCGCTCGGCGCGGGCCGCGCGGATCGTCCGGGCGGCGGAGATCGCCCGCTCCACGGCCGAGGTCATCTCGCCCACCCGCTCCTGCGCCGCCCGGGACAGGGCGCGCACGCGGCGGGCGACGGTGAGGGCGAATCCGACGCCGGCGGCCACCCCGAGCAGGGTCAGGCCGAACAGCACCGGGTCCAGCAGCAGCATCGCGCCGGCCGCGCCGACGACCAGCACCGCACCGGTGACCACCTCGAACAGCCCGGAGGTGACCACCGCGCGCAGCAGCGTGGTGTCCGAACCCACCCGGGAGAGCAGGTCGCCGGTGCGCCGCTGGTCGTACTCGGCGATCGGCAGCCGCAGCAGGTGCCCGGCCAGCCGCCGGCGGGTGCCGAGGACCAGCCCCTCGGCGGTGCGTTGCAGCAGGTAGTCGCGGAGGCCGCCGAGGAGCGCGCCGGCCACCACCAGAGCGACCAGCAGCCCGACCAGACCGGCCACCGGGGCCGCGGCGGAGACGCCGTCCAGGACCGAGCGGACCAGCAGCGGCTGTGCCAGCGACGTCGCCGCCCCGAGCAGCGACAGCGCGCCCACCACGGCGAGGAGGCCGCGGTGGGCGCGCAGGTACGGCAGCAGGGCGGCCAGGCCGACCGGCCGGTTCGGCACCGAGGTCATGCCGGAAACGGTAGCCGGCCGGTACGACCCCTCGGTCAGCCGGTGAACACCACCTGCAGTTCCTGCCGGCGGCGCTCGGCCAGGTCGGTCAGCACCGTCGGCGCCTCGGCCAGCGGCACCACCGCCGACACCAGGTGCTTACGGATCGCCGCACCGTGCTCCCGCAGCAGCTCGACGGTCTCCGCGGAGAGCCGCTCCCGGTCCCAGGTCGGTGCCAGCCCGCGCGGCACCCGCCCGATCTGGGCGCAGCGCAGCGACAGGCCATTGTGGTGGAATTCCTCGCCGAGCCGGACCGCGTCCGCGCCGCCCTGATAGAAGGCCAGGTCGACGACGGTGCCCTGCGGTCGCAGCAGTCGCAGCGCCAGGTGCAGCGCCCACGCCTGGCCCCGACACTGGAACACCACGTCGGCGCCCCGGTCACCGGCCGCGTGGTTCCACCGGGTCTTGAGCACCACCGCCGGGTCGTCGGCCTCCGGGTCCAGCGTCTCCAGGCCGAGCGCCTCGGCGACCGCCCGGCGCTGCGGCGTCGGGTCCAGGACCACCACCGACGCGGCGCCGTGCCGCTGGGCGAACAGCGCCGTGAGCAGGGCCACCACGCCACTGCCCACCACCGCCACCCGCCGGCCGCGCACCCCGTCGCCGAGCGAGCGGACGTCGGTGCCGCACAGGTCGGCGGCGGCGTGCAGCACCCCGTTGGCGCAGATCGGGCCCATGTGCGCGACGTACACCCCGAGCAGCGGGTCCAGGTCGTCGGGCAGCGGCACGAACCGCTCGGTCAGCGGGTCGGCGACGTACCCGCTGCGGTGGCCGTACGTCATCGCGCCGACGGTGCCCACGGCGACCGCCGGGGTGCGGCTCTCCACCACCCGCCCGACCTGCATGTAACCCAACCGGGTGACCGGGTACGGGGTGCTCGCCGCGCCGGGCTGGAACAGGCCGAGGCCGGCGTTCCAGGTGACGTTCAGGTAGGGGTTGGTGCCCTTGACGAAGCTCAGTTCGGTGCCGGCGGACACACCGCTGTAGAGCGTCTCCACCCGGAAGCCGCCGTCGGGGACCTCGGGGCTGTCCTGCTCCACCAGCTCGACCCGGCCGGGACCGCTGACCGCCACGACCGTGTCACGCATCGACGGTCACCCCGGTCACGACAGACGCGGCGTCCGGCGACCCGAGACGTACGGTCCGGCCGGTGCGCGCCGAGTCGGCGACCGCGAGGGCGAGCCGCTGGGTGCCCAACGCCTCGGCGTAGGGGACGCGGACGTCGTCGCCGACCCCCCGGACCGCGTCGACGAACGCCCGGTCCACGGCCACCCGGGCGGCGTCCGGGTCGGCGTCGAACCGGCGCTCGCCGTCGGCGTCGCGTACCACCAGGCCGTCCTCGGTCAGCGACAGGGCGAGGCCGTCGGCGAGGATCTCCAGGCCGGCGCGGTGCTTCCAACCCAGGACGCAGGCCGCGCTGAGGGTGCCCACCGCACCACCGGCGAACCGCAGCGCCGCCGTGGTCACCGAGTCGATGTCGGCGCCCTGGACCGGCGGTGGCGTGCCGTTGCCGTACGCGGTCACCTCGGTGGCCTCGCCGACCAGCAGCCGGACCAGATCCAGAACGTGCGCGGCCTGCTCGACCACCGGCCCGCCGGAGCGGTCCCGCCGCGCCCACCAGGCCACCGGCGGCACCTTGTCCAGCCACGCCCCGCTGACCATCCGCACCGGACGGTCGGCGAGCAGGTCACGGGCGCGTTCCACCACCGGCAGGTACCGCCAGTGGTGCCCGACCCCGGTCAGCAGTCCCCGGCGCGCCACCAGGTCCGCGATCCGCTCGGCGGTGGCGAGGTCCACCGCCACCGGCTTCTCCACGAACATCGGCACCCCGGCGGCGATCACCGCCTCCTCGGCCGGGCCGTGCGCGAACGGCGGCACGCAGACGTACACCGCGTCCGGACCGGCGGCCAGCAGCTCCTCGACATCGGAGAAGACCCTTGCGCCGTGCGCGCCGGCCAGCTCCGCCGCCGCGTCCGGCACCACGTCGGTCACCCCGAGCAGTTCGACGTCGTCGAAACCGCTCAACACCCGGGCATGGCGTTGCGCCACCCCACCGGCTCCTACCAGTCCCACCCGGCACACGCGCATGTAGAGCCCTTCTCACCAGAGTTTTCATGTTCCGGCTGTCCCCACTCCCCCCGCGCGTTCGCAATCAAACGTTCACCGCCTGGGAACACTGCGTCGTCCGGTCCGTGATCAGGTTGTTAGCCCCTACCCGGTTAGCGCGAGGAGGGTAGTGGGAAAACCAACTCTGCTTTTTCCGCCCACGATCAGGGGGTGCCTGTGCGGAACTTGGATACGACTGTCTCACCGGTGGTGGAGGCGTGGGCCACCTACCGGACGACCTCGGCGGCCGACTGGCCGGCCCGGCGGCTCATGCGGGCCAAGGGGGACACCCGGGTCAGCGTGGTGCTGCCGGCGCGCAACGAGGAGGCGACGGTCGGCGCGATCGTCTCGACGATCCGCGAGCATCTGATGGACCGGGTGGCGCTTGTCGACGAGTTGATCGTGGTGGACTCGCGCTCGACCGACCGTACCGCGCAGGTCGCCCGCGCCGCGGGAGCCGAGGTGGTCAGCCAGGACGCGATGACCCGTGGCCTGCCGCGGCTCAGCGGCAAGGGGGACGCCCTGTGGGCCGGCCTCGCCGCCGCCGAGGGCGACGTGGTCGCGTTCGTCGACGCGGACCTGCGGGAGTTCCGCCCGCACTTCGTCACCGGGCTGATCGGCCCGCTGCTCACCGATCCGTCGGTGGACTTCGTGAAGGGCTTCTACCACCGGCCACTGGTGGGTGCGACGAGCGTCGAGCTTGACGGCGGCGGGCGGGTGACGGAGCTGATGGCGCGTCCGCTGCTCAACCTGTTCTGGCCGGAGTTGGCCGGTTTCGTGCAGCCGCTCGCCGGTGAGTACGCCGGTCGCCGCGAGGTGCTGTCCCGGGTGCCGTTCGTGTCCGGCTACGGCGTCGAGACGGCGATGCTGATCGACCTGCTGGATCTGGTCGGACTGGACGCGCTGGCCCAGGTGGACCTGGGCGAGCGCAAGCACCGGCACCAGGACACCGCGGCCCTGGGCCGGATGTCCGCGCAGATCATGCTCACCGCCTGGACCCGGCTGCAACGGCGCGGCTGGGCGGCCCCGGGTGCGATGCCCGCCGGCCTGCTCACCCAGTTCCGGCGCGGCGGCTCGGAGGCGCTGCCGAACCTGGACCGGGAAATCGTGGTGCACGACGTCTCGATCGAGGAACGGCCGCCGTTGGCGGAGCTGCGCCACCGGGTGCCCCGCCGTCGGGTGGCCGCGGCGTGAGGCGGGCCCGGACCACCCCACCGCCCGCCGAAGAGAGGAGCCGCGCCCGATGAGCCTCACCGTCCTGATGAACGCCGGACCGTGGCTGTCCGTGCCGCCCCCCGGCTACGGCGGCATCGAGAACGTCATCGCCACCCTGGTGCCGGAGCTGCGTCGGCTCGGCGTGAAGGTGGTGCTGGCCTCGGTGGACAGCAGCACCCT
Organism: Micromonospora endolithica; assembly: GCF_003626595.1. Lineage (GTDB taxonomy): Bacteria > Actinomycetota > Actinomycetes > Mycobacteriales > Micromonosporaceae > Micromonospora > Micromonospora endolithica. Next base: position 508,770 of record NZ_RBAK01000003.1, on the reverse strand, counting down.
CGCGGTCGACGAGAAGTTCTCGGTGTTCCCCGACGGGCAGTTCCACGCCCTGCAACGGCCGTACAACCAGGTGTGCGGGGTCGCCCAGGCGCACCTGGCCGGCGTGGCCCGGGTGGTGCACGCGCGCGACGACATCGACCTGGTGCACGACCACGTGGAGGCCGTCGGCCTGGCCACCCTCGCCGCGATGGGTCCGGACGCGCCGCCGGCGCTGCACACCCTGCACTGGGACCTCGCCAAGCACCCGGCGTTGTACGGCAACCTCGACGGAGGCGACCGGGTACGGGTCAACGGCGTGTCCGCGTCGCAACTGGCCCGCGCGCCGCAGGCGTTGCGGGACCACTCGGTGGGGCACGTGCACCTGTCCACACCGCTGGCGGTGGACGCGGACCGGCGCCGGTTGCCCGACAAGGGCGACTACCTGATCATCCTGGGCCGGATCAATCCCGGTAAGGGGCAGGACGTCGGCGCGCGGCTCGCCCAGCGGGTCGGTGTCCCGCTGGTGCTGGCCGGGCCGGTCGGGCCCTACCACCGGCCGGAGGACCTGGCCGCCGCCGGGGACGAGGCGCGGCAGAACCCGGATGTCCGGTTCTTCTACGACGAGGTGGCCCCGCACGTGGACGGGGACCTGGTGCGCTGGGTCGGCACGGTCGCCGGGCAGGACCGCGACGACCTGCTGGCCGGCGCCCGGGCCTCGCTCTTCCCGCTGCGCTGGGAGGAGCCCGGTGGCACGGCCGTGGTGGAGTCCCTCGCCCTCGGTACGCCGGTGGTGGCCACCGCGCGCGGCTGCCTGCCCGAGCTGATCGAGCACGGTCGCACCGGCCTGCTCACCACCGACGAGGAGGAGCTGGGCGACCTGCTGCTCGCCGCCGGCCTGCTCGATCCGGACGAGTGCCGGCGGGAGGCGGCCGCGCGGTTCACCCCGGCGGTGATGGCCGAGAAGTACGTGCGGCTATACGAGCGGGTACGCCAGCAGGCCACCACCCCCCACCTCCAGCCAGCCTGACCCCCACCTCCGCCCACCCCACCGCGGGGTGGGCGGAGGTGGGTGCGGTTTCGCCCTGCTGGGCCCCGGGTAGTTCGCAGATGACCCCCGACACAGCGAAACGAGGGCTGCGATGCCGAGCCGGATCACCTGCGAGGTGCGCGACTGGTCTCCGGTGACCGTCGTGCGGCTGCACGGCGGGCTCGACCTGGGCACCATGCGCGCGGTGCACACCGTGCTGGACCGCTGCCTGTCCACCCAGCCGGACGCGCTCGTGATCGATCTCGCCGACGTCACCGTTCGGGACGAGCTGGCCCTGTCGGTGTTCGCGGCCACCGCCCGCCGGGCCGCCGACTGGCCGGGCGTGCCGGTGGTGCTGTGCTCCCCGCCGCCGGCCGCGGCGACCTGGCTGGCGGAGTCGACCGCCTGCCGGGTGGTGCCGGTGCGGCGCGACTGCGCGGAGGCGACCCGGGTGGCGAACGCCGCCGCCGCACCCCGGTTGCGGGCCCGGTTCGAGCCGGTCGCCGGAGCGTGCCGGCGGGCCCGGGAGATGGTCGGCGAGGCGTGCGCGCGGTGGAACCTGCCGGAGGCCGCCGGTCCGGCGTCGCTCGTGCTCAGTGAGCTGGTCGGCAACGTGGTGCGGCACGCGGGTACGCCGATGCAGGTCACCCTCACTCTGCGCCGGCCGTACCTGCACCTGGCGGTGGTGGACGGCAATCCGGCCGGCGCGCGTGCCGTGCGGCCGGACCCGCGGGCCGAGGGCGGCCGGGGGCTGATGCTGGTCCGCGAGCTGGCCCAGCGGTGGGGAAGCATGCCGGCCGGCGAGGGCAAGGTCGTCTGGGCGACACTCCCGGCGAACTGACCGAAATTTCCGCTCTAGCCTGAATAGTCTCTCTCGCCTGGTTACATGGGAGAAGGGGCGGGTAGTCGCGCCCGTCCTTTCTGCCGTTGTGACGGGGTGAGACCATGGCCAGACGGGTGACCACGGAACCCGCGCGAGACCGCGGTCCCGCGGTTCTGGCGCCGGCCCGCTTCGGCGGCTACCCCGGTCCGTTCCGCGCGATCACACCCGGCGGCAGCCTGATCAAGCTGCTGGGGACCACCGACGCCAAGGTGATCGGCCTGCTCTACCTGATCACGTCGTTCATCTTCTTCCTGATCGGCGGAGTGCTGGCCCTGCTCATCCGCGCCGAACTGGCCCGCCCCGGCCTGCAACTGCTCTCCCCCGAGCAGTACAACCAGATGTTCACCATGCACGGCACCATCATGCTGCTGCTCTTCGCGACGCCGCTGGTCTTCGCGTTCGGCAACTACGTCGTGCCGTTGCAGATCGGCGCGCCCGACGTGGCGTTCCCCCGGCTCAACGCGTTCGCCTACTGGCTCTACCTGTTCGGCGGCAGCATGGTCGTGCTCGGGTTCGTGACACCGGGCGGCGCGGCCGACTTCGGATGGTTCGCGTACTCCCCGCTGAGCAGCGCCGAGCACTCCCCCGGCGTCGGGGCCAACATGTGGGTGGTCGGCCTGGTGATCTCCGGCCTGGGCACCATCCTCGGCGCGGTCAACCTCATCACCACCGTGCTGACCCTGCGCGCGCCCGGCATGACGATGTTCCGGATGCCGATCTTCACCTGGAACCTGCTGCTGACCAGCGTGCTGGTGATCTTCGTCTTCCCGCTGCTGGCCGCGGCACTGTTGGCGCTCGCCTCGGACCGGCTGCTCAACTCGCACGTGTTCGACCCGGCCACCGGCGGGCCGATGCTCTGGCAACACCTGTTCTGGTTCTTCGGCCACCCCGAGGTCTACATCGTCGCGCTGCCGTTCTTCGGCATCATCACCGAGATCATCCCGGTCTTCTCCCGCAAGCCGATCTTCGGCTACACCGGTCTGGTGCTGGCCACCATCGCGATCACCGTGCTGTCGATGGCCGTCTGGGCGCACCACATGTTCGCCACCGGCCAGGTGCTGCTGCCCTTCTTCAGCATCCTGAGCTATCTCATCGCGGTGCCCACCGGGGTGAAGTTCTTCAACTGGATCGGCACCATGTGGAAGGGCCAGCTCACCTTCGAGACGCCGATGCTGTTCGCCATCGGCTTCCTGGTGACGTTCCTGCTCGGCGGGCTCACCGGGGTGCTGCTGGCCAGCCCGCCGGTCGACTGGCACGTCTCCGACACGTACTTCGTGGTCGCGCACTTCCACTACGTGCTCTTCGGCACCATCGTGTTCGCCGCCTTCGGCGGGGTGTACTTCTGGTTCCCGAAGATGACCGGGCGCCTGCTCGACGAGCGGCTCGGCAAGGTGCACTTCTGGACCATGTTCATCGGCTTCCACGCCACCTTCCTGGTCCAGCACTGGCTGGGCAGCGAGGGCATGCCCCGCCGGTACTCCGACTACCTGGCCAGCGACGGCTTCACCACGCTCAACATGATCTCCACGGTGGGCTCGTTCCTGCTCGGCGCCTCGACGCTGTTCTTCATCTACAACGTGTGGAAGTCCTGGCGGTACGGGGCGATGGTCACCGTGGACGACCCGTGGGGCTTCGGCAACTCCCTGGAGTGGGCCACCACCTGCCCGCCGCCGCTGCGCAACTTCGACCGGATGCCCCGGGTCCGCTCGGAGCGGCCCGCGTTCGACGCCAAGTACGGCCCGCTGGTGGCCGACCTGGGCCGGGACCTGCCGCAGCGCACCGTCAAGCCACCGCAGGAGTTCCGCGAGGAACTGCACCGCGAATCGCACCGGCCCGACTCGCCGGCCGCCGGTGGCGCGCGCGGCGCCCGCGACGCGGTCGCCTACCAGCCGGCCCCGCAGTCCGGCGCGCGGCCGGTGGAGGTACCGGAGCCGGAGGACGTACGCCGGCCCAGCTTCGAGAACAGCGACGCGCCGAACGGGGACGAGAACCCGAACCCGCTGGACTCCGACCGTGGTGAAACCCGGCGCAGCCCGGGCCGCTGGCGGCACCCGCACAGCGACCGCGGCGACGACCGACCGGAGGAGTGACCGACGACGCATGGTCAGGGCCGGCACCACGATGGTGCCGGCCCTTTCCGCGTACGCCGAGAGGGCCGGCACCATCGTGGTGCCGGCCCCACGGACGTGCCGGTCAGCCCTCGCGGGCCGGGGCGAGACCCGCGGCGGTCAGCGACCGGCGCACCGCCGGCTGCACCCGGGTCAGGCGCAGCGGCACCCCGGTGCGGGCCGCCGCCTCCTGCCCGGCCATCAGCGCGGCGATCCCCCCGGCGTCGACCACGCCCGCACCGACCAGGTCGACGACCACCTCGGCGGGCTGGCCGGTGACCGCCTCCAGCATCGCCCGGCGCAACTGGTTCGCGCCGTCCCGGTCGACCTCACCGCCGACCTCGACCACCACCCGGTCGCCGTTCTGCTTCACCGAGATCCGGGTCTTCGCGGTGTCCGACTCGGCGGCGCCGTTCTGCCACGGCGGCGGGGCGTCGGCCAGCATCGCCTGCCGCAGCCAGGTCAGCGCCCGGGACAGCAGCCGCGAGACGTGCATCTGGGAGATGCCGAACCGGGCGGCGATCTCCGCCTGGGTCTGGTTGCCGTAGAAGCGCATGGCGAGGATCCGCCGTTCCCGCCAGGGCAGCCGGTGCAGCAGGCCGCTGACCGTCACCCGGTCGTCGACGGACTCCAACGCGTTGTCCGACTCACCCACCAGGTCGCCGAACTCCGCGGAACTCTCCCCGCCGACCGGCGCGTTGAGCGACGCCGGGCTGTACCCGGCGGCCGACTCCAGGGCGGCCAGGATCTCCTCCTGGGGCGTCTCCAGCCGCGCCGACAACTCGGCGACGGTGGGCGCCCGGGACAACTCACTGGTCAGCGCCGCGGTGGCCTGACCGACCTCCAGGATGAGGTCGCGCAGCCGGCGGGGCACGTGCACGCCCCAGGTGCGGTCCCGGAAGTGTCGTTTGATCTCACCCACGATGGTGATCGCCGCGTACGCGGTGAACGAGCCCCGTTCCGGGTCGTACCGGTCGACGGCGTTGACCAGGCCGAGGCGGGCCACCTGCTCCAGATCCTCCAGCGGTTCCCCCCGCCCCCGGTAGCGCCGCGCCAACCGGCCGGCGAAGGGCAGCGCGAAGCGCACCAGGTCGTCCCGCGCCTCCTGCCGCCGCTCCGGTGGCAGGCCCTCGATCCGTGCCGCGTACGCCAGCGCCGCCGCGTCGAGGTCCTCAAGACCCCGATCGGTGGGTGGTGGGGTACCTGTGGTGGTCTGTCCGAACATCCGCGCCTCCCTCAGGAAGGTCCCCCGCCCGGATTGGGAAACCGGTCGTGCGCGTGGTCGGACCACGCACCGGGCCGGAAGTTGGGTTACGTGACTGGGATGCCAGCGGGTGACGACGCTGCGCGACGCGGCGTTATCAGGCCGTCGCAGCCAGCGGTGTTCCCGCTCCGTAGGTACTCAATCACGGGACCCCGGTATCGCGAGGATGTTTCGGTGTGCTGGTCTCAACAGACCAGTAATCCCTGGTGGCGGCCGCTGTCGCGGAGCGCCTCCAAGGCGTCCGGCACACTCATCGGCGCCGGTGTCGGCAGGTCGTACGGCTGGGCGCGCAACACCTCCGTGGCACGTCGGGTGGGCACCGAGGTCACCGGGTAGCCCCGGGCGGAGGTCCGGTCCAGGGCGCGCCGGCGGCGACCGAACCCGGCGACCGCCAGCCACTGCGGCAGCCCGGCCAGCGCCGGCGACCGCAGGCCGGGCGGCTCGGGCAGCACGTCCACCGAGCTGAACGGCTCGCTGCCGGCGAGCCACCACTCCACCTGGTCCACGCTGCGCCGGGTGGCGTTCTCGCACCAGTACGGCACCATCCCGGCCCGCACCACCTGCCACGGGTCGAGCAGCCGCCCGCACTCGACCACGAGGCGGTCGCCGGTCTTGCCGGCCGCGCGCAGCCAGCGCCGGTACAGGTCCGCGGTCGCCGCGCTCAACGCCGCCGGCTGCGGGGCGAGCACCCGGTGCAGCGGGTGTCCGTGTACGCCGGCGAAGCGCCGCACGTCGGCCTCAAGGTCGCCCTCGACGGCGTGCTCGGCGGAACCGCGTGGGGAGGTCACCTCCGGTGGTTCCCAGTCCGCGCTCTCGCCCCCGGCCGAGCGCAGCACCTGGCGCAGGGCGTGGCTGTCCGGGTGGAAGTCCACCGGGTCGAGCCCGCTGCCCGGGCAGCCGACCTGGAAGCTGTGCCCGGATCCGCCGTCGAGGACCGGCCAGGTGCGCGCGTCACCGACCAGTAGCAGCGGCGCCCCGGGCTCCAGGCGGTCGGCCAGGAACCGCGCGTACGCCACCGGCAGCGACCGCCAACGGGCCGCCAGGGCCACCGTCGCGCCGGCCAGGGCGCCGCGACTGGCCGGGCAGTGCACCTGGCGTACGTGCAGGTCGGGGTTGCCGGCGAGCAACCGGCCGGCCAGGGCGGCGCCGTGGTCGAGGGCCGCCTTGGGCCGGTCGACCGCCCCCCGGGCCCAGTGCGCGGACATCTCGAAGCCGGTCGGCAGCCAGGGCACGCCGAGCGCCGTCGCGAGATGCGCGACCGCCCCGTGCGGGGACCCGAGCAGCGCACCGGGGTAGCGGCGGCGGGGGTACTGGTCGGCGAACCAGGCCGCCACCCGGCCGGCGTCGACCTCGGCGGTCTGCCCCACGGTGAGCGCCACCCGCCCGGCCGCCCGGGTCGCCGCCGCCCGGCGTACCGGGTCGGGCGCGCCGGTGAACCGGGACAGCGGCCCGGGGTGTCCCAGGTCCGCGCAGTCCGTCCCGCGCAGCGCCCGGGCGGTGGCCGCGACCAGCACCCGGGCGCCGCTGCCGACGGCCACGACCCGGTCGCCGGCCAACCCGGCGCCGTCCGCCGTGAGCCCCGCGCGCACCTTGTGCACCGGCTCCACCTTGCCTCGTTCGCTCACCACGCGGCCCGGCTTCCCGCCCGGATGCGGTTCAAACGGGGCATCACGCACTGGTCGGGAGTAATCCTCGGAACTCCGGCGCTTCGCCGCGTCCGGGAGATTGGCCGGTCCCGGTCGGTTGTCGGCAGGCCGGCCGCGATCCGGGTGATCCACCGGCGTCGCCGGCGGCCCGTGGCGCGTGGCGGGTTTCGGCACGGCCGGCACGGGCACTGGACCGGCCATGCAGGAAGAGGACCCGATCACCGCGGCCACCACGATCACCCCGTACCAGGACGGGCCGCTGCTGGTCCGAGGCGATTTCGCCCTGGTCACCCCGGACGGTCAGCGCATCGACGCCCGGCGGGGCACGGTGGCGCTCTGCCGGTGCGGCAAGTCGGCCGTCAAGCCCTTCTGCGACGGCACCCACAAGGCGATCAAGTTCCGCGCCGCCCCCCACCGCGAACCCTGACCCGCCGCCCCGTCGCACGGGCGGGCGGCGGATCAGGCGGCGGCGGAGAGGGCGGAGGCTGCCGGGAGCACCGCGGCCGGCGCGGGGGTGCGCAGGCTGGTGCGGTCGGCGGACCAGTTGTCCAGCAGGTGCGCCGCGAAGAGCCGGTCCACCGCCAGGGCCGCCGCCGCGCCGAACAACACGTCCGCGGTCAGCGCCGGCTCGACGAGGGTCAGCCCGCCGCACAGGTCGTACGCGGCGATCTGCTCGTGCACCGCGTCGGCCTCGACGTGCTCGTCGTAGAACCGGGTCGCCACCTCGTCGAAGCCGAGCCGGCGCAGCCCGTTGCCGTACCGGCGGTTGGGCAGCGACGACGTCATCTCGTACGCGGCGAGGTGGCCGAGCACCGCCCCGCGCAGCCGCCGGTGCAGGCCGAACAGGGACATCAGGTTGTTGGTGGCCAGCGTGATGGCGGGCACCACGTCCAGGTGGGCGCCGTACGAGGTGTCCAGACCCAGCCGGCCCAGGGTCACCCGGAACAGTTCGGCGTGCATCCGGTCCAGCCGGCCGTTGCCGTACTCGTCCATCTGGATCTCGACCAGCGCGGCCTTCGCCGGGCCGCCGAGACGGGGCAGCGCCCAGGTGTGCGGGTCGGCCTCGCGCAGGTGGTAGACCGACCGGTGCGCGGCGAACTCGCGGAACTGGGCGAGGGTGGCGCGCCGTTGCAGGTATCCGGCGAGCGACGGCCCGGCGTCGGCGGCCACCACGTCGAGCAGCGCCGCCGGCACGGCGCCGGGCAGCACCGCCGGCAGCGGCCCGACCAGCTCCCGCACCGCCGCCTCGAAGAGCCGCTCGGCGCGCGCCCGCAGCGCCAGCAGCGACGGCTCCCACTCCCATTCGTCGTCGACACCGGCCAGGCCGCGGTAGTGCAGCTCGTAGCAGAGGAACAGGGTGAGTTGCAGGTCCTCGTCGGTGAGCGCGTCGGCCGGGTCGAGGTGCTCACCGAGGTCGGCGGGCAGCTCGTGCGGGGCCTGCCGCAGGGCGTGCCGCAGCGCCTCGGAGACCGGCCCCCGCCCCGACACCAGGGGTGCCGGGCCGTACCGGTGATCGGTGGTGTTCGACACGCTGACCTCCCGCTCTGGACTGCCGATCTTCATGCCCGGGCGGTGGCCGGCTAAACGAGATCCTTCTCCTCTACGGTCGGGGCGAGCATCCGCTCGCGTACCCGGCGGGCGGCGTCGCCGTCGGCGAGGATGCCGCGCAGGTCGGCCAGGGCCGGCTGCGGTGGGCGCAGCGCGACCGCCGGGTCGACGACGGCCTCCACCACGCAGGGACGGTCGGCGGCCAGCGCCTCGTCCCAGGCCGCGCCGACCAGCTCGGGCCGGTCCACCCGGACCCCGTGCAGGCCGAGCAGGCGGGCCCAACCGGCGTACGGCACGTCGGGGCGGCGCCCTGCCGGGTCGGCCGGGGCGGGCCGCCCGCCGCCCAGGCCGGACTGGTCCCGGTTGTTGAGCACCAGCACCACCAGCCTGGGGTCCGCCCACTCCTGCCAGTGGCGCGCCACGGTGATCAGTTCGGCGAGCCCGCCCCGCTGCATGGCCCCGTCGCCGACCAGCGCGACCACCGGCTGGTCCGGCGCGGCGAGCTTGGCCGCGACCGCGTACGGCAACGCACAGCCCAGCGATCCGAGGGTGCCGCACAGCTGGGCGTTGACCCCGGGTGGCAGCTCCAGGTGACGGGCGTACCAGTAGATCACCGAGCCGACGTCGACCGCGAGCGAGGCGGGGCGCGGAAGCCGCCGGGACAGCTCCTGGAGCACCAGTTGCGGGTTGACCGGCTCGGCGGGTGCGGCGGCCCGGTCGGTCGCCTCGACCCGCCACCGGTCGACGGAGTTCTCCACGGTGGCCCGCCAGGCGTCGTTGGGCCGGTCGGGGACCTGGGTCAGCAGCGCCCGCAGGGTCTCCGCGGCGTCGCCGACCAGCGGCACGTCGACCGGGTAGCGGGTGCCGATGCGCCGCCCGTCGATGTCGATCTGGATGGTGCGGACCTGCCCGGGCATCGGGTAGTAGCCGGTCCACGGGTCGTTGGTGCCGACCATCAGCAGCGTGTCGCAGCCACCCATCAGCTCGGCGGCGGCCGACGTACCGACCTCGCCGAGCACGCCGGTGTGGAAGGGCAACCGCTCGTCCAGGACCGGTTTGCCGAGCAGCGAGGTGGCCACCCCGGCGCCGAGCCGGTCGGCCAGCGCGACGATCTCGTCGGCGGCGCCCCGGGCGCCCTGCCCGACCAGGATCGCGGTGCGCCGCCCGCCGCCGAGCAGTTGCGCGGCGGCGTCCAGGTCGACCTCGTGCGGGAGGACCCGGGCCAGCGGCTCCCCCGGGGTGGCGGTGAGCACCCCCGCGGCCAGCGGTGGCAGGTCCGGCACCACCATCCGCTGCAACCGGGTGGGCAGCACCACGCAGACCGGGCTGCGGGTCGCCGCGGCGGTGCGGAACGCCTGGTCGAGCAGGCCGGGGATCAACCCCGGGTCCCGCCCGTACCGGACGAACTGGTTGCACACGTCGCCGAAGAGCCGGCTCAGGCCGATCTCCTGGTGGGCGTCGCCGAGCGGACCGCAGACGTCCTCGCCCACGATGGCCACCACGGGCTTGCTGTCCAGCTTCGCGTCGTACAGGCCGTTGAGGAGCTGGACCGCGCTGGGCCCCTGGGTGGCCAGGCAGACCCCGATGCCGCCGGTGAACTTGGCGTGCCCGGTGGCCATGAACGAGGCGGTCTCCTCGTGCCGGGCGGGGACGAAGGCCGGGTCCCCGCCCGAGGCGTCGAGGGCCTCGATCACCGGCGCGATGGCCGCGTCGGGGCAGCCGAAGGCCCGCGGAACCCGCCAGGCCCGCAGCCGCTCGACCACCAGATCGGCGACGGTACGGTCAGCCATCGCCCCGCCCGGGCGTGGACGCGTCGACGTAGCGCAGCACCGCGCCGACGCCGTCGGTCAGGTCCGGCGCCTCGTCCGGCCCCAGGACGGTCAGCTCGGCGTCGGTGCCGACCAGCGCGCGGACCAGGGCCGCGTCGGCGCGTACCTTCTCCGGGTCGGGCACCGACATGGCGGTGAGCTGGCCCGGGTCGGTGGCGATCTCGGTGGCGTCCGGCCCGATCCACAGCTCGCCGGTGGCCGACGGGTCGTCGACGATGAGCATGGTGTCGACCTGGTTGCGTTGCAGGGCGGACACCACGGCGTCCAGCCCCGCGCCGACGTCCTCCTGCATGCCGAAGCGGTCCAGCGCGGCGGTGATCCGCTGGTCGGCCACCTCGGCGATGGTCTGCACGGTCAGGTCGTCCAGCAGGGTGGAGTCCGCGCCGCCGGCCCGCGAGCCGGCGTCGGTGCGGACCACCAGGTCCTGCCAGCGCTCCGGCATCTGGGCGGCGATCATGCCGGTGGCCCGGACGTCGCCGGCCACCACCACCACCTCGGCGCCGACCTTCTCGGCCAGTTCCACGGTCGCCGCGGTGACGTCGCCGGCGTTGTGGTGCCAGGCCTCCATCGCGGCCCGCTGGTAGCGGGACTGCGACCAGCCGCCGGGGTTCACCCGCCGCAGCGGGAACTCCTCGCGGCCGGCCACGTGGGCGCGGCGCGGCACACCACCGGCGCTGACCGCCATCGCGTCGGCGCCGGTCCGGTCGGCCAGCACCCGCACCCACGCCACCTGCTCGCCGCGCTGTGCCAGCAGTGGCATCACGTGCGGCAGCGGGGTGTACGCGGCCAGGTCCCGCAGTGGCGGCGCGGACAGGAACTCCGACAGCGCGACCCGGCCGTGGCTGGCGAAGACGGCCAGCCCGTAGTCGCCGGCCATCGGGTCGTGCCCTCGGACCACCCGCTCGATCGCGGCGATCGACGCCGGGTCGGCGCCCTGCTGGCGCAGTTGGTCGCTCAGCGCGCGCCAGCGCAGGTCGAGCGCCGGGTGGGCGTCCTCGGTGTTGGCGGACGCGTCCAGGTAAACCGAGCACCACGGCCCGGGTCGGTCGTAGAGCGGGCGCAGGAAGGACAGCTGCATGCTCGACCCCTTTCCAGCTCGGCCCTGCGCTTACCCACCCGACCGGCGATGTCACCTGCCGGGCCGGTGGGCGCACCGGCCCGTGACCACTTTTCATTCACGTCGTTCAACCCCGGGTGACCGATACCATCGGTGAACGCAACGGGACGGAGGGTGGTGATCATGGACACCGACCTGCACTACCGGCGGATCGCCCACCCGACCGGTCGGATCGTCACCGGCCGGATCGTCCGGCTGTTGGAGGGCTATCCGCGCGAGGTGCGGATCGGGCAGCCGGTGCTGGTGGCGGTGCTGGTGACCGCCGGGGTGGCCGGGCTGCTGGTGACCGTGCTGCGGTCGGTGCTCAGCGCCGGCTCCGGAGGCGCCCGGCGTCGCTTCAAGGACCTCAAGAAGGGGCCGGAATATCTGGTCACCCCGGTCCGGGTACGCGACACCACCGGGCAACTGGTCGAGGTGGAGTTGCACGGGCACCTGCCGCAGAGTGCCCTGCACCCCGCCGACCACGTGCAGATCACGGTGCGCCGGCAGCGCGACGACGACCTGCCGCCGAAGATCGAGCGGATCGTCAACCTGACCACCGGTCAGCTGCTCACCCCGCGCACCGCGACGCTCTGGTCACACCTCGGCCCGCCGCTGCTGCTCCAGGCGGTGCTCGGCGCGATCCTGCTCGCCGGTGTCGCGGCCTGCTCCGCGCTGACGTGAAAGGAAGGGCCCCCGCTTAACGCCTGGTGTAGTAGAAGGGCCCCTTCCTCACGCAAGGCCCACGTTTCGGCGCACCCGGCCCAGGGCACCGCAGGACGGCATGTTCCCCGGTTTCACGCTCACCGAGATCGATGTCGGCCCGGTCCGGCTGCGGGTGCGGCACGGCGGCTCCGGACCGCCGGTGGTGCTGCTGCACGGCCATCCCCGTACCCATGCCACCTGGCACCGGGTCGCGCCGCTGCTCGCCGCCCGGCACACGGTGATCTGCCCGGACCTGCGCGGCTACGGAGGCTCGTCGAAGCCGCCCAGCACCCCGGACCACACGACGTACGCCAAACGGGCGATGGCGGCCGACGTGGTGGCGCTGCTGGACCGGCTCGGCCACGACCGGGCCGCGGTGGTGGGGCACGACCGGGGCGCGTACGTGGCGATGCGAACCGCGCTGGACCACCCGGACCGGGTCTCGCGGCTCGGGGTCCTCGACGGGGTGCCGATCGGTGCGGCGCTGGCCCGCGCCGACGCCCGGTTCGCGTCCCGCTGGTGGCACTGGTTCTTCCTCGGCCAGACCGGCAAACCCGCCGAGCGGGTGATCAACGCCGACCCGGAGGCCTGGTACGGCGGTTCGCCCGAGGCGATGGGGGCGGAGGCGTACGCCGACTACCGGCGCGCGATCGGTGACCCGGCGACGGTGCACGCGATGTGCGAGGACTACCGCGCCGGGTTGGGTCCGGACCGGGCGGCCGACGACGCGGACCGCGCCGCGGGACGGCGGATCACCTGCCCGGTGCTGTTCCTGTGGTCCACCCGCGACGACATGGTCGATCTGTACGGCGACCCGGCGGCGATCTGGCGGGACTGGGCCGACGACGTGCGGGCGGGGCCGATCGAGTCCGGGCACCACATGGCCGAGGAGGCGCCGGAGCAGCTCGCCGCGGCGCTGGCGGAGTTCCTGGCCGGGTGATCCACAGCCGGCCGGCGGGTCAGCCGACCGGCGTCGCCGCGCGGACCGGCTCGCGGGTGGGGTCGAGCAGGCCGCGCCGCCGGGCCCACCGCTCGAAGACCAGGGTGGCGAAGGGCGGCACCGCGCAGGCCAGGGCGACCGCGGTGGTCACCAGGCTCCACCGGTGCAGGCGGGCGACCGCCAGGACCAGCACGCCGTACGCCACGAACAGCCCGCCGTGGATCGGGCCGAAGACCTGCACGCCCAGCTCGTTGGCCGGCGGGCCGTACTTGACCGCCATCCCGGCCAGCAGTGCCGCCCAGGAGATCGCCTCCGCGATCGCCGCCACGACGAACAGCCGGGTCACCTTGTCGCGCATCGCCGCTCCCTCACCTCTTCGCGCGGTCATGCTAGCCGGGCGCGGCGGTGCGACCGCGCGAGACCGACCAGGCGCGACGGGGATCACCCGGGCCTTCGGTGGGTATCAGGAGGGAACTTCGGGTCTTCCCCCGCCCGGCGTCACGTGCGAAGTTAGGGGGCACCAGCGGTGACAGGGCGGTGACCATGGGCGAGGAAGTCGGCGCACGAGCGTTCAGTCGGGAGGATCGGGCGCGCTACCGCGAGAAGGTCCGGCGCTGCCTGGACGTCTTCGCCGAGATGCTGCGCGAGTCCCGCTTCGACACCGACCGGCCGATGACCGGCCTGGAGATCGAACTCAACCTGGTCGACGACGACTCGATGCCGACGATGCGCAACGCCGACGTGCTGGACGCCGTCTCCGATCCGGATTTCCAGACCGAGCTGGGCCAGTTCAACGTCGAGATCAACGTCGCGCCGCGCCGGCTGGCCGGCAGCGGCATCGCGGCGTTCGAGGAGCAGGTGCGGGCCAGCCTCAACGCCGCCGAGCAGAAGGCCCGCACGGTCGGGGCGCACATGGTGATGATCGGCATCCTGCCGACGCTGCGACCGGAGCACCTGACCGCGGAGACGCTGTCGACCAATCCCCGCTACAAACTGCTCAACGAGCAGATCTTCGCCGCCCGGGGGGAGGATCTGCGGATCGCGATCAACGGGGTGGAGCGGCTCAACGTCACCGCCGACACGATCACTCCGGAGGCGGCCTGCACGAGCACGCAGTTCCACCTGCAGGTGTCACCCGCGCAGTTCGCCGACTACTGGAACGCCGCCCAGGCCGTCGCCGGAATCCAGGTGGCGCTGGGCGCGAACGCGCCGCTGTTCTTCGGCCGGGAGCTGTGGCGGGAGACCCGAGTCCCGCTGTTCGAGCAGGCCACCGACACCCGCGCCGAGGAGATCAAGGCCCAGGGCGTACGCCCCCGGGTGTGGTTCGGGGAACGCTGGATCACCACCGTGTTCGACCTTTTCGAGGAGAACGTGCGCTACTTCCCGGCGCTGCTGCCGGTGTGTGACCCGGAGGACCCGGCGCAGACCCTGCACGCCGGTGGGGTGCCGAAGCTGGCCGAGTTGCGGCTGCACAACGGCACCATCTACCGGTGGAACCGGCCGGTCTACGACGTGCTGCGCGGCCGCCCGCACCTGCGGGTGGAGAACCGGGTGCTGCCCGCCGGCCCGACGGTGGTGGACACCATCGCCAACGGCGCCTTCTACTTCGGGGTGGTCCGGGCGCTGGCCGAGGCGGACCGGCCGCTGTGGTCGCAGATGTCGTTCAGCGCCGCCGAGGAGAACTTCAACGCCTGCGCCCGGCACGGCATCGACGCGCAGGTCTACTGGCCGGGTCTGGGCTACCTGCCGGCCACCGAGCTGGTGCTGCGCCGGCTGCTGCCGCTGGCCCACCAGGGGCTGGACCGGTGGGGCGTCGACCCCGCCGAGCGGGACCGGCTGCTGGGCATCATCGAGCAGCGCTGCCTGACCGGCCGCAACGGGGCGACCTGGCAGGTGGAGACGCTGCACCGGCTGGAGTCCGCCGACCACCTGGACCGCCCGGAGGCGCTGCGCGAGGTGGTCCGGCACTACGTGGAGCTGATGCACAGCAACCGCCCGGTCCACGAGTGGCCGATCCCCTGACCGGCGGACCGGCGGCGGGCCCCGGGGCGTCCGCTCAGCCGGCCGGGTGCACGGCGTCGGGGCCGGGCCACTCCCGCTCCGCCGGCCGGTCCCAGGGCGACGGGTCGTCGCGCAGGCGGCTGTAGAGCAGGGCGTCGCACCACCGACCACCCCGGAACTCGGCGGCCCGCACCACGCCCTCGCGCTGGAAGCCGGCCCGCTCCAGGGCCCGCTGCTCGGCGACGTTCTCCGGGTGGGTGCCGGCCTGCACGCGCTGCACCGGGGTGTGCAGGAACAGGTAGTCGCAGAGCAGTGCCTGCGCCCGCCAACCGATGCCCCGCCCACGCCAGGGCGGCAGCAGGACAATGCCGATCTCCCGGTACCCGGCGGTCCCGCCGTAGACGCCGTGGCGGTAGCTGACGAAGCCGGCGGCGGCCGGCTCGTCCTCGACCTCGACGACGAGCCGGCCGTCGTGCTCCCCCAGCCACCCGTCGGCGGCGTGCCGGCGCTCCGCCGCGACCGGGTCGCGGAAGCCGTGCCAGTCCAGGCCGAGCAGGCCCGGCTCGACGGCGAAACGGCGGAGCATCGCCAGATCGGGTTCGCCGACCGGCCGCAGCCGGATGCCGTCGCGGCGGACCTCGGAGCCCGGTGTGTACGCCATCGGCCCACGGTAGCCAACGACGAGCACGCGTGGGGGGCGCGCACCCGCTCAGCCGAGCGGTGGCTGCGCGTCGGACTCCCCCGCGTCGCGGACGAACACGTGAAGCCTGGCGATGGTGTGTCGACGCGCGGGCGGACTCACACCTTGAGGACGACCTTCGTGCACTCGTCCTGCTTCTTCTGGAAGATGCGGTAGCCCTTGGGGGCGTCCTTGAGCTTCATCCGGTGGCTGACCACGAAGCTGGGGTCGATGTCGCCCCGCTGGATGCGACCGAGCAGCGGCCGGGTGTAGCGCTGCACGTGGCACTGGCCGGTACGCATGGTCAGCGACCGGTTCATGAACGCGCCGATCGGGAAGGTGTCGACGAACCCGCCGTAGGCGCCGATCACCGAGACGATCCCGCCACTGCGGCAGGCCAGGATCGCCTGGCGCAGCGCGAACGGGCGCTCGGTCTCCACCTTGGTCGCCTGCTTCGCCCGGTCGTACGCGTACACCGCGGCGTTGCCGTGATGGCCCTCCAGGCCGACGGCGTCGATGCACGCGT
This sequence comes from Micromonospora endolithica, assembly GCF_003626595.1. Taxonomy (GTDB): domain Bacteria; phylum Actinomycetota; class Actinomycetes; order Mycobacteriales; family Micromonosporaceae; genus Micromonospora; species Micromonospora endolithica. The sequence continues at coordinate 492,539 of NZ_RBAK01000003.1, read as the reverse complement.
CCGGGCCCCGACCGGCGGTGAGGTCCTTCAGGGCGTCCAGCACGTCGGTCTCGGAGTAGTCGACGGTGTCGGCGCCGGCGTGCTCGCGGGCCAGCCGCAGCCGGTAGGCGTACCGGTCGACGACGATGACACGGCCGGCGCCGAGCAGCCGGGCGCTGGCGGCGGCGAGCAGCCCGACCGGGCCGGCGCCCCACACGGCGACCACGTCGCCGGCCTTGATGTCGCACATCTCGGCGCCCATGTAACCGGTGGGGAAGACGTCGGCCAGCAGCACCGCCTGGTCGTCCGGCACGTCGTCGGGGACCTTCAGCGGGCCGACGTCGGCGAACGGGACACGGGCGTACTCGGCCTGGCCCCCGGCGTACCCGCCGAGCAGGTGTGAGTAGCCGTAGATCCCGGCCGGCGAGTGGCCCATGACCTTCTCGGCGACGCCGGCGTTCGGGTTGGAGTTCTCGCAGACCGAGTAGAGGCCGCGCTGGCAGGACACGCAGTGCCCGCAGGCGATGGGGAACGGCACCACCACCCGGTCCCCGGGACGCAGGTTGCGCACCTGCGGGCCGACCTCCACCACCTCCCCCATGAACTCGTGACCGAGGATGTCGCCCTTGCGCATCGCCGGGATGAACCCGTGGTACAGGTGCAGGTCGGAGCCGCAGATCGCGGTCGAGGTGACCCGGACGATCGCGTCGCGGGCGTTGAGGATGCTCGGGTCCGGGACGTCGACGACCTTGACCCGGTCGGTGCCCATCCAGACGTTGGCCTTCATCGGTTGCCTCCCCTGCTCAGCGACGGGTCGCCGGCAGCGGCTGCGCCGGACGCTGCATGACCTGCTGGCGTACCGACAGGCCGTTCGGGCTGCCCTCGGACCGCACCACCTCGCCGGTCTCCAGCACCTGCTTGAAGCGACGCAGATCGTCGCGGACCTGCTGGGCGGGTTCCTCCCCGAAGAGCGCGGCCACCGCCCGGCCCACCGCGCCGGCCGGCGGCACGTACCGCAGGTGCACCCGCACCTCGGTGCCCCGGTCCCCGGGAGCGGGCACGAAACGCACCCGGCCGGCGTTGGGCACCGGCGTGCCGGGCAGCGACCGCCAGGCCACCGACCGGTTCGGCCGGTCGTCGACGATCTCCGCGTCCCACTCGACGTGCCGGCCGGCCGGACCGCGCACCGTCCAGTGCGACCGGCGCAGGTCCTCGGCGCGCACCGACTCCAGGTGGGACATGAACCGGGGCAGGTTCTCCACGTCCCGCCAGAACCGGTACGCCTCGGCCGGCGAGCGGTTCACCGTCACCCCGATGTGCACCTCGATCACCCGTCGCCCGGCCCGGCGAACCCGCCCGGCGTGCAGCGCGGCGAGCAGGTCGACGGCCGTGGCGCCGCCGAGGACGGCGGTGGTGACCGCCACCCGGCGCCGCCGCTGGCCCCGCCGGTCGGGCAGCGCGCGGGCGAGCAGGGCCAGATCGACGGCGTCCCCGGCCAGCCGCGCCCAGGCGCCGCCGGTCGCCCGCCGGCCGGGGATCAGCGTGCCGGCGTGCGCGAGGTGCCGTACCCCGGCGACCGCGACGAGCCCCCGCGCCGCCGGCGCGTCGTCGAGGCCGGTCAGGCGGGCGATCCGATCGGGCACGGCGAGCAGGCCGACACCGACTGCCAGGCTCAGCCAGCCCAGGGCCCGGGGCAGCCCCCCGGCCCGGCTCGGCCCGCCCAGCTCACTCATCAGTACGCGGTCGTCGTCGTCCACCCCGTGACGGTATGCGCCGCAATCGCCCGCCGAACCCGAAACGAGGTAAGGAAGGGCCCCCTGTTAACGCCTCGTGCATAGGAAGGGTCCCTTCCTAACATCCCGGCCGGGGGCGCCCGCTCAGCGCAGGGCGGCCAGGGTCACCTCGGCGGCCCGGGCGACCAGGGCGTCGTCGTGGTCGGCGTCCCTGGCGTCCCGGCGGGACAGCACCGCCAGCACGATGGGGGCCCGGTCCGGCGGCCAGAGCACGGCGATGTCGTTGCGGGTGCCGTACCCACCGGTGCCGGTCTTGTCGCCGACCACCCAGCCGTCCGGCGCGCCGGCCCGGATCAGCTTCGCGCCGGTGGTGTTGCGCCGCAGCCAGTCCACCAGCACCGCGCGGTCCCCGACGTCCAGCGCGTCGCCCACCGCGTACGCCCGCAGGGTGGTGGCCAGCGCGCGCGGGGTGCTGGTGTCGCGGACGTCGCCCGGCGCGGCCTCGTTGAGCGCGGTCTCCCGCCGCGCCGGCTCGGTGACCTCGTCGCCCAGCTCGCGCAGGTCCCGCTCGAACCCGGCGGGGCCGCCGAGCCGGTCCAACAGCAGGTTCCCGGCGGTGTTGTCGCTGTGCCGCACCGCCGCGTCGGCGACCGCCCGCAGCGTCATGCCGGAGTCCACGTGCCGCCCGGTGACCGGTGAGAACGCGACCAGGTCCGCGCGGGTGAAGGTGACGACCTCGTCCAGCTCGGCGGTGGTCGTCGCGTCGAGCACCGCCGCGGCGGCCAGGGCCTTGAACGTCGACGCGTACGCGAAGCGCTCGTCGGCGCGGTGCGCCACCGTGCGCCCGGTGCCGGTGTCCACCGCGTACACCCCGAGCCGCGCGTCGAACTCCGCCTCCAGCGGCGTAAAGTCCACGGTGACCGGCACGGCGGACGCCGAGGACGGCGGGACGTCCGACGGGGTGACCGATGTCGGCGCGGTCGGTGTGCCGGGGGCGCAGCCGGCGAGCAGCGCGAGCACCAGCGTGGCGGTGCCGGTCCGGCGGGCGGTGCGGGTCACGTCCGGGGATCCTTCCGTCGCGCGGGCGGCCGGAAGGGGAACCGCCCTGCCGTCGGGGTGGCTGCGGCGCCGGCAACGGTACCCGGAAGGCGGTGACGCGCGACGGGCCGGGCGGCGCGGGACGTCGCGCCACCGGCCGGGTGCGGCCGCGACCGGTCAGCGCAGCGAGCGGAACGCGTCGCGCATCTCCCGCGTGAACAGCTCGGTCTGTTCCCAGGCCGCGAAGTGTCCGCCCCGGTCGAGCCGGTTGTAGTGCATCAGGCGCGGATACGCCTGCTCCGCCCAGCTCCGTGGCGCTTCGAACAGTTCGTTCGGGAAGACGCTCACCGCGGCCGGGACGGCGACGCCCTTGGCGGCGAAGAAGGAGAGCGGGTTCTCCGCGTACAGGCGCGCCGCGGACACCCCGGTGTTGGTCAGCCAGTACAGCGAGATGTTGTCCAGCAGGTCGTCGCGGGTGAGAACTGTCTCCTCGGGTCCGTGACGTCGTCCCGGCGTGCGCTCGTTCAGGTGGCGGTCGCACCCGTCAGGCGGCGTTCGCTCCGCGCCGGGGGAGCTTCCAGTCCGGCCGGACGAAGTGGCAGGTGTAGCCGCCGGGGTTGCGTTCCAGGTAGTCCTGGTGCTCCGGCTCGGCCTCCCAGAACGGGCCGGCCGGGCTGACCTCGGTGACCACCTTGCCGGGCCAGAGACCGGAGGCGTCCACGTCGGCGATCGTGTCCTCGGCGACCTCGCGCTGCCGGTCGTCGGTGTAGAAGATGGCCGACCGGTAGCTCTCCCCCACGTCGTTGCCCTGCCGGTTGACCGTGGTCGGGTCGTGCACCTGGAAGAAGAACTCCAGCAGGTCCCGGTAGGTCAGCCGGGCCGGGTCGTAGACGATCTCGATCGCCTCGGCGTGCGACCCGTGGTTGCGGTAGGTGGCGTTCGGTATGTCCCCGCCGGTGTAGCCGACGCGGGTGGACAACACGCCGGGGCGCTTCCGGATGAGATCCTGCATCCCCCAGAAGCAGCCGCCGGCCAGAATCGCCTTCTCGGTCGTGTCGGTCATCGTCGCGCTCCCGTCCGGGTCGGTGGTCGGTGGTCAGGACGGCCCTACGGGCCGAAGGTGAAGACGTACGCCCGCAGACCCGGCCGGTCGGCGACCAGGGTGAGCAGGTGGCGGTCGGTCCGGGACGCCCCGGCGACCAGCCGGAACATGGCCGGCCGGTCGAAGAGCGCGACCCCGTCCGGGTGCACGTCGGCCCCGCGCGCGTCGCCGATCGGCTCCCCGTCGAGCAGCACCCGGACCGCGGCCAGTCCGGCGGGTCCCGGGTCGAGGACGAGGTTCACCTCACCGGCCTCGAACGGCAGGGCGAGTTCCCCGCCACCGGCGACGAGTTCGACGTACTCTCCGGCGCTGCGCCAGTCGCCGGTCACCCCGAACGAGCCCGGCCGGCCCCGGTCGGCACCGAGGTACGTCTCCGGCGTGATGCCGACGTAGGTCGGTTGCCCGGTCCGGGCGAAGGCCGTCACCTCGGCGCTGACCGGCGGCAGCCTGGTGCCGGGGGCCCGGACCTCGATCAGTCGACGGATCTCCGACTCGACCTGTTCGTAGTCGCCCTCCCCCACCCACCGGTCGACGAGTTGACCGTCGGCGTCGAAGAGGTACTTCGCCGGCCACGCGTCGTTGCCCAGCGCCCGCCAGAAGGTGAAGTCGTCGTCCACGGCGACCGGATGGGCGAGACGGTGCTCGCGGACCGCCCGGTCCACGTTGCCGGGATCCCGGCCGAAGGCGAACTCGGGGGCGTGCACGCCGACCACGGTCAGGCCCAGGTCGGCGTAGTCGCGGTGCCACGCCCGGACGTACGGGGCGGTGCGGATCCAGTTGACGCAGGTGTACTCCCAGATGTCCACCAGCACCACCCGGCCACGCAGGTCCTCAGGGGTCAGCGGCGGCGAGTTCACCCACCGCGTCACGGTGATCGGAGGCAGCCGCAGGGTCATGTCCGCGCCCTGGGTGATGTGTCCGCCATGGTGCCGCCTCCCCCGGTCGGTCCGCGCTGACGACACGTGCCTTCCCGCTCCGACGGAGGCCATGCCGCGCCCGCCCGCGACCTCCGGTCCGGGCGACCGGTCTGCCGGTGGCGAAAACCGGTCGCCGCGGCCGATTCCGCCGTGCGACCGTTGCCGCATGCCCGCACCGACCCTGCGTACCGACCGCCTGCTGCTGGTCCCCCTCGCCGACCGGCACCTCGACCTGGAGATCCAGCTCGACTCCGACCCGGAGGTGCTCCGCTACCTCTTCGGCCGGGCCCGGTCGGCCGACGAGGTGGTCGCCGCGCACGAGCAGCGGATGAAGCTGTCCGGGATGGTGGACGGCCTGGGCTACTGGATGGCGTTCGGCACCGACGGCGGTGCCCCGGGCTCGACGCCACCGGCGACCGAGGACGAGGGCGAGTTCGTCGGGCTGATGATGCTCCCTCCCGCGCACGGCCCCGACCAGCCCGACGACCCGGCGGTGGCCGACCTCGGCTACCGGATGATCCGCCGGCACTGGCGCAAGGGCCTGGCCAGCGAGGCGTCGCGGGCCCTGCTGCGGCACGCCTTCGACACCGTCGGGCAGCGCCGGGTGATCGCGCAGACCATGGCGGTGAACACCGGGTCCCGGCGGGTGATGGAGACCGTCGGGATGCGCTATGTCCGCACCTGGTTCCCGTCCTGGGACGACCCGCTGCCGGGCACGGAGCAGGGTGAGGTGGAGTACGAGATGACCCGCGAGATGTGGCGCGCGTACCGCGCCCCCCGGCCGCTCACCGGCTGAGGCCGACCGGCGTCGCCAGCCGCGCCACGCCGGCCGGCACCGGCGTGGGCGGCAGCGGCACGACGGGTCAGGACGTCACCGGGACGGTCCGCACGGTTCCGCTGGCATCGGTGACACGTACCGCGGTGGCGTCGGCGGGCAGGAGCGCCACATTCCGGCCGGCGCCCTGCCAGGCGCCGTCGCCGATCCGGTAGCTCAGCGCCGCGCCCTCGGCGGCGACGAGAACGCCCTGATCGTCGGGGAGTCGCAGTCGCACCGGCAGAGGTGCCGACCAATCCGCGAACGTGCTGGCCACCGCCTGGAACGGAGCGTCGTCGCGGGCGAGCAGCGCGATCACGCGCGCGGGCTCGTCGTCGTACTGGATGGTCTCCACCAGGAGTCGCCGTCCGTCCGGGGCCGAGCCGTAGACGGACAGCAGGGGCGAACCGTCGCCGCGGTGGGTGCCCACCGGGTCGATGTAGTCGGCGAGAGCCTCGGTGCCCTGGGCGCTGACCTCCTGACCGCCCGGTGCGTTCTGGTACTCGGCAGTGGTGGGGTCGCCGCCCCACACCTGTTCCACCCCGGGCAGGGCGTACCTGAGCAACGTCGGCGACGGGCTGTCGCCGTTCGGGAACAGGATGTCGGTGGCGTTGACGATGTGAACGACGTTCTCCTGCCTGATCGGCGTCCTGGAGAGCCCGACCGTGATCTTCGTGCGTTGTGGCCGCACCGCGAGTACGGCCGCACCGTCCCGGAACACCACCGGCTGAAAACGTCGTTCGACTCTGCCGTCCGACAGGTACTCCAGTGTCGGCGAGAACTGCACCGGCTGTCCGAAGTCGAGCACGAGCAGCACGTCACGTTGCGGGCCAAGTAGTGCCGCCTGCGAGTTGCCGTCGGTTCCGGCGTCGGTGACTGTCTCCATCGTCATGACGCGCGGTCCGTCGGCGGTGGGTTCGACGAACGCCGCCACGGCGACCATCCGGTCATTCGCAGGTTCGCTCACCACCACGTTGTCCGAAGCCCGGTGGACGACGTAGGCGGCCGGGCCAGCAGGAGTAGTGCCGGCCCACACGATGTGCGGTTCGCCCGACACCCCTGTCTCCGTCTGCTTCAGTCGGCGGTGCCACGCCTCGCGGACCTGCCGCAGATAGCTCTCGTCGCCGGCCAGGTCACCGCGAGTGGGCACGTCCAGCAGTGGCACGGCGACCTGCGCCTCCCGCGCGTCTCCCGTCAGCAGGAGCGCACCGCCCAACGGCACCGCCACCACGGCCGCGCAGACGGCCGCCAGCACGGCTCTGCGACGCACCAGCCGGCGCCGGCCACCCCGGCGCACCTCGCCGAGCAACCCCGGTGGGCCGACCAGGTGATCCGTCGCGCGGTGCAGGACCTCGCGCACGTCGCTGTCGTTCGAAGTCACCGTGAACTCCCGTTGTCTGGAAGGGTCAGGACGGGTTGCGATTCGGCCAACTCCACCCGGAGGCGGGACAGCCCACGGGCGGCGTGACTCTTGACCGCGCCCTCGGAGCAGCCCATCGCCGACGCCACGTCAGCGATCGACAGGTCCTCCAGATAGCGCAGGACGACCGCGACCCGCTGCCGGGCCGGCAGGGCCCGCAGCGCCCGGACGACCACCTCGCGAACGGCCACGCCGTCGGCATGGTCCCGGGCCACTCGGTCGTGGGCACCCAACGCCTGCTCCGGTCGCCGGGCACGCCAGCGCCACCGGTTGATCGACCGGTTCACCAACGCACGCCGCGCGTACGCCTCGGGGCTGCTGCGGACCCGACGCCACCGCACGTAGACCTGTTCCAGCACCTCCTGAAGCAGATCCTCCGCCGCGTGTCGATCTCCCGTCAGCAGGAAGGCGACCCGCAACAGCACCAGCGATCGGGTGCGAACGAAGTCGTCGAACTCCGCTCCACGCGAATCCGTCATCTGACCTCCCGGCCTCATCACCGAGCAAGACACCGGATCGGCCAGCGAGGTTTACCGGTCGTGCTACCCGGCCGGAAGAAACCCCCGGGGGGGATGTGGCAGGCGTACCACTTCTCCCGGTTGCTCACCGGCTGAGGCCGACCAGCGTCGCCAGTCGCGCCACGCCGGCCGGCGCCGGCTGACCGGCGGCGACCTCGGCGATCAGCGTACGCACCGTCGGCCGGCACCGGACCTCGCAAGGCGCCACCGCGTCGGCGTCGACCAACGCGCGGGCCGCCCCGCGCAGGTCACCGACCCGGAGGTACGCCCGCGCGACGTCCACCAGGTAGGCCGCGCGGTGCTCGGCGGGCAGCCGCCACCAGCCCGGCAGCCGCCGCACCGCCGCGTGCCGGCGTACCGCCTCGTCGGCGTCGCCCCGCCGGGCCGCCACCAGCACCCGCGCCAGCTCCACGGCGAGCGGACCGAAGCCGGTGTGGTGCGGGTCGTCGCCTCCGGCGCGTACGCCCAGGTCGTCGGCCTGACCGAGCAGCTCCCCGGCGCGGCCGGCCGCGCCGCAACCGGCGGCGGCCAGTGCGGCCTGGAGCAGCAACGTTCCCCGCACCGCCCACCCGGCGGGTGCGGTGTCCAGGCGGCCGGCGGCGGCGACCGTCGCGGCCAGTGCCAGCCGGTCGCGGCCCAGCGCGCGCAGCGCCTGCCCGACCGACAGCGCCGCCGTCGCGGCCAGCACCGGGTCGCCGCCCGCCGCGCCGACCGCCCGGTCGGCGGCCAGCCACCCCAGGTCGGCCTCGCCCAGCTTCACCAGCAGCGCCGAGGTGATCCGGTAGGCCGGCACGAGCACCTCCGGCGCGCCGTGGCCCTGCGCGGCGCCGAGCAGCCCGGGCAGCAGCCGGACCAACTGCGGGTAGTGCGCGTGCTGGTAGGCCAGCCAGGCGTGCCCGACCTCCCCCGCCGGCACGGGCCGGCCCGGCACCGCGTCGTAGCGGGCCAACGCCGTCCGGATCCCCTCCACACCCTCGGGGATCCCGGCCGGCGTCGGCGTTCTCGTCGCGCCGAGCAGCGTCAGCGGATCGACCCGCAGCACGTCGGCGACCTCCTGGATCACCGGAAGCCGGTCCAGGGAGCGGACCCCGCGCTCGACCTTGTCCACCCAGGACTTCGACCGGCCGAGCCGGTCGGCGAGCATCTGCTGGGTCATCCGCCGCCGTACCCGCCAGCGCGCCACCCGGCGACCGATCGGCAGCTCATCGGTCACGCTTCCACCGCCGGTCCGGGACCGCGCGGGTCGGGTCGTCGGTGGGTACGCGGTCCGCCTCGGCCTGCGCGAGAAGACGCCGCTTGGCCGCCTCCCGCTCGGCCGCGTCGATCCGCTCACCTCGGCGCGTCGAATCCTTGTCTCGGCCCTGCACTCCGCCTCCATCACGCCCGTCTTCCGCACGCTTCTCCTTACGGGGCGTGGATGTCCGATCACGGGGAACGTCGGACATCCACGCCTGCGAGGACGGCCCGACAGCGCCAACCGAGGAGTCGACCTCCTCGGCAACCTCCCATAGGTACCGTTGGGAAGTCAAGGGCTGACGTAGGTGGTAGTACTCGTGTTGCCAACCGAGGGGAACACCGTGCCGCCGCGTTACCGCTATGAGCAGATCGCCGACGACCTTGCCGAACGCATCGCGTCCGGCGAGTTTCCGCCTGGCGCGAAGCTGCCGAGCCGTCGAGAGTTGATCGAGCACTACGACGTCACCGAGCCCGTGATCGACCGTGCCATGCAGGTGCTACGCATCAAGGGGATGACCGAGACGCTTCCGGGCGTAGGCGTCTTCGTCGCGGACTAGCCTCGGCTGGCTACCGCCTCAGCGTCGAGCAACGCGCGACCCCCGATGCGGAACGCGGCCCACCCCTTCGGATGGGTCTCCGTAGCGGGTGACGAGGGCGGCGGCGCGGTCGCGCAGGGTGGTCCGCAACGATTGCGGGGCCAGGGCTTCCGCGTTGAGGCCCAGTTGCCACAGCGCCCATTCGGCGTGGCGGGAGTCCTGGAAGGTCACCTCCAGCCGCAGCCAGCCGTCCTCCTCGGGTTCCTCGGCGCGGACGGCCAGCGCGGTGCTCAGCAGGTCCTCCCGCCGCGCCGGGTTGACCCGTACCAGCACGGTGAGGTGGCCGTCGGCCAGAAACCGAGTGCGGCGTTCCCGCCAGGCCCGGTCCAGGTCGACCCGGTCCGGTCGCTGCGCCGGTTCGGGAAGTTCCTCGGCGGCCAGCACCCGCGACAGCCGGTAGGTGCGGTCCGCGCCGGACCTGGTGGCCAGCAGGTAGGCCCGGTCGCGCACGGTGACCAGGCCGATGGGGTCCACGGTTCGCCATCGTGGCGCCTGGCCGGTGGCCGCGTAGTGGATGCGCAGCTTGTGCCCGGCGAGCACCGCGCGGCGGACCTCGATCATCGTCGTGTCCGGCACCTCCTCGGTGGCCAGCCGACGGGAGAGCAGGTCGGTCTCCGGCTCGACGAGGAACCGCTGGACCGCGTCCGTCGCGGTGACCCGATGGCCGTCGGGCAACGCGTCGACCACCTTGCGCATGGCCGAGGCGAGCGCCGAACCGAGGCCGAACACCCGCTCGCCGCGCCCCGATCCGGCGGTCAGCAGGGCAAGGGCCTCGTCGTGGTTCAGTCCGGTGAGTTCGGTCCGGAACCCCGGCAGCAGCGCGAACCCGCCGTGCCGACCACGCTCGGAATGGACCGGAACGCCGGCCGCGGACAACGCCTCGATGTCGCGCAGCACGGTGCGGGTGGACACCTCCAGCTCGCGGGCCAGGGTCTCCGCGGTCAGCCGACCGCGCTGGCGCAGCAGCAACACCAGCGAGACCAACCGGTCGGCGCGCATACGAAAGAACTCTACTCAATACGCGACACAGGATGTCGTGATTGATTGGAAGGCTTGCCAGGAGACACCCGATGGAGCGAATGGAGTTGAGGTGGCAGTGGAACGTACGGCGGTCAACCCGGTGACGTGGTCGGCGGCGATGGGATTCAACCAGGGGGAGGTCGTCTCCGGGCACACCCGGACCCTGTACTGCTCCGGGCAGACCGCGATGAGCCCGGACGGCGAGCCCCGGCATGACGGCGACATGGCGGCGCAACTGGCACTGAGCCTGGACAACCTGGAGGCCGTGCTCGGCGGGGCCGGCATGTCGCTGGCGAACCTCGTCCGGCTCAACGTCTACACCACCGACGTCGACCTGCTGTTCCCGCACTACGGCGTGCTGGCGTCGCGGTTGGGTGGCGCCGGGGTGGCGCCGACCACCACGATGCTCGGGGTGACCCGGCTGGCGATCCCCGGCCAGATGGTCGAACTTGAGGGAACCGCCGTCGCGTGACCCGGCTACGCCGGGCGACGACGGCGGCGACGCTCATCGTGTCGTCACCGCTCCTGCGTCCAGGCGAGCGTGATGCGCATGTCGCTGATCCGCCAGCCTTCGGCGGTCCGTACGGCGGTGCAGGTCTCCCGCAGGCCGCTGGTCCGGTGCGGCGGCGCGCCGTCGCGGTAGAAGTACACGAGCTGGTTCGTGGTGGCCGTCGCCTGGTCGCCGTCGACCCGCACCAGCACGTCACCGTGTACGTGTTGGGTGCGCTCCCCCGCCACCCGGCTCCCCTTCAGGAAGGCGGTCACCTCGTCGAGGCCGTGCAGCTCGGCGCGCGGGGAGCGCACCACGACATCGGCGTGGTAGACCCGGTGGACGTCGTCGTCGCGACCCTCGTCGAGCAGGTTGGCCAGACGGGCGAACAGCTCGCCGATCTCGATCCGGTCGGCGGTCGGGGTGGCAGTGGACATGACGCTCCTTTGATGGCAACTCCAACATTGGCCTGACCAACACTATCCCAGAGTGTTGGTCAGGCCAACACCGATAGAGTGGCCACCATGAACGAGATCCCCCAGCGCCTGGCGGCGAAGCCGAGTTGGCTGATCACCCAGCTGGCCGTACACGCCCGCCGGCTGGTGTCCGAGGGCTTCGCCGCCGCCGGGGCGCGCGGGTACCACTACCGCATCCTGGCCGCCCTGGACGAGTTCGGGCCGGCGAGCCAGGCCCAGCTCGGCCGCCGGTGCCGCATCGACCGCAGCGACGTCGTCGCGGCGGTCAACGGACTGGTCGAGCTGGGCCATGTCGACCGGGCACCGGACCCGGACCACGGACGGCGCAACCGGGTGACCCTCACCAGCAGCGGCGTCCGCCAACTCCGGCGCATGGACGGCCTACTCGACCAGGTGCAGGACGACCTGCTCGCACCGCTGCCGGCCGCCGACCGGCAGACCCTGACCCGGCTGCTCAGCCAGGTGCTCGCCCACCACGAACCGGAATGACCGTCGCGGAGGCGGGGAGATGGTGGTGCGGTATTTCTGGGTGACATGAAAATGTCACTGAGAAATACCGCAGTTCCGTCGTACGCCTCCCGGCCGGGCTGAGCCGTTCCCGGCGCGGCCCGCCTACGGCTCAGCCGGCGGCGGCGCACCGCTCCCGCAGCGTGGGCACGCCCGGGCCGGTCAGGTCGTCGCAGTACGCGCCCCGCCCGGCCATCGCCATCATCAGCGCGACCGTCGTGCCGGTGACCAGCGGACCGTCCCCGGCGGCGAAGGGACCGTCGGTCGCCTCGACCCGCAGGCCCTCGATCGCGCTACGACCGGCGACGGTGAAGTCCCGCCCGGCGAAGAAGCGGGCGACCGGGGTGAGGGCTTCGATCGACGGCGTCCGCGCGATGCCCAGGGGACGCCGGATGTCCTGGGCGTGGATGACCACCTCGCCCAGCCACGCCTCGGTCGGGCCGAACGTCGAGGTGGTGCTGTTGATGATGCGCCGGAACCGCTCCAGGGTCTCCGCCGGGCTCGCACCCATCTGCTCGGCGAGCCGCCGGTCGTTGTGCCGGCCGAAGTCGAACCGGGCGGCCAGGACACTGGCCACCCAGCGCAGCCGGCCGACGCTCGCCGCAGCCGTCAGATGGGCGACGGTTTCCCGCACCGTCCACCGGTCGCACAGCGACCGCCGCTCCCACTGCCCGCCGTCGAGGCCGGCGAGGTCCTCGGCGAGTGCGGCGCGCTCGGCGTGGGCGAGGGCCCACAGTTCGTCGCGGGACAGGACGTCGGACATGGAACCTCCGGGATCAGACCATCGTGACACCGGGACAGACTCCGCCGGCACCCCAAACTCACCGGCCCCCGACGCCGGAGCAGACCCGTGCCGACAGATCACCGCGCCGTGGGCCCGGCAACTTCGGGGAAGATGCGGCTTCCGCGCCCCGGGTGACAGCATCTTCCCCGAAGTTGCCCCTGGCCACCCACTACGCCGAGCGGGCATCCCTCCACCGCGCAGGTCTGGTGCTCATCGCCGCCGTCATCTGGCTCCGATGACCAACAGCGCAGGCCCTAATCCAGCCGTCTGCCCAGGGAGAACCCGGCGTTGGTGTAGCCGTGCCTGCGATAGAAGCGCACTGCATCGATGTTGCGGTGGTAGATACCGGCCGACAGGTAGATGATGCCCCGGTCGGTCGCCCACCGACAAGCGGCCTTCAGCAAGGCTGATCCCACCCCGAGTCCCCTGGCATCGGGCAGCACAACCGTGTGGACCTGCGCCGAAGGCTCGGGACGCAGGATCTGATGCTCCGGCGGATCGGATTGCCGCAACACCTCGATCATCCCGACCGCGCGGCCATCATGAGCCTCGGCGACGAGAACAGCGTCCCGCCCCGGCTCGTCGGCCAGCATGGCCGTGAAGTGGCACACCACCGCCTCACGCTGCGGAATGCGGTAGATGCCAGGGTCGAGAGCGAGGTGCGCCTGGGCGTTGGCCAGGCGCAACTCCACGAGTGAAGGAACATCCGCCAAGCTCGCTGGCCGAACCGTCAGCTCAACCTCCTGCATCGTCCCGATCCTAGGGCCGACGCAGCAGACGTGGCGGCTCGGCCACGACGTGGGGCGGCGCCTGGTTGTTTCTGGTCATGACATCCTCAGCACGACGAGGCCCCTCTCACCACCGTCGGCGCACGGTCGCCTTGGTACCGGTGACCAGGCTTGCTGGCGGAACGTCATCCGTCACGACCGCGCCAGCGGCGACCACGGCGTCACGGCCGATGCTGACGCCGGGCAGGATCGTGGCACCAGCGCCGATCCACACGTTCTCGGCCACGTCGATGGGCGCGCCCGTGAGGTACAGCCGCCGCTCCTCTGGATCGACCGGGTGGCCGCTGGTGATGAACGTGACCTTTCGCCGGCAGCGGCCTGCCGACGATCTGTTCGAACAGATCAGCCCTGCCCGCTTCGTCCTCGAAAGGCAGGACATTCAGGCGAGAGGTCAGCTCGGTGACCCGCAGGACCCGCTCGGCCATGGCCCGGAACTGCGCGCTGTGGATACGCATGAGGCGGTCGTTGGACACGACACGAGCCTTCCTGGTGCCTCGGCAACCGGGCAAATCTCACCGGCGCGCCGGTGAAGGCTACCGACGACACCCCGACTTCACCGAACCGGAGTCGATCAAGGGCGGGCGGCCCCCTCACAGGGCGACGATCGCCGCCGTCTCGGCCGGCAACTGGATCCGGTCCCGCATCACCGTGACGCCCTCGCCGGTGGCCAGCAGCACCCGCCGCACCACCCCCGGCAGCGAGATCCCCTGCGCCCGACCAGCCAGGTTCGCCACCACGAGGCACTCGCCCCGACGCATCACCAGGAACTGGTCGCCGTGCCGCACGTCGACCTCGTGCAGGCGCGGGTCGGACAGGTCGGGCAACGACTTGCGCAGCGCGATCAGCCGCCGGTGGAACTCGTACATCTCGCGGTGTTCGGGTTTGTCCAGCTCGGCCCAGTCGAGGCGGGAGCGTACGAAGGTCTGCGGATCCTGTGGGTCGGGCACCTCACCGGGCGGCCAGCCGTGCGCGGCGAACTCCCGGCGACGCCCGGTGGCCACCGCGACCGCCAGCTCCGGTTCCGGATGCGCGGTGAAGAACTGCCACGGGGTGGAGGCCGCCCACTCCTCCCCCATGAACAGCATCGGGGTGAACGGGGCGGTCATCAGCAGCGTGGCCCCGACCCGCAGCAGCGCGGGCGACAGCGAGGCCGAGAGGCGATCGCCAACCGCGCGGTTGCCGATCTGGTCGTGGTTCTGAAGGTAGGCGACGAACCGGTGCCCGGGGGTGCGCTGCCGGTCGACGGGCCGGCCGTGCGACCGGTTGCGGAACGACGACCACGTGCCGGTGTGGAAGAAACCGCCGGTCAGCACCTCGGTCAGGCACTCCAGCGAGCCGAAGTCGCCGTAGTAGCCCTGCCGTTCCCCGGTGAGCAGGGTGTGCAGCGCGTGGTGGGCGTCGTCGTTCCACTGGGCGTGCAGGCCGTACCCGCCGGCCTCCCGGGGGGTGATCAGCGTCGGGTCGTTGAGGTCGGACTCGGCGATCAGCGACAGCGGCCGGCCCAGGTGGGTGGAGAGCGTCTCGACCTCGACGGCCACCTCCTCCAGCCAGTGGGTGGCGCGCGAGTCGGGCATCGCGTGCACGGCGTCCAGCCGCAGCCCGTCCACGTGGTAGTCACGCAGCCACATCGTCACGCTGTCGATGATGTAGCGGCGCACCCCGTCGGAGTGCGGGCCGTCCAGGTTGACGGTGCGGCCCCAGGTGTTGCTCTGCTCGGTCAGGTAGGGCGCGAACATCGGCGCGTAGGCCCCGGAGGGCCCGAAATGGTTGTAGACAACGTCGAGGATCACCCCCAGCCCCTTGGCGTGGGCGGCGTCGACGAAGCGTTTCAGCCCGTCCGGGCCGCCGTACGGCTCGTGCGGGGCGTACCAGCAGACGCCGTCGTAACCCCAGTTGTACTCGCCGTTGAAGGCGTTGACCGGCAGCAGCTCGATCATGTCGACGCCGAGGTCGACAAGGTGGTCGAGGCGGCCGATCGCCGCGTCGAACGTGCCCTCCGGGGTGAACGTGCCGATGTGCAGCTCGTAGAGGATGCTGCCGGGCAGTTGCCGGCCGGTCCACGCCTGGTCGGTCCAGTCGAACGCGGCGTGGTCGTAGCGTCGGCTCGGCCCGTGCACGCCGTGCGGCTGCCACCGCGACCGTGGGTCCGGAAGTGGGGTCTCGTCGTCGTCGAGCAGGAACGCGTAGTCCCCGTCGGCGTCGGGCACGTCGACCCGCCACCAGCCGTCGGGGTCGGCCCGCATGTCGTGGTCGGCGGCACCGGGCAGGCGCAGCCGGACCCGGGCGGCATCGGGCGCCCACACCGTGAACTCGGTCATCAGGCGGCCTCCACGGACTCGGCTACGGGAGCCAGCAGCGCGACGGGATAGGTGGCCAGCAGATCGGCCAGTGGGACCTCCCCACCACTGTAGACCCGACCGGTGAACAGGTCGGTAACGGCGTTAACCGGAAGTGACACGATCGTGTGACCCCAACCGCCCGCCCGGGCCAGCGTCAGCGGCAGCCGGGTGGCCACCGCGACCGCGCCGCCCCGGTCGAAGGCGACCGCGTGCCGGGCCGCCGGGCCGTGCGCCGGCACCGGCCGGTAGCCGGTGAACAGCTCCGGCCGGTCCCGGCGCAGCCGCAGCGTCCGCGACACCACGAGCAGCTTCGCCGCCCCGCCGGCGTCGACCTCGGGCCGCCAGCCGGCGTCGAGGCGGGCCAGCAGATCCCGGCGTACGGCGAAGTCGACCGGTCGCCGGTTGTCCGGGTCGACCAGGGAGTTGTCCCACAGCTCGGTGCCCTGGTAGGTGTCCGGCACGCCGGGCATGCTCAGCTGCACCAGCTTCTGCGACAGCGAGTTCGACCAGCCGGCCGGGGTGATCTCGGCGACGAACGCGTTCAGCTCGGCGTGCAGCGCCGGGTCGTCGTAGAGGGCGTCGACCAGGGCGTGCATCGCGTCCTCGAAGCCCGGGTCCGGGTCGGCCCAGCTGGTCGAGACCGACGCCTCCCGGGCGGCCTTCTCCGCGTACGCGTGCAGCCGCTCGCGCTCGACGGGCCAGGCGCCGACGGCGGTCTGCCACAGCAGGTGGGCGAAGGCCGGGTCGGGCAGCGGTGCCCGGCCCATCCACCGGGTGACCTGCTCCGACCAGCGGCCGGGCAGTTCGCTGAGGACGGCCAGCCGGGCCCGGACGTCCTCGCCGCGCTTGGTGTCGTGGGTGGAGACCGTGGTCATGCTGGCCGGCCAGCGCACCTGCCGGGCGGCGGCGAAGCGGTGGAACTCCGCCGGCGGGGTGCCGAAGTGCGCCGGGCTGCCGCCGACCTCGTTGAGGGCGACGAACCGGCTCCACCGGTAGAAGGCGGTGTCCTCCACCCCCTTGGCCATCACCGCGCCGGTGAGCTGCGGGAAGCGCCGCGCCAGCTCGTCCTCGGGATCGCGCAGCCGGCGGGTGACCGCGTCCAGCGCGCCGGTCAGGTCGGGGCGGCGGCGGCCGGCCTCGGAGCGGGCGGCGGCCAGGTAGCGGGCGCCATGCGGCGGGTAGCCGCGGTAGACCGGGAACGCGGCGGCCAGCTCGGCCAGCGCCGCGCGGGCGTCGTCGGTGGCCACGTCCGGGGCGAGCGTGGCGAGCCGGGTCAGCTCCGCCGACAGCAGCCGGGTGGCCGCCTCCAGCTTGGTGGCGTGGGTCAGGTCCTCCCAGGAGGTGTGCCGGCCGGTGATCCGGGCGTCCAGGGCGGTGAAGTGTCCCTCCGCCTCGCCGTCGACGAACAGGCCGGTGACCGCGGCGAGGGCGTCGTACCCGGTGGTGCCGTCGACCGGCCAGTCCGGCAGCTCCTCGCCGTACTCCAGGATCTTCTCCACCACCAGCCACACCGCGGGCGCGGCGGCGCGTAACCGCGCCAGGTAGCCGGCCGGGTCGCGCAGCCCGTCCGGGTGGTCGACGCGGATGCCGTCGACCTCCCCGGCCGCCGCCCAGGCCAGCACGAGCTCGTGGGTGGCGGCGAAGACCGCCGGGTCCTCCACCCGCAGGCCGGCCAGGTCGGAGACGGCGAAGAACCGGCGGTACGTCAGCTCGGCGTCGCCGCGCCGCCAGGACACCAGCTCGTAGGGCTGCCGGTCGTGCACCTCCCGGGGGGTGCCGTCGGCGGTGCCGTCGGCGATCGGGAAGCGGTGCTCGTGGTACCGCAGCTCCCCGTCGACGACCTTCAGGTCGTCCAGCGCCGCCGGGTCGTCGGCCAGGACCGGGAGCAGCAGCCGGCCCCGGTCCCAGTCGATGTCGAACCAGCCGGCGTACGCCGAGTCGCGTCCCCGGCGCAGCACGTCCCACCAGGCCGGGTTGGCCGCCGGCTGGGCGACTCCGGCGTGGTTGGGCACGATGTCCACGACCAGGCCGAGGCCGGCGGCGCGCAGCGCCCGCAGCAGCCGCTGCCGGCCGGCCTCCCCGCCCACCTCCGGGTTGACCGCCCGGTGGTCCACCACGTCGTAGCCGTGCTGCGAGCCGGGGGTGGCGGTCAGCAGCGGGGCGCTGTAGAGGTGGGTCACGCCGAGGTCGGCGAGGTAGCCGGCCAGCCCGGCGGTGGCGTCCAGGTCGAAGCCCGGACGGACCTGGACCCGGTAGGTGGACGTGGGTCGGGGGGTGTCGGGCATCGCTCAGACCGTCCTCTCCAGGACCAGCAGGGAACGGTCGGGGACGGTGAGCGAACCCGCCGCCTCGACCAGCGTCGTCTTCTCCGGGTCGGGGTCCGCGGTGCTGATCACCAGCTCCCAGCGTGCGCCGAACTCCGCCGGCGGCAGGGTGAAGTCCAGCGGCGCGTCGTGGGCGTTGAAGCAGAGCAGGAACGAGTTGTCCCGGTGGCGCTGGCCGTACTGGCCGCGCTCGCGGATGCCCTCGCCGTTGACGAACAGGGCGACCGACCGGCCGAAGTCGTTGCCCCAGTCCTCGCCGGTCATCTCCCGGCCGTCCGGGGTGTACCAGGCCAGGTCGGGCAGCGGCGCGTCGACCTCCTGGCCGCGCACCTGCACCCCGGTGAAGAACCGGCGGCGCTGGAACACCTGGTGCCGGAGGCGGAACGCGACCAGCCGGCGGGTGAAGTCGAGCAGCTCCGGGTCGATGTTCGCCCAGTCGATCCAGGCCAGTTCGCTGTCCTGGCAGTAGGCGTTGTTGTTGCCACCCTGGGTGCGACCCAGCTCGTCGCCGTGGCCGAGCATCGGCACGCCCTGCGACAGCATCAGGGTGGCCAGGAAGTTGCGCCGCTGCCGGGCCCGCAGCGCGCGTACGCCGGGGTCGTCGCTCTCCCCCTCGACGCCGCAGTTCCAGGACCGGTTGTGGCTCTCCCCGTCCCGGTTCTCCTCGCCGTTGGCCTCGTTGTGCTTGTCGTTGTACGACACCAGGTCGTTGAGGGTGAAACCGTCGTGGCAGGTGACGAAGTTGATGCTGTGGAACGGGCGGCGGCCGTCGTCCTGGTAGAGGTCGGCGGAGCCGGAGATCCGGGAGGCGAACTCGGCCAGGGTGGCCGGCTCACCGCGCCAGAAGTCGCGCACGGTGTCCCGGTACTTGCCGTTCCACTCGGTCCACACCGGCGGGAAGTTGCCGACCTGGTAGCCGCCGGGGCCGACGTCCCACGGCTCGGCGATCAGCTTGACCTGGCTGACCACCGGGTCCTGCTGCACCACCTCGAAGAACGTCGACAGCCGGTCCACCTCGTAGAACTCCCGGGCCAGGGTGGCGGCCAGGTCGAACCGGAAACCGTCGACGTGCATCTCGGTCACCCAGTAGCGCAGCGAGTCCATGATCAGCTGGAGCGAGTGCGGGCTGCGCACGTTGAGGCTGTTGCCGGTGCCGGTGTAGTCGACGAAGTACCGCCGGTCGGACTCGCTCAGCCGGTAGTAGCTGGGCGTGTCGATGCCCTTGAAGCTCAGCGTCGGGCCCAGGTGGTTGCCCTCGGCGGTGTGGTTGTAGACCACGTCGAGGATGACCTCGATGCCGGCGGCGTGCAGCGCCTTGACCATGCCCCGGAACTCCTGCACCTGCTGGCCCAGGTGACCCAGCGCCGAGTAGCCGTGGTGCGGGGCGAAGAAGCCGATCGTGTTGTAACCCCAGTAGTTGCGCAGCCCCAGGTCGGCCAGGCGGTGGTCGTGCACGAACTGGTGCACCGGCATCAGCTCGATCGCGGTCACCCCGAGGGTCCGCAGGTGCTCGATCATCGCCGGCGAGGCGATGGCCGCGTACGTGCCGCGCAGCTCCTCGGGGATGTCCGGGTGGGTCATGGTCAGGCCGCGTACGTGGGCCTCGTAGATGACCGAGTGGTGGTACGGGATGCGCGGTGGCGCGTCGTTGCCCCAGTCGAAGTACGGGTTCACCACCACCGACTTCGGCATGTAGGGCGCCGAGTCGGTGTCGTTGCGGGTGTCCGGGTCGCCAAGCTGGTAGTCGTACACCGCCGGGTTCCACTCGATGTCCCCGTCGATCGCCTTGGCGTACGGGTCGATGAGCAGCTTGTGGGGGTTGCACCGCAGGCCGTTGGCCGGGTCGTACGGACCGTGCACGCGGTAGCCGTAGCGCTGGCCCGGCTCGATGCCCGGGATGTAGGCGTGCCAGACGTACGCGTCGACCTCGCGCAGCGGGATCCGCCGCTCGGCACCGGTGTCCCACTCGTCGAACAGACACAGCTCGATGGACTCGGCCACCTCCGAGAAGATCGCGAAGTTGGTGCCCATCCCGTCGTAGGTGGCCCCCAGGGGGTAGCGCTCACCCGGCCAGACCTGCATCTCGCTCCTCAGTCCCCACGATCATGGGCGCACCGCACCATGAGCGCACCGCACGGCGGGGCCGGCGGCGTCGCAGGCGCGTTATTGCCCCACAGTCTCGCACCCGAATCCACCCGTTCGGCCGATGACCGTAATCCACCCGACTGATGCGTGGTAAACCTTCAGGTGTCGTCCGTCACGTTGGCCCCTTTCGAGATGCGGGATCGCGCGAGATGCCCTTTGCTTGTGCGCGGGACGCGCCCGCGCGTCACCAGTTGGCCGCTCGGCCGCCCCTCACCGCACCCTGCTCTGCCGTCGACGACGCCGGCGCGCCCACCCATGCACGGACGGAGATCGATGTGACGACCCTGCGGGTCGACGTACCGCCCACCGCCACCGTGGACCGGATCCACCGGCCCACCCTCACCTCCCGGCCGCAGACCCCGGCGCCGTCCGGGACCACCGGCGTCCCCCCGCAGGCCCGCCGCATCCTGATGCTCTCCTGGGAGTACCCACCGGTGCTGGTCGGCGGTCTCGGCCGGCACGTGCACGCCCTGTCGGTGGCCCTCGCCGCCGCCGGGCACGAGGTCACCGTCGTCACCCGGCACACCGAGGGCGCGCCACTGGAGGAGTACGCCGACGGCGTCCGCGTCGTCCGCGCCGCCGAGGACCCGGTCACCTTCCCGCTGGCCACCTCCTCCCTGCTGGCCTGGACGATGGCGTTCAACCACACCCTGACCCGCGCCGCCCTACGGGCCACCGAGTCCGGCTCGTACGACGTCATCCACGCCCACGACTGGCTCGTCGCGCACACCGCGGTCACCCTCGCCGAGCACCTGGACCTGCCGCTGGTCACCACCATCCACGCCACCGAGGCCGGCCGGCACCAGGGCTGGCTGCCGGAGGAGATGAACCGCACCATCCACGGCGTCGAGCAGTGGCTGTCCGGCGAGTCCGGCCGGGTCATCGTCTGCTCCGGCTACATGCGCGACGAGGTGACCGGGCTGTTCGGGGTACCGGCCGGACGCGTCGACGTGGTGCCCAACGGGGTCGAGCCGCACCGCTGGAAGGTGCCCGCCCGCGCGGTCGTGAAGGCCCGCGAGCGGTTCGCCGGGGACGGCCCACTGGTCACCTTCGCCGGCCGGCTGGTCTACGAGAAGGGCGTCCAGCACCTCATCGCCGGCCTGCCCCGGCTGCGCGAACAGCACCCCGGCCTGCGCGCGGTGATCGTCGGCGACGGCCCGTACCGGGGCGAACTGGAAGCCGAGGTGCACCGCCTGGGCCTGGCCGACACGGTCAGCCTCCCCGGCTTCCTCGGCGGCACCGACCTGCCGGCCGTCATGGCCGCCTCGGACTGCTTCGCGGTACCCAGCATCTACGAGCCGTTCGGCATGGTCGCCCTGGAGGGCGCCGCCGCCGGAGCGCCGCTGGCCGTCGCCGCCACCGGCGGTCTCGCCGAGATCGTCGAGCCGGGCGTCACCGGGATGACCTTCCGCCCGCAGGACCCGGACTCACTCGGCGACGCGGTGCACGCCGTGCTCGCCGACCCGGAGCGGGCCCGCCGGCTGGCCCGCCGCGCCCGGCGGATGGTGCACGAGCAGTACGGCTGGTCGGCCATCGCCAGCCGCACCGCCGCCAGCTACGCCGCGGCCATCACCCAGGCCCCGGCGTTCGCCACCGAACGCGCCGAACAGCGGATGGCCCACGGCCGCGCCCTCCCCCCGCTGCCCACCGGCAACCTGCTAGCCGCCGCCGGCCTCCGCTGAGGGGTGTAAGGAAGGGCCCCTTATTAACGCCTGGCGCATAGGAAGGGCCCCCTTTTAACACGGCGCGCACCGGCCACCGAACACGACGAAGGCCGCCGACCCTCGCCCGGGTCGGCGGCCTTCGTGTGACTCCTGTGGCTACCGGCGTTAAGAAGGGGCCCCTGCTCTACCGCAGACGTTAAGAAGGGGCCCTTCCTTACACCTCAGCGCTCGTCGACCGGGACGTACGCCCGCTCCGGCGAACCGGTGTAGATCTGCCGCGGGCGGCCGATCTTGGTCTCCGGGTCGCTGATCATCTCGCGCCACTGGGCGATCCAGCCGGGAAGCCGGCCCAGCGCGAACAGCACCGTGAACATCTTGGTCGGGAAGCCCATGGCCTTGTAGATCAGGCCGGTGTAGAAGTCCACGTTCGGGTAGAGCCGCCGGTCGACGAAGAAGTCGTCGGCGAGGGCGATCTCCTCCAGCTCCATCGCGATGTCCAGCAGCGGGTCCGGCTTGGCCATCCGGCCGAGCACGTCCTGAGCGGCCTTCTTCACGATCGCGGCGCGCGGGTCGTAGTTCTTGTAGACCCGGTGCCCGAAGCCCATCAGCTTGACGCCGTCCTGCTTGTCCTTGACCTTACGGACGAAGGACCGGACGTCGCCGCCGTCGGCGTCGATCTTCTGGAGCATCTCCAGTACGGCCTGGTTGGCACCGCCGTGCAGCGGACCGAACAGCGCGTTCACGCCGGCCGACACCGAGGCGAACAGGTTGGCGTTGCTGGAGCCGACCAGCCGTACGGTCGAGGTGGAGCAGTTCTGCTCGTGGTCGGCGTGCAGGACGAAGAGCATGTCCAGCACCTTCGACATCACCGGGTCGACCTCGTACGGCTCGGCCGGCACGCCGAAGGTCATCCGCAGCAGGTTGTCCACGTACCCGAGCGAGTTGTCCGGGTACAGCAGCGGCTGGCCGATCGACTTCTTGTACGCGTACGAGGCGATGGTCGGGACCTTCGCCATCAGCCGGACCGTGGAGATCTCCACGTGCTCGGAGTCGAACGGGTCCAGGCTGTCCTGGTAGAAGGTCGACAGCGCGCTGACCGCCGAGGAGAGCACGGCCATCGGGTGCGCCTCGCGGGGGAAGCCGTCGAAGAAGCGGCGCATCTCCTCGTGCAGCAGGGAGTGCCGACGGATCCACTCGGTGAACTCGGTGAGCTGCTGCTGGGTGGGCAACTCACCGTAGATGAGCAGGTAGGAGACCTCCAGGAAGGAGGACTTTCCGGCCAGCTGCTCGATCGGGTACCCGCGGTAGCGCAGGATCCCCGCGTCACCGTCGATGTAGGTGATCGCGGAGGAGCAGGCCGCGGTGTTGACGAAACCGGGGTCGTACGTGGTCATCCCGGTTTCCTTCAGCAGCTTGCCCACCCCGATGCCGGCGGGGCCCTCGACCGCGTTGTGCACCGGCATCGAAAGCTGCCCACCGGGGTGATCGAGCTTGACTTCCGTCATGTGGTTCCTCGCTTCGCCGGCAGATCTTCGTTGAATTGCCTTCGCTTTTACCGTAATCGCGGTTGCGGGGATACCGCCCGCCGTGGTTCGGCGGTGAGGTATGCGTCACCCGATTCCCGACTTGTCGGCTGGGAAACCCCCTCGACCACGGGTACGCCACCTGCCGGAGCGCGGCGGACGCGAGGCATGGGAACGGTACCGGTCGCGACCACGACCGGCGCAGCGAGGTCGATCAAGAAGCGGCTGCGGTGTTAAGCGGGGGCCCTTCCTCTACCGCAGGCGTTAACGGGGGGCCCTTCCTTACCCCGAGCGCAGGCGGCGCAGCGTGCCGTCGGGGGCGATCCGGTACAGGTCGAGGCGGTTGGCGCCGGCCCGGTACAGCCGGTCGTCGGCGATCAGCGCGGCGAAGCGGCGGCCTCCGGCGTCGCGTGGCACCACCGGCACCACCGCGCCGACCCGGCCGTTGACCGCCACCGCGAGTGGTGTGCCGTCCGGCACGTCGTCGGGCAGGTCGCCCCAGATCATCGCCGGAAGTCCCCCGGTGTCCGGGTCGACGGCGCGGAACGCGGCCAGCGGGGCGACGTCGGCGGTGCCGCCGGGGGGACGGTCGCCGACCTCGGTGCCGACCAGCGGGTGCGGCGCCGGCGGCGGCAGCGGGGCGGGCACCCCGCCGGTGATCGGGGTCGGCTGGGCGGGCCGGTCGTAGAACACCTTCCCGTCGTCCGGGCGGGGCGTCTGCCGCGCGGAGCGCCCGTCGACCCGCCAGGGCAGCCGGATCGCCGCCTCGTCGGCGACGGTGGGCAGCAGGTCGACGTGTTGCCAGTTGCGGTCGTCGATCCGGCCGGTCTGCTGACCGGGGCTCTTGACGAACATCGGTACCCAGGCGACCTCGTCGGCGGCGGCCCTGATCGCGTCCATTCCGCGGCCCTGGGCGCCGGCGGTGAAGCTGACCCCGTGGTCGGCGGTCACCATCAGCAGCGCCCGGTCGTACAGGCCGTTGGCGCGCAACGTCCGCAGCGTCTCCCCGATGAGCCGGTCGGTGTAGCCGAGCTGCGCCAGGTGCCGCTGCCGGGCCAGCTCCGCCCAGCCGGCGCCGTCGTTGGGCAGGTCGTCCGGCGCCTCGTAGCGGGCCCCGGAGGGCAGGTACGCCCACGGCGAGTGCGGCATCAGCAGGTGCAGGAAGTGCAGGGTGGGCCGTGGCGCGGGCCGCAGCCCGGCGAGGAAGCTGGTGAAGCGGGCCGGCTGGTTGTCGTCGAGGCTGTCCCAGCGGAACTTCGGGTCGGCCGGCACCGGCTCGGCGGCGTCCATGCCGGCCTCGACGCGGGTCCGCTCCCGGTAGGAGTCCTCCGGGTCGGCCCGGCTGTCGACCGGCGCGGCCAGCCGGGACAGCAGCGTCCCGGTCTCCCGGACCAGCACGCCGAGGCCCTGTTCCGGGTTGACCGGCGTCTCGCAGCGGCTGGGCGGGCAGAGCCGGGTGATGCTCTCCTCGGCTCGGATGTCGTACAGGCCGCCGAAGGCGGTGAAGAGGTTGTCCGGGTACTCCCCGTAGTGCGGCGCGGCGGCCTTCGCCGGGTAGCGGCCGGTCAGCATCGCCGGCAGCGCGTAGGGCGTCCACCCGCTGACGCCGGTCGCGTTGCGGTACCAGGTCGACCCACCGGCCAACTCGGCGAAGTGCGGGAACCGGGCGGCGTCGACGCGGCCGTCCGGGCCGAGCAGCGACACCAGCGGCAGCTCGTCGAGAATCAGCATGACCACCGGCGGGTGCAGGTCGCCCGCGGCGACCCCGGCGGCGCCCGCCTCCGCGCGGGGCAGCACCACCACCGAGGTGGGCGACACGAACAGGAACAGCGCCACGAAGACCACCGGGCCCACGCCGGCCAGCCGCAACACCCGGCCGGGCGCGCGCCACCGCCGGTGGGCCGCCGCCGCGGCGGCGCCGACCACCGCCGCCAGCAGCAGCAGGGGTACGCCCCGAAGCGGCGTGCCGTGCCGACCCGCCTGGACCGCCCCGGCGGCCACGAGCAGCCCCAGCACCACGGTGTGCGTCGCGGAGCGGACGGTGGTGCCGGCGAGCCCGCTCAGCGCGCCGAGCAACCCGACGGCCAACGTCGGCACCACTGTCACCAGGGCGACGAGCAGCAGGATCTCGCCCCGGTCGGCGCGGTGGAACAGGAAGAAGTCGGGGCTGCGGCCGAGCACGTCCAGGACCGGCTGGGTGACCACCAGCCCGAGCAGCCCGCCCACCTCGGCGAACCGCCCGGCCTCCGCCCGCCAACCGGGTCCCCGGCGGGGCGCGGGTTCAGCCACCCACCACCACCTCGTACAGGGTCCGGGTGCCCGAGGGCAGGTCCCGCCGGCGGGAGATCCGGCCGCGGCGGGCCAGCGACCGCTCGAACTCCTCCCGCCGGTAGTCCGGGAACAGGCCCTCGGGCTTGTTGGCGAGCAGCCGGCGAGCCATCGGGTCCTCCGGGTGGACGAACTCCACCGCGATCCGGCCGCCCGGGGTGACCAGGCCGGCGAGCCAGTCGACGATCTCCGGCAGCGGCACGTTGCGGCCGATCGCGAGGTGGTGCACCACGGCGAGGGCGAGAACCAGGTCGGCGTCGGACCGGTCGGCGAAGGACGCCCGTTCGACGCCCCGCCAGCCGCCGCCCGGAGACGGGTCGGCGAGGTCCATGACCAGCGGCAGGATCCGGCGTTCCCCCTCGGCGCGCAGCGTCCGGTACAGCTCGTCGACGACCGCGGGGTCCTGCTCCACCGCGACGACGTAGTCGGCGTGGCGGGCGGCCAGCCGCGCGTACCGGCCGTCGTTGGCACCGAGGTCCAGCACCAGGCGCGGGCGCGCGCCGGCGGTCAGCGCCTCGGCGACGAACCGCTCCTTGGCGTTCCGGTCGTCCATCGTGTAGCCGCAGGTGCGCTGGTAGTCCACCCAGTGACTGGCCGCCGGACGACGGTCCAGCCGGCGGACCAGCTTCTCGATGCCGCGTACGGTGGCCATGGCCAGCTCCGACGAGTAGCCGGCGGCGCGTAGCTGGGAGCGCACGTCCGCGGTGCTCGCGGCCGCGTTGCGGCGCTGCATGGCGCCGTGCAGGTGCACGTGGGTGAGTACGCCGGGCAGCAGCCGCCGGGTGCCACCGAAGAGCGGCCGCAGCTGGTCGGGTTCGATGCCGTCGACCCGGGCCCGCAGCCACGGTTGGAAGTCCAGCCCGAGGTGGGCACCGAGCAGCAGCGGGTAGAGCATCGTCTGACAGAACTGCCGGTAGCCGGCCCACGGCTCACCGACCCGGGTCGGCGTGAACGACCCGACGTCGATGAAGATCGGTTCGGCGCCGCGCCACTGCAGGTTGTACGCCGAACCGTCCTTGGTGGTGAACCCCTCCGGCAGGGCGGCGCGGAGGATCTCCAGGTGCAGCAGCGCCGCGTCGCGCAGCATGGCGAAGGACCACTCGTACGGGTGGGAGACGAACGGAATCCGCTCGTGCCGCAGCGCCGCCGTCCAGCCCTGCCCCAACGTGACCGGGTCGGTCGGCTCGGTGCCGCACACCTTGCCGTCGGCCAGCAGCGCCGGGAAGAACCCGGTCGCGGCGAGGGCCCGCCACTGACCGGCGGCCTCCTCGTCGAGCCCGCGCAGCACCTGGTCGCCGAGGTGGAAGACCCGATTGGCCGGATCACGGAACGAGCCGGGCTCGGCGCGCAACGGCGGTTGGGAGGTCGCCATGCCGGTCAGCGCTGATCGGTGGGCTGCCGGCGGAACCGGTCCACCAGGCGTCGCCAGTAGAGCTTGGCCGCCACCGCGGCACCGGCGACCCCGCCGACCACCGCCTGCACGATCAGGCTGCCGGATCCCGCGTCCAGGTAGGCCAGGTGGTTCACCGACCGCTCCTTCCCCTCGCCGTTCGATCCCGGGCACGCCTAACCGCCCACCCTTGTGGTGTTTTGTGGCGTTACGCCGGACTTGTCTGCCACGGTACGCCCCTTCCCGGCCCAAAGGTGCCGACACCGGGCACTCCGCCGGCCAGCCGATGACGGTCCAGCTAGACGCGGACGGCCGGGCGGGCCTGCAGTTCCGGCGGATCACGCGACGCGACGTCGGCTGTGGGGTCTTTGTCGGGTTCGGGGGTGTGGTCGGGGGCACCCCGGTGGCGGAATGCCGGCCGGGCCGGGGTCGTTACACCATGCGGACGATCGAGTAGCACCCCCGACCTGCGGTTCTCCGCAGGGTCGCAAGGGGGCCCGGGCCCCTCCGGGAATGGGGGTGGCCGGCCGGTCGTTGGATCCCCCCGACGCCACGCACCGGGCATCCCCCTGCTCGTGACACGCGTGTGCCGGATCGTCTTCCGAACGCCCACGCCCTTCCCCCTTTTGTGGTGTGGGTTGTCGACCCCCGAATGGAGCTTCTGTGATGAACACGATCATGCGTAAGAGCGTGCTGGGTATCGCTGGTCTGGCCTTCGCCGGTGGCATGTTCGCCGGCCCCGCCACCGCCCACGCCGCCCCGTCGGTGCAGTCCACGCCCGTGGCCGTTGCGGTGCAGGCCGACAAGCCCGACACGAACAAGCTGATCCCGCACGGTGTGCAGGGCGCGCAGTCGCGGATCGACCTGTCCGACGAGCAGACCGCCAACGTCAAGGCGATCATCGCCGCGACGAAGAAGGCCGGCATGGACGAGCGCGCCGCGGTCGTGTCGATCGCCACCGCGTTGCAGGAGTCGAAGCTGGAGAACCTGGGTCACCTGGGTGACCGCAACGACCACGACTCGCAGGGCCTGTTCCAGCAGCGCCCGTCCTCCGGCTGGGGCACCGTGGAGCAGATCACCGACCCCGAGTACTCCACGATGGCGTTCCTCAAGGGCCTCAAGCAGGTCGACGGCTGGCAGGACATGCCGCTGACCGAGGCCGCGCAGACCGTGCAGGTGTCGGCCTACCCGGATCACTACGCCCAGTGGGAGCAGCAGGCCGCCGACCTCGTCGCCCAGCACTGGAACAACTGACAGCCTTCCTCGTAAGGGGGAACAAGGCCGCTGGCCGGCACCCGAACCCGGGTGCCGGCCAGCGGCGTCCCCACGTCAACGCCCCCACCCCGAGGCGGCGATCTTGCAGATTCGGTCGTCGCGAAAGGTGGAAACGGGACAAGGCAACGACACAAAGTGCAAGATCGCGGAGCGGCGCGGGCGGCGTGGGCGGCGCGGGGCGGCGCGGAACTCTCGGTACCCGTCACCGGGCCCGTCCCGGACGACTACCTTCGGCGACATGCGATGGTCGGTGCTGGACGCCCCGCTGGACTCCTCGGGCCGGGGACGGGGTGAGCGGCGGGCGCCGGGCGCCCTACGCACCGCGGGGCTGCTCGCCCGACTGGGCGCCCAGGACGCTGGCGTGCTGGACACGGTGATCAACGACCCGGTCCGGGACCCGGCGACCGGGGTGATCGGGGCGGACCAGCTCCGGCGGGCGACCCGGGACATCTCGGCCCGGATCACCGAGCTGACCGACGCGGGCGACGTGCACCCGCTGGTCCTCGGCGGCGACTGCGCGATCCTGCCGGGCATCCTGCACGGCCTGCCCGCCGGCTTCGACCTGTGGTTCCTCGACGGGCACTACGACTTCCACGACGGGCGGTCCTCCCCCACCGGCGAGGCCGCCGACATGGACCTGTCCATGGTGACCGGCCACGGCCCGGTCGGGATCCTGGACCGGGAGGGACCGCTGGTCGACCCCGACCAGGTGCACCTGCTCGGTCCCCGCCCGCCCCGGGACACCGAGAGCGGGGTGGAGGCCGCCCGGGTGGACCGGGCGATCCACCTCGTACCGGCCGACCAGCTACGCGGGTCCGCCGCCGCCGAGGTCGGCCGGACCCTGGCCGCGGCGACGGTCTGCCCGGTCTGGTTGCACCTGGACCTCGACGTGCTCGACCCGTTGGTGCTGCCGGCGGTCAGCTACCCGGAGCCGGGCGGGCTGGACTGGGCCGACGTCGTCGGGCTGCTCACCCCGCTGGTGCGGTCCGGTCGGCTGGTCGGCATGAGCGTCGCCGACCTGAACGCCGACGAGGACCCGGACGGTCGTCACGCCGAGCGCGTCGTCGACGTCCTCGCCGAGGTGCTGGCGGCCTGACCCGTCCGGAGCGACACGGCGGCGGGTGTCCGTTCCGTTCAAGACAGCGGAAGCGGGCCGGCCTAGCCTCGGCGGCATGGCTCCCCAGATGGACTTCATCAGCGTGGTCGTCGCCGACATGGCGCGCAGTCTCGACTTCTACCGCCGGCTCGGGCTGGAGATCCCCGCCGAGGCGGACACCCTCTCCCACGTGGAGGTGCCACTGCCCGGCGGCATTCGACTGGCCTGGGACACGGTGGACAGCATCCGCGAGTTCGGCTGGACCCCGCCGACCGGGAGCGCCCGGATGAGCATGGCCTTCCGGTGTGCCGACCCGGCCGAGGTGGACCGGTACTTCACCGAGCTGACCGCTGCCGGCTTCCACGGCGCGTTGCCACCGTGGGACGCCACCTGGGGCCAGCGGTACGCGGTGCTGCACGACCCGGACGGCAACGGCGTCGACCTCTACGCCCCGCTGCCCGCCGGCTGAGCAGCCGACGCGGGCACGCCGGGCCGGTCACCCGCCACGCCGGTCACCCGAGCAGGACCGTCGGGGGCACGCCGGCCAGGGCACTCACGTCTCGGGTGAGGTGGGCCTGGTCGGCGTAACCGGCCCGGACCGCGACCTCGGCCAGCGGGGCACCCGCACGAGCCAGGTCGAGGGCCCGGCGCATCCGCAGGATACGGGCGAGGGTCTTCGGGCCGTACCCGAAAAGGGCCTGGCTGAGACGGTGCAGGGCGCGCGGGGTGAGGCCGACCTCGGCGGCGGTCGCGGCCACGGTCGCGCCGGCGGCGAGTGTCGCGGCCACCCGGACGCCCCGCGGGTCGGGCCCACCCGCGGCGGCCAGTCGGACGGCGGCGACGGCCTCCAGCGCGGCGGCGGTCGGCCGGTCGCCGAGCCGCTCGGCGATCTCGCCCGCCGCCGCGCCCCACAGCGCGTCCAGCGGCACCCGCCGGTCGCGAAGCTCGTCGGCGGGCACCCCGAACACCGCCGGGCCCACGCCCGGTGGCAGGCGCAGACCCAACCACCGTTCCCCCGCCGTGCCGGAGCTCAGGTGTGCGGCCCGGTCCGGACCGGCCACCAGCAGACCGCGCCGGCTCGACCAGAGCAGGTCCAGGCAGCCGTCCGGCAGCACCCGGGTCGGCGGCACGTCCGACCGGACGCGGCTGGTCCACACCACCGCGCCGGCGAGCGTGGCCGCCGCCCGTTCCCGGTACACGCCCGCAACCCTGCCACCACCGGCCGACACCGCACCGGTCAGGTCCGCCGGTGGTGGTGCATGCCGAGACGCAGCAGCACGAACCGCAGCACCGTCGCGGCCAGGTTGGCGGCCACCAGCACCACCAGCTCCACCGACCGGGCCGGCGCGGCGGCCACCGCGTGCAGCACGGCGAGCGAGCCGCTGGTCAGGGCGAGCCCCAGCCCGAAGGCCAGCAGCCCCTGGAGGTGGTGCCGTCCGGCGTGCCGGCGGCCGGTGACGCCGAAGGTCAGCCGCCGGTTCGCCGCCGTGTTGGCCACGGCGGTGACCAGCAGCGCCACCAGGTTCGCCGGCTGCGCGCCGAGCGCGCCGCGGGTGGCCACGAACAGCAGCAGGTACGCGCAGGTGCTGGCCACCCCGACCGCGGCGAACCGGACCAGCTGCCCGGCCAGGCCGGCCGGCACCTGCGCCGGGGGCGCGACCAGTGGTGCCCGGCCCAGTTGTGCCCGCAGTTGCGCCATCGGCAGCGCCCCGGTGAGCAGCGCGCGGCCGAGCCGACCGATGCCGCGCAGGTCCGCCAGGGCGGTGGCCACGATGTCCACCCGGCTGTCCGGGTCGTCCACCCAGTCCACCGGCACCTCGTGGATACGCAGGCCGGCCCGCTGGGCGAGTACCAGCAGCTCGGTGTCGAAGAACCACCCGGTGTCCCGTACCAGCGGCAGCAGCTCCCCGGCCACGTCGGCGCGGATCGCCTTGAACCCGCACTGGGCGTCGGAGAAGCGGGCGGCCAGGGTGCCGCGTAGCAGCAGGTTGTACGCCCGGGAGATGACCTCCCGCTTGGCGCCCCGCACCACCCGGGAGGTCCGGGCCAGCCGGGTGCCGATGGCCAGGTCGGAGTGGCCGGAGATGAGCGGGGCGACCAGCGGCAGCAGCGCCGCCAGGTCGGTGGAGAGGTCGACGTCCATGTACGCGAGCACCGGCGCGGAGGAGTCCGACCAGGCCGCCCGCAGCGCCCGGCCGCGGCCCTTGGCGTCGAGGTGCCGCACCCCGACGCCGGGCAGTTCCGCGGCGAGCGCCTCGGCGACCGCCAGGGTGCGGTCGACGCTGGCGTTGTCGGCGATGGTGATGGCGAACGGGTACGGGAAGTGCGCGCTCAGGTGGGCGTGCAGCCGCCGGACGCACGGTTCGAGGTCGGTCTCCTCGTTGTACACGGGGACGACCACGTCGAGCACGGCGGTCGGGGCGGTCGGGCGGGCCCGCACGCCGGCCCGGGAGGCGGTGGAGCCGGCCATGTCAGCTGTCCTTTCCGCTGCTGAGGTCGTAGACGGTGACGCCGTCGACGGTCTGCGCCGGGAAGGTCGCGGCCACCCAGGCCGCGATGTCCGACGAGGCGGTGCTGCCGCCGTTGGCGCCGGGGAACCCGCCACCTCCGACGAACCAGTGGATCCGGCCCGCGGCCACGTGTTCCTGGAACTGCGCGAGGGTCGGGGACGGGTCGCTGCCGTTGAAGCCGCCGACCGCCATCACCGGGTCACCGGTGGCGAGCTGGTAACCGGAGGCGTTGTTCGAGCCGACCGTCGCGGCGATCCAGGTGTAGTCCTCGCTGTCGCGTTCGAGGAGCGCGCGCAACTCGGCGCTGGGTTCGCGGACGTCCAGCAGGCCGCCCATGCCACCGGCCCGGTCACCCCGGCCAGGGCCGCCCCCGCCCGGAAACCCGGGGACCTGGCCACCCGGGAAGGACGGGAGCTGGCCACCGCCGGGCAGGGACGGGAGCTGGCCACCGCCGGGCAGGGACGGAAGCTGGCCGCCGCCGGGCAGGGACGGAAGCTGGCCACCGCCGGGGAAGGCCCGGCCGGGGCCGAAGCCGCCCGACACGGCCGGGCCGGCGGTGGGGATGGCACCGGTGTGCGGGGTCGCGGCGGTCTGGAGGGAGTACGCCACCGGGCCGGCCAGCGCGGCCGCCGCGCCCACCGCGACGACCACCGGGGCGACCCGCCGGGGCAACCGGTCGGCCACGACGAGCAGCGCGGCGGCGGCGAGCCCGGCCACCAGGACCGCGGTACGCAACCACGGATACCAGTCCGGACTGCGCCCGAGCAGCGTCCACGACCACCAGGCGGTGACGGCGAGCGCGCCGGCCAGGGCGAGGGTCGCCGCGAGCGACCACCGGCGCGTGGCGGCGAGCCGGTGCCGCCACAGCGACGTGCCGCCGATGCCGATCAGCGCGCCGACGGCCGGGGCCAGGGCGACGGTGTAGTACTCGTGGAAGATCCCGGACATGAAGCTGAAGATCCCGCCGGTGACCAGCAGCCAGCCGCCCCACAGCAGCAGGCCGGCCCGCGTCCGGTCGGTACGGGCCGCCCGCCCGGCCAGCACCAGGCCGGCCAGCAGGAGGATCAGCGCGGCCGGCAGCAGCCAGGAGACCTGACCGCCGATCCGCTCGTCGAACATCCGCATCACGCCGGTGCCGCCGCCGAGCATCGCGGCACCGCCGGGCGGGCCGACACGGCCCTCCTCCTCGCCGGTGATCCGACCGAGGCCGTTGTAGCCGAGGGCCAGTTCCAGGACGCTGTCGCCCTGTGATCCGCCGATGTAGGGGCGGGAGCCGGCCGGCACCAGCTCGACGATCGCGACCCACCAGCCGGCGGCGACGAGCACGCCGACACCGGCCAGGAGCAGCTGCCGGATCCGCCGCCCCGGTCCGGTCGGCGCGGCCAACAGGTAGACCCCGGCGAGGACCGGCAGCACCAGGAACGCCTGGAGCATCTTGGTCAGGAAGCCGAAACCGACAAGCGCCCCGGCCAGCACGAGCCACCGGGTGCTCGCCGTCTCCACCGCCCGCACGGTGGCGTACGCGGCGGCGACCAGGACCAGCACCAGCAGGGCGTCGGGGTTGTTGAAGCGGAACATCAGGGTCGCCACCGGGGTGACCGCGAGGACACCACCGGCGATCAGTCCGGCCACCGGGCCGTGCCACCGGCGCACGGTGGCGTACAGGACGCCGACCGCGGCGACGCCGCACAGGGCCTGCGGCACCAGCAGGGCCCAGCTGTGCAGCCCGAACAGCCGCACCGACAGGGCCGGCAGCCACAGCGACGCGGGCGTCTTGTCCACGGTGATCGAGTTGGCCGCGTCGGAGGAGCCGTAGAAGAACGCCGTCCAGCTCTGCGAGCCGGCCTGCGCGGCCGCCGCGTAGTAGGAGTTCGCCCAGCCGGAGGCGTCCAGGCCCCACAGGTAGAGCGCGGCGGTGGCCAGCAGCAGCCCGGCGAGGGCCGGCCGGGTCGCGCGGGAGGGCCGCTCCGGCGGGCGGGTGGGCGCGGTGGCCGGGGCGGGCAGGGTCTGTGTTCCGTCCATGCCGGCAACCCTCGGAGGCCGGGCTGTCGCCCTCCCCTGAGCCGGCTATGCGTCCGCTGTGGGATTCGGCAGCCGGACGGTGAACACGGTGCGGCCGGGTCGGCTGTCCACGGTGACCGCTCCGTGGTGCGACTCCACCACGGCGGCCACGATGGCCAGGCCGAGGCCGGTGCTGCCGTGCGCCCGGGAACGGGAGCCGTCGCCGCGGGCGAACCGTTCGAACACCTCCGGCCGCAGGTCGGCCGGGATTCCCGGCCCGTCGTCGGCGACCCGGACCACGGCCGCGTCGTCCTCGACGGCCAGCGCCGCGGTGACGGTGGTGCCGGCGGGGGTGTGTACGCGGGCGTTGGTCAGCAGGTTCGCCAGAACCTGGTGCAGCCGGGCCGGGTCGCCGGGCACCCGGATCATCCGCTCGGGCAGGTCGAGCCGCCAGTGGTGCTCCGGGCCGGCGACGTGCGCGTCGCTGACCGCGTCGACCAGCAGCGCGGACAGGTCCACCGGCTCGACGGCCAGCGGGCGGCCGGAGTCCAGTCTGGCCAGCAGGAGCAGGTCGTCGACGAGGTGGGTCATCCGGGTGCTCTCCGACTCGACCCGGCGCAGCGCGTGGGCCACGTCGGGCGGTACCCGGTCGCGGCCCCGGCGGGCCACCTCGGCGTACCCGCGGATCGCGGCCAGCGGGGTGCGCAGCTCGTGGCTGGCGTCGGCGACGAACTGGCGTACCCGCGTCTCGCTGGCCTGCCGGGCGGCCAGCGCGGCGGCGACGTGGCCCAGCATCCGGTTGAGCGCCGCGCCGACCTGACCGACCTCGGTGCGCGGGTCGGTGTCGCTGTCCGGCACGCGGACCGACAGGGCCACCTCACCCCGGTCCAGGGGCAGTTCGCTGACCCGGGCGGCGGTGGCCGCGACCCGGTGCAGCGGGCGCAGGGTGCGCCGGACGATCAACGTGCCGGCGCCGCCGGCGACGAGGATCCCGGCGGCGGCCAGCCCGGCCTGCGCGGCGACCAGCCACCGGACGGTCGCCTCGATGTCGGCCAGCGGCTGGGCGAGGATCCAGACCTCGCCGTCGCGCACCGGCCGCGCGATCGCCCGGTAGTCACCCCGGTCACCCAGGTCGACGGTACGCGGGGCGGCGTCCACCGGGACCGCGGCGAGCGCCGCCACCTCGGCGGCGGCCACCGGTCGGCCACCGCGCTGGTCGCCGGACTGGATCCACGCGCGGGTGACCCGGCCGTCGACGGCGACCGCCGCCACCGAGTCCGGCGGGGTGCCGGGCGGCACCCCGATCGGTTCGGCGGGCAGCGGGAGGCGGGGTCCGCTCCAGGGGAGCCCGCGGTCGGCGACGAGTTGGGCGTCCACCCGTTCGATCAGGAACCGCCGCAGCGCCACCGTGGTGGTTCCGCCGATTCCGACCAGGACCACCGCGAGCAGCGCGACGACGATGACCACCAGCTGGGTACGCAGCGAGCGGCCGGCCGGCCACCGGCGCGGCCGGTGCGGTTCACTCCGCCGGTCTGAGGACATAGCCCGCGCCGCGCAGGGTGTGGATCATCGGCGGCCGGCCGACGTCGATCTTCTTGCGCAGGTACGAGATGTACAGCTCGACCACGTTGGCCTGGCCGCCGAAGTCGTAGTTCCACACCCGGTCCAGGATCTGCGCCTTGCTGAGCACCCGGCGCGGGTTGCGCATCAGGTAGCGCAGCAGCTCGAACTCGGTGGCGGTGAGGGTGATCAGGTGCCCGTCGCGGCGTACCTCGTGGCTGTCCTCGTCCAGGGTGAGGTCACCGACGGTGAGCACCGGCTCGTCCCGGGTGGCGACGGCGAAGCCGGAGCGGCGCAGCAGCGCGCGCAGCCGGGCGATGACCTCCTCCAGGCTGAACGGCTTGGTGACGTAGTCGTCCCCGCCGACGGTCAGCCCGGCGATCCGCTCCTCGACCGCGTCGCGGGCGGTGAGGAACAGCACCGGCACCGTCGGCGCGCTCTCGCGCAGCCGGCGCAGCACCTGGAAGCCGTCCAGGTCGGGCAGCATCACGTCGAGCACCACCGCGTCCGGCCGGAACTGCCGGGCGGTGTTCAGCGCCGCCACCCCGTTGCCGGCGGTCCGCACCTGCCAGCCCTCGTAGCGCAGGGCCATCGACAGCAGGTCGGCCAGCGTGGGTTCGTCGTCGACCACCAGGACGCGGACCGGGTCACCGTCGGGACGGCGCAGCTCGATCCGGGTCGGCGCGCCGTGCTCGTCCGTCACCATGGCCCCCATCGTGGGTGCGACCGCTGTGCGGGGCTTGTGCGCTTCCTGTGTACCAGCTGTGGCGCGCGGCGGCGGCCGTTCTCACTCGGTCATGCCGATCGGGTACGTGTGCACGAACCGCATCGTCCACCCGCCGCGGTACGCCCCGGCCCGCTCGTAGAGGTGGTCGGCCCCGACCGGCCCCTGCCCGTCGGGGTGGCGCAGCACCCAGCGGGCCGGCGGGCCGCCGTCGGGCTCGGCCGGCAGGGCGCGCTCCAGGTCGTGGGCCGGCCCGCCGACGAAGCGTACGGTCACCTCGGTCGTGGCCGGCTGTCCGGCGTCCGCGGTCACATCCGGCTCCTCACCGCTCCTCGTCGACGACCTCGGTCCGGTCGTCGACGGTGGCGGTCACCGGCAGGTGCTCGTCCGGCTGCGGCGCCTGCGCCGGCGTGTGGTGCGGATCCCCGTCGGGGGAGAACAGGACCTGGTCGGTCTTCCTGCTCTTCTCCCGCTCCTCCTCCGGTTCGGTCACGTCCCTCTCCCGTCTGTGGCGCTGGTGCCCTCCACGCTAGGCGTCCCCGCCGCCGGGTTCCGGGTTTCCGGCCGTTGCGCCGGGTCGGCGCACCCGGTGACGGGGGCGGCGGGAACGGCACGTCGGGTCAGCCCCGCAGGGTGTGACTCGGCGGCGCGCCGAAGACCGCCCGGTACCGGGCGGTGAAGCGGCTGACGCTGAGGTATCCCCACCGGTGGGCGATCCCGGCGACCGTGTCCCGCAGCGGGTCCGACCGGAGCAGGTCCTGGTGGGCGCGTTGCAGCCGGATCCAGCGCAGGTAGTCGGCGGGCGTCACGTCGAGCTGACGGCGGAACGCGAGTTGCAGGCCGCGCGGGGTCGCCCGGACGGCCGCGGCGACGTCCGCGACGCCGATGTCCCGGTCGGCGTTCTCCTCCATGTACGCCACCGCCCGGCGCACCGTGCTGCCCCGGGCCCGGTCGGGGCCGATCGGCGGGTCGTCCGGCGGAACGAAGATCGTCAGCACCGCCGCGGCCAGCATCCGGGCCGCCGCGTCGCGCACCAGCGGCTCGGCGGCGGCGTCCGGGGTCGCCACGAAGACGTCCCTGAGGTAAGCGACGCTGGTGTGCCAGTGCCGGGCCAGGTCGGCCGGCGCGGCGCCGAGGCGGGAGAGACGGACCGGGCCGGTCCCCCGGCCGGCCCGGTCGGCCGCGACCCGCGACAACAGGGACACGTCCAGCACGCTCAGGGTCACCCGGCCCGGGTGCCAGCCGAGTGTGCAGGCTCGCTCCGGCCGGGCGGCGAGATAGACGTCGCCGGGGGCGAACCGGGCCTCGTGGCCGTCGCAGGCGCGGCTGACCGTCGCGGTACGGACCTCGCCGACGACCACCGTGGGCAGTCCTTCGACGTCCACGCTGAGGTGTCCGGACTGGGTGGTCTCCTCCAGGCGGAAGGCGCCCAGGTCGAGCCGGCGGTGCCAGAGCCGGTAGCCGGCGCCGCCGCTGGTGATCCGCAGTCGGGTGCCGTAGGAGTGGACGAGATGGTCGTGGATCACGTCGGGATCGCGGCTGTCGAAGCTCCGACCGAGAGGCGCCTGCGTCGCCATGCCGCCTCCGCCGATTCGTCACGGGAATCCCACAGAAATTAATACCACCGGCAGGACCGGTGCGGCGACGGTTCGTACACAGTGCATGGACGTACACGTCGGACCACCTGTCCGTCGAACGGAGATCTGTTCGCATCCGGGCTACCGCCGTCGTCCACCGGGCTAGCCCCCTCTCCCGTGCCCCGGCAAGCCTGGGGACGGACCCACGCGCGACGGTTCCGTCCGCACCGGAACCACCGACGTCCGCGGGGACCGGAGGCGATGGGGGGACCATGATGCACATCAGGGACAGAAGACGGATCGCACGGATCGTGGCGGCGGAGACGACCCGCCGACTGGCGCAGGACCCGGCCCTGGCCGTCACGTTCGACCGCGACGCCGAGGAACTCCGGGCCTGCGTACGGGACGTCCTCGCCGAGGTGTTGCTGTCCGTCGGGAGCGGGGCCGAGGAACGCCTCCTGGCGCTCTGCCGACGACACCGGGTGAACCGGGAAGCCTTCGACGCCCTCGGCCACCACCTGCTCAGCGCGCTGCTGCCGCACCGGGTCGGCACCGACGCCCTGGTCCGGGCCGGCGCCGCGCTCAGCGCGGTTCGCGGTCGGCTCGCCCCGGCCCGGGCGGACGACCGGCGCCGGACCTCGAACAGCGCGGCCGGTCGCTACCGGTCGACCCGCCCGCCGGAGCACCTGCCCCAGCCCCCCGGCTGGACCTGCACCGGCTGCGGAGCCGAGTGGCCCTGCGCCACCAAGCAGAGCCAGCTCCTGGCCGAGTTCGGCGGCGCCAGCGCCGGCCTGGCCGTCTATCTCGGATCGTGCCTGGTCGCCGCCGTGCAGGACCTGCCCACGCTGCCGCTGGCCGGCGCCCGCAACCGGTTTCTGGGCTGGCTGCCGCGAAGCCGGATCTGACCAGCCGCCGGTGAGCCCGGGGGCGCGGCACGCCGGGCTACCGGCGCAGCGTCCGGCTGGGTGGCACCCCGAACTCCACCCGGTACTGCGCGGTGAAGCGACTGTGGTTGACGAAGCCCCACCGGGCGGCCACCTGGCCGACGGTGGTGGTGCGCGGATCGGCCGCCAGCAACTGACGGTGCGCCTGGTGCAGCCGGGCACGGCGCAGGTAGGCCGTGGGGGTGGTGCCCAGATGGCGGCGGAAGGCCAGCTGCACCGCGCGGATGCTCACCCGCGCGGCGGCCGCCATGTCGGCGACGCTGATGTCCAGGTCGGGATGGCTGTCCACGAACGCCGCCACCCGGCGTACCGTGGCGACCCCGGCGTCGTGGCGGTCCACCCCGGTGGCTTCGGTCAGCGCGTCGTTCGGGAACGTGGCCAGCGCGGCGGCGGCCAGCAGGCGGGCGGCGTTGCCCACCAGCAGCGGGTGATCCGCGACGTCGGGCACGGCGAGCACGCCGTCGCGGACGTACGCGTAGGTGTTGACCCAGGTGCGGGCGGCGGCCGGCGAGACGGGGTCCGGGCCGAGAAACCGTACCGGGCGGCGCGCCGGACCGGAGGCGGCCTGGGCGACCACCGCCGGGGCGAGGACGGCGAGGTGGGCGTCGATCCGCCGGATCACCACGTCGTACTCCTGCTCCGCCGTGGCGGCCAGGAACACCTGTCCCGCCCGGTAGTGCCGGTGGCCACCGGCGGACCGGTAGGTGATCCGGCCCGACGTCACCTGCCCGACGGCGAGGCTGCCCAGCGGCCCACCCCGGGCGTCGACGTCCATCTCGAAGCTCGCGTGGTCCAGGTACGCCAGGCCGAGTCGCGCCCGCAGCAGGCGGAGCACCCCATCCCCACCCGAACCGCCACTGAGGGTGATCGGGCCGTAGCACGCCCGCAGTGCCCGCTCGGCGGCGTCCAGGCCACGGGCCTCCCACACGGTGGGGGCGCCCACCGGCGGTGCGGAGGCGGACAGCGGGTCGAACACGGGCGCCCTCTCGTCCGGTCGATCGGACCAGCCGCACCGACGTACGGCACCGGAACGCTACCCAGCGAAGGTGACCGTACGCGTGGCCCGCGGCCCGCGCTTTCCCGCCGACCGGCGTGTGCCGCGACCGGCGCTCCGGTTTGTCCTGCTGGGAGGCCGGGTACCGGCATCGGAGGCACCGGCGGACACCCCGGCGCATCCGGGCACGACAAGTCGAGGAGCGGTCGATGAGGACGCTGGACGGGCGGTACCGGCTCGAACAGCGGATCGGCATCGGTGGCATGTCCGAGGTCTGGCGGGCCCACGACTCGGTGCTGGACCGCCCGGTGGCCGTGAAGCTGATGTCCCCCGGGCAGGAGGGGCGGGACGCGTCGGTGGAGCGGATCCGCACCGAGGCGCGCGCCGCGGCCCGCCTGGTGCACCCCAACGTGGCGAGCGTGCACGACTTCGGCACCTCCTCGACGCTGCCCGGCCGGCCGCTGCCGTACATCGTGATGGAGCTGGCCGAGGGCGAGACGCTCGCCGCGCACCTGCGCGCCGGCCCGCTGGACTGGCGGATCGCGGTACGGGTCTGCGCGGAGGTCAGCGCGGCCCTGGCGGCCGCGCACGCGCACGGCATCGTGCACCGCGACGTCAAGCCGGCCAACGTCATGCTCACGCCGGCCGGCGTCAAGGTGCTGGACTTCGGCATCGCCACCCCGGCCGGCGCCCCGGACCCGACGCCGGACGGGCTGCTGGTGGGCACGCCCGCGTACCTGGCCCCGGAGCAACTGGACCGCGCCCCGGCGACACCGGCAGCGGACATGTACGCCCTCGGCGTCCTGCTCTACTACAGCCTGACCGGGCGCCTGCCGTACCAGGCCGGCACCACCACGCAGCTGCTCGGTGCCCGGCGGCGCCGGCCCCCGGAGCCGCTGCCGGAGGTGCCTGGCCTCCCGGCGGAGGTGGCCGGCCTGTGCGCCGACTGTCTCGCCGACGACCCGGCACGGCGGCCGACCAGCCTGATGGCCGCGCTGCTGCTGGCCGAGGCGGTGGACGCGCGGGTGTACGTGCCGATGCTCCAGTCGGTGCCGCCCCGGCAACGCGAGGCGGTGTCGCCGTGGACCGACCGGGCCGCCGCCGAACAAACCCAGGCGGCGGCGCTGACCGACTGGTCCGCCGCGCCGGCGGAACGGTAACGGGACCCGGGGGCGCGGTTTCACCGCCCGGGGGCCGGGTAGCCGGACGGGGAAGTGACGGGAGGAGCGCCATGCCGGATCCAGGTTCCTGGCTGCCCGAGAAGGCCACCGCGACCGCCGAGGGCGGTCATGTACGCACCGACGACGGCGGTCTGTCCACCGCCCTGGCGTCTCCGCTGGCACCGCACTGCACCGGGCTCACGCCGGAGCAGTTGCTCGCCGCGGCCTTCGCCTCCTGCCTGCACCACGCCGCGGTGGAGGCGGCAGGCGAGATCACCAACGAGGCGCACACGGTGCAGGTACGCGCGGAGGCGACGCTGGGCCGCGACGACGACGGCCGCTACCGGGCCGACGTGCACGCCTCGATCTCGTCGGCCGGGCTCAGCCGGCAGCAACTGGCCGAGCTGGTGGAACACGCCGACCGGCTGTGGCCGTTCTCCAGCAGCGACACCAGCCGGCACCGGCTGACCGTGACGCCGGCCGAGAACGGCCGGCACTGATCCGTCCGGGCGCCCGCCACCGATCCGGCCGGATGCCCTGGCCCTCCCCCGTCCGGCCCCGGATCGGGGCCGGACGGGGGAGGGGGGTGAGCGACGTCCTACGCCGTGATCAGGCCGGGCCGGCCGCCCGTTAAACGAGTCTTCACACGGCTTTATCGGACAAGTCTGATCAGCCGAGAAAGATCCTTTGCTGGCCGATCGGGGCTATTGTCCCGGTGGATAGCCGCAAATTGTGGCGCATGCCACCAATCAGGCCGATGGCAACGGGCCGTGGTCTCTCTAGCCTCGGCGGGTGCACCCCGACGACTCCCTCGCCCCGAAGCTGACCGAGGAACGACCGAGCACCCGTACGGTCGACAGCCCCTCAACCGAACGGACGATCGGTCGGCATCGCCTCCCCGAACAGCCCCGACGCGGCCTGCTCGCGTCGGTGCCGATGCGGATCGCGCTCGCCGCCGGAGTCACCTGCTGCCTCGGCGTCGGCGCCGTGGCGGTCAGCGGCCCCGGCGACCGCGCCGAGGCCGAACGCGAGCCGGTCGCCGAGGCCCTGGCCGACCGCGCCGCCACCGACGAACGCGCCTCCCGGTCCCTCGACCGGGCCGTCTCCCCCACCCCGGCCCGCCCCACCCCGAGCGCCAAGCCCTCCCCCTCGGCGACCCGGGCCGCGGCGAAGAAGCCGGCCCGACCCGCCCGGCCGGCCCGTCCCCGGCCGGTCGCCGGCCTCACCCAGGTCCAGATGGACAACGCGAAGGTGATCGTCGACGTCGGCGTCAGGGAGAAGATGCCGCGCCGGGCGCTGGTCGTCGCGATGGCCACCGCGATGCAGGAGAGCAACCTGTACAACCTGGCCAACGACTGGGTACCGGAGTCCCTCGACCTGCCCAACCAGGGCAGCGGGGCCGACCACGACTCGGTGGGCCTGTTCCAGCAGCGGCCCAGCAGCGGCTGGGGCACGGTGGCCGAGCTGATGCGCCCGTCCTACGCCGCCGCCGCGTTCTACCGGGCGCTGCGGGAGATCCCCGGCTGGCCGGAGATGAGCGTCGCCGGGGCGGCCCAGGCGGTCCAGGTGTCCGCCTTCCCCGACGCGTACGCCCAGCACGAGGAGCGAGCCACCACGATCGTCGCCGCGCTCACCTGACCGGCGTGCGCGGCGCGCCGGGACGGCCGCCTCAGGAGCGCTTCGGGAGCACCACCACACGGCCGAAGAACTCGTCGATGCGGCGTACCACGTCGTTGAAGTCGTCCAGGTCGATCGGCTTGGTGACGTAGGCGTTGGCCTGGAGCGTGTAGCTGCCCAGGATGTCGTTGTCGGCGTTGGACGTGGTCAACACGACGATCGGGATGGTCCGCAGGTCGTCGTCGCTCTTGACCTCGCCGAGCACCTGCCGGCCGTCCATCCGGGGCATGTTCAGGTCGAGCAGGATGACGTCGGGACGTCGCGCCTCCGTGTGCCGGCCCTCCCGACGCAGGAACTCCATCGCCTCCTGGCCGTCGCTGACCACGTCGATGACCT
Organism: Micromonospora endolithica; assembly: GCF_003626595.1. Lineage (GTDB taxonomy): Bacteria > Actinomycetota > Actinomycetes > Mycobacteriales > Micromonosporaceae > Micromonospora > Micromonospora endolithica. Next base: position 449,554 of record NZ_RBAK01000003.1, on the reverse strand, counting down.
TCTCGACGTCGGAGTCGGCGAGCGCCTCCTCGATCATCAGCACGTCACCCGGGTCGTCGTCCACCACCAGGATGCGTACCGGACTCGCGACAGAACCCATGGTTACCTGCTTAGTGGTATCGGGAGGGCGGGACCTGGCGGTCACCGTGCTGGCGGGAAAATCTAGCCCATCAACCGGCCGTACGCGGTGTCGGGGCCGGGCTGTCGGAATCGTGCCCCAGCACGTCGGCCAGACCGGTCACCCGGAGCACCCGGTCGACCCGCCCGGTGGCGCCGGTGAGCCGCAGCCAGCCGCCCTCGGCGGCCGCCCGGTTGTCGCCGCGCACGAAGGCGGCGATGCCGGTCGAGTCGCAGAAGGTCAGGTCGGTCAGGTCGAGCAGGATGCGGCGGGCGCCGGTGGCGAACGACCGGTCCAGCGCGGCGGTCAGCTCGGGCACGGTGCTCATGTCCAGCTCGCCGGTGAGCAGCAGGTGCGCCCCGCCGTCGTCGTGCTCGGCGTACGTCACGGTGAACGACACCCGGGCCCCCTCGCTCCACCGCAGGCCGAGACGCTTGCAGTGGAGCAAGTATAAGCAGGGGGTCCGACGGATCCGGCACGGGTCAGCCGGTGGCCGCGCTGCCGGCCGCCGCCACCGACGCCCGTCCCCGCGCCAGGAACCGGGTCGCCCGGGGAAAGTCCCGCAGCGCGCGGGCGTACTGGTCCAACGTCGCCCCCACCGCGCCCGCCGGCACGCCACGGCTGGTCAGAACGGCGACCAGCCAGTCGACGAACTCGGTGAACAGCGTGCTGTCGTCGACGTAGAGTGCCGCGGCGAGAAAGTCCAGGATGTAACCCAGGTCGCCGATCGTGGAGTCCCACTGGGCGGAGGTGTAGTCCCGGGCCGACGGCACCCGCTCCCGCAGGTCCGCGACCGCCTCGTCGATCAGCTCACCGCGCCGCTTGACCAGGCTCGCGTACTCGTCGTCGGCCAGGTGGGACAGTCGTGCCGGCGGCACCCGGCGCAGCGCCGGCTCGTCGGCCACCAGGTCGGCCGCGGAAGGCGCGTCCGGCGCCCACGCCACCCCCAGCCGGCGCGCCCACCGCCCGTCCACACCGAACCCCCGGCCGCCGACCACCACCGGCACGTCGGAACGGCGGCACGCCTCGATCATCCGGTGGGCGTGCGGCAACCGCATCGGCAGCGCACACGCCAGCGCCACCGCGTGCGCGTCGTGCCGGTGCAGGTACGACACGAGGTGCGCCGCCGGAACGCTGGCCCCGAGGAAGGTCACCTGCCAGCCCCGCAGCCGCAGCACCTCGGCCACCAGCCGCGGCGGCAGCGCGTGCCACTCGCCGTCCATGCAGGCCACCACGATCCGACCCCGGGTCGGGCGCGGAGCCGCGTACGCCGCGACGGCCGCCACCACCTGCTCGCTGATGTGGGTGGCGGCGTGCTCCTGGGCGACGCTCCACTCGTTGCGCGCCCACCGCTCCCCCACCTCGGCCTGCGCGGGCGCCACCAGGTCCAGCAGGACCCGTTCGGCCGGCACACCGTCCTCCAGCAGACCGGTCGCCACCTCGATCGCGCCGTATTCGTCGGCCTCCTGGAGGCTCTCCAGGTAGCCGGACCAGACGTCGGTCAGTTCGGCCCGGGTCGTCGGAGCGCTCACCCGCGCGGCCCCCTCGTCCCGGTCGCCGCCGGGTCCGGCACCGCGTGCAGGTGCCGGGGCGTACGCCCACCCGGCCCGGTCGCCCGCAGCGCCAGTACGGCGATGTCGTCATGGTCCCCGTGGCCGAGCCAGTCGCAGGTCACCTGCTCGATCCGCTCGGCCAGGGCGGGCGCCGGCATCCGCTGGCAGTCGGTCACCGCGTTGACCAGGCGTTCCGGGCCGAACTGCTCGTGCCCCCGCCGGCCGCCGCGCGCCTCGGTGATCCCGTCGCTGTAGAGCAGGCACGTCTCGCCGGGTTCCAGCCGCACCGTCACCTCCCCGACACGCGGGTCCGGTACGACGCCGACCAGCATCCCGCTCAGCGGGACCTGCTCGACCGCACCGGAGTTGCGCAGCACCAGCGGCGGCAGGTGGCCGCCGCCGGCCAGGGCCAGGGTCAGCCCGCCGTCGCGGTGCGGCCGGACCACGCCGAGCACCATGGTGGCGAAACGGCCGCGGTCGTGTGCCTGGGTGGTCTCCAGCAGCGCGTCGTTGAGCAGCCGCAGCAGCCGGGCCGGATGCGCCTCCACCCGGTGCAGCGCGTGCAGGCACTGCCGCAACTGACCGGTGAAGACGGCCGCCTCGACACCCTTGCCGGAGACGTCGCCGAGGAAGAACACCGAGCCGCCGTCGGGCAGCCGGTGTGCGCCGTAGAAGTCGCCGCCGATGCGCAGCCCGGCCTGCGCCGGCCGGTACGCGGTCCCCCACTGCACGCCCGTGGCCTCGGCCGGCTCGACCGGCACCAGGCTGGCCTGCAGGGTGTCCGCCACCTCGGCCTGGTCGCGGTAGAGCACCGCGGTGGTCAACGCCGCGCCGGCCCGCGCCGCGAAGGCCCGGACCAGGTCGACGTCCTCCTCGTCGTACCAGCGGGTGGCCCGCCGGGCGACCAGCAGCACCCCCACCGGCGCCTCGCGGCCGGGCAGCGGCACCACCCGGGCGCACGCCTCGACCGAGGTCAGGCCGGGCAGCCAGCCCGCCTCCACCGCCTGCTCGACCAGCCAGTCCACCGCGTGCGGCTCGGCGCCGAGCAGGCCCTCGGCGATGGCCGGGGGCAGGTCGGGAGCGGCCAGCACGCCGCTGTCCACGGTGGGCATCTCGTCGTCGCCGCGCGAGGCACGCCACCAGCGGGAGCGTCCCGAGCGGGGCGCCAGCACCAGCACCGCGACCTCGGCCAGGGTGGGCACCGCCAGCCGGACCACCGCCGCTGCGGCCCGGTCCGGGTGCAGGGGGTTGCCCAGCTTCTCGCCGACCACGGCGAGGAACGCCGAGCGGGCCCGCTCGGCGAGCAGCGCGTCGGCGCGGGAGACGATCTCGGTGACGTCCTCGACGTACCAGCAGGAGCGGCCCGCCGACAGCGGCATCCGTCGGGCGCGCAGCCGCCGTCCGTGGTGGGTGAAGTCGCCGCCGGCGACCAGACCGGTCACCCCGGCCGCGGCGAGCAGCGCGCCGGGGACGACTTCGGGCAGCAACCGCTCGGCGACCGGACTGACCTGGCGTACGACCCCGTCGGCGTCGCAGATGACCAGACCCTCGCGGAAGTGTTCGACGACCTCCGACCAGTCCGGCGCGGCGTGGCCACGGTCCGGGGCGAGCGCGGGCAGGGCGGGACGACCGGGCACGTCGGCGGAGAACGCCGGAGTGCGCGCGGCGCTCGGCGTCCAGACACGTCCGTCGCCCGGGTCATGGCCCCTGACGTCGGCGGCAGTCACCAGTCGAGCCCCACTCCTTGTCGACATCCGTACCGCGTCGGAAACGACGCTTGTGGTCAAATCTCTGCGTCCCACCCTACGCCGGTGAGCCGGTTCCGCCACTCCTGCGCCGCCCTCGCGGGCGGGTACGTGCGCACCCCGGCGGGGCCCGCCGGGGGTTGTTACCATCCCCTCGGCCGTGCTGACCGGCAGCCTGTGGAGAGGCGTTGATCGGGTCAGCCCAGGGGAGGAGATCCGAAACGGTGCCGCTGCGCATGTCCCTCGACCGGTCGAACCGGGACGCTCCCGTCATCACGGTCGGCGGCGACCTCGTCTACACCTCGGCGGCGCCGCTGCACGCCGAGGTCGACCGGATACTGGCGGACAAGCCGGCACTGCTCGTGCTGGACTTCGCCGCCCTGGAGTTCATCGACAGCACCGGTCTCGGCGTGATCGTGCACGCCTGGCGTGAGGGGCAGCAGTCGGGCACCGCCCTGGAGTTGCGCGCCGTCCCCCGCTTCCTGGCGACGATCCTGGACATGACCGGCGTCACCGGGCTGCTGGCCCGGCCGCTGGGCGACCCGCACGCCGATGCCGCCGCACGTCCGGCCGGGCGGGGCTGAGGGCGACGCGTTCCGCCCCGCGTTGGCCATCCCGGCGTGGTCCTGGAAACATGTAGCCATGGCGTCCCAGCTGTTGACCATCGAGGTGACCCGGCTCGACGCCGGGCGCGCCCGCCTGCGGCTGACCGGCGACCTGGACTACGACACCGCGCCGGAGCTGACCGACCTCGCCGCCGAGCTGCGTCGGGAGGGGTGCCAGGAGCTGGAGATCGACGTCACCGGGGTCGGGCTGTGCGACTCCTCCGGCCTCAGCGCGTTCCTGGTGGCGCACCGCGCCGGCACCGGCCCGGTACGGCTGACCGGCGTCGGCCCGCAGCTCCAGCAGCTGCTCGACCGCACCGGCCTGGCCGAGCTGCTGGCCGTCGAGCCCGGCGCCGACCTACGCGCCACCGGCTGACCCCGACCCGGGGTGGGGGGTGGCCCCCGACCCTGGGACCAGGGGTCGGGGGCCCGGGAGTGTGGTTCAGGGCGTGGTGACCGGTTGCAGACGCGGTCCGGCCTGCCGCTGCTCGACCCCGGGCGGCGCCGCGTCCTCCGGCGTCCCCGAATCGGGCGTCTGGAAGAGATAACGGACGAATTCCCCACCCGCCTCGTTGTCGTCCGCCCCCGGCCACTGGCCGATGCAGTCCACACCGATGACTTCCCGGCCGGTACCGTCCGCCTCCTCCAGCAACGCCCACAGGCTCACCGCGTAACAGCGGGTGTCCTCGGGTGCGTGTCGCCAACGGGCGTACCAGCCGGGCCGGGCGGGCACGATCTCGACGATCCTCTTCATGACGACCTTCCCTTCCGCGTACATCGGAAGTTCCGCGGTCCGTGGCCATCGTCGGCCACGCCGGGGTGAGCGCCCCTCACCCGCCCGGGATGAAGATCGGGCGCGGCCCGCGCCCGTTACTTCCCCACCGCCGGCGGGAAGGCGACCCGACGGAGTAGTGAGCACCCTCAGCGGAAGCGAGGTGTCACCATGCGCAAGCAGATGGAGGGCGACAACCAGCGCCGTCGGGCGCTGGCCCGCCAGGCCCGGGAACGCGGCATGCAGGCCAGTGAGACCGGCGCCAGCCTGAGCGCCTCCAAGCAGCCCACCAGCCTGGACAGGGGCCGGCGGGACGGGCCGCCGCCGGCGGGCAGCCGGCACAAGGCCGACAGCACCCGGGGCGGGCCCGCACCGCCTCCCGCCGGTGTCGGGGAGACCACCCGGCCGCGTCCGGAACCCGACCCGGGTGCGCCGGTGACCACCCTGGGCTACCGCGACCTGGTCGACGACATCGGTCGACGAGCCGGCGTCGACTTCCGTACCGCGAAGGTCGGTGCGGAGGCCACCGTGCTGGCCCTGGCCTGGGCCCTCGACGAGGGCCAGCGGCGCCGGTTGCTGGCGGCGGTGCCGGTGTCGCTGCACGACGTCACGCCGGTCGACGGCGTGCGCGCCCACGACGACCTGCCCGGCTTCCTGGCCGAGGTGGGCCGGCTCAGCGGCCGCGACCCGGAGCAGGCCCGCTACCAGGCGGCGGCGACGCTCTCCGCGCTGGCCGACCGCGACGGCGAGCTGATCGAGTCGCTGCACGTGCCGGACGAGCTTCGGCAACTGCTGGCCCCGCCGGATCCCGGCGGCGGGGTGGTCGGCCCGACGACCAGCACGCCGCCGCTGCGCGGCGCGGAACTCGACGCCGCGCTGGACGCGCTCACCTACTGGTCGGGTGACGGCACGTCGCTCACCCGGACGGTCGAGTTGCCGGCGGACAACCTGGACCGGGTGCTGGACCGGCTGGACCGGCTGCGGGTGGAGATCGGCCGCGGCCCGCGGATCGGCCGGCCGGACGCCACCACCGCCGTGCTGACCGTCCGTTCCCGGCAGGTGGGGGCGGTGACCGCGCAGGACGTCGACCTGGCGTACGCCGTCGACGACGCGATCGACGAGGCCGGCGCCGGAATGGCCGGCGGCTGAGGCCACCCGGCGCACCGGCACGGCGTGCCGGGCCGGTGGGCGAATGCCCGCCGGCCCGGCCGGCCCATCGGTGGTGGACTAGCGTGCCCGGCATGGATCACGCCGACGACCGGCCGGAGCTGGTCGTCGACCCGGCCCGCCCGACCGGACGGGTGCTGCTGGCGCAGGGCGTCGAGCAGTCCTACGTGGACGTCGCCGATCCCCGTCACCTGCGCTTCGAGTACGTGCGCCGGATGGCCGCCGCCGCCGACCTGGTGGCCCCGGCCGGCCGGGCGTTGGACGTGCTGCACCTGGGCGGCGGGGCGCTGACCCTGCCCCGCTACCTGGCCGCCACCCGACCGGGGTCGGCCCAGCGGGTCGTGGAGCGGGATCCGGCGGTCGTCGACCTGGTGGCTCGCGAACTGCCCGCCCTGCCCGGCGACGTGACGATCAAGGTCGCCGACGCCCGGGACGCGGTCGCCGCCGCCCCCGCCGACCGGTACGACCTGGTGCTCGCCGACATCTACCGGGGTGCCCGGATGCCGGCCCACGTGACGGGCGTGGAGTTCGTGACCGAGGTGGCCCGGGTCCTGCGGCCCGACGGCGTGTACCTGCTGAACGTCACCGACCTGCCCCCGCTGGTCTTCACCCGGGTGCAGGTGGCGACCCTGCGGGCGGTCTTCGCCGACGTGTGCCTCGTCGCCGACCGACGGATGTTGCGCGGCCGGCGGTACGGCAACGTCGTCCTGGCCGCCGCCGGGCGCGCCGGACGGCTCCCGGTCGCCCGGCTGGCCGCCCGCGTCGCCCGCGACCCGGTCCCCGGCGGCCTTCTGCACGGCCGCACCCTGGACACCTTCCAGTCCGGAGCCCGCCCCACCTAACCCCCTCCCACCCCCCACACCCCACACCCCGCGATCTTGCAGTTTGTGTCGCCGCGAAACGTCACAAAGCACGCATCCGGGCGACCGAAAGTGCAAGATCGCCGGGGCCGGGGCGGGGCCGGGGCGGGGCGGGCCGGGGCGGGTGGGTGGGTGTTACGGGGTGGCGTGCACGGGGATCTCGGGGCTGGAACTCTCCAGCGGGACGGTGTTGGCCGGCACCAGGCCCAACTGGACCGCCGGCCGGGACAGGGCCGCGTCCAGGACCCAGTCGGCGCTGACCCGGGCCCGGTTGCCGGGCATGGCCAGCAGGTGGTAACCCCGGGTGACGGCCTTGGCCGGCAACCCGGCCAACGGCACCTTCAACGGGTTCGCCGCCGCGTCCTTGCCCCCCAGGTCGACCACCCAGCCGAGGTCGTGGTGCTTGTACGGCTTGCGCCGCCCCTGCCCGTACGACGCCGCGATGTTGTGCGCGACCAGCTTGCCCTGCCGCTGGGCGTGCTGGGCGGTCATCGTGCAGATCTGCCCGGGACGGGTCAGGTCGGGCACCGCGGCGGCGTCGCCGCAGGCGTACACCTCCGGGAAGCCGGGGACGTTGAGGAACTCGTCGGTGACCAGGCGACCCCGTTCGGTGCGCAGGCCCAGCTGGGAGACGAACGGGTCGGGACGGACGCCGACGCACCACACCAGGGTGCAGGTGGGGATGTAGTCGCCGTCGGTGAGCTTGACCCCGTCGGCCGTGGCCACCGCGACCGACGTGCCCATCCGGACGTCGACCCCGCGCCGGTCGAGCACCTTGTGGGCGGTGTCGGACATCCGCTTGTCCAGTTCGGGCAGCGCCCGGGGGGCCAGGTCGAGCAGCATCCACCTCGGCCGGATCTTGAGCCGGCGGCGCTGGGCGGCCAGCGCGTCGGTGAACAGTTGCCCGTGGGCGGCCACCTCGGTACCGGTGTAGCCGGCGCCGACCACCACGAAGGTGGCCCGGGCCCGCTGCTCGTCCGGGTCCTCCGCCTGCTCGGCCAGCTCGATCTGCCGGACCACGTGGTCGTGCAGGAACAGCGCCTCGGGCAGGCTGCGGAACCCGTGGGCGTACTCGGTGACGCCGGGGATCGGCAGCAGCTTGTTGACGCTGCCGACGGCGAGGACGAGCCGGTCGTACGCGAGCCGGTTGTGGTCGCCCTCGGGCTGGGTGAAACCGACCCAGCGGTTCTGCAGGTCGACGTGGTCGGCCTCACCGACGACGACCCGTACGCCGGGCAGGGTGCCGGACAGCGGCACCGAGATCCGGGTGGGCTCCACCACGCCGGCCGACACCTCGGGTAGCAGCGGCAGGTAGAGGAAGTAGTCGGTGGCGTTGAGGAGAACGATCTCGGCGCGGTCCTTCGCCAGCCGGCTGAGCGTCTTCGCCGCGTGGTAACCGGCGAAGCCGGCCCCCACGATCACCACACGAGGCTTCGTCATTTCCGCCCCGTTCCCATCGCCGCGCCGGGCAAACGTGGTGGCGACGGGAAGGGGCGGCGGTGGGAACGCGGGTCGAGCGGGGCGGTCAGGTCCGGGACAGCAGGACGTGGCCGGCCCGACCGTTCGCCTCCAGCTCCCAGCGCTTCCCGAAGGCGCGCACCCGCTCGGCGGAGATCCGGCCCACCTCCGGGGGGATGTCCGGATCCAGCACCAGGCGACCGCCGTCCGGCTGGATACCGAGCATCGCCCGCACCAGCGCCAGCGGCGCCCCGGCGGCCCACGCCTGCGGACTGCACGCGGTGGGGTACGGGATGGCGAACAACGTGCGCCGCCGGTCGAAGCCACTCATCGCCTCCGGCAGCCGGTGGCCGAACTGCTCGGCCGCCTCCAGCAGGGCCACGCTGACCTGGTTGGCCTCGGCCCGGTACCCGTAGCGGGCCATGCCCAGCACGGCCAGGGAGCTGTCGTGCGGCCAGACGGTGCCCAGGTGGTAGCCGAGGGCGTTGTAGGGCTGGTCCTCCCGGGACAGGGTGCGGATGCCCCAACCGGAGAACATGTCCGGGTGCATCAGCTGGCCGACCACGGTGCCGGCCCGTTCCGCCGGCACGATGCCGCTCCACAGCAGGTGGCCCATGTTCGAGGTCTTGGAGTCGATGCGGTTCTTGTCGCCGTCCAGGCCGGTGGCGTAGAACCCGCCCCGCTCCTCGATCCAGAAGTCCCGGTTGAACCGGTCGTGCAGGTCCGCCGCCTCGGCGCGCAGCCGCCGCGCCAGCGCCGGGTCGGCCAGCGGGCCGTCGGCCAGCTCGGCCAGCCGGACCTTCGAGTCGTACGTGTAACCCTGCAGGTCACTGGTGGCGATGGGGAGTACCGGGAGCCGCCCGTCGGAGAAGCGGACCCCGTCCGGCGAGTCGCGCCAGCACTGGTTGCCCAGCCCCTCGGCGGAGCGGGTGCCGTACTCGACGTAGCCGTCGCCGTCGCGATCGCCGTACTCGTCGATCCAGCGCAGCGCCGCGCGGGCGTTGTCGCCCAGCGACCGCACCAGGTCGTCGTCCCCGGTCCACCGCCAGTACTCGGAGAGCAGGATCAGCCAGAGCTGGGTGGCGTCGGCGGTGCCGTAGTTGGGGTTGTAGGGCTTGGCCCCGGTGCGGGTCAGCTCACCGCTGCGGAACTCGTGCAGGATCTTGCCCGGCTCCTCGTCGGTGAAGTCGTCGCAGGTCCGGCCCTGTAGGCGGGCGAGCGCCAGCAGCGCCCCCTGCGCCAGCGCCGGCCCGGCGACCAGCGTCTGGTACGCGGTGATCAGGGTGTCCCGGCCGAACACGGTCAGGAACCAGGGCAGACCGGCGCCGGGCAGCATCACCCGCTGCCCGCGGATCTCCAGGTCGAGCCGCAGCGCGGTCAGGTCGAGGCGGGACTGGTCGAGGGTCCGGGCCAGCAGGGGGTGCTCGCTGCGCACGACAGCGCGCTCCTCCGCCCACCGGCGCAGCGGGTTGTCGTTGCGGTGGTGGATCACCCCGGCGATGTCGCCACCGATCGGGTCGATCATCACGCTCGCGCCCTCCAGCGGCACGTCCAGGTCCACCTGCCATCCCCCGCGGGGCGGGAGGTCGATCTCCCAGACCAGGTCGTCACCCTCGACCCGGGTGGCCGGCGGGTCCGACCGGACCACGGTGGACGCGTCGAACCCGTCGCCGGTGTAGTCGAAGCGCAGTTCCGCCGGGGAGTGCGAGCGGGTTATCCCGGTGGAACGTTCCCGCACCCCGGACTTGACCTCGAACAGGTCGGCGAAGTCCGTGGCGACGGCCAGCCGCAGCTCCACCCGGCTCGGCTCGCTGCGGAAGGAGAACAGCTCCACCCGTTCGTGCAACCCGCCGCCGATGTAGCGCAGGCGCCGCGCGCCGACGCTGTCCGGCGGCAGTCCGGGCATCTCCGGATTGGTCAGCACGAACTGGGCCGAGTAGTGGTCCACGGTCTCGCCGCGCAGCGCCAGCAGGCGTGCGCCGTTGAGGGTGACCACCCAGCCGCTGATCAGGCGGGTGTCCATGTGCACGAGCCCGCCGATGCTGCCCGGCGGCACGTCCCCGCACGAGTCGGAGTAGAGGAACGTCGGCCCGCTGAGCACGGCGAGCGAGTTGGTGCCCAGCTCCGGGGGCATGGCCCGTTGGTCGCCCGACTCCCGGGTCAACGCGGTCACGCCGGGGAACGGGTCGACGGGTGTCGGGCGCGCGGCAGCCATCCACCCACCGTAGGAAGGGCGGCCCGGCGGCGTCATCACCCGCACCGGGTGAATCTGGAATCTACGGCGATCGATATGGACAAACACCGCCGTCGATGGCGAGGATGCCGGAATGGGATCCCACGCGAGCGCCGGCGACCGACCCACGAGGTCCACCCGGCGTACCTTCCTGTCCGCTTCCGCCGCCACCGCAGCCGCCGCGGTGGCCGTACCGCTGGTCGGTGAGCCGGCCGGCGCCGGCGGGGCCGCGCCGCCGCGGGGACCCGGCCACCCGGTCCGGCCGCAGGCCCCGGACCGCGAGCTGCGCGCGCTGCTCCGGGAGATCGACCAGGGCCGGATCGAGGCCACCGTGCGTCGGCTCGCGGCGTTCGGCACCCGCCACACCCTGTCCAGCCAGGACGATCCGGTACGCGGCATCGGCGCCGCCCGGGACTGGATCCACGAACGACTGAGCGGGTACGCCGCCGCCTCCGGCGGCCGGATGACAGTCGAGCTCCAGTCGTACGTCCAGGAGCCGGCGGCCCGGATCCCCACCGCCACCCGGATCACCAACGTCGTGGCGACGCTGCGCGGGGAGACCTCGCCCGACCGGGTGTACGTGGTGACCGGGCACTACGACTCGCGGGCGACCGACGTGCTGGACGCGACCAGCGACGCGCCCGGCGCCGACGACGACGCCTCCGGGGTGGCGCTGCTGATGGAACTGGCCCGGGTCATGGCGACCCGCCGGCCGGCCGCGACCGTCGTGTTCGCCGCGGTGGCCGGCGAGGAGCAGGGCCTGTACGGGTCGACGTACCTCGCACAGCGACTCCGGGCCGCCGGCGCCGACGTGCAGGGCATGTTCAGCTGCGACATCATCGGTTCCAGCACCGCCGACGACGGCACCCGCGACCCGCACCGGGTGCGGCTGTTCGCCGAGGGCGTACCGACCGCGGAGACCCCGGCCGAGGCGACCACCCGCCAGTCCGTCGGCGGCGAGAACGACTCCCCGTCCCGGCAGCTCGCCCGGTTCGTGGTCGACGTGGCCGACAACGCGGCGACCGGGATGCGGGTGTGGGTGATCTACCGCCGGGACCGCTACCTGCGCGGCAGCGACCACATCCCGTTCCTGCGCGAGGGGTGGCCGGCCGGCCGGTTCACCGAGCCGCACGAGGACTTCGCGCACCAGCACCAGGACGTCCGCGTGGTGGACGGCAAGCAGTACGGCGACCTGCCGGAGTTCTGCGACTTCGCGTACATCACCCGGGTCACCCGGGTCAACGGCGCGGCGCTGTGGTCGCTGGCCCGCGCCCCCGGCACGCCGAAGGGCGTGGTCGTGGTGACCACGAACCTCACCAACGACACGACGCTGCGCTGGCAGCGCGGCGACGACCCGGACCTGGCCGGGTACGAGGTGGTGTGGCGGGAGACCACCGCACCGGAGTGGCAGCGGGTCGTCGAGGTCGGCGACGTCACCGAGACGACGATCGACCTGTCGAAGGACAACGTCTTCTTCGGCGTCCGCGCGGTCGGGCGGGACGGGCACCGCTCCCCCGTGGCGTTCCCGAAGCCGGGCAGTTGACAGCGGCGCACTCCCGACCGGTGACGGTTCGATAGCTGACAGTGGACGCTGGCGCACACTCCTGCCGGCACCGCCTCAGGTGTCAGGGGCGGTGATGGCCCAGCGTTCGTGGTCGCGCCAGGCCCCGTCGATGAACAGGTAGTCCGGTGAGTAGCCCTCGAGCCGGAAGCCGAGCTTGCGCGCCACCGCCCGGGACGGCTCGTTGCCCGGTTGGATGTTGGCCTCCAGCCGGTGCAGGCTCAGCGCGGTGAACGCGTGGTCGACGACGAGGCCGATGCCGGTCGAGGCGTGCCCCGTGCCGCTGAACGGCAGGAACGCGGCGTAGCCGAGGAAGCCGCCGCGCAGGGCGCCCAGGACGATGGCGCTGATGGTCACGTACCCGGCGATCGCCCCGCTGGACCGGTCGCAGATCAGGTAGCCGGAGTGGTCCCGGCGACGCAGCTTGGCCAGGTACGCGGCGTACGCCGCCGGGTCGGCGGGAGCGGTCAGCCACGGGTGGTGCAGGTCCCGGCTGCGCCGGGCGGCGGCGGTGAACTCGGCCTCGTCGCCGGGCCGGGGTCGCCGGATCCCGACCGCGCCGGCCGTCCGCAGGTATCTCACGGCGGACACTCTGACCGGCGTCCCCACCGCTTGTCCAACCGGTTCCACCGCAGGCGGGGCACCGGGGCCGGTCGGCTTCGTCGCGCCGGTCGTGGCAGGTCCGGATGACCTCATTTCCTCCTGACATGATTATGTCCGAGGGCAATACTGTCCGGTCGTCGTGTCGCCTCCACCCGTCGCGGTCCGTCGGTCCGCCCCGGGCCGCCGCCGGCCCGGGGCGGACCGACGGACTCAGCTCAGGGTGACGTCCTGGAACTCGGCGACGGCGTCGAAGACGTTGACCCCGACGCGACCGCTGGCGTACGTGTCGTCGGTGGCGTCGATGACGGGGGTGGTGCCGCCGCCGAGGTAGACCCGGACGCGGGGGCCGGTGGCGACCACCCGCAGCCGGTAGGTCCGGCCCGGCACGATCGTGGTCGGGTGCACGGCGACGTCCCGGCCGGGGCGCCACAGCTTCACCACGCCGTCGGTGTCGATGTTGACGGTGTAGTGCGCGCTGCCGTCGGCGCTGGCCCGGAAGGTGAGGCCCGCGGCGCGCCCGGCGAGCACCCGCACGTCGCCGGTGACGGTGAGGTCGCCGGCCGTACGCTCACTGAGCCGGAACCCGTTGGCCATCCGCCGGCCGCGCAGCCCGCCCGCCGGCACGGTCCACTCCCCGCCGGCCGGGTGCCAGCGGAGCCCCAGGTCGGTGCGGAACCCCGCCGCGTCGCGCCGGACGTTCTGCACGACGGCCGCCCCGGCGAAGACGTTCACCCCGAGCAACCCGGCGGCGTAGGTGGTGTCGACGGCGTCGATGACGGGCGTCGCGCCGTGGTCCAGGTAGACCCGGATGTTCGGCCCGGTGGCCACCACCTTCAGGTGGTACGTCCGTCCCCGGCTGACCGGGGTGGCGTGGACGGCGATGTCCCGGCCCGGTCGCCACAGCTTCACCAGACCGGCCGCGTCGATGTTGGCGGTGTAGTGCGCGCCGCCGTCGGCGCTGGCCCGGAACGTGATGCCCGCCGCGGCGGCGGTGTCCAGCCGCAGGTCCGCCTCGTAGCTGACGTCACCGGCGCTGGCGGCGCTCAGGTAGAAGCCGTCGCCGGTAGCGTCGCCGCGCTTGCCGCCGGTGACGTCGGTCCAGGTGCCGCCGGCCGCCCGCCACGGGCCGGGAAGGTTGCTCTCCAGCGTGGACTCGCCGCGCCCCCAGGTGGAGCCGATGCGGTGCAGGGCCAGCGACACCACGCGGACCGAACCGCCCTCGGCGAACAGCCGGACGCCCTGGCTGGCCGGGGCCGAGTCGAACGCGACGTTGTCGGTCCAGGACAGTTTGCCGTCGTTGCCGAAGATCTCCAACTGCCCCCGGTCGACCAGGATCCGGACCTTCACCCGCCCGCCGACCGGGGCGAGCGGTGCCCCGTACAGGGTCTGCGCGGCGCGGTCGTACGCGACCCGCCGGTCGTACGTGCCGTCGGCGCGGGTGTGCAGGTCGAAGCCGAAGCGGGTGGCGGTGCTGGCGGCGGTGTCGAACTCGGCCACCAGCTCGTAGGTGTCGGCCTTCACCCCGGCGAGCGGGTCGGTCGCCGGGTCGGCGGTGACCGTCCGGCCGGTCCAGGTCTGCGTGCCGGTACGCAGGGTGGCCAGTTCGGCGACCGGGAACCGGGTCAGCCGGATCCCCTCCGGGTAGGTGCGCAGGCCCAGCTGCGCCGGCACGGTCGCGTTGCCGGTCCAGACGCTGCCGGCGTTGCCCGGTTGCCAGGCCATCTGCACGACCCGCCCGTCGGGCATGTTCTCGAAGGTCAGGCCGGCGTAGAAGGTGCCGAAGTAGCTGTTGTGCCCCTGGTCCATCCGCAGCGGGGCGGGCTGGCCGGTGGTGAAGGTGGTGCCGTCGAAGCCGCCCACCACGTACTCGCCGCTGGCGTCGGTGAGCACCCAGCGGGTCGGGCCGGTGCCGTCGACCGGCAGGGCGAACAGGTCCGGGCACTCCAGCAGCCAGTCGGCGGCGTACCGGCTGCGGTAGGTCCAGTCGCGGAGGTTGGGTGAGGTGTAGAAGAGGGCGGCGTTGCCGCCGTTGTCGGACCAGACCACCATCACCCAGCGGCCGGTCGGCGCGTGCCAGAACACCTTCGGGTCGCGGCTGTTGGCCGGCATGCTGAGCACCTTGCGGCCACCGTCGTGATTCTGGAAGGTCCGCCCGCCGTCGTTGCTGTAGGCGACGCTGACCCCGTTGGTGCCGGTGAACACCACGATCGGGGCGTCGGCGCCGGTCTTGAAGCCCGAGGTGTTGGCGGTGTCCACCACTCCCCCGCCGGACCACAGGTCGCCCGGGTGCACGCCCGGTTCCAGGGCGACCGGCTTCTGCGTCCAGTGCACGAGGTCGGGGCTGGTGGCGTGGCCCCAGTGCATGGTGTCCCAGCCCAGCCCGTGCGGGTTGTGCTGGTAGAACACGTGGTAGAGGCCGTTGTGGTAGAGCGGCGCGTTGATGTCGTTCATCCATCCGCCGCGCGGGCTGAAGTGGAACTGGCCGCGCTGCGGCTCGGTGTAGGCGGTCACCGGGTAGGGGAACTCCGGGTAGTCGCCGGGAGTGCCGGCCGTCGCCGGCACGCCCGGCAGCAGCGCCACCACGGTCGCGACGAGGGCGAGCCACACCCCGCGCCGGGTACGCGACCTCACGGCGTCGCCCGGAAGGCGTGGTTGGTGGTGTACGCCTGGAACTGCGCGGCGGTGCCGCTGTCCAGCACGCGGGTGCCGACGGTGGTGGCGTCCAGCACGACGTGCTTGGCGGCGACGTTGGTCACCATGTGGTTGGTGGCCACGACGTTGCCGGTGCCCGAGGCGACCAGGACCATCGTCGGGGTCGCGCCGACCGGCCTGATCTTCGTCGGGTCGACGTACCAGGCGATCATGTTGCCGGTGACGAAGTTGTTGTCGCCGCGGATCTGGATGACGCCGAAGAGGTCGTCGCGGCCGTTGCCGTACGGCTGCATCGGTCCCCAGGGCTCCGCCTCGCGGCGGAGGTGGTTGCCGCTGACCAGGTTCTCCTTGTTGAGCCCCTCGAAGACGATCATGCCGGGGTAGAACCCGTGCAGCCGGTTGGCGCTGATCGACGACCGGTTGGTGTTCTTCAGGTGGATCAGACTCGCCCCCCGCGGGAAGATGTTGTTCGCGGTGACCAGCAGGCCCTCGTGGCCCTCGGCGAAGACGGACCGTCCGACGTAGCCGGCGCCGATCAGGTTGTCGGTCACCTTGGACGCCTGCCCGGAGCCGATCAGCTCCACGCAGTTGCCGCACTCGGCGATGAAGTTGCCGCTGACGCTGAGCGCGTCGGCGTCGCGGACGACCAGGGCGCGTTCCAGGTAGACGAAGCCCATCCGCTCGATGCGGAACGCGTCGTTGGCGGTGTCGACCAGGATGCCGACCCGCCCGTTGCGGTAGGAGTTCTGGTTGCCGGTGAAGGAGACCCCGTCGAGGCAGAAATTCTCGAACACCACCGAGCTGAGCCGGGGGTTGCCGGCGCGCGCCACCCGGAAGGCCTCGGCGCGACCGTCGGTGTTCTCCACCCGGATCCGGCTGCCGCCGGGCCAGATCTCCCACCAGGACGACGTGTCGCCGGAGTTGTAGCGGATGCTGGAGGAGGTGAAGCCGTGCCCGGAACCCTTGATCGTCAGGTAGCTGACGTCGATGGTCACCCGGGTCCTCAGGGGATAGTCGCCGGGCGGCAGGTAGATCACCGCGCCGGGCTTGCTCCACTGGTTGGGCTGGTTGGCCTTGATGTCGGCGATGATGCTGTTGATCACGGCGCCGACGTCGGTGTAGCAGGTGACGGCCGGGTTGCCGGGCACGGTCCAGGTGGTCACGTCGTACACGGTGGACATGGGACTCCCTCGCGGTGGTGGTGGGCAGGGTTCACCGCCGGCCCGGGCGGTGGCGGGGGCCGGTCGGGTGGCGCGGGTGTCAGAGGACGCCGATGAGCGTCCGGTGCGCGCGGGCGGGGCGGGCCGGGGTCGGGGCGGTGGCGTGGGTCGCGTCGGTGACGGTGCGGGCCCCGGCCGGCCGCGCGGCGGCACGGGCCGGGGCGGCGACGGTGGCGGCCGGCACGGCGGCGGCGCCGAGGCAGAGGGCCCGCAGCAGGGTACGGCGGGGCAGGTGACGATCGCTCATGGAACTCTCCTGGGGTGGGGTGCCGGCGGGGGCCGGAACGGTCGGGGAGAGCGGGAAACAACCGGGCAACCGGGCGTTAACACGTGTTAGTACTCGCCCCCACCGGACGCTGTCAAGACACTGACGCCGACCGATAGGCTCGGCCGGTGACGAGCGACCGGTCGGCGCGGCCGTCCCAGCGGGACGTGGCGCGACTGGCCGGCGTCTCCCGCACGACGGTGTCGTTCGTGGTCAACGAGGTCACCGACGTGGCGATCCCGGAGGCCACCCGGGCGAAGGTCTGGGCCGCCGTCGCGCAGCTCGGCTTCCGCCCGAACGAGCTGGCCCGGGGCCTGCGCTCGCGCCGCAGCGGTGTCCTCGGCCTGGTGACCGACGCCATCGCCACCACCCCGTACGCGGTCGGCATCATCTCCGGCGCGCAGGAGGCCGCGACGCGGCACGGGCGGACCCTGTTGATCGTCGACACCGACGGCGTCGGGGAGTCGATGCTCGACACCGCCGCCACCATGATCCGCTGGCAGGCCGAGGGGCTGCTCCTCGCCACCGACCACCACCGGGAACTGACGCTCGACGGCGACCTGGGGGGCCTGCCGCCCACCGTGCTGGTCAACTGCGCCGACGCCCAGCGGCGGTTGCCCGCCGTCGTGCCGGACGAGCGCCAGGGCGGACGGCTCGCCACCGCCACGCTGATCGAGGCCGGGCACCGCCGCGTCGGCCTGGTCAACGGCCCGCCGGACTACCCGGCCTCCGCCGGTCGGCTGGCGGGCTGGCGGGACGCCCACGCGGCGGCCGGGCTGACCGTCGACGAGCGTCTGGTGCGGGTCGGGGACTGGTGGCAGGAGTCCGGGTACGCGCGGGCCGCCGACCTGCTCGACCTGCCCGACCCGCCCACCGCGCTGTTCTGCGCGAACGACTGGATGGCGATGGGCGCGTACGACCTGCTGCGGGAGCGCGGGCTGCGCGTTCCGGACGACGTCGCGGTGATCGGCTTCGACAACCGCGAGGAGATCGCCGCCCATCTCCGCCCCGCGCTGAGCACGGTGGCGCTGCCCTACCGGGAGATGGGCCGGTACGCCGTCGACCGCCTGGTCGCCGGGGACCCGGCGCCGGGCGTCACCGCCCTGGCGTGCCCGTTGGTGCCGCGCGCGTCCGTCTGACGGCTTTACCGAAACGACACTTGACCGACACGCAGGGCGCTCCTACGCTCTGCCAAAAGCTTTTGCCAAAAGGTTTTGGCATTCGTGCCCCGGCCACCACCACGCGCTCCGGCGCGCGCCCCCACGTGCCCGGACGACCCCTTGAACGGAGCGGACGATGACCCTCACCCGTACCGTCGGACTCCCCCGACGCGGCTTCCTCGGACTCACCGCCGGCGCCGGCGCGGCGGCCCTGCTCGGCACCGCCGCCTGCGGCGCCGGCGGGACCTCCACCGGCGGATCCGGCGACGCCAAGACCCTGACCGTGGCCTGCGAGGGCGGCGGCAAGATCGAGCTCCAGCCGATCGTGGACAAGTTCCAGCAGGCCACCGGCGCCACGGTCACCCTGGTCGAGCTGCCGTACGAAGGACTGTTCAACCGGCTGACCAGCGAGCTGTCCAACGGCAAACCGTCCTTCGACGTCTGCGCCGTCGACGCGGTGTGGCTGCCGCTGTTCGCCGGAAAGCTCGCCGGCCTCGACGACCTGTTCACCCCCGAGGTCAAGGGTGACCTCTTCCCCGCGCTGGTGCAGGAGGCGCAGTCCGGCGGCTCGTTCGTCGGCATGCCGGTCTGGACCAACAGCGAGATCCTCTTCTACCGCAAGGACCTCTTCGAGGACCCGAAGGAGAAGGCCGCCTTCCAGACGAAGTACGGCTACCCGCTCGCCCCGCCCACCACCTGGCAGCAGTTCACCGACATCGCCGTCTTCTTCACCCGCCCGGACCAGAAGCTCTGGGGCACCGACGTCAAGGGCGCGGTGGAGACCGAGTGGCTGGCGCACGTCCTGCAGGCCGGCTCCCCCGGTGTGGTGCTCGACGACGGTGGCAGCGTCATCGTCGACAACGCCCAGCACCTGGCCGCGCTGGCCTTCTACGCCGACCTGAACAACAAGCACAAGGTCGCCCCGGCCGGCGCGGCGCAGACCGACTGGAACGCCGCGCAGAACCTGTTCAACCAGGGACAGACCGCGATGACCCGGTTCTGGGCGCACGCGTACCGGCAGATCCCGGCCGACGCGAAGGTGGCCGGCAAGGTCGGCGCGGCCCCGATGATCGGCGGCACCGCCGGGGTCGCCGGCATCCCCGGACCCTGGTACCTGTCCGCGCCGAAGGACGGCGCGAAGAACGACCTGGCCAAGCAGTTCATCAAGGCCGCGTACGACGACAACGCCCTGAGCATCGAGACGACCCTCGGCCTGGCCGCCCGCAAGTCGGCCTACCAGTCCTTCGCCGACAAGCCCGGCTTCGAGTCGTTCGGCCCGCTGCTGACCACCCTCAACGCCAGCGCCACCCGGCCGCGCCCGGCCAGCCCGCACTGGCAGCGGATCGTGGACAGCGTCCTGGTGCCCACCATCCAGAAGGCGCTGACCCCGGGCGCGGACTACGCCGCGTTGCTGAAGGCCGCCCGTACCCAGATCGAGGGCATCATCAAGTGAGCCCGGCAGCGCAGGCAGCACCACCGCGGACCGCCCCGCCCGCACCGGCTCCAGCCGGCGGGCGGCGGCCCCGGACCCGCCGTGGGCTGTCGGACGCCGGGTACGCCACCCTGCTCGCCGCGCCGGCCGTGGTGGTGCTGCTGGCGCTGGTCGGCTGGCCGCTGGTCAAGCTGGCGGTCGACAGCCTCTACACCGGGTCCGGGCTCGGCGACGGGCGCGGCTTCGCCGGGCTGGACAACTACGTCACCGCGCTGACCGACCCGGCGATCCGGGCGGCGGCCGGGCGGACCCTGGCGTACACGGTCATCGTGGTCACCGCCGAGCTGGTGCTCGGCCTGGCGGTGGCGCTGTTGTTCCACCGGCTCGGACCGAGGGCCCGGATCCTGCAGACGCTGTTCCTCTACCCGCTGATGATCGCGCCGGTGGTCGCCGGCCTGCTCTGGCGGTTCCTGATGATCGACAACGTCGGCATCGTCAACGAACTGCTCACCCGGGTCGGGATCCTGGACAACCCCGGCGACGTCTCCTGGCTCAGCGACCCGGACCTGGTGCTCTTCTCGGTGGCGCTGCCGGACATCTGGCTCACCACCTCGTTCATGACCCTGGTCCTGTACGCCGGCCTCCAGGCCATCCCGCCGGACCTGTACGAGGCGGCCCGCCTCGACGGCGCGCGGGGCCTGCGCCTGCTGGTCAGCGTGACGCTGCCGCTGCTGCGGCCGGTGATCGCGGTGGCCCTGATCATCCGGGGCGTCGACGCCGCCCGCGCGTTCGACGTGATCCTGATCCAGACCGACGGCGGCCCGCAGTCCGCGTCGGAGACGTTGAGCCTGACCATCTACAAGACGATGGTCAGCTACAACGACCCCGGCACGGCCGCCGCCACCAGCACCCTGTTCATGATCGTGATGATGGCGGTCGCGATGGTCGCGGTACTGACCATCTGGCGGCCGGGCAAGGAGTCCTGATGTCCCACCTGCTCGCCGCCAGGATCAGGACCGGGCTGCTCTGGGCCGCCGCCGTCGCGGTCGTGCTGCTCTACGGGTTCCCCTTCGCCTACCTCGTCCTCACCTCGTTCAAGCCGGCGGTGGACGCCATCGCGGTGCCGCCGACCGTGCTGCCCGAACGGTTCAGCCTGGACAACTACGTCACCGCGCTGAACCGGCCCGGTGTCACCGCCTCGTTCGTCAACAGCGTCAGCACGGCGGTGATCGCCACGTTGCTGTCCATGGCGCTGGCCATCCCGGCGGCCTGGGCGATCACCCGGTACCGCACCCGCACCGGACGGCTGCTGATGGCCGGCTCGCTGCTGGTCCGGATGGCCCCGGCCGTGGCGATCGGCATCCCGCTGGTCACCATCCTCGGCGCGGTCAACCTCACCGACACCCCCACCGGCCTGGCCCTGGCCCAGACCACGGTGGCGCTGCCGCTGTCGATCTGGCTGCTGGCCAGCTTCTTCGAGGGCGTACCCCGGGAGATCGAGGAGGCCGCCCTGGTCGACGGATGCGGGCGGTTCGGGGCGCTGCGGAGGGTGATCCTCCCGGTGGTCTCCGGCGGCGTGGCGGTCACCGCGATCTTCGCCTTCCTCGCCTCCTGGAACGAGTTCCTCTTCGCCCTGCTGCTCACCTCGATCCGGGCGCAGACCACCCCGATCGCGATCGCCAACTTCCAGAGCCAGTTCGGCCTGGACTGGGGCCCGATGACGGCCCTGGCCACCCTCTACTCCGTACCCGCGGTCGTCCTGACGCTGCTGCTGCAACGCCGGATCGTCGCCGGGCTCAGCCTCGGCGCGGTCAAGGGCTGACCGCCGCTCCCCCTCGCACAACCCCCAGAAAGGAACCACCATGTCGTTCTGGCGCCCCACGAGTCCCCTCGCGGGTCTCACCCGGGTCAAGGCCGGCCGCTCCAAGCGCGAGTCGAGCTGGGACCGCACCGGCGGCAACCGGGATTTCGCCGTCGTGCCGCCCGGGGAGACGCACGTGCTCGCCGACATCACCGGCACCGGCGTCATCGAGCACATCTGGCTGACCACCCGCTGCTACTCCGAGAAGTACCTGCGCAAGTTGGTCATCGAGATGTACTGGGACGGCGAGGAGAACCCGAGCGTCCGCAGCCCGCTGGGTGACTTCTTCGGCGTCGGGCACGCCACCTGCACGCACTACGTGTCGCTGCCGCTGAGCATGGTGTTCGGCCCGCGCCGCGGCCCGAAGGGCCCGTTCGCCGCCGCGATGAACTCGTACTTCCCGATGCCGTTCGGCAGCTCCGCGAAGATCGTGATCCGCAACGAGAGCGACAAGCCGATCGAGAACCTCTTCTACTACGTCGACTACGACCTGACCGACGAGGCGAAGCCGGACGACGTGGCGTACTTCCACGCGTACTACCGGCAGGAGAAGCCGTGCACCCCGGTGCCGAACGGGCTCGCCCCGGGCGAGGTGCCCGCCCCGTGGGACCTGCCCGGCACCAACCTGACCGGCGCGGACAACTACGTCATCCTGGACACCGACGGCGGCGCCGGGCACTACGTCGGCTGCGTGCTGAGCATCGACAACCACAACGCCTCCAACCAGCCGTACACCTGGCCGGGCGAGGGCGACGACATGATCTTCATCGACGGTGAGGAGTGGCCGCCGTCGCTGCACGGCACCGGCACCGAGGACTACTTCAACGCCGCGTGGGGCTTCCCCAGCGGCGCGTACGCCGGGCCGTACCACGGCATCAGCCTGGCCAGCAGCCCGCAGGAGCACTTCGGCCTGTGGAGCATGTACCGGTTCCACATCGAGGACCCGGTGCGGTTCTCGAAGTCGATCAAGGTGACGATCGAGCACGGGCACGCCAACGACCAGGGCAACGACTTCTCCTCCGTCGCGTACTGGTACCAGCACCACCCGCACAAGCCGCTGCCGGACCTGCCGCCGGTGGCCGACCGCCTGCCGCGGCGCTGGCCCGAGCACGGCCTGTGGGACGAGTGACCGGTCCGATACCGTTGACCGGCCGTCCACTCCGGACGACCGGACCCGCGCGAACACTGCGATGGTGAGCTGATGGGGCAGAAGGCGAGCATCCGGGACGTCGCCGCCGCGGCGGGCGTCTCGGTGACCACCGTGTCCCACGTCCTCAACAACAAGTCCGGCACCCGGGTCAGCCCGGACACCCGCGAGCGTGTCGAGTCGGCGGCCCGCCGGCTCGGCTACGCGGCGAACGGGCTGGCCCGCGGGCTGCGGCTGCAGCGTTCGCACACCCTCGGGCTGCTCAGCGACGTCATCGCCACCACCCCGCACGCCGGCCGGATCATCCTCGGCGCGCAGGAGACCGCTTCGGCGCGCGGCTGGGTGCTCATGCTGCTCACCACCGGGGGCGACCCCGAGGTGGAACGGCGGGAGATCCAGGCGCTGCACCAGCACCGGGTCGACGGCGTGCTCTACGCCACGATGTACCACCAGGTCGTCGCGGTTCCCGAGGAGCTGCGGCCGATGCCGGTGGTGTTGCTCGACGCGACCAGCGCCGACCTGGCGGTGCCGTCGGTGGTCCCGGACGAGCCGGGCGGCGGCCGGGTGGCGACGGCCGAGCTGCTCGCCCACGGTCACCGCCGGATCGGCTTCGTCACCAACGTGGACGACATCCCGGCCACCCGGGGCCGGCTGGCCGGCTACCGGCAGGCCCTGGAGGCGGCCGGCGTGCCGTTCCGGCCGGACCTGGTACGGGCCGAGGTGTCGGACAGCCACGGCGGTCACCGGGCCGCCCGGGACCTGCTGTCGGGCCCCGACCGGCCCACCGCGCTGTTCTGCTTCAACGACCGGATGGCGATGGGCGCCTGGCGGGCGGCCGCCGAGCTGGGGTTGAGCATTCCCGGTGACCTGTCGGTGGTCGGCTTCGACAACCAGGAGCTGATCGCCGAGGGGTTGTACCCGGGGCTGACCACCGTCGCGCTGCCGCACTACGAGATGGGGGCGTGGGCGGTGCAGACCATGGTCGACCTGCTCGACCAGCCCAAGGGGGCCCGCCGGCGCACCGCCGCGCAGGTCGTCATGCCCTGCCCACTGGTACGCCGGGACTCCGTCGCCCCGCCCCGCTGACCCGAACCCCGCCCCCACGGCGGACACCCCGCGACCCGGCCCCGCCGGCTCGCGCGCCCGACGCACCCCCGCCGCTACCCACGCGGCGCCGACGCACCCCCGCCGCGACCCACGCGGCCGACGCGATCCGCCGCCGCGCCGCGACGGACGAGGAAGAGGTAACCACCGTGCTGCGACTGCCCGACGCCTGGATCTGGGACTTCTGGTTCGCCCGCGAGGGCGACACGTACCACCTGTTCTTCCTTCGTGCCTCGCGGGCGCTGGGCGACCCGGACCGCCGGCACTGGCGGGTCGGTGTCGGCCACGCCGTCTCCACCGACCTGCGGGAGTGGACGCAGGTCGCCGACGCGCTGGTGCCCGACGACCGGCCCGCGTTCGACGACATCGCCACCTGGACCGGCTCGGTGGTCCAGGGCCCCGACCAGCGGTGGTACCTGTTCTACACCGGTGCCGGCAGCACCGAGCGGGCCCTGGTGCAGCGGATCGGCCTGGCCACCTCGACGGACCTGCTGACCTGGGAGCGGCACCCGGCCTCGCCGGTGCTGAGCGCCGCCGGCCGCTGGTACGAGCGGTACGGCGACTCCACCTGGCACGACGAGGCGTGGCGGGACCCGTGGGTGTTCCCCGACCCGGCCGGCGACGGCTGGCACATGCTGATCACCGCGCGGGCAAACGAGGGACCGGCCGACGACCGGGGCGTGATCGGCCACGCCCGCTCGCAGGACCTGGTGAGCTGGACCGCGCAGCCGCCGGTCACCGCACCCGGCAGCGGCTTCGGCCACCTGGAGGTACCCCAGGTCGAGATCGTCGACGGCCAGCCGCTGCTGATCTTCTCCTGCCTGCGTGACCACCTCGCCGAGCGCTGCCGGGACGCCGCCGCCTGCGGGGTGTGGGCGGTGCC
Organism: Micromonospora endolithica; assembly: GCF_003626595.1. GTDB lineage: Bacteria > Actinomycetota > Actinomycetes > Mycobacteriales > Micromonosporaceae > Micromonospora > Micromonospora endolithica. The sequence continues at coordinate 425,155 of NZ_RBAK01000003.1, read as the reverse complement.
CGGTGACTCGCTGCTCGGCCCGTTCGACGCCGCCCGCGCCCAGCGGCTCACCGACGACAGCCTGTACAGCGGCCGGCTGGTCCGTGACCCGGCCGGGCAGTGGCAACTGCTGGCGTTCCTGCACCACGACGAGCGGGGCCGCTTCGTCGGGGAGCTGAGCGACCCGATCCCGGTGCGGGTCGTCGACGGGGTGGTGCTGCTCGGCGACGCCGCCCCCGGCACCCCGTACTCGGTGCACGGCCGGCGCGACGTCGCCCCCGACCGGGGACAGGCCGGGCCGCCGGCGCCCACCCAGGCACAGGCCGAGGCCGTGGCGGCGGGGGCCTGAGCGTGTTCGCCGTGCTCGGTGAGGCCGTCGTCGACCTCGCGCCCGCCGGCCGCGACGGCCTCTTCGCCGCCCATCCCGGCGGTAGCCCGCTCAACGTCGCGGTGGGGTTGGCCCGGCTGGGTCGCCGCACCGCGATGCTGGCCCGCTTCTCGCGTACCGCCCTCGGCCGGCGACTGCGTGACCACGCCGCGACCAACGGCGTGGACCTCGATGCGGCCGTGTACGACGACCGCCCCGCCACCCTGGCGGTCGTCTCGGTCGGCGACACCGGGGCGGCCGACTACGACTTCCACCTCGACGGCACCGCCGACTGGCACTGGACACCGGAGGAGCTGGCCACGCTGCCCGCCGGCACCCGGGTGCTGCACACCGGCTCGCTGGCCGCCCTGCTACCGCCCGGCGCGGACCTGGTGGCCGACCTGCTGGCCCGGGAGTACGCGGCCGGTCGGGTGCTGGTCAGCCTCGACCCGAACGTACGCCCGGCGATGCTCGCCGACCCGGTCGCCGCCCGGCGCCGGCTGCTCGCCCTGGCGCGGCACGCGCACCTGGTCAAGGCCAGCGACGAGGACCTCGCCTGGCTCTTCCCGGGCGAGCCGGTGCCGACCGCCGCGCGCCGGCTGGGCGAGGAGGGCGTACGCCTGGTGGTGGTCACCCGGGGCGCGGCCGGCTCCTACGCCCGCACCGCGACCGTCGAGGCGCACCACCCGGCGCGGCGGGTGACCGTGGTGGACACCGTCGGCGCCGGCGACGCGTTCACCGCCGGTCTGCTCGACGCCCTCGCCTCGGCGGGCGCGGTGACTCCCGGGGCGCTCGACGGGCTGACCGCCGGGCAGCTCACGGCGGTACTGGACCGGGCGACGACCGTAGCGGCCCTGACCTGCACCCGCGCCGGCGCCGACCCACCGCACCGGGACGACCTACCCTGACCCCCTCCTCCCCCGCCCGGTGCGGGGTGGTCAGCGGGGGGTCTGGACGGGCATGGGGACCTGGAGGAACGTGGTGCCGCGCAGGTCCAGCCAGGCCCGGTCGGGGGCCCGGACCAGGCGCAGCATCACCTCGACGCAGGTCGGGCAGCGGCCCACCAGCCCCGGGGCGTGCGCGTAGACCTGGAGCCCGGCCATCGGGCCGACCGTGCCGCAGTGGTCGCACCGGCCGGTGGCGGTGCTCAGGTCGACGGCGAACAGCTCCCGCAGCGGGCCGTCGAGCATGTTGCCGTCCAGGTACGACAGTTCGGTCATCGCGCTCTCCTTGTCCGTCGCGACGGTCCGCGCCCCGGGTGACGGTCGATGTCAGCCGGTGGGGCCGAACCGTTCGGTCTTCACCCGCCGGGTCTGGTGGCCGAGCCCGACCAGCAGGTCGGCGGCCGTCTCCACGAACCCGGTCGGCCCGCACACGTAGCAGAGTGGTTCCAGGTCGGGCGGCCAGCCGTGGTTGTTGACGTCGGCCAGACCGATCCGGTGCGGCTCGCCCCGCCAGCCGTCGGGCGCCTCGCGGGTGTACACGTACGCCACGTCGAGGCCGAGGTCGTCGCGGGCGCGGCGGCGCAGCTCGTCGGCGTAGATCACGTCGGCCGGCGTCCGCACCGAGTAGAGCAGCCGGAACGGCACCCGGCTGCCGGCGGCACGGCGGGCGCGGATCATGGCCATCAGGGGTACGACGCCCGAGCCGCCCGCCACCAGCAGCACCGGCGCGGTCTCCTGCGGTCGCCAGACGAACCAGCCGCCGAGCGGCCCGCGCACCTCGACCGGGTCGCCCTCGCGGTAGACGTCGATCAGGTAGGGCGAGACCTCCCCGTCGGGCACCCGCTGCACGGTCAGCTCGATGCGCGGTCCGCCCGGGCCGTCGACGGCCGGACCGGCCACCGAGTACGACCGGGCCGCCTGATAGCCGTCCGGCGCGGTGAGCCGCACGTCCACGTGCTGCCCGGGCAGGTGCCCCGGCCAGTCCGGCAGTTCCAGCACCAGCGTCTGCGCGTTCGGGGTCTCCACCCGGCGCTCGACCAGCCGGCCGACCCGCCACCGCGCCGGGGCGCGCGCCGGGGTCTGCGCCACCACGGCCGGCTCAGTCACCCTGGTACCGCTGCTCGCGCCACGGGTCGCCGTAGTCGTGGTAGCCGGCGGTCTCCCAGAAGCCCGGCTCGTCCTCGACGGTCAACCGGACGCCACGCACCCACTTGGCGGACTTCCAGAAATAGAGGTGCGGCACCAGCAGTCGCGCCGGGCCGCCGTGCTCGCCGGGCAGCGGCTCGCCGTCGTAGGTGTGCACCACCCAGGCCTGACCGTCGCGCAGGTCGTCCAGCGGCAGGTTGGTGGTGTAGCCGCCGTACGAGTGGGCCTGCGCGTAGTCCGCGGCGGTGTCCACCCCCTCCAGCAGGGTGTCCAGCGAGACGCCGCGCCAGGAGGTCCCCAGCTTGGACCAGTGGGTGACGCAGTGGATGTCCACCGTCGGCGTCTCCTGCGGCAGCGCCATCAGCTCGTCCCACGTCCAGCGGAACTCGGTGCCGGTCTCGGTGGCGATGACGAACTCCCACGTGTCCAGCGGGACCCTCGGGGTGGGCCCGGCGGACAGGACGGGGAAGTCCTCGGTCAGGTACTGCCCCGGCGGCAGGGCCGGCTCCGCGGTGCGGGGCCGGCCCTGGAAGCCCGGTGACACGATTCCCATCCGTCAGTCGTACCACCCCGGACGCCCACCCGCGCCCCCTCGGCCGGAAACCGGCCGCCGGCGACCTCACCGGTGGTCGACGACCACGTCCTTCTCCGGCGTGGCCGGATTGCGGGTGGCGCGCAGGCTGGTCAGGGTGACGACCACCAGAACGGCGACGATGACGGCGAGGGAAAGCTCGGTGGGGATCTCCGGCACGCCCGACCAGATGCCGTGCGCCCAGTGCAGGCCAAGCTTGACGCCGATGAACGCCAGGATGACGGCCAGGCCGTAACTGAGGTGCACCAGCCGGCTCAGCGCGGCGTGCAGGACGAAGTAGAGCGCCCGCAGGCCGAGCAGGGCGAACGCGTTGGTGGCGAAGACCAGGTAGGGGTCCTCGGTGATGCCGTAGACGGCCGGCACCGAGTCGACGGCGAAGACCACGTCGGTGGCGAGCACGGCCACCGTGACCAGCGCCAGCGGGGTGAGCGCCCGCTTGCCGGCCACCCGGACGGTCAGCCTGGTGCCCTGGTACTCGTCGACCACCGGCATGAACCGGCGCAGCAGCTTCACCGACCGCATCTTGTTGATGTCGACCTCCTGCTGGTGCCCGGAGAGGGCGTCACGCAGCAGCTTCACCGCCGTGACGAGCAGGATGACCGCGAAGAGCAGGAAGGCGAAGTCCAGGGTCTGCAGGGCGGCGGCACCGAGGGCGATGAAGACCGCGCGCAGCACCAGCGCCCCGGCGATGCCGTAGAGCAGCACCCGCTGGGCGAGCACGGCCGGTACCGCGAACGCGGCCAACAGCAGCATGAAGACGAACAGGTTGTCGACCGAGAGCGACTTCTCCACCAGGTAGCCGGTGAGGTAGTCGAAGCCCTGCTTCGAGCCGAACTCGGCCCAGATCCAGGCGCCGAAGGCCAACGGGAGGGCGATGTAGAACGCCGACCAGCCCAGCGCCTCGCGCAGCGACACCTCGTGCGGGCGGCGGGTGACCAGGAAGTCCAGCACCAGCAGGGCGAGCACGCCGGCGATGGTGACACCCCAGAGCATGGGGGTACCCACCGAGTTGATCTCGGTGGCAGCAAGCGACAATTCGGACATGGGGCCTCCTCGAACACCGTGTCATGTTCGAGGTCTCCTTCACCCACTTTTCGCGGGCAACCATCCGAGGCGCGCTCTGAGACCCGCCGTACTGACCGGAGTGGTTCTGGGAAGTACTCCCCTCGTCGGGACAAGGTTAGGGCAGGCCGAAACGATGCGGCAAACGGGGCGCGCCGGATCACGCGCCCCGTGCCGGAAGGCCCGCCGGACGGCCCGCCACCAGGCACGACGCGGTCAGGCCGCGGACAGGCGACGCAGCGCGACGCGCTGGAGGCCCTCCAGCGGACCGTGGCCGTACCGGCGCAGGCACCAGCGCGCCCCACCGACGAGGGCGAGCGCCACCGCCGTCCAGAGGCCGAGCACCCACCACGGCGCGGCGCCCCGCCAGGTCTGCGCCAGGCCCAGGCCCCAGCCGTAGCAGACCAGCACGCACAGGACGTTCTGCGCGACGTAGCAGGACAGGGCGGTACGCCCCACCGCGCTCAGGCCGGCCGTCACCGGACCCGGCCGGCGCACCCGGTCCAGCACGACGCCGACCAGTCCCAGGTAGCCCAGCGCGGTCACCGGCGCGCAGACGTACCGGTCCAGCAGGAAGAACTCCGGTCCGGCGAGGGTGGTCGCCAGGTTGACCGGCAGCCCGACGCCGAGGCCGACCACGGTCAGTCGGCGGCGCAGGGCGGGGCCCCGCCCGTCGGGGTCGAACGCGCCGGCCCGGAACAGCCGTACGCCGAGCAGGAACAGGAAGACCAGCAACGCGAAGCTGAGGATCGGCTCGGCCCGCAGGGCCACCGCGTTGTCCAGCCGGAACGCGACCTGGTCGGCCCAGGATCCGGCGTTGAAGATCCGGACGGCGGCGTCGACGTCGGCGGCGTCCTGCGGCGCGGTCACCGGCGCGGCGGCCAGGGCCAGGGTGAGCAGACCCATCAGCGCCACGTGCAGGGCACCGGCGGCGTACAGGACCACGCGCTGCACCCGCGGCGACCGGGCGAGCAGCCACGCCACCAGCAGCGCCACCACCGCGTACCCCATCAGCACGTCGAAGGCGAACACCAGCAGGAAGTGCAGGGTGCCCTCGACGAACAACAGCAGTGCCCGCCAGCCGTACCGGCCGGGCCAGGACCGGCCCCGGGACGTCGCGGCGCGGTGCTGGATGGCCAGGCCGACGCCGAACAGGATGGTCAGCAGGGCCAGGAACTTGCCGTTGGCCAGGAAGCGGAACGCGGTCTCCACCACCGCGGCGGCGGACCAGCCGCCGGCGGGGCTCGCCGAGATCGCGGCGACGTCGACCAGGAACCGGGCCTCCCCGCCGGGGACGGCGAAGATCCACACGTTGGTGCCGAGGGTGCCGAGGATGGCCACCCCGCGCAGCACGTCCGGCAGGGGCAGCCGGCGCGGCGCAGTGCCGGTGGGTGCGGCGGCGTCGGTGGGTGCGGCGGCGTCGGTGGCGTGCGGCGCGGTCGTCGGTTTCACCCTCCCAGCGTCGCAACGCCGGCGGGCCCGGACCTCCTGCCGGCCGCCGAGATCCGCCTCCCGCTTTCGATGTACGCCGGGCGCACCCTTCGACGGACCCGACCCCGGCCGGCGGCGCGGCGACCCTTACCGGGCGGTAGCCCGAGCGCCTATGGTGGCCCGATGACGGACGACGCGGCCATCGGTCCCCTTGCCGGCGTACGGGTGGTCGAGCTGGCCGGTATCGGCCCCGGCCCGTTCACCGCGATGATGCTGGCCGACCTGGGCGCGGACGTGGTCCGGGTGGACCGGGTGGGCGACGTGGACCCGGCCGCCTTCGGCACCCCGCACCCGGACCTGCTCAACCGGGGACGCCGCTCGATCGGGGTGGACCTGAAGTCGCCCGGCGGCCGGGAGGTGGTGCTCGCGCTGGTCGCCGGCGCCGACGCGCTGGTCGAGGGATTCCGGCCGGGGGTGACCGAGCGGCTCGGTCTCGGCCCGGCCGAGTGCCACGCGGTGAACCCCCGCCTGGTGTACGGGCGGATGACCGGATGGGGTCAGGACGGCCCGGCCGCCCCGTACGCCGGGCACGACATCGACTACCTGGCGTTGACCGGTGCGCTGCACGGCATCGGCCGGGCCGGCGAGCGCCCGGTGCCGCCGCTGAACCTGCTCGGGGACTTCGGCGGCGGCGGCATGATGCTCGCCCTGGGTCTGGTCTCCGCCCTGTACGCGGTGCGCGGCGGCGCGCCCGGTCAGGTGGTCGACGCGGCCATCGTGGACGGCGTGGCGGTGCTGAGCACGCAGATCCACGCGCTGCGCCGGCTGGGAATGTGGCAGGACCCGCGCGGGGTGAACCTGCTCGACGGCGGCGCGCCCTTCTACGACACGTACGAGTGCGCCGACGGGCGGCACCTCGCGGTGGGTGCGCTGGAGCCGCGCTTCTACGACGAACTGGTCCGGCGTACCGGCTTCCCGCCGCACCCCGGCGAGGACCTGGACCGTACCGACCCGGCGAACTGGCCGGCGCTGCGCGAGGCGTGGGCGCGGCTCTTCCGTACCCGCACCCGGGACGAGTGGACGGCGTTGCTGTCCGCCTCGGACGCCTGCGTGGCGCCCGTACTGGACTGGACCGAGGCGCCGGAGCACCCGCACCTGGCCGCCCGGGGCACGTTCACCGAACGGGACGGGGTGACCCAGCCCGCGCCGGCACCGCGCTTCTCCGGCACCCCCACGGCGCTGCGCCGCCCACCGCCGCAACCCGGCGAACACACCGACGAGCTGCTGGCCGAGGCCGGTTTCGACCCGGCCCGCACCGCCGAGCTGCGGGCCGCCGGCGCCGTCGCCTGAGGTGTGAGGAAGGGCCCCCGCTTAACGCCTGGCGTTGTACAAGGGTCCCTTCCTAACACCGCGACACGGCGGCGCGGCGAGGCGCGGCGGCGCGGCGCGACACGGCGCGGGCGGTCAGGAGTAGCGCAGGGTCGCCCCGGGGGCCATCGCCGGCTCCACCAGGTCCCGGTAGTCACGGGGAAACTGCACCGCCACGTCGTCGAACTCGCCGCCGGTGATCGCCTCCCGGAGCGTGACGAAGACCGCCCGGGTGCCGTCGCGGGCCGTCGCCTCGTCCACCCGGGCGCGGAACGCCACCCGCTCCAGGAACTCCTGCGCGCCGAACCGGTCCGCCGCCTCGGCGCCGCCCTTCACCACCACCTGCAACGGCGCCGGCAACTGGGCGGCCAGGTCCAGGATCTCCCCGCCGGTGAGCCGGTCGGCGAGCGTCTCCAGCGTCGCGCGGGTCAGCTCCACCGCCTGCTCCGCCGACCTGCCGGTACGGCGGGCCACCTGGTCGACGAAGGTGTCGTAGTTCATGCGTACTCCTCTGTGCCGCTGGTCTCGGGGCCGGCGGTTACCCGCGATCGGGGCCGGAAAACGGCGGCGATTTCGCCGCTGGCGGCGCGTGAGACCCGCCCGGACGGGTAACCGCCGCCGGTCGTGACCGCATCGATGCCGCGAGGAGCCGACACCATGGCGACGTACGCCGACGTGTTGCAGTACCTGTCGAGCCTTGACTACCCGGCCGAGAAGGACGACGTGGTACGTGAGGCCGAACGGGAGGGCGCCCCGCCGGACGTGCTGCGGGCGTTGCGCGCGCTGCCGCCGGTCGACTACGCCAACGGCACCGAGGTCGCCCGCTCGGCGGGCATCGAGGCCGCGCCGGAGGTGGGCCCGGCCCAGCGGGCGATGCAGGCGCGGGACAAGAAGCACCAGCGGGTGTCGCAGCACCTGCGCGGCATCTGAGCGGTGCGTGACGGGCGCGGGCCGGATGCCTGACCGGTTCCCGCCGGCCGCCCGCCAGCTCGCCGTCATGGGCCTGGTCGGCGTGCTGGCCGGCGGGTTGACCGGGGTGCTGGACGGCCCGTTGCTGGCCCCGCTGGTGGGGTGGGACGCCGCCGCGCTGAGCTGGCTGCTGCTGGTGTGGCACAAGCTGTGGCCGCTGGACGCCGCGCGGACCGCCCGGCTGTCGGTCCGCGAAGACCCCAACCGGGCGGTACGCGACGTGCTGCTGCTGACCGCCTGCCTGGCCAGCCTGCTCGCGGTGGGGTTCGTGGTGACCAACGCGCACGGGGCGGCGACCGCGTTCGGGCGGGACCTGTACGGCGGGGTGGGTGTGCTCAGCGTCCTGCTGTCCTGGCTGGTCGTGCACACCGTGTTCGCCGCCCGGTACGCGCGGATCTACTACACCGGACCGGACGGCGGGGTGGACTTCAACCAGGCCGCGCCACCCCGCTATGCCGACTTCGCGTACCTGGCGTTCACCGTGGGGGCCACCTTCCAGGTGTCCGACACGTCGCTGACCAGCAGCGAGATGCGCCGTACGGTGCTGGGGCACTCGATGCTGTCGTACCTGTTCGGGGCCTTCGTCATCGCGGTGACGGTGAACCTGCTGGCCGGTCTGGCCCGGTGAGCGGGACCGGACAGGCGGGCGCCCCGGGTCGCGAATCGCGTCCCGGGGCGCCACCCCACGAACCTGTCCCCGATGCCGCGCCCCGAACCGGGACGCACCACCAGGCGGTTGATGTTCACCCGAACCGGGTGGGCATCACTGCCGCGCCCAGCATATGACATGCCATCATCCGAACGGGTAACAGTTTCGGAACTGTGGGCGGAAGCACGTTCCCGCCTCAGGTGTCCAGCTCCGCGTACCGCTTCTCCAGGTCGACCCGGGCGAGCGCCCCCACCAGCCAGGCGAGCCGCTCCGACTCCCCGCCGCCGGCCAGCGCGGCCAGGTCGTCGGCGGTCCGGCCGAGCCCGAGCCGGCGGGCCGCGGTGAGCGCCCGCTTGTCGGCGACCGGCGCCACCTCCCGCCACAGCGCCTGCGCCTCCCGCAGGAACAGGTCCGCCACCTCGCCGTCCACCCCGGGAAGCGCGGTGAGCAGCTCCCGCTCCCGGGCCGGGTCGTGGTGGGCGAGCGCGCGCAGGCGACGCAGGTCCCCGCGGTACCGCTCGACGACCGTACGGGCCAGGTCTCCCAGGGTGTCGGCGAGGGCGTCGACGTCGCCCCGCTGGCCGGACCCGCGCAACACCCGGGCCCGCTCGGTCTGCGTCGACCGGGCCAGCCGGGCGGCGCTGTCCCACCCGTTGGCCGGCAGCGCGTGCCCGCCGTCCACGGCCAGCCGGAAGTCGCCCCGTCGGGCCAGCAGCACCGCCAGGCAGAGGACCTGGAACAGGCTCGACGGGTTGTTGGTGACCCGGAAGCCGTACTGCTCGGCGAACCCGCGCCCCTCGCCGGCGAGCCGGCGGGCCAGGCGCTTCCTGTCCTCGGTACGGGCGATGACACTGGTCGGCATGCCGGCGACTACCCGCCCGGGCGGCGGCCACGCCTGCGTCGCGGTGCGCGCCCGGCCCGCAGCCGGGATCGGCCGCCGTCAGCCGTGCCGGTTGCCGGCCCGGTCGCGGGCCTTGAGCCGGGTGGTGGGCAGGTCCGGAGCGGGCAGCGGCGGCGCCGGGTCGTCGGTGACGGCACCGAAGCGCCGCCCGGCCATCCAGTCCTCCCGGGCGGCCACCACCTCCTCGTGGGAGCGACCGACGAAGTTCCACCACATGACCAGCGGCTCCTCGAACGGCGTGCCGCCGAGCAGCAGCAGCCGGCTGCCCGGCGCACCGTGCACGGTCAGCGCGGTCCGGCCGGCGCCGAGGTAGAGCAGCGCCCCGGGGGTGAGGCTCAACCCGTCCACCTCGGCGGCGCCGGAGACGGCCAGCAGCCCGTACTCGAAATCGCGCCGCAGTGGCAGCGTCGCCGGCGCCGCACCCCGCAGCTCCAGCTGCGCGCCGAGCAGCGGGGTGTGCACCACGGCCGGCGACCGCTCCCCGGACAACTCCCCGACCAGCAGGGTGACGTCCAGATCGCCGTTGGCGAAGCGGGGCAGGTCGGCGTGGTGGGCGAAGTCCGCCGGGCCGGCCCGCGCCGGGTCCGGCAGGGCCACCCAGAGCTGCACGCCGTGCATCAACGGCGGGCGCTCCCGCGGGGACCGCTCCGAGTGGGCGATGCCGTGCCCGGAGGTCATCACGTTGAGCTGGCCGGGCCGGATCGGCTGCACGTTGCCGAGGCTGTCGCGGTGCAGAATCTCCCCGTCGAGCAGCCAGGTCACCGTCTGCAGGCCGGTGTGCGGGTGCGGCGGCACCTCCATGCCGGGCCGCTGCACCACGTCGTCCGGGCCGAAGTGGTCCACGAAGCACCACGCGCCGACCATCCGCCGCTGCCGCTGCGGCAGCAGCCGGCGCACCGTCGTGTACCGCCCCAACGGCACGTCGTGGCCCGGCAGCAGCACGCTGCCGGGATCGACCGCCGCCACGCCGGGTGGTCGGGTCTGCGCCGGCATCTTCTCGGTACGCTCCACGGCCCGACTGTACGCCCGAGGACCGGCGGGAAGCCGGCGGTCAGGCCCACCTCCGGTCCGCCACCAGTCTGACGGCCAGCCGCAGCCCGGCCGGGGTGGCGTGGACGGTCAGCCGGCGCCGACGGTGACGGTGTTCGCCCCGGCGACCAGGTCGAGGTACAGGCGGTCGGCGGACCGGTCCCAACCCGGCGAGCCGAGCAGCGCACCGGCGCCCACCCCGTCGGTCCGGTCGCCGTGGACGCTGACCGAGCCGGCGCCGGTGGCGACCCGGACCCGTACCGGCACGCTGGCCGGCACCCGCACGTCGAGGCGGTTCACCCCGCCGGTGAGCCGCACCGTCGACGAGCCGGTGATCTCCGGCAGACGCAACTCCGTGTGGTTCGTACCGCCGGCCAGTTCCACCCCGGCCAGTCGCGCCCCGGCGAGGTCCAGGCGCTGCTCGGTCACCCCACCGGCGAGCCGCAGCCGCCAGGTCACGCGGGTGTTCAGCACCACCTCCGCCGTACCCGGACCGGATCGTCCGCTCGGGGCGAACCGCAACCGCACCGCGTCGCCGCGGACGGTGGGCTCGGGCCGCAGGGAGCTCCCGGTCGGCGTGCCGATCCGGTACCACTCCTCGCCCAGGTCCGCCACCCGCAGGTCGAGCCGGGTCAGGCCGTCGACGAGTTCGAAGGTCGCCGCTCGCCGCCCGGCCAACGGTGCCGTCCGCACCTCGGCCAGGTCGGACTCCTGCGCCGACGCCTCGGCCGCCGCACCCAGGCCGCCCGGCGGGGTGGCGGCGCCCGGTGGGCGGGGTACGGCGGGTTGGCCGCCGGAGAAGGCGATGCCGAGCCGCTGCGGGTCGGAGAGCGTCACCACCACGGCCACCACGCCGAGCGTGAGCACCACGACGGCGGCGGCGATGAGCACCCGCGCACGGCAGGGCCACGGCGGCCGGTCGTGGCGTTTTCCGTTCTCCTGCTGCCCCGGCACCGGCATCGTCTCCCCTTTCACGGTCCCCACGGGGAGATACGCGTCGATGACGCTCCCGGATCACCCTTCCCGCCCGCCCGGCCGCAGCCCGCACCGTGCCGCTTCGCGATCTTGCGCTTGGTGTCGTCGTCCTGCCCGATCCGCGTCTTCCGCGCCGACCGAAACCGCACGATCGCCGGCCCGGGCGGAGCGTCAACGTGAATCTTGGACAGTTTCTGTTCCGGCGGGACGGTAACTGTCCAAGATCTGCACGCACAGACGCCGCTGGCCGGCACCCGGGTTCGGGTGCCGGCCAGCGGCCTTTGTTCCCCCTTACGAGGAAAGCTGTCAGTTGTTCCAGTGCTGGGCGACGAGGTCGGCGGCCTGCTGCTCCCACTGGGCGTAGTGGTCGGGGTAGGCCGACACCTGCACGGTCTGCGCGGCGTCGGTCAGGGGCATGTCCTGCCAGCCGTCGACCTGCTTGAGGCCCTTGAGGAACGCCAGGGTGGAGTACTCGGGGTCGGTGATCTGCTCCACCGTGCCCCAACCGGAGGACGGGCGCTGCTGGAACAGGCCCTGCGAGTCGTGGTCGTTGCGGTCACCCAGGTGACCCAGGTTCTCCAGCTTCGACTCCTGCAACGCCGTCGCGATCGACACGACCGCGGCGCGCTCGTCCATGCCGGCCTTCTTCGTCGCGGCGATGATCGCCTTGACATTGGCCGTCTGCTCGTCGGACAGGTCGATCCGCGACTGCGCGCCCTGCACACCGTGCGGGATCAACTTGCCCGTGTCGGGCTTGTCGGCCTGCACCGCCACCGCGACGGGCGGGGACTGCACCGACGGGGCGGCGTGGGCGGTGGCGGGGCCGGCGAACATGCCACCGGCGAAGGCCAGACCAGCAATACCCAGAACGCTCTTACGCATGATCGTGTTCATCACAGAAGCTCCATTCGGGGGTCGACAACCCACACCACAGGGGGAAAGGGCGTGGGCGTTCGGAAGAAGATTCGGCGCACGCGTGTCACGAGCAGGGGGATGCCCGGTGCGTGGCGTCGGGGGGATCCAACGACCGGCCGGCCACCCCCATTCCCGGAGGGGCCCGGGGCCCCCTTCGGACCCTGCGGAGAACCGCAGGTCGGGGGTGCTACTCGATCGTCCGCATGGTGTAACGACCCCGGCCCGGCCGGCATTCCGCCACCGGGGTGCCCCCGACCACACCCCGAACCGGACAACCAACCCAGATTGGGGCACAGGCCACCCGCCGTGCCATGATCGGGGCTGCGCCGTGAGACAGGGGACGTGAATGCCGGGTGACCATCGGTTGGACCCGTACGACGAGCGGGTCACCGCGTTCTGCCGGGAGCGCCACCTGGCGACTCTGACCACCCTGCGGGCGGACGGCACCCCGCACGTCGTACCGGTGGGGGTCACCTTCGACGCCGGGGCGAACCTCGCACGGGTGATCACCAGCGGCACGTCCCGCAAGGCGCGGCATGTCGCGGCGGCCGGCCCGGACGGAACGCCGGTGGCGGTGTGTCACGTCGACGGGCGGCGCTGGTTGACGATCGAGGGCCGGGCGGTGGTCCGCTCCGACGCGCCGGCCGTGGCCGAGGCCGAGCGCCGGTACGCCGAGCGGTACCGGACCCCGCGCCCCAACCCGGAGCGGGTCGTCATCGAGATCACCGTGACGCGCCTGTTGGGCAGTCTCTGACCGGACGCGCGAGCCGTCCGGTTCCACCCTCGGGGGAGGCCCCTTCCCGCCCAGCGGCACCGGGAACCTGGCCCAGCAGCACCGGAATGAAGTCGGAAGCAGGGCGGTTGCACCCCCGGTAAGCCGGCGGGCGGTCACCACCTGCCGTCGGACCGGTGAAGCCGAGCGCCCTTCCCGGTGCTTGCCGCCTCCGCCCCCCGGAGGCGTCAGACCCCCGAACGGAGCCCGACTGATGAATCCGATCATGCAGAAGAGCGGTCTGTCCGTCGCCGGCCTGCTGGTGGCCGGCGGGTGCATCGCCGGCCCGGCCGCCGCCGCGCACGCCGCGCCCACCACCATCGCGCCACCCGGCACCACGACCACCGGCAGCACCGCCCGAGCCGACAAGGCCGACAAGGCCGAGCGCCGGCTGGGCGTCGAGTACCAGGCTCAGCCGAACTTCTACTACTGCGGGCCGGCGGCGACCCGGATCGCCCTGTCCGCGAAGGGCAAGGCGCTGACCCAGGACCAGGTCGCGAAGATGCTGGGTACCACCGAGGCCGGCACCGACTCGGCACTGGACATCACCCGGGTGCTCAACGAGCTGACCGGCGCCGGCTACGAGACGACCGAGATCCCGGGCCCGGTGGCCAAGCCGGCGGAGGTGGACCGGCTCCGGGCTGACGTGCGCGACGCGCTGGAAGCCGGCCGCCCGGTGGTGGCCAACATCAAGGGCACCGCGGTCGACACCGCCGGCAACCCGCACTCGTACGAGGGCGGCCACTACCTGACCCTGGTCGGCTACCGCGACGGCGGTGACCTGCTCCGGATCGCCGACCCGGCGGCGCCCGAGGGCGAGTACTGGATGACGCTGGAGAAGGTCGCCAACTGGATCGCCGAGCGCGGCTACTCCGCCTGATCGCGCGACGACCACGAGAGCCGGTCCCCGGACGGGGACCGGCTCTCGCGCGTCCGCCCGGGATCAGTCCCGGTCCGCCCGGCTGACCTCGTCGATCAGGCCGGCGAGCAGCGCTGTCCGCGGGACGACGGAGTCCAGGTCCAGCCACTCCGACGGACTGTGGTCGGCTCCGCCGACCGGGCCGAGCCCGTCGAGCACCGCCGCGCCGGCCTCGGCGAGCAGGTTCGCGTCGGCGCAGCCGCCGGTCGCGGTGTGCGACACGGGTACGCCCAACCCGGCACCGACCTTGGCGGCCAGCTCGGTGAGCCGCTGCCCGGCCGGTCCCGGCTCCCACGGCGGGGTGGGCGCGTGCACGGCCACCTCGGCGCGTACCCCGGAGACCTGCGGCTCGGCGACCAGCCGGCGGATCTCGGCGAGCGCCGCCTCGTACTCCCGGGTGTGCCAGGCGCGCAGGTCCACCAGCATGCGGGCCCGGTCCGGGACGACGTTCGGCCGGTCGCCGGAGGCGAGGTGGCCGACGTTCACGGTGACGCCGGGCCACCGGCCGTTGAGCGCGTCCAGGGCGACGGTCAGCCGGGCCGCGGCGAGCAGCGCGTTCGCCCCGCGTTCCGGCTCGATGCCCGCGTGCGCGGCCCGGCCGCGCAGCGTCACCTCCAGGTCCGCGACGCCTTTGCGGGCCGACACCAGGTCACCGTTGTCCCGGGCGCACTCCAGGCACAGTGCCACGTCGGCCACGGACCCGAGGGTACGCAGCAACGGGCGGCTGCCCGTCGACCCGATCTCCTCGTCCGGGGTGCAGACCAGCACCAGCTCGCCGTACTCCTCGCGGTCGAGCGCGACCAGGACCTCGACGGCGGCCAGGCCGGCGAGCACGCCGCCCTTGTCGTCGCTGACCCCCGGGCCGTACGCCCGGCCGTCCTGCACCCGGAAGGGTCGGGCGGCGGCCGTGCCGGGCGGGAAGACGGTGTCCAGGTGACCGGCGAGCAGGATGCGCCGTCGACCCCGGCCCCGCCGCCGACCGATTAGCACGTCGCCGAGCGGCCGGCCGGACGGGTCGGCGACCGGTTCGCGTTCCACCGCCATGCCGGCCTCCAGGCACCAGGTCTGCACCAGGTCGGCGACCTGCCGCAGGCCGTCCACGTGTCCGGACCCGGAGTCGACGCCGACCAGCCGCGCGAGGCGCTCGTGGTACGCGGCGAGCCGGCCCCCGGCCGCCGCGAGCAGCTCGGCGCCGCCGACCGCACTCACCGCGCTGCTGTCGTTCGCGACTGCGGGGCTGCGCTTCGCCGCACTCCTTCGCGCTCACCGAGCTGCCCTTTCGTTCGCGACTGCGGGGCTCCGCTTCGCCGCACTCCTCGCGCTCACCGAGCTGCCCTTTCGTTCGCGACTGCGGGGCTCCGCTTCGCCGCACTCCTCGCGCTCACCGAGCTGCCCTTTCGTTCGCGACTGCGGGGCTCCGCTTCGCCGCACTCCTCGCGCTCACAGGACCTTGTCCAGGAAGGCGCGGGTGCGGGCGTGCGTCGGGTTGCCGAGCACCTCGCCCGGTGGGCCGGACTCGACCACCACACCGCCGTCGAGGAAGGCGACCGAGTCGGCGACCTCGCGGGCGAACCCCATCTCGTGGGTGACCACGACCATCGTCATGCCGTCGGCGGCGAGGCTCTTCATCACGTCGAGCACGTCGCCGACGAGTTCCGGGTCGAGTGCCGAGGTCGGCTCGTCGAAGAGCATCAGCTTCGGGTGCATGGCCAGCGCGCGGGCGATCGCGACCCGTTGCTGCTGGCCGCCGGAGAGCTGTCCCGGGTAGCTGTTCGCCTTCTCGGCCAGTCCCACCCGTTCCAGCAGGGCCGACGCCTCGGCGCGGGCGCGGTCGCGGGGGGTACCGAGAACGCGTACCGGTGCCTCGATGACGTTGCCGAGCGCGGTGAGGTGCGGGAAGAGGTTGAACCGTTGGAAGACCATGCCGATGTCCCGGCGGCGGCGGGCCACCTCGCGGGCCTTCAGCTCGTAGAGCTTGTCACCCTGGCGGCGGTAGCCGACCAGGTCGCCGTCGACCCAGAGCTGCCCGCCGTCGATGCGTTCCAGGTGGTTGATGCAGCGCAGGAAGGTGGACTTGCCCGAGCCGGAGGGGCCGAGCAGGCAGGCGACCTCGCCCGGGGCGACGGTCATGTCGATGCCCTTGAGCACCTCGACCGGTCCGAACTTCTTGGTGACGCCCTCGGCCCGCACCATCGGCCGTGTCTGGACGGCAGCCGGCGCCTCGGCTCCGCCGGTGGTGGCTTGCGTGGTCATCGGACTCCTCCCCGGGCGAAACCGCGGCCGAACCGGCGCTCGATCGCCCACTGGCCGGCGGACAGCAGGCTGACCAGCGCCAGGTACCAGATCGCCGCCACGACGAGCAGCGGGATCACCTTGTAGTTGCCCTGGTAGACGGTCTGCACGGCGGTCATCAGGTCACGGCCGGCAATGATCGACACCAGTGCGGTGGACTTGAGCATGGTGATGGTCTCGTTGCCCATCGGCGGGATGATGACGCGCATCGCCTGGGGCAGGACCACCCGACGCAGGGTCAGCGCGGGGCTCATGCCGAGAGCTGCGGCGGCCTCGGTCTGCCCCGCGTCGACGGCGAGGATACCGCCCCGGATCACCTCGGCGGCGTACGCCATCTCGTTGAGCGACAGGGCGAGCACGGCGGCGACGGTGCCGGTGACCACGACGCTGGTCGGCTTGTCGAACAGGACCAGGTCGGTGAACGGCAGGCTGAACGTGATCCGGGGGAACAGCGCGCCGAGGAAGCCGAAGAAGATGATCTGCACCAGCAGCGGGGTGCCCCGGAAGATCCAGATGAAGGCCCAGGAGACGCCGCGCAGCACGGGGTTGGCCGACAGCCGCATGACGGCGAGCAGGACGCCACCGACGGTACCGAGCACCATCGCCAGCAGGGTCAACCAGAGCGTGGTGACCACGCCGTCGAGGATGTAGTCCTTGAACAGGTACTCGCCGATGGTGGCGGGTTCGAGGTTGGGGCTGTCCAGCAGCGCCCGGAGGAAGAGGGCCGCCACGCCGACCACGAGGATCGCGGTCAGCCAGCGCCCGTAGTGCCGTACGGGGACCACCCGTACCGTCTCGGTGTCGCTCGTCATTGAGTGCCTCCAGCGGCGGGGCCGGGTGAGCGCGAGGAGTGCGGCGCAGCGGAGCCCCGCAGTCGCGAACGAAGTGTGGTGCGGCGGTCGCCGGGCGCGCCTTCCGGGCCCGCCCTCACGGTGTCGAAAGGGCGCCCGGCGACCGCGGTTCAGGGAGTCGCCTCCGCCGAGGTCAGTCGATGGCCTGGTCGATGGTGGCCTGCTTGATCGCGATCGGCTCCTGCTTCCACTGGGCGAGGATCTTGGTGTAGGTGCCGTCGTCGATCAGCGACTGCACCGCGGCCTGGTACGCCTGGGCCAGTTCCTTCTGGGCCTTGAGGAAGCCGAAGCCGTTGGGGCTGGCCAGCCAGCCGTTCGGGGCGGACGGGTCCTCGACCAGGTCGGCCTTGCCGGCGAGACCGGGTGCGATGTCCACCAGGTTGACCTTGGTGGCGGCGACCACGTCGACGTTGCCGGCGATCAGCGCCTGCACCGCCTGCGGGTTCTCCGGGTACTCCTTGACCTCGATCGCCCGGCCGGCACAGTCGGACTTGCTGTAGTCGGCCAGGTTCTTCGCCTGGTTGCTCGCCTTCTGCACGGCCACCTTGCGCCCGCACAGGTCGGCGACGGTCTTCACGGCGAGCGGGTTGCCGGTCTTGACCAGGAAGCCGGTGCCGGAGGCGGAGTAGTCGACGAAGGTGGCGACCTGCTGGCGTTCCTTCTTGTCGGTGATGCCGCCGGCGATGGCGTCGTACTTGGCGGCCTGCAGCCCCGGGACCAGTCCGTCGAACGGCTGCTGGGTGAAGGTGGCCTTGATGCCGAGCCGCGCGGAGGCGGCCATGAACAGGTCGTGGTCCAGGCCCTTGAACGCGTCGGTGCGCCCCTCCTCGGCGAAGTCGATGAAGGGCTCGTAGGGGGCGTTGGTCGCCACGGTCAGGGTGCCGCGGTCCCGGACGTCGCCGGGGACCTTCCGGGCCAGGTTGGCGTCGGTGGTGACCTCACCGACACCCGCGATGGTGACGGTGACGGTCTTGACCTCGTCGCCGGTCGCGGCGGTGGAGGAGGAGTCGCCGCCGCAGCCGGCGGTGACGGCGAGGAGGGCCGTGGCCGTGGTGGCCAGGGCAAGGTGACGGATGCGCATGGGGTGTCCTTCCGGGTGCCAGTCGAACCAGCCCCCGGACTGTAACGCACGTTACGATCTCGATGGGGTTACAGTTTTCTGTAACGCCACATCGGGTGTCGCTCAGCTTCCCCCGTACGTCTGCTGGGCCTGCTCCATCGCCTTCAGGCGCTTGCCGGCGGCCGGCCCGAGCCGGTCGATCAACGCCGCCACCAGCGTCTCCACCAGGGCCAACGTCGGAACGAAACTGTCGTACGGCGAGGGCGACTCGACCCGGCTGGGCAGCACCACCTCGGCGAGCCCGGCCACCGGGGACAACCACCGGTCGGTGAACAGGACCACCCGGGCGCCCCGTGCGGTGACCTCCCGGGCCAGGGCCAGCGTGGGCTCCTCGTACCGGCGGAAGTCGAACAGGGCGAAGAGGTCCCGCCGACCCACGTCGACGAGCATGTCGGTGCGCTCCACCGGGGTGGACGGCAACACTCGGCTTCCCCCGCGTACCTGCATCAGGTGCAGCACCAGGTAGTGCGCGAGCAGCCCGGAGAACCGGCCGCCCGCCGCGGTCACCCGTAGCTGCTGGTCGGCGAAGAGACGGACCGCCGCGTCCAGCTCGCCCTGGGGCAGCTCGGCCAACGTCCCGGCCACCGCGTCCGGCAGGGTCGCCGCCGCCCGGGGCAGCGCCCCCGCCGGAGGCGCGCCGGTCCGCTCCGCCGCCCGGTACGCGGTCAGCGGCGAGGTCTCCCGCTCGGCCAGTTCGTCGCGCAGCGCGCGCTGGAACTCCGGGTAGCCGCCGAAGCCGAGCCGGCTGAGGAACCGCAGCACGGTCGGGGCACTCACCTCGGCCCGCTCGGCCAGCGAGGCGACCGTGCCCAGACCGGCGGCCGGGTACGAGGCCAGCAGCGCGCGGGCGACCCGGCGCTCGGCCGGGCTGCACTCGCCCAGCCGCTGGCGGATCAGCGCCGCCACACCCACCCCGGGCGAATCGGCGGAGGGGACGGCGTCATCGGAGCCGGAGTGGGCCCGACCGGCGCCCGCACCCGTGCCCGGCTCGCCGGCAAGATCAGAGGTCGACACGCGCTGAGCGTAGCGGCCGACCGGCGCCACCCGGCCCGGACATCGAAGCGGTCGCCCACCAACCGCCCCGCACCCCCTTGCCCGCCCCCCTTTGCACTGCTTCAACTGGCGCAACGGAAACGGCCGAGATCCGGTGCGTGGGTTGAAGCAGAGCAAAGGGGGCGTGGGAGGGTGTGGGGGTGCCGACACCGGGCGCGGCAGGAAGCGACAGCGGACGCGCGGAAGACGCGTCCTCCCGGGGGGATGAGGAGGACGCGCCTTCCGGCTCGGGTGGAATCAGGACTTGGCGACGGTGCAGGAGTAGTCGGCCGTGCCGGAGCCGGAGTACGCCTCCAGCTCGACGTAGTAGGTGGCCGATCCGGACGACGTCCTCGTCAGCGAGGCCGACTCGTCGGTGCCCGCCCCGTCGTTGACCGAGCGGGTGGCCGTGCTCCCGTTCGAGTTCAGCAGGTAGAGGTCGGCGTCGTAGGCGGTGGGGACGGCGCAGTTCACGGTCAGCGTCTGTCCACTGTTGAGACTGACCTTGAAGTAGTCCCGGTCGCTGGTGCTCTTCATGTCGCCGGTGACGGTCAGCGGGTAGCTGTTGCCGGTGACGTCGTTGGCGGCGTTGCGGCTGTCGTTCGGCTCGACCTCGGCGTACGACGAGCCACCACCGGGCGGGGGCGGTGGCGGGTTGGTCGAGCAGTCGGTGACCGGGGTACCGCTGTAGAGGTTGCTGCTCGGCACCCCGTTGGTCACGCTCTTCAGGTAGTAGCCGCAGGTGGGCCGGTTGGCGAAGTTGTAGGTCTGGCCGTTGGCGAGCTTCCAGATCTTGAAGTTCGAGTACGTCAGCGGCTGACCGGAGACGGCCACCTCGGGCTGGTGGTCGCCGAGGACCACGTACGCGTTCGAGCCGCTCAGCGTGGCCAGCCCGGACTTGTTGATGAACAGCGAGGCACCCTCGTTGACCCCGACGCCCCAGGCCGCGCCACCGCTGGTGCGACCGTCCTTGACGGCCCGCGCGACGAACGCCATCGAGCGGCCCATCCGGTCGCGCTCCTGGAAGTGCGAGTCGTTGATCGTGTTGGCGTAGTTCGCCCAGCGGAACATGCCGGTGGTGAAGGTCATCGAGCGGTCGTACGGGTTGTCCAGCGCGATCGCCGAGGTGGCGCTGGCCGCGCAGGCGTCGTACACGATGTCGCTGTTGATGTGGTGCCCGGCACTGCCGCCGCCGACCCCGCCACCCTTGGCCACCACCGACTCGACGGACGCCTCCAGCGCGGTGCCCTTCCAGGCGGCGTAGTTGCACTGGTTGCCGCCGGCGAAGTAGACGAACTCCGCGTTGCGGATGTCGGTGTTCACCTGGCTGTTGTTGCCGTCGTTGGCGCTGGTCAGGGTCAGCGTGGTGCACGAGTTGACGTTCGCCAGGCCGATGATGTCGTCGCACTCGGGGGTGCCGCCGTCGGACGCGGCGACAACCGCCACGTCGATCGTGCCGCTGCCGCCGCGGATCGCGTTGATGGCCTGCGTCATGGTGGCGGACACGACGCCGCCCGAGCCGTTCATCGTGTACGCCGGGCCGGACCAGCTCGCCCGGCTCACGTCGGTCGAGCTGCCCTGCCGGTCCCGGATGACCTGGGCGTGCGCGGCGGTCACCCCGACCGGCGCCACGGTGGCGACGAGACTCGCGGCGACGAGCACCGCGAGACGGGTACGCAGGGGGTTGCGGACAGGGAACATGGGCACCTCCGAGGGGCCACGGATCGATGAAACAGAAGTTACATCCATTAAGTTCCATGCTCAATACGTAACCCCTGTTACATCTTGATGACGAGCCGCTCGGTGCCCGACGGTCCCGCCCGACCCGGGGAATTCGCTCGCCCGGCACACCACCCGACTGCCACGATCGACCGATGCGCATGCACGACGACCAGGTCGACGTCGACGACGCGACGTGGGCGCGCGGGCGCGGCTGGGCGCTGGCGCAGGCGATCGGGTGCCTGGCGTACTACGTGGACACGAACCCGGTCATGTCCGCGACCGCCCGCCACACGTTGGCCGCGATCCTGCGCGAGTGTTAGGAAGGGCCCCTTGTACAACACTATGCGTTAACAAGGGGCCCTTCCTTACGCGTCAGGCGGCGCCGATGCCGATCACCACGCCGGTGAACGAGGTCGACTCCCCGGCCCGGTACGCGGCGAAGTCCCGTCCCCGGGTCAGCGTCGCCTGCCACCGCGGGTCGTCCTCGTAGGACACGTCGACGACCGACGCGCAGCCGGCGTTGGCGATCAGCGCCTCGGCGTTGGTGACCAGTCCGTAGTTCCAGAAGACGTCCTCGGTCGGCGTGGCCGCGCAGCCCGGCGCCCCGACGACCCGCTTCTTACCGGCAGCGAAGATCGGCTGCCAGCGGTCCGACCGGTACCGGTCGCCCTCGGTCAGCCGGGTCCACCGCACGCCCTCCACGCCCCAGACGGGCCCGGCGGTGGTCCGCGCCCGCCGCAGGTCCAGCACGGTCACCCCACGCTCGCCGATCACCCGCAGCTTCTGGTGCCGCGAGCCGACGTGGGTCACCTCCAGCGCGGTGTTCTCGTCCAGACCGAACACCCGCTTGTTGCGGGTGTCGGTGGCGAGCCGGATGGAGCGGGCCTCCCGGCCGCGCCGGGAGAAGTGGGTGTCCAGCAGGCCGTCGCGGAAGAAGCCGAACCCGCCCTTGGGCAGGTACCCGAGGACGGTCGAGTCGTCGAAGTAGCCGGGCTTCGACCCGTCCCGCAGGCCGGGGTCGACCGAACCGCCGGTGATCATGTCGCGGCCGGCCATGATCTGCGCGCCGGCGCTGGTGCCGGCGACGACCGCGCCGGTGCGCAGCTTGCGCCGGACCGCGGCCAGCGCGGCCGAGTCGCGCTGTGCGGTGCCCCGGGTCATCGTGGTGACGTACCGGTACTGGTCACCCCCGCCGAAGAAGAAGCCGGTCATCGAGTTGATCTGGGCCACCACCGCCGGGTCGTCGGCCTTCTCCGGGTGGTCGACGTCGATCGGGATCCACTGCGCGTCGGCGACGCCGTAGGTCTTGAACAGGTTGGCGTAGTAGTCGCCGTTGCAGACCGAGTTGTTGCAGTCCGGGGTGTCCGCGTCCGGGTCCTCGGCCGGGGTCGGCGCCCCGGCGGTGAAGATGCCGATGCGGGCCTTCCCGGCGCCACCGGCGAGTCGGACGATGTCGCCGTAGATGGCGGCGTTGTCGTCGGCGAGCGCACCGCCGACCAGCACGAGGCTGCCACCCGAGCGGTGGTGCGACGAGGTGGCCGAGGCGGGGGCCGCGGCCAGGGGAACGCTCAGCGCGACCGCCGTCAGCGCGCCGACCCCGAGGGTCAGCAGGCGGTTCATGGGCATGACTGCTCCTCACTGGAGACCGTGAGGGCGGGCCGAGGCGAGCGTACGGCAGAACGGCGACGGCGACAACGGTCCGATCGACGGTGGTGGGTTCGGTCGGCGGTGGCCGGGTAGGAGGGCCGACACCGACCGACCGCAACCGGTAAGGGGCCCGACATGAGCAATCCACAGACCGCCACCGACCAGGATGTCGTCGACATCCTGGTCGCCGACCACCGCGAGGTGGAAGTCCTCTTCGTCGAGTTGGAGAGCCGCCAGGGCACTCCGGAGCACCGCCGCCATCTGGCCGACGTGATGATCGCCGAGCTGGTCCGGCACGCGGTCGCCGAGGAGATGTACGTCTACCCGACCGCCCGCAAGGCGCTGCCCGACGGGGACCAGCTCGCCGAGCACGAGATCTCCGAGCACGCCGACGCCGAGCGCACCATGAAGGAGTTGGAGTCGCTCGACGCGTCCGACCCCCGCTTCGACGAGCTGCTGGCACAGCTGACCAGCACGATCCGGCACCACGTGCGGGACGAGGAGTCCGAACTCTTCCCCCGGCTGCGCGCCGCGGTGGCCCGGGAGGAGATGGTCGAGCTGGCCGGGAAGGTCCAGGCCGCCAAGCGGACGGCACCGACCCGCCCGCACCCGGCCGCGCCGGACCGCCCGCCGGCGAACAAGCTGCTCGGCCCCGGCACCGGCCTGGTCGACCGGGTCCGGGACGCCCTGAGCGGCCGTCCCACCTCGATGGAGGAACTCCGCGACAAGGAGAGCTGACCACCCGCGTACGAACGCTCCCGGGTCACCGCGTCGCGGCGGCCCGGGAGCGTCGTGGTGAGTCGTCAGCGGGGGGAGGTGTCACCCTCGCCGGTACGGGCCTGCGCCGCGTCCACGCCCTTGTCGATCTGCTCGTCGTACTTGCCGCCGGTGCGCTTGTCGGCCATGTCGCCGGCCTTGTCCATGCCCTGGTCGACCTGCTTGTCGTGCTTGTCGGCCATGTCCTTGGCCTTGTCCATGAAGTCGCTCACGGCAATCCTCCTCGCATCGGGGTTCCGTTTCTGCGTTCCCTCGACCTGGGACCGCAAACGCCGGAAGACCGGACAGACCGGGCCGGGCGACATCGGAGACGACGGCGAACCGGCGTACGATCCTCCCGCGACCGACCGGGAGGGGACGCCGTGCAGGGAACGCGCCGCCGGCCGCGGTGGACCGCCGCGGCGCTGGCGTTGCTGACACTCACCGCCTGCCAGGCCGAGCCGGCCGCCGACACCGCGCACTGGTCCGGCCCCGGTTCGGCCTCGTCCGCGCCGCCGGCGGCCAGCACGCCGACGCGGGCCGGCACCCCGAAGGTGGCCAGCGGGTTCGGTGCCGCCCCGACCGACTGCCCGGAGCCCCGCCCGGCACCCCGGTCGGCCAACTCACTGGACCCGACCGCCGCGTCGTACCTCGGGCGGAACGCCGACGACGCCGCCAACGCGGTGGACGTCTCACCCCGCTGCGAGATCGTCGTCGGCGGGCGGTTCACCGGCCTCAGCGGGGGTGCCACGACGACCCTCGGCCGGGGCGGGACGGGCGCGGTACTGCGACTCGACGGCACCGGGCGGCGTCTGCTCGGCACCACCCGGCTCGCCGGAACCGTCGAGGACCTGGAGGTCCGGCGGGACGGCGGCGAGATCGCGGTGGCCACCGACCGGGGCGTCTGGTTGCTCGACGCGACGGCCGGCACGGCCCGCTGGCAGCGCGGCCGGGGCGCCACGCGCGTCGCGGTCGGGGCCGCCGGCACGGTCGCCGCCGTCTCCGGCCCGACCGTCACCGTGTACGACCTGAGGGGCGCCACCCTGGCCACCATCCGACCCGCCGGGCGTACGGTCAGCGACGTGGCCGTGGACGACCGGGCCGGACTGGTGTTCGTCAGCGGTTTCCGGCAGGTCTCCGCGGGCCCGTGCGTACCGGTGCAGATCGCCTACGTGCACGCGTACGACCGGCGCGGCAAACTGCGCTGGCGGGCGTACGACCATCCGGCCGACCGGCTCGGCGACCTGTGCGCGGACAGCCGGGCCGACCGGGTGGCGATGGGCCGGGACGGGAAGCTCTATCTGGCCGGGCAGACCGCCGGCGGCAACACCATCTTCGCCCGGTCGGCCGCCGATCCGAGCCGGCCCGCACCGAACGTGGTCATCGACAAGTTCACCCAGGCGTTCAACACCTCGAACGCGCACTACACCTACCTGGCCCGCCTCGACCCGGCCACCGGACGGCAGCTCGCCGGGCAGGTGGTGATCAGCCGGATCGACAGCAAGGGCGACAAGGGCAACACCATCAAGCCGTACGCGATCACCGCCGACGAGTCGGGCCGGGTCTACGCCGGCGGGGTGTCCGCGTACCAGATCGCCGACCGGTCCCGGATCACCCTCGGTGGCCGCCGGCTGGCCGCGTACGCCGGAGGTGACGCCTGGGTGCTGGTGCTGTCGGCGGACCTGCGACGGCGTACGTCCTGGGTGGTCTTCACCGACGGCGGAGCCGGCGCGGTACGGGGGATGGCCGCCGGGTCCGGGGTGGCCGCCGCCGTCGCGGAGGTCGACAAGGGCCCGTTCCACCGCGCGCGGGCGGTGCAGTCCACCGCCGGCGGTGGCTACGTCGCGGCGTGGCCCGGTATCGGCTGATCCCGCGCCGCCGACCGGGCGGCGCGCCTAGCGTGTATGTCGGCGACGCGCCCGGCGCGGGTGTCGGAGGCGTGCCGATCGGGTACCGACTCGCCCGACATCGAGGAGGACCGACGTGGTCGACAACGGTGCCGGGCGGACGTCCGGCGTGACAGCGGTCGGGGGCGCCGGCCCCCGCCAGACCTGGGCGGGGCTGCCCTGGCTGGTCCGCTCCGCGGTGCTGTGGAGCGGGTGCCTGATCGTGTTCGTCCTCGCCCTGTACCTGCTGGGCCGGGCCGTCGTGCTCCTCGCCCCGCTGGCCATCGCGGTCGCGGTCACGTTCTTCCTCACCGCCCTGCTCGACCCGGTGCAGCTGGCGTTGCGCCGACTGCGGCTGCCCGGTTCGCTGGCCGCCCTGCTCACCATCCTGCTGCTGCTCGGCATCCTGGTCGGGGCCGGCACCCTGGTGTGGAACCTGACCGCCGGCCAGTTCAGCGACCTGAGCAAGGAACTGATCCAGGGCGTCGACCGCACCCGGGACTTCGTGACCTCCACGCTGCCGATCACCGATCAGCAACTCGACCGGATCATCGACCAGGCCCGGCGCGGGCTGAGCCAGGGCGGCGGCGGACTCGACCCGGTCTCCGGCGCGCGCACCGCCGCCGAGGTGGTCGGCTCCACGCTGCTCGCGCTGGTCCTGCTGTTCTTCCTGCTCAAGGACGGCCGGTCGATGTGGCGCTGGGTGCTGGACCGGATGACCGGCCCGCGCCGGGAGGTCACCGCGCAGGCGGGACGCAACGGGTGGCGCACGCTCGGCGCGTACAGCCGGGGCACCATGATGATCGCGGCCATCGACGCGATCGGCATCGGGATCGCACTGGTGGTGCTCAGAGTGCCGCTGGCCCTCCCGCTGGCGTTGATCACCTTCCTCGGCGGGTTCATCCCGATCATCGGTGCGACGGTCGCTGGCACGGTGGCCGTGCTCGTGGCACTGGCCGCGAAGGGACCGGTGACCGCGCTGCTCGTGCTGGCCGCCGTCATCGCCGTGCAGCAGATCGAGGGCAACCTGCTCGAACCGCTGATCATGAAGCGCCAGGTACGCCTGCACCCGGCCGTCATCCTGGTCGCCGTCACCGCCGGCACCCTCATCGCCGGCATCGCCGGCGCCTTCGTCGCGGTCCCCATCACGGCGGTCGTCTGGCGCGTCATCGACACCGTCCAGAAGAGCCGGGATGCCGCCTCACCCCCCGCCCCCGCCACTCCCCCCGCCACCGCCGCGGAGTGACCCCCCGCCGACGAGCGTTGATCATGGTGTTGTCGTGGTCCGTCTCGGCGTTCCGCCACGACAACGCCACGATCAACCGAAGTGGGTGCGTTCGGGAAGGTGGGTGGTGAACCAGGTGGCAGCCTCGTGCGCGACCTGCTCCAGGGTGCCGGGTTCCTCGAAGAGATGGGTGGCCCCCGGGATGACGGTCAGCTCGGCGTCGTCGGGCAGGGCGTCCTGGGCCTGCTCGTTGAGCGCGATGACCTCTTCGTCCCGGCCGCCGACGAGCAGGAGCGTCGGCGCGCGTACCCGGCCGAGGGCCGGGCCGGCCAGATCGGGCCGCCCACCCCGGGACACCACCGCGCGGACCAGTCCGGGCCGCTCCGCGGCGGCGACCAGGGCGGCGGCGGCCCCGGTGCTCGCCCCGAACAGCCCGACCGGCAACGCCCGGTACGGTTCCTCCGCGGCGAGCCAGTCGACGATCCCGGCCAGCCGGCCGGCGAGCAGGTCGATGTCGAAGCGCAGCTCGGCCGTACGCTCATCCACCTGGTCCTCGGCAGGAGTCAGCAGGTCGACGAGCACCGTGGCGAGGGCACTGCGGTTGAGCACGTGCGCCACCGCCACGTTGCGCGGACTGTGCCGCGAACTGCCGCTTCCGTGCGCGAAGAGCACCACCCCGGTCGCCGGCTCCGGGACCAGCAGGTCGGCCGGCAGCTCCACCGCACCGGCCGGAATCGTCACCGTACGACTCCGCACGTCCACGCCCCCACCTCCACTTCCCGCTCCCACTCCGTGACCCGTGCGGCCCGGACCCACAGCCCCTGCCCCGCCCCACCGGTTCTCCCTGGCCCCGCCGACTCCCCCTCGACCCGCCAAGCTCCCCTTGCCTCGTCAGGTCTTCCCGACTTCCCCGCGAACCCTTCCGCACACCGTCATCCGCCGTCCTGTCCCCACGTGGTGCCCGTGGTCGAGGCGCGCGGACGGCCGACGCGCGGACGGCCGGCACGCGGCAAGGGTGGCGGGTGGCGAGGGTCGCGGGTGGCGACGGTCGCGGGTGGGGGACGGTTTGCGGCGTTTGGCGGCATGCCCGCCGGGTAGGCGACGCGGGACCGCAGACCGTACCGGCGCGACGAGTGCCCCGACGGATCGCGAGGATCGCCATGGCGCAGCAGGAGCAGCGAGGATCCCGGCAGCAGCCCGCCGAGCGGGATCGACCGGAACAGGACGCCGAGCGCAACCGCGACTGGGCGGACGAGGCCGCTGAGGCGCGTACCGCCGACGATCCGCGGGCGATGGCACCGCGCGACGCCGGTGGCCGCCCCTCCCAGGGACGCCCGCTCTGACCGACCGATGTGAGGAAGGGTCCCTTTTACCACGCCAGGCGTTAATAGGGGGCCCTTCCTTACACCCCTTCCTTACATTTACTGCTCGCGTTCGGGGAGGCGGAGGAGGGGTGCGCGACCGGGGGCCTGTTCCGGTGGCGGGCCGGTCACCTCGGCCGGCGGGATCGGCACGGTCACCGGTTCACCGGCGGTGACGGTGATCAGTTCACCGTGGTGGCGAAGCTCGATCAGGTCCTGCGGGCCGCCGTGCCGCAGGGAGTACGTGGTCTGGTGTGGGCGTACGTCCACGCGCAGCCGCAGTCCACGCCACTGGAGGGAGAACTCCAGACCGGCGAGGCGGCTGGAGAGGCGGGGCGCGAAGGACAGTTCCCCGTCGTGGTCGCGCAGCCCGCCGAACCCGGCGACGAGGGCGATCCACGCCCCGGCCAGCGAGGCCATGTGTACGCCGTCGCGGGTGTTCTCGTTGAGGTCGTGCAGGTCCATCAGCGCGGCCTCGCGCAGGTAGCTGTGGGCCAGCTCGGGATGACCCACCTCGGCGGCGAGGACGGCCTGGGTGCACGCCGACAGCGACGAGTCCCGGACGGTACGCCGCTCGTAGTAGAGGAAGTTACGCAGCTTCTGGTCGGGGGTGAAGGCGTCGCCCCGCCAGTGCATGGCCAGCACCAGGTCGGCCTGCTTGATCACCTGCTTGCGGTACAGGTCGAAGTACGGGTAGTGCAGCAGTAGCGGGTACTTCTCCGGCGGGGTGCCCTCGAAGTCCCACTCCTGGAGCCGGGTGAAGCCCTCCACCTGTTCGTGGACGTCGATCTCCTCGTCGTACGGCAGGTGCATGGCCGCGGCGGCGTCCCGCCACGCGGCGGCCTCCTCGTCGGTGACCCCGAGGTGGAACGCCTCGTCCCGGTACTTCATCACGGCGTCGGCGGCGGTGACGAGGTTCCGCTGGGCCATCAGGTTGGTGTAGATGTTGTCGTTCTTCACCGCGGTGTACTCGTCGGGGCCGGTGACCCCGTCGATGTGGAACTGGCCGTGCCGGTCGTGGTGGCCCAGCGAGCGCCAGAGCCGGGCGGTCTCGACCAGCAGTTCCAGCCCGATCTCCCGTTCCAGGTCGGTGTCCTCGGTGGCCAGCACGTACCGGCGTACCGCGTCGGCCACGTCGGCGGCGATGTGGAAGGCGGCGGTGCCGGCCGGCCAGTAGCCGGAGGACTCGGCGCCCTCGATGGTCCGCCAGGGGAAGGCGGCACCCTCCAGGTTGAACAGCCGGGCCCGTTCCCGGGCGGTCTCCAGGGTGCGGTACCGCCAGTGCAGCGCGTCGCGGACCGCGACGGGATAGGTGTACGTGAGCACCGGCAGGACGAACATCTCGGTGTCCCAGAACGCGTGGCCGTCGTACCCGGGACCGGTGAGGCCCTTGGCGGAGATGGCCCGGCGTTCGGTGCGGGCGCCCGCCTGGAGGACGTGGAAAAGTCCGAAGCGGACCGCCTGCTGGACCTCGGGGTCGCCCTCCACGACCACGTCGGCGGCGTCCCAGAACTCGTCGAGGTATTCGCGCTGCTCGCGGAGCAGCCCCTCCCACCCGTCCAGGCGGGCGGCGGCGAGGGCCGCGCCGACCTGGTCGCGCAGCGCCGGCAGCGAGCGGCGGGAGGACCAGCCGTACGTCAGGTACTTGACCACGCGCAGCTTCTCGCCGGGCTTGAGGACGCAGGCGACGGTGGTGCGGACCCAGTCCTGGTATCCCTCGGACTCGACGGTGGTCCGGGCGGTGGTGCTGATCTCGTGGTCCATCGCGGCGGCGAGCCGCAGCCCGGAGACCTTGGTGCGGTGGATGAGCAGACCGCCGTCCGCGGTGGTCAGCTCCTCCTCGGCGGCCAGCGGTGACTCCAGCACGGCCGCCACCCGGGGGTCCTTGCTCTGCGGCGGCAACGTCTCGTTGGCGACCAGCTCGGACTGCACGATGAGCCGCAGCGGTACGTCGACGGCCTCGACCTCGTAGTTGATCGCCGCGACCGAACGCTGGCTGAACGACACCATCCGGGTGCTGCGGACCTTCACCTCGCGGCCGGCCGGGGAGCGCCAGTGCATCTCCCGGTGCAGGGTGCCGGCGCGCATGTCGAGGACACGCTCGTGGGAGAGGAGTTCGCCGTACCGGACGTCCAGCGGCTCGTCGTCGACCAGCAGCCGGATCAGCTTGCCGTTGGTGACGTTGACGACGGTCTGGCCGGACTCGGGAAAACCGAAACCCGCTTCGGCGTACGGGAGGGGACGCAGCTCGTAGAAGGAGTTGAGGTAGGTGCCGGGCAGGCCGTGCGGTTCGCCCTCGTCGAGGTTGCCGCGCAGCCCGAAGTGGCCGTTGGAGAGGGCGAAGACCGACTCGGACTGGGCCAGGACGTCCATGTCGAGCCGGGTCTCCCGGACGTGCCAGGGCTCGACCGGGTACGCCCGTTCCCGGATCACGCGGGATCCCCGGTGTGCGGCTCGACGTGCAGCAGGTCGGCCAGGTCGGTGACCACCACGTCGGCGCCGTGCGCCAGCAGCTCGGCGGCCTGGCCGACCCGGTCGACGCCCACCACGTACCCGAATCCGCCGGCCCGGCCGGCGGCGACCCCGGCGAGCGCGTCCTCGAAGACCACGGCGTTGGCCGGGTCGACGCCGAGCAGTTCGGCGCCGGCCAGGAAGGTGTCCGGCGCGGGTTTGCCGCGCAGGCCGCGGGCGCGGGTGACCAGGCCGTCCACCCGGGCCTCGATGAAGGGCTCCAGGCCGGCGGCGGCGATCACCTCCTGACCGTTGGCGCTGGCCGTGACGACCGCGCGGCGCAGGCCGGCGGCGGCCACCTCCTTGAGGTACGCCACCGAGCCCGGGTAGACGTCCACCCCGTGCGTGCGCAGCTGGTCCAGCAGCAGCACGTTCTTGCGGTTGCCGACGCCGTTGACGGTCTCCGCGTCCGGCGGGTCGTCGGGGTGCCCCTCGGGCAGCACGATCCCCCGCGAGGCGAGGAAGCCACGGACCCCGTCGGCGCGGGGACGTCCGTCGACGTAGCGGTTGTAGTCCGGACCGGGGTCGAACGGCCGGAACGGCAGCCCGGTGGCGGCGGCGTGCCGTTGCAGGAACGCGTCGAAGGTTGCGGTCCAGGCGGCGTTGTGGACGCGGGCGGTCTGCGTCAGCACACCGTCCAGGTCGAAGAGACAGGCGGTCACATGAGCAGGTAGGCCCAGCACGGTACGAATCTATCCAGGCGACGCCGAACGCAAACCGACTTCGGGTGAAGGCCTTGACGCAACCAGGCGGTTGCCATAAGTTTTTGGCAACTGAATGGTTGCTATCGAAGGAGTTATCCGATGGGCTTTCCCGACCGGATCGAACGCACCGTACGGATAGACCGGCCGCTGGACCGGGTGTGGGACGCGATCACCACCGCCGAGGGACTGGGCACCTGGTTCGGCGACAGCGCCGAGGTCGACCTGCGGGTCGGCGGCACCGCACAGTTGACCTGGGACAGCGGCGACGCGGCCCGACTGCGCATCGAGCGACTCGAACCGAAGACGGTCTTCGGCTACACGTGGGGCATCCACGGCCTGCCGGCGGACGACCCGCGCCGCACCTACGTCGAGTTCACCCTCGCGCCGGAGGGCGACGGCACCAGCCTCACCGTGGTCGAGACCGGGTTCGCCCAGCTCGCCCCCGAGGAGCACGACCGGGCGTACGGCGGCAACACCAAGGGCTGGGCCAGCGAGCTGGACGAACTGGTCGCCTATCTCCATGTCTGACCGCGCGTCGGAGTCCGTCGCCGAGGCCGTGTTCGTGGCGCTGGCCGACCCGAACCGGCGCGCCATCCTGGCCGCCCTCGCCGAGGCCGGCCCGGCCACCGCGACGGATCTCGCCACCCGCCTGCCGATCACCCGGCAAGGGATCGCCAAGCACCTCGGGCTGCTGGCCGAGGCCGGCCTGGTCACCGCCGAGCCCGGCGAACGGCGCCGGGTCCGCTACCGCCTCCGGTCCGAGCCGATGCGGGTCGCGCAGCAGTTCCTCGCCGCGCTGGCCCGCGACTGGGACGGCCCGCTGGCCGCCCTCCGGGAACACCTGAGATGAAGGAGCAGCAGATGAGCGACGACAGCTTCACCACCACGTTCGTGGTGGACCGGACCCCGGCCGAGGTCTTCTCGGCGGTGACCGACGTCCGCGGTTGGTGGTCCAGGGACATCGAAGGGCCGACCGACCGGCCCGGTGCCGAGTTCACCTACCACTACCAGGACATCCACCGGTGCCGGATGCGGATCGTCGAGTTCGTCCCCGACCAGCGGATCGTCTGGCACTGCCTGGAGAACCACTTCAACTTCACCGACGACAAGACCGAGTGGACCGGGACGAGGATCAGCTTCGACATCTCCCGCGAGGACGAGGGCACCCGGCTGCGCTTCACCCACCACGGGCTGACCTCCGACTACGAGTGCTACGACGTGTGCCGGACCGCGTGGGGCGGCTACGTGACGGAGAGCCTGCGGACCCTGATCCTCACCGGCAACGGCGACCGCGACAACGAGGTCCGCAACGCGAAGGCACTCAGCCAGCACCGCTGAATTTCTGAGTACGGCCTTCGGTGTCACGCTCCGCAGGGCGTGGCGGGGTTCGATGCCTTCGAGGCCGCGCTGCACGCCTTCGTCGCCGCACCTGGCACGCTGCGGGTCACCGGCACCTACACCCGGATGCCGGACGAGCCGGTCATCCTGAACCACAACCGGACGACACGACAGGTCGTGATCCAGAAGACCGCGACCGGGGAGTTCGTCTCCGGATGGACGATGAGTGAAGCCCAACTCGGTTACGTCGTACGAGATCGGAGGCTGGGTGGCGGAAGCTGAAGCATGGTGGGAGGCGACGCCGGTCTCCCCCACGGTCTACGCGCACCTGGCGGCCATCCGGGCCTTCGTCGACGGGAGGCTGACGGCCCGCGAGTTCGAGGTGATCTACCTGAACATCTTCAAGTACGACCCGCATCCGCACGAGGACTCGGTGGCGATGCCGCTGGAGCGGCTCTTCGCCGAGGTCGACGCCTTCGTCGCCGATCCTGCCCTGCGGGCGGAGGTCGGTGGGTCGGACGAAGAAACGCTGCGGCAGGTGGCCAGGGAGACGCTGGCAGGCTTCTGACCAGCTGAGGGTGGTGGGGTCGCGGCGAAACACCGGCCCCACCACCCGGACCGGCCACGAGCGCGATGTTTGCGACCCGGGCACGTCCGGGTAGCGACGGGCATCGACGAATGGCACCGTCGCCACCACGACGCACAGGGGGTAGCCGCCATGGATCGCCCATCCACCGGCGAGGGACCGTACAGCCGGAACACCATGCGCCTGCTGGCCATCAGCTCCGTCGTACTGGCGGCCGTCGTCGCCATCCGGGGCCTGTTCCTACTGGCGACCGGCGGCCCGAACGGCACCCGGATGCTCGTCATCGGACTGGTGCTCGGTGCCGTCACGGCGGCGGCGGTCCCGCTGGCCAAGCATCGGGGACGGATGTGAGCGGCGAGCTGCCGGTGGCGGTGCGGGTCACGCGCAGACCGAGCCGATGAGCGACCGAGGGCGCGACCCGGGACGGGTTGCCGGCATGCCCCGCTGGCAGCAATGGACACTGCTGGTCACCATGTCGCTGGTCTTCCTGTCCCAGGTCGGGACGGGATTCGACCGACCACTGAACATCATCGCCGGGGTCGGAGCCGCCGGCCTGGCGCTGTTCTGCGCCGCCGCCCTGGTCGTCGGCCGGAGACGGCGGTAGGCCGACGACCAGGGAGAGCACGGACGCGAGTCGGTCAGCGGTTCGGGCGCAGGGTCCAGATCACGGTCATCTCCGCGGTCGGCTTGCCCTCCTCGGTGGCGATCTCCACGCGTACCGGAAACTCCGGTCGCTGCCCGGCGTCCAGCTCCGCGATCACCTCGGCCGCCGCGCACCCCAGCCAGGCCTTCGCGAGCACCGGACCCATGGCGAGCTTGCGGTACGCGATGTCGGCGCGCACCGCGAGCGGCGTGGCCCGGTCCAGCAGGTGCCCGAACGCGGCGAGCACGACCGCGCCGGACGCGGTCTCGCCGAGGGTGAACATCGCGCCGGCATGCGGCCCGCCGACGTGGTTGTGGGTGGCCGGCGAGTCGGGCAGCCGGACGACCGCCCGGACGCCGCCGTCGGCCTCCGGGGCCACCTCGACGAATTCGAAGCCGAGCGTACGGGCGAAGGGCACCGCTTCGAGCATGCCGGCCGCCACCTGGCGCGAGTCGATGGTCATGCCCGAACGTTACTAGCCGGTAACTAGACCGGCAAGCGCACCATCGGCAAGATCCGCTTGCGCCCCGTTAGCCGGCCAGTTTCGACAGCGCCCGGAGGCCGTCGAGGACCTCCTCGGCGGTGGGCGCATTCTCCGGGTCACTCAGGCACTGGATCATCACGCCGGACATCAGGGCGAGCTGCACCGCGCCGAGCGTCCGAACGGACCCCGGCGGCACCTCACCCTCCGGCACGCTCTCCAGGATCGCCGCCATCCCTCGACTGCCCTGCCGAACGCCGTCGGCGAGCTGGGGGCGCAGCTCCGGTTGCCGCTGGGCCTGCATGAACAGCTCCACCGTGGCCAACCACAGGTCGGGGTGGGTGGCGAACTGCTCGATCAGGCTCCGCCAGAGCTGGGCGAAGTGCCGAACCGGGTCACCCCCGGGGTCGTCGACCGGGACCAGGGCCCGACCCATAGCGTCGCCCCACTCGTCCAGCATCGCGAACAGCGCCTGGTTGAGCAGCGCCTCCCGGGACCCGAAGTGGTAGCCGATGGCGGCCATGCTGACCCCGGCGGCCGAGGCGATGTCGCGGACGGTCGTGCGGTCGTACCCCTTCTCCCGCAGACACCGGGCCGCGCCGGCCAGCAGCTTTTCACGGTTGCCCATGCGGCGACCGTACCAAAGCTCTGGCGCGATCGAATTAGGCAAGCGCCTCAGGCGAACGCATTGCGCGTTCGCCCAAGTTTCTTTATCCTCGACGCACATCCGTCGAAGGGAGACGCAGCATGAGCGACAACCAGGATTCACGGCCGGATCGCTGGTCGAGGCTGCTCCGGGCAGTCATCGCCGTCGCCGGGCTGCTCGTACCGGCCGCCGCCTCCGTTCCCCCGGCGAACGCCGACGCCCGACCCGACCCCGCGGTGGTCCGGACCACCGCCGGTCAGGTACGCGGCGTGCTCGACGCCGAGGTCCGCAGCTTTCAGGGCATCCCGTACGCGGCGCCGCCCATCGACGATCTCCGGTGGGCGTCCCCCCAACCGGTGAGGTCCTGGAAGGACGTCCGGGACGCCACGGCCCCCGGTGCGGCCTGCCCCCAGGCGGAGAGCGGCTACCCGATCGGCGTCCCCAGCACCGTCGAGGACTGCCTCTACCTCAACGTCACCGCACCCCGCCGGCCCGCCCGGGATCTTCCGGTGATCGTCTGGATCCACGGCGGCAGCATGATGGTGGGCAGTGGCGACAGCTACCGGCCGAACCCGCTCGTGGCCGCCGGCGCGGTGGTCGTCTCGCTGAACTACCGGCTCGGCGTGATGGCGTTCCTGACCGACGCCGCGCTGGACGGGCCGGCCGCCCGCCACGGATCGGGCAGTCTCGCCCTGGAGGACCAGCAGGCCGCCCTGCGGTGGGTCCGCACCAACATCGGCGGGTTCGGTGGCGACCCCGACAACGTGACCGTCATGGGCCAGTCCGGTGGCGGCTACGCCGTCTGCGACCACCTGGCCTCACCGGTGTCGGCCGGTCTCTTCGACCGGGCCGTCGTGCAGAGCGCGCCTTGCGCCACCGGCGGGTCACGGACCCGGGCGGCGGCCGAGACCGAGAGCGCCGGCGTCATCGCGGCGGTCGGATGCGCCACCGCCGCCGACGTCGCGACCTGCCTGCGCGCCACCGAGGTCACGACGCTGCTGGACGCGTACGAGGCGACGGCCGGCGAACCCCGCCCGGTGAGCGGGACCGCGCTGCTGCCGTTGCCGCCGGGCGAGGCGCTGCGCACCGGACGGTTCAACCGGGTACCGGTGCTCCTCGGCGTCAACCACGACGAGGAGAACGGCCGTATCGGCGGCGCGGAGCTGGCCCCTGGAGGCGCGCCGATGCGGGACGAGGCGTACGCGCCGGCGATCCGTGCCGAGTTCGGCGCCGACGCTCCCGCCGTACTCCGACGCTATCCGCTGGCCGGCGACGTCTCCGCGGGGGAGGCGTTCGCCACCGTCCTCACCGACGCGCTCTGGTCCGTACCGACCCTGGACACCGCGCGGATGCTGTCCCGCTGGACACCGACGCACCTGTACGAGTTCACGGCGGAGGACACCCCGTGGTACGTCGGCTATCCCCGTCCCAGCTTCCCGATGCGCGCGAACCACATGTCGGAGTTGGCGTACCTGTTCGACATGGCGATCTTCGAGGAGTTGACCCCCGCCCAGCTCGATCTGCGCCTGCGCCTCGCCAGCACCTGGGTCCGCTTCGCCCGTACCGCCGAACCCGCGCGGCCGGACGCGTGGCCCGCGTTCCGCGACGACCTTCGGCACGGCAGGTACGTGCGGTCGCTGACCCCCGGACGGTGGTGTCGGGCCGACTTCACGGACGACCACCACTACTCGTTCTGGAAGCGGCTCGACCGTTCGTGACCGAGATCGACCTCGGGCGGGACGACAACCCGTTCGTCCCGCCCGGGCCGCTCTCGCTGCCGCTTGGCGAAGCCGTCCTCAGTGCCGCTTGGCGAACTGCACGAACGCCCGCCACGCCACCGGGTCGAACGCCAACGCCGGCCCCCGCCGGTCCTTGCTGTCCCGGACGCCGACCACGCCGGGGAGGTTGTCCGCCACTTCGACGCAGTCGCCCTGATTGCCACTGCTCCGGGTGCTCTTCCGCCAGATCGCGCCGGTCAGGTCCATTGCTCTGCCGCCTCCGAGATCATCCTGAGGGTGGCCCCGTGGGGCAGCGCCTCGGCCCGGACAGACTCCCAGGTCTGCCGCAGCGAGTTTACGTCCACGGTGCGCTCCACAATGGTGCCCTGCAACTGGTTGTCCAGGTAGACGATGTCGTCGCCCTCGGGCGGTGTCGCGACCACGAACGCGCCGTTCACGCCCGGGTACGCGCCGACGCCGCGCGGCACCACGTGCAGGTGCACCCTGGGTCGCTGCCCCACCTCGACCAGGTGGAGCAGTTGCTCGCGCATCACCTGTGCGCCGCCGATCGGCCGCTCCAGCACGCCCTGGTCGAGCACCACCACGAACTGCGGCGGTGTGGGCCGGTCCAGGACCGCCTGCCGCGCGAGCCGGGCCGCGAGCGGTTGCTCGACCTCGTCGCCGGCCAGGTGACTCGCACCCTCGTAGAGCGCCCGCGCGTACCCCTCGGTTTGCAGTAGCCCCGGCACCACCAGCGGCTGGAAGCTCCGCAGCGTCACCGCCTCCTGTTCGATGGTCACCCACTCGCGGAACCACGGCATCAGGCTCTCCCGGAGGATCGCCTCCCTGATGCGTACCAGCAGGCCGCCGGCCTGTAGGACGCTGTCGCACCGTTGGGTGAACTCCTCCCGGGGTGGCCGGCGTGACTGCTCCACCGCCGCCACCAGCGAGGCGGAGTAGTTGAGCTGCTCGCCCAGCGCCTCCTGGGACATCCCGGCGTCCACCCGCAGGCGGCGCAGCTCACCGGCGAACAATTCCAGCATCGGCATTCGGGACATCTGCACACCTCTGCACGCGGGGGACGGCTGATCGCACGACTCGCCTGGTCGAACACGAACGCCTTCCGACAGTAGTCGCGGCATCACCAGACTGTCACGCAGCGGATCCGCTCCCATCCACCGGGGACGGGGCGGATCCAGCCCGGGACCGCCCCGGATCCCGTCCCAGGAGCGGCCCCCGACCCGGGACCGTCCGCATTCCCCGTGCCGGGGCGGCCCGAACCGGGGCCGTCCCGGCATCCCCCCCGCCGGGACGGCCCCGGATCCGGGAGCCTGCGCGGGCCGGCTCCCGGGCCGACCACTTCCCGGCGGGCAGCCGCCCCCGCCGCCGCGAAGGGAGCCCGATGACCGGACAGCAACGTCCGCACCCCGCCGAGGGACCGCCACCGGACCGGCCCCGGCCGTACCCCCCGCACGCCACGCCGCACACCCCGCTGCGTCCGCTGTGGTGCTGCCGCGCGTGCGGCCGGCCATGGCCGTGCGCGCACGCCCGCCTACTACTCAAGGCCGAGTACGCGGACAACCCGGTCGGCCTGTCGATCTACCTGTGCGGGCTGCTGTACGAGGCGACCCGGGACCTGTACCGGCTCAACCCGGACGACGGCCCGAGCCCGCGCGACCTGTTCGCCCGGTTCGTCGCCTGGGGCCTGTACCGCCGCCCAGCCCTGCCGGACGCCGACCTCCCCGAGCCCGGGCGTTAAGAAGGGGCCCTTCCTCTACACCAGGCGTTAAAAGGGTGCCCTTCCTTACGCCTCAGCGCCAGCCGACGTCGATGCGGTCGCCGCGCTCGTCGAAGAAGTGCAGGGCGTCCATGCGTACCTGCACCGCCATCGGGTGACCGGAGCTGACCGCCGGGTACGGGGCCAGCCGGACCGCGAGTTCCGCCGGGCGGCGGTGGTGGCGGCCCGGGTCGTGCAGGACGCTGGTCCGGGTGCCGCCGCGCGGTCCGTCCTCGTCCTCGTTCTCGCCGCCGGACCGACCGGCGAAGCGCTGCATGACCTGGCCGAACCGGCGCAGGCCGCGCTGGCCGGACTCCGGGGTCTCCACCGGGCCGCTGCCCATCTCGTCGACGACCACGGCGGTCGCACCGATGTCGAGGAACGCCAGCGACTCGTGCCCGTGGTGCTCCAGGTAGCGGATGCGACCCTGGAGCACGTCGCCCGGGCTGTCCGGGGAGACCGGGGTGAGCGCCTCCGCGCGCATGCCGACCACGATCCGTTCCCCGTGGTAGTGCGCGACCGCCCGGGTACGGATGTCGTTCCACGGCAGGTAGAGGGCCTGCTCGCCGAGGGTGAGGGTGACGTACCGGTCGAGGTGGACGTAGACCGACGCCTCCAGCAGGTTCATCCGCGGGCTGCCCAGGAAGGCGGCCACATAGAGGGTGGCCGGGCGGCCGTAGACCTGGGTGGGGGTGCCGACGTCCTGGAGAACGCCCTTGCGCATGATGGCGACCCGGTCGGCCATGGTCAGCGCCTCGGCCTGGTCGTGGGTGACGTAGACCGTGGTGACGCCCAGTTCCCGGGTGAGGCCGGAGATCTCCGCGCGCAGCTCGGCCCGCAGTCCGCTGTCCAGGTTGGACAGTGGCTCGTCCATCAGGAAGAGCCCCGGCCGGCGGACGATCGCCCGGCCCATCGCGACGCGTTGCCGCTGCCCGCCGGAGAGTTGGCTGGGCTTGCGGGCGAGCACGTCGCCGATGCCCAACGCGCTGGCCACGTCGGCGACCCGTTCACCGCGCCGGTCCGGTTCGAGTCCGGCCAGCCGGAGTGGGAACGCGATGTTTTCGTTAACACTCATGTGCGGATAGAGGGCGAAGTCCTGGAAGACCATCGCGACGCCGCGCTCGCGGGGCGGCAGGTCGTTGGCGAGTTCGCCGTTGAGCAGCACCGCACCGGAGGTCGGGTCCTCCAGGCCGGCGACCATCCGCAGCACGGTGGACTTGCCGCAGCCGGACGGGCCGAGCAGGACCATGAACTCGCCGTCGGTGACGTCGAGATTGACCTTGTCGACGGCGAGCGTGCCGTCCTTGAAAACCTTTGTCACATCCTTGAGCGCGACGGTGGTCACCGTCTCCTCCCCCAGCTCGCCGGACAAACCCCGGCAATGACTGTGACGAGCATCATTCGGTTCGCACATCGGGT
The DNA here is from genome assembly GCF_003626595.1 of Micromonospora endolithica. Lineage (GTDB taxonomy): Bacteria > Actinomycetota > Actinomycetes > Mycobacteriales > Micromonosporaceae > Micromonospora > Micromonospora endolithica. The sequence continues at coordinate 385,422 of NZ_RBAK01000003.1, read as the reverse complement.
GAACGTGCCATGTTCGGCTCGTAACAGTCCCATTACACGTCTTCGAGGAAGACCCGGCGGACCACCCGCTCGGCGGCGTGCCCGTCGTCCAGCCGGCAGAAACGGTCCCGGAAGGCCCGGCGCGCCCGTTCCGCCTCCGCTCCGCGTACCGCGCCGGACCGGAACAGGTCCACCAACTCGGCGGGGGTACGGGCGACGGCGCCGGGTGGTTCGGCGGTCACGTCGAAGTAGACACCCCGGGCCAGCCGGTACGCCTGGAGGTCCGGCGCGTAGACGACGATCGGCCGGTCCAGCACGGCGTAGTCGAACATCGCCGACGAGTAGTCGGTGACCAGCACGTCGGCGGCCAGATAGAGATCCTCCACCCGGGGGTGACCGCTGACGTCGTGCACCCGTTCCCGGTCGACCTGGCGCAGGGCCCGCCGGTCCCGGTCGTGGAAGTAGTGGCTGCGGATCAGCAGGCGCCCGGTCGGGCCGAGGGCGTCCAGCAGGCGGTCCGGGTCGAACGGCGGCCGGTAGCCGGGCAGGTGCTCGCGGTGCGTCGGCGCGTACAGGACGACCTGCTCGCCGATGCCGAGCCCCAGTTCGGCCCGGATCCGCAGCACCTCCTCGGTGCCGGCGGTGACCAGCCGGTCGTTGCGCGGGTAGCCCACCTCCAGGGTGGTGTACTCGGCCGGGTACGCCCGCTCCCACATCTGGGTGGAGAAGCTGTTCGAGGTGATGCTGTAGTCCCACCGGTCCACCCGGCGCAGCAGCGCGGCGAAGTCCACGCCCGCCGCGCCCACCGGGTAGCGCTGCTGGTCCAGCCCCATCACCTTGATCGGGGTGCCGTGGTGGGTCTGCACGTGCACGGTGCCGGGCCGCTTGCGTACGTGGTCGGGGAAGTTGACGTTGTTGACCAGCCACCGGGCCCGCGCCAGCGCCCGGTGCGCGGCGGGCGTCCCGGCCACCACGTACTCGACGCCCTCGGGCAGCGTGCCCACCCGGTCCCGCCGCACGATCCACACGCCACGGATCTGCGGCGCCAGCCGCCGCGCGGCCTCGTAGATCGCGGCCGGGTTGCAGGCGTAGCCCCGGTACCAGTAGGCCGCGTAGACGGCCAGCGCCGGGTCCACCGGCCGGCGCAGCTCGGCCCGGTAGTACTCGCGCAGCACCACGTCCCGGCCCCGCCGGGCGGTCCGCCGCGCCGCCGGGGTCACCCGCCGCCGCACCCGCCGGACCCGACGCCCCGCCGCGTCCCGGGCCAGGTACGCGGTCCGCAGCGCGCGGAACGTCCGCCACCGCCCGGTGGCGACCAGCCGGTGCTTGAGCCCCTCCGCGCCGGCCGGGACCGGATAGCCCCCCGGCGGCAGCCAGCGCCGGTAGTCCTCGCTGATCCGGGCGAAGAACCGGGGCCGCAGCTCGGGTGCGATCCGTTCGGAGTTGACGAGCACGGTCAGGTAGTGCCAGATCATCCGCTCGAAGACGACCGGCCGCAGCTCGTCCACCGCCGGGCCCCACTCGTCCATCAGCCGGAACACCCGGTGCCACTGGTCGAACACCTCGAAGTGGCGGTCCCCCCGGGTGCGGGTGATCGCACCGGTGCGCCGCTGCCGGTAGTTGACGCACACCAGGTCGAGTACGCCGATCCGCTCGGCGGCCAGCAGCGCCGGGTAGCTGAACGAGACGTCCTCGTACCAGCCGGGGAAGAAGCGCAGCCCGTTGTCGAGCAGGAACTGCCGGCGCAGCAACCGGTTCCAGGCGGTGTGCAGCAGCCGGGCCGCCGCCGGCCGCTCGCGCAGGCGGAAGGTCTCCGGGCCGACCGGCTCGGCGAAGACCTCCCGCATCCCGCTGCGGGTGGTGGTGTCGTTCCACCAGGCCCGGACGTGGTCCACCACGAGTACGTCGGGGCGGGTGGCACGGAGCCGGTCGGCGACCGCGGTGAGGCAGTCCGGGACCAGCCAGTCGTCGGCGTCGACGAACCACACGTACCGGCCGGTGGCCCGGTCCAGCCCGACGTTGCGGGCCGGACCGAGACCGACGTTCTCCGGCAGCCGGATCACCTCTACCCGGGGGTCGCGGGCCGCGTACTCGGCGAGGATGTCGCCGCTGTCGTCGGGCGAGCAGTCGTCGACGCCGATGACCTCGATGTCGGTCTCCGGCTGCCCGAGGATCGAGTCCAGGCACTCCCGCAGATAGCCCTGCACCCGGTAGGCCGGTACGACGAAGCTGATCAGGGTCACACCGGCCGTCCCTCGTCTCAGCCCGGCGCGCCACCTCCGGCACCGACCGGACCGGCCGTCACGCGCGCGGCGCGGGCCGGCAGGACCACCCAGGCCAGGGCGACACTTGCCACGAAAAACACGAGAAGGTACGCACCGAGTGTAACCATCCCGATCTCCGCAATTCCGGCTATCGCCGCCAGTGCCAGCACCAGCGAGCGCCCCTCCCAGCCCAGCGTGAAGTCGTGCAGCGGCGGGGCCACCTGACGCTTCTCCAGCCGGGCGGTCAGGTCGTAGTGGTGCAGGGTCAGCACGAAGACGTACCCGAAGATCACCCACGCGGGCACCCCACCGACCACCCCGACGGCGATCGCGAACAGGTACTCGGCGGCCCGCAGCGCGGCCGGCACCAACCAGTCCAGCGCGCCACCGTGCGGCACCCGCGCCATACCGGCCGCGGGCAGCAGCCACACCAGGGCGGCCAGCGGCACCCAGCGCGGGACGGCCTCGCCGCCGAGCAGGGCGAGCACCAGCAGCCCCGCCATCCCCGCCGCGGCGAACACCCCCGACTCCAGCGGTCGCCGCCACCGCGGCGTCGGTAGCCGGCGGGCCAGCGGCCCGTCGTCGCGGTGCAGCGAGGTGTCGACCGTGTCCAGCACCCCGACCCGCATCCAGCGGGCGCGCAGCGTGCGCAACGCCCCGGTGTACGTGAACGCCAACGTCCCCCACACCAGCACCGCCACCAGGGCGACCAGCGGGTTGAACAGCGCCACGGCGATCGCGATCAGCGCCCACCGCTCGCCGATCGGGAAGACCACCGTCCGCTTCAGCCAGTACGACAGCGAACCCGTGTCCGACTGCACCCGGTTCGACGCGGCGTTGAGCCGGTCGCCGATGCCGCCGCCCCCGCCGGTCGTCTTCGGGCGGCGCGCCGCCTCGTCGTGCAGCGCCCCGTACCAGGTGTCGGTCATGTGCCGGACGGTCTGCAGGGTCATCGCGGCGATCGCCAGCGCCCACCCGTACCGGTGTCCGGCGGCGGTCGCGCCGTAGCCGAGGCCGGCGTACACCACGTACTCCTTGGCCCGGTCGGCCATCGTGTCCAGCCAGCCGCCCCACGCGCTGAAGTTCCGGGTGTAGCGGGCCAGCTGACCGTCGACACAGTCCAGCACGAAGCCCAGGTACAGCAGCACCCCGCCGAGGACCAGCGCCGGCCGGTCGCCGACGCCGAACAGCACCGCCGCCGCCACCGCGAACAGGATCGAGATCATCGTGACCACGGTCGGGGTCAGGCCCAGCCGCGCCGACACCTTGGTCACGTACGGCGACCAGGTGCTGACGAAGTACGTGGTGAAGAAGTCGTCCCGCTCCTTCACCGACAGCCGCAGCTCCGCCCGGTCCTCGTCGACGGCGGCCACCTCGGCCTCCGCGCCGCTCCGCTCGGTGGCGTCGGCGACCCGGTGCGCCACAAGCAGGCGTACCCGATGGGCGAAGGTCAGCGTGCCGCGCGCGGTGAGGTCGGCGAAGAGCCGGTCCAGCGCGGAGGAGGCCCGCTGCCCACCGGCCGGCGCGGCGGCACCCACGGTGACCACCCCGGCGGCCACCTCCCGGGCGGCGGCGACCAGCGCCGGCAGGTCGGCGGTGCCCACCCGCAACGCGCCACCGAACGTGCCGGTGGGCTCGCCGCCCAGCTCGTCGGCGACCACCTGGCCCCGCTCCTCGCGGACCGTCGTGCGGCCGTGCCCCGGCGGGTCGCTGAGCACCAGTGCCACCGTCGGCCCGACCGGGCTGGTGAGCAGGTGCCGCAGCACGGCGGTGTGCGCGACCAGGTCCGCGCCGGTGACCAGCACCGGGCCGGTTGCCGTGGCGGCCACGGCGGCCAGCTCGTCCAGGTCGGCGACCCGGCGTACCTCGGTCGCCCCGGCTTTCCGGCACTGCTCGGCCAGCCGCTCGGCCAAAGGGCCGTCGACGCCGGATGCGCTCCCGGCCGGACCACCGGCGGTGAGCACGATCGCCAGGGTCACCGCTCCACCGCGCCGTGGTACGCGGCCAGCGCCTCGTCGATCGTCCCGTCGACGATCAACCGGCCCGCGTCGAGGTAGAACCCCCGACGGCAGAACCGGGTCAGGTCGTTTTCGTTGTGTGACACCAGAACCAAGGTGCGCCCCTCTCCGAGCAGACGATCGATCGTCGCATAGCACCGCTGCCGGAACTCCGCGTCCCCGACCGCCGTCACCTCGTCCATCAGCAGGATCGGGTGGGGCAGGTGGGAGATGATCGCGAAGCCGAGCCGCACCTTCATCCCCGACGAGTAGTGCCGTACCGACGAGTCGATGGCGCGTTCCACCTGCTCACCGGCGAACGACACGATCTCGTCGAAGTGCCGTTTCAGGTACGCCGACGACAGCCCGTGCAGCCCGCCGACAAGGTACAGGTTCTCCCGGCCGGTCAGGTCGCTGGAGAACCCGGCGGACAGTTCCAGCAGCGGCGCGACGTCACCGGAGACCCGGATCGCGCCCTCGTCCGGGATCAGCACCCCGGCGATCAGCCGCAGCAGGGTGCTCTTGCCGGTGCCGTTGCGGCCGATCACGCCGACCGTCTCCCCGGCCCGCACGGTGAACGTCAGGTCGCGCAGCGGCCAGAACCGGCCGTCGTCGCCGGTCCGCCGCCCCCGGTGGATGAAGAGTTCCCGCAGCCGCAACTGCCGCCGGCGGTTCCGGACGAACCGGATGCCCAGCCCGTCGGCCTCGATGATCTTCTCGGCCATTCACAGTTCCTTGAGCACGGCCGGTTCGAGCCGGCGGAACGCCCACCAGCCGGCGGCGAGCACCAGCACGCTGCCGGCGACGGTGGTGGCCAGCAGCCGCGCCTCCGGGAACTCGTCCGGGTACCAGACCGCGTGGTGCAACTGGAAGATGCCGACCAGCGGGTTCAGCTCGTAGCCGGCCTTCACCCAGCCCGGCAGGTCGGAGCCCCGCACCAGGCTCAGCGGGTAGATGATCGGCGTGGCGTAGAAGAGCACCCGGATCACCAGCCGCATGAACCGCTCCACGTCGCGCATCAGCACGTTCGCCGCCGACAGCAGCAACGCCAGGCCGACCAGCAGCGTGCCCTGCACGGCGATCGCCAGCGGCAGCACCAGCACCGACCAGCCGATCTGCACCCGCCCGTACGCCGCGTACGCGATCGCCACGGCGACCAGGATGGGCAGTCCGGCCGCGTACTCGGCGACCCGGCCGGCGACCCGGCCGATCGGGAAGAGCTGCCGGGGCATGTTCATCGTGGTGATCAGCCGGGCCTGGCCGGTGAGCGCGTTGGTCGCCTCGCTCAGCGCCGAGCTGGTCCACATCCAGGCGAAGACGCCGGTGATCAGGAACAGCGGGTACGAGTCGGCCGCGTCGCCCAGGTTGCGGGTGGTGTCCCGGGCGTAGAGCACCCCGAACACGAAGAAGTAGATCGCCCCGGTACCCAGCGGCTCGATCAGCGACCACAGGTACCCGAGCACCGACTGCTGGTACTTCACCGCGAGGTCGCGCCGGACCAGGATGCGCAGCGCGGAGCGGTGCGACCACAACGCCCCGACTCCCGAGGTCACGCCGCCTCCCGCCCGGCCAGCGCGTGAACACCGCCGATCAGCACTCGATCACGTTGACGGCCAGGCCGCCGCGTGCCGTCTCCTTGTACTTGACCTTCATGTCCGCCCCGGTCTCGCGCATCGTCTTGATGACCTTGTCCAGGGAGACGTGGTGCACGCCGTCGCCGCGCAACGCGAGCCGGGCGGCGGTGATCGCCTTGATGCTAGCCACCGCGTTGCGCTCGATGCAGGGGATCTGCACCAGGCCCCCGACCGGGTCGCAGGTCAGGCCCAGGTTGTGCTCCATCCCGATCTCGGCGGCGTTCTCCACCTGCTCCGGGGTGCCGCCCAGCGCCTCCGCCAGCCCGGCGGCGGCCATCGAGCACGCCGAGCCGACCTCACCCTGGCAGCCCACCTCCGCGCCGGAGATCGACGCGTTCTCCTTGAACAGCACGCCGATCGCGCCGGCGGCCAGCAGGAACCGCACCACGCCCTCGTCATCGGCGTTCCCGATGAAGCGGGTGTAGTAGTGCAGCACCGCCGGGATGATCCCCGCCGCGCCGTTGGTGGGCGCGGTGACCACCCGGCCGCCGGCCGCGTTCTCCTCGTTCACCGCGAGGGCGAACAGCGTCACCCAGTCCATCACCCGCAGCGGGTCGGTGGCGTCGACCTCCGCGTCCAGGCCGCGCCGCAGCTCCGCCGCGCGCCGCCGGACCTTCAGACCCCCCGGGAGTACGCCGTCCCGCTCGCAGCCGCGCGCCACGCACTCCCGCATCACCCGCCAGATCTCCAGCAGCCCGGCGCGCACCTCCCCCTCGGTACGCCAGGACAGCTCGTTGGCGAGCATCACCTCGCTGATCGACAGCCCGGTCGCCCGGGTCACGTCGAGCAGCTCCGCGCCGGTCGAGAACGGGTACCGCACCCGGGTGGTGTCCGGCTTGATCCGGTCCGCCCCGGCCGCCGCCTCGTCGACCACGAACCCGCCGCCGACCGAGTAGTACGTCCGCGTCCGCACCTCCGCCCCGTCCGCGTCGTACGCGGCGAACGTCATCCCGTTCGGGTGGTACGGCAGCGACCGCCGGCGGTGCAGCACCAGGTCCCGGTCCGGGTCGAAGTCCACCTCGTGCGCGTCGAGCAGGCTCAGCCTCCGCTCGGCGCGGATCCGGGTCACCCGGGCGTCGACCGTGTCGGTGTCGACCGTCTCCGGCGCCTCGCCGGCCAGCCCGAGCAGGACCGCCCGGTCGCTGCCGTGGCCGTGGCCGGTGGCGCCCAGCGAGCCGAAGAGCTCGGCGCGTACCCGGGCGGTGCCGGCGAGCAGCCCGTCGGCCTTGAGCCCGGCGGCGAACGTCCGCGCCGCCCGCATCGGCCCGACGGTGTGCGAGCTGGACGGCCCGACACCGACGCTGAAGAGGTCGAAAACGCTGATCATGTCTGCACTTCCTCGCCGCCGCCCTCGTCGTGGGAGGACGGCACGTCCGGGCGCCCGGGGTGTGGGCGCCCGACCGACGAGCCTACCCGCCCTGGTCACCCCCGACCCGCACTAAACCCGCCCGCCCACCCGTCCCCGCACCCCACGCCCCGCACCCCTGCGGCCCCGCACCCCTGCGGCCCCGGGGCCCGCACCCCCACGCCTCACGTCCCACGCCCGCGCCCCGCACCCCCGGCGGCCCCGCGCCCCGTACCCCGTACCCCGTACCCCGTACCCCGTACCCCGTACCCCGCGCCCCGCGCCCCGCGCCCCGCGCCCCGCGCCCCGCGCCCCGCGCCCCGCGCCCCGCGCCCCGCGCCCCGCGCCCCGCGCCCCGCGCCCTGCGCCCCGCGCCCTGCGCCAAGATCGTGCTCGATCCGTGAAGTAGTGCCCTCCGACCCGGTCCGAGGCCACTACTTCACGGATCGAGCGTGATCTTGCACGCTCGGCGGAGTCGCGGGGGAGGCGTTGCGGGCGGTGCGCCCGGGTATGCACCTACGGGTGGACGGGTCACTGATCCTCCCTGTGACCGAGGGAGCGGTGGCCGACCCTTCCTACCGTTGACGACAGAGCGGCGGATCGCCGCAGAGTGGGAGTACGACGATGAGCAGGCTTGTCCGCCCCCGTCAGGGACGCATGATCGCCGGCGTGTGCGCCGGCCTGGCCCAGCGCTTCGGGAAGTCCGCCGGGTTCATCCGGCTGCTGTTCCTGCTGTCGCTGCTGCTGCCCGGCACCCAGGTGATCGTCTACCTGGTCCTGTGGGTCCTGATGCCCAACGAGGACCGCCACGCCACCCGCTACTGAGCCACACCCCGCCTCCAGGCGACCCGGAGGCCGCAGTTTCGGGGAAATAGCGGCCTCCGGGACCAGAATGGCCACACTCCCCCGAAACTGCTGGCCGGGCCGCCGCGCGGGCCGGCTGCCGGTGGTCACGCGGCCCGGCGGCCAGACGGCCAGACAGCCAGACGGCCCGGTGGCCAGACGACCCGACGGCCAGACAGCCAGACAGCCAGACGACCCGACGGCCGGTGGCCAGACGGCCCGGTGACCGACGGGCAGCCAGCGGGCAGGCAGGCGGGCAGGCGGCCGGGACTCGGCCGGCGGGCACCGGGTGGGCGGGCCCAACGAACGGGCGCTTGCGGGCGGACGCGCGGCGGCGCCCGTCCCCGGAACTCCGGGGGCGGGCGCCGTGGCGTTGACGGGTGCGGCGGTCAGGGAGCGGTGTAGGTGATGGTGACCTTCTCGTAGCCCAGGGAGCGGAGCAGTCCCTCCAGCATCTTGCGGGTGTTCTCCTCGGCCCGCTGGTTGAGGCCGCTGTCCCGGGCCGCGGTGGTGATCCGCTCCTCGGCGAGCTGGTAGACCTGCTGCTGCCGGTTGGGGTCGCCGCCGACCAGCTCGCCGACCCGGTTGAGCAGCCCCCGCTCCTCGGCGAAGACGTAGCTCTTCTCCAGGTCGAGGTTGGTCTTGCCGAGCTGCGGTGCGGGCAGCTTGATCTCCACCGACTTACCGTCGGCCGACTGGACGATCGCGCCGTCGGAGATCTTCGTGAAGTCGACGTAGGCCTCGACGCTGCCCGCGCCGACGAACAAGGTGCGCTCGTTGAGCAGCCAGTCCGGCACGTTGCGCCGGTCGTTCTGGAGGTCGACGACCACCTGGAAGTTGCCCTCGGCGGCCACGTAACGGCTCAGGTCCTGGATCGACTGGAGCAGCGGCGGCTGGCTGCGGTCGGTCTGCTCCTTGGCGAACGGGTTGCGGAAGTCCGGCAGCAGCCCGGTCGCCTGCACGCCGAGCAGGATGACCACGGCCAGCGCCGCCGCGCCGAGCACCGCCAGCAGGCCGCGCGGTGGGCCACCGGCCGGCCGGGACGGAGCCGGACCGCCGGGCTCGGGCGGCTGCGGTGGCTCGTCCGACCGTGTCTTCAGCGTGTCGGCGGTCGGGTAGCCGGGAAACTCCCTGGTGGGTTCGTTGATCTCAGCGTCGCGGGCCATGGCCCTCTCCGTCCTCGTCAGACACGTCGTCTCATTCAGACGGTACGGCCCCGGTACGACACCCGCTCGCCGAGCGGCCCGAAAGGCCCACGAACCAGCAAAACCCCAGGTCAGGCGAACGCGGACAGCCCGGTGAGCTGCTGCCCGATGACCAGCTGGTGGATCTCGGAGGTGCCCTCGTAGGTCAGCACGCTCTCCAGGTTGTTGGCGTGCCGCATGACCGGGTACTCGCCGGACACGCCGTTCGCGCCGAGGATCGTGCGGCACTGGCGGGCGATGGTGAGCGCCTCCCGGACGTTGTTCAGTTTGCCCACGCTGACCTGCTCGGGGCGCAACTTCCCGGCGTCGGCGAGCCGGCCCAACTGGAGGGCGAGCAGGAAGCCCTTGTTCCACTCGACGGCCATGTCGGCGAGCTTGGCCTGGGTGAGCTGGAACCCGGCCAGCGGACGGCCGAACTGGGTGCGGGTGGTCGCGTACGTCAGGGTCGTCTCCAGGCAGTCCCGGGCCGCGCCGAGCGCGCCCCAGACGATGCCGTGCCGGGCCTCGGTCAGGCAGCTCAGCGGGGCCTTCAGCCCCGCCGCGCCGGGCAGCAGCGCGTCCGCCGGGAGCCGGACGTCGTCGAGAGTGATCTCGCCGGTGGCCGAGGCGCGCAGCGACATCTTGCGCCGGATCTCGCGCGCCGTCACACCGGGCGTGTCCATCGGTACGGCGAAGCCGCGTACGCCCTCGTCGGTCCGCGCCCAGATCACCGCGACGTCCGCGACCGGAGCGTTGGTGATCCACATCTTGCCGCCGTGCAGGACCCAGTCGTCGCCGTCGCGGCGGGCCCGGGTGGCCATCGACGCCGGGTCGGAGCCGTGGTCCGGCTCGGTCAGCCCGAAGCAGCCGATCGCCTCACCGGTGGCCATCGACGGCAGCCAGCGCTGCTTCTGCTCCTCGCTGCCGTAGCGCCAGATGGCGTACATGGCCAGCGAGCCCTGCACCGAGACCAGCGACCGGACGCCGGAGTCGCCGGCCTCCAGTTCCAGGCAGGCCAGCCCGTACGCGACGGCCGACGAGCCGGCGCAGCCGTACCCGGTCAGGTGCATGCCGAGCAGGCCGAGCTTGCCGAACTCGCGGGCCAACTCGCGGACCGGGACCTGGCCCTCCTCGTACCAGCCGGCGACGTGCGGGCGTACCCGGTCGTCGACCAGCTGGCGCACGACGGCGCGGATCTGCCGCTCCTCGGAGGTGAGCGACGCGTCCAGGTCGAGCAGGTCCAGAGGGCTCATACCGGCCACCTTAACGAAGGTTCACTCCACGGCCTCGGAGAGCACGAGCACCCGGGCGTGGATCTGGTTGCGTTGCTGCAGGGCCGCCCGCAGCGCGCGGTGCAGGCCGTCCTCCAGGTAGAGGCCGCCGTTCCACTGCACCACGTGCGGGAACAGGTCACCGTAGAAGGTGGAGTCCTCGGCGAGCAGCTTGTCCAGCGCCAGCTCCCGCTTGGTGGTGATCAACTGGTCCAGGCGCAGCGGTCGCGGCGGGATGTCCGCCCACTGCTTGAGCGTCAGGTTGTGCTCCGGATAGGGACGCCCGTCCCGGACCGCTCTGAAGATCACGACGGCACGCTCCCCTCCCCGTGGCCCGGGCCGCCCCACGGCACCGGCCGGGACGCGGCGTGGCACCACGACCCGCGGCACCGATGACCGTGCCAGCGTAGCGGCCCGATGCACGACGCGTTCTGCTCCCTGATGTCAGTTTCGCCACCTGACGTCCGGTTCACCACCGGACGAACCCTGCGCGTCCGGTCAGCTCCACCGTCCCCGGTGGACCACCTCGTCCACCGGGCGGCGTCCGCGACGCAGCGACGGTGACCGGTGGTCAGGGGCACGGTAACCCACCGTGATCGCTCCGACGGGCTGGTGGTCCGGTGGCACCCCGAAGGCGGCCCGGTAGTCGTCCAGCCGCTGCGGCGGGATGCCGAAGAAGCACGCCCCCAGGCCCTCGTCGACCGCGGTGAGCAGCATCAGCAGGGCGGCGAAGCCGGTGTCCACGAACCAGTACGGCACCGGCCAGCGCTCGGTCGACCGGTCCGTCCAGCCCTTGTCCCGCTCGGCGTACCGGTCGAGGTACGCCGAGCGGTTCGCGTGCGGCACGATGATCAACGGAGCCCGGCGCATGCCGGCCAGCCAGCGCTCCCGCCCCCCGCCGTCCGGGGTGGCCACCGACCAGAACCGCTCCCGGTCGGCCGGGCTCTCCAGCACCAGGAAGCCCCAGCCCTGCGCGAACCCGGCGGACGGGGCCCGGATCGCGTGCTCCAGCAGGCGGTCCACCACGTCCGGCGGGACGGGACGGTCCGGGTCGTAGTTGCGCACCATCCGGCGCCGCCGGACCACCTCACCGAACTCCACGACGCTCCCTCACACCCCGGGCCGTACGCCCCAGACACCGCGCCAGGCGACTCCGGGCTTCAGGGCGACCACGTCCCGGCCGGAGCGGAACGCGTCCGGCGGGCAGGTCATCGGCTCGATCGCCACCGAGCGCCGGTGCCGCTGGCCGGTGAGGGCGTCTCCGGTGAACACCTGCCACCAGCCGAACTCCCGGTCCGCCCAGATCCGCACGCCGGACGAGGAGTCCGGGGCGGCCAGGCTCACCGCGGAACCGCCGTCGTCGTCGCGGACCACGTCGCCGAAGCACATGTCGAGCTGCGCCCCGCCGATCCGGCGCGGGCTGGTCCAGTCGTACTCGCTGCCGGACACCGGGCTGACCGCGACCGGCAGCAGCCGCGAGTCGACCTGCACCCGGCTGCGCGCCGGCAACCCCAGCACCAGGTCGTCCACCGGCACCCCGGGCAGCCGCAGGTACGGGTGCACGGCGAACCCGAACGGCGCCGGCTCCCCGCCGGTGTTGGTCACCTCGTGCTCGGCCCGCAGCCCGTCCGGTCCGACCGACCAGCGGGTCCGTAGCCGCAGCGGCCACGGGTAGCCGGGCGTCGGCGGCAGGTGGTAGCCGACCGTCACCGCGTCCGCGGTCCACTCCTCCAGGCCCCATGGCACCCAGTTGACCAGGCCGTGGATCGCCACGCCCCGCTCCGGCTCGCTGAGGGTCAGTTGCAGGTCACGGTCACCCCAGGAGTACTGGCCGTCCCGGATCCGGTTCGGCCACGGCGCGAGCACCTGCCCGGCGCAGCCGGGACAGATCTCGTCCTCGGCGTACCCGTCGAGGTAGTCGACGCCGCCGTGCCGGTAGGTCCGCAGACCGCCGCCCACCTCGACGACGACGGCCTCGTGGCCGGCGGCGGAGATCGTCCACTGCGCGCCCGAGGCGGGACGCTGGTCGGAATTGTCCATCCGGCGACCTTAACCGCCCACCGTCGCGGCCCGCTCGGCGTGACCACGGAGCGGACCTGAGCCGCGGCTCATTCCCGGTCGGGGCCGGTGACCGCGGTCGCCCGGTAGCGCAGCAGCGCCGGGAACGCCACCGCCAGCGCCACCGCGAGCACCGCCGCGCCGAGCCCGCCGCCGACCCAGGCCACCCCACCGCCGAAGCCGGCGGCCATCGTGCCGGCCCGCAGGTCACCGAGGCGGGGACCGCCCGCGACCACCACGATGTTCACGCCCTGGAGCCGGCCGCGCATCCGGTCCGGGGCGTACACCAGGAGCATGGACTGGCGCAGCACCGCGCTCACCAGGTCGGCGGCCCCGGCCACGGCGAGCAGCAGGACCATCAGCCAGAGCTGGCCGGCCAGGCCGGCGGCGGCGACGGCGAGCCCCCAGCCCACCACCGCGACCACCAGGGCGACGCCCTGCCGGCGGATCCGGCCGATCCAGCCTGAGGTGAGTCCGCCGAGCATCGCGCCGATGGCGATCGCGCTGTAGAGCCAGCCGACCGCCGCGCCCCCGCCGAACCGGCTCTCGGCCACCTCGGGGAAGAGCGCCCGGGGCATCGCCAGGATCATCGCGATCAGGTCGATGGCGAACGACAGCAGCAGCACCGGCGTGGTGGCCAGGTAGCGCAGGCCGTCCACGATCCCGGCCAGCCCGCCGCGCCGCGCCTCGCCGTCGGCCACCGGCTCGGGCGGCATCGCCGGCAGCCGCAGCGTCGCCACCACCATCCCGGTGAACAGCACCGCGTCCAGCGCGTACGCGATCGGCAGGCCGACGTCGGTGCCGAACCCGGCGAGGATCAGGCCGGCGGCCAGCGGGCCGACCACCGACGCGGCGGTGAAGGTGGTGTAGTTCAGGGTGGTGGCCGCCGGCACCAGCTCCGGTGGCAGCAGCCGGGGCAGGATCGCCGACCGCGCCGGCGAGCTGATCGCGAACGCGATCGAGTGCACCGTCACCAATCCGAGCAGCAGCGCCGCGCTGCCCACGTCGACCAGCGACTGCGCCAGCAGCGCCAGCACCGACGCCCAGAGCAGCGCCGAGCCGCCGAGCAGCACCCGGCGCCGGTCGCGGGCGTCGGCCACCGCGCCACCCCAGAGCCCGAAGACCAGCAGGGGTACGAAGCCCGCGACGCCGAGCAGGCCGACCCAGAGCGAGTCACGGGTCAGCGCGTACATCTCCACCGGCACCGCGACCGCCGTGACCTGGAACCCGAACGACGCCACCGTGTTGCCCAGCCACAGCCGCCGGTAGGCGGGCACCGACAGCGGACGCAGGTCGATCGCCAGCCGGCGCGCCCCGCGCCGCCGGCCGCCCTTGAGCTGGGTCACGGCGCCAGCCGCTCCACGGCCCACTCACCGGGCCCGACCAGCCGGAACCGCAGCCGGTCGTGCAGCCGACTCGCCCGCCCCTGCCAGAACTCCACCGACTCGGGACGTACCCGCAGGCCACCCCAGTGCGGCGGGGCCGGGATCGGCTCCACGTCGGCGAAACGCTCGGCGGCCGACCGGTACGCGTCGTCCAGCGCCACCCGGTCGCCGATCACCCGGGACTGGGTGCTCGCCCACGCGCCGAGCTGCGAACCACGCGGCCGACTCGCGAAGTACTCCTGGGTCGCGGCCCGGTCGACCCGCTCCACCGGCCCGGCCACCACCACCTGCCGCTGCATCGGGAACCAGGGAAACACCAGGCTGGCGTACGGGTTGACGGCCGCCTCGACGCCCTTGCGCGAGTCGTAGTTGGTGAAGAAGACGAAGCCCTCCGGGTCGTACCCCTTCAGCAGCACCGTCCGGGCGCTGGGCCGCCCCGCGGCGTCGGCGGTGCCCACGACCATCGCGTTCGGTTCGGGCAACCCGGCGGCCACCGCCTCGCCGAACCACCGGCCGAACTGGGTGTGCCAGTCCGCGGCCAGCTCCGATTCGGTCAGGCCCCGGTCCGCGGAGTACTCGTTACGCATGCCCGCCGGCGGCGATGTGTCCCCCGTCACGTCCCTCTCCTCCCCCGCCGGCCGGTCACCGTCCCGCACGCAGGCCAGCCCGCGCCGCCCAGTGTCACCGACGCTACCGGCCGGCGCTCAGCCGGGGATGTCGCGTGTAGCACAGCGGTCGCGGGTCGCGCACTTCCGTAACCAGCAGGCAAGATGGCACGAACACATCCCTGAGGGTCGCCTAAGGCGCTCACCCGGCTGGGCCGGGTCCGGAGCCCGGGGCGGGCGCACCGAGCAGATCCAGGAGAACGACATGGCCGACTTCAAACCCGGGCTGGAGGGCGTCGTAGCCTTCGAGACCGAGATCGCCGAACCCGACCGCGAGGGCGGTGCGCTGCGTTATCGCGGGGTCGACATCGAGGATCTGATCGGCCAGGTCTCCTTCGGCAACGTGTGGGCGCTGCTGGTCGACGGGCGCTTCGGCCCCGGCCTGCCGCCGGCCGAGCCGTTCCCGGTGCCGGTGCACTCCGGTGACATCCGGGTGGACGTGCAGTCCGCCGTCGCCATGCTCGCCCCGTACTGGGGGCTGAACCAGCTGCTGGACATCTCCGACGAGCAGGCCCGCGAGGACCTGGCCCGGGTGTCGGTCACCGCGCTGTCGTTCGTCGCGCAGTCCGCCCGCGGCCTGGGCCTGCCGGCGGTGCCGCAGAAGGAGATCGACAAGGCGTCCACCATCGTCGAGCGCTTCATGAAGCGTTGGCGGGGCGAGCCGGACCCGCGGCACGTCAAGGCCGTCGACGCCTACTTCATCTCGGCCGCCGAGCACGGCCTGAACGCCTCCACCTTCACCGCCCGGATCGTCGCCTCCACCGGCGCGGACGCCGCGGCCTGCATCTCCTCCGGCATCGGGGCGCTGTCCGGCCCGCTGCACGGTGGCGCGCCCTCCCGGGTGCTCAGCATGCTGGAGGCGGTCGAGCGCAGCGGCGACGCCGAGGGCTACGTCAAGGGCGTCCTGGACCGGGGCGAGCGGCTGATGGGCTTCGGCCACCGCGTCTACCGGGCCGAGGACCCGCGCGCCCGCGTGCTCCGCCGGACCGCCCGGGAGCTGGGCGCGCCGCGCTTCGAGATCGCCGAGGCGCTGGAGAAGGCCGCGCTCGCCGAACTCCAGGCCCGCCGTCCGGACCGGGTACTCGCCACCAACGTCGAGTTCTGGTCGGCCGTGGTGCTCGACTTCGCCGAGGTGCCGGCGCACATGTTCACCTCGATGTTCACCTGCGCCCGGATGGGCGGGTGGAGCGCGCACATCCTGGAGCAGAAGCGCCTCCAGCGGCTGGTCCGCCCGTCGGCCCGCTACGTCGGCCACAGCCCGCGCAAGCCGCAGGAGGTCGAGGGCTGGAACGCCATCCCCCACGGCGTCTGAGAGGTAAGGAAGGGCCCCTTCTTAACGCCTGGTGCATAGGAAGGGGCCCTTCTTAACGCGCCCGTGCGGAACGCGGGCGTGCGGACCGGGCGCAGGCGGCGGGCGCGCCGCTGTGGCGTACGCCTCAGGGTCCGGCGTGGGACCAGCCACGGTGACCGCCGGGTGGGGTGCGAGGATGAGGGTCGGCAGTGTCGCCGGACGGCTCGGGTCCCGGCCGCGCCGTGCGCCTGACGCACGCCGCCCGCCGCCGATCCGCGCCTCACCAAGAACGGGCCCGCCCTCGCCCATGCGGAAGGATCGAGAAAACCGTGGCTGACGCACCGACCATCCGGATTCCCGACGAGATCAAGCCCGCCGACGGCCGTTTCGGCTGCGGGCCGTCCAAGGTCCGTCCGGCGGCGGTCTCCGCCCTGGCCGACGTGGCGACGAGCTACCTGGGCACCTCGCACCGGCAGAAGACCGTCCGCGACGAGGTCGCGCGGCTGCGCCGGGGCATCGCCGAGTTCTTCTCGCTGCCCGAGGGTTACGAGGTGGTCATCGGAAACGGTGGCACCACCGCCTTCTGGGAGGTCGCCACCTTCGGTCTGATCCGGGACCGGGCGCAGTTCGCCAGCTTCGGCGAGTTCGGCGCGAAGTTCGCCAAGTCGGTCAAGGACGCCCCGTTCCTCGGTGAGCCGACGATCCGCAAGTCGGAGGCCGGTTCCGCGCCGACGCTGACCGCCGAGACCGGGGTGGACGCGTACGCGACGCCGCACAACGAGACCTCCACCGGCGTGGCGGTGCCGATCGGCCGGGTGGCCGGCGCCGACGAGGGCGCCCTGCTGCTGGTCGACGCCACCTCCGGCGCCGGCGGCCTGGAGGTCAACGTCGGTGAGACCGACGTCTACTACTTCGCCCCGCAGAAGTGCTTCGGCTCCGACGGTGGCCTGTGGCTGGCCCTGATGTCGCCGGCCGCGCTGGACCGGGCCGCCGAGATCAAGGCGTCCGGTCGCTACATCCCGGCCTTCCTCGACCTGGTCACCGCGATCGACAACTCGCGGCTGGAGCAGACCTACAACACCCCGGCGCTGGCCACCATCTTCCTGGCCGCCGAGCAGACCGACTGGATGAACTCGCAGGGCGGCCTGACCTGGGCGGCGAAGCGCACCGCCGAGAGCGCCGGCATCGTGTACGGCTGGGCGGAGCGCTCGTCGGTGGCCGACCCGTTCGTCACCGACCCGGCGCTGCGCTCCAACGTGGTCGCCACCATCGACTTCGCCGACTCCGTCGACGCCACCGCGATCGCGAAGGCGCTGCGCGCCAACGGCATCGTGGACACCGAGCCGTACCGGAAGCTGGGCCGCAACCAGCTCCGGGTCGCGCTGTTCCCGGGCGTCGAGCCGGCCGACGTGGAGGCGCTGACCGCCTCCATCGACTACGTCGTCGAGCGCCTCTGATCCTCGGTCACGGTCGGTGGTCGGGAGCCCCTCGACGGCCACCGACCGTGATCATCACCGCAGCTCAGTCACGACATGCGGGGTGTCGCTTCCCCCACCCGTGTGCAGATGCGCGTACGGTGGTGCGAGACGCCCGGGTGGCCGACTCGTGGCGTGCGGCCAGCGAAGCGGGACGGAGGCAACGCTATGCGCCCAGTACGCTTCGTCGCCCTCTCCGAGGACGGCCAGGCGCTGGTGCTCGCCGACGAGGTCGGGCGCCTGCTCGCCCTTCCGATCGACGAGCGCATCGCCACCGTTCTGCACGCCGAGCCCGGTGCGCCGCCGCTCGCGGTGGCCCCGTCCAGCGCCGCCGATCCGGCCCCGTCACTGTCGCCGCGCGACATCCAGGCGCGGATCCGTTCCGGCGAGTCCGCCGAGGACGTGGCCCGCATCGCCGGTGTCCCGGTGGACCGGGTGCTGCGCTACGCCGGCCCGGTGCTCCAGGAGCGGGCGATGCTCGCCCAGCACGCCCGCCGCACCCGGCTCAAGGGCGCGGAGAAGCCGACCCCGCTGGCCGAGGTGGTCAACGGCCGGCTGGCCCAGCACGGAATAGACACCGAGAAGATCTCGTGGGACGCGTGGCGGCGCGACGACGGCACCTGGCGGATCGTCGCCACCTGGCCGTCCGGCAAGGCCACCGCGCAGGCCGTGTGGGACCTCGACAAGACCCGGCAGAACGTCACGCCGCACGACGACATGGCGCAGTACCTGTGCGCCGAGCGGCCGGTGCCGATCCTCGGCCAGGAGCCGGCGCCGGAGCGGGGGGGCCACGGCCTGCCCGGGACGTCCCGCAGCGAGCCCGGTCGTGGCGGTCACGGCCTGCCCTCGCCCGGCGAGCACGCCCGTCCGAGCCGGGACCCGATCCGCGCCGGGCGGGACGCCCTGCTCGCCTCGCTGGACCGGCCGTTGGGCTCGTCGTCGGGACGGGGCCTGGAACCGCGTACGCCGGCCGCCCTGACCGGGGGTGACTCGCCCCGGCAGCGGGCGGTGGGCGGTGGTGCCGCGGCGCTGCTCGGTGGTGGCCAGGGTTCGGCCTTCGACGACGACTCGGACGCGCCGAAAGAGGTGCCGGCCGTGCCGTCGCTGGCGGTGCTCCGGCCCCGCCGCACCGGTGCTCCGGCCGCCGCGGCGGGCGAGTCCACCGACGCCGCCGGCAAGCCGCGCAAGCGCCTGCCGAGCTGGGACGACGTCCTCTTCGGCAGCGGCCCGGCGGCCCGCGAGTCCTCCTGATCCTCGGTTCCACCCCGGCGCGCGCCGTTCCCGCGTGCCAGGGTGGAGCCATGGAATACACCAACCTCGGCCGCACCGGCCTGTCCGTCAGTCGCCTCTGCCTGGGCACGATGAACTTCGGCCCGCAGACCAGCGAACCGGACAGCTACGCCATCATGGACCGTGCCCTGGAGCACGGCATCAACTTCTTCGACACGGCCAACGTCTACGGCTGGCAGACCGGCGAGGGTGTCACCGAGCAGATCATCGGCCGCTGGCTCGCCCAGGGCGACGGCCGGCGGGACAAGGTCGTGCTCGCCACGAAGGTCTACGGGAAGATGGGCGAATGGCCCAACGACCAGGGGCTCTCCGCCCGGCACATCATCCGGGCCTGTGAGGAGTCGCTGCGCCGCCTGCAGACCGACACCATCGATCTCTACCAGATGCACCACATCTCCCGGACCACCCCGTGGGAGGAGATCTGGCAGGCGATGGAGACCCTGGTCGCCCAGGGCAAGGTGCTCTACGTCGGATCGTCCAACTTCGCCGGCTGGCACATCTCGGTCGCACAGGAGGCGGCCGGGCGGCGCAACTTCCTCGGACTCGTCTCCGAGCAGTGCATCTACAACCTGCTCACCCGGCACGTGGAGCTGGAGGTCGTACCGGCCGCGCAGCACCACGGGCTGGGCATCATCCCGTGGTCGCCGCTGCACGGCGGGCTGCTCTCCGGGGTGCTGCGCAAGATGGCCGAGGGTGGGGCGGCGCGCGGCACGTCCGGCCGCGCGGCCGACGCGCTGGCCGAGCACCGATCGACGATCGAGGCGTACGAGAAGTTCTGCGCCGACCTCGGCCACGACCCGGCGGACGTGGCGCTGGGCTGGCTGCTCGCCCGACCCGGTGTGACGGCCCCGATCATCGGTCCGCGCACCACCGAGCAGTTGGACCGCTCCTTGGGAGCGCTGACCGTCGACCTGGACGAGGCGGCACTGAAGCGCCTCGACGAGCTGTTCCCCCCGGTCGGCAACGGCGGTCCCGGCCCCGAAGCCTGGGCCTGGTGATCCCCGTCCCCCGCCGCCGCGTCGATCTGAATCGACGGGTCAGCGGTGGCGTTGGGGGTGCTCGGCGCGGACGGCGGGCAGGGTGAGGCCGGCGTCGTGCAGCAGGCCCTCCATCCGGACCCGTTCGATCTCCCGGTCTGCCCCGGTCAGCTCGGCCAGGTGCTCGGTGAACCCGAGGGCGGCGCAGGCCATCCGGAGGCGGTCGTCGTACGCCTGACGGGCCGTGTCGTGCCAGACCACCGCCCGCCCGCCGCGTCGCCGGCCGCCGATGCGGCGCAGGTCGGCGGCGAGCTGTTCCAGCGGCCTGCGGTCGGGCCGGTCGAAGCCGCTCATGTCGATGCCCCGGGTGAGGGTCTCGGCGTCGACCGCCCGGTCCAGGTCGGCGATGGTACGGCGGTCGTGGCGGCGTTGCCGCCAGCCGCCGACACCGCAGGCGATCCGGTCCAGCAGCTCGTCGGCGCAGCAGACGGCGGCGAGCAGCACCGGCAGGCCGAGCACGGCGAGGACCGCAAGGCCGAGCACGAGTCCCCGTCCGACCTCCACGGATCGACGCTAAGCCGCAGGTCACGCCCTCGCCACCGGTTTGCCGGCATCCGTGGGGCCCGGCGTTAGGAAGGGGCCCTTCCTATGCACGAGGCGTTAAGAAGGGGCCCTTCCTTTCACTCCACCGGGGTGACGTAGAAGCGGGGCGCGGGCAGGATCCGGAAGCGCAGCTTGGCCCCCGAGTGGCGAAGTTGCCAGGCGAGTGCGAGCAGTGCGGTGGCCAGCGAGACCAGACCACCGATCCAGATGCTGGCCCCGGCGCCGTACGTCTCGGCGAGCCAGCCGATCACCGGGGCGCCGATCGGGTTGGTGCCGAGGAAGACCAGCACCCACAGGGCCATCACCCGACCACGGAACGCCGCGTCGGTGCCGAGCTGGATCCGCTGGTTGCAGGCCTGGGCGAAGAACACCATGAAGAACCCCGTCGGCGGCAGCAGTGCCACCACCAGCCAGTACGCCGGGGCGAGCCCGACCAGGGTGCCGGACACCGAGCAGGCGATCCCGGCGGTGAGGACCACCCAGACCGAGGGCCGGCTGCGCCGGCCGGTGCCGGCCAGTGCCCCGATCAGCGCGCCGGCGGCGAGGGCGCTGCTGAACAGGCCGAACGACGCCGCGCCGGTGTGGAAGGTGGTCTTGGCCAGGGCGGCCAGGGTGAGCTGGAAGTTGAACAGCGAGGTGGCGATCACCAGGATCATCGCCATCGGCAGCAGCAGGTCGGGACGAGCCCACACGTACCGCAGCCCGTCGATCACCTTTGCCGACGCCCGCTCGTCCCGGGGCAGCAACGCCTCGCGGTGCAGTTCGGCGGGGCGCATCCGGACCACGTTGACCAGCGGGGCGATCGAGCTGAGTGCGGTGACCAGGAAGACCGGTCCGACGTCGAAGGCGGCGATGGCCAGGCCGGCCAGGGCCGGTCCGATGATCCGGGCCGAGTTGAAGGTGGCCGCGTTCAGCGACAGCGCGTTGGGCAGCAGCGGAGTGCCGACCAACTCGGACACGAACGCCTGGCGGACCGGGGTCTCCACCGCGTTGGCGACGCCGAGCAGGGCGGCGAAGGTGAACACGTGCCACAGCTGCACCAGGCCGGTGACCACCAGGACGCTCATGGCCAGCGCCAGCACCGTCCAGAAGGCGTTGGCGACGAAGAGCAGCATCCGCTTGTCGTACCGGTCGGCGAGGCGTCCGGAGAGCAGGGTGAGCAGCAGTACGGGGGTGAACTGGAGCGCGACGACCACGCCGAGGGCGGTGGCGGAGTTGCCGGAGAGCTCGAGGACGAGCCAGTCCTGCGCGATGAACATCATCCAGACGCCGATCAGTTTGATCAGCTGCCCGGTCGCGAAGAGCCGGTAGTTGCGGACCTGTAGGGACTGGAACATCGTGCTCAGCTTCGCCTGCACTCTTGGTGCGCCTCCTCGCGTACACGTCATCGCCGTCGGACGGCACGGACGCGGTGGCGCGGTCAGGCGCGGGCGAGCTGGTGCAGGATCTCCGCCGCGCGGTGCAGCGTGTCCCGATCGGTCTCGTCCAGGTCGGCCAGCCGGCGGGCCAGCCACTCGTCGCGGACGCGCTCGAACTGGTCGAGCACCGCCTCGCCTGAATCGGTCGCCGCGAGGATGACCTGCCGGCCGTCGGTCGGATGGGGGGTACGCCGCACGAGACCGCGTTCCTCCAACTTCGCGACGATCTTGGTCATCGTCGGTGGCTGCACCCGTTCGACATCGGCCAGTTCCCGGGGCGTCAGCGCGCCCGCCAGCCGGAGGCTGGTGAGCGCGGAGAGCTGGGTGACCGTGAGGTCGCCGACCGGCCGGGCCTGGCGGACCCGCCGGTTGAGCCGCATGATCGCATCACGCAACTGGGGTGCCAGCTGCGCCGGTGGCACGCGTTCCGCCGTCACCGTCCGCTCCGTCACGATAGTTAGCCTAACTAATGAGCCTGGCTAACGACATCCGATATGACCATGCTCACGAGGGGGTTTGCCCCGTTCCGGGCCGGGTAGTCCGGCCCGGAACGAGACACGTCACAGCACCACGGACTCGATCGGCCCGCGCAGGAAGTACAGCACGAACAGGGCGGCCACGCCGTACAGCAGCGGGTGGATCTCCCGGGCCTTGCCCTTGGCCAGCTTCACCACGACGTAGGCGATGAGGCCGGCCCCGATCCCGTTGGAGATCGAGTAGGTGAACGGCATCAACACGATCGTGAGGAACGCCGGGATCGCGATCTCGTAGTCCGACCAGTCGATCGTCCGCACCGCGGTCATCATCAGGAAGCCGACCACGACCAGCGCGGTGGACGCGGCCTCGAACGGCACGACCTCCACCAGCGGCGCGAGGAACATCGCCAGCAGGAAGAGCACGCCGGTGACCAGGTTGGCCACGCCGGTCCGGGCACCCTCCGCGACACCGGCGGCACTCTCGATGTACGACGTGTTGCTGGACACGCTCGCCGCGCCACCGCTGGCCGCGGCGATCGAGTCGACCAGCAGGATCTCCTTCGTCCGCGGCGGGGTGCCCTGCTCGTCGAGCATGCCGCCCTCCTGACCGACGGCGACCATGGTGCCCATGGTGTCGAAGAAGTCGGTGATCAGCAGGGTGAAGATGAACATCAGCACGACGACCCAGCCGGCCCGGGCCCACGAGTCGAACACGTTGAAGTTCCCGAGCAGCGACAGGTCCGGCACCCCGAACGGGTTCGTGGGCAGCGCCGGGACGTTCAGCGCCCAGCCCTTCGGGTTGGGCTCACCGTTGACGAACGACGGACCGATGTTCCCCGTCGCCTCGACGATCATCGCCAGCACGGTCGAGGCGAGAATGCCGATCAGGATCGCGCCCCGGACCTTGCGGACCACCAGCACCAGGGTCAGCAGCAGACCCACCACGAAGACCAGCATCGGCCAGCTGACCAGCTTGCCGCCGATGCCCAGGCCGACCGGCACGGTGGTGTTGCCCTCGGTCCGGCGTACGAAGCCGGCGTCGACCAGGCCGATGATGGTCAGGAACAGGCCGATGCCGACACCGATCGCCGTCTTCATCTGGGTGGGCACCGAGCGGAACACCGCCGTGCGCAGCCCGGTCAGCACCAGGACCGCGATGATCACACCTTCGATCACCACCAGGCCCATCGCGTCCGCCCAGGTCATCTCCGGGGCGATCTCGTACGCCACCAGCGCGTTGACGCCGAGGCCGGCGGCCAGCGCCAGCGGGAACCGGCCGACCACGCCCATCAGGATCGTCATCAGCCCGGCGACCAGCGCGGTCGCCGCCGCCAGCGCGGGGATCGGCAGCTTCTGACCGTCACCGTCGGCGGCCGCACCGAGAATCAGGGGGTTGAGCACCACGATGTACGCCATCGTGAAGAACGTCGCCAGTCCACCGCGGACCTCGCGGCTCATCGTCGAGCCACGGGCGGAGATCTCGAAGTAGCGGTCGAAACCGTTCCGCGGCGTTGCGGACGGTGTGCCGTTGTCGGGCGGGGCTACTGCCATCGGGTCCCTCGCAGGTGATCATCCGTTGTCGCGCCGCATCGTCCCAGATCAGCGGCGGACAGGGAAACTCGATCGCGTACGCTTGCCGCGTGCCGAAGCAGCAGCAGCCGCGGCCGGAGCCGCTCGACCCGCCGATGGTGCCGTTCGCCCTCGCCGGACTGGTGGCCTGGGCGGTCGCCGGACTCGTGCTGCTGGTGTTCTTCCGCGACTGGCTGTCCGCCAACGATCACGAGAACTGGCTGTGGACCTGCCTCGCCGGTTTCCTGTGGGGCTTCCCCGGTCTGGCGGTGATGATGCGGCACGACGCCCACCGTCGCCGCCGCCGCGCCGGACGCTGAGCTACGTGGTCGCCGGGCTGACCGGGACCGCCTCCACCGCGCTGTCGTCGTAGACCGTCGGCATCTCCTCGACCGGCGACTCGCCGGTCTCGATCAGGGTCTCCGAGTGGGCGCCGCAACCGTGGTCGGCGCTGACCACCCGACCGTCGTCGGGGGCGTAGAAGTTGCCGCACGCGCCGAAGGCCTGGCGCAGCGCACCGGCGAGCGGCAGGTAGAAACCGCAGCTGCCGCAGCGGGCCGCCCGTGGGGCGGACACCGAGATCGCCGCCGAGGGACCGTGCTCGCCGTCGTACCACCGCTGGGCCGTGTCGGCGCGCCCCTCCCGGGACAGCACCCGGGCCCGCCCGAGGCCCAGCTCCCAGCCGGTCTCCTCGACCGCCGGATCGTCGGAGAGCAGGTAGCCGGGCTGGAGCCGCTCGTCGTCCGACGGGGTGGGCAGCAGGTCACCGGGGCCGAGGTCGCCCGGCTTGAGCCGCTCCTGCCAGGGCAGCCAACCCGGCGCGAGGAGCGCGTCCGGGCCGGGAAGGAGCACCGTCTCGCAGATCGTCACCGTACGACTGCGGGGCACCCGCGTGACGGTGACCGCCCAGCGCCACCCGCGGTAGCCGGCGAGCCGGCACTCGAAGTAGTGCGTGACGAGGCGGTCGCCCTCGGCCACCGCCTGGAGGTGGTCGCCGACGTCGGAGGGGTCGACCTCGGTGATGGCGTCGCGCGCCACGTCGACGGCGGCGGCGCAGACCTGGTCGAGGCGGGCGGCACGAGCGGAGGCGGGCCTGGTCACCCGACCATTGTTCCCCATGCTTACGGCGGACCGACAGGCACTCCCTCCAGATGTTCTCCGCCGGTGGTGCGGCGAGCGCCGATCCGATGGGCGAGGATGGTGCACATGCCTTTGTTCTCCCGCTCCGGGCGGTCCGTTCTCGGGCAGACCGTCGGCACGGGGGTGAAGGCCGTCCGCCTGCTGTTGCGCGGCTCGATGAGCAGTGGCCGCTGGATGACCCGCCGGGCCGGCCGGGCCCGCGCCCGGGGCGCCGGCGGGGATGTGGGCATGGTCCGGCTCTTCGACCTGCACGCGATCTCCTGCGCCGGGGACACGCTGATCGCCATCGGCCTGGCCGGGACGATCTTCTTCAACGTTCCGTTGGGCGAGGCGCGCAGCAAGGTCGCCCTCTATCTGCTGGTGACCATGGTGCCGTTCGCCATGCTCGCCCCGGTGGTCGGCCCGCTGCTCGACCACTTCCGGCACGGCCGGCGGTACGCGCTGGCCGCCACCATGCTCGGCCGGGCCTTCCTGGCCTGGCTGATCTCCGACTACATCCACGGCTTCGGGCTCTATCCGGCGGCGTTCGGGGTGCTGGCGCTCTCCCGCGCGTACGGGGTGGCCCGCTCGGCCGCCGTCCCCCGACTGCTCCCGGAGGGGCTCGGCCTGTCCCAGGTAGGCGCGCGGGCCAGCGTGTACGGGACGGTTGCCGGCGCGCTGGTGGCGCCGATCGGGCTGGCCGCCTTCTGGTTCGGCCCGCAGTGGCCGCTCCGGGTCGCCTCGGTCATCTTCCTGGTCGGCATGGTGATCTCCCTACGGTTGCCGCCGAAGGCGGACTCGGAGCCGCCGGAACGCGTACCCCGGCCGTTGCGGGCCCTCGGGCGGCGGGCCGGGGACCGGCCGCTCGGCCGGGGCCGACCCGCCGGGCGACTGGTGATCGCGACCCTGGTGGGCGCCGCGACGCTGCGCGCGGTGTACGGCTTCCTGCTGCTCTTCCTCGCCTTCGCGATCAAGGCGGGGGACCTGACCACGGTGGTGTTCGGCCGGGACCTGGGCGACGAGGGCGCACTCGGGCTGGTCGGTGGTGGCCTCGCCGTGGGCAGTTTCCTGGCCACCGCGATCGGCACCCGGCTGCGCATCCACCGGCCGGCCGCGATCCAGTCCAGTGGCATGATCATCGTGGCCGGGGTGGCGGTGCTCACCGCCCTCAAGTTCTCCCTGCCGATGGTCGCCCTGCTCTGCCTCGTCACCGCGCTGACCAGCGGGATCGCCAAGCTGGCCGTGGACGCGTCGATCCAGGAACGGATCCCGGAACGGCTGCGGGCCAGTTCGTTCGCGCACTCGGAGACGGTGCTGATGCTGGCCTTCGTCGCCGGTGGCGGCCTCGGCCTCGTACCGTTCGACGGCCGCATCGGCATCGCCGTCGCCGCCGGTGTGGCCGCCCTGGCCGCCGCCCGGGGTGTGGTGATGGCCGGGCGGCTGCGCGCGGAACAGCTGGTCGGACGACCGTTGGCGGACGACGAGCTGACCGAGGACGAGTCGGACCCGGCCGACCCGGCACACGTCGGCCCGGTCGAGGACGACCCGACGCCCACCTCACCGGCGCCCACCTCGCCGACCCCGACCTCGCCGGCGCAGGCCGCACCGGCACCGGCCCGGGGTGACGACGGGGCTGCGGCCGATCTGGCACCGCCCGGCTACCACATCTACCGGCCCTCCTCGGCGGTGGGCGGGCCGGGCGCGACGGACGACGACACCCGGCGCGAGACGAGAGGTCCGCTGCCATGACGCTTCTGCTGGTGGTCACGGCCGTTCCGGCCGAGGCCGACGCGGTCCGCGCGGGCCTGCCGGACGGTGCGGCGACGGTGGTGCCGGTCGGGGTGGGGCCGGCGGTGGCGGGCGCGGCGACCGCCCGGCTGCTCGCGCTCGCCGAGGCCGGCGGTCGCCCGTACGCCGGTGTGGTCAGCGCGGGTGTGGCCGGCGGCTTCACCGACCACGTCGCGGTCACCGGGACGGTGCTCGGCAGCAGCGCGATCGCGGCCGACCTGGGTGCCGAGTCGCCGGACGGCTTCATCCCGGTGGACCGGCTCGGCATGCCGGCGGAACTGCTGGGGGCGGGCACCACGCTCACCGCCGACCGCGACCTGCTGGCCGCGCTGCGGGCCGGCCTTCCGGACGCCACGGTCGGTCCGATACTCACGGTCAGCACCGTGACCGGCACCACCGCCGGCACCGCGGAGCTGCGTCGGCGACACCCGGACGCGGTGGCCGAGGCCATGGAGGGGTACGGGGTGGCCGTCGCCGCCGCCCAGGCCACTGTGCCCTTCGTCGAGCTGCGGACGATCTCGAACCCGATCGGGCCGCGCGACCGTGCCGCCTGGCGTCTCCACGAGGCCCTCCAGGCCCTGACGGTCGCCTCCGCCGCGCTACCGGCGGTCACCACCGCCGGGAACTGATCGGGCCCGGTTCCCGCCCTCCCGGTCCGTCCGGTCGAGCCGCATGCTCCACGGCCTGCTCGCCCGCAGGGCGAACCCGCACGAGCGCAGCAGGCCGACCGCCGGCCCTTCGGCGATGGCGTGGGCCGTGCGGATGCCGACCCGGGCCATCTCGTCGGTGGCCCGGAGCACCAACCGCCGGCCGATCCCGAGCTGCCGGTAGCGGTCGGCGACGAGCACCCCGTCGAGGACGAGTTCGCGCTCCCCGCTCGGTGGGTCCCCGTGCCGCAGGTGCGGGCTGCGCTCGTGGGCCCGCAACTCGCCGACCAGTTCGCCGTCGGGAAGCTCGGCCACGAAGCGCCACGACGTCGCCGGCAACCCCGCCCCGGTCACCCGCCGGACCCGTACCGTCCGCCGCACCTCCTCGCCCCACCGGCGTTGGTCCCGGTAATCACGGTTCCGGTGGTAGCTCGCCGCCGGCGGTCGCAGCGGCCACAACGCCTCCGGCAGGTTGTACCAGGCGGCCCACCAGGCGCCGGGCCAGTCCCGTGGCTCGCGGACCTCCCAGACGTCCAGGTGCGCCGGGTAACGACGCCCCGCCGCGTCCCGCAGCTCGTCGTGCGGCACCGCCGAAAGCGCGTCGCCGGCAGATGCGGCGTCGGCAGTCACGACGTCGGCAGTCACGACGTCGGCAGATGCGGCGTCGGCAGTCGCCGCGTCGGCCGGCGGACGCGGGACCGACACGCTGACGGACACCCGCCCGCCTGCCGCGCGGACGAGTGACTCCACCGTCCGGTATCGAGGATCACCCGTCCGCCCCGCCTCGATCCGGGCCAGGGTCGCCTGCGGTACGCCGGCCCGCTCGGCCAGTTCCCGCTGGCTCAGATCCGCCCGCCGGCGCAGCGCGCGCAGCGTCGCCGCCAACCCTCCCGGCCCGCCCGGTTCGACATCGTCCACCCCACCATGGTCGTGGGCCCGCCCACGACGTTCAACAGGCCGAGCCATCCTGTGGATAAACCTGTGGAAAGCGCATCTGTCCGCGGAGGAGCGGGTAGTGAGGCAGGCCCCTTTCGAGCTGAGTCACGAACGTCATCACGCAGAAAACCGGCCTGGGCGGCCTGGGCGATTCTGCTCGGCGGGCAGGCGGTGGGGAGCCCTGGTCGGCGGGCAGAGGCGGGGGCCGAATTGTCGCGCCGGTCGCGATTCATCCACGACATCAGCTCGAAAGGACCTGCGACACGCATGTCGCCGCCGACCCGGCCGGAGACCGAAGCGCCGGGGCCGGGAGCCCTGAAAGGCCCGGGAGGCCAGGAGACCCAGGACCCGGGACCGGGAGGCCGGAGGCCAGGAGACCCGGAGAGCCGGGAAGCCGGGAGGGGCGAGGACGGGGGCGGGGGCGGGGGCGGAGCTACGGTGGGTGCGTGGCGCTCTCCCTGGCGATCTCGCCCTGCCCCAACGACACGTTCGTCTTCCACGCCCTCGTGCACGGCCAGGTGCCCGGTGCACCGCCGGTCGAGGTGACGTACGCGGACGTCGATGTCACCAACACGGCCGCCGAACGGGGGGCCTTCGACCTGGTCAAGGTGAGTTACGCGGCGTTGCCGTGGCTGCTGGAGGACTACCACCTGCTGCCCTGTGGCGGAGCGCTGGGCCGCGGCTGCGGCCCGCTCGTCCTCACCCGCGGCGGCGACCGTCGCCCCGACGACACCGGCTCGGCCGGCGACACCGACCTGACCGGTGCGACGGTGGCGGTGCCGGGTGACCGCACCACGGCGTACCTGCTGTTCCGGCTCTGGTCGGCGGACCGGCCGCCGGCCCGGATCGAGGTGGTCCCGTTCCACGAGATCATGCCGGGCGTGGCCGCGGGGCGGTACGACGCGGGGCTGGTCATCCACGAGGCACGGTTCACCTACCCCCGGCACGGACTGACCGCGCTGGTGGACCTCGGCGAGTGGTGGGAGGCCGGCACCGGGCTGCCGATTCCGCTCGGCGCGATCCTGGCCCGGCGCGGCACGGTCGACCCGGAGGCCGCCGCCGGGTGGATCCGCGAGTCCGTCCGGCGGGCGTGGGCCGACCCGGCGGCGAGCCGGCAGTACGTGCTGGCGCACGCGCAGGAGATGGAGCCCGACGTGGTGGACCGGCACATCGGGCTCTACGTCAACGAGTTCACCGCCGACCTGGGTGCCGCCGGATTCGCCGCCGTGGAGGCGCTGCTCGGTCGGGCCACCGACGCCGGGCTCGTCCCTCAGACCTCCAGCTCGCGCGCCACCGCGTGGACCAGCTGAGCGACCTTCTGGGCGGTCTTCCGGTCCGGGAAACGACCCCGGCGCAGGTCCGGCTGGACCTTCGCCTCCAGCACCTTGATCATGTCCTCGACGAGGCCGTGCAGTTCCTCCGCCGGCCGGCGGCGCAGCTCCGCCACCGACGGTGGCGCGTCCAGCAGCTTCACCCCCATCGCCTGGGCACCCCGGCGGCTGTCCACCACGCTGAAGTCGACCCGCTGCCCGCCCTTGAGCTCGGTGACACCCGCCGGCAGCGCGGCCTTCGGCAGGAACACGTCGCCACCCTCGTCGCTGGTGACGAACCCGTATCCCTTGGCCACGTCAAACCACTTCACTCGACCCGTCGGCACGTGAAACCCCTGCTTCGCTCGATACGTCTACTGCTCCAAGGCTAACCGGATCATCCGGTCCAGCGCCGCCGGGAATCCGCCTAGATCATCGAGCACCGTGTCCGCACCGGCCGCGCGTAGCTCATCCGCCGCGCAGGGGCCGGTCGCCACGCCGATCCCGGGTACGCCGGCCGCTGCCGCCGCCACCATGTCCGCGACGTGGTCGCCCACGTAGTGGGTGGCCCCGTTCGCCTTCAGCGCGGTCGCCTTCTCCTCCGCGAACAGGTCACCGGCGAGTTCGTCCACGACCAGTCCCAGGTGGTCCAGGTGCAGCCGGGCCAACCGCCCGATCTTGGAGGTGACGACGAGCACCCGTCCACCGCGCGCCCGTACCGCGTCCAGGGCGGCCCGGGCGCCGGGCAGCGGCACGGTCGGCGTGATCGCGTACGCCGGATAGAGCTCGCGGTAGACGAGCACGGCCTCCTCCACCTGCTCCGCCGGGAACCAGTGGGCGATCTCGGTGCGCAGCGGCGGCCCCAGCCGGGACACGGCGAGGTCGGCGTCCACGTGCACGCCGGTGCGGGCGGTCAGTGCCCGGTAGGTGGCGGCGATGCCGGGGCGGGAGTCGACCAGGGTCATGTCGAGGTCGAATCCGACCGTCAGGACAGGCATGGGCCGAACCTAGTCGAGAAGCGGGAAGTCCCACCGGCGGGCTAGCGTGGAACGACGATGACCACCTCACTCGCCGATCACCTGCGGGCCCTGCCGGACGAGGCGCTCGCCGCGCTGCTCCAGGCGCGGCCCGACCTCGTCGTACCCGTGCCGGCCGACCTGTCCGCGCTCGCCATCCGGGCCCAGTCCCGGGTGTCGGTGGCGCGCGCCCTGGACGGGCTGGACCAGTTCACCCTGCTGATCCTCGACGCCGCCCGACTCACCCGGGACCCGGAGAACGGCACCACCTCGGTCGACGGGGTGCAGACCATGGCCACCACCGGACCACGCCCGCCGGCACCCGCCGAGGTGCGCGCGGCGGTGCACCGACTGCGCGGGCTGCTCCTGCTGTACGGCCCGGACACCGCCCTGCACCTGGTGGGTGGCATCGACGAGCTGTCCCCGTACCCGGCGGGGCTCGGCCGACCGGCGGCGGAGCTGGACCTGCGGACGGCGGCCCTCTGCGCCGACCCGGCGAAGCTGCGGCGGACGCTGCTGGCGGCCCCGCCGTCGGCCCGGGCGATCCTGGACCGGCTCGCCGCCGGCCCGCCGGTGGGCAGCGTCCCGCCCGGCGCGCTGCTGGCGCCGCCGGTCGGCGGCGAGGACGACCTGCCACCGGACGCCACCAACGGCGGCGCGCCGACCGGATCCCCGGTGCGCTGGCTGGTCGACCACCGGCTGCTGGTGCCGGTCTCCGGTGGGAAGACCGGTGCGGCCGGCACCGTCGAGCTGCCCCGGGAGGTCGGGCTGCTGCTGCGCCGGGACACCGGCCCGCTGGGCGCGCTGCGCACCGCCGCACCGCCGGTCGCGGCGGCACCGCGGGAGCCGAAGGCCGCCGACTCCGCGGGGGCCGGGCAGACCATGGAGGCGGTACGCCAGACCGAGGCGCTGCTGGAACAGCTCGCCGCCGAACCCGCGCCGGTGCTCCGCTCCGGTGGCCTCGGCGTGCGTGACCTGCGCCGGCTGGCCCGCGCGGTGGGGCTGGACGAGTCGGCGGCGGCGCTGCTGCTGGAGGTGGCGTACGCGGCCGGCCTGGTCGGTGAGATGGACCTGCCCGGCGCGACCACCGGCCGGTACGGCGCCGACCAGCAGGTCCTGCCCACCGGCGGCTACGAGGTGTGGCGGGCGGTGTCACTGGCCCAGCGCTGGGAACAGCTCGGCCGGGCCTGGCTGACCATGACCCGCCAGGCCGGTCTGGTCGGGCAGCGCGACGACCGGGACCGCCCGATCGCCGTGCTCTCCGCCGAGGCGGAACGGGCCGGCGCGCCGGCCGCCCGACGGGCCGTCCTCGGCGTACTGGCCGACCTGGAACCGGCCACCGCACCCACCCCGGAGGAGGTGCTCGAGCTGCTCGACTGGCGGGCTCCGCGCCGCGCCCGGGGGCGGGAGACCGCGCATCGGGAGGTGCTGGCCGAGGCGGCCACGCTGGGCGTGACCGGGCTGGGGGCGCTCACCTCGTACGGGCGGCTGCTGCTGGCGGACGTCACGTCGGCCGACGAGCGGGGCGCCGACGACCCGCTCGGGCTGCGGGCGGACACCGAGAGCGGGGACCCGTCGACCGCCGTGCGGGCGCTGGACGCGCTGCTGCCCGCCCCGGTGGACCACTTCCTGGTCCAGGCCGACCTGACCGTGGTGGTGCCCGGCCCGCCCGACCCGGCGCTCGCCGCCGAGCTGGAGGTGGTGGCCGAGCACGAGTCGGCGGGCGGGGCCAGCGTGCACCGGGTCACCCCGGCGAGCGTGCGCCGCGCGTTGGACGCCGGCTACTCGGCCGACGACCTGCACGGGCTGTTCCGGCGGCGCTCCCGCACCCCGGTACCGCAGGGTCTGACCTACCTGGTGGACGACGTGGCGCGCAAGCACGGCGGGCTGCGGGTCGGTTCCGCCGGGGCGTACGTGCGCAGCGACGACGAGGCACTGCTCGCCGAGGTGCTCGCCGACAAGCGGCTGGAACCGCTGGCGTTTCGTCGGCTGGCCCCGACCGTGCTGGCCACCCCCTACCAGGTGAACCGGATGCTGCTCACCCTGCGCGACGCCGGGTACGCCCCGGTGCCCGAGGACGCCGCCGGCTCGGCGGTGCTGTCCCGCCCGAAGAACCGGCGCGCCCCGGCCCGGGTGTCGGTGGCGACCCGCACGGTCGACCCGTTGACCGGCCCGAAACTGTCCCTGCCCCGGCTGCTCGGTGTGGTGGAGCAGATCCGGCGGGGCGACGCGGCGGCTCGGGCGGCCCGGCGCGCCCCGGCGGTCGTCCGGGGCGGTACACCCACCCGCCCGACGCCCGCGCACACCCACAGCGACGCGCTGGCGGTGCTCCAGCAGGCGGTACGGGACAAGGCGCTGGTCTGGGTGGGTTACGTCGACGCACACGGGGCGACCGCGTCGCGGCTGGTGCGGCCGGTGTCGATCGGGGCGGGTTACCTGCGCGCCGAGGACGAGCGGACCGAGATGCTGCACACGTTCGCCCTGCACCGGATCACCGCCGCGGTGCTGGAGGAGTGAGCGGGGCCGGTCAGCGCCGGCTCTGGCGTACCGTCCCGACGATGGCGACGGCGAGCAGCAGCCCGAAGGCGGTGCCGGCGGTCTCTCCCACCGAGGCGACGAAGCCCTGTCGCTGCACCAGCCAGCCGAAGAGGAACCAGCCGGTCAACAGCACCGCGGCGATGGTGTAGCCGACCACGGTCGCGGTGGTGACCTCGGCCGGTTCGTCCAACGGGAAACCCTGCTCGTGGCTCAGCCCGCGGCTCTGCTGGTGGTCCTGTTCCCGGATCGTGTCCCGGTCGACCGTCATCCCGCCTCCCCGTCCGTCCCGCGCCCTGACGTCCAGCGTGGCAGGGCAGGGACCGAAGTGACAGGGGTTAAAACCCGGAACGGACCAGGTGTGCGGTGCTCAGGTGCCGGGACGCCGGCCGATGAGCACGACCCGGGAGCCGACCTTGCCCAACTTCCAGTAGCGCACCGCGTCGTCGTGCAGCAGGTTGACGCAGCCGTGCGAGCCGATCGCCTTGTCGTGCAGGTAGGTGGTGGTCTCGTGGTAGCCCATTCCCTGGGTGAAGTGCTGCCAGTACGGCAACCACACCTCGTACGGGTTGGACCACTCCTTCACGTTCCGGTAGTTGATCCTGAACGTGCCGGCCGGGGTGCGGTAGCCGGGCATCCCGGTCCGGGTCACGGTCGGCTTCTCCAGGACCCGCCCGTTGCGCATCACCCAGGTGGTCTGCCGGGTCAGGTCGATGCAGAAGGTGGTGCCGGAACCCGCGCCGCAGGCGTCGGTGTCGGTGGTGGCGAGCCGCTTGGCCACGTCGTACGTGGTCGGTCCGGCGCGGCCCTGGACCGGGCGGATGTCGTACCGCCGCTGGAAGCTCTTGATCGCGGCGCAGTCGGCGGCCGACTGCCGGCCGTCGACGGTGATCGTGCCGAACCCGCCGAGGCGGGTGAGGTAGGTCTCCACCGCGCGCTGGTACTCGCCCTGCGGGCAACCCTTCGCGGACGGCGACGGCCGCGGCCTCGGCGCGGTGCGGCTCGGCTCCGGGGCGCGCGGGCTCGGCGCGGTCCGGCTGCGGGTGGGTTTCGGCTTCGGGGTGTCGGCGGCCCGGGTCTCCCGGTCCGGACCGGGCGTGTCGCTCGCCCCCGTTCCCCGCTCCGCGGCACCGACCGGGACGGATCCCCCGCCCCGGCCACCGTCGGCCCGCGGATCGAACGCACACGCACCGGCCCCGACCAGCATGACCGCTGCCAGGGCGACGACCCGAACGGTGTTTCGGATGTGCGTCATGGCGCCTCCCGGTGAGACAGCTGTCACCCTGCTAGACGTCCGGGGCCGGGTGCTGGTTGCCTCGTTGCGCGGTTTTCTCGGCGTGCGCCGGATGCGTGCAACACTGGATGGTCGGTCCGGGGCCGGTCAAGCGCCGGTTCGGTGGCCGACACCGACGAGGAAAGAGGCGCGGGCGTGAGCGGTGGACCCCTGATCGTGCAGTCGGACAAGACGCTGCTGCTGGAGATCGACCACCCCGACGCGCAGGCCTGCCGGATGGCCATCGCACCCTTCGCCGAGCTGGAGCGCTCCCCCGAGCATGTGCACACCTACCGGCTGACGCCGCTGGGACTGTGGAACGCGCGGGCCGCCGGCCACGACGCCGAGGGCGTGGTGGACGCGCTGCTCAAGTACTCGCGCTATCCGGTCCCGCACGCGCTGCTGGTCGACGTGGCCGAGACGATGGACCGGTACGGCCGGCTCCAGCTCGCCAACGACCCGGCCCACGGCCTGGTGCTGCGTGCCCTGGACCGGGTGGTCCTGATCGAGGTGGCCAAGAGCAAGAAACTCGCCGGCATGCTCGGCACCAAGCTCGACGACGACACCATCCAGGTGCACCCGTCCGAGCGGGGCCGGCTCAAGCAGGCGCTGCTCAAGCTGGGCTGGCCCGCGGAGGACCTGGCCGGTTACGTCGACGGCGAGGCGCACCCCATCGACCTTGCCACGGACGGCAAGGACGGGTCGAAGCCGTGGACGCTGCGGTCCTACCAGCGGGAGGCCGTGGAGGCGTTCTGGGCCGGCGGGTCGGGTGTGGTGGTGCTGCCCTGCGGCGCCGGCAAGACGCTGGTCGGCGCGGCGGCGATGGCCGAGGCGAAGGCCACCACGCTGATCCTGGTCACCAACACGGTCGCCGGCCGGCAGTGGAAGCGGGAGCTGATCGCCCGCACGTCGCTGACCGAGGAGGAGATCGGCGAGTACTCCGGCGAGCGCAAGGAGATCCGCCCGGTCACCATCGCCACGTACCAGGTGCTCACCTCGCGGCGCGGCGGCGCGTTCACCCACCTGGACCTGTTCGGCGCCCGCGACTGGGGCCTGGTCGTCTACGACGAGGTGCACCTGCTGCCCGCGCCGATCTTCCGCTTCACCGCGGACCTCCAGGCCCGCCGCCGGCTGGGCCTGACCGCCACTCTGGTACGCGAGGACGGGCGGGAGGGCGACGTGTTCAGCCTGATCGGCCCCAAGCGGTACGACGCGCCGTGGAAGGACATCGAGTCGCAGGGGTGGATCGCCCCGGCCCAGTGCACCGAGGTCCGGGTGACCCTGACCGACGCGGAACGCATGTCGTACGCGACGGCGGAGGCCGAGGAGCGCTACCGGATGGCGGCGACCGCCCGGACGAAGATGCCGGTGGTTCGCGCACTCGTGGAGCGGCACCCGCAGGAGCAGGTGCTGGTCATCGGCGGATTCCTCGACCAGTTGCACCAGCTCGGCGAATATCTGGACGCCCCGATCATCCAGGGTTCCACCACGAACAAGGAACGGGAGCGGCTGTTCGACGCGTTCCGCTCGGGCGCGATCCGCACCCTGGTGATCTCGAAGGTGGGAAACTTCTCGATCGATCTGCCGGAGGCGGCGGTGGCGATCCAGGTCTCCGGCACGTTCGGCTCCCGGCAGGAGGAGGCGCAGCGGCTGGGGCGGGTGCTGCGGCCGAAGGCCGACGGCCGGCAGGCGCACTTCTACACCGTCGTCTCCCGGGACACGATCGACACCGAGTACGCGGCACACCGGCAGCGCTTCCTGGCCGAGCAGGGGTACGCGTACACGATCGTGGACGCGGACGACGTCCTGGGCCCCTCGCTGCCCTCGCTCGACTGACCCGTCGCGCCCTCGGGCGGACGGTCGTCTCGGGCACTTTCGAGCTGATGTCGTAGATGAGTCAGCCGGTCGCTCGGGCCACGTACGGCATGCTGGGGCGGGAGGCCGCGCTCGGTCGACCGCCCCGCACCGATCAGGCGGCGCTGAGCCTCCGCAGGACGTGGTGGTCGAGGCTCATGCCGTCCTCGGCGGCCTGCATGGGTCGATGCGCCTGCTCGTGTCAACGCCGGCTCAACCCTGGCTCTGGCACCTGCCGTGAGTGGTCTTCGAGGCGGCTCACGGCAGGGCCAGGCCGAGCCGACAGTCTGCCGGGACACCTTCGACAACGGATACGCGGTGTCAGCCTTGGGTGGAAGGTCGGCCGTGCACCGACCTTCCACCCCTGTGCGACTCCGGTAGCGGAACCGACCGGTGGGTAACGCTTCCCTACGCCCGCGGTTGTGGGCCGAGCGGTACCAGGTTGCGGAGCTCATCCTCGGCGAGATCTCCGCTGAGCCACCGCAGGATCTCGGTCATCTGCGCAACCCGCAGTCCGCAGACGTCCCGAAGAGCTACGACAGCGACATACTGCTCTGACCTGTCCTCCGGCGCGACCCGCGCCACCTCTCGCGCCACGTCGACCACGTCACCACCCCGAGACACGATCCCGGAGCAAATCTCGCCCCACTGCTCCTTCGTCGGCATCGCACCTCCTATGGCTTGACGAACCTGACTTCGATCTTGGTGAAATCTCCATCCGGACCGTCTGTGTAGATCGACTCGATCTTGGTGAAACCGTGCCGCGAGGACATCTTGCCGGTCCAGGTCGCCCAGGCAGCCGCCTCCTTGTTCCCGCCGTTCGCACGGTAGGCGGAGTTGAACGTGTCCCGGTTGTCATCGATGAAGTTACCCGTGATCGACTTCACCCGGGGTCCCAGGTGTTCCCACATCATCTCGAACATCTGAAAACCCTTGTGCGGATTGCCCTCCTCCACCTTGATCAGCATGGTCAGATCGCCGTCCGCGTCGAGCATCGCCTCGAATAGGCTTCTGGTCTCCGTGTGGTAGTAGCTGAAGCCATCGGCAGGGGTTTTGATCGTGACGCAGTTGTGCACCAGGACCGGCGTGCCACCTGCCACCACGTAGTAGGTGTGCAGATCGGCAACGGTGAGGTTGTGCATGATCCGGCTGCCGGTGTAGCGCTGGACCGCCGTCACCGTCGCCGGGCCACCCCGCCCGAGCAACGCGTCGCCCGGTCGGAGGTCACCGGCGTCGGTCCAGTCGCGGGTGGTGGCATTCCAGAACGGGTGGTGCTGGGTGCTGCGGACGACCTGGTCGCCACGGCTGCCGCTGATCGTGACGTCGGCGAACTCGGTGTCGAGGTTGCGGTGCAGCTCGGTGACCCGTTCGGCGCTGGTCATGCCGGTCAGCGGGTCGGTGGCGAGCACCTCGTCGCCGACCCGGATGTCCGAGATCGGCGCCGTCACGCCGTTGGCCAGCAGGACCGGGGTCTCCGGGGCGAAGCTGTCCCCGGCGCACGTCTTCAGCAGGTCTTCCAGACCGTCCAGGATGGTCTTTCCGTCGACCAGCCCCTTCAGGGCGCTCTCGACGGCAGGGAAACCCTTGACGTCGATCACGAGCTTGAGCGCGTTCAGCTCGTCCGCGCTGAACGTGATCTTCTTTGGCAGGTCGACGTTGAGTTCCAGCAGCTTGGTGAGCTTGAGCGCGCCGAGCTTCTTGATCGCGGCGTCGATCACGTCGGTGCCGAGGGCCTTCAGACCGGCCAGCAGTTCACCGGAGAGCAACTTGGCGAGACCCGCCGCCATGCCGTCCTTGAGCAGGTCGATGCCGGCGGTTACTTTCCCGATCTTCGGCAGTTCGAGCGTGAGCAGGTCGACCACCGTCATGCCCAGCGCCTTGGCGTACTCCCCGTTGCGCCATTCGTCCAGGTGGATCAGCGAGCCGGGGTTGTCGATGAGCGCCTTGATGCCGTCCTTGAGCATGTTGCAGGCTTCTTCGGAATCCGGCGTGTTGCCGGGGCTGTTGCCCGACGCCCCGAACGCGCACAGCCCGGTCAGCCACGCCCCGCCCACGATGCCGAGGATGGCCTCGCTCTCGCCGCGGTAGAAGTCCTTCAGCCAGTCGGGGTAGTCCTCGCCGTCGAGCTTCTTCTCGACGTAGTCCCGCCAGGTCTGCATCCAGGAGGTCTGGCGAGCCAGCTTCTCCGCCTCCGCCAGGTCGGCCACCTGCTTGACGGCCGTCCGCATGTCCTGGGCCAGCTTGACCATCGCGGCGGCGGTCGTCTTCATCGCGTCGGCGAACTTGCTCGCCGAGATCGACGCCGCCGAGATCTGCTTGACGATGGTGGCGGCGTTGGTGGCGGCGGTCTGGGCCTGGTTGGCGTAGCCCCGGGCAGCGCCGGCCGCCTGTCGCGCCACCGCGGCGTCGTGCCCGGCCTCGACCGCCATCCCCTCGGCGGCGTTCGAGTACGCGGTGGCCTGCTGCGCCGCTCTCGCGGCGTCGCCGGCGGCGGCCACGGTGGCTTTCGCCTCGGCCACGGCGCCCCGCGCGGCGTCGATCGCGACCTTGCTGGCCCGCACCGCCCGGGCCGCCTCCTCGGCCGCCCGCTGTGCCGCCGCGTACGCCGGCTTGACCTGCTCCTGCGCCCGCAGCGCCTCCTCGGCGGCGTGCACCGCCGCGGCGTGCGCGTCGGCCGCGTGCTGTTGGGCGGCGGCGCTCTGCTCGGCGCCGATCAACACCGCGCTGTTCGCGATGTCGACCGCCATCGCCGCGTCGTTGTCGGTCTCGGCGTACTGCTCGGCGACGCTGAGCGCCTTCGCTGCGGGGTCGGCGATCGCCAGCGCCGAGGCTCGGGCGTTGATCGCGGCCCGGCCGGCCACCCGGCTCTGGAACGAGGCGATTCCCGCCTCGCGCAGCGCCGAGTCCGCGGCGGACCGGGTCAGGTCGGCGTCGGCCTTCGCGGCCGCCGCGTGGCCGAGCGCCTGCCGGGCGACGTTCACCGACTGTCGCGCCAGTTCGTTGGCGCGCTGCGCGTCGGCGATCGCCCGGCCGGCGGCCGCGGCCGCGTCGGCAGCGTCGCGACGCGCGGCCGCCGCGGCCGAGGCGGCCGCCGCGGCTTCGGCCCGGGCGGCCTCGGCCGCGGCACCGGCCCGCTGGGCAGCGGCTCCGGCGGAGTCCGCCGCCCCGGCGGCCGTGTTCGCCGCGGCCTGCGCGCTGTCCGCCGCGGCGCGGGCGGCGGGCAGCTGAGCTTCGATGATCGCGGCCTGTCGGGCGGCGTGGTCGCCCTCGGCGGTGCCCTTCTTGGCGATCGCCTCCTGCGTGTACGCCGCGAAGCTCACTTCCTTGGCGTTGCGCTCCTGGAACGCCTTCTGGGCGCGCGCCGTCGCCGCCTTCGACTCGTTGACGAGCCCGTCGAACCGGGTGATCGAACTGGTGACCTCGTCCGCCGCCGTCTTGGCGGTGGCACCCTTGCTGGCGGCGATGTTCTGCTGCTCGACCGCCCGCCGCGCCGCGTCGTAGGCGGCGGCCTGCTGGGCGAGAGCGACGGCGGTCTGCTGGCGGGCGATGTCCCGCTGAGCCTTGGCCCGATGGTAGTGGTTCTGCGCGTCGGCCGCCTGCGCCCACGCGTCGCGGGCGTCCTGCTCGGCACGCAGCCGCTCCCGGTGCGCGTCGGCCTCGGCGGCCCGCGCGGCGGCGGCGAGCTTCTCGGCCTGATCGGCGAGCTTGGTCGCGGCCGCGGCCTCACGCTCGGCGGCCTGTCGGTACTTGACCGCGTTGTTCGCCTCCACCGTGGCGTTCCGGTCGGCGTCCAGCGCCTTCGCCGCGGCCTCGGTCGTCTCGGCTGCGCTGCACGCGGTCGCGGCGGCGTATTTCGCCGCCGTCGCCGCATCGCTCTGCGCACCCAGTACCGCGACCCACTCGACACCGTGCGTCAGCCCGGTCCGCACCAGTGTCTCGGCCGCGGTGGTGGCGACCCCGGCGTGGGCGATCGTCTGGTCGGCGTTGCGGGTCGTGGTGGCCGACTCGGCACACGCGTCGGCACGCAGCCTGGTCAGGTCGGCGGTGTGGGTGGCGCCGCCGGCCCGGCGGATCGGCAGGTCGCTCGCATAGATCGCGTCGGCCTGCTTGGCGTACTTGTTGACCAGGCCCATGGAGTTGGCGGCGATGGTCAGCGACTTGGTCGCGGTCACGCTCTCCGTGATGATCGTGGTGCGGGCGTTCGCCGCCTGGGTGGCCCGGCTGGCCAGATCGGCCAGGTCGTTGACGGCCTTGGTGCGAGCGGCCAGCGCCGCCTCGA
Source organism: Micromonospora endolithica (assembly GCF_003626595.1). Classification (GTDB taxonomy): domain Bacteria; phylum Actinomycetota; class Actinomycetes; order Mycobacteriales; family Micromonosporaceae; genus Micromonospora; species Micromonospora endolithica. Next base: position 344,941 of record NZ_RBAK01000003.1, on the reverse strand, counting down.
CCTGCTGCTGCGCGGTGGTGTCCCGGGCCGCCGCCGCGGCGTACCCGGTGTTGTAGAAGACGGCGATGGTCGCCGGGTCCTCGGTGTCCAGCGCGGCCTGACCGGCGGACCTCACCTCGTAGCCACCGGAGGCGACGAGTTGCTCGACCCGCGCCTTGATGGTCCTGGCCTGCTCGGCCGCGTTGATCTCGTCCTGTCGGTCCGCCGCGATCGCCGCGGCGTGCCCGATCGCGACGAAGTCGGCGATCTTCTTGTCGTCCTTCGTGGCAAGCACCGCGGTCGCGCGCTCCCGGACGACCGGGCCGCCGGTCTCGGCCCACCCCTGGACCATCGAACGGTTGGCGTCGGCGACCCGCTTCCGGCGCTCGGCCGCCGCCTCCCGGTAGATCGGCAGCGCGTTGTCGAGGAACGCGACGAACTCCTCGGGGTCATCGGTCAGCAGCACCGCGGCCGCGGCGGCACGCACCTCCGCGTCCTCGTCGTAGTCGGCGAGGTCCTGGATCAGCATCCGGTTGAGTACGGCGTCGTCGATCGGATCGGTCGCCGCCGCGAGTTGCCGTTCCCGCTCGACCTCGGCCGCCTGCGCCCTGGCGATCCAGTCCTGGAGGGTGAGCGATTTCACCACCGACCCGGTCTTCGGTGCGACCGGGACGGCGGCATTGGCGGCTGGTGACAGCAGGACGACTGCCAACAAACCCGCGATCACCGCAGCAAAACGTGCGCGCGTCATGGTTCCCCCGTGTGTGCGGTTGTGCGCTGTCCGAGACGGAAAGCTCAGGCGGCGGGTGCCGGGCTGGGCGAGGAAGGTGCCGGGCTGGGCGAGGAGGTCGGGCCCGGGGCGGGGATCGCTTCGGCGCTCGCCTTCGCCGACTCGTACAGGGCGGTCCACTCGGCGGCCTGGTTCTGTGCCCAGGTGACCTCGTCGGTCCATGACCCGCTGGTACCGGCCGCCTTGTCCGCGATCGCCGGCCAGTTCTGCTGGGTGCTCGCGGTCAGCGCGAAGTCGCGCACCTGCTGCCACGCCTGGGCTTGCGTCGCCGCCAGCTGCTGATTGGCCAGCCAGGAAGCCTGCGTCGCCGCGGCCGTGTCGGCCGCCGTGGTCCACGCCGACCTGGCGTCCGCGGCCGCCTTGTCCTTGGCCGCCTCCGAGGCCTGCTCGTACGCCTGCTGCGCCTGCTCGGCGAGAACGATCAGCTGAGCCAGCCGGTGCCGGTAGGTCAGGTCCTGCTCCACCAGGTTCATCCGGAACGCCTGCAGGTCACAGTCGCCCGCGCTGGCCCACGCGTACTTGAAGAACTCCTGGATGTCGTTGTCGGTGCCCTTCTGGATCGCCCGCTGTGCCGCTGCCCGCACCCACGCTCCCGATCCGTGCACCGCGATGTCGGCCACGTAGTCGCGATCCTGCTGCGCCTGCTGCTTCGCCTGCTCCACCGGCGAATGCTTCGCGTCCAGGTCCTGGGCCTCCTTGAGCCCGGTGCGTACGTAGCGGTCCTTCTCGGCCAGCGTGCCGTGGGACGCGCGGACCGCGGTGAGATGCACGATCGGCGAGGTCGTCGGCGTGGTCGTCGCGATCGTCCGGGAGATCAGGAGATTGTTTCGCGACGCGTTCTGCGATGCCCGCGCCCGCGCCTTCTCGTACCCGCCACCCGGGGTCAGGAAGTCGGTGACCGCGGTTGGCACGTCACTGATCAGGGCCGACCATGCCGCCGTCTGGACCTCCCACCGCGGGTCGTTGTCGGCAAGCCGCCGCACCAGCGCGCGATAGCGGTCGGTGGGGTCGGCGGCCGTCGCCGCGACGGCCGGGGTCGCGCCGGCGGCTGGTTGTACCGCGACCGGAAGCCCCACCACCACAGTGGATGCGGCGAAGAGCGCGAAAGAGCGAAGGGTGATGCTGAACATGGACTGCCCCCGTGTCGTGACTGCGGAGTCGATCGATGACGCTCCGCGCCGACAGCCTTGCAGAAGTCCGACGATCTCGTGGCCCCGTGACGACCGCCTCCGCGGGCGTCGATGAGCGGGGGCGATGCCAGAGCCGGCAACGGTCTACATTGATGACGCCTACCCCCTGGTTACTGAACGGGGGAGGCCGGCGCGCTGGGCAACTGTGCCCACGCCGCGCGTTTCGTCGAGTAGTAGCAATCGGGGGGACACTCACGTGTCATTGAAAAGAGCCGATCTTGCCGGTGTGGTCGCGGGCCTGACAACCGTGGTGATGTTGACCACGGTCGCCGGTCAGCCCGCGTGGGCCCAGAGCCCGTCCACGACGAGCGCCGTCACCGCGAGCAACTCCCTTGTGGCCGACCCGACCAACCTGGCGACCGACGAGGACAAGGTCGCGGCGGCCCGGGTGCTCGGTATCAACCCGGGCATCGACATGCTGGTCCTCAACGACCAGGAGTTCGTCTTCTCGATCTGGCGGCAGGCACGCGACGGCAGCTTCGTCAAGGCCGGGGCGCTCCGGACGTACGAGTCGGACGACCCGAACGCCGCGTACGCCTTCATCACGGTCGGGATCTTCGCGGCCTCGGCCGACGACGCGCAGGCCGAGATCATCGCCGAACGGGCGAAGGCGTTGCGCAGGTCGGTGGCGGTGACGGTGGGCCTCGACCCGTCCGACACCGCACTGATCGAGAAGAACGATCGCGACTTCATCTTCAGCGTCTGGCAGCGGGTCACCGCGGGCAGCCACGTATGGACCGCTGCCCGGGACGCGATCGCCGACGGCACCGACCAGGAGGACTGGACGGCGTTCCTGACCGTCGGCGCGGCCGCCGCGCACGCCCAGGACGTGGCCGACGCGATCGCGCAGGCGGACGCGGAGCTGGCCGCCCGGCTCGCCGCCGAGCAGCTCGCCACCGCCAAGAAGTCCCTGTTGCAGTTGCTCCTGCTGGCGGTGACCGACGAACTGGTCGCCGCACCCAACCGGCAGTTTGTGCTCCACGTGCACAACAACGCCAAGGGTGTCGAGGTGAAGCTGGCGTCGCAGGTCGCGCTGAACGCCCCCGACGAGCAGCTCGACCAGGCGTTGAAGGACTTCATCTTCACCGGTGGCGCGGCGGCCAACAAGCGTGACGAGGACATCGCCGCGGCCAAGGAGCTGGCCGGATACGTGACGCAGATCACCAAGATCCGCGATGACGCCAGGACCGACGGTTACTCACCGAACCTGCTGGCCGCGGCCGAGCGGGCGCTGGCCGACAACACCCTGGTGGCGACCCAGACCTTCCTGCTCAAGGGGCAGGAGGATGCCCGGGCACTGGACGTCGTGTTCCGGCAGAAGCGCACCTGGGACTTCGACGGGAACAAGAAGCCGGACATCGTCGCGGCCGACTCCGCCACCGGCATCCTCTGGCTCTACAACGGCAAGGGCGACGGCACGCTTCTGGGCACCCGGACGAACATCGGCACCGGTTGGGCCAAGTGGACCGCGGTCTTCTCGCCGGGCGACTTCAACGGTGACGGTCTCAACGACGTGATCACCCGGAGCGCCGCCGGGGAACTGCTCCTCTACCGGGGCAACGGCACGGGCCGGTGGCTCAACGGCACGGCACCCGACAAGATCGGCAGCAGCGGCTGGCAGGCGTTCACGTCGATCTTCTCACCCGGTGATTTCAACGGCGACGGCTTCGCCGACGTGATCGTCCGCAACTCGGCCGGCCAACTGAAGCTCTACCGCGGCAACGGCCGGGGCGGCTGGCAGAACGGCACCGCACCCGACACGATCGGCACCAGCGGCTGGAACCAGTACACCGCGATGTTCTCGCCGGGCGACTTCAACGGTGACGGCTTCGCCGACCTGATCGCTCGCAACTCGGCGGGCGAGCTGAAGCTCTACCGCGGCAACGGCCGGGGCGCCTGGCTGAACGGCACCGCACCCGAGACCATCGGCACCGGCTGGAACAAGTGGAACATGATCTTCTCCTCCGGTGACGTGAACAGCGACGGCCGCGCCGACGTTATCGTCCGTAACTCCGCCGGCGAACTGCGTCTCTACCGCGGCAACGGCAAGGGCGGTTGGATCGACCCGACCTCCAACATCCTGATCGGTCGCAGTGGCTGGAGCGCCTTCAAGTTCGTCTTCTGATCGACGAACACGCCCGGACGCCGCCACCCCCGAGCAGGGGGTGGCGGCGTCCGTCCTTTGGGTGGTTGGCGGATGAGTCGTAGGCCCGACCACCCGCCGGCTGGATGACCACCGGGGATGGGTCGGGGCCGGCGGCGTCAGGCGACGGTGCAGGGCGCGCCGTTGAGGCTGAACGACGCTGGGCGGGCGGGGTTGCCGGTGTGGTTGGCCTGGAAGCCGATGGTCACCGAGCCGTTGACCGGGATGGCGGCGTTGTAGGCGACGTTGCGGGCCGTCACCTGGCCGGAGTTCGGGGAGTAGGAGGCGTTCCAGCCCGAGGTGATGGTCTGCCCGCCGGGCAGGGTGAAGACCAGGGACCAGCCGTTCACCGCGCTGCTACCGGTGTTGGTGACGGTGATGTTCTCGGTCAGCCCGGTGTTCCAGGCGTTGACCGCGACGGTCACCGCGCAGGCGCCCGAGCCGGGCGGCGGCGTGGTCGGGTTCGGCGGCGGCGTCGTGGGGTTCGGCGGCGGCGTGGTCGGGTTCGGCGGCGGCGTGGTGGGGCCGGGCGGGCTGGTCAGGCCGAAGAACTGGATGGCGGACAGCGCCATGCCGGCGGACGGCAGGCTGTGCCCGGCGCCCTGGATGCTGTACGCCTCGACCTGGACGGTGCCGGTGGAGTCGGCGTACCTGCGCCGGTTCCAGTTGGCCTGGGGCGTGTCGGTGGAGGTGGGTGTCTGACTCAGCCCGAACACGTTCGTCCACTGCTCGATGGTCTCCTGCAACAAGGAGTACGGCACCAGCGTGTCGTTGGTGCCGTGCCACACCTGCACGCGCGGGCGGGGTCCGGAGTAGCCCGGGTACGCCTGGCGGACCGCGTCACCCCACTGCTGCGGGGTGCGGTTCATGGTCCCGCCGGTGCACTGGCTGCCTCCGGGCGCGTAGTCCGCGGCGTTGAGAAAACAGTTGTACGGCACTCCCATGAACGCGGCACCGGCCTTGAACAGGTCGGGGTAGAGGGCCAGCATGTGGTTGGTCATCATGCCGCCGGACGAGCTGCCGGTGGCGTAGACCCGGTCCGGGTCGGCGGCGTACTGCTGTTGCACGTGGCGGACCATCGAGACGATCGACACCGGGTCGCTGCCGCCGCCCCGACGTTTGGCGGCGTCGGACCAGACGTCGAAGCAGTTGCCGAAGCCGGCCTGCTGGGTCGCGGACGGGTAGATCACGATGAATCCGTACTGGTCGGCCAGCCGGGCGAACTCGCTGCCCGAGTAGAAGCCGGGACCCGATCCGCCGCAGCCGTGCATGGCCACCACGGTCGCCGGCCGGGCCGGGCGGTTGTCCGGCACGTAGACGTGCATCCGCATCCGGCCCGGGTTGTCCCCGAAGCTGGTCACCTCGGCCAGCGAGGCCGCGTACGCGGGTCGGAACGCGGGCACCACCAGGCCGGCCGCCACCAGCGACCCGGCCAGGGCGAACAGCAGTTTCCTTCTGATTCTCAACGGACGACTCCTTCGATCACCTGCACGGGGTGCGCGATCCGCTCGCGGGGCGCCCGACTCCCGCGGTGATCACGCCTCTGGCTCTGGCTCGCCCTGCCCGGCTCGGTGCGGCGTCGTATGGCACTTAGTTTCCCCCTGGGTCACACAAGTGTCAATCGATGTAATTCGATCAAGGTGTATGGGCCGCGCCCTCCGTCTACAGTCGGCACACCGTCCCCGAGGCCAGCAGGAGCGCCGGTGGCAGGCCCGTTCGACATCGAGGAGATCTACCCCGACGGCGGGGACCAGCCGCTCCGGCTGCCCCGGCGGCAGGTCGGCAACTCGTCCCAGGGCGTCACGGTGACCCTGCTGGCGGACTACACCGTGCGGACCCGTGCCGTGCTCCCGTCCGCCGCACTCGTCGCGCTGCTCAGCGAGATGGGGGTGACCCCGGCCGGCGCGCGCACCGCGATCAGCCGGCTGGCCCGGCGGGGCGTACTGGAGGGCAGCCGGCAGGGCCGGCACAGTTCCTACCGGCTCAGTCGCGTCGCCGCCGCCAACCTCTCCGCCGGAGGCAACTGGATCGTCGCCTCCACCACCTCGGCGACGGCCTGGGACGGGCGCTGGACGATCGTCGCCTTCTCACTGCCCCAGGACCGGAGCACGCAGCGGCGGGCCCTGCGCGGGCAGCTCCGCTGGCTCGGCTACGCGCCGCTGTACGACGGGCTGTGGATCTCGCCGTACGAGCTGACCCCACTCGCACGGGCGCAGCTCGACCAGCTCACCGACGGCGCCGTCACGGTTTTCCGCGGCGAGCAGGTCCCGGTGGCCGCGGCCGGCCACCGTGCCCCCATCGACGCCTGGGACGTCGCGGCGATCGACCGGCACTACCAGGACTTCCTGCACCGCTGGACACCGCTGGCGCCCCGGGTGCGAGCCGGCCAGGTCGACGGCGCGGCGGCGGTACGGGCGCGTACCGAGGTGATGGACACCTTCCGGCGCTTCCCCATCCTCGATCCGCGACTGCCCCTGGAACTCCTTCCGGCGGGCTGGCTGCGGGAACCCGCCCGGGAGCTGTTCGCGGCGGTCTACGACGGCCTCGCCGCGCCGGCCGAACAGCACGTGCGGGCGGTCGTCGCGCGGTTCACCGACCGCGCGACGACCGGCATCCGGGCGCACAGCACCGCCGACCTGCTCGCCGGCGTACGCGACGACGCCGACGCGAAGGGGCGCTGACGGGCCGCCGCGTGCGACCCGTCAGCGCCCCGCCGGGAACTACTTGCCGCCGCCGGCCCGGAAGGCCACCCAGGCGTCGCTCATCCGGTCCGCCTGCCCCGGGGTGAACATGTTCATGCAGGAGTCCTGCGTGTAGTCCATGAAGTTGTGGATCGGGTCCAGCCCCGGCGCGGCGCAGCTGTCCGCACCGACCGGGCAGTCGAAGTTCGGTGCCGCCTCGCGCGGGGTGTCCGCGACGAAGTCGCCAGCGGCCGAGCAGCCGTGCGCGAAGGTGTGCTCCAGCATCAGCCAGTGCCCGACCTCATGGGTGAGCGTGTCACCAAGGGCGTACTTGCCGGCGGTGCCGCCCGGCATCGACTCGTCCAGCAGCACCACGCCGTCGATGTAGTCCCGGCCGTTGTTGTAACCCTTCGGGAAGTACGCCCAGCCGAGCAGGCCACCACCGATGTTCGCCGCGTACACGTTCAGGGTGCGGGCGTCGCCGGTGTACAGCGCCTTCTTCATGTCCCGCTCGTTCTTGCCGGGCACCACCGTGTACCAGTCGCTGTTCACCGTCCAGGTGGTGTCGACCAGGTCGAACCGGAACGGCGTGTCGGCGGCGTCCGGGGCCGTGGCGCCCGAGAACGAGTCGTTGAGCACCGTCATCTGGTCGGCGATCAGCGTGCTCCACCGGGCCTTCTCGGCGTCGGTGAACTCGTTCTCGCCAATCATGTGGAAGACCGTCGGCACGGTGACGCTGCCGTCAGGCAGCCGCGGCGCGTCCTTGATCACGCCGTACGCGTTGGCCTCGTTCTTCGAGTACAACTCCGGCTCGTTGACAGTGGCGCCCTCGGCCACCCGGGCCACGTCGTGCCCGTGCGGGTCCGGCTCGCACTCCGCGACGCCGGACGGGACGGTGACCGGCGCCGCCGCCACCGCGCCGTACGCGCCGCCGGAGGAGAGCAGCGTCGCGGCGGTGGCGGTGAGCACCGCCATTCGGAAGAGGGGTCTCCTGTGCATCGGTGCACCTTTCGGAGGAGGGAGGCGGTGCGGGGTCGACGCGGGGTCGCCACGGTGCGGATCGATGGCGTCGTCTCTCGGTATGAGAACACGTGCCGAGCACCGGCAAAAGGGCCTACGAGCAGGGCTTTTACCCGTGTAACGGCAGGGCTTCCAGGGACGCTGTTGAGGGGTTCGAGCACCGAATGGGATTGCCGCGCGGGGGTCCTGCTGCTTGGGTGTCCCCATGGCGGGCTTCATCATCCTGGAGGACGGCCGCGCGTTCGCCGGCGGCAACCGGGGCATCGACCTGGCGCTGGAATACCTGGCCGCCGAACTGCCGGACGGGCCGTTCCGCAGCTGGCTGCTCGACCAGCGGGCGAAAATCCGGGGCATGGGCCTGACCAGCGTGGACCTCCGGGAGCTGGCACCGGACAACCGCGAGGTCTTCTACCGCGCGGTCCGTGCTGCGGCGGTAGGGGTGCGCGACCGCGACCCGGAGTTCGCCGAGTTCTTCGACCATCTGCCGGAGATGATCCGCCGCTGGGAGGCCGGCGAGCCGCCGGAGGAGTACAACCCGCACATGCGGGCCCTCATCCCACCCACCGGTGACCGACGCGGGCCCGGCTGGGAGTAGCGCCGCTCAGAGCACGTGGGTGGCCCGCTCGGCGGCCCGGTGGGCGGCGGCGGTCGCGGCGTCCGCGCAGAGGACCACCGACGCGCCGGCGGACAGCGGGGCGAGCAGCCACTTCAGTGGTTGCTCGTGCTCGGTCGCGTCGACCAGCAGCCGGTCACCGGCCCGCAGGCCGATCTGCCCGGCGACCTCGGCGGCGAGACTCCCCCACGCGCCGTAGCTGGTGCCGTCCGGGGTCGCCGGGTCCGACGCGCGGACGGCGGCGTACGCGGGTGCGTCGTCGCCGTGCCGCAGCACCTCGGTCGACCAGTCCAGCCACCCGGCCGGCACGTCGGCGCGCGGTACCGGCCCGGTGCCGACCAGGTAGCGGTGCGCCCCCTCGGGTACGTCCTCCAACCAGTCGTCCAGCCGTTCCGGCGTCACGAACACCGCGTCGTACGGCCGGTCACCGCCCGGCTCGAGCACCGGCAACCCGGCGGTGGCGCGCGGCCGGAACGACACGGCCATCCCGACCGACCAGGCACCCAGCAGGACCGCGGCGGTACGCCAGTGCGGCGGCAGCAGCACCGCCACCCGGCTGCCAGGGGCCAGGCCGCAGCCGTCACGCAGCAGCCCGGCGCAACGGGCCGCCCAGTCGCCCAACTCGCTCGCGCCCAGGTCGACGCGCTCACCGGTGGCGTCGTCCAGGTAGGTGAGCAGCGGCTCGACGGTCGCGGTGATCCCGTCGGGACCGGCGGGCACGGGAACGTGAGTGGTCACGGCACATCTCCCCACAGGCGGTACGGCCAGTTCACCCTATCGGTGCCACCCGTCGACTTTGGTCGACGTCCGGTAGTCCGACAGCCGTATCGCCGCCGCCACCCGGCCCGGCACGGTGGGGGAACCCGGGGGGAGGAACACGACGATGACCGATCCACACGGCGCTCCGGCCGGCTGGCGACGGCTCGCACCGGCGGTGACGCTCCTCTTCCTCGCCCCGTGGGCGGCCGAATGCTCGTGGGGTGGCTTCGCGGTCACCGACATGCTCTTCGTGATCGTCGTGCTGGCCCCGATGTACGGCGGCGCGGCGCTGCTGATCCGGGAGGCGGCCCGGCGTACCGGCGGCGGGTGGCCGATGATCGTGCTGCTCGCCGCCGCCTTCGGCGTGGCGCAGGCCGGTCTGGTCGACCAGTCCCTGTTCAACCCCGACTTCCTCGCCGACACCGAGTTCGCCGACCTCCAGGCGGCGGACCGGACCCGGGTGCCGGTGCTCGGCATCAGCGCCCAGGAGGCGCTCAGCTACCTGGGCAACCACGTCGCGCTCACCATCTGCGCGCCGATCGCGGTCGTCGAGTCGTACCTCTCCCCGGCCCGGCGGCAGCGGCCCTGGCTGCGGACCCCGGGCCTGGTCGGGACGGTCGCCCTCTACCTGGCGGGCAGCCTCTTGATCTTCTCCGACGACTCCGGGCGGAAGGGTTTCGTGGCCGCACCCGGGCAACTCGTCGGCGCCGCGGTGGTGGTGCTGGCCCTGGTCGCGGCGGCGGCGCTGCCCCGCTGGCGTCGCCGGCCGCCGCGGGCCGGGGCCCGTCCGGCGCCGCGGGCCCGGTGGGTGGTGACGGCCGTGCTGATCGCGTACGTCGGCGTGAACCTGGTCTCCGGCTGGCCCGCGGTGGCCGGGTGGGTCGCCGTCGCGGCCCTGCTGGTGACGGTGCTGGCCCGGTGGTCCGGGCGCACCGGATGGCGGCAGCGACACGTGCTGGCCGGTGCCGGCGGGGCGCTGCTGGGGGCGTCCACGCTGGCCTACCTGATCCCGCCGTACGCGGCGGCCTCCCGCACCGAGGCACTGGTCAGCGACGTGGCCGTGAGTGTGGTCGCGCTGGCCCTGCTCACCGGCGCGTCCGCCCGCCTGCACCGCCGCCCGCCGTCGTCGCGCGCGGGCACGCCCGCACCGGCGGAGTGCGGGCGTTAACAAGGGGCCCTTCCTCTACCGGAGGCGTTAAGAAGGGGCCCTTCCTTACGCCGGGAGCTGCGGGCCGGCGGTGAGCAGCGGCGCGAGCAGGTCGCCGTCCCGCTCCACCCGCTTCAGCACCTCCGAGGCGGTGTACGGCTTCGTCGCCGGTCGCTTCCCGGCCGCCCCGGCGGCCACCTCGTCCCAGGTCAGCGGCGTCGACACCGAGGGTGCCGCCTGGGCCCGCAGCGAGTACGGGGCGACCGTCGTCTTCGCCGCGTTGTTCTGGCTCCAGTCGATGAAGACCTTCCCGGGCCGCAGGTTCTTCGCCATCCGCGACACGATCAGCTTCGGGTGTTCCTTCTCCAGCTCCTGGGCGATCCGCCGGGCGTAGCCGGAGACGAGATCGGCGTCCTGGGTGCCGCTGATCGGGCAGCAGAGCTGCATGCCCTTCTTGCCGGACGTCTTCGGGTACGAGTCGATCCCGTCGGCGGCCAACCGGTCCCGCATCAGCACCGCCACCTGGCAGCACTGCCGCAGCGTGGCCGGCGCACCCGGGTCCAGGTCGACCACCATCAGGTCCGGGTGCTCGCCGACCTTCCACTGCGGCGTGTGCAGTTCCAGCGCGGCGAGGTTCGCCAGCCAGACCAGGGTGGGCAGGTCGTCGGCGACGACGTAGTCGATGGTCTCCCGCCCCTTCGTCGAGCCGGGCGCGGGCAGGGTCTCCACCCGTACCCAGTCGGGGGTCGCGGCCGGGGCGTTCTTCTCGAAGAACGACCCGCCGGTGACCCCGTTGGGGAACCGGATCCGGGTCAGCGCCCGGTCGGAGAGGTGCGGCAGCAGCACCGGGGCGATCCGGGTGTAGTAGTCGATCACCTCGCCCTTGGTGAAACCCACCTCCGGGAAGAGGACCTTGTCCAGGTTGGACAGCTCCAGGGACCGGCCCTGCACGTCCACCCTCAGCCGCTCACCCGGCATCCTCGACCTCCTCGGCGGGCTTGTCCGGCCGCAGCCGCAGCACCCGGGGGAAGCGCAGCCGGCCGTCCGGGGTGCGCTGGCCGTACTTCACCTCCACCACCACCCGGGGAGTTACCCAGATCGCCCCCCGGGCATCCTCGCGCGGCACGTCCCCGGCGAACGGCGACGCGCCGGTCCGCAGCGGCTCCAGCTCGCGCAGCAGTTCCCGCTCGATCGCCGCGCCGATCCCGCCGCCCACCCGTCCCCGGTAGGTGAGCCGGCCGGCCGGGCCGGGCACGCCGACCAGCAGACCGCCGATCTTCCGCGCGCCGGGTCGCCAGCCCCCGACCACGAAGTCACCGGTGACCTCCAGCTTGACCTTCACCCAGTCCGGCGAGCGCACCCCGGGCCGGTACACCGAGTCGACGCGCTTGGCCATCACCCCCTCCAGGCCGTGCTCGCCGGCCGCGGAGTAGGTGGCCGGGCCGTCCGGGAAGACCGGCGGCACCGCCCACCGGGCCGCGCCCAGTCCAAGGCCGTCCAGCGCCGCCCGCCGCTCGTGGTACGGCCGGCCGGTGAGGTCCGTACCGCGCAGCCGCAGCACGTCGAAGATCATGTACGTGACGGGGATGCTCGCCGCCAGCCGGGCCGCCTTCGCCGCGTTCCGCACGTGCATCCGCTCGGCCAGGGCGGTGAACGACGGTTGGCCGGTCTGGTTGAACAGCACCACCTCGCCGTCGAGCAGCACGTCGTCGACCTGCTCGGCCAACGGCACCAGCTCCGGGTACGCGGCGGTGATCTCCACACCCGAACGGGCGTACAGGTGGGGGTGGCCGCCGGAGATGTCGGCGATGGCCCGGACCCCGTCCCACTTGAACTCGAATGCCCAGCCGGCACCCGCCGGGAGCTGCCCGGTCATCGCGAGCATCGGCTTGAGCGGCGCGCCGGGCACGATCCGACTGTAGTAGCCGGCCGAACACCTCGCGTGGAGTTCGATCGGATGCGAGCATGGTCGATACCGGGGAAGGGAGTACGAGATGCGGGCGATCTGGAAGGGGGCGGTCTCGTTCGGGCTGGTCTCGATCGCGGTGAAGCTCTACTCCGCGACCGAGGAGAAGGACATCCGTTTCCACCAGGTGCACCGCGAGGACGGCGGTCGGATCCGCTACAAGCGCACCTGTCAGATCTGCGGCGAAGAGGTCACCTACGACGACATCGCCAAGGGGTACGACATCGGTGGCGGCGAGATGGTGATCCTGACCGACGACGACTTCGCCGACCTGCCGCTGACCAGTTCACGGGCGATCGACGTGTTGGAGTTCGTGCCCGCCGAGCAGGTCGACCCGATCCTCTACAACAAGGCGTACTTCCTGGAGCCGGAGGGCACCGCCACCAAGCCGTACGTGCTGCTGCGTGACGCGCTGACCGACTCCGAGCGGGTGGCGATCGTCAAGGTGGCGCTGCGCCAACGGGAACAGTTGGCCACCCTGCGGGTCCGCGAGGGCGTGCTGCTGCTCAACACGATGCTCTGGCCGGACGAGATCCGGAAACCGGACTTCGGTTTCCTCGACGAGGACCTGAAGGTGCGCCCGCCGGAGCTGGCGATGGCCAGCTCGCTGATCGACTCGATGGCCGGCGAGTTCGAGCCGGACGCCTTCACCGACGACTACCGGGCCGCGTTGCAGGAGGTCATCGACGCGAAGGTGGAGGGCCGCGAGGTCGTCCAGCCGGAGGAGGTCGAGGAGGCCCCGGCGGCGGCGGTGGACCTGATGGCGGCCCTGAAGGCGTCCGTGGAACGGGCCCGGGCGGCGCGCGGCGAGGCACCCGAGCGCACCGGTGGCGGTGGCGGCGAGCCGACGCCGATCTCGTCGGCGCGCTCGGCGCAGAAGAAGGCCGCCGAGAAGAAGGCCGCCAAGGCCCCGGCGAAGAAGACCGCGCCGAAGAAGACGGCGGCGAAGAAGGCCGCCCCGAAGAAGACCGCCGAGGCGGAGAAGAAGGCCCCGGCCAAGAAGGCCGCCCCGAAGAAGGCCCCCCGCAAGACCGCCTGAGGTGTCCGGAAGGTCCCCGCGGTCGCGCGGCGACGACGGTTGCCTTGACGCCGGTGGCAAGGTCTAGCGTCGGTCGCGACGCCACCGGCGAGGGAGGTCGGATGCTGATCGGCGAGTTGGCGGAGCGGGCGGGTACGAGCACCCGCGCGCTGCGCTACTACGAGACGCACGGGCTGGTCCGGGCGGCCCGCTCCGCGAACGGCTACCGGGTCTACGACGAGGCCGAGCTGCACGTCGTACGTGAGATCCGGGCGCTGCTCGCGGTGGGCTTCGGCCTCGACGACATCCGCCCGTTCGTGGCGTGCCTGCGCGCCGGAAACACGTCCGGGCACGTCTGTCCCGATTCGGTGGCGGTGCTCCGCCGGAAGCTGGCCGAGGTCGACGCCGGCATCGAGCGGCTGCACGCGGTCCGGCAGGAGTTGCGGGACCAGCTCACCCACGCCATCGCCCTTCGGGAGGAAACATGCTTGAGACTGCGCGGACCGGCTCGCTGACCGTCGTCACCGACGACACCTTCGCCTCGGTGGTGCTGGCCGCCGACCGGCCGGTGGTGGTGGACTTCTGGGCGGAGTGGTGCCCGCCCTGCACGGCCATCTCCCGCAGCCTGGCCGAGCTCGCCGAGGAGTTCGCCGGCCGGATGATCGTGGCGACCCTCGACACGGACGAGAATCCGGAGACCACCCGCGCCCACGGTGTCATGTCACTACCCACCCTGCTGGTGTTCCACCGGGGCGAGGTCGTCGGGTCGATCGTGGGAGCCCGCCCGAAGCACCACCTGCGCCAGTCCCTGAGCCGGCACCTGGCGGGCTGAGCCGCCGGCCGAGCGACCCGTCAGGCAATGTTCTGCCGGGCGGGTGGCTCGGCCGCCCGGCCGGGCGTGATCCCGGGGCGGGAAGCGGACATTCGGCGGTGGCCGGAGCGGCACGAAGGGCGTCCGGCCGGGTACCGTGTGCGTCGGCCTTTCCCCCGGCACCCGGATGCCGGTCACCCACCTTCGAGCAGGGAGTCGACGCCGTGAGCGAGCGTACGCAGAACCGGGCCCAGAAGTCGGAGCGGCGACTGGCCGCCCAGCTCGCCGAGCAGAAGGCGGCCGAGGCGAAGCGCCGCCGGCAGGCGTGGGCCGGTGGACTCGCCGGTGTCGCGGTGGTGGCCGTACTGATCACCGTCTTCGTGATCGTCGGCCGTGGCGGCGACGACGACGCCGCCGACCAGGCCGGGTCCGCTCCGACGGGCGCCCCGTCGGCGTCGGCGTCGGCGTCGGCCGCCCCCGCGGGTGCGGGTGCGCCGCTGCCGGAGGGTGCCGACCCGGCGCTGAACACGCAGCCGACGGTCGAGGCGGGCGAGGGTGAGCTGTCCAAGCTGGTCGTCACGCCGCTGATCAAGGGCACCGGCCCGGCCGTGAAGAAGGGCCAGACGATCACCACCAACTACGTGGGCGTGTTCTACGCCGACGGCAAGGAGTTCGACTCCTCGTGGAGCCGGGGCGAGCCGGCCAGCTTCCCGATCGGCGTCGGCCAGGTCATCCCGGGCTGGGACCAGGGCCTGGTCGGGGTGAACGTCGGCAGCCGCGTGCAGCTCGACATCCCGGCCGAGCTGGCGTACGGCAAGGACGCCTCCGGCGGTCGCCCGGCCGGTCCGCTGCGCTTCGTCGTGGACATCCTCGCCGCGCAGTGACTCCGCCCGACGCGCCGGTTCCCGTCGTCGGGGCCGGCGCGTCGGCCGATCGTGATGCAGTTGCCCACAGAGGGCTTCCGGCCCGTCACCCGGCGGCAGTAGGTTGGGCGACGTGACGGCGCTGGACGACCTGGGGCAGACCGCCCGGCTGATGTGGACGCACTACGAGCCGGTGCACGCGGTCACCTATTTCCACCCGCGTTCCCGCGCGGCGACCGAGGCGATCGGGCTGCGAGGCTACTGGCGGGGCTACTTCGCCGGCCGCGCCGCGCCGCTGGGCGCGGTCGACGCCGCGCCGGTGGTCGCCGCGTTCTTCAGCTTCGCCCCGCCGATGGTCGCCCGCGCACTGCCGTCGGTGTGGAGCCTGGCCACGCCCGAGGAGGCGCTGCGGGCCCGGCTCACCGGGGCGGTGCAGGCGCTCGCCGAGTTGACCTACGAGCTGCCCGAGGCGCACCTGGTCGAGGCCGCCGAGCTGCTGGAGGCCGCCGCCGGGGAGGTGGACACCGCCGGCCGGGTGCTCGGTGCGGCGAACGCCGCCCTGCCGCGCGGTGAGTACCCGCTGGCCCGGCTCTGGCAGGCCGCCACCACGCTGCGCGAGCATCGGGGCGACGGGCACATCGCGGCGCTGGTCGCCGCCGGCCTCGACCCGGCGGAGACGCTGGCCTGGAAGGTCGCGCTGGGCACCGATCCGGTGAATCTGCTCGGCCGGGGCTGGACCGAGGAGCAGTGGACGGCGGCCCGTGACCGGCTCACCGGGCGGGGCTGGCTGACCGCCGACGGCGAGCCGACCGCCCACGGTCGGACCACGTTCGACGCGGTCGAGGACGCCACCGACGTCGCCGCCGCGCGACCGTGGCGGGTCCTCGGCGCGGACCGCGTCGACCGGCTGCGGGAGCTGCTGGAGCCGATCGCCCGCGCCGCGCACACCGTCATCCCGGCGGACAGCCCGATCGGTCTGCCCGCGCTGCGGAGCTGACCGGAGGACGCCGGTCGGGCAGGATGGGTCCCGTGGCGGATGCGGTGATCTTCGACCTGGACGGCGTGATCGTGGACTCCGAGCCGGTCTGGGAGGAGGTCCGGCGCGCGTACGTGGCGGCACACGGCGGCACCTGGCAACCGGACACCCAGCGCCGGCTGATGGGCATGAGCACCGGCGAGTGGGCCGAGTACCTGAGCGGGGAGCTGGGCGTCGACCGGACCGCCGAGCAGGTCGCCGCCGAGGTGGTCGAGGAGATGACCCGACGGTACGCGGCCCGCGTACCGCTGATCGACGGCGCGGACGACGTGGTGCGCCGGTTGGCCGTACGGTGGCCGCTGGGGTTGGCCAGTTCGTCGCCGACCCGGCTGATCGCGGCGGCGCTGCACGCGACGGGCCTGACCGACGCGTTCGGCGCGACCCTGTCGACCGAGCAGACCGCGCGGGGTAAGCCGGCGCCGGACGTCTACCTGGAGGTGGCGGCCCAGCTCGGGGTGGACCCGACCCGCTGCGTCGCCGTGGAGGACTCCTCCAACGGGGTCCGCTCGGCCGCCGCGGCCGGCATGGTGGTGGTGGCGGTGCCGCACGGGGCGTACCCGCTGGACCCGGACGCCGAGGACGCGGCGACGGTGGTCCTCGGCCGGATCGGCGAGCTGACCCCGGAGACGGTGCACGATCTCCGGGTGCCCCGGGCATGAGCGCGAGCGGGCCGGGTACCGCAGCCGACGGCGGACCGCGCAACGGCCCCGCCGGGTCGCAGGTGAGGGGACTCCGATGAAGGCGATCGTGTACGAGCGCACCGGCGACGCCTCGGTGCTGCAACTGGTGGACCGGCCGGTACCCGAGCCGGGCCCGGGTGAGGTGCTGGTCCGGATGGCCGTGTCGGGGGTGAACCCGACGGACTGGAAGGGCCGCCGCCAGTGGCCGTTGCCGGCCGGGTGGCAGATCCCCGGGCAGGACGGCGCCGGCGTGGTCGAGGCGGTCGGCGCGGGCGTCGACGCGCAGCTCATCGGCGAACGGGTGTGGATCTGGGAGGCCGCCTGGCAGCGGCCGTGGGGCACCGCCGCCGAGTACACGGTGGTCCCGGTCCGTCAGGCGGTACGCCTCGGTGACGCCTCGTTCGACCTGGGCGCGTCCCTGGGCATCCCGTTCCTGACCGCGCACCGGTGCCTGACCGCCGGTGAGTACATGCCGGAGAAGCTGCACGCCGGCGCGCTCGGTGACCACACGGTGCTGGTGCAGGGCGGGGCGGGTGCGGTGGGCAACGCCGCGATCCAGCTCGCCCGCTGGGCCGACGCCTGTGTCATCGCCACGGTCAGCAGCGCGGAGAAGGCACAGCTCGCGGCGGCGGCCGGCGCCGACTTCGTGATCAACTACCGGGAACAGGACGTGGTCGAGGAGGTCCGCAAGATCGCCCCCGACGGGGTGCACACCATCGTCGAGGTGGCCGCCACCCAGAACGCCGCCGCCGACGCGCAGCTGCTGCGGCACGGCGGCGCGGCCTGCGTGTACGCCGACGACGGCGGCGACACGGTGACCCTGCCGATCCGGCCGCTGATGACGCACAACGCACGGTGGCAGTTCGTCCTCGTCTACACCGAACCGAAGGCGGCGAAGGCGCAGGCCCTCGCCGACGTGGCCGCGGCGGTCGCCCAGGGCGCGGTACGGGTCGGGGAGGATGCCGGCCTTCCGCTGCACCGCTACCCGCTGGCGCGGACCGTGGCGGCGCACGAGGCGGTGGAGAACGGCGCGGTCGGCAAGGTGCTGATCAGCACCACCGACGAGCAGTGACGGCAGAACCGGACGAATTTCCCCGTCATCGGGGCAGAGGCGAACAACTTTCGCAAGAATGACGTTGCGGGTCGCCCCGCAGAAAGCGGGCGGCCCCGGCGCGGTGCGAACGCCGGGGCCGCCCTCTGGGGAGGGATGTTAGAGGGGTTGCCCCCTACCCTCACCGGCGACGGTGCGCCGAAAAACGTTACGGGACCGCCAACTCCCGTACGGACAGGCCGCCCTCGGCGTACCGGGAACGGACGACCTTCTTGTCGAACTTGCCGACGCTGGTCTTCGGGACCGCGTCGATGACCGCCCAGCGCTCCGGCAACTGCCACCGGGCGACCGAGCCGGCCAGGAACTCGCGCAGGTCCTCGGCACCGGCCGTGGCGCCCTCCCGGAGCACCACCGTGGCCAGTGGACGCTCGCCCCACTTGTCGTCCGGTACGCCCACCACGCAGGCCTCGACCACGTCCGGGTGGGCCATCAGCGCGTTCTCCAACTCCACCGAGGAGATCCACTCGCCGCCGGACTTGATCACGTCCTTGGCCCGGTCGGTCAGGGTGATGTAGCCGTCCGCCGACAGGGTGCCCACGTCGCCCGTACGCAGCCAGCCGTCCCGGAACTTCTCCTCGTCGGGCACGTCGTCCCCGACGTACCGTGCGGTCACCCACGGCCCACGGACCTCCAGCTCGCCGACGGACGTCCCGTCGGCGGGCAGCGGCTCGCCCAGCGGTCCGACGATGCGCGCCTCCACCCCGGCCGGGATCCGCCCCTGCGTGTAGCGGTAGCGCCAGGCCTCGTCACCGGTCGCCCCGGCCGGCGGGCGGGCCACCGAGCCCAGCGGAGACATCTCGGTCATGCCCCAGGCGTGGATGACCTCGATGCCGTGCCGCTCGGCGAAGGCGTGCATCAGCGCGGGCGGGCAGGCCGAACCGCCGACGATCACCTCCTTGAGCGAGGAGGTGTCCACGTCGTGGCCGTCCAGGTGGGCGAGCAGGTCGTTCCAGATGGTGGGTACCGCGCCGGCCAGCGTGGGCCGCTCGGCGACGATCATGTCGGCGATCGGGGCGGCCTGGAGGAAGCGGTCGGGCATGATCAGCGACGCGCCGGACAGGAACGCCGCGTACGGCAGCCCCCAGGACATCGCGTGGAACATCGGCACGATCGCCAGTTCGCGGTCGGTCGGCCCGAGCCCGAAGCCCTCCGGCATGCAGATCTGCAACGAGTGCAGATAGATCGACCGGTGCGAGTAGGCCACACCCTTGGGGTTGCCGGTGGTTCCGGAGGTGTAGCAGAGCGCGGCAGCGTCGCGTTCGTCCAGCTCCGGCCAGTCGTAGGTGTCCGGCCGGTCGGCCAGCAGGGCGTCCCAGTGGTGTACGGCGATCCGGTCGCCGGCCGCCGCGACCAGCGGGGCCGGGTCACCACCGCCGACCACCACCACGTGCCGCACCGTGGTCATCTCGCCGATCACCCGGGCCAGCAGCGGGATGAGCGTCGAGTCGACCAGCACCACCCGGTCCTCGGCGTGGTTGGCGATGTAGGCGACCTGGTCCGGGAAGAGCCGGATGTTGAGGGTGTGCAGCACCGCGCCCATGCTCGGCACGGCGAAGTAGGCCACCAGGTGCTCGTTGTTGTTCCACATGAAGGTCGCCACCCGCTCGTCGCCGGTGACGCCGCACTCGGCACGCAGCGCGTGGGCCAGCCGGGCCGCGGTCCGGCCCACCTCCGCGTAGGTCATCCGGCGTGGCTCGGCGCCGGTCCAGGTGACGACCTCGGCCGTGCCGTGCACGGTGGTGCCGTGGGTGAGGATGCGGGAGACCTGCAACGGGGCGTCCATCATCGTGCTACGCATGGGTAACAAGCTAGTGTCGCCGGTCACACGTTGGGAACCCCGGAATCCCGAACGTCGGGGCGCGGTCCTCGTAAATTGTCCGGGTGAGTATCTCCTGGGCGGAGTCGTACGTCGGGCAGCTGCGCGCCCTGGCCGGTGACCGGACGCTGATGTTCGTCGGCGCCCGGGCCGTGGTGCGGAACACCGCCGGACGTGTCCTGCTGATCCGCCGCTCGGACAACGGCCAGTGGGCGCTGCCGGCCGGCGCGATGGAGCTGGGCGAGTCGATCGCGGACTGCGCGGTCCGTGAGGTCCGCGAGGAGACCGGGCTGCGCGCCCTGCGGGTCAGCGCCTTCGCCCTCTACACCGGGCCGGACCGCACCAGCACCAACATGTACGGCCACACCTACCAGATCTTCACCACGGCGTTCCAGGTCGAGGAGTGGGACGGCGAACTGCTCCGGGTCACCGACGAGACGATCGACGCCGGCTTCTTCCCCCGCCACCAGCTCCCCGGCCCGCTGTCGGCCAGCGTCCCGGAGACCCTCGCCGACCTCGACGTCTTCGAGCAGACCAATCGCCTGCTCCTCAAGTAGCACCCGCCCGCCCCGCCCCGCCCCGGCCACCCACACCTGCGGCACCCTTTGCTCTGCTTCAACCCACGCACCGGTCCCGGCACGAAAGGGGTGCGTCCGTTGAAGCAGAGCAAAGGGTGTGCGGGGCGGGTGTGCCGGCGGGCCGCCCACACCCGGGCAGTGGCGCCGGGCTCCGCCGGGTGCCGGTCAGAGCAGTGTCTGGCTCTTCGACTCCATGTCCGCGGCCGCCTCCGCCTTCGACTCCTTGGCCAGCGGCTTGCCGCCCGCCGCCGGAGCCTCGCCGCCCAGGCCGTCGGTGCCGCCGGTGGCGCCCTCCGGACCGGCGCCGCGCAGCTTCTCGTTGGGCAGGGCGAGCGTGACCAGGACGGCCAGGATCGCGATCAGTCCGGTGGTCAGGAACACCAGGTGCAGGGACTCGACGAAGGAGAACTGCACGGCGGCGCGGACCGGGGCGGGCAGCGCCAGGATGGTGGCCGGATCGTTGATCGAGACGTCCGCGCCACCGCCCCCGACCGCCGCCCGCTGCTCCGGCGGCAACTGGGCGACCGCTCCGGGCAGCCGGTCGGCCAGTTCACCGTTCAGCCGGGAGGTGAGCACGGCGCCGAGGATCGCCACCCCGAAGGAACCGCCCAGCGACCGGAAGAACGTCGCCGAGGAGGTGCCGGCGCCCAGGTCGCGCATCGACACCGCGTTCTGCACCGCGAGGATCAGCGACTGCATGCACAGGCCCAGCCCGACACCGATCACCACCATGAAGCCGAACGCCGCCCAGAGCGAGCTGTCCACCTCCAGCCGGGTGAAGAGCAGCATCCCGACCACGAGCACCGCCGCCCCAGCCACCGGGAACCACTTGTACCGGCCGATCCGGCTCATCGCCCGCCCGGTCAGCACCGAGGTGACGATGATGCCGGCCATCATCGGCAGCATCAGCAGACCACTGCGGGTCGGTGAGGCGCCCTTGACGATCTGAAGGTAGAGCGGGATGAAGATGATCGACCCGAACATCACCAGACCGAGCACGAAGCCGGCCGAGTTGGCCAGCGCGAACGTGGGACTGCGGAACAGCCGCAGCGGAAGGATCGGCTCGGCCACCCGGGCCTCCTGGAGGACGAACAGCACCCCGAGCACCGCACCGGCCACGAAGAGCCCGATGATCACGCCGGAGCCCCAGGCGTACTCGTTGCCGCCCCAGCTCAGCGCCAGCAGCAGGCTGCTCACCCCGGCCACCAGAAGCCCGGCACCGAGCCAGTCGACCGAGTGGTCGCGGCGGGTGAACGGGATCAGCCGCATCACCCGGGAGCACACCACGATGGCGAGGATCGCCAGCGGCACGTTGATGTAGAAGATCCACCGCCAGTCGGTCTCCGCGAAGTACCCACCGACCAGCGGGCCGGCCACCGAGGAGACGCCGAACACGGCGCCGAAGAGCCCCTGGTAACGACCTCGCTCCCGGGGCGACACCACGTCCGAGATGATCACGAACGCCAGGGTCATCAGACCGCCGGCGCCCAGCCCCTGGATGCCCCGGGTGACGATCAGCTGGGTCATGTCCTGGGACAGACCGGCAAGCAGCGAGCCGAGCAGGAAGGTGCCGATCGAGAAGAGGAACACCGGACGACGCCCGTACAGGTCGGCCATCTTCCCGTACAGCGGGGTCGAGGCGGTGGACGCGAGAAGGTACGCGGTCACCACCCAGGAGTAGTGGTTGATGCCGCCCAGCTCGCCGACGATGGTCGGCAGGGCGGTACCCACGATCGTCTGGTCGAGCGCGGCCAGCAGCATGCCGGTCATCAGTCCGATCATGAGCAACCGGATCTGACGCCGGTTCAGTACCGGGGCTTCGGTGGTCATCCCGCATTCTTTCCCTCCCGACCGCGAACATGCCCGCACATCGCGAAAACCCCGCCAGACCTCGTGATCGACGAGGCCGGGCGGGGTCGGGACGCGGGACGGGTCAGGAGCGGGGCCGGGCGAACTCCTCGACGATCGCGGCACAGAAGGCGGGCAGGTCGTCGGGATTGCGGCTGCTGACCAGACCGCCGTCGGTGACCACCTCCTCGTCGATCCACTGGGCGCCGGCGTTGGTCAGGTCGGTTCGCAGACTGGGCCAGCTGGTCATCCGCCGGCCCTGGACCACGCCCGCCTCGATCAGCGTCCACGGGCCGTGGCAGATCACCCCGACCGGCTTGCCCGCGTCGAAGAACGCCCGCACGAACCGGACCGCGTCCGCGTCGGAGCGCAGGAAGTCCGGGTTCGCCACCCCGCCGGGCAGCACCAGGGCGTCGTACCGTTCGACGTCCGCCTCGGTCACGGTGACGTCCACGTCGTACGTCTTGCCGTGGTCGAGATGGTCGAAGCCCTGGATCTGACCCGGCGCGAGCGAGACCAGCTCCGCCGTGGCGCCCGCGTTCTCCACCGCCTCGCGGGGCTGGACGTACTCGACCTCCTCGACGCCGTCGGCGGCCAGGAAGGCGATCCGCTTGCCCTGAAGTGTCGTCGTTGCCATGTCGGTACTTCTCCTCTCCGGGGTACCTTCCGATCCTTCCCGGCACCCGGTGTCCGAAACGCGGCGACGATCACGGCAGGTTTGATCCCCCGGGCCCGGGGGACGCCGCAGGGCATGGCAGGAGCAGCAGCGGAGAAGCGCCGGCTCGCCAGTGTGGTGGAGAGCTGGCGGGGCCGACCCGTACTGATCCTCGGTGACGCCATGCTCGACGAGTGGCGCTTCGCCGAGTCCGACCGGCTCTGCCGGGAGGCGCCCGCACCCGTCCTCACCCTGCGCCGCCGCATCTCCGCGGCCGGCGGGGCGGCGAACACCGCGGTGAACGTGGCCGCGCTCGGCGGCCGGGCCGCCCTGGTCGCGCCGGTGGGCGCGGACGCCGCCGGGGACGAACTGCACGACTGCCTGGACCGGGCCGGTGTCTGGGACCGCACGGTCAGCCTGCACGGCCGGCCGACCGCCGTGAAACGCCGGATGCTCGCCGGCAACCAGATCCTGCTGCGGGAGGACTCCGGCGACCCGGACGACCTGCTCGACGAGGAGGGCGTGACGCGGCTGCTGACCGCGCTGGACCGCGCCACCGAGGAGTTGCGCGCCGCCGGTGGCGAGGCACCCACCCTGGTCGTCTGCGACTACGCGCTGGGCGGGCTGCCGACCGGCGTACGCGGGTGGCTGGTGGCCAACCGCGACCGTTACGCCACGGTGGCGCTCGACGCGCACGACCTGGCCGACTGGCGGGGGTTGGCTCCCACCGTGGTGACGCCGAGCTTCGCCGAGGCGAGCCGGCTGTTGGCCCGCGCCGCCGCCGGTTCCACCCGGCCGGTCGGCACCGACCTGCACCTGGATCACCCCGACGGCGAGGTTTCCGACGGGCCGTCCGAGCTGACCGTCGGCGTCGCCCCCGGCGAGGGTGCGGCCCGGCTCGGACCCACCGGTGAACCGACGCCCGGCGAGGGCCGCGTCGCGATGACCGGCGACGGCCTCAGCGTCACCGGGACCGGGGTGACCGTCAATGCCGGCGCGGGCGACGAGGTGGACCGGGCGACGCTCGCCGAGTCCCGCCTCGCCGAGCTGCGGGAGCACACCGGCGCCGAGGTCGTCGCGGTCACCCTGGACACCGACGGCGCGGTGGTCGGCGGGCCGGACGGCGAACGCCGGCGCAGCCACAGCACCCCGGTGCCGGCGAGCCACGCGGTGGGCGCGGGCGACGCCTACCTGGCGGCGATGACGCTGGCGCTGGCCGCCGACGCGCCGCTGCCGACCGCCGCGCAACTGGCTCAGCTCGCCGCCACGATAACCGTCTCGGACACCGGCACCTGCGTGTGCCGGCGGGAGGATCTGCTGGCCGCGTTGGACGCTCCGCGCGGGACCGCCGACCGGTCGACCCCGGTGGGTGCGGAGGAGCTGGCGACCATAGTGGACGAGCACCGCCGCGCCGGCCGGTCGGTGGTGTTCACCAACGGCTGCTTCGACGTGCTGCACCCGGGCCACGTCCGCTACCTGGCGCAGGCGCGGGCGCTCGGCGACCTGCTGGTGGTGGCGGTCAACTCCGACGGCAGCGTACGCCGGCTCAAGGGCGCGGACCGGCCGGTGAACCCGGTGGAGGACCGGGTCACCCTGCTGGCCGCGCTGGCCTGCGTGGACCACGTGGTGATCTTCGAGGAGGACTCCCCGGCCCGGCTGATCGAGGTGGTACGCCCCGACGTGTACGTCAAGGGCGGCGACTACCCGCCGGAGATGGTGCCGGAGGCGCCCCTGGTGCGGCGGCTGGGCGGGCAGGTCCGCACCCTCGGGTACGTGCCGGACCGGTCCACCTCGGCGATCATCGACCGGATCAGGTCGCACGGGCAGGACGTCTCCTCTCCGGTGGCGGGTCAGGCGTGAACCGGCCGCTCGACCCGGGCACACCCGACGGATTCCGCGCCGCGCGGCACCTGGATGTGCTGATCCCGACCCGCAACCGTCCCGCCGAACTCGCGGTCACCCTGTCCGGGCTGGCCGCCCAACAGGACGTACCCGGTTTCGGGGTGGTGGTCAGCGACCAGTCCGACGGCGAGGCCGCGTACCGGCATCCGGCGGCGGCGACCATGGTCCGGGCGCTGCGCCATCGTGGCCACCCGGTGCTGCTGACCCGCCGGCTGCCCCGGCGCGGGCTGGCCGAGCACCGGGCGGCGCTGCTGGCCGCCTCCGCCGCCCGGTACGTCCTCTGCCTCGACGACGACATCTGGTTGGAGCCGGACGCGCTGCACCGGCTGGTCACCGCGATCGAGGAGCTGGGCTGCGGTTTCGTCGGCAACGCGGTGCACGGGTTGTCCTATGTCGACGACGTACGGCCGGAGACGCACCGGCACTACGAGGAGTGGGACGGTCCGCCGACGCCGGAGCGGATCCGCCCCGGTACCCCGCAGTGGCAGCGGGCGTCCATCCACTCCGCGGCGAACCTGCTGCACGTGACCCGGACGGTGGACCTGCCGGCGGGATCGTGGCGGGCGTACAAGGTGTCCTGGATCGGCGGCTGCGTGTTGTACGACCGGGCGAAGCTGGTCGACTCGGGCGGGTTCGACTTCTGGCGGCGGGTGCAGGAGAAGCACCAAGGCGAGGACGTCGCCGCCCAGCTCGCCGTGTTGGCGCGCCACGGCGGCGCCGGTGTCCTGCCCAGCGGGGCCTACCACCTGGAATCCCCGACCACGGTCACCGACCGGGACGTGGAGGCGTGGGAGGTGGTGCTCGCCGACGAGGACACCCCGCAACCGGCGTGAGGTGTTAAGCGGGGGCCCTTCCTATGCATGAGGCGTTAGGAAGGGGCCCTTCCTTCGCTGTCCAGCAGCTCGCGGGCGGACTCCAGCACCTCGACGACCGGCACGTCGGCGACGAACGAGTCGCGGTGCGGGCACTCGCCGTCGCCGGGGCGGTGCGGGTAGATCCCGGGGGTGCAGTCGACGCCGCAGACCGGGCAGCGCACCGTCCAGGAACAGATCGGGCGGTGCCGGCCGCGCAGCGGGTTGGCCGTGTTGATCAGGTTACCGACCCAGAAGATGCCGACCGTCGGGGTGCCGACGGCGGCGGCCAGGTGCAGCGGTCCGGTGTCGTTGGACACCACCAGTTCACAGCCCGCGTACGCGCCGACCAGCCCGCCCAGGCTGAGGGTGCCCACCTGCGGGCGTACCGGCACGCCGGCCGCCGCGACCACCTCGTCCACCACCTCCCGTTCGCCGGGCGTGCCGGTGACCAGCACCTCGTACCCGTCGCCGTGCAGTTCCCGGGCCACCGTCCCGAAGCGGTCCGCCGGCCAGCGCCGACGGGTGTCGGAGGCACCGGGGTGCAGCGCCACCCGGGGCCGCCCGGCCGGGCCGAGCACTCGCGCCGCCTCGGCCCGGTCGGCGTCGGTGACCGCCAGCGTCGGCACGATCGTGGTGGCCGGGGCGCCCACCAGGGCGGCCACCTCCAGGTAGCGGATCACCTCGTGCTGGTAGTACACGTACCGGATCCAGCGGTCCAGTGGCGGCGCGTCCTCGGCGCGCAGCCCGGCGGTGACCCGGGCACCGAGCCGGGTGACCACCGGGTTGGAGTTGAGCCCCCCACCGTGCACCTGCAACGCCAGGTCGAAGCGCTCCTCGCGGGCCGCGGCCAGGAAGTCCTCCAGCGCCGACTCCGGCTCGCCGGGATCCGGTTGCCGGATCCCGGGCGCCGCCGGCACCACCAGGACGCGGTCCACCGGGCCGGGCCGGTCGCGCCAGAGCTTCGCGTGCCACGGCGCGCCGAGCAGCACGATCTCCGCCTCCGGGTACGCCGACCGCAGGGCGTCCAACGTCGGCAGGACGAAGATGAAGTCGCCGAGCGCGTTGGCGCGCAGCACGGCGATCCGCCGCACGTCGGGCACGCGCTCGACGGTCGGGCCGAGCAGGTTCGGGGTGGCCACGCGACCCCTACGGCCGGTCGACGTCGCCGAGCGCGGTGTCCGGACGGTGCAGTTCCCGGTCGGCGGCCGGGTCGAGCACGGTCGGCGTACCACCGGAGGAGCCGGTGTCGCGCGGCCCGGCGCGGCCGACGGTGATGGTGCGCGGCGCGGGCCGGGAGGCGCGCGGCAGGTGCACCCGGAGCAGGCCGTGGTCCATGACCGCGTCGATGGCGTCCGGGTCGACGCGGGACGGCAGGTCCACGCGGTACTCGAAGCCCCGCGTCTCGAACCCGCCCGGGATGCCGTGGTCGGCGTTGACCTCCGCCTCGGAGCGGGCCCGGACGCAGAGTTCCCGGTCGTCCAGCTCGACGGCCACCTCCTCGGGCGCGACGCCGGGCAGCCGGACGACGACCTCCCAGCCGTCCCCGGTCTCGCTCAGCTCCACGTCCGGCGGGCCGGCCCGCCCACCCACCAGTCGGCTCAGCTCGGAACGCAGCGACTGCAACTCGCCCATCGGGTCCCAGCCCTGCTGGCGGCCGCGCCAACCCCGGCCGAAACCGCCACTGCCCTGTTCGGTCATCGCTGTGCCTCTCCGATCCGCGTGGTGGTGGCCGCCGGCCGCAGCGAACTCGGCGCGTCCAGGCCGGCCTCCCGGTCGACGCCGACGCCGAGCCGGTCGACCAGTTCGCCGCCGAGCCAGGCACTGACGCCGAGGATGGCCAGCGCGACCACCTCGATGGCGATCAACGCGCCGCCGGCGGCCCGCGAGTCGGCGTTGAGCCGGACCACCCAGACCGCGGCGAACAGCAGGATCACCGCCACGTTGGCGGCGGCGTGGGTGAGCGCCACCCGCTTCGCCCGGGTCCCGGCGGGGATGGCCAGCAGGTCGAACGTGCCGGCGATCGCGGCCAGCAGGCCGACGACCAGGCCGACGGTGATGTTCCAGTACGCGACCTCGCCGAGGAAGTCCGGTCCGCCGACGGTGTCGACGAGGTCGAAGAAGACCGCGGTGACCAGCAGCCCGACCGGGAACATGACCAGCATCGGATGCACCGGGTGACCCAGGACCTTGAGTCGGCTCTCCATGACCGGTGCCTCCACTACTCGTGTCACCCGAGCTGGTCGCGTGAGGCCGTACCCCCGCTTCCGCGGGGGCAAACCTCACCGGTGACGCCGCCTAGACTTGCCGACGGTGGCGTGCCGCCACCGGGGTCAACGCTCGGGGGAGGATCACGTGACGGTGGAGATCAGCACGCACGAGGAGTTGCGCGAGCTGTTGGGCGCGCCGATGCCACGCGCCGTCACGAAGGAGCGGGTCCGCCTGCACGAACGGGACCGGCAGTGGCTGGCCGCCTCACCGTTCTGCCTGCTGGCCACCTCAGCCGCGGACGGCACCTGCGACGTCTCGCCCAAGGGCGACCCGCCCGGCTTCGTCCGGGTGCTGGACGACACGACGATCGCCGTCCCGGAGCGGCCCGGCAACAGGCGGGCCGACGGCTACCGCAACATCCTGGACAACCCCCACGTCGGACTGATCTCACTGATCCCGGGCCGCACCGACACGCTGCGGATCAACGGCCGGGCCCGCCTGGTCAGCGACGCGCCGTTCTTCGACGACATGGTGGTCAAGGGGCACCGGCCGATCCTCGCCGTCCTGGTGGAGATCGAGCAGATCTTCTACCACTGCGCGAAGGCGTTCCTCCGCTCGGAGCTGTGGCAGCCGGAGACCTGGACGCCGGACGTCCTACCGACGCGGCCCCGGCTCATCAAGGAGGTGGAGGCGCCCGCCGAGACCCTGGAGGAACTGGAGCGGCACTACGGCCCGGAGTACGCGAAGAAGATCTACGCCTGAGCCTCGTCCGGGGCGCGATCCGGAAGGATCTTTCAGGTTTGGCGAAGGATGCCGCCGGTAACAAGTTGACCCGCATCAACCGTTCACAGAGGAGTGTGTGATGGGTCAGCCCACCTACGTCGACCACAAGCAGTCCGGCGCGCCGGCCGCCGCCCGCGGCACCAACGTCATGGCCATCCTGGCGCTGGTGTTCGCCTTCGTCTTCTCCCCGCTCGGCATCGTCTTCGGCCACCTGGCCAAGAAGCAGATCCGGCAGACCGGCGAGCAGGGCGAGGGCCTCGCCAAGGCTGGTCTCATCCTCGGCTACATCTTCACCATTCTCGGTGTCCTGTGGATCGCCTTCGTCTTCATCGTGGCCGCCAACTCGGGCACCACGGCCTGACCGGGCGACGCGTTGTCGCGCCGGCCCTGGGGAGGCTCCGCGCGCGAACAGGCGCCATCGACCACCGCGGTTTCCGGTTGGGTGCCGCCGTCGGGGGTAGGAGTTGTCGCTGACGAGGACGGCTCCCGGAGCCGGGGAGCGGTTCGACCTGACGAGGAGGATTACCCGATGACCACCACGGTCGAGAAGTCCATCGAGGTCCAGGTCCCGGTCAGCACCGCATACAACCAGTGGACGCAGTTCGAGGACTTCCCCCGGTTCATGGGGGGCGTCCGGGAGGTGCGCCAGCTCGACGACGAGCGGATGCACTGGGTCGCCGAGATCGCCGGCGTACAGCGCGAATGGGACGCCCGCGTCCTGGAGCAGGTGCCGGACACCAAGGTCGCCTGGGCGGCCACCGACGGCGCGACCAATGCCGGCGCGGTCTACTTCTCCCCGGTCGGCGTGGACCGGACGATGGTCCGCCTGCACCTGGAGTACGAGCCGGAGGGCCTGCTCGAAAAGGCCGGCGACAAGCTGCACATCGTCGAGAAGCAGGCCGAGTCGGACCTGGAGAAGTTCAAGTCGTTCATCGAGAGCCGCGGCGCCGAGACCGGCGCCTGGCGGGGCACGATCGACCACGGCGTCGACGTCGGCACGCCGGGCGTCGCGGACGTCAAGCACCGCTCGACCAGCGACGAGGACGACGAACCCACCACCACCACGACCGAGTCGGAGTACCTGGTCACCGGCGTCCCGGAGAGTGGTGTCGCCTCTCACCCCGGCGCTGCCCACCCCGGTGCCACCGACCCCCGACGCGCGGTCTGACGCACCGACCCGCGTCCCTGTCCGGGACCCGGCCAAACCCCGCCCGCCATGTCGGCGTGACGGACCCGGCCGGGTCCTCGCGCGTACGTCGGGGGCCACCGAACCGGTGCCCCCCCGCCCGCCGGGCCGGGCCGTTATCCTTCCGCGATGACCGTGACGGTGGAGAGTCCGACGGGCGTCAACCGGTGGGTGTGGCCCCTCGCGCTGACCCAACTGCTCGTCCTGGCCGCGTACGCGTACGGGGCCGTGGCGTACCTGCTGACCGACGCCGAGTACTTCCCCGAGCAGTCCCCGCCGACCTGGGCGTGGCCGGCGGTCGCCGCCGTCGCCCTGGGGATCTTCCCGACCGTCGTCTTCCTGGCCTTGGCGGTGCCCACGCTGCGGTCGGCGTCGTTCCGCTCCGCCGGCCCCCGGTGGCGCGCATCGGCGGCGGCGCTGGTCGCGGCCAGCGTCGTCCTGCTGCTGGTGATGGCCACCCCGCCCGGCTGGGAACTGTTCGACTGGTATGTCGACTGACCTCGGTCCACCGGCCCGAGCCCGACGTGGAGCATCAGGACATCGGTCAGTATCTTCAGGCGGGGCTGGCGCGGGGTGGTGCGACGAAGGCTCAGTCGAGCGCTCGGTAGTCGGCCGGCGGTTCAACCAGTTCCGGGTGCTGGGTCCAGTACCTCTCCCCGTAGATCCGCAGCATCGCCCAATGCCATGCATCGTCATGAAAGACGAGTCCTCGGTACGGTGCGTCGCTGGCCTGGAAGGGATACTGCCGCAGGGCCGTTGCCTCAGCTTGGGTGGCGTCGAGACCCCCGTATCGCCGCATCACCCACGCGAAGCGTCGGCGTTCGTCGTGCAGGCACTGGACGTACTGGTCCTCGCTCCAGTCCCAGTCCGCCACGTCTTCAGCCTAAAGGGATGTCGCGTAACCCTGGCTGCTGTCTGTTGGGGACGATGCGGCGGGATCATGCCGTACCGCAAGCCCTCAGGCGGCAGCGACCTGCCGGACTGGAGAGAAGCCCTAAAACGTCGAAAACCGGGCCGTCCGCGCAGGGATCGAACACGCCCTGGCCGGGATGAAGTGCTTCACGATCCTGCGCGACTACCGCCGCGCCGCCCACACATTGGCCGACGCCGCTTCCGGCCTCGCCAACCTCCACAACATCATCCTCGTCGGCTGACCACCGGCCCGGTACCAGGCAACGCCTTCACCCGGTTACGAGGCGTCCCTTAGGTAGGGTCGTCCGCATGACTGACGCTGTCGTGATTCCCGGCGGCAAGTTCGGACCGGGCGCTCCCCTACTGATGTATGCCGGCGATGTGGCGGAACAGCGCGGCGCAACAATTCATCGGTACTCGTGGTCCCAGGAGTATCCGAAGCCTGATCAGCCGGAGATCGAGACCTGGGTCGACGGTGAGATCGCTCCACTGATCGACACAATCAGCGGTCGCCCGCTGCTGATCGGCAAGTCGCTCGGCACGAATGCGGCGGCGATTGCCGCCGAAAGAGCTTTGCCCGCCATATGGCTCACGCCTCTGCTCACCCTGCCGTGGGTGGCTGACGCGTTGGGCCGTGCGACCGCGCCATTACTGCTGGTGGGCGGCACTGCCGATAACGTGTGGGACGGTGACCTGGCCCGCCGGCTGTCACCTTACGCGCTAGAGGTGGAAGGCGCAGATCACGGCATGTACGTACCCGGCCCACTTACCGAGTCGATCGCAGTGCTCAGTCGAGTCGTGGGCGCCGTGGAGGAGTTCCTCGACGCGATTGGCTGGCCAAGCCAGCCGTAACCGCATGGCTGCCTCGATCTGCCGCGACGTCGGGTGACGGTGGTCTTCGCGGAGGTGAGCGGGAAATGGTCGAGGGCACGCCAAGAAATCACCAGCGCCGGTCGGTGTCGATCCTGCGGTTCCTGGTGGTTGAGCTGCGGATCCAGCTTCCGACATCTCTCACTGGCCTTGGTGGCGATTCGCCATTTTGAGGACTGGATGAGGACCGGGCCAGCAGTTCGAGGAGGTCAAGCCGGCCACGCCGCCGCTGCCACCGGTGCGGTTCGAGGGTCCGGCACTGTTCGACGAGGCGCGTCAGCCGTTCGACGACTACCACCAGCGCGCGTACGGTCGGCGGTTCGCCGGCAGGCTGACATCGATCGGAGCACCTCGGCGGCGCCGCCTCCGGCTGCCGGACGACGGCACGGGGCAGCGCGGGATCGCATTGGCTGATAGCGTGCGACGCACGTTAATCAACGGAAGGTGGTACATGAAAAAATCAATCCTCGGCTTCTTTGGGGCGGCAATGATCATTGCGGCAACTCTGACGGCGCCCTCGGCGGCCTCGGCGGAGCCGAGCGCCCAGATCCTGAAGTGCTGGCAGCCTCGGACGCCCACCAAGACTATCCCCAAAAGCCAATACTATACCTGCGTGATGGGAAGGCTCCATCTCTACCGCGCCTCCGACATGTACCATTTGGCCAGTTACGACGGCAACTGCGCTAACGACGTGTGGGTACGCAACCGCAGCACCACATTCTTTACCATGACCCAAAAGTGTGCAGGCACCTGATCAACCCCGGTGAAATCGTTGGCAACTGAGTGAGTTAGCACCTGTTCGGGTTATCTCGATGATTCGGAATACCTGAACAGGTGCCCACACCGTACGTGTTTAGCTCGTTGTGCAGATATGTCGACGACGCACGTCGCCTGCCCGGTCCCAAGGCCCGAATCCTCGACTGCCCGCTGGGGCGTACCGCCGAGGTCGTCGGACCTTGGTGGTCGCTGGAGATCCTGTATGAGATCTTCGACGTCCACACCCGGTTCGAGATGATTCGCCGCAACCTCGAGACGCCCGCCGATGTGTTGCGGGACCGCTCGGCGACCTGAGCGCCATGGGTCTGATCGAGCCCGTGGACGACGCCATGGACGCCGCGGCCAGGAATACCCACTGACCTCGCTCGGGCGTACGCTACGCCCGCTCCTGCTGGTCATCGTGGTTTGGGGAAACCACCGCCTGGCCCCGGCGGACCGCAGCGTCATCCTGGTCGACTCCGAGACCGGCGTGGAGGTGGACCCGGTCGTGGTCGACCGACGGACCGGTCGGCGGATCGACACGGAGGACGTGGTCTTCGCCCGTGGACCCAAGGCGAGCAAGATGGACGTCGCGCGGTACCCGCAGATCGTTGCGCGCCGCTGAGTCGTCACTGCGATGAGTGCCCGTGACCTGAGGGGTGTCCGTCACCGAACGGCGTCATGAACCCGTCGTACCGTACGTGCAGCATCATGCCCTGGTGAGCGTGTGGCAGGTTATGGCAGTGGTTCATCCAGATGCCCGGATTCGTGGCCCGGAACGCGACCTCCCACACCTCACCCGGACGCACGTCGAAGGTGTCCATCCACAGCGGACTGCCCGACGGCGGGCGTCCGTTGCGGGACAGGATCAGCACCGGATGACCGTGCAGATGCCAGGGATGGGTCTCCAGGCTGCGGTTGACCACGGTGAACCGTACGACATCGCCCTCGGCGACGAGTTCGTCAGGGATCGACGGATGACCGCGTCCGTTGACCGTCTGGGCGAACGCGGGGAATCCGTCGACCATGGCCAAGCCACGGTCCAGGACCAGCGTGAAGTTTCGGTTGGCCACCTCGTCACGTAGCGGCACCGGGACCGGGGTCCCGTAGCTGAGCAGGTCGAGTTCCGGCCACCCGCTGGTTTCCTGCACGGCCGTCTCGCCATCGGGGGCACCGGGGCCGGGCCGCAGCCACACCGCGGCGACGCCGTCGACGTGCAGCGCCACGGACGTCTCCGGCATGGCGAACACGAGGTCGTGCCGGCCGCCTGCGGGCAGCCGTACCGCGGTCCGGCTCGTCTCGTCGGGCCCGGACAGGTCACGACCGTCGACGGCGACCACCCGGAACGGGGTGCCCGCCAGCGCGAACCGGCGCGGATCGGAGTCGGTGTTGACCAGCCGAAGTCGTACCATCGCCCCCGCAGCCGTGACGTGCTCGACGCCCGCGACCGCCGCGTCGCCGTTGAAGGTGTGCACGGGCACGACCAGGTCGAGGGCGACGATGTCAGGCTCCACCCGCGGTTTCACGACGAGAACGCCGTAGAGGCCGCGGAGCACGCCGATGTGCGACGCGTGATGGGTGTGATACCAGTACGTCCCGACCTGGTCGGCACGGAAGCGGTAGACGAACGAAGCGCCGGGCTTCACCCCGTCCTGGGTGAGGTCGGGGACCCCGTCCTCACCGCACGGCACGTCGTAGCCATGCCAGTGCAGGGTCACCCCGCCGTCGATGTCGTGGTTGACCAACCTGACTTCGATGAGGTCGCCCTCGGTCGCGGTGATCTGCGGCCCAGGCGCCACGCCGTCGAAGGTCCAGGCGTGGACGTCCGCTCCCGACGGCAGGCGCACCGCGGCCTTTCGGGCGGTCAGCACGTGCGTGCGTCGAGCGCCGCCCGGCGCGGGGGCGTCCGGACCGCGCAGGTCGGCCACCGACAGGGTCGACCCACGAGCGGGACCGGGACCGCCGCCGTCGGTGATGTCCGTGGCGGCGGGCAGCACCGCCAGGCCCACGCCGGTGCCGGTCACGCCGACCGCGGCCACGCCACCCGCGACGCCGAGGAGGCGTCGGCGCGACACTTCCGGCCGAGGGTCCGGCGCCGCCTGCGCCGCGACGCCCGCGTCCGGTGTGCCGAGCGTGCGCGCGGTCACCAGGACGCCCACGGCCACCATCCCGACCGTGATCAACGCCACCGGCAGGGTCAGTGGATACCCGACGAGGTAGGTCACCGCGAACCCGGCCAACCCGGCGTACCCGGCGGAGAGCAACGCGACGACGCCTGCTGCGCCGACCGCGCGTCCGGGCGATCCCCGGTGTTGCGCCAGCAACACCGGTCCAGCTGTCACCAGGGCGGTCACCGAGGCCACCGCCAGCAGCGGCATCCCGAGCAGTACCTTCTCCTGGACGAACCACCAGCCCCGCCCGGCGAGCGCCGTCACCGTCGCCGCCTTGCCCACCGTGAACACCATCGCCACGGCGAGCAGGACCAGTGCGGGTCTGGCCCGGCCCCGCGCCGCAGTGACGCCGGCGGCCGACCATGCGCCGGCGCCCAGCAGTGCCCAGGCGTGGTCCAGGACCGTCAACGCGGTCGTGGTCACGACCGGGTGGCCCTGAACTCGGCGCGCTGCCACGCCAGCTGACGCGACTGCAGCACGACCCGCAGCGTCACGCCGAGGATGGCCAGCCCGTTGACGGCGTGCAGACCGAAGATGAGGTGTCCCGCCTCGGAGCCCTCGCCGAAGGACTTGGCGATCTCGAAAATCAACGACTGCATGAGCACCAGCCCGGCCGCAAGGCCCATCGTGCCGATGAGCCGGCCGGGCACCCGGGCGAGTGCGGCGACGACGACGCTCACCACAGCGACCAGGAGGATGACGTACCCGAGCGCGCGGTGCGGCGAGAAGGCATCCTCCCTCGGCGCGGTGTCGAACGCGCCACTGGCGGCCAGGTAGAACTGGACAACCTCGGCGAGCAGCAGCAGCGAAGCCAGACCCGCGAAGAACTTCTTCATGGCACCGATCATGGTCTCGACGGTGCCCGCCGCGCTTCGGGCGACGCGTGGCACCTGCTACGCAGATCCGCGTAGGAGAAGGCGATCCGGATACGTCACAGGGCGTAGTTGACCGCGTACCAGGGCACGGAATCCATGTCGTAGGATCGCCCTATGGACCTGCCGGTGGCGCCGAAACGGCTGCGCGCCTGGCTCGTTCGTCGCCCTTCCTGGTTCTCGGACGTTCTCTTGGCACTGTTCGTCACCGTGATCCAAGTCCACAGTGTCGGCGATTACGGCGCCGTTCTCCCCGAGCCGATCGCTCGACCTGCCTCGGACTTCGGGTATGCCGGCTACGCCCTGGTGGTGCTGAGCGGCGTGGCCATCGTCGCCCGCCGCCGGTGGCCGGTCGCGGTGTTCGCGATCACGGCGGCGGCAAGCCTGGTCTACTTCGGCCTCGACTACCCCGACCGGATGTCCTGCCTCGCCCTGTTCGTCGCCCTTTACACGCTCGCCGCCTACGGTGACGGACGCCGCTCGCTGCTGATCGCGAGCACCGGCACCGTCGTGCTGGCCGTCGGCTGGTTGGTCGCCGGTGCGGACGTCGAGCCGGAGGCGGCCGTGGGCTGGGTGTTCTTCCGCATCGGGGCGTCGATCATCAGTACGGTGCTAGGGGAGTCGGTCCGGTCCCGCCGGGTCATCGCCGCCGAGGCGCAGCGGCGGGCCGAACTCTCCGAACGCTCCCGGGAGGAGGAGACCCGGGCCCGGGTGGACGCCGAGCGGCTGCGAATCGCGCGCGAGGTCCACGACACCGTCGCGCACGCCATCGCGATCATCAACGTGCAGGCCAGTGTCACGGCGCACGTGCTGGACAAGCGGCCGGACCAGGCCCGTGACGCGCTGCGCGCGATCGAGCAGACCAGTTCCCGGGCGCTGCAGGAGATGCGTGCCGTGCTCGGCGTCCTGCGCGCGGACGACGGACGCGAACCCCACCCCGGCCTCGACCAGGTCGACGCGCTCGCGCACAAGGCCCGCGACGCCGGACTCGACGTCACCGTCGAGCAGACGCTGGGTGCGGCGCCCCTGCCGAGCGCGGTGAGCAGCGCCGCCTACCGCATCATCCAGGAGTCGATCACCAACGTGATCCGCCATGTCGGCCCGACGCGGGTGCTCGTGCTGATCGAAACCGCGCCTGACGCCCTGCGCATCCGGGTGGCCGACGAGGGCACTGGCGACCGGGTGCTCGTGCCGGTGGGTGCCGGCGGTTCGTCATCGACCGGCCGCGGGATCATCGGCATGCGGGAACGCTGCCAGCTGCTGGGCGGCGAGCTGCACGCGACCGCCCGTGCCGACGGCGGCTTCGAAGTCTCCGCCCGACTGCCGATCGTCCCGGTCGGATCGCGTCCGTGAGGCCCGCGCCGATCAAGGTGCTGCTCGCCGACGACGAGCGACTGGTCCGCTCCGGTTTCCGGCTCCTGCTCGATCTGGAGGACGACATCACGGTGGTCGGCGAGGCCACCGACGGCGCCGAGGCCGTCGAACTGACCCGTGCCACCCGTCCCGATGTCGTATGCATGGACATCCGGATGCCTCGCCTGGACGGGATCCGGGCCGCTGGCCAGATCGTCGAGACGCCGGGGATGGAACAGGTCAGGATCCTGATCCTCACCACCTACGACACCGACGAGAACGTGTTCGCTGCCCTGCAGGCGGGTGCGAGCGGTTTCTTGCTGAAAGATGCCGGCCCCGCCGAACTGCTGCACGCCATCCGGGTCATCGCCGCCGGGGACGCCCTGCTCGCCCCGCGGGTCACCCGTCGGCTCATCGGCCAGTTCGCGACGCAACGCAAGGCCGCGAAGGCGGGCGAGGACCGGCTCGCGGTGCTGACCGACCGCGAACGCGAGGTACTCGCTCTGGTGGCGCAGGGTCTGAGCAATTACGAGATCGGGGTCGCCCTGTTCCTCAGCCCGGCCACGGCGCGTACGCACGTCAGCCGCACGATGGGCAAGCTCGGCGCGCGCGATCGCGCGCAGCTGGTGGCCATCGCCTACCAGACCGGGCTGGGACAGTTCACCGAGCACTAGGCCCGTTGCCTCCCGCTGAAAGAAGCAGGACAGAGTTCACGTCGGCACCCGATCCGACAGCCAGCATCGGGGCATGAGAAGCCTGCCCTCGGTGTCCGGTCCGTGGACCTGGTCGACCCAGCCACCTTCGTCGGCAGCGACGTCCGAGCCGACAGCAGCGATCTCGACGCGCAAGACTGTCGCCACCCTGATCGACAAGGAGGCCGACGCCACAAGCGCCGCCGCGCAGCTTGGGCACGCCACCGAGCAGGTCACCAACAAGCACTACATCGTCAAGCCCGCTCTCGCCCGGACAGCTCCGACATTCTCGAACAGCTTGGTGCAGGTCCGGACAGTAGTGGGACCCAAACCTCATGATCGCGGAAGGGCCGGGCCAAGTAGACCCTGCACGCCCGCTGGCAGGTGGGCGGAACCTGGTCGCCGGTAGGCGTTTGGGGGGGTCGGGGGCCGATTCAGAGCCGCATCGATGAGAACGCGGCCCTGACCAGCGATGATGCTGGTCAGGGCCGCTTTGAGCCGCTCGACGGAATCGAACCGTCGACCTACGCTCCTCGACCGTCGCCCTTACTGGCTTGTCACTAGTCCTCACGATCGAGCGTTGACCTGCACCGGCGCGGCCGGCCACTGATCAACGTTTGCCGCAGGCCACTAGCCGTTTCCATGAGTTCCCCAGGGATGAACGGGAGGTCGAGCATGAACGCCCGGGACGCGGGTCAACTCCGCTGCCACCTGGGCAACAGCAAACTGACCAAGGCGATCGCCAGGGCAACTCCGACCGCCAGTCCGAAGACGAGCTCGTATCCGGAGGCCAGAGCATCGGGGGAGGAACTCCCATTGTGGTGCGAGGCTGCGCGGGCCGCGGCCGCAGTAGCGAACACCGCCAGCGCCGCCGAACCGCCGACCTGGCTGGCCGTGTTGGCCAGACCACCGACGATGCCGGCGTCGCGCGGCTCGACGTTGGCGGTCGCCGACGCCATCAACGTCGGGAAGACCAGGCCGATGCCGATCGCCACAAGCAGTGTCGGACCCAGAACGCTCGCCACGTAGTGGCTGCCGACGCCCGCCTGCGAGAGCCAGGCGAACCCCGCTACGAAGCACGCGCACCCGGCCAGCACCAGCAGACGCACGCCGGTCTTCGGCAGCCAGCCTGCGGCGAGCCGCGCCACCACGACGAACATGACCGCTGCCGGTGTCTGTCCCAGCCCGGCGTCGAGCGCGCGGTAGCCCAGCACGTTCTGCATGAAGAGCGAGGTGAAGAACCACATCGCGATGACGATGCCACCGAACAGGAAGAGCATCGCGTTGCTGACCGCCACGCTGCGGTTGCTGAACAGCCGGAGCGGCATCATCGGCGCCGTGGCGAACCGCTTCTCCACCACCAGGAAGATCACCAGCAGGAGGACGCCGGCCACGATCGGGACGAGCACCCGCGCGGATGCCCACGCGTGGTCGGCGGTCTCCATCACTCCGTAGATCAGTGCCGCCAGCCCGCTCGTACCGGTGATCGCACCGGCCAGATCCAGCGCTTCGCGGCGACCGGGCAGCACGGTCAGCGACCTCATCGCCACCGCGATCAGCAACGCCCCGATCGGCACATTGATCAGGAACACCCAC
Organism: Micromonospora endolithica; assembly: GCF_003626595.1. Classification (GTDB taxonomy): domain Bacteria; phylum Actinomycetota; class Actinomycetes; order Mycobacteriales; family Micromonosporaceae; genus Micromonospora; species Micromonospora endolithica. Next base: position 306,082 of record NZ_RBAK01000003.1, on the reverse strand, counting down.
CGCCAGGACAGGCCCGTCGTCAGCACACCGCCGGCAACCGCACCGACCATGCCGCCGACGCCACCGGCAGCGGACCACGCTCCGAACGCCCGGGCGCGCTGCGCCCCCTCCGAGAAGCAGGTGCTTATCACGGCGAGGGTGGCCGGGGCCAGCATCGCGCCGCCCAGGCCCTGCGCGGCGCGGGCGGCGACCAGCATCTCCGCGCTGGTCGCCAGGCCCGAGACCAGGCTGGCCAGCGAGAACAGGGCGAGCCCGGACACCAGCATGCGGTGGTGACCGAACAGGTCGGCTGCGCGGCCGCCCAGGAGCATGAAACCGGCGAACGCCAGGACATAGCCGTTCACCACCCAGGACAGTCCCATGTCCGTAAACCCGAGATCCCGCTGCACCTCGGGCAGCGCGACGTTGACGATCGACACGTCGAGAATGACCATGAACTGGCAGGCGCACACCAGCGCGAGAACCTGCCAGGCCGGGCCGGTGTAGGGCTTGATCGCCTGGACGTCGGCACGGGTACTCGTCATGACTTCCTCCGCCTCATCGGACTACACCTCAGGCACTCTGCGCAGCGCTTACGACGAGGGGCGTGCCCTTCAACCGGACGGCGAAGTTGGCTAGCCGCTGGCCCTGGTAGCGGGCAGCATCGAGGGCCGCCGCGTCGGCGCCGTCACCCCCGGTCGCGACGGTGCCGTAGGGGTTGCCACCGGCGGCGTAGACCGTTGCGTCGGTGAAACCGGGCGGCACGATCAGCGCGCCCCAGTGGTAGAAGACGTTGCCCAGGGCGATGATCGTGGCCTCGCTGCCGCCGTGACGGTTGTAGGCCGAGGTGAATGCCGTCACCGGCTTGTCGGCCAGGACTCCGTCGCGCCACAGGCCGCCGGCCTGATCGATGAACTGCTTGAGCTGCGCGGCGGGCGTCCCGAACCGGGTCGGCGTGCCGAACGCGTACGCGTCGGCCCACGCCAGGTCGTCGAGCTGGGCCACCGGAACCGAGCTGGTGGCGTCTAGATGCTGACGCCACAGCGGATTCTGATCGATGGCCCCGGCGGGGGCCAACTCGGCGGCCCGGCGCAACCGCACCTCGGCTCCGGCCGAGGTGGCGCCCTCGGCGACGGCCTCAGCGAGAGCGTGGACCGTGCCCGTCGAGCTGTAGTAGAAAACTGCGACCTTCACCGTCATGTCGACTCCTCGAGACTGTGTAGCATTGCTTATGCGCGTAATAGTTACGCGCATAATCTTATGCGCGTAACGAATACTGTTGTCAAGGAGGGTCCATGGATCCCGAGTACGCCGAAGCCCTCAACCAGGGAATCCGCCTGCTCAGCCTGCGCCACCGGACCCGGGCGGCGCAGTTGCTGGCCCCGCTCGGCCTGCACGCCGGTCAAGAGGCCGTACTACTCGAACTCGACCGGACCGGCCCGCTGATCCAGGCTCAGCTCAGCGAAGCGCTGGGCTGCGAGCCGCCCAGCGTCACGCTGATGACTCGTAAGCTGGAGGCCTCCGGCCACATCCGGCGCACCCCTGATCCGGCCGACAAGCGCGCCACCGTCGTAGCGCTGACCGACAGCGGCAAGGCGCTGGCCGACCAGATCCGGAAGTTGTGGGTCACCCTCGCGGAGGAGACGATCCGCGACCTGCCCGCCGCGATGCTGAAGCAGCTGCCCGGCATCCTGCACACCATGTCCACGAACGTCGACGGCAAATCGTCTGCCTAGTCAGTACCTGCCGCAGCCGCACGAAATCTGATCGGCTGCACGCGTCACCAGGGTTCCGGGGGCGCAGGCATGAAGACGGCCGCGGCGTTGATCATCGATGGTCTGTGAGGACAACCGAAGATCGTGCGGGTGGGTAGCGGCACTCGAAGCGACATCGCTCCACCGGGTGGATGGATCAACGGTCGGCTGGTGGCCGGCGTTTATTGGTGACAGTGAGGGCGGCGAGGGCGGCGCCGGCGAGCGCGATTGCTGCGCCGATCTGGAGGGCGTATGTGAGGCCGTCAAGGAGCGCGACTGGGTAGGGGTTCTGCTGGGCGAGGCGGTCGGTTAGACGGTCGAAGGTGAGGGTGCTGAGTACAGCCAGCCCGACCGCGCCGCCAACCTGGAGGGTGGTGTTGACCAGGCCGGAGGCGAGTCCGGATTCGGCCTCTCCGCCAAGGTCCTGGGTGGCGGCGGACAGGGCGGCGACCGCGGCCAGGCCAAGTCCGGCGCCCCACAGCAGGCTGGGGACGAGGAAGTCGGGGGTGTAGGTGCTGGTCGGCTCGAGGCGGGAGAACCAGAACATGCCGCCGCTGAGCAGCAGCATGCCGGTCACCAGCGGGAGTCGCAGGCCGGTGCGGGGCAGCAGTTGTGAGCAGATCGCGCTTGCGGTGAGGCTGGCTGCGGCCAGTGGCAGGTAGGCCAGGCCGGCCTCGCGGGCACTGTCGCCGTGTACCTGCTGCAGGTAGAGGGTGAGCAGGAAGAACGTGGCAAGGAGTACGGCCCCGAGGAGCGTGTTGACCGCGTTGCCGGCTGCCAGATTGCGCAGCCGGAACACGTCCAGAGGCACCAGGGGCTGCCGGACCCGGCGCTCGACGAGGATGAACAGGGCCAGCAGCACGGCGCTGGTGGCGAAACCGCCGAGGACGAGAGGAGCGGTCCAGCCGTCGGCCTCGCTGCGGACCACCGCGAGCACCAGCGCGACGAGGGCCGCGGTGATCAGCGCAGCACCGGGCAGGTCCAGACGTGTTTCGGCACGCGGCGCCTCGTGGGGCACCCGAGCGAGAACGCCGACGAGCACGGCGGCGCCGATGAACAGGTTGATGTAGAAGATCCAGGGCCACCCCGGCCCGTCGGTCAGGAAGCCACCGAGCAGGACACCAACCGCTCCGGCGACGCCGCTGATCGCACCCCAGACGCCGAGTGCGACCGCGCGTCGACTGCCGGTGAAGGCACGGGTGAGCAGGGCGAGGGCCGCCGGGGACAGCAGTGCTCCTCCCACACCCTGCGCGGCGCGACCAGCCAGCAGCAGACCCGGAGACGTGGCCAGGCCACACGCCAGGGAGGCGATGCAGAACAGGATCAGGCCCGCCAGGAACACCGTCCGGCCGGCGAAGAGGTCGGTGAGTCGGCCGCCCAGTAACAGCAGCCCACCGAATGCCAGGACGTAGGCGTTGATCACCCACTGCAGGTCGCTACCGGCGAAGCCCAGGTCCTCCTCGATGGCGGGCAGCGCGATGTTCACGATGGTGGCGTCCAGCACCACCATGAACTGCGCCGCCGCCAGCAACACCAGCACCAGCCATCCGGATCTCAGGGCGGGCCGTTCGGTGGTCCCGACGGCAGGGGAATTGGTGGTCATGGGCCTCTCCAGGCTCGAAGCGGCTCTCCAGCAGGTGCTGGAGAGCTGACGATGCGCTAGACTATCCATCAAGCAGATGATGGACAAGGAGGTGGGGTATGCCGACCAGCCGGACGTCCGTCCCGGTGCCGCGCGAGCGGGGCGCGGGAAGCGGCGCGCAACGGCGCCAGGAGATCGTGGCCGCGGCTCAGCGCCTGATCGCGGACAAGGGATTCGAAGGACTCCGGGTGCGCGAGGTGGCCGACCGGGTCGGCATCAACATCGCCACCCTGCACTACCACTTCCCGAGCAAGGAGGCGCTCGTCACGGCCGTCGTGCAGGACATCGTCGGCCGCCTCGACCGGGTGCCGGCCGGCGACGTCCAGCCCCCACCACCACGCGAACACCTGGCCGGCCACCTGCACCACGTACTGGACCAGTTCGAGCGCCACCGCGAACAGTTCGTGGTGCTCAACGAGCTGTACAACCGCGCCATCCGAGACGAGGCGCTGCGCCGGGTGCTCCAGGCCAGTGACACCGCCTGGACGGACTACCTCGTGCCGATCCTGCGGGCCGGCCGCGACAACGGCCAACTCCGCGCGGACCTCGACCCGGTGGCCGCCGCGACGCTGATCACCGGGTTCTTCAAGAGCCTGCTGTTCCACCTCGGCCTGACCCCGCAAGGCGCCCGCCAGGCGGCGGACGAACTCCTTCGTGGCCTCGACTCCCAGGAGACACCCCGATGACAACTGCCGCGCACACCGGACGACCCGCGACCCGCAGGGGACGTCAGCTGTCCCAGATCGCCCTCACGGCGGCCGTCACGGTCGCCCTGGCGGTCGTGACGGGCGTCTCCGCTGGTCTGAACCTCACACAGTGGCTGTCCTACGGCCTGGCCGTCAGCCTCGTGCTCTGGGTCGGCGGCGCCGTCAGCGGTCAGATCCTGCTGGCCCGCCTCCTCGACCGGGGCACCGGCGAGCAGGTCCTGGACTACCTCCGGCAGCTCCTGTGGATCATTCCCCGGGTGTATGTACCCCTCGGGTTCGTCGCCGTCGCCTGCGGCCTGGCGCTGGTCACCCACACCGGCGAAAGCTACCTGCAACCCCGGGTGCTGATCCCCCTCGCGCTCTACGTCCTCACCGCCATCGCCGGCTCCGCCATCAGCGCGCCCGGCTACCTCAAGCTGCTCCGCCTAGCCGACCAGCACGGCCCGGACCACCCCGCCGTTCGCCAACGGCTGCAACCTCTCGCCTGGCTCAACCGCATCGAACTGGCCCTCGTCGTCGGAGTCGGCTTCACCCTGCTGGCCAGCGCGATCTAACGCTCCAACGTCGCTTGGCTTCGGTGTTGGACGTGGCGTGGGCATGAGGACGGTCACCGAGTTGATCATCGATAGTTTGTGAGGACAGTCGAAGATCGTGCGGTGGGCGTGGGTCACAGCGTAGACAGCCCTGCCGGGTGGCGAATCGTCCTGGACGAGGCGGTGACGCGCGTCGCTGCCCGGTTCGCGCGGGTGGACCCACGCGCGACGGCCGGGCAGTTCGTGGAAGGGCTGCTGTCGAAGGTGGAACGTAAGACCTGCTGGTCGCTAGCGGAGCGGGCAGGTCACGGTGATCCGCAGGCGATGCAACGGCTGTTGCGCACGGCGGTGTGGGACGCCGACGCCGTGCGCGACGACGTGCGTTCGTGGCTGATCGAACAGCTCGGCCATCCCGACGGGGTGCTGGTGACCGACGAGACCGGGTTCCTGAAGAAGGGCGTGTGCTCGGTCGGGGTGCAGCGGCAGTACACAGGCACCGCAGGGCGAATCGAGAACAGCCAGGTCGGTGTGTTCCTGGCCTACGTGGCACCCGCCGGGCGGGCGATGATCGATCGCCGGCTCTACCTCCCGGAGACGACCTGGTGCGACCGGCCTGACCGCCTCGCCGCCGCCGGCGTGCCCGACGACGTCGGGTTCGCGACGAAGCCAGCCCTCGCCCGGCAGATGATCGCCGCCGCGATCGAGGCTGGTGTCCCGTTCGGGTGGGTGACCGGCGACGAGGTCTATGGCGCCGACCCCGGCCTGCGCGCTCACCTGGAACACCGCGGGATCGGCTACGTCCTGGCCGTCGGCTGCGACCGACGCGTGGCGGTCAACGACGGTCGCATCCTCGTGCGTGTTGACGACCTCGCCGCCCGGATCCCCACCGCCGAATGGCAACTGCACAGCTGCGGACCCGGAGCGAAAGGTCCTCGCGACTATCTGTGGGCGTGGATCACCACCGCCATCCGGCCCGGTGAGCATCGGTGGCTGCTCATCCGCCGTAACCGCACCACCGGAGAGTTGGCCTTCTACCTGTGCTGGTCACCACGTCCGATGCCACTGCACACCCTGGTCCGGGTGGCCGGCTCCCGCTGGGCATTGAGGAGTTGTTCCAGACCGGCAAAGGCCAGGTCGGCCTGGACCATTACCAGGTCCGCGGCTGGACCGGCTGGCACCGGTTCGTCACCCTGGCCATGCTCGCCCTGGCCGTCCTGACCATCCTCGCCGCCACCTCGCAGCAGCCCGACGCCGATCCCACGATCATCGCGTTGACCGTCGCCGAGATCCGCCGCCTCCTCAATGCCTTCGTCATCGCCGCATCGCTACCGCCAGAGCACACGCTGCGCTGGTCGATCTGGCGGCGAACAACCCAAGCCACGAAGGCGTAGACCGCTCCGGCCCATGCAGCCACCCGCCCGGCGCGGCGCGGAAAAGGCTGATCGCGCGGGATGCGGACCATCGGCGGACCGGCACGGCCGGCGGTGCCGTCGTCGACCTTCAGAAACGGCGAAGCCCAGGTCGTTGACCTGGGCTTCTTCACCGAGCCGCCTGACGGAATCGAACCGTCGACCTACGCATTACGAGTGCGTCGCTCTAGCCGACTGAGCTAAGGCGGCAACGATCGTCAAGTGTAGTGCACGCCTCCCGCCCCGGCCGAACGGGATACCCACGGCCGACGCGCCGCCGACGTCGGCCGGACAGACCGCACGATCGGACGTACACCGGACAGCACCCCCGGCGCGCCGGTACTACGCTCCGGCGGATGAACGACCACCCCGCCGAGCGTCCCGCACCGAACGCGCCGGCCGGCGACCAGGCCGGACCGCACGCCAGTGAGGCGGCCGGTGGGCGCGCGGCGCGTCGCCCGCGCAGCACCGATCCGCGGGAGCTGGGCTTCACCCCGCGCGGGCCGGTGCCGTGGCTCGCGCCGTTCCTGCTGATCAGCACCGGCATCCGTACGCTGCTCGCGTTGCTCTTCGGGGCGTACCTGGACAAGCGGGAGTTGCAGAACTCCCTCGACGCGAAGATCGCCCGGCAGGTCGGGCCGGACGGCGGGTTGTGGTTGGACTACGTGGCCGACCTGGGTGACGGCTTCAACGCCACCTACTCGGTCGCGTACCTGCTGGCGCAGCCGGAGCTGGAGGTCGACGGCCATCGGCTGCCGCGCGCGCAGACCCTGGTGATGGGCGGCGACCAGGTCTACCCGTCGGCGGCGTTCGAGGCGTACGAGGACCGCTGCAAGGGCCCCTACCAGGCCGCTCTGCCGGTCACCCCGCCCGAGCGGCCGACGCTGTTCGCGGTGCCCGGCAACCACGACTGGTACGACGGGCTGACCGCGTTTCTCCGCCTGTTCGTCCGGACCCGGGACCGGCACTTCGGCGGGTGGGACACGGCGCAGACCCGCTCGTACTTCGCGGTCGAGCTGCCCGCCGACTGGTGGCTGCTCGGCCTCGACGACCAGTCCGGGTCGTACCTGGACGATCCGCAGCTCACCTACTTCGACACGGTGGCCGAGCGGCTGGGGCCGCAGAGCCGGGTGATCCTGGCCGTGCCGGCGCCGACGTGGGTCAAGGCCGTCGACCACCCCACGGCGTACGACTCGATCGACTACTTCGTCCGCACCATCGTCGCGCCGACCGGGGCGCAGGTACGGCTGCTCGTCTCCGGCGACCTGCACCACTACGCCCGGTACGCCGGCCCGGAGCGGCAGCTGATCACCTGCGGGGGCGGCGGCGCGTACCTCTACCCGACGCACAAGCTCCCGGAGCGGATCGAGGTGCCGCCGCGGGACACCCTGGCCCGGCGCGCCAGCGCCTCCCACCCGTACGACCTGGCGGGCCGCTACCCGGATGCGGCGCGGTCCCGCCGGTACGGCTGGGGGATCTTCGGCCGGCTGCCGCTGCGCAACCCGGGTTTCACCACGTTGCTCGGCACCCTGCACACGCTGCTGATGCTGGCGATGGCCGGGGTGGCGTCGCACGGGGACGGGACCGACCAGCGCCTGTTCAGCGTGCCGCTGGTGGTGATGTTGCTGGTCACGCTGCTGGGCGCGGCCTTCTTCGCGAAGCCGCCGAGCGCGGGCGGCAAACGGCACGCGCGGCACTGGATCCTCGGCCTCCTGCACGGGGCGGCACACGTCGGGTTGGCCGCGGCGGGCACCTGGGCGTGGCTGGCGCTGCCCTTCTACGACTGGCCGTGGCCGCTGCCGGTGGCCGCCGCGGCGGTCCTCTACGGCCCGGTGATCGGGTTGGTGGCGAGTCAGGTGGTGGCCGCGTACCTGCTGGTCGCGAGCGCGTTCGGGGTGAACGTCAATGAGCTGTTCGCCGGCCAGGGCATCGAGGACGCGAAGGCGTTCCTGCGGATGCGCGTCGACCCGGACGGCACGCTGACCGTCTACCCGATCGCGGTGGACCGCGTCTCCCGCGGCTGGCAGGTGAACCCCGACCAGTCCCCCCGGTCAAGCTGGCTGGCCCCGAAAACCCCCCTGACCCCCCGCCTGGCCGAACCCCCCATCCACATCTCCGAACCAGCCCCACCACAAAGTTGATCAAGAGGTTTGCGTCAGCAGAACGGCGAATCCTGACGCAAACCTCTTGATCAACACGGCGGGGGCCGGGGGGCCGGGGGGGCGGGGGGCCGGGGGGCCGGGGGGGGTTAGGGGTTGTGGCGCTGGTCGTGGGACTGGCGGGAGCCGCAGACGTCGGCGCGGGAGCACAGGGAGCGGGAACCGTCGGCGTCCATGCGTACGGTGACCGCGTCTCTCGGGACGCTGTGGCCGACCACGCGGCCGTCGCCCTCGGGCGTGGTCACCCGGGTGCCGACGGCCGGGGCGGACTCCTGGAAGCGCTGGTAAAGGGGATGCTCGTACTTCAGGCAGCACATCAGCCGGCCGCACGCCCCGGAGATACGCAGCGGATTCAGCGGCAGGTCCTGGTCCTTCGCCATCCGGATGGTCACCGGCTCGAAGTCGTTGAGGAACGTGGCGCAGCAGAGGTCCCGGCCGCAGGAGCCGATGCCGCCCTGCACCTTGGCGGAGTCCCGGGCGGAGAGCTGGCGCAGCTCGACCCGGCAGTGCAACGTGGCGCCCAGGTCGCGGACCAGCGACCGGAAGTCCACCCGGTGCGGCGCGGTGAAGTAGACGGTGCTCCGTTCGCCGCTGCCCTCACTCCCAGCGAGCACGTGGTCGACGGCCACCACCTTCATCGGCAGGCCGTGCTCCCGGATCAGCCGTTTCGCGGCGACCTTCGCCTCGGCCTTGCGGCGGCGCAACGCCTCGTCGCGGCGCAGGTCCTCGTCCTGGGCGAGACCGGCCAGGCGGGGGAAGCCCCCGGTCTCCTCGGACACCCACTGCGCGGCCCAGACACACTCGGCCACCTCGGGCCCGTCGTCGGTCGGCACCAGCACCTTGTCACCGACCTGTGGGCGCAGGTCCCCCGGGTCCAGGTAGTAGAGGCGCCCGTACCGCTGGAAACTCACCGCGCAGAGCATGCCCATGCCACTCACCCTACGTCCGTCGTCCGGTCCCGGCCCGCCGGCGTCGCGGTACGACTACCCGGCGCAGTGTCACCAGCCGACGCGGGTCGGCGTGTCGTAGTGGGGGCGCTCGGCCACCGGATTCCGCCACCGGGACTCGGCCAGGCTGGGTGCCCACTGCCGCAGCAACGTCTCCGCCCCGTCGTAGGCGACGCAGAGCACCGCCAGCACCCGGGCCGCGATCTCGGCCGCCTCGACCCCGCCCGGCGTGAACGACGAGCCCCGGCCGGCGCCGCCGACCGTCACCGACGTGGCGGCGACGACCGCCACCGCCTCGGCCGAGCGGAGCACGTCGGCGAGGGCCCGGGCCAGCGCGAGCCGGCTGCCCTCCACCCAGGCGGCGAGCGCGTCGGCGTAGCCGGCGGTGGACTCCAACCGGCCCACCAGGCTCTCCGGCCCCTCGTCGAGGTGATGCAGCAGGGCGGTGCGCGCCTGCCCGTACGCGGCGGCGGCCGGCCCGGACCAGAGCACCGGGTCGGTCAGCGTGGCGGACACCTCGTCGTACCCCCGGACGAGCCGGCGCACCGCGTGCCCGGCGCCGGCCAGCGGCGCCGGGTGCAGATCGACGAAGCCGCGCACGGCCTCGCCGGGGAGCACCTGCATCCGGCGCAGCAGCGGCCACACCCGGTGCCCGTCGGGGGCCCCGGCGGCGAGCAGCGTGTCGACCCGGCGCAGCAGGTCGAGGCCGGGCTCGGCCAGCCGGTCCAGCGCGTCCATCACGACTCCCCGGCCAGCCGCCGGCGGGCGGCCCGGTCGACCTCGGTGTAGCGGTCGGCCGCCTCCCGGACGGCGGACGCGGCGGCGGCGAGCCGGTGCGCGGCGGTGTGCGCCTCCCGGGCGCGGTCACCGGTGGCAGCGGTCCACTGCCGGTGCAGGGCGCGACCGATCTCCCCCGGGCGGCCCGGGGTGTCGGCGCCGAACGCGGCCTGCGCCGGGTCGGCCGAGGTGACCGTGCGGGAGAGCCCGGCCAGGGTCTCACCGGCCAGGTCGAGTCGGGTGGCGAGGCCGCGCAGGTCCTCCATGTCACGCCCCCGCGAGCGGCCGGTAGGCGGTGAACGTCTCGTTGTGCAGCTTCTCCCGCGCCCACTGGGCGGCGTCGGCGGCGGCGGTCACGGCCGCCTGCACGGACGAGGCGACGTCCCGGGGGTGGCGGTTGTGCAGCGGGCCGAGGAAGCGCACGTCGGTGATCCGGCCACCGGCCGTCACCACCACCTCCACCAGCCCGTCGGGGGAGCGGACGGTGACCTCGACCGTCGTGACCGCCTGGTCGAACTCGGCCTGGAGGGACTCGATCCGGCGGTAGCGCCGCACCGCCTCCTCGATCCAGGACTCGTCGATCTCCCCCCGCGACATCGGCGGACTCCTCCCGGATGAAACTCACTCAGCGTGCCGCCACCGTCACCACGGCACACCGGACCGTACCGCACAGCAATCGCACGTGTCGATGCCTGTGGACGGCCGGGGTCAGCCGGGGGTCAGCCCTTCCAGAGGGAGAGCATCATCGCCTCGACGGCGATCCGGGGCTTGACGTTCGCCTCGATCGCCGTCCGGCACTCCAGGACCGCCTCCAGCCGGCGCAGCGCACCCTCCGCGTCCCACTTCCGGGCGCCCGCCTCGGCGAGGTCCGCGGTGTCGGTGTGCACCGGCGCGACGGGGGCGCGCAGCGCCATGGTGAGCGCGTCCCGGTAGAAGCCGGCCAGGTCCACCAGGGCCCGGTCCAGCGCGTCCCGCTGGGCCCGGGTGGCCCGGGACTTCTGCCGCCGCTCCAGGTCCTTCAGCTGCCCGGCGGCACCCCGGATCGCGCCGGCCGCGCCCCGGCCGGTGCCGCCCGCGCCGAGCGCGGTCTCCAGCGCGGCCCGCTCGGTCGCGTCGCTCTCCGCGACCGACGCCTCGGCCTCCGCCTCGGCCGCCTCGATCAACGCCGACGCGGCGTCGAAGGCGGCACCCACGCCGGTCAGCCGGCGCGGCACCGCGAGCACCGCCTCCCGGCGCTTGCGGGCCTCCGGGTCGCGGGCCAGCCGCCGGGCCCGCCCGACGTGCCCCTGCGCCGCCGCCGCCGCCCAGCGCGCCACGTCGGGCGCGACGCCGTCGCGTCGGGCCAGCACCTCGGCCACCGCGTCGGCCGGCGGCTGCCGCAACGGTACGACCCGACAGCGCGACCGGATGGTCACCGAGATGTCGTCCGGGTGCGTGGACGGCGCGCAGAGCAGGAAGACCGTACGCGGCGGCGGCTCCTCGATGGCCTTGAGCAGCGCGTTGCCGGCGGCCTCGGTGAGCCGGTCGGCATCCTCGATCACCACCACCTGCCAGCGCCCGCCGGACGGGGTGCTGGCGGCGCGCAGCACCAGTGCCCGCATCTCGCCGACGCCGATGGACAACCCCTCCGGGACCACCAGCCGCACGTCGGCGTGGGTACCGCCGATGGTGGTGTGGCAGCCGGGGCAGTCGCCGCAGCCGGTGCCGTACGCACACTGCAACGCCGCCGCGAAGGCGCGCGCCGCGACCGAGCGACCGGAGCCGGGCGGGCCGGTGAAGATCCACGCATGGGTCATCCCGGCTCCGGGGTCGCCGCCGCCCTCCTGCGGTGGCGCGGCGCGCAGCACGTGGGCCGCCGCGGCGGCGGCGCGGCGCAGCGTGTCGACCGCCTCGTCCTGCCCGACCAGGTCGGCGAAGACGTCCGCCATCAGGTCCGGTGCTCCATCGTCACCAGCTCCGAGTCGGATAACTCCGGCTGCACCGAGGTGTCCGGACCGCTGGCCGGGCGCGGGTGCACGATGCCACCGGGCGCGCCGAGCATGCCCTCGACCCGGGCGGCGACCAGGCGGGCCAGTTCCTCGGCCGGGAGGGAGGCGTCGAGCACCAGGTAGCGCTTCGGATCGTTCGCGGCGAGGTCGAGGAAGGCGTACCGGACCCGCTCGTGGAACGTGACGGACTCGGCCTCCAGCCGGTCCGGGCCCTCGGTGCGCTCGGCCACCCGGGAGAGCCCGGTCCGGGGCTCGACGTCGAGGAGCACCACCAGGTCGGGCTTGAGCCCGCCGGTGGCCCAGGAGGAGAGCCAGGAGACCTCGTCGACCGGGAGCGTCCGCCCGGCCCCCTGGTACGCCAGCGACGAGTCGACGTAACGGTCGCTGGCCACCACCGCGCCCCGGACCAGGGCGGGCCGGACCACGGTGGCGACGTGGTGCGCCCGGTCGGCGGCGTACAGCAGGGCCTCGGCGCGGGGCGAGGGCGCGTCGGAGCCGGGCTGCCCGAGCAGCAACGAGCGGATCCGCTCGCCGACGGCGGTGGCCCCGGGCTCGCGGGTGACCACCACCTCCCGGCCGTTGTCGCGGAGCCGGTCGGCCAGCAGGGCGAGCTGGGTGGACTTCCCGGCGCCCTCGCCGCCCTCGAAGACCACGAAGAGACCGGCGGAGACGAACGGCTCGGCCGGCATCAGCGGACGGCCCCGGATCGAGCCCCAGAGGTCGGCCAGGACGGGAACGCCCTTCTTGTCGTCCATCTGGCCGAACGCACTGATCCCGGCGAAGATGCCGGCGGCACCGGCGGCGAGCAGCAGCAGCCGGCTGGACGAGATCGAGACGCCCAGGTCGGCTATCGCGAACTCCCGCGACCCGCCGACACCGGCGAGCAGGCTACTCAGGCCGATGGCCAGGATCAGCACCAGTCGGGTGCCGATCTGCACCACCGCGAAGACCCGGCCGCGTACCTCGTCGGCGATCTCGCCGCCGAGCAGGGTGGTGCCGGAGAGGAAGGCCATGCCGGCCCCGGCACCGACCAGGATCGCGCCCACCATCGCCATGGACAGGTGGATGGCGAAGGCCAGCGTCATCACCGAGGCGCTGGCGAGCACGATGCTCATGCCGAACCAGCGTCGCCGGGACATGTCCTTGACGATCAGCGGACCGAGCCCGATGCCGACCGCCAGGCCGATGAAGATCGCGCCGAAGAGCAGGAAGAAGGCGGCGTCGCCGGCGCCGAGCGAGTTGGTGAAGAAGCGCGCGGTGCCGATCACGATGCCGCCGCCGGCGAACGCGCCGAAGATGCCCAGCACCAGGCCCCGGACCAGTGGAGTCTTGCCGATGAACTTCCAGCCCTCGGTGAACTGGCGCAGCATGCTCTGCTCGGTCTGGCCCCGCTCGGCGGCCTGGCCCTGGCTGATCTCCTTGATCCCGAACGCCACCACCACCGCGGTGGCCAGCCGGGAGAAGGCGTTGAACCAGAGCGCCAGTTGGGCCGGCTCGGCCCAGTCGGGTGGGTTCCCGGTCACCGCACCCCGGACGGCGGCGTCCAGCGCGGCGAGGACCAGTGCGGCCAGGACCGGGGTGAGCCCGTACGTGGTGATCAGCGTGAGCTGGTTGGCGGCCTCCAGCCGCGCCCGCGGGATCAGGTTGGGGACCGCGGCCTCCTTGGCCGGGATCCAGAGCAGGGTGAGCGACTCGATCAGGAACGTCGCGACCGTCGCCCAACCGACCACCACCGCCCCGCTCGCGCCGAGCAGCGCGACCATGGGGATGGAGGCGAACAGCAGGAACCGCAGCACGTCACAGATGACCATGGTCCAGCGCCGGTCGAACCGGTCGGCGAGCACGCCGGCGATCGGCCCGAGCACCAGCGCGGGCAGCAGCCGGATGGCGATCACGCCACCGAAGGCCGCACCCTTGGCCGTACTCCCCTCGACCTGGGCGGCGGCGAAGACCGAGGTGGCCAGGAGGCCGAACCAGTCGCCGAAGGAGGCCGCGCCGAGCACGATCCAGAGCCGGCGGAACGGCTGGATGCGCAGCACCGAGCGGATCGCCGCGTAGCCCGAGTGGTCGGGCTGTCCGGCGGCGGGCTGGCCGCCTCCCGACGGCGGCGAGTCGGACGTGGGCGCGCCGGACGGTGCCGCGTCGGGCTGGGCCGCGAAGGGCTGGGCCGCGTCGGACTGGTTTCCGGACGGCGACACGCCGGGCGACTCGCCGTTCTGCTGGTTCTCGATGGCCCTACCTCCACGTGGCGGCCCATCGCTGGGCATTCCCGGTGGAACACTCTAGACCCGGCGGGAGGGCTCCCCCGCCGCGACATTCTCCTGCTCGCCGAGCCTAGGCCGCCGCGACCCGCATCCGCAGCCCGGACGGAAGCGAGGGTATTTCGCATTGACCCCCGGGCAGTTAGCGTGCACACCGTGGCCACCGAAAGCGACAAACTTCGCGCGCGCCTCGAACGGGCGACCGCGCACCTCGACCCGCCGTACGCCGTCGTCGACCTGACGGCGTACGACGCCAACGCGGCGGCACTGGTCGACCGCGCCGCCGGCAAGCCCCTGCGGGTGGCGAGCAAGTCCGTCCGCAGCCGCGACCTGCTCCTGCGCGCGCTTGGCCGCCCCGGCTGGCGGGGCGTGATGGCCTTCACGCTGCCCGAGGCGATCTGGCTGGTCCGGTGCGGCGTGACCGACGACGCACTGGTGGCGTACCCCACGACCGACCGGGGAGCGCTTGCCGAGCTGGCCGCCGACCCGGCCCTCGCCGCGGCGGTGACCCTGATGGTCGACCACACCGACCAACTCGACCTGGTGGACGCCGTCGTCGCCCCGGACCGGCGACCCGACCTGCGGATCTGCCTCGACCTGGACGCCTCCTGGCGGCCGCTGCGCGGACGGGTGCACGTCGGGGTACGCCGCTCCCCGGTGCACAGCGCGCGGGCAGCCGGCGCCCTCGCCGCCACCGTCGCCGGTCGCCCGGGCTTCCGGCTGGTCGGCCTGATGTCGTACGAGGCGCAGATCGCCGGCCTGGGCGACGCGCCGCCGGGGCGGGCGGTGCTCGGCTCGGCGATCAGGCTGGCCCAGCGCGGTTCGTACCGTGAGTTGCTGGCCCGCCGGGGTGCGGCGGTGGCGGCCGTACGCGAGCACGCCGACCTGGAATTCGTCAACGGCGGCGGCACCGGCAGCGTGGCCGCCACCAGCGCCGATCCCGCGGTCACCGAGGTCACCGCGGGCTCCGGCCTGTACGGGCCGACGCTGTTCGACGCGTACCGGGCCTGGCGCCCCACCCCGGCGGCGTTCTTCGCCTGCGCGGTGGTCCGCCGACCCACCCCGGAGATCGCGACCGTGCTCGGCGGCGGCTGGATCGCCTCCGGCCCGGCCGAGGCCACCCGGCTCCCCCGGCCGTGGCTCCCCACCGGGCTGAAGCTGATCGGCACCGAGGGGGCCGGCGAGGTGCAGACCCCGCTGGCCGGACCGGCGGCCGGGACGCTCCGGGTCGGCGACCGGGTGTGGTTCCGGCACGCCAAGGCCGGCGAACTCGCCGAGCACGTCAACGAGTTGCACCTGGTGGAGTCCGACGCCGTGGTGGCCACCGTGCCGACGTACCGGGGCGAGGGCCGGGCCTTCCTCTGACCGCGACGCCGGCCGTGACGCCGGCCGTGACGCCGGCCGTGAACCGTGGCCGGGCCGCCGGAAGGGTGCCGGCGGCCGGGCCACGCGAGGAGGGACGCCGCCGACCGGGCCGGTTGCGGACGGTCCGGGCGGCCTGCCCTCAGGCGGGTTGGGTCGCGCCGGTGCGCTCGTCGGCCTGCCGACCGGCGGTGGGGCGGGCGTCGACCTGGCGGTGCAGGTATTCCCGGATCAGCGCCTTCGCCTCGGTCAGCACCCGGTCGTCACCGTCGGTCCGGCGGCGGAACGCCAGCTTGATCAGCGCGTCGGCCGCCTCGACCGCGATCTCCAGGTGGAACCGCAGCTCGGGGACGTCGGTCAGCCCGAACCGCTCGGTGAGCACCCGGGCCAACTGGTCCGCGATCACGCCGTTGTTGTCCCGCTGCTCGTCGAGCAGGTGCAGGTCCACCACGTCGCCGAAGTGCAGGGTACGGAATCCGGGGACGGTGCGGTGCATCGTGATGTATTCGTCGATGCCCGCGTCGACCCCGTCCCACCAGTGGGTCAGGTCGTCGGAGGCGAACCGCTCGTCGAGCCGCTGGAGGTAGGACTCCATGGTGCGCAGGGTCAGCGCCTGCACGATGGCCCGTTTGTCCGGAAAGAACTGGTAGACCGACCCGATCGCCACCTCGGCCCGCTCGGCGAGCAGCGTCGTGGTCAGTCCCTCGTACCCGACCTCGTCGACGAGTTCGGCGCAGGCGTCCAGCATCCGCTGGACCCGCGCGACACTTCGACCCTGCACCGGAACGCGGCGCAGCGGTCCGGTCGTGGCGGCTGGTGTGGACACTCGAAGCCACCCCCCTTCGACGGATGAACATATCTACACGTCACGAGAGCGTGACTACCGGTATAACGAGCGGACCTCGATTGCGGTATTTACCAGGTAGAACGTTCCTGATATGAAGTCAGTTCATATTCATGTCGAGGAGCTTCCATGGCCGGTAACGCACCCTCCACCACCGCCTGGTCCAACTGGGCCGGCAACCAGCGTGCCACCGCCACCACCGTCCTCCACCCCACCACCCTCGACGACGTCGTCGAAGCCGTCCGGGCCACCGCCGCCGCCGGCGCGACGATCCGGGCGGTCGGCAGCGGCCACTCCTTCACCGCCGTCGCCGCCACCGACGACCGGCGGATGGAACTGACCGGACTGGACACCGGCACCCACGTCGACACCGAACGCCGACTCGTCACCGTACCGGCCGGCACCACATTGCGGACGCTCAACGCTCTGCTCGCCACGCACGGTCTCGCGCTGCCCAACCTCGGCGACATCGACGCGCAGACCGTCGCCGGGGCGATCTCCACCGGCACCCACGGCACCGGGGCCGGGTACGGCTGCCTGGCCACCTTCGTCGAGGCGCTCACCCTGGTCACCGGCACCGGCGAGGTGCTGCGCTGCTCCGTTGACACGCACCCCGACGTGCTCGCCGCCGCCCGCGTCTCGCTGGGCGCCCTCGGCGTGCTGACCGAGGTGACCCTGCGCTGCGTCGACGCCTTCGTGCTCCGCGCACACGAACGGCCCGCCCCGCTGGCCGAGGTCCTCGACGACCTGCCCGCCCTGATCGCCGGCCACGACCACGTCGAGTTCTACTGGTTCCCGTACACCGACCGGGTCCAGCTCAAGACCAACGACCGGGTACCCGCCGACGACCGGCCACTGCCCCGCTGGCGCGGCTGGCTGGACGACGACCTGCTGGCCAACCGGGTCTTCGCCGGGGCCTGCCGGCTCGGCCGCGCCGTACCGGCGCTCGCGCCGGCGATCAGCGCGGTCTCCGCGCGGGCCCTCACCGAACGCGTCTACACCGGCCGGTCCGACGCGGTCTTCTGCACGCCGCGCCGGGTCCGCTTCACCGAGATGGAGTACGCGCTCCCGCGCGACGCCCTGGTCCCCGCCCTGGACGCGCTGCGCCGCGTGGTCGACGGACTCCCGTTCAAGGTGCTGTTCCCGGTCGAGGTCCGGTTCACCGCCGCTGACGACGTGTGGCTCTCCCACGGCCAGGGCCGCGACTCCGCGTACATCGCCGTCCACCAGTACGTCGGCACACCGTACGAGCCCTACTTCCGCGCCTTCGAGGAGGCGGCCTCCGAGCTGGGCGGCCGCCCGCACTGGGGCAAGCTGCACTGGCGCGACGCCGACTCCCTGGCCGCCGCCTACCCGCACTGGCAGGACTTCCAGCGCATGCGTGACCGCCTGGACCCCGAACGGATCTTCCAAACCCCCCACCTACGCCGGGTCCTCGGCCCCTGACCCCGCTCTTCGACAGCTCGGAAGGGAACGGCCCGCCTGGAGGGGCCGAGATCTTCCAAGATCTCGGGGTTCGGTCACTCGGTGGACGTGGCCGCCTTGCGGGGGGCGGCCTTCTTCGCCGGGGCCTTCTTCGCCGTGGTGGTCTTGGCCGTGGTGGTCTTGCGGGCGGCCGTGGACGTGGTCGCCGCGGCCGTCTTCTTCGCGGCCGTCGTCTTCTTGGCGGCGGTCGCCTTCTTCGCCGGGGCGGCCTTCTTCGTCGCCTTCTTCGGCGCCGGACCCTTCGCCCGCTTCTCGGCGAGCATCTCCGAGGCCTCCTCCAGGGTCAGCGCCTCGGGGGTCTGGCCACGCCGGAGTGAGGCGTTGAACTCGCCGTCGGTGACGTACGGGCCGAACCGGCCGTCCTTGATCACCAGCGGCTTCTCGGTCAGCGGGTCGGCCCCCATCTCCCGCAGCGGTGGCGCGGCGGCCCGACGCTGGCGGGTCTTCGGGGCGGCGAGCAGGGCCAGCGCCTCGTCGAGGGTGACCGTGAACATCTTGTCCTCGGAGTCCAGCGACCGGAACTCCTCGCCCCGCTTCACGTACGGGCCGTACCGGCCGTTGTTGGCGAACACCTCGACCCCGTCGGGCGCGACGCCGATCAGGCGGGGCAGGCTGAGCAGCTTCAACGCCTGGTCGAGGGTGAGCGAGTCCGGCGTCTGCGAGCGCAGCAGCGAGGACTTGCGCTCGCCGCTGGACACGTACGGGCCGAAGCGGCCGGACTTGAGCACGATCGGCTCGCCGGTCGCCGGGTCGTCGCCGAGCTTGCGCTCGCCCCCGCCACCGAGGAACAGCTCGTGCACCTTCTCCTCGGTCAGCTCGTCGGGCGCGAGCCCCTCCGGGATCGGCGCCCGGTCGCCCTGGCCGCCGCCCTCCTCACCCTCGGTCGGGGGCGCGGCCGGGGCGCCGCCGGGCAGCTCGCGCTGGAGGTAGGGCCCGTACCGGCCGACCCGGACCACGACCTCGCGGCCCTCGTCGTCGGTGAAGAGGGGGATCGAGTTGACGCTGCGCGCGTCGATCTCGCTGAGGTTCTCGGTGACCAGCTTCTTCAGCCCACCCGCGTGGGCGATGGCCTGGTCACCGGTGCCGTTGCTGCTGCCGAAGTAGAACGCGGTGAGGAAGTCGACCGCGGCGTGGTCACCGCCGGCGATCTCGTCCAGCTCGTTCTCCATGCTGGCGGTGAAGTCGTAGTCGATCAGGCGCGGGTAGTGCCGCTCCATCAGCCCGATCACCGCGAACGCCAGGAACGTCGGGATCATCGCCTGGCCGCGCTTGGTGACGTAACCCCGGTCCTGGATCGTCTGCATGATCGAGGCGTACGTGGAGGGGCGGCCGATGCCCAGCTCCTCCAGGGCCTTGACCAGCGACGCCTCGGTGTAGCGCGACGGCGGCTGGGTGTGGTGGCCCTGCGCGGCCAGCTCGTCGGCGGTGAGCGGCTGGTCCTTCACCAGGTTCGGCAGGCGACGCTCCGCGTCCTCGGCCTCGGCGTTCTCGTCGTCGCTGGACTCGACGTACGCCCGCAGGAAGCCCGGGTCGGTGATCGTCTTGCCGGTCGCGCCGAAGTCGGCCTCCTCCTGCGCGGCGGAGACCGCGCGGATGCGGACCGAGACGCTGGAGCCGACCGCGTCGGTCATCTGGGAGGCGATGGTGCGCCGCCAGATCAACTCGTAGAGCTTGAACTCCTCACCGGACAGCTCCTTGGCCACGTCGCCGGGGGTGCGGAAGTTGTCCCCGGCGGGGCGGATCGCCTCGTGCGCCTCCTGCGCGTTCTTCACCTTGCCGGTGTAGCGACGCGGCTCCGGCGGCACGCTGCGCTCGCCGTACAGCTCGACGATCTGCCGGCGGGCCGCCGCGATGGCGGTCTCCGACAGGTTCACCGAGTCGGTACGCATGTAGGTGATGTAGCCGTTCTCGTACAGGCGCTGCGCGGTGCGCATCGTCTGCTGCGACGAGAACCGCAGCTTGCGGGCCGCCTCCTGCTGGAGGGTGGAGGTGATGAACGGCGCGTACGGGCGGCGGCGGTAGGGCTTCTCCTCGACCCGGGTGACGGCGAACGGCCGCCCCTCCAGGCGGGCCGCCAGCCCCCGGGCCCCGCTCTCGTCGAGGTGCACCACGCCGGCACCGGGCCGCACCCGGCCGGTGGTCGGCTCGAAGTCCTTGCCGGTGGCGATCCGGTCGCCGTTCAGCGCGACCAGGGTGGCGTTGAAGGTGCGCGGGCCCTCGCCCGCGTCCGCCACCGCCAGGGTGGCGAGGATGTCCCAGTACTCGGCGGTGCGGAAGGCCATCCGCTGCCGCTCCCGCTCGACCACGATCCGGGTCGCCACGGACTGGACGCGGCCCGCCGAGAGCTTCGGCATGACCTTCTTCCACAGCACCGGGGAGACCTCGTAGCCGTAGAGGCGGTCGAGGATGCGCCGGGCCTCCTGGGCGTCGACCAGGTCGCGGTCGATCTCCCGCGGGTTGGCCACCGCCGCCTGGATCGCCGGCTTGGTGATCTCGTGGAAGACCATCCGCTTGACCGGCACCTTGGGCTTGAGGGTCTCCACCAGGTGCCAGGCGATCGCCTCGCCCTCGCGGTCCTCGTCCGTGGCCAGGAAGATCTCGTCGACCTCCTTGGCCAGCTTCACCAGCTTGCTGATCTGCTGCCTGCGGTCGGCGGAGACCACGTAGAGGGCGTGGAAGCCGTTGTCGACGTCCACCCCGAGCCGGGCCCACGACTCGCCCTTGTACTTCGCCGGCACGTCGGCGGCGTTGCGGGGGAGGTCCCGGACGTGGCCGAAGCTGGCCTCCACGACGTACCCCGGGCCGAGGTAGCCCGAGATCGTCTTGGCCTTCGCCGGTGACTCGACGATGACCAGACGGGTGGTTCCAGCTTTGCTCGGCACGTCTCTCTCCGACCTCACTCCTGCTCTCGGCCGTCCGGTGTCCGGCTTCGGATCACCCCCGCCGGCGACCCGACTGGTCCCCGGCGGTCCGGACGTCCAACGTAACGCGCCGGCCGCGTTTCCGGTTTCGCGGGCGACAAACCGCCCCGGCGGGACGGTCGTCCGTCACTCCGGCCGCACGTGGGCCGGACCGGCCGGACGGCGCCACCGTACACCGCGACCGTTACCGGAGGCGGGACACTGTGCCGAAGGCGGGCCATCGGCCGAGGCGAATCCGGCCGTTCACCACCGTCGGTGTCCGCTACCGGACACCCCCACCACCACCGGCCGGCCACCCGGCGGGCGCGAGCCGACCCGCAGGTCGGGGTCGGGTCGGCAGCGGGCGGGCCGGTCAGGAGCGGGCGGGCCACGCGGCGGCGGGGGCCGCCGGCGGACGATCGCCGACGAGTTCGGCCAGGCGGGCGAGTTGGCGGCGACCGGTGACCCGGTAGACCGGGCCGTCCGGGCCGGCCTCGATGGTGGCGTCGGGCAGGCCGACGGCGGCGAGCGCCGCGCCAACCGGCTCCCAGCACTCCTGGTCGACGGGGCCGAGGCGGAGCAGGACGGCCGGCGGCTCGGGCGTGCCGGCCGCGGCCAGCCAGAGCCTCAGCCGCCGGCCGTTGAGGTGGAAGCCGGCGGGGGGCCGCAGCGCCGGGCCGCGCAGCCACGCCGCCGCGAGCGGTTTCAACAGCCGGGTGTACGACGTGCGTACGGCGTGTCGCGCGTCGTCGGTCGCCGCCCAGTTCGCCGAGATGCCCCGCTGGGCCAGTTCCCCGACGAGCACGTGTACCCGCCAGGCCCGGTCCAGCAGCACCGACAACCGGGCGGTACCCCCCATCACGGACATCTCGGCGGGCCCGACGAGCAGGCCGGCGAGATCGGCGAGGGACGGGTCGGCGGCATCCGCGCCGAAGAAGGCGAGCTGCCGGGCGGCGTCGTCGTCCGGCGGGGATGGTGGGCCGTCCCGCTCCGCCCCGACCACTCCGGCGGACCCGTCCGGCTCGTCGGGCGGGCGGTCGTCCCGCCCGGGCGACCGGGACCGGCGGGCGGTACGCGGCGACGGAGCCTCCGCCTCGGGTGCGGGGAACAGCACCGGGAGCGCATCGGCCTCCGGCTGCCCACCCGGACCGTTCAGCGGCACTCGGGCACCTCGGCGAAGGCTCGCTTCAGCTCCTCGGAGTTGAGCCGGGTGGTGTCCAGCGCACCGGCGTCGTACTCCTTGTTGAGGGTCTCCACCGCGGCCCGCACGCCGTCGTAGAAGGCGGCGGGCTGCCCGGTGCCGAGGCCGTCGATGGTGTCGCGGGCCCGGCCGTACGCGTCGCGCATCTTCGCCAGCGACGTCCGGAACCCCTCGGACACCTCGGCGCCGTGCTCGGTCTCCGGGACGCCGGCCCGCTCGACCTCGCGCCGGGCGGTCTCGCTGGCCTGCTCCGCGCCGCCGAAGAGCCGCACCAGGTTCTCCTTCGCCTGCGCGGGGGTGGTCTGCGCCGTCATCTGCTGTTCGGTGCTGCTGGTCAGCCGGCTGATCTCGGCCCGCCACGGGCTCAGCGCCGAGCAGACCGACGCCGCCCACGCCTGCGGGCTCGGACCCCCGCCGCAACCGGCGGCGAGCAGGACGACCGTGGCGAGGACCACCGTGAGCTTTCCGGCGGCTGACGCCCGGCACGTACGCATGCGTTGCAGCGTACGGCGTTCCCCCGACGGAGGCACCGGTCGGTTTGCCGGGCCTGGACGCACCGGTCCCCGGCCGGCGGGAGGGCCGACCGGGGACCGCTGTGTCGTACGGATCAGGCGTTGACCGTCTCCGGCCGCTGGTCCGGGCTACCCGCCCCGGAGCCGCTGTCGGAGTCGGACATCACCACGCCCTTGCGCTTGCTGAACACCACCGCCGCGACGACGATCAGCGTCGCCACCAGGGCGATCGTGATCCGCAGGCCGGTGTTCCGGTCGTCACCGACGCTCCAGGCCACCACGGCCGGGGCGATCAGCAGCGAGACCAGGTTCATCACCTTGAGCAGCGGGTTGATCGCCGGGCCGGCGGTGTCCTTGAACGGGTCACCGACGGTGTCACCGATGATCGTCGCCTCGTGCGACTCGGAGCCCTTGCCGCCGTACGCGCCGTCCTCGACGAGCTTCTTGGCGTTGTCCCAGGCACCACCGGAGTTGGCCAGGAAGACCGCCATCAGCGTGCCGGCCCCGATGGCACCGGCCAGGTACGCCGCCAGCGCGCCGGGACCGAGACCGAAGCCCACCGCGATCGGGGCGAGGATGGCCAGCAGACCGGGGGTCATCAGCTCGCGCTGCGCGTCCCGGGTGCAGATGTCGACGACCTTGCCGTACTCGGGCCGCTGGGTGCCGTCCATGATGCCGGGCAGCTCGCGGAACTGCCGGCGGACCTCCATCACGACCGCGCCGGCCGAACGGGACACCGCGTTGATGGCCAGCCCGGAGAAGAGGAAGACCACCGCCGCGCCGATGATGAGCCCGACCAGGTTGCGCGGGTTCGCCACGTTCAGCGAGTTGAGGATCTCGCCGCCCACGTCGCCCACCCCGGCGTCGGCGTACGCGGTGCGCAGCGTGTCGGTGTAGGAGCCGAACAGCGCGGTGGCGGCCAGGACGGCGGTGGCGATCGCGATGCCCTTGGTGATCGCCTTGGTGGTGTTGCCGACCGCGTCCAGCTCGGTCAGCGTGCGAGCGCCGTGCTCGTCGATGTCACCGGACATCTCGGCGATGCCCTGCGCGTTGTCCGAGATCGGGCCGAAGGTGTCCATCGCGACGATCACGCCGACGGTGGTGAGCAGGCCGATGCCGGCCAGCGCCACCGCGAACAGGGACAGCGTGATGGAGCTGCCACCGAGCAGGAACGCGCCGAACACGCCGGCGCCGATGAGCAGCGCCGAGTAGACCGCCGACTCCAGGCCGACGCTGATGCCGGCGAGGATGACGGTGGCCGCGCCGGTCTGCGAACTCTTGCCGATGTCCTGCACCGGCCGCCGGTTGGTCTCGGTGAAGTAGCCGGTCAGCGCCTGGATCGCGGCGGCCAGCACGATGCCGATGACGACCGCGCCGATCGCCACGACCCGCGGGTTCTGGTCGACGTCGGTGAGGCCGCCCTCCAACTCGGCGAAGGTGGCCGGCAGGTAGGCGAACGCGGCGATGGCCACCAGCACCGCGGAGAGCACCGCGGAGAGGTAGAAGGCCCGGTTGATCGCGGTCAGGGCGTTGCGGTCGGACGCGCGCAGCCGGGTGATGAAGACACCGATGATCGCGACGAGCACGCCGACGGTGGAGATGATCAGCGGGAAGACCAGGCCGTCCTCGCCGAACGCGGCGCGGCCCAGGATGAGGGCGGCGACCAGGGTGACCGCGTACGACTCGAACAGGTCGGCGGCCATGCCGGCGCAGTCGCCGACGTTGTCGCCCACGTTGTCGGCGATGGTGGCGGCGTTGCGCGGGTCGTCCTCGGGGATGCCCTGCTCGACCTTGCCGACCAGGTCCGCGCCGACGTCGGCGGCCTTGGTGAAGATGCCGCCGCCCACCCGCATGAACATGGCGAGCAGGGCGGCGCCGAAGCCGAAGCCCTCCAGCACGGTCGGCGCGTCGCCCTTGAAGAGGATGACGACCAGCGCCGCGCCGAAGAGGCCGAGCCCGACGGTGAGGAAGCCGACCACGCCACCGGTGCGGAAGGCGATCTTCATGGCCGCCTCCCGGCCGCCCTCGCGCTGCCGCGCCGCCGAGGCGACCCGCAGGTTGGCACGGGTGGCCAGCCACATGCCCGCACCTCCGATGAAGGCGCTGAACAGCGCGCCGACCACGAAGAACGCGGACCGGCCGATCTTCACGGCGATCTCGCTGCCGTCGGTGTCGTGCACCGGCAGCAGGAAGAGCAGGACCACCGCGACGACCACGAAGATCGCCAGGGTACGGAACTGTCGGAGCAGGTAGGCCGAGGCGCCCTCCTGGACGGCCCCGGAGATCTCCTGCATTTTGTTGGTGCCCTTGTCGGCTGCCAGCACGGTTCTCGTCAGTGCGGCGGCGAAGACGAGCGCCACCAGCGCGATCACCGCGGCGATGACGACGTACGTGACATTGTTCCCGGTAAGGGAGATCCCGCCGCTCTCGGCGGCCAAGGTGTCGGACATCTGTGTCCTCCTGTGCCGAACCTCGCACCGGCCGGTGGAGACGCACCGGTCGGGGCCTGGATACGGAGTCGCAAGTACGCACCGATCCGGCCCGACAGTCCAGCGACGAATACCCATTCCCGCTGGCCGCAGGGCGGATCACTTGCTGACAACCCGGGTACTGTAGCCCTCCACAGTGTTGGAGGTCACACCGAGGGGCCACCGTGTCCGGATGATCTCCGTCGCTGTGTTATGAGGAAAAATCTGATATAGGGACCCGTCCATGACAACGAGGCCGCGCCCCGGCCGGGGGACGCGGCCTGGGCCGGAGTGACGACTCAGCGGCCGACCGGCCACACCATCCGGACCTCGGTGCCGATGCCCTCGTCAACCGGGCGCACCTGGAGGTCCTCCACGAAACCGGCGAGCAGCGCGAAGCCCACGCCGGTGGTCAACGCGTCCTCGCTGAGCGACTCCTGCGCCAGCTCGTCCGGGGCCAGCGCGGTGAGGCCGATGCTCGCCTCGATCGGCGCCCGGTCCACGACCCGCACCGTGTACGCCCCCGAGTCGTTCATCTCCACCAGCACCGGTTCGGCCACGCCGTACTGCCGGTGCAGGGCGACCGCCCGGGTGCACGCCTCACCGATGGCCAGCCGTACCTCGTCGAGCAGGCCCTCCCGGACCCCGGCCCGCCGGGCGACCGCGACACCGACCAGGCGCGCGGTGCGGACGTGCACCGGGGCCGGGGAGAAGGACAGCCGGACCGTGGCCATCACGCGCCGGCGCCGGCCGGGTCGGCGCCCACCGCCGCGTCGACCGTCGGGTGCAGCGGGAAGACCTGGTCGAGCGCGGTGATGCGGAAGATCTTGAGCAGCGGCTCCTTGTCGCAGACCAGCGCGAACGAACCCCCCGCGGTACGCAGCCGCTTGAGCGCGCCGACCAGCACGCCGAGCCCGGTCGAGTCCAGGAAGTCCACCCGACCCAGGTCCACCACGACGTGCCGGGCACCACCGTCGATCAGTTCGAGGAGCCGTTCCCGAAGGCGAGGGGCCGTGTAGACGTCCACCTCACCGCCGACCTCAAGCACCGTGTGCTCACCCACGGTGCGGGTCGCCAGCGACAGCTCCATCGGTCCTCCCTCGCAAGCCCCGTAAACTCTCCTGGGCATCTAACCACTACCCCCGGCGCGGCCCTCGGTCACCGCAAGGCTCCCCCCTTACCCAGGCCCCCGCCTTTTCATCTCCGAACACCAGTGCGAGAGTGCAGGACGTGTCGTCTCCAGCCATCCTGACCACGGGTCCCGGGCGCACCCCCGCCGACCTGTTGGGGCGGCTGCGCGCCCGCGGCGACGGCGATCCGGTCACCCACGTCGAGCGGGTGCCGTCCCGCGTCGGCGTTCCCGCGCCCTGGCCGGACTGGGCCCCGGCGGAACTGCGCGCGGCGTTCGCCCGCCGTGGCGTGATCGCGCCGTGGCGGCACCAGGCCGAGGCGGCCGGCCTGGCGCACGACGGCCGGCACGTCGTGGTGGCCACCGGCACCGCGTCCGGCAAGTCGCTGGCGTACCAGTTGCCGGCGCTGGCCACCCTGCTCGCCGACCCGCGCGCCACCGTGTTGTACCTGGCGCCGACCAAGGCGCTCGCCGCCGACCAGCTGCGCGCCGTCGCCGCGCTGGAGCTGGAGGGCGTCCGCCCGGCCTGCTACGACGGGGACACCCCGCGCGCCGAGCGGGAGTGGATCCGGCGGCACAGCCGCTTCGTGCTGACCAACCCGGACATGCTGCACCACGGCATCCTGCCCGGGCACGCCCAGTGGTCCGGGTTCCTGCGCCGCCTCACCTACGTGGTGATCGACGAGTGCCACACCTACCGGGGCGTGTTCGGCTCACACGTCGCGCACGTGCTGCGCCGCCTGCGCCGGCAGTGCGCCCGCTTCGGCCGTACGCCCGTCTTCGTGCTGGCCTCGGCCACCTCGGGTGACCCGGCCGCGGCGGCCGGGCGGCTCACCGGTCTGCCCGTCACCGCCGTCACCGAGGACACCTCGCCGCGCGGCGGGGTGACCTTCGCGCTGTGGGAACCGCCGCTGCTGCCGCACTCCTCCCCCGCCGCGGCGGACGATCTCGTCCAGGCCCGCCGTTCCGCGCTGCGCGAGACGGCGGACCTGCTCGCCGACACCGTCGCCGAGGGGGTACGCACGATCGCGTTCGTCCGCTCCCGGCGCGGCGCCGAGGTGGTCGCCGCGAACGCGCGGCGGGCGCTCGACGAGGCGGTCCCCGGGCTCGGTGACCGGGTGGCCGCCTACCGGGCCGGCTACCTGCGCGAGGAACGGCGGGAGCTGGAACGGGCGCTGCTGCACGGCGACCTGCTGGGGCTGGCCTCCACCAACGCGCTGGAGCTGGGCGTCGACCTGATCGGCCTGGACGCGGTGCTGATCTGCGGTTACCCCGGCACCCGGGCGTCGCTGTGGCAGCAGGCCGGCCGGGCGGGGCGCTCCGGGCAGGAGGCGCTCGCCGTGCTGGTGGCCCGCGACGACCCGCTCGACACCTACCTGGTGCACCACCCGGAGGCGCTGTTCGGCCGGCCGGTGGAGGCGACCGTGCTCGACCCCGCCAACCCGTACGTGCTCGGCCCGCAACTCGCCTGCGCCGCCGTCGAGGCCCCGCTGACGCCGGCCGACCTGGCCCTGTTCGGCGAGGGCGCGAAGGAGGCGGTGGACGCCCTGGTCGAGGCGGGTGCGCTGCGGCAGCGGCCGACCGGCTGGTACTGGCGACACCGGGAACGCCCCGAGGTGGACCTGCGCGGCGAGGGCGGCGCGCCGGTCTGCGTGGTCGAGGCGGCCACCGGCCGGCTGCTCGGCACCGTCGACGGCGGCTCGTCGCACTTCCTGCTGCACACCGGCGCGGTCTACCTGCACCAGGGCGTGTCGTACGTGGTCGACTCGCTCGACCTGGCCGACGGATGCGCGTTGGTGCACGCCGAGGAGCCCGACTGGTCCACCCACGCCCGGGACGTCACCTCGCTGTCGGTGGTGTCGGTGCGCTCGTACACCGACGCCGGTCCGGTCGGCCTGTTCCTCGGTGACGTGGACGTGACCAGCCAGGTCGTGTCGTACCAGCGGCGGCGGATCGCCTCCGGGGAGGTGATCGACACCCGGCCGCTCGACCTGCCGGCCCGGGAACTGCGCACGGTGGCGGTCTGGTTCACCCTGTCCCCGGAGTCCCTGGCGCGTGCCGGCGTCGACGCCGCCGACGTGCCCGGTGCGCTGCACGCCGCCGAGCACGCCGCGATCGGGTTGCTGCCGCTGATGGCCACCTGCGACCGGTGGGACATCGGCGGGCTTTCCACCGCCGCGCACCCGGACACCGAGGCACCGACCGTGTTCGTCTACGACGGGCACCCGGGCGGAGCGGGTTTCGCCGAGCGGGCGTACGGGACGGCGGCCGGTTGGCTGCGGGCCACCCGGGACGCGATCGCGGAGTGCGGGTGCGAGTCCGGCTGCCCGTCCTGCGTCCAGTCCCCCAAGTGCGGCAACGGCAACAACCCGCTGTCCAAGGCGGACGCGGTCCGGGTGCTCGACGTGGTCCTGGCGAACCTTCCCCGCTGAAAATGTTTCAGTGCATGAAACCCGTTCCGGACGGGCATGATGGGAGCGCTTCCATAGACAGACATCTGCCTGCCGAGGAGGACTGGTGGCTGACACCATCGCCGAGACCGTCGACCTGCTCTACACGATCGACCAGGACACACTCACCCCCGACCAGCAGATCGCGCTCGGTGCCGCGCTGGCCGCGCTGGCCCAGGCGGAACGCCTGGAGCAGATAAACGAACGGCTGCGCAGCATCCACCAGGTACTCAACGGATGGGCAATGCGCGCCACCGTCGACACCCGCTGACCCCGCACCACCCACCCCACCCCCGAGCCTCGTCGATCTGGATCGACGGAGCGAGCGGGGTGGGAGGGTCGGGTGGAGTGGGTGGGCTGTGCGAGACTCCGCCCCACCTTCAGAAGGAGATTTCATGCAGCTCGAAGCCTTGCAGGCCCAGCAGCAGTTCCACATCCGCCAGCGGCTGCGGCTGATGGTCAACCAATACCAGGTCCACGCCGTCAACCCCGACGGCTCCGAGGGCGAGCTGCTGGCCTTCGCCCAGCAGAAGCGGCTCGCCTTCAAGGAGCAGGTGACGATTTACACCGACGAGTCGAAGCAGCACGCCCTGCTCGGCTTCAAGGCGCGGCAGCGCCTCGACCTCGGTGCCACGTACGACGTGACCGACCACGCCGGCAACCCGATCGGCCTGTTCCGCAAGGACTTCGCCCAGTCGCTGCTCCGGTCCACCTGGCACGTCGAGCAGTCCGGTCTGCCGCAGGTCACCGGGCAGGAGCGCAGCATGCCGGTGGCGTTGCTGCGCCGGTTCGTGGACTCGCTGTCCTGGCTGCCCTACCACTTCGACTTCGTCGCCGACGGCCAGCCGGTCTTCTCGGTGATCAAGAAGTGGGGCCTGCGCGACCGGTACGTCGTGCAGATCCACCAGCCGCAGGTCGACCGTCGCCTGGTCATCGCGATGGCCGTCGCCCTGGACGCGCTCCAGGGCCGCTGACCGTCCACCGCACCGCCGCCCCGCCCCGCCTACGCCGCCTCGGTGCCGCGCCGCCTCGGTGTCGCGCCGCCTCGGTGTCGCGCCGCCTCGGTGTCGCGCCGCCTCGGTGTCGCGCCGCCCCGGACCACTCCGGCGCGCACCGGGGCCCGGTGCCAACCGCCAGGGGCGGGGCGGGCCCGGCCGGTTGAACCGCACGCAGCCTGCTCGAACGTGGCCGAGCCGGGCTGGCACGGCCGGCTCGGCCGGGTGGGCCCGTACCCGGTGGGCCGGTCAGGCTCGTACCGGGTCGGCTGGCTCGGCCGGGTGGGTCGGTCAGGCTCGTACCGGGCCGGCGCGGGCGCTCGCTTCGGCTGTCCGGGTGAGGCCGGGCAGCGGGACCAGCGTCACCTCGACGCTCACCACCAGGTCCAGCCCGTCGAGCTGGCAGGCGACGAGCCGGCCGCCGTTGGCCGAGGCGATCCCGGCGGCCGACCCGCAGGCGGCCGCCTCGCCCCGGAGAGCGTCGGCCGCACCCGCGAGTGCGCCCAGGTCCGCCGCCACCGAGGCCTGCTGCCGGGCCAGCCGTGCGGCACCGATCGCCGCGCCGAAGCCGCCGAGCAGGACGAACACCAGCCCGAAGGCGAGCACCAGAAGGCTCGCCCCACCCCGGTCACCTGCCACCTTCTTGATCGTTGACGTTTCTCCGGTCCGGTCCACGGCGTGTCGGACAGCTGACGCGTCACCGATCATCGGGTTGGAGAGGCGCCGGGTTCGACGGCTGCCACCGCCGTCGCCTCGACGGTCAACCGGGGCAGGCGGGTACCGAGCGCGCGGACCGGCGCCCGGACCGTCACCTGGGCCCGCTCCCCGTTCACGTCGACCGACACCTCGCCGCCGGAGGGCAGCGTGCGACTTGCGGCGGCCACCGCGTCACCGCCACGCGCGGCAGCAAGCGCCGCCTCCCGGGCGGTGTGCAGGCAGCCGCCCTTCGTACCGACCGCGTCGACGGCGGTCAGACCGGTGAGCAGGAGCAGCAACAGCGCCGGCAGGCCGGCCGCCAACTCGGCGGTGAACGATCCCCGGTCGCGGCCGGCCCGCCGGCGCGCGGTCACTTCAGGGCCCGGTCGATGACGGCGGTCAGGGCCGACTGGACGTTGCCGGAGGTCAGCACCTTGAGCAGGATGCCGGCGAAGGCGACCGCGGCGAGGGTGCCGACCGCGTACTCGGCCGTGTTCATCCCGGCGTCCCCGCGCAGGCGGGCGATGAGTCTGCGCACGTACGTGTCCTTTCTCGAGTGGTTCAGAGGACGTCGCCGAGGACGGCGACGATCACCGGCACCAGGCCGGCGAGAATGAAGGCCGGCAGGAAGCAGAGCCCCAGCGGCAGCACGATGAGCACGCCGGCCCGGCGGGCCGCTGCCTCGGCGGCGGTGGACCGGTCGGCCCGGAGATCGTCGGCGACCCGTACCAACGCGCCGGCCAGGGCGGACCCGCTGTCCACCGAACGCCGGACGGCGGCGGTCAGCCGCTCGGCACCGGGTACCGGATCCAGCGGGGACCACGCCTCCGCGGGATCGGCACCGAGCCGGAGCAGGCGACCCACCCGACGCATCCGGCCACCGAGCGGCCCACCGAGCGCGTCGGCCACCGCTTGCACCGACCGGTCCACCGGTGCGCCCGCCCGCAGCGCCGCGGCGAGCAGATCCGCCGCGAGCGGGAGGTCCTCGGCCTCCCGCAGCCGCCGGTTCCGGGCGGCCGGCGACTCGATCCGGCGCAGCGCGCGGTCGAGCACCGCTGCCGTCGGGAGCCCGAGAACCGCACCGAGCCAGCCTCCGGCGACCACGGCCACGGCGAGGCCGGCGAGGAGGGCGGCCAGTCGTACGGCGTCGAGCCGACGCCCCGACGGTGGCGGCGGGGACGCACCGTCCGGTGCGCCAACGGTCTCTCCATCCCGAAGGCGCGAACGGTCGGGGGTCGGTACCCGGCCCGGCCCGCCGGGCAGCGCGGTGAGCCGGCGCAGCCGGCGGGCCGGGCGACGACGCAGTCCGACGAGTGCCACGACCAACGCCGCGCTGAGCAGCCCGCCGGAGAGCACCACGGTGCCGGACATCAGCGGACACCCCCGCCGCCGGGCCGGGTCAGCCGCTCGGTCCAGAACAGTCCGGTGACCTGGAGTGCGACCGCGGCCACAGCCGCCACGCCGCCGACCGGGGTGTGCAGGAGGACGGCCACCGGGTCCACCCCGATCCCGTAGCCGAGCCCCACGCCACCCAGCGGCAGGGCGGCGAGCAGCCAGGCGGTGGCCCGCGCACCTGCCGCCTGGGCGGCCGCGGCGGCCAGCCCCCGGTCGGTGCAGCGCGCGTCGTCCTCGATGCGCTCCACGAGTTCGGCCAGCGGCGCGCCGGTGCGTTCGGCCAGGTCGACTGCGGCACGGGTCAGCCGCTCGATCCGGTCCGGCCCGGCGGCGACGCCCGCCACGGCCGGCCCGCCGACGCCTGCCAGGGCCGGCACGGCGGCGCCCGCCACGGCCGGCCCGGCGGCGCCTCCCAGAGCCGGTCCGGAGGTGCCCGTCAGGGGCGGTCCGGAGGTGCCCGCCCGAGCCGGGACGGCGGTGCCCGACAGGGCCGGCACCGCGGTGTCCGCCACCGGTAGGCCGGCTCGCAGGTCGGCGGCGATCCCGCACAGCCGATCGAGTCGCTGCCGCCGCTCGCGGTCGGCCCGCCGGCCCGCCCGGCCGCGCAGGAGTCCCCGGACCCCGAGAACGCCGTACACGGCCCCGGCCACCGCACCCACCGGACCGCCCAGGAGCGCCCCCACCGACAGGCCGGCCAGCGCGACGAGGAGCAGGGTGCGCCGTGGTGAATCCTCGGCCCGGGCGAGAACCCCCGACAGCCGGGACCGACCGGCCCGTGGTTCCCCCTCGGAGGGTGCGTCCGGACGGCCCTGCCCGGACGCCGTCGGTGGGAGCGCGGTCGGCGGCTGCGGCCACCTTCTGGTGGCGGGCCAGCGCGACCGCGGCGAGCTGTCGACCGTAGTCCGACCGGTCGGAGTCGAGCCCGACCGGGACGGCGCCCCGTCGAAGGCGAGGGCGGCGGGTCCGGGTGGTCGTTGGCCGTCCCGCCGCCGAGGAGGGCCGGACGGGCCAGCCGGTCGTCCCGGCCCGGGGTGGCCGACGGGCCGGGGCCAGCGGACGGCGGCGTCGGCATCCCGCCCGAAGCGCGCCCGTCGAGCCGACGCGGGCCCGGCCGGGGCGGAGACCGGCGCGGTGTCCCGCGTGGTCGCCGAGACGGTGGCGGGTCGGCAGCAGGGTTCACCGCACCGTGGTGGGCCGACGGCCGGGACCGGGCCGGCGGGAGGACCCGGGGGCGGGGCCTCGTCGTCCGGGACCGTCGGGACCATGCCGGCCGACCACCGTTCGCCTGCCGGGGTCCGACGCAGCTCGTCGATCCACTCGACCAGCGGATCGTCCGCACCGGAGGCGGACGCAGCGGTCGCACCGGACCCGGATGAAGCAGTCGCGCCGGTGGCGGACGGGATGGCCGCGCGGATCCGACGCCGGACCGGCCAGCCGGCCAGCAGCGTCGCCGCCACGAGCAGCAGGGCGAGCGTGGACTGAGTCATCACTCGGGACCTGCCGATCCGGGCCACGGCGTGCACAGGATCGGCGGCACGGGAACCTCCCGTTCCCGCAGCAGCGCTCCGAGTGCGCGGGCGGCGAGGCCGAGGCCCCTGCCGCGTACCCAGGCGGGGACGGCGGTGACCAGCCGGTCCGTCCCCTCGGGCAGGAGCAGGCAGACCGACTCCAGGACCCTTCCCCCCGGCGAGCGGCGGACCTGAAGCACCACCTGGAGCGCGGCGGCGACCTGGGCATGCAGGGCCGCGCGGGGCAGCCCGCCGAGCAGTCCGAGTGCCTCCAGCCGGGCCGGTACGTCCGAGGGCGCATTCGCGTGCAGCGTCCCGGCACCGCCGTCGTGGCCGGTGTTCAGGGCGGCGAGAAGGTCGACCACCTCCGCGCCCCGGCACTCCCCGACCACCAACCGGTCGGGCCGCATCCGCAGCGCCTGCCGCACCAGGTCGGTGAGCCCCACCGCGCCGGAACCCTCCACGTTGGCGGTACGGGCCTGGAGCCCCACCACGTGTGGGTGCTGCGGTTGCAGCTCGGCGGCGTCCTCGACCAGCACGATCCGTTCCGTCGCCGGCACCAGCCCGAGCAACGTGTTGAGCAGTGTGGTCTTTCCCGAACCGGTGCCACCCACCACCAGGTACGCGAGCCGGGCCGCGACCACCGCGTCGAGCACCGGCGCCACCGGGCGGGGCACCGTGCCCCGTCCCACCAGTTCGTCGAGGGTGTACGGCCGCTGCCGGAACGTCCGCAGGGACAGGTACGGGCCGCCGGTGGCCACCGGGGGCAGCACGGCGTGCAGCCGGGTGCCGTCGGCGAGCCGGGCGTCGGCGTACGGCGACCCGTCGTCCAACCGTCGGCCGGCGGCTGCCGCCAGGCGCTGCGCGAGCCGGCGTACGTCGTCGGTGGTGCCGACCGGCACCGCGACCTGGTGCAGGCCCTGCCCCCGGTCGACCCAGACCCGGGTTCCGTTGACCAGTACGTCGGTCACCTCCGGGTCGGCCAGCAGCGGCGCGAGCGGTCCGGCGCCGACGAGTTCGTCGTGTACCTCTCCGGCCATCCGCAGGACGGTGGTGTCGCCGAGGACGGCGGCGGTCGGCTCGGCGCGTACGGCGGAGACGATCGCGGCCGGCGTCACCGGCCCGGGGGCGGCGGCCATCCGCTGGCGTACCCGGGCGGCCAGCGACTCGCCGCCGGTCACGCCGCACCCGCCGCGGTGGTCGCGCCCAGGTCGGCGAGGATGCGCCGGCACAGTGCGGCCAGTGGCCCCCGTCCGTCGGCGGTCGGCGCCGCACCGCGTTCCAGCTCCCGGCACAGCGCGGGTTCGGGGCGCAGCGTCCCGGCGAGCGGGAGCCCGAGTGCGCGGGCGACCTCGGCGGCCTTCAGCCGGCCCGGCGCCGGTCCACGGACGATCACCGCCAGGTCGGCGCAGTGCGGTGCGGCGGCCGCCACCACGCGGGCCGCGGCGGCGGTCGCCCGCAGTTCGGCGGGCACCACCACGAACGCCCGGTCCACGCTCTGCAGCGCGGTGACCGCCGCGTCGTCCAGCCGGCGGGGCAGGTCGACAACCACGAAGTCGCGCCCCCGCCGGGCGGCGGCCAGGGTGGCCGCCATCGCCTCGGCCGGCAGCGGCAGCGGGTCTCCCCGGTCCCAGGAGAGCATCACCAGGTCACCGCGCCGGGGCAGCGCGCGGACCAGGGCCGGCGCGTCGACCCGCCCCTCGGCGTCGGTCAGCGCCGGCCAGCGCAGCCCGTCCAGCTGTTCCCAGCCGAGCACCAGATCCAGGCCACCGCCGAGCGGGTCGGCGTCGACCAGGAGCGTCCGCAGCCGGGACCGGGCCGCGGTGACGGCGAGACCTCCGGCGAGGACGCTCGCGCCGGCGCCACCGCGTCCGCCGAGGACCGCCACCAGCCGGGCTTCGCCGGCCGAGTCGTCCGCGCCGCACTCGGCGAGCCGGTCGACGAGCCACGGTTCGGCGGCCGGCAGCACGGCCACGTGCTCGGCACCGACCAGGTCGGCGACCTCCCAGCCCGGGTCGAACTCCCCGGAGCGGCCGACCAGCACGAGCCGCGGCCGGTGCGGCAGCCGCGCACACAGACAGGGATGCGCCTGGTCACTGCCCAGGAGGACCAGCGGGGCCGCGGGCCAGCGGGAGCGGGCGCCCGCCGGGTCGGCGGCGACCTCGGCCTCGACGCCGCTGGCCGCGGCGAGCCGCAGCAGGTCGTCGAGCAGTTCTTCGTCGGAGGTGACGATCAGCGGCAGGCGCCGGGGCGGCGGAACGGAGGTACGGGGCGGCATCGCGGCCTCCAGCGGTCGACTCGGTTGCTGAGCCGCAACCCTGCTCGCCGACCGCGCCGCCCGACGCCCCGTCGGGCCCGCCTGTGGACAACCGAGCCGCCTGTGGACAACCACCAAAAAGGCTGATGATCTGCTATGCCGTGGGGTCCTCGACCGGCCGGACCGACGGTCTGATCAGGACGACCAGCCGGTGGTTCGGTGGCCGGCGGGCATTGACTGACGGCACGGTCCCGGGTCGATAATCAACGCCCCGTGCCGTCGTACGAACGGCACCGCCCGTGCCGGATCGGGGCCATGACTGACGCACCGGACTTCGACGACCGCCCGGCGGAGACGCCCGGCCTCCGGGTCGGCGGGTGGGTACCGCAGCCGCGCGACGACACCGGACCGCACGCCACACCGGCGACGCCGCAGAGCCGGCACCGCGCCGACACCGCCGCCCCGACCGCACCGCCGCGCCCGCCGGCTCCTTCGACTGAGCGACCCCGAGGCGCGTACGCGCTGGCAGCCGCCGCCGTCGCGGTCATCGCGCTCGCCGTGGCCGTGCTGGCGTACCCGATCGTCCGGTCGTCGCCACCGGTGGCCGCGCCCCCGGCGGCGGAGCCCGTCGCCCCGGTCGCCGGGCAGACCACGGCCGATCCGACGCCGGAGCCGGAGCGTTCCTTCTCGCCGGCGCCGGTGTCGCTGTCCACCCGGGCGTCGAAGCCGCCGCCGGCACCGACCCGCAAGGCGAAGCCGACCGTACGCCCGACGAGCGCCCGGCCCACGGCGCCGAAGTCTCCGCCGCTGCCGCCGGGCGAACTGGCTCCCCTGCCGGCGTCGCGGGAGCCGACGCTGCGGTCCCGCGGGGGCGGGCCGGAGACCTTCGTGGACTTCGTCAACGCCCGCCGCGCACCGGTCCACGTGCACTGGCTGAACTACGACGGCCGCCGCCAGCGGTACGCGGTACTGGAACCCGGACAGGGGTACCGACAGCACACCTACGTGGGGCATCCGTGGGTGGTGACCGAGGCGGACGGCCGCGCGCTGGTCTGCTTCCAGCCGGCGACCTCCGTACTCAAGGCGGTGGTGCGGTAGCCGGTCACCCGGCGGGCCGTGCGGGTCAGCGCGGCGCGCCGGCAGCCGCGAGAATCGGCGGATGACCGACCCGTCGATCGACCAGCGGTGACGCCTGTCCGGAGGAGGACGACCCTCCTCGGAGCCGCCGCGGGTCGGATCGCGACTCTCATCCTGCTGTTGCTCGTCGGCACGTCCTCCTGTGTGAGACCGGACCATCCGACGCGGATCGAGGTCGATCGGCCGAACGCGACGGCGGACACGCCGGTACGGATCCGGGTCACCGGTGCGGAACCCGGCGAGCGGGTGGTGGTCAGGGCCGAAGCGGTGGACCGCGCCGGGGTGACCTGGCGCTCGACCGCGTCCTTCGCCGCGGACGGTGGCGGCACCGTGGACCTCGGTGCCGACACGCCGGTGGACGGGTCCTACCGCGGAATGGACGCGATGGGGCTGTTCTGGTCGATGGAACCGGAGTCCGGCTCGGCGTCGACCGGCTTCGTCCCGCCCGATCCCACGGCCAGCAGGGATTTCGTCGTACGGCTCGACGCCGTGCCGGCCAGGAGCGGGCCGGCCGGAGCCCAGATCCGCCGGACCTGGCTGGTCCCCGGCGTCAGCGTCGCCACCCTGCGGCTCGATCGCGAGGCGTGGTCGGCGAGATGTACCGACCAGGTGGCGAGAGTCGGGGCGGGGTACTGCTGGTCGGCGGCTCGGAAGGGGGCGTGAGTACCCGGTTCCAGGCGGCCCTGCTGGCGTCCCGCGGGTTCACCGCGCTGGCCGTCGGCTACTTCGGGCTGCCGGGCCTGCCACCCACGCTCCACGACATCCCGATCGAATACTTCGCCACCGCCGCCCGGCTGCTGCCACCACCGGTCCGGGTCGTCGGATACTCGCGGGGCTCGGAGGCCGCGCTGCTGGTCGCGGCGCTGCATCCCGACCTGATCGGCGGCACCATCGTCTACGACCCGGCGAGCCGGGTGAACCCGGGCTTCCCCGGTGGGGGCGACGCATGGACCCACGGCGGGAGCGCCCAGACGGTGATCCCGCTCGCGAGCATCGAGGATCCCGTGCTGGCCATCGCGGGCACCGACGATCGCCTCTGGCCGTCGGCCGACGCGGCACTCACGCTGTGGCAGCGGATCGGAGCGGAGATTCGCCTGTACGACGGGGCCGGCCACGGCGTCGGCGCACCGCCCTACCTCACCCCGGCCACCGGCGCGTACCTCCATCCGCGCACCGGCGAGGTGTTCGACCGCGGCGGCACCCGGGAGGCGGACGCGAGGGCCCGCGCGGAGAGCTGGCCGGAACTGCTGGCCGCACTCGGCGCCTGAGAGGGGCGCGCCCGCCACCCCCGGATT
This sequence comes from Micromonospora endolithica, assembly GCF_003626595.1. Classification (GTDB taxonomy): domain Bacteria; phylum Actinomycetota; class Actinomycetes; order Mycobacteriales; family Micromonosporaceae; genus Micromonospora; species Micromonospora endolithica. The sequence goes on along the minus strand of NZ_RBAK01000003.1, from coordinate 268,292 downwards.
GCCGATGAAATCCCCCGGGTAGGGGCACCTTGTGGACCTCCTAGACGTGTTCCAGGTGATGTTCGGCATCGTCGGCCTGGTGCTGACCGGCCATGGTGTTCGGCTACTGCTGACCCGCCGCATGTCGCCCTTCACCCGGAGGAGGTGGCTGGGGCCGGTCGACGCGGGGATGTACTTCCTGTGTGGTGGGCTTTTCTTTCTGTTGCTCTCCGTGGCTTATCTCGGCCGTCTCATCGGCACGTTCGGCCCGGCGACGATGTTGACGCTGACGGCGCTGGCGATCACGTTCCTGACGATCGGCCAGGTCCGGTACCGGCCACGTGACGGGTCCACGGACGTGAGGTAGTCAGGCGTTCCGTCCGAACCCGCACTCCGATGTTCAGCACCTCCTCGCCGCCGAGGGGGTGTACCCGGGAGACGCCCACCAGAGGCCGGAAAGGGACGACCCCCGTCGGGGGGATGCGGTCTCGTGTTGTTGGCCGTTACCAATCAGTCGCGGCCCGCGCCTACAAGCAAGCCCAGCGCGTGGTCGGTTGACGTATGACACCGACTCGCATCAACGCGCGCGCTGCCTTCTTGCTGCCTCGTCGGATCGACGTCTCGGGCAACGGCTCCCAATATCGGGCGACTGCAGGCAAGGGCCGCCTCCCCCCGGCCAACACTCGCGCAGCAGGGATGTGTCTAGTTCTTACCACTTAGACCACGTACACTTCCCGACGTGAACGCTCCAGCAGGTGATCAACTGCGCGCCGCCCTGAGCGCGGAAGAGATCGCTGAGCTGAACGAGCTTGGCATCCCGGTTACCTTCCAGCCCGGCGCGGTGATCTTCAAGGAAGGCGAGCGCTCCAACCACGCGGTGTTGATCAAACGCGGACATGTGAAGGTGGTATCCGCGACACACGCAGATCAAGAGCTGGTCCTCGCGATGAGAGGCCCGAACGAGGTCGTTGGGGAGATGGCCCCTCTTGATGGGAGACCGCGCTCGGCAACGGTGGTGGCTGCGACACCCGTGGAAGCCGCGATCGTCAGTGCTGAAGACTTCAACACTTTCTTGGATGCGCACCCCAGGGTGCTTCGCTTCTTGCTGACCCAGATTATGCAGAGGTTGCGAGAGGCCGATCATGGCCGCGTGGATCTTGCCACCCTTTCAGTGACTGCAAGAGTGGCTGCGTGCCTCTTGGAGCTCGGTGAGGTCGAAGCCGGCCAGGACGCAACCGAGGAGTCAGCCCCCGTCGTGGTGCGAGTCTCCCAGAACGACATATCCGCGTACGTGGGTGCCACCCGTGAGGCTGTCGCCAAGGCCATGGGCAGCCTGCGGAGGGACGGCTTGATCAAGACTGGCTACCGCCAAATTCGGGTCATCAACCGAGAGGCACTGGCAGCCCTCGCCCAAGATCATAATACGGGGCATGTGAAGTAGTACCCATGAGACTGGTACTACTTCACACTTCGACTGTGAAGTAGTACCATTGGTTCCTCGACGTCCGGTCGTGTCCGGAAGGAGGGACTCATGCAGGCAGCTGGCTTCACAGTGCAAACGCTGGACGTCGAGTCGATGTACCAGGCGGCAGATTTCACGATGCTCGCCCTGGACATCGAGGCGTTCCATGGGGCGGGCCGGGATCTTGCAGTCCGCAAGCGACTGAGGACTGCCATGAGGATGATCGTCGAGCGGTCACTGAAGGGCGTTCCGCTCCACAGCCGCTCTCAGGCGACCATCCTCGACAGGGGTGACGGGATGATGGTGCTCTTGCCGGCCTCCGTTACCCCGATCGATCTCCTCCTCCGGGTGGTCCCGCATCTTGCCGAGTGCTTAGACAGCTATAACGACGAGGCCGAGCCAACATCCGTCATGCGGTTACGGCTAGTGATCCACGCGGGACAGGCGATCTTCGATGATGGTGGGTTCATAGGCGACGAGCTCACCTACACATTTCGCCTGCTGGACTCAGAGATGATGCGACGACGCCTAGCGACAACGGCGCAACCCATCGCCCTTGCCGTATCGAGCAGGGTTCGACAGGAGGTGGAAGCAGCAACGCCAGCTCAGCAGGCGAGCATCCCGCAGCTTGGCTCCCTGGCATTCAAGAACAAGGAGACTGAAGGACTGGCTTGGACCGCGACCCTGGGTCGGTGTGTCCCACACGGGACCCCGGTGTGAGCGTCACTGAATGTGACTGAACTGCTCAGCTCAGCTGGAGAATGCGCGGCCCGCGTCATGCGACGACGCGGACCGCATCTAACTGATCTCCCACGAAAGGTCTCACTTCGATGGCTCAATCAGCTGCTACGGACAAGGATCCTAGCTCCGACTCGCCGCCGCCATTGGACGTTCGGCTGGTACTCCTACTCTGTCTCGCAGGTGGTGCAACATGGCTGGCGCTGGTCAACCCCGTTGCCGCAGCTGCCGTTGCCTTCGGCCTCACCGTCTTGTGGACCCTGCACAAGATGCTGCGGCGGTAGCCCTACAGGTCTCGTTCGCCGAGCTAGGGTATCCCTCCCACCTGCTGCCGGCCCGCTCCCTCGGGAGCGGGCCGCGCCCGTCGATGACTCGGAGGACTAAGCTGCCGAGTAAGCAGCATCGGTACAACAACTACAGGTAAGGAGGCGGTGGCTGGCCTGGTCGTGGGACCGACCACGCCCTGCCACCTGGGCAGGCGTCGTCGCCAGTGGCTGTCGTTAGTCGTACACGCTTGGCCTCGGACGGCCTGGTGACGGCCTGGGGACTAGTCCTCGTCGACGTGGACGCGATAGCACAGTCGGAAGGCATGCCACATGCGCTCCAGCAAGCGTGAGCAAGGGGCAGTTCGTGCCTATGTCCAGGACCAGACCCATGAAGAGGTTGTCCACCTTGAGAAGGCGGCGTCCGAGCTGGTGGGACCTATGCGGCACGACATCTGGGATGTGCACTGCACCGGTAGTCGCTGGTGGGTTGTCACGGAACCCACGCATCTGTATAGCCAAGCCGACTTCAAGAGCCGCGACGTTGTATTGACATTCCATGTCGGCTTGGCTATACGACTGTCATATCAGCAGGAACGTGAAGTTCCAGTCGCCGAATCTCATGCTGAGCTTCTACCGGGCTCATGGCGGCGTTGGCAGCAAGCATTTGATGCCTGCCTACGATAGCGGCGACGAGGCTGAGAACTTCCAAGCCGTCGGCATGCGGCTGCGGGAGTGCCTCGTCTCATTCATCGGCGAGACTACCGATGAGAGCCTGGTTCCGGACGCCACCTCACCGCCGAAGAAGGCGGATTTCAAGGGCTGGATGGAACACTTGGCGAACCGCCTTGCAGCGGGCGATTCGTCTGCAAAACTGCGATCTTATCTAAAGGCTATTTCGATAGAAACATGGTCGTACACCAACGGTCTAACGCATGCCAAGAACGCCGCTCGGATAGATGCGGAAATCGCACTCAAGATGGTGGAGCACCTGCTGGGCATGTTCAGCGCTGCTCGGTTGCGGCATGCTCGGCTAAGCGTTCGCTGCGATTCCTGCCAGTCCTACCGGGTGATCGCTGGCGTTTGCGAGCACTGCGGCTGGGTCGATGCTGAGTACGTACCACATCCCCAACGTGAGATCAGCGAAGACGAACGAGCGCGACGTCTGGCCGAACCATGTACGCCGAGTTCAGACATCTCGACCTTCATGACACCGAACGACTTCGGTGGTTGAGCCGCAACGAGTCGTCCCCTGCAACGCGGTTCGACAGAGTGTCGGATACCAGTCGCGCTGCTTGAAAGCCCACGATGCACCCACTAGCTTCCCACGGGCACGTTAAACAAAGCGTAATCCGCATCGCTGAAAGTAAGGGTGGAGCAAATTGGGCCTCGCCGACGATCTGAAAGAGTCTGTACGCCGACACGTCGAAGACGCGTGCACCATCATCCAAACCGACAAAATCCCGGAACGCCAAGATATTAAGCTTGCCGCCGAAGCTATTCAGATTGAAGCCACCGCACTGTCTATTGACATTCGACAGTTTTCAGGGCTAACCAACGCCTTCGGCCGCCAGGTTGTCGTCAAGATGCTCCGAGCATTCTTCGAAGGCTCAGTTAGAATCGTCGAAAGCTCAGCCGGAACTGTGGCAGATTTCAATGGCGACGGGATGATTGTCCTCTTCACCGGCGCGGACCGAACCGAACGGGCCTTTCAGGCGGCAAGCCAGATACGCTGGTTTCTTAGCGAGGTCCTACGGCCTCGTTTCGCAGGGTACTTCGAGTCCGACCAGGTACTTAAGGCTCGAATTGAAGAGTTCGATGCCGGTTGCGGTCTAGATGACGGGCTGGTACTTATTGGCCGCGTGGGCGCAGACGGTTTTAGCGACATAGCGTGGGTTGGCAGGTGCGTCAATACGGCGGCCAAAGCATGCAAACTTGCCGGATCATCTGCGCCGATCATCGCAACTCACGAGGTGTATGAGCGCTTGGACGCGTCCACCTTTGCGGGTGCAGTAAATTGGACGCCAATCGATCTAATAACGGTGGGTGGCGTCCAGCGGGAAGTGATTGCCACCAGTCACATCAGCGCTCCGTGACCGTCTTCTACGATCGCAGCTCTCGGTAAGCCTGCCATCCCGTCTGCCGTCGACCCGCACATCTGTGGAGCGGGCCGCCGCCCGGCCCGCCACAACAAGACGGCCTTGACGCACGGTCGGACGCTGGCGGGTCGGGCGGTGGTCTGCTCGGCTTGCCCGGGTCGATGGCAGACGGGATGGCCTACCGCGACCACCCACGGACCGACACGCGCCGACGGGGTTGCAACCATCTCGGAGCCCGAGCGCCCCCGCCGGAGGCGCAGTAACCGCGACCCCGCGACCGCCGCCAGCTCGCCGACGCGGCCGGCGTGCGCTTCCCTACGCCGCGCGGGCTCGTGGCCGCGCGGCCCGGCCGGCTGCCGGCCCACCACCCACCGGTCAACGCCCCTGTCGTTCTGCGGCGGCCCCTTGGGCTTCACGCTTCCGCGCCAGCCGCCGGGCGTGTTGCGTGGCCGGAGTCGGAGCGCCAGCGCAGCGACGGACGCGCGCCCAGGCGGCGGCGCGTGCGGCCCGTTGCGGGCCGCCTTGAAGACGTACAGAAAGTTTGAACCAACTTCGCCGGCAGCCCGGTGTCCGGTCACGGGACATGCTTGACACTCGCGTCCCACCACGTCCTTTACAAGATCCGTTCGGCCAGTCGATGACGGAGTGGGTCGGCGGAGATGATGTCGGCATGGACGCATGGGTAGACGGCGACCTGGCTGGCGAGTTCGAGCGGCAGCTTGATGACCTCCTGGCCGAGCTGAACTCAGACTGGGCAGAGCCCGAACTGCCGCCGAGGTTCGCGAGCAACGAGTCGTTCCGTCGCTACCACCGAAGGAATGGCAAGCGCTGGCAGCTTGCACGCGTTCTTCGAGAACGTCCTGACCTGGCGGCCACCCTGGCCGGCCAAGTCTTGGCCGCTGTGGTCTGCGACGAAGATGTGGCCGCCAATCGCCAACTCATCGAGCCGATGTTGACGGCGGTGGGCCGTCGCAGGGTCCAGGAGTACCTCATCTCGGTCGTCACCTCTGGACCGCTACTGCAACGCGTCTGCGCAGTCCGCGCCTGGTACTGGTCGCAGGCCGTGCTCGTGTACGAGTCGCCTGAAGCGCTGCCCAGCAGACAGCCCACGACGGGTAGCCAAGCCCAAGATGATGAGGTTGCCGACCTGCGCGCGTGGTATCGCGCAGCCTGTCTCACCGCCTTCGTCGAGTGCGACCACAACACCACACGGGAATGGCTCGCCCGAGGCTTCATTCTGGACGAGTCCTTCTATCCGTCGAACCTGCAAGGCAGGGTGGCTGCGGCCCGCGCTATCGCCGAATCCGACCCGGTCCGGTTCAAGGAACTCATCGTCAAGACCACCGACGGAACGAACCTCGCTGCCATCCGGCCCGCTGATGATCGCTGAATCCGGCGCAACCCGCCCGAACCTCGTGATCTCCGCGTAGCGTCCTGACGTCACATTTGAGGAGGCAACGAACCTAGGCTGTCAACCATCAGGTGGGACGGATCTGTCAAGCATGTGGTGGGACCAGACATCGCCGGCAGCCCGGCCGGCCCGGTCAGATGCCGAGGCTTCGCTGATGTTCGCCGAACGATCGTGTGAGGCTGCCGAGAGCGGCTTTGCCCTTCTCGGCGGTACCAAGTGACGATCGGCCAATGACGCCGCTGGTGGTGTAGGCCGCCATGCCGAGAGTGAGGAGGTGCGGCCGGTGGTTGGCCGTCCAGTCCGCGGTTTCGTTGCCCGCTCGGATCAACTCTGGGGCTACGTGCAGTAGTAGCGACGTCTCCAGCTCGCCCGCGTGCATGTCGTCGTGGCTGCTGGTTTCCATGTCGGCGTCGGTGCGGGCCGTGGTCCAGTCGTGCCCTTGCGGGTAGAGGCTCATCTTCGGCCCGTGGGCTGCCGTGTACTCCTGAACGACGTTCGACAGGACGTAGTTGCCGCCGTGTCCGTTGACGAGGACCAGGTGCTCGACGCCGGACCGAGTCAGCGAATCGGCAACATCGGTCACGATGGCGAAGAGGGTACGAGAGCTGATGCTGACGGTTCCTCGCCAGCTTGAGTGCTCGTGGGAGCAGGATTTGGTTGCCCTCGCTCGTCCGCGCCGGGCTGCTCGGCCAGGTCGTCAACACCGGCCCGCACCGGTACCGCGCGACGTGGCCGGACCGGGAGGGCGTCGAGTGGTCGGCAGAGTTCACGACCGAGCGGGAAGCGGTCGCCTGTGTGGCGGCCAAGGCCGTCGGCGGGATGCGGTTCCACGATCTGCGGCACGCCTACGCGACCTGGCTGGTCACCGACGGCGTGCCGATCAACCTGGTGCAGCGGGTCATGGGCCACGAGCAGGCGTCCACGACGCTCAATCGTTATACGCACACCCCGGACGACTACGCCGCCCGCGTCCTGGAGGCGTTCGACCGCTCCGCTGCCTCTGTGCTGCCTGCGACCGGGGAAACGCCCTCGGCAGACGGCTTCGATGGGGACGGAGACGACCTGTGACCTGCGACGCAGCACTGCTCCCGGAAAGGGACGACCCCCGTCGGGGGGAGACGGGGGTCGTCGGAGGTTCGGCTCCGGGGGGGTTGAGCCGAACCCACTCAGCGGTCACGGGGGGTGCGACCGCTGAGGGTCTGTCGGTTGTCCGAGATATGAACACTCGTCGTGGTGACAAGTCTGCCTGAGCAGACCTCACTACGTCGAGTGTTGTCACCTCTACTCCCTGCGAATTTGTGTTCGCAGAGTGTGACTGCCGTCACTATGCGCAGGGGCGTGAGAGGTCGGCCCGCAGGTCCGAGGGGGGTTGTCGACCCCGGGCACCCGCCGACGATAGACCATCGGGCTAGACTTTCGCGCCGTGGGCCGAAGTGCCGCTTTCTTCGATCTGGACAAGACCGTCATCGCCAAGTCGAGCGCCCTGGCGTTCGGTCGGCCGTTCTACCGGGACGGTCTGATCACCCGGCGTGACGTGGTCAAGTCGGCGTACGCGCAGCTGATGTTCCGGCTGGGCGGCACCGACGAGCAGACCATGGCCAGGACCCGGGACTACCTGGCCGCGCTCTGCAAGGGCTGGCCGGTGGAACAGGTCCGCCAGATCGTCGCGGAGACGCTCCACGAACTGATCAACCCCTACGTGTACGCCGAGGCCGCCGCCCTCATCGAGGAGCACCAGGCCGCCGGCCGCGACGTCGTCCTGGTGTCCGCCTCCGGCGAGGAGATGGTCCGCCCGATCGGCGTACTGCTGGGGGTCACCGACGTGATCGCCACCCGGATGGGCGTGGTGGACGGCCGCTACAGCGGCGAGGTGGAGTTCTACGCGGCCGGCCCGAGCAAGGTCGAGGCCGTCGGCGAGCTGGCCACCGAGCGGGGGTACGACCTGGCCACCTCGTACGCGTACTCCGACTCGTACAGCGACCGGCCGTTGCTGGAGTGCGTCGGCCACCCCACGGTGGTCAACCCGGACCGGCAGCTGCGCCGGCTCGCGGTCGAGAACGCGTGGCCGGTGCTGGAGTTCCGGCACCCGATTCCGCTGGGCCGCCGGTTGCGGGAACGCCCCGCCGTGCCGGTCGCCGCCGCCGCGCTCGGCGTCGGGGTCGGGGTGGTCATCGGCATCGCCTGGTACGGCCGGCACCGTCGTACCCGCGCCACCCCGGCCACCGCCTGACGCCGCTCAGCTCCGTCCCGCCCGCGCCCTCTTCCTCCCGGTGACGATCCCGCCGGCGAACCACAGCGACGCCACCCCCGTCGGCCCCGAGCGGGTCAGGCGGCGGCGAGCACCTCGTCGCCGATGACGGTGAGCTGGTCGGCGCCGACCTCCACCGCCGCCATGTAGTGCCGCAGCCAGGACCGCAGCCCGTCCGGGGTGCCGGTGGCGAAGGCGCCGGCCGACCCCACGTACTCCGGCTCGCGCTCGTGGTGACCGACGTCGACGGCGAGCAGGCCACGCGGGTCGAGGCCGCTGGCGAGCAGCACCAGCCGGGCGGCCCCCCGGGCCACCACGCCGGACGGGCCGGCGAAGGGCCGCAGGTTCAGCAGTTCGCCGTGCACCACCGCGGCGAGGACCAGCGGGGAGACCTCGGTGCCGCCGGCGACCAGGTTGACCAGCCCGTCGAGCCGGGCGGCGACCACCGGGTCGGCGACCGGCCGGCCCAGTTCCGCCTCGGTCACCACGTCCCGGGCGGCGAGCACGTGCAGCTTCGCCAGCGCCTGCCGGGGAGCCTTCGGCCACAGCTCGGACAACCCGGGCAGCGCGCCGGCGACCCGCAGCGCACCCTGCACCACCGGCTCGGTGACGGTGCCGGCGCGGACCGACTCGCGTTCGCCGGCGTACCCCTCCAGGGCGGCGCTGGCCACCGCGGACCGCAGGCTGACCTCGGCCGCGACCTGGCCGCCGTGCCGGCGCAGCGCGCGGTGTCCCAGCGCCTGGTCGAAGCGCTCGCGGGCCCGCTCCACGGCGGGGGCGACGTCGGCGAGAGTGAGCAGCGGGGCGAGCGGGTCGGCGGTCACCTCGTCACGCTAGCCACCGCCGCGGCTCCGTTGTTAAGAAGGGGCCCTTCCTATACACGAGACGTTAATAAGGGGCCCTTCCTTGCACTACAGCGCCGTCCGGCGCGTGCGGCGGGCCGCTCGGCGCGGTACCCGCGGCGTGCGGTCGCCGGTGCCCGGGGGCGCGGCTACCCTTCCCTGCAACGAGACGCGGGTCACCGAGCGACGAGGGAGCACGGCATGAGCGAGGCCTTGGCCAACCTGCTGAACGAGACACGCCAGTTCCCGCCGCCGGCCGAGCTTGCCGCGAACGCCAACGTCACCGGCGACGCGTACGCCGAGGCCGACGGCGACCGGCTGGCCTTCTGGGAGCGGCAGGCGGGCCGGCTGAGCTGGGCCAGGCAGTGGGACCAGGTGCTGGACTGGTCGAACCCGCCGTTCGCGAAGTGGTTCGTGGGCGGGCAGCTGAACGTCGCCTACAACTGCCTGGACCGGCACGTCGAGGCCGGCCGGGGCGACAAGGTGGCGATCCACTGGGAGGGCGAGCCGGGTGACACCCGGACCATCACGTACGCGGACCTGCACCGGGCGACCTGCCAGGCGGCGAACGCGCTGACCGACCTGGGGGTGACCGCCGGCGACCGGGTGGCCATCTACCTGCCGATGATCCCGGAGGCGGCGGTCGCGATGCTGGCGTGCGCCCGGATCGGCGCCACCCACAGCGTGGTCTTCGGCGGCTTCTCCGCCGACGCGCTGACCAACCGGATCCAGGACGCCAGTGCCAAGGTCGTGATCACCGCCGACGGGGGTTACCGGCGGGGCAAGCCGTCGGCGCTGAAGCCGACGGTGGACGAGGCGGTGGCGAACTGCCCGTCGATCGAGCACGTGCTGGTGGTCCGGCGGACCGGCGAGGAGGTCGCCTGGTCGGCGAAGGACCACTGGTGGCACGAGACGGTGGAGACCGCGTCGGCGGAGCACACGCCGGAGGCGTTCGACGCCGAGCACCCGCTGTTCATCCTCTACACCAGTGGCACCACGGCCCGGCCGAAGGGCATCCTGCACACCACCGGCGGTTACCTCACCCAGGCGTCGTACACCGCGCACGCGGTCTTCGACCTGAAGCCGGAGACCGACGTCTACTGGTGCACCGCCGACATCGGCTGGGTCACCGGGCACTCCTACATCGTGTACGGGCCGCTCTCCAACGGCGTCACCCAGGTCATGTACGAGGGCACCCCGGACACCCCGCACAAGGGCCGGTTCTGGGAGGTGGTCGACAAGTACAAGGTGAGCATCCTGTACACCGCGCCGACCCTGATCCGCACGATGATGAAGTGGGGCGAGGACATCCCGGCCGGGTTCGACCTGTCGTCGCTGCGGCTGCTGGGCAGCGTCGGTGAGCCGATCAACCCGGAGGCGTGGATGTGGTACCGGCAGCACGTGGGCCGGGACGCGCTGCCGATCGTGGACACCTGGTGGCAGACCGAGACCGGCGCGATCATGATTTCCCCGCTGCCCGGGGTCACCGCGGCCAAGCCGGGCAGCGCGATGACGCCGCTGCCGGGCATCGCCGCCGACGTGGTGGACGACACCGGCGCGTCGGTGCCCAACGGCGGTGGCGGTTACCTGGTGCTCACCGAGCCGTGGCCGTCGATGCTGCGCACGATCTGGGGCGACGACAACCGCTTCCTGGAGACGTACTGGTCGCGGTTCGGCGCGGGCGCCGGCGGCAGCGGGCAGGGCGAGTGGGTCTACTTCGCCGGTGACGGCGCGAAGAAGGACGACGACGGGCACGTCTGGCTGCTCGGCCGGGTCGACGACGTGATGCTGGTGTCCGGGCACAACATCTCCACCACCGAGGTGGAGTCGGCGCTGGTGTCGCACCCGTCGGTCGCCGAGGCGGCGGTGGTGGGCGCCACCGACCCGACCACCGGGCAGGCGATCGTCGCCTTCGCCATCCCGCGGGGCAGCGCCGACGTCGCCGGGGACGCGGGCGAGCGGTTGATCGCCGAGCTGCGCAACCACGTCGCCAAGGCGCTCGGCCCGATCGCCAAGCCCCGGCAGATCATGCTGGTGCCGGAGTTGCCGAAGACCCGCTCCGGGAAGATCATGCGCCGGTTGCTGCGGGACGTGGCGGAGAACCGGTCGCTGGGTGACGTCACCACCCTCCAGGACTCGTCGGTGATGGAGCTGATCTCCTCGGGAATGAGCGGCGGAAAGTCCGACGAGGACTGACGGCAGTCGTACCAACCGGTGGGTGGCGGTCCGCGCGGACCGCCACCCACCGTCGTTTTCCCGAGCTTTCCTACCCGTCGGTACGCGGATCCGCGCAGCTCACCGGCACTGAGGAAGCAAAGACGTATGACACTGAAAAGCGTTGCCAACAAAAACTTGCTACAAATCGACGCGGTTGTCTTCACACCCGTCACACCAGTGTCTATGTTCACCATGTGTCCCACTGGTGGGACCTTTCTGCCGGCCCCAACCCCCTCGGGCCGGTTCCCCAACACCGGAGGTACCACGTGCGCAAAGTCGCAGTGGGTCTGCTCGGGCTCTCGCTGACCGCGACCGGGCTGGCGGTCGGCCCGTCCGCCAGCGCCGCTCCGCAGCCGAAGTTGCCAACGACCGCGCCGGCGGTCGCCGAGCCAGCCCATGCCGACCACGACCTGCCCAACCCGCTGGAGGACAAGCGCCGCGCACTGCGCCAGGAGGGCCTGAGCAAGGTCCTCTCCGGCGAGGCCACCGCCAAGCGGGTCAACGGCAGCACCGTCGTCAAGGTCGGTGAGACCGCCGCCGCCGCGCCCGGCTCGACCAGCGCGACCGCCCGGGCTGCCCGCGGCAAGGGCGGCAAGAAGGACCAGTACGTCGAGCTGTCCCGGGAGAAGACCGACCAGATCTTCGTGATCCTGGCCGAGTTCGGCAACGAGCGGCACCCCGACTACCCGGACAAGGACCTCAACCCGGACTGGGCGGGTCCGAACCGGTTCGACGGTCCGCTGCACAACGAGATCCCGAAGCCGAACCGCGCGGTGGACAACTCCACCGTGTGGCAGGCGGACTACAGCCCGGAATACTTCCGCAAGCTCTACTTCGGCACCAAGCCGGGCGACGAGTCGGTGAAGCAGTACTACGAGGCCCAGTCGTCGGGTCGCTACAGCGTCGACGGCGTGGTCAGCAACTGGGTCAAGGTCAAGCACAACGAGGCCCGGTACGGCCGCTCGCTCGACCCGGTGGAGGAGCCGGAGCCGGGCGAGGAGCCGGACCCGAACGACGACCCCGCCGTCTGCTCCAGCAACGTCTGCCAGAACACCTGGGAGCTGGTCCGCGACGCCGCCAACCAGTGGGTCGCCGACCAGAAGGCCCAGGGTCGCACCGACGCCCAGATCGCCGCGGACGTCAAGGCGATGGACAAGTGGGACCGGTACGACTTCGACGGTGACGGCAACTTCAACGAGTCGGACGGCTACATCGACCACTTCCAGATCGTCCACTCCGGCGGCGACATGGCCGACGGTGACCCGAACCAGGGTGAGGACGCCATCTGGAGCCACCGGTGGTACGCCTTCGCCAACGACCAGGGCGTGACCGGACCGTCGGTCTTCCCGGCCGGTGGCACCCAGATCGGCAACACCGGCGTGTGGATCGGCGACTACACCATCCAGCCGGAGAACGGCGGACGGAGCGTCTTCTACCACGAGTACGCCCACGACCTGGGCCTGCCGGACGACTACAACGTCAACGTCAGCGCCGACAACAACAACGAGCACTGGACCCTGATGGCCCAGAGCCGGTTGAGCGGCAAGAACGACGGCGGCATCGGCGAGCGCGGCGGCGACCTCGGCGCGTGGAACAAGCTCCAGCTCGGCTGGCTCGACTACGAGGTGATCGTGGCCGGCCAGAAGCGCACCCTGGAACTCGGCCCGCAGGAGTACAACTCCGCCAAGCCGCAGGCCGCCGTGGTGGTGCTCCCCGAGCGGGAGTACACGTTCAACAACCCGAAGCCGGCCGAGGGCACCAAGCAGTTCTTCTCGGGCAACGCCGACGGTCTGAACAACACGATGACCCGGACCATCGACCTCACCGGGAAGTCGTCGGCGTCGCTGTCGATGAAGGGCAACTACAACATCGAGCGGGATTACGACTACCTCTACTTCGAGGGTTCGCTGGACGGCGGCGCGACCTGGTCGGTGCTGCCGGGCACGGTCAACGGCCAGCCGATCCCGCCGCTGTCCAACCAGGACCCGCGGCCGGCTCTCACCGGCAGCAGCGGCGGCAAGTGGGCGGACATCACCATCCCGATGGACTTCGCGGCGGGCAAGGTCGCGCAGTTCCGGATGCGGTACGCCACCGACGGCGGCGTGTCCTCGGGCGGCTTCTTCGGTGACGCGATCACCGTGACCGCCGACGGTCAGACCGTGCTCACCGAGGGTGCCGAGGCCGGTGCCCCCGGCTGGGAGCTCGACGGATGGGAGATCGTCGAGGAGACCTACACCCGGATGTTCGCGAACTACTACATCGCGGGCCACCGGTCGTACGTCTCGTACGACAAGTACCTGAAGACCGGCCCGTACTTCTTCGGCTACGCGAACACCCGGCCGGACTGGGTCGACCACTACGCGTACCAGGAGGGGCTGCTCATCTCCTACTGGAACCTGCGGTGGGCGGACAACGACACGGTCAACCACCCGGGTGAGGGTCGCAACCTCTACATCGACGCCCACCCGCGGCCGATCTACAACCTGACCGGCCAGCCGTGGCGGGCCCGGGTCCAGGTGTACGACGCTCCGTTCAGCCTGAAGAAGGCGGACTCGTTCACGCTGCACCTCAACAGCCAGCCGCAGTACATCCGCGGCCAGGCGGCGCAGCCGCTGTTCGACGACACCAAGAAGTACTGGTACTCGGAGCTGCCGAACCACGGCGTCAAGCTCCCGGCCACCGGCACCAAGATCAAGGTGCTGGAGCAGAAGGGCACCTCGGTCAAGGTGCGCTTCAGCTGACCCACTGATCAGCGCGAAACCGCGCGGTAGGCGATGCCCGGACGGGATTCCTGTCCGGGCATCGTCCTGTCCGGGCGTCGCCGGTGGGAACGCCACCGCCGCCGCACGCGTCTGACCGCCATGCGCGCCACCAGAAGCCTGCTACCCGTCGTGGCCGCCCTCGCCCTCGCCACGGCGGCGAGCGGCTGCCAGGGCGTCGAGGAGGAACCCACCGTGTCCGGTCCGCAGAGCCCCGCCCCCACCCCGCCCGGAGGCACCGAACCGCCGGCCGGACCCACCGCCACCCCGCCCGCCGGATCCGTGGCGCCGTCCGGGCGTACCGGGCCGTCGCTGTCGCCGACCCGCCCGCCCACGCCCGGCCCGCCGACCGCGCTGCCCAGCCGGCCGACCGACCTGCGCCGGGTCAACGCGCTCGCCGGTCGGATCACCCGGGGCGGCGACGGGCCGTGCTACGGCCTGGTCACCGACGACGGCCGGGAGTACGCCCTGCACGGCGTCGGCAAGGGCAGCTTCGCCACCGGCACCTGGGTCCAGGTGACCATCGGGCCGGCCGATCCCGCCGCCGACTGCGGATCCGGCACCCCGGCGACCCTCGTGAAGATCGCCCCGATCGGCTGAGCCGCACCCGGCGCGATTCCGGCCACCCCACGCACCGGCGGAGCAGCCGGCCGGCACCGGGGTCCTAGGCTGTCGGCATGACCGAGCAGCACAGCGGCGCCGTCGACGAGTCCTGCGTTCTCACCGACGGGCCGTGGACGCACCGCTTCGTCGGCGCCAACGGCAGCCGCTTCCACATCGTGGAGGCCGGCACCGGGCCGATGGTGCTGTTCCTGCACGGCTTCCCGGAACACTGGTGGGCCTGGCACGAGATGCTGCCGGCCGTCGCCGACGCCGGCTTCCGCGCCGTCGCCGTCGACCTGCGCGGCTACGGCGCGAGCGACAAGCCCCCGCGGGGGTACGACGGCTACACCCTCGCCGCCGACGTGGCCGGCCTGATCCGCGCCCTCGGGGAACGGTCCGCCACGGTGGTCGGCGCCGGAGCCGGCGGCCTGATCGCCTGGACCGTCGCCTCGTTCCACCCGTCGTTGGTCCGCCGGCTGGTGGTGCTCGGCGCACCGCACCCGCTGCGACTGCGGGCGGCGATCTTCGCCGACCCGCGCGGGCAGTTCGCCGCCTCCACCCCGGCCCTGCGCTTCCAGCTACCCCGCTACGAGCACGTCCTCACCCGGGACGGCGCGGCGGCGGTGGAGGACATCCTGCGCCGCTGGAGCGGTCCGGGCTGGGCCGACACACCGGAGTTCGCCGCGTACGCGGAGCGCTGCCGCGAGGCGATGCGGATCCCCCAGGCCGCCTTCTGCGCCCTGGAGGGCTACCGCTGGGCGTTCCGGTCGGTTCTGCGCCTGCACGGCTACCGGTTCGTCCGGCTGATGCAGAAGCCGCTGATCACACCGACCCTGCAACTGCACGGCGCGCTCGACGTCGCCGCCCTGCCCCGCACCGCGCAGGGCTCCGGTCGCTACGTCGTGGCGCCGTACGAGTGGCGCCTGCTCGACGGGGTGGGGCACTTCCCGCACGTGGAGGCCCGGGACGTGGTGCTCGGCGAGATCCTCCGCTGGACGAAGTCCTGACCTACACCCGCTGTTCGCGCAGGTCGGCGACCTCCGCCGCGGGCGCCCACCCCTGGTAGACGCCGAAGTCGAACACCTCCAGGCCGAGCGCCTGGGCCACCGGCCAGCGTCCGCCGGTGTATTCCACCCGCAGCCAGCCGTCGTGCTCGGCGAGCACGATGAACGGCTGCCCCTGCCAGGTGCAGGTCGTCCGCACGTACGCCAGATCCTCCACCTCGGCCAGCGGCAGGACCCGCACGTGCCGGCCCGGACGTACCTCCTCGAAGCCGTCACCGGCCTCCGGCTGGTAGAGCCGCACGACCTCGCCGTCCGGGCTGGCCTGGTATTCCCGCCCGCGCCACCGGGCCACGTAACCGTCACGCATCACCGGCACCGACCTCCCGCCACAGCAGCGCGTCGGTGTCCAGGACGGCGACCACCCGTTCGGTGCCGTCCCCGCCGACCCGCCAGAGCTGCGCCCCGTGCGGCAGTCGCGCACTGTCCACCTTGAACTCCGCCACCACGTCGCTGCTCTCACCCGGCGCGAACCCGTTGCCCCGGAACGGCGGGCGCTCGATGACCCAGCCCTCCATGGCCCGCATGGCGACCTCGTTCTGCCCCCCGTACGGGATCCGGTAGAGGCTCGGCCGGTGTGCCGGCCACCGCAGCACGTAGATCTCCTCGGCGTCCCGGCGGAAGGGCGACTCCGGGTAGCCGAGGCCGAGGGCGTCGTACAACTCGGCCGGGGTGGTCAGGTGGGCCAGCTCACCGGCCCGGTGCACGAAACCGGACACCCGGTCGTAGCCACGTTCCAGGTAGTACGCGAGCTGACTGGGGGCGACCGCCTTCTGCATCACCACGGGCCGCAACGGATCCGGCGCGGACGGGGCGTACCGGGTGCGGGCGGCCGGTTCCTCCGCCGGTTGCGGCTCCGGCTCGCCGCCGGTGTCGGTGCCGAGCCCGACCTCCGCGGCCCAGTTGGCCAGGCCGACGATCTGCTCGCCGGGCAGCTTCGCCCCGACCGGCGTACCCGGGTTGACCACGAACGACCAGGACTCGTCCGGCCACCGGTGGATGAGCTGGACGAACTTGACCGGCAGTGTCTCGACCGGCGCGTCGGTGTGGTCGGCGAGCCGCTCCGGTGACGTGTAGACCACCACGAAGGTCTCGCCGTCCGTCTCCTCGGTGCGCCAGACGAAGCCCGGTTCGCCGGGCCGGCTGCCCTTGGCCGAGTCGGGCGTCACCGGCAGCAGCACCCGGGCCAGCAGCAGCGTGGAGAGGAACGTGTCGGTGCTGCCGGTGCCGGTCGCGTCGAGCAGATCCTCCTCGACCTCGTTGGCGGGCAGGAAATCCGCCGCGGCGGGAGACCCGGGCGCGTCGATGGTGGCTGCGGCGGCCGGGACGGGATCGCCCGCCGTGGGCGTCGCCACCCAGGTGGGGTCGGCCGTCGGATCCACCCGGTCCGAGCCGGTGCCGGTCAGCGGGCCGGACGGACGGGCGGGCGGGGTGAACAGGTCCACCGCCGGGTCCGCCGCCGGCGGCGGGCCATCCCGTCCCGGTGCGGCCGGCGTGGTGTCGTCTCTCGCCGCCGGTGACCCGGCAACGGGCGGCGCCGGTCGGTCGGCGGGCGTCCGGTCGAAGAGCGAGCCGGGCAGGTCCGGCATGTCGCTCGGCGGCGGGGCGACGACGCGGGACTCGATGATCGTGCCCTCGATCACGATCGGGGTGAAGCCGCGCCGCGGTGCGGGGGGCGCCGAAACCGGCTCGGCGGCCGAGGGGGGAAGCTCCTCGACCGGATCGGGCTCCGTCGGGGCCGGTTGGCGGCGGGGGAGCGCCTGCGTACGCTCCGCGTCGGACTCCGCCGGGCGTCCCGCGTACGCCTCGTGCCGGGTCGGGTCCGGGACCCGGATCGGCCGGGTCGGCTCCTCGTCTCCGGGCCGCGTGGACAGCGCCTGGGTGGCGTCGGCGTCCCGTCGCCGGAAGCCCCGTGGGACCTCCTCGACCGGCGGGGCCGGGGGCGGGGCGGCGGCGGGCGCGGTGCTGCGGAACGCCTCGGTCGGCACCTCACCCGGGTCGCTCGCCGGGCGGCGGCGCGGGAAGGGCTGGCTGCCGCCGGCGAAGCGGGACGGCGGTGCCGCCCGCTCGCCGGCGCGGGTCACCGGGTCCCGGAGTGCCGACCGGCCGGACGCGGGCTCGAAGAAGGAACGGTTCGGTCGCTCGCCGCCGTCCGGACCCGGCCGGCCCTCGGCCGTGGTGCGGGCGGTGTCGCCACCCCCGGGCGGCGTGGCCGGCCACGGCGTCACCGGACGAGCGGCGGCCGTGTCCGCCGGGCGGGTGGTCGGTGCGTACGGCGGTGGCGCCAGTCGTTGCCCGCCCACCGCGTCGACGCGCGCCGCACCGCCCGGCGAACGATCGGTGGCGGGCGGTGCGACCGGCGGTCGGGGCGTCGGCCGGAGGGCGGCGTCGACGCGTTCCGGCATCGGGGCGGGGACGGGGGCACCGTTGGCGCTCGCCGCCCGCCCCCGCGACCCGGTGCCCGGCCCGGCCGATCCGACGCCCGGCGCAGTCGATCCAGCGGCCGGCGCGGTTGGCGCGGCGGCCGGCACGGCTGGTGCGGCGGCGTCGCGGGCGGCCGAGGTGGCTCGGGCCCGGGCGAGCGTCTCCGCGCGTTCCAGGCGGGCCCGTGCGCCCAGGGTGCGGCCCGGCAGCCGGACGTCACCCCGGGAGAGCTGCGCGACGAACCACGCCGGCAGGTAGCCCTCGATCGGCAGGCCCGGGTTGACCGCCAGCCACCACTCCTGGTCGGGCCACTCCTCGGCCAGGTCCGGGTAAGGGACGCGGCGGCTGGTGCCGGCGTTCTCCCCGAGGCAGGACCGCATGGTGGCGGCCGACGTGAAGGCCAGCACGTGCGTGCGGCCACCGGTGGTCCAGGTGCCCCAGCCGGGCGGCGGCTGGCCGGGCAGGGCCGGTGCGGAGACCGGCAGGAAGAGGTCCGTACGGGCCAGGACGCGGAAGTAGAGCTGCTGGTCATTCGCGTGCAACGCGTCGCGCATCGCCGCCTCGGCCTCCGTGGCCGGCTCCCATTCGGTCACGGCCACCTCTCCTTCCGAGAACAGCCACAGGCATCGCGTACAACCTACAAGGTCAGATCAAGATCACAATGTTTGGCCGGGCGCGGGACGCCCGGTTCGCCCGAAGGCGATAACATCCCGTTCCGGAGTCGACACGATACGGAGGCGGTCGATGTCCCGGTCCCCCGCCCACACCGTTCTGGTGGTCCTCGCGACGGCCCTCGCGGCGGTCGTTGCGGCGCTTCCGCCCTCCGGTCCGGCCGGCGGCGCCGGGTCGAACCCCGCCACCCGGACCGGACCGACACCGGACCGCCCCACCCTGGCCGGCGGGCGGGCGCCGGGTTGCGCGACACCCCTCGCCCCGTCCCGTCCGGTCACCGGGACCCCCTGGGCCCAGCAGCGGTACGCACCGGAACGGCTGGCGCCGCTGGCCACCGGAGCCGGGGTGACCGTGGCGGTCGTCGACTCCGGCGTGGACCGGGCGCACCCGCAGCTCGCCGGGCGGGTCCTCACCGGCGACGACCTGCTCGACCCGGGCGGCGACGGCACCCGGGACTGCGCCGGCCACGGCACCGGGGTGGCGAGCATCATCGCGGCCGCGCCCCGCCCGGGGGTGGCCTTCCGGGGGCTGGCGCCGGACGCCCGGATCCTCCCGGTGCGCGTCAGCGAGCAGCAGGTGGTCGACGGCCGGGAGTCGGGGCGTACGGTCAGCGCCGGCGACTTCGCCCGCGCGATCCGCTGGGCGGTGGACCGGGGCGCCGACGTGCTGAACCTGTCCGTCGTCCTGTACGCCGACGATCCGGCCGTGCGGGCCGCGATCGCGCACGCGGTGGACCGGGACGTGGTGGTGGTCGCCGCGGCGGGCAACCTGCACGAGAACGGGAACCCCCGCCCCTTCCCGGCCGCGTACGACGGGGTGCTGGGCGTCGGCGCGATCGGGGCGGACGGGGTCCGCTCACCCTTCTCGCAGACCGGCCCGTACGTCGACCTGGTGGCCCCGGGAGGCGACGTGCTGATGGCCGCCCCCCGACAGGGTCACCTGCGCGCCGAGGGGACCTCCTACGCGGTGCCCTTCGTCGCCGGCACGGCGGCGCTGCTGCGGGAGTACCGGCCGGAGCTGAACGCCGCCCAGGTGGCCCAACGGATCGTGGCCAGCACCGACCCGGCGCCGGGCGACCGGGCGGGCGGCGCGTACGGCGTGGGGGTGCTGAACCCGTACCGGGCGATCACCGACGTCGGGGGCGGAGCGCCCGGCGGGTTGCGGCCGGCCGCCGCACTGGCCGACGACCGCGCCGATCCGGCCGTGCTGGCTCGGCAGGCGCGACGCGCGACGGCCCGGCACCGGGCGCTGGCGCTGGCCGGGATCAGCGGCGCGCTGGTCGCGACGGCGGTGCTGTTGGCGCTCGTGGTGCCGCGCGGCGCCCGCCGCCGCTGGCGACCGCCCGGGACGGCCGGAACCTGACCCGCCGGCCCGGCGGACCGCCCGGCTCAGCCGACCGCCCGGCTCGGCCGACCGCCCGGCTCGGCCGACCGCCCGGTTCAGCGGACCGCCCGGCCCGGTCTGTGCCCGGCCGTGGTGCCGGGACGGTGGCGCCGGCCGGAGGGCCGACGCCACCGTGGACGGACGTCACTGGAACAGGCCGGCGTTCCGCTTCTCCGTGTCCAGGTAGTCGTTCGCGGAGTCGCCGACCGCCAGCTTGATGTCGCGCAGCATGGCCTGGAGGTCCTGCGACACCGACCGCCAGCGGGCCTGCCGCTGCTCGTACGCCTGACGGGCCTCGCCCGACCAGCTCGCCACGAGCGGGGCGGCGTCCCGTTCGAGTTGCCCGAGCTGCGAGTCGAGCGTGTTCAACGCCTTCTGGATGTCCGCGCCGGCCTGTTGCAGCGCGGCGAAGTTGACGACCAGCACACCGTGGTCCATCGGATGGCTCCTCCCCCTGATCGGCGAACTACAACGGCAGCTGGATGCCGCCACGGTTGGTGGTGGACACCCGGCTGGCGGCCTCCGTGTCCGAGACGTCGTATTTCTGGCCTGCGGTGCGAATGGCGGTGGCGGTCTCCCGCAGGGCCCGTTGCAGCGCGGCCTGGTCCTGCCTCCACTGCTGCTTCACCTGCTCGAAGGAACGCCCACCGGCACCGCGCCAGGCCTGCTGCAACACCTCCAGCTCGGCCATGAGGCTGGTCAGCATGGACTGCAACGACTGGTCCACCTGCTCGAACTTGGCGGCGGTCTGCTGCATCACCGCCGCTTCTGCCTGGGTCTGGGACACCCGGACGTCACCTCGTCTCTCGGGTCGTGGCTGGCCGTCGACACACCCGCTCCGGGGGCGCGTCGCTCGCGCCGCCCGGAGGGTCGAGCACGGCGGGCGCGGGTCAGCGGAGTTCGTCGCTGACGGTAGCGGCCCGATGGCAGTTCTGCTACCCCCTCCACTCCCCTGTGGACAACCGGGGTTCCCGACCCGTCGGGGCGCACCACTACTATGAGCGGCAGCCGCGTCGCGGCGAGTGATCTCCAGGAGGCGCCGTGCCGGCCACCACGACGGACCTCCGGCGGTTGTCCACCGGCGACCGTCCGGACCGCCCGGGCCCAGGCCCCGGGCCCGGCGCGACCGAGTCACCGGCCGCCCGGCGGGGGACCACCCGCCCCCGGGGGCACCCGCGGGTGCGCGCCGGTCAGGTCGTCGCCGCCCAGGTGGCGGTCGCCGTCCCGGTGGCGGCCGTCGGTCGGGGCGCGCTGTCGATGGCCGTCGCGCTGGCGGTGGTCCTGGTGACCCTGCCACTGGCCTGGGGCCGGCTGCGCGGTCGCTGGCTCTTCGAGTGGCTCGGCGCGGGCCTGGGCTATCTGACCCGTCGCCGCGCCCTGCCGGCGGACGCCGGATCGGCGGCACTGCTCGGGCTGGTCGCGCCGGACGCGGTGGTGCGCCCGGTCGAGCTGGCCGGCGGGTCCGCCGCCGTCCTCGACGACGCCACCGGCATGGTCGCGGTGCTGGAGCTGGGCGATCCGGCCGACCTGCTCGGCGACGGCGCGCGCCCGCTGCCCCTCCCGGCGGCGCTGCTGCCGGCCGCCGGCCCCGACGGTCCACCGGTCCGGGTTCAGCTCCTGCTCACCGGGGCGCCCGCCCCCGCCGTCGAGGCGACCGGAGCGGTCGCCACGTCGTACCGACAGCTCACCGACGGCCGGCTGCCCGGCCGGGAGCGGGCGGTGCTCGCCGTCCGGGTGCTCCGGGTCGACGGCACGACGGCCGACGACCTGCGCCGCGCCCTCTCCGGCACGCTGCGGCGGATCATCCGCCGACTCGGGCCGGTCGGCGCCCGCCCGCTGGGCGAGCGGGCTGCGCTGCGGGTGCTGGGCGAACTGGCCCACCACGACCAGCGGGCGGCGCTGGAGTCCTGGCAGGCGGTACGCACCGGTGACCTGTTGCAGACCACCTTCCGGCTGCAGCACTGGCCGGAACCAGAGGCGGAGGGCAGTCGGCGGCTGGTGTCCCGGCTGCTCGCGTTGCCGGCCACCGCCACCACGGTGTCGCTCGACGCGGGGTCGCACCCGGGCGCCGACCCCGCGTCGGCACCGACCAGGCTGACCGTACGCGTGGCCGCCCGTACCCCGGCGGAGCTGGCGGCGGCAGCCGGTGCGCTGCGCCGCGTGGTGTCCGGCGCGGGCGGCGAGGTACGGCGACTCGACGGCGAGCAGCTGACCGGTCTGGCCGCCACCCTGCCACTGGCGTTGCCCGGCACCGGCCCGGCCGGTCCGGCCACGATGGAGGTGACGGTGGGCGAGGCCGGGCTGATGCTCGGCGCCAACCGGCACGGCGGCGCGGTGACCGTGCGGCTCTTCCGTCCGGAGGGCACCCGGATCATGCTGGTCGGTGGCGTACGCGCCGCCCAACTGATCGTCCTGCGGGCGATGGCACTCGGTGCCCGGGTGCTGGTGCAGACCGGCCGGCCCGGCGCCTGGGAGCCGTTCGTCCGGGGGGTCGGCGCGCCGGGCGGCATGATCCCGCTGCTCCCGCCGGGTCGACCGCTCGGTGACGAGGTCGGCTCGCCACTGCGCCCGCTGCTGGTGGTGGTCGACGTGGGGCCGACGCCAGCGGACCCCGCGCCCGGTCCGCCGTGGCGGGCCACCCTGCTGCTCCGCGACGAACTCACCGCCACCGACGCCGACGCGCTCGGCCGGGCCGACCTGGCGGTGCTGCAACCCCTCGACCCGGCCGAGGCCGCGCTGGCCGGCACCGCCCTCGGCCTCGGCGACTCCGCGGGCTGGCTGACCCGGATCCGGGAGGACATGGTGGCCGTGGTCAACCGTCGGGCGCTGCGCTGGGCGCTGGTCTCCCCCACCCCGATCGAGGCGCAACTGGTCGGCTACCCGGGCCGGCGATGAACCGGCGGGGGTTCCCCGGCCGATCGGTCCGTGGCAGCATCTTCCGCCATGGGTTTCCTGAAAGGGCTGCTGATCCGGCTGGCCACGACGGCGTTGGCCTTCTGGCTGGCGACGCTGCTGATCCCCGGCATCACCCTCGACTCGTCCTCCACCACCGAGACCGTCACCACGCTGGTCCTGGTCGCGGTCATCTTCGGGGTGGTCAACGCCGTCCTCCAACCGATCATCAAGACCGTCGGCTGCGGCTTCTACCTGCTCACCCTCGGGCTGATCGCGCTGGTCGTCAACGGCCTGCTGTTCCTGCTGACCAGTTGGATCGCCGGTGAGGCCGGGCTGCCCTTCCACGTGGACGGCTTCTGGCCGGCGGCGGTCCTGGGCGCGCTGTTCGTCGGCATCGTGACCTGGATCCTCGGCGCCATCCTGGACCGCGACTGACCGGCGGCCACATTCCGGGAATTGGCCGCCGGGCGGCCCGGGGGGCGGGACTAGCGTCGGAGCGGTGTTCACACTGACCCGCGACGACGGCCACCTGCTCAGCACCGATCCGGCCCGGCTCGACCTGGACCGGGTGCACCACTGGCTCTCCACCGACGCGTACTGGGCCCTCGGGCGGGACCGGGAGACGGTCGCACGCGCGTTCGCCGGCTCGATCGGCTACGGCGTCTACCGGCCCGGCGACGGTCGGCAGGTCGCGGTGGCCCGGGTGGTCACCGACGGGGTCACCTTCGCCTGGCTCTGCGACGTCTACGTGGAGCGGGCCGCGCGCGGCACCGGGCTGGGCACCTGGCTGGCCGGCGCGGTCCGCGACCACCTGGCCGACCTGGGCGTACGCCGGATCCTGCTGGCCACCAACGACGCGCACGGGGTGTACGCGAAGGTCGGCTTCATCCCGGTGCGGGCGGAGCGGTGGATGGAGCTGGACCAGCGGGTGAGGCCGGTCACCGGCAAGGAGCAGGAGGCGGGCTGGCCCCTTACGGTGGAGACGTGACGCCACTTCGTCTCGGCTACCTCTACGGCATCGGCGCGTACCTGCTCTGGGGCTTCTTCCCGCTCTACCTGAAGCTGCTGCGCCCGGCCGGAGCGGTGGAGATCCTGGCCCACCGGATCGTCTGGTCGGTGGTGTTCGTGGCGCTGGTGCTCGGCGCGCTGCGCAACGTCGGGTTCCTGCGGGCGCTGGCCCGCCGGCCGCGCACCCTGGCCGGGATCGGCGTGGCCGCCGTGCTGATCGCCTTCAACTGGGGCACCTACATCTACGGCGTCACCTCCGACCGGGTGGTGGAGACGGCGCTCGGCTACTTCATCAACCCGCTGGTGGTGGTGCTGCTCGGCGTCTTCGTGCTGCGGGAGCGGCTGCGGCCCGCCCAGTGGGCGGCGCTGGGCGTCGGTGGGCTCGCGGTGGCCGTGCTGACCGCCGACTACGGTCGGCCGCCCTGGCTGGCGCTGGTCCTCGCGTTCAGCTTCGCCGGGTACGGGCTGGTCAAGAAGACGCTCGGGCTGCCCGCCGCCGAGGGACTGTTCGTCGAGTCGGCGGTGCTGGCGCTGCCCGCGCTGGGATACCTGGGCTGGCTGACCGCCGACGGTGCCGCCACCTTCGGGCAGGTGTCCGCCGCGCACACCGCCCTGCTGGTGTCGGCCGGCGCGGCGACCGCGATCCCGTTGCTGCTCTTCGCCGGCGCGGCCAACCGGCTGCCGCTGACCAACCTCGGCATGATCCAGTACCTGGCGCCGATCCTCCAGCTCGGCTGCGGCGTGCTGATCTTCCACGAACCGATGCCCCCGGCCCGGCTGGCCGGCTTCGCCCTGGTCTGGCTGGCCCTGGCCATCTTCACCGCCGACGCGATCCGCTCCGCCCGCCAGACCCGCACCCGTACCCGCACCGCCGCCACCCACCCCGAACCCGTCACGTCGATCTAGGACCAGGACGGCGGCGCGGAGGGGGTGGGCGTCAGCGGACGTTGTGGGCCAGGACGGGGGTGTTGTCGGAGCGGAGCAACTCCAGGCGGACCAGTTCTCCCCGGGTGAACCGGGTGGCGCCGCTGATCCGCAGGTCGTCGCCGGGGGCGGCGAGCCACGAGCCGATCTGCTCCGTCGCGCCGTCCGGGCCGTGCGCCACCAGCCGGAAGGTGTACGCCCGGCCGTGGCCGGCCGTCGCGTCGTAACCGCAGCGCATCCGCACCTCGGTGCCCCACCTCGTGTCGTGCAGGCCGACCTCGGCGTGCACCGGCACCTCTCCGGCGACCGGCCGCATGGCCACCATCCGGATGTCGGAACCGGGCGGGACGGCCGCCGGCCGGGGCAGCAGGGCGGCCGTGCCGAAGCCGACGATCAGGGCCAGTGCGGCGGCGACCAGGGAGGTCAGCGCGTACTGGCGACGGGTCGCCGACCGCTCGCGACGCCGGCGCTCGCGGGCGGCGTCGAGCAGCGCGGGCACCCGGTCGGCCTCCGCCGGGGACGGCAGGAACTGCTCCAGGCCGGCCGGGTCGAGCCGTCCCAGCAGGCCGGGCAGCACAGCGATCTCGGCGACCGCCTGCCGGCAGTCGGGGCACCCGGCCAGGTGCCGCTCGTACGCCGCCCGCTCGGCGGGAGCCAGCGCGCCCAGCACGTACGCGCCGTCGTCGTAGGCGAACTCGCACCGGCTCATCCGGTCACCCCCATCTCGGCCAGGACCAACCGCAGCGAGCGCAGGGCGTAGTGCGTCCGGGACTTGACCGTCCCCGGTGGCACCCCCAGCCGCGCAGCCGCCTCGGCCACCGAACGCCCCTGGTAGAAGCACTCCACCAGGACCTCACGATGGGTGGGGCTGAGTCGGTTCAACGCCTCGGCGACGGTCCATGCCTCCACGGCGCGCTCCGCTTCGTCGACGGTGTCCGGCGGCTCGGGCAACTCGTCGGTGAAGACCTCGCCGACCCGGGTGGAACGGCGGCGCCAGGCGTCGATGGCCAGGTTGCGGGCGGTGGTGAAGAGCCAGGCGCGGACCGAGCCGCGTCGCGGGTCCAGCGACTCGGGATGCCGCCAGGCCCGCAGCAGCGTCTCCTGCACCAGGTCCTCGGCCCGCTGCCGGTCGGAGTTGACCAGGCGCAGGGCGTGCGCGTACAGCGCCTCCGCGTGCTCGTCGTGCAGGGCGCGCAGCAGTTGGGCGTCGTGGTCGCTGATGGCGGGTCTCCTCGCAGTCGGCGCGAGTCCGGCGGTGCCTTCGCAGGGACATACGTGCCGACGGCGTCGATCGGTTCAGCCGCAGCTCACCCGGTTGTTCCCGGCGAGCTGTTCATGCCCGGTTCACATCGACGCCGACGGCTGCTCACCGGCCCCTCCTAGCGTCCGGCGGGTACGCACGTCAGTTGCTGATCCGACGTGCGCCGAACCCATCCAGGAGGCTCCTCCACATGAGCGACCGTCCTCGGCTGCTCCCGCTGCTGGGCTCCACCCGCCACGGCAGCCGTGACGCCATGACCTGTCTCTACCGGTGCGGCAACGCCTGCGACCACCCGGTGCCGAACACCTCCGACAACGCCTACTTCGGCGACGTCGTCAGCACCGAGGTCTCCCGGCGCGGTGTCGTCCGGGCCGGCGCGGTCGGCGCGCTGGTCCTCGGCTTCGGTGGCGCGGCGGCCGGCGCGCTGGCCGGCGCCGCCCCCGCCGCCGCCGCCCCCGAGGTGCCCGCGGACCTCGACGCGCTCGCCGTCGGTCGGCCGGAGAAGGGCGTCGGCAACGGCGCGCTGACCTTCAAGCCGGTCCCGCCGAACACGCTGGACAGCTTCATCGTCCCCAACGGCTACGACCACGCCGTCGTCATCAAGTGGGGCGACCCGGTGGTGCCGGGCGCGCCCGAGTTCGACCTGCACCGGCAGAGCGCCGCCGCCCAGGCGAAGCAGTTCGGCTACAACAACGACTTCGTCGGGATCATCCCGCTCAACCGCAGGCGCGCGCTGCTCGTGGTCAACCACGAATACACCAACGAGAACCTGATGTTCCCCGGCTTCACCAGCCAGGACGCCCTGTCGGTCGAGCAGCTGAAGATCGCCATGGCCGCGCACGGCATGTCCGTCGTGGAGCTGGAGCGGGTCGGCGGCACCGGGCAGTGGCGGCCGGTCGACTCCGGCCGCCGCCCGTACAACCGGCGGGTCACCGCCAACACCACGAAGTTCGAGCTGACCGGCCCGGCCGCCGGCTCGGCCTGGCTGCGGACCGCCGCGGACCCGAAGGGTCGTACGGTCGTCGGCACGCTGAACAACTGCGCCGGTGGTGTCACCCCGTGGGGCACCGTGCTCTCCGGCGAGGAGAACTTCAACCAGTACTTCGTCGGCGGCGACGCCGCCCCGGAGGACGCCAAGCCGAAGCTGGCCCGGTACGGCATCAGCACCAGCGCCCGCTACCCGAGCGGCAGCCGCAAGTGGGAGCGCGCCGACGAGCGCTTCGACCTGGCCAAGCACCCGAACGAGGCGAACCGCCACGGCTGGATCGTGGAGATCGACCCGCTGGACCCGGAGAGCCGCCCGCGCAAGCACACCGCGCTCGGCCGGTTCAAGCACGAGGGCGCCAACGTGATCGTCGCGAAGAGCGGACACGTGGTGGCGTACATGGGTGACGACGAGCGGTTCGACTACCTCTACAAGTTCGTCTCCGACAAGAAGTTCATGAAGGGCAACTCCTGGGTCGCCCGCCGGCACAACCTGACCCTGCTGGAGTCCGGCACCCTCTACGTCGCGAAGCTGGGCTTCACCAGTGCCGGTGAGATCGACGGGTCGGGCAAGCTGCCCACCGACGGCGCGTTCAACGGCACCGGCCAGTGGATCAAGCTGGTCAGCGGCAACCGCTCGTACGTCGAGGGGATGACCGCCGCGGACGTCCTGACCTTCACCCGGCTGGCCGGCGACAAGGTCGGCGCGACCAAGATGGACCGCCCGGAGGACGTCGAGCCGAGCCTGCTCACCGGCAAGGTGTACGTGGCGTTGACCAACAACTCCGCGCGGGGCACCGGCAGCAACCCGAAGGCCGACGAGGCGAACCCCCGCAACGCCAACAAGCACGGCCAGATCCTGGAGCTGGTCGAGCACCGGGGCGACAACACCGCCGACACCTTCACCTGGTCGCTGCCGATCGTGGCCGGCGATCCGGCCGACCCGTCGACCTACTTCGCCGGGTACGACAAGGCCAAGGTCTCCCCGATCTCCTGCCCGGACAACGTCGCCTTCGACGCCACCGGCAACCTCTGGATCTCCACCGACGGCAACGCGCTGGGCAGCAACGACGGCCTCTTCGCGACCGCGGTCGAGGGCCCGGAGCGGGGTCACCTGAAGCAGTTCCTGACCGTGCCCGTCGGTGCCGAGGCCTGCGGTCCCTTCATCACCGGAGACAACCGCTCGGTCTTCGTGGCCGTGCAGCACCCCGGTGAGCTGGACGGGGCGTCGGTCGAGAACCCGGCGTCGAACTGGCCGGACGGCGACTACGCCAAGCCGGCCGTGGTGATCACCTGGCGGCTGGACGGCGCGCCGATCGGCAGCTGAGCATCCCACCAGGCGGTCCGGCGCTGGACCGCCCGGAAGGCCCCTCTCCCGGCCGGGGAGAGGGGCCTCTCCGTGTCCGTGGGTGGAGCTAGTTGTCGGCGGCGATGCTGTCGGCGATCGTCCGGGCGGCGGTGAGCAACTTCGCCCGGACCACCCGGGCGGAGGTCATCATCTCGCCGGCCGGGAGCGCGCACGCCAGCACCACCCGGCGTTCCATGTCCTTGTCCGGGCTGACCAGGACGGCGGCGCAGGCGACGCCCTGCCGGAACTGGCCCAGCTCCAACTGCATTCCGCGCCGGTCGCCGGCGGCCAGGTCGGTCTCGAACGCCTCGGCGGCGGTCAGGGTGGCGGAGGTGAACGGTCGCATCCCGTACTCGCGCAGGTAGCGGGCGCGCTGATCGGTGGTGAGGGTGGCGAGCAGCGCCTTGCCCAACGCGGTCGCGTGCGCGCCCTCGTCGAAGCCGGGGACCAGATCCTCCAGGTACGGCGACCGGTGCCCCTCGGCGACCGCCGTTATCGCCACCTGCCCGCCGACGAACCGGCCCAGGAAGTGGCTGTAACCGGTGTCCACCGCCGCCCGCCGCAGGCACTCACCCACCGCGGGCGGCCCACGGAACGCGGTGACCAGTTCGCGGTAGCGGTCCGCCACCTCCAGACCCACGATGTAGGTGCCGTCCTCCCGACGGATCACGTAACCCTCGTAGGCCAGGGTGCGGACGAGGTGGTAGGTGGTGGCCACGGTCAGCTCGCACCGCCGCGCGATCTGCTTGACGGTCAGCCCCTTCGGGGCGCGACCGACCGACTCGAGCACTCTTAGCGCACGGGACACGCTGCGGATCAGATCCGAGGGTTCCGCCAGGGGGTCGCGCACAACCACCTCCGCCACCGGGGACTTACACCATATGAAATACATGCCCGACGCGAAATGCCTCTTCGGGTGGAGGATGCCAGATCGTCGTCCACGGGTTGTGCTGCGACGGCCACCCAGGGTCGCCGGAGAAGTTCTCACGTAGGTTTACCGGACCATGACCGACACCGCCCTCCGGTCCGGCACCGGCACCGTCCGCCCCGTGCGTTCGGTCGCCGGCGCGGTCGCCGTGACCATCGCCTGCGTACTCCCGGTCTTCCTGGTCGGCGGCCTGGCCGTGCAGATGGGCGCGGACCTCGGCTTCTCCCCCGCCGGCCTGGGCCTGCTGGTGGCGGTCTACTTCGGGGTGAGCGCCCTGGCCTCGGTGCCCTCCGGGGCGCTGACCGAGCGGTACGGACCCGCCGTGATGGCCCGCACCGGCATCCTGCTCTCCACCGCGGCGATGCTCGCGGTGGCGACGCTGGCCCGGTCGTACGCGGTGCTGGTCGCGCTGCTGGCGCTCGCCGGTGCCGCCAACGCCCTCGGCCAGCTCGCCAGCAACGCCGCCCTGGCCCGGCACGTGCCCGCACGGCGGCAGGGGTTGTCGTTCGGGGTGAAGCAGGCGGCGATCCCGGTGTCGACGCTCCTGGCCGGCCTCGCGGTGCCCACCATCGCGCTGACCGTCGGCTGGCGCTGGGCCTTCGTGGCGGCCGCCGGGGCGGCCGCGTCGACGCTGTTCGCCGTACCGCCGCGGGAAACCGGGCTCGACCGCCCGGCCGCCGCCACCCGCGGTGGCCGCGCCACGGCGGCCCTGGTGGTCGTCGGGGTGGCCGCGTCGCTGGCCGCCGCCGCCGCGAACGCCCTCGGGACCTTCGTGGTCGACGCCGCGGTCGACCGGGGTCTGGCACCCGGGCTCGCCGGACTGACCCTCACCCTGGGCAGCGCGGTCTGCGTCGCGGCCCGGGTCGGCGGGGGGTGGCTCGCCGACCGGCGGGCCACCGGACACGTCGCGGTCATCGCCGGCATGCTGGTGGTCGGCGCGGCCGGTCTCGGACTGCTCGCGGTGGCCGGGCCGGTACCGCTGGTGGCGGGCGTCGTGCTCGGCTTCGGGCTGGGTTGGGCCTGGCCCGGCCTGATGACGTTCGCGGTGGTCCGGCTGCACCCGCAGGCACCGGCCGCCGCCACCTCGATCACCCAGACCGGGGTGTACGCGGGCGGTTGCCTCGGTCCACTGACCCTGGGCACGATCGCCGGCCACGCCGGCTACCCGGCGATGTGGGCGAGCGCCGCCGTCTCCATGCTCGCCGCGGCGGCCCTGATGCTCACCGCCGCCCACCTCCTCCGAACCCGCTGACCGCCCCGGCCACCCGGCGCCGACCCTGGTGCGGCGGTCGATCCGGGGATCGACCCTGGGAGGTCAGCTGGTGCGGTCGGCGATGTAGTCGCAGAGGGATTCGAGGGCACGGCGGGCCGGCACGTCGGGGAGGGGAACGAGCTGGGCGCGGGCGTCCTCGGCGTAGCTGCGGACGGTCTCCCGGGCCCGCTTCAACGCCGGGCTCTCCCGCAGCAGGCCGAGCGCCTCGGTGTGCAGGTCGTCGTCGGTGATCGGGCCGGTGGCCAGGATCTCCCGCAGGCGCACCGACGACGCGTCGGCGTCGTCGGAGGCGAGCGCGTAGAGCACCGGAAGGGTGGGCACGCCCTCCCGCAGGTCGGTGCCGGGCGTCTTGCCGGACTGCATCGACTCCGAGGCGATGTCGAGCAGGTCGTCGGAGAGCTGGAACGCCACGCCGATCGTCTCGCCGTAGCCGGCGAGCGCCTCGGTGTGCCCCGGCGCGGCCCCACCGAACATGCCGCCGAAGCGGAGCGAGGTGGCGATCAACGAGCCGGTCTTCTCCGCGATCACGTTCAGGTAGTGCGCCACCGGGTCCTCACCCGGGCGGGGGCCGACGGTCTCGGCGATCTGACCGTGCACCAGGCGGGCGAAGGTGCGGGCCTGCAGGCGTACGG
The DNA here is from genome assembly GCF_003626595.1 of Micromonospora endolithica. Lineage (GTDB taxonomy): Bacteria > Actinomycetota > Actinomycetes > Mycobacteriales > Micromonosporaceae > Micromonospora > Micromonospora endolithica. The sequence continues at coordinate 236,878 of NZ_RBAK01000003.1, read as the reverse complement.
CCTCGGTGCCCAGGTCTGCCGCGATGTCGGCGGCACGGGCGAACAGGTAGTCGCCGACCAGGATGGCGACCGAGTTGGTCCACCGGGAGTTGGCACTGGGTGCGCCGCGCCGCACGGCGGCCTCGTCCATCACGTCGTCGTGGTAGAGGGTGGCCAGGTGGGTGAGTTCCATCACCACGGCCGCCGGTACGACCAGCCGGCCGGCCGGATCGCCGAAATGGGCGCCCAGCGCCACCAGCAACGGGCGGAACCGCTTCCCGCCGGCCTCCAACAGGTGCCGGGCCGCCTCGGTGACGAACGGGTCGGCACTGAAGACGCTGGCCCGCAGTTCGTCCTCCACGGAGGTCAGCAGACCCAGCACGGACGCCTCGACGCGCGGGTCGGCGAGGTGCAGGCCGAGCGCGCCGAACTGACTCGTGCCCAACCGGTTCCGGCGACCGCCGGAGCCGGTGGCACCTGAACGCTCGCCAGCCGGATTCACCACGTCCTCAACCATGCCACACCCGTTCGACCAGCCCTTCCCCCGGGCGGGGGAAACGGCGCGGGGGCCGGCACGCCGTGGCGTACCGGCCCCCGCGACGGAGGAGCGTCGGTCATCGGACGAATTCGGCGGCACCGGTGGTCAGGTCCAGCAGCGGGCCCGGGACGACACCGAGGACCAGGGTGGCGATCACGCCGATCATCAGGGCCGCCGAGGTCAGCCCGCCCGGCACGGTGACCGTCGGGGTGGACTCGCCCGGCTCGGAGAGCCACATCAGCACCACGACCCGCAGGTACGGGAAGGCGAGCACCATGCTGGTCAGCACGCCGGCGATCACCAGCCACGCCTGCCCGCCGTCGAGCGCCGGACCGAACACCGCGACCTTGCTCATGAAGCCGCTGGTCAGCGGGATTCCGGCGAACGCGAGCAGGATGAAGGTGAACACACCCGCGTAGAACGGCGACCGGCGACCCAGCCCGGCCCAGCGGGACAGGTGGGTGGCCTCCCCGTCGGCGTCCCGGACCAGCGTCACCACGGCGAACGCGGCGAGCACCGAGAAGCCGTACGCGACCAGGTAGAACATCGTGCCCGAGATGCCCTCGGAGTTCGGCGCGAGGACGCCGACCAGCAGATAACCGGCGTTGGCGATCGACGAGTAGGCGAGCAGCCGCTTGATGTCGGTCTGGGTGACCGCGAGGACCGCGCCGATCAGCATGGTCAGCACCGCGACCACGCCGAGCACCGGGGTGAAGTCCCAGCGGGCCCCGTCGAAGGCCACGTGGAAGACCCGCAGCAGGGCACCGAAGGCGGCGACCTTGGTGCAGGCGGCCATGAAGCCGGTGACCGGCGTCGGCGCGCCCTGGTAGACGTCCGGCGTCCACACGTGGAACGGCGCGGCGGCGGCCTTGAACAGCAGGCCGATGGAGAGCAGCGCCATGCCCCCGAAGAGCAGCACCGGGCTGGCCGGGGACTCGGCGACGGCGGCGTTCACGGTGGCGAAGTCCACGCCGGCCGGGCGGCCGGGAGTGCCGGCGGTGAAGCCGTAGATCAGCGCCACCCCGAACAGGAAGAACGCCGAGGCGTACGCGCCGAGCAGGAAGTACTTCATCGCCGCCTCCTGGCTCAGCAGGCGGCGGCGACGGGCCAGCGCGCAGAGCAGGTAGAGCGGGAGCGAGAAGACCTCCAGCGCGATGAACATGGTCAGCAGGTCGTTCGCCGCCACGAAGATCAGCATGCCGCCGATCGCGAAGGTGGTCAGCGGGTAGACCTCGGTCGTCCCGTTCTGCGCCTCGGCCTGCCGGCGGTCCTCGGCTGATTCGGCGGTGACCGCGGCCTGGGCCACGAAGTAGCCGCCCCGCTCCACCGTGCGATCACCGATCAGCAGCAGCGCCATCGCGGCGAGCACCAGGATCGCGCCCTGGAGGAAGAGGGTCGGCCCGTCGACCGCGATCGCCCCGCCGATGGTGATCAGCCGGTCGTCGGCGCCCAGCACCACGAAGGTCAGCGCGGCCAGCACCGCCAGCAGGGCCAGCGAGAGCTGGACGAGGTGCCGGTGCCGCCGGGGCACGAACGCCTCGACCAGGACGCCCAGCAACGCGGCGCCCAACATGATCAACGTCGGGGCGAGCGCCCCGTAGTCGATCGAGGGGAGTTGCAGCTCGTTCACTGTGCCGGCCTTTCGTTCGCGCCTGCGGGGCTCGTAAGCTCACTCCTCGCGCTCACCGGCTGGCCTCCTGCACGTTGCCGACCGACGGGGCCGGATCAGTCCGGTCGATGTCCTGCATGGTCGCCTGCACGGCCGGGTTGATCACGTCGATGACTGGCTTCGGGTAGAAGCCGAGCAGCACGATCAGCGCGATCAGCGGGGCGACCACGACCTTCTCGCGCAGGTTGAGGTCCCGGCGCATCCCCTCGACCTCCGTCAACGCCGGGTTGAGCGTGCCCTGCGTGGTCCGCTGCACCATCCACAGCACGTACGCGGCGGCCAGGACGATGCCGAGCGTGGCGATCACCGCGACCGGCTTGTTCACCGTGAACGTGCCGATCAGCACCAGGAACTCGGAGACGAACGGTGCCGTGCCGGGCAGTGCCAGCGAGGCCAGGCCGGCGAAGAAGAGCACCCCGGCCAGGACCGGCACCAGCTTGCCCGCGCCACCGAAGTCGCTGATCAGGGCGGAGCCACGCCGCGCGATCAGCATGCCCACCACCAGGAAGAGCAGGCCGGTGGCGAGACCGTGGTTGACCATGTAGAGCACCGCGCCGGTGCCCGCCTGGGTGGTGAAGGCGAAGATCCCGACGCCGATGAACCCGAAGTGCGCGATCGAGGTGTACGACACCAGCCGCTTGAGGTCGTTCTGACCGACCGCCAGCAACGCGGCGTAGATGATGCCGATCACGCCCAACGCCAGCGCCCACGGCGCGAACCACTTCGCCGCGTCCGGGAACAGCGGCAGGCAGTAGCGCAGGATGCCGAACGTGCCGACCTTGTCCAGGACCCCGACCAGCAGCGCGGCCGCGCCGGCCGGAGCCGCGCCACCGGCGTCCGGCAGCCAGGTGTGGAACGGGAAGAACGGCGCCTTGATCGCGAAGGCGAGGAAGAAGCCGAGGAACAGCCAGCGCTCGGTGCCGGTGGTGATGTCCACCTGCGACAGCGCCTGCCAGTCGAAGGTCTTCCCACCGACCACCCACAGGCCGATCACGGCGGCGAGCATGAACAGGCCGCCGACCAGCGAGTAGAGGAAGAACTTCACCGCCGCGTACTGCCGCTGGTGGCCGCCGTAGCTGCCGATGAGGAAGTACATCGGCACGAGCATGACCTCGAAGAACACGTAGAACAGGAAGACGTCGGCGGCGGCGAAGACGCCGATCATCGTGCACTCGAGGACCAGCAGCAGCGCGAAGTAGACCGGCACCGACCGCTTCGAGGCGTCGGCGTCGTGCCAGCTGGCCAGGATGACCAGCGGCACCAGCACCGCGATCAGCATCAACATGACCAGCGCGATGCCGTCGGCGGCGAAGGTGAAGTTGACGCCCCAGTTCGGGATCCACGGGTAGGACTCGCGGAACTGGAACCGGTCACCGCCGGTCTGCCAGGTCACCCACATGACCGCCGACAGCGCCAGCACCAGCACCGACCAGCCGAGCGCCACCTGCTTGGCCAGCTCGGGGCGGCTGCGCGGCAGGAAGACCACCACCAGGGCACCGACCAGCGGCGCCACGGTGAGCACCGAGAGGAACGGAAAGTCGGACATTATGCGGCCTTACCTCCGTCGTGGATGCGCGGTCCGCCGACGACGGCCGCCTGGAAGACCTCGATCACGCGAGCCACCCCGCCTCGACGGCCAGGAAGGCCGCCACCACCAGCAGTGCGCCGGCCAGGATCGAGGTGGCGTACGACCGGACGAAACCGGTCTGCAACCGCCGGAGCCGGCCGGACCCACCGCCGACACCGGCCGCCAGCCCGTTGACCAGCCCGTCCACGCCCCGGTTGTCGAGGTAGACCAGCGCCCGGGTGAGGAAGATGCCGGGCTTCTCGAAGATCGCCTCGTTGACGGCGTCGGTGTAGAGGTTGCGTCGGGCCGCGGTGACCAGGATCCCCGCCGGCTGCGGCGCGGTGGCCGTACCGGCGCGGAACAGGAACCACGCCAGACCGGCACCGGCCACGGTGATCAGCAGCGAGAGCGCGGTGATCACGGCGTGCGAGAGGACCGCCTCGTGCGGCTCCTCCTGCGCGCCCAGGCCGGCGGTCGCCTCCAGCCAGTCGGGCACTGAGGTGGACAGCAGGAAGCCGGCGCCGACCGAGCCGATCGCCAGCAGGACCAGCGGGATGGTCATCAGCGCGGGCGACTCGTGCGGGTGCTCGATGTCCTCGGTCCACCGCTTCGGGCCGTGGAAGGTGAGGACGAACAACCGGGTCATGTAGAAGGCGGTCAGCCCCGCGCCGAGCAGCGCGGCACCGCCGAAGAGCCAGGCGGTCCAGTCCTCCCGCTCGAAGGCGGCCACGATGATCGGCTCCTTGGAGAAGAAGCCGGAGAACGGGAACATGCCGATGATGGCGAGCCAGCCCATCATGAAGGTGATCCAGGTGATCTTCATGTACTTCGACAGCCCGCCGAAGCGGCGGATGTCCACCTGGTCCTTCATGCCGTGCATGACCGAGCCGGCGCCGAGGAACATGTTGGCCTTGAAGAACCCGTGCGCCAGCAGGTGCACGATCGCCAGCGCGTACGCCGCGCCGCCCAGGCCGACACCGAGGAACATGTAGCCGATCTGGCTGACGGTCGACCAGGCCAGCACCCGCTTGATGTCGTCCTTGGCGGCGCCGATGACGCAGCCGATCAGCAGGGTCAGCGCGCCGACGCTCACCACCACGAGCTGGAGCGTGGTGTTCGCCGAGAAGATCGGGTTGGAGCGGGCGATCAGGTAGACGCCGGCGGTGACCATGGTGGCCGCGTGGATGAGCGCCGACACGGGGGTCGGGCCCTCCATCGCGTCCGGCAGCCAGGCCTGGAGCGGGAACTGGCCGGACTTGCCGGCCGCGCCGAGCAGCAGCAGCAGGCCGAGCACCAGCACCGTGGTCGCGGTCAGCCCGCCGACGCCGGTGAAGACCTCGTCGTACTGGGTGGTGCCCAGGGTGGCGAACATGATGAAGATGCCGATCGCCAGGCCGGCGTCGCCGACCCGGTTCATCAGGAACGCCTTCTTGCCGGCCGTCGCGGCGCTCGGCCGGTCGGACCAGAAGGAGATCAGCAGGTACGACGCCAGACCGACGCCCTCCCAGCCGAAGTAGAGCATCACGTAGTTGTTGCCGAGCACCAGCAACAGCATCGCGGCGACGAACAGGTTGAAGTACGCGAAGAACCGCCGCCGCCCGGCGTCGTGCGCCATGTACTCCACCGCGTACAGGTGGATGAGGAAACCCACCCCGGTGATCAGCAGAACGAAGACCCCGGCGAGCGGGTCGAAGAGCAGACCGAAGTCCACCCGCAGGTCGCCGACGGTGATGAAGTCCCAGAGGCTCAGCTCGACGGACTTGTTCTCCAGCCCGCGCAGCTGGAGGAAGTAGGTCAGGCCGAGCACGAACGCGGCGCCGATGGCCGCCACCCCGAGCCAGTGCCCCCAGCGGTCGGCGCGCCGGCCGAGCAGGAGCAGGACCGCCGCGCTGAGCAGCGGGATCGCCACCAGCAACCAGACGCCGCCCAGGAGCCCGTCCGCCGTCGCGTACGTGACGGTCCCGGTCGGCTCGGCCGGGGCGTTCGCAAGAATGTGCACCACCGCAGGCCCCTCTAGTACTTCAGCAGGTTGGCGTCGTCGACGCTGGCAGAGCGCCGGGTCCGGAAGATCGACATGATGATGGCGAGACCGACCACGACCTCGGCCGCGGCCACCACCATCACGAAGAACGCCATGATCTGACCGTTGAGGTCACCGTTGATCCGGCTGAAGGTGACCAGCGTCAGGTTGGCGGCGTTGAGCATCAGCTCGACGCACATGAACAGCACGATCGCGTTGCGCCGGACGAGCACGCCGGCCGCGCCGATGGTGAACAGCACGGCGGCCAACACCAGGTAGTAGTCGGGTGTCACTTGTCCGTCCCCTTCAGGGAGGTCTCCTGCGCGGTCAGCTCCCGCACCGGCAGGATGTCCGAGGTGCCGCGGTCGGTCAGCCGGCCGTCGGGCAGGCGGGCCGGCGTGGCCACCGAGGACGAGGTGGCGAAAACGCCCGGGCCGGGCTTCGGGCCGGGGTAGTTGCCGGGGGCGAACCGCGCCTTCATGGTGGCGATCTGGTCCATCCGGTCCTCCTTGCGCCGCTCGATGTGCGCCAGCACCATCGCGCCGACCGCGGCGGTGATGAGCAGGGCCGAGGTCAGCTCGAAGGCGAGCACGTACTTGGTGAAGAGCAACCGCGCGATGCCCTGCACGTTGCCCTCGGCGTTGGCCTGCTCCAGGCCGACCGCCGCGCTGCCCTGCAGGCCGCGCCACAGACCGCCGCCGACCAGGCCGGCGAAGCCGAGTCCCAGCACGATCGCCGCGACCCGCTGGCCCCGCAGGGTCTCGATCAGCGAGTCGGAGGCGTCCCGGCCGACCAGCATCAGCACGAACAGGAACAGCATCATGATGGCGCCGGTGTAGACGATGATCTGCACCATGCCGATGAACGGCCCGGCCTGGAGCACGTAGAACACGCCCAGGCAGAGCATGGTCAGCACCAGCCAGAGGGCCGAGTGCACGGCGTTGCGGGCGGCGATCATCCCGATCGCGCCGAGCAGCGCCAGCGGGGCGAGGATCCAGAAGGTGACCTCCTCACCGCCGGACACCTCGCCCGCCGCGGCGAGCAACGTGGACGTGGTCATGCGTCGTCTCCCTTGGCGGCGGCGGCCCGCTGGGCCTGCTGCTCGGCACCGGGGAAGGTCACCCCGGGATGCTCCTCGACCTGGTAGTGGCCGGGGCCCATCGGGGACCGCTCCGCGCCGGCCGACGTGCCCGGGTTGGTCAGCGAACCGACGTAGTAGTCCTTCTCGCTGTCACCCAGGCGCATCGGGTGCGGCGGCTGCTCCATGCCGGGCAGCAGCGGCGCGAGCAGCTGCTCCTTGGTGAAGATCAGGTCCTGTCGGTTGTCCCGGGCCAGCTCGTACTCGTTGCTCATGGTCAGCGAGCGGGTCGGGCAGGCCTCGATGCACAGCCCGCAGAAGATGCACCGGGCGTAGTTGATCTGGTAGATGCTGGCGTACCGCTCCCCCGGGGAGAAACGCTGCTCCTCGGAGTTGTCGCCACCCTCCACGTAGATCGCGTCCGCCGGGCAGGCCCACGCGCACAGCTCGCAGCCGATGCACTTCTCCAGCCCGTCCGGGTGCCGGTTGAGGATGTGCCGCCCGTGGTAGCGCGGCGCCGACACCGGCGGCTTGAACGGGTAGTCGGTGGTGACGACCTTCCTGAACATGTGCGAGAAGGTGACACCGAATCCCTTGAACGTTCCGGTGATCGCGCCCACGTCACACCTCCTGAGAGTCCGGGGCGGCGGCGATGTTGGCCGGCTCCCGCTCGGCGACCACGCGCCGGGTGCGCGGGCTCGGTGGTACCTGCAGGTCCATCGGGGGCAGCGGGAAGCTGCCCTGCGGACGGTTGTCGACCTGCTCCTGCACGGTCGGCTTCGGCTCCGGCCGGCGGCTCGGCCAGAAGAGCGTGGCGAGCAGCAGGATGCCGGCCGGGATGCCGACCGCGATCAGCTTGCTCCGGGTGTCCCAGTCCTCGATCGAGCGCAGCCCACCGAGCACCAGGAGCCACACCAGGTTGATCGGGAGCAGCACCTTCCAGCCGAGGCGCATGAACTGGTCGTAGCGCATCCGGGGGAGCGTGCCCCTCAGCCAGACGAAGACGAACACCAGCGCGACGACCTTGCCGAAGAACCAGAGCAGCGGCCACCAACCGGAGTTGGCGCCCTCCCAGATGGTGATCGGCCACGGCGCCCGCCAGCCGCCGAGGAACAGCGTCACGGTGAAGGCCGACATGGTGACCATCGCGACGTACTCGGAGAGCATGATCAGCGCGAACTTCAACGAGCTGTACTCGGTCATGAAGCCGGCCACCAGCTCCGACTCCGCCTCGGGCAGGTCGAACGGCGCCCGGTTGGTCTCACCGACGATCGAGATGAAGAAGATGACGAAGCTCGGGAAGAGCAGGATCGCGTACCAGCCGGGAGCCGGGATCTCGGTGCCGAACACACTGAGCTGGGTGCCCGCCCCCTGCTCGGCGACGATCCCGCTGGTCGACATCGTGCCGGCGGTCATGAAGACCGCCACCACGGAGAGGCCCAGCGCGATCTCGTAGGAGATCAGCTGCGCTCCGGAGCGCAGACCACCGAGCAGCGGGTAGGTCGAGCCGGAGGCCCAACCGGCCAGCACCACGCCGTAGACCGCCATCGACGAGCACGCCAGCACCAGCAACACCGCGACCGGCACGTCGGTGACCTGCAACGGCGTCCGGTGGCCGAAGATGCTGACCATCGGGCCGAACGGGATCACCGACAGCGCGGTGACCGCGCAGACCACCGAGATGACCGGTGCGAAGAAGTAGACGACCTTGTCCGCCGCCTTCGGGAGGATGTCCTCCTTGAAGGCCATCTTCAAACCGTCGGCGAGGGTCTGCAGCAGACCGAACGGGCCGACCTGGTTGGGACCGGGCCGCACCTGCATGAAGCCGACGACACGTCGCTCGAACCAGACGCCGAGCAGGGTGGCGACCAGACCGAACGCGAACGCGAAGACGACCTTGCCGAGAACCAGCCACCACGGGTCCCGGCCGAAGTCGGCCAGGGTCGGGTCCTGCGCGAGGAAGGTCATGAGACACCCCCGGAGTTGAGGAGCGGACCGGGGCGGCCGGCCGCGTCCGCCGCGACCGACCCGGTCGCGTCGGCCTGGTGGGGAACGGCGGCCGCCACCGCGGCGGCCGAGACCCGGACCACGGCACCGGACGTGGCGCCGAGGCTGCGCCGGACGGTCGAGCCCGGCGAGTTGGTCGGCAGCCACACGACGCCGTCCGGCATCTCGGTGACCGCCGCCGGGAGGGTGACCGCACCCCGGTCGGTACCCACCGTCACCGGGTCACCGTCGGCGACGCCGAGCGCCTCCGCGGTGCCCTTGCCCAGCCGGACCACCGGTGGCCGGGCGGTTCCGGCCAGGTGCTCGTCGCCGTCGGTGAGGCTGCCCAGGTCGATCAGCTGGTGCCAGGTGGCCAGTACCGCCTCGCCGGCACCCGGGTGGGGCACCGGAGCCGGCTCGACCGACGGCGCGGCCGGACGGTCGATCCGGGTGCGGGGCAGGGCACCCAGCTCACGCCGGATGCTCGACACGTCGCCGGTGCCCAGTCGCACGTCGAGCTGCGCGGCCAGCGCGTCCAGCACCCGGCCGTCGGTCATCGCGGCGGTGTTCAGCACCGCCTCGAAGGTGCGCAGCCGGCCCTCCCAGTCGAGGAAGCTGCCGGCCTTCTCGACCACCGGGGCGACCGGGAAGACCACGTCCGCCCGGCGGGCCACCGCGCTGTGCCGCAACTCCAGGCTGACCAGGAAGGGCACCGCGTCCAGGGCGGCCTCGGCCAGCCGCGGGTCGGCCAGGTCGGCCGGGTCGACCCCGGCCACCACCAGCGCGCCCAACTGGCCGTTCGCCGCCGCCGTGAGGATGCCGTCGGTGTCCCGGCCGGCCTGGCTGGGGATCACCCCCGCCGGGATGTCCCAGGCCTCGCCGAGTTCGGCCCGGGCGGCCGGCTCGGTCACCGGACGACCGCCGGGCAGCAGGTTGGGCAGGCAGCCGGCGTCGACCGCGCCGCGGTCACCCGCCCGCCGCGGCACCCAGGCCAGCTTCGCGCCGGTACGCCGGGCCACCGCCGCCGCCGCGGAGAGCCCACCCGGCACGCTGCCGAGCCGCTCGCCGACGATCAGGACCGCGCCCGGCTGGCTCAGCGCCTCGGCCACCGTGGCGTGCTCGGCGAGCACGCTGGCCTCCTCGCCCGGCACCACCCGGGCCAGCTTGGCGCCGAGCTTCTCCAGGCCGCGGGTGGCGAACGGCGCCAGCGCGTACACCGTCAGGGTCTTCTTCAGGTACGCCTTGCGCAGGCGCAGGAAGAGGATCGGGCACTCCTCCTCCGGCTCCAGACCGACCAGCACCACCGCCGGAGCGTTCTCCACGTCGGTGTACGTCACGTCGGTGTTGCCGGCGACGCTGCTGGCCAGGAAGTCGGACTCCTCACGGGAGACCGGTCGGGCCCGGAAGTCGATGTCGTTGGTGTTGAGGGCCACCCGGGCGAACTTCCCGTACGCGTAGGCGTCCTCGACGGTCAGCCGGCCGCCGGTGAGCACCGCGGTGCCCCGGCCGCCGTCCCGGGCCGCCCGCAGTCCCTCGGCGGCCACGGTGAACGCCTCGCTCCAGGACGCCTCGCGCAGCTCGCCGGTGCGCTCGTCGCGGACCAGCGGGGTGGTGAGCCGGTCGAAGGCGCGGGCGTACTGGAAGCCCCACCGCCCCTTGTCGCAGTTCCACTCCTCGTTGACCGCCGGGTCGTCGCCGGCCAGCCGGCGGGTCACCTTGCCGCGCCGCCAGTCGGTGCGCTGGGCGCATCCGGCCGAGCAGTGCTCGCAGACGCTGGGGCTGGAGACCAGGTCGAACGGGCGGGCCCGGAACCGGTACTGGGCACCGGTCAGCGCCCCCACCGGGCAGATCTGCACGGTGTTGCCGGAGAAGTACGAGTTGAAGGGCACGTCACCGGCGTCGCCGTCGGTGCCGTACTCCTCGTCCCGGTAGATGTTGATCTCCTCGGCGGACGACCGGCCCATCAGGTCGATGAACTTGTCGCCGGCGATCTCCTCGGAGAACCGGGTGCACCGCTGGCAGAGCACGCACCGTTCCCGGTCGAGCAGCACCTGGGTGCTGATCGGCAGCGGCTTCGGGTACTCCCGCTTGTGCTCGTGGAACCGCGAGTCGGTGCGGCCGGTGGACATCGCCTGGTTCTGCAGCGGGCACTCGCCGCCCTTGTCGCACATCGGGCAGTCGAGCGGGTGGTTCATCAGCAGCAGCTCCATGACCCCCTCCTGCGCCTTCTTGGCGACCGGAGAGGTGAGCTGGGTGCGGACCACCATGCCGTCGGCGACCGTCTGGGTGCAGGAGGCGACCGGCTTGCGCTGCCCCTCCACCTCGACCAGGCACTGCCGGCAGGCGCCGGCCGGAGCCAGCAGCGGGTGGTCGCAGAACCGGGGGATCTCGGTGCCCAGCTGCTCGGCGACCCGGATCAGCAGGGCCCCCTTCGGAGCGGTGACCTCGACGCCGTCGATGGTGAGCGTGACCGTCTCGGTCTGCTTGGCTACGTCCGTCATCAGTGAGCTCCCACCAGCTGCTTGTCGGACAGCTTCGGCGCGGTACGGCCCTCGATGTAGTCGAGGTAGTCCTGCTTGAAGTACTTCAGCGACGAGGTCACCGGGCTGGTCGCGCCGTCACCCAGGCCGCAGAACGAGCGGCCGAGGATGTTGTCGCAGGTGTCGAGCAGGGTCTCCAGGTCCTCGTGGGTGCCCTGGCCGGCCAGGATCCGCCGGTAGACCCGGACCATCCAGTAGTTGCCCTCCCGGCACGGGGTGCACTTGCCGCACGACTCGTGGTGGTAGAACTCCAGCCACCGGTACGTCGCGTAGACCGGGCAGTCCTGGTCGGAGAAGATCTGCGTGGCCGTGGTGCCGAGGATCGAACCGGCGGCGGCCACCCCCTCGAAGTCCAGCGGCACGTCGAGGTGCTCGGCGGTGAGCAGCGGCGTCGAGGAGCCACCCGGCGTCCAGAACTTGAGGTTGTGCCCCGGCTGCATGCCACCGGCCAGCTCGATCAGCTCGCGCAGCGTGATGCCCAGCCCGCACTCGTACTGGCCGGGGTTGGCGATCCGCCCGGAGAGCGAGTAGATCATCGGCCCGGAGGACTTCTCCGTGCCCATGCTCTTCCACCAGTCCGCGCCGCCCAGCACGACGTACGGCACGCTGGCGATCGTGCCGACGTTGTTGACCACCGTCGGGCACGCGTACAGGCCGTGGGTCGCCGGGAACGGCGGGCGCAGCCGCGGCTGGCCCCGGAAGCCCTCCAGCGAGTCCAGCAGCGCCGTCTCCTCACCGCAGATGTACGCCCCGGCGCCCGAGTGCACCACCAGCTCCAGGTCGAAGCCGCTGCGCAGGATGTTCGTGCCGAGGTAGCCCTTGGCGTACGCCTCCTGCACCGCGTTGCGCAGCCGGCGCGCGGCGTGCACGGCCTCGCCCCGGATGTAGATGTAAGCCCGGTTGGCGCGGATCGCGTACGACGCGATGATCACACCCTCGATCAGCGAGTGCGGATCGTGGGTCATCAGCGGCAGGTCCTTGCAGGTGCCCGGCTCGCCCTCGTCGGCGTTCACCACGAGGTAGTGCGGCTTGCCGTCGCCCTGCGGGATGAAGCCCCACTTCAGGCCGGTGGGGAAGCCGGCGCCGCCCCGGCCGCGCAGGCCGGAGTCCTTGACCAGTTGGATGAGGTCGTCCGGGTGGGCCTTGAGCGCCTTGCGCAGCGCCGCGTACCCGTCCAGCTTCTCGTAGGTGCCGATCCGCCAGGCGTCCGGGGAGAGCCAGCGCTTGGTCAGCACCGGCGTCAGCTTGGCCAGCGTCTCCGGCCGGGGAGTGGTCACTTCTGGTCCCCCGTCTCGCTCGCGACGGCCGGGCCGGTGCCGGCCTCGGCGTCCTTGAGGTTGCGCTCCTGCGCCGCGGCCTGGTCGCCCGCGGGCTTGCCGTCACCGGCGGGGGCGTTGGCCGCCGCACCGGCGGCCTCGGCCTCCTGGGCGTCCCGGGTCGCCGGGGCGGTGGTGTCGTTCGGGATCTTGGTGCCCGGGGCGTCCGGGACGGCGGTCCGCGCGTCCGGCTGCCGCGTCTCGGCCGCCCGGATCTCCGGTGACTTGTCGTCCGGCGCCTTGACGTCCGGCGCGGTGCTGCCGGTGGCCGCGGCGGCGGGTGCCGGCTCGCCGGCACCGGCGTTGCCCGGCGCACCCGTCGGGGTGGACGCGCCGTCGCCGCCCTTCGCCTGGACCGGAGCGGGCGCCGGCTTCGCGGCCTCGGCCTTCGCCTTGGCCTCGGCGGCCGCCTTGTCCGCCTCCGCCTTGCTGCGGATCGGCGTGTTCGGGTCGAAGCCCGGCACCGAGATGCCGTGCTGCTCGGCCAGGCGCAGCCCCCGCAGGGTCGCCTCCCCCGGCTGCCCGTCGGCGACCGCGCCGTCCCGCTCGTCGGCGAACCCGGCGAGCTGGACGGCCATCTCCTTGAGCGTGCAGAGCCGCGCGCCCCGGGTCGGCATCGGCCGCCCGCCCGCCCGCAGCTCGTCGACGACGCCGACCGCGGTGCCCGGGTCAACGTTGTCGAAGAAGTCGTAGTTGACCGTCATCACCGGGCCGTAGTCGCAGGCCGCGAGGCACTCGGCGTGCTCCAGGGTGATCGTGCCGTCGGCGGTGGTCTCGTCGTGCCCGACGCCCAGGTGCTCGGCGAGGGTGTCGTAGACCTGCTGGCCGCCCAGCACGTTGCACATCGTGTTGGTGCAGACGCTGACCAGCCAGTCACCGGTGGGCCGGCGCTTGTACATCGTGTAGAACGTCGCGACCGCGCCGACCTGGGCCTTGTTCAGGCCGAGCACCTCGGCGCAGAACGCGACGCCGGCCGGGGAGACGTAACCCTCCTCGGCCTGCACCAGGTGCAGCAGCGGCAGCAGCGCCGAGCGGGACCGGTCCGCCGGGTAGCGGGCGATGATCTCCCGCGCCCGCTCCCGGGTCTCGTCGGTGAACGTCGTGCTCATCGGTCGCAACCTCCCATGACGGGGTCCAGCGAGGCGCCGCCGGCGATCACGTCGGCGATCAGGCCGCCCTCGGCCATCGCCGGCAGGGCCTGGAGGTTGACGAAGCTCGGCTCCCGGTAGTGCACCCGGTACGGCCTGGTGCCACCGTCGGAGACGGCGTGCACGCCCAGCTCCCCGCGCGGCGACTCGATGCCGACGTAGACCTGCCCCGGCGGCACCCGGAAGCCCTCGGTGACGAGCTTGAAGTGGTGGATCAGCGACTCCATCGACTGACCCATGATCTTGGCGACGTGCTCCAGCGAGTTGCCCATGCCGTCCACCCCGATGGCGAGCTGCGCCGGCCAGGCGATCTTCTTGTCGGCGACCATCACCGGGCCCGGCCGCAGCCGGTCCAGCGCCTGCTCGACCAGCTTGAGCGACTCGCGCATCTCGGCGAGCCGGACCAGGTAGCGGCCCCACACGTCACCGTCGGGGTGCGTCGGCACGTCGAACTCGTACGTCTCGTAGCCGCAGTAGGGCATGGTCTTGCGCAGGTCCCAGGCGAGACCGGCGGACCGCAGCACCGGCCCGGTGACGCCGAGCGCCAGGCAGCCGGTCACGTCCAGCACCGCGACGTTCTTCGTACGCTCGGTCCAGATCGGCTGGCCGGAGAGGAGGTCCTCGTACTCCTTGAGCTTCTTCGGCATCATCTTCAGGAACTCGCGGATCTTGACGATCGCCTCGTCCGGCACGTCCTGGGCGACCCCGCCCGGCCGGACGTACGCGTGGTTCATCCGCAGGCCGGTGATGTTCTCGAAGATGTCGAGGATGTACTCCCGCTCGCGGAAGCCGTACAGCATGATCGAGATCGCGCCGAGCTCCATGCCGGTGGTGGCCAGCCACACCAGGTGCGAGGAGATGCGGTTCAGCTCCATCATCAGCACCCGGATGGTGGTGGCCCGCTCGGTGATCTGCTCCTCGATGCCGAGCAGCTTCTCCACCGCGAGGCTGTACGCCGTCTCGTTGAACAGCGGCGACAGGTAGTCCATCCGGGTCACGAAGGTCGAGCCCTGCACCCAGTTGCGGTATTCCAGGTTCTTCTCGATGCCGGTGTGCAGGTAGCCGACGACCGAGCGGGCCTCGCGGACCGTCTCGCCCTCCAGCTCCAGGATCAGCCGGAGCACCCCGTGGGTGGAGGGGTGCTGCGGGCCCATGTTGACGACGATCCGCTCGTCGTTGATCGGGTCGGTGCCGGACACCACCTCGTCCCAGTCCCCACCGGTGACGGTGAAGACCTTGCCCTCGGTGGTGTCCCGCTCGGTCGCGTAGTTGGAAGTGGTCACTGGTACGACCTCCGCTGGTCCGGCGGCGGGATCTCGGCGCCCTTGTACTCGACGGGTACGCCGCCGAGCGGGTAGTCCTTGCGCTGGGGGTGGCCCTCCCAGTCGTCCGGCATGAGGATCCGGGTCAGGTTGGGGTGGCCGTCGAAGACGATGCCGAACATGTCGTACGCCTCCCGCTCCTGCCAGTCGGCGGTCGGGTAGACGGCGGTCACGCTGGGCAGGTGCGGGTCCTCGGCGGAGACCGCGGCCTCCAGCCGGACCCGACGCCGGTACGTCATCGAGGTGAGCTGGTAGACGACGTGCAGCCGGCGGGCGTCCGCGCCGAGGTAGTCCACCCCGGACACCGAGGAGCACAGCTCGAAGCGCAGTGCCAGGTCGTCCCGCATCGCCTGGCAGACCTCGGCGATCCGCTCCGGGCGTACGTGCAGGGTCAGCTCGCCGCGGTCGATCACGACCTTTTCGATCGCGTCGCCGAACGCCGGGTAGGCCTCCTCCAGCGCGTCGGTCACCTCGTCGAACCAGCCGCCGTACGGCCGGGTCGCGCCCTCGATCGTCCGGCGCGGGCGGACCAGGCCGCCGTAGCCGGAGACGTCGCCGGTGCCCTGGTTGCCGAACATGCCCCGGCCGGCCGGACTGGCCGGCGGGTACTCGGCCGGCGCTCCGCTGGTGGCGCCGGCCGGCGTCACCGGTACCGGCACGCCCCGGTCGTCAGGCGCGGTCACTTCACACCCCCGTGCGCGTGCAGGTGGTTCTGGGCCTTCATCCAGTTCTCGATGCGCAGTTGCTCCTCGCGCCCCTCGCGGACCGCCCTGGTCCACTCGGCGCGCCGGGCCTTGTCGCTTCGGTACGACGACGGCATCGAGCCGTACGGCACCACCGGAACGTCGCCGCGTTCCTGGCGGGCCTGGAGCATCTTGCGGCCGTTCGGGCCCAGCGGCTCGTGCATGATCTTCTCGCGGAGCTTGAGGATCGCGTCGATCAGCATCTCCGGCCGGGGTGGGCAGCCGGGCAGGTACATGTCGACCGGCACGACGTGGTCCACGCCCTGGACGATCGCGTAGTTGTTGAACATGCCGCCACTGCTGGCGCAGACGCCCATCGAGAGCACCCAGCGGGGCTCGGCCATCTGGTCGTAGATCTGGCGCAGCACCGGGGCCATCTTCTGGCTCACCCGGCCGGCCACGATCATGAGGTCGGCCTGCCGGGGCGAGGCCCGGAAGACCTCCATGCCCCAGCGGCCCATGTCGTAGTGCGGCCCGCCGGCGGCCATCATCTCGATCGCGCAGCAGGCCAGGCCGAACGTGGCGCCCCAGACCGACGACTTCCGCGACCAGTTGACCAGCTTCTCCACCGAGGTGAGCAGGACACCGGCGGGGAGCTTCTCCTCGATACCCATCTGAGGTTCCTCCCTCAGTCCCAGTCCAGGCCGCCGCGCCGCCAGACGTAGGCGTATGCGACGAAGACCGCGACGATGAACAGGACCATCTCCACGAAGCCGAAGATCGGCAGGGCGTCGAACGAGACCGCCCAGGGGTAGAGGAAGATGATCTCGATGTCGAAGACGATGAAGAGCATCGCCGTCAGATAGAACTTGACCGGGAACCGGCCGCCGCCGACCGGCTGCGGGCTGGGCTCGATGCCGCACTCGTACGCCTCGAGTTTGGCCTTGTTGTAACGCCGGGGGCCGGCGAAGCGGGCGGCGGCCACGGAGAACAGCGCGAACGCCGTGGCGAGGGCGAACAGCCCGATGATCGGTGCGTAAGGCGAGAGCGACATCGTTTTCTCCTGCTCGTCCTTCCCTGCCCCTGGTGCTTGACGAAAATCACACTATTCACGTCCCTCGTGACGGCCGCCAGCGGGGGTCGATCTCTGTCGCGTGCCCGGGGGCGACACCGGCCCCGAGCAGGCCGTCTATACCGCTGGCGCGGCCTTGGTCAGCGTGTTGATGACCCGGTCCATCGCGTCACCGTCACGCGGGTCGGTCAGGTTGGCCAGCAGCTTGAGCACGAAGCGCATCAGCATCGGGTGCGGCATGCCGTACCTGGTCGCCATCCGCATCACCTCGGGACGGCCGATCAGCTTCACGAAGATGCCGCCGAGCCGGTAGTAACCGCCGAAGCGCGCCTTCAGCTCGGTCGGGTACGCCATCAGCGCCCGCTCCCGCTCCGGCCCGGCCGGTCGGGCGAGGGCCTGCACCGCGACCTCCGCGGCCAGCTCACCGGACTCCATCGCGTACGCGATGCCCTCGCCGTTGAACGGGTTGACCATGCCGCCGGAGTCGCCGACCAGCAGCACGCCGCGGGTGTAGTGCGGCACCCGGTTGAAGCCCATCGGCAGCGCGGCGCCGAGGATCGGCCCCTCCGCGTTCGCCTCGTCGGTCATGCCCCACTCGGCCGGCGTGTTGGACAGCCAGTCGGTGAGCAGCCGGCGGTAGTTCGTCTTGCCGAACGCCGAGGATGAGTTGAGCACGCCGAGACCCACGTTGACCCGACCGTCACCGAGGCCGAAGATCCACCCGTAACCGGGCAGCAGCGCGTCGCTGTCCCGGCCGCGCAGCTCCAGCCAGGACTCCAGGTAGTTGTCGTCGTGCTTGGCCGGGCAGCGGTAGTAACGCCGGACGGCCACGCCGATCGGCCGGTCCTCGCGCTTGGCCAGCCCGAGGGCGAGCGGGAACCGGCCGGAGACGCCGTCGGCCGCGACGACCAGCGGGGCGTGGAAGCTCGCCGGCTCCTTGTCCGGACCGACCTCGGCGGTCACGCCGATCACCCGGTCGTCGCCGTCGAGCACGGGACCGATGACGTTCACGCTGGTGCGCAGCTTCGCGCCGGCGGCGACCGCCCGCTGGGCGAGCAGGTCGTCGAAGTCGAGCCGGGTGCGGACCAGGCCGTAGTTGGGGTAGCTGGCCAGATCGGGCCAGTCCAGTTCCAGGCGTACGCCTCCGCCGATGACCCGCAGGCCGCGGTTGCGCAGCCAGCCGGCCTCGGTCGAGGTGTCCACGCCCATCCGGATCAGCTGCCGGGTCGCCCGCGGGGTCAACCCGTCGCCGCAGACCTTCTCCCGGGGGAACTCGGTCTTCTCCAGCAGCAGCACCCGTACGCCGTGCCGAGCCAGGTGGTACGCGGTCGCCGACCCACCGGGACCGGCGCCCACCACGATCACGTCGGCGTCGTTCTCCACCGAGGTCATCTCGCGCCTCCTCCCGCACGCTCGTGAAATGCTTCACAAGCCAGACGCTGAGGAGTCTATGACCGGCGTTACACCGTCGCCCGGTGAGGGGTACCTAACTTGCCGGAAACAGGCCGGCCGGCCTCCGGCGGAGGGTCATCGGCGGACCGGCTCGGCGGGGTCCAGACCGGCATCGACCCGGATCGCCTCGGGCAGATGTTCGCGTAACGCCCCGCCGGCGGCGCGGTCCAGCGCGGCGAGCACCTCGGCCACCACCTGACGGACGTCACCCGGGTCCGCACCGGCCAGTTCCTTGAGCTGCGCGATGAGTTCCGCGGCGTCGTCGTCGGTGGGCGCCGAGGGGTCCGGCCGCGCTGGTCCCGTCATGCAGGGCAGCTTACGGAACAAATTGGACTAAAGCCACTAATTTCCGAAGCTGCGGCGAAGCGGAGTTGACCGCGAAGGATCAGTCGCGGACCGCGCGGTGCAGGGCGACCACGCCACCGGTCAGGTTGCGCCACGCCACCCGGCCCCAACCGGCCGCCGCGACGCGCGCCGCCAGCGCCGACTGGTCGGGCC
This sequence comes from Micromonospora endolithica, assembly GCF_003626595.1. Taxonomy (GTDB): domain Bacteria; phylum Actinomycetota; class Actinomycetes; order Mycobacteriales; family Micromonosporaceae; genus Micromonospora; species Micromonospora endolithica. The sequence goes on along the minus strand of NZ_RBAK01000003.1, from coordinate 218,010 downwards.
AGGCGCGGATCGACTCGGCGAGATAGACGTAGGCGTCCGGGTTGCTCGACACCGTCCGGGCCACCACCGGCAACGACCGCATGAGGTACGACAGGTAGACCGTGCGGAAGGCCGGGTTGACCGGGGTGCTGAACTCACACACCACCAGCCGGCCGCCGGGCCGGGTCACCCGGGCCAGTTCGCGCAGCGCGGCGTCGGTGTCGTTGACGTTGCGCAGCGCGAAGGAGATGGTGACCGCGTCGAAGCTGGCGTCGGCGAACGGCAACCGCAGCGCGTCACCGGCCAGCAACGGCACCGCCGGTCGGGTCCGCTTGCCCGCGTACAGCATGCCGAGGGACAGATCGGCGCCGACCGCGTACGCCCCGGACTGGGCCAGTTCCTCGGTCGACACGCCGGTGCCCGCGCCCACGTCCAGGACCCGCTCGCCCGGTCGCAGCGCCAGCGCGGCCCGCGTCGACCGCCGCCAGGCCCGGTCCTGGCCGAAGGACAGCACGGTGTTGGTCAGGTCGTAACGGGCGGCCACGCCGTCGAACATCGCGGCGACCTCGTGCGGCTGCTTGTCCAGGCTGGCGCGCTGGCCCTGCGGGGTACGGCTCACCCCTCCACTCTGCCAGCCACGCCCCGGATGCGGCGTAGTGGGTGGTGGCCCGGATACGCGAGGGGGCGGGGTGGTCGCCCACCCCGCCCCCACCGTCCGCACGGTCAGTCGTTCGACGTCTCGTCGCCCGGGTTCACCAGCACGACCCTGCGCCGCCGGGACAACAGCAGCAGGCCACCACCGGCCAGCAGCACCGCGGCACCGATCCCACCGATCAGCCCGGCCTGCACGCCGGTCACCGGAAGGCTGGGGTCGTCGTCGCCACCACCGCCGCCCCCGGCGCCGGGGGTGGTGGTCGGGCCAGCGGTCGGGGTGCCCGTCGGGGCGACCGTCGGCGTCGCGGTGGGTTCCCCGGAAGGGGTGGGAGTGGGCGTCGGCTGCGCCGACAGGTCCACGAACGCCTCGAAGACGGTGTGGTTGTCCGCCGGGTCCACCTCCTCGAAGGACCTGCGCTGGGCGGGGCCGGCGCTCCGCGCCTCCTCCTCCGGCGCGCCCTGCGCGGCGTCCAACCCGTACGCGAAGAGGTCGCCCTCCCGCAGCACCGGCTCCGTGACGTCCGCACCGACGGTGACGGTGACGTCGTCGGTGTAGTACTGGCCGGGCCGGAGCACGGCGCCGGCGTCCTCGCAGAACGCCTGCGCCCGGCCGAGGATCTCCTGCTGGACACAGGTGTCGGGCAGCTCGGCGAAGGTCACGCCGGCCGGGAGGGTGAGGCCGTAGAAGACGCCGGTGGCCCGCCGGCTGCCGTCGTTGTAGACCGCCCAGTCCAGCGGGACGGTCTCGCCCCGCCGCACCGGCCGCAGGTCGGGCTCGTTGGTCACGGCACCGTCGACCACGACGTTGGCCTGCACGTCCTGCGCCCAGGAGGTGAGGTCGTAACCCCGCTTGGTCACCTCGACCGGGACGTCGACGATGGCGTCCTCGTCCGGCAGCGGGGTCAGCACGCCGACGGTCAGCACACCGCCGTCGCCCTTCCCGCCGGTGCTGAACAACGGGATGCCGATGTCCGCACTGGTGCCGGCCGGCAGGTCGCCGAGCGAGCACTCGTAGAGGTGCGCACCGCGCTCGGTGCAGCCGGCGGGCAGCACGAAGCCGACCCGCCTGCTGTTGAGCCCCACGGTGTTGATCCGGTAGACGACGTCCTCGGCGGTGGCGTCGCCCGAATTGGTGACGGTGAACTTGAACGGCTTGGCCTTCGCCGCGTCGACGCCGCGGGCCAGGCCGGTGCTGATCGGGATGACGGCGAGGTCCGGCGCGGGTGCCGCCTGGGCCGGGGCGCCGGTGACGGCCAGGCCGCCGATCGTGAGTAGCGCAACGGCGCCAGCACGTGCCGGAACCGAGCGGTGGAGCATGGTCATCGATCCCCCGGGGGTAGGGAAATGTGGATGGTCGCGGGTTCGGTGGAAACAGTACGGGCAGGATGGTCGCCCATCCCGCCCGCACTGCCGTGCATCTATATGAACGACCCTCGCGGGTCGATGGAGGACAACCCTCAGGCCGTCGGCCGCTCGTCGCCCGGCGTCACCAGGACGACCCGGCGCCGCCGCGCCATCAGGAACATCAGACCACCGGCGAGCAGCACGGCACCGCCGATGCCGCCGATCAGGCCGGCCTTGGCGCCGGTCACCGGCAGGCCCGGGCCGTCACCGTCGTCGTCGCCACCGCCGCCGGAGCCGCCCTTCGCGGCCACGATCACCGCGTACGCGTCGGTGTTGTCGGTCTCGTCGATCTCGCGCACCTCGGCGGCCTGCTCGGCCGTGGCGGCCTTGAGGAACGACGGGAGAGTCTTCTTCGTGGCGGCGACGTTCGCGCTGGTCGCCGGCAGCTCACCGAGCGCGGTGACGGTGCCGCTGCCGCCCTGGAGGGCGATCGGCGCCTTGACGTCCGCGTCGACCTTCACCGGGAAGGAGCCGATGAGGATGTCGCCCGGCGCCACCTGGAGCAGCGGGGTCGGGCAGTTGGCCACCCGACGGTCCGGCGAGTAGGTGCACTCCCGCAGGTCCTCGGTGAAGGTGGCGCCCTTCGGCAGCGTGAGGTCGAGCTTGATGCCGTTGGCGATCACGTCGCCCTGGTTGATCAGCTCGACGTGCACCAAGGTCTCGGCGCCGGGCACCAGCAGCGGCGGCTTCTCCGACCCGTCCGCCTGGAACTTGACGTCCGGCACGACGATGCCCATGTCGACGCCGCTCTCGTCGGTCAGGACCAGCTCGGCGGAGGCGCTGTCGTTGTCCGCCGCGGTGTCCCCGTCGGACTTGACGGTGACGGTGAACGGCGCGGTGTAGGGCAGCTCGACGCCCTCCTCCGCCTTGAACGTCACCAGCGCGACCTCGAGGGTCTCGCCGGGGCCCGGGACGGTCTTGTCGTCGACCAGGCAGCTGAACCGGGTCGGCTGCTCGTCACCGTCGATCGTGCACGGACCTTCGGTGACCGGCACGACGGCGACCTTCGCAAAGTCGATCTTGGAAACGTCGACGTCGACCACGAAATTGTCGGGCGTGCCCGGGCCGTTGTTCTTGATCTTGGCGAAGGCCACCTTGTCCTGAGCGCCGGCCGCGACCCGGGTGCCGGTGACCTCGACCGACAGGTCGGCGGCGGTGTCGGCGGCGTACGCCGGGACGCCGAACGCGGTGAGGGCGCCGGACGCGAGGAGCGCCGCTGCGCCCAGCCGCACCAGAGGCCGGTTACGGAAGATCATGAAGGGGTCCCCCCGTGGGGTGAAGGAAAGGTACGGGCCGGGACGTTAGCGGGCGGCGAACCTCCCCGCCAGCCCCATGATCGAGCGCGGCGGCCTGCCCGCCTAAAGATGACTTAAGGATTGTCCGGATTGATGGCGGTTGTCGTCCCGGCAGGTCGACCGCAGTCGTCGCAACGTTCACCGAATCGATATCTGTGTACTCCGCCGGATGGCCGAACGGCCCACCGGCGCCGATCACCGAGGGTGACCGGTCGCTGATGGACCGTCGAATGCCGTGGGGCGGAGGCGGTCAGCGCGCCTCGACCAGTGGCAGGGACTTCCCCGCGCCACCGCCGGGCAGGGCGATCGAGGAGAAGTGCGACACGACCCGCTCGTCGGTCGGGTCGTCGGCCGGAGTGTGGTGTACCGCCAGCCGGTGGTAGAGGGTGTCCCGCTGGGCCGGGATCCGGTCCGCCGAGCGGATCATGGCGATCAGCTCGTGCAGGTTGGAACGGTGCCGGGCGCCGGCGGAGGAGATGACGTTCTCCTCCAGCATGATCGAGCCGAGGTCGTCCACCCCCATGTGCAGCGCGAGCTGCCCGACGTCCTTGCCGGTGGTCAGCCAGGACGCCTGAAGGTGCGGCACGGTCTCGAAGAACAGCCGGGCCACCGCCACCAGCCGCAGGTATTCCAGAGTGGTCGCCTGGGTGCGGCCCTTGAGGTGGTTGTTCTCCGGCTGGTAGGTCCAGGGGATGAAGGCGCGGAAGCCACGCGTGCGGTCCTGCACGTCACGGATCATCCGCAGGTGCTCGATCCGCTCGGCGGCGGTCTCGCCGGTGCCCATCATCATCGTCGCGGTCGACTCGACGCCCTGCCGGTGGGCCAGCTCCATGACCTCCAGCCAGCGCTCGCCCGACTCCTTGAGCGGGGCGATCGCCCGACGGGGCCGCTCGGGCAGCATCTCCGCTCCGGCGCCGGCGATCGAGTCCAGGCCGGCGGCCTTGATCCGGGAGATCGCCTCGTCCAGGCTCACGCCGGAGACCTTGGCCATGTGCAGGATCTCGCTCGGGCCGATCGAGTGGATGGCCAACTGCGGGTAGGCCGTCTTCACCGAGGAGAACAGCTCCTCGTAGTACTCGACACCGTAGTCCGGGTGGTGCCCGCCCTGGAGCATGACCTGGGTGGCGCCCAGCTCGACCGCCTCGCCGCAGCGGCGCAGGATCTCCTCGGTCGGGTGGGTCCAGCCCTCCTTGTGCTTGGGCGCACGGTAGAAGGCACAGAACTTGCACGCCGTCACGCAGACGTTGGTGTAGTTGATGTTGCGATCGATCAGGTAGGTGACGACGTTGTCCGGGTACCGCCGCCGGCGCACCGCGTCGGCCGCCTCGCCCAGCGCGTGGAACGGCGCCTCGGTGTAGAGCAGCAGGGCCTCCTCGGGCGTGATCCGCCCGCCGTCCGCGCCACGTTGCAGGATGTCGTCGATCTCCCGGCTCACCGTCACGCCTCCGAGCCTACGCCGACGCCGGCGGGTACCCGTACCGCCCGGTCACCCGTGTGACGGGGCAGGCATGGTGGGCGCGGTCGGGCTTGTCCCGGTCGGGACGCTGTCGAACTGATGTCGCAGACGAATCAGTGGGTCGACCGGGGTCGGTCAACCGGCCGGGCCGGGTGATGTCGTGGGTGGCTCAGCTCGACAGCGTCCGAGACACCCTGTTCCCGGCGCGTGGGCGGGCACGCCGGCACGTCAGCGACGAAGACCGGCGACGAAGGCTAGGCGTCGTAGTCGACCGTGAGCCGATCGGTGGTGGGGCTGGACTGGCAGGTCAACACGTAACCGGCCGCCACCTCGTCCGGCTCCAGCGCGTAGTTGCGCGCCATGGTCACCGCACCGTCCACCACCTTGGCCCGGCAGGTCGAGCACACTCCGCCCTTGCAGGCGTACGGCAGCTCGGAGCGGACCTTCAACGCCGCGTCGAGCACCCGCTCGTCGGGGCCCATCGTGAAGGTCGACGACCGGCCGTCCAGCACGATCGTCACCTCGGCGCCGGAACCCGGCTCGTCGCCGGGACGACGCACCGGCTCCGGCGGCGCGTCCACGTGGAACAGCTCGGTGCGCACCGCCGACTCCGCGACGCCCCGACCGGTCAGCACCGCGCGGGCGTCGACCACCATGGCGTACGGGCCGCAGAGGAACCACTCCTCGATGGTGTCGCCCGGCACGACGGTGTCCAGCAGCCGGCCCAGCCGCTCGGCGTCGACCCGCCCGGACAGCAGCGGCGACTCGCCCTGCTCCCGGGACAGCACGTGCACCAGGTGCAGCCGGGTCGGGTACCGGTCCTTCAGGTCGGCCAGCTCCTCGGCGAACATCACGGTGTTCGCCGTGCGGTTGCCGTACACCAGGGTGAACGTGCTGGCCGGCTCGACGGCCAGGGCCGTCGCGACCAGCGACAGCACCGGGGTGATGCCGGAACCGGCGACGACCGCGCCGTAGTGGCGGACCCGGTCCGGCGCGAACGCCGTGGTGAAGTGGCCCAGCGGAGGCAGCACCTCCACCGTGTCGCCGTCGCGCAACGCCCCGCACGCGAAGGCGGAGAACGCGCCGCCCGGGATCTCCCGCACCCCGATCCGCAGCCTGCCGTGCCGGGCCAGGTCGTCCGGGGTGGAACAGATCGAGTACGACCGGCGGACGTCCTCCCCGGCGGACCCGGCCGCCCCGGCTCCACCGGGAAGGCGCACGGTCAGGTGCTGACCGGCGGAGAACGCGAAGGTCGCGCGCAGCTCCTCGGGCACGGCGAAGGTGATCGCCACGGCGTCGGCGGTGAGCCGGTCCACGGCGGCCACGGGCAGCGGGTGGAAGACCGGCCGGCGGCGGACCGGTCGGGTGATGGTGACAGTCACAGCGCCTTCAGGTGGTCGAAGGGTTCGGAGCAGGAGCGGCAGCGCCACAACGCCTTGCACGCGGTGGACCCGAAGCGGCTGAGCTGCTCGGTCTCCGGCGAGCCGCAGCGCGGGCAGCGGACCGCGAGGGTGAGCGGGACGACGTTGCCGGCCCGGACCGGGGCCGGCGGGGCGATCCCGGCGGCGGCCAGCTTCGCCCGCCCGGAATCGGAGATCCAGTCGGTGCTCCAGGCCGGGCTGAACACGGTACGGATCTCGGCGTCCGGACGGCCGGCGGCGGCCAGGGCTTGGCGGATGTCGGCCCGGATCACGTCCATCGCCGGGCAGCCGGTGTAGGTGGGGGTGATGGTGACGACGACCCGACCGGTCGCCGGGTCCTCGTCGACCGCCCGCAGGATGCCCAGCTCGTCGATGGTGATCACCCGGATCTCCGGGTCCACCACCGCCGCGACGGCCTCCCTCGTCCCCGTCACCAGCGGGCCCCGGGATGGGCGCGGTGCAGCACCTGCATCTCGGCGAGCAGGAACGACAGGTGCTCGGTGTGCACGCCGTCGCGCCCGCCGGCCGGTGCCCAGGTCGTCTCCGGACGGGTCAGCGTCGCCTCGTCGAGCACCGCCGACACCACGGCGTCGAAGTCGGGCCGCAGGGTGGCCGGGTCGACCGGCGCCGCCGGGTCCGCCGCGAACAGCTCGTGGGTGTACGGCCACATCTCGTCCACCGCGGCCTGCATCCGACGGTGCGACTCCTCGGTGCCGTCACCGAGCCGTTTCACCCACAGCGAGCTGTGGTCCAGGTGGTACGCCGACTCCTTGCGCGCCTTGCCCCCGATGGCGGCGAGCCGCTCGTCGGCGCAGGCGGCGAGCGCGGTGTAGAGCGGGAGCTGGTACGCCGACAGGAGGAGCAGCTTCGCCATCGTCACCGCGAAATCGCCGTTGGGCAGCTCGACCAGGAGGCAGTTGCGGAACTCCCGGTCGTCCCGGCCGAAGGCCAGCGCGTCCTCGTCCCGGCCGGCCCCCTCCAGTTCGCCCGCGTACGTCAGCAGCAGCCGCGCCGCGCCGAGCTGGTCGAGGGCGATGTTGGACAGCGCGATGTCCTCTTCCATCTCCGGTGCGCGGGTCGACCACTCGGCGAGCCGCTGCGCCGCGACCAGCGCGTCGTCGGCCAGCCCCAGTGTGAAGTCGAAGGGACCCTTCACAGGTGCGCCACCCCGTCCGGCACCTCGTAGAACGTGGGATGCCGGTAGACCTTGTCGGCCGCCGGGTCGAAGAAGGCGTCCTTCTCGTCCGGGCTGGACGCGGTGATCGCGCTCGCCGGCACCACCCAGATCGACACGCCCTCCTGGCGGCGGGTGTAGAGGTCCCGGGCGTTGCGCAGGGCCAGCTCCGCGTCCGGCGCGTGCAGGCTGCCGACGTGGGTGTGCGACAGCCCCCGCCGGGCGCGCACGAAGACCTCCCAGAGCGGACTGTGTGCCTGGCTGTTCACGCGGCCACCTTCTCCCTCTTCGCCGCCTGCTTGGCCGCGTACGCCGTGGCGGCGTCCCGGACCCAGGCACCCTCGGCGTGGGCCCGGCGGCGGTGTTCCATCCGTTGCCGGTTGCACGGCCCCTCGCCCTTGATCACCCGCATCAGCTCGTCGTAGTCGGGCTGGGTGTAGTCGTACGACTGGCGCTCGTCGTTCCAGCGCAGGGCCGGGTCGGGGATGGTGACCCCGAGCACCTCGGCCTGGCCGACGCACATGTCCACGAAGCGCTGCCGCAGCTCGTCGTTGGAGAAACGCTTGATCTTCCAGGCCATCGACTGCGCCGAGTGGGTGGAGTCGGTGTCCGGCGGGCCGAACATGGCCAGCGACGGGTACCACCAGCGGTTCACCGCGTCCTGGGCCATCGCCTTCTGCCCCGGGGTGCCGTGCGCCAGGGTGTGCAGGATCTCGTAGCCCTGCCGCTGGTGGAACGACTCCTCCTTGCAGACCCGGATCATCGCCCGCGCGTACGGGCCGTACGAGCAGCGGCACAGGGGGACCTGGTTGACGATCGCGGCGCCGTCGACCAGCCAGCCGATCGCTCCGACGTCGGCCCAGGTCAACGTCGGGTAGTTGAAGATCGAGCTGTACTTCTGCCGCCCGTTGAGCAGCATGTCGACCAGCTCGTCCCGGCTGATGCCGAGGGTCTCCGCGGCGGCGTAGAGGTAGAGGCCGTGACCGGCCTCGTCCTGCACCTTGGCCAGCAGGATCGCCTTGCGCTTCAGCGACGGGGCGCGGCTGATCCAGTTGCCCTCGGGCTGCATCCCGATGATCTCGGAATGCGCGTGCTGGGCGATCTGGCGGATCAGCGTCTTCCGGTACGCCTCGGGCATCCAGTCCCGCGGCTCGATCTTCTGGTCGGCCTCGACGACCTCGGCGAAGTACGCCGCCAGGTCCTGGTCCGGGCCGGGCGCACCTCGTCGGCCCCGGGCTGCCGCCTCGCGCAGCGCGGCCTCGGCCGCCTCGACCTCGCCGAGCAGGCCGCCGCCGGCAGTGTCCTCGGCGGAGAAGTCGTTGCCATACATGAGGACAAGTGTTACAGCTCGCGGCCTCCCGCACCAGAGGGTGTAACAGAATTCCGATGGTCGGTCCGGTGATCACCCGGCAACCCGGAGTAGCGGGACCGACTGTGACTTGGGTCATTCGGCAAAGATGAATCACCTCAGAAGAGGCAAAGCGGCTCTATATCCCTACCAGGTCGTGGATTGCCAGGTGTCGAGCCGTGGCGTGGGACAAATCCGCACGTAGACTTCCCCCGGCACACCGATCGGCTCCCGACGATCGCCCCAAGGCACCAGCGGAGGCTCCGGCCCCCTCGGCGGTCCGCCCGATCCCCCCGGACAACGTGAAGCCGGCCCCCCGGCCCTGACATCTGGAGCTCACCCACTCATGCGATCCCGCGTGACCATGGTGTTCGCCGTCGTGACGGTCCTGCTCGGCGGCGCCCTGCTGGTGCCCGCCGCGTACGCCCGGCTGGCCGACGGCGGCGAGGCCGGCGGCAGCGGAGGTGGCGCGCAGAGCGTCGCGGCGCCCGCGCCCAAGGCTCCCCCGCCGCCGACCCTGGCCGCCGGGACGGTCTCGGTGAACTTCAAGGGCGAGTTCTTCTCCTGGGCCCTCATGGACCGGGCGACCGGAACCATCTCCGGCTCGAAGAACATGGCCTCGACCAGCTCCACCGAGTCGATGATCAAGTCCTGGTTCGCCGCCGACTACCTGCGCCTGCTGGGTGGCAAGCCGATCCCGGCGGCGATGAAGAAGAACATCACCACCGCCATCCGGGACAGCGACGACGACGCGGCGAACAGGCTCTACGCCGCCGTCGGCAGGGCCGCCACCGTCAAGCGGATGATCAGCATTTGCGGGCTGACCGACACCAAGCCGGGCAACGTCCCCGGCTACGTCGGCTGGTGGAGCTTCACCCGGATGTCCCCGCGCGACGCGGTCCGGCTCGGCGACTGCATCGGCGACGGCAAGGCCGCCGGCCCGAAGTGGACGACATACCTGCTGGACGAGATGAGCAAGGTCCGGGGCACGACCGCCGCCAAGGACCAGAAGCTGCGCTCCGGCGGCGGCAGGTGGGGCATCGTCGACGGCCTGCCCGCGTCGATCACCGCGCAGGGCCCGGTCAGCATCAAGAACGGGTGGACCCCGCTGAACTACGACGGCAACTGGCACGTCAACTGCCTGGCCGTGACCGAGAAGTGGAGCCTCGCGGTGATGCTGCGCTACCCGCAGAAGAGCGGGTTGACGTACGGCTCCCAGGTCTGCGCGAGCGTCGCCAGCCAGCTGGTCACCCCCCAGCCCGGCGCCGCCCTGAAGGTGCCGCAGCAGCCGGTCGGGAAGCTCTGATGGCCCGCCGCCGCGCCACGGCACGACCGTCCGGCGGGACGTCACTCGGGAAGTTGATCGCGGTGACGGCCATCCTGATCGGCATGGTGCTGGTGTCCCTGCGCCTGCTGCCCGGTTCCCCGTTCGAGTCCCAGGCCGCCGCCCGATGGGGCGAGCCCGCGGCACCCGGCGAGCGTCAGACCGGGTCCGCCACCGACCGCCGCGCCCGGCCGCCGGCCGCCAGCCCGTCGCCGCGGGCCACGCGCGAACCGCTGCCGTTCGTGGCGAAGGACCTCGACCTCGACATCGAGGGCTGGTACTCGTGGAGCGTGCTGGACCGGCGCACCGGCGAGATCATCGGCTCGGACAACATGGCCGAGACCAGCACCACCGCGTCGTTGATCAAGTCCTGGATCGTCGCCGACTACCTCCGGCGTACCGCCGAGGCCGGGAAGACGCCCAGCGACGCGAAGCTGGCCGACGCCACGAAGATCATCCGGGACAGCGACAACACCCGGACCGAACAGTTCTACAACTCGTTGGACCGCGAGGCGTCGATCAAGCGCCTGCTCTCGCTCTGCGAGCTGACCGACAGCAAGGTGGCCAGCGACGAGGGCTGGAGCCGCACCGAGCTTTCCCCGCGCGACACCGCACGACTCGGGCAGTGCATCGCCGATGGGCGGGCCGCCGGCCCGAAATGGACGAGGTGGCTGCTCAGCGAGATGAAGCAGGTGCGCGGCGCGGGTGACTTCGGCATCCGCAAGGCGTTCCCGGCCGCCGAGCGCAAGAACATCGCCATCAAGAACGGCTGGATCGACCGCACCCGCGAGCAGGAGATGCACATCAACTGCCTCGCTATCGGTGACACCTGGACGATGGGCGTGATGGTGCGGTACCCGATCAACATGGGCTACGAGTACGGCATGAAGAACTGCCAGAAGATCACCGAGGCGCTGCTCCGCGACGCCGGCTGAGGTGATCGCGCTCGCACCATGAAGTAGTGGCCTCCCGCGCCTACCGAGGCCACTACTTCGGTGATCGAGCGCGATCTTGCCGGCGCGGCCGGCGGCAGGCCGCCGGCGGCCCGGGTCAGCCGGCGAAGAACTCCGGCCCGGTCGGCGGAAGGTCGGGGGTGGCGCCCAGGGCGGCGGCGCGGCGGGCGAACTCCCGCACGCCCGCGACCTGCCGTTCGCCGAGGGAGAAGTCAAGGGCCCGGAAGTACGAGGCCAGCGTCGCCGCGTCGAACGGCTCCCAGCGGGCGGCCGCCTCGGCCACCTGGTCCAGCTCCGCCAGGCAGAGGTCCCGGGAGCGCAGGAACGCCTCGTGCACCTCCTTGACCAGCCCGGGATGCGCGGCGGCGAAGTCACGGCGGACCGCCCAGACGGCGAAGACCATCGGCAGCCCGGTCCACTCCCGCCACGCCTGCCCGAGGTCGGTCACCGCCAGGCCCCGGCGCGGCGCCTCGTAGAGGGCGCGCAGCGCCACGTCGCCGATCAGCACCGCGGCGTCGGCCTCCAGCAGCATCTGGGTGAGGTCCGGCGGGCAGCGGAAGTACTCGGGGTGCACCCCGTACCGCTCGCCCAGCAGGAGCTGCGCGAGCAGCACGCCGGTCCGCGACGTCGAGCCGAGCGCCACCTTGCCGTGGTCCAGCTCGTCCAGCGGCCGGGTGGAGACCACGTTCACCGAGAGCACCGGCCCGTCGCTGCCCACCGCCAGGTCCGGCAGGAGCAGCAGCTCGTCGGCGTGCCGCAGGTATTCGACGTGGGAGATCGGGCCGATGTCCAGGTCCCCGGCGACCAGCGCGGCGCTCAACCGGTCCGGCGAGTCCTTGTGCAGGTCGACGTCGATCAGGGCACCGGAACGCATCAGACCCCAGTAGATCGGCAGGCAGTTCAGGAACTGGATGTGCCCGACCCGGGGGCGTGCGACGCGATCAGCCATACCCCGACCGTATCCCCGCCGGTCGGGACGGGCTCAGCGGGACGGCACCGGAGTGGCCGAACCCGCAGCGGCGACCTCCGCGGTCAGCGCCCGTCGGAGTCCTCGGCGGCGCGGCGGCGGACCTCGGCGCGGTGCGCGCGCTCCTGCTCGTCGAGCGGGCGCTGGTAGTTGCCGTCGCGGTCCAGGCCGACCGGGTCGGTGAACTTCTCCGGATCGGTACGCCGCGGCGCCGGCCGGTCCGATGCGGCGGCGAGATCACGCTTGAGCTGCTCGACCGCGCGGGCGGCGCGCTCCCGCTCCTCGTCGCTGACGGGCTCCCGGGCTGGCGTCATGCCGCTCACATCTCCTCCATCGTCACGACCCACTTGCCGAGGTCAGCATCCCACGCCTTGCTGGTCACCTTGAAGTTCGTCGCCTGGTCGTACAGGATCTCGGCCTCGTCGGGATAGTCGGAGTACGGCGCGACGTCCCGCCCGTTCCGGCCCGAGATCACCATCACGGTGTTGCCGTCGAACGCCCCCTGGGCCACCCGCGGGTCGGTGGAGGTGCTGGTGAAGGCACGTTCGGTGACGACCTGCCCGGGTTCGTAGCGGGCCAGCAGGTCGTCGGGGTACTCACCGCCGCGGTAGGTGGTGCCCGGCCGCTCGGGAAGCTTCGCGAGGGCCTCGGAGACCCGGTCGGCGCGGACCTGGAGGGCGGCGGCCTCGTCCGGCGCGTACCTGCCGGGGTCGCGCAGGAAGGGGTTCATCGACCGGTAGCCGGGACCGGTGTAGTCGGTCAGCGCCGCCCGGTCGGCGTCGGTGAGCGTACGACTCAGGGGTGCGCCGAGCGGCGTCGGGTCGGGGCCCGGCGTGTGTGGGGGACGGGCCGCACCGGGCCGTCGTCGGACGATCTTGAGGAGGCTCTTCGCCCGCTCCAGGATCTCCCGGAGCAGCGTCTTCACCTGGTCGACGAGCATCCGGACCAGCCGTTGACAGACGATCCGCGTCGCGGCGATGAAGCCCGGCACGGCGGCCGTCGAGGCACCGGCGGTCGGTACGGCGGCGGCGATCGCCATCGACACCTGCACCAGCAGGACCACCAGCTGGACGAAGAAGGCGATCTTCATGGCCAGGGTGAGGGCCGCGAAGGCGAGCAGTGCCGCGCCGATGAGCTGTGCCGCGATCGCGTCCTCGCGTAGCCGCGCCCGCGGGCCGTCCTCCCGCTGCCACCACTGCTGGAATGCGTCGACGGTCTCACCGACGTTGGCCTGCCAGACCGCCTGCGCTGCCGCCTCGGCGCGTTCGGCGACCCGTTGCAGGTGCAGGCCGAACTCCAGCCAACGCCGCCCGGCGGCGAAGAGCAGTTCCTCGTCGGCCTGCGGCCATTCCAGACCGATCCAGCTCAGCGGCTCGGTCAGCTCGGCGGGAAGCTCCAGCCCCATGCTCGGCCCTCCGGGTGCGCACCGGTCGGCGACCCGGACGGGTCGAGAAGGGATCCTCAAGATCCGACGGGAGCGTAGCGGTCGGGATCGACCACGGCCACCCCGCCGCCGCCGGAAATGCGTTTGCCGACGTCCCCGGCCGGCGTAGACTGCTTCCTCCCGCCCGACGGCCGAGGTGTGTAGCACCGCAGCGGACGTCCCCGCGCCGACCGAGGTCGGACACGCGAGCGGCAGAGTTCTTCCCCGAGAGGTACGAGGATGACCCTGCACGCCCAGGAACAGTCACTGGACACCGAACTCACCGCCGAACGGGAGCATCTGGAGGAGTCCCGCGCCGCGCTGCGCCGGATGCGGGAGCGCGCCGAGGCGCTGTTCGCCACCGGCGACAAGGTCGCCGGTGACGCGTACACCGCCGAGCAGCTCGGCCGGCACATGGCCCGGCGGGTCGCCGAGCTGGCCGACGACCCGACCACGCCGCTGTTCTTCGGCAAACTCGACTTCGGCGCGGCGACCGGGACGGAGCCCGGCGAAAGCCGGACGCCCGGGGCCGGACCGGGCGACGAGGACACCGACCACGCCGGACGGGCGTACCACGTCGGCCGGCGGCACGTCACCGACGCGCAGGGCGAACCCCTGGTGCTGGACTGGCGGGCCCCGGTCTCCCGGTCGTTCTACCGGGCCAGTGCCCGCGACCCGCAGGGGGTGGCGGTCCGCCGCCGCTTCGGCTTCCACGGTGGTGAGCTGACCAGCTTCGAGGACGAGCGGCTGGACCGGGGCGAGGAGCTGGGTACGGCCAGCCGGATCCTGACCGCCGAGATCGAACGACCGCGCGTCGGCCCGATGCGGGACATCGTCGCGACCATCCAGCCCGAGCAGGACGAGCTGGTCCGGGCCGAACTGGCCGACTCGATCTGCGTGCAGGGCGCGCCGGGCACCGGGAAGACGGCGGTCGGCCTGCACCGGGCGGCGTACCTGCTCTATCTGCACCGGGAGCGGTTGCGCCGCTCGGGCGTGCTGATCGTCGGCCCGAACCGGGCCTTCCTGTCGTACATCGCGGCGGTGCTGCCCGCGCTCGGTGAGGTGGAGGTGGACCAGGCCACGGTGGAGGACCTGGTCGGCCGGGTGCCGGTGCGGGCGACCGAGGACCCGGCGGTAGCCGTGATCAAGCACGACGCCCGGCTGGCCGAGGTGCTGCGACGCGCGGTGGAGGCGCACATCTCCGCACCCACCGAGCCGGTGGTGGTCTCGGACGGCTCGTTCCGCTGGCGGATCGGTCTGGAGCCGCTGCACCGGATCGTCCAGGAGACGCGCCGGGAGGGTCTGCCGTACGCGACCGGCCGGGATCGGGTGCGGGCCCGGGTGGTGAGTCTGCTGCAACGGCAGGCCGAGGCCCGCCGGGCGGAGTCGCCGAGCGACGCCTGGCTGCGCCGGATGGGCAGGTCCCGCCCGGTGGTCGACTTCCTCGACGCGGTCTGGCCGGCGCTCACCCCGGACGGGTTGGTGCACCTCCTGCTCACCGACCCGGACGCGCTGACCGCCGCGGCCGACGGCCTGCTCACCGACGCCGAACGGGCGCTGCTCCGCCCGGCGAAGCCGGCCCGCACCCCGAAGGCGATGCGGTGGACCGCCGCCGACGCGGTGCTCCTGGACGAGGCGGCCGGGTTGATCGAGCGGACGGCCGGGTACGGGCACGTGGTCGTCGACGAGGCGCAGGACCTGTCCGCCATGCAGTGCCGGGCGCTGGCCCGGCGCAGTGAGCACGGTTCGGTCACCCTCCTCGGTGACCTGGCCCAGGGCACCGCGCCGTGGGCGGCCACCGACTGGCACGAGTCGCTGCGCCACCTCGGGAAACCGGACGCCGCGGTGGTGCCGCTGACCGTCGGCTTCCGGGTACCCGCCGCCGTGGTCGCCTTCGCCAACCGGCTGCTGCCGGCACTCGCCGTCGACGTGCCCCCGGCCGAGTCGCTGCGCCACGACGGCGGGCTCGACGTGCGTACGGTCGACGACCTGCCGGCCGCGACGGTGGCCGAGGTGCGGGCGGCGCTGGCGTACGACGGCTCGGTCGGCGTGATCGCCGCGGACGCGGCGGTGGACGGCCTGCGCGCCGCGCTGGCGGCCGCCGGGATCGACGCCGCGACCGCCGACGATCCGGCGGCCCGCGCGCGCGTTACGGTGGTGCCCGCGACCCTGGTCAAGGGCCTGGAGTACGACCACGTCGTGGTCGTCGAGCCGGCGGCGATCGTGGCCGCCGAGCCGCGTGGACTGCACCGCCTCTACGTGGTGCTCACCCGGGCGGTGTCCCGGCTGGCGGTGCTGCACGTGGCGCCGCTGCCCGAACCGCTGGTCCCGGTGGCCGGCGACCCCGGTCCGCCCGCCCCCACCGACCCCATGGAGCAGTGATGATCCTCGCCCGCGCCGCACAGGCCACCCGCCGCTACGGCGACGTGCTCGCCCTGGACCGCGTGGACCTCGAGGTGCGTGCCGGCGAACTGGTCGGCCTCCTCGGTCCGAACGGAGCGGGGAAGAGCACCCTGCTCAACCTGCTGGTCGGGCTGCGCCGGCCCACCTCCGGGCGGGTCGAGCTGTCCGGCGGCGACCCGCGCGACCCGGCGTCCCGACGACAGCTCGGAGTCACCCCGCAGGAGACCGGCCTGCCGGGCACCCTGCGGGTCGGCGAGGTGGTCGACTTCGTCTCGGCCCACTACCCCGACCCGGTGCCCCGGGCCGAACTGCTGGACCGTTTCGGCCTCGGTGAGCTGGTGCGACGGCAGACCGGCGGCCTGTCCGGCGGCCAGCGCCGGCGGCTGGCGGTGGCCCTGGCCTTCGTCGGCCGCCCCCGGCTGGTGGTGCTCGACGAGCCGACCACCGGACTCGACGTGGAGGCGCGGCACTCCCTCTGGGACGCGATCCGGGAGTTCCACGCGGACGGCGGGACCGTCCTGCTCAGCAGCCACTACCTGGAGGAGGTGGAGGCGCTGGCCCAGCGGGTGGTGGTGATCGGGCACGGCCGGGTGCTCGTCGACGACACTGTCGAGGCGGTGCGGGCCGTCGTCGGCGTACGCCGGGTGAGCCTGGTCGCCGACGAGTTGCCGGCGCTGTCCGGCGTGGTTCGCACCGAACGGATCGACGGGCGCACCCACCTGCTCACCGCCGACGCCGACCAGCTGGTGCGGGACCTGGTCACCTCCGGGGTGGCGTTCCGCGACCTGGAGGTACGTCCCACCTCGCTGGAGGAGGCGTTCCTCGCCATCACCGCCGGCGACGCCGCCCAACCGGCCGCGGTCTGAGGAGACGACGTGCGACTCGTTCTGGTCCACACCCGCTACCAGCTGCTGGAGATCGTGCGGATTCCGGTCGCGATCTTCGGCAGTGCCTTCTTCCCCGCCGCCGCGATGCTGTTCTTCGTGGTGCCCTTCGCCGGGAAGGACCCCGTCGCCGCCACCTTCGCGACCGCCGCGATGGTCACCTTCTCGGTGATGAGCGCCAACATCTTCCAGTACGGCGTCGGCGTCGCCGAGGACCGTGACCAGCCGTGGAGTCCCTACACCCGGACGCTGCCCGCCGGGTCCGCGCCGCGCTTCGCCGGCCGGGTGCTGGCCGGGCTGGCGGTCACCTACCTGTCCCTGGTGCCGGTGGTGCTGATCGGCGCGACGCTGACCGCCGCCCGGACCACCCCGGGCGCGCTCCTGCTCGCGCTTCCCGCGGTGGCGGTGATCTCGGTGCCGTTCACCCTGATGGGCCTGGCCATCGGATACTCGCTGCCGAGCAAGGCGGCGATCGTGGTGGCGCAGATCGTGTTCTTCCCGCTGGCCTTCGGCGGCGGCCTGCTCAGCGCACCCGACCAGGCGCCCGGCTTCATCCAGGCGGTCGCGCCGTACCTGCCCACCCGGGGTGCGGTGGAACTGATGTGGGCGGTCGTCGGCGACTACGAGGTGAATCCGCTGTCCCTGGTCATGCTGGGCGTCTGGGTGGTGGCCCTGGCCGCGCTGGCCGGTTGGGCGTACCGGCGGGACGAGGGTCGCCGGTTCAGTTGATGTTTCGCCCGTTCCCGCCCCGGGGGGCGGGTGGGCGGTGCCACGATGCCGGCAGGGTGTGAGCCGTCGGTGGCCACCCCGGGCCGAGAGGGGTCGACGTGAGCACCGTCCCGCCGGGCACGCCCTGCTGGGTCGACCTGGCCACCCCCGACCTGCCCGACGCCCGGCGCTTCTACCCCGAGCTGTTCGGCTGGACCGGGCGGGTCACCCCACAGCCGGAGGCGGGCGGCTACACCGTCTTCCTTCTCGGCGGCCGATCCGCCGCCGGGGTGGGCCCGCCGGCGATCCCGGACCAGGTGCCGATCTGGTCGGTGTACGTGGCCACGGACGACGCCGACCTCGTCGCCGGCCGGGTGCGACGGGCCGGCGGGCAGGTGGTGGTGCCGCCGTTCGACGTCTTCGACCAGGGCCGGATGGCGGTGTTCGCCGACCCCTCCGGTGCGAGCTTCAGCGTGTGGCAGCCGATGGCCATGCCGGGCGCGGAGGTGTTCGACGTACCGGGTGCGCTGAGCTGGACCGAGCTGGTCACCCCGGACCCGGACCGCGCCAAGGTCTTCTACGAGCTGGTGTTCGGCTGGCGGCCCGACGACCAGCCGATGGGGCCGATCACCTACACGGGTTGGCGGCTCGGCGAACGTGTCGTCGGCGGGATGATGCCGCGCCTCGGCGACGACGTCCAGACGGACTCCCCGGCGTACTGGACCGTCTACTTCGGGGTGGCCGACGCCGACGCGGCCGCCGCCCGCGCCTCGGCCCTCGGCGGCACCATCCTGGTCCCGCCGAGAGACATCCCGGCCGGCCGCTACGCCGCCCTGCGCGACCCCCAGGGCGCCCTCTTCAACGTCATCGATCTGGCCGATCCCGCCGCCGGCTGAGCCCACCCCCGGACCGGGTCAGCGGGGGCGGACCGGGACGACCAGGGGGCCGTGGTCGCCGTTCAGGACCTTGACCGTGGCACGGTAGTAGCGGGCCAGGTGGTCCTCGGTCAGCACCTCGCGGGGCGGGCCGGCGGCGACCACCCGACCCTCGCTGAGGAGCACCATCCGGTCGGCGTACTCGCCGGCGATGGAGAGGTCGTGCATCGTGGCCACGACGGTCAGCCCGTTCTCCCGCCGCAGCTGGTCGACCAGCTCCAGCACCTCCTGCTGGTGTCCGATGTCCAGCGCGCTGGTCGGCTCGTCGAGCAGCAGCAACGTGGCGCCCTGGGCGAGCGCGCGGGCCAGGAACACGCGCTGCCGTTCACCGCCGGAGAGGGTGGCCAGTTCCCGGGCGTGGAAGCCGGTCAGGTCGAGCCGACCCAGTACGTCGTGGGCGGCGGCCAGGTCGGCGGCGGACTCCCGGCCCAGCGGCGGGATGTACGGGGTGCGGCCGAGCAGGACGTAGTCCAGCACCGACATGCCGGCCGGCACCACCGGGGACTGCGCCACGGTGGCGACGATCCGGGCGCGGTGGCGGCGGGGCAGCGCCTCGCTCGGCGTACCGAAGAGGGAGATGGCGCCCGGCGCGGCCAGCAGGCCGCCGACGGCGCGCAACAGGGTCGACTTGCCGGCGCCGTTCGGACCGATCACGGTGACCCATTCCCCGGCGGCGACGGTGAGGTCGACGCCGGTGAGGATCGGCGCGCCGCCCAGCCGGACGTGCAGGTCGCGGACCTCCACGGCCGGCGCGCCGGCGTCAGCGGGCCCGGCGGAGCCGGCAGCGGGCACCGCGGTCATCCGAGGACCCGCCGGGAGGTGCGCAGGACGAGGACGAAGAACGGGCCGCCGAGCAGGGCGGTGACCACGCCGATCGGGATCTCCTGGGGGGCGGCGGCGGTACGGGCGATGACGTCGGTCAGGGCCAGGAAGGCGCCGCCGAACAGCAGGGACAGCGGCAGGATCACCCGGTAGCTGGAGCCGGCGAGGAGGCGGACGGCGTGCGGCACGATGATGCCGACGAAGCCGATCAGCCCGGACGCGGAGACGGCGGCGGCGGTGCCGAGCGAGGCGGCGGCGACCAGCAGGTACCGGGAGCGCTGCGGGTGCAGGCCCAGGCTGGCCGCCTCGTCGTCACCGAGGGACAGCACGTCCAGCTCCCGCCGGTGCAGGAGCACGACCACGGTGGTGAGCAGGAAGTACGGCAGGACCAGCCGGACGTCGTGCCAGCCGGCGGTGGCGAGCCGGCCGAGCAGCCACGAGTACACCTCCTGGATGCTCTCCGCGTTGCGTTGCAGCAGGTACGTCTGTCCGGCGGCGAGGAACGCGGAGACCGCCACGCCGGCCAGGATCAGCGTCGCCGGAGAACGGCCGCGGCCGGAGGAGGCGCCGAGCAGGTACGTCATGGCGACCGCTCCGAGCGCCCCGGCGAACGCCGCGAGGGGGACACCGACCGGCAGCCCGGTCAGCGCGCCGCCGGCCCCGACCCCGAGGGTCAGCACGACGGTGACCGCGAGGCCGGCCCCGGCCGCCACCCCGAGCAGGTACGGGTCGGCCAGCGGATTGCGGAACACGCCCTGGTAGGCGCCCCCGGCCAGGGCCAGCAGGCCGCCCACGAGCAGGCCGAGGACCACCCGGGGCAGCCGGAGCTGGGTGACGATGGCGATCTCCCGCTCGGTCAGCCCGCTGTCCAGGCGTACGCCGGGAAGGAGGTTGAGCAGCTCGACCGCGACGCTGCCCGGCGGCAGGCTGACCGGGCCGAACGACACCCCCGCGACCAGCGCGACCAGGACCGCGGCGACGCCGGCCACCAGCCAACGCCGCCGCAGCCCCACCGGCACGGGTAAGGAAGGGCCCCTTCTTAACGCCTGCTGCATGGAAAGGGTCCCCTGTTAACAGCGAGCGCGGAGCGTCACGCGGGCACCTTGGCGGTCGCGTCGACGATGGTGCGGAGCAGGTCCACCACGCGCGGTCCCCAGCGCGAGGCGATGTCGTCGTCCAGGCCGACGACCTGGTTGTTCTTCACGGCGGTGACGCCCGCCCAGCCGGCCCGCGCCTTGACCGTGTCGGCGCTCTGCTGGCAGCACTTGGTGTCGGCGAGGAAGACGAAGTCCGGGTTGGCCTTGACGATCACCTCCTGGGAGAGCTGCGGGTAGCCGCCGTTCTTGCCGTCGGCGTCGGACGCGTCGGCGATGTTCTCCAGGCCGGCGAGCGTGTAGAGCGAGCCGATGAAGGTCTTGCTGGTGGCGGTGTACAGCTCGGGGCCCAGCTCGTGGAAGTACGTCAGCTTCGCCGACCGCTTCGGCAGGTCCGCCACCAGCTTGGCGATGTCGTCCTTCATCCGCTGGGTGACGTCGGCGGCCTCGTCCGGGTGCCCGGTGAGGGTGCCCAGCTCGGTGATCTGCCGGTAGGTGTCGTCCAGGGTGGTCGCGGCCGGGGCCCGGAAAACCGGGATCTTCAGCGCGCCGAGCTGTTCGACGATCTTGTTGCGGTCGTCGGAGAGCACCACCAGGTCGGGGCTCTTGGCGGCGATCGCCTCGGCGTTCGGCTGGAAGGCGGACAGGTCGCTCTTCGGCGCGTCCGCCGGGAAGTTGGAGTTGTCGTCGACGGCGGTCACCTGCGTGCCGGCGCCGATCGCGAAGAGCATCTCGGTGGCGGTCGGCGACAGCGAGACGATCTTCTCCGGCCGCTCGGCGAGGGTCAGCGACCCGACGGTGACCGGGAAGGTGGCCGCGGCCGACGCGCTGCCGGTGGCGGTGGGGGTGTCGGAGGTCTTCTCGGCGCAGGCGCCGAGGGCGAGCGCGGCCACCGCGAGGGTCGCGGCGAACAACCGGGGGGTACGTCTGGACATGGGTCCTCCTGTCGGTCGAGGAGCGTGGTGCTTCGCCGACAGACAGTGGTGCGCCCGTCCGCGAGGCGCCCTTCCTCGAAGGCGCGTGTCGCGACCAACCGCAGGCGACCTGGCTCGTCCCCGTTCAGGGGCATCACAGTTGCGGGACAGCGCCGGTTTCGCACCGGCTTCGCTGCGGGTTGGTCGGTGGAACGGTAGCGCACGCCCAGGACCTGATGAGGGGTGGTGGGGCCCCGCCGGGGGTTGAACGGGGCCCCACCGCGGTCAGGAACTGGTGATGGTGACGTTGTCCACAGCCGCCTCGACCAGGCTGGCCCCGGAGGCGTCCGCCGATTCCACCAGGATCCGGACGGACTGACCGGCGTACGGGGTCAGGTTCAGGTTGGCCACCGCCCAGGAACCGTTGCGGTTGGTGGCCGCGCCGGCCTGGGTGAGCAGCGCGGTGGTGCCGCCGTTGTGCACGACGCTGACCCGCAGGTAGTCCGCCGAGCTGGCGTTCGAGCCGTGCGCCAGGTACCAGGCCAGGGACAGGGTCAGGGTGCCCGACGACGGCAGGGTCACCGCCGGGGACCGGGCGCTGGTCACGCCACCGTCGACGTCGTAGTCACCCGCCCCGCTGCCGGCGAGCCGGCCGGTGACCAGGTCGTTGCTCCCGGCGTACGGGGTGAGCTGCTTGGCCCCGCTGGAGGTGGTCGCCTGGGCGGCGCCCCGCTCCCACACCCCGGTGGTCGCGGTGTCGGTGCCCGACGGGTTGGTGGTCCAGCCGGTCGCCGTCTCGAAGGTGTCCGACCAGACCGTGGTGCCGCCACCGCCGCCGCAGTACTGCGCCTGCTTGCCGATGGCCCGGTACGGGCAGTCCGCGTACTCGCTGAGCAGCAGCACCGCCTCCCGGTTACGCGAGGTCTGCTGCGGGATCACCTCGTCGGGCGGGTAGAAGCCGCCACCGGAGGCCGAGCCCGGGTACAGCTCGAAGGTGTACGCCCAGATCCCGTGGGTGGCCCACATCCAGTCGATGCTGCCGCCGTCGGTGATGTACAGGTCGCTGGCCTGCTCCGGGGTGTAGCCGTTGGTGTTCGCCATCTGCTGCCCGATGGTGGCGAACGTGTTGTACTGGTCGGCCGTCATTCCCGTGGTGGTGTTGGCGGTCGTGTGGCCGAACGGCCAGAGGATCAGCTGCGAGTACGTGTGGAAGTCGATGTTCGCCTTGATCTGCTGGGTGCCACCGACGACCCGGCTGTTGACGAAGTTCCGCAGCGCCTGCGTCTCCGGCGCGGAGAACGCCGACGGGCCCCGGTAGGTGTCCGACGAGGTGGAGCCGGACGAGCCGCCGCAGCAGCCCCACAGGTAGCCCCAGTTCCGGTTCAGGTCGGTGCCGACGTACGACGAGCCGCTGTTGGGTTGCCGGTTCTTCCGCCAGGAACGGTACGAACCGGTGGCGATGTCGTACTCGCTGCCGTCCGGGTTCACCGTCGGCACGATCCACAGTTCCCGGCCGTTGACGAGGCTGGTGATCCGGGAGTCGGTGCCGTAGCTGTCGGTGAAGAGGTTGAGCAGGTAGATCGCCATCTCGACGGTCAGGTGCTCCCGCGCGTGCTGCTGGGCGTTGAAGAGGATCTCCGGCTCGGCCTCGTCGGTGGCGACGTTGTCGGAGATCTTCACCGCCATCAGGTCGCGGCCCTCGTACGAGGTGCCGATGCTGATCTTCCGCGCGATGGTGGGGTGGTCGGCGACGACCTTGTTCACCACGGCGGTCAGCTCGGCGTAGTCGTGGTAGTTGGAGTCGGCCGGCGGGAAGGCCAGCGTGCCGACGTCCCCCTCGGTGTCGCCGTGCCGGGCCGGGCCACGATCGGTGGGAAGCGCGGCGGTCGCCTCCAGTCGGAAGCCGAGTCGGGTGATCGCGGCGGCCTCGGCGCGGGTGGCGCTGACGTGCAGCACGCCGTGTTCGGAGTAGTCGATCGACGCGCCGGTGCCGGCCACGGCGGTACGGTCGGCCTGCGTACGCGGACCGAGCACCCGGTACGCGACGGCGGCCGGCTCACCGGGGGTGTCCGGTGCCGGCCGGGCCGAGACGGGTGGCGCGGCGAGGGTGAGTACGCCGAGGCCGGCGGCGATGGCGAGAGCCACGCGGCGACGGAGGGCGGGGGTGCGGAAGGCCATGGACAACCTCCTCGGGCGCGGGAGAGCTCCCGCTGGGTGATGCACACTTCACCACTCGTCACATGGTCATATCAACATCCGTCGCTGAATTGATCCATGCCAGCCCGATCATCACATCGGCGGGATCCGCTTCCCTCAGGCGTTGATCACGGAGCTGCCGTCGGCCCGGCCGGCGGGTCGGACGACAGCTTCGCGGTCAACGCGGGGAGTCGGGGGTGGGGGGCTGGTCGGTGGTGGGGGGCTGGTCGTCGCCGGCCAGGGCGGAGCGGAGGCGCTCCTTCTCGGCCCGGCGGCGCTCCGCGGCGGCGGCCATCTCCTCGGCCATCTGGTCCCGCCAGCCCCGCAGCAGGAAGAAGGAGGCCGCGGCCGAGAAGGCGAGCGCCACGATCAGCTTGAGAAAGATGTCCAGGTCCGTCGGCAGGAGGGCCACCAGCACGATGACGAACAGCCCGATCCGGCCCAGCGTGTACTTGACCGCCGCGCTCACTTCTCCGCACTCCGTTTCTCCCGCCACCGGGAAACACCCCGACGGCGGACTCAACCCGTCCGGCGGGCCAGCCAGCGGACGCCGTGGAACCAGATCATCGCGTACCCGAGGGTGAAGACCGTCGCACCGAGCCCGCCGGAGAGCAGTGGCGGCGCCCCGGCCACCAGCCCGGCGACCACCAGCCCGGCGGCGACGGCCAGCAGGCCGCCGGTCAGCGCGGCCACCACCCGTGCCGCCCCGAACTCCCAGGCGCGGAAGTCCTCCCAGTAGAGCCAGGCCGGCAGGATCACCGCGAGCCAGCCGTTGGCCCGGCCGAACTCGCCCGCGCCGAACGACGCGAACACCAGGTCGAACAGCATCAGGGCCAGCAGGCCGATGACCAGGCCCGCCAGGCTCACGCCGAGCAGGTCACCCAGGGTGGCGACACGCCCCTCGGCGTCCCGCCGGGGAAACCCGCTCCGCTGCTCGTCCATGGCCCTACGAGGGTACGCGAGCCGCCGCCCGCCGCCCCCGCCGGCCGCCGCGCCACCCGGGGGTGCCGCGGCGACCACGCGCGCCGGCGCGGATCAGGCCCAGACCTGCTGCGGCGCGGCGCGGCGCTCCGCCAGCGACGGGGCCTTGTCGTACTCGCGCACCACGTTGTAGCGGGTGTCCCGCTCGACCGGCTGGAAACCGGCGTCCCAGATCAGGTGCAGCAGGTCGTCGCGGTGCATCGTGTTCGGGGTGCCGTACGAGTCGGCGTCGTGGGTGATCTTGTATTCCACGACCGAGCCGTCCAGGTCGTCCACACCGAAGTTCAGCGAGAGCTGGGCCACCGAGAGCCCGTGCATCACCCAGAAGTTCTTCAGGTGCGGCACGTTGTCGAAGAGCAACCGGGACACCGCGAAGGTCTTCAGCGACTCGGCCGGCGACGCCATCGTGGTGCGGGCCTGGATCCGGTTGCGGATCTTGCCGTCCGCCGAGTCGACGAAGTCGTGCTGGTAGCGCAGCGGGATGAACACCGCGAAGCCACCGGTCTCGTCCTGCAACTCGCGCAGCCGCAGCACGTGGTCGACCCGGTGCCGAGGCTCCTCGATGTGGCCGTAGAGCATGGTCGCCGGGGTCTTCATGCCCTTGGTGTGGGCCAGCCGGTGGATCCGCGACCAGTCCTCCCAGTGGCAGGCGTGGTCCACGATGTGCTGCCGGACCTCCCAGTCGAAGATCTCCGCGCCGCCACCGGTCAGTGACTCCAGACCGGCGTCCATCAGCTCGTCGAGGATCTCGTCCGCGCTCAGTCCGCTGATCTTCTCGAACCACTGCACCTCGGTCGCGGTGAAGCACTTGAGCTTGACGTTCGGCAGCGCCGCCTTCAGCTCGCGCAGCACCTTCGGGTAGTAGCGCCAGGGCAGCGTCGGGTGCAGACCGTTGACGATGTGCAGCTCGGTGAGCTGCTCGTCCTCCATCTCCTTGGCCTTGCGGACCGCCTCGTCGATGCGCATCGTGTAGGCGTCCTTCTCCCCCGGCTTGCGCTGGAAGGAGCAGTACGCGCACGAGGCCGAGCAGACGTTGGTCAGGTTGAGGTGCCGGTTGACGTTGAACATCACCCGGTCGCCGTTCAGCTCGGTACGCCGGTGGTGGGCCAGCCGGCCCAGCCAGGTCAGGTCGTCGCTGTCGTAGAGCGCGATCCCGTCCGCACGGGTCAGCCGCTCGCCGGCGTACACCTTCGCTTCCAGCTCACGCTTGAGTCCGGCGTCCATCTCCAGCACGTCCTTCCACCCGGGTTACCCGATCGAGCCTACGTCGGGTGGCCGACAGCCCGCCGGCACGGTGTACCGCAGCGACGCACCTCACCGGATTCACAGCCTCTCGTAACCCGGCGACGCATCGACATCGTTGCCCGCGTGAGGTAAGACAGGGTGGGACGCGCCACACACACTGGTAGCGTCCTGACGCCGCGCGTACCGGTCGCGGCGACCCAGCCGGACGGGGAGCGGAATGGTCGACAGCGGGCGCGGGCGACGACAGCGACGACGGAGTCCGGTGATCTCGCCCGTGCTTCGTCCGAGGCTCTGGTCGGCCCTGCTCGGAGCGGTCGCCGCCGCCGTGCTGGCCACCCCCGCGTACGCCGAACCGGGCCTGCCCGCCACCGTTCCGGACACCGGCGCACGGCCGGTCGTCGCCGGTTCGCTGAACCTGCCCGGGGCGCCGACCTTCCCCGGTGGCACGCCGGCCTTCCCCGGTGGCACGCCGACCGTCCCCGGTGTACCCACCACGCCGGTCGCCGGGGTGGGCAACGGACCGCTGGCCGCCCAGATCTACGCGGCCGAGGCGCGGGTGGGGCAGCTCGGCGACGACCTGCTCAAGCTGCGCCAGCAACGCACCGAGGCCGAGGCCCAGCTCACCGCCGCCGAGCGGGACCTGGCGCTGGCCCGGGACGCCCTGGCCCGAGCGCAGCAGACCGCCGACGCCACCGCCGCCGAGGCGATCAAGGCCGCCGCCGCGTTGCCGCCCGGCGACTTCGCCACCGACCTGCACGACCTCAACCAGCTCGGCCGGATCACCCGGGGCGAGCCGATCGAGGGCGGCGACACCACCGGCGCGAAGCAGCAGGTGATCCGGGCCCGCACCGGCGAGCAGTTCGCCCAGCAGGCGCTGGCGGCCGCCGAGGGCCGGACGAAGAAGGCCCGCGACGACTACACCGCCGGGGAGCGGGCACTGCGGGCCGAGGAGGCGAAGCTCGTCCAGCTGCGCAAGGACAACGCCGCGCAGCTGATCGTCCTGGAGCGCCAGCAGGAGGCCGCCGAGCAACAGCTGGGCGCGGGTCTGGTGGGCAACGAGACCGCCAACGGCCTGGCCGCGCACCCCACCGCGCTGGCCGCGGTCAGGTACGCGAAGGCGCAGCTCGGCGATCCCTACCTGTGGGCCGCCGAGGGTCCGGACCGCTTCGACTGCTCCGGCCTGATCTGGGCCGCGTACCGCTCGGCGGGCTACGACGGCCTGCCCCGGGTGTCCCGCGACCAGTACTACGCGACCCGCTCCCGCACCGTGCCCTCCTCCGCGCTACTCCCGGGTGACCTGCTCTTCTTCGCGTCCGGCACCAGCTGGACGTCGATCCACCACATGGGCATGTACGTCGGCGGCGGCAAGATGATCCACGCGCCCACCACCGGGGACGTGGTCAAGATTTCCACCGTGCGGTGGTCCCGGCTCTACGCCGCGACCCGCGTCGTCGGCGCGATCCCCGCCCCGGCCACCCCCACCCCACCGCCGGCCACCCCCCCGGTGGCGCCGAAGCCGACGCCCACCCCGAAGCCGACCCCGTCGAAGACCCCCTCGGCGTCGCCGACGCCGAGCACCTCGCCGAAGCCCACCACCTCGCCGACCCCGACCCCGACGACGTCGCCGACGCCGACGCCGAGCACCTCACCGACGCCGAGCACCTCACCGACGCCCAGCCGCACGTCGGCGCCGTCCACGTCCGCGCCATCCACGGCGGCGCCGTCCACGTCCGCACCTCAGCCGACCAGCGGCACGGCCGCCCCGACCAGCGGCACGGCCGCCCCGACCAGCGGCTCCGCCGCCCCGACCACGGCGGCGAGCAGCGTGCCGCCCTCCCGCACCGCGTCGCCGAGCACCGGCAGCTGACCCGACGCCGCCGGCCGGTGCGGTCCGCCGCGTCGGCCGGTACGCGTTCCGACTGTGCTCCGCGGGACGGAATGTGGCACGGTGAGACTCAGGCACACCCGGGCCGACCGCACGGTCCCGGGCGCGAGCGCGGCGCGGAGGGCGAGCATGGTCGATCAGCAGGTCCCGGCGGAACCGGGTGACCGGACGTCCGCGCCCGGCCCCGAGCCCGCGGCCCCGGCCGACGCCGTGGACCGACCCGTGGCCACCGCACCCGAACCGCCGGCCGACACGCCGGGCGCCGGCTCCACCGGCCCGTCGCGCGCCGCGGCCGGGTCGAACCCCGATGGCGTACGCCAGCAGCAGCCCGCCGCCGGGCCGGCCCGGGCCCGGGTGACCGTCGCCACCGCCGTCGCTCCCCCCGAAGACGGCACCGGCCCGGCAACCGCCCGCGCGGAGAGCACCACCTACCGGGCGGGCGGCGGGGCCGACTCCGGAGCCGGCGTGCCCGTCCAGCGGAGCGCCAGCAAGGCGTCCGGCTCACCCGACGCGCCGGGCGATCGGGACACCGCCAAGGCACCCGACACACCCGACGCACCCGACGCACCCGACCAGCCGGACACCGCCAAGGCCCTCAACGCCTCCGACGCACCCGCCTCGCCGGCCGAGCGGCCACCAGCGGATCCGTCGCCCGCCGCGCGGGCCAGCGCGGCGGTTCCGGACGCGAGTCGGGTGTCCGCCGCCGAGGCCGCGGCCATCCGCTCGCACACCGGCGAGGCCCGGATCTACCGGGCGGGACCGGTGAATCCGGAGCCACCCGAGCCCGCCCTGCCGCCGGAGCCACCGAAGCCGCCGACCCCACCGGTCCCGGACCCGGAACCCGCCCCGGCCCCCATCCCGCCCGTACCGGGGCCGACCCCGCCGTCCCCGACCCCACCGGTGCCGACCCCACCGGTGCCGTCACCGACACCGCCACTGCCGAAGCCGACCCCGCCGGGACCGGTACCCGCGCCGGGTCCGACCCCGCCGGGACCGGTGCCGCCCGTACCCGGGCCGCCGGCCCCACCGCCCGGCCCGCCGGTACCCGCGCCTCCGCCGCCGCCCGGCCCCGCCCCGGCCCCACCGTTCCCGCCGCCGCCGGCGATGTCCGGCGCGTCGGCCCCCGCGGCACCGGGTCGCCTCGCCGGTCGGGCCTCGGTACCGGCAGCGGCCCCGGTGTCCGCGGCCGCGGCCCCGGCCCCGGCCGTATCGGCGCCACCCGCCTCAGCGCCACCCGCGTCGACAGCACCCGTGTCGACGCCACCCGCCTCAGCAGCGCCGGCGACGCATGTGTCGGTGCGGCCCACCCCGGCCTCGGCCGCCCCGGTGCCGCCGATCTCGGCGCCACCGGCCCCGGCGCCACCGGTGGTGCCCGCCCCGGCCCTGCCCGCCTGGCCGCCGCCGACCAGCCCCGGGGCGGCGTCGTGGTCCGGTGGGGCGGCCACCTCCCAGGCAGCCCCCTGGGCGGCGCCCTCGGGCCGTCCGAGCGCGTCGGCCGCCCACGCCGGTGGGCCATCCCGGCGGGACGGGTCGGCCGACGGTCGCCCTGGCCGGTTCGACGGGGGTCCGGACCTGGGCACCCTGTACGGCGGCACGGAGGGCCCGGGTTTCGCCACCGTGGCCCTGCCGACCAATCCGGCCATGGAAAATTCCGGTTCGCTGACCGGGCACATCCTGGCCCAGGGCTGGGCGGCCAGCCCGGCCGAGGAGCGGTCCAGCACGGCCCGGGTGGTGATCGTGCTGACCGCCGCGTTGGCCCTGCTCATGGCGATCAGCGTGCTGGTGGTCCTGCTGGCCGGCGACGTCCTGGACGGCCTGGTCGGTGGCATCCTCAACACGTGACGGCGACCCGGCGACCGGGTGAGCCCGCCCACTACCCGTCCGCGACGCGGTGGCGGGTTTCCGGAACGGCCGTACACTGGTGAGGATCACTGACCTGGCGCGCACCGTGCGTGCGCGCCCCTGGGCGGTCTTGCGGGCGATCGGCGGCACTCAGCTGCGGCAGGCCATCGCGAAGATGCGCCCCGCTCGAAAGGCATTTCTTGACCACGTTTGCTGAGTCCAGCACGTCTCCGTCCGCTTCCGACCGCACCGCACCGCCGGCCGACGAACTCGTCGCCGCCGGACAGCCCGCCACCGTCGAGCCGACCGCCGTCGACACCGTCGACTTCGCCTCGCTGGGCCTGCCCGACGCGCTGGTCCGCGCGCTCGCCCGGCAGGGCATCACCACCCCGTTCGAGATCCAGCGCGCGACCATGCCGGACGCGCTCGCCGGCCGGGACGTCCTCGGCCGCGGCCAGACCGGCTCCGGCAAGACGCTCGCCTTCGGCCTGCCCCTGCTCGCCCGGATGGCCGAGCGCAACCGGGCCCGCCCGCTCTACCCGCGCGCCCTGGTCCTGGTTCCCACGCGGGAACTCGCCATGCAGGTCAACGACGCGCTGGTGCCGCTCGGCAAGGCGGTCGGGGTGTTCCTCAAGACCGCCGTCGGCGGCGTGCCGTACGACCGGCAGATCGACGCGCTGCGGCGCGGCGTGGAGATCGTGGTGGCCACCCCGGGCCGGCTGGGCGACCTGATCAACCGAGGTGTGTGCCGTCTCGACGACATCGAGATCACCGTGCTCGACGAGGCCGACCAGATGGCCGACATGGGCTTCCTGCCGGAGGTCACCGAGCTGCTGGCGAAGACCCCGGCGGACTCCCAGCGGCTGCTCTTCTCGGCCACCCTGGACCGCGACGTGGACGCGCTGGTCAAGCGGTTCCTGACCGATCCGGTCACCCACTCGACCGCGCCGTCCACCGCCTCGGTGTCCACCATGGACCACCACATGCTGCTGATCCCGCCGCACGACAAGTTCCCGGTAGCCGCGTCGATCGCCGCCCGGGAGGGCCGGACGATGGTGTTCGCCCGCACCCAGTTGGGCGTGGACCGGCTGGTCGAGCAGTTGGCGGCGGTCGGCGTACGGGCCGGGGGCCTGCACGGCGGCAAGACCCAGCGGATGCGGACGAAGACCCTGGCCGAGTTCAAGGAGGGCCGGATGAACGTCCTGGTCGCCACGGACGTGGCGGCCCGGGGCATCCACGTCGACGGCGTCTCGCTGGTGCTGCACGTCGACCCGCCGAAGGACCCGAAGGACTACCTGCACCGGGCGGGGCGTACCGCACGGGCGGGCGAATCCGGCGCGGTGGCCACCCTGGTGCTGCCGAAGCAGCGCCGGACCACCCTCGCCATGCTGGAGAAGGCCGGGGTGGCACCGGCCGAGACCCGGGTGCGGGCCGGCGACCCGGCGTTGACCGAGCTGATCGGCGCCCGCGAGCCCAGCGGTGTGCCGGTGCGTGCCGAGCCCGAGCCCCGGCGGCACAGCGACCGCTCCGGCGGACCGCGCCGCTTCGGCGACCGGTCCGACCGTGGCGA
Organism: Micromonospora endolithica; assembly: GCF_003626595.1. GTDB lineage: Bacteria > Actinomycetota > Actinomycetes > Mycobacteriales > Micromonosporaceae > Micromonospora > Micromonospora endolithica. Next base: position 187,133 of record NZ_RBAK01000003.1, on the reverse strand, counting down.
CCGCAGGTTCGGCGACCGGTCCGGCGAGGGCCGGAGCTACGGCGACCGGGGCCCGCGTGGCTACGGCGACCGGCCCACCGGAGGCCGCGGCTACGGCGACCGGCCCACCGATAGCCGGAGCTACGGCGACCGACCGCAGGGCGACCGGCGCTACGGCGACCGGCCCGCCGAGGGCCGGAGCTACGGCGACCGGCCCCAGGGCGACCGGCGCTACGGCGACCGGCCGACCGAGAGCCGTAGCTACGGCGACCGGCCCACCGAGAACCGGAGCTACGGCGACCGGCCCCAGGGCGACCGGCGCTACGGCGACCGGCCGACCGAGAGCCGTAGCTACGGCGACCGGGGCGGGTTCCGGTCCGAGGGGCGAGGTCGGGACGACCGGCCGCGCGACGAGCGGCGGGGCTTCGGCGGCCGGCCGCCGGCGCGTACCCACTGATCCTGAGCGACACCCGGAACGCCGTCGCGGAGCCCACGCTCCGCGGCGGCGTCTCCGTCTCCGCTGCCGGCCCCCGGCAGGTGGCGTAACGTCCGGCTCATGCCGACCATGCCGAAATCGTTCCTGTGGACCCGCACGGACACCGCCGGTGCCGAGAACGCGCTCGTCGACGACCGACAGGGGTTGACGGCGCGCGGCACCCAGGTGGCCGTGGATCCGATCCCCTACACCTGCCGCTACCAGCTCACCACCGACCCGGACTGGGCTGCGGTCCGGCTGGAGGTCGAGGTGGAGGGCGCCGGGTGGCTGCGCAGCGTACGCCTGGAACGGGCGACCGACCGGTGGCGGGTGACCACCGCCGAGCAGGGTGACCTGGACGCGGCGCTGAGCGCGGCGGGGAAGCCGGCCGCCGGTCTGCCCGGCACCGACGACCCGGACCGACTGGCCGAGGCGCGGGACGTCGACCTCGGCGGGTCGGCGCTGTTCAACACGCTGCCGATCCGGCGGCTCGGGCTGGCCGGGAAGCCGGCCGACACCCCGCACCGGATCACGGTCGCCTGGGTGTTGGTGCCGAGCCTGCAGGTGGTCGCGGCCGAGCAGGTCTACACGGGTATGGGGCCGGGCAGGGTGAAGTTCCGCAGCGACACGTTCACCGCCGAGCTGAGCGTTGACGACGAGGGCTTCGTGCGGCGCTACCCGGGTGTGGCCGAGCGGGCCTGACCGGGCGAGCCGGCCGGATCGGCCCCACGGTTCAGGCCGGCCAGGCCCCGCTGGCCAGGAACCGGTCGACGGTGGCCAGGTGCGGCGTCAGGTCCAACCCCTGCGCGGCCACCCACTCGTCGGAGTAGTAGGTGTCGGCGTACCGGTCGCCGGCGTCACAGATCAGGGTGACCACCGAGCCGGTGCGGCCCTCGGCGAGCATCCCGGCGATCAGCCCGAAGGCACCCCACAGGTTGGTGCCGGTCGAGCCGCCGACCCGCCGGTCCAGCACCGCCGAGGCGGCCCGCATCGCGGCGAGCGACGCGGCGTCGGGCACCTGCACCATGCGGTCCACCACCGAGGGCAGGAACGAGGCCTCCACGGTGGGCCGGCCGATCCCCTCGATCCGCGAGCCACGCCCGGTCCGGACCGACCAGTCCGCCGCCAGCCAGGCGGGATAGAACGCCGAGTTCTCCGGGTCGACCACGCAGAGCTTGGTGGGCAGCCGCTGGTAGCGGGCGTACCGGCCGATGGTGGCGCTGGTCCCGCCGGTGCCGGCACCGACCACGACCCACGCCGGTACGGGGTGCCGCTCCAGGGCCAGCTGCGCGTAGATCGATTCGGCGATGTTGTTGTTGCCCCGCCAGTCGGTGGCCCGTTCGGCGTACGTGAACTGGTCCATGTAGTGCCCGCCGGTGTCCTCGGCGAGCCAGCGCGCCTCGACCACCACCTTGGCCGGGTCCTCGACGAGGTGGCAGCGCCCGCCCTGGAACTCGATCTTCGCGATCTTCTCCGGTGACGTGGAGGCCGGCATCACCGCGATGAACGGCAGGCCCAGCATCCGCGCGAAGTACGCCTCGGAGACCGCGGTGGACCCGGAGGACGCCTCCACGATCGTGGTGGCCGGGCCGATCCAGCCGTTGCAGAGCCCGTACAGGAAGAGCGACCGGGCCAGCCGGTGCTTGAGCGACCCGGTGGGGTGCACCGACTCGTCCTTCAGGTAGAGGTCGATCCCCCATTCCCGGGGCAGCGGGAACGGCAGCAGATGGGTGTCGGCGGACCGGTTGGCGTCCGCCTCGACAGCGGCGATCGCCTCGGTCACCCACCGCCGGCCCGCTTCGTCGCACCGGTCGAATTGAGTCACGCCGGAAACCTAGCAAGCCTGCTCACCGTGGGCCGGTCCCGGTGCGCCGGCGTTGCCGGCGCTGCCCCGCCCGGCCGACCGCGAGGACCAGCGGCGCGAGGCGCAGGGCCAGCCCGGGCAGCGCGTCGAGCAGTCGCACCTGGGCACCGCGCCAGCGCGGCACGCTGACCACCGGTCGGGGCCTTCGGGCCAGCCGGGCGGCCCGTCGGGCCACCCGCGCCGGGTCGAGCAGCGTCCCGGTGAAGGACGCCGCGGCCTGCGGGTCGTCCAGCTTGTCGTGCAGCATCGGCGTCCAGATCCCGTCCGGGCACAGGCACGACACGTGTACGCCCCGATGCCCGGCCAGCCGCAGGTCGGCCAGGGTGCCGATGCTGAACGCGACGAGCGCGTGCTTGCTGGCCGCGTACACCGTCTCGCCGGGCGCGGCCACCAGGCCGGCCAGCGAGACCACGTTGAGCACGTGGCCGTGGCCCTGCGCGCGCATCACGGCCAGCGCGGCGAGGGTGCCGTTCATCGCGCCGAGCGCGTTCACCTCGACGACCCGCCGCCGGGTGGCGGCGTCCTGCTCCCACGACGGGCCGGTGACCAGGATGCCGGCGTTGTTCACCCAGAGGCCGAGCCCACCCTGGCCCGCGGCCTCGGCAACGACCTCGGCGCAGGCGGCCTCGTCGCGTACGTCCAGGGCGCGGGACCACCCACCGAGCGGCACCGCGGCGGCGGCCACGGCGTCGCCGTCCAGGTCGGTGAGGAGCACCGGCCAGCCGTCGGCGTGCAGCGCCGCCGCGATCTCCCGGCCCAGGCCGCCGGCCGCCCCGGTGACCACGGCCGCGCCGGCCCGGTGGGCTGCGGCTGCTGGGGAGACGACCGGCGGGATCATCGGCGCACGCTACCGCCGTGGTGCGGTCGTTCGCCAGAGCCGGCCGGCTGTCGCGCCTCGCACGGATGGAGCGGCGGGCGGCTCAGGCGGGCGGGGGCGAGACCGGCTGCGGGCGGTTCTCCCACTTGGTCGACAGGGCGATGCTGGTGCGGGTGGAGGCCACCCCCGCGGTCCGGTTGAGCCGCACGATGAGCTGTTCCAGCTCAGCGATGGTGCCGACGCGGGCCTTGAGCAGGAAGGACTCCACCCCGGCCATGAAATAGCAGGACTCGATCTCGGGCATCACCCGGAACGCCTCCAGCACGTCGTCGGTGTCCGCGCCGGAGTCCTCGACGATGCCGATCAGCGCGGTGACGCCGAGACCGATGGTCTCCGGTTCCACCTCTGCCCGGTACGCCCGGATCACGCCACCGGACTCCAGCTTGCCGACCCGTTCGTGCACGGCCGGTGCGGAGAGGCCCACCTGGCGGGCCAGTTCGGCGTAGGAGAGGCGGGCGTTGCCGCGCAGCAGCTCAACGAGGCTCAGGTCGATCGCGTCCACGGACTGTAGACCCTAGTCGTTCGGGCGTAACGCCGAGCGCCTGGCATCAGTTGAACATGACGAGAGGTAACGGTTCACGTACCCGCTGTCAGGAAAGAAGGGCGCCGGTACCATTTACTAACTTCCCACTCAGTGCGTTTTTCGCGTTTGGCGGACAGGCCAGGTCGCTGGTGCTGTAATTGCCATACGTCCCTCATGACGGCTCTGGGCTCGCACCGGCCGGGGGCAGTGTGTTCAGCCGGGGGCTTCGTCGACGCGAGGAGGGGGCTGTGGACACTGGAGATCGCCTGCTGACACCGGGTGAGGTCGCCGCACTGTTTCGGGTTGACCCGAAAACTGTGACGAGGTGGGCAGCGGCGGGCCGGATAGGTAGCATCCGGACTCCAGGCGGGCATCGCCGGTTTCGGGAATCCGAGGTGCGGGCTCTGCTTGAGGGGGAGGGCATGCTGGACGAGGTGGACGACATGGGCAAGCCGCGTAATGCCGGCCCCGCCGCCTCGACCGGGCCGGGCCCGGCCAACGCCGGCATGTACTGACCAGGTGCTGATCGGCGCGCGGACCGGACGTCAGGTCCGGTCCGCGTTTCCGTCCGAGCCGTCCCGGCCGCGCGCCGCGCCGAGCTCACCCGCCCACCGCGTGAAGAGCGTGTGCGGTACGCCGAGTGCGTCGAGCACCTTTCCGGCGACGAAGTCCACGAGTTGCGCGGCGGTGGCCGCCGCTCCCGCGCCGTAGAAACCCGGGCTTGCCGGCAGCACCACCGCGCCGGCGTCGTGCAGGGCGATCAGGTGCTCCAGGTGGCTGCGGGTCACCGGCGTCTCGCGGGGCACCAGCACGACCGGCCGGCGTTCCTTGAGGTTGACCTCGGCGGCCCGCTGCAACAGGTCCTTGGACAGCCCGATCGCGATGCCGGCGCAGGCGGCGGTGCTCGCCGGGACCACGACCATCCCGCGCACCCGGTAGGAGCCACTGCTCGGCCCCGCCGCCAGGTCACCTGCCGGCCAGTACCGTACGTCCGCACCGGTCAGGTCCCGGCCCAGCCACCCGGCCAGGTCGTCGGCCCAGTGGCCGTCCCGGAACGCTCGGCCGGTCTCGTCCAGGACGGTGAGCCGGGCGGCGCGGGACACGACGAGATCCACTGCCTGCCCGGCGTCGAGCAGCGCCCGGACGACGGCCGCCGCGTACGGCGTGCCGGAGGCGCCGGAGACGCCGATCACCCAAGGTTCGCGCATGCCCTCCAGCCTGCCTGGTCACCACCGTCGGCCGACGGGCGGGGCGCTATGTCCGTCAACGCGGCGATTACTGCCGGGTAGCCCCGTTGTCCAGTCGGGGCGGTGGGTCTCTTGTGGACCTGCCATGCTGCCGGGGCGAGTTGATCGGACAGGTGTCCCCGAGGGAGGAATCCGTGACCACCGGCGAGATCCTGCGGTCCCTGCGCGCCGACTGCCCGATCCCGCCCCGCCTGTCGCCGCACGCCGACCGGGTGCAGGAGTGGCTGGTCGGTGACCTGCTGCCGAGCCTGCGCCTGCCGCTGAGCGAGGCGGCCCACCGCCGGCTGGACCGGTCCGGCTTCGCCCGGTACGCGGCCCGCCTCTACCCGGACGCGACCGAGCCGGACCTGCGGGTGGTGACCGCCCTGTTCACCTGGTTCTTCCTGGTCGACGACCTCTGTGACGGGCCGGACCGGCTGGCCCCGGACGAGGTGCGCGCCCTGCGTACCGGGGCGGTGACGTTGCTGCGCGGAGGCGCCCGGTTCCGGCACGCCGGCCTCACCGGCCCGTTGCGCCGGCTGCTGGTGCGGGCCTGGCGCGAGCCACACCGCCGGATGCCGGCGCGCTGGCGGCTGCGCTTCGCCGACGCGGTGGCGCACCACCTCGACGGCACCTGGCGGGAGGCGGCCGGCAAGGCAGCCGGTCAGGCGCCGGACGTGGCCGCTTACGTCGAACTGCGGCGGGCGACGTCGGCGGCGTTCGTGTCGTATCCGCTGGTCGAGTTCGTGACCGGGCGCCCGCTGCCGGACCCGGTCCACCACCACCCGCTGCTGCGGCGGATCGCCGAGACGGGCAACGACCTGCTCTCCTGGTACAACGACGTGGCCTCACTGGAGCGGGACCGGGTCACCTCGGGCGGGCACAACCTGGTGCTGGCGGTCGCCGCCGAACGCGGCGTGCCGGTGCCGGTGGCGATCGACCTCGTGGCGGCCCGCTGGCGGGAGTCGATGCGCCGGTTCGTGACGCTGCGCGCGGCGGTGCCGTCGTTCGGACCGGCGCTGGACGAGGCGGTCACCGACCATCTCGACGTGGTCGCCAACTCCGTCCGCGGCACCATCGACTGGACGCTGGAGAGCACCCGCTACGCGAGCAAGGAAGGGCCCCCGCTTAACGCCTCCGGTAGAGCAGGGGTCCCTTCTTAACGCCCGGCACCGCCGCGCGACCCGGCACCGCCGCGCGACCCGGCGCGCTTCAGGCGCGCAGGTCCAGGCGGAGCACCAGGTCGAGCAGGGCGAAGGCGAACAGCGCGATCCCGACGAACCCGTTGGCGGTGAAGAACGCCCGGTTGACCTTGCTCAGGTCCTGCGGGCTGACCACGACGTGCTGGTATCCGAACGCGACGGCGGTGAGCGCCAGGCCGATCCAGAACGGCCACCCGAACCCGATCAGCGCGCCGAACCAGACGAACAGCGCGAACGTCACCACGTGCGCGACGGTGGAGGCGTGCAGCGCGAAGCGCACCCCGTACCGGGCGGGCACGCTGTGCACCCCGATCTGCCGGTCCACCTCGGCGTCCTGGCAGGCGTAGATCAGGTCGAAGCCACCGATCCACAGACCGACCGCCGCGCCGAGCAGCCACGCCTGCCAGGAGCCGTCCAGGGTGCCGGTGACGCCCAACCACGCGCCGACCGGGCCGACCGCCTGGGCGATCGCCAGGACGGCGTGCGGCCAGTTGGTGAACCGCTTGGCGTACGGGTAGACGACCAGCGGCACCACCGCGAGCGGCGCGAGCGCCAGGCACAGCGGGTTGAGCAGGGCGGCGGCGGCCAGGAACACCGCCAGCGCGACGGCCGCGCCGGTCCAGGCCGTCCGCACGCTCACCGCCCCGGTGACCAGTTCCCGGTTGGCCGTACGCGGATTCCGGGCGTCGACCCGCCGGTCGAGGATCCGGTTGGCGGCCATCGCGAACGTCCGCGCCCCGACCATCGCCACGGTGATCAGGAGCAGGTCGACCCAGCGCACCCGCCCGCCGTCGACCTGCATCGCGGTCAACGCCGAGAGGTACGCGAACGGCAGCGCGAAGACCGAGTGCTCGATCGCGACGAGCTTGAGGAAGGGTTTGACGCGACCGGGCCGCTCCTGCACAGCCGTCATCAGAGCCCGTACTCCTTCCAACGCTTGTCGACCAGCGAGACGACCTCGGGGGCCATGGTCATCTCCTCCGGCCAGCCCCGGGTGTAGCCCTCGGTGGGCAGCTTCCGGGTGGCGTCGACGCCGACCTTGCCGCCCCAGAACTGCTGGTACGACGAGTGGTCGAGGTGGTCCACCGGACCCTCGGTGAGCAGCAGGTCCCGGGCGTAGTCGACGTTGCCGAAGGCGCGGAAGGCGACCTCGTGGTAGTCGTGCACGTCGCAGTCCTCGTCGACGATCACGATCAGCTTGGTCAGCGACATCAGGTGCGCGCCCCAGATCGCGTTCATGACCTTCTGCGCGTGCTTCGGGTAGCGCTTGCGGATCGACACGATCGCGCAGTTGTGGAAGACCCCGGCGGCCGGCAGGTCGTAGTCGACGATGTCCGGGATCAGCAGCTTGAGCAGCGGCTGGAAGATCCGCTCGGTGGCCTTGCCGAGGCCGTGGTCCTCCTGCGGCGGCTTCGAGGTGACGATCGAGTGGTAGACCGGGTCGCGCTGCATGGTCATCGCCTCGATGTGCAGCACCGGGAACGGCTCGACCGGGGTGTAGAAGCCGGTGTGGTCGCCGAACGGGCCCTCGGGCAGCCGCTCACCGGGCTCCAGGTAGCCCTCCAGCACGATCTGGGCGTGCGCCGGGACCTGGAGCGGCACGGTCAGGCAGTCGACCATCTCCACCCGCTCACCGCGCAGGAACCCGGCGAACAGGTATTCGTCGATGTCGCCGGGCAGCGGCGCGCTGGCCGCGTACGACACGACGGGGTCGCAGCCGATCGCGACCGCGACGGGCAGGCGCTGGCCGAGCCGCTCGGCGACCGCGTGGTGGGCGGTGGAGTCCTTGTGGATCTGCCAGTGCATGCCGAGGGTGTTGCGGCCGTGCTGCTGGAGGCGGTAGAGCCCCAGGTTGCGCTTGCCGGTCTCCGGGTGCTTGGTGTGGGTCAGCCCGTAGTTGTGGAAGATGCCGCCGTCCCCGGGCCACACCTGGAGGCCGGGCAGCTTGTTCAGGTCGACGTCGTCGCCGCGGTAGACGACCTGCTGGCAGGGGGCGGTCTTCACCTTGCGCGGCGGCACCGACTTGAGCTGCATGACCTTGCCCAGGCCCTCGCGGATGCCGGACCAGCCGACCGGCAGCTCCGGCTTCACCAGCGCGCCGATCCGGTCGCCGATCTCGTCCAGCGACTCGACCCCGAGCGCCATCGCCATCCGCTTCTCGGTGCCGAACAGGTTGATCGCGACCGGCATCTCACCCCGGGTGGGCCGCTCGAAGAGCAGCGCCGGCCCGCCCTGGCGAACGGTACGGGTGACCACCTCGCTGATCTCCAGGGTGGGGTCGACCGGCACGGTGATCCGGCGCAGCTCACCCGCGCGCTCCAGCGCCGCCAGGAAGTCCTTGAGATCGGTGTACGGGAAGCCACGAACCGCCATGCCTGCCAGTCTCCCCCACCGGTCCCCGTCCCCACGCCGCCGGGGTGCGATGTAAGGAAGGGCACCTTCTTAACGCCTCCGGTAGAGGAAGGGCCCCTTCTTAACAACCGTCCCGTCGCGGCACCGGCGGGACGGGGAGGGGGCGGGAGCGGACGGGGAGGGGGCGGGCTAGCCGGCCGGTTTCCAGGCGTACGGCACGAAGGGCGGGTCGACCGGCGCTCCGGTGAGCCGGTTGGCGAAGGTGGAGAGGGTGTACGTGCCGACCCCGAGCACCACGTCGAGGGCCGCCCGGGGTTCGTGGCCGGCGTCCAGGAAGGCACCCAACTCGTCCTCGGGCACCGCACCGGCGTGGTCGAGGACGGCGATGGTGAAGCGGCGCAGTGCCTCCAGCCGGTCGTCGGGCAGGGGCGTACCGTCCCGCAGGGCCCGGATCAGCGTCTCGTCCGCGCCCGACCGCACCAGGGTGGCGGTGTGCATGGCCACGCAGAGGTGGCACCGGTTGCGGGTGGCGACGGTCAGCACGACGACCTCCCGCTGCACCGGGTCGAGGCTGCTCGCCTCGAAGCTGGCGTTCGCGGCGAGGAAGCCCTTCAGCAGCTCCGGTGAATCGGCCATCAGGCCGACCGCCGCCGGCAGCCGTCCGAACTTCCGGGCGACCGCGTCGATGGTGGGTCGGGCGGCGGCGGGGGCGGTGTCGCGGGTGTGCGGGGTGAAGACGGGCATCGGCGGAGCCTGCTTTCGTCCGGAGGGGCGTGACGGCGTACGATCGTCAACGTGGTTGTCGAAACAGTAAACCAGGCTGTCGAACATGGCAACGGCTGACCCCGACCGACCCGGCTTCGTGCTGCCGCTGCTGCTGCTGGCCGGCTTCCGTACGCTCATCGACGACCTGCACCGGGAACTGGCCCGGCAGGGACACCCCGACCTGCGGCCGATGCACGGCTTCGTGTTCCAGGCCGTCGGCGTCGGCGGCACCACCGCCACCGACCTGGGCCAACGGCTCGGCATCTCCAAGCAGGCCGCCGGCAAGACCGTGGACCGCCTGGTCGCCCTGGGCTACCTCGAACGCGTCGACGACCCGAGTGACGCGCGGCGCAAACTGGTCCGGCTCACCCCGCGCGGCCACGACGGGCTGCGCCGTTCGGCGGTCGTCTTCGACCAGCTCCGGGCCGGGTGGGCGGCCAGACTCGGCGCGGACCGGGTCGCCGCGCTGGAGGACGACCTGCGGGCCGTCACGCCGGCCGACCTGTTCCGGCTCGACGTGCCTGGCTGGTTCGGCGGCTGACCGGCACGGAGAGCGTCGTGGATCACCGCGAGCCGACCAGCGGCGCGACAGCCGGCGATCCGTCAGGGACGACAGCCGAGGGCCGGTCAGCGGCGCTACGAGGCCGTCGACCTGACCGCCGATCGCCACCTCGCAGCCGGCGCTTCCAGATCTTGGACAGTTACCGTCCGGCGCTGACTGTCCGGCGCTGACGGAAACTGTCCAAGATCTCGCGATGAGGCGGACAAGGCGCGATGTATCTCACCCGGCAGTGGCCATGGGCAGCCGGTTCGGCGAGGGTTGACCGCATGGACGCGTACGTTGTCGGCGACCCGGACGGGCTGTCACCGCTACAGGTCGAACTCCGGGACGCCGTCGCCCGCGAACTGCACGCCCAACTCGCCCTGCGGTCGGAGCGGATCGAGCTGGCCGACGTGCCGGAGGTCGCGTACCAGATCACCCTGCGGGTGAGCGAGACCCTTCGCGGGCGTCGTACGCCGCCCGCGTAGCGGCACCGGTCAGTCCAGGCCGCCGTACGAGTGCAGGCCCTCGAAGAAGATGTTCACGCCGAACAGGTTCATCAGCACGGTGAGGAAGCCGAGCACCGCGAGCCAGGTCGCCACGTTGCGCCGGACGCTCGGCGTGGCCCGCGCGTGCAGGTAGCCGGCGTACACCACCCAGGAGATGAACGCCCAGGTCTCCTTCGGGTCCCAGCCCCACGGCCGGCCCCAGGCCGCCTCGGCCCAGATCGCGCCCGCGATCACCGCGAAGGTGAAGACCGGGAAGGCGAAGGCGTGCAGCACGAAGGTCAGCCGCTCCAGCGCCGCCGCGTCCGGCATCCGCTTCGCGAGGGTGTACGGGAAGCTGCGCCGACCCTGCTCCCAGCCGGCGCGCATCAGGTACGCGACGGCGGGCACCACGCCGAGCAGGAAGATGCCGGAACTGAACACGATGGTCGAGACGTGGATGACGAACCAGTACGAGTTGAGCGCCGGGACCAGCGGCACGATCGGGGTGTAGAGCACCAGCTCGGCGGTGGCCAGCAGCAGCACCATCACCAGCGTCAGGAACAGCCCGAGGCGGCGCAGCGACGGACGCTTCCACAGCACCGCCAGCCAGCCGGCGGCCCCGATGAACGAGACCGTCAGCACGAACTCGTACATGTTGCCCCAGGGCATCCGGTCGGCGGCCAGGCCGCGGGTGACCAGGGCCGCCAGATGCAGCAGGGCGGCCACCGCGGTGGCGCCGACGGCGATCCGGCCGCCGAGCCGGGCCCGCGCCGCGGTCCGCTCGGCGGCGGTCGGCGCGGCCGGCACCTGCGCGTCGGTGGTCCCCCCGGGCGCACCGACGCCGGCGCCGACCAGCTCGCGGGCGGGCGCGGCCACCGCGCGGGCACGGGCGTTGCCGAGCGCGTACTCCACGGCGTGGCTGATCATGGCGACCAGGTACGCCAGGATCGCGAACGTCACCAGCTGGTCGGAGAGTGCGGACATCACTCGGCTCCTTCTCGCGGTGCGGTCCGGTCGTCGTCGCGACCGGCCCCGTCCCGCTGGTCCCGCGCCTCGGTGCCGCCGACGGCGGCGACGAGGGACGCGAACTCGTCGGCGAACCCGGGGTGGTCGGTGCGCGGCAGGCCACCGGCCTCGACCAAACTACTACCGTCCGTCGGAGATCCACCCGCGGGGTCGGCGCCGGCCACCCGGAAGAAGACCCGGCGACGGCGTACGAAGAGGGAGCCCATCAGGCCGACCAGCAGGAATCCGGAGGCGAACAGCAGCGGCGTGGAGCCGGGGTCGTACCGCACCGACAGCACGATGTACGGGACGGTGTCCAGGAACTCGACGGTCGTGCCGTCGTCCAGCGTCCAGGTCTCGCCCTTCTTCAGCAGCTTCGCGCCGACCTCCTTGACCTTGCCGGCGGTCACCTGCCGCTGGTCCAGCTCGTACACCGAACCGGGGATGCCGGCGTCCAGGCCCAGGTTGCCCCGGTACGCGACCAGGTTGAGCATCGGGTTGCGCTCGGTCGGGAACTCGGACCGGACGAACGGCGCTTCCTGCGGCGCGGTCGGCAGGTACAGGCCGGAGAAGGCCACCTGGAGGTTCGGGTCCCGCTTCCCGGTGGCCGGGTCGACGTTGGCGTCCGGGAAGTCGGCCAGGCCCTCACCGGTCAGCCCGATGTCGCCGGTGCTCAGGAACGGTTTGTCGCTGATCTGGGTGACCCCGAACCGGTCGGTGTACCGGATCAGCGGCGTGTATCCGTGGCCGAGCAGGTAGACGTTCGCCCCGTCCAGCCGCAGCGGAGAGTTGACCGAGAAGCTCTCCTGCCGGGGCGTACCGCCGTCCTCCTCGACCGTGACCTTCGCGTCGAAGAACCGCGGCTGGCCGTTGGACTCCAGGAACCGCGCCTCGAAGTCGTCGAGTTGGAGGCAGAACGGCGGCAGGTCGGCGCTGTCGACGCGGGGCCCGAACTTCGTCTCGGCGTACTGCTGCTGGGTGTTGCAGAACGAGTTGTCCGCCCCGGTGACCAGCAGGCGGTTGCCGCTCCACCCGTACCAGGAGCCGAGCGCCACGCCGACCAGCACCACCACCAGCGAGGAGTGGAAGAGCAGGTTGCCGGTCTCCTTCAGGTAGCCCTTCTCGGCGGACACCTCGTCGCCCCGGACGACCACCCGCCACCGTCGCCGACGCAGTGCCGCGGCGATCGCCTCCACACCACCGTCCGGAACGGCGAACACCGCGTGCTGCGGCAGCCGGTCCAGCCGCTTCGGCGCGACCGGCGGCTTCGACCGCAGCGCCCGCGCGTGGTCACGCAGCCGGGGGGCGATGCAGCCGATCAACGACGTGAACAGCAGCACGTAGATCGCGGAGAACCACACCGAGCCGAACGCCTCGAACGCGCCGATCCGGTCCAGCAACGGGGCCAGGTCGGGGTGCGCGACGAAGTAGTCGCGGACGTCCTCCGGGTTCACCCCGCGCTGGGGCAGCACCGAACCGGGGATGGCGGCGACCGCGAGCAGGAAGAGCAACACCAACGCGGTACGCATGCTGGTGAGCTGCCGCCACGAGTTGCGCAGCAGCGCCAGCAGCCGGTTCGGGCGGCGTCGGGGTGCCTCGGCCGGCGCCGCCGGCCGTTCGTCCACGACGGTCATCAGATGCTCACCTCACCCACCCCGAAGGTGGTCTGCAACCAGATCACCACGTTGGTCCACCCGCCGGTGACCAGGGCCAGCCCGATCAGGATCAGCAGGGCACCACCGATCCGGGTGACCCAGCGACTGTTGCGCCGGACGGCGCGGAAGACTCCGAGCAGGCGCTGGAAGCCCAACCCGAAGACGACGAACGGTATCCCCAGCCCGAGGCAGTACGCCACGGCGAGCACCACGGCCCGGTCGGTCTGCCCGCTGGTGGTGGCCATGCCGACCACCGCGGCGAGGGTCGGGCCGGTGCACGGCACCCAGCTGAGCGCGAACACCGCCCCGAGGACCGGCGCGCCGAGCAGGCCGGCGGACGGCAGCCAGCCGATCCGGAACTCCCGCTGCATGCCCGGCACCAGGCCGAGGTAGCCGAGGCCGAGGAGCACGATCAGCGAGCCGATGACCACCTCCAGCAGGCGCTCGTGCTGGAAGAAGACCCGGCCGAAGCTGGTGAACAGGATCGCGGTGGCGGTGAAGACGACGGTGAAGCCGGCGATGAACAACAGCGTCCCGGCCAGCACCCGCCCCTTGACGGCGGCCACGCCGGCGCGGCCCACCCGCTCCCGCACGGCCACGCCACCCCCGCCGCCGCCGTCCCCGCCCGCGCCGTCCCCGCCCGCGCCGTCCCCGCCCGCGCCGTTAGGAAGGGACCCTTCCTCTACACCAGGCGTTAATAGGGGGCCCTTCCTTTCACGGCGGCCGTCGAGGTCGGCGCCGGCCAGGCCGGTGACGTACGACAGGTAGCCGGGCATCAACGGCAGCACGCACGGGGACAGGAAGCTGACCAGACCGGCCAGCGCCGCCGCCCCGATGGCGAGCAGCAGCGGGCCGGACTCGGCGAGCTGGCCGAAGGTCTCGCCCATCAGCGTTCGCCGGTCGGTGCGGGTGACTCCGCGGCGATCCGCTCGACGATCGGCTGGAGGCCCTCCCGGGTGACCGCGGCCCGGATCACCGCGGCGATCCGGCCCTCCCGGTCCAGCACGAGGGTGGCCGGGATGGTGTTCGGCGGGATGTCCAGGGCGAGCGCCAGCTTGCTACCCGGGTCGAAGAGGCTCGGGTAGGTGATTCCGAAGCCCCGCTCGAACGCCTTGGCCTTGTCCCGGTTGTCCTGGACGTTGATGCCGAGGAACGTCACCCCGGTGCCCTTGGTCTGCTGGTAGGTGGCTTCCAGGTCGTCCGCCTCGGCCCGGCACGGGTTGCACCAGGATCCCCAGAAGTTGACCACCACCACCTGCCCCCGGTCCCGGGCGACGTCGTGGTCGCCGCCGGTGAGCAGTTCACCGGCGAGCTTCGGGGGTGCCGACCGCTGGTCGGGGGCGCACTCGACGATGCCACCGGAGGTGGCGCAGGTCTCCTCCGCGTTCTTCGCGGAGCAGGCGCTCAGCGCCACCGCGGCGACGGTGGCGAGCAGACCGGCGGTCCACCTCCGGGCGTTCATGTCAGGCTCCCTTGGCCGTCCGGGCGGTCGGCGACAGGTTGACCAGGTGCGCGGCCGGCTCGGAGTAGCCGATGCCGACGACCTTGGCCCCGTCGAAGTGGAAGGAGGTGAGGCTGGCCAGGCCGCACTGCCGCCGCCGCGGGTCGTGCCAGAGCCGCTTGCGTTCGACGTACCGGCGCAGCGTCCAGATCGGCAGCTGGTGGGAGACCAGCACCGCCTCGCGCCCCTCCGCGGCCACCCGGGCGGCGTGCAGGGCGGCGAACATCCGCTCGGCGATGGCCCGGTACGCCTCACCCCAGGACGGCGTGACCGGGTCCCGCAGCACCCACCAGTTGCGCGGATCGCGGAACGACCCGTCCCCGGGGGACACCTTCTTGCCCTCGAACCAGTTGGCGCTCTCGATCAGCCGCTCGTCCACCCCGACCGACAGCCCGAACTGGGCCGCGATCGGCTCGGCGGTCTGCTGGGCGCGCTCCAGCGGGCTGGCCACCACGTGCACCACGGTCCGCTCGGCGAGCCCCTGGGCGGCGGCCTTGGCCATCTGCACGCCCAACTCGGACAGCCGGAAACCGGGCAACCGGCCGTAGAGGATCTGGCCGGGGTTGTACACCTCGCCGTGCCGCAGCACGTGGACCACCGTCTTGCTCACCATTACCCCCCGTTGCCCGCCGCTGCCGCCGCGTTCGCCGCCGCCGGAAGCGCCGCGGCGATCTGCTCCAGAGCGGCGTCGTCGATCGCCGCCGACACGAACCACGATTCGAACGCGCTCGGCGGCAGGTAGACGCCGGCGGCGAGCATCGCGTGGAAGAACCCCTTGAACGCGGGCACCTGCTGGGTGCGGGCGCTGTCGTAGTCGACCACGTCGGCGTCGGTGAAGAAGATCGAGAACATGCTGCCCGCGTACGACAGCCGGTGTGGCACCCCGGCGGCGGCCAGCGCGTCGGCGGCCAGCTTGCCCACGACGGCGGCCGTGTCGTCGAGCTTCCGGTAGAGCGCGTCGTCGGCCAGCCGCAGCGTGGCCAGGCCGGCGGCGCAGGCCAGCGGGTTACCGGAGAGCGTGCCGGCCTGGTAGACCGGGCCGGCGGGAGCCAGTCGGGACATGACCTCCGCGCGTCCGCCGAACGCCGCGGCGGGCAGGCCACCCCCCATGACCTTGCCGTACGTCCACAGGTCGGCGTCGGAGGCGTCGAGGCCGTGCCACCCGGCGCGGGACACCCGGAAGCCGGTCATCACCTCGTCGACGATGAGCAGCGCGCCGTACGCGTGGGCGATCGTGGCGAGCCGCTGGTTGAAGCCGTCGCGGGGGGCGACCACGCCCATGTTCCCGGCGGCGGCCTCGGTGATGACGGCGGCGATGTGCTGCCCCTCGGCCGCGAAGGCGGCCTCCACGGCGGCGATGTCGTTGTATGGCAGGACGATGGTGTCGCCGGCCGCCGCGCCGGTCACACCGGGCGAGTCGGGCAGGCCGAGGGTGGCCACGCCGGAGCCGGCGGCGGCGAGCAGCCCGTCGGAGTGGCCGTGGTAGCAACCCGCGAACTTGACGATCTTGGCGCGACCGGTGAAGCCGCGGGCCAGCCGGATCGCCGACATCGTCGCCTCGGTGCCCGAGTTGACCAGGCGAACCTGCTCGACCGGCGTGCGGTCGACGATCTCGGCCGCCAGCTCGACCTCACCGGGCGTCGGGGTGCCGAAGCTGGTGCCCTTCGTGGCGGCCTCCCGGACGGCGTCCACCACCTCCGGGTGGGCGTGCCCGAGGATGAGCGGCCCCCAGGAGCACACCAGGTCGACGTAGCGTCGCCCGTCGGCGTCGTACATCCAGGGCCCCTCCCCCCGGACCATGAAGCGCGGGGTGCCGCCGACGGCACGGAACGCGCGCACGGGGGAGTTCACCCCGCCCGGCACGATGGCCGTGGCGCGGTCGAACAGGGCCTCGGAGGCCGGCGCGTCGGCCGGGTAGCGGCCGGATCCGGCGGGAAACATATCGGTCACGATGCCGCCATTGTGTCAGCGTCGGACGGCGAATCGGCAGCCACCCCGCAGCAGGGGTTACCAGTCTCACCCCGAGCCGGTGGCCGACCCGCCGGTCGAACGCGCCGGGGAGGCTCGGGAAGGTCCGGGCTGATCACCTCGGGTTCCGCCGCCATGACGCTCGGCACCGCGCCTCGACAGGCCCGCGTCACGAGATCGCGCTAGGCTGGCCGGGTGGATCGTGCCGAACTGTCCATCACCGTACACCGGACCGGAGACGAAGCCGTGCTTCGCCTCGCCGGTGAGATCGACATGCTCACGGCCGCCCAACTGTCGACGGTCGTCAACGAGGTGCTGGCCGACCCCCCACCCCGGATCGTGCTCGACCTGGCCGGGGTCACCTTCTGCGACTCGCAGGGCCTGGGCACCCTCGTGGTGCTCAGCCGCAAGGCCAGCCACGCCCAGTGCCTGCTGGTCCTCACCAATGTGGGCGACTTCCTGCTCCGCGTGCTGGACATCACCGGCCTCCGCTCGGCCCTGATGATCCGCAACGAGTCCCCCACCACCTGACCTCGGTTCAGGCGGTGCTGCCCCAGCGGGCCTGTTCGAGGAGTTCCACCGCGCGGTCCCGGGCGTCCGGGTCGTCGCCGGCGCGGAGCAGGGTGGTGGCCTCGTCGACCGCGTCGGTGAGCACCCGCCACTGGGCGTCGCGCTCGCGGACCAGGTCCGACTGGGCGGCGAGCTGCCGGGTCTTGACCCACAGCTCGACGAAGACGGACACCTTGGCCCGCAGCACCCACGGGTCGAACGGCTTGGTGAGGTAGTCGACCGCGCCCACCGCGTAGCCCCGGAGCGCGAGCTGCGCGTCCCGGTCGGCGGCGGTGAGGAAGATGATCGGCACGTGCCGGGTGCGTTCCCGGCGTTTGATGTGACTGGCCGTCTCGAATCCGTCCATGTCGGGCATCTGGGCGTCGAGCAGGATCACCGCGAAGTCGTCGACCAGGAGCTGCTTAAGCGCCGCTTCGCCGCTCTCGACCGCCACCGACTGGACCGGCAGGCCCTGGAGGATCGCCTCCAGGGCCATCAGGTTCTCCCGTCGGTCGTCCACGAGCAACGCCTTGGCGATCTGAGTCACGAACTCTCCTTGTTCCGGCTGCCGCTGATCCAGGAGGACATCAGCTCGATCAGCTCGTCCAGGTCGACGGGTTTGGTGATGTAGTCGCTGCCCCCGGCCGCCAGCGCCGACTCCCGGTCACCGGGCATCGCCTTCGCGGTCAGGAAGACGATCGGCAGGTCCGCGAAGCGGTGGTTGCGCCGGATCTGCCGGGTCGTCTCGTAGCCGTCCTGGTCGGGCATCATGGCGTCCATCAGCACGATGTCCACCTCCGGGTGCTCGGCCAGCAGGCGGACACCGTCCGCCCCGTTGTCCGAGTACAACACGGTCATCCCGTGCAGTTCCAATGCGCTGGTGAGCGCGAAGACGTTCCGGACGTCGTCGTCCACGATCAGCACGGTCGCCCCGTCCAACTGTCGGCTGGCCGGCGCCTCCGCCGCCTGCGGCAGCAGCTCCATCGGCGGCATCAGCAGCGACGAGGGCAGCCCGGCCCGCTGCGGGGAGGGCGCCGCCGGCGACACCACCGCGTCCGGGGCCAGCACATCGGGTACGAAGAGGGTGAACGTCGAGCCCTGGCCGGGTGCCGACGAGACGCTGATCGACCCGCCCAGCAGCCGGGCCAGGTCCCGACTGATCGACAGCCCCAGACCGGTGCCGCCGTACCGGCGGCTGGTGGTGCCGTCGGCCTGCTGGAACGCCTCGAAGATGATCGACAGCTTGTCGTCCGAGACGCCGATGCCGGTGTCGATCACGGTGAAAGCGATGACCTGACGCGCGTTGGTCAGCGCCGGCACGTCGAAGACGGTGTTCTCCGGCGCCGGGGCGATCCGCAGCGTCACCGCGCCGTCGTCGGTGAACTTCACCGCGTTGGAGAGCAGGTTGCGCAGGATCTGCTGCAACCGCTGGGCGTCGGTGACCAGCGCCGGCGGCAGGTCCTTGCTCACCCGTACCTGGAAGTCCAGGCCCTTCTCCTCGGCCTGCGGCGCGAACGCCTGCTCGACGTAGCCGCGGATCTCGTCGAACCGGATCTCGGTCGGCTCGACGTCCATCCGACCCGCCTCGATCTTGGACAGGTCCAGGATGTCGTCGATCAGGCGCAGCAGGTCCGATCCGGAGCCGTGGATGGTGCGGGCGAACTCGATCTGCTTCGGGGTGAGGTTCCGCTCCGAGTTCTCCACCAGCAGCCGGGCCAGCAGGAGCAGGGAGTTCAGCGGCGTACGCAGCTCGTGGCTCATGTTGGCCAGGAACTCCGACTTGTACGCCGAGGCGCGGGTGAGCTGCTGCGCCTTCTCCTCCAGGCCGAGCCGGGCCAGTTCGATCTCCCGGTTCTTCGTCTCGATGTTGCCCTTCTGCTCCGACAGCAGCGTGGCCTTCTCCTCCAGCTCGGCGTTGGTGCGCTGCAACTCCGCCGACTGTTCCTGGAGTTCGTGGGCGAGCCGCTGCGACTGGGCGAGCAGTTCCTCCGTACGCCGGTTGGCCTGGATGGTGTTGACCGCGACGCCGATGGTCAGCACCAACCGCTCCAGGAACGACAGGTGCAGGCCCGAGAAGGCCGCCACGCTGGCGAACTCGATCACACCGAGCAGTTCGCCCTCGAACAGCACCGGCAGCACGACCAGGTCGGCGGGCGGGGTGTCGGCGAGCCCGGACCGCAGCGTGAGCCGGCCGTCCGGCGCGGCGCTGACCCGGATGGTGCGGCGGGACAACGCGGTCTGCCCGACCAGGCCCTCCCCGGGGCCGAAGGTGACGTCGTGTCCCCGGGCGACGTACCCGTAGGAGGCGGTGAGCCGCAGCCGTACACTGCCCTCGTCGTTGTCCGCCAGGAAGAACGCGCCGAGCTGCGCGTCCACCAGCGGGGTCACCTCCATCATGATCATGCGGCAGACCTCGCCCAGGTCCCGCTGACCCTGGAGCAGGCCACCGATGCGGGCCAGGTTGGAGTCCAGCCAGCCCTGCTCGGCGTTCTTCTTGGTCGTCTCCCGGAGGGTGACGATCATCTGGTTGATGTTGTCCTTCAGCTCGGCGACCTCGCCCTGCGCCTTGACCGCGATCCGCTGGGTCAGGTCACCCCGGGTCACCGAGGTGGAGACCTGGGAGATCGCCCGCAGCTGGGTGGTCAGTGTCGAGGCGAGCTGGTTGACGTTCTCGGTGAGGTCCCGCCAGGTGCCGGAGACGCCCTTCACCTGCGCCTGCCCGCCGAGCTTGCCCTCGATGCCCACCTCGCGGGCCACCCGGGTCACCTCGTCGGCGAACGACGAGAGCTGGTCGACCATCGTGTTGACGGTGTTCTTCAGCTCCAGGATCTCGCCCTGCGCGTCCACGGTGATCTTCTGGCCGAGGTCGCCCTTGGCCACCGCCGTGGTCACCGAGGCGATGTTGCGCACCTGCGAGGTCAGGTTCGACGCCATCGAGTTCACGTTGTCGGTCAGGTCCCGCCACGTGCCGGAGACACCCTTGACCTGCGCCTGCCCGCCCAGCTTGCCCTCGGTGCCCACCTCACGGGCCACCCGGGTCACCTCGTCGGCGAACGACGACAGCTGGTCCACCATCGTGTTGACCGTCGACTTCAGCTCCAGGATCTCGCCCTGCGCGTCGACGGTGATCTTCTGCGACAGGTCGCCCTTCGCGACGGCGGTGGAGACCTGGGCGATGTTCCGCACCTGGGCGGTCAGGTTCGACGCCATCGAGTTCACGTTGTCGGTCAGGTCCCGCCAGGTGCCGGCCACGCCGCGCACCTGCGCCTGGCCGCCCAGCTTGCCCTCGGTGCCCACCTCACGGGCCACCCGGGTCACCTCGTCGGCGAACGACGACAGCTGGTCGACCATCGTGTTCACCGTCGACTTCAGCTCCAGGATCTCGCCCCGGGCGTCGACGGTGATCTTCTGCGACAGGTCACCCTTGGCCACCGCCGTGGTGACCGAGGCGATGTTGCGCACCTGCGAGGTCAGGTTCGACGCCATCGAGTTCACGTTGTCGGTCAGGTCCCGCCACGTGCCGGAGACACCCTTGACCTGCGCCTGCCCGCCCAGCTTGCCCTCGGTGCCCACCTCACGGGCCACCCGGGTCACCTCGTCGGCGAACGACGACAGCTGGTCGACCATCGTGTTGACGGTGTTCTTCAGCTCCAGGATCTCGCCCTGCGCGTCGACGGTGATCTTCTGCGACAGGTCGCCCTTCGCCACCGCCGTGGAGACCTGGGAGATGTTGCGGACCTGGCTGGTCAGGTTGCCGGCGAGCTGGTTCACGTTTTCGGTCAGGTCCCGCCAGGTGCCGGAGACGCCCCGGACCTGGGCCTGGCCGCCCAGCTTGCCCTCGATGCCCACCTCGCGCGCCACCCGGGTCACCTCGTCGGCGAACGACGACAACTGGTCCACCATCGTGTTGACGGTGTCCTTCAACTCCAGGATCTCGCCCTGAGCGGCGACGGTGATCTTCTGGCTCAGGTCACCCTTGGCCACCGCCGTGGACACCTGGGCGATGTTCCGCACCTGCGACGTCAGGTTCGACGCCATCGAGTTCACGTTGTCGGTCAGGTCCTTCCAGGTGCCGGCCACGCCCGGCACCTCCGCCTGACCACCCAGCTTGCCCTCGGTGCCCACCTCGCGGGCCACCCGCGTCACCTGCTCGGCGAAGAGCCGCAGCGTGTCGGTGAGCGAGTTCATCGTGTCGGCCAGCTCGGCGACCTCGCCCCGGGCGCTCACGGTGATCTTCTGCGACAGGTCACCCTTGGCCACCGCCGTGGCCACCTGGGAGATCGACCGCACCTGCCCGGTGAGGTTCGACGCCATCGTGTTCACCGAGTCGGTGAGGTCCTTCCAGGTGCCGGCGACGCCGCGTACGTCGGCCTGCCCGCCGAGCTTGCCCTCGGTGCCCACCTCGCGGGCCACCCGGGTGACCTCGTTGGAGAACGAGGAGAGCTGGTCGACCATCGTGTTCACCGTGCGGCCGATCCGCAGGTATTCGCCGCGCAGCGGACGCCCGTCGATCTCCAGCGCCATGTGCTGGGAGAGGTCGCCGTCGGCCACCGCCACGATCACCCGGGCGATCTCCGTGGTCGGCCGGCCCAGGTCGTCGATCAGCGAGTTGATCGCCCGCTGCCCCTCCGCCCACGTGCCGTCCAGTCCCTCGTCGTCCAGCCGCTCGGTGAGCCGGCCGTCCCGGCCGACGATCCGGCTGATCCGCCGCAGGTCCAGGTATTGCCGCTCCTGGAGCGAGACCACCTCGTTGAAGGCGTCCGCCACCTCACCGGCCCGGCCCGCCCGACGGGGCAACCGGACCTTGAGGTCGCCCTGACGGACCCGCCGCAGCGCCTCGGTCAGCTCGACGAGGACCTGCTCGTGGTCGGGCGCGGACTGGTCGGCCGTCACCGACTGTTTCGCCGTGGTCATCATCCCTCGCTCAGGGTCGGGGGCCGTCGTCCCGGGTCGGCACGCCGGCCACCCCATATTGTGCCCGCCTCCCCGGACCCGCCAGGTCGGCGCGCGGTCCGGGCGGTCCCCGGAGGCTGTCCGGGGCCCCGTCAGCCCCCGTCCCGGGGGACCGGCTTGGCACCCGGGGGAGGCGAGGTGGAGGATACGGGGGTGTCCGCGGAGACCGGGCCCGCGACGACCGGGGGCCGAGACGAGCACGTCCGGCGGGTCCGGCTCCCCGCCGACCGGCGCACGCCCGCCGCCGCCCGTGCCGTCGTCCGGTCCGTTCTCACCGAGGCGCACCTCGACGAACTGGCCAACGAGGCGCTGCTGCTGACCACCGAACTGTCCACCAACGCGGTGGAACACGCCCGCACCGAACTGGACATCGAGGTCGTCGCCGACCCGATCGGTCTCACCGTCACCGTGTCGGACTTCGCCAACGGGCCGGTGGAGGAGCTGACCGTCGGCGTCCGCAACGACTCCACCGACATCGCCGAGGTCTCCGAACGCGGCCGGGGCCTGCTGCTGGTCGACCACTTCGCCAGCCGCTGGGGCACCACCTACCTGCCCACGGGCAAGGGGGTCTGGTTCCGGCTGGACCGGCCCGGGGCCGCCGGCCAGGGCCGGGTGCGGTTCGGGGAGGCGGCGTCCGCCGGGACCAGCACCGGCACCGGGGACAGCTCGGCGCCGAGCGCCGGCGCGATGAGCGAACTGATGCAGACCAGCCCCGACCCGTACGCCGAGGACCCGCTGCCCGACTTCGCCACCGGTCTGCTGACCCGGGTAGCGGAGATGGTCGGCGCGGCCGGAGGCATGATCCGGCTGGACCGGGGGGACGGGCAGGGTCGCCAGGTCCTCGCCCGGTACGGCCGCCAGCCCCGCCCGGGCAGCGACCTGCTCCGGGTGCCGCTGACCGTGCACCGCCCGTACTCCGGCGAGCTGGAGCTGGACGCGGCGCCGTCCGCGTACGCCCGGCCGCTGGCCGTGCTCACCGCCGAGCGGCTCTCCCTGCACCTGGAGAACGACCGGCTGCGCCGGGCGGACGTCCGTCGCCGGGCCTGGCTGACGTTCCTCGCCGAGGCCAGTGAGCTGCTGGCCCAGTCCCTCGACGTCGAGCTGACCATGGCGCTGATCCCGCAGCTGGTGGTACCCCGCCTCGGGCAGTGGTGTGCGGTGCACACCACCGACGAGTGGGGTCGCCTGCGGCTCGCGGCGGCCAGCCACGCCGACGAGTCGGTGCTGCCGCAGCTGCACTCGGTGCTCCGCGAGACCGGCCCGGACTCGGTCCAGGCCCGGTTGCGGGAGGCGTCCCGCAACGGGACCCAGACGCCGCTCGGCGGGCCGATGGAGGGCTTCGCCGTGCCGCTGATCGCCCGGGGGCAGCGCCTGGGCACCCTCGCCGTCGGACGGCACCAGCGGCACCGGCACGATCCCGACGAGGTGGCCGTCCTGGAGGACGTGGCCCGACGGGCCGCCCTGGCCATCGAGAACGCGCGGATCCACGCCGAACGCCGCCGCGTCGCACACACCCTCCAGCAGTCGCTGCTGCCGCCGGTGCTGCCGGTGGTGGAGGGCATCGGCTTCGCCGCCGAGTACGTGCCGACCGGTGACGACGCCGACGTGGGCGGTGACTTCTACGACGTCCTGCCGCTGCCGGACGGACGGTGGCTGGTGGTCATCGGCGACGTGTCCGGCAAGGGCGTGCAGGCCGCTGCGGTGACCGGTCTGGTCCGCGACGTCATCCGGGTGCTGGTGGGTGACGGCAAGCCACTCGTCGAGGCGCTGACCCGGCTCAACGAGACGCTGGTCGAGCGGGGTGGCGGCCGGTACTGCACCCTCGCCCTGGCGGCCGTCGGGCCCGGCGACGGCGATCAGCTCGACGTGTCGCTGCACCTCGCCGGCCACGACCGGCCGGTGCTGCTCCGCTCCGGCGGCGGCGCCGACTTCGTCGGCACCGGTGGTACCGCCCTCGGCCTGCTCGACTCGATCGCCTCGCCGACCGCCGAGTTCCCCCTCGATCCGGGCGACGCGCTGGTCTTCTACACCGACGGCGTCACCGAACGACGGCGCGGCCGGGACCTCTTCGGCACCGACCGGCTGCGCGAGGCCGCCGCCCCGCTGGGTGGGTACTCCGCCGACGTGGTGGCCGCCCGGCTCCGCGCCACGGCGATCGGCTTCTCACCGGAGACCCCGCGCGACGACATCGCGATCCTCGTCCTGCGCAACGACGCGGCCTGACCCCTGCCGCCGGGGCCACCGCCACCCGGGCGTCGCCGCTAGGGTACGGAGATGTCGAGCACCGTCCATGCCGGCGCGGACCGGCCACCGCTGCTGCGCACCGTCCTCGTCGGGCAACTGGCCATGCTCGGCGCGACGGTCGTGGTCACCGCACTGTGGCTCGGCCGGATGGCGGCCGCCGGAGTCGGCCCCGGCGAGATGACCACCGGCGCGTACGACCCGAAGGACATGGTGCCGTACGGCCTGTCCGGCACGAACGCCTTCACCTGGCTCTACGGGCTGCTCATGCTGCTCTTCCTCGCCGGCCTGGCGGTCGCCCCGCTGCTGGCGGGTTACTCGGTGCTGCTGCTGGTCCGGGACCGGGCCGGCATGACCCGCCGGATCTGGCGGCTGCTGCTCGCGGTCACCGTCGCGGCGGCGGTGGTGACCGTGCTGCGCCTCGCGCCGATCGGCACCGACCTGACCCGGTGGTGGCTGGACTGAGCGGTGGTCAGAGGCCGCCGGGGAGGCGGCCCGGGGCGAGGCGGCGGTGCGGGTCGAGGTGCTCCTTGACGGCGCGCAACCGGGCCAGCCCGGACAGCTCCCCCCACAGGTCGACCGCGCGGCGGACGGGTTCCGCCGCGGACACCACCACGCAGCGACCCTGCCGGGCCAGGAGCACACCCCGGACGGCGGCCAGGATCGAGGCCACCCGGTCGGGTGCGGTCGAACCGGGCAGCGCCGCGTGCACCACACCGAGCCCGGCGGAGCCGCGCAGCGGGACCGGGCCGCCGGCCGCGTCGCGCAGCGCGTAGACGGCGGCGTGCAGGTCGCCGATCGGCACCTCGATGCGCAGGGCGGTGTCGCCCGGGGCGAAAGGGTAGCGCCGCCACCAGACCGGCGCGGAGTGCCCGGTGGTGGTGCCCGAGCCGAACAGGGACCGTAGCTTCCCGGCCCGCTCCGCGACGTCGGCCGGACCGCCCTCCAGCAGGACGACCAGGGAGCCGGCATGGGCCGGGCCGGTCGTGGCCCGACCCGTCATCGACGGGTGCCGGGACATCGACTCGGCCCGGCCGTCCCGCTGCGGCCGGGGTCCCGCGCCGGCCGGCAGGTCCAACTCGACCGCCGCCGGGTCGAGGCGGGCGGCCAGCACCGTACGCACGAGGTCGTGCACCTCCAGCGGCGTCCACACCGGACGGGTGACCCAGACACGGCTGGCCGGCACCGCCTGCACCCGTAGGGCGGCGGTCACCAGCACGCCCAGGGCGCCCTGCGAGCCGCAGAGCAGCCGGGCCAGTTCCAGCCCCTCGGCGCCGCCGCCGGCGTTGACCAGGTCGCCGCCGGCGGCCAGGTAGCGCAGCCCGACGAGCTGGTCGCACGGGGTGCCGTGGCGGTGCCGCAGCGGGCCGGCCTCGCCGGCGGCGAGGACGCCGCCCAGGGTGGCGCCGGGCGAGGGGGCGTCCAGCGCGAGCCGTCGACCGGTGCGTTCCAGGGTCGCCTGGACGGCGCGCAGCGGGGTGCCGGCGCCGACCTCCACGGTGGCCCCGCCCACCGCCCGGTGCCCGATGCCGGCGAGCCGGCCGGTGTCGAGCATGATGTCGACCCGGTCCGGCGCGGCACCCCAGTCGATCTTCGTGCCGGCGCCCCGGGGGACCACCGACAGGTCGTGGCGGGCGGCGAGGCGCAGCACCTCGGCGGCGGCGTGCGGGCCGCCGGGGACGGCCACCCAGCGGGCCGGGCGGCCGGCCACCTCGTCGGCCGGGCCGGCCAGGCGGGCGAAGGGCGGACCGCAGATCTCCGTCAGCCGCCGGGTGATGTCCAAGGCGCCGGGCCGGTCGGTGGAATCGGTGGAACTCGCTGCTGCCGCCATGGCGGTCATCGTACACATGTTCGAAAGACCCGGCGGCGGGTCGGCGAACGACGCCGCGCCGCGGACCCCGGCCGGCCGGTAACGTGGCGGCCGTGACCACCGAGACCACCCCGCCCGTGGCCAACCGGGTGCCGAGCGAGCGCACCCACCACGGCGACACCCTCGTCGACGAGTACGCCTGGTTGACCGCCAAGGACGACCCGGCGACCATCGCCCACCTGACCGCCGAGAACGCGTACACCGAGGCCCGCACGGAACACCTGGCCGGGCTGCGGACGGAACTGTACGAGGAGATCCGCCGGCGCACCCGGGAGACCGACCTGACCGTGCCCGCCCGCAAGGGCGACTGGTGGTACTACACCCGCACGGTCGAGGGGCAGCAGTACGGGGTGCACTGCCGCCGCGCGGTCCGCGACGGCGAGACCGAGCCGCCGGTCAGCGCGGACGGCGCGCCGCTGGACGGCGAGGAGGTGTTGCTCGACGGCAACCTGCTCGCCGAGGGACACGAGTTCTTCGCCCTCGGCGCGTTCGACGTCAGCCCGGACGGGCGCTGGCTCGCGTACTCGACGGACTTCTCCGGCGACGAGCGCTTCACCCTGCGGGTGAAGGACCTGGGCACCGGTGAGCTGCGGCCCGACGAGGTGCCGGACACCTTCTACGGCACCGCCTGGTCCGCCGACGCGTCGGTGCTGTTCTATGTCACCGTCGACGAGGCGTGGCGGCCCAACCGGGTCTGGCGGCACACGCTGGGCACCGCGTCGACCGAGGACGTGGTCGTCCACCAGGAGGACGACGAGCGGTTCTGGGTGGGCGTCGAGCTGACCCGGTCGGAACGGTTCGTCCTCATCGACGTGCACAGCAAGATCACCAGCGAGGTGCTGGTGATCCCGGCGGGCAATCCGACCGGAGCGCCGGCGTCCGTGGCGCCCCGCCGGCAGGGCGTGGAGTACACCGTGGAGCATCACGGCCACCGCTTCCTGATCCTGCACAACGACGGTGCCGAGGACTTCGCCCTCGCGTACACCTCGGCGGACGCGCCGGGCGACTGGGTCCCGCTGATCGACCACTCCCCCGGCACCCGGCTGGAGGCGGTGGACGCGTTCGCCGACCACCTGGTGGTGTCGCTGCGCGTCAACGGTCTGACCGGACTGCGGGTACTGCCGGTCGGCGGCGGCGACGCGTACGACATCGACTTCCCGGAGCCGCTCTACAGCGTCGGCCTCGGTTCCAACCCGGAGTACCGCACCGGACAGATCCGGCTCGGCTACACCTCGCTGGTCACCCCCGACTCGGTCTACGACTACGACCTGGTGACCCGGCAGATGGTCCTACGCCGGCAGAAGCCGGTGCTGCCCGGCCCGGACGGACGGCCGTACGACCCGGCCGGGTACGAGCAGCACCGGGACTGGGCACTGGCCGACGACGGGACCCGGGTGCCCATCTCGCTGGTGTGCCGCGCCGGCACCCCACGCGACGGTTCGGCCCCCTGTGTGATCTACGGCTACGGCTCGTACGAGGCGAGCATGGATCCCTGGTTCTCCGTCGCCCGGCTCTCCCTGCTCGACCGCGGCGTCGTCTTCGCCGTGGCGCACGTGCGCGGCGGCGGCGAGCTGGGCCGGCGCTGGTACGACCAGGGCAAGCTGCTGGCCAAGAAGAACACGTTCACCGACTTCGTGGCGTGCGCCCGGCACCTGGTCAAGGCGGGGTGGACGGCCCCCGACCGGCTGGTCGCCCGGGGCGCCTCGGCCGGCGGGCTGCTGATGGGCGCGGTGGCCAACATCGCGCCGGACGCGTTCGCCGGGATCGTCGCGCAGGTGCCGTTCGTGGACGCGCTCACCTCGATGCTCGATCCGACGTTGCCGCTGACCGTCACCGAGTGGGAGGAGTGGGGCAACCCGCTCGACGACCCCGAGGTGTACGCGTACATGAAGTCCTACACCCCGTACGAGAACGTGCGGGCCGTGGACTACCCGGCGATCCTCGCGGTGACCAGCCTCAACGACACCCGGGTGCTCTACCACGAGCCGGCGAAGTGGATCGCGCGACTGCGCGAGATCGCCCCGTCCGGCGACTACCTGCTCAAGACGGAGATGGGCGCCGGGCACGGCGGCCCGAGTGGTCGTTACGACGCGTGGCGCGAGGAAGCGTTCGTCAACGCGTGGATGCTGGACCGCCTCGGCCGCGCCTGAGGCGCGCGCTACGCGCGGTGCGGTGCGGTGTGCGGTGTAAGGAAGGGCCCCTTGTTAACGCCTGGCGTTGTACAAGGGTCCCTTCCTAACACTCAGCCGGTCAGGTCGCGCGCAGTTCCTCGACCGCCGTACCGGCCCGCAGGAACAGCAGCCCCACCGCGACGGTGACCAGCACCGCCGCGACGGCGCCGGTACCGAGCCAGGCCAAATGCCCGAGGGGTACGTCCGGTGTGACACTGATGAGCGGCTCGACCTCGACCCGGGTGTACTGCTCCCGGGTCGCCGGGTCGGTGCAGAGCTGCTCCCCCGCGTCGCAGACCTCGCTGCGGTATCCACCGCTGCTAGGGGTGCCGAAGAGTCCGCGGGCCAGCAGCATGCCGACCGTGAGCGCGAGGGCGACCGCCGGCACCGCCGGTGCCAGCGCCTGCCAGGCGATCGACCGGCCCACGGTGGCGCGCGGCACCCCGGTCGCCACCAGGGCCGCGTACGCCCGCCGCCGAGCAGTGATCCCCTCGACCAGTGCGACGACGAGCCCGCCGGAGGCCACCACCATCGCCACCGCGACCGCGAGATCGACGAGGTCCATCGTGCTCAGGTAGAAGCCGCCGTTACCGGCGAGCCCCCCGCCGCCCCGCCGTTCCAGCTCCGCCGCGGCCTCGAAGTAGGACCGGAGGCCCGCCGCTCCAGCGCCGAAGAGCACCGCCGCCAGCAGGGCGGCGAAGGTGCGGCTGCCCGCCCAGGGGTCGGCGGTCAACCGGGCGGCGGCGAGCAGCACTGCCGGACGGCGTGCCCATCGGCGCAGCAACCGCCCGGTGACGTAGGAGATCCAGCCGGTGCCAAGCACGACGCCGACGAGTGCGGCAAGCCCGCCGGCCATGAGCAGGGCAGGGGTCAGCCACTCGGGCGGCCGGGTGTCCCGGGTGGCGTACCAGCGGTTAACCGGTCCGATCGCGGCGAAGGCGGCGAGCCCGAGCCCGATCAGGACACCGGCCCAGGGGCGGGGGCCGCGTTCGCGCTGCCGTCCCCGTACCACGCCGAGCGGGCTGACCGTCACCCCGCGCAGTATGAGTGCGGTGGCGAGCGCCGCCACGACGGGCAGCCCGAACAGCACTGCGGCGAACGCCCCGGAAGCGGGCAGTACGTCGGTGGGCAGGACCAGCCGGCCCCGCTCGTCGGGGGTGTCGAACACCTCGCGTACGCCGAAGTAGATCGCGGTGCCCGCGGCCGTGCCCAGTAGGGCCGCGAGCCCGGTCTCCCCGGCGGCGAGCCGGATGACCTGCCCGGGGGTCGCGCCGGCGAGCCGCAGCGCGGCGAGACGGCGGTCGCGGGCGGGAGCGCCGAGCCGGGCACACTGGCCGGCCAGCGCCAACACCGGGATGATGAGCAGCAGCGACGCGAAGGCGGTGCCACCGCGCAATCCCGGCTCGACCAGCAACTGGCTGGCGTACTGCTCGGACCAGCGCACATCCCCCTCCTCGACGGCAGGTGGCGTGGGGATGGCCAGGACGGTCAGCGCGGCCAGCCCCGCGAGGGTGGCCAGCGCGGCGCTGACGGCGGTGAGCACCACGCGGACGGTGTCGGTGGCGGTGCCCGCCACGGCGAGCCGCAGCAGAGTCGACGGCCTCACCGGCGGCCGCCGGCAAGCGGCGTTTCCAGCCCGAGCCCACCGTGGTCGACCACGCCGTCACGCAGCACCACCTCGCGGTCGGCGTACCCGGCGATGCGCGGCTCGTGGGTGACGAGCACGACGCTGGTGCCCTGCTCACGGGCGAGCCGGACCAGGCTGGTGAGCACCTGCTCACCGGTGAGCGTGTCCAGCGCCCCGGTCGGCTCGTCCGCGAACAGCACCCGCGGCTCGGTGACCAACGCCCGAGCGGTCGCGCAGCGTTGCTGCTGTCCGCCGGACATCTCGCCGGGCCGGTTGTCGGCCAGGTCGGCCACCCCGAGCCGTTCCAGCCAGGTGAGCGCCGCCGTCCGCGCTTCTCGCCGCCCCGTGCCGGCGAGAAGCAGCGGAAGCGCGACGTTCTCCGCCGCGGTCAGCTCGGCGACGAGCTGACCGAACTGGAACAGCACCCCGAAGGTGCTGCGTCGCAGCCTGGACCGGGCCGCCTCGGACCAGGTGTCGATGCGCTCGCCACGCCAGCGCACCTCGCCCGCGTCAGGGCGCAGGATGCCGGCGAGGCAGTGCAGCAGCGTGGACTTGCCACCGCCGCTGGGACCGGTGACAGCGACGACTTCTCCCTCGGCGATGTCGAGGTTGACGCCGCGCAGCGCGGGGGTCGGACCGTAGGAGCGGACCACGCCCCGGGCCTGGAGATAGGTCACGAGTGCACCTCCCGGTGCCAGTCGGCGACCCGGTCCAGGGTGGTCTGCAGCCACCGCAGGTCCGCGTCGAGGTGAGCGATGGCGTAGTCGGCTGCCACGACGTCGTCGAGGCTGGCCGAGAGTGCTGTCTTGGCGGCCGTCAGCTCACGCAGGCGCGCGGTGTGCGCCTGCCGTTGGGCGGCCAGATAGGAGCGGGTCCTGTCCACGTCGTCCACCAGCAGCGCCACGGCGACCTTGGCGAAGAGCGTGCTGGAGACGTACGGCATCGGCAGCTCGGTCTCGGCCAGCCACCGGTTCAACGCGGCACGCCCCTCGTCGGTCAGCGCGTACGCGGTGCGGTCGGGGCCGCCCTCGCGTTCCTGACCGGCGGCCACCACCAGACCGTCGCGTTGCAGCCGGCCGAGGCTGGCGTAGACCTGCCCGTACGCCAGCGGACGGGCCTGGGGAAGGCGCTCGTCGTGGGCACGTTTCAGCTCATAGCCGTGCCGGGGGCCGGCGGCGAGCAGCCCGAGCAGCACGTGGGGAACGGACACGCGCTCACTATTCATTGAGCGAATAGTGACTGTCAAGGAACCCGCGTGGCGCGGTCATTGCCATGCCGTACGTCCGGTGGAACCCACTCGGCCGGGCCGATCCAACGAGATCGAGACGCGCCCCCGGGCGATACGGGTGTCCGTCCCGACCCTTACGGCACCAGTACCGACGCCAGTACCGCCGGGTCGACGTTGCCGCCGGTGACCACCGCGACCGTACGCCCGGCCGGTAGCTCGGCGGCGTGGAACAGGCGGGCGGCCACCGCCACCGCGGCGCTCGGCTCGACGACCAGCCGGGCGTCGCGGACCAGCCGGCCCATCGCGGCGCGGATCTCCTCCTCGGTGACCGTGACGACGCGGTCGAGCCGGGCCAACAGGTGGGCGAGGGTCAGCTCGGACGGCGGCAGGCGCAGCCCGTCGGCCATCGTCCGGTAGGTGGCGTCCTCGCCCCACACCACCACCCGACCGGCGGCCAGCGAGTCGCGGGCGTCGGCGGCGAGGTCCGGCTCCACCCCGATCACCACCGCCCCGGGGCGCAGCGCGCGTACCGCCGTGGCGACGCCGGAGGACAGCCCACCGCCGCCGACCGGCACCAGCACCACGTCCACGTCGGGCAGGTCCTCGACGATCTCCAACCCGATCGTGCCCTGTCCGGCCACGATGCGCCGGTCGTCGAACGGCGGCACCAGCACCGCCCCGGTCGTCGCCGCGATGCGCTCGGCCTCCGGGCCCCGCCGGGGCGGCGGCACCAGCAGCACCTCCACGCCGAGGTCCCGGATCCGGTCGACCTTGGCCGCCGGGGCACCCTCGGGCACCACGATCCGGCACGGCACCCCGGCGGCGCGGGCCGCGTACGCCAGCGCCAGGCCGTGGTTGCCCGACGAGTGCGTGACGACGCCGCGCGCCCGCTCGGCGGCGGTCAGCCGGGCGACCGCGTGGGTCGCCCCGCGCAGCTTGAACGACCCCACCGGTTGCAGGCTCTCCGGCTTGAGCCACAGGTCCGCGTCCCATCCGGTCCGCAACAAGGGTGTACGCAGGACGTGGCCGGCGATGTCGGCGGCGGCGGCCCGAACGTCGGAGATCGAGATCAACTCCACCACCCCATCCTGCCCCGCCCCCGCACCGGGTGGAAGGAAGGGCACCTTGTTAACGCCTGCGGTAGAGGAAGGGCCCCTTATTAACCGCCACCGCACCGCCCACCGCGCGGCCACCGCACGGCCACCGGCGCGGCCACCGCGCGACATCCCGCGCGGTCCTGCGGGACGGATCTCTTCGGGGCGGCGTGACGGAAGAGGCCTCGTCGCGCGACGGATGACGGTCGACGGCCCGGCGGGGTCGCCTAGACTGCCGGCGTGGCGGCCGACGACGACGAGGAGCGGGCCGCGGACGTACCCCGGTCGAGTCTGCGGGCGGCGGCGCGCGACCGGCGGGTCTGGGCCATCCTCGCGGTGGTCGCGGTCCTGCTGGTGTGCTGCTGTTCGGTCGCCGTCGGGACGCTGCTCGCGCTGGCCGGCGGGATGTTCAGCGCCGGCTGACCGGCCACCGGGGCGTTAACAAGGGGCCCTTCCTCTACCGCAGGCGTTAATAAGGTGCCCTTCCTTACACCCTGGGGGACCAGACCGGGTCGCGGCCGGTGCGGGCGAGCAGCCGGTCGACGTCCGGCAGGTCGGGCGAGGCGGACACCGGTTCGCCGAAGACGCCCATCTTCCGGGCCTGCGGACCGAGTTGCTCCACCAGCTCGTGCAGGTGGTCGAGAACCTCGGGTGCGGCCTCGTACGGCTGGCCGGTGGCGGCGGCCAGGTCCCAGCCGTGCACGGTCAGGTCCAGCAGCGCCATGGCGCCGACGACCGGCTGCGGCATCCCCATGCCCGGGGAGACGCCGTCCAGCGCGGCCGGGTCGGACCAGGCGTCGACCAGCTTGCGGGCCTCGACCTCGAACCGGTCCCGCCAGCCGTCGGTGAGGTGGTCGGGCTTGGCCGCCCACTCGACCGGTCGCTTCGTCGCCAGGGCCTGGAAGTTCACCACCACCTCGTACAGGTGGTTCATCAGGTCGCGTACCGCGAAGTCCGCGCAGGGCGTGGGCAGGTCGAGCTGGTCGTCGGCGATGCCGCGAACCACCGCGGCGGTCCGTGGCACGGCAACCGAGAGCAGGTCGCTAGTGTGGGTGGCCATAGGACCAGCGTACGAAGGTGCTCTTGAAGAAATGCGACAGCCGCGCGGGGACAACCGGGGAATTCTCCATCCGGCCCGGCTGCGCCGCCACGTCCGGTTCCGCCGGCACCTGCCCGCGCCGGCGCTTCGCCGGCACGTGGAGCACTACTGGCTCGTCGACTGGGACCTGAGCGAGCCGTTCGCGCAGCACGTCGTACCCCATCCGGCCGTCAACGTCGTCTTCCAGCGCGACGGTGCCGGCCCGACGCGGGCCGAGGTGTCCGGGGTCGGCCTGGAACTCTTCACCATCACCCTGACCGGCGTCGGCACGGTGAGCGGGGTGCAGTTCCGGCCGGGCGGCTTCCGGCCGTTCTGGCCCGGATCGGTGGCCGAGCTGACCGGCCGGCGGCTGTCCTTCGCGGTGCTCGCGGACCGCTGGCCGCCGGCCAACGCGGCGCTCGCGGGGTCCGCCGGGGCCGGTGCCGGTCCGCCGCCCGCCGACCCCTGCGTGGGTACGGACACCGAGCGCTGCCAGGCCCTGGACGCCCTGCTCGCCGACGCGCGGCCGGCCGCCGACCCGGTCAACGACGAGGTGGTCGGCCTGGTCGAGGCGATCCGCTTCGACCGGAGCGTGCTGCGGGTCGACGACTTCGCCCGCCGGCACGGCCAGTCGGTCCGGCGGCTGCAACGGCTCTTCCTGACCCACGTCGGCGTCGGCCCGAAGTGGGTGATCCGCCGGTACCGGCTGCACGAGGCGATCGAGCGGGCCGCCGGCGATCCGCCGGACTGGGCGACGCTCGCCGCCGACCTCGGCTACAGCGACCAGGCCCACCTGGTTCGCGACTTCACCGCCGTCGCCGGGGTCCCGCCCACCAGCTACACCCGCGCGCACACCTGAGCGCGCACCGGCTCCGCCGACCAGCGGTTAGGAAGGGACCCTTGTACAACGCCAGGCGTTAAGAAGGGGCCCTTCCTTACCGGCGGCGGAGGGCGACCACGGCGACGTCGTCGTGGATCTCCGGCGGGGCCAGCTCGACCAGCAGCCGCTCGCAGAACCGGTCCAGGTCGTCGTCGACCCGGGTGGCGACGGCGGCGAGGGCGGTCAGCCCGTCGTCGATCGTGGTGTCCCGCCGCTCGATCAACCCGTCGGTGTAGAAGACCAGGGTGGCGCCGGCCGGCAGGACGAACTCCAGGTCCGGCGGTCGGGGCGCGCGGACCCCGAGCAGCGGGGCGGACTGCTGCACGTACTCCACCTTGCCGTTCAGGCTGAGCGCCGGCGGCAGGTGCCCGGCGCTGGCCATCCGCACCCGGCCGCTCGGTGGATGCACCAGCAGTACGCAGATGGTCGCCAGCTCGTCGGGGAGCAGCGTCCGCATCAGCTCGTTCACCCGGTGCAGGATCGCCCCCGGCTGGTGCCCCTCCACCGCGTACGCCCGCACCGCGTGCCGCAGCTCGGCCATCACGGTCGCCGCGTGCAGCGAGTGGCCGGCCACGTCGCCGATCGCCAGCAGCAGGTGACCGTCGAGCATCACCAGCTCGTAGAAGTCCCCGCCCACCTCGGTCTGCGCACTCGCCGGCTCGTAGCGCACCGCCAGGTCCAGCCCGGCGACGGTGGGGATCGTCCGGGGCAGCAGGCTGCGCTGGAGGGTGACCGCGATCCGGTGCTCCTCGTCGTAGGAGCGCTGCGCCTCGACCGCCGCCGCGACCGCCTGGGCGAGCTGCACCAGCACCGGGTTCCGGTCGGTCTGGGTCGCGGTGGGTACGACCACGTAGAGCGGGGCGCGGTCCTCGCGGAGCCGGGCGGCGGCCACGGTCACCGTGTCGTCGGCCGGCCAGCCGACCAGACCCCAGGCGGCCGGGTCCTGCACGCGCACCGTCGAGCCGATCGGCACGCCGGTGTCGTCGACGATCCAGGGCACCACGGTGGCCGCCTCGCCCGGACCGGCGGCGACACCGGCGATGCAGTCGCCGTCGAAGGTCTCGGCCACCACCGCGGCCGGGCACTTGAAGATCTGCGCGGCGCCCTCCGCGGCGGCCTCCAGCAGCCGGGCGAAGCTCGGTGCCGCGTGCACCGCCACCGTGGTGTCGGCGAGCCCGGTGAGCCGCTCGACGAGGAGTTCCGCCCGTTGCCGGGCCCGGTAGTAGCGCAGCACCGCCGAGGCGGTGGCGACCAGTTCCTCCGGCTCGATCGGCTCGGCCAGGTACGCGTCCGCGCCCCGGGTCAGCCCCTGTGCCCGGTCCACCACGTCGATCGCGTGCGCCGAGACGTGCACGACCGGCATCGCCGGGTGCGCGGCCTTGATCCGTTCGCAGACCTCGAACCCGCTGAGGTCGGGCAGCCGGACGTCCAGCACCACCAGGTCGATCGGGTCCACCCCGACGCGGGCCAGCGCCTCGCCCCCGGTCTCCGCCTCCAGCACCGAGAAACCGGCCCGGGTGAGCCAGCTGACCAGCAGGTAGCGCTTGGTACGACTGTCGTCGACCACCAGCACGGTCGCCGGACCGCCCTCCACCGTCAGGCTCCGTCCACGGGCAGGGAAACGGTGAAGGAGGCACCCCGGCCGGGTTCGCTGACCAGCAGCACCGAGCCGCCGAGCAGCATCGCCAGCCGCCGCGCGTACGGCAGGCCGAGGCCGGTGCCACCGACCCGGGTCTTCCCGGGGACCTGGTAGAACTCCTCGAAGATCCGTTCGTGCTGCTCCGGCGCGATGCCGGGGCCGGTGTCGCTGACGGTGAGCCGCCACCGGTCGTCGTGCCGCTCGGCCGCCAACCGGACCTCGCCCTGCTCGGTGAACTTCAGCCCGTTGTGCAGCAGGTTGCGCAGCACCCGGGCGAGCAGCACCTCGTCGGTACGCAGGACCGCCGGTGCCGGTGGTTCCTCCACCACCAGCTCCACACCGGGCCGGGTGGCCAGCGCCCGCAGCGTGCCGCGCAGCTGCCCGAAGACCGACCGCAGGTCCACCTCGGCCCAGTCCGGCTCGATCCGACCGGACTCCGCCTTGGCCAGGTCGAGCAGTTCGTTGACCAGCGCGAGCAGGTCGGCCGCCGAGGAACGGATCAGGCCGACCTGGCGGACCTGCTCGACGGTGAGCGGGTCGGAGGCCGAGTCGGCGAGCAACCGGCCCAGTCCGATGATCGCGGTCACCGGGGCCCGCAGCTCGTGGCTGACATTGGCCAGGAACCGGCTCTTGGACTCGCTCGCCGCGCGGAGCTGAGCGGACTTCTCGTCCAGCTCGGCATAAAGGGCGACCACACCCCGGTTGGTCTCCTCCAGCTCCTCGGTGAGCTGGTTGTAGAGCGCCATCACGCCCCGGTTGGTCTCGGCCAGCTCCTCGTTGAGCACGGCCAGCTCGTCGCGCTGGCTGCGTACCTCGTCGAGGGCGGCGATGAGCTGCTGGTTCTGCGCGGTCAGCTCGTCGAGGGCGCTGCCCGGCGCGCTCGCGCCGAGCTGGGCGCGCAGCTCGGCGAGGCGCTCCGGGGGCAGCGCCGGCGCGTTGGCCGGGACACGTCGGGACATCCTCACGACCGTATCCCCCTCTCCCGTCACGGTGTCCAGCTTGTCCATCAGTCGCGCCACCGCGCCGGACTGCGGCTCGTACCGGTCGGCCGGCAGGGCACCGACCGGGGCGAGGTCGATCCGGAGGTGCCGCCTACCGTCATCGGCGTTCGCGACCAGTGTGAACGTCACATCCGCCCCGCCGGCGGTGCGGAGCAGATCCCGGGCGACCTCGCTGAGCGCGGTGGCGACCCGTACCTGGTCCTGATGCTCCAAGCCGACCGCCGCGGCGACCTCACGGCCGCGCTGCCGGACCAGGAAGATGTCCTGCTCCACCCGCAACGCCATCACCAGCAACGGTTGACGGTCGCTGGTCACGGTTGGGCCCGGGCGGTCAGCACGCAGGCGTCGTCGCGGCGTACGCCGGCGTCGCGCAGCAGGGTCGCGGCCACCACCAGGGGCGAGCGTTCGCTCAGGCCCGGGTAGTCGTCGAGCTGCCAGCGGTCGGCCACCCCGTCGCTGTGCATGACGAGCAGGGCGCCCGGCGCGAAGGGGTACTCGTATTCCCGGATCGACGGTCGCTGGTGCCCGGCGATGCCGGGCAGCGAGACCAGTCCCTTCCGGCGGCCGGTGTCGCCGACGACCGAGCCGGAGATGTTGCCGACCCCGCTGTAGCGCAGCAGGCCCGCCCCCGGGTCCGTCTCGGCGACGGCCAGCGCCGCCCCCCGGGTGTGCCCCATGGCACGGTGCAGGTGCCCGACCACTACCGCCGGCGGTCCGGCCGGGGCCCGGCGGAACGCGTCCAGGGCGGCGTCGGTGGCGGCTGCGGCGAGCGCCCCGTGCCCCAGGCCGTCACAGACCAGTACCTGCCGGCGTCCCTCGACGGTCCGCCAGGCGTAGCCGTCCCCGCTGACCTGCTCACCGGTGATCGGCCGGGCGAGCGCGCCGACCCACGGCCGCTCAGCGGAGCTGGGCTGCCGCCACACCTGCACCGCCAGGACGGTGCCACGGCCGGGGCGGGAGTAGCCGTCGAACCAGCTGGCCTGGCGGGTAATGGCGCCGAGGCCGATGCCGAGGGTGCCGGTGGTGGAGTGCCCGTCGCGGGAGGAGACGGTGAGGTCGGCCATCCCGGGGCCGGAGTCGATCGCGATCAGCTCCACCCCGGCGTCGGTCTCGCCGCGGACCGGGCGGAGCAGCAGCACACCCTCGTCGGCGTGCTTGACCAGGTTGCTGGTCAGCTCGGCGGCGACGATGGCCAGGTCGGCGGTGCGGGCCACGCCGAGCCCGAGCTGGCCGCCGAGTCGTTCGGCGGCCCTGCGTACGGCGCTGGCGGTGCCACCGGCCTCGACCCGGAACCACACCCCGCGGTCGGAGACCACCTCCTGGGTCATCGGGACCACTTGGTGACCGTGATGCGGGTGCCTTCTCCCACCGCGGTCCAGATGTCGAACTCGTCGACGAGCCGGCGGGCGCCACTGAGCCCGAGGCCCAGCCCGCCGCCGGTGGTGTAGCCGT
Source organism: Micromonospora endolithica (assembly GCF_003626595.1). Taxonomy (GTDB): domain Bacteria; phylum Actinomycetota; class Actinomycetes; order Mycobacteriales; family Micromonosporaceae; genus Micromonospora; species Micromonospora endolithica. The sequence continues at coordinate 148,929 of NZ_RBAK01000003.1, read as the reverse complement.
CGGTCAGCGCCAGGTCGAGGTCGACGATTCCCGGACCGGAGTCGGCGAAGACGATCCGTACGCCGCGCCGCAGCCCGTTGTCGACGGTGTTCACCTCGACGGAGCCGCCGCCGCCGTAGACCAGCGTGTTGCGGGCCAGCTCACTGGCGGCGGTGACCAGCTTGGTCTGGTCGACCAGGGAGAGTCGGACGGCGACCGCGACGGTACGCACCAGCTGCCGCACCCGGACCACGTCCTCGTCGCTGCGGATCGCCTGCGTCTGCGGCTGGCCCACGTCGACGCCGGTGATCACGACGACGCCGTCTCGGCGTCCGGTTCGTCGTCGAGCTCCTCGTGCTCGTCGGCGTGCGCGGCGGCGATCAGCTCCATGCCCCGTTCGACGTTCAGCGCGGTGCGGATCCCGTTGAGGGAGAGGCCCAGCTCGACCAGGGTGATGGCCACCGCCGGGCGCATGCCGACGACCACCGTCTCGGCGTCGAGCACCTTGGAGATGGACGCGATGGTGGACAGCATCCGCCCGACGAACGAGTCGACGATGTCCAGCGCGGTGATGTCGATGATGACGCCGTGGCAGCCGGTCGCGACGATCCGCTCGGCGAGGTCCTCCTGGAGCTGGAGGGCCGTCTGGTCGGACATGTCGACCTGGATGGACACCAGCAGGATGTCACCGATCTTGAGGATCGGCACCCGTTCCATCAGCGGTCCCGGCGCGGTTGGCGGCGGGCGGTCTCCACGCCGGTCAGGCGGAGCACGTGCCGCAGCGCGTCGGCGAGGCTGGCCTTGGTGGCGATGTCCCCGAACTCGATGCCCAGCGCGACGATGGTCTGCGCGATCTGCGGGCGGATGCCGGAGATGATGCAGTCGGCACCCATCAGCCGGGCGGCCACGACGGTCTTGAGGATGTGCTGCGCCACCTGGGTGTCGACCGCCGGCACACCGGTGATGTCGATGATCGCGTACGGCGAGCTGGTGTCGACCAGCGTCTGGAGCAGTCGCTCCATCACCACCTGGGCGCGGGCCGAGTCGAGGGTGCCGACCAGCGGGACGGCGACGACGCCCTCCCAGAGCTTCACCACCGGGGTGGAGAGTTCGAGGAGTTGCTCCGCCTGGTCGGCGATGAGGCTCTCCCGGGTGCGGACGTAGGTCTCGAAGGTGAACAGGCCCATCTGGTCGACCAGGCGGGAGTAGGCCACGTAGTCGCGCAGGGTGCTCTCCCCCGCGTCGGCCTCCATGACCTCCAGCAGCACGTCCTTGAGGGCGAAGATGCTGGTCGCGGTCTCGGTGGCGGAGAAGCCCTGCCGGGCCCGCCCCCGGGACAGGTCGGCCAGGACCGCGCGCAACTCGGCCGCGTGCTCGCCGTCGAGGTGCAGCGGCCCGTGCTCGGCGGTGCCGACCATGCTGCGGTGCAGGTCCTCCACCTGGCGACGGAGTTCGGCCTGGCTGAGTCGCCCGCGCAGCGAACCGGCGGCGACCTCCACCCAGCGTGACATGACCCGATCGGCATGGCTGGTCAGCAGACCGGCCAGCCGACCGCTCTCCTCGGCGCTCAGCGCCATGGCAAACCCCCCTCGACCTGGAACGGGCGGACTCTACCACCGGACACCGACGAACTACTTGCCCCGTGGCAACGGAATGACGGGGCCCACCGGATGCCGCCTCCCGATCTGCGTACCACCCCGTTGGTGGGATACCGTTTCCCCGATAACAGGAGGTCTGGCGAATGTCCTTGACGGTGCACACGGAACAACGCGGCGACGTCGTCGTCGTGTCGGTCGCGGGCGAGCTGGACATGGCGACCGCGCCGCAGCTTCAGGACCAGATCACCGACCTGCTCGACAAGGGCCGGAGCCGGCTGGTCTTCGACCTGGCGGACGTGTCGTTCTGCGACTCGACGGGCCTGTCCGTCTTCGTCCGCGCGAAGAACAGCTCCGACGAGGCCGGCGGGGTGGTGCGGCTCGCCGCGCCGCAGCGCGGGGTGCTGCGCATCCTCGAGGTGAGCGGTCTGGTCGAGGTGCTGCACACCTACCCGACGGTCGACCAGGCGGTCGCGGGCGACCCCACGCCGGCCTCCTCCTGACCTCCGTTCCTCAGCGCCCGTCCTCGATGTACCGGGGACGGGCGATCACCATGCCCGCCCCGGTCTGCACGACCAGGGCCGCCAGCAGGAAACCGATCGGCGCGGTCCACCCTCCGGTGGCCTCGTAGAGCACCCCGACCAGCAGCGGTCCGAGGGCGGCGATGACGTACCCGGTGCTCTGGGCGAACGCGGACAGCGCGACGGTGCCGTCGGCGGTGCGGGCGCGCAGCCCGATGGTGGTGAGGATCAGCGGGAACGCGCCCTGGCCGACGGCGAGCAGCGCCACCCACAGCAGTGCGCCTCCCCGCGGCGCGAACGCCAGCCCGAGATAGGCCAGGCTCGACGCGGCGGTCAGGCCCAGCACCAGCGGGTGCAGCGTCCGCAACCGACCGGCCAGGGTCGGCATCAGCAGCGCGATCGGCACCCCCAGCGCGGTCAGCCCGGCGAGCAGCAGGCCGGCCGCCTCCGGCCGGTAGCCGGCGTCCCGGAAGAGCTGCGCCAACCAGCCCATGATCGCGTATCCGCTGAGCGACTGCGCCCCGAAGTACACCGCCATGGCCCAGCCGAGCCGGGTACGGCCGGGCCGGATCCGGCTCGGCTGGGCGGCGGCCACCGCCGGGGTCGCCCGCCGCGCCGCGCGCCGGGCCCGCAGCGCCAGCGGCACCCACGGGAGTACGGCCACCGCGGCCAGTCCGGCCCACACGCCGAGCCCGGCCCGCCAGGACCCGAACGCGTGGGCGATCGGCACCGCCGAGGCGGCGGCCACCGTCGTGCCCACGGTCAACGCCATCGTGTACGCCCCGGTGACCAGCCCGGTGCGGTGCGGGAAGTGCTGCTTCACCAGCATTGGCAGCAGGATGTTGGCCACCGCGATGCCGGCCAGCGCCAGCGCGCTGGTGGCGATGAAGACCAGCGGGGAGTCGGTGACGACCCGCAGCACCTGTCCGACGGCGAGCGCGAGCATGCCGGCCAGCAGCAGCCGGGCCGGCGCGAACCGGCGGACCAGCCACGGGGTGAGCGCGCCCAGCCCGGCGAACGCGATCGTGGGCAGGGTGGTCACGAAGCCGGCCGTCGTCGCGGAGAGCCCGAGCCCACCCCGAACCTCGTCGAGCAGCGCCCCCAGGCTGGTGACGGCCGCCCGCAGGTTCAACGCCACCAGCAGCATCGCCACCAGAACCAGCGCCGAGCCCGCCCCCGCGCCCGCCCCGCGCCCCTTGCGCGCGGTTTCACGGAGAGAGTCGCCATCGACGCGCGGATGACCACTCTTTCCCGGGAACTGCGCGCCGAGGGGGGTGGAGGTCGCGGGTGGCGGGGTCATGGGGCTCAACCTACAATCATGGGATGAATTTCCGGCAGGTGATGTAACCAGTGCCACGTACGACCGATTCCCCTCCGGTGCCGCCCCGCGGGCAGCGGGTCCGGGAGACGACCGCCCGGCTGCGGCAGCGGATCCTCGGCGGCGAGTGGCCGGTGGGCGGGCGGATCCCCACCGAGCCGCAACTGGTCGCCGCCCTCGGCGTGGGGCGCAACACTGTCCGCGAGGCGGTCCGGGCGCTGGTGCACGCCGGGGTGCTGGAGTGCCGGCAGGGCTCCGGGACGTACGTGGTGTCGACCGACGAGCTGGCCCCGGTGGTGGCCCGCCGACTCACCGACGACCGGATGGCCGAGGTGGTCGAGGTGCGGCGCGCCTTCGAGGTGGAGGCCGCCCGGCTGGCCGCGCTGCGGCGTACGCCCGAGGACCTGGCGGCGCTCGACGCGGCGCTCGCCGCCCGCGAGGCGGCGTGGCGCGGCGGCCGGGTCGCCGAGTTCGTCGAGGCCGACGTCGCGCTGCACACCGCGGTGGTCGCGGCGGCCCACAATCCCATGCTCGCCGAGCTGTACGCCTCGGTCGGCACCGCCCTGCGCAGCACCGTCGCCCACGCGATGGGTGACGCGCTGGAGCCGGACCGCTACGTCGACCACTCCCGGCTGGTGGAGGCGATCCGGGCCGGCGAGCCGCAGCGCGCGGCGATCGAAGCCGGCGCTTTTCTGGAGCCCGCCGCCGGGGCATAGGTTGTGCCGGACGGAAAACCGGACACCTCGGGAGTACGGATGTTCAAGGGCTTCAAAGACTTCATCATGCGCGGGAACGTCGTCGACCTCGCGGTCGGCATCGTCATCGGCGCCGCCTTCACCGGCGTGGTCACTCAGCTCACCAAGTCGTTCCTGGAACCGTTGATCAAGATGATCGGTGGCGGCAGCGCCCTCAAGGCCGGCAAGTGGACGCTCGGTGGCCAGGTGTTCGACTGGGCGGCCTTCCTCAACGCGCTGATCACGTTCGTGCTGACCGCCGCGGTGCTGTACTTCCTCGTGGTCTTCCCGATGAACAAGCTCGCCGAGCGGCGTCGGCGCGGCGAGGAGCCCCCGCCCGCCGCGCCGAGCGAGGAGGTCAAGCTGCTCACCGAGATCCGGGACGCGCTCGTCGCCGCCGGTCACTCCACCCCCGGTCAGCAGCGCGGTGCCCTGGACGACGTGCTCGGCCGGCGGGAGGAACCGCCCGCGAGGTACTGAACCCGGCACACGCACACCGGCCCTCGCGGGAATCCCGCGGGGGCCGGACTTTTTAGTACGCGTGTTCGATAGAGTCCCCGCCATGGAGCAGCGGAAGCACTGGTGGAACGGGAAATGGGGACGACTGGCGCGGCGAGACGTGTTCCTCCGCGCCGACGCCGACCGGTGGTACGTCGAGCAGCGCGCCGGCGGATCGGAGGGTGTCTCCCAGTTCTACGAGTACGGCAGTGTCGACGAGGCCGAGGAGACGATCCGGGCCCTGCTCCAGGGCACCGACACCTGGCGCGAGCTGTCCCCCCGTCCCCCGTCCGGCTGGTCCAACCCCACCGGCGTTCAGGCCGACACCGGGCCGTCCTTCCGGGCCGGCGGCGGGTCGGGAGCCTCGCCGCACGCCGGACCGGGAGTTCAGGACCACGGCGGGTCGGCCGTTTAGGCCGACGGCGGGTCGGGAACCGCGAACGCATGAGCCAGCAGGACACCGCCGTTTCCCGGATCACCACCGGCATGCCCGTGGTCGACTCGACCGGTGCCGGAATCGGCACCGTCGACCTCGTCCAACGGGCCGACCCGAACGCGGTCACCGTCCAGGCGCCGACCGCCGACCCGGGCGGCAGCCTGGACGAGTTGATCGAGTCCACCGCCGCCGAGGAACCCGACGTACCGGCCGACCTGGCGGCCCGACTGCTGCACGGCGGCTACCTGAAAGTGTCCACCGACCTGGTACCGACCGGCGCGGTCTACGTACCGGCCGACCGGATCGCGGCTGTGCACGCCGACGTCCGCCTCGACGTACCGTTCAGCGCCCTCCCCGTGGAGGAGTGACCCGCCCTCGCCCCGGTCCCGCCCCGGTCCCGCCCCCGAGCCGGGGCCCAGGCCCGGCCGGCCGGCCGGCCGGCAAGATCGCGCTCGATCCGTGAAGTAGTGGCCTCCCGGCCTCCGGGAGGCCACTACTTCCGTGTTCGAGCACGATCTTCCTCAGGTGCCACCGCCTGCACGGCCGGCGCAGGCACGGCCGGCGCGGGCACGGCCGGCGCACGCACGGCCGGCGCGGGCACGGCCGGCGCGGGCGACGGCGGCGGGACGGGGCGGCGGCGGAAGAGCAGGAACAGCAGGCCGCCGGCGACCAGACCCCAGAAGGCCCCGCCGATGCCCAGCAGGGTGACACCGGAGGCGGTGACCACGAAGGTCACCACGGCGGCCTCGCGGGCGTCCGGGTCGGCGAGTGCCGAGGTCAGCGCGGTGGCCAGCGCGCCGAGCAGCGCCAGTCCGGCGACCGCCTCGATCAGCACCGGCGGGGCGAGGGCCACCAGCGCCGTGGCCACCCCGGCGCCGAGGCCGAGCAGGGCGAGCGCGAGGCCGGCGGTGACCGAGGCGATCCAGCGGCGGTCCGGGTCCGGGTGGGCGTCCGGTCCGGCGGCGAGCGCGGCGGTGATCGCCGCCAGGTTGACGGCGTGCCCGCCGGCGGGCGCGGCGACCACGCTGGCCAGGCCGGTGGCACGCAGCGCGGCGCCGAACGGCGGCCGGTAGCCGTAGCCGACCAGCACCGCCATCCCGGGTACGTTCTGCGCGGCCATGGTGACCAGGAACAGCGGCAGCGCCAGGCCGACCACCGCGGACGCCGACCAGGCGGGCGTGGTCAGCGCGAACGCCGGTCGGAGGCCGACCGCGCCGAGGCCGTCGGCCGGGGTGGTCAGCGCGATGGCGGCCACCGCCACGGCGAGCGCGCCGGGTACCGCCCACCGCCGCGCGTACCGGTGCAGCAGCAGCCAGGCGACCACCACCGGCACCGCCAGCCGGGGCACGTCGACGAGGGCCCGGACCGGCGCGGTGCACAGCGGCAGCAGGACGCCGGCGAGCATCGCCCCGGCGATCGGCTTCGGGATGGCCGCGACCGCCCGGCCGAGCGGCGGCACCAGTCCGGCGGCGACGATCAGCAGGCCGGCGACGAGGAACGCGCCGACGGCGACCGGCCAGCCGCCGGGTACCGGACCGTTGGCCACCAGCAGCGCCGCGCCGGGGGTGGACCAGGCGACGCTCATCGGCAGTCGGTGCCGCAGGCCCAGCCAGGCGGCGGACGCTCCGGACGCGACGCAGAGCGCGAGCAGGCCGGAGGCGGCCTGGGCGTCGGTGGCGCCGACCGCGCGCAGCCCGGCGAGGACGACGGTGAAGGAGCTCGCGAAGCCGACCAGCGCGGTGACCGCGCCGGCCAGCAACGGTTGGGTACGCCCGGCCATGCCACCCTCCCCCGCCCCGCCGCGTGTTCCGTTTACGGAACGCCTTGGTGTAGCACGATAGCGGGGTGCCGCAGCCGTCGCCAGACCGCCGTACCTCCGCCGCCGCGCCGATCACCGAAGGGGCGGGGTCGGTCGGACGGCGGGTGCGGGCCCTGCGCGAGGAGCGCGGCCTGTCGCTGTCGGCGCTGGCGCGGCTCGCGGGTGTCGGCAAGGCCACCCTCTCCGGCCTGGAGAACGGCACCCGCAACCCGACGCTGGAGACCCTCTACGCGATCACCGCGCAGCTCGGCGTGCCGCTGGCCGCCGCGCTCTCCGGCCCGTCCGAGGAGCCGACCGTACGCGGCGCCGCGGTCCGCGCCACGCTGCTGGAGGTCTTCGACGACAGCGACGCGACGTACGAGCTGTACCGGATGCGGGTGGCCACCGGGCCGGGCCAGCTCTCCCCGGCGCACCAGCCGGGCGTCACCGAACACGTCACCGTCTTCGCCGGGGTGCTGCGGGCCGGGCCGGTCGACGCGCCGCTGACCGCCGCCGCCGGCGGCCACCTCCGGTGGTCCTCGGACGTGCCGCATCGGTACACCGCCGTTGGTGACGAAGAGGTCCACGCCAGCCTGCTGATCCGTTACCCACGGTGAGCGCGGACCCGGTGTTCGCAGAGTTCGGCAACCTGCTCGGTGGTGTGGAGAGACGGCGGCGGGTTGTTCTTGGCAAGCTTGACGCCATGACGCTCATCCTCCGCTCGGCCATCCTCAACGACATCGGCCTGGTTCGGACCAACAACGAGGATTCCGCCCTGGCCGGTGACCGCCTCATCGCGGTCGCGGACGGCATGGGCGGGCTGCCCGCGGGGGAGGTGGCCAGCGAGATCGTCATCCGGATCCTGGACGAGCTGACCCCGCCGACCGCCCCGGACGAGGCCGCCGACGCGTTGCGCGCCGTGGTCAGCACCGCCAACCAGCGCATCCACGCCGCGATCACCGTCGACCCGGCCCGGGAGGGGATGGGTACGACGCTGACCGCCGCGCTCCTGGCCGGCGACACCCTGGTGCTGGCCCAGGTCGGCGACTCCCGTTGCTACCTGCTGCGGGACGGGGAGCTGACCCAGCTCACCCGGGACGACACCTTCGTGCAGGCGCTGGTCGACCAGGGCGCGCTCTCGCCGGCGCAGGCCCGGCACCACCCGCAGCGGTCGCTGGTGACCCGGGCGGTGCAGGGCGCGGACACGCCGCCCGCGGTCGGCAGGCTCGGTGTCGCGGCCGGCGACCGGCTGCTGCTGTGCAGCGACGGGCTCTCCGACTACGTGGAGCACGACGCGATCGGGCAGACCCTGGCCCACTACGGCGATCGGCAGCTCTGCGGCGAGCAACTGGTCAAGCTGGCCCACCAGGCGGGGGCGCCGGACAACGTCACCGTGGTGGTCTCGGACGTCACCGAGGTCTGACCTGGCCGGACGAGTCCGGCCGACGATGGCCGAACCACTAGGTGGTTGTGCCATCTAGATAGCACCGCTAGGGTTCGCCGGGTGGATTCCGACCGACGCGGGCAGTGGCTGCGCGGGGTGCTCGACCTGTGCGTCCTGGCCGCGTTACGGGACGGCGAGTCGTACGGCTACCAACTCGCGCAGGCACTCGACGTCGCCGGCGTCGGCCCGATCCAGGGCGGGACGCTCTACCCGGTGCTGCTGCGACTGCAACGCACCGGCCTGGTGACCGCGCAGTGGCGGGAGGGCACGTCCGGTCCGGCCCGCAAGTACTACCGGCTCACCGAGCACGGGCGGGCGACGCTGCGCCAGGACGGCAGCGCCTGGCTCGCCTTCGTCGCCCCGGTGAACACGATCGTCACGAAGGGGGTCGACGGGTGAACGCCGACGAGTGGCTGCGAACCTTGGCCGCCGAGCTGCACCAGCGCCGGGTCGCGGCCGACGCCGCCCGGCACGTGGTCGTCGAGGCCGCCACGCACCTACGCGAGGACGGCCGCGACCCGTGGCTGGTCCTCGGCCCGCCCGGCGAGTACGCGGCGGCGATCTCCGAGAGCATCGGCCCCGCTCCCCGCCCACGCCCCGGCCCGGTGCGGCTGCACGCCCAGGGCATCACCAAGCGGTACGGGCGGCACACCGTGCTGCGCGACGCCTCGTTGACCGTCCGGGCCGGACAGATCGCGGCCGTGGTCGGCGCCAACGGCTGCGGCAAGAGCACCTTCCTGCGGATCTGCGCCGGCCTGGTCTCCCTGGACACCGGTCAGGTGACCGTGACCGGTCGGCTGGGCTACTGCCCGCAGCAGGGTGGGACCGCCGACTTCCTCCTGCCCGACGAGCACTTTGTGCTGGTGGGAGCCGGCCGTGGCGTGGCCCGTGGTCCGGCCCGTCGGGCCGGCCGGACGGCGGCACGTCAGCTCGGCTGGGAGGCCGGCGGCGACGTGCTCACCCGCCACCTGTCCGGCGGCACCCGGCAGAAGCTGAACCTCACCATGTCCACCCTGAGCGAACCGGACGTGCTGCTGCTCGACGAGCCGTACCAGGGCTTCGACCACGGCACCTACGTCAACTTCTGGGACCAGCTCGCCCGGCTCCGCGACCAGGGGAAGGCGATCGTCGTGGTGACCCACCTGCTCAACCAGCTCGACCGGGTCGACCTGGTGCTCGACCTGACCGCCGCCACCAGGGGAGAGCGCGCGTGAACAGGCTCGTCACCGTCGCCGAGATGACCGCCCGGGAGCTGCTGCGGCGTCGCGGCGTACTCCTGCTTCTGCTCCTGATGCCGTTGACCTTCTGGCTGATCCGGCGGGACGCGTACGTCGGGCAGTCGGTGCGGTCGTTGCTCCTCGGCGTCAGCTGGGCGGTCAGCACCGCCGCGCTGTTCGCCACCGGCGCGGCGCGCGAGCTGGAACCCCGGCTGCGCCTGGCCGGTTACCGGCCGCACCACCTCTACCTGGGTCGCATGGCCGGTCTGTGGATGGCGGGGCTGGTCATCGCCGCGCCGTTCCTCCTACTGACCGTGCTCGACGCGCCCGAACTGCGGCACGGCGGCGTCGCGGTCGCGATGCTCTGCTGCGTCGGGGTGGCCGCGCCGTTCGGCATGCTGATCGGGGTCCTGCTCCCCCGCGAGCTGGAGGGGACGCTGCTACTGCTGACCGTGGTGGCGGTGCAGATGCTCATCGACCCGGCCGGCAGCGGCGCGAAGCTGACCCCGTTCTGGTCGAGCCGGGAGATCGCCACCTGGGCGGTGGACCACACCGACGACGGCTACCTGGCCCGGGGCGTGCTGCACGGGATCGTCGTCACCGCCCTGCTGGTGGCCGCCGTGGCGGCGGTGTCGAGCGTCCGGCTCCGCCGCCGCCGGCACCTGCGCCAGCTCCCGACCGGTTGAGCTTCCGGGCCAACCCGGTTGCGGGCGACGCCGGCCCGGGTTGGGATGAACGGATGACCATCCGCCGCGTGCACGCCGAGGAACGCCTGTCCACCAGCTTTCCGCTTCAGGCGTACGCGTTCGAGTCGTCGCCGATCACCGGGCCGCGGGCGGAGGAGTTCCGCGCGTACCTGCCCTACAACGAGGGCAACCGGACGCTGATCGTGGAGGAGGACGGCAGGACGCTCGCTGCCGCCTCGGCGATACCGATGCGGCAGAACCTGCGCGGGCGGGTCCAGACCATGGCCGGGGTCGCCGGAGTGGCCACCCACCCACTCGCGCGCCGGCAGGGGCACGTCCGCACCCTGCTGCGGCGACTGCTCGACGAGATGCGCGACGAGGGCCACCCGTTGACCGCGCTCTGGCCGTTCCGGCCGACGTTCTACGAGCGCTTCGGCTACGTCGGGCTGCCGATGGCGCGTACCGCCTCCTTCCCGGTCGCGGACCTCGCGCCGCTGCTGCGGGTCGACCTGCCCGGCGAGGTGGTCTGGGAGCGGATCGGCAGCGGCTATCCCACCTGGCGCGGGTACACCGAGCGGTGCCTGCGCGACCGGCACGGCTTCGCGCTGTTCCCCGACTACCGGGCGGCCGCCCTGCGGGACCGGGACGAACGCTGGTTGCTGACCGCCCGCGCCGGCGCGACGGTGACCGGCGCGGTGACGTACCGGATCGACGACCACGGCGGCACCCTGATCGCCGACGACCTGCTGGCCACCGACCCGTACGCGCGGACGCTGCTGTTGCAGTTCCTCGCCCGGCACATCGACCAGGTGGCGACGGTCCAGGTCCGGCTCCCGGCCGACGAACTGCCGGAGCTGTGGCTCACCGACCTCGACGTGCACGTGGAGGCGCGGGTTGCCCGGCCGGGTTCGTCGGCGCCGATGGCCCGGCTGCTGTCGATGGACGCGCTGGCCGGGCTGCCCGTCGACCCGGGTCGGGTCCGCGTCGAGCTGACCGGGGACCGCTGGCTGGCCGGCTCGTACCTGCTGGACGGCACGACCGGGGCACTGGAACTGGTGACCGGTCCGGCCGCCGAGGCGGGCGCCCCGCCGGTCGCGACGCTGACCGCGGCCGGGCTCTCCGCCCTGGCGTACGGGGTGCTCGACCCGGTGGAGGTGGCGCTGCGCGGGCTGGGCGACGTGCCGCCGGACGCGGCGGTGGAGCTGCGCCGTCTGTTCCCGCGTCAACTGCCGTACCTGTTCGCCGAGTTCTGAGCACGATTCGACCGGGCGGCGGGTAGGGTCCGCCGGGTGCCGGAATGGTTGCAGGCGGGTGGCTGGGGGCTGCTGGCCGGGTCTGCCCTGCTGCTCGGTGCGGCGGTGGGCTGGCTGGTCCGGGTGCCCCGACGGGTCATCGCGTCCGTCATGGCGTTCGGGGCGGGGGTCCTGCTCTCCGCCGTCTCGTTCGAGTTGATGGCGGAGGCGCACGAACGGGGCGGGATGACGCCCACCGCGCTCGGCGCCGCCGGGGGCGCGGCGGCGTACACCCTGGCCAACATCGGGCTCGCCCGCCGGGGCGCCCGGCACCGCAAGCGTTCCGGCGACGAGCAGCCCTCCGAGCACGACCAGCCCGGTTCGGGTTCGGCGATCGCGGTCGGCGCGCTGCTGGACGGCGTACCGGAATCGGTGGTGATCGGCGCGAGCCTGCTGACCGGCGGGCCGATCAGCCTGGTCACGGTCGTCGCGGTGTTCCTCAGCAACGTGCCGGAGGGACTGTCCAGCGCGGCCGGCATGCGCCAGGCCGGAAGGACCCGGGCGTACGTCTTCGCCCTGTGGACGGCGATCGCCCTGGTCTCCGGCGTCGCGGCGGTCGCCGGCTACACGCTCCTGGGTGGAGCGCCGCCGGAGGTGCTCGCCGCGATCACCGCGCTGGCCGCCGGCGCGATCCTCGCGATGATCACCGACACGATGGTGCCGGAGGCGTTCTCCGACGCGCACCTGCTGGTCGGCCTGGTCACGGTCGCCGGGTTCCTGACCGCCTTCGCCCTCTCGCACGCCTGAGCGCCGCGGCTGCGACGGCGGCTGCGGCGGCTGCGGCGGCTGCGGCGGCTGCGGCGGCTGCGGCTGCGGCGGCTGCGGCTGCGGCGTTAGGAAGGGACCCTTTTACAACACCAGGCGTTAATAGGGGGCCCTTCCTTACACCGCACGCGCGGCGGATTCGTCGGCGGGGCGGTCCGCCTCCTAGCATCGCGGGGTGCGCCTGAAGCCCGCTCTGCCCGCCCTGGTGGCCGCCGCCGTGTTGCTGACCGCCTGCGGTTCGCCGGAAACGCCCGCCCCGGCACCGGTCGCCGGTACGTCCGGTGAGTCGACCGCACCGCCCTCGGCAGGCCCGTCGGTGGCCCCGACGGCCCGCGCCGGCCTGGGCGGGTCCGGACGGACCGCCGGCCCGAAGCCGCCGGCCGGCGCCGCCCCGAAGGCCGGCAACCCGAACGGCGGTGCGAGCGTGCCGGCCGAGGCCCGTGGGGTGGACACGTCGAAGCCGACCCGCACCATCGGCACCGGCACCCCGGCGAGCTGCACCTCCGAGGCGGTGGTCAAGGCGGTGGCGGCGGGCGGCATCATCACGTTCGACTGTGGACCCGCCCCGGTCACCATCGCGATGAAGGCGACCGCGAAGGTCCGCAACGCCAACGGCCCCAGGGTCGTGCTGGACGGCGCGGGCAAGGTCACGCTGAGCGGTCAGGGGCAACGCCGGATCCTCTACATGAACACCTGTGACGAGGCGCAGGGCTGGACCACCTCGCACTGCCAGAACCAGGACCACCCGCAGCTCACCGTGCAGAACCTGACCTTCGCCGAGGGCAACTCGACCGGCCAGCGGGCCGAGGGCGGCGGGGGTGGGGCGATCTTCGTCCGGGGCGGCCGGTTCAAGATCGTCAACTCGACGTTCGTCCGGAACCGCTGCGACCGTACCGGCCCGGACCTTGGTGGCGCGGCCGTCCGGGTGCTGAGCCAGTTCGACAACAAACCGGTGTACGTCGTGAACAGCACCTTCACCGGCGGCTCCTGCTCCAACGGCGGGGCGCTGAGCAGCATCGGCGTCTCCTGGGTGGTACTCAACAGCGTGCTGCGCGACAACGAGGCGATCGGCAGCGGCGCGAACCCGGCCAAGGCCGGCACCCCCGGCGGCGGCAGCGGTGGGGCGATCTACTGCGACGGCAACGAGTTCACCGTCCGGATCGCCGGCACGATCATCGAACGCAACGACGCGAACGAGGGTGGCGGGGCGATCTTCTTCGTCAGCAACAACCGCACCGGCACGATGACGATCGAGAGGTCCACGCTCCGCCGCAACCCGAGCGGGAAGTTCGAGACCCGGGGCTTCCCCGGCATCTTCTTCCTCGGCGCGCGCAACCCCTCGGTCTCCGGGTCGACGCTGAGCTGAGGTGTTAGGAAGGGCCCCTTCTACAACGCCAGGCGTTAAGAAGGGGCCCTTCCTTACGAATCCTCAGTACGGGTTGCCGTGACCGGGCAGCGGGGTGCTGACCCGCAGGCCGCCCGCCATCGGCGGGGTCGGCGTGTCGGCCCCGTGCGCCATGCCGGCGAACAACTCCTTCAACGCGGCGAGCGCGTCGACGCGCGGCTTCCAGCCCAACTCGGTCTCGGCCCGTTCGCTGGACATCAGCGGCGCGTTCAGCGCCAGCTCCACCCAGCCGGCGTCGATCGGCTGCAACCGGGCGCGCCAGGTCAGCGAGGCGGCGGCGCGCAGCACCGGGGCGGCCACCGGTACCGTCCAGCCGTGGAAGTGCCGGGCCACCAGCTCCGGGGTCAGCACCGGGTCCGCGGCCAGGTTGAAGGCGCCGCGCACATCACCCAGAACCGCCCGGGCGTACGCGTCCGCGACGTCGTCGGCGTGCACCGCCTGCATCCGCAGTCGCCGGTTGGTCGGCACCAGTGGCAGCCGACCGAAGCGGAGCAGCCGCACCGGCACGAACGGGCCGAGGAAGTACCGGGTGATCTCGGTACCCGCCGCCCGCTGGAAGATCAGACCGGGGCGCATCCGCACCACCCGCAGCCCCGGCTGCTCCCGCTCGACGACGTCGAGCATCGCCTCCACCTCGGCCTTGTCCCGGCTGTACGACGAGCCGTCCACCCCGGTCGTCGGCCACCGCTCGCTGACCGGGTGGTCCTTGGGACCGGGCGCGTAGGTGCCGACCGACGACGCGTACACCAGGGCGGGCACCTTCGCCCGGACCACCGCGTCGGTCACCGCCCGGCTGCCGCCGACGTTGGTGCGGTGCAGCACCCGCTGGTCGTGGGTGGGCTGGATCTGCCAGGCCAGGTGCACCACCGCGTCGGCACCGGCGAAGACCTCGGCGAGCTGGCCGGCCGCGTCCGGCCGGCCGATGTCGCAGGAGTGCCACTCCACCTGGTCGTACGGCTCACCGGCGTCCGGGCCGGGCAGCCGCCGGGCCACCCCGACCAGCTCGACGCCCCGTTCCCGCCGCAGCCGCCGCAACAGGGCGGTGCCGACGTTGCCGCTCGCTCCCACGACCACGATCCGCATGCCCGACCCGTACCCGCTCAGCCGGGCTCCAACCGCGCTGTCAGCCGATGTACTTGCCGTTGCGGGTGTCGCCCGCCGCGCCGTCGTAGTGCACCTTGCGGTAGCGGTGCACCGAGCCCTTCTTGATCGCCTGCCAGTGGAAGAACGCCACCTCGGAGTCGTGTTGCTTGTAGTAGGTACCGAACGACTTGTAGTAGATCCGGTGCCGGGCGAACCCGCCGCAGTTGGCGAGGTAGCTGTAGGAGTACATCTTCATCCCGCCGTAGCTGGACGAGTAGTAGGTCTTCGCCGGGTGCCACACGCTTGCCGGGTTCGGGGATCCGGGCAGCTCGGCCCAGTTGTACGGGTCCCAGTTCAGGTCCCAGCAGGTCTTCGCCGCCGCCGTGGACATGCCACCCGATGTCGGCACGGCGAGGTTGTCGGCGACGACCAGGGACGCGACGATGGTCCGGTGGGCAAGCTCCGGCGGGGTCGGCGTGCCGGCCGGCGGCTCCGACAGCAGCGCCCGCGGGACCGGCACGGACCGGGGCGTGAGGGTCAGGTACGCCGCCAGCATGCTCTGCTTCTCGTCGTACGCCAGCGGCACGTTGCGCTCCATCTGCCCGTCCTGACGAAGGCCCCAGTCGCCGGAGGTCTCGTCGCGGGAGAACACCACCCGCACACCGTTCTGGTAGCCCAGCCGCGCCAACTCGATCTCGCGCTCCACGGGCTCGTCGTCGTACACCCCGGGGCCCGCCTTTTCGGCGGCGCTGACCGGCACGGCGTTGAACGCGGCCAGCGTCGGCAGGACGACCAGCACTGCCAGCAGTGCGCGTCCCGACGGCATTCTTGACATGACACTCCTCAGGATCGATCACGAGACGCGGACCGGGACGCTCGCGCCGGCCGCGTGCCTTTCCCGGTGAATCCTTCGAGGCGAGGTTCAGAGCGTCGTCAAGGCGGCGTCAAATACGCTTGGATTTCGGTGTCGTAACGGCGACGTTCGCGTACGCACGGCCGCCGGCACGGCGCCCAATAGGACATCGGCCGGCTTCGACGGGAAGGCACCGGATGGACGCCGCGGCGGATCGAGGGTGGAGCCGGCGGTGCACCTTCGTGGTCGGCGCAGCCGGGTACGGCAAGACCCTCGCCGTACGCGGCTGGCTGGGCGACCGCCCGGTGCGTTGGTGCGACGGAGCGGACGTCGCCACGCTGGCGACGACCGGACCGGACTGGCTGGCCGCCCTCGGTGCCCGGTCCGCGCTGGACCTGCCCGCCGACGAACCGGGCTGGCTCGTCCTCGACGACGTGCCGCGACTGTCCCGGCACCGGCTACAGGCGTTGCTGGACACCCTGGAGGGCCTTCCCCCGCAGCTCAGGGTGGTGCTGGTGACCCGCCATCCGCCACCGCTGTCCCGACGGCGGTCGGGGCTGCTCGCCGAGCGCGGTCCGGCGGATCTCCGGCTCTCGCCCGACCAGGTGGCGTCCGTACTCGCCGCCGACCGCGGCCGGGCCGACCCGGCACTGGCGGTCCGGGTCCATGCCGCGACCGGTGGCTGGCCGGTGTTGGTCACCCTGGCCGCCCAGGCGGCCGGTGCCGGCGGCACGGACTGGGACGGTCTTGCCGAGCCGGGGACCGCCGTGGAGTCCTATCTGGTGCGGGAGGTGTTCGCCGAGCTGCCACCCGAGGTCCACCGGCTGCTGCGGGACGCGGCGCACCTCGACCGGACCCACCCCGACCTGTGCCGCTTCCTGGGGCACCGGCACGGCGGCCACCGGCTGGACCAACTGGCGCGCACCGGCGTTCTCGTCCCCGCGACGGCGGGCGGGCCCGGGTACCGGATGGTGCCGGTCGTCGCCCACGTCGCCCGCCGTCGTTTCCCGTTGCCCGGGGCGGCGGTGCGACGCCTGCACGCGAAAGCGGCGGCGTGGTACGCCGAGCACGGCTTCCTCGTCCCGGCCCTCCGGTCGTACGCGGGGTCCGGTGACACCGGGGCGATCGCGCGGATCCTCACCGACCACGGCGCGGAGCTGCTCGCCTCGGGCGGCGCCGAGGCCGTCGCCGACGCCTTCCAGTCGCTGCCCGACCACGCCCGAACCGACGGCCTGCGGCTGCTCCACGGTGAGGCGCTCCAGATGCGCGGCGACTTCGACACCGCACTCGCCGTGTACGGCGCGCTGGCCGACCGCCAGGAATCCCTCGCCGCCGGGCTCGCCTGGCGGTACGGGCTCGTGCACTATCTGCGCGGCGAGCCGCAGTCCGCCCTTGAGGTGTTCCGGCGCGGTGTGCTCGATCCGCAGCCGTCCACCGACAACGCCCGGCTACTCGCCTGGACCGCCTCGACCCAGTGGACGACGGGTGACGCCGAGGCGTGCCGGGACAACGCCGAGCGGGCCCTCGCGGCGGCGGCGGCGATCGGTGGCGACGAGGCGCTCGCCGCCGCGCACACCGCGCTCGCCCTGGAAGCCAAGCTGCGCGGTGACCGACCGGGGGCCGACGAGCACCACGAGAAGGCGCTCCGGGCCGCCGAGGCGGCGCACGACATCGTCCAGGTGACCCGCATCCGGGCCAACCGCGCCTCCGCCCTGGTGGGCGAGGGCCGCTACCTCGAAGCGCTGGCCGAGGTGCGACCCGCGGTGGAGCTTGCCCACACCAACGGGTACGCCGCGATGCTCGCGCTGGCACTTCTCAACGAGGGCGCCGCGTGCTTCCGGCTCGGTCGGCTCGCCGAGGCCGCCGCGTGCTACGAACGCGCCGTGCCGCTCCTGCAACGGATGGGGTCACGCAAGGTGGCGTACCCCCTGGTGGGCATCGGCGACATCCACGCGCTGCGGGGCCGTACCAACCTGGCCCGCGCGGCGTACGAGGAGGCGCTGCGCGCCAGCGAACCCGTCAACGACCTTCAGATCCAGGTGCCGGCGCTCGCCGGTCTGGCCCGGGTGCTGGCCGCCGAGGACGGTGCCACCGCGTTCGCGCTGGCCCAACGCGCGGTCGAGTTGGAGCGCGGTCCGGACTCGGCGACCGCCCGGCTCGCGCTCGGCTGGGTGGCGCTGGAGATCGGCGATCGTGAGCTGGCCGCCGAGGCGGCGCTGACCGCGTCCGCCGCGGCACGGCTGCACCGTGACCGGGCGGCGCTCGCCGAGGCGCTGGAGCTTCGGGGGGCTGCCGCCACCGACCCGGACGACACCCGCCGCGCGTGGCGGGAGGCGGCGGCGACCCTCGGTGACATCAGGTCGAGCGTGGCCGCGGACCGAGTGGCGGTGCTGCTCAGCCGGCTGCCCGGCGCGGATCCGCAGGAGCGCGTCAACGCCCGGCTGGCCGCCGAGCGGCTGACGGATGCCGGAGTGCCGCCGCCGACGCTCAGCCGGCAGCACTCCCGCCGCGTCGCTCAGGTCACCGTCCGTACCCTCGGACGCTTCGAGGTGTTCGTGGACGGCTCGCAGGTGCTGGCCGCGGCGTGGCAGTCGCGGAAGGCGCGGGACCTGCTCCGGATCCTCGCCGCGCGGCGTGGTCGCGCGGTGCCCCGGGAGCAGCTCGCCGAGATGCTCTGGCCCGCCCAGGACCCGGCCCGGGTCAGTCACCGGCTGTCCGTGGCCCTCTCCACCCTCCGCGGCGTGCTCGATCCGAAGCGCCGGAGGCCCACGGACCACTTCATCATCGCCGCGCACCCGAGCCTGGCGCTCGACGTCGGTCACCTCGAACTCGACGTCGAGGAGTTCCTCGCCGAGTCGGCACACGGCCTCCGGCTGGCCGAGCAGGGAGAGACCGACGACGCACGCGCCACGCTCCTGCTCGCCGAGCAGCGCTACCGGGGAGACTTCCTGGAGGACGAGCCGTACGACGACTGGTCCCGACCGACCCGCGAAGAGGCACGTCGGGTCTACCTGCGGGTGGTCCGCACGCTGGCCTCGCTGGCGCACGGTGCCCGCGAGACCGACGAGGCCGTCCGCCACCTCGGGCGCGCTCTCGAACTGGAGCCCTACGACGAGGGCGTGCACGGCGAGTTCATCCGTATTCTGACGGCCGCGGGCCGGCACGGCGAGGCGGCTCAGGCGTATCGACGCTACGTGGACGCGATGTCCTCGATCGGCGTACCGGCCCAGGCGCGCGGAAAGCTGTGCGGCGTACTGGGTCACGAAGGTGCTGGTGGACCGGGCCGGTGAAGGTGATCCGCGCCCGGCGCGGTCCGGTCCGGCCTCGACGGGCCGGACCGGACCGGATTTCAGTCGGCGACCACGGTCAGCACCAGTGGGCCGTTGGGAATCGGGTTGCCGGCGCCGTTCGGGTAACCCCACATGCTCGTGTTCCCGGCCTGGTCGGTCAGCGAGAAGCCGATCGTGTACCGCCCTGGTTCCAGCCGGCCGGTCGACACCGCCAGGTGGAAGAGACCGGTGCCGTCGTCGTGCTCGCCGCCGTACATGCCGCCCCGCGAGACGCCCGTGCTGTCGTAGATCGTCGCGCTGAACCCGGAGACCGGGGCGAAGTCGTCGACCTCGACCGTGACGTCGAAGCCGAGGCCCCATGCGTCCTCGGTCTCCTGCTGCGTCCAGGTCGCCTTGGGCAGCGTCGCCGAGAGGACGACCGGCGCCTTCTCGTCCGGTGCCTGGGTGATGGTGAGGCCGAGGTCGGGGGCGCCGTAGGCGGTGCCGTAGAACGCGACGTTGCCCGCCCCGTCGGTCAGCTTGACCCCGTCGATCTTGCAGGAACTGGCCCAGCCCGACGGCACCCGGATCTCCACCGAGACGGTGCCGTCGTCACCCACCGTCGGCGTGCTCGACGGCTGCGAGCACCAGGACAGGTCGACGTCGACGGAGGCCAGACCACCGACCGCGCCGTGCGGCCGGAAGGTGAGCGCCGTCGACGCCTGCGTACGCCAGTTGTTGACCTGCGGATCGGTAAGAGCGAAGTCCGACGCGCTGACCTTGTCGTTGCGGCTCACCTGGACCTGCATCGGCCCCTCCGGCGACGTGTCAGCCCGGGTGTTGCCCCAACTGTCGGTCAGGTCGAGCCGGGCGACCCGCCACGTGCCGGACGGCGTCCCGGCCGGCACGACGACCGAGACGGGACAGTTCACCCCGGCCGGGTCCCAGGCCGTCTCGCCGTTGCAGGACCACTGTGAACCGCTCCGGGTGAGCTGGAACGTGGAACTCAGCCGGATGCCATCCGGGCCGGCGAGCGTGAGCTTGCCCTTCTTGAAGGCGGACTCGTCGACGATGTGCACCCGGTAGCGCAGCGTCACCCCGGAACCGTCGTCGTAGAAGCCGCGCGGCTGGTCGAAGTCGAAGTAGAACAGCTCGGCGCGCGGCCCCTCAGCGTCGACGAGCTGGGTCACGGTGAGCGCGGCCGGACCCGGGTCACGCACCGTGCGGGCGTGGGCGACGTCGTCGGCGATGGTCACCTTCGTGACCCGCCAGACCGTCTCGGCCACCGGCGCGAAACGCGGCACCGAGAACTCGTAGGAGTAGGTGGATTCCTGTGCCGTCCCGGAGCCCCCGACCTGCGCCCGCCCCCACTCCAGGTCGTAGCTGACCGTGCGGGGCTGACCGATCTGCTCGTCCCCAGCGAACTGGCGCAGCTCGACCACGCCGTTGATCCGCTGGGCCTTGGCAGCCCGGTTGGTGATCGTCCACGTGAGATAGACGCTGGCAGAGTCCGGTGTGACGTCGACCTGTGTGCGGTCGAAGGCGATGGAATCGACCTCCAGCACCGGACCGGCAGCAGCCGCCACGGCCGGAGTGGTGATCGACAGGGCGACCGCTGCAGCCGCGACGGTGGTGGCAAGCGCGCGGAGGCGCCAAGACTTCATGTTCTCTCCCCGTGGAACGAGGTCCCTCGATGGGACGATGCGCTGAATATAGCGGCAGGGAACAACAGGAATTCGTCAGCGGGCCCCACGGTCGCAGGCGGTCAGCAGCTCGGGAGACGGACCACACGACTCACGCGGGACGACCCGGGATCGGCGACGCCGCGGCGTCGTCCCTGGCGGCAGGTGATCTTCCGCTCCGGCTCGACCCGGGACGGGCATCAGCCGGGGGGTGGGTGGTCGGGTAGCCTGACAGGGCATCGGGCCGTTAGCTCAATGGCAGAGCTGAGGACTTTTAATCCTTAGGTTCTGGGTTCGAGTCCCAGGCGGCCCACCGACCGATGTCATTCAGCTCTCGACCTGCGCTTCTCGGTTCGCATGCTGTCCTGAGGTATAGGCTGGGCTATAGTTAGCCCTATGCCTCACGGCTCCGATCGTCGCTGGGCGATCAGAACGACCAGCGATGTCCGCGACTGGTTGCGCTCGCTCCGCCAAACCGATCCGGCGACGTACCGGTCGGTCAACGTGGCGATCGACATGCTCGCTGAAGTCGGCCCGGGTTTGGGGCGTCCATTGGTCGACACGCTCAGAGGTTCGAACATCAGTAACCTCAAGGAGCTGCGACCAAGGTCTGGGCGGGACGTAGCCATCCGGGTTCTGTTCGTCTTTGATCCCTGGTCGCAGGCGGTGCTGTTGGTGGCCGGCAACAAGGCCGGCGACTGGTCTCGATGGTATGAGGAAGCGATCCCGGTCGCCGAGGTCGCGTACGAGGGCTGGCTCGCCTTTGAGAGGAAGCGGAGGGAGGGCTGATGGGCGACTTCCATGACTGGGACGACATCCGTGCCGAGTTGCACGACGGGGACGACGACGCGCTCGATGTGGAGCGCGCCCGTACCGAGGCGTGGGTCAGCGCGTTCCACCTCGCCGAGGAGCGTAAGCGGCTCGGTCTCACTCAGCGGCAGGTGGCCGAGTTGATGGGGGTCACGCCGGGCCGGGTCAGCCAGATTGAGAACGGCGACCTGGAGGCCAACGAGGTCGCGACCCTGAGCCGGTACGCTCGAGCGCTGGGCGCCCGTATGCGGATCATCTTCGACTACGGCAGCGATCTCCGTCAGATCGCCTGATCCTGCGCCGGGCCGCCGAGCCGCGCTCCTGACCTGCACATCCGCAGCGGCAATGGGTCACCGGCGATGGCCGCCACGTGGTTCGCATGGTGGTACCTCCAGCCCACTCCTCCGCACCTCGGCGCCCCTTCGGGGAGCCGCTTGCGCCGTGATCATGATTCGTACCGCTGCGAGCGCAGCAGCACCCGTGGATCCCCCGCCAGGTCTACCAGGACGAGACGCAGGGCACCCTGCGCCGCTCGATCGCGGCGCTTGAGGAGGGCGACGCGGTCGAGCGGGACCTCATACACCCGGCCACCGTGCGGGACGTCGCGGTTGGCCGCCGACGACGCCACCGTGTAGATCTCCAGGTCACCCGTCGACGGTCATCGGACGGCCCGGCGACGCCGGGCCAGGAGCAGCAGCGCGCCGCCACCCACCAGCATGGCGAGGCCGCTCCCGGCGGTCAGCCCGGCCGGGAAACCGGTGATCGGCAAGATGCCGCCACCACCAGCGCCACCACCGTCACCGGGGTCCCCGCCCCTACCTCCGCCGCTGCTGTTCGCGGCCACGACGACCGCGAACCCGTCCTGGTTGTCGCTGTCGTCCACATCGACCGCCCGTACGGCGACGGCGTTCGTGGGAAGGTCGCTCCGCGCCCGGTTCGAACGGTCTGACCGCGGATCGCTCACGCTCTCGACCCGGACGGTCCCGTTTCGCAACGTGACCGGCGCCTTCGTGTCGGCCGACACGGTCACCAGGTGGTACAGCTCGACGGCGGAGTGGAACTGGTCGTTCGGGGCGGTGTCCTGGTCGACAGGGACGAGGGCCAGCCGGTCGTAGGTGCAGACCGCCGCACGCCCGGCGTCACCGAGGACGCATTCACCCGGCGGCCTGGTGAACGTAGCGCGGGGAGGCAAGCGCAGCTCGACCTTGACGCCATCGACCGGCTTCCGCCCCTGGTTGGCGATCGTGTAGCGCACCGCGCCCGTCTCGCCCGGATTCAACGTGCCGGTGGATGCGAGGCTGCCGTCGGCAGCGATCCGCACCGACTGCGTCACGTCCGGCGCCACCACCGAAAGGTCGGCTTCGGGGTGATCCACCACCTCGATCGGGAACCACTGCGTGTTGTCGGCCGGGTTCGTGTCGACCGGCTTGACCTCGACCGTCACCTTGATCCGTCCCGCGAGCGGCTCTTCGGTCTGGACGGTGGCGACGACGGGAAGCTCCACCGTCTCGCCCGGCCCCGGAAGCTGATCCGGCAGCAGGTTGCAGTACCAACCGATGAAATCGCCGTCGCACTCGGCCAGCCCGCCGGTCGGCCAGAGACTGATCTTGAAACTGGACTCGTCCAGCTCCGACGCGTCGACCCGGACGACGACCTGGGCCGGGGTCGCGTCGCCCCGGTTGCTGAGCTTCAGGTGAAGCGTCTTCTTCGTAATCCCCAGTGGAATCGTCCCGCCGGCGAGGTCGACAGTGACGTCCGCGCCCGCCGGCGACGCCGAGGCGGGCGTGGCCGGCACGCCGACTCCTCCGAGAAGAAGCAGTACGGTGGCCACCGTTCGGGGCAGCCACGGAAGTCCGAAACTCATGACGGAGCCCTCCGGATGAACGGGCGGTGCGATCCGTGGACACTATCGGTAGCCGGCCGGATTCGGTATCCCCTTGTGGAGCCCACCCGCACAGGTTCCCGGCCGCCTCTTCGACGATGCCTTCGCGGGTGTGGTGGGCAACCCCATGGCGGCCGGCAGGTCGAGGATCACCGTGCCCTGGCAGCGTCACCCGCCCCCGTCACCGCACCACGGGCCCTGTCGACGACGTAGCGACGGCGCTGGCCTACGGCGCGCGCCGGGCGACTCGTGACATCGATGCCGTCTTCCAGCCGGACGGTGTCGTGCTTGACGAGTCGATGGCTCCTCGCGTCTTCGATCACCCGGGCCTGCGGTTATCGGTTCGCATGCTCACCAGCAGCGGGTGAGCTGACGACACGGCTCATGCCGGCGAGCTGATGACCGGGGGCGGCCGCAAGGGCAGGTGAGGGCTGAGCCTCAGCCGGACAGCTGCCGCAGCAGGGTCCGCGCGTCAGCCTCGGCAATGCCGAAGATATGGACAGCGTCGCCGCTGAGCGGTTCACGGAGCTCAGGCGCGACCAAGACTCGCTCCTGGACGCTGATGGCAATCTGACGCCCGGCAGCTCGCGTCGTCCAGGCAGCGAACTGGGCGCGTTCTTCTGGCAGCAGCGTCACCACCACGACGAACTCGCCGAGCGGAGTCTGTTGCAGCTCAACTCGTTCGGCCTGGGTCAACGTGAGACCGGGGTCAAGAAAGTAGCACCAGTCCCCGTCTGCGCCCGGGCCCGGCAACCCGCCTCCGCCCTCGGCGCAGACGGCCTCGTCTATTCGGGCGACCACCTGCACCGACACCGCGTTGCGGAGCTGCTGCGGTGCCACCGTGGGCACGGTTCCGGTGGTCGGCTGCGGGGTCCACTCACCGTGCCGTGATGTGCACCCGGCCATGCCGATGGTGACCATGCTCGCAAGAAGGAAAACGGCCGCCCCGGATTGTCGGCGTCGGCGTAGCACAGGCATGTCATCTTCCGATCCGGAACGTGAGGCGGTGCGAAGCGCATCCATCATGCGATCCGGCGTCAATGCTCCTGCCGCCGGTCGGGGGAGCCCCGCCCAGGAGATGGCGGCCGAGCTCCGGGACGGGCTGACCGGCTCGGACAGGTAGCGTTCCGCCTTCTCGCACGTGCCGGTGCGCCTCAGAGCATCGCCACCGGCACCAGGTGCAGCCCCTCGACGCCGTCGAGACGTCCGATCCCGGGCAGATCGGTCTCGCCCCTGCCCTTCATGCCGAGTGTGACCCGCAGTGAAGGGCGGGTCATCCGCGAGTCCAGTTGCGCGGCGAGGTCGCCCTTGCCCTGGCACTGCTCACGCAGTCGCGCGTAGGCGGCGTCGCGGTCCTCGAACTCGACCGATTCCGCGTGGGGCAGCGCCCGGACGGCCTCCTCCACGGCGGCGCGCTGTTCTCCGGTGACCGTCGGTTCCAGCCGGACGATCGCCCCGATCCGGGTCGGCAGGGGATCGGCTTCGGCCATCGTGAGCCCCACCCACTCGACGCCGGCGACCGTACCCATCACCAGATTGACCGCCTCGGCGACCGACGCGTCCGTGACCGTCGCGCTGAAGGACTCCGGCAGGTGCTCCGGCTTCACGTCCGCCAGCAGGTCCGGTGAGTCCTCGCGGATCCTCTCGTACGCCTGGTCGCGGGTTTTCAGGACGACGTCCGCCACGCTCGGCATCGCGCGCAACCGCTGCTCCACCGCGGTCTTCTGCGCGGTCGTCACGTCAGGGTCCAGCAGCACGGTCAACGTGGTGGATGCACCCTCCTCCGGCTCGGCTTCGGAGGTGCAGGCGGACAGACCGCACAGGAGCAGGAGGGCCAGTACCGGCGCGACTCGACGCATGGGGCAGATCGTAGGGTGGCGCGGGCGGTCGGGTGGTCCCTGACGTTCGGTCGCGGCTACCGCAGGAACGGATGCCACTGACGAACCGCGTCGACGTCGACGCCGGTGGTGGCGAAGTAGGGGTCGGCGGCGAGGATCGCGTCGACGGTCTCCCGATCGGGCGCATCCAGGACGATCACCGCTCCGGTGTCGTCGGCGAGGGGCCCGGCCATCCGGACGACACCCTGGGTGTGCAGGGCAGCCAGCTGGTCGCGGTGGGCCGGACGTGCCGCCAGACGCTCGGGGGTGGGAAGGAAACGTAACTCGACGATCCACATTCCGGCAGGCTAGGGTCGCGCGACCGCGGGACGCGGTATCAGTTGATACATGAGTTCCCTGGCTTCGGTACCGGCACTGCGCGTTCTCCCAACCACCGCGCTGGAGGCGCTGGCGAGCCAGACACGACTGGTGCGCTTCCCCGCGGGTGCCGTGCTGCGGCCGGCCGGCGCGGTGGCGCGCTCCGTGGTGTTCCTCCTGTCGGGAACGGTGGTGGCCACGCACGTCAGGTCCACCGGGGCCGAGATGTGGCCCGAGCGGTGGACCGCTCCGGCGATCGTGGACAAGCCCGCGGTGCTCGACGGTCGTCCACCCTCGACCGGGTTGCTGGCGATGACCACGGTTTCCGCGCGACTACTGCCTCGCGCCGCCTTCCTGCGGCTGCTGGAGGAGGAACAGGCGGTACGCGGGCACGTGCTCGGCCAGCTCGCACGGGACGCCATGACCGCCCGACGGAGGCTGGCCCAGGTCGCCACGATGCCGGCCGTGGCCCGGGTCGCTCGGTGGCTGCACGAGCAGAACCGGGAACAGCGGGTCGCCTGGCGCGGATCGCAGGAGCAGCTGGCGCGCGTACTCGGCCTCAGTCGCGTCACGGTGAACCGGGCACTGGCCCGGCTCGCTCAGGCCGGCGCGGTCACGCTGACGGACCGGGGAATCGTCGTGGCCGACCGGGCACGCCTCGACGCCATCGCCGGGGACTGACCCGACCCACTGTCACATCCGGCCCCCACCGGGCGACTCGATTGAGTACGGTCCGGTTGCGGTACGTCGAGGTGGAGGAGTGCGGTGGTGGACGGCTTCATCGACAGCCTGTTCTCCCTGCGGGGACGCCGGGCCGTCGTCACCGGAGGGAGTTCGGGTATCGGCCGCTCCGTCGCGGACGCACTCTGCCGGGCCGGCGCGGACGTGGTGCTGGTGGCCCGCCGCCCGGAGCGGCTGCGCGCGGCCACCGAGGCGCTGCGGGCGACGGGTGGCTCGGCCGACTGGCTCAGCGCCGACCTCGGCGACCGCGCCCACCTGCACCGGGTGGCCGACGAGTTGCTCGCCCGGCACGGCGCCCCGGACATCCTGGTCAACTCCGCCGGCATCAACCTTCGGCCGCACCTGGACGAGCTGTCCGAGAGCGACTGGGATCGCACCATGGGCGTCAACCTCGACGCGCCCTTCGTGCTCGGGCAGCGGTTCGGTCCGGCGATGGCCGCGAACGGTTGGGGCCGGATCATCAACATGGTGTCCCAGCAGGCGGTGCGGGCCTTCGGCAACAGCGGGGCGTACGGCGTGTCCAAGGCTGCCCTGGCCGCCCTCACCCGGTCCCAGGCCGAGGCGTGGTCGGCGCGGGGGGTGTGCGTCAACGCGATCGCCCCGGGCTTCGTGCACACCCCGCTGAACGAGGCGGTGTTCCGGGATCCGGTGCGGACCGAGGCGATGGCCCGCCGCACGATGATCGGCCGCAACAGCGAGCTGGCCGACTTCACCGGTGTGGCGGTGTTCCTGGCGAGCGACGCCTGCGCCTATCTGACCGGTCAGACGATCTTCGTCGACGGCGGCTTCTCGTCGACCTGATCCCCGCCCACCGTCAGCCCGTGACCACCTTGTCCAGGAAGCCCGCCAGGTTGGTCCGGGTCCGGTCGATCTTCTCGGCCAGCGTGATCGACTCGTGGAGTCGACCGCCGAGGCCGGTCTGTTTCCGGCCCCGCAGGTAGAGCGAGCAGGCGAGGTCGGTGCAGATGTAGACACCCACCGAGTTGCCCTGCTGCCCGGCCGGCCCCGCCTTGCGGGCGGTCATCAGCGACACCCCGTCACCGGAGTGGTTGGTCAGGCACAGCGAGCACATGCTGCGCCGGGCCCGCCCGGCGGAAGGTGCCGCCAGTCGCAGCGCCACCCCCACCGGCCCCTGGTCGGACTCGACGACGAGGTAGGCCCGCTGGGGTGCGGCGGGGTCCTGCCAGCCGAGGAAGTCCAGGTCGGCCCAGGGGCGTTCGGTCAGGTCCCGGGGCAGGGCCAGGCGCTTCGTCTCGCCCTTCGTGCAGTTGACGAATGACGCGCGGATGTCGTGCTCGGTCAAAGGAACCATGTCCTCAAGCTAGCTCGCCCAGGCTGGAGGTGCAAACAACTATGCGTTAGCCTAGAGGTCCTAGGTAGGAGGGCATGTGGTACGCGAAAAAGTGACCGTCGAACGCCTGGTCCACGCCGCGGCGGACCTGGCGGACGAGGTGGGATTCGACCAGTTGACCGTTTCGGCGCTCGCCCGCCGCCTGGACGTACGGGACGCGAGCCTCTATTCGCACGTCCGGAACGTGCAGGACCTGCGGATGAGGCTGGCGGCGCTGGCCCTGACCGAGCTGGCCGACCGGGTGGCGGAGGCCCTGGCCGGTCGCGCCGGCAAGGACGCGCTGGTGGCCTTCGCAAACGCCTACCGCGACTACGCCAGGCGCCACCCGGGGCGGTACGCCGCCGCCCAGATCGAGATCGACCCGGAGTCGCCGGCCGGCAGCGCGGCACGCCGGCACGCCGAGCTGACCCGGGCGATCCTCCGAGGCTACGCGCTGACCGAACCCGCCCAGACGGACGCGGTGCGCTTCCTGCACAGCACCCTGCACGGCTACGTCAGTCTGGAGCGCGCCGGCGGGTTCCGGCATCATCCGCGTACGGCGGACGACTCCTGGCGGCTGTCGCTGGACGCCCTCGACGCCGTCCTGACCACCTGGCCGCCGGACTGAACCGTCCAGAACACCACCGATCCCGCGAACGCGACGAGGCCCCGTCCACCACTGCGGACGGGGCCTCGTGCGGTTGCCGGTCAGGCCGCGTCGACCGCCGTGACCGAGAACGAACCGGCGTTGTCGGCGGGGTTGGCGTCCGCCCTGTTGCCCCAGTCGACCTGCACCTCGAGGCCCGCCTCGCCCAGGTCGCCGAGCGGCGTCCCGGCCGGCGCCAGGAAGATCACGTCGAAGTCGCGCTCCTCGTCCTCCATGAACTGGCCGCCCGGCACGCAGAAGTGGGCGCAGCCGTCCGCCGGGTCGGTGTACGACTCGTAGACCCCCTCGGGCAGGCCCGAGGTGACGAAGTTGAGGTTCCAGTGCGGAGCGTCGCCGTTGTAGCGCACCCGCACCGGCAGGCGGCCCACGAAGTCCCCGTCCGGCTGGCGGACCAGCGTCAGGTCGCCGACCGACGTGAGGGTCGCGTCGGACTCGGTGTCCCGGACGTACGGCTGGGGGTCACGCAGCGAACCGGTCGACGACCGGAAGCGGGTCCGGAACGACTCGTTGGTGACGGTGGTGCCGTCCACCTTGACGGCCAGCCGCCCGTTCACCGCCTTCATGGCGTACGGCTGGACCTTGGTCAGGACCTCGAAATCGATGGTGAAGGCCCGGCGCTCCCCCGGCTGGAGTTCCCCGCCCGGGACGTCGCACTCGACCCGGATCCGGCCGTCCGGCAGAGCCGTCCCGCCGCTGTAGCAGGAGATACCCCATTCCAGGTTCACGTACGAGTGCGGCACCGGCTCGGTGATGACGTACCTGGCCCGGCCGGGCTCCGACCCCTGGTAGGTCACCTCGGCCTCCAGCGACCCCCGGTAGCCCCGCTCGGTCGGCTCCAGGACGAGCCGGTCGGCGACGCTGGCGGTCGATTCGGCGGCGGCCGGTGCGGCCTGGACCGGGGCCACGGCCAGCGCCGTCGCGGCGATCACACCCAGCGCAGCGCCAAGCACAGTGGACCTTGCGTAACGCATTGATCTCCCCGTTCCCCGTTGCCGCGGACGGTCCACGGCGGTGCCCGACGGCCGGTGAACGGCGGTCAGGGCGGTCACCATGATGGCAGTCCGGTCTCTGTCCCGCAGTCCCCTTCCCGATCGGCCGGAACCGGCGACCGGCACGACCACCCCCGGCCGGCCGTGTCGTTGATCCGGTTGAAGCCGGCCGTCAGCCGCGGCGACGGTGGAACCCCGGACCGAGGAGGCACGTCGATGACCAGTCAGCGCAAGACCGTGGAGGTCGACCCGGTCCTGTTCCGCGCCGTGTACGACTCACCCGCCTCCCTACCCGGGCGGCACCGCTGGACGACGCCCGAGTCGGACGTACGCCGCATCGAGAAACTTCTCGGCATACCGCTGCGCAGCATCGGCGCCCCGCTCTGGGTCAGCGGCGACGACCCGGACTGCCCGAAGTGCGGTCGCCGGGTGACCTGGTACGACATCGTGTCCTCGGCGCTGTCCGGCGTGCACGACCGGATGATGATCGCGACCGTGATCCTCGGCGAGCGCAAGTACGTCAACACCGAGGTGCCGGCGGCCATCGCCGGGGTCAACTGCGCCGACTGTCGTACCCCGATCGAAGGGTTGCGCAGCTTCAAGTGCCACAACTGGGCGTACGCCGTCGAAGCGCTGGAGGAGATCCGGCAGCGGATGTCCGGGGCGTCAGTCGTCGGCGGTCAGGTCACGAACGTGCCGCAGCCCGGGGCGCCCGTCGAGTGACACCGGGCCGACCGCTACGAAGCCGGTCCGCCGCAGCACCGCCCGGGAGGCGGGGTTGTCCAGGGTGGTCTCGGCGGTCAGCCGGGTCAGGCCGTACCCGGCTCGGGCCAGTGCGCAGGTCCGGCGTACGCCCTCGGTGGCGAGCCCGCGCCCGGCGGCGCGCTCGGCGACCCGGTAGCCCAGCTCGGCCGCTCCGTCCGCGATGTCGACCAGGTTGAACCGGCCCAGGACCGTGCCGTCGTCGTCGAGCAGCAGGTGGAAGCGGCATCCGCCGGTCGCCTGCTCGGCGAGCAACGCGGCGTGCCGCGCGGCGAAGCCGGTGAAGTAGTCGTCGCCCCGGTCCGGCACCGCGCGCGCGAACCACGCCCGGTTCTCCCGCTCGAACGCGAGCAGGGCGTCGGCGTGGTGCGCGGCGAGCGGCTGGAGGTCGGGCACCGGGCCACCCTAGCCGCGTCGGCTCCTGCGATCGCGCGTGTTAATAAGGGGCCCTTCCTCTACCGGAGGCGTTAAGAAGGTGCCCTTCCTTTCACCTGGGGGCGGCGGCCGGGCGGGGACGGGGGTTCCGGGCCCGGGTCGGGGACCGGCGGCATCGGGCGGGTCACCGGCTCCGCGCCGGTCACCCGGATCCGCTCGCCGTGGTGCCACACCTCGATGCCGGTGTCCGGGTCGGCGTCGGGCAGCTCGTAGCGGGCCTCGTCCGGGGTGAGGGTCACCCGCAGCCGGTGCGAGTGCCAGCGCAGGTGGAACACCAGCCGGTTGATCTGCCGGGGCAGCCGGGGGTCGAAGGAGAGCACCGCCCGGTCGTCGCGCATCCCGCCGAAGCCCTGCACCAGGGCCAGCCACGCCCCGCCCAGGGCCGCCAGGTGCAGGCCGTCGGACGTCTTGTCGCCGAGGTCCGCGAGGTCGTGCAGGACCGCCTCGGCGAACAGGTCGTACGCCAGGTCCAGGTGACCGACCTCGGCGGCGATGACCGCCTGCGGGGAGGCCGACAACGAGGAGTCGCGGACCGTCCGGGCCTCGTAGTAGGCGAAGTTGCGGGCCTTCTCGTCGGCGGTGAACTCGCCGGGGCAGCGCTGCATGGCCAGCACCAGGTCGGCCTGCTTCACCACCTGCTTGCGGTACAGCTCCAGGTAGGGGAAGTGCAGCAGCAGCGGGTAGTCGTCCTCGCCGGTGTTCGCGAAGTCCCACTCGGGCTGGTGGGTGAAACCGGCGGTCTGCTGGTGCACGTCGAGCTTGCGGTCGTACGGGAGGAAGA
Organism: Micromonospora endolithica; assembly: GCF_003626595.1. Taxonomy (GTDB): domain Bacteria; phylum Actinomycetota; class Actinomycetes; order Mycobacteriales; family Micromonosporaceae; genus Micromonospora; species Micromonospora endolithica. Next base: position 117,762 of record NZ_RBAK01000003.1, on the reverse strand, counting down.
CCGCGTCGGCGGCGGCCCGCCAACCGGCCACCTCGGCCGGGTCGACCCCGAGCCGGGCCGCCGCCTCGGGGTGCCGCTCGACGGCGTCGGCGGCGCCGCGCAGGTTGCGCCGGGCCATCAGGTTGGTGAAGACGTTGTCGTCGACGAGCGCGGCGTACTCGTCCGGGCCGGTGACCCCGTGCAGGTGGAAGGCGCCGGTGTCGGACCAGTGCCCGAACCCGTGCCAGAGCCGCGCGGTCTCCACCAGCATCTCCACCCCCGGCCCGGCGAGGAACTCCCGGTCGCCGGTCGCCGCCACGTAGCGCAGCACCGCGTCGGCGATGTCGGCGTTGACGTGCAGTCCGGCGGTGCCGGCCGGCCAGTACCCGGAGCACTCCTCGCCGCCGATCGTCCGCCACGGGAAGGTGGCGCCGGGCAGCCGCAGCTCCGCCGCCCGCTCGCGCGCCTGCGGCAGGTGCGCGTACCGCCACCGCAGCGCCGACCGGGCCAGTTCCGGAGCCACGTACGTGAGCACCGGCAGCACGTAGCCCTCGGTGTCCCAGAGGACGTGGCCGTCATAACCGTTGCCGGTCAGCCCCTTCGCCGGAATGGTCCGGTCGCCGTCCGCGCGACCGGCCTGGATCAGATGGAACATCGCGAACCGGGTCGCCTGCTGGAGTTCGTCGTCGCCGTCGAGCACCACGTCGGCCGTCTCCCAGGCGGCGTCCAGGGTGGCCCGCTGCGCGGCGAGCAGGGCGTCGAATCCGTCCGCGCGGGCCGCGTCGGCCTCTGCGACGACCTGACCGGCCAGGTCCTGCGGGGACGCGCCGTCGACCGGCGTGCACTCGTACGCGGCGAACCGGGTCAGTTCCAGCCGCCGCTCCGGCCGCAGCGTCCCGGACACCGACAGGCGCAGCCGGTCCGGTGCGCAGTCCACCCCGTCGGCGAAGCCGTCCGGGGCGTCCACGAGGTGCGCGACCGCCACCGCGACCCGCTGCCCGCTGCGGCCGGTGCGGTGCACCAGCACGCCGTCGTGCCCCTCGGAGTGGCGGTACTCGGCGGTCAGCGGGTCGGTGAGCACCGACGCGGCCCGCGGGTCGTCGCCGCGCTCGGGCACCCGCTCGTTGGCCAGCAGGTCGGCGCAGACCCGGACCTCCACCGGCGCGTCCAGTGCTTCGACGCTCCACCGGACGGCGGCGATCGGACGCCGGGGCAGCGACACCAGGCGGGTGCTGCGCACGCGTACGCCGTGCCCGGCCGGGGAGATCCACTCGGTGAGCCGTTCCACCGTGCCGGCGCGCAGGTCGAGCACCCGGTCGTGCGCCCGGACGGTGCCGGTGCGCAGGTCCAGCGGCTCGCCGGCCACCCACAGCCGGACCAGGGCCGCGTTGGGCGCGCTGACCACGGTGTCGCTCTCCTGCGGGAAGGCGTACCCGTCCTCGGGATAGCTGAGTTCCCGCCGCTCGTACAGTCCGTTGAGGTAGGTGCCGGGCATCCCGTAGGGCCGGCCCTCGTCGAGGGCGCCACGCCAGCCCACCCACCCGTTGGACAACGCGAAGATCGATTCGATCTCGCCGATCCGCTCCAGGTCGTCGGCCGTACGCCGGATCCGCCAGCGTTCGTCGCCCGGCGTCGCCGGCGCGGTCGGTGGTCGATCGGCGATGGGCTGCACGGCGCCTCCTGCGGTGTCCGGCGTACCAGGCCACCGAAGCAGAGCCGGCTGTGAGGTCGCTGAACCCCGAACGGGCCGCCGACCATCGCGCGCCGCGCGGTGGTCCGGACGGTTTTCCACCCGCGGGCCCGCGCTAAACGCCGCCCGGCCGGCGGGTGACGCGACTCATGGGTCGGGCCGGGCGGGTCAGGGTCGGGTGGCCAGCAGCAGTGCGGCCACCGTGCCGAGCACCAGGAACGGGCCGAACGGCAGGTGACCGGACCAGCGGACCCGGCCGGCCACCAGCAGGCCGGCGGCGACCAGCGCGGCCAGCCCGCACGCCGCCAGCAGCCCGAACACCGGGAACACCCAGCCGTACCAGCCGAGCAGCATCCCCGCACCGACCGCGAGCTTGGCGTCGCCGAGGCCGAACCCGCGCCGCCCGAGCAACAGCGTGGTGGTGGCGAAGAACAGCCCGAGTCCGAGCCCGGCGGCGGTCGCCCGCCACCAGGGTGCTGCTCCCGCGCCGGTCAGCGCGGCCACCCCGAGCAGCAGCCAGGTGCCGAGCGCGGCCGGCGCGGTGAACCGGTCCGGCAGCCGGTGCACGGCCGCGTCGACCAGGACCAGCGGCACCATCCAGCCGAGCCACCAGGCCGTCGCCACCAGCTCACCGACGGGCGGTCCGACCAGCGCCAGAACCGCGACGGCGAGAACGGTCGCGGCCTCCACCGCGCCCGGCGGTGGGCCGACCCGGGTCCGGCACCGTCCGCAGCGGGCGGTCGGGCCGAGCGCCGGCCACGGCCGGTCCAGGCCGATCGGCGCGCCGCAGGCATCGCACCCTCTCCGGCCCGGGGACCCCGACGGTACGGCGTGCCGCAGCGCCGCGAGCCGCAGCGCCGGCGTGCCGGCGAGCAACCCCCAGCGGTACGACCACCGCGTCCTCCCGGTTCCCGAAGTGCCCCCGGACCGGGGCCCGGGGACGGCCCGGGTGGTTGCCGGATCGCTCATCGTTCCGCCGCCTCGCCGTCGGGTGCCGCCGGGGCGGACACGGAGGGTAGTTCGACTGGCGAAGATCTGTAACGGGCCGGGGCGTCGTCGCCCCGGACTCCGGCGCGACCGGACGCCGGCCCGGACGGATGCGGTCGGACGGTCGCGTCGCCACCCGGCCCCGCCGGGACAGCCGGACGGCCGAGGGACAAACGGGACATCGACCGACGTTCGGGGTGGAGCCGACCCCTCGGCGGGCGACCGCGGGGGATGCCCCGGAAGGGGGCGCGTCGACCCGGCCCGACACCCGCGCACATCGGCCGGACGGCTCGTCGCAACCTGCCCGCAACCATGCCCCACCACCACCCGTCATCACGGAGAGTATCCGGTTGAATTGCCTCTGTTGCATCGGCGGGCGTCAGCCTATGCTCGCCCCTTGGGTGTGATGCAACCCATGACGAGACAACCGGACGAAAAAAGGATCTGGCTCACCAGAAGATCTGTATCGGTAAATGCGGCAGCGCACGGGGCGGGTTCGGATGTGTTCATTCGGCCGCACTTCCGCATGCCCGCCGGCCGCCGCCACGCGGCCCCGGGTTGCCACTGAGGAGGCACGACAGTGCGAGGACGGCAGCTTCGCCGTTGGTCAACCTGCCTGGTCGTGGCCGCTACGGTCGTTTCCAGCACGGCCTGCGGCGGCGGCGACGACACGTCCGCCGGCACCGCGGCGGCCGACGCCGCACCGGCCCGAACCGACCGGAAAACAGCGGAACTCGCGGCGGGAAAGGCGGCACTGGCCGCTTATTCCGGATATCTCACCGCGTCCCGTGAGGCGAGCGGCCGCAGCGATCCCCATCTTCCCGAACTGTCCACCTTCGTGGGTGATCCACTGCTGACCCGACTCCGGTTGAGCATTCGGCAGGCGAAACGGAACGGCGCGGTACGCACCGGCAAGCTGGTCTCCGACCCGGCCGTGGTCTCGGTCAGCCTGGACACCGTCCCGCCGACCGTGGAGATCCAGGACTGCCTGGACGCGACCGGCTACCAGCTCGTCTACGCGCGTGACCAGAAGGTCGTTCCCGGCACCCGCGGCACCCGGCACCTGGTCACCGCCACCGCCACCCGCTATCCCGACGGCCGGTGGCTGATCAGCGCCGGCGCCGCTCACCAGGACCAGCCGTGCTGAGCCGGCGGGCCGGGCGACGGGGGATCGCGCCGCTCGCCCTGGCCGCGCTGCTCGCCGCGACGGTCGGGGTGCCCGCGCACGCCGGTCCGCCCGGAGCGGAGTGCCCGCCCGGTCAGCTCGACTGCAACGTCTGGGACGACGACCCGGGTGACCCCGGCGATCCCGGCGACGGCGGGGACGACGGGGGCGGGGACGGCGGCGGTGGCGGCGGCGGCGGGAAGTGCATGTGGAACGGCCGCGTCATCGCCTGCTACGACGACGTGCTCGGCTGGTTCAACAACAGCGACGGCTGCTACTACAAGGTCGCCGAGCCGCAGCCGAGCGTGCCGCCCGAGGGGCAGCGGTGGTATGTGCAGAGCTGCAACGGCGGCGCCGTGGGCGAGCAGAACGAGGTCCTGCTCGCCAGCCCACCGCCCGGCTTCGGCGCGCCACCGGACCCGGAGGAGTTGGCCCGCCGGGCGCTGGCGTCGATCAGACTGGAGCGCCCGAGGATCGCCATCGCGCCGGACAAGGACAAGGGTCCCGGCCTGGTCGGCCTGCCGGTCTGGATGTGGGCCAGCGGCGGCCGGGAGTACTTCGGTCCGATCCGCAAGCGGGTGACCGACCGCGGCCTGACCGTCCGTATCGAGGCGAAGGTCGACCGGGTCGTCTGGTACATGGGCAACGGCGACAAGCAGGATTGCAAGGGCGCCGGCACGCCCTACGAGGCCGACGGCCCGCACGCCGGCAAGAAGTCCCCGGACTGCGGCTACCACAAGGGCTACGCGAAGGCCGATCGGTACCGGGTCTTCGCGGTGACCCACTGGACGGTGCGCTGGTGGGCCCGCGGCGTGGAGCAGAGTCCCCCCTTCCGGCAGACCAGGACCAGCGACGCGGCGACGATCCGGATCAACGAACTACAGGTGGTGGCAGAGTGAGCCTGGCGACGCGCAACGGGACCGGACCGGTGGACGCCCCGGTCAGCCCACCGAAGGTGGTGCGGCAACGCAGGATGCGGCCCGGGCTGCTCGGGCTGGCGGTGCTGCTGATCGCCCTCGGCGGGCTGGGGGCGGCGTTCGCGGTCACCTCGGTGCGGGCCACCGGCAGCTACCTCGCGGTCGCCCGGCCGGTCGAGGTCGGTCGCACGGTCGCCGCCGACGACCTGATCACCGTCCAGGTGGCCGGCGGCCGGGGACTGGCCCCGGTGTCCGCCGGCCGGCTCGACGAGATCGTCGGCAAGCGGGCCGCCGTGTCGCTGGTACCGGGCACCCTGCTCACCGACGACCAGCTCACCGACGACCCGCTGCTCGGCCCCGGGCAGCAGCAGCTCGCCCTCGGGCTCGACCCGGCCGAGGTCCCCGCCCGCACACTGCACCCCGGCGACAAGGTGCTGCTGGTCAGCACCCCGGACTCCGACGACGACACTCCGGCCGGGGTCGCCACCCGCTTCACCGCCACCGTCATCGACACCGCCCCCACCGGCAACGGCGACAAGTCGGTGGTCTACCTGGCGCTCGCCGTCCGGGACGTACCGGCCGTCGTGGCGCTCTCCGCGCAGGACCGGATCGCGGTCGTCCTCACCGAGGCGGCCTGAGCATGGCGGTCATCGCGCTGGTCGCGGCCAAGGGCTCGCCCGGTGTCACCACGTCCGCGCTGGCCTGCGCGCTGACCTGGCACCGCCGGCTGGTGCTGGTCGAGGCCGACCCGGCCGGCGGCTCGATCCTCGCCGGCTACCTGGGCGGGGCGCTCGACGGACCACGGGGCATCGGCGAACTGGCCGTCGGTGAGCTGCGCGACGGCAACCTGGAGACCGCCTTCTGGTCCCAGCTGGTCGACCTGGACGCCCCGAAACGGGAACGGCTGCTGCTGCCCGGAGTCGTCGACCCCGCCCAGGCCGGCAGCGTCATCCCGCTGTGGCAACGCTTCGCCGACTTCTTCACCGCCCTCGACCGGGGCGACCCCGGGTACGACGTGCTCGTCGACTGCGGGCGGTTGCACGTGCCCGGCACACCGTGGCCGATCCTGCGTGCCGCCTCGGTGGTGCTGCTGGTCAGCGGCGCGCGACTGCCCGACCTCTCCGGCACCAAGGCGATGGCCCGGGCGATCGGCAGCGACTTCGCCGAGCACCGGGTGCCGCCGGGCACGCTGCGGCTGCTGGTGGTCGGCGACGGGCACTCCGACGGCGAGATCAGCCGCGCCCTCGGGCTGGCGGTGATCGGCCGGATGCCGCGTGACCCGCGTACCGCCGAGGTGTTGAGCCTGGGTGGCACGGTGCGGGCCGGACGGCCGCTGATGCGCGCGGCCGGGGCCCTGGAGGTGCCGGTCGGGTCGCTGCTGGACCGGCGGCGGGCCCGGCTCGCGTGGCCGGTGGCGCAGGGGGTGCCGGATGCGGTTTGAGCCGGTCTCCACCGACCCCCGCCGGCAGGCGCCGGCCGTGACCTCGATCGCGCCGCCGCTGACCCCGACCAACGGCCGGCACCAGGCCGCCGTCGCCACCGCCCCGGTGGTCGCGCCCGCACCGGAACCACCGAGCCGCCGGGTCGACTTCCAGGTGGTCCGCGAGCTGCGCCGGGAGCTGAGCGAACGGCTCACCCTGTGGCAGCGCGGCCGGGAGTTCGACGCCGACGCCGAGGACGTCGAGCGGGCCCGGCTGGCGGTGGCGGTGGTGTCCGAGTACGCCGACGCGATCCGCCGGTCCGGCACCCCGATGGCGGCCGGCGAGGAACGGCTCCTGCTCGACCAGGTCACCGCCGAACTGGCCGGCCTCGGCCGGCTACAGACGCTGTTGGTCGACGGGACCATCGAGGAGGTCCACATCCTCGGCTGCGACCAGGTGCGGATCACCCGGCACGGCGGCGGCGTGGACTGGGTGGACCCGATCGCCGACAGCGACGACGAGCTGGTGGAGATCCTCCAGGCGGCGGCCCGCCGCGCCGGGGCCACCGAACGGTCGCTGTCCACCTCGAAGCCCACCCTGGACCTGCAACTGCCCGACGGCAGCCGGCTCGCGGCCGTGTTCCTGGTCAGCCACCGCCCGTACGCGGTGATCCGCAAGCACAACACCCTGGACGTGACCCTGGACGAGATCGCCGGGGCCCGGGGCGACCTGGACGAGATGATCGACCCGCTGCTGCGCGACTTCCTGCGCGCCGCCATGCGGGCCGGCCTGAACATCATGGTCGCCGGTCTCGCCGGGGCCGGGAAGACCACCGTCATCCGGGCCCTGATGAGCGAGATCCCGCCCGACGAGCCGTACGTGCTGCTGGAGGAGAGCCGGGAACTGCTCCCCGCCCGCCGGGGACACCGGCACCGGGCGGTGATGAGCTTCGAGGCCCGGGAGGGGCACGGCGAGCGCGGCCTGGACGGGCGCCCGGCCGGCGAGGTGAGCATCGCCGACCTGATCCCCGTCTCGCTGCGGATGGGCGTCCTGCGGATCATCGTCGGCGAGGTCCGCTCGCGGGAGATCGTCCCGATGCTCCAGGCCATGACCACCAGCCGCGGTTCGATGTGCACGATCCACGCCCGTACGCCGGGCGGGGTCGGCGAACGCATCATCGAGCTGGCGCTGGCGCACGGCCGCGAGATGACGGTGGACCAGGCCCGCCGGATGGCCGGCAACGCCCTCGACCTGATCGTCTACGTCACCGTCGAGGACGAGACCGCGATCGGCGGCCGCAAGCACCGTTTCGTCTCGCACGTCGAGGAGGTCATCGGCGTCGGCGACAGCAACCGGATCACCACCACCACCGTCTTCGGCCCCGGGCCGGACGGTCGGGCGGTGCCCCGGCACCTGCCGGAACGGATCCGCGCCCAACTGCTGCGGGTCGGCTACGACGCCCGGCTGCTGGGCCGGTGGATCGAGGCGGGCACCGGCGCCTGGCGGCGGCCCCGGCACACCCGACTGGGACAGCGGTGACCGCCGTGCCGGACAACGTGGAGCTGATCGCCGTACTGGCCGGTGCCGCCTGCGTCGCCGGGCTGATCCTGGCCGTGGTCGCGATCGTCGGCACCAGCCGCCCACCGGGCGCCGCACCGGGTGTCGGCAAGGGCGTCGACCGGCTGTGGAAGGGCTCCGGCGCGACACCCCGCGAACAGCGGACCCACCAGGCGCTGCTGATCGGCGCGCTGGTCGCCGGGGCGCTGGCGTTCCTGGTCACCGGCCTGCCGGTGGTCGGCCTGCTGGTCGCCGTCGCGGTGCCGGGCACGCCGTGGCTCTTCTCCGTCGGTAAGGAGGAGCAGCGGGCCATCGCCCGGATCGAGGCGGTCGGCGAGTGGACCCGCCGCCTCAAGGACGTCTCCACCACCGGCCAGGGCCTCCAGGCGGCGATCACCGGCACGGTGGCCACCGCGCCGGAGGAGATCCAGGAGGAGGTACGGCTGCTCGCCGCCCGCCTCCAGGCCGGCTGGCTGACCCGGCCCGCCCTGCTCGCCTTCGCCGACGAGATCGGCGACCCGGTCTGCGACCAGGTGGTCGCCGCGCTGATCCTGCACCTCACCGACCGGGGGGAACGCCTGGGCGACGTGCTCGGCTCGATCGCCGGCGCCGCCGCGAGCGAGGTGGCCACCCGACGTGAGGTCGAGGCGAAGCGCACCCAACCCCGGTTCGCGGTCCGCTTCCTCACCGGCATGACCCTGGCCACCATCGCGTACGGCCTGGTCAACGTCGAGTACGTCCAGCCGTACGGCACGCCCTTCGGGCAGCTGGTGATGGCGGTGCTCGGCGCGGCCTTCATCGGCCTGCTCGCCTGGGTGCGGTCGATGAGCCAGCCGCAGCGACCGGCCCGCTTCCTGCCGGCGCCCGACCGCGAGGAGGTGCTCGCGTGATCCTCAACTGGCAGCTCGCCATCGCGGTCAGCGGTGGGGCGGCCGTCGGGTTCGGCGTCTTCCTGGTGGTCCGGGAACTGGTACCGGCGACCCCGGCGCTCGGCCCGGCGCTGCGCCGGCTGCACCAGCCGCCCGGCACCGCCAGCGCCGGCCCGGCCGACCGGCAACTGGACTGGCTGACCGGGCTGTCCCGATGGTTGCGGCCACCGCACCGCCAGCTCGCGCTGATCGACCAGACCCCCGAGCGGTACGCCCTGTCGCTGCTGCTCTCCGCCCTGATCGGGCTGGCCACGCCGACCCTGCTCGGGGTGATGCTGCTGGCCGTCGGCGTACGGCTGCCGGTGGTGGTGCCGGTGCTCGGCAGCATCGGGTTGGCGCTGGTCTGCGCACTGACCGCCCACCGGTCGGTGCTGGTCAAGGCCGACCGGGCCCGGGACGAGTTCCGCGCCGCCGTCTGCACCTACCTGGACCTGGTGGCGTTGCAGCTCTCCGCCGCGCACGGGCCGGTGCAGTCGCTGGAGCGGGCGGCGGCGGTCTGCGACGGCTGGGTCTTCGATCGGATCCGGGAGTCGCTGCGGCTGGCCCAGATGCAGATGCACTCGCCCTGGGACGAGCTGCGCGACCTCGCGGACAAGATCGGCATCCCCGAGCTGGGCGACGTGGGCGCGATCATGCGCTCGGCCGGCAGCGAGGGCGCCCAGGTGCACGAGACGCTGCGCAGCCGCGCCGACTCGCTGCGGGACCAGATCCGTACCGACAACCTGACCCGCGCCGAGCGGGTGACGAGCAAGCTCGACATCCCCGGAAGCCTGCTCGTCTTCGTCCTGCTCGGCTTCGTCATCTACCCGTTCATCGCCCGCCTGTGAACCACCCCCGAGAGAAGGAGCACGCCATGTCCGTCATCCACTACGTGCACGCCGCGCTGGCGGCCCGCCTGGCCGAGCTGCGCCGTGACGGTGAGCGGGGCGACAGCCCGGTACCCACCGCGGTGATCATCTTCGGTCTGGTCGCCGTCGCCATGGCGGTCACCGCCGCCGCCTGGACGTCCGCCAGTGACTGGATGAGCGGCATTCCGAAGCACACCTCCCCGAAGCCCTGACCGGTGCGTCGAGCAGCCCCTCCCCTGGGGCGCCGGACGGTCACCGCCGCCCGGCGCCCCGTCCGGGCGCGTCACCAGGTGTGCCGGAGCACCCGGCGCCCCTTCCGGGTGCTCCGGCACACCTGGTGGCCACGCCTGATCCCGGCCGCCGGCCGACCCGCGCGCCCGGACCGCCCTCTCCCGGACGCCCTGCGGCGGCTGGCCGGAGGGCGGCTGCTTCCCGCCGCCGGGCGGCGGCTGCGCGTCGGCGCGGACCGGGGCGCCAACCCGGTCGAACTGGCGGTGACGATGCCGGCGATCCTGCTGCTGCTCTTCGCCTCGATCCAGGTCGCCGCCGTGTTCGTGGCCCGGTCCACCGCGCTGAACGCGGCGCAGAGCGCGGTCAACGCGCAACGCGTGTACGACGCGCCGGCCGGCGCGGGAACGGCCCGGGCGTCCGAGTTCCTCACCGCGGCCGGTGGCTGGCTGGTCGGCTGGAAGAACGCCGGACCGACCTGCGCGGTCACCGATGAGGACGTGACCTGCACGGTCACCGGCCGCTCCCTGTCGGTCGTCCCGGGCGTCGACTTCGCGGTGCGGCAGACCGCGCACGGGCCGAGGGAACGGTGGACCACGCCATGAGAACCACCGGCGACCGGGGCGCGGTCTCCATCGAGGTGGCGATCCTCGCGCCGGCCTTCATCGCGCTGATCGTGCTGGCCGGTGTCGCCGGTCGCTCGGCCGTCGCCGCCGAGGCACTCGACACCGCCGCGCACGACGCGGCCCGCGCCGCGTCGATCTCCCGCGACGCGGCCACCGCACGGAAAGAGGCCCGCGCCGCGGCCGACAAGCAACTCGACTGGCAGGGCCTCAACTGCGTCGGTACGCCCCGGCTCAGCTACGGCGGTACGGTCGCCGGAAGGCCGACCAGCTTCGACGCCGCGTTCCGCAGCCCGGTCGGTCAGGACGCCTCGGTCACCGTCCGGATCGCCTGCACCGTCTCCTTCCAGGACATGAAGCTCACCGCGCTGCCCGGGATGACGCTGACGAACGAGGTGTCGGCGAGCTTCACGTCGCCGCTGGACCGCTACCGGAGCCGGGGATGACCGGCCGCCGGCGGGCCGGAGCCCGCGACGACGGCCGGGTCAGCGCATTCCTCGCGGTGGCCATGGTCGGTGTCCTGACCATCATCGCGCTCGCCTTCGACGGGGCCGGGCAGTTGCGGACGCTGCAACGCGCCGAGAACCTCGCCGCCGAGGCGGCCCGGGCCGGTGGCCAGTCGATCGACCTGGCCAGCGCGATCGGGGGTGGACCGAAACGGATCCACCAGCCCCGGGCCCGGCAGGCCGTCGCCGCGTACCTGCGCGCCGCCGGCGTCGCCGGGCACACGGTCACCTTCCCGGTGGTCGACGGCGAGACCCTGGTCCAGGTCGACGTCACCGTGACCTATCAGCGATCGATGCTCGGCCTGGTCGGCTTCGACAAGACGGTCACCGTCTCCGGCCGGGCCACCGCGCGCGCCCTCACCCCGGCAACGTAGGAAGGAAGGCAGCCATGACCGCATCGGGTGGTTCCGTCGTACGGCGGGCCGGTCGGGTCCTCACCGGACTTGGCGCCCTCGTCGTGCTGTGTGTGGTGCTGGTCGGCGCGCCGGTGGCTTTGCTCACCCTCGCCGGCAACCCGCTGCCCGACCACCTGCCGACGCTCGCCGAGGTGGGCGAGACGCTGACCAGCCGGGACGACGGCCGGCTGTTCCTGCGGGCACTGGCCGTGGCCGGCTGGTTCGGCTGGGCCACGTTCAGCCTGTCCGTGCTGGTCGAGTTGGTCGCCCAGGCGCTGCGCCGGCCGGCGCCCCGGCTGCCCGGGATGAGCCGCCAGCAGCGGGCCGCCGCAGCCCTGGTCGGTTCGGTCGCGTTGATCGTGGTGGCCAGCCCGGCGGCGGCGAGCGCCACGACCCTCGCCGCCGGACCGTACGCCCTGCCCGCTCCGGTCACGGTCACCCACGCGACCACCGTCGGGCCGCACACCGCGTACGCCGCTCCGCTCGCTCAGGCCGGGCAGAGCGCGCAGGCCGCCCAGGCCGGCGCACCCGGTGCCGCCGCACCCGTCTACCGGGTGGCGAAGGGCGACCACCTGGGCGCGGTCGCCGAGCGTTACCTGGACCGGTTCGGTGACTACCGGGAGCTGGCCGACCTGAACCGGATCGCCGACCCGGACCGGATCCACCCGGGACAGCTGCTCCGGTTGCCCGCCGACGCGGACGACCACGGGGTCCGGCCGCACGCCACCGGCCGGGTGGTGGCCCGCCCCGGGGGACCCGCCGCCGAACGCCCGGCGAAGCCCGCCCCGGCCCGGCCCGCACCCGCCCCGGAGGTGGGCACCCCGCAGCCGGCGACCCCCGCGCCGCCGGCCGCCGAGACGCCGGACAAGGACTCGGGCACGTCCACCGGCCGGTCGTCCGAGGACGGCGGTCCGGTGATGACGGTGGGCGCGGCCCACCCGGGCGATCCCGACCGGGTGAACCGTCCGCTCGCCATCTCGGCGGTCCTCGCCGTGTCGAGCATCGTCGGTGCGCAGATCGGCGCGGTGCTGGGTCTGCGCCGCCGCCCCGGCACGGCACGAGTTGGCTCCGGCGACGGCGGCCACGACGTGTCAGGGGGTCGGCACCGGCGCGGCTGATCACCGTGACGGATGCCCGCGCGGGACGAGGGCCGGCCGGGACCGGACGAGCCGGTCAGGGGAGGCGGGCCTCCAGCACGCCGTCCACGACCCGGGTGGGCAGGATCTGCTGGTCGTTCGCCGCGGGCCCGTGCACCACCTCGCCGCCGTTCAGGCGGAACGCGCTGCCGTGCCACGGACAGACCACGCAGTCGTGACCGTCGATCCGCTGGACCTCGCCCTCGCCGAGCGGGCCGCTCTGGTGCGGGCAGCGTTCGAGCATGACGGTGACGTCGTCGCCGTGCCGGTAGAGGATCACCGACACCTCGTCGATCTCCCGGGTGATCAGTTTGCGTTCCGGCAGCGCGGCCAGGTCCGCCACCGAGTGCCAGCCGTCGCTGATCAGGTGCAGGTCGGAGGTGCTCTGGCTGACCTGCGCGCCCTGCTTGTACGCCAGGTGCCCGCCGAGGTACGCACCGGCGCCGGCCGCGGTCAGCCCGAGCCAGCCGAGCGTGCGGCCGAGGTTGTGCCGTCCGTTCAGGCGTGCCGCCACCGACCCGGCGTAGAACGCCAGACCGACGGAGTTGGAGGCGGCGTGCACCAGGCCGACCCGGCGCTGGTCGCGGGAGAGCGCGGCCCAGTCGTTGAGGCCGGCGACCGCCGCCGGAACGGCGCTGACCGTGCCCAGGGCGCAGAGCGTGGTGGCCGCCCGACGCTGGCCCGGCATCAGGTCCAGCACGGCGGTGCTGACCCACGCGCCCACCGGCACCTGCACCATCGCCGGGTGCAGCGGATGCCCCAGCCAGACACCGTGCAGCAGGTCGCGGACCCGCTGCGGGCGGAGGGTCGCCTGGACGGCCTTCTGCAACCGGTCGCCGAAACGGTCCAGCCCGGAGGCCTGCTCGATCTTCGTCAGGAGTGCTCGCACGGGTACCGACTTCCCGGTATGAGCGGGACCAAACCGACCTCGGGGGACGGACACCACCATCGGGTGATCGTCGTGACCTACCGCCGGCCGCCGGGGACCCGGCGCCGGACCTGGCGTGCCGGCACCGTCGCGGGCATGCTGTCCCGATGGGCGTACGCGTCGAACGCGCTTCGGGCGTGACCACGGTGATCCTGGACCGGCCGGCGGCGCGCAACGCCGTGGACGGTCCGACGGCCCGCGCGCTCGCCGACGCGTTCCGGGCCTTCGAGTCGGATCCGGACGCGGCGGTCGCGGTCCTCTGGGGTGCCGGGGGGACGTTCTGCGCCGGTGCCGACCTGAAGGCGATCGGCACCCCGAGCGGAAACCGCGTCGAGCCGGACGGGGACGGTCCGATGGGTCCGACCCGGATGGTGCTGGCCAAGCCGGTGATCGCGGCGATCTCCGGGTACGCGGTGGCCGGCGGGCTGGAACTGGCCCTCTGGTGCGACCTGCGGGTGGCCGAGTCCGACGCGGTGCTCGGGGTGTTCTGCCGGCGCTGGGGGGTGCCGCTGATCGACGGGGGCACCGTCCGGCTGCCCCGGCTGATCGGCGAGAGCCGGGCCATGGACCTGATCCTCACCGGGCGCGCGGTGCCGGCCGTCGAGGCGTACGACATGGGGTTGGTGAACCGGCTGGTCGCGCCGGGTGAGGCGCGGGCGGCGGCCGAGCGGCTCGCGGCGGAGATCGCCCGGCATCCGCAGACCTGCCTGCGCAACGACCGGGCGGCGGTGCTCGCCGGAGCGGGGTTGCCCGAGGCGGAGGCGCTGGCGACGGAGCTGGCGTACGGGATGGGTTCGCTGGCCGCCGACGCGGCCGGCGGCGCGGCGCGGTTCGCCGCCGGGGCCGGCCGGCACGGCGCCGGGACGGGCTGAGCGCGGGACCGGTGCCGCGCCGGCGGTCAGCTCAGGTCGCGCAGGGCGTCGCCGATGGCCCGGTGGAAGGTCGGGTAGGCGTAGATCATGTGCCGCAGCTGCGCCAGCGGCACCGCCGCGTGCACGGCCACCACCAGGGCGGAGAGCACCTCACCGCCGGCCGGGCCGACCGAGGTGGCACCGATCAGGACGCCCTGGTCGGCGTCCGCGACCACCTTGATGAACCCCTCGGAGCGGTGGATCCAGCCGCGCGTCGACGAGGACAGCTCGGTGAAGCCGACCTGCACGTTGATGCCCCGCTCCCGGGCCTGGCGCTCGGTGAGCCCGACCGCGCCGACCTCCGGGTCGGTGAAGGTGACCCGGGGCAGCGCCCGGTAGTCGGCGCGCGGAACGGTGCCGGCCGAGCCGCTGGAGCCGCTCGTGCCAAGTGCGCTGGCCGCGCCCATCGCCCCGCCCACCACGCTGGCGGTGCCGCTGGCGTCCGGGCTCGCGAAGGCGTGCCGGGCGCGGTCGAGGATGTCGGCGATGACGATCGCCGCCTGGTACATGGCGATGTGGGTGAAGGCACCCTCGCCGGTGACGTCGCCGACCGCCCAGAGCCCGTCGGCCACGTGCAGCCGGTCGTCCACCGGCAGGAACCGCTGTTTCGCGTCGATGCCCACCGTGTCCAGTCCCAGCTCGTCCAGGTGGGCGCGGCGACCGGTCACCACCAGCAGCCGCTCGGCGGTGAACTCCTCGCCACCGGCACCGCGTACGGTGAAGTCCCGCCCGTCGTGGTCGACCCGGGCCGCCTTGACCCCGGTGTGGATCTCCACCCCGTCGGCGCGCAGCGCGGCGGCGGCCACCTCGGACGCCTCCGGCTCCTCGACCGCGAGGACCCGGTCCAGGGCCTCGACCACGGTGACCCGGACCCCGAACCGGGCGAACACCTGGGCCAGCTCCAGGCCGATCGCCCCACCACCGAGCACCAGCAGCGACGCGGGCAGCTCCTCGACCTCGATCGCCTGGTGGTTCGTCCAGTACGGGGTGTCGGCGAGCCCGTCGATCGGCGGCACCGACGGTCGGGTGCCGGTGCCCAGGACGATCCCGTACCGGGCCCGGAAGACCCGCTCGCCGACCCGGACCCGGCCGGGGCCGTCGAGGCGACCGCTGCCCCGGACGAACCGTCCACCCCGTCCGGTGAAGCGGTCCACCGCCGCCCGGTCGTCCCAGGTGTCGGTCGCCTCCTCGCGGATGCGCCTGGCCACCGGCGCCCAGTCCGACCGGACCTGCGCCGACCCGGCCAGGCCGTCGACGCGGCGGGCCTCGGCGAGCGCGTTCGCCGCCCGGATCATCATCTTGCTCGGGATGCAGCCCCAGTACGGGCACTCGCCACCGACCAGGTCCCGCTCGATGCCGACGACGGTGAGCCCGGCCTCGGCGAGCCGCCCGGCCACCTCCTCGCCCCCGACGCCGAGCCCGACCACGATCACGTCCACGATCTCCGGCTCCGCCATGCGGCCCAGTGTAAGGAAGGGCCCCCGCTTAACGCCTCAGGTAGAGCAGGGGCCCCTTCTTAACAAGAACCACCGCCAAGCGCGAGAGTCAGCGCAGCCAGACGGGTTCGGCGCCGGGCGCGGTCAGCGGGGGCGGGTAGTCGAGGGTGCGGCGCAGCTCGTCGGGGAGCCGCCACGGCTGGTGGACCGCCTTGCCGTCGACACCGGCGAGTTCGGGGACCCAGCGCCGGACGTACCCGCCGTGCGGGTCGTACCGCTCGGCCTGCCGGATCGGGTTGAAGCCCCGGTAGGGGCGGCTGTCGTTGCCGGTGCCGGCCACCCACTGCCAGTTGCCGGAATTGTTGGCCACGTCCCCGTCGAGCAGCCAGCGGAAGAAGACCGCCACGCCGGGCCGCCAGTCCAACCCGAGGCTCTTGGTGAGGAACCCGGCGGTGATCAGCCGCGCCCGGTTGTGCATCCAGCCCTCGGCCCGCATCTGCCGCATGCCGGCGTCCACGATCGGCACCCCGGTACGCCCCCGCGTCCAGGCGTCGAGCGCGTCGTCGTCGTACCGCCAGTCCTCGGTGGCCCCACGCCGGTACGCCTTCGTGGAGATCTCCGGGAAGCCGGCGGTGACCTGGTAGTAGAAGTCCCGCCAGCAGACCTGCCGGACGAACGGTGAACCCCGGTCCCCGGCGGCGTTGGCCACCGTGAGTGGTGACAGGCAGCCCCAGCGCAGGTACGGGCTGAGCCGGGAGGTGCCGTCGCCGACCATGTCGTCGTGCAGATCGTCGTAGTCGGGCAGGGTGGGTAGCCACTGCTTCAACCGACGCCGGGCCACGTCCTCCCCACCCACGGCGGCGTCCGGTGACTCCCCGGGTGGCGGATCGGGCAACGGTCCGGCGGTCACGCCGTCGGGCAGCGTGACCCGGCGCGGCGGGGCCAGTTCCTCCCGCCAGGCCCGCCCGGACCACGCCCGGTGGTACGGGCTGAACACCCGGTAGTGGTCGCCGCCGCCGGGCCGCAGGTCACCCGGGTCCACCACGGTCAGGCCGGGGAAGGTCTTCACCGCGAGCCGCTGCCGCTCGCACTCGGCGCGCAGCCGCCGCTCCCGGCGGCTGGCGTACCGGCTGACGTCGGCGGAGAGCGCCACACCCTCGGCACCCACCTCACGGGCCACCCGGAGGGTCTCGGCGACCGGGTCGCCGTGCCGGACGACGAGATCGCCGCCGAGACCGCGCAGTGCCTCCCGCAACGCCGCGAGGCTCTGGTGCAGGAACCGGGTGCGGTTCGGCGAGCGGTCCGCCAGCGTCGGGTCGAGCACGTAGAGCGGGACCACCCGGTCGAAGGCGGCGCAGGTCGTCGCCAGCGCCGGGTGGTCGTGCACCCGCAGGTCGCGGGTGAGCAGCACGATCGCGGTACGGGTACTCACGGCATCGGGGGACCGGGCACCACGACCGGGGTTCCGGTGGGGGTGAGCAGGGCGCGGGCGGCCACCGACAGCCGTCTCCGCTGCGGCACGAGGGCCCGCCTGGTGAACACGTCGAAGTCCTGGGCGGCCACCTCGTCGAGGATCCCGCCGTAGAGGGCGTACGCGGTGCGCATGCAGGCCTGCGAGGCGGGGGCGAGCAGGGTGATGCCGGGAGCGGCGGCCAGGTAGTGGGCCTGGGCACGGGTCACCTCGTACCGGATCAGTTCGCGGATTCCCTCGGTGGTGCGGCCCGCGGCGCGGGCCCCCTCCAGTTCCTCGCGGGTGACGCCGAACCGCTCCATGTCCTCGTCCGGCAGGTACGTCCGGCCGCGGTCGAGGTCCTCGGCGACGTCCCGGATGAAGTTGGTGAGCTGGAAGGCGAACCCGAGCTGGCGGGCCGGTTCCCGGGCGGCGGCCGGCGCGGAGCTGCCCAGGATGGGCAGCATCATGGTGCCGATGACCGCGGCCGAGCCCTCCATGTAGTCGAGCAGGTGGTCGTAGCTGCGGTACGAGGTGACGGTCAGGTCCATCGCCATGCTCTTGAGAAACGACGCAAAGTCGTCCCGGTCGAGATCGAAGATGGCGATCGTGTGCAGGACGGCCGGCAGCAGCGGGTCGTCCACCGGCTCCCCGTGCAGGCCGGCGATGAACCGGCCGCCCCAGTCGTCGAGCCGGGCTGCCCGTTCGGCGGGCGGCAGCTCCTCGGTCCGGTCCACGATCTCGTCGGCGTAGCGGGTGAAGCCGTACAACGCGTGAACATGCCGCCGTTTCCATGCGGGCAGCAGCCGGGTGGCGAGATAGTAGGTGCGGCCATGACGTCTGTGCAGCTCGCGGCAGCGGTCATAGGCAGCGGTGAGATCGGTGTCCACCGGCCCTCCTCAGTTATCGACGCACCAATCGACGCAACTCGTAACCCTAGGGTACGCTCGCCCACATGGCCAACGACGCAGTTGCGGCTAATGCGTTCCGCGTGGCGCCGGCGGAGCCGGCCGACCGGGACGATCCGATCCGCGCGGTCCTGGCCGCGTACACGAGGGACCTGATCGCGGCGGTCGACGACACGCTCGCCGACTTCCTGGCCACCGAGGTCGCCGCCCTCACCCGGATCGACGCGGCGATGGGCGGATTCGCCGCAACGGCCGGCGAGTGCGTGCTGGCCGGCGGCAAGCGGGTCCGCCCGACGTTCGCCTACTGGGGCTGGCGGGGGGTCATCGGCAACGAGGAACCGCTGCCACCGGTGCTGCCCGCCCTCTCCGCGCTGGAACTTCTGCACACCTTCGCGCTGGTGCACGACGACGTGATGGACGCGTCCGCCACCCGCCGCGGCCGGCCGACCGCCCACGTCGCGGTGGCCGCCCAGCACGCCGCCGCCGGCCACCGGGGTGACCCGGAGCGGTTCGGCGAGGCCGTCGCGGTGCTGATCGGCGACCTCTGCATGGTCTGGGCCGACCGGCTGCTCGCCCAGGCCACCGTCGCGCCGGCCCGTCTGCTCGACGTCCGCCGCTGCTACGACCAGATGCGGGTGGAGACGGTGGCCGGGCAGTACCTCGACGTGCTCGGGGAGAGCGACTCGGTCAACTGGTCGGTGGACCGTGCGCTGCGGGTGGCCCGCTACAAGACGGCGAGCTACACCGTGCAACGTCCGCTGCTCTTCGGCGCCTGCCTGGCCGGCGCCGAGCCGGAGGCGCCCCTGAGCACCGCCTACAGCCGCTACGGGCTGGCCGTCGGGGAGGCGTTCCAGCTCCGCGACGACCTGCTCGGCGTCTACGGCGACCCGGAGACCACCGGCAAGCCGGCCGGCGACGACCTGCGCATCGGTAAGCCCACCACGCTGCTCATGCTGGCCCGGCAACTCGCCACGCCGGCGCAGCGAGGGGCCCTGGAGGGCGCCGGCGACGGGACGGACGAGCGGGAGACCGCCCGGCTCGCCGAACTGGTCGCCGACACCGGGGCGGTCGCCCGGGTGGAACGGATGATCGACGACCGGGTCGCCGAGGCGCTGGCCGCCCTGGACAGCGCACCGATCGAGGAGACGGCGCGGACCGCGCTGACCGGCCTCGCCACCGCCGCCACCCACCGGCGTTCATGATGGGCAGTTTCAAGAAGGAGGTGGTCGGTGTGCGTACCGTCAAGGGACGTACCGACCGGGTGGTGGTCGTCGGCGCCGGGCTCGGCGGGCTGGCCTGCGCGTTGCACCTGGCCGGCAGCGGCCGGCAGGTGACCGTGCTGGAGCGCGAGTCGGTACCCGGCGGGCGCGCCGGGCGGCTCAGCGTCGACGGGTACGAGTTCGACACCGGCCCGGTCGTGCTGACCGTGCCGGAGCTGATCGCCGAGGCCCTCGGCGCGGTCGGCGAGGAGTTGGACGACTGGCTCGACCTGACCCCGCTCGACCCGGCCTACCGGGCCTACTACCCGGACGGCTCCACCCTCGACGTCATCACCGACACCACCCGGATGGCCGCCGAGATCTCCCGGGTGTGCGGCCCCCGGGAGGCCGACGGCTACCTGCGCTTCGTCGACTACGCGCGCAGGCTGTGGCAGTTGGAGCGGGCCGACTTCATCGAGCGCAATCTGGACGCGCCGACCGACCTGATCACCGGCAACCTGCTCAAGCTGGTGGCCAGTGGCGCCTTCCGGCGCATGCAGACGAAGATCAACCAGTTCTTCCGGGACCCGCGTACCCAACGGATCTTCTCCTTCCAGGCCATGTACGCCGGCCTCGCACCGCAGGACGCCCTGGCCATCTACACGGTCATCGCGTACCTCGACTCGGTCGCCGGGGTGTCCTTCCCGCGCGGCGGCATCCACGCCCTGTCCCGGGGCCTGGCCGGGGCGGCGGAGAAGCACGGCGTGCAGATCCGTTACGACACGACGGTGACCCGGGTGGAGACCTCGGGCGGCCGGGCCACCGGCGTGGTGACCGCCGACGGTGAGCTGATCCCGGCCGACGTGGTGGTGCTCAACCCGGACCTGCCGGTCGCCTACCGTGACCTGCTGCCGGAGGGCCGCGCACGCAAGCTCACGTACTCACCTTCCTGCGTGGTCCTGCACGTCGGATCGACGCAGGGATATGAGAAGATCGCCCACCACAACATCCACTTCGGACGGCTGTGGAAGGGCACCTTCGATGAGATCATCCGGCGGGGAGAGCTGATGAGCGACCCGTCGCTGATGGTGACGAATCCGAGCCGGACCGACCCGTCGGTCGCGCCCGCCGGACGCCACACCTACTACGTGCTGGCACCGGTGCCCAACCTCGACCGGGCGCCGTTCGACTGGCGGGGCGACCTCACCGCCCGCTACACCGACCAGCTCATCGGCACCCTGGAGGAACGCGGATACGTCGGCTTCGGCGCGGGCGTCGAGGTGCTGCGCGCGGTCACCCCGGCCGAGTGGGAGGAGCAGGGCATGGCCGCCGGCACCCCCTTCGCCTCCGCGCACAGCCTCTTCCAGACCGGCCCGTTCCGCCCCTCCAACCTGCACCGCGCCCTGGACAACGTGGTCTTCGTCGGTTCGGGCACCCAGCCCGGCGTGGGCGTGCCGATGGTGCTCATCTCGGGCAAGCTCGCCGCCGGCCGGATCACCGGAGCGACCCGGTGACCCACCGGGAGACGCACCTCGTCGAACTCGTCGACGACGCCGGCCAGCCGGTCGGGGAGACCACCGTCTCGGCCGCGCACCAACCGCCGGGCCAACTGCACCGGGCCTTCTCGGTGCTGCTGGTCGACCCGGCCGGCCGGGTGCTGCTCCAGCGCCGCGCCGCCGGCAAGACCCGCTTCCCGCTGCGCTGGGGGAACTCCTGCTGCGGGCACCCCGGGCCGGGCGAGTCACTGGTCGAGGCGGCCAACCGGCGGCTGCACGAGGAACTCGGCGCCGGGCCGGTCCCGCTGACCGAGGTCGGGGTCTACCTCTACTACGCCGAGGACCCCACCACCGGACGGGTCGAGTTCGAGTACGACCATGTCCTGCGCGGTGAGGTGCCGGCGGAGCTGCCGGTGCGCCCCGACCCGGACGAGGTGGCCGAGGTGCGGTGGGTCGACCCGGTCGCCCTGGAGGCCGACCTCGACACCGACCCCTGCTCGTACGCGCCGTGGCTGGGTGGGGTCGTGCACCGTCTGCTGCGCCCCACCGCGCCGACCGCCGGGACGTCCGACCCGGCCGAGATCCCGTCCGGGCTCCCGGCCGACGAGGCGGCGGAGCGGTCGGGTGGCCGATGAGGCGCTGAGCGCCGGAGCCGTCGCCCGGCGGCTCGGAGTTGCCGTCACCACGCTGCGCACCTGGCACCAACGCTACGGTCTGGGGCCCAGCGAGCACGTCCCCGGGCACCACCGGCGTTACACGCCGGCCGATCTGGCCCGCCTGGAGATCATGCGCCGGCTCACCGCCGAGGGGGTCACCCCGGCCGAGGCCGCCCGCTGGGCGCGGCAGGCACCGGACGCCGTACCGCTGCACACCGGGCGGGAGCGGGCACGGATCACCGGTAGGCGGGACGGCGGCGGATCGACGATCCCGGTGGGCCGGGCCGGGCCGGCGGCCCGGGGGCTGGCCCGCGCCGCGATGCGCCTGGACTCCGTCGCGATCAGCGCGGCGATCACCCGCGCCCTTGACGCGGACGGCGTCGTCGCCACCTGGGACGGGCTGCTCCGGCCGGTGCTGACCGGCATCGGTGAACGGCACGCCGCCACGGCCGGCCTGATCGAGGTCGAGCACCTGGTGTCCCGGTGCGTGTCCGAGGCGCTCGCGGTGGTGGCCCGGAACGCGGCCGTCAGCGGCCCGGCCCGGATCCTGCTCTCCTGCGCCGACGAGGAGCAGCACAGCCTGCCGCTGGAGGCACTCGGCGCCGCGCTCGCCGAGGCCGGCGTCGCGTACCGGATGCTCGGCGCCCGGGTTCCGGCCGCCGCGCTGGTCGAGGCGGTCAACCGGGTCGGGCCGGCGGCCGTGGTGGTCTGGTCGCACACCCGGGCCACCGCCGACCCCGCCCAGCTCACCGCCCTGCTCGCCGCGCCCCGCCGGCCGCTGCTGGTGCTCGCGGCCGGGCCGGGCTGGCGGGCCGACACGCTTCCCGCCGGGGTGGTGCGCCCCGTCGGTCTCGGCGAGGCGGTCTCGCTGGCCGTCGCCGTACGCGACTCGCTGGACCAGTCGACCACCGCCCTGGGCGGGGGGCGAGGGATGCCGGGACGGGACCCGGTCGGCTAGCGTTCCCGGGGTCCGCCGACCCCGACCCCTCGGGAGCGACATGCGTCTCCGCGCCCGCCTCGCGTACGGCCTGCTCCTGGTCCTGCTCGTCGCCGCCTGCGGCGACGAGCCGAGTCCCGGCAGGGCGGGCGGCGGTCCGGCGCCGGCGGCCTCGGGCACCCTGCCGGCCGAATCGCCCACCGCCGTGACCCCCCGGCCGCCCCGGGCCGTCCCGACGCGACGCCCGCTCCGGCCGCTACCCGCCGCGCTCCCCGCCGGCCTGCACCGCACCTCCGGGGTACGCGCGGTGGCGCTGACGTTCGACGACGGCCCCGACCCGGTCTGGACGCCGAAGATCCTCGACCGGCTGCGGGCCGAACGGGTCACCGCGACGTTCTGCGTGGTGGGTGTCCAGGTACGGCGGCACCCGGAACTGGTCCGCCGGATCGTCCGCGAGGGTCACCAGCTGTGCAATCACAGTTGGCACCACGACACCGATCTCGGCCGCCGGCCGGTGGCCGAGATCCGGGCCGACCTGGTGCGCACCGACCGGGCCATCCGCGCCGCGGTTCCCCGGGCGAAGGTGCCGTTCTACCGGCAGCCGGGCGGCCGGTGGACACCGGAGTTGGTGGCGGTCGCCAAGCAGCTCGGCATGCGGTCGCTGCACTGGAACGTCGACCCGCGGGACTGGGGGAAGCCACCGGCCGCCACGATCGCCGCCCGGGTACGCGGGGCGGTCCGTCCCGGTTCGGTCGTCCTGCTGCACGACGGAGGCGGCGACCGGGCGGCCACCCTGGCCGCCTGCCCGGCCCTGATCACCGACCTGAAGCGCCGGTACGGCGTCACCCGACTCCGGTGAAACCGTTCTGACCTGGTCTTTTGTAGATCATTACGGCTCCAGCCATACCGGTTTGGCCGCGCGGCGGGGCATCACGTATGCTTTCGAAGCCTCCGGCGGGGCCGGATGGGAGCAAGTCCGCTTGAAGTTGCGAGTGTGCAATGATGGCGGGGCCGCCCTCATCGTCTAGCGGCCCAGGACGCCGCCCTTTCAAGGCGGTAGCACGGGTTCGAATCCCGTTGGGGGCACGATCCGGCTTCGGCCGGAGGCAACACCAGCTAGGTCCTGTGGAGCAGTTGGAGTGCTCGCCGCCCTGTCAAGGCGGAGGTCGCGGGTTCAAGTCCCGTCAGGACCGCAGCGCCGACGCCGCGCAACACGCGCGGCGTTCTGCGTATCGGAGCGTACGACCCTCCGGGCGGATGACCCGTCCTGCGGGTAGCATGAGCCGAGCAGCACGGCCAGGTAGCTCAGTTGGTACGAGCGTCCGACTGAAAATCGGAAGGTCGGCGGTTCGACCCCGCCCCTGGCCACATAGCCTTTCGCCGGGCTACAGCAGCGCCGACCAGCGGAAACGCCGGTCGGCGCTTTGCTTGGTACCTCGGCACCCCGGTTCGTCGGCGTTCGACGCACGCTTGACGGCGTCGGAAGACTCGAGGCATGGAGTCCTACGAGTTTCCCGTGATGCTGCGCGGATATGACCGGCGAGAGGTGGATTCGATCTTCACGCCGGCCATCGCCGCGCTCGCCGCCACGGACCCGCGGGTGCGTGCCGAGGCGGCAGCCGCACTGCGTCGCGCCAACCCGACCGTCGCGCTGCGTGGTTACGGCCGTGCCCAGGTCGACAGCGCGATCACGCGCATCGTCGGTCAGCTGGAGGGTCCCCCCGGACCGGTGGCGGATTCCCGCCCGCCGGGTGAGCCGGACCCGGTAGCCGAGTTCGCGGTGGCCCTGCGCGGCTACGACACGGCAGCGGTCGACCGGCTGGTCGACCAGGTCTGCCGGGCGCTGGCTTCCGAGAGTGCCATCGCCCGCGCCGAGGCCGCGACGGCCATCCGGGCGGCGACCTTCACCACCGGCTTGCGCGGATACGACAAACGCCAGGTCGATCGGTTCCTCGATCAGGCCGCGCGCGCCCTCGGGTAGCCGACGCCCGCGACCCTTGCCGAAGGGTCGGACGACCCGCCGGTCAGGGCGGACACCATCATCCGTCGCGTTTGGCCATGCCGCCCTGGATCGCCTCCCAGACGCTGCGTCCGGCCTGCCGCAGCGTCTGGCCGGCCTGCTCGGCGAGGTGGGCGGCACTCGACGCCGCGCCACCGATCGAGAACTCCTCCGCCTCAGGCTCCTGGCTCGGCCGGGGCTCCTGCTGCCGTTGCCTGCTGTCGGTCGTCGCCGGCTCCGCCCTCGCCGTCCCCGATGGACGTTCCCGGTCCTGGCCGGCCGCCGCCCGGCGCTCCGCGTCCTGGCCGGCCGCCGCCCGGCGCTCCGCGTCCCGGAAGGCCTCGCCCCGTTCACCGCCCCCGCCCGAGCCGCTGGCCAGCCCCGTCGCCTCCATCGGCTCGCCGCCCGGCACTCCGGTCCGACCGCCCGCCGGGGCGTCGCCCCGATCTCCCGCCGCCTCGTCGCCGCCCACCGTCGCCCCGGGCGCCGCCCCCGGACGGCGGCCTTCGCCGGCGTCCACGCCGATGGCGCCGACCTGTTGGCCGAGATCGTCGGTCGCGCCACCCACCTCCGGCTCGCTCCGCGCCCGGAATTCTCTGGCGGGGCGACCCCGCCGGCTGGCGGAGGCCGCGATCTCCGCCCCCTGAGTGGCCGCCCGCTGCGCCACCTCGCCGACCGGGGCGGTGCGGGTGGGCGACAGATCAGCGAGGATCTCCGGATTCCGGTCGATGGAGGTCAGGGCGCGTTCCAGGATCGCGACGACCTTCTCCAGCCGTACCTTGAGCAGCGCCTCCGCGTGTACCCCGCTGACGTCCAGCTCGACGCCCTCCAGGTGTACCCGCACGCCGGCGTCGAGCTGGAGCAGATCGGCCAGGCGGGCCCGCAGGGACAGTTCGGCGTCCAGGCCGTCGACCGCCAGCCGGATCGAGTCGACCGACACCTCTGATATGTCGAGCAGGACGTCCGGCTCCGCTCCCGCCTCACCCGACGTGGGCCGCCCACCGGCGCGATCCGGGTCCCGCTGCTGCGCGTTCTCGCCCATGCTCACCGCTCCGCCTCCACCGCCCGCCCGGACCCCACCCGCCGTGCGGGCAGCACCCGTCCGACGGGCTCGTCGCACGCCAGGTACCGTCCGGCGCGCATACCCGCTTTACGCCCGACCATCCCGCGCCCCCGATTGCTCAGCGTGACGCCAGCCGGACGGAACGTCGGCGACAACCGATGCGCGAAGTCGCACAGCCGGGCATCAGCCGGTATGGTCCGGGCCTATGGGACAGGAGACGACCGGGCCGACCGACATCCGGCAGGACTCCGAGCGGTTCTCGCTCCGCAGTTCCCTTCTGGTTCCGGCGACGCCCGAGGACGCGTTCGCGGTCTTCACTCAGGCGATGACCGACTGGTGGGTCACCGAGTACACCTGGTCCGGCCCGGGTGTCCTGGCCGAACTGGGAATGGAGCCCCGCGCCGGCGGCATGCTCTACGAGATCGGCCCGTACGGGTTCCGATCCGACTGGGGCCGGGTGCTGACCTGGGACCCGCACCGGCGGTTGGTGTTCACCTGGCAGATCGGCGCGGATCGGGTGCCGGTCCCGGACCCGTCCCGGGCGAGCGAGGTCGAGGTGCTCTTCCACCCGGACGGGCCGGGGCGGACCCGGGTGGAGGTGGAGCACCGGCACTTCGACCGGCACGGCGACGCGGCGGAGGGCTACCGTGAGGCCCTCACCGCGGGCTGGCACGAACTTCTCTCCCGGTACGCCGCGACCGTCGTGGGCGGCGCGGGCTGAGGTCGGACGGAGTGCCTCGGTAGCCGTTCAGCCACCGAGGCCGGGGCGTGGCTCGCTGCCGACCCGGAAGCCGCCCAGATCGGCGCGCCGGCCCGCTGCCGCCCCGGAGCCGAAGCCGGAACCCGCCAGCCGGCGGGGTCCCGCGGTCCGCAGCCGCGGATACGCCTCGGTGAGGCGGCGCTGCACCCGGTCCGAGCGGTCGGCCAGCACCAGCGCCACCGAGGGCGTGCCCGCGCTGTCCGCCGCGTCCTCCTCGGCCGTCCGTAGCCGGACGCCGACCACCTGCGCGAACCCGGCCAGCCAGGACCGTCGGTAGGCGGCGGGATGCTCGCCGGCCGGCACCGGCGTCCCCGCCATCCCGTGCGCGGCCTGCACCAGCAGGGAGGTGAAGAGCAGGTCGACGCGTTCCAGGTCGCTGGCGAAACCGAAGAGGTGCATCGCGAAGCCGTCGCCGCTGCGCCGGCGCACGCACCGGCAGCGCAGCGGGTCGGCGACGGCCGCGAGCAGGCCGGCCTTGTCCCTGGCGTACGGGGCGACGACCTCGACCACCCGGTCACCGACCGGGTCGGTGGCGGGGTCACGGGCGGCCAGCAGGGCGCGATCCACCCCGTAGCGGGCGATCAGTTCGGTCGCCTTGGCGGTGAAGGCGGCGGCCTCGGCCGGCGTGCAGGCCGGATCCTCGGCCTGGGCGAGCAGCTTGCGGACCTTGCTGAGCATCGCCTCGGACATGCGTCCAGGACTACCACGCACGGCGGGCGGCGCCCGGGGCGGGGCGTCGATCAGGTGGTGCGGCTGCGCAGGGTGGCGATCGTCGAGCCGGCGAGGGTGAGCAGGCAGTCCGGCAGCAACCCGTCGGCCGCCGCCGCACCGAACAGCGCCGCGCCGGTGTCGGCGTCGGCATTCGCGTACGCGCTGACGAAGCGGGCCACCCAGCGGGCGTCGTAGCCGGCCTCGTCGATCCCGGGGAAGTCCAACGCGCAGTGGCCCGGTGGGGCGGCATCCCCCACCATCGTCGCGGCGAGGCACCACGCCACCCCGTACGCCCCGGCCAGGCCGGACCGGTCGACCACCTTGTCGAACGTGCCGGTGACGCCGGGGCCGTCCCCGGCCAGCGCGGAGCGGAGCACGGCGGCCGCGTCGTCGAGCGTCTGCTGTGGCGATTCAGTCACCCACCGCACGGTAGGGCCGCCGGTCAACCCCCCGGAATATCGTCACTCCCCGTGTTTGCGGGGGTGGACCTGCGGATTGACGGACCTCCGTGGCCCCGCCGTCGGTACGGGCACGCTAATCTGCGCAGCGGACCTTCGCCGGAGGAAGGACGACCATGTTCATGACACGCGCCTCGCGGGCAGCCACCCTGGCCGCCTGCGCGACGTTCCTGCTCGCCACCAGCGCATGCGGGACCGAAGAGCCTGAAGAGGCCACCACCACCCAGGTGCGCCTGTACGGCACCGACGGCAACATGCTCAACTCGTACGCCGCGGAACTGAAGGAGCGCGCGAACCTGGTCGACGGCATGAAGGGCACCACCCCGCTCACGCCGCTGCCGGACACCTTCAAGGATCGGCTGCGGGCCGTCGACCCGACGCTCACCGACTACCTCTACTCGGCCGAGGCGTACGACGCGGTGGCGATCAGCGCGATCGCCGCCCAGCTCGCCGGTACCACCGACCCGGCCGCCATCGCGAAGCAGATCGTCGGCGTGACCAACGGCGGTGAGCGCTGCGAGACCGCGGCCGCCTGTCTCGCGCTGGCCCGCGCCGGGCGTGACGTGGAGTACCGCAGTGTCTCGCTGACCCGGGCGGGTTTCACCGACGCGGGCGAACCGTCGACGGCCAGCTACGCCACCCTGCACTTCGACGGCCAGCAGCTCAACGACGGCAAGACCGAGTTCGTCGGCGCCGGCAGCGAGTCGGCCGCGAGCACGAAGAAGCCGCCCAGGGCGAAGAAGCAGGGCAACAAGGCGGACCCCCGCAGCGGCGCGCCGCTGGTCCTGGGCGGGCTGCTGCCGAAGACCGGTGACCTGGCCATCGCCAACCCGCCCCTGGCGGCCGGTACCGCGCTGGCGATCAGGGAGGTCAACGCCGCCGGCGGTGTGCTCGGCGAGCCCGTGGTCTGGATCGACGGTGACGACGGCACCAGCCCGGCGGTCGCGAAGGCCACCGTCGCCAGCCACGTCGAGGCGGGCGTGCACGTGATCATCGGTGCCGGTGGTTCCGGGATCTCCCGGCAGGTGCTGCCCGACGTGGTGGAGGCCGGCCTTGTCCTCTTCTCCCCGTCGAACACCGACGCCAGCCTGACCGAGCTGAAGGACAACGGGCTCTACTTCCGCACGTCACCGCCGGACAGCCTGCAGGGCCGGGCGCTGGCCGACGTGATCCTGCGGGACGGCCCGCAGAAGGTCGCCATCGTGGCCCGTGACGACTCGTACGGCAAGGGTCTCCAGGAGACGGTCCGGGTCGAGTTGGAGCGCGCCGGCCTGGGCGACGACCGGGTGAAGCTGCTGGGCTACGCCCCGCCGGAGGACAGCAAGGCCACGCCGGTCGACTTCCGCAAGGGCGCCGAGGAGATCAAGGCGTTCGGCGCGGACGCGGTTCTGATCATCGGGTTCGGTGAGTCGGCCGCGGTGATCCGGGGTCTGGCGGACGTGGGCGTACAGCTGCGGCAGTGACCGCTGGCAAGCCAGACGGCGACGGCCGCACCGGGATGACCGGCGCGGCCGTCGCCGTCTGCGGGCTCAGCGGGAGCGTCGCCGTTCGAGGAACTCGGTCATCCGGCGGTGCTTCTCCGCGTCCTCGAAGAGCACCGCCTGGCTGACCAGGTCCAGGTGCGGGTGGGCGGCGGCGGGGGCGTCGACCGCCAGCTTGGTCAGCCGCAGCGCCAGCGCGGACGCCTTCGCCATCTCGTCGAGCAACTCGTGTGCCGTCGGCAGCAGCTCCGCCGGCTCGGTCACCACCCGGTTGACCAGGCCGATCCGCAGCGCCTCCGCCGCGTCCACCCGCCGCCCGGTGAACAGCAGTTCCTTGGCCCGCGCCTCGCCGACCAGCGCCGGCAACCGGTGGGTCGCCCCGGCGCCGGCCAGGATGCCCAGCCGCACCTCCGGCTGACCGAACACGGCCCGCTCCGTGCAGACCCGCAGATCGCAGGCGTACGCCAGCTCGGCGCCGCCGCCCAGCGCCGGTCCGTCGACGGCGGCGACGGTCGGCATCGGCAGCGCCCGGATCCGGGCGAAGGCGGCCGAGTTGATCGCGGCGAGGGCGTCCAGCCGGCCTCGTTCGCGCAGCTGCCCGATGTCCGCGCCACCGGCGAAGATGCCGTCGGCGCCACCGGTGAGCAGCAGCAGCCGGGGCCGGGCCTCCAGTTCGGCGCAGACCTCGTGCAGCGCGCCGATCAGGTCCGCGTCGATCGCGTTGCGCTTCTCCGGCCGGTCCAGCGTGACCACCAGCCGGTCCGGGCCCTCCTCGATCCGCAGCCCGCTCACGACGCGAGCCCGGTCAGGTCCGCCGCACCGGCCCGCTTGCCGTCGACCCAGTGATAGAAGCCCTGCCCGGACTTACGGCCCAGCCGCCCGGCGGCGACCATCGCCTCCAGCAGCGGCGGTGGCGCGAACCGGTCGCCGTACGCGGCCCGCAGGGTGCGCGCGATGTCCAGCCGCACGTCCAGCCCGACGAGGTCGGTCAGTTCCAGCGGCCCGACCGGATGCCGGTAGCCGAGCACCATCGCCTTGTCGATGTCGGCCGGATCGGCCACCCCGTCGGCGACCATCCGGATCGCCTCCAGACCCAGGGCCACGCCGAGCCGCGAGGTGGCGAAGCCGGGCAGGTCGCGTACGACGACGGGGTCCTTGCCCAGCCGGCCGGCGAGCGTGACCGCCGCGGCGGTGGTCTCCGGCGCGGTGGCCGGGCCGACCACGATCTCCAGCAGGGGCATCGCCCACACCGGGTTGAAGAAGTGCAGCCCGAGGAAGCGCTCCGGCCGGGCCAGTCCCTCGGCCAGTTCGCCGATCGAGATGCTGGAGGTGTTGCTGCCGAGCAGGGCCGGGCGCAGCGCCTCGGCGTCGCGGAGCACCGCCCGCTTGAGTTCCGGCCGCTCCGGTACGGCCTCCACGACGACGGCGGGTTCCGGGGCGAGGGCGGCGAGGCCGGCGTGCACGGTCAGCCGGGCCCGGGTGGCGGCGGCCTCGTCGGCGGTCAGCCTCCCCCGCCCGACCGCGCGGTCCCACAGCTCACCGAGGCGCGCCACGGCGGCGGCCCCCCGGTCCCGGTCCACCTCGACCAGCTCCACGGTGTGCCCGGCGCCTGCCGCGACGTACGCGATGCCCAGCCCCATCGTGCCGGCACCGACCACGACACAGCGGTCGCTGGTGCCGGCTCCTCGCTCGCTCCACTCGGTCATGGTGGGACCCTATGCAGCGGCGCCCGGGACGGGATGCGTGGGGGCGGGCCGGATCGGGTACAGACGCCGGGCAACCGAGGGAAGGAAACGAGCCGACATGAGCCAGGCACCGGAGACTGCGGAAGGCACGGCCGCGGCGGAGACCGTGGAGACCCGTGGGGACGAGCGCGTGGAGCTGCTGCGCGCCGACACCAACAACGACGGTCGGACCGACGTCTGGGTGGTCGACACGGACGGCGACGGTAAGGCCGACCTCTTCCAGTTCGACACCGACGGTGACGGCAAGGTGGACATCACCATGGTCGACATCGACGAGGACGGCACCCCCGACGAGGTGGTCGACGGCGACGGCGGTCTCCCCCCGCAGCAACTCCCCCCCACCGTCCAGGTCTGAGATGTAAGGAAGGGCCCCTTCTTAACGCCTCGTGCATAGGAAGGGGCCCTTCTTAACGCGCGCGCAGGCGCAGCGTGGCGAGGTAGTAGGGGGCGTCCCGGTCGTCGACGTCGGCCAGCCACCACGGGCTGCCGTGCACCAGATCGCCCAGTTCCTCCGGCGAGCAGACCAGGTAGTCGAACCACTCGGTGCCCAGTTCCCGGTAGCGCAGCCGGAGGCGGAGCTGCCCGCCCAGCCGGCCCCGACGGCGGTTCAGCTCGTGGTACCCGGTGTGCACCGGGTCGCGGGTGCCGTAAGGGTTGCTGCCGTGCGCGATGACCTGCGCACCCGGCCGGGCCAACGCGGCGAGCGCGGCCAGGAACCCGGGCGCCCGCTCCCGCCCCTCGATCAGCCCGAGATTGTTGCCCAGCAGCAGGAACGTGTCGTACCGGCGGCCGTCGGCGACATGCTCGTCGACGGTGCCGGAGACCAGGTCGCGTACGCCTCGACGCCGGCAGACCGCCAGCGCGCCGGGCGAGGTGTCCAGCCCGGTCACCGGAACCCCCCATTCCTGGAGCAGCAGCGCGATCCGCCCCGCGCCGACGCCCACGTCCAGCGTGGCCCCCCGTACGCGGTCCACGGCGCGGTGGTCGTGCGGTTGCCATTCGGCCGGCCCGTCCAGGTAGTGCGCGGCCGGCGCCCCGTTGATCAAACCGTCGTCCCGCTCGATGATCTCGATGACGGGACGGGCAAGCCGCCCGCCGGCCAGCGGCCGGGGGCCGATCCCGGTGGACACGGCGAGCGCGTCCCGCAGCAGTTCACCGAAGACGTCACCGATGCGGGGCTCCCCTGTCACGGCGTTCACGCTATCGCCACGCCGATCTGCCCCGGGCGGCCGTATCCTTGGCCGTGTGACCATGCTGGACCGCCTGTCGGCGGAGAAGTACATCCTGCTGACGACCTTCCGCAAGGACGGTCGCGCGGTGCCGACCCCGGTGTGGGCGGTCCGCGACGGCGAGGCGTTGGCGGTCTGGACGGTGTCCGACTCCGGCAAGGTGAAGCGCATCCGGCGCAGCGGGGATGTCACCGTCGCGCCGTGCGACGTCCGGGGCCGCACGCACGGTCCGGCCGTACCGGCCCACGCCACCCTGTTGGACGTCGAGGGCACCCGGCGGGTCCGGGACCTGCTCAAGCGGAAATACCGCCTGCTGGGGCGGCTCAGTCTGCTCGGCAGCCGGCTGCGCCGGGGGGAGAGCGGCACGGTGGGCATCCGGATCACGGTGCCGGAGTAGCCGTTCGGAGCCTCGGCACGCGACGAAGGACGGCAGCCTCGGCACGACGAAGGACGGCAGCCTCGGCACGACGAAGGACGGCAGCCTCGGCACGACGAAGGACGGCAGCCTCGGCACGACGAAGGACGGCAGCCTCGGCACGACGAAGGACGGCAGCCTCGGCACGACGAAGGGCGGCGGACCATTCGGTCCACCGCCCTTCGTACGACTCGTCTGTTGGCTCCCGGCCTGGTCAGTCCCCCTGGCGCTGCTGCGGGATCTGCCCCTGCAGCAGCGCCCTGACCTCCGACTCCCGGTACCGACGGTGCCCGCCCAGGGTCCGGATGGCGCTGAGTTTGCCAGCCTTCGCCCACCGGGTCACCGTCTTCGGGTCGACACGGAACATCGACGCCACCTCGGCCGGCGTGAGTAGCGGCTCTGGTTCGTGCGTTCGCGATGCCATCGGTCACTCCTCCACATGTATAGACATCGGCCGGGGTCCCGCCGGCCGACGCGTCTCCCATGGTCCGGCTAGTCCCCGATGTCCGACATGGGCCGAACGGCCGAACGTCCCTAGACGGACGGATGAACCATGCCCGAATTATGCGACTTTTACACGGCAGAAACTACCTTATTCGGACTCATGATCACGGTTCGTGATGCGTCAACTACGAGACAGCCTCGCCTTGGGAGCGCTCCACCGGGCGATTTGCGCTAGTTGCACCGCTCTAGGAGCTGCACGGCCCGCCACCGGGCCACCAGCTTGTCGTACGCCGCCGAGGCCTCCTCGGCCTCGCCCCGGGACAGGCTGGCGAGGCCCGTCGCGACCAGCTCGGGCGAGTCGTCCGCGGCCAGCGTCTCGTCCGAGAGCAGGTCCACCAGACCGCCGTAGTCCAGCTCCACCACCGAGCGCGGGTGGAACTCCTCCAGCCACCGCGCGGCCTCCTCGACGGCCTCGGTGATCGGCGCCTCGCCCACCGACTTGCGCAGCACCGACAGCGCCCGGGACGACCGGCGGCGGGCCTTGGAGATCTCTGTGCGGTAGCGCAGCGCCCGCCGGTCGGGAAGGGTGACGTGGTGCCGTTCCTCGGCGTCGAAGAGCACGAACCACCGCAGCGGTACGCCCCACGTGGCGACCTGCTCGTGCACCCGGGGCACCCCGTGCTCCAGCACCCGCGCGCCGCTGCGCCAGTCCTCCACCACGGCCCTGGCCTGGCCGGCGAGCACCGGCGGCACGAAGGCGTCGGCCAGCACCGGTGGGACGCCGTCCCGGGCGTTCAGCGCCGCCTCGGCCACCCGGATGCGCAGGTTCCACGGGCAGACCAGCAGGGAGTCGTCGGTCTCCAGCACGTACGCCTCGTCCGGCAGGTCGGGCAGCCGGGTCCAGCCGGCGCCGAGCGCGGCGATCACCGAGGTCCGCTGCCGACCGGGCCCCTCACCCGGGGCCACCGCCCGCCCCTGTTCCACGTAGCGCCGCCAGTACGACTGGCGGTCCCGGTCGAAGGCGGTCAGCGGCTCGTACACCCGCAGGTACGAAGCGAAGAGCGACGGCACGGCGCGATCCTCCCACGAATCTCCGGCGGCGCGCCCTCGGCGCCGCACACGGGCGTGCCACGACGCCGACGTGAGCGGTCGGCGCTCCCGCCCCCCGGTACGGTCGTGCCCGGCGCGGGACGGCCGGACGACATCGGCCGATACTAGGCTCAGCGGCACCGGCAGCATCCCGCCGGCGTCCACCGGTCCACGTCCCACAAGGACGCACACCAGCAGGAGCGAATCATGGGCGTATTCGCCACCACCGACGACCAGGGGTCGAGCGGTCACGAGCAGGTCGTGTTCTGCCAGGACAAGCAGAGCGGCCTGAAGGCGATCATCGGCATCTACTCCACCGCGCTCGGTCCCGCGCTCGGCGGCACCCGGTTCTACCCGTACCCGAGCGAGGAGGCCGCCCTCGCCGACGTGCTCGACCTGTCCCGCGGCATGGCCTACAAGAACGCCCTCGCCGGCCTGGACCTGGGCGGCGGCAAGGCGGTCATCTGGGGTGACCCCGAGCAGGTCAAGGGTGAGGCGCTGCTGCGCGCGTACGGTCGCTTCGTGGAGTCGCTCGGCGGGCGCTACTACACGGCGTGCGACGTCGGCACCTATGTCGCGGACATGGACGTGGTGGCCCGGGAGACGCGGTACGTCACCGGACGCAGCGTGGAGCACGGCGGCGCCGGCGACTCCTCGATCCTCACCGCGTGGGGCGTCTACCAGGGCATGCGCGCCGCTGCCGAGCACGTCTGGGGTGCGCCGACGCTGGCCGGGAAGCGGGTCGGCGTGGCCGGACTGGGCAAGGTCGGCAAGTACCTGGTCGGGCACCTGATCTCCGACGGCGCCGAGGTCGTCGCCACCGACGTGAACCCGAAGGCCCTTCAGTGGGCCCGCGCGACCCACCCGCAGGTCGAGCTGGTCGACGACGCCGCCGCGCTGGTCGCCGCCGACATCGACGTGTACGCCCCCTGCGCGCTGGGCGGGGCGCTGAACGACGACACGGTGCCGGCGCTGCTCGCGAAGGTGGTCGCCGGTGCGGCGAACAACCAGCTCGCCCACCCGGGCATCGAGAAGCTCCTCGCCGACCGGGGCATCCTGTACGCGCCGGACTACGTCGTCAACGCCGGTGGCGTGATCCAGGTCGCCGACGAGATCGAGGGCTTCAACTTCGAGCGGGCGAAGCTGCGGGCGACCCGCATCTTCGACACCACCCGGGAGATCCTTCGGCTGGCCGACGCCGACGGCGTCCCGCCGGCGGTGGCCGCGGACCGGCTGGCGGAGCGCCGGATGGCCGAGGTCGGCCGGCTCCGCACGATCCACCTGCGGTGAACCGGCCGGGGGCGGCGCCACCGGTTCCGTCCCCCGCCGTACCGCACCGGCGTGCGCCGTTAAGCTGGACTTGGCGGCGTTTTGTCCGGTGTCACGGGCGCTCACGCCGTCGCTCCTTACCGGGTACACTGTGTGACGGCTGGCTCACCACGACGCGCGGAGCCGGCCGACGGTAACCCGAGGTGCCGAACCGTGGCATCCCCATGTACCGTAAGAGCCACGAGAGATGCCTGACGTCATCGGGGCCCGCCTTCGGGCTGCCCCGCATTCTGTGCGAGGGGGTCGAGCCATGGGGCGCGGCCGTGCTAAGGCCAAGCAGACGAAGGTGGCCCGGGAGTTGAAGTACCACTCCCCGAACACCGACCTCACCGCCTTGCAGCGCGAACTGGCGGGTGCTGGTAAGTCTGAGCACAACTTCGACGACGACTACAAAGAGTATGTCGACGACGATGATGAGGATCACGCGGACGACGACCCGGATCCCTGGGTAAGTCCCACCCGCTGACCATCCCGTCGCAGCTGAGCACGCGGTAGCACCCGCGTGCTCACGCATGTGCCCACCGGAAGCGGCGTAACACCCGACGGTCGAGGACCTGCCACCGGCGACGACGTCGCCGACGGCAGGTCCTGACCCGGCTCGCGTGACTCAGCGCGGCCGGTTGTTCCAGTTGTAGAACGTCGGGATGTTCTCGAAGTGGTTCCACGCGCACACCGCGCTCGCGCCGTCGCCGCCCGCCACCTCCGCCCGTAGTCTTCGTGCGGCCTCGGCCTCGTGGAGCAGCGCGGTCAGGCCCGGTGCGGCGTTCCGCACCCGCTCGGCCACCTCGGCGGTCCCGTCCGGTGCGGCACCCGCCCCGCGCTCAGGCTGCCGGTGACTCGTGGTCTCGGGCATGCTCCAACACTCCCTCCAGTAGGCGGATCTTGCTGTTGCGGCAGTGCTCGGTCTCCGTACCGTCGAAACGCCCCAGCTCGAAGTAACGGTTGGCGGCGTGACCGCCACCGCAGAAACCGAAGTAGGGGCACGTCGACCGGCACGCCTCCACACCGGCGAGGAACTCGCCGACCCACGGCGTCCCCGCCGCCCCCCGGAGGATCTCCGCGAGCGGGGCGGCCAGCACGTTGCCGCTGCTGAAGTCGCCGTACCGGGCGTCGGTGAAACCGGCCAGCTCGGGCGAGAGCACGGTCACCGAGCCGTCGTACCCGACCGTCGGGATCGGGTCCAACCGGCGGGGCAGCAGGCCGTCGGCGGTGCCGTCGAGCACCGCCGCGGCGTACCGCAGGGACCACTCGACCTCCCGCAGGTGGATCGAGGGCGCCCGGCGCCACGCCGCCACCAGCTCCGCCCAGAAGGCCGTCACCTCGGCGGCGTCCCACACGTTGTCCCGGGTGTTGACGCCCTCGGTCTCCTCGATGTTGATGCCCAGCACGTCGCAGCCGAGGTCGAGGAAGTACTCGTACAGCTCGGTGGCCAGGCCCGGCTCCGGCCGGGAGACCACCGCGAGCGCCGAGAAGGGCAGCCCGTGCCGGCGCAGCGTGGCCACCCCGCGCACGATCCGGTCGTACGCCGGCCGGCCGGCCCGGCTCACCCGGTCGCCGTTGCGCTCCCGGGGCCCGTCCACGCTGACGCTGACCCGCATCCCGTGCTCGACGAAGAACGCGCACCACGCGTCGTCGATCAACGTGGCGTTGGTCTGCACGTGGTGCTCCACGTCGGGCGCGAAGGGCGCGAGCAGCGCGCCGAGGTGCTCCCGGCCGGCCGCGAGCGGCTCCCCACCGTGCCAGACCACCGAGAAACGGTCCGCCGCCGCCCACGGGTTGACCGACGCCGCCACCGCCTCGGCCACCGCCACCGGCATCCGCCGGTCCGCCGAACGGAACGGCAGATAGCAGTACGCGCAGTCCAGGTTGCAGAGGGTGGTGGGCTGCATCACGACGTACGACGGAACGGCGGCCAGGCCGCGCATCCCGCTGGTCGAGCGTCCCCGGGCAGCCATCGCCCTCCTACCGTGCCTGAAGGTCCACCGGCACGCGGAGGCGGACGGTGGTGTTGAGGGTGCCCTTCAGGCTAGGCGGCGATGGCCACTCGGGTGAACCCCTGATCAGGTGGCCGGACGATCACCGGAGTGTGATCATCCGAGGGTGTGCTGGCCGATCATCTGCACGTTGCCGGTGCCCTCGATGATCTCGCCGGCCTGCCAGGCGTCGACGCCCCGGCCGGTCAACGTGGCCAGCGCGCGGTCGGCGTCCTCCGCCGAGACGATGGCGAACATGCCGACGCCCATGTTGAAGGTCGACTCCATCTCCGGGTCCTCGATCCGCCCCTTGGACTGGATCAGGTCGAAGATCGGCTGCGGCTTCCAGGTGGAGCGGTTGACCACCGCGTCGACGTGCTCCGGCAGCACCCGGACCAGGTTGCCCGGGATCCCGCCGCCGGTCACGTGGGCCAGTGCCCGCACCTCGGCCTCGGCGATCAGCTTCAGGCAGTCCTGCGCGTAGATCTTCGTCGGGGTGAGCAGTTCCTCGCCGAGGGTCCGCTGCCGGCCGAAGTCGTCGATCACCACGTCCAACCGCATCCGACCGGCGCCGAGCAGCACGTGCCGGACCAGCGAGTAGCCGTTGGAGTGCAGGCCGGAGGAACGCATCGCGATGACCACGTCGCCCACCTCGACCCGCTCCGGGCTGAGGATGTCGCTCTCCTCCACCACGCCGACGCCGGTCGCGGAGATGTCGTACTCGTCCGGGCGCAGCACACCGGGGTGCTCGGCGGTCTCGCCGCCCAGCAGCGCGCAGCCCGCGTAGCGGCAGCCGTCGGCGATGCCCGCGCCGATCTCGGCGACCTTGTCCGGCACGACCTCGCCGGTGGCGATGTAGTCCAGCAGGAACAGCGGTTCCGCGCCGCAGGCGACCAGGTCGTCGACGACCATCGCGACCAGGTCGATGCCGACCGTGTCGTGGATGTCCATCTGCTGCGCGATCACCAGCTTGGTGCCCACACCGTCGGTGGAGGAGGCCAGGATCGGGTTCTTGTACTTCTTCGTGTCCAGCCGGAAAAGGCCGGCGAAGCCGCCCAGGTCGCCCATCACCTCGGGCCGCCGGGTCTGCTTCACCTTCGACTTGAGCAGCTCGACCGCGCGGTCCCCCGCCTCGATGGACACGCCGGCATCCGCGTACGAGACCGCGCGTTTGCGGGCCGGACGGCCGGAACCGGCCGTCCAGGGACGGTCGCCGCCGGCGCCGGTCGGGCTGCTTCCTGCGCCGCTGCGCTCGGACACGTGCGTCACGGTTCTCCCCTTTGTGGTTCTGGCGCCGGACGGCGGTGGCCG
The DNA here is from genome assembly GCF_003626595.1 of Micromonospora endolithica. Classification (GTDB taxonomy): domain Bacteria; phylum Actinomycetota; class Actinomycetes; order Mycobacteriales; family Micromonosporaceae; genus Micromonospora; species Micromonospora endolithica. Next base: position 79,453 of record NZ_RBAK01000003.1, on the reverse strand, counting down.
ACGGCGCCCGCGGTGCTACGGGCGGTGGGTGGTGGCCGACGTGGTCAGGTCGGAGCGCGGCGTCAGGCGCGCCGAGCCGAAGCTGTCGTCGCCGCCCGGAGTGGCGACGAGCGGAGGGGCGTGCTGCTCGGCGGGCTCCGACGGAGCGCCGGTGACCCGCCGCCCCACGCCCTCGAGCACGTGCTTGCCGATCAGGTTCCCCGACGGCAGCTCGATCGGGTAGTCGCCGTCGAAGCAGGCCCGGCACAGCCGTGTCTTCGGCTGCTCGGTGGCGGCGATCAGACCGGGCAACGAGACGTAGCCGAGGGTGTCGGCACCGATCGAACGCCGGATGCCCTCGTTGTCCAACCCGTTGGCCAGCAGCTCCGCCCGGGTGGCGAAGTCGATGCCGTAGAAGCACGGCCAGCTCACCGGCGGTGAGGAGATGCGGACGTGCACCTCCAGCGCCCCCGCCTCCCGCAGCAGCCGCACGATCGCCCGCTGCGTGGTGCCGCGCACGATCGAGTCGTCGACGACGACCAGCCGCTTGCCCCGGACGTTCTGCCGCAGCGGGTTGAGCTTGAGCCGGACGCCGAGCTGACGCAGGGTCTGCGACGGCTGGATGAAGGTGCGACCCACGTACGGGTTCTTCATCAGGCCCTGGCCGTAGGTGATGCCGGACTCCTCGGCGTATCCGATCGCCGCCGGGGTGCCGGACTCCGGCACCGGGATCACCAGGTCCGCCTCGACCGGGTGTTCCTTGGCCAGCTGCCGGCCGATCTGCACCCGCGCGGCGTGCACGTTACGGCCGGCGATGGTGGCGTCCGGGCGGGCGATGTAGACGTACTCGAAGAGGCAGCCCTTCGGCTCCGGCGCGGCGAACCGGGAGGAGCGCAGGCCCTCCTCGTCGATCGCGATCAGCTCTCCGGGCTCGACCTCACGGACCACGCTCGCGCCGACGATGTCCAGTGCGGCGGTCTCGCTGGCGACCACCCAGCCGCGCTCCAGCCGACCCAGCACCAGCGGGCGTACGCCGTGCGGGTCGCGGGCCGCGTAGAGCGTCGACTCGTCCATGAAGACGAAACTGAACGCACCGCGCAGCCGCGGCAGCACCTCCAGTGCCGCCGCCTCGACCGACAGGTCCGGCCGGCTCGCCAGCAGCATCGTGACCAGCGACGTGTCGTTGGTGGAGCCGTCGGCCACCAGGCCTCGCTCGGCGACCTCCTTCTGCAGGTCGGCCGTGTTGACCAGGTTGCCGTTGTGGGCCAGCGCGATCGTCGTGCCGGAGGTCGTGGAGCGGATCGTCGGCTGCGCGTTCTCCCAGGTGGAGCCGCCGGTGGTGGAGTAGCGCGCGTGCCCGATCGCGAGGTGGCCACGCAGGCTGGCCAGGGTGGGCTCGTCGAACACCTGGGCGACCAGGCCGAGATCCTTGTAGACCACCACGCCGGAGCCGTCGCTGACCGCGATGCCGGCCGCCTCCTGACCCCGGTGCTGCAACGCGTACAGCCCGAAATAGGTCAGATTGGCGACCTCTTCGCCCGGCGCCCAGACGCCGAAGACGCCACAGGCGTCCTGGGGTCCGGGTCGTTGGGGATCAAGGTCGTGGCTCAGCCGGCCATCGCCTCGGGGCACGTGCCGCTCCCTCATTCGGGTCTGGACCGGCCAGGCGGAGTCACGGGGGCGGATCCGCACGGCAGCCGGGACCACTGTCGTCGCCTGACAGTGTACGCGAACCGCCGTCAACACAGATAGTCACGTACCGGCTGCTATCCGTCGCTGATCGATGGACGTCCACCCAGCTCCAGGGGCAGGAACGGCGAGAGATCCGCCCGATTTCCACTCACCCGTACGCGACCGTCCGTGACCGTCTCCACCCAGTCGAGCCGCCCGGTGGCCAGCCTCAGCCACGTTGCCGGATCCGTCTCGACCACGTTCGGCGGGGTGCCACGGGTGTGTCGGGGACCCGGAACGCACTGAACTGCACCGTAAGGTGGGACACGCACCTCCACCGATCGGCCGGGGGCGCGCTCCGCGAGGGCGGTCAACAAGGCACGGACCGCATCACGGAAGACCGGCCGTTCGGGCGTACGCCCCTCGTCGAGCGCCGACAACGCCGCCGCGACCGCGGCGGACTTAACGTGCGGAGAGGACACGACGGGACGATACGGCCTTCACGCAACGCCTCGCACGCTGGCCCTGGGTCGCGCCGATCCGGTCAGACAAGGCATAGTTGCCGACGGCGTATTCGTACCGTGATGATCCCCGGCCCGGCGCCGCCGGCCGCCAGGGGGACCCAGTCCGGAAGGCGGTGGACGTGTCAACACACCGACGTGCCTGGAAGCAGCGGGCGGGTGTGGTCGTGGCGCTGGTCGTCGGCACCCTGCTCACCGTTCCCGCCACCGCGGCGATGGCCGCGGACGTCTCGGTCAGCCCCGGCTCGGTCACCGTCAACGCCGGCAGCGACGCCGCGGTAACCGTACAGGTCACCCCCGGTGACGGCGACGAGAAGGCCCAGGTCAGCCTCGCCGGCCTGCCCGGTGGCGTGAGTTGCGCGGGCGGCTGCGGGGAGATCACCTTCAACGGGCAGTCCCCGAAGTCCGTCCTGCTCCGGATCCGGGCGAACGACAACGCCGGTGACGCCAACACGACGGTCACGGTCGCGGTCGAGGCCGCCGAACCGGGCACCGCCACCTTCCAGCTGACGGTCAAGGCCAAGGCCGCCGCGCCGCCGCCGCCTCCGCCGGAGCAGAAGCCGACCGTCCGCTCGGTCTCCGGAAAGGTCGTCAACAAGTCCGGCGAGGCGGTTTCCAACGCCTACGTCGCGCTGCAGGACTCCACCGGCAAGAAGTACGACACGATCAGCGACGACAGCGGAAACTTCCGCTTCACCGGCACCAGTTCCGCCCCGATCGCACCGGGCCGGCTGGACCTCGGCGCGAGCGTCGACGGCACCACGGCGGCCACCAGCTTCACCGCCTCCGCCGGCCAGTCCATCAGCGGACGCCGCATCTCGCTGGACCTCAAGACCGAGGCCACCCCGAGCGCCACGCCATCGCCGAGCGCGGAGGTCCTCCCCACCGACGAGGCGACCGACGAGGCGACCGAGGAGGAGACCGAGGCCGCCCCGGCCGCTCCGGCCGCCACCAGCAACGAGGATTCCGGCGGCATGGGATCGCTGCTGATCATCCTGCTCGGTGGCCTGCTCGTGGCGGCCGGCGTGGGCACCATCGTGCTGCTCTGGATGCGCCGCCGGGAGACCGGCGACGACGACGCCCCAGCGGGGACGACCGGCGCGGCAGCGGCCGGCGCGATCCCGGCCGCCCGGGGCGCCTACCGGGGCGCGGACGACCACACCCGGGTGGTCAGTGGCGGCGCGGCCGACCCGACGATGCTGGGTGGCGCCGCGATCAGCGACGCGCCGACCATGATGCACCGACCCGTGGTCGACGACGTGCCACCGGACCCGTACGCCGCGCCTCCCCAGCCGTACGGCGCGGCCGGTAACTGGTCCGGCGGCGGCTACGACGACGAGCCCGCCGGCTACGGCACGCCCGGTGGGTACGGCAACGCTCCCTCCTCGGGTGGCGGATACGGCGCACCTGCCCCGGCCGGTGGCTACGGCGCCGCTCCCGCCTCCGGCGGCGGCTACGGGAACGCGCCCTCCTCCGGCAGCGGCTACGGCGCGGCCCCGGCCTCCGGTGGCGGTTACGGCAGCAACGACTACGGCGCGTCGGCCGGCACCGCGGCCTACCCGCCGGCCCCCGGCGGCGGCGCGGGCTACGGCGAGCGGTACGACGAGCCGACCGGCCGCTACACCGGCGACGCCACGCACTACCCGGCGCCGGCCGACCCGTACGCCACCGGCGTCTACCAGCCCGACCAGGGCTACGGCGATCCCGACCCGGCACCGTACGGTCGAGGCACCGGCGAGGCCACCGGCGGCTACGACGATCAGCGTGGCTACGACGACCGGGGCGGCTACGGCACCACCGGCGGGTACGGCGGCGGCTACGGCCAGGAACCCCCTGCCCCGACCGGCGGCTACGGCCAGGAGCCCTCGGCCCCGACCGGCGGCTACGGTCAGGAACCACCCGCCCAGCGCGGCGGCTACGACGACCGGACCAGCTACGACCAGGGCGGTTACGGCACCACCGGCGGGTACGGCGGCGGCTACGGCCAGGAACCCCCGGCCCCGACCGGCGGCTACGGTCAGGAACCACCCGCCCAGCGCGGCGGCTACGACGACCGGACCAGCTACGACCAGGGCGGCTACGGCACCACCGGCGGGTACGGCGACCCGACGCAGGCCGGCCGGGGTCGGCCGGACGCTCCCCCGCCCGCGGACCGGAGCGGTCGCCGGTTGGACTGGCTCGACGACTGACCCGACCCGGGTGACGAAGTCCGGGGCCGTCCGATTTCGGGCGGCCCCGGACCCTTTTCCGAATCCGCCGCCCGAACGCCGGACCGACCGGTCCAGCCGCTGGGCGCGCCGACCCCGCACGATCCACTTGATATCCCTGGCATCGGGGTGACCTCGGTCGCCGGACACCCCGATGTCGCTGCCATCGTGGTGGATCAACGCGGGCCGGCGGACCGGTCAGGCGGCAGCGAAGACACCGTTGCGCAGGAGCGGCACCACGTTCGACACGCCGGCCCGGACGGCGACCTCGACGTCCTCGGCGAAGCCGCCCTCGATGAGTTCGCGACCGGAGACGCTGCCCCGGACGGCCGCCGGTACGTCCGGGATGCTGGCCAACGCGGCGAGCGCGGTCGCCGCCTCGACAGAGAGGCCACCGGGCACGCCGGACAGGGCGTCCAGCACGCTGGCCGCTCCGAGCTGGTCCTCCACGCTGGGCCGCAGTGAGCCGTCCGGCCAGCGCTCGCCGGCGGCGATGACGCCCACCGGGGCGTCCCGCGAGCCGTACCCCTGGCGGCGCAGCCAACGCCCGACGGCGCCGGCGTTGCGCAGGCAGGCCGCGACCACCGGCAGGCCGGTGGCGCTGGCGGCGGCGCTGATGGCTGAGCCGTTCGGCGACGGCAGTACCAGGTCGGTGACGTGGGGCGCGGTGCTCAGTGCCGCCGGGGAGAGCGACCACGGCCGTTCCGGGCTGGTCTCCCGCCGGCCGACGGCGGCCACCGCGCCGACCCGCCGGGCGTACGCGGCGGCCTGCTCACCCCACGGGAAGGGGTGTACGCGGATGCCCCGCGCGACCGCCACCTCCACGGCGGTGGTGAACGAGAGGACGTCCACCACCACCAGGACGGCACAGACCCGACCGAGTTCGGCCGCCCCGGTCAGCCCCCAGTCGAACCGGGCGCCGGAACCGGGCTGGGTGTGAACGGCCGCGGCCAGGGCCTCAGCGCTCGGCGTCACCGGAGTCCGGGGCGGCTGCCCCGGCGGCGTCGGCCGGGCCGGACGCCGGACCGGCGGACGGCCGCCCGGACTCGGGGCCCGCCGCCGGCGGCCGCGGACCGGTCGGCCCGACCGAGGCGGGGTCGGCCGGGTCCTGCTGGAGAGCGCTCTGCTCCTGCTGGACAGCGCTCTGCTCCTGCCGGGCGGTGCCCGCGCCTCGCCCGGGACCGCTCCGGTCCGGCCGGGCCTCGCTCGGGTCCTGTCCAGGAGCGCCCAGGTCTCGCCCGGAAGTGCTCGGGTCCTGTCCGGAAGTGCTCGGGTCCTGTCCGGGAGCGGCCGGGCCGGACGTTTGGCCGATGCCGGTCACCGCACCGGTCACCGGCGACGGCCCGGCGGACGCGATCGGCTCCGACACCACCTCCGCCGGGTCCACCGGCTGGGCACCGGCGGGCTCGGCGACCGGCACCGACTCGACGGCGCCGGCGACCCCGGCCGCCGGGGCGGCCACGTCGAGGACCTCGGCACTGCCGAAGAGGCGCGACAGCGTGGCACCGTGCGCGGCGCGCAGCTCGTCCAGGCCGATCCGGAACTGGCCGTGCACCTCCAGCGCACCGCCGGTCGGGTCGGTGACGCCGATCAGCTCGACCGGCACGCCGCGCTCGGCGCAGAGACCGCTGAACGCCTTCTCGCGGCCGCGCGGCACCGCCACCAGGACCCGGCCCGCCGACTCGCTGAACAGGTAGACGAACGGCATCGAACCGCCGGCGAAGCGGTCCGGCACCGCGATCCGGGCGCCGACACCGCGGCGCAGGCACGACTCCACCAGGCTCTGCGCCAGACCGCCGTCGGAGAGGTCGTGCGCGGAGCTGAGCAGCCCGGCCCGCGCGGCCTCCGCCATCAGGTCACCCAGCGCCTGCTCCCGACGCAGGTCGACCTGCGGGGGTACGCCGCCGAGGTGCTCGTGGGTCACCCACGCCCACTCGGAGCCGGACAGCTCCACGTGGGTCTCGCCGAGCAGGTAGAGCTGGTCGTACTCGCCGCCGGGCCGTGGGACGAAGCCCATCGGCACCCGGTCGGCGACGTTGTCCAGCACACCGAGCACACCCACCACCGGCGTCGGGTGGATGGCCGCCGCGCCGGTCTGGTTGTAGAAGCTGACGTTGCCGCCGGTCACCGGGATGCCCAGCTCGGCGCAGCCGTCGGCCAGGCCACGGACCGCCTCGGCGAACTGCCACATCACGGCCGGGTCCTCCGGCGAGCCGAAGTTGAGGCAGTCGGTGACCGCGATCGGCTTCGCACCGGTCACCGCCACGTTCCGGTACGCCTCGGCCAGCGCCAGCTTGGCGCCGTGATAGGGGTCGAGGCGGGCGTACCGGCCGTTGCCGTCGAGCGACAACGCCACGCCGAGCCCGGTCCGCTCGTCGATCCGGATCACACCGGAGTCCTCCGGCTGGGCCAGCACGGTGTTGCCCAGGACGTAGCGGTCGTACTGCTCGGTGATCCAGGTCTTGTCCGCCAGGTTCGGCGACGCGATCATCCGCAGCACGGTCTCCCGGAGCGCGTCCGGGTCACTGGGCCGGGGCAGGGTCTCCGCGCGGTCCGCCTGGAGCAGGATCAGGTCGGCGGGCTCGCGCATCGGGCGGGCGTACACCGGGCCGTCGTCGACCAGGGAGCCCGGCGGGACGTCGACGACGAGCTGGTCCCGCCAGGTGATCAGCAGGCGGCCCGGCCGGCCGTCCGCCGACGGCGGGGTGACCTCGCCGATCGCGGTGGCCCAGACACCCCACTTCTCCGCGGTCTTGAGCACCGCGTCGAGCTTGTCCGGCTCGACGACCAGCAGCATCCGCTCCTGGGACTCGCTGGCCAGGATCTCGTGCGGCTCCATCGACGGCTCGCGCAGCGGCACCCGCTCCAGCCACACCCGCATGCCGGTGCCCGCCGCGGCCGCGGTTTCGGTGAGCGCGCAGGTCAGCCCGGCGCCGCCGAGGTCCTGGATGCCGGCGATCAGCTGGGCGTCGTAGAGCTCCAGGCACGCCTCGATCAGCAGCTTCTCCATGAACGGGTCGCCGACCTGCACCGACGGGCGACGCTGCTCGCTGCCCTCGTCGAAGGTGGCGCTGGCCAGCACCGACACTCCGCCGATGCCGTCCCGGCCGGTCCGGGCGCCCATCAGGACCACCACGTTGCCGGGGCCGACGGCGGCCTTGTTCTGCAGCCGGTGCACCGGCAGGACCCCGATGCTGAGCGCGTTGACCAGGGGGTTGCCCTGGTAGCACGGGTCGAAGACGACCTCGCCGCCGACGTTGGGCAGGCCCAGGCAGTTGCCGTAGCCGCCGACGCCGGCGACCACGCCGGGCAGCACCCGGGCGGTGTCCGGATGGTCGGCGGCGCCGAAGCGCAGCGAGTCCATCACCGCGACCGGGCGGGCACCCATCGCGAGGATGTCCCGCACGATGCCGCCGACACCGGTCGCCGCGCCCTGGTAGGGCTCGACGAAGCTCGGATGGTTGTGCGACTCGACCTTGAAGGTCACCGCCAGTTCGTCGGAGATCTGCACGACGCCGGCGTTCTCGCCGATGCCGGCCAGCATCCGGTCGCTGCGCGGGGCCTTCTCACTGAACTGGCGCAGGTGCACCTTGCTCGACTTGTAGGAGCAGTGCTCGCTCCACATGATCGAATACATCGCCAGCTCGGCCTGGGTGGGCCGGCGGCCGAGCACCTGCCGGATCCGGTCGTACTCGTCGTCGCGGAGACCCAGCTCCGCGTACGGCTGCAACTCGCCAGGAGTGCCACCGGCGCGCGGCACCGTGTCCACGCCGTCGGCCCAGTCGGCGGGCTCGGGGCGCCGGGCCGGCGCGGCCGGCGGCACGGCGGCGGCCGGCCGCGGTGCGGCGGGCTGCGCCGGGGCGGCCGGGAAGGCTTCCGCGGTGTCCCGTACCGGGTCCTGGGTGGTCATGACCTCTCCTCGCTGCGCTCACGCCCGCGTCGGGGGCGGGTGAGCCGACCGATGATGCCACCGAGCACGGTCACGCCGGTGCCCCCACCAGGTGCTTCAGCACCGAGGTGAAGAAGCCGAGGCCGTCCAGCGAGGGGCCGGTGAGGGCCTCCACCGCGTGCTCGGGGTGCGGCATGATGCCGACCACGTTGCCGGCGGCGTTGGTGATCGCGGCGATGTCCCGCTGCGATCCGTTCGGATTGCCCCCGAGGTAGCGGGCGACGACCCGGCCCTCGCCCTCGAGCGCGTCCAGGGTGGCGGTGTCGGCGACGTAGCAGCCCTCGCCGTTCTTGACCGGGATCAGGATCTCCTGACCCGGCTGGAAGGCGTTCGTCCACGCGGTGCCGACCGACTCCACCCGCAGGACCTGGTCGCGGTTGCGGAAGTGCAGGTGCTGGTTGCGGGTGAGCGCGCCGGGCAGCAGGTGCGCCTCGCAGAGAATCTGGAAGCCGTTGCAGATGCCGAGCACCGGCAGGCCACCCCGGGCGGCGTCCACGATCGTCTCCATCACCGGGGCGAACCGGGCGATCGCGCCGCAGCGCAGGTAGTCGCCGTAGGAGAAGCCACCGGGGAGGACCACCGCGTCCACGCCGTGCAGCTCCGGGTCACCGTGCCAGAGGCGTACCGGCTCGGCGCCGGCGATCCGGACGGCACGGGCCGCGTCACCGTCGTCGAGCGAGCCGGGGAAGGTGACGACACCGACCCGGGCGGTCACGAGCGGGCGCCCGCGGTCTCGTCGGTCTCGACCAGCCGGACGGTGAAGTCCTCGATGACCGGGTTGGCGAGCAGCTTGTCGGCGATCTCCCGGGCCCGGTCAAGGTCGGGTTCGCCGGTGAAATCGATCTCGATCCGCCTGCCGATCCGGACCGAGGCGACGTCGCTGACGCCGAGCCGGGGCAGTGCGTTTGCGACGGCCTGGCCCTGAGGATCGAGGATCTCGGGCTTGAGCATGACGTCGACGACAACGCGAGGCACTGGGCACTCCTGACTGTGTACGCAGTTGGGTGCCGACCCACAACGGGCGAGCGCAGCCAGCCTACCTGGCAGATACCGCCACGGACGCACCGGCCGGAGGCGGTTCGGACAGTGATCGAATCCGCCCGTGCGGGGCGATGGATACCGATGCCTGTTCGTTGCGATCCCGATGCGGATCCGTTGCCGACCCTCCCCGTTCGTCCGGTTTGCCGGCCAGCCGCCGCGCGCCGATAGGAGTCGACAGGTATGGATGAACTACTTGTGAACGACGTCTCAGGAGCCCTACCGTACATCGTCGGACATCGATGATGTTCCCGGCCGGCGGCCGACCCGCCCACCGGCCGGCGGTCGACCCGGTGAACCCGGTCCCTGCCTCCGAAGGAGCCCCCTGACATGCGCATCCGATCCCTGATCGCGGTCGCGGCCACCGCGCTCGCCGGCGTGCTCGGCGCCAGCTCCGCCGCCGTCGCCGAGCCGGTCACCCCCTACATCATCGGTGGCAGCACCGTCTCGTCCGCCCCCTGGGCCGCCGCGGTGCTCAGCAACGGCTCGTTCACCTGCTCCGGCACGGTGATCGCACCGCAGTGGGTGCTGACCGCCCGGCACTGCCTCGGCGGCTCCATGTCGGTCCGGGTCGGCAGCGTCTACCGTTCCTCCGGCGGCGTCACCCGCACGGTGAGCGCGACCTACAGCCGGTACGACCTGGCCCTCATGCGGCTCTCCAGCTCGGTCAGCACCAGCGCCGTCACGCTGGCCAGCAGCAACCCGCCGGTCGGCTCCACCAACTCGATCTACGGCTGGGGCATGACCTGCTACAGCGGCTGCTCGGCATCGTCCCAGCTCAAGACCGCCAGCGTCCGGGTGACCAGCAACAGCGTCACGGACGCGTACGGCGGGCAGGCGATCCGGAGCACCCGGGTCAACGGCAACGCCTGGCGGGGCGACTCCGGTGGCCCGCAGTTCTACAACGGCCGGCAGGTCGGCGTCGCCTCGACCGCCGACGGCTACAACATCCAGAACTACGGCAGTGTCGCGTACAACCGGGCCTGGATCACCTCGGTGGCCGGTGTCTGACGGTTAGCGCCCCGCGCGGCGCGGATGGCCGGGGAAGTGCCGGCCGTCCGCGCCGCGTCGTTTTTCAGCATCCGATCAGGTGAACAGGGCACGCGATAGGCACCCGTCCGCCCTGACAGCATCGGAAACGTGCTGGTCGTGACGACGGATCTACTGCCCGGCTACGAGATCCGCCAGATCCTCGGCGAGGTCGTCTCCTCGATGGCCCGAACCCGCAACCCGTACCGCGAGGGGGTGAAGAACCTGCGCGGCGGGGCGTACGACCCGTCGGCGCCGGACAACCTCACCCGCTGGCGTACCGACTCGGTGGCCCGGCTCGGCGAGGAGGCCCGCCGGCTCGGCGCGAACGCGGTGATCGGGATGCGCTTCGACAGCCGCGACTGCGGTGAGATGTGGATGGAGATCTGCGCCTACGGTACGGCGGTGATCGTGGTGGCCAAGGTCCCCGACGTCATGCCGCACGACCAGCCCCTGGTGGCCGCGGAGACCGCCAACGACCCCGCGTTCACCGAGGCCCCCGGCGGCATCGCCGAGCCCGCCAGCGCCCCCAACCTGGGCACCGCCGCCGAAACCCCCACCCGCGACTAACCCACCCACCCTGCTCCCTACCCCTATCCCCCGTTGATCATGGGGTTAGCGGGTGTTTTGAAGATCCATCCACCCGCCAACCTCATGATCAACGGGGACGGGGGTGGGTGGGGGGTGGGGGGTTGGGGTGGGTGGGTGGGGGGTTAGAGGATGGGGGGTGGGGAGTAGGCGGCGGCTTCGGGGTGGGCCTCGACGATCCGGGTGACGCGGGTGGTGATCCGGTCGACCTGGGTGGTGGCGGCGCCGACGAAGGCACCGCGGTCGGCGACCAGCGTGTCGATCTCGCCCCGGGTGAGGCCGAGGCGGCCGTCGGCGGCGAGGCGGTCGAAGAGGTCGTTCTCCGCCGCGCCCTTCTCCCGCATGGCCAGCGCCACGGCGACCGCGTGCTCCTTGATCACCTCGTGGGCCACCTCGCGACCGACGCCCCGGCGTACCGCCGCCACCAGGATCTTGGTCGTGGCCAGGAACGGCAGGAAGCGTTCCAGCTCCCGGCTGATCACCGCCGGGTACGGTCCGAACTCGTCGAGCACGGTGAGGAAGGTCTGGAAGAGCCCGTCGGCGGCGAAGAACGCGTCCGGCAGGGCCACCCGGCGGACCACCGAGCAGGAGACGTCCCCCTCGTTCCACTGGTCGCCGGCCAGCTCGCCGACCATCGACAGGTAGCCCCGGATGATCACCGCGAAGCCGTTCACCCGCTCCGACGAGCGGGTGTTCATCTTGTGCGGCATCGCGCTGGACCCGACCTGACCGGGCTTGAAGCCCTCGGTGGCCAACTCCTGACCGACCATCAGCCGGATCGTGGTGGCCAGCGACGACGGCGCGGCGGCGACCTGGGCCAGCGCGGAGAGCACGTCGAAGTCGAGTGAGCGCGGGTAGACCTGCCCGACGCTGTCCAGCACCCGGGCGAAGCCGAGGTGCCCGGCGACCCGCGCCTCCAACTCGGCCACCTTGCCGGCGTCGCCGTCGAAGAGGTCGAGCTGGTCGGCGGCGGTGCCGACCGGACCCTTGATGCCGCGCAGCGGGTAACGCCCGATCAGGTCCTCCAGCCGCTCGTACGCGATCAGCAGTTCCTCGGCGGCCGACGCGAAGCGCTTGCCCAGCGTGGTGGCCTGGGCCGCCACGTTGTGCGAGCGGCCGGTCATGACCAGGCCGGAGTATTCGTGGGCGTGCCAGGCGAGCCGGGCCAGGGTGGCCACCACCCGGTCGCGGATCAGCTCCAGCGACGCCCGGACCTGGAGTTGCTCGACGTTCTCGGTGAGGTCCCGCGAGGTCATCCCCTTGTGGATGTGCTCGTGGCCGGCGAGCGCGCTGAACTCCTCGATCCGGGCCTTCACGTCGTGCCGGGTCACCCGCTCCCGTTCGGCGATCGACGCCAGGTCGACCTGGTCGACCACCCGCTCGTACGCCTCCACGACCCCGTCCGGGACGGCGACCCCGAGGTCGCGCTGGGCCCGGAGCACGGCGAGCCAGAGCCGCCGTTCCATCCGGACCTTCTCCTCCGGCGACCAGAGGGCCACCAGTTCGGGGGAGGCGTAGCGGTTGGCGAGCACGTTGGGGATCGTCGTCACGTACCTCAGTCTTTCATGCCTCCGGCCCGCTCTCATCGGGCGGCGGCGGGGCTGTTTACATCGCCGTATACTTCCCGGTATGACGACGATGATGCGGGTCAGCCCGGAGACCCGCGAGCAGGTGCTCCGGGTCGCCGCGGAGGACTTCGGCGGGGTGAGCGCGGACGAGGCGGTCCGCCGACTGCTGGAGGAGCACTGGCGCGCCAAGGCGGTCGCGGCGATGGACCACTACCGCGCGGTCGACCCGGACGGGTGGAACGCCTACCTGGACGAGGCGGAGGGATGGCACGGCGCCGACGCACCGGTCGGTGACCCGTGGGACCCGAAGGCGTGAGCCGGATCCGCCCCTGGGAGGTGTGGTGGCTCGACTTCGACCCGGTCGCCGGCCGGGAGCAGGCCGGGCAGCGCCCGGCCCTCGTCGTGTCGTCCCGCTTCCACCTCGCCCTGACCGCCGGCGCGCTGGTCAGCGTTCTCCCGCTGACCACCCGGGAACGACCCGGCTGGCTGCACCGGGTGCCGATCGAGATCCCCGGCAGCCGCACCGGGTGGGTGATCACCGAGCAGGTGCGGACGGTCTCGGCCAGCCGGCTGACCGGGCGCGGGCCGGTCCACCGGCTCCGGCCCGAGCAGGTGGCGGAGGTACGCCGGGTGCTCCGCGAGATGATCGACATCTGAGTCCGGGGGTCTGACCGGCTATGCCGTTTGCTCACCGCGAACAGCCAGTTTGTCAGCAAAGCAGAGCAGTTCCGCTTCTCGTCCAACCCCGACGGAACGATCAGCCTCAAGGCTGAGGCCAACGGTCGGTACGTGGCAGCCGACGCCGACTCCTTCGCCACCCTGAGGGCGAGCCGGACCACGATCGGCCCTGCGGAGAAGTTCCACCGGGTCTCCGTCGCCGACGCCGGACGCTCGTTCAAGGCCAAGGTGAACAACCGGTACGTGGTGGCCGAGAGCGGCGGTCGGGCGTCTCTCATCGCCAACCGCACGGTGGTCGGCCTCTGGGAGAGTTTCATCCTCGGCTGAGCCAGAAACGCAGCGACAGGTGCCCGCCACGGACCGACCGTGGCGGGCGTCCGCGCGTACCGGGGTCAGCGCTCCAGGATCGCCGTGACGCCCTGCCCGCCGGCGGCGCAGATGGAGATCAGGCCGCGCCCGCTGCCCTTCTCGGCGAGCAGTTTCGCCAGGGTGGTCACGATCCGGCCGCCGGTCGCCGCGAACGGGTGGCCGGCGGCGAGCGAGGAGCCGTTGACGTTGAGCTTCGCCCGGTCGATCGAGCCCAGTGGGGCGTCCAGACCGAGCCGGTCCTTGCAGAACTCCGGCGACTCCCAGGCGGCGAGGGTGGCCAGCACCTGCGAGGCGAACGCCTCGTGGATCTCGTAGTAGTCGAAGTCCTGCAACGTCAGCCCGGCGCGGGCGAGCATCCGGGGCACCGCGTACGCGGGGGCCATCAGCAGCCCCTCGTCGCCGTGCACGAAGTCCACCGCCGCGGTCTCCGACCAGCTGAACCAGGCCAGCACCGGGAGGTTGTGCTCCCGCGCCCACTGCTCGCTGGCCAACAGCACGGTGGAGGCGCCGTCGGTCAGCGGCGAGGAATTGCCGGCGGTCATGGTGGCCCGCTCCGCGTCCGGGCCCTTCGCGCCGAACACCGGCTTCAGCGAGCCGAGCTTCTCCAGGCTGGTGTCCGCGCGGAGGTTCTGGTCGCGGGTCAGCCCGAGGTACGGGGTCATCAGGTCGTCGAAGAAGCCCCGGTCGTACGCCGCGGCGAGCCGCTGGTGCGACCGCAGCGCCAGCTCGTCCTGAGACTGCCGGTCGACGTCCCAGCGCAGTGCGGTGCGGGCGGCGTGCTCACCCATCGACAGTCCGGTGCGCGGCTCCGCGTTGCGCGGGACCTCCGGCGTGAACGGCTGGTGCGGGCGGAGCTTCGCGGCGATCTTCAGCCGCTCACCGAGGGTCCGGGCGCTGTTGAGCCGCAGCAGGGTGCGGCGCAGGTCCTCGTTGACCGCGAGCGGCGCGTCGGAGGTGGTGTCGACACCTCCGGCGATGCCCACGTCGAGCTGCCCGAGGGCGATCTTGTTGGCGACCAGGATGGCGGCCTCCAGGCCGGTGCCGCAGGCCTGCTGGATGTCGTACGCGGGGGTGTGCGGGTCCAGCTTCGAGCCGAGCACCACCTCACGGGTGAGGTTGAAGTCCTTCGCGTGCTTGAGCACCGCGCCGGCGACCACCTCGCCGACCCGCTGGCCGGCCAGGCCGAACCGGGCGACCAGCCCGTCCAGTGCCGCGCCGAGCAGGTCGGCGTTGGAGGCGTCGGCATAGCGCGAGTTGGACCGGGCGAAGGGGATCCGGTTGCCCCCGATGACCGCGACCCGTCGGATGTTCTGCACGATCCGCCTCCAAGACTGTTTGCCTCCACCTTACTCGCCAGTAGGCTACGCCCATGACCGACAGGTACGCGAGCTTCGTCCAATCGGGGGCCGGCCGCGCGCTGGTCAAGCGCCTCGGGCTGCCCGACCCGCCCCGCCTGCGCCGGCACGCTCCCGGCGACCCCCTGCTGCCCGGTCCCGCGCTGCTCGGCGCCGCCACCGGCGGGCGCCTCGCCGAGCAGGTCGGTGAGATCCTGACCGCCGCCGGGGTCGAGCTGCGCGATCCCGCCGGCGTCACCGGCGAGGAACGGTTCGGTGCCCTGGTGTACGACGCCACCGGCGTCACCGACTCCACCCAGCTCCGCCAGCTGTACGACTTCTTCCACCCGTACGCCCGCTCGGTGCTGCCCAGCGGCCGGGTGGTGGTGCTCGGCACCGCGCCGGACGACTGCGGCTCCCCCCGGGAGGCGACCGCCCAGCGGGGCCTGGAGGGGCTGACCCGCAGCATCGGCAAGGAGTTCGGCCGGGGGGTCACCGCGCAACTGGTGTACGTCACCCCGGCCGGCGACGCGGGCACCCGCACCAGCCTGGAGTCCACCCTGCGGTTCCTGCTCTCCGGCCGCTCCGCGTACGTCTCGGGGCAGGTCGTCCGGGTCGGCACCGGGCGGGCGGAGCCGCCGGCCGACTGGGACCGCCCGCTGGACGGGCAGGTCGTGCTGGTCACCGGCGCGGCGCGCGGGATCGGCGCGGCGCTGGCCCGGGTGCTCGCCCGGGACGGTGCCCAGGTGGTGGCGCTGGACGTGCCGAGCGCCGGGGACGAGCTGGCCGCGGTGGTCAACGAGATCGGCGCCGCGGCGGTGCAGCTCGACCTGACCGCACCGGACGCGCCGACCCGGCTCGCCGAGCACCTGGCGAGCCGGCACGGGCGGGTCGACGTGGTGGTGCACAACGCCGGCATCACCCGGGACAAGACCCTCGGCCGGATGGACGTCGACCGGTGGGACGCGGTGCTCGACATCAACCTCTCCAGCCAGGAACGGATCAACGACGTGCTGCTGGAACGGGACCTGATCCCGGCCGGCGGGCGGATCGTGTCGGTGTCCTCGATCGCCGGGATCGCCGGCAACCGGGGGCAGACCAACTACGCCACCAGCAAGGCCGGCGTGATCGGGCTGGTCGAGTCGCTCGCCCCGGCGCTGCGCGACCGGCAGGTCAGCGTCAACGCGGTCGCGCCCGGCTTCATCGAGACCCGGCTGACCGCCCGCATCCCGTTGGGGCTGCGCGAGGCCGGCCGGCGGATGAACAGCCTGTCCCAGGGCGGCCTGCCGGTGGACGTGGCGGAGACGATCGGCTGGCTCGCCTGGCCGGCGTCCGGCGCGGTCAGCGGCAACGTCGTACGGGTCTGCGGCCAGAGCCTGCTGGGGGCGTGATGACCGACCAGTCCGCCCCCGTCCGGACCCGCGTCGACCTGCCCCGGATGCCCGCGTCCGGGCCGCTCTACCGGAAGGCGCTGCTCGGCGCGCTGCCCGGCCTCGGCGGTCGGCGAGCCGCCGAGGCTCCCGCGCTGGAACTGGCCACCACCGGCGTCACCGTCGACCGGGCGCACCTGGCCGACTACGACCGGGTGTGCGGGTTCCCGCTGACCGACCGGCTGCCGGCGACGTACCCGCACATCATGGGCTTCCCGCTGTCGCTGCGGCTGATGACCACGGCCGGGTTTCCGATCCCGTTGACCGGCGTGGTGCACGTCGGCAACCGGATCACCGTGTGCCGCCCGATCCGGGCCGACGAGACGATCGACTTCCACACGTACGCGGAGAACCTGCGCCCGCACGACCGGGGCCGGCAGATCGACGTGGTGCTCGTCGGCACGGTCGCCGGGGAGGAGGTGTGGCGCGGCGTCTCGACGTACCTCGGCAAGGAGCGCACGCCCGGCGGCGGCGAGCGGCGCGACCGGGGTGAGCGACCCGCGCCGCCGGCCGCCTCGGCCCGGTGGCGGGTCGAGCCCCGCGTCGGCACCGACTACGCGCGGGTCTCCGGCGACCACAACCCGATCCACACCTCCCGGTTGGGCGCCCGGCTGCTCGGCTTCCCCCGGCCCATCGCGCACGGCATGTGGAGCAAGGCCCGCTGCCTGGCGGCGCTGGACAACCGGCTGCCCGAGGCTTACACGGTCGACGTCGCGTTCAAGCTGCCGGTGCCGCTGCCCAGCACGGTGGCGTTCAGCACGACCCCGACCATGGACTTCGCCCTGCACGACACCAAGGGCCGCCCGCACCTCGCCGGCTCAGTGCAAGGAAGGGCCCCTTATTAACGCCTATTGTCGAGGAAGGGCCCCTTCTTAACAGGCGGGGCCCGGAGCATGAGGGGCATGGAGTCCGTGCTCGACCTGCTCCGGCAGATGGTCGCCTCACCGTGGGTGTACCTGTTGATCTTCGGGCTCACCGCGCTCGACGCGTTCTTCCCGGTCGTACCGGGCGAGGCGGCCGTGATCACCGCCGCCGTGCTGGCCACCGGCGGCAACCCCGATCTGGTGTGGGTGATCGCGGCCGCCGCCGTGGGCGCGCTCGCCGGGGACCACATCTCGTACGCGATCGGACGCGGCGGGGGCGCGCACCGGCTGGCCAAGCTGCCCGCCGACAGTCGCCGCCGGGCCGGCTCGGACTGGGCCCGCCGGGCGGTGGACCGGCGTGGCGGGCTGATCCTGACCACCTCCCGGTACGTCCCCGGCGGCCGGACGGCGGTCACGCTGACCATGGGTGCGGTCCGGTATCCGCTGCGGAATTTCCTGCTGTTCGACGGGATCGCGGCGCTGAGCTGGGCGCTCTACTGCGGGCTGCTCGGCCACTTCGGCGGGCTGGCCTTCGAACGCGACCCGATCCGGGGAATCCTGGCCGGGGTCGGCCTGTCGGTGGCGATCACCCTGCTGCTGGAGGCGGTCCGCTGGCTCCGCCACCGCGCGAAGCGCCGCGCCGCCGCACGAAAAGCCGCCGTCGACTCCTGAGCGCCGCCGATCCGGTGCGGCGGCGCGTTAAAAAGGGGCCCTTCCTCTACCGGAGGCGTTAATAAGGGGCCCTTCCTTACACCGCGGGTGGGCGCCAGGTTTCGCCGTGCAGGAGCTGGGCGGCGCCTTGCCAGGCGACGTTCATCATCCGGGTGGCGGTCTTCTCCGGGTCGGCCTCCGGGTGATCGGCGAGCCAGTCGGCGAGCGACTCCGTCGCGCCGACCAGGGCGTACGCGACGACCTCCAGGTCGGTCTCGCCCACCTGGCGCCCCTCGGTGCGCAGCGCGTGGTCGAGCATCCCGGCGACCACCTCGACCAGCCGGGCCCGCATGGCGGCGAGTTCCCCGGCGAACGGCTGCTCGCCGCGGGCCTGCCGGTAGAGGACCGCCCAGCCGTCCCGGTGTGCCCCGACGAAGCCGAAGAAGGCCCGCAGCCCGCGCCAGAGTCGGACGTCCGCGGGCAGGTCGGGGGCGGCGGCCCCGGCGATGGCGTGCATCATCCGGGTGCCCTCACGGTGCAGGCAGGCGACGAAGAGTTCCTCCTTGGTGCCCAGGTACGCGTAGACCATGGGCTTGGAGATGCCGGCGTCCTCGGCGATCTCGTCCATGCTGGCCGCGTGGAAGCCGCGCCGGGAGAAGACCTTGACCGCCGCGTCGAGCATCTGCTGCTCGCGTACGGCCCGGGGGAGGCGGCGGAAGGTGGGCGCGCTGGACACCCTTGCGAGCATACCTACTCGTGCGTAGGGTTACGCGCGAGTAGCCAAGAATCCCCCGGAAGGTGCGCCACCATGACTGACTTCGACCCGGCCAACTTCGCCAACGTCGGCCCCAAGGAGTTCGCGCAGCTGGTCAAGTCCACCCCCGACGACAAGATCGCCGAGGTGATGGCCGGCGAGCAGCGCGGCAAGATCCTCAGCGAGGTCTTCGGCCGGATGCCGCAGCTCTTCCGCGCCGACCGGGCCGGCTCGACCAACGCCGTCATCCACTGGAACATCACCGGTCGTCCCGACGGCGGCACCGACACCTACGAGGTCGTCATCGAGAACGGCACCTGCACGGTCAACGAGGGCGCCACCCGGGACCCCAAGCTCAGCCTCACCATGGGCCCGGTCGAGTTCCTGAAGATCGTCTCCGGTGGCGCCAACCCGGTGATGATGTTCATGACCGGCAAGCTCAAGGCAAAGGGCGACCTGGGCCTGGCCGCCAACATCGCCAACCTGTTCGACATCCCCAAGGCCTGACATGGCCGAGTTCTCGCTCGACCTGAACGAGGAACAGCGGGATCTACGCGACTGGGTGCACGGCTTCGCCGCCGAGGTCGTGCGCCCGGCCGCGGCCGAGTGGGACGCGCGGGAAGAGACTCCCTGGCCGGTGATCCAGGAGGCCGCCAAGGTCGGCCTCTACGGCTTCGAGTTCCTCGCCACCTGCTGGGCCGACCCGACCGGCCTCTCCCTGCCGATCGCCAGCGAGGAACTCTTCTGGGGTGACGCCGGCATCGGCCTGTCCATCTTCGGCACCTCCCTCGCGGTCGCCGCGATCTACGGCGCGGGCACCCCCGACCAGATGGTCGAGTGGGTTCCGCAGTGCTTCGGCGACGCCGCCGACCCCGCCGTCGCCGCGTTCTGCACCAGCGAACCCGAGGCCGGCTCCGACGTCGGCGCGATGCGGACCCGCGCGGTCTACCACGAGGCCACCGACGAGTGGGTGCTGAGCGGTCAGAAGGCGTACGCCACCAACGGCGGCATCGCCGGCGTGCACGTGGTCACCGCCTCGGTCGAGCCGTCGCTGGGCTCCCGTGGGCAGGCCGCGTTCGTCGTACCGCCGGGGACCGCCGGACTGACCGCGACCCGCAAGCTGCGCAAGCTGGGTCTGCGCGCGTCGCACACCGCCGACGTCTTCCTCGACGACGTACGGGTACCCGGACGCTGCCTGCTCGGCGGCAAGGAGGCCCTGGACGAGCGGCTGGCCCGGGCCCGGTCCGGGCAGCGCGCCTCCGGCCAGGCGGCGATGCGGACCTTCGAGCTGTCCCGGCCCACCGTCGGCGCGCAGGCGCTCGGCGTGGCCCGGGCCGCCTACGAGTACGCGCTGGACTACGCGAAGGAGCGGGTCCAGTTCGGCCGGCCGATCATCACCAACCAGGCGATCGCCTTCACGCTGGCCGACATGCGGATGGAGATCGACGCGGCCCGGCTGCTGGTGTGGCGGGCCTCGTGGATGGGCCGCAACAACCGGCCGTTCACCGCCGGTGAGGGCTCGATGTCCAAGCTCAAGGCCGGCGAGGTGGCGGTCTCGGTCACCGGGAAGGCGGTGCAGATGCTCGGCGGGGCCGGCTTCCTGCGCGACCACCCGGTCGAGCGGTGGTACCGGGACGCGAAGATCTACACCATCTTCGAGGGCACCTCCGAGATCCAGCGCCTGGTCATCTCGCGCGCCATCTCCGGCGTCCAGATCCGCTGAGTCGCGCCCGCCGATCCGTTCGGCGGGCGCGCACCCGCGATTACCGGGCAGAGGAGGCCCGCCGCATGGACCTGCCGTTCGTCGCCGCCACCCTGACCCGGCGTGGGTTGCTCACCCCGGGCAATCCGGTCCGGATCGCGGCCCAACTCGGCGCCCTGCGCCGCTGGGGGTGGGGTCTCGCCGGCGAACTGCGCCAGGCCGCCGCCCGCGAGCCGGACCGCCCGGCGATCATCG
This sequence comes from Micromonospora endolithica, assembly GCF_003626595.1. Classification (GTDB taxonomy): domain Bacteria; phylum Actinomycetota; class Actinomycetes; order Mycobacteriales; family Micromonosporaceae; genus Micromonospora; species Micromonospora endolithica. Next base: position 58,867 of record NZ_RBAK01000003.1, on the reverse strand, counting down.
ACGAGGACGGTCACGAGCTGGCGTACGCCGAACTGCTGGACCGGGCCGAGCGGCTGGCGCGGTCGCTGCGCACGGCCGTCGGAGTCCGCGCCGGCGACCGGATCGGCGTGCTCTGCCGCAACCACCACGGGCTGATCGAGACGATCGTCGCCGCCACCCTGCTCGGCGCGGACGCGGTGCTGATGAACTCCGGACTCTCCGGGGCCCAACTGGCGACCGTGGCCGGGGAGCAGCGGCTACGGGTGCTGGTGCACGACACCGAGTTCGCCGACCGGGTGACCGGGCTCCCCGCCGACCTGCACCGCCTCGACGAGCAGGCCCGCGAGGACCTGGTCACCGGCGCCTCGCGGGGCGAGCTGCGACCGCCGGAGCGCGCCGCCCGGATCATCGTGCTCACCTCCGGCACCACCGGCGCCCCCAAGGGTGCCCGCCGCCCGACCCCGGCGGGATTCGGCCCGCTGGTGTCCATCATCGACCGCATTCCCCTGCACGCCCGCGACCGGGTGCTGATCGCGGCACCGCTCTTCCACACCTGGGGATTCGCCGCCCTCCAGGTGTGCCTCGCGCTGCGCGCCACGATCGTGCTGCACCGGCGCTTCGACCCGACCGCCACGCTCACCGCGCTCGGCGCGCACCGCTGCGACGCGCTGTTCGCCGTACCTGTGATGCTGCAACGCCTGCTCGAACACCCGGCGCCCGACCCGCGGCCGCCGCTGAAGGTCGTCGCGGTCAGCGGCTCCGCGCTGCCCGGCAGCCTGGCGTCGGCCTTCATGGACACCTACGGCGACGTGCTCTACAACCTGTACGGCTCGACGGAGGTCTCCTGGGCGTCCATCGCCGCCCCGGCCGACCTGCGGACCGCACCCACCACGGCCGGACGTCCCCCGCACGGCACCCGGGTGGCGATCCTCGACGACGCCGGCCTGCCGGTGCCGAGCGGACGGGTCGGCCGGATCTTCGTCGGCAACGAGATGCTCTTCGAGGGCTACACCTCCGGCGCCGGCCGGGAACGCCGCGACGGCCTGCTGGACACCGGCGACCTGGGCCGGATGAACGCCGACGGGCTGCTCTTCGTCGACGGCCGCGCCGACGACATGATCGTCTCCGGTGGCGAGAACGTGTTCCCCGCCGAGGTGGAGAACCTGCTCGCCGAGCTGCCCCAGGTCCGCGAGGTGGCGGTGATCGGCGTACCCGACCCGGAGTACGGGCAGCGGCTGGCCGCCTTCCTCGCCCTGCACCGGGGTGAGACCCTCGACGAGGAGGCGGTCCGCGAGTACGTCCGGCACCACCTGGCCCGCTTCTCGGTGCCGCGCGACGTGGTCTTCGTGAAGTACCTGCCGCGCAACGCCACCGGCAAGGTCCTCACCCGCGAGCTGCGCCGGCACCACGGCTGACCGGCCCGGGGCACCGGGGTTGGCGCCGCGCGCCTAGGATCGAGCGGCGACGATCACCCGGCCGGGGAGGACCGACGGTGGCCACACGCGTGAGTCAGCGCAAGAGCAGCGGAAAGCTCGTCCGCGCGGCCCTGCGCTACCTGCGCAAGCAGGACGGCCGGGCCGCCAAGCGGGCCCGCGCCGAGCGGATGACCCCGGAGCGGCTGCGACACACCTTCCAGGGCGAGACCCACACCCGCAAGGGCTACCACTACCGCCCCGGCGGCCAGGACTTCGAGAACCGCCGGATCGGGCAGGTGCTGCGCCGCGACAACACCACCGGGGTGTACGAGGCCAAGGTCGAGTTCTACAAGGACCCACCCGGGCAGTGGATGCCCAAGGTCGGTCAGGGACGCAGCACGTTCTTCCCCGACGACTGGACCCCGGGCCAGGTCGACGCGGCCGTGACCAGCGCGTTCAAGGATCCCGCCACCCAGCGGCTGCCGGATGGATCCTGGCTGGGTGAGGCCAACGGCGTGCCGATCATGGGGTACTACGATCTGAACACCGGTGCCCTCAAGCACGGGTTCCCGTACCTCTGAGCAGGGAGAGCACGTGCACCCGCTGAGCTTCTACACCGACCCGAAGGGCTTCCCCCGGTACGAGTCCACGGACGACCGGTGGGTGCCCGTCGGGGTGTGGTTCATGATGGAGCTGCGCAACTCCCCCTACCAGTGCCTCGACCTGCTGGCGATCGTCGATGACGTGGTCAGCGGACGTGAGGCGCGCACCCAGTGGGAGGGCGAGGCCTTCGACGTCGTGATCACCGCCGCCCGCGTCTCGGTGGTCAACACGATTCTGGACAACCAGCGCGGCGAGTACGCACTCGACGAGGTACGGGCGGCGGCGGAGGACTACTGGCGGTACCTGTCCGGGTCGCCTCGGGTGGCCGCCGACCTCAAGGACTGGGAGAAGACCTGGTCGCGGACCCACCCGTACCGGGGGCGGCTGTTCTGATCCACCCCCCGGCGCCCCCCGGCGGGCCTACGCTGGGGGTGCCATGACCGCCGCCGGCCGCCGCCGTACACCGCTCGTGTTGTTGGAAACGGCGACGTTGCTCTCCGGTACCGGCAACGGGGTGGCCGTCGTGGCCCTTCCCTGGCTGGTGCTGGAACGGACCGGCAGCGCCACCGCCGCCGGGGTGGTCGCCGCCGCCACCGCGCTGCCCCTGCTGCTCTCCAGCCTCGTCTCCGGCACCGTCGTGGACCTGATCGGCCGGCGGCGTACCGCGCTGGTGTCCGACGCCCTGTCCGCCCTCTCCGTGGCGGCGATCCCGGCGGTGGACGCCCTGCTCGGGTTGAACCTCGGCTGGATCGTGGCGCTCGCCGTGCTGGGCGCCGTGTTCGACCCGGCCGGGCTGACCGCCCGCGAGACGCTGCTCCCCGCCGCCGCGCACGCCGCCGGCTGGCGCATCGAACGCGCCAACGGCGTGCACGAGGCGATCTTCGGGCTCGCCTTCCTCGTCGGACCGGGCGTCGGCGGCCTGCTCATCGCCGCCATCGGCCCCGTCTCCACGCTCTGGGTCACCGCCGCCGGCTTCACCCTGGCGGTGCTGCTGATCGCGGCCGTCCGGCTACCCGGCTCCGGTCGACCCGAACGACCGCCGAGCGGCCTGTGGCGAGGCACCGCCGAGGGGCTCCGCTTCGTCTGGCGGGACCCGCTGCTGCGTACCCTCGCGCTGGTCACCATGGTGCTCGTCGCGCTGTACCTGCCGGTGGAGGGGGTGCTGCTGCCGGTGTGGTTCGTCGAGCAGGGCCAACCGGCCCGGCTCGGCACGATCCTGATGGCGATGAGCGCCGGCGTGGTGGTCGGCGCGCTCGCCTCCGGCGTCGCCGGTCGGCTGGTCCGCCGCCGTACCCTGCTGGCGGTCGCCCTGGTGGTCACCGGCGGCGCGCTGCTCGGCCTGGCGTTCCTGCCCGCCTACCCGGTCATGCTGGTCTTCTCGGTGCTGGTCGGACTCGCGTACGGGCCGGTGAACCCGCTGACCAACTACGCCATGCAGACCCGCACCCCGGAGCGCCTGCGCGGACGGGTGGTCGGCGTGATGACTTCGTTCTCGTACGCCGCCGGTCCGGCCGGTTACCTGCTGGCCGGGCCGCTGGTGGAGTGGCTGGGAGTGCGGACCGCTTTCCTGGTGCTGGCCGGGGCGCTGCTGGCGGCCACGGTGGTCGCCGCGCCGCTGCCGGTGCTGCGGGCCCTGGACCAACCACCCCGCTATCCGCCCGCCCCGTCCGGCGGACCCTCGGGCCGGACCGAGGGGCCGGTGCCCCTCGGCGAGCAGTGGATCCCCTCGGCACACCGCGATCCCCCGGTTCAGGGATAGAGCGTCAAGCCGGCGGTACGACCGATGGTGACCATCTGCGCCGTGGTCAGCAGCAACTCCTCGGCGGTCCGGGTGGTGACGTGCTCGTTCCCGTCCCGGGTCACCCGCCCGTTACTGGCCATGAGCTGCACCACCGTGCCGTCCGGCCGGAACACGGACACCGTCGCCTGCACCACGCCCTCGCCGAGCGGGGTACTGCTCACCACCGCGACCGAGCCGTCGGGCTGGTCAAGTACCTCGCAGGTCCGCTCGTCCGGCGCGTACGCGCAGCTCGCCTCGTCCGAGGCCGGGCTCGCGTCGACAGTCACCATGAACCAGCCGGAGGACGTCCCTCGCTGCAAGTCGCCTACCGCCTCGTAGTGTCGGTATCTCGGGTGGTACTGGAACTGGGGCCGACTGCAGCTCGGCTGCACGGACTCCACCACGATGTCGTCCGGCAGTTCGGCCTCCAGCACCGCACCGAGCACGGCGCTCAACCGAGCGGCGGCCGTCGTGGGCGGCTCGGTCGGGCGGTCCCGCACCGTGTCGTGTGACTGCAGCGGCGGCTCAGGACCGGTGGGCTTCGGCGTGACACCCGTGCAGAGGCCCGGCGCGGCAGTCGCCGTCGAGACCGACCTTGGCGGACCGACGGCCGACGGGCCCGGTCCGTTCCCCTCACCGGCCAGGATCGCGGGCGTCACCAGCACCGCCGCGACCGCAGCCGCCACCCCGGTGCCGGCGAACGTCCAGGCCCGGTGGCGTCGCCGCCGAGCGTCACCGGAGATCAGTTCCTCCACGTCGATACGGGTCGGCGGTGGTGTGGCGACGGCGGCTCGCATCCGCCGGGACAGATCATCCATGGGTACGCGCCTCCTCAACGATGCTCGGCCGGCCGACCAGATGACCCCGCAGCGTCTCGATCGCCCGCGCCGACTGGCTCTTCACGGTAGTCAAGCGTCGTAAGAAGCCGCAGTGGAGCCTCTCCACGATCCAGGGGGCACCATCCTCGCCGGCACAGGGACCGGGCGCAGATTGGCGATCGAGGACAACGGGTACGCCTACCACTGGGATGGCGCTCGGCACAGCCGGTCTCGCCGCACGGGGTTACCGCGACTCGGAAATTTGGTAAACGACCGGATGACTCGCCAGAGGCCTTGAACGCCGAACTAAGTCCGGCGATGGAGGGCGCGGAGCGCTCCCGTCCACATAAGCCTCTGACCTGCGCGTCCATCGACCGGCTTGCTCGGCCGCGAAAATGATCACATGGCGGAGTCGGGGGTGCACCACGGAGTAACTCGCAGTTCTGGAATGATTCCAGATGAGTCGGGGGCTTTACCTCTCGTTCATCTCCGAGGCGCGGGAACGCTCCCAGGTCGTCGGGGCACCCACCAGCAGGGCAGACGGCCCCGGAACCTCCGGTTCGCGCGCCGAGGCTGGCACCAACGCGGACGGGTGTCCCCGTCGCACTCCTGCATTACTGTCCGGGCCATGATGGAGGACACCTGGGAGAGCCGAGAGCTCCCGGTCCTGCGCGCGATCGTGGAGATCTCTGACGAGGGCGTGAGGGACATGGACTCGCGGGATGTCGCCAAGCGTGTAGGCCTCGACCTAGAAACCACCCTGGTCGCCCTGTTTGCTCTCGCTGGTGAGCGCCCACCGCTCTTCAAGTACGAAGACGCGAGCGATTTTGACGGACGCGACATGTGCCTGATCCGCGAACCAAGCGGGCATGCTCGCAGGACAGTTGGCACCTGGCCTACCCCGGAGACCTTGGCCGACCGCTTGGTCCAAGCCATGCAGCAGGCGGCTGACCAGGAGCCGGACGAGGAGAAGCGCGGATGGCTGCGCAAGACCGCAGACTGGCTCGGTTCCGCTGGCCGGGACATCGCCGTGGACGTGGCGGGAACTGCCCTTGCCAAGACCGTCGGAGCGGGCTAGGCCAAGGATGAAGAGAAGTGAGCGCTACAAGCAGATGGCGCAGGATGTCGCCAACTTCCGCGACGCCTACCAGTCTGTGTTGTCCCACATGGAGCCCGTGCGGGAGTACATGAGCAACTCGATCATGGCGTTTCGGCCGAAGGAGACGGAGAAGGCAAAGGCCGCAACAGCCTCTCAGAGGACGTCGCAACTGGCCGGCAGAGCCAAGCGCGCGCAGTTGCAGTCCGGGATTTCGCGAACCTTCGTGGTGCCGAACGTCGGCATGCCGATCGACCCCATTACAGCCTGGGACCATTCGCTCCGTGATGTAGAGGCCATGCCGCCTCAACAGGTCGTCAACACCTGCGACCTGATAATCGGTGCGCTGGAGGAGAAGGCCGAGAGGGCGGATGCCACGGACCGAACCCTAGTGGGCAAGTTGGCAGCAATGGCGGCACTTCCCGCTCGGGTGCGATCGATTGTCGTGGAGGACCATCCCGGCCTCGGCAAGGTCGGCTTTGCGACCGGAGTCGTCGCTCAGATCGTGGTGACGGTCGTGGGTGGCCTCATCCTTGCGGGTGCGACGGCTGGCGTGGCGGCGCTGTGGAAGAACGCGGTGCAATCCTCGCCAGCGCCGACCTCGTCGCCAACCGTCGCACCATCTACCGCAACGCCTGGCAGCCCGCCAGTCAGCACGACCCCTGCCCCCACGTCAAAATGACGAGCGGGGCGCTGGCTCACCAGCCGCCGCTTGACCCGTATACCGCCGGTTCGGGTTCGCACGCCAGGCGTACCGCTTCGCGTTCGGCCCGTGCCTGGCGCTCGTAGGTCGTGGGGAAGCGCGAGTCGTGTTCGCCGGCGTACAGCGGCTCCGCTCGCCGCCCTGCGGCTGCGGCAGGTGTTCTGTGTCCATGGACGTTGGTGACGCGTCAGGGATGTTGAAAGGGTGAGGACCTCCCGGGTAGGTGTTCTGGGAGCCTGGGTACCAGTGGGTTGCCTGCGTTACCCGCTGCGACAGGCAGCACACCCTCGTAGCGCGACCTTTCTCCGCGCAGGCCCTCGCTGTGCAGCGGACATGTGACCGGATTGTCCGCCCTCGAGCGGCCTTCGGATCCGTGCCCTCGACGCAGAACTAGCCGCCAACCACACCGCGCTGCACGAAGCTGTCACCGCGAAAGCGCCACAACTGCTCGCCCTGCCAGGTGTCGGCGCCGTCGTCGCCGCCACCGTTCTGCTGGCCTGGTCCCACCCTGGCCGCGTCCGCTCCGAAGCCGCGTTCGCTGCCTTGGCCGGCGCGTCACCGCTACCGGCCTCTCAGGCAACACCACCCGCTACCGGCTCAACCGCGGCGGCGACCAACGCCTCAACCGAGCGCTCTACACCGTCGCGCTGGTCCGCATGGGCCACGACCCTCGCACCCGCGACTACGTAACCCGCCGCCCCCGCGAAGGACGCACCAAACGCGAGATCATGCGCAGCCTCGAGCGCTACATCAGCCGGCAACTCTTCCGGACCCTGAACGGCGCCTACTCAGCGACCAGCACCACTTGACAGCTATAGAAGCAGCTCATTGAACATCATTCCACGAGCCGACGACTGCCCCAAGGGCAACCAGCCCACCCTGTTCGCCCAGCTCAAAGCCCTGCCCTGGGCGCAGACCCCGGCAGGGGACCGCGCCCGCGACACCCGATACGGCCGTCGTGAAACCCGCACCGTCAAAGCCATCACCGTGCACGCCCCCAGCGGTATCGTTCCCCACGCCCAACAGGCCATCCGAATCACCCGCACCACCAGCGCAAAAGACCAGCCGCCAGACCGCGTACCCGATCGTGTCCCCGCCCGCCAACGAAGCCCAACCCGCCGACCTACAGGACTGGGCCCACCGCGAATGGCGAATCGAGAACAAGATCCACTACATCCGAGATGTCACGTTCCGTGAAAATCTCCACCAAGCCTGCACCCGCGCCGGCACCGAACCCACCGTCAAAACCACCCTGCGCAACAGCGCGATCAGCTGCAGCCGCATCGACGGCGAGGCCAACATCGCCCGCGCAACCCGCCGCGCCAACCGCCGCCCACACGACCTCATCACCGCCGTAACCAGCAGCAACCCAACAACGCAATGACCCTGATGCGGTGGTGTACGCGACCGTGGGTGGACGACGCCGCTCCGCCAACCTTCAAGCGCGGAGTAGGAACAGTTCGGCAAGTCCAGGGTCCGCGACACATCCGCCGTCCAATCGAGTGGCCGTCGGAAGCCACGACCGCTCAACTCCCAGCCAATCGCCTAGGTCAGACCGGACTTACCATCGATACATGCAGATTAAGGAGCGTTCTTACCTGAAGCTGACGTGCATAATGGGCCAGAAGATGAAGCAGGAGGTCCGTCGATGGCAAGCTTCTCGGTCGCTCGCAACGCGGTTCGCCAGACGGCCGCACCTCCGACAACGGCGGGCCGCCGCATAACGCGCAGGAGGAGGGCCCTGCATTCACGTCTCGAAACGTGCCGTCGGCGGCACCGGTATGCACCAGGCGTCAGTAGGTCCCCTGTCCAGTGACCGAGATGCAAATTCCCATCGCGTGGCTTGATGACGAGTGCGTCGAGCGCAACCCTGAGGCATTCGCGCGATGCGATGCGGAGAAGGCGACAATTCGCTTCACCGTCTTGCGGCACGTCTTGGACAAGGCAGGCGTCAGCGCTCACGAGATCGAGGCCGACCTGATGGACGGGATGACGCTCACACATAGAGAGCAAGGCAGTGCTTTCATCGCGACCGGCTCCCAGTTTCGGCTCATTGTTGTCCCGTCAACTGGCCGTGATGGGTCCACGGAAATAGCAAAAGTAGTCGACGTCCAGTTCTCAATCGTCGCCCGGCGCAGCTTGTTGGTCCGGCCGGATTCAGTAACGCTCGAGAGACCACAGCGCGACGACGCACCGTGTGACCTCCCTGACCTTGTGGAAAAATTCGCAAGAGCGAGGTCAATCCTCCGCAGGCGGGAGAGCATTCGTGGTACGAGCCGTCGGCGGTTAGCTAAGGAAAAACGCACGCCGCCAGGCAGAAGTTTCAGGAGGGACGCTAAACGCGAGCTTGCCACCATCTCGGCCTTGCTCCAGGTATTACGGGTGCGCGCTGCGACGACTGGAGAGATATCTGAGGAAGGCGTGGTCGCGGGCAGCCACGTAGGAAACGCGGTCGTCCAGGTTCAAGCCAATTCGCGCCTGTTCGATCACTCAAGAGTCACGCTCACGCTAGGGGATCAAGTCACTCTACGGTGCCGGGTTGACGAAGCCGGCTCCAACAAGGACCGTGGAGTCCTGCTACTTCGACTACCCCGCAGTGTCGTTCTCGAACGAGGGCTCAACGTAACCGCCGAGGCTGTGCCTCGTTTCTCGATGCTTGCCAATGCGGCCGCAGTTCGCCGTTTCACCGCGGAGAACATAGATGGATCATGGGACGACCTGGCACTTCTCCTACTACGGCCCGAAGGACTGTCAAACATACAGCGAACAGAGATTGGTCAATTCCACCTGGAATGCGGAGCCGGTCCGGACGATTTTCGTTTCAACGATGAACAGAGAGAAGCAGTTGCTGGTGCGGTCAACGCCCCACACGCCTTTCTTATCAAGGGCCCTCCCGGCACCGGCAAGACCTGCGTTATTACCGAGAGCGTGTTACAGCTCGTCGAACGAGGCGAGCGTGTCTTACTGGTCGCTCCTATGCACGTGGCCCTGGATGAGGTCCTCCAGAGACTTAGCAATGAGCCGAGCATCTTTCCTATCCGTATCGCGTGGGATGAGTCGAGGGTTCGCCAGGACCTGCAGCGATTCATGCCGGAGCATCTGTCAGCGACCTACCTGCGGCGCGCAAGGACAATTGATCAGTCCAGAGCGAAAGAGTGGCGCGATGAAATCGAGGAGCTAGTTTCTCTGCGCGAAGCGATCACTGAGTTCCGGCTGTACCGAAGTCAGCGGTCCCTTTTCGAGCAAACCCTGGCAGACGGCACCGGCGCCCTGGAGCGTCTGGAGAGGGAGTACGAGAGTCAGGTCTCAGAAATAAACAAATCTGAGTCATCTGACGTTAAGACGGTTCGTGAGTCCGAAGAATCGCTAGAACGCCTTCACTCAAAGCTAGCCGACGTAAAGCGAAGGGGCACTCGTCCTGCTGGTCCTGGCGTGATGGCTCAACTTAGCGAGATTGGCGAACTGAGAACCAAGTCAAAGAGACTTGAGCGAATCATCCAAGCAACAGAGTCCAGGATCGAAGCGATATCTCTGCGGCAGGCCGAGCGCTCCGAGCAGTTGATGGAAGGCGCGGCCCGCTATGCAGGCGAACGCGAGCGTCTCGCCGAGCAATACATGAGGGCGCAGGACCAGCTGGCCGAGGCGCGAGTACGAGAGGTCCTAGCCGCCGACCGTCTCGTCCATCTTGTCGGGCACGAAATCAATAGCATTGCAGATCACGCTTGGGAGGCGCGCGAGCAGGAACTCGCCGACCGGGCGGCCGTGCTCAAGAAGTTCATAGAGTTGGAAGCCCGCTGGTTTGAGGCTAGCGGGCAGACTCAGGGTAAGAGTCGAGCTGAATCACGTGACGAGTTTCAGCTCCAGATTCGGCAGTCGGCGAACGTTTTGTTCGCGACACCGGGCGGAGCGGCCTCACTTGACGATGTCGACTTCGACACGCTTATTGTTGATGAGGCGAGCCGAGTCATCGACCTTGAGTTTCTTATCGGCGCCAACCAGTCAAAACGATGGATTATCGTGGGCGACGAGCATCAACTCCCACCATATCTAGACCCGAAGGACGAGCTCCACTTTCTGGCGTTGGCGGCGATCCGTCTCGTCAAGGCAGGATGCGCCATCGACCTTGAGGAGGCAGTGAGCAGGCTTGCGACGCAGTGGTATGAGGACGACGAGACCAGAGAATTCCGGCGGGACTCTGTCCTCGCGGCGACGGAAGAACTGCGCAAATCACCGAATTGGTCGGTCCATGAGAAAACTTTCGATGATCTTCTGCGCTTGATCGGCCGGAAGAAAAAGAGTCCGGAACGGCAGGTGATAAGGCTTGTTCGCAAGCATCTGACGAAGAGCTTGTTCGAGCGGTGTATCACCACAGTGCCGGACGGGCTTGTCGCCAAGCTGAACACACAGCGGCGAATGATCGAGCCTATTGCGAGCTTGGTCAACGAGCCGATTTACGGTGGCGGACTCCTCTCGCCCCCTCCGGGGGCGGCCGGTCCACAGCCGTTCGTGCTGCCGGCGTTCGGTGCTCCGGTTGTCTTCATGGATACCGCGGCACATCAGCGTGCTTACGACGAGTTCGACGACGGCGGCTTCACCAACGCCCTAGAGGTGGACTGGGTTTGGCGCGTTTGCTCGAATATCGAGCGGGAGTTGCAAGCGACTAACGAAACGCTCTCTGTGAGCGTCCTGACCTTTTACAAAAAGCAAGCCCGCCTCATCCGCGACCGAATCGAGTACCCCCACTCGCCGGCCTTCGCCAGGGTTGGCTTCGATGTGGTCGGCGTCATCGACAGCATTCAGGGCCAGCAGAGCGACTTGGTGATCGTCAGTTTTTGCAGAGCTAAACAGGGGAGGCCCGGTCCGAACTACGGGCGCTGGCTACAGGACACGCGCCGGCTCAACGTAGCACTCACGCGCGCTCGCCGCGGCCTCATCATGGTCGGGCACCGGCCCACCCTCGAAGGTCTACGGTCTGTGCCGGAAGCCACGAAGTTCTACAGGCATCTCTTTAGCACGCTGGAAAGTCGCAAGGACGTGATGACTATCGTGAAGGACACCTGATGACGCCACGTCGCTCAGTGGAAGTCCGGCGTTCGGCGCGAGGCAGCCACGGGCCGGGTGACAACGCGCTCCACATTTACGGAGCCGCGTTGCGGATCGCATTCTGGCCCGATGTAGAGGTCAGGAAGCTCAACAGTTCGAGGCTGACCAAGCTCGAATTGTTCGTTCTGGAATGCGCAACAGAACTTGAGACGTTCAGTACCGCGCAGTTCGAGGCCATCACCGGTTTGCCATCCGAGTTGCTGCACGCGCTTTGCCGTAGGCTGATTAGGGGCGGGGCCGTCGTAAGACGCGATACTGAATACTTTGCAACGAGTACGGCACGCCAAACTCTTGAAAGGGGACAGACTTACGATGCGGTCGAGGGCTCTCAATCATATATCTATTTGCCCGACTCAGACGAGGTCGTAGCCCTGTCGAAACAAGATGCGAAGGCGTTCTCGAAGCTCGACGATCGAGGCCGATACGTCGTCGCGACAGTTCCCGTCCCGCGAGAATTGGCGGGCGTGAAGAGGTCAGACCTTCTGGAAGAGCACATCCGGCTCGGCCGCATCCGCGGCGCCGACTCTGGCGTCGTCGGACTTACAGAGCGGGTAACCACTCCTGATCCACCTCTGTTCGCCGACGGCACTTGTCTCGCGTATCAGTGCGACGCGGTCCTTCGAACCACCCATGAAAGCACCGAACTGTCCCTTATGTTCCGCTCGAAACCTCCTCGGCGTTCGAACGGTCAGGCACGATCCGAGCCGGTCCACATCTCAATCCAGGGCCAGACCAACCTCGGTGATTCATGGAAGCAGTTGGCGGATGTGCTGGGAACGACAACGTATCGGCGAGCACTGTGGCACGCCTTGACCTCGTCAACATCGACGCCTCCACGTGGCTTGCCCACACGGTGCTCAATAGATACCTGGCAGCTCGACATCGATGGTTTATCGGCGTCGGAAGTGGCGGCCCGTCAGAACCTCGCTTCGGAAGCCGCCTTGGAGGTGGCCGCCGATGACTGCACCGTTTCTCTGTCAATGTCGTTCCGCCCAACAGACCCACGCGCTGAGCGTCTCTTCACGCGCGACAAGGCAATAGCCAAAGCGCAGGCCGAGGACTCGGTCAATCCGATTCTCCGTTTCCTTGACGAGAGCAGGCCACGGCAACGACACGTTCCGCAGTTGACGACAATCGACGACATGCTAAGCCGAGTGTGGTCGCTGGGACACTTCACGCTCGCATATGCACTCACCGAGCCAACGGACATCCCGCGTGACTAGGCCGATAAAGGTCGGCGAGGTCGATCCAAGCACAGGCACCTTTCAGAAAGGGCAGTTGTCGAGCGTGCCAATACGGGCGGAATCATGCGATGACGCCGGACAGCAAGTTGTCTTCTCCTATCGGGGATCAGAACCCAATATACGCGACACCGTTGTCGAACTGATCGACTCCGCTCGCGAGAAGGTCTTCATCGCAAGTTTCCGTTTGGGCGAGGACGACCTCCTGCGGTCCCTTCTGGACGCTGTCGACCGGCTGAGGGGCCGCGTTTATGTCATCACGGCATGGAACGATCGTTCCCTCGCCCGAGGTCTAGCTGAGCTTGATCTCGTTTCCCTCGAAGACACCGAGGCGGACGACAGCGGCTCAATAGAGGCTCAGAAGAAGCGGTTCCATAGGCTCACCAAGGCGGGAATCTATGTTCGCGGCCATGTTGATTGTCACGCCAAGTTCGTAGTTGTCGACGACAGGCGCGCGCTGATCGGGAGCGCCAACCTGGAGACAAGTGCCCTCACCGGCACGGTCAACCGGCCGGTGACAGGCGAGTTGGGCGTGCTTATCCACGACCAGGCGCGCATACTCGAGGCTAGCCGCTTCTTCGCCCGGCTGTGGCATGAAAGCAGCGAGGAAGCCCGGCCAGGCTTCGCGTATGCCTTGAGGCAACGTAAGCCCGTTCTACCGCTCCCTCAACTGCCGGCCGTTCAGATCAATGCGACCGGCTCGATCATCTGGACCCACAGCAACCGCAGCTTGATCGCCGAGACGATTCGGCACATTATCAGTTCTGCGGAATCGAAATTGGACCTCGCCACCTTCAGCATCGCTGGGATCGCCGACGAACCATACTGGGTGCTAGATCCTCTAAAGTCTGCGCTCGACCGTGGTGTGCGAGTTCGGCTACTCGTTCGTGGTCGTACCTTCCCTGCACACATGCAAGAACTAGACAACCTTGCCTCCGTCGGCGTCGAGATCTACGGCGATTCACTGACACACGCCAAAGCCGTCATCGCGGACGGGCGACAAGGCGCTATTTTCTCAGCGAACCTCGACATGCGGCTCGGACTTCTTGGTAGCGTAGAGGCAGGAGTGCTTCTCCCGGTCGGTAGCAGTGCGGTCACTGACGCTCAACGATTCTTGGACCACTCGATTGACCATTCTGACATGACGTACACTGCTGCACCGGGTTGAGGGTGAAAGGCGGTCGGAGGTCTGGAACCGGCACCTTGAGAGTTGCCGCTTTCTCGCCTATTCCTCCTTAGCCATTGAGTCGCCGCTCTCTGGCGGAATAACAAAGGCCAGGTGTTTTCTCAGGTCATCGAGGTCTTCCGCCGGCCGATGTAGCTCCCAAATCGTCTTGAGGTAGAAGAAGGCGCGTCTCCCGAGATTCTCGGACGATTCAACGTCGATCGGCTTGAAGCCGTGGGCCAAGACTGATTTGTTCCGCGCCGCTGTCAGGTCGGCCAAGTTGCGGATCGCCCTTTGGTTTGTCAATCCCGCCCGTTTTGCGAAATCGTCGTCCGTGCACGCGAGCAGTCTCGCTGCCGCGACGAGGCTTACCTTGGACGGCAAGCCGGAGTCGTCGTCGGGAGATCCGATAGACAAAGCAGCGTAGCCACTCTCGATGTCATCGCCGAGCAATGTGTAGTCCGGCGAGTCACAGAGAAATCCTCGGTGGGTCTCCTCAAGGCGCCAAGCTAGGCAGCCTTCGATCGTCCGGTAGTAGAGTAATGCCGCGAAGTCATTCCGCCCGAGGCGTGAATAGTGGCCACCGAGGATATGAAGTCCCAGGATCAAGTTGAGGCGGCTCTCTGGCGAGTCGTCCAGCCGCCGCAAGAAGGCGACTTGTTGCCGGATCCTGGATGTGATTGCCGGCGACAGCGGCTCCCTGTAGCTGTTGAGCAAGTCCTCCACGCGGTCGGCGAGCGCGGGGAGGTCGGCCAACGCCAGGTCACACCACGCCTTATACAGATCGCTCACTGCCTTCCAGAATCTGGCTACGCTTGGGCTGGCCAGCCGGTCGCTCAGATCCTGGTATCTCTTGCTCGCGATGTCGAATGCGCCAGCTCGTAGAAGTTCCGCAGCGCGGACCATCTCCTGGTCGCCGAAGATGCTGATGGGGTTGTCCAACAGAAGAAGTCGTTGAGTCTCGGGCCGGATGTGTCCCGTTGCAGGGTCCGGCTCGACATCGACGTAGCACAGTTCCAGATCGAGCTGCCACGCGGCGAGCGCTGCGGCGGCGCTCATGACTTTGTTGCCGCCGGTGATATTGAGGATCACGCGATCACGGGAAATGTCAGAACGTGAGAGGAAGTCTTTGATGATTTGGTACACAACCCGTGGATCTGTGGCGTCTACGTGGTTATGGAAGAACTCGGAATGCCTCAGGCGACCCGGACCGACCACGTAGTCGCCGATTACATTGACAGCCTCCTCGCCCCTGCCAGAGTGGATCACCAAAAGTCGACGTGGCCGTAATACGTCGTGGGCGACCACTGTGGACATCGGTGAGCGACCTGTAATGCTGATGAGCACCAGGTCCGTTCCATCGAGCTTGACATCGGAGTTGCGGCGGACGGCTTCCGCTATCAAGCCACGCAGGTGATCGAGGGCATATGCGTCAGCGGCGTCCACGGGACTCGGGTGATCGCCGTACTCTTCCTCACGCGCGAGTATCCGACCGCGGCGTGAAAGTCCTGACTCGAGTGTCTCCACCCGAACACAGTAACTTGCGCCGGTAGGAGCCAGCGGTCGTATATCGGCGGCCGTTGTGGCAGGGGGTGGCGCGATCTCGAGCGACCGATCAAGGTGGCCGCCTGCAGGCTCGTGGGGACCTGGACTGGTCCAGGGCGGTGATTGACTCGATCCAGTTACAAGCTGAGAAGGGGGCGATCTGACCGGGCCGAGCCCGGTCGACCGTGGCAAGCCCGGCAGCAAGATCCATGCGATGGTCGAGCGTGGCGGCCTGCCGCTGAACACCGCCATCTCCGCAGCGAACATGCCGGACGCGGCGGTGCTGCTGCCACTGCTGGACGGTCTGCCAGCGGTCGCGGGCCGTTCGGCCGCCCGCGCCGCCGACCCGACAGGCTGCACGCCGACAAGGCTTACGACCACAGAGCACTGCGGGCTGAGGTCCGCTGGCGCGGCATCACCGTGCGGATCGCCCGCAAGAAGATCGAGTCTTTACAACGCCTCGGCCGCCACCGCTGGGTCATCGAGCGCACCATGCCATGGCTGATGCGCTACCGGCGCCTGATACACCGCTACGACCGCCACGCCGACCACTTCGCCCCGTTCACCACCATCGCCTGCGCCCTCATCTTCTACCGCAAACTCGTCAAGCACGCCAAATGAGACACGGTCTAAGCGCGTGCCGAGTGAACACCGGCAGTGTCGTGCGGCAGTGAACGTGCGCCGCGCGGCCTACGGGCGCGACGGTAGTGGCCGCCAAAAGGGGCTGAGGTCGATCCCGGCGGCAGGCAGACGGCGCGCGAGATGGGCGTAAGTCGCGTTGGACAATAGCCACTGCGGCGTTGCACGAATCTGCGCCACACCCCGACCATAGGCAGCCGGCATCGTCAGGCTTACCAGTTGGGCCGCTGGTTCAGCGGCGATGCCCGCCCTCAGCCTCACCGGCATGACCCTCGGGCTGATCACCGGATGGGCACTCGCCGCGACGATGGCACGGCGGGTTCGTCCCGCACATCCCACACACCGGGCCAACGTGACCGCACTGACCGCCGTCACCGCACTCGCCCTGGCGTTCCCTGTCATCGCCCTGTACGGCAACCTCGTACGCGTGCTCCGCCCGCCCGACGACAACAGCGGTCCGGTGGCCACCGTGCACAGCGCCCTCCAACCGGGTGCGTACTGGGACGCCGCTCCCACCTGGCTGCTGCTTCCCGCTCTCACCGTCGCCGGTGGCCTGCTCGCCGCTGTCACACTGGTTCTCACCGGCCGGTCGCGTCCCCTGCGCGCTACCCAGCCCGACGGGGTCACCGCATCCGACGGTGATCATTGGGAAAGGGCTGTAGGCGCGGTCGAGGCATCGATCGAAGCAGCCCGGACCGACCGCGACGCGGCCCAGCGACTGCTGTTCCTGTCCGCCTATCCGGACTGGACCCTCGCCTCGCTGGACCGGATGCGCGACCAGCTGATCAACGTCGGTGTACCCGCCGACTTTCTGTCAACCACGGAGCCGTCTGGGCCGCACCGGCCCTGACCTGCAATTTGCGTTCGGGCGGGTCAGGATAGCTGGGTCAGGCATCGATGTAGTGGAGAATCTCATCGGCTAGCGCACGGCTGCCTGTGGCAACGAACTTCTGCCTTCGATCCATAGCGTCGGCGATGTCAATTAGCGATGCCAGCCCGTAGTCGAGTGGGATAGGTTGACCTTCGAGGTCCAGCACCGTTCCGCCGGCGGCGTGGAGGATGTAGTGACCCGGTGCGAGGTCCCAGATGGCGAAGCCTTTAGCGAACTCAAGGACGCCTTCGGTGAATCCTGCCGCGACGTGGCAGAGGCTGACTGAGCCGAAGTCGACGCCGATCCTTCCCCTGCTTTTGCCGTCTGCGTCAGGTTGGTCGAGTGCAGTCATGAGTCGGTGCTGTCGGCTGAGGGGGAGGAGCCGCTCGGCCGGTCGCATGAGGAAATTGGTGAGGAGGGACTCTGATAGACGTTTCGGCTCTCTCTGGAGGAGTGCCCGTCCCTGGCCGTCGGCCGTGAAGGCGTAGGCGCGGTCGTTTCCATCGTCGTCTTGAGCGGCTACGTAGAGCCGGACGTGGTGGTAGATGTCGCCCACTACCGACACGATGGGTCGTGCGAGCGCGCGGGAGTAGATCATGACATGGGTGTAACCCAAAAGTCCCCGCACTGCTAGCTCGCTGGTGTCGAGCGGGTCAACGAGAACGCACAGGTCGGGATCGGCTTCATCACCGACGACTTGCGGCTCGGCCTCCTCGGAGGCATAGACGAAAGACTTCAGATGCCTGCTCATCAGCTCGCGGTACCGCTCGTGCGACCACATGTCATGTACCGACAGGAAGTTGTCCGCGTGTCGCAGGTTCTCGCTTTCCCCTGCCTTGCCGGTGAAGGCCGCTTCAAGCAGCTTGGGTCGGATCTCCAGCATGATCGTATCCACGACCTCTGCGGTTTGCCGAGCAAGATCGGGCAATTCAGCCTTGTAGTCCATCGCGTCTCCTGACGTCATTATCGCAGTTCAAGTGGCGGTTCGATGCCGGGCGGGCTCATCGTCGCGGCGATGAACACGGCCGAAAAGTCGGCTGCTCGCATGATCTGAGCACCAGTCAGCTCGTCGAAGCTGGCCACTTCAAGATCTGAGCCTTTGGTCATCGCTCCGAACACGGCGAAGTAGAGCGATGCGTTGGGATATCGGCGACGGATCTCGCTCGCCAAGAAGCCCACGACGTCGGCGTGCTTGACCTCGAAATCGCAGATAAGTATCGTCGGTGCCTCGTCTGCTTCGGGATAGAAGGAGGTGGAGGCAAGGGCGATACTGTCTCGCACCTTGTTGCAGCGCAGATAGCCGATGGCGCAGCGCGAGAACTGGGCTGAGGCGAGGAAGGTGGCCATGACCAGGCCCGCCTCGTTCACCCCGAAGCAAATGTCGACATCGAGTCGCCTACCGACGTTCTTGATTTGCCTAATCAGGCGCTCGACTCCGAAGCCGAAGGTCTCCCAGGTCAGGTCGAGGAGGTTGCCGGGGCGAGGATTCGGTAACGAGAAGGCGCAAATCTCGGGATTTCCGAAGTCGACGGTGGGCACGGTCAGGTTGAAGTCGGGCCCGACGATGTTCGAGCCTGCCGGCAGCCTGGTTGCTAGGTCAACCGTGGTAGCGCCGCCTGGGCCTTGACTCGGATGGCTGCTCCTCGCCGAAAGCGTCTTCAGCGAGATTTGATCTTCCGGCGCTAGTCGCTCATACGCTTCCGCAACGAGGTCGCTCGGCGATATGTCTTCGTCGGTAACTCCAAGTGGTCCCCGGCTGTAGGCGGTGGCAAGGATGAGCAGGCTGGAGAAGGGTGGCGGGGAGCCTGAACCGCGCGTGCGTGCCCACGTCTCCCAGGCGTTGATCGTCGTCCCTCCAAGGCTGGTCTGGTGTTCGGCGACCTCGTTATAGCGCACGGCGGCTTGGTCCTGCGAGAGTCCGGCTGCGTACCGGTACGCCTGGATGCTTGGGACGTCGGGGTTTCGACTCATCAGCTCTGCGGCCACGGCCTTGACGGATCCCAACTCCTGCCATAGCTGCTTGCCGAGTCGGGCGAGCTCTCGCCCACGCGCCTGTGGGCTGGGGTGCCGACGGGCGGATGCGGTCGATCCCATGCTGCCTCTCAACGGTGTACAGGCGCCGCGCGCTGACATCGACGCCGATGCTGCGGATCACCTTACCCATCCTGATGGGCATTCGTCGTGCCCGAATGCATAGTGGCTGCTCAGCGTTACCCATGGATCCGTTGATGTACGGC
Organism: Micromonospora endolithica; assembly: GCF_003626595.1. Classification (GTDB taxonomy): domain Bacteria; phylum Actinomycetota; class Actinomycetes; order Mycobacteriales; family Micromonosporaceae; genus Micromonospora; species Micromonospora endolithica. Next base: position 39,672 of record NZ_RBAK01000003.1, on the reverse strand, counting down.
CCGTCATCGAGGTGTAACCAGTCCGCATGCCTGCGATGGTCTTGGTATCGCCATGCCGCCAACGATCGCCTGGCGTGAGCCCGGGCTGCTTTTGGGCGCGCCCGACTTCACGGCCATCTGGCGCAGGGCGTGTGTTAGTGTGTTAGCAAGATCGTACAACGAGCGGAGAATCCATGTCAGTCAGCAGTCTCGCCCGATTCAGGGCCGGCGGCAGCGACCGGCCTGATGATTCCGGCCTTTACCAACTCAAGGGCCTGCTGGTGTGCGATGGATGCGATCTGCATCTGACGCCCCTGGACCTTGTTGATGGTGGCCGCGGCTACCGCAGCGCCTGCGGATGTCGCCTGTGGCCTGTGGACGCTGCGGTAGTCGAGGCACTCGCCAGGAATGCGGTAGAGCGGCGGGACCGGCGGCAGGTCGCTGACGTTCCGGTCAACGGGCTGCGCCCGGTGTTCAAGCGGCTGCTCTGCCAGGTGCGGGTCAGCGCTCTGGAGCAGGAGTTGACGTTCGTATGGCGCACCTAGATTCCCCGCTCGTCGTCGCTGCCAGTGAGGGCGCGGCGGCGAGCGGGGCCGACCGGACGGGTTCGCACGGGACGGCGAAAGCCGTTGGCAGGCATGCGGTGAGAGGCGGGTCAGCGGTGACGTGGCCGATGTTGGCCGATGACTTCTTCCGGCTGTGTCACCACGACTCCAGCGGTCGCCCGTTGCTGCACCCGCGAGTGGCCGGGATCGGGCTCGCGGCGGCTCTGCTCGGGGAGCTGGCCTTCACCGCGAGGATCGCTGTCGAGCACGGGTGCGTGCGAGTAACCGACCGTACGTCGCCGAGTGACGCGGTGGCGCACAAAGTCCTCGATCATCTCCTCGGCGAGGCGGGGGTGCTGCCGATCCGCACCTGGCTGGCGTTCCTGGGCTGCTCCGCCTACGAGGACGTGGCGCAGCGGATGACCCGGGCGCGGCATCTCCGACCGGAGGAGAGCCGCCGCCTGCTGCGCCGCACCGTCACCTACGTGCCGACCGACATCAACGTCGCCGCATGGCCGGCAGCCCGCCTGTCGACCAGGCTGCGCCACCACGAGCCCCTCACGGATGAGGACGTCTTCCTCGCCGGGCTGACCCGCGCCACGGACCTGCACCTGCGCCTGTTGGACGGCGCACCCCGCGCGGCATTCGAGTTTCTAACCCTTCAGGTCGAGGCGGCATGGCGCGGCACCCAGGAGCTGCTGCATCACACCCAGGCCGCTGTCGGTGACGGCGTCCTCAGCGCCCACTGAACTCCTTCCCCAACCCCTCTCCGCAAGGACAACCGTTATGACGAATTCCCCTCCTCGATCACCGCTGAGCAACGTGACGCTGGCGTTGCAGCGAGGCCGGCTCGGCATGTGGCCGGTCGTCGCGATCGTGATGGCCGCCGCCGCGCCTCTGACCGTCGTCGCCGGCGGTGCCACCACCGGTTGGGCAGTAACCGGCGTCGTCGGCATCCCGGTGGCCTACCTGGCGGTGGCCGCCATCCTTGGCGTCTTCTCCGTGGGCTACGTCGCCATGTCCCGCAAGATCGTAAACGCGGGGGCGTTTTACTCCTACATCGCACGCGGCCTTGGTCGGGTGCCCGGCGTCGCCGCCTCGTTCGTCGCCCTCCTCGCCTACAACGCCATGCAAGTCGGCTTGTACGGGGGGTTCGGAGCCGTACTGGCCGGGTTCCTCGCCGACCGAGCCGGGGTCGACGTGGCGTGGTGGATGTGCGCCTTCGCCGCTTGGGCGGTGATCGCCGTGATGGGGGTACTGCGCGTGGACCTCAACGGCAGCGTCCTGGCCGTGCTGCTGGTCACCGAGATCGGTATCGCGGCCGTGTTCGCCGTGGTGGAACTGGCGCACCCGGCGAACAACGAGGTCACCTTCACCACGCTCGCACCGAGCCACCTGTTCGCCGCCGGGATCGGCGCGGCGCTGGTCACCGCGATCACCGGGTTCGTCGGCTTCGAGGCCACCGCGGTCTACTCGGAGGAGACCAAGGACCCGCAGCGCACCGTACCCCGCGCCACCTACACCGCCCTGATCATCATCGGCCTGCTCTACGCCCTGTGCTCGTGGGCCATGTCGGTAGCCGCCGGCCCCGACAACGTCGTGGAGGCGGCAAGGACCAACGGCACCGAGCTGATGTTCACCCTCGTGCAACCGCACCTCGGTCAGACCTGGGTCGACGCCGGGCACCTGCTGTTCGTGACCAGCCTCTTCGCCGCGCTGCTGGCCTTCCACAACACCGCCGCCCGCTACGCCTTCGCCCTCGGCCGCGAGCGAGTCCTGCCGCAGTGGCTCGGCATCACCAGCCGCCGCAACCGCTCCCCGAAGTGGGGCTCGCTGACGCAGACGCTGCTCGCGGCCGTGGTGATCGCCGGGTACGCCATCGCGGGTCTCGACCCGATCGTCTATCTGTTCTTCTGGATCACCGTCCTGGGCGGCCTCGGTGTCCTGATCCTGATGGCCGCCACCTCCCTCGCCGTCGTGGCGTTCTTCGTCCACGACGCCGCGAACCGCGCAGGAGTCAGCGTGTGGCGACGCGCGGTCGCCCCAACCCTCGCGGCGCTGGGGCTCCTGGCGATCCTGGCCGCCACCCTGAACCAGTTCGCCACCCTGCTCGGCGTCGATGCCACCTCGCCGTGGCGGTGGGTCCTGCCCAGCTCGTTCGCCGTCGCGGCCGTCCTGGGCGCCGGGTGGGCACTGATCCTCAAAGTCTCCAACCCTGAGGTGTACGACCGGATCGGTCGAGGAGCGAACAGCGTCACCCCCGACGTGCCTCAGGCAGCCCCGCAGGCTGCTGGGGCCGGTGGTGGTGTGCGATGACCCACCCGCTGCTGCATTCGCATGTGCATCGCGCCGAGGCGGCCGACGTCGATGCGGTCACCGAGATCCTCGCCGACGGATTCCTGCACGGCGACCTCGGTTCCTGGCTGGTACCCGACCCTGACCGCCGCAGGCGGATCTAGGGCGCGTACTTCGACATCTTCGCCGAGTACTTCCTCACCCACGGAGTCGTGGACGTTGACGACGACTTTCGCGCCGCAGCGCTGTGGATACGGGTGCAGGACCGCTTCACACCGGACATCACCGACTACGACGTCCGTCTCGCCCGCGCCACCCGCGACGCCGTGGGCCGATTCGTCGCCCTCGACCTCGCCATGCACGCCGCCCACCCCACCGGGCTACCACACGAGTACCTGGCGTTCCTCGCCGTCGACCCCCGTCACCAAGGGCAAGGACTCGGGTCGAGGCTGCTGCGCCACCATCACGCCGTCCTCGACGCCGACGGCACTCCGGCCTACCTCGAAGCCACCGGCGACCGCAACGCCCGCCTGTACGCCCGGCACGGCTACCAACCCGGCCAGCCGCCCTACCGCGCCGGAGACAGCCCCGCACTGCGCCCCATGTGGCGTCCGCCCCGACCAGTCGGCAGCCGGCCCGACCCAGCCCTCCGACCCGCCGACAGATCCCCCTGGATACGCCTGAACAGCCGGGACTAGGCGAGCAACGGCCTGACGGCCCCACGACCGGTGCCGCCGCCTCGCTCCCCCCGTGGCGGGCGGCGGCACCTTTCCGGCTTCAAACGACGTCACGCACAAAGGACACGGGGAGTGCGACGTGCCAGCCCACGACCCCTCGACCCAACCGGCGCACCGCAGATGTAAGTCCGCATCCCCTACGTGAGGAGCGACCGAGATGACCGTCACCGCGCTAGCGACCTCGGCGACCCTGCCGACCGAGGTAGCTGCCCTTCGCCCGATCGACAGCGGCCTGATGGAACGGCTACGCCACGAGGCGCTCACAGTGCCGAGCGACTGGGTTGTCGAGTACGGCGACTACCAGAACGGCGGGTGGCACACCCTGTCGCTGCTCAACGACACCGGCGACGCGCAAGACGTCACCATCCGCGACTGCCCCAACCCGATCGCCACGAGCCTGCTCACCGACATGCCCGGCGTGCGGGATCTGCTCGCCGAGCTTGGCCTGCGCTGCATGTGGGCGCGACTCGCCCGGCTGGGGGCCGGCGCGTTCCTCTGGGAACACCGCGACTACGGCGAACTGGCGGACGCGGAACGCCACCGGGTCCACGTGCCGCTCGTGACGAACTCCTCGGCCTACCTGATCCTCGGTGGCACAAAGGTGCACATGAGCGACGGCCGCGTGTGGCGGCTGACGCCGACCAGCCCACACGGCGTGTGCAACCGCTTCGGCCCGGACCGGATCCACCTGATCATCGACTGCTACGCCGACGCGGCGTTCGACGCACTGAACGCCAGCGTGGACACCGTCGCGGACGCGGTGACGATGTTGCCCGCGCCTGACGTGCAGGAGCTGGAGGAGCACGTCGCCACCGCTACCGGTCTGGCCGAGCTGGGCTACGACGGGGCCGCCGAGACCACACTGCTGGAGCTGTTCTACCGCTACGCGCTGGCGGAAGGGCAGGTCTACGACCTGATTACGGCCATGTACACCGCGCTGCACCGGGCCGAGGACGCCGAACGGTGGCGAGTGAAGAAAGCCACCATGCTCGGCCACTCCTGACCGGCCACGTCGCCAACTCCCCTCTAGGAAGGATCAGCCGCTGTGAGTACCCTCCTGGACACCGTCGCCGCCGCGAACCTGCCCCGTCAGTTCGGGCTGTTGGAGAAGTCGGTCGAGGCCTTGTCACACAGCTCGGCCGTACAGTCCCTGCACGTTCGCGGATCGCTGGCGGCGGGCACCGCTGACCGGCTGTCGGACCTCGACTTCGTCGTCGCCGTGCACGATCCGAGCTTCGCGTCGTTCGTGCGGGTCGCTGACGCCCTCATGACCGCTGAACTCGGTGCGATCCTGCCGGGCTGGCGGGACACCATCGTGGCGCGGATGGGCGGCCTCGGCTACGTCTACCTCGTCGCCTACAGCGGCAAGCTGTACCAGGTCGACCTGTACATCGTGCCCGTCAGCCGCCTCGAAACCGTCCTGGCTCGAACGACGGCGATGCCGGTCTACCTCGCCGAAGGGCAGGCCAGCCGGCCGCACAGCCACGTCGACTGGATCATCAACAGCACCCTGGAACGTCCCTACAGCCCTGACGAGCTGCTGGTGGAGATCCTCGTTCTGGGTCACATGATCCGCAAGCGCATCACGCGAGGGCAGCGGTTCATCGCCTACGCGGAGATGTTCGCCCTCCACGCAGCCGTGAAGAACATGATCAAAGCGTCGCTCGCGCCCGGATCGTCGTTCTACGGCTGGTACCAGCTACCCGAGGAGATCGGCACTACGCCGATCGGCCGGCAGTGCCTGGCCGACCTCGACCGGCTCCTCACCGGCAACGCGGTCCCCACCGGCGAGGACCTCACCGCGGCACTGACCACCGCACTCACCGTTGCCGAACGCGCGGCCCCGACCGTGGTCCAGGCGCTGCGTCCCGCGATCGACGCCTACTGGCACTACCTGGAGTACGCATGAGCACCGCGACCCCCGACGGGCGGACCAGCCTCGGTCACGCGGTGTTCTTCGGCGGCTGCGTGCCGGCCTCTCCTGGCGAGGAACACCTCGCCTACGACATCGGCGCGACCCTGGCGGGGCAGGGCCTCACGCTGCTGCACGGCGGCTACAACGGCCTCATGGAACGCGCCGCCCGAGGCGCCGTCGAAGGCGGCGGAACCGTCGTCGCGGTCACCCTGGCCGGCATGGCGTGGGGCGACTTCAACCCCTACGTCACCGCAGTCACCCACCAGCCCAACATGGGCGCCCGGATGCACACCTACCTCGACAACGCCGAGGTGATCGTGTCCATGTCCGGCGGCGTCGGCACCTTGCACGAGCTGACCGCCGCCCTGTGGTACGCCGGAAACATCCGTCCCGTCCCGGTCGTCGTCGCCGGACCGACCGCCCGCCGCCTGCTGACGTTCCTTCGCGATGAGCGATGGGTCTACAGCTCACCGACGCGTCCACTGGACTTCCTGCACGAGACCGACTCCGCGGCCGACCTCATCCCGCTCATCGACGCCGGCCACGTCAGGAGCGCGGCATGAGGAGCGACGCCGGCCGTATCGCTGATCGAGTTCTCGCCGTCGGTGTCGTCAGCGAGCCGTACGCGCTTCCGGACGGCACAGTGATCAGCTCGTACTTCGATGAGTACCGGGTCGCCGCCGACCCTGACCTGCTCCGCGACGTCGGTCGGGCGCTGGCCAAGCTGCTACCCCCTGACGTCGAGGTGGTGGCCGGACTGGAACTGGGGGGTGTGCCGTTCGCCCTCGCGGTGTCCGCTGCCGCGCAACTACCCCTCGTCCTCATCCGCAAGGCCATCAAGCCCTACGGCACCCGCCGTCAGGTCGAAGGCGACCCGGTCACAGGCAGGCGCGTCGTCATGATCGATGACGTGGTGCGGTCAGGTCGGCAGATCCTGACCGCCGCGAACGCGCTGGTCGCGGCCGGTGGCCTGCCGACAGCGGCGGTCACGATACTGACCCGCCCCGGCCAGGCCGCCGCCGTGCTGGCCGAACATGGGATCTCACTGGACAGCATGCTCCCCCCGGTGCCGCAGCACCCCGCGATGCCAACGGTCATGCGCCGATGAGCGGGGCCATGCTCTACGACCTCGACGGTGTGATCGTGGACAGCCGGGCCCTGGTGGCCGCCGCCCTCTCCGACGTGGCGACAAATGTGCTTGGGCGGCGGCCGGAACCTGACGCCGTGACCGAGGTCATCCACCTACCGCCAGTGCAAGCGCTCGGCGTGCTCGGAGTGACCGACCCTATCGAGGCGTTCGATGACGGCTTCGACGACGCCTACGCCACGCACGCGGGCGAGGCCGCCCTCGTGCCCGGCATCGTCCAGGTGATGCGGCGGCTCCACCTACAAGGTGTGCGTCAAGCCGTGGTGACCCTGCAACGACGCCACCGGCTCGCCCTACTCAACCTGGGCGACGTGGCCACACTGATGGACACGTTCGTGACGTTCGAGGACGCGAAGCCCAAACCCGCGCCGGACCCAGTGCTAACAGCACTCGCCCGACTCGACGTCGCCCCGCGAGCGGCGTGGTTCGTAGGGGACACCGTGACCGACATCATCGCCGGGCATGCGGCCGGAGTGCGTGTCGCTGCTGCCGCCTGGGGATACTCCACCGCCGAGGTGCTCCAGCAGGCAGGCGCCGATGTCGTCCTCACCGACCCGACGCAGATCACGACGGTCGCACTGACCGAGGTGGCCGTCGCGGTAAGCTACGATGGCACCGCCAGCGGCTCGTGACCAGCACAGATCGGCGAGCAGCGGCGTGACAGCCAACAGGGACGGGGCAACGCGTGATGGGCATGGTGGGGCGGCGAGCTAGCCGCGCCGAGCTGGGGAACGAGGACCGCGTCCTCGCCTGACCCCCTCGGCCCAGCTCGGCGTGACCTGACTGCCCGACCGTTGTCCCACGCGAACCCCGCCTGGACGGACACCGGCGAGGACCCTGCCCGAGCTGCTTCGCGGTAGGGCACCAGGTGCGTTCGTGTCACCGCCAGTGAGGCCCTGTCATGCGATCAACCGACATCCGCACGACCTTCTTCGACTTCTTCACCAGCCGCGGCCATACTCGGGTGCCGTCGAGTCCGCTCATCCCGGACGATCCGACCCTGTTGCTTGCCAACGCAGGCATGAACCAGTTCAAGCCCTACTTCCTCGGTGAGGTCTCGCCGCCGTACCCGAGAGCGACATCGGTGCAGAAGTGCGCGCGAACCTCCGACATCGACAACGTCGGGCGTACCACGCGCCATGCCACGTTCTTCGAGATGCTCGGCAACTTCTCATTCGGCGACTACTTCAAGGCCGACGCCATCGCCTACGCCTGGGAACTGCTCACCGAGCACTACCGCCTCGATCCCGGACGGCTGTGGATCACCGTCTACCGCGATGACGACGAGGCGATGGACCTGTGGCGTCGGCTCGGTGTGCCCGCCGACCGTATCCAACGCCTCGGAATGGACGACAACTTCTGGTCGATGGGTGTGCCCGGACCATGCGGACCTTCCTCAGAGATCTGCTACGACCGAGGCCCCGCCTTCGGCCCCGCCGGGGGGCCCGAGGCTAACGGCGAGCGGTACCTCGAAATCTGGAACCTCGTGTTCATGCAGAACCTGCGCGGGGAAGGCGACGGCAAGGGCGACTTCCCGATCGTCGGAGAACTGCCGAACAGAAGTATCGACACCGGCCTGGGCCTCGACCGCATCGCAGCGATCCTTCAGGGCGTGGACACCGTCTGTGAAACCGACCTTCTCGCGCCCACCCTCGCCGCCGTCGAATCGCTCGCCGGCCGGCGCTTCCCCGGCCGAGACGGCAGCGACGCGTCCGTCTCATTCCAAGTGGTCACCGAACATGCCCGCTCAACCGCCTTCCTCATCGCTGACGGCGTGCTGCCCTCCAACGAGGGACGCGGATACGTGCTGCGCCGGTTGATGCGTCGAGCGATCCGCCACGCACGCGCCCTCGGCATCGAGGTGCCCGTCCTGACCACCGTCACCGGCAGCGTCATCGACAACCTCGCCGCCGACTGGCCCGAGCTAGAAGCACAACGCTCTCTCATCGAAGCTGTCACCAGCAGGGAAGAGGAAGCCTTCGGCACCACCCTGCGCCAGGGCACCCGCCTGCTCGACGCCGCCATCAGCCGCGCCCACACCAGTGGCACTGGCCGCCTCCCCGGAGAGACAGCCTTCGAGCTGCACGACACCTACGGCTTCCCGATCGACCTGACCATCGAAGCCGCCCAGGCAGCTGGTCTTGCCGTGGACTCCGACCGATACGCCGCTCTACTGGACGAACAACGCCGCCGCGCCAAGAACACCGGCAAGGGCAAGACCGCCGCCGCCATGCGCCGCCAGGACACCTACCGCGAGATCCTGGCCCAACACGGCCGGACCGATTTCGTCGGCTACACCGACACCACCGCCGACACTCAACTCCTCGCGATCCTGCACGACGGTCAACCCGTGCAAGAAGCATCCGAAGGCCAACAGATCGAACTGGTCCTTGATCGCAGCCCCTTCTACGCGGAATCCGGCGGGCAGGTCGGCGACACCGGCACCATCCACACCGCCGATGGCACCCGCATCGACATCACCGACACGCAATACGGCCTCGACGGCTTCCAAGTGCTCACTGGGCACATCATCAAGGGCGAAGCACGGCCGGGTCAGAGCGCACAAGCCACCGTTGACGCCCGACGCCGGGCGGCCGTCGCCCGGTCCCACTCCGCCACTCACATCGTCCACGCCATGCTGCGCCGCACTCTCGGTGACCACGCCCGCCAACAGGGCTCGCTCGTAGCACCGGGAAGACTCCGCTTCGACTTCACCCACTTCGCGCCCGTAGACGACAACCAGCTCGCCACCATCAGCGCACTGGTCAACGACTACCTCCTCGATGACCCCGAAGTACGCATCTGGCACGCCAGCCGCGCGGAGGCCGAAGCCTCCGGCGCCACCGCCTTCTTCGGCGACAAGTACGGCGAGCGTGTCCGCGTCGTCGACATCGGCGACGCATCACGGGAGCTCTGCGGAGGCACCCACGTGGGTCACGGCACCCAAGCCGGACCCGTCCGGATCCTCGGCGAAAGCTCCATCGGCACCGGCCTACGTCGCGTCGAGGCACTCACCGGCCGCGACGCCCTCGACCACGCCGACCACGAGCGACGCCTTCTCGCCGAAGTCGGTCGGCTGGTGAACGCTCGCCCGGACGAAGTCATCGCCGCACTGACCAAGCGGCTCGCCACGCTCGCCAACGCAGAACAGTCGCTTCAGCAGCACCGGCAGCGCGAACTCGACATCATCGCCGAACGCCTTGCCGGTCAACGCCGCCAAACAGGTAGAGGCTGGCTCATCAGCGACCTCCTGGATGACCTCACCGCAGCAGAACTCCGACCTCTGACCAGCAACGTTCTCAACCGGTGCCCCGGTGACCAATTTGGGGTAATCATCTTCGTCGCCATCACCGATGGCAAGGTCCAGCTCACTTCGGCCATCACCGCCGCGCTGGCAGACAAGGGCGTCCAAGCACGCACCGTGCTGACGGAAGCCGCGAAAGCCATCGGCGGAGGCGCAGGCGGCAGCGGCAACCTTGCAAGTGCCGGCGGACGCCAGGTGGAGAACGTTGACAACGCCATCAGACGCGCCACGCTCGCCGCCGAAGTTCTGCTGTCGAACTAGGCGAAGACACAGCGAGGACACCGGCATGGCGCGCAGTAAAGCAGTGCCCCGTGTCGGTGTTCACGCCGCCACTCGGCCCCGACGGACCAGCGGGCCGCCCCGCCGGGATGTACGTGTGGAACCGTACTCACCTGTAGAGCTCGGATCGTCGGGGTTTGTTTCCTTGACTGCCTCGCTAGTCGCCGCTGGTCGTAAGTCGCTGAGCCCAAATTCATCACGCTGACTTCAGGCTGGCTGAGCCGGAGCCGGAGGTGGGGCCTGGGCGGTGTTGCTGTCGCTATCGAGCAGGCCGAGTAGGCCGGCGGTGAACAGTTGCCGGCGGACCGCGGGCGGGATGTTGACCAGCCGCAGGGTGCCGCCGCGTACGTGTACGGCCCGGTGGCAGGCCACCAGCGTGCTGGTGGCGGCGGCATCGAAGCGGTCGAGGCCGGTGAGGTCGAGGTCGACGGCCCGGACGGTGTCGGCGCGCAGGGCGGCGAGCACGGCGTCGTACACGAGTCCGCTGGTGGCTGCGCCGAGCCGGCCGGTCAAGCTCAGGCGCACGAGCGGACCTTCGCTGCTGGTGGTGGTCGTCAGGTCCATGATCCCTCGCTCCGTACTTTGCCGCCGGCAGGAGAGGGGTTGCGACACGCGGCGAGGTGCTGGGTGGCACCTAAAGGTTACTCTGCGAGTCGGCGTGACGTCTGACCGCGAGGGACGCAGGCGTCAGTCGGTGGGGGGTGGCAGGTCGACGTCTTTGGTGTCGGGCAGCGGCACCCACCCCGGCCCGTCCGTGGCGGGCATCAGGTGAGCGGCGGCGGGCCGGGAGCGGGCCCAGGCCAGGACCGTCTCGCGGGTGCCCTCGATCCGGTCGATGCCAGCGGTGCGGCCGTTGATCTCGCAACCCAGGCGGCGACCCAGACGATACGGCGGTGCAGGTCCCGGCCCTTGTGCACGTAGACGGTCCCGTAACCGGAGCAGGGCTCGGCGAAGAGCTACTCGGGCGCGATCTCCGGGTCACGCAGCTCAGGCGGCAGGTAGGAGGCGTGCTCGCATCGGCGTGGGGTGTCCACGACCCGCATCGTAGTGTCGCCGCACGGCGCAGGTCGCCCAAGCGATGCGATGCTCACTCGGACGACGTTCGGGGTGAAGGAGGCTGCGCCCGCCTGTTAAGGCGGGCGCAGGTCACGCGGCGCGTGGCGGTGCGGGTTGGTGCAGGCGCAGCAGGCGGGCGAGGGTGGCGGCTTGGTCGACGGTGGGGAGGCCGGCTTCGGCGGCCAGTGCTTGGATCTCGGTTTCGGTGGCGGGGTCGGTCAGGTAGCGGGCCATCGACAGCGTCCCAGGCAGGACCGGAGGTGCGGTGTCGGGGTGTGCGGTCGGGGCCTCGCCGTCGGTTGCCCGCGTGGGCGGGGTCGGCAGCGACGGGTGTGGTGTGTTCGCGCGTGATGTCTGGTCACGGCGTGTGGCCATGTCCCTCCCAGGACGGCTCGTGGCGTGAGGACGTGGTGTGGGGCCATGGGCGTCTCCTTCGCGTTGGTAGGAACTCTCTGGAATCGATCGCCGGACCGCGCCGTGCAGAGCGGCGGCGCGGTCGGTGTCGGTGAAGGGCCGCGGACTGTAGCTCCGTTGGCCGTGGAAGTAAAGACGTGCGCCACTCACAGCGACTCACAGCGGTAAGCGGCTGGTGTGAGTGGGCAGGGCGGTCGCGGTGTCTGTCACCGAACAGCGTCCGGTGACAGACGGTGACAGCTTTCGGGCGCTGCCGCCCGGCGCGTAGCCCGGCCTAGTCGCCTCGGTGCGGGCCGTAGGGCGGGCGGTGACGGCTGCCCCGGGGTTGGGGCGGGCGGGGGCGGGTTCGGCGGCGTGTGGGCGAGTGGGCCGCCCGGACGCGCCGTCCGTTTCGCTCCGGCCGCATCAGGCGGCCCGGTCTTCCTGGTCGGGGGCGGTGTGGGTGAGGAATTCTTTGTCGTGGCGGGTGTCGGTGTAGGGCAGGTCGATGAGGCGGTGACGGCCGCTGCGGTCGACCAGTTGCCAGACCTGGTGTGCTGGGCTGGCGCCGAGTGCGCCGCGCAGGTCGGCGGTGGTGGTGGCGACGACGGTTTCCAGGCCGATGCCGGCGATCCGGTGGTGCAGGTTCGCCTCCCGGCGTGCGGAGGGGAGGTGGAACAGCACCGGCCATGCCCAGGTGCTCATCGTGTACAGCCGCTCGTACTTGATGACCTTGTCGATGAGGACGTGCAGGTGTTCTAGCCCGGTGTCGTACTCGAGGAAGAACGGCACGGACCGTCCGTCCTCGGTCCATACCCCGGCGCCGTCCGGGCGGGGAAACCCGATCGCTCCCGCGACGATGATCTGCGGGTCGCCGCCTTCGCGGTAGAGGGTGCCGGGTTCGTGGTAGGCCGACGCGGGCTGCCAGCGGACCAGCTCGGTGTCGGGGTGGGTGCGGGCGTGGGCGGCGAGGTCGATGAAGACCTGGTTGCCGCCGAGCAGGTGCGGCAGGTCCGGACGGGAGGTGAGGGACTGTTTGCGGCGGCGGGCCTGGTCCCGGCGGGGCCGGCCGAGTCCGCGTTGGGCGTGGACGTGGTCGTAGCCGAGCTGGTCCAGGACATAGTGGTAGGGGTGCGAGCCGCCGTCGGCTTTGTTGGGTCGGAACCGGTCGACCGCCCGCAGGGCGGTGAGGCGGCGCAGGCGGCGTTGGGTGAAGTCCAGGGACGGGAACAGAGCGGCGGCGATCTGGTCGGTGGTGAGCACGCCGTGGTCGTAGAGCCAGTCGAGGAGCCGGTCGTCGCGGGCGGTGATGCTGGCCTGCAGCCGCAGCAGCGGATCCGCGGTCGGTAAGTGTTTACCCATGCGCACAAGCCCCTGGGGGGAGACCCGAGACTGGAGGGTCTGTCTGGAGCGGTCCCAGACCGGTGACAGCGGGGCTGACCTGGGCTGTGAGCGGGTGTGAGGGGTCAGGTTGGGGGTCAGGATCAAGACGGACGGTAGAACGGAGATCGGCACTGACTGCTGAACCGCCGGGCAAAACGGGTTCGGCGTGACGGTGCGGTGAGAGCCGGTGTGAGTCCGGTCGGCGACGCCGGTGGAGGTCGTCGGGTTGGGTCGTCATCGTTGTTGCTCCAAGGTCAGAGTTGTGGATGGGTGTGCGGTGCGTGCGCCGACCGTTGCGGTGGGCGGGAACGCGCTGACAGGTCTGGTCAGGTTGTGTCAGCTGCCGGATCTCCTGACAGACGCGGGTCTGACAGCGGCGGCTTCCTCTGACAGAAGCCGTGAGTCGAAGCTCTGTCACGCGGCCTCCCGCGGTGACAGATCCGATGTGGGCGTGGTGGTCTCGGCGCGTAGGACGCGCACGAGCGCGGAGGCGGTGGCGTTGGACAGCTGGTGTCCGTCCGCGCGGAGCTGGTGGGCGAGGGCTTTGCGGGACAGCGGTGTCCCCTCGGCGGTGAGGGTGCGGGCGGCGGTCCGGGCGGCCGGGACCAGCGCGGTGACCTCCGGACCGCTGGTGTCGGTCGACGTCTCGTGGTCCGGGTGGTCCGGGACCGCCGATGGTTGGTTCGCGGCGGTGGGGACCGCTGTCGCGGAGTCCGGGACCGCGGTGGCGATGTCGGGGACCGGCGGGTGGGGGTCCGGGGCCGATGCGTCGACGGTCAGCGGCGGTCCGGGCTCGGCCCGCACTGGCTGGTCGGTCGAGCGGGGCGTGGTGGGGTCGGCGCGGCCGAGGGCGATCTTCACCATCGCCAGAAACCCGAGGGCCGGTAGGGCGGCGGCGATCCAGCCGATCACCGACACCTCTGCCTCCACCACCTGCGCCGCCAGTGACAGCGACACCGCTACCACGAGCACCGCGGCGGGGAAGGCGACGCTCGTGCCTTGGCGCCGTTTGCGGCGCAGCTCCAGACCGGCGGCGATCGACATCAACTCCAGCACGATCGCGTCGGCCCAGGCCAGCCAGCCCGGCTGCCCGTGCGCGGCGGCGACGTCGTGCACGTGCGTGAACGACGCCGCGCCGGCCGCGCCGCCGATCAACAGCATGATCGCCACCTGGGCGCGGTCCTCCCACCGCTCCCGCCGCGCGCTCAGGGGTGAGCTGGTGCGTCGCTGCTCAGGTGTTGCCAACGGCCCACCACCTGGGTGCGGGCGGCGCGTGTACGGCCGCGTTCGGCGTTGTCGTGTGGAGGCGGGCCGTGACGGCAGCCGGGGCCTTCATAAAGCTGTTGTGTGAGGTCACGTTCTGCTCCAAGCAGGTGGTTGAAGGGTGTGCTTCAGGTGGCTGGGATTCCGTCCCAGGCCGCGCCTGCCCGGCTTCCGGTCGGTTCCCGGGCAGGCGCGACCCTGCCGGGCGACGCCCGGCCGGGCGGACCCCTCGTACATGGGGGGACGACAAACACTCACTATGGTCGAGTCAACGAACACGCCTGACCCCGCGCAGGGGCAGGCAGCAAGGCAGCAGGCGTCGCCACAACCCGCACAGCAGGCTGCGGTCAACACGGACGGACAGAGGGCAGACGGCCCCGCCGAGCCACAGCGGATCAAGACTCACCACCGGCGGCGCCACGGGAGCGCTCAGGTGGTGCGGCGGCTCAACTCGCCGACGAACGGTCCTTCATGTGGGGCCTCCTAACTCCGCACGCCCCTCGCGGCGTCGGCACGAACAACGGCAGGCACCCCGTCGAGGAGTGCCTGCCCGCTGCATGTGTGGCCGACCGCGCCGGTCGGCGCTGCGGGAACGTACCTCCATTACGCCCCGGGAATCCGATGGAGTCAACCCCCGATTTGCAACGGATCGATCACCGAGTCTTGCCAACAGTCCGGCGCAGTGCTATACGATCCGCTCTGTTCTCCCGTAGTCCGGTCGAGTCCGGCGGTCGGAGCGCAAAAATCTTCGATTCTGCTTGCATCTTGAAATGCTCGTCTCATGATGCGGACGCGGATGGGGGCGCGGTCGTGGCGCTTCGACTGTCGACGGGTCGCTTCTGAGCGCTCATGGCGGTCAGTTTGACGCTGCCACGTCTTAGATGCGCAGATGCACGTCTCCTACGACTGGGGCCTCAGCCAGCCGGCGAACGCGGCCGCACCCAGAAACGGGAACGCCGACGGATTAAAGCCTGGAACAACTGCCTGAGGTGCGCGAGTTGAGGGCGCAGGGGCTGGGAGTAGGCGCCGGACGCGCCCATGCTGGTCTTCTGCCGGCGCCTTCATCAGCATCCTGCCGCACGCCCAGCGCTGGTGTCAGCTGCGCCGTTACCCGCGTCCATAGCCAATCGGGCAGGGGAGTGGCGGACCTACCTTTCCGCAGGTCAGACGTCTGAACCGGCTCGAGCCCCTAACCTCCTAAGAGCTCTTAACTTAATGATGTTCGGCCGTGTCTTCGGGACGTGAGGATCGTTCTGTCTGGACGTGAGGAGGGGTGAGCAGCTGCTCGGTGAGCGCCTGATCGACTCCTCTCACACCTCGCCCGGCCATAGGCCGCTGGCGGAGCTCTTGATCATTCTTCTGCGTTACACTGACCGGGCGAGAGGAGTTTGCATGCCCGTTCCTCAGAAGGCCACTGACACCGGCAAGGCAGAGAAGGAGCGCGCAGTCGTCAGCTCCGATCGCCGGACGTTGGCTACGGACGTTGTTAAGCGCTACACCTCAGGTGAAAGCATCCGCGCCCTAGCCGCCTCGACAGGCCGATCCTACGGCTTCATCCACCGCGTGTTAACAGAAAGCGGTGTTCAGCTTAGGCAGCGCGGCGGCAGTCGTACGAGAAAGTCCGAACGCACAAGCAATCGGCAAGGCGGCGACCAGCCGACGCAAACATCAGATTATAGCACTACGATTCCAGCAGAGTTGTTTGACCACATGGTCACCGACTCCGATGAAGGAGTCGCGCCCAATGCAAGTTTGAAGCGTGCTGCGGCCCGCGCCGAGGCCATCGTGGATCGACGATGAGCGCCACGTTTGTCAGCGAGGCCATTAGCGCCCACCATAATGCTGAGCAGTTTATGAGCGGCAAGCCGAGCTTGGATTCTTGGCTAAGATCTCATGCACTGACCACTGAGGCAAAAGGAGTCAGCAGGACTTTTGTCTGGCATGAAGATCTACAGGTTGTTGCGTACTATTCGACAGCCGCTCACCTACTTCAGAGACAAGCGCTGCCAGATCGAATCGCCAAAGGGAACCCGAATCAGATCCCCGCGATAATGCTCGGCCGCCTAGCACTGGACAAGACCCTACAGGGCCAAGGCCTAGGATCGGTCCTCCTCGTGGACGCGCTCCATCGCATCCTTGATGCGACGAAGGCCGTCGGGGCGCGGTTTGTGGTAGTAGATGCCATCGACCCCAATGCCGCCGGCTTCTACGCGAGATACGGATTCACGAAGATTCCCGAAACGATGCGTCTCGTTCAGAAAATCAGCGCCATTCAAGCTGCCATCACCGGTTCGCCCTCGTCGCAGTCGAGTTGAGTTCTGAGTTGATCGATTGGATCCGGAATTCAATGGAGAGGGTGCCACATCCTTCCTTCTTGTTCCGCAGCGTCCACCTTGGCCGTTAAGGCATCAATCAGGCCGAAACCCCCCTCAAAAAGCAATGCTACGTCGCGTCCATCAAAGAGAACGATGTTGTTGCGGCTACCACGCGCCATGTCCATCACATGACTGAGAACGGCCGGGTCGAATCCAGCCATGGAGATGAAGACTCCGCGAGTGCTGTCAATTTTGCTATCCACCTTGCCCTTGAACGTCAGAAGGTCGCCAACATCCGGAGTGACGGTTCGCCACTTGATTTCGGTCAGGTAGGTGAAACCACGAAAGTGGAAGGAGCCATCGATTTGTTCACGCTCCGTGCGGTATGGCGGCCGATAATCAATCTCGTGAATTCTGAATAGATCGGCTAGCAGCCGTTCAAGGTCGTACCCACGACGCTGTCGATCGGCATCAGTTCTGGGCTGGGCTTTATTGAGTTCCAGGAAGGAATGCCTGAGCGAGCCAATCTTTGCTCGACGCTCCTCAACGGCCGCAGCTTGTCGTCTACCGGCCGCGCGTCGTGCTTCGGCTGCGGCCCTTTCAGGGCTCACCAGAATATTCGCCTCCACGGCCTGCCGCTTGAGCTCCTCGATCGCCAAATACCCGGCGCGCTTGTCCGGGGCGTCACGGTGCGGCTTATTCAGACGGCACAACTCTTCGACGACTCGCACGATTATGGCGTTTCCCCGCTCGCCGCTGGCTCGAAGATCATCGAGGAGGCTGCGGGCGATCCGCGCCTTGCTCTTGTGCGGCTCATCGTGCTTGTCATAAAGATTCGGGGACACCCCGGCATCGAGAAATATGGCCTTGATGTCGTCACGCCAATGGAACGCATCGCGAAAAACCGCGATGGCAGCGAGTATCAATGCGGCGGACGGGACGCCGTAGTTCATCGTGACTTACCTCGAAGGGTGCGATGAGTCAGCCCGTGGGCCATAAGGCAAGGATAGACCTCCGGGAGGTCTTCAGCATCCCGCGACACCAAGGCGATTGAAGGACGCCTGTCAGCCCGGCGTCTACCTCCAGACGACCGAGAGGCACGACGTGCTCTCCCGTAGCGCTTCAGCAGAAACACGCCGCCCTCGGTCAGACGCCGGGCGGCACAACCTGGTGTGCTTGATACCTGCTTCCACAGCTCATTCACCAGTCCTAACCTCAGCAGCGTCGCACAGTTGCGCGACCTGCCGGCCACCACCACCGCCGCCACCCCGACCGTGGACGTCGAACTGGCCGCCGTGACCTTCATCGACTCCACCGTCATCAGCGTGCTCGTCTCGGCCCACCACGCCGCCACCCTCGCCGGCGGCGCCCTGACCCTGCTATACGCCACCGGCCAGGTCAAGCACGTCCTCAGCGTCACCGGCATCCTGCCGCTACTCGGCCCGGACAGCCCGCCGACACTCCGTGCGTGACCGGCTCCTCGGCCGGGCCGTCACGGATGCGGGAGGCACCGCTCTCCGCCACTGACGCAGCCATGGTGCACCGTCCGTTCGTCACGACGCTGGCCGAGGAGCGCATCATGAGCGATACCAGCCCCGCGCCGAACGCCTGGCAAACTGCCCAGCCGTTTCCCGATCGTCGGGCGCGCCAACTCCTGAAGGCTGTCGAGACCACCTTCAACGTCCAGTTGGGATGCAGAGCCGGAGGTGGGAGAATGCCCGCCATGCCGTACAAGCGGGAAGGCCTTCTTGCGCAGATCCAGGCGGGCGTGCTGGACGACAGCATGGCCGTGGCGTCGCTACTGCAGAAGTGCATCGTGCTCGGCGGGCAGGCCGGATCCGAAAAAATGCGCGCCTGGGCCCGACAAGAACTCAACGGTTACGGCGGGGAGACAGTTCCGGACTACCGGCACATCACCACGGGCCTGGTCGCGATAATCACCAATCGAGCTGGCTATAACCCGATGATCCAACGGATCAACGCATCCATGCTTCCCCGCAAGATCAGTGACGCTCTCCGCGAGAAGGATATCAATCTAGAAGTGGCGATCCTGGGCGGAGGCATTGGTGAGCTGGAGGCCCTGGCCAACCGGGGCGAGGCCGAGCATCGAATCATGCCGCCCTGGGCGCAAGTCATGACGGACACGATGAACAGGTATAACGCGGCACCGAACAGCCGCGTGGAGGTTGTCTACTGGCCGGTTTCCGACGCGTCACTTCGCGGGCTCCTGGTTCGGGTCCGTACAGCCTTGGCGGAGATGGTCGCAGAGCTGATCGCGTTGACACCAGCGGCTCAGGAAGTGCCCGACAAGGCCGTCGCGGACCAAGCTGTGCAGCTCGTGATCACAGGGCACCGTCCCACAATCCATGTCACCTCCCAGCAGGCCAATGACGGAGGCACAAACGTCGCCCTCGGCCGTACCGAGGCTGGCCCTGTGACCGTGTCCGGTGCAGGCACCGCCATCGGGAACCAGACCGCCAGTGGCTCTGGTGCCAGCGTGGTGGGAAGCCAATCCGCAACCGGCAGCCACAACACCCTCGCAGGCCGAGACGGCACCGCCGCAACCCCCTCAACAGAGCAGGGTTGGTGGTCCCGGCTTCGGAAGCGCGGCGCGGTCGTTGCCTTCACAACCATCTTCGGCGGCATCGCCAGTATCGCCGCCGCCGCGCTTGCCGCCTTCACCTGGCTGGGCTGGACGCCGTGGTGGCGCTGATTCACAGCACGCCGGGCACCGGATGATGCCGCTGGTGAGAATCACGGTCAGGTGTACGGCCGCGGGTCGTCGTTAGTCGCGTGCCGTGGCCGGGCGATCGGTGGTCTGCTTGGGCTGAGGCCAGGCGGCGAGGGCCAGCGTGACGGCGGTGAGCAGGCCGCCTGTGATGGTAAGGGCGGGCAGCAGCCACGTCGGTGTGGTTGGCCAGTAGGGGCCGCGTAGGAGAGCGTCGTGCACGGTGGGCGTCGGGCCGCTGCTGTCGGGGTGCGGGCGGAGCAGACGCGTGAGACTGCTGTGGAGGGCGACGGTAGGGGTGGCGAGGACGAGCAGTGCGGTGGTGGTCAGCGCGGTCACGGTGGCCCGGTGCGCGGGATGGGTAGGGCGTATCCGGCGCGCCAGTGTGGCGGTGAGCATCCATCCGCTGATCATTCCGAGGGCCGCTCCGGTGAGCCCAAGGGCGCGTGATGCGTGCGTGCTGGCGGACCACACGTCCAGGTACACCGACACGTCGTCGGCGAGGGCGGTGCCACTGACCACGACGACCAGTTCGCGGGATTGCGCGGTGAACCGCGAGTATCGGCTGGGAACGTAGGTGCTGGTCCGGTCACCTGGGTACAGCACGACCGCGAAGTCGTTGACGGTAGTGAGTTCCGACACCGACCAGCCGGCAGCGGCGTAGCGCTGCCGCGCCTGAGCAGCGTCCCAGTCCGAGTCCAGCGTCGTGCTGACGTAAATCCTGGACGCGGTCCAGGGCGATGTCTCCCGCGACACCTCGGGCTCGGCGTCGACGCCGCAGGCCCGTCGGGACAGGTCGGCCAGCACGGCGTCGCCGGGCAGAGCACCCGCGGTGCGCGCAGCCGCCCAGGAACCGGCGGCGGCGCCGAACGCGGCTAGAACCACTGCAACGAGGACCACCGCGGCCACCGTGATCGGGCGGGGATCGGGAAGCGCGAACAGTCGCCGTGCGCGGGCGGCGAGCCGGCGCAACGGGTGCACGTGGACCGAGCACGTGACGCTCATCCGGCCGCTCCTCGCCGCTCAGCGCTCCGCCGGGCAGGCAGCTCGGCAGACCTCCACAGTATCGATGCCGTTAACTGGTTTGCAGGATAAGTCCTTGAATCTCTGCGTCTCACCCGAGTGAGGCTGGTTTTCAAAGCTCGCCACGTTTGAGTCCACTACCCGGATCCCTCGAAAGCGTCCCTCATCATCGGGATGCACCCCTCAATAAGCGCGAATCCCTGCGATGACATGGACCGCGGACTTGGCCCCCTGCACGCGCCGCTTGGAGGCAAGCCACAGAGGCGTGTCCGGAACCGGCCGCGCTACCAGCGCAGGTTCACCTGCTCGACCGATGGCGATCGCCGACGGGCCGCTGATCTATCACGCCACCTCGCGCCGTGGAGCCGGCAGGTGCGGCAGCGGACCCGGACCGCTAACCCGTCGCATCGTCTCGGCTGGGGATCCCACCGTGAACCAGCCGGCGAAACCACGCCGGGACAAGCCGTCCCCGGCAGCGCGGCCCCGAGCGGGGACCGACTGCGGCACGGTCATCTGCGGAGCCCGCGACACGGTCATCGCGCGGCGGGCGGCGCGAGCGGCGGCACACATGCCGCGCTGCCCGTGACACTGCAGGTTGCGGCAGTCGCCGCGCTCGTCGGGTTGGTGCGCGGAGGCGACGTCGAAGGCCAGCCGCCACAACAGCGGATCGGTGACATCGTCGGGCAGCACGGCCAGGGTGCTGAGTCGTTCGCGTGGCACAGCCTGAACACCTTCCGTCGATGGTGTCCGCAGGTCAAGTCGCTCTCCGCAGCTCCTGACTCAGCATCCGCCTAGGTCAACACGTCACCCTCACCCGCGAGGATCTGCTCGATCAGCAACTCGAACTGCTCGCGCTCCTTGGTGGCGCGGCAGCTCGCCGAGCGGTAGTTGTCCGTGAAGAGGTGACCAGTGCGGCACAGGAGCCGAACCGTGCGGTGAACCAGCCGGCCAATCCACGCTCGGGGGAGTCACCTACGGCAACACAGCCACAGGCGGTGCGGTCCTGTGTGGAGCACGAGCCAAGGTCATCGCGCAGCGGGCAGCGCGAGCGGCAGCGCACACGCCCCGCTGTTCGGCGTTTTGCCGGTCACGGTAGTTGCGTGCTCGTTCGGCTGATGGGGGGGGTGGCGGCGACACGGTCGGGGTGCTGGGTCGTTCGCGGATCGCAAGCGAAGCCCTTGGTCTACGGATCACGCCGCCCGCTCTGTAGCGGACGGGCTGCAGACACGATCGAGCCTCGCCTCTCTCGATAGGTCAAGGGGTCTCTGTGACTTCCGGTCTCCGCAGTGCTGCATCAGTGGATGAGACTTGCGGCACGACCGGTTGCTGTCGACCACCGCGGCCTCAGGCGCAATCACACCCAGGCATAGCGGCCACCAACCGTCGCGGGTAACGTACGCCACATGGACCCCCGCGTCCGTTCACTGCGACAGTCGGACCTGGCCGCAATGCTGGGCATCGGCGCGACGCTTCACGGGCTGCTCCTGGCGGGTGATCTGCCGACGGACATTTCTGACCGGATCATCAGGCGGTTGATGAACCGCGGGGCGCTAGAGCGTGCAGCCTCTACGGGTGATCTCAGCATCTTGCTGCACGATCTAACCCAGCGGTTGCATTGGGCCATGGGGCATGGCGAGGAGTATCCGCCCGACACGCCACGCCAGACGAGCTACTTCGTTGACCTGCCGACCGCTGAGTCGGCGACGTCATGCCTAGCCGCGTTGTCCGGCCTAGGGGCGTTGAGCACCGATCTCCGTGTCACTGCCGGCCAGGAGGACACGCCGACTGAGGGCGTCGGTCCCACACCGGGCCTACACTTTCGAGCGATAGCAACATTTCCCGAAGCCGCACCCGAACCCGGCTTCGACTTGCGAGTTCGGCAGCTGACCCAGCTAGCTGAGCGCTACAATGGACAATTCGCGGGCTCACTGCTCGGATGAACTCGACTGTCGTCGAGAAGGTACACGCAGCCGGGTCCCTCCAGTGTTCTGCCAAACTTCGCGATTAGCCTCAGGATCTTCAGCGCGATGCAGGCAGGGCCGACAGTCGGAACTCGGAGGGGTCCGCTTCCTTCGTCCGAGGCTGTCGTCACTGTGAATCTTGAATAGCCGCAGCAGGTTCGAGCTGCGATCTTTCACGTTGCGGAAGTTCCATCTGAGGTATGGACAGCAGGCTATGTCCGTGCAAGAGTGAACCAACAGCGATGACGTCATCACGTAGGGTCCGACGGGGAAAGGATCTCAGCGTCATTGCGACACCGGGCTACCCGCGAGCCGCATAGGTTTCTGGGGCCGGCATCGCATTCACTTCCTCCATCAGTACCGTTTCCAGCCGCCCTCGACTTTGCCGAGGAGTGGTCGCGCCCTTGCGTAACGAGACAGACTTATGGAATTCGCCGTGC
Source organism: Micromonospora endolithica (assembly GCF_003626595.1). Classification (GTDB taxonomy): domain Bacteria; phylum Actinomycetota; class Actinomycetes; order Mycobacteriales; family Micromonosporaceae; genus Micromonospora; species Micromonospora endolithica. The sequence goes on along the minus strand of NZ_RBAK01000003.1, from coordinate 16,909 downwards.
CTGGTCAGCTACCGAAACCGTCACGGTCCTCGCCGATGAGCCTGCCCTCGCGGAGTGGGTGCGGATTCGATTTATCAGAGCGGAATTGGAGACCACCATGATTCGTCGTTTTGTCGCGACTGCCTTCGTGGCCGTGTGCCTCACCACCGCAGCCGTACCTTCTCCGGCTCTAGCCTACGAGCCCGGCTCGTCGTCGGCCATCCGACCGGCGTACGACTCCATCACCGGCAAGATCTCCTACAAGTGCCAGTTCACCGGCTGGCGATCCGGGGTCACCGTGAACTGGCAGTGCAACCTCCGGACAAGTCGGCGGCACATACATCGACGGCCACAGCAGTTCCTTCAATGGCGGCACCTATGCGACGCCCTACTACTACAAGGCGGCCTTCCTCGGAAAGACATACTGCACTGAGGCCTACGCATACAGCGCCGATGGAGGCGACAGCGACCTCAAGTGCCAGTAGCACAACAAACTCAAGCGCCATCGCTTGATCAACGCCCGTAGCGTGACGACGCTCAACGCTGTGTGATCCGCCCGCGTTTCTCGGCCACACCCACCTGAGAAACGCGGGCGGGCATCGGACGAATCCGCGCCGATGGTCCTTGCGCCTTCCGACCGACCCGTCAGCGCGCGATAGGCACATCCGTTCATTAGCTGCAGACGCCTAGTAGGGAGCGGTCACCGACATGCTGCACCACAGCAAGCTGCGCCTGGTGGCGCTGAGTACCGCGACGTTTGTAGCGGCGGCTCCGGCAGTAGCACATGCAGAATCTCCCTCCTCTGCTGGCGCTCAGCCTCACCTACGCCTGACGGCCGCCGCCGAATCGATTACACTCCGTCACTATGCGGGTGAGCCGACACGGCTTGAGTTCGGCACCCACATCGTCGCCGACAACGCACCCTTCGAGGTGCGAATCAATCGCGATTCCTATGCCGATCCCCTGGAGGCAACACAAGTCATCCATACCCGGCGGGGAAAACGACTGGCTGTATTGCCGCCTGGTGTCGTAACAGACTTCTCAGCATTGAAGAACTTCACGCACGTTACTCTTCGGAACGCTGCCGGAGAGGTGGTCTTCGACCGCAACGAGGATTTCTGCCCGAACAGCGGGGGGACGCGAACGACATCAGACGCGCCAGACAAGTCGCCTTACCCCCTGAACTGCCCCACGCACCCCTTCACCCTCGGCGCTGTCTGGGGCATCCAATCCGGCTGGAGCACACCGGCGGGGGCGCCATGGTGGCAACGCGCCCAGATCGAGCTGCCAGACGGCCAATACCACGCCGATATATCAGTGAACCAGATGTACCGTGACGTCTTCGACATCCCACCCGGCTCTGCCACCGCGACCGTTGCGGTCAACATCAGCACAATACAAGATAGCCAGCGAAGCCTACGAACCGTACCTCCACGTGCCGAACCTGCCCTCAGCGCTCAGCCTCCATCTGGCACAAGCATGATCCCAAAACGTTACAAGCCTGACCTCCGCCCCCCTGCCGGCTTGGGCCATCAGCACAACAAGTCGACAAGAATCACAAGAAGTCAGAACGGACTACCTGTCCTTCAGCGCCACCATATGGGCTGCCGGAACATCCCCGCTCGTGGTCGACGGCTACCGTCGCAGCGGCGAGGACCTGATGGACGCCTACCAATACTTTTACGACGATCGCGGCCGCCAGGTAGGATACGCGCCGGTCGGGACCATGGAATGGGACAATCGCGACGGCCATGAACACTGGCACTTCACCGACTTCGCCCAGTACAGGCTCCTCGACGCTGCCGGAAAGATTGCCATACGCAGCGGAAAGGAGGCGTTCTGCCTTGCCAACACCGACGCGATCGACTACACCGTCCCGCGCGCGAATTGGCAGCCCACCAACAGCGACCTTCACACGTCCTGCGGAGAACAGACGTCCTTGGGGATACGGCAGGTTCTCGACATCGGTTCTGGCGACACCTACGCGCAGTATCTTCCCGGCCAATCCTTCGACATCAGCGACTTGCCGAATGGCGCCTACATGATCGAGATAACGGCCAACCCTGACCGTTCCCTGCACGAGACAGATACGGCCAACAACAAATCACTCCGACCGGTCCTGCTCGGAGGAGAACCCGGCGCGCGCACCGTGGAGGTGCCGCCAGTCGGTCGGATCGACAGATAAACAGCTCCACCCTCGGCGGATGAGTCGTGCCCGGCTATCTACTACTCGGTCAGTAAGCGACCAAATCCGCCGAGCTCGACATGCCCTTCGCCATACGCGCTGCCGCCCGCCCTTTGTTGGACGGGCGGCAGAACCGATCGACCGCGCCGGACACCTAAACCGCCTGCTCATCCTGCGGGCCGAACTTCCAGGTCCAGTCGAGGCGGTGGCGGCCGAAGGTGCGCCGTTCGCCCTTGAACCCGGCGCGCAGGAGTTTGATGTCAGCGACGAGGCGGATGATCTCCCGCTTGACCGGGATGTCGTCGCCGAGTTCCTGCCACGCCTGCACCGCCTGGTCACCGATGCGTCCGCGCAGCACGGCGGGGATCCCCGCGTCGGCGGCGCGTCGCTCGTGCTCGGCGATCTGCGCCAGCAGGCCTTTCTCGGCGCGGGCGTAGGCGATCGCGGTGACCTCGCCCTCCTCACCCAGCTTGCGCCACTCCTCCAACTCCCCGCGCAGCCTCTGCGCTTCGGCGCGGGCGTGGGCGACCTCCTCGTCGCTGGCGCTGGCGGCGGTGAGGATGTCGTAGACGTCGGGACGGGACAGCCACGCCACCACGGTGCGCTGCACGTACTCGTCCAAGAACTCGGCCTTCACCGCGGCGCACCGCTTGTGCAGGCACGAGTACACCTGCCCGTCCCAGCCGTGCCGGTTGAGCCGCTGCGACGACAACGGCCCGTCGCACACCCCGCAGCGCACAATGTACGACAGCAGATGCACCGCACGAGCGGGACGTGTCGTCGTCCGCGACGGATCGCCCAGCATCCGCACCACCGACCAGTACGTCTCCTCCTCGACCAGGGCGGGCCAGATGCCGTCGCCGACGATCTCCCCGCGCAGCACCCGCTTGCCGATGTACGCCGGGTTCATCACCTGCTTGCGCAGAATCCCGCGCCGCCAGATCCCGCCCTGCGAGGCAGGAATGTTGAGCCGGTTGAGTTCGGCCTCGCGAACGGTGAGGGGCATGCCTTCGGAGATCTTGCGGAAGTTGTCCCGCACCACCTGAGCGTGCGAGTACTCCGTCACGGTTCCGTCGGCCGCCACGGCCGTGCGGATCTCGGTGTCGGGCTCCTGACGCAGGAGTGCTCTGGTGCGCTGGTCGTAGATCCGCCGGTACCCGTAGGTGATTTTCCCGTGCGGACGCCCGGCTTCGGCAGCGCCGACGATGCCGCGCAGCACGTTGTCGCGGATCGAGTCGGCCATCCACTCTGCCTGTACGGCCTGAAAGCCGAGCATCATCCGGTCGTTCTTGTCTCGCAGGTCGTACAGCACCCCACCGACCAGCCAGAAGTTGAGACCGACCTCGTGGCACATGTCCCGGATCTTCACGAACACCGCGAGGTCACGTTCCTTGCGGGAGATCTCCCAGACCACCAGCACGTCACCCTTGCCGGCGAGGATCTGCTCGATCAACAACTCGAACTGCTCGCGCTCCTTTGTCGCACGCCGGCTCGCCGAGCGATGGTTGTCCGTGAACGACCCCGCATCCGCCCAGGACCGCTTCGTGATCTCCGCCAGGTTGAGCACTCCCTGGTCGTGGACGCTCTTGCCCTGTTCCTTCTTGTCCTGACTCGCGCGCTGATACCGCAACGCCCGCACCTCTACGCCACCGGCCAGCAGGGCGTCCTTGCTGTTGAACCGGCCCTGGTTCCCCGACCGGGCCTTACGCCGTACCATCAGACCGTCCCCCTAGATCGACGTTCGTGTCGGCAACATCGACCATAGCTTCTAACGATTCTTGACAGTGCCGGTGGTGCAGCCCAGCTCACGCGCGGTCTCCTCGACGGACAGATCGCAGAAGTACCGCAGCACCAACACCGCGCGGCGGCGCGGCGGCAGCTCGGCCAGCAGTGCGAGGAGGGTCAACCGGTCCGCCGTACCCTCGCTGCTGGAGCGGACGACGGCGTCGGGGACGTCCGCCCACGAAGCCTCGCGTCGCCACGGGCGCCGACATTCGTCGAGCCAGACCCGCAGGAGGGTACGTCGCACCCAGGCATCCGGGTGGTCCATCATGGACACCCGCCGCCAGTGCCGCAGTAGCTTGAGCAACGCCGTCGACACGAGGTCGTCCGCCGTGTGCCAGTCACCGCAGAGCAGATACGCCGTACGGCGCAGCGGTTCCAACCGGGCCGCCACGTATTCGCGGTAGCCCTCGATGTCGGCAGGCAATCCCGCCACCTCCTCGCCTCGCTTCTCAAACGGAGGCAAGGAGGCCCGGGGTTGCTCGAGGCGTACCCCTCAGGTGCGGTCGGTGGCGCGGTCGATGGCGACGGCGACCCCGCCGACCCGGTCGGCGAGCAGGCCGAGCGCGCCGACCGCTCGGTCGACCGGATCGTCCGACGCGCCGCCGAGCGCTCTCTCGCGCAGGTAGCCGTCCTTTACCTCGGCCCACCGGCGGGCCTGCTCCGGGGTGAGCCGGCCGCGCAGCTCGGCGAGCTTCAGCAGGTTCGCCTCGGCCCCGGCGGCCAGCGTCTGCGCCTCGCCGACGTAGTGGTCGTCGATGACGGCTTCCAGCTCGTCGTCGGTGAGCACCGGGACGACCCGCTCGGCCAGCTTGTTCATGTTCCGGTACGACCCCTGAAGCTGGAACGGCGGTTCGGTACGGGAGGCGTCCGACTGCGCCGCCGAGGCGATGTACGCCTGGTTGTTGGCCAGCACCACCTGCTGCACCCGCAGCAGCTTGCGCAGCACCGAGACGACCTGCTCCAACTCCACCGGCGAGTACGGGTGGCCGAGCTGGTCGGCGCGGACCGAGTCGTCCCCGCGCGCCATCCGGACGAGCAGTTCCAGGTCGCCCCGGTCCCGGCCGGCCAGCGGCGCCAGCACCGGATTTGCGGTGAGCGCGTTCTCCAGGTAGCTGAGCGCGAACACCTCCTCCCGGCCGGAGAGCACGTCACCGAGGTTCCACACGTCGGCCCGGTTGGCGAGCATGTCCGGGATCCGGAAGCGCTGCCCCGACTCGGTGTACGGGTTGCCCGCCATGCACACCGCGAAGCGTTTGCCCCGCAGGTCGTAGGTGCGGGTCCGGCCCTCCCACACGCCTTCCATCCGGCGCTGCCCGTCGCAGAGGGAGATGAACTTTTGCAGCAGCTCCGGGGAGGTGTGCTGGATGTCGTCGAGGTAGAGCAGGACGTTGTTGCCCAGCTCCAACGCGAAGGAGATCTTCTCCACCTCCTGCCGGGCGGCCGCGTCGGGCGCGTCGGCGGGGTCGAGCGAGGTGACCGCCGAGCCCAGGGCCGGCCCGTTGACCTTCACGAAGACCAGTCCGAGCCGGCTGGCCACGTACTCCATCAGGGTGGTCTTGCCGTAGCCGGGCGGGGAGATCAGCAGCAGCAGGCCGGACTGGTCGACCCGCTTGGCGTCGCCGGTCGCGCCGAGTTGGCGGGCCAGGTTGTCACCGATCAGCGGCAGGTAGACCTCGTCGAGCAGCCGGTTGCGGACGAAGGCGCCGAACACCTGCGGCCGGTACTCCGCCAACCGCAACCGGTCCCGCTCGGTCGTCACCAGGGCGTTGCGCCGACGCTGGTAGTCCCGGTACGCCGGCACCTGTTCGGTACGGAAACGTCGGGTGCGGGCCAGCGTCTCGTCCAGACGCAGCGTGATGGCCGAACCGTCGATCCGCGGGTGCGCGCCGAGCAGCCCGCCGACCGTCTCCACCATCGTGGCGGTCGCCTCGTGCCGGGGCAGGCCGGTGCCACACAGCTCCACCGCCACCGCCTCCGGCAGGTCGTAGCCGGACAGGGTGCCGTCGTCGGTGGCGAGGAACGCGGTCAGCCACGCCTGCACCAGCTGGTACCGGCTGGTCAGGTCGGCGTCGAGCGCCCGCAGGTCGGCGTCGAACTCCCGCGCCGAGCGGGACTGCGGGCCACCCAGCGCACGGCGGAACTTGTCGAGCATGGCCCGTGCCCCGGCCCCGGTGACGAACCCGGCCGGCGGCACGGCCAGCTCCTCGAACAGGTACTCCCCGGCCAGCTCGGCCTCGTCGGCCAGCCCGGTCAGGCCCGCGTCCCCGAGGAACCGGCTGATCGAGGCGGCCAACTCGGCGGACAACCGGTCGATCGCGTCGCCGTCGACAGCCGGCCCGCCGTGCTCCGGGTGAGGCGTCGCGTCGCGGTCCGGGCGACCGAACCGGTCCCGGGCGCGGGCCAGCGAGGCCGCGCGGGCCGTCCAGCCGGTGCGGGCCGGCTCGTCGGTGCCGAACCGCCAGAAGAGCTGGGCCGCGGCGCGGGCCGCCGGCGGGTAGCGGAGCAGACCGGCGCCGGCGTGCAGGCGCAGCAGCGTACGCAGGATCTCGGTGGCGTCGTGGTCGTGCACGCCGCGTTCGTAGCCCTCGTCGTAGCGGGTCTCGGCGAACCGGCGGACCAGGTCACGTAGCTGGTCCGCCTCCACCGCGGCGGCGTGCAGCGCATCCATCCCCAGCCCGTCCCGGCCCACCTCGGCGGTGGCCAGGATCGCCGTGGCCAGGTATTCGGCGCGGTACACCTGCGGCGACTCGGAGACCAGCAGCTGGTCCCAGAACCGGCGGGTGCGCTGGAACTCCTCGTCGAAAACGGGGGCCCGGTAGTCGGTGCCGGTCACCGCGACCGCCATCCGCCCGTCGTGCGGAACGACCGTCACGTCGACCGGCTGGGTGTTCACCGCGAACCGGTGCCGGCCCAGCCGGATGGTCTCGCCGCCGTCGGCGTACAGGTCGAGGCGGTCGCGCAGGCCGCGGCCGGCCTCCTGGCGGGCGGCCCGGATCCGGCCGTCCAGCTCCTCCGCACGAACCTGGTCGCCGAGGGTACGCAGCTCGTCCACGACCGAGCGCAGCTTGCCCACCATCGGGTCGGCCGCGAAGTAGGTGTTGATGTCGTCCAGCGAGCCCAGGGAGGTCAACCGGCGGTGCACGCTTGTCATGATCCGCTCGGCCGACGAGACCAGCCGGTCCGCCCGCCGGGCCCGATCGTCGAGCAGCGCCTGCTTACGGGACGAGAACGCCTCGTAGATCTCGGTCCGTCGGGTCGCCAGCTCGCCGAGGAAGTCGTCGAACTCCCCGAACCGGGACTCCAGGTCCTCCACCCGCAGCAGCAGCCGGCCGAGTTGCTCGTCGCAACTCTCGGCGGTGTCCGCCGCCGCCAACGCCCCGGTCACCGCCTGCCCGAGCAGCGCGAACTCGGCCGCGAAACCGGCCCGCCCCTCCACCTCCAGCAGTTCCCGACGGCGGTTGTCCAGCAGGGCCCGAGCCCGGTTGACCCCGCCGAGCACCTCACCGACCCGGGTGAGGATCCCGGTGCGTACGGTAGCGTCGGCGATGTCCAGCCCGCCGACCACGTCGGTGATGGTCTGCAACCCCTCGGCGCGGCCCGCCAACTCGTCGCGGACCGTCCCCGCCTCGGCCACCGTGCCGATGCCGGCGGCCTGCCCGGCGAGCCGCTCCACCTCGCCCTGGTAGCCGGTGAACGCGTCGTCCCGGCTGAGGAAGTTCACCGCCCGCCGGCCGGCGGCGGTCAGCTCCTCGTCGAGCCGCGCGGCCAGCTCGTCGAGCCGGCCGTGGTCGACGTACCGCAGCTCCCGGAGCGTCTCCAGGTGGCCGCGCGCCTGCCGGAGTCCGGCGAGCTGCCGGACCCAGTCGTCGGCGGTCAGCGGCGCCTCGCCCCGGGCCCGGCGGGACAGCGAGGCGATCCGCTCGGCGCTCTCCCGCACCTCGGTCGCCGCCTGGGCGGTGAGGGCGCGGACCTTCTCGTACTCGTCGAGCACGGCGACGGCGGTGCGGCGAAGCTCGGTCAGGGGCGTGCGCAGGTCACCGAGGTCGGCCTCGCCGAGCCAGTGGTAGTGGTCGGTGATCCGGGCGCAGGCGGCGATGAGCGCCTCGTAGACCCCGGTGGTCGGGCTGGTGCCGTCGACCGTGCGCGCCACCGACAGGCAGTCGGAGATGCCCCGGACCAGGTCGGCGTTGCCAACCCGCTCCAGCGGGCCGGTGCCGGCCGGCTGGGCTGCCGCGTACGCGTCGGAGACGTACGGCGTCTGCCAGATCTGCATCGGGTGGACCCGGGTCGGTTCCTCCGAGGTGGCCCGGAACACCACCAGCGTGCCGTCGTCGAAGATGGAGAAGCCGTGGCAGGGCAACGGCGCGGCCACCTCCTTGCGGATGGCGTTGTACGGCAGCAGCAGCGACCGCCCGTCGGCCCGGGCGTGGAAGACGTAGAGGACGTCCTCCCCGTTCGGTGAGCGCACCACCCGTTCGAACTCCAGCTCGGCCACGTCCGTGTCGAAGGTGCGGGTGACGCCGGTGGCCAGGTGGTAGCCGCCCGGGAAGATGATCCCGTGGTCGTCGGGCAGCCGCTGGCAGGCCGGCCCGATGCCGTCGAGCCGGATCACCTCCCGGGTCAGCGTGTTGAAGACCAGGTGCCGCCACTCGGTCTCCTTGTAGGGCCGCAACCGCAGCAGGATCAGCGGCCCCACCCGCGCCCAGCTCACGTCGGCGTCGGCGAGGCTCTGCAACGGCTCGTCCACCGGCTCGCTGTAGACGCCCGCACCGGTCTCGGTGTTGTTCTCCACCTTGACCGTCAGGGTTCCGCCGACCGTCTCCACGAAGACCTCGTCGGCGATGGAGATGTGCGGGTGCCGGCCGAGAACATGGTCCTCGCGGGTGGTCTCGATCCACTCGAAGTCGTGGGTGGGCGGGAAGACGTGGTCCCGTTCACCCCGGCTGTCCAGGTACGCGACGGTGCCGTCGGTGCCGATCCGCCACCGCAGCACCCGGATGTCGTCGGTCCGCGGACCGGTCTGGAACACCGCCAGCAACAGCCCGTCGAGCCGGCGCAGTTGCAGCAGCCGGGTCTGCCGGTAGTAGCGGTACAACTCGCCGAAGTCGCGCTGGAACCGCGGATCACGGAGCAGGGTGGGCAGCTCGTCCGGCCCGGCGGCGTCGAACCGGAAACCGTCACCGTCGACGCTGCCGGTTGCGCCGCCGTCGGTACTGCCGGCGGCGCGGGATCGGGCGAAGTGGTGCAGCGAGAAGACGTCGTCGACCGCGGTCTCCGGTTTGAGGCCGATGAAGACGTTGTAGCCGAACAGCATCAACCCGCCGACCGGCACGATGTCCCGCGGCACGCAGTTGTGCTCGGTCCGAATCCGCTCGGTGCTGAGCAGGCGCAGCTCGGTGCTGCCGAAGACCTCCAGCCGCCGGGCGTTGAGGCCCTCCGCTCGCCGGGCCAACTCGGCGGCCTGCCCGACGAGTCGGTTGCGCAGCACCTCGTAGCTGCCCGCGTCCAGCCCGGCGGTCTCCTCCCCCGGCCGAGCGGGCGCCGACTCTTCCACCGGCGCGGTGCCGGGCACCGGCTCACTCACCGGCGCGCTGCCGGACACCGGCCAGGGCGCCCACCGGGGTCTCCGCGACGCCGAGACGCTTCGCGGCCGTCAACAACTCCTGGAGCTTGCCCTTGTCCGCGCCACCGGCCTTCATCTGTTGCACGAGGAAGGCCGACAGGGTCAGGTTCTGCACCGCACCGCTGTCGATCGCGCCGAGCATCCGGGACAGGTCCTCGGTGAAACTCGCGGAGCCGTCCAGCCAGGGCTGGGTGAGGCCACGGGCCACGTCGGAGTGGGCGACGAAACCGTCCACGCTCTTGCCGTACGAGATCGAGCTGAGCAGCCGGTCGAAGAAGACGCTGTCCCCGCCGACGATGTCGATGTTCGCCTTCTCCAAGCCGGTGGAGACCAGCTTGGCCTGCGCCTCGGCCACCTGCCGCTGGGTGTCCAGCCCGGCCAGCCGTACCTCCTTCTCCAGCTCCAGCCGCAGCCGGTACTCCTCGTGCTCGCGGGTGGCGTCGTCCAGCGCGGCCATCGCCGCGGCCTTCTCGGTGAGCCCCTCCGCCTCACCCTTGAGCTTCTCGCGTACCGCCTCGGCGGCCAGCAGGGCCTTGTCGCGCTCGACGGCGACCTCCGCACGGCCGACCTTCTCGATCGCCTCGGCGCCGCGCTCGCGGACCTGCACCTCGGCCAGCCCGGCGGCGGCCGCCTCGGCCTGGCTGCCCTCGGCCAGGCGGATCTTCGCCCGGGTGTCCAACTCGGCGGCCTGCTGCCGGGCCTCGGCGAGCACCAGGTGCTCGCGGGCCTTGAACTTGGCCGCCGTCTCGGCGGCCTCGGCGGCCTTGATGTCCTTGACCAGGTTCTCCTGCGCCTCGGCCTCGGCCTGGATCACCACCGCCTGGCGGGTCCGCTCGGCCTCCTCGACCACCCGCAGGCGCTTGATGTTCTCCTCCTGCTCGGCGACGGTCTTCTCCACCGCGATCCGCTCCCGGACGACCTCGGCGATGGCCCGCTTCTCGGCCTCCACCTCCTTGTCCTTGGAGATCGTGCTCAGCTCGGTCTCCCGCTGGCGGCCGATGACCTCCAGCATGCGGTCCTTCTCGATCCGCTCGGTCTCGATCGCGATGACCCGCTCGCGGTTCTTCTCCGCGACGGCGATCTCCCGGGCCCGGTTCTCGTGCTGCACGCCCAACTGCTCGTCGGTGCGGATGTTGGCCGTCTCGGCCCGCAGCCGTTCCTCCGCGCGGACCCGGGTGATCTCGGCCTCCTCGCGGGCCCGCACCGTTTCGATCTCGCGCCGCTGCTTGGCCTCGGCATCCGCCTGCCGACGCTCCAGTTCGAGGATCGCCTCCCGGGCGTCCACGTTCTGGCGGGTGATCTCCTTCTCCTCGCTGCGCCGGAACTCGTTGGTCCGTACGTGTTCGATCGCGGTCAGCTCGGTGATCTTCCGGATGCCCTGGGCGTCGAGGATGTTCTTGGTGTCCAGTTGCGACATCGGGGTCTGCTCGAGGAAGTCGATCGCCGCGTCCTCCAGGCTGTAGCCGTTGAGGTCGGTGCCGATCACCCGGATGATCTGGTCGCGGAACTCGTCCCGCTTGGTGTAGAGGTCGACGAAGTCGAGCTGCTTGCCGACCGTCTTCAACGCCTCGGAGAACTTCGCGTTGAACAGTTCCTGCAACGTCTCCCGGTCGCTGGCCCGTGCGGTGCCGATGGCCTGGGCGACCTTGATGACGTCCTCGGTCGTCTTGTTCACCCGGACGAAGAAGGTGATCCGGATGTCGGCCCGGATGTTGTCCCGACAGATCAGACCCTCGTTGCCGGTCCGCTCGATGTCGATGGTCTTCACCGAGATGTCCATGATCTCGGACTTGTGCAGCACCGGCAGCACGACCGCGCCGGTGAACGTGACGTCGACCCGGCGGACCTTCGACACGATCAGGGCCTTGCCCTGTTCGACCTTGCGGAACAGGCGGCTGACCAGGAAGACCACGCCGAGGGCGATGAGCAGGAGCACGGCGAGAAGTACGCCGATTCCGGTGGTGATGACATCCATGGCTGAGCGCGCGGCGGCGATCGGGCGGGGTCCGCGGACCGGGGGGTGCCGCGCATCCTCCTTTCGGGGAACGGGGGCAGCGTGGGCTGGACCGCCGGCGGGGATGACCGGTGCGGTCCTGGGCAGTGAGGGGTGACCCGCCGTCGCGGGCGGAGGTCACCGGCGACGGTTACAGGTGTTTATGGCGGGTCGGATCGGGGTCGAGGGCGATGTCGGTGGGCATGACCCAGAAGAACTCGCCGTCGACGTCGTAGTCGTAGATGAGCGCGGAACTGCCGGCGCCCAGCGGCTCGTCGCCGGGTTGACGTACCTGGACGATCGCCGAGGAGCCATCGGTGGCGGTCACCTCCGCCTGCCCGAAGTCGGCGGTCACCCGGCCGGTGCGGATGGTGCAGAGGGTGCCGACGAAGGCGTGTCGGCTGGCCTCCGAGCCGGTCGGGAAGAGGCGGGCCAACGGTACGGCGACCAACCGGGTCACCAGCCAGGCACAGACGGCCGCCGTCAACAGCACCCCGACCGACACCGCGATCCGGGTGCCCGCGCCGAGGCCGAGCTCGTCGAGCAGCGCGGAGCCCGCCAGACTGACGAACCACGCCACCGCCACGAGCAGGGAGAACACGATCGCGCTGGGCAGGCCGCCGAGCCCGAGCCCGGCGAGGATGCCACCCGGCACGCCGTCGACGTCGAGGTCGTCGCCGAGATCCAGCACCCCGGTCAACGTCAGCAGCCAGTAGCCGACGACCACGACCAGCAGGAAGCTGAAGAGGACGGTGGGGAAGCCGAGTGCCGCACCGAGGAACCCGGTCACCGCTCCCACCCCCGTTCCCGTTCCTGGTGGGGCCGGTGCCCACCGCCGGGATGATCGTGACACGGCCGGTCAACGGCCGGTGCCCCCGAACGGCTCGTTCCCCCAGCCGGAACCGCCCGCTCCGCGAAGGGCGGCGGCTCGCGCCCGGCTCACCAGCGCGACGCAGGTGGGGAGCCGGCCCCCCCGTAGGGTCAACGGATGCGCAGTTCCCCGCGTACCGCCTCGCGCAGGGACCGCACCGCGGCGTCGAACCGGACGGCGTCGAAGGCGCCCGGCTCGGGCCCGAGGATGTCCACGACGAGGGCCGACGCCTCCTCCATCGCCCGGTTGACCCGGGCGCTGCCGAACACCTGCACCGCGGCCTCCGCCTCCAGCAGCGGTCGCAGGACGTGGTCCAGCAGCCGGTCCCGGCGGCGTTCCAGGGACTCGACCGTGTCCCGGACGACGTCGCGCAGCTCGGCCGGGTCACCGGTCTGGCGCAGCCGACCACGGAGGGCGTCGATCTGGACGGCGAACATCTGGTCGATCACCACGTGCTGCCGGATGAGCTGCAACGTGCTGGTCGCCTTGGCGTACGCGGTCTGCCTCGCCTCCAGCAGCCGCTTGCGACGCTCGTTCCAGAGGGTGACCGAGGCGGCGAGCACCGCGGCGGCCAGCGTGGCGGTGGCGGTGACCAGTGGTATCTGGAGAGTGCTCACAGGTCGAGCGCCCCGCCCCGGGGCAGGAGGTCCGGACGACCGAGCTCGCCCCGCACCACGAGCTGCCCCTGGCCGTCGTAGTAGCCCTCCTGCGGCCGGTTGATGAAGCTGGCGATGTCCTTTCCGCTCGCGAGGGCAGCCCCACCGGCCGCGAAGATGGCCGTCGTCTTGGCGGTGCTCGCTGCACTGCCCGGACTTTCGGTGCCGATACGGATGGTGGAATGGGGAACGTATCCCTTGCGGGCGTTCTCCCGTGCCACGAACTTGGCGAGGGCGTACATCGCGGCCACGCCGAGCGTCTTGGCCAACTTCACCGACAGCTTCTTCCGGCCCGGACTGTAGGTCAGCGGAACCGGAGCGCCTCGGCCCGGGAGATCGATGCGTAGACGCTTGACCACCGAATCCTTGTACTCGACGGAGTCGACGGTGAACAGGTCACCGCCCTGCTTCGAGACCGCGTAACCGGCGGGGTCCTGGGTGAGCCTGATCCGGTACGGGCCGAACTCCTTCTCGCTCATCGCGTCTCCTCAGAACAGCAGGTCGAGAACGCTGTCACCGTCGAACGGCCACCAGTCGGCGGAGACCCGGTAGCCGGCGCTCACCCCCTTCGCCCACGTCTCGTGGGACGGCTGTCCGGGAAGCTGGGCGAGCACGTGCTCGTAGAACTCGTGGGCGACCTCGCCGAACACCAGACCGGTGCCGGCCGCGTTGGCCACCGTGCCCGGCTTCACGTCCCGCCACCAGGGAATGGAGTACCAACCGCGGGGAATGAGCCGACCGCCGACCGCGCCGCCCGGAAAGAAGTGCCGGGCGTCCTCGGCGAAGGTCGGCGACGCCACATAGGTGGCGCCGTTCTCCCCGGTGCCCTCCACCCGCTCCTGGACGGCACCGGCCGAATGGCGGTAATCCAGGTCCACCCTCTTGTGGTCGAGCTTCCCGCCGACCGCCTCCAGCACCGCCGCCAACTGGTTGATCGCCACCACGAGCTTCTCGGTGGCCAGGTCGGCGGCGGCCTCACCACCGTCCCGGGTCACGGCGTCGGCGAGCTGCCGCGCCTCCTGGATGCCCTTCTCCACCTCGGCGAGCGGCTCCCGCGTACGGCCGTCGGCAGTGCGCGCCTCGGCCCCGGCCTTGTCGAGAATCCTCGCCAATTCGTCGGCCTTCTTCTGCAGGGCCTCCTGCAGAGCGCGGTGCCTGTCCTCAATGGTCATCGGGCCACCTTCGGATCGACGCTGCGCCCCAGATTACGACAGGTGCTCGGGGAGCCGAATGCGCCAAACCTGGCCCTAGTACGCCAATCCGAGGCACCATTCAGCGGCGTGAGTCGGAATTCCGATAACGCCGTCGACCGGTCAGCCGGGGATGGAGATCCGGCCCTCGATGGCGGCGGCGGCGATGTCGGTGCGGTGGTGCGAGCCGGCCAGTCCGATGCCGCGTACCACCTGGTAGGCGGCGTCCCGCGCGGCGGCCAGGTCGCGGCCGGTGGCCGTACCGCAGAGGACCCGGCCGCCCGCGGACAGCAACGCGCCGTCGGCGGCCCGGCGGGTGGTGCCGGCGTGGATGACGCCGGGGGCGTCCGCCCCGGTGATGACGTCGCCGGTACGCGGAGCCGCCGGGTAGCCCTCGGCGGCGACCACGACGGTGACCGCAGAGCCGTCCCGCCAACGCAGCGGCGGGTGCTCGGCCAGCGTGCCGGTGGCCGCCGCGTGCAGCAGCCCGGCCAACGGCGTCTCCAGCAGCGCCAGCACCACCTGCGTCTCCGGGTCACCGAAGCGGGCGTTGAACTCGATCACCCGGGGACCGGCGGCGGTGATCGCCAGGCCGACGTAGAGCAGGCCGGCGAACGGGGTGCCCCGGCGCCGCATCTCCGCCAGGGTGGGGTGCACGACGTCGCGCATGACGTCGTCGACCAGGCCGGGCGGCGCCCACGGCAGCGGTGCGTACGCCCCCATGCCGCCGGTGTTCGGACCGGTGTCGCCGTCGCCGACCCGCTTGAAGTCCTGCGCCGGCAGCAGCGGCACCGCCGCGTCGCCGTCGGTCACCACGAACAGCGAGACCTCGGGGCCGTCCAGGTATTCCTCGACGACGACCCGGCCACACTCGCCCGCGTGCTCCAGCGCCTTCGCCCGGTCGTCGGTGACCACGACGCCCTTGCCGGCGGCGAGGCCGTCGTTCTTCACCACGTACGGTGCGCCGAACTCGTCCAACGCCCGCCCGGTGCTCACCGCGTCGGCGCAGGTGTACGCGCGCGCGGTCGGCACACCGGCGGCGGTCATCACGTCCTTGGCGAACGTCTTCGAACCCTCCAGGCGGGCGGCCTCGGCGGACGGCCCGAACACCGCGATGCCCTTGGCGCGCACCGCGTCTGCGGCACCCGCGACCAGCGGCGCCTCCGGCCCGATCACCACCAGGTCGGCGTGCGCCTCCACGGCCAGCGCCGCGACCGCCGCCGGATCGGAGACGTCCAGAGGCCGCACCTCGGCCAGCGCCGCGATGCCGGGATTCCCCGGCGCGGCGACAAGCGCCGCCACGGCCGGATCCCGGCTCAACCCGAGCGCGAGCGCATGCTCCCGCCCTCCACCACCCACCAGAAGTACCCGCACGCCCGGCATCCTACCGACCCCCGCCGAGACCGCGTTGATCATGGCGTTGACGGATGAATCGGTGATCGACTCACCCGTCAACGCCATGATCGGCGGCTTGCGGCAGCGGCGGACAGGGCCTGGCGGACGGTCCAGGGGACGTAGTCCGGGCGGAGGGTGTCCTGCCAGGTGAAGCGGAGGACGGTCCAACCGGCGTTGACGATGCGGTTCTGTCGGCGGCGATCGGCGTACGCCGCCTCGGGGGTGCCGTGCGGGCCACGACCGTCCGCCTCGGCGATCACCCTCTGGGCCCGCCAGCCCAGGTCGCCGAGGCCGAGCAGGTAGCCGTCGTCGTCGCGCACCTCCAGTTGGAGGGCGTCCGGCGGAACCCTGCCGTCGACGCAGCGCAGCCTCGTGCGGGTCTCCAGCGGGGACTGCGCGCGCCGGTCCGCCTCGGTCAGGTAGCCCCGGGCCGCCACCGCTCCCCGCCGACCTGCGATCAGCGGCGGGATCGCCAGCAGCTCCTCCTCGGTGACGAGGCGTCGGTTGAGCGCCGAGTCGAGCAACGACACCGCCGGATACCGCGGAACCTGCCGGATCGTCTCGGCGAGGGTCACCAGCGGCGTCGTCACCGCCATGCCGTCGACGCGCACGACAGATCCGGGTGGATGCGCGAACTGATGCACCACGAGACCGGGGCAGCCGGGGAGCTGCCGCCGGGTCCTGGCGGCCTGTCCGGGCAGCGCCAGGTGGATCTCACCGGTCGCCGGCAGGCCGGCCATGCCGTGGATCTCCGCCGCCGTGCCCAGGACGGCGTGGGCGCACGGGCCCAGCGACATCAACGCGGCCCGGACCCGGCACCGCCGGGACAGCTCGTGCACCGGAGTGCCGTCGATCCGATACACGGCCCGTTCCACCGCTCGCCAACGGCCCGCGTCGACCAGCCAGTCGATCTCGTGCCGGCGGTAACCAGCCCGCAGCGCCTGGCCCCGCGTCACCAACCCGTCCTGCGCCGCCGAGACCCGGTCCAGCACTCCCCGTCGATCCACGACCACAACGGTGGCCGACTCCTCGCCCGAGTTCGACCCCCTGTGGATAACCCACCCCACCCTGTGGACAACCACGCCCCCACGCCCCCTCGGCCCCTCGGCCCCTCGGCCCCTCGGCCTAGTTGATCATGGGATTGACCGGTGAATTGGCGATCAACTCACCCGCTAACCCCATGATCAACGCACAGATCCCGGAGGGAGGGGGGGTGGGGGGGGGGGAGATCG
>NZ_RBAK01000002.1 GCF_003626595.1 Micromonospora endolithica | reverse complement strand
CGCCCGGCGCACGGCGCGGCCGGCGGTTTCACCAGCCACCCAGCGTACGCGGCCACCCCCCGAGCCCCACCCACCCCGCCCACCCACCCCCCACCCCACCCACCCACCCACCCACCCCGACCAGGCCGTTGATCAAGAGGTTTGCGTCAGGAATCGCGCCGGAGCTGACGTGAACCTCTTGATCGATCAGGGATGGGGTGGGTGCGTTCCGCCGGGTGGGGTGCGGGAGGTGCCACGGCGGGAGGCGGTGCTGGACGTGGGAGAATCGCAGGCAGGTCCCGCCGCCGCGACCGGCTCTGCCGGATGGTGCCCGGTGCCCGGTCGCCCGGCCGGTCGCCTGCGGGTCCGATTTCGCCACCGCTGTCGAGATCGCACAGGAGCCTGTGATGGACGCCGTGTTCTCCGTACCCGAGCCGCGCAACGAGCCGGTACGCAACTACGAGCCGGGGAGCGCCGACCGGGAGCGGCTCCAGGGGCGGCTGACCGAGCTGGCCGCGGAGCGGATCGACCTGCCGATGACGATCGCGGGTGAGCAGCGGATGGCCGGTGGCGCGTCGATCGACGTGGTGCAGCCGCACCGCCACGCGCACGTGCTCGGGGTCACCGCGCACGCCACCCACGACGACGCGCGGGCGGCGGTCAAGGCGGCCAAGGACGCGGCGCCGATGTGGCGGGCGCTGCCGTTCGCCGAGCGCGCGGCGATCTTCCTGCGCGCCGCCGAGCTGCTCGCCGGCCCCTGGCGGGACACCCTGAACGCCGCCACCATGCTGGGCCAGTCGAAGACCGCGATCCAGGCGGAGATCGACTCGGCGTGCGAGTTCATCGACTTCCTCCGGTTCAACGTGGCCTTCGCCCGCCGGCTGCTCGAGGAGCAGCCGATGTCCTCGCCGGGGGTCTGGAACCGCTTCGACCACCGCCCGCTGGAGGGCTTCGTCTACGCGGTCACCCCCTTCAACTTCACCGCGATCGCCGGCAACCTGCCCTCGGCGCCGGCCCTGCTGGGCAACACCGTGGTCTGGAAGCCGGGTCCGACGCAGCAGTTCGCCGCGCACTTCACCATGCGGCTCTTCGAGGCCGCCGGCCTCCCGCCGGGTGTGACCAACATGGTCACCGGCCGGGGCGAGGAGGTCTCCGACGTGGTGCTCGCCGACCCGGACCTGGCCGGCATCCACTTCACCGGCTCCACCAAGGTCTTCCAGCACCTGTGGAAGACCGTCGGCGACAACATCGCCCGCTACCGGGGCTACCCGCGACTGGTGGGCGAGACCGGCGGCAAGGACTTCGTCGTGGCACACACCAGCGCCGACGTCGACGCGCTGCACACCGCCCTGGTCCGGGGCGCCTTCGAGTACCAGGGCCAGAAGTGCTCGGCGGCCTCCCGCGCGTACGTCCCGCGGTCGCTCTGGGAGGGCGGCCTGCGCGACCGGCTCGCCGCCACCACCGACGCCCTCACCTACGGCGACGTCACCGACTTCACCAACTTCGGCGGCGCGGTGATCGACGACCGGGCGTTCGCCCGGCACACCGCCGCCCTGGAGCTGATCAACTCCGACGACGCCTGCCGGGTCGTCGCCGGTGGCACCGCGGACGACTCGGTCGGGTACTTCGTCCGGCCCACCGTCTTCGAGTGCACCGACGCGGCGCACGAGACCTTCACCACCGAGTACTTCGGTCCGATCCTCGGGGTGCACGTCTTCGACGACGGCCGGTTCGACGAGGTGGTGGCCCAGGCCGAGGCCATCGCGCCGTACGCGCTGACCGGGTCGATCTTCGCCAACGACCGCCGGGTGGTCGAGGCGGTCGCGGAGAAGATGCGGTACGCGGCCGGCAACTTCTACGTCAACGACAAGCCGACCGGCGCGGTGGTGGGGCAGCAGCCCTTCGGCGGCGCCCGGGCCAGCGGCACCAACGACAAGGCCGGCTCCTGGCACAACCTGGTGCGGTGGATGTCGCCGCGGACGATCAAGGAGACCTTCGTCCCGCCGACCGACCACGCGTACCCGCACATGGGCTGACGCTCCCGGTGGCGGCCCCCCGGCACCGGCCGGGGGGCCGCTCCGCGTCCCCCCGGCCGCGCTCCCCGCCGGACGGCAGCTCCCCGACGGACGGTCGTCGGCGCTCCCTGCCGGACGGTCGTCCGCGCTCCCCGCCGGACTGTCGCCCGCCGACAGTGCACATAGGAACCCCTACCGGGTGGCGAAAACGGCAAATCCTGGACGCCGGGTCGGCAAAGTGGCAGCGTGAGGGGCATGGCGGATTCCGGAGTCAACCCTACGGCGGCGGCCCTGCTCGGGCTGCTCCACGAGGGTCCCATGACAGGCGGCCAGTTGATGGCCGCCGCCGAACGACGGCTGGCGCCGTACTGGTCGATGACCCGCAGTCAGGTCTACCGCGAGCTTCCGGTGCTGGCGGACAAGGGGCTCGTCCGGCTGGGTAAGCCCGGCCCGCGCTCCAGCCAGCCGTACGCGCTGACCGCGGCCGGCAAGCGGGTCTTCTCCCGGTGGCTGGCCGAGGACCCGGGGCGGGACACCATCCGCAACCCGATAGCGCTGCGGATCGCGTTCGGCAACCTGCACTCGGCCAGCCAGCTGAAGAACCTCCAGTCGGCGGCCAACGAATACCACACCGAGGCGCTGGCCCGGGTGCGGGAACAGGTCAAGAACGCCAAGAAGGAGGGCGACCCGTACGACGCCAGCGCGCTGGAGTTCGCCGTCGCCTACCACAAGGCCGCGCTGACGTGGCTCAAGTCGGCCCCCGTCGGGTGATCGACTTCGCTGGTCGGTGGTGTGACGCGAGCGGATCGCCGTACGCCAAGTACGCTTGTCTGTCGTGACCGCTGCCGATTACGCCGAACAGCTCAAGGACCTCGACGCCACCCTCCGGAACATCGAGTCGGTGCTCGACGTCGACCGCCTCCAGGAGGACAAGGCCCGCCTGGAGCAGGAGGCATCCGTCCCCGACCTCTGGGACGACCAGGCCAAGGCTCAGCAGGTCACCTCCCAACTGTCGTACGTCAACGGCGAGATCAGCAAGCTCGGCTCGCTGCGTTCCCGCCTGGACGACGCCCAGGTGCTGCTGGAGCTGGCCGAGGCGGAGTCCGACCCGGGGGTGCTCACCGAGGTCGAGACGGAGATCGCGGGGCTGGCCAAGGCCATCGAGGAGATGGAGGTCCGCACGCTGCTCTCCGGGGAGTACGACTCCCGGGAGGCGCTGGTGGCGATCCGCGCCGGCGCGGGCGGCGTGGACGCGGCGGACTTCGCCGAGATGCTGCTACGGATGTACCTGCGCTGGGCCGAGCGGCACGGCTACCCGACCGAGGTCTACGAGACCTCGTACGCCGAGGAGGCGGGCCTGAAGTCGGCCACCTTCACGGTCAAGGTGCCGTACGCCTACGGCACGCTCAGCGTCGAGTCGGGCACCCACCGGCTGGTCCGGATCAGTCCCTTCGACAACCAGGGCCGGCGGCAGACCAGCTTCGCCGGCGTCGAGGTGCTGCCGGTGGTGGAGCAGACCGACCACATCGACATCCCCGAGAACGAGATGCGGGTCGACGTCTACCGGTCCTCGGGCCCGGGTGGGCAGAGCGTCAACACCACCGACTCCGCCGTCCGGCTCACCCACATCCCGACCGGCATCGTGGTGACCTGCCAGAACGAGAAGTCCCAGTTGCAGAACAAGGCGTCCGCGCTGCGGGTGCTCCAGGCCCGGCTGCTGGAGCGCAAGCGGCAGGAGGAGCAGGCCAAGATGGCCGGGCTCAAGACCGACGCCGCCGGCTCGTGGGGCGACCAGATGCGCTCGTACGTCCTGCACCCGTATCAGATGGTGAAGGATCTCCGAACCGAGCAGGAGACCGGCAATCCGTCCTCCGTCTTCGACGGCGAACTGGACAGCTTCATCGAGGCGGGGATTCGCTGGCGCAAGCAGCAGCAGCTTGCCGGCGACGGTGCGTGACGATCTCCGGGCGGAGCGCGTCATCGATCTTCTCTTTTCCCCGTGAATCGATGACTCGCCTCCCAACGGAGGGGCTTGGCACTTGGCTCTCCGGTTACACCGCGTAGACTCACGACCCGTGATTCAGCTTGAGCAAGTGACGAAGACGTACCCGAAGGCGTCCCGGCCTTCGCTCGACAACGTGTCCGTCTCGATCGAGAAGGGCGAGTTCGTCTTCTTCATCGGTCCATCCGGCTCCGGCAAGTCCACCATCATCAAGCTGTTGCTGCACGAGGTCTCGCCCAACAAGGGTCGGGTCATCGTCAACAGCAAGGACGTCACGTCGATGCGTTCCTGGAAGCGACCCCACTTCCGGCGCTCGATCGGCTGCGTCTTCCAGGACTTCCGGTTGCTGCCCAACCGCACCGCGTACGAGAACGTGGCGTTCGCCCTCGAGGTGATCGGCAAGACCAAGGCGGTCGCCCGCCGGGTCGTTCCCGAGGTGCTGGAGCTGGTCGGGCTCGGTGGCAAGGAGCACCGTTACCCGCACGAGCTCTCCGGTGGTGAGCAGCAGCGGGTGGCCGTCGCGCGGGCGTTCGTCAACCGCCCGCTGATCCTGCTCGCGGACGAGCCGACCGGAAACCTGGACCCGGACACCTCGATCGAGATCATGCGCCTGCTGGACCGGATCAACCGCACCGGCACGACCGTCGTGATGGTCACGCACGACTCCAACATCGTGAACCAGATGCGCCGCCGCGTCGTCGAGATCGAGAGCGGCCGCATCGTGCGCGACCAGGCCCGCGGCGTCTACGGGTGAGCCGGCTTCTCACCCCTGCGCAGCCTGACGACGAACACCTCATGCCGGAGACCCGGAGGAATCCCCGATGCGCGTGAAATACGTCCTGTCCGAGGTACTGGTTGGACTGTGGCGCAACGTGACCATGACCGTCGCGATGATCATCACGATGGCGGTTTCGCTGACCATGCTGGGTGCCAGCGGCCTGATCTACACCAAGGTCGCCGACATGAAGCAGCTGTACTTCGACAACATCCAGGTGTCGATCTTCCTGGAGAAGGAGGCCAGCGAGCAGCAGGTCGCCGACATCAGGACCAAACTGGAGGGCGACCCACTCGTCCGCGAGGTCAACTACGTCGACAAGGACGAGGCGTACAAGCGCTTCCAGGAGATGTTCCGGGACTCGCCCGACCTGCTGAGCGTGGTCAAGGCGGAGCAGCTGCCCCAGTCCTTCCGCGTCAACCTGGTCAACCCCGAGGAATACAAGGCCATCTCGGAGCAGTACTCGACCGTCGAGGGCGTCGACCAGGTGGTCGACCAGAGCCGGGTGCTGGACAAGATCTTCGACCTCTTCACCGCCGGGCAGAACATCGCCCTGGTGGCGGCCATCGCCATGGCCGTCGCGGCCCTGTTGCTGGTCGCGAACACCATCCAGGTCGCCGCGTACAGCAAGCGGCGTGAGGTGGCGGTCATGAAGCTGGTGGGCGCGTCGAACTGGTTCATCCAGGCACCGTTCGTGCTGGAGGCGGTGGTGGCCGGCCTGATCGGATCGGTTGTCGGCCTCTTCGCCCTGATCGGGTTGAAGAAGTTCCTCTTCGACGGGGCGCTGAGCGCGCTCCAGGGGCTGTTCGCTCCGGTCAGCTGGGGCGAGGTGTTCGTGACCTTCCCGGTGATGGCCGGTGTCGGCGCCCTGATCAGCGCGGTCACCGCCTGGGTGACGCTCCGATTCTACCTGCGGGTCTAGCGCTTTCCGCCGACGGCCACCGCGGCTGCGTCCCGACGCCTCCTCCAGGCTCCGGGAACACGCGGTGGCCGTCGGCGTACCCGGCTCCGGCCGGCCCGCGGGCGCGGCCCGCCGCCCCGGAGCGGCCCGGAATAATGGGAGCCGGCGGGCGCTTACCGTTCGGGTAGCATGATCTCCGCTCCGCGGCCGGCCGCGGAACGACCAGGAGAGGGGGTGGCGCCGATGCCACGGGAAAAGGGACGCAAGGTCGTCGCCTCCAACAAGAAGGCCCGGCACGACTACGCGATCCTCGACACCTACGAGGCGGGCATGGCGTTGACCGGCACCGAGGTCAAGTCCCTGCGCGCGGGGCGCGCGTCGCTGGTCGACGCGTTCGCCCAGGAGCGCGACGGCGAGCTCTACCTGCACGGCATGCACATCCCGGAATACACCCAGGGCACCTGGACCAACCACGAGCCCCGGCGTACCCGCAAGCTGCTGCTCAACCGGATGGAGATCGACCGGCTGATCGGCAAGACCCGCGAGGGTGGCCTGACCGTGGTCCCGTTGCAGGTCTACTTCTCCGACGGCTGGGCGAAGGTGGAGATCGCGCTGGCCAAGGGCAAGAAGTCCTACGACAAGCGGCAGGACCTCGCCAAGCGGGACGCGGACCGGGAGATCGCCCGGGCCTCCGGCCGGCGCGGCAAGGGTATGGAGGACTGAGTCCCGTCTGTCCGGTTCGGCACGCCGGCCCGGGGCTCGGGATGAAACCCGTTGCGGCAGGCGTTAGTCTTGTCAGTGCCGCCACATCGGCGGCCTGTCGAGGGGGTGACTGGTTTCGACTTCGTACGCAGCGACAGGGGAAGCGAGCCGAGGAAGCCGACGTCGTCTCGAGAATCGGTCGTCGGAAATTTATAAGCGCCAAGAACAATCGCGCTGACTTCGCTCTCGCCGCCTGAGGCGAGTAGCTGAGTCTGTCGGCCTGGGAACGCCTTCGTCCCAGTAGCCGGCATCAGTTAGAAGGCTGGCCAATCGGACCCGGTCGCGGGGTCCGTGCGGCGAGATCAATCAGCGACTGGGCCCGTCACACCAACTTGCTCGCGTGAGCGGTGGGGCCGAGTAGAGGCACAGCGAGCTGCGCTCGGAGAAGCCCTGACAAACCGGCGAAGGACCCGGGTTCGATTCCCGGCACCTCCACCACCTCACCTGTGCGCCCCGGTCCACCGGACCGGGGCGCACAGTCGTCTCCGGCCCCCGTCCCACCCCCGGTCGGTCCCCCACCTTCCTCGGTGATCATGGCGTTGACGGCTGAATCGAT
Organism: Micromonospora endolithica; assembly: GCF_003626595.1. Classification (GTDB taxonomy): domain Bacteria; phylum Actinomycetota; class Actinomycetes; order Mycobacteriales; family Micromonosporaceae; genus Micromonospora; species Micromonospora endolithica. The sequence continues at coordinate 695,425 of NZ_RBAK01000002.1, read as the reverse complement.
CTCCAAATCCTCCGTCAACCCCATGATCACCGCCCTGGGGCGGTGGGGGGGTGGGGGGTGGGTGGGGAACCGGTGGGGGATGGGGAGCGTCTGAGGGGTATGCGTCGGGTGGGAATGCTGGTGGGTCTGTCCGTGCTGGTGGTCGTGTCCGCCGGTTGCGCACCGGTGGATCGTGCCTCGCCGGGAAGCCCCGCGACGGGAGGCACAGCGACCCCCGGGCCGGGCGGCCCGGACCGGTGGGAGTCGTTCACGACGCGGGCCACCGAGGTCGCCGCCGCGTGGCGGCCGGTGCCGGCGTGGCGTACCGGCTATGTGCCGTTGCAGGAGCCGACCGTCCTGGTCGGTGATCCCGGGTTCTCCGCGGAGACGAAGACGGCCTTCGGCCTCGGGTGGTACCGCGACCAGGTGGCGCTGCCCACCGCGGTGCCGAAGGACGGGACGATCCGGTTCCCGGACGGGACGCTGACCGTCCCGCTGGTGGCTGCGGCCGAGGCGTACCGGCAGCTGGACCAGGGTGACCCGCCGACCTGCCCGGGACGGCCGAAGGCGCCGATGACCCCGCCCGCCGAGGCGCCCGGTGGGCCGGACGACGCGGTGAGTTCGCCGGCGGACGCCTGTGTCCCGCTGACCGTGACCGGCGTACGGCTGGGCACCGTGCCGCTGCGGACCAGCCGGGGCGAGGCGACGGTGCCGGCCTGGCTGTTCGACGTGGCGGAGATCGACGCACCGGTGGCCCGGGTCGCCGTCGCACCGTCGGCGGTCGTCCCGCTTCCCGAACCGCCGGCGCCGGCGGGGACCGCGCCGACGGAACTGGTCGGCGCGCAGGGCGGCCTGCGTACGCAGGACGGCACGACCCTCACCTGGCAGCTCGGGGTGGGCGCGTGCGACACCGGGATCACCCCTCTGGTGCAGGAGCACGACCACGTGGTGGTCGTCGGCGGCGGGGTGGTGCGGTCCACCGGCGTGTGCCGGTCGCTGCTCAAGCTGGAACCGGTCACGGCCACCCTGGACGCGCCGCTGGGCGACCGTCCCGTGCTCGACGTGCTCACCGGCCAACTGTTGCTCGTCGCGCCCTGACGTCCAGGCCGGCGGCGGGGCATTCAGAGCAGGTCGGGTATCTCGGTCCGGATCGGCACCGGCAGCACCGTCGGCCGGTCCGCCCGCAGGCCGCTCGCCAGGGCGGTGCCGAGCTGGTCGGGCGTCTCGACCACCTCGGCCGCGCACCCGTAGCCCCGGGCCAGCGCCGTGAGGTCCATCCCGGGCAGGTCCAGCCCGGGCACGCCCGGGGTCTGCTTGAACTCGGCGAACGACTTGAGAATCGCGTACTGCTGGTTGACCGGCACCACCACGACCAGCGGCAGTGCCAACCGGGCGGCGGTCCAGAGGGACTGCACCGAATAGTGGAACGAGCCGTCGCCGATCACCGCGACGACCGGCCGGTTCCGGCCGGTGTCCCGCTGCGCGAGCGCGATCCCGACCGCCGCCGGCAGGCCGTAGCCGAGGCCGCCGCTGGCCATGGTGAAGTACGAGCCTCCCCGGGTGATCGGCAGCCGGCGGCGCAACGCCGACAGGTTCGACGGCGACTCCTGCACCAGCACCCCGTCGCCCGGCCAGTGCCGGGCCAGGGCGGCGAAGAGCGCGTCCGCGTCGAGCGGCAGACCCTCCGCCGGGGGCGCGGGCACGGGCCGCGCCGGTGGCGGTGGCCGGTCCGCACCGGGAAGCAGGTCGAGCAGGTCCGCCAGCGTCAGGCCGGCGTCGCCGAGCAGGCTGTCGCCCACCGGGGCCCGCGCCGCCTCCTCCGGGTCGTCGGTGACGTGCAGCAGGCGTACGCCGGCGGGCAGGTGGTCGCCGGGGACGTGCGGGTAGTACCGGAACACCGGCGCGCCGACCACCAGCACCGTGTCGTGGCCGCGCAGCTTCTCGGCCAGCGGCGCGATCGCGTACGGCAGCACGCCCTGGTAGTGCGGGTGGTCCTCGGGGAAGGCGGTGCGCTCCGGCGCCGGTGCCGTCCACACCGGCGCGCCGAGCCGTTCGGCCAGGGCCACCGCCGCCGCCCAGGCGCCGGCCCGGTCCACCGCCGCGCCCAGCACCAGGGCGGGCGCCCGGCTGGCCGCCAGCATGGCGGCGAACTCGCCCAGCCGGTACGGGTCCGGGGCGATCCGGGTGGACACCGTGCGCACCGGGGGCGGCGGGTCGGCCGGTTGCGCCCAGTCGTCCAGGGGCAGCGACAGGAAGACCGGCCCCGCCGGTGGCTGCACGGCGGTGGCGTACGCCCGCATCACCGCCGCCGGGATGTCCTGCGCGCGGACCGGTTCGTGGCTCCACTTCACGTACGGCTGGGGCAGTTCGGTCGCCCGGCGACTGGTCAGCCGGGGCTCCAGCAGCAGCATCTCGCGGCTCTGCTGCCCGGCGGTGACGATCAGCGGCGCGCGGTTGTGCCAGGCGGTGACCAGGTTGCCCATGGCGTTGCCGGTGCCCGGGGCGGTGTGCAGGTTGACGTGCGCCGGGCGGCCGGTGACCTGGGTGTACCCGTCGGCCATCGCCACCGCGGTCGCCTCGTGCAGCGCGTGCACATAGTGGAAGTCGTCCGGGAAGGCTTCGAGGAACGGCTCCTCGGTGGAACCGGGGTTGCCGAAGACGGTGGTCATGCCCAGGGCGCGCAGCAGGTCGTACGTGGTGTCGCGGACCGTAGCCATCGTCTTCAGACGCTAGCGCCGCTCAGCCGCCCGCTGCGGCGTTTCGCCGAGGCGGGGCCGGGCAATCCCGGGAAGGACCCGGGCGCCGCCGGTAACGCGCTCAGGGCAGCGGGAACGGCAACTTGATCCCGTCCAGGGCGCGCCCGCAGTCGCAGTCGCGATCGGCCGGCAGGGCGGCCACCGCCGCCAGCAGCAGGCCGCGCAGCCGGTCGGTGTTCTCCCCGAAGACCCGGAACACCTCCTCCTGGGTCACCGCCTCCCCACCGGCCACACCGGCGTCGTGGTCGGTGACCAACGCGATGGAGGAGTAGCAGAGCGCCAGTTCCCGGGCCAGCACGGCCTCCGGGTGCCCGGTCATGTTGACCACCGCCCCACCGATCGCGGTGAACCAGCGCGACTCGGCGCGGGTGGAGAAGCGGGGCCCCTCCACCACCACGACCGTGCCGCCGTCGACCGCCGCGACGCGGTGCCGGGCCGCCGAGTCGAGCAGCGTACGACGGCCGGTCGGGCAGTACGGGTCGGCGAACGAGACGTGCACCGCGCCCTGGTCGTAGTAGGTCTGCGTCCGGCCGCTGGTGCGGTCGACCAGTTGGTCGGGCACCACGAAGGTCCCCGGTCCCAGCTCCGGGCGGAGGCCACCGACCGCGCAGGGGGCGAGCACCTGGCGTACGCCGAGGGACCGCAACGCCCACAGGTTCGCGCGGTAGGGGATCCGGTGCGGCGGGTGCCGGTGGTCCCGGCCGTGTCGGGGGAGGAACGCCACCCGGCGCCCGCCGACCTCGGCGATCGTGATCGCGTCGGAGGGCCGGCCGTACGGTGTCTCCACCTCGTGCTCGGTGGCGCCGTCGAGGAGGGCGTAGAGGCCCGACCCGCCGATGACCGCCAGTTCCGCCGTGGGACTCACCTGGTCCTCCCTCTTCCTGTCGATCACCCGACGGTCAGACCTTAGCCACCGGCTCGGGTGCAGGCTATGGTGCCAGGCATGGCGTTGAGAGCACGGATGGCACCGGTGCCCCGGTGCGTGCCGATGGGGCCGGTCTGACCGTGTCCGGCATGCAGGGAGAGGGGCAGGCGATCGGCGGGCGGGCGATGGAGTCGATGACCGGGCGACTCCTGGTGGCCACTCCCGCGCTGAAGGACCCGAACTTCGACCGAACGGTCGTGCTGCTGGTGGCGCACGAGCCCGGCGGGGCCCTCGGCGTGGTCCTGAACCGGGCGACCGAGGTTCCGGTCGCCGACGTGCTGGGTGACTGGAGCGAGCTGGCGCGGCATCCCGCGGTCCTGTTCGAGGGCGGCCCGGTGCAGCCGGACTCGGCCATCTGCCTGGCCCGGATGCGGCACCCGGTGCAGCGGGTCAAGGGTTTCCACCAGGTCTCCGGCGCCGTCGGGACGCTGGACCTGTCGGTGGACCCGGAGCGGCTGCGGGAGAACCTCGGTGCCATCCGGGTGTTCGCCGGCTACTCCGGCTGGGGAGCCGGTCAGGTGGAGCAGGAGATCGAGGACGGTTCCTGGTTCGTGCTCGACGCCCTGCCCGGTGACGCCTTCGTCGAACGCCCCGACGACCTCTGGCCGATGGTGCTGCGCAGGCAGGGCGGGATGATGGCGGCGGTCGCGCACTTCCCCGCCGACGTGGCCCTCAACTGACGTCTTCCGGGGGTACCCCCGTGAGATGACCATGCCGAACGCCGTGTGTATAGTTCTTCCCGTGCCCGGGCGACCGGGACGAGGCAAGGGGCCGTGGCGCAGCTGGTAGCGCACCACACTGGCAGTGTGGGGGTCAGGGGTTCGAGTCCCCTCGGCTCCACCCTTGGGACAGCAGGTCAGCGGCCTGGTCGAGCACCATCGACCAGGCCGCTGATCCGTTTCCGGCCCACCTCTCGCCGTTTCTCACATCTGCTTCGTGGTCGACCCTCGCTGCACGTCAACGGGTGAGATTGCTTGACATCTATCTATGTTAGCGCCAACATACTGCGGAAACGCGCGTGCTCCTCCGTGGCGGGTCATCACTGCCCACCTTCCCTCTCGAACAGCCACCCCGTCCGGGGTGACCGCGCGCGGTCTTCCCGAGTCGACCCGTTCCGATGCATCAGGAGGACCGATGCCCCTCACCCTCACGAGACCGACCCGTGGTGGGGCGATCCGCCTCGGGCGGCGTACCGGCCTGGCCGTGGCCATGATCGCGGCGCTGGCCGGCGCGGCCGGTGTCGCCGTGGTCGGCGCGCCGCCCGCGCAGGCGGCGACCATCGACACCAGTGCCTGGTACGTGCTGGTCAACCGGCACAGCGGCAAGGTCCTCGACGTCCGGGACACCTCGACGGCCGACGGCGCCGTGATCCAGCAGTGGTCCCGCAACGACGGCGACTGGCAACAGTTCCAGTTCGTCTCGTCCGGCAGCGGCTACTACCGCCTCAAGGCCCGGCACAGCGGCAAGGTCGTCGACCTCTGGGAGTGGAACACCGCCGACGGCGCCGAGTTCCGCCAGTGGCCCGACACCAACGGCACCAACCAGCAGTTCCAGGTGCTCGACTCCGACGGGGGCCACGTCCGACTGATCAACCGGCATTCCCGCAAGGCGCTGGAGGTCTGGGAGCGGTCCACCGCCGACGGCGGGCGGATCTCCCAGTACGCCGACCTCGACGGCTGGAACCAGCAGTGGCAGCTGGTCCCGATGGGCGGTGGCACCCCCACCACACCACCGCCGAGCACCGGTTGCGGCAGCGGGTCGTACCAGGCCGAGGCCGTGCAGAGTGGGAGCACCTGGTCGGCCCGCAACGGGTCCTCGACGGTCTACTCGGGGTCGGACATGCTGTCGGCGATGCAGGCGGCGGTGAACTCGCTGTCACCGGGCCGGACGTCGAAGCAGCGGGTGGTGGTGCGTGGCTCCGGGTCGATGAGCGCGGGATCGCGGTTGTCGCTGCCGTCGTACACCACCCTGGCGGTGTGCGGCACGATCAACGTGACCGGATCCGGTTCGGGCGACCAGGCGCCGGTGTACTCGCGGGGCACCACCGACGTCGAGGTGCAGAACCTGACGCTGACCGGGTCGCCGTTGTACGGGATCTTCATGCGTAACGTCAACAACCTGACCCTCGGCCAGGTCGACATGCGGGTCTCCTCGGGTCTGGGGGTACGCATCGACAACCACGGCGGGGACAGGTCGGTCAAGGTGCGCAACGTACGCATCGACAACGTGTACGTGTCCGGGACCGGGGCGCACGGGGTGGAGACGTACGGTGTGGACGGCCTGACGATCGGAACGGTCACGGCCCGGAACACCGGCTACTCCGGACTCCTGCTCAACGACACGATCAACGCCACCGTCGGCACGGTCGACGCCCAGGGCGCCGGGACCGGGACCGGGTACGCGGCGTTCCGGATGGCCAACCGCAACGGCCGGGTGGGCAGCTCGTATCCGACCAACATCCGGGTCGGGAACGTGATCGCCTCCGGCGGCGGTCGCGGCATCTTCTGCGTGTCCGAGTCCGGTGGGGCGGTCATCGACCGGGTGACGATCTCGAACACCGGGAACAACGCGATCCTGGTGGAGAACTGCTACAACGTGGTCATCGCCGGGGTGTCCGGAACGGTGACCGGCGGCGGCGAGGTGAGGATCGCCTCGCGGAGCGAGTTCCCGATCTCCTCCGGTATCCGCTTGCAGAACCTGACCGTCACCAACACCAACGTCACCCAGAGCCCCTGTGGCGGGGCGAACAACACGATCAGCAACGTCACACGGGTCAACTCGACGCTCACCTGGTGTTGAGAGGTTGCTGCGGGCGGCCGTGAAGGGTCCACGGTCGTGTCGCGTCTGATCCAGCCGAGCACTCCGGCAGGGGGCCGACCAGATCGGCGAGGCATAGGTCCGCAAGGTCCGGGTAGACGCGCTCACCGACTTCGCGGGCCGGATCGATGAGGGGAGACCGGATGACCAGCGGATCACATCAACCGGGTGGGAAGGCTGGACAGGCTCGCGATGCCGCCGTCGGTGTCGGCCGGGACGCCATGGAGGCCGGAAGCCAGGTGTCGAGCCATGCCGTGGACCAGGGCCGAGAGGTGATCACCGAGACCGGACGACAGGCGCGCAACCTCGTCGACGAGGCCGCCACGCAAGCCCGGCAGCAGGCGGAACAGCAACAGCGGCGGGCCGCTGACGGCCTGCGGGCCCTCGGCGGTCAACTGCGGTCGATGGCCGACGACGGTCACCAGGAGGGCCTCGCCGCCGACCTGGTACGCCGGGGCGCCGACGCCGCCCAGCAGGCGGCCGGGTGGCTCGACAACCGCGAGCCCGGTGATCTGCTCGACGAGATCCGCGACTACGGCCGACGCCACCCGGGCACCTTTCTCGCGGGCGCCGCGATCGCCGGACTGCTCGCCGGTCGCCTCGGCCGCGCGCTCTCCGGCGGTCAGGGCGGCTCGACCGGCCAACCGGCCGGTCCGCCCGAAGCGCACCCCACCGAGGGGCTGCGCGTTCCACCTCCCGCAGGCCCACGGCCCCCCTTGCGGCACGGGCCGACCGGCAGTGAGGTGGGACCGTGACCACGCCACCGCCTCGCGGCGACGGCAACGACAAGGCCCAGAACTCCATCGGCCAACTCCTCGCCGACACCAGCCGGGACCTGTCCACTCTGCTGCGCCAAGAGGTGCGACTAGCCAAGGCCGAATTGCGGCAGGAAGCCCGCACCGCGGGCTCCGCCGCCGGCATCATCGTCGCCGCCGCGATCGGCGCGTTACTGACCCTGCTGTTCCTGTCCAACGCGCTGTGGTGGGGCCTGTCCAACGTCATGGACCAGGGATGGGCGGCGCTGCTCGTCGCCGTGCTGTGGGCCGTGGTCAGCGGCCTACTGGCCAGTCGGGCGCGCAGGCAACTCAAGACGCTCCGCGCCCTACCCCAGACCAAGCAGACCGCCCAGGAGATACCGGATGCCCTGCGGGGCCGCTAGCAGGCAGGAGGTGGACCGGCATGACAAGCGATCCCGACCAGATTCGCGCCGAGATCGAGGCCACCAGAGGTGACCTGAGTGCCAACGTCGACGCCCTGACCCACAAGGCCAGCCCGAGAAGGGCGGTGACCGCTCCGATCAACCAGGCCCGCGGACGAATCGGCCGCGCCGTCGACAAGGTCATGGGAACCACCCGGAACGCCCGCGACACCGGCATGCACCAGGCATCGGCGGCGGCTCACCAGGCCGGCGACGCCCTGTCCTCCGCCGGGCAGCAGGCGCGGGCCCTGCCCCAGACATCGATGCGACAGACCGAGGGCAACCCTCTCGCCGCTGGCCTGATCGCCTTCGGGGCGGGACTTCTCGCCTCGTCCCTGCTTCCGTCCAGCAACACCGAACAGCAGGTTGCCGGACGTCTCAAGCAACAGGCCCAGGCGCACTCCGGGCAGGTCAAGCAACAAGCTGCGGATATCGCCCACCAGGCACAGGACAACCTGCGCGGACCCGCGCACCAGGCCACCGACGCCATCAGGGGCACCGCGGCCCGCGGCGTGGCCGAGGTACGCGACGAGAGCACCCAGGCCGCCCGGCACCTCAGCGAGGAGGCCCGCAACAGCAAGAACCAGATGTGAGCCCGGCACCCCGCTTCAGGTTCCCTGGCCCCGGGCTCATGGTTGACCGTCAGCCCAGGTGACGTTCGATCTCGGCCAGCTCGTCGGCGGAGAAGTCGAGGTTGTCCAGGGCGGCGACGTTCGTCTCCAGCTGGCCGACGCTGCTCGCGCCGATGATCAGGCTGGTCATCCGCGGGTCACGCAGCGCCCACGCCAACGCCAGCTGGGCCAGCGACTGACCGCGTCGCGCCGCGATGTCGCCCAGCGCCCGGATGGTCGCCATCCGCTCCTCGCCGAGGTCGCTCTCGTCGAGGAAGACGCTGGTGCGGACCCGGGAATCCGCCGGGATGCCGCCCAGGTAGCGGTCGGTGAGCACCCCCTGGGCCAGCGGGCTGTACGCGATGCAGCCCGCACCCACCCGCTCCAGCGTGTCCAGCAGGCCGTCGTTCTCGGTCCAGCGGTTGAGCATCGAGTACGACGGCTGGTTGATCAGCAGCGGCGTGCCCAGGTCCCGCAGGATCGCGGCGGCTTGCTCGGTCTGCGCCGAGTCGTAGTTCGAGATGCCGACGTAGAGCGCCTTGCCGGAGCGGACGATGGCGTCGAGCGCGCCCATCGTCTCCTCCAGCGGGGTGTCCGGGTCGAACCGGTGGGAGTAGAAGACGTCGACGTACTCCAGCCCGAGGCGGCGCAGCGACTGGTCCAGCGACGCGATCAGGGACTTGCGGGAGCCCCACTCGCCGTACGGGCCGGGCCACATCAGGTAGCCGGCCTTGGTGGAGATGACCAGCTCGTCCCGGTACGGCTTGAGATCGGTGGCGAGCATCCGGCCGAAGTTCTCCTCCGCGCTGCCCGGCGGCGGTCCGTAGTTGTTGGCCAGGTCGAAGTGGGTCACCCCGAGGTCGAAGGCGCGGCGGACGATGTCGCGCTGCCGCTCGTACGGCCGGTCCGGCCCGAAGTTGTGCCACAGGCCGAGGGAGATCGCGGGCAGCCGCAGGCCGCTGCGACCGCTGCGCCGGTAGGTCATCTGGTCGTATCGCGCATCGGCGGCGAGGTAGGTCACGATCATGAGCCTATCCCCGAGCCGCGCCGTCGCGCCGAAGTCACCTGGGAATCCGGACCGGAGGGTAGCTTCGGGGACATGCGTTACGTGCAGCTCGACACCCCCAAGCCCCTGTCCAAGATCGGCCTCGGCACCTGGCAGTTCGGGTCCCGGGAGTGGGGCTACGGCGCCGACTACGAGAAGCGGGCCGCCGAGATCGTTCGTCGGGCCGTCGAACTGGGCGTCACCCTCTTCGATACCGCCGAGCTGTACGGCTTCGGCCGCAGCGAGCGGATCCTCGGCGCGGCGCTGGGCGAGGACCGGGCCAAGGTGGTGGTCGCCAGCAAGATCTTCCCGATCATGCCGGTCGCCCCGGTGGTGGAGCAGCGCGCCGTCGCCTCGGCCGCGCGGCTCGGCGTCACCAGCCTCGACCTCTACCAGGTGCACCAGCCCAACCCGCTGGTCGCCGACCACACCACGATGCGGGGTATGCGGGCGTTGCAGGACGTCGGGCTGGTCGCCGAGGTCGGGGTGAGCAACTACAGCCTGCGCCGCTGGCAGGTCGCCGAGGCCGCTCTGGGCCGGCGGGTGCTCAGCAACCAGGTCCGGCACAGCATGATCGACCGCAAGCCGGAGCACGATCTTCTTCCGTACGCCCGGCAGGCCGGCCGGGTGGTCATCGCTTACAGCCCGCTGGCGCAGGGCTTCCTGTCCGGCCGGTACGACGCGAAGAACCCGCCCACCGGCGCGGTTCGTCGCGCCAACCCGTACTTCCTGCCGGAGAACCTGGAGCGGGGCGTCACCCTCATCGAGAGGCTGCGCCAGGTTGCCGACGCCCATGACGCCACCCCCAGCCAGATCGCCCTGGCATACCTGCTGCGTCACCCCAACGTGGTGGCCATTCCGGGCGCGTCCAGCGTGGAACAGATGGAACGCAACGCCGCGGCCGCCGAGATCGACCTGGCCGACGACGAGTACGACGCGTTGGCCCGTGCGGCCCGCGAGTTCCGGCCGGTCACCGGATTGGCCGCGGTGCCGGGCTTGCTGCGGGCGCGCACCGGACGCTGAGCCGGAGGGGGGCGGACACTGAGCCGGGCACCGGGGCCGGACACCGGCGGGCTCCGGGCCGGGCCCCGCTGCGGACGGTGGCCGGACCTCGCGGTAGGTGCGCGACGACGACGAGGCAGGTAGGCAACTGCGCTCGCTTTCGAGCTGATGTCGTGGGTGGATCGGGCCGGCGGTTTCGGGCTGCTCGGCTCGACGGACGGGTGGCGTTCGGCCTCGGCGGATGTCGGGCTTGGCGGGTTGGCGGCCGGACCTGGCTGGTTGCCGGTCCGGCCCGGTTGGCGGTCCGGCCCGGTTGGCTGCCCGACCCGGCTGGCTGCCCGACCCGGCTGGCGGCCGGACCTGGCTGGTTGCCGGTCCGGCTGTCCTGCCTTTCCTGCCTCTCCAAGCTGTCCTGCCTCTCCAGGCTGTCCTGGTTCGTAAGGCTGCTGGGCGGTTGGGTCGAGGTGATCGTGCCGCCGCGATGACGTAGATGACTCAGCTCGAAAGCGGTCGTGGGAAGCCTGTCGAGCCGGTTCGCCGCCGGGTCGGCACGGCACGGCACGGAGGCGGTGGTGGGACGGCGGGATCGGTGACGAGGACGCGCCGAACTCCCCGGAGCGGGGGATCCGGGAGACGGCGGTCGGCGGGAGAATGAGCCGGTGAAGCCGCGCCGTTTCCTCCTCCCGCTGGTGGCCGGCAGCACCTGGCGACGGGGCGTGTTCCTGCTGCTCGGCGGCGTGCTGGTGCTGCCGTACCTGTTGCTGGCGGTGACCTTCGTTCAACTCCTCACCGACTCGGAGATCCCCCGGACGCTGGTGCTCGCACTGCTGGTCATCGCCGCGGCGATCGCCCTCGTGCCGGTCTTCGGCGACGGCAGCCGGGCGCTGGAGATCGCCGCCGCCCGGGCGCTGCTCGGCGTCGACCTGCCCGATCCGACCCCCGGTCACCGCGTCGACCGGGAGACCCGGCTGCGGTCCGCGCTCTGGATCGCCACCCACCTCCTGGTGGGCGGGCTGGTGATGGGCGCCCTGTTCAGCGCGCTGCCGATGGCCGTCGCGTTCATCGCCCAGCAGTTCGGGCTCGGTGACGAGTTGGTCGGGCGGGGGGAGTTCGGGCCGCTGGACGGCTGGGGCGCCGGATGGATGACCGTCGCCGGCGTGGCGTTGCTGGTGGGCCTCGGCTACGCGACGGCCGGTCTCGGCGCGCTGGCCGTGTCGATGGCGCCGGTGCTGCTCGGGCCGGCGCAGTCCGAGCGGATCGCCACCCTGGAGGCGCGTGCCGCCCGGCTGGCCGAGCGCAACCGGCTGGCCCGGGAGCTGCACGACTCGGTCGGCCACGCGCTGACCGTGGCGACCCTCCAGGCCGGCGCCGCCCGCGCGGTGCTCGACCAGGATCCGGAGTTCGTCCGGCGGGCGCTGGCTGCGATCGAGGACACCGGGCGGTCCGCCATGGACGACCTCGACCACGTGCTGGGGCTGCTCCGCGAGTCCGATTCCGGCACGGCGACCGGGCCGCAGCGTACGCTCGCCGACCTGGACCGGCTCGTGGCGGACACCCGCGCCACCGGCCTGCGGGTCGACTGCCGGCGCACCGGCGACCCCGACACCGTGCCGGCGGCGGTCTCCCGGGAGGGGTACCGGATCGTCCAGGAGGGACTGACCAACGCCGCCCGGTACGGCCGGGGGCCGGTGGCACTCCGCCTGGACGTGGGTCCGGACACCCTGGAGCTGGAACTGGTGAACGACCTGGTGCCGGCCCGCCGGGCCGGTCCGGGGCGCGGCGGCCGGGGACTGGACGGGATGCGCGAACGGGTCCTCCTGCTCGGCGGCCGGCTCACCGCCGGCCCGGACGCCGAGCGCTGGCGGGTCCGGGTCCGCCTGCCGCTGGAGGGAGCCCGGTGACCGCAGACCCGACCGGCGTGCTGATCGTGGACGACGACGAACTGGTCCGGATCGGCCTGCGGGCCATCCTCGACGCCCAGCCGGACCTGGCGGTGCTCGGCGAGGCCACCGACGGTGTCGAGGTGCTGCCGCTGGTCGCCCGCCTCCGCCCCCAGGTGGTGCTGATGGACGTACGGATGCCCCGGATCGACGGCATCCAGGCCACCCGTCGGCTCCTCGCCGCCTCCGCAGATCCGCCCCGGGTGCTGGTGGTGACCACCTTCGCCAACGACGAGTACGTCTACGACGCGCTGCGCGCCGGCGCGAGCGGCTTCCTGCTCAAGCGGGCCCGGCCGGCCCAGGTGGTGGAGGCGGTACGGGTGGTCGCCCGCGGCGAGTCGCTGCTGTTCCCGGCGGCCATCCGGCAGCTCGCCGGCGCCTACGGCGGACGGGGCGCGGACCGGTTGCGGGCCGCCCGGCTCACCGACCGGGAAGCCGAGGTGCTGCGGCTGATGACCACCGGACTGTCCAACCCGGAGATCGCCGCCGAACTGGTCGTCGGGGTGGAGACGGTGAAGACCCACGTCGGCAACCTGCTCGCCAAGCTCGGCGTGCGGGACCGCACCCAGGCCGTCATCGCCGCGTACGAGTCGGGTTTCGTCACCCCCACCGGTTGAGTGTCTCCCCCCGGCGGGGGAGCGGGTTCACCGTCGTACGGGAGGAGTGCCCGGCCGCTCCGGCCGAGGCTGGAGGCATGACGACGACCGCTCCTCCCCGCGTCCCGGCCCGCCGGTCCGACCGGCTGGACCTCCTCGCCCCCCTCGCCGCCGGCTGGCTCGGCCTCGGCGGCGCTCTCGCGCTGCTCGGCACCGTCACCGGCGCCGGATACCCGTTCGGCGCCGACGACCCGAACCGGGAGGCGAACCTGCTGCGCCTGGTACCGGCCGATCTCGGGCCGCCGGTGTTCGCCGGGGTCCTGCTCACCGCCGCGGTGCTCGCGCTGACGCTGGCCGCGCCCGCCGCCCGGCCCGCCCGCCCGGTACGTGCCGTGCTGCTCGGCTACGGCTGGGCGGTCGCGTCCGTGCTGACCGTGGTGGTGCCCGGCATGCAGGTGCTGGTGATCCTCGGGTACCTGCCGATCCTGCTGGTCGGTGCCCCGTTCGGCTGGCCGCCGGTCGACTACGCCGACGTCTTCACCGGGGCGCTGGCCGCCCGCGTCGCGTCGATCGTCGGCGGGGTGCTGCTGGCCGGCGCGCTGCTGGTCTGGCAGCGGCGTACCTCCGGGGCCTGCGCGGCGTGCGGCCGCGACGGCGCCGACCGGGGCTGGCGCACCCCGGCCGCCGCCGCCCGCTGGGGCCGGTGGGCCGCCTGGACCGCCGCCGCCGTCCCGTTCGGGTACGCGCTGACCCGCTTCGCCTGGGCGGTGGGCATCCCGCTCGGCATCGACCCCGAATTCCTCGGCGGAATGCGGGAGAGCGGCGCGGTGTGGGCGGGAGCGGGGCTGGGCGCGTTCGCCACCGTCGGTGCGGTTCTCACGCTCGGCCTGGTGGCGCGGTGGGGTGAGCTGTTCCCCCGGTGGATCCCGGTGCTGGCCGGCCGGCGGGTGCCGGTGGCGCTCGCCGTCGTCCCGGCGACCGTGGTGGCGATCGCCGTCACCGGAACCGGCCTGAGTGCCCTGAGCAGCGCGAGCTTCTGGGACCTGGGCGACGGCGTGGTGGCCTGGGGACCGTTGCTGTTCTTCCCGCTGTGGGGCGTGGCCCTGGGCGCGGCCACGTACGCGTACCACCTGCGTCGCCGGGGCGCCTGCCACCGCTGCGACCGGGGCTGAACCGCCGGTGGCCCGGTCCCGGTCACGGGGCGGGACCGGGCCACCGGGTCCTATCCGGGCAGGTCGCGGGCGTAACAGACGGAGAGCGGCTCACCCCGGTACGGCCCGAAGTTCTCGATCCGCCGGTAGCCCTCCCGCTCGTAGAAGCGCATCGCGTCGGGCTGCGCGGTGCCGGTCTCCAGCAGCAGCGTCCCGACGCCGGCGGCGCGGGCGGCGTCCTCCAGGGCGCGCAGGATCGCCGTCGCCACGCCGGTGCCGCGGGCGGGCGGGTCGACGTACATCCGCTTGATCTCGGCCTCGCCGGGGCCGAGGATCCGCAGCCCGCCGCAGCCCAGGGCGACCCCGGCGGCGTCGCGGGCGACCAGGAAGACGGTGACGCTGTCGGCCGTCGGTGCCGCGCCCGGCTCGTGGTCGTCGCTGCCGTAGCGGGCGTCCAACTCGGCGCGTTGCGCGGCGCGCAGCCGGGCGGCGTCGGTCGAATCCCACGGTTCCCGGTCGACCGACAGGGTGCTCTCCATCGCGGTTCCCCTCTCCGTAACCCCGTGTCACGGTAGCGCCCGTCCGTCGGCGGCGGAGGCGGTGGTCAACGCACCGGTCGACGCCGATCCGGTGAGCTAGCGTTGGCCGGGTGACTGCGCCTTCCCCGGTTACCCCGGTCCCCCCGGTCGACCTGCCCGCCACGCTCGGCGCGCTGCGCGCGGCCGGTCACCGGTACCGCACCGTCAAGCAGGAACTCCGTGACAACCTCCTGGCCCGGATGCGTTCCGGCGCCGACCGCTTCCCCGGCATCGTGGGCTACGACGACACCGTGCTGCCCGAGGTCGAGCGGGCGCTGCTCGCCGGCCACGACCTGGTGCTGCTCGGCGAGCGCGGCCAGGGCAAGACCCGGCTCATCCGCTCGCTGGTCGGGCTGCTCGACGAGTGGACGCCGGTGATCGCCGGCTCGGTGCTCAACGAGCATCCGCTGCACCCGCTCACCCCGGCCTCCCGGGCCCGGGTGGCCGAGGCCGGCGACGACCTGCCGGTCGGCTGGCTGCACCGCTCGATGCGGTACGGCGAGAAGCTCGCCACCCCGGACACCAGCGTCGGTGACCTGATCGGCGACGTCGACCCGATCCGGATCGCCCAGGGCCGCACCCTCGGCGACCCGGAGACCATCCACTTCGGCCTGGTACCCCGCACCAACCGGGGCATCTTCGCCGTCAACGAGCTGCCCGACCTGGCCGAACGGATCCAGGTGGCGCTGCTCAACGTGCTGGAGGAGCGGGACATCCAGGTTCGCGGCTACCAGTTGCGGCTGCCGCTGGACCTTTTCCTGGTGGCCAGCGCCAACCCGGAGGACTACACCAACCGGGGCCGGATCATCACCCCGCTCAAGGACCGCTTCGGCGCCGAGGTCCGCACCCACTACCCGCTCGACCTCGACCTGGAACTGAACCTGATCCGCCAGGAGGCCGACCTGGTCGCCGAGGTCCCCGAGCACGTGCTGGAGGTCCTCGCCCGGTTCGCCCGCGCGGTGCGGGAATCGCCGTCGGTGGACCCGCGCTCCGGCGTCTCCGCCCGGTTCGCCATCGCCGCCGCCGAGACGGTCGCGGCCGCCGCGCTGCGCCGCTCCGGCCTGCTCGCCGCCGCGCCCGAGGTGTCAGGAGGGGAGTTGGGAGGGGACCCTTCCTCTACCGGAGGCGTCAACAGGGGGCCCTTCCTTTCCGAAGCGCCGGTGGCGCGGGTGGGGGACGCGGTGTCGGTGACCTCGACGCTGCGCGGGAAGGTGGAGTTCGAGAGCGGCGAGGAGGGCCGCGAGGTGGAGATCCTCGGTCACCTGCTGCGTACGGCGACCGCCGAGACGTTCCGGGCCCGCCTGGCCGGCCTGGACCTCTCCGGCTTCACCGCGCTTGTCGACGACGGCCGGGTGATCGAGACCGGCGAGCTGGTCGGCTCGGCCGACCTGCTCGGTCAGGTGGGCACCGTACCCGGCCTGGCCAAGGTGCTGGACCGGCTCGGCCTCGGTGACGCGACCAGCCCGGAGCAGGCCGCCGCCGGCGTCGAGTTCGTCCTGGAGGGGCTGCACCTGACCCGCCGGCTCGGCAAGGACGTCACCGACTCCGGCCGGACCCGCTACGGCAACCGGGCCTGACATGGCCGGCAACCGGTTCCGGTACGGGCAGTGGCACGACGGCCCCGATCCGCTGGCGCCCCCGTACGACGTGCGGGCGGCGGTGGACGCGGTCGGCTCCGAGGTGCTGGCCGGTGGCAGCCTCCGGGAGGCGCTGCGCAACCTGCTGCGCCGTGGCCCGCAGGGGCGCGGTGGCCTCGACGACCTCGCCGCCCGGGCCCGCCGGTTGCGCCGTGCGGCGCTGCGCCGCGGTGACCTGGACGGCGCGGTGACCCGGTCCCGGGCCCTGCTCGACCAGGCGCTCGCCGCCGAGCGCGACGCGCTGCGCGGGCGCGACGACGAGGACGCGCGGTTCGCCGAGGCGGTGCTGGACAACCTGCCCCGCTCGACGGCCCGTGCGGTGCAGGAGCTGTCCGGGTACGAGTGGGCCAGCGACGAGGCCCGGCAGACCTACCAGCGGATCCTCGGCGGACTGCGGGACGAGGTGCTCGGGCAGCGGTTCGCCGGGCTGCGGGAGGCCGCGCGCGCCGCCGGTGACCCCGAGGTGCAGCGTCGGCTCGCCGAGATGATGGGCGACCTCAACGACCTCTTGACGCGGCACGCCCGGGCGGAGGACACCACCGACGCGTTCGCCGAGTTCATGCGCCGGCACGGCGAGTTCTTCCCGGAACAGCCGAGGGACGTCGACGAGTTGGTCGACGTCCTGGCCCGGCGCTCGGCGGCCGGGGAACGGCTGATGCGCTCGCTGTCCGACCGGCAGCGGGAGGAACTGGCCGGCCTGATGCGCCAGTCCCTCGGCGACCGGCTCTCCGACCAGCTGTCCGCGCTCGACGCCAACCTCCGGGCGCTCCGCCCGGACCTGGGCTGGGGCCGGGGCGAGCGGGTACGGGGCGCCGAGCCGCTCGGGTACGCCGACGCGGCCGGTGCGCTGGGCGAGATCGGTGAGCTGGACGAACTGCTGGACTCACTCGAACAGGAGCACCCGGGCGCGTCCCTGGACGACGTCGATGTCGACGCGGTCGCCCGGACGCTGGGCCGGGACGCCGCCGACGACGTACGCCGGCTGCGTGAGCTGGAGCGGGAACTGCGCCGGCAGGGGTGGGTGAGCCGGGACTCGGACGGGCTGACCCTGAGCCCGAAGGCGCTGCGCCGGCTCGGCGGCACCGCCCTGCGCCGGGTCTTCGCCGACCTGACCGCCGGCCCGCGTGGCCAGCACGACCTGCGGTCGGCCGGCGCGGCCGGCGAGGTCAGTGGCGGGTCGCGCGCCTGGGAGTACGGCGACGAGCAGCCGCTGGACGTGGTCCGCACCCTCACCCGGGCGGTCAGCCGGTCCGGCGGCGGCGTGCCGGTGCAGCTGGCGGTCGAGGACTTCGAGGTGGTGGAGACCGAACGCCGGTCGTCGGCGGCGGTGGCGCTCTGCGTGGACCTGTCGTACTCGATGATCTCGCAGGGCCGGTGGGGTCCGATGAAGCAGACCGCCCTGGCGCTGTCGCACCTGATGGCGACCCGGTTCCCGCAGGACGCGCTGCAGATCGTCGGCTTCGGCCGGGAGGCGCAGCCGCTGACCCAGCGGGAGCTGGCGGCGGTCGAGCCGGACATGCAGCAGGGCACCAACCTCCAGCACGCGCTGCGGCTGGCCGGCCGGCACCTGCGGCGGCACCCGGACGCCGAGCCGGTGGTGCTGGTGGTCACCGACGGTGAGCCGACCGCGCACCTGGACCCGGACGACGGGGAGGCGCTGTTCCACTGGCCGCCGCTGCCGGAGACCATCGAGGCGACGGTCCGGGAGGTGGACCGGTTGGCCCGGTACGGCGCCACGCTCAACCTTTTCATGCTGGGCGACGACCCGGGTCTGCGCCGCTTCGTCGACGCGGTGGCCCGCCGCTCGAAGGGCCGCGTCTTCACCCCCGACCTGGACGACCTCGGCGAGTACGTCGTCTCCGACTACCTCCGCTCCCGCCGCACCCGCCGCTGATCGGCCTCTCCCGGTCGGGCTGAACCGCGCCGGGCCACCCGTCCGGGTGACCACGAACGGCGAACCCGGCGTGGGCCGCCGACCGGCGGGGTTGACTGGGGTCATGGACAGCGGGGCGTTGCGGCGGGCGTACTCCGACGTGCTCGCCGAGGTCGACGCCGGCGGGTTCGGGGTGGCGCCGGCCGGGATGCTCGGCGCCGAGCAGATCGTGGCGCACCTCGCCGCCAACGACGAGGTGATGAGCGAGGCCACCGAAGCCGTGCTCGCCGGCGCGCCGTTCGCGTACTACGACCTCGCGGGTGTGCACCGGCCGGAACTCGACGCGCTGGCCGCCGAGTGCGGGGGCCTGGACGGGCTGGCCACCCTGCTGCGGGCCACCAGCCAGAAGCTGCTGACGCTGGTCGACCGGTTGGGCCCGGCGGCCGACACCCCGGTCGAGACGCACCTGCGGGAGGGCTTCGACCTGGTCGTCGACGAGCCGCTGCCGTGGGCCCGGGTGATCGACCTGCACACCCGGGTCCACCTGCCCAAACACCAGGCCCAGCTGCAGACCCTCCGCCGGTGACCGCACGGCGTCGGTCGGGGACCGCCTACCGGGGCTGACTCAGCCGACCAGCCACTGCTGTTCGACCCCACCGGCGCACGCTGCCTGTTCCACGTCGTCGCCGGCCTCGGTGCCGCCGTCGTCGACCTGCCCGCACTTGCCGCTGTGCAGCGGGGCCAGCAGCACCGGGCCGGTGCCGGTCGGCACCAGCCGCCACTGCTGGTTGGCCCCGCCGTTGCACGGGAACTGCTGGATCTTGGCGCCGTCGTCGCCGCTGACGCCCTCGACGTCGAGGCAGAGCCCGTATGCGGCGTTGGTCAGCGTCACCACGTCCCCGCTCACCGGGTTGGCCACCCACTGCTGCTCGGGCCCGCCGGTGCAGGCGGCGAGCTGGGCGGCGGCCTTCTCGCCGCTGCCGTCGACGCCGAGGCACAGGTTCGAGGCGACCGCGCGGAACACCTTCGGCCCGGTCGGTGGGCCTGGTGCGGCCGGCGGGGTGGGCGACGGCGCGGCCGGGGTGGTCGGTGCCGGCTGGTCCGTCGTGGGGTTCGCCGCGGGCGTGGGGCCGGCCGCCGTCGGCGCGCCGGCCGCGGCCGGGACCACCGGCTGGTCGCCGCCGCCGCCGAGCACCCCGGTGGCGAAGAAGACCCCGAGGAGTACGCCGACCACGCCGACCGCCAGCGCGGCACGCAGCAGCGGGTCACCGGACAGCCGGGGCCGGGCTGCCGGGCGACCGCCGTACACGGTGCCGGAATCGTCGGGTCGGCGCGCGGGGACGGGCATACCGGCATCCTCACCCACCGGAGGGGTCGATGGCCAACCGTCCCGCACCCGGTGACTCAGTCGACGACCGTGACGTCCTTCCAGAACGCCACCCGGTCCCGGACCAGCTCGGCGTCCGGCTTCGGCTCCGGGTAGTACCAGACCGCGTCGGCGCTGGTCCGCCCGTCGTGTTCCAGGGTGTAGTACGAGGCGGTGCCCTTCCACGGGCAGACCGTGTGGGTGTCCGACTCGCGGATCAGGTCGTCGCGGAGGGCGGCGCGCGGGAAGTAGTGGTTGCCCTCCACCAGCACGGTGTCGTCGCTCTCGGCGACGACCAGGTCGTTCCAGACGGCTTTCGGCATGCCCCCACGCTATGCCGTACGGCGCGGCACGACCACGGTGGACATCCCACGGGATCCGGTTCCGGGCGCGTAAGGTGATCGCATGCACGCGGTGCGTGATCATGATTCGGCGGTGGCGCAGCTGCGACGGTCGTACGCGGCGGTGCCGCCGGGGGAACCGATCCGGCTGGCCAAGCGCACGTCCAACCTGTTCCGGCCACGCAACGCGCCCCGGGCGCCGGGGCTCGACGTGCGCGGGCTGGGCGGGGTGCTGACCGTCGACCCGGCCGCCCGCACGGCCGACGTGCAGGGCATGTGCACCTACGAGGACCTCGTCGACGCGACCCTGCCGCACGACCTCATGCCGCTGGTGGTGCCGCAACTGCGCACCATCACCCTCGGCGGGGCGGTGACCGGCCTCGGCATCGAGTCCACCTCCTTCCGCAACGGGCTGCCGCACGAGTCGGTGGTGGAGTTGGACGTGCTCACCGGGGCCGGCGAGATCGTCACGGCGCGCCCGGACGGGCCGCACGCCGACCTGTTCGCCGCGTTCCCCAACTCGCTGGGCAGCCTCGGTTACGCCACCCGGCTGCGCATCGAGCTGCAACCCGTACGCCGGTTCGTGGCCCTGCGCAACGTCCGGTTCACCCGACTGGCGGTGCTCGCCGACGCGATCGCCGAGATCTCCGCCACCCGCGCCTGGGCGGGCGAGCCGGTGGACGCGCTGGACGGGGTGATGTTCAGCCCCGGCGAGGCGTACCTGGTGCTCGGCTCCTTCACCGACGACGCCGCCGGGCCGCCGAGCGACTACACCGGCCAGGACATCTACTACCGGTCGCTGCGCCGGCGCACCCACGACCTGCTCACCACGTACGACTACCTGTGGCGTTGGGACACCGACTGGTTCTGGTGCTCGTCGGCGTTCGGTGTGCAGCACCCGGTGGTGCGGCGGGTCTGGCCGGCGCGCTGGCGACGCAGCGACGTCTACCACCGGCTGGTCCGGTGGGAGCACCGGCACCGGGTGGCCGCCCGGATCGACCGGTGGCGGGGCCAGCCCGCCCGGGAACGGGTCGTGCAGGACGTCGAGATTCCGCTCGACCGGACGGCCGACTTCCTGCACTGGTTCGCCCGCACGGTCGGCATGACCCCGGTGTGGCTCTGTCCGCTGCGACTGCGGGAGCCGGACGGTCCGGGGTCGGCCCGACCCTGGCCGCTCTACCCGCTACGGCCGGGGCGGGACTACGTGAACGTCGGTTTCTGGGGGAGCGTGCCGGTCGCCGAGGGTGCCGCCGACGGGGACGTGAACCGGGCGATCGAACGCGAGGTGTCGGAGTTGGGCGGGCACAAGTCCCTCTACTCCGACGCGTACTACGACCGGGCGGTGTTCGACCGGCTCTACGGCGGCGACACCTGGCGGGCGGTGAAGGACCGCTACGACCCGGACCACCGGCTCACCGGACTGTACGAGAAGGCGGTAGCACGACAATGAGCCTGACCGATCGAGACCGGGGAGCGGCGAGCGCTCCCGCCACCCCGCCGGCGGGGGGCCGGCGACCGCGTCCCACCGTGGCCGACGTGGTCCGCGCGTTGACGACCGGGGACCTGCCGGTGCGGGTCACCGGGTACGACGGCAGCGCGGTCGGCCCGGCCGACGCCGGGATCGGCCTGTCCATCCGCTCCGAGCGGGGCCTGACCTACCTGCTCACCGCCCCCGGCGACCTGGGCATGGCCCGGGCGTACGTCAGCGGCGACCTCGTCCTGCGTGGGGTGCACCCGGGCGACCCGTACGAGGCGTTGCGGGTGCTCAAGGACCAGCTGCGGTTGCGGACGCCACCGGTGGCCGAGGCGCTGAGCCTGGTGCGGGGGCTGGGCTGGGAGCGGCTGCTGCCGCCGTTGCCGCCGCCGCAGGAGGCGCTGCCCCGCTGGAAGCGGGTGGTGAACGGGCTGCGGCACTCCCGGTCGCGGGACAGCACCGCGATCTCGCACCACTACGACGTGTCGAACGCCTTCTACGAGAAGGTGCTCGGCGAGTCCATGACGTACACCTGCGCGGTCTACCGTTCGCCGGACGACACCCTGGAGCAGGCGCAGGCGGCCAAGTACGACCTGGTCGCGCAGAAGCTGGCGCTGAAGGCGGGGATGCGGCTGCTCGACGTGGGCTGCGGCTGGGGCGGCATGGTCCGGCACGCGGCCCGCGAGTACGGCGTACGCGCGCTCGGGGTGACCCTGTCGAAGGCGCAGGCGCAGTGGGCGCGGGCGGCGATCGAGCGGGAGGGGCTGACCGGCCTGGCCGAGGTGCGGCACCTGGACTACCGGGACGCGCCCCGGGAGCAGTTCGACGCGGTCTCGTCGATCGGCCTGACCGAGCACATCGGGGTGCGCAACTATCCGGCCTACTTCGGGGCGCTGGCCAACCGGCTGCGGGTCGGCGGGCGGCTGCTCAACCACTGCATCACCCGTGCCGACAACCGCGCGCCGCACCGGTCCGGCGCGTTCATCGACCGGTACGTCTTCCCGGACGGCGAGCTGGCCGGCCCGGGCCGGGTGATCTCGGAGATCCACGACGTGGGCCTTGAGGTGCACCACGAGGAGAACCTGCGGCAGCACTACGCGCTGACGCTGGCCGCGTGGTGCCGCAACCTGGCATCGCACTGGGACTTCTGCGTCTCCGAGGTGGGCCAGGGCACCGCTCGGGTGTGGGGGCTCTACATGGCCGGCTCGCGGATGGCGTTCGAGCGCAACGGCATCCAGCTGCACCAGGTGCTGGCCACCCGCAACGGCCCGGACGGGGTGAACGGCTACCCGCTGCGCCCCGACTGGCTGGCCTGACAGATCGGCGAGAGCCGCGCCGAACGCTTCGGCGCGGCTTTCCCCGAAGCAATTGACAAAGAAGTTTTGTACGTACAAACTGATTTTGCCATGAGAGACGTCCTGTACCTGGAGCAGATCGAGCAGGCCGAAGCCCTGCTCAAGCCGCAGCGTGTCGAGATCCTCCGGCAGCTGGCCGAGCCGCGCACGTGCACCGAGATCGCGGCCCGGATGGAGCAGACCCCCCAGCGGGTCTACTACCACGTCAAGCAGCTGGTCGCCGCCGGCCTGGTGGAGCTGGTCAACGAGCGCCGGGTCCGGGGCATCAACGAGGGCATCTACCAGGCCGTCGCCCGGTCCTACTGGCTGTCCCCCCGCCTGGTGGGGCGCATCGGCGGCCGCCGGGTGCGCGACGAGCTGAGCCTCGGCTACCTGCTCGACCTGATGGAGGAGGTCCAGGCCGACGTCGCCGCGCTGGACCGCACCGCCGGAGAACTCCCCTCGGTCGGGGTGTCCGGCGAGATCCGGGTCCCCCCGGAGCACCGCCAGCAGTTCCTGCACGACCTGCAGGCGACCCTGCAGGACCTGTTCACGCGCTACGGCGGCGCCGAGGGAGACGCCTTCAAGCTCGCCGTGGCCGTCTACCCGAAGGGAACCGACCGTGACTGACCAGATGATCCTCCGCGTCCGCCTCGCCGCGCCCGTCGCGACCGTCCACCGCGCCCTGACCGACCCGGCCGAGCTGCGCGTCTGGCTGGCCGAGCAGGTCGAGGTCGAGCTACCCGCGCGGTACGCGTTCTGGGGGCGGCACACCCCCGAGGGCGACGCCCCGCACCAGCGCCTCCTGCACGTCGACGACCACTCGCTGCGGTTCTCCTGGCTGCTCGACGGGGTCGAGACCACCACCGGGTTCGCCCTCGCCGAGGACGGGCCCGACGCGACCGTGCTGACCCTGGAGCAGAGCCACGTCGACTTCGCCGCGGCGACGAGTGGCAGCACCATCGGCGTCCTGCAGACCTTCTGGGCGCTGTCGCTCGCCAACCTGGCCGCCCACCTGGAGGGGCAGCCGCTGCTGCCGAAGACCGACTTCACCTCCGCCGAGCTGCGCGGCGAGCTGGTCATCGCGGCCCCCGCCGACAAGGTGTGGGAGTCGCTCACCGACTCCGGACAGGCCAGCGCCTGGTTCGGCTACCCGATCGGCATCGAGCCCTGGGTCGGTGGCCGGTACGCGATGGGCGGCTTCGAGTCCGGTCACGCGGCCAAGGTGGTCGACCTCGACCCGGGCCGGCGGATGTCCGTGGACTGGGGACCGATCGGTGTCACCACCTGGGAGCTGGCCGAGTCGCAGGGAAAGACCACGCTCACCTTCGTGCAGAGCGGCTTCGACGAGCAGCACCCCCCGTACAGCGCCTGGGCCGGGTCGGTCTCCGGGCTGGCCGAGCTGCGCCGCTTCCACGAGATGGCGGACTGGCAATCGATCTGGCTCTCGGTCGAGGTGCCCGGCCTGGAGCCGGCGGCGGGCTGACGCCGCGTGCCGACCCGACCGTCCCGGGGCCGAGCCACCACCGGTGGACCGGCCCCGGGACGGAGGTGATTCGGCGGGTGGAAGTGGGTAATGGCGGGCGATGTTCTTCATCTTCGGTCTCCGCACCAAGGTCACCCGGTCGGGCGTCGTGCAGCAGGTGTGCCGCAACTGCGGCAACCACGCGGCACAGGTCGTCACCCGCCGCTCGACCAAGTTCAGCCTGTTCTTCGTCCCGCTGATCCCCATCCGCACCCGCTACCTCCAGCAGTGCACCTTCTGCGGGGCCCAGTACGACGTACCGAAGTCCGCGGCGCAGCACCTTCCGGTCGGCTGAGGCGGAGATGGCCCGCTTCCTCTGCTGGTTGATCGGGCGGCAACCCGTCGCGCCGGTGCACACCGTCTCCCGGCCGCCGTGCACCCCTGGACGGCGTCGACGCCGTCGGCAGCTCCGCCCGACGGCCGGCACCACGCTGCCCCGCTCGCCCTGGAACCGCTCCGCCGGCCGGTGAGCCACCGCATGTGATCTCCACCCCGAACGGGCCGCCCGGCCGAGTCGTGACGACTAGCCTGGGGCGGCCGCGAAGAACGGGGGAGCCGTGCGCAACCACCCGGCCGTCGTGCTGGTGATCGTCCTGCTGTCCACCCTGTCGCTGCCGGTCTCGCTGACCGGCGCGTCGGTCGCCCTGCCGGACATCGGCCGCGACCTGGACGCCGGACTGGCCGCCGTGCAGTGGGTGGTGAACGGGTACAACGCCACCTTTGCCAGCTTCATGCTCGCCGCCGGCGCGCTCGCCGACCTGTTCGGCCGGCGCCGCGTCTTCGTCGCCGGTGTGGCGGTCTTCGCCACCGCCGGTCTGGTCGCCTCGGTCGCCGGTGACATCGTGCTGCTGGACGCCGCGCGGGTGGTCGCCGGCATCGGCGCGGCCGCCGCCGCGACCAGCGCCTCGGCGATCCTCGCCGGCCGGTTCCACGGCGCGTCCCGGGCCCGCGTGTTCAGCGTCTTCGGTACGACCATCGGCGTCGGCCTGGCCTTCGGCCCGTCGATGGCCGGCCTGCTCATAGACGCCTTCGGGTGGCGGGCCGTGTTCGCCGCGCCGGCCCTGGCCGCCGTGGTGGTCCTGCTGCTGTCCCCGCTGTTGCCGGACTCCCGGCCGGCGCGCCCCGGGCGGGTCGACTGGCCGGGAACCGTGTCGTTCACGGCCGCGCTGCTGCTGCTCATCTACGGATTCGTACAGGGACCCGAGCACGGCTGGTCCGACCCGACGATCGTCGGCGCGTTCGTCGCCGCGCCCGTGCTGCTGGTGCTCTTCGTCCGCGTGGAGCGCGGGCGCGCCGAGCCGATGTTCGACCTGTCCCTGCTGGGCAGCCCCCGGTTCCTCGGCATCTGCCTGGCGGCGGCCACCACCGTCGCGGTGCTCGTGCCGCTGCTGGTCTACCTGCCGTCGTACCTCACCACGGTCGTCGGGATGGGGCCCGGCGCGGCCGGGGCGACGCTGATCCTGCTCACCGCTCCGACCGTGGTGCTGCCGCTGCTGGCCGGAGCGCTCACCCGGCGGGTACCGGCGGTGGCGGTGATCGTCGTGTCGGTGGCGGTGGTCGCGGTGGGCGCGGCCTGGACGACGGTGCTCGCGCCGGCCTCCGACGCGGCTGCCCTGGCCGGCCCGCTGCTGACCATCGGCGTCGGGATCGGCCTGTCGATCGGGCTGCTCGACGCGCTGGCCATCGGCAGCGTCGCGGCTGATCGCGCGGCCACCGGCGCCGGAATGATCAACACGGCTCGGCTGGCCAGCGAGACCGTGGCCATCGCGATCGTCGGCGCGGTGCTGGCCAGCACCACCGGCGGCCGGCTCGCCGATCCGGGCTTCACCGGCGGCCTGCGGATCGTGCTCTGGACGATGGCGGCGTTCGCCGGCCTGGCCGCGGTGGTGGTGGCGGTGCTGGTCCGGCGTCCCGCACCGATCCGGGAGCCGGCCACACCGGTCGCCGTTCCCTGAGGCCGTCGCGCGTCGGTGAGGCGTTAACAGGGGACCCTTCCTCTACGCGAGGCGTTAACAGGGGGCCCTTCCTTTCACTAAGGTGGCGGATCGTGACGAGCAACGAGGCGCGACTGGCCGCGATCCGGGGCGGTGGTCCGGCCCGGCGGCACAACGCGCGGACCATCGCCGCGTTGACCGGCAACCCGGGCTGTACCCGACGGGCGGTCCTCGACGGGGCCGGCGTGGACAAGCCGGCGCTGGCCGAGCGGATCGGCTTTCCCGCCCGGTTCGGGCAGTCCCGCTTCGCGATCACCCGGGGCAACGCGTTCGAGGCCCAGGTCAAGGCCGACGGCGGGACGGAGTTGCTGCGGCTGGTCGCGGAGCGGCTCGGCGTACCGGTGCCGGACTCGGCGACCTGGACCGACCTGGGCGGCGCGGACGACCTGCCGGACCGGCGGGACCGGTCGCGGGCCGCGTTGACCGCCGACGGCAGCGGTGCGGCGCTGTTCGACCATCCGCTGCTCGCCCTGGACGTCGGCGGGAGGCGGGTGCACCTGGAGCCGGACCTGGTCGCCGCCCGGCTCGCCGGCCGGTTCCACGTGGTGGAGATCAAGTCGTTCCCGGTGATCGACGGCCAGGCCGACCCGGCGAAGGTGTCGGCCGCCGCGATCCAGTCCGCCGTGTACGTGCTGGCCCTGCGCGACCTGCTGGCCGCCGCCGGGCGGGATGCGGAACTGGTGTCGCACGAGGTGGTGCTGGTCTGCCCGCGCGACTTCGCCAACCAGCCGGTGGCCAGTCTGGTCGACGTGCGCAAGCAACTGCTGGTCCTGCGCCGGCAACTGGACCGGATGGCCCGGCTGGACACGCTGCTCGCCACGGTGCCGGCGGACTTCACCGCCGACCCGACCGCCGATCCGGCGGCGCTGCGCGCCGCGCTGTCCCGGGTGGAGGCCCGCTACGCGCCGGAGTGCCTGGCCGCCTGCGAGCTGGCGTACTTCTGCCGGCACGAGGCGGGCGGCCACACCGCCGTGCTGGGTCGGCCGGTCCGCGAGGCACTCGGCGGCGTCGCGTCGGTGGCCGAGGTGCTGGCGCTGGCCGCCGGCGAGCACGCCCCGGACCCGGAGCGGGAGGAGGCCGCCGCGCTGCTGCGGGCCGCCGCCCGCCTGCGCGCCGACGCCCTGACCGGGGACGCCGCATGAGTACGCCCGGCCCGACCGTCGCCACCGGACGGCCCGCGTGAGTACGCTGCGCGCGCTGGCCAAGGCGCAGGCGCTCGCCGCCGGGCGGGCCCAGCCGGTGGCCACGGTCCGGCACCTGCACCTCGCCCAGCGGCCACTGGTGCTGGTGCCGCTGACGCTGGCCGGTGAGGCGAACGCCCCGCTCGCCGTACTGGTCGGCGCGGCACCGAAGCGGGCGCGGCTGCTGATCGTCCCGCAGCCCCGCAACCGGGACCAGCGCTTCGCCTTCGCCGCCGAGCTGGCCGGCATCCTGCTCGACCACCTGGACGGGTTCCGGGCCGTCACCGAGGCGGTGCCGGTGGACCGGGGCCGGGACGTCCGGCACCGGTACGCCGACGCGCCGCAGCTGCTCGTACCGAACCCGGCCGGGGTGACGTTCCTGCGGCTGTTCGGCCGGTCGACCCGGTTCCGCCGGCCGGACGGTGAGTACCCGGTGCACCCGTCGGTGCCCCTGCTCGGCCGGTGGTTGACCTTCTTCGCCGAGCGGGCCGAGCAGCCCGGCTCGTCGGCGCTGCTGGCGATGACCGACGCGCTGACGCTGCACTGGGCGACCGGGCAGAGCGCGGTGGAGGATCTGCACCTGCCGGCGCTGCTCGGCTGGATCGACCCGCCGCCGGGGCTGACCGGGGCGCGGGCCGCGGCCCGGGCGGAGGACCCGTCGGTGTGCCCGCCGGCCGGGCCGGCCACCGATCCGGGTTTCGACAACGACGTGCTCGCCCCGGCGATGGCCCGGTACGCGGAGGCCACCGACGAGGCGGCGCGCGTCGAGGCGTACGCGGAGCTGGAGGGACTGCTGCGCGATCAGCTCGCGCCCACCTGGGAGCTGATGTGGCGTGGCGTGGGGTTGCTCCGGTCGTTGCCGGCGGGCGCCCGGGTGGCCGTCCGGTGGGACGGTGACAAGGACGCCTTCACCGGGTACGCCGAGCACGTCGACGCCGGGGGCGGACCGCAGCCGCGTCGCGACGGCGCGGTGGCGGCGGCCCAGCGGCTGCACCGGCTGGAGCGGGCGGCGGCGTCGTACGCGGTGCAGCGCGCCTACGACGATCCGCTGGTCATGGCGGAGCACCGGCTGGCCGGGGAGGCGTTCGTCGGCATGGTGACCCTCGCCGACCCGAAACGGGTGGACGACAGCGGCAAGCGGCCGGTGCTGCGCCCGCGCGTGCAGGTGGTGACCACCGAGCCGGTGGCGGTGCCGGTCGGCGCGACGCTGTGGTCGCCGGCCCGGCCGGGGCAGAAGGCGCGGGTGGTGTTCGTGACTCCGGGCGACGGCAAGACCGAGGTGGTGGTGGAGCTGTCCGGCGGCATGGGGCGTGGGCTGACCGCGCCCCCGGGCACGGTTCCGGAGGTGGGGGAGCGGGTGTGCCTGACCACGCTCTCCGACGGGTACCTGCCGGTGGCGACGTTCCCGGCGGTGGACGAGACGCCGTGGACGCACGGTGGCCCACCGGCCGAGGTCGACCCAGCGTAGGGAGGTCGATACATTTACATACTTGAAACTTAACCGGTTCAGGGGTGAACTGGTGGAGAACCCGGGGTTCCACCACCACCACCGCCCCCGACCCGAAACAGGTGACCATGCGAAGCAGAAGACTGCGCCTCGCGCTGAGCGCCGCCGCCACCGCCCTGGTGTCCGCGTCCCTCCTGACCGCCGTCGCTCCCGCCCAGGCGCACACCGTCGCCCCCGCCAACCCGAACGCCTCCCCGGCCACCCGCAACGTGCTGAACTGGCTGGCCCACCTGCCCAACCGGGGCAGCAACCGGATCGCCTCCGGCTTCTTCGGCGGCTACAGCAACAGCGGCTTCTCGCTCGCCCAGACCGAGGAACTGCGCAACGCCACCGGGCAGTACCCGGCCTTCCTCAGCTGCGACTACGGCTCCGGCTGGGCCACCAACAACGACATCACCGCGCTCGTCGACTGGTCCTGCAACAGCAGCCTCAAGTCCTGGCACAACTCCGGCGGCCTGGTCACCATAAGCGTGCACCTGCCCAGCCCGGCCAACGCCAACGGCGGCGGGCTGAACACCCCGATGGGCAACTTCGCCGACCTGCTCAACCCCGGCACACCCGCCGGCGCCCGTTGGCGGGCCCTGATGGACAAGATGGCCCAGGGCCTCCAGGACCTGGAGAACGCCGGCGTACCAGTGCTGTTCCGGCCGTTCCACGAGGTCAACGGCGACTGGTTCTGGTGGGGCAACCGGGACGCCAACACGTTCCGGCAGGTCTGGCAGCAGATGTACGGCTACCTGACCACCACCAAGGGGCTGGACAACCTGATCTGGGTCTACTCGGCCGACTTCAGCCGGGGCAACCGCACCGCCTACTACCCGGGCGCCGCCTACGTCGACGTCGTCGGGGTGGACGCGTACGACGACAACCCGCAGGCGTCCGGCATCCAGTCCGCCTACAACGAGCTGGTCGGGCTGGGCAAGCCGTTCGCGTTCTCCGAGATCGGCCCGGACAGCCAGGGCTCCTTCGACTACGGCCGGTGGATCACCGCGTTCCAGCAGAACTACCCCCGGACCACCTACTTCCTGGCCTGGAACGACGGCTGGGGGCCGGCCCGCAACTCCGGCGCGGGGACCCTCTTCGGCAACGCCTGGACCCTCAACCGGGGCGAGGTCGACCTCGGCACGATCGTCGAGCCCGGCGGTGGCACCCCGACCACTCCGCCGCCGGCCGGCGGCACCCTGCTGCACGGCTTCGAGTCGTCAACCGAGGGCTGGGCGGGGACCACCGTCACCGGTGGCCCGTGGCGGGTCAACGAGTGGGCCGGTCAGGGAAGCTGGTCGCTGAAGGCCGACGTCAACCTCGCGGCCGGGGCCAGTTATCTGCGCCGGACCGTCACGACCAGCCTCGCCGGGCGGAGCACGCTGCGGGCCACCGCGCGGATCGCCCCGTGGGGCAACCACGGGGCGGGCACCCAGGCCAAGCTGTACGTGAAGACCGGCGGCGGGTGGCAGTGGTTCGACGGCGGCGCGGTCACCGTCGGCTCCGGCGGCACCGCCCTGACGCTCAACCTGGCCGCGGTGGCCAACCCCGGCGACGTCCGTGAGATCGGCGTGCAGTTCGTACCGGCCGGCGGAGCCGGCGGCACCTCGGCGGTGTACGTGGACAACGTCACGGTGCAGTAGAACCTCCGCCGACGAGGCTTCCGCTTGACCCTCCCGTAACGGAAGGCGGGAGCCTCGTTGACGGAAGGGAGGGGGAACCATGGCGTACACGGTGGGACAGGTGGCCAGGGCCGCCGGGGTGACGGTGCGGACGCTGCACCACTACGACGAGATCGGGCTGCTCTCGCCGAGCGGGCGCAGCTCCGCCGGCTACCGTCGGTACGACGACGCCGACCTGGACCGTCTGCAACTCATCCGGTACTACCGGGAGCTGGGGTTCCCCCTGGACGAGATCGCCGCGATCCTGGACGACCCGACGGCCGACCCGAGTGCGCACCTGCGCCGCCAGCACGAGCTGCTGACCGGACGGATCGGGAAACTCCAGGAGATGGTCGCGGCGATCGAGATGGCGATGGAGGCACGCCGGATGAACATCAAGCTGACCCCGCAGGAGCGGTTCGAGGTCTTCGGCGACTTCGACCCGGACACGTACGAGGACGAGGCACGGGAACGCTGGGGCGAGAGCGACGCGTACCGGGAGTCGTCCCGGCGCACCGCCGGTTACTCGAAGGAGGACTGGCTGCGCAACAAGGCCGAGAACGAGGACTGGGGGCGGCGGTTCGTCGAGGTGATGGCCTCGGGTGCGCCGGCCGACAGCCCGGCGGCGATGGCGCTGGCCGAGGAGCACCGGCAGCTCATCACCCGGTGGTTCTACGACTGCTCGTACGAGGTGCACACCGGCCTGGCCGACATGTACGTGGCGGACGAGAGGTTCACCGCGTACTTCGAGCAGATCCGGCCCGGCATGGCCGCGTACGTCGCCGAGGCCATCCACGCCAACGCGATCAGCCGCGCCTGACGCGCCGTGGCCCCGGCGGGTCGTCCGCCGGGGCCACGCCGGGCACGGTCTAGCCGCTGATCGGGGCGTACAGGATGCCGCGACCGAACGTCGCCGCGAACAGCGTCTTCGTCGGGGCGTGGAAGTGCAGGTCCTGGACCGGCACGGCGGGGAAGCTCGCGCCGACCTGCAGCCAGGTGCGGCCCAGGTTGGGGCTGAAGAAGACGCCCATGTCGGTGCCGACGTAGAGCCAGCCCCGCTTCGTCGGGTGCCGGATCACGTCGTTGACCGGCGCCTGCGGCAGGTTCCCCGAGACGTCGCGCCAGCTCGCCCCGCCGTCGGTGGTCATCAGCACGTGCGGCTGGGTCTCGCTCTCCCAGCGGAACCCGGAGTAGGTCACCCAGGCCACGGCCGGGTTCCCCGGGTCGACGGTGACCCGGGTGACCCACCGGTCGGGCAGGTCCGGATCGGTCGCCCTCGTCCACGTCGCCCCGCCGTCCCGGGTCACCGACAGGTGGCCGTCGTCGGTGCCGACGTACACGGTGTCCTCGTCGGTCGGCGCGATGCCGATCGTGGTGATCGTCGCGTACGACGTGGCGTTGCGCGGCGTCGGACCGCCGGTCAGGTCCGGGCTGACCGCCCGCCAGGTGCGGCCCCGGTCGTCGGAGCGGTTGAGCACGTTGGACCCGAAGTAGACGGTGTCCGGCGCGCCCTGGGCGATCTCCAGCGGTGCGACCCAGTTGAACCGGGTGCCGGCGAACCGGGACCGGATCGAGGTCATCGTGTCGCCGCCGTCGTCCGAACGGGCGCAGCCGCCGTTCTGCGAGCAGGCGTAGACGTTGTCCTGGTCGACCGGGTTGATCCGGTTCATCATCCCGTCGCCACCCCGGTACAGGTTCCAGTCGGCGCCGCCCCAGGAGCGCAGCGACCCGTTGTCCTGGGTGCCGCCGGAGGCACGGGAGCGGTCCTGGGTGCTCACGTCCATCGAGTAGAACTGCATGTACGGCTGCACGGAGGCCGCCGTCCAGGTGCCGATGACGTTGCCACCCTGGTCGTTCCAGTAGAGCCCGCCGTCGTTGCCGACGTACACCCGGCCGGGGTTGTGCGGGTCCCAGGCCATCGCGTGCTGGTCCACGTGGATGCCCTGGCCGGTCACCCAGGTCTGGCCGCCGTCGTGCGACTCCATCAGCGGTACGCCGGCGGAGAAGACGTGGTCGGCGTCGGCGGGGTCCACCCACAGCCGGCCGAACCACCAGGCGAACCCGCCGTCGGCGGCGTCCAGCGCGGGCTCGCCGGCGGTCCGCCGGGTCCAGGTCGCTCCGGCGTCGTCGGAGACGAAGAAGCCGGTCAGGTTGCCGATCCGGTCGTTGGTGATCGCGTACGCCCGGGTCGGTCGGTCGGTCGCGAACGCCACGCCGATGCGACCGGGCTCGCTCTCGGCGGCCGGCAGCGGCGCCCCGATCCGCGTCCACGTCGCACCGCCGTCGGTGGAGCGGTGCAGGCCGGAGCCGGGGCCGCCGTACTCGCGGCCGTCGGGGTAGCGGAGCTTGTCCCACATCGCCGCCAGCAGGATGTCCGGGTCGGCCGGGTTGATCGCGACGTCGATCGCGCCGGTGGAGTCGTTCAACCCGTCGAGGACCCGCTTCCAGGTCCCGCCGCCGTCGGTGGTCAGGAAGACGCCCCGGTCGCCGCCGGTGTCGAACAACCGGCCCTGCGCGGCGACCACGATCCGCCGTGGATCGGTCGGGTCGATCCGGATCCGGCCGATCGCGCCGGTCTCGGTCAGCCCGAGGCTCGTCCAGGTCGCCCCGCCGTCGGTGGAGCGGTAGAGCCCGGTGCCGTAGTAGGACCCGCCGCCGCCGTGGTCGGGCTCGCCGGTCCCCGCGTACAGGGTGCCGTCGGGCGCGACGGCCAGCGCCCCCATCGACTGGGGCAGGTCGTCGGACCAGACGCTGGTCAGCGTCGCGCCGCCGTCGGTGCTCCGCCACACGCCGCCGGTGCCGGCCGCCACGTAGACCGTGCCCGGCCTGGTCGGGTCGAGCACCACGTCGATGAGCCGCCCGCCGATGTTGGTCGGGCCGAGTTGCCGCCAGCGCACGCCGGTCAGTTGGGGATCGCCCCGCCGGGTCGCGTTCTCCAGCGTCCGGCTCTGGGCGAGGGCCTCCTCGTACGCGGTCGCCGGGATCGAGCCGTCGGCGTTGGCCCGCTGGGCCCACATCCACTCGGCCGGCGCGGCCGGATTCTCCTCCTCCTCGACCGCCACCGGCAACGGCGGGACACCCGCCAGGTGCACCAGCGTGGTCGCGGCCGTCAGGGCGGCGACCGCCGTGACCGCGCCGACCAACCGGAACCGTGTCCGCCTCGACAACACCGACCGCACAGGTCACCCCCGGCCCGACGGCATCGCCGTCGATCGATTTTTGGCCAGCGTACGCAAGGATCGACCGTCATGGAAGCCGCGGACGGTGTCACACCCTCGGTGGAGGATGGCCGGACAGCCGTCACACCAGGAGGTCCAGCGTGTTCATCGTCGCCGGAAGTCTGTACGTCGACCCCGAGGCCCGGGAGGACTACCTCGCCGGGTGCGTCCCGGTGGTCCGGGCGGCCCGGTCCGCGCCGGGCTGCGTCGACTTCGCCATCGGGCCGGACCTGGTCGAGCCGGGCCGGATCAACGTGTACGAGCGTTGGGAGTCCGAGGAGCAGCTGCTCACCTTCCGTGGGTCCGGGCCGAGCGACGACCAGGCGGCGGCCATCCGCGGCGCCGAGGTGCACCGGTTCCTGATCTCCGGTGTCGAGGCACCCTGACCGCACCCGCCGGACGTGTCGGGGTGGGGGCGGTCGGGACGGTGGCGCCGGCTAGAGCAGCAGGTCGAGCAGCAGGACACCGAGGAAGCCGACCACCGAGATGATCGTCTCCATCACCGACCAGCTCTTGATGGTCTGCCCGACGGTCAGCCCGAAATACTCCTTCACCAGCCAGAAGCCGGCGTCGTTGACGTGCGAGAAGAACAGCGAGCCGCAGCCGATGGCCAGTGCCAGCAGCGCCACCCCGGGCCGGTCCAGGCTGCCCGCGAGCGGCGCGACGATGCCGGCGGCGGTGATGGTGGCGACGGTGGCCGAGCCGGTGGCGACCCGGATGCCGACCGCGACCAGCCAACCCAGCAGCAGCGGGGAGAGGTTCGCCCCGTTGGCCGCGTCGGCGACCAGGTCGCCCACGCCGGCGTCGACCAGCACCTGCTTGAATCCGCCGCCGGCGGCGACGATGAGCAGGATGCCGGCGATCGGCGGCAGCGATCCGCCGAGGACCGACGACACCTGGGTACGGCTGAAGCCGGCCTGGTAGCCGAGGGTGAACATGGCGACGATGACGCCGGCCAGCAGCGCCACGATCGGGGTGCCGGCGATGTCCAGCGCCTGCCGGGCGGTGGTGCCCTCGTCCAGCAGCAGCTCACCGACCGCCCGCAGCAGCATCAGCGCCACCGGCAGCAGCACGGTGATCACCGCCGGCCAGAAGGCCGGGGTGCGCCGGGAGGTCTCGGTGCCGGTGTCGTCGACCGGGGCGCCGGGTCGGCCGGTGCCCGGGTTCAGCAGGTCGTCGTCGGTGAGCAGGTCGCCGTCGACGTTCCGCTGGGCGGCGGCCTCGGTCTGCCGGGGTCCGCTGTCGCGGCGGGTGGGCAGCAGGTCCAGCGGGACGGTGGCCGGCACGTAGCGGGCGATGATGTTGCCGAACACCGGGCCGGCGATGATCACGGTGGGGATGGCGACGAGCAGCCCCAGCCCGAGGGTGAGGCCCAGGTCGGCGTCGAGCGAGGAGATCGCCACCAGCGGGCCGGGATGCGGCGGCACCAGGCCGTGCAGCACCGACAGGCCGGCCAGCGCGGGGATGCCGAGCTTCATCAGGGGTATGTCGGTGCGGATCGCGACCAGCAGCACGATCGGCACCAGCAGCACCACGCCGACCTCGAAGAACAACGGCAGGCCGATCAGTGCGGCCACGCCGGCCATCGCCCAGGGCAGCGCGCCACCGGAGACCCGCCCGACGATCCGGTTGACGATGCCGTCGGCGCCACCGGACTCGGCGAGCAGCCCGCCGATCATCGCGCCGAGGGCGATCAGCAGGCCGACGCTGCCGACGGTGGAGCCGACCCCGCCGCTGAACGACGTGACGATCTTTTCGGGCGCGGCGCCGGCGACGACGCCCAGCACGGCCGCGCCGAGGATGAGGGACAGGAACGGGTGCACCTTGGCCCAGGCGATCAGCACCACCACCGCCGCGATGCCGAGCAGGGCGGCGACGACGAGCTGGGTGTTGCCGGCGTCGGTGAGGGATTCGGCCGGTGCGGCGAGAGTGATCATCGGATCTCACGACCTTTGCGGCGGCGGGTGAGGGAAACGTCCGGCGGCGGGGCCGGTCGGCACTACGACGGTGGCGGCGTGGGGTTGGGCTCCGACGGCAGGCCGGGGGCGAGCCGGCGCAGCGACGTGAACGTCGGCACCAGCGCGTCGTACAACTCGGAGAAGAGGGGCAGCAGCGCCGCGTACGTGGCGGACGCGGCCGGGTCGGGGCGTACGGTCTCGGAGATCTCCACCAGGTCGGCGGCGACGTCGATGGACGCGACCAGCCCGAGCGCCTGCATGCCGAGCAGTGCCGCGCCGAAGCCGGAGCCCTCGTGCCCGGCGGGGAAGCGCACCGGCATGCCGAGCACGTCGGCGAGCATCTGCCGCCACAGCGGACTGCGGGCGAAGCCGCCGCTGGCCCGGATCTCCCGCACCTCGTTGCCGGCGGCCCGCACCGAGGCGAGCACCAGTGCCAACTGCTGGCAGACCCCCTCCAGCGCGGCCCGTACGAGGTGGGCTCGGCGGTGCCCGTGGGTCAACCCCACGAACGCGCCGCGTGGTAGCGCGTTCCAGTGTGGCGCGCGTTCGCTGAGCAGGTACGGCAGCATGATCAGCCCGCCGGAGCCGACGGGTGCCTGGGCGGCCAGCGCGAGCAGTTCCTCCTCCGCGTTGTCGCCCAGTTCGGGGGCGAGCGCGTCGCCGGCCCAGCCGAGCACGATCCCGCCGTTGTTGATCGCCCCGCCGACCACCCAGCGGTGCTCGGTCAGGGCGTAGCAGAAGACGCCGCCGAGCGGATCGACGCCGGGGTGCTCGACCATCACCCGCAGCGCGCCGCTGGTGCCGATCGAACAGGCCATCACGCCCGGGGCGACCGCGCCGAGCCCGAGGTTGGCCAGCGGGCCGTCACCGGCACCGACCACGACGGGCGTGTCCCGGGGCAGGCCGGTCGCGGCGGCGGCCTCCGGGGTGAGACCGGGCAGCACGGTGGTGGTGGGTACCAGTTCGGGCAACTGCTCCTCGGTGATGCGGGCGATCCCCAACGCCTCGGCGTCCCAGGCGAGCTGGAAGATGTCCATCAGCCCGGTGGCCGAGGCGATCGAGTGGTCGGTCATCAGCACCTCGCAGAGCCGCAGCAGGACCCAGTCCTTGATGCCGACCCAGTGCGCGACGGTGGCGAACAGCACCGGTTCCTGTTCGGCGTACCAGAGCAGCTTGGGCAGCGGCGCCATCGGGTGGATCGGGGTGCCGGTGCGGCGGTGCAGGGCCAGCCCGGAGGGGACCGCCCGCAGTCGCTCGGCCTGCCGGGCGGCCCGCGAGTCGGCCCAGGTGATCGACGGGGTGAGCGGGTGGCCGGCCGCATCGAGCCCGATCAGGCTGTGCATCGCGCTGCTGAAGGACAGCCCGGCGACCGGCCGGCCGGCCAGCTCGGCGGCGACGGTGCGGATCGACTCGACGACGGCGGCGTAGATGGCGTGCGGGTCCTGCTCGGCCCAGCCGGGCTGCGGCTCGTCCAGTGGGTAGCCGACGGAGTGGTGGGCCACCTGGTCGCCGTTGATGTCGTACGCGACGGCCTTGGTGCTGGTCGTCCCGAGATCGACACCGATCACGATGGCCGGGGTCGTGTCGCGCACCGACTCACCCCCTCGTCGTACCCGCCGGGACGTCGCGCCTGACGTTACCGACGCCCCCGCGGAGCCGCACGGCGAACGGGAGTCGGTCCCCCCGACACGCCCGACCGACATGAATCGACGCAGCGAAACCGGCCTATCGTCCGGGTTGCTCCACCGATTGGGTAATTTGCGCTTTCCTGCCCGTCGCTGTCCGGTGTCCGGCGGAGTTATCCCGGTAACACCCCGATTGGTGGCCTGCACGGCGGAGGAGTCGGCATGGCAAGGACTGATTCGACGGGTTCCACATGGCGGTACCGGTGGGCGCACCGGCAGAACGAACGGCGGCAGCGGGCATTCCGCGACGCCGACGAGACATGGCGGCGGCGGGACGAGGAGCTGCGGCGCCTGCGTACGCTCGCCGAGGACTTCACCGGCTCGGCCGCCGCCGGCGCCGGTCTGCCCCTGGAACTGGCCGGGGACGAGGTGGTGTTCTGGGTGCTGCCGGCGGCGCAGCTGGTCGAGGTGCGACACACGGCGGTGCTCCCGGCACCGGACCTGACCGTCGCCCCGCAGGGTACGCCGATGCGGTCCCGCCGCGCCGACGGGACGCGGATCGCCGACGCCGGGATGGCGGTCATCACCAGCCGCCGACTGGTGCTGCTGGGCGGTCGCGGCCGGCGCGACTGGGCGTACGGAAAGATGACCGGCCTGGCCCACGACCCGGCGGCGCCGGTCACCCTGATCCAGGTGCTCGACCGGCGGCGGGCCTCCGGGGTGATGCTCCCCGCCGACGTGGCGGCCGACTTCCGGTTCAAGCTGACGCTGGCGTTCGCCGACGCGATCGAGCAGCGGCCGGCGGTGATCGCCCAGCTCGACGAGGCGATCGCCGAGCACGCGCAGCTCAAGCCGTTCCGGCCGGGTATCGCCACCCCGGCGCAGGCCCGGCTGACCGGGTTCGTGCCCGGTGGCCGTCGCACGGTGGCCATCGCCGCCGGAATCGCCCTGCTGGTGCCCGTCGCGCTGTTGGAGTCCGACCCGTCCGACCCGACGTCGGAGGTGGCGGTCGCCGCGACGCCCGCGCCGGGCACGCCGGCCCGCCCGGCCGCACCCGCGGTCGCCGGTCCGAAGCGCAGCTCCGGCGCGGCCACGCCGACGCCGGCCCGCGACCGGCTCTGCGGCGCGCCGGACAATCCGATGGGGTACGGCTTCTGCGCCGGCGAGCGGATCCGCGAGCCCGCCGTGGCGGTGTGCGACCACCTCGACTGCGTGCCGGAGTTCTGGGCCGGCCGCGGATACCTGGTGCAGTGCGGCGACGGCTCGGTCAGCCTGGCCGGCGGCAGTCCACGCGCCTGCGGCTCGCACGGTGGCGTACGGCACACGTTCCGGAACTGACCGCCTCCCGCCGCGCCCGCCGGTCGCGTTGCCTGACCGGGGCCCGGCTGCTGTGATTGTCGGTCATGGGGGTCTCCGAGGTGCGCCGCACGGTCGAGGCGGTCTGGCGGATCGAGTCCGGTCGGGTGGTCGCCGCACTGGCCGGCCTGGTGCGGGACGTCGGCTGGGCCGAGGAACTGGCGCAGGACGCGCTGGTCGCCGCCTTGGAGACCTGGCCGCGCGACGGGGTGCCGACCAACCCGGGGGCCTGGCTGACGGCGGTCGGCAAGCGGCGCGCGATCGACGGGCTGCGCCGCCGTACGCTGCTCGACCGCAAGGTCGCCGAACTCGGCCGCGAACTGGGCGACGAGCGGTTCACCCCGGACTTCGACGCCGCGCTGGACGAGCCGATCACCGACGACCTGCTCCGGCTGGTGTTCACCGCCTGCCACCCGGTGCTGACGCCGCCGGCGCGGGCGGCGCTGACCCTGCGGGTGATCGGCGGGCTGAAGGTCGAGGAGATCGCCCGCGCCTTCCTGGTGCCGGAGTCCACCATCGCCCAACGGATCACCAGGGCGAAGAAGACCCTCTCCGACGCGAAGGTGCCGTTCGAGGTGCCCGGCCCGGAGGAGCGCGGCGAACGGCTCGCCAGCGTGCTGGAGGTCGTCTATCTGATCTTCAACGAGGGCTACTCGGCGACCCGCGGCGACGACTGGATGCGCCCGCAACTGTGTGCCGACGCGCTGCGCCTGGCCCGCATCCTCCAGGGCCTCATGCCCGACGAGCCCGAGGTGCACGGGCTGGCCGCCCTGTTGGAGATCCAGGCGTCCCGCACCGCCGCCCGGGTCGACGCGCAGGGTCAGCCGATCCTCCTGCTCGACCAGGACCGGCGCCGCTGGGACCGGCTGCTGATCCGCCGGGGCCTGGCCGCCCTGGACCGGGCCCGTGCCGTGGACGGCCCGCCCGGCCCGTACGCCCTCCAGGCGGAGATCGCGGCCTGCCACGCGCGGGCACGGACACCCGCCGAGACGGACTGGGCGCGGATCGCGGCCGGCTACGCGGAGCTGGCCCGGGTCGCGCCGTCGCCGGTCGTGGAGCTGAACCGGGCCGTGGCGGTGTCCTTCGCCGACGGCCCGGCCGCCGGCCTGGCGGTGGCGCGGGCGTTGGTCGACGAGCCGGCGCTGGCCGGGTACCACCTGCTGCCCAGCGTGATCGGCGACCTGCTGGCGAAGCTGGGGCGCTACGACGAGGCGGGCGCCGAGTTCACCCGGGCGGCGGAGATGACCGGCAACGAGCGCGAACGGGCCCTGCTGCGCTCGCGTGCCGCCGACTGCGCGCGGGGTCTCGCGCCGAGCCGCTGAAAGCTTTCGTCGACGGTGTCGGATCCGGTCGGTGCCGCTCGACGGGTCAGTGACGGACCACTTCGTGGAAGGAACCACCGATGCGTTTCATGATCATGCACAAGCTGGACCAGAACAACCCGGCCGCCTACTCGCCGGACGCCGCCTTCATCGCCACCATGGGCGCGTTCGTCCAGGAGATGACCGACGCCGGAGTGCTGCTGGCCGGCGACGGGCTGCGTCCCACCAGCAAGGAGGACGCCACCCGGATCACCGCCACCGGCGGGCGGACGACCGTCACCGACGGGCCGTTCACCGAGACCAAGGAACTGATCGCCGGGTTCCTCATGGTCGAGGTCCGCGACAAGGCCGAGGCCGTGGAGTGGGCCCGGCGGTACGCCGACATCTTCACCGCCTCGCTCGGCGAGGTGGAGGTCGACGTGCGCCGGGTGACCGAGATGGCCGACCTGGAGGCGCTGGCCTGAGCAGGCTGCGCCCCGGGGCCGGGTCGGGCCCGTCCCGGCCCGGTCCCTGCCGGCCCGTCCCGGCCCGGTCCCTGCCGGCCCGGCGCCGGTCGGTGCCGAGCTGCCTCCCACGCTGCCTTCCGCGCTGCCTTCCGCGCTGCCTTCCGCGCGGCCTTCCGCGCGGCCTTCCGCGCGGCCTTCCGCGCTGCCTTCCGCGACGCCGCCCGCGCCGACGTGGTGATCGGGTCCCGGTGGACCGAGGGTCACCGGCGACGGTCCCTTTCGAGCTGAGTGGTAAACGACATCACGCATCGAGCGGCGGGACTGATCCATCCACGACATCAGCTCGAAAGCGACCGTCCACGCTCATCCCTGCTCGACCGCCGCCACCCCGGCCGCCACTCGTCCCGCCCCGTCCCGTCCCGCCCGGCACGGCACGGCACACCGGCCGACGTCCGAAAAGGATGGCGTGGGACCGGTAGGCTACACGCCTGGTGGTCGGGGCCGTCCGCACTGTGACGGGCGGGGCGCGGGTGGCGCCGAGGGTCCGACCCCCGACCAAGGCGAAGCACACGGGGGAAACGATGTTCGAGCGGCTGGGCAGATTCGTCGTGGGTAAGGCGTGGTGGGTGATCGGCGGCTGGGTGCTGGCGGCGGTCGCCATCATCCTCACCACACCGTCACTGGGTGACATCACCTCCGCCGACCAGGAGAGCTTCCTGCCCAGCTCCTACGAGTCGGTGCAGGCCACCGAGCTGGGGCAGAAGGCGTTCCCGCAGGCGGCCACCGCGACGGCGGTGATCGTGGTCGAGCGCGCGGACGGGCAGCCGCTCACCCCCGCGGACGAGGCGAAGGTGGGCCAGCTCGCCGAGTCGCTCAAGGCCGAGAACATCTCCCAGACGTCCGGCTACCTGACCGGCCCGCAGGCGGTGGCGCCGGACCGGTCGGTGCAGATCATCAACGTCGGGCTCGACGCGCCCGCCCCGGACGACCCGGCGCTGCTCGACGCCGTACGCGAGCTGCGGGCGGACATCGGCCCGGCGCTCCAGGGCAGCGGACTGACCGCCGGCGTGGCCGGCGACGTGGCGAGCTTCGTCGACAACGAGGACACCTTCAACGACGCCTTCGCGGTGGTCGGCATCGCGACGATCATCCTGATCATCGGACTGATCCTGATCATCTTCCGCAGCCCGATCGCCGCGCTGATGCCCATCGTGGTGATCAGCGTCGTCATGAGCGTCACGACCGGGCTCGTCGCCGCCGCGGGCAAGGCCTTCGACCTCAGCGTCAGTCAGGACCTCCAGACGATCCTGCTGATCGTGCTGTTCGGCATCGGCACCGACTACATCCTGTTCCTGCTCTTCCGCTACCGCGAGCGGCTGCGCGCCGGTGACGACAAACGCACCGCGATGATCGTGTCCGTCCAGCGGGTCGGCGAGGTCATCACCTCCGCCGCCGGGGCGGTCATCGTCGCGTTCCTGGTGCTGCTGCTGGCCTCCCTCGGCTTCTTCGGCTCCCTCGGCCCGGCGCTCGCGATCGCCGTCGGCGTCATGCTGATCACCTCGCTCACGCTGATCCCGGCGGTCGTCTCGCTGCTCGGCCGCTACGTCTTCTGGCCGTCCAAGGCGTGGCAGCGTACGCCGAAAGCGACCCTGTCCCGGCGCCTCGGCACCGCCATCGGACGCCGTCCGGCGCTCGTCGCGGTGGCCTCCGGCGCGCTGCTGGTCGCGCTCGCCGCCGGTGTGCTCGGCTACAAGGCCGACTACGACTTCAGCGCCGGGTTCCCGCAGGACACCGAGTCGGCGCGGGCCGCGCAGGATCTCCAGCGTGGGTTCGCCGCCGGTGCCCTGGCCCCCACCGAGGTCTACCTGACCACCGGCGACGGCACCCCGCTCACCGACCAGCAGGTCACCGAGTTCGCGGCGGCGGCCGGGGGAGTCCCGGGGGTGGGGCAGGCGCAGCCACCGGAGCGCGGCAGCGACCCGAGCGTGGCCCGGATCAACCTGCTGCTCGACGAGAACCCGGTCTCCAACGAGGCGATCATGCTGGTCCGCGACGACCTGCGCGACGCCGTGCACGCCGCCGCCCCGCCCGGCACCCGGGCGCTGGTCGGCGGGACCACCGCGATCTTCGCCGACATCAACTCGGCCAACAACCGGGACCTGTCGGTGATCCTGCCGGTGGCGGCCGCCCTGATCGCGCTCATCCTCGCACTGCTGCTGCGCAGCCTGGTCGCACCGATCTACCTGGTGATCGCGGTGCTGCTGAACTTCGCCGCCACGCTGGGCGCGACGGTCTACCTCTTCCAGGGTGTGCGGGGGGAGCCCGGCGTCACCTTCCAGTTGCCGATCATCCTCTATCTGTTCGTGGTGGCCATCGGCACCGACTACAACATCCTGATGATCGCGCGGCTGCGGGAGGAGGCGCGGGAGGGCAACGATCCGCACCGGGCGGCGGCCATCGGGGTGGAGCACGCCGGCCCGACCGTCGCCGCGGCGGGCCTGATCCTCGCCGGCACCTTCGGGGTGCTGATGCTCGCGCCGATCTCGTTCCTGCAACAGATGGGGTTCGCGGTGGCGATCGGGATCGTGCTGTCGGCGTTCGTCATGTCGATGTTCTTCGTGCCGGCGTTGACCGCGCTGATCGGGCACCGGGCGTGGTGGCCGGGGCATGGGGACGAGCGCCCGGCCGCGCGTACGGCACCGGAACCGGCGAGCGTGGCGGGGGGCGACGTTCGGGAATGACCGGATCGCCTTCGTGGCTGGTCAGTCCGCCGGGTCCTGCGGTCCGGGCGTGCCGAAGTCCGGGACGGTGAGGGTGCCGTCGGCGGCGAGCGGGAAGCCGGGGTTCCAGGCGATCTCCCACACGTGGCCGTCCGGGTCGCTGAAGCAGCCGGCGTAGCCGCCGTAGAAGGTCTCCCGGGCGGGGCGGGTCACCGCCGCCCCGGCCGCCGAGGCCGCCGCGAGCACCGCGTCGACCTCGGCGCGGGAAGGGACGTTCTGCGCCAGGGCCAGGCCGCCGAACCCGCCGCCGTTGTCGGCCACGCCCGCGTCCTCGGCCAGCTTCGCCCGTCCCCAGAGCACCAGCGCCAGGCCGCCGGCCTGGAAGAAGGCCGTCTCCTCGACCTCCTGGCCGTGCCAGCCGAGATGCTCGTAGAAGGCCCGGGCCCGGGACACGTCGGCCACCCCCAGGGTGACCAGGCTG
Organism: Micromonospora endolithica; assembly: GCF_003626595.1. GTDB lineage: Bacteria > Actinomycetota > Actinomycetes > Mycobacteriales > Micromonosporaceae > Micromonospora > Micromonospora endolithica. Next base: position 651,826 of record NZ_RBAK01000002.1, on the reverse strand, counting down.
ATCCGCTGCTCCATCGTCACTCCGGTGCGTGGCAGACGGCCTCGACGTTGTTGCCGTCCGGGTCGCGGACGAACGCGCCGAAGTAGGTCGGGTGGTATTCCGGCCACACCTTCGGTGCGTGCAGCACCTCGGCGCCGGCCGCCACGGCCGCGTCGTGGAACGCCCGAACGGCGGACCGGTCCGGCGCGGAGAACGCGATGTGCGACTCCCGCCCCTCGCCGTCGCCCTCGACCGCGCTGATCCAGAAGTCGGGCTGCGTCGCGCCGTAACCGATGTGCTCCCCGTAGTCGAGCATGCGGCGGGCGCCGAGCGTGGCCAGCACCGTGTCGTAGAAGGCGGTGCTGGCGGCCAGGTCACGGACCTGGATGCCGAGGTGGTCGATCATGCGCGGGCCTCCGGCCGGTCGGGGTCGTCGTGGGCACGCTAACCCCCACCCCCGACACCCCGACGACGAAACTCCCGGCACCGCGCCCGCGGTGCCGGGAGTTTCGTGGGGTGTCGGGTCAGCTCAGCGGCGCGCCACCGGGCTGCACGACGTTGTTGACCTTCAGCGAGTACGGCGCGTACTGCGTCACCTGCTCGGTCGGCTCGTCGTAGGCGACCACGGCGACCACCTTCGGGAAGGCGCGCAGGATCAGCGTCTGGGCGGCCCCGAGGGTGAAGCTGGACTTGCCGTCCACCTCGAACTGCCAGGCCAGCTTCTTCTTCTCGTCGATGCCGACGAACCGCACGTTCCAGTTCGCCACCGGGGTCGGGCTGATCTCGGTCGGCGAGTCGAACTCCGCCAGGCTCGATCCGTCGCTGACCAGCGTGCCGCCGACGGCGATGTCGTCGATCAGCAGGCCACCCTCGTTGACGCCGCCGTCGCTGACGTACCGGAAGCTGATCAGCACGCTCTGCCCGGCGTACGCCGACAGGTCGAACGAGTGTGGCTGGAACCCGTCGGTGGTGCCGTTCAGCGCCGGGCCGAGCGGACCGGCGACGGTCTGCTCACCGGGGATGATCGTGTAGCTCTTGCCGCCGTCGGTCGACACGCTGACGTAGCCGTAGTCGTAGCCGGTCTCGGCGCCGTACTTCGCGAGGAAGGTCAGCGTCGGGTCGGCGGCCGGCACGGTCACCGGCGTGACGGCGGCGGCGTCGGTGCTGTTGCCGTTGCCGGACCAGATCACCGAGTTGCCCGGGCGGTCCGGGTCGTCGGTCACCGTGGTCCAGGCCAGCGGGACCGCCGGCAGCGCCTTGGCGCCGTTGAACTTGATCGAGCGCAGCTCGTGCGCCTTGAGCGGGGTGCCGCTGGCCTTGCGCAACTGGACGTAGTCGGCGCCGTTCGGTGCCGCGCCCGGGGTCTCGTAGGAGGCCGGGTTGGCCAGGTTGACCGTGGCGTCCAGGCTGGCCGTGGTGACCTTGCGCTTGTCCGCGCCGAGCATGATGCCGAACCGGGAGCCGACGATCCGGTCGACCAGGTTCATCGTCTGGTACTCGTGGATGACGTCGTACATGTCGCGGACGCCCTCGGCCTCCAGCGCCGCGTCGAGGCTGGCCAGCCCCTGGAGGTCACCGTCGCGGTGCAGCTTCGAGATGAAGTCCAGGCCGTACCGGTCGTAGAGGTACAACATCAACGAGTACGCGTTGCCGTAGTCGGCCAGCACCCCGCTGGAGGTGTTTCCCTCGTCCCAGAGGTTGAGGGAGTTCTCCGGACCACCGCAGTCCCGTGGATTGGTGTTGTACGGCGTCTGCACCGTGCCGAAGCCCTGGAAGCAGTAGATGTGGCTGTCCGTGCCGGGCTCGTCGACGGTGGCCGTGGCGTCGACGTAGCCGCCGAGCGTCTGGGCGAAGTCGGAGAGCCCTTCGTTGATCAGGATGCTCTCGAACGGGTCGGTGTAGTAGTGCGCCAGGTGCTGCCACTCGTGGATGAACGTGCCCTCGTACAGGGCGGGGCGGGCGGGACGGCTGGTGCACAGGTCGTCGGTCGGCTCGTTCGGCGGGTTGGCACCGGTGCGGTGCGCCCAGTCGAACGCGTCGATCGTCATGATGTTGCGGTCGAGCAGCTCGTTGAAGAGCGAGAAGAAGAACCCGGCGATGTACGTGGGGGCGGCCGGGAAGTCGTAGAAGTTGTCGTCCCGGACGTTGTCGACCAGGGTGACCGTCTTGTTGCCGGCGCCGGAGAAGTCACCCTCGACGGACGCGTTGCTGCCGTCCCGGTCGGGCGGGGTGCTGAACGCGGCGGTCGACTTCGGGTACATGTTGGTGTCGAACTCGTTGACCAGGTCTGCGACCTGCGCGTCGGTGACGTCGGTCGAACCCGGGATCTGCGCGCGGCAGTCGCCCGCCGGGAACGCGGTGTCGTTGGCGACCCACACCTCGATGTGTTCGCCCACGCCGCGCAGCGTGTAGTCCTTGAAGTAGATCTCGCCGTTGTAGTCGTCCAGTGCCAGCCACTGCCGTACGGTGCCGACCGGCGGCGTCTCGGCCTGCGCCTGCGACCGCTTGGCCTGGGCGCGGGCCTGGTACTGGGCGGGTACCTCGACGGGCTTGCCGTTGAGGGTGAAGTCCTTGCGGGTGAGTTGGCGGACGTCGCTGGCGACGCCGGTGGCCGGCGGGGTGGCCGCACCGGAGGGGTTGGCCGAAGCCGTGCCGGAGGGGGCCACGACGGCGAGCAAGGGCAGGACGATGGCGCCGGCGGCTATTCCCGCAAAGCGGCGACGGACCATGGGACCTCCTCATCGTGGGGAAGACCCGGTGCTCGGACGGAGCCGACCGGGCCTGTGCACGCTGATCGAGCGCCCTCGTATCCTTCGCATCAACGCAGGGAAATGGCAAGATGTTGCGTCGATCTCCGTTTCTTCTCGGCCGATCGGCCGATCGGCCGGCTGGCCCGGGTCGGGGTCAGCCGCCCGGCGGCTGGTACATGACCGGGGTCCGGGCCGCCGTGTCGATCTCTTCCGGCGTCAGCAACGTGACGACGGTTGCGTCCACCCCGCCAGCCGCCCGGCTGCCGACGCCCACGGCGGCGGCGGTCACGTGATCGGGTAGGTCGCACAGGATGTAGAGGTCGAACTCACCGAACGCGAAGTACAACGCCTCCACCTGGCCGCCGGCGTTCTCGATCAGCGCCCGGATGACCTCGGCGCGTACCGTCCCGCCCTCCTTGCCGACCCCTCGGATCCCCTCGGTGGTGTACTTGGCCGTGACCAGGAACTTCACTGTCCCACCCGCCCTCCTGGTTGTTGCGCCGCGGGTACCCGCGATGCGCCCGGTTACTCGTCCGTTGGGTAGGGTCCGGACACACCGCAAGGGGAGGTGACACCGACGATGCGCGCAGGTCTGACGGTGCCGCCGGCGGTCGAGGCGGAACGCGTCATCACCGCCGTCCTCACCGACCTTCGCGCCGGCCGCCACCGCGGCGTCGTGGTCGACTCGCCGCCCGGCGCCGGCAAGTCCACCCTCGTGGTCCGCGCCGCCGTCGAGCTGGCCGCCGCCGGCGAGCCGCTGATCATCGTCGCGCAGACCAACGAGCAGGTCGACGACCTCACCGACCGGCTCGCCCGCAAGGCCCCCGAGCTGCGGATCGGCCGGCTGTCCGCCGCCGACTACCGGCCGTCGGAGCGGATCCGGGGCCACCAGCAGGTCCGGGTCGCCGCGAAGGTCGCCGACCTCGGTGGTCCGGCGGTCATCATCGGTACGGCCGCCAAGTGGGCCACGGTCACCGAGGGCTGCTGGCCGTGGGCGATCGTCGACGAGGCGTACCAGATGCGGTCGGACGCCCTGCTGCGCGTGGCCGGCAGGTTCGAACGGGCGCTGTTCGTCGGCGATCCCGGGCAGTTGGACCCGTTCGCCACCGTCGACACCGCGCGCTGGACGGGCCTGAGCTGGGATCCGATGCAGTCCGCCGTGGCCGTGCTGCTGCGGCACAACCCGGACCTGCCGGTGCACCGGCTGCCGGTGTCGTGGCGGCTACCCGCGTCGGCGGCGACCGTGGTGGCCGAGGCGTTCTACCCGTTCACCGGCTTCCGCGCCGGCACGGGTCTTCTCGACCGGGCGTTGCGTCTGGTGGAGCCCGGCCCGTCCGACCGGCTCGACCGGGCGCTCGACCTCGCGGCGTCGACGGGTTGGGCGCTGTACGAGCTGCCCGAGCGCTTCACCCCGCGTACCGACGCGGAGGCCACCGCGGCCTGCGCGGACCTGGCGCTGCGGGTGCTGGCCCGCGGCCCGGTCGCGGTCTCCGAGCACGCGCCGGCCGGCGCGCCGGTCACCGCGGACCGGATCGCCGTCGGGGCCGCGCACCGCGACCAGGTCGCGGCCATCCGCGCCCGCCTCGGCGCGGCCGGCGCGGGCATCACCGTCGACACCGCCAACCGGCTCCAGGGCCGGGAGTACGACGTGACGATCGTCCTGCACCCGCTCTCCGGCCGGCGCGACGCGACCGCGTTCCACCTGGAGTCGGGGCGGCTGTGCGTGCTGACGTCCCGGCACCGGCACGCGTGCGTGGTGGTGGCGCGGGCCGGGATCGCGGAGCTGTTGGACGCGCACCCGTCGACGGAGACGGTGCACCTGGACGTCCCGGTGAAGTTCCCGGACGGCTGGACCGCCAACCAGGCGATCCTCGCCCGCCTCGCGAGTGGTGGCGCTTGATCCACTCGGCTTCAGTGAAGTCGGGCTGTCCCGTTGAGTTTTCACCCCGACTTCACTGGAACCGAGTGGATCTAGGCCGTCCTACGCGGCGATAGCGCGGGCGGTCGTGTAGATGTCGGCGGGCAGCGGGTGCGCCAGCTCCCAGATGATCCGCATCGGTCGGTCCCCGGTGTGCTCGCGGTAGGTCATCGGGCCGGCGTACAGGTATGCCGGTGCCCCCAGGTTCCCGTCGTGCACCTTGGACTCACGGACGAACAGGTGCACCGTCGAGCCGCGCGCGGCGTGGTGGATGTAGCGCTGCCCGGTGGCCGACGCCGCCGACGTGGTGCTCTGTGAATCCCACCGGAACAGCTCGTCGGTCATGGCTCGGTGCGCACCGGTGGTGGGGGGGCGCATCGAGAACGCCCTCCGCCGGTGGCAGTCCGAACCCCGCGACGAAGCTGGCGATCCTGAGCGATCCCCTATAGATCCCGGCCACGAATCGGCACAGACCAAGACGAGCAAGGCAGATTCATACCTGAAGCGCACGAATGGTTTTGTGCTCACCGCCGCTGGCGGGATACGAATCATCTGCACGAGTTCACCCGAGAACACCGTCCCCGACCCCCGGGGCGGCAGACAGAAGGAGAACCCCATGCGAATCGCCAAGCGGCTGTGCGCCTTCGTCGGCGGTGCCACACTTGCCACCGTCGGCGCGCTCGGCGTGACGTCACCGGCGTCCGCGGCGCCGTCCACCGTGCAGAGCGCCACGACCGTCACGGCCGCCGCCGAGGCCATCCCGGTGATCGTCACGTTCCGGGGCTACGCCGTCTGGAGCTACGCCGACGCCTACTACGACAGCCTGCTGTCGGCCTTGACCACGTACGAGTTCAGCAACGGCGTGCGGTGCAGCCCCAACGGCCCGTACCGGGAGGTCGGTTTCGGCGACCCGCTCTACAACAATGCCGCCGCGGCGGCCGGGAACCTGTTCCAGGTCGCCCAGGAGTACACCTGCCAGTAAGGGTTGTCGGCGGGCGGGGTGCGGGCGAACCGCACCCCGCCCGTCGTCATGCCGGCTTACCCGGCCGGCCGGGTGGGCAGGCGGGGTGGACCGCCTTCGACCTCAGGAGTACGTGTCGCCGAATTCGCGTACGCCGTCGACGTCGAGGGTGATCCGGCTGTTGTCGGTCCACTGGCCGCTGGGCGCGCGCCAGCTCGGGTCGTCGCGTTCGTCGATGTCGCTCCAGCTGTGCCGGTGGTGGCGAAGCTGGATCGGCCCGGTCGAGGTGCCGGGGGCGAGGATCCCCTCGGTGAAGGTCAGCTCCACCCAGCCGGGGACCGGTGTGCCGGGCAGCGGATAGCGGGTGGGCGTCGGGGATGGCGTACCGCCGGGCGGCGGGGGTGGTGGCGCGGGCGGCGGGAAGAACGCCAGCGTGCGCCGGGTCCGGTCGCAGCCCATCGCCGCCCAGTCGCAGTTCAGCACCAAGGAGGTGTTGCCGCCCTCGAAGAGCAGGTGGTAGCGCACCCGCACGGTGGTCAGGTCGAGCGGTTCGTCGCCGGTGTTGGTGACCTGGAGAACGTGCTGGATCTGGTTGTTCGTGGGTGACCAGTCGAGGTTGAGGTAGCTGACCTTGGCCCGCCCGTACGCGGTGCGGACGAGCGTGACCGGGGACGGGTCGGAGTAGCCGCCGATGGTGTGCGCGCTTATCGCGATCCGGTACTCGCCCCCTGGGGCGAGGTCGGTCAGCGTGATGGTGGTGGCGGTGGTGCTGCCCAGTCCACGGTAGACGTGGGGGCCGAGCTGCGCCTGTACCTCGTACGTGATCGGCTCCGCGCCGCCCGGCTCACCCACCCAGGTGGAGCCGGCCCAGGAGAGGGTGAGTCGGTGCGGCTCGTCGACCACGACGACCGGCGCGCCGGGGGTGCTCAGCGCCGGGGTGTCTGCTGCCCGCGCGGCGCCGACGGCGAGCGGGCCCAGTAGCGCGGCGAGGGCGACGGCGAGGGTGACGCGACGGGCACGCATGGTGGAGATGGTAGGGGCGCCCATCAATGCTTATCAATCGTTAGGGGCGCGCGCGGCAGGCGGCGGGCCGGCTGGTTACGCCCTCGTCGGTTACATGACGTAGTCGTCTTCGGGATATCGCCTGGTGAAGCGACTACCTAGCGTGAACTCGTTGTCATATTGGGCCTCGGCGATGCCGGGCCACAGACAGGAGAGAGTCATGCGTCCACACAAGGTGTCCCGACGGTTCGGCGTCCGAGCCTCCGTACTCGTGCTCGGTCTGGTCGGCGCGGCCGTGCTCGTCCCGGCGAGCCCGGCGTCCGCGGCGGTGCCCGGCCTGGTGCGGGTCTCCGCCGTCAGCGCCAACAACTCCAACGACTTCCACACGGTCACCGCCGTCTGCCCGGCCGGCAAGGTTCTCACCGGCACCGGCTACGAGATCAACGGGGCCACCGGCGAGGCGGTCGTCGACGACCTGCGCCCCAACGGCGGCCCGGCGGTCGCGCCCACCGCGGTCACCGCGACCGCGTACGAGGCCGAGCCGTTCGCCGGCAACTGGTCGGTCACCGCGTACGCGATCTGCGCCAACCCGGTCGCCGGTCTGGTCCGGGTGTCCGTGACCGGCGCGAACACCTCGGCCGACTTCCGCACCACCACGGCGACCTGCCCGGCCGGCAAGGTGCTGACCGGCACCGGTTACGAGATGGTCGGCGTCACCGGTGAGGGGATCGTGGACGACTTCCGTCCCAACGGCGGTCCGGCGGCGGCGCCCACCGCCGTCACCGTGGGCGCGTACGAGGCGGAGGCGTTCGCCGGCAGCTGGACGCTGACCGCGTACGCGATCTGCGCCAACCCGCTGGCCGGCCTGGTGCGGGTGTCCCTGACCAGCCCGAGCAACTCCAACGACTTCCGTGGCGTCACCGCGACCTGCCCGGCCGGTAAGCGACTCACCGGGGCCGGCTACGAGCTGAACGGTGCCACCGGTGAGGTCGTCGTGGACGACTTCCGTCCCAACGGCGGGGCCGCCGTCGCGCCGACCTCCGACACCTCCGGCGCGTACGAGGAGGACCCGCTGGCCGGCAACTGGACCAACACGTCGTACGCCATCTGCGCCACCGCATAACCATCCACAACGGTCGGCCGGGTGCCTCGCGGCACCCGGCCGACCTGCCCGTGCGGGTGTCGTGGGGCCGGGCCGGACGAGGTCGAGATGGCGTTGCGGCACGACGTGTGGCGGTCTTCCGACGCCCGTCCGGCGGTAATCCGACCGACAGCAGAATGAACGGATTCACGCCGCCGTCGATCACCGACATTCATGTCGGTGTCCCGATAGAAAGGCCATTCATCTGATCAAAACCGGTCTGTAGCGTCTCGTGAACTGGCCGTCACCGAAAGGCGGACGATGAACGAGACGCTTCCCTCCCTGTCCCGCAGGCGTGTCCTGGTAGGTGCCGCCGCGGCATCGGCGGCGGTCACCGTGACCGGGTCGACCGCCGCCCACGCCGCTCCGAACTCCGCCGTACCGGCCGGGGTGTCCCGCGCCCCGACCGGCTCGACCCGTACCGCGCTGGTCGTCCGGGACCGGATCGCCACCGCGTCGCTGCGGCCCGGGCCGGCCCGCTTCCAGACCGACCTGCACCGCCGGCTCACCGCCTGGTTGGCGTTCTGGTCGGCCAACTCGCCCGCCGAATGGACCGGGCCGGTCGAGGTGGCCGGCCACGTCGACCCGGACGGCGGAGCGTTCACGCTGCACGCGATCCGGTCCTCGCGCGAGGACCGCGTGTTCGACGCCTTCACCGCCGGTCGCGCCGACGCCGCGCACCTGGCGACCCTGGCCAGCCTGCACCACCACTTCCCGCAGGTCGGTGTCGAGGCCGGCGGCGCCGTACGGGTGACCCACGGGCCGGCCGGATTCACCGGCTCCGCCGATCAGGTGGCGTTCGCGGTGACCGCCTGCCGTGAGCTGTGGGGCGTGCGTGCGGCCGGTGCCGACAGCTGGCGGAGCCTGCCGTACGACGGCTGGGCCGCCTTCACCAGAGCGAGTCTGCGGCGTGGGCTGCGGACCGGTTGAGCCACCACAGAGGAGACAGCATGGCACGCAGTGAGTTCCGGTTCGTCGTCGACGGCGTCGACCTCTCCGTCGACCAGCAACGCCTCATCGGCAGTGAGATCCAGAAGGCGGGACTGAACGCGCTCTCCGTCGCCAGCGCCAAGCTGACCAACCCGCTGACGCTCGGGCACGGCAACCTGAAGTTGCGCCCCGAGTGGTACGGCCTGTGGGTGATCGACGGGCCGTTCGCCGAGGACCTCGGCCAGAAGATCAACGACATCGGCTTCTGGTTGCAGCGGTGACCGACACCGTCCCCCGATCGGACTCGCCGGAGCGGATGTGCCCGAGTACGCCCGCGGCCAACGCCACGGTCTTCCTCGGCATGATCACTCCGGCGGGTCGGGTCGCCTACGTGACGCCGGCGCTGCCCGCCGAGGTGGCACTGGCCACCGCCGGCACCGACGCGCCGGTGGAGTCCCGGTACCGGCTCGCCGGCCCCTGCGTCACCACGACCTGCGGTTTCTGGACCGGTGACCACTGCGGGTTGGGCGAGCGGGTGGTGGCGTCGTACCGGGAGACCGCCGGCCCCGCCGAGACCGACCTGCCGCACTGCGCGATCCGGCGGACCTGCCGGTGGTACGCCGAACAGGGCCGTGCCGCCTGCACCGCCTGCTCCCACGTGGTGACCGACGCCCGCTGAGTCGCACCGGTTCGGGCCCTGATCCACGCGTAGTCAGTGATGTCGGGGTGTCCGGCGCGATCGGACACCCCGACATCGCGGAAGGGGAGGGATCAGGGATTCGGGGCGGGTGTCAGGCGGGCGTCGAGGGCGTCCAGGTCCGGAAGGAACCAGACGTGGCCGCCCCGGTTGGACTCCTGCACCAGTGCGCGCAGCGCCGACGACTCCGCCAGGTGCGGGGAGATGTCGCCGACGACGGCGAGCCGCAACCGGTAGTTGACGAACTTCTGCATCACCTCGCCGGCGAACCGGCTGCCGAGGGAGAAGAAGCGCGGGTCCAGCCGGGCGGCGGGGACCGCCACCACCTGTGCGCCGAGGAACGCCGACCCGATCAGGTCCAGCGCGTCCTGCTCGGTGGCGATCGGCGGGCCGTCCGGGTCGCACACCAGCACCGGTACGCCGGCCCGCTCCTGGATGTCGTCAGCCACCACGCACCGTCCCGTCCCCGCCACCGGGCGCCGCCGGGTCCGTGCCGCGCCCGGCCGGGTCGACGGCGGAGGCCCCACCGAGCACACCGTCGAGCACCCCGTCCAGCATGCCCAGCAGTTCGGCGGTGGCGGCGGTTCCGCCCAACACCATGATCGTCATGCGTTGTCGCTCCTCGTCGTGGATCGTCTGCACCCGCAGCGGGTCCGAAGGGTCGTGACCGGTGTTGACGGCGGCGAGGACGAACGTGCCGATCCGGTCGGCGGCCGCCCGGTCGACGCCGTCCACGCGTACGACGCTGGACACCTCCACCGAGGAGGTGGCGGGGGCCGGTGGGGGCGTGCCGGTCAGCGCGTCGAGGTCGGCGCGGGCGATCCGGTACTGCTTGCCGATCCGTACCGCGCGCAGCCGCCCGGAGCGGATGTAGCCGCGGACGGTCCGCACGTGCAGCCCCAGCCGCTCCGCGACCTGCTCGACCGAGTACATGTCATTACCCATCGCTCCCTAAGATAGCTCGTCGAGGAAGGTTAGGGACAGAAGGGTGAGCTTCTCCGGGTCGGCGATCAGGTCGACGGCCACGATCCGGTCGCCGGCCGGGTCCGCGGCGAGGGTGAACCGGAACACCACCCGGGGCTCCCCGCCGACCAGCCACGCCGCGCCGGGCAGGCCGTCCACCAGCGCCGGCCGGGCCGCCCGCGCCCGACCGGAGAACGTCTCGGCGACGGCGTGCGCCCCGCGTACCTCCGGGGTCGCCCCGGACGCGACCGCGGCGGCGTCGGCCCGCAGCACGACCTCCGGGTCCAGCAGCGCGAGCAGCGCGGCGAAGTCGCCACCGCGCGACGCGGCGAGGAACGCGGCGACGACCTCCCGCTGGCGTACCGGGTCGGGCGCGACCGTGGCCCCCCGGACCCGGCGGCGCGCGCGGCTGGCGAGCTGTCGCGCGGCCGTCGGCGTCCGCCCGACGATCGGACCGATCTCCTCGTACGGCAGGGCGAACAGGTCGTGCAGCACGAACGCCAGCCGTTCGGCGGGGGTGAGCGTCTCCAGGACGACGAGCAGCGCCACCCCGACCGAGTCGGCCAGCTCGGCCTCCTGCTCCGGGCCCGCGGTGGTGCCGACCTCGGGGGTCAGGTCGGCGGGATCCTCCCGGCGGGCCCTACGGGACTGGAGCATGTTGAGGCTGACCCGGGCGACGATCGTGGTGAGCCAGCCACCGAGGTTGTCCACCCCGTCGGCGCCCGCGCGGCTGGCCCGCAGCCACGCCTCCTGCACCGCGTCGTCGGCGTCGCCCGCGGAGCCCAGCAGCCGGTAGGCCACCGCGCGCAGGTGGCGCCGGTGCGCCTCGAACCGCTCGGCCAGCAGATCGGTCCCGTCCATCCGGTCACATCCTCCCGTCGCGCCCTGTCAGAGAGACTGACCGGCGCGCGGGCGTCGGTGTGACGAGGGGCATACCGGTCCGCACGTCGGGCCGGTCGACCGGAGCCGACGCGTTCGGGGGCGCCGGCTCCGGTCAAGGTGGTGAGGTCCGGGCGTACCCGGATGCCGGTGCGCGTACGACGCCCCTTGGTCGGGGGAGTCTGTCGGTGTTTTCCGTTACCGTGCGGAGCCATGGAACCGCGGCGGGGCGAGGCCCTCATCGGGCGCGAGCATCCGGCCGCCCTCCTGCGCGCCGAGGTCGACCGGGTGCTGGACAGCCACGGGGGGTTGGTCCTGGTCACCGGCGAGCCGGGCATCGGCAAGACCACGCTGGTGACCGCGGCGGCCGAGGAGGCCCGCCGGCGTGGCGCGCTGGTGCTCGGCGCGGCCTGCTGGGACTCGGACAACGCGCCCGGCTACTGGCCCTGGGTGCAGGTCATCCGCGGGCTGCGACGCTCCGCCGACGACTGGGCGGTCGCCCGGGAGGTGGCCGAACCGGCCCTGGCGATGCTCCTCGGTGAGACGTCCGGTCCGGACGCCGACGGGAAGCCGACGGCGGACGACGACGCCGAACGCGAGGCTTTCGCCCTCTACGACGCGGTGACCACCGCCCTGGTCGCGGTCTCCCAGCGCCGGCCGGTCGTGGTCGTCCTGGACGACCTGCACTGGGCCGACCCGGCGTCGGTGCGGCTGCTGCGGTTCGCCGCCCAGCACACCTGGTTCGAGCGGTTGCTGCTGCTGGGCACCTACCGCGACGCCGAGGTCGAGCTGACCGACCACCCCCTCGCGCCGCTGCTGGTGCCGCTGACCGCGAAGGCGACCACGGTGACCCTGACCGGCATGTCCCGGGACGAGGTGAGCGCGCTGGTGGCCCGCACGGCGGGACGCGAACCCGACGGGGATCTGGTCGACGAGATGCACCGGCGCACCGGCGGCAACCCGTTCTTCGTCGAGCAGGCCGCCCGGCTCTGGCACGCCGGGGGACCGGTCGACCAGGTCGCCCCCGGTGTGCGGGAGGTGGTCCGGCAGCGGCTGGCGCAGCTGCCGGCACCGGTGGTCGACACGCTCACCGTCGCCGCGGTGCTCGGCCGGGAGTTCCACCGGGGGCTGCTGGCGGCCACCGTGGGCCGTCCCGCCGCGCAGGTCGACCGGGACCTGGACCGGGCGGTGACGGCCCGGCTGGTGCTCGACCGGGGTGCCGGCCGTTCCGCGTTCGTGCACGACCTGGTGCGGGAGACGCTCTACGACGGACTGCCGGTGGCCGACCGCCGGGCCCGGCACGCGGCGGTGGTGCGGGCGGTGGACACCTCGACAGTGCTCGCCGAGCAGCTGGTCCCCGCCGACCTGGCCCGGCACGCCTGGCTCGGCGTGCCCGATCTCCCGCCGGGGCGGGTGGCCGACCTGCTGGTGGTCGCCGCCCGGGAGGCCAGCCGCCGGATGGCGCTGGAGGAGGCCGCCGAGCACCTGCGTCGGGCCGGCACGGTGGTGACCGACCCGGGCCAGCGGGTACGGATCATGGTCGAGTTGGCCGCGCTGCTGCACCACGCCGGACGCCGGGACGAGGCGGGTCGGCTGCTCGCCGAGGCCGAACCTCTCGCCCTGGCGCTGGACGACCCGGCGGTGCTGGCCCGGGTCGCGCTGATGGTCCACCGGCACCACTGGACGCCGGCCGGGCAGTCGGACGACGCGGAGGCCATGCTGCGCGAGGCGCACCGGCGGCTCGTCGGCGTTCCGGACGAGGTGCCGTCCCTGCCCACCGTGGTCACCGACCTGGTCACCGTCACCGAGAAGCTCGCCCGGCGGGGTGCCGACGACGAGGCGCTGACGTTCAGCCTGTGGACCCTGCACGACACCACCTGGGGGATGGGCACCGCCGGTGAACGGGCGGCCATCACCGCCGAGATCCGGGACGTGGCCCGCCGGGCCGGCGACGAGGAGACCGTGCTGTGGGCCACCTCGTTGCGCTGGGTCGCACTCCTCGAACTGGGCGACCCGGGCTACCTCGCGGAGTGGGCCGCGTTCGTGCGGGGGACCGCGGAGAGCGGCGCCGCCCGGCACCGGATGGCCGGGGCGATCGACGGCGGCATCGTCAACGCCTTCCGGGGTGACTTCGCCGCGGCCGGCGTGTCCTTCGACGAGGTGGGCCGGCAGGACTGCTGGCCGGAGGGCGAGCACGGTTTCCTCGGCCAGCACGTGCGGTGGTCGTGGCTGGTGCTCCAGGGTCGGATCGCCGAGGGCGACGCCCTGCTCGACGGGCTGGGCCCGGACGACTACCCGTACGTCGCCCTGCTCCGGGGCATCAACGCGGTGGAGCGTGGCGACCACGCCGAAGCCGTCCGGCTGGTCGCCGAGATCGAGGCGGCCGGCGTGGCGTACCCACGTCCGGTGTCGCCGCTGTGGCTGCGCCTGGCCGCCCAGGTCGCCGCCGCGTCCGGTGACCCGGTGCGCGGCGGCCGGGTGCGGGCGGAGCTGGCGCCCTACCGGGGGCAGTGGCTGGTGGCGTTGTTCGGCTGCGACCTGAGCGGGCCGGTCGACCACTGGATCGCGGCGGTGGACGCGGCGGGACGCCGGTGGGACGAGGCGGTCGCCGGATTCGCCGCCGCCCGGGACGCGGCCGACCGGATGGGGTCCCGACCGTGGTCGGTGCTCGCCCGCGCCGGACTGGTCGAGGCGCTGACCGGACGGGACGGGCCGGGCGATCGGAGCGAGGCGGCCACGATCCGCGCCGAGGTGCTGCGGGACGCCCGTGAGCTGGGCATGGCCCAGGTACGGGCCCGGCTCGGCGACACCGGTCCGCCGCCCGCCGCCGAGACGCCGGCACCCCCTGAGGTGGACACCGGGCAGCCGGCGTACGCGTTCCGCCGGGACGGCCCGGTCTGGGAGCTCGCCTGGGACGGCACCGTGGTGCACCTGCCGGACGCGAAGGGCCTGCACGACCTGCGCCTGCTGCTGGCCCGGCCGGGCGTCGACGTGCCCACGGTCGAGCTGCTCGACCCCGCCGCCGGCCCGGAGCTGGTGGCCGCCCGCCGTCTCGGCGGCGACCCGGTGCTGGACGACGAGGCGAAGGCCCGCTACCGGCGGCACCTGGAACGCCTCGACGACGAGATCGACCGGGCCGCCGGACGCGACGACCTGCGACGGGTGGCCGCCCTGGACGCGGAGCGGGCCGCGCTGCTGCACGAGCTGCGCGCCGCGGCCGGACTGGCCGGCCGGACCCGCCGCCTGGGTGACGAGGCGGAGCGGGCCCGCAAGGCGGTCACCGCCCGGATCCGGGACACGCTGCGCCGCATCGACGGCCGGCACCCGGCGCTCGCCGCGCACCTGCGGGACAGCGTCTCCACCGGCAGCTCCTGCCGGTACCAGCCGGCCGCGCCGGTGCCCTGGCGGCTGTGACCCCGCCGCGCCCCGGGCGCCGCCGATGTCGACGGCGCCCGGGAGCCGGTCAGCGGCGGTTGTAGCGGTACATCGTCAGGGTGCCGAAGACACCGACGAACACCGCGCTCCACACCAGCATCCAGCTGATCGCGGACATGTCCGTGGTGCCGGCCATCGCGGCGCGGACCGCCGACACCAGGTGGGTGACCGGGTTGGCCTTGACGAACGCCTGGAGCCAACCCGGCATGGTGGCCGGGTCCACGAAGACGTTGCTGAGGAAGGTGAGCGGGAACAGCACCATCATGCTGACGCCCATCACCGACTTCTCGCTGCGCAGGACCAGCCCGAAGAACGTCCACACCCAGGAGAACGCGAACGAGAAGACCACCAGCAGGCCGATCCCCGCCAGCACGCCGAGCGGCCCGCCGTCCGGCCGGAAGCCCAGCACCAGTCCCACGGCCAGCATCACCGTCGCGGCGAGGACGTAGCGCAGCAGGTCGCCGAAGATCATGCCGACCAGGGCGGCCGGCCGCCAGACCGGCAGCGTACGGATCCGGTCGAAGACACCCTTCTCGATGTCGGCGTTCAGCCCGACCCCGGTGTACATCGTGATCATGACAACGCTGCTGACCATGATGCCGGGCAGGAAGAACTGGAGATAGTCACGCGGGCTGTCGGCCAGCGCGCCACCGAACAGGTACGTGAACATCAGCACCATGATGATCGGGAACGCGGTGACGTCGAACAGCTGCTCCGGCACGTGCTTGATCTTCAGCAGGGCCCGCCAGCCGAAGGTCAACGACGCGGACAGCGGGCTCGGCCGGGGCGGCCGGGCACCGGGGGCGAGGACGGTCGCCAACGCCTCCGCCGACGGCACGTAGACCGCGGGTGCCCGCCCGGTCGTGGTGGTCGTGTCGGTCATCGGGCTGCCTCCAGATGCGCGTCCCGCTCGGTGCCGTCGGTCTCGGCGGGGTGGTCGGTCAGGGCCAGGAACACCTCGTCCAGGCTCGGCTGGCCGAGGGAGAAGTCGTCGACCACGATGCCGGCGCGGGACAACTCGCCGAGCGCCCGCGCCGCCTGCTCGCTGGCCTCCAGGTCGGTGCCGTCACCCCCGACCCGGGCGGTCAGCACCACCGGGTCCGGCTCGAGCTGCACCGGAACGCCGAGCGTGGCGTGCAGCAGCCGTTCCGCCTCGGGCCGCCGGCCGGGGTCGCGCAACCGCAGGTGCACGGTGCCCGAGCCCACCGACGACTTCAGCTCGCCCGGGGTGCCCTCCGCGATCACCCGGCCGTGGTCCACGACGGCGATCCGACCCGCGAGCTGGTCGGCCTCGTCCAGGTACTGCGTGGTCAGCAGCACCGTCGTGCCGTGCGCCACCACCGCCCGGACGATCTCCCACACCTGGTTGCGGCTGCGCGGGTCCAGGCCGGTGGTCGGCTCGTCCAGGAACAGCAGGTCGGGGGTGCTCAGGATGCTCGCGGCGATGTCCACCCGCCGGCGCATCCCGCCGGAGTACTTCTTCACCTGCCGGCCGGCGGCCTCGGTCAGGCCGAACGCGGTCAGCAGCGCCTCCGCCCGCCGCCGCGCGGCGACCTTGTCCAGCCCCAGCAGCCGGCCGAGCAGCACCAGATTCTCGGTGCCGGTCAGGTCCTCGTCCACGGAGGCGTACTGGCCGGTGAGGCTGACCCGGGCGCGTACCGCGTCGGCGTCGGTGACCACGTCGTGGCCGAAGACCCGGGCCCGGCCGCCGTCCGGGCGCAGCAGGGTCGCCAGGACCCGTACCGCCGTGGTCTTGCCGGCCCCGTTCGGGCCGAGCACCCCGTAGACGGTGCCCGCGGGCACCCGCAGGTCGAGCCCGTCGAGTGCCCGGGTCTCGCCGAACGACCGTTTCAGGCCCTCGGCCTCGACGGCGAGGCCGGTGGTGCGTCTGCTCATGATCTCCACCTTGTTCCGGGATGGGTCGACGCCGCACGGCACTCGCGCGGCGTTCCGCACCCCTTCGGCGCGAGACGGCCCGCCAGATCGAATCTGGCGGACCGACCCGTATGTCGGCGGTCACTGCTTGAATCGGCGCGACCGACCGGAACGGAACGACGGGATGACCGCGGTGCGACTGGTGACCTGGAGTGTGGACGACCTCGACCTGCTCCGTCAGCTCAACGCGCCGCAGGTGCGCCGGCACACCGGTGGGCCGGAGACCGACGAGCGGGTCGTCGCCCGCAACGACCGTTACGCGCGGCTCGTCGACACCGGCCCCGACCGGATGGATGTACGTGATCGTCCTGCCGGACGGGACGCGGGTGGGCAGCGTCGGCCACTGGGAACGCCGGTGGCGTGGTGCACAGGTGTGGGAGATGGGGTGGGCAGTGCTGCCCGCGTACCAGGGCAGGGGCCTGGCCACCGCCGCGGTGCTCGCGGCGGCGGCCGAGGCTCGCGCCCGACGGACGCACCGCTTCGCCCACGCCTACCCGTCGGTGGACAACCCGGCCTCCAACGCGGTCTGCCGACGGGTCGGCTTCACGCTGCTCGGCCCGACCGACTTCGAATACCCGCCCGGGCAGCTCATGCGCGCCAACGACTGGCGCCTCGACCTGACCGGGAACGACTGACCGGTGGTCAGCGGGCGGCGTCGAGACGGGTGCGCTGCTCCGGTGTCAGCTCCAGGTCCACCGCCGCCAGGCTCTCCTCCAACTGCGCCACCGAGGACGCGCCGACCAGCGGGATCGCCGCCGGCCGGCCGCCGATCAGCCAGGCCAGCACCACCTGGTTGACCGTCGCGCCGGTCTCCGCCGCGACCTCCCGCAGCGCGGCCAGCCGGCCCGGCGCGCTGGGCAGGTCGTACGCCGGGCCGAACGGCTTGTCCGGCCGGGTGTACGAGCCCTTGACCAGCGGCGAGTACGCCACCAGCGCCAGGTCCGGCTCGACCCGCAGATAGCTGAGCAGGTCGGGGCCCACCGAGCCGGGGTCACCGTCCGGGTCCAGCTCGCTCGGCAGGTCGACGCGCCGGTGCAGATAGCTGTGGTGGTACTGGAGCACCTCGTAGCCGGGCAGGCCGGCCGCCGTGGCCAGCGCGCGGGAGCGTTCCAGCCGCCAGGCCCGGAAGTTGCTCGCCCCGAGCAGGCCCACCGTGCCCTCGGTGACCAGCTCGGCGAACGCGCCGACGGTCTCCTCCAGCGGGACCGTCCGGTCCTCGACGTGCGCGTACAACAGGTCCAGCCGTTGCATGCCCAGCCGTTCGCGACTGCGCTCGGCCGACTCCCGGATCACCTTCGCCGACAGCCCTTCGGCGTTGTCGGTGAAGCTGGTACCGGGGGCGAGCGGCCGGGCGCCCAGCTTGGTGGCGACCACGATCTCGTCGCCGACGCCCCGGCTGCGCCGCCACCGACCCAGCAGTTCCTCGCTCTGGCCGCCCTGACCGCCGTCGACCCAGAACGCGTAGTTGTCCGACGTGTCGACGAACGTGCCGCCGGCCTCGACGTAGCGGTCCAGGATCGCGTAGGAGGTCGCCTCGTCGGTGACGCTGCCGAAGAGCATCGCGCCGAGGCTGAGCACGCTGACCTGGCGACGGGTCGCCGGGTCGGTGCCGATGGTGCGGTACCGCATGGTGAACTCCTCTCGTGCGTCCCCGCACTCTGGTTGCTGGAGTGCACTCGAGGTCAAGCACGCCACCGCCCCCGGGCCGGCGGGCGGCCCGGGGGCGGTGCGGGGCGGGTCAGCTCGGTACGTAGTCGAAGGTGTCCGGGTTCGGGCCCTGCCGGCCGGCCTCGCCCTTGTCCAGCCCGGTGATCCGCTCCATCGCCGTGTCGTCCAGCTCGAAGTCGAAGATGCGCAGGTTCTCCTCGATCCGCTCCGGCGTGGTCGACTTCGGGAAGACGATGTCGCCGCGCTGCACGTGCCAGCGCAGCACCACCTGGGCCACCGTACGGCCGGCCTGCTCGGCGATGTCCACCAGCGTCGGGTCGTCGAGCACCTTGCCCTGCGCGATCGGCGACCACGCCTCGGTGGGGATGCCGTTGGCCCTGCCGTACGCCCGGACCTCCTCGTTGCCGAAGTACGGGTGCACCTCGATCTGGTTCACCGCCGGCACCGTCCCGGTCTCGGCGGCCAGCCGCTCCAGGTGGGCCACCTGGAAGTTGGACACGCCGATGGAGCGGGCCCGGCCGTCGCGCTGGAACTCCTCCAGCACCCGCCACGTCGAGGCGAAGTCGCCGTCGTAGAGGGTCGGCAGCGGCCAGTGGATCAGGAAGAGGTCGATCTGGTCCATCTTCAACGCCGACAGCGTCGACTCGAACGCCTTGCGGGCGTCGTCCGGCCGGTGGAAGCCGTTGTTCAGCTTGCTGGTGACGAAGACCGCGTCGCGGTCCAGCCCGGATTCGCGCACCGCCTGGCCGACCTCGGCCTCGTTGCCGTACATCTGCGCGGTGTCGATGTGCCGGTAGCCGAGGTCCAGCGCGGTGCGGACCGCCCGCACGGTGTCCTTCGGCTCGATCTGGAACACCCCGAAACCGAGCTGGGGAATGGTGTTGCCGTCGTTCAGGGTGATGTCGGGAATCGTGTTCGCCACTGCGGCTCCTCACCGTCGTCCTCGGCGGCGTCCGGCGCGGAAACGTTCCCCCGCACCGGTCGCCTTTCCTCCCGGAATGCCTACCCTCCCGGCGGTTCCGCTCACCGCCCGGGCGGGTGATCCCCGATACGCCTCGGGCGCCCGATCGTGCCGGGTCAGCCCCGTACGTTTGCTCGTTGGTACGTATTTTCGTACTTTGGGCACGTGGCGAGTGTGGAGGAGCGGCTCAGCGCGCTGGAGGCCCAGGTGGCGGCCCTGACCGGGCGGGAGACGGCGGTCGGGTCGGTCGCCGCCCCGGATGCCGACGTCTACTGGGCGCTCCAAGGGCTGAAGGAGCGACTTCCCGACGTGAGCACCGGCGCGTTGCTCTACACCGGCACGGTCCAGATCGCCGACCAGCGCCTCGACTGGCAGTACGGGCACACCATCGACGAGGTGCTCGGCGACGACTGGACGGCCCTGGCCGGCACGTTGAGCGCCCTGGCCCACCCGGTGCGGCTGCGGCTGCTGCGCGAGGTCCTCGGCGGCCGGCACGGCACCGCCGAGCTGGCCGCCATCGAGGGCCTGGGCACCACCGGTCAGCTGCACCACCACCTGCGCCAGCTCGCGGCTGCCGGGTGGCTGCGCAGCGCCGGGCGCGGCCGGTGGACGGTGCCCGGGGAGCGGGTCGTGCCACTGCTGGTGATCCTCGCCGCCGCCCGCCGCTGACCCCACCCCTGACCGCCCGTCCGGATCGTCCCACCCGGACGACCACCCCTGACGGAGGAGACACCATGCGCAAGCCGGTCGTGATCGTGGCGATCGTCGGGCTGCTGGCCACGCTCGCCGGGCTCGCCGCCCTGCCCCGCCCGCCCCGGCTGGGCGACGGGAGCACCGGTGACGCCGCCCTGGCCGCCGCCGCCCGGGACGCCGTCCGGGACCGGGAGGGCTACCGGGGGCTCGCCGTCGCGTTGATCGAGGACGGGCAGGTCCGCACGGCCGGCCTCGGCGACCGTGGGCCCGGCGGCGGGCCGGTGGAGGCGGCCACCCCGTTCGAGATCGGCTCGGTGGGGAAGGTGCTGACCGGGATGCTCCTGGCCGACCAGGCCGCCGCCGTACGCCCGGAGGACACCCTCGGCGCCGTCCGGCCGGAGGTCACCGGCCCGGCCCGGGACGTCACCCTCGCCGAGCTGGCCAGCCACCGTTCCGGCCTGCCCCGGATCGCCGTCGACGGCGTGCTCGGGTTCGGACGCGTGCTCTGGACGAACCTGACCGCCGGCAACGCGTACGCCGGCTGGGACGCCGGCCGCGTGGTGGCCGCCGCCTCCGACAAGGAGCCGGGCGACGACCGGGGTGAGGTGGGCTACTCGAACTTCGGCATGGCCCTGCTCGGCCAGGCGCTGGCCGGTCGGGCCGGCACCCCGTACCCGGACCTGCTGGAGCGGGAGGTCCTGCGACCGCTGGGGATGACCGGCACGACGGTGGTCACCGGGTCCGGGGCGCTGCCGGACGGCGCCGCGACGGGCGCCACGGCGGCCGGGCGTTCGCCGGAGCCGTGGGTCGGCTCCGGCTACGCCCCGGCGGGCGTCGGCATCTGGTCGAACGCCGAGGATCTGTCCCGGCTGGTCGGCGCGATGCTCACCGGGACGGCCCCGGGTGCCGACGCGGCCACCCCCCGGTTCACCGAGGACGAGCGCAGCCGCGTCGGGTACGGCTGGTTCACCGCCCGCTACGGCGACCGGGAGGTGGTCTGGCACAACGGCGCGACCGGCGGGTTCCGGTCGTACGTGGGCTTCGAGAGGGCCACCGGCCGGGGTGTGGTCGTGCTGGGCAACACCGAGCGGGGCGTGGAGCCGATCGGCCTGCGACTGCTCGGTGTCGGCGGCGACGAGGCCGACCGGGAGGGCGGCGGCGCCCTGCCCGCCTGGGCCGGCGCCGGCCTCGCGCTCCTGCTCACCTTCATCGGCGGTCTGTCCCTGCTGTTCGCTGCCCCCAGGAGCCCGGACCGGCTGAGCCTGGTCGCCGGGAGCGTCTGGGCGGTGGTGTACGTCGGTCTCGGCCACCGGCTCGGCGACTGGTCGGTGGTGCCGGCCCTGCTCTGGCCGCCCGGCGTCGGGGTCTCGGCGGCGGGGTTGGCGCTGGCCGCGTACCGCTGGCGGGAGGTGCCGCTGGTCCACGGGGCGGCGCTCTGGCGGCGCGCGACCTCGGTCGGCCTGTCCACGGCGGCGGCCGTGGCGCTGTTCGGCTTCGTCGTGGTCTGAGCCGGCGGCGGTCGGCCCGGCGGGGGCGGCGGGACGGTGCGACGACGGCTACGGTCGGTGGATGCGCGTCACCCGCATCGCCGGCCTGTCGCTCGCCGCCCTCGCGGCGGTGCTGTGGGCGCTGGGCGTGACCATCCTGCAACCCCTGACCGAGCCGATCGGGCCGTGGCCCGAGGCGCTGCCGGTCGAGGGCACCTACTGGGCGCGCGACCTGCGCTTCAGCGCGATCGTGGCCGTCGTGCTCGGTCTGGTCCTGGCCGGCCGGGGCGACCGGCGTCAGACGATCCCCGCCGTCGTGCTCGGCGGCCTGTGGGTGGCCGCCGACGTCGCCGTCGACCGCCTCGACCTCAGTGGGGCCGGTCCGACCGTCCTGCTGGCCGCCGCCGGCTGCGCGGCCGTCGCCACGGCCGCACTTCCCGGCGTACGCCGGCACCCGCCGGTCGCGGACCGCCGGGTTCTCGTCTCCGCGGCCTGCGTCGCTGCGGTGTCGGCGCTGGTGGCCGCCGTGATCGAGTCACCGACCGGCCGGGAGCCCGAACTGACCTGGGCGACGGTGAGCACGGCCCTGCTGCTGGTGGCGCTCGCCGCCGGCTGCGCGCTGGCGGCCGCGCCGGCGTCCGGTTCCGGCCGTCGTGGGTCTGTCGCCGCGCTGGCCGGCCTGACCGCCGTCGGGGTCGTGCTGCTCCGGGTGCCGACGCTCGGGGCGCGCATCCCGCTGGCGATACTCCTCGGAGCGGCGTTGCTGATCGGGATCACCTTCGTGGCCTGGGACCGGCCGGGCGGCGGCCCGGAGTGGCGTTGGCACGCGCTGGGTGGTCTCGGTGCCGTCGTCGGCGCGCCCACGATGCTGTTCCTCGCGGTCCTGGCGATGGTCAAGCTGCGGGTCGGGGCCCCGTTCACCGCGCTGGCCGGCAACACCGCGATCGAGGCGGCGGGCAACGACGTGCTCTACTCCCTCGCGGGACTGCTCGCCGGGCTCGGCACGGCACTGCTGCTCGCCTGGCCACCCGCTCTCGGTCACCGCCCGGCCGCGGCCGGCCGTCCCGGCCGACCGGACGTCCCGCCCGCCACCCGATCCGCCTGACCCGTGCCCGATCGACGTCGGCCGCTCATTCGTCGACCGGCAGCAGCACCTCGTTGCGGCGCAGGAACCACGGCTTCCACGGCGGGTCGAAACGCGCGTACCGGATCGCCCCGGCCGGCCGCAGCCCGACCCCGGTGATCGCCCGACCCAGCGCGGTGGCCTGCCGGTCGAAGGCGGCGGCCGTGCCCCGGCCGGAGAACCGCATCGCCGCGACCAGCTGGTCCGGCACCTCCCGGGTGCGCACCCGGGGATCGGTCGGCTCGGGCAGGGTGTCCACGGTGAAGCCGGCCGGCATCACGAACCGCACCAACCAGGAATCCGGCCGGTCCCCCTCCTCCTGCACCACCGGGGCGGTCATCGCGATGGTCTCCGGGGCGGCCTCCTGGACCACCGGCGCGGTCATGGCGATGCCGTGCCGCGAGCGGTTGGCGCCCTTCAGGTAGGCGGCCAGCGGCCGGAACGCCTCGCCGGCCGCCGCGTCGAAGCTTCCCCGCACGCGCATCTCGGCCACCAGGTGCGCCGGGTACCGGCGCAGCTCGAAGCGGGGGTGCCGGGCCACCACCCGGTACGGCTGCTGCTCGGTCATGGCGCGCCCCCCGTACCGCCGGGCCGGTTCTCCAGACCGACGCTACCGCCCGCCGCCCTCCGGCTCAGGCGAAGTGGCGTCCTCGCCTCCCGACCGGGTCAACCGCCAGTACTGCCGGCGGCCGTCGTCGCGCACCACCACCCCGCAGCGGGCCAACTCGCCCCGCAGTTCCCGCGCCTCGCCGCCCTTGTCGGCCTCCAGGGCCCGCTGCCGGGCCCGCAGCAGCGCGTCCGCGGCCGGCGGCAACCCGGGCAGGTCCGGCACCCAACGCCGGTACGCGTCCCGGTGCGGGTCGGCGTCCGCCCACCGCCAGCCGTGCCCCCGGAACGCGTCCCGGAGCCGGTCGGCCGACAGGTCGGTGCGCTCCCGGGCCAGTTCCGCGCCGTCGGCGGCGAGCAGGACCAGGTCCTTCCCGTCGACGTACGCGGTGTGCACGTCCCGCCGGGGCACCTCCCGGTCGGAGCCCCGGCGACGCAGCCGGACCCGCTCCGGGCCGACCGTCACGACGACCCGTTCGGCGGTGCCGACGGCGGCGACCACCAGCCCGCCGAGCACGCCGACCGCCACCGCGGCCAGCAGGGCCGTGTGGTCGGGCAGCCGGTCGATGAGTCTGAACAGGCCCCGCATCGGGATCCACCGCAGCTCGGCGAGCCAGTCGGCGGTGGCGGCCAGCACCCATCCGGCGGCGGCGCCGACCGCCGGTAGGCCGGCCCACAGCACCGCCAGCTCGCTCCGGCCGCCGTCCACCACGATCGGGTCGCCCGGTCCGCCGGCCATCACGCCACCTCCCGCCGTAGGGTCCGCAGGAGACCAGCGAGCAGCGGTACGACCAGCCACACCAGCAGCGACACCCCGAGCCGGGCCCACTGCCCGGCGGTCACGTCCGGGGTGAAGAACGGCTCCATGGTGCGGCCGGTGTCCAGCCAGCCGGCCGGACCCCGTAGCGGGCGGATCAGGCCGCCCAGCACCGACCAGAGCGTCGGCAGCAGCAGGAAGCCGACGATGGCCAGCGGGGTGTTCAGCAGCAGCAGGCCGAACGCCGCGCCCATCAGCACGTTGGCCACCTGGATCACCAGCGCGTGCAGCACCAGCGAGCCCTCGATCCGCCAGTCGCCGGCCCCGCCGGTGAACCCGGTGGCGAGGGTGCCGATCGCGGCGGCACCCAGGCTGGTGAGGATGGAGGCGACGGCCGCCAGCGTCACCGCGACCAGCTTCGCGGCGATCACCCGTTCCCGTCGGGGCACCAGCGCGTAGGTGGTCAGCGCGGTGCGCTGCGACCACTCACCGGTCACCGAGAGGATGCCGAGCACCGGCAGCAGGAACCCGGTGGGCAGCAGCGAGAAGACGAAGAAGGCGGCGAAGGTCTGGTCGGCGTCCGGCGCCCAGATCAATTGTGCCACCACCAGGGCCACGGTGATCAGCGCGATGGTGGCGAGCAACCACGCGCCGGCCCGGGTGTCGGCGAGCTTGCGCAGTTCCACCCCGGTGAGCCGGAGCAGGGACGGTCCGCGTACCTCCGGGGGAGCCGGCGGCGCGACGGCGGGTGCGGCGGCGGTGGTGCCGGTCATCGGACGGCCTCCCGGGCGGTGTCGACGGTGGTGAGGGTGAGGAAGAGTTGCTCCAGGCCGCCGTCGCCGGCGGGGCGCAGCTCGGTGAGCGCGATCCCGGCGTCGGCGGCGGCCTGCCCGACCGCGTCCGGCCCGGCGGACACCAGCAGGGATCCGTCGGTGCCGGACGCGGCGGCGGCGAGGCCGGCGGTGTCCAGGGCGCGCCGTAGGCCGGGCAGGTCCCG
This sequence comes from Micromonospora endolithica, assembly GCF_003626595.1. Taxonomy (GTDB): domain Bacteria; phylum Actinomycetota; class Actinomycetes; order Mycobacteriales; family Micromonosporaceae; genus Micromonospora; species Micromonospora endolithica. The sequence continues at coordinate 626,944 of NZ_RBAK01000002.1, read as the reverse complement.
GGCGCGCACCCGGGTACCGGTCCCGCCGAGCAACTCGTCCTTGCCGCCCTGCGCCACGACCCGGCCACCCCCGATGACCACCAGCCGGTCCGCGACCGCCTCCACCTCGCGCAGCAGGTGGGAGGAGAGCAGGACGGTGCCGCCCCGGTCGGCGAAGTCACGCAGCAGCCCGCGCATCCAGAAGATCCCCTCCGGGTCCAGCCCGTTCGCCGGCTCGTCCAGGATCAGGATCCGGGGGTCGCCCAGCAGCGCGTGCGCCAAACCGAGCCGCTGCCGCATCCCCAGCGAGTACGCCCGCACCCGCCGCCGCGCGGCGGCCCCGTCCAACCCGACCCGGTCGAGTGCGGCGGCCACCTTCCGCCGCTCGACGCCCATCGTCGCGGCGGCGACGGTGAGCACCTCCCGCCCGGTCCGACCGGCGTGCTGGGCGGACGCGTCGAGCAGGACGCCGACCTCCCGCCCCGGGTTGGGCAGCCCCCGGTAGGGCCGGCCGGCCACGGTGGCGGTCCCGGCGGTCGGCGGCGTCAACCCGCAGATCATCCGCATGGTGGTGGACTTGCCGGCGCCGTTGGGCCCGAGGAATCCGGTGACGGTGCCCGGTTCGCAGCGGAACGACACGTCGTCCACGGCGGTGTGCCGTCCGTACCGCTTGGTGAGGTGTTCTGCGGCGATCATGCGGGTCAGCGTGCGCGCGCCACCCGGTCACCGGCAGCGGCCGACGGTCGACGGTGGGTCTCGACTTTGGTAGCTGTCCGGGTCGGTCCGGACCTGCCTAGCATTGGCGGCGTGACCAGCGCGGCAGTACCGGAGCATCCCTGGCTGCTGCCGGGGTCGCTGACGGCGGCGCCGGGCCGGATCCGGCGCACCGCCCGCGACTGGGTGGTGGACATCCTGTTCCTGCTGCTCTCGTTGGGGTGGGTGGCGGCGGCCACCCTCGACGCCGCGTCCCCGGACCCGAGCTTCGCCGCGCCGCTGCCGGAGCGGTGGATGGTGCCGTTGGACGGCGCCGCGGGGTTGCTCTGTTGCGTGCTGCTCTGGTGGCGTCGCCGCTGGCCGGTCGCCCTGACGCTGGCCACCCTGCCGTTGTCCGCGGTCTCGGTGGCGGCGGCGGTGCCGTTGCTGGTGCTCTACTTCACCGTGGTGGTGCACCGCCGGACGGCCGTCGCGCTGGCCGTCACCGCCGCCGGCCTGGTCACCAACTTCGTCTTCGGACTCGCCCGTCCGGACCTGACCATGTCGTACTGGGCGGCGACGGCGTGGGGGGTGGTGATCAGCCTCTGTGTGCTGGCCTGGGGCATGTTCGTGCGGGCCCGCCGGCAGTTGATCGTGTCACTGCGGGAGCGCGCCGAGCGGGCGGAGACCGAGCAGCGGTTGCGGGTGGCGCAGGCCCGGCAGGTCGAGCGCACCCGGATCGCCCGGGAGATGCACGACGTGCTCGCGCACCGGATCTCGCTGCTCAGCCTGCATGCCGGCGCCCTGGAGTTCCGCCCGGACGCACCGCCGGAGGAGGTGGCGCGGGCGGCCGGCGTGATCCGCTCCAGTGCCCACTCGGCGCTGGAGGACCTGCGCGAGGTGATCGGGGTGCTCCGCGCGGAGGTGCCCGCCGAGGCGGCCCCGGACCGCCCCCAGCCCACCCTGGCCGACCTGCCCACACTGCTCGGCGAGTCCCGGTCGGCCGGCGTACGGGTCGAGGCCAGCGACCGGGTGACCGGTGCGGACCGGGTGCCGGCGGCGGTCGGGCGCAGCGCGTACCGGATCGTCCAGGAGGGCCTGACCAACGCCCGTAAGCACGCCGCCGGGGCGCGGGTAGCGGTGGAGCTGTCCGGCGGGCCGGGGGAGGGGCTGCGGGTCGAGGTCCGCAACCGCTGGCCGGTGGGTGGGGCCGGGACGGACATTCCCGGCACCGGCACCGGGCTCGTCGGCGTCGCCGAGCGGGTCAGCCTCGCCGGTGGCCATCTGGAGTACGGGCGGGACGACGCGGGCGACTTCCGCCTCGCCGCGTGGCTGCCGTGGCCGGCGTGACCCCGGCGGTCCCGGACACCCCGCCGGTACGGGTGCTGATCGTGGACGACGACGCGCTGGTCCGGGCCGGACTGTCGATGATCCTCGGCGGGGTGCCGGACGTCCGGGTGGTGGGGGAGGCCGCGGACGGCTCCGAGGTGCCCGAGGCGGTCGCCGCCTGCCGCCCGGACGTGGTGCTGATGGACATCCGGATGCCCCGGCTCGACGGACTGGCCGCCACCGAGGCGCTGCGGGCGACACCGTCCCCGCCGGAGGTGCTGGTGCTGACCACCTTCGACGCCGACGAGCAGGTGCTGCGGGCGCTGCGCGCCGGGGCGGCCGGTTTCCTGCTCAAGGACACCCCGCCGGCCGAGATCGTCCGGGCGGTACGCCGGGTGGCGGCCGGTGAGCCGACCCTCTCCCCGACGGTCACCCGGCGGCTGATCGACCGGGTGACCGCGCCCGGCCCGGCCGGCGGGACGGACCGGCGGCGGGAGCGGGCACTGCGGCTGCTCGGTGGGCTCAGCGAGCGGGAACGGGAGGTCGCGGTCTGCGTGGGTGCCGGGCGTACCAACGCGGAGATCGCCGCCGAGCTGTTCATGAGCGTCGCCACGGTCAAGGCGTACGTGTCCCGGCTGCTGGTCAAGCTCGACCTGAACAACCGGGTCCAGGTCGCCCTGCTGGTGCACGACGCCGACCTGGCCTGACCGTCACCGGCCCTCGTCTCGGATACACTCACTGATGAGTGTTTCACCGATGAGAGTGTGAGGTGACCGGTGGACGGCTTCGTCGGACGGGGACGGGAGCTGTCCCAGCTCGACGCCACGCTGGCGCGCGTGCGCCGGGGCGGCCGGGCCGGCCGGCCGGGCCGCGCGCTGCTCATGCGCGGTCGTCGACGGGTCGGCAAGTCACGGTTGGTCGAGGAGTTCGTCGAACGGGCGGACGTCCCGCACGTGTTCTTCACCGCCTCCGCGCAGCCCACCGTGGCCGCCGACCTCGCCCTCTTCGTCGAGGCGGTGGCCTCGTCGAGCCTGCCCGGAGCGACCCTTTTCGCCGCCCAGCAACCCCGGACCTGGGACGCGGCACTCACCCTGCTCGCCTCCGCGTTGCCGGCGGACCGTCCGAGCGTGGTGGTCCTCGACGAGATGCCGTACCTGATCGCCACCGACCCGGGCTTCGAGGGGACACTCCAGAAGGTCTTCGACCGGGAACTGTCGCGGCGGCCGGTCCTGCTCGTGTGTGTCGGATCGGACCTGGCGATGATGGAGGCCCTCAACGCGTACGGCCGGCCGTTCCACCAGCGGGCCACCGAGATGGTCGTTCCGCCGCTGAGCCCGGCCGACGTCGGCGAGATGCTCGACCTGCCGCCGGCCGACGCCTTCGACGCCCAGCTCGTCACCGGTGGTCTGCCGCTGATCCTCGACGAGTGGCCGACCGGCTCGTCGCTGCGCGACTACCTCGCCGAGGCGGTCACCGATCCGACCTCGGCCCTGATCGTCAGCGGGGAGCGGGCGCTGGCCGCGGAGTTCCCGACCGCCTCCCAGGCCGGTCTGGTGCTCCGGGCGATCGGGTCCGGCGAGCGCACGTTCTCCCTGATCGCCCGCGCCGCCGGGGACCTGCCCCAGGCGTCCCTGACCCGGGCCCTGCGGGCACTGACCGACAAGCGTGTCGTCGAGGTCACCGTGCCGCTGTCCACCCGACCGTCCCGGGAGACCCGGTACGCGGTCGCGGACCCGTACCTCCGCTTCTGGCTGTCGTTCCTCGGTCCGTACCTGCCCGAGATCGAACGTGGTCGCGGTGACCTGACGCTGTCCCGGATCGCGTCGTCGTGGACGAGTTGGCGTGGCCGGGCGGTCGAGCCGCTGGTGCGGGAGGCCCTGCGCAGGTTGCCCGACGGACTGCTGCCGCCGGGCAGCGACGTGGTGGGCGGCTACTGGACGCGGACCAACGACCCGGAGATCGACCTGGTGGGTGCCGATCGTGGGCCGGTGGCGAAGCGGATCACCTTCGTGGGTTCCGTCAAATGGTTGGAGCAACGCCCCTTCGATGCTCACGACCTGGGAGAACTGCTGTCGCACCGGTCCCGGCTACCCGGGGCGGACGACGACGTACCGCTGGTGGCGGTGTCGCGCAGCGGCGTCACCGCCGACGGGGTAAGGGCGCTGACGCCGGGGGATCTGCTGACCGCGTACCGGGATTGAACCTTCCCCGGGTGGGAGCCGTACCACTGCACGAGGATGCGGTGCGGCGCATCAGTCGCACCACTACCGGAGCTGCGGGAGGCCTGCCGTGCGAGTTGGTGAGCAGTCGACGGATCCCATCGATCAGATTCTGGGTGAGGTGCCGGTGCCGACACCGCTGACACCCGAGGACGTCCGGCTCGCGGTCCGGGCGGTCGTCGTGCACGCGGCGGAGGAATGGCCGTCGGGGCCGCTGTGCCGCAACGACGGCGCGTCGTATCCGTGCCGGCTGCACCGCTGGGGTCGGCGCGTGCTCACCGAGCACGGGCTCAACGAGCGTCAGATCGACGCCCTGGTGCGGCACGGCAACCCGTTCGTGCACGTGCCCTTCCCGTTCACGGTCAACGGGCCCGCCCCGGCCCGGACGCCGGCTGCCTATCCGTCGCGTACCGCCGCCGGCGGACACGCGGTCCGCGCGCAGCCGGTGCCCCGGGCGGTCGTGCCCGGCGCCCGGCCGGCGGTCCGGCCCGGCTACCCCGGCCGGCCGGTGGCGCCCCCCGCCGCCGCGCCGCGCTGGCCCCGGGCCAGCTGAGCGGAGGTACGCCCGCTTCGCCGCCCGGGGCGGAGACGACGCCGGCCCGGGCCGAGGTTCCCCCCTCCTGGTCCGGGCCGGCGTCGGTGCGGTGTCGCTCAGCGAACCCCGCAGTCCGGCGCGGACCAGCGGGTGGTGTTGGAGGTGTTGTCCCGGTTGTTCTCCCGCCGGGAGTCCACGTGCACGTGGTCGTCGTGGTCCGGGGCGCCCGGCCCGTAGATCCCGCTGAACCCGCGGCTGCGCGCGTCGCGGGCGACGTCGCACAGCGACCGGGTACCGGAGACCACGTCGGCGGCGTTGCCGTACAGGTGCTGGCTGTCCGACGCGCCGCCGACCTGGCTGTTGCACGCCCGGCTGCGGAAGCCGCTGGTGACGTAGAGGGGCCGCTCGCCCAGGCTCTTGCGCATCGCCTCCAGCTTCCACATGGTGCGCAGGGCGTTCTGCCGGGTCTCGGCGGGGGTGAGCGGCCCGCCGGTCCAGCCACCCCGGCCGCAGCCGTCGTCCATCTCGGTCCAGCTGAAGTGCCGCGGCGTGCAGTCGTTGTCCTGGATCTGGTACAGCTTGGCGAAGGTCTGCGGTCCGGCGACGCCGTCGACGCGGATGCCGTACGCGGACTGGAACCGGCGGACCGCGGCGGCGGTCTTCGGACCGAAGATGCCGTCGTTCTCCACGATGTCGCGGTTGCCGGCCCAGCCGGCGACGCGGAGCTGGAGCTGACGGACGTCGTTGCCGGAGCGCCCCTGGTAGAGGTTGCGGGTCCAGGTGTAGCAGCCGTCGGCGTGGGCCGCTGGCGCGGCGACCACGGTGGCGATCGCGGCACCCGGCAACGCCAGGGCCAATGCGACAACCGCCCGCTTCAAGGTGTGTACGCGCACAGAAGTCCTCCCGATAGGAGAGCGAATGGGGTGGCCTTCGGGACATCAGCCAGGACGTCCCGCCTTTCCCACCCTGGCACTGCGTCGGGCGTTTGGCGGCAATTAACGAGAATTGTCCTCACGAACCGTCGTTCCTGAGTCCCACCTGGGAATTACCCTCTTTTGCGAAACGCCCATTCGCCGCGCAAGCGGGCCAGAAATGCGACAACCCGCCGAAGCTCGCAGTCGACCACACCGAGGGTCATGCTCACGTGCGCCGGCCAGCCGGTAACGTCAGCGCCGGCGGGGTGGACGGGGAGGTGGCGACGTGGCGCGCGGAGGCGTCTTCTGCGTCGAGGGACAGTGGCACCGTGACCTGAACGAGCGCGGGTCGGTCCTGCCCACCCTGGAACTGCTGGAGCGGCTCGGCAAGATCCGTTTCATCCACAAGGACGCCGCCACCCGCGACGAGCTGTTCTATTTCATCGACCGCTGGTTGCTCAAGCAGTACGCCGACTTCCGGGTCGGTTTCTTCGCCATGCACGGCGAGCCCAGCCGCCTCTGCCTCACCGACTGGGAATCGGTGGAACTCGCCGAGGTCGCCGAACTGATGGCCGGGCGCGGCGACGGGCGCCGGCTCTATTTCGGCAGCTGCTCGGTGCTGCGTGCGTCGGACGCCGTCCTCCGGGACTTCCTCGACGCCACCGGAGCCGCCCTGATCTGCGGTTTCACCCGCGAGGTCGACTGGGTCGAATCGGCCGCCTTCGAAACCGTTCTGCTCGACGTGCTGGCCAACGGGCAGCGGCACAACGCCGCCGAACTGCGGATGGGCTCGGCGCACTGGGCACCGCTGGCGTCGTACCTCGGCTTCCGGATCATCTATGCCAACGGCCGGGCCTGGCGACCGCCGGCCCGGCCCCGGGTGCCCGCCCAGCCCACCGCCGCGCGGCCCGCGCCGCGCCCGCGCTGAGTCTGCACCGCGCCCGCGCCGCGCCGGAGCCGCGCCCGCGCCGCGCCGGAGCCGCGCCCGCGCCGCCGGTCCGCCGTGCCGGCGACGGCGTCTCCTGGTAGAACCGACCGATGGCACGCAGCATCGCGACGAACACCCGGGTCGAGCGCAGTGCGCTGACCGAGTTCCTCCGCCCCCGGCACCGGGTCATCCTGATCACCACCCGGGCCGACGGCCGGCCGCAGTCCTCGCCCGTCTCCGCCGGGGTGGACGCCGAGGGACGGCTGGTGATCTCCACCTACCCGGAGCGGGCCAAGGTCGCCAACATCCGCCGCGACCCTCGCGTCTCCGCGTGCGTCCTCTCCGACGACTGGAACGGGCCCTGGGTGCAGGTCGACGGCACCGCCGAGGTGCTGGACCTGCCGGCGGCGCTGGAACCGCTGGTCGACTACTTCCGCAGCATCTCCGGCGAGCACCCGGACTGGGACGAGTACCGGGCGGCGATGGTCCGCCAGGGCAAGGCGCTGATCCGGGTCACCGTCGACGCGTGGGGCCCGATCGCCACCGGCGGCTTCCCGGCCCGCCTCGCCGACTGACGGCACCGGCGGACCCGTCGCTCAGTAGGCCACCGCGAAGCGGGTGTTCTCGAAGCGCGGGGTCTCGATCTCGTCCACCACCGCCACCGCCAGGTCCTCGTACGTCAGCACCGAGCGGCCCTCGTGGTCGGTGACCGGCTCGTCGCCGCCGACCCGGTAGTGCCCGGTGCGCTCACCGGGGTGGAACTCCAGTGGCGGCGGGGAGACGTAGGTCCAGCGCACCCCGTCGGCCGAGGAGCGGTAGTAGTCCAGGGCGGCGGCCTGACCCCGCGCGGCCTCGCGGTACTCCTCGGGGAAGTCCGGCTCGTCCAGGAACCGGGTGCCCTTGCGCGTCAGCAACGTCGACCCGCCGCCGACGTGGACGATCCGGGGCGCCGCCGGCATGTCACGCAGCGCACCGACCAGCGCTCGCGCGGCGTCGAGCCACAGATCGCGCTCGCCGCCGCCGACCGCCACCACCAGCGCGTCCGCGTCCGGCGCGACATCCCGTACGCTCCGCTCGCTGGTGACGTCCCCGGTGACCACCCGCACCCCGGCCGGCAGGTACGAGGTGGCCTCCGGCCGGCGGACCGCCGCGACGACCCGGTGCCCCCGGTCGAAAGCCTCCGCGCAGATCCGCGACCCGGCCGTGCCACCCGCCCCGAAAACCACGATGTTGCCCACGACCTCAGGCTAGGGACCGGGTCCGCCGCGCGCGGTGGGAACGGCGATCCCGAGCGGCCCTAATCGACCAGGGCGGAATAGACCAGCTGGCGTAGCTGCGACCGGATCGGCCACGTGCTCGACGGCAGCAACTGGGTGAAGAACAGCGCGGTGATCTCCTCGGCCGGGTCCACCCAGAAGGCGGTGCTCGCCACCCCGCCCCAGTAGTACTCGCCGACGCTGCTCGGCACCCGGCTCGGGACCGGATCGTCGATCACCGCGAAGCCGAGCCCGAACCCCACGCCCTCCAGCGTGGTCTCGGCGAACCCGCCGGTGGACAGCGTGTCCAGGTCCTGCCCGCCGGGCAGGTGGTTGCGGGTCATGAAGCGGACCGTGCGCGGCCCGAGCAGGCGTACCCCGTCCAGTTCCCCGCCGCGCCGCAGCGCCTGGGTGAAGCGGTGGTAGTCGCCGGCGGTGCTGATCAACCCGCCACCGCCGGAGAGCAGGGCCGGCTTCTCGTACGCCAGCGCCCCCAGCTTGTCGTAGCGGAACGCCCGCCCGGTGCGCGCGTCCGGCGCGTACAGCGCGGCGAGCCGTTCGGCGGCCTCGCCCTCGACGTACCAGTGGGTGTCGGTCATGCCCAGCGGGCGGAGGATCCGGTCGGTGAGGAAGGCGTCCAGGCTCTGGCCGGAAACCACCTCGACCAGCCGGCCGAGCACGTCGGTGGCGACCGAGTAGCCCCACCGGGTGCCCGGCTGGAACAGCAGCGGCAGCTCACCGAACGCCGCGCAGGCGGTGGCCAGGTCGACGTCCGCCGGAGGGTGCAGGTCGTAGCCGGCGGCCCGGTAGAGACCGTCGACCACTGACGTCTGCATGAAGCCGTAGGTGAGGCCGGCGGTGTGGGTGAGCAGGTGCCACACCCGGATCGGTTCGACCGCCGGCACCGTGTAGGGCTTGAGCGTCGACCCCTTGGAGTAGACCCGCAGGTCGGCGAACTCCGGCAGCCAGCGGCTGATCGGGTCGGTCAGCTCGAACCGGCCCTCCTCCCACAGCGTCATCGCCGCGACCGAGGTGACCGGCTTGGTCATCGAGTAGATCCGCCAGAGCGTGTCCGGCTCGACCGGCAGCCCCTTCTCGGCGTCCCGCAGCCCGTACGTCGAGGAGTGGGCGACCTCGCCGCGGCGGGTGACCACGACCTGGAAGCCGGGGAGCCGACCGTCGTCGACGTAGCGGCCGAAGTGGTCGTCGATCCGCCCGAGGCGGGCCGGGTCGAAGCCGATCTGGTCCGGGTCGATGGTGCGTGCAACGCTCACGTCCGCGAACCTACCGGCCGGTACGGCCGGACCGGAAGGGTGGCCGTCGTTACCCGCTCCTAGTCTGGCGACATGCCGGAGCCGACCGAGGGTGCCACCTTCCGCCACGACGACTGGTACGCGGAGGAGTTGATCGACCGGCACTTCGTCGGCTGCGAATTCTTCGACGTGGACCTCACCGAGGCGCTCAGTCGGGGCGCGACCTTCACCGGATGCACCTTCGGCACCACCACGTTCAACGCCTCCCGGCACGTCGACTCGGCCTTCACCCGGTGCGTGTTCCGCCGCTGCTCCTTCTTCGACGCGCAGTTCACCGGCTGCAAGCTGGTCGGCAGCGTCTTCGACCAGTGCGACCTGCGACCGCTGACGGTCGACGGCGGCGACTGGTCGTTCGCGACGTTGACCGGCGCCGACCTGCGGGGGGCCCGGTTCACCGGGGTCCGGATGCGCGAGGTCGACCTGACCGGGGCCGACCTGAGCGGCGCCACGGTCTCCGGCGTGGACCTGTCCGGCGGCCAGTTGCTCCGGGCCGACCTGTCCGGCGCGGACCTGCGCGGCAGTGACCTCACCGCGCTCGACCCGACCGAGGTGCGGCGGGCCGGCGCGCTCATCGACGCCGAACAGGCCGTGGTGCTCGTGCAGACGCTCGGCTTCCGGCTGGGCTGACCCGGTCGGGCGAACGACGCGCGAGCACCGGAAAGAGCAGCTCACAGCGCCTATCGTGCGTTCATGGCCCAGCAGGTGACCGACCGGTCCGACCGCTACCGACGGTTGCGTTGGTTCAACGTGGCGGTGGGTGTCCTGCTGGCCGCCGAGGGGTTGTGGATGTGGGCGGCCAGCAACGGTCTGGAACTGCCGGTCACCGCCTCGTACCTGACCGCCGACCCGGTGACCCTGCGCGCCGGCACCCTGCCGGAGACCGTGTTCCGGATCCCGATCGGCCCGGCGGTGGCGGTGTTCCTGCTGCTGGCCGCCGTCGACCACTTCCTCTGCGCCGCGCCCGGCATCCGGCGCTGGTACGAGGGCAACCTCGACCGCCGGTCCAACTACGCCCGCTGGATCGAGTACTCGGTCAGCGCCTCCATCATGATCGTTCTGATCGGACTGTTCGTCGGCATCCGGGACCTGGCGGCGGTGATCGGTCTGTTCGCGGCGAACACGGCGATGATCCTCTTCGGCCTGCTGATGGAGCGGCAGCAGACGCCGGGACGGGCGGACTGGAGTGCCTTCTGGTTCGGCACGCTGGTCGGGCTGGCGCCCTGGCTCGCCATCGCCGCGTACGTCGCCGAGCCGCCGGAGATCCCCGGCTTCGTGTGGGCGATCATCATCGTGCAGTTCCTGCTGTTCGCCAGCTTCGCGGTGAACATGGCGTTGCAGTACGCGCAGCGCGGACCCTGGCGGGACTACCGGTACGGCGAGGTGTCGTACATCCTGCTGAGCCTCGGGGCGAAGTCGGCGCTGGCATGGCTGATCTATGCCAACGTCCTGCGTAGCTGAGGCGGGGCCGCCGGGACGGTCGCATCTCGTTCGGTAACGAACGGGACACGCCAAACGGTTGCCGGCTGGCGGAAAAGTCCGATCCGTGCCAACGTGAACCCCCTCAGAACGGACGTCACGTTCGCCGGATCGGGCACGGCCGGCGGGGAGTGGAGAGCCGGTGGCGGAGCATGACGTCCCACCCGGAGGCGCTGGAGAGTCGCCCCTCAGCCGGTCGGACCGTACGCCGGGCTCCCGGCTCGGTGCCCCCGCGGTGCCGCCGGGCCGGACCCGCAGTGACCTTCGGAGGTCGGCCCGGATCCGACGTCGCCGCCGACTGGCCCTCGAAGGGCTGATCGTCCTCGTCCTCCTGGCCGGCCTGGTCGTCTACGTCGACGCGCGGTCGGGTTCCGGTCCGGACGACGCCGAAGGCCCCGGGGGTGTCCCGGCCCGGGTCAACCGGCCGAGCGCCTTCCCCGTCGTGGAGGGCCGCGACCCGACCGCCGCGGCCTCGCCGGGTCTGCGCCCGCGGCAACAAGCACCGAGCCCGCCGCCGGCGCCGCCGTCACCCCGCCCGTCGCCGCCCGCGCCACCGGTGCTCACCGTCGGCCGGGCGGAGGTGCCCGCCGAGGTGGACCTGACCGCGGTCGGTTCCCGCGACTGGGTCCACTGGGGACTCCGCGGTGCCGGCGGGGAGGGTGTGGTCCGCAAGCGCGGCGGCTCCGGTGAGATCCGCGACGAGGGCGGTGCCGGCGAGCGGGACGTCTGGACGGTCAGTCAGGAGTTGTTCCGCTGGCGGGACGGCGATCCGGTGAACGCGGCCGACGGCACCGCGAACGGTGTGTACACCTGCGGCGCGGGCAACGGCGTCGCGCTCGCCGTGGCCAGCAGCGGCGAGGTGCGGACCGTGCACCTGTACGCCGGACTGTGGATGGCCCGGGGCCGGCTGGACGCCCGGCTCTCCACCGGCGGCCCGACCCGCACGGTGCGGCTGGAGGATCCGCACACCAGCCGGACGGCCGACTTCACGATCCGTTTCCAGGCCCCACCGGGCGCCCGCCTGGTGCTGACCTGGACGGCCGAGGAGGTCTTCACCGAGGAGTGCGGCGGTGTCGGCCTTCAGGCCGTCGCACTGCGCTGACCGGGACCGGCCCCCGGTCCACGTTCACCGCGCCGGTAGGGGTCGCCGGGAGTAGCGTGATCACGACGTACGGACGCGAGAAGGCGGAGGACCGATGACGGCGAGCGAACAGGTGGTGGACAGCCCCGCGGGCTGGGTGGCCAACCACATCCGACGGTACGTCGAGACCGACGGCGCGGAGGGGCACGAGTGGCGGCCGGGCGTCTTCACGCTGCTGCTGACCACCCGGGGCCGACGGAGCGGCAAGCTGCGGCGGACCGCGCTCATCTACGGTCGCCAGGGCGACGGCTATCTGGTGGTGGCCTCCCAGGGCGGCGACCCGAAGCACCCCGCGTGGTACCTCAACCTGCTGGACGAACCGCTGGTGCGGGTGCAGGTCGGCGCGGACACGTTCACCGCCCGGGCGCGTACCGCCACCGCCGCGGAGAAGCCACGGATGTGGTCGGAGATGGCCCGGATCTGGCCCGCGTACGACGACTACCAGGCGAAGACGGACCGGGAGATACCCGTCGTGGTGCTGGAACGCGCCTGACGCCCGACCGTCACCGGGTGGCCGGGGCCGGCTCCTCGGGCTCGCCCCGGTACCGCCCGCCGTGCCCGGTGACCAGTGGTGCCACCAGGGCGGCGAGCGCCCCGCCGAGCAGCGGGAAGACGATGAAGACCCAGAGTTGCCGCAGCGCCGCGCCACCCTCGAAGATCGCCGGTCCGAAGGACCGGGCCGGGTTGACCGACGTGCCGTCCAGGGTGATGCCCACCAGGTGCGCCGTGGCCAGCGCCAGGCCGATCGCGGTGCCGGCGACCGCCGCGTTCTCGGTGCGGCTGGTGACCACCAGGACGACCAGGACGAACAGGAAGGTCAGGGCGACCTCCAGGACGGCCGCGCCGCCGCGGTTGATGTGCGCTCCGTACCCGTTGGTGCCCAGGGCTCCGGTCTGGTCGACCACGTCACCCCACCGGGTCAGTCCCCAGAGGACGAAGCTCGCCACGGTCGCGCCGGCGAACTGCGCGATCCAGTACGCGACCGCGCCCAGCAGCGAGATCTTCCCGGACAGCAGTACCCCGAGGGTGACCGCCGGATTGAGATGGCTGCCGGAGATCGGACCGAGCGTGTAGACCATCGCGAGCATGGTGAACCCGAACGCCAGGGCCACCACGACCACGCCGCCCTGCACCCGCGCCGCGACCGCGGCGCCCACCCCGAAGAACACCAGCAGCAGGGTGCCCAGGAACTCGACCGCGTAGCGGCGGATGTCGTTCATTCCCCGAGCATAGGGACGCATAACGTCTCTCACCTGGGAAAACGCATCCTCCGCCCCGGGCCGTCTAGCACGCCCGCCGGGGCTCGCGCCGGCGTTTCGGTGAACCACCCTCGACCGGTGTCCGGCCCGGTCGTGAACAGACGGTGCTCTATTTGACGGATGCCGCCGCAGCGGGCAACGTGGGTCGGGACGGGGCCCGTTGTCGGCCCCTGCCTGCGGCGGCGGTGACCGCTCGCCCCTCCCATCGCCTCCGACGTGTGCTCGTCGGCGGGCCGCTCCCGGTCCGCGTCGCGAATCCCAGAATCCACGAGGAGTTCCACCATGCTCACCATGACCGACAACGCCGTGCTGGTCATCCGTGACCTCGCCACCCAGCAGGACGTCGCCGACGACGGCGGGGTGCGTATCGCCGCCGACGCCCAGGCCGGTTCGCTCACCGTCGAACTGGTCGCCGAGCCGGTCGAGGGCGATCACGTGGTCGACAACCAGGGCGCGCGGATCTTCCTCGACTCCGACGCCGCCGAGCTGCTCGGCGACGCCTCGGTGGACGCGTCCGTCGACGAGGAGGGTGTCATCCAGTTCGGCTTCACCGACAAGCAGTAGGGCCGGTCAACCCGCCCGTCGCGCCGCGCCGCCCCGGTGCGGCCGGCCGGGTCGCCCGCGCTGGGGGTGCGCCGGGTCGTCCCGCCAAGGGCCGGACCGGGCCGTGCCGCCCGGCTCCCGCAGGGCGTTCAGGACGTACGCCAGGTGGTGCGACGTGCTCCACGCGACCCAGTTGGCCGGGGACCCGGCACCGGCCGACCGCCGGGCCCGGCGGAGGATCTCGTGGTCACCCCAGGAGTAGCCCGCCCCGGTCGCCGGCCAGTGCGGCGCGGTGACCAAAGTGCGGCACAGGTCGGCGAACCGGTCGTCGCCCCGGCCGCCCCGACGGGACCAGCGGTACACCCACCAGGCCCCGTCGGCGGTGTAGCAGATGGTGGGCAGCCGCTCGGCCGGCTGGTCCCCACCGCGCACCGCCGGGCCGACGCCGTAGTCGCCGTAACCGACGCCCAGGTCGGCGAGGTCCCGCCAGAGCTGCCAGTCCCAGCGGTCGAGGCGTACCGGCTCGTCGGTGGGCAGGCGGGACAGCGTGGCGGGCATCCCGCCGGCCGCCACGCTGACCGAGCGCCACGCGTGCCGGCGGGCCCAGTCCAGCAGTCGTCGGACCCGGGGACCGGTGACCCGCACGTCGGCCGGGCAGCACACGTCGCCGGCGTCGACGAGCAGGTCGCACTGCTCGGGCAGCAGTCGGGTGAGCCGCCAGATCCGCTCCACGGCGGCGGTCGCGGCGTCCGGGCCGGACCGGTCCGCGGCGACCCGCAACCGGACCACCGCGCGGTGGGCGAGGGTCCGTGCCGCCGCACCGTGGGTGACCAGCCGACGGCTGCTCTCGCTGAGTCCGATCACCGGCACCAGCGGTACGCCCCAGCGGGTCAGTTCGGTCTCCGGCCCGTCCGGCAGGGCGGTGACGTCGACCGCCGGGACCAGGCCGTCGGGCAGTCGCCCGAGAATGTCGAGGACGTGCGAGTCCAGTATGGACAGGTTGATGACCGGGGCGAGCAGTGGCGCGACCGCGCCGTCGAGGTGGCTGAGCGCCTCCAGCTCACCCCGTCGGTTGGCGAGGATGGGGCGGTAGACCGGTTCCGCCACCCGGCCCTCGTGGGCGGGCGCCATACCTCAGCCTAGCGACGCTCCGCTGCCCGCGACCGGGACACCGTCGACACCGGTGGCTTCCGTCGCAGGTCAGCGGGTTTTCCGGGCGACCACTGTCCAAGATCGGACAGTTTCCCGGCCGGCCGGGCGGACGGCCGGGATCCGGACACGAGCGCACGGCGCCGCTCGACCGTGGGTCGGAACGTCGCCGCGCTCTGGCCGTCTCCCACCACCGCAGCCGTACGGCGGTACGCCGGCGGGGACCTGGCTCGACCGGGCGACTCCGCCCGGTCGACTTCTCGATCCCCCTTGCCGGGGGATCCAAACCCCGGGCCGGTGGAGAATTCCACCATCTGCGAGTCGCGGCGTGGCGGCGGTCGGCAGCGGGTATGAAGTGCGGCATGGAGCATTTCACGATCGCGACCGTCGCCGAGAAGAGCCCGGACTTCCGGCGGGTGCTGTGGACCGGTGAGCACACCCAGCTGGTGATCATGACCATCCCCCCGGGTGGTGAGATCGGTGAGGAGGTCCACGAGGACATCGACCAGATCCTCACCTTCGTCAGCGGCACCGGCGAAGCCCGGGTGGCCGGCGAGAAGCGCGAGGTCGTCCAGGGCGACCTGGTCGTGGTGCCGGCCGGCACCAAGCACAACTTCGTCAACACCGGCCCGAACCCGCTGGTCCTCTACACCGTCTACGGGCCGCCGGAGCACGCCGACCAGGCGGTGCACCGGACCAAGGAGGAGGCCGACGCGGCGGAGGCCGCGGGCGAGGACGAACCGCCCACCTCGTGAGCCGTCCGGCCGTCGGTCGGATGGGCGGGGCGGCACCCTGATCCGGGACGCGCCCCGCCCACCCGGCCGACCGGCCTGACCCGCGCGGAACCGGGTACCCGAAGCGGGTGGACCAGCCGGCGATCTCCGACTACGGATTCCTCTCCGACTGCCGGTCGGGGGCCCTGGTCGGTCGGGACGGCTCGATCGACTGGTGGTGCCCGGACCGGTTCGACGGCCGGGCCGTGTTCGGCCGGCTGCTCGACCCCGACGCCGGGCACTGGCGGCTGGTGCCGGCCGCGGCCGGTCACGCCGGGCACCGGGTGGAGCGGGCCTACCTGCCGGACACCCTGGTGCTGCGCACCGTGCACCACACCCCGGAGGGCAGCGTCGCGGTGACCGACGCGCTGGCCGCCGAGACCGGTGCCCGGGGGCACGAGCTGGGGATGAACTCCCCGGCGGTGCTGCTGCGTCGGGTGGAGGGGCTCACCGGCCGGGTCCGCATGACGCTGGACTTCGCCCCCCGGCCCGATCACGGCCTGCTCACCCCGTACCTGCACGAGCGGCCGGACGGGTCGGTGCTGGCCGCCGCCGGATCGGTGCTGCTGGAGCTACGGGCCGCCGGGGTGCCGCTGCGCGCCGGCCGAGACCGGGTCGAGGTGGAGTTCGACGTGGCCGCCGGGCAGACCGTCTACTTCTCCGTCGGGTACGGAGCCGCCTACGGCAACCCGCCGGTACGGCTGGACCCGGCCGCCGGGCTCGCCGAGACCGTGCAGGCGTGGCAGGCGTACCGGGAGACCCACGAGTACGACGGGCGCTACCCCGAGGTGGTGCGGCACAGCACGGTGGTGCTGACCGGCCTCACGTACGCCCGCAGCGGCGCGGTCGCCGCGGCGCTGACCACCTCGCTACCGGAGTGGATCGGCGGCGACCGGAACTACGACTACCGCTACTCCTGGCTGCGCGACTTCGCGATGACCATGCGGGCCCTCTGGGTGGCGGCCTGCCCGTCCGAGGCGTCCCGACTCTTCGCCTGGGCCGCCCGGTCCGTCGGGCGGGTCGGCGACGAGCCGGTGCCGGTGCTCTTCGGGCTGGAGGGCGAGCGGGACATCTCCGAGCACGAGTCCACCCACCTGCGCGGGTACGCCGGCAGTCGGCCCGTACGGGTCGGCAACGACGCCTGGCGCCAGCGTCAGCTCGATGTGCCCGGCGAGGTGATCTCGGCGGTGTGGCGGCTCCGCGACTATCTCGGCGACACCCTCGACGAGGAGCTGCGTGAGATGGTGGTCGGCCTCGCCGAGCAGGTCGCCGGCACCTGGCACCTACCGGACCGGGGCATGTGGGAGACCCGGGACACCGAGCGGCACTACCTGTCGTCGAAGGTGCTCTGCTGGGTGGCGCTGGACCGGGCGGTACGCCTCGCGCCCCGGCTCGCCGGCCGGGGCGACCCGGTCCGCTGGGCGGCGATCCGGGACGAGATCCGGGCAACCGTGTTGCGGGAGGGATGGAACGAGGAGGTGGGCGCGTACACCGGGGCGTTCGGGTCCACCGAGCTGGACGCCTCGGCGCTCTTCCTGCCCGTCGTGCACTTCCTGCCCGCGACGGATCCCCGGATGCGCGCCACCATCGCCGTGGTCGAGCGGGAACTGAGCGACGACACCGGACTGGTCCGCCGCTGGAACACCGACCCGGCGGGCTTCCTGCTCTGCTCGTTCTGGCTGGTGGAATGCCTGGTGATGGCGGGTGAACGGGAGCGTGCCGAGGCGCTCTTCGAGCGCGTGACCGGGTACGCCAACGATGTGGGCCTGCTCAGTGAGCAGATCGACCCGCGCACCGGGGCGCAGCTCGGCAACACTCCGCAGGCGCTGTCGCACATCGGTTTGATCAACGCCGCCTGGCGCCTCACCGACCCGACTACGGCGTAGACCGTCAGGCGGGCAGCACCGGCACGGCGCTCACGTCCACCGTCTCCGGATACTTCACCCCGGCGCCGGTGTTGAGCACCACCACCCGCTCGCCGGCCCGGATCCAGCCACCGGCCCGCAGGTGCCGGGCGGCGGTCAGGCAGGCGGCACCCTCCGGGCACAGCAGCAGCCCCTCCCGGGCGGCGAACGCGCGCAGGTCGGCGAGGATCTCCGCGTCGTCCACCGCGAGCGCGGTGCCGGCGGTGGCCCGCAACGCGTCCAGGATCAGTTCGTCGCCCAGCGGGGCGGGCACGGTGATGCCGTACGCCACCGTCCGGGCGTCGGCCCAGGGCTCGGCGCGGGGTTCACCGGCGGCGAACGCGCGGACGATCGGCGCGCAGCCGGTGGACTGCACCGCCACCAGCCGGGGCAGCCGGTCGGAGATCCAACCCAGCTCGCGCATCTCCTGGAGCGCCTTGTGGATGCCGATCAGGCCGACCCCGCCGCCGGTGGGATAGACGATCACGTCGGGCACCCGCCAGGCGAGTTGCTCGAGGATCTCGTACCCCATCGTCTTCTTGCCCTCCAGCCGGTAGGGCTCGCGCAGCGTGCCGGCGTCGAAGATGGTGCCGCCGGACTCGGCGATCAGCTTCTGCACGTGCCGGCCCGCGTCGCTGATCAACCCGTCGACCAGGCGCAGGTCGGCGCCGGCGGCCACGCACTCGCGCCGGCAGATGGTCGGCGCGTCCAGCGGCATCACCACGGTCGCGCCCAGGCCGGCCCGCGCGGCGTAGGTGGCCCAGGCCGCGCCGGCGTTCCCGTTGGTCGGCATGGCGATGCGTTCGATGCCCAGTTCCCGGGCCCGGCTGACCCCGACGGCCGCCCCACGCGCCTTGAACGACCCGGTCGGGGTGAGCCCCTCGTCCTTGACCAGGAGGTCGGAGATGCCGATCTCCGCCCCGTACGCGGGCGCGCGCAGCATCGGCGTCCAGCCCTCGCCCAGCGTGGCCACCGTGCCCGGATCGGCCACCGGCAGCAGCTCCCGGTAGCGCCACAGGTCGGCCGGCCGCAGCGGGAAGCGTTCCGGGGTGACCACCTTGGCCACCGCCGCCAGGTCGTACCGGGCCAGCAGCGGCGAGCCGCACCCGCAGAGGTTCTGCGGTCGGCCGGCGTCGTGCTGCCGGCGGCAGCGGGGGCACTCCAGGTGGGTCAGGTACACGGTGTCCTGCTCCTCGCCGTTGCTCGTCGTGTCCGGTCAACCGCCGTCGACGCTCTGCCACCGCCGGCTGCGCCGACCCGGCTCGTACGCCGAGTCCAGCCGCTTCGCCACGACGCCGGGCAGTCCCTGCTCGCGGGCGGTGCGCAGGGCCTCGGCGCCGGTGCCGGGGAACCACGGCGGAGTCTGCCAGTGCGGTCCGGCGAGCGCCAGACCGTCGAGCAGCTCCCGGCGTTGCGCGTACGGCAGGTCGACGCTGGTCACGCCCTCCAGCCAGAGCAGGTCGACGAGCAGGTACTGGGCGTCGGCGGCGGCCCGCCCGGCGCGCGCGCCCCGCACCCGCCCTCCCCGGTCGATGCGGACCAGGACGCCGTCCAGCACGGCCTCCGTCGGCGCGAGGGCCTCGGCCATGTCCCGCAACCAGGGGTACGCCCCGGTGATCTCCTCGTCGGTGTCCGAGAGCAGCCGCAGCCGTCCGCCGGAGACGTACGCGACCGCCCGCACGCCGTCCCAGCGCAGCTCGTACCCCCACCGGTCCTGGTCCTTCGGCAGTGCGGCGGCGGGAGTGGGGTGCATCGGCCGGACCAGCTCCGGCATGCTCGTCCAGCCCGGCGACGGCGGGTCGGTGCGCCGCACCAGCCAGTCCCGGCCGTCTCGACCCCCGGCGGCGAAGAGGACGTACCGGCCGGAGGTCCGTTCGCCGTCCAGCACGACGATCACCTCGTCGGCACGCCACTTCTCGCACCGGTAGGTGCCCCGGTCGTGCACGACCATCGTCCCGCCGCCGTACTCCCCGCGCGGGATCTCGCCGGCGAAGTCCAGGTATTCCATCGGATGGTCCTCGGTGTGCACGGCGAGGTGGTTACGGCCGGAGTCGCGGGGCAGGCCGCGCGGCACCGCCCAGGAGGCCAGCACGCCGTCGTGCTCCAGTCGCAGATCCCAGTGCAGGCTGCGGGCGTGGTGCTGCTGGATGACGAAGCGTCCGCCGGCCGCGCCGCCGCCCGCCGGGGCGCGCTCGGGCACCGGTTCCGGCGTACGGGCGGCGTCCCGCCTACGCCGGTACTCCTCCAACCGGTCAGCCACCCTCGCATTCTCCGGTGTGCCGGCGGCTATCACGGGTAGAACCGTCGTCATGGATCACGGAGACCAGCCCACCGTCCTGCTCCCCGGCGAGGTGCGGATGCCCCTGCTCGGCTTCGGCACCTGGCAGGCCACCGGCCAGGCCGGGTACGACGCCGTGCTGGCCGCGCTGGACGCCGGCTACCGGCACGTGGACACCGCCACCATGTACGGCAACGAGGAGGAGGTGGGTCGCGCGGTCGCGGAGAGCGGTCTGCGCCGGGAGGACGTCTTCCTCACCACCAAGCTGCCCCCGGACCGGGTGGGGCGGGAGCGGGAGACGATCGAGGCGAGCCTGCGCGCGCTCGGCGTGGACCAGGTGGACCTGTGGCTGGTGCACTGGCCGCCGTCGAACCCGGCGGACACCATCCCGGTCTGGCGGGAGATGCTCGCCGCCCGCGACGAGGGCCTGACCCGGGCGGTCGGGGTGAGCAACTTCAGCACCCCGCAGATCGACGAGCTGATCCAGGCCACCGAGGAGAACCCGGCGGTCAACCAGATTCGCTGGAGCCCGTCGCTGTACGACCGGCAGCGGCACCGGGAACACCGGGACCGGGGCGTCGTGCTGGAGGGCTACAGCCCGTTCAAGACCAGCGACCTGTCCGACCCGGTGCTGACCCGGATCGCCGCCGCGCACGGCGTGTCGCCCGCCCAGGTGGTGCTGCGCTGGCACGTCGACCACGAGACCGTGGTGATCCCGAAGAGCGTGACGCCGGAGCGGATCCGGGCGAACGCCGACATCTTCCAGTTCGCGCTCACCGCCGAGGAGATGCGCGACATCGACGCCCTCGGCGTGTCCTGACCGGTCAAGCGGGGCCGCCGGGCCGGTCGTGCACCCAGGGGAGCAGCGCGTACCGCCGTCCCTTGTCCTCGACGACCATCGCCTCGGCGTCGCCCGGCCGGTAGCCGGCGGAGCGGGCGACGCCGGTACTGGCGGCGTTGTCCGCCTCGATCCAGAGGTGCAGGCGCGGTCGGGCGAGCACCTCGTGGGCGTACGCGGTGAGCAGCCGCACGGCCCGGGCCGCGAGCCCGTGGCCCCGGTACGCCGGGCCCACCGCGTAGCCGATGGAGTCGTCGCGGAGGTTCACCATGATCTCACCGCGCGGCACGTCGTCCTCGGCGGCGGTGATCGCCAGGCAGAGCCGGTCGCCCGCCTTCCGCGCGCGGCGGACCATCTCCAGGTGGGCCCGTGCGGCTTGCGCGTCGAACGGCGCGGCGACGGGGGTACGGAACGCGATCTCCGGATCGTGGAAGAGGCGGACCATCTGCGGCAGGTCGTCCTCGGTCCACGGGCGCAGGGCGACGACGGTGTCCTCCAACATCCTGCACGCGCCTCCCCGGCAGCTTCTCGGCAGCTTCTCGGCCGGCGGTGAGTGACCGAGTGCCCGCGACCGTACCGCGACGGGCCCGGGTCGCGCCGCACTGACCGGCGGCGGGGTCGTCGGGTGGAAAGAGGTCGCCGGAGGGTTGCGTGACGCTCCGTTCGCACGGAGGGTGGGTGGTGGAAACCTTCGCCTTGGTCAATGGCGCCGAAGACTATCGACATAGATGAGCGTGAAGATGTACCGTCACCGCCATCTATCGATGCTCGTCGTCGTCCGGAGGACCGCCATGGCCCCTTCCCGCCCCGCTCGTCTGCGCCGCCGAGGTCTGCTCGGCGTACCGGCCCTGGTGGTCGCCGCGCTCACCGTCGTCGCCCGTCCCGCCCCGGCGAGCGCCGCACCGAAGGCCGAGTGCCTCGCCGACCTTCTCCAGGAGTCCTGATGGCCACCGTTCCCTGGCTGGTGGACGTGCTCCGCGGTGCGGGCGTCCAGGTGGTCGTCGAGGGTGACTGGCTCAACCGGATGCGCCCCGGCGACTTCAACCCCATCGGTGTGCTCTGGCACCACACCGCCGCCACCTCCAGTGCCAGTAACCCGCACCCGGCGTTGAACATCTGCATCAACGGACGGTCGGACCTGCCCGGCCCGCTCTGCCAGGCGCTGGTCGACTACCACGGCGTCTTCCACGTCATCTCCGCCGGCCGGTGCAACCACGCCGGCGCCAGCGGCGGCAGCGGGCCCATCCCGGCCGGCGACGGCAACACCCTGATGATCGGGTGGGAGATCGACTACAACGGGGTCAACCAGGAGATGACGGCGGCGCAGTACAGCGCGTCCGTCGCCGCCACCGCCGCCGTGCTCACCCGGCTGGGCCGGGACGCCAGCCACGCCCGGGGGCACCGGGAGACCAGCACCAGCGGGAAGATCGACCCGTCGTTCATCGACCTCAACACGATGCGCGCCGACGTCGCCGCGAAGATGGCCGGCGGCGGCACGGCCTGGACCCAGGTGGTGGACAACACCACCGCCGGCCGGTTCGCCGCCAGCGCCAACTGGGGCGTCTCGTCGTACTCCGGCCAGCGCTACGGCGGTGACTACCGGTACGCGAACCCGGTCGCCGCCAGCGACGCCGCCTGGTACCGGTTCAACGTCCCGGCGACGGCCAACTACCGGGTCGAGGCGTGGTGGCCGGCCAACTCCGGCTACAACAGTTCCACGCCGTACATCGTCGCCACCACCACCGGCAACCGCACGGTCTACGTCGACCAGCGGGCCAACGGGGGACAGTGGCGCAACCTCGGCACGTTCGCCCTCCCGGCCGGGGACGCGAACCGGGTCGCGGTCAGCCGGTGGAGTTCCGCCGCCGGCCTGGTCATCGCCGACGCGGTGCGCCTGACCCGGGTCTGACCGGGTGGTCCTGGCGCCGCCGGTGGTCGGCGGCGCCAGGACCGTGGTGTCGAATCAGGACCGCGAGCAGGCCACCCCGTTGAGGGTGAAGCTGGTCGGCGAGGAGTACGCCCCGCTCAGCGTCCCCTGGTAGCCGAAGCTCGCCGTGCCGCCGGGGCTGAGCGTGCCGTTCCAATTGATGTTGCGCGCCGTCACCGCCTGGCCGCTCTGGCTCACCGTGGCGTTCCAGGCGTTGGTGACCCGCTGTCCGGAGGGCAGGGAGTACGCCAGCGTCCAGCCGTTGATCGTGCTCGACGAGGTGTTGGTGATCTGCACGTCGGCGGTGAACCCGTTGTTCCAGGAGTTCGGCGTGTACTTCACCGCGCAGGCGCCGCCACCGGTCGGCGGGGGCGTGGTCGGCGGCGGGTTGCTCGGCGGCGGGGTGGTCGGGTTGCCGCCACCGCCGTTGACCGCGGCCGAGAAGTTGGTGACCGCCAGGCCGGTGCCGCCCTGCCAGGGCTCGAAGCCGGCCTGGATGCTGGTCAGGTACCAGCTGTTGGTGATCGCCCCGCGGTTGCGGGTGTCGTTGATGAACGCCAGCAGGTTGAGGTTGGCGCTGCTGATCGCCGACGGGGCCAGGTAGGAGATGACGTTGTTGGCGCCGTTGCTGCCGCGCCACACCTCCCAGCTGCGGCCGTCGATGGTGGCGGTGCCGACCGGGGAGCCGATGGGCTGGATCGGGCCCTGCCGGTTGAGCCAGATCATGATCTCCATCTGGTTCACCCCGTCCCGCTTCGGCGACGGGTCGAGCCAGATGTCGTACGAGGCGTTGTAGGTGGCGCCGCTGACGTACCGGTAGTTGATGCTGCTGGTCGCGCTGCTGATCTGGCTGACCTGGATCGGCAGGTTGGTGCCCGGCGAGCAGTTGGTGTAGTGGCAACCGAGGAAGATCGACGGGTACGCGGTGGGCGCGCCGTTGGTGGGGCTGCTGCCGTTCTGGGTGGTGATCTCGAAGCCGGTGTCGGTCACGTTGATGCACTGCTGGGCGGTGGTGCCCCAGCGGTTGTTCTGCACCACGTAGCGGCCCTGGATGACCGTGGAGCCGTACTGCTCGCAGATCTGGGTGTCGGCGGACGCGGTGCCGCCGAGGGCGACCGCGACGATCGAGCCGGCGGCCAGCAGCCCGGCTGCGGCGATGGCCCGGAGTGTGCGTCTCATGATGCTCCTTGACCTGGCGGGGGTGTGGGGGCGCGGGGTGATCCGGGACGGGAGCGCTCCCACGTGCTACCCACACATTCACATGTTTGAAATCCTTGCGCAAACGGAACGGTGGAGTTGCCTCGCACCGTGCCCGATCGGCCCTGGTGTGCGTCGATTGCGGCGAGTAGTGTCTTGCCTCCAACGCGTGCCGAACCCCTCCGGAGGCGTACACCACCATGGGTGGCTCCCCCCTGCGCATCCTCGTCGTCGGCGCGGGCATCGCCGGCCTGGCCGTGGCCCGGGCCCTGCGCCTGGCGGGCTTCCGGCCCGACGTCACCGAGAAGGCGCCCCCCGGCGAGCTGTCCGACACCGGCCTGTACCTACCGGGCAACGCCGCCCGCGCACTACGCCGGCTGGACCTGGACGGCCCGGTCCGCCCGCTCGGCGAGATCATCCGCCGGCAACGGTTCCTCGACGCCACCGGCGCGCCACTCTGCGAGGTCGACCTGGAGTCGCTCTGGGCGGGGGTGGGGGAGTGCCGGGCGCTACTGCGGGCCGAGCTGCACCGCGTCCTGCTCACCGGGGCCGGCGGTGCGGTCCGGCACGGCGCCGAGGTCCGCACCATCGACCTGCTACCGGGCGCCGTCGGCGTCACGTTCGTCGACGGCACCGCCACCGAGTACGACCTGGTCGTCGGCGCGGACGGGCCACGCTCCTCGGTGCGCGGCCTGGCCGCCCTCGGCGGTCCGTCGCGCCCCACCGGACAGATCGTCTATCGCAGCGTGGTCCGCGAGGGACCGCGCGTCGCGGAGTGGACCGCCCTGCTCGGCCAGCGTGCCGGCTTCCTCGTGGTGCCCGTCGGAGCGGGCCGGCTGCACTGCTACGCCGACGAGACCGGCACCGCCCCGCCCGACGACCCCGTCGCCCGGCTGCGGGAGCTGTTCGGCGACTACGGCGGGCCGGTGCCGGAGGTGCTGGACGCGCTGGAGCAGGTCCACGTGGGGGCCACCGACGAGGTCGAGCTGGGACGCTGGCACCGCGGACGGGTCCTGCTCGTCGGCGACGCCGCGCACGCCACCGCGCCGACCCTGTCCCAGGGAGCGGCGATGGCGCTGGAGGACGCCGTCGTGCTCGCCGAGTCGCTCAAGGCGGCCGGCAGCGTCGACGCGGCGCTGACCGCGTACGAGAGTCGCCGCCGCCCGCGTACCCGATGGGTGCGGGACCGGACCCGCGACCGCAACCGCACCCGCGACGTGCCGCCGGCGCTGCGCGACCCGCTGCTGCGCGGGCGCGGCGGCCGGATCTTCGGCGAGCACTACCGGCTGCTGCTCGGGCCGCTCTGACCCCCGGTCCGCGGACTCGGGGTTCCCGGCGCGACCCGACCCGGGCGGCGACGCCCGGCCTGGCCGAGTGGCGCAGGTTACCCGGACACCCCACGCGGCGGGGCCACCTGCCGGGGACTATCCTCCTTGCGGATGACGGCTCGCCGAAAAACTTGCGCGCGCCGAGCGGGACAACCCAGAACCGGAGGCCACTCGTGACCACCGTCGCACCCAAGCCGGTCGTGACCCGGCCCTGGCCGGTCCGAGCGCCGGTCAAGGGGTCGGCCCTCGCGCGGCTGCTGCGGACCACGGACGCGAAGCAGATCGGGATCATGTACATGGTCACCGCGTTCGCGTTCTTCATGATCGGTGGCCTGATGGCCCTGGTCATGCGGGCCGAGCTGGCCCGACCCGGGCTGCAGTTCCTGTCGCCCGAGCAGTACAACCAGCTGTTCACCATGCACGGCACGATCATGCTGCTGTTCTTCGCGACGCCGATCGTGTTCGCCTTCGCCAACTACGTCGTGCCGCTCCAGATCGGCGCGCCGGACGTGTCGTTCCCGCGACTGAACAGCTTCGCCTACTGGCTGTACCTGTTCGGCGGCACGATGGCCACCCTCGGCTTCATCACCCCCGGCGGCGCGGCCGACTTCGGCTGGTTCGCTTACGCCCCGCTGAGCAGCGTGGAACACTCCCCGGGCGTCGGCGCCAACATGTGGGTCGTCGGCCTGGCCATCTCCGGTCTGGGCACCATCCTCGGCGCGGTCAACATGATCACCACGATCCTGACCCTGCGCGCGCCGGGCATGACCATGTTCCGGATGCCGATCTTCACCTGGAACATCCTGGTCACCAGCCTCCTGGTGATCCTGGTCTTCCCGCTGCTGGCCGCCGCGCTCTTCGCGCTCGCCTCCGACCGCATCCTCGGCTCGCACGTGTACGACCCGGCGACCGGCGGGCCGATGCTCTGGCAGCACCTGTTCTGGTTCTTCGGGCACCCCGAGGTCTACATCGTCGCGCTGCCGTTCTTCGGCATCATCAGCGAGATCATCCCGGTGTTCTCCCGTAAGCCGATCTTCGGCTACAAGGGCCTGGTCTTCGCGACCATCGCCATCGCCGCGCTGTCGATGAGCGTGTGGGCGCACCACATGTTCGCCACCGGCCAGGTGCTGCTGCCGTTCTTCAGCTTCCTGAGCTTCCTGATCGCGGTACCGACCGGTATGAAGTTCTTCAACTGGATCGGCACCATGTGGCGCGGCCAGATCAGCTTCGAGTCGCCGATGCTCTGGTCGATCGGCTTCCTGGTGACGTTCCTCTTCGGCGGCCTGACCGGCGTCCTGCTGGCCAGTCCTCCGCTGGACTTCCACGTCTCCGACTCGTACTTCGTGGTGGCCCACTTCCACTACGTGCTCTTCGGCACGATCGTGTTCGCGGTGTTCGCCGGCATCTACTTCTGGTTCCCGAAGATGTTCGGCCGGATGCTCGACGAGCGGCTGGGCAAGATTCACTTCTGGCTCACCATGATCGGCTTCCACACCACGTTCCTGGTGCAGCACTGGCTGGGCAGTGAGGGCATGCCCCGTCGGTACGCCGACTACCTGCCCAGCGACGGCTTCACCACGCTGAACATGATCTCCACGGTCGGCGCGTTCATCACCGGTATCTCGACCCTGCCGTTCCTCTACAACTGCTGGAAGTCGTACAAGGCCGGCCCGGTCGTCGAGGTCGAGGACCCGTGGGGCCACGGCAACTCGCTGGAGTGGGCGACCAGTTCGCCGCCGCCGCTGCGGAACTTCGACCGGATGCCGCGGATCCGCTCCGAGCGACCGGCCTTCGACTACAAGTTCCCCGAGCTGGCCGCCGGTGGCCAGTCGCTCGCCGGTCCGCCGGAGGGTGGCTCCAAGCCGCTGACCAGCGAGTCCGACGGTGGTGCCAGCTACCAGGAGGACACCGAAAGCGACATCGACCGCCGCTGACGCTCCCGCACCACGTACGACGGGCGCCGCTCCCCTCCGGGGCGCGGCGCCCGTCGCCGTCTCTCCTCCCCGGGGCCCGAGCCCGCGGTCTGTCCGGCGGCGGCGTGCCGCCGCTGCCGGCGGCATGAGATCCGAATGCGATATGTCTGTGCGACATCTCTATTTCACACAGACATGAGGCGCTGGGAACTCGCACGCGTCGGACCGGGTGGGAACGGCGAGTCCCGGCCCCAGACCGGTGACCTCGGCCGGCAGCTCCGCCGCCCGGACCGGCCCGCGCTGATCCGGCGGCCCGGAGCAGGCGATCAGTCCGGTCAGTGGGTGGCGGCGAACTCCGGGGCCTCCGAGGCCGCCGTCGGCGGTTCGACCCGCCGACGGCGGAGCTCCGTGGGGAGGACGGCGAGCGCGATGGCCAGGCCGACGGCACCGGGCACCACGAACCCCCAGAGCGGTGCGGTCCGGTCGATGACCGCCCCGGCCAGGGGCGCGCCGACGGCGATGCCCACGGTGACCGCCGAGCCGTGCATGCCCATCGCCTCGCCGCGAACTCCGGCGGGGGCGAGCCGGCTGACCGCGTCCGAGGTGGCCGCGATGGTGGGCGCGCAGAGGGCGCCGGCCGGGATGAGGGCGAGGCAGAGCAGCCACCAGTGCGACCCGCCCAGCCCGACGGGCACGGTGCACAGGGCCAGCGCGCCCATCAGGACCACCGGTGAGAACGGACGGCGGACCGCCCCGTACGCGAAGCCGCCGACCAGTGACGCGACCGCCCAGACGGCGAGCACCACTCCGGTCCAGCCCATGTCACCGTTCTCCCGCAGCGCGGCGATGACCGCGACGTCGGTGCCGCCGAGTACCAGGGTGGCGGCGGCACTGACCGCGAACACGGCGACGATCCGCGAGGTGAGCCACTGTCGCCGGGCGATCCGGGGCTGCGGGCCGGTGCCCTCGCCGGCCGCCCGTACCGGCGGGTCGAGCAGCCAGAGGATGACCCCGGCGGCGACGATGCCGGCGCCGACCAGGTAGAGGGTGGTGCGGGCGGAGATCATGGCCACGCTGACCGTGGCGAGGGCGGGACCGACCATGAACGACAGCTCGACCGACATCGAGTCCAGCGCGTACGCGGGGCGTCGCTGGTGCGCCGGGACGAGCGCGGCGACGGACTGGCGGATCACCGAGAAGATCGGCAGGGCCAGCGATCCGGCGAGAAAGGCGGCCGGCAGCAGCAGCGGGTACGACAGCAGGGGCGCGGTGGACCAGAAGACGGCCTCCGCGACGGCGGTGAGTACGAGGACGGGCCGCAGACCTCGCCGGTCCACCAGCCGGCCGAGCAGCGGCCCACCGATGGCCGCGCCCACGGTGATCGCCGCGCCGACGAGTCCCGCGGCGCCGTAGCCGCGCCCGAGGTCCTCGACGACGTAGAACGTCAGCGTCACCCCGGTCGCGGTGAGCGGGATGCGGGCGAGCACCGCCACCAGCAGCAGCGAGCGCAGGCCGGGCAGGGCGAGCGCCTCCCGGTAAGGCTTCATGTTCACGTCGGTCCGTACCTCCAATCGACATCCTCGACCGGGGGTACGACCGTCGCCAACGATTTACCGGCTCATGCGGCCCTGATCACAGGCTCCCCGTGGGTGGTGATCCCGGCGCCGTCGAACGCCCGGAGCGCGACGTCGGTGGTGGCCGGCGCCACACCGGCGGTCAGGTCCAGCAGGACGGTGGTGGCGAAGCCCTCCCGGGCGGCGTCCAGCGCGGTGGCGCGTACGCAGTGGTCCGTCGCGATACCGACGACGTCGACCCGGTCCACGCCGTGCCGTCGCAGCCAGTCGGCCAGGCACTCGCCGTCGTCGGCGTGGCCCTCGAAGCCGGAGTACGCGGCGGCGTGCTCACCCTTGTGGAAGATCGCCTCGACCCGGTCGGTGGCCAGGTCGGGGTGGAACTCCGAGCCGGGGGTGCCGACCACGCAGTGCCGGGGCCAGGAGTCGACGAAGTCCGGCGGGTCGCCGAAGTGGGCGCCGGGGTCGACGTGGTAGTCCTTCGTCGCCACCACGTGGTCCCAGCGGTCCGGCTCGGCGGCGAGCAGCCGGGTGATGCCCGCCGCGACGCCGGCCCCGCCGCCGACGGCCAGCGAACCGCCCTCGCAGAAGTCGTTCTGCACGTCCACGATGATCAGCGCATTGCTCACGGGTGCGTCCCTTCCTACTCGGCCGGTACGACGGTGACCGGGATGGCCGGGTCGCCGGCGGAGAGCTTCAGCCCCTCCCAGGGGATGGAGATCAGGCACTGCCGCAGGTGGTCCCGCGACTCGTCCAGCGTCGGCGGCGCGACCGTCTCGCCCCCGACCACGTACGACCGTTGCAGCAGCCGGTCGTGCGGCCGGTGGTCCGGCACGCCCTGCGAGACGACGATCTCCTCGATCGCGGTGCCGGTGGGCTTGTGCCGGCGTACCGCGACCTTCCGGCCGCCGATGGTGGCCTTGTGCTCGGAGCGCTTGACCACCGCCCGCCCCTCGACCTCGACCAGTTTGTAGACCAGCCCGGCGGTCGGCGCGCCGGAGCCGGTGACCACCGAGGTGCCCGCGCCGTACATGTCGACCGGCTCGGCGGCGAGCGACGCGATCGCGTACTCGTCCAGGTCACCCGAGACGATGATCTTCGTCTCGGTGGCACCGAGGGAGTCGAGCAGTTCGCGGGACTGCTGCGCGATCACGGCCAGGTCGCCGGAGTCGATCCGGACCGCGCGCAGGTCGGTGCCGGCCACCGAGATGGCGTTGCGGATGCCCTGGCTGATGTCGTACGTGTCGACCAGCAGCGTGGTGTCCTTGCCCAGCGTGGCGACCTGCGAGGCGAACGCCGCCCGCTCGTCGTCGTGCAGCAGGGTGAACGCGTGCGCCGCGGTGCCCGCCGTGGGGATTCCGTACCGCTGGCCGGCCGCCAGGTTGGAGGTGAACCGGAACCCGGCAAGGTACGCCGCGCGGGCGGCGGCCACCGCGGCCTCCTCGTGGGCGCGCCGCGAACCCATCTCGATCAGGGTCCGTCCCCGGGCGGCGGTGACCATCCGGGCGGCGGCCGCGGCCACCGCGCAGTCGTGGTTAAGCACCGAGAGCACCAGCGTCTCCAGCACCACGCACTCGGCGAAGCCCCCGGACACGGTGAGGATGGGCGAGCCGGGGAAGAACAGGTCGCCCTCGGCGTAACCGTCCACGTCGCCGGTGAAGCGGTAGTCGGCCAGCCAGGCGGCGACCCGCTCGTCGACGACGCCGGTCCGGCGCAGGAAGTCGATCTCCTCCGGCATGAAGCGGAAGTCACGGATCAGCTCGATCAGCCGGCCGGTCCCGGCGACCACCCCGTAGCGCCGCCCGGCCGGCAGCCGGCGGGTGAACACCTCGAAGACGCAACGGCGGTCGGCCGTGCCGTCCCGCAGGGCGGCGCTGATCATCGTCAGCTCGTAGTGGTCGGTCAGCAGCGCGGGGCGAAGGGTGCTCACGTCCCCAGCCTAGAGTTCAGTCCACCGGTCCGCCGTCGTGGCCCGGTATCGCGCGCAGCGCCGCGCGCAGTTCGGTGCGCCCGGTCACCCCGAGCTTGCCGTAGATGCGCTGGAGGTGGTTCTCCACCGTGCGGGCCGACAGGTAGAGGCGTTCGGCGATGACCCGGCTTGTCTCGCCGTCCGCGGCCAGCCGGGCGATCTGCCACTCCCG
The DNA here is from genome assembly GCF_003626595.1 of Micromonospora endolithica. GTDB lineage: Bacteria > Actinomycetota > Actinomycetes > Mycobacteriales > Micromonosporaceae > Micromonospora > Micromonospora endolithica. Next base: position 596,340 of record NZ_RBAK01000002.1, on the reverse strand, counting down.
GTCGGTGAGGGTGGGCGCGCCGGCCCGCAGCGCCGGGGTGCGGACCACATCGCAGCGGCCGAGCAGCCCGGCCAACCGCTCCCGCGCCACCCCGACCAGCGGGGACCGCTGCGTGCGAAGTCGGTGCAGCGCGGCGGCGGTCGCCTCGGCCGCCCAGACCACCAGGTCCAGGCCGGCGAGGTCGTCGGCGACCGCGAGCAGTTCCACGGTGTCGCCGGCCGCCACCGCACGGCCCTGTCGGGCCAGCAGCGGCACCAACGTGCCGTCGACGCGTTCGGAGAGTTCGGTCAGCCGCTGCGCGACGGTGCGCCGGCTGCCGTCGGAGCAGGTCGGGCCGACCGGGGTGGTGGCCCCCTCCAGCCGGACCAGGTCGTGCAGCACGTGTGCCTCGTGTCCGGCGAAGCCGTCCGCGCGCAGCCGGTCGGCCAGCTCGGCGAGGTGCCGGGTCGCGCCGGGCAGGTCGCCGGCGGCGGCCAGCGCCGCACCCCGTGCCTGCTCCAGCCACGGATAGAGCACCGCCATCCCCGGTGCGTGGGTGCGGTCCGCCTCCGCCATCGCCTCCGCCGCCTGCGCCGCGTCACCGCGCAGCGCCGCCGCCTGGGCCCGTTCGGCCTGGGCGAGGCCCGCGTAGACCCGGCTGGTCGCCAGCACCGCGCAGGCGCCGAGGCTGGTCCGCAGCGCCGCGTCGCTCTGCCCCCGCAGCCGCGCCGCGTACGCCTGGAGGATGGCCAGATAGCCGGTGCCGAGCCGGAAGTCGCCGGCGCCGGCGAGGTCGGCGAACTCGTCGGCCGCGATGGCGTCGATGCCGGCCAGGTCGCCGCCGATCGTCAGCCGGGTGCCGCGGGCCAGTTCCAGGGCCAGTTGCAGGTACGGCATGTCGGTACGCCAGCGCGCCGCCTCCGACTGGGTCAGCTCGATGGCCGTGGCGCTACGCCGCAACTGCCCCTGCGCGGCCTGGAGGTGCGCGATCGTGCACCGGGCCAGCTCGCGGGCCGCCACGCTGGCCGCCGGCCGGTCCAGCACCGTGCGGCTCAGCCGCAGGGCCAGCCCGAGGTCCAGCCGGTGCAGCCGCATGATCGCCTCGAAGGCGAGCACCCGGGCCTGGTCGGCGGAGTCGGTCAGCCCGGCGCCGCGGGTCGCGATCTCCTCCACGGTGGACTCCCGGCTGAGCCCCCAGTAGCTGACCATCCCGCGTACCGTCAGCCAACGGCTACGCCGCCGGTCGTCGCGTACGTCGCCGGCGACCGCGTCGAGCACGCCGATCGCCTCCTCCGGCTGGTCGGCGAACATCAGGATGGTGGCCAGCAGCTCCGCGGCGGCGAAGGCACCGCCGGCGTGCAGCGCCGCGCGGGCCAGCCGGGTCGCCAGGGGGACGTCGTAGCGGGTGAACGCCTGAACCGCGGCGTCGAGCAGCATGGCGCCGTCCTGTGCGGTACCCGAGTCGAGCCGCCACACGGCCACCCGCAGCAGGTCGTCCCGGCGCCGGCTGCCGACCTCCTGCAACAGCGCGGCGAGGCGGGCCTGCAGCCGCCGGGTACGGCTGACCGGGCAGTTGCGGCGCATGACCTCGCCGTACAGCGGATGGGCCAGCCGCACGTCGAGCCGCCGGTCGTCGCGGACCACGGTGATCAGGCCCCGCTCCTCGGCGGTCTCGACGTCGTCCGGCTCGACGGCCTTGGCGAGCAGTTGCAGGCCGAGCGGCTCACCGAACGCGACCAGCTCGACCACCGCCCGGACGCCGGGGGTGAGCTGGCCGATCCGGGTGTCGATCAGCTCGGTCAGGCTGGGTGCCAGTTCCAGCCGTCCGTTCCACTTCCACACCCCGTACGTGCTGGTCAGCTCGCCGCTGCCGGCAGCGGCGTGGACCAGTTCGCGCAGCAGCAGCGGGTTGCCCCCGGACAGCCGCCCCAGCCGGTCGGCCGACCCCGCGTCGACCGGCCCGTTCAGGACGGCCGCGAGCAGCCCGGCGGTGTCGGCCGGGCACATCGGGCTCAGCTCCGCGTGGTCCACCAGCCCGTCGGTCCACAGTGCCCGGATCGGCAGCGGCAGCTGCTCGCCGTCGCGCAGGGTGCCGATGACCGTGGAGTTATCCGCCCGCGCGATCAGGTGCACGAACGCGGCCGACGGCGGGTCCAGCAGGTGCGCGTCGTCGATGGCGAGGACGATGCGCCGGCCGGCCGCCTGGTGCTGGACCACGTCGACCGCCCAGCGCAGGATCCCGGCGGGCGACAGGCCGGGCGGCTGGTCCGCCGGGAGCAGCTGGACCAGCCCGCCGAAGGGCAGCGCGGCCGTGGTGGCACTCGCCGCGACCAGCGACACCGCGTACGTCTCCCGGGGCAGGGCGGCGACCACCTCGCGCAGCAGCCGGCTCTTGCCGATGCCGGCGATGCCCGAGAAGAAGAGTCCGCGGCCCTGCGCGCCCGTCGCCGCCGACAGCAGACGGTTCAACTCGTCCGCGCGGCCGACGAACTTCCACCGACTCATCGGCGCAGCATATCGACGGAATTCCGTACGCGCTCCCACCGTCACGCTGTGAAGTTGAGTAACGTGACAGTTACCGGTGAGTACCCGGCGTGTTCGGCCGAGGGGCCGGCGCGACCGTACTCTTCCGGAATCCGGTGCCCGCACCGGATTCTCCACTCGACCGGTTGCCGCCGGTCGTCTCGTACGGGAGGTCACCTGATGAAGCCGGGTCCTCTCCCTGAGGTGGACATGCCGCACGACGCGTCCGGCGCCGACGACGCGGCCCGGTGTCGACCGCTGCCCGCCCGGATCGGGGTCACCCGGTGCGGCCCGGGTGAACCGCTGGCCGTGATCGCCGCCGGTCCGGCCGGCGCCGGCCGGACCGCCCTGCTCGCCGATCTGCTCCTGCTGGATCCGGCGGTGCTCGCCGTGCCCGCCGGCAGTTGGCTGTCGCTGCACCACGGCAGGACGCCCAGCCGGTCGGCGTACGTGCCGGGCTACCGCCAGCCGCACTCGTACGGCACCGACCGCCTCGCCGCCGGTCCCGCCCTGGCCCGTCCGCCCCGCCGGGTCGAGCTGACCGTGTCGGAACCGCTGCTGCGCCACTTCACCCTGGTCGACACGCCGGACACGGTCGCGCTCGGGGTGGCCGGCGGGCAGGTGCTGCTCGACGCGGCGGGCCGGGCCGGCGCGGTGCTGTTCGTGATCGCCGCCAACCAGGTGTTCGCCGCCGCCGACCTGCACCTGCTCGCCGAGTTGGCCGGTTCGTCGGTGCGGGTCTTCTTCGCGGTGACGCCCGGCCCGGAAGGGTGGGCGGCGGCGTCCGACGGCACGTCGGCGACCAGGGACGACGGGGCGTCCGCGCCGCCGGTCGACCCGCCGTCCGGCGATCCGGCCGATCCGGCCGACCCGGTGGCGGTCACCGTCGAGGCGCATCGGGCCGCCCTGCTGTCGGCCGTTCCCGGGCTGGCCGGGGCCCGCTGGTTCCCGGTCCGCGCCGGGGACCCGGCCGACCTGCGTCGGGCCCTGGTCGGCTGGGCCGCCGACGAGGGTCTGCGCCGGGCCAGCGCCGAGCCGCCGGTGCTGCCCGGCTCGCACGGCCGGGTACCGGTGATCCCCGAGCCGGGCAGCTGGTCGGACCGGCTGGACCGGCAGTCCCGCTCCTGCGCCCAGCGGATCCGCCAGCACCTCGCGCTCGAGGTCGCCAACATCCACCTCCGGGTGGTGCAGGAGATCGTCTTCGGGGTCGGCTGCGCCGGCCTGCCGCAGCTGCTCGACCGGGAGACCGAGGCGTTGTCGCTGTTGGCCACCGCGCAGTGCGACCACGCTGTCCGGGGCATCGTCGCCGACGCTGCCGGTGCCGTCTTCGGCACGCCGCTGCCCGAGGGTGTCCGCCGCCGGCTCTCCGCCGCCGTGCGGTGGGCGCTGGTCGACCACCGGGTCGGCGAGGACCTGGACCGGGTGCTCCTCGTCACCAGCACCGGCGGAGTGGCCGGCCTGACCGGCGCGGGCGCGGTGGACGCGATCACGGCCTACCCGGGAGCGCCCCGCGACGAGGTCCTGCCGCCGATGGCGGTGGCCCTGTCCGGCGGCTGCTGGCAGCACTGGCGCAGCCCCGGCAACGCCGACGCCAACGCCGCCCGGGCGTGGTCCCAGCGGGCACTGCGCGAGGTCGAGCTGGAGTTGACCCGGGAGGTCTCCCGCCGGTTCGAGGTCGTCCGCCTCGCGTTGGACGCGGTGCTCTCGGACGCTGTCGAACACGGCATCCTCCTTGCCTGAGGACACCACTGGGATGCCGGACTTCGGGGGCGATCCGGGCAGGCCCGGCGTTCCGGTTCCTCGCTTCGCTGGTTCCGGTGGCACGATGGGGGGCATGGCGGCTCCGCAGGTTGCACCGGTCGAGACGCCGGCCACCGATGAGGTGCCGGCGCCCGACCGGCCATGGGTGACCATCGTGTGGGATGACCCGGTCAACCTCATGACGTATGTGACCTGGGTCTTCCAGAAGCTCTTCGGCTACAGCCGGGAGAGGGCCGAGGAGTTGATGCTCGACGTGCACCACAAGGGCCGCGCGGTGGTCAGCAGCGGTGCCCGGGAGCGGATGGAGCACGACGCCGCGCAGCTGCACGCGTACGGTCTCTGGGCGACGGTGGACCGCTCATGAGCATGTTCCGTCGCCACGGCGACCGTTACGTGGCCGTCTTCGCGGTGGACGAGGTCCGGGTGTTGCGCAAGGTCGCCGCCGAGGTCGTCGGCCTGCTCACCGACGGGTTCGACCACACCGACCCGGTGGTCGGCCGGCTCTTCCCGGACGCCTACCCGGAGGACGGGCCGGGCAGCGCCGAGTTCCGCCGCTACACCGAGGGTGACCTCAAGACCGCCAAGATCGACCAGGCCGGCGCGGTCCTCGCCGCCCTGCCCGACGAGGCCGGCGGGGAGGTGCGTCTGGACGCGGAGGCGGCCGAGGCCTGGCTGCGCGCCCTCAACGACGCCCGGCTGGCGATGGGTGTCCGGCTGGAGATCAAGGACGGCACCGACCTCGGCGCGGAGTTGGACGACGCGGTCGCCGAGGACCCGTCGTCGAGCCGGGTGTTCCAACTGTCGGTCTACGCCTATCTGGGTTACCTCCAGGAATCCCTGCTCAACGCCCTGATCGACTGACGGGTGACCGTCACCACCTCGCCTCACCCGCCGGACACGAGCTAGGCTGGCGACGTGCTGAGCATCGACCGGTCGATCGTCGACGCGATCGTCGCCCACGCTCGTCGGGACCACCCCGACGAGGCGTGCGGGGTGGTCGCCGGTCCCGCCGGCAGCGACACCCCCACCCGGCACATCGCGATGGACAACGCCGCCCGCTCCATGACCTTCTACGAGTTCGACTCGATGGAGCAGCTCCGCGTGTGGCGGGAGATGGACGACCGGGACGAGGAGCCCGTCGTCATCTACCACTCGCACACCGCGACCGAGGCCTACCCGTCCCGCACCGACATCTCCTTCGCCGGCGAGCCGGGCGCGCACTACCTGCTCGTCTCCACCCGCGAGCCGGACAGCGAGGAGATCCGCTCCTTCCGGATCGTCGACGGCGTGGTGACCGAGGAGCCGGTCCGGATCGTGGACGCCGGGGTGGACCCGCACGCCGTGCAGTCGTACATGTTCGGGCAGAGCCCGGCGACGGTCGACTACGAGTGTTCCGGCCGCTGACCTCAGCGCCGCAGCACCCGTCCGCGTCCCGTCACCTTCCGGCACACCCGATCAAGGAGCACCACATCATGGCCATCGAGGTTCGCATCCCCACCATCCTGCGCAGCTACACCGGCGGCGCGAAGGTCGTCGAGGGCACCGGCGACACCCTGGGCGACCTGCTCACCGACCTGGATTCCCGGCACGGCGGGCTCAAGGGCCGCCTGGTCACCGACGCCGGAGCGCTGCACCGCTTCGTGAACGTCTATGTCAACGACGAGGACGTCCGCTTCCTGGGCGCGCTCGACGCCAAGCTCAACGACGGCGACAGCGTGACCATCCTGCCGGCCGTGGCCGGTGGCGCGTTCGGCTTCGCGGCGGCGGCGGCGATCAGCCAGCACCGCGCCGCGACCGCGGCGGTCGCCGGCGGCGTGCGCGGCACGTCGTCGGTCGCCGCCCGCTGAGGGCGGTCACCATGACGCGGTACGACAGCCTGCTCGACGCCTCCGGCGGTACGCCCCTGGTGGGGCTGCCCCGGCTGTCCCCGACGGTGCCCGACGGCGCACCGCCGGTGCGGCTGTGGGCGAAACTGGAGGACCGGAACCCGACCGGCAGCATCAAGGACCGGGCGGCCCTGTTCATGGTCCGGGCGGCCGAGGAGGCCGGCCGCCTCCGGCCGGGTGACACCATCCTCGAACCGACCAGCGGCAACACCGGGATCTCGCTGGCCATGGTGGCCAAGCTGCGCGGCTACCGGCTGGTGTGCGTGATGCCGGAGAACGTCTCGACCGAGCGGGTGCAGCTGCTCCGGATGTACGGCGCGGAGATCATCTTCTCGCCGGCCGCCGGTGGTTCCAACCAGGCGGTCGCCACCGCGAAGCAGATCGCGGCCGAACATCCCGACTGGGTGATGCTCTACCAGTACGGCAACGACGCGAACGCGCGGGCGCACTACGAGACCACCGGTCCGGAACTGCTGCACGACCTGCCGACGATCACCCACTTCGTGGCCGGGCTGGGCACCACCGGCACGCTCATGGGCACCGGTCGCTACCTGCGGGAGAAGGTCGACGGGATCCAGGTCGTGGCGGCCGAGCCCCGCTACGGCGAGCTGGTCTACGGGCTGCGCAACATCGACGAGGGCTACGTCCCGGAGCTCTACGACGCCACCGTGCTGTCCCGGCGCTTCTCCGTCGGCACCCGCGACGCGGTACTGCGTACCCGGCAGCTGGTGGAGGTGGAGGGCATCTTCGCCGGCTTCTCCACCGGGGCGATCCTGCACGCCGCCCTGGCGGTGGCGCACGAGGCGGTCCGCGAGGGCCGCCGGGCGGACGTGGCGTTCGTGGTCTGTGACGGCGGCTGGAAATATCTGTCCACCGGCGCCTACGGCGGCACCCTCGCCGACGCCGAGGACGCCCTGGAGGGCCAGCTCTGGGCCTGACCGGTCGAACGGACGGGGCCGCCGGCACCAGCCGGCGGCCCCGTCCGTGTCCGAGCCGTTCGGCGGGGCGGTAACGGGGCGTGCAGCCCATGGTCACCGGATCCGAAGCGGGTGTCACCTTCGTGACAACTTCCCATGGATGATTCATGCCCCGGCGCGTGCCAGCGTAGGCTGCGCAGCGTGGCGTACGCGTCGGTAGTGATCATCGACAGGGCGACGGCCGGCGCGGACACTACCCAGCGTGACCACGGGACGACCACATGCGGTTGACCGTCCTGGGCTGTGCCGGAAGCTTCCCCGGTCCGGAATCCCCGTGTTCGGCGTACCTGGTCGAGGCCGACGACTTCCGCCTCCTGGTGGACTTCGGTCCCGGTTCCCTGTCGACCCTCCAGCGGTACGCGGGGCTGCACGCCCCCGACGCCATCCTGCTGACCCACCTGCACTGCGACCACATCCTCGACGCGACGTCGTACGTGGTGGTCCGCCGGTACGCCCCGGAGGGCCCCTACCCGCCGCTGCCCGTCTACGCGCCGGCCGGCGCGCCGGACCGCCTCACCGCCGCGTACTGGCAGGAGGACAGGACGGTCGAGGACGTCTACCAGTTCTACGCCCTGCAGCCCGGCACCTTCCCGATCGGCCCGTTCACCGTCACGGTGGACCGGGTCAACCACCCGATCGAGACGTACGGGGTGCGGCTGGAGCACGGCGGTCGGGTGCTCTGCTACTCGTCGGACACCGCGCCCTGCGACGCGCTGCTGCGGCTGGCCCAGGACGCCGACGTCTTCCTCTGCGAGGCGAGCTATCTCGACGGCGTGGACAACCCGCCGGACCTGCACCTGACCGGCCGGGAGGCGGGCGAGGCGGCGACCAAGGCCGGGGTCGGCCGGCTGCTGCTGACCCACCTGGTGGCCGCCTGGGGTAGTGAGGCGCACACGGTCGCCTCGGCCACCGCGGCATACCCGGGCCCGCTGGAAGTGGTCCGGCCCGGCGCCAGCTACGACATCTGACCCGTCCTCGCGCCCGACCTTGCCGCGCTGTTCGCCGGCCGGTCAACGTCCCGTCGTCTCGTGCACCCGTGGCACCTCCACGGTGTGGACATGCGGATCGCCATCGTGACCGAGTCGTTCCCGCCGGACGTCAACGGCGTCGCGCACTCGGTGGTCAGGGCGGCGGAACACCTCGTGGCCCGCGGGCACGAGCCGGTCGTCATCGCGCCGGCTCCGCCCGGTTCCCGCCGGCAGGACGCCGACCGGCACCCGTACCCGGTGATCCGGATTCCCAGCGTTCCCCTGCCGCGCTACCACGGCTTCCGGCTCGGCGTGCCGACGCCGGGGCAACTGACCGGGGCCCTGCTGTCGCACGCGCCCGACGTCGTTCACCTGGCCAGCCCGTTCGTGCTCGGCGCCCGGGCGGCGACGCTCGCGGTGCGGCACGGCCTGCCGACGGTCGCCGTCTACCAGACCGACGTCGCGGCGTACGCCCGCGCCTACCGGGTCGGCTGGGGCGAGGCGGCGGCCTGGCGGCGACTGCGTGAGATCCACAACTCGGCGCAGCGGACCCTGGCCCCCTCCACCCGGGCCGCCGCCGACCTGATCGCCAACGGGGTGCGGCGGATCTGGTTGTGGCGTCGGGGCGTGGACGCCGAGCGGTTCCGACCGACCCGGCGCTGCGCCGACCTGCGGCGTACCCTCGCCCCCGGCGGTGAGCTGCTGGTCGGCTACGTCGGACGGCTCGCCCCGGAGAAGCGGGTCGACCTGCTCGGCCCGATCTCCCGGCTGCCCGGCGTCCGGGTGGTGGTGGCCGGCGACGGTCCGGACCGGCGGCAGCTGGAACGGGCGCTGCCCGACGTCCGTTTCCTCGGCGTACGGCACGGCGACGACCTGGCCCGGCTCTATGCCAGCCTCGACGTCTTCGTGCACACCGGACCGCACGAGACCTTCGGTCAGACCATCCAGGAGGCGCTCGCCTCCGGCGTACCCGTGGTCGCGCCGGCCAGTGGCGGCCCGGTGGACCTGGTCGAGTCCGGGGTGACCGGACTGCTCGTGCCCCCGGACGACGGTGCCGCGCTGGCCGCCGCGGTGGCCGGGCTGAACGCCGACGGGCCGCGTCGGACCGCGTACGGTGTCGCCGCCCGCGCGGCGGTGAGCCGGCGCAGTTGGACGGGGGTGGGCGACGAGCTGATCGGGCACTACCACGCGGTCCGCGCCGGTACCGCGGCGGTGGACCTGCCGGCCGCGTCGTGACCGGGCCCGCCCGCATCGTCCGGGTCGCGAACTTCGTCAACGGGCGCTCCGGTGGCCTGCGTACCGCGTTGCGCCACCTCGGCACCGGCTACCAGGAGGCCGGCCACGACCCGGTCCTGGTGGTGCCCGGCCGGCGGGACCGCGACGAGCGGCACCCCAGCGGTCGGGTGATCACGCTGGCCGGGCCGGAACTGCCCGGCAGCGGCGGCTACCGGCTGCTCGCCGACCGGCGCCGGGTGGCCCGGGTGCTGGCCGAGCTGACGCCGGACCGGTTGGAGGTCTCCGACCGGTCCACGCTGCGGTGGACCGGCGACTGGGCGCGGGCGCACGGGGTGCCGTCGATGATGGTGTCCCACGAGTCGCTCACCGGGCTGCTCGGCCAGTGGCGGGTACCGGACCCGCTGCGGCGCCGGGCGGCCGACCGGCTCAACCGGCGTACCGTCCGGTCGTACGACCGCGTCGTCTGCACCACCGGGTGGGCGGCGGAGGAGTTCGGTCGGCTCGGTGCGCCGGTCGATCTGGTGCCGCTCGGGGTGGACCTCGACACGTTCCACCCGGGCCGGGCGGACCCGGTCCTGCGCGAGCGGTACGCCGACGGCACCGAGGTGCTGCTGGTGCACTGCGCGCGGATGTCGGTGGAGAAGCGACCCGAGCTGGCCGTGGACACCCTCGCCGCGCTGCGCGGAGCGGGTGTGCCGGCGGTGCTGGTGATGGCCGGCGACGGTCCGCTGCGGGCGCGGCTGGCCCGGCGGGCGGCCGGCCTTCCGGTGACGTTCGCCGGTTTCCTGCCCGACCGGGCCGCGGTGGCCGCGCTGCTGGCCACCGCCGACGTGGTGCTCGCTCCCGGACCGGTGGAGACCTTCGGCCTGGCCGGGCTGGAGGCGTTGGCCGGCGGCACGCCGGTGGTGGTGAACGCCGCCAGCGCGCTGCCCGAGGTGGTCGGCGCGGCGGGCGTGGCCGCGTACGGCACGGCCGCCTCGATGGCCGAGGCGGTGCTCCGGCTGCTCGGCCGCCCGGAGACGGACCGCCGGCGCGCCGCGCGTGCCCGCGCCGAGGGGTTCGGCTGGCCGGCCTCGGTCGCCGGCTTCCTGCGCGCCCACCGACTCGACCCGATCGCGCCACCGCCGTCGGGCTGAGCGGTCGGGACACCCCGGCACCGTCCGATCCGGGCACCGCATAGGGTGCAGGGATGGCGCGACCTGACGGGCGGCGGCCCGACCAACTCCGACCGGTGACCCTGACCCGGGGCTGGAGCTCCCACCCGGAGGGCTCGGTGCTCGTCGAGTTCGGCCGCACCCGCGTGCTCTGCACAGCCAGCGTCACCGAGGGCGTGCCCCGCTGGCGCAAGGGCTCCGGGCTGGGCTGGGTGACCGCCGAGTACGCGATGCTGCCCCGCGCCACCAACACCCGCTCCGACCGGGAGAGCGTCAAGGGCCGCGTCGGTGGTCGTACGCACGAGATCTCCCGCCTGATCGGCCGGAGCCTGCGCGCTTCGATCGACCTGAAGGCGCTCGGCGAGAACTCGATCGTGCTGGACTGCGACGTGCTCCAGGCCGACGGCGGCACGCGTACCGCCGCGATCACCGGCGCGTACGTGGCGCTGCACGACGCGGTGACCTGGCTGGCCGCCCGCAAGTCGCTCGCCGGCAAGCCGGAGAACGTGATGCACCGGTCGGTGGCCGCGATCAGCGTGGGCGTCATCCAGGGCGAGCCCCGGCTCGACCTGGACTATGCCGAGGACGTGGCCGCCGAGGTGGACATGAACGTGGTCTGCACCGGGACCGGGGACTTCGTCGAGGTGCAGGGCACCGGCGAGGCCGGGGTGTTCGCCCGCGAACAGCTCGACGCCCTGCTCGACCTGGCCGTCGCCGGCTGCGTGGACCTGGCCGAAGCCCAGCGGAAGGCGCTACTCCCATGAACAAGGTCCTGCTCGCCACCCGTAACCGCAAGAAGCTCATCGAGTTGCAGCGGATCCTCGACGGCGCGCTCGGCGCGCACCGGGTCGCGCTGATCGGGTTGGACGACGTCGAGGAATACCCGGAGCTGCCCGAGAGCGGGCTGACCTTCGGCGAGAACGCGCTGATCAAGGCCCGCGAGGGTTGCCGGCGTACCGGCCTGCCGACCATCGCCGACGACTCCGGGTTGGCCGTCGACGCGCTCAACGGCATGCCGGGTGTGTTCAGCGCCCGCTGGGCCGGTCGGCACGGCGACGACCGGACCAACCTCCAACTGGTGCTGGACCAGATCGCCGACCTGCCGGACGAGCACCGTGGGGCGTCCTTCGTGTGCACGGTCGCACTGGTGCTGCCGGGCGGCAAGGAGCACCTGGTCGACGGCCGGCAGGCCGGTCGGCTGCTGCGCACCCCGCGCGGCGAGGGTGGCTTCGGCTACGACCCGATCTTCCTCGGCGACGCCCAGGACCGCACCAACGCGGAGCTGACCCCGGAGGAGAAGGACGCGATCAGCCACCGTGGCAAGGCACTCCGCGAGATGGCCAAGCTGGTGGCGAAGGTCCTTCCGCCGGCCCCCTGACGGCGTCGCCCGACCTTGGGCGGGCGTTCGCCCGGTCATCGGCCGGACCGTCCGGGCGCGATCATGCGAAGATCAGCGCGGCGACCGTGTAGGGAGCGCCGGTTCCCACCCACCTCGCTGCGTGGTATCCCCGAGAGGACGACGATGGTGCGGGTCCGGATACGCGGCGGCCTCGCGGTGCTGGTGGCCGCGGTGGTGCTGATCGTCAGTGCCGCGTGCCGTGCCACCACGTCGAGTGCCGTGCCGGCCGGGGAGACCGCCGGTGTCTGGGCACCGGAGATCCCCACCGGGCTGCCCCCGGTCGGCACACTGCGGGATGCCCGGAGCGGCTTCGTGCATCCGGGCGTCCTGGTCAGCGGCACCCAGCTCGACTTCGTCATCGGGAAGGTCCAGGCGGGGGAGGAGCCGTGGCTCTCGGCCTGGCTCGCCCTACGGCGTAGTCGGTACGCGGACCTGGGCTGGCATCCCGAGCCGATCGCCGTCGTCGAGTGCGGCTACTACTCGCAGCCGGACAGGGGATGCACCCGTGAGGCGGAGGACGCGGTGGCCGCGTACACCCACGCCCTGCTGTGGGTCTTCACCCGGGACACCCGGTACGCCGAAAAGGCGGTGCAGATCCTGGATGCGTGGGCGCAGGTGCTGCGGCGCCACGCCAACTCGAACGCCCAGCTCCAGGCGGGCTGGTCGGGTGCGACCTTCGTGCGGGCGGCCGAGCTGATCAAACACACCTATCCACAGTGGTCACCGGCGCGGTCGGCGCGGGCCGAGCGCATGTTTCGGAACGTCTTCCTACCGCAGGTGACCAGTTCGCTCAAGGGCTACAAGGCGGGCAACTGGGGCCTGATCATGCTGGACGCGGTGGTGGGCATATCCGTCTTCCTCGACGACCGGGCCTCGTTCTTCCAGGCTCTGGACGTGTGGCGACTGCGCATGCGGGCGTACGTCTACGTCGCCGCCGACGGACCGACGCCGCACGTACCGCCGGACGGCGCGTTCACCAAGCAGCGGCTCGTCGAGTACTGGGGTGGTCAGACCCGTCTCGTCGACGGGATGGCCCAGGAGACCTGCCGCGATCTCCTGCACACGGGTTGGGGACTCGCGGCGGCGGCGCACGTCGCCGAGACGGCCTGGATCCAGGGGGTCGATCTCTACGCTGAGGCGCGCAAGCGGCTGATCCCGGCGCTGGAGTTTCATGCCGACTTCGAAATGGGTGCCCCGGTGCCGCCCTGGCTCTGCGGCGGTCAGCTCCAGACCGGTCTCGATCCGCTGCCGGAGATCGCCTACAACCACTACCGGGTGCGGATGGGGTTCGACCTGCCGGTGACCCGGGAGTTGGTCGAGTCGAGGCGCCCGGCCGGGCCGGCCTTCTTCTACGCCTGGGAGACGCTGACCCACGCCGCCAACCCGCGCTGAGCCGGCCCGCCAACTCGGTCCATCCGCCCGTCGGCGTGAGCCTCAGCTCCCGATCGGCTCGCGTATAGTGCCCCCGACAGAATCAGGCGGGGGAGGAATCGGGACGTGGAAAGCTACCTCGGACACCTGCGGTCGTCCGAGCCGCGACCGCGGGTCTCATAGCGATGAGCCGTTCGGCCCCGTCGTTGAGCGTCGAGTCGGATCCGGCCCGCAGCCCCGAACGGCGACGCCGCCTGGAGTCCCCGGCCTGGGCCCTGGTCGTCGCCGCGCTTGCGGTCGTCGGCCTGAAGTCGCTCTTCGACATTCCGGGCGCCAAGACCGCCCAGGACACGTTCGACCTCGGCTTCGTGGCCAGCACGATCGGTGCCGGGCTCATGGTCGGCGCCTTCCTCCTCGTCCTGCTGATGTCCCGGCGGTTGCCCGGGCGGCTGACCGTCGCGTTGGCGGCACTGCTGTTGCTGGGCGTGCTGTCGGCGGCCAGCCTGCTGCTGGTTCCCACCCGGGCGGGCTTCCTCGACCAGTTCGAGGTCACCGGTCTGCGGGACATCTTCGGTCCGTACGTCGACCCGACACGGGGGATCCTCACCCAGGCCGCGCAGCTCGCCGTCGGGTTCGCGCCGATCACGCTCCTGGCGGTGATGGTCGTCAGGCCGCACTGGTTCACCCTGGAGCGGATCCGTTGGGTCCTGCTGCTCGTGCTGTTCGGTGCCGTGACGCACTCCGGGATCGCGTGGCTACAGGTCGCCGGTGTCGTCGACTACACGTTCTTCTTCAAGCTGCCCGGTGGGAACATCGGCCGCGCCTCGGGCGGGTACTTCCACCCGGCCTCGCTCGGCAGATTGTTGATCTTCGCGGTCTTCATCCTCTACGTCGCCGGAGACCGGCTGCGGATCAGGCCGGCGGCCCGCTTCGCGCTACTGGTCATCCTGGTCGCCACGGCGGTCGTCTCGACGCATCGCCTGACCATTTTCTGCGTGGGAATCATCGTCGCGACCATGGAACTGCGGCGTCTTCCCGGGCTGCTCCGATGGGCCCGCGGCCTCTCCCCACGGGTGACGGTGCCGGCCGGCCTACTGCTGCTCGTCGGCGGGATCGTCCTGCTGATCCGGTGGGGTCCCTTCCTGTGGGAACGGGTCCGCTTCCTGGTAACCCAGATCGGCTCCCTGGACCCGCAGTCGAAGAACTTCATCCGCGGTCGGGGTGAGATCTGGTTCGAGCTCGCGCAGGCCTGGCGCGACGCCCCGCTGGACGTCTGGCTGTTGGGGTTGGGGTTCGAACCGTGGAACTCGCACAGCGACCCGATCCGGGTGTTCGTGGTGTGGGGTCTGCTCGGCCTGGTGAGTATGGCAGCCATCTTCACCGTGCTGTGGCGAACCGCGAGCGAGCGGATGACGTTCCGGGGACAGTGGGCCCTCGCGGTCCTCTACCTCACCGCAGCGGTGTTCGCGGTGACCCAGAAACCCACGTCGTACTCGTACTTCATGTGGTTGTTCCTGTTTTCGCACGTCATGGTCGTCGCGGCGTATCCCCGCGACGAGCCGGTGCCCGACGCCGTCAGAAATGGTAATCCTCGATGACTGCACCCCTTTTCATCTCGTGGAAGCGGTATCAGCGGCGCTCAGACGTCCTCGCCGAAGCGCTCGGCGCGGAGATGGTCTGGCGGCCGCACCGGGCGACCGGGAAGCTGCTCCGTCCCGGCGACTATCTCGCCCACGCCAGGCACGACCTGGCCCGGATCCGGAGCGACCGACCGCCGTACGTCGTGGCTCAGACCCAGCCCCACTTCACCGCGCTCGCGCCACACATGGCCCGGGTGCCGTACGTGGTGGACGCGCACAACGGGCAGTTCCAGTCCTGGTGGCGGCGGGTTCCCGGCACCGAGCAGGTGCTCCGCGGCGCGCGGCTGGTGTTGACGCACAACCGGGCCGCGGACCAGATGGCCCGAGTCGCCTTTCCGGGGCTCCGGACGCTGGTGGTCCACGACCCGCTGCGGCGCATCCCGCCGGCCGCCCCCCGCGGCTGGGTGTTCATCGTGGCGACGGCCGCGCCCGACGAACCGATGGACGTGCTCGTCGAGGCGATCGAGGCGCTGCCGGACGTCGATTTCGCCACCACCGCACCGCTGCACAAGCTCCCCGAGCCGCTGCGCGAACGGGCAGCACGCCTGCCCAACCTCCGGACCCTCGGCTTCCTCGACCTGCCCGACTACGAGGCGGCGCTGGCCGGGGCGCGGGCGGTGGTCGTGCTCACCGACCGGGACGGCTGCCAGCCGAGTGGCGCCTGTGAGGCGCTCAGCGCGGGCCGGCCGTTGGTCCTGTCCCGCACCCGCACCACGGAGGAGTTGTTCGGCAGCTTCGCCACGCTCGTGCCGAACGCGTCCGCACCGCTGGCCGCCGGCATCCGTGCGGCCCTGACGGACGAACCCGAACGGGGCGCGCGGATCTCGGCGGCGCAGCACGCGTGGGTGGCGCGGACGGCGGCCGAACTCGCCGAGCTGAGATCGGCTCTACCCGCTCGGGCGGAACGGTGACAGCTGCCGGAACCACGGTACGGGGACCGCGCCCTGCCCGGGTGCGGAGGGGTTCCGGTGGGTTCAGTCGCAGGCTTCGCCAGTTGGGCCTGCTCGCGATCAGCCAGGTCGGCCTGACCGGTCTGGCCTTCCTGGCCCAGGTGCTGCTGGCCCGAAGCCTGCCCCAGCAGGACTTCGGGGCCTTCATGGCGGTGCTGGCGCTGGTCACCCTGGCCGGTCCCCTCGCGATCTTCGGGGTGGCCGAGTTCTGGCTGCAGCGGTTCGGTCGGGAGGGTCCCCGGGCGGTGCGCTGGGTGGGTCCCTCCGTCGTGCTGGTGCTCGGCTGCTCCGCCGTGCAGGTGCTGGTGCTGTCGGCCTGGGGTCTGCTGGACCGTTCGGATCCGGTACTGGCCGATCTCCGGATCGCCCTCGCCCCGGTGATCCTCGCCCAGGCCGGCATGGCGTTGTCGGTGTCGGTACTGCAACTGCAGGGCCGGTACGGCCGGCTCTCCGCCCTGCAACTCACGCCGCACGCCGGCCGGCTCATGACCGCGGTCGCCGCCACGCTGATCGGCCTGTCCGCGCTGGCGGTCGGTGTCGGGTACGCGCTCGTCGCCGTGCTGACCGTGGGACTGAGCGTCCTGGTGCTGGTCCCCTTCTGGCGACGGCCGACCAGGCTGGAAGGCCACAGCTCGACGGTCGTCCGGCCCGGACGCCCGCCGCGCATGCGGCACCTGGTCGGCGGTGCCACGCCGTTCATGCTGGGCAGCCTCTTCTACCTGCTCGGCATGAACCTCGGTGTGGTGGTCACCGGCGAGTTCCTCAGCGCCCAGGCGGCTGCGGTCGTCGCGGTGCCGATGTCGCTGCTGACCGCGATCTACATCCTGCCCCGGGTCGTCTACCAGCAGTACTTCCTCGCGAAACTGCACCGGTGGTCCCGCTCGGATCGGGACGCCATCCTGATCGCGTACCGTGCCGGAACCGTCGGGATGGTGGCCGTCGGAGTGGTGACCGCGGTGGTGGTGGCCGTCGGCGGGCGGTACGCCATCCCCCTGGTGTTCGGCCCGGCGTACGAGGAGTCCGGCGTCCTGATGGGCCTGCTCGCGCTCGCGATTCCGTTCCGCTTCGGCTCGGCCAGTGTCGCGTCGCTGCTCACCAGCGGCGGGCTGGTCCGCCGCAAGGTCTGGTACCAGGGGCTGGGCTCGGCCGGCTACCTGGTCACGCTGGCCCTGACGATTCCCACGCTCGGCGTGTACGGGGTGGCGCTGACCACCGTCGTCACCGAAGCGATGCTGCTCGTGCTCTTCTGGTCGTCCGCCAGGCGCAACGTGGTCGGGGATGCCCGGCTGCCGCGCTGGTCGGAGATCAGCCGACGGTTGACAAAGGAGTGACAGTGACTTCGGAGTACCGGCGCAACTCGGCCCGGCGGCCGCTCGTCGTGGGCTACTACGGCATGCGCAACGCCGGTGACAACGCGTTCTGCGTCATCGTGGACTGGGCCATGCGGCGCTACTGGGGCACCGAGGAGCCGGTCTTCGCCGCGCCGCCGCTGGTGGACCTGCCGGCTGCCCGGACCACGATGAACCAGTCCCTGTTCGAATCGGCGGATCCGCTGAGTCGGGCCGGCAAGTTGCTCACCAAGGCCACCATGCTGGGCGGAACCTCGATGCTGGTGTTCGGTGGTGGGTCGGTCTTCCGGGACATGGGCCCGTTCAGCGAGAAGAAGATCTTCGCCACCTGGTCCCGGGTGTCCGGCCGGCCGATCGCGGCGGTCGGCGTGTCGGTGGGGCCGTTCGTCTCGGCGGCGGCGGCCAAGCGACTGGGCGAGGTGTTCCAACACGTCGACTACGTCGGGGTCCGGGACAACGCCTCGGTGCAACGGCTGCGCGAGATCGACTACCGGGGCGTCGTCGTGCCGGCCGGCGATCTCGCCGGTCTGCTGCCGGAGGCGCTCGGCGAGGTGGCGGCGGCGCCGGTGCCGCGGTCGCGGCACCGGATCCGGCTGGGCGTCACCCTGCTCGGTTCCGACACCGACCTTCCGGCACCCGAGCAGCGTCGACGCGAGCAGGTGCTGATCTCCGGCATCCGGTCCTTCGTCGAGACCGAGCAGGTCGACGTGACCGTCTTCGTCTTCAACACCCACCCCGTCCGCGGCGATGTCGAAGCGAGCGAGCGTCTCCGGTCGAGCCTGCGGGGTCTGTGCGACGTGCGCGTGGTAACCGCCGACGACGGGGTCCGGGCGATCTTCTCGGAGATGCGCGCCTGCGACGCCGGTCTGCACATGCGAATGCACGGCGCGATCTTCTCGTACGTGGCGGGTGTGCCGTTCGCGCTGGTGCCCTACCACCGCAAGTGCGCCGATTTCCTGGACGAGATCGGGCAGCCGGCCGGCCGGCTGCTTCCGGTGCAGCCGGACGATCCGGTCGAGGTGCACAAGGTGTTGGCCCAGGTCGCCGGCGACGGCGCGCGTCCCCGACTCGAGCTGGCGGAGTTCGCGCACCGCGCCCGGCTCAACTTCGTCACCGCCCCCTGGGCCCGTCCCGTGTGAGCGGATCGCCGCCCGGCTCGGGGGGAGCCGGGCGGCGGCGGGTCAGCCGAGGGGCCCGAGCTCGCTCTCGATCGCGGCGCGCAGGTCCGGGGCCGCGACCACGGCGCGGGCGGCCTCCATCAGCGGGGCGAGGAAGACGTCCGGACCCGGCTGCCCGGCCGCGTCGCCGAGCGCGGCGACGGCCGCCCGGCCGGCCGGGGACGGCTCCAACGGGGCCCGCAGCTGGAGTCCGCGTACGGCGGCCAGCAGTTCCACCGCGAGCAGGCTGGTCAGGTTGTCCAGCACGGTCCGCAGCTTCTTGGTCGCCGCCCACCCCATCGAGACGTGGTCCTCCTGCATGCCGCTGGTGGGCAGCGAGTCCACCGAGGCGGGCGCGGCCAGCCGGCGGTTCTCCGCGACGATGCCGGCCGCCGTGTACTGGGCGATCATCAGGCCGGAGTTGACCCCGGCGTCCGGGGACAGGAACGCCGGCAGGTCTCGGGACCGGGTGACGTCCAGCAGCCGGTCCACCCTGCGCTCGGCGATGGCACCGACCTCGGCGGCGGCGATGGCCAGGAAGTCGGCACCGAACCCCAGCGGGGCGCCGTGGAAGTTTCCGGTCGACTCGACCCGCCCGTCCGGCAGCACCACCGGGTTGTCCACCACCGAGACCAGTTCCCGGTCGGCCACCGTGCGGACGAAGTCCAGGGTGTCCCGGGCCGCGCCGGCGACCTGCGGGGCGCAGCGCATCGAGTACGCGTCCTGCACCGCGTGGGCCAGGTCGTCGCGGTGCGAGTCCATCACCCGGGAGTCCTGGAGCAGCCGGTGGATGTTCGCGGCCGACGCCGACTGCCCCGGGTGCGGCCGGATGGCGTGCAGCTCGGGCAGGAACGGGCGTTCCGAGCCGAGCATCGCCTCGATGGCCAGCGCGGCGGTCACGTCGGCCATGGTGAACAGGTGGGCGGCGTCGTGGATCGCCAGCAGCAGCATGCCGAGCATGCCGTCGGTGCCGTTGATCAGCGCGAGCCCCTCCTTGGCGGCCAGCCCGATCGGCTTCAGGCCGGCCCGGTGCAGCGCGTCGGCGGCGTCGATCCGCTCACCGGCGGGGCCGAGCACCCAGCCCTCGCCCAGCAGCACCAGCGCGCAGTGCGCCAGCGGGGCCAGGTCACCGGACGCGCCGAGTGACCCGTGCTCCGGCACCCACGGGGTGACGTCGTGGTTGAGCAGGTCCACCAGGGCCTCGGCGACCAGCGGGCGTACCCCGGAGCGGCCCAGCGCCAGCGAGCGGACCCGCAGCAGCATCATCGCCCGGACCACCTCGCGCGGCATCGGCGCACCGACCCCGGCGGCGTGCGAGCGGATCAGCGCGTGCTGGAGTTCGGCCCGCCGCTGCGGCGCGACGAAGGTGTTGGCCAGCGCGCCGAAGCCGGTGGACACGCCGTAGACGGGACGGCCGGCGGCCTCGATCCGGTCCACGATGGACCGACTGGTGGCCATCGCCTCGACGGTGGCCGGTTCGAGGGCGACCGTGGCGGCGCCGCGGGCCACGGCGAGCACGTCGGCGGGGGTGATCCCGGTGGGTGTGACGGACACAGTCAGCATTGCGGCACTCCGTTGTGCAGGACCTGGCGGATCAGCGGAACACCCGGCCGGTAGGCGAGGTGCAGGTGGGACGGGGCGTCGAGGATCATCAGGTCGGCCCGGGCCCCGGGCCGCAGCGCGCCGACGTCGTCGCGGCGCAGCGCCCGCGCGCCGCCGGCCGTCGCGGCCCACACGGCCTCCGCCGGGGTCATCCGCATCTCGCGTACGGCGAGGGCGAGGCAGAACGACATCGACGACGTGTACGACGAACCTGGGTTGCAGTCGGTGGCCAGCGCCACGGTGACCCCGGCGTCGAGCAGCCGGCGGGCGTCCGGGTAGGGCGAGCGGGTGGAGAACTCCGCGCCGGGCAGCAGGGTGGCGACCGTCGCCGAGCCGGCGAGCGCGTCGACGTCGGCGTCGGCCAGGTGGGTGCAGTGGTCGACGCTGGCCGCGCCGAGTTCCACCCCCAGCCGCACGCCGGGGCCGGGGCCGAGCTGGTTGGCGTGCAGCCGGACGCCGAGCCCGGCGGCCTGCCCGCAGGCGAGGATCGCGCGGGCGTGGTCGGCGTCGAAGGCGCCCCGCTCGCAGAACACGTCGATCCAGCGCGCGTGCGGCGCGGCGGCGGCCAGCATCGGCCCGCACACCAGGCTCACGTAGTCGTCGGGGCGGTCGGCGTACTCGGTGGGGACGACGTGCGCGCCGAGGAAGGTGGTGTCGGCGCTGAACTCGGCGGCGATCCGCAGCGAGCGGGCCTCGTCGGCGACGGTGAGGCCGTACCCACTCTTGATCTCCATGGTCGTGGTGCCCTGGCGCAGCGCTTCGGTGCGGAGCCGGCCCACGGTGGCCCGCAGTGCGCCGTCGGAGGCGGCGCGGGTGGCGCCGACGGTGGTCCGGATGCCGCCGCCGGTGTACGGCTCGCCGGCCATCCGGGCGGCGAACTCGGCGGCCCGGTCCCCGGCGAACACCAGGTGGGCGTGGCTGTCCACGAAACCGGGCAGCACCGCCGCGCCACCGGCGTCGATGCGCCGGTCCGCGGCCGGCGCGTAGCGGGACGGGCCGACCCAGGCGACGCGGCCCTCCTCGATCAGCACGGCCGCCTGGCGGCGGATCCCGAGCGGGTCGCCGGAGTCGGCGGAGTTGGTGACCAGCTCACCGATGTCGTCCACCAGCAGGCTGCTCACGTCGTCACCGCCGCGACCGCGTCGCGCAGCTCGGTCGGCACGTCCACGTCCACGTGCCGGCCGTCGCGGACCACCACCCGGCCGTCCACCACCACATGGTCGACGTCGGCGGCGGTCGCGGCGAAGAACACCCCGACCGGCGGTATGCCGGCGGTCCGGGCGGAGTCCAGCCGTACCGTCACCAGGTCGGCGCGGTCGCCCACCGCCAGCCGGCCGGCGTCGCCCCAGCCGAGCGCGGCGTGACCGGCGACGGTGGCGGCGGTCAGCAGCTCGACCGCGCTGAAGTGGCCCCGTCGGCGGGTGCGCAGCCGCTCGTCCAGTTCCACCGCGCGGGCCTCCTCGAAGAGGTCGACCACCGCGTGGCTGTCGCTGCCCAGGCTGAGCCGGATCCCGGCGTCGGCCATCCGGCGGGCGGGGCCGATCCCGTCGGCCAGGTCCCGTTCGGTGGTGGGGCAGAGACAGACACCGGTCCGGTGGTCGCCGAGCAGGGTCAGGTCGCCGCTGGTCGGGTGGGTGGCGTGGACGGCGGTGGTGTGCGGCCCGAGCACGCCGTGCTCGGCGAGCAACGCGGTCGGGGTGCACCCGTGCACCGCCCGGCAGGCGTCGTTCTCGGCGGGCTGCTCGGACAGGTGCACGTGCAGGGGCACCCCTCGCCGGTCCGCCCAGCCGGCCACCGTGGCGAGTTGCCCGGCCGGCACCGCGCGCACCGAGTGGATCGCCGCGCCGACGCGGGCGTGCGTGCCGTCCGGGGTGAACGCGTCGACGCGTTCCGCCCAGCGCAGCGCGTTCCCGTCGCCGAACCGCCGTTGCGGTCCGTCCAGCGGCTGACCATCCACGGTGGACGTCAGGTAGGCGGTGTCCAGCAGGGTCAGCCGGACACCGGCGTGCGCGGCTGCCTCGACCAGCGCGGCGCCCATCGCGTTCGCCTCGCCGTACGGCGTCCCGTCCGGCCCGTGGTGCAGGTAGTGGAACTCCCCGACGCAGGTGATCCCGGCCAGCGCCATCTCGGCGTACACCGCCCGGGCCAGCGCCAGGTAGCTGTCCGGGTCCAGCCGGGCGGCGACGGAGTACATCTGGTCCCGCCACGTCCAGAAGTCGCCGCGCCCGCCGTGGGTACGCCCGCGCAACGCCCGGTGGAACGCGTGCGAGTGGGCGTTGGCCAGTCCGGGCAGGGTCAGCCCGGGCAGCCGCACCGCGTCGCCGAGCACGTCCACGCCGGCCGGTGGACGACTGCCCACGGTCAACGGGGTGACCCCGGTGATCCGGCCGCCGTCGGTCTCGATCAGCACGTCCGGGGTGGGCTCGGCGTGCTCCGGCAGCCAGGCGTACTCGGTCAGCCAGCGGGTCATCGGCATGCCAGCTCCTCCAGCACCCGGGCCAGGGCGGTCACCCCGGCCGCGCAGTCGGCGTCGGTGGCGGACTCGGCGGGGGAGTGCGACACCCCGGTCGGGTTGCGCACGAACAGCATCGCGGTCGGCAGGTGCGCGGCCAGCACCCCGGCGTCGTGGCCGGCGCCGGTGGGCAGCACCGGCGCGTCCAGCAGCCTCGCCAGCCGGTCGGCCAGCCCGCCGTCGAACGCCACCAGCGGGGTCGCCGACTCCTGCGTCACGGTCAGCTCGGTCCCGTCCCGCCGGGCCCGCTCGGTCGCCTTGGCGGCCACCGCGTCGACCAGACCGCGCAGCGTCTCCTCCTCGGCCGCCCGGGCGTCCAGCCACCCGGTCACCCGGGACGGGACCGCGTTGGTGGCGTTCGGCTGCACCGACACCCGGCCCACCGTGGCGTGCGCGTCGCGCAGCCGGGCCTCCTTGTTCGCCGCGAGCACGGTGAACGCGTACGTCAACATGGGATCGCGGCGGTCGCCCATCCGGGTCGTACCGGCGTGGTTGCCCTCGCCGCGCACCTCGAACCGCCAGCGCCCGTGCGGCCAGATGGCGCTGGCGACCGCGACCGGCGCGTCGGTGCCGGCGAGCGCGCGACCCTGCTCGACGTGCAGTTCCACGAAGGCCGCGACGCGGGAGAGCAGATCCGTGCGGGCGCCCGCCGGCCGGTCGCCCAGCGCCTCGGCGAAGCTCACCCCGGCCGCGTCGCGCAACCCGGCCGCGCGGTCCACCGCGATCTCCCCGGTGAGCAGCCGAGACCCCAGACAGGGTACGCCGAACCGCGCCCCCTCCTCCTCCACGAACGCGGCCACGATGATCGGCCGGAGCGGCTTCCTGTCCCGGGCGCGCAACTCGTCGACGGCGAGCAGGGCGCTGACGATGCCGAGCGGCCCGTCGTACGCCCCGCCGTGCGGCACCGAGTCGAAGTGGCTGCCGGTCAGCACCGCGTCACCGGCGTCCGGGTCGCCCCAGGTGGCGAACAGGTTGCCGTTGCCGTCCTCGGTGACCGGCATGCCCCGTGCGTCGGCGTGCTCCCGGAACCAGGCGCGCAGCCGCAGTTCCGGCTCGGCCAGTGCGTACCGCAGGTAACCGCCACTGTCGGCGTCGCGCCCGACCGGCGCGATCTCGTCCCACAGCACCCGGAACCGGTGAAGAAGGTCGCTCATGCGGTGCCTCCGTTGTTCGCGACTGCGGGGCTCCGCTTCGCTGCACTCCTCGCGCTCACGGGGACACGTCGGTCATCGGGACGCGGACGCCGGTGCGTGCGGCGACCTCGCGGGCGTCGTCGTAGCCGGCGTCGACGTGCCGGATCACCCCCATCGCCGGGTCGTTGGTCAGCACCCGTTCGATCTTCTGCCCGGCCAGCGCGGTGCCGTCGGCGACACACACCTGCCCGGCGTGGATGGACCGGCCGATGCCCACCCCGCCACCGTGGTGGATGGACACCCAGGAGGCCCCACTGGCCGTGTTGACCAGGGCGTTGAGCAGCGGCCAGTCGGCGATCGCGTCGGAGCCGTCGGCCATCGCCTCGGTCTCCCGGTAGGGACTCGCCACGCTGCCGCAGTCCAGGTGGTCCCGGCCGATCACCACCGGCGCGCTCAGCTCGCCGGAGGCGACCATGTCGTTGAACCGCACCCCGGCTACGTCCCGCTCGCCGTAGCCGAGCCAGCAGATCCGCGCCGGCAGGCCCTGGAACGCCACCCGTTCCCCGGCCATCCGGACCCACCGGGCCAGGGACTCGTTCTCCGGGAACAGCTCCAGGATCGCCCGGTCGGTGGCGGCGATGTCGGCCGGGTCGCCGGAGAGCGCCGCCCAGCGGAACGGCCCCTTGCCCTCGCAGAACAACGGCCGGATGTACGCCGGCACGAAGCCGGGGAAGTCGAACGCGCGGTCGTACCCGCCGAGCCGCGCCTCGCCCCGGATCGAGTTGCCGTAGTCGAACACCTCGGCGCCGGCGTCCAGGAAGCCGACCATCGCCTCGACGTGTTTCGCCATCGACGCCCGCGCCCGGTCGGTGAACTCGGCCGGCTTCGCGGTCGCGTAGTCCCGGGCGTCGGCGATGTCCACCCCCTCCGGCACGTACGACAGCGGGTCGTGGGCGCTGGTCTGGTCGGTGACGATGTCGATCGGCACGCCCCGGCGCAGCAGTTCGGGGAAGACGGCGGCGGCGTTGCCGACCACGCCGACGCTGAGCGCCCGGCGGTCCCGCTTCGCGTCGAGCACCCGCCGCACCGCGTCGTCCAACGAGTCGGCGACCTCGTCCAGGTAGCGGTCGTGCACCCGCCGGTCCAGCCGGGTCCGGTCGACGTCCACGACCAGGCAGACGCCGTCGTTCATGGTGACGGCGAGGGGCTGCGCCCCGCCCATCCCACCGCAGCCGGCGGTCAGCGTCAGCGTCCCGGCGAGCGTGCCACCGAACTTCCGGGCGGCCACCGCCGAGAACGTCTCGTAGGTGCCCTGGAGGATGCCCTGGGTGCCGATGTAGATCCACGACCCGGCGGTCATCTGCCCGTACATGGTCAGCCCGAGCGACTCCAGACGGCGGAACTCCGGCCAGGTCGCCCAGTCGCCGACCAGGTTCGAGTTGGCCAGCAGCACCCGGGGTGCCCACTCGTGGGTCCGCATCACCCCGACCGGCCGGCCGGACTGCACCAGCATCGTCTCGTCGTCGCGCAGGTCGGTCAGCG
Organism: Micromonospora endolithica; assembly: GCF_003626595.1. Lineage (GTDB taxonomy): Bacteria > Actinomycetota > Actinomycetes > Mycobacteriales > Micromonosporaceae > Micromonospora > Micromonospora endolithica. The sequence goes on along the minus strand of NZ_RBAK01000002.1, from coordinate 571,201 downwards.
TCCGCACCAGCGCGTGGTACGACGGCCAGTCCCGCGCCGCCTTCCCGGTCCCGCCGTAGACCACCAGGTCGTCGGGGCGCTCGGCGACCTCCGGGTCGAGGTTGTTCATCAGCATCCGCAGGGCGGCCTCCTGCGGCCAGCCACGGGCGGTGCGTTCGGTGCCGCGCGCGGCGCGGACGGGGTGGGTCATCTGTCTCCTCCTCAACCGAGGAACAACTGTCGACGGGCCGCCGAGGCTTCGAACGCCTCCAGCCGGCGTTGGGTGTCGGCCGGGGCGGCGTCGCAGATCGCCTGGAGCAGCACCATGGCCAGCGTCATCGGGGCGGTGTGCAGGTCGAACACGAGCCGTGCGCCGACCGCGGCGGGCAGCACCACGTCGGCACGCTCGGCGGCCGGGCTGACCGGGGAGTCGGTGATCGCGACGACGGTGAGCCCGGCGTCGCGCGCCTCGGCCAGCGCGTCCAGGGTCTCCCGGGGATAGCGGGGCAGGACGAACGCGAGCAGCGCGGTGGCACCGGCCTCGGCGGCCTGCTCCAGCCGGTCGGCGAGCAGGCTGCCACCGTCGTCGAGGACCCGCACGTCCGGCAGGACCTTGGCGGCGAAGTACGCGAAGTACGCCGCCAGCGGCGCGGCGGCCCGCAGGCCCAGCACCGGCAGCGGCCGGCTGGTGGCGAGCAGCCGGCCGGTGTCGGCGATCCGGGCCCGGTCGGCGAGCTGGCCGGCGAGCCGGTCCAGGTTGCCCATCTCGGCGCGGACCGCCTGCTGGAGTTCGTTGCCGGCGTCGACCGGCCCGCCGGCCGGGCCGGCGGTCAGCTCGCGCAGCCGGCGACGCAGGGCCGGGTAGCCGTCGTGGCCGAGCGCCACCGCGAACCGGGTCACCGACGGCTGGCTGACCCCGGCCAGTTCGGCCACCTCTGCCGCCGACAGGTAGCCCACGGCTGGCGCGTGCTGCACCAGGCAGTGCGCGATGCGGCGCTGGGTGGGGGTGAGCCGGACGCCCTGAAAGAGGTCGAGCACCTGATCGGTGCGGGCCACGACACCTCCTTCATTCATGCCGCGACTCTATGCATGAAAACTTTCACGGGCAAGCGCCTCCACAGTGGCGATCCGGTGCGGCCCGTCCGCTCCCGGCCCCGGAGTCAGGGGCCGATCCCGTGCCGACCGAACGTGAGCGCGACCTATGTAGGATCCGCACGGCGGTCGAGTCGAGGAGTGGGGATGCAGCCTGAGGGCCCGTACCGGTTCACCCACCTGCTGGGCACCTGTCCGGTGGGCAAGGCATGGGCGGCCATCGACCCGCAGGGGCGGTTCCTGACGGTGGCGGTGCTGGAGGCCCCGGCGGCCGGCGACGTCCGGTGGCGAGACGCCTTCCAGGCGGCGGCGAACGCCCTCGCCGACGCTCCCGACGGGCAGCCCTACGTGTACGCGGACTTCGCGGCCGACTCGCCCTGGGTGGCGTACTCCGCCGAGCGCGGGCCCGGCGCGGAGCGGTTCCTGCGCTCGCTCGGCGTGGATTACCAGCGGGTGCCGACGGACCTGAAATCCTCGACACCGGTGTCCGGCGCCGCGGCCCCCGTCTCCGGGTCGCCGGCACCGGTGTCCGGGTCGCCGGCACCGGTGTCTGGGTCGCCGGCACCGGTGTCGGGTCTGCCGCACGTGCCGTGGGGGATGGCGGCCGGTTCAGCTCCAGAGCAGCGGACCTCGCCCGCATCGGACGGGCCCGCGTTCGACTCGCGGTCGAACGATGGGCAGACCGCCGGGCCGTCGTCGACGACACCGTACGACTCGTTTAGCTCGCCGGCCCGCCGGATCAAGCCCTCGGCGCGACCGAAGCGGCACCGGCGTCAGTGGATCGCTGTCGCGTTGGTGCTGCTCCTGGTTGTCACCGGCGGTGCCGTCGGCTTGGCGTACTGGTCGCGCGACGATGCCGGGAGCGGCGCCGCTGGCCCGCCGACCGCCTTCCCGGCCGGCGAACCGGTGGACCCGGGGATGCGGCCGTGGGAGGCGTTCCCGCCGTACAGCGTCCAGGCGCGTTCCCTCGCGGTGGCCGCGCCGTCGCTGGTCTTTCTCGAGGTGGTGGTGACCGGTTACCTCCGGGACGGCACGACCGGTACGCCGCTGCGTAGCGGCGCGGTCACCTTCAAGCGCCGGTGCAGCGGCTTCCTGGTGTCTCCGGACGGTCATGTGGTGACCAGCGGCGGTTGCGTCAGCCCGACGGAGGAGAGTGCCCGACAGGTGGCCCTCGAGTCGGTCGCCCAGTCCCTGGTTCGGGAGAAGAAGCTGCCCGCGAACCAGGCGGAGAGTTACGTCCGCAGCAACCTGCCCAAGACCCGCTTCACCGGGGCCGACCCGGCGACGGAGCCGACGACCCAGGTGACCGGTCAACTGCATGACGCTCGAACTGATGCCGGCGAGGGCCAGCTGATCCCGGGCCAGGTCGTCCGGTCGCAGCCGGTCGGGGCGGGTAATGCGGCATTGGTGAAACTCGCTCGGGACAACCTGCCGTCGGTCGAGCTCGACGGCTCGGCCGCGCTCCAGCCGGCCAGCCCGGTCCTCATCGTCGGTTACGACACCGGGGACACCGACACGCGTACCGCGACCTATGCCGCGCGCGCTCGGCTGGTGACCGTCGCCGACACCGCCAGCCGCGGCACGTCACCCATCCACCGGCTGAACAGCGACATCGGCCGGGCGTCGTACGGCGGCCTGGTGCTCGATCCGAGCGGACGGGCGGTCGGAATGCTGGACTACGACGAGTCCCGGCCGGATCGGGCCATCCGAGTGGTGCTGCCGGCGTCGGTGTTGCTCGGCCTGCTGAGTGAGGCCGGAGTCGGCAACCGGCTCGGCGACACCGACCGGCTCTACCGCGACGGACTGGACGCTTACTTCGCCGGCGACGAGGCAGCCGCAATCGAGCAACTCGACCGGGTCGCCGCGGCGGCACCGGCCAACCTGCTCGCCCGGGCCTATCAGCAGAACGCGCTGGAGCGTCAGCAACTGGAGGGGACCTCCCCGAGCGCTTCCACCGGGTTGAGCCCGCTTCTGCTCGGACTGGTGGGCGCGCTGGTCGTCGCGCTCATCCTCGTGGTCGTGGCCCTCCGGCGCCGGCGAATCGGGGGCTGAGCCGGGGCGCCGACGACGGCCGTGGTGGGTATCCCGGCGGGGTGGTGGCGTGCGTGGCGGAAGACCGGCTGGCTCCGGTCGTGATCGCTCTCCCCTACCCGTAGGGCACCGAGGAAACAGCCCGACAGCCAACTGTTGAAAATGGCAATCCGCTGTTCGTACACATCCAACTGGCCGTCGGTGAGCGCCTGATGGATGGTGGTGCTCGGGATCTCCGGTGTCCTATACTCCTGTCTGGCCTGCTTGGACGTCGATTTATGGCAATTCTCGTGTGTGGATCAGCACGCTTCGTGGCTGACTTTGTATGAGCTGTGGGATCAACGGGGGTAGGGATAATGACCAGCTTGGGCGCCTGCCCGGAGACGTCCGGAGCGGGGCGGCATTCCGTCCGGCGACGTGCGAGGCCCCGGGGGCAAGTAAGTCCGGAATCGCCCTTTCGTATGCTGGCAATTAGTCCGACCAGCCACGATTGCGGGCTGAATGGCGTTTTGGCTCGATGAACGGTCAGCCATTGTGGACGCCCTATTCGGTTCCGGGTGAGCAGCCCCGAAGCGCATATCGGGAGTCGACGTTCAACGTCGATGGACCGACGGTCCCGGCCATGCCGACGGTCCCCGCCACGCCGACGAGCCGGACCGACGCACCGACGATGCCGTCGGTGCCGGCCGTGGCACGGGTCAATCCGGCGATCTCGGTGTGCATAGCGGTCCGAGACCGCCCCGAACTGCTGGTGAAGTCGATCCGCAGCGTGGTGGCGGGCGCCTTCCACAACTTCGAGGTCGTCGTCGTGGACGACGGTTCGCACACGCCGGCCCGCGAGGCGCTGGCCGAGTCGGGCCTGCTCGCCGACGCCCGGATCCGGGTGGTCCGCCAGGAGCCGGCCGGAATCAGCGTGGCACGCAACACGGCGTTGCGGACCGCGCGCGGCAAGTACATCACCGTCCTCGACTCCGACGACGAGTTGGCCCGCGACGGACTGGAACGGATCAACGAGTTCCTCGTCCGCACCGGTGCCAGCTGGGTCTACACCGACTACGAGGAGTCGACCGGGGACACCAGCCGCGTCATCTCGCTGCCGGCGTACCCGGATCCCCGGCGGATGCTCTGGTCGGTGCTGATGCGACCGCGACTCCCGTTCAAGCACTCCGGCATGTCGATCGACCGGGACCTGCTGCTGGAACTCGGCGGGTACGACGAGCAGATGCCCATCAAGGTGGACGTGGAGTTGGTCCTGCGGGCCCTGAGCAGGGGCGTCCACCTGCAACGGCTTCCGCACCCGGTCGTGCGTTTCCACCGGCACGAAGGCAACATCAGCCGGCGGCGGCTGGCCGGTCTGTCCGCGTGGGCGAAGATGATCCGCACCTACACCCCGCCGCGCCGGCCCGGTCTGGCCCTCGGGCTGTTGACGGTCCGGGCCGCGAGCGAGATCGGCAAGTGGCTCGTCACGGCCGCCGGCCGCTGACCGTTCGTCCGGCTCCGCCGGACCGTCGGTGACCACCGGCGGCACCTGCGGCATCTACCGGACGGCCGAACTTTCGTACTCGACCCGGCCGCGACTGGGCAGGGCGCCACGTTGATGCTTATCGTGCTCGTCGCGATCTCCGCCGGGGGCACGTGAGAAAGGAAGGTCGTGTCCGCGCACACGCAGTTTCTCTCCGCGGTGGTGCCGCAGCAGTCACCGCGGTTCGACCCCGATCTCGGGGTCATCACCCCACCGTCCAACGGCATGGCCCGGACGGTGTTCGCCCGGCCGGTCACGCCCCGCGCCCGGTGGCGGCGACGCTACCTGGCCTGCCTGCTGGTCATCGACTTCATCACCGCCCTGGTCGCCTCGATCACCGTGGCCACCGTGGTGGACAAGGCCGACGCGGGCTTCTGGGACCAGCGGGTCCTCGGCGGCGCGGTCAGCGCCTTCGCCCTGGTGGTCAACGTCGTCGTGCCGCTGTTGTGGATGACGATGCTCGCCGCCGCGGGTGCGTACGACCGACGGGCCCTCGGCCGCGGCACCGAGGAACTCAAGCGGGTGGCGCGGGCGAACGTCGCGATGGCCGCGTCGGTGTCCTTCCTCGCCCTCGGGCTCAAGAAGGACCTGTCCCGTACGACGGTCGCCGCCATCATCATCACCCTGTTGGTCTACACGCTGGTCGTCCGGGCCGCGGCCCGGGTGGTGCTGCGGCGGATCCGGCGGGTCACGCACAAGGCGTCGCAGAAGGTGATGCTCGTCGGCCGGCTCTCCGACGCACTGGCCCTGCACGACGTGATGACCCGTAACCCGGGCGCCGGTCTGCACCCGATCGCGATCCACCTGCCCCAGAGTCCCCGGCCGGGCGAGCGGGTCGTCGCGCCGGTGCCGGTCTACGTCGGATGGGACCTGGTGCCCCTGGTGCGGCAGCTGGGGGCCGACACCATCGCGGTCTGCGGGCCGGCCAGCCTGGAGTCGTACGAGTTGCGCCGGCTGGCCTGGCAGATGGAGGGAACCGGCCTCGACCTGGTGGTCGTACCGCAGGTCACCGACGTCACCGGGCCCCGTATCCACGTCCGTCCGATCGAGGGGCTGCCGCTGCTCAACGTCGAGGAGCCGACCATCTCCGGCTTCTCGCTGCTGGCCAAGATGATCCTCGACAAGGCGGCCGCACTGTTCGGTCTGGTGCTGCTGAGCCCGCTGCTGGTGGGTATCGCGTTGGCGATCAAGCTGACCGACCGGGGGCCGGTGATGTTCCGGCAGGTCCGCGTCGGTCACCAGGGCCAGGCCTTCAAGGTCTGGAAGTTCCGCACCATGTACACCGACGCCGAGCAGCGTCTGGAGGCCCTGCGGGAGCGGAACGAAAGCGACGGTCTGCTCTTCAAGATCAAGGACGATCCCCGGGTGACGCCCATCGGCCGGCACCTGCGCGCGCTCTCCCTGGACGAGCTTCCGCAGCTGGTCAACGTGCTCATGGGCCAGATGTCGCTGGTCGGTCCGCGTCCACTGCCCACCGAGGACGACGACTACCGCGGTGACGTCCGGCGTCGGCTGCTGGTGCGACCCGGCATCACCGGCCTGTGGCAGATCTCCGGCCGTTCCGACCTGACCTGGGAGGACGCCGTCCGGCTGGACCTGCACTACGTGGACAACTGGTCCCTGGTCTACGACTTCGCCATCCTCTGGCGGACGGTCAGCGTGGTGCTCGCCCGGCGCGGCGCCTACTGACCGGCCGTGCCCCGGGCGCCCGACTCACGCCGGGTGCCCGGGGCACGGAGAGCGACGGGGTTCACGAGCCGGAGCGGGCCTCACGTGCCACCCGGACGATCTCGTCCACCGCGTCGCGGCGCACCGCGTCGTAGAAGGTCCGAGCCTTCTCGGTGTTCGCGAACACCACGCTCTCGTTGCCCACCCGCCCGGTGCCCTTCGTCGGGCTGGTCAGGAACGTCAGGTTGCTGCCCCGCAGGTTGCGCAGGTCCGACGCCAGGCCCAACAGCGACATCTTCTCGTCCACCGACACCGCGTTGGACGTGGCCTTGACGAAGGAGTTCAGGCGCGTCGGGCTCGTGACGATGCCACCCGAGACCGCCCTGTCGAGGATCGCCTTGATGACCTGCTGCTGGTGCCGGATGCGGGCGAAGTCGCCGTCGGCGAACTGCTTGCGCTGACGGGAGTAGTCCAGAGCCGCCTCACCGTCCATCCGCTGCGTCCCCTGCTGGAACGTGCGGAACGGCGGATGGATCGAGGTGAACGTCTTCTCTGACTTGATGTCGACCCCACCCAGGGCGTCGATGATCTCCTTGAAACCGGCGAAGTCGACGATCATCACGTGGTCGATCCGGACCTTGGTGAACGACTCGACCGTCTGCACCATCAGGGGAACGCCGCCCCAGGAGTACGCCGCGTTGATCTTCGCGTCCCGGCCGCCGTTCCGGCCGTCCTTCGACTTCGGCACGTTGACCCAGGTGTCGCGGGGGATCGAGACGAGCTGCGCGCTCGACCGGTCCTTCGGAATGTGCGCCAGGATGATCGTGTCCGTACGCGAACCGCCGGTGCCCTCCGGGTCACGGGAGTCGCTGCCCAGGATCAGCATGTTCATCGCGCCACCCGGCACCGCCTGCGGACGTCCCTCCTCCGGGACGTCGGCGAAGGCGTCCACCCGGTCGATGTCCGACTCCACGGACCGCAGGTAGAGGGCGCCGCCGATCATCGCACTGCCGCCGAGGATGGCCGCGGCCACCAGGCAGATGACGAGGATCCGACGCCACCGCGGACCACGTCGCCGCTTCCCGGCCGGGGGCGCGGTCGTGGCGTCGTCGTGTGGATCCACGACGACGGTGTCGGCATCGATGTACCGTTGAGCACCAGACATGCCGGGCATGCTACTGATCGCGCGTTACCGCTGTGTACCCTCGTCCTTTCGGCCACCGACGCCCCGACCGACCGGCGTGGCGGAACGTACCGGTGGGCCGGCCGGTCTACCGGTAGCGCCGGCCCGGCGCTCATCCCCAACCCCTATCCTGTCGCCTCCCCGCCGACGGACGGCCCGGACGACGCCGTGGTTTGTCGGTGACCTCTCGCTGTCCCCGGAAGCCTGGTACAACGCTTCCGTGGATCGAATCAAGCTCCGGCGGGCGATCGCGCGCACCCCGCTCGCTCCGGTCGCCGCCTTCCCCAAGAGGCTCCGCACGATCGCCCGGTACGACGCCAAGGTGCTGCGCAGCTCCGTGCGGTGGCTGGTGAAGTCCCGCGAGCATCACAACTACACGTACGACCTCACCCCGCTGAGCCGCAACCACCTCGCCTGGTTCGTCAGCGTCATCTGCGACATCCCGGTCAAGCAGGTGCGGGCCTACCTCGACGAGATCGAGTCCGACGACACCCTGCGCCAGCACCTGCTGGCGGCGATCGCCGAGTCCGACCGGCGACGCCTCGCCGACAAGGAGATCCGCTACGCCCGGCGGATCGGCTGGTACGCGATCGTCCGCGCGGCCCGCCCGAAGCACGTGGTCGAGACCGGCGTCGACAAGGGACTCGGCAGCGTCGTCCTGGCCGCCGCCCTGCTGCGCAACGCCGCCGAGGGACACCCCGGGCGGGTGACCTCGCTGGACATCAATCCGGAGGCCGGCTACCTGGCCCGGGTCGCGCCCTGGTCGGAGGTGGTCGACCTGGTGATCGGCGACTCGCTCGCCTCGATCGCCGCGCTGGACCGCCCGGTCGACCTCTTCCTGCACGACAGCGACCACCGCACCGCCCACGAACGGCGCGAGTTCGACGCCGTCGAGCCGAAGCTCGCGCCGGGCGCCATCCTGCTCACCGACAACGTCACCATCACCAACGTGCTCGCCCAGCACGCCGAGAGCACCGGCCGGCGGTTCCTCGCCTTCCGGGAGACCCCGGCCAACCACTGGTACCCCGGCGACGGCATCGGCGTGGCCTGGTAGACCGGCCCCGCCGAGCGGGGCGGCGGGAACGGCCCCCGGCATGGCATGGTGGGTCGGTGCGGCTGAGCGCGATCCACACGTACCCGGTCAAGGGTTGTCACCGGCTCGACCACGACGACGCGAGCGTCGAACCGTGGGGCCTGGCCGGCGACCGGCGCTGGATGGTGGTCGACGCCGACGGCGTCGGCGTCACCCAGCGGGAGGTCACCGACCTGGTCCGGCTGCGGGCGGTCCCGCGCGACGGCGGCCTGACCCTGCGCGCTGCCGGCCACACCGACCTGGACGTGGCCGCGCCGACCGGCGGTGAATCCCTGCCCGTGCGGACGTTCAGCAACCGCAAGCTGCCGGTGCCCGCGCTGCCGGCCGGGCCGGCCGCCGACGACTGGCTCGGTCGGCTCCTCGGACGCCCGGTGCGGCTGGTCCACCTCGCCCGCCCGACCCGACACATCCCCGCCGACGACCGCGAGCACGACACCGGCGACCAGGTCAGCTTCGCCGACGCCTACCCGCTGCTCCTGGCCAACACGGCCTCCCTCGACGCGCTGAACGGCTGGCTCGCCGACGCCGGGGAGCCGCCGGTGCCGATGACCCGGTTCCGCCCCAACCTGGTCGTGCGGGGCGCGCCGGCATGGGCCGAGGACGACTGGGTGGGCCGCACGCTGCGCGTCGGCGGCGTCCGCTTCCGCGCCGCCGGGCCGTGCGACCGCTGCGTGGTCACCACCACCGACCAGGAGACCGGCGTACGCGGGAAGGAACCACTGCGGACGCTCGCCCGCCACCGCAACGTGGCGCAGAAGCTCCTCTTCGGACTCCACCTGGTGCCCGTTGACACCGGTCAGGTGGCCGTCGGCGACGAGGTGAGCGTCCCGTCCTGAGGCCCGGTGAGCCCCTTGTGCCCACCGGCGGACGCGACCGATGATGGCCGCGGCGGCAGGGCCGGACGAAGGAGCCTGACATGCAGGTGATCCACCAACCCCGGGTGGCCTGGGACGCGGCCCGCACCCTGGTCGCGGCGATGCCCGACGACGACCTCTTCGGCTGGCTCGCCGGCGAGGTCGGCGATCTGCTCGGGCCCGACCACGAACGGGACCTGCGGGACAGCCGAGACCGGCTATGCGCCGTCGGGGACGCGCTGGTCCCGGTCGAGGTCGGGCGGTGGCGGGTACGCCTGGAGGACACGCTGCGCAGCCGGCCGGCCGCCGCCGAGCCGCTGCACGCACTGGTCGGGGTCGCCACCCGGCTCCTGCGCGCCCGGCAGGTCTCGCCTTAGCTTTCGCTTAGCGGGCTTGCCGGTCCACCGGTGGCTCAGGCAGCATCGGCGGACGTGACCGACGGCACCGCTCCCACGAACGGCTCCGGCCGCCGTACCGGCCGCTGGCTCGCCGCCGGGGGCCTGACCGCCCTCGCCGCCGTCGTCGGCCTGACCCTCGCCCTGCGCTCCGGTGCCGCCCCCGCCTGCGCCGCGCCGCCGCTCGCCGGCCCGCCCGCCGCCGTACCGGCCGCCGGGTTGGCCGCTCCGCCCCCCGCCGGGGTCACCAGGCAGGGGAAGGCCACCTTCTACGACTCGAAGGGCGCCGGCGGCAACTGTTCGCTACCGGCCGCGCCCGCCGACCGGCTCTACGTCGCGCTCGGCCCCAGCGAGTACGCGGCCGCCGCCGCCTGTGGCGGCCACCTGGACGTGACCGGCCCGAGGGGCACCGTCCGGGTACTGGTCATGGACCAGTGTCCCGAGTGCCCGCCCGGCCACCTCGACCTGTCCCGAGAGGCCTTCGCCCGGATCGCCGACCCGGTCAAGGGCGTCGTCCCGGTCAGCTACCGCGCGGTGCCGGACCCGAAACTGTCCGGCCCGCTCACCTTCCGGGTCAAGGAGGGCTCCTCCCGCTGGTGGCTCGCCGTCCAGGTGGCCCGGCACGGCAACCCGCTGCGCTCGGTCGAGGTGCGGCAGAGCGGATCCTCGACCTGGCGGTCCGCTGCCCGGCAGGACTACAACTACTGGCTGGTCGCCGACGGCGTCGGCACCGGCCCGTACGCCGTCCGGGTCACCGACACCCGCGGCCACCGGGTCACCGCCGGCGGGGTGCGACTGGCCCCGGGCGAGGTGCAGCGCAGCGACGTCCGGATGTACGGCGGTGGCACCAACGCCACTCGCCCACGGCCCACCGCCACCCGCCCGACGCCCGCCGCCTCGTCGGCGCGGCCGAGTCCCCGGCCGAGTGGGTCGCCGCGCGGGAGCGTCGCGGCGACACCGGCCGCTCCGTCCGCCGGTGACGTCCCGGTGGCGTTGGACGCGGCGCCGGAGCGACCGAGCTGCTGACCACGGCCCGTTCCGGTGCCCGTGACCGTCGTCGTCGTGTCCGTGCCGTCGTCGGTCTTGGTCGCCATGATCGTGCTCGATCCCCGAAGTAGTGGCGTCGCCCGCCGGTCGAGGCCACTACTTCCACGATGTCGCGCGGGTCTTCGGCCGGCCGCCGCGGGTCTTCGGCCGATCGCGGCCGGTCAGTTGGCCGGGGTCAGGTCCCGCCACATCAGGATCTCGTCGCGGTCGTCGCCGGGTGCCACCCGCAGCGCCCCGGGCAGCCGCCCGACCTCCCGGTAACCGAGGCGGCGATAGAAGCCGTCCAGGCCCAGGCCGTCCCGCACGGTCACGTGCAGCGCCCGGTGCCCCAGCGCGCGGCCGAGGTGTTCGGCCTCCCGCATGAGCGCCAGCCCGTACCCGTGTCCCTGCGTCTCCGGGTGGATCATCACCCGCTTCAGCACGCACCAGTGCGCCTTCAGGTCGAACCGGTTGTCGCAGAAGATCAGCGCGGCGACGAGGCGATCGCCCGCGTACCCGAGCAGGAGCCGGTCCGGCCCGTCGGTGACGCCGGCGAAGGTGGGATCGGCGAGCCGGCGGACGTCGTCGGTGCTCACCGGGGCGACGAAGCCGACCGCGCCGCCGGCGTTGGTGACGTCGACCCACAGCGCGACGACGCGTTCACGCAGGTCCGGGGTCAGCTCGGGGTCGAGGACGAAGCGCAGGCTCACACCGGCCATCCTGGCCGGCCGGAGGCCTTCGCGGCTTCCGATCGTGATCCGCATGACAGTTCCCCGATGCGCAACCGGTGCGGGAGGGGGGATTCGAACCCCCACGTCTTTTCAGACAATAGGACCTAAACCTACCGCGGCTGCCGTTACGCCACTCCCGCCGACCCGCTGAGTCTAGAGCGTCGATCGGCGATTGTGGCGAGCCCGGCTTCCCGAAGGATCAACTGGACGGTCCGGTGGCTGATCGGGGGCTCACCGTCAGGCGGTTCCGTCAGCATCTCGGCGATCCTGCGTGCTCCGAGATCGGGCTGCGCGAGCGCCAGCCGCAGAACGGCATCCCGGTAGCGCCGGCGAACCGGACGGTCGTGTCGCCGGGGCGCGGCGGCGATGGTGCCGGTGGCCTTCAGGCGACGGCTCAAGGTGCGGATGTGGTCCCGTGTGCACCCGAGCCGACGTGCCGCGGCGACCGCCGTCAACTCTCCCGCGTCGACCCGGCGGAGCAGGGCCACTGTCTCCTCCGGGGACGCCGGGAGGGTCGATCGCTGGTCCGCGGGGTCGGCCCCCGCCGGGCGGAGTGCGACGCCCCGATTCCGGCCGGCGAAGGTGCTCGTCTGGCTGTGGCAGTTGGGGCAGAGCAGCCGGAGGTTGGGCGGGCGGTTGTCCAGGAAGTCGCCGTTGACGTGATCGACGTGCAGTACGAGTGGCCTGCCCAGCCAGAGGGGACCGACGCCACAGCGCTCGCACGCCTCGGGAATGCCGATGAAGGCAAGCGCGCGTTGGAGCCGGGCTCCCGGAACCCGGCGTGCCTCTGGTGGCAGTTTGACCAGGACCTGGGACGAACTGCGGCGCCGTCCCGGGCGCCCCCGGTTGTGGGCTTGGCCGGTGAAGTGGGAGGTGTCGACGCCGAAGCGTTTGAGCTGTCGGCTGATGTGCGCGTGCGAACCCCCGCTGATGCGTACGCCCAGCAGGCGCATCACCTCGGTGACGCTGTGCGCGACCGAGGCGGCGTCGGCGAGCGCCTGCGGGGTGTACCGGTACCGGGCCACGCACGGAACGTAGCGGCCCGGTACGACGAGCTCAGTCCAGGCCGAGGTCGCGGCGGAGCTTGGCGACGTGCCCGGTGGCCTTGACGTTGTAGAGGGCCCGTTCGATCTTCCCGTCGGCGTCGATCACGAAGGTCGAGCGGATCACGCCGGTGACGGTCTTGCCGTACATCTGCTTCGCGCCGTACGCGCCGTACGCGGTGAGCACCGCCTTGTCGGTGTCGGACACCAGCGGGAAGGTGATCGCGTCGCGCTCGCGGAACCTGGCGAGCTTCTCCGGCTTGTCCGGCGAGATGCCGACGACCTCGTAGCCGGCGGCCTGGAGGGAGGCGAGCGAGTCGCGGAAGTCGCAGGCCTGCTTGGTGCAGCCGGGGGTCATCGCGGCCGGGTAGGCGTACAGCACGACCCGGCGGCCGCGCAGGTCGGCGAGGGAGAGCGGGTCGCCGGTGTCGGTGGGGAGGGTGAACTCCGGCGCGGGGTCACCGGGGGCGAGGCGGTCGGGCGCGGTCATGGCACGACCCTACCGTCGTCCCGACCGGCGTCGGCGTGGGCGACGCGCCGCCTCAGTGATCAACCACTCGCCTTGTTGCCAAATCTTGGCAACAGTGAACGATGCGAAATAGGCTGACCCGGCCGGCGTGGACGAGCCCCGCCGGCGCGTGGGAGGTCGTGTGGAAACCCTGGCGTTGCACATCTCGAACGGGATCCTCGACGGTCCCGTCGCCGCCCTCTTCGGGGCGATATCGCTCGCCGCGCTGACGTTCTGCGTGCTGCGTGGGCGCCGCGACCTCGACGACCGGCTGGCGCCGATGGCCGGCCTGGTGGCCGCGTTCATCTTCGCCGTCCAGATGATCAACTTTCCGATCTTCACGGCGGCGGTCAGCGGTCACCTGCTCGGCGGCGCGCTCGCCGCGATGCTGGTCGGCCCGTGGGTCGGCGCGCTCTGCGTGGCGGTCGTACTCATCGTGCAGGCGCTGGTCTTCGGTGACGGCGGTGTGGCGATGCTCGGGCCCAACATCTTCAACCTCGCCGTCCTCGGCACCGCCGCCGCGTACCTGCTGATCGCCCTGCTGCTGCGGGTGCTGCCGCGCACCCCGGCCGGGCTGACCGTGACCGCCTTCGTGTCGGCCCTGGTCAGCGTGCTGGTCGCCGCGATGGGCTTCGTCGCGCAGTACCAGCTCGGCGGCACCGCCGACCTGGGCGGCAACCTCGCCGGGCTGGCCGGCACCATGGCCGGCTCCCACCTGCTGATCGGCATCGGCGAAGGGCTGATCACCGCGACCACGGTGGCCGCCGTGGCCAAGGTCCGACCCGATCTCGTGTACGCGCTGCGCGCCCTCAAGCCGGCCGCTCCCGCGCCCGTCCCCGCCGTCGGAGGTGTCCGGTGAAGAAGCGTTCCTGGGGGTTCATCGTCGGCGGGCTGCTGGTCGCCCTGCTGCTCGCCGGGGTGGTGAGCAACTTCGCCTCCGCGCACCCGGACGGGCTGGACTCCTCCCTGCGGGAGGGCTGCACCTTCGACGCCGAGGACAACATCACCGGCGGTAGTTGCCCGGCCCAGCAGGAGAAGGAGCACGAGGTGGGCGGGCCGCTGGCCGACTACGGCATCGCCGGCGTCGACAACGAGTTCCTCTCCACCGGCCTGTCCGGCGTGCTCGGCGTACTCCTGACCTTCGCCGTGGCCGGCGGCGCGTTCTGGCTGGTGCGCCGCCGCCCGGCCGCCGCCGAGGACGCCGAGCCGGCCACCGCGGACCGCGCGGACGCGCCGGCCGGCCAGGCCGGCTGACGGGGTACGACGATGGGTGCCGGGCACGCGCACGTGCTGTACCGGGAGGCCGGCTCGCCCGTGCACCGGCTGCCGCCGGAGGTGAAGATCGCCGCGATGGTGGTCTTCACCCTGGCGGTGGTGGCCACCCCCCGGGAGGCGTTCTGGGCCTTCGGCGGCTACGCGCTGCTGGTCGCGGCGGTCGCCGCGCTGGCCCGGGTGGGGCCGGGCTGGCTGCTCGGCCGGTCGCTGATCGAGCTGCCGTTCGTGCTGTTCGCGTTCGCCCTGCCGTTCCTCGGCGCCGGCGAGCGGGTCGGGTTCCTCGGGCTGCACCTGTCCGTCGAGGGGCTGTACGGCGCGTGGAACATCATCGCCAAGGGCACCCTCGGCGTCCTGGCGTCGTTGCTGCTCGCCGCGACCACCACCACCCGGGACCTGATCGTCGGCCTGGACCGGCTGCACTGCCCGCAGATCCTCACCCAGATCGCCACGTTCATGCTGCGCTACCTGGACGTGCTGATCGGCGAGGCCCGCCGGATGCGGGTGGCCCGGATGTCCCGGGGCGACGATCCCCGCTTCCTGTGGCAGCTGCGTGGCCTGGCCGCCGGCATCGGCGCGCTGTTCCTGCGCGCCTTCGAACGCGGTGAGCGGGTCTACCTGGCGATGCTGTCGCGCGGCTACACCGGGCGGATGCCGGTGGTGTGGCAGGGCGAGGGCGCCGCCACCACCGGGCAGTGGCTCGTCGCGGCCACCGTGCCGGTCCTGGCGGCCACCATCGCCGCCGCCGCCGTCGTGCTGACATGATTCCAGGCGTGCAGCCTCCCTCGCTCGACGTACGTGGCGTCCGGTACGCGTACCCGGACGGGCACGTCGCCCTGCACGGGGTCGACCTGACCGTGCCGCGCGGCGACCGGGTGGCCCTGCTCGGGCCGAACGGCGCCGGGAAGACCACGCTGGTGCTGCACCTCAACGGCATCCTCACCCCCACCGAGGGCACGGTCACCGTCGGCGGTCTGGCGGTGGGCACCGACCGGGCCACCCTCGCCGAGGTACGCCGCCGGGTGGGCATCGTCTTCCAGGACCCGGACGACCAGCTCTTCCTGCCCACCGTCGCGGAGGACGTGGCGTTCGGCCCGGCCAACCTGGGGCTGCGCGGGGCGGAACTGACCGCCCGGGTCGACGAGGCCCTGGCCGCGGTCGGGATGTCCGAGCACCGGGACCGGGCGCCGCACCACCTGTCGTTCGGCCAGCGCCGCCGGGTGGCGGTGGCGACGGTCCTGGCCATGCACCCGGAGATCCTGGTCCTCGACGAACCCTCGTCGAACCTCGACCCGGCGGCCCGCCGGGAGCTGGCCGAGATCCTGCGCGGCCTGCCGGTGACCCTGCTGATGGTCACCCACGACCTGCCGTACGCCCTGGAGCTGTGTGACCGCTCGGTGATCCTCGACGGCGGCCGGATCGTCGCCGACGCCCCGACCAGCGACATCCTGACCGACGAGACTCTCCTGAAGACCCACCGCCTGGAACTCCCGTACGGCTTCACCCCCCGCTGACACCCGTCCCCTGCCGGGCGGCGGGGGCGCGGGAGGCGGTGTGCAGGCGGAGGAAGCCGGCGGACAGCGCGCCGGCGCCGGCGACCAGCACCAGCACCAGCAGGAGGCGGGCGGTGGTGGCCGGCCAGGGGGCGGGGGCCACCGCGCGGGCGAGGACGGCGGCGTTGGCCACCCCGGCGAACAACGCCAGGCAGGCGCCGGCGAGGGCGAGCGCGAAGTCGGCGGCGGGCCGGCGAGCCAGCGCGTAGGCGCCGGCGGCGATCGCGCCGAGCCCGGTCAGCAGCGCCCAGACCTGGCCACCGAGCAGTCCCACGAGCACCCCGCCGACGCCCTGCGCCCCGGCGTCGAGTTCCCGACCCAGGGTGGCCACCACGGCGGCGATACCGCCGGCCACCAGCAGCGCGGCGACGACCCGCAGGGCCCGCGCGCCGGGTACCGACCCGGCGGGCAGCAGCCCGAGCGCGCCGACGGCGAGCAGCCCGAGGGTGGCGGCCACCCACCAGGTGTACGCGTCCGGCGGCGGCACCCAGTCGAGGGTGCCGCGGATCTCCCGCGCCTCGGTGCCGTCGCGCAGCGGCACCACCCAGTCGCGGATCCGGTGCTCCCGGTCCGGTGCGGCCCGCACCCGCGGTGGTGGGGCCGCCTCCCGCCACAGTGCCCGCTGGTCGTGCCAGCGGACGGTCGACGAGCCGTCGACGCGGCGCCAGTCCGGCTCGGCGGCGGGGTTGGCCTCGGCGGGTATCCGGGTGTCCCCGGCGATGGTGCGGTTGAGGTACGTCGCGGGGGAGCGCAGGTTCTCGTACACCCCGTCCGGGCCGACCCGCAGGTACGGCTCGCCGGAGTAGCCGAGCACCTGGACCGTACGGTCGCCGGTGTTGGTCAGCTCCAGCCGGGCGCCCGCCTCCACGGCCCGTACGCTCAGGCCGGGCCGCGCCGGGGTGACCGCGGTGACCTCGGTCCGGTAGTCGGTGCCGTCGGGGGCGTCCGCGCCGTGCGCGGCGGCCGGCGTGGCGGTCCCGAGGGTGGCGGTGAGCACGCCGGCCAGCAGCAGCCCGGCGCGGGTGAGCGGGGAACGCATCAGCCGGCGGCCTCGACGGCCCGGCGGATGCCGTCCGGGGAGCGGTCGGCGACCGGCTCGCCGTTCACCTGGATGGTCGGGGTGCCGGAGATACCGGCCCGGCTGGCCTCGTCGGTGACGTGCGCGGTCCACGACTCGTATGTCCCGTCGCGCACGCAGGAGCCGAAGTCGTCGCGGTCCAGCCCGACGCCCGCCCCGATGTCGATCAGCTGGTCGTCACTGAGGCCGGCGCCGCCCTCGGGTGGCTGCCGCTCGAACAGCGCGTCGGAGAACTCGGCGAACTTCCCGCCCTCGGCGGCGCAGCCGGAGGCGGCCGACGAGCGGGTGGAGTACTCGGTGGTGGAGTAGCGGTTGAGGTAGGCGACCGGGTGGAAGACGACCCGGGCCTTGCCCTGGTCCACCAGCTGGTCGATCGTCTCGCCGCTGACCTGCTGGAACTGCTTGCAGGCCGGGCAGAGGTAGTCCTCGTACAGGTCGATGGTGACCGGCCCGGAGCCGCGCACGATGCCGGTGCCGGCGTCGTTCGCGCCGGGCGGGGCGGTGAACTCGTCGGAGCGCTGGCTGGAGAAGACGCTCCAGCCGATCAGTCCGGCGATCACCAGCACCGCGACGGCGGCCACCGAAACCCAGAGCGTGCGCTTGCGCCGCTGTTCCCGGGCCAGTTGTTCCCGGACCACCCGGGCCGCCTCGTTGCGTCCCTTGCGACTACTCATCCTCGTCCTCCACGGCGGGTTCACCCGTCAGCCAGCCGTCCACCGAGAACGGGGTGCGGGGCCAGATCAGCAGGAATCCGGCCAGCGCCAGGAATCCCAGGTCCCGGAGGATCTCCGGGAGGTAGCTCGGCGCCTGCCCCTCGGCGAGCTGCCCGCCGGTGCCGAAGCAGCCGCAGTCGATGGCCAGGCCGCGCGACCACGCCGAGGCGATGCCCGCGACGAACACCACCAGCAACGCCGCGGAGACCCCGGCGGTCAGTCGGGTGGCCAGCCCGAGGAGCAGGAGTACGCCCAGGGCCAGCTCGACGAAGGGCAGCGCCGCGCCGATCACGGTGGCCAGGTCGTACGGCATCACCTGGTACGCGTTGACGGCGCGACCGGAGGCGGCCAGGTCACCGACCTTGGTCGCGCCGGCGTACAGCCAGACGGCGGCCAGGCCGAGCCGGGCGGCGATGCCGAGCCAGGGGCGCAGGGCGGACCATCGGCTGGCCCGGGCGCTCGGTGTGGTCACGGTCATTTGTCGTCTCGGCCCCGGGGGAAGTTCCCGCTCAGCCGGCGAGCGCGTCGCCGACGGCGTCGACCAGGTCGTTGCGGGCCCGGGCCACCCGGGAGCGGATGGTGCCCACCGGCACCCCCTCCACGGTGGCGGCCTCGGCGTACGACAGGCCGAGCAGTTGGGTGAGCACGAACGCGCCGCGCCGTTCGGCGGGGAGCCGGCGGACCAGGTCGGCGGCGCCGAGCTGTCCGGCCGGGTCGGGGTGCGGCCGGTCGGTCCACGCGTCGGCGGCGAGCCGGGCGTCCAGGCGCCGCCGCCGGACCACCACCCGCAGATGGTCGGCGCAGGCCCGGCGGGCGATGCCGAGCAGCCAGGTGCGGGCCGAGGAGCGGCCCTCGAAGGCGGGCAGTGCCCGGAACGCCCGCAGGTACGTCTCCTGGGTGAGGTCGTCCGCGCTGTCCGGGTCGACCAGGGCGGCGGCGAAGCGCCACACCTCGGCCTGGGTGAGCCGGACGAACGTCGCCTGGGCGACCGGGTCGCCGTCGCGGGCGGCGAGAGCCCACCGGGTCGCCGACTCGCGCGCGCGGTCGGCCGCGACGTCGGCGGGGCCGGCGGCGGCGGTCTCGCGCGGGGCGGGGATCACGAGAGTCCAGGTTACGCGCGGCGCGGTGCGGCGGGAGGGTCCTTCGGCCCTTGGATGGCCTGCGCCACGTCGGGAACTTTTTCCGCACCGGCATCGACTATCCGCTCATGGACCGCCACCACCTCGGCCGCGACCGCGGGAGCCGGCCGCCCCGGGTGGGCGGCCACGGCTGTTCTGGGCGAGCATGGCCGGTATGACTGCCGTCTATCGCCGTTGGATCGCCCGGTGCGCCGCCACCGCCGGTCTGCTGGTCACCGTCGTCGCCCTGCTGCTCGCCCCGGCGGGCCCGGCCAGCGCCCACGCGGTGCTGGTGAGCAGCAGCCCGAACTCCTCCGCCGTGGTGCCGGCGGCGCCGTCCGAGGTGGTGCTGACGTTCAGCGAACCGGTCCGGCAGGTCACCGGCAAGATCCGGGTCATCGCCCCGGACTCCTCCCGCGCCGACCGGGGCGAACCCGTCTTCGACGGTGCGGTGGTGACGATCCCGGTCGACCCGGCCGGCGCGCGTGGCACCTACCTGGTGAGCTACCGGGTGATCTCGGCGGACAGCCATCCGGTGTCCGGGGCGTTCACCTACTCCGTCGGCGCGCCCTCCACGCCACCGGTCGACTCCGGCGACGACAGCCGGGCCGACCCGGTGGTCGGCAACGGCATCAAGGTCGCCAAGTACGTGGGCTACGCCGGCCTGGCGCTGCTGGTCGGGCCGGCACTGGTGCTCGCCGTGCTCTGGCCACGCCGGCTGTCCCGCGCCGGTCCCGCCCGGCTGGCGTGGGTGGGCCTGGGCCTGGTGGCGCTCTCCACCGTGGCGACCGTCTGGTTGCAGGTGCCGTACACCAACGGCGGTGGTCCGTTCGACGTCACCGGCACGGGCCTGTCCGGCACGCTGGGCAGCACCTTCGGTGCCGCGCACCTGGTCCGGCTCGGTCTGCTCGCCGCGGCGGTGTTCCTGCTCCGTCCGCTGTTCGCCGGGCCGGTGGGCCGTACCGACCTGGTGATCCTCGGTGTCCTCGGCACGGCGGCGCTGCTGACCTGGCCGCTGTCCGGGCATCCGGCGGCATCGCCCGCCCCGGCCGTCTCGGTGGTCGTCGACGCCGTGCACCTGGGCAGCATGGCCGTATGGCTGGGTGGCCTGGTGATGCTGGCCGGCTTCCTGCTGCGTCGCGCCGACGAGCGGGAGCTGGGCGCGATCCTGCCGATCTGGTCCCGTTGGGCGGCACTGGCCGTCTCGGCGCTGCTGCTCGCCGGCACCGTGCAGGCGTTGATCGAGGTGGCCACCCCGAGTGCCCTGGTCGACACCACGTACGGGCGGCTGCTGCTCGGCAAGATCGGCCTCTTCGTGCTGGTCCTCGGGGTGGCCGCGTACTCCCGGGCGCTGGTCCGGAGGCGCACCGCCGCCGGGCGGCCGGCACCGGTGCGCCGGGCGATCTGGGCGGAGCTGGCGATCACCGCGATCGTGCTCGGCCTGTCCGCGTCGCTGGTGCAGACCACCCCGGCCCGGACCGCGGTCAGTGACACCACCGGCGGTGGGGAGAGCGGCTACTTCTCCGCCACCCTCACCAGCTCGCTGTACTCGCTCCAGGTCGAGATGGACCCGGCCGAGCGGGGCAACAACACCGTGCACCTCTACGCGTACGACCCCGACAACCGGCCGCAGCCGGTGGTCGAGTGGCGGGCCACCGCGGCCCTGCCGTCGGCCGGCATCGAGCCGATCGAGGTCCCGCTGCTGCCGCTGACCGACAACCACGCCACCGGGGAGATCAGCCTCCCGGCGGCGGGGGAGTGGCAGCTTCGCGTCACCGTCCGTACGTCCGACATCGACCAGGCCACGGTGACCGCCACCGTGCCCGTCCGGTAACCAGAGAGGCTCCATCCGATGATCCGTTCCCGGCGCTCCGCAACCGCCGCCGCGCTCGCCCTCGGTGCCGTCGCCACCGCCGTCCTCGGCTTCGCGGCGCCCGCCTCGGCGCACGTCACGGTCAACCCGAAGGAGGCGACGCAGGGCAGCTACGGCCGGTTCGCGTTCCGGGTGCCCAACGAGAGCGACACCGCGTCCACCACCAAGGTGGAGGTGGTGCTGCCGGAGAACGCGCCGGTCGGGTCCGTGTCGACGATGCCGGTGCCGGGTTGGACGGTGGCGGTGGAGAGGCGCAAGCTCGACCAGCCGGTCGAGGTGCACGGCAGCCAGCTCACCGAGGTCGTGTCGAAGCTGACCTGGACGGCCGCCACGGACGCCGGGGTGAAGCCCGGCCAGTTCCAGGAGTTCCCGGTGTCACTCGGCCCGCTGCCCACGGTCGACACGATGGTCTTCAAGACCCTCCAGACCTATTCCGACGGCAACGTGCAGCGCTGGATCGAGGAGCCGGTGGCCGGCGCCGAGGAGCCGGAGAGCCCCGCGCCGGTGCTCACCCTGGCCGCCGCCGCCCCGTCCGGCGCGCCCACCCCCGCCGCCGCGAACGCCGGCAACGCCGCCTCCGCCGATGAGGACGATGACGACGCCGAGGGCTCTGGCCTGGCGGTCGGCCTGGGCGTCGCCGGTCTCGCCGCCGGCCTCGGCGGACTGGCGCTGGGTGGGCTGGCGTTCGCCCGTACCCGCCGGGAGCCGACGCGGAAGTCCTGAACCGAGGTCGACGAGCGGCCCGCCGGGGAGGTCCCCGGCGGGCCGCTCGTCGTCGTGCCCGTTGCCGTGGATATCCGCTGATCGGCGGCCTCGCGTCGGTAAGGTCGGCCGGGTATCCGCTACGGAGGGGGACGAGGCGAATGCGGTTCGTGCGGACGGTCGCGGGAATGGTGCTGTTGGTCATCGGCATCCCGGCGCTACTGGTGGGCACGGTGCTCTGGCAGCTCACCCGGCACGCCGACCCCGGCGGAGCCTTCACCGCACGGACCGAGACCGTACACACCGCCGGCCACGCGGTCGTGGTGACCGATGTGGACGCGTTGCTGCGTACCGAGGCGCCGTTCGCCCGTGCCGGTTCGTCCCGGCTGCGCCTCACCGCGCGCACCCCCGACGGCCCGGCGTTCGTCGGTCTGGCACCCGCCGAGGAGGTCCGCCGCTGGCTGGACCCGGTGCCGCACGCCGAGGTCCGCCGGGTGGCGCTGTCCCGGGGACCGCTGCCGGTCCGCGTCGCGCCGGCCGGCACGGCGGCCGGGCCGGTCGCGCCGGTGCCGCCGGTCGGGCAACCCTTCTGGGTACGCGACGGCACCGGCACCCTCGAGTGGTCCCCGGCCGACCTGGCCGACCGCCGGCTGAGCCTGGTCGTGATGCGTCCAAACGGGCGGGCCGACCTGCGCCTGGACCTGCGGGCGGAGTGGCGGCCCGGCTGGACCGGTCCGGCCACGGCGGGTCTGCTGACCGGCGGCGTGCTGCTCGTCGTGCTGGGCGTCCTGCTCCTGCTACGTCCGGTCCGGCCCCGGGAGGTGGTGTTCGTGGTCGAGCCGGACCAGGTGCCGGTGCTGGCCGGCCGGTTGGGCGTGACCTCCCTCAGCGGCCTCGGCGCGCAGCCCACCCGCGACGACGACCGGCCACGGGTGACCGCCCGGCAGTTGGTGTCGGTCGGCGCGGCCGAGCGGTCACGGCCCGCCCTGGACCCGGTGCCGGACGAGCGCCCGGCGACCCTCGCCGATCTCGGCACCCACCCGCCGCTCACCTGGCCCCCGAGCGCCCCCGCTCCCACCGCGCCGCCCACCACCGCCACGTCGCCGGGTGTCGCGCCGCCGGCCGCCGTGCCGCCCGTTGTCGGCCCGCCCGCCCCCTCGGCGGCCGCCGACACGCCGCCTGTCGTCGGGCCGTCTGTCGCGGCGCCCGCTGCCGTCACGCCGTCCGATGCCACGCCGTCTGCCCCTTCGCCGGCCGCCGTCATGCCGGCCGCCGTCATGCCGCCCGGCGGGGCCCGCCTGCGCCCCGCCGCCCCGGTGGCCGAACCTGACGTGCCGAGCTAGCTGTGGTGCCGGGGACGGCGGTCACCCCTGGTGACGGGTGGCCGGCGTGGGGAGTGTGGAGACGGCGGCGGCCCTCCGCGCTGCCGACGCGGAGGGCCGCCCTCACCGGGGGATCGGTGACGCTTGAACCTGCCGAGTCCAGATTAACCCCTTAGGGGGTTAGGCGGGAATAGTGTCCTTTTGCAGAGACTTCTTCACCCGCATCCGGGTGGGCAGGAGGACCAACAGCGCGAGGGTCAGCAGCACGTACGCGTTACGCAGCACGAACTCCACCGGAGTGTCGGTGGGCACCGGGGCGATGCCCCAGTCCTGGAACGACACCAAGCCGTACACGATGATCGCGGAGACGACGGCGGCGGCCACGGTGAGCCGGCGACGCCGCCGCGCGCCGGACGGCGTCGCCGGGTCGGCGTCGAGCGCGGCGTCGACCAGCAGCACCACCGCCGGGATCAACCAGTAGATGTGGTGGATCCAGGTGATCGGACTGACCAGCGCGCCCACCAGGCCGGTCAGGGTGAGCCCGGCGAGGGTGTCACCGGCCCGGGCCGCCCGGGCGGCCCGCCACAGCCCGTACCCGACGACGGCCGCGACCAGCACCAGCCACACCACCCGGTCCGCCCGCTCCGGCACGGTCAACCGGCTCAGCAGCCCGAACAGCGACTGGTTCCCGGTGTAGTCGGGGCGACCCACCCGCTGGGTGTTCCACAACTCGTGGGTCCAGAACCGCCACGAGTCGCCCGGCGCGACCGCCGCGGCGAGCAGCGTCGCGACGGCGGCCGTCGCGCTGGCCACCGCCGCCGCCCACCAGCGCCGGCAGGCCAGCAGGTAGACGATGAAGATGCCCGGAAAGAGCTTGAGCGCCGTCGCCAGCCCGATGCCCACCCCGGCCCACCGGCGGGCCTGGGGTACGGCGAAGAGCAGGTCGGCCAGGATCAGGACGACCAGCAGCATGTTGATCTGACCCAGGGTGATCGTCTCGCGGGTGCTCTCCACGGCGAGCACCAGCAGCACCGCCACGGTGAGTGTGAACAACCGGGGCAGGTGGTGCCGCGCGATCACCGGGTCGACCAGCCAGCGGGTGGTGACCACCACCCCCAGCACGGTGAGCGCGGTGAAGACGGTCACCGTGGTTCCCAGCTTGAGCAGCCCGAACGGCCACAGCAGCAGGGCGCTGAACGGGGGGTAGGTGAAGTACAGCTCACCCTGCACCCGGTCCGGCTGGACGTAGTCGTAGAGCGGGTTGTCCGCCCGCCACCAGTCCATCGCCGACATGTAGATCTTCAGGTCGAAGAACTCGTGGCTGAGATTGCGCAGGTACAGCGCCGGCAGCACGGCCGCGAGCGCCAGCACGGTGACGAGACGACGGACCGTACGGCTGCCGTGGTCGTCCTCGTCGACGGCGGGCGGTGTGACGGGTTCGGCTGACACGGGGAAACCCTAGCGGGCGCTCTCCATGTCGGTGCGCGGCGCGCGGTCGAAGGGCGGCGCGTAGGCTGTGCCGGTGGCTGATCTTCTCGTGTGGATCGACTGTGAGATGACCGGACTCGACCTCGGCCGGGACAAGCTGATCGAGGTGGCGGCGCTGGTCACCGACCCCGATCTCAACGTGCTGGGCGAGGGCGTGGACGTGGTGGTGCACGCCGACGAGGCCGCGCTGGACGCGATGCCGGAGATCGTCCGGACGATGCACGCCAAGTCCGGGCTGACCGACGAGGTCCGCCGGTCCACGGTCACCCTCGCCGAGGCGGAGGACCTGGTCCTGGACTATGTGAGCAGTCACGTCAAGGACCCGCGTTCGGCCCCGCTGTGCGGCAACTCGATCGCCACCGACCGGGGCTTCATCGCCCGGGACATGCCCCGCCTCGACAACCACCTGCACTACCGCATGATCGACGTGTCGTCGATCAAGGAGCTGTGCCGGCGCTGGTACCCGCGGGTGTACTTCGGGCAGCCGCAGAAGGGCCTCGCGCACCGGGCGCTGGCCGACATCCGGGAGAGCATCCGGGAACTGGAGTACTACCGGCGCACGATCTTCGTGCCGCTGCCCGGCCCGGACGTGGAGACGGCCAAGGGGATCGCCGCGGAGCTCTGAGGTCCACCGATCCCGCCGGTCCGCCGACGGCGGCAACCCGCTGGACGGCGGCCTCCGTGGTGGGGGTATGATTTCTCCGCACCCGCCCGGGGCGATCGACCGGCGCGGCGGGCATGGTGGCTGTAGCTCAGTTGGCAGAGCACCGGGTTGTGGTCCCGGTTGTCGTGGGTTCAATTCCCATCAGTCACCCTTTGCACCACGAAGGCCCCCTCCACTCGGAGGGGGCCTTCGTCGTCGCCGCCCATGTCACGGCGTCGGCGTGATCTCCGGGGAGACCGTGGGACCGGCGGTCGGCTCCGCCGCCGCCGGCTCGTACGGCAGGGCGCTGCCCTTGACGTACTCGTCCCAGCTCATGTTCCATTCGGTCCAGCCGTTGTCGTTCTCCAGCTTGCGTTCGGTGCCCTTGACGGTGATCGGGTCGCCGATGCGGGTGTTCGAGAAGAGCCACGCGCCGTTGGCCATCGACACGTTCACACAGCCGTGCGACACGTTGACGCGGCCCTGCTGCCCCTCCGACCACGGCGCGGCGTGGATGAACTCGCCACCCCAGGTCAACCGCTGCGCGTAGTCGATCTTCGTGCGATAACCGTCCTCCGGGCCCAGCTCATCGAACGTGTCGAAGACCGTCTTGCGCAGCTTCTCGATCACCACCATCGTGCCGCTGGACGACGGGGTGCTCTTCTTGCCGAGGCTGACCGGGATGGTCTTGATCACGGAACCGTCCTTCGTGACGGTCATCCGCTTGGTCTTGTTGTCCACCGTCATCACCACCGCCGGCCCGATCTTGATGTCCACGGTCAGGTCGGCGCGGCCGTACCAGCCGTCACCGATGGGCAGGCCCCCGGCCTGGACCCTGTACGACACGGTGCTGCCCGCCTTCCAGAACTCCTTCGGGCGGTAGCGGATCTCGGTGGGGCTGACCCAGCGCCAGATGCCCTCCTGGGCCGGCGTGGAGGTGACCGTCATCCGGCGCTGCACGTCGTCCCGGTAGTCCTCCGGCACGTTCCGGCTGAACTTCACGATCAGCGGCATGCCCACGCCCACCACCTGGCCGTCGCCGAGGAAGCTGCTCACCCGTACCTGGTTGGCCGGCTTCTTCATGGTGGTGAAGGTGCTGGTCGCCGTCGCGGACCTGCCGTCGTCGCCGGTCGCCGTCACCGTGGCGGTGTACGTCTGGCCGTACTCCAGCGCGCCGGCCGGCAGCCAGCTCGCGCCGTCGGGGGCCAGCGTGCCCTCGACGGACTTGCCGGCGGCGTCCTTCAGCTCGACGGTCGTCTCCTGGGCCTCCTTCGCGGTGAAGGTGATGCCGGTGGAGGCGGGTACGTCCTTCGCGTCGGCGGCCGGCTCGGCGATGGTGACGGCCGCCTTCGGGGCGTCCGGAGGGGCGTCGCCGCCCTGCCAGCCGGGCTCCTTCCCGCCGTCGGAGGTGCAGGCGGAGGTGAGCGCCAGGACCACGGCGAGCAGGCCCGCCGCTAGCACCCGGCGTCGGCCGCCGTGCCGGTTCCGCTGGTCGGAGACAGCTCGCATGATTCCCTCACAGTCGTGGTGCCAGGTTGCCCATCGTGCCTCACGGACGTGTCAGGACCAGTACCCGTTCCAGAAGGTGAACCGAAACACTCCGAGTGCAATGTCCGAATTCTGACATGGGCGGTCTCCGTCAGAACGGTGACCCGGCGCCCTCGGCGGGCACCGGCAGCGCGCTGCCCTTGCGGAACGCCGACCAGCTCAGGCTCCAGGCCGTCCAGCCGTTGCCGGCGTCGAGCTGGCGCTCGGTGCCCTTGATGGTGATCGGGTCACCGATCAGCGTCTTGCCGAACAGCCAGCGGGCGTGCGCGGTGGAGACGTTCACGCAGCCGTGCGAGACGTTCTGCCGACCCTGCACGTGCTCCGACCAGGGCGCGGCGTGGATGAACTCGCCACCCCAGGTCAACCGCTGGGCGAAGTCGATCTCGGTGACGTAGCGGTTCTCCGGGTCCGGGTCGTCCCTGGTGTCGAAGACGGTGGACTCCATCTTCTCCATCACGACCATGGTGCCGCTGGAGGAGGGGGTCTTCTTCTTGCCCAGGCTGACCGGCAGGGTGCGGACGACCTCGCCGTTCTCCCGTACCGTCATCTGCTTGGTGGCGTTGTCCACCGTCATCTCGAAGGCGCGGCCGATCTTCGCGGTCGCCGTCCGGTCGACGTTGCCGAAGCGACCGTTGCTCAGCGGGATGCCGGCCAGCGCGATCCGCACGTCGATCGTGGTGCCCGGCTTCCAGTACTCCTTGGCCCGGTAGTAGGCCTGAGAGCCGTTGTCGATCCAGTGCCAGGCTCCCGGCTGCGGCGGGTCGGTCTGGACGAACATCCGCCGCTGCACCGCTGCCCGGTCCTTCTGCGGAATGCCCGGGTGGAACTCGGCGACCACCGGCATGGCCACGCCGTAGGTCTTGTCGTCGAAGAGGTAGAGGCCCGAGCTGATCACCTGGCTGGGCTTCTTCATGGTGGTGAAGGTGCTGGTGCCCTCGCTGCTCGTGCCGTCGGCGCGCGTGGCGGTCACCGTGGCGGTGTAGCGGGTAGCCCACTTGAGCGGTGCCGACGGCACCCAGGAGGAGCCGTCCGCGCGCAGCCGGCCCTTCACCGTCCTGCCGTCGGCGGCGGTCAGGGTGACCTCGGACACCTTCGCGCCGTCCGGCAGCTCGGCGCCGATCTCCACGCTCGCCGGGCGGCTCTTCGCGCCGTTCGCCGGTGTCACCACCAGGGGCGGTCCGCCGGGCGACGCGGGCACGGGGGAGCCCGTCGCGCCGGCCGGGGCGCTCGCCGACGGCGCGGCGCCACCGACGAACTCCGCTTCCTGCTTCTCGGTGCCGCACCCGCTCAGTGCCACCGCCGCCACCAGCGCCAGGGCACCCACCATCGCCCCGGACCGCGTGAACGTGCCCATCCCCACCTCTGTTCTCGCGTCCTCTGGCGGACATCGTGCCGTATCGACGCCCGGAGTCGACGCCCCCGCCCGGGGTCGGTGGGCGTTTTGCTCCCTTCGACCGGTAAGCGGGGCCGAAGGGGGGAGGTGCAGAACGGATTGGAACCCGCCTCGGAGGGCGTGCTAGTGTTCTCCCCGTTGCCGACGAGCGCCGCTAGCTCAACTGGCAGAGCAGCGGACTCTTAATCCGCGGGTTCGGGGTTCGAGTCCCTGGCGGCGCACCACCTCTGATCAGGCCGTATAGCCATTGGGCTATACGGCCTTGATCATGAGTGGGGCTCGGATGGGACCTCCTCCAGGCCCACGTTTTGGAGGTCGCATCGCTGGGCTGACCTGGGCGAACAATGATCGAATCCTGCGGATTCGTGCTTGACCCTGGTCCGCGTGCCTGGGAATGCTTGTCCTCGTGTCGGTCTACGCATTCGATGACGTCCGTCGTGAGTTGTTGGTCGTGTGGCCTGCGGTGGTGGGCTGGGGTGCCCGGGTCGTGGGGCAGCTGCGTCCTGCTGTCTCGGCCGAGACGGCAGGACGACTCACGGGTGAGTTGACCCGGCTGTCCCAGGCGTTGTGGGGCAGCTATGTCCGACCGGCGTCCGGCGGTGATGACGAGCAGGAGCGGTGGAGTGTCGTGCACGACGCTGTGCAGGAGCCGAACCTGCCGGATGCCTCCGGCCAGTTGCTGGTCTCCTATGAGCCGGTTGAGGAGGCGGCGCATCGGCTTGGTCGGGTGCTGCACGGGGCTGGTGATGCGGCGCTGACGGGCGCGGTGGTGTCCGAGGTGCGGTGTGAGGTCGACGCGGTGCGTCGGGCCGGCTTGGGAGATCTGTCGGGTCGGGCGGTTCAGGCGGCCTTGGTGGATCGTGTGGATGCGTCTCCGCTCCAGGTCAGTGCGGCCGACGAGGTGCTGCGTGCGGATCCGCTCGGTGGTGGACTGCTGTCGGTGGCGGTGGACCCTGCTGCCGCGTGTGTGGCTGCGGCGCACTGGCTGGCCGCCGCGGCGGTGGTCGCCGGCGAGGAGTCCGGCAACAGTGCAGCTGGTGTGTTCGCGGATGCCGATGACATTCAGGCAGTGTCGGTGGAGGTGCCGACTCTGGTGGTGGGGCGGATCGTGGATGGCGGGGTGTCTCCGCGTCGGGTGGTGATGGATCTGCTTCGGGCTGCTGTGGCGGCCGGTGAGGGTGTGATCGTCGATCCGGATGGGGTGGCCGCCGACAACGCCCGGATCCAGTCGTTGGTCGCTGGACTGTCCGCTGCCGAGCGGGCAGAGGTGTTGGCATCGGAGCCGGTACGGGCGACGCTGTTGGATCCGCGGCGCCCGGCGCGGGATCTGCTGGAGCATCTGCTCGACGGGATCGCGTCGTGTCGTCTGCTGTTTGCCGAGTACGCCGACGACGAGTTCGACGACGAGCCCATACGGCCCTCCGATGAGGGCGGGGCCGCATGGGATGCAGCGGAGCCCGGAAAGTTGGAGTTCGTGGTGTTGGTTCGCCAGGAGGCCGAGCAGTCAGGTGGCCGGCTGAGCTGACCCTGACCCGTGCGCCGCTGCCGCAAACCACCGACTCTCATTGCCGTTGACCGCCACGCCGTCCGTGCACGCCCCTCGCTGGCGTTACTCGGAACTCAACGGACGAACCTCGCCGGAGCCCTGACGCGTGTCTCGACACCGTCTGGGGTGCTCGTTGCTGGGATTTCGTTGCGCCCCACGAAGTTGTGCCTCCTTGGGTATCAGCGGTCGATCGCGGCCATGTTGGCCTTGTTATGGCGGTCGCCGGTTGCGGGCTCCTGTCATGGAACGTGACGGTCCCGAGTTGGGCGTTTGTGCACGGACGGCGGCAGTAGAGTGACTTCATGAATGGTGAGGGTCACGCAGAATCCACGTCGACGTAAGCCTTGAGTTCAAAAAACTTCCTCGACTGGCGACGGCATTCATCGAGCGCATAGGGGTCATTGGGTTTCCAGCTAAGCCACTGCTTCATCCAATGCAGGATCTCTTCATTCCTGTGCATCGATTGCCCATTAACGACGAGCGCTTTATAGATGCGGGATTTATCGGCATCTGAAGCCCCTTGATTTTCGGCCGATTTTAGCTGCAGAGAACACGAAAGTCCGTGAATCTCGCCCACGACGCACAGGTTAAAGATCAAGTTGGGCGGATGGGGACGTGCGGAGTTGCTCAGCCGACGGCTCGGCGGATGCAACGTGGATGACGGTGGCCAGGTACAGCCAGCTCTCCCAGTTGGGTCAGTCGAGGACGATCGGTCACGGCTGCTGCTCTGTACGTGGCTGATCGATGTTCGTGACCGTGACTGCCGGGTCGGTTGTAGCCGAAGCAGTCTGTGCACGGCGCATCCTCCGGACGTCGACGATGATGATGACGACCAGTGCGATCAGTGGGATGGTGCAGCCGACGTTGGCAATCACGGCGGACGGTGTTTGGTTGGCCGTGGGCTTGCCGTCAGCGCCGGTCCAGCCGCCGTCGGCGGTGATCGCAATTGCGGCGATCTCCATGATGAGGAGAAGCGTGGCGCTGGCCCACATCAGGCCGCGTAGCGTCCAGCGGATCCTGGCGGCGCGTCGTGCACGACGGCGAGCATTCTCGAGATCGTGGAGCGTTGCCTCGTGGATCGGCATGGGTAGGTCGAGTTTGGCGGGTGGTTGAGCGAGCCAGGCGGCCATGGAAACGCGGTCGGCGGGTACGAGCTGTGCACTGACGGCGTCGACCCAGGTGCCGCGTAGGCCGGCGCAGAATCCGGCGAGGTAGGCCGGGGTGGGAATGAACGTCGAGTTGGTGGATCCTGCTGGTGCCGCGTGTCCGCCGAGGTGCTGGGCGAGATCCACCAGCCACGAAGGCACTGGGGTGCCGACTGGTCCTGGCGTTTCCGAGGCGCGGCCCCACTGGTGACGCCAGGGGACAAGCCACCGTACGACATCGAACTGATTGCTCACGAGCGTGTCGAGAGCATGCAGTGGTAGTCGGATGACCCAGCGTGAGGCGTCCCGCTTCCCGCGGTGGTACTCAATATCGGTGGTGGCCGCCTGCTCATGGTGCGATCCGCCTTGGCGGGTAAGCCGTCCTACAAAGCTGATTACCCCACCGTGGCTGTCGGGGAGGGGTTGGAACCCACGAGCAGCGACGGCCGGGGACACCGTTGGTGTCGTGCTGGTGTTGGTGCGGGCGTCCGTGGTGCGGGGCCCAGGCGCGGGAGGTGGGTGTGGTGCTGAAGCAGCTTCGGTGCACGCCGGAATCGTCGTGCCGCTGTGAACGTTGCTGACCGCGAGCTGTACTGCGTGACGGAGGCTTCGCATGGCGTCGTTGACGCGCCAGCTGAAGGAGACTGAGTTGTCGTCGGTCATGGGCGGTCGCCCGGCGTGCGGGCCGAAGCGGCTGACCGGGGCCGGCGTCACTCCGAGTGGAACAACCTGAAAGTAGCCGTGGTGAAAGCGGGTGGCGTCCTTGGCGGCTATTCCGGCGAGCTGGCTGACGTGGTAGCGGCGTTCGCCCTTGTAGATATTGCCGACGCCGTCCTTACCGATGACGATCCAGTCACCGTCGAACGATACCCACCCCAGAACGCCTCGGACGAGCACTGGATCCGCGATGCGCGGATGGGTACGCGCTGGCTTCGGGAGGGCCGCGATCACAGGTGTGGACGGTGATGCCGGCGTTTGGACGGCGTTCGAGACGACCAGGGTTCCTTCGCCCATGCCGAGCCGACGCGGACGCTGCGGTGACGGCCCGCTGACGACCTGTTCGTAGACGTATTCGTACAGTTCATCGACCGTGACCTGACCGTCGCGGTTCAGGTCGGCAGCGCCGGTTGCTAGTCCCGCGATGACGGCGTCGGTGAAGTACGACGGGCGGATTTCGGCCGACTCGGCGTCCTCGAAGCTGACTTCCGTCTCGCCTGAGGCAGTGAGGACGGCTACGCCGCTACCTCTGGGTAAGTCCTGCACCAGAGACTCCACGCTGACGGCGCCAGCCGATCGGGCCTGCATGCCCTTGATGAAGGCTCCGCTGAAGCAGCAGTCGACCAGGACGAGAGTGGCCTTGGACCGGCTGGCGTTGATGCGCTCCCGGACCCAGTCGGCTGACACTGCGGTCGAACTAAGATAGTCCCGCTCGGTGTCGGTGAACGCAAAGTATAACCGGCCCCGATTGTCCTGTACGCCGTGGCAAGACAGGTAGAGCAAGTTCATGCCGTCGGTGATGCGGGCAGAAGAAAAGAAGCCTTCGATAGCGCGCTGCGCCTGTCGGCTGTCGGCGTTCACCTCAGCGGTCACCGTATACCCGCAGGTGTCCCGGCTGCGCAGCACTCGGGTTAGCTCTTCGACGTCTCGGCAGGGCGACCGTAGCTGCGCGAGCGAAGGGTCGGTGAAGCTGTCGCAGCCCAGGAGCAATGCTCGACGTCGTTGCCTGGCCCCAGTCACGGCATCCGGTCGATGTTTCGGAGGAATGCGGCCAGCATCTGGTCCCGCTGTGCCTTGGTCACCGGCCCGCGGAACCGATGTCCGTTAATCTCCAGCTCCACGTCACGCGGCTGGCGGCTCAGCCAGGATGCCACGACCGCCATGACGCCTTCCATGACTGCCGGCGCTACCGCAACAACGAGCGCTCCGATGGCAAGGGCCTCGCCCGACTTGGCTCCTGCCGGTACCTCACCATCGTACGGAGCTCGCAAGCTCTCCACATCGGATGCCCACAGCGTCTCGACCAGGTCGTCTGCCAACTCCTTCAGTCGGCCGTCGTCGAGGTTAGGGCAGGCTACCCGGATGTCGACGTCCACCGTTTCCATTCACGCACACCGTTCGATGAGAGAGATCAGCCCTAGAGCGAGGTTGACACTAGCGGGGGCCTGGCAGGCACCCTCTCCTTCGCACGGTCGATTTCACAATCAGGTAACCGACAGAAAATCCACCTACTGCGGGGCGAGGTTTGCTGGCGTCCGCCCGGCACGCTGCACGAGTGCGTAGAAGCCCGCCACCGCCGCAGCGTGCCGGACGGGACTCGTCGGGCCCGCGGTCTACTCGCGGGTAGAGCTGAGCGACGTGCGGGTGGGGTCGAGGGGTACGACACCCGCTGGCCGATAGACACCGCGCTCGCACGGACGTTCTGGTCGGCCTGACTCCAGATCAGGCCGACCAGACGAGAGTGGGGCGCACTTAACTTAGCCGGTTCCAAATTCTGGTAGCTACGCCACAGCTGGCGTTTAAATTGTCGGCTTAGCCCGTTCGGCGACGCCAGTTGCTTGGGGGGGCCGTAGGGGGACCGGACGTCCCGGAGCGGTCCGGCATGAGCTGGTACTGCGCGACACGCTCTCGGGCTCATTGCCTGCTCAGGCGGCATTGGCTAGCACTAACCATCATCCTCTGACATCGACGAGCGTGGACTCTTAATCCGCGGGTTCGGGGTTCGAGTCCCTGGCGGCGCACCAACGATCAAGGCTCTGACCTGGTGGTTCACACTGGGTCGGGGCCTTCTTCGTTGTCTGGTCGGATGGCGGTCGCTCGGTGGGTGCTCGGGAGCCGGTGCACCGGGGCGGCGTTGCCGGACATGTGGTTGTTCCGTGGACGCCTGCGCTCAGTGGGCAGCACCGGCGACCCGCGGCGGGTGGTGGACATGACCGCCTGGCGAACCCGCGACGAGGCCGAGAAGGCGATCTTCGCCGGAGTTGACGGCTGGTACGACACGCGCCGCATTCAGGCTTGCCGGATCAGCCATACGCGGTCCGGGGTTCGGCACCGTGGGCGGCGCGCGCTGCGCGCGTGACAGTGGGTGTCATAGTCAGCCTCCTTTTGTTCGGCCCGCAGACCATGTGCTCTGCGGGCCGATCGGGTGGCCGTATTGGAATAAGACAGGGAAAGGCCCCTACCGAAGAACGGGGATCTCAGGTAGGGGTCTCGTTTGCGGCCCGGGATCGGTTAGCCGGCGACCACGGCTCGGAGCTCGACCAAGGTGACATTTCAAACTTCGTCGACGCCATCGCATGAAATCCGGCGACTCGGCCGGAATGGTGGTGAGCCCGCGGCGGCGTTATGGGTGTGCCGACAACGTCGAGGCATTGACATGGATCATGCTTTCCGGCACACTTTCCGCAGTCGCCTCGGCGCAGACGGCGGCCCTTTGTTGCAGGTTTGTTTCCGAGTAGTAAACGTAGCTGGGCCCGCGTCCCCACAACGGTGGTGGGGAATGCGTAGATCCCCGTATCAGTATTTGGACATCGATGGTTCCTTCGCCTGCCAGGCGTCCCGCGTGCCTGCCGGCGGTTTTCTTCCGCTCGTGCGTCCCGGTCTCGACTCGTCTCTGAAGGCCGGGTGTCGTAATCGTGGCCGAGCGGTTGATCCCGGCCCAGATCTTGGGTCGGCCCATTCGTTTTCCCATGGATCGGAGATCTAGTGCGCATCGCCTTCCTCACCACAACTCAGCATGGTCACCTCAACCCGTACATTCCGGTGGTCAATGCGCTCCAAGCCGCCGGCAATGAGGTGGTGCTGCTGTTGGTGTCTGCGGACGGTGGCGCGCTCGGCGAGCAGCGTCGCCAGACCCTGGGCGCGGCGGAGGTCCACATGGTCGGGCAGGTCCAGATGGCGCCGTGGAGCGACGATCCGGCAAAGATCGGTCCGATGCTCGCATCGTCACCGTTGGCGGACCAGGTGGCTGATGCGCTGCGGGCGACGGCGCCGGACTTCGCGCTGCTCGATTCGCTGCCGGTACTGGCGGCAGCGATGGCCGGGGCGCAGGCGTCCGGTGTGCCGTACGGGATGATCTGGGCAAACCTAGGCGGAGTATGCCCGAAGGAGCGTCGGCAAGGTCGCTGGCTGTACGACGAACAGGTTGGCGACTATCTGACCAGGCGCGGGGTGTTGTGGTCGACCCGGACTCATTCAGCGCGTTCGCCGATTCTCAATGTGATGCCGACGATTCCCTCGCTCGTCGGGGATGAAGCGGTCACCGACGACGGTGTGCAGCTGGTCGGGTTGCCGGGTGCGGCAGGCAAGCGCGGCGACGAGGTCGCCTTTCCCGGCCTGGCGGAGATCGACGTCGGACGTCCGCTGGTGTTCGTCTCCTTCGGCACGATTTTCTTCAGGCGGCCCGACCTCCTCCGCACGGTCATCATGGGGGCGGTGAAGACCGGTGCGCAGGTGATCGCCGCGGTGGGGGATCTCGCTGAGGAACTCGCGCTGCCCGCTGACGTGCTTACCGCCCCGTACGTGCCACAACGTGAGGTCCTTGAGCGCGCCGATGTGTTCATCACCCATGGCGGCTACAACTCGGTGGCGGAGTCGATCCGGGCGGCGACACCGATGCTGGTGATCCCGCTAGCTGTGGATCAGCCGATCCAGGCGTACTTCGTGGAAACCGCGGGCTTCGGGACGGCATTGGAGCCGGCCGACGTCTCGGAACAGGCGGTCGCTGACGCTGTCACCGATCTGCTCGATCCCGGCCGGGACTACCGGGCGCGGCTGCGCGCGGCGCAGCCCGAGTGCGGCGATTCCGCCGCGCGCACGGCAGAACTGGTCATCAGCGCGGGCGAGAAGCTACAGCGAAAGAGGGAGCAGTGACGATAGAACTGCAACGGCAGGTGGACGACCGGATCGTGTTCGATGATCTTGAGAGTCTCTCATTCCGGGTGGACCGCCGGGCCTACACCGACGACGACGTGGCCGCGCGGGAGATGACCAAAATCTTCGATCGCTGCTGGTTGTACGTCGGGCACGAATCGGAGGTGCCCGCGCCGGGCTCCTACGTGTCCCGTGACGTCGGAGGGCGCCCGGTGGTCATGGCGCGCGGCTCCGACGGGGTGATTCGAGTGTTCGCCAACAGCTGCCCGCACCGCGGGGCCCTGATCTGCTCGCAGTCAGCCGGGCAGGCCAGATCGTTCCGGTGCCCGTACCACGACTGGACATTCTCCAACCAGGGCGACCTGGTCGGAGTTCCGCTTCCGGACGGGTACGGGCCAGGCTTCCGCAGGTCCGACTTCGGCCTGGCGCGGCACCGTAGCGACAGTTACCGGGGTTTCGTGTTCGCGACCTTCGATCCTGAGCAGCCACGCACCTTGACCGAGTATTTGGCGGGCGCGACGGAGTACCTCGATCTGATTGCCGACCAGTCCGCAGTGGGAATGGAGGTGATCCAGGGTGCGCAATTGCACGGGGCTCGGGCCAACTGGAAGCTCATGATGGAGAACAGCGTTGACATCTACCACTTCCGCGCCCTGCACAAGCGTTACGTGAGCTACATCGAGTCGCTCGGGACAATGGCACCGCGACGACGAGGCGGATTCGCCCGCGCTCTCGGACGGGGGCATGGCGCCAATGAGTTGGTACCGGCGGCAGCCCGACCGCTCGCCTACTGGACGCCGATGTTTCCCCCCGAGGTCAGGTCACGGATGGAGGCGACGGCCGCACGGTTCGTCGAACGGTTCGGCGCCGAACGCGCCCAACGGATCACTGGCGCCAATCGGGCGTTGATGATCTTCCCCAATCTGATGATCATCGACGCGATCGGGATCACCATCCGCAAGATCGACCCGGTCGGTGCCGGCCAGATGTCCATCACCTCAGTCGCGCTGGCCCCCAAGGACGAGGATCCGGATATCCGGGAACTGCGTAAGAGTCACTACCTGACCTTCCTCGGTCCCGCCGGCTTCGCCACCCCCGACGACATCGAGATCATCGAGTCCTGCCAGCGGGGCTACCTCAATCGCACGCTCCGCTACTCGGACCTGTCACGCGGTATGGCCAAGGAGGTCCCCGAGACCACCGACGAACTCCCCGCCCGCGAGTTCTGGCGGCAGTGGGACCGGCTGATGCACGACGGCGACGACGATCACGAGGAAGCTCACCACGTCACTCAGCGGGCCGAGAGGCAAGGGGCGCAACGGCGATGACCACCGACACGATCAACACCGAGCCGGCGGTGGACGAGACGGCCCAGATGCGGTTGTGGCACCGGGTGAGCCAGTTTCTCTTCCGTGAGGCGCGGCTGCTCGACGAGTGGCGCCTGCGCGAGTGGTACGACGAGATGCTGACCGACGACGTCCGCTACACCGTGCCGGCCACCGACGTCCGGGGCGAGTCGGCCGATGCGCTCGGGCTCATCGACGACAACGCCGCCCGGCTGCGCCAGCGGATCGAGCAGATCCTCAACGGCGAGGTGTGGTGCGAGAATCCCCTGTCGCGGACGAATCGGATGATCAGCAACGTGGAGATTCTGGCTGATCGGGGCACGCACCTCGATGTGGCGGCGAATGTCGTCGTGTACCGGTTCGGGCACGGGCGCTCTGACTCCTACGTCGGAAAATGTCGGCTCGAACTCGCCGTCGAGGGAGAGTCGTTCCGGGTCCGGAGACGTGTCGTGGTGCTCGACCACGAGAGTCTCTACGAACACGGAAAGCTGAGCATCATCCTCTGAGGTCTGACAGAGACACGGCCCTCCGCACAGCTTTGGCGCAGGGGTGGGTCCGGTTCAGGCTGCGCCGCACCTGCCGCGCTGACCGGTGACGTCGGTGGCGGCGGGGTCGGCTGTGCCGTCGCGGCCCTCTTCGATGTGTACCGACATCTGCGCCGCGCCGCTGCTCGTCGCCTTCGTGGCGTCGTAGAAATTCACCACTGTCCGACCGGCCACCTGGCAACACGAAGGAGTGATCGATGAACCAGCCGCTTGCCCGACATGAGCGGGGTGAGGCCATGTTCAAGCACGTCTTCGGCCGCGAACCCCGCCCAGGCTCCTACCCCGATTTCCTGCAGCTCACCATCGACCACCTGTTCGGTGAGATCTGGACCCGCCCGCACCTGAGCGTCGAGGATCGCGAATTGATCGCGCTGACCGCGGTCACCCTGGCCCGGACCGACTGGGAGCTGCGCGGCCACATCGGTGCCGCCCTGAACCTCGGGATGCCACGAGAGAAGATCGTCGAGATCATCATCCAGCTCGCCTACTACGGGGGCTGGCCGGTGGCGAACAACGGGCTGCGCATCGCCCAGGAGGTATTCGCCGAGCTCGACACCGGCAAGGACACCGACCATGACCAGTGACCCTGCTCCCCTCGACCCCGCCGTCAAGGTCGACCTCTGGCGGCAGCGGTTCTTCGAGGCCCAGGCGGCCGCCGAAGAGTTCATTCTGGGTATGCACGGCGATGAGGGCGTGTCCGCGTGGATCCAGGCGAACTCGCGCATCACCGCAGACCTGCTGCAATCGCAGCGGCCCGCCGGAGAGTCGGCCACCGTTCACTTCATGACCCGGCTCCAGCGCCAACTGCTGCTTTACGACTCGGCAGTGACCAGCGAGCCACAGCCTTCTGGCACCGTCCTGCGCAACGCCGAGTGTGGGATCCTGCGGTACCGCAAACAGGCCGCCGGTGCCGGCGTCAAACTGACTTTCATATCACCGTGCCCGTACTGTCAGGAACTCAACACCGCCATTGCCGCCCGCTACGTCGAATCGGACGTCACCGTGTCGTGCGAACAGGCAGGCGACGGATGCACCTGGCGCGCGGAATCCCTCCACGCTTCAGAGAACGGCGCAGCCGGGTCACCTGACCGCGGTGGAACCGTGGATTAGACCGACAGCAGCGCCGTCGGTCGTCGGCTGTCGGCCGGCGGTTGGACATCGAGTTTTGAAGAATTTCATGCTCGGCTTCCCGCGTGGGGAATTCCGTTTTCCGCTCTGAGATGGAGCCCGTCGATGAAGGCATCAGTGGTTGTGCCGACATTCAACTCGTCCGTGTTGCTGGACAGGTGCCTTCGCACGTTCCGTGCACAGAGTCTGGCTGTCTCCGACTCCCTCGAAGTGCTCGTCGTCGATGATGGATCGACCGACTCGACAGCAGAGACGGTGCAGCGTCACGTGAGCGCGGACTCCCGGTTCCGCTACCTGTATCTGCCTCGTTCTGCAACATCGTCCAGAAGTGCCGCAAGAAATCGCGGTGCAGAAGAAGCGACCGGCGACATCCTGATTTTCGTCGACGGCGATCAACTGGTTCCGCCCACCTTTGTCGATCGGCATCTCCGCCACTACCGAGTTATTTCCGCGAAGAAGGCCGTCATCGGCTTCAGAAAATATCTGCGGATTCCGGAAGCGTTCAACGAACATTTTGTGAAAGACGGCAGCGAGGAATTTCTTGGCGGCATAATAAAGAGCGACATCAGACTGGACCTGCTGAGTCGCCTGAGCGGCGCCGGCGGCGGTCCGAAGACATCGTGGCATCTGTTCTTCACCTGCAACGTCTCTGTTCCACGCGTCGACTACAAGCGCGTCGGTGGATTCAACGAGGAATTTCGGGGATGGGGCCTGGAGGATTCCGAGTTGGGGTACAGGCTGGAGCGCTCCGGCACCCAGCTCGTCTTCGACGAAGAAAGCTTCGCCTACCATCAAGGGCCACCTCTGCGCCCCAACAAGCCTGTCTACGAGGGCTGGCTGAAGAACTTGAGCCTATTCATCGCTCTGCACAGGGACGCACCTGAGGTGATCTTGCAGGCCATGCTTGCGCCAATCTTCAACCCCGCTGTCGGCGCCAACTGGATCGATCTCTACGAGCAGTTCGAGATGTGCGCGAGGTCGACCCCCACGGCCTCTCCCGGGGCACGTGTGGAGGTTGCGGACGGCGAGTTCTCCGTTCCTGTCGCCTAGGCAGAGTGGGGCGGACGGTTCCGATACTCATCCATCAACGTGTTCGCCTACATCTCAGCACGTCGTGTGCAGGGCTCCGCCATGCGCCGACAGGGCTCACAGCCGCACGGAAGGCGCCTGGTGGTGACGATGCACGAAAGGTCTGTGTGGGCGGAACTTGTTCACGGCCACAGATCGCGCCTCGGCGGGCGAATGAGAATTCTGCACCTGGTGCCCAAGGCCGGCTGGTCGCTGGTCTCGTCCGCCGTGATGATCCAGATCGCCGCAGGGGTCCTGCCGGTCGCGTTCATCCTCGCCACCTCGGCCGTGGTCGCCCGGGTGCCGGACGCGGTAGCCGGCGGGCTCGGGTCGGCGGCCTGGAGCGACCTTCGGACCAACTTGATCCTCGCGGCGGCCGCGTTCTTCGGAGTGCAGCTGCTGCTGCCGGTACAGGAACTGCTCGGCAACCTGATCCGCCGTCGCCTCGACGATCTCGTCCGTGACCGGTTGATGGCGGCCTCCCAAGCGAGCGGCGGCGTGGCCGTCATGGAGGATCCGGAGCTGCTCGATCACGTCGCCGACGCCAAGGACCGGCTGCGGACCGAAATGTGGTCGCCGGGTGCCGCTGGTGCCGGTCAGATCGCGCTGATCTCGCGGTACCTGCAGACCGTGCTCGCCGCCGGGGTCACGTCGGTCGTCTTCGTGTGGTGGGCCGGGCCGGCTCTGCTCGTCGCGGCCCTGACGATCCGTTTCGGCTACCGGCTCGGCCTGTCGGTGTTCACCGAGGTCTTTCGGAGCACCGCCCGGCTGCGGCGCCGCAGCGAATACCTCCGCACCATGCTGCTCCAGCCCGCGGCGGCGAAGGAGTTGCGGGTCTTCGGCCTTCTGCCCTGGTTGAAACAGGAGTACACGACGGCCGCCATGGACGCCGTGCTCCCGGTCTGGCGGGCCCGGCGCCGGCTGTTCTACGGCCCCTACATACTCTATGTTCTTGTCGCCTTCGTGCTGCTGGGCGCGCTGCTGACGGGAGCGGCTCAGGCAACGGCGGCCGGACTGCTCGGCTTGGGCGGGATGATACTCGTATTCCAGGCGTCCCTGGCCGCCATGAGGATCGGCGGGTTCATCGCCGAGTCCGATGTGGCGACCGAGCAGGGCCTCAATGCCTACCGGTCGGTGGAGCGGATCGAGAGGATGAGCGAAGCCGACGCCCGCACCACCGAGAGCGGCCGGGGTGATCCGGCTGGACTGCCCAGGACGGTGCTGCGATTCGACAAGGTGTCCTTCGCCTACCCGGGCGGCCTACCGGTGCTGAGCGACCTCGACCTCACCATCGAGGCAGGCCGGTCGCTGGCGATCGTCGGCCTCAACGGCGCAGGCAAGACGACCCTCGTGAAACTGTTGGCCCGGCTCTACGAACCGACGGCCGGAGCGATCACCGCTGACGGCGTCGACATTCGGACCTTCCCCACCACGGCGTGGCAGCGCCGGATTGCCGCGATCTTCCAGGACTTCACCCACTTCGAGTTGCCAGTGCGCGACAACATCGCTTTCGGCGCGATCGAGATGCTCGCAGAGCCGGAGCGTGCCGACAAGGTGGTCCGGGCCGCCCTGGAAAAGGTCGGTGCGGCGGATTTCGTCGACCAGCTCCCCCGCGGCCTGGAGACTCCACTGTCGCGGCGATACGCCGGCGGCGCCGAACTGTCCGGCGGGCAGTGGCAGCGCATCGCGATCGCCCGTGCTCTCGTCGCCGTCGAGGGTGGCGCCAGCATTCTCGTCCTCGACGAGCCGACCGCCAACCTGGACGTGCGGTCGGAGGTGGCGTTCTTCGAGCGGTTCCTCGACCTTACCCGGGGAGTCACCAGCGTCGTCATCTCGCATCGGTTCTCCACGGTGCGCCGTGCCGACCGGATCGTCGTGCTGGAACACGGTCGCGTCGTCGAGGAGGGCACCCACCAAGAGCTGCTCGCCCTCGACGGTCGCTATGCGGAGCTGTTTCGGCTGCAGGCCGCACGGTTCACCGAGGAAGAGGGGTTCACCGAGGAAGAGGTAGGAAGCGGTGAATAAGGTACTGCGCAGTGTCGGCGCGACGCTGGCCTCGGCGTGGCGGCTCAGCCCGGGAAGGCTGATCACCGCCGCCCTGCTGATGATGCTCGGCGCCGTGAGTGGACCCCTGCTGGCGCTTTTTCTGGGTGTGGCGGTCGACGCGGCCCTCGACCGGCGGACCGATGTCGCGGTCTGGACGGCGGCGGCCGCCGCCGTGAGTGTCCTGCTCAGCTTGACGATGGAGCACTTCGCCCACATCTTCTTCTTCGAGCTCGGCGATCTGCACAAGCAGGACACCGAACGTCAGCTCGGCGACCTGGCGCACGGGCCGGTCGGGCTGGCGCTGCACGAACGGCGGGACGCCGCAGATCGCTTCGAGCTGCTCCGACAGCAGTCGTGGACGCTGGGCCAGAGCGTGCAGACCGTCCTGGCGATCGGGGTGCTACTCACCCAGATCACCCTGACCGCCGTGCTCCTTGCCCGCATCGAGCCGTGGCTGCTCCTGCTGCCGATCTTCGGCGTCCCCCCGCTGATCGCCGGGCGGCTGGCCGAGAAGCGGCTGGAACGTGCCGAACTCGCGACCGCCGAGTCGACCCGCATGAGCTGGCACCTCTTCGATCTGGCCCTCAGCTCGACCGCCGCCAAGGAGATTCGGCTCTTCGGGCTCGGCGGAGAGCTCCGCCGCCGCCATGCGGCGGTCCGCCGTGAGGTGGACAGCCGATTGCGCCGGGCTGAACTTGCCGGCGCCGCCCTGCGGTTCACCGGTCAGCTGATCTTCGCGCTCGGATACATCGGCTCCATCGTCCTGGTCGTCCGCGCCGCTGTCAGCGGCGAGCGCACCGTCGGCGACGTTGTCCTCGCCATCACGCTGGCCGTGCAGACCAACGCGCAGGCTGCCGGCGCCGTCGCGCTCGCCCAGGCGCTGCAACGCAACGCCCGCGCCTTCGGCTGGTTGAGCTGGATCCGCGATGCCACGCCGCCGGAATCCGGCCCGCCGGCTGACCAGACACCGCCCGCCGTCCTCACCGACGGCATCGAGCTGCGTGACGTCGCGTTCCGCTACCCGGGCACCGACACGGACGTGCTGCGAGGCCTCAGCATGCGCATCCCTTCCGGCACGATCGTCGCTATCGTCGGCGACAACGGTTCCGGCAAGTCCACCCTGGTCAAGCTGCTCTGCCAGTTCTACCGGCCGACCGCAGGCGAGATCACCATAGATGGCGTCGACCTGCGACGGCTCGATCCGCTGGGCTGGCGCCAGCGGATCTCCGCCAGCTTCCAGGACTACATCCGGCTGGAGTTGCGGGCCAGAAGCAGCATCGGCCTCGGTGACCTGCCTCGACTCGACGAACCGGGCGCGGTGGAGCGGGCGATCCGGCGAGCAGACGCGGAGGGGGTGATCGACCGGCTGCCGATCGGCCTGGAGACCTACCTTGGCAAGTCCTACGACAACGGCGCTGAACTGTCGGGCGGGCAGTGGCAGCGCATCGCGTTGAGCCGGGCGATGATGCGCGACGATCCGCTGCTGCTGTTGCTCGACGAGCCCGCCGCCGCCTTGGACCCACTGACCGAGCACGCCTTGTTCGACCGGTACTCCGACGCGGCGCGTGACGTGGGCATCCGTACCGGCGGCGTCACCGTCTTCGTGTCACACCGGTTCTCGACCGTTCGGATGGCTGACCTGATCCTGGTCGTGTCGGACGGACGGATCGCAGAGTCCGGCAGCCACGACGAGCTTCTGGCGCTCAACGGGATGTACGCCGAGTTCTTCAGCCAGCAGGCGGACGCGTATCGCTGATCATCAAGGCCTCGTCCGATCGGCGGCGGTGGTCGGTGGGCAGGCGGAGCAGCTCGTCGCCCGACGCCGCGGTCGGATCGGTCAGGCTTGCCGGGTCGTCCCCGCAAGCCTGACCCAGATCACCGGAGCCAGCGGATGTGTTCTTCCACTCCGCGCAGCGCTCGCCGCCATGCGGTGCTGGCCTGGGCTCCTGGCAGGGACGCCAGTTGGCGACGTGCGCCCCGCCCGGCGATCGGTCGGTCGGCGATCCGAAGCAGATCGTCCAGGTGATCCAGAGTCGCCGGGCCGGCTGGTGGGTGTGGCGGCGAGTTCGGGTCGAGTGGGGGTGGACCCGGCCGGCCGGGTCCACCCCGCGTGTCACGTCGCGGCGGGCTGGCA
This sequence comes from Micromonospora endolithica, assembly GCF_003626595.1. Taxonomy (GTDB): domain Bacteria; phylum Actinomycetota; class Actinomycetes; order Mycobacteriales; family Micromonosporaceae; genus Micromonospora; species Micromonospora endolithica. Next base: position 527,546 of record NZ_RBAK01000002.1, on the reverse strand, counting down.
ACCGGCCCGCCGCTCCGACTACTCGGACTTGCCGAACGCGTCCACGCCGGTCAACTCGGCCGACAACGCCCAGAGCCGCTCGGCCGCCTCGCGGTCGGCGGGGCCGTCGAAGGTCTTAGCTACCGTGCAGGCCTGGCAGTAACCGCCGCCCGCATCCGCCAGTCGCGGTGACGTCGCGGCCCAGACCTGGGTCGCGGCGCCCTGCTCGGGTGCCCGGAACTCGGGCAGCAGTGCGGTGCCGTTTTCGTCGATCCAGCCGGCGCCGACCATCTCCTCCTTGGAGAGGTGCCGCTGCAACGGGGTGAGAATGTAGCCGGGGTTCACCGAGAGGGCCCGCACCCCGGCTGCCCGGCCCAGCCGGTCGAGTTCGGCGGCGAAGAGGATGTTGGCCGACTTCGACTGGCTGTACGCCGCCCACTTGTCGTAGCCGTTCTGGAAGTGCACGTCGTCCCAGTTGATGCGCGGGGTCTCCCCGGCGCCCGAGGCGACGACGACGACGCGCGCGCCGCCGTCCGCGGTCAGCGCCGGCCAGAGCCGGTTGACCAGGGCGTAGTGCCCCAGGTGGTTGGTCGCGAACTGAGCCTCCCAGCCCTCGCCCACCCGGGTCAGCGGGGTGGCCATGATGCCCGCATTGTTGATCAGGATGTCGATGGGGCGACCCGCGTCGAGGACGCGGTCGGCGAAGTTCCGGACGCTGCCGAGGTCGGCGAGGTCGAGTTCGTCGACCTCCACGCCGGCGATCCCCGCGACCGCCTCCCGCGCGACGTCCGTGCGGCGGGCCGGAACGAGGACCCGGGCGCCGGCGGCGGCGAGGGCGCGGGTGGTCGCCAGGCCCAGGCCGGAGTATCCGCCGGTGACGATGGCGAACCTGCCGGAGAGATCGATGCCGGCGAGTACCTCGGTCGCTGTGCTGTCGATCCCGAAACCCAGGTCGTCAGGCTGATCAGAAAGAGTCATGTTCAACTTTCCGGTCGGGCACCGTTACTGCTGGCGCGTGGGGTCAGGCGGGGTTCTCGACGCGGTAGAGCCGCTGCGTCATGCGGGGGAACAGCAGCCCCTGCAGAATGCCGATGCCGGCTGCCACCGCCGAGGTGAGCGTCACCAATAGGTGAAGCACCGTGAATTGTAGTCCAAAAAGGATCCCGTGGTGACGATAGGCGTAGCCGTAGGTGCGCTTGTCGAGCCCGATGCTGATCCCGGTCAGCACCGCGGCGGCGAGGAGAACCCAGGGACCGAGGACCACCGACGAGACCAGCGCGATCACCGCCGCGAGAAGGAAGGCGCTGCCCAGTGCCCGATATCCGGTTCCGGCACCGCCCGGAAGCTTGTTCAGTCGCAGCCAGTTCGGCGCGCCGAGCCGGGTGCGGTTGAACACCTTGGTCAGCATCACCCGCAGCGTGCCGTCGTGGTCGTGCCGTCCCCGGATGGTGGGTACGGCCTTGACCTCGTACCGGGCGTTGAGCCGGAAGCCGTAGTCCTGCTCCTCGGTCCAGCGGAGTCGGTCGTTGAACTCGCCGATCTCCAGGAACGTCTCCTTCTTTATCGCGAAGAGAGCCGAGTGCAGACCCGGGATGGCGCCCTCGACCTCGCAGAACCAGACGTACTGCTGGATGGCGCGGTAGCGCTTGACCAGGCTGTCGGGAAACATCGGCTCGGCCCGGTACATGCCGCAGATCGCGCCGAGTCGCGGCTCTTCCCGCAGGTGGTCGACCGCCCGCTCGACCGCGTCGGGATCGAGCGCGACGTCGGAGTCCACAAAGAACAGGACCTCACCCTTGGCGTGCCGGGCGCCCAGGTTCCGCGCCGTGGAGACGCCGCTGTTGACCGGCACCTGCAGCACCGTGACGTCGAGCGCCCTGGCGATCGCCACCGAGTCGTCCGTGCTCGCGTCGTCGGCCACGATCACCTCGACGGCCGGGTACGTCTGGTTCTTCGCCGCTCTGATGCACTCGCCGATGGTGCTGGCGTAGTTGTAGTTCGGAATGATCACGGAGACGAGTGGCTGCTCATTCATCGGGCTCCAACCTTTCTTTGTTTCATCGGTGTTGCCGTGCCGCGGTGCGTCCGCGAAGGGTGGTGAAGAGAACCTCGTACGCGTCCAGCGACGCCGCCACGGAGAAACGCGCCCGTGCCGCCCGGGCCTTCTGCTCCTTCCAGTGCCGCGGTACCGCCGCCAGTTCGGAGATGGCCCGTTCCAGCGCTTGTGGATCCCGGGGCGGAACCACTCGGCCGAATCCGGTCGCGGCCACGGGGTAACGGTTGCCGGGAAGATCGGTCGTCACCGACGGGATGCCGCTCATCATCGCCTCGGCCAGTACGGTGCCGAACGAACTGGCGACCGCCGGCAGCGCGAACACGTCGACCGAGGCGTAGAAATCGTTGACCTCTCGGCCGCGCAGCTCGCCGAGGATCCGTACCCGACTGTCCCGGTCGATCTCGGACTGCACCGCCGTGAGATCGCCACCGGTCACCTCGTGGTAGTTGCCCGCGATCAACAGCCGGGCGTCGGGGTCGGCGATCCGCTGGAACGCCCGGACCAGGTAGCCGATGCCCTTGTCCGCCACGATCCGGCCCAGGAAACCGACGTGCAGGCCACCGGTCTCCCGGTATCGGGGTTCACCGCCCCGCCGGTCGAGGCACGGCGGCGCGATCGGGGTGAAGTTGCGGTTGCGGATGACCGGCCAGAACCGCGAGGCGTGTGCCTGGTCGTGGCTGCTCGCCACCACGGCGGCGGAGCGGCGGATGGCGGCTCGGGAGGCGACGTCCGAGGCGCGCGCGAAGGCCCGGCCCGACCAGCCCGCCGGCAGGTGCGGGTCGCTGTGCAGCATGCTCACCACCGGTACGCGGCGGGCCAGCGGCATCAGCAGGGCCGCCTCCGGCATCGGCAGGTTGAGGTGCAGCAGCGACGAGTTGCGCGCCAGCTGGCCGGCCAGGATCGGGTAGCGAGGGGCGACGATCGCCCGGCTCGCCCGCATCAGCACCGGGGAGCGGTAGATGTCCACCCCGCCGACGGTGTCCCGCAGCGGCAGCTCGGGATCGTGCTGGGCGGTGACGACGGCGACCCGCCAACCCCGATTGGCCATTCCCTCGGCGATGCTGCGCGCGGTCTGCGTGAATCCACTGACGTACGGCTCGTAGTGAGTGGCCGCTAGCGTCAGATCGTATTTCCTGTCCGGCATGGGTACCGCATTCTCTGAGGTATCGCTACGGCCGACTGCCTAATCCCTGAGGACATTAGTGGTTCGCCTGTGACCATTTTCTTGGCGATTTCTTGGGGGCCGGCGAACCGGCATTCGTACGCTCCGGACCCATCGCCACCGCCACCGTGGGCACGGCGGTGGGTGCCGCCGTCGCCCGCCGCCGGATGATCGCCGCGGTCACCAGCAGGCCGACCCCCGCGGTGGCGAGCTCGCTCAGCGTCACCACGACCCGGCTGACCAGCGCCACCACCCCGGCCACCGGAACCGGCAGGATGACACTGAGCGCGGCCGTCACCACCACCTCCCGGACGCCGATGCCGTCGGGGGCGAAGACGGCGATCACCCCGGCGACCGCGCCGAGGCCGAACGCGCCGAGGCAGAGCGGCAGCGCACGCAGCGGCGGCGCCCCCATCGCCACGGCGAGGACCCACAGGTGGGCGCCCCCGATCACCCACGCCAGCAGCTGGGCGACGACCGCCTGCCGGATGCCGGTGCCGCAGATCGCCGTCGACGGCTCCGGGCGGCGGCGCAGCCGGCCGAGCAGGGTCGCGGCCCCGCCCACCAGACCGGGGCGGACCAGGACCGCGGCCACCGGCAGGACGGCCAGCAGGAGCCAGCCGGACGACGCGCCGAAGACCTCCGGCCCGGCGGCCAGCCCCACGGTGGCGCCGGTCAGCAGGCTCACCACCAGGGCCAGCAGCCAGGCCGCGCTCATCCGGCCCGCCGGTACGCCGACGGCCCTACCCATCTCGACGCTGACCAGGAAACCCATCACCTTGCCGGGCACGTACTTGACCAACTGTCCGAAGTAGAAGATCCGGGCCGCGTCCACGGCGGCGACCCGCTCCCCGACGCCGGCGAGCATGGCCCGCCAGGAGACCATCGTGGCGACCAGGCCGGCGGCATTGGCCAGGACGGCCAACGCCGCCATCGTCACGACGAAGCCGGGCCGCTGCCCGCGTAGCGTGCCGGCGACCGTGGACCAGTCCTGACCGCGCAGGGCGAGCACGATGAAGACCACGGTCACCGCCAGCAGCAGGCCCATGAGTACCCGCCGGGCCACCGAGCGCCAACGCTTCCGGGGCACGGCGGTCACTGTTGCGGCGATTCCCGGGAAGGCCTGCGGTGCGTCCAGTTCCTTTGTTGACACGCGGCACCTTCTCCGATCGTGGAAAGGAATCGAGCTGGTGGCTCACGCTAACCGCGAACCGCTTGCTTCTTCCTTGTCCGACGGGTCGCCGGTCATTTCTCCCTCGGGCCCGGCGAAGCGTTCCCGGGCGTACAGCCGCAGCAGTTCACCCATTCGGTAACTGCCCGGCGTCGAGGTCTCCAACAGCTGTGCGTCGACCAGACGCTCCAGGATGCGTTCGGTGTGTGCCTCCGAGCGGGCGAGCACCCGGGCGGCGGTCGACCGGCTGAGTTCCGTCATCGGCGACGTGCCCAGCAACTTGAACGCCTCGGCGATAGCGCGCTCGGAGCGGTCCGGGCTGCCGGAGAGACGGTCGTAGGAGCCGGCCATGCTGGCCCGCAGGCCGACCCCGTCGAACTCGAGATTGTCCAGCCGGCGGCGCTCGTCGGCCAGTCGGTCGCGCAGCTCGGCGAGTGGCCAGCCGGGACGGGCCACGAGGCGGGCACCGACGATGCGCAGCGCCAGCGGCAGGCACTCGCACCACTCGGCGATCGCGGTCGCGGCCTCCGGCTCCGCCGCCACCCGTTCCGCCCCGACCCAGTGGCTCAGCAGCGCGATGGCGTCCGGGACGGTGAGCGGTCCGACGCGCAGCTGGCGCACGTCGCTGAGCCCCGCCAGCGGCTGACGGCTGGTCACCAGCGTCGCGCAGCCGGCGCCGCTGGGCAGCAGCGGGCGCACCTGGGCGGCGTCGACGGCGTTGTCGAGGACCAGTAGCAGCCGTCGCCCGGCGACGACCGAGCGGAACAGGGCCGCGGCCTCGTCGACCTGCTCCTGGTCGCAGCTCATGCTGACCCCGAGGGTGCGCAGCAGCCGGGCGAGTGCGTCGACCGGCGTCAGCGGCTCCGCGTCCACGCTGGTGCCGCGCAGGGCGATGTACAACTGGCCGTCCGGGTACCGGCTGGTGAGCTTGTGCGCGGCGTGGATGGCCAGGGTGGACTTCCCCACCCCGGCGGTCCCGTAGATCGACACCACCGGGGCCGAGTCCCCCGTGCTGGCGGGGTTCAGCCAGCTCAGGATCGGTGCGAGGTCGTCATGCCGGCCGGAGAATCGGGCGATGTCGGCGGGCAGCTGCCGCGGCACGTGCCGGATCGGGGTGGAGACCGGGCCGGCGTTGCCCGGGTACGGCTCGTCGAGTTCGCCGCGGAGTATGGCGACGTGCAGGTTACGCAACTCGGGGCCGGGTTCGGCGCCGAACTGCTCGACGACCTGCGCGCGGGTGTCGACGTAGTACTGCAACGCCTCGGGGGTACGTCCCATCGCGCAGAGCGCCCGCATCTGCAGCGACACGAGCGGCTCGGCGAGCGGGTACGAACCGAGGACCCGGGCCAACCGCTCGGCGACCGCCTCCGGGCTGCCGAGTCGCAGCTCCTCGGCGCCCCAGGCGCCGGCCAAACTGATCAACTGCGATGCCACGCTGCGCCTGACCCGGTTGGCCCAGTCACTGGCCAGGGTGGCGAGTGGATCCCCCCGCCACAGGTCCATCGCCTCGCGCAGCGCGGCGATCCGCGTCTCGTCGCTGATCCGCGTCGCCGCGCGGCCGGTGTCGATGAGACGGTTCAACCGGTGCAGGTCCACCTGTTGGCGCTCGACGTCCAGCACGTAGCCGTCCCCGTGGCGACTCAGGCCGACGGGTTTTCCGGAGCCGTCGTCGACCTGCGCCAGGGCCCGGCGCAGCCGGGCGACGTGGGCGTAGAGGGCGCTGCGGGGCGCCTCCGGAGCCGCCGGCCCCCACACCCGTTCGGTCAGGGTGTCGATCGACACCGGCGTACCGGCGTCCACGGCCAGGGCCGCCAGGACCGCGCGACGCTGCCGTGGCCCTACATCCAGCGGGCCACCCGCTGACTCCACCTCGATGGGTCCCAGTAGTCGGATCCTCACATGCTCTCCCCGTCATCACGTCTGACGACGGCCGGCGTACTAATGGACGCCGGCCGGTGTCCGGTACCTCTGTCGGAAGCGCGCGTCGAGCACGTAGCGCAGGCCACCACTCAACGCGCCCGCGGAAATCGCGAGACTGTACAGAAAACTGAGGAGCGCGCTCGGCGGGACCAGCCGCCAGCCCGCGGTGCGTCGGACGTAGTTCAACAGGGGGAGGTCGACGCCGATGAACCACGTCAGGAAGGCGACCGGAACGGCCGCCAGGTAGGGGGAGACCAGTACCAGGGGGAGGCTGGTGGTGGCCAGGAAGGCGGCCGCGACCTCGGCGGGCCGGTGGGTGGCCTCCCGCTCGGGCTTCAGCTCGCGTTGCTTGAGCACGAGGGGAACCAGTGAGCCGGCCCGCCGGTAGAGCTTCCGCAGGATCGAGGACAGCTGGTCGTCGTCGTCGTGGTACCCGACCACGGACAGGGTGCGGGTGACCGGGTGGTGTTCCGCGATCCGGAGGCTGAACTCGTGGTCCTCGTTGGCGTACTGGCCGCGCAGCCGCTCGTCGAAAGCCCCGATGTCGTCGATGACCCAGCGGGGCACGGCGCCGCTGGCGAAGTGGCCGGTCCGTGCCGGCCCGAGCTTGCGGGTGGCGCGGTAGTGGCCGTAGAGCACCTGCACCCACTCCACCACGCCGTCGTCGACCAGGGGGCGGTCGCCGTAGACGCCCCAGACGGCTCCGTAGGACGGGTTCTCCTCGAAGATCTTCACGGCGTTGGCGACCGCGTCGGGGGCGAGGGCGACATCGGAGTCGAGGAAGAAGAGGATGTCGCCGCTACTCGCGGCTATGCCGCGGTTGCGGGCGGGGCCGGCACCGACATTGTCGGTCAGTTCGATGAGCGTGCAACCGAGTTTTCTGACGATCTCCGGCGTCTCGTCGGTGCTGGCGTCGTCGACGACGATGACCTCGACCGACGGGTGGGTCTGGTGCAATGCCGAGAGCACGCTCAGGGCGATGGTCTTCCGGCTGTTGTGACAGGGGATTACCACTGACACCAGTGGCGTCTTGGCGGGCTTCATTGATGCTCCTCCGGCAGGAATTCGGCTGCGCTGGGAGGTGGACGACGCACCTACTCGTCGGTTTCTCGTCGTCGAGAAGACCCGTTGACCACCTTAGTGCCTGATCGACATCGGTAGACAGCCATCGATCGGTTTCATGCTCGTTAAATGCTCGGGATGGCCTGCCACCGCGTGTTTCGCGCCAATGTGACGCTCATCTCGGTCAGGGCGCCGAGATGACGAACTGCTGGGCCTTGTGGTCGGACAGGCCCTTGGGGAGGGTCAGGTCGTAACTGTGCACCTTGATGTCCGGAGTGGTGAAGAGCCAATCGATACGCCACATTCGCGGCTTGTCGCCAACCGGCCAGGTGACCGGGTAGAGCGAGGAGAGCGCCCTGCTCTGGTCGACGAGCCGGTCGGAGACCATGTCGAGGAGATTCATCGACGGTGAGGTGTTCAGGTCGCCGGCCATCACCGCCCGGTTCGGGTTCTTCTCCAGGTCGGCGGCGATGGCCCGGTAGCTGGCCTGCCGGATCTCGAAGTTGAACCGGTCGATCTCGAACATGTTCCGGTCGTCGTCGCTGCGCAGCAGCAGGATCCGGACCGGCGGCTGGAAGATGTGCGAGTTGTAGAACGACACGACCTGGCCGTTGACCCGGATGTCGGTACGCAGCGCCTGCGACGTGTAGAACAGTGGTCGGTCGACAAGGGCCGGCGGCACCGGCTTGAGATCGTCCGGCAGGTACGGCTGCGAGTCGAGCCACGCGTGCCCGACCACCGGCAGCCGGGTGAGCGTGACGTTGCGCCCCTCGCGGACGATCGTGTAGCCGGGGAACGCGGCCTTCAACTGCGCCGTCTGGTCGATCTCGTACGCCTGCGCGAAAATGTCGACCAGCGAGTCGTCGACGTTGGCGTACTCGTGCAGCATGTAGACGTCGGCGTCCATCTCCCGCAGGAAGTCGTAGAACTGCGCCGTGGTGGTGCGCTGCTCCCCGCCGTTGCGCCGGTCCTGGTCCCAGTACTCGGTGTTCCAGGTCACCACCTTGACGGCGTCGGCGGGCGCCGGTGGCGGGGTGTGGAACACCGTCGCGAAGTTGATCCCGCTGTAGCCGAGGCCGAGTACGAGGGCGAGCAGTGCCGCCCCGACCAGCCGCCCGCGCATCGGCCGCGCCAGCCAGGCGACGGGCAGCAGCACCACCGGGACCACCGCCCAGACGATCGGCGGCAGCAGGTCCACCGGTCCCCACACGTACGTCCGGGCGCTGAGCAGGTGGTGCAGCACGACGACGACCAGCCAGCCCACGCAGGCCACGGCCGCGAGGCGCACCCCCCAGCGGGCCCGCCGGGACCGGGCGGAAGGCTCCGGCGACAACTCCGGATCCTTTTCGTCCATTATTGCGGTCGTTCTTGCCGCCGCTTCCGTCATGGCAACTCCTTTACGTGGCTCCGGTTCCCGCCGAGGTCGGTACCGGCCGGGAAAAAGGTATCGATCGGCACCTTGCTCGAAGCTTGTTCCGGACACCAAGGAGGGGGCAATCGTCACTCACTAGCGTCACGAGTGCCAATACCGGATTCACCACCGAGGAAGGAGCCGCCGGATGGAGCAGGCGAAGCCTATCGACGCTCACACCGGAGCTGGCGTCGGCGGGCCGGGGCTGGTCGGTCCGGTATGCGACTTGCCCGGCATTTGGCGGGCCGGCCCGATTGGTCGGTAGCGGTGACCGGCGGATGGTCGGTCGGTGAATTTCCGATAACGGCGAATGCCGGAAATGTGGCCGCAGTGCAGTCGTGACACTGCCGTCGAGAGCGCGGCATTTCTTCGAAACGGGAGGTGGAAGTGCACGTTGTGGTGACCGGAGCCGCCGGCATGTTGGGCACCGCGCTGCTGGCGCGCCCCTGGCCGGGAGTGACATGGACCGGAGTGGACATCCGTCCACTCGCGCCCCGGGTGCGAGGGCGGGCGACCTTCGTCCGGGCCGACGTCCGGGACGTCGAGGCGATGACCCGCGCCTTCCGCTCCGCCGACGTGGTCATCCACTCCGCCGCCGCGTTGCCCAGCCACCGGGCGGCGGAGATCCGATCGGTCGACGTGGAGGGCACCGGCTCGGCGCTGGCCGCGGCGCGGCGGGCCGGTGTGGACCGGTTCGTGCACATCTCGTCCACCGCCGTCTACGGACTGCCCCGGGACTGCCCCACGCCGGAGGACTACCCGTGCGAACCGGTGGACCCCTACTCGGCTGCGAAGCTCGGCGCCGAGACCGTCGTGCTCCGGCAACGCGAACGGGGCCTCTGCGCCCCGATCCTGCGGCCCAAGACCTTCCTCGGCGAGGAGCGTCTCGGTCTCTTCGCCATGCTCTTCGAGTGGGCCGACGAGGGCCGGCACTTCCCGCTGATCGGCGGCGGCGACGTCGCCACCCAGATGCTCGACGTCGAGGACCTCTGCGCGGCGATCCAGCTGATCTGCGAGGCGCCCGACGACAAGGCCAACGACACGTTCAACATCGGCGCGCGCGAGTTCCGCACCCTGCGGGAGGACTTCCAGGCGGTCCTGGACGCCGCCGGCCACGGCAGGCGGGTCCTGGCCATGCCGGTCGGGCCCGCCGTCGCCGCGCTGCGCGTACTCGCCGCGACGCGGCTCTCCCCGGTCTACAAGCGACTCGTGCACAAGCTCACCCGGGACTCGTACGTCTCGATCGACCGGGCCACCCAGCGGCTCGGGTTCAGTCCGCGGTTCAGCAACGAACAGGCGTTGCTGAAGACGTACGAGTGGTGGCGGGCGAACGCCGCCGGGGCGCGGCGCAGCGCCGGACGTACCCACCGCGACCCCTGGAAGCAGGGCGCCCTGAGCCTGGCGAAGGCGCTGTTCTGACACTCCACGGAGCAAGGAGAGGTCCGCCATGAATCACGCCCTGGAAGTCCCGAACCCCACCTCGTCGGACCTGCCCGTGGTCTCCGTCGACCCGGCGGTCGCCGTACAGGCGCTGAAACCGCTGGCCCGCGTCACCGGACTGTTCGTCCTGCTGCGGCCCCGCCAGTGGGTCAAGGGCGGCCTGGTGCTGGCGGCGCCGCTCGTGGCCGCACCCGGCGCCGCGGTGACCCATATCGTGCCGCTGCTCGGCACGCTGCTGAGCTTTCTGGCCGCCGCCTCGGCCGTGTACGTCTTCAACGACCTGAGGGACCGGGAGCGCGACCGGGTACACCCGGTCAAACGAAACCGTCCACTGGCGAGCGGGCGGGTGAGCACGACCGCCGCGGTCATCCTCCTCGTCGCCCTGCTCGCCGGCACCGCCGCCCTGACCACCCTGCTACCCGCCCTGACCGGCGTCGTCGTCGCCGGCTATCTCGCCCTCAACCTCTGGTACTGCCTGGCGCTCAAGCATCAGCCCCTGGTCGACGTGTCGGTCGTCTCCATCGGATTCGTCCTGCGGGTGCTGGCCGGCACCATCGCCGTCGGCGCGGCCGTTCATCCGGCGCTGCTGATCGGGGTCTACTGCGCGTGCCTCGCGCTCTCCCTCGGCAAGCGACGCCACGAACTCGCCGCACTGTCGGCCGCGGGCGGTGAGGCCGGCGAGCACCGGCCGTCGCTGCGCGCCTACTCGGTCCACTTCCTTGACCAGGTCGTGGTGGTGAACCTGGTGGCGGCGCTGATCGGCTACGTCGCCTTCGTCTGGACCCAGACACCGCCGTACGGACCGATCACCGCGGGGCTGACCTTCCCGTTCGCCGCGTTCGCGGTACACCGCTACCTGCAGATGATCGCCATCGGCGGCTCCGGTGGCGATCCGGTCGAGGACCTCGTCCGGGACCGCGCGCTGCTGGTCAACCTCGGCCTGTGGGCCGCGGTGCTGGCGCAGGCGATGCTGGCCAGCGCCTGGCCCGTCCGGTAACCGTTCGACACCCCTTGGAGAAGCCCGTGAGCAGCAAAGACTCCCACGAATACGACCTCTGCGTCGCGGTCAACTACTACTCGCCCTACGTCAGCGGGCTGACCGAGGTGGCCCGGGTGCTCGCCGAGGGCCTCGCCGGGCGGGGCTGGCGGGTGGCGGTGGTCGCCGTCCGGCACGACGCGGCGCTTCCGCTACGGGAGAGCCGTAACGGCGTCGACGTCTACCGCAGCCCGGTGGTCGCCTCGGTCGGCCGTGGGCCGGTCAGTCCCGGCTTCCCGTCCCTGGTGCGCCGGATCGCCCGGCGTTCGCGGGTGGTGAACCTGCACCTGCCGATGCTGGAGGGAGCGCTGATCACCGCCCTGCCGCTGCGGGTGCCGGTGGTGACCACCTACCACATCGACCTCTGGCTGCCGCCCACCCTGGTGACCCGGGCGGCGATGGCCGCGGTACGGGTGTCGTCGCGGGTCACGCTGCGCCGCTCGGACGCCGTCGTCGTCAACAGCGACGACCAGGCGCAGTACTCGGAGCTCTGGTCGATCCTGCGGTCCAGCCAGCGGTCCGCGATCCCGGCGCCCTGTCTGGACCGGCGCGGCGGGGAGGCGACATACCGGGAGACCGGCGGCCCGCACATCGGCTTCCTCGGCCGGATCGTGCCGGACAAGGGCCTGGACTACCTGGTCGCCGCGTTCGCCGAGATCCCGGATCCCGAGGCGCGGCTGCTGGTCGGCGGCGACTATCTGACCGTCGCGGGCGGCAGTGTGATCGACCGGATCCGGACGGCCGCCGAACGGGATCCCCGGATCCGGATCCTCGGGCTGCTCCGCGGCCGACAGATCAACGACTTCTACGCGTCCATCGACGCGTTCGCCCTTCCCTCCATCGCCGAGTCCTTCGGTATCGCGCAGGCCGAGGCGATGATGTGCGGTATCCCGTCGGTCACCACCGACCTGCCCGGTGGCCGCTATCCGGTCCTGGCGACCGGGATGGGAAGGGTCGTCCAGCCGCGGGATCCGGCTGGACTGCGCGTGGCGCTGCTGGACGTGCTCGGCTGGGACGCCGACACCCGGCGCGAGGGCGCCAAGCGGGCCCTGGAGGAGTTCGGTGTGGACGGGTGTCTGGACCGGTACGCGGCGCTGTTCCGGCTCCACGGGGCGCGGGCCGGCGCATTGATGTGAGCGGTGTTCCGGTCAGTAGAATGGCGGCCACGTTCCGTCACGGAGGTGCAGATGCACAGCAGGGAATTCGGTCGTCTCGGCACGGTCAGCGCGCTCACCCTGGGCGGTGGCGGGATCGGCGGTGTCTGGGGGGCGACCGACCAGGCCGAGGCGGTGGCGACCGTGCGGGCGGCCGTCGACGGTGGCGTCACGATGCTCGACCTGGCCCCGACCTACGGTGACGGCTACGCGGCCGAGAACGTCGCCGGTGCCGCCCTGCGCGCCATTCCGGCCTCGGACGTCCTCGTCACCAGCAAGATCGAACTGCCCGAGCAGGACGGTGGTGATCTCCCGGAGAAGATGATCCGCAGCCTGCACGCCACCCTGAAGCGGCTCGGCCGCGAGCAGCTGGATCTCTTCCTGCTCCACTCCCAACTGCACCCGCACGGCTGGACCGGTCCCACTCCCCGGACCCTCGGCTGGGACCTGTACTGCGATCAGGTGGTGCCGACCTTCGAACGGCTGCGGGACGAGGGCAAGATCCGGGCCTGGGGGTTGACCGGTGTCGGCCACCCGCAGACCGTGATCGACGCCATGCACCAGCAACCGCGCCCGGATGCGGTCCAGGCGGTGGTGAACGCCCTTGACCTCAGTGGCGACATGTGGCTGCTCGGCGGGTCGGCCGAACCCCGGAACGACGAGATCCGCCGAGCCGCGGTTGACGACGGCGTCTCGGTGATCGCGATCCGTGCCGTGGCTGCGGGAGCGCTCACCGGGGAGATCGACCGGTCCGTGGCGGACGACGCCCCGGTCGCGGTCGACTTCGCCCGGGCGGAGCGGTTCCGTGCGCTCGCCGCCGAGTTCGGCGAGTCGCCCGCCTCGTTGGCCCACCGGTACGCCCTGAGCGTCCCCGGCGTGGCGACCGTGGTGCTCGGGGTGAAGAACCGCACCGAGTTGGCCGAGTGCCTCGCCGCCGAGGCCCGTGGCCCGCTGACCGAGGTCGAACGGAAGGCCCTGCTCGACCTGCGGAGCTGAGCGATCGGCAGCCCGGTCGTCGGAGGGCGGGGGCGAACCGGTACGGTGCTCCCGTTGCCGACGAGCGCCGCTAGCTCAACTGGCAGAGCAGCGGACTCTTAATCCGCGGGTTCGGGGTTCGAGTCCCTGGCGGCGCACCAACGATCAAGGCCTTGACCTGGTGGTTCACACCGGGCAGGGCCTTTTTCGCGTACGCCGGTGGTGGGTGGTCGCTCGGTGGATGCGCCGACGATCCGTGGAACTTCCTCTCGGGACGGCGTCGGATCCGGGCCGAGTCGTTCGTAGAACGGGTGAGAGGCGGAGATGTCAGCCCGACCCGCGATGCTCGGTCAGCTGACGGGCCAGGGTGTCATCCTCGCGGGTTCTACGTGCACCGGAAGGTAGAGGTATGGCAAAGCTGATCTACGTGAACAATGTGTCGCTCGACGGCTACATGGAGGACGAAAGCGGAGTTTTCGCTTGGTTCCCGCCCGACGACGAGGTGTTCGCGTTCACCACCGACCTCCTGCGGTCGGTGGGTACGTTTCTTTACGGGCGGCGCCTGTACGAGATGATGGCTGTCTGGGAAACCGACGCCGCGCTAGCCGCGCAGTCCGGCCTCATGGCTGACTTCGCGAGCGTCTGGCAAGCGGCGAACAAGGTCGTCTACTCCACGACGCTCACCGAGGTGTCGACGGCCGCCACCAGCGTGGAGCGCCGTTTCGACCCCGCCGCCGTACGCCAGCTCAAGGCCACGGCCGGCCGTGACATCACCATCGGAGGCGCCAACCTGGCGGCACAAGCCATGCGGGCTGGGCTGGTCGACGAGTGTCAGTTGTTCGTCTGGCCCACGGCCGTCGGAGGCGGCAAGCCGGGGCTGCCGACCGGGCCGCGCACCGACTTCGCGCTCCTCGGCGAACGCCGATTCCACAACGGCGTCGTTCACCTCCGATACCGCCCACTCGGCCAGTTTGGGCCGCGAGAAACTCGCCGGTAGTCGTGGGCCCCTGGCGACACAAGCCAGGGTGAGAGTCGCCCGTCGTCGCTTGGCGTCGTCGTAACGAGCAGACGGGTGAGCTGATCGCCCACGAACGCCGAACTTCGGGGCCGCTCCTTCCGGGAGCGGTCCATACACCACCGTGATCGAGGCCACCGCGGGCAACGCGGCGGTCTCCGGCGCCCACTTCGCCACCATGCTGGGGCTGCCCTTCGTCGCCGTACTGCCGGGCAAGACGTCGCCCGCGAAGCGGCGCGGATCGAGCGGTACGGCGGTCGCTGCCATCCGTTCGACCCGCCCCTGGCCATCTACGACGAGGCGCGGCGGCTCGCCGGAGAATTCGGTGGCTACTACCTCGACCACTTCCAGTCGGCCGCACACGCCGAGGACTGGCGTGCCGGGGGACTCGCGGGGGCGCTCGTGGCCCAGGTCGTCCAGGCGAGCGGAGGGCCGCCGGACTGGGTGGTGGTCGGGGCGGGTACCGGCGCCACCAGCGCCACGCTCGGCCGATACCTGCGCTACCACAATCATCCGACTCGGCTCGTCGTGATCGACCCGGAGAACTCGGCCTACCTGCCCGGTTGGGCGACCGGTTATCACGGCTACTCGACCGGCATGCCGTCGCGCATCGAGGGGATCGGCCGCCCGCGGACCGAGCCGGCCTTCCTGCCCAACGTCGTGGACCTGATGCTGCCGGTGCCGGACGGGGCGAGCGTGGCCGTCATGCGTCACCTGGCCACGACGACCGGCTGGCGGGCCGGCCCTTCCACCGGCACCAATCTGTGGGGGGCGCTACGCATGGCGGCGCGTCTGCGCCAGCGCGGTGAGCGGGGCACGCTCGCGGCACTGGTCTGCGACGGCGCTGACGCCTACGCCGGCAGCTACTACGACGACGCGTGGGTGCGCGAGCGCAAGCTCGACCCGGAGCCGTACCGGATGGTGCTCGAACGCTTCCTCACTCGGGGCGTGTGGGTCGAGCCGTGGGTGGGCGGCCCCGGTGAGTCCCTGGCGGCGCGCTGACGCGCGGGCCGCGAGACCACGGCGGGCGCGGCGGCCGAGGCCACCGCGCCCGCTCGTCGGGCTCAGGAGTTCGGGTCAGCCCGTCCGGCAGGTGACCGTCGGCCAGGTCCAGTTGCCGTTGGCCATGATCGTTATCCCGAAGTTGTTGCCGTTGCCGTTCGGCCGGGCGGTGATGGTCCCGCTGGTGCCGCTGACCGAGGCGTTCCAGCTGTTCTGCAGGGTCTGGCCGCCGTTCAGGTTGAGGCTGACGACCCAGTTGCTGGTGCCGCTGACCGCGACGTTCAGGTTGAACCGGTCACCCCACTGCTGGCCGGCCGAGAGCACCGCGGTGCAGTTCCCGCCGCCGGGCGGTGGGGTCGGGTTGGCGGTCGGACCGGGGTTGCCGCCGGTGCCCTCCCGGACGGTGATGTCGGAGCTGCCGCTGCTCTGGTAACCCTCGGTGGCCATGACCTGGTAGCTGTGGTTGGTGCCGAGGTTCAAGCCGGCGCGGGCCCAGGCGTCGAAGTGGTTGGCGGTGGTGATGGTGCCGCTCGAACGCTTCTGTTGGCGGACGCTCCAGTACTGGTAGAACGTCTGGTTGCCGTCGATCGACGGGGCGTTGACCCGCTGGCTGCGCAGGATGTCGTAGGTGCCGCCGTCCGTGGTGACCGTGCCCAGCCGCTGCGCGCCGCTGCTGGGGTTGTAGGTACCGAAGTTCTCCACCACGTAGTACTCGATGAGCGGGTTGCGCGTCCAGCCGTACAGGGCGAGGTAGGTGTTGTTGTTGCCCGGGTTGTAGCTGCCCGAGTAGGTGACCGTCCGCCGGGTGCCGGTGGCCCAGCCCTTGCCGCCGACCCAGTTGTTGGTGCTCCGGTCCCAGCTGCTGGTGTAGCGGCCGTTCTCGCGCAGCGTCATGCTGGCGTTGCCGCTGTCCTTCCAGAACGAGAAGTAGAAGCCGTTGTGCGTGCCGGTGAGGTTCGAGGTGAGCGTCCGGTCGGCCTCGGCGTGCGCGCTGGGCGCGGCGACGACTGTGCCGCCGACGGCGAGGACCGCGGCGCACGCGGCGCCCAGGAGCAGCCGCATACGGCTGCGCCTCTGCGGTCTGGTCGAGGTGTCGTTCATGTAGGTGTTCCTCCTCGTGACAGCTGACCCGAGCCAGCAGCGGTGCGACCCGGCGGGCCTTGCGGGGGCCAGGTACGGCAGCCGGACGTTCGGCGGGTCACCGCGCGGCGGCGGTGGGCTCGTCGTCCTGCACGAACGGGGACGGGTCGCGGTGGGGGTGGCATCGACAGCATTGAACGCCGTCGATGGCGACGGTAGGCGGCCGATCCTCCACCTGTCAATAACTTTTCTGAAATTTTCCGGAAACCTGATCCGTGCATACGTTACTTCGGCCGCGGGTTATAGCGGCTTTTACGCCGTTTGTCAGCAGAAGATTCCAAGGTGCTCAACCCACGAGCGCCAGGCAGGGCTGGAATTCCGGAACGTGGCGCTCCGAAACTTCCGGAATCCTTCCAGAGGGGATCACGCAGCCCGGGGTACGGAGACCATCGGCGCGTCGACCGCCTAGACCTCCGACACCCGGCGTCTCAACAGGCAGAACTCGTTGCCTTCCGGGTCGGCGAGCACATGCCAGGGCTCGTCGCCGGTCTGTCCGATGTCGACCCGACGTGCGCCGGCCGCCAGCAGCCGCTCCAACTCGTCGTCCTGCTCCCGATCGGTGGCATTCACGTCGATGTGCAGCCGCAGGTTGCCGACCTTCGGCTCGTCGGTCCGGTTGAGGATGATCGTGG
This sequence comes from Micromonospora endolithica, assembly GCF_003626595.1. GTDB lineage: Bacteria > Actinomycetota > Actinomycetes > Mycobacteriales > Micromonosporaceae > Micromonospora > Micromonospora endolithica. Next base: position 510,391 of record NZ_RBAK01000002.1, on the reverse strand, counting down.
GCTGCGGACCGCCGAAGCCGACGCCGGGCGGCCCGATCTCGATGTCCCCGTCCACGCGTTCCAGCTCGACATAGCCCAGCACCTCGCACCAGAACCGCGCCAGCGACTCGGGATCACGGGCGTCCAGGACCAGTTCGGTTATCCGACATGCCACGTGGTCACCATATCCTCGGGTGCGCCGACCGAGGGCGGGCCCGACCCGGGTCAGAACGGCTACAGAGGTCCCAGTACGACGTCGGGGTCGGCGTCCATCGCCAGCGTCCTCAGCACGGTCAGCAGTTGGCGTTCCTCGTACCCGAAGTGCGACTCCATGATCGCCGCCAGTCCCTCCAGGTGGCGATCCAACTCCTCGGGTGGGGCGGCCCGCGCCACGGCGGCCTGCAGCCCACCCAGCAGGTGGGCGATCATCGAGTGGTCCTGCCGTAGGTGGCGCAGCGTCTCGCGCAGCGCGGGGTACCGCTCGGCGATCGCCGGAAACAGGTCCCGGTCCTCGCCCTCGTGGTGCGCGGTCAGGGCGGCGCAGAACCCGTGGCAGAACAGCAACAGGTCACGGGTCGCCGGTTCCGCCGGCACGCCGTCCGCCACCGCCTGCCGGGTCACCGACAGCGCGTCACGGAGCCGGTCGTGGACGGCGCGTAGCTCTCGATCCCAGGCGATCAGCCTGCTCTTCTCGCCCTCACGCATGGGTGGAGGGCGAAAGGACAACGATCATCATCGTTTTCCCCTCGGTCCGGCGCCTCCATGCCTGACACGGCCTGCCATCGGCACGCGACGCTCCGGCGAAGCTACCACGCACGGTCCGCCGGCCCGGACCGGCTCCGTGCAGGGGTAGATCGGGAACCGTCGGCCATACGTGGCTGCTGGTTTGCCTACCCGCGTAGGGGTATCTGTGGATGTACGGCTCCGAAGGGTTCGAGTGCCACCCCCGCGACCCTGGTGGATCCCGTGCGTAGCGGACGTCGGCCGGCGTGTCCGCCCGGTGGCGAGAATGGGCCGATGCGAGCTGACCTGATCATCGAGTTCATGGGTGGCGACCCGGACATCGACCAGTCCTTCCAGGCGTGGCTGGCTGATGCCGGCCTCGGCGCTACCCGGGGCGACTCCGGCTGGGTCGTACGGGTCCGGGGCTGGACCGACTGTGAACGGTGGGGTGAGCAGCTCAGCCGCTTCGTCGCCGGGAGGAGTGAGTCGTTCAAGCTCCGCGTCGACGGGCCGGGCGGAGAGTCTCTCCTGCACGAGGTGCGGATGGTGGCGGACGCCGACTCGATGACGCGGTTCCTCGCCACCAGCGCCTACCTCCAGTGACGGGTGTTCCCGTTCGGGACGCTCCACGGCCGCACACAGGATGACCTTGGGTTTGCCTGCGTCCAGAACGAACCGATCGGCCGTATTTCCCGTATGACTGACAGGGTCGCCAATCAGAGTCACGGAGGCACGATGCCCACGGTGCGAACTGGTCCGGTCGTCGGACTGCTGGTGCAGACCGTCCTGCTCGCGGTGCTCGCCGGGACGGTCGGTCTCGGCCTGGTGGGGTGGTTGGCCGGGCTCGGGTACGGGATGGTGCTGTGCGCCCTGCTCGGCCGGGGCCTGCACCGGTCCGGCGCGGGTGGCCTCGGCCCGGCCGACCGGGTGACTCTGGGCCGGGCCGTCCTGGCCGGCGGCGTGACGGCACTGGTGGCGGACTCGTTCGGCCGGCCGGCGCCGGTCGCGCTGATGGTCGTCCTCACCGCCGTGGCGCTGGCGCTGGACGCGGTGGACGGTTTCACGGCTCGGCGCACCGGGACCACCAGCGAGCTGGGCGCCCGCTTCGACATGGAGATCGACTCCTTCCTCGTGCTGGTGCTCTGTGTCCATCTGGCGCCGTCGGTGGGTGGCTGGGTGCTGGTGATCGGCGGGATGCGGTACGCCTTCGTCGCCGCGAGCTGGGTGCTGCCGTGGATGCGGGGATCATTGCCGCCGCGCTACTGGCGTAAGGTCGTCGCGGCGACCCAGGGTGTCGTGTTGACGGTGGCGCTGGCCGGCGTGCTTCCCGGTCCGCTGACGGTCGTCATGCTGGTGCTGTCGCTGGGTCTGCTCGTCGAGTCGTTCGGCCGCGACGTGCGGTGGCTGTGGACGACCGCCACCGGCGTCGAGACGGGCGGACCGGTGGCGGCGAGCACGGGCGGGCCGGTGGCGGCGAGCACGGGCGGGCTGCCGTGGCACGAGCCGCCGCGGATCCCGGTGGCCCGGGACGAGATCGTCCGGGTCTGAGCCGTCCCGCATGCCGCACCAGGACCAGACGGAAGGACGCCCAGGTTGTCGCTCATGACACACCTTCGCCGGCTACCGGGCCGGGGCAGCGGGGAGGACGCGACGGCGGGCGGGCAGCCCGACCGTACGCCCGGCGACACCGCCGACGACGCCCCCGGCGCCCCGGAACGGACCGGACGCCCCGTCCTGGCCGGGCTGGGGACCGCCCTGGCGGCGGCGCTGGTGCTGCTCGCCCTGAACGCGCCGTACGACTTCGGTCGTCTCACGCCGGGCGCGTTCGTGAAAATCCCGCTGGAGGCGCTGCTGGTCGTCGCCCTGCTGCTCGCCCTGCCGGCGCGGGGGAGGCGGTGGGTGGCGGTGCTCGCCGGAGTGGCCCTCGGCCTGCTGGCCGTGCTGAAGCTGCTCGACCTGGGGTTCTCCGCGTCGCTCAGCCGCGCGTTCGACCTGGTGCTCGACTGGGCGCTGCTCGACGAGGCGTTCGAGTTCGTCGCCGAGTCGTACGGCCGGCCGGCGGCGACCGGTGCGGCGGTCGCGCTGGCGCTGCTCGCCGTGGCACTGCCCGTCCTGGTCACGCTGTCGGTGCTGCGGCTGAGCCGGCTGGTGGTCCGGCACCACACCGGCACCACCCGGATCGTCGCGGCGCTGGTGGTGGTGTGGGTGGCCTGCGCCGCGTTCGGCGTTCAGGTGACACCCGGCGTGCCGGTGGCCGACACGTCCGCGACCACCCTGGCCAACGGCCACGGGTTCCAGGTGCGCCTGCGGCTCAACGACCGCAAGACGTTCTCCGGGGTGATCGACGCGGATCCGTTCCGGGACGTGCCGGGTGACCGGTTGCTGACCGCGCTGCGCGGCAAGAACGTGGTCTTCGCCTTCGTGGAGAGCTACGGCCGGGACGCGGTCGAGGACCCGGCGTTCGCGCCGCAGGTCGGCGCGGTCCTCGACGACGGAAACCGGCGGCTGGGTACGGCCGGTTTCGCCGCGCGCAGCGGCTTCCTCACCTCGCCGACGTTCGGCGGTGGTAGTTGGCTGGCCCATGCCACGCTGCTCTCCGGATTGTGGATCGACAACGACCAGCGGCACCGCATCCTGCTGGCCAGCGACCGGATGACCCTCGGCGGCGCGTTCCAGCGGGCGGAGTGGGAGACCGTAGGGGTGATGCCCGCGGTCACCCGGGCCTGGCCGGAGGGTTCCTTCTACGGGTACGACCGGTTCTACGACGCGAACACGCTCGCCTACCAGGGCCCCAAGTACAGCTTCGGCACCATGCCCGACCAGTACACCCTGTCCCGGTGGCGGCGCCTGGAGCAGGCGCGGGGGGACGGGCCGGCGGTGATGGCGGAGCTGGCGCTGGTGTCCAGCCATTCGCCCTGGACGCCGGTCCCGAAGCTGGTCGACTGGGCCGACGTCGGGGACGGCACGGTCTTCCGCGACGACGACGCCGCGGCGCGGGACGCCCGGAACGAGAAGCGGCGGACCGCGACCCGGATCAAGGCGGACTACCGGCGGTCCATCGAGTACACGCTGCGCACGCTCATCTCCTACGTGGAGACCTACGGTGACGACGACCTGGTGATGGTGGTCCTCGGCGACCACCAGCCCGCGCCGGTCATCACCGGCGACAACGCCAGCCACGACGTACCGATCTCGATCATCAGTCGGGACCGGCGGGTGCTGGACCGGATCTCCGGGTGGGGCTGGCAGGACGGGCTGAAGCCCGGCCCGCAGGCCCCGGTCTGGCGGATGGACGCCTTCCGGGATCGTTTCCTGACCGCCTTCGGACCGCAGTCGTGACCCATCCAGGCCACCGCACCGACGGAACCGCGCTCATCAGTCGGCTCGCGGCGCTGCGGAACGATCCGGTCATGGCGCCGCTGCGTCGGTCGTTGGACGTCTACTACGGCGATCCGGAACGCGACGCGCGGATGGACGCCTTCTACGGCCGCTTCGTCACGCCCGGCGACCTCGTCTTCGACATCGGCTCCCACGTGGGTGACCACATCGGCAGCTTCCGCCGGCTCGGGGCCCGGGTTGTCGCCGTGGAACCGCAGCCGCTCTGCCTGCGCGCCCTGCGGGCGATCTACGCCGGGGACGACCAGGTGACGCTGGTCGAGGCGGCGTGCGGCGCGGCCCCCGGGAGCGTGCGGTTCCATGTCAACTCCGCCAATCCCACCGTGTCGACCGCCGCCACCGGATTCGTGCGGGCCGCGAACGGGGCCGGCGGATGGGAGGGCCAGGTGTGGGACGCGGAGATCGAGGTCCCGGTCGTGACCGTCGACGCGCTGGTGTCGCGGTACGGCGTGCCGACCTTCGCCAAGATCGACGTGGAGGGTTTCGAGGATGCCGTGCTGGCCGGGCTGAGCCGGCCGCTGCCCGCCCTGTCCTTCGAGTTCACCACGATCGCGCGCGCGGTCGCCCAGCGGTGCCTGGACCGGCTGGGCGTGCTCGGCTTCGACGGGTTCGACGTCGCGCTCGGCGACGAGAAGTCGATGACCTTCCGGCGCTGGGTGCCCGCCGCGGAGATGGCGGCGCACCTGCTCGCGCTGCCGCACCACGTCAACTCCGGCGACGTGTACTGCGTGTCCCCGGTCTCCGTGGACGGCGCGGCAGGCTGACGGCCGGGTCCGGTGTGCCGGGGCGCAACCCCGGGGTTCGGCCGGCGGTGGGCGATCAGAAAAGGGTCGCCGGCTCGGCCGGCAGCGGCTCGGGCAGCGCCGCCACCTCGGGCACCCGGAGGCGGACCTGGTCGTGGAAGCGGCGGGCGAGCACGGGCGCGTCGGCGTTGTCCGGGGTGTGCACGAACACGGTCGGCGAGCGCCCCTCGCGCAGCCAACCGGCGACGACGTCGACCCAGTGCCGCCAGCCCTCGACGGTCCGCGCGGTGTCGTCGCGGCCGAGGTAGCGGACGATCGGCCGATCGGTCAGCGCGACCGACCGCAGCGGCATGCGCGGCTTGCGGGTCCAGGCTTCCCGTTCCGCGTCGCTGGTCGGCGGGCCGGCGAAGAACGCGGTGGTGTCGAAGGGAACCCACTCGGCGGACACGGTGGCGAGGGCCGCTTCGAGCAGCCGGACGGCCGGCGCCTGCGTGAAGAAGGCGGCGTGGCGGACCTCGACGGCGTACCGGTGGGACCGGGGGAGCCGACCCAGGAAGCGGGCGAGCGCGCTCACGTCGTCCGGACCGAACGAGCCGGGCAACTGGATCCAGAGTGCGTGCGCGCGGGGGCCCAGGGGCTCGATCGCGTCCAGGAACGCGCGCAGCGCCTCGTCGTCGGCGAGCCGGTGCTCGTGGGTGATGAGCTTCGGCAGCTTGAGGACGAACCGGAAGTCGGGGTCGGTCTGCGCCGCCCACGAGGCCACCGTGTCCCGGGCCGGCGTGGCATAGAAGGTGGTGTTGCCCTCCACCGCGTTGCACCAGCCGGCGTAGTGCCGCAGGCGCTCGTGCGCGGCGAGCGGATGGGCCAGCAGCCGCCCCTGCCACGACCGGTGGGTCCACATGGCACAGCCCACGTGCAATCGCATGCCCCGATCCTCCCGCCTGCCGACGTCCACCGTCAACCGACGGTTGACGGCCTCGTAGCGTCAACCTATGGTTGACGCATGACGGATCCCGTGCAGATGAACAACCCGGTACGCCTCGACGACCTGATCCACGGCATCAAGAAGGCCCGCCCCGACGTCCTCGACCAACTCGCCGACGCGGTCGTCGTGGGCGAACACCTCGGCGACGTCGCCGACCACCTGATCGGCCACTTTGTGGACCAGGCCCGGCGCTCCGGCGCCTCCTGGACCGACATCGGCCGGAGCATGGGCGTGACCAAACAGGCCGCCCAGAAACGCTTCGTCCCCCGGTCCACCGACACGCCCCTGGACCCGCAGCAGGGCTTCGCCCGGTTCACCGTGCCCGCCCGCAACGTGGTGCTGGCCGCACAGGAGGCCGCGCGCGCGACCGGGCACGCCGAGACCCGCCCCGAGCACATCCTGCTCGGCCTGCTGGCCGAGCCGCAGGCGATCGCCGCCCGGGTGATCGTGGCGGCGGGCGTGCCGCTGGAGCGGGTACGCGAGGCCGCCACGGCCGCGCTGCCACCGGCCTCCGGCGCCGAGGTACCGGCCCTGATCCCGTACGACGCGGCGGCGAAGAAGGTCCTGGAGCTGACCTTCCGGGAGGCGCTGCGGCTGGGCCACAACTACGTCGGCACCGAGCATGTCCTGCTGGCCCTGCTGGAGCACGAGGACGGCGACGGCGTGCTCACCGGCCTCGGCGTCGGCAAGGCCGCCGCCGAGGAGCGCATCGACGCGGCGATCAAGGCCGCGGTGCGGGCGGCGGCGGAGAAGGACTGAGGACGAGGAGGGGTGGCGCGTCAGGAGGCGGTGGGGAAGCCGTACCGGGCGGCGTGCTCGGGATCGGTCGGGTCGACCTGGCGGATCCCGGCGTCGGCGAGGTGCTTGTTGACCTCGTCGAGCCGTTCCCGCACCAGCCGGGCCTCCTCCTCGGTGACCCGGCCCCGGTGCGGCCGGCCGGCGTGCTCGACGGTGCCGTAGTCGACCTTCTCCGCGGTCCTGCGGGCCTTCGGCGGGCGGACCCGTTCGGCGGTCCGCAGCAGCTGCGCCATCGGCACGTCGGTGGCCATCGCGTCGAACTCGCTCGCGGTCAGCACCACCCGGCGCGGCTCACCCCCGCCGTGCCGGTCGTGGATCTCGACGACCGCCACGTCCAGCGCGGCGTCGTCGATGCCCTCCACCTCGACCGGAGAGGCGTCCAGCCGTACCGGTCCGGCCACCAGGTCCGGATGTTCCAGGACGACGACACGGACCACCTCGTCGTCGGTCGCCAGGACCGTGCCGCTGAAGTCGGAGACGTGGATGGTCTTCTTGCCCATGCGCGCAGCTGCTCCTGTCGTGGCCCGGGTTGCCTGAGGACCACAAGACGTTACCCGACAGGTGTGCGAACGCCCCGGTGGGTCGGCCACCGGTGTGTCGGGCGTCCCGGCGTCAACGCGGGTTGAGGTGCCGGCGCGAGGACACGCCGGCGGGCAGCTTGTTCAGGTCGCCCCAGCAGAGCGCGGAAGTCCGGTGGCCCCGGTAGGGCGGCTGCGCCGGGAACCGTTCCGGGGACCCGGAGGCGTGCGACCAGAGCTGCGCGGGGTCCTGCTGGTAACGGTCATTCGGCTGATTCGGCATGACCCTACCGTCCCAAAGGAAGTTGTACATGTATGGAAATCGATATGACGGCCGATCGGTGTCTCAGGTTCCCGGCACCGGCAACCGGACCTCGAATCGGCATCCGTCACTGACGTTGCGTACCGATACCCGCCCGCCGTGCGCCTCAACCAACCCGCGCACGATCGCCAGCCCCAATCCGCCGGAGCCGGCGACACCGCCGTTGCCGGGGCGCGGGGTGCGGGCCGGTTCGCCCCGGAACGCCACGTCGAAGACGCGGGGAAGGTCCACGTCGGGGATCCCGCCGCAGGTGTCCGCCACCGCCAGCCAGGCGTTGTCGCCGTCGCGGCCGGCCTCGACCCGGACCGTGCCGTCGTACGGGGTGTAGCGCACCGCGTTGAGCAACAGGTTGGCCACCACCCGGGCCAGTTCCGGCTCGCTGGCCAGCACGGTCGGCCACCCCGCGTCGGCGGCCTCCAGCCGGATGCGCCGGGCGGCGGCCAGCGGCGCCGTGCTGGCCAGCGCGTCGGAGACCACGTCACCCAGCGGCACCGCCGACAGGGTCAGCCGCAACGCGCCGGCGTTGATCCGGGACAGCTCGAACAGGTCGTCCACCAGCCGGGTCATCCGATCGGTCTCGACCCGGATCCGCCGGTGGTACTCGTCGACCGTCTCCCGGTCGCGCACCACCCGGTCCTCCAGCGCCTCGGCCATCGCCCGCAGACCGGCGAGCGGGGTCCGCAGGTCGTGCGACACCCAGGCGACCAGGTCCCGGCGGCCCTGCTCGATGTGCCGCTCCCGGGCCCGGGCCTGGTCGGCCCAGACCGCGGCGGCGGCGAGCCGGCGGGCGAACAGCCAGCCGACGGTCACACTGACCACCGCCGCCGCCGCGACGGTGATCAGCACGACGTCGCGGTCGTGCACGGAGAGGAACATCGCCTCGGCGACCGCGGCCACCCCGGCGGCCACCGCGGTCACCGTCAGGGCCAGCAGGGCACCGACGTGCGCGGTGATCGACCGCCCGCGCAGCAACCGCAGACCGGCCGCGCCGACACCGCCGACGCAGAGCGCCGCACCAAGGGCGTACGCGAAGATCAGCGCCAGGTCACGCACGGGCCGGCTCGTAGCGGTAGCCGACACCCCACACGGTGACGATCCGCCGGGGCTGCGCCGGGTCCACCTCGACCTTCTCGCGCAACCGTCGTACGTGCACGGTCACCGTGGACTGGTCGCCGAAACTCCAGCCCCACACGCGTTCCAGCAGCTCGGCGCGGCGGAAGGCCCGCGCCGGGTGGCGCATCAGGTGCACCAGCAGGTCGAACTCCCGCAGGGTCAGCACCAGCTCACGCCCGTGCAGCCGGGCGATCCGGGGCCCGGTCTCGACCTCCAGGCCGTCGTCGACGAGCACGTCCGGTGCCGCGTCCACCGGCTCGCCGCCGGTCCGCCGCAGCACCGAGCGGACCCGCAGCACCAGCTCGCGCGGGGAGAACGGCTTGCCCAGGTAGTCGTCCGCGCCCAGTTGCAGGCCGAGGATCCGGTCGGCCTCGTCGCCACGCGCGGTGAGCATGATGATGGGTACGCCGTCCGGCCGCGTCCGCAGCCGCCGGCAGACCTCCAGCCCGTCCACCACCGGCAGCATCAGGTCCAGCACCACCAGGTGCGGTGGGTCGGCCGCGACGGCGGCCAGGGCGGACCCGCCGTCGGAGACGTGCGCCACCCGGTAGCCGGCGTGCTCCAGGTAACGGCACACCACGTCGCTGACCGTCCGGTCGTCGTCGACGACCAGCACCCGCTGGGCCACCGGGCACCTCCCTCGTGCCGGCCAGCCTAGCCAGGCCACGCCCGGTGAGGTGTTGCGTGTTCCTTACGGTTGCCGGGGCGACGGATCGGTACGCCGGCACGAGCCGCCCGGCGTACGGTGATCACCGGCGCGACGTGACCGTGGCGGGAGAGGTGAGTCCATGCTCGACCGGCGGCTCCACCTGCACCTGGCGATGTGGCTGGGCCAGTGGCCGGCCGGTCCCGGCCTGCACGTGGTCGGGTCGCACCGGCGTGCCCGGCCCGCCTGGGACGGCCGGCTCCGGCCGGCGATCGCCGTCAGCGCCGGGGCCGGCACCGTGCTCTCCGTACCGCCGGACCGGGTTTCCGTGGTCCGTGACCTGGCCCGGGGTCCGGCGAGACTGCTGCTGCCCGGCCTGCCCGCGGCGGTCGGGCAGCCCGGCTGGGTGGTGCACGACGACGTGTTCCGGTGGAGCAGCGCACCGGCGCCGCTGCCCGAGGTCGGCGAGTGGATCCCGCCGACCGCGCCGGGCCTGCCCGCGTGGCTGCGGCTGTTCGACCGGCCGGTGCTGGTGGTCCGGGACGACCGGGGGCGGTTCCTCGCCGGGGTGGGGGTGAAGCGGCACGACGCGTACGGTCGGGAACTGGCGGTGGGGACGGCCCCGGCGGCGCGGAACCGCGGCCTCGCCCGACGCCTGGTCGCGCAGGCCGCCCGCCGCGTCCTCGACGAGGGTGGGATACCGACCTACCTGCACGACCGCCGGAACGCCGCGTCCGCGCGGGTGGCCGACGCCGCCGGTTTCCCGGACCGGGGGTGGCGGTCGTACGGGGTCTACCCGAGTTGACCCCGGTGTGCCGCCGGACTCGACGGCGCCGGGCCGACGGCCGGGCGGCCGACCCGGGGGTGCCCGCCGGCAGGGCGCGGACCGTGGATCCCGGGCCGGATCCACGGTCCGCTTCCTTCCCCCAGGTCCCCCTGCGGCGCGGGTGCCGGGCGCCGCGTAGTGGTCACGCTACGTATCGGCAGGTCGGTCGGCAAGAGGCAACGGCCATGCTGAAGATGTCCAATAGCGGACTTGACCTGCGCCGAAGCGATAGGAGCGGCGCGGGACGAAAGTGACGCAGCGTGTGAGGCGCGCATTCGTCCGGCGGGGCCGCCGCTGGCCCGTGTCGGTGCCGAGGGCTATGGTCGAGGCACGCCGGTGGCACGACCGCCCAGGGCGCACATCTCGAGTGGTGAGGCGGGCAGGCACGTGGGCAACGTGGATCCCGGTCGGGTGACAGTCCGTCCGGCCGGCGAGGTGGATCTGTCCACGGTGGACGACTTCGAGGCCGCGCTCGACGAGGCACTGGCCCGGCCCGGGCTGACCGAGGTCGTGGTGAGCCTCGCCGACGTCCGCTTCCTCGACTCCAGCGGCGTACGCGTGCTCGTCCAGGGCGTCGCGCGGGCCCGGGAGCACGGTGCCACCCTGCGGGTCACCGATCCGCAGCCGATGGTCGCGCGGGTGCTGCGGATCACCGCCGTCGGGCCACTGCTGGGGCTGGACGAGGACGCCGGTCGGCCGGGCGGCCAGGGCTGGCGCGGGCTGGACTGAGCCGAGCGGCACCTGCCGCCCCGGTCAGGGCTCGCTGCTTCGCGCCGCCTCCGGCGACCACTCCAACAGCATCAGGGTGGCGTCGTCACCCCGGGCCCGGGGTGCGCGGTGCGCGGCGACCGCATGGCTCAGCCGGCGCAGGATCTCCGCACCGGGCAACCCGGAACCGATGTGCCGCTCGGCCAGGTCGGCGAGGCGCGACAGGCCGAACAACTCCCCGGCGGCGTCCCGGGCCTCGGTCACCCCGTCGGTGTGCAGCAGCAGCCGGTCGCCCGGCTCCAACCGGGCCTGTGCCACCCCCGCCCGGTCGTGGCCGAGCCCGAGGGGGAGCTGGCGGGCGCCGGACAGCGTCCGTACCGCCCGCCCACGGCGCAGCAGGACCGGCGGCGGGTGCCCCGCCTCGACGTAGCGCAGGACGCCGGTGCGGGTGTCGAACTCGGCGAGGATCCCGGTGACGAACCGGGCGTCGGACCAGGTGGCCGTGATCGCCTCGTCGATCGTGCGAGCGATGCCGGGCAGGTCCGCGCCGGTCCGCCGGGCGGCCCGCAGCGCGCCCAGCGCCACCGAGGTGGTGAGCACCGCCGGCAGGCCGTGCCCCACGCCGTCGAGGATCGCCATCGAGACCGTTCCGCCGGCCAGCGAGTAGTCGAAGGCGTCACCGCCGACCTCGTAGGCCGGTTCGAGCAGGGCGTTGATCGCCGTGTCGGCACTGGCGAAGGTCAACGGGGGGAGCTGCTCCCAGAGCACCTCCGCGGAGACGTCCATCGGCCGGCTGCGGCGGGCGTGGTGCAGGTTGTCGCCGTACCCGCTCTTGGTCGTCACCAGGTGACCGACCAGTCCGGCGATGAGCAGGCAGCCGTCGCGCAGCGTCTCGTCGGCGGGGTCGGTGCCCGCCGGTGGGAACACCTCCAGCAGGCCCAGCCGGTCGGTCCCGTTGACGATCGGCAGCCAGAGCCGGGGCGGCGGCCCCTGCCCGACGTGCGCCTCGACGTGGGTGAAGGCCCGCCCGGCGAGGCTGGCGTCGATGGACAGCAGCTCACCGGCCGGGCCGTTCCGCTCCGGCAGCGGGCGCAGGTGGTGCTGCTCCACGTCGACCAGGTAGACGGTGGCGCGGACGCCCAACGGGCGCAGCACGTCGTTGACCGCCGTCGGCAGCTCGTCCGGCGGCAGCCGGTGCGACCGGGTGACGAGATCGGCCAGCGCCCGGTGCCAGGGATCGCTCGCGCTCATCCCGCCGGGTTACCCGCCCCGGGGCCGGGGCACGCCCCGCGCGGCGGCCGAGGTGTGAGGAAGGGACCCTTTTACTACACGAGGCGTTAATAAGGGGCCCTTCCTTTCACCGCAGGCCGAGGGCTTCGGCGGCGGCGCGGCCGTTGGCGTGGCTGGCCCCGTACGTGGTGACGAAGGCGCGCACGCCAGCCGGCCGCCAAGCCGCCGGCCAGCCCATCTCCACCACGGTCACCGGGTGCGCGGCGGCCAGCGCGGTGACCAGGTCGTCCGCGCCGGGCAGCCGGTGCAGGTGCCGGCCGACCAGCACGATCGGCCGGTCCCCGGCGAGCCGGCGCAGCGCCAGCGAGTCGGTCTCGGCGGCGACCACCCGCACCTCCTCGGTGTCGCCGAGGTGCGGCCCGAGGCCCCACGGCACCCGTCCCTCGGCGATCGTGGAGGCGGCGTGCAACTGCACCACCAGGGGCCGGTCCAGACCGGTCAGCACACCCTCCACCCGGACCGCGCGGCGCGCCGCCGCGTACCCGAGGTCGGTGGGAGCGGGGGGCACCGAGCCGGCGGACCGGATCCAGGCGGCGAGCGCGGCGGCCCGGCCGGCGGCGTCCTCGACGCGTTCCCGCGCCAGCCGCCCGTCGGCGAGGGCGGCGAGGATCTCGGCGACCACCCGCTCGACCAGTTCCGCGTCGACCTTCGCGCCGATGCAGAGCAGGTCCGCGCCGGCGGCCAGCGCCCGCACGGCGGCCGGGCCGGTGCCGCCGGCGGCGACCGCGGCGCCCTTCATCTCCAGGGCGTCGGTGACGACCGCGCCGGTGAAGCCGTACTCGCCGCGCAGCAGGTCGACCAGGACCGCCCGGCTGAAGGTGGCCGGACCGGCGCCGGTCAGCGCGGGCACCCGGATGTGCGCGGTCATGATCGCCCGCACGTCCGCCGCGACGACCGCCGCGAAGGGCGGCAGGTCGCGCCGGCGCAGCACCTCGACGGGTACGTCCACCAGCGGCAGTTCGTGGTGCGAGTCGGCGACGGTGGCGCCGTGACCGGGGAAGTGCTTGGCGCAGGCGGCGACCCCGGCGGCCTGGAGCCCGGCGACCGCCGCGGCGGCGTGGGCGGCCACCCGGACCGGGTCGGCGCCGAACGACCGGGTGCCGATGACCGGGTTGTCGTCGGCGCTGTTCACGTCGACGGTCGGGGCCAGGTTGAGGGTGATCCCGAGCGCGGCCAGTTCGGCGCCGATCGCCTCGTGCACCCGCCGGGTCAGGGCGGTGTCGCCGATCGCCCCCAGCGCGGCGTTGCCCGGGTACGGGCTGCCGGTGGCGTGCGCCAGCCGGGTGACGTCACCGCCCTCCTCGTCGATGGCGATCAGGACGTCCGACCGGCCGGCCCGCAGCGCGGCGGTGGTCGCGGCCACCTGCGCCGGGTCGTGCACGTTGGTGCCGAACAGGGTGTGCCCGGCGAGGCCCTCGGCCACCAGGTCGACCGCCCAGTCCGGCGGCACCGGCCCCGGGTACGCGGCCAGCAACGTGCCCAGCACCAACCGGCGCAGTCCTGGATCCTGCCCCACGTGATCCTCCCCTTTCGGTGCCCGAGGGCACGAATGTCGTACCGGAGGTGGTGATCGAGGTACCGGGTCGGCCGACCACCGCCGTCCCGGGCGGCCGATACGCTACGGCTACCCGTTCCCCGCTCCGTTTACAGTTAGCAAACTTTATAGAATTTCGAGGACCTGGCATGAGTGCGACCCGGCTGCCCGGCACCCCCCGCCTTCTGCGGGCGCTCAACGACCGCGCGGCGTTGGAGCTCCTCCTGGAGCAGGGGCCGCTCACCCGGGCCCGGCTCGGTGAACTGACCGGGCTGTCGAAGGTCACCGCCTCGCAGTTGGTCGAGCGGCTGGAGGAACGCGGCCTGGTCGCCCGGGTGGGTGAACAGGCCGGCGGGCGGGGGCCGAACGCCCAGCTCTACGCCGTCCGGCCGGGCAGCGCCCACGTGGTCGGCGTGGACGTGGGACCGGACCGGGTGGTCGCCGCCTGCGCCGACATCACCGGCGCGGTGATCGGCCGGGTCGAGCAGTCGACCCGGGACAACGACGATCCGGTCGGCGTGGTCCACAATGCGGTAGTCCAGGCGGCCAGCAGTGCCCAGGCGCAGCTGTCGAGCGTACGGCGGATCGTGCTGGGCACCCCCGGCCTGGTGGACCCGGGCAGTGGCGACATCACGTTCGCGTTCAACCTGCCGCGCTGGCACAGCGGCCTGCTCGCGGCGCTGCGGGACGACCTGCACACCCCGGTGGTCTTCGAGAACGACGTCAACCTGGCCGCGATGGCCGAGGCGCGATCCGGCGCCGCCCGGGGCGTACCCGACTTCGTGCTGGTCTGGGTGGGCGCCGGTGTCGGTCTGGCGATCGTGCTGGGGGGCCGGCTGCACCACGGCAGCAGCGGCGCGGCCGGCGAGATCGGCTATCTGCCGGTGCCCGGCGCACCCATCCCGCGCGACGTCTCCCGCCGGGCGAAGCCGGCATTCCAGCAGGTGGCCGGCGCGGACGCGGTCCGTGCGCTGGCCCGCGAGCACGGCTACCCGGACGCCTCGGCGGCCGGTGCGGTGCGCGCGGCGATCGCCGACGGCACCGCGGGCGGCCCGATGCTCGACGAGGTGGCCCGCCGGCTCGCCCTCGGCGTGGCCAGCACCTGCGTGGTGCTGGACCCGCCGCTGGTGGTGCTCGCCGGTGAGGTGGGTCAGGCCGGCGGGGCGGCGCTGGCCGAGCGGGTGCAGCACGAGGTGGCGGCGATCACCCTGGTGCGCCCCCGGGTGGTGCCCACCGGACTGGCCGAGGAGCCGATCCTCAGCGGTGCGCTGCACACCGCGCTGGACGCGGTGCGGGACGAGGTGTTCGGGTCCACGGTCGGCTGACCGGGTGCCGCCGCCGTCCGCCATGTGAAGGAATATTTCATCTGCCGCCCGGATGCTGCAAGGTGTTGCCGCACCCGGCCGGCACCGGACCGGTCAGATGAGGTCGCGGCGGCGGAAGACCACGAACGCCGCGCCGACCGCCGCCCCGGTCAGCCCCAGCAGCACGACCAGCGCCGGCCCCTGGGTGATGTACCAGGAGCCGTCGCAGGTGGTGCCGAAACCGACCCCGCGACAGGCGTTCTCGTCCCAGTTGGTCATCCGCCCGGACAGCCAGGCGAACAGGTAGCTGGAGAGCAGGAACCGCTCGTGCCGGGGCACGTCGAGGATCAGCATCACCAGCCGCGCCCCCAGCTCCCACACCACCGCGTACGCGGCGATCACGCCGAGCGCCGCGGCGGTGTGCCGGCCCAGCGCGGCGGCGGCGAAGCCGAGCGCGGAAGCGAGCAGCACCAGCACCATGCCGCGACCCCAGACCGCGGCCAGCGATCGCCAGAACTCGCCGTCCACCGCGCCCGGCTGCCCGGCCGCCTGCCCGATCAACCAGAACGTCCCCAGGTACGCCGCCGAGGCGAGCAGCGACACCACGCCCACCACCCCGAGCAGGGTGCCCAGCTTGGTGCCCAGCACGGTCGTCCGGTTCGGCCGCCACAGCAGCAGGTTGACCACCCCGCCGGAGTTCAGGTCCGCCCCGATGTACGAGGCGCCGACCAGGAAGCCGAACAGCACCAGGAAGGCGATCAGGAAGTACAGCAGGGGCAACGCCGCCTGGGCGAAGGTGAAGACGCCGCGGAGGAAGTCCGCGGCCACCGGCAGCCGCTCCATCCGCCCCGGGTCGATGTCGGCGCAGTTCTGCGTGTAGTACGGGTCGAGCCCGAGTTCCTCGTTCGAGAGCCTCCCCTGCTCCCGGGCCACGCACTGCTCGTACGCCAGCTCCAGGCCCCGCCGCGCGTCCGCCGCCTCCCGCTGCGCCGAGGCCAACTCGGTGGCGGTCGGGCGGTGCGAATTCGCCAGCGTGGTGGCCGCCGTGACACCGAAGGCGAGCACCAGCAGGATCAGCATGAGCTGGACGAAGCGCCGGGCCCGCAGGCGCTCCCACTCGGCACGGACCAGGTTCACGCGTCCACTCCTGAGACGTCGAGGTCGATCATCGCTTCGGTGGGGCCGCCCGCCTGGCGGGGCAGCGCCGGATGGGAGTCGGTGCCGGTCAGCTCCAGGAAGACGCTCTCCAGGTCCGGCCGCAGCGGGGTCAGTTCCCGCAGCCAGACGCCCTGCTCGCCGAGGAGCCGGCTGACCGTGGTGTCGTCGTCGACCCCGCCGACCACCAGGTGATCCGGGTGATCGACCACGGTCAGCCCGGCCGCCCGCAGCAGCTCCGCGGCGCGCGCCGGATCGTCCGCCCGGACCCGCACCTCGTGCCGGTCGAAGTTGGCCAGCACCTCGGTGACCCGGCCCGCCGCCACCAGCCGGCCCCGCGCGATGATCGTCACGTGGTCGCAGATCAGCTGGATCTCGGCCAGGATGTGACTGGACACCAGCACCGTCACGCCCGCGTCGGCCAGCGACCGCATCAGGTCGCGCATCTCCCGGATGCCCGCCGGGTCCAGCCCGTTCGCCGGCTCGTCCAGGATCAGCAGCTCCGGACTCTTCAACAGCGCCGAGGCCACCGCGAGCCGCTGCTTCATGCCCAGCGAGTAGCCCCTGACCCGGTCGTGCTCCCGACCGCGCAGGCCCACCTGCGCCAGCACCTCGTCCACCCGGGCGACCGGTACCCCACCGGCCCGGGCCAGCAGGCCCAACGTCCGGTGGGCGGTGAAGTTGCCGAAGAACTGCGGGCTCTCCACGATCGCGCCGACCCGCCCGGCCACCCGGGTCAGCCGCTCCGGCGAGCGTTCCCCGAGCACCGCCATCCGGCCCTCGTCGGCCCGGACCAGCCCGAGCAGGGCGCGCAGCGTGGTGGTCTTGCCGGACCCGTTGGGCCCGAGGAAGCCGTGCACCTGGCCGGCCTCGACGACCATGTCGAAGCCGTCGACCGCCACCTGACGACCTCGCCGCAGGGTGTGGAAGGTCTTGCGCAGACCCTCGATCTCGACGACCGCGCTCATCCGCGCGACTCCGCTCTCCGACCGGGCATCCGGCGTCCTCCGGGTGTGGTGACCAATGACACGGCGCCCCACCCTATGACCGGCACGCCGCCCGTGGGGGGCACCACCGCGTTGCGTGGTTGGATGGGCGGGTGACTGGTGACCTGATCCCCGGCGCCCGCGGCGCCGCACCCGCACCCCTCCCCGTGGACGCGGATCTGGTGGTCAGCCTCGACGGTGTCGGCGTACGCCGGTCCGGCACGGCGCTGCTGCACGACGTGGACTGGCGGGTCGAGCTGGACGAGCGCTGGGTGGTGCTGGGCCCCAACGGAGCCGGGAAGACGACCCTGCTCAACCTCGCCGCCGGGCGGCTGCACCCGACCGTCGGCGCCGCGCACGTGCTCGGCGAGCGGGTCGGCCGCACCGACCTCACCGAACTGCGGACCCGGATCGGCCTGTCCACCGCCGCCCTCGCCGAGCGGCTGCCCGCCGACGAGCGGGTCATCGACGTGGTGGTCACCGCCGCCTGGTCGGTGGTCGGCCGCTGGCGGGAGAGCTACGACCCCGCTGACGAGGCCCGCGCCCGCGCACTGCTCGGCCAGCTCGGCGTCGCCGCCCTCGGCTACCGCACCTACGGCACCCTGTCCGAGGGCGAGCGCAAGCGCGTCCAGATCGCCCGGGCGCTGATGACCGACCCCGAGCTGCTGCTGCTCGACGAGCCGGCCGCCGGGCTCGACCTGGGCGGTCGGGAGGACCTGGTCGGCCGGCTGGCCGAGCTGGCGTACGACCCGGACGCCCCGGCCCTGGTGCTGGTCACCCACCACGTGGAGGAGATCCCGCCGGGCTTCACCCACGCGCTGCTGCTGCGCGAGGGCGGGGTGGTGGCGCAGGGCCTGCTGGCCGACACGCTCACCGGGGACAACCTCACCAAGACGTTCGGTCTGCCACTGCTGGTCGAACGGCACGGCGACCGGTACACCGCCCGCGCCGCCTGACATGGGGCAGACCCGGGTCGTCGTCGTGGGCAGCGCCAACATGGACCTGGTGGCCACCGCCCCGGCCCTGCCCCGACCGGGGGAGACCCTGCTCGGCACCGACTTCGTGATGGTGCCCGGCGGCAAGGGCGCCAACCAGGCGGTCGCCGCCGTACGGGCCGGCGCGTCCTGCGCGTTCCTCGGCGCGATCGGCTCCGACGCCTTCGGGGTCACCCTGCGCGCCCGGATCACCGCCGCCGGCGTCGACACCGGCCAGCTCCGGGTCACCTACGGCAGCTCGGGGGTGGCCCTGGTCATGGTGAGCGCCGACGGGGAGAACGCCATCGTGGTCAGCCCCGGCGCGAACGCCTCGATGACCGGTCTCACCGACGCGGAGCGGGACCTCGTACGCGCGGCCGACGTCCTGGTCGCGCAGCTGGAGATCCCGGTCGAGACGGTCACCGAGGCGGCACTGGCCGCCCGCGACGCCGGCACCCGGGTGGTGCTGAACGCCGCGCCGGCCCGCCCGCTGCCGGGGGAGCTGCTGGCCGCCGTCGACCTGCTGGTGGTCAACGAGGGTGAGGCGCGCGCGCTGACCGGGCGGGGTCGGGACGAGCCACGGGCGCTGCTCGACCTGGTGCCCCGGGCGGTGCTGACGCTCGGCCCGGGCGGCGCCTGGTATGTGGACCGGGACGGCACGACGGTGCACGTGCCCGCGTTCGCCGTCGACACGGTCGACTCGACCGCCGCCGGGGACGCGTTCACCGCCGCGCTCGCGGTGGGGTGGGGTGAGGGACGGGCCCTGCCCGACGCGGTGCGCTGGGCGGCGGCGGCCGGCGCGGCCTGCGTACGCCGGCTCGGCGCCTCGGTGGCGCTGCCCCGCCGGGCCGAGATCGACGAGATCTACGCGCGGCCCTGACCGGGTGCGGCCGGCGCCCGCGCACTCCCGCGGCCGTCCCGGGTCCGGGTCCGGAAGGCCCGGCGGTACGCCGACGGCGAGGTCCGCATGGCCCGGCCGAAGTGGTGCCGGTAGGTGACCGGGCTGTCGAAACCGACCGCGCCGGCGACCTCCTCCACCGGCGCGTCGGTCTCCTCCAAGAGGGCCAGACTGGCCCGGACCCGCTGGTCGACCAGCCACCGGATCGGACTCGTCCCGGTGGCGCGGGCGAAGTGCCGCAGGTACGTCCGCGGTGACATGTGCGCCTGTCGGGCCAGCCCGGCCACGGTGAGGGGTGCGCTCAGGTGCGCCAGCGCCCACGCGATGCTCCCGGCGATCCGGTCGTCGTCCGGGTCGGCGGCGACCGGCGCCTCGACGAACTGCGCCTGCCCGCCGTCGCGGTGCGGGGGGATGACCAGCCGCCGGGCGACCGCGTTGGCGATCGCCGCGCCGTGGTCCCGGCGTACCACGTGCACGCAGAGATCCAGGCCGGCGGCGCTGCCGGCGCTGGTCAGGATGTCGCCGTCGTCCAGGTAGAGCACGTCCGCGTCGACCCGCACCCGTGGATGACGGCGGGCCAGCAGGTCGGCGTACCGCCAGTGGGTGGTGGCCCGTCGACCGTCGAGCAGTCCCGCACCGGCCAACGCGAACGCCCCGGAGCAGATGGACAGGACCCGGGCACCGCCGTGGTGGGCCCGGCGCAGCGCGGCGACCAGGGCGGGGGAGGGGTCCACCGTCACGTCCGGCACCCCCGGCACGATCACCGTCGCGGCGGCGGCCAGGTCGTCCAGCCCGTACGGGGTGTGCAGGGCCGCGCCGCCGACCAGCGGCACCGGTCCGGGCCGTTCGGCACAGACCCGCAGCGTGTACCAGTCGACGTCGAACTCCGGCCGGGGCAACCCGAACACCTCGGTGACGATCCCGGTCTCGAAGACCGACATGCCCGGGTACGCCAGTACGGCGACGCTGCGGTCGCCCCGATCCCGGTGGGCCATGGCGGGATGTTAGCGGTAGGCGGCGTTCCGGCCACTCGTCCGGCCGGGTGGTGCCGGCGCAGGATCGGTTCATGACGCACACCTTCGCCGTGCCGGCCGCGCCGCCGGACGTCGCCGCCCGACACTTCCTCGCCCGGCTCGGCGTCGAGACCGATGTCAGCGACGTGCACCTCGACCTCACCGCGGGAGTGCCCGGCCTGGTGGTGGTCGACTCGCGGGGCGACCTGGCCTGGCGGCAGGGCCACCTGCCCGGTGCGGTGCACCTGCCCACGGCTCAGATCGCCGACCGGGCCGGCGACCTGGTGCCGGCGGGCTCCCGGGTGGTGACCTACTGCTGGGGGCCCGGTTGCAACGGCGCGACCCGAGCGGCGCTGGGGTTCGCCCGGCTCGGCTTCGCGGTCAAGGAGATGCTCGGTGGTTACGAGTACTGGGTGCGTGAGGGACTGCCGGTGGTCACACCCGGCGGTCTGGTCCGGCGCCCCGCCGACGACCTCACCGCACCCCGGTCCGCGCTCACCTGCGACTGCTGATCGCCCGGTGGGACCGGGTGAGTGGCCGGTCCCCGGTCACTCGACCGGGTCGTCGGCGAGCCGCTCGCCGCGCCGGCGCAGCATGCCGAGACCGGGGATGCCGGCGACGGCGAGCTTGAGGTCACGGGTGACGTCGAGCAGGTCGTGCAGGTCCGGGCCGACCCGGTCCAGGGTGGCCAGGATCGGCAGGATGTCCGCGGTCAGGTGCTCCTTGAGCTTGGGCAGCTCGTCGACGAGCCGAATGGCCGCGTTGACCTCCTCGTGGCTGAGCTGCTCGACGAACCGGTTCGCCATCGGCGCGCCCCGGCGCAGCGCCGGCTCGTACGCCGCCATCAGCTCGGCCGCCGTGGCCGCCGCCTCCGCGGCGGTGCCCACCGTGCCGGCGGCCCGGTGCGCCACCGAGCTCGCCTCGGCGACCACCGCGCCGGCGGCCCGGGACACCCGCTCCGCCTCGGCGACGACCACCGCCGCGGCGGCCGACACCCGGTCGGCCTCGCCCACCACCCGAGCCGCCGCCGTGGCGACCGCGGTGGCGGTGTCGATCGCGGTGGTCGCGGCGGCACTGATCACCGCCACCTCCTTGACCGCCTCCTCGGCGTCGGTGAGCACCCGGTCGGTGCGGTCGAGGGTCGCCTCGATCCGGTCCACCACCCCGTTGATCCGCCCCAGCAGTTCCTCCACCCCGTCGAGCAGCGCGAACGCGCGGGCCGGGACGGCGGCGAACGAGCCGGCCGAGCCGAGAGCCTGGTCGAGGGCGGAGCGGGTGCGGCCGACGAGTGCGGTCGGCCGGGGGAGTGGGATCGCCATGCCCACCAGTGTGCGTCGCCGACGCGAGGCCCGCCGGTCGAGGGTGTCCTGGCGTCGACGGCCGGCGTAGGGTGCCGGCATGTCGGCCCCCTCGCCGCCGCCGTCACCGTCGCGTCCGTCCCGGACCGTCGCCGTGCCCGCCGCCCTCGCCGTGCTGGCCGTGCTCCTGGTTGCCGTCGGGGCGTACGGACTGGGGCGCGCCTCGGACGGGTTCACCGTGCGGGAGATCACGGTGGGCGGGGTGCCGCTGACCGAGGTACGCGCCGCTCCGGCCGGCACGCAGCGGCGGCCCGCCGTGGTGGTCGCGCACGGGTTCGCCGGCTCCGCCCGACTGATGCGGCCGATCGCCGACACCGTGGCGCGCACCGGGGCGGTGGCCCTGCTGCTGGACTTCGCCGGGCACGGGGCGAGTCCGGGGCGGCTCGGTGGCACCGGGCGGGACGGTTCGGAAGGCACCCTCGCGGCCGACCTCGACGTGGCCGTCGCGCACCTGCGTGGCCTGCCGGACGTGGACCCGGAGCGGATCTCCCTGGTCGGGCACTCCATGGGAGCGGGTGCGGTCACCCGCTGGGCCGCCGAGCACCCGGAGATCGCGCGTACGGTGGCGATCTCGCTGCCGGACGCGGATGACGCGCCGGCCGGCCGCCCGACCGGGTTGCTGCTGGTCGTGGGCGGGGCGGAGTTCCCGGACTTCCGCCGGGCGGCCGAGGAGGCGGCCGGTCGGGACGGGGGCGCCGGGCGCCGGCTGGTGCGGGTGCCCGGGGTGGAGCACATCTCGGTGCTGTTCGCCCCGCGTACGCACGCCGAGCTGGTCGGGTGGCTCGCACCCGGCGCACCGGGCGACGCGCGCCCGGCGGCCCGGCTGGTGCCGGCGGGGCTGCTGCTCCTGGGCCTGGGCCTGGGCTTCGTTCCGCTGGCCACGGTCCTGCTGGGCCGCCGCCGGCCGGATCCACCGGCCAGGCCGGCGCGGTCTGCGCCGCCGGGCCGTTCGGCGGCACGCGGGGTGGTCGTCGCGACGGCCGCCGCCGGGCTCGGAGCACTGGCCGCCCCGGTCCTGCCCACCACCCGGCTACCCCTCGCGGTGGGTGGGTACCTCACCGGGTTCCTCCTGGTCACCGGCCTGTTGCTCGGCCTGGCCGGCCGTCGGTGGCGGTCGGCGATGCCGCCGCCGGCCGGCCACCCCGGCACCACCCGGTCGGTGGTCGCCGCCGGGTTGCTGACCGGGTACGCGGTGCTGGCCGTCGCCCTGCCCATCCACCTCGGGCTGACCTCGGCGCTGCCGGTCGGCGCCCGCTGGTGGCTGCTGCCGGTGGTTGCCGCCGGATCCCTGGTCTTCCTGGCCGGGGCGGAACGGGCCTCCGGTGGGCACGTCGGGCGGCACGCCCTGGTGGGACTGGTCGCCGTGGTGGCCCTGACCGGGTCGGCGGCGGTCGGTTTGGCACCCGGTTTCGTGTTGCTGGTGGTCCCACTCTTCGCGCTGCTCGTCGCGGGGCAGGTCGCCTGGGCCGCGGTGCTGCGCCGGGCCGGCGCGCCGCACTGGGTGCCGCCGGTGGTCGGTGCGGCGCTGTTGGCGTGGCCGGTCGCCACCACCCTGCCGCTGACCTGAGCGCCGCTCAGGCGCGGGTCACCGGGGGTCCTCCCGTTGTTCGACGGCGCGCTGCACCGCGCGGTAGATCTGCCCGAACCGCAGCGCGTCCGGCGTCCGCAGCAGCAGCACCTCCTGCCCTCGGTGCTGCACCCACAACTCGTGCACCTTGTTTCCGCGCTCGTAGGAGCGGTCCAGCCACCCCAGCGGGATCTCCAGGAAGGGGATCGCCGCCAACGCCAGGACCGCGCAGGTGGCGAGGATGATCAGGGCGAGTTTCCACTGTCCACGGTCCTGCGCCGACCAGGCCAGCGAGAGGACGCACACCACCGCCACCAGCGGCGGCAGGGACAGCAGCAGGACGAGGACCCCACGGCTCAGCACGCGACCGCGCACGGCCAGCGTGGTGCGCCCCCGCTGGTGCCAGACGAAGGCCACCTCGGCGAGCGCCACCGCGTGGCCGCCCACCCGGATCGACTCCGACGTCACCTGCACCGCGTCGTCCCGGTAATAGAGGGTCATCACTAAGCCTAAACACTGCGAGGCACTGTGCGTCGCGTGGAAAGTCGTCCGCTGCCGCTGCCGCTGCCGCTGCCGCTGCCGCTGCCGCCGCTGCCGCTGCCGCTGCCGCTGCCGCTGCCGCCGCTGCCGCTGCCGCTGCCGCTGCCGCTGCCGCCGCTGCCGCTGCCGCTGCCGCTGCCGCTGCCGCCGCTGCCGCTGCCGCCGCTGCCGCTGCCGCTGCCGCTGCCGCTGCCGCCGCTGCCGCTGCCGCTGCCGCCGCTGCCGCTGCCGCTGCCGCCGCTGCCGCTGCCGCTGCCGCTGCCGCCGCTGCCGCTGCCGCTGCCGCTGCCGCCGCTGCCGCTGCCGCTGCCGCTGCCGCTGCCGCCGCTGCCGCTGCCGCTGCCGCTGCCGCTGCCGCTGCCGCCGCTGCCGCTGCCGCTGCCGCTGCCGCCGCTGCCGCTGCCGCTGCCGCCGCTGCCGCTGCCGCTGCCGCTGCCGCCGCTGTTGCCGTGGCTGGCGCTGGCGCTGGCGCGGTGGGTGGAGTGGGGCGGAGGCGGGGGTGGGCGGCGGTGGGGATGGGGCGGCGGCGTGACGCTTTCGAGCTGAGTGGTGCACGCCATCACACACGCCAGCACGCCTGATCCATCGACGCCATCAGCTCGAAAGCGTGCCGCGGAGGTGTCCGCCGGAGCGTTCCGGGACGGTCGGGCCTCCTCCTGACCAGGCCCGACACGGTCGCCCTCTGCCTGATCGGCCTGGCCGGACCTCGGGCTGATCGGCCTGGCCGGGACCTCGTGCTGATCAGCTCGGCTGGGACCTCGGGCAGACTGGCGGCCGGGACCTCGGGAACGGCAGCGGCGGCGGTGGTGGTGTCGGCGGTGGCGGTGTCAGCGGGGGCGAGGTGGCGTCGGTTGGCCGGCTTCCACGGCGCGCTGCACCGCGCGGTAGATCTGCCCGAACCGCAGCGCGTCGCCGGTGTGCAGCAGCCGGACCGGCCGGCCGCGCCAGCGGGCCCACATCTCCAGCTCGCGGCTTCCCCGCGCGTACGACCGGTCGAGGTGCTCGAAGAGGAAGTCGGCGATCGGGCCGACGGCGAGCCCGACCAGAACCGAGGCGCCGACGATCGCGATCGTGACGGTCACCGAGCGGTCCAGCCACAGCGCCAGGGTGATGCCGAGAGCGGCGGCGACCAGGGGGCCGGCGAGTGCCGCACCGATCGCGCCCCGGCCGGCGAGCACCCGCCAGGAGCGGCTGCCCCGGCGGTGCCACACCGTGCTGATCTCGGCCAGCGGAAAGGTCCGGCCGTCCACCCGGACGGCGGTGGAGGTGACCTTGACGGTCCGGTCGTCGTAGTACGTGATCATGGCGGTACTCCCGGTAGCGGGCCTGACACCAGCCTACGTACCCCAACGAGGAGGACCGTAAGGTTGGCACGCTGGAACGACGACGAAGTGAGGGACGGCATGGGCGAGTTCGTGCGGCTGGAGACCAGGGACGGGATCGGCACC
The DNA here is from genome assembly GCF_003626595.1 of Micromonospora endolithica. Classification (GTDB taxonomy): domain Bacteria; phylum Actinomycetota; class Actinomycetes; order Mycobacteriales; family Micromonosporaceae; genus Micromonospora; species Micromonospora endolithica. Next base: position 485,567 of record NZ_RBAK01000002.1, on the reverse strand, counting down.
ATCCGGCTGGAGCGGCCGCCGATGAACGCGCTGAACACCCAGGTGCAGGAGGAGCTGCGGGCCGCGGCCACGGCGGCCACCGCCGACGCCGACGTCCGCGCCGTCATCGTGTACGGCGGGGAGAAGGTGTTCGCCGCCGGAGCGGACATCAAGGAGATGGCCGACATGTCCTACGTGGACATGGCGCAGCGGGCCGCGGACCTCTCCAGCGCGCTCGGCGCGATCGCCCGGATCCCCAAGCCGGTCGTCGCCGCGATCACCGGATACGCCCTCGGCGGCGGCTGCGAGCTGGCCCTCGCGTGCGACTGGCGGGTGGTGGCCGCCGACGCCAAACTCGGCCAGCCGGAGATCAAGCTGGGCATCATCCCCGGCGCCGGCGGCACCCAGCGGCTGGCCCGCCTCGTCGGCCCGGCCCGCGCCAAGGACCTGATCATGTCCGGTCGGATGGTCGACGCCGAGGAGGCCCTGCGGATCGGCCTGGCCGACCGAGTGGTTCCCGCCGCCGAGGTGTACGACGCCGCCGTCGCGCTGGTGAAGCCCTACCTGACCGGTCCGGTGCAGGCGCTGCGCGCGGCGAAGCTCGCGGTCGACGGCGGCCTGGACATGGATCTCACCTCCGGTCTGGCCTGGGAGAGCCAGTTGTTCGCGGCGCTCTTCGCCACCGACGACCGGCGGGAGGGCATGGACGCCTTCGTCGCGAAGCGCAAGCCGGACTTCACCGGGCGCTGACCCGAAGACAGTTCACATTCTCCGTACCGGCCAGTAGCGTGTGACTCCGGTCATGGACGAAGGGAAACGGTTGATGACGGAGCGGATCGAAGGCCACGGCGGGGAACTCGCGCTGGCGGCGCTGCGCGCGTACGGGGTGCGGGAGATGTTCACCCTCTCCGGCGGGCACGTCTTCCCGCTCTACGACGCCGCGCACAAGACCGGCTTCCCGCTCTACGACGTCCGGCACGAGCAGTCGGCGGTGTTCGCCGCCGAGGCGGTGGCGAAGCTCCAGCGTCGCCCCGGCCTCGCCGTACTCACCGCCGGTCCCGGTGTCACCAACGGCATCTCCGGACTGACCAGCGCGTACTTCAACGCCTCGCCGGTGCTGGTGCTCGGCGGGCGGGCCCCGCAGTTCCGCTGGGGCTCGGGCAGCCTGCAGGAGATGGACCACCTGCCGCTGGTCGCCCCGGTCACCAAGCACGCCGAGACGGTGTTCAGCACCGACGACATCCCGCGCGCGGTGACCGCGGCGCTGACCGCCGCGCTCACCCCGCACCGGGGCCCGGCGTTCCTCGACCTGCCCCTGGAGGCGGTCTTCTCGGTCGCCGACGCCGAGCTTCCCGCGCTGCCCGGCATCGCGCCGCTGGAGGCCGACCCGGACGAGGTGGCCCGGGCCGCCGCGCTGATCGCCGGTGCCGCCCGCCCGGTGATCATCGCCGGTTCCGACGTGTACGCCGGTGACGCGGTCGACGCCCTGCGGGCCGCGGCCGAGGCGTTGCGGGTGCCGGTCTTCACCAACGGCATGGGCCGGGGCGCGCTGCCGCCGGAGCACCCGCTGGCGTTCGCCAAGGCCCGCCGGGTGGCGTTCAAGGGCGCCGACGTGGTGGTCGTCATCGGTACCCCGCTGGATTTCCGGCTGAGCTTCGGCGACTTCGGCGACGCGCAGGTGGTGCACATCGTCGACGCGCCGAGCCAGCGGGCCGGTCACGTACAGCCGGCCGCGTCCCCCGCCGGTGACCTGCGACTGATCCTCACCGCGCTGGCCGAGCACCCGGGCGACCGGGCCGACCACACCGACTGGATCGCCGACCTGCGGGTCGCCGAGGACGCGGCGAAGGCCCGGGACGCCGAGGAGATGGCCGCCGAGACCGACCCGATCCGGCCCGCCCGGGTCTACGGCGAACTGCGCAAGGTCCTGGCCCGGGACGCCATCACCATCGGCGACGGCGGTGACTTCGTCTCGTACGCCGGGAAGTACCTGGAGCCGGCACAGCCCGGCACCTGGCTCGACCCGGGCCCGTACGGGTGCCTCGGCACCGGCATGGGCTACGCGATGGGGGCCCGGGTCAGCCACCCGGACCGGCAGATCTGCGTGCTGATGGGCGACGGCGCCGCCGGCTTCTCGCTGATGGACGTGGAGTCCCTGGTCCGGCAGAAGCTGCCGGTGGTGATCGTGGTCGGCAACAACGGCATCTGGGGCCTGGAGAAGCACCCGATGCGGGCCATGTACGGCTACGACGTCGCCGCCGACCTCCAGCCCGAACTGCGGTACGACCACGTGGTGACCGCCCTGGGCGGTGCCGGCGAGACGGTGGCCAAGGCCGGCGACCTCGGTCCGGCGCTGCGTCGGGCGTTCGACTCCGGCGTCCCGTACCTGGTCAACGTGCTCACCGACCCGACCGACGCGTACCCCCGCTCGTCGAACCTGGCCTGAGGGCCGCGCCGCCGCCGTCGCCGGAAGCCCGGCGGCGGCGGCGCGCTGTTCACCGCCGGGTCACCGGGAGCGCGGCGGGTCCTCCTCGCGCGGCGGGTCACCCTCGCGGCGGCGCAGGTCGTCCTCGCGGCGGCGCAGGTCGTCCTCCCAGCGGCGGAACAGCTCGTCGTCCTGCGGGGACCGCTCGTCGATGCTGCGCAGGAACTCGGGGTCGTCGTCCGGGGCGAGCGGCCGGGACTTCTTCCGCCCGGTCGGTGCGCCTGCGCTCGGTGCCTGCCACGGTGTGCGTGGACGTCCGTCGCTGGTCTGCCGGCCGGCGACGAACCAGGCGATCGACCCGACCAACGGGAAGAACAGGATGATCAGCACCCAGGCGACCCGGGGCAGGGCGCGGATCTCGCCCTCCTCGGCGGAGAGGCAGCTGATCAGTGCGCAGACGGCGAGGACGATCTGCACCACGAACAGGAGGACGTACAAGCGGGCCATGCACCCATCATGGCGCAGTCGGTCACGTCATCCCAGCCCGCGTACCACCAGTAGCGCTCCGAACCCGGCGAAACCGGCGGTGGCCAGGGCGACCAGGGGCAGGGCCCGGCCGTAGGCGCGGGCCGGCCCGGTGCCGGTGGCCCGCCGCCAGCAGAGCCGCAACGCCGCGCCCCAGCCGAGCACGGCCGCCCCACCGAGCAGCGCGCCGACGGTGTCCCCGGTCCTGGCGGTGTCCCCGGTCCCGGCGGTGTCACCGGTCAGCGCCAGGCGCACGGTCAGCACCATGACCACGGTCAGTGCCAGCGCGGTCCGCCGCCAGGCGAGCCGGGTCCGCTCGGGCTGCAGGCCCGGATCGGGTGGCCCGGTCACCGGTCACCGACCGCCCGCACCAGCACCGCCACCACCAGCAGCAACGCGCCCAGGCCGACGGCGAGGGCGAGCACCGCCGGGAAGCGGGAGGCGGGCAGTTCCTCACCGAGCCGGATCGCCCGCTCGGTACGCGCCCAGTGGTCGACCGCCCGGACCGCGACCGTGCCGCCGAGCAGCAGCAGCGCGACGGCGATCACCTCGCGCAGGTGCGCCAGCGGCAGCGGCGGCAGGAACTGGGCGGCGGCGAGCCCACCGGCGACCAGCGCCAAGCCGGTGCGCAGCCAGGCCAGAAAGGTCCGTTCGTTGGCCAGCGAGAAGCGGTAGTCCGGGGTGCTGCCGACCGACCGGAGCTCACGCGGGTCGAACCACCGCCGGATCACCTGCCACATCTCGACCATTATCCGCTTCCGGGCGGTCGTAGCCTGGAGTGATGACCGATCTTGACGCCGGCACGTTGCGGGACGCCTACGACAGCCAGCTCCGGGCCCGGGTGCCGGATCCCCTGCCGGCCGGGGTGACCGTCGAGCGGGACGGTCCGTTGGTCCGGACCATGGGTCTGTACCACGGCGGGTTCCTCAGCTACCGGGACCTCGGTGGCCTGTCCGGGGCGGAGCTGGACGCGTTGATCGCGCGGCAGGTGGAGGTCTTCCGGGCGCGTGGCGAGGCGGTGGAGTGGAAGCTGCACGGCCACGACGAGCCCGCCGACCTGCCGGACCGGTTGCGCGCCGCCGGGTTCGTGCCGGAGCCGGAGGAGACCGTGGTGATCGGCCCGGTCGCGCCGCTCGCGGCCGCGCTCCCGGTGCTCCCCGAGGGCGTACGCCTGCGGGAGGTCACCGCCCGCGCGGACCTGGAGCGGATCGCGGCGATGGAGGCGGCGGTCTGGAACGCCGACCGTAGTCAGTGGGCGGCCGGTCTGGAGCGCGAGATCGCGGCCGACCCGCAGTCGCTCACCGTGGTGGTGGCCGAGGCGGGGGACGAGGTGGTCAGCGCGGGCTGGGTACGGTACGTGCCCGGTACGGCGTTCGCCACTCTGTGGGGAGGGTCGACGCTGGCCACCTGGCGGCGGCGGGGCATCTACCGGGCACTGGTCGCCCACCGGGCGCGGCTGGCCGCCCAGCGGGACCGCACGCTGCTCCAGGTGGACGCCTCGGCGGAGAGCCGGCCCATCCTCCAGCGGCTCGGTCTCGTCCCGGTCACCACCACCACGCCCTACGTCTACACTCCGTGATCATGGCGGAGCGGTTGACGGCCGAGGAGCGGCTGACTCTCAAGACGGGCGCCTTCGGCGCGGTCTTCCTGGTGTCCAACGCCGACCCGGGGGTGGTGGCCGTGTTCCGGGAGAGCTTCGCCGCGTCCGGCGCGTTGACCGACGCGAGCGGGGTGGTGAAGGAGGCGCTGACCACCGGCCCGTTGCCGAGGCTGCCCCGCGACTCGACGCTGGAGATCGAGTCGGTGGTGCTGCCGGCGCTCGGTCGGGCGCTGGAGATTCTGCGCGAGAAGTCTCCGGCCGACGTGGCGGCCTACCGGGACGTGGTGCTGGCCGCCGCCGACCGGGTGGCCCGGGCGCACCGGGGGGTGGCCCCGGAGGAGGCGGCGGTGATCGGGCGGATCCGGGACGCGCTGGCGGAAGCGACCTGACGCTCCGGGTGAGCTGTGTCACTCGGGCGTCCCCGGAGCCGCAACCTACTGGCAGGTAACATTGCCTCGTGGGCAACTGCACAGCAGCCCGTGGTTGACCGGGCGTCAACGGACGCGCGAGGCTGCGCCCCAGACCGGGCGAGCGATCGCAACACCAACAGGAGGGTCGTCGAAGCGCGATGAACATCGTCGTACTCGTCAAGCAGGTGCCCGATTCGGGCGCGGACCGCAACCTGCGTACTGACGACAACACCGTCGACCGCGGTTCGGCGAACAACGTCATCAACGAGATGGACGAGTACGCCATCGAAGAGGCGTTGAAGATCAAGGAGGCGCACGGCGGCGAGGTCACCATCCTGACCATGGGTCCGGACCGGGCGACCGAGTCGATCCGCAAGGCGCTCTCCATGGGTCCCGACAAGGCCGTCCACGTGGTGGACGACGCCCTGCACGGCTCCTGCGCCGTGGCCACCTCCAAGGTGCTCGCCGCCGCGCTCGGTCAGCTCAACGCCGACCTGGTGATCTGCGGTGCCGAGTCGACCGACGGCCGGGTCCAGGTCCTGCCGCACATGATCGCCGAGCGGCTGGGCGTCGCCGCCCTCACCGGCGCGCGCAAGCTCACCGTCGACGGCGCCACGCTGACCGTCGAGCGGCAGACCGAGGAGGGCTACGAGGTGGTCACCGCCTCGACGCCGGCCGTGGTCTCCGTGTGGGACACCATCAACGAGCCGCGCTACCCGTCCTTCAAGGGCATCATGGCCGCCAAGAAGAAGCCGGTGCAGACGTTCTCCCTGGGTGACCTCGGCGTCGCCCCGACCGAGGTGGGCTTCGACGGCGCCACCAGCGCCGTGCTGGAGCACACCAAGCGGCCGCCGCGCTCCGGCGGCGCGAAGATCACCGACGAGGGCGAGGGCGGCGTCAAGCTGGTCGAGTTCCTCGCCACCGAGAAGTTCGTGTGAGGGGTCCGGACATGTCTGAGGTTCTCGTCGTCGTCGAAGCCACCAGGGAATTCGGCGTCAAGAAGGTCACCCTGGAGATGCTCACCCTCGCCCGCGAGCTGGGCACGCCGAGCGCGGTGGTGCTCGGCGGCACCGGCGCCGCCGAGGCGTTGAGCGCCAAGTTGGGCGAGTACGGCGCGGAGAAGATCTACGCCGCCGAGGGTGACGAGATCGACGGTTACCTGGTCGCCCCCAAGGCGACGGTGATCGCCGACCTGGTCAAGCGGGTGCAGCCGGCCGCCGTGCTGCTGGCCTCCGCGCAGGAGGGCAAGGAGATCGCCGCCCGCCTCGCGGTCAAGCTGGACAACGGCATCCTCACCGACGTGGTCGGACTGGACGCCGACGGCACCGCCACCCAGGTCGCCTTCGCCGGGTCCACCATCGTCAAGTCCAAGGTCACCAAGGGTCTGCCGCTGGTCACCGTGCGGCCGAACTCGGTCAACCCGACCCCGGCGCCGGCCACCCCGGCCGTCGAGCAGCTCACCGTGTCGGTCACCGACACCGACAAGCTCGCCAAGGTCGTCGACCGGGTCGCCGAGCAGAAGGGCTCCCGCCCCGAGCTGACCGAGGCCGGTGTCGTCGTCTCCGGTGGCCGCGGTGTCGGCAACGCCGACAACTTCAAGCTGGTGGAGGAGCTGGCCGACCTGCTCGGCGGTGCCGTCGGCGCGTCCCGCGCGGCCGTCGACTCCGGCTTCTACCCGCACCAGTTCCAGGTGGGCCAGACCGGCAAGACGGTCTCCCCGCAGCTCTACGTGGCGCTCGGCATCTCCGGTGCCATCCAGCACCGGGCCGGCATGCAGACCTCGAAGACCATCGTCGCGGTCAACAAGGACGGCGAGGCGCCGATCTTCGAGCTGGCCGACTTCGGCGTGGTGGGCGACCTCTTCAAGATCGTCCCCCAGGCCGCGGAAGAGATCCGCAAGCGCAAGTAGTCCCCCACCCCCGTCGACGGGGGTGGAATTAGCGCGAAAGAGTGGCTATTCCGGGCGGAATAGCCACTCTTTCGCTGTTCATGCGTCGCGCGGCCCTCCCGGGCCTCGCGCGGATGGTGCGGAAGGGAGCTGATCGGCGGGCCGGGGAGCTGAGCCGGCCCGCCGATCAGCCCGTCAGGGTGCCCCTCAACAGGCTGTTGCCGGAGTGGGCGGTCTCGTTGTCGAACGCCTCGGCGGAGACGTCGACAACCGAGTATGCCTCAAGGTCGACGTTCGGTGGCAACGGCAGCAGCTCGTCGGAGCCGCCGCCGAGCACGCCCACCGAGAACATCTCCATGTTGGTCGGGTTGATGAGCCAGACCTCGTAGTACCCCGGAACGTCCGGGAGATTCGCCACGTGCAGGTGCAATCGGCCGTTGTCGAAGACCCGTGCCTCGCCGTTGGCGTCCGGCGGCGTCGCCCCGTACGCCGCCAGCGGCGCGCTGGCCACCACCACCTGCGGTGCCGGCTCGGAGTCGTCCGGGTCAAGCACGGCGAGGGTGCCGACCACACCGATGGCCGCGGCGGCGACCGCCGTCACCGCGGTGGAGGCCCAGCGCGACCACCGGCCACGCCGACGCGACGACGGTGCGAGAACCACGCCACCGCCCGGGCCGCCGGGCCGGTCGCCGTCACCGTTCCGGTCCGACTCGCCGGACCGCTGCTCGGTGCCGGCCTGCTGCTGGCTCCGGACCTCGGCGAGTGACGGCAGGGACTCCGCCGCGCGGATCTCGGTCATGATGCCCTGCCAGACGTGCTCCGGCGGGTCGGGCAGGTCCCGCAGGCCCTGCGTGCCGGCGCCGAGGCCGGCCACGTGCTGGAGGGTCTCCACCTCGACCCGGCAGTGCTCGCAGGTGTCGAGGTGGGTGCTCTCGCCGGAGTCCGCCTCGCTCTCACCGAGCGCCAGAAATACCAGCCGGTCGTGGTCCAGGTGCTGCACCGTCCACCTCCCATCTGCGTTTCAGGTTCGCCATGCCGCGCCGGATGTGACTCTTCACCGTGCCGAGGGGCACGCCGGTCACCGCCGCTATCTGTTGATGTGTCAGGTCGTCGAAGAACGCCAGTTCCAGCATGCGTCGCTGATCGTCCGGCAGCCGGGCCAGCTCGTCCGCGACGACCAGCCGGTCGACCACCGTGTCCGGGTCCGGACCGGTCGGCGCCGGATCCGGCAACTGCCGGACCGTCTCGACCACCCGGGTCTCCCGGGCCGACGCCCGCAGCCGGTCGATCACCTTGCGCCGCCCGATGCCGAGCAGCCAGCCGATCAGCGACCCCCGGGTCGGGTCGAAGGTGTCCCGGCCCAGCCAGGCGGCGACGAATGTCGCCTGGGTCACGTCCTCGGCGTCGCTGCGGTTGGCCAGCGTGCTGGTGGCCAGGTGGAGCACCGCGCGGCCGTACCGGTCGTACGCCTCCCGCAGTGCCAGTTCGTCGCCGGCGCGGAAACGCGCGGCCAGGTCGTCCTCGGGTGGTGCCGGCTCGTGCCGTACCGCCGTCACCGGGCGGTTCGCCTTCCTTGGGGCATGCCCGACTGTAACTCCCACAGTCATCGCCCCACTTCCCCGGTCGTGGTGTCCCACACGTCTTCACCTGCTCTTCGCTGCCGGAGGGCAGTGCGGATGCGGCCGGAGCAAAGAAAAAGAAATGTCCCGCCGGCGCATCCGTCCCGCGTCGAGGCGGCGTAACCCGTTCTGCAAGCCAGGCCTGACGAATCAGCACCAATCACCAGGAGGCAGTCATCATGCAGCTTTCCATCTTCCGTCGGGTCGCCGCGGGCAGCGCGGTCGCCGCGCTGACGTTCGTCGGCGTCGGCGCCCTCACCGCCACCCCCGCGTACGCCGCCACCTCCAAGGTCTCGGTCGTGCACGGGATCCCGGACACCCCGGTCGACGTGTACGTCAACGGCGAGAAGACCCTCAGTGACTTCAAGCCCGGCGACGTGGCGGGCCCGCTGGACCTGGAGGAGGGCGAGTACGACATCGCGCTGACCAAGCCGGGCGAGCCGGTCGGCAGCGCGATCCTCGAGGTCGAGAACGCCGAGGTGCCCGGTGGCGCGAACATCAGCATCGCCGCCCACCTGGACGCCGCCGGACAGCCGAAGATCACGCCGTTCGTGAACGACACCGCCAAGGTCGACGCCGGCAAGGCCCGGCTGATCGTCCGGCACACCGCCGCCGCCCCGGCGGTGGACGTCCGGGCCGGCGGCACCCCGGTCTTCGAGGGCCTGACCAACCCGAACGAGGCCAAGGGCGACGTCGACGCCGGCACCGTCAAGGCCGACGTGGTCCTCGCCGGCACCGACACCGTGGCGATCGGCCCGGCGGACCTCAACCTCAAGGAGGGCACCGCGACGATCGTCTACGCGATCGGTTCGGCCGAGGCGAACAACCTGGACATCGTGGCGCAGACCATCAGCGGTCTGCACTCCGCCCCGGCCGGTGTGCCGAGCGGTGACGGTGGCCAGGCCGGCACCGGCGTGGGCACCTGGTGGTACGTGCTGGCCGGCGCCGGCGCGCTGCTGCTGGTCGGCGGCGGGGCGCGGGTCGCCACCGCCCGTACCGGCCGCAAGTGACGGTGCGGAACCGCGGCGCGCTGGCGGCCATGGCCGTCGGCGCTGCCGCGCTCACCGTCGCGGTCCTGGTGGCCTGCGGTTCGCAGCCGGCCGAGGACGTCGGCGCGGAGCAGGCGGCCGATCTGGCCAGCGCCACGCCGAGCCCGACCGCCGGCGGTCCGTCGGTCCCGGTCACCAGGGGTGAACTGCCCAGCGGTGCCGAGACCGTACCGCCCACCCGGCTGGTCATCCCGGCCATCGACGTGACCGCGACGGTCAACGCGGTCGGGATCAACCAGAAGACCGACGAGTTCGAGGTACCGCCCAGCGTCGACCAGATCGGCTGGTACCGGTACGGCCCGGGGCTGGAGGCGGACACCGGATCGGTGGTGATCGCCGGTCACGTGGACAGCGCCACGCAGGGCAAGGGCGCGTTCTGGCGGCTCCGGGACCTGGACCAGGGGGACACCCTCACGGCCACCGGCAGCGACGGCAAGGAGCGTCGGTACCGGGTGGTGGCCCGGGAGGAGTACCAGAAGACGAAGATCCCGCTGGAGCGGTACTTCGCCCGGGACGGCAAGCCCCGGCTCACCCTCATCACCTGCGGTGGGCCGTTCGACGCCGAGGCCCGCAGGTACCGGGACAACATCGTGGTCACCGCGGTGCCGGCGTGATCGCGCCGGCCCGCCCGCCGGTCGCCCGAGCCACCGGCTGACCGTGCCGCCGGAGCGATCGCGCCGGGTCGGGGTGGGAGGAGACGCTCCCGCCCCGGCCCGGCGTCCGTACTCCGGCCTCCGGGTGGCGGGGGACCGGCCGTTAGGCTGAACCGTGATGGCATACCTGGATCACGCGGCGACCACTCCGATGCTCGACGAGGCACTGGAGGCGTACGTCGCCACCGCCCGCGAGGTCGGCAACGCGTCCTCCCTGCACGCGTCGGGCCGCCGCGCCCGCCGGCGGGTGGAGGAGTCGCGGGAGCGGGTGGCCGCCGCGCTGGGCGCCCGGCCCTCCGAGGTGATCTTCACCGGGGGTGGCACGGAGAGCGACAACCTCGCCGTGAAGGGGATCTTCTGGGCCCGCCGCGCGGCCGACTCCCGGCGTACCCGGGTGGTTTCCAGTGCCGTCGAGCACCACGCGGTGCTGGACGCGGTGGACTGGCTGGCCGGCCACGAGGGGGCCGAGGTCGGCTGGCTGCCGGTCGACGCCGACGGCCGGGTCGACCCGGAGGAACTGCGCGCCGACCTCGCCGCCCACGCCGACCGGGTGGCCGTGGTGACCACCATGTGGGCCAACAACGAGGTCGGCACCCTGCAACCGGTGGCCGAGCTGGCAGCCGTCGCCGCCGAGTTCGGCGTGCCGTTGCACACCGACGCGATCCAGGCCGTCGGGCAGGTGCCGGTCGACTTCGCCGGCAGCGGCGTCTCGGCGCTGACCGTGACCGGGCACAAGCTCGGTGGTCCGATGGGCGTCGGCGCGTTGCTGCTCGCCCGGGACGTGGCCGCCACCCCGCTGCTGCACGGCGGCGGCCAGGAACGCGACGTACGCTCCGGCACCCTCGACACCGCCGGCATCGTGGCCTTCGCGGTCGCGGTGGAGGCGGCCGTGAAGGGCCAGCAGGAGTACGCGGCCCGGGTCGCCGCCCTCCGCGACGAGCTGGTCGAGCGGGTCCGGGCGGCGGTGCCCGAGGTGATCTTCAACGGGGACCCGGTCCACCGGCTGCCGGGCAACGCGCACTTCTCCTTCACCGGCTGCGAGGGTGACGCCCTGCTGCTCCTGCTCGACGCGCAGGGCATCGCCTGCTCGACCGGCTCGGCCTGCTCCGCCGGGGTGGCCCAACCCTCGCACGTGCTCCTGGCGATGGGCGCGGACGACGACCGCGCCCGGTCCTCGCTGCGCTTCTCCCTCGGCCACACCAGCACCGGGGCCGAGACCGACGCGCTGATCGCGGCGCTGCCCGCCGCCGTCGACCGGGCCCGCCGAGCCGCCAGCCTCCGCACCTCCCGCTAACCCCCCCACCCCCGGGGGCTGCCGCGATCTTGCACTTTCGGTCGTCGTTATGCCCCTTCCGCACGCTTTTGTGACCACAGAAAGTGCAAGATCGCGGCGGCTGGGGCTGGGGCTGGGGCTGGGGCTGGGGGTGGGGGTTGGGGTTTGGGGGGTGGGGTGGGGGCGGGGATAGGCTCGGCGTGGTGTTCGGGGGGACTTCGAGGAGGGGTGCGGTGCGGGTTCTGGCGGCTATGTCGGGCGGGGTGGACTCCGCCGTGGCGGCGGCGCGGGCGGTGGCGGCGGGACACGACGTGACCGGCGTGCACCTGGCGTTGGCGCGCAACCCGCAGACGTACCGCTCCGGTGCGCGCGGCTGCTGCACGCTGGAGGACTCGCGGGACGCCCGGCGGGCCGCCGACGTGATCGGCATCCCGTTCTACGTCTGGGACATGGCCGACCGGTTCCATTCCGACGTGGTGGACGACTTCGTCGCCGAGTACGCCGCCGGACGTACGCCCAATCCCTGCCTGCGCTGCAACGAGAAGATCAAGTTCGCCGCGGTGCTGGACCGGGCCGTGGCCCTGGGCTTCGACGCGGTGGTCACCGGCCACCACGCCCGGCTGGGTTCCGACGGCCTGCTGCGGCGCAGCGTCGACCTGCCGAAGGACCAGTCGTACGTGCTGGCGGTGCTCACCCGCGCGCAGCTGGACCGGTCGATGTTCCCGCTGGGCGACTCGACCAAGGCCGAGGTGCGCGAGGAGGCGGCGCGGCGCGGCCTCGCCGTCGCCGACAAGCCCGACTCGCACGACATCTGCTTCATCGCCGACGGCGACACCCGTGGTTTCCTCGCCGGGCGTCTCGGCGAGGCGCCCGGCGACGTGGTCGACGCGGACACCGGGGCCGTGGTGGGCAGCCATCGCGGGGCGTACGGGTACACGGTCGGTCAGCGGCGCGGCCTGCACCTGGACCGGCCGGCGCCGGACGGTCGCCCGCGTTACGTGCTCTCCATCACCCCGAAGACGAACACCGTGACGGTCGGCCCGGCGGAGGCACTGGAGGTGTCCCACGTCCGGGCGGAGCGTCCGGTGTGGACCGGCGGCGCGCGTCCGGAGGCGCCGGTGGAGTGCCAGGTGCAGCTGCGGGCGCACGGCGACGTGGTGCCGGCGACGGTCGAGCTGACCGCCGACGGCCTGACCGCCGAACTTCGTCGCCCGGTCCGCGGTGTGGCGGCCGGGCAGGCCGTGGTGGCGTACCGGCCCGACCCGGCCGGTGACGTCGTGCTCGGCTCGGCCACCATCACCGCCTGACCGGACGCCGTACCGGCTAGTCTTCGGCCGTGACAGATCAGGCGTGGCCGTGGCCGGCCGGCGCGGCGACCGGCATCGGTTCGCTTCCCGGCACCGACATCGCGGAGGCCCAGCGCGTCGTCCTGGGTGAGTTGCCGGCGCTTCCCCACCTACCGGAGCTGCCCGCCCGCGGGCCGGGCGCCGACCTGATCGGCCGGACCGCCGGCCTGCTCGCGGAATTGCCCGTCGAGCTGTACGCCGGGCGGTGGCGGGTCGCTCCGCGTCCCGGCCGGGACCTGCGCCGGGCCCGGGACCTGATGGAGCGTGACCTGGACCAGCTCGCCGAGCAGGCCGAGGAGTACGCCGGGCCGGTCAAGGTGCAGGTGGGCGGCCCGCTCACGCTGGCCGCGTCGTTGGAACTGCCGATCGGCGGCCGGCTGCTGCGCGACCCGGGCGCGGTGCGGGACCTGACCGGCTCGCTGGCCGAGGGGGTGCGCGGGCACGTCGCGGCCGTCCGACGCCGGCTGCCCCGCGCCTCGGTGCTGCTCCAGGTCGACGAGCCGTCGCTGCCCACCGTGCTCGCCGGCCGGGTACCCACCGAGAGCGGCCTGGGCGTCTACCGCCCGATGGGATCGGACGTCGCCCGCTCACTGCTGCGGACCGTCGTCGACGCGGCCGGCGTACCGGTGGTCGTGCACTGCTGCGCGCCGGACCTGCCGCTGGAGCTGATCCGCTCGGCCGGCGCCGTCGGCGTCGCCCTGGACCTGGAGACGCTCACCGACCTGGATCCCCTCGGCGAGGCGATCGACGCCGGCCTGGGGCTGCTGGCCGGCGCCGCGCCGACCCGGGCGCCGTCGGCCGGTCGCGCGCCGACCTCGGCCGAGGTCGCCGACCGGGTACGCCGGGTCTGGGACCGCCTCGGCTTCCCGCCCCGGCGGCTCGCCGAGCAGGTCGTGGTCACGCCGGCGTGCGGCCTCGCCGGCGCCACCGAGGCGTACGCCCGCGCGGTGCTCGCCGCGTGCCGGGACGCCGGCCGGCGGCTGGCCGAGGTGTGACGGCTTCCTGTCGTACCGGTGGGGCAGCATCACCGGCATGATTGGACGACTCCGTTCCGTGGTGATCGACTGTCCGGACCCCCGGGCGTTGGCGGCGTTCTACTCCGCACTGCTCGGCCTTCCGCTCGACGAGGAGGGCACCGACGGCGACCGGTGGGTGGTGATCTCCGGCTCCGGCCACCGGCTCGCCTTCCAGCAGGCGTTCACGCTGCGCCCGCCGACCTGGCCGGATCCGGCGGTGCCCCAGCAGATCCACCTCGACGTCGACGTCGACGACGTCGAGGCCGCCGAGAAGCAGGTGCTGGCGCTGGGCGCCCGCCGGCTGCCGGGTGAGGGGGACGACTTCCGGGTCTACGCCGACCCGGCCGGCCATCCGTTCTGCCTGATCTTCGGGGCCTGAGCGGCTGATCTTCGAGGCCGCAGCGGCGCGCCGACCCGGCCGGCTGGACCACGGCCGGGTCGGCGGCGTCCGCCCGCGCGCGAGCCGGCCGACTTTCGCCGGTTGCGCGTGGGCGGCATGATCCGGGGATGATCGACACCTCGTTGCGCCGGGCCGCCGGCTCGCTGTTCGGCCTCGCCTACGGCGACGCCCTCGGCAAGGACACCGAGTTCCTGACCGTCGCCGAGATCGTCCGGCGATACGGGCCGGCCGGCCCCCGTGACCTGGCCGGGGAGCCGGCACTGGTCACCGACGACACGCAGATGGCGCTGGCCGTCGGCTGGGCGCTGCACGACGCGCCGACGTTCACCCCGGAGGTGGTCGAGCCGCTGCTGCGGCGACGCTTCCTGGACTGGGCGGTCAGCCCGGACAACAACCGGGCACCGGGCATGACCTGCCTGCGGGCCTGCGCCGAGCTGTCCCGGGGCTTGCGCTGGCAGGAGGCGACCGTGGTCGGTTCCAAGGGCTGCGGTGCGAACATGCGGGTCACTCCGGTGGGGCTGGTCGACGTCGACCTGGACACCCTCGCCGGGCTCGCCCAGCTCCAGGCCGGGCTGACCCACGGCCACCCGACCGGCCTGGCGGCCAGTGAGCTGACCGCGTACGCGGTGCGGCTGCTCCGCGACGGCGCGGCCCTGGCGGAGCTGCCCCGGCTGCTGGTCGACCGGGCGCGCGAACAGCGCCTGGTCTACCGCGCCGACTGGCTCGGCGACCTGTGGCAGCGGCCCGGTGCCACCACACCGGAGGAGTTCGTCGCCCGGGGTTGGGACGAGTGTCTCGACGTGCTCGCCCGGCTCGACGCCGCCCTGTCCCGCCCGGACGACGGCGGCGACCCGTGCCGGCACACCGGTGAGGGGTGGATCGCCGAGGAGGCGCTCGCCACCGCGCTCTACTGCGCCGTCCGGCACGCCGACGAGCCGGTGACCGCCCTGGCCCGCGGCGCCACGACCGCCGGGGACTCCGACTCGATCGCCGCCCTGGCCGGCGCGTTCGTCGGCACCGCGCGCGGCATGCCCGCCTGGCCGGCGCAGTGGGCCGCCCGGATCGAGTACGCCGACCAGCTCGCGACCCTCGCCCGAACCTGGGACGGTCCGCGCTGATCCGGCCCCGGACGCGTCACCGGGCGGTGGGCAGGTGGGGCAGGCGGCGGATCTGTCGCCACAGCGCCGGGTCGCAGGCGCCGGCGTGGTTGGCGAAGTCGGCGATCGGGACGCGTACCGGCTCGGTCAGGTTGACGAAGCTGTCGTGCTCGGCGTCCGGGTCCCAGTCGCGGGTGGGGATCCGCACGTGGTCGTCGCGGTCGCTCTTGTCCTGACTGGTGATCTTCAGGACGTCGGCGCCCCGCCCGTCGACCCGCAGCACCAGGCAGGGACGGACCTTCGAGCCGGACCCGTCGGCGTACGGGACGTCGGCCCACCAGATCTCACCGGCGGCGGGCGGGTCGGCCGGCTCCGGCGCACCGGAGCGGGGCCGGGGCGGGGTGGTGGACCGGGTACGGCCCCGGGGCGGCGCGGTCTTCCCCGGGCGGGTGCCGGCACGCTCCGGTCCCTTGGCACGTCCGGCCGGTCGGCGGGTGGCCGACCGGTGCCGCCATTCGGTCCAGGCCCAGCCCGCCGCCACCGCCAGCACCACCGCCAACGCCCAGAGCAGCCATTCCGGCATCGGTACCTCCGTCACGTCGGGCGGCGACCGCTCGCCGTCGGGCGATCCTCGCACGTCGGCGGCCGGTTCGCCGCTCGGGCGAGCCGGGTGGCCCACGGATTGTCCGACCGGACC
Source organism: Micromonospora endolithica (assembly GCF_003626595.1). Classification (GTDB taxonomy): domain Bacteria; phylum Actinomycetota; class Actinomycetes; order Mycobacteriales; family Micromonosporaceae; genus Micromonospora; species Micromonospora endolithica. Next base: position 469,590 of record NZ_RBAK01000002.1, on the reverse strand, counting down.
GATACGGTGCCGGTAGCGGAGAAACGGGAGGTCCCAAGCGGTGTCCGAGGAAGTGATCGGCCAGCAGGTCAGCGCGGCCCAGGAGGCGGCGGCGGGCACCGAGCCGACCCCGGAGGCCCGGGATCGGCACGCCACGCTCAGCCAGGAGCTGACCGAGCACCAGTACCGGTACTACGTGCTCGACGCGCCCACCATCGCCGACGCCGACTTCGACCGGCAACTGCGGGAGCTGGAGGCGTTGGAGGCGGAGTTCCCGGCCCTGCGCACCCCCGACTCGCCGACCCAGCGGGTGGGCGGGAGCTTCTCCACCGACTTCACGCCGGTCGCCCACGCCGAACGCATGCTCTCGCTGGACAACGCCTTCGCCGACGAGGAGCTGTCCGCCTGGGCGGAGCGGGTCGAGCGGGACGCCGGCGGGCCGGTGCCCTATCTGTGCGAGCTGAAGGTCGACGGCCTGGCCATCAACCTCACCTACGAGCACGGGCGTCTGGTGCGCGCGGCCACCCGGGGCGACGGGCGCACCGGTGAGGACGTCACCGCCAACGTCCGGAGCATCCGGGACGTGCCGGGCCAGCTCACGCCGTCGGCCGAGTTCGGCGACGCACCGGAGCTGATCGAGGTGCGCGGCGAGATCTTCTTTCCGGTCGCCGCGTTCGCCGACCTCAATGCCGGCCTCGTCGAGCAGGGCAAGGCGCCGTTCGCCAACCCGCGCAACGCCGCCGCCGGCAGCCTGCGGCAGAAGGACCCGCGGATCACCGCGTCCCGCCCGCTACGTCTGGTGGTGCACGGCATCGGGGCCCGGCGCGGCTTCCGGCCGGCCACCCAGTCCGAGTCGTACGCGGCGCTGCGGGCGTGGGGGCTGCCCACCAGCGACCGGTGGCGGGTGGTGCCCGACCTGGCCGGCGTCGCCGACTACATCGCCCACTACGCCGCGCACCGGCACGACGTGGAGCACGAGATCGACGGCGTGGTGGTGAAGGTCGACCCGGTCTCCATCCAGGGCCGGCTCGGCTCGACCAGCCGGGCGCCGCGCTGGGCCATCGCCTTCAAATACCCGCCGGAGGAGGTCAACACCAAGCTGCTCGACATCGACGTCAACGTCGGGCGCACCGGTCGGGTCACCCCGTTCGCGGTCCTGGAACCGGTCCGGGTGGCCGGCTCGACGGTTGCCCTGGCCACCCTGCACAACGCCCGCGAGGTGGAGCGCAAGGGCGTGCTGATCGGCGACACCGTGGTGATCCGTAAGGCCGGCGACGTGATTCCCGAGGTGCTCGGGCCGGTGGTCGAGCTGCGCCCGGCCGATGCGCGTCCGTTCGTCATGCCCGCCACCTGCCCGGCCTGCGGAACGCCGCTGGCGCCGGCCAAGGAGGGCGACATCGACATTCGCTGCCCCAACTCCCGCAGCTGTCCGGCGCAGCTGCGGGAGCGGGTCTTCCACCTCGCCGGGCGGGGTGCGTTCGACATCGAGGTGCTCGGCTACAAGGGCGCCGCCGCGCTGCTCGAAGCGGAGATCATCCAGGACGAGGGAGACCTGTTCGCGCTGGACGCCGAGCAGTTGTCCCGGTCGCCGTTCTTCGTCAACAAGGACGGCAGCCTCGGCAGCAACGCGGTCAAGCTGCTGGACAACCTGGCCGTGGCCCGGGAGCGGGATCTGTGGCGGGTGCTGGTGGCGCTCTCCATCCGGCACGTCGGGCCGACCGCCGCGCAGGCGCTGGCCCGGCACTTCCGCTCCGTCGAGGCCATCGACCGGGCCGGCGAGGAAGAGCTGTCCTCGGTGGACGGGGTCGGTCCGACGATCGCGGCGAGCATCCGGGAGTGGTTCGCCGTCGACTGGCACCGCGAGGTGGTCCGCAAGTGGGCCGAGGCGGGCGTACGGATGACCGAGGACGCGGTCGACGAGGGCCCGCGCCCCCTGGAGGGGTTGACCGTCGTGGTGACCGGCACGCTCGCCGGCTTCTCCCGCGACCAGGCCGCCGAGGCGATCCAGAGCCGGGGCGGGAAGGTCAGCGGGTCGGTCTCCAAGAAGACGGGATTCGTGGTGGTCGGCGACAACCCGGGCTCCAAGGCCGACAAGGCGGCCGGCCTCAAGGTGCCGATGCTCGACGAGGACGGGTTCCGGGTGCTGCTCGACGCCGGTCCGGACGCGGCCCGGGAGGTCGCCCGCGTCGAGGGTTGACCGACCGCGCCGGCCGGCGTCGCCAGCACCCTCGCGGATCTTGATCGCGTATACCAACTTAATTACGACTACGACCGATTCGTGACTGTCATACCGGGAAACCCGGCGGCGAGGGCGTTTCATAGGGGCACGGCGGGTACGGGACGCGCCGGTCGCCGTCTGTGGAGGTGTGAATGGAGACCGCTGACCCGCGTAACTCCATTCCACCCGAGGTGACGGCGCGGTTCTCCGCGTTCGTGGCGGTGGTCCTGGGCGCGGCGGTCCTGGTGTCGGCCGGGCCCCTGCTGGCGCTACCCGGCCGGTTCGACGAGTTGCCCGCCGCCTTCTGGACGATGGCGGCGCTCGCGGTCGCCTGCGACGCCCGCCCCTTCGTGCCGCCCGGGCGGCGCGAGTCCTCGGCGGTGTTCCCGTCCACCTGCTTCACCTTCGCGATCCTGCTCGGCTGGGGGCTCGGCCCGGCGGTCGCCGTGCAGGCGGTCGCGGTCGTGGTGTCCGGCTGGCGGTTGGGCTACGCCCCCTGGCGGACCGCCTTCAACGCCGGCCAGTACGCCTGCGCGCTCGGTGCCGCGTACGCCCTGACGCTTCTCGGGCCGGGCAGCGTCTTCGACGGCGGTCGGCTGCGCTGGACCGACGTGGCGGCGGTCGGCGCGGCCACCCTGGCCTGGTTCGTGGTCAACTACGGGCTGGTGAGCGCGGCCGTCCGGTTGCGCTTCGGCGACCGCTGGTGGCCGGGGCTTCGCCAGGGGCTCGGCTTCGAGCTGCTCGCCACCGGCTCGCTGCTGCTGCTCGCCCCGGTGCTGGTCGCCGCCGCTCGGGCCAGCGCGGCGCTGATCCCCCTGGTGCTGGTGCCGCTGTTCGCCGTCTACCGGATGGCCCGACTCAGCGTCGAGCAGCAGCAGCTCGCCTCCCTCGACCCGCTCACCGGTCTGCCCAACCGCAAGGCACTGCTGGCGGACGTCGGCGAGCAGGTGCACCTGCACGCCGAGCGGGCCGCTCGGGGTGAGCGGGACACCCGGTTGGCGCTGCTCCTGCTCGACCTGGACCGCTTCAAACACGTCAACGACGCGCTCGGACACGCCGTGGGGGACCGGCTGCTGGTCGAGGTGAGCGCCCGGCTGACCGAGACGGTCGGCGGCGCGATGGTGGCCCGGCTGGGCGGTGACGAGTTCGCCATCGTGGTGACCGGTCTCGCCGACGTGAGCGAGGCCCGCGACCTCGCCGACCAGGTGGTCACCGTGCTGGCCGAGCCGGTGGCGTTGGACGGCCTGCCGCTGGACGTGGGCGGCTCGATCGGCATCGCGATCTACCCCGATCACGGCGAGGACTTCGCCACCCTGATGCGCCACGCCGACGTGGCGATGTACGACGCGAAGCACCGCAACGACACGGTGGCCGTGTACACGGCCGAGTCCGACCACAACTCCGCCGAGCGGCTCGGCCTCCTGGCCGACCTGCGTCGGGTCCTGGACTCCGGCCCGGCCGACGCCGAGCGCGCCGTGGCGACCGGGCCGCCGGACGCCGAGCGCGCCGTGGCGACCGGGCCGCCGGACGCCGAGCGCGCCGTGGCGACCGGGCCGCCGGACGCCGAGGCACCTCCCGGGGCCCGGCCGCCGGTGGCCGCGCGGGCCGGGGAGCAGCCGGAGCCGGCGGTGGACCTCAGCGGGATCGCCCCCGGCCGGGTGCTTCCCGCCGGTGGTCCGGCCGGCGTGCGCGGCTCGGACGGCGCGGAGCTGCCGGCCGCCGGGGTGCGGACCCGGACCGACGGGTCCGGCCGCTGGCGCCTGCGCCGCCGCCGGCAACCGTCCGAGCCGGTGGCGTACACCGACGAGCTGATCAACCACATCGCCACCGCCGCCGACCCGATCCGCCGCCGGGCGGCGCGGGCGGCGGAGAGCGGCCCGGACGAACGCGCCGCAGGCGGTACGACGCGATCCGCGTCGGCCCGTGCGCACCACGCCCCCGCGGGTCCGGACACCGCCGGCGCGGGCGTCGACACCGCCGGTGCCGGCCTCGACACCGCCGGCATGGGAGTCGACACCGCCGGCACGGGCCTCGACGACGCCGGAACCGGCCCGGACACCGTCGGCGCCGGCACCGGGAACGGCAGCGGTCCCGGAGCGGGGAACGGCGGTGCGGCGACGGGGGTCGTGGACGGCTCGACCGGCGACGGACGCTCCCCCGGACAGCGGCGGGAGGCGTCGCCCGTACACCCGAACGGGGTGGCGACCCACGACGGCCCGAACGGCGGGCGGAGCGCGAGCGGCGACGGTGGCCGCCGGCGGGCGACCGACGCCGACCCGGCCGCCGACGCCGGCGAGATCACCATGTACTACCAGCCGCAGATCGCCATCGCCACCGGCGAGGTGGTCGGTGTCGAGGCGCTGCTGCGCTGGCGGCATCCGCGCCGGGGGATGGTCGACCCGGAGGAGCTGATCCGGGTGGCCGAGCAGAGCGCGGTGATGCGGCTGCTGACTCGGCGCGTCGTGGACGACGTGGTGGCACAGCTGGCGGCGTGGGCGAGCGCCGGGATAGCCCTGCGGGCGGCGCTCAACGTCAGCGTGCGCGACCTGCACACCGGCGAGATCGCCGACCAGATCGCCGACCGGCTGGACCGGCACGGGGTGCCGCCGCACCAGCTGCAACTGGAGATCACCGAGGGCGCGCTGATGGCGGATCCCCGGCGGGTCCTGGCCACGATCTCCCGCCTGCACCGGATCGGGGTGGGCATCGCGCTGGACGACTTCGGCACCGGGTACTCGTCGTTGCAGCACCTGCGCCGGCTGCCGCTGTCCGAGGTGAAGGTCGACCGCTCGTTCGTGCTGGGGATGGTCGAGGACGCCGACGACGCGGCGATCGTCACGTCCACGATCGGCCTCGCCGGGGCGCTGGGGCTGCGCGTGGTCGCCGAGGGCGTGGAGGACGAGCGGACCTGGCGGATGCTGTACGCGGCCGGATGCGACGCCGCGCAGGGATGGTTCTACGCCCGGCCGATGCCGGCGGACGAACTCGTCGGCTGGCTGGCCCGGTACCGGCCGGTGCGTCCTACCGCCGACCCGGACGCCGAGATACCCCGCCGGCACGCCCGCTGACCCCGTACCGACGGAGGCGGGGCGGGACAATAGACTCGCTGCGGTCACCGCGCGTCACGCACCACCCGCCGCGCGGTCGGCGTACGCAGACGTCTCAGGACAGCCACGAAGGGGGCACCGATGGCCGCCATCTCCCGCGAGGAGGTCGCGCACCTGGCGCGACTGTCGCGGCTCGCCGTGACCGAGGAGGAGCTGGACACCTTCGCCGGCCAGCTCGACGTGATCCTTCAGGCGGTCGCCCAGGTCGGCGAGGTCGCCGCGGCGGACATCCCGCCGACGTCGCACTCGGTGCCGCTGACCAACGTGCTCCGCGAGGACGTCGTGACGCCGTGCCTGACCCCCGAGGAGGCGCTGTCGGGTGCGCCCGACGCCGAGGAGCAGCGGTTCCGCGTCCCGCGGATCCTGGACGAGGATGTGGCATCGTGAGCACCGATCTGACCAAGCTCAGCGCCGTCGAGATCGCGGGCCTGGTGGCGAAGGGCGAGACCAGCGCCGTCGAGGTCACCCAGGCCCACCTGGACCGCATCGCCGCGGTCGACGACCGGGTGCACGCCTTCCTGCACGTGGACACCGACGGCGCGCTGGCCGCCGCGCGGGACGTGGACGCCCGCCGCGCCGCCGGTGAGGAACTGGGCCCGCTCGCGGGCGTGCCGGTGGCCGTCAAGGACGTGCTCGCCACCCGGGGCGTGCCGACCACCGTCGGGTCGAAGATCCTCGAAGGTTGGCGCCCGCCGTACGACGCGACGATCGTCCAGCGGCTGCGCGAGGCCGGCACGGTGATGCTCGGCAAGACCAACATGGACGAGTTCGCGATGGGCTCCTCCACGGAATACTCCGCGTACGGCGCGACGCACAACCCGTGGGACCTGGAGCGCATCCCGGGTGGCTCCGGCGGCGGCAGCGCGGCGGCCCTGGCCGCGTACGAGGCACCGCTGGCCATCGGGTCGGACACCGGCGGCTCGATCCGGCAGCCGGGCGCGGTCACCGGCACCGTCGGCGCGAAGCCCACCTACGGCGGCACCTCCCGGTACGGCCTGGTGGCGTTCTCGTCCTCGCTGGACACCCCCGGCCCGTGCGCGCGTACGGTGCTGGACGCCGCCCTGCTGCACCAGGTGATCGGCGGGCACGACCCGCGCGACTCCACCTCCATCCCGGCCCCGTTGCCGGACGTGGTGGCCGCGGCTAGGCGCGGTGCCGGCGGCGACCTGACCGGGGTGAAGCTCGGCATCGTCAGCGAGTTCACCGGTGAGGGCGCCGAGCCGGGCGTGCTGGCCGCGTTCCGCGAGTCGGTCGACGCGCTGGCGAAGCTGGGCGCCGAGATCGTCGAGGTCTCCTGCCCGAACTTCACGTACGCGCTGCCCGCGTACTACCTGATCGCGCCGAGCGAGTGCTCGTCCAACCTGGCCCGGTTCGACGGCGTACGGTTCGGCCTGCGGGTCGGCGACGACGGCAACCGGTCGCTGGAGGAGGTCATGTCGCTGACCCGGGAGGCCGGCTTCGGCCCCGAGGTGAAGCGGCGCATCATGATCGGGACGTACGCGCTGTCCTCCGGGTACTACGACGCCTACTACGGGCAGGCGCAGAAGGTCCGCACCCTGATCACGCGGGACTTCACCGCGGCGTTCGAGCGGGTCGACGCGCTGATCTCGCCGACCACGCCGTTCGTGGCCTTCCCGATCGGGGCGCGCACCTCGGACCCCTACCAGATGTACCTGGCTGACCTGTACACCATCCCGACCAACCTGTACGGCGGGCCCGGCATCTCGGTGCCGTGCGGTCTCTCCGACGGGCTGCCGGTGGGCCTCCAGGTGATGGCCCCGACGATGGCCGACGACCGGATGTACCGGGTGGCCGCCGCGCTGGAGAGCGCCGTCGGCACCCTCACCCCGCCCACCCTGTAACTCGTTTCGGTGTAAGGAACGGCCCCCGGTTAACGCATAGCGCGGTACCGGGGGCCCTTCCTGGCGCCATAGGCCCTACGTCGCCAGGTAGCGCCGGGCCAGCCGGTGGGCGCGCTGGCGTAACACGATCACCAGCGCCCACAGGACCACGCCCAGAGCGTTGCCGGCGCGGAGGAACAGGTCGTCGTCGAGGAGCACCTGGGCGAGGTGGGCGAGCAACGGGAGCGCGGCAGCCCACCGGACCCAACCGCGGGCCAGCGTACGGGTGGCCTCGTCGCGGGCCAGCGCGTCGATTCGCGGGTCGTTCGTGGACCCGTCCCGCAGCGCCCGCTTCGTCGCCGGATCCGCGCCGGCCAGCGGCGGCATCCGCTTGATCAGTCGGCGGCCGAAGACGAGCGCGACGACCGCGCCGACGAGCGGCGGGATCAGCATCAGCGCGAACACCACGACCATCTCGCCCCGGTCCGCGGTGCCGTCGCCGACCATCGCGGCGGTGCCCAGCGCGGCGAAGGCGACCGCTATCAGCGCGGCTCCCACGTACACCTCGGGGCGGTGACCGTGCCGCCGCCCCCCGGTCGCCGCCGTCCGCTCCTGCCCGGCGACGCCCCACACGCCGGTCACGACGGCCGCCGGTCCGCCCGCCGCCGCTCCAGGAAGCGGGTCAGGGCGTACGCGATCGCCACCGCCAGCAGGCCGGGCAGCACCGTGCCGGCGACCAGGCCGCCAGCGGTTTCCGGCTGACGGTCCTCCCCGGCGGCCAACCAGGTGGCCACGCCGATCCCGGCGGCCAGCGCCCACACCGCCACCACCGCGAGAACCACGAGTCGTACGCGAGACCGCGTCCCCGGACTGGTCACGACCGCTTCCCGTCGGCGAGGCGACGGGCCCGCCGCGTGGTCCTCCGGTGGCTGAGGGCCGCCACGAACATGGCTACCGCGATCACCGCACCGGTCACCTGGGTCGCGACGCGCTCTCCGAAGAACAGCAGGGCGAGACCAGCCACCATTGCCGCCAGCAGCGGCCACGCCAACCAGTCTCGGCGTGCCTGGTCCTCGACTCCCGCGCGTACCGATCGATCGTGCCCCGTATTCGTCATGGTCGCTCGGTACCCCGCCGGCGATCACGCCACGCTCGCAGGTGCAAACCCGGGGACGGAGCGGCCGGGCAACCCCATTAGGCTGGACCGGTTCTGTCCGGATCGCGCCTGGAGCTCAGATGACGACGACACTGCCCGCGTACGACGAGGTCGTCGCGCGCTACGAACCGGTGATCGGCCTGGAGACCCACGTCGAGCTGGGCACGAACACCAAGATGTTCTGCGGTTGCCCGACCGACTTCGGTGGTGAGCCGAACACCCGGGTCTGCCCGGTCTGCCTGGGCCTGCCCGGCTCGCTGCCGGTGGCCAACAAGGCGGCCATCGAGGCGACCATCCGGATCGGCCTGGCGCTCAACTGCTCGATCGCGCCGTGGTGCCGGTTCGCCCGGAAGAACTACTTCTACCCGGACATGCCGAAGAACTTCCAGATCAGTCAGTACGACGAGCCGCTGTGCGTCGACGGCTACCTGGACGTCGAGGTGAACGGCGAGCTGGTCCGGATCGGCATCGAGCGGGTGCACCTGGAGGAGGACACCGGCAAGACGCTGCACGTCGGCGGGGCCACCGGTCGGATCCACGGCGCCACCGAGTCGCTGGTCGACTACAACCGGGCCGGCATCCCGCTGGTCGAGATCGTCACCAAGCCGGTGCCGGGGATCGGCGCGCTCGCGCCCGAGGTGGCCCGCGCGTACGTGGCCGAGCTGCGGGACGTGATCCGCTCGCTGGGCGTCTCCGACGTGCGGATGGAGGAGGGGTCGCTGCGCTGCGACGTCAACACCTCCCTCAACCTGCCGGGCGAGGAGTGGGGCACCCGCACCGAGACCAAGAACGTCAACTCCCTGCGGTCGGTGGAGCGGGCCGTCCGGTCGGAGATGCTGCGCCAGGCGTCGGTGCTGGACGCCGGTGGCCGGATCACCCAGGAGACCCGGCACTTCCAGGAGGACACCGGAGACACCCGGCCCGGCCGGTCCAAGGAGACCGCCACCGACTACCGGTACTTCCCGGAGCCGGACCTGGTGCCCCTCGCGCCGGACGCCGCGTGGGTGGCCGAGCTGAAGGCGGCCCTGCCGGAGCTGCCCCGGCTGCACCGCCGCCGCCTCCAGGAGCAGTGGGGCCTGTCGGATCTCGACATGCAGTCGGTGCTCAACGCCGGCGCGGTCGAGCTGATCGAGGCGACCGTCGCCGCCGGGGCCACCCCGGCCGCGGCCCGCAAGTGGTGGCTCGGTGAGCTGTCCCGCCGGGCCAACGAGACCGGTGCGGAACTGGTCGACGTGGGGGCGACCCCCGGCCAGGTCGCCGAGCTGCAGAGCCTGGTCGACGCCGGCAAGCTCAACGACAAGATGGCCCGGACCGTCCTGGAGGGCGTGGTCGCCGGCGAGGGCTCGCCGACCGAGATCATGACCAACCGGGGCCTGGAGGTCGTCTCCGACACCGGCGCGCTGACCGCGGCCGTCGACGAGGCGATCGCCGCCAACCCGGCCATCGCGGAGAAGATCCGCAGCGGCAAGGTCGCCGCGGCCGGCGCGCTGGTCGGCGCGGTCATGAAGACCACCCGTGGTCAGGCCGACGCGAAGACCGTCCGCGAGCTGATCCTGGAGCGCCTCGGCGTTCAGGGCTGAGTGTTAGGAAGGGCCCCTTCCTATACACCAGGCGTTAATAGGGGGCCCTTCCTTACACCGCAGCACCGCAGCACCGCAGCGCGACCACCCCTTGTGCGAAGGGCGTCAACGGCGACGCCCGGATGGAGCCACCGTGAACCAGAACGACCTCGACGTGCTCGACGAGATCCAGCGGCGGGTGCTCTGGCTCGCCACCCGGATCGTGGACGCCGCGAACCACGACCGGGACACCGGTGACGGGGTGAAGGTCGGCGGCCACCAGGCGTCCAGCGCCTCACTGGTGACCGCGATGACCGCGCTGTGGTTCGCCCACCTGGACGCCGAGGACCGGGTCGCGGTGAAGCCGCACGCCTCACCGGTGTTCCACGCCATCCAGTACCTGCTCGGCAGGCTGGACCGGTCGTACCTCACGACGCTGCGGGCCCGTGGCGGACTCCAGTCGTACCCGTCGCGGACCAAGGACCCCGACGAGGTGGACTTCTCCACCGGCTCGGTGGGTCTGGGCGCGGCGGCGCCGCTGTTCGCCGCGGCCACCCGCCGCTACGTCGACGCGCACTTCGGCGCGCGCCCGCACTCCCGGTTCGTCGCGCTGATCGGCGACGCCGAGCTGGACGAGGGCAACATCTGGGAGGCGGTCGCCGACCCGGCCACCACCGGCCTGGGCAACGTCATGTGGCTCGTCGACTTCAACCGCCAGTCGCTGGACCGGGTCGTGCCGGGCATCCGGATCAACCAGTGGCGCGGCCAGTTCGAGGCCGCCGGCTGGCACGTGGTCGAGGTCAAGTACGGCCGCAAGCTCGCGCAGGCGTACGCCCGCCCGGGCGGGGAGGCGCTGCGCGACTGGATCGACGCGATGCCCAACGAGCAGTACCAGTCGCTGTTCGGACTGGCCGGCCCGGCGTTGCGTAAGCAGTTCCTGGACGGCGCGCCGGCCGGGATCGCCGAGCTGATCGCCGACATCGCCGACGACGAGTTGGGTCCGCTCGTCACCGACCTGGGCGGGCACGACCTTCAGGCGATGCTCGACGCGTACGCCCAGTGCGACGCGGTCACCGACCGGCCCAGCGTCGTGTTCGCGTACACGGTCAAGGGTTGGGGTCTGCCCATCGCCGGCAATCCCCGCAACCACTCGGCGCTGCTGTCGACCGAGCAGGTCGACGCCCTGCGTACCGCGCACGGTCTCACGGCCGAGACCGAGTGGGACCGCCTCGACCCGGCGTCGGAGGCGGGCATCCGGGCCGGCGAGCGCCGGGAGGCGCTGTCCCGCGCGCCGCGCGAGCGCGCGCTGGGGGTCACCGTCCCGGAGACCACGAGGGTACGCGTCAACAAGCCGGTCTCCACCCAGGAGGTGTTCGGCCGGGTACTGGTCGACCTGGCCCGGAATCCGGAGGTGGCGCCCTACCTGGTGACCACCGCGCCGGACGTGGCCACCTCCACCAACCTGGCCGGGTTCATCAACAAGACCGGCGTCTTCGCCCCCACCGAGCAGCGCTCCTGGTCGGAGGACCGGATGCTGCGCTGGACGGAGACCCCGTCGGGGCAGCACATCGAGCTGGGCATCTCCGAGATGAACCTGTTCCTGCTGCTCGGTCAGCTCGGCCTGTCCTGGGACCTGTCCGGGCAGCCGCTGCTGCCGATCGGCACGGTTTACGACCCGTTCGTGCTGCGGGGGCTGGACGCGTTCCTCTACGGCACCTACTCCGGTTCCCGGTTCGTGGTGGCCGGTACCCCGTCCGGCATCACCCTGGCCCCGGAGGGCGGCGCCCACCAGTCGACCATCACCGCCAGCGTGGGTCTGGAGCTGCCCGGTGTGACGTTCGTGGAGCCCGCGTACGCCGGCAGCCTGGACTGGTTGCTCTGCGACGCGCTCGGCCAGATCGCCGGCGGGGCCACGCCCGCGGCCACCGCCGCGCCCGCGGAGGACGGGGCGTACTACTTCCGGCTCAGCACCCGCCCGGTGGACCAGGCGCCCTTCGAGGCGGCGCGGGCCCGGCTCGGCGACGCGGTGCTGCGCCGGCAGGTGGTCGCCGGGGCGTACCGGCTGGTCGACGCGCACCAGGCGCACCCGCACCTGGCCGACGCCCCGGTCGTGCAGATCGCCGCGTCCGGCGCGGTTTTGCCCGAGGCGCTCGCCGCCGCCGCCGAGCTGGCCGAGGAGGGCGTCGCCGCGCACGTGGTGGACGTGACCAGCCTGGACCGTCTCTACCGGGCCTGGCAGCGCACGCTGCGCCAGGGCGTACGCACGGCGACCGTGCCGAGCGTGCCGGGCGCGCTGCGGTCCGCCTTCGCCGATCGGGTGCCGGTGGTGACGGTGCACGACGCGGCGTCGCACGCGATGGCGTGGCTAGGGTCGGCGGTGGGCGCGCCGGCGGTGCCGTTGGGCGTGGACGAGTTCGGCCAGTCCGGCAGCGTCCGAGACCTGTACGAGTTGCACGACCTGCTGCCCGGCAGCATCGTCAACGCCGCCCTGGCCGCGCTCGCGCTGCGCTGAACTGCTGACCTGGCCTGAGCTGGTCTGAGCTGGTCTGAGCTGACCTTGCCTGACTGACGCTCTGGTCACCGTCCGTTGCTGCACGTGGTGTCACCCTGCGTAGCGTTCCTGTCCCGCCTCCACGCCTGCGTGCTGGCCCCTTTGCTCTGCTTCAACCCACGCAACTGTCTCCGACCAGGCGTTCGACGCGCGAGTGGTGAGTCGGGCTCGCAACGTGCTGTAACCGAGGGTAAGCGTTGCGTGGGTTGAAGCAGAGCAAAGGGAGAAGCGGTGGCGGTCGGGAGTGGGCTGGTCCTCACGGAGGGTGAAGGGCGGGGAGATGACCGTGACGGCCCGGTACGGCCGACGACAGCCGGCGGTGGGTCAGCGGGTCAGCGGGTGGGGGTGGGGGTGACCGGGGCGGGAGGGCCGGCCTTGGGGTCCTCCACCACGTGCCGCTCCAGGTTGACCTGGGCCTGACCGGTCCCGCCGACGGTGATGTCGTCATACGCCTGGAGCAGTTTGTCCTGGTCGAAGTAGAGCACGCTCATCGTCAGCGGCGTCGGCTCCTCGCCCTCCAGACCGCGCAGTCCGGCGCCGCCGGTCGACCCCTGCACCATCAGCAGGGTGGGCGTCTGACCCGGCTCCTGCGGCAGCTTCGACACCTCACGCTTGTGGGTGTGCCCGGCCAGCACCAGCGGCACCGTGCCGGCGAGCGGCCCGGCCGAGGCGGGGTCGTGCACCAGCGCGATGTTCACCGGTCTCGGTGAGCTGCGCACGGTGCTGGTCAACTGGTTGCCGACGCCGATGAGCTGGTCGGCCGTCTCCTGGGTGAGGCCGCTGCCGGCCGGTGAGGTGCTCTTGTCCGGCGTGAAGCGCGGGTCACCGATGCCGGCGATGGTCAGCCCGGCGACCGACACGGTGGTGTTGTCCAGCACGATCGCGTTCGGCTGCCGGGCCACCGCGGCGGCGGTCCGGCCGGAGTCGTGGTTGCCCCGGATGTAGACGTACGGCTTGCGGAGCAGGCCGATCGAGCCGACGTACGAGGCCTCGGGTTCGCTGCCCCAGTCGGTGATGTCGCCGGTGTCGATCACGACGTCGATGTTGAACTGCTCCACGATCGTGCGGATCAGCTGCCAGCCGGTCGGGTTGAGGTGCATGTCCGACACGTGCAGGACCCGGGTGGTGTTCGGGTCCGGCTCGTACACCGGCAGCGACGACACGGTCGAGTAGAGCTGGCTGACGTTGCCCACGATGCGCCGGAGTTGCTCCGCGTAGCGGGTGTAGTCGTTGGCGATCCGGCGGGCGTCGCCGACGATCGCCGGGGCGTTGACCAGCAGGCCCTCGTAGCGGGGCTCCTCTATCGACTGGGGGCGCAGGCTGGCCGCGGCCACGCCCAGGCTGCCGGCCGTGACCACCAGGGCGAGGCTACCGGCCCAGGCCGCCCGCCGGGTGTCCCGGAAGACCAGCAGGGCCAGCAGGAGGGTGACCAGCACGGCCGAGGCGACGGTACGCAGACCGAGCCGCACGACACCCTCGCGGACGTCGTCGACGGCGGACTGGCTGGCCCGGCTGATGCTGGCCGGATCGCCCAGCAGCGCCTCGGTGCGGCTCTGGTCCAGGGCACCCAGCTCCACCGTCAGGTGGGTGGGGCCGTGGTGGCTGTCCAGCAGCAGCGCGCCCAGCGGCGGGATGTCGACGGTGGTGCCGCCGGACACCGACGGCGCCACCGACAGGTCCGCACGGAACGGCCCGATGTCGGTGCTGACCCGTCCGCCGGCGAACACGCCGATCAGCACGCCGGCCAGCGCGACGACCAGGACCGCCAGCGTCACTCCGGTCGCGCGCAGCGCCCGCCGCCGGCCGGCCCGCGTGGCCCCCTGCTGCTCGTTCTCCTGCCCGTCCATGCTGAGATTCTGACCTGCCCGTTAGAGGATCTTGGCAAACCTGGCCCAGGTGCCGTCAGCTTCGTCCGGCGCCACCGCCGGAGAACACCAGGCGCAACAGCCGATCGTCCTCCGGTGCCGGGTCACCCCGACCGTCGTGGTTGGAGGTGCTCACCCAGAGCGAGCCGTCCGGCGCGGCGGCCACCGCCCGGAGCCGGCCGAACCGTCCGGTCAGCAGCTCACGGGGCTGTCCCAGCACGGTGCCGGTGTCGGTCAGCTCGACCAGCCACAGTCGCTCGCCCCGGAGGCAGGCGGTGACCAGCAGGCGGTCCGCCGCGGCGAGGCCGGAGCAGGAGGCGTCCGAGGTCGGCCACTGGGCGATCGGATTGACGTAGCGGGCGTCGTCGGTGCGTCCCTCGACCCGCGGCCACCCGTAGTTGCGCCCCTTGGTGATCTGGTTGATCTCGTCCCAGGTGTTCTGGCCGAACTCCACCGCGTACATCCGCTTGCCGGCGTCCCACGCCATGCCCTGCACGTTGCGGTGCCCCACCGACCAGACCGGGGAGTTGCGGAACGGGTTGCCGGCGGCCGGTTTCCCGGCCGGGGTGATCCGCAGGATCTTCCCGCCGAGGCGCTTGACGTCCTGCGCGGCGGCCCGGTCACCGGCGTCGCCGGTGCTGGCGTAGAGCTGGCTGTCCGGGCCGAAGGCGAGGCCACCCCCGTTGTGGACGCCGGCCTTGGGGATGCCGGTCAGGATCGGGGTGGGCCGCTCGCCCAGCCGGAGACGGGCGATGCGGTTGTCCCGCGCGCTGGTGTAGTAGACGAAGACCGTCCGGTCCTTCTGGTACGCCGGCGACACCGCGATGCCCAGCAGGCCACCCTCGCCGGCCGCCGCCACGTCGGGAACGGTCTGCACCTCGCGTACGACCAGGCCGTCCGGTCCCGACTCGGGGCCGACCCGCAGGATGCGGCCGGTGTCCCGTTCGGTGACCAGGGCGGCCCCGTCGGGCAGGAAGGCGATCCCCCACGGCACCCGCAGGCCCTTGGCCACCACGGTGGTGACGACCTCCTGGGCGCCGTCGTCGGCGCTGGCGCTCCCCGACGGGGTCGGGAAGGTGGGCGGCTCGCCGGCCGGGTCCGGGGGTGGCTCGCCGAAGCTACATCCGGCGGCGGCCAGCACCAGCGCCGCGCAGGACGCCGCGAGGGCCGACCGCAGGGGCCGGCGGAGGCGAGGGTACGGGGGAGACGCGCTCATCCGGCCCAGACTAGCCCGCCGGGGCGGGTGCCCGGGCCGGTGCGCCCGGCAACCCGTACGTCCGGTGGTGGAGCGGCTCAGCCCGCCCGGACGGCGAGCAGCGCGATGTCGTCCTCGCGGCGGTGGGCCGCGCCGACCAGGGTGTCGCAGAGCTTGTCCAGGGCGAGCGTGTCGGTGCCGGTCAGTCGGTCGACCAGCTCGGCCATGCCCTCGTCGATGGTGCGGTCCCGCCGCTCGACCAGACCGTCGGTGAACAGCAGCAGGGTGTCACCGGGAGCGAGGCCGGCCCGCTGGGTGGTCCGGCGTACCGGCCGGGTCAGGCCGAGCAGCGGCTCCGGCCGGGCGCTGACCACCTCGACCGTGCCACCGGCCCGGACCAGCAGCGGCGGCGGGTGCCCGGCGTTGCACCAGGTCACCTCCTGACCGCCGGCCCCGTCGGCGCGCAGCCGGACCAGGGTGGCGGTGGCGGCGGCCGGGATGCGCAGTCCCCGGATCACGTCGTCCAGGTGGGTCATCAGCTCACCCACCGCGTCCGGCCGGCCGTACGCGTTGCCCCGGACGAGATTGCGGAGCTGGCCCATGATCGCGGCGGCCTCGATGTCGTGCCCCGCCACGTCGCCGATGGCGACGATCAGGTCCCCGTTGGGCTGGCGGAAAGCGTCGTACCAGTCGCCGCCGACCTCGACCCGGTCGGCCGCCGGCTGGTAGCGGGCGGCCAGGTCCAGGCCGTCGACGGTGGGCAGCGACGGGAGCATGCTGTGTTGCAGGACGTGCGCCACGTGACGCTGTTCGCCGTACATCCAGCTGTTGCCGATCGCCTGTCCGGCCCGGCGGCCGATGTCGAGCGCGGTGATCAGGTCCCCGTCGTCGAAGGCGCGCCGTCCATCGCCGTTGACCAGCGTGATCGTGCCGAGCACCCGACCGCGCCCGGCGTCGGTGATCGGCACGGTGAGGTGCGACGCGAAGCCCAGCCGTGCGGCCAGCTCCGGCATCTCCGGCCCGACGGTGCCCCGGGCCACCTCGGCGAGGCTGCCCGCGCTGCTCAGCACCGGCTGACCGGTCCGCAGGACGGCGCGGGTGATCGACGCCGGGCCGAGGTGGGTACGCATCAGGTCGGCGAAGCGGCTGACGTCCGCGGTGCGGGCCGGATCGCGGTGGGCGGACGCCACGTCCCTCGGCCGGCCGTCCGGGCCGATGACGCTGACCAGGCCCCAGTCGGCCAGCAGCGGGACCATCATCCCGCCCAGGTGGCGCAGGGCCTCCCGCACCTCCAGGGTCCCGGCCAGGGTCTCGCTGAGCCCGGCCAGCAGTTGCAACCGCTCGCGGGACTCCTCGGCCCGGCGGCGGGCCTGCTCCGCGCCGTCCAGGGCGATCCGCAGGCGCAGCTCCGAGGAGCAGGCGGCGGCCAGGTCGGCCAGGGTGCGCAGCTGGTCCGCGGTCCACGCGCGGGGCTTGCTGTCGATGGCGCACAGCGACCCGAGGACCCGGCCGTCGAGGTCGGTCAGGGGCATGCCGGCGTACGCGACGACGCCCAGGTCCGGGATGGCGAGGTTCTCCCGTACCCGGGGGTGGAGCCGGGCGTCCGGGAGCACCATCGGGACGCCCATGTCGATCACGTGCTGGCAGAACGAGTGGCTGAGCGGGGTCTGCCGCTGCCCTGCCCACGGTTGCGGAAGGCCGACCTCGCCGGGGAAGAACTGCCGTTCGGTGTCGACCAGGGAGACCAGGGCGACCGGGACGTCGAGCAGGTCGCCGACCAGGCGGGCGAACCGGTCGAAGGCCTCGTCCGGGGCGGCGCCCAGCCCGGTGTCGGCCAGGGAGCGCAGCCGGTCCGGGTCGTGCAGCTCGCGGGACGGGCGCGGCGTGCCGCCGTCCGCGCCGGCGCACCGGGGGACGTCGTCGCGGGGGCCGTCGGTCATCGAACACCTGTCTGCGGACGGACGGAGGCCGGCCGGCGCTCCGATCCTTCGTTATACCCGCCCGAAGCCGGAAACGACCTGTCGGGCGAGCAGTCACGCTCGTCACCACACCCGTCGGGTGGTCGGTACGCCCCGGCCCGTCGCCGGCCGGCGCGGGGGCCTATCGTCGGCGGTCGTGAAGGTATGGATCCCGCACCCGACCGGCCCGGACCTGCTGGGTGAGCTGCCCCCGGGCGTCACCGTGGAGGTGGTCGAGGATCCGGTCGGGCTGTCGTCCACCCCGACCGGCGTCCGGTTCTGGGTGCCGCCGTTCCTGGCCGGCGGCGACACCGTCGCCCTGGCGCGCGAGCTGCCCGACCTCCAGGTGGTGCAGCTGCTGTCCGCCGGGGCGGACGCGTGGGTCGGGCGGGTCCCCGACGGGGTGACCCTCTGCGACGCCCGCGGCGTGCACGACCCGTCGACGGCCGAGTGGGTGGTGACCGCGATCCTCGCCCAGCTGCGCGCGTTCCCCGCGATGATCCGCGCGCAGGCGCGGCGGGAGTGGGCGTACGCGGAGGTGGCGCCCACCGACGAGGTGGCCGGCAAGCGGGTGCTGATCGTCGGCGCGGGCTCGATCGGCTCGGCGGTGCGCGCCCGGCTGGAGCCGTTCGGGGTGACCTTCACGATGGTGGCCCGGACCGCCCGCCCGGAGCAGGGCGTGCACGCGGTGGCGGAGTTGCCGGCCCTGCTGCCGGACGCGGACGTGGTGGTGCTCCTGGTGCCGTTGACCGAGCAGACCCGGGGCCTGGTCGACGCGGGGTTCCTCGCCGCGATGCGGGACGGCGCGCTGCTGGTCAACGCCGCGCGGGGTCCGGTGGCCCGGACCGACGCGCTGGTGGCCGAGCTGCGCACCGGCCGGATCGCCGCGGCGCTGGACGTCACCGACCCGGAGCCGCTGCCCTCCGACCATCCCCTGTGGACGATGCCGAACGTGCTGCTCACCCCGCACGTCGCCGGCTCGGTCCGTGGTCTGCTGCCGCGGGCGTACCGCCTGGTGGGCGAGCAGATCCGACGGCTGGCCGCCGGTGAGCCGCTGATCAACGCGGTGGTGGACGGCTACTGATCCCGGTCGCGGGCCGGCGCGGGGTGGCTCAGTCGGCGCGGTCCTCAAGCGCCTGCCCGGTGGCCGAGACCAGCCGGGGCAGGTCGGTGTCGCGTACGGCGGGGAGCAGCACCTGCTCACCGTCGTCGAGCCGGGCGAGGGCCCGGCCACGCGGGTCGGTGGCCAGCGCGACGACGTGGTCCCAGCCGATCCGCCGCTGCCCGACGAGCGCGCGGACCCGTAGCTCACGCGGGTCGGCGTCGGTGCCGGCCCGCCAGGCCCACGCGGCGACGACGAGCGGGACGAGGAGCACCGGCGTCAGGTACCACCGCGCGGCGGCCAGAGGCAGGGCGCCGAAGAAGGCGATCACGGCCGCGACCAGGATCGCCTGGTTGTGCCGGAAGCGGACCACGCCGGAGCTGCTCACCCTCCGATGATCCCACCCGGACCCACGGGCTCCGTCGCCCGGGGGCGTCCGACGGGCCGCCGGCCCATCGGTGACCCGCGTCACCACCGGTCGCCGTCACCCTTCTGCGAGCCGGTCGTTGAGCACATTCAAGCGGCGGACAATCGTCACCGCCCCGCACCGCCGCACCGCCCCCGTGCCCCCTCACGAAGGCGAACGCCGTGCCCCTCGCGTACCCGCTCCACACGCCGATGCTGCTCGACGCCGCGGTCGTCGTGTCCGGCCTGACCGCCGCGATGCTGCCGCTGGCCGCGCCGCCGCCCGGGCAGGGCGCCGTCGCGCTGGTCGGTCTGACCGGCGCGGCCGTCCTCTTCACCGCCGGGCTGCTGCCGCGATCGCGGGGCGTCCGACCGCCCGCCCGGATCCAATGGCGCCGGTACGCCGACGCGGCCGCCGCCACGGTCGGGCTGGTGCTCGCCGCCTGGTTGCTGCTCCCGGTCGACGGGGTGGATCCGAACGCCCGGCTGGCCGCCGCGGTGGCGCTCGGCGGGACCGCCGTCGTCGCACTCGTGGCGCTCACCGGACCGGACCGGGACACCGGCGCGGCGCGCTGCCGGGGCGGGGCCGCGCTCACCCTCTTCGGGTTGGTGCTGCTGGCCACCTCGACGGCCGGTACGACGCCCGGCCGGGTGCTGCTGGTGGCCGTACCCCCGCTGGTCGGTGGGATGCTGCTGACCGCGTCGGGGGCGCGGTCCGGGCTCCGCGCGGACGCCGCCCCGGCCCGCCGCCGCACCCGGGTGCTGCCCCGGGTGCTGGTCCCGGCGGTGGCCGTGCTGGTGGCGGTGGGACGGCACCTCGCCACCGGCGCGGTGGTCGACCGCACCACCCTGCTCATCGCCCTGGCGGTGGTGCCGGCCCTGGTGGTCCGCGAGCTGGTCCGGGTCGGTGACCGGCCGGTGGTGCGGGATTCCGGCGACGCGCCGCCGAGCGGCACCGGCGGGCCGCGACCCGGGGGCCCGGACCGGGCGGACACCGCCCCGGTGGACCGGTGCGCGACGGGCGACGGTCGGCCGGTGGACCGGGCCGAGCTGCTGCGGGTGCTGGCCGCCGCCCGGCACGCCGCACCGCCCGCGGGCGCCCTGCTGATGGTCGACCTGCACGGTGCCGACAGCTTCGACCACCGGCGGCAGGACGACGTGGTCGCCGAGCTGGTGCACCGGGTACGCGCCGTCGTCGGTCCCCGGGACGTGGTCGCGGAACCGACCGGGGCCGGGCTGCTCGTGGTCACCGGTTCCGGCCCGGTGCTGGCGTACGCGTTGGGCACCCGGCTGGTGGCCGCGCTCAGCCAGCCGTACCAGGTGGCCGGCGCGGTGCTGCGCCTCCAGGTGAGCATCGGGCTGGCCGAGGTCGCCGGGGTGGCCCCGGAGGACGTGCTGCGCCAGGCCGGCCTCGCCCGGCGGCGGGCGGTACAGCTCGGTCGGGACCGGGTCGAGTGGTACGACGCGTATCTGGAGGAACAGCTCGTCCGGCGGCTCGACCTGGAGCGCGAACTGCCCGGCGCGGTCGCCCGGGGCGAGCTGGACCTGGTCTACCAGCCGGTGATCGGCCTGGCCGACCGGCAGCCGGTCGGCACCGAGGCGCTGCTGCGCTGGCGCAGCCCGGTGCTCGGCACGGTGCTCCCCGGCGAACTGCTCCCGGTCGCGGAGGACCTGGGCATCCTCGGCGAACTGGGATGCTGGGTGCTGGACCGGGCCTGCCGCCAGTTGGCCGCCTGGTCCGGGGCCGGCCGGGAGGACCTCTGGATGGCGGTGAACGTGACCGTCCGCGAGCTGACCGCGCCGGACTTCGTACCCCGGACGGCGGCGGTGCTGGACGCGTTCGGGGTGGCGCCCGAGCGGCTGGTGGTCGAGGTGCCCGAGCCCCGCGTCGCCGCCGAGCTGCCGACGGTGGTGGCCCGGTTGGCCGGGCTGCGGTCCCTGGGCATCCGCACCGCGCTGGACGACTTCCGGGCCGAGCACGCCTCGCTCACCCAGTTGCGCCGGCTGCCGATCGACCTGCTCAAGGTGGGCCCCCAGGTGGTCGATCCGGGGCTGGACCCGCAGCGCCCGTTGATCGACGTGGTGGTGAACGTGGGGGACCGGCTGGGGTTGGAGATCGTCGCCGAGGAGCTGGAGTGGCCCGACCAGGTCGACGGGGCGTACCGGGCCGGCTGCCGGTTCGGGCAGGGTTTCGCCCTGGCCCGGCCGGCTACCGCCGAGCGGGTGGAGGCGTACTTCGAGGAGTTCCCGACCACCTCACGCTGAACCGGTTCACCTGACCCGCGGCGGCGCGGTGCTGCCCCGCGGGGTGAGATGTGCCGTCTCGTCCTGGAGCGCACCCACGCTGGTGCCGCCGATCACCGCCAGGAGCTGCCGGGCCGCGTTCGCGCCGTACGCGGGGATGTCCCGGCCGAGGGCGGTCAGCGACGGATGCACGAGCTGACACAGCGGCGAGTCGTCCCAGGCCACGATGGACAGGTCGGCGGGCACGCCCAGCCCCATCTCCTGGGCCACCGACAGGCCCGCTATCGCCATCACGTCGTTGTCGTAGATCACCGCGGTCGGCCGGTCCGGCGTGCTGAGCAGGCGTCGGGTGGCGCGGGCGCCCTCCTCGCCGGTGTAGTCCGACGGGACGGTCACCGCGTCCGGCAGGTCGAGTCGGCGGCACACCCGGGCGAACGCCTCGGTGCGGATCTCGGTGTGCAGCAGGTCGGGCAGGCCGCCGACCCGGGCGATGCGGCGGTGGCCGAGGGCGGTCAGGTATTCCACGGTCTCGACCAGCGCCGCCGCGTCGTCGGACCAGACGCTGGCCAACTGGCCGGTGCCGCCCGGACCGCCGATCACCACCGCCGGCAGACCCAGCTCCTCCAGCGCCGGCACCCGCCGGTCGGAGGCGCGCAGGTCGCAGACGAGGACGCCGTCCACCCGCCGCTCGCCCCACCAGCGCCGGTAGACCGCGATCTCCGCGTCTTGGTCGGCGACGACCTGGAGGGTCAGCGCGTACGACCGGGCGGACAGCTCCGCCTCGACGCCGCTGATCAGCTCCATGAAGAAGGGCTCGATGCCGAGCGTGCGGGCGGGTCGGCACAGGGCCAGGCCGACCGCGTCGGCGGTGGATCCGGACAGGGCGCGGGCGGCGCTGCTGGGGTTGAAACCGATCTCCGCGGCGATGGCGAGGATCCGTTGCCGGGTCGCCGCGGAGACCCCGGGCTGGCCGTTGAGCGCGTAGGACACCGCACCCTTGGACACCCCGGCGCGACGGGCGACGTCGGCGATGGTCGGCCGCTTCACCGGCGCACTCCTTCTCTCCGCCCGGACCGGGCGGTCGTGCCTGTGCCGGCTCCCCGGCGCGGAGGTCACGCTACGGGTGTCGGCGGTCGATGGTCGACCCCGTCCGGCGCTACGCGGCCGGGCGACCAACTTGCTCGGTTAAGCCTACGGACCCCGGGCCGGTTAAGGAACGGCGGGTAATGGTGGATGCTGCGCGGAAGAGCGCTTAACCACGCATGGTCGCGCTCCCATCGATCGATCGAAGGCCTCCTGGTGCCCCGCTGTTAACCGGCCGTTGACACGCCCGAAGTCGGGTCGTACGGTGGCGTCACTTATCCGGTTCAGTCAACGTCTCTCGATGTCAGGGGCGTTCCCACTTTCGCGCGGAGGATGACATGAGACGGTCCTGGACGCACTGGGCCCGGGCGGTCGCCGTGGGCGCCGTCAGTCTGGCCATGGTGGCGGCGTGTAGCGGCAGGAGCACCACCGGCGGGTCGGACGCGGCCGACGGCCAGGTCACGTTGAAGATCAATTTCTGGGGTGACTTCGGGCTCCAGGACCTCAAGACGAAGTACGAGTCCGCGAACCCGAACGTCAAGATCCAGCTGAACTCGGGCGAGTACAACGCCCAGCACGAGGACCTGCAGAAGAAGCTGATCGCCGGCAACGGCGCACCGGACATCGCCGCCATCGACGAGGGCTTCATGGTCCAGTTCCGGGGCCAGGCCGACAAGTTCGTCAACCTGCTGGACAAGGGCGCCGCCTCCTACGAGAGCAAGTACCTGCCCTGGAAGTGGAAGCAGTCCCTGTCGGCCGACGGCAAGACCCAGATCGGCCTCGGCACCGACGTCGGCGGTCTGGCCATGTGCTACCGGACCGACCTCTTCAAGGCCGCCGGGCTGCCGACCGCACGCGACCAGGTCTCCGCCCTCTGGCCCACCTGGGACAAGTTCGTCGAGGTCGGCCAGCAGTACACCGCCAAGACCAACAAGAAGTTCGTCGACGCCGGCACGAACCTGTTCAACCCGATCCTCGCCCAGCAGCAGGTCGGCTTCTACAACGAGCAGGACCAGCTCCAGTTGGAGCCCGGCCCCAAGGTCGCCTTCGACTACACCGTCAAGGCCGTCCAGTCCGGTCTCTCGGCCAACCTGGTGAGCTTCCAGGCCGACTGGGACAAGGGCTTCACCAGTGGCGCGTTCGCGGTGCTCGCCTGCCCGGCCTGGATGCTCGGGCACATCAAGCAGACCGCCCCCGGCACCGAGGGCAAGTGGGACATCGCGACGGTGCCCGGCGGCGGCGGCAACTGGGGCGGCTCGTTCCTGACCGTCCCCAAGCAGGGCAAGAACGTCGACGAGGCGTACAAGTTCGTGGAGTGGCTGGTCCAGCCGGAACAGCAGATCGAGATCTTCAAGAAGGTCGGCAACCTGCCCTCGCAGCCGGCGCTCTACTCCGACCCGGCGATCGCCGACTTCAAGAACCCGTTCTTCAACGACGCCCCGGTGGGCCAGATCTTCCCGAAGATGGCGCAGGGGCTGACCCCGCAGTACTTCGGGAAGAAGCACGGACCGACCCGGGTCGCGGTGGAGAACGTCATCCGGCGGGTCGAGAACAAGACGCTGAAGCCGGACGCCGCCTGGGGTGAGGTGGTCAAGGAGGCCGAGAAGGCGGCCAGGTCCTGATCCTGCCGCCCGGTGGCGGAGCGGCCCCGCCGCTCCGCCACCACCCGTCCCCGTCCCCACCCCGGCCGATGGAGTGAACCGATGTCCACCACCCGTGCCGCACCGACGCCGCCGGGGCACCGACCCGCGCCCGAGCGCGGGAACACCCCGGCCGACGAACGGCGGATGACCTGGCGCAACCGGCTGTACCGCTTCGACATGCGCTACATGCCGTACCTGATGATCGCCCCGTTCTTCGTGCTGTTCTTCGTCTTCGGGCTCTTCCCGCTGCTGTTCAACGCCGTGGTCTCGCTGCGCAACTACCGGCTCGACGACCCGACGCTGCCGTACTGGGCCGGCCTGGACAACTTCAGCCGGCTCGTCGGCGACGAGGACTTCTGGAACGCCCTCTACAACACCTTCGGTATCTTCCTGCTGTCGACCGTGCCGCAGCTGCTGCTCGCGCTGGTGGTCGCCTCGCTGCTGAACCGAAAACTGCGGGCCCAGACCTGGTGGCGGGTGGGGGTGCTGCTGCCCTACATCACGCCGATCGTCGCCTCCACGATGGTGTTCAGCGTCTTCTTCTCCCGTGAGTTCGGCATGGCCAACTGGGCCCTCGGCCTGTTCGGCGTCGGCGGTCCGGACGACCCGATCGACTGGCGGGCCGACAAGCTGCACTCCTGGATCGCCATCGCGACGATGGTCAACTGGAAGTGGATCGGCTACAACGCGCTGCTCTACCTGGCCGCGATGCAGTCCATCCCACGCGACGTCTACGAGGCCGCCGCGATCGACGGCGCCGGTCAGTGGAAGCAGCTCTGGCGGATCACCGTGCCGATGATCCAGCCGGTGGTGCTGTTCACCGTCATCCTCTCCACCATCGGCGGGCTCCAGCTCTTCACCGAGCCGATGCTGTTCGACCAGAACGCGCAGATCGCCACCGGCGGGCCGAACGGCGAGTGGCAGACCATCGCCCAACTCATCTACAAGGTCGGCTGGAAGGACCTGAACCTCGGCTACGCCGCCGCGATGTCCTGGGCGCTCTTCCTGATCATCCTGGTCGTCGCCGGCATCAACTACGTGCTGACCAACCGCCTGTCCGGAGGTAAGCGGTGAGCGCGAGGAACGCAGCGCAGCGGAGTACCGCAGCCGCGAACGGAAGGAGACGCCGATGAGCGCGCGCAGAGCCGGCGTGGTCGGGCGGGCGCCGCAGGACACCCCGGCCGGCATCTGGACCTACCTGTTCCTGGCCCTGACCATGCTGTTCGCCGCGTTCCCGCTGTACTGGATGTTGGTCATCGCCACCAGCAACGACGAGGCGCTGGCGAAGCTGCCGCCCGCCGTGGTGCCGGGCGACCAGTTCATGACCAACGTCCGGGAGGTCTTCTCCCTCCAGGACGTCTACTTCGCCGCCTCCCTGGTGAACAGCCTCATCGTGTCGTCCGTGGTGACCGCCTCGGTGCTGTTCTTCTGCTCGCTGGCCGGCTTCGCCTTCGCCAAGCTGCGGTTCCGGGGCAGCAACGTGCTGATGCTCTTCGTGGTGCTCACCCTGACCGTGCCCAACCAGCTCGGCATCGTCGCGCTCTACATCGTGATGGGCAAACTCGGCTGGAACGGCACCCTGCTGGCGGTGATCGCCCCCGGCCTGGTCACCGCCTTCGGCGTGTTCTACATGCGCCAGTTCATCGTCAACACGGTCCCCGACGAGCTGGTCGAGTCGGCGCGGGTGGACGGCGCCACCACCATGCGGGTGTACGCCAGCATCGTGCTGCCGGCGATCCGGCCGGCGCTGGCGGTACTCGGCCTGCTCACCTTCGTGGCGACCTGGAACGAGTTCCAGTGGCCGCTGATCACCCTGAGCGGCACCGACTTCCCGACCTCGATGGTCGCCGTGTCGGACCTGGCCAGCGGCAACTACGTGATCTACCGGCGGGTGCTGGCGGGCGCGTTCATCGCCACCGTCCCCCTGCTGGTCATGCTGTTCATCGGCGGACGCCAGATCGTCCGCGGAATCATGGAAGGCGCGGTGAAGTCGTGAGCCGTTCCACGCTGTTGCACGAGGGTTGGACGCTGCGGGCCGAGCCCGGCCGGCAGGTGCCGCCGGAGATCGCCGGGACGCCGGTGCCGGCTGTCGTGCCCGGCTGCGTGCACACCGACCTGCTCGCCGCCGGGTTGATCCCCGACCCGTACCTGGACGACAACGAGACCGCGCTGGCCTGGATCGGGCGCACCGACTGGGTCTACCAGACCAGCTTCGACGCGCCCGACGGCGACCACGACCGGGTCGACCTGGTCTGCGCCGGCCTGGACACGGTGGCCACGGTGACCGTCAACGGCGTCGAGGTCGGCCGCACCGCGAACATGCACCGCGGCTACCGCTTCGACGTCGGCGCGTCGCTACGGCCGACCGGCAACACCCTCTCGGTCCGGTTCGACTCCGCGTACCGCTACGCCGAGGCGCAGCGTGACCGGCTCGGCGACCGGCCCAACGCGTACCCGGAGCCGTTCCCGTTCATCCGCAAGATGGCCTGCAACTTCGGCTGGGACTGGGGGCCGACCCTGGTCACCGCCGGCATCTGGCAGTCGATCGGGCTGCACGCCTGGTCCTCCGCCCGGCTGGCCACCGTCCGGCCGCTGGTCACCGTCGACGGGACCGACGGCCGGGTCGAGCTGCACGTCGAGGTGGAACGCGCCACCGACACGCCGCTGACCGTGCGGGCCGCGGTCGCCGGGGGTGCCGCCGAGGCGACCATCCCGGCCGGGCAGCGGGCCGCCGTGCTGACCGTCAGCGTCCGCGAGCCCGCGCTCTGGTGGCCCCGAGGGTACGGCGACCAGGCCCGCCACGACCTCGACGTGACCCTGGCCGGGCCGGACGGCGGCACCCTGGACGCGTGGAACCGGCGGATCGGCTTCCGGTCGGTACACCTGGACACCACGCCCGACCCGCACGGCGCCGCGTTCACCCTGCACGTCAACGACGTTCCCGTCTTCGTCCGGGGGGTCAACTGGATCCCCGACGACGCGTTCCCCACCCGGATCACCCGGGAGCGGCTGGCCCACCGGTTCGACCAGGCGGTCGGCGCGAACATCAACCTGCTGCGCGTCTGGGGCGGCGGCCGGTACGAGTCGGAGGACTTCTACGACCTCGCCGACAGCCTCGGCGTCCTCGTCCAGCAGGACTTCCTCTTCGCCTGCGCGGCGTACCCGGAGGAGGAGCCGATCGCCGCCGAGGTGGCCGCCGAGGCCGCCGAACAGGTGGTGCGGCTCGCCCCGCACCCGTCGCTGGTGCTCTGGACCGGCAACAACGAGAACATCTGGGGCTGGCACGACTGGGACTGGCAGGAGCCCCTCGCCGGGCGCACCTGGGGACGGGGCTACTACCTCGACGTGCTGCCGCGTACCGTCGCCGAGCTGGACCCGACCCGCCCGTACTGGCCGGGCAGCCCCTGGTCGGGCAGCGAGGAGATCCACCCCAACGACCCGGCGTACGGCACCACGCACATCTGGGACGTGTGGAACACCGACGACTACACGAAGTACCGGGCGTACGTTCCCCGCTTCGTCGCCGAGTTCGGCTGGCAGGCGCCCCCGGCGTACGCGACCCTGCGTCGGGCGCTCTCCGACGATCCGCTCGCGCACGACTCGCCGGGCATGGCCCACCATCAGAAGGCCATCGACGGCGACCTGAAGCTCCAGCGGGGCGTCGACGCGCACCTGCCCGCGCCGGCCGACTTCGACGACTGGCACTACCTGACCCAGCTCGTCCAGGCCCGCGCCATGCAGGTCGGCATCGAACACTTCCGGTCCCACCGGGACGTCTGCTCCGGCACCATCTTCTGGCAGCTCAACGACTGCTGGCCGGTGACCTCCTGGTCGGCGGTCGACGGCGACGGCCGGCGCAAGCCGATGTGGTACGCGGTGCGCCGGGCGTACGCCGACCGGCTGCTCACCGTCCAGCCGCGCCCCGACGGGCTGGCCGTGGTCGCCGTCAACGAGACGGCCGACCGGTGGCGGACCCCGGTCACCGTCACCCGATCCACCCTGGACGGTGAACCCCGGGCGAAGGCCACGCTGGAGGTCGACGTGCCCGCGTACGCCTCGGTCACGCTGGTGCTGCCGGCGGACCTGGCGGGGCCGGACGAGCCCCGGGGTGAGCTGCTGGTCGCCGACGCGGGCGACGGGGCCGAGCGGGCGTTGTGGCTCTTCGCCGAGGACCGTGACGTCCGGTGGCCGGCGCCGGCCCTCGACGCGGTGGTGGAGCCGGTGGACGGCGGTCAGCGGGTCCGGGTGACCGCCCGGAGCGTGCTGCGGGACCTGACCCTGTTCCCGGACCGGCTGGACGCGTCGGCCGAGGTGGACGAGGCGCTGGTGACGTTGCTGCCGGGGGAGTCGGCGACGTTCACCGTGCGCTCCGGCACGCCGCTCGACCCGGCCGCGCTGACCACCCGCCCGGTGCTGCGCTGCGTCAACGACATGAAAGGAAGGGCCCCTTCCTAACGCCTGGTGTAGAGGAAGGGTCCCTTCCTAACCCGCGCCCGAAGGAGACGACGATGCGGAGAAGGCTTGCCGGCGTACTGCTGGCACTTGCGGGGTTGGTGGCGACGGCGGGTGCCGCGCCCGCCACCGCCGCGCCCACGACGGCGGGCGTTCCACCCGCCAGCGCGCCCACGGCGGCGGCCGGGAACGCGGCGGCGGCCGGGAACGCGGCGGCGGCCGGGAACGCGACGGTGGCCGGTGACGCCGTCGGCCGGCACGGTGGCGGGTTCGTGACCCGGCGGGGCGACCGGCTGGTGCTGGACGGCAAACCGTTCCGGTTCGCCGGGACCAACAACTACTACCTGATGTACAAGTCACCGGCGATGGTCGACGACGTGTTCGCCGACGCGCGCGCCGCCGGGTTCACCGTGCTGCGGCACTGGGGCTTCCTCGACATCGGCACCCCGGGCGGCACCGACTCGGTGGCCGGCCCGTCCGACGGGGTGTGGTTCCAGCACTGGGACGGACAGCGGCCGGCCCTCCACGACGGCCCGGACGGCCTGGAACGCCTCGACCGGGTGCTCGCCTCGGCCCGGCGGCACGGGATCCGGGTGGTCATCCCGCTGGTCAACAACTGGCGGGACTTCGGCGGCATGGACCAGTACGTCCGCTGGCGCGGCGCCGACCACCACGACGACTTCTACACCGACCCGGTGATCCGGGGCTGGTACCGCGACTGGGCGTCGCACCTGCTCAACCGGGTCAACACGATCACCGGCGTGGCCTACAAGGACGACCCGACGATCCTGTCCTGGGAACTGGCCAACGAGCCGCGGTGCAAGGGCTCCGGGGTCTACCCGACCTCCCCGGAGTGCTCCACCGACACGATCACCGCCTGGGCCGACGAGATGAGCCGGCACCTCCGGTCGATCGACCGGCGGCACCTGATCGGCGTCGGCGACGAGGGCTTCTTCTGCGACGACCCGGCCGCCGCGGACTGGACGGTCAACTGTGGCGAGGGCGTCGACTCGGTCGCGCTCGCGTCACTGCCGGCGGTCGACGTGCTCGGCTACCACCTCTACCCGGACCACTGGGGCACCGACGCCGACTGGGGTGTCGCGTGGATCGAGCGGCACAACCGCGAGGCGCGGCGGATCGGCAAGCCGGCCCTGCTGGGCGAGTTCGGCTGGAGCGACCGCGCCACCCGCAACCCCGTCTACCAGCGGTGGACCGACGCGTTCATCCGCACCGGCGGCGCCGGCTTCCTCTACTGGATCCTCTCCGGCGTCCAGGACGACGGCACCCCCTACCCGGACTACGACGGCTACACCGTCTACTGCCCCAGCCCGGTCTGCACCACCCTCGCCAACGCCGGGGACCGGATCCGCCGCGGCTTCCGGCCGCGACCACCGGTCGCCGACCACGACACCGCGGTCACCCAGGCCGGCACGCCGGTCACCCTCACCCCGACAACCAACGACATCGCGTACGCGGGCAGCCTCCGACCATCCACCCTGGACCTCGACCCGGCGATGCGCGGACAGCAGCGCGCCACGTCCGTGACGGGCGGCCGGTTCGTGGCCACGGCGTCCGGGGCGGTCGTCTTCACCCCGGCGGACGGGTTCCAGGGGCGGGCCGTCGCGTCGTACACCGTCCGGGACCGCGCCGGTCGTCGGTCGAACGTCGCCGAGCTGACCGTCACCGTCAAGCCCGCCCCCGGCGACCCGATCCGGCTCGCGAGCTGGGAGACCGGCGTGGAGGGCTGGGCTCCCGGCGACTGGCAGACCGACGCCGGCACCGTCGCGCAGACCGCCTCCTTCGCCACCCACGGCTCGGCCGCCCTGGAGGTCACCGCCACGGGCGGCGGCTGGTTCGGGGTGACGCTTCCGTCGCCGGTCGACCTGTCCGCCTCCGGTGTCCTGCGCTACGACCTGCGCAGCTCGGTGTCGGCGGGCACCTCGTCGGCGATCGCCATGCAGACCGGTGACGGGTTCACGTGGTGCCAGTCGGTGTTCGGCTGGGTACCGCAGGGGACCACCACGACCGTGGAGGTGGACCTGCTCGACGAGATGTCCTGCGATCAGGCGGCCCTCGCCGACGTACGCGGAGTGCTGATCTGGGTCAGCCCCGGCACCCACCGGCTGGACAACCTGCGCGCCGAGTAGGCGGGCGGTACGCGGCCCCCACGTCGGGTGGGGCCGCGTACCGTGCGCGGGGTCGGCCGGAGTGCAGGCGGCGCTGAGTCACCGACGGCTGGGATGCCATGCGGGCCGAGGCGCTGCGCGACTGGCTGCTCGACCGCCTGGAAGCGCCCGAGCGACGGCACGGAGCTGCTCGGCTGGGCCGGGTGGGACCACCTCGCCCGGAAGGGACCGACCGGGTCATCAAGACGTCGCCCGCGACGCCTACGGCTTCCGCAACCCCGAAAACAGCGCAGACGCGACAGCGGCCGATCATTGACATGCTCCTATCCCCTGGGAGATTCCTGCGCTTGAATCGGCTTGTCTTGGACATCGCCCTTCCCGTAGGAGGCATTACATGATTCGTGTCCGGCGAATGCTGCTCGCGATGGCGCTCGTCGTCACCGCGACGCTGCTGGTGCCGCCCACCGCGGCCAGCGCTTCTGGTCGGCCGGTGACAATCTGCTTCATGGTCGGCACCATCGGCGGTCGGCCGATCTTCGACTGTCACACGATCTATCTGCCGGAGTTCACGCCCAAGCCGATCGGGCCGGTCGAGTGCCTGACCTGCCCGCCGGTCTTCGACCTGTGGGACCGGGTCGACCCGGAGAAGCGATTCGAGTACCTGGACCGGCTGGGTCGAGGGCTGTCGCTGCTGGGGGAGGCGGCGCAGGCGGCGGACCCGGTCAAGGCCAGGCGCCTGCGGGAGACGGCGACGGAGAACTTCTGGTCGTCGGCGAAACTGCTGGACGGCTCGGAGGTGAAGCTCGACCAGGTCGGCTGGGCGGATGTGAAGAACGAGAAGTTCCTTGGTGACCCGGATCCTCAGCCGTCGCTGGTGGCGAGCGGGGAGAACCTCGCTGGCGGGCTCGGGCTGATGCAGTTGGCGCTCGGTGACCCGCACCCGGAGCCCAACATCGAGGCGGCGATGGCCCGCTTCGACCAGGCATACAAGGATCTCGGGACGCTGTTCGCCGGGTAGTCCTTCCGGTCGTCGCGGATGCGGCAGCCCGGACAGGCCGGCCCCGTCGGGCTGGTACGCGGCCCCCGCCTCCCGCAGGCGGGGGTCGCCTGCCGGATCAGTTGGGCAGGGCGCCGAGGCCGGCGAGCAGTTCCAGCCGTTCGTCGGCGGTCAGGGCAGCGTAGATCGGCTCGTCCCGGCGGTTCGTGTCGTCCTCGATCGCCCGCCGTCGTGGCCCGTCCGGTAGCGCCCG
Source organism: Micromonospora endolithica (assembly GCF_003626595.1). Classification (GTDB taxonomy): domain Bacteria; phylum Actinomycetota; class Actinomycetes; order Mycobacteriales; family Micromonosporaceae; genus Micromonospora; species Micromonospora endolithica. Next base: position 437,856 of record NZ_RBAK01000002.1, on the reverse strand, counting down.
GATCTCGTCCACGGTCAGCCCGGCCGCCCGCCACGCTGCCCGGTGGGCGTCGGCCCGGTGGTGCCGCAGCGCGCCGAGCCGGGCGGTCAGCCGCAGCGCGGCCGGGGCGTCCGGTGGCTCGTACACCGGCGCCACCGCCCGGAACGCGGGCCCGCCGGTGGTCAGCCCGTGCGTCAACAGCCGCCCGACCAGGTCGGCCAGCCGGGGCAGGAAGTCCGGTGCGGCGCCCCACCGCTCCTCGGCCGCCTCGGCGATCGTCCGCTGCGCGGTCAGGGCCAACTCCCGGCCGAGCGGGGTGAGGTGCCATGCGCCCTCGGCGTCGACGGTGGCCACACCCTGGTCGAGTTCCCCGGTCATGTCGCCGCTGGTGTAGACCAGCGCGTCGGTGAGTGCCCCGGCGGGCATCGGGCGGGCGAGCAGCCCGAAGGAGAAGCTCACCTCGAAGCCCGGCCGCAGGCCGCGCTGTTCGTAGTACGCCCGGATCGCGGGCCGTGCGGTGAGACTCGCGCCCGCGTAGACCCGGTCGACCACCGGCCTGATCAACGCCGCGTAACTCACGATCACCTCCCCGACACCGTTCGGCAGGATACCGAAGGCGGAGTCGGCGTGGTGGCCCTCGACGTGGACCTCCACCGGCGGTCCTACGGGGTCCTGCGCTAGACGCTACGGGTTTCGCTCGGGTGATGAGCCACGTCAGGCTCCGCCAGATGGGCGGCGGCGAGGCCGGGTCGTCCCGCGAGGAGATCGCGGCGGAGACCAGACCCGGTGCCGTGGTCGACTCCCGATGCGGCGATCAGCACGTGGTCGCGTTACGACAATTGATCCGCCATTGCTGCGACCCGGTGGTGTTTGCCGGACGGGTGACGGCCCGGAAGTCTTGCGAGCTGGAATGGTAGGAGTCCAGGAACCGGCCGCTGCTGACCTGCTGGATCGTGTGGTAGTCGCCGCCGAGGTTCGTCAGGCGCCAGAGCTGGGTGGTGTCGTTCTGCTGCGGACGCGTGACAACCCGGAAATCAAGGCTGGCGATCTCGTGGGCGTCGAGGTAGCGACCACTGCTCAGCTGCATGATCGTGTACTGGCCGAAGCCCTTGTCGGTCAGCAGCCACAGCTGGGTGTTGTTCTCCTGCAGTGGTCTGGTGACGACGTTGTAGTCCAGCGACGAAATCTCATGAGCGTCGAGGAATCGTGCACCCCAGTCGTGAAAGATGCGCACCACCCGCGGGGGCTCCAGAAGAATGGCGGTGGCACGCTCCCGGGAGTCCGTCGTCGCGGTGGCCGGAGCAGCCGCCGCACCGGTCGAGGCAAAGAGGATCACCGCCACCGCGGCCAACGTGGTGAGCAGGCGCCTTCCCGCCTTGCGTCGTGCATGCATAGCGCCAGCCTCCGGACTGCGTGGATCGCGAGACCCTCCCGCCGTCCCGGAGCCTAGTGAGGTGGGCGCCCCGCCCGTACCCATCAGTCCTGGATGAGACAGCGAGGAGCACCGGGTGTTCGTTAGGAAGGGCCCCTTCCTATGCACGAGGCGTTAGGAAGGGGCCCTTCCTTTCACTCGGGGACGCGGCGGTAGGCGCCGTCGCTGGCCGAGGTGGCCATCGAGGCGTACGCGCGCAGCGCCGCCGACACCGGCCGCTGCCGATCCGTCGGCGTGTACGGCCTGTCGCGCTTCTCCTCGGCCACCCGTCGCGCCGCCAACTCGTCCGATGGCACGTCCAGCTCGATCGAGCGGCCGGGGATGTCGATGACGATCTCGTCGCCGTCGCGGACCAGGGCGATCAGCCCGCCGGAGGCGGCCTCGGGGGAGACGTGTCCGATGGACAGGCCGGAGGTGCCGCCGGAGAACCGGCCGTCGGTGAGCAGTGCGCAGGCCCGGCCCAGGCCCCGGCCCTTGAGGAACGAGGTGGGGTAGAGCATCTCCTGCATGCCGGGGCCGCCCTTCGGGCCCTCGTAGCGGATCACCACCACGTCACCGGCGACGACCTGCTTGGCCAGGATGGCGGTGACGGCGTCGTCCTGCGACTCGTACACCTTCGCCGGGCCCCGGAAGGTGAGGCACTCCTCGGGCACCCCGGCGGTCTTGACGACGCAACCGTCCGGGGCCAGGTTGCCGTGCAGGATCGCCAGGCCACCGTCGGCGCTGTACGCGTGCGCCCGGTCCCGGATGCAGCCACCGGCGGCGTCGGTGTCCAGCGTCGACCAGCGGTTGGTGGTGGAGAACGGTTCGACGGTGCGCACCCCGCCCGGCGCGGCGTGGAACAACTCCAGCGCCTCGGGCGTCGGTGACCCGCCCCGGACGTCCCAGTCGGCGAGCCACCGGTCCAGGTCGGGGGAGTGCACGCTGTGCACGTTGCGGTGCAGCAGGCCGGCGCGGTCCAGTTCGCCGAGGATGGCGGGGATGCCGCCGGCCCGGTGCACGTCCTCCATGTGGTACTGCGGGGAGTTCGGCGCGACCTTGGCCAGGCAGGGCACCCGCCGGGAGACCGCGTCGATGGCGGCCACGTCGAAGTCCAGCTCGGCCTCGCGGGCGGCGGCGAGCAGGTGCAGGATCGTGTTGGTCGACCCGCCCATGGCCACGTCCAGGGCGACCGCGTTCTCGAACGCGTCCCGGTTGGCGATGGCGCGGGGCAGCACCGAGGCGTCGTCGCCGTCGTACCACCGCTTGGCGATCTCCACGGCGGTGCGGCCGGCCTCGACGAAGAGCGACCGGCGCGCGGCGTGGGTGGCCAGCGTGGAGCCGTTGCCGGGCAGGGCGAGCCCGATCGCCTCGGTGAGGCAGTTCATCGAGTTGGCGGTGAACATGCCGGAGCAGGAGCCGCAGGTCGGGCAGGCGGAGCGTTCGATCTCGCCGAGCTGGTCGTCGGTGACCGACTCGTTGGACGAGGCGATCATCGCGTCGATCAGGTCGATCTTGCCGTGCACGACGCCGTCGATCGCCGTCGTCTTGCCGGCCTCCATCGGGCCGCCGGAGACGAAGACGGTGGGGATGTTGAGCCGTAGTGCGGCGAGCAGCATCCCCGGGGTGATCTTGTCGCAGTTCGAGATGCAGACCAGGGCGTCCGCGCAGTGCGCGTTGACCATGTACTCCACCGCGTCGGCGATCAACTCACGGCTGGGCAGCGAGTAGAGCATGCCGCCGTGGCCCATCGCGATGCCGTCGTCGACGGCGATGGTGTTGAACTCCCGCCCCACCCCGCCGGCCTCGGCCACCGCCTCGGCGACCAGGCCACCCATGTCCTTGAGGTGGACGTGGCCGGGTACGAACTGGGTGAAACTGTTGGCGATGGCGACGATCGGCTTACCGAAGTCGTCGTCGGTCATCCCGGTGGCCCGCCACAGGGCCCGGGCGCCGGCCATCATCCGACCGTGCGTGGAGGTCTTCGACCGCAGCTCAGGCATGTGTACCAGTCTGGCACCGCCGGCGGACCGACCGGTCGGTGCACGGGCCGTGTCTCAACAGATGCACACCCGACCCCCCACGGAGGGCGAGCATCCGGCACAGTTGGGGACGTGCACGCTTCCCCGGCCATGGTCACCGTCGCGGTGCTGAGCGGCCTTGGCGCCGCCGTGGCCGCCGTGCTGCTGGCCGGTGTCGCCCGGCGTCGGTCCCCGCAGTACCGGCAGGCATACCTGCTGATCGTCGCCGCCGCGGTGTTCGCGCTGGTGAGCGTGCTGGTCGGGCTGGTGGTGGCGCTCACCGCCGCCGGGCACCACGGCCAGGCACACGTACCCCGGACCGGCTGGGCCTCGGTGGTCTCGCTCGGTGTCGCGGCGAGCGGCCTGCTGTTCTGCGCCGGCCTGCTCCGGCTGCCCGGCGTCGCCCCGACCGCGGGCGCGGCGCTCCGGCTCGCCCTGGACGGCCTGATCATGGCGACCTCGCTGTGGTTCGTCGGGTGGGTGCTCCTCTCCCGGCCGACCCGGCTGCTCGGCGACGCCACCCCGGTGGCCTGCCAGCCGATCCTGCTCGCCACGGTGGCCGCCGCCCTGACCGCGGGGCTCACCCTCATCGTGGTCTTCCGCGCCCCGGCGCCCCGACGCCGGCTCGCCGCGCTGACCGGCGGCGGCACCGGGGTCACCATCGGTGGTCTGGGCATCGCGGCCGGCCTGTGCCAGGCGGGTCCCGGTGTGGCGCTGGCCGGCGCGGCGGTGCTCGCCGCCGGGCTGCTCGCCGTCGCGTTCGCCGACCGGAGCCTCGGCCCGCCGTGCCGGTTCGACGTCGACGTGAGCCGCCGCGACGGCGAGTACGCGGTGCTGCCCATGTTCGCCATGGCCGCCTCGGCCATGTACCACCTCGTTCAGGACGGCCGTTTCGACGCGCTGGGGATCGTCGCCGGCAGCGTGGAGGGGTTCGCCCTGGTGGCCCGGCAGTACCTGACGCTGCACGACGTCCGGAAGTACGCCGACCGGCTGGCCGAGCGGGAGGCGCACTTCCGCGAGTTGGCCCACACCGACCCGCTGACCGGTCTGGCCAACCGCCGGGGGCTGCTGCGTGCCCTGCACCGGTGCGCCGGGGCGGGCACCGACTGCGTGCTGCTCAGCCTTGACCTGGACGGCTTCAAGAACGTCAACGACATGCGCGGGCACGACGTCGGCGACGCGGTGCTCGCCGAGGTGGGGCGGCGGCTGCGCGGCAACCTGCGCCCGGGCGACGTGGCGGCGCGCCTCGGCGGCGACGAGTTCGCGGTGCTCATGCACGGCGGGCAGACCGAGGCCGAACGTGTCGGCGAGCGGTTGCTCGGGCTCCTGCACGGGGCGTACGACCAGCCGGAGGGCCCGGTCTTCCTGTCGGTCAGCATCGGCACCGCCGGGTGGGCCGGCGAACCCGACGTGGAGCTGTTGCTACGCCACGCCGACCTGGCGCTGCGCTACGCCAAGCAGCGCGGGAAAAACCGGATCGAGCGCTACGACGCCGCGTACGACCAGCTGCTTCGCCGCCGTACCGTCGTCGAGCACGAGCTGCGCGGCGCGATCGACCGCGGCGAGCTGCGGCTGGCGTTCCAGCCGGTGGCCTCGCTGCCGTCGGTGCGTCCGGTCGGCGCGGAGGCGCTGCTCCGGTGGCACAACCGGGAGCTGGGCACGGTCGGCCCCGACGAGTTCATCCCGCTCGCCGAGGAGTGCGGGATGATCGCGCAGCTCGGCGCCTGGGTCCTGCACCAGGCCTGCCACCAGCTCTCCCGGTGGCTGGCCGACGGCCACGACGTGTGGGTGTCGGTGAACGTGTCGCCGCGCGAGCTGCACGCCCCGGAGTACGTCGTCCAGGTCGCCGAGGCGCTGCGCGCCCACCACGTGCCGCCGCAGCGGCTGGTGCTGGAGGTCACCGAGCACGCCGTGGCCACCGACCTGGACCAGCTGGTCCGCCGGCTGACCGCGCTGCGGCTCACCGGTGTGCGGGTCGCGCTGGACGATTTCGGCGCCGGCTACTCGTCGCTGGGCCAGCTCCGTCGCCTGCCGATCGACATCCTCAAGATCGACCACAGTCTGGTCGCCGAGCACGAGCCGGTCCGCCCGGTGGGCCGGGACGGGCCGGCGTTCGCGCCGATGGTCGACATCGTCATGCGGCTCGGCCACCAGCTCGGGTTGGAGGTCATCGCCGAGGGGGTGACCACCCCCACCGAGCTGGCCGCCGTGGTGGCCGCCGGTTGCCGTTTCGGGCAGGGCGCCCTCTTCGGTTGGGGAGTGCCCGCGGAGCACCTGGAGGCGATGCTGGAGGCGGCCACCTCGCCCGGCGCCCGTCCCGTCCCGGTCTCCGCGCCGCCCAGCGCGACGCCCCCGTCGGTGCCCCGCCGGCTACCGGCGCTGCCTGTCCAGCGTTCCCTGGAAACCGCTCCCGAGCAGGGGCAGAGCGGCGCGGCGAGTGCCCGAACGGGTGAATACGGAAGATCCGTTAACCAGCATGTGGGATCAGTTGACTCATCGCGTGAGATGCGTCAGGCTTGACCGCATGTCCTACCGGTCTCTGCGAGTACTTACCTGAGCGCACTCTCCTCCGTCGAGAGTGCGCTGGCCCCGTGCATCCTGCACGAGGGCTTTTTTGTTGCCGTCGGAACAGCTCGACGCGGGCCCCGCCCGCGTTGCACCGCCCAGCCACACCCACTCCAGCCGAAGGCCTGAACCGCCATGACGAGACCCACGCCCGAGACACTCGCCCACTCCGCCCGGCGGGCCCGCGCCACCGCCGAGCCGGCGACCACCACCGACCCCGTCGGCGCCGCCCGCACCGCGGCCGGTCCGGCCGTCCCGGCGGTACGCACACCCGCCCCGGCCCAGGTCTCCGGTGCCGGCTCGCTCGTGCGGTCTCTCGAGGCGCTCGGCGTCGAGGTCGTCTTCGGCATCCCGGGCGGCGCGATCCTGCCGGCGTACGACCCGCTCTACGACTCGTCGGTCCGGCACATCCTGGTCCGCCACGAGCAGGGCGCCGGGCACGCCGCGACCGGTTACGCCCAGGCGACCGGCCGGGTCGGTGTCTGCATCGCCACGTCCGGGCCGGGTGCGACCAACCTGGTGACCCCGATCGCCGACGCGTACATGGACTCGGTGCCGATGGTCGCGATCACCGGTCAGGTCGCGCGGCCCTCGATCGGCACGGACGCCTTCCAGGAGGCGGACATCCAGGGCATCACCCTGCCGATCACCAAGCACAACTTCCTGGTGCAGAGCGCCGAGGAGATCCCGCGGGTGCTGGCCGAGGCGTTCCACCTGGCCAGCACCGGCCGCCCCGGCCCGGTCCTGGTGGACATCCCGAAGGACGTCCTCCAGGCGGCCACCACGTTCGCCTGGCCGCCGACGCTGGACCTGCCCGGCTACCGGCCGACGCTGCACCCGCACGGCAAGCAGATCCGCGAGGCGGCCCGGCTGATGACCACCGCCCGCCGCCCGGTGCTCTACGTCGGCGGCGGCGTGCTCAAGGCCGGTGCCACCGAGGGGCTGCGCAAGCTGGCCGAGGTGACCGGCATCCCGGTGGTCACCACGCTGATGGCGCTCGGCGCGTTCCCCGACTCGCACGATCAGCACCTGGGCATGCCGGGCATGCACGGCACCGTCGCCGCGGTCTACGGCCTGCAGAAGTCCGACCTGATCGTGGCGCTCGGCGCCCGCTTCGACGACCGGGTCACCGGCAAGCTGGACTCGTTCGCCCCGGACGCCACGATCGTGCACGCCGACATCGACCCGGCCGAGATCGGCAAGAACCGGCACGTCGACGTCCCGATCGTGGGCGACGCCCGGCACGTCATCGACGAGCTGATCGCCGCGGTCACGGTGGAGCACGCGGCGGGCCGGTCCGCCGACCTGTCGGACTGGTGGACCCAGCTGCGCGACCTGCGGGAGCGCTACCCGCTCGGCTACGACGAGCCGTCCGACGGCACGCTCTCCCCGCAGTACGTGATCAGCCGGCTGGGCGAGATCGCCGGCCCGGACGCCATCTACGTCGCCGGCGTCGGCCAGCACCAGATGTGGGCCTCCCAGTTCATCTCGTACGAGAAGCCGCACACCTGGTTGAACTCCGGCGGGCTCGGCACGATGGGCTACGCGGTGCCGGCGGCGATGGGCGCCAAGGTCGGCAAGCCGGACACGGTGGTGTGGGCGGTGGACGGCGACGGCTGCTTCCAGATGACCAACCAGGAGTTGGCGACCTGCGCCCTGGAGGGCATCCCGGTCAAGATCGCGGTCATCAACAACGGCAACCTCGGCATGGTGCGGCAGTGGCAGACGCTCTTCTACAACGAGCGCTACTCCAACACCGAGCTGGGCACCCACAAGCACCGCATCCCGGACTTCGTGAAGCTGGCCGAGGCGCTCGGGTGCGTCGGCCTGCGCTGCGAGAACGCCGCCGACGTCGACAAGACGATCGAGGCGGCGATGGCGATCGACGACGCGCCGGTGGTCATCGACTTCGTGGTCGGCAAGGACGCGATGGTGTGGCCGATGGTCGCCGCCGGCACCAGCAACGACGAGATCATGTTCGCCCGTGGCGTCCGCCCGGTCTTCGACGAGGATGACATCTAAATGACGATGCACACTTTGTCCGTGCTGGTGGAGAACAAGCCGGGTGTCCTGGCCCGGGTCTCCGGCCTGTTCTCCCGGCGCGGCTTCAACATCGACAGTCTGGCCGTCGGCGAGACGGAGAACCCGGACGTCTCCCGGATCACCATCGTGGTCAACGCCGAGTCCTCCCCGCTGGAGCAGGTCACCAAGCAGCTCAACAAGCTGGTGAACGTACTCAAGATCGTCGAACTGGACCCGCAGGTGTCGGTGGCCCGGGAGCTGCTGCTGGTCAAGGTCCGCGCGGACCGCGCGGCCCGCGCGCAGGTGCTGGAGACGGTCAGCCTCTTCCGCGCCCGGGTGGTCGACGTGGCACCGGACACGCTGACCATCGAGGCCACCGGCACCCCCGACAAGCTCGACGCGCTGCTGCGCGACCTGGAGCCCTTCGGCATCAAGGAAATGGTCCAGTCCGGCCTGGTGGCGATCGGGCGCGGCTCGCGTTCCATCACCGCCGGTCCGGCGCTGCGCGCCGCCTGAGCCCACACCACCGACCACGACGGGGCGACGAGCACCGCCGTACGAAAGGGAAATCATGAGCGTTGAGGTGTACTACGACGACGACGCCGACCTGGGCCTGATCCAGGGCCGGAAGGTCGCCGTGATCGGCTACGGCAGCCAGGGCCACGCCCACGCGCTGTCGCTGCGCGACTCCGGCGTCGACGTGGTGATCGGTCTGCCGGAGGGCTCCAAGAGCCGGCCCAAGGCCGAGGAGCAGGGCCTGCGGGTGCTCACCCCGGCCGAGGCGGCCGCCGCGGCCGACGTGATCATGATCCTCGCCCCGGACACCGCCCAGCGCACCATCTACGCCGAGTCGATCGCGCCGAACCTGGCCCCGGGCAAGGCGCTGTTCTTCGGCCACGGCTTCAACATCCGGTACGGCCTGATCACGCCGCCGGCCGAGGTGGACGTGGCCATGGTGGCCCCCAAGGGCCCCGGCCACCTGGTCCGCCGGCAGTACGCCGACGGCAAGGGCGTGCCCTGCCTGGTCGCCGTCGAGCAGGACGCCAGCGGCAACGCCCTCGCGCTGGCCCTGTCGTACGCGAAGGGCATCGGTGGCACCCGGGCGGGCGCGATCCGGACGTCGTTCAAGGAGGAGACGGAGACCGACCTGTTCGGCGAGCAGGCGGTGCTCTGCGGCGGCGCGGCGGCCCTGGTGCAGACCGGGTTCGAGGTGCTCACCGAGGCGGGTTACGCCCCCGAGGTGGCCTACTTCGAGTGCCTGCACGAGCTGAAGCTCATCGTCGACCTGATGTACGAGGGCGGCATCGCGAAGATGCGGTACAGCATCTCCGACACCGCCGAGTACGGCGACCTCTCCCGGGGCCCGCGGGTCGTCGACTCCCGGGTCAAGGAGGAGATGCGCAAGATCCTGGGCGAGATCCAGTCCGGCGAGTTCGCCCGCGAGTGGGTGGCCGAGGACGAGGCGGGACGGCCCAACTTCGCCAAGTGGCAGGCCGAGGGCGCGGCGCACCCGATCGAGGAGACCGGCAAGAAGCTGCGCGGCATGATGAGCTGGGTGGACCGCCCGATCACCGAGACCGCCTGACCTCACCCGAGCGGCCGGCGACCCGACGCTCTCCCCGGCGTCGGGTCGCCGGCCGCCGTTTGGTGCGGACCAGCGGTCACGTGTCGAACAGGGCGTCGGCCTCGGTGATCGCGCGCTCGGCCTCCCCGGCGCGGTCCAGGGCGGCCAGGGTGCGGGCCATGTTGCGTAACGCGGTGGCGATCTCGGCCGGCGGCAGGCCGCTGTCCACCGTGCGGATCACCGCGACCGATTCCCGGTGCGCCTCCAGCGCCTCGTCGAGCAGGCCGAGCCGGTGCAGCCGGTTGCCGAGGTTGCCCAGGGCCTGGGAGAGGTCGGCCAGGTGCGCCGCCGGGTTCTCGGCGGACAGTTCCCGACGGACGGCAACGCACTCGCGCAGCAGCTCCGCCGCTCCCGCCACGTCACCGGCCCGGTCGAGGGCGCGCTCAAGGCCGAACAGGGACCGGCCCAGCGTCGGGCGGTGGACCGGATCCGCCGTGGCCAGCTTCCGGGCCAGCGCCACGGCCTCCCGTCCGGCCCGCACACCGGTCATCCCGGCCACCCGCGTGTCCGGCGCCACCGTGCTGCCGTCCGGGCGGGCGAACGCGGTCACGGCCAGCACCAGGTGCAGACCGTCGACCAGCAGCGGGCGGAAGACCTCGGGCAGCTCGCCCTCCTCCTGGCGGCAGACCGCGAGCAGTTCCTCCAGCAGCGGCTCGGTCTGCTCCCACCGGCCGGCCCTGATGTGTTCCCCGGCCAGCGGGATCAGCGCCCGGGCCAGTTCGACCTCGTTACGGTCCCGGGCCGCCTCCACCGCCTCGACGAGCCGCGCGACACCGTCGTCCGGCCGCCCGGATGCGAGCAGGAGTTGCCCGTGGACGCGCAGCGCGCCGGCCAACGTGCCGCTGTCGACGCCCGGAGCCCGGTCGACAAGCGGGCGCACCTGGTCGACCGCGGTGGCGGCGGCCCGCTCGGCCTGCTCCGCCTCGCCGGCCTCCCGCCGGCCGACCGCCTCCACCAGCAGTGCGGCGACGCCGAGTGGGCGCCCGTGCTCCGGCGCGAAGGAGCGCAGCAGCTCGCGGTCCGGCGCGGAGGCGGCCAGCAGGTCCAGGGCTTCCCGGTGGCGGCCGGTCGCGGTCAGGCTGTCGGCGAGGTCCACCGCCGCGCGCGCCCCGACGGCCGTCCAGCGCAGCCGATGCCAGCGGGAGAGCTGGCGGTAGGTGTCCCACGTCTGCTGCCGGACGGCGAGGGCCGCCGCCGGGTGTGCCAGCGTCGTCCGGCAGTCCCCGATCACCAGCAACGGCACCGCCCGACGCATCCGCTCGTCCGGGCCCAGCGGCTCGGCCGCGGCCCAGGTGGTCCGGGCCCGGAGCGCCAGCCGGAGCGCCTCCCGGACGTCGCCGGTCGCGTGGCGGTTCCTGGCCAGCAGGCCACGGGCGGTGGCCAGCGCGACCAGGGCGGCCCGGTCGGGCACGTCCTCGACGTACCCGATCGCCTCGGTGAGCTGCGCGACGGCATCGGCCATCGGGCGGTCGTCCGGCACGCCCGCTTGGGCCACCAGCGCGCGGGCCAGCGCCACCCGGTGCCGCTCGGGGTGGGCCGCGACGAGCCGCCGGCCCCACGCCACCGCCTCCTCGGCCGCGGCGGCCCGCCGGGCGGTCCCGCCCGGCAGTCCGCTCACCAGGTGGGACCGGGTGACCAACGCCTCGACCAGCGGTGGGCCCCACCGTCGTGGACGGATGCGGGCCAACGGGCGTAGGAGCGCGATCCGGACCACGAGCGACATCGACTGCTCCTCTCGCGCGACGTGGCTCCCCGTTCTAGCGCACGTCCGCCACGCCGCCGCCGGTGAACGGCGGGTGACGCACGTGCGACGACGCTGTGTGAGGGCACTCACCCCGCGTGCTGGAACATGCCGGTCAACCCGCCCCCTACGATCGCGGGTAGGTGTGCAGCCGGCACCTGACGGCCATGGCGCGGACCAGCGCGGGGCGCAGTGTCGCTTCCCGCCGCCCCGCCGCCCGCTCTGACGACATCTACGAGGACCAATGACTCCTGTCGTACTGATCGCCGAAGAACTCGCTCCCGCCGCCATCGAGGTGCTCGCCCACGACTTCGACGTCCGTCACGTCGACGGCACCGACCGCCCGGCCCTGCTCTCCGCGCTCTCCGAGGCCGACGCGGTCATCGTCCGCAGCGCCACCCAGATCGACGCCGAGGCGGTCGCCGCCGCGCCGCGGCTGAAGGTGGTCGCGCGGGCCGGCGTCGGTCTGGACAACGTCGAGGTGCCGGCCGCCACCGCGCGGGGCGTCATGGTCGTCAACGCTCCCACCTCCAACATCGTGTCCGCCGCCGAGCAGGCCGTCGCGCTGCTGCTCGCGGTGGCCCGCAACACGGCCAGCGCCAGCGCCGCGCTCAAGGCGGGGGAGTGGAAGCGGTCGAAGTACACCGGCGTGGAGATCCAGGGCAAGACCGTCGGCGTGGTCGGCCTCGGCCGCATCGGCGTGCTGTTCGCATCCCGGATCGCCGCCTTCGGCACCCGGCTGATCGCGTACGACCCCTACATCCAGCCGGCTCGCGCCGCCCAGCTCGGGGTCCGCCTGGTCGGCCTGGAGGAGCTGCTGCGGGAGAGCGACTTCATCTCCATCCACCTGCCGAAGACCCCGGAGACCGTGGGCCTGATCGGTGAGAAGGAACTGGCGATCGTCAAGCCGGGCGTCCGGATCGTCAACGCCGCCCGGGGCGGCCTGGTCGACGAGCAGGCCCTCGCCGACGCGATCGCCGAGGGGCGGGTCGCCGGGGCCGGCGTGGACGTCTACGCCAAGGAGCCGTGCACGTCCTCGCCGCTGTTCGCCTTCGACAACGTGGTGGCCACCCCGCACCTGGGGGCCTCCACCGCCGAGGCGCAGGACAAGGCCGGGCTGGCCGTCGCCAAGAGCGTCAAGCTCGCGCTCCAGGGCGAGTTCGTGCCGGACGCGGTCAACGTGCAGGCCGGCGGCGTCGTGGCCGAGGACGTCCGGCCGCTGCTGCCGCTGGCCGAGAAGCTGGGTCGGGCCTTCACCGCCGTCGCCGGTGGCATCGCGGCCAGCGTCACCGTCGAGGTACGCGGCGAGATCGTCAACCACGACGTCTCGGTGCTCAAGCTCGCCGCCACCAAGGGCCTGTTCAGCTCGGTGGTGGAGGAGCAGGTCACCTACGTCAACGCGCCGCACCTGGCCGCCGAGCGCGGGGTCGATGTCACGCTGACCACCCAGGTCGAGACGGTCGACCACCCGAACCTGGTCACCGTCCGGGGCGCGCTGCCCGACGGTCGCACGGTCAGCGTCGCCGGCACCGTCGCCACCGCCGGCACCCGGGACGTCCTGAAGCTGACCGAGGTGGACGGCTTCGACGTGGAGATCGGCGCGGAGGGCATCCTGGTCTTCCTGCGCTACGTCGACCGGCCCGGTGTGGTGGGCACCGTCGGCACGCTGCTCGGCGAGGCCGGCGTCAACATCGCCGCGATGCAGGTGGCCCGCCGGGAGGCCGGCGGGGAGACCCTGATGACCCTCACGGTCGACCAGGCGCTCGGCGCCGACCTGCTCACCTCGGCCGCCGACTCGATCGGGGCGGTCGCCGCCAGCGCGGCGGACCTGCGCGACGAGTGAACTGAACGCACCGCGAGGAGGGGCCCGGCGATCCGCCGGGCCCCTCCCGTCGTCGGTACCCCTGCCACCATCCAGGATCGCCGCACTCTCGGGGAACAGCGGCCTCGAAGCGCGCCGTGGGCCCTCTTTCCCGGAAAGGGCGGCCTCGAGCGCCGAAAGCGCGGCCTCGGCGGGGCGGTACGTCAGGTGTTGACGCGCGCCGGCGGTGGGTAGACCGAGCCGTCCTGGGCGTCGAACAGCATCAGCCCGTGCTCACCGGCGAGCCGCTCGATGTCGAGCAGCACCTGGTCCGCGCAGTCCGGATGCAGGTTCAGCTCCACGTGGTCGTGCGCCGCGTGCAGCGGCGCCACCGCCCACGGGGTGTCCGCCGTGGGCTGCCGGTCCGGATAGGACGCGGTGATCGCCCGGTAGAACCGAACCACCCGCGGGTCGGGGTAGCGGTCGACGTGCTGCCCCTGCCGGCACTGCCGTACCGCTGTCCGCACGTCCTCGGGCGTCGCCCCGTCAGTCAGGGCCCACACGCTCAGATCGAAACTCACGGCGGACAGAGTGCCATTTCTCGTTCACCGGCCCGCAACTGCCCCGCCGCAGGCCAGCCGGTCGGAGGAACCAGTCGTGGCCGGACGGTCCGTAGTGGAGACTCTTGCGGTGAGTTGCGTCGATTCGCTAGCGTACCGGTGCGGCACCGGCCGATTCGCGACGTGGGCCCGTCTTCGGGTGACGCGGTCGACGCCCGGTCGGCCCGGCCCGCACCCCTCGATTGCGCGAGCCACGCGCACTCGTCGCTGACCGGCCCTCACAGTCGTTGCCGCGGCCGTGGGGGCCGATCGCGGTCCGCCCCCAGGTGCTCCCGGGCCGGTGGAAGAGGACGACGCGCGGTTCAGCGCCGGTGGGCGAAGAGCGCGCGATAGTCGGAGCCGTTGCGGAACCAGGCCAGCCCGGTCGGGCCGGCGGCGTAGAGGGCGGTCGCGTAGGCGTCGGCGACCGCGAGGTCCGGGCCGACGACGGTGGCGGCGACGAGGTGCTCGGCCGGCTCCCCGGTGTGCGGGTCCACCACGTGCCCCTGCCGGCCGGTCACGCCCGAGGTGCCGACCGCGCCCGCGGTCATCTCCAGCACCAGCGGCGCGCGCCGCCGGTCGGTCGGGTGGTGCACCGCGACCCGCCACGGGCCGCCGTGCGCGGCGTGCCCGCGTACCACCAGGTCCGCGCCGGTGAGCACCGCGTAGTCGTGGATGCCGGCGGCGCGCAGCCGGCCCGCGGCCCGCTCCACCGCCCACCCGCCGAGCAGGCCGCCGGGGTCGAAGCCGCCCGGCACCGCCCACGCGTCGAACCAGCCGTCGGTGGCCGCGCGCATCGCGGCGCAGCGGTCCACCAGGTCGGCCAGCGGTGGGTACGAGTCGGGGCTGATCTCGCCTCGGCGCAGTCGGGACACCAGGCTGTCCGGGCGGGCCGGGCCGTAGGTCAGGTCGATGGCGCGCAGCTCGGCGACCGCGTCCCGCAGTGCCTCGCCGACGCCCCGGCGACCGAGCCAGGCGGGGGCGTTGAGCAGCAGCGAGTACTCGGCGGTGGAGGTGCGGACGGTGTGCCGCACGTCGATCCGGTCGCCGACCGCGGTGCCGGGGCGGTCGATCCGGTGGTGCCGTCCGCCGAGCCGCAGGTCCGGCCGCCCGCCGTGGTGGAAGACCGCCGGGTCCACCCACCGGGTCCGTGGCTGCTCGTCGATCCGCATCGCACCCGCTCCCTCGCCCGAACGGCTCCGCAGTCGCCTCGCCGCGCACGGGCCCCCGTCGGCCCGCTGGCCATCACCCTAGGCAGCGGAGATGACCGCCTCATGAATGCCACCTGGGAGGGTGCTGTGCATCCGTCCGTCCCGAATTCTGGAACATTCGTACCGGGAGGCGGGACGGGGGCGTACGGTCGGGCGGACGGGCTAGGCGAAGGAGAGCAGGACGTGGCACGCATCGCGGTGGTGGCCGGTGACGGCATCGGGCCCGAGGTGGTCGCGCAGGCCCGCAAGGTCGTCGACGCCGTGCTGCCGGGCGTGCGGACCACCGAGTACGACCTCGGCGCGGCACGCTACCACCGCACCGGCGAGGTCCTGCCCGACTCGGTCCTCGAGGAGCTGGCCGGACACGACGCCATCCTGCTCGGCGCCGTCGGCGACCCGACCGTCCCGCCGGGCGTGCTGGAGCGCGGGCTGCTGCTCAAGCTGCGTTTCGCCTTCGACCAGTACGTCAACCTCCGGCCCTCCCGGCTGTGGCCCGGCACCGCCGGACCGCTCGGCGGCGTCAAGCCCGGCGAGGTGGACCTGGTGGTCGTCCGCGAGGGCACCGAGGGCCTCTACGCGGGTGCCGGCGGCAGCCTGCACCGGGGCACCCCGGCCGAGGTCGCCACCGAGGAGAGCCTGAACACCCGGCACGGCGTGGAACGGGTCATCCGCGACGCGTTCGCCCGCGCGGGACGCCGGGAACGGCGCAAGGTCACCCTGGTGCACAAGACCAACGTGCTGACCCACGCCGGATCGCTGTGGGCGCGGGCCTTCGAGGCCGTCGCCGCCGAGCACCCCGACGTGACCACCGAGTACCAGCACGTGGACGCCGCCGCGATGTTCCTGGTGACCCAGCCGCAGCGCTACGACGTGGTGGTCACCGACAACCTCTTCGGCGACATCCTCACCGACATCGCCGCCGCGGTCACCGGCGGCATCGGGCTGGCCGCCAGCGGCAGCATCAACCCGGACGGGACGTACCCGTCGATGTTCGAGCCGGTGCACGGCTCCGCGCCGGACATCGCCGGCCGCGGCCTCGCCGACCCGGTCGCCGCCGTGCTCTCCGCCGCCCTGCTGCTCGACCAGCTCGGCCACGCCGACGCCGCGGCCCGGATCACCGCCGCCGTCGGCGCCGAGCTGGCCGGTCGGGTACCCGGCGTACCGGTACGCACCGAGGAGGTCGGGGACCGGCTGGCCGCACACGCCGCAGGCTGAGCCCCGTACCCCCGAGAGCCCCGACCGCGTCCGCCCGCGTCGGCACCGGCCGTGACGGTCGGTTCCGGTCGCCGCCGGACCACCGGCCGGTCCCGCCGTCGCCCTCCGCGGCTCATCGGGATGTGCCGCCGCCGGCCGCCAGCGCGCCCGGGCGGCGCTACCCGCTGAACGACCGTTCGGGGTAAGTTTCTCGCACCGTGTTCTCGGCACGCGGACCCGTGTGCCGTCGTCCCGCAGGGAGGTCAGCGCAATGAGCGGTGGTGACAAGCTCGACTTCGAGATCCGTCCGAATCCCGCGCCGGTATCCGCCGCCGACCGGGCAGCCCTGCTGGCCAACCCCGGGTTCGGGCGGGTCTTCACCGACCACATGGTCACCGTGCGCTACGCCGACGGCAAGGGCTGGTACGACGCCCGGGTCGAGGCGCGGGCCCCGATCCCGATGGACCCGGCCGCCGCCGTCCTGCACTACGCGCAGGAGATCTTCGAGGGGATGAAGGCGTACCGCACCGCCGACGGTGGGGTCACCATGTTCCGGCCGGAGGCGAACGCCGCCCGGTTCGCCGACTCGGCCCGGCGGATGGCGATGCCACAGCTGCCCGAGGCGACGTTCGTCGACTCGCTGCGCAAGCTGATCGAGATCGACCGGGAGTGGATCCCCGAGGACGAGGACAGCAGCCTCTACCTGCGGCCGTTCATGTTCGCCAGCGAGGTCTTCCTGGGCGTCCGCCCGGCCAACGAATACCTCTACGTGGTGATCGCGTCCCCGGCCGGGTCCTACTTCTCCGGCGGGGTCAAGCCGGTGACCGTCTGGGTCTCGCCGGACTACACCCGCGCCGCGCCGGGCGGCACCGGCGCGGCGAAGTGCGGCGGCAACTACGCCGCCTCGCTCGCCGCCCAAGCCGAGGCGATCGAGCACGGTTGCGACCAGGTGGTCTTCCTGGACGCCGTGGAGCGACGCTTCGTCGACGAGCTGGGCGGCATGAACGTCTTCTTCGTCTACGACGACGACACGCTGGTCACCCCGCCGCTGACCGGCACCATCCTGCCGGGCATCACCCGGGAGTCGGTGCTGCGGCTGGCCCAGGACGCCGGACACCGGATCGAGGAGCGGCCGGTGAGCTTCGCCGACTGGCAGGCGGACGCGGCCAGCGGGCGGCTGCGCGAGGTGTTCGCCTGCGGCACCGCCGCGGTGATCACCCCGATCGGCACGGTCCGCTTCCCGGACGGGGAGTTCGTGGTCGGCGGCGGCGGGTCGGGCCGGGTGACCACGGCGCTGCGCCAGCAGCTGATCGACCTCCAGCGCGGCAAGGTCGCCGACCCGCACAACTGGGTCCACCGCGTCATCTGAGGTGTGCGGAAGGGCCCCCTCCGAACGCCTGGCGTAGCGGAGAGGGCCCTCCCCACAACGCCGGCTCTGCCGTCCCCGGCACTGCCCGGGCCGGGCTCAGTCGAGCAGGTGCTCGCGCAGGGCGGTCAGCTGGTCGTCGGTGACGCCGGCGTGGCGCAGGTAGTCCTCGATCGAGCCGTGGCCCTCGCGCAGCTCGGCGAGGAACAGCAGCATCGCCTGCTCCGGGCAGGTGAGCGGGGGCAGCCCCGGGCGTACCTGGTGGCCGGAGGCGGTGAACCACGCCATGAAGCGCTCGCCGGCCTCGGTGCTCAGCGCGTAGTCCGCGGCGATGTGCTCGTCGGACACCCCCAGCACGGCGAGGGTGAGCCCGCAGACGATGCCGGTGCGGTCCTTGCCGGCGACGCAGTGCACGACCACCGGCGCGTTCACCGAGTCCGCGATCAGGCCCACCGCCTCGGCCAACCCGGCGGTGCCGGTCTGGGCCAGGTCGGCGTACCGGTCGGCGAGGTAGCGGGCCAGATCGGTGCCCGGCTGGTACGGCCGTTCGTGCCACTCGGCGTGCTCGGGGTGGATGTTTCGCCAGGTCAGCCCGTCGAAGTGGGGCACCCGGCCGTCCCGCTCCACCTCGTACGGGCGGCGCAGGTCGATCACGGTCCGGACCCCGAGGGCGGCGAACGCGTCCCGGTCGGCACCCTCGATGCGGTGCGGCGAGTCGGAGCGGTAGAGCCGTCGCCGGCGCACCGTACGCCCGTCGTGGCCGGTGTGGCCGCCGACGTCGCGGAAGTTGAACATCGTGGCGAAGGGGATCCTGCGGTCCGTGCCGGTGGTGTCCACCTCGACACGGTAACGGCCCCCCGCACCGTTGCGGGAGGCCGTTTCGGCGGGTGGGGTCAGCGGGCGGTGCCCGGCGGGATGGCCGAGTACGTCTCGCTGTAGTAGCCGCCGAGCCGGTCCCGGTAGGTGGGGTCGGTGTCGGCGGTCTCGTCGTACTCCGGGGCGGCCTTGATCTCGTCGCGGCTGCGGTCGACGTACACCTTCTGCTCGTCGTGGTCGACGTGGTTGACGGTGCCGGCGGGGAGCATGACCTTCTTGCCAAATACCCACGGGCCGGTGTCCACCACGAGGTAGCTGGAGTTCACGTCGTGGCTGGCCCCGTCCACCTTGCCGACGCCGCCGTCGCTCGCCTCCACCTTGTAGCCGACCAGGTCGGCGTCGGCCACGCCGGCGGTGTCCCGGTAGCGCCACGGGTCGAAGGCGCCGGCCGGGGCGCCGCCGGGGAACGCTCCCTGGCCGCCGTCGGACAGCGGGCCGGTGCTGCCGTGCGTGCTGTGCGGGTCGAGCCTGTCCATGGGTCACTCCTGCCTCGACCGCCACGGGTCGTCGGGAGACGCCACCGCCGTCGGAGACGTCACCAGGGGAGCTACCCGGGCACCGGGACCAGGAAACGATGTCCCGAGATGTGGATTGTGCCTCCCAAAACGCGCCCCGGGGTGGCAGAGTGTCGCTCGTGACCAGCACCGTCTCGATTATTGGCACCTAGCGCGCCGGCCTCCCCTCGCCGAGCGCGCAGACCTCCCGCATCCGCGGGGGGTCTTTTTGTTGCCCGCACCGCTGGTCGACACACGAAGGGATCACCATGACGTTCCAGGTCTACGACACGACCCTGCGCGACGGCGCCCAGCGCGAGGGGCTCAGCTACTCGGTGGTCGACAAGCTGGCCGTGGCCCGGCTGCTCGACGAGTTCGGGGTCGGCTTCGTCGAGGGCGGTTGGCCGGGCGCGGTGCCCAAGGACACCGAGTTCTTCCGGCGCGCCCGCACCGAGCTGGACCTGCGGCACGCCGTGCTGGTGGCGTTCGGCGCCACCCGCCGCGCCGGGGTCGCGGTCACCGACGACGCCCAGGTGCGCGGGCTGCTCGACGCCGGGACGCCGGCGATCGCGCTGGTCGCCAAGGCCGACCTGCGGCACGTGGAGCGGGCGCTGCGCACGTCCGCCGGGGAGAACCTGGCGATGATCCACGACACCGTCGCGCACCTGGTCGCCGAGGGACGGCGGGTGTTCGTCGACGGCGAGCACTTCTTCGACGGGTACCGGCACGACCCCGCGTACACCTCGGCGGTGGTCGAGACCGCGCTCGCCGCGGGCGCCGAGCGGTTCGTGCTCTGCGACACCAACGGCGGCATGCTGCCCTCCCGGGTGACCGCCGCGATCGTCGACCTCACCGACCGGATCGGCGTCGCCCCCGAGCTGCTCGGCATGCACGCCCAGAACGACACCGCCTGCGCGGTGGCCAACACGATCGCCGCGGTCGAGGCCGGCGTGCGGCACGTGCAGGGCACCGCCAACGGGTACGGCGAGCGGCCCGGCAACGCGGACATCTTCGCGGTGGTCGCCAACCTCCAGCTCAAGCTGGGCATGCCGGTCCTACCGGAGGGCTGCCTGGCGCAGATGGTGCGGGTCTCCCACGCCATCGCCGAGATCGCCAACATCGCCCCCGACACCCACCAGGCGTACGCCGGGGCCGCCGCCTTCGCCCACAAGGCGGGGCTGCACGCGAGCGCGATCAAGGTGGATCCGCTGCTCTACAACCACGTGGACCCCGTGGTGGTGGGCAACGACATGCGGATCCTCATCACCGAGATGGCCGGCCGGGCCAGCGTCGAGCTGAAGAGCCGCGAGCTGGGCCTGGACCTGGCCGGCCATCCGGACACGCTGTCGAAGGTCACCAGCCGGGTCAAGGAGCTGGAGGCCGGCGGCTGGTCGTTCGAGGCCGCCGACGCGTCGTTCGAGCTGCTGGTCCGCTCC
The DNA here is from genome assembly GCF_003626595.1 of Micromonospora endolithica. GTDB lineage: Bacteria > Actinomycetota > Actinomycetes > Mycobacteriales > Micromonosporaceae > Micromonospora > Micromonospora endolithica. The sequence continues at coordinate 417,516 of NZ_RBAK01000002.1, read as the reverse complement.
GAACTGCCGGACGCCGCCCCGGTGCGGCCGTTCGCGCTGGAGTCGTACCGGGTGCTGGTGGAGCACCGCGAGGACGGCTCGGTGGTCTCCGAGGCCACCGTGAAGATCCGGGTGCGCGGTGAGCGGGTCATCGCCACCGCCGAGGGCAACGGCCCGGTCAACGCCCTCGACGAGGCGTTGCGGGTCGGCCTGGCGCGGCACTACCCCGAGCTGCGCGACTTCGAGCTGGCCGACTACAAGGTCCGGATCCTGGAGGGCAGCCACGGCACCGGCGCGGTGACCCGGGTGCTGGTGGAGACCGCCGACGGCGCCGGCCGGGACTGGACCACGGTCGGGGTGCACCCGAACGTGGTGGAGGCGAGCTGGCACGCGCTTGTCGACGCCCTCACCTACGGCCTGGACCGGGCCCGGGTGGGACCCGCGGGAGGGTGACCTCGGCCAGCACCGCGCGGTGGTCGCTGCCGCGTACCGGGTGCACCGACACCGCGCGGACGGCGATCCGCCGGTCCACCAGGACGTGGTCGATGGTCACCGGGGGGATCGGGTCGCCGTCGTAGGGACCCCAGGTGCCGACCAGGCCCGCTCCCACGGCGTCCGCCGCGTCGACGTACCCGGTGCCGAGCAGCGCACGCAGCGGCGCGTGGTCGAGGGTGGCGTTGAAGTCGCCGGCGAGGATCCGCAGCGGCCCGTCCGGGGTGGCCGGCGGCTGTGCCGCCAGGTCGGCGCGCCAGTGACCGACCTGGTCGATGGCGTACGGCGCGCTGGGGTGGGCGGACTCCACCCGGACCGGCGGCGCGTCCGGGACGGCCAGCGTGCCGTATGCCTGGTCGAAACCCCAGCCGCCCCGGTTGTGCCGGACCCCGCCGTCGCCGACGGGAAAGCGCGCGTAGAGGCCCGAGCCGACGGTGCCCACCCGCGGGTGGAGCTGGCGGTGCGGCAGCAGCTCGGCCAGGCCGAGGCGGTCCAGCTGGACCTGCGCGTCCGGGGTGAACTCCTGCACGGTCAGCACGTCCACCCGGTGCCGGCGGACCAGGTCGACCACGGCCCGCGCGTCGGCGGCTCCGGCGAGCAGGTTGGCGGTCAACAGCCGGACGGTGGGTCCGGCCACGGCGGGTTGCCGGTCGGCCAACGCCCGGGGCGCGACCAGGGCGACCAGCACGGTCGCGGTGACGGCCGCGACCACCGCGGGCCACCGGCGCCGCAGCGCGACCGCCAGCACCAGCGGGGTCAGGCTGGCCAGCGCGGCGTACGGCGTGAAGGCGAGCGCCTGGACCAGGGGACCCCGGTCGAGACCGAGCAGCCGTACGCCGGCCCAGGCGACGGCCGGGGCGACCGCGAGCCAGCACAGTGCCGAGGTGGCCCGGTGCCGGCGCGTGCCGCCCCCGCGTTCGGTCTCGATCATGGTTGGACCCTAGCCGGACCGCGGGTGCCTCCGGCGCCCCGGCCATTTCGTGAATGGTCGAGCGTGTCGCTTTCACAATTAATGGATTGAGTCAGAAACTGGCCTCGCGGCGTGATCGACTATTGACGTCAAGCTTTTTGTGGTGCTAGGTTCCACCTGGTTGACGCTTCGAAACTCTGAGTAGTAACTGCAGGTCAGAGTCCACAAGAATCCTTGAGTTGTCAAATATTCGAGGTGCGACGGGATGGTGTTGTCCCGTCGGATGCCGTTCATCTCCGGCACGTCGGAAAATGCAGAGCAAAGCCGTTCCGCAAGGGTGGAACGGTAATCCCGCACGGTCAGAGGGAGATCTGTCATGCTGAAAATCGGAAGACGTAAGGCCATGGTGGTGGCGTTCGCCGTCGGCGCGCTCACCCTGGCCGGTGGCGGCGTCGCCGTCGCCCAGCCCTCGGCGAAGGCGCCGGCGGAGGTCACCCAGGCGTCCGTCCGCCAGCCCGGTGGCCAGCCGCCGGTGGCCGGCGAATCGGCCCGCCGGGACAGGGCGGCCCGGGAACGGGTGAGCACCCAGGCCACGCTGCCGGGGACCATCTCCTTCGCGGTGGTCAACCCGAACGGCACGCTGGCCCGTCCGCTGGGCGTCGGCGTCAGCGTCTACAAGTTCCCGACCGGCACCTGGGGTGCCGGCAAGTACCAGGTGACCTTCCCGTACAACGTGTCGGCCAAGGCGTACGTGGCGACGATCGGGGACTCCGGCCCCGGCTTCGTCCCGGACTCCGGTGAGATCGGCGTCGCACCGCGTACCTTGCCGGCGGTCAACTCGGTCTTCGTGCAGACCCGCAACTCGGCCGGGGTCGAGGCCGACCGCGGCTTCCACCTGGTCATCGCCAACTGATCCGTACCGTCGCGACGGCGCCGACCCCGGGCAGGGGCCGGCGCCGTCCACCGTCCGCCGCCGGCCCGGCGTGGTTGGCGACGAACGTGCTCTCCAGTGCCGGTCTGCGGCTGTTCCGGCCGCGCCGGTCCGGTTAATCCCACGTTTGTCCGCGCACCGCCACGGGAAGCAAGCACCGTGACGGACATCTCGGACACCCTGGCCAGCCTGCCCAGCCCGGTCGATCCCGACGCGACCGGCGCCGTGCTGGAACAGACCCTCTTCGAGGTCAAACGCGTGATCGTCGGGCAGGATCGGCTCGTCGAGCGCCTGCTGACCGCCCTGGTGGCCGACGGGCACTGCCTCCTGGAGGGGGTGCCCGGCGTGGCCAAGACCCTCGCCGCGCACACCCTCGCCACCGTCGTCGGCGGCACCTTCACCCGGATCCAGTTCACCCCCGACCTGGTCCCGTCGGACATCGTCGGCACCCGGATCTACCGGGCCTCCACCGAGTCGTTCGACGTCGAGTTGGGACCGATCATGGCGAACCTGGTGCTCGCCGACGAGATCAACCGTGCCCCGGCCAAGGTGCAGTCGGCGCTGCTGGAGGCGATGGCGGAACGGCAGGTCTCCATCGGTGGGCGCAGCTGGGAGGTGCCCCGCCCCTTCCTGGTGCTGGCCACCCAGAACCCGATCGAGTCCGAGGGCGTCTACCAGCTGCCCGAGGCGCAGCGTGACCGGTTCCTCATGAAGATCGTGGTGGACTACCCGAGCGACGCCGACGAACTCGCCATCCTCTACCGGATGAGCGCCGACCGGCCCACCGCCCGACGGGTGCTCGACCCCGGACACCTGCGGGACCTGCAGGACCGCGCCGCCCACGTCTTCGTGCACCACGCCCTCGCCGAGTACGTGGTGCGGCTGATCCTGGCCACCCGCGACCCCGGCCGGTTCGGGCTGCCGGAGATCGCGCCGCTGCTGGCGTACGGCGCGAGCCCCCGGGCCACCCTCGGCCTGGTCGCCGCGGCCCGCGCGCAGGCACTCCTGCGCGGCCGGGAGTACGTGCTGCCCGAGGACATCCGCGAACTGGCCGTGGACGTGCTGGCCCACCGTCTGGTGCTCTCGTTCGACGCCGTCGCCGACGGGGTGTCCGCCGAGTCGCTGGTCCGGCGGCTGGTCGACGCCGTACCACCGCCCCGGATCGCCACCGGCCACCAGGAGTACGCGGCCGACCTGGCGGCGGCATGAGCCGGCGGACGGCAACCGGGCCGGCGCCCGCCGACCCGGGCCTGGCCGAGCTGACCCCCGACGCGCGGCTGCGCCGGCTGGAGCTGACCGTGACCCGGCGGCTGGACGGTCTCCTGCACGGGCAGTACCGGGGCCTGCTGCCCGGTCCGGGCAGCGAGACCGCGGGCAGCCGGGAGTACCGGCCGGGCGAGGACGAGGTCCGCCGGATGGACTGGGCGGTCACCGCCCGCACCACCGTGCCGCACGTACGTGAGGTGGACGCCGACCGGGAGCTGACCACCTGGCTGCTGGTCGACGCCAGCCCCAGCATGGAGTACGGCACCGCCGACCTGGACAAGCGGGAGCTGGCGGTGGCCGCCGTGGCGGCGGTCGGCTTCCTCACCGCCGGGGTCGGCAACCGGCTCGGCGCGCAGGTGCTCACCCCCGCCGGGCTGCGCCGGTTCCCGCCGCGAAGCGGGCGGACCCACCTGCTCGGCCTGCTGCGGGCACTGCTGGCCGCGCCGCGCACCGGCGGGTACGACGAGGACACCGCCCCGCTCGCGCCACCGGACCTGGTCGAGGCGCTGGCCGCCGTGCACCGGGTGGCGGCCCGACGCGGCCTGGTCGTGGTGGTCTCCGACTTCCTCGACGGGCTGCCCGACGACCCCGCCCACCCGGTGCCGTGGGAACGCACCCTGCGCCGGCTCGCGGCGCGGCACCAGGTCCTCGCCGTCGAGGTGACCGACCCGCGTGAGCTGGAACTGCCCGACGTCGGCCTGATCACGTTGGTCGACCCGGAGACCGGCCGGCGGCGCGAGGTGTGGACCGGCGACGCCCGGCTGCGCGAGCGGTACGCCGCCGCCGCGGCCGCCCAACGCGACCAGGTACGCGACGCGCTGCGCCGTAGTGGGGCGACGCACCTGCGCCTGCGTACCGACCGGGACTGGGGCGCCGACATCGTCCGGCACGTGCACACCCAACGCCGGATGGCGAAGGCCCCGGCCGCCACCACCCGGGGAGGTGCCGCGTGAGCTGGGAGTCGCCGGTGCGGTTGTGGCTGCTGCTCGGGGTGCTCGCCCTGGTCGCCGGCTATCTGCTGACGCAGCGCCGGCGCAGTCGGTACGCCGTCCGTTTCACCAACCTGCGCCTGCTGGACCGGGTCGCCCCGCACCGGCCGGCCTGGCGCCGACACGTGCCGGCCGGACTCTTCCTGGCCATGCTGGCGCTGCTGGTGGTCGGGTTCGCCCGGCCCACCGCCGAGGTGCGGGTACCCCGGGAGCGGGCCACCGTGATGGTCGCGGTCGACGTCTCCACGTCGATGCTGGCCCGCGACGTGGATCCGGACCGGCTCACCTCCGCCAAGGACGCGGCCCGCCGGTTCGTCGACGGGCTGCCCGAGGAGTTCAACGTCGGCCTGGTCGCCTTCGCCGGCAGCGCGGCGGTGCTGGTGCCGCCGGGTACCGACCGGGAGGCGCTGCACGAGGGGATCGGCCGGCTGGTGGAGGGCGCCACCGGGGTGCAGGGCACCGCGATCGGCGAGGCCATCAACACCTCGCTCGGCGCGGTCAAGGGATTCGACGGCCAGGCGGCCAGCGATCCGCCGCCGGCCCGGGTGATCCTGCTGTCCGACGGCGCGAACACGTCCGGGATGGACCCGATGTCGGCCGCGGCCGACGCGGTCGAGATGGAGATCCCGGTGCACACCATCTCGTTCGGTACCCCGTCCGGTTTCGTCGACCGGGGCGGACGGCCGATCCAGGTGCCGGTGGACGGGCAGACCCTGCGGGCGGTCGCCGAGGAGACCGGTGGCCTGTTCCACGAGGCCAGCACCAGCGACGAACTGCGCGAGGTCTACGAGGACATCGGCAGCTCGGTCGGGTACCGCATCGAGCGGCAGGACGTCTCCGCCCGCTTCATCGGCCTGGGGCTGGTGTTCGCCATGGGCGCGGCGTTCGGCTCGATGCGGTGGTTCTCCCGCCTGCCCTGACCGTACGGCCACCGTCGACGAAGAACACGTGAGGAGCGTACGCATGGCAGTGCAGACCGGGCTGGGTGAGCCGCGCGGTCCCTGGTTCGTCTCACCGGAACTCGGTCCCGACGGGCGGGGCGGGTGGGACGTACCCGGCTCGGAACGGGACCCGGGCGGGCGGCGGCCCGGCCGGCTGCTCGCGGCGCTGGCGGTGGTGGCGATCTCGGCCACCTCGGGCGCGCTGGCCGGCGGCGTGGTGGCCGGCCGGGACGGTGCGCCGGGGTCGTCCGCGGCCACCGCCGCCCCGGTGCCGGCGGAACTGGTGACCGCGGCCGGGAAGACCGTCCCGGGTGTGGTGTCCGTGCTGGTCGGCAGCGGCCGGGGAGCGTCCGCCACCGGGTCCGGGTTCGCGGTGGACGACCAGCAGCACATCGTCACCAACGACCACATCCTGGCCAAGGGGCGGGGCGGTCCGGTGACCGTCGAGCTGCCGGACGGACGGCGGCTGGCCGCCGAGGTGGTCGGCCGGGAGCCGCGCAGCGACCTGGCGGTGCTCCGGGTGCCACCGTCGGCGGGGCTCGCCCCACTGCCGCTGGCCAAGCCCGGCGCGACCCGGGTCGGCGAGCCGGTGCTGGCCGTCGGGTCCCCGCTCGGGCTGTCGGGGACCGTCACCGCCGGGATCGTCAGCGCGCTGGACCGTCAGGTGCGCCTCGGCGACAACCGGCACACCGCGGTGCAGACGGACGCCTCGATCAATCCCGGGAACTCCGGCGGCCCGTTGGTGAACGCCCGGGGCGAGGTGGTCGGCGTGAACACCGCGATCGCCACCATCGACGGCAACGGCTCGATCGGCATCGGGTTCGCCATCCCCATCGACCAGGTGCGGCAGACCGCCGACACGATCATCGGAAAGGGTGGCTGAGCTGCGGATAGTCACCAGGCGACCACGCTCGGAAAGGGGAACTGTCGGATTTCCGGCGCGGATCGATCGGCCCATGGAAATGTGGCGCTGAGTATGGATAAGTGACGTGGGTGGAGCGTCCTGTCATCGTGGCCCTCCTGCTCGTGGGCCTGATCATCGGTAGTGGTGTGGGATCGTCGTACGCCCGCGCGCGGCGCGGGTGGAAGGACTACCAGACCGCCAAGAAGACCGTGCCCGGCGCCCGGCGCGCCGCGTGGCTGCTGATCAAGGTGGTCAGCACCAAGGTCGGCGTGATCGCCCTGCTGCTGGTCGGCGCGGTCGCGTACGCCGCGGCCGGACCCGACGAGCCGGCGCCGCAACCGTCCCCGACCCCGTCGGCCACCCCGGGCGGACGCTAGCCTCAGGGTGTGGACGACGGGCTGCGGGTGAACGACCGGTGGGTGGTCCCCGCCGGCGAGCTGCGCGAGCGTTTCTCCCGCTCGTCCGGCCCCGGCGGGCAGGGCGTCAACACCACCGACTCCCGGGTGGAGCTGAGCTTCGACCTGGCCGCGTCGCCCGGCCTGTCGACGACCCTGCGGGCGCGGGCGTTGGAGCGGCTCGCCGGCCGGTTGGTCGACGGCGTGCTGACCGTGGTCGCCAGCGAGCACCGGGCCCAACTGGCCAACCGGGAGGCCGCGCGGGAGCGGATGGCCGCGTTGCTGCGCGAGGCGGTCGCCCCGCCACCGCCGCCACGTCGCCCGACCCGGCCGTCCCGGGGCGCCAAGGAACGTCGGCTCGCCGACAAGAAACGCCAGGCGCAGCGGAAGCGCGATCGCCGGGTGGACGGCGACTGACCGCCGACCACTCCGGTCGGGTCACTGGTGCCGGGCGGGCGGCGCGCCCGGGTCGACAGCGGGTCGTGACGTCGGGTCACCGGTCGGGGCGGCGGGGCCGTCGGGGTCACCCCGTTTGCGGTCGCCCGGCGCCTCGAAGGCGACCAGCAGCAGGACGGTCGCCACCAGCACGCCGAGCGCCGCGAGTGGGCCCGTTCCCGCGGTCACCGGAATCAGCGCCGCCACCGCCGCGGCCGTGAGCAGCCGCCGGCGGCGCAGCCGTCCGGTGACGATCCGCCAGTACCCCTCGACGGCGACCAGGTAGAGCAGCACCCCGCCGAAGAGCGCCAGGTGGGGCACCGCGCCCAGCGGTGGGGAGGCGACCAGGACGGGCTGGGCACCGAGACCGCCCATCGTCTTCCGCAGGCCGAGGGAGATCAGCACGATGCCCGCGATCATCGGCAGGTGCAGGTAGGCGTACGCGTCGCGGGCCAATGCGATACGGGTCCGTCCGGTCCGGCCGGCCAGCACGTGCTCACCCACGTCGGCGTCACCGCCGAAGTAGGTCCACCACAGGCCACCCAACAGCGCCGTGCCGAGGACGGCGGCCAGCACGATCCGGCCCGACACCGGCGAGTAGGCCACGGCCGTGCCGATCGCGATCAGCGCCTCGCCCAGACCGATGATGACGATCAGACCGAAGCGTTCGCACCAGTGCGGTGCCGACCAGATCCGCCAGCGGGCGACGTCCACCAGCCGGACCCCGCCGAGGTCGATGGCGATCGCCACCAGCCAGAGGCCCGCCCGCAGCGGCGAGAGCAGCCGGATGTCACCCACCGGTTGCGGCACCAGGGCGGCGGCGAGGAGCACGGCGAGCGCGAGCAGCGAGGGCCACATCGTGGCCAGGGCCTGCGCCCGCCGGTCCGGGTCCCGCTCCCGCCATGCCGTCACCCCCAGGGCGGCGACCTGCGACAGCCGGATCGCCGCGTAGCAGGCCACGAAGACCAGTGGCCCCGGCAGCCCGCCGGTGACGTCCGCCAGGGCCTGCGGCACGGCGATGCTGATCACCGCGGTCACCGCGACCACCACCACCGTCATCACCCGTACCACGGCCGCCTCCGACCGGATCGCGCCCGCCAGCCAGACGTACGCGCACCACGCCCACCAGAGCACGGTGAGCACCAGCATGCCCCGTAACAGGCCCGACCAGGTGGGGTCCTCGGCGAGCAGGGCGGATACCTGGAGGAACGCGTACACGAACACCAGGTCGAGGAAGAGTTCCTTCGGGGTGACCCCGCTACCCTTCTCGCCGGCCAGGTCGATGTGTTGGTGGAGGCGGTGGTGCCGGCGTCGGAAGACGGTCGCGTCTGCCAGCGCCATCGTCCCGGTGGCGGCCACCAGCAGCGCCAGTTGGCCGAGCACCGGCAGACCGGTGGCGACGGGCAGCAGGCCGATCGACAGCACGACACCGACCAGCGGTGAGCGGCCGACGATGCGCAGGGTGCGGGCCTCGAAGGCGAACAGGCCGGTCAGGTAGAGCGCCACACCGCCGTAGAGCACCAGCGGCCCGAGCAGCGTCGGCTCGGACGGGATGCGAAGCTGCGTGAGGGCCGTCTTCAGCCCGAGGGAGACCAGGATCAGCCCAGCCATCATCGGCAGGTGCAGGTAGCTGTAGGCGTCCCGGGCGAGCCGGGCCCGGCGGGCGCCCGAGAGTCGCTCCAGCGCCTGCTCGGCGGCGAACCGGGCGACGTCGAAGTACGTCCACCACAGCAGGCCGACGAGCAGGACACTGACCAGCACCCCGGCGATCACCGACCAGGTCAGCGGCTGGGCGACGGCGGCGCCCTGACTGAGACCGATCGAGATGATCGTCTCACCGAAGCCGATCAGAATGATCAGACTGTGCCGTTCCGCCCAGTACGGGATCGACCGCAGCCGCCACGCTCCGGTGCCGATGACGAAGATCCCGCCGTAGTCGACGGCGAGGGCGAGTACGACGAGACCGAACCGGGTCATGTCCCGGACCAGCCGGTCGTCGATCATTCCGGGCAGGATCGCCGAGGCGAGCAGCAGCAGCATCCCGGCGGCGGCCGGCCGCCAGGCCCGCCGGAACTGCCGCAGCTTGCCGGCGTCGTGGCGCAGCGCCAACGTCGTGACGAGCAGGGGGCCGCCGCGGACCACCACGTAGCCCAGTGCGAATACCAGCGGTCCGGGCAACCCGCCCGGTCGGTCCACGAAGGCCTCCCGGACGGTCAGTGCCATCACCAACAGCGTGGCGGTCAGGCCGAACATCACCGCGGGCAGGGCGCCCCGGGTGAGTCGGACGGCGTTGCCCAGCCAGGCGTAGTGCACCCAGCACCACCACAGCAGCGCGAGCAGCAACATGCCGCGGGGCACGCCGGCGAGGTTGAACTGCTCGGCCGTCACGCTGGTGACGTTGAGGAACGCGTAGACGAAGACCAGGTCGACGAAGAGTTCCAGGCGACTCACGCCGGCCGCCGGTTCGGCCAGGTGGATCCGGCCGAAGTGCGCCACCGGCTCGCTGTTCCTCACTATCCAACTCTGTCAAGCGGCGCGGCTCCGACCATCCGGTTCGCCGGAAACGCCCCTACTCCGGCACGGCCGCCAGCAGATGAGGAGAGGGCCCCGATGGGGCCCATCTTCGGACTCCTGATCTTCGGGTTCTCCGCCGAGCATGAACACCAGGGAGCCCAACGATCCTGTGACGCGGACGCTTCGCGTCAATCAGATCCCCGCTTCTGGACAACCTTGGAACCGGGGCAGGATGGCAGATGCCATGACGTAGCGGCGCGGAGAGGGTGTCTCAGGGGATCATGTCCCCAGCCTTGCCGGTGGCTCCGCTCCCTCGATCAGCGCGGCACACACATCGATCAACCGGGCGCGTAGTCGGCCCGCGCGCTGCGAGAACTCGCGTTGACGAGCGACGTACTCGGCCTTGCCCTCGGGTGTCTCGATGGCCACCGCCGGTTCCCCGTAGGAGGAGAAGTCGTACGGGGACGCCTGCATGTCGAGCAGCCGGATGTCCCTCGCCAACTCGAAGCAGTCGAGCGCCAGATCCCCCGGAACCGCAGGGCCCAGCTTGGTTGCCCACTTGTGGCAGTCCATCGAGGCGTGCAAGCAGCCCGGCTGGTCAAGTTCCAACTGGCTCTCCCTCGTGGGTCGGAGCCGGTTGAGGCTGACTGCGTCGGGAGTGAAGAACCGGAACGCATCGAAGTGCGTGCAGCGGATCTGGTGAGACTCGACCACCGCGTCAGTGCCCTCTTGCCCGAGTCGCAAGGGGAGTGGATGCCGATGCTCGCGTTGGCGGTACACCATCGCCCACTCATGCAGGCCGAAGCAGCCGGTGAAGGCTGGTCGCGACGCGATCGCGGACAACAGCCGATGGATGAAGCGCACCGTCTCAGCCCGGTCGGCGAGGAACGCTGTGGCGTGGAACCTCACGACTCCGTCCGCGTCCGTGGCGTACCAACGCCACTGTCGGTGTGGGGCAGAGCCATTCGGTCCGGGCTCCAAGGAGATGTCGACGCCCGGGTGCCAGCGTCGGAGCACGGAGAGCCTGGTGCCGTAGTAGTCGTACAAGAAGTCATCGATCGCGTGGCGTTCCCTCGTGGCCTTGCGCGCTCGATGTCCGGCGGTGAGAGAGTCAGCGCGCTCCTCGTGTGCCCGTGAGAGGGAGGCCCAGGTGGAAGCGGGCATGCGAGTCATTGGTCTCGACACCGTTTGTCCGCTTCGTATCGCTTCGATTCCCCCCACCTTCGAAAGTTGCCTGACTCGCCCGTACGCCCCCGCTCCTCGACCACCTCGGCGGTGCGTTCCGGTGTCAGCCGCAGCGGCCGGGGGTCGTGGCGTACCTCCCGCTGAGTCTGCCGGTAGACCATCGCCCACTCGTGCGTCCCGACGCAGCCGAGGCGCGCCGGGCGGCCGGCGGTGGCGGGGAGCAGCCGGCGGATCCAGGCGAGAGGCTCGGCTCGCCGCGCGCGTACCCCCTCGGTGTCGAGGGTGACGCCGGCGGCGTCGGCGCGGTAGTCGCGGCCCAGGTCGGCCGGGTCCGCGTCGCGCAGCACCACCATGGCGTCCGGATGCCACCGACGCAGTTGTGCCGGTCGGTGCGAGTAGTAGGTGAACAGAAAGACCTCGACGGGGTGCCTCTCGCCCCGGCAGCGGCGGGCCAGGTGCGAGACCAGCCAGCCGTCGACCCGCTCCTCGTGGGCCCGGCGGCGCTCCCGCCAGCGAGCCGCGTCGAGCGCGGTGCGGGCGACGAGGACGGCGGTCACGCAGCCCAGGGTACGACCTCGGGGGACCCACCCTGGTCAGGGCACGTCCACCCGCACCCCGGCCGAGAAGACTCCGCTGCGCAGTTCCAACTGCTGCGGCGGCTGCTCGCCGTGCACCGTGAACACCAGCGGCAGCACCATCCGGCTGCCGGCCGCCATCGGCTCGGCGAAGACGTCCCGGCCCTGGTTGGCGCTGCGGGTGGCCTGCTCGTCGGTGCTGACGAAGTTGCCGTCCGGCAGGTACGCCCGCTGCAACCGGCCGTGCCAGCTCTGCCGCTCCGGTGAGACGTTGCGCACCCCGACGGTCGCCTCGCACCGCCGCGCGTCCTGCCCCGGCTGGCAGGTGACCCGGTAGACGGTGAACTCGAACGCCGACTCACGCAGCGGCTCGCCGACCCCGCCGGCCACCCCCCGCCCGATCCACGCGCCGGTGGTCGGCTGGCTGTCCGTGTCGACGGCCGCGACCCGCCGGGTGGCGGTCCAGGTGGCGGTGCCGACCGTGCCGGCGAGCACCAGCGCCGCCGCCGGCACCAGCAGCCACGTCGAGGGTCGCCGCCGGCGTCGGGTCACCTCCGGGACCGCCGGCCGCGGGTAGACCGTGCCCGGGCCGTCGTGGGCCAGCGCCGCCGCCGTCGGGCGCCGCCGCCGCCGGAACAGCCAGATTCCGCCGAGGGCCAGCACGACCACCCCGCCGAGTCCGGCCAGCAGCACCGCCGGGCGTCGCCAGACCGGGGTCTGCGGGGCGCGCTCCACCGCGGCCGGCGCCGCGTTCCAGGTCGCCGTCGCGCAGTCGTACGGCCGGTTGCCGGCACCGTCGAACGCGCAGGCCGGCGCGGTGTGCGGCTGGTCCGGCGTGGCGGTGGTGAGCGTGGTCGCCAGCGTGGTGGTGCTTCGCGCCGGCAGCCGCAGCCGCCACGTCACCTCGTCCGTGCCGGCGGTGCGGGTGGTCCGGCCGCCGTCGGTGATCGTCGTCGCCGAGGAGCCGGGCGGCAGCTCCTGCCGGACGGTGGTGGACACCGGCGCGGAGCCGGAGTTGCGGACCTGGATCCGGTACCGCGGCGCGGGCGTGCCCTCCGACGCGACCGCCACCGTGACCGCCGGTTTCGGCGGTGGCACCGCGTCCCGGGTCGGGGTGGGCAGCGCCGGTGGCGCGGACGGCCGGCCGGGTTCCGCCGACGGCGCCGCCGCGTGCGTCACGGGACGGCGCTCCGCGGTCGCCGCGTCCGGGGCCGCCGCCGGCAGCGCCGGCAGGGCGGCGAGAACGCCGAGGCAGTTCACGAACACTGCCATGACTCTGTGGTGTCGTGTCGATGCAGGCATACGAACGAACCTCCGGAGCCGACGCTAGGGGCGGTCCCACGTCGTGCGGGTGAGAAGCCGGGAAGTACGCGCCGTCCCGCCGGATCCGGCGTAGGGTGCGCGTCCCCTCCCGATGGGTCCCCTCGCGCGGCGTCGCGGTGGTCGCAGCGGTCTCCGCCGTCGGCGGGGCTAAGGTTGCCGGGTGCGTATCGCTCGCTTCGCTCATGCCAAGGGAATGTCGTTCGGGGTCGTCGAGGGCGAGGTGGAGGCCGGCTCGCAGGGGCTGACCGTCGCCGAGATCGAGGGGCACCCGTTCGGCAAGATCCAGTTTTCCGGCGCCCGCTGGGCGCTCTCCGACGTCCGGCTGCTCTCGCCGATCCTGCCCAGCAAGGTCGTCTGCATCGGTCGCAACTACGCCGAGCACGCCGCCGAGCACGGCAGCGAGGTCCCCAAGGAGCCGCTGCTGTTCCTCAAGCCCTCCACGTCGGTCATCGGCCCGCGGGACGCGATCCGGCTGCCGATCTTCTCCAAGCAGGTGGAGCACGAGGCGGAGCTGGCCGTGGTGATCGGCGCGCCGGGTGCCCGCCGCGCCGACCGGGCCGCCGCCGAGAAGGCCATCTTCGGCTACACCTGCGCCAACGACGTCACCGCGCGGGACCTCCAGCGCACCGACGGCCAGTGGACCCGGGCCAAGGGCTTCGACTCGTTCTGTCCGATCGGGCCGTGGATCACCACCGGGCTGGACGTGACAGACCTGGAGATCCGTTGCGAGGTCGGCCGCGACCCCGAGGAGATGGAGGTCCGCCAGATCGGCCGGACCCGGGACATGGTCTTCGACGTGCCGGCCCTGGTGTCGTACGTGTCACACGTGATGACGCTGCTGCCCGGCGACGTGGTGCTGACCGGCACGCCGGCGGGGGTTAGCCCGCTCACGGAGGGGGATACGGTCACCGTGCGGATCGACGGCATCGGGGAGTTGACCAACCCCGTGGTGCCCGTCGCCTGATCCGGTCATCGACCCCGTTTTCGCAGCTCGGAGGCGGTTTCGGGGTATCGATTTGGCCTCCGGGCACCGGGAAGGTAAGGTTTGTACCCGGCGCCGCAAGGGGCCGATGGGGTATGGGGTAATTGGCAGCCCGACTGATTCTGGTTCAGTTAGTCTAGGTTCGAGTCCTGGTACCCCAGCGCAGCCGACGCTCGCGAGAGCGTCGGTCGCTGGATTCTGGTAGAGTTCGGCGGCACCGCCCGCAGGGGTGGTGCGGCAGAAGCAGTTCTGGCCCCGTCGTCTAGCGGCCCAGGACGCCGCCCTCTCAAGGCGGTAGCGCCGGTTCGAATCCGGTCGGGGCTACAGAAGCGTGACGAGCCCGTTCCACTCCGGTGGGACGGGCTTCGTCGTGTCCGGCCGCTCCCGGCCCGGTCCGTGACATCGGTAGTAGCGACCCGACCCCCTCGATCGCGGTGCCGACCCGTGCCGCTAGACTACTTCCCGCACCGCCCGCAACGGTGGTGAAGCAGGAAAAGTGCCTGGCCCCGTCGTCTAGTGGCCCAGGACGCCGCCCTCTCAAGGCGGTAGCGCCGGTTCGAATCCGGTCGGGGCTACCAGAAAAAGCCCGCCTCGCTCCGCGAGGCGGGCTTTCCCGTACCCACCCCACCCCGCCCGCCCCTGTCGGGTTGATCATGGGGTTGGCCGCCCTCGACACCGGCGTGTCGGGACGCCAGCGCCATGATGGACCGGGTGGGGGTGGGTTAGAGGCCGGAGAGGCGTTGGCCGGCTCTCACCACGGCCATCGCGTGGCGTTCGCCGGGGCGGCGGCCGAGGCGTTCGATCGGTCCGGAGATGCTGATCGAGGCGATCACCCGGCCGGTGCGGTCCCGGATCGGGGCGGAGACGCTCGCCACACCGGCCTCCCGCTCGGCGACGCTCTGCGCCCAGCCCCGCCGGCGTACCTCGGCGAGCGTGCGGCCGGTGAACTTCGACCGGGGCAGCAGCGGCATCACCGCCTCCGGCGGCTCCCAGGCGAGCAGGATCTGCGCCGCCGAACCGGCCGTCATCGGCAGCACCGAGCCGACCGGGACGGTGTCCCGCAGGCCGCTGGCCCGTTCGGCGGCGGCCACGCAGATCCGCTCGTCCGCGCGGCGCAGGTAGAGCTGGGCGCTCTCGCCGGTGGCGTCCCGCAGCGCGGCGAGCAACGGCTCCGCCGCGGTCAGCAGGACGTCCGGCGCGGCGTTCGCCAGCTCGCCCAGGCGCGGACCGGGACGCCAGCGTCCCTGGGTGTCCCGGACCAGCATCCGGTGGATCTCCAGGGCCTGCGCGAGCCGGTGCGCGGTGGCCCGGGGCAGCTTGGTTCGTTCGACGAGTTCGGCCAGGCTGGCGCCGTCGACACAGGCGGCCAGGATGACCACCGCCTTGTCGAGAACGCCGACACCGCTCATACTGTGTCCCACAAGCCGAAACTTACCTCCCAGAATTTAGGATGTCCAGATGGTGGGAGTCACTCCTGAGCCGAGGACCCTGGCCGAGAAGGTCTGGGACGCGCACGTCGTACGGTCTGCCGCGGGCGAGCCCGATCTGCTCTTCATCGACCTGCACCTGCTGCACGAGGTGACCAGCCCGCAGGCCTTCGACGGGCTACGCCTCGCCGGTCGCCCGGTCCGCCGCACCGACCTGACGATCGCGACGGAGGACCACAACACCCCGACCGGGTACGCGGACCCCGCGTTCCGCTCGCGCCGCGGTGACCTGCTCACCATCGCCGACCCCACCTCGCGTACGCAGATCGAGACCCTGCGCCGCAACTGCGCCGAGTTCGGCGTGAAGCTGCACCCGCTGGGCGACGACAACCAGGGCATCGTGCACGTCATCGGACCGCAGCTCGGCCTCACCCAGCCCGGTACGACGATCGTGTGCGGCGACTCGCACACCGCCACCCACGGGGCCTTCGGCGCGCTCGCGTTCGGCATCGGCACCAGCGAGGTCGAGCACGTGCTGGCCACCCAGACGCTGCCGCAGGCGCGCCCGAAGACGATGGCGGTGAACGTCACCGGTCGGCTCGGCCCGGGGGTCACCGCCAAGGACCTGGTGCTCGCCCTGATCGCCCAGGTCGGCACCGGCGGCGGGCGCGGCCACATCGTCGAGTACCGGGGCGAGGCGATCGAGGCCCTGTCGATGGAGGGGCGGATGACGATCGCCAACATGTCCATCGAGTGGGGCGCCAAGGCCGGCATGATCGCACCGGACGAGACCACCTTCGCGTACCTGAAGGGCCGGCCGCACGCCCCGACGGGCACCGACTGGGACGCGGCGGTCGCCTGGTGGCGGACGCTGCCCACCGACCCGGACGCGACGTTCGACGCCGAGGTCACCCTCGACGCGAGCCGGATCACACCGTTCGTCACCTGGGGCACCAACCCCGGCCAGGGCGCGCCGCTCGGCGCGGTGGTGCCGGCGCCGGAGGAGTTCGCCGGCGAGTCGGAGCGGGCCGCCGCCCGCCGCGCCCTGGAATACATGGACCTGACGCCCGGCACCCCGCTGCGGGACCTCGCGGTCGACGTGGTGTTCGTCGGCTCCTGCACCAACGGGCGCCTGGAGGACCTCCGGGCCGCCGCCGACGTGCTGCGCGGCAACCAGGTCGCCGACGGCGTACGGATGCTGGTCGTGCCCGGCTCCGCCGCGGTACGGGAGGCCGCCGAGGCCGAGGGGCTGGACAAGGTGTTCACCGACGCCGGCGCCGAGTGGCGCTTCGCCGGCTGCTCGATGTGCCTCGGCATGAACCCGGACACGCTGTCCCCGGGGCAGCGCTCCGCCTCCACCTCCAACCGCAACTTCGAGGGTCGTCAGGGCCGGGGCGGACGCACCCACCTGGTCTCCCCGCCGGTCGCCGCCGCCACCGCCGTGGTCGGCCGCCTCGCCGCTCCCGCCGACCTGTGAGAAGGGGACACCGCTGATGGACAGGTTCACCACCCACCGCGGCACCGCCGTGCCGCTGCGTCGGTCCAACGTGGACACCGACCAGATCATCCCCGCCGTGTACCTCAAGCGGGTGACCCGGACCGGTTTCGCGGACGGCTTGTTCAACGCCTGGCGGGAGGACCCGGAATTCGTCCTCAACGATCCCGCCTATTCCGGTGCGTCGATTCTCGTGGCCGGGCCGGAGTTCGGCACCGGGTCCTCCCGGGAGCACGCCGTGTGGGCGCTGCGCGACTGGGGGTTCCGGGCGGTGATCTCGCCCCGCTTCGGTGACATCTTCCGGGGCAACGCCCTCAAGGAGGGCCTGCTCCCGGTGGAGTTGGAATTGAAGGCGGTAGAGGAGATCTGGGACCTGGTCACCACCGACCCGGGTGCCCAGGTGACCGTCGACCTGACCGCCCGCGAGGTCCGCGCCGGGGACGCCACCTGGTCGTTCCCGCTGGACGACTTCAGCCGCTGGCGGCTGATGGAGGGCCTGGACGACATTGGACTCACCCTCCGCCACGAGGCCGACATCACCGCCTTCGAGGCGTCCCGGCCGTCGTTCCTGCCCTCGGTGGCCTAGCCGTACGCCCGATCTCAGCGCGGTTTCCGCCCCCACCGGCTCGGCCGGTGGGGGCGAATCCGTTGCGACACAAGGGCTTTTTTCTGCCGAATGTTTGTGTCCCGGCAGCACAGGGCATACCGTGCGCGCAGAATGGCTCGCGTCGAGTCAGTTGCACAATCGGGAGGAAGTCGTGAACAAGGCCGAGCTCATCGAGGCGCTCGCCGTTCGCCTGGGGGACCGGAAGACGGCGACGGCCGCGCTCGACGCGGTCCTCGCTGAGGTCCAGGCGGCGGTCACCAAGGGCGAGAAGGTGGCAATCACTGGCTTCGGAGCGTTCGAGAAGCGCGTCCGAGGTGCCCGAACAGCACGCAATCCGCGGACCGGTGAGGCGGTGAAGGTCAAGAAGACATCCGTACCGACCTTCCGCGCGGGCGCCGGCTTCAAGGAGATGGTGGCCAGCGGCAAGGTGCCGAAGGCCACGGCGGCGGCGAAGAAGACCGCCACGGCCGCCACCAGGACGGCCACGGCCAAGGCGACCACCGCCAAGGCCACCGGCACGAAGGCCACCGGCACCAAGGCGGCCGGTACGAAGGCCACCGGCGCCAAGGCGACCGGGGCCAAGGCCACCGCCGCGAAGTCGGCGGGCAGCAAGGCGACGGCCGCGGCGAAGAAGACCACCGCGGCGAAGGCCACGAAGACCACCGCGGCGAAGAAGACCTCGACCGCCAAGGTCGCTCCGGCGAAGAAGAGCGCCGCGACGACCAAGGCCACCGCGGCGAAGAAGACCGCCACGGCCAGCAAGAGCACGGCGGCCAAGAAGACCGCCGCGAAGAAGGCACCGGCCAAGAAGGCGGCCAGCAAGCGCTGACCCGCCGGCCGGCTCGAAGGGCGTCCACCGTCGCGGTGGGCGCCCTTCGGCGTACCCGCGCCGTTGACCGGGGTGGCCGCGACGCGCAGAATCGCCGTGCCGGCGCGCTCCGCCGGCCCGCCGACGGTGTGGAGGGGTCCCGGTGCGCAATCGCCAGTTCGCCACCGGGGCGCTCGCGCTGGGCGTCATCCTGTTCGTCGACGTCCTGCGCGTCTGGTTGCCGGGCATCATCACCATCTTCGGGCAGGCCGCGTCCACACCCGCCGAGCTGATGGGTGCCTTCGCCCTCGCCTGGTTCGTGCTCGCCCTGGCCGCCCCGGTACTGGTCGGTCGACTGGGGGCCGGTCCGGTCACCGTCACGGCGGGCGTGGTGCTGGCCGTCGCCCGGCTGGCGCTGACCGCCGCGCCCGGCGGTCGGATCCAGCTCTGGCTGGCCACCGCCGGCCTGCTCGCCGGGCTGGTCTGGCTCTCCGCCACCGCCACGACGACCGCCCGGCCGGTTCCGGGGCTGGCCCTCGGGCTGGCGGCGAACGCGGCGGGGCACGCCCTGCTGGACACCCAGGACCTTGTCTGGCGCGGCGGTTGGGCGGGCTGGCTGGGCAGCGTGGCACTCGTGGCGCTCTACCTGACCGCCCTGGCGTCCCGCACCGCCACACCGCACGGGTCGGATCCGCCCGGCGCCCCCACCGGGCCGGCCGCCACCGCCGGGTCCGGCGACGTCGCCTCGCCGTACGCGTCCGGCCGGGCCGCCGGTGCCGGCGGTGTCCGGGCCTGGCTGCTGGCCGGACCGGCGCTGCTGCTGGCGGGGATGCTCGCGCTCTCCCCGGCGCTCGCCCGCACCGGCACCTCCTACCTGGTCAGCGGCGACGGGGTGGCCGGCTCGCCGCTGTGGGGCCTGGTGCCGTTGCCGGTGGCGGTCGCCGGCTTCCTGCTGGCCGCGCTGACCCGACCCGCCGGCGGGCCGGCGCGGGCGGTCGGACCGGTGGCCCTGCTCGCCGGTGCGGTGCTGTTCGCCCTGGACCGGGGCGACCTGCTGGTCCCGGCCATGCTGCTGGCGGCGGTCGGCCTCGGCGCCTGCCTCGCCCTGGCCGGTGCGGGCACCCTCGACCGGCCCGGCGAGGCGGGGGACGACCGGCGACGGGGCTACGCGGCGGCCGTCGGGATGCTCGTGTTCGCTTTGGGCGCGGTGGGTTACTACTCGGCGTACGACCTGGGCTACCCGAACGCCGCGGTGCCCGTGTCGGTGGCGTTGCTGGTGGCCGTGGTCGCCGGCACCACCCGACCGGCCTCCCGGACGGCGGGGCGACCGGTGCCGGTGCGAACCGCGGTCGCGCTGACCGCACTGGCCCTCCTGACGCCGGTGGTCGCCGACGGGGTGCCGGTGGCCAGCAACCGGGGCGGGCCGCCGGAGCGGCTGACCGTGGTGGCCTACAACGTCCGGATGGGCTTCGGCCTGGACGGCCGGTTCGACCTGTCCGGACTGGCCGGCATCGTCAGCCGGCAACGGCCCGACGTGGTGCTGCTCAGCGAGGTGGACCGGGGCTGGCTGCTCAACGGCGGACACGACACCCTGGACCTGCTGGCCGACCGGCTGGACATGCCCTACGTCTTCGCCCCCGCCGCGGACCCGGTCTGGGGGGACGCGGTGCTGAGCCGCTGGCCGATGACCGGCCCGCGAACCCTCCCGCTGCCGGCGGTCGGGGCACCCACCGGGGCGCAGGCCCTCGCCGTCACCCTGGACCTCGGCGACGGCGTCCGGACCGCGGTGGTCAGCACCCACCTCCAGCCCCCGCCGGGCGAGGGCCCGGTGGTGCAGGCCCGTGCGGTCGCCGACTTCGCCGTCGGGTACGCGGCCGGCCGGCCGCTGGTGGTCGGCGGTGACCTGAACACCGAGCCCGGCGACGAGGCGTTCGGGGAGTTCACCCGGGTCGGGCTGGTCGACGCGCTGGCCGCCGCCCGTCCCCTGGGCACCAGCCCCGCCGACGATCCACGGAACCAGATCGACCACGTGTTCGTCTCGCCGGGACTGACCGCGGCCGGGGCGGTCGCGCCGCGCGGTACGGCCAGCGACCACCTGCCGGTGGCGGTCACCGTCACCCTGCCGCCGCGCTGACCCCCGCCGCGTGGCCGCCCGGCCGCTGTGCGCCGCCTGGCCCGCGCTGACCCCCGCCGCGTGGCCGCCTGGCCGCCTGGCCGCTGTGCGCCGCCTGGCCGCTGTGCGCCGCCTGGCCGCTGTGCGCCGCCTGGCCGCGCTGACCCCCGCCGCTGCATTGCCGCCGCGCTGCTGCCGGCGCTCGACGCCCGGTGCGGTGGGTTCGGCGTTAACCGGGGGCCCTTCCTCTACCGCAGGCGTTAAGAAGGGGCCCTTCCTTACCAGCGGTCGAGGGCGAGGAGGTGGTCGCCGGCGAAGGCGAGCAGCCAGCCGCCCCCCTTCGGGGTGGTGAAGTCGTCCTCGCGGCCGGTGAGCCGCTCCAGGGCGCCCGGTATCACCTTGCCCTGGCTGCACGCCGCCACCGTCTCCCCGGACCGCGCCAGCGCGGTCAGCCGGGCCGCCGCGGCCAGCGCGCACTCGTCGGGCTGCTGCCCCGGCTGCGGCTCGTCGAGGTCGCCGCACACCTCGATCGGCAGGTCGAGCAGGGCCGCCGACGGGTCGAGCGTCTGTACGCAGCGACGGGCCGTCGCGGACAGCAGCCGGGCCGGCCGGAGCAACGCCACCAGCGTCGCCAACTCGTGGGCCCGGGCCCAGCCCTGCGCGTCCAGTGGCCGGCCGGTGTCCGGACCGGACCAGGTCACCCGCTTGCCGGCGTGCGCGTGCCGCACCAGTGCCATCGTCCCGGTCACCCGGGGCAGCGCGGCGAACGCGGCCAGCACCTCGGCGTCGTGCGGATAGCTGACCCGCCCGATCGCGTCGTCGGGGGACAGCCAGCACACGTCGTCGACCTCGGTGTCCGGTTGGAAACCGCCGGTCGCCACCGCCCGCATCGACCAGTAGTCGACCCGTTTCGGCCGCCCCTCGCTGCGGTAGTGCACGGTGGGCAGCCGGACCTGCGGCACCGCCCGGTTGTCCGACTCCTCGGCGACCTCGCGGACGGCGGCCGACAACGGGTGCTCGTCCGCCTCCAGCTTGCCCTTCGGCAGCGTCCAGTCCCGGTAGCGGGGCCGGTGCACCAGGCACACCTCGACGCCGTCGGGAGTCGGCCGCCACACCACGCCGCCGGCGGCGTGGATCCCGGTCATCGCAGCCATCGGGTCCGCCGTCGCCGGCTGGCCCGGCGCCAGGCGGCCGGGAAGTCCGCGCGGGCGCGGTGGACCGCCGCCCGTTCCCGTTCGGCCAGCCGTCCGGCGGTGATTGCCAACTCGTGGTCGTCCGGCCGCCCGGCGGCCACCGACAGCCAGGTCTCGGCCGCCACCGCCGCGTCCTGGTGCTCGCCGAGCACGTCCTGCACCCGGCCCAGCCGGCGGTTGAGTTCCCGCGCGTCGTCACCGAGCACCGGCGTCATCGACTTGACCGCCGCGCGGACCCGCTTGCCCTCCTTGCGGACGTCGTGCCACTGCTCGTCCGGGCCGGTCCGCTCCAGTCCGGCCACGCTGCCCGGGTGCGACCCGTGCCCGGCCAGTCGCCGCCACCGGCGGGCCACCAGCCTGGGCAGCGTCCGCCGCGCCGGCTTGCCGGCCCGCGCGGTGAGCACGGGTGACCGGGCGGCCAGCACCAGCGCGTCCACCAGCGCCACGTAGCGCGCCGAGCGCAGCGCCGCGTCGACCGCGGCCAGCGCGTCGGCCTGGCGGCGCGCCAGGACGTCGTCCAGCCGGTCCACCGCCGCGCCGTCGAGCGGACTGGTCGGGTCGGCGCTGGCCGTACGGCGCAGCCGCTCCCGCAACACCTCGGCGTCCCGGGCCGCGCCGAGGGAACCGGCGAGCCAGGTCAGCTCGTCGCGCAGCGGCCGGGCCCAGGAGGGACGCAGCAGCCGGGCGAACGTCTTCAGGTCGCCGCGCAGCCGTCGGCAGGCCACCCGCATCTGGTGCACGGCGGTGTCGCCGTCGTCGCCCGGTGCGCGCAGTCGCGCCAGCGGGTCGTGCGCCAGCAGCCGGCGTACCTCCCGGCGGATCCCCTCGGTGACCACGTCGCCGCCGGTGGGCGCGGCGGGCAGGCCGGCCGGCGCCGCCAGGTCGGGCTCCCCCGCGGCGGCCGGCCCCAGGGCGCGTACGTGCTTGGGGGTGAAACCTCCGTCGCGGGCGCCCGCCTCGCGCAGCGCCGCGCCGATCCGGTCCAGCAGCGCGCCGTCGCCGGCCTTGCGTTCCGCCTCCAGCTCGCGGAACGCGCCGGTGGTCGCCCCGTCGTCGTCCCGCACGGTGACCTGGTCGTCCACCACCTCGGCGAGCACCGTGCCGGCGGCGTCGTGCACGTCGTAGGCGGTCCGGACCGTGCGGACCACCGCGACCGGGGCCAGCGGCGCGCCCCGGTGGAACACCGTGACCAGTTCGGCCAGTTCGGCCGGCGGCGCACCGACCGGGCCGGGCCGGGAGATCTCGTGCCGTACGCCGGGACTGCCGGTCGGCAGCTTCACCGTCCACGGCGGCTCGTCGCCCGCACGGTGGCGCAGCGACACCCCGGCCCGGGCCAGTCGCAGGTCGACGGTGTCCACGTACGTGGCGACCAGGGTCACCGCCGGACGGGCGCGTACCCCGCCGCCGGCCGGGGCGACGGCGGACAGGTCCGGCAGGACCCAGTCCTCGTCGACGGCGTACTTCCGTTCCTCCTCGACCATCTCGTCAGCCTAGTTCGGTGGCGGTCATCCGGCCGTGCCGCCGACCCGACGCAGCAGCAGTTCCTGGAGGTCGACCAGGGGCGTGTCGGGGGTGCCGGTACGGCGGGTCCAGGTGCCGTCCGCGGCCAGCTCGAAGGCGTCCACGTCCGGGCCCATCGCGGTGGTCAGCACGTTGTCCAGTTCGGCCCGCGCGACCGGGTCGCTGACCTGGACCAGGGCCTCCACCCGGCGGTCCAGGTTGCGGTGCATCAGGTCGGCCGACCCCATCCAGAACTCGGCGTCGCCGTTGTTGCCGAACCGGAAGACCCGGGAGTGCTCCAGGAACCGGCCGAGGATCGACCGGACCCGGATGTTCTCCGACAGGCCCGGCACGCCGGGGCGCAGCGTGCACATGCCCCGGATCAGCAGGTCGACGTGCACGCCGGCCCGGGAGGCGCGGTAGAGGGCGTCGGTGAGTTCCTCGTCGACCAGCGAGTTCACCTTGAACTGCACCAGGCCGGGCATGCCCAGCCGGACGTGCGCGATCTCGCGTTCGATCCGTTCCACCAGCCCGCTGCGGATCCCCTGCGGCGCGACCAGCAGCCGCCGGTACGCGGTCTGCCGGCTGTAGCCGGTGAGCACGTTGAACAGGTCGGTGAGGTCGGCGCCGATCTCCGGGTCGGCGGTGAGCATGCCGAAGTCCTCGTAGAGGCGGGCGGTCTTCGGGTGGTAGTTGCCGGTGCCGATGTGGCAGTACCGGCGGATCTGGTTGCCCTCCTGGCGGACCACCAGGGAGGTCTTGCAGTGCGTCTTCAGCCCCACCAGGCCGTACACGACGTGGCAGCCGGCGCGTTCCAGGGTGCGCGCCCAGCCGATGTTGGCGATCTCGTCGAACCGGGCCTTCAGCTCCACCAGCACCACCACCTGCTTGCCGGCGGCCGCCGCGTCGACCAGCGCGTCGACGATCGGCGAGTCCCCGCTGGTGCGGTAGAGCGTCTGCTTGATGGCCAGCACGTTCGGGTCGGCCGCGGCCTGCTCGACGAAGCGCTGCACGCTGGTCGCGAAGGAGTGGTACGGGTGGTGCACCAGCACGTCGCCGTCGCGCAGGGTGGCGAAGACGCTGCGGGGGACCTCGCCCTCGGCGAGTCGGGGGTGGGTGGCCGGCACGAAGGGCGGGTCCTTGAGGTCCGGCCGGTCGGCCTCGCCGTAGAGCTGCCAGAGCGCCGACAGGTCCAGCAGGCCACGCACCCGCAGCACGTCCTGGGCGTCCATGTCCAGCTCGCGGACGAGCAGTTCCAGCATGTGGTCGGAGATCGAGGCGGCGACCTCCAGCCGTACCGGCGGGCCGAAGCGCCGCCTGGCCAGTTCCCGTTCCAGGGCCTGGAGCAGGTCCTCGTCGCGGTCCTCGTCCACCTCGACCTCGGCGTTGCGGGTGACCCGGAAGAGGTGGCACTCGACCACCTGCATGCCGGAAAAAAGCTGACCGAGGTGCACCGAGATGAGGTCCTCGACGGGCAGCATCCGGACACCGGGCTGGTTCCGGTCGACCCGGACGAACCGGGGCACGTTGTTCGGCACCTTCACCCGGGCGAACAGCTCCGAGCCGCCGTCGGGGTCGCGGACCGCCACCGCGAGGTTCAGCGAGCGCCCGGAGATGTACGGGAAGGGGTGCGCCGGGTCCACCGCGAGCGGGGTGAGCACCGGGAAGATGTGTTCGCGGAAGTAGGTGCGCAGCCGCTCCCGTTCCGGGTCGCCGAGGTCCGCCCAGCGCAGCACGCGGATGTCCTCGGCGGCCAGCTTCGGCAGCACGTCGTCGACGAAGCACGCGGCGTGCCGGGCGACCAGCATGGCGGCCTGCTCCGAGATCAGTTCAAGCTGGGTGCGCAGCGGCATCCGGTCGCCGCCGCGTACCGGCAGGCCGGCGGAGAGCCGGCGCTTCAACCCGGCCACCCGCACCATGTAGAACTCGTCGAGGTTGCTGGCGAAGATGGCCAGGAACTTCGCCCGCTCCAGCAGCGGGGCGTCCGGGTCCTCGGCCAGTGCCAGCACCCGGTTGTTGAAGTCGAGCCAGGACAGCTCCCGGTTGAGGAACCGGTCCTCGGGCAGTGGCGGGGCGGCCGGCGGTTCGTCGTCGGCGAGGGCCGGCGGGAGGACGTCGCCGGTGGCGGGGCCGTCGCCCGGGCTCGCCTGCGGGTCCAGCACCTCCTCCAGGCCGGTGGAGTCGGCCGCCGCGTCGGTGTCGGAAGGAACCTCGGTGTCCGGGCGGATCCGCTCCACGCCGGGCGCGGAACGGAACCGGCCGTCGGCGCCGCGAACGCGGGTGCCGTTGCGGGAGCCGGACGTCTCGGTGGGCTGGGGCGGGGCGGTGGGGTGCTCGCGAGGGGTGCTCACCCGCTCATCTTGACCCGAATCGGGTTAACGCAAAATGAACTTGGGCCGGCTGCTCAGGCCATCGTCGGCAATGTCACGCGCACGACCTCGCCGTCCGGATCGGTGTCGACCCGCAGTCGCTGACCGAGGCGGAGCAGTCGCAACCCGGAGGCGTCGAACGCCCGGGCGCCGAACGCCAGCTCGGTGCCGTCGTCGAGCAGCAGCACGCCACCGCGGGTCGTCGCGTCGAAACTGGCCACCGTGCCCTGCATGACCCGGACGCTACACCGCCGGCGCGCCCGCCGGGCAGCCGGCGCACGCCAGCGCCGCGGTGCGGGGTCCCAGACCGAGGCGGGTCGCCGCCGCCAGGTCCTCCCGGGTGTCCACGTCCCGGCGCAGGCTGGGCCAGTCGCCGGTGAGGGCCACCGCACCGCTCGCCGCGTGGGCGGCGGCCGAGTCGGTGCCGAAGCGCGGATCGAGGGGTACACCGGGCGGGGCGGCCAGCAGCACCGTGCCGGTGCCGGGGGTGTCGGCGACGTAGTGGCGTACCCCGGTGGGGCCGGACCGCGCCGCGTGCAGCGCCGCCGCCAGCTCGGCCGGGCGCAGCGCGGGCAGGTCGGCGGTGAGCCCGGCCACCCAGCGGCCGGGCGCGACCGACGCGCCGTGCCGGAACGCGGCGTTCAGGCCCGCGTCCGGCGGGTCCGGCAGCACCCGCGCGGGGGCCACCGCCGCGGCCACCCGCGGGTCGTCGGTGACGACCACCACCTCGACGACCACCGGGCAGGCCCGCACCGCGCGGACCGTGTCGGCCGCGAGGGCCAGGGCCAGTTCCTCGTGCGGTACGGCCGGCAGGGCCCCCCGCAGCCGGCTCTTCGCGGCGGTGAGGGGCTTCACCGGCACCACCACGGTCCACCTCGACTGGCTCACGCCGCAATCCTGCCAGCCGGACGGCGGTACCCTCACTGGCCGGACCGGGGGCGAGCAGGCATGATTTCCGCTGCGGGGTCAGGGTGCGGGTCGGGGCGGGCAAGAGGAGGCGCGGTGGGGCGGCGCAGGCTGGGGTTCTGGCCACGGTTCGCCGTGGTGCTGATCAAACCGGTCATGACGGTCTGGACCCGGCGCACCTGGCGGGGCATGGAGCACCTGCGCGGCGAGGGCGGTGTGATCATCGTCCCGAACCACATCTCGCACGCCGATCCGCTGGTCTCCGCGCACTTCGTCTACGACTCCGGGCGCTGGCCGCAGTTCCTCGGCAAGGCCAGCGTCTTCCGGGTACCGGTGGTCGGCGCGATCCTGCACCGGTGTCGCCAGATCCCGGTGGAGCGGGGCTCGGTGGACGCGGTGAAGTCGTTGGACGCGTTGGTCGCCGCGCTCGCCGAGGGTGGGGCGGTGGTGATCTACCCGGAAGGCACCACCACCCGCGAGCCGGACCTGTGGCCGATGCGGGGCAAGACCGGAGCCGCGCGGCTGGCGCTGGCCACCGGGGCACCGGTCGTTCCGGTCGCGATGTGGGGTCCCGAGCGGATCTTCGACCCGCGTACGAAGCGTTTCAGCGTGCGCCCCCGGATCCCGGTGACCGTGGTCGCCGGGCCGCCGGTCGACCTGAGCCGCTGGGCGGGCGCCACGCCCACCAGGGCCGTTCTCGAGGAGATGACCGACACCATCATGTTGCGTCTGCGGGACCTGCTCACCGAGATCCGCGGCGGGACACCCCCGCCGCTCTGGGAACGTCCACCCCGTCCGGCCGTCGACCGCGACCAGCAGCCGGGAGCGGCGGCGTGACCGGGCACGTGGCGGTGCTGGGTGCCGGCTCGTGGGGGACCGCGTTCGCCAAGATCCTCGCCGACGCGGGGCGGGACGTCACGATCTGGGCCCGCCGGGCTCCGGTCGCCGACCAGATCCGCGCCGAGCGGCGCAACACGGAGTACCTGCCGGGGCTGGTGCTGCCGGAGCGGGTCACCGCGACCGGGGACGCCGCCCGGGCGATCACCGGCGCGGAGGTGGTGGTGCTGGCCGTGCCGTCCCAGACGCTGCGCGGCAACCTGGCCGACTGGACCCGGCACCTGCACCCGGACGCCACGCTGGTGTCCCTGATGAAGGGCATCGAGCTGGGCACCACCAAGCGGATGAGCGAGGTGATCGTGGAGACCGCCGGCGTGGCGGCCGACCGGGTGGTGGTCGTCTCCGGGCCGAACCTGGCACCGGAGATCGCCGCCGAGCAGCCCGCCGCCACCGTGGTCGCCGGCACCGACCCGCACCGCACGACGCTGGTGCAGGGCGCGATCACCACGCCGTACTTCCGGCCGTACACCAACGACGACGTGGTCGGCTGCGAACTCGGCGGCGCGGTCAAGAACGTCATCGCGCTGGCGTACGGCATCGCCACCGCGATGGGCTTCGGCGACAACACGCGGGCGATGCTGGTCACCCGGGGGCTGGCCGAGACGGCCCGGCTGGGCGTGGCGCTCGGCGCCGACCCGCTCACCTTCGCCGGCCTGGCCGGCATGGGTGACCTGGTGGCGTCCTGCTCCTCGCCGATGGCCCGGAACCGCACCTTCGGCGAGCACCTGGGTCGCGGCGCGACGCTGGAGGAGGCGCGGATCGCCACCCGGCAGACCGCCGAGGGCGTCAAGAGCGCCCTGGCGATCCGGGACCTGGCCCGGGCGCACGGGGTGGAGATGCCGATCACCGAGCAGGTCGAACTGGTCTGCCACGAGGGCGTCGACCCGAGGCTCGCGGTGGACGCCCTGATGAGCCGTACGACGAAGCCGGAGTGAGCGCCGTGACCGGATCCCACCGCGAAAGCGGAGACACGAGCGGGCCGCACGACGGCACCCGCTGCGTCCACGCCGGGCTCCCCGAGCCGGTGCCCGGGCAGCCGTTCCTGCCCGGCCCGGTGTTCGCCGCCCCGTACCACCTCGACCCGTGGGCCGGCCCGGCGGCGACGCCGAACGGCTACGGGCGCCCGGACAACCCCACCCGCCGGCTGCTGGAGGCGGCCATCGGGGAACTGGAGGGCGGCGACTGCCGGGTCTTCGCCAGCGGGCAGGCGGCCATCACCGGGCTGCTGCTGGCCCTGCTGAAGCCCGGTGACACCGTGCTGCTGCCCTCCGACGGGTATTTCCCGGTGCGGGCGTTCGCGACCGAGACGCTGGCCGGGATCGGGGTGCGGGTGCTCTTCGCGCCCACCGCCGGGCCCTACCCGGACCTGGCCGGCGTACGGCTGGTGCTGCTGGAGACGCCGGCCAACCCAGGCCTGGACGTCGTGGACGTGCCGGCGCTGGTTGACCGGGCGCACGCCGCCGGGGCCCTGGTGGCGGTGGACAACACCACCGCCACCCCGCTCGGGCAGCGCCCGCTGGACCTGGGCGCCGACCTGGTGGTCGCCTCCGGCACCAAGGCCCTCACCGGTCACTCCGACCTGCTGCTCGGCTACGTCGCCACCCGTACGCCGGCGCTGCTGGAGCCGGTGACGTCCTGGCGGACGCTCACCGGCGCGGTGCCCGGTGCCTTCGACGCCTGGCTGGCACACCGCTCGCTGGCCACGCTGGACCTGCGGCTGGCCCGGCAGACGGCCAACGCCGAGGCGCTCGCCGTGCTGCTGGCCGGGCGTCCGGACGTGACCGGGGTGCGCTGGCCGGGACTGCCGGACGACCCGGCCCACCGGATCGCGTCGGCGCAGATGCGGCGCCTGCCGGGGGTGCTCTCGTTCGACCTCGGCGATCCGGAGCGGGTGGCCCGTTTCGTCGTCGCCGCGCGGCTGGTGTCCGCGGCCACCTCGTTCGGCGGCCTGCACACCACCGCCGACCGGCGCGCCCAGTGGGGCGACGACACCGCACCGGGCTTCGTCCGGCTCTCCTGCGGCGTGGAGGACACCGTCGACCTGGTCGCCGACGTCACCGCGGCCCTGGACGCCGCCCGCTGATGCACACCGGCCGGGCGGCCCTGGTGGCGAGGCTGCGCGCCGCCGGCTGCGTGTACGCCGAGGACGAGGCGGACCTGCTCGTCGCCGGGGCGGGCACCGCCGGGGAGCTGACCCGGCTGGCCGAGCGCCGGGTGGCCGGCGAGCCGTTGGAGCACGTCCTGGGCTGGGCCGAGTTCTGCGGCCGGCGGATCGCGGTGGGGCCGGGCGTGTTCGTGCCCCGGGCGCGTACCGGCCTGCTGGTGGACGCCGCCGCGGCGGTGACCGGCCCGGCGGCGGCCGTGGTGGAACTCTGCTGCGGCTCCGGCGCGATCAGCGCGGTGCTCGCCGAGCGGATCGCCCCGCGCTGGCTCGCCGCGACCGAGGTGGACCCGGTGGCCGTCGGGTACGCCCGCCGCAACCTCGCCGCCTGCCGGGCCGAAGTGTTCCCGGGTGACCTGTTCGCGCCCCTGCCGCAGCGCTGGCGGGGGCGACTCGACCTGGTGGTGGCCAACGCCCCGTACGTGCCGACGGACGCGGTGGCGTTGATGCCGGCCGAGGCGCGGCTGCACGAGGCGCTGGTGGCGCTGGACGGGGGCCCGGACGGCCTCGCGGTGCTGCGTCGGGTCGCCGAGGGCGCGGCCGGGTGGCTGAGGCCCGGTGGACACCTGGTGGTCGAGGTGAGCGAGGCGCAGTCGGTGGCGCTGTGCACGGCGGTGTCGGTGGTCGGTCTGGTGCCGGTGGTGGTCCGCGACGAGGCCCGGGACGCCGTCGCCGTCACCGCGCGCCGCCCCGCCTGACCACCGGCCCCGCGGGCGGACGGCCGGTCCGACCGGTCGGATCCGCGGGTTCGGCCGCTTTCGGCGTGGTCGGGGCGGGTAAGGGGAACTAACCTCACGTCAGGTTCTCCGGCCGTGGAGGGGTGGAATCGGGTGGGTAGCACAGGGGTGCCGGTGGTCGTCGGGCTGGACAACGGCGGGACCAGCAACAACGCCACGGTGCTCACCGTGGAGGGCCGGTTCCTCGTCGACGGTCTGGTGGAGATCCCGAGCGAGGTGCGGACCGGCCCGGAGGCGGCGATCGAGGCGCTGGGACGCGCGTTCGAGGGCGTGCTGGCGCTGACCGGGGTGCCCCGGGACCTGGTCCGGGCGGTCGGGCTGGACACCCCCGGTCCGGCCAGCGCCGACGGGGTCATCTCCGCGCGCGGCTCGACCAACTTCTCGCAGCCGGCCTGGCGTGGCTACGACGTGCGGGGCGCGCTGGAACGGCGACTCGGCCTGCCGGTGGTCTACCTCAACGACGGCAACGCCGCGGCCCTGTACGCCCACCACACCTACTTCGGCACCGACGCGATGCGCCGCTCGTCGGTCGCCGCGATCGTGGGCACCGGGCTCGGTGGTGGCGTGGTGGAGGCCGGCCGGGTGATCGCCGGGGCGGCCGGCATGGCCGGCGAACTCGGTCACGTGCACCTGCCGCTGGCCGGGCTGCTCGCCCCGGGCCAGCCGGAGCCGACGTGCGCCTGTGGGTTCGCCGGTGACGCCGAGAGCGTCGCGTCGCTGACCGCCATCGAGCGGAACCTGCTGCCGTACTGGCTGACCCGTTTCCCCGGGCATCCACTGGCCGCCGAGGAGCCGGCCCGGGCGGCGAAGCTGGTCCGGGCGTACGGGGAACGGGGTGACGAACTGGCCCGGGAGATCTTCCGGCAGCAGGCGGCGGCGATCGGCCGGCTGTTCACCGTGGCGGCCAACTTCACCGACCCGCACGCGTACTTCGTCGGCGGCGGCGTGGTGGAGGCGGCCCCGGAGTTCCGCGACTGGTTCCTGGCGACCGTACGCGAGCACACCGTGCTGCGGGAGGAACAGGCCGCGGTGGCGACCTTCGCGCTGGTGCCGGAGCGTGACATGGCCGGTGCCCGGGGTGTGGCCATCGCCGCGCTGGAGGCCCTGCGCGGCGCGCCCGCGCCCGAACCCCTGGTCGGCGGCTGACCCCGGCGGTCGGCGCCGGCCGGGTCGGACCCGTGGCGGCGCGGACCGCCGCCACGGGTCGGGTCTAGGACCGCGGCGGCGCGGCGGCGAACGCCGCCCAGACGGCCGGCGGGAAGAGCAGCACGGGGCCGGCCGGGTCCTTGGAGTCCCGCACGCCGACCGTCTCCGGGGCCCGGGCCACCTCGACGCACGCCCCCTCGTCCCCGCTGTGACTGCTCTTGTGCCATCCCGCGCGTGCCAGCGCCGCGTCCGTCGTCGTGGTCATACCTCTACCGTCCCTTCAGCAGTTGGAGGAGCTGATCCCGGCTGTCGGCCGGGCTGAGCGCCACGGTGCGCAGGTGCTCCATGATCTTGGTGCAGGTACGCAGGTCGCCCGGCCGGTCGAGGACCATCTGCCCGGCCACCGTCTCGACCGACGCGATGATCGGATCCTCCGGGTCGGCGAACTCCAGGATGTGCAGGGAGCCCCGGGTGCCCCGGTGGTAGCCGGCGGCGAGCGGGATCACCTGCACGGTGATGTTCGGCAGCTCGGTCACCTTCAGCAGGTGGTGCAGCTGCCCCGCCATCACCGAGCGGTCGCCCACCGGCCGCAGCAGCGCGGCCTCGTCGATGATCGCGTCGAAGATGGGCGGGTCGTTGCCGGTGAGCCGCTCCTGCCGGTCCAGTCGGAGCTGGACCCGCTGCTCGACCTGGTCGTCGCCGAGGGTGTGCGGGCCGCCGCGCATCACCCCACGGACGTAGTCGGCGGTCTGGAGGAGGCCGGGCACCACCGAGGGCTCGAAGTTGGCGATGCCGGTCGCCTCGGCCTCCAGGGCGATGAAGTCGATGGTGCGGCGGTCCAGCAGGTACGAGTAGGACACCCACCAGCCGGGCTTGCGTGCGTCCTTGGCCAGTTGCACCGCCGCCGCGACGTCCTCCCCGCCCACCCCGTAGAGGGTGAGCAGCGCGCGTACGGTCGCCGGGTTGACCAGGGTCTGCGCGTTCTCGTACCGGGAGAGCGTGCTGCGGGTGCTGTTGATCTCGTCTGCCGCCGCCTCCAGGGTGAGGCCGGCTGCCTCCCGGTGGGAGCGCAGGGCGATGCCGAGCCGGCGGGCCCGGGCGGTCTTCGGTGCCATGCATCGATGGTCGCATGTTTCCGGGAAGCTGTACATGAGAGAACGTCGATGAGAGTTGCATTCATGGCTATCAGGATGTCAATCTGTCATGGCGTCCTCACCACCGGTTGTCGTGGCGACGGTGGTGGTGGGTGACCGGAGGGGATGGGGCGCACGGTGATCGGGTTTCTCCCCCGTACCCGATCACCGTGTGCCTCGCCCGTTGGCCGTCTGCCGGAAGGACTCGACGTGCGTCCTGCTCAGCAGTCCCGCACCGATCGCGCCGGCGGCACCCTGACCCGGTTCCTGGTGGTGCTCACCGACGTCCGACCGGCCGACGGCGTCGGACGGGACGAACGCACCACCCCGGAACGGCGGCGACAGGTCGTCGGCGCGAGCAGCCGGGAGGCCGCCGACCGGATCGCCGGGGCCTTCATGGCGCTGGGCATGGTGCGGGCCGGCCGGCAACGGGTGAAGGTGATCGCCGTCGGCCGGCGTCGCGCACCGTGAGACCCGCCCCCGGCGGCGGCCTGGCCCGAGGACCGCGCCGGGGGCGTTCCCGCGCCGCTCAGAGAAGCTTGCGCCGCTTCAGGTAGGCGACCAGGTCGTCGTAGACCCCACCCTCGTTGGCGAACATCGCCACGTTGCGGGCGGTCGCCATCCACGGCCGGGTGGACGGGCGGACCTCCTTCAGCGCCCGCTCCAGGTCCCGTTGCTCGATCATCCGCACCTCGCCGCTGCGCACCGAGTCGGCCATCGCGAACTCCGCGGCCGTCTCGCAGAGGTGGGCCAGGTCCGCCCCGGAGTAGTCCTCGGTCCCGGCGACGACCTTCCGCAGGTCGATGTTGGCGATCGGCCGCTGGCGCAGGTGGTACTCCAGGATGGACCGGCGCGCCTCGGCATCCGGCGGGAGCACCAGCACCACCCGGTCCAGGCGGCCGGGGCGACGCAACGCCGGGTCCACGTCCCACGGGGTGTTCGTCGCGGCCAGCACGAACACGCCCTCGTTGCTGCCCTCCATCCCGTCCAGCTCGGCCAGCAGCTGGTTGCCCAGCGTCCGCATCGAACTGGAACCCACCTGCGAACGCTTGTGGCCCAGCGCGTCGACCTCGTCCAGGAAGAGGACGCAGGGCGCGTTGCGGCGGGCCGCCTGGAACAGCTCGTGCAGGTTGCGCTCCGAATTGCCCATCCACATGTCCAGCACGTCCACGATGGACAGCGAGATGAACTTCGCGCCCATCTCGCCGGCCACCGCCCGGGCCAGGAACGTCTTGCCGCAGCCCGGCGGGCCGTACAGCATCAGGCCGCCGCGCAGGCTCTTGCCGTACATCCGGCGCAGCTCGGGATTGCGCAGCGGGCCAAGGAAGGCCAGCTCCAGCCGCTCCTTCACCGCCGCCATCCCGCCCACGTCGGCCAGCCGGATCCCGGAGACCTCCACGTCGTACACCCGGTCGTCGTCGCCGGCCACCGGCTCCGGCTCGTCGCCGGCGCGGGCGAAGCGCGGCGGTACGACGTCGGCCAGCTCCTGCTCGTAGGCGGCGAGCGGGTCCGCGCCGGCGGTCGCGGTCGGACCACCGGGCCCGGCCGCCGGACGCTGCGCCGGCGGTCGCGGGCCGGCCGTCGGCGACCCCGAGGCCGGGGGTACGCCCAGCGCGCGCTGCATCAACGCCTGCGCCTCGTCGCTGCCCGGATCGCGGGCCAGCGCCTGCCCGATCTGTGCGATCGCCTCGGCGGAGCGGCCGGCGTCCAGCAGCAGCGTGGCTAGGTGCAGGCGGAGCGGCAGGTCGTCCGGACGGGCGTCGAGGGCCGCCGTGAGCGAGTCCAGGAGGGGGTCGGGGCTCATAGGACGAGCAGCGTAGTGTCCGTCGTGGCGACCCGGTGACCCCGCGCCTGCCGTCACGCACCGTGTATGCCGTGATGACCGATTGCCGGCCCACCGCTCGGTGCCCGGGTATCGCCCGCCGATGCTGGCCACGCACAGTAAGGTCAATCCGGTGACCGCCAGCGGCGAGCACGACGAGTGAGTCAGTCGTACGAGAGGTGACCCCAGTGACCACCCCAGGCAGGACCCGCGTGGCGGTCGTCTTCGGCGGACGCAGCCCGGAGCACGGCATCTCGTGCGTCAGTGCCGGCAGTGTGCTCGGCGCGCTCGACCCGGACGAGTTCGAGGTGGTGCCGGTGGGCATCACCCGCGCCGGTCAGTGGGTGCTGACCAGCGGCGAACCCGGCCAACTGGCGATCCAGGACCGCCGCCTGCCGGAGATCACCGCCACCTCCGGCACCGACATCGTGTTGCGCGCCGACCCGACCGGCAACGGGCTGATGGTGCTGGACCCCACCGAGGGGCCTCGCGCGCTCGCCGACGTCGACGTGGTGTTCCCGGTGCTGCACGGCGCGTACGGCGAGGACGGCACCATCCAGGGCATGCTGGAGATGGCCGGCATCCCGTACGTCGGTGCGAACGTGTTCGCGTCCGCCGCCGCGATGGACAAGGAGTTCACCAAGAAGCTCTGTGCCGCCGAGGGGATCCCGGTCGGCCCGTACGCGGTGCTGCGCAACGGGATGACGCTGAGCGAGGAGGACAAGCAGCGCCTCGGCCTGCCGGTCTTCGTCAAGCCCTCCCGGGCCGGATCGTCCTTCGGCATCACCAAGGTCGACGACTGGGCGGAGCTGGACGCCGCCGTGGCCACCGCCCGGCAGATCGACCCGAAGGTGCTCGTCGAGGGCGCGATCGTGGGCCGCGAGATCGAGTGCGGGGTGCTGGAGGGCGAGGCGGGCGGCGTGCCCGAGGCGTCGGTGCTGGCCGAGGTGCGGGTGGTCGGCGACTACGACTTCTACGACTTCGAGGCGAAGTACATCGACTCCGAGTCCGCCTGCGAGTACGACATCCCGGC
This sequence comes from Micromonospora endolithica, assembly GCF_003626595.1. GTDB lineage: Bacteria > Actinomycetota > Actinomycetes > Mycobacteriales > Micromonosporaceae > Micromonospora > Micromonospora endolithica. Next base: position 382,348 of record NZ_RBAK01000002.1, on the reverse strand, counting down.
CGGCCTGCCCGAGCGCGTCACCCGCCAGGTGCAGGAGTACGCGGTCCGCGCCTTCACCGCGCTGGACTGCGCCGGGCTGGCCCGGGTCGACTTCTTCGTCACCCCGGAGCTGGACGTGTACCTCAACGAGATCAACACGATGCCCGGTTTCACCCCGAGTTCGATGTTCCCCCGGATGTGGGCCGCGGCCGGCCTGGAGTACCCGAAGCTGGTCAACCGCCTCATCCGCACCGCCCTGCACCGCGGCACCGGCCTCCACTGACCGTCCCGCCCGCCCGCCGCCCCCGCCGTGGCTCACTGCGGGTGGGCGGGTGGGTCAGCCCTGGCAGCCGGCGGGGGCGGGGGCCGCGGACGGGACCGAGGCGACGATGGTGTCCGAGATCCCGGCGACCCACTGGAGGGGCTGCTCGTAGGCACCCGGCACGCGTACCGACACGGCCGTCTCCCGGTCGACGGTGGTGAGCACCGCGGCGTCGGCCTGCTGGGCGAGATGCCAGCAGACCTTGTTGACCGTCCAGACGTCCTCGGTCGGTCCGACGGAGGGCTCGGCGCCGCCGCAGGCGACGGTGAGCGCCGGGTCGCCGTACGCGGCGTTCTGCTCCGGGCCGGCGGTGACCGGACGCTGCGCCAGGTCCCGGACCGTGTCCGGCAGTTGGGAGAGCAGGGCGCGGCAGACCACGGCGGGGCGCTCGGCCAGCGGCGGGGCGGCCATCGGCACCGGGGTGGTGGACTGCACCCGGGGTGCCGACGCGCTGGGGTCGGGGTCGGCCGCCGGCTCGTCCGGGGCGAACGCGGCCAGGGCGAGGAACGCCACCAGCAGGGTGATCGGCAGCGCGACCGCCGTCGCGATCAGTGCGGCGCGCCGGGTCGTCCGGTCCGGGGCGGGACGCTCGGCCGGGCCGGCCGCCGGCCGGTCGTCGTCGGTCCGGTCGTTCCCGGCCAGCGTGGAGTCACTGATCTTGTCCACTTACAGTCGCACCACCGAACACGTGAGGGTGCGGGTGATCCCGGGCACCATCTGCACCTTGCTGACGATCAGTTTGCCGAGCTCGTCGACGGTGTTCGCCTCGGTGAGGACGACCACGTCGTACGGCCCGGTGACGGCGTCGACGCGGACCACGCCGGGGATGTCCGCGATCTGGCCGGCCACGTCACGTGCCCGGCCGACCTCTGTCTGGATGAGGATGTACGCCTGAACCACGACAAGACCTCCGTCCGTCGCCGCCGTGGGCGGCCCGAAGGGAGAAAGTACCTTACGGACCAGGTCGGATCCCTATCGGTGGTCGAGGAGAAGCGGTGAGCGAGCGCAGCGGAGCGGCGGCATGAGCGAGCGGGAGCGAGCGAATCATCGGTTCGGGGCGGTGGTGCCTCATGATGGCGCGGAGCGCAGCGGAGCGGCGGCATGAGCGTCGGTGGGGTCGGGGAGTTCGGCCTGATCGACCGGGTGACGGCCCGGTTGTCGTACGGGTCGACCGTCCTGCTCGGTCCGGGGGACGACGGCGCGGTGGTCGCCGCCCCGGACGCCCGGGTGGTCGCGTCGACCGACGTGCTGGTGGAGGGGCGGCACTTCCGGCGGGACTGGTCCTCGGCGCGTGACGTCGGCCACCGCGCCGCCGCGGCGAACCTGGCCGACGTGGCGGCGATGGGCGCGACGCCGACCGCGCTGCTGGTGGCGCTCTGCGTGCCGCCGGACCTGGAGACCGCCTGGGCCGAGGAACTGGCCGACGGGCTGGGTGCGGAGGCGGCGGCGGTCGGCGCGAGCGTGGTGGGCGGCGACATGTCGGCCAGCCCGACGCTGACCATCGCGGTCACCGCGCTGGGCGACCTGGGCGGTGTGGCGCCGGTGACCCGGTCCGGAGCCCGGGCGGGCGACGTGCTGGCCCTCGCCGGGCGGACCGGGCACGCGGCGGCCGGGCTGACCGTGCTCTCCCGGGGCTTCCGGACGCCTCGGCTGCTGGTCGAGGCGTACCGCCGGCCGGAGGTGCCCTACCCGGCCGGGCCGGAGGCCGCCCGCCGGGGGGCCACGGCGATGATCGACGTGTCGGACGGGCTGCTGGCCGACCTGGGCCACGTCGCGAAGGCCAGCGGGGTCCGGATCGACGTCCACCGGGACGCGTTCGAGGTGCCCCGGCAGATGCGGGACGCCGCGCAGGCGCTCGGCGTCGACCCGTACTCCTGGATCCTCGCCGGTGGCGACGACCACGCCCTGGCCGCGACCTTCCCGGCGGGCGTGGCGCTGCCCGACGGGTGGCGCGCGATCGGCCGGGTGGGCGACGGCGCGGGCGTCACGGTGGACGGCGGGCGGTACGACGGACCGACCGGCTGGGACCACTTCCGGTAAGGGCCCCGGGCGGTCGTACCCTTTACTCCGTGAGCGACTTGGAGATCCACGCGGTGCGCTTCGACGCGCCGGTGGCGCAGCGCCTGATCCGCGACGCGCTGGCCGACCTGGGTGCCCGGTACGGCGGCAGCGGGGACGAGACCCCGGTGGACGCCGCCGAGTTCGCGCCACCGGCCGGCGCCTTCCTGGTCGCGCTGCTCGGTGGGGAGCCGGTCGGGTGCGGCGGCTGGCGCAGCCACGGTGCCGCGGGGGACACGGCGGAGCTGAAGCGGATGTACGTGGCCCCGGCCGCGCGCGGCCGGGGCGTGGCGCGGGCGGTGCTGGCCGCCGTGGAGCGGTCCGCGCGGGACCACGGCCGCAAGCGGGTCATCCTGGAGTGCGGCGACCGGCAGCCCGAGGCGATCGCGCTGTACACGTCCGGCGGCTACCAGCGGATCCCGAACTTCGGCTTCTACAAGGACGAACCGGGCTGCCTGTCCTTCGGCCGCACCCTCTGACGCGGCGCGGCGCGGCCCCGATCCGGCGCCCGGATCCGGGCGGAGCCCGGTGCGGCCGGAGCCGTCGGGCACGACAAAGCCGGCGGACCGTGACGGTCCGCCGGCAGTGACGAGTCTTCGAGGTGAGGGAACCCCGCGTCAGGCGCGGGTGACCTTGCCCGCCTTGATGCAGGAGGTGCAGACCTTCAACTTCTTGGTGTTGCCGCCACCGGCCGGGGTACGCACCGACTGGATGTTCGGGTTCCAGCGGCGGTTGGTCCGCCGGTGCGAGTGGGACACGTTGTGGCCGAAGCCCGGTCCCTTGCCACAGACGTCGCACACGCTAGCCACGGGATACTCCTGGGATTGATACGTTCATGAGGTCGCCGCCAGGCGCTGCCCGGGCAACCTGGTCAGGTTACCCGATGACCGGCCGGACCGACGAATCGCCCCCGACGGGGGCGACGGGCGCGGGACACGTCCCGGCGGGGTCGGTGGAGCCGGGCGGGCGTCGGTGCGCGCCAGTAGGCTACTCGCCGTGCTGGACACCCTCGACGCCGCCGCGGTCCGCCGTTGGTGCGCGGGTGGGCTGGCCGCGCTCCGGCAACACCAGGGCGAGATCGACGACCTGAACGTCTACCCGGTGCCCGACGGGGACACCGGCACCAACCTCGTGCTCACCCTCACCTCGGCCCAGCAGGCCCTGGCGATGGACCTGGACACGCTGCCCGACGCCGGGCCGACACCGCACGGGCACGCCCTGCGGCTGATGGCCCGGGGCGCCCTGCTCGGCGCGCGGGGCAACTCGGGGGTGATCCTCTCGCAGATCCTGCGCGGCTTCGCCGACGCGGCGGCGACCGTGCCGGCGGTGGGTGGTCGGGAGCTGTCGGTCGCGCTGCGCCAGGCGGCCAGCGCCGCCTACGCCGCGGTGGCCAGACCGGTCGAGGGCACGGTGCTCAGCGTGGTGGCCGCCGCCGCCGGCGCGGCCGAACGCGCGGCGGGCGACGGCCTGCCCGCGGTCGCCCGGGCGGCGGCGACGGAGGCGGCGGCGGCCCTGGCCCGCACCCCGGGCCAGCTGCCCGCGCTGGCCCGCGCCGGTGTGGTCGACGCCGGCGGGCGGGGCCTGTGCGTGCTGCTCGACGCGCTGGTCGAGGTGGTGACCGGGGAGAGCCCCGCGCATCCGGCGCCCGCCGGGGTTCCGGTCCGCCCGCCGGTGACGGCCGTCCGCGAGACCGGCTCCGAGGAGTACGCCTACGAGGTGCAGTTCCTGCTCGACGCCGAGCCCGGGTCGGTGGCCCGGTTGCGGACCCGCCTCGCCGAGCTGGGCGACTCGCTGGTGGTGGTCGGCGACGGCGGCGCCGGCGGTGGCACCTGGAACGTGCACGTCCACGTCAACGACGTGGGTGCCGCGATCGAGGCGGGGGTGGAGGCCGGCCGCCCGCACCGGATCTCGGTGACCCGCTTCGCCGACCAGGCCACGCCCGCCGCGCCGGTGCTCCCGGACGGCCGGGCCGCGGTGGTGGTCGCCGCCGGCGCGGGCATCGCCGAACTGTTCGCCGGCGAGGGGGCGACGGTGGTCCCCGGCAATCCGTCGACCGGCGAGCTGCTCGACGCCATCCGGGCGACCGGCGCGGCCCGGGTGGTGGTGCTGCCCAACGACCCGAACACGTCTGCCGTGGCGAGCAGCGCCGCCCGGGAGGCGCACCGGCTGGGCGTGAAGGTCAGTGTGGTGCCGACCCGCTCACCGGTGCAGGCGCTCGCCGCGCTCGCGGTGCGTGATCCCGCCCGGCGCTTCGAGGACGACGTGATCGCGATGGCCGAGGCGGCCGGCGCCTGTCGTTACGCCGAGGTGTGCCACGCCAGCCGGGAGGCGCTGACGGTGGCCGGTCCGTGCCGGCCGGGCGACGTGCTGGCCCTGGTCGAGGGCGAGGTGCACCTGATCGGGGCGAGCCTGCTCGACACCTGCACCGCCGTGGTCGACCGGATGCTCGGCGGCGGCGGTGAACTGGTCACCCTGCTCTCCGGCGCGGACGCGCCGGACGGGCTGACCGACGCCGTCCGCGACCACGTGCGAAGTGCCTGGCCCTTCGTCGAGGTGCACGCCTTCCCGGGCGGCCAGCCGCACTACCCGCTCCTGATAGGTGTCGAATGAGTTCCGAGGCGACCACGGTCGACACGCCGCTGAAGAAGCTGGTGGGGGAGAAGACGGCGAAGGCCCTCGCCGCCCATCTGGAGCTGCACACGGCCGGCGACCTGATCTACCACTTCCCGCGCCGCTACGACGAGCGCGGCGAGCACACCGACATCCGTTCGCTGGACGTCGGTGAGCAGGTCACCGTGCTGGCCCAGGTGCAACGCACCGCCGTACGCCCGATGCGGCAGCGCCGGGGCAACCTGCTGGAGGTGACCGTCGGCGACGGCTCCGGCGGGTCGCTGACCCTCACCTTCTTCGGCAACCAGGCGTGGCGGGAGCGGGAGCTGCGGCCCGGCCGGTGGGGGCTGTTCGCCGGGAAGGTCACCGAGTTCCGGGGCAGACGGCAGCTCAACGGCCCGGAGTACGTCCTGCTCGGCGAGGGCGGCGACGGCGAGGCGGCGGCGAACGAGGAGATCGAGGAGTTCGCCGGCGCGCTCATCCCGGTCTACCCGGCCGCGGCGGCGATGCCGACCTGGGTGATCGCCCGCTGCGTCCGGGTCGTGCTGGACACGTTCACCCCGCCGGAGGATCCGCTGCCGGCGACCGTACGGGCCACCCGCAAGCTGATCGGCATCGACACGGCGCTGCGCGAGATCCACCGGCCGTCCAGCAAGGAGGCGCTCTACCGGGCCCGGCGGCGGCTCAAGTGGGACGAGGCGTTCGCCGTGCAGCTCACCCTGGTGCAGCGCAAGCACCGGGCCGCCGCCTCGCCGGCCCGGCCCCGCCCCGCCACGTCGGGGGGCCTGCTCGACGCGTTCGACGCCCGCCTGCCGTACGAGCTGACCTCCGGCCAGCGCGACGTCGGCGTGGAGATCGCCGCGGACCTGGCCACCGCGCACCCGATGCACCGGCTGTTGCAGGGCGAGGTGGGTTCGGGCAAGACCGTGGTGGCGCTGCGCGCGATGCTCCAGGTGGTCGACTCCGGTGGCCAGGCCGCGCTGCTCGCCCCGACCGAGGTGCTCGCGGCCCAGCACCACCGGGGCATCCTCGACCTGCTGGGTCCGCTGGGCCGGGCGGGTGAGCTGGGCGCCGCCGAGCAGGCCACCCGGGTCGAGCTGGTCACCGGCTCGCTGGGCGCGGCGGCCCGGCGTCGGGCGCTGGCCGAGGTGGCCGGTGGCGGCGCCGGCATCGTGCTGGGCACGCACGCCCTGCTGTACGAGGGGGTCGACTTCGCCGACCTCGGCCTGGTGGTCGTCGACGAGCAGCACCGGTTCGGTGTGGAGCAGCGGGACGCGTTGCGGGCCAAGGCCGACCAGCCGCCGCACGTGCTGGTGATGACCGCCACCCCGATCCCACGCACGGTGGCGATGACGGTCTACGGCGACCTGGAGACCTCCACCCTCTCCCAACTGCCGCAGGGGCGTTCACCGATCGCCTCGCACGTGGTCCCGGTCGCGGAGAAACCGGCCTTCCTGGACCGGGCGTGGCGTCGGATCCGGGAGGAGGTCGCCGCCGGCCACCAGGCGTACGTGGTGTGCCCGCGTATCGGTGAGGGCGCAGCCTCGGAGGAGGAGCCGCCGAAGGAGGACGACAACGGCCGGCGGCCGCCGATGGCGGTGACCGAGGTCGCGCCGCTGCTCGCCGAGGGGCCGCTGCGCGGGTTGCGGATCGGCGTCCTGCACGGCCGGCTGCCCGCCGACGAGAAGGACGCGGTGATGCGGTCCTTCGCCGCCGGCGACGTCGACGTGCTGGTCGCCACCACGGTGGTCGAGGTGGGCGTCAACGTGCCCAACGCGACCGTGATGATCGTGCTGGACGCCGACCGGTTCGGCGTGTCCCAACTGCACCAGCTGCGCGGCCGGGTCGGCCGGGGCACGGCACCCGGTCTGTGCCTGCTGGTGACCGAGGCGGTCGAGGGCTCGTCGTCCCGGGAGCGGCTGGACGCGGTGGCGTCCACGACGGACGGTTTCACTCTCGCCGAACTGGACCTGGAACAGCGCCGCGAGGGCGACGTGCTCGGCGCGACGCAGTCCGGCCGGCGCTCGCACCTGCGGCTGCTGTCGTTGCTGCGCGACGCCGACCTGATCCGGGACGCCCGCGCCGAGGCGATCACCCTGGTCGGCGAGGACCCGGAGTTGGCCCGCCATCCCGCGCTGGCCGCCTCGGTCGCCGCCCTGGTCGACGAGGAACGCGCGGAATACCTGGAGAAGGGCTGACCGGCCCCGCTCGCCGAGGGCGACCATCCCCCGCGCGCCGGGGGCGACCCGTTCCCCGCGTGAAGATCGTGCTCGACCCACGAAGTAGTGGCATCAGCGCGTTGGTGATGCCACTACTTCCGTGATCGAGCGCGATCTTCACGCGGGGGCAAGACGCGAGGGGCGCGCCGACCGGGTGGTCGACGCGCCCCTCAGGTCAACTCGGGTCAGGCGGTGAAGCGGACCCGACGCCGACGGGCCATGACGAACAGCACCGCGCCCAGGGCGAGCAGTGCGACCGCGCCCGCGGCGATGCCGCCGGCCGCCGCGCCGGTCACCGGCAGGCTGGGATCGCCGCCGCCTTCGCCGCCCTTGTCACAGTCGGCCGGCTGTTCCCACGCCAGCGGACCCCCCGAGTCCAGGTCGCCGGTGACGGTGACACTGAAGCCCGGACCGGCCGGGAAGGTGACCGTCTCGGTCGTGCCCGGCTCGACGGTCACCGTCTTGGCGGTGCCGGTGCTCGGCGTGAAGGTCGAGGCCAGCGACGCACCGTTCGCCGGGTTGACGATCTGGAAGGTCATCTCGTCGCAGCTGAAGGTGTAGCCGGCCTCGGGCTCGCCGACCTCCGGCTCCTGGCAGTCCTGGGGCTTCTCCCAGCCGCCGGTCCAGGTCTGCATGCCCTTGGCGGCGACGGTGATCTCCTTCGCCTGCTCGGCGGTGAGCGCCACCGTCTCGATCGCGCGCAGCGCGACGGTGACGGTCTTGGCGAAGCCGGCGCCGCCGGTGACGACGAAGTCGGCCGACGCGTTGCCGGTGCGGTTGACCAGGGTCAGCTCGACGGTGCCGTCGCAGTCGGATGCGGCGATCACCTCGGGCGCGGCCTCACAGGTCCCCTTGCCGCCGTTGTACCAGGCGCGCGGGCCCTCCGAACGGGCGCCGATGCCGGAGGAGCTGCCCACCTTGCGGTCGCCGTACCGGTCGCTGGTGTCGGTCAGCGGGTCGATGATCGTGCTGCCGAAGACGAAGTCGACCTGCGTGTAGCAGGCCGGAACCTCGACCTCGAAGTCAAGGGTGGCCACGCCCAGCTCGCCGTCCGCGACGCCGGTGAAAGCCTGCACCGACTTGTCCAGCACGTACTGCGGGACCGCGAACGCCGCCGACGGCGTCACATAGGACACCAGGGCCAGCTCCTGCTTCTCGCCGGCGCAGAGCGGACCGTTGGTCAGCGTGATGGACGCCGTACCGGCCGGGCCGTCGAACGTGTGCGTGTAGCGGGCGTCGGCGGCGGTGACGCACGTCGGCCCCTCGGGCGCCGGGGTCACCGTCGGCTGGGCGGTGACCGTCGGCTCGGCAGTGGCCGTCGGCTGGGCGGTGGCGGTCGTCGCGGGGGACGGCGTCGGGTCGGTGGCGAGTGCCGGCGAGGCGACCGCGAACGCCGTAGCGAGGCCGGCCAAGGCGGCGGCGGCCATGGTCAGCGGTCGCCGGCGCGACAGCATGGTACGGGTCACGCGTACTCCTGGGGTGCTGGTGCGTCAGGGGTGTCGGCGCGGGAGGGACGGTCGGAGGGGGTCGCGGATGGCGTCGCGCCCTCCGGGGAAGGGCGCCGTCCCGTGCCGTGGGCCGGCGGCGTCCGCCGGCACCGGCAGACCCTAGCGAGATCACCGCGTGCGGCACAGCGCTCAGCAACCGTCAAGAATGATGTTATGAATGTGAGATCATTGATATACACGGCGTGCGCGAAGGGGTCACCTTCCGCCACGGACGGTGTCGCCGCTGCCGGGTCGCGGGTCGCGTAGCGTCATCGCCATGAGCAGGAGGAGACGGTGACCCGGATCGTGGCCGGCACCCTCGGCGGCCGGCGGATCGCCGCGCCACCCGGTGCGGGCACCCGGCCCACGTCCGACCGGGTCCGGGAGGCGTTGTTCAGCGCGGTGCAGGCCGACGTGGACCTGGCCGGCGCCCGGTTCGCCGACCTCTACGCCGGCTCCGGCGCGGTGGGCCTGGAGGCGCTCTCGCGCGGGGCCGCGCACGTCCTGCTGGTCGAGTCCGACCCCCGGGCCGCCCGGGTGATCCGCGAGAACGTGGCGGCGCTGCGGGCCGCGGCGGGCGCCCGGCTGGTCACCGGCAAGGTGGCCACCGTGCTGGCGGCCGGGCCGGACGGCGGCCCCTACGACGTGGTCTTCGCCGACCCGCCGTACGCGATGCCGGACGAGGAGATCGCGGCGGTGCTCGCCGCGCTGGTCGACGGCGGGTGGCTGGCGGCGGACGCCCTGATGGTGGTCGAGCGGTCCAGCCGGACCGGCCCGGTCCCGTGGGTGCGAGGCGTCACCGGGGAACGCAGTCGCCGGTACGGCGAGACCACCCTTTGGTACGGTCGCCGATCATGAGACGTGCGGTGTGTCCCGGCTCGTTCGACCCGGTCACCAACGGACACCTCGACATCATCGGTCGGGCCAGCCGGTTGTTCGACGAGGTGATCGTCGGTGTGCTGGTGAACCAGTCGAAGAGCGGCCTGTTCACCGTCGAGGAGCGGATCGAGATGCTCCGCGAGGTGAGCGCCTCGTACGAGAACGTCCGCGTGGAGTCCTTCCGCGGCCTGCTGGTGGACTTCTGCCGGGCGCAGGAGGCGAGCGTACTGATCAAGGGCCTGCGGGCGGTGAGCGACTTCGACTACGAGCTCCAGATGGCCCAGATGAACATCGGCCTGGCCGGCGTCGAGACCCTCTTCATGCCGACCAACCCGCTCTACTCCTTCATCTCCTCCAGCCTGATCAAGGACGTGGCGAAGTGGGGCGGCGACATCTCGTCCCACGTCCCGGACGTGGTCCGCGCCGCCCTCCAGTCCCGCCTGGGCCCCACCCCCCGCCCCTGACCCTCCACCACCGCACTCCCGGTTCCGCGATCTTGCACTTTCGGTCGCCGTTTCGCCCTTCTCCTGCACTTTCGTGATGACAGAATGTGCAAGATCGCGAGGGTGGGCGGGGCGGCGGACCGTGGGGTGGGCGGGGACGCGACGCGCCGAGCGGGGTGGATGGGGCGCGGGTCGCCGGCATTCGACATCATGTGTGCAGCGCCGAATCCGGTCTCAGCCCGCATCATTGAGGTCGGCCGAAGAACGACAGGAGTGAGGTACCGGTGGACCCGCTCGATCGCATCGACGAACTGATCGCCATGGTGGAGCAGGCCCGCTCCGTCCCGATGTCGCGCAACAACTGCATGGTCGACCGCGGCGAGATGATCGCCGCGCTCGACGAGATGCGCGCCGAGCTCCCCGCCGACCTCCGGCGGGCCGCCGCGTTGCTCGAGGAGCGCGACAAGATCATGGAGGCGGGCAAGCGGGAGGCCGACCGGATCATCAGCGAGGGTGAGGCGGAACACGCCCGCCTGGTCTCGGTGAACGAGATCACCGTGTCGGCGGAGCACGAGGGGGCGCGGATCATCGCCGAGGCGCGGGCCGAGGCGCAGCGCCTGCGCGAGGAGGTGGACGACTACGTCGACACCGCGCTGGCCAACTTCGAGCAGTTCCTCACCCGGGCCCTGGCCTCGATAGAGCGCGGCCGGGACAAGATGCACGCGCTGCGGGAGATCGGCACCTTCGCTGGGGACGAGGCGGAACGCCCGCTACCCTTCTGAGCGGCACCTCACCAGCCGACGGACGGGGCGGGCGTCGCCCCCGGTTCGACGGTCCGGTGGTCGCCCAGGTAACCTTTTTTGTCGGCCTCTCACCGGCCGGAGTCTGACTATGCCCAAACACACGCCTTCTTCACTCAACCCCAGGGCGCCGCTGGTCCTCGACACGAGGGACCTGCCGCGTCGCCCTGGTGCGTTGCGTACGGTTCAGCGGGTGTCCCCGGCACCGGCGGACCTCGGCGTGGAGTTGATCGGCGTGCCGGAGGGCGCGGACCTCGACCTCGACCTGAGGTTGGAGTCGGTGTCGGAGGGCGTGCTCGTCTCGGGGACCGTCACCGGTCCGGTGCGGGGCGAGTGCGGGCGCTGCCTGCGCGAGATCAACGACTCGGTGGTCGTGAACGTCCAGGAGCTGTACGCGTACGAGAACAGCACCACGGACACCACGACCGACGAGGACGAGGTGGGCCGGATGCAGGGCGATCTGATCGACCTGGAGCCGGCGCTGCGGGACGCGGTGGTGCTCGCACTGCCGACCAACCCGCTCTGCCGGGAGGACTGCCCTGGGTTGTGCCCCGAATGCGGGGTGCACCGGGACGATCTGCCGGCCGACCACAGTCACCAGCAGATCGACCCGCGTTGGGCGGGCCTGTCGCAACTGACCCGTAAAGAGGAGTAGGAACCGTGGCCGTCCCCAAGCGCAAGATGTCGCGCAGCAACACCCGCGCCCGCCGGGCGAACTGGAAGGCCACGGCGGTCGCTACCGTGGCCTGCCCGCAGTGCAAGTCGGCGAAGCTCCCGCACGCCGCCTGCGCCGTCTGCGGCACCTACAACGGCCGCCAGGTCCTCGAGGTCTGACCTGGACGCCGAGTGACGCCCCCGACCCCGGGTCGGGTGGTGCGCGCACCCTGGCAATCGCCCGGTGCTCCGGCTCCCTCCGACGCCGGCCGGTCAGAACCGGCCGGCGTACCGGTGGAGCCGGGCACCGTGCGGATCGCCGTCGACCTCCTCGGCGGGGACGATGCTCCCGCCGTCGTGGTTGACGGCGCTCTGCGTGCCGTCCGCGCCGACCCCCACCTGCACCTGCTGCTCGTCGGCCCCGCCGCGGTCGCCGGCGAGGTGATCCGCGCCCTCGACCCGGTGGAACGCACCCGGGTCGCGGTCCGGCCGGTCGACGCCGTGGTCGGCATGGCCGACCATCCCAGCGCCGCGCGGGCCGACAGCACCGTCCGGGCCGCCGTGCAGGCCGTCCGGGCGGGCGCCGCCGACGCGCTGCTCTCCGCCGGCTCGACCGGTGCCACCGTCACCGCCGCCGCGCTGGGCCTCGGCCGGTGGCCGGACGTCCGCCATCCCGCCCTCGTGGCGACCCTGCCCGCCGTCGGCGGGCCGGTGGTCCTGCTGGACGTCGGAGGATCGTTGGAGTCCCGCCCGATGAACCTGGCCCGGCACGCCGTGTTGGGGGCCGCGTACGCCTCGGTCGCGCACGGCATCACCGCGCCCCGGGTGGGGCTGCTCTCGGTCGGCACCGAGCCGGGCAAGGGCGACCGCGCCCGACGCCTCGCCGACCCGCTTCTCGCCGCCGCCGTCCTGCCGCACGGCGGTCGGTACGTGGGCCTGGTGGAGGGCTACGACGTGTCGCTCGGCGCGCGCGCCGATGTGGTGGTCACCGACGGGTTCACCGGTAACGTGCTGCTCAAGGCGATCGAGGGCGCGTACGCGATGGCCGGTGGCGCGCCGGCCGGTGGCGGCGCACCCCGGGCCGCCGCCCTGCTCGGGGTGGCCGGGACGGTGGTCGTCTGCCACGGCGCCGCCCGCGCCGGCGACGTCGCCTCCGGCATCGCCCTCGCCGCCCACCTGTGGCGGCGTCGCGCCGCAGACCTGGTCCGTGCGCTGTTGGCCGGCGCCGACGCCCCGGACCTCGAGAACCGCACCGACCGCACCACCGACACCGAGGTACCCACATCATGAACGAGCGTCAGCGAGTGAATCATCGGCTCAGTGCGGAGGTGCCTCGTGGCGGCACGGAGCGCAGCGGAGTGGCGGCATGAGCGACCGTCAGCGAGTGAATCATCGGCTCAGTGCGGAGGTGCCTCGTGGCGGCACGGAGCGCAGCGGAGTGGCGGCATGAGCGACAAGCGTAGGCGCCCGTCCACCAGTCACCTGGAGTCCGCGTTCGGCGTGGCGATGGACCCGGAGTTGCTGGAGCGCGCACTGACCCACCGCTCGTACGCGTACGAGAACGGCGGGTTGCCCACCAACGAACGGCTGGAGTTCCTCGGCGACTCGGTGCTGGGCGTGGTCATCACCACGGCGTTGTTCCACAACCACCCGGACCTGCCCGAGGGGCAGCTGGCGAAGCTGCGCGCCAGCGTGGTCAACATGCGTGCCCTCGCCGACGTGGCGCGCGGGCTGGGGCCCGACGGTCTCGGCGCCTACCTGCTGCTCGGCAAGGGCGAGGAGACGACCGGCGGCCGGGACAAGGCGAGCATCCTCGCCGACACGCTGGAGGCGCTGCTTGGCGCGATCTACCTCCAGTACGGGCTGGACACGGCCGCGATCGTCATCCACCGTCTGTTCGATCCGCTGATGGCGGAGTCGGCCGGGCGGGGCGCGGCGCTGGACTGGAAGACCAGCCTCCAGGAGTTGACCGCGGCGTTGGGGCTGGGCGTGCCGGAGTACCGCATCGAGGGCGCCGGCCCGGATCACCTGAAGACCTTCACCGCCTGGGTGGTGGTGGCCGGCAACCGGTACGGCGGCGCCGACGGGCGCAGCAAGAAGGAGGCCGAGCAGCGCGCCGCGGAGTCGGCCTGGCGGATGCTCACCGCACAGGCCGAGGCCGAGCAGGCCGAGCGCACCCGGCAGACGGCACTCGCGGAGCAGGCGGCCGGTCCGGACCCGGAACCGGCCGTGGCGCCGCCGCGGTCGCGCAGCGCCACCACGGCGTACGACGCGGACGGCAACGGGCGGGTGGGGTCCACCGAGGCGGGAGCCGAGGCGCCGGACGAGGCGGGCCGTGCCTGAGCTGCCCGAGGTCGAGACGGTCCGGCGCGGGCTCGCGCAGTGGGTCATCGGCCGGACGGTCGACACGGTCGAGGTGCGCCACCCCCGGGCGGTACGCCGGCACACCGCCGGCGGCGGGCACTTCACCGACGTGCTGGCCGGTCGGACCATCCTCGACGTGCGTCGCCGGGGCAAGTACCTGTGGCTACCGCTGGACAGCGGCGACGCGGTGATCGGGCACCTGGGCATGTCCGGCCAGTTGCTGCTGCAACCGGCCGGGACGCCGGACGAGACGCACCTGCGGGTGCGGTTCCGGTTCACCGACGGCGGTCCCGAACTCCGCTTCGTCGACCAGCGCACGTTCGGCGGGCTGTCGGTCAGCGAGGGCGGCGCGGACCTGCCGGCCGAGATCGCGCACATCGCCCGTGACCCGATGGACCCGGACTTCTCCGACCAGGGTTTCGTGGCCGCGCTGCGCCGCCGGCGTACCGAGGTGAAGCGGGCGCTGCTCGACCAGAGCCTGATCTCCGGCGTGGGCAACATCTACGCCGACGAGGCGCTGTGGCGGGCGAAGCTGCACGGTGCCCGGCCGACCGACGCGCTGACCGGGCCGGCCGCGGCGCGCCTGCTCGGCCACGTACGCGACGTGCTCGGCGAGGCCATCACCGAGGGCGGGACCAGCTTCGACGCCCTCTACGTGAACGTCAACGGGGAGAGCGGCTACTTCGACCGGGCGCTGAACGTCTACGGCCGGGAGGGCCAGCCGTGTCGCCGCTGCGGCGCGCCGATCCGCCGGGAGGCGTTCATGAACCGGTCGTCGTACAGCTGCCCGCGTTGCCAGCCCCGCCCTCGGGGGGCGCTCCGGGGTTGACCCCGAGCCGACTCCGGGTCACCTTCGGCGCGTCCGCCCGTCCGCTCCGGGACTGTTCCGGGTACGCCGTCGTTCCGGTGCCGATCGACGCTGCAGCGGGCCGGAACCGGGTTCCGGGGCGGACCGGGGCCGTTCCCCGATGTCCCGCGTCCGTCACGTCCCTAACGTCAGCGGGGTTGACAGGGGGTCGACGGGACAGGGGGACCCGGAATGGGCGCACGACCGATGACGGTGCGACTGGCACGGTGGAGTGCCGAACATCCGTGGCGCGCGATCGCGCTGTGGGTGGTGTTCGTGGCGGTGTGTTTCCTGGGGGGAAACGCCGCCGGACTCAACGAGGCGACGGACTCGGACCAGGCGATCGGTGAGGCGGGCCGGGCGGGCCTCATCGTGTCGTCCGGGAACTTCACCGATCCGGCGACGGAGAACGTCCTCATCACGCCGCGCGGCGGCATCCTCGATCCGGCGGCGGCGCGGGCGGCGGCCGAGGACGCCACCGCCCGGCTGCGGACCGTGCCGGGGGTGGCCTCGGTCGGCACGCCGGTGCCGTCGCGGGACGGCGACGCGTTGCTGCTCCCGATCACCATGTCCGGCGATCCGGAGACCGCCTCGGACCGGGTCCAGCCGCTGCGCGACGCGACCGCCGGAGTCCAGGACGCCCATCCGGGCCTGCGGGTCGAGCAGGTGGGCGGGCCGTCCATCAGCAAGGCGCTGGACGACACGCTGGGCGCGGACTTCAAGCGCGCCGAGCTGCTCAGCCTGCCGGTCACCCTGGCCATCCTGATCGTCGCGTTCGGCGCGCTGATCGCCGCCGGCGTACCGGTGCTGCTGGCGCTCTCCTCGGTGGCCGCCGCCATGGGGCTCAGCACGCTGGCGTCGCACCTGGTGCCGGCGACCGACACCACGGCGAGCGTCATCCTGCTGATCGGCATGGCGGTCGGCGTGGACTACTCGCTGTTCTACGTGCGCCGGGAGCGCGAGGAACGGGCCAAGGGCCGGTCCGGGCTGGACGCGGTGGAGATCGCCGCCGAGACCTCCGGTCATGCCGTGGTGGTGTCCGGCTTCGCGGTGATCATCTCGATGGCGGGTCTGCTGCTGGCCGGCGACGTCGTCTTCTCCTCGCTCGCCGTCGGGTCGATCCTGGTGGTCGCGGTCGCCGTGATCGGGTCGCTTACCGTGTTGCCGGCGATGCTGGCCAAGCTCGGTCGCTGGGTCGACCGGCCCCGGGTGCCGCTGTTGTGGCGGCTCACCGCCCCGCGTACCGGCCGGCACGGCCGTCCCGTCGGGCCGCGCTTCTGGCCGGCCGTGCTGCGGCCCGCACTGCGCGCACCGGCGGTCACCCTGGTCGTCTCGGTCGGGTTGCTGCTCGCCCTGGCCGCGCCGGCGCTGGGCATGAAGCTCAAGTTCCCCGGCATGGAGGACCTGCCGCGCAGCACGCCCGCCATGCAGGCGTACGACCGGCTCACCGCCGCGTTCCCGAGCAGCGGCACCAGCCACTCGGTGGTGGTCCGGGCGCCCGCGGCCGAGGCCGGCGCGGTGCGGGCCGCGCTCACCACGCTGTCCACCCGGGCCGCCGGCGACCCGCTGTTCGCCCCGCCGGAGGGGGACGGCCCGAAGATCGAGCAGTCCGCCGACGGCCGGGTGTCGGTGCTGGAGGTCGCCATTCCGTACGCCAGCCGGGATGCCCGCGCCGTGTCGTCGCTGGAGCGGCTGCGCGGGGACCTGGTCCCGGCGGCCCTGCGCGACATCGGCGGGGCGGAGTACGCGGTGGGTGGCGAGGTGGCCGGTAGCGAGGACTACGCACAGCACGTCCGGGACAAGCTGCCGATCGTGGTGGGCTTCGTGCTGGTCCTCACCTTCCTGGTGATGACGTGGGTCTTCCGGTCGGTGGTGATCGCGCTCAGCTCGATCCTGCTCAACCTGCTCTCCGCCGGTGCCGCGTACGGCCTGCTGGTCCTGGTGTTCCAGGGTGGTTCGGCCGACGACCTGCTGAACTTCACCTCGATGGACGCGATCGTCTCCTGGCTGCCGCTGTTCCTGTTCGTGGTGCTGTTCGGGCTCTCCATGGACTACCACGTCTTCGTGGTCA
Organism: Micromonospora endolithica; assembly: GCF_003626595.1. Lineage (GTDB taxonomy): Bacteria > Actinomycetota > Actinomycetes > Mycobacteriales > Micromonosporaceae > Micromonospora > Micromonospora endolithica. Next base: position 365,615 of record NZ_RBAK01000002.1, on the reverse strand, counting down.
GCCGGATCCGGGAGGGGATCCGGGCCGGCATGTCCAACTCGGAGGCGGTCGCGTACGGCATCACGTCCTCGGCGGGCGTGGTGACCAGCGCGGCGATCGTGATGGTCGGGGTCTTCTCGATCTTCGCCACGCTCAGCACCATCGACATGAAGCAACTCGGCATCGGCCTGGCGGCGGCGATCCTGCTGGATGCCACGATCATCCGCGCGGTGGTGCTGCCGTCGCTGATGACCCTGCTCGGTGACGCGAACTGGTGGGCGCCGAAGTTCCTCCGGGCCCGACCCGCCGCGACGCCCACCGACCCGCCGGCCCCGACGCCGGAGCTGGTCGGCGCGCACTGACCGCGACGACACCGTCGAGGGCCGGTCCGCGGGTGGCGGACCGGCCCTCGGCCGCGTCGTGCGCTGTCACGGGAGTCGGCACGGCTGCCGTTCGGCGTCCAGCTCCGGACTCTTGCGGATGGAGGCGAACCCGTAGCCGAGGGTGGTCACGCAGAACACCGCCGGGTCGCCGGTGAACTCGACGTGGAACACCGGCTTGCCCGCGTCCACGAACGGCAGCAGCTTGGCGCACCGGCGCAGCCGGACGCAGTCCCGGCTGACCGCGAAGTCGAAGTCCGGCGCCAGCGCGGCGACCTGCCCCACGTCGTCGACCAGACCGGGGGAGAGGTCCAGCGACCGGGCCAACGTGGCCACCCGCCGGTTGAACAGCAGCTGGTCGTCGAAGTTCAGCGGGAAGCCGGTGCGCTGCGCGTACCCGTCGGCGTCGACCAGGGCCACCGCGCCGAAGCCCTTGCCCCGGCAGAGCCGGAACCGGTCGGCCAGCACCGGGGCGAGCAGGTCCCACCGGCGTACGTCCAACCAGCGGGCCGGCCGGTCGGTGCCGCCGGTCCCGCGCACCGCCGATCCCCGCACCGCCGGCGGGAAACGGCCGGCGTCCGGGTCGGTGTCGGCGTACGTCCCGACGGGCACGTGGCAGACCAGCCGGCGGTCCCGCACGCGCAGGGCGGTGGTCTCCTCGGCGGTGACCCGGACCGCGTCGAGCAGGAACACGTCGGCGTCGACCGTGACGTCGACCGGGGCGGTGAGCTGCCACTGCCACTGCCACTGACGCGCGTACGCCGTCGGCCACGGGGTGGGCGCGCCGGGCGGTGCCAGTCGCGGGCGGCACGCGTACGCCGGGACGGGCAGGGTGAGCACGACGGTCGCCGCCACCACCCGACGCAGCGCTGACCACCGGATCCGCATCGGTCGCTCCCGGGTCGCGGCGCGGGCCCCCTCGCCGCGCGCCTACCCGGACAAACGAGCGCCCCCCGCCCGACGACGCGGGTGGGGGGCGCTACCGGGCACGGGGTCAGCGCGGCGCGGCGAAGACCTGCGTCCAGTACGGGCCGTTGCTGTTCGCGACGCCGACGCCGATCTCGGTGAAGGCGCAGTTGAGAATGTTGGCCCGGTGACCCGGGCTGTTCATCCAGGCGTCCATGACCGCGGCCGGGGTCTGCTGGTTCCAGGCGACGTTCTCGCCGTAGGTGCGCCAGGCGTAGCCGACCCGGTCCAGCCGTTCACCCACGTCGCTGCCGTCGCTGCCGTCGTGCGACATCTTCCGGTGGTCGGCCTGGTCCTGGCTGTGCCGCTGGGCGGCGGTGGTCAGCTTGGTGTCGACGCTCAGGGCGCCGCAGCCGGCCTTGGCCCGTTCGGCGTTGACCAGCGTGACGACCTGGGCGGCCTGGCTGCTGCCGCCGCCTCCGGTACTGGTGTTGCCGCCGCCGGTCGAGCTGCCGCTGCGGTTGCTGGTGGCCGGTGCGCTGCTTCGCTCGGCGGTGCGCCGCGAGGGCGCGGTGGTGCGGCGCGGGGCGGGCGTCGGTCGGCGGCTCGGGGTGGCCGAGGGGCTCGGCTTCGCCGACGTCGGTGCGGCGGCGGGGCTGCTCGGGGCCGGCGCGTCGGTGGTGGCCCCGTCGTAGTCGGGCTGTACCGGAACGGTGGTGACGATGTCGTCGACGGCGGTCGGGGTGGTCGGGCCGTCGCCGCCGGTGAGGGCGATCGCGCCCATTCCCAGGCTCACCACCAGGGTGGCCGCCGCGGCCGCGCCGCCGATCAGCGCGGGACGACCGAACCGGCGCGGTGGGCGGTGCCGGCCGTCGCGGATCGACTCGGGGTCGAAAGCCGCCGGCCGGTACCCGGCACCGGGTACGGCCTCCCGGTGGGCCGCGCCGAACGCCCCGGTCTCGTGGGTCCGGTCGAAGGCGCCGGTGTCGAAGGTCGCGGCCTCGTGAGCTCCGCCGACGGGCTCGGTGGAGCGGTGGGCGTCGCCGAAGGGCGCGGCGGGGAAGGGCGGTGCGGCGGCGAAGGGCGGTGCGGCGGCGAAGGTGGCGGTCGGCGTGTCGTCGTGAGGGACGTCGTCCCGCCACTCGTCGGTGGGCCGCCACGCCCCGGTGGGCTCTTCCTGCCACCGGTCCGCCGCCTGCCACGCCCCGTCCGGCCGCCACTGTTCGGTCGGCTGGTCGTGGTACTGGTCGTCGACGGGCCCGTCCGGCTGATTCCCGGCGGTGCCGTCCGGCTGGTCACCGAAGAGGTAGGAGGAGCGGGGAGCCGGGCGGTCGGTCAGCCAGGCCGGTCCGTTGCTCGGCGGTTCCGGTCGCGGATCCGCGCGGTCCGGGTCGATCGGGTCGGTCCAGCCGTACACGCCTCAGCCTCCAGGGGTCGGTTGCGGGCCGGGGTGACGCTACGTGTCGGCCCTGGGCGCGGCAACGTGGCTAAGGAAGAGTTAAGGGGAACCGGGGCGTCGGGGTGGCGACTTCCGGTGATTGCGGGCGTAGAGTGAGGTGGTCCGGACAGAGCGTGTCCGCGCCGTGAGGCAACCCCCGACAAGTGGACAGGTCGACGTAGAGATGATCTACGGCCTGCGAGAACTTGACGAATGAGGGGGTGTCGGCTCAATATGTAGGTGTCGCCAGTCGCGCCCGCTCATGCCCAGAATCGCCTGGGATGACAGCCGCGTACGAGTGGGCGCGCGTTGGCCGGCCTTTCCGGCAGCGCATATCAAGGAGTCATTATGGCGAAGGCCCTGTACGGCCACGTAGGTGCGGCGCCCGACCGGCGTCTGCTCGACGAGGTCACCCGACTTCGTGCCACGGTCCAGGCACTGGAGTTCGAGATCACGCGTCTGCGTGCCGAGAACGATCGGCTCGCGGCGGCGGCGTCGGAGGCGGACGACCTGTTCCGGCTCGCCGAGCCCGCGCTGACCTGATCTTCGAGTCGGGTAAAACTGAATCGCACCACCTGTGAAAAAGCGCGCCGACACTTATGTGCCGGCGCGCGGCTCTGTCCGCACCAATTCGTGCCGACCATTTGACGATCTTGTCCGTCCGGCCCGGGAACTGTCCCGACGGTGATCGGAAGCGAGCGGAACGTGAAAGCGGGCCGCCGCGACGGCCGCCGCCAGGTGGGTCGCGTACCGGGTGCTCGCCGGCAGCGGGTTAGGCTGCGGGTTGACCAGGTCCGCGCAGCCGGCGACGGTACGGCGTCCACCGGACGAGGATCGAGAAGGTGCATCTCAAGAGCCTGACGGTGAAGGGCTTCAAGTCCTTCGCCTCCGCGACGACACTGAAGCTGGAACCGGGGATCACCTGCGTGGTGGGTCCCAACGGCTCCGGCAAGTCCAACGTCGTCGACGCCATCGCCTGGGTCCTCGGCGAACAGGGGGCGAAGGCCCTGCGCGGCGGCAAGATGGAGGACGTGATCTTCGCCGGCACCGCCGGCCGCGCCCCGCTGGGCCGCGCCGAGGTGACCCTGACGATCGACAACACCGACGGCGCGCTGCCCATCGAGTACACCGAGGTCTCCATCACCCGCCGGATGTTCCGCTCCGGCGAGAGCGAGTACGAGATCAACGGCGACTCCTGCCGCCTGCTGGACATCCAGGAGCTGCTCAGCGACTCCGGCATCGGCCGGGAGATGCACATCATCGTCGGCCAGGGACGCCTGGACGGCATGCTGCACGCCAAGCCGGAGGACCGGCGGTCGTTCATCGAGGAGGCGGCCGGCGTCCTGAAGCACCGCAAGCGCAAGGAGAAGGCGCTGCGGAAGCTCGACGCGATGCAGGTCAACCTCAACCGGCTCACCGATCTCACCGCCGAGTTGCGCCGCCAGCTCAAGCCGTTGGGCCGGCAGGCCGAGGTCGCCCGCCGTGCCGCCGCCATCCAGGCGAACCTGCGCGACGCCCGGCTCCGCCTGCTCGCCGACGACCTGGCCACCCTGCGCGGCACGCTGGACCGGGAGATCGCCGACGAGACGGCGGTGCGCGAACGCCGGGAGCAGGTCGAGGCCGAGCACGTCGAGGTCCAGGCCCGCCTCGCCGAGCTGGAGGCCGCCCTCGCCGAGGACGCGCCGCTGCTCGCCGCCGCCCAGGACACCTGGTACAAGCTGTCCGCCCTCCAGGAACGGTTCCGGTCGATCGAGCAACTGGCCCGGGAACGGCTGCGCCACCTCAGCGCGACCCCGGACGACGAGCGACCGGGGCGCGACCCGAACCAGCTGGAGGCGGAGGCGGAACGGGTCCGCGAGCAGGAGGAGGAGCTGCGCGCCGCGCTCACCGACGACCAGATCCGGCTGGCCGAGGCGGTGGAGCACCGGCAGGAGCTGGAGCGCCAGCTCGCCGCGGCGGAACGCGAACTGGTCGCCGCGGCCAGGGCCATCGCCGACCGGCGGGAGGGGCTGGCCCGGCTGACCGGGCAGGTCAACTCGGCGCGGGCGCGTACCGCCACCGCGGGTGAGGAGATCGAACGCCTCGCCATCGCGCACACCGACGCGCTGGGCCGGGCCGAGAAGGCGCAGGCGGACCTGGACGCGGTCGCCGCGCAGTCCACCGAGGCGGACCGGGACAACGCCGACCTGGACGCGCGGCACGCGGAGGCGGTGGCCGCCCAGGAACGCGCGCAGGCCACCGTGCGGTCGCTGAGCGACGCCGAGCGGGCCGCCGAGAAGGACGCCGCGACCGGGAAGGCCCGCGAGGAGGCGCTCGCCCTGGGCCTGCGCCGCAAGGACGGCGCGGGCGCGCTGCTGGCCCGCGCCGACGACGTACCCGGGCTGCTGGGGAGCCTCGCCGGGCTGCTCACCGTGGCGTCCGGGCACGAGGCCGCGCTCGCCGCCGCGCTCGGTGGCCTCGCCGACGCGGTCGCCGTCAGCGGGGTCGACGAGGCCGTCGAGGCGATGCGCCTGCTCAAGATCAGCGATGCGGGCCGAGCCGGCCTGCTGGTCGGCAGTCCCGCCGGGCCGGGCATGGACGGGCCCGCCGACGCGCTGCGCCCGGAGCTCCCCACCGGTGCCCGCTGGGCCCCCGACCTGGTCGAGTGCGCCACCGACATCCGTCCCGCCGTGCACCGCGCGTTGCGCGACGTGGTGGTCGTCGACGATCTCGCGGCGGCGGCCGAGGTGGTCGCGGGCAACACCGAGCTGCGCGCGGTCACCCCGGAAGGCGACGTGGTCGGCGCGTACGCGGCGGCCGGCGGGTCGGCCAAGGCACCCAGCTTCATCGAGGTCCAGGCGGCCGTCGAGGAGGCCCGCGCGGACCGGCTCGCCGCCGAGCGGACCAGCGCCGAGCTGCGCGGGCAACTGGTCGACGCGCGCGCCGAGGTGGCCGCGGCGAAGGAGGCGGTGCAGCACGCCGCCGCGGCGAAGCGGGAGGCGGAGAGTCACCGCAACGCCGCCGCCCGGCGGCTGGCCGAGCTGGGCGCCGCCGCCCGTTCGGCGAAGGCGGAGACCGACCGGCTCGGTGAGTCGCGGGCCCGCGCCGAGGCGGCCCGGGAACGGGACCTGCTCACCCTGGCCGAGCTGGAGGAGCGGCTGCGGCTGGCCGAGGAGACCCCGATCGACGCCGAGCCGTCCAGCGAGGAGCGGGACCAGCTCGCCGCGATGGTCCCCGGTGCCCGGCAGAACGAGATGGAGGTCCGGCTCGCCGTGCGTACCGCCGAGGAGCGGGTGTCCTCGATCGCCGGCCGCGCCGACTCGCTGCGCCGGCAGGCCGCGGCGGAGCGGGCCGCGCGGGAGCGCGCCGCCGCGCGGCGGGCGGCCCGGACCCGGGGCGCCGGCATCGCGCGGGCCGTGGCCGGCGGCGCCCGGGCGGCGCTGACCCACCTCACCACCTCGATCGCGCGGGCCGAGGAGCACCGCGACGCGGTCGCGCGGGAACGGGCCGCGCGGGAGGCGGAGCTCCAGGAGGTACGCGGTGCCGCGAAACGCCTCGGCGCGGAGCTGGAGCGGCTGACCAGCCAGGTGCACCGGGACGAGGTTGCCCGCGCCGAGCAGCGGATGCGCATCGAGCAGTTGGAGGCGAAGGCCGCCGAGGACTTCGGCCTGGACGTGGAGACCCTGGTCGCCGAGTACGGGCCGCAGCAGCCGGTGCCACCCACCCAGGTCGACGTGGCGGCGGCCGAGCGGGACGGCCTGCCGGTGCCGGAGCCGGTGCGCTACGAGCGGCCGGTCCAGGAGAAGCGGGCCGCCAAGGCGGAACGGGAACTGGCCCTGCTCGGCAAGGTCAACCCGCTGGCCCTGGAGGAGTTCGCCGCCCTGGAGGAGCGCTTCAAGTTCCTCTCCGAGCAGTTGGAGGACCTGAAGGCCACCCGGCGGGACCTGCTGACCGTGGTCAAGGACGTGGACGACCGGATCCTGGAGGTCTTCGCCAGCGCGTTCGCCGACACCGCCCGGGAGTTCGAGCAGGTCTTCACGGTGCTGTTCCCCGGCGGCGAGGGGCGGCTGATCCTGACCGACCCGGACGACCTGCTCACCACCGGCGTCGAGGTGGAGGCCCGCCCGCCGGGCAAGAAGATCAAGCGGTTGTCGCTGCTGTCCGGCGGTGAGCGGTCGCTGACCGCGGTGGCGATGCTGGTGGCGATCTTCCGCGCCCGGCCCAGCCCGTTCTACATCATGGACGAGGTCGAGGCGGCGCTGGACGACGTCAACCTGGGGCGACTGATCACGTTGCTGGCACAGTTGCGGGAGAAGAGCCAGCTGATCGTCATCACGCACCAGAAGCGGACGATGGAGGTCGCCGACGCGCTGTACGGCGTCACCATGCGCAACGGCGTCACCCAGGTGATCAGTCAGCGGCTCAACCGGGCCGACGGGGAGACCGCGCGGCCCGGCCGCGACTCCAACGACGAGGAGAACAGTTAGTGGCTCGGGAACGCGCGACCGCCCTCCTGGTGGACTTCGACGGCGTGCTGCGCCGGTGGGACCCGTCGGTGGCGAGCGGCGTGGAGCGGGAGTACGGCCTCTCCGAGGGTGTCCTCACCGAGATCGCCATGCAGTGGGGCCGGCTCCAGCCGGTGGTGACCGGCCGGGTCAGCCACGCCGACTGGGTGACCAGCGTGGCCGACGCGCTCGCCGACTCGGCGGGCGGCCCGGAGCGGGCCCGCGCCGCCGTCGAGCAGTGGCAGCGCTACCGCGGCGAGGTGGACCCGGAGGTGTTGGACTTCGTCCGCGAGGTGCGGGCCGGCGGCGTCCGGGTGGGGCTCGGCACCAACGCCACCGACCTGCTCGACGCCGACCTGGCCGCGCTCGGGCTGGTCGGCGAGCTGGACGTGGTGGTCAACTCCTCGGTGCTCGGGGTGCACAAGCCGGCGAAGGAGTACTTCCAGGCGGCGTGCGAGGCGCTCGCCACGCCCCCGGCCCGGGTGCTGTTCGTCGACGACGAGGACTGGGCGGTCCGGGGTGCCCGCGCCGCCGGCCTGTCCGCGCACCGGTGGAGCGGCTCGGGGGACCTGCGCTACCTGCGGGCGGCTCTGGCCACGGGCGGCTGACCGGCGCGGCGGTCACTCGCCGGTGGCGCCGTCGATGCGTTCCCGGATCAGGTCGGCGTGGCCGTTGTGCCGGGCGTACTCCTCGATCATGTGCAGGTAGACCCAGCGCAGGTTGAACGTCCGCTTCTTCGGGCCGACCTCGACGAACGTCTGGTCGAGCGACCGGCCGGCCGCCGCCGCGCGGGCCAGCTCCACCTGGCGGTGGAAGGTGGCGAAGTCGGCCTCGGGGTCGGCGTCGCGGACGTCGTGGTCGGCGTCGGGGTTCTCCTCCGTGAAGTAGGGGTAGTCGACCGTCTCGCCGGCGGCGTTCTCCCGGAACCACCACGCCTCCACCTCGGCCAGGTGTCGGACCAGGCCGAGCAGGGTCAGGCCGGACGGTGCGACGCTGGGCGTCTTCAACTGCTCGGCGGTGAGGCCGGCGCACTTGAGCAGCAGGGTCTGCCGGTGGTAGTCGAGCCAGCCCTCCAGCAGGGTGCGCTCGTCGCCGACGTACGGTTCGGGGGTCCGGTTGATCTCCGGTGCTCGCCAGGTCATGCCGGCCATTCTGGTGCCCACGCCTGACATCCCACGAACGTTTTTCGCCTTCCAGCCACGTTAATAGGGGGCCCTTCCTCTACACGAGGCGTTAATAAAGGGCCCTTCCTTACTCGGTGAGTCGCCGGCGCATCACCGGGCGCAGGTGCCCATCGCCGGTGGTGCCCTCCATGGTCACCTCGGCGGCGCGACCGGTGTGGGTCAGGGTCGCCACCGCGTTGCCGAAGTACGGGCCGGCGAGCTTGCGCCAGCGCACCGTCGGCCGGCGCACCCCCGCCGTACGGGCCAGCGCCCGGGTCGCCCCGGACGGCCCCGGCGACCAGCCCAGCCGCATCAGCGGACGCATCCCGGCCGGCACCTGGTTGTGGATCGGCGAGCAGGTGAGCTGGTGCACCGGGGTGACCACGTCCGCGTCGGTGAACCGGGCCCGGGCCACGTACGAGTGGTGCACGTCGCCGGAGAGCACGCTGATCGACGCCGGTGGCGCGTACGCCGGACCGGCGCCGACCCGATCGCCCGGCGTGCCCGGCGCCCCGGTGCCGATCCGGGCGAAGAGCGCGCCGAGCCCCTCGAACGAGCGACGGAAGGCGGCCCAGTGCTCCAGGTCCAGGGCGCGGCGCAGCCGCTCGGACAGCCCGGCCACCCAGCCGCGCGGCGAGTCGGCGAGCTTCTCGTTCCACGCCTCCACGTGGTGGATGCCCGGCGGGAGCAGCCAGGGCAGCGAGCAGCCCACGACCAGGTGGTCGTAGACGCCGTGGGCCTGGTCGAGGAACCAGGACCACTCGCCCGGCGGCAGCATGGCCCGCCGGCCCCGCTCCAGCACCCGGCTGCACCGGTTGTCGAGCATCACCAGGCGGGTCCGGCCGAGGTCGAGGGCGTAGCTCCACTGGTACTGCACCGCCCGCCACCGCTCGGTGTCGTGGGCGAGGTCGGACTCCTGGTCGACCCGGTGGCCGAACTCCTTCAGCACGCCGGTGGCGTCCTCGGCGGCGATCACCTTCGTGTACACCGGGTCGGCCGCGATCTCGTCCGGGGAGAGGTTGCCCAGGTGCTGGTAGACCCAGTAGGAGGCGAGGCCGCTGCCGATCCGCTCGGCCCACCACGGCTGCTCGCGCATGTCGGTCCGCCAGGAGGCGGAGGTGTTCCAGTCGTCGATGACCTCGTGGTCGTCGAAGATCATCACGGTGGGCACCGTGGAGAAGAGCCAGCGGATCTCCGGATCACGCCACGACTCCAGATAGAGCTTGGTGTACTCGTCGAAGCTGACCACCTGGTCGCTCGGCGCGCCCTTCGGCCGCCGCCGGCGTCGCCTGAGCAGCCGCTTGACCGTCGGGGAGGTCTCGTCGGCGTACACCTGGTCGCCGAGCAGCACGACCAGGTCGGGCAGGGCGGCCGGATCCGGGTCGGCGATCAGCCGCCGGGCGTACGCGTCCAGCGCGTCCGGCGGCAGCTTGCGGGCGGTGGCGTGCTGGGTGGTCTCCCGGCAGGAGCCGAAGACCAGCCGGACCGGCTGGTCGGCGTCGTCGGCCGCGCGGGTGCGGATCACGCTCGGCGGGAACCCGCCGCGCGGCACCGGCCAGGCCACCTCGTCGTCGATCAGCACCTCGTACGTCGTCGCGCTGTCCGGCGTGAGGCCGGTCACCACGACCAGGGCGTAGTGGTGGTCGTACGCGGAGAAGGTCGGCGCGCTGCCGGTGGCGCCGTCGGCCGTGCGGACGGTGACCACCGCGGGCGCGCTGGTCTCCACCCAGACGGTGGCCCGCGTGTCGACCACCCGCCGCAGCAGGGGACCGATGAGCAGGTGTGCGGCGGGCATGTACGGACCTCCAGGATGAGCGGGCTTCATCTTTACTACCCTGCCGGCGGTCGCACCACTGCTGGCCGCCACGAGATTACGCCCGCCCGCGTCGCCCGCGGGCAGAGCGGTGGTGGAGACGCCGTGGCCCCCATCTGACAGGATTCCGGCATGACGGAATACCTCCTCATCGCACTCGCCCTGCTCGGCGTGCTGATCCTCGGTGCCCTCGGGCTGGTCGTGCCGCGACTGCGGCGGCGCCCCGAGCCGCCGCTGCCGCGGACGGAGGTCGACACCCGGGCCGAGGAGGACCTCGCCGGGCCGCCGGTGCAGGCGCCCGAGGCGGACCTGAACACCGGCATCCTGGTCGAGCCGCCGGTGGTCGAGGCGCCCCCGCTGGAGGTCCCCGAGCCGACCGCCGGGCGGCTGGTCCGGCTGCGCTCCCGGCTGTCCCGCTCGCAGAACGTCTTCGGCAAGGGCCTGCTCGGCCTGCTCAGCCGGGACCACCTGGACGAGGACACCTGGGAGGAGATCGAGGACAGCCTGATCACCGCCGACGTGGGCATCGACTCCACCCGGGAGATCGTCGACCGGCTCCGGGAGCGGACCCGGGTGCTCGGCACCCGCTCGGGCGGCGAGTTGCGTGCGCTGCTCGCCGCCGAACTGGTCAACGCCCTCGACCCGAGCCTGGACCGGTCGCTGCACACCGCACCCAAGGAGGGCGTGCCGGCGGTGCTGCTGGTCGTCGGGGTCAACGGCGCCGGCAAGACCACCACCTGCGGCAAGATCGCCCGGGTGCTGGTCGCCGACGGGCGCAGCGTGATCCTCGGCGCCGCCGACACCTTCCGCGCCGCCGCCGCCGACCAGCTGGAGACCTGGGCCGGCCGGGTCGGCGCGGAGACCGTGCGGGGCCCGGAGGGCGCGGACCCGGCCAGCGTGGCCTTCGACGCGGTCAAGCGGGGCACCGCCACCGGGGTGGACACGGTCCTCATCGACACCGCCGGCCGCCTGCAGAACAAGGTCGGCCTGATGGACGAGCTGGGCAAGGTCAAGCGGGTGGTGGAGAAGCACGGCCCGATCGACGAGACACTGCTGATCCTCGACGCCACCACCGGGCAGAACGGCCTGGAGCAGGCCCGCGTCTTCACCGAGGTGGTGAACGTGACCGGGGTGGTGCTGACCAAGCTCGACGGCACCGCCAAGGGCGGCATCGTCATCGCCGTGCAACGCAAGCTGGGCATCCCGGTGAAGCTGGTCGGACTCGGCGAGGGCAAGGACGACCTGGCTCCGTTCGACCCCGCGCAGTTCGTCGACGCGCTGCTGGGCACCGAAGCCGCCGGACGGGACGCGTAACCTCGCAGTGACGAACGACGATCGCGCCTACGCCGGGTGGCGCGACCCCCGCCACCCGGCGCCGCGCCTCGGGAGACCGTACGTGACTTCGCAGGAGATCCCGCTGCACGGCGGGAACGTGAGCACCGTGGTCCGGGTCGGCGACACGGTCCGCCGCAACGCCGGGCCGTGGACACCCTCGGTGCACGCCCTCCTGCGCCACCTGGAGTACGTGGGCTTCACCGGCGCGCCCCGCGCGCTGGGCATGGACGAGCGCAACCGGGAGGTCCTGTCGTACCTGGAGGGGGAGTGCGGGGAATACCCGCTGGCCCCGCACTGGGTCACCGACGAGGCCCTGGTCACGGTGGCCACGATGCTGCGGATGTTCCACGACGCGCAGTACGGCTTCGTCCCGCCGCCGCAGGCGGTGTGGCGCTCCTTCGGTCCGCCACCGCCGGACACCGAGGTGATCTGCCACCACGACGCCGCACCGCACAACGTGATCTGGCGACCGGACGGCACCCTCGGCCTGATCGACTTCGACCTGGCCTCCCCGGGTGCCCGGATCTACGACGTCGCGTACGCGGCGTGGACCTGGGTGCCGATCTTCTCCGACCGGGACTCCGTCACGCTCGGCTGGAAGCGGCCGGACCGGTCCCGCCGGCTCCGGATGTTCGCCGACGCGTACGGGCTGATCCCCCGCGACCGGCACCGGCTGATCCGGACCATCCGCAAGCGGATCGTGGACCACGTGGAGGGCATCCGGCGGATGGCCGCCGCCGGGGAACCGGCCTTCGTGCGGATCGTGCACCGGGGGCACCTACGCCGGCCGATGCGGGACCTGCGGCTGCTCGACTACGAGCGGCACGCCCTGGAGCACGCTCTTCGCTGACCCTCCGGACGCCGGCTCCGGCCGGTCGGGCATCGGCCTCCGCCGACCGGCGGAGGTTCCGGCGGCGGTGAGGTTCTCTTCACACGTACGAAACAAGCCGTCATCGGCCGGAAATCGACGGGTGACACTGGGTGAAACAGGGAGCGAGCAGGCTTCCGCGCATCCGGCGTACGGGCGACGCTGCCCCGGAAGCCGTGAGGGAGGGAACTTAACCTTTAGGAGGCCAGCGTGCCTGAAGCACCGACGATCGATGGCGCCAACACCACGTGGCTGCTGGTTTCGACGGCGCTCGTGCTGCTCATGACTCCGGGACTGGCGCTGTTCTACGGCGGCCTGAACCGGGCCAAGGGCGTTCTCAACATGATGATGATGAGCTTCTCCGCTATCGGGCTCGTCTCTGTTCTGTGGTGGTTCTACGGTTTCAGCATCGCGTTCGGCAGCGATGTGAACGGCTTCTGGGGAGACCCGGGCGCGTACCTCGGCACCAAGACGTTCCTCGCCGAGACCGACCTGTGGGGCGCGACCGCGGAGAACCCGAGCGGCATCGGGGTCCCGCTGTACGTCTTCATGGCGTTCCAGATGGTCTTCGCGGTGATCACCGTCGCGCTGATCAGCGGTGCGATCTCCGACCGGGCCAAGTTCGGCGGCTGGCTGCTCTTCGCCTTCGGCTGGGCCACCCTGGTCTACTTCCCGGTCGCCCACTGGGTGTGGGGCGGCGGCATCATCGGCGGTGACATCCACGCGCTGGACTTCGCCGGTGGCACGGCGGTGCACATCAACGCCGGCGCGGCGGCGCTCGCCCTGGTGCTGGTGCTCGGCAAGCGGCTCGGCTGGCCCCGGGAGGGCATGAAGCCGCACAACATCCCGCTGGTCGCGCTCGGCGCCGGTCTGCTGTGGTTCGGCTGGTTCGGCTTCAACGCCGGCTCGGAGCTGACCGTCGACTCGGTCGCCGGTCTGGCCTTCATCAACACCCAGCTGGCCACCGCCGCGGCGGTGCTCGGCTGGATCGCGGTGGAATGGATCAAGGACGGGAAGCCGACCGTGGTCGGTGCCTCCTCCGGCGCGATCGCCGGCCTGGTCGCGATCACTCCGGCCTGTGGCTTCGTCGCCCCCTGGGCCGCCGTCCTGCTCGGCATCGTCGCCGGTGCGGTCTGTGCTCTCGCGATCAGCCTGAAGTACAAGCTCGGCTACGACGACTCCCTGGACGTGGTCGGCGTGCACTTCGTCGGCGGCTGGATCGGCTCGCTCTGGCTCGGCCTCTTCGCCACCAACTCGGTCAACGCCGCGATCACCGACGTGGTGGGCGCGTCCGACGGCCTCTTCTACGGCGGTGGGGTGACCCAGCTGGGCCGGCAGGCCCTGGCCGGCCTGATCGTCACCGTCTGGTCGTTCGGCGTCGCCTGGGTGCTCGCCTTCGTCATCGAGAAGACGATCGGCTTCCGGGTGTCCGCCGAGGCCGAGGTCGACGGCATCGACATCGCCGAGCACGCGGAGAGCGGCTACGACCTGTCGACCGCCGGTGGCGGCAGCGGCGGAGCGTTCGCGATGGCCGGGATCGGCACGCCGGCTCCGGGCACCGCCGCCAAGCCGGCGGCGGAGGACGAGCCGGCCGCGCCGGTCAACGAGAAGGTCGCCGGTTAACGTTCCTGGGATGGAGGGGTTGGACATGAAGCTGGTGACCGCGGTCATCAAGCCGTACCAGCTGGACGCGGTGAAGGAGGCCCTGCACGCCCTAGGCGTGGCCGGCCTGACCGTCAGCGAGGTCCAGGGTTACGGCCGGCAGAAGGGGCACACCGAGGTCTACCGGGGTGCCGAGTACACGGTCGAGTTCCTGCCCAAGATCCGGGTCGAGGTGCTCACCGACGAGATGGACGTGGACAAGGTCGTCGACGCCGTCGTCGCGGCCGCCCGGACCGGCAAGATCGGTGACGGCAAGGTCTGGGTGACCGGTGTCGAGGAGGTCGTCCGGGTCCGTACCGGCGAACGCGGCCTCGACGCGCTGTAGTCAGGACGAAGACCGACATGACCTCGTTGATCAAGAAGAATGCGTCGGGACACGCCGGTGACGGTGACGCAAACTTCTTGATCAACGAGGTCGTCGGCGTTTCCGGGGGGATCGGGGAGGGGGCCCGGCAGGCTCGGGCGGACGCCTTCGACCGGTGGTTGACGGGACTGCTGCCGGAGCGGTCCGGGGTGGCGCTGATCGCCGTCGGTGGGCTCGGACGACGGCAGTGCGCCCCGTACGGCGACCTCGACCTGGTGCTGCTGCACGCCGGAGTGCCCGGGGTGGACGAGTTGGCCGCCTCGCTCTGGTACCCGATCTGGGACGCCGGGCTGCGGCTGGACCACTCCGTACGCACCGTGGCCGAGGCGCTCTCGGTGGCCCAGGACGACGTCAAGGTGGCCACCGGGCTGCTCGACGCGCGGCTGGTCGCCGGCGACGCGGCGCTGGCCGACTCGCTGGTCCGCACCGCCACCGACCACTGGCGCCGTACCGCCGTCCGGCAACTGCCCGGCCTGCGGGAGATCACCGCCGCCCGGTGGGCTGCCCACGGCGAACTCGCCTTCCTGCTGGAGGGCGACCTGAAGGAAGCGGCCGGCGGGCTGCGGGACGTGGGCATCCTGCGGGCCGTCGCCACCGCCGGCATCACCGACGCGCTGCGCCCGGCGGTCCGCGCCGCCCACCTGCGGCTGCTGGACACCCGGGACGCCCTGCACCAGCAGGTGGGCCGCCGGGTGGACCGCCTGCTCGCCCAGGAACGGGACGGCGTGGCCGCCCTGCTGGGCGTGCGCCCGCTGCCGACCGGCGGCCCCGACGGGCCGCGCCGCGCCCCGGACGCCGAGCCGGACCAGCCGGACCCCGTGGTCCGCGACGGCGACGTCCTGCTGCGCCGGGTCGCCGGCGACGCCCGTACCGTCCGGCACGCCCTCGACGACGCCTTCCGGGCCGCCGACCGGCTCCGCGCCGGCCGCCGCCGGGGCGCCGACGGCCGTCCCGCCCGCCGCCCGGTCGCCCGGGACGTGGTCGAGCAGGACGGGGAGCTGGTGCTCGCGCGTACCGCCATCGGCGCCCGACCCGACCCCAGCCTGTCGCTGCGGGTGGCCGCCGCCGCGGCGGCCACCCGGCTGCCGATCGCCCGGGCCACCTGCGAGTGGCTGGCCGCGTACTGCCCGCCGCTGCCGGCGCCGTGGCCCGCCGAGGCCCGCGCCGCGCTGATCACCCTGCTCGGCGCCGGTCCCGGCCTGGTGCCCGCCTGGGAGACCTGCGACCGGTACGGGCTGATCGACGGCTGGCTGCCCGAGTGGACCCGGATGCGCAGCCTGCCCCAGCACAACCCGGTGCACCGGTTCACCCTGGACCGGCACCTGGTGCAGACCGCGTACGAGGCCGGCCGGCACACCCGCGACGTGGACCGCCCGGACCTGCTGCTGCTCGGCGCGTTCCTGCACGACATCGGCAAGGGGCTCCCCGGGGACCACAGCGTCGTCGGCGCCCCGGTCGCCGAGGCGGTGGTCACCCGGATCGGCCTGCCCGGGGCCGAGGTGGCGCTGATCGGCACGCTGGTCCGGCTGCACCTGCTCCTGCCCGACGTGGCCACCCGCCGGGACCTCGCCGACCCGAAGACCATCGCCGGCGTCGCCGCGGCGGTCGGCGACACCACCACGCTGGACCTGCTGCACGCGCTGGTCCGCGCCGACGCCGCCGCCACCGGCCCGGCCGCCTGGTCGGACTGGAAGGGCCGGCTGGTCGCCGAACTCGTCGCCCGGGTGCGGACCGCGCTGGACACCGGCGCGCTGCCCGCCCCGCCCGCCCCCGATCCGGCGCTGGTGGCGGGGCCGCTGCCGGTCGTACACCTGACCGACGACGGTGTGTCGGTGGCCGCGGCGGACCGGCGCGGCCTGCTCGCGACGGTGGCCGGATGCCTGGCGCTGCACCGGCTGGAGGTGCTCTCCGCGGACGCCGCCACGGTCGACGGCCGGGCCCTGGTGCAGTTCCGGGTGCAGCCGCGCTACGGCCTGCCGCCGGACCCGATCGCGCTCGGCGCCGACCTGCGCCGGGCCGTCACCGGCGACGTCTCGGTGATCCAGCGGCTGCGCGGCCGGGCGCTGGCGGCGCGGGGATCCGGCGCCGCGCCCCGGGTCGTGTGGCACCGGGAGGCGGCTACCGACGCGGTGCTGCTGGAACTGCGGGCCGCCGACGCCGCCGGGCTGCTCTACCGGGTCACCTGCGCCCTCGACGACGCCGGCGCGCAGGTGCGCGCGGCCCGCATCTCGACCCTCGGCGGGGACGTGGTGGACGCGTTCTACCTCGTCGGCGGCTGGCCCGACGACGAGAGCCGGGCCCGCGTCGAGGCCGCCGTCCTCGCCGCCGTCTGAGCGACCGCGTCGGCCGGGCCCGCCCCTGGAGCCCTTGGTGGTGCCGCTCGGGCGGGCCGAGGCGGTGGCGGCCGGGCGGGGCCGAGGCGGCGGACCGGCGGCGAGTGGTCCGGTGGCGCGCTTTCGCGCTGATAGCAGTAATGACTCACGTGGCGGCCTCGGTTGGCGAGGAGACTGAGTCATCGGTGACGTCAGCTCGAAAGCGGCGTGGTTGCTCGTCGCTCCCCGCGCCGGCCAGGTAAGGCGTCCGGCGCCGGCCAAAGAGAGGAAACGGTCGGCGAACCGGTAGGCGCACGGCGCGGGGGCGCGGGGGCGCGGGGCGGGCGGGGCGGGCGGGACGGAGCGGGGGTCCGGCCGGCGGGCTACCCTAACGGTGGGCTGGACAGCCGGCCCGGCCGCACTGTGCCCGCCGATAACGACAAACGGGATGTTCGCGTGTTTGACACCTTGAGTGACCGCCTGTCCGGGATCTTCACCAAGCTCCGCGGCAAGGGGCGGCTCACCGACGCCGACATCGACGCCACCGCGCGTGAGATCCGCCTGGCGCTTCTCGAGGCCGACGTCGCGCTGCCGGTGGTCAAGGGCTTCATCGCCAACGTCAAGGAGCGGGCGCGCGGCTCCGAGGTGTCCGAGGCGCTCAACCCGGCCCAGCAGATCATCAAGATCGTCAACGACGAGCTGATCAACGTGCTCGGCGGCGAGGGGCGGCGGCTCCAGTTCGCCAAGCAGTCGCCGACCGTGATCATGCTGGCCGGCCTCCAGGGCTCCGGCAAGACCACCCTGGCCGGCAAGCTGGCCCGCTGGCTCAAGGCCCAGGGCCACCAGCCGCTGCTGGTGGCCGCTGACCTCCAGCGCCCCAACGCCGTCGGGCAGCTCCAGGTGCTCGGTGGCCGGGCCGGGGTCGAGGTGTACGCCCCGGAGCCCGGCAACGGCACCGGTGACCCGGTGCAGGTCGCCCGCGCCTCGATCGACCATGCCCGGCGGGCCGCCCGGGACATCGTCATCGTCGACACCGCCGGTCGTCTCGGCATCGACGAGGAGATGATGCGGCAGGCCGCCGACATCCGCGACGCCGTCCAGCCCGACGAGGTCATCTTCGTCATCGACGCGATGGTCGGCCAGGACGCGGTACGCACCGCCGAGGCGTTCCGCGACGGCGTCGGCATCACCGGCGTGGTCCTGTCCAAGCTCGACGGCGATGCCCGCGGTGGTGCCGCGCTGTCGGTCCGCGAGGTCACCGGGCAGCCGATCCTGTTCGCCTCCACCGGCGAGAAGCTGGAGGACTTCGACGTCTTCCACCCCGACCGGATGGCCAGCCGGATCCTCGGCATGGGCGACGTCCTCACTCTGATCGAGCAGGCCGAGCAGGCCTTCGACTCCGATCAGAAGGAGAAGATGACCGCCAAGCTGATGGGCGGCGAGCAGTTCACCCTGGAGGACTTCCTCGACCAGCTCATCGCGGTCCGCCGGATGGGCCCGATCGCCAACGTGCTGGCCATGATGCCCGGCATGGGGCAGATGAAGGACCAGCTCGCCGATCTGGACGACAAGCACTTCGACCGGGTCACCGCGATCATCCGGTCGATGACCCCGGCCGAACGCACCAACCCGAAGATCATCAACGGATCCCGGCGGGCCCGCATCGCCGACGGCTCCGGCGTCACCGTGATGGACGTCAACCAGCTGCTCAACCGCTTCACCGACGCGCAGAAGATGATGAAGCAGATGGGCGGCATGATGGGCCTGCCCGGCGGCGGTCGGCGCAAGGCCACCAAGTCGCCGAAGAACAAGCGCAAGGGCACCAAGGGCGGCAACCGGCCGCGTACCGGGGCGGGCGCCGGGATGCCGGGCGGCTTCCCGGGCGGCATGCCGCAGCTCCCGCCGGGGATGGACCCGAACGACCTGGCCGGCGGCCAGGGCCTGCCGCCGGGCTTCAAGCTGCCGAAGATCGACTTCAACAAGCTCGGCAAGGGTGACCAGCGGCCCCGCTGAGCGTGTCGATGACGGAGGGCGACATTACCTTCTCCTAGGGTGATGTCGCCTCCTGGAAGGAGATGTCATGACCGCGGCCCCGATCCTGCCGGAGCGGCACGAGTGGACGGTCGACGACCTGGGCGACCTGCCCAAGGACCTTCCGTACGAACTGATCAACGGAAGGTTGATCGTGCCGTCGCCCACCCCGCTCCATCAGTACATCTGCGGCCGGGTCATGTTCGCCCTCGAACTGCACTGCCCCGACGACTACTTCGTGAGCATCGACCAGTCACTTTCGGTGGACCGTCGCAGCCAGCCCCGACCCGATGTAGTCGTCATCCGCGTCGAGCAGGCCAACCGCTCGCCGGTTCCGGTCCAGGACGCACTACTCGCCGTCGAGGTGATCTCGCCCGACTCGACGATCAGGGACCGACACGAGAAGGTCCGGCTCTACGCCAACGCGGGGGTTGCCGCCTACTGGGTGATCGACCCGCTGCGGGACAAGGTCACCTTCACCGAGCTGCTACTCAGTCCGAAGGGTGGTTATGAGCCGAGTGTCGAGACCGACGGCCTGCTCACCATCGACCGGCCGTGGAAGGTGACCCTGGACCTCCCGGCGTGGACGCGCCGACGGCAGGAGGTCCTCGCGCGCGCGGCCACCTGATCCGGTAGGACTGTGCACATGGCTCTGCATGTGCGCGGCGTGCTCCTGCCCGACGACGAGGTCCGGGACATCTGGCTGGTCGGCGACCGGGTCACCTTCGATCCAGTGCCCGGCGCCGAGACGGTAGCCGACGGCGGGTACGTCCTGCCGGGTCTGGTCGACGCCCACTGCCACATCGGCATCGCCCGGGGTGGCGCGCCGATCACCGCCCTGGACCAGGCGCGCGACCTCGCCCGTATCGACCGCGACGCCGGCGTCCTCGCCATCCGTGACGCCGGGTCCCCGTACCCCTATCCGGAGCTGGACGACGAACCGGACCTGCCCCGGCTGGCCCGCGCCGGACGGCACATCGCGCCGCCGAAGCGCTACCTGCGCGACATCGGCGTGGAGGTCGGCGCGGCGGAGGTCGTCGCGGCGGTCGCCGCGCAGGCCGCCGCCGGCAACGGCTGGGTCAAGCTGGTCGGTGACTGGATCGACCGGGGGGTGGGCGACCTCGCGCCGGCCTGGGACGCGGACACCCTGACCGCGGCGGTCACGGCCGCGCACGCCGCCGGGGTACGCGCCGCGGTGCACACCTTCAGCGAATCCGCCGTGGAGATCATGGTGCGGGCCGGGGTGGACTCGGTCGAGCACGGCACCGGGCTCAGCCTGGACCTGATCGACCTGATGGCGCGCCAGGGCACCGCCCTGATCCCCACGATGATCAATATCCGGACGTTCGGCGGGATCGCCGAGCAGGCCAGGGCGAGGTTCCCCGGGTACGCCGCGCACATGCTCGCCCTGCGTGACCGCTTCGCGGAGGTGGTGCGGTCGGCGTACGAGGCGGGCGTACCGATCTTCGTGGGCACCGACGCCGGCGGCGGCATCGACCACGGGCTGGCCGCCGAGGAGATGCTGCTGCTGCACGAGCAGGCCGGCATGTCCCCGGTGGACGTCCTCGCCGCCGCCTCCTGGCGCGCCCGGGAGTGGCTCGGCTTCCCCGGCCTGGTCGAGAACGGACTGGCCGACCTGGTCGTCTACCCCGAGGATCCCCGGAAGGACCTGCGCGTGGTCCGCACCCCGTCCCGGGTGGTCCTGCGCGGCCGCATCATCCGCTGAGGCCCGCTCCGGCGAGGAGCGGGCGAGGGGTGGGGTCAGCGGCGACGGCGGCGGGTGGGAGTGGCGGCCTTGAGGAACAGGTTCGCGGCCAGGTCGGTGAGGGCGTTGGCGGTCTGCTCGACGGGGCCCCGGGGGAGCACGATGTGGCTCACCACGAGGCGGACGATCGAGTCGGCGGCGAAGGCCAGCGCGGCCGGGTCGGCGCCGGGGAGGACGCTGTCCGCCCACGCGAGCAGCGCGCCGGACGCCTCGGTCAGCACCAGGTCGGACCGGGTGGTGAGGTACGGCAGCAGCTCGTCGGAACCGCCCCGCGAGCTGGTCAGGATGGCCTTGATCAGCGGGTTCCCGGCCGCTTCGGTGAGCGTGTGCAGGATCGCCGCGTACGCGCCGGCCCGGACGTCGGTGCCGTGCTCCCGCAGGGCGGCACGGACGTCGTCGACGAACCGGTCCACCTCGCGGCGGGCCAGCGCCTCGGCCAGCCCCGCCTTGTTGCCGAACTCGTTGTAGACCGTCTGCCGGCTCACCCCGGCGGCGCTCGCCACGGCACCCATCCGGACACCGTCCCACCCGGTCGCGACGGTCAGCGCGCGGGCGGCGTCGACGATGCCGTCCCGCACCGGCGTGGCGTTGTTCTGCTCAGTCATGGTGGTCGAAGTGTAGGTCGGTTCAGCGCACCTCGACCTGGTACTGCGCCTCGACCCAGAACCGCCCGCCGTCGGCGCCGCCGAAGGTCAGCTCGTGCCGGCCGGGAGCCGGCGGCGGGACCAGTGCCCACAGTCCCCAGCAGGAGACCGGGACCGGCCACGGCCAGGTCGTGACGACGTTGTTGAAGAAGCCGCGGACCGGGAACGGCTCGGCCGAACCGACCGCGGTCAGGGCCACCGGAACGCCGTCGACCTGCGCATGGCCGGTCGCGCCGAGGGTTGGCTGTGCCGGGCCGTCCCCGCGACCCACCTGCCACCAGCAGAACGCCGGGAAGAAGAGCGGCCGTCCGGCGGGCACCACGCAGCTCCGCTGCACCGAGCCGCCGTGCGTGCCCGCGAGGAACCACACGTCGGTGGGCTGGTGGTGCCCGGCGTGCCGCCCGGAACGGTCGGCGATCGGGCTGGCGGGCTGCCGGTGTCGGGCCACCCACCGCACCCACCTCGCGGCCAGGTGCGCCAGATCGGCAGGGTCGGCGCCGGGCGTGGGAGCCGCTCCGGTACGCGGATCGAGTGAGGCCATGACGGCAGATGCTAGCGATGGCGCGCCCGAGCGCGCCGCCCCGACGGGCGGCGCATAGGATCTGCGGTCATGGCACGCGTGCTCACTCCCCGTGCGGAGGACTTTCCCCGCTGGTACCAGGACCTGATCGCCAAGGCGAAGCTGGCCGACAACGGCCCGGTCCGGGGGACCATGGTGATCCGACCGGCCGGCTACGCCATCTGGGAGCGGATGCAGGCCGAGATGGACGCCCGGATCAAGGCCGCCGGGGCGGAGAACGCGTACTTCCCGCTGTTCATCCCGGAGAGCTACCTCAAGCGGGAGGCCGAGCACGTCGAGGGCTTCTCGCCGGAGCTGGCGGTGGTCACCCACGGCGGCGGCAAGCAGCTCGCCGAGCCGATCGTGGTGCGCCCCACCAGCGAGACCGTCATCGGCGAGTTCATGGCCAAGTGGATCGACTCCTACCGGGACCTGCCGCTGCTGCTGAACCAGTGGGCGAACGTGGTCCGCTGGGAGCTGCGCCCCCGGATCTTCCTGCGGACCAGCGAGTTCCTCTGGCAGGAGGGGCACACCGCCCACGCGACCAGGGAAGACGCCCGCGCCTACGCGCGGCGGATCCTGCACGAGGCGTACGAGGACCTGATGGTCAACGTCATCGGCATCCCGGTGGTGGTCGGCCTCAAGACCGCCCGGGAGCGCTTCGCCGGCGCGACCGCCACGTACACCTGCGAAGGCATGATGGGCGACGGCAAGGCGCTCCAGCTGGGCACCAGCCACGAGCTGGGGCAGAACTTCGCCAAGGCGTTCGACATCAGCTACTCCTCGGCCGAGGGCGGCCGGGAACACGCCTGGACGACGTCCTGGGGCACGTCGACCCGGATGCTCGGCGGTCTGATCATGTGTCACGGTGACGACAACGGCCTGCGGGTACCGCCGAAGCTGGCACCCGTCCAGGCGTACGTCATGGTGGTCAAGGACGGCGAGGGCGTCGGTGAGGCGGCGGCCAAGCTCCGCGACGGCCTGCGCGACGCCGGGGTCCGGGTCGCGCTCGACGACCGCACCGACACCCCGTTCGGCCGCCGGGCCGTCGACGCCGAGCTGCGTGGCTATCCGGTACGCGTCGAGGTCGGCCCCCGCGACCTGGCCACCGGCAACGCGGTGGTGGTCCGGCGTACGGACGGCTCGAAGTCCCCGACGCCGGTCGCCGACGTGGTCGGCGCGGTGCTCGCGGCGCTGGACGCGGACCAGAAGGCGCTGCACGACCA
The DNA here is from genome assembly GCF_003626595.1 of Micromonospora endolithica. Lineage (GTDB taxonomy): Bacteria > Actinomycetota > Actinomycetes > Mycobacteriales > Micromonosporaceae > Micromonospora > Micromonospora endolithica. The sequence goes on along the minus strand of NZ_RBAK01000002.1, from coordinate 342,686 downwards.
GGCGCTGGCCTACCGCGAGTCGCACACCGTCGAGGTCTCCACGCTCGCCGAGGCGATCGAGGCGGCGGCCACCGGCTGGGCCAAGGTGCCGTGGTCGGCGGTCGGGGTGGCCGGCGAGACCGAGGCCAACGGCCAGGGTGTCACCGTGCGCTGCCTGCTGCGCGCCGACGGCTCGGTCCCCGACTCCGAGGACGAGCCGGACCTGGTCGCCGTGCTCGCCCGCGCCTACTGAGGTGTAAGGAAGGGCCCCTTCCTAACGCCTCGTGCATGGGAAGGGCCCCTTCCTAACCCACGCCGGACGGCGGGGCGGTGGCGGTCGCGCCGGGTGCTCCGACGGGGGTCGACGGCGGCTCGGTAGGGTCGTGGCGTGAGGTTCGAACCCGGGCGGCTGATCGTGCACCGCAACGTCCGTCGGGGCCGCATCGGCTGGGTCCGCGCCGCCCGTGTGGTCAGCGACGACGAGCGGGGCCTGCTCATCTGGATCGCGCGGGGCACTCCGACCGCCAGCGAGGTGACCGAGGCCGGGCTCGGCATGCGGGCCGTGCCGTTCGCCGAGTGGATCACCTCGGCGTACCGGCTGGCGCCCGGCCGGTGGAACGGCCCACCGCTGCTCAAGTTCCTGCCCGCCGGGGCCGCGCACTCGGTCTGGTGGTTCCGGGATCCGCGGGACCGGCACGCCAGCTGGTACGTCAACCTGGAAGAGCCGGGCGTGCGCTGGGACGACGGTCACCTCGCCGGGGTGGACATGGTCGACCAGGATCTCGACGTCGTCGTCCGCCCCGACCTGAGTTGGGAGTGGAAGGACGAGGGCGAGTTCGTCGAGCGGCTGGCCTTCCCGGACCACTACTGGGTGCCCGACCCGGACGAGGTGCGCGCCGAGGGCAAACGGGTCATCGCCCGGGCCGAGGCGGGGGAGTTCCCGTTCGACGGCACCTGGTGCGACTTCGTCCCGCCGGCCGACTGGACCACCCCGGCCGAGCTGCCGGCGGGCTGGGACCGGCCACCGGTACGCTGACCGGCGGGGTGTGTTTCCGGTCACACCGCGGCGGTGGCGGGTGACCCGGGTCGGTCCGGTGTGAGAAGCCCGGGCCGGATCTGGCAGAATGGTTGGCTGGTACCCGGCGCGCGTCCGGCGCCCTCTAACCCGGGCGCGTCGTCAGTCCACCGAGCAGCCTCACGCACAAACCCCACTGTGCCGGTCGGCGCTCACCCGTGCACCGCCCCCCGTCGGGGACGGTGAGATCGCAACAGGAGCGAAACAACCGTGGCCGTAAAGATCCGGCTCCTGCGGATGGGCAAGATCCGCAACCCGCAGTACCGCATCGTCGTCGCCGACTCGCGCACCAAGCGCGACGGCCGCGCGATCGAGTTCGTGGGCGTGTACCAGCCGAAGGAGGACCCTTCGGTGATCGAGGTCAAGTCCGAGCGGGTGCAGTACTGGCTCTCCGTCGGCGCGCAGCCGAGCGAGGCGGTCCAGCGTCTGCTGGAGCTGACCGGTGACTGGCAGAAGTACAAGGGCCTGCCGGCTCCGCCGCCGCTGAAGGTCGCCCCCGAGCGGGCCGACCGCAAGGCGGCCTACGAGGCCGAGGCGAAGGCCGCCGCAGGCCTGGCTCCGGAGACCCCGGCCAAGCCGGCCAAGAAGGCCGCCAAGGCCGAGGCTCCCGCCAAGGCCGAGGCTCCCGCCGAGGCGCCGAAGACCGAGGAGCAGGCCGGTGCGGACTCCGGCGAGCAGGCCTGAGATGCCTCTGCGCCCGGCGTTGGAGCACCTGGTCAAGGGCATCGTCGACCACCCCGATGACGTACGCGTCCGGCTGGTCGACTCCCGTCGGGGCAAGCGGCTCGAGGTCCGCGTGCACCCCGAGGACCTCGGCACGGTGATCGGGCGGTCCGGCCGGACCGCCAAGGCGCTGCGCCAGGTGATCGGCTCCATCGGTGGCCGCGGCGTACGCGTCGACATCGTCGACTCGTACTGATGCTGCTCATCGTCGGCAGGATCGGCAAGCCGCACGGGATCCGCGGTGAGGTCACCGTGGAGGTGCGGACCGACGAGCCCGAGGACCGTTTCGCCCCGGGGGCGGTGCTGCGCACCGAACCCGGGGCGAGACCCCGGGACGAGCCCGGGGCCGTGCCGGTGGCCTACCGGGTCCCGGCAGAGCTGACCGTGGAGGCCGCCCGGTTCCACCAGGGACGGCTGCTGGTCGCGTTCGAGGGTGTCCTGGACCGGGACACCGCCGAGGCGTTGCGCGGCACGATGCTCGCGGTGGACAGCGGCGATGTCACCCCGCCGGAGGATCCGGAGGAGTTCCACGACCACCAGCTCGTCGGGCTGGCCGTGGTCACCCCGGGCGGCGACAGCCTGGGCGAGGTGGTCCGGATCGACCACGCGCCCGCCTCCGACCTGCTGGTCCTGCGCCGGCCCGAGGGGCGTACCGCGCTGATCCCGTTCGTCCGGGCGATCGTGCCCGAGGTGGACCTCGCCGGCGGTCGCGTCGTCGTCGACCCGCCCGCCGGCCTGCTCGACCTCTAGCCTGTCGCACAGGCCCCGATCACGCCTGTCGCACACAGGCCCCCGATCCGCTGGAGCGACCCCGCATGCGCGTCGACATCGTGTCGATCTTCCCCGAGTACCTCGCCCCGCTGGACCTGTCCCTGATCGGGAAGGCCCGGGCCAACGGGACGCTGCGGTTGGCCGTACACGATCTGCGGACCTGGACCCACGACGTGCACCGCACGGTCGACGACACGCCGTACGGCGGCGGGCCGGGAATGGTGATGCGGCCGGAGCCGTGGGGCGAGGCGCTGGACTCCCTCGCCCCGGCCGAGGTCCCGCCGCCCCACCTGGTGGTGCCCGCGCCGACCGGCGTGCCCTTCACCCAGGCGCTGGCGCACGAGTTGGCCGCCGCGCCGCACCTGCTCTTCGCCTGCGGCCGGTACGAGGGGATCGACCAGCGGGTGCTGGACCACGCCGCCACCCGGATGCCGGTCACCGAGGTCTCCCTCGGCGACTACGTGCTCTTCGGCGGCGAGGTGGCGGTGCTGGTCATCCTGGAGGCGGTCACCCGGCTGCTGCCCGGCGTGCTCGGCAACGCCGGCTCGCTGGAGGACGAGTCGCACGCGCACGGCCTGCTGGAGGCGCCGATGTACACCAAGCCGGCCACCTGGCGGGGGCTGGACGTGCCGGAGGTCCTCCGCTCCGGCGACCACGGCCGGATCGCCCGCTGGCGGCGGGACGCGGCGCTGACCCGGACGGCGCTGCGACGGCCGGACCTGCTCGCCGCGCTCGACCTCGGCACCCTGGACAAACGGGACATGGTCGCGCTGGAACGGGCCGGATTTCAGGTGGCCCCGGGGGATGTGGCAAAGTAGGGAGGTTGCCGCATCCGACCGCGCCCGTGGTCGGTTGCGAGGATCCCCGACCGGGGGACGGCGCGCCGTCCGCCATCCGGGGATCAGAATCACCCATCCGCGCACCGAGTGACGGTGCGCCGTGAGCCTCACGAGGACACAGCGATGAACATCCTGGACGCCCTTGACGCCCAGTCGAAGCGGGTCGACCTCCCCGACTTCCGTGCCGGTGACACCGTGAAGGTGCACGCGCGGGTCGTCGAGGGCAACCGGTCCCGTGTCCAGATCTTCCAGGGCGTGGTCATCCGCCGCCAGGGTGACGGCCTGCGCGAGACCTTCTCGGTCCGCAAGATCAGCTTTGGCGTGGGTGTGGAGCGGACCTACCCGCTGAACAGCCCGGCCATCGACCGGATCGAGGTCGTGGTCCGCGGTGACGTGCGGCGCGCCAAGCTCTACTACCTGCGCGAGCTGCGCGGCAAGAAGGCCAAGATCAAGGAGAAGCGCGAGAAGCAGCCCAGCTGACTCTCCGCTCGCCACGCCGCTTGAGCTGCGCGTATGCCGTACTGTCCGGACCGCACTACCCTGGTCGGTACGGGCGCAGCCGGGCGACACCCCGTCAGCACGACGGGAAGACGTCCACTACCGCCCGGGGGGCCTCGACGAGGCGCCCGGGCGGTAGTGTTTTTTCTGCGGACCGGGGAGTGGCGTGGTGCAGACGCTTGACGAGGACGGCACGGTCGATCCGTGGCGCCGGCGGGCCCGCCGCACCAAGCGGCAGATGCCGCTCTGGCAGGAGCTACCGCTGCTGCTGATCGTCGCGTTCTGCCTGGCGGTGCTGATCCGCACCTTCCTGCTCCAGGCGTTCTTCATCCCCTCCGGTTCGATGGAGGACACCCTCCTCGTCGGTGACCGCGTGCTGGTCAACAAGGTCGTCTACGACGTACGCGACCCGTTGCGCGGCGAGGTGGTCGTGTTCCGGGGCACCGACCGGTGGGCCCCGCAGGTGGACGAGCAACCCGATCCCGGCTTCACCGGCCAACTCGGCCGGACGGTGGGCGACCTGGTCGGGGTGAGCCGCCCCGGCGAGAAGGACTTCATCAAGCGGGTCATCGGGCTGCCGGGCGACCGGGTGAAGTGCTGCGACGCGCAGGGCCGGGTGCTGGTCAACGGCACCCCGCTGGACGAGCCGTACGTCGTCCGGGACTCCCCGCTGGACGTGCCGCCCAACCCGCGGGAGTGCCGGGCGCGGCGGTTCGAGGAGGTCGTCGTCCCGCCGGGGCAGATCTTCGTGATGGGCGACCACCGGGCGGTCTCCCAGGACGCCCGCTGCCAGGGGCCGGTGCCGATCGACAACGTGGTGGGCCGGGCGTTCGCGGTGGTGTGGCCGTCGTCGCGGTGGAACTCGCTGTCCGCCCCGGACACGTTCGAGGACGTCTCCGGGCCGGTCACCGCCTCCACCGGCGCGCCGCCGGTCCGCCCGACCCCCGGGGGCGGTGTGGTGCTGCTCGTCCCGATCGCGGGGGCCCTGACCGTTCTCGCGCGTTCCGGTCGGTGGCGTCCAGCCCGGCAACGTAGGCTCCTTCCGTGATTGACGAGCAGACCGACAAGCCGCGCAGCTCCTTCTGGAAGGAGCTGCCCATCCTCCTGGGTGTGGCGATCCTGGTCGCGGTGCTGGTGCGGGCCTTCGTGCTGCAGACCTTCTTCATCCCCTCCCCGTCGATGGAGAACACGCTCAAGATCGATGATCGGGTGCTGGTCAACAAGCTGGTCTATGACTTCCGGTCGCCGGAGCGCGGCGAGGTCGTCGTCTTCAAGGCGCCGGTCGAGTGGAGCGGCAACCCCGACGGCGAGGACTTCATCAAGCGGGTCATCGGCGTGGGCGGCGACCACGTGGTCTGCTGCGACCCGCAGGGGCGGATCACCATCAACGGGGCCCCGCTGGACGAGCCCTACCTGTTCTCCATCGACGGCGAGCGGGACAAGCCCGCCGACCAGGACTTCGACGTCACCGTGCCGAAGGGTCGACTCTGGGTGATGGGCGACCACCGCTCCGCCTCCGGCGACTCGTTGCAGCACTGGCAGCAGTCCGGCCAGGACATCAACGAGGCCACCATCGAAGAGGACGAGGTGGTGGGGCGGGCCTTCACCGTCTTCTGGCCGGTCGACCGGGCCACCTGGCTGAGCGTGCCGGAGCAGTTCGACGGGATTCCCAAGCCCTGACCGGGTCGGACACGCCGTGGGCGTTGTCGGCGGTGTCTGGCAGTCTGGGGCGGTGACTGTCTACACCCCTCGGCGTGCGAGCCGCGTGCTGCTGGTCGACGCGGCCGGCCGGGTGCTGTTGTTCGGCGGCTTCGACCCGGCCCGCCCCGACCACCGCTACTGGTTCACCCCCGGCGGCGGCCTGGACCCCGGCGAGACCTACGCCATCTGCGCGGCCCGCGAGCTGGCCGAGGAGACCGGGCTGCGGCTGCCGCCGGAGGCGTTCGGCGCGCCGGTGCACCGGGACGTGACCGAGTTCCCGTTCGACGGGGTCTGGTACCGGCAGGAGCAGGAGTTCTTCCTGGTCCGGGTGGACGCGCACGCGGTCGACACGGCGGGCTTCAACGACGTCGAGCGGGCCTGCGTCCCCGACCACCGTTGGTGGTCCGTCGACGAGTTGACCGCCAGCGGGCAGCGTTACTACCCGGCCGACCTGCCGGCGGTGCTCGCTCGCGCGCTGGCCGGGGGCGTCGTCCCGTCGTCACCCACCGGCGGTTCCGCTCCGGCGGCCACCGGAGGTGCCCCGTGCTGACGCCGCCCCGTACCGTGGTGCGTCGCGAGGCCGGTCTCTACGCGCTGGAGCGGGCGCTGCAACGGCGCGGCTTCCGGCAGGTCGCCGGCGCCGACGAGGCCGGCCGCGGGGCCTGTGCCGGTCCGCTGGTCGCCGCCGCGGCGATCCTGCCCGAGGGCCGGCGCGGGGAGATCGACGGACTGGCCGACTCGAAGCTGCTCACCCCGGCCAGCCGGGAGCGGGTCCACGACGAGGTGGTCGCCCGGGCCCTGGCCTACGCGGTGGTGGTGATCCCGGCCGACGAGGTCGACGCCCGGGGCCTGCACGTGTGCAACCTCGCCGCGATGCGGCGCGCGCTGGCCTCGCTGCGCACCCGACCGGACTACGTCCTCACCGACGGCTTCGGGGTGGACGGGCTGGACGTGCCGGGGCTGGCGGTCTGGAAGGGCGACCGGGTCGCCGCCTGTGTGGCGGCGGCCAGCGTACTGGCCAAGGTCACCCGCGATCGGATCATGGTCGAGCTGGACGGGACGTTCCCCGGCTACGGGTTCGCCGAGCACAAGGGCTACATCACCCCGGAGCACACGGCGGCGCTGCGGGAGCGGGGGCCGTGCGCGGAGCACCGCTTCTCGTACGTGAACGTGGCCGCCGTGTCGGGCCGGGGGGACGCCCCGCCCCGGGCCCGTCGGCCGATGGGCGCACGGCCGGACGAGCCGATGGAGCGCTCACGGGCGTCAGGGGGTACCGTCGGCGTGGCGTTGGGCGAGCAGCCTCGGCCTCCGGCGCCGGTGGGGGAAGATGTGGTCATGGAAGGCGGAGTGCGATGAGCGCGGAAGATCTCGAGAAGTACGAGACCGAGATGGAGCTGCAGCTCTACCGGGAGTACCGCGACATTGTCCGCCAGTTCTCCTACGTGGTGGAGACCGAGCGCCGTTTCTACCTCGCGAACCAGGTCGACCTGCACGTCCGCAACTCCGACGGCGAGGTCTACTTCGAGGTCGAGATGCACGACGCCTGGGTGTGGGACATGTACCGTCCCGCCCGGTTCGTGAAGAACGTACGGGTGATGACGTTCAAGGACGTCAACGTGGAGGAGCTGGAGAAGCCGGACATCTCGCTCCCGGCCGACTCGGGCTTCGGAAGCTGAGCCCGCCCTCGCACCCGCGAGGGCAGCACACCGCCGGTCGTAGCCCGCGCGGCGACCCCCACGCCGACCCGCCGACCCCGACCGGCAGGCGGTCACTCGGCCAGGACCACGACCTCGACCCGCTGCACCAGGTTGTTCGCGAAGCCACCCCGGTTCCACGGCTGCTCGACCGGCTGGGTACGGCCGGACGCGTCGGTGGCGCGGGCGCCGAGCACGTGCCTCCCCGGCGCCGCCGTCCAGTCCAGCCGCCAGCGCCGCCACGCGTACGACCCGCCGGTCGGCGCGTCCAGCCGGGCCGGTGACCAGGTGTCGCCGCCGTCCGTGGTGACCTCCACCGACGTCACCGGCGCGTATCCGGACCAGGCCCGACCGTCCAGGACGCACGGACCGGGGCGGAGCACCCGGGTACGGGACATGAAGTCGGGAAAGCCGGGTGGCCGGACCAGGGCCCGCGGCTCGATCCGGGTCACCGGCACACCCGGATCGTCGGCGTCCTGCCGCAGCCGGTAGGCCACGGCGTTCTGGTAACCGTCGAACGGCTCGGTCAGCACGCTCACCGACCGCAGCCACTTCACGTGCGCCATGCCGTACCACCCGGGCACGATCAGCCGCAGCGGCGCGCCGTGCTGCGGGAGCAGGGGAGCGCCGTTCATCTCGTACGCCAGCAGCACCTCCTCCCGCATCGCCTCGTCCACCGGCAGGGCACGCTGGTAGTCCTGCTCGACACCGCGTTCCACCCCGTGGTCGGCGCCGGTGAACACCACGTCCACCGCGTCCGCGTCGAGCCCGGCCTCGCGCAGCAGCGGGGCCAGCGGCGTACCGGTCCACTCGGCGTTGCCCACCGCCTCGACCAGCCAGGGCTGGCTGACCGGCCGGGGGTGTAGCAGCGCCCGCCCGTTGCCGGCGCACTCCAGGGTGACCCGGCGGGTCACCCTTGGCAGCGCCCGTAGCGCCGCCAGGTCGAGGGCGAGGGGACGGTCCACCGCGCCGTCCACGGTCAGCACGTGCGTCGCCGGGTCCACGTCCGGAATGTCGTAGTGGATCAGCAGGTAGTGCAGGCCGGCCGGGGTGACGTCGTAGCGCAGCGCCTCCAGCGGAATGCCGTGGTTGCGGGCGGCCAGCTGGAGTTCCTCCGCGCTGATCGCCTCGTCCGGCTCGGCCAGTCGCGACGGCCGACTCACGTCGTCCACAGTGGTCATCTTGGCCTTCCCGGGGTTCGACGGCGGTGCCACCAGCCTAGACGCTGGAGCTGAGCCGCCCGCCCGGCGGCGGGCGGGCCGGTGTCAGGCCCGCCGCTCCAGCACGTCGTAGCCGACGAACTCGAACATCGTCACGCCGCGTTCCAGCGGGCGGGGTGGGGCGATCCGGCGGTGCGCGCCGACGCCGACGCCGTCGGCCGGCGTGCTGACCGCGACCGGTGCGAAGCCCTCCTCCGCGTACCACCGGGCGATCGTCGGCACCAGGTCCGGGCTGTGGCGGTGCCGGGTCCAGATCACCGTGCCGCCGGTCGCGCAGAGCGCCGCGCAGTGCCGGACGGTCGACCGGATGTCGTCGTCGCGGATGTTTCCGAAGACGCCGCAGACCAGCACCAGGTCCGCCGGGGCCAGGTCGGCGTAGTGGTCGGTGCGGGCGGCGTCTCCCACGACGACCTCGACCCCGGTCAGGCCGGCGGCTTCGGCGGTCGACCGGGCGATCTCCGCGTTGTGCGGGTCCAGCTCGACGAGCCGGGCGACCACGTCCGCGCCGCGCGGGTGCGTCGCCAGCACCGGGATCAGGTCCCGGCCCTGGCCGGCGCAGAGACTGACCGCCCGCAGCGGCCCCGGCGGGGCCTGGTCCAGCGCCTGGTGGACCTGCCGCCGCACCTCCTCGAGCCGGAGCGCCAGCGGCGATCCCGGGTCGTCGTAGTCGTCGTGCCAAGCGCGCCAGTCCCGGGTCACCCGCCCAGCTTAGGGCCGCGCCCCCGATCGCTCGACCCGGTGGGCGCATAGCAGATCATCGTCGTCTCCGGCGTTCGTCCACAGGCCCGTCCGTCGTCCACAGAAGAGGGCCGCGGGGTCGCCGGGCAGCCGCGCCGGGCGGCAGGCTGCGACCATGTCGCCCCTTCCGGTCCGGGCCACCGGCCGCCCCGCTCTCAGGGCCGGCGCCCTGCTGCTCGTCCTGTCCACGGCACCGGGGCCGGCCACGCCGCCCGGCCCGCCCACACCCGAACCCGCCCGGTCCGCGGTTTCCGCCGGGTCCGCGGTTTCCGCCGGGTCCTCCGGCGCGACCGGCGCACGCGTGACGGCCGGGCCGCCCGTCACGGTGCAGGAGCCAATGTCGGGTGACGCCGGGCCGACGATCGTGTTCCGGTGGCCGCTCGACGGGCCACCCCGTCCGGTCCGCCTCTTCGACCCGCCGCCGCTGCCCTGGCTTCCCGGCCACCGCGGGGTGGACCTGGCCGCTGAACCGGGTGTCGTGGTGCGGTCCGCCGGGGCCGGGACGGTGCTCTTCGCCGGCCTGGTCGCCGGCCTCCCGGTGGTCACCGTCGGGCACGCCGACGGGCTGCGCACGACCTACCAGCCGGTCCGGTCGACGCTGGCGGTCGGTGACCTGGTCGGAGCGGGGAGCGCCATCGGCACGCTGCTGGCCGGGCACGCCGGCTGTCCGGTAGCCGCCTGCCTGCACTGGGGGCTGCGCCGGGGCGCGGACTACCTCGATCCGCTCGCCCTGCTCGGCCTCGGCCCGGTACGCCTGCTGCCCCTCGACGCGGCACCCCCGGCGGGGACGCCGGACCGCTCACCGCTCGGCGAGGAGAGCGGGTAACCGCGCCGCCAGCCGCTCGTACTCGTCCGCGGTGTTGTAGACCTGGCCACACACCCGCAACCAGCCCCGCCCCGCCCAACCGGCGACCGACACCTCGGTGGCGAGGCGCGCGGCGATCCGGGCGCGCAGCGCCCGCGCCGCCTCCAGGTCGGTCGCGACGCCGGGCGGCAACGGCACGATCCGCATGGCCACCCCCGGCCCGCCGGGGTCCGGCAATTCGGTGGGCGGCACCCCGAGCGCGTCCCCCAGAACCCGCTGCCCGTACGCCGCCAGCGCGGCGTTGTGCGCGCGTACCCGGTCGAGCCCGAGGCTGCGCAACGTGAAGAGCCCGACCGGCGCGGCGAGCCACGCGGTGTAGTCCGTGGTCGCCTGCCACTCGACGTGACCGGGGAAGCCCGACTCCTGTTCCCAGGACACGACGAGCGGTTCGATGCGCTGCCGCCACGGCTCGGCCACCACCAGCACGGCGGTGCCGCGCGGGGCGTACGCCCACTTGTGCAGGTTGCCCACCCAGAAGTCGGCGCCGACGCCGGCCACCGTGCCCGGCAGCATGCCGGGGGCGTGCGCGGCGTCGACCAGGACCGGCACGCCGTGTTCGCGGGCCACCGCGACGACGGCGGCGACCGGCAGGAGCCGGGCGGTCGGGGAGGTGAGCTGGTCCACCACGAGCAGTCGGGTACGTCCGGGCCGCAGGCCGGACCGGACGATCTGGACGACCTCCTCGTCGGTCGCCGACAGTGGCACCCGCAGCGCACGGGTCACCGCGCCGGTGCGACGGCACTCCCGGGCGATCGACAGATCCACCGCGCCGTAACCGTGGTCGGTGGTGAGCACCTCGTCGCCGGGGCGCAGGCCGAACGACTGGAGGACCACCGCGACACCGGTGGTGGCGTTCGGAACCAGCGCGGTGCCGTCCGGGTCGGCCCCGAGGAAGGTGGCCAGGTGCCGGCGGGTGTGCGCGAGGCGGTCGGTGAGGCCCAGGGTGAAGAACCGCAGCGGGTTCGCCTCCGTCTCGTCGCGCAGCCGCTGCTGGGCGCGCTGCACGCCGATCGGCACCGCGCCGAAGGACCCGTGGTTGAGATGGCTGACCGCCGGGTCGAGGGAGAACAGCAGGCGCGCTCCCGGAATCGGGTCGGGCGGCTGGGGAACGCTCACGCCGATGATCGTAACCGCCCTCCCGATCACCGACAGTGTTCGTCGACCGTCGCCGATCCCACCGGCGGGGTGGTCAGGCGCGCGGGTGGGCCTGCCGGTACGCGGCCCGCAACCGCTCCACCGAGACGTGCGTGTAAATCTGCGTGCTGGCCAGCGACGAGTGGCCGAGCAACTCCTGCACCGCCCGTAGGTCCGCGCCGCCTTCGAGCAGGTGGGTCGCGGCGGAGTGGCGCAGTCCGTGCGGGCTGGTGCGGGGGAGCCCGGCCGCCTCGGCGTACCCGCCGACGATCCGGCGCGCGGTCGTCGGGTTGAGCCGACCGCCCCGGACGCCGACCAGGAGGGCGTCGCCGGTGGTGGGACCGGCCAGGTGTGGTCGGCCGTGCCGTAGCCACCCGTCGAGTGCCCGTTGCGCCGGCACCCCGTACGGGACCGTGCGCTCCCGCCCGCCCTTGCCGAACACCCGGACCACCCGCCGGGAGTGGTCGACGTCGGCGACGTCCAGGCCGCACGCCTCGCTGATCCGTACCCCGGTGCCGTAGAGCAGTTCCAGCAACACCCGGTCCCGCAGCAGCACCGCCGCCGCACCGGGTTCCGCAGGCTCCGGCGGACCGGCGTCCGGGTGGTCCGCGATCGGGCCCGGCGCCTCGACCAGGGCGGCCGCCTGCTCGGTGCGGAGCACCGTGGGCAGCTCCCGTCTGGCCCTCGGGCTGGCCAGGGTGGCCGCCACGTCGTGCGGGAGCAGCCCGGTGCGGTGGGCCCACGCGCTGAACGTCCGGGCCGACGCGGCACGCCGGGCGAGCGACGACCGCGCCGCCCCGGTGGTGCGTTGCCGCGCGAGCCAGCTGCGCAGGACACCCAGATCCAGGTCCGCCAGGTCGGTGCGGCTCATCCGGGTGGCGTGGTCCAGCATCGACACCACGTCCCCGACGTACGCCCGGACGGTGTGCGCCGAGCGGTTGCGCACCGCGGCCAGGTGGGTGGCGAAGTCGTCCACCGCCTCGCGCATCGCCGGCGGGAGGGCCTGGTGCGCCGCCCGCGTGCTCGTCGGCGTCGCGTCCGGGGGTGGCACCCGTCCACCCTACGGCGGCGGGCCCCGGCGATGGGCGACGAGCCCGGACCCGCGCCGGCCGGCGTACCACCCATCGACACGACGGTGGACCCTTCCGCGGCGGGCGAGCAGACTGTCCACCAGAGCGACACGGCCCCGGTCGACCGCGGGGCGGAGGTGCCGAGGGAGGACCGCCATGGGGGTGGACGTCGTCCTCTACCGGGCGGTGTCGGTCGGGACCGGCCGACGTCGGCACGTCCCGATGGAGCTGCTGCCCGACCCCGACGACGCCCTGCTGGACCTGGTCCGGCGGGTACGCGGGACCGGGCGGACCCCGGTGCTGGACCAGGTGGATCCGGTGGGTCTGCTGGTGGTGCCCGCCGACTGGGCGGACTCCCTCCTCGCCGAGCTGGACCGGCTCGCGGAGGCGGCGCGGGGCCCGGCGGAACTGGCCCACGTGCACCGGCTGGAAGGGCTGGTCCACCGGCTGCGGGCCGACCGCGAGATGGAACTCCGCTTCGAGGGCGACTGACCGGCCACCGGGCGCCCGTGAACTCGCCGCCGACCGTGCCGCTACCGGCCGGAGACCGGCGGTCATGCCGGGGGCGCGGGGGCGGCAAGCGGCACGGTCGCCTCACCGGTCCGCGCCGGTGGACCGAGGGCCGGGCCGGGCTCCGGGCCCGAGGGCGTAGCCGGTGTCCCGCCGGACCACCATCGTCAGGTCCTCCAGCATGGACAGTTTCCGCAGGGCGGTACGCAGGTCGACGCCGGCACGCGCGGCCAGCACGTCCACCGCGAGCGCGCCCCGGCGCGGCAACGCCTCGACGATCGACCGCGCGTCGTCGTCCAACAGGTCGACCGGACGGTCCGGGCCGCGTGGCACCGTGGCCAGCTCCCCGATCCGGCCCACCTCCTCCAGCACGTGCGCGAGCCCGGCGACCAGGCGGGTGGCCGGCTCCTCCCGCAGCAGCTCGTGGGCACCGACCGACATCGCCGAGGTGACCGGACCGGGCACCACCATCGTCGGCCGGGCCAGGGCGAGCGCCCGGTGGGCGGTCTGCGTCGCGCCACTGCGGGCCGCCGCCTCGACCAGCACCGTCCCCCGGGTGCCGGCGGCGATCACCCGGTTGCGGATGAGGAACCGCTGCCGCAGCGGCTCCGCCCCGGGCATCCACTCGCTCACCAGCAGACCCGTGTCGGCGATCCGGTCGAACAGCGCCGCGTTCCCCATCGGGTAGGGCCGATCCACCCCGCAGGCCAGGACGGCCACCGTCGGGCCGTCCGCGGTGAGGGCGCCCCGGTGGGCGGCGGCGTCGATGCCGAAGGCGCCGCCGGAGACCACCGTCCAGTCCCGGTCGGCCAGCCCGTAGCCGAGGTCGGTCGCCACATGGTGGCCGTACCCGGTGGCGGCCCGGGCGCCCACCACCGCGACCGACCGGTCGAGCGTCTCGCCCAGCGGCCACGAGCCGCGTACCCAGAAGCACAGCGGCGGCGCGGTCTCCCGGTCGACACGGCGGCGCGCGTCGGGCAGGCGCAGGTGGCGCAGCTCCTCGACGCGGACCGGCCACTCGTCGTCGCCCGGTACGACGACCCGCGCGCCGAGCCGTTCGGTCCGGGCCAGAGCCTCGGCGGCGACCGTCCGCGGGTCCCCGTGCATCCGGCGGGCGGCCACCGCGGCCCGGATGGTGTCGTCCGGCCCGCCGCCGTCCAGCAGCAGGTCGAGGGCGCCGACCGGGCCGTACTGGCCGACCAGGCCGAAGACCGACCGGGTGCCCGGTTCGGCCAGCCAGGTCAGCGCCACCCGGGCCAGAAGCTCCTCGGCGTCGCCGCTCACGACGATCCGGCCACGGGTGCGGGGGCGTGGGGCGGCGCGCCCGGTCTGCTGGTCCGTGTTCTCACGTGCCCTCTCCCGTCCTGAGTTGGATGGCCTCCCGGACGTCCTCCCGGTCCGGCCGGTCCCGGCCGTCGAGGTCGGCGATCGTCCAGGCCAGCCGGGTGATCCGGTCGAAGCCCCGGGCCGACACCGCCCCGGAGTCCAGCCGCGACCGCAGTTCGGCGGTGTCGTCCCGGGCCAGCCGCCAGGGCGGACGACGCAGGTCCGGGCCCGGTATCTCCGCGTTGAGCCGGCGGCCGAGTGGCTCCCACCGGTCCCGGGCGGCCTCCCGGGCGGCGGCCACCCGGCGGGCCACCGTCGCCGACGACTCCCGCCCCGCGGTCACCTCCAGCAGCTCGGCGGCCCGTACCGGGAGCAGCCGCACCTGCACGTCGATCCGGTCCAGCAACGGACCGGAGAGCCGCCCCAGGTAGCGTCGCCGGACCTGCGGCGCGCACTCGCAGTACGCGTCACCCGCCGGTTTCGCGCACGGACAGGGATTGGCCGCGAGGACCAGTTGGGTGCGGGCCGGGTACTCCGTGCCGCCCCGGCTGCGCGCCAACTGCACCCGTCCGTTCTCCAGCGGCTGGCGCAGCGCCTCCAGCGCCCCGTTGCTGAACTCGGGCGCCTCGTCCAGGAACAACACCCCCCGGTGGGCGAGGGAGACCGCCCCGGGGCGGGCCAGCCCGGACCCACCGCCGACCAGCGACGCGACGGTGGCGGTGTGGTGCGGTGCCTGGAACGGCGGCCGGCGCAGCAACCGCCCGCCCGCCGGCAGCAGGCCGGCGATCGAGTGCAGCGCGGTGACCTCCAACGCCGCCTCGTCGTCCAACCGCGGCAGCAGCGACGGAAGTCGTTCCGCCAGCATCGTCTTGCCGGCACCGGGCGGACCGAGCAACGCCAGGTGATGACCACCGGCGGCGGCAACCTCCAGCGCGCGCCGGCCCAGGTCCTGGCCGGCCACGTCGGCGAGGTCCGGGCCGTCCGGCCCCGGCGGTGGATCCGCCGTGTCCGGCTCGATCAGCGGTACGCCGTCACGGACGAACGCGACCAGCCGGTGCAGCGTGTCCACCGCGCGGACCCGGACCCCCGGGATGACGGCCGCCTCGGCGGCGTTGTCCACCGGCACGATCACCCGTTCCACACCCGCCCGGGCCGCGGCGGCCACCATCGGCAGGACCCCGCGCACCGGCCGGACCGTGCCGTCCAGTCCCAGCTCGCCGAGGACCACCACCCGCTCCAGCGGCAACAGCGGCAGCTCACCCGAGCCACCGAGAAGCGCCGCCGCGATGGCCAGATCGAAGGCGGAGCCGAACTTCGGCAGGGTCGCCGGCAGCAGGTTCAGCGTGATCCGCCGATTGGGCCAGCGCTGACCGGAGTTGACCACCGCCGCCCGGACCCGGTCCCGGGCCTCGTGCAGGGCGGTGTCCGGCAGGCCGGAGATGACCACCGCGGGCAGGCCCGGCGCGAGGTCCGCCTCCACCTCCACCAGGTGGCCGGTCACCCCGACCAGGCCCACGCAGAGCACCTTCGCGTAGCTCATGTCGGCACTCCGCCGCGCTGCGTGCCGCCATGAGGCAGCACCGCGCTGTGTCGAGGGTTCGCTCGCTGCCGCTCGTTCACGTCAGAACGCACCCTTGAGGTGCTCCACCTGGGCGGCCCCGCTGGCGGCGAGGCGTACCGAGATCACGTCGAAGCGCACCTCGTGGGCCGTGGTGCCGGTCTCGGCCAACCACCGGGCGGCCAGCCCGCGCAGTCGCAGGGCCTTCGCCGGTACGACGGCCTCGGCCGGGCTGCCGAAGTCGTCGGTGCGCCGTGTCTTCACCTCGCAGACGGCGAGTACCGGCCCGTCCCAGGCGATGATGTCGATCTCGCCGGCCGGGCACCGCCAGTTCCGGGCCACCGGGCGCAGCCCCGCTCCGATCAGGTGTCGCACCGCGCACCGCTCGCCGTACGCGCCGACCGCCTGGTTTCGCTTCGTCATGCCGGCACCGTGCCGCGTACGCCATGGGTCGCGTCGCCCCGCACGGCCCGCCTGTGGACGACGGAGCGGCCTGTGGACGACCGGACGATCATGCCCTCGGTGTGCTACGGAGGCCGGCGTCCGGGCGGACCGTCCGTCACCACACGGTGACCGCTCCGTCGCTGGTCGGACCGGCGGTCCGTCGCCCGGCGGCCGGAATGGCGCGCGCGGATCCGGTCGCATACGGTGCCGACGTGGACGGACGACGGAGTTTTGCCGAAGACCAGGAGTCACGGTGGTATCCCGAGGGACGTGACCGAGGCTACGGAGACCCGGAGTGGCGCGCCGGAGCCGAGCCGCGATACCGGGACGACGACCTTCGGACTCCCGATCCGCGAGCCGGTGACGACGCCCGCTACGCCGACACCGGCCGGGCCGCCGGAGCGCGGCGCGGTGACGACACCCGGGGACGGTACGGCGGCGCCGAGGACTCGGGCCGCTTCGCGGCTGCCGAGAGCGACTCCGGCCGCTTCGCGGCGGTCGACGACGACTCGGGGCGCTTCGGTGCGGTCAGCGCGTACGGCGACGTCCGGGCCGAGACCGACGGTTACCGGGCGAGCCGCACCCGTCGGGCGGAACCGGACTCGCCGGATACGTCGGGGGAGTTGCCGGGTGAGCGGACCGGCCGTCGGGCGGCCCGGGAGCCGCGGGACGTCCTGTCCACCTCGAGCGCCGACGCGCTGGCCGGCGGGCCGGGTGCCGAGACGACCCGGCCGGCGCCGCTGGCCGGGTACCCGATCGTCGGCCCCAAGGACCCGGCGCCGACGCCCCACCCGTTGGAGATGCCGACCGGCCCGATGCCGCCGGTCGCCCCGCGTCTCGACGGGCCGCCCGGGGAGCTGCCGTACCCGCCGGTGGCCCCACCCGCGGGCGTTCCGGCCGGGGACGGGGTGTACCGCACCCGCCGTCCGGTTCTGGCGGTGCTCTTCGCCGCGCTGACTCTGGTCTTCGAGGTGCCAGCTCTGCGGGTGCTGCTGAGCGGGCTGACCGGGGACCCGGTGTCGTCGTCGAACGTCGTGGTGGGCATCTTCCTGGTCGGCGGCCTGCCGATCTTCGCCGCCGGGCTGTACGGGCTGCGTACCGGTGCGCTGTCCCTCGCGGAGGGCGGTCGCGGTTGGCTGCGACCGCCGACGGCGTACCTGACGGTGGGGCTGGTGTTGTTCGTGGCCGCCGCCATCGCCGCCGGCTGACCGGCGCCCCCTCGCACGCCGGCCGGGTCCACCGGTCGGCGTGCGGTGTTAAGCGGGGACCCTTCTACTACCGCAGGCGTTAACGGGGGGCCCTTCCTTGCATCCCGGGGGTGGGGTGGTCGGGGAGGGGCGTACACTGGTCGACTGGCGACCGCCTCGTGCGGTCGACCTCGCGCGCCCTCTCCACGAATCGTCGTGGGGCGACGGCCTCCCTGGTCCCGATCTTGGTCGGGCCCGCCATGGCCGACGACCGGGCGCCAGGACGCCCGGCCGCCGGCCGAGCGTGACCAACCAGGGATGTCAGGAGTACCCCACCATGGCCGTAGTGACCATGCGCCAGCTGCTGGAGAGCGGTGTCCACTTCGGGCACCAGACCCGGCGCTGGAACCCGAAGATGAAGCGCTTCATCTTCACCGAGCGCAACGGTATCTACATCATCGACCTGCGCCAGACCCTCGACTACATCGAGAAGGCGTACGAGTTCGTGCGCGGGACCGTCGCCGAGGGTGGCAGCATCCTGTTCGTCGGCACCAAGAAGCAGGCCCAGGAGGCCATCGCCGAGCAGGCGACCCGGGTCGGCCAGCCGTACGTCAACCACCGCTGGCTCGGTGGCATGCTGACCAACTTCCAGACGGTCTACAAGCGGCTCCAGCGGATGAAGGAGCTGGAGGCCCTGGGTGACCTGAGCGGCACCGCCGCCGGTTACACCAAGAAGGAGACCCTGCAGCTCTCCCGCGAGAAGATCAAGCTCACCAAGACCCTCGGTGGTCTGCGGGACATGCAGAAGCTCCCGGCCGCGGTCTGGATCGTCGACACCAAGAAGGAGCACATCGCCGTCGACGAGGCCCGCAAGCTGGGCATCCCGGTGATCGCGGTGCTCGACACCAACTGCGACCCGGACGAGGTCGACTTCCCGATCCCGGGCAACGACGACGCGATCCGCTCGGCCGAGCTGCTGACCAGGGTCGTGGCCGCCGCCGTCGCCGACGGCCTGATCGCCCGTTCCGGCCGCCGCCGGGGCACCGACGAGAAGCCGGAGCCGGGCGTCGCCTCCGACGAGCCGCTGGCCGAGTGGGAGCGGGAGCTGCTGGAGGAGCCGAAGAAGGCCGACGAGCAGCCCGCGCAGCAGACCGAGCAGCCGGCGCAGCAGGCCGAGCAGCCCGCCGAGCAGCCGGCGCAGAAGACCGAGCAGCCGGCGGCCGCCGCCGCGGAGTGACCGCACCGCCGCCTCCCCGCCGCCCGGTTTTCCGGACGGCGGGGATCGGCAGGTACGCCGGGCACATCCCGCCCGGAATCGGGTAACCGGCACCACGGACCATCCCACCCGCCGTCTCCAACACCGAAGAGAGAGCCATGTCCAACTTCACCGCCGCGGACGTCAAGAAGCTCCGCGACCTGACCGGCGCCGGCATGATGGACTGCAAGAAGGCGCTGACCGAGGCCGAGGGCGACTTCGACAAGGCCGTCGAGATCCTGCGCGTCAAGGGCGCCAAGGACGTCGGCAAGCGGGCCGGTCGCACCGCCGCGAACGGTCTGGTCGCCCACTCCGGCAAGGCGCTGCTCGAGCTGAACTGCGAGACCGACTTCGTCGCCAAGACCGACGCGTTCATCGCGCTGGCCCAGCAGCTCGTCGAGCACGGCGAGCGGGCCGGTGTCACCAACGCCGAGGAGCTGCTCGCCACCGAGCTGGACGGCAAGACCGTCGCCGACGTGGTCCAGGAGCAGTCCGCCAAGATCGGTGAGAAGCTCGTCCTCAACCGCTTCGCGAAGCTGGACGGCAACGTCGCGGTCTACCTGCACCGCAAGAGCCAGGACCTGCCGCCGGCCGTCGGCGTCCTCGTCGAGTACGCGGGCAAGACCGATGAGGCCGGGGACGCGGATGCCCGGGCCACCGCCATGCAGATCGCCGCGATGCGGCCGAAGTACCTCACCCGGGACGAGGTTCCGGCCGAGGTCGTCGAGTCCGAGCGGCGCATCGCCGAGCAGACCGCCCGCGAGGAGAACAAGCCCGAGGCGGCGCTGCCGAAGATCGTCGAAGGCCGGGTCAACGCCTTCTTCAAGGACTACGTCCTGGTGGAGCAGTCGTCGGTCGCCGACAACAAGAAGACGGTGAAGCAGATGCTGGCCGAGGCCGGCATCGAGGTCACCCGCTTCGTCCGGTTCGAGGTCGGCCAGGCCTGAGCCGGTTCCCGGGCGTGCGGACGACCGGGGAGAGAACGTCGACGGGGAGGCCCGCGGGTGTACGTGACAGGCACCGCGGCCTCCCCGTCACATAGGGTCTGCTACGGCAGTTTCGCGGTGAGCGGCGCCCGGGGCGCGCGCAGGGGAGAGGACGGGGCGGATGACGCAGGTTGTGAGTGACCGGAGTCTGGCGGCGGACGATCCGACGGCGCCGCCTCCCGGCCGGGCCCGTCGGGTGGTGCTGAAGCTCTCCGGTGAGGTGTTCGGCGGCGGCGCGATCGGGGTCGACCCGGACGTCGTCCAGGCCATCGCCCGGCAGATCGCGACCGTGGTGCGACGGGGTGTGCAGGTCTCCGTGGTGGTCGGTGGTGGCAACTTCTTCCGCGGCGCCGAGTTGCAGAAGCGCGGCATGGACCGGGCGCGCGCCGACTACATGGGCATGCTCGGCACGGTGATGAACTGCCTCGCGTTGCAGGACTTCCTGGAGAAGGAGGGCATCGAGACGCGCGTGCAGAGCGCGATCACGATGGCCCAGGTCGCCGAGCCCTACATCCCGCTGCGCGCGATCCGGCACCTGGAGAAGGGCCGGGTGGTCATCTTCGGCGCGGGCGCCGGGATGCCGTACTTCTCCACCGACACCGTGGCCGCCCAGCGTGCGCTGGAGATCCGTGCCGACGTGGTGCTGATGAGCAAGAACGGAGTGGACGGCGTCTATTCCGCCGACCCCCGCCTCGACCCGACCGCCAGCAAGTTCGACTCGATCACCTTCTCCGAGGTGCTCCGCCGCAACCTGCGGGTGGCCGACGCCGCCGCGTTCAGCCTCTGCATGGAGAACGGCCTGCCGATGCTGGTCTTCGGCGCCCAGGGCGACGACACCATCATCCGGGCCGTCGGTGGCGACCAGATCGGCACGCTGATCACCACCTGACCGGCCACCGCGGCGGTAAAGGCGACACACAAGCCCACCACGAGCACAGAAGGAGGCGAGGAGACCGGTGATCGACGACACCCTCCTCGAGGCCGAGGAAAAGATGGAGCGTGCCATCGAGCACGCCAAGGAGGAGTTCGGCGCCATCCGCACCGGTCGCGCCAACGCCGCCATGTTCTCCAAAGTCATCATCGACTACTACGGCAGCCCCACGCCGCTGCCGCAGATGGCGTCCATCGGGGTTCCCGAGCCGCGGATGGTCATCATCAAGCCGTACGACAACTCGCAGATCAACGCCATGGAGAAGGCGATCCGCGACTCCGACCTCGGCGTGAACCCGAACAACGAGGGCAACCAGCTCCGCATCCTGCTCCCCCAGATGACCGAGGAACGCCGCCGCGAGATGATCAAGGTGGTTCGGCACAAGGGTGAGGAGGCCAAGGTGGCCATCCGCAACATCCGCCGCAAGGCGAAGGAGGAGCTGGACCGCCTGGTCAAGGACGGCGAGGTCGGCGAGGACGAGGGCCGCCGCGCGGAGAAGGACCTGGACGACCTGACCCAGAAGTACGTGGCCGGCGTCGACGAGCTGGTCAAGCACAAGGAAGCCGAGCTGCTGGAGGTCTGAACCCCGGCACCGACCGACGGCACCGGCACCCACCCGTACGGGTCGGCGCCGGTGCCGTCGTCGTCTCCGACGGGGCGGACCGCTCCCGGGGGTGGGACGGCGTCCCGGGTACCGAATCAACGGGTGCAGTAGGCTCGGCACGATTCCCGGCCACCCTGCGGTGAACGGTGGGGATCGACCGGCCGACGCGCCGGTCAACTGGACGGAACGCTCGCTCGGGTAGGGGATGGTTGTGGTTGTGCGTCATGTGGTCCGCCTCGCGCCGTGCGCGCCCGGTGCGTGATGTCCCACCTCGACCCGTACGGCAGCGCCGAACCCCGTGGCCGGGAGCGTCCGGACCGGCCCGCGCCCGGTCCCGCCCTGCCCTGGCCGGAGCCCCAGATCGAGCCGGCACCCTGGGCCCGGCGTCCGGGCCTCGCCCCTGACAGGCACGTCGAACCGCGCACCCGCACCCGGCTCGACCCCGAGGGCGGCACCCCGCACCACGGGAACGGCAACGACCCGGGCGACCCGGGTCGGTGGCCCGACGACGGGAACCCGCCCGACGGTGGGCGGCGGGACGACGCCGGGGCACCCGCGTACGCCGGCTTCCCGGCCGGTCCGAACGGCCGGTCCGACGGTCCGGCGGACCCCGACCAGCCCACGGCGCAGTTCGAGGCGGTCCGCGACCCGGGTCCGGAGGCCGCGGAGATCGCGCCCCCGACCGGCCGGCGGCAGCGTGGCCGGCGCCGGGCCGGCGCGGGACGCCCGGTGACCGGTCAACCCGCACCGAGCCGGGCCGGCCGCAACCTGCCGGCCGCGATCGGGGTCGGCCTCCTGCTCGGTGCCCTCATCGTGGTCCCGCTCGCGCTCTACCCGCCGGCCTTCCTGCTGGTGCTGGCCGCCGCGGTGGGGGTGGGCATCTGGGAGATGGTCCGGGCGGTACGCCGGGCCGACGCCCACCCGCCGCTGGTACCGCTCGTCGCGGGCGGCGTCCTCACCGTCGGGCTCGCGGGATTCGCCGGTCTCGACGCGCTGACCCTCGGTCTGGCGGTCACCCTGCTGGGGACGCTGGTCTGGCGGCTGGGCGACGGCACGGCCGGCCTGGCCCGGGATCTCGTCGCGGCGACGGTGATCACCGTCTACGTGCCGTTCCTCGCCGGGTTCGCCGCGCTGCTCGCGGCGGCGCCGGACGACGGTCCGCTGCGGGTGCTGGTCACCGTGCTGGCGGTGGTGCTCTCCGACACCGGTGGATACGCGGCCGGGGTCCGGTTCGGCAAGCGCCCGATGGCGCCGAGGATCAGCCCGAAGAAGTCCTGGGAGGGCTTCGCCGGGTCGGTCGGCGCGGCGGCGCTGGGCAGTGCCGTCCTGCTGTGGCTGCTGTTCGACGTGGCCCCCTGGTGGGGCGCCCTGTTCGGGGTGGCGGTGTCCTGCGCGGCGGTCCTCGGCGACCTGGCCGAGTCGATGATGAAGCGGGACCTCGGCATAAAGGACATGAGCAACCTGCTCCCCGGGCACGGCGGCCTGATGGATCGGCTGGACTCGATCCTCTTCGCGGTGCCCACCGCCTACCTGCTGCTGGCGGTCTACGTCCCGGTGGCGGGGTGAGGTGTGAATCACGCTCCGGATGTGGTGCCGGTCGGGGGCTGGGGGACGATTCGGCACCTCCGGACGGGTGCGCCCGCCGATCGGCGTGACAGACTGGACGCGCCATGACGAGCCTTCCCCTGATCCCTGTCGACCCGGACGCCACCGGATCCCGCCGCGCCGCGATGCCGCCGCAGCACCTCGCCGACCTCGACCTCGCCGGCCGCCGGGCCCTGGTGAGCGAGCTGGGGGAGCCGGCGTTCCGCGCCAAGCAGCTCTCCACCCACTACTTCGGGCGGCTGGTCCGTGACCCGGAGCAGATGACCGACCTGCCGGCGGCGACCCGTGCGAAGCTCGCCGACCGGCTGCTGCCCCGGCTGTTGACGCCGGTACGGGAGCTGGCCTGCGACGACGGCGCGACCCGCAAGGCGCTCTGGCGGTTGCACGACGGCTCGTTGGTGGAAAGCGTGCTGATGGGCTACCCGGACCGGGTGACCGTCTGCATCTCCAGCCAGGCCGGCTGCGGCATGGCCTGCCCGTTCTGCGCCACCGGCCAGGCCGGGCTGACCCGCAACCTGTCCACCGCCGAGATCGTCGACCAGGCCGTCTACCTGGCCGGGGTGGCCGCCTCCGGTGCGGTCGCCGGCTCGCCGCCCCGACTGTCGCACGTCGTCTTCATGGGCATGGGCGAGCCGCTGGCCAACTACAACCGGGTGCTCGCCGCGATCCGCCGGCTGGTCTCGCCCGCGCCCGAGGGGCTCGGGCTGTCGCAGCGGCACATCACCGTCTCCACGGTCGGCCTGGTTCCGGCCATCCGCCGACTGGCCAGCGAAGACCTCTCCGTGACTCTTGCGCTGTCGTTGCACGCCCCCGATGATGAGCTGCGCGACGAACTCGTGCCGGTCAACCAGCGCTGGAAGGTTTCCGAGGTGCTGGACGCGGCGTGGGACTACGCAGGTCGGACGGGACGTCGCGTGTCGATCGAGTACGCGATGATCAAGGACGTGAACGACCAGCCGTGGAGAGCCGATCTGCTCGGGCGGCTGCTGGCCGGCAAGTTGGCCCACGTGAACCTGATCCCGCTCAACCCGACGCCGGGCAGCCGCTGGGACGCGAGCCCGAAGCCGGTGGAGCGGGAGTTCGTCCGGCGGTTGCGCGACGCCGGAGTGTCCACCACCGTGCGGGACACCCGGGGACGCGAGATCGACGGAGCGTGTGGACAACTCGCCGCCGCCGAGGACAGCGACACCGTTGGGGCCGGGGAGACACCGTGACCGGGCGTAGCGAACGAATCCAGGAGACATAGTGGCGAGTCAGGGTCAGCGTTTCCGGCGTAAGGCGCTTCGCCGGGGATACAAGGTCGACGAGGTGGACGCCTTCCTGGACCGGGTCGAGGCCACCCTCGCCGGCCAGCCGGTCGGCGCGCCCGTGGCCTCCCAGGAGGTCCACGACGTCGTCTTCCGGGTCCGTTTCAACGGCTATGACGAGTGGCAGGTCGACCTGCACCTGGACCGGGTGGAGCGGCAGCTCGCCGAGCTGGAGGAGCGGGGGGCCGGGCGACCCGCCGACCCCCGGCTCGCCGACCGACTCGGCCCGCCGGACCGGATGGGACCGCCCGACCGGATGGGCCCACCGATGCGCGACGACCGTGGCATGTCGCCGGTTCCGCAGCCGCCGATGCCACCCCGGGCGATGCCGGCGCAGGCCGGCCCGCCCGCCGACCGCTACGGCCGGTACGACGAGCCGACCGGCGCGTTCGCCGGTGGCTACGACGCCCCCCGGGGCTTCGAGCAGTCCCGTGGTCCGGGGGGTCCCGGCGTACCGACACCTCCGGGCGGCCCGGTGGGGCACGGCGGTCCGCAGCGGGGCCTGCCCGCCGGCCCGGGCGGCTACGGCCAGGACGGGCCCGGCGGCGGCTACGGCCAGGACGGGCCCGGCGGTGGTTACGGCCAGGACGGCCCCGGTGGTTACGGCCAGGAGGGGCGCTTCGACGGTTTCGAGGCCGGCCGGCACGGTCGCACCGACATGACCGCCGAGATCCGGATGCCCGAGCGGGAACTGCGCGGCCGTGGTCATGGCGGCCCGCCGGCGCTGCCCGCGCCACAGGGCTTCGGCGGCCCCGGCATGCCCGGCCCGCCCGCCGTCGCCGGCCCGCCGGCGGTGGCCGGTCCGCCGATGGCCGGCCCGCCCGGCAGCGACCTCTACCGGGTCGACCAGATCCGGCGCAGCTTCCAGGTCCGTCGGTTCGGCAGCGGGTACGACCCGGACCAGGTCGACCGGTTCTTCGAGACCCTGCTCGGCGGCATGCAGGGGCGCAACCAGATGCCGGTGAACCCGCGGGACCTCGACACGCTGCGCTTCGGGCTGGTGCAGGGCGGTTACTTCGAG
Source organism: Micromonospora endolithica (assembly GCF_003626595.1). Classification (GTDB taxonomy): domain Bacteria; phylum Actinomycetota; class Actinomycetes; order Mycobacteriales; family Micromonosporaceae; genus Micromonospora; species Micromonospora endolithica. The sequence continues at coordinate 317,645 of NZ_RBAK01000002.1, read as the reverse complement.
GCCGAGGTGGACGCCGCGCTCAAGGACGTGCAGGACATCCTGCTCGGCCGCTGACCGGGTACGTCGAGGGCCCGCTCCCCGGGTGGGGGCGGGCCCTCGTACGTGTCGGTGTCCGGTGCCGGCGCGACCTACGACCGCAGGCCGTTGCGGCGCAGCACCGTGTCGCCGATGACGATGACCAGCAGCAGCACGGCGAGGCCCACCAGCCAGATGTCCTCGACCCTGCCCTCGTGGTTGCCGCAGAGCATCGCCAGCAGCGCCAGCGCGACGACGACCGCGCCGATCCGGCCGGACTTGCGGTGCCCCGGCTTGTGCTGGTCCGGCGACGTTACCGGCTCGCTTCCTGCCACTGTCGGTCCTTCCCTCGCGATCGGATCTCCGGATAGTCTGGCACGCCCCGTGCCGGGCCCGGCGGTGGGTCGGCCCTGCCGGGAGCCGTCGCACCCGCCGTACGCGTGCCGGCCGACCAGGGGCACCCGCCCGGTGTGCACCGCGACGACCGAGAGCCCCCGACGTACGGCCACGGTCGGCGGCCCCGGGCCGAAGGACCCGGTTCGGGCCGGGGCGGGCGGCACTACCGGCGTCGCGGGGTGGCGGCCAGAGTGGCTCCGGTAGCGTTCTGACGTACACCTTGTTTGTCTTCTTGAGGGGGAACTGCGGTGCGAGTGACCGGTACGGGGCACGCCAGCATGCGGATCGACACGGCCGCGGGCAGCATCCTGTGCGACCCGTGGGTCAATCCGGCCTACTTCGCGTCGTGGTTCCCGTTCCCCGACAATTCGCTGCTGGACTGGGCGAGCCTCGGCCAGGTCGACTACCTGTACGTGTCGCACCTGCACCGGGACCATTTCGACGCGAAGCACCTGCGCGACCACGTCTCCAAGGACGCGACCGTCCTGCTGCCCGAGTTCCCCACCTCGGAGATGGAGGACGAGCTGCGGGCGCTGGGCTTCGCGAAGTTCCTTAAGGCTCCGAACGAGCAGGTCGTGGAGCTGCCCGGCGGCCTGAAGATCATGATCCAGGCGCTGACCAGCCCGACCGACGGCCCGATCGGCGACTCGTCGCTGTGGGTGGAGTACGAGGGTGTCCGCCTGCTCAACCAGAACGACGCCCGGCCCACCGACCTGACCGTCTTCGCCGAGCTGGGCCACGTGCACGCGCACCTGCTCCAGTTCTCCGGCGCGATCTGGTACCCGATGGTCTACGAGCTGCCGCAGGCGGCGAAGACCGCGTTCGGCAAGCAGAAGCGGGACCGGCAGTTCGACCGCACCTGGCGCTACATCGACGACCTGAAGGCCGACCACGTCTTCCCGATCGCCGGCCCGCCCTGCTTCCTGGACGACGCGCTGTGGCAGTTCAACGACATCCACGGCGACGAGGGCAACATCTTCCCCGACCAGTCGGTGTTCCTGTCCGAGTACGCCAAGGTCGGCGGCACCAACGGCATCGTGCTGCTGCCGGGCAGCGTCGCCGAGGTCACCACCGAGGGCGCGACCACCACCCACCCGGTGCCGGTGGAGGAGTTCTTCGCGAACAAGGTCGCGCACCTGGAGGAGATGCGGGAGCGCAAGCGCGGCGTCATCGAGGCCGAGAAGGCGTCCTGGCGACACCCGGAGATCGACGTCCTGGCCGGAATGAAGAGCCGGATCGAGCCGCTGCTGGACGAGTCGATCTACCTCGCCAAGGGCGTCGGTGGGCCGGTCCGCTTCGACCTGGTGGGCTACGACGGCGACAGCGTCGAGTCGATCGTGGTGGACTTCCCGGGCAAGGAGGTCCGGCCGTACGCCGACGAGAAGGTCCGCTACCGCTTCCGCACCGAGCGGGCGCTGGTCGAGCACCTGCTGCACATCGACGAGGTGGACTGGGTCAACTCGCTCTTCCTGTCCTGCCGCTTCTCGGCCGCCCGCATCGGGCAGTACAACGAGTTCGTCTACGCCTTCTTCAAGTGCCTGTCCACCGAGCGTCTCCAGTACGCCGAGGGCTGGTACGACGAGCACGAGCGGGCCGTCGACGCCGAGGACATCACCCTCGGCGACTGGGTGGTGCAGCGCCGCTGTCCGCACCTGAAGGCCGACCTGAGCCGCTTCGGCATCGTCGACGGCGACCAGCTCACCTGCCAGCTGCACGGCTGGCGGTTCGACCTGCCCAGCGGCCGTTGCCTGACCAGCGTCGGGCACAAGGTACGAGCGCACCGGGTGGACGCGGAGACACCCGCGCCGGCCGGCGAAGCCCTGAGCTGACGCCCGCCGCGCGGTCCCGGCTGTCGGCGCCCGGTCCCGGGTGTCGGCGCCCGGTCCCGGGTGTTAGGAAGGGACCCTTCCTCTACACGAGGCGTTAACAGGGGGCCCTTCCTTACCCGCTGAGGTCGGCCAGGACGCGGCGGGCGGCGTTGTGGCCGGCGGCGCCGATCACGCTGCCCGCCGGGTGGCAGCCGGCGCTGCCCGCGTACACGCCGTCGACGCCGGTCGCGTACGGCATCCGGTCGGTGAACGCGACGGTGTTGTCGACGTGGTGGATGTGCCCGCCGGTGATGCCGAAGTGGGCCTCGATGCCGGGCGGGGGAAGCGGCACCGCGTCGGCGATCAGGTCGCCGGTGCCGGGCGCGTACCGCTCGCAGATGGCGATCAGCTTCGCCACGTACCCGGGCAGCGCCTCGTCCCAGGTGGTGCCGGCCGGGGCGTACGGGACGGACTGCACGAACAGCGCCGACGAGTGGTGCCCGGCGTCGTCGGACAGGGACGGGTCGACGGTGGTGTGCAGGTACCACTCGATCGTCGGCTCCTCCGGCAGCCGTCCGGCCCGCACGTCGGCCCACATCGCCCGCAGCGCCGCCATCGGCGACCCGCCGCCCGTACCGAACAGCGACGCCGAGCCGGGCAGCAGGTGGATGGTGGAGCCGAACGGGCTCGGCGCGTCCGCGGGCAGGCAGGAGAACCGGGGCAGGCCGGTCAGCGCCAGGTTGAGCTTGAGCGTGGTGCCGGGCCGGCGGACCGCCGCCATCCGCTCGGTCAGGGGCGCCGGGAGCGCGCCGTCGGGCAGCAGGTCCATCAGCCGGTACGGGTCGCACGCCCCGAGTACCACCCGCGTGCCGACCTCCCGTCCGTCGGCGAGCACCACGCCGGAGGCGGCCCCGCCGTCCAGGGTGACCGCCGCGACGGGTGTGCCGGTGAGGATTCGCGCGCCGGCCGCGCGGGCGGCGTCGGCGAAGGTGCGCGAGACGGTGCCCATGCCGCCCTCGGCGATCATCCAGGTGCCGTCCGCCCCGGGTAGCCGGCACATGTTGTGCACCAGGAAGTTGTGCCCGGTGCCGGGGTCGTCCGGGCCGGCGTGGAGACCGGACAGCCCGTCGGTGACCGCGTACATGCTGACCAGCAGCTCCGAGCGGAAGTCGAACCGGGCCAGGTGGTCGGCGACCGAGCCGCGGACCAGGTCGACGAAGACCTGTCGCAGCGCCGGCCGGACGTACCGCTCGGCGGTCTCCTCCACCGGCAGCGGCTCGGCCAGCCAGGCCGGCGCCAGGTCCGCGCGCAGCGCGGCCAGTTCGGCCTGGAGCGCGTCGTCGGCGGCCACGTCGGCGGGGGAGAAGAACTCGGTGAGCTGCCGCCGGGTCGCGGCCTGGTCGCTGCCCATCAGCAGGTACGGCGAGCCGAGGCCGCCCGGGGTGGGCAGGAAGTAGTGCGGGTCCCGGCGCAGCACGGGGATCGTCACGTCGAGCGTGGCGAGCAGTTCCGGCGGCATCAGGCCGAGCAGGTACGAGCCGGTGGAGTGGCGCAGCCGGGGCACCTTCGGGAACGGGTTCTCGGTCCGGGTCGCGCCGCCGATCACCTCGGCGGCCTCCAGCACCAGCACGTCGAGTCCCGCGCGGGCGAGCAGGATCGCGGACACCAGTCCGTTGTGCCCCGCACCGACAACGACCACGTCCACCCGCTCCGGCAGTTGCTCACCCATGCCGCAGAACCTAACCCCTCCCCGTCCCCAGGTCACCCCACCCGGTGGACGCGGTGGGATTCAGGGTCGGTGGGGGGTGAGTTGGGTGGCGAAGGTGGTCAGTTCCAGTTCGAAGAGGTGCTCGGGCTCGGTTATCGCCCAGCTGACCTGGTCGAAGACCTCCATCGCGACGAGGCCGTAGAGGCGGGTCCAGCCGGACAGGAAGGCCCAGGCGACCTCGACCGGGATCTCGCCGTGGCTCTGGCGAAGCGGTTCGAGCCGGCCCTCGAAGTGCCGGCGGAGTAGTTCCGGCGGCGGAGTGGGAAAGGGCGAGCGGTGCCACAGCTCCACCAGCGGCTGCACGAAGACCGCGCCGAAGCGGGCGCCCGGGTGGTCGGCGTCGGCGCAGGTGTCGAAGAAGGTCGTCGCACTGGGCGTCGGCGCGCCGAAGATCAGCCCGAACTCCGCGGGATGTGCCACCGACCAGGCACGGAAGGCGCGTGCCATGGCCAGCAGTTGGGCCACCTCGTCTTCGCCGGCGCCGTCCCGGGCGGCCTCCAGGAGCGCGGTCGACTCCTCGTACAGGTCGCCGGCCAGCGCCCCGACCAGAGCTTCCAGGCTGGGGAAGTACCGGTAGATGGCCGGCGCGGTCATGCCCATGTCCCGGGCGATGGCCCGCAGAGAGACCGCCTCCACGCCGCCGTCCACCAGCAGCCGACGCGCGCCGCTCTTGATCTCGGCGACGGTCGTCGTACGCAGGCGCTCCCGGCGGGACGGTGCGGTCATCCGGTGAACCCCCTTGACTGAAGCAAACGCCGTTGCGATAGTTAACGGCGTTCACTCAAATGAGCAATAGTTACAGCTTAACGGCCGGTGGAGGGGGAAGCGAATGTTCGCCTGGTGGGGACGGGTGGTGGTGCGGCTGCGGTGGGCGGTCCTGGCCGCCGCCCTGGTGCTGGTCACGATCGGAGCGACCTGGGGGGCCGGAGTCTTCGGTCAGCTGACCGGCGGAGGCTTCGACGATCCGGCGAGCCAGTCCAGCCGCGCCGCCGAGCGGATCACCGCCGAGTTGGGACCGCAGGGCGCGGACCTGGTCGTGCTCTGGTCCAGCGACGCGACGACCGTGGACCAGCCGGCCTTCCGGGACCCGGTTGCCGCGACCGTCGACCGGCTCCGCGCGCGGGCCGAGGTGACCAGCGTCGTCACCTGGTACGACACGCAGGCCCCCGGCCTGGTCTCGACCGACCGCCGGGCCACCTATGCGGCGGTCCAGCTCCGCGCCTCCGACGAGGACGGCAAGACCGAGGCGTACGAGGCGCTGCGCCCGGCCTTCGACGCGCCCGGCCTGCGGACCGAGGTCGGCGGCACGGTGCCCTTCCTGCACGACGCGAACACCCGCACCACCGAGGACATCACCCGCGCCGAGATCCTCTCCATGCCGGTGCTCCTGGTGCTGCTGGTGCTGATCTTCGGTGGGCTGGTGGCGGCGGTGACCCCGCTGCTGGTCGGCGGGCTGGCCATCCTCGGCGCGTTCGTCGCCGTCCGGCTGGTCAACCTGTTCACCGATGTGTCGATCTTCGCGATCAACATCATCACCCTGATCGGTCTGGGCATGGCCGTGGACTACGCGCTGTTCGTGGTCAGCCGCTTCCGGGAGGAGTTGGCAGCCGGCCACGACACGGCTGCCGCCATCAGCCGGACCATGGCCACCGCCGGCCGCACCGTCCTGGTCTCCGGCCTCACCATCGCGCTCGCCCTGGGCAGCCTGCTGATCTTCCCGCAGGCGTTCCTTCGCTCGATGGGCCTGGGCGGGATGGCCGCCGTCCTGGTCGCGATGCTCGCGGCGCTCACCGTGTTGCCGGCCCTGCTCGCGGTGCTCGGCAGGAGGATCGACGCGGTCCGCGTACCGATGCCGTGGCGGCGTGGGACGCGGGGTGGGCGGCCGGCGGCCGCGGAGTCCGGCGGCGCCTGGGCCCGGATCGCGCGGAGCGTGATGCGGCGTCCGGTGCGCTACCTGGTCGGGGTGGTCGTGCTGCTCGGGCTGCTGGCGGTGCCATCGTTGCGGATGGAGTTCGGCGGCTTCGACGAGCGGGTGCTGCCGGCGGACGCCGCGCCCCGGGTGGTCTCCGAGCGGATCGCCGAGGAGTTCCCCGGCGGCACGGTCGCCCCGATCGACGTGCTGGTGTCCGGCGCCGACCCGACGCGGGCCCAGGCGTTCGCCGACCGGATCGCCACGGTCCCGGGCGTCACCGACGTGCGGGTGGTGGCCAACCGCGACGCCTCGACGCTGCTGACGGTGGGCTATCCGGGCGAGCCGACCGGCGACGTGGCCCAGGACATCGTCCGCGAGGTGCGCGCGCTGCCCGCCCCCGACGGGGCGGAGGTGCTCGTCGGCGGCCGGCCGGCCGCCGACCGGGACCTGCTGGACAGCCTCGGCGACCGGCTGCCCTGGATGGCCCTGCTGATGGCCGCCGCGACGTTCGTACTGCTGTTCCTCGCGTTCGGTTCGGTGGTGCTGCCGGTCAAGGCGGTGCTGATGAACGTGATCTCGATCGGTGCGTCGTTCGGCGTGGTGGTCTGGATCTTCCAGGACGGGAACCTCGCCGACCTGCTCGGCTTCACCGCGACCGGCTTCATCGAGCCCAGCAACCCGATCCTCATGCTGGCCCTGCTGTTCGGCCTGGCCACCGACTACGAGGTGTTCCTGCTGTCCCGGGTCCGCGAGGAGTGGGACCGCACCGGCGACAACACCGCCGCGGTGACCGTCGGCCTCCAGGCCACCGGCCGGATCATCACCGCCGCCGCGCTGCTGCTCATCGTCGTGGTGGCCGGCTTCGCCACCGGCTCGATGTCCTACATCAAGCTGATCGGTGTCGGCATGATCGTGGCCATCGTGGTGGACGCGACGCTGGTCCGGGCGCTGCTCGTGCCGGCGACGATGCGGCTGCTCGGTCGGTGGAACTGGTGGGCGCCGGGACCGCTGGGTCGGGTCTACCGCCGGTACGGCATCCGGGAGACCGCCGAACCCGAGCCGGTCGCTCCGGAGACCCGTCATCCCGTGTTCACCCGATAGCGGGTTTCGTCGATGCCCCGAGCGGCCTAGCGTCGGCGGGGCATCGACCACCTACCGGGAGGTAACCCGATGGATCGTCGTACCGTCCTGCGCGCCACCGCCGTCGGCGGGGCCGCCGCCTTCGCCGGCACCCTGTGGGGCGGCGCCGCCCTGGCCGCCCCCGCCCAGCCCGGCCCCGGCCCCTACGGGGAGCTGCTCGGCGCCGACGCCAACTCCGTCCAGCTTCCCGCCGGTTTCACCAGCCGGGTGATCGCCCGGTCCGGCCAGCGGGTCGCCGGCACCTCGTACGTGTGGCATCCCGCCCCCGACGGCGGGGCCTGCTTTCCGGCCGGCGACGGCTGGATCTACGTCTCCAACTCGGAGGTGCCGCTGATCGGCGGCGCGTCGGCGGTGCGGTTCCGTTCGGACGGGGCGGTCGCCGCCGCGTACCGGATCCTCGGCGGCACCAACGTCAACTGCGCGGGCGGCGCGACCCCGTGGGGCACCTGGCTGTCCTGCGAGGAGGTGCCGCTGGGGCGGGTCTTCGAGACCTGGCCGGACGGCAGCCGCGCGGGCGAGGAGCGGACCCGGATGGGGCGCTTCACCCACGAGGCGGCGGCCTGCGACCCGGACCGGAAGGTGGTCTACCTGACCGAGGACGAGTCCGACGGCTGTTTCTACCGGTTCGTGCCGGACACCTGGGGCGACCTGCGCACCGGCCAGCTCCAGGTGCTCTGCGGATCGTCCAGCCAGGTGTCCGGCCCGGTGACCTGGCGCAACATCCCGGACCGGGACGGGTTCCCGATCTTCACCCGGTGGCAGGTCGGCGCGGCCAAGCACTTCAACGGCGGTGAGGGCGCCTGGTACGACCGGGGCACCTGCTGGTTCACCACCAAGGGCGACAACCGGGTGTGGGCGTACGACGCGGTCAACCAGCGGATCGACCTGGCGTACGACGACTCGCTGGTGCCGGCCGGCGCGGCGCCGCTGACCGGGGTGGACAACATCACCGGCACCGCCGGCGGGGACCTCTACGTCGCCGAGGACGGCGGCAACATGGAAATCAATATCATCACGCCGGCGGGTGTGGTGAGCCCCTTCCTTCGGCTGCTCGGTCAGGGGTCGTCGGAGATCACCGGTCCGGCCTTCTCCCCGGACGGCACCCGCCTCTACTTCTCCTCGCAGCGCGGCACCACCGGCGAGCGCGCCGGCACCGGCGGCATCACCTACGAGGTGACCGGTCCCTTCCGCCGCTGAACACCGGCGTCCGCGTCGCCCGTGCCGACGGCGCGGGCGGCGCGCCAGCGGGACAGGGCGAGGGTGGCGGAGTAGCCGGCCAGCACGATCACGTGGAACAGGTAGAGCCACAGCAGCACCGCCACCCCCGCCCCGATCTCGGTGAAGCCGCCGAACGGCACCCCCAGGTCGATCGGCAGCGACGCGAACAGCACGAAGCCGTGCAGGAAGCCGGACAGGTTCGCGGCCGTGAACGACCCGACACCCAGCGTCGACAGCCAGTCCGGCGACGCCGGGCCGACCACCCGGAACACCCAGACCAATACCGGGGTGAGCACCAGCCAGACCGCCAGGAACGACAGCACCACCCCGAGCGCGCCGATCCAGCCGCCCTGCCGGACCAGCCGGGTGGTGGTGGGCAGCGCCAGCAGGATCGAGAAGAGCAGGGCCGGGGCCGGCGCGAGCAGCGGAAGCAGCAGCAGCCGCCCCCGCCACCCCACCAGCGACTCGTCGCTGTGTTGCGCGGCAACCGACACGAACGCCCGGCGCAGCCCCTCGCCGTACAGCGACGCCGGCAGCAGCGACGCCAGCGCCAGCAGCGGGGTCAACCCCACCCCGGCCTCGACCAGCGCGTCCACCGCCCGGGGCGCGCCGATCGCGTCCGGCAGCGTCTCCACGGCGTACGAGGTGAGCCGGCGCACCCGGTCCGCGCCCGCGACCAGCGCGGTCAACCAGATCGCCAGCAGCGCCACCGGCACCACGGCGATCGCCGAGTAGAAGGTGATCGCGGCGGCGTGCAGCGACAGGTCACGTCCCCGTACCGGCCGGAACGCGGCACTGGTGATCCGCTTCGTCCGCTGCCATCCGCTGCCCATCGCGCTTCAGTTCCCCCTCCCGCCTCCCGCCACGCATTAAGATCGCCCGCCATGACCGTAGTCACCACCGACCGCCTGGTGATCCGCGAATGGACCGACGCGCCGGCCGACCTGGACCGGATCTACGACATCTACTCCCGGCACGAGGTCATGCGTTGGCTGGGCGGCGGCAAGGGGCGGCTGACCGACCCGGCCGAGGCCGCCGAGCGGCTGGCCTCGTGGCACGGGCGGCACGCGCCGTACGCCGGCCGGTACGGCCTGTGGGCGGTCGAGGTGCGCGACAGCGGGGTGGTCGCGGGAAGCGTCCTGCTCAAGCCCCTGCCGGGCGCCGACGGCGTGACCCCCACCGAGGACATCGAGGTCGGCTGGCACCTGCACCCGGACGCCTGGAGGCACGGTTACGCCACCGAGGCGGCCCGCGCGGTGGTCGCCCGCGAGTTCACCGCCGGCGGCGCGCGGGTGTACGCGGTGGTCGCGCCCGGCAACGACGCGTCGATGGCGGTCTGCCGCCGCCTCGGCATGACCCACCTGGGCCGTCGCACCGACTGGTACGGCGGCGTGGAGGTGGAGACCTTCGTCCTGGACGCGCCCTCTCGGGCATGATCCACTCGTCGTCATTGATGTCGGCCTGACGACCTGACCCGGACACCCCGACTTCAGGGATGCCGAGCCGATTCCGGTGGTCGGTAGCGCCGGACACGGTGTGCGATGCCGCCCGTTGAGGGCTGCGGTGGCTAGGCTGGGACGAGCAGGATGGTCCGCTGAGGGGGTGAGCCCGCGATGGCCCAGGCAGCGTACGTGCCCGAGCCGGCGCCGCAGCCCACCGAGCCGTCGTTCGACGTGCTGCGGTGGCACGACGAGCCATGGACCGCGCAGCTCGCCCTCGACCTGTTGCCGGAGACCAACGGCCCCAAGGTTGAGGTCCTGAGCGGAAGCGTCATCGTGACTCCACATGCCGGAATCGACCATCAGTCGGTCGAACGTGAACTTCCCTATCTCCTGCACCGGGCTGCCCGGCGCGCGGGTCTGTGGGTCTACCCCGAGATCAACATGATCTGCGGCAAGGATCTTTTCATTCCTGACATCGCGGTGCTCCGCACCTCCGGCGGTGGTCGGTCGGCCGTCGACATCCGGCAGGCCGTTCTGCTCGGTGAGATCGTGTCGCCGGGCAACCGGCGCAAGGACGTTATCGACCGTCCGCGCGAGTACGCCGCCGCAGGCGTGCCGTTCTTCCTTCGCGTGGATCTGCGCAACCGGGTGCCCACCGTCGCTCTCTTCGAGCTGAGTGATGGGGAGTACCGGCCGGTGAGCGCGGCGGCGGCGGGCAGCGTCTTCGCCATGACGGAGCCCTTCGCGTTCTCCGTCGACCCGGCCGACCTTCTCGACGAGGAGGCCCCGGAGGCCGCCGACGCGGAGAGTTGAGGCTCCCGACGGGCGTTCGGCGATGCTGGGGAAGAATGGCCCCGTGACTTCTCCCCGGGACCTCGTCCTGCTCGGTTCCACCGGCTCGATCGGCACCCAGGCCATCGACATCGTGCGGCGCAACCCGGACCGGTTCCGGGTGGTCGCGCTCGGCGCGGGCGGCGGCAACGTCGAGCTGCTCGCGGCGCAGGCCCTCGAACTGGGCGTCGACGCGGTCGGAGTGGCCAAGGCGTCCGCCGCCCAGGACCTTCAGCTCGCGTTCTACGCGGAGGCGAGCCGGCGCGGCTGGGCCACCGGCGACTTCAAGCTTCCCAAGATCGTGGCCGGCCCGGACGCGATGACCGAGCTGGCGCAGTGGCCCGGTGACGTCGTCCTCAACGGGGTGGTCGGGTCGCTCGGGCTCGCGCCGACGCTGGCCGCGCTGCGCGCCGGTCGTACGCTCGCGCTGGCCAACAAGGAGTCGCTGGTCGCCGGCGGCCCGCTGGTCAAGGCCGCCGTCACGCGGCCGGGGCAGATCGTCCCGGTCGACTCGGAGCACTCGGCGCTCGCCCAGTGCCTGCGCTCCGGCTCCCGGGGCGAGGTGCGGAGGCTGGTCGTCACCGCCAGCGGCGGCCCCTTCCGGGGCAAGCGGCGCGACGAGTTGACCCGGGTCACACCGGAGCAGGCGCTGGCGCACCCGACCTGGAACATGGGCCCGGTCGTCACGATCAACTCGGCGACCATGGTCAACAAGGCGCTGGAGGTGATCGAGGCGCACGAGCTGTTCGACGTGCCGTACTCCGACATCACCGTGATGGTGCACCCGCAGTCGGTGATCCACTCGATGGTCGAGTTCGTCGACGGATCCACCATCGCCCAGGCCAGCCTGCCGGACATGCGGCTGCCCATCGCGCTCGGCATCGGCTGGCCGGACCGGGTCGCCGGGGCCGCCACGGCGGTGGACTGGACGACGGCGCACACCTGGGAGTTCGCGCCGCTGGACGACGTGGCGTTCCCGGCCGTGGCGCTGGCCAAGGCGGCCGGCGAGGCGGGCCGGTGCCGGCCGGCGATCTACAACGCGGCCAACGAGGAGTGCGTGGCGGCCTTCGTCGCCGGGCGACTGCCCTTCCTGGGCATCGTCGACACCCTCCAGCGCGTGCTGGAGGACGCTCCCGACTTCGCCGAACCAGGTACCGTCGAGGACGTGCTCGCGGCGGAGTCGTGGGCGCGCGCGCACGCGCAGGAGATCATCGCGGGTTCGGTGGAAGGAGCTTGATGTCGTACCTGCTCGGGGTGGTCCTCTTCGCCCTCGCGATCCTCATCTCGGTGAGCCTGCACGAGGCCGGGCACATGGTCACCGCCAAGGCCTTCGGCATGAAGGTCACCCGCTACTTCGTCGGCTTCGGGCCGACCCTCTGGTCGTTCCGGCGCGGCGAGACGGAGTACGGGCTCAAGGGCATCCCGCTCGGCGGCTTCTGCAAGATCGTCGGGATGACCCCGCAGGACGACGACGTCGACCCGGCCGACGAACCCCGGGCGATGTGGCGGTTCCCGGTGTGGAAGCGGACGATCGTGATGTCCGCCGGCTCGGTGACCCACTTCGTGCTCGCCATCGGGGCCCTGTGGATCATCGCGATCACCGCCGGCCTGCCCAACCCGAACTTCCCCAGCACCGAGGCGGCGATCCGCCAGGAGCCGGCGGTCATCCAGCTCTCCGAGTGCGTGGTCCCGGAGAACACGCTGCGCCCGTGCACCGACGCCGACCCGGCCAGCCCGGCCGCCCAGGCGCAACTGCGCAACGGCGACCGGATCACCTCGGTCAACGGCACGCCGGTGGACAACTACGGCCAGCTGCTCACCACCTTGCGCGCGCTCAAGCCCGGCGACACCGCGCAGATCGCGTACGTCCGCGACGGCCAGCCGGCGACCACCAGCACGGTGCTCGCGCAGACCCAGCGCCCGCCGCTGGACGACCCGCAGGGCGCCGTCGCGCCGGTCGCCGCGCTCGGCGTCGGCCTGGTGCCCAGCACCCCCACCCGGATCGAGTACGGCCCGGTCGCCGCCGTCGGCGCCACCGCCGACTTCACCGGGGACATGGCGGTGAACACCTACGAGGCGATGAAGCGCATCCCGCAGAAGGTCCCGGCCCTGTGGACCGCGATCACCGGCGGCGAGCGGGACATCGACACCCCGATCAGCGTCGTGGGCGCCAGCCGGCTCGGCGGCGAGGCCGTGGAGAACGAGGCATGGCTGCTGTTCTTCATGCTCTTCGTCTCGCTGAACTTCTTCATCGGCGTGTTCAACCTGCTGCCGCTGCTGCCGCTCGACGGGGGGCACATCGCGATCATCTGGTTCGAGCGGGCCCGCTCCTGGCTCTACGCCAAGCTGCGCCGCCCCGACCCGGGGCGCGTCGACTACTTCAAGCTGATGCCCTTCACGTACGCGGTGATCCTGATCGGTGGCGCGTTCACGCTGCTGACCATCACCGCGGACGTCGTCAACCCGATCACGCTCTTCTCAAGGTGAGTGCCTGAAGTGACCGCTGTCAGTCTCGGTATCCCCTCCGTACCGCCCCCGCCGCTCGCACCGCGCCGGGCGAGCCGCCAGATCATGGTCGGCTCGGTGCCGGTCGGTGGTGGCGCGCCGGTCTCGGTGCAGTCCATGACCACGACCCTCACCTCCGACGTCAACGCGACGCTCCAGCAGATCGCCGAGCTGACCGCGTCCGGCTGCCAGATCGTCCGGGTCGCCGTCCCCAGTCAGGACGACGTCGAGGCGTTGCCGGCGATCGCCCGGAAGTCCCAGATCCCGGTCATCGCCGACATCCACTTCCAGCCGAAGTACGTCTTCGCCGCGATCGACGCCGGCTGCGCGGCGGTCCGGGTCAACCCGGGCAACATCCGGCAGTTCGACGACAAGGTCAAGGAGATCGCCAAGGCCGCCGGCGACGCGGGCGTGCCGATCCGGATCGGCGTGAACGCCGGCTCGCTGGACAAGCGGCTGCTCGCCAAGTACGGCAAGGCGACCGCCGAGGCGCTCGTCGAGTCGGCGCTGTGGGAGTGCTCGCTGTTCGAGGAGCACGGCTTCCGGGACATCAAGATCTCGGTGAAGCACAACGACCCGGTGGTGATGATCCGGGCCTACCGCCAGCTCGCCGCGCAGTGCGACTACCCGCTGCACCTCGGCGTCACCGAGGCCGGCCCCGCCTTCCAGGGCACCATCAAGTCGGCGGTCGCGTTCGGCGCGCTGCTGGCCGAGGGGATCGGCGACACCATCCGGGTCTCCCTCTCCGCCCCGCCGGTGGAGGAGATCAAGGTCGGCAACCAGATCCTGGAGTCGCTGGGCCTGCGCGAGCGGGGGCTGGAGATCGTCTCCTGCCCGTCCTGCGGCCGGGCCCAGGTCGACGTCTACAAGCTCGCCGAGGAGGTCACCGCCGGCCTGGAGGGCCTCCCGGTGCCGCTGCGCGTCGCCGTGATGGGCTGCGTCGTGAACGGTCCGGGCGAGGCTCGGGAGGCCGACCTCGGCGTCGCGTCCGGCAACGGCAAGGGCCAGATCTTCGTCAAGGGCCAGGTCGTCAAGACCGTCCCCGAGGCGCAGATCGTGGAGACGCTGATCCAGGAGGCGCTGCGGATCGCCGACGAGATGGGCGCCGACCTCCCCGACGAGCTGCGCGACATGCTCCCCGGCCCCACCGTGACGGTGCACTGACCCGCCGCACCCAGATCACGCAGCTTCCCGGAAAGAGTGGCTATCGCGCGCTGAATAGCCACTCTTTCCGTGTGCGAGGCCGCATCCGGGACAGAGCACCCGGGCCGGACCAGCTCGTCACTCGGCCCACGCGGTCCCGGGCGGATCTGGCAGGCTGGTAGGCGTGCTGACGCTGCCGGTACGGCAACTGGGGGAGTCGGAGCGCCGTGCGGTCGAGCGACTGCTCGACCTCGACCCGTACGCGGGTGCGCAGGTCGCCGAGCGGATCGCCGCGCGCGGCCTCGCCTGGTGGCGTGCCGAGGGCCGGGTCCTGGGCTACGGCTCCCGGCGCAACCTGGAGTCACTCTGCTGGCTCGGTGGCAACCTCACACCGGTGCTCGCCTCGGACGCCGCCGTCGCCGCCTTCGCCGACCTGCTCGCCGGCGAGGAGCGGCTCTGCTCGTCGATCGTGGGTCGGGCCGACGCCGTGCTCGGGCTCTGGGACCGACTCTCCTGCACGTGGGGGCCGGCTCGGGACGTACGCCCCAACCAGCCCCTGCTGGCCACGGACGCGCCGCCCGCCGTCCCGGCCGACCCGCAGGTACGTCGGGTCCGCGGGAGCGACATCGAGCGCCTCTTCCCGGCGGCCGTGGCGATGTACACCGAGGAGGTCGGGGTGTCGCCGCTGGCCGAGGACGGCGGGCGCAGCTACCGGCGGCGGGTCACCGACCTGGTCCGGGCGGGCCGGGCGTACGCCCGGTTCGTCGACGGTCAGGTCGTGTTCAAGGCGGAGCTGGCGGTGGTGACCCGGCGGACCGCCCAGGTGCAGGGCGTGTGGGTGGCCCCCGAGTGGCGTGGCCGGGGGATCGCGACCGCGGCGATGGCGGCCGTGGTGCGCGACGCGCTGCGGCGGGTCGCCCCGACGGTCAGCCTCTACGTCAACGACTTCAACCAGCCGGCCCGCCGCGTCTACGAGCGCTGCGGCTTCCGGCCGGTCGGCACCCTGGCCACCGTCCTGTTCTGAGTCGCGCCCGGGGCATCGACGGGTAAATGCGTTGAGCGGCGGGGTGGCACGCGCGACGCTGGTTGTTCCGCCACCGCCGTGCCGTTAAGGGGTCCACCGTGCGCCTGCTCCGTGACATGTGGGCCACCTCGCCACGTCGGATGACCCTGGTGGCCTGCCTGATCCTGCTCACTGCCGGCGGGCAGGCGGCCGCGGCGGCGCTGGCCGGTCCGGTGCTGGTGCACCGGTCGACGGGGTTCTTCACGCTGCTCGCCGTCGCGCTGGTCTTCGCCGTGGCCAGCGACCTGGTGGTCGGCCTGGTGATGGCGGGGGTGACCGCCGACTGGTCCGCCGACGTCCGCCGCCGGCTGTGCCGGGTCGCGTTCGGGCAGGACCTGCCGACGCTGGAGACCACCCCGGTCGGTGAACTGCTCGACCGGATCGACGGCGACGTCTACCAGGTGGCGTCCGCGGTCCGCGCCCAGGGCGCACGCATCGCGCAGTTGCTGGCGGTGGGCGTGCTGTCCACGTTCGTGGCCCTCGCCGTGTGGTGGCCGGCGGGCGTCGCGATGCTGGTGCTCTCCGTCACCCTCGTGCTCATCCTGCGCAAACCCACCGCCCGCATCGTCCCGGCCCGGATGGCCGAGGAGGAGGCCTGGTCGGACCTGGCGGCGGTGATGGAGGAGGCGATCCACGGCCAGGACGACGTCCGCACCAGCCTGGCCCGCCCGTACGTGCTACGCCTCTACGCCCGCCGTGCCTCGGCCGTGCTCACCCGCGGCCTGGTGGTGTGGCGGATGACGGCGCAGGTGACCACCGTCGCCGGCGCGGTCAACCGCTGCGGCATCGCGGCGGTCGTGCTCGGCGGCGCCTGGGCGCTGGCCGCCGGCCGGGTCGACGGCGCCCGGCTGACCGCGGTGTGGTTGCTCGCGGTGGCGTTCGGCGCGACCGTCGAGAACGTGAGCCGGATGATCCCCGAACTGCAGTACGCGCTGGGCGCCTGGGGCCGGGTGCAACTGCTCCAGGACTCCCCGCAGGAGCCCACCGGCGGCGTCGCGCCCACCGACGGCGACCTGGTGGTGCGGGACCTGACGTTCCGCTACCCGAGCACCGACGGCGGCCGGCAGCCCGCGCTGCGCGACGTCGACCTGACGTTCCGGCGCGGCCTGTCGTACGCGCTGGTGGGGCGCACCGGGTCGGGCAAGTCGACGCTGACCAAGGTGCTCACCCGGGCGGTCGAGGTGCCGCGGGGATCGGTGTTCCTCGGCGGCCGTGACCTGCTCGACCTGGACGTGGAGGAGCTGCGCCGCTGGGTGGCGGTGGTGCCCCAGCGCACCGAGATCCTGGCCGGCACGCTCGCCGAGAACGTCGCCCTGTTCGACCCGGACCTGCTCGACCGGGCCGCCCGGGCGCTCGACGAACTGGGTCTGACCGGCTGGGTGGGTGAGTTGCCCGACGGGCTGCGCACCCGGCTCGGCGAGGGCGGCCACACGCTGTCCGCCGGGCAGGAGCAGCTCGTCGCGTTCGCCCGGATCCTGGTGCGGGATCCGCACGTGGTGATCCTGGACGAGGCGACCGCCCGGCTCGACCCGGTGACCGAGACGCGCGTGCAGGCGGCCACCGAGCGGCTGCTGCGCGACCGGATCGGCATCGTGATCGCCCACCGCCTCTCCTCGGTGCGGCACTGCGACGAGGTGGTGGTGATGGCCGACGGCGCGGTGGTGGAGGCCGGGCCGCTGAGCTCCTCGGTGCGCTTCGCCGAGCTGCTGGCCACCAGCCACGCCGGCGCGCTGGCCGGGGCCGCGACCGGTGCCGGTGCGCCGGCCCGCGCCGCCGTCGGGGTGGACCTGCTGGACGACTGGTCGTCGCCCGTACCCGAGCCGCCTTCGGCGGAGCGCGAGCCGGCGCCGGTCGGGCCGGTGGCGGAGGCCGTGGCGGCGGAGACCGGGCCGGCCGGGCGCGCCGCCGACGCGGCCCCGCCGACCGCGACGCTCGCGCGGACGCTGTGGGAGATCCTCCGGCTGTTCCGCAACGACCCACGGTACGGGCTGGCCGCCCTCGTGTTCTTCCTGCTGATGGTGCTGGTCGGGCTGGACGGACCGCTGCTGCCCTGGCTGTGGGCCGACCTGGTCGACGGTGCCGGTGAGCCGTGGCTGCCGGCGTTCGGGATCGTCGCCGGGCTGCTCGTCACCCTGCCGGCGCCCTGGTACACCAACCTGTGGTTCCCGCAGTGGTGGGTGCGGCAGATGCTGCGGATCAGCCTGCGCCTGGTGCACGGGCAGACCGGTCCGCGCCGGGTGGGCCGGTACACCCCGGCCGAGGTGGTGGCTCAGGGCGGCGACACCGAACGGGTCGTGCAGCTCGCCGACAACGTGATGGACCAGGTGGCGGCGATCGTGCTCGCGGCGGCGATGACCGCGATCACCGGCAGCATCGTCCCGGCGCTGTTCTTCGGCGGCACGATGGTGGTGTCCGGTCTGGTGGCCACGTTGTTCGGGCCCCGGCTGGAGCGCGCGGCACGGGCCACCGTCACCGCCCGCGCCGCGTTCGCCACCGCGCTGGTCTCCGCGCTGTCGGCCGCCCGCACCGTCAAGCTGGCTGGCGCGACCCGCCCGGTGCTGACCCACCTCGCCGATCTCGACCGGGTGCGCAGCGATCGCCAGCGGCGGGAGATCGTGGCGCAGGTGTGGTCGCGCTCCACCCCGTCGGTGGTCAGTGGCCTGCTGCCGATCGGCGCCTGGGCGCTGCTGCTCACCGGCGGACTGTCGGCGGGCGGCACCCTGGTCGCGGTCTCCACCCTGGCGGCGGCCCGCTGGTTCTCCTGGACCACGGCGTCGCTGATCTCGCAGGTGCCGTCGGCCCGGGTGTGGACCCACCGTACGGCGGCGATGACCGGCCGGCCGGCGTACTCGGAGGACGTGCCCGAAGTGGACCTCGCGGCGGGGACCGCCCCGGCGCCGGCCGTGCCGCCCCGGCATCCGCTGCGGCGGTTGGAGCTGACCGGGTTCGGGGTCCGGCACACCGACGGCGCGGTGGCCGTCCGGGACGTCGACCTGACGGTGACCCGTGGCCAACTGGTGCTGGTCGTCGGACCGGTCGGCTCGGGCAAGTCCTCGCTGCTGCGTGCCCTGGCCGGCATCGCCCCGCATACCGGCCTGCTCACCTGGAACGGCGACCCGGTGACCGAGCCGGAGATGTTCCTGCGCCCGCAACAGGTGGGCTATGTCGGGCAGCTGCCCCGGGTGCTGTCCGGGACGGTGGCCGACAACATCACCCTCGGGCATCGGGTGGACGCGGCGGCGGCCGTGACGACCGCGCAGCTCGACCACGACCTGGCCGCCACCGGCGGCGGCCTCGGGCTGCTCATCGGGCACAAGGGCACCCGGCTCTCCGGCGGGCAGTTGCAGCGCCTGGCGTTGGCCCGAGCCCTCGCGCCGCGTACCGAGCTGCTGGTCGCCGACGACGTGTCCTCGGCACTGGACGTGACCACCGAGCTGGCGCTCTGGCAGGCGTTGCGTGAGCACGGGGTGACGGTGATCGGCTCCACCTCCAAGCGGGCGGCGCTGGTCCGCGCCGACCACGTGGTGGTGCTCCAGTCCGGCCGGGTGGCCGCCCAGGGTCCGTGGCAGGAGTTGGAGGACCGCTGGTCCCACCTCGCCGGCTGAGAGTGTAAGGAAGGGCCCCCGCTTAACGCCTCCGGTAGAGCAGGGGCCCCTTCTTAACGTGGGGTCGCGGAGCAGCCCCTACAGGGCGCGGGTGTACTGGGCGGGCCAGGAGGCGGCCGCGCCGAGCTTGGCGGCGGCGCGGTGCGGCCAGTACGGGTCGCGGAGCAGTTCGCGGCCGAGCAGCACCAGGTCGGCCTCGCCGCCGGCGACGATCGCCTCGGCCTGCTCCGGCTCCACGATCAGGCCGACAGCGCCAGTGGCCACGCCAGCCTCCCGGCGTACCCGGGCGGCCAGCGGCACCTGGTAGCCGGGGCCGACCGGGACGCTCGCGGTGGCCGACGCGCCGCCGGAGGAACAGTCCACGAGGTCCACCCCGGCGCCGGCCAGTTCGGCGGCGAGCGCCACGCTGTCCTCGACCGTCCAGCCGCCGTCGACCCAGTCGGTGGCCGAGATCCGGGCCAGCACCGGCACGTCCTCGCCGACCGCCGCGCGGACCGCGCGGGCGACCTGCAGGGTGAGCCGCATCCGGCCGGTCCGGTCGCCGCCCCAGGCGTCGTCACGGTGGTTGGTCAGCGGGGACAGGAACTCGTGCAGCAGGTAACCGTGCGCGGCGTGGATCTCCACGGCGGCGAACCCGGCGTCGACGGCCCGCGTCGCCGCCGCGCCGAACGCCTCGATCACGCCGGCGATGCCGGCCTCGTCGAGGGCGGTCGGCACCCGGTAGTCGGGTACGAACGGCGCGGTGCCGGGGCCGACCGGCGTCCAGCCGCCCTCGGCGTCGGGTACGCCGCCACGGCGCGGTGCCCACGGCCGGTACGTGGAGGCCTTGAACCCGGCGTGCGCCAGCTGCACCGCGGGCACCGCGCCGTGGGCGGCGACGAACGCGGTCACCGGCCGCCAGGCGTCGACGTGCGAATCGGACCACAGCCCGGTGTCCTGCGGGCTGATCCGCCCCTCGGGGACCACGGCGGTCGCCTCGGTCAGGACCAGCCCGGCGCCGCCGGCGGCACGGGTGCCGAGGTGCACCAGGTGCCAGTCGGTGGGCAGGCCGTCCGGACCGGCGGAGTACTGGCACATCGGGGCCAGCGCGACCCGGTTGGGCAGCGTCACGGCGCGCAGCGCCAGGGGGGTGAACAGGGAACTCATGTCGCCATCCTCTCCGCAGGGATGCGGCGGGGCCCGGGAGGGGCCCCGCCGCGGAGCACGATCCTCAGGCCGGTACCGGAACGAGTTCCTGGTCCCGGGCCGGCTGCCGGTCGGTCCCGACCGGCTCGGTGATGTCCCGCCGGCCGGCGGCCTCGTACGCGTCCCGGTCGAGGGTGCCCTCGCGGGCGGCGACCAGCGTGGGGACCAGAGCCTGCCCGGCCACGTTGGTGGCGGTGCGGATCATGTCCAGGATCGGGTCGATCGCCAGCAGCAGGCCGACACCGGCCAGCGGCAGGCCCAGCGTGCTGAGGGTCAGGGTGAGCATCACGATCGCGCCGGTCAGGCCGGCGGTGGCGGCCGAGCCGACCACCGAGACGAAGGCGATCAGCAGGTAGTCGGTGACGCCGAGCTGAACCCCGAACACCTGCGCCACGAAGATCGCCGCCAGGGCCGGGTAGATCGCCGCGCAGCCGTCCATCTTGGTGGTGGCGCCGAAGGGCACCGCGAAGGAGGCGTACTCGCGGGGGACGCCGAGGCGCTCGACGGAGCGCTGGGTCACCGGCATGGTGCCCACCGAGGAGCGGGAGACGAAGGCCAGCTCGATCGCCGGCCAGGCGCCGGCGAAGAAGCGCAGCGGGTTGAGCCGACCGGCGGTCACCAGCAGCAGCGGGTACACCACGAACAGCACGATGGCGCAGCCGACGTACACGGCGGTGGTGAACTTGGCCAGCGGGGCCACCAGGTCCCAGCCGTACGAGGCGACAGCGTGGCCGATCAGGCCGAGCGTGCCGATCGGGGCGAGCCGGATAACCCACCACAGCGCCTTCTGCACGATCTCCAGCAGGGAGCGGTTGAGCGCGACGAACGGCTCGGCGGCCGGGCCCACGAGCAGGGCGGCGGCACCGACGACCAGGGCGAGGAAGACGATCTGGAGCACGTTGCCCTCGACGAACGCGCCGACCGGGTTGGTCGGGACGATGCCGGTGAGGAAGTCGGTCCAGGAGCCGGTCCGTTCCGGGGCGGTGGCCCCGGCGGTGTCCAGGTTGACGCCGCGGCCCGGGTCGGTGAGCAGGCCGAGGCCGATGCCGATGCTCACCGCGATCAGAGCGGTGACGCCGAACCAGAGCAGCGTCTTCAGGGCCAGCCGGGCGGCGTTGGCGACGCCGCGCAGGCTGACCACGCTGACCACGATCGCGGTGAAGACCAGCGGCGGTACGGCCAGCTTGAGCAGCTGGACGAAGAGCCCGCCGACGGTGTCGAGGGTGCTGGCGAGCCAGCTCAGGTCGTTGGCGCGGGCGATGAAGCCGAGTGCCACGCCGAGGACGAGGCCGGCCAGGATCTGCACGGAGAAGGGGATCTTGCGCAGGGCGGAGGGCATGGGGAGGTGTCCAGGTCTGTCGGGGTCGGAACGGGCAGCGTCAGGAGAGCGGCTGCGCCGGACAGACGCCGCTGGCCTGCAGTCGGAGATCGACGTACAGGCGCACGGTGAGGTGCCAGACATTGGTCATCGCCGCCCGACGCTACTCCGGCACGCCGCGCTGCCGAAAGGAGTGCTATCGGTGACGCTCCTTACAGGCGTTAGGAAGGGACCCTTCCTCTACCGGAGGCGTTAACAAGGGGCCCTTCCTTACCCCCGCCCAGGGCGACGGTGGTGGCGGTGGCGACGCCCCAGAGCACGCAGGTCAGCAGCAGGAGGCGTTCCAGCCCGGCGATCAGACCGCCCCGCCCGACCAGGACCAGCACCAGGGCGGTGACGCCGGACAGCGGCAGCGCCACCCCGGCACCCACCGCGGCGACCCTGCGCAGCGCGGTCGGCGCGCCGGGGAGCAGGACCAGCGCCACCATCGCGAGCACGATCGCGGCCACCGCGGCGATGCTCGCCCCGCCGTGCACCAGATCCGCCGTGGTGGCCTGCTCGTAGGGCGGCAGCGGGCACCCTTCGCTGCACGCCACCGCACCGGAGACCAGCGCGAAGACGCTGCCGGCGGCGAGCAGCGTCGCCGCCACCCGCGCCGCCGGGGGCAGCGCCGCGGCCAGCAGCAGCACCCCGGCGGCCAGGGCGAAGACCCCGAGGCGGTACGCGGCGGCGTACGGGCTGTCGGTGACGCCCGCCTCGCTGACGTACCCGGTCAGCCCCGGACCCGGACCGGCGACCACCGCGACGGCCACCGCCACCGCGCCGGCGAGGGTGCTGCCGGCGGCGGCCGACGCGACGGCCGCCCGGGGCGCGGTCGGGCCACCCCGTGGCGTGGTGGCGGTGGGGGCGCCCCCGCGCCGGTCAGCCACGCCCGTGCGGGGTGGTCCAGCCGGACAGGTCCGGGCCGAGCGGCACCACGCCGGACGGGTTGATCTGCCGGTGGGTGCCGTAGTAGTGCCGCTTGATGTGGTCGAAGTCGACCGTCTCGCCGAAGCCCGGGGTCTGGAACAGGTCCCGCGCGTACGCCCACATCACCGGCATCTCGGTCAGCTTGTTCCGGTTGCACTTGAAGTGCCCGTGGTACGCCACGTCGAAGCGGACCAGGGTGGTGAACAGCCGCACGTCGGCCTCGGTGATCGCGTCTCCCATCAGGTAGCGCCGGCCGGACAGCCGCTCGGAGAGCGCGTCCAGCCGGGCGAACAACGCCTGGTACGCCTCGTCGTACGCCACCTGGGAGGTGGCGAAGCCGCACCGGTAGACGCCGTTGTTGACGTCCCGGTGGATCTCGGCCATCAGCGCGTCCAACTCCGGGCGCAGCTCGACCGGGTAGAGGTCCGGCGCGTCCGGGGCGTGCAGCCGCCGCCACTCGGTGGAGAGGTCCAGGGTGAGCTGCGGATAGTCGTTGGTGACCACCCGCCCGGTCACCGTGTCGACCAGCGCCGGCACGGTGACCCGGCCGGTGTAGTCACCGTCGGTGGCCAGGTACGCCTCGGAGAGGAAGCCGATGCCGAGCACCGGGTCGAAGCCGTCCGGGTCGAGGGCGAACCGCCAGCCCCGCTCGTCCCGGATCGGGTCGACGGTGCCCAGCGAGATCGCGTCCTCCAGCCCGAGCAGGGTCCGGACGATCCGGGCCCGGTGCGCCCAGGGGCAGGCGCGGCACCAGATCAGCCGGTAGCGGCCCGCCTCCAGTGGCCACCGGCCCTCGTCGTCGGGGCCGCCGCCCTCCGGGGACGTGGAGTGCGGGGTGACCCGGCCGGTGAACCGGTTGGGTTGGCGCACGAACGCGCCGCCGCCGCTGGTCTCTGCGCTGAACTCGGGCCGGGCCATGTGGTCAACCTATCCGCCGGGGGCACGGATATCCTGGCGGCCGGGCGTCCCCCGCGACCCGGTGGCCGCTCCCACCCCGCCCTTCCCACCCCGAAGGATCTCGCGATGACCGTGGCGTACCTGGTGGCCGGTGTCCGCACCCCGATCGGCCGGTACGGCGGCGCCCTGGCCGGCGTACGCCCCGACGACCTGGCCGCGCACGTGATCCGCGAGCTGGTGGCGCGGCACCCGTCGGTGGACTGGACCCGGGTGGACGACGTGGTGCTGGGCTGCGCCAACCAGGCCGGCGAGGACAACCGCAACGTCGCCCGGATGGCGGCCCTGCTCGGTGGCCTCCCGCAGGAGGTGCCGGGCAGCACGGTGAACCGGCTCTGCGGCTCCGGCCTGGACGCCCTGGCCGGCGCGGCCCGGTCGATCGTGGCCGGCGAGGCGGACCTGGTGGTGGCCGGCGGGGTGGAGAGCATGAGCCGGGCCCCGTTCGTGGTGCCCAAGGCGACCAGCGCGTTCTCCCGCGCCGCCGAGATGTACGACACCACCATCGGGTGGCGGCTGGTCAACCCGTTGATGGAGCAGGGCTGGGGCGTCGACTCGATGCCGGAGACCGCGGAGAACGTCGCCGCCGAGTTCGGCGTCGGCCGGGCCGAGCAGGACGAGTTCGCCTACCGCTCGCAGCAACGCGCGGCGAAGGCCCAGGCCGGCGGGCGGTTCGCCGAGGAGATCGTGCCGGTGACCGTGCCGGCCGGACGGCGGCAGACGGCGCTGGTCGAGGTCGACGAGCATCCCCGGGAGACCTCGCCGGAGAAGCTCGCCGCGCTGCCCACCCCGTTCCGGGCCGGCGGCACGGTCACCGCCGGCAATTCCTCCGGCGTCAACGACGGCGCGGTCGCGCTCCTGGTCGCCTCCGCGGCGGCGGTCGCGCGGTACGACCTGACCCCGCTGGCCCGCATCGGTGGCGCGGCGGCGGCCGGCGTGCCGCCCCGGATCATGGGGATGGGGCCGGTGCCGGCCACCCGGAAGCTGCTCGACCGGCGTGGCCTGGCGATCGGCGACGTCGACGTGGTCGAGCTGAACGAGGCGTTCGCCGCGCAGGCCGTCGCGGTGCTGCGTGAGCTGGGCCTGCCGGAGGACGCGGAGCACGTCAACCCCAACGGCGGCGCCATCGCGCTGGGCCACCCGCTCGGTGCCAGCGGCGCCCGGCTGGCGCTGACCGCCGCGCTGGAACTGCGCCGACGGGGCGGCCGGCGGGCCCTGGCCACCATGTGCGTCGGCGTCGGCCAGGGCATCTCACTGTTGCTGGAGAGCCCCTCCTGACACCCGGGCCGGCGCGCGTCGCGGCACCGGGTGACCGTCCGGTTCCGCTGCGTCGTCGGGTTCCACCGCCGGTGGAAAAGGGACGGATGGGCACCTCCCGCAGCGCTGCGGGGCGGGCCTAGAGTGGTCAGCACCACACCGCGGCGAGACTTGGGGTAACGCAGTGCAGATGCCGGACGGACTTCCCGCCGAGATCGATCTTTCCCGGCCCAGCGCGGCCCGGGTGTACGACTACTTCCTCGGCGGCGCGCACAACTTCGAGATCGACCGGCAGCTCGCCGAGCAGATCGCCGGCATGACCCCGAACCTGGCGGCCACCATGCGGGCCGGGCGGGACTTCCTCCGTCGCGCCGTACGGGTGCTGCTGGAGAACGGCATCGACCAGTTCCTCGACATCGGCTCGGGCATCCCCACCGTGGGCAACGTGCACGAGGTCGCCCAGGGCGCCAACCCCAAGGCGCGGGTCGTCTACGTCGACATCGATCCGGTCGCGGTGGCGCACAGCCGGGAGCTGCTGGCCGGCAACGAGCTGACCGGGGTGATCCACGGCGACCTGCGGGAGCCGGAGCGCATCCTGGCCGAGGCCCGCGAGCTGGGCCTGCTCGACTTCAATCGCCCGCTGGGCATCCTGCTCGCCGGCGTGGTGCACTTCGTCGGCGACACCGACCGGCCCGGCGAGATCCTGCGCACCCTCCGGTCCGCCGCCGCGCCCGGCAGCTACCTGGTCATCTCGCACTCCACCTTCGAGGACCAGCCGCAGGAGATGCTGGACGCGCAGCGGCTCTCCGCGCGTACCGACACCGAGATCACCCTGCGGTCCCGGGCCGAGGTCACCGGCTTCTTCGGCGACTGGACGATCCTGGAACCCGGTGTGGTGCACATGCCGCTCTGGCGTCCGGACGCACCGTCCGACGTGGACGCGAACCCGGAACGGTTCGGCGCGTTCGGCGGCGTCGCCCGGTACGACGAGCACCCCGGCTGATCCCGTGGCCGCCCTCGGAGATCCCGGTGGGCACGACGCCAGCTGGGCGGGCGTCCAGGAATTCGCGGCCGAATGGGCCCGTGCCGTACGCCGCCTCGGTTTCGTGCCGCTCAGCGCGGCCGAGACCGAGCGGCTGCTGTACCTGCACACCGTCCGGCTGGCCGAGGCGCTGCTCGCCGTGCCCTTCTCGGCCCGCCCGGCCGAGGAGGTCGGCCGCGCCCTGATCGAGGCGCACCTGACCGATCCCGCCGTGCTGGACTGGTCGGTGGCGGCGCTCGGCGACGGTCTGCTCACCCGGATGCTGCCCGACGCCGCGCACGTCGCGGATTCGGCGGAGCGGGTGGCCGCGTTGCAGGGTGGGCTCGCCGCCGGCTTCGCCCGCGCCCTGCGCGACCGCACGTTCGCGCAGCAGGAGCGGATCGCGCGGTCGGCCTGGCAGGCGCGCGACGAGGTGGAGCAGGCGCTGCGCGACAGCGAGGCGCGGTTCCGGGCGGTCTTCACCGGCGCGGCCATCGGCATCGGCATCGCCGGCATCGACGGGCGGATCATCGACGTCAACCAGGCGTTCGCCGACATGCTCGGCTACAGCACCGACGAGCTTCGCCAGATCAACGTCGCCGCGTTGTTCCACCCGGACGACGCGGCCGGGATGTGGGAGCTGTACCAGGAACTGATCGAGGGCAAGCACGACACCGCCCGGGTGGAGAAGCGCTACTACCGCAAGGACGGCACTGTCGTCTGGACCGACCTGGCCGTGTCGCTGGTCCGCCACGACGACGGCCGGCCCCGCTTCACCGTCGCGATGATCGAGGACATCACCCAGCGGTACGAGTTGCAGCAGCGGTTGCGCTTCCAGGCGCTGCACGACCCGCTCACCGGGCTGCCGAACCGTACGCTGTTCTTCGAGACGCTGGGCACGGTCCTGGACACCGCCCGGCCGGGTCGACGGGTCGGGGTGTGCTTCCTGGACCTGGACGGGTTCAAGGCGGTCAACGACAGTCTCGGCCACGACCTCGGCGATCGGCTGCTGGTCGTGATCGCGCGGCGGCTCGCCGAGTGCGTGGCCGCCAGCGGTCACCTGGTGGCCCGGATGGGCGGCGACGAGTTCGTCATCCTGGTCGACGGCGGCCTGGGCATCGACGACGTGGCGGCGGTCGCGGAGGCGGCCCTCGCCGCGGTCTCCGCCCCGGTCGCCGTGGGCGACAAGCAACTCGCCGTGTCGGCCAGCGTCGGCGTCGTCGAGTGCCCGGCCGACCAGACCAGCGCCTCGGAGCTGATGAAGGCCGCCGACACCACGCTCTACTGGGCGAAGGCGGAGGGCCGCGGTCGGTGGGCGGTCTACGACCCGGAGCGCAGTGCCCGCGACATCGCCCGTTCGGAGCTGGTCGCCGGACTGCCGGCCGCCCTGGAGCGGGGCGAGTTCGTGCTGCACTACCAGCCGATCGTGTCCCTGCTGGGCGGCACGATGCTGGCCGTCGAGGCGTTGGTCCGCTGGCAGCACCCCGAGCTGGGACTGATCGGCCCGGACCGGTTCATCGGGCTGGCCGAGGAGACCGGGCTGATCGTCCGGCTCGGCGAGTGGGTGCTGCGCCGGGCCTGCCACGACGCCGAGGCGTGGCGCCGGCAGTTCCCCCAGGCCCGGCTGGTGGTCAGCGTCAACCTGGCCGCCCGGCAGGCCGACGACCCGGCCATCGTGGACGTGGTCGCCGACGCGCTGGAGTGCAGTGGTCTCCCCGCCGACCTGCTGCAACTGGAGTTGACCGAGAGCGCCGTGATGGGCACCGCCGGGGAGCCGCTGCGGTCGCTGCACCGGCTGGCCGCGCTGGGCGTACGCCTGGCGATCGACGACTTCGGCACCGGGTACTCGAACCTGGCCTACCTGCGCCGGCTGCCGATCCACTGCCTGAAACTGGCCGGGCCGTTCGTGGAGGGGATCCGCGGCGACTCCTCCGAGCTGTCCGCCGACCACCGCGACGAGCGGATCGTGGACGCGCTGGTCCGCCTGGCGCACGCGTTGGAACTGTGGGTCACCGCCGAGGCGGTGGAGACCGGGGCGCAGGCCGAACGGCTGCGCTCACTGCGCTGCGACACCGGACAGGGGCGCTTCTTCGGCGCGCCGGCCCCGGCCGACGAGATCACCGCCCGGCTGCGGGCAGCGGAGGAGCCCGGATGAGCCTGACCGACTCGCAGGCGGTGGTGTCGATGGTGGCCGCCGTCGCCATCCTCGCCGGACTGGCCGGCGTGGTGGTGCCGGGCCTGCCGGCGCTGCCGCTCTGCTGGGGTGGGGTGCTGGTCTGGGCGGTCTTCGGCTCCGCCGGTCCGGCCCGGTGGGCGGTGCTGGCCGCCGCCACCGTGGTCGCCGCCGGTGGCACCGTGGTCAAGTACGCCTGGCCGGGGCGCAACCTCAAACGAACCGGGGTGCCCACCTCGTCGCTGCTCGCCGGAGGGCTGCTCGGCCTGGTCGGCTTCTTCGTGATCCCGGTGGTGGGGTTGGTGATCGGCTTCGTCGGCGGCCTGTGGGCGGCGGAGCGGCTGCGGCTGGGCAGCAACCAGCTCGCCTGGCCGGCCACGAAGCAGGCGCTCGCCGCGGCCGGCCTGGCCATGCTGATCGAGTTCTCCGCCGGTGTCGTCATCGCCGGGGTGTGGGTGCTGGGCCTGCTCTTCGCCTGATGCCGCTCTTCCCGCTCGCTTGCGGAGGCACGGCGGCGCGGGGCACCCGTCGGGTGCGGGTGAGAGAGAGGTGCGCGCCCCGC
Source organism: Micromonospora endolithica (assembly GCF_003626595.1). Taxonomy (GTDB): domain Bacteria; phylum Actinomycetota; class Actinomycetes; order Mycobacteriales; family Micromonosporaceae; genus Micromonospora; species Micromonospora endolithica. The sequence goes on along the minus strand of NZ_RBAK01000002.1, from coordinate 289,363 downwards.
GCCGCCGTGGTGCCGGGCGTTGCCGAGCGCCCGGCGGCCGGCCCGATCGAAGCGGGCCTGGTCACGAGGTCAAGGATGCGGCGTGGCGGGTATGGCCGGCAACGCAATTAGCGCGAATCCCCGGCCAACGCATTGACCACCTTGATCGGCGGGACGACACTTTGCGGACCCGGAACCGGGGAATCGCCGCCAGGAGGTGTGCAGTGGCCACCACGCCCGCGTCGACCGCCGAGCAACCCATGGACGACGACGCCCGCCGGCTCGCCGAACTGGGCTACCAGCAGGAGCTTCACCGGAAGTGGAGTGGCTTCTCCAACTTCGCGATCTCCTTCTCGATCATCTCCATCCTGGCCGGGTGCTTCACGACGTTCGGGCAGGCCTGGAACAACGGTGGACCGGTCGCCGTGTCCTGGGGCTGGCCGCTGATCGCACTGTTCATCCTGATCATCGGCTTCTGCCTGTCCGAGCTGGTGTCCGCGTACCCGACCGCGGGCGGGATCTACTGGTGGGCGGCGCGGATGGGCCGGCCGGTGCACGGCTGGTTCACCGGCTGGCTCAACCTGATCGGGCTGATCGCGGTCACCGCGTCGGTCGACTACGGTTGCGCGACGTTTCTCAACCTCACCCTGTCCGCGCTGTTCGAGGGGTGGGAGGGCACGCTGCGGCAGGCGTTCGGCCTCTTCGTGATCATCCTGGTGCTGCACGGGCTGATCAACATCTTCGGGCACCGGATCATCGACGTACTCCAGAACGTCTCGGTCTGGTGGCACGTGGCCGGCGCGGCCGTCGTGGTGGGCATCCTGGTGTTCGTCCCGGACGACCACCAGAGCTTCGGGTTCGTCTTCACCGAGCGGTTCAACAACTCCGGCTTCGCCGACGGCGACACCGGCGGCCTGACGTTCTGGTTCTACGTGCTTCCGCTGGGCTTCCTGCTCACCCAGTACACGATCACCGGCTTCGACGCCTGCGCGCACGTCTCCGAGGAGACACGGGGCGCCTCGCAGGCCGCCGCGCGGGGACTGTGGCGGTCGATCTTCTATTCCGCGATCGGCGGTTGGATCCTGCTGCTGGCCTTCCTCTTCGCCGCCACCGACGTCGAGGCGGTCAACGCCGCCGGCGGCTTCTCCGGGGCGATCTTCGAGTCGGCGCTGACGCCGTTCTTCTTCAAGACGGTCATCATCATCTCCACCATCGGGCAGTTCTTCTGCGGGATGAGCTGCGTCACCTCGATGTCCCGGATGGCGTACGCCTTCAGCCGGGACCGGGCGGTCCCCGGCTGGCGGCTGTGGTCGCGGGTGGACCGCAACGGCACGCCGGTCAACGCCATCATCGGCGCCACCGTCGCCGGACTGGTGCTCACCCTGCCGGCGTTGTTCCCCAATTCGGCCGGCATCCCGGTCGCCTTCTACGCGGTGGTGTCGGTGGCGGTGATCGGCCTGTACCTGTCGTTCGTCATCCCCATCGCGCTGCGCCTGCGGATGGGCGACCGGTTCGAGCCGGGGCCGTGGACGCTCGGCCGGAAGTACAAGGTGCTCGGCTGGATCGCGGTGGTCGAGATCGCGGTGATCTCGGTGTACTTCGTCCTGCCGATCGTCCCGGCCGGGGTGCCCGGCAACCCGGACTTCACCTGGTCGGCGGTGAACTACGCCCCGCTCGCGGTGGGCGGCGTGCTGCTCGGCGTCGGGTCCTGGTGGTGGCTGTCGGCCCGGAAGTGGTTCGCCGGCCCGGTGCGTACCGTCGATCTGCCGAGCCCGCGCCCCGCGCCCGCCGCACCCGCCGACGAGCCGGCCTGACCGGTCCCGGCCGCCGGCCCCGCCGCACGGGGCGGGACCGCGGCGGGGTCAGCGGAGCGGCAGGACCGGAGGCTGCGGCGTCCGTCCGCCGGGCGGGAATCGCAGGATGCGGTCGTCGTCCGGACCGGGCGTCACCCGGCCGTCGGTGTTGCTGGTGGCCACCCAGAGGGAGCCGTCGGGGGCCAGCTCGACCGTCCGGAGCCGGCCGTAAGTCTGGACCAGTTCGGCCACGGGTACGCCCACCTGTCCCGCGTCGTCGACCGGCACCGTCCACAGCCGTTGTCCCCGCAGCGCGGCGACGTAGAGCGTGCCGGCGGCGAAGGCGGCACCGCTCGGGGACGCCTCGGCGGGTGTCCAGACCAGGACCGGGTTCCGGAACCGGGGGTCGGTGCTGAAGCCCTCGACGACCGGCCAGCCGTAGTTGCCGCCCGGCACGATCCGGTTCACCTCGTCCCACCGGCCCGCGCCCAGCTCGCTGGCGAAGAGGCGACCGGCGTGGTCCCAGGCGAGACCCTGCACGTTGCGGTGGCCCCAGCTGTAGACCGCCGAGCCGGGGAACGGGTTGTCGGGCGGAACCGCGCCGTCCGGACGGATCCGCAGGATCTTGCCGTTGCGGCTGTTCAGGTCCTGGGCCAGCCCCGGCATCAAAGCGTCGCCGGTGCCGACGTAGAGCATGCCGTCGGGCCCGAAGGCGATCCGGCCGCCGTCGTGGGCCGTGGCCCGGTTCAGCCCGCTGAGGATCACCTGGGTGGACGACGGCCGGCCCAACCGGAACCGGATCACCCGTACGTCCGAGGCGGTGGTGAAACAGACGTACACCAGCCGGTCCCGCCGGAAGGTGGGGGAGACCGCCAGGCCGAGCAGGCCCGCCTCCCCGCCGGCGACCACCCCGGGGATCCGGGCGACCTGGCGCGGCGGCCGGCCCGGCCGGATCCGCAGTACGGTGCCGAGGTCCCGCTGGGCGACCAGCGCGCTGCCGTCGGGCAGGAAGTCCAGGCCCCACGGCACCGCCAGCCCGGTGGCCACCACCTGTGGCCGGTCGAAGTCGTACCCGCCCGGCTCCGGCCAGCTCATCGGCCCGCCGGAGCGGGCCGGGGCGAACGGTCGTACCGCGGCCGGCGCCGCCGGTGCGGGCGGCGGCTGGTGCGCGGCCCGGACCGGCGTCGGCGGCGGCGCCTCGGTCGCCTGGGCGTGGACGGCGCCCAGCGCGACGGCGAGCGTGGTGGCGACGGCGAAGACGACGTGTCGACGCATCAGGAACTCCTCGGTCGGCGGCGGAGCATTGACGGTGATCGCGGGAGCGAGTAGACCTTGGTGATGGAGACCCGCTGATGAGCAGAACGCCGTTGACGTTGGAACAGTTGCGGGTCGCGGTCGCTGAGGGCGAGATCGACACCGTGGTGCTCGCCCTGGTCGACATGCAGGGGCGGCTACAGGGCAAACGCTTCCACGCCCCCTTCTTCCTGGACCAGGTGGTCGCGAACGGCAGCGAGGGCTGCAACTACCTGCTCGCCGTCGACGTGGACATGAACACCGTCGACGGTTACGCGATGTCCAGCTGGGAGCGCGGTTACGGCGACTTCGCGATGGTGCCGGACCTGGCCACGCTGCGTCGGGTGCCGTGGCAGCCGGGTACCGCGCTGCTCCTGGCCGACCTGGAGTGGCTGGACGGCTCCGGCCCGGTGGTGGCCTCGCCCCGGCAGATCCTCCGCCGCCAGCTGGACCGGCTGGCCGCGCACGGCCTGACCGCGTACGCCGGCACCGAACTGGAGTTCGTGCTGTTCCGCGACTCGTACGAGGAGGCGTGGCGTAACGGGTACCGGGACCTGACCCCGGCCAACCAGTACAACGTGGACTACTCGCTGCTGGGCACCGCCCGGGTCGAGCCGTTGCTGCGCCGCATCCGCACCGAGATGGCCGGCGCGGGGCTCACCCCGGAGAGCGCCAAGGGGGAGTGCAACCTCGGCCAGCACGAGATCGCCTTCCGGTACGACGCGGCGGTGACCTGCGCCGACCACCACGTGATCTACAAGAACGGGGCGAAGGAGATCGCCGCGCAGGAGGGCGTGTCGCTCACCTTCATGGCCAAGCCGAACGCGCGGGAGGGCAACTCCTGCCACATCCACTTCTCGCTGCGGGACGCCGCGGGCGCCTCGGCGATGCTCGGTGACGGGCCGGCGCACCTGAGCGTCACCGGGCAGCGGGTGCTGGCCGGACTGCTCGCCACGATGCGGGAGTTCAGCCTGCTGTTCGCCCCGAACATCAACTCCTACAAGCGCTACCAGCCCGGCTCCTTCGCGCCGACCGCGCTGCGCTGGGGCACCGACAACCGCACCTGCGCGCTGCGGCTGGTCGGGCACGGACAGGGCATGCGGGTGGAGAACCGGGTGCCCGGCGCCGACGTCAACCCCTACCTTGCGATCGCCGGCCTGGTGGCGGGGGCGGTGCACGGCATCGAGCGGGAGTTGGAGCTGGGCGACGAGTGCACCGGCAACGCGTACGACGACGCGACCGCCGAGCGGGTCCCCGGCACGCTGCGCGACGCGCTGGCCCTGTGGGAAGCCTCCGGCGTGGCCGAGGAGGCGTTCGGCCCCGAGGTGGTGGCCCACTACGCCAACCAGGCCCGGGTGGAGCTGGCCGCCTTCGACGCGGCGGTGACCGACTGGGAACTGAAACGTGGCTTCGAACGCCTGTGAACGCGCCGACTCCTCCGCGATCTTGCGCTTTCTGTCGCGGCGAATGCCGCGTACCGTCATAAATGGACGACCGGAAGTGCAAGATCGCGGGGGTGTGGCGTGACGGACGTGGTGAACCCGGCCACCGGGGAGGTTCTTCGTGCTGTCGCGGGGGCCTCGCTGGCGGCCACGGACGCGGCGATCGCCCGTGCCGCCCGGGCCTACGACACGTGGCGGGCCGTCGCGCCGGGGGACCGGGCGCGGTTGCTGCGCCGGTTCGCGTCCCTCGTCGACGACCACGTCGAGGAGTTGGCCACGCTGGAGGTGCGCAACTCCGGACACACGATCGGCAACGCGCGCTGGGAGGCGGGCAACGTCCGCGACGTGCTCGACTACTACGCGGGCGCGCCGGAGCGGCTGACCGGCCGGCAGATCCCGGTGCCGGGCGGCCTGGACGTGACCTTCCACGAGCCGCTCGGCGTGGTCGGGGTGATCGTCCCGTGGAACTTCCCGATGCCGATCGCCGCCTGGGGATTCGCCCCGGCCCTGGCGGCCGGGAACACCGTCGTGCTCAAACCCGCCGAGCTGACCCCGCTGACCGCGCTGCGGCTGGCCGAGCTGGCCCGGCAGGCCGGTGTGCCGGAGGGTGTGTTCACCGTGCTGCCCGGCCCGGGGAGCGTCGTCGGCGAGCGATTCGTCACCCACCCCGCCGTGCGCAAGGTGTGCTTCACCGGCTCCACCGAGGTCGGCACCCGGATCATGGCCGGCTGCGCCGCGCAGGTGAAACGGGTGACGCTGGAGTTGGGCGGCAAGAGCGCCAACCTGGTCTTCGCCGACGCCGACCTGGAGAAGGCGGCGGCCACCGCACCGTACGCGGTCTTCGACAACGCCGGCCAGGACTGCTGCGCCCGGTCCCGGATCCTGGTCCAGCGACCGGTCTACGACCGCTTCCTGGAGCTGCTCGAACCCGCGGTACGCGCCCTGCGGGTGGAGGACCCGGCGGCCGAGACCGCGGAGATGGGCCCGCTCATCTCCGCCGGCCAGCGCGACCGGGTCGCCGCTTACGTCGACGGCGCGCGGGTCGCCTTCACCGGGTCCCGCCCGGACGGCCCCGGCTTCTGGTACGCCCCGACCGTGCTGCTCGCCGGGTCCCCGGCCGACCGGCACTGGCGCGAGGAGATCTTCGGCCCGGTCGTGTCGGTGCTGCCCTTCGACGACGAGGCCGACGCCGTGCGGCTGGCCAACGACACCGAGTACGGGCTGTCCGGCTCGATCTGGACCCGGGACGTGGGTCGCGCGCTGCGGGTGGCCCGGGCGGTCGAGGCCGGCAACCTCAGCGTCAACTCGCACTCATCGGTGCGGTACTGGACGCCGTTCGGCGGGATGAAGCGCTCCGGGCTCGGCCGCGAACTGGGGCCGGACGCGCTGCACGCCTTCACCGACGTCAAGAACGTCTTCATCGCCACGGAGGAGTGAGCATCGTGCAGGGTCGTCTCCAAGACCGGGTGGCCGTGGTGACCGGGGCCGGCAGTGGCATCGGGCTGGCCACCGTACGGCGGTTCGCCGCCGAGGGTGCCCGGGTGGTCTGCGTGGACATCGACTCCGCGGCCGGCGAGCGGGCCGCCGACGAGGTGGGCGGCGAGTTCGTCGCCACCGACGTCGCCGACGAGGCGGCCGTGCGGGACCTCTTCGACGGGGTGGTCGCCCGGCACGGGCGGGTGGACGTCGCCTTCCACAACGCCGGCATCTCGCCGCCGGACGACGACTCCATCCTGGAGACCGGTCTGGACGCCTGGGAGCGGGTGCTGCGGGTGAACACCACGAGCGTGTACCTCTGCTGCAAGCACGTCATCCCGCACATGCGCCGGCAGGGGAAGGGCTCGATCATCAACACCGCGTCGTTCGTGGCGCTGATGGGGGCGGCGACGTCGCAGATCGCGTACACCGCCAGCAAGGGTGGCGTCCTGGCGATGACCCGGGAGCTGGGGGTGCAGTTCGCCCGCGAGGGCATCCGGGTCAACGCGTTGTGTCCCGGCCCGGTCGCCACCCCGCTGCTGCGGGAACTCTTCGCGGCCGATCCCGAGCGCGCCGCCCGCCGGCTGGTGCACGTGCCGATGGGCCGGTTCGGGCAACCGGAGGAGATCGCGGCCGCGGTGGCGTTCCTGGCCAGCGACGACTCGTCCTTCATGACCGCCGCGCAGTTCGTGGTCGACGGAGGCATCACCGGCGCCTACGTGACACCCCTATGACCAGGCCCGTCATCGGGATCACCGCGTACGCGGAGCCGGCGAGCTGGGCGGTGTGGCGCGACGTGCCGGCGGTGCTGGTGCCGGAGGCGTACGTCCGGGCGGTGACCGCGGCCGGTGGACGGGCGGTGGTGCTGCCCCCCGACGACCGTGACCCGGACGTGCTCGACGTGCTCGACGGTCTGCTGCTGGCCGGCGGCGCGGACGTCGACCCGGCCCGGTACGGCCAGTTGCCCGCGCCGCGCACCGAGAGCCGCCCGGTCCGGGACGCCGGTGAGCTGACGCTGGTCACCGCCGCGCTCGGCACCGACCTGCCGGTGCTCGGCGTCTGCCGTGGGATGCAGTTGCTGGCGGTCGCCACCGGCGGTGCCCTGCACCAGCACCTGCCGGACGTGGTGGGGCACGACGGGCACCGGCCCGCGCCCGGGGTCTACGGGGACCATCCGGCGCGCTTCGTCCCGGGCAGCCTGGCCGGGCGGGTGATGGCGGGGGTGGACCGGGTCAACTCCTACCACCACCAGGCGCTGGCCGACCCGGGTCGGCTCACCGTGACGGGTTGGTCCGACGACGGTGTGGTGGAGGCGGTCGAGGACCCGGACCGGCCGTTCCTGCTCGGCGTGCAGTGGCATCCGGAGAACGAGCCGGACCCGCGCGCGATCACCGCCCTGGTCCGCGCCGCCGCAGCCCACACTCGCCCCACCTCGCGTCCCCACCCGCCCGCCGTCCCGCCGCCCCCGCACCGTCATCCGACGTCGATCTAGGGCTGTCGTCGCTTGTTGATCTTCAGGGACACCGACAAGTCCCAGATCGACGCGGCGGGGCGGGGGGTGTGCGGCAGGTCACAGGCCTGGGTCCGGGGTGGGCCGCGGCGCACGGTGGCGGGGGCGAGCGAACGGCAGGTGGCCGTCCGGTGCGGTGGAGGTAAGCAGCGCCTCCCGCCCCGAATGCGTTACGTTGCTGGTCCGCCGGGGTAGAAGGCGGGTCACGCCGGATGGATCACGGCGGGACGTGCCCGTGGACGATCGGGCGAGGTGGGTACGGCCGGAGCGGGAGGCTGCATGAGCTCGGCCCAGCAGGGCGCGGACCAGGGGAGTTCCCTGGTCGGCGCCGGCGACCGGTCGTTGCCCCCGTTGCTCGCCGCCGCCTTCGCCGCGGGCGGGGAGATGGGTGAGCGACTGCGCGCCTTCGACTGGGCCACCACCTCGCTCGGTGCCCCGGCGACCTGGCCCTCGGCGCTGTGTCACGCGGTCAGCACGATGCTCGCCTCCCGGTCGCAGATCGCCCTGTTCTGGGGTGACGACCATCTCGCCTTCTACAACGACGCCTACCTGCCCACCATCGGCACGAAGCACCCGGCGGTGGTGGGGCAGCCCGCCCGGGAGCACTGGGTGGAGACCTGGGACGTCCTCGGGCCGGTGCTGGAGGGTGTCCGCCGCACCGGCGAGCCCTACTACGGCCAGGACCACCCCTTCGTCATCGACCGGCACGGCTTCCTGGAGGACGTCTACTTCGACGTCTCGTACGACCCGATCCGGAACGCCGACGGCAGCGTCAACGGCATCTTCTGCATCGTGTCGGAGACCACCGGGCGGGTGGTCGGCGAGCGCCGGCTGCGGGCCCTGGCCGAGCTGGGCGGGGAACTGGCCGACGTGGCCAGCACGGCCGAGCTGGGGCGGTCCGCCGCGCGGGTGTTCGACCGGCACCGGGCGGACGTGCCGTTCGCGTTGATCTACCTCCGGGACGCCGAGGGTGGCTTCGCGCTGGCCGGGGCCAGCGGGCTGGGTCCCGACGCCGTCGTCGCGCCGTCGCCGGTGCTGCTCACCGAGATCGCGGTCGACGGGGCGACCGCCACGGTCGCGACGGCCGATCTGGTGGACGGGGTGCCACCGGCCGCCGCCGAGCGGGCCCTGGTGCTGCCGGTGACGGCCACCAACGAGACGGTCGGCTCGCTGGTGGTCGGGGTCTCCCGCCGGCTGCCGCTCACCGAGGACTACCGCCACTTCTTCGACCTGGCCGCCGCGCAGCTGTCCCGCGCGGTGGGCAAGCAGTTGGCGTACGAGCAGGAGCGGGCCCGGGCGGCGGAACTGGCCGCGCTGGACCGGGCGAAGACGAACTTCTTCGCCAACATCAGCCACGAGTTCCGGACCCCGCTGACCCTCGTGCTCGGCCCGCTGGAGGAGATGCTCGCCGATCCGGCCCTGCCGGCGACGTACACCGACCGGCTGACCATGATGCACCGCAACGCGTTGCGGCTGCTCAAGCTGGTCAACACGGTCCTCGACTTCTCCCGGCTGGAGTCCGGGCGGCTGGCGGCCCGCTACCAGCCGACCGACCTGGCCGGCTACACCGCCCGACTGGCCAGCACCTTCCGGTCGGCCGTCGAGCGGGCCGGGTTGCGGCTGGTGGTGGACTGCCCGCCGCTGTCCGCGCCGGTGCACGTGGACCGGGACATGTGGGAGAAGATCGTCCTCAACCTCGTCTCCAACGCGGTGAAGTTCACCTTCGACGGGGAGATCCGGGTGCGGGTCGACACGGTCGACGGGTTGGCCCGGTTGACGGTCGCCGACACCGGTGTCGGCATCGTCGCGGAGGAGTTGCCGCACGTATTCGAACGCTTCCACCGGGTCCCCGGGGTGCGCTCCCGGACCCACGAGGGCACCGGGATCGGCCTGGCGCTGGTGCGCGAGCTGGTCGAGATGCACGGCGGTCAGGTCGGCGTGACCAGCCGGGTCGACGACGGCAGCGCCTTCACGGTGACCCTGCCGTTCGGGTCCGCGCACCTGCCGGCCGACCGGGTCACCCACGTGACGACGGCGGGCGCGCACGAGTTGGCGCAGGCCGAGCTGTACGTCGCGGAGACCGCCTTCTGGACCGGCTCCGGCTCGGCGGACGGGAACCGGGCCGGCGCGGAGCAGGCCACCGGAAAGCGGGCCGGTACCGACCCCGGGGTGGCCGGCGCGGCGCCGGACGACGCGAGCACCTCCGGCCGGATCCTGGTCGCCGACGACAACGTCGACCTGCGGGAACACGTCACCCGCCTGCTCGCGCCCAGCTGGGAGGTGGTGACCGCCACCGACGGGCTGGAGGCGCTGCGACTGGCCGTCGACGGCGGGTTCGACCTGGTGCTCACCGACGTGATGATGCCCCGGCTGGACGGCTTCGGTCTGGTCGCGGCGTTGCGGGCGGACCCGCGTACCCGGCACGTGCCGATCGTGCTGCTCTCCGCCCGCGCCGGCGCCGCCGAGGCGGTCGCCGGTCTCTCGGTGGGCGCGGACGACTACCTCACCAAGCCGTTCTCCGGCCAGGAGCTGATCGCCCGGGTCCGGGCGAACGTCGAGCTGGGCCAGCTACGCGGCCAGATCATCCGGCGGCTGCGGGCGCTCGCCGACGCCGCGGTCGCGGTCAACACCGCCCGCTCCACCTCGGAGGTCCTCCAGGTCGCCGCCCGGCACGCGCTGAACCTCGCCGAGGCCGCGCGGGTGGTGGTCAGCGCGACCGACGCGCGGTACGAGGCGGACGGCGGCGGGGTGACCTCCATCGAGCCGTCCTTCGTGCTGGCGCTGACCGGCACCGACGGCGACCAGCTCGGTGAGCTGCGGGTCTGGCGCCACGACGGCGACGGCACGGACACCGACGAGGCGGCGCTCACCCAACTGGCCCGGCTGGTTGGGGTGCGCCTGGAGAACGCCCAGCTCTACGAGGCCGAGCACCGCATCGCCACGACACTCCAGCACAGCCTGCTGCCGCGCTCCCTGCCCCAGCTGCCCGGCGCGGTGGTGGCCAGCCGCTACCTGCCCGGCAGCGCCGACGTCGAGGTCGGCGGCGACTGGTACGACGTGGTGGCGCTGGACGACGACGAGCTGGTCCTGGTGATCGGCGACGTGGTGGGCAAGGGCGTCCGCGCCGCCGCCGCGATGGGTCAGCTCCGCAACGCGCTGCGGGCGTACGTGCTGGAGGGCTTCGATCCCGGTGAGTCGTTGACCCGGCTGAACCGGCTGGTCGGCTCGACCGAGGGCCGGTCCTTCGCCACCGTCGTCTGCCTCTGGTTCAGCCCGCGCACCGGCCGGCTGCGGTACGCCAGCGCCGGTCACCCGTCCCCACTTCTGATCCGAGGAGACGACGTGGCGTTCCTGCACGACCGGGCCCTCGGTCCACCGGTCGGGGCCATTCCGGGCACCGTCTACCGGACGGCGGAGGGGCAGTTGGCACCGGGCAGTCGGCTGCTGCTCTTCACCGACGGCCTCATCGAGGACCGGAAGCAGGGCATCGACGCGGCGCTGGCGCAGTTGCGCGCCGACGCGGCGACACCGGGCGACCACGTGGTCGACCTGGTCGACGCGGTCGTCGAGCGGGTCGCCGGACGGTCCCGGCGCGACGACGTGGCGGTGCTGGCCCTGGAGGCCGCCGAACTCAACCGGTTCGCGCTGCGGCTGCCCGCCGACCCGACCCGGCTGAGCGTGCTGCGCAAGCGGCTGGAGGACTTCCTGGTGGCCCACCGGGTCAATGAGACCGACCTGTTCGACCTGACCGTGGCGGTGTCCGAGGCGGCGGCGAACGCCATCGAGCACCCGGTGGACCCGGCCGAGCCGACGATCGTCGTCGAGGTGACCATCGAGGACCGGACCGTGGTGGCTACCGTGCGGGACACCGGCCGCTGGCGGCAGTCCACCGGTAGCGGTTTCCGGGGGCGCGGCCTGGCGCTGATCCAGGCGTTGGGGGAGCTGTCGGTCAGTCGTACCCCGGACGGCACGGAACTGACGCTGCGCCGCCGGTTGCGCGACTGACCCGTGGCGGCGTGCCGCCGGGGTGCCGGCGGCCACCCGCGGCAGGCGGTCAGGCGGGGCGGAGCCAGGCCTGGTCGCCCAGGCCGGAGATCTCCAGGACCCGGCCCACCTGCCGGGACGGCAGCACGTCGAGCGCGTCGGGGAACTGTTGGGCGAGCCGCACCACGGCGTGGATGGCGGCCGAGTCGAAGAAGGTGACCGCGCGCAGGTCGAGCGTGACCCGTGCAGCCGGCTCCCGCAGGACGGTCTGCACCATGGTGTCGGCGGTCGCCATGTCCACCTCGCCGGTCACCAGTACCCGGAGGTGATCGCCGTCGAGCTCCGCGCTGGCGGAGAAGACGGGAGGTGCGCCCCCTTGATCCACGCAGACACCATGGCACAGCCGACCTGGCGGGGCAACAACCGGCCGCGGCGGGCGGTGGCGCGGGTCACCCGGACCCCCGGCGATAGGCTTGGGACATGACCGTCCGTGCGCCGCTGACCCCAGGCACGCTCTCCCCCGGGCGTCCCGTGCCCGCCCACATCCCGCGACCGGAGTACGTGGGCCGGCCCGGTCCGCGCCAATGGCGCGGCTCGCATGTGCAGCGGCCGGAGACGATCGAGAAGATGCGGATCGCCGGACGGTTGGCCGCCCAGGCGACCCAGCTCGCCGGTGAGCACTGCAAGCCCGGGGTGACCACCGACGAGATCGACCGGGTGGTGCACGAGTTCCTCTGCGACCACGGCGCCTACCCGTCGACGCTCGGTTACAAGGGTTTCCCCAAGTCCTGCTGCACCAGCGTCAACGAGGTCGTCTGCCACGGCATCCCGGACTCCACGGTGCTCGCCGACGGCGACATCGTCAACGTCGACGTCACGGCGTACATCGGTGGCGTGCACGGCGACACCGACGCCACCTTCTGTGTGGGGGAGGTCAGCGAGGAGGCGCGGCTCCTGGTCGAGCGCACCCACGAGGCGATGATGCGCGGCATTCGGGCGGTCGCCCCGGGCCGCCAGATCAACGTGATCGGCCGGGTCATCGAGTCGTACGCGAAGCGGTTCGGCTACGGCGTGGTCCGGGACTTCACCGGGCACGGCATCGGCGAGGCGTTCCACAGCGGGCTGTACGTGCCGCACTACGACAGCCCGCGGCCCACCGACGTGATGGAGCCGGGGATGACGTTCACCATCGAGCCGATGATCACCCTCGGCACCTACCAGTACGACATGTGGGACGACGGCTGGACGGTGGTGACCAAGGACCGCAGGTGGACCGCCCAGTTCGAGCACACCATCGTGGTGACCGAGGACGGTCACGAGATCCTGACCCTGCCGTGACCGACACCCCGGCGGCGCTGCGCGAGGCGCACCACGCGGACGTGTCCGGCGGCTGGCTGCGCCCGGCCGTGTTCGGCGCGATGGACGGACTGGTCACCAACATCGCCCTCATCGCGGGCGTGGGCGGCGGCGGGGTCTCGCCGCGCAGCGTCGTGCTCACCGGCACCGCCGGCCTGGTGGCCGGTGCCATCTCGATGGGCCTGGGGGAATACACCAGCGTCCGTTCCGCGAACGAGCAGGTCGCCGCCGAGGTGGCCAAGGAACGGCGGGAACTGGAGCGGCACCCGGAGGCGGAGGCGCGCGAGTTGGCCGAGGCGTGGGTGGCCCGGGGCCTGCCCCGGGACCTCGCCGTGCAGGTCGCCGAGGCGGTGCGACGCAACCCGGAGGAGGCGCTGCGGGTGCACGTCCGGGAGGAGTTGGGGGTCGACCCGGACGACCAGCCCAGCCCGTGGGCGGCGGCGATCTCGTCGTTCCTGTTCTTCTCGGTCGGCGCACTGGTGCCGCTGCTGACGTACCTGTTCGGTGCCACCAGCCTGTGGCTGGCGCTGGGCGTCGGCGGGTTCGGCCTGTTCGCGGCCGGCGCGGTGGTGGCCCGGTTCACCGGCCGGTCGTGGCTGATCAGCGGGGCGCGTCAGCTGCTGCTCGGTGCGTTGGCCGCCGCCGCCACGTACGCGATCGGGTCGCTGATCGGGGTGCAGGGCGGGCTGTGACGGTCACCCGTCGAGCAGGTCGTCCACCGTGCCGTCGACCGGGCGTCCCCGGGCGGCCAGTTCCTCGGCCTGCCGGGTGAGCACCGCGCCCACCTCGGTCATGTCCGCGCCGGCCAGGCCGGTCCGGCGGACCGCGTCGCCCGGGTCGCGGAAGTAGGTGCGGCTGAGCAGGCCGTGCACCGTCGCCGCGGCCAGTCGGGCCTCGCCGAGCATCAGCAGCGCCTGGTCGGTCTCGTACCACTCGGCGAGGCGGGCGGCCCGCGCGTGCGCCGCGCTGCCCCGGTACCAGGCCCGGCGGGCGGCGGTGCTGAACTCGGCCGGGCGGGCCCGCGCCAGCCGGCCGAGGTGCTCGTCGCGCAGCCGGCGCAGCCAGCCGGTCGGGTCGTGCAGGGCCCGGGTGGTGACGAAGCGGTCGGCGGTCAGCGGCCACAGTGACGTGATCACCCGGGCCTGGCGGAGGTAGTCGTCGGCGGCGGTGACGGTCAGGTCCACCAGCACGCCGTCCACCCGGCGGGTCGCGGCCGGCGGGCCGCCGCCGGACCGGTAGGTGGCCACCAGCAGACCGACCTCACCGTCGCCGCCACCGTCGTCGTCGCCGTGGGCGAGCGGACCGTGCACCGCCACCGCCAGCACGTCCGCCGTGAAGCGCCGTCGCGCGGCGTCGGCGACCCGCTCCGCCACCCTCCACCGTGGATCGTCCCGGTACGCCTCGTCGGGCACGTCCACGCCGCTCACCTCACGCCCGGTCGTCGTGCGGGCCCGCCGCAGGCCGGCCTGGGACTTCGACATCGACCCTAGCCGTGGCCGTCCGGCCGGGCCGGCACGCCGCGCCCGGTTGGCACCAGTCGGAAGATCCGGATCTCCCGGCCGCCGGCCCGCTCGACGTACGTGCGGTACGCCGGCCACTCGCCGACCAGCAGCCGCCACAGTCGTTCCCGTTCGGCGCCGGTGGCCACCTCGGCGCGGACCGACAACCGGCGGCCCTTGACGTCCACCTCGGCGGCCGGTTCGGCCAGCAGGTTCATCGCCCAGCCGGGCTGGTGGGTCTGGCCCCAGTTCGAGCCGATCACCACGTACCCGTCGCCGTCCGGCACGTAGAGCAGCGGGTTGCTGCGCGGTTTGCCGGACCGGCGGCCGGTGGTCGTGATGACCAGCGAGGGAATGAGTCCCAGCGCGACCACCCGGCCCCGGGTGAGCCGGCCGACCAACCGGTCGGCGGGGACGAGCAGACGGGCGGCGGCGCCGAACCAGCGGTGGTGACCGACGCGGCGGGTGAGGGTTCCCAGTACGGACACGTTCGCCAGTGTGCCGCCTACCGACCCTCGGGGGCACCCCCGAACCGTCAGTCGAGGCGACGCTCCACCGGCAACCGGGAGCGGGTCAACAGGCCGGCGCCGAGCATCGCGACCATGGGCACCACCACCAGGACACCGAGCGTGCTCCACGGCACCACGGTCGGGAACGGCGGCTCCACCGGCCAGCGGTCGGTGTGGTGGCGGTTCAGCGCGGCCAGGATGATCAGGGCGGTGGCCAGGCCGGCGACGATCCCGAGCAGCGACCCCACCACGGCGATGACCCCGGCCTGGCTGAGGGAGAGGATCCGACGTACGCCCGGTCCGGCACCGACCGCCGCGAGGGTGGACAGGTCGGCGCGGCCCTCGGCGGCCGCCAGACCGGTGGCCGCCGCGGTGGCGCCGATGGTGATCACCCCGGCGGCCCCGGCCAGCAGCAGGAGCAGGGGCCGCACCGGCCCCTCGGGGTTGCCGGACTCGTACGACACCTGGACCCCGCGCAGCGGCCGGAGCGCGGCGACGAACCGCTCCCGGTGCGCCGCCTCGGTCGCCGGGCCGGTCCGCAACGCCCAGCCGACCTGCTGGCCGGTCAGCCCGAGCCGCTCGGCCGCCGGCCGGGAGAGGACCAGGCGCGGCGGGCCGAGTTCGACCTCCACGGCGTACCCGGCCACCGTCGCCGAGGTGCTCACCCGCTGCTCCGGGCCGGCCGCCCGCCGCACGGCGAGCGAGAGCCGCCCGTCGTGGACGTACCGCGGGTCGGTCACCACCGCCCCTCCGGCGGCCAGCGCGGCGGTGGCGGCGGCGGTGGTGGACGGGTCCGCGCCGGTGAGCAGCGGCAGAGCGGTGCCGTCGTCCACGATCGTCTCGACGTAACCGTCGTAGGTGTTCCGCGGGTCCCGCTGGCAGCGCTCGTCGGCCCGGGCCCGCCGCTGGTCGGCCTCGTCGAGCCCTTCGATGTCGCCGACCTGCCACGGGCAGGACCGGCCGGGGGGCAGCACCGCCTGCACCAGGCACGGGTCGTCGTCCGCGGCACAGGTGGGGTGGAACAGCGGGACGAGGGCCTCGGTGCCCAGATGTGTCCGGGCCGCCTCGATCACCCGGTCCCGGTCCGGCACGCCGGGGATGTTCGGGTCGGGCTGGGTCACCAGCACGCTGCCGGGCGGCAGGTTCGGCAGATAGGTGCTCATGCCGCGGGCCTCGTCGCTGGCGATGTAGACGCCGAGGGCGACGCTGGTGGCCACCGCCGCCATCACCGCCGAGATGGCCGGCGCGGCCGACGACCGGTTGCGGCTCGCGTCGCGCAGGGCGATCCGGGGCGCCACCGGCAGGGCGCGGCCGAGCCGGGCCAACAGCCCGACCAGCGCCGGCGTGACGCAGACCAGGCCGAGTTCGCCGAGCACCACGCCGGCCAGGAGCACCGTCGGCGACGTCCGGTTCGCGCCGACCGCGGCCAGGCCGACGCCGACCGCGACCAGCGCCGCGCCGAGCACCGGCCAGTGCCGTCGGTACGCCGCCGGGGTGCGCCGCCCGGCCAGGCCCGCCACCACGTCCTGCCGGGCGGCCGTCCACGCCGGCACCAGCGCGGCGAGCACGCCGGCCAGGACGGCGACCGCGGCGATCAGTACCAGCGCCTCGGGCAGGAAACGGTAGTCGGCGAAGCGGGCCTGGAAGAGGTAGCGCTCGGTCAGCGGGCGCAGCGCGACGGCCGCGCCGACGCCGAGCAGCACGCCCACCACCGCGCCGGACGCGCCCAGCACCAGCCCGTCGGCGAGCACGATCCGGCGCAGGTGCACCGCGTCGCCACCGGCGACCGCCACCAACGCGAGGTCCCGGCGTCGCCGCCGCACACCCACCGCGAAGGCCGGCCCGACCAGCAGCACGACCTCCAGCAGGCCGAGCCCGCCGACCAGCACGGCGACGCTCATGCCCTCCAGATCCATGCCGGCGGACGGTGGCCCGAACGCCATCGTCCGGTCCCCGGGAACGCCCGGCACCGGCGCGCGGGCCGTGATCACCAGACCGTGGTCGTTGAGCCGCCGGACCAGGTCGGCGTCGATGCCGCCGGGCAGGTCGACCAGCAGGGTGGTGCCGTCCCCGTGATCCGGCCGTCCGGCCGGCTTCTCCGGCGGCAGCACCACGACCGGTCCCAGCTGGTCCGGGAACTCGACCACCGCGACGACCGTCCAGGTGCGGAAGCCGTCCGCGGCGGTGACCCGGTCACCGGGGCGGACCCCCAGCCGGTCCAGCGCGGGCTCGCTGGCGGCGATCTCGTCGGGTGCGGCCGGTGCCCGGCCACGGAGGAACTCGACCAGACCGCGCCCGAGCGGGTCGGCGAGGTCGACGCGCCGGGCCTGCACGATGTTGTCGATCCGGTCGCCGCGCAGCACCTCGAAGGAGGCCCAGCGCTGCACCGGCAGCATCCGCGAGCCGGCCGGCAGCAGCGGGGCGACCGCCGCCGGGTCGATCGGTGGCGGCGGTCCCTTCGTGTCGCTGGACACATCCCACCCGTCGCCCCAGGGGCTCTGCGTCACCGGCCCCGGGGACACCATCTGTAGCTCGGCGTCGGCCACGCCGAGCTGGCGGGCCATCCGCTCGGCGGTGGTGAGTCGCGCCATGTCCCAGGTCACCGCGGTGAACGACAGGCCGAGCACCGGCAGGACGATCATCACCAGGATCAGCGCGGCCCGCCCGCGCGCCCGCCACGCCTCCCGCTGGGCGACCCGGAGCGCGACCCGCCAGGAGGCGACCGTGCCGTCGAGCCGGCCGGCCCTCACCGCCCGCTGCCGGTGAGCAGCTGCGCCACGTCGCCCAGCGGTGCGGTCGAGTCGACCAGCACCCCGTCGCGCAGGAAGATCACCCGGTCCGCCCACGCCGCGTGCCGCGCCTCGTGGGTGACCAGCACTCCGGCCGCCCCGGCGTCGATCCGGCGGCGGAGCAGGTGCAGGACGGCCTCGCCGGTCTGCGAGTCCAGCGCGCCGGTCGGCTCGTCGGCGAGCACCAGCCGGCGCTCGCCGACCAGGGCCCGGGCGATCGCCACCCGCTGCTGCTGGCCGCCGGAGAGCTGGTCCGGGAACCGGTCGCCCAACTCCGGCAGGCCCACCTCGGCCAGCGCGTCGAGCGCGAGCCGCCGGGCCGGTCGGGCACCCGTTCCGTCCAGTTCCAGGGGGAGCGCGACGTTCTCCACCGCGGTGAGGCTGGCGATCAGGTTGAGGTTCTGGAAGATGTAGCCGATCCGGCGGCGACGCAGCTGGGCGAGGCGGCGCCGGTCCAGGGCGCCGAGCCGTTGCCCGTCCACGTGGATCTCGCCGGCGCTCGGGCCGTCCAACCCGCCGGCCAGGGCCAGCAGGGTCGACTTGCCCGATCCGGAGGGCCCCATCACGGCGACCAGCTCGCCGGCGCGGACGGTCAGGCTCACCCCGCGCAGCGCGTGCACCGCGGCCGGGCCGGCGCCGTGCGTGCGGTGCACGTCGCGGACCTCCAGCACCGCACCGTCCGCCGTGGTCACCGCCGAGCCCCCTCGTCCGTACGCGGCACCGTCCCTTCGGGCGCGGCGCTCCCGGCGCTGCCCGGCGCGCCGGGCGGGGTGGGCCGGTGCCGCACCAGGCTGCTCTCGCAGTGGTCCAGCCACCGAACTTCCGCCTCGGCCTGGAACACCATCGCGTCCAGGACCAGCCGCCAGGGCAGGTCCTCCGGGCGGTCGCTGGCGTACTTCAACCGGGTCAACTCCTGCAACGTCCGGATGGTGGCGGCCCGCTGGGTCTGCACCACCGAACGCACGTCCACCCCGGGGGTGGTGAGGGCGAGAGCGAGCTTGATCGCCAGCTCGTCCCGGGGCCGGTCGGTACGGCTGACCGGGGTGGCGAACCACAGGGTCAGGTCGGCCCGGCCGGCGTCGGTGATCTCGTACGGCCGCTGTCCCGCCTCGCTCTCCGGCAGGGAGCGGACCAACCCGTCGCGTTCCAGGCGGGCGAGCGTGGTGTAGACCTGCCCGATGTTCAGTGGCCAGGTGGAGCCGGTGGATTCCTCGAAGGAGGCGCGCAGCTGGTAGCCGTACATCTGGCCGCGCTCGAGCAGGGCGAGCAGTCCGTGACGGATGGACATGTTCACGGAGTATGCATACCTGGTATGCGGAGCGCAACCGGAACGGCTCCGGCTGGCCCCGACGTCAGCTCGGTCGACCCGGGAACGCCACCGTCGACGGGGTGATCCCGGCGGCCCGCCGCCAGCGCGTCGCCCGGACCGCGTACTCCACCAGGGCGGCCAGCGCCCGGTCCCGGTCCGGTCCGGTGGTCGCCGCCACCGCCGCCCGCCAGAACGCCGCCGTCCGCTCCTCCACCTCCACCGCCAGGCGCAGGGCGCCGGGCCGGTCGGTCACCGGGTACGGCAGCGCGTACCCGGCGTGGTCCGCCGGCACCGTCCCGGCGCCGGTGCTCAACTGCACCACCAACGCGTCGCGGCGGCGCCGGTGGGCGGCCTCGGCCTCCCGGGCCGCGCGGCGATCGGCGCCGGTGAGGCGGACCCCGATCCGGCCGTACGCCCAGATGGCGGCGTACTCGGCGGTGAGCGCCGCCCCCAGCGCCTCGGTGGGCCCGGCCGGCGCGGTCACCGCAGCACCTCCACGTGGGTGGCCCGGGCGGCGACGATCGACGCGAGCAGGGCCGCGCGGTCCGCCGGGGCCCCCGCGCAGGCCGCGGTCGCGCTCTGCCGGCCGGCCTGCTCCCGGGTCCGCAGGGTGACCAGCGCGGCGGCCGGGTCGCCGGCCGGCGAGGGTGACGCGGAGGCGGACGGCGTGGGCGTCGCGGCGCCGATCAGTCCGGCCAGTTCCGCGGCGTGTGCCCGGTGCGCCTCGGCGATCGGGGTGAGCCGGTCGGCCAGCGGGGGATGGGCCGCCGCGGCGTCGGTGTGCGCCGCCGCGAGCGCGAGCGCCTCGTCGACCAGCGGCGCCAGTGGGTCGGGCGCGGCGGCCGGCTGCCCGCCGCGGCCGAGGGGATCACAGCCGGTGAGCGTCGCCGTCGCGCCGCCGAGCGCCAGCAGGGTGCCGGCGCGCAGCACGGTGCGCCGCGAACGTCCGATCACCTGGTCGCACTCCGTCGTTCTGCCCTTCGCCACCGGACAAGTCAACACCATCCCGGCCGGTGCCGGGGGCATCGGCGTCGGTGCGCCGCCCGGGCCGGTACCCGAGCGGCGCGTTACGCTCTGCGCAACCACCGGCGCGACCGCGCCGGTGGCGTACCGGCATGGGCGACCGAACGGTCGCCGCGAGCGGGAGAGGGTGCGCCAGATGACGCAGCGTGGCCGGGCTACCAGGCCGACCGGGCCGACCGGGCGACCGCGGCGTCCGGAGGGCCCCCGTGGCGGGGAGCGCGCGCCGCGCGGCGACCTCGCCGCCCGCCGGGCCCGGCTGCGTGAGGTGGTCGAGCCCGTGGTCACCGCGGCCGGATACGACCTGGAGGACCTCTCCGTCTCCCGCGCCGGCCGCCGGCACGTGGTCCGGGTGATCGTGGACACCGACGGCGGCGTCAACCTGGATGCCGTCGCGGACGTCTCCCGGGCGATCTCCGCCGCCCTCGACGCGGCCGAGGAGGCCGGTGGCGATCTGGTCGCCGGCGAATACCAGCTCGAGGTCAGCTCGCCCGGCGTGGACCGGCCGCTGACCCTGCCCCGGCACTGGCGGCGTAACGTCGCCCGGCTGGTCCGGGTGACCGTCCGGGCCGCGCTGCCCGGCCCGCGTGCCGAGCAGGGCGGCGACCGCCAGGTGACCGGTCGGATCCTCGCCGCGGACGACGAGCGCGTGGCGCTGGAGACCGAGACCGGTCGCGCGGAGTTCACGTACGCCGAACTCGGCCCCGGCCGGGTGCAGGTGGAGTTCACCCGGCTCGACGAGATCGACGAGGCGGACGAGTTGGACGGCACCGACGGACCCGGCGACGCCGGCGACACCGACGACTTTGACGACGATGATGTGGAGGACGAGGAGAGGTGAACATCGACCTCGCGGCGCTGCGCGCACTGGAGCGCGAGCGGGAGATCCCGTTCGACACGATCCTCGCGGCGATCGAGACCGCGTTGCTGACCGCCTACCGGCACACCGAGGGCGCGGAGTCGCACGCCCGGGTGGAGATCGACCGCAAGTCCGGCGCCGCCCTGGTGTACGCGCAGGAGACGGACGACGACGGCTCGGTCGTGCGGGAGTGGGACGACACCCCGCACGACTTCGGCCGGATCGCCGCGATGACGGCCAAGCAGGTGATCCTCCAGCGGCTGCGGGAGGCCACCGACGAGGTGCACTTCGGCGAGTACGTGGGCCGCGACGGTGACCTGGTGACCGGCGTGGTGCAGGCGCACGAGGCGCGGTCGGAGAAGGGCATCGTCAGCGTCGACCTGGGCAAGCTGGAGGGCGTGCTGCCGCAGTCGGAGCAGGTGCCCGGCGAGCGGTACGCGCACGGCGAGCGGATCCGGTGCGTGGTGGTGCACGTGGCCAAGGGGATGCGCGGGCCGCAGATCACCCTGTCCCGGTCGCACCCGGCACTGGTCAAGAAGCTCTTCGCCCTGGAGGTGCCGGAGATCGCCGACGGGACCGTCGAGATCGGCGCCATCGCGCGTGAGGCGGGTCACCGGACGAAGATCGCGGTCCGTTCCACCGCGCAGGGCGTCAACGCCAAGGGCGCCTGCATCGGTCCGATGGGTCAGCGGGTGCGGGCGGTGATGAGCGAGCTGCACGGTGAGAAGATCGACATCATCGACTGGTCGGACGACCCGGCCACCTTCGTCGGTAACGCGCTCTCCCCGGCCAAGGCCCTGCGGGTCGAGGTGGTCGACCTGTCCAGCCGGACCGCCCGGGTGACCGTCCCGGACTTCCAGCTGTCGCTGGCGATCGGCCGCGAGGGGCAGAATGCCCGCCTCGCTGCCCGTCTGACCGGTTGGCGGATCGACATCCGGTCCGACGCGGAACAGGCCGGAACGGGCAACCGGGGCGGAGCTGATCACGTCCGGGAGCCGGGCGGAGCGATCTCGGGCGGCTAGGGGTAGACTTTCAGCAGTGGTACGACGCGTGGCGCCGGTGCGCACCTGTGTGGGTTGCCGGCGACGTGCGCCGGCCAGCGAATTGCTGCGGATCGTCGCGGTCGGTGACGAGGCTGGTCACAGCCTCCGACCTGATCCGGCCCGCAGTCTGCCGGGTCGGGGAGCGAACATGCACCCGGATCCGGCCTGCTTCGCGCAGGCGGTGCGGCGGCGGGCCTTCGGGCGGGCGCTGCGCATCACCGGGGTCCTCGACCACGGCGATCTGGCGGAGCACGTCGATGCGCCAACCACTACGTCCGGTCAACCCGATCGGACGAGGGTCGCTAGCAAGGTAGGACGACCGACATGAGCACACGATGAAGTCCCTGAAATGACCAGGCTTCAAGTGCACGAGTGAGGTTGTTGCGGGTGCTGCCCGCACGACCTCGGAGTGAGGAGTGCAGTGGCAGGTAAGGCCCGCGTACACGAGCTTGCTAAGGAGCTCGGGGTCGAAAGCAAGACCGTTCTCGCCAAACTCAAGGAGATGGGCGAGTTCGTCAAGTCCGCGTCCAGCACCGTCGAGGCGCCTGTCGCCCGGCGGCTGCGTGGCGCCTTCGTCGCGTCCGCCGGTGGTTCCTCGGCGCCGGCCGCCTCGCCGGCGGCCGCTCCGGGCCCGGCATCGTCGACCCCGACACCGTCCCCGTCCCCGACCCCGGGTGCGCCCCGGGTCTCGGCCAAGCCGATGCCGCCCCGGCGGCCGGCCGCCCCGACCCCGGGACCCAAGCCCAAGGGCCCGGTTCCGGGCCCGCCGCAGCCGGCGGCCCCGGTCGCCAAGCCGGCGAGCGCGCACGACATCGAGGTGGCGGCCGCGGAGGCGCGTGCCGCCGCGCTGAAGGCTGAGCAGGAGGCCGCGGTCAAGGCCGCGCAGGCCGCCCGCCAGCAGCAACGCGAGAACGTTCGGCGGGAGCCGCCGACCGAGGGCGGTCCCCGTCCGGGCCCGCGTCCGGGTCCGAACGCCGTTCCACCGCGTCCCGGTTCGCAGCCCGCCGGTCGTCCCGGCGCGCCCGCGCCGGGCCCGGGTGCCCGTCCGGGCGGTCGTCCGCCGTCGCGCGGCGCCGGTAACAACCCGTTCGGTATCCAGGGCGGCCAGCAGCGGCCGCCCGCCGCTGGCGCCGGTGGCCCCCGGCCCAGCCCGGCGGGCATGCCGCCGCGGCCGAGCCCGGCCTCCATGCCGCCGCGGCCCAGCCCGGCGTCGATGCCGAGCCAGCGTCCGACCACGGGTCGCCCCGGCGGTCCCGGTGGCGGTCGTGGCGGCCCCGGCGGCGGTGCCGGTCGTCCCGGTGGCGGCGGCGGAGGTTTCCGTGGTGGTCCCGGTGGCGGTGGCGCCGGTGGCGGTGGCTACCGTGGTGGTCCCGGTGGCGGCGGTGGCGCCGGTGGCGGTGGCTACCGTGGTGGTCCCGGTGGCGGCGGCGGCGCGCCCGGCGGCGGTTTCCGTCCGGGTGCTCCAGGCGGTGGCGGCGGTCGCCCCGGTGGCGGCGGTCGTGGCCGTGGCGGCGGCGCCGCGGGTGCCTTCGGGCGTCCGGGTGGCCGGCCGACCCGCGGTCGCAAGTCCAAGAAGCAGCGCAGACAGGAGTTCGACAACCTGTCGGCCCCGACCATGTCCTCGGGTGCTCCCCGGGGCCAGGGTCAGGTCGTCCGGCTCTCCCGTGGCGCCTCGCTGTCGGACTTCGCCGACAAGATCAACGCCAACCCGGGTTCGCTGGTCCAGGAGATGTTCAACCTGGGCGAGATGGTGACCGCGACCCAGTCGTGCTCCGACGACACCCTGCTGCTGCTGGGTGAGCACCTCGGTTTCGACGTGCAGATCGTCAGCCCGGAGGACGAGGACCGCGAGCTGCTCGCGCAGTTCAACATCGACCTCGACGCCGAGGTCGCCCAGGAGCGCCTGGTCAGTCGCGCGCCGGTGGTGACCGTCATGGGTCACGTCGATCACGGTAAGACCAAGCTGCTCGACGCGATCCGCAAGGCGAACGTGGTGGCCGGCGAGGCCGGTGGCATCACCCAGCACATCGGTGCCTACCAGGTCCACGTTCCGCACGAGGGCGACGACCGCGCGGTGACCTTCATCGACACCCCGGGTCACGAGGCGTTCACCGCCATGCGTGCCCGTGGTGCCCAGGTCACCGACGTGGTGATCCTGGTGGTCGCCGCCGACGACGGCGTGATGCCGCAGACCATCGAGGCGTTGAACCACGCCAAGGCGGCCGACGTGCCGATCGTGGTGGCGGTCAACAAGGTCGACAAGCCGGAGGCCAACCCGGACAAGGTCCGCCAGCAGCTGACCGAGTACGGCCTGGTCGCCGAGGAGTACGGCGGCGAGACCATGTTCGTCAACGTGGCGGCCAAGCCGGGCACCGGCATCGAGGAACTTCTCGAGGCCGTACTGCTGACCGCCGACGCGTCGCTGGAGCTGACCGCTCCGATCGACGGGCCGGCACAGGGTGTGGCCATCGAGGCGCACCTGGACAAGGGCCGCGGTGCGGTGGCGACGGTGCTGGTGCAGAAGGGCACCCTGCGGGCGGGCGACTCGATCGTCGCCGGTGGGGCGCACGGCCGGGTTCGGGCGATGCTCGACGAGAACGGCAACCAGGTCGCCGAGGCGGGTCCGGCACGTCCGGTCCTGGTCCTCGGTCTGACCGCGGTGCCGAGCGCCGGCGACACCTTCCTCGCCGCGGCGGACGACCGCACGGTGCGGCAGATCGCCGAGCAGCGGCAGGCACGGCGGCGGGCGGCGGCATTCGCCAACTCCCGTGGCCGGGCGACCCTCGAGACGCTCATGGAGCAGCTCAAGGAGGGCGAGAAGACCTCGCTCAACCTGGTGCTCAAGGGCGACGTCTCCGGTTCCGTGGAGGCGCTCGAGGACGCGCTGTTCAACCTCGACATCCCCGAGGAGGTCCAGCTCAAGGTCCTCGACCGGGGCGTCGGTGCGATCACCGAGAGCAACGTCATGCTGGCCAGCGCCTCGTCGGAGCCGGTCACGATCATCGGCTTCAACGTGCGGGCCTCCAACAAGGTCCGCGAGATGGCCGACCGCGAGGGTGTGGAGATCCGCTACTACACGGTGATCTACCAGGCCATCGAGGAGATCGAGGCGGCGCTCAAGGGCCTGCTCAAGCCGGAGTACGAGGAGGTCGAGCTGGGCACCGCGGAGATCCGCGACGTCTTCCGCTCGTCCAAGGTCGGCAACATCTCCGGTTGCATCGTCCGGTCGGGTGTCATCCGGCGTAACGCCAAGGCGCGGCTGCTGCGTGACGGGGCGGTGGTGGCGGACAACATCACCATCAGCTCGCTCAAGCGGTTCAAGGACGACGCCACGGAGGTCCGCGAGGGCTTCGAGTGTGGTCTGACCCTGGGTGGTTACAACAACGTCCAGGTCGGCGACATCATCGAGACCTTCGAGATGCGGGAGAAGGTTCGCGCCTGATCCGCGGCTGAGACAGGTGGTCGAGGGGTTTACGCCGGACCGGCGTAAACCCCTTGATCATGTCCAGGGGTGTCCGTAACGTCCTGAGGTGATGTTCACCGGAACCGCGGTCTTCGACCTGCTGCTGCCGGGCGACTCACGGTCGCTCAAGGCCAAGAGATCATATGTTCGGCCCATCGTCGCGGCGCTCCGGCGCTTCGAGGTGTCGGCCGCCGAGGTGGGGGCGCTCGACCTGCACGGTCGGGCGGAGATCGCGGTGGCGGTGGTGGCCGCCGAGCCGGCGCACGTCCGCGAGGTGCTCGACTCCTGTGAGCGCCTGGTGGCCGGCCGGCCCGAGGTGGAGTTGCTCTCCGTGCGCCGCCGTCTGCACGGCGACGACGACTGAGGCTCCCGCGCCGCGGGGCGTGGTCGGCGCCACCGGCGGCGACGCGCGGTGGCACCGGTCGCGAAGGTAGTGTGCAGAGTTGTTGGCCGGTCGGCCGGGGTGACGCTCTGCGTCGGTCGGAGGCCGGGAGCGGGACGCCGTGGAGGTGGGCGAGATGTCGGATCCGGCCAAGGTACGCCGGCACGCGGAGCGAGTGCGTGAACTGGTCGCGTCGGTGGTGCGGAGCCAGATCAAGGACCCCCGGCTCGGCATGATCACGATCACCGACGCCCGGATCACCGCCGATCTGCGCGACGCGACCGTCTTCTACACCGTGCTCGGCGACTCGGCCGCCCAGGCGGGCACGGCGGCGGCGCTGGAGAGCGCGAAGGGCCTGCTGCGCAGCACGGTCGGCAAGGCGCTCGGGCTGCGGCACTCGCCGACGCTCACCTTCGTCCTGGACGACGTCCAGGACCAGGTCAAGCACATCGACGACCTGCTCGCGCAGGCGCGCAACGCCGACGCCGAGGTGCAGCGGCTGGCCGCCCGCGCCGAGTACGCGGGCGAGCCGCAGCCGTACCGGCTGGACGAGGACGACGACGCGGCCGAGGACGGCACGACGGACGCCGGGGACGACAAGGACGACGCCGCGCCGCGGACCGGGCGGTGACCGCGTCCGCGGTCGACCCGACCGGCCGGACGGTCGACCATGTCCCGGCCGGTGCGGGATCGTCCGGATCGGGACCGGCCGAGGCCGACTGGGCCGCCGCGGTCGCGGCCGTCGAGGACCTGCCGCCGGACGGCCGGGTGCAGCTGATCTGCCACGTCAACCCGGACGGCGACGCGCTGGGCAGCATGCTCGGCTTCGGGCTCGGGCTGCGCCGGCGGGGCCTCCGGCGGTTGCGGGCGACCTTCCCCGGACCGCCCGAGGTGCCGGAGCCGTTCCGCGGTCTGCCGGGGCTCGACCTGCTCGTCCCGGCCACCGAGGCGTACGCCGATCCGGATCTGGTGATCTGTTTCGACGCGGCCAGCGAGTCCCGCCTCGGTGAGCTGGTCGACCGGCTGGAGACGGCCGGCACCGCGCTGGTGCTCGACCATCACGCGTCGAACACCCGGTTCGGTCACGTCAACCTGGTGGACCCGCACGCCGCCGCCACCTCGGTGGTGGTCGAGGAGTTGCTGGCCCGCCTCGGGGTGCCGTTGGACGCGGGCATCGCCGAGTGTCTCTATGTGGCGCTCAGCACCGACACCGGCTCGTTCCGCTTCGAGGCGACCACCCCGGCGGTGCACGCGATGGCCGGCCGGCTGCTGGCCACCGGGATCCGCCCCGGTGACATCTCCCGGCGGATCTTCGACACCCGCCCGTTCGGCGCCGTACGGCTCTTCGGCGAGGTGCTCAGCCGGGCCCGGCTGGAGCCGGCGGCGGCCGGCGGCCACGGTCTGGTCTGGACGTACGCGACCCTGGACGACCTGACCCGGCACGACCAGCGCCCGTACGTGCTGGAGGCGTTGATCGACTCGGTGCGGTGCACCGCCGAGGCGGACGTGAGCTGCGTCGTCAAGCAGACCGGGCCCGGCGAGTGGGCGGTCTCCATGCGCAGCAAGGGCGCCGTCGACGTGTCCCGGGTGGCGGTGGCGCTGGGCGGCGGCGGGCACCGGTTCGCCGCCGGTTTCACCGGGCTCGGCACCGCCGCCGACGTGGTCGGGAGCATCCGCGTTCAGTTGGACGGTGCGCTGATCACGCCGGGGGCCTGAGCCGGCGGTCGACGGTGGAAGATCAGGGACAGGTCCGGGGAGTGTCCACCTTCCGACGGTCGATGAACACGGGGAGAATCGCAGGATGGAGCAACCCCACGAGCTCACCGTCGAGGCGCCGCGCGTCTGGGACCGGCCGGCCGTGGCCGTGCCGGTGCTCGTCTGCCTCTCATTGGTCGGCGGCCGGTTCGCGTCCTTCTCGACCGAGGCCAATCTCTACACGCTCGGCACCGGCGGGGCGCTGATCTGGCTCGGTCTGAGCAACCGGGTGCCGCGCCGGCCCGCCCCGTACCGGCTGGGCGCCGGAGCGGCCTGGTGGGCGCTGCCGGTGGTGGTGTTCGGGGTGTTCGAGGGGGCCACGTTCGTGCTGGCCGCCGGTGACGACTTCCCCACCTTCTCGCGGTTGGCCGACCCGTTGCTGGAGGACCGGCTGATCCGCTCGGCGGCCTGGCTGGCCTGGCTGTCCGCGTTCTGGGGGTTGGTGCGGCGATGATGCGGACCCTGGCCATCGGCGGCTTCCTGGCATCGCTGGTGCTCTTCGCCGCGGTGGAGTGGGCGGCCCGTCGGGAGGGGTCGCGGATTCCCACCCTGAGCGACGTCTGCGCCTACGTGATGCGGTACGAGGTGGGTTCGGTGCCGGTGGGCCGGATCGGACTCTTCGGCTTCTGGTGGTGGCTGGGCTGGCACTTCCTGGCCCGTTGAGGGCTGGACCGGGGTGTCCGCATGGCGGGAAGCCTGGGCAGTATGTGGACCTGAACGATAGCTTGGGAACTGGCCGGTGACCCCTGGTGCCGCCGGTCGTGGGCGGTGGGGCCACACCCGGCGTCGCCTCCCTCCAGGGTCGGACCGACCCGGGCTCGTGTCGCCCTCTCGGCCGTTGCCGGTGATCCCGGACCGCCGCCGGCGCCCCAGCAGGACCATCCGTGCGCGTCGCCGTCCTCCGGTGACCCACGCCCTGGAAGGGATCACCACCATGCCGAACAAGCCCAAGCCCGAGTCCACCGACGACGCTCGCGAGCAGATGCGTCGCGCCCTGCAGACGTCGATGGACACCCGCCAGTGACCCTCCGCCCGATTGGTTGACGCCGGCTGG
Source organism: Micromonospora endolithica (assembly GCF_003626595.1). Classification (GTDB taxonomy): domain Bacteria; phylum Actinomycetota; class Actinomycetes; order Mycobacteriales; family Micromonosporaceae; genus Micromonospora; species Micromonospora endolithica. Next base: position 260,848 of record NZ_RBAK01000002.1, on the reverse strand, counting down.
ACGGCCCACGCCGTCCACGGCCGACGTCGACCCTCGGGGCAGCCGTGCCGCACCACTGCGGTAAGCAGCGTTCACGGTTGCAACCCTTACCTCATCCGTGCCAGGATCGGCGGCGATGAGCCAGCCCGCCGTGACCGTCGCGCGACCCGCCTCCCCGCGCCGGATCGCCGCGCTCGCCCTGCCGGCCCTCGTGGTCCTGGCCGCCGAGCCGCTCTACGTCCTGGTCGACACGGCCGTCGTCGGGCACCTCGGCCGGGTCCCGCTGGCCGCGCTCGCCGTCGGCGGCACGGTGCTGACACTCATCGCCTGGATCGGCACCGTGGTCGCGTACGGCACCACCGGGCGGTCGGCCCGGCGCTTCGGGTCGGGTGACCGGGCCGCGGCGGTGGCCGAGGGAGTCCAGTCGTCGTGGCTGGCGCTGGGCGTCGGGGTGCTGGTCGCGGTCGGGATGCAGCTCGGCGCTGGCGCGCTCGCGCGTACCCTCGCCGGGGACGGCGGCGCGGTGGCCGACGCCGCCGCGCAGTGGTTGCGGGTCGCGGCGCTGGGCGCTCCCGGCCTGCTGCTCGCCGCCGCCGGCAACGGCTGGCTGCGCGGCATCCAGGACACCCGTCGGCCGCTGTGGTTCGTCCTCGGGCCCAACCTGCTCTCCGCGGTGCTCTGCCCCCTGCTGGTCTATCCCGCCGGGCTGGGCCTGATCGGCTCGGCGGTGGCCAACGTGGCCGCGCAGACCCTCGGCGGCCTGCTCTTCGTCGGCGCGCTGGTCGCCGAGCGGGTGCCGCTGCGCCCCCGGCCGGCGGTCATCCGGCAGCAACTGGTGCTCAGCCGCGACCTGCTGATCCGGGGCGTCGCCTTCCAGGCCAGCTTCCTCTCCGCCACCGCGGTAGCGGCCCGCTTCGGAGCCGCCGCGGTCGGCGCCCACCAGATCGCGTTGCAGCTGTGGTTCTTCACCGCGCTGGTGCTCGACGCGCTCGCCATCGCCGCGCAGGCACTGGTCGGCGCCGCGCTGGGCGCCGGCGACGACGTCACCGCCCGGGCGCTTGCCCGCCGGATCGGCCTGCTCGGCGCGGTCTGCGGCGCGGCGTTCGCCGTGCTGGTGGCCGCGGGCGCGGGCGTGGTGCCGGGTTGGTTCAGCTCCGACCCGGAGGTACGCGGGCAGGCGCTGGTCGCCTGGCCGTGGTTCGTGGCGATGCTGCCGCTGGCCGGCGTGGTCTTCGCCCTGGACGGGGTGCTGATCGGCGCGGGCGATGTGCGCTACCTGCGCAACCTCACCATCGTCGCGGCGCTGGGCGGGTTCCTGCCCGCGATCTGGGTGACGTACGCGCTGGACCTCGGGCTGGGCGGCATCTGGGCCGGGCTCACCCTCTTCGTGGTGATCCGCCTGGTCGCCCTGCTGCTGCGGCTGCGCTCCGGCGGCTGGGCGGTGGTGGGCGCGGTACGTGCCTGACCGGGGCCGCCCGCCGCCGGAGAACGGGCCGGTCAGGCCAGCTGCATGAGGCCGTAGACGGTGAGCACCAGCAGCAACGCCACCGCCCAACAGAGGAAGAAGGCGACCACCTTCACCGTGTTCGGGTAGCGCTGGTAGAGCTTCTGGCGCTGCTCGCGGGCCCACCGGCGCTCGCGGAGCCGGCGCGCGCCGGGCAGCGACCCGACCGCGCCGGCGATCCGGTCGCCGAGGGTGCGGCGCGGCGGCGGCGGGTCGCGCATCCAGTCCGGCAGGACGGACGGTTGCTGCGGTGCCCGCAGCCAGCGCCGGTCGGCCGGATCCGTGCGGCGGTCCTGGGTGTCTGGCATCGATGTCTCCCCGTGGTCCCGGACACCCGCCGTACCGACGAATGTCACTGAGTACATGGTGGCAGGATGCGGCCAGCCACACCGACCCGTTTTCTCCGGGCGTACCGGCACCGGCCCGCCCCGGGCGGTCTGGCAGGCTTGCCGGTCGTGAGCACTGACGGTCTGATCGTGGTGGACAAGCCGGGCGGCATGACGTCGCACGACGTGGTGGCGCGGATCCGCCGGCTGGCGCGGACCCGCCGGGTCGGCCACGGCGGCACCCTGGACCCGATGGCCACCGGCGTCCTGGTGATCGGCGTGGGCCGGGCCACCCGCCTGCTGACGTACGTGATCGGGGCGGGCAAGAGCTACACCGCCACCGTCCGGCTCGGGCAGGCCACCGTCACCGACGACGCCGAGGGCGACGTGATCGCCAGCACGCCCGCCGGGACGGTGACCGACGAGGCGGTCCGGGCCGCCTTCGCCGCCCTCACCGGCGAGATCGACCAGGTGCCCAGCGCGGTCAGTGCCATCAAGATCGACGGCCAGCGGGCGTACAAGCGGGTCCGCGACGGGGAGAGCGTCGAGCTGCCCGCCCGGCGGGTCACCGTCTCCCGGCTGGACGTGCTGGCGGTCCGTCGCGACCAGCCGGACGTGGTCGACGTGGACGTCGACGTGACCTGCTCCTCCGGCACGTACATCCGGGCCCTCGCCCGGGACGCGGGGCTGGCGCTGGGCGTCGGTGGCCACCTGACCGCGCTGCGGCGTACCGCCGTGGGTGGCTTCTCCCTCGCGGAGGCCGCCACCCTCGACGACCTGGAGGCCCGTGCGCCCGAGGTGGTCAACCTTCCGCTCGCCGCGGCGGCCGACCGGTTCTTCCCGCGCCGGGAGGCGGACGCCGCCGAGGCCGTGACGCTCTCCCACGGCGGGCCGCTCGAACCGGTCGGGATCGCCGGACCGTACGCGGTGTTCGACCCGGCCGGGGGACTCCTCGCTATCGTCAGCGAGCGGGACGGCCGGGCCCGCGCGGAGATCGTGCTCGCCCCGGCCTGACCGAGTGCCGCCACCCGCGTCGGCGGCGGTGCGGTGTTCGTCGGACGAGTGTTAACAAGGGGCCCTTCCCAGGCACCAGGCGTTAAGAAGGGGCCCTTCCTTACCGGAGGAGAGCGATGCAGCGGTGGCGGGGGTACGACGCGACGCCCGGTGGGTGGGGGCGCTCGGTCGTCACCATCGGGGTCTTCGACGGCGTGCACAAGGGGCACCAGGCGACCATCGCGCACACCGTGACGCGCGCCCGCGAGTCGGGTGTGCAGTCGGTGGTGCTCACCTTCGACCCGCACCCGGCCGAGGTGGTCCGACCCGGCTCCCATCCGGCCGTGCTCACCGAGCCGGCCCGGAAGGCGGAGCTGATCGAGGCGCTCGGCACGGACGTGCTCTGCGTGGTGCCGTTCACCCCCGAGTTCTCCCGGCTGCCCGCCGAGGAGTTCGTGCACGACATCCTCGTCGCGCACCTGCACGCCGCCGGGGTGGTGGTGGGCAGCAATTTCCGCTTCGGGCACAAGGCGGCCGGCGACGTGGCGCTGCTGGAACGGCTCGGCCGGACGTTCGGCTTCGGGGTCGAGGGCGCGCCCCTGGTTGCCGAGTCGGGGACGGTCTTCTCCTCCACCTACATCCGCTCCTGCGTCGACGCGGGCGACGTGGGCGCGGCGGCCGCCGCGCTGGGCCGGCCGCACCGTCTGGAGGGCGTCGTGGTCCGGGGCGACCAGCGCGGGAGGGAACTGGGCTTCCCCACCGCCAACCTGCTGTGCCACCGGTACGCGGCGGTGCCCGCCGACGGCATCTACGCGGCCCGGCTGATCCGCCGGGGCCGGCCGGAACCGCTGATGGCGGCGGTGTCGATCGGCACCAACCCCACCTTCTCCGGTCGGGAGCGGCGGGTCGAGGCGTACGTGCTGGACTTCGACGGCGACCTCTACGGCGAGCGTCTCGCCCTGGACTTCGTGGCGCACCTGCGCGGGCAGATCCGCTACCAGGGGGTCGATCCGTTGATCGCCCAGATCCGGCAGGACGTCGAACGCACCCGGCGGGCGCTGGCCTGACCGTCCCGACCGGGCCCGGCGGGCGGGCGACCGGGGGCCCGCGCGGCCGGTCCGGGGGGACGGCGCGGGCGGTCCGGGGCGGCCTCGTCCGGTGGCTCCGGACAATCCTGGTAGTCTTGCCCAAGACGTCGGCTGACCGACGTGGTGCCTCGCGTGCCTGCACGACGCCGCGGGTGCGAGGAACCGGTCCGTTCCACGGTGCGAGAGCCCGACACGACGGACATCATTGGACAACCCACCGAAACAGGGAGAACATGGCGCTCGACCAGGAAGCCAAGGCCAAGATCCGCACGGAGTACGCGACCGCCGAGGGCGACACCGGTTCGCCGGAGGTGCAGGTCGCGGTCCTGACCAAGCGGATCGCGGAGCTCACCGAGCACCTGAAGGTGCACAAGCACGACCACCACAGCCGCCGTGGGCTGCTGCTGCTGGTCGGCCGTCGCCGCCGGCTGCTCAACTACGTCCAGAAGAAGGACATCAACCGCTACCGGTCGCTCATCGAGCGGCTCGGCCTGCGCCGATGACGTGACGGGGGAGTGGCCCGACCGGGCCGCTCCCCCGATCCGCGTACCACAGAAGAACAGGGCCGCGCGACCACCCGACAGGGAGCCGGTCAGCGTACCGGTCTCCGGTAGTGGCCCCCGGGAATCCCGGCATCATGCCGGCCACCCGGGCGCTTCGATCGAAGACCGGCCGTCTGAGCAGCTCCGGTGTCGTGGGCCCACGACGCGAAGGAGCATCACCGCACATGACCGAGACCAACCTCGGCACGGAATCCCGCACCGCAGTGATCGACAACGGGTCCTTCGGCACCCGTGAGATCACCTTCTCCACCGGCCGGCTGGCCCGGCAGGCCGCCGGCTCCGTCGTCGCCCAGCTCGGCGAGACGGTCGTCCTCTCCGCCACCACCGCCGGCAAGCAGCCGAAGGAGCAGTTCGACTTCTTCCCGCTGACCGTCGACGTGGAGGAGCGGATGTACGCCGCGGGCCGGATCCCCGGCTCGTTCTTCCGCCGCGAGGGCCGGCCCAGCGAGGACGCCATCCTCACCTGCCGGCTGATCGACCGGCCGCTGCGCCCGTCGTTCGTCAAGGGCCTGCGCAACGAGGTCCAGGTCGTCGAGACCATCCTCGCGCTCGACCCGCAGCACCCGTACGACGTGGTGGCCATCAACGCCGCCTCGATGTCGACCAAGCTCTCCGGCCTGCCGTTCTCCGGCCCGATCGGGGCGACCCGGGTCGCGCACGTGGACGGCCAGTGGGTCGCCTTCCCGACCCTGGAGGAGCTGGCCCGGGCCACCTTCGACATGGTGGTGGCCGGCCGCACCCTCGCCGACGGTGACGTCGCGATCATGATGGTCGAGGCCGAGGCGACGCCGAACGCGGTGACCCTGATCGCCGGTGGGGCCACCGCCCCGACCGAGGAGATCGTGGCCAGCGGCCTGGAGGCCGCCAAGCCGGCGATCCGCGAGCTGTGCCGCGCGCAGAGCGAGCTGGCCGAGGTCGCCGCCAAGCCGGTCGCCGTGTTCCCGGTGTTCCTGGACTACCAGGACGACGTCTACGCGGCGGTGACCGACGTGGCCCGCGCCGACGTCACCGAGGCCCTCAAGATCGCCGGCAAGGCGGACCGCGAGGAGGCCCTGGACCGGATCAAGGCCAAGGTCGCCGAGGAGCTGGGCCCGCGCTTCGAGGGCCGGGAGAAGGAGCTGTCCGCCGCTTTCCGGTCGCTGACCAAGTCCGAGGTCCGCAACCGGGTCCTGCGCGAGCAGGTCCGCATCGACGGGCGCGGCCCGCGGGACATCCGCCCGCTGACCGCCGAGGTCGGCGTGCTGCCGCGGGTGCACGGCTCGGCCCTGTTCGAGCGGGGCGAGACCCAGATCCTGGGTGTCACCACGCTCAACATGCTGCGTATGGAGCAGATGGTCGACACGCTCTCCCCGGAGAACCGCAAGCGCTACATGCACAACTACAACTTCCCGCCGTACTCCACCGGTGAGACCGGTCGCGTCGGCTCGCCGAAGCGGCGCGAGATCGGCCACGGCGCGCTCGCCGAGCGGGCGCTGGTCCCGGTGCTGCCGTCGCGCGAGGAGTTCCCGTACGCCATCCGGCAGGTCTCCGAGGCGCTCGGCTCCAACGGCTCCACCTCGATGGGTTCGGTCTGCGCCTCGACGCTGGCGCTGCTGTCCGCCGGTGTGCCGCTGAAGGCGCCGGTCGCCGGCATCGCGATGGGCCTCATCTCCGACGAGGTCGACGGCAAGACCGAGTACGTGACGCTGACCGACATCCTCGGTGCCGAGGACGCGTTCGGTGACATGGACTTCAAGGTCGCCGGCACGCCGGACTACGTCACCGCGCTCCAGCTCGACACCAAGCTCGACGGCATCCCGTCGGACGTGCTGGCCGCCGCGCTCCAGCAGGCGAACGAGGCCCGCCAGACGATCCTCGGCGTGATGCAGGCGGCGATCGAGTCCCCGGCCGAGATGTCGGAGTACGCGCCGCGGGTCACCACCGTCAAGATCCCGGTGGACAAGATCGGCATGGTGATCGGCCCGAAGGGTCAGACCATCAACGCCATCCAGGACGAGACCGGCGCCGAGATCTCGATCGAGGACGACGGCACCATCTACGTCGGCGCCACCAACGGGCCGTCGGCCCAGGCGGCGGTGGACCGGATCAACGGGATCGCCAACCCGACGCTGCCCAAGGCGGGCGAGCGGTTCCTCGGCACGGTGGTCAAGACCGCCCCGTTCGGTGCGTTCATCTCGCTGCTTCCCGGCCGCGACGGCCTGCTGCACATCTCCAAGGTGGGCGACGGCAAGCGGGTCGAGAAGGTCGAGGACTTCCTCAACGTCGGTGACCGGGTCGAGGTGGAGATCGCGGACATCGACGCCCGCGGCAAGATCTACCTGGACAAGGTCCGGCCGGAGGGCGCCGAGGCGCCGGCCGCCGGTGAGGCCGCCGAGGGCGAGCGCCCGCCGGCGCGGGACCGGGGTGACCGGGGCCCGCGGGACCGGGGCGACCGGGACCGGGGCAGCCGTGGCCCGGAGCGCGGTGAGCGCGGTCCGGGCGGTGGCGAGGGCGGCGACGGCGGCGAGCGCCCGCGTCGGCGCACCCGGCACAGCTGAGCCGTAGCACCACAGCACCACCCACCCCTCGTCGATCTGGGAGCAACACGTGAGTCGGGCCAGTCGTGCGCCGTTTCCGCCGGATCGACGGGGGGTGGCGTCGTCCCGCGCCACCGGGGCCGCCCGCGCCGGTGGCGCCGGCCGGGCGGTGACCCGGACGCTCACCGACGACCCGCTGGGTGGCACGGTCCGCCGGACCGTGCTGCCCAGCGGCCTGCGGGTGCTCACCGAGGCCATCCCGACGATGCGCAGCGTCTCCTTCGGCATCTGGGTGGCGGTCGGGTCCCGCGACGAGACCGGCCCGCAGGCCGGCGCGGCGCACTTCCTGGAGCACCTGCTCTTCAAGGGCACCAACAAGCGCGACGCGTTGGAGATCTCCTCGTCGATCGAGGCGGTGGGCGGCGAGACGAACGCCTTCACCACGAAGGAATACACCTGCTACTACGCGCGGGTGCTCGACGAGGACCTGCCGCTGGCCATCGACGTCATGTGCGATCTGGTCGCCGATTCGGTGCTGGCGCCGGCCGACGTGGAGACCGAGCGGGGCGTGATCCTGGAGGAGATCGCCATGCACGACGACGAGCCCGGTGACGAGGTGCACGACCTCTTCGCCCGGGCCGTCTACGGTGACCACCCTCTCGGTCGGCTGATCTCCGGCACCGAGGAGACGGTCACCCCGATGAGCCGCCGCCAGATCCAGAGCTTCTACCGGCGGCGCTACGTCGCGCCGCAGATCGTCATCGCCGCCGCCGGCAACCTCGACCACGCCGCCGTGGTCAAGCTGGTCCGGCAGGCGCTGCGGGGGACACCGCTGGACACCGCGCCGGCCGCTCCGGCCGCGCACCGGTCCACCGGCTCGGCGGTACGCACGAAGCCGGCCACCACGGTGGTGGAGGCCAAGGAGACCGAGCAGGCGCACGTGATCCTCGGTTGCCCCGGCATCGATCGGCTGGACGAACGCCGGTTCGCCCTCGGGGTGCTCAACAACGTCCTCGGTGGCGGCATGTCCAGCCGGCTGTTCCAGGAGATCCGCGAGCAGCGCGGCCTGGCCTACTCGGTCTACTCCTACGCCAGCCAGTACGCCGACAGTGGCCTCTTCGCCGTCTACGCCGGCTGCGCGCCGGGCAAGGTCGACGAGGTCCTGGACCTGACCCGGGCCGAGCTGTCCCGGGTGGCCGCCGACGGGATCACCGCCGACGAGCTGGCCCGGGGCAAGGGGATGAGCAAGGGCTCGTTCGTCCTCGGCCTGGAGGACACCGGCTCGCGGATGAGTCGGCTGGCCAAGGGGGAGCTGCTCTACGGCGACCTGATGCCGGTCGACGAGCTGCTCTCCCGGGTGGACGCGGTCACCCTGGACGACGTCAACACCCTCGCCGGTGAGTTGCTGAGCCGGCCGATGTCCCTGGCCGTGGTCGGCCCGTTCGGCGCCGGGGACTTCACCGCCTGAGCAGCCCCACCGCCGGTCCCAGGTCCTGATCCCCCGGGGTGCGTCGAGTCCCGATTGGGATAGGTTGTGCCCCGTGACTGACGAGCAGGAGAAGAGCCCGACCGAGCCGATCCGGGTCGGCGTGCTGGGCGCGCGGGGCCGGATGGGCATCGAGGTCTGCAAGGCCGTCGACGGGGCCTCCGACATGGACCTGGTCGCCATGGTCGACCAGGGTGACTGGCTGTTCAACGCCTCCGACGCCGGTGCCGAGGTGGTCGTCGACTTCACCACCCCGGACGTCGTCATGGACAACCTGCACTGGTGCATCGACCAGGGCATCAGCGCGGTGGTGGGCACCACCGGCTTCACCGAGCAGCGCCTGGACCGGGTGCGCGGCTGGCTGGAGCGCAAGCCCGGCGTCGGCGTCGTCATCGCCCCGAACTTCGGCATCGGCGCGGTGCTGATGATGCAGTTCGCCGCCCGCGCGGCCCGGCACTTCGAGTCGGTCGAGATCATCGAGCAGCACCACCCTCGTAAGCTCGACGCGCCCAGCGGCACCGCGACGCACACCGCCCGACTGATCGCCGCCGCCCGGGCCGAGGCCGGTCTGGGGCCGGTGCCGGACGCCACCAAGGACGAGGTGGCCGGTGCCCGAGGCGCCGACATCGACGGCGTACGCGTGCACGCCGTCCGGGCCACCGGCCTCGTCGCCCATCAGGAGGTGCTGTTCGGCACCACCGGCGAGACGCTGACCATCCGGCACGACTCGTTCGACCGGGCCTCCTTCATGCCCGGTGTGCTGCTGGCCGTCCGCGCCGTCCGCCACCGCCCCGGTCTCACCATCGGCCTGGACGCCCTGCTCGACTGATCCCCTCCTCGCCTGATCCCCTGATCGGTGCCGGCTGAGCGGTCCGACACGCCGGTCGTCGTACCGCTGAGCCGTCACCGATCCGCGCCGACCGCCCTGCGGGGGGTGGGGATGGAGGCTCCGGTGAGGCGGAGGCCGGCCGGCAGGCCGACGACCGAGGCGCTGCCGTCCCGGTCGACCGTGACTCCCGTCGACGAACCGGCCACGCGCAGGCCGGAGACGGAGACCGCGCCCAGCTCCGGTCCGGCCAGCGGGGCGAGGCGCACCGTGCCGGCCGGCACGTCCGGGTAGAGGCCGGCGGCGGCCTGGAGCAGCAGCACCGCGCTCGCCGCCGACCACGCCTGCGGCCGGCACGCCGCCGGGTACGGCACCGGGCGGCCGAGCAGGTCGCGGTCGTCGCCGCCGTACAGCTCGGGCAGCCGGTAGTCGAACGCCTCGGCCGCCGCGAGCAGGCCCTCGGCGAACCCGAGGGCGGCGGCATGGAAGCCGGCCCGGGCCAGGCCCGCGAGCACGATCGCGGTGTCGTGGGTCCAGATCGAACCGCAGTGGTACGACAGCGGGCTGAACCCGGCGTCGTCGGTGGACATCGTGCGCAGCCCGAATCCGCCGGCCAGCGCCTCGGTGGTGAGCAGCCCGGCGACCTGCGCCTCCTCCTCGGCGCTGAGCAGGCCGGTGCCGAGCAGGTGGCCGATGTTGCTGGTCAGCGAGTCGACCGGGCGCTTGTCCCGGTCCAGCGCGAGGGCGGGCTGCGGTCCGTACCGGCCGTCGACCCAGAACGCCGCGCGGAAGCGGGCGGCCAGCCGGTCGCCGTAGGCGCGCCAGCGGTCGGCACCGGGCCGGCCGAACGCGTCGAGCAGGGCGGCGCCGTTGCGGGCCGCCTCGTACGCGTAGCCCTGCACCTCGGCCAGCACGATCGGTGCCTCGGCGATCCGGCCGTCGCGGAACCGCACCGCGTCGCCGGAGTCCTTCCAGCCCTGGTTGGACAGGCCGTGGCCGGTGCGGTCGACGTACTCGACCAGCCCGTCGCCGTCGGCGTCGGCGTGGTCGGCGAGCCAGCCCAGCGCCGCCTCCAGGTACGGCAGCAGCGGCGCGACCCGGTCGTCGGGCAGGCCCCAGCGCCACGCGTCGTGCAACAGGTTGATCCACAGCATGGTGGCGTCGACGGTGCCGTAGTAGGCCGGGGGCAGGCGCAACGGGTCGTCGAGCATGGCGAACTCGTGCCGGCGCAGTTCGTGGAGGATCTTGCCGGGGGCCTCGCCGGTGGTCGGGTCCACCCGGCCGCCCTGCCGGCGGGCGAGCACCCGGAGCGTCCCGGCGGCCAGGTCGGTGCCGAGCGGCAGCATCATCCGGGCGGCCCAGAGGCTGTCCCGGCCGAAGAGGGTGAGGAACCACGGCACCCCGGCGCCGAGGAACTCGTCCCGTGGGGCGGCCGGGTCGGCCAGCCGCAGCCCGCGCAGGTCGGCCAGGGACCGGTCGAGCAGGCGGGTGAGGCGGCGGTCGTCGGCGCGTACCTCCGGATCGGCCCAGCCCGGCTCGCCGGGCGGGCAGACCACGACGGCGTGCGGGTCGGTGACGGTGAGCCGCCACCGCAGGGTGGTGGTGCCGCCCGGGGCGAGGGTGACCGGCCAGGCCAGTCGCGGGGCGGTGGCCCGGTCGCCGGTGGTGTCGACGTCCGCGCCGTCGGCGGCCACGGTGACCGTCGTGCCGTCGCCCGACCAGGTCAGCCGGCCTGCCCCGTCGGCCTTGGCCTCCAGGGCCGGTGCCGTGCCGCCGGACTTGACCACCGCGATCGGCGCCAGGTCGCAGCCGAGGTCGACGGTGACGGTGGCCCGGACGTCGACGGTGGCGGTGGACACCATCCGCAGTTCCTCGGTGAGCCCTCGTGGGTCCAGCCGGCGGAGCCGTTCGATCCGTACCGTCGGGTCGGGGGTCGGGTCGCCGAGCCACCGGGTCAGGCCGACGAACCGTGCCCCGTGTGGTCCGTCGGCACCGGCCGCGACGCTGTCCGGCTCCCGGTCGTCGACCCGCAGCTCGGCGCGGGCGAGGACGCGGCTGTCGGCGTGGAAGACGCCCTGGACACCGACCGGGCGGATCTGCCCGGTCGCGTCGCCCAGCGCGCTGGTCGGCGCGAGGACCACCCCCGCCAGGTCGTGCAGGAGGGGTTGCAGATGGCGCTCGGTCACGACGCGGCTCCAGATCGATCTCGGCGGTGCCGCTCTCTTGACAGGCGGCCCCGGTGCGGTGCAAAGTGCGAAACATTCCAGCAACTTGAACGATCCAATCTTGCCCCATCCAAATTGGATCGTTCAAGACCGCGAGGGGGGTCAGGTGCCAGAAAAGGTGACCATCGCGACGGTGGCCCGGCGGGCGCGGGTCAGTCGGCAGACCGTCTCCAACGTGCTCAACGCGCCGCACATCGTGCGCGAGGAGACCCGGCTGCGGGTGCAGGAGGCGATCGCGGCCCTGGGCTACCGCGCCAACCAGGCCGCCCGCCAGATGCGGACCGGACGGTCACGGCTGATCGCGGTACGCATCGAACCCACCCGCGACGGCATCAACGGCTCGGTGCTGGACCGGTTCCTGCACGGCCTCACCGAGACCGCGGAGACCGCCGGCTACCGCACCATGCTCTACACCGCCACCGACGACCAGCAGGAGATCGCCACCTACGACGACCTGCTCAGCTCCTACGAACTGGACGCCTTCGTACTGACCGGCACCGACCACGGCGACCCGCGTACCGCCTGGTTGGCCGCCCGCGGCGTGCCGTTCGTGACCTTCGGCCGGCCGTGGGACGCCCCCGAGTCGCACCCCTGGGTCGACGTCGACGGGGCGGCCGGCACCGCCGCCGCCACGGCGCACCTGCTGGCCGCCGGCCACCGCCGGATCGGCTTCGTCGGCTGGCCGGCCGGCTCCGGCGTCGGCGACGACCGGCGTACCGGCTGGCACCGGTCCCTGGTCGCCGCCGGCGTCGACCCGGTCGGCCTGGACCGGCAGACCCCCGACGGCATCGCCGAGGGGGAGCGGGTGGCGCGTGAGCTGCTCGACCGGGCCACGCCGACGGCGCTGGTCTGTGCCAGCGACTCGCTCGCCCTCGGCGCCCTCCAGGCCGTCCGCGCCCGCACCCCCGCCGTGCCGGTCATCGGCTTCGACGACACCCCCGTCGCCGGGGCGATCGGCCTGTCCAGCGTCAGTCAACCCCTCGGCGAGGCCGCCGCCCGGTGCGTCGACCTGCTCACCGCCGTCCTCGACGGCTCGCACCCCGCCACCGACCACGTTCTGCTCCAGCCCTCGCTGGTGCTGCGCCACACCACCTGAATCCCGTCCCCCATCCAGGAGAACCGATGGCACCTCGATCCCTCGCCCGGGCGGCGGTGGCCGGCCTCACGGCCGTCGCCCTGTTCGGCTCCGCCGCCTGCGGCAGCGGCTTCGACGACGACTCCTCCGGCGACGCGGCCCAGTCCAGCGGGCCGGCCAACCTCCAGATCCTGATCGGCTCCTCCGGTGACGCCGAGACCAAGGCGGTGCAGGACGCCGCCGCGAAGTGGGCCTCGTCGACCGGCAACCAGGCCACCGTCACCCCCGCCCAGGACCTCACCCAGCAGCTCGGGCAGGCCTTCGCCGGGGGCAACCCGCCGGACGTCTTCTACGTGCCGGCGGTGCGCTTCGCCGACTACGCCAGCGTCGGCGCGCTGGAGCCGTACGGCGACAAGATCAGCAATTCGGACGACTTCTACCAGGGGCTGCGGGAGACGTTCACCTACGACGGGAAGTACTACTGCGCGCCGAAGGACTTCTCCACCCTCGCGCTTCAGATCAACACCGACCTGTGGGCTAAGGCCGGGCTGACCGACGCCGACGTGCCGACCACCTGGGACCAGCTCACCGCGACCGCCCAGAAGATCAAGGCGAAGGGTCAGGTGCCGCTGGTCATCGGCGACACCCGGGACCGGATCGGCGCGTTCATGGTGCAGGCGGGCGGCTGGATCACCAGCCCGGACGGCAAGCAGGCCACCGCGGACAGCCCGGAGAACCTCCAGGCTCTCCAGTACGTCAAGGGCCTGCTCACCGGCGACCTCGCCAAGTTCCCGAAGGAGCTGGACTCCGGCTGGGCCGGCGAGGCGTTCGGCAAGGGCCGGGCGGTGATGACGATCGAGGGCAACTGGATCACCGGCGCCCTGAAGAACGACTTCCCCAACGTGAAGTACAAGGTGGTCCCGCTGCCGGCCGGCCCCAAGGGTCCGGGCACCCTGTCCTTCACCAACTGCTGGGGCATCGCGGCCAAGAGCAGCAACAAGGAAGCCGCGGTCAAGCTGGTCGAGGCGATGACCTCGGTCGAGCAGCAGATGGCCTTCGCGACCGCGTTCGGTGTCATGCCGTCCCGCCAGTCCGCCCGCGACGCGTACCTGGCGGCGTTCCCCGCCGACAAGGCGTTCATCGACGCCGCCGAGCAAGCCCAGGGTCCGGTCAACGCGCCGAAGATGGACAGCGTGCTGGCCGACCTCGACACCGGCATCCAGGGTCTGAAGAACGGTGACCCCAAGGCGTTGCTGGCCCGCGTGCAGAAGAACACCGCCGCCGCGCTCGGCGGTAGCTGAGCCGTTAACAGGGGCCCCTTCCTATACGCGAGGCGTTAAGAAGGGGCCCTTCCTTTCAGGAGGGAGGGTGATGGCGATCGACGCGCTCGCGGCGCCGGCCACGTCGCCGGGCACCGCGCCCCGGCGCCGGCGTCCCGGTTTACGCGGCTCCGAGAACCTTGCCGGCTGGCTGTTCGTGGCCCCGGTGGTGGTGATCCTCGGCCTGTTCCTGCTGCTGCCGATCCTGATGGCGTTCTGGGTCAGCCTCACCGGCTGGAACGGCCAGGGCAGCCCGTTCCGCTCCGAGGTGCCGTTCATCGGCGCGGACAACTACACCCGGCTGTTCACCGTCGACGGCCTGGCCCGTCAGGACTTCATGACCAGCCTGCGGAACAACATCTACTACGTGCTGCTCGTGGTGCCGGCGCAGACCGCGCTGGCGCTGTTCCTCGCGCTGGTCGTCAACAACCGGATGCTGCGCGGCAAGTCGTTCTTCCGCACCGCCTTCTACTTCCCCTCGGTCACCAGTTCGGTGGCGATCAGCATCGTGTTCCTGTTCATGTTCTCCAGCTCCGGCGCGGTCAACAGCCTGCTGGCGATGGTCGGACTGGACGGGCCGCAGTGGTTCGCCGACTCCCGTGGCGTGCTGCACCTGCTCCTGGGCGTGGTCGGCGTGGACTCGCCGCCGGCGGCGCTCGCCGACGGTGGGCCGGGCGGGCTGAGCTGGTGGGACTGGCTCTCCGGCCCGAGCGTCGCGATGGTCTCGATCATCTCGCTGGTGGTGTGGACCACCTCCGGCACGTTCATGCTGATGTTCCTCGCCGCCCTCCAGGGCGTGCCGGTCGCCCTCGACGAGGCCGGCACGCTGGACGGCGCCAACCGCTGGCAGCGGTTCCGCTACGTCACCCTGCCGATGATCCGGCCGACCATGTTCCTGGTGCTGACACTCGGCCTGATCGGCTCCTGGCAGGTCTTCGACCAGGTGTACGTGATGAGTCAGGGCAACCCGGCGAAGACCACCCTCACCCCGGCGTACCTGTCGTACCGCACCGCGTTCCAGGACTTCGACTACGGCCGGGGTGCGGCGATCTCGTTCGTCCTGTTCCTGATCATCATCGTGCTGACGCTGGTGCAGCGCCGGCTGCTGGCCGAGCGCGACCCGTCTCGGCGCGGCTGGCTGCGGCGACGCGTACCGGGGAGGTCCTGACATGGCCGTGGTGACCGAACCGCCGCGGGTACCGACCCGGCCGGCCCCCACCGGCCGCCGCCAGCCGCGCGGCCTGGTGACCACCTTCGTGGGGTACGCCGTCCTGGTCTTCTTCGCGCTGGTGTTCCTGTACCCGTTCGTCATCCAGATCGGCAACGCGTTCAAGACCGAACCGGACGCGGCGGCGAACCCGCTCTCCCCGGTACCCGACCCGCTGGACCTGACCAGCTTCCAGCGCCTGTTCGACGGCACGTCGTTCCCGCTGTGGATGGGCAACTCGCTGCTGGTGACCGTGCTGGTCACGCTCGGCCGGGTGTTCCTCGATTCGCTCGCCGGGTACGCGCTGGCCCGGTTGCGGTTCCGGGGCCGGGCCGGGCTGTTCGCGGCGATCATCGCGGTGATGGCGGTGCCGGGTGTGGTGCTGCTGATCCCGAAGTTCCTGGTGCTCAACCAGCTCGGCATCTACGACAGCTACGCCGCCCTGATCGTGCCATTGCTGGCCGACGCGGCCGGGGTGTTCATCATGAAGCAGTTCTTCGAGTCGATCCCGGTCAGCATGGAGGAGGCGGCCCGGATCGACGGCGCCGGAGTCTTCCGCACCTTCTGGTCGGTGGTGCTGCCGATGGCCCGGCCGGCGCTGATCACCCTGACCATCCTGTCCTTCCAGGGATCGTGGAACGAGTTCCCGCACACCCTCGTCGCGGTGCAGGACCCGAGCCTGTTCACCCTGCCCCGAGGGCTGGCCGATCTGGTCACCGGCTCACTCGGCTCAGGCACGCAGTATCCGCTCAAGCTCGGCGCGGCGCTGCTCGCCACCATCCCGGTGGCGATCATCTTCGTGATCTTCCAGCGTTACTTCGTCCGGGACGCGTCCGACGGCGCGGAGAAGGGCTGACCGGGGGCGGTCCGCGCCGGGGCTCCGGTGCGGACCGCCCACCGTGTGGTCACGCCTGCTCGATCACCGAGAGCACGTTGCCGGCCGGGTCGGTGAACCAGGCGATCGTCGGCCCGTTTCCGCGCATGATGCCCTTCTCGTCCTGGGGCATCCCGTCGTAGCGGGCGAACCGCACCCCGCGCCCGGTCAGCTCGTCGACCGCCCGGTCGACGTCCCCGACCGGGAAGTTGAGCACCGTGTAGGTCGCCGGGACGTGGTCGGACTTCGGGTAGACCAGGATGTCCCGGTCGCCCGCGACGTGCAGCGTCAGCATGCCGCCCATCGCGTCGTCCCGTGACACGCGCAATCCGAGCGTGTCGGCGTAGAACTGCTGGGCCCGCCCGGTGTCGTCCACCGAGAAACCACTGAACGCCACGGTGTCTCTGAACATCGTCGTCTCCTCGTATTTCTGCTCTGGTGTCCTCTCGAGGGGTGGACGACGCCGACGGTCGGACGTCATCGGTCCCGGCTCAGGGCAGCCGGTCGGGCAGCCCGAAGTGCGGGAACAACCGGGTGTCGAGAAAGGTGGTGAGGCGGGTGATCCGCCGCCCGGCCGTCTCGACGAACTGGAGCGAGAACGGGCGGCGCCCACCGGCCGGATCGATCTTGTAGTGCCCGAAGGCGGTGTCGCCGTTGGCTCGGACCGGCACCAGCCGCGACCCCCGGCACGCCGCGCCCGGGCCGCGCATCCAGGCGCCGATGTCGGCCGGCCCGCGCAACCAGAGCCGGTAGGGCGGCATGCTCTGCACCGCGTCCTCGTGCAGCAGCGCGACCAGGGCGTCCACGTCGTAGCGCTCGAACACGTCGACGTAGCGGTCGAGCAGGTCACGGTGTTCACGGTCGAGTGCCGACCCGGGCGGGGGCGACCCGACGCCGGTGCCGGCCAGCGTCGCCCGGGCCCGTTGCAACGCGCTGTTGACCGAGGCCACCGACCCGTCGAGTAGCTCGGCGACCTCGTCGGCGCGCCAGCGGAGCACCTCGCGCAGGATCAGCACGGCGCGTTGCCGGGGCGGTAGGTGTTGCAGGGCCGCGACGAACGCCAGTCGCACCGACTCCCGCGCCACCGCCACCTCCGCCGGGTCGGCGGCCACCGGCAGCACCACGCCGTCGGCGGCCGGTTCCAACCAGCCCGGCTCGGGTGAACCCAGCGACTCCAGGACCGGCGGGGCGGACGGGCCGAGGTCCATCGGCAGCGCCCGCCGGCCGCGCCCCCGCAGCAGGTCCAGGCAGACGTTGGTGGCGATGCGGTAGAGCCAGGTGCGGACACTGGCCCGGCCGTCGAAGCCGGCCCACCCGCGCCACGCCCGCAGCAGCGTCTCCTGCACCGCGTCCTCGGCGTCGAAGATCGAGCCGAGCATCCGGTAGCAGTAGCCGGTCAGCTCGACCCGGTGCCCTTCCAGGGCGGCCGGGGCCGGGCGCTCCTCGACGCCGTCGTCGGTGGGCCCCGTGCCGGTCGCCGTCGTGACGGTCATACGACCACCGTAGGCGAGTCCCCCGACAGTTCCCCGTCGACCCGGTGACTAGCGGGTCGGCGCCGCCGCACTACGTGGGGTCGGCGGGCGCCACCGGCTCGTCCGGTACCGCGGAGTCGGCCGGGGCGACCGCCTCGGTCGGTACGGCGACGTGCAGCCGGAGCTGGGGGACCAGCATGTCGTCCACGTCCAGCGCGCGAGCCGCCCCGTCCGGCTCCCAGCCGGTGCCGGTGAGGAACTTCCGGGTGGCGGCGTCGCCGTCGAAGGCCCACGCCAGCGCCCGCCCGAAGCCGTCGGTACGCCACAGGTCGACGCACGCGGCGAGCAGCCGGCTGCCGTGCCCGCGCCGACCCCAGCGCGGCTCCACCAGCAGGTCGGTCACCGCCACCACGCCCGGCCCGAGGGCCTCGGCCGGCTCACCGGGGGCGAGCGCCTCCGCGTCGGCCGGACCGGAGGCGGCGAACCCCACCAGATAGGATTGCTCGGCCTGTTCGACGGCGACCAGCACCCGGTGGGCGCCGGAGGGCGGCTCCTGCACGGCAGCGCTCCACCGCCGGGCGAGCCACGCCTCGTCCAGGTTGTCGAGCACGTGCCGGGGCAGGATCCGGCGGTACGCGACCCGCCAGGTAGCGAGTTGGATGCGTGCGATCTCGCCGGCGTCTTCCGGACGCGCCGGGCGGACGTACCCGAGAGCCATGGCACGGAAGCCTACGCAGGGCGAGGGAGGCGACGGTGGCGCAGGGTCCCGGACGGACGATCGGGCAGGTGGCCGGCGTGGTCGGGCTCGCCGTCGCGGTGACCCTCTTCCTGTCGGTGGCCGCGGTCCGGCACGGCTTCTTCGACCTCCAGGTCTACTACGGCGCGCTCACCTGGTGGGTGCACGACGACGGCGAGATCTACGACTGGCTGCGCCCGATGACCCAGTACGGCTTCACCTACCCGCCCTTCGCCGCCCTGGTGATGCTGCCGATGGCCTACCTGCCGTGGACGGCGGCCATCGTGGTGAGCGTGGCGGCCACCGTGGTGGTCACCGTCGTGCTGTTCCACTGGCTGATCGACCCGATCTCCCGCCGCGCCGGCTGGACCCGCTGGTACGTGCTGGCGGTGGCGCTCTGCCTGGCCGCCGCGTACGAGCCGATGCGCGAGACGGTCAACTTCGGCCAGGTCAACATGCTGCTGCTCTTCCTGGTGGCGGTCGACATGCTGCGGCTGCTGCCGGCCGGCAACCGGTGGGCCGGGGTGGCAATCGGCCTGGCCACCGCGATCAAGCTGACCCCCGGCATCTTCATCGTCTACCTGCTGGTCACCGGCCGGTGGCGGGCCGCGTTCACCGCGATCGGGGCGGCCACCGCCGCCACCGTCCTGGCCGCCGCGCTCTTCCCGGACGCCTCCCGCGAGTTCTGGACCGAGGCGCTGTGGAACACCGGCCGGGTTGGCGAGCTGGCGTTCGTGTCCAACCAGTCGCTGCGCGGTGTGGTCGCCCGGCTCGACCCGCAGCAGCCCAGCACGCTGGCCTGGCTGGTGCTGGTGGCGGCCACCCTGGCCCTGTGGGTGTGGCGGTCCCGGCGCGCGGCGGCGGCCGGCGACGAGGCGGCCGGGCTGGCGCTGACCGGCGCGGTCATGTGCCTGGTCAGCCCGGTCACCTGGGTGCACCACCTGGTCTGGCTGCTGCCGGCGCTGATCCTGCTGGTGGACAACGCGATGGCGGCGCCGGCTGCCGGCCGCCGGCGGCGGGTCCTGCTGGCCGCCGCGGCCATTGGTTACGTGTTCCTGATCAGCCGGATCGTCTGGGCGTGGGAGAAGGACTTCACCGGCGTCGACGGGTTCCTGGGCAGCAACACGTACGTGTGGATCAGCCTCGCCCTGCTGGCGTTCCTGCCGCTGCGGCCCGGCACCACGGCGGCCGGGTCACCCGTCGAGCCGTCCGGTGTACCGCAGCTCCGCGAGGTCGACCGGGGGACGCCCGCCGGAGAGCGGCACCGGATAGGTCGACCACTGACCGTCCGCTGACAGGCCGGCCCGTTCGTAGAAGCGACGGGCCCGCCCGTTGTCGGCCAGGACCCACAGCCGGTACTCCGTCCAGCCGCGTGCGACCAGCCCGTCGCGGGCCGTGGCGAACAGCGTCCGCGCGGTGCCGTCGCCCCACCGCGCCGGCTCCACGTACATCGCGACCACCTCGCCGTACGTGTGGTCGAGGTCGTCGCGGTCCTGGTTGTTCCGGTACGGACCGAACGTGACGAAGCCGGTCACCTCGCCGTCCTGCTCGGTCAGCATGGTGGTGAACGGGTGTTCGGGGTCGGCGGTGCCGAGGTCGCGGCGGCGTTGCGCCCAGGCGGCCACGTTGAGCCGGGCCAGCACCTCCTCGGGCACGATCCCGGCGTAGCCGGCCTGCCAGCCGCGGATGTGCACCCGGGCGACGGCCGGCGCGTCGTCGGGCTCCTCCCGGCGAATGGTGAGCATGTGCCTGTTCTATGCCCCGGCGGGGGATCGGTCCAGCCACCGCACCGATGTCGTACGCCTGCAATAGGGTGCTTCGACGATGGCCGTACCGGAATCGCTCTCGCTCGCCCAGGCCCGCCGCGTCGCGCTGGCCGCCCAGGGCTTCACCGACCCGGCGCCCGCCGGGCCGGCCACCCGCCGGCACCTGCGCCGCGTGCTGGACCGGGTCGGGTTGATCCAGATGGACTCGGTGAACGTGCTGCAACGGGCGCACTACCTGCCGCTCTACAGCCGGCTCGGGCCCTACCCGACCGCCCTGCTCGACACCGCCGCCTACCGGCGACCCCGCGACCTCTTCGAATACTGGGGGCACGAGGCGTCGCTGGTCCCGGTCGGGTTGCATCCGGTCCTGCGGTGGCGGATGGCCAAGGCCCACTCCGACGCGTGGGGGGAGATGCGGCGCGTCGCGCAGGAACAGCCCGGCCTGGTCGCCTGGGTGCGGGACGAGGTGGCCGCCCGGGGGCCGGTCACCGCCGCCGAGATCGAGCTCGACGCGCCCCGGGAGACCGGCAACTGGGGCTGGAACTGGTCGACGGTGAAGCGGGCCCTGGAATACCTGTTCTGGGCCGGGGAGGTGAGCGCCGCCGAGCGCACCACGTCCTTCGCCCGCCGCTACGACCTGCCCGAGCGGGTGCTGCCCGCCGCCGTGCTGGACGCGCCGACCCCCACCGACGCGGAGGCCCATCGCACGCTGGTCGCGATGGCCGCCCGTTCACTCGGGGTGGCCGCCGAGCCGGAGCTGCGGGACTATTTCCGGCTCCCGGTGGCCGGGGCGCGGGCGGCGATCGCCGAGCTGGTCGACGCCGGTGAGCTGCTGCCGGTCACCGTGCAGGGTTGGCGGCAGCCGGCCTGGCTGCACGCCCAGGCGAGGCTGCCCCGCTGGGTCCGCGCCGCCACGCTGGTCAGCCCGTTCGACCCGCTGGTCTGGGAGCGGGCCCGCACCGAACGGCTCTTCGGCTTCAGCTACCGGATCGAGATCTACGTACCCGCACCGCAGCGCGTGCACGGCTACTACGTGCTGCCGTTCCTGCACGGCGACCGGCTGACCGCGCGGGTCGACCTCAAGGCCGACCGGCGGGCCGGCGTGCTGCTCGTGCCGGCGGCGTGGGTCGAGCCCGACGTCGACCCCGGTGAGACCGCCGTGGCGCTCGCGGCCGAGCTCTACCGGCTCGCCGGCTGGCTGGGCCTGGACGCGGTGGCGCCGCCCGCCGCCGGGGACCTGGCCGCGCCGCTGGCCGCAGCCCTGGCCGGCGTCTCGGGTGTACGGTGAGCGGTGTGACGCGCGTTGACCGACCGGCCGCCCCGCCGCTCCCGTCCGCCGACGTCGCCGCCCCTCCCGCCGACGTCGCCGCCCCTCCCGCCGACGTCGCCGCCCCTCCCGCGGGCGTCGACGGCGCGCCCGTCGTCGGGGACGGCGCGCCCGCCGGGGAGCACCGGCCGGCCGATCCCGGGGCTCCGGCCGGCTGGCCGGAGGGCTACCAGTACCCGGTCGTCGAGCAGGACCGGCTGACCCGTTTCGTGGTCCGGCTCTACGCGCGGGCACCCCGGTGGGCGGTGCCGCTGGCGGCGGTCGGCTGCGTCGGGCTCGGCATGGCCTACGCGCTGGTCAGCGACCCGACCCGGTCCGCGCCGGACGCCGCACCGACCTGCCTGCTCAAGTTGACCACGGGGCTGGACTGCCCGGGCTGCGGCGGCACCCGCGCGCTGTGGTACCTGCTGCACGCCGACCTGCCAGCGGCCGCGCGGCACCACCTCCTGTTCGTGTTCAGCGTGCCCTTCGTGGCCTACCTCTTCGTGGCCTGGGCCGGGAAGCAGGCGTTCGGCTGGCGCCTGCCGGAGCTGCGGCTCAGCCCCCGGGTGCTCGGCGGTTTCCTGGCCGTGTGGTTCGCCTTCTCGGTGCTGCGCAACCTGCCCTGGGCCCCGTTCACCTGGTTCTACGTCTGACCCCGTCCGCACGTCCGGCCCCCGCCGTCGTGCTCGGCACGGCGGCTGCGGATCCGGCCGACCGGGCGGGGCAGGTGAGCCGGCGACCCGCGCACGGGCCCTTTCGAGCTGAGTCGTTCACGACGTCACCGCCGGGCCGGACCCGCCGCGCCGGCCGGCACGGCGCCGCGCGGCCGGGCCGGCAGCCGGTGAGGGGCGCACCGGGCGGGTGATGACATGTACGAGTCAGCTCGACAGGGCTGACGACGCGCCAACGCCGTCCGCGGGGGCCCCGGCAGCGGCGACCGCGGCGCGTGCCGGGTGATCGACATTGCAGCGGGCGAGCCTGGCTTGGGCGGGGCGGGGGCCCGCCACTACAGTCCGAGGCATGCCGGACATGGTGCAGCCCCAGGTGAAGCTCGTCGCGTGGACCCAGTTCGAGGCGCCGGACGACGTGCCGTGGACGACCGATGCCGACGGCGGCCAGGCACTCGCCGAGTTCGCCGGACGGGCCTGCTACCAGAGCTGGAAGAAGCCGAACCCGGTCACCGCCACGAACGCCGGATACCTGGCCCACATCCTGGAGGTCGGCCACCTCAGCGTGCTGGAGCACGGCTCGGTCAGCTTCTACTTCACCGGGGTGTCCCGGTCGTTCACCCACGAGCTGATCCGGCACCGGCACTTCTCCTACTCCCAGCTGTCCCAGCGCTACGTGCCCGAGCGGGACGCCGCGATGGTCGAGCCGGCGGTGATCGCCGCGGACCCGGAGCTGCACAAGAAGTTCGTCGAGGCGGCCGAGGCGAGCGTCCGGGCCTACACCGAGCTGCTGGAGGGCCTGGAGCAGCGCTTCGCCGACGAGCCCAACCCGACGCTGCGCCGCAAGCAGGCCCGGCAGGCGGCGCGGGCGGTGCTGCCCAACGCCACCGAGACCCGGATCGTGGTCACCGGCAACTACCGCGCCTGGCGGCACTTCATCGCCATGCGGGCGACCGAGCACGCCGACGTGGAGATCCGCGAGCTGGCCGTGGAGTGCCTGCGGCAGCTCCAGCGGGTCGCCCCGAACGTGTTCGCCGATTTCGTCGTCTCCACCCTCCCGGACGGCACCGAGGTGGCGGCGAGCCCCCACGCCGAGCAGTCCTGAGCCCTTCCCCGGCGGGGGGTCGGGGGTCGTCCGCTAGGTTGGTGGCATGACGTACGACCACCCTGACACTCCCGCCCGGGCGGTGTCCCGCCCCTTCGGGCGGCTGCTGACGGCCATGGTGACCCCGTTCACCGCCGACGGCTCCCTCGACCTCGACGGCGCGGCGCGCCTGGCGGCGCACCTGGTCGACGCGCAGGGCAACGACGCACTGGTGATCAACGGCACCACCGGCGAGTCCCCGACCACCACGGACGCGGAGAAGGAGCGCCTGCTCCGGGCCGTGGTGGAGGCGGTCGGTGACCGGGCGCAGGTGGTCGCCGGGGTGGGCACCAACGACACCCGGCACACCATCGAGCTGGCCGCCGCCGCCGAGAAGGCCGGCGCGCACGGGCTGCTCGTGGTGACCCCGTACTACAACAAGCCGCCGCAGAGCGGCCTGCTGCGGCACTTCACCGCCGTCGCGGACGCCGGTGGCCTGCCGATCATGCTCTACGACATCCCGCACCGCGCGGGCGTGCCGATCGACACCGAGACGCTGGTCAAGCTGGCCGAGCACGACCGGATCGTCGCGGTCAAGGACGCCAAGGGCGACCTGACCGCGACCTCCTGGGTGCTGGCCCGCAGCGACCTGGCCTTCTACAGCGGCGAGGACGCGCTGACCCTGCCCGCGCTCGCGGTCGGCAGCGTCGGCCTGGTCGGCACCTCCACGCACTTCACCGGGGCGCTCGCCAAGCAGCTCATCGAGGCGTACGACGCGGGGGACAACGCGACCGCGCTGAGCCTGCACCGGCGGCTGCTGCCCCTGCTCACCGGCATCTTCCGGACCCAGGGCACCATCCTGGTGAAGGCCGGCCTGGCGGCCCAGGGGCTGCCGGCCGGACCGGTACGTCCGCCGCTGGTGGACGCCACCGACGACGAGATGGCCCAGCTCCGCGCCGACTGCGCGGCGGCGGGCCTGGACCTGCCCGAATGATCGAACGATGCGATGGGCGCCGGGTGACGGCGTCGCAGAATGAGGTGGACGCGTGACCGAGGCGCACATCGAGGCGGAACTTCCCCCGCCGCTGCCGGAGGGCGGACTACGGATCATCCCGCTCGGCGGGCTCGGCGCCATCGGTCGCAACATGACCGTCTTCGAGTACGACGGGAAGCTGCTGATCGTCGACTGCGGGGTGCTCTTCCCGGACGTGGAACAGCCGGGCGTCGACCTCATCCTGCCGGACTTCGGCCCGATCCTGGACCGACTCGACGACGTGCAGGCGATCGTGCTCACCCACGGTCACGAGGACCACATCGGGGCGGTGCCGTACCTGCTCGCCCACAAGCCCGACATTCCGCTGGTCGGTTCGCAGTTCACCCTCGCCCTGGTCGAGGCGAAGCTCGCCGAGCGGCGGATCCAGCCCTACACGCTGACTGTGCGGGAGGGCGGCCGGGAGCGGCTCGGCCCGTTCGAGTGCGAGTTCTTCGCGGTCAACCACTCGATCCCGGACGCCCTCGCGGTGGCCATCCGTACGCCGGCCGGCCTGGTGCTGCACACCGGCGACTTCAAGATGGACCAGCTCCCGCTGGACGGGCGGATCACCGACCTGGCCGGGTTCGCCCGGCTCGGCGCCGAGGGCGTCGACCTGCTGCTGTCGGACTCCACCAACGCGGAGATCCCCGGCTTCGTCACCCCGGAGCGGGAGATCGGGCCGGTCCTGGACTCGATCTTCGCCAAGGCCACCGGGCGGATCATCGTCGCCTCGTTCGCCTCACACGTGCACCGGGTGCAGCAGGTCTTCGACTCCGCGGCCGAGCACGGCCGCAAGGTCGCCCTGATCGGCCGGTCGATGGTCCGCAACATGGGCATCGCGCGGGACCTGGGCCTGCTGAACATTCCGGCCGGGCTGGTCGTCGGCATCGAGGAGGCCACCAACCTGCCGCCCGAGCAGATCGTGCTGATGTCCACCGGTTCGCAGGGTGAGCCGATGAGCGCGCTGGGCCGGATGGCCAGCGGTGACCACCGGCACATCACCATCGCCCCCGGCGACACCGTGGTGCTGGCGTCCTCGCTGGTGCCGGGGAACGAGACCTCCGTCTACCGGGTGATCAACCGGCTGGCCCGGGCCGGCGCGATCGTGGTGCACAAGGACGTCGCCAAGGTGCACGTCTCCGGGCACGCCCCGGCCGGCGAGCTGCTCTACCTGCTCAACGTGGTCCGGCCGAGCAACCTGATGCCGGTGCACGGCGAGTGGCGGCACCTGCGGGCGCACGCCCGGCTCGGCATCGAGTCCGGCGTCGCGGCGGACCGGGTGGTGCTCTGCGAGGACGGTGACGTGGTCGACCTGGTCGAGGGCCGGGCCAGCCTGGTCGGCCACGTGAAGAGCCGCTACGTGTACGTGGACGGCCTGGCCGTCGGCGACGTGAGTGAGTCGCTGCTCACCGAGCGGCGCATCCTCGGCGACGGCGGGTTCATCGCCACCACCGTGGTGGTCGACTCGGTCACCGGGAAGGTGGTCGGCGGGCCGACCGTTTCCGCGAAGGGCTTCTCCGAGGACCCGGAGGCGTTCAGTCCGGTGGTGCCGCTGGTCACCGAGGCGTTGAACCGGGCCGCCGCGGACGGGATCACCGACCCGCACCAGCTTCAGCAGATCGTCCGGCGCACGGTGGGGCGGTGGGTCAACGACAAGTACCGGCGTCGGCCCATGATCGTCCCGACCGTCGTGGAGGTCTGAGCGGCGTACCGACCCGGGCCGCCAGCGTACCGTGGGTACGCCGGCGGCCCGGGTCGGCCCGACTGGCGATCCTGCGCGGCCTCGCCGACGTGCGGATGCGCCGGACGGTCAGCCTCGGACCAGCCGGCGGCGGAACAGCAGCAGACCGCCGCCGAGGGCCACCAACGCCGCGCCGGCCAGCGCGTACCCGATGCTCCCCGATCCGGTGCGCGGCAGCTCGGCCGCCGCCGTGCCGGAGGGCGTGGCCGGCCCGGCCGTCGGCGCGCCGCCTCCGCTCCCGGTGCCCGTCGCGAGCCGCAGCGTCACCGAGGTGTCCGTGTTGGTGTAGCGGTTGGTCGGCGCCAGGTACAGGCGTACCGTCCGCGGGCCGCCGGTCACCGCCAGCCGCACCTGGTACGCGTCGGTGGCCTTGCCGGCGAGACGGCCGTTGCGCTGGATCTCGCAGCCGACGCCGTTCAGCCGGCCGCTGCCGGAGCAGTCCGGGTCGGTGACCCGCACGCCACTGGGAGTGGTGACGTTCAGCGAGTATCCGCCGATGTCGAAGGTGCCACTGTTGGTCACCCGCACCTGTACCACTGCCACCCCGTCGACCACCGGTCCGACCGTTGCCACCAGCCGCAGTGCGGTCCGGTCCGGCCAGTTGATCCGGAACTCGGCCGGCGGCTCGGTGCGTCCGGCAGTGTCCCGGCCGGCGACGGAGCCCCACGCCCGCACCCCGAAGACCGGCTCGCCGGTGGTCGAGACGAGGGTCAGCCGGTAGCTTCGGGTGCCGCCGGCCGGCACCTGCCCACCGCCGCAGCGCCAGGTCTGGGGCGCGCCGGCGACCGCGGCACAGTCGCCACCGGCGGTCACCTCCACCCCGGACGGCAACCGCAGCACGAACCAACCCCGGGCGGCGACCGTTCCCCGGTTGGTCACGACGACCGGCAGCGGCGCCGAGGGGCGCCACGGATCGCCGGAGAGGAAGACCAGGTCGCCCCGGGCCGTGATGGTCGCTCCGGTCCCCGGCGCGGTGGCCGACCGGCTCGGCGCGGGTGCGCCGCTCGGCGTTGCGGCTGACCGGCTCGGGGCAGGTGCGCCGGTCGGCGGGGTGGCGAGCGCGGGGGTCGCCAGGGGCAGGACGGACAGGACGGCGGCGGCGAGGACGGCGAGCGGACGGACCATGACGACTCCTTGAGATGGTGAACGTGACGCGGGTATCACCCGCGCGCCTCCGGCGCGGTTGCGGCGCTGTCGGATGACCGGCAGTGACCTCCCGGACGCAACCGGCCGGGTCGCTCGCACGTGTGCGGCTCGATCGTCGGCGGTCGATTCAACCGTCCGGGCTCCGCTTCCGTACTCCTGGCCGGCGGGCGTGACCGCGCCGGCCGGGAGGAGCGAGGCGGATGGACCGCAGACGGATGACAGCCATCGGCGTGATGGTCGCGACGGTGGGAGTCGCAGCGGCGGTGACCCTGCCGTCGTTCGCCGGGGAGGGCACGACCCGGCCGGACGGCGCGGCACGGCCGGCACCGGAAGGCGCCCCGCCGGAGATGGTCGACGCGCTGCGCCGCGATCTCTCGCTCAGCGCCGGGCAGGTCGCGGAGCGGCTGCGGACCGAGCAATGGGCCACCGGGGTCGTCGCCGAGCTGCGTACGGAGCTGGGCGCGGACTACGGCGGCAGCTGGCTGGGTGCGGACGGCACCACGCTGAACGTGGCGGTGGCCGACCGGGCCGACGCCGCACGGGTCCGCTCCGCGGGAGCGGTGCCCAAGGTGGTGCAGCGCGGCGTCGGTCAGCTCGACGGGTGGAAGACCCGGCTGGACCGGGCCGGCGGGTCGGCGTCCGACGCGGTGTCCGGCTGGTACGTCGACGTCGCCGACAACTCGCTGGTGGTGCTCGCCCGGCCGGGTGGGCAGGACGCCGCCTGGCGGCTGGTGGACCGCAGCGGAGTGCCCCGACCGGCGGTCCGGGTGGACGCCTCGGCGGAGGCCCCCCGGCTGCTGTTCGACGTGCGCGGCGGTGACCCGTTCACCATCGACGGCGGGGGCCGCTGCTCGGTCGGCTTCTCGGTGGTCGGCGGCTTCGTCACGGCCGGCCACTGCGGCCGGGTGGGCTCCCGGACGGCCGGCGCGAACGGTGTCGGCCAGGGTGTCTTCCGGGCCTCCTCGTTCCCCGGCGACGACTGGGCGTTCGTCCAGGTCAACAACGCGTGGACGGCGCAGCCGGTGGTGAACGACTTCAACGGTGGGACGGTGCCGGTGGCCGGCGCGCGGGAGGTACCGGTGGGCGCCTCGATCTGCCGGTCCGGCTCCACCACCGGGGCCCGCTGCGGGACCGTGCAGGCCCGCAACGCGACCGTGCGCTACCCGGAGGGGGTCGTCACCGGGCTGGTCCGGACCAACGTCTGCGCCGAACCCGGCGACTCCGGCGGGTCGTGGATCTCCGGTGACCAGGCGCAGGGCGTGACCTCGGGTGGTTCGGGGGACTGCCGTCGGGGCGGGGTGACGTTCTTCCAGCCGCTCGCGGAGATCCTGGCGGTCAACGACCTCACCCTGGTCACCACCGGCAACCGGTAGGTGCGGGGACGCCGGCGGGCCCTGGGTGACCGGGCCCGCCGGCGAGGGCTCCGACCCTAGGCGGACAGCGCGTTCAGCTCGCGGTAGGACAGCGGGTCGGCGAGCGAGTCGTACGAGCCTCGGGTGAGGACCTCCCGCGCGGCGCGCTGGACCAGCCCGTACGCCGCCTCGGCGAGGTTCGCCCCGAGGCTCACCCGGGCCACGCCCAGTCCGGCCAGGACGTCGACCGGGGGCGAACCGGGACCGGCGAGCACGTTGACCGGCGCGTCGATCCCGGCCACCAGCGCGCCGATGGTCTCCGGGTCGGCGACACCGGGCACGAAGATCCCGTCGGCACCGGCCGCCCGGTACGCCGCGGCCCGGCGCAGCGTCCTGTCCAGCCGGTCGGCGGGGTCGCCCACCGCGTACAGGTAGGTGTCGACGCGGGCGTTGACGAAGAGTCGTACCCCGGCGGCGTCGGCGGTCTCCCGGGCCGCCCGCAGCCGCGCGCACTGGTCGTCGACGTCGCGCAGCGGTTCGTCGGCGCCCGGCCGGGAGTCCTCGATGTTGACCCCGACGGCGCCGGCCGCGAGCACCCCGGCCACCGTCTCGGCGACGCCGGCCGGATCGACCCCGAACCCGCCTTCGACGTCGGCGGTGACCGGGACGGCGACGGCACCGGCGATCCGGTCGACGGCCGCCACCGCCGACTCGCGGTCCAGGACGTCGCCGTCGGGCCGGCCGAGGCTCCACGCGACCCCGGCGCTGGTGGTGGCGACCGCGGCCGCGCCGCAGGCCACGACGATCCGGGCGCTGGCCACGTCCCAGGCGTTGGGCAGCACGAGCGGGGAACCGGGGCGGTGCAGGTCGTGCAGGAGCAGGGCGCGGTCGGCGGGAGAGGTAGTCATGGCGGTGAGTCCATCAGCAACGGCCGCGGCGGGTCGAGCGAGTTCCGGACCTCACCGTCGTCGCTCAGGGCAGGGCGGCGACCGCCTCGGCGTACGCGACCCCGGTGCGGACCGCCGCGTCGACCAGCACGGTCACCTGCGCCGGGGTCACCCCGTGCGCCAGGTCGGTGGTGACGTCACCGACCAGCACCAGCTCCGACCCCAGGTCGTGCACGTACGCCGTCGGCAGCAGGCGGTCGTGGTTCCACGCGTTGCAGAAGGCGTACGCCTCGCTGCGCCGGTCGGCCGGCAGCCGGCGGTCGGCGACGCACCGCGCCTGGAGGATCTCCCCGCGCTCCCCGACGGTCCGGAACTGGACCAGCGCCTCGCCCCACCGGCCCGCCACGGTGCCTGCGGCGTCCACCGCGTAGCGGTCCCCGCGCCGGTCCAGGGCGGCGGTGACCAGCCCGACCCGCAGCGAGGTGAGGTCGTCTCCGGGCGTGGCGTCACCCACGTCCGGCCGGTCGCCGGGTTCGCCGGTCGGATCGTCGCCCCCATCGTCGTCCGGCGGTAGCGGAACCGCCTCGGCGAGTGCCCGCTCGGCCAGCCAACCGGCGATCCGGCCGGACTGGTGGCCGGTGCCGTTGCGCGCGTCGAAGCTGCCGGCCCACCGGGTGGCCAGGTCCAGCAGCGTCCCGCCCAGCGTGGTGACGTCGACCTCGGCGGCCGGCCGGTCCCCGTACGCCGGCCGGTGCACCCGCCGGCCGCCCAGCCCGGCCTCGCCGGCCACCGCGCAGACCAGTGCCCCGGCGGCGGCGAACTCCATCGCGGCCAGGTCGTCGGTGGGCCGGTCCAGCCGGGGCAGCTGTTCGGCGAGGACGTCCAGTCCCCGCTCGGGGTGGCCGCCCAGCGCGCACCAGCGTAGGTGCGCGGCGAGCTGGCCGAACGCGGACGGCTCCCGCCGGTGCCGCCGGTAGGCCCGCACGTGCGCCGCCGCGGCCCGTTCCGGCTCACCCGCCCGCAGCCACGGCAGCAGGGCGGCGGCGAGGGCGCGTTCCGGCTGGTCGGTGCAGTCCGCCCGGCCGTCGAACACCTCCCGCAGCTCGTCCAGCGCCCCCGACCAGTCGCCCCACCCGGCGAGCAGTTCCGCCCGGCGGACCGGGGCGCAGCCGGGGCATCCGCCGGCCGGGTCGGCGACGGCGGCGACCCAGTGGGCGTACCAGCGGCGGGCGGTCGGCTCGTCGCCGAGATGGTCGGCGATCCGGCAGCGCAACTCGGCGACCACCGCGCCGGGGCCGTCGCTTCCCGCCGGGTCCCCGTCCGGTGCGGGCCCGGTCGCGGTACGCCCGGCCAGGTCGTCCAGCAGGACGCGGGCCTGGTCCAGCCCGATCCGGGGGGTGGCCAGCAGCGCCTCGACCGCGTACCGCTGGTGGCGCAGCAACGCCCGCCGGTCGTCGGCGGGCAGCAGGTCCGGGCGGCGGTCCAGGGCGGCGCGGCACCGGCGGACCGGCTCGACCAGCCGCCACCGCTCCCCGTGCAGCAGGTACGCCTCGATCAACGCGAACCGGGCCGCCACGGCCGAGCGGTCGTCCCCGGTCGCGTCGGCGTGCGCCGCGATCCGTTCCAGCTCCGCGCTGCGCGCCTCGCCGTCGGGGGAGTCGAGCGCGTCGGCCAGCGCGTCGGCGAGTGCCCGGGTGTCCGCGCCGGTACGCCGGCCGGCGCGCCGGCCCGGCCACCCCAAGGGGTCCGGCCCGCCGGTCACGTCGCCACCCCGCCCGGCAGCCGGTCGACCTCGGCGGCCAACTGGCAGCCGGTGGAGATGCCGCAGTGCAGCAGGCGGTCCAACTGGTGCGGGGTCACCCCGCACTCCAGGTCGGTGATGACCTCGCCGCACACCCGGGCCTGCCCGTCGTCCTCGACGTGCACGAACGCCTTGGGCCACAGGTGGTCGTGGTTCCAGGCGTTGCAGAAGGCGTGCAACGCCGGGACGTACTCGATCGGGAACGCCGGCGCGGTCAGGGTGCGGACCTGTAGCAGTTCACCGGCGGCGCCCGGCCGCAGGAACCAGATGAGACTGTCGGCCCAGCGGCCGACCAGGTCACCGGCCGGGTCGGTGGTCACCGCGTAACCCCGGCCGGCCAGCACCGCGGCCACCAGCGCGCCGGTCAGCGGCCGCAACCGGTCCGGATGCCCGGCGAGCGGGTCGGCCGGGCCGTCCTCGGTACCCGGCGGCGACGCCATGGGGGCATCCCTTCTGCGGCGAATATCACGACGGACGGCGGATCCGCACGGCGACGCGCGGACACGACCCGGAAAAGCGGCGATCTGCCGGGTCCCGCCGTTAAGTTGATGCTATGGCGGGCCGTACCTCTCAGGCGAGCCGGCGACGCGGCGCGTCGCCGCGTGGCACCTCGAACAGTCGTGCCCGCCAACCGGCGAAGAAGACCCGCGCCCCGGCCCGTCGCCGGGGCACCGCCGCCCGCCCCGGCCCGGCCGTCTACGTCGGACGGGCCGTCGGAGCGGTGTGGATGGGTCTGGCGCACGGGGTGGGCTGGGCCGTCCGGGCCGCCGGCCGGCAGGCCGCCTCCGCCCGGGACCTCGACCCCGAGCACCGCCGCGACGGTGCCGGGCTGCTGGTGTTCGGGCTGGCCATGCTCAGCGCGGTGGCGATCTGGTTCTCCGGTGCCGGGCCGGTGGGCGCCCGACTGGCCGACAGCGTCCGGCTGTTCCTCGGCGCGATCGCCATCGTGGTGCCGGTCCTGCTGATGATCGGCGCGTGGCGGTTGATGCGCCAGCCGGCCGAGCCGGAACACCGGGGGCGCGGGCTGGTCGGCTGGAGTTCGATGCTGATCGCGACCGCCGCCCTGTTGCAGATCGGGCAGGCCCCGGTGGACGACGTGCAGCGGGACTTCGCCGGCGGGCTGGTCGGCGCCGGGGTCGGCAGCCTGCTGGAGCGCGCGGTCACCGCCTGGGTGGCGGTGCCGCTGCTGGTCCTGCTGCTGGTCTTCGGGCTGCTGCTGGTCACCGCCACGCCGATCAACAAGATTCCCGAACGGCTCGGTCTGCTGGCCGGCGCCGTGGTCGGTGCGCCACCGGGCACCGAGCAGGAGGTCGACGAGGAGGACGAGGAGCCGGCGAAGCCGGCCCGCCGTCGACCGGCGAAGCGGATGCCGCCCCCGCTGGACCCGGACGATTTCGACGACGTCGAGGGCGTGGACCTCCAGGACACCATCGTCCTGCCCCGCAAGGCGCCGGGGAAGGTGCCGGCGAGCCGCCGCCCGGTGGACCCGCCGGAGCACTCGGCACCGCCCACCCGGGCCGAACAGCTGGCCCTGACCGGCCTGGCCGGCGACTACACGCTGCCCCCGGCGAACCTGCTCAGCAACGGCTCGGCGCCGAAGACCCGGAGCAAGGCCAACGACGAGGTGATCGCCGCGCTGACCGGCGTCTTCGACCAGTTCGACGTGGACGCCGCGGTCACCGGCTTCACCCGCGGACCCACCGTGACCCGCTACGAGGTCGAGCTGGGACCGGGCGTCAAGGTCGAGCGGATCACCCAGCTCTCCCGCAACATCGCGTACGCGGTGAAGTCACCGGACGTCCGCATCCTCAGCCCGATCCCGGGCAAGAGCGCGGTCGGGGTGGAGATCCCGAACACCGATCCGGAGAACGTGTCGCTCGGCGACGTGCTGCGGTCACGGGCGGCCACCAGTGACCACCACCCGATGGTGGTGGCGCTCGGCAAGGACATCGAGGGCGGCTTCGTGGTGGCCAACCTCGCGAAGATGCCGCACATCCTCATTGCCGGTGCCACCGGCGCCGGCAAGTCGAGCTGCCTCAACAGTCTGCTGGTGTCCATCTTGACCAGGGCGACGCCGGACGAGGTGCGCCTGTTGCTGATCGACCCGAAGCGGGTCGAGATGACCGGGTACGAGGGCATCCCGCACCTGGTCACCCCGATCGTGACCAATCCGAAGAAGGCGGCCGACTCGCTGGACTGGGTGGTCCGCGAGATGGACATGCGCTACGACGACCTCGCCGCCAACGGGGTCCGGCACATCGACGACTTCAACCGCAAGGTACGCAACGGCGAGATCAAGGCCCCGCCGGGCAGCGAGCGGGAGATGCGCCCGTACCCGTACCTGCTGGTGATCGTGGACGAGCTGGCCGACCTGATGATGGTCGCGCCCCGCGACGTGGAGGACTCGGTCGTCCGGATCACCCAGCTCGCCCGGGCCGCCGGCATCCACCTGGTGCTGGCCACCCAGCGCCCCTCGGTCGACGTGGTCACCGGCCTGATCAAGGCCAACGTGCCGTCCCGGCTGGCCTTCGCCACCTCCTCCCTCGCCGACTCGCGGGTCATCCTCGACCAGCCGGGCGCGGAGAAGCTGCTCGGCCGCGGTGACGGCCTCTTCCTGCCGATGGGCGCGTCCAAGCCGGTCCGGATCCAGGGCGCCTGGGTGACCGAGCGCGAGATCGCCGACGTGGTGAAGTTCTGCAAGGACCAGCGGGAGCCGGAGTTCCGCCCGGACGTGCTCGCCCCCGCGCAGGACAACAAGAAGAAGATCGACGAGGACATCGGCGACGACCTGGACCTGCTGGTGCAGGCGGTCGAACTGGTGGTCACCTCGCAGTTCGGCTCCACCTCGATGCTCCAGCGCAAGCTGCGGGTCGGCTTCGCCAAGGCGGGCCGCCTGATGGACTTGATGGAGACCCGGGGTGTGGTCGGCCCGTCCGAGGGCTCCAAGGCGCGTGACGTGCTGGTGAAGCCGGACGAGCTGGAAGAGGTTCTGGTGGGCCTGCGTGGCGGCGATGACGGGTGACGGTGGCCCGCTCGGCGAGGAGGTCTTCCCGATCCTGACCGCGACCGACCTGCCGACCGCGCTCGGCTTCTACCGGGATCTGCTCGGCGGGACGCTCACCTACCGTTTTCCGGAGTCGGGCGACCCGGCCTTCGTGGTGCTGCGGTTCGGCGCCGACTCGGCCGGCGGCCAGGGTGGTGGCCAGATCGGCCTCGGCCAGCAGGAGGAGCCGGGCGAACTGACCAACGACCGGGTCACGCTCTGGGTCTACGTCGCCGACTGCGACGAGGCGCTGGCCCGGCTGCGCGCCGCCGGTGTGCCGGTGGCGGCGGAGCCGGTGGACCAGCCGTGGGGTGAGCGGATGGCGGTGGTTCGGGACCCGGACGGCAACCAGGTGATCGTCGCCAACCGGAACTGACGTTCCCCGTCGCGTCCGCTCGCCGCGGGGCCGGGTCGGCATGTCATCTCGACACGCCACGGGCCCGCCGGTCGAACCGGCGGGCCCGTGGCGTGGAGGCGACCAGGTCAGTTGTTGACGAGCGCCGCGAAGAGCACCATGTTGATCACAATGGCGGCCACGTTGGCGATGGCCGCGTACCAGCCCAGCGGCTTGTCGCCGAGGACCGCGCCGACGATGCCCAGGACCAGGCCGATGATGCCGAAGAGCAGCGGGTTGAGCAGGAGCGCGAGGCCCGCGAACACGAAACCGACGATCGTGCAGATGCGGGCGGCGTTGGTGCGGGGACGGGCGTTGCTGTGGACGTTGGCCATGTCTGCCTCCGGGGGATGAGAGCCTGCGGTGCCGCCCGATCTCTACCCACTGTCGCTCTTCGTCACGCCTCGACGGGTCTGGCCGACAAGATCGTGCTCCAACCACGAAGTAGTGGCCTCGCGAGCGCACCGATGCCCCTACTTCCCGGATCGGGCACGATCTTGCGTGGGCGTAAGCGTGGGCGTGCGGGGCGATGCGCGGTCAGTGGTAGATCTTCAGGCCGACCACGCCGGCCACGACCAGGAGCAGGCAGGCGATGCGGGGCAGACTGGCCGACTCGTTGAGGGCGAGCATCCCGACCAGGGCGGTGCCCACCGCGCCGATGCCGACCCACACCGCGTAGCCGGTGCCGACCGGGATCTCGCGCAGCGCGTACGCCAGGCCGGCCATGCTGAGCACCAGGGTGACCCCGAAGACGGCGGTCGGCAGGGGGCGGCTGAAGCCGTTGCTGCGGTCCAGGGCGATCGCCCAGGCGGTCTCGAGCAGTCCGGAGATCACGAGCACGATCCAGGCCACGGTGGTCACCTCGGCGAAAGCGGGTCCCGGGGTCGAAGGTCGGGACGACGGTTGAAGGTCGCGGGGCGTCTTGTCCTGACCGGGTACGCCCACCCTCGTCCGGCGGTGACCGGTGCGCCGGTGTGGTGCCGGCGGTGGATCGGCCACCGGGACCGACGCTAGCACCGGTCCGGACGGCCCGACGGTGACCTCTCCCACCGGGCGTTGAGTTGAAGTCGACTTCACGTCGCATGCTGGACCGATGACCATGCTTGTCACCGACCAGGAGGTCGCTGCCACCCTCGACGCCGCCGCCACGGTCGCGGCCATGCGGGACGCGTTGCGGGCCGCGTACGCCGGTCGGCTCGTCGCCCCGCCCCGCGCGTCGGCGTCGCTGGCGGGCGGGCGGATGGTGCTCACCGCCGGTCACCTCACCGGCGAGTGGTACGGCTACCGCTCGTACGACACGTTCGGCCTGCCCGAGTCGGCGCAGCTCGTGGTGCTGCACGACGCGCGGACCGGTGCGGTGCGGGCGGTCGCGGTCGGCGAGGAACTGGGCTCCCGGCGGACCGGCGGACTGGGCGGGGTGGCCATCGACGCACTCGCCCGTCCCGATGCGGCGACGATCGGCGTGATCGGCTCCGGCCGACAGGCGTGGACGCAGGTCTGGGCCGCCGCCGCGGTCCGCCCGCTGCGACAGATCCGGGTGCAGAGCCGCTCTGCTGCCCGGAGGGCGGCGTTCGCCGACCGGGTCCGCGCCGAGCTGGGCGTTCCGGCGGTGCCGGTGGGCACCGTCCGGGAGGCGGTCGCCGGCGCCGACGTGGTGGTCCTCGCCACCACCAGCGTCACCCCGGTGCTCGACGCGGCCGATCTGGCCCCGGGCACCCACGTCAACGCGGTCGGCTTCAAGCAGGCCGACCGGCACGAGTTCGGCACCGACCTGCTGGAGCGCGCCGAGGTGCTGGTCACCGACTCACCGGTCCAGGCGACCGCGTACGTGCCGCCGATGCTCGCCGCCGTCGAACCGTACGCCGGACGGCTGCGCGACCTGGGCGCGGTGCTCGCCGGGGCGGTCGCCGGCCGGACCACCGCGGACCAGGTGTCGGTCTTCTGCTCCACCGGGCTGGCCGGTACCGAGGTCTTCCTCCTCGACCGGCTGGTCCGGGCCGGCGCGGCGGTCGTCCGACCGGCCGGCGGACACCGGATGTGAGCCGGCCGATGCCGGCGGGCCGCCGTTGACGGTCCGGGCCGCCGCGCCCGGTACCCTCGGATGGTGTCTGCCACCTCTCCTTCCGACAACACCGCCGACGGCCGCCGGGTCGCCCTGCTGACCCTGGGCTGCGCCCGCAACGAGGTCGACTCGGAGGAGCTGGCCGCCCGGCTGCACGCCGACGGTTGGCAGGTCACCACCGACGGCGAGGGCGCCGACGTGGTGGTGGTCAACACCTGCGGTTTCGTGGAAAAGGCCAAGCAGGACTCCATCCAGACGTTGCTCGCCGCCGCCGGGACCGGCGCGAAGGTGGTGGCCGCCGGCTGCATGGCCGAGCGGTACGGGCGGGAGCTGGCCGAGAGCCTGCCCGAGGCGCAGGCGGTGCTGAGCTTCGACGACTACCCGGACATCGCGGCCCGGCTCGACGCCGTCGTCGCCGGCACCAGGCTCGACGCGCACGTCCCGCGGGACCGTCGTGAGCTGCTGCCGCTGACCCCGGTCAACCGGCGGGCCGCCGCCGTGTCGCTGCCCGGCCACGGCACCCCCACCCGGTCGGCGCTGGAGACCGACGAGCACACCCCGGCCCACCTGCGGCAGGTGCTGCGGCACCGGCTCGACACCGGCCCGGTCGCGTCGCTCAAGCTGGCCAGTGGTTGCGACCGACGCTGCGCGTTCTGCGCCATTCCCGCCTTCCGCGGCGCGTTCGTCTCGCGTACGCCGGACGAGCTGCTCGCCGAGGCGGAGTGGCTGGCCAAGACCGGCGTCCGCGAGCTGGTGCTGGTCAGTGAGAACTCGACGTCGTACGGCAAGGACCTGGGCGATCCGCGGGCGCTGGAGAAGCTGTTGCCGCAGCTCGCCGCGATCGACGGCATCGTGCGGGTGCGGGCCAGCTACCTCCAGCCGGCCGAGACGCGGCCCGGCCTGGTCGAGGTGATCGCCACCACACCCGGCGTGGCGCCGTACTTCGACCTGTCGTTCCAGCACTCCAGCGAGCCGGTGCTGCGCCGGATGCGCCGTTTCGGCTCCACCGACCGGTTCCTGGACCTGCTGGCCGCGGCCCGGGCGCTGGCCCCCGAGGCGGGCGCACGGAGCAACTTCATCGTCGGCTTCCCGGGAGAGACCAGGTCCGACGTGGCGGAACTGGTCCGGTTCCTGACCGAGGCGCGGCTGGACGCGATCGGCGTGTTCGACTACAGCGACGAGGACGGGACCGAGGCCGCCGGCCTGCCCGGCAAGGTGTCCGCCGGGACGATCAAACGACGCTACGACAGGCTCGCCGCGCTCACCGACGAGCTGTGCTCGCAGCGGGCCGAGGAGCGGCTCGGCTCCACCGTCGAGGTGCTGGTGGACTCGGTCGACGGCGGCGTGGTCGAGGGTCGCGCCGCGCACCAGGCGCCCGAGGTGGACGGCTCGACGACCCTGGTCGCCCCGGTCGAGGGCGGGGTCGACCTGGCCGCCCTGCGTCCGGGTGACCTGGTCCGCGCCACGGTCACCGCGACCGAAGGGGTGGACCTGGTGGCGGTCCCGGATGAGATGATCTCGGCGGCGCCCGGCGCGGCGCGGTGACGGCAGGCCCGGAGCGAACGAGGGAGCCACATGGTGGGGGGTCAGGTGCGCCATGGCGACCGGAGCGGGACGCGGCGGTGACCGGGGCGACGGAGTCGACGGTGCCGCCGGTGGTGGCCCGGGTGCCCGTCCTCAACGCGGCGAACGCGCTGACCCTGCTGCGCCTGGTGCTGGTGCCGGTCTTCGGCGCCTCGGTGGTCGTCTCCGGGATGACGCACGCCGGCTGGCGGATCGCCGCCTGCCTGATCTTCGCGGTGGCGTCGGTGACGGACCTGGTGGACGGCTGGATCGCCCGCCGGTTCGGGCTGGTCACCTCCGTCGGGAAGGTCGCCGACCCGATCGCCGACAAGGCGCTCACCGGTGCCGCGCTCCTGCTGCTCTCCTGGTACGACCTGCTGCCCTGGTGGGTGACGGCCGTCATCCTGGCCCGGGAGCTGGGCATCACCGCGCTGCGCTTCTGGGTGCTCCGGCACGGGGTGATCGCGGCCAGCCGGGGCGGCAAGATCAAGACGGCGCTGCAGATCCTCGCCATCACCTGGTACCTCTGGCCGATGCCCGCCGCCCTCGCCGCGGTCGGCCCGTGGATCATGGCCGCCGCGGTGGCGGTCACGGTGCTCACCGGCTTCGACTACCTCGCCCGCGCCCTGCGCCTCCGCCGCCCCAGCCCCTGAACCCCGATGGTCGACCATGAAGCTGTCCCCACCGTGCGCGGGCGTGCCGGCACAACCACTTCATGATCGACGAGGTTGATCGGGAAGTGCGGGGGAAGGAGAGCGGGATGGAGACCGAGACCGACGCGGCAGGGGTACGACCGGCCGGTTCCCCGGCGGCCGGCGTGGTGCACAGCCTCGCCCAGCGGCGGGAGACCCTGGCCACGGTCGAGTCGTTGACCGGTGGCCTGGTGGCCGCCTCGATCGTGGAGATCGCCGGGGTGAGCAGCGTCTACCAGGGTGGGCTGGTGGTCTACGCCACCGAGTTGAAGGCGCGGCTGGCCGGCGTACCGGAGGACCTGCTCGACGCCCGCGGCCCGGTCGACCCGGACGTCGCCGTGGCGCTCGCCGAGGGTGGTCGGCGGCGCTGTGCGGCCGACTGGGGCCTGGCCACCACCGGCGTGGCCGGCCCGGAACCGCAGGACGGCAACCCGGTCGGTCTGGTCTACGTGGCGGTGGCCGGCCCGTCCGGCAGCGAGGTGCGCCGGCTCGACCTGGACGGTGGCCGGGACCACATCCGCGCCGCCGCGGTGATCGAGGCGCTGCGGCTGCTCGCCGAGCGGGTCCACGCCCTGGACCACGACGCCGCGACCGCCGGCAGCGCGGCCTGACCCGACCGTCCCGACCCGTCCCGGCCCTCGGATTGGACGGGCGGGGTGGGATGTCGGCCGGGCCGGCAACGGGTACGGTTGCGGGAAGGCTCCGTCGGTCGGGTCGGCACGGTGGATCGTGCCGGGCCGGTTGGCCGGGGTGACGAGGTGTTCCCCCAGGGGAGGTGCGATGGTCCTGCTACGCCGGGTGATCGGTGACGCGCTGCGGGCACGCCGGCAGGGGCAACACCGCACGCTGCGCGAGGTGTCCTCCGCCGCCAACGTCAGCCTCGGTTACCTGTCCGAGATCGAACGCGGACACAAGGAGCCGTCCAGCGAACTGCTCGCCGCCATCTGCGACGCCCTCGGTGCCCGACTCTCCGAGCTGCTCCGCGAGGTCAGCGACACGGTGGCGCTCGCCGAGCAGATGCCCGGCGTGCTGGTCCCGGTCGCCGACGAGCCGGTCGAGGCCACCACGGTCGCGGCGGCGGCCACCGTGCGCAAGGCCACCAACCGGGGCGTACGCCAGGTCACCTCGGACGGCGCCGTCGCGGTCCAGGTCCGGCAGGACTCCCCGCTCAAGGCCACGCTGCGCAGCACGCGGGTCCGCAAGGGCGACCGCGACGTGGTCTGCGCCGCCTGATCCGCCCCCCGACCCGCGCCGACCACGCTTGCGGGATCGAGGCCGTCGCGCACCCCGTGGTCGGTGCCTCCTACGCCGCGTAGGGTTGATCGCGGACGGTGTCGGCACGAGCCCGGTTGACCGGTCCGGATGCCCGGGTGGCATGCGGCTGGGACGATGGAGTCACTGCCGTGCCGGAGGCCGGCCGGTGGCCACCGGCCCGTCGAGGCGGAGCGACGCGACTGAGGGGATACCGCGGAGATGGCGAACCCGTTCGTCAAGGGTTGGAACTACCTGATGGCGCTGTTCGGCGCCAAGATCGACGAGCATGCCGATCCCAAGGTGCAGATCCAGCAGGCCATCGAGGACGCGCAGCGCCAGCACCAGGCGCTCGTCCAGCAGGCCGCAGCGGTGATCGGCAACCAGCGGCAGCTGGAGATGAAGCTCTCCCGGCAGATGACCGAGGTCGAACGGCTCCAGGGCAACGCCCGTCAGGCCCTCGTCCTGTCCGACCAGGCCCGGGCCCGGGGTGACGAGGCCGAGGCCGGCCGCTACGAACAGTCCGCCCAGACCCTCGCCACCCAGCTGGTCTCCGCCGAGCAGGCCACCGAGGACCTGAAGACCCTGCACGACCAGGCGCTCGGCGCCGCCGCGCAGGCCCGCAAGGCGGTCGAGAACAACTCGATGATCCTCCAGCAGAAGCTCGCCGAGCGGACCCGCCTGCTCAGCCAGCTGGAGCAGGCCCGGATGCAGGAGAGCGTCGCGGCCTCGCTGGAGTCGATGTCGGCGCTCACCGCTCCGGGCAACACTCCCAGCCTGGACGAGGTGCGGGACCGCATCGAGCGGCGCTACGCCAACGCGATGGGCCGGGCCGAGCTGGCCGGCAACTCCGCCGAGGGTCGGATGCTGGAGATCCAGAAGGCGACCCTCGACTCGGCGGGCTCCGCACGGCTCGAACAGATCCGGTCGAGCATGGCCGGTGAGCAGCTCGCCGGCCAGCAGGACCAGCCCGCCGTGGAGCGCACCACCCCCGCCGCCGACCCGGGTGCCGCCAAGCTCGACGAGATCCGGGCCAGCATGGCCCGGGACCGGAGCAGCGGCGACAGCACCGCCGCCGGCTGAGCGGCAGCGTCGAGGAGGCACAGGTGGCAGACGAGCGTACGCGCTACTTCCGGCGACTCGGCCGGCTGCGCCGGTCGGCACGCCGGTGGAGCGTCACGGCCGGCGGGCTCGCCGGGGCGGCCGCGGTGCTGACCCCGTACGCCGGGCTGGGTCTGCCCGACGCGGCGTGGGCCGCCGGTGCGGGCGGCGCGCTGGTGCTCACCGCCTGGCGCTGGCTCGACCTGCGCGCGCTGGCGGCCCAACCCGCGCCGCCCGCGCTCGACCCCGCCGAGACCGCGGCCCGTTCCCGGGCGCGGCTGGTCGCCGCCGTGGAGCGGCTGCCGGTCGGCCCGGGGGTGCTCGCCGAGGTACGCCGGGTGCGTTCCCGGGTGGCGCTGCGCGGCACCTCCGCGGCCGAGCCGTGGGCGCGGCTGGACCGGGCGGCGCTGACCCTGGCCGGGATGACGTCCCGACTGACCGGGCTGGCCGGGCCGGCGGTGCCCGAGGCGGCCGCCGCCGACCGCTCGCTGCGGGACCTGGCCGGACGGGTGGCCGCCGTCGAGCGGACGCTGCGACTCGCCCCACCCGACGCGCGACCGCCCCTGGCCGAGGCGCACGCGGCACTCGCCGAGCAGCTGGAGAGTGGCGTGGCCGCGTACGAGCGGTTGGTGGTGGCCGCCGCCGGCTACGTCGCGGAGGACTCCCGTCCGGGCGTCGAGCCGCTGGCGGCGACCCGCCTGATCGAGGCGACCGACCTGCTGCACGGAGTGTCGTCGGCACTGGCCGAACTCCGCACCGTCGATCCCGCCCCCCTCCGCTACCCCTGACCCCCTCGCACCCTCCGTGCCGTCGTGCCCGCGCGCCGTCGTGCCCGCGCGCATTTTCACGGAAAAAGCGTGCTCGGCGGGCGGATCCGCCTCGGTGGGCGAGCGCGCGCTCGGCGGGCGGGTCAGGTGGGGGTTGTCGCGGTCAGCGGGGTGCTGAAGGGGGAGGTGCCGACGACGTTGAACGAGCGGACGCGGTAGTGGTAGGTGACGCCCCGGGCCAGACCGCTGTTGGTGAAGCCGCGACCGTTGACGGTGAACGTGGCCAGTTCCCGGGTGAACGCCGGGTCCAGCGCCCGTTGGACGACGAAGCCCGCCCCCGGCACGCTCGGCGTGGTCGCGGCCCAACCGAGGACCACCGTCGCGGTGTCCGGTCCCGGTGCGGTGGCGGTGACGGTCAGCCCGGTGGGTACGGCGGGACGGGGCGGCGTGGTCACCTGCGCCACGGTCGACCAGGGGGCGGCGGCGCCGAGGTACGTGGTGCGGACCCGGTAGTAGTACGTCGTCTCCGGTGCCACCGCGGGGTCCAGGTGGTTGTCGCCGACCCCGATCGCGGTGGTGCCGGGGCCGCTGGTGAAGGTGGGGTTGGTGGCTCGCTGCACGTCGACCCCGGTGGCGAAGGACCGGTTGGCCCAGCGCAGCGCCACCCGCAGCGGCGCGGCCGGGGGCACCGCCGCGGTGAGCCCGGTCGGGGCGGTGAGGCGCACCGACGCGGGCACGCTGTTGGACCAGGTGGAGCAGGCGACGGCGTTCTCGGCACGGATCCGGTAGTGGTAGGTCACCCCGGGGATGACACTGGCGTCGGTCCACCGGGTCGCGGTCGCCGCCACGGTGATCGACGTCAGCCCGGTGCTGAAGGTGGCGTCGGTGGCCCGCTGGAGCAGGTGACTGGTGGCCGGCGGGCGGCTGCCGTTGCCGGTCCAGGCCAACGCGATGGCCGGCAGGGCGGTGGCGGACCCGGGCGCCGGGGTGGCGGTCAGCCCGGTGGGTGCGTTCGGGGCCACCCGCAGCACCAGGGGTCGGCTCATGCCGAGGTCGCGGTGGCCGGCGAGCTGGGTGTGCCAGCGGTACTCCCAGCCCAGGTTGACGAGCTGGTTC
The DNA here is from genome assembly GCF_003626595.1 of Micromonospora endolithica. Taxonomy (GTDB): domain Bacteria; phylum Actinomycetota; class Actinomycetes; order Mycobacteriales; family Micromonosporaceae; genus Micromonospora; species Micromonospora endolithica. The sequence goes on along the minus strand of NZ_RBAK01000002.1, from coordinate 217,883 downwards.
ACCACCTGCGCGGGCCGCCCGTCCACCGGGCTGACCGGGGTCGAGCCGCTCCGGGCGCCGGCCGGCCGGGTCGGGTCCAGCAGCCGTACGCTGTTGCCGATCTTGAAGGGAAGGGTGGGCGGGACCGGCCGCAGCGCCACCACCACGTCCTCCCGCGGGTCGACCCGGATCACCTGCTTCCAGCCCAGCTCGTTGGGGCGCGGCGGGCGCAGGGTGCCGTCCCAGCCGACCCGGTTGACCAGTTGCAGGTCGCAGCCGTCCAGCCGGATCGGCTGGGTCTGCCGGCCGTCGCCACGGATCCGCCACACCTGGGTGCCGTCGGCGGGCGCCCCGACCGGTAGCGCCGGGTCGCTGACGTGCACCACCTCGGTGGCCGGGTCGGTGGGGCCGAGCGGCAGGGCGGCCGGGGAGAGCGGCCCGGCGTGCGGGTGGCCGACACCGAGCCGACCGGCCAGCCGGCCGTGGTCGGGCTCGAAGACCTGCTGCACCGCCTTGACCGCGAGCGGTAGCAGGACCGGCGCGCTCGCACCGGCCGGGGTGAAGGTGACCGTGGTGGCGTGCACCGGGACCAGGGTCTCCCGGGCGGTCCGGGTGCCGAAGGCCGCGTCGTACGCCGGTTGCGGCACGATCGGTGGCCGCTGGCTGGCCGCGTACGCGTGGGGCAGCCGTTCCCGCAGCCGGGCCAGGTCGTACGGCGGGGACGGGTCACCGGCCACCCGGAACTGGAGCAGGGTGCGGGTGTTCGGCCCGTACCCGGGTCGGCTCGGTGGGGTGCCGCCCTCGGCGGCGAGGTCCGGCGCTCCGGTGTGGTGGTCGTACCGGGGGTCGAAGCCGGGCAGCGGTGCCGGCGCGTCGTTGTAGAGGACCAGGTTCGTGCCGGGTGCGACGGTGGAGAAGTCGACCAGCACGTCGGCCTGCTCCCCGGGGGCGAGCAGCAGGGCGTGCCCGTCGACGTTGAGCACGGTGGGGTCGCGGCGGTCGTACCGGTAGCTGACCGGGCGGCTGGGGATCACCGCCGGGGCCGGCAGCAGGCCGCCCTCGTTGCCGATCTGCACGAGGTCCGGCCCGACGGCGGCCGGGTCGGGCACGCCGCCGTCCCGCCCGTCGGTCGGCCAGCCGGGGGGCCGGCCGGGTGCCCGGACGGCCGCCACCATCGGCACCTCGCCGGACTCCGGGCCGGCACCGGCGGCCCGGTAGAGCTGGAGGTTGAGGCTGCGGTCGGTGCAGGCGTTGAGGATCCGGAACCGGTAGGTGCGGGGTGCGACCGCCAGCCACGGGTAGGCCACCCCGTTGACCAGGACCGTGTCGCCGAAGGTCTCCGGTACCGCGGACGGGTGCGGCACCCGCGGCGCCATCGGTGGCTCGTCCGGCGCGGTGACCGGATCGTGGTGGGGATTCGGCGCCGGATCGGGGGCGTCCGCCCGGCCGGTGCCGCCGCCGTCCGCGCCGGCGGCGGTACGCGACCACGACCCGTGATCCCAGCGGCCGGTCGGGTTGCGTCCGTCGTCCCGGTACGGGTTCTGCCGTACCTGGTAGACGTGCGGGTGCCAGAGGCTGCCCCGGGCGCCCCACCGGTCCCGGTCCCAGGTCGGGTCCTCGGCGGCGAGCTGGGTGTCGTCCGGGACGAACGTCTTGTCCTCGAACACCAGCGGTACCTGTTCGGCGGGCAGCACCCCGTCGGCGACCAGCTCGTCCTCGGCGGGGTCGGTGAGCAGGTACAGCGCGACCTGTCCGGAGTAGACGGTGAGGCGGGACAGGCCGGCGGTGTTGTCGTGGAACCAGAGCAGCCGGCCGCTCTGGTCGTTGGGGAAGTAGAAGGTGGTCGCGCCGGCACCGGGCTCCGGCATGTCCGGCACGTGGGTCAGCCCGACGCCGGTCGGGTACGGGGTGATCTCGCCCGCCGGGGTGATCCACTGCCACGGGTTGCCGGCGCTGATCCAGCCGGTCTGCGCGCCGGCCAGGTGCAGCACCGCCCGGTTCTGCGGGTAGGGCGCCGGGCCGTCGAGCGGGCCGACGCCCGCGCCGTCCAGGGTGTCGTCGACCGGCAGGAAGAGGTCGCCGGCCCGGCCGGTGGGGAGCTGGTTGATGAACTTCACCCGGACCGGCCGGCCCCGCCGGGCGACCACCACCGGCCCGAGGTGCCACGGCCGATCCGGTGGGGTGACGGTGTTGTGCCCGGTGCCGTCGGTGCCCAGGTTGAGCTGCCGGTAGCCGCGCAGCCGGGTCGCCGGCAGGTCCCGGTGCAGGCGCTGGGCGTACTCCTGGAGGCCGATCTCGTAGTAGTCGCAACCCGGGTGGCTGATGGTGTCCGGCACCGCGACCGGCAGCCCGGTGGCGGGACCCGGGCCGGTGGTCGGGCCGGTGGCCAGGGTGGGCAGGGGGTCCACGAACTTCCGCAGGCCGGTGCCGGGTGTCACCCGACCGTCGGCGTCGACGACCGGCAGGGGACTGTGGGCGAAGTTGGGCACCGTTCCGAAGCACCGTGGCCGTGCGGTCGGGTCGAGGCTCGCCGTGGTGGGCGTACCGGACGGTCCGGGGTCGTCCGTCCGCCGCGCGGCGGGCACGGCCCCGGACGGCGGACGTCCGTCCGCCGGTTCCGGACCGCCGGGGATCGCCCGATCCGGTCGAGGTAGGCGGATCCTGCGGAAGATGTCCATGGCTCTCCCCGAGGTCGGGGCGCGGTGGCCGTCACTCCGACGTGGAGACCCCCGGTCGCGCTGACGATGCGTGAGCACTCAACCGCAGCATGTACCGATTCGGGTGGAGAAGGAAGTGCCCAATCGTCCCTATCCGTGACGACGATCCGCTCCGCCGGAGTGTTCGCCCCGACACGCCGCTCACGGTGGAGCGGGCTGGCAGGTCGGGCACCAGTAGGTGACCCGATCGCCCAGTTCCTCCTTGCGGATCGCGGTGCCGCAGCGGCGGCAGGGTTGCGCCCGCCGGCCGTACACGTAGCTGGTCTGCCCCCGGTGCAACGAGCCGGTGGTGCTCTGCGTCCAGCGGCCCCGGTTGGCGGCCAGCAGCTTCTGGGCGAGGGTGACCGTGCCGCCCAGGTCGGGCACCGCGCCGACCGGGGTCCACGGCGAGACGCCGCGCAGGAACAGCACCTCGCACTTGTAGAGGTTGCCCACCCCGGCCAGGTTGCGCTGGTCGAGCAGGGCCTCGCCGATGGTGGCCGCCGGGTTCGCGGCGAGCCGGCGGGCCGCCTCGTCGGCGTCCCAGTCGGCGCCGAGCAGGTCCGGCCCGAGGTGCCCGACCAGGGTGTGCTCGTCGGCGGTGGGCACCAGGGCCAGCTCGTGCAGGTGGTAGCCGACCGCGACCGCCGTCGCGCTGCGCAGGACCACCCGGATCAGGTGCGCGGGGCGACCGGCCCAGCGCTCACCCGGCGCGTACGCCCGCCAGGCTCCGTCCATCCGCAGGTGCGAGTGCAGCGTCCACGGCTCGTCGGTCCGGGCGGCGGCCAGGCGCAGGAGCAGGTGCTTGCCCCGGCTCGCCGACTCGCGCACGGTCCAGCCGGTGAGGTCGGTGACGGCGAGCCGCGGCACCCGGAAGTCGCTCCCGGTGAGCCGTACGCCGGCCAGCGCCCGGTGCAGGACGCGGGCGGTGTTCCACACGGTGTCGCCTTCGGGCACCTCGCCCTCCTTCCTCCTGTGAGTGATATTCGCATGTGTCGCTATTTGTACTGAGGTTCCCCTCGATCCCGGAAAAGCGCACTATCAGGGAGTTCTGAGGAGAATGCCCATGAGTCGTACCCCACGACGTACCCGATCGGCCGTCCTCTGCACCATCCTGACCCTCGTCCTGCTCCCGCTCGCCACCCCCGCCTCCGCCGCGCCGTCCGGGTGGGCCAGCGACCTATCGATCGTCGACGGCGACGACGTGAACGTCCGGTACGACGCGACCGGCCTGCGCCTGGCCGACCTCCGACCCACCCCGGCCGCCGCCGGTCGCAGCCCGCACAGCGCCGTCGCCGAGGGCCTGTTCGTCGCCACCCCGCAGCGGCTGGCCCGGCCGGCCACCCGGGTCCGCGCCGAGGTCACCGCGACCGTGCCGAGTGGTGCCACCGCCGAGGCGCAGGTGCGCGGCTGGCGGGACACCGGCTGGACCGAGTGGCGGTCCGCGGTACCCGCCGCCGTCTTCGACCGGCCCGTCACCCGGGTCCAGCTCCGCGTGACGCTCACCGCCGCCGGCGCCACCGCGCGGGTCCGCGCCGTACGCCTCACCGCCGACCGCGCCGCCGTCGCACCCACCGCCGTCTCCGGCGCCACGCCCGGACTCGTCTACCGGGTGTACGCGACCCGGATCGGCCTGGTCGGTGAGGTGACCGCCAACGGGCGCACCATCGTTGCCCGGGACCACTTCGTGGCGCTGCCGTCCCGGCGCGGCCTGTCCCCGCTCAACCGGGGCGACTACACCGTGCGGGTCTGCACCACCAGCGGCAGCCGCTGCGAGTACGCCCCGGTCTGGGACGTCGGCCCGTGGAACACCCGGGACGACTACTGGAACATCAGCGCCGTCCGGGAGAACTGGAAGGACCTGCCGCGGGGCCGCCCCGAGGCGCAGGCCGCCTACCAGAACGGCTACAACGGCGGGCGGGACCAGTTCGGCCGTACCGTGCTCAACCCGGCCGGCATCGACCTCGCCGACGGCACGTTCTGGGACGGGTTGCGACTCACCACCAACGCCTGGGTCGACGTGGCGTACCTGTGGACCGGCGTCGGGCCGCGGGGCGTGGTCGGCGACGGCCCGCTCAACATCCGGTCCGGCGCCAGCACCTCGTACCCGGTCCGTGGGCTCGCCGCCCGCTACGCCAACGTACCGTTGCAGTGCTACGTCACCGGGCAGACGGTGGCCGGCCCGTACCGCACCACCAACCGCTGGAACCGGCTCGCCACCGGACAGTTCGTCAGCCACGCGTACATCTCGGCGGTGTACGGGGGCACGGTGCCGCTCTGCTGACCGCGTACCCCCTCGGCGGGCCGGCCGGCGTCGGCCCGCCGGTCGTCGGCGGCGACCGACCGGGACGGCGTCAGACGCCCTCGTCGGGCCGGGCCGGGCGGACCATGTCCTGGTAGCGGGGGTGGCTCGCGCCGTACACGGCGAAGTTGAGCCGGGCGTGGGTCAGGCTCAGGTCGCCGTTCGGGCCGCCGCGCACCACGTCGGCGTCGGCCTCACCCTGGCCGTCGTCGGTCCAGAAACAGACCGGACACGTGCCGCCTCCGGTCCGCGCGCCGCAGCAGGGACAGGGCACCGGAACCCATCGCTCACCCACCGGGGAAGCATTCCACAGTGCACCGGGCGGCGGGAGGTCCACCCGGCCGATGCGGCGCCTCAGCCGGACGCCACCCGCAGCAGGTCGCCCGGCGAGACGTCGAGCACGTCCACCGCCCGGCCCCGGTTCACCGCGACCGCCACCAGCCCGGCCGAGTCCGGATGCACCACCAGGGCACCCGGCGCGGCGTCGCCGAACGTGGCACCGCGCACCGCCGCGCGGTCGCCGACCCGGACCCGGTCCGGCAGCGGCTCCAGCAGGGTGGCCGGGGCGGCGAGCTGCACGTTGCCGAAGCGGTCCACGGTGAGCACCTCGGCGGTGAACCCGTCCGCCGCCGCCCGGACCACCGGCGCCGGAGGTTGCACCAGGCCGGCCGGGTCCACGGTGCGGCCGGCACCGGTCAGCGGCGCGCCGAGCGCCAGCCGCGCGGCCACCGGCGCGAACACGTCCCGACCGTGGAACGTCGGGGACACCCGGGGGGCGAACCAGTCCGGGTTGGTCAGCTCGACCGCCACCCGGATCCCGCCCAGCGCCGCCGCCGCGTCCACCAGCAGCCCGTTGTCCGGCCCGACCAGCAATCCGCCCGGGGTGGCCAGGGCGACCCCCCGCCGGTCCGTGCCGACGCCCGGGTCGACGACCGCCACGTGCACCCCGGCCGGCAGGTACGGCACGGTCTGCGCGAGCACCGTCGCGCCCCGGCGTACGTCCGCCGGCGGCACCAGGTGCGTCACGTCGATCACCCGGGCGTGCGGCGCCAGCCGGGCGATCATCCCGTGGCAGGCCGCCACGAAGCCGTCCGCCAGCCCGTAGTCGGTGGTCAGCGAGATCCAGGGGGTCGGTGCCATGGGCACACGCTAGTCCGCCAGGTGTCGCTGGAGGATCAGCTCGTCGTGCAGTGGGATCCCGTGCTGGCCCACCTCGGGGATGCTCGGCTTGAGCCGCCGGGCCCGGTCCACCGCCCCGACGTCCACCCCCACCAGGCGCAGCCCACGCCGCTGGTAGAACCGCAGCGCCCGGAGGTTGTCGTTGCTCGTGACCAGCCACAGCCGGGCCCGGCCGTCGGCCCGCGCGAGGTCCGCCGCGGCGTCCAGCAGCGCGGTGCCCGCGCCGCCGCCGGACTCCGCCGCCACGATGGCGACCACCTCCAGGCCGTCGCCCGCGCAGTGGTACGTCAACGCCCCCACCACCGTGCCGGCACCGTCCACCGCGACCAGGGTCGGCAGCGTACGCAGGTCGTGGCGGACGTCCTGGGCGACGACGTACGGCCCACCCCACTCCCGGTGGTGCAGCGCGTCGACCGCTTGCCGGTCGCCGGCCTCGGCCCTGCGGACGGTGATCCTCGTCATCGTGCTCCTCCCCTGGTCCGGCCGGATGGTAGCGACCGTCGACGGCCGTGTGTCCGGGTCTGGCCGACCGGCCGGTGCCGGGGCCGCCCCCGGTTGGGCAGACTGCCAGGAATGACCTACCGGAGCCTGCCCGCCGTAGCGGTGCTCGTGTTCGCGACCGCCCTCACCGCCGCCTGCGGCGACGACCCGGAGGAGGGGCCCGGCTCGACCTGGTCCGCCTCGTCGGCCGCGCCGACGTCGGCCGCCGCGGCGCCGGCCGATCCGGGTCCCGCCGCCGCGCCGGCGCCGAGCGCGGGGGGGACGACCGAGCGCCGTCCGGCCAGCCCGTCGCCCGTGGCGCTGCCGTCCCGTTCGCCGGGCTCGCCCAGCGCCAAGCAGGTCGTCGCCGCCTTCAAGTCGGCCGGCCTGAAGGTCTCCAACGTCCGGGACCGGTCGGTCGACTGCGGCCCCGACGGCCTGGGGCTCGGCTGCTCGGAGCTGATCGCCACCGACGGCGTCACCGTCTACGTCTTCCCGGACGAGGTCAGCGCCGGTGAGATCGCCGAGACCTGGAGCGGCGGTTCGTTCCGCCGGGGCCCGGTGGTGCTCAACTACCTGGAGGCCCGTACGCCGGCGGCCGAGCGCGCCCGCTACGAGAAGGCCCTGACCGGCCTCCGCTGACCCCGACCCGCGCCGCTCCCCGACCCGCGCCGTTCCTCGCCCGGTGGCGGGCGGGGGACGGCGGGTCAGCGGCCGGCGAGCGGGGCCAGGAACGCGTCGACCGCCTGCCGGAACGCCGCCGGCTGCTCCACCCAGGGGAAGTGGCCGGACCGCTCGATGACCGCGACGGTGCCGTTCGGGAAGAGGTGCGCCAGCGCGACCACCGGCGCCAGGCCGGTGCTGCCGTCCTCGGCTCCGGCGACGACCAGCACGGGTGCGGTGACCGCGCCGAGCCGGGCGGGAAGGTCGGCCGGGGGATCCACACCGAAGTACGCCCGGTTGGCCGCGTAGCTGATCCGGCCGACGGGTGCGTGCGCCCGTTCCCGGTCGCCCCAGGCGGCGTAGCTGAACGGGCCCACCCGCAGCCACCACTCGTGCAGCCCGTCGTCGTCGTGCGTCTCCGGTCCGGCGGACAGGGCGGCCAGCGCCGCGTCGAACTCCGGCTCGCCGCGCCGCCGGGCGATGATGTCGTCGGCGTCGGACGGCACGTCCACCAGGTGCGCCGAGGGCGGGGTGACCAGCACCAGCCCGGCGACCCGCTCCGGGAACCGCGCGGCGTAGGCGATCGCCAGCCGGGTGCCCGCCGAGTGGCCGAGCAGGACCAACCGGTCCAGGCCGAGGTGGGTCCGGAGGCGGTCGACGTCCTCGGCCTGCCGCCAGAACGAGGCGACCTCGACGTCGTCGGGCAGCGGCGAGCGCCCCACCCCCCGCAGGTGGGGCACCACGAGACGCTGCCGGTCGGCGAGCCCGGCCAGATCACCCAGGTACTCCGGGTGCCGCGCCGCGCCGCCGGCGAGGACGACCACCGGCGTGGCGCCACCGTCGGCGGGGTCGAGGTCGTCGTAGTGCAGGGATGTTCCGTCGGATCCGGGATAGGTCGGCATCGCGCGACCGTAGCGGCCCGCGCGGCGAGCTTCACCCGCTTTTCCGGCCGCCGCCTCGGCCGCGGCCGTCCCGGGTCGCTGCCTTGCCCGGCCGCATCGCTTTCCCGGCCGGGCTGGCTCCCGTCAGCCGCGCAGTCGCAGGCCGCGGGGAGTGGCCCGGAAACCGGCGGCGGTCAGCGCGTCCCGCAGCGGTGACGAGTGCACCGCCTCCCCGTCGGCCCGCTCCACCGACATCGCGCCCAACGCTCCGGAGTGGACGGCGTCGGCGAGCGCCTTGCCGGCCGCGCCGAGCACGTCGGCGTCGTCGGTGAAGGACAGGATCGTCCGGCCGCCCCGCTCGACGTAGAGCACCAGGTCCCCGGCGACCAACACCACCAGGGCGCCGGCCTTGCGGCCGGCCCGGTGCCCGGTGGCCGGCGCGGCACCGTCACCTGAGTCGACCACCCGCTCCGGCCAGGGCAGCGCGGCGCCGTACGGGTTGGCCGGATCGGTCGCGGCGAGCACCAGGGTCGGCCCGCCCCGGTCCCGGCCGCCGTCGGCGGGCTCGGCGAGGGCCCGGATCCGGTCCACCGCCCCGGGCACCGCGAACTGGGCGGCGCCGAGGCCCTCCACGAAGTAGCCCCGGCGGGCCGCGCCGCGCTCCTCCAGGGCGGACAGCACCGGGTAGACCGCGGCGAAGCCGCCGCTGACCTGCTCGGCCATCACCGCCCCCCGGGTCACCACCCCGTGTCGTTCCAGCAGCACGTCGGCGAGCGCCGCGGCTCGCCGGGTCGGGTCGGTGTCCCGCTCCGGCAGGCGCGACCACCGGCCGGCCACCGTCGGCGGGCCGCTGCGGCTGGGCAGGGCCACCCGACCGGGCCGGCGGTAACGGGTACGCGGCGTGGTCGGGCGGGACCGGTGCGCCCCACCACCGCCGAGCACCGCGCGCAGTGGGGCGAGGGTGTCGTTGGTGAGGTGGCCGGCCCACACCAGGTCCCAGACGACGGCGGTCAACGCCGCGTCGTCGGTCGAGGAGACCCGGTCGGCTAGCGACCGGAAGAAGAGCGCCTGCCCCTCGCCGAGCGCCTCCAGCACCGCCTCGTGCAGCGGTGTGAGGGTCAACGCGTCGTCCGGCGGGGGCAGCAGCAGCGGCGCGCCGTCGGCGTACGCGAGGGTGACCCAGCCGTCCCCGCCGGAGATCGCCCCGGAGCCGGCCCAGAGCACCTCGCCGCTGGCGCACAGCTCGTCGAGCTGGGCGGGGGAGTAGTCGGCCACCCGGCTGGTCAGTACCAGGCGTTCCAGTGCCGAGGCCGGCACCGCCGCGCCCTGCAACTGCTCGACGGTCGCGGCGAGAGCCTCCACCCCGCGCGCCGAGGAGCCGACCTGCTGCCAGCGGGGCAGGAACGCGGCCAGCGCCCGGGGCGGTACCGGCTCGATCTCCCGGCGCAGCGCGGCCAGGGACCGCCGGCGCAGCAGGCGGAGCACCTCGGCGTCGCACCACTGGGTGCCGACCGTGTCCGGGGCGAACTCGCCGGAGACGACCCGGCCGGTGGCACCGAGCCGGCGCAGCGCCTGCTCCACCACGAACACGCCCAGCCCGAACCGGGCCGCGCAGGAGGCGGCGGCGAACGGGCCGTGCGTACGCGCGTAACGGGCGACCAGGTCACCGAGGGGATCGGCCACCGGTTGCAGGTACGCCTCGGCGATGCCGACCGGCAACGCCGCCCCGAGGGCGTCCCGCAGCCGGGCCGCGTCCTCCACGACGACCCAGCGTTCCTGGCCGGCGATGCGGACCCGCAGCACCCGGCGGGCGGCCTCCAGCCCGGTCAGCCAGTCGGCCGGGGCGCCCCGCTCGGCCAGCTCGTCGGCGCTGAGGTCACCGACGACCCGGAGCAGCTCGACCACGTCCTCGGCGTCCCGGGGACGGCGCTGCTCGGTGCGCCAGCGCAGCTGCCGCTCGGTCTCGGCGAGCACCGCCGGGTCCAGCAACTCGCGCAGGTCGACCCGGCCGAGCAACTCGCCGAGCAGGGCCGAGTCCAGGGCGAGGGCGGCGGCGCGGCGCTCGGCCAGTGGGGCGTCCCCCTCGTAGAGGAACGCGCCGACGTAGCCGAACAGCAGCGACCGGGCGAACGGCGACGGGCGTTCGCTCTCCACCTCGACCAGCCGCACCTTGCGGGATGCCAGGTCACGCATCAGCTCGGCCAGCGCCGGCTGGTCGAAGACGTCCTGGAGGCACTCCCGGGCCGCCTCCAGGGTGACCGGGAAGTCGGCGTACTCCCGGGCGACGTCGAGCAGCTGGGCCGCTCGCTGGCGTTGCTGCCACAGCGGCTGGCGGCGGCGCGGGTCACGGCGGGGCAGCAGCAGCGACCGTGCGGCGCACTCCCGGAACCGGGCCGCGAACAGCGCGGACGTGCCGACGGACTCCTCCACCAACTGGGCGATCTCGTCGGGCTCGAAGACCACCACGTCGGCGCCCGGAGGCTCGTCGGCGGTGTCCGGCAGCCGCACCACGATCCCGTCGTCGGACGGCATCACCTGGGCGTCCACCCCGTACCGCTCGGCCAGCCGGCGACCGATCGCGAGCGCCCAGGGGCCGTTGACCCGGGCGCCGAGGACGCTGTGCACGGCGAGCCGCCAGTCACCCAGCTCGTCGCGGAACCGCTCCACCACCACCGTGCGGTCGTCGGGCAGCGAGCGGGTGGCGGCCCGCTGCTCCCGCAGATAGGCCATCAGGTTGCCGGCGGCCCAGTCGTCCAGCCCGCCGGCGCGCAACGCGGCGACGGCGTCGTCGTCGCTCTGCCGCAGCAGGGTGCGGACCCGCGCGCCGATGGCCCGACCCAGCTCCACCGGCCGGCCGAGCTGGTCGCCCTTCCAGAACGGCATCTTCGCCGCCTGGCCCGGGGCGGGGGAGACCAGCACCCGGTCGGGGGTGATCTCCTCGATCCGCCAGGACGACGAGCCGAGCAGGAACACGTCGCCCACCCGGGACTCGTAGACCATCTCCTCGTCCAGCTCGCCGACCCGCGCGGCGCGCGCCGCCCCGGCCAGGAAGACCCCGAACAGGCCCCGGTCGGGGATGGTGCCGCCGCTGGTCACCGCCAGCCGCTGCGCGCCGGGCCGGCCGGTGAGGGTGTCGGTGGCCCGGTCCCACACCAGCCGCGGCCGCAGCTCGGCGAAGGCCGTCGACGGGTAGCGCCCGGAGAGCATGTCCAGCACCGCGTGCAGCGCCGAGTCGGGCAGCTCGGCGAACGGTGCCGCCCGCCGGACCACCACCGCCAGATCGCCGACCGGCCACGGCTCCAACGCGACCATCGCCACGATCTGCTGGGCCAGCACGTCGAGCGGATTGCGCGGGTAGTGCAGCTCCTCGATCGCGCCGCCGCCCATCCGCTCGGCCACCACCGTGCAGGACAACAGGTCACCGCGATGCTTGGGGAAGACCACGCCCCGGGACACCGCGCCCACCTGGTGCCCGGCCCGGCCGACCCGCTGCAGACCGGCCGCCACGCTGGGCGGCGCCTCGATCTGCACCACCAGGTCGACGGCGCCCATGTCGATGCCCAGCTCCAGGCTGGAGGTGGCCACCACGGCGGGCAACTGCCCGGACTTCAGCGCCTCCTCGATGTGCTTGCGCTCCTCCCGGGAGACGCTGCCGTGGTGCGCCCGGGCGATCACCGTCGGCGCCCCCGCCGCCCCACCCGCCTGAGCCATCATCTCGGCGGGCGTGCGGCCGGCCCGCGCCGGCCCGACCGGCCCACCCCAGGCGTCCGCGCCGCGCGCCGCGCGCCGGCCGGGCGCCGGGCCGTCCCCGTCCGGCCCCTCCCCGGGTGCGCCCCGAAGCCCGTCGCCCAACCGACCGGCCGGCGCGTCACCGGGCAGGTCGTCCGACGGCGTGTCCCCGTCGAACTCGCCGACCGATGTGCCGGCTGCGCGGTCCGCCGGTGTGCCGGTGAGCCGGGCCGCCTCGTCGATCTCCTCGGCGGCTAGTTCGTTGAGCCGGGCGCAGAGGCGTTCGGCGGAGCGCCGTGAGTTGGTGAAGACGATCGTCGAACGGTGCGCCCGGATCAGCGAGAGCACCCGCTCCTCGACGGCCGGCCAGATCGAGGCCCGGCGGGGAGCCAGCCCGCCCAGGTCGTCCTCCGGCGGCTCCTGCTCGTCGAGCCGGGTCATGTCCTCCACCGGGACCTGGACGCTGACGTCGATCGTCTTGGCGGTGGGTGGTGCCACCACGTCGACCGGCCGGGCGCCGCCGAGGAATCGCGCGGTGGTGTCGACCGGCCGGACCGTCGCGGAGAGTCCGATCCGCTGCGCGGGGGTGGGCAGCAGCTCGTCGAGCCGTTCCAGGGAGAGCGCGAGATGCGCGCCGCGCTTGGTGCCGGCAACCGCGTGCACCTCGTCGACGATCACCGTCTCGACGCCGCGCAGCGAGTCCCGCGCGGCGGAGGTGAGCAGCAGGAACAGCGACTCGGGCGTGGTGATGAGGATGTCCGGCGGGGTGCGGGCGAAGGCGCGGCGTTCGTCGGCCGGCGTGTCGCCGGTGCGCATCCCCACCGTGATGTCCGGTGGTGCGACACCGAGCCGGGTGGCCGCCTGCCGGATGCCGGTCAACGGGGTGCGCAGGTTGCGCTCGACGTCGACGGCCAGGGCCTTGAGCGGGCTGACGTAGAGCACCCGGCACCGCCGCCGGGCGTCGGCCGGGGCAGGTTCCCGGGCCAGCCGGTCGAGCGACCACAGGAAGGCGGCGAGCGTCTTCCCGGAACCGGTCGGCGCCACCACGAGCGCGTGGCGACCGGCCGCGACGGACCGCCAGGCTCCGGTCTGCGCCGCGGTGGGCGCGGCGAAGGCGGCGGTGAACCACTCGCGGGTGGCCGCACCGAATCCCGCCATCACGTCCGTCACGCCCACCATCCTGCCCCGTGGGTACGACAGCCACCCCTCGGGCACGGTGCTTCTGTCCGGGTCCGGCTCTTAAGCGACAGATATGGCGTTGAACGCGTTAAGTCTTACTTAACTGCTTGCTTGTGAAGCACAACATAAAGTAACTTCACTCGCAACGTTGCGGGTGGAGGGGTCGGATGACGGTTGAGAAGCGGATTGCCGAGCCCGGCACCGACGTGCTCATCCGCAAGGTCGACGGTCATCTCGCCGCCCTCCGCACCGGCCTCACCGGCGCCGACCTCGAACTCGCCGAGCGACTCGCCCGCGCGCTGCGCGAGTTGGTCGGCTCCACCGCCCAGGCCAGCGCCGCCGACCGCGGCCAGGTGCGCGCGGCGGTGCACTTCTTCGTCCTCCGTCGGGAGAGTCGGGGACGGCTGCTCTCGGTGCGCTCGCTGGCAGCCGCGCAGCGGGTCGTCAACCGGGTCGTCCTGCAACTGGGTCGTCCGGACCTGCTGGTCGAGGCGGGCCGTGACCGTCCGGCCCGCGAGGAGGCGCATCCCGAGGACGCCACCGTCCGCTGAACCCGACACCAGCGCGACCCCCGTCGCCCCCTTCCGCAGGAGCGGTTCCCACCCCCGTCCCTCCCCGCTTGGACCATCCGGGTCCGCCAGCTCCCGACCTGCCTGGCCGTCTGTCCCCGGGTCCGCCGGTGTGCCCCTCCCGGACAGGTGTCCAGGTGAGGGTCGATGACCTTGCCAAGGTTGGCCGGTCCGTGTCGTCCGGGCTGGTCGCTGTCGTCCGCGGCCGGTGTGGGCGGGACGATGTGGCGCGCGGGGCTGATCCCGCTCGAAGGGCGGCCCTCTCAAGATCCGCCGACTGCCTCACACCCTTGCCCGTCGGTAAAGATCGACTCGACATCACTGACGTCGGGGTGTCGCCGCCCCGTCGGAGGCCCCGACATCAGGGAAGGCGTGTCGATCATGGCTTGCCGACCCGTCAATCCGCACCCAACGGCGGACCAGGCCAGGTCCAGGCGGCTCAACCGGTGCGCGTCACCCTCCAGGGGCGCACTCCGGGTGCATCTGTTGCGCCCGGGGCGACCACGGACGCACCCACAGCGGCACGGTCCGGCACCCGCGCGCCGGCATCGCGTCCGGTTGGTCCTCAATGGAGGGCAGGCGCATCGGCCCTGGGGCCCTGGGCCCTGGGGCGACTCCTGCTCCGATAACGGTCAATTATCGCAAAACGCTCCCATGCGGCGGCGATCTGGCGTCTGATCGCTTCTAGGTGCCGTCACCATCGGCGGTCGCGTTGCTTCCGGCCTACCCAACCGGATCGCTGACGCCGGGCCAGGCCGGACCGACGGGGCGGGAACGGTCAACCGGCCCGGTCAGTCCGGTCAGTCCGGTCAGGTCGGTCAGTCCGGTCCGGCTAGGCAGGTCAGGCCAGGTCGGGCCGGTCAGGTCTGCTCGGGCCGGGCGGAAGCGGCGCGGACGGCCCGGTCTCCGGCGCGCGCCGCTGCCACGTCGACCGGGAGCGCGGGTGCTCGTACTGCTGATCCTCCACCTCGTGGCGGCCCTCGTCGCGCCGCTGCTCGTCCGGTGGTGGGGGCCGCGGGGGTGCTATCCGCTCGCCCTGGCACCGGCTGCGGCATGCGGCTGGGCGGTGGCCCGCGCCCCGGCGGTACGCGACGGTGGGGCGCTGGTCGAGACGTACCCGTGGATCCCGCAGCTCGGCCTCGACCTGGCGTTCCGGATGACCACGCTGTCCTGGTTGATGACCCTGCTCGTCGGTGGGGTGGGCGCCCTGGTGCTGGTCTACAGTGCCCGCTACTTCGCGCCCGACTCGATCGGCCTGGGGCGTTTCGCCGCGGTGCTGGTGGCCTTCGCCGGTGCGATGCTCGGTCTGGTCCTCGCCGACAACCTGTTGCTGCTCTACGTGTGCTGGGAACTGACCACGATCTTCTCGTACCTGCTGATCGGGCACAGCACGGAACGGCGTTCCAGCCGCTGGGCGGCCGCACAGGCGTTGACCGTCACCACGCTCGGCGGGCTGGCCATGCTGGTGGGGTTCATCATGCTCGGCGAGCAGGCCGGCAGCTACCGCTGGTCGACGCTCACCACCGAGCGGTTGCCGGGCGGGGCGTACCTGGTCACGGCCGTGCTGCTGATCCTGGCCGGGGCGCTGTCCAAGTCGGCGGTCCTGCCGTTCCAGTCCTGGCTGCCGGTGGCGATGGCGGCACCCACACCGGTCAGCGCGTACCTGCACGCCGCCGCCATGGTCAAGGCCGGCGTCTATCTGCTCGGGCTGCTCGCGCCGGTCCTGGCCGCGGTGGGTCCGTGGCGGCCGGTGGTGACGGTCGCCGGCCTGGCCACGATGCTGATAGGTGGCTGGGCGGCGCTGCGCCAGACCGACCTGAAGCTGCTTCTGGCGTTCGGGACGGTCAGCCAGCTCGGCCTGCTCACCGTGGTGCTCGGGGCGGGCACCCCGGACGCCGCGCTGGCCGGCGTGGCGATGCTGCTGGCGCACGCGTTGTTCAAGGCGGCGCTGTTCCTCGTCGTGGGCATCGTCGACCATGACACCGGGACCCGTGACCTGCGGGAGCTGTCCGGGTTGGCCCGGCGGACGCCGGTGCTGGCCGGTGTCGCGGTGCTCGCCGCGGCGTCGATGGCCGGCCTGCCGCCGTTGATCGGTTTCGTGGCCAAGGAAGCGGTCTTCGCCGCCTTCGCCGACCAGCCGGTCGTGCTCGCCGCGCTGGTGGCGGGCACTGCTCTGACCGTCGCGTACTCGGCGCGCTTCGTCTGGGGAGCGTTCGCCACCCGGCCGGGCGTGCCGCCCACGCACGTCGACCGGATCGCCCCGGCGATGCTCGTCCCACCGGCCGTCCTGGCCGTCGCCGGGCTCGCCGCCGGGCTCACCGCCGGTGCCCTGGACGGCCTGCTCAGCCCGTACGCCCAGGTCTTCGGTAGGGTGCACGACCACCTCGCGGTGTGGCACGGCCTCACGCCCGCGTTGGGTCTGTCGGTGCTCGCCGTGGCCGGCGGCGCCGCGCTGTTCGCGCTGCGCGGGCCGCTGGCCCCGGTGCTGGGCCGGCTCCGCGCGCCGGTCGCCGGCAACCAGGGCTACGAGTGGGTGACCAGTCGCCTGGACAGGATCGCGGTCGAGGTCACCGGTGCCACCCAGCGGGGCTCGCTGCCGCAGTACCTCGGCACCATCCTGATGACCCTCGTCGTGCTGCCCGGTGGCGCGCTGCTGGTCAGCCGTCCGTGGCAGGAGCGGATCGCGCTGTGGGACACCCCGTTGCAGGTCGTGGTGGGGGCGGTGGTCTCCGTCGCGGCGTTCCTCGCGGTGGGTGCCCGGCGGCGGTTGACCGCGATGCTGCTGGTCGGCATGACCGGGTACGGCACGGCGATGCTTTTCGTGCTGTACGGGGCCCCGGACCTCGCGCTGACCCAGTTCCTGGTGGAGACGGCGACGATCGCGGTGTTCGTGCTGGTGCTGCGGCGGCTGCCGGAGCGGTTCTCGGCCCGGCCGCTGCGCCGCAGCCGCTGGGTCCGTCGGGCCATCGGTGTCGCCGTCGGTACGGTCACCGCCGGCCTGGCCCTGGCCGCGGCCGGCGCCCGGACGGCGCCGCCGGTCTCCGGCGCGTTCCCGGAGCTGGCCGTCGACCAGGGGTACGGGCGCAACGTGGTCAACGTGACCCTGGTGGACATCCGCGCCTGGGACACGATGGGGGAGTTGGCCGTGCTGGTGGTGGCCGCGACCGGCGTGGCCAGCCTCATCTTCCAACGCTCCCGTACCGGCCCCCGGCCGCGCCGCCCGGAGCCGTCGAGCCGGGTGAACCGTCCCGACCAGCCGGTCTGGCTGCGGGGCGGGGCGACGCTGAACGAGCGCCGCCGCTCGATCGTGCTGGAGGTGGTCGTTCGGCTGCTCTTCCACACCGTGGTGGTGCTGTCGCTGTTCCTGCTCTTCTCCGGGCACAACGCCCCCGGCGGTGGCTTCGCCGGCGGTCTGGTGGCGAGCCTCGCGCTGGCCGTGCGGTACCTCGCCGGCGGGCGGTACGAGCTGGCCGAGTCCGCACCGATCGACGCGGGCACGGTCCTCGGCGCCGGGCTGGCGATCTCGGTGGGCACCGGGGTGGTGGCGCTGGCCACCGGCGCCCCGGTGCTGTCCAGCGCCAGGCTCGACGTCTGGTTGCCGCTGGTCGGCGACTTCTACGTGATCACGTCGCTCTTCTTCGACGTCGGGGTGTACCTGGTGGTGGTCGGCCTGGTGCTGGACATCCTGCGCAGTCTCGGCGCCGAGGTGGACCGGCACGTCGAGGCGGCCGACCACGCCGGCCGGGGACTCGCCGCCGACCCGACCGGGGAGGGCACGTGAGCGCGACCGGTGCGGGGCCCAACCTGGCGCTCGTGGTGGTGGTCGGCGTCCTGGTCGGCTGCGGGGTGACGCTGCTGTTGGAGCGCAGCCTGACCCGGATCCTGCTCGGTGTCGTCCTGCTCGGCAACGGGGTGAACCTGCTCATCCTGCTGGGCGGCCGGTCCGGCATGGCGCCGGTGGTCGGCACCGCGCCGACCGGTGACCTGAGCGACGCCCTGCCGCAGGCGATGGTGCTCACCGCCATCGTGATCACCTTCGGGCTGACCGCGTTCCTGCTCGCCGTGAGCTACCGCGCCTGGTACCTCACCGGCGACGACGAGGTGCCCGACGACCTGGAGGACCGGCAGGTCCGCAGCCAGGCCGCGCGCAACGAGGTGGCCACCGCCGACCTGGGCGGCGAGGGCCCGGACGGCGACCCGGAGCAGGTCGACCCGGGGCCGGCCCGCCGCCGGCGCGGGGACGGCGAACGATGACCGGGGACCCGCGATGAACGCGCTCGTGCCGCTGCCGGTGGTGGTGCCACTGCTGGGCGCCGCGCTCGCCCTGCTGCTGGCCCGGTGGCCCGCCCTGCAACGCACGGTCAGCGTCGCCTGCCTCACCGCCACCCTGGTGGTGGCGGTGACCCTGCTGGTGCAGGCGTACCGCTACGGGCCGGTGGTGGTGCACGTCGGCGGGTGGCCCACCCCGGTGGGCATCGTGCTGGTCGCCGACCAGTTGGCCGCACTGATGCTGGTGGTCTCCTCGGCGGTGACCCTCTGCGTGCTGCTCTACTCGATCGGCCAGGGGCAGAGCGAGACCGGTGAGAGCGCGCCGTTGACCATTTTCCACCCGACGTACCTGGTGCTGACCGCCGGCGTGACCAACGCCTTCCTGGCCGGCGACCTGTTCAATCTCTTCGTCGGCTTCGAGATCCTGCTCGCCGCCAGCTTCGTGCTGATCACCCTCGGCGGCACCGAGACGCGGATCCGCACCGGCTCCACGTACGTGGTGGTCAGCATCCTGTCGTCGATGCTGTTCCTGACCGCCGTCGGCCTGGTGTACGCGGCCACCGGCACCCTGAACATGGCCCAGCTCACCCAGCGGCTCGACGCGCTGCCCGCCGACGTACGCCTGGTTCTCCAGCTCATGCTGCTGCTGGCCTTCGCGATCAAGGCGGCGGTCTTCCCGCTGTCCGCCTGGCTGCCGGACAGCTACCCGACCGCGCCGGCCCCGGTCACCGCCGTCTTCGCCGGCCTGCTCACCAAGGTCGGCGTGTACGCGATCATCCGGGCCGAGACGCTGCTGTTCCCCGGCGGGCGGGCCGACCGGATCCTGCTGGTCGCCGCCGGGCTGACCATGGTGGTCGGCATCCTCGGCGCGGTGGCCCAGTCCGACATGAAGCGGCTCTTCTCGTTCACCCTGGTCAGCCATATCGGCTACATGATCTTCGGGGTGGCCCTGGGCACCGTGGCCGGCCTCTCCGGCGCGATCTTCTACGTGGTGCACCACATCACCATCCAGACCACGCTCTTCCTGGTCGCCGGCCTGGTCGAGGAGCGGGCCGGCAGCACCGACCTGCGCCGTCTCGGCGGGCTGGCCCGGGTCGCGCCGTTGCTCGGTGTGCTGTTCTTCGTACCGGCCATGAATCTCGCCGGGGTCCCGCCGTTCTCCGGGTTCCTCGGCAAGCTCGGCCTGCTCCAGGCCGGCGTCGCGGCCGGCGGGCCGCTGCCCGGGGCGCTCGTCGCGGCCGGGACGCTGACCAGCCTGCTCACCCTCTACGTGGCCTCCCGGGTGTGGAACATCGCCTTCTGGCGGGCGCCCCGGCTGGCCACCGCCGAGCCGGTGGTGCGCCTGCCCGCGCTGATGGTCGGCGCGACGGTCGCCCTGGTGGTGCTCGGCCTGGCGTTGACCGTGGTGGCCGGGCCGCTGTTCGACGTGACCGGGGACGCCGCCGCCGACCTGCGCGACCGCCGCCCGTACGTGCGCTCCGTCCTGCCCTGGCTGACGCCGTGAGCCGGGACGGCACGACCGCGACCACCGAGACCGGGGCACCCGGTCCGGCCGGCCGGTGGCGGGACCGACTTGTCGCCTTCGGCTGGCTGGTGCTGCTGTGGAACCTGCTGTGGGGCGAGTTCACCTGGGGCAACCTGCTGGCCGGGGCTTTGGTCGCCGGGGCGGTGCTGCTGTTCTTCCCGCTGCCGCCGGTCACCTTCGGCGGACGGCTCCGGCCCCGGGCGCTGCTGGTGTTCCTGCTCCGGTTCGCCGGCGAGCTGATCACCGCCAGCGTCCACGTGTCCCGGATCGCCGTGCGGCCCGGCTACCTGCCGCGGTCGGCGATCCTCGCCGTGCGGCTGCGGGTGCGTACCGACCTGAACCTGGCGCTGACCGCCGAGGTGGTGTCGCTGGTGCCCGGCACGTTGATCATCGACGTGGACCGGGAAGCCGGCGTGCTCTACGTGCACGTGCTCGACGTGCACGGTCCGTCCGACCTGACCGCCGGCCGCGACCGCATCCTCGCCGTGGAGCGGCGGATCGTCCGCGCGATCGGCACCGCCGCCGAGGTACGCCTCGTCGAGGCCGCTGCCGTGGAGAAGGGAACCCCACCGTGACCGCCGTTCTCGCCGTCGTCCTGACCGTCCTGTTCTCGCTGACCGCGCTGCTCGCGCTGGCCCGGCTCTACCGGGGGCCGTCCCTGCTGGACCGGGTGGTGGCGGCGGACATGCTGCTCGCCACCATGGTCGGCGCGGTGGGCGCCGAGGCCGCCGTGAACCGGCACGCCACCACGCTGCCCGTCCTGGTGGTGCTCTCACTGCTCGGCTTCATCGGCTCGGTGGCCCTGGTCCGCTTCGCCGCCCGGGACGGGTCCTGATGCTCGCCACCCTCGCCGACTGGCTCGGCGGCTGCTGCCTGGTGGCCGGGGCGCTGCTCAGCCTGGTCGCCGGCATCGGCGTGCTGCGCTTCCCGGACACGCTGAGCCGGATGCACGCCGCCACCAAGCCGCAGACGCTCGGGGTGCTGCTCCTGGTCGCGGGCGTGGCCCTGCGCCTGCGGACGTCCGCCGACCTGGCCATGGTGGGGCTGGTCGCGGTCTTCCAACTGGCCACCGCCCCGGTCGCGGCCCAGATGATCGGCCGGGCCGCCTACCGTTCCGGCCGCGTCGACCGCGCCCTGCTCGACGTCGACGAACTGCAGTAGGGAAAGGAGGGGCCCCTTCCTAACGCCTCCGGTAGAGGAAGGGCCCCTTGTTAACACCGTGCCTCCGGGCTGACGCTCGCCGTGCCTCCGGGCTGACGCCCGCCGTGCCTCCGGGCGGTGCGTCGCATTTCGAAGGGTGCGGAGATTCTGCCGTCTTGCGTCTTGCCCGCGGTGGGCTCCCGCTGCACCCTTCGCAGTGACGTACGTCGATCAACGGACGTCACCGCGGTCGCCGCCCGACCGGCGCGACCGGGACCCCGCCCGCACCCGGAGGACCCATGAGAGCCCGTACCCCCCGCCCCGCCTGGCTGGCCGCGCTGGCCGCGGTGGCCGTCACGGCCCTGACCGCCACCTCGGCCGCCGCCGCCCCCACCACGGCGGACCGCGTCGCGGCGCCCGCCGTCGCGCCGGCGGCCCTCGCCGCGCCCGACATCCCGCTGGCGAACGTCAAGGCGCACCTGAGCCAGTTCCAGTCCATCGCCACCGCCAACGGCGGCAACCGGGCCCACGGCCGGCCGGGTTACCTGGCGTCGGTCAACTACGTGAAGGGCCAACTGGACGCGGCCGGCTTCACCACGACCGTGCAGTCGTTCACGTACAACGGCGCCACCGGCTACAACCTGATCGCCGACTGGCCCGGCGGTGATCCGAACGCGGTGGTGATGAGCGGGGCCCACCTGGACAGCGTCAGCTCCGGACCGGGCATCAACGACAACGGCTCCGGCTCGGCGGCCATCCTGGAGGTGGCGCTCGCCGTCGCGCGCAGCGGCTTCACCCCCGCCAAGCACCTGCGGTTCGGCTGGTGGGGTGCCGAGGAACTGGGCCTGCGCGGCTCGCAGTACTACGTGAACAACCTGCCCACGACCGAGCGCTCGAAGATCAAGCAGTACCTGAACTTCGACATGGTCGGCTCGCCCAACGCGGGCTACTTCGTGTACGACGGCGACAACTCCGACGGGGTCGGCTCCGGCCCCGGCCCGGCCGGCTCCGCCCAGATCGAGCAGACCATCCAGGCGTACTTCACCTCGATCGGGGTGCCGACCCGGGGCACCGACTTCGACGGCCGCAGCGACTACGGGCCGTTCATCAACGTGGGCATCCCCGCCGGCGGCACGTTCACCGGCGCCGAGGGCACCAAGAGCAGCACCCAGGCGTCGCTCTGGGGCGGGACCGCCGGCCAGGCGTTCGACCGCTGCTACCACCGCTCCTGCGACACCACCGCCAACATCAACGACACCGCACTGGATCGCAACGCCGACGCGATCGCGTACACGGTGTGGACGCTCGCCGGCGCCGGCACCCCGCCGGGCACCACGGTCTACAGCGACACCTTCGAGACCGCCACCGGCTGGACCGCCAACCCGGCCGGCACCGACACCGCCACCCTCGGCCGGTGGGAGCGCGGCGACCCCGCGGCCACCAGCTCCGGGGTCGCCACCCAGCTCGGCACCACCGTCAGCGGCAGCTTCGACCTGGTGACCGGGCCGCTGGCCGGCAGCGGCGCCGGAGCGTACGACCTCGACGGCGGGGTCAGCACGATCCAGTCCCCGGCGATCACGCTTCCGTCGACCGGGACGCTGAACCTCTCGCTGTCCTGGTACCTCGCCCACCTCAACAACTCCAGCAGCGCGGACTACCTGCGGGTACGGGTGGTCGGCAGCTCCACCGTCACGGCGGTGAACGCCACCGGGGCGGCGACGAACCGGGCGGCGGCCTGGCAGACCGTCAGTGCGGACATATCGGCCCTCCGGGGGCAGACGGTACGCATCGTCGTGGACGCCGCCGACGCCAGCGGCGCCAGCCTGGTCGAGGCGGCGGTCGACGACGTCAAGATCGCCCAGAGCTGAGCGTCGCGTCCGAGTGTTAGGAAGGGTCCCTTCCTCTACCGGAGACGATAAGAAGGGGCCCTTCCTTACTCCTTCAGCGGGCACACAGCGAGGACCGATAAAATGGCGGGATGATCGACTCGTCTGCCCAGGAGGGCAGCAGTAGCAAGCCGGGTTCGACCCGGCTCACCACGACACCGACGACCCCGGGAGCCCTGAGCGACCCGTGTTGATCGTCCTCGGTCTTCTCCTCATCACCGTCCTCACCGCCGCCACCGGCTACTTCGTGGCCCAGGAGTTCGGCTACGTCGCGGTGGACCGCGGCAAGCTCCGGCAACTCGCCGACGACGGCGACAAGGCCGCCGCCCGGGCCCTCGAAGTCACCGGCCGGCTCTCCTTCATGCTGTCCGGTGCCCAGCTCGGCATCACCGTCACGGCACTGCTCGTCGGATACGTCGCCGAGCCCTACCTCGGTGCCGGCCTGGCCGAACTGCTCGGCGTGGCCGGTGTCTCCACCGGGCTCAGCCTGCCGCTGTCGGTGGTGCTCGCCCTGCTCATCGCCACCGTGGTGCAGATGGTCCTCGGCGAGCTGGCGCCGAAGAACCTGGCCATCGCCCGTGCCGTGCCGCTGGCCCGGGCGTTGAGCCGCTCCACCCTCATCTACCTGCGGGTGGCCGGCCCCATCATCACGCTCTTCGACCGTGCCGCCGTGCGGCTGCTCCGGCGGGTCGGCATCGAGCCGATCGAGGAGCTGCCCAGCGGCGCCACCCCGAAGGACCTGGAACAGATCATCGCCGAGTCCCGGGAGGAGGGCCACCTCACCGCCGAGATGTCCACCCTGCTGGACCGGGGGCTCGACTTCCGGGAGCTGACCGCCGGGGAGGCCATGGTGCCCCGCGTCGACGTGCACACCGTACGCGCGCACGAGCCGGTCAGCCGGGTCGTCGAGCTGCTCGACACCGGCCGCTCCCGCTTCCCGGTGCGCGGCGCCGAGGGCGTCGACGACGTGGTCGGCGTGGTCGGCATCGCCGACGTGCTCGGCGTACCCCTGGAGCGGCGCGCGACCACGCCGGTGAGCGCGGTCGCCGGGCCCCCGTTGCTGGTGCCCGAGACGCTGCCGCTGCCCACGGTGCTGGACCGGCTGCGGTCCGGGCACCGGCAGCTCGCCTGCGTGGTCGACGAGTACGGCGGTTTCGCCGGCGTCATCACGCTCGAGGACATCGCCGAGGAGCTGGTCGGCCCGATCCGGGACGAGGACGACCCGCCGGAGCGGTCCCCGATCCGGCAGGACGACGGCTCCTGGGTGGTGCCGGCCCGCTGGCGGATCGACGAGGTCGCCGACAGCACCGGCATCGCGCTGCCCGAGGCGCCGGAGTACGACACGCTCTCCGGGCTGGTGATGCGCGAGCTGGGCCGGGTGCCCGAGGTCGGCGACCGGCTGGAGATCACCCTGCCGGTCGACGGGGAGGACGTGCCCGCCGGCTCCCGGGCCCTGGTCGAGGTGCTCGCGGTCGACCGACACGTCGCGGACTCGGTCCGGCTCCGGCTCGCCGGGGTCGGCGCGGACAACGGTACGGAGGACACGGCATGAGCCCGGGCATCGCACTGCTCACCTCGGTGGTCCTGCTCGCCCTCAACGGATTCTTCGTGGCGGCCGAGTTCGCCCTGATCGCCAGCAAGCGCTACCGGCTGGAACAGGCGGCGTCCGGCGGTGGCCGGGCGGCGAAGGCGGCCCTGGACGGGGTCCGGGAACTCTCCCTGATGCTGGCCGGCGCGCAGCTCGGCATCACGCTGTGCACCCTGGGCCTCGGCGCGCTCGCCGAACCGGCGATCGAGCACCTGCTCAGCCCGCTGCTGCACGCGGTGGGGCTGCCGGACGCGGCGAGTCACGTGATCGCGCTGGTGTTCGCCCTGAGCCTGGTGACGTTCCTGCACCTGGTGGTCGGCGAGATGGCCCCGAAGTCCTGGGCGATCACCGACCCGGAGCGCTCGGCGATGCTGCTGGCGCTGCCGTTCCGGGCGTTCGCCTGGCTGGCCCGTCCGGTGCTGTCCGCCCTCAACGCGCTGGCCAACGGCATCCTGCGACTGGTCAAGGTCAACCCGCAGGACCAGCTCGCCCAGGTGCACGGCCCGGACGAGTTGCGCATCCTGCTGGAGCAGTCCCGCGAACACGGGACCCTCGGCATCGAGCAGCACCGGCTGCTGACCAGCATGCTGGAGTTGCAGGGCACCACCGTCGCCCAGGTGATGGAGCCGTTCCGCGAGATGGTGACGGTACGCCGCGACGACGACGCGGCCCGGGTGGAGCAGGTCAGCCGGGACAGCGGACGTTCCCGCCTGGCGGTGCTGGACGCCGCCGGAGACGTCTGCGGCCTCGTCCACGTACGCGAGGCGGTGCGGGCCACCGCGACCCGGCCCGAGGCCACCGCCGGCGACCTGATGACGAGCGCCTTCACGCTCCCGGCGGCGGCCACCGTCAGCGAGGCGGTCGCCGCGATGCGGGCCCGCCAGTCGCAGTTGGCGCTGGTCCGCAACGGCGGCGGCCCGGCCCGGCCGATCGGGTTCGTCGCACTGGAGGACCTGCTCGAGGAGGTCATCGGTGAGTTCGACGACGAGACGGATCCCGTACCGAGGGGCCGCCGCCTGCGCTGATCCGACGCCCTGGGAACCGGGCCCCGCGCCCCCGTCCGGTCCCAGTCCGGGGTCCGGTCCCGGCCTGTTCCGGTCCAGTCCGGCCGGTTTGGTCGATCACTCTCGGGTGGACGGCGCGGAGGGGTGACGCGATTGTGGCGGTGTTGACGGGGTAACCCCGGGGCGGCGTCGACGCGAGCCGCTGGGCAGCCGGTCGGCGGCGTCGGATCGCCACGGAGGGGGTGCCGTGCGGCTCACCGGCGTGTCACCGGAGTCGGGCCGGACCGGCCTGACCGTGCGTACCGCGCTGGCCAACCCGAGTACCCGCCCGGGGTTGCGCCTGCCCGGACGGATCACGCTCACCGCCGGGTCCGTCGAGGTGCCGGTCCGGCACATCCGGCTCGGCCTGGTCGCCACCGCCGAGCCGGACGATCCGGAGGCGCCGCGTCGTCTGGTGCAGTTCCACCAGGTACGGGTGGCCGGCGGCTTCGTGCTGCCGGCTCGGCAGGGCCGGACGATCCCGTTCGAGTTCCCGCTGCCCTGGGAGACCCCGGTGACCATCTTCGGCGGGGTGCCGCTGCTCAGCCTGCGGACCGGGCTGCGGACCGAGGTGGCGATCGACCCCGCGCTCGACCAGGGTGCGATGGTGCCGGTCTTCGTCCATCCGCTGCCCACCCAGGCGCACATCCTCACCGCGCTGGACACCCTCGGCTTCAGCATGCGCCAGGCCGGTCTGGTGGACAGCCGGCTGCCAGGGGTGGAGCAGGCCCTGCCCGTACACCAGCGGTTGGGTTTCTGGGTGGCGCCGCTGTACGCCGGGCCGATCACCGAGATGGAGACGATCTTCGTGGCTGACCCGGCGGGACTGGAGGTGATCCTCTGGATGGACCGTCGGCTGGCCCTGGCCGGGATCACCCACCAGAGCATCAGCCGGTTCCGGATCTGGCACGCGGACGCCGACCGACGGGACTGGGTGGCGACCGTCGACGGCTGGCTGCGCATGGCGATCAACCGGCACGCCGCCGCGGCCGCCCACGCCGACTGGTCCGCCACCATCAGCGAGTCGGCGCACGTCAGCCGGCACCCCGACCGACCGGTCGCGCCCGGCTACGGCCTCGGTGGCACCGCTGGCGGTGCCGGTATCGGCGGTGGGGGTGGCGGCGGCGACGGCACCTGAATCACGGCCGCCATCGCCGAAACCGGCTGCCGCCGGCCCCCGACCGCCGATGCGGTGAGCCCTGACGGCCGGTGAAAAGGCAGGCGTGGGCGCGGCGGTCGCGTGTTGGCCCGGCGCGGCGCGGCGCGGGGGCGCGGGTGGATGGGGTCAGACGCTGGCGGTGGCCAGTTTGACGCTGAAGCCGAGGAACAGGGCGGCGACCCCGGTGGTGGCACCGGCGGCGAGGCGGCGGCGCTGGCGGAACTGGGCCGCCAGGAACGTGCCCGCGAAGATCAACACGGTCAGGTAGAGCGCGCTGGTGACCTGCGCGATCAGCCCGAGTAGCAGGAACGACAGCGCCGGCCAGGCGTAACCCGGGTCGACGAACTGGATGAAGAACGAGATGAAGAACAGGATCGCCTTCGGGTTGAGCAGGCTGATCACCAGGGCCTTGCGGAACGGGCTGCGCATCGCCGCCGGCTCGGCGGCGTCGATGAGCCGCGGGGTGTTCGGGTCGTGTCGGGTCCGCCAGCGCCGCCAGGCCCCGCGGAGCATGGTCAGCCCGACCCAGCCCAGGTACGCGGCGCCCGCGTACTTGATCACCAGGAAGAGCGGCGGGTACGCCTGGAGCAACGACGCCACCCCGGCGGCGGACAGGATCATCAGCACCCAGTCACCGACGAAGACGCCGGCCGCGGCCCGGTAGCCGGTCGCCACGCCCCGCCGTGCGGCGGTGGAGAGCACGAAGAGCGAGTTGGGCCCGGGCAACAGGATGATCGCCACGGTGCCCAGCACATAGGTCCAGATGTCGGTGATGCCCAGCACGCCGGTCATCATGACGCCACGGGGGCCGCGGAGCGAAGCCTTTCCCGCAGCCTGGCCTGTGCGTTCGGCCACTCGTCGACGGTCATCGCGTACTGCACGGTGTCCCGCCAGGAGCCGTCCGCCCGCTGCCGGTGCATCCGCAGCACCCCCTCCCGGGTGGCCCCCAGGCGTGCGATGGCCCGCTGCGAGCGCTCGTTGCGGATGTCGGTGTGCCAGACCACGCGGACCGCACCCAGCTCGTCGAAGGCCCGGGTGAGCAGCAGCAGCTTCGCCTCGGTGTTGATGCCGGTGCGCCACCAGGGCCGGCCCAGCCAGGTGTAGCCGATGGCGACCGAGCGCCGCTCGGGATCGACCTCGTAGAAGGACGTGCTGCCGACCACCGCGCCGGTCACCGCGCAGCGCTGCACCCAGGGCACCCGCTCGCCGGAGCGCGCGGCGGCGAGCGAGGCCGCCACCGCCTCCCTCATCTCGGCGGCGTCTACCGGCTGCGGCCCGCCGAGGTGACGCCAGACCTCCGGATCGTCGGTGGCGGTGTGGAGTTCCTCGGCGTGGGCGAGGTCCAGCGGCTCCAGCAGCACGTGCTCGCCGTGCCGGACAGCCGGTTCCAGCCAGGGCGAACGGGCCGGTCGCAGATAACCCGGAACCGGGGTGGCCACTCCGGCGTCCGGCTCGGGCAGGCCGGCGGTGAGGCGCAGGGGCACCACGCCGGCCCAGTGCGGCAGGTCGAGGTCGGTCGGCTCGTCGCGTACGCCGCCGGTGCGGGACCGGACCGAGACCTCGCGCAGGGGCAGCGCCAGCACGGCGGTCTCGGCCAGCTCGCGCCGGCTCGGCGGGCGGCTCTCCGCGCTGCGGCCGGCGCCGGTCTTCTCCACCAGCGCGGTCAGCACGGCCGTCTTCTCCCGGTCGTCGGTGACCAGGTGTGCGGTGCCGTGCGCGACCACCGACCGGTAGTTGGCGCTGTGGTGGAACTGCGAGCGGCCGTAGACGAGGCCGTCGAGCAGGGTGACCGCCACGCAGACCGGCAGGCCGGTGCCCCGGGCGGCCAGCAGCGGCCGGCTGCCGGTGGAACCGTGCACGTAGAGCGTGTCGCCGACGCGGACGTGCAGGGTGGGCAGCGCCCGCGGCTCGCCGTCGACGGTGAAGGCGAGCACGCAGTGGTAGGCCTCGTCGAGGACGGCGTGGGCCGCCGCCGCGTCGTAGCTCATCCGGTCGCGGGAGCGGGTGGCGGTGGTCCGGGGGGTCGGAGGGTACATGCGACATCCCGTCTTTGTTCTAGTACAATACTGAAACTGTGGCAGCACATTATCAGATCACCGGAGCGACGTCGGCCGCGATTTCGGCCAGCGTCGAATCGGGCATCCGCACCGGAGCCCTTGCCGCCGGAGCCGCCCTGCCGGCGGTCCGGGTCCTCGCCGCCGACCTCGCCGTCAGCCCGGCCACCGTCGCCCGCGCCTACCAGGAGCTGCGCCAACGCGGCCTGGTCGTCACCGCCGGCCGGCACGGCACCCGGGTCCGGCCGCGTCCGCCGGTGGCGGCCCGCCGGTCGGCACTGTTGCCGCCGTCCGCGCCGGGCGTCCGGGACCTGTCCCTCGGCCAGCCCGACCCCCGGCTGCTGCCACCGCTGGGTCCGCACCTGGCCGCGCTGGCCGCGCGGATCGGTCCCCCGAGGGGATACGCCGACAGCACCCTCCTGCCCGCCCTCGCCGAGACCGCCCGGGCACGGCTGTCCGCCGACGGTGTGCCGGCCGACGAGCTGACCGTCACCGGCGGGGCGCTGGACGGCATCGAGCGGTTGCTCGCCGCGCACCTGCGGCCCGGTGACGCGGTCGCCGTGGAGGATCCGGGCTGGGCCAACCTGCTCGACCTGGTCGCCGCGCTCGGGCTGCGACCGATCGGCGTGCCGGTGGACGACGACGGTCCCACCGTGGCCGGGGTCGAGGCGGCGCTCGCTCTCGGGGCGCGGGCGCTGGTGGTCACCAGCCGGGCGCAGAACCCGACCGGTGCGGCGGTGTCCGCCGAACGGGCCGATCGGCTGCGGGGACTGCTCGCCGGGCGGAAGGACCTGCTGGTCATTGAGGACGACCACGCCGCCGAGCTGGCCCGCGTACGGTTGCGTCCGCTCGCCGGGGTGACCCCGGCGTGGGCCTTCGTGCGGTCGGTGAGCAAGCCGTTCGGGCCCGATCTGCGGCTCGCGGTGCTGGCCGGCGACGAGGCGACGGTGGCCCGGGTGGCCGGCCGGCTGCGGGTCGGCGCGGGCTGGGTGTCGACGGTGTTGCAGCGGCTGGTCCTGGCCCTCTGGTCGGATCCCGGGGTGACCGACCTGGTGGGCCGCGCGGGGGGGAGCTATGAGCGGCGACGCGCCGGCCTGCTCGCCGAGCTGGCCGCTCGGGGCGTGCCGGCACGCGGTCGCAGCGGCATCAACGTCTGGCTGCCGGTGCCCGACGAGACCCGTGTGGTCACCGCGTTGCGTGACGTCGGGTGGGCGGTGGCACCGGGTGCGCTCTACCGGATCGGGGCGGAGCCGGCGGTCCGGCTCACCGTCAGCACGCTCGACGACGCCGACCTGGCGCCGCTGGCCGACGCGGTCGCCCGTGCCGTACGCCCGGGAGCCGCCACCGGCTTCTCGGCCTGACCCCGACCGGGTCTGACGGCCCCCGGTTTGGCCTGTCGGGGCCGGCGTGCGCGGCCCCGGTCGGGCCCGGCGGTTCTGGCGGGTCCGTGCGGCCCCGGTCGGGCCGGGCGGGTCGACGGGCGTGGCGGGTCGACGGGCGTGGCGGGTCGGTGAGCCTGGCGGGTCGACGGGCCTGGCGGGTCGACGGGCGTGGCGGGTCGGCGTGAGCGCGGGCGGACGGGGTAGAACGGTCGTCATGGCCGAAACCGACACCGCCCCCGGTGCCCAGGAGTTCATCCCGCCCCAGGCTGACACCACCGCCGAGTTGCGCGAGGCGGCGGCCGGCTGCCGGGGCTGCGAGCTGTACCGGGACGCCTCGCAGACCGTCTTCGGCCGGGGCGACGAGAGCGCCCGGGTGGTGTTCGTGGGGGAGCAGCCCGGTGACATGGAGGACCAGAAGGGGCTGCCCTTCGTCGGTCCGGCGGGTCGGCTGCTGCGCAAGGCGGTCGACGACGCCGGCCTGGACCCCGGACAGATCTACCTGACCAACGCCGTCAAGCACTTCCGCTTCGAGCTGCGCGGCAAGCGGCGGATCCACCAGACGCCGGACCGGGTGCACATCGTCGCCTGCCGCCCGTGGCTGGTCGCCGAGTTCGCCCGGCTCCGCCCGGAGATCGTGGTGGTGCTCGGGGCGACCGCGGCGAAGGCGCTGCTCGGCCCGACCTTCCGGGTCACCCGGCAGCGCGGCGAGCTGCTGCCCTGGCCGGCGTCCGCCCAGCACCCCGAGGACTTCCGGGAGGTGCCGGTGGACAGCGCCGGCCGGGCCGCCGACGCACCGCCGGCCCGCCTGCTGGCCACCATCCACCCGTCCGCGGTGCTGCGCGCCGACGACCAGGACACGGCGTACGACGGGCTGGTCGCCGACCTGACGCTGGCCGCCCGCGCTCTCGCCTGACCGTTCCCGCGGGACCCCGGACCGGGGCAGCGACCCGACGCCATCCCCAACGGGCGACCGGCGCCCGTCACGACCCGGGGCCCGCTCGGCGACGGGTGGCAGTTTCGGGGAAGTTGCTGCCTTCGGCGTGAACGAGGGGACATCTTCCCCGAAGTTGCGCGGATCTTCGGCCTGCATCCACAACCCGTGGACCGGGATCTCGGGACGGTCCGAACAGGAGTGGGCGGAGAGCGGGGCGGGTAACGCGGGCGCATGGCACGGTCCCTGCGTGATCTCTTCCCGATCCGGCTCGGCCCGCCCGGGGTCTACGTGGCCTGCGCGTTGCTGGCCACCCTGCTCTGGTTCCCGGTCAAGCTGTACGAACGATCGGACGAGCCGCTGAGCCTGGTCGTCGTCCGGGCCGGCACGTGGGGCGCGGTGTGGGGGCTGTTCGCGCCACTGACGCACCTGATGGAGCGGCGGCGGGCGGCCCGGAGCAGGGGAGCGGCGGGGTCGGGAGAGGCCGGGCACGCCGGGCGGGGCGCGGAGTCGGCCGACCTGGCCGAGCAGGTGCGGACCGCGCGGCGGGGCGCCTGGACCGGCATCGTGATCGGGGTCCCGCTCTTCGGCGGCCTGGCGGTGCTCGCCTCCGGCATCGACTGGTTCGCCACCGCCGTCGGGTTCGGCGTCGTGCTGGCCGTGGTGCTGGCGGTCGCCGGCCGGTCGCTGGCCCGCGCCCGCCGGGCCGACCGTCGCCCGGGCCAGGAGACCGCCGTGTCGCCGAGCGGTGACGCCGTCGCATCGCCAGGCCGGGACGCCACCGCATCGCGAGAGCCCGAGGAAGCGGCGGCGACCGGTGACGCCACGTCGACCGGTGCGACGTTCGAGACGAAGGCCGAGGTGGGCGGCGATGGCCGGTGAACGGACCGGGCCCGCGAGCCGGCGGTACGACGACGAGCGCGCGCTGCGTACCCGGTGGCGCTGTCGCCGGCCGGATGGTGCGCGGTGACCCTGGCCCGGATCGACCGGCTCGGGCACCGGACGGTGGCCCTGGGCAGGGGGCGTGAGCGGTGCCACACTTGCCGGCATGGAGCAGCATCTCTACGAGCGTGACCACGCCGAGTTCCGGGACCTGTGCCGCGAGTTCCTGGCCCGGGAGGCGGTGCCGCACCACGAGCGCTGGGAGGCCGACGGGATCGTCGACCGGGAGGTGTGGCGCAAGGCCGGCCGGGCCGGGCTGCTCGGCATGGACGTGGACCCGGAGTACGGCGGCGGCGGCCAGCGGGACTTCCGTTTCAACGCGGTGCTGGTCGAGGAGATCGTCGCCGCCGGCTGCTCCGGTCTCGGGTTCGGGCTGCACAACGACGTGGTGGCCCCGTACCTCACCGAGCTGACCACCGACGACCAGCGCAAGCGGTGGCTGCCCGGCTTCTGCTCCGGCGACCTGGTCACCGCGATCGCGATGAGCGAGCCCGGTGCCGGCTCCGACCTGGCCGGGGTCCGGACCACCGCGGTACGCGACGGCGACACCCTGGTCCTCAACGGGCAGAAGACCTTCATCACCAACGGTGAGATGGCCGATCTGGTGCTGGTGGTGGCCCGCACCTCCGACCAGGGCGCGCACGGGGTGAGCCTGGTCGCGGTGGAGACCGGCACCCCCGGCTTCGGTCGGGGCCGGCGGTTGGCCAAGGTGGGCCTGAAGGCCAACGACACCGCCGAGCTGTTCTTCGACGACTGCCGGGTGCCGGCGGAGAACCTGATCGGCACCGAGAACCACGGCTTCTACCACCTGATGGGCAACCTGCCCCGGGAGCGGCTGAGCATCGCGATCGCGGCGGTGGCGGCGGCGGAGAAGCTGCTCGCGGTGACCCTCGACTACGCCCGCTCCCGGGAGGCGTTCGGCCGGCCGATCGGGAAGTTCCAGCACAACCGGTTCCTGCTGGCCGAGCTGGACACCGAGGTCACCATCGCGCGGACCTTCGTCAACCACTGCGTCGCCGAGTTCAACGCCGGCCGGTTGTCGGTGACCGACGCGGCGAAGGCGAAGTGGTGGACCACCGAGTTGCAGAACCGGGTCGCCGACCGCTGCGTGCAGCTGCACGGCGGTTACGGCTTCATGCTGGAGTACCCGGTGGCGAAGGCGTGGCTGGACGGCCGGGTGCAGACGATCTACGGCGGCACCACCGAGATCATGAAGGAGATCATCGGCCGGGGCCTGGGCCTGTAGCCGAAAACCGGGTCCCACCGGGCGGGTCCGGTGCGGGAGGATGGTGACCCCTTACCGATCCGGGAGTCGCCGATGGCCACCGACCTGACCGCGCCGGTCCGTACCGTCCCCGACGTCGGGCCGATCCAGCGCCGGACGCTGCGGCTGCTGTTCGCCACCCAGATCATCGGCGGCATCGGGGTGACCATCGGCATCTCGGTGGGCGCGTTGCTCGCCGCCCGGGTCGCCGGCACCGCGGTCGCCGGCCTGGCGCAGAGCGCCGCCGTGGTCGGTGGGGCGCTGCTCGCCGTACCGGTCACCCGGATCATCAACGGGCACGGCCGCCGGCCGGGACTGGCCGTGGCGTACCTCGCCGGGACCGTCGGCGCGGTGCTGGTGGTGGTCGCCACGGTGACTCGCCTGGTGCCGCTGCTCTTCCTGGGCATGTTCTTCTTCGGCGGCGGGACGGCGGCCGGCCTCCAGGCCCGCTACGCGGCGGTCGACCTCGCCGAGCCGGCCCGCCGGGGCCGGCAACTGTCGGTGATCGTGTGGGCCACCACCATCGGGGCGGTGGCCGCGCCGAACTTCGCCGCGCTCGCCGACCGCACCACCTCCGGCTGGGGCCTGCCGCCGCTGGCCGGTCCGTTCGCCTTCAGCGCCGCCGCGTTCGTGCTCGCCGCCGGCGTACTCCTGCTGCTGCTGCGGCCCGACCCGCTGCTCACCGCGCGCCGGCTGGCGGCGGCCGAGGCACCGGTCGTCGCCGCGACCCCGCCGGATGTCACCCCGCCGGCGGACGCCGTCGTCCCGCCGGCACCGACCGCCCGGCGCGGCGCCGGGATGCGCGCGGCCTGGCAGGTGGTACGCGGCCTGCCGGCCGCCCGCCTCGGCATCGCCGCGGTCGCCGTGGGGCACGTGGTGATGGTGGCGGTCATGTCGATGACCCCGGTACGCCTGGGCGAGTCGCACGGCGACGCGGACGTGCTGCGGGTGGTCGGGATCGTGTTGAGCCTGCACATCGCCGGCATGTACGCGCTCTCCCCGGTGGTGGGGTGGCTCACCGACCGGCTCGGCCGCCGGCCGGTGATCCTCGGCGGCGTCGCGCTGCTGCTCGCCGCGTGCGCGGTCGCCGGCACCGCCGGGCACGACACGCCCCTGCTCTCGCTCGGGCTGGTCCTGCTCGGGCTGGGCTGGTCCGGCACCATGGTGGCCGGCTCGACACTGCTGTCCGAGGCGGTCCCGGCGGCGGTCCGCCCGAGCGTGCAGGGGCTGTCCGACCTCACCATGGGGCTGGCCGGCGCGGGTGCCGCCGCGGCCAGCGGGTTTGTGATGCGGGCTGCCGGATATCCGGTGCTCACCCTGCTGGCGGCGATCGCGGTCGTCCCGCTGGTGGCGCTAGCGTTGCGGTCGGTGCCGGTGGGGGCACCGGACGAGGAGGACTGATCACGTGCGGCTGACCGACTTCTGGGCGCGGCTGGAGGAGGCGTTCGGCCCCGGCTACGCGGGCAGCATCGCCCGCGACCAGGTGCTGTCCCAGCTCGGTGGGCGGACCATCGAGCAGGCGCTCGCCTCGGGTGAGCAGACGCACGTGGTGTGGCGTGCCGTCGTCGCCGCCTATCCCGACCGGGTGCCCGCGCGACTACGCTGAGCAGCCGTTTCGCGGCTTCCGCGTGTCGCTTGCCGACTCGTACACCTGTTCGGCTATTGTCCACAGCGGGGTGCTTGTCCACAGCTCGCGGCATGGCCGCTGGTGTTCTGTCGGACCCAGCGCCTAGCGTGTCCGCGTGACGCGAAGCTCAGGAAAGACGCCGGCGAAGGCAGGGGTGGCAAACATGGCCGCAGGGCCCGACCGGGAGAAGGCACTCGACCTTGCTCTCGCTCAAATCGACAAGCAGTTCGGCAAGGGTTCGGTGATGCGGCTGGGCGAGCGGCCGGTCGTCCAGACCTCGGTGATCACCACCGGTTCCATCGCGCTCGACGTGGCGCTCGGTGTGGGCGGTCTGCCCCGGGGCCGGGTCGTCGAGATCTACGGTCCGGAGTCCAGCGGTAAGACGACGGTCGCGCTGCACGCGGTGGCCAACGCCCAGCGGGCCGGTGGCATCGCCGCGTTCGTCGACGCCGAGCACGCGCTCGACCCGGAATACGCGAAGGCCCTCGGCGTCGACACCGACGCCCTGCTGGTCTCCCAGCCGGACACCGGCGAGCAGGCGCTGGAGATCGTCGACATGCTGGTCCGCTCCGGGGCCATCGACATCATCGTGATCGACTCGGTGGCCGCCCTGGTGCCGCGCGCCGAGATCGAGGGCGAGATGGGCGACAGCCACGTGGGTCTCCAGGCCCGGCTGATGAGCCAGGCGCTGCGGAAGATCACCGGCGTGCTCAACAACACCGGCACCACGGCGATCTTCATCAACCAGCTCCGCGAGAAGATCGGCGTGATGTTCGGCAGCCCGGAGACCACGACCGGTGGTCGGGCGCTGAAGTTCTACGCCTCGGTCCGGCTCGACGTGCGCCGCATCGAGAGTCTCAAGGACGGCACCGACGTGGTCGGCAACCGCACCCGGGTCAAGGTCGTGAAGAACAAGGTCGCCGCGCCGTTCAAGCAGGCCGAGTTCGACATCATGTACGGCAAGGGCATCTCCCGTGAGGGCTCGCTGATCGACGTCGGCGTGGAGCAGGCGATCATCCGCAAGTCCGGCGCGTGGTACACCTACGACGGCGACCAGCTCGGCCAGGGCAAGGAGAAGGCCCGGGAGTTCCTCAAGGAGAACCCGGACGTGGCCGCCGAGATCGAGAAGAAGATCCTGGAGAAGCTCGGCGTCGGGGTCGGCGCGGGCGACGCCGCCGGTGGCCCGGAGCTGCCGCCGGTCGACTTCTGACCGGTCGCTGACCGGTGGCCGGACGACGTGCCCGCACGGGGCGCGGCTGGGATGCCAGCCCGCCCCGGCCGGGTGACGGCGACACCGCGCGCCGACCCCGTCGGGGTCGGCGCGGTCGGGGCGAGGACTCCGAGGCGGAGACGACCCCGTCCCCGCCCCGGAACGAGGCCGAGGTGGCCCGGGAGATCTGCCTGCGACAGCTGGCGGTGCGTCCGCGCACCCGGGCCGAGCTGGCCGGGGCGCTCGCCAAGCGGGGCATCTCCGACGAGGTGTCGGCCGAGGTGCTCGACCGTTACGACGAGGTCGGCATCATCGACGACGCGGCCTTCGCGCGGGCCTGGGTGTCCAGCCGGCACGCCGGGCGTGGTCTGTCCCGCCGGGCGCTGGCCAACGAGCTGCGCCAGCGCGGGGTGGACGGCGAGGTGGCCGGTGAGGCGCTCGGCGAGCTGGACGAGGAGACCGAGGCCGCGACGGCCCGCACGCTGGTCGAGCGGAAGCTGCGCTCGGCCCGGGGCGAGCCGGACGCGGTGTTCCGCCGGTTGGTCGGCATGCTCGCCCGCAAGGGCTATCCGCCGGGGGTGGCCATCCGGGCGGTGAAGGACGCGCTGGCCGCGCAGAGCGCGGAGGCCGCCGAGTTCGCCGACCGGATCGACGCCGACGCCCTGGCCGACGCGGAGGGCGACCTGGAGCGGGACGGCCGCGCCGTCGACTGAGCGCGTCGGCGGCCGGGCCGGCCGCGCGTCGTGCCGGTGCGGCGTTGCGTGCCGCCGCGGTGCGGCGTGGCGCGTCGCCGTGCAGCGGCACCATTCGCGACGCGCCGCCGTGGAGCGGCACCACCAGTGGCACATCGCGGTGCGGCACCATGAGCGGCGTCGCCGCCGGGCGGCAGCACGGGCGGCGTCGCCGCCGGAAGGGAAACGAATGCTGAAGGCCTGCCTCAACGGTGGCCGGGGGCGGGACGCGCATCCCGCCGTTCCGGTCACGCCCGCCGAGCTGGCCGCCGACGCGGCCCGGTGCGCCGCGCTCGGCGTCGGCGCGGTGCACGTCCACCCGCGTGACCACGACGGCGCCGAGTCGCTGCGCCCGACCGTGATCGCCGAGGCGGTCGCCGCGATCCGGGCCGCCCGGCCGGGGCTCCGGATCGGGGTGAGCACCGGCGAGTGGATCGAGCCCGACCCGGCGGCGCGGGTGGCCGCCGTCCGGTCCTGGACCGTCCTGCCGGACTTCGCCTCGGTCAACGCCCACGAGCCGGGTGCGGAGGCGGTGGCGGTGGCACTGCGTGACCGGGGGGTGGCGGTGGAGGTCGGGCTGTGGACGCCGGACGCCGTCGGGGCGTACCGGGACTGGCGGGTGCCGGTCGAGCGGATTCTCGTCGAGTGCATGGCGGAGAAGCCGGCGGAGGCGTTGACCGACGCGGACGCGATCCTGGACGCGCTCGACCCGGACGGCCCGCCGCGCCTGCTGCACGCCGAGGGCGGTGCGGTGTGGCCGGTGCTCGTCGAGGCCGTCCGGCGGGGGCTGGACACCCGAATCGGTTTCGAGGACACCGTGCACCTGCCCGACGGTTCACCGGCGGCCGACAACGCCGCCCTGGTGGCCGCCGCGACGGCGCTCGGGGCGGGCTGACCGCGCAGCTCGGGGGTCCGGGGGCTCCACTCACGAGCCCCGACCGTGGCGATCGGGTCCGACTTTGTCCGCCCGTGTCCGGTACCCGATCAGCGCTGAGTAATACTTCGGATTCTCTCCGTTCGGGGGGTTTGATCATCAGTTCTTGACCGGAGCGCCCCCGGAGACCTAGCCTCGCCATACAGGCTCACATTGCCCGACCAGCGCAGGCTAAGCGCACAACATAGAACGCGTAACGGAACAGCATCACTTTGGCCGGCTCCTCGGCCTTCGGTGTCGACCCCGGACTGGCCGGTCCGGGGTCGGGGCGACAACTGCACCCGGCCGCCGACGATGCCCGAGGGCACCGCCGGCGGGGAAAGCTACCCACGGCCAGCCGCTCCGGTCGGGCGTCCAGAGCCGCAGGAGTGTGCCCACCGGCACCTCCTGCGGCGTGACGTTTCAGGGGAGGCACGCCATGGCGAGGCGGCACAGGTCCACCGGGGGACCGGCATGAGCGGGCGGGCCGGCGCGCCCGGTGTCCCACCGTCTCGGGCGTACGGCACGGGTCGACCGGCGGCGGACCGCACGGGCCGGGGCTGCGCTCCGGTGCCCGACGCGCCCGGCGGAGCCGGGGCATGAGCGCCTTCGACGTGGTCCTCCTCGCCGTCGTGCTGGTGCTGGTCGTGGTCGTGCTCGGCGCGGTCCTGGTCGGGGCGCGGATGGTCCGTCGCCTGACCAGCGCCCCGATGCCCGAGGACCCGGCCTTCATCGCCGAGAAGGACCGCCAGGAGCAGTCGCTGGCCGCCCTGCGAACCGCCGCCGACGAGGTCAACAGCACCATCGACGTGGCGAAGTCCGCCGCCGCCGCGGCCCGCACCGAGGCCGCCGCCGCCAAGGCGGAGGCGAAGTCCGCCCGGGCCGAGGCGCGGCGGGTGCTCGACGACGCCCGGGTCGAGGCCGACACGATCCTGGAGCGGGCGCACAAGCAGGCCGAGGCGGACGCCGAGCAGTTGCGCGCCACCGCCCGGCGCAGCGGAGAGCGGGAGGTGGCGGTGCTCGCCGCCACGACCCGCGAGCAGGCCGCCGAGGTGGAGCGGCGGGCGGCCCGGATGGACGAGCGGGAACGCATGCACACCGAGGAGGTGGAGCGGCTCGCCGAGCGGGAACGCCAGCTCACCGCCGCCAGCGCCGCGCTGTCCGCCCGGGAGTCGGCGCTCGCCCAGCGGGAGGCCGACCTGGCCGAGGCCGAGGAGCGTCGCCGCCGGGAGCTGGAGCGGGTCGCCGGCCTCACCGCCGAGGCGGCCCGCGCCGAGCTGATCGAGGTGATCGAGACGCAGGCCAAGCGGGAGGCCGCGCTGCTGGTGCGGGACATCGAGGCCGACGCGCGCCAGACCGCCGACCAGCGGGCCCGGCACATCGTGGTCGACGCTATCCAACGGGTGGCCAGCGAGCAGACCGCGGAGAGCGTGGTCAGCGTCCTGCACCTGCCCGGTGACGAGATGAAGGGACGGATCATCGGCCGGGAGGGCCGCAACATCCGCGCCTTCGAATCGGTCACCGGCGTCAACCTGATCATCGACGACACGCCCGAGGCGGTCCTGCTCTCCTGCTTCGACCCGGTTCGCCGGGAGGTCGGCCGGCTGACCCTGGAGAAGCTGGTGCTCGACGGGCGGATCCACCCGCACCGGATCGAGGAGGTCTACGACCTGGCCCGGCACGAGGTGGAGCAGCTGTGCCAGCGGGCCGCCGAGGACGCCCTGGTCGAGGTGGGCATCACCGAGATCCACCCGGAGCTGGTCACCTACCTGGGTCGGCTGCGCTACCGGACGTCGTACGGGCAGAACGTGCTCAAGCACCTGGTGGAGACCGCGCACATCGCCGGCATCATGGCCGCCGAGCTGCGCCTGGACGTGCCGACGATCAAGCGGTCGGCGTTCCTGCACGACATCGGCAAGGCGCTCACCCACGAGGTGGAGGGCAGCCACGCGATCATCGGCGCGGACCTCGCCCGCAAGTACGGCGAGAGCGAGGACGTCGTGCACGCCATCGAGGCGCACCACAACGAGGTGCCGCCGCAGACCATCGAGGCCGTCCTCACCCAGGCCTCCGACGCCTGTTCCGGCGGTCGGCCGGGCGCGCGCCGGGAGAGCCTGGAGGCGTACGTCAAGCGGCTGGAGCGGATCGAGGAGATCGCCGCCGGCAAGCTCGGCGTGGAGAAGGTCTTCGCCATGCAGGCCGGCCGGGAGATCCGGGTGATGGTGAAGCCGGACGACGTCGACGACATCGGCGCCGCCGTGCTGGCCCGGGACGTGGCCAAGCAGATCGAGGAGGAGCTGACCTACCCGGGTCAGATCCGGGTCACCGTGGTCCGCGAGTCCCGGGTCACCGAGATCGCCCGCTGAACTGACACGCGAACAGGGCCGGCCCGCACGGGCCGGCCCTGTTTCGCGTACGTCGGGGGCCGGGGTCAGCCCTGCGGCTCGACGATGGTGGAGTCGGCCGCGACGGGCCGCTTCTGCCGCGGTACCCGGACCCGGCGGGTGCCCGTCCGCCGTTCCAGCCAGCCGGCCAGGGCGGTGAGCAGCGAGTTGATGATGATGTAGATGACGGCGACCACCATCGCGGCGGCGATGATGTTGCCGTAGTTGGCGCTGAGGTCGTTGATGCCGCGCTGCATCAGCTCCGGGTAGGCCACGATGTAGCCGAGCGCGGTGTCCTTGAGCAGTACGACGAGCTGGCTGACGATGATCGGGAGCATGGC
This sequence comes from Micromonospora endolithica, assembly GCF_003626595.1. Lineage (GTDB taxonomy): Bacteria > Actinomycetota > Actinomycetes > Mycobacteriales > Micromonosporaceae > Micromonospora > Micromonospora endolithica. The sequence continues at coordinate 177,837 of NZ_RBAK01000002.1, read as the reverse complement.
GCGGGCGGCCTGCGGGATCAGGATGAGCCGCATGACCTGGCTCTTGCGCATGCCGACGGCGTACGCCGCCTCGGACTGGCCGCCGGGCACCGAGCGGATGCCGGCGCGGAAGGCCTCGGCGAGCACCGAGCCGTTGTACAGGGTCAGACCGATGACCACCGCCCAGAACGCGCTCACCGGACCCTTGATCAGGAACGGCACGCCGTAGAAGACGAAGAAGATCATCAGCAGCAGTGGCACGGCGCGGAAGAACTCCACCACGGCGCCCGCGGGGACGCTGATCCACCACCGTTCGGAGAGCCGTCCGACGGCGAAGATCAGGCCGAAGGCGAGCGAGAGCACCATCCCGACCGCCGCCGCCTTCAGCGTGGCCCACAGGCCGGGCAGGATGAACTGGGTCCAGGTGGTCGACTCGGTGAACGGCTCCCAGAGCCGTGCCTCCCACTGGCCGGCCTGGTCGAACTTGGTGTAGATCCACCACAGCAGCGCGATCAGGCCGACGCCGAAGACGACGCTCAGCACCGCGTTGCGGATCTTGGCGCGGGGACCCGGGTGGTCGTAGAGGACGGAGCTGGAGCTCATCAGCGCTTCACCGCCAGACGGTTGGCCAGCCAGCCGAAGAAGTAGCCGGTGGGGATGAGGAACGCGGCGAAGGTGCCGGCGAAGACCAGGAAGATGAGGATGACCGCGTTGCCGTAGCTGTTGATCAGGTCCTTCATCACGGTGGACGCCTCGACCAGGCCGATGGTGCCGACGATGGTGGCGTTCTTGCACAGCGCGATGAGGACGCTGCCGAACGGCGCGACCACCGAACGGGCCGCCTGCGGCAGCACCACGATCCGCAGCGTCTGGGCGAAGCTCAGCCCGATCGCCCGGGCCGCCTCGGCCTGGCCGGTGGGCACGGTGTTGATGCCGGAGCGGATGGCCTCACAGACGAACGCGGCGGTGTAGACGGAGAGTCCGACCACGCCGAGCCAGAAGTTGTTCAGGTTCAGGTCGTCGGCGAGGCTCAGGCCCAGCGTGGAGTAGAGCCCGAAGTAGCAGAAGAAGATGACCAGCGTGAGCGGGGTGTTACGGAAGATGTTGACCCAGGCCGTCCCGAAACCGCGCAGGACCGGCACCGGGGAGACGCGCATCGCGGCCAGCAGCACGCCGAGCACCAGCGCGCAGACCGCCGACGCGCCGGTCAGCTTGAGGATCCAGAGGAATCCCGACACGTACGCGTCGATGTTGGTGGGATCGGTGAAGATGTCCATGCGTCGGCTCCCGGGACAGGGCGAGGCGGTCGGTGACAGGCCGGGGCCGGCATCCCCGCAGGAATGCCGGCCCCGGTGACGGTCAGACGCTGCCGCAGTTGGTCAGCTTGGAGGTGTCCAGCTCGGGCGCGGCCTTGCCGCTCGAACCCAGGGTCTTGTCCCACGCGGCCTTGTAGCTGCCGTCGGACGCGGCGGCCCTGAGGATCTCGTTGACCTTCTCGCAGCCGGCCTTGTCGTCCTTCTTCAGGCCGATGCCGTACGGCTCCTCGGAGAAGGTCTTGCCGACGACCTTGAACTTGCCGGCGTACTGCGACTGGGCGGCGTAGCCGGCGAGGATGATGTCGTCGGTGGTCACCGCGTCGACCTGGCCGTTCTCCAGCAGCGGCAGGCACTTGGAGTACGAGTCGAACTGCTGGAGCTTGGCCTTCGGGTACTCGGACTGGATCCGCTTGGCCGGGGTGGACGCGGACACCGAGCAGACCGTCTTGCCCTCGAGCTGCTCCGGGCCGGTGATCGGGGAGTCCGCCTTGACCAGCAGGTCCTGGCCGGCGATGAAGTACGGGCCAGCGAAGTTGATCTTCTGCTTGCGCTCGTCGTTGATGGTGTAGGTCGCCACCACCAGGTCGACGGTGCCCTGCTGGATGAACGGCTCACGGTTGGGAGTGGTGGTGGTCTTCCACTCGATGCCGCTCTCCTCGACGCCCAGGCCCTTCGCGATGATCTTGGCGATCTCCACGTCGAAGCCCTCGTACTGGCTGCCGGTCTGCAGACCCAGGCCCGGCTGGTCGGCCTTGACGCCGACGACCAGCTTCTTCTGGCTCTCCGCCTTACCCACGATGCCGGTGGCGCCCGAACCGCTGGAACCGGTCTCGCTGTCGCCACCGCAGGCGGTCATCGCGAACGAGAGGGCACCGACCGCGGCGATCGCCGCCGCGCGCTTGATACGCATTCTGTTCTCCTTCTTCGACGGAACCCGCCGGACAACGGCGCGCTCCACTACCGGACGCCTAGTGCGTGAGGATCTTGGAGAGGAAGTCCTTCGCCCGCTCACTGCGGGGGTTGGCGAAGAACTCCGTGGGGGCCGCGTCCTCCACCAGCTTGCCGTCGGCCATGAAGATGACCCGGTTGGCCGCGTGACGCGCGAAGCCCATCTCGTGGGTGACCACGACCATCGTCATGCCCTCGCGGGCCAGCGACGTCATGACCTCCAGCACCTCGCCGACCATCTCCGGGTCGAGTGCGCTGGTGGGCTCGTCGAACAGCATCGCCTTGGGCTGCATCGCCAGGGCGCGGGCGATCGCGGCGCGCTGCTGCTGGCCGCCGGAGAGCATGGCCGGGAACTTGTCGGCCTGGTTGGCGATGCCGACCCGGTCGAGCAGCGCGAGACCGCGCTCCCGGGCCGCCGCCGGCTTCTCCCCACGGACCTCGATCGGCCCGAGGGTGACGTTCTCCAGGATGGTCTTGTGCGCGAAGAGGTTGAACGACTGGAACACCATGCCGACCTCGCTGCGCAGCTTCGCGAGGGCCTTGCCCTCGGCCGGCAGCTCCCGGCCGTCGAAGGTGATGGTGCCGGAGTTGATCGGCTCAAGCCGGTTGATGGCGCGGCACAGCGTGGACTTGCCGGAGCCGGACGGCCCGATCACCACGACGACCTCGCCGCGCCCGACCGACAGTGAGACGTCGTCCAGCACGTGCAGCGGCCCGAACCACTTGTTGACCGAATCCAGCACGATGAGCGGTTCGCCCGTCGTCACGTCGTCCACCGTCCCTGTCGTCGCGGCAGCGGGGTCGGTTGAGCCCCGGTCCGGCCACTGTAGGCGGGGTGATGTGGCAGAACGCAACTCAGTTGGTCACGGAGCGGTAACACCGGTCACGATCAGGGTCCGGAGTCCGAATCTGACCCCACAACGGTCGCTTCGGGTGGCGACCCGCCGGCGCCGCGGGGATCATGGCGGGGTGACGGAACCGGTGCGGCTGACGGCGTACGCGCGGGGTGGCGGTTGTGCCTGCAAGATCCCGCCGGGCGACCTGGAAGCGATGGTCGCCGGCCTCGGTCCGGCCACCGGCACCGCCGAGCTGCTGGTCGGCCTGGACCACGGCGACGACGCCGCGGTGGTCCGGCTGGACGCGCGGACCGGCCTGGTCGCCACCGCCGACTTCTTCACCCCGGTCGTCGACGACGCGTACGACTGGGGCCGCATCGCCGCGACCAACGCCCTCTCCGACGTGTACGCGATGGGCGGCACCCCGCTGGTCGCGCTCAACCTGCTCTGCTGGCCGCGCGACGTGCTGCCGCTGGAGCTGGCCCGGGAGGTGCTGCGCGGCGGGCAGGACGTGGCCCGGGCGGCCGGCTGCCACCTGGCCGGCGGGCACAGCGTCGACGACGAGGGCCCGAAGTACGGGCTCGCGGTCACCGGCGTGGTCCGGCCCGAGGAGCTGATCACCCTGGACGCCGGGCGGCCCGGCCTGCCGCTCTCGCTGACCAAGCCGCTGGGCGTGGGGGTGCTGAACACCCGGCACAAGGCGACCGGTGAGCGGTTCGACGAGGCGGTGGCCGCGATGACCACGCTGAACCGGGACGCGGCCCGGGCGGCGGTGGCCGCCGGGATCCGCTGCGGCACCGACGTGACCGGCTTCGGCCTGCTCGGACACGCGTCCAAGCTGGCCCGGGCGAGCGGTCTGACGGTGGCGCTGGACACCGCCCGGGTGCCCTACCTGGCGGGTGCCCGGGAGGCGGTACGCGACGGGTACGTCAGCGGCGGCAGCCGCCGCAACCTGGACTGGGTCGGCCCGTGGACGGACTTCGGCCGGGCCGGCGAGGAGGAGCGCCTGCTGCTCGCCGACGCGCAGACCTCCGGCGGGCTGCTGGTCGCCGGTGAGATACCCGGTGCCCCGGTGGTCGGCGAACTCCGCCCCGCCGGCGAGCACCGGATCGTGCTGCGCTGACCCGGGTGTCGGCGCGCCCGGCGCGGCACGATACCCGATAAACTGTCATCTTCCCGCTACTCGGGGCAACGGTGCCCGAGGAAATTTTGCCCGGAATGGTCACAGACCGGTAACTTGCCCCCGGCTGCGGTCAAATGCCCCCCACCATCGTGAGTAAGGCCCGATCCGGAGGCCGGTGGGACGAGCACAGCGAGGAGGCGGCATGACCGAGCTGTGGAACTGGAGAATCGACCGGGCGCGGCCGGTGGAGGTCTACCCGGCACTGGCCGAGGCGCTCGGCCGGGTGGTGATGCCCCTGGCGGTGGCCGACCCGGCGCGGCTGCCGACGTACGCGGTCATCTGCGACGTCTGGCAGGCGCCCGGGGAGTTCGCCACGATCGTGGACTGCTACGGGGTGCCTGAGTCGCTGCCCGAGCACGCCAGCGTCGCGGCGCTGGCCCGACTGCTGGACCGCAACTGCCTGCTGCGCGACGACACCCTCGACGCGACCCGGCACCTGTTGGTCGCGCCGGACGGCACGATCCGGCCGGTGCACTTCGACGTCCGGGAGACCGACGACGGCGAGGTGCTGGGCAACCAGCGGCTCTGCACCGACGCCGACCCGCGCTGCCGGGGCTGGTCGCAGTGCCACCGCTCCCGCTGGGCGCCCGACTCGATCCTCCCCGCCCTCGCCGCCGCGTGAGGTGTAAGGAAGGGCCCCTTCTTAACGCCTGGTGCATAGCAGGGGCCCCCTCTTAACAACGGGTCGCTCCGCGGCGCCGGCAAGGGCGGCGGCAGGTGCGCGGCGCAGCCTCGGCGAGAGCGCGGTGCATCCCCCGACCAGGAGGTGTTAAGAAGGGTCCCCTGCTCTACCTGAGGCGTTAACAGGGGGCCCTTCCTTACCCCCGGGCGCGGCCGCCGCGTACCTCCAGCTGGGCCAGCAGCGTCGCGGTGGCCTCCGCCACCGCGGCCACCGCGGCGTCGAACGCCGCGGCGTTGTGCGCCGCAGGCGCGCGGAACCCGGAGATCTTCCGGACGTACTGCAACGCCGCGGCCTGGACGTCCGCGTCGGTCACCTCCGGGGTGTACGGCTCACGCAGGGTCTTGATGCTCCGGCACACGGCTCCTCCTCGGTTCGGGCCCATCCGGTCGGCCCGGATACGCTGTGCGTGTCATGACTACCGCAGCGGCGAGCAGTCCGCGCACCTACCAGGTGCGCACCTACGGCTGCCAGATGAACGTGCACGACTCCGAGCGCATTTCCGGCCTGCTGGAGCAGGCGGGGTACGTGCGCGCCCCCGACGCCGGCGACCCCGACGTGGTGGTCTTCAACACCTGTGCGGTCCGGGAGAACGCGGACAACCGGCTCTACGGCAACCTCGGTCATCTGCGCCCCGTCAAGGCCAAGCACCCCGGCATGCAGATCGCCGTGGGTGGCTGCCTGGCCCAGAAGGACCGGGGCGAGATCGTCCGGAAGGCGCCCTGGGTCGACGTCGTCTTCGGCACGCACAACATCGGGTCGCTGCCGGTGCTGCTGGAGCGGGCCCGACACAACGCCGCCGCCGAGGTGGAGATCCTCGAAGCCCTCGACGTGTTCCCGTCGACGCTGCCGACCCGCCGCGAGTCGACGTACGCCGGCTGGGTGTCGATCTCCGTCGGCTGCAACAACACCTGCACGTTCTGCATCGTGCCCTCCCTGCGCGGCAAGGAGAAGGACCGCCGCCCCGGCGACATCCTCGCCGAGGTGCGCGCTCTGGTCGACGAGGGTGTGCTGGAGGTGACCCTGCTCGGGCAGAACGTCAACTCCTACGGCGTCGAGTTCGGCGACCGGTACGCCTTCGGCAAGCTGCTGCGTGCCTGCGGGGACATCGACGGGCTGGAACGGGTGCGGTTCACCAGTCCGCACCCGAAGGACTTCACCGACGACGTGATCGCCGCGATGGCGGAGACGCCGAACGTGTGCCACTCGCTGCACATGCCGTTGCAGTCCGGCTCGGACGACGTGCTGCGGGCGATGCGCCGGTCGTACCGGTCGGAGAAGTACCTGGGGATCATCGAGAAGGTCCGGGCGGCGATGCCGGACGCGGCGCTCACCACCGACATCATCGTCGGCTTCCCCGGCGAGACAGAGGCGGACTTCCAGCGCACCCTCGACGTGGTGCGGGAGGCCCGGTTCTCGTCGGCGTTCACCTTCCAGTACTCGAAGCGCCCCGGCACCCCGGCCGCCACCATGGACGGCCAGTTGCCCAAGCAGGTGGTGCAGGAACGCTACGAGCGGTTGGTCGCCTGCGTCGAGGAGATCACCTGGGCGGAGAACAAGCGGCTGGTGGGGGAGACCGTCGAGGTGCTGGTCGCCGTCGGCGAGGGCCGCAAGGACGAGCGCACCGGCCGGCTGTCCGGCCGGGCCCGCGACGGTCGGCTGGTGCACTTCGACGCCGGGGCGTACGCCGGGGCGATCCGGCCCGGTGACGTGGTGCACACCACCGTCACGTACGCGGCCCCGCACCACCTGAACGCCGACGGTGAGCCGCTGTCGCACCGGCGGACCCGGGCCGGTGACGCGGCCGAGGCGGGACGCTCCCCGCGTACCCCCGGGGTGTTGCTCGGGCTGCCGACGGTCGGCGCGCCGGCCGTGGTGGCCGCGCCCACGACGGGCGGCTGCGCCGCTCACTGACGCGAGGCGAACGAAGGGCCCCTCGTCGACGCGTTCGGCGTTAACAAGGGGCCCTTCCTCTACCTCAGGCTTTAAGAAGGTGCCCTTCCTTACCCCGCGGTTCAGCAGGCGGTGCCGCCGAGCTTCACCGAGCCGGGCGCGGAGGCCGTGCCGTTGGCGGTGAAGCCGACCGTCACCGACGCGCCGGCCGCCAGCGAGGACGCCCAACCGGGTGCGGCGGCGGTGACCGTCGTGCCGGACTGGGTGACGGTGGCGTTCCAGCCGCTGGCCAGGCTCACCCCGGCCGGCCAGGTCCACGTCACCGACCACGGGTTGACCGCCCCGGTGCCGGTGTTCGTCACGGTCAGCTCGCCCTGGAAGCCGCCCTGCCACGCGTTGACCTGCCGGTAGGTCGCCGTGCACCCGCCGCTCGGCGCGGGCGTGGTCGGCGGGGGCGTGGTCGGGCCGGGTGTGGTCGGCGTCGGGCCGGGCGTGGTGGTGGTGGGGGTCGGCGTGGGGCCGCTCCCGCCGCCGGTCGGCGGGATCAGGTAGGGCTGGAGGATCGCCTGCTTGGCGGTGTTGATGGTGGTCCAGTCGTCCAGGGCGATGCCTCCGGTGTCACCGGAGTTCGGGTTCCACGACCAGTAGGTGAAGGACATCCCGTCGACTCCGGTGCCGGTGTAGGCCATCAGCTTCTCCAGCCACACCTTGTCCCGCGGGTCGGCCAGGGTGCTGCCGAACTCGCCCATCATGATCGGCGCGATGTTCTGCTTGTGCAGGTAACCCCAGTACTTGTCCCAGATCGCCGGCAGGTTGTCCGGGAACTCCGGCGCCTTGAACCAGTTCTGCTCGTAGACGCTGGTGGCGTACTCGTGCGGGGAGTAGACCAGCCGGTTGGCCACGTTCAGCCGGACCGGGAACTGGCCGGCCTTGGACAGGTTGCCGCCCCACCAGCCGCAGTCCTCGTCGTTGCTGGGGTCGTTGTCCCAGACATTGGAGAGGCCGCCGCTGGGGCAGCTCACCCCCTCGACGAAGATCAGCCAGTTCGGCTGCACCCCGAGGATCGCGTTGCCGGCCCGCTCGGCGGCGAGCCGCCAGTCCCGGGCGGTGTCGCCGCAGCCCCAGCAGGCGCCGGTGGCGGCCGGGTTGGTGCCCTCGGCGTGCGGTTCGTTGTGCAGGTCGGCGCCGATCACGGTGGTGTTGCCCGCGTACCGCTGGGCGAGCATCTTCCAGTCGTTGATCCACGTCGCCTCGGAGACGGTCGGCGTGTACCACAGCGGTGACTGCCCGGCCGCGGTCGGCCGGTGCCGGTCCAGGATGATCCGCATCCCCTTGCTGCCCGCGTAGTCGATGACCTTGTCGAGGATCTGCAACGGTGACAGGCCGACCAGATCCGGGTTGACGAAGTCGTTGACCCCGCTGGCGGTGGCACCCGGCTTCAGGGCGTCGTTCGAGTACGGCACCCGCAGCGTGTTGTAGCCCAGGCTCGCCATCTTGTCGATCTGTCCCCGCCAGGGGTTGTTCGACCAGAGCCCGTGGAAGGTCTTGTTGTCGGTCTCCATGCCGAACCAGTTGATGCCGGTGATCCGGACCGTCGCTCCGGTGCTGTCGACGATCTTGTTACCGCTGGTGTGCAGGTAGCCCGTACCGGTGCCGGCAGGGGCGGCGGCGGCCGGCGAGGTGGTGACGGCGGCGGCGACGAGGACGCCGGCCGCGGCGGTGGCGAGCGCGGCGAGCGCGCCGCCGAGGACGGTGGGTCGGGGCATGAAAGCTCCACTTCGGATGCCCGCCGCCGCTCACGGCGGCGCGGACGGAGGGCCAGGTGGGTGGTCACGCTCTTTCCGGGGTACGCGGACAGACCGCCCCGGTGGCGTCACGCGGACGCCGGCACTCGCTGGTGGGCCGCACACGTCCCGACGGTGAAAGGTCACCGTCGACGCCCTGGTGCCGGCCCCGACCTGGCTCTGCCGCCCATTGTGATCAGCCCAGGTCGATGCGTCAACCACCCCACCCGTGCCCCCGCCCGCGAGCTCCTGTCGTGCCGCCGGCCGGCAACTTCGCCGAAGATGTCCCCTCCCGCGCGCCGGAGCCAGCGCTTTCCCCGAAGTTGTCGCCGCCGGTCGACGAGTGTGGTCAACAGGAAACCCCGGTCCCCGTGCGGGGGACCGGGGTTTCCGGGTGGATCGGGTTCAGCCGGCCTGCTCGGCGAGCTGGAGGAACTGCCGCTTGGAGGCGAGGGCCTGCTCGGCCTCCTTGACCCGGCGGGCGTCACCGGCGGCCTGGGCGCGGGCCAGCCGCTCCTCGGCCTCGGCCACCTGGGCCCGCATCTGGGCCAGCAGCGGGTTGTCCTCCTTGGTGGTACGCCGCCACGCGGAGTCCATCACCTCGCGGACCTTGTCGTCGACCGCCCGCAGCCGCCGCTCCAGTCCGGCCGCCGCCTCGCGGGGCACCCGGCCGGCCTCGTGCCACTGGGCCTGGATCTCGCGCAGCTTCGCCTGCGCACCCTTCGGGTCACCGTCGACGTCCAGGGCCTCGGCCTCGGCCAGCAGTGCCTGCTTGCGCTCCAGGTTGCCGCGCTGCTCGTTGTCCCGCGCCGAGAACACCTCGCTGCGCCGGGTGAAGAACTCGTCCTGCGCGGCCCGGAACCGTTCCCAGAGCTTCTGCTCGGCCTCCTTGGAGGCGCGCGGGGCGGCCTTCCACTGCGTCATCAGGTCCTTGAGCTGGTTGGCGGTGGCCGCCCAGTCGGTGGAGTCCTTCAGCTTCTCGGCCTCGGCGACCAGTTCCTCCTTGGCCCCCTGCGCCTGCTTGCGCTGCTGGTCGAGGGAGGCGAAGTGGGCACCCCGACGACGGGTGAACCCGTCCCGGGCGGCGGCGAACCGCTTCCACAACTCGCCGTCGGTCTTCTTGTCGACGCCGCGGATGGTCTTCCACTCGTCGAGGATCTCCTTGAGCCGGTCGCCGGCGGTCTTCCAACCGGTCGACTCGGCGGCCAGCTTCTCCGCCTCCTCGACCAGGGTCGTCTTGCGGGCCAGCGCCTCGCCCCGGGCGGCCTCCTTGGCGGCCTTGGCCTCGCCGGCCTTCTCCTCGGCGACGGTGGCGAGCTTGTCCAGGCGGGCGGCCAGGGCGTCGATGTCGCCGACCACGTGCGCCTCGGCCAGCGAGCCGCGGATCCGGCGGATCGTGCTCAGCGAGTGCCCGGCGTCGGCCGCGCCCGAGTTGAGGCGAGCCTCGGTCAGGTCCACTTCGGTCACCAGGTCCGCGAAGCGGCGGGCGAAGTGGGCCAGGCCCTCCTCCGGTGCTCCTGCCTGCCAGGATCCGACCACCCGCTCGCCCTCGGCGGTCTTCACGTACACGGTGCCGTCCGCGTCCACCCGTCCGAAGGCAGTCCAGTCGCTCATGTGCCCATCCTCGTTCTCCCGGCGTCGAGGAGCCAGCCCCTCGGTCGCCGCCACGGCGCAGCCAACTTTCTCCGGGCATTGTCACAGGTCCGACCCGGTTCCCGTCGAGCGCCTATCGCCGACCGTGACCATACGGTGTCCTACCACCCACCTACCGCCATGCGGACAGGTGTGTCGGAATTCGCCGTACGGTGTACCGTACGGCATACGGTTGGTTCGGCACCCGGCCGTGACCGCCGCCGAGGAGGAACAGATGACCCGATCCCAGACCCAGCTCACCCCGCCGGCGGACCCAGGTTTCACGCCGGCCCCGGCCGACCTCGCCGAGCTGGACGAGTGGTTCCGGCGCTACGACGCCCTGGCCGAGGCGGGAGACGTGGCGGGTACCGCCGATCTCGCGATGTTCCCGCTGAACACGGTCACCGACGACGGCGCCGGCCAGGGCTCGGCCCGGCAGCTCGACCGCGCCGCGTACCTGGAGATGATGGGCGGAGTCCTCGCCGGTGGCGGAGGCGACCTGACGATGGAGTCGCGACGCACGCCGTACTTCCTCACCGGGAGCCTGGTCGTCGTCTTCACCGACGCCGAGTTCACCGTCGACGGGGCGAAGCAGCGGGTTCGCTACGCCGACCTGCTGGTGAAGAGCGACGGCCAATGGCGGTTCCAGACCATGGTCCAGGGCGGCTGGGGCGGCCAGGCCGGCTGAGCGGCGACCGCGACGGGGCGAGGGCGGACGGCGAGGTCCGGGTGGGCGTGGCCGGTGCGACCGATACGGTTGCCTCGTGTCACTGGTCGCCGCCGCCGTCTGCCCCCACCCGCCGCTGATCGTCCCCGAGCTGGCCGGTGCGGCCGCCCCCGAGCTGGACCAGCTTCGCGCCGACTGCGACGCCGCTGTCGCGGGGCTGCTCGCCAGCGGCGCGGAGAGCATCTTCGTCGTCGGCGGTGACGACCGCGACGCCAGTCCGGACTTCCCGTTCCGGGGCACCTTCGCCCCCTGGGGACTGCCGATCGAGGTCCATCTCGGGCGGCTTCCGGATCGGCCGGGCACCGACGGCCTTCCGCTCAGCCTGCTCGTCGGTGCCTGGCTGCTCGGTCGGCGACAGCCGGAAACGCCACGCCGGATCAGCTGGCGGATGGCCACCGCGGCACACGACGCCACCGTCGAGGAATGCGCCGCCCGGGGCGCCCGGATCGGCTCCACCCGACCCTGGGGAATGCTGGTGATGGGCGACGGGTCGGCCTGCCGGGGCCCGAAGTCGCCCGGCTACGACGACCCGCGCGCCGAGGCGTACGACGAAGGGGTTGCCCGGGCCCTGGCCGGCGCGGACGCCCAGGCCCTGCTCGACCTGGACCCGGGACTGTCGGCGGAGCTGATGGTCGCCGGGCGGGCGCCCTGGCAGGTGCTGGCCGGGGCGGTACGCGCGGCGGGCGGCGAGTGGCGCGGCGAGCTGCGCCACCACTCGGCGCCCTACGGCGTGGCCTACCTGGTGGCGTCCTGGGAGCGGGCGTGACCGTCGTCGCGGTGGTCGGACCCACCGCGGCGGGCAAGTCGGCGCTGAGCATCGCCCTCGCCCACGCCCTCGACGGCGAGGTGGTCAACGCCGACTCGATGCAGCTCTACCGGGGGCTGGACATCGGCACCGCCAAGCTCACCCCGGCCGAACGCGAGGGCGTGCCGCACCACCTGCTGGACGTCTGGGAGGTGACCGAGCCGGCGAGCGTCGCGGAGTACCAGCGGCTGGCCCGCGCGGCGGTCGACGACATCCTCGCCCGGGGGCGGGTGCCGTTGCTGGTCGGCGGCTCCGGGCTGTACGTGCGGGCGGTGCTGGAACGGTTCGAGTTCCCCGGCACCGACCCCGCGGTCCGGGAACGGCTGGAGGCGGAGCTGGCCGCCGGAGGGCCCGCGCCGCTGCACGCCCGGCTGCGCGAGGCCGACCCGGAGGCGGCGGCGAGCATCCTGCCCGGCAACGGCCGGCGGATCGTCCGCGCGCTGGAGGTGATCGAGCTGACCGGCGCCCCGTTCACCGCGTCGCTGCCGGAACCCACCCCGTACTACCCGTCGGTGCAGCTCGGCGTCGACCTGGACACCGCGCTGCTGGATGAGCGGATCGCGCTGCGGGTGGACCGGATGTGGGCCGACGGTCTGGTCGCGGAGACCCGCGAGCTGGTCGGCCGGGGCCTGCCCGGGGGGCGTACCGCCAGCCGGGCCCTCGGCTACCAGCAGGTGCTGCGGTTCCTGGCCGGCGAGTCGACCGAGGCGCAGGCGCACGACGAGACGATCCGGGCCACCCGTCGCTTCGTCCGCCGGCAGCGGTCCTGGTTCCGCCGCGACCCGCGGATCCACTGGCTGGACGCGGCCGCCCCGGATCTGATCGAGGCCGCCCTGCGCCTGGTGCCCGCGACTGCGCGATGATGGAGGCGTGCAGTTCACCAAGGGCCACGGCACCGGCAACGACTTCGTCATCCTCCCCGATCCGGACAACCAGCTCGATCTGACCCCGGGGCAGGTGGCGGCGCTCTGCGACCGTCGACGCGGCCTCGGTGGCGACGGCGTGCTGCGGGTGGTCCGGGCGGCGAAGCACCCCGAGGGCGAGGCGATGGCCGGCGAGGCCGAGTGGTTCATGGACTACTGGAACGCCGACGGGTCGTTCGCCGAGATGTGCGGCAACGGTGCCCGGGTGTTCGTCCGCTACCTGGTCGAGGGCGGGCTGGCCATCCCCGCCGGGCAGGCCCCGCTGCCGGTCGCGACCCGGGCCGGCGTCGTGCGCGCGGTGGTCGACGGTGACACCGTCGCCGTCGAGATGCGCCGCCCCCGGGTGTACGACGCGTCGGTCGCCACCCTGGGCGGGCTGACCCTGACCGGGGCGGCGGTGGACGTGGGCAACCCGCACCTGGTCTGCGCCCTGCCGGCCGGGCTGGACCTGGGCTCGCTGGACCTGACCCGCGCCCCGGAGTTCGACCCGGCCGTCTTCCCGGCCGGGGTGAACGTCGAGTTCACCGCCACCGGGGACCCGGTGGACGACGTCGACGGGCACGTGCTGATGCGGGTCTACGAACGCGGCTCCGCCGAGACCCTGTCCTGCGGGACCGGGGCGTGCGCGGTGGCGGCGGTGGCCCTGCGCGACGCCGGCCGGGACACCGGGGTGGTCGCCGTCGACGTGCCCGGCGGTCGACTCACCGTGACCCTGACCGACGACTCCTGCTGGCTGGCCGGCCCCGCCGTCCTGGTAGCCACCGGCGACACCCTTCCCCCCACCCCCTGACACGCTCCCCACCCCCCACCCCACCCACCCACCCCACCCACCCACCCCACCCCCGCGATCTTGCAGTTTCGGTCGCCGGAATGGGGATTTCGTCCCTTATGCCTCGACACAAAGTGCAAGATCGCGGAGGTGGGGGAGTGGGGGAGTGAGAGTGGGGGTGGGGCGGGGTGGGGGCTGCGCGGGGTTACGGGGTGGCGCTGGCGTTGGCGGCGATCTCGGGGAGGTCGGCCGGGCCGGGGTCGGCGGCGGGGGGTGGCGTCACCGCCGGGTTCTGGGCGGCGGCGCGGACGGCCGCGGCGACGGCCGGGGCCACCCTCGGGTCGAAGACGCTCGGCACGATCACCGTCGGGTTGATCTTCTCCTCGCCGACCACGTCGGCGATGGCCCGCGCGGCGGCGATCGCCATCTCCTCGGTGAACTCCTCGGCGTGGGCGTCGAGCATGCCCCGGAACACGCCCGGGAAGGCGAGCACGTTGTTGATCTGGTTCGGCTGGTCGGAGCGACCGGTGGCGACCACCGCGGCGTGCTTGCGCGCCTCCCGGGGGTCGACCTCCGGGTCCGGGTTGGCCAGGGCGAAGACGATCGAGTCCTTGGCCATGGTGGCGATGTCGTCGCCGGTGAGCAGGTTCGGCGCGCTGACGCCGATGAACACGTCCGCGCCCCGGAGCGCGCCGGGCAGGTCGCCGGAGTAGTTCTCCTTGTTGGTGTTCTCGGCCAGCCACTGCCAGGCCGGGTTGAGGTCGGGCAGCCCACGGTGCAGGGCGCCCTGCCGGTCGTACGCGATGATGTCGCCGACGCCCTGGCGCAGCAGCAGCTTCATGATCGCGGTGCCGGCGGCGCCGGCGCCGGAGACCACCACCCGGACGTCCGCGAGCTGCTTGCCCACGACGCGCAGCGCGTTGGTCAGCGCGGCGAGCACGCAGATGGCGGTGCCGTGCTGGTCGTCGTGGAAGACCGGGATGTCCAGCGCCTCGCGCAGCCGGGCCTCGATCTCGAAGCAGCGCGGCGCGGCGATGTCCTCCAGGTTGATCCCGCCGTACGCCGGAGCGATCGCCTTGACGATCTGCACGATCTCGTCGGTGTCCTGGGTATCCAGCACCACCGGCCACGCGTCGACCCCGCCGAACCGCTTGAACAGCGCCGCCTTGCCCTCCATCACCGGCAGCGACGCGGCCGGCCCGAGGTTGCCCAGGCCGAGTACGGCCGAACCGTCGCTGACCACGGCGACGGTGTTGCGCTTGATGGTCAGCCGGCGGGCGTCCGCCGGGTTCTCCGCGATGGCCATGCAGACCCGGGCGACCCCCGGGGTGTACGCGCGGGACAGCTCGTCCCGGTTGCGCAGCGCGACCTTCGGGCTGACCTCGATCTTCCCGCCCAGGTGCAGCAGGAACGTCCGGTCGGAGACCTTGCGGACGTCCACGCCGTCCAGCGCGGTGAGCGCCTCGACCACCTGGTCGGCGTGGCCGGCGTCGGCGGTGTCGCAGGTCAGGTCGACGATCACGTGGGTGGGGTCTGAGTCGACCACGTCGAGGGCGGTGACGATGGCCCCGGACTCGCCGACGGAGGTGGTTAGCCGTCCGATCGAGGAGGCGTCCGCGGTCACCGCGATCCGGATGGTGATCGAGAACCCGGCACTCGGGAGTCGGGTGATGGCCACGTGTGTTTCCTCCGTCGACGCTGAGCGGTTACGCCCCGCATTTCTACTCGCCCGCCGAGGTGGAGTGGCATCCGGCCCCGCTACCGGTGGGTACGAGCACGGGCATATAGCGGGTGCGTCCCGCGTTGACACATGTCAGGATTGCGTTCTACGTAACCAGACGGACAGGAGACCGAGTTTGCGAGAGCAGGAGACCTACGTTCCCAACGAGGACGACGAGCTCGACGCCACCACCGGTGAGTTCGAGCTGTCGGAGCGGCAGGCGTTGCGGCGGGTCCCCGGCCTCTCCACCGAGCTGACCGACGTCACCGAGGTCGAATACCGCCAGCTGCGCCTGGAGCGCGTCATCCTGGTGGGTGTCTGGACCGAGGGCAGCCAGAGTGACGCGGAGAACTCCCTGACCGAGCTGGCCGCGCTGGCGGAGACCGCCGGCTCGCAGGTCCTGGAGGGGCTCATCCAGCGCCGCAACCGGCCCGACCCGGCCACCTACATCGGCCGCGGCAAGGTCGACGACCTCGGCGCGGTGGTGCTGTCCACCGGTGCCGACACCGTCATCTGCGACGGCGAGTTGTCCCCGTCGCAGCTGCGCAACCTGGAGCAGCGCACCAAGGTCAAGGTGGTCGACCGGACCGCCCTGATCCTGGACATCTTCGCCCAGCACGCGAAGAGCAAGGAAGGTAAGGCGCAGGTCGAGCTGGCCCAGCTGGAATACCTGCTGCCCCGGCTGCGCGGTTGGGGTGAGACCCTCTCCCGGCAGACCGGTGGTAGCGGTCGCGGCGGCGGCGCCGGCGGTGGCGTGGGCGTGCGTGGTCCCGGTGAGACCAAGCTGGAGACCGACCGGCGGCGGATCCGCCACCGCATCTCCCGGTTGCGCCGGGAGATCAAGGCGATGCGGACGGTACGCCAGACCAAGCGCGCCCGGCGCTCGCGCAACGCGGTGCCGGCGGTCGCCATCGCCGGCTACACCAACGCCGGCAAGTCCAGCCTGCTCAACCGGCTGACCGGGGCGGGCGTGCTGGTGGAGAACGCGCTGTTCGCCACCCTGGACCCGACGACCCGCAAGGCCACCACGTCGGACGGGCGGCTCTACACGCTGTCCGACACGGTCGGCTTCGTCCGGCACCTGCCGCACCAGATCGTCGAGGCGTTCCGCTCGACGCTGGAGGAGATCGCCGACGCCGACCTGGTGGTGCACGTGGTCGACGGCACCCACCCCGACCCGGAGGAGCAGGTCCGCGCGGTGCGCGAGGTGCTCGCCGAGGTCGGTGCCGACCGGTTGCCGGAACTACTGGTCATCAACAAGACCGACGCCGCCGACGAGGAGACGCTGCTGCGGCTCAAGCGGCTCTGGCCGGACTCCGTCTTCGTCTCCGCCCACACCGGGCGGGGTGTCGACGGGCTGCGCGAGGCCGTCGAGGGGCGGCTGCCCCGCCCGGCGGTGGAGATCCGGGCGGTGCTCCCGTACGACCGGGGTGACCTGGTCGCCCGGCTGCACCGACAGGGCGAGGTGCTCAGCACGTCGCACCTTCCGGAGGGCACCCTGCTGCACGTGCGGGTCAACGAGGCGCTCGCCGCGGAGCTGGCACCCTACGAGACCGGGACGGACCGGATGGTCGGGCACCGGTCCTGAGGCGTCCGTGTCGACGTGCGGCGCCGGTGACTCCCGGTGCCTGGACCGCGAACGTTCACGGTGTCGCTGACCCGCCGTAGGCGCTTCCTGGCCTACGGCGGGTTGCGTCATTAAGAGGCGCGGCGGCTCTCCGACCGGCACCCGGGGCCGACCCGAGCGTGAAATCGCGTTCTGGTCCGGCGGTCGCCGGGCCGGTGCCAGACTGGGCGGGTGAGTCCCGGCGGCGCTCCGGCGCCGGTCGACCCGACCCGGCAGGTGGAGAAGATGTCCAACGACAAGGAGATCCGTTCCTTCCGGCTCGACACGCCGGACGAAGCGCTCACCGACCTGCGACGCCGGATCTCGGCCACGCGCTGGCCCGCCCGGGAGCTGGTCACCGATCGTTCCCAGGGCGTGCAGCTGGCGACGCTGCGGGAGCTGGCCCGCTACTGGACCACCGATCACGACTGGCGCGCGTTGCAGGCGAAGCTGAACGCCCTGCCGCAGTACACGACGGACATCGACGGTGTCGAGATCCACTTCATCCACGTACGGTCGCAGCACGAGAACGCCCTGCCGCTGATCATGACGCATGGCTGGCCGGGCTCGGTCGTCGAACTGCTCGGGGTCGTCGGCCCGCTCACCGATCCGACCGCGTACGGCGGACGGGCCGAGGACGCCTTCCACCTGGTGCTGCCGTCCCTGCCCGGCTACGGCTTCTCGGGCGAGCCGACCGAGCTCGGCTGGGATTCCATTCGCATGGCACGGGCGTGGGTGGAACTGATGGACCGCCTCGGCTACCCGCGCTACGTCGCTCAGGGGGGCGACGTCGGCGCCGCCGTCACGGACGCGATGGGCCGTCAAGCACCCGAGGGGCTGCTCGGCATCCACGTCAACCTGCTCGCCGGGGCGATCGGTCTCAAGGATCAACTGCCGGCTGAGTCCGAGCAGGAACGCGCGGCGCACGAGGCGCTCAACACGTTCACGACGGACGGCTTCGGCTACTTCCTGGAGCAGTCGACCCGGCCGCAGACGATCGGCTACTCCCTGCTGGATTCACCGGTCGGGCTGGCGGCCTGGATGCTCGACCACGACACGGACAGCTACTACAAGATCTCCCGCGCGTTCGTGGACGGCGAGCCCGTGGGTGGTCTCACCCGGGACAGCGTTGTCGACAACATCACGCTGTACTGGCTGACGGGCACCGGGGCCTCGGCCGCCAGGTGGTACTGGGAGTTCGGACGAACCCAGGCCGCAGCCCTTGCGTCCGGTCAGGCTCCTCCGGCGGTCGCGGTCCCGGTCGGTTTCACGACGTTCGCCGGTGAGATCTGGGCGGCGCCGCGCAGTTGGGTGGAGGCGGTCTACCCCGGCCTCGCGTACTTCAACGAGGTCGACCGCGGCGGCCACTTCCCGGCCTGGGAGGAGCCGGACCTGTTCGCGGCCGAGGTGCGGGCCGCGTTCCGTCCGATACGGGAGTCCTGAGCATCCCGGGTCTGGTCCCGCTCGGCCCGCTGTTCGAGGTGGCCGAGGAAACGTCCGGCGATCTGTGGCACGAGTCCGGCCAACCGTCGTTGTCGGCGGTCCCCCGAACGTCCGTTGCCAGGCGTCCGTCCCCGGTCGTCCGGACCACGGGTATCCCGTACGGGACATGCGACACTAGCGAGATGCGCCGCGTACTCTCCTCGGTCACGGTCGCGCTCAGCCTGCTGGGCGCGACCGTGGCGTGGGCCGGGGTGGCCCTGGCCGGCTCCGCCCCCGCCGCGTCTGCCGTCACCCTCGCCGCCGCTCAGAAGCGGTGCACGGTGACCGACGACCGCCTCCGCGAGGTTTCCGGCCTGGTGGCGACGAAGAGCGGTTACATCGTCGTGAACGACGGCACGGACGACGAGAGTCGCAAGCGCGTGTTCTTCCTCGACACCAAGTGCAAGATCGCCAAGGACCCGGTGCGCTACACCGGCTCCGGGCCCTTCGACACCGAGGACCTGGCGCTCTCCCCGAACGGCAGAACGCTCTGGATCGCCGACACCGGCGACAACGTCACCAGCAAGACCCGCCGCGAGCGGGTGGCGGTGTGGAGCATGCCGGTCAGCGGTTCGAAGCAGCCCGTCCTGCACCGCCTGTCGTACCCGGAGGGCAAGCCGCGCGACGCCGAGGCGCTGCTCATCAACGGCGACGGCAAGCCGCTGGTCATCACCAAGGTGACCACCGGCAAGGCCGAGATCTTCACCCCCGCCGGCGCCCTGCGCAACGGCGACACCGAACCCGTGCCGATGAAGAAGGTCGGCGAGGTCACCCTGCCGAAGACCGACACGGAGAACCGGCTGGGCGCGCTCGGCCGGACGGCGGTCACCGGTGCGGCCCGCTCGCCGGACGGATCCCGCGTCGTCCTGCGCACCTACGCCGACGCCTTCGAGTACGACGTCACCGACGGTGACGTGGTGGCCGCGTTGGCCAAGGGCACCCCCCGCGTCACCGCCCTGGCCGACCCGTTCGGTGAGGCGATCTCGTACACACCGGACGGCAAGACGTTCGTGACCATTTCCGACGGCGGCCAGTTGGAGGCCGACGAACCGATCGACATCCTGGCCTACAAGCCGTCCACCGAGGGCGCGAAGGCGATCGCCGGCGCGGCCGCGCCCAAGGCCGGCGGGGAGCAGTCCTGGTTCGACGGCCTCTCCCTCCAGGACATCACCTACCTGATCGGCGCGGTCGGTCTGATCGGTGTACTCATGGTCGGCGCGGGAGTCTTCGGCATCGTGCGGGCCCGGCGGAACCCACCGCCGGCGGACCGCGACGACGACGGGCCGGACCGGGACGACGATCCGGACGACGGCGTGGGCTTCCCCGGCTCGGACGGCCCCCTCCGCGCGGGCGGGTACGGCGCGGCGCCGGCCGCCGGCGTCTACGGGGCGCCGGCCGGTGTCGCCCGCTCCGGTGCGGTCCCGCCCGGTGGACGCGGTGGGGCCGCGCCGGTCGGTGGCGCGGTGTACGGCGGCGGGCGGGCCGGTGGCGGTGGACCGGCCGGCGGGGGCGTCTACGGCGGTGGTCGACCGGCCGGCGGCGGTGCCGGTGTCTACGGCGGTCGGTCGGGTGGCGGACCTACCGGCGGGGCGGTGCCGGCCGGTGGTCGTGGCGGCGTGCCGGCCGGTGGTCGTGGCGGCGTGCCGGCCGGTGGTCGTGGCGGCGTGGCGGATCACGGTCGCGGCGGCGGCCCCCGCGGCGAGGCACCCCGAGGCGACGGACCCCGGGGCGGCCGTCCACGGGGCGAGGCACCCCGGGACGAGGGTCGCCGGGGTGGCCGGTCGTCGGTCGGTGGGCGCGGCGGTAGCGGCGTCTACGGCGGCGGGCCGGTCTCGGGCGGGCCGGTCTCGGGTGGGCCGAGCGGCGGTGGGCAGCCGGATCGTGGGCGTGCCTACGGCGGTGGGCGGGCGGAACCGCCACGCCGGGGCCAGGACCAGGAGCCGCGCGGCCAGCGGTCGGGCCGGCGGCGTGACGACGACGGTTACCCCGACGAGCGGGGCGGACCCTACGGCCAGCTTCCCGGTGGCGGACGCGGCTACCGGGGCGACCGTTACTGAGCCGATCCGGCGAGTCGGGTGGGAACCCGGCCGTCAGAGGCGGCGGCCGGCCAGTCCCGGCTTGACCTCCGAAGGTGCCGACAGGTGCGCGAGGTCGTCCGGGTGACCGTTCGCTGAACGGTCACCCGCAGGGCGACGCTCAGATGCGGCGGAGCACCGCGACGACCCGACCCATGATCGTCGCGTCGTCGCCGGGGATCGGGTCGAAGGCCGGGTTCTGCGGCATGAGCCAGACGTGCCCGTCCCGGTGCCGGTAGGTCTTCACCGTCGCCTCGCCGTCGAGCATGGCGGCCACGATCTCACCGGAGTCGGCGGTCGGCTGCTGCCGGACGACCACCCAGTCGCCGTCGCAGATCGCCGCGTCGAGCATCGAGTCGCCCTTGACCTGGAGCATGAAGACCTCGCCCTCACCCACCAGCTCACGGGGGAGGGGGAAGATGTCCTCCACCGCCTGCTCGGCGAGGATCGGCCCACCGGCGGCGATGCGACCGAGCATCGGCACGTAGGCCGGGGTGGGTCGCTGCGCCCGGGACGCCTCGTCGTCGACGTCGCTGGGTGCCCGGACGTCCACCGCGCGGGGCCGGTTGGGGTCGCGGCGCAGGAAGCCCTTCTTCTCCAGCTCCTTGAGCTGGTAGGCGACGCTGGACGGCGAGACCAGCCCGACCGCCTCGCCGATCTCGCGGACGCTCGGCGGGTAGCCGTGCCGATCCACCCAGGTGCGGATGAACTCCAGGATCCGGCGTTGCCGGGCGGTCAGGTCGACCGTCGTCGGGTCGGGGAAGCTGCTCACCACCGGAGTGACCGCGCGTACGGCGGCGGGCTGCCCGGCGCGGCTGCGCGCGGCGCCGCGGCGTCGGGTGGCCGGCGGACCCGCCTCGGTGATCTGCTGCGGGCTCTTCGGCCGGCTGGCCCGGTCCTCGGTCACGTCCGTCCTCCCTGGTCGGCGCTGGGTGCCTCGGCGGCTCGTGGCGCGTGTGGTGTGGTGCTGCGGATCGGCGGTGGATCGCCGATGCCGGTTGTTGATGACCGTATAGGTGAGATCAGTCATTTTCAAACATCTGTACGACCTTGCTCGGCGTGTCGGGGTGAAAAACCGATCGGTTCGTACTCCTGTTCTGATAAATGGTACGTCGGGTCGGACGGTCGTTCGATCCCGGCGGTTCGGCGGCGGCTCCGGACCGGGTGGCCGGTAACCCTCGGGGCGCTCGACCGTTGGGCCTCCGGGCTGGCCGGCGGAGGGTCGGGAGGGGGTGTCGACGGTGACGCGCCGGACACGCCGACCAACTTGACCTCGGATCGTCGGCGACATACGGTCGACCCCTAGATGTAGTAGTGACACGGGCGTAAGTCGCCTACAGGTTGGGTTCGACTACCGACCGCACTCCCGTACCTTCGACACGGCGAGGTCCATCGGATGATGGCTCCGCCGGGCCGACGTGTGCCCGGAGCGCGGTCGGCGTGCCCGCGATCGATGAGGAGGTCGGGCGATGCGGTGTCCGTACTGCCGGCACCCCGACTCCCGGGTGGTCGACTCGCGGGAGGCCGATGACGGCCAGTTGATCCGCCGCCGGCGATCCTGCCCGGAGTGCGGCAAGCGGTTCACCACCGTCGAGGAGGCGGTGCTCGCGGTGGTCAAGCGCAGCGGGGTGACCGAGCCGTTCAGTCGTACGAAGATCATCGGCGGGGTGCGCAAGGCCTGCCAGGGCCGGCCGGTGGACGAGGACTCGATCGCGCTGCTGGCGCAGAAGGTCGAGGAGACCGTCCGCGCCAAGGGGGCCGCCGAGATCCCCAGTCACGACGTGGGACTGGCCATCCTGGGCCCGTTGCGGGACCTGGACGAGGTGGCCTACCTGCGGTTCGCCAGCGTCTATCGATCGTTCGACTCGCTCGCCGACTTCGAGCAGGAGATCGAGACGCTGCGGGCCGCCGCACGCGCCCGCGAGGGCGCCGGGGTCGACGACGCGGCCACGGCCGCCGGCCGTACGCATTGATTGTGCAGTTTTGAGACATTCTCCAGCGCGCGGCGGGTGGCCGCGCGGACGAGGGGGCGGACGACAGATGGGGGACGGTGTGACAACGAGCAGGTCACGGACGAAGGCCGGTGCGGGGCTCAAGGTCGAGCGGGTCTGGACCACCGAGGGGGTGCACCCCTACGACGAGGTCGCGTGGGAGCGGCGCGACGTCGTCATGACGAACTGGCGGGACGGCTCGATCAACTTTGAGCAGCGCGGCGTGGAGTTCCCGGAGTCGTGGAGCGTCAACGCGGCCAACATCGTCACCACCAAGTACTTCCGGGGCGCCGTGGGCACCCCGGAGCGGGAGTGGTCGCTGCGCCAGCTCATCGACCGGGTGGTCACCACCTACCGCACCGCCGGTGAGGAGTACGGCTACTTCGCCGGCCCGGCCGACGCCGAGATCTTCGCCCACGAGCTGACCTGGATGCTGCTGCACCAGGTGTTCAGCTTCAACTCGCCGGTGTGGTTCAACGTCGGCACCGCCTCACCCCAGCAGGTCAGCGCCTGTTTCATCCTGGCCGTCGACGACTCGATGGACTCCATCCTGGACTGGTACAAGGAGGAGGGGCTGATCTTCAAGGGCGGCTCCGGCTCCGGCGTCAACCTGTCCCGGATCCGGTCGTCGCGGGAGTTGCTCTCCTCCGGCGGCAACGCCTCCGGCCCGGTCAGCTTCATGCGCGGCGCGGACGCCTCCGCCGGCACCATCAAGTCCGGCGGCGCCACCCGGCGCGCGGCGAAGATGGTCATCCTGGACGTGGACCACCCGGACATCCAGGAGTTCGTGGTCACCAAGGCGCGCGAGGAGGACAAGATCCGCGCGCTGCGCGACGCCGGGTTCGACATGGACCTGGGCGGTTCCGACATCGTCAGCGTGCAGTACCAGAACGCCAACAACTCGGTCCGGGTCTCCGACGAGTTCATGACGGCGGTGCAGAACGGCGGCGGTTTCGACCTGCGGGGCCGGCTCGACGGGGCGACCATCGAGACGGTCGACGCCAAGAAGCTGTTCCGTTCCATCGCCCAGGCCGCCTGGGAGTGCGCCGACCCCGGCCTCCAGTACGACGACACCATCAACGACTGGCACACCTGCCCGGAGACCGGGCGGATCACCGCGTCGAACCCGTGCTCGGAGTACCTGCACCTGGACAACTCCTCGTGCAACCTCGCCTCGCTGAACCTGATGAAGTTCCTCCGCGCCGACGGTGGCTTCGAGGTGGAGAAGTTCGTCCGGAGTGTCGAGCTGGTCATCACCGCGATGGACATCTCGATCTGCTTCGCCGACTTCCCGACCGAGAAGATCGGCGAGACCACCCGCGCCTACCGGCAGTTGGGCATCGGGTACGCCAACCTGGGCGCGCTGCTGATGGCCTCCGGCCTGCCGTACGACTCGGAGCAGGGTCGCTCGGTCGCCGCCGCGATCACCTCGCTGATGAACGGCACCGCCTACCGCCGCTCGGCCGAGCTGGCCGGGATCGTCGGCGCGTACGACGGCTACGCCCGCAACGCCGAGCCGCACAAGCGGGTGATGCGCAAGCACGCCGCGGCCAACGACGAGATCAAGCCGACCAGCCCGGTGGCGACCGCGATCGTCCGCGAGGCGACCCGGCAGTGGACCCAGGGCAACAAGCTCGGCGACAAGTTCGGCTGGCGGAACTCGCAGGCCAGCGTCCTCGCGCCGACCGGCACCATCGGCCTGATGATGGACTGCGACACCACCGGCGTCGAGCCCGACCTGGCGCTGGTCAAGTTCAAGAAGCTGGTCGGCGGCGGCTCGATGCAGATCGTCAACCAGACGGTGCCGCGTGCCCTGCGCAGCCTCGGCTACCCCGAGGAGCAGGTCGAGGCGATCGTCGAGCACATCGCCGACCATGGTCACGTGGTGGACGCCCCCGGCCTCAAGCCGGAGCACTACCCGGTGTTCGACTGCGCGATGGGTGAGCGTTCGATCGCCCCGATGGGTCACGTGCGGATGATGGCGGCGGTCCAGCCGTTCATCTCCGGCGCCATCTCCAAGACGGTCAACATGCCCGAGCAGGCCACCGTCGAGGACGTCGAGAAGATCTACTTCGAGGGCTGGAAGCTCGGCCTGAAGGCGCTGGCGATCTACCGCGACAACTGCAAGGTCGGCCAGCCGCTGTCGGTGGCCAAGCCGAACAAGGCCGTCGAGTCGGCCCCGGCTGTCGTCGAGACCGCCACGCCCGAGAAGGTCGTGGAGAAGGTCGTCGAGTACCGCCCGGTGCGCAAGCGGCTGCCGAAGAAGCGTCCGTCGCAGACGGTCAGCTTCTCCGTCGGCGGCGCCGAGGGTTACCTGACCGCGTCGTCCTACCCGGACGACGGCCTCGGCGAGGTCTTCCTCAAGATGTCGAAGCAGGGCTCGACCCTCGCCGGGGTGATGGACGCCTTCTCGGTGGCCATCTCCATCGGCCTCCAGTACGGCGTGCCGCTGGAGACGTACGTCAGCAAGTTCACCAACATGCGCTTCGAGCCGGCCGGCATGACCGACGACCCGGACGTGCGGATGGCCGCGTCGGTGATGGACTACATCTTCCGTCGCCTGGCGCTGGACTTCCTGCCCTACGAGCGTCGCGCCGAGCTGGGCATCTTCACCGCCAAGGAGCGGGCCGCGCAGCTGCGGGCCGAGGCGGAGGCGGAGGCCAGCGGCACGGACCTCACCGCGATGGCCGCCTCCGCCCCGGTCGAGGCGCCGACCGAGCCGAAGACCGGCCCGGTCGCCCAACCGGCGCAGGAGACCGCCGACGTCGCCGCCGCGAAGCCGGCGCCGCCGGTCGGTTCCAGCACCGAGCTGCTGGAGGCCGTGATCGGCAAGGCCGCCGACGCGCCGCTCTGCTTCACCTGCGGTACGAAGATGCGCCCGGCCGGTAGCTGCTACGTCTGCGAGGGCTGCGGCTCCACCAGCGGCTGCAGCTGAAACCGGGATGGTTGGTGTGTCTCCTGTCGCCAGCCTCCGAAGGAAGCACCGAATGGCATCGCTCTGGTGAAGCGCCATAGCAGGTGCCTCCCATCCGAATTCGGATGGGAGGCACCTGCTTCGGGCGTACCGGGAAGGGCAGACATGTCGGTGAACGTCGTCTAGCTGCGCCCCGTCGATCGCGACCAGGAACCCCGATGACGAGCGCCGGCCACTGCCGTCCGGGCCAGAGCCGGTCAGTATCCGGACGGACCCACCACTGAGCGCTACCTCATGCGGTTCGGGCGTCGAGGACGCAGTCAACGGCCGTGTAGAGGGTCTCGGTTTCGGCCTTCAGGATCGACGCCTCGGCGGGCAGGGCTCGTTCGATCGAGAGCCCGTTGAGGACGGTGAGCAGGAATCTCACTCGGCGCGCGTGGTCTTCCTTGGGTAGCGCGCCTTCGTCGGCGAGAACCGTCAGCCAGTACTCGATGCGGCGCCAACCCTCCCGCTCCATGGCGAGATACGCCGCACGCACCTCCTCGGTCGGGTCGGATGTGATGTACGCCTCGTGCGCCCTGCTCCACGCCTCCCGTGCCTGCTCCCCGACGCCGGCGGGGGCGAGCACTTGCCGGAGGCAGTTGACCAGTCGATCCCGGGCGGGTAGCGATCGGTCGTGGATCGGGTCGTCCGGGAACACGTGGTCGTAGATTCTGGCGAGCACGGCGTCCTGTAGCGCGCGCTGGGTCGGGAAGTGGAACCTGAGCGAGCCCGTGCTCACCCCGGCCCGTGCGGCGACCGCACGCACACTCAGCCGCGCGGTCACATCCTCCCCGAACATCGCCACCGCAGCCGCGAGGATCCGTTCTCGCGAGCCGGTGCTCCTGTCGTCCTGTGTCATCCCTGCCACCTCCTATTACATCGTACTAGCACGCCGTGCTAGCGTTGGCACTGACACAGCGTGTTAGTGATGGCGGCGGTCAAGGGCGAGCGAGGGAAACGTGATCGAGGACTGGCGGCGACAGCGGGCAGCCAAGCGCATCAAGAGCGGAGACGGGCGGGCGTTGAAACGCCTCCGCTGGTGGCAGCTGCCCTTCCGCGCAATCTTCTACCTCCCGCTGCCGCACGGGGATGGTCGGCAGACGATCTATGCCGTCGACATCCCACGCCGGACCGACCCGGACGGCGGCAAGGCGAGAGCGCACCTGTACCTCGACGGCAGACACCACGCCGAGTCCAAGCTCCCGGCGGCCTTCCCCGTCGAGGGCGGCACCATTCACGTGGCGATCAGTGCATTCGGGATCAAGCGCTGCCACTACGTCACCACCAGCGGCGCGGAGCACCAGCTCACTCCCGATCCGAAGTCCGCCGAAGGGCGCCGTGCCCGCCTCGAACGCAATCACCCGGCGCTGAGCCGCTCGATCGGTTTCCTCTCGGTGCTGATGCTCCTCATCGGCGCCGGCCTGAACCTGTTGCAGCTCGCCGAACCCATTTCGCAGGCTCCCGCGATCGCCGAGAACATCGGAACCTTCGAATCGCCCATCCACCTACCGATCTGGCTCAACTTTGCCCTCGCCGTCGGGGCCGTATTGGGAAGCACCGAGCGGGCACTCCGCCTGCGTTTCAGCGCGCTCGACCAACTCGGGAAATAACCACATCCACAAGAGGAAGCCGTGAGCACGATGAACAAGGCAAACTGGCTGATCACTCCGGGCGAGCCCCGCAACGGGCCGTCAGTTCCAGATGGAGTGGAGTACCACCGGGTCCTCGCCGGCGACAAACGCCGGGTCGGTCGCGGCATCCTCGCGATCTTCCTCCTGCTGGCAGGGTTCGTCATCTTCCCGACGCTCATCGGGGTGGCGACCACGCTCATCGACGCGCAGCTCGGCGGGACGCCGCCGACCGAGGGCCGCACCGAATACACGCCGCTCAAACACGCCGGTTCGATGATCTCCCTCGCCCTGCTCATCCCGTGGAGCATGCTGATTCAACGGTGGCTCTACGGTGTGCCCGGTAGGTCCCTGCACTCCGTGACGTCGCGGTTCCGCTTCGACCTGTTCGGCAAGGCGCTCTTCGTCTTCGGTCCCATCTGGCTGATCGTCGGCGCCCTCGGCGCCCTCACGCCCCCCGAGACGGCCCCGTGGTCGCACACCGACCTCCTCGCCTTCTTCATCGCCACGATCCTCCTGACTCCGCTGCAGGCGGCCGGCGAGGAGTACGGCGTGCGGGGGCTCATCTTCCGCGTCGTCGGCAGCTGGACGCGCAGCCGGCGGGCGGGACTGATCGCCGGGGTGGTGATCACGAGCGTGCTGTTCACGGCCGCTCACGGCTCAACGGATCCGTACATCAACATCTGGTATCTGGCGCTCTGGGCGAGCCTGGCCATCATCACCTGGCGTACCGGCGGCCTCGAGATTGCGATCATGCTGCACGCCATCTTCAACACCGTCAGCCTCCTCCTGGCCACGTACTTCCGCATGGATCTGGGTGGCGCGCTGCAGGACCGCTCGTCCGGGGTCGGTACGCCGTACCAGATCGTCCCCGCCTTTGTCGTCATCGTCATCGCCGCGATCGTCTGGTGGTGCACCCGAAAGACCGGACCGGCACTCACCACGGGCGGTGGTCAGACCAGTACCTAGGCGGCGGAGACGCCGCCAGCACGAGGGGGCCGGACGGTTGTCCGGCCCCCTCGCCGCGTCCCCGGCCGTTCCTCCCACGGGGTCGTCACCGGTTGAGTGACACGGGGGGTGCCAGCCGTCCCGGCGTCACTGACGTCGAGTGGATCCATGCCGCCCGACGTCAGCGGGCGTGCTGTTGCTGGCAGGGCATGCAGAAGCGCGCGTGCGGCAGCACCTCCAGGCGCTCGGTGGGGATCGGGCCGGCGCACCGCTCGCACCTGCCGTACCGCCCCTCGGCGATACGGCGCAACGCGTCACCGACCTGCTGCACGCTCCGCCGGGCGGCCGCGATCATCGCCTGCCGGTTGTGCGCTTCGCCTGGGTCGCCGGTGTCCGCGGTGAGCTGCGTCAGCCGCGCGGTGTGCACCTGGAACTCGTGGGTCAGTGCGGCCCGCAGGTCATCGAGGCGGGATCGCTCGTCCGGGTGGAGATGGGTGGTCATGGAGTCCTCCGGGAAAAGAAAAAGGGCCGAAGCGCTGACGCTTCGCCCTGGTGGCTGGTCTGAGAGAACACCGAGCGCCACGGGGGACCACGTCCGGACGGGCTCGGCAGCGTGCGGACCGCCGACCCGGCGGGGGACGGCGCGACGGTACGCACCAGCCGGATCCACGGGGCGGCGG
The DNA here is from genome assembly GCF_003626595.1 of Micromonospora endolithica. Taxonomy (GTDB): domain Bacteria; phylum Actinomycetota; class Actinomycetes; order Mycobacteriales; family Micromonosporaceae; genus Micromonospora; species Micromonospora endolithica. The sequence goes on along the minus strand of NZ_RBAK01000002.1, from coordinate 149,277 downwards.
ACCACGCGGCCCGGCCGGCGACAGCCCGGGCAGGTGTCGTCACGACGACGCCTGTCTGCTGAACCGTCCGATGCATCCGGCAACCATAGGCCGGGTCTCACGGGGAGCCAACCGGCTTACCGATCGCCAGGCGTCGTGAGCGCCTCCGGACCGGCGACCTCGGAGCCGGCATGGCCCGGTCAGTCGCGGGCGCGTTCGTGGCGCAGCAGGACCACGCCGTTGCCGAAGGTGCGGGTGCCGGCCAGCCGCATCGGGTGGCGGTCGCCGTCGGCCGGGAACATCCGCCGCCCCGCGCCGACAAGCACCGGGTGTACGTAGATCCAGTACTCGTCGACCAGGTCAAGTCGGGCGAATGCGGCTGCCAGCTCCGCCCCGCCGACCGCGATGTCGCCGCCCGGCCGGGTCCTGACCCGGCGGATCTCCTCCGGGTCGACCTCACGGACCAGGGTCGCGTTCGGGCCGACCGTGGCCAGGGTGCGCGAGTAGACCACCTTCGGCGTGTCCCGCCAGATCCCGGCGAACTCGGCCATCGGCGCGTCGGCCTCGGGATCCTGGTCGGCCGTCGGCCAGAACGACTCCATCAGCTCGTAGGTGCGCCGCCCCTCGTGGAACTCGGCCATCTGACGCAGCTCGTCGTTGAAGTGGCCGTGCAGCTCGTTGTCGACCTGGTGCCAGCCGATGTCGCCGTCGGGTCCCTCGAAGAACCCGTCCACAGACACGTTCATCTGAACGACGACCTTCGCCATGATCCCGCCCTCCGGTCCGCTTCTGGTGGCTGATCCACTCGCCTTCATCGAAACCGGGGTGTCCGCACGCGACAGCCCCCCGACCTCAATGATGCCGAGTGGATCAAGTGGGCCGCCCGCCGCGGTGCGGCCTGAACGGTCCCTAGACTGGGCCCGGTGACCGGAGAGCGACGACCGCTGGCTGACCGGCCGCTCACCGAGCCGCACCCGTCCCGCCTCGCGCCGGGGCACCCGGACCGGGAGCGGATCCTCGCCGCGCACGCCGCCGCGCTGCGTGCCGGAGATGCCGGTTACCTCGACCCGGCCACCGGCCTGTTCGTGCTCAGCGCGGGTTTCCTGGCCCGGCGCGGCACCTGCTGCGGACGCGGCTGCCGGCACTGCCCGTACGTCGACGACCCGGCCTGACGGCCGGGAGGGGACGTCAGGCGGCGGCGACGAACACCCGGGAGGCGACCTCGCGCGGCAGCCGGATCCGGTCGCCGGAGCGGTCGATGGAGACGCCGTCGCGCTCCTGGGCCACCGTCACCGTGGCGCCCGGGTCGACTCCGGCGGCGTGCAGTTGGCGCAGCACGTCGGCGTCGGTCTGCACGCTCTCGCAGATCCGGCGGACCACGACCGGCCCGGAGAGCCCGGGGAAGGCCAGATTGCGCTCACCCTCGGCCACCTGCGGCGCGGCCGGCTCGGGGGAGCCCAGCCCCTCCAGACCGGGGATGGGGTTGCCGTAGGGCGAGCGGGTCGGCCGGTTGAGCAGGTCGTAGACCCTCTTCTCGACCGCGTCGCTCATCACGTGCTCCCACCGGCAGGCCTCCTCGTGGGCCTCCTCGTAGGGCATGCCGATGACGTTGACCAGCAGCAGCTCGGCGAGGCGGTGCTTGCGCATCACCGACACGGCGGCGTTGCGGCCCTCGGCGGTGAGCGTGAGATGGCGGTCACCCTCGACGGTGAGCAGGCCGTCGCGTTCCATCCGGGCGACGGTCTGGCTGACGGTGGGGCCGCTCTGCCGTAGGCGCTCGGCGATGCGGGCACGCAGCGGCGGCACCCCCTCCTCCTCGAGTTCGAGGATGGTGCGCAGGTACATCTCGGTCGTGTCGACCAGATCATGCTTCACGTCAGTTGGCCCTCCGGTGCACGATGCTACCCCGCGCGTCCGAGAATGACCGCCGCCGAACCGCGAGGCACCGCCGGTGATGGTGTTGACTGGACGCCATGTCCGGAACCCAGGATCCGCTGGTGGAGCCCGATCGGCTCGCCGGCGAACTCGACCGCGCCGTCCCGCCCGTCCTGCTCGACGTCCGCTGGCGGCTGACCGGTCCGCCGGGGCGGGACGACTACGCGGCGGCGCACCTTCCCGGCGCGGTCTTCGTGGATCTGGACACCGACCTGTGCGGGCCGCCCGGTGCCGCCGGCCGGCACCCGCTGCCCGACCCCGCCGCGCTCCAGGCCGCGCTGCGGGCCGCCGGCGTCCGCGCCGGTCACCCCGTCGTGGTGTACGACGGCGGCGACGGCATGGCCGCCGCCCGTGCCTGGTGGACGCTGCGCTGGGCGGGGCACCGGGACGTACGCCTGCTGCACGGCGGGTTCCCGGCCTGGCTCGCCGCCGGCCTGCCGACCAGCACGGCGGTGCCGACCCCGGAGCCCGGTGACGTCGAGGTGCGCCCCGGCGCCCTGCCGGTGCTCGACGCCGGGCGGGCCGCCGCGCTGGCCGCCGCCGGCGACGGGGTGCTGCTCGACGTGCGGGCCGCGCCCCGCTTCCGGGGCGAGACCGAGCCGATCGACCCGGTCGCCGGTCATGTGCCCGGTGCGGTGAACCTGCCCGCCCCGGCGTACGTCGTCGACGGCCGCTTCCCGGCCGCGGCGGCGCTGCGCCAGCGGTTCGCCGCCGCCGGGGTGACCGCCGGCCGGCCGGTCGGGGCGTACTGCGGATCCGGGGTGACCGCCGCGCAGGCCGTCCTCGCCCTGCACCTGGCCGGTCGTCCGGACGCCGCGCTCTACGTCGGCTCGTGGAGCGAGTGGGTCGCCGACGAGTCCCGCCCGGTGGCCACCGGGGAGTGACGCGCAGCCCCCAGGCAGTGCCGCGACACCGGGCCGCAGGCGACGGGTGGGTGCCGCTGCCCGTGCGACGATGGGCGCATGTCCGACGACACGGTGGTGGTGTGGGACGAGTCGATGCTCGCCTACGACATGGGTGAGCACCCGCTCGATCCGGTCCGCGTCGAGCTGACCATGGCGCTCGCCCGCGAGCTGGGTGTGCTGCAGCGCTCTGGGGTGCGGCTGGTGAAGCCGGAGCCGGCCGACGACGACCTGCTGGCCCGGGTACACGATCCGCGCTACCTGGACGCGGTCCGGGTCGCGCCGCGCGACCCGCTCTTCGCCGGCTTCGGCCTGGGCACCTCCGACAATCCGGTGTTCGACGGGATGCACGAGTCCAGCGCGCTGATCGCCGGCGCCACCGTGGCCGCTGCCGAGGCGGTGTGGCGGGGCGACGCGCGGCGGGCGGTCAACATCGCCGGCGGTCTGCACCACGCGATGCCGGCCCGCGCGTCCGGCTTCTGCGTCTACAACGACCCGGCGGTGGCCATCGCCCGTCTGCTGGACCTCGGCGCGCGGCGGATCGCGTACGTGGACGTCGACGTGCACCACGGCGACGGCGTGCAGAAGGTCTTCTGGGACGACCCCCGGGTGCTCACGGTGAGCCTGCACGAGACGCCGCTGGCGCTGTTCCCGGGCACCGGCTTCCCCGACGAGACCGGCGGGCCGGACGCGCAGGGCACAGCGGTGAACGTGCCGCTGCCGCCGGGCATCGACGACGCCGGCTGGCAGCGGGCCTTCCACGCCACGGTGCCCTCGGTGCTGCGCGCGTTCCAGCCTCAGATCCTCCTCACCCAGTGCGGCGCGGACGGCCACCGGCTGGACCCGCTGGCCGACCTGCACCTGTCCGTGGACGGCCAACGTGCCACCTACCTCGCCCTGCGGGCGCTCGCCGACGAGCTGTGCGAGGGCCGCTGGGTGGCCACCGGCGGCGGCGGGTACGCGCTGGTCGAGGTGGTGCCCCGGGCCTGGACACACCTGCTCGCGGTGGCCACCGGCGCACCGCTGGACCCGGCCACGCTGACTCCGCCGGCGTGGCGGGAGCTGGCCGCCGCCCGCCGGCCCGGCCGGGACATCCCGCTGCGGATGACCGACGACGTCGACCCCGGCTACCAGCCGTGGCAGCCCTCCGGCGAGCCGACCGCGGTGGACCGGGCCATCGCCGCCGCCCGCAAGGCGGTGTTCCCGCTGCTCGGGCTCGACCCGTACGATCCGCGCGACTGACCGGAGGAGGGGAGGCGGTACGCGGTGACCACGGTGGACAACCCGGTGGACGTGCTGCTCAGCGACGGCACCACCGTCCAGCTGCGACCGATCCGGCCGGCGGACGGCCCGGGGATCGTGGCGATGCACTCCCGGTTCTCCGAGCGCACCCGCTACCTGCGCTACTTCTCGCCGTACCCCCGGATCCCCGACCGCGACCTGCAACGCTTCGTCAACGTCGACCACCGCGACCGGGAGGCGTTCGTGGTGCAGGTCGGCGACCAGCTGGTGGCGGTGGGCCGGTACGAGCGACTCGGCCCGCAGGCGCCGGACGCCGAGGTGGCGTTCGTGGTGGAGGACGCCTACCAGGGCCGGGGGATCGGGTCGGTGCTGCTGGAACACCTGGCCGACGCGGCCCGACGGGCCGGCATCATGAGCTTCGTCGCCGAGGTGCTGCCCAGCAACGGCGCGATGCTGCGGGTCTTCTCCGACTTCGGCTACCAGGTGCAGCGACAGTTCGCCGACGGCGTGGTGCACCTGACGTTCCCGATCGCGCCCACCGAGGCGACCCTGGAGGTGCAGCGCGGCCGGGAGCACCGGACCGAGTCCCGCTCGATCGCCCGGCTGCTCGCGCCGCGCGGCGTCGCGGTCTACGGCGCGAGCGCCACCGGGCAGGGCGTCGGCGCGGCGGTGCTGGGCCACCTGCGCGACGGCGGCTTCACCGGCGCGGTGGTACCCGTGCACCCGAGCGCGCGGACCGTGGCCGGGCTGCCCGCGTACCCGTCGGCGGCCGACGCGGGCCTGCCGGTCGACCTGGCCGTGGTGGCGGTGCCGCCGCAGGCGGCGGAGGCGGTGGTCGCCGACGCGGCCGCCGCCGGGGCGCACGGCCTGGTGGTCATCTCCGCCGGCTTCGCCGAGGCCGGCGCGGAGGGCGCGGCCGCGCAGCGTGCGCTGGTCCGCGCGGCGCACGCGGCGGGCATGCGCGTGATCGGCCCGAACTGTCTCGGGGTGGCCAACACCGACCCGACGGTACGCCTGAACGCCACGCTCGCCCCCCGGCTGCCGGTGCCCGGCCGGGTGGGCCTGTTCAGCCAGTCCGGCGCGTTCGGGGTGGCGCTGCTGGCCGAGGCGGACCGGCGCGGGCTGGGCCTGTCCAGTTTCGTCTCGGCCGGCAACCGGGCCGACGTGTCCGGAAACGACCTGTTGCAGTACTGGCAGGACGATCCCGGCACCGACGTGATCATGTTGTACCTGGAGACGTTCGGCAACCCGCGCAAGTTCGCCCGGCTGGCCCGCCGGATCGGGCGGGAGAAGCCGGTGGTGGCGCTCGCCTCGCCGGCCCGGCCGCCCGGCCTGGGTCCGTCCGCCGGGCCGGACGAGGTCGCGGTCAGCGCCCTGTTCGCGCAGTCCGGCGTGATCCGGGTGGACACCGTCGCCGAGCTGCTCGACGTCGGCGTGCTGCTGGCCAACCAGCCGCTGCCGGCCGGCGACCGGGTCGGCGTGGTCGGCAACTCGTCCGCCCTGACCGGTCTCGCCGCGACCGCGTGCGCGGCGCAGGGGCTCACCCTCGCCGACGGCTACCCGCGCGACGTCGGGCCCCGGGCCGGCGCACCGGAGTTCGCCGCCGCGCTCGCCGAGGCCGCCGCCGACGAGCGGGTGGACGCCCTGGTGGCGGTCTTCGCGCCGCCGTTGCCCGGCCAGCTTCCCGACGTGGAGACCGACTTCACCGCCGCGCTGCCCGCGGCGCTCGTCGCCGGGAAGCCGACGGTGGCGACGTTCCTGGTCGGCCGGGCCCCGGCCGGCGTGCCGGCGTACGGGGGTGTGGAGGAGGCAGTTCGCGCGCTGGGTCGGGTCACCGCGTACGCCGACTGGCTCCGTCGCCCCGTCGGCGCGGTGCCCGAGCTGGCCGGCGTGGACCGGGAGGCCGCCCAGGTGGCGCTGCGGCCGGAGTCGCTGGACCCGGTCGGGCTGCTGGCCGCGTACGGCATCGAGGTGGTCGAGTCGGTGCCCGCGGGTACGGCCGACGAGGCGGTGCGGGCGGCGGCGCGGCTCGGTTTCCCGGTGGCGCTGAAGGCCGCCGCCCCGGGACTGCGGCACCGCCTGGACCTCGGGGCGGTCCGCCTCGACCTGCCGGACACCGCGACGGTGCGCCGCGCGTACGCCGAGATGGCGCCGGTCTTCGGCGCGGACGTCCTGGTCCAGCCGATGGTCCCGCCCGGGGTGGCCTGCGTGGTCGAGCTGGTGGAGGACCCGGCGTTCGGCCCGGTGGTGGGTTTCGGTCTCGGCGGCGTCGCCACCGAGCTGCTCGGCGACCGGGCCTGGCGGGCGGTGCCGCTGACCGACCGGGACGCCACCGAGCTGGTGGACGAGCCGCGGGCCGCGCCGCTGCTGCGCGGGCACCGGGGTGCCGCGCCGGTGGACCGGGCGGCCCTGGCGGAGCTGCTGGTGCGGGTCGGCCGGCTCGCCGACGAGCAGCCCCGGGTCCGCGCGCTGGCACTGAATCCGGTGCTCGCCCGCCCGGACGGCATCTCGGTGCTGCACGCGAGCGTCCGGATCGGCTCCGCCGCCGCCCGCCCCGACACCGGCCCCCGCCGCCTGTGAAAGGAAGGGCCCCTTCTTAACGCCTGCGGTAGAGGAAGGGTCCCTTCCTCACGCCGCCTCCCGCGCGGGACGGCCCGTCAGGGGCGGCTGGAGATCTGCTGCACGCCCCAGGAGTTGCCGTCGGGGTCGGTGAAGAAGACGAAACCGACGTTGTCCAGTGGGTCCGGCACCGGGCGGGGATTCTTGCCGACCACCTGGATCTCGCTGACCTCGACACCCCGCTCGACCAGTTCGGCGTGCGCCTTGTGGAGGTCCGGCACGACCAGTTGGAGGCCCTTGAGCGATCCCGGCGGCATGTCCGGCACCACGCCCTTGCCGATCACGATCGAGCAGCCGGAACCCGGCGGGGTCAGCTGCACGATCCGCGCGTCGTCGCTGATCACGGTGTCGTGGTCGACGGCGAAGCCGAGCCGCTCGGCGTAGAACTCCTTCGCCCGGTCCACGTCGGCGACCGGTACGACCACCACTTCCAGCGTCCAGTTCACGATGTCTCTCCTGTCGTCGATGTCCGGGCCAGCAGGTCGGCCAGCCGGACGAAGCTCTCCCCGACGCCGCGCGCCATCGGGTAGCGCAGCGTGGTGTCCCGTCCCTGCGGAGTGGCGAAGCGCAGGGTGGTGGTGACCGTGGTCCGCCCGGCCAGCTCGGTGAATTCGTGGTCGACCAGCGTCTCGCCCGGGTAGGACTGGTCCTCGAACAGTTCCGTGCCGACCAGGCGGTGCGGTGGCTCGACCCGTCGGTAGGTGCCGGACTGGACCATCCGCCCGCCGTGCGGGCCGTGGGACACGAACCGCCAACGCCCGCCGACGCGCAGGTCGACGTCGCACTCGACCAACCGCCAGCCGCGCGCCCCGTACCAGCGGACCAGCAGCTCCGGCCGGGTGAACGCGGCGAAGACCGGCCCGGCCGGCGCGTCGAACAGGCGGCTGAGCACGATCTCCCGGTCGCCGGGGGCGTGCACCACGAGCGGGTCGTCCACGGTGCTCATCCGCGGTCTCCGGCCCCGGGCCGGTCGTCCGGGGGTGGTGCGGCGTCGGCTGCCGCCCGTAGGTCGTCGAGCAGGGCGTCGAGACGTTGGTAGCTCTCCGCCCAGTAGTCCCGGTAGTCCGCCAGCCACGCGGTGGCCTCCCGTAGCGGCGCCGCCTCCAGCCGGCAGGGCCGCCGCTGGGCGTCCCGCCCCCGGGTGACCAGGCCGGCGCGTTCCAGCACCCGGAGATGCTTGGAGACGGCCGGCTGGCTGATCGGGAACGGCGCGGCCAGCTCGGTCACCGTCGCCTCGCCGGCCGCCAGCCGGGCCAGGATCGCCCGCCGCGTCGGGTCGGCCAACGCGGCGAAGGTGGCGTCGAGCATGCCACTGTCCACGAACATAACCTCCTGGTTAGATAACCAGGAGGTTTCTATCGTGGATCTCCGCCGGGGTCAAGGACCACCGACGACACGAGCGGCCCCGGCGAACCGCCGGGGCCGCACGTGGTCAGGGTCGGGTCAGCAGGCGTACGCCTCAAGGCGCTGCGCCCGCTCCGGGGCCCGCAGCTTCAGCAGCGTCACCTTCTCGATCTGCCGGATCCGCTCCCGGGACAGGCCGAACTCGCGGCCGACCTCGTCCAGGGTGCGCTGCCGGCCGTCGTCCAGGCCGAACCGCAGCCGGATCACCGCCTGCTCCCGCTGGGACAGGGTGGCCAGCACGATGCTCACCTCGTTGCGCAACTCGCCCTGGGCGGCGACGTCGGTGGGCCCGCCGGCCGGGTCCACGGCGGCGACGAAGTCACCGAGCGCGCTCTCGCCGTCCTCGCCGACCGCCTGGTCCAGGCTCACCGGCTCCCGGTCGTACGAGATCAGCTCGATCACCTGGAACTCCGGGACCTCCAGCGCCCGGGCCACCTCGCTCAGGGTGGGCTCACGGCCCAGCGTGACCGACAGCTCCCGGCGTACCCGCACCATGCGGTTGACCTGCTCCACCATGTGCACCGGGATGCGGATGGTGCGGGCCTGGTCGGCCATGGCGCGGGTGATGGCCTGGCGGATCCACCAGGTGGCGTAGGTGGAGAACTTGTAGCCCTTGGTGTAGTCGAACTTCTCCACGGCGCGGATCAGGCCGAGGTTGCCCTCCTGGATGAGGTCGAGGAAGGCCATCCCCCGCCCGGTGTACCGCTTGGCGATGCTGACCACCAGCCGCAGGTTCGCCTCCAGCAGGTGGTTCTTGGCGGCGCGGCCCTCGGCGGCGATCGTCGCCAGGTCTGCGCGCAGCTCGGCGGAGACGGGGGTGCAGGTGGCCAGCTTCTCCTCGGCGAACAGACCGGCCTCGATCCGCTTGGACAGCTCGACCTCCTGGGCGGCGGTCAGCAGCCTGGTGCGGCCGATCCCGTTGAGGTACGCACGGACCAGGTCGGTCGAGACACCGCGCTCGTCGGTGGCGTCCAGGTCGGCGAGGGTCTCGGTGCCGTGGTCGGTGTCGGTGCGGCCGACCGGGCCCATCCGGTGCTCCTTCATCTGCATGGCCATCTTTCGTCTCTCCCCGTGTCCACGTCCGTGCCGTCGATCCGGCCCAGCGGTGCCGGTGTGACACACAGCTTGGCGGGCCGGGCGTGAAACGGGAGTGAGGCGATCGGGGACCCGACAGAGATCCCCGGCCGCCCCTGCGGCCGGTACGCGTGTCGTCGCCGTCGGTGCCTTGTCGACGCCGGTTACCGTGCCTGCGGTCGGCCGTGGTGGCCGGATCGCACCGGCGGACGCCGGTGGACAGGAAACAGGTAACGGAGGGTGTCGTGGTGTTCAAGCGGCTCATGCAGGCGATGGGCGTCGGTGGCCCCTCGGTGGAAACCGTGCTGGCCAACCCGAACTGCCGGCCCGGCGGCCAACTGGAGGGGGTCGTGCACGTCGCGGGCGGCGACCACCCGGTCGACGTGTCCTACGTGGCCCTCGGCCTGGTCACCCGGGTCGAGGTGGAGAGCGGGGACAACGACTACAACACCACCCAGGAGTTCCACCGGCAGCAGGTGACCGGGGCGTTCCGGCTGGAGGCGGGGCAGCGCCACGACGTCCCGTTCCGCTTCGCCGTGCCCTGGGAGACCCCGGTGACCCAGGTGTACGGGCAGCACCTGCACGGCATGACGATGGGTCTGCGTACCGAGTTGGAGGTGGCCCGCTCGGTGGACAAGGGTGACCTGGACGCGGTGTCGGTGCACCCACTGCCGGCCCAGGAGCGGATCCTGGACGCGTTCCTGCGGCTGGGTTTCCGGTTCGCCCGCGCCGACGTGGAGCGGGGCCACATCTACGGCGTGCACCAGACGCTGCCGTTCTACCAGGAGATCGAGTTCCACCCGGCGCCGCAGTACGCCGGGCAGATCAACCAGCTGGAGGTCACCTTCGTGGCCGACCCGCGCCAGATGCAGGTGGTACTGGAGCTGGACAAGCGCGGCGGCCTGTTCACCGAGGGCCGGGACGCCTTCGGCCGTTTCACGGTCGACCACGCCACCGCCGACCGCACCGACTGGACGACCCAGCTCGACGCCTGGCTCCGCCAGTCCCTCCAGCGCCGCGGCCTCTTCAGCTAACCCCACCCCACCCCGAGCACTGCGGTGATCATGGGGTTGACGGGTGGTTCGATCTCCAATCAGCCCGTCAACCCCATGATCACCCAAGGGGGCGGGGGGTTAGAGGTCCAGGAGGAGGGTTCTCGGGCCCACGTTGACGCTCTCCACCAGCATGTGGGTGCGGAAGCGGCCGGTCTCCACCTTCGCGCCGCGCTCGCGGAGGGACCGGACCACCTCCTCGACCAGGGGTTCGGCCAGCTCCGCCGGGGCGGCCTGCGTCCAGCTCGGCCGGCGGCCCTTGCGGGCGTCGCCGTAGAGGGTGAACTGACTGACCACCAGGATCGGCGCCCCGGTGTCGGCGGCGGACCGGTCGCCGTCGAGGATGCGTAGCTCGTGCACCTTACGGGCCATCGTCCGGGCGGTCTCCACGGTGTCCGAGTGGGTCACCCCGAGCAGCACCAGCAGGCCGTCGTCGATCGCGCCGACCACCTCGCCGTCGACCGTCACGCCGGCCCGGCCCACGGTCTGCACCACCGCCCGCATCAGCCGGCCCGCCGTACGCCGTGCCGGCGGTGACCCGGCGTCTGCCGCACCGGCCGGCCCGCCCGGCCACCGTCCGCCGTCCGCATCAGTCGGCCACCGGCTCGATGAAGCCGCGCTCGACCAGGTGCGCCACGATCGGGCCGGCCGCCTCGGCCAGTTCCTCGGCCGGCACGTCGTGGGCGACGGCGAGCAGCGCGAGCTGGTCCCGCAACGACAGCCGCCCGTCCGCCCCGCCGACCAGGGCCAGCACCAGCGGGTCGATCTCCTCGGTCCAGCGCAACCCGCGCGGCATGGCCAGTACCTGCCGGTCCACCGCCCAACCCTCGTCGCCCATGGTGGCCTCCTGGCGGAGCTGGAGGCCGTCGGCGGCCCGGTAGCGCGCGGCGAGCAGCCCTTCGGTGTCGCGTACGCGAAGCCAGTCCTGGCGGTCGAACCAGCCGGCGACGCGGTCGCCGAGCGGCACCTCGACCCGCTGGCGCAGGTCCTCGACCCGCACCACCGGGTCGGCGTGGCCGGCGCGGCGCAGCGAGACGATGCCGAAGCCGATCGCCTCCACCTTGTGCGCGTCGAACCAGTCCAGCCACGCGGCAGCCCGGTGCGGATCCGCGGTGTGGCCGACGTCGGTGAGCCAGAGGTTGACGTACGCCATCGGGTCGGCCACCTCGCGCTGGATCACCCACGCGTCCAGCCCGGTGCCCGCGAACCAGCCGGCCACCCGCTCGCCCCAGTCCTCGCCGGTGACGTGCACCCAGTTGGCCAGGTACTGCATGGTGCCGCCCTCGGTGAGCAGGCCCGGCGCCGCGGCGGCCAGTTCGGCGCCGATCGCGTCGCCCACCCGGCCGGAGTCGCGGTAGACGTGGGTGGTCGTCCCGGGGCCGACGACGAAGGGCGGGTTGCTGACCACCAGGTCGAACCGGCGGCCGGCGACCGGGGCGACCAGGTCACCGCGGAGCAGTTCCCAGTCCTGCCCGTTGAGCGCGGCGGTGGTGGCGGCGAACCGCAGGGCCCGCTCGGACAGGTCGGTCGCCGTCACCCGCCGCGCGTGGGTGCCCAGGTGCAGCGCCTGCACGCCGGAGCCGGTGCCCAGGTCCAGGGCGGTCTCCACCGGCTGCCGCACGGTCGCGCCGATCAGCGTCTGGGTCGCCCCGCCGATGCCGAGCACGTGTTCGGCGTGCAGGGGCCGGCCCGGCCGGGCGCTGGCCGGCACGTCGGCGAGCACCCACCAGTCGTCGGCGTACGGCTCCAGGTCCAGGCCCATCCGCAGCCCGTCACCGTGCCGCTCCACCAGGCCCCCGGCGAGCGCCTCGTCCAGCGACAGCGGCGCGAGGGCGGCGGCGACGGCGGCCTCCGGTTCGGTCTGCTCGCAGATGAAGACCCGGATCAGGGTGCCGAGCGGATCGCGGTCCTCGGTGGCCCGCAGGGCGGCGCGGAAGTCGTTGCGGGCCACCCCGCTGGTGGCCGCCGCGCCGAGGCGGGACGCGATGCCGTTGGCGGTGTAGCCGGCGTCGGTGAGTGCCGTCCGCAGCGCGTCCACCCCGGCGGGGGAGAGCAGCATGTCGTGTTCGTCCACGTCGCCATCCTGCCTGCCGGTCCGCCGCCGCCGGGCGGCACCCGCCGGATCGGTCGTGCCATCCCTTCAGTTGGTGAACATGCTAGTGATGGCGATCTATCTAATGGCTAGCATCACCTGCACTGACCATCGATGGCGTACCCCTCGGGCCACAAGCCGGGTGCGCCGGTAGGGAGGCAGGCGATGCCAGCAGGGTCCGTTCCGCGGCGACGTTTCATCCGGGCGCTCGCCGTCGCCGCCACCGCGGTGGCCGTCTCGGCGGCCGTCACCACCCCGGCGCGGGCCGCGCCGACCGGGGAGATCCGCGGCGCGGGGGCGCCGAACGCGATCAGCGGGAGCTACCTCGTCGTCCTGAAGTCCGGCACCGTCGGTGCCGCTGGCTCCTCCACCGCCCGTACCGCGGTACCGGACCGGGCCGCCCTGCTGGCCAATCGGTACGGCGGCAGCGTCGGCGACGTCTACAGCGCCGCCCTGACCGGCTTCAGCGCCACCATGACCGCCGGACAGGCCCGCCGGCTCGCCGCCGACCCGGCGGTGGCGTACGTGGAACAGGACCAGGTGCTGACCGCCTCGGCCACCCAGAGCAACCCGCCGTGGGGCCTGGACCGCATCGACCAGCGCAACCTGCCGCTGAGCCGCAGCTTCACCTACCCGAACACCGCCTCCAACGTCCGGGCGTACATCATCGACACCGGCATCCGGACCACGCACAGCCAGTTCGGCGGCCGGGCCACCTGGGGTACGAACACGGTGGACAGCAACAACACCGACTGCAACGGTCACGGCACCCACGTCGCGGGCACCGTCGGCGGTTCCACCTACGGTGTGGCGAAGCAGGTCCGCCTGATCGCCGTGAAGGTGCTCAACTGCTCCGGCAGCGGCACCACCACCGGCGTGATCAACGGCGTCAACTGGGTGACCGCCAACGCGGTCAAGCCGGCCGTGGCGAACATGAGCCTCGGCGGCGGGGCCAGCACCGCGCTCGACAACGCGGTGGCCAACTCGGTCAGCTCGGGTGTCACGTACGCGCTGGCGGCCGGCAACTCCACCGCCAACGCCTGCAACTCGTCGCCGGCCCGGACCGCGTCCGCACTCACCGTCGGCTCCACCACCAGCACCGACGCCCGCTCGTCGTTCTCCAACTACGGGTCCTGCGTGGACATCTTCGCGCCCGGGTCGAGCATCCTGTCGGCGTACCGGACCAGCGACACCGCGACCGCCACGCTCAGCGGCACCTCGATGGCCGCCCCCCACGTGGCCGGCGCGGCGGCCCTGGTGCTCTCGGCCAACCCGTCCTGGAGCCCGTCCCAGGTCGGTAACTACCTGATCACCAACGCCACCACCGGAAAGGTGACCAACCCGGGCAGCGGCTCACCGAACCGGCTGCTCTTCGTCGTCAACTGATCCCTCCCCCGCCCGGCCCGGTGGACCGGCCCGCGCGGGTCCACCGGGCCGTCGCGCGGGCGCGTCGCGCGGCCGCGCCGTACGGGAGGGTGTTTCTCCCGGCCGGAGCCGAGCGTCGGCGCCACCGGGCGCGCCGGCGGCGGGCAGGATGGGGGCATGACGCTCGTCCTGCCCATCGACCCCGAGGCCAACCGGCTGCTGGAGCGCAACCCGCTGGCCCTGTTGACCGGGATGGTTCTAGATCAACAAGTCTCGATGGAGAAGGCGTTCTCCTCGCCGTACGTCCTGGTGCGGCGCCTCGGCCACGAGCCGGACGCCGCCGAACTGGCCGGGTACGACCCGGAGGCGCTGGTCGCCCTCTTCGCCGCCCCGCCGGCGCTGCACCGGTTCCCCAAGGCGATGGCGGCCCGGGTCCAGGAGGTCTGCCGCGTCCTGGTGGACCGCTACGACGGCGACGCCGCCCGGCTCTGGACCGACGCCACCGACGGCGCCGACCTGCTCCGCCGGATCGCCGACCTGCCCGGTTTCGGCCGGCAGAAGGCGCAGATCTTCGTGGCTCTGCTCGGCAAGCGGTTCGGCGTGACGCCGCAGGGCTGGCGGGAGGCCGCCGGCGGGTACGGCGATCCCGGCGCGTACCGGTCGGTGGCCGACGTCACGGACGCGGACTCGCTGCGCCGGGTGCGGGAGTACAAGCAGCAGATGAAGGCGGCGGCGAAGGCGAAGGCCGCCGGGGACTGACGCTCAGGCGGCGGTGGGCCGGGACAGCGAGGCCAGCGCCCGCCGGACGTCGGCGAGGGAGACCGTCGCCGAGTCGTCCAGGTCGGCCAGGCCGGCCTCGATCCACTGCCGCATCAGCGTGGTGACCCCGATGCCGCGGGCGTCGGCGGCGGCGCGGACCCGCTCGTAGGTCTCCAGCGGCAGCCGGACCGAGCGGCTCACCATCGGGGACTCGGTGTCCGGCGTGGGCAACTCGGCCGCCGGGCTCTCGTCGATCAGGTCGGCGAACCCGTCGCCACCGCCGTGGAACTGCTTGGTCGCGTCGTCACGGTGCATCGTCGCGCCTCCTCATCGGCGAGTTCTCCGCACGGCCTCGTCGTAGCGCTTGGCCTCGACGTCGGTCAGTTGCCGGGCGGAGAGGATGTCCCAGTCGTTGTCGGTGCCGTCGGCCTCGGCGAGCAGCACGGCCAGCCGGCGACCCCGGCGGGCGGCGGCGTAGACGACCATCACGTCGTCGCCCAGGTGACGGATCACCCGCCGGCTGCTGTGCAGCGCCTCCCAGACTTCCCCCGGCGTGACGTCGTAGACCCGCAGGTTGGCCAGCGCCTCCTCGGTGAAGCTGAACCTGCTGCCCACGGGGCGAGCGTACCACGGCGGTAACACGGAACCGGGTGCGTCGATTCTCGCTGATCACGCACGGGGAGTGACAGGATGAGGGCAATCCCCTCGAGGAGGACCGTGGTGAAGCGTCAGGCGTACCAGCCGATCCTGATCACCGACGCCTCGCGCAGCCAGGACGACCAGCTCACCAGCCGACAGAAGCGGTACGTGCTGATGATGGGCATCCGGGTGGCCTGCGTGATCGTCGGTGCGATCCTGGTCGGCGCCAAGGCACCGCTGCTGTGGCTCTGGCTGCCGCTGGTCGGTCTCGGCATGATCCTCATCCCGTGGCTGGCCGTGCTGCTGGCCAATGACCGGCCGCCCAAGGACGAGCACCGACTGGCCAACCGTTTCCAGCCCCGCCACCGGGACGACACGCCGCCGATGAGCCTCACCGCCGAGGAGCGTCCGCACCGGGTCATCGACGCCGAGCCCTGACCGGCCCGCGCCGGCCGGCCCGCCCGCCGACGTCGCGCGGTCAGCTCCCCGGTCGCGCGCCGATCCGGGACACCGCCGACGCGCCGAGGTCCCCGGCGTGGCGCAGCGCCGCCTCCGGCGCGGCACCGGCCAGCCAGGCGGCCAGCAGACCGGCGGCGAACGCGTCCCCGGCGCCGGTCGGGTCGACCACCGCGATCCGCCGGGCCGGCGCCACCGTGACCGTCGCGGTCCGGTCCACCCAGACCGCACCGGCCGCCCCCCGCTTGAGGACCACCCGCCGGGCCGAGGCGCACAGCGCCCGACCCTGCGCCGCCGGGTCCAGCCCGCCGGCCAGCACCGCCGCCTCGTCGGCGTTGACCAGCAGCAGGTCCACCTCGCGTACCCAACCCAGGAACGTCGCCGCGCCGACCCGCCGCAGCGGCGCCGCGGAGGCCGCGTCGACGCTGGTGGTCAGCCCGCGCTCGCGGGCGGCGGCCAGCGCGCGCAGCCCGGCGCCGCGCGACCCGGCGTCCAACAGGGTGTACGCGGACAGGTGCAGATGCCGCGCGTCGGGCGCGCCGGCCAGGGCGGCGTCGACCGCCTCCGCGCTCAGCGCCAGATTCGCGCCCCGTTCGGTGACCATCGTGCGGTCGTCGCCGGCGGCCAGCACGATCACCGTGCCGGTGGTCCGACCGGGGTGCCGGGTCACCGCGCAGTCCACGCCCGTCTCCGCCAGCTCCGCCACCCGCTCCCGGCCGGCGGCGTCGTCGCCGACCGCGCCGACCAGCGTCACCGGCACGCCCTGCGCGGCGAGCCACGCCGCGGTGTTCGCCGCCTGCCCGCCGCCGGTGAGGCGGATCCGGGCCGGCGTGTCCGACCCGGTGGCCGGCGGCCCGGCCAGCACCGCCACCACGTCGGTGACCAGATCCCCGACGACGATCACCCGGCCCGCGGTCATGTGGACGCGGTGCGGGCCGCCGCGACCGCGATCCGGGCGGCGAGGTCGGCGTTGCGCAGGATGATCCGGACGTTCACCGCCAGGCTCGCGCCCTCGGTGGCCGAGTGGAAGTGGGCCAGCAGGTAGGGCGTCACCGCCTTGCCGGTCACCCCGTCGCGCTCCAGCAGGGCCAGGCCCTCGGCGAGCGTCCGGTCGTGCAGGGCCGGATCGAGCTGCTCGTCCACCGGCAGGGGGTTGGCCACGATGAGCCCGCCGCTCTGCACCCCGTGCTGTCGCCGGGCGGCCAGCACGGCGGCGACCTGCTCCGGCGAGTCCACCGACCAGTCCAGGTCGAAGCCCGCGTCGGTCAGGTAGAAGCCGGGGAAGCGGCGGGTGCGGTAGCCCACCACGCCCACGCCGAGCGTCTCCAGCCGTTCCAGGGTGGCGCCCACGTCGAGGATCGACTTCACCCCGGCGCAGACCACCGCGATCGGCGTACGGGCCAGGGTGACCAGGTCGGCGGACTCGTCGAAGGTCTGCGCCGCCTCCCGGTGCACGCCGCCGAGGCCGCCGGTGGCGAACACCCCGATCCCGGCCGCGGTGGCCACCGCGCTGGTCGCGGCGACGGTGGTGGCGCCGTCCGCGCCGGTCGCGGCGGCGACAGCGAGGTCGCGTACGGAGAGTTTGGCCACACCGTCGACGGTGGCGAGCCGGGTCAGTTCGGCGTCGTCGAGACCCACCACGAGCCGGCCGCCGACCATGCCGATGGTGGCCGGCACCGCGCCCGCTTCCCGTACGGTCGCCTCGATCCGCCGTGCGACGTGCAGGTTGTCCGGCCGGGGCAGGCCGTGCGAGACGATCGTGCTCTCCAGGGCGACCACCGGACGGCCGGCGCGCAGCGCCTCGTCGACCTCGGTCCCGAGACGGAAGTGAAAGTTGGTCACGATCATCACCGTACGTCGCCGGTGGGCCGGGCCCGTAGTGGACCTGGGGGTGGTGACCTGCCAGACTTGACGGTTGGAGGTGCACACGTGAGCACAGAGGTTCTCGAGCGGCCGGAGCTGAAGGACGCGGACACCGGTCCGGAGATGTTCCACTACGTCCGCAAGGAGAAGATCGCCGAGAGTGCCGTCATGGGCACCTACGTGGTGGCGCTCTGTGGCGAGACCTTTCCGGTGACCAAGGCGGCCAAGCCCGGCTCGCCGGTCTGCCCGAAGTGCAAGGAGATCTACGAGTCGATGGCCGGGTGAACCAGGGCGGGCGGCGGTGCCGCCCGCGTAACCTGCGCCCGTGAACATCTCCACCGCCCTACTCCTGGCAGACCTCACCGGGGTCGCGGTCTTCGCCGCCTCCGGTGCCTCGGCGGCGGTGGCCAAACGACTCGACCTCTTCGGCGTCGTCTTCGTCGGCTTCGTGGCCGCCCTCGGCGGCGGAATCTTCCGGGACCTGGTCATCGACGAGGCCCCGCCGCTGGCCTTCGCCGACTGGCGGTACGCGGCCACCGCCGCGGTGACCGCCGCGGTCGTGTTCCGGCTCCACCCCCAGTTCGCCCGGCTGCGCACCACCGTGCTGGTGCTCGACGCCGCCGGACTCGGCCTGTTCACCGTCACCGGCACCCTCAAGGCCCTCGACGCCCAGGTGCCGGCCGTCGGCGCCTGCGTGATCGGGATGCTCACCGCCATCGGCGGCGGTCTCGGGCGGGACCTGCTGACCGCCGAGATCCCGGTGGTGCTGCGCCGGGAGATCTACGCGGTGGCCGCCCTCGCCGGCGCGGTGCTGGTCGCCGTGCTGGACGCCCTCGGCCGTACCAACGCCGGCTGGCTCACCGCCGCCGCCGCGTTCGTCTTCCTGCTGCGCCTGGTGTCGCTGCGCCGCCGCTGGTCCGCCCCGGTAGCCCCGGCCCGCCCCTGATCCCGCCGGCTCCCGCGTGGCGTGTCGGGACAACAGGTTCATGACCACCGCTGGTGGAGTGGGCGAGGCAGATGTGACCAACGTGGTGTTGAGTGGGTTCGCGGAGCCGGGCTGGTTATGCTGAGCCAGCCTTCGCGGCATCTTCTGCGCGGGGGCGTTTTCATGGGCGGCGGCACCCGTGGCCCTCGGCCGGGGTCCGCTCCCCGAGCGGTCGGAGAGGAGCTTCCGTGGCGGCCCGCATGCCGGCGATCGAGACGTTCCCCGCCCTACGCGCGTGGCAGCGCAAGGCGCTGGTGGAGTACCTCCGGCGGCGCGACCCCGACTTCACCGCCGTGGCCACCCCCGGCGCCGGCAAGACCACCTTCGCCCTGCGGATCGCCGCCGAGCTGCTGGCCGACGGCACCGTCGACGCGGTGACCGTGGTCGCCCCCACCGAGCACCTGAAGAGCCAGTGGGCGGACTCCGCCGCCCGGGTGGGCATCCAGCTAGACGCCGCCTTCCGCAACGCCGACCTGCACTCCGCCGCCGACTTCCACGGTGCCGTCGTCACGTATGCCCAGGTGGGGATGGCTCCGCTGGTGCACCGGCGGCGTACCCTCACCCGCCGCACCCTGGTGATCCTCGACGAGATCCACCACGCCGGCGACTCCCGCTCGTGGGGCGACGGGGTCAAGGCCGCCTTCGAGGGCGCCGAGCGCCGGCTGATGCTCACCGGTACGCCGTTCCGCTCCGACGACAACCCCATCCCGTTCGTCACCTACGAGCGGGGCGGCGACGGCCTGCTGCGCTCCCGAGCCGACTCGGTGTACGGCTACTCCGACGCCCTGCGCGACGGTGTCGTCCGCCCGGTGCTCTTCCTCGCGTACTCCGGGGAGACCCGGTGGCGGACCAACGCCGGCGAGGAACTGGCGGCGCGGCTGGGCGAGCCGATGACCCAGGATCTCGTGGCGCAGGCCTGGCGTACCGCACTGGACCCGGCCGGCGACTGGATGCCGCAGGTGCTGCGGGCCGCCGACGCCCGGCTGACCGTCCTGCGCAACGCCGGCATGCCGGACGCCGGCGGGCTCGTCATCGCCAGCGACCAGCAGACCGCCCGCTCGTACGCGAAGCTCATCGAGCAGGTCACCGGCGAGCGCGCCGCGGTGGTGCTCTCCGACGACGTCGGCGCGTCCGCGCGGATCGCGACGTTCGGGGCGTCCGACCAGCGGTGGCTGGTGGCGGTCCGGATGGTGTCCGAGGGCGTCGACATCCCCCGGCTGGCCGTCGGGGTGTACGCGACCAGCGCCAGCACCCCGCTCTACTTCGCCCAGGCGATCGGCCGGTTCGTCCGGGCCCGCCGGCCCGGCGAGACCGCCTCGGTCTTCCTGCCCAGCGTGCCGCACCTGCTGGGACTCGCCAGCGAGATGGAGGCCGAACGCGACCACGTGCTGGGCAAGCCGAAGGACGACGACGGTTTCGACGACGGCCTGCTGGAGCGCGCCCAGCGCGACGAGCAGGCCAGCGGGGAGCTGGAGAAGCGGTTCGCCGCGCTGTCCGCGACCGCCGAACTGGACCAGGTCATCTTCGACGGCGCCTCGTTCGGCACGGCGGCCCAGGCCGGCACGCCGGAGGAGGAGGAATATCTCGGCCTGCCCGGCCTTCTCACCGCCGACCAGGTCTCGCTGCTGCTCACCAAGCGGCAGGCCGAGCAACTGGCCGCGCAACGCCGCCGCACGGCCGCCCGGACCGCTGAGCCGGCCGCTGCCGCCCCCACCGCCCCTCCGGTACCGATGAGTGCCGCCCAGCGTCGGGTGGCGCTACGGCGCCAGCTGAACGCCCTGGTGGCCGCTCGCCACCACCGCACCGGTCAACCGCACGGCAAGATCCATGCCGAGCTGCGCCGGCTCTGCGGCGGCCCACCCAGCGCCCAGGCGACCATCGAACAGCTCGAGGAACGCATCGCCACCGTCCAGACCCTGTAACCCCCACCCCCCACCCCCCGGCCCCCGGCCCCCGCCACTCGCCCCTCGCGATCTTGCACTTTTGGTCGCCGACTCGGGGCTTTCATGGGGTTTTGTCCTGACAGAAAGTGCAAGATCGCGGCGGGCAGGGTGGGTGGGGCGGTGGGGGAGGGTTGGAAAGAGCCGGCCGGGCCCCTGATGGGGCCCGGCCGGCTCTATGTCGGATTGCGGATTCAGTTCGCCATCAGATCGGCGCCACGCCAGCTGAACTCCGGGTCTGCCGCGTACCGGACGGTGATCTTCACGAGATCCTCCGCGTACTTGTTCGCGTGGTGTCCACAGAACACCAGCTCACTCCCACCCGAGAGGGTGATCCGGAGCTTGCCGGCGGCGTTGCAGCGGTCGCACCGTTCATCGGCGGCTGGGGGAGCCACCGTCTCGGGCGGCGGCGTGAGGGTCGGGGTCATCGCCTTCCTCCTCTGGTCGTCACCGATGAACACTCTCTTCGGTCGTTGCTCACCTATCGTGCAACACCCGCTCCGGGCGCTGCCTTCCCTGTGTGCCCGCGGGGGACCGAGGTCACACATGGCACCGACAGTGTGCCGTGCACCAAGGGTGCCACGTCAACGATCACAATCGTGCAACCATGTGATCACCATCAGACGTTGCACACCTGGTGTCCAAAACGACACGCTCGGTTGACGATCTGCGTCAGTCCAGGTAATCCCGCAGTACCTGCGACCGGGACGGGTGACGCAGCTTGGACATCGTCTTCGACTCGATCTGCCGGATGCGCTCCCGCGTCACCCCGTAGACCTGGCCGATCTCGTCCAGTGTGCGCGGCTGGCCGTCGGTCAGGCCGAAACGCAGCCGCACCACGCCGGCTTCCCGCTCGGAGAGGGTCTGCAACACCTGCTGGAGCTGGTCCTGGAGGAGGGAGAAGGAGACCGCGTCGACCGCGACGACCGCCTCCGAGTCCTCGATGAAGTCGCCGAGCTGGCTGTCGCCCTCGTCGCCGATGGTCTGGTCGAGCGAGATGGGCTCCCGAGCGTACTGCTGGATCTCCAGCACCTTCTCGGGTGTGATGTCCATCTCCTTGGCCAGTTCCTCCGGGGTGGGCTCGCGGCCCAGGTCCTGGAGAAGCTCACGCTGTATCCGGCCGAGTTTGTTGATCACCTCGACCATGTGCACCGGGATGCGGATGGTGCGGGCCTGGTCGGCCATGGCGCGGGTGATGGCCTGGCGGATCCACCAGGTGGCGTAGGTGGAGAACTTGTAGCCCTTGGTGTAGTCGAACTTCTCCACGGCGCGGATCAGGCCGAGGTTGCCCTCCTGGATGAGGTCGAGGAAGGCCATCCCCCGCCCGGTGTAGCGCTTGGCCAGCGACACGACGAGCCGCAGGTTGGCCTCCAGGAGGTGGTTCTTGGCGCGCTCGCCGTCCCGGGAGATCCAGCCCAGGTCGCGGACCATCTCCCGGACGAGCTTCTCCTCGCCCTCCTCGGCGGCGCGCAGCCGCTCGGCCGCGTAGAGGCCGGCCTCGATCCGCTTGGCGAGTTCGACCTCCTGCTCGGCGTTGAGCAGCGGGACCTTGCCGATCTGCTTCAGGTAGGCGCGGACGGAGTCGGCGGACGCGGTCAGCTCGGCGTCGCGCCGGGCCTGCTTGAGGGCCTCGGACTCCTCGTCGTCCCACTCGAAGTCGTTGTCGGTGGCCGAACTGGCCGCGTCGGCCTCGGCCGCGCGGGTCAGCTCCACCGGCTCCTCGACCACTACGTCCTCGATCTCGGCGGCCAGCGCCTCCGGATCGATCTCGCCCTCGGCGCCCTCGGACCCCTCCTTGGCCTTGCCGGCGGCGGCCTTGGTCGGGCCGGCGGCGGCAACCGTCGCCTTGGTGGGTCGGGTGGTCTTCTTGGCCGGCACCGCGGCCTTGGCGGCCACCTCGGCGGTGGTGCCCGTGGTCTTGCGCGGGGCAGCCTTGCGCGGCGCCGGTGCCGGGGCCTCGTCGGCGGCCGGCGCCTGCTTCGGAGCGGGCGCGGCGGCCTTCTTGGTGGTCTTGGCCGTGGTCGCCCGGGACGCCGGGGTGGCCGAGCGGGCGGCCGCCACCCGGCGGCGGGTGCTGGCGGACCCGTCCACCACGACCGTCACGCCCGCCTCGGAGAGCGCACGCAGGATCTTCTTGGCCTGGGCCGGAGTCACCTCGGCGGACTCGACGGTGCGCGCGAGCTGGGCCGACGTGAGCTGACCACCGGCGCTCTGCGCGTGGGCGATCAGGGTGTCGGTGAGCGAGCGAACGTCGGCGCCGGGCTGGCGGGGTTCTGTCACGAATGACCTTCCGGAGGCGAAGAGCGAGCACGGCCGGGTCGTCCAGCACGGCGCGGAGTGCGATGCCGGACGATGTCGTTGAGGACCCTCGTGTCCCCGGCCCGCCGGTCGCTGGCGGTCCGTGGCGCGTGGGCAGGGTGAATTGTAACGCCGTCTGCGGCGATCATCCTGCGGCGCACGGCGCACCGGCGGTGGGACCGCCGATTCGGCGCGGATCTGGACTTTGCAAGGATGATAGCGCGCGCGATCCGCGACACCCCGGACGTGCGGAAAGGGGACGAACGAATGGATCGCCCGGCGCCCACGCCGCAGCAGTTGCTCACGATCGCGGTCGAGGTGGCACGGGACGCCGCGGCCACCGCGTACCGGATGCGGGCCGAGGGAGTCTCGGTGGCCGCCACGAAGAGCACGGCCACCGACGTGGTGACCGCCGCCGACCGGGCGGTGGAGCGGCAGGTGATCGCCGCCCTCCGCGAGCTGCGGCCCGGCGACGCCGTGCTCGGTGAGGAGTACGGCGCGGGTGCGGCCGGCGCGACCGGTCCGGGCGCGGTCCGGTGGATCGTCGACCCGATCGACGGCACCGTGAACTACCTCTACGGACTGCCGCACTTCGCCGTCTCGCTGGCGGCCGAGGTGGACGGCACGGTCGTCGCCGGCGTGGTGCGCAACGCGAGCACCGGCGACGAGTGGACGGCCACCGCCGGCGGTGGCGCGTGGCGCGACGGGCAGCGGCTGCGCGGCTCCACCGAGACCGATCTCGGTCAGGCGCTCGTGGCCACCGGCTTCGGGTACGACCCGCGCCGCCGGGCGCACCAGGCCCGCGTGGTCGCCGAGTTGATCACGCAGGTACGGGACATCCGCCGGCTCGGCGCCGCCGCGATCGACCTCTGCTACGCGGCCGAGGGCCGGGTGGACGCGTACTTCGAGAAGGGGCTCGCGGCCTGGGACCTCGCGGCGGGCGGACTGGTGGCCAGCGAGGCGGGACTGCGGGTGGACGGACTGCGCGGCGTTCCGGCCGGTCCGGACATGGTCGTCGCGGCCCCGGCGGCGCTGTTCGAGCCCCTGCACGCCCGCCTCGCCGACCTCGACGCCTCCGGCGGCCCCTGACCGGCGGCTGCCGCCGGTCAGGGGCGTCCGGCGCCGCCGGGGGTCAATCCTCGACGGGAGCCGGACAGGAACCGGGCGGGGCGATCGGCGAGCCCAGGTCGCCGAGGGACTGGTTGACCTCGGTGGTGGTGGCGAGCTGCTGGAAGGACCCACCCAGCACCACGTCGACGGTGTCGTCCTTGCGCTTGGGGTCGTACTCGTACTTGGCGTCGTCCAGGAAGTAGGCGCGCAGCAGGTGTGCCGAACCCACCCCCTTCGGCCCGTACCGGAGCAGGGCGACGTCGTCGATCTTGTTCTTCTGGTCGCCGGTCTTCTTCACCTGGAACTTGCGGTTACGGAAGTCGTCGGCGATCTTGCCGGCCAGTCCGGGCTGGTCGGTGCCGTTGAGGACGTTGAGCTTGACGTCCTTGGACTCGCGCAGAGCGACGTCGGCCAGCGGCCAGCCCTCCGGGCAGCCACCGGCGGCGCCCGCGTCGCGCTGGGTGTCGCGGACCAGGGCGACGACCACGAAGACCAGGGCCAGCGCCGCCAGCAGACCGACCACAACGAGTGCTCGCACTCGCGCAAAGCTCATCAGGGCGCTCCCGGACAGAGGGTGGATGGCGGCGGCCGGGCGGTCGGGCCGCCCCGCGTCGGCCGTCGAGTACGCCGCTGAGGTTAACGGTTGTCCGGCTGTCGCGTGGAAACAGCCGGACATGCCGGCGCGCCAACCGGGAACCGGGTAGTACTACCCCTATCTTCGTGTCGCCTGAGTCACATTGGGAACAACTTCGCGTGCAGGGGCGTACATCTCAGCCACGAGGGCGGTATACATGCCACGCCCAATGGGGGGGTAAGGTACCGCGCCTCGCTGGAGGAGTTCTCTGGCGGCTCCGGTCCCGGCGCCAGCCGGGTCGGGTGACCGACACAAGTGGTGGCCGGCCAGCGGAACCGAAACAGCGTCGTCCGGCGTTACAACCGGAAGCGACAACATCGATATGGGAGAGTGAAACCGATGGCCACCGACTACGACGCCCCGCGTCGCGACGAGGTCGACCTCGGCGAGGACAGCCTGGAAGAGCTCAAGGCCCGGCGGGTCGACTCACAGTCGGGCGCCGTGGACGTCGACGAGGCCGAGGTGGCTGAGAGCTTCGAGCTGCCCGGCGCCGATCTGGCCGACGAGGAACTCACGGTCAAGGTTCTGCCGATGCAGCAGGACGAGTTCCGCTGCGCGCGTTGCTTCCTGGTGCACCACCGCAGCCAGCTCGCCGTCGAGCGTAACGGCGAACTGATCTGCCGCGAGTGCGTCTGACCCGAACGCGACACCGACACCGGCGGCGGCTCCCTCGACGGGGCCGCCGCTTGCTCCGGTCGCCGTGCGACCTCCCGGGGGACCTGCTTGACTCGTGACGGGCCACCGTCGCGTCGGCGGCGGTCGCATCGGGAGGGCGTATCCATGAGCGAGCGCAACGAGCCGGACGGGCGGACCGGGGCGGAACGGACGCGCGCCGGGACCGGCACCGACGGCCCAGCCGCCACGAAGGACCATGACGCCACGAAGGACCTGGGCACGACCGAGGACCCGGGTGCGACCGAGGACCTGGGTGCCACCGTCGCGGCGCTGACCGCCGACGACATCGCACCGGCCCGACGCCGGCAACTGCTCGCCCGGGTGGTCGCACAGGCCCGGGCCCGGGGCCTGGCGGACCTGTTCAAGCCGAAGGCCGCCATGCGCTGGATGGTGGAGACGGTCGCCGAGATCGCTCCGCACGTGCCCGTGCGCGACCGGGCGACCCTGCGGCAGCACTTCCCCGATCTCGACGGCGAGGATCTCGCCGAGCGGCTGGTGCGCAACGCCGCCCGGGGTACGGCCGGTGTGGGCGCCGCCGGCGGGGGCGTCGCGGCCGTCGAGTGGACCGTCGCGCCGACCCTGCTCTCCGCGCCGGTGCTGCTGGCCGCCGAGACGGTCGCCGTGGTGGCGATCGAACTCAAGCTGGTCGGCGAACTGCACGAGGTGTACGGCGTACCGCTGCCGACCGGTGCCACCGCGCGCTCGGTCGCCCTGGTCCAGTCCTGGGCGACCCAGCGGGGGGTCAACCCGATGATGCCCGGCGTCGGGGTGAGCGCGGTGCTCGGCACCGCCGCCCGCAAGGAGCTGCGGGAAACCCTGCTCAAGCGGTTCGGCCGCAACCTGACCACGCTGGGGCCGTTCCTCACCGGCGCCGCGGTGGCGAGCTACCTCAACCGGCGGGCCACCCGCACCATGTCCGACCAGCTCCGGTCCGACCTGCGTCGGCAGGGCAGGGCGCTGCCCGGAGGACCGGCCGCCCTGCCCAAAGCGCCCTGACCCGCTCCTCAGGCGGGACCGGTGACGGTGTCCCGGACCCCGGCGGAGCCGCCGGTGCGGGCGTTGGCCGCGTCGCGCGCGGCGAGCAGCGCCTCGGCCAGCTCGACCGGATGGCGGGTGCTGACCACCCAGAACGGCGTGGGGTCGGCCGGGTCGTCCAGCACCACCTGGACGGCGCCGCCGATCCACGGCCGCTGCACCACGAAGGCCAGCGGGTCCGCGCCGACGCCGAGGACCTCCCGTCGGCCGGCGACGTCCAGCGGGAGCACGTCCGCGACGAACCGGGCCGGCAGGCGCGCGTCGTCCACCCGCAGCTCGCCGTCGGCGACGGCGACCCGGATCCGGCTCAGCCACGCCAGACCGGCCACGGTCAGCGGCACCAGCACCGCGAAGGGCAGCCAGGTCCGTACCCCGGGCACCCCCATCCAGATCTCGGTGGCGAGCAGCGCGGCGGCGACCAGGCCGAGCAGCCAACCCCACCAGGGCAGGCCGAGCCGCTCCGCGTAGGTGGCGGGCGGCCCCGGGTGCGTCGAGGACGGCGACATGCTCACAGTCCGAGGGTACGGCGCACGCCGGGCCGGGTACCGGGCAGGATGGCAGGGTCACCGGTAGAAACGGACGGAAGAGGGGAACCGTGACCGACGTCGTACCCGTGCCCGTGCGGCAGCTCGACCCGGAGCTGCCGTTGCCGGCGTACGCCCATCCCGGCGACGCCGGGGCCGACCTGGTGGCCGCCACGGACGTGGAGCTGCCGCCCGGCGGCCGGGCCCTGGTCCCGACCGGCCTGGCCATCGCGTTGCCGCCGGGGTACGTGGGCCTGGTGCATCCGCGCTCCGGGCTGGCGGCGAGACTCGGCGTGACCGTGCTCAACGCTCCCGGTACGGTCGACGCCGGCTACCGGGGTGAGATCCTGGTCAACCTGATCAACCACGACCGGGAGGCGTCGGCGAAGATCTCCCGTGGCGACCGCATCGCGCAGCTCGTGGTGCAGCGGGTGGCCCGGGCGGACTTCCAGGCGGTGGCCGAGCTGCCCGGCTCCCGGCGCGGGGCCGGCGGGCACGGCTCCACCGGCGGGCACGCCGGTCTGATATCCCCGCCGCCCGGCGTGGGCCCGGCGGGCGACGAGGACGGAAGGGGTGACACGGTGAGTGTGAACAGCGGAGGGTGGGCGCAGTGATCTTCTCCCGAAAGCGGGCCGGTACCGGGCGGCACTCGCGTGACGAGACGTCCGCCGAGGTCTTCGACCCGACCGAGGCGGAGGACGTGCGGCCGGCGCGCGGTCCCTACGACGTGTCCGAGGCACCTGACGGAGTGCAGCGCCTCGACCTGGGCAGCCTCCAGATCCCCGCGGTACCCGACGTCGAGGTCCGGGTGCAGGCCGACCCGCAGGGCGTGATCCAGCAGGTCGTGCTCGTGCACGGCCCGAACGCCCTCCAACTCGGCGTCTTCGCGGCGCCACGCAGCGAGGGCATCTGGGACGAGGTGCGCGAGGAGATCCGCCAGTCGCTGTTCGCCGACGGCGCCGCCGCCCAGGAGGTCCAGGGCGAGTACGGCCCCGAGCTGCACGCCCGGGTGCGTACCCCGGACGGGCTCACCGACCTGCGGTTCGTCGGCATCGACGGCCCCCGCTGGATGGTGCGCGGCGTCTACCAGGGCGAGGTGGCCACCGACCCGGCCGCCTCCGGCCCGCTCACCCAGTGCCTCGACGGGCTGGTGGTCGACCGTGGCCAGGAGGCCAAGCCGGTCCGCGAGCCACTGCCGCTGCGGCTGCCCCGGGAGATCGCCGACCAGGCCGAGACCGCGAACGGCACGCCGGCGCCGGCACCCCGCGAGGCCTGACCGCGCACCCGGCCGGACGGCCGGGACCGTTCCTTCGGCGTACGCTGGCGGGACGGTCCCGGCGTCGTCGGGTCCACAGGCCGGAGCCGGCGGCAATGCCGGCGAGCGTGGAGAGGGTGACGCGGAGGTCATGACGACCGACGAGCGCCAGAGTTCCCTGCGGCGGATGCTGCGCCGGTTCACCGCGAGCGAGGCGGAGATCGAGGCGCAGGAACTGCGCCGGGAGAGCGCCGAGCACGGCTGCCCGCCCGCCCAGCTGTGCATGCGGGGTCAGGTGGTCTCGGTCGCCGGGCGGCTGCGCACGGTGGTGTACACGCCGCGGACGAACCTGCCGACGCTGGAGGCCGACCTCTACGACGGCAGCGACGTGGTCACCCTGGTGTGGCTGGGCCGGCGGCAGATCGTCGGCATCGAGCCCGGCCGCCACCTGACCGCCCGCGGCCGGATGGCCGTCCGGGACGACCGCAAGGTCATCTACAACCCGTACTACGAGCTGGAACCGCCGAAGTGAACTCCCCAGCGGACAGAAGGCAGGGCATGACGACGGGACAGCACCGGCCGGCACAGCCGGACCTGGGACCGGTGGACGAGGAGCCGCTGCCCAGCCTGGCCGAGCAGATGGCCGACCAGTTGGGTGGCTGGCGGGGGCTGGTGGAGTCCAGCATCCCGGTGGTCGTCTTCGTGGTGGCCAACATCATCGGTGACCTGCGCCCCGCCGTCATCGCCTCGGTGTCGGTGGCCCTGGCGATCGCCGTGCTGCGGCTGGTCCAGCGCCGGCCGGTCCGGCACGCGGTCAACGGCCTGTTCGGCGTCGGCATCGGCGCCGCCATCGCCTGGCGCACCGGCGACGAGCGGGACTTCTACCTCCCCGGGATCCTCTACGGGATCGGCTACGGGGTGGCTCTGCTGATCTCGGCGGCGATCCGACAGCCCCTGGTCGGCTGGATCTGGTCGGTGCTGGTCGCCAAGGGCAAGTCCGAGTGGCGGGACGACCCCCGGCTGGTGCGTACCTTCACCGGCCTCACCGTGCTCTGGGGCGTGGTCTGGCTGGCCAAGGTGGGCGTCCAGGCCGGGCTCTACCTGGCCCACCAGGACACCGCGCTGGGCATCGCCCGGCTGGTGCTGGGCTATCCGCCGTACGTGCTGCTGCTGCTCATCACGGTCTGGACCGTCCGCCGGGTGACCCGGGAGACCGCGCCGCTGCCCGGCGCCTGAGCACCGGCACGACCGACGGTCAGCGGGGACCCCGGGACTCGCGGGTCCGCTCCACGCTGTCCGCGCCGAGCACGACCGTCCGGACCGCGTCCTCCACCTCGGCGGTGCAGACGAAGATCAGTTCGTCGCCGGCCTCTATCGGGTCGTCCGGGCTGGGCACCAGCACCCGCTTGCCGCGCAGGATCGCCACCAGGGCGGAGTCTCGGGGCAGGGGCACCGCGCGCAACGGCTGGCCGACGTACGGAGCGGTCGGCGGCAGGGTGATCTCGACCAGGTTCGCCTCGCCCTGCCGGAAGGTCATCAACCGGACCAGGTCCCCGACGGTGACCGCCTCCTCGACCAGGGCGGCCATCACCCGTGGCTTGCTCACCGCGACGTCCACGCCCCACTGTTCGGTGAACAGCCACTCGTTCTCGGCCCGGTTGATCCGGGCCACCACCCGGGGCACCGCGAACTCGGTCTTGGCCAGCAGCGACACCACCAGGTTGACCTTGTCGTCGCCGGTCGCCGCGACGACCACGTCGCAGCCGGCGATGTTGGCCTCCTCCAGGCTGGCCAGCTCGCACGCGTCGGCCAGCACCCAGTCGGCGGCGGGCACCCGGTCGGGGCGCAGCATCCGGGGCTGCCGCTCGATCAGCATCACCTGGTGGCCGTTGTCGATCAGCTCCTGGGCGATCGACCGACCCACGTTGCCGGCGCCGGCGATGGCGATCCGCATGCTCAGTGCCCTCCTTCCGGCGGGGTCGCCGCCACCGACGTCACCGGCGCCACGATGTCGTCGGTGACCAGCATGAAGATCTGGTCGCCCTCCTGGACGACCGAGGACACGGTGGGCAGGGTGCCGATGCCGAACCGGATGAGGTACGCCACCCGGGCGCCGGTCGCCTCCTCCAGCGCGCGCACCGTGCGGCCGATCCAGTCCTTGTGCACCGGCACCTCGACGATCGACACGGTGCTCGTCGGGTCGCGGAAGATCTCCACGTTGCCCTCGGGGACGAGGTGCCGCAGCATCCGGTCGGCGGTCCACCGCACGGTGGCCACGGTCGGGATGCCGAGGCGCTCGTAGACCTGGGCGCGCCGCTGGTCGTAGATCCGGGCCGCCACCCGGGAGACACCGAACGTCTCCCGGGCCAGCCGGGCGGAGATGATGTTGGAGTTGTCGCCGCTGGAGACGGCCGCGAAGGCGTCGGCCCGCTCGATACCGGCCTGCCGCAGCACCTCGCCGTCGAAGCCGGCGCCGGTGACCGTGATCCCGGCGAAGTCGGGACCCAGCCGCCGGAACGAGTCGGCGTCCTGGTCGATCACCGCCACCGAGTGCCCCCGGGACTCCAGGCTCTGGGCGAGGGTCGAACCCACCCGGCCACAGCCCATGATCACGACGTGCACCGCGTCCCCTCCTCACCGGCCCGCACCACGTGCGGCACCAGCCTGCCACGTTGCCCGCGCGGACGCGGAGCAGACGGTACTCCGCCCGTACGCCCCACCGTGATCGGCCACCCGGTGGAGGGGCCGACCGGTGGTCGTACTCTTGGCGGTTGTGGCCAGTCCCACCTCGCTGCTGAAGCGGCTCCTGCTCGGTCGACCGTTCCGGTCCGACCGGCTCCAGCACACCCTCCTGCCCAAGCGCATCGCGCTGCCCGTCTTCGCGTCCGACGCGCTGTCCAGCGTCGCGTACGCGCCGGACGAGATCCTGCTGACGCTGTCCATCGCCGGCGCGTCGGCGTACTTCTTCTCGCCGTGGGTCGCGCTCGCGGTGGTCGTGGTGATGCTCACGGTGGTGGCCAGCTACCGGCAGACCGTGCACGCCTACCCGTCCGGTGGCGGCGACTACGAGGTGGCCACGGTCAACCTCGGGCCGCGGGCCGGTGTCGCGGTGGCCAGCGCGCTGCTGGTCGACTACGTGCTGACGGTCGCCGTGTCGGTCTCCGCCGGGGTGGCCAACCTCGGCTCGGTGGTGCCGTTCGTGGCCACCCACAAGGTGCTGATCGCGGTCAGCGCGGTGGTGCTGCTCACCGCGCTGAACCTGCGCGGCCTGCGGGAGTCCGGCAACCTGTTCGCGATCCCCACCTACGGGTTCGTCATCGTGATCGGCGGCATGCTGCTCACCGGCCTGGTCCGGGTCTTCGTGCTCGGCCACGACCTGCGCGCGCCCAGCGCCGACCTGGTGATCCAGGCCGAGCACAGCGTGACCGGCTTCGCGCTGATCTTCCTGCTGCTGCGGACCTTCTCCTCCGGCTGCGCGGCGCTGACCGGCGTGGAGGCGATCTCCAACGGGGTGCCGGCGTTCAAGGCGCCGAAGAGCCGCAACGCGGCCACCACGCTGCTGCTGCTCGGCACCATCGCGGTGAGCATGCTGGTCGGGATCATCTGGCTGGCCCGGCTGACCGGGCTCCAGTTCGTCGAGGACCCGGATCTCCAGATCGTCGCCGGGCCCGAGGGGTACGTGCAGAAGACCGTCACCACGCAGCTCGGCGAGACGGTGTTCGGGTCCGGCTCGGTGCTGCTCTTCGTGGTGGCCGGCGCGACCGCGCTGATCCTGTTCCTGGCCGCGAACACCGCGTTCAACGGGTTCCCGGTGCTCGGCTCGATCCTGGCCCAGGACCGCTACCTGCCCCGGCAACTGCACACCCGGGGCGACCGGCTGGCCTTCTCCAACGGCATCGTCTTCCTGGCCTCGTTCGCGATCGTGCTGATCGTCGGCTTCCAGGCCGAGGTGACCAAACTCATCCAGCTCTACATCGTCGGTGTCTTCGTGTCGTTCACGCTGTCCCAGGCGGGCATGATCCGGCACTGGAACCGGCACCTGCGCACCGAGCGGGACGCCGAGGCGCGCCGCCGGATGATCCGGTCCCGGGCGATCAACAGCTTCGGCATGGCGATGACCGGCACCGTCCTGGTCATCGTGCTGGTGACGAAGTTCCTGCTCGGCGCGTGGATCGCGATCGTCGCGATGGCGATGATCTACGTGCTGATGCTGGCCATCCGCCGGCACTACGACCGGGTCGCGGTGGAACTCACCCCGGACGAGGGGCGCCCGGTGCTGCCGGCCCGCAACCACGCCGTCGTGCTGGTCAGCAAGGTGCACCAGCCGACCCTGCGGGCTCTGGCGTACGCGAAGGCCACCCGACCGGACACGCTCACCGCGGTGACGGTCAACGTCGACGACAAGGACACCCGGCAGTTGCAGGCCGAGTGGGATCGGCGCAACGTACCGGTGGCGCTGACCGTGATCGACTCGCCGTACCGGGAGATCACCCGGCCGATCCTCAACTACGTGGCCGGCGTCCGCCGGGAGTCGCCCCGCGACGTGGTCACCGTCTTCATTCCCGAGTACGTGGTCGGGCGCTGGTGGGAGAACCTCTTGCACAACCAGAGTGCGCTGCGGCTCAAGGGCCGGCTGCTCTTCGAACCGGGGGTGATGGTGACCAGCGTCCCGTGGCAGCTCGCCTCCACCGCCGGCAAGAACCTGGACCGGCTGGACGCCACGCTGAGCCGCAGCCCGGCCCGGGGTCCCCGGGCGGGGGCGTCGCCTGGCACCCCGCCGCCGGCCGCGCCGATGGCCGCGGCGCCGGAGAGTCCCGCGCCGCCGTCCAGCGAGCGGGACACCGACGGGGGCCGGTCGTGAGCGCCCCGGATCGCGGCCTCGGGGAGGCCGAGCGGGTCGAGCTGACCGTGGACGCGGTCGCCCCGGGCGGGCACTGCGTGGCGCGGGTCGACGGGCAGGTGGTCTTCGTCCGGCACGCGCTGCCCGGCGAGCGGGTCGTCGCCGAGGTGACCGAGGTGCACCGGGGCTTCGCCCGCGCCGACGCGGTGACGGTGCTCCAGGCCGCGCCGGAGCGGGTGGAGCCACCCTGCCCGTACGCCCGACCGGGCCGCTGCGGCGGCTGCGACCTGCAACACGTCGCCCCCGCCGCGCAGCTGGACTGGAAGACGGCGGTGGTCCGCGAGCAGCTGATCCGGCTGGCGAAGCTGACCGACGCCGAGTGCGACGCCCTCGCGGTGCGGGTGGAGGCGTTGCCCGGCGGTCCGCTGGGCTGGCGCTCCCGCATCCGGTACACGGTCGACGGCGCCGGCCGGGCCGGCCTGCTCAAGCACCGCTCGCACGAGGTGGTGCCGGTGGACCGGTGCCTGATCGCGCACCCGGCGATCCAGGAGCTGCCGGTGCTGGCGCCCGGCGGGGTCCGCTGGCCGGACGCGGACGCCGTCGAGACGGTCGCGTCCACCGGGGGCGACGTGGCCGTCACCGCGTACGCCGAGGGCACGCCGACCACGGTGAGCGGCCCGGAGCGGGTCCGCGAGCGGGCCGCCGGGCGGGAGTGGGAGCTGTCCGCGTCGTCGTTCTGGCAGGTGCACCCGGCCGCCGCGGACACCCTCGTCGACGCGGTGCTGGCGCAGCTCGCCCCGCGGCCCGGCGAGCGTGCCTGGGACCTCTACGGGGGTGCCGGGCTCTTCGCCGCGGCGCTCGCCGCCCGGGTCGGCGACACCGGCCGGATCACCCTGGTCGAGTCCGCCGCACAGGGCGTGGCGGCGGCCCGGGAGAACCTGGCCGACCTGCCGTGGGTGGAGGTCGTCGCGGCCCGGGTGGAGACCGCGCTGGCCCGCCGACGGATCACCGGCCCGGTCGACGTGGTGGTGCTCGACCCGCCCCGCTCCGGCGCGGGGGCGCCGGTGGTGCGGGACATCGTGGCCGCCGGTCCGCGCGCGGTCGCGTACGTGGCCTGTGACCCGGCCGCCTTCGCCCGGGACGTGCACACGTTCGCCGGGGCGGGTTGGCGGCTGGCCGAGCTGCGCGGGTTCGACCTGTTCCCGATGACCCAGCACGTGGAGCTGGTCGGTCTGCTGCTGCCCGGGTAGGTGCCGGTGACCGTCGTCGGCCGAGGTGTTAGGAAGGGACCCTTCCTCTACCGTAGGCGTTAACAGGGGGCCCTTCCTTTCATGAAGATCGTCGGGTTGATGTCGGGGACGTCGTACGACGCGGTGGACGTGGTGGCCGCCGAGTTCACCGTCGACGGGGACACCCTGTGGCTGCGCCCGCTGGGGCACCGCGAGCTGGGCTACGACGACGAGCTGCGGGACACGATCTCCGCGGTGCTGCCGCCGGCCGCCACCACGATCGAGGCGGTCTGCCGGCTGGACAACCGCCTCGGTGACGTCTTCGCCGAGGCGGCGGCGGCCGGGGTCGAGTTGGCCGGCGGCACCGTGGACGCGGTCGTCTCACCGGGCCAGACGGTCTTCCACTGGGTCGACGCCGGGACGGTCCGGGGGACCCTGCAACTCGGGTCGGTCGCGCGGGTGGCCGCCCGGGTCGGCGTACCGGTGCTGTCGGACCTGCGGGCGGCGGACGTCGCCGCGGGCGGTCAGGGCGCGCCGCTGGTGCCGGCGTTCGACGCGCTGCTGCTGGACCCGGACGACGCCGCCGGGCCCCGGGCGGCGCTCAACCTGGGCGGCATCGCCAACCTCACCGTGGTCGCGCCGCACGCCCCCGTGCTGGGGTACGACGTCGGCCCGGCCAACGCCCTGCTCGACGCCGCCGCCCGGCGCTTCCTCGGCCGGCCCTGCGACACCGACGGGGCGGTCGCGGCGACCGGGCGGGTGCACCCCGGTCTGCTGGCGTCGCTGCTCGCCGAGCCGTACTACGCGGCGGCGCCGCCGAAGTCGACCGGCAAGGAGCTGTTCCACGCCGGTTACCTGGACGAACGCCTGACCTCCCTGGGTGCTCCGGTGCCGGTCGAGGACCTGCTGGCCACGCTGACCGAGCTGACCGCCCGCACGGTGGCCGACGCCTGCGACCGGCACGGCGTGGTCGAGGTCGTGGCGGCCGGCGGCGGGGTGCGCAATCCCACCCTCCGTGCCCGCCTGGCCGCGCTGGGGGAGGGCCGCTGGCGGCTGCGTACCACCGACGAGCTGGGGGTGCCCGCCCAGGCCAAGGAGGCGTACGCGTTCGCCCTGCTCGGCTGGTTGTCCTGGCACGGCCTGCCCGGCGCGCTGCCGTCGGTGACCGGCGCCACCCGGGCCGCCGTGCTCGGCTCCTGGACCCCGGCCGGACCGGCGCACCGGGCCGGCCCGGCCGTCGTCCCGCCCCGCCGGCTGCGGATCGCCGGCCGACCCGGCGGGCGGGTGGCCGGCTGACCCGGCGCTCAGCGGTCCGAACGGGCCGCGCTGTCGCGGGCCGGGCTGCGGACTGGGCGGCGGCCGATAGACTCCTTCGTCATGAGTGTTGAAGAGGGCACGGTCCACCACACCGGGCTGCTGGCCACCGTCCGTGGCCCGCAGGACGTCAAGCGGATGTCCGCCGAACAGGTCGGCATCCTCGCGGCCGAGATTCGTGACTTCCTGGTCGCCAAGGTCTCCCGCACCGGCGGGCACATCGGTCCCAACCTGGGCGTGGTGGAACTGACCCTGGCCATGCACCGGGTCTTCGACTCCCCCCGGGACCGGCTCCTGTTCGACACCGGTCACCAGGCGTACGTGCACAAGATCGTCACCGGCCGGCAGGTCGGTTTCGACAAGCTGAAGCAGCGCGGCGGCCTCTCCGGCTACCCCAGCCAGGCCGAGAGCGAGCACGACCTGATCGAGAACTCGCACGCCTCCACCGCGCTGTCCTACGCCGACGGCCTGGCCAAGGCGTACGCGCTCCGGGGCGAGCAGCGCAGCGTCGTGGCGGTGGTCGGCGACGGCGCGCTGACCGGCGGCATGTGCTGGGAGGCGTTGAACAACATCGCCACCGCCGGCAACCCGCTCGTCATCGTGGTCAACGACAACGGCCGCTCGTACGCCCCGACCATCGGCGGGCTGGCCGACCACCTCTCGTCGCTGCGGCTCAACCCGGGCTACGAGAAGGTGCTGGACACCGTCAAGGACGCCCTCGGCTCGACCCCGCTGGTCGGCAAGCCGATGTACGAGGTGCTGCACGCGGTCAAGAAGGGCATCAAGGACGCGGTCGCCCCGCAGGCGATGTTCGAGGACCTGGGCATCAAGTACGTCGGCCCGGTCGACGGCCACGACGTCACCGCCGTCGAGGCGGCGCTGCGGGCGGCGAAGAACTTCGGCGGCCCGGTCATCGTGCACGCGGTGACCCGCAAGGGCTACGGCTACCGCCCCGCCGAGGAGGACGAGGCGGACTGCTTCCACGGCCCCGGCGCGTTCGACATCGCCACCGGCAAGTCCACCGCCGCGCCGTCGGTGAAGTGGACGAACGTCTTCGCCGACGAGCTGGTCGCGATCGCCGACGAGCGGCCCGACGTGGTGGGCATCACCGCCGCGATGGCCGAGCCGACCGGCATCGCCAAGCTGGCCCGCAAGCATCCCCACCGGGTTTACGACGTGGGCATCGCCGAGCAGCACGCGGCCACCTCGGCGGCCGGTCTCGCGCTCGGCGGGCTGCACCCGGTGGTGGCGGTCTACGCGACCTTCCTCAACCGCGCGTTCGACCAGGTCCTGCTGGACGTGGCGATGCACAGGCTGCCGGTGACGTTCGTGCTGGACCGGGCCGGCATCACCGGTCCGGACGGGCCGAGCCACTACGGCATGTGGGACATGTCGGTCTTCGGGGTGGTTCCGGGTCTGCGCATCGCCGCGCCCCGCGACGCCGCGACGCTGCGCGAGGAGCTGCGCGAGGCGGTCGCCGTGGACGACGGACCCACCATCGTCCGGTTCCCGACCGGCTCGGTCCCCGCCGACCTGCCCGCGCTGCGCCGGGTCGGCCCGGTCGACGTGCTGGCCGAGTCGGCGCGTACCGACGTGCTGCTGGTCGCCGTGGGCTCCTTCGGCCAGCTCGGCATGGAGGTCGCCACCCGGGTCGCCGAGCAGGGCTACGGGGTCACCGTGGTCGACCCGCGCTGGGTCCGTCCGGTCCCGGCCGAGCTGGTCGAGCTGGCCGCCGGGCACCGCCTCGTGGTCACCGTCGAGGACGGTGTCCGGGTCGGCGGTGTCGGGTCGGCCGTCGCGCAGGCCATGCGTGACGCCGACGTCCGGGTGCCGCTGAAGGACCTGGGCATCCCCGCCGACTGGCACCCGCACGGCAGCCGTGGCCAGATCCTGGCCGACCTGGGCCTGACCGCGCAGGACGTGGCCCGCGACGTCACCGGCTGGATCTCCCAGCTGGACGCGGCGCCGGTGGAACCGATGCCGGCCCGGAGGAACACCGCCGCCCAGAACTGACCCGGCACCCGCGATCACCGGAAAGAGTGGCTGTTCCGCCCCGGAACGGCCACTCTTTCTCCGTGCCGGACGCCGGTGCGTCAGGCGGGGTCAGTCGCCGGCGGAGCGGTAGTGGGTCTCGTCGGCGGAGGCGAGGCTGAAGGTCTCCCGCTTCTCGGGCCAGGGGACGACCACCAGGCCGGGGCGGTCCACGAGCTTGGTGGTCCCGGGTGGAACGGACAGGGAGCTGTCCCGGGTCGCCCGCCAGCTCAGCACCAGGAGCTTCCGCCCGGGCACCGGCAGCAGGTAGGACTGGAGGGGATCGACCCGGTCCGCGCGGGACGCCGACGGGGCGCCGCCGCCGGCCGGGCGATGGACCACCGCGGTCATCGTCCCGTCGGCGGTCTCCCAGCTCAGTTGCTCCAGCTCGGCCGGCGTTCCGCCACCGCCGGGCGTCAACTCGCCGACGGTGCGGGCGGAGATCTTCGCCATCGGCCACGACGACGGCACCGCGGCGGCGACGTCCCGGTCCCCGACGCGCCGCAGGATGCTGCCGAACGGGCCCTCGTCGTCGGCGAGCGCGCAGGTGTCCAGGTCGGTCAGGGCCCGGCGGCCGGCGCCGGACTCGTCGCGTACCAGCGGATAGCGGGGGGCGGCGGTGCCGGTGCCCAGGTCGAGCAGGCGATCGGCGGCGCGGCCCCGGGGCAGCGACTCGGTCGCCCGCAGCGTCACGGTCAGTGGCACCGCCCGGCAGGGCGGCACGGCGACCGGCGCGGTCAGACCGTCGGTCTGCGGCACCGGTCGACCGCCGGGGCCGAGCAGCCGCTCGACGCGCGCCGACACCAGGTAGCGTCGGCCGGTGCCGACGTGCACCGGCAACACGTCGGAGTAGACCAGGTAACCCGGGTCGGTGTACTCGGTGGCGTGGGTGACCGCGTACCGGTCGCCGTCGGCGGTGACCTGGAGGAGCCAGGAGGCGCCCTCGCCGGGCACGTCGGCGGCGACCAGGGCCAACCGGGACCCGTCGGCCGCACCGGACCAGAGGATCCCGGAGCTGGGCAGGTATGCCCGGTCGTCGACCGGCGAGCGCCACGCGCGGACCGCGTCGGTGACCTTCCGGGTCACCTGGCGGTCACCGGCGAGCGTGCCGCGCGGCGGCCACACCGCGACCGAACCGTCGACGGTGTCGTAGCCGACCCGCAGGTCACCGGGCTGACGGTCGGCGACCGGCCCGCAGGCCGTCGCGGTCAGCAGCAGGGCCAGCAGGGCGGTGGCCGCGGTGCCGGGCCGGCGGGCTGGAACCACCTGGTACGTCCCCTCGATCGCCTCGGCGTCGTTGACGAAAGCGCCATCGTACGCAACGCGCGGTGACCGCCGGCAACCAGGCGGCTCATCGTCCACAGGGGATCGCGCGGTGACTTTGGTGCCTTTTTCCACCTCCGGTAGACTCCGCCGACTGTGACGCCTGCCGAGACCCGCGCCGAGTCTTCGCCGGATTCCGCCACCGCCACGGCCCCGGTGTCCACACCGACCAGGGGCACGCAGAGCGACGGCGGCGCGGCGGCGGGGCGTACGCCCGAGGTCGACCGGCCCGGCGCGGACGCCGCCGCGCCGGCCGAGCGCGACCCCGACGGTGGCCGGGCCGACGACGGCACCGGTACGGCGCAGCCACGGCGCGGCCGGTTCGCCCGGTGGGCGCGCCACCGGCAGGATCTCACCGTGCTCGGCGTGTTCCTGCTCGCCGCGGTGTGGGTGACCAGCCAGCACTGGGCCGACCCGTCCGGGCGGGTGGCGGCACTCTACAGCAGCGACCCGGCGCAGGTGCAGTTCTTCCTCGCCCACTCCGTACGGGTGGTGCTGCACGGGGAGTTCCCGTTCTTCACCGAGCAGTTCAACTACCCCGACGGGGTCAACCTGATGGCCAACACGGCCATCCTGGCGCTGGGCATCCCGATGGTGCCGGTGACCCTGCTGTTCGGCCCGGCGGTGACCTTCGTGCTGCTGGTGACGCTGGGGCTGGCCGGCACCGCCGCGGCCTGGTACTTCGTGCTGTCCCGGCACGTGGTGCGCAGCCCGCTCGCGGCGGCCGTCGGCGGCTGGTTCTGCGGGTTCTCACCGGCGATGCTGTCGCACGCCAACTGGCACCCGAACATCATCTCGCAGTTCCTGCTGCCGTTCATCGTGTGGCGGGTGCTGGTGATCACGAGGTCCCGCCGGCCCTACCGGGACGGGGCGCTGCTGGCCCTGCTGGTGACCGGGCAGGCGTTCATCAACGAGGAGATCCTGCTCTTCACCGCACTGGCCTGCGGCGTCTTCCTCCTCGCGGTGGTGGCGCAGCGGCCGGCGCTGTGGTCGGCGGCCTGGCGGCCACTGGGCAAGGCGGTGGCCACCTGCACGTTGATCGCCGGGACTCTGCTGGCCTATCCGCTCTACATCCAGTTCGCCGGGCCGATGGCGTACCACGGGCTCAGCGACGCGGTCCGTGACTACGGCAACGACATCGCCGCCTTCTTCGCCCCCGGCTCGC
Organism: Micromonospora endolithica; assembly: GCF_003626595.1. Classification (GTDB taxonomy): domain Bacteria; phylum Actinomycetota; class Actinomycetes; order Mycobacteriales; family Micromonosporaceae; genus Micromonospora; species Micromonospora endolithica. Next base: position 109,538 of record NZ_RBAK01000002.1, on the reverse strand, counting down.
CGACCCTGGGCGGCGACCAGGGCGCCAACGCCAACCTGGCGCCGAACTACTCCGAGGAGAACGCCTTCTTCGGCTGGAGTCTCTCCCTGGTCGCCGTCGGCATCGTTCTCTGGCTGCGCCGGGAACCCCTGATCCGGGCGCTCGCCGTGACCGGGGCGTTCTTCGCCGTGCTCTCCCTCGGCGAGCGGATCTCCTGGTGGGAGCGGGAGCTGGTCACCGGGCCGTGGGAGTGGCTGGTGCGGCTGCCGCTGCTGGACGCGGTGGTGCCGACCCGCTTCGGGCTGATCACCACGGTGGTGGTCGGGCTGCTGCTGGCGTACGCGGTCGAACGGTCCCGGTCGTTGCCGGTGGAACCCCGGACCCTGCGGTCGCTCACCGTCGCCGGGCTGGTCCTGGTGCTGCTGCCGATCGCGCCGATGCCCCTCGCGGTCACCTCCCGCCCGCCGGTGCCGGCGTTCATCACCGCCGACCGGTGGCGCGGCTACGTCGGGCCGGACCAGACGCTGGTGCCGATCCCGGTGCCGAGCATGGGCAACACCCACGGGATGCGCTGGGCCGCCGCCACGAACCTCGACTTCAAGATCCCCGGTGGGTACTTCCTCGCTCCCCGTAACGGCAACACCGGTGACCCGGGGCGCTTCGGCGGCCGGCCCAGCGGAATGGGCAGGCTGCTGGAGGAGGTCGCCTCGACGGGGCGCGTCCCGGCGCTGGACGACCGGCGGCGCCGGCGGTCCCTGGACGAGCTGCGACACTGGCGGGCGGCGATCCTGGTGCTGCCGGTCGGGCAGCACCACGCCGAGCCGCTGCGGCGTACCGTCGAGCAGTTGGTCGGCCCCGGCCGGCGGGAGCTGGACGTCTGGGTCTGGGACGTCCGGGCGCTGACCGACCGACCAGCCTGATGCCCGACGCACCACCCGCCCCCGGCGCGCCGCCCACCCGGCCCGCGCCGGACGGTGCGGACCCGCCACCCGCGGCCGCGGCGTCACCCCGGGACGCCCCGCCCGCGGCGTCCCGGAACGCGGCAGGTGTCCGGTCGACCGCCGGGCGGTCGTGGCGCCGGATGGTCGCGGGCGGCCCGGACGCGCTGGTGGTCGCCGGCTACCTCGGCCTGGCGGCGGTGCTCACCGCCGGCCAGTGGGGCCGGCCGGACCGGTTGTTCCACCAGGCCGGCGACCAGATCCTCTTCGAGTGGATGCTGGCCCGCGCGGCCCGGGCGGTGGTCGAGGGGGACAACCCGCTGCGCAGTACGGCGTTGAACGCCCCGGACGGGGTGAACCTGATGGCGAACACCTCGGTGCTCGGCCTCGGGGTGCCACTGACCCCGGTCACCCTCCTGCTCGGTTCCCAGGTGGCGTTCCTGGTGGCCGTGGTCGCCTGCCTCGCCGGCACCGCCACCGCCTGGTACGTCCTGCTGCGTCGGCGGTTCGTCGACTCCCGGGCCGCCGCGGCGGTCGGCGGGCTGCTCTGCGGATTCGCCCCGGGGATGGTCGCCCAGGCCGGCGCGCACCTGCACATGGCCGCCCAGTTCCTGCTGCCACCGATCCTGGCGCTGGTGTTCCACCCCCGGCGCGACCGGGTGGTGCGGCGCGGGGTGCTGCTCGGGCTGCTGGTGGCGTACCAGGTCTTCCTGGGCGAGGAGGTGCTGCTGTTCCTGGCCCTGGCCGCCGGGGTGTTCGTCGTCGCGTACGCGGTGGCCGACCCGCCGGCCGCCCGCCGGCACGCGCCCGCCCTGCTCGGCCGGATCTCCGTCGGCGCGGCGGTGGCGGCGCCGCTGCTGGCGTACCCGCTCTGGTTCCAGTTCCTCGGCCCCGGCCACTACCGGGGCATGCCGTTCCACACCCACGGCTACCAGCTGGACCTCGCGTCGTTCACCGCCTCGGCCCGGCAGACGGTCCTCGGTGACCCCTACCTGCCGGGCCTGCTCGCCCCGAACGCCACCGAGGAGAACTCGTTCTTCGGCCCGGGACTGCTGGTGCTCGCCGGGGTCGTCGCGGTCTGGCTGTGGCGCCGACCGCTGGTCCGCGCGCTGGTCGTCTGCGGCGCGCTGTTCGCACTGCTGTCGCTGGGTGCGCAGATACGCCTCGACGGCGCGCCCACGTCGGTACCCGGGCCGTACCGGCTGGTCGCCGACCTGCCGCTGCTCGACCTGGCGGTGCCGGCCCGCTTCCCGCTGGTGTGTGTCCCGGTGCTCGGCATCCTGGTCGCGCTCTCCCTGGACCGGATCCGCGCGGTGTCCGTCCCGGCCGTGCCGGTGCGGTTGCTGTGGGGCGGGGCGGTGGCCGCCGCGCTGCTCCCGCTGACCCCCACCCCGATCCGCACGGTGCCGGTCTGGCCGGTGCCGGCGATCGTCGCCGACGGTGGCTGGCGGGCGTACGTCCCCGAGGGCCGGACCGTCGTCGCGGTCCCGCCGGTGACCGGCGCCGGCCCGAGCCCGGCGATGCTGTGGTCGGCCCGGACCGGGCTGGCGTTCCGCGCGCCGGGCGGCTACTTCATCGGGCCCACCGCGCCGGGGGACCCGACCGCCCGCTGGGGTGCGCCGGACCGGCCCACCGCCGCGCTGCTGCGCCGGGTCGTGGAGACCGGCGAGGTTCCGGTGGTCACCGACGCCGACCGTCGGGCCGCCGTGGCGGACCTGCGGCACTGGCGCGCGGCCCTGGTGGTCCAGGGTGGGCTGCACCTCGGCGACCCGGTCCGCCGCACCGTCGACGCGCTCCTCGGCCCCGGCCGCCCGGTCGACGGCGCCTGGGTGTGGGACGTCCGCCCGCTGGTGTAAGGAAGGGTCCCTTCTTAACGCCTCCGGTAGAGGAAGGGCCCCCTTTTAACAAACGCCGGGCGGGACGGTTCGCCCCCGTAGCGGTAGCCGCCGACTCACGAGTCGCTTGCCCGCTCTTCGACGATCGTCCTCGCCGCCTTCGTCGCGGCAACCGCGCTGGCCCGTCGCTGGTCGCTGGTCGAGGCGGGTTGAGCCCGACGCCCCGCGCTCAGTCGACCAGGGGGCGTACGTCCCAGAGCCAGACGTCGTCGACGCGCTGCGGCGGGGCGCCCAGCAGGGCGGTCATCAGGTCGCGCAGCACCACCTCGCGCGGGTGGTCGCCGAGGACCACCACGGAGGCGTTCCAGAACCGCAGGTCCTCGACGGTCCGGCGGCGGTCCTCGTCGGTGATCGCCATCGGCGTCGCGTTCCGGTCCATGGTGGAGTAGATCAGGGTGCTGGTCGGCCGGTTCGGCGCCCCGAACACGCCCTCGCCCTTCTCGTTCGGCCCGATGAAGTAGCCGCCCGGAACGGGGAACTCCTGCCGGGTCAGGGCGCTCCAGCGCAGCGTGGACAGGCCGTGCACGTTGCTGGGGATCGGCACCGGCACCAGCGTGCGGCCCGCCGGCACGTACGGTCGCCAACCGCCCGAGGTGATGAAGTGCGGCGGCGGCTCGATCTGCTCCGCCGGCAGTGGCCGGGGCAGCAACGGCAGGACGGCGAGCGCGATGGCCGCGTACCCGATCGGACGGACCCAGCGTGGCCGCGACCCGGCGGCCGGGCTCGTCCCGGTGGTGTCGGCGGCGTCGGCGGCGGTGCGCGGCGCCGGCACCGGCGGGCGGCCGGTGCTCGCCACCGCGTCCCAGGCCAGGGCCAGCAGCACACCGACCGCCGCGGCCACCACCAGGGCCAGCCGGGTCGGCATCATCATCTCGACCAGCGGAAGGTCGTCCGGGATGTAGGACCACGGGCCGTCGGTCTCCGTCTCCACCCCGTTGAGGCGGATCTTCGGGCCGAGCGACGCGACGGTGAAGGCCACGATCAGCACGGCGAGGATCCGGGCCACCAGCGAACGCCGGACCAGCAGCACCAGGGCGACGACCGCCAGCAGCACCAGCGGCCACCCGAACCACGTGTTCTGCTCGGTCAGGCCGATGGTCTTCTCCACCGCCTCGTCACCGGCGATGGTGTCCCGGGGGAAGGTGACGAAGGCGGCGAGGTCCTCGCCCCAGTTGTGGAACACCCCGCCCTGCAAGCCCCGGTAGGACTGCGGGCCGTTGAACTGGAACCAGATCGGGTAGGCGGTCAGCAGCAGGGCCAGGCCGCCGCCGAGGCCGAGCGCCGCGGCGAAGGTGCCGGCCTGCCGCCACGCCGCCCGAGGACGCATGACCGCGTACGCGACCACGGCCACCAGGCAGGCCAGCGCGGTCAGCAGCAGCATCTCCTCGTTGACGAAGATCTGGTACGCCACCAGCAGGCCGAGCACGATCCCGTTGCGCCGCCAGCGACCGGCCTCGCCGAGCGTGAACACCCGCAGCACGATCAGCGGGAGCAGGAAGTTGGAGACGAAGTTGGGCTGGCCGTTGGCGTGGTGCACGATGCCGGGCGCGAAGCCGAGGAACGCGCCGCCGACGAACGCCGCCGCCCGGGACCGCACCAGGTGCCGGGACAGCACCCAGTACGAGGTGCCGGCGGTGGCCGCCAGCGCGCCGCCCAGGTAGAGCGCGTACATCACCTGGGGGCCGAGCAGCAGGGTCAGCGGGGCCAGCGGCAGGGTCACCCCGAGCAGCGAGGTGTTGGCCATCATGTTCACCCCGTCCGGCGCGTTCTGCCGGCTGGTGAACAGCGGGTTCTCCAGGTGCTGCACCGAGTACGCGCCGTGCGCGAAGAGCCACTCGAACCAACTGTGGTCGGTGGGCAGGTGCGACGACACCCGGTTCTGCACGTCGCCCCAGTAGTGCAGGCACACGACGACACCGAGCAGGACGTAGGCTCCGATGGCCAGGACGTCGGCGCGGGACGGCCGCCGCCGGGGCCGCCGGGACGGCTGCGCCTCGGCGGGCGCGGAGTCGGTTGTCAGCGAGGGGTCAATCACCGGCACGGCCACGACGCGCCATCGTACAGGCGGTGACCGGTGCGATCCGCCGCGCCGGTGCCCGGCCGGCCGGATCGTCGGGCGGTGCCTGCCGTCGTCGCAGGTGGGGGGAACGCATGACGCTGATCGACCTCGGCGAGATCCGGGACGAACTCGGGCCGCCGACGCCGTCGCGGCGGCCCCGCGCGGTGGGTCGGCCGCTGCGCGTCGGGCTGGTGCTCGTGCTGCTGCTCGCCGTGTTGGCCGCCGCCGCGCCGCCGTCCGGCCGGGTGTACGCGGTCGTACCCGGCACCTCCGGTGCCCTGGCTTTCCTGGCCCCCGGCATGGTTCTCGTCGCCGAGCCACCCGCCGGTGGCGGGCACCTGACCGCCTACCCGCTGCCGGACCGGGCCACCGCACGGCCGCAGCGACCGAAGCCGCTCTGGCGGGTGCCACGGCCGATCTCGGGACGGGTGGTCTGGGTGCAGGCCGCCCTGCCGGGCACGGTCCTGGTCAGCGCCGAGGGGGACGGTGAGCGCCGGGTCGAGACCGCCGCCCTGGACGCGGCGACCGGGCGATTGCGCTGGCGACAGCCCGGATATCCGATCGACGACCGGGCCGGGGCGCTGCTCCACCTCGTCGGCGAGGACACCGGAGGGAACTCGATGCGGGCGGTGGACCTCGACTCGGGAGCGGTCCGCTGGTCCCGACCGGGACGGCTGGAGAATCTCATCGTCCAGGCCCGCGACGGTGCGATCGAGGCGCTCGTGCTGGTCGGGCCGAAGGGATCGACCGAGGTGCTCGATCCCGGTACCGGTGCGGCGCGGGTGACCGGGAACCTGCCGCGGACGGCGTCCCTCGGCGCGGTCCAGTACCAGGTGGTCGGTGACCTGCTGGTCAGTGTCGAGCCGGGCCTGGTCCGCGGATACCGACTGGACGACCTGACTCCGCGCTGGCAGGCGCCGCTGTCGTTCGTCGACTCCGCCCACGAGTGCGGGGAGCTGATCTGCGTCTTCGCGGCGACCGGCAACGTCCGGGCCCTCGATCCCGCCGACGGCGCGGTGCGGTGGGAGGCGCCGCAGACGGGGATCCTGCCGAACGCCGGCCGGCGGGCGCTGGCCGTGACGCAGCAGACCTCCGGACTGTCCCGGATGGCGGTGCTCGACCTGGCCACCGGCCGGCAGGTCGCCGACCTCGGGTCGTGGCAGCCGACGTGGCGGGGCGACGACGGCCCGGTGCTGGGCACCCGGGCGCTGCCGGGCGGCGGCCTGCTGGTGGCGTTGCTGCGCCCCGATCTGGACGGGCCGCCGGCGGCGACCCCGCTGCCCGGTGCCCTCGACTGCAACGCCGAGAACAGCATGGTCGTGTGCCGGCGGAAGAGCGGCGGCTTCGGCGTGTGGCGGCTACCCGGCTGACCCGCACCGGGTACGCCCGGGTGGCGGGCGGTGGTGGACCGGGACGCTGGGCGACGGCCGGTTGTCGGCCGGCACTAGGTTGTCGGGAGGTCAGGGGCGAGGAGGCCGGGATGCGGGTGCTGGTGGTCGAGGACGAACGCAACCTCGCCGACGCGATCGCGCGCGGGTTGCGCAAGCGGGGGATGGCCGTCGACGTGGCGTACGACGGCGACGCGGGACACGAGGCGGCCTTCGTCACCCGGTACGACGTGGTCGTGCTGGACCGCGACCTGCCCGGGGTGCACGGTGACCAGATCTGCGCCGACCTCGCCGCCTCCGGCGCGCTCACCCGGGTGCTGATGCTGACCGCCAGCGGCACCGTCGCCGACCGGGTCGAGGGGCTCGGTCTGGGCGCCGACGACTACCTGGCCAAGCCGTTCGCGTTCGACGAACTGGTGGCCCGGGTGCAGGCGCTGGGCCGGCGCGCCACGCCACCGGCCCCGCCGCTGCTGGAGGTGGCCGACCTGGTGGCCGACCCGGCGCGCCGGGTGGCCACCCGGCGGGGCGTGCCGGTCGAGCTGACCAACAAGGAGTTCGGCGTGCTGTGCGAGCTGCTCAAGGCCCGCGGTGCGGTGGTCTCCAGCGAGGAACTGCTGGAGCGGGTCTGGGACGCCAACACCGACCCGTTCACCACCATCGTCCGGGTGACCGTGATGACGCTGCGCCGCAAGCTCGGCGACCCGCCGTTGATCGAGACGGTGGTCGGCGCCGGCTACCGCCTGGCCGAGGTGCCGTCGTGAGGCCACCGCCCCGGCTGCGGCCGCGGCCCACGCTGCGGCTTCGGCTGACCCTGCTCAACGGGGTGCTGCTGGTCTCGGCCGGCGCGATCCTGGTGCTGCTGGCCTGGCTGCTGGTCCGGAACGCGCTTCGCTCCACCGACGAGCTGCTGCCCGGCAGCACCGTGGTGCTCGCCGACGGCCGGTCGGTCGACGCCGCCCAGTGGCAGCGGGAACTGGTCGACGCGGCCAGCCGGGTGATGCTGGTCGAGGGACTCGCCGCGCTGCTCGTGGTCGGCGTGCTCGGGGTCGCCGGGGCGTACGCGGTGGTGGGCCGGGCGCTGCGACCGCTGCACCAGGTGACCGCCACCGCGCGACGGCTCGGCGAGGCCACCCTGGACCAGCGGATCGGCTACTCCGGTGCCGACGACGAGGTGGCCGAGCTGGCCAAGACGTTCGACGACATGCTGGACCGGCTGGGCGCGTCGTTCGAGGCGCAGAAGCGGTTCGTGGCCAACGCCTCGCACGAACTGCGTACGCCGCTGGCGGTGATGCGTACCGAGATCGACGTGACGCTCAGCGACGACGACGCGGACACCGCCGAGTACCGCCGGATGGCCACCGTGGTCCGGGACGCCTCGGAACGGGCCAACGGGCTGGTGGACGCCCTGTTGATCCTCGCCCGCAGCGAGGCCCAGGCGGGCCGGCCGCTCGGTCGGCGTACCGAGTGCGACCTCGCCGAGGGCACCGCGAACGCCCTGTCCGCGATGCGGCGGGAGGTGGAGCGGATCGGGCTGCGGGTGCAGACCTCGCTGGAGTACGCGCCGGTGGTCGGCGATCCGGGCCTGCTGGACCGGTTGGCCGGCAACCTGGTGGAGAACGCGATCCGCTACAACCACCTGCACGGCCGGCTGTGGGTGCGTACCGGCTCCGACGGGCGGACGTCCTGGCTGGTGGTCGGCAACACCGGCTTCGAGGTGGACCAGGCCGACGTGCCGGGTCTGTTCGAGCCGTTCCGGCGGGGCGGGCGGGAGCGTACCGGCGCCCGCGGCTCCGGCCTGGGGCTGTCCATCGTCCGGGCGGTCTGTGACGCGCACCGTGGCACCGTTAAGGCGGTCGCGCAGCCCGGCGGGGGACTGGAGGTCACGGTGACCCTGCCGGCCGCCGACGCCACGCCGGCCCCGCAGGCGGACCGCTGACGCCGGTACGGGGTTGCGGCCGGCGGCCGCCCGATGTGAGGATCATGGCGTCAGCCCGACGAAGGAGGGGGGTGCGTCGATGTCCACCGTTTCGCTGTCCGCGCCCCGCCTCGCAGGCTGACCCTCACTCACGCGGGGTGCCCGATCTTTGGGGAGAGCCCTGTGCATCCACGGATCGTTTTCGACCGTTTCGACGTCCACGCCGTGTTCACGACGGAGGAGTCAGAGTGAGCGCACGCATCCACAACGTCAGCATCGACTGTCACGACACGTACGCCCTGGCCCGTTTCTGGTCCCAGGTCTTCGACTGCCCGATGGAGCCGGACGACTTCCCCGGCGACCCGGAGGCCATGCTGCGGCCCGAGGGCGGGCCGACGGTGCTCTTCCTGGCGGTGCCGGAGGGCAAGCAGGTGAAGAACCGCGTACACCTGGACCTGCAACCCACCGACCGGACCCGGGCCGAGGAGGTCACCCGCCTGCTCGCGCTCGGCGCCACCCACCTGGCCGACCACATCGGTCCCAACGGGGAGGGCTTCGTGGTGCTCGCCGACCCGTGGGGCAACGAGTTCTGCGTCGTCCGTAGCGCCGCCGAACGCGCCTGACGCGACGGGCCCCGTCCCGTTGGACGGGGCCCGTTCCGGTTGCTGCCGGCGGTGCGTCAGCCCTGCCGTTCGATCTGGCCGCGCATGGTGACCAGTTCCGCGGACGCCTCGGCGCCGGTCTTGAAGTAGATCAGGATGATGCCGACGCTGCCGCGGTCGCTCCAGACGCAGACGCCGATCGGCACCTCCGCGGCCTGGGCGTCGCCGCACTTGGCCTCGCCACCGAGCGGTCCCGGATCGACCTCGGACATGGTGCCGATCTGGACACCGCTCGTCTTCGCCCCGGCGATCGTCTCGTCGAGGGTCTTCCCCGGGTTGGGGTTCGCCCCGGAGGCCGCGGCCACCATCACCAGGTCCCGCGCGGGCAGGTTGCCGTAGAAGGCGCCCACCTTGCTGGTCGCGTCCGGCACCGCCCGGCCCAGCTCGACCTGGAGCTGCTTGGCGAGGTCCAGCAGGTTCGGATCGGTGACCTTCGGCCGGCCGGCGAGCGTCTCCGGCTCGACCACCCGGGTCTTGGTGGCCGTGTCGACGGCATCCTTGACCTCGCCGCCCAGGGCGACCACCGCCACCGCCGCGCCGCCTCCGCAGAGCACCAGCACCACGGCCAGCACGATCAGCACGATCTTGCCGACGGAACGCTTCTTCGGTGCCGGCGGGAAACCACCCGCCCCGTACGGCTGGCCGGTGCCGTACGCCGGCGGGTAGCCACCGGACTCCGGGCCGGCGGGGTGACCGGTCGGGTAGCCACCGCCGTACTGCGGCGCGGACGGGTAGCCGCCCTGCGGAGCGGGCGGAGACGGGTAGCCGCCCTGTTGCGGTGCGGAGGGGTTGCCACCCGGCGGGCCGGGTGGGGGCGGGTAGCCGCCCGGTGGCGGATACCCGCCCTGCGGGGGCGGCGCGGGGTGGCCGCCCTGCGGCGGTGGGTACCCGCCGTACGGCGGGCCGCTGCTCGGCTGCGGGGGGTACGGCGGCTGGGTCATCTCAGGTCGGCTCCAGATGGTCGGGGTGGGGCGTTCGTCGCGGGCCACCGGTCGGTCGGAACCGGTGGGGTCGACCCGGACAGGTCGGTCAGGACCGCTTCTCGATCTGGCCACGGATCGCGACGAACTCGGACCTCGCGTCGGCGCCGGAGGAGAAGAACATCACGATCATGCCGACGCTGCCCTGGTCGGCCCAGACGCAGACACCCAGCGGGATGTCGGAGGATTCGCCCTCGCCGCACTTGGCCAGGCCGCCGAGCGGGCCCGGCTTGACCGTGGCCATCTTCCGTACCGACAGGTCGGCGCTGACCCCCTTGACCGCGTCGTTCAACTCCTTCTGCGGGTCGAGGATGAAGCCGGACGCGCCGACCACCATGACGATGTTCTCCTTCTCGGCGCTGCCGTAGAAGGCGCCGACCGCGCCGCTCTCGCTGCGTACGGTCGACTTCAGATCGCGGACCATATCGTCGGCGAGGGCCTTCAGCTCCGGGTCGGTGCTCTTCGGACGTCCACCCAGGCTCTTCGGGGTGACCAGCCGGATCCGGGGCTCGGCGCTCGGCTCCTCCGACGGCTCCTGCGCGGGCGCCGCCGGGTCGCCCTCGCTCGGGCTCGTCACCGGGGCGGGACTGGCGGTGGTGACCGTCGTGGGCTCGTCGTCGTCACCGGAGAGCGCGACGTAGGCGAGCCCACCGCCACCCACGCAGAACACCAGCAGCCCGGCGAGGGCGAGCGACAGGATCAGCGGCATCCGGGAACGCTTGGCCGGCGGCGGGCCGCCGTAGGGCTGACCGGCGTACGGCTGACCGGCCGGAAAGGCGGCCGGCGGACCGCTGGACGGCGGCGGGGGAAACCCGCCCGGGTACGCGCCGGCCGAGATCCGGGGCTGGACCTGCGTGGACTGGTCCTCCGGGCGGGCCGGCGCGCCCCACGGCTGCGGGGTACCCGGCCAGGCCGGTGGGGTGGGCTGGTTGTCCTGCTGCCCGGCGGCCGGCCACGGCGTGGTGGGCGCGGGCTGGTGGCCCGGTGCGGGCGCGCCCGGCCAGGACGGGGCCGGCGACGCGGGTCGCGCGGCGGGGTCGAACGGCCCCGGGGGCGGGCCGGAGGGGCCGCCGTAGGGATGGTGCCCGGGGGGCGCGCCGCGGTCCGGCGGCCCGGACCAGGGATCGACCGGCGGTGAGGACATGAGATCAGCTCCAGGCGAGTGCGAACGGGCGATCCTAGCGAGCCGACGGCCATCCGCGCTGCCCCGTAGCCGACCCGGGAAAGACGAACGCGGTGGCCGCCACCGTCACCGTGGACGGTAGGCGACCACCGCGAACGCGGGGGACCGGGGTGGGTCAGGACCGCAGGCTGGCCACACCGGGCGGCAGGAACCGCTGGCCGGCGACCCGCTCGCTGGTGCCGGTCCGATCCAGGTAAGGCGTGACGCCGCCCAGGTGGAACGGCCAACCGGCGCCGAGGATCATGCACAGGTCGATGTCCTGCGCCTCGGCGACGACGCCCTCGTCGAGCATCAGCCGGATCTCCTGCGCCAGCGCGTCGAGGGCGTTCTGGCGTACCTGCTCCTCGGTGAGCGGCTGGTCGCCGACCACGAGCAGCTTCGCCACCTCGGCGTTGATCTCGTCGTCGACCACGATCGGCTGGCCGGAGTCGGCGATCCGCTTGAGGTTCTCGCTGACCCCGAACCGGTCCGGGAACGCGGCGTGCAGGGTGCCGCCCACGTGGTAGGCGACGGCCGGCCCGACCAGTTGGAGCAGGGCCAGCGGGCGCATCGGCAGGCCCAGCGGGTCCAGCGCGCGGTTCGCCACCTCCAGCGGGGTGCCGGCGTCGACGGCCGCGAAGACCGTGCCGAGGAAGCGGGTGAGCAGCCGGTTGACCACGAACGCCGGGGCGTCCTTCACCAGCACCGACGACTTCCTGAGCTGCTTGCTCACGGCGAACGCGGTCGCGAGGGTGGCGTCGTCGGTCCGCTCGCCGCGGACGATCTCCAGCAGCGGCAGCACCGCGACCGGGTTGAAGAAGTGGAACCCGACCACCCGCTCCGGGTGCTCCAGGTCCTCGGCCATCGCGGTGATCGACAGCGAACTCGTGTTCGTCGCCAGCACCGCCTCCGGCTTGACGATCTTCTCCAGCTCGGCCCAGACCTGCTTCTTGACGTTCAGGTCCTCGAAGACCGCCTCGATGACGAAGTCGGCGTCGGCGAACGATCCCTTGTCGACGGTGCCGCTGACCAGGCCGTACAGCTTGGCGGCGGTGCCCTTGTCCATCCGGCCCTTGCCGACCGCCTTCTCGATCTGGGTGTGCACGTAGCCGACACCCCTGTCGACGCGGGCCTGGTCCAGGTCGGTCATGACGACCGGCACCTGGAGACGGCGCGCGAACAGCAGGGCGAGCTGGCTGGCCATCAGGCCGGCGCCGACGATGCCGACCTTGGTCACCGGGCGGGCCAGGCCCTTGTCCGGCGCGCCGGCCGGCCGCTTGGCCCGCCGCTGCACCAGGTCGAACGCGTACAGGCCGCTGCGCAGTTCCTCGGAGAAGACCAGGTCCGCGAGGGCCTCGTCCTCCGCCGCGGTGCCGGTCGCGAAGTCCGCGTCCTTCGCCGTCTCCAGCAGGTCAAGCGCCTTGTACGCGGCCGGGACCGCGCCGTGCAACCGCTGGTCGAGGGTCTGCCGGGCGAAGTAGAGCACGCCGGCCCACATGTCCCGGTCGACCTCGGGCCGGGTCACCGTGACGGTGCCGTTGACCACCCCGGCGGCCCACTCCAGGGACCGCTCCAGGAAGTCGGCCGGCTCCAGCAGCACGTCCGCGATGCCCATCTCGGCGGCCTGCTTCGGCTTGAGCATCTTGTTCTGCATCAGCGGGTTCTGGATGATCACCTGCGTCGCCGCCGGGATGCCGATCAGGTTCGGCAGCAGCTGGGTGCCGCCCCAGCCGGGCACCAGGCCGAGCGAGACCTCGGGCAGGGCGAGCGCGGCCGCGCCACCGGACAGCGTCCGGTAGTGGCAGTGCAGGGCCAGCTCCAGCCCGCCGCCCATCGCCGCGCCGTTGACGAAGGCGAAGGTCGGCACGGCGCTGTCCTTGAGCCGGGCGAAGACCCGGTGGCCCAGCCGGCCGATCTCCAGCGCCTGCTCACGGGACTGCAACGCCGGCAGGCCGACGATGTCCGCGCCCACGCAGAAGATGTACGGCTTGCCGGTGACCGCGACGAACGCCGGGTCCGCCGCGAGGGCCGCGGTGATCGCCTCGTCCAGGCTGGTCAGTCCGCCCGGGCCGAAGGTGTTCGGCTTGGTGTGGTCGAAGCCGTTGTCCAGGGTGATCAGGGCGGCCGGCTTGTCCAGCCCCGGCACGCGTACCTGGCGCAGCAGCGCCCGGGTGACGACCTCGTTGGGTGCGGTCAGGCTCACTTGTCTCCACCCTCCCAGTTGGGGTTCTCCCAGATGACCGTGCCGCCCATGCCGATGCCGATGCACATCGCGGTCACGCCGTAGCGGACCTCCGGGTGCTCGGCGAACTGCCGGGCCAGCTGGGTCATCAGCCGTACGCCCGAGGAGGCCAGCGGGTGGCCGATGGCGATCGCGCCGCCCCACGGGTTGACCCGGGGGTCGTCGTCGGCGATGCCGAAGTGGTCGAGGAAGGCGAGCACCTGCACGGCGAACGCCTCGTTCAGCTCGAACAGGCCGATGTCGTCGATGGTCAGGCCGGCGATGCGCAGCGCCTTCTCCGTCGACGGGATCGGGCCGACGCCCATCACCTCGGGCTCCACACCGACGAAGCCGTACGACACCAGCCGCATGGCGACCGGCAGGCCCAGCTCACGGGCGGTGGCCTCGTCGGCCAGCAGGCTCGCGGTGGCGCCGTCGTTCAGGCCGGCCGCGTTGCCCGCGGTGACCTTCCCGTGCGGGCGGAACGGCGTCTTGAGGGCGCCGAGCTTCTCCAGGGACGTGTCCCGGGGCGCCTCGTCGACCGTGGCCAGGCCCCAGCCGTTCTCCTCGTCGCGGATCGCGACCGGCACCAGGTCACCCTGGAGCTTGCCGTTGGCGTACGCCTTGGCGGTCTTCTGCTGCGAGGCGAGCGCGAACGCGTCGGTGCGCTGCTTGGTGATGTGCGGGACCCGGTCGTGCAGGTTCTCCGCGGTGGAGCCCATCACCAGCGCGGACGGGTCGACCAGCTTCTCCGCGATGATCCGCGGGTTGGGGTCGACGCCCTCACCCATCGGGTGCCGGCCCATGTGCTCGACGCCGCCGGCGATGGCGATGTCGTACGCGCCCATGGCGATGCCGCCGGCGACCGAGGTCACCGCGGTCATCGCGCCGGCGCACATCCGGTCGATGGCGAAGCCGGGGACAGTCTTGGGGAGGCCGGCCAGCAGGGCGGCGGTCCGGCCGATGGTCAGGCCCTGGTCGCCGATCTGGGTGGTGGCGGCGATCGCGACCTCCTCCACCCGCTCCGGCGGCAGCTGCGGGTTACGGCGCAGCAGCTCGCGGATGCAGCGGATCACCAGGTCGTCGGCGCGGGTGTTGGCGTACATGCCACCCGCCTTGCCGAACGGGGTACGGACGCCGTCGACGAAGACGACATCGCGGACTTCACGGGGCACTTGAGCCTCCTCTTCGACCGAAACCCGGTCTCCGCGCCGACAGACGCAGCGCGAAGGGGATCAGGTCGCCGGCACGGGCGTGTTCCCCCGGATGCTACTCGCGGGTAACCAATGCCGGCACCCACCCCCGTGTGGCCCACCCCACACTCCCGCCCGAACCCCGGCCTCTCCGGCCCCCGCCCCCGGCCGCTCCCGCGACCCGGGGTCGATCATGGCGCTGTGGTCGGCACGCCCGGGGCGTGTCGCGCCGACACGCCATGATCAACCAGCGGTGTCCGGGGTCGGCGGCGGCGGGGGGTCGGGGAGAGCGGTGGTCAGGTCGGCGGTCAGGAGAGCGACCTGCCACTCGCGGGCGCCGAAGCCCCGCAGCGTCTCCGCCACCGTCTGCTCGGTGATCTCCTCCGGCGGGATCCAGGCCAGCCGCCGGATCGAGTCCGGGGTGATCAGGTTCTCCGCCGGCAGGTCGTGGGTGCCCGCGATGCGGACCACCACCTCACGGCACCGGGCCAACCGGGCCGCCGCCACCGGATCCCGCTCGGCCCAGCGGTGCGGCGGCGGGGGGCCCTCCACCGTCGGCGCGACCGGCAACGCGTCGTCCGGCAACTGCCGCGCGTCGTCCAGCGCGGACAGCCAGGTGCGGGCCAGGCGGCGCACCGACCGACCCCCGAAGCCCGGCAGCGTCAACAGGGTCTTCTCGTCCTTCGGGTCCAGCTCGGCGGCGGCGACGATCGCCGAGTCGGGCAGCACCCGCCCGGGAGCGGCGTCCCGGCGGGCGGCGATCTGGTCCCGGGCGTACCAGAGGGACCTCACCCGGGCCTGCGCCCGCGCCCCGCGTACCCGGTGGATGCCTGACGTGCGTCGCCACGGCTCGGCGCGCACCCGGGGCGGGCGGGCGCCGTTGTGCACCAGGGCGGCGAACTCCTCCGCCGCCCACTCCGACTTGCCCTGCCGGGCCAGCTCGGCGTCGAGGGCGTCGCGCAGGTCGACGAGCATCTCCACGTCCAGCGCGGCATAGGTCAACCACGACTCGGGCAGCGGTCGGCTGGACCAGTCGGCGGCCGAGTGGTGCTTCTCCAGGCTGTAGCCCAGCAGCTGCTCGGTCAGCGCGGCCAGCCCGACCCGCTCGAAGCCGGCCAGCCGGGCGGCCAGCTCGGTGTCGAAGAGGCGGCGCGGGCGCAGGCCCAGCTCAGCCAGGCACGCCAGATCCTGGCTGGCCGCGTGGAGCACCCACTCGGCCTCGCCGATCACCTCGTCGAGCGCGGTCAGGTCGGGCAGCGGCAACGGGTCGATCAGCACCGTGCCCGCGCCGGCCCGGCGCAACTGCACCAGGTACGCGCGCTGGCTGTAGCGGTATCCCGAGGCGCGCTCGGCGTCCAGCGCCACCGGACCGCTGCCCGCCGCGAAGCGGGCCACGACCTCGTCGAGTTCGGTCGGGGTGGCCACCGGTTGGGGCGTGCCGTCGCGGGGCGCGGTCAGCGGAACGGGCCCACCGTCGGTCGGGTGGTCTCCCGCGTCCTCCGGCTCCGGCAGGGCCGACGGCGGGTGGTGCGGTGCGTTTCCCGTACGACTTTCGGCGGCCCGACGGCGCAGGGGTGGTTCGTCGGTCACCTGACAACCCTAGTGCGCGAGTCGAATCCGCGTGTGCAGCCGGTCCGGGGTGTGTCGGTCCGATGGCGTCCGGATGTCCGCGGAGTAACCGGACGACGCGGTGCGGTCCGGGCAAAAACCCCGATCAGGCGGCGCCCGCCGGGCGCCGCTCGGGCAGGGCGGTCACCCCGGGCGGGGGCAGCCCGGCGGTCGAGGCGAGCAGCGCGCACCAGGCGTCCAGGTGCGGGGCGAGGTCGTCGTCGACCGGCGTCCACGAGGCCCGGATCTCGACGTCCCCGGCGGCCGGCGGCCCGGCCAGGTCACCGAACCGGGTCGACATCGTCTGGGTGATCGTGCCGCCGATCGCCCGGTGCCCGGCGTCCTGCGCGTCCAGGGCGTCGGTCAGCCACGTCCAGCCCACCCCGGGCAGCAGCGGGTCGGCGGCCAGGTCCACCTCCAGCTCCGCGGTCACGTAGGTGACCAGCCGCAGGGTGCCCTGCCACGCCTCGTGCCCGGCCGGGTCGTGCAGCAGGATCAGCCGGCCGGTGGCCACCTCGTCGCCGTCGCGCAGCACGGTCGCGGACAGCGCGAAGGCGTACGGGGCGAGCCGCTGCGGCGCGCCCACCTCCTCCAGCAGGATCTCCGGCCGGGGCGCGGCCGACCGCAACCCGGCGACCGCGCGGGCGAACGTCTCCGGGAGCGCGATCGGGGGGGCCATGCCGGAAGCGTAAGCCGCCGGCCGGCCACCGACCCGTACGGCGCGCCGAAAGCCGCCCGCACCCGGGACGGCTTGTTAAGCGGGGGCCCTTCCTCTACCTGAGGCGTTAACCGGGGGCCCTTCCTTTCGAGGGGGGGTGGGGCGCGTGGCACGATTGCCGCGATGACCACCGACACCACGGGCACCGTCGCCCGAGACGACGACCCCCGCCGCGGACCGGCCGACTCTCCCTTCGTCCGGGCGTGCCGCCGCCGGCCCGTTCCGCACACCCCGGTCTGGTTCATGCGTCAGGCGGGCCGCTCGCTGCCCGAGTACCGGCAGATCCGGGCCAACGTCGCGATGCTGGAGTCCTGCCGCCGCCCCGACCTGGTCACCGAGATCACCCTGCAACCGGTCCGCAGGCACGGCGTGGACGCGGCGATCCTGTTCAGCGACATCGTCGTACCGGTCGCCGCCGCCGGGGTCGACCTGGACATCGTGCCCGGAACCGGGCCGGTCGTCGCCGAGCCGGTGCGCACCCTCGACCAGGTCGAGAAGATCCGACCGATCACCCGCGACGACGTGTCCTACGTGGACGAGGCCGTCCGGCTGCTCGTCGCCGAGCTGGGCGACACCCCGCTGATCGGGTTCGCCGGCGCGCCGTTCACCCTGGCCAGCTACCTGGTCGAGGGCGGCCCCTCGCGGACCCACGCGAAGACCAAGGCGCTCATGTACGGCCAGCCCGAGCTGTGGCACGCCCTCGCCGGCCGGCTGGCCGAGATCACCCTGGCGTTCCTCCGGGTGCAGATCGACGCCGGCGTCTCGGCGGTGCAGCTCTTCGACTCGTGGGCCGGCGCGCTCTCCGAGGCCGACTACCGGCGCTTCGTGCTGCCGCACTCCGCCGCCGTGCTGGCCGGCCTCGCCGACGCCGGGGTGCCCCGCATCCACTTCGGGGTCGGCACCGGCGAACTGCTGAGCACCATGGGTGAGGCCGGCGCCGACGTGGTCGGCGTCGACTGGCGTACGCCCCTGGACGTCGCCACCGGCCGGATCGGACCGGACCGGGCCGTGCAGGGCAACCTCGACCCGTGCGTGCTGCTCGCCCCCTGGCCGGTGGTGGAGGCGGAGGTGCGGCGCATCCTGGAGCAGGGCCGCGCGGCGCCCGGCCACGTGTTCAACCTGGGGCACGGGGTGCTCCCGGAGACCGATCCCGACGTGCTGACCCGGGTGGTGGCCCTGGTGCACGAGCTGTCCGCCGGCCCGGCCGACCAGGGCTGAGCACCGTGCGGACGCCGTGGCGGGTGGCGGTGGTCGGCGGCGGGATCGCCGGCCTGGCCGCCGCGGTCCGGTTGCGCGACCAGGCGCCCGCCGGCACCGAGATCACCGTGTACGAGCAGTCCGGCGCGACCGGCGGCAAGCTGCGCACCGGCGAACTGGCCGGCTCGCCGGTCGAGTTCGGCGCCGAGTCGTTCCTGATGCGTGACCCGGCCGGCGGCGAGTCGGCCGCGGTGGCCCTGGTCCGCCGGCTCGGTCTGGCCGACCGCATCGTGCACCCCACCGTCGGGCAGGCCGCGCTGGTGGTCGACGGCACGTTGCGCCCGATCCCGGGCGGCACGCTGGTCGGCGTACCCGGGGATCTGGACCGGGTGGCCTCGGTCGCCCGGCCGGCGGCGGACGCCGACCCCGACGAGGGCCGGCCGCTGCTCGGCGCGGCCGACGACGTCGCGGTCGGTGCCCTGGTCCGCGCCCGGTTCGGCGACGAGGTGGTGGACCGGCTGGTCGACCCGATGCTGGGCGGCGTGTACGCCGGCCGTGCCGACGATCTCTCGCTGGTCACCACGATGCCGGCGCTGGCCCGGGCCGCCCGGGTCGCGCACACGCTGGTCGGCGCGGTCCGCGCGGCGCAGGCCGCGGCGCCCCGCGCACCCGGCGCGCCGGTGTTCGGCACCCTGGCCGGCGGGCTGAGCACGCTGGTCGACGCCGCCGTGGCGGCCAGCGGCGCGACGATCCGCACGAACGCGGCGGTGCGTGAGCTGAATCCGGCCGGGGACGGCTGGCGGCTGACCGTCGGCCCGACCCGCGACGCCGAGCTCGTCGACGTGGACGCCGTGGTCCTCGCCGTGCCGGCCCGCCCGGCGGCGCGGCTGCTGGCGGGCACCGCCCCGCAGGTGGCGGCGGCGGTCGGCGGGCTGGACTACGCGAGTGTCGCGCTGGTCACGCTGGCGCTGCCGGAGCCCGCGTTGCCGGAGCTGTCCGGTTTCCTGGTGCCGTCCACCGAGGGGCTGCTGGTCAAGGCGTCCACGTTCTTCACCACCAAGTGGGGGCACCTGCGCCGGGCCGACGGGCTGGCCCTGGTCCGGGCGTCGGTCGGCCGGTACGGCGACACCGAGCAGCTCCAGCGCCCCGACGCCGACCTGGCCGCGACCGTGCACCGGGAACTGTCGGCGGTGCTCGGCGCCCCGCTGCCCGCCCCGGTGGCGGGACACGTGCAGCGCTGGGGCGGGTCGCTGCCGCAGTACACCCCCGGCCACGCCGTCCGGGTGGCCACCGCCCGGGGCGCCCTGCGCGCCGCACACCCCACCCTGACGCTGGCCGGCGCCGGCTACGACGGGGTGGGCATCCCGGTCTGCGTACGCTCCGGCGCCACCGCGGCCGAAGAGATCATCACTGCACTGGGAGGATCGGGATCATGACCGAGCAGAGCAACGCGGCCCGGCTTCGGGAACTCAACGCCAGCATCCGCTACACCATGTGGTCGGTGTACCGGGCCAGCGCCGCGCTCCCGTCGCTGCGCGAGAACGTCACCGGCGAGGTCGAGTCCCTCTTCGAGGAGCTGGCCGGCAAGGACGTCGTGGTCCGGGGCACGTACGACGTCTCCGGCCTGCGCGCCGACGCCGACGTGATGATCTGGTGGCACTCCGCGTCCAGCGACGCCCTCCAGGACGCGTACCTGCGTTTCCGCCGCACCACCCTGGGCCGGGCCCTCACCCCGGTCTGGTCGCAGATGGCGCTGCACCGCCCGGCGGAGTTCAACAAGAGCCACATCCCGGCGTTCCTGGCCGGTGAGGAGGCCCGCTCCTACCTGTGCGTCTACCCGTTCGTGCGGTCGTACGAGTGGTACCTGCTGCCCGACGCCGAGCGCCGGGAACTGCTCGCCGAGCACGGCCAGATGGCCCGCGGCTACCCCGACGTCCGCGCCAACACGGTCGCCTCGTTCGCGCTCGGCGACTACGAGTGGCTGCTCGCCTTCGAGGCCGACGAGCTGCACCGGATCGTCGACCTGATGCGGGACCTGCGCGCGTCCCGGGCCCGCCTGCACGTCCGCGAGGAGGTGCCGTTCTACACCGGCCGCCGCCGCTCGGTAGCCGACATCGTCAACGGCTTGGTGTAAGGAAGGGCCCCTTATTAACGCCTGGCGTAGAGGAAGGGCCCCTTCTTAACGCCGTTCGCCGTCGCGGCGACGGTCGCCGGTCGAGCCCGGGCCGGCCGGGGTCGCGCGCCGGAGGGAGTGGAACGCGACCCCGGCCGGGTCTCAGGTGGCGGTGCAGGTCAACTGCGGGACCGGGTTGCTGCCGCCGGACGAGCCGAGGAAGCCGAAGGTGGTGCTCGCGCGGGCGCCGAGGGAGCCGTTGTAGGCCACGTTGCGGGCGACGACCCGGCTGCCGCTGGTGCTGACGGTGGCGTTCCAGGCCTGGTTGACCTGTTGCCCGTCGGCGAGGAGCCAGGTCACCGACCAGTTCGACACGGCACCGCCGCCGGCGGTCACCGTCACCTCACCCTGGAAACCGCCGGACCACTGGCTGGTCACCCGGTAGGTGGCCGTACACGCGCCGGCCGGCGGCGGCGTCATCGGCGGCGGCGTGGACGGCGGCGGAGTGACGGGCGGCGGCGTGGACGGCGGGGGAGTGACGGGCGGCGGGGTGGTCGGCGGCGGCGTGGTCGGCGGCGGGGTCGAGCCTCCGCCGAAGGTCACGTCGCTGCACAGGTAGTACGACTGGTCGGAGTGGCTGGCCTGCCAGATCGTGTAGACGATGTGCCGACCCGAGCGTCCGGGCGCGTTCGCCGGGATGTCGATGGAGACACCGTTGGTGTCCGGCCGCCACTGCGACGCCGGGGTGTTGCCGATCTGGCCGACCAGTTCCAGGTCGTCCCAGCCCAGCGGCTCGGTAAGCGCGTCGAAGCCCTGCCTCGTCGCGTACACCCGGATGTAGTCGGCGCCGTGGCTGGCGCCGTCGAAGAGACGGACCCGGAAGCTGTTGGCCACCGGCGTGGTCCGCCAGGCCCCGATCGCGTCGAGGGAGTCGTACCGCCCGCCCTCGGCCCGGCCGCCACTGCACAACTGGCCGTTGGGGATGCCGCCCTGGTGGTTGCCGGCGAGACCTTCCCGGTACAGGCCGTTCCAGTTCCACATCGCGTTCGAGTTGGCCTGCCAGGCCTGCCAGCACATCGGGTCCTCGGTGGCCATCCGGGGGTTCTGGAAGTCGCTGCCCCAGCGCTGCCAACAGCCGTAGTTGCGGGACGCGGGGTCGACCACCGACCCGTGCGCGGCGACCGGGTTGGCCAGTGCGGTGGTCAGCAGCAGCACGGCCGTCGCCACGACGGCGAGCGGCCAGAGCAGTCGGGGTGATCGGAGCGGAGTGGACACGTGAGCCCTCCGGGGTAGGGATCAGTACGGCGACGCCCGGTCACGCCGGGAGTTGCCCCTCCCGGGCCGGCCGCGTGGCTCTCGTGCTGGCTCCGCCCGCAGATTCCCACATCCATCGTTCTAGGTCAATGGACTCCGCCGCATCGGGGTGTGCGGGATCCCGTCCTCGACGTAGTCCGGACCGGTGACCGTGAACCCGTGCCGGGCGTAGAAGTCGACCAGGTGCGACTGCGCCTCCAGCGCGCACGGCCGGTCGCCGACCTCGGCCAGGGCCGCTGTCATCAGCCGCCCGGCGTGGCCGCCGCCGCGCGCGGCCGGCGCCACCACCACCCGACCGATCCGGGCGACGCCGCCCGGGTCGGCCAGGATCCGCAGGTACGCGAGCGGCCCGGCGTCCCCGGCCAGCCACAGGTGCCGGGTGCCCGGCTCGACGTCCCGCCCGTCCAGTTCCGGGTAGGGGCAGGCCTGCTCGACGACGAAGACGTCGATGCGCAGCCGGAGCAGGTCGTGGAAGGTGCGCGTGTCCAGCTCGGCGAAAGCGGCGGACCGTAGCTCGGGGGTGTCAGACACCCCGCGATCGTAGGCTCAGCCGACGTCGACCGGCTCCGCGGCGGGGGCCGGGCGCTCGGCGGCGCGCCGGCGGCGTACCACCGTGACGACGGCGGCGACCGCGAGCAGCGCGGCGGCGACGGCCGCGACCCACCACGGACCCAGCCCGTCCAGCCGCCCGGCGAGCGCGGTCTGCACCCGGCCGGCGGCGTCGACCACCCCGTCGGAGGTGGCCCTCCCGCCGAAGAGGCGGATCTCGTACCAGCCGTACCAGGCGACGTAGCCGCCGGTCAGCACCAGCAGCGCACCGGCCACCCGGCCGAGCAGCGGCGCGGCCCGCCGGGTGCGGCGCACCAGCGACTCCCGGGCCAGGGCCACCGCCAGGGCCGCCGCGCCGACCACCAGGCCCATGCCGATCGCGTACGTCACGAACAGGCCCAGCCCGGCCAGCGGACTGCCGGCCCGGAAACCGGCGACCACCACGGCCAGGAACGGGCCGATGGTGCAGCCGAGGGAGGCGATCGCGTACGCCGCGCCGAAGAGCACCATCGAGCCGAACCGCCGCCGTACCTGCGGCCCGGTGGCCAGGCGCGGCGCGAACGTGGGCAGCTGCCGGCCGGCGAGCAGCCAGCCGCCGGCCACCACCAGCGCCAGGCCGATCGCCACCGACACCCAGGGCAGCCGGCGCGCCACAGCGTCCGCCGCCGGCCCGGCGAGCAGCCCGAACGCGCCGAACACCGCGACGAACCCGAGGGTCATCGCGCCGGTCAGGGCCAGCGCCCGGCCCACCGGCGCGAGCGGCCCGCGCCGGTCCGCCGGGCCGTCACCGAGCACCAGCATCGACAGGTACGCGGGCAGCAACGCGAACCCGCACGGGTTGACGGCGGCGAGCAGGCCGGCGCCGAGCGCGAGGCCGTACGGGGCGTCGGTCATCTCGGCTCAGCTCAGCTCGGCGACGCGTCGGCGCAGGTCGGCCTGGGAGAGCGGACCGTTGTGCCGGACCTTGCCGGTGGAGTCGAGCAGCACGTAGTGCTCCTGGCTGGTCACGCCGAACCGCCGCCACACCGTACCGTCGTCGTCGGCCAGGCTGGGGAAGCCGGTGATGCCGGTGTCCCGGGCGAAACGCCGCATCGCCTCGTCGCCGCTGCCCAGACCGGCCACCCCGAGCACGGTCAGCCGGTCGGCGTTGTCCCGCTGCACGGCGGCGACCGAGTCGGCGACACCCCGGCAGCGGGTGCACCACGCCGCCCAGAACCACAGCACCGCCGGTTTGCCGGCGAGACTGCTCCCGGCGAACTCGACGCCGTCCAGGGTGCGGGCGGTGAAGTCGAGCGTCTCTGGCACGGCACCGGCGGTCGGGCTCGCGGTGGCGCCCGCGCCGGCCTCGGTCGTCGGGCCGCCGGTTGCGCTCGCGGTGGCGGGGGTGGAGGTCTGCGGCGCGGCTGCCGGAGGCGTGCCGTCGGCGCCGCCGCATGCGGTGAGGGCCAGCACGGCGGTGGCCAGGGCGATGGCGACCAGTCGGGTACGCGTGACGGGCATGCCGGGATGCTAGCCCGCCTTTCCGGCCCACCACCCTTACCGCTCGCTTACGGTGAGTCCCCGTCCTGGGGCGACCACACCGCCAACCCGAGGTATGTGAGTGGTCCAGGATCGGCGACGGGGAGCGGTCGGAATCCGAGTCGGTCGTAGAAGGGCCGGGCCTGGTGGTTGGCGGTCACCATCCCGACGTGCAGGGCGGATGTGCCGCGTTCGCGCAGGGCTGCGACGAAGCGGCTGACGAGAGCCCGGCCGTGTCCGGACTTCCGGTAGCCGGTAAGCAGGTCGATGTGCAGGTGGGCAGGGTGGGCGGCGAGTTCCGGCAGCACCATGCGCTCGGGTGTGTGCAGCAGGTGCGCCATGACGGCGTCCGGTGTGGTGGGATCGCCCGTGGGCGGCGGATACCGGGCGGTGGCCAGGGGTAGCCACTCGTTGCGGAACCGGGCGGCGAACGCGCGGGTGTCCGCGGTGCCGAGGACGTATCCGGCGGCCCGGCCACCGTCGTCGAGGACGAAGGCCAGGTCGGGGTCGAGGTGGGTGTAAGGGTGGGCGAAGATCTCGGGCAGGATGTTCGGGTCGGCGTAGGAGGTCGAGGCGTCCTCGCCGGCGTCGGCGGTGCGGATGCAGATGTCGTGTACGGCGTCGCGGTCGTCGGGCTGGTACGGGCGGATGATCATCGTTGGGTCCCCGTTGCTCTCGGTTCAGCAGTCGTACGGACGGTCGGCGCGGGCGGCGGCCAGGGTGCGGGCCCACCAGTTCAGCTGGCGCACCATCTCGGCGAGGGCGGCTTCGACCGGCGCGGGGTCGCGTAGCTCGCCGTCGTCGTCGAACGCGTCGTGCACGTTCGGGATCAGGACGCTGGTGCGCATGGTGGGGACGTGCAGTTCGGCGAAGACGTTCCGTAGCTGTTCCACCGCGCGCAGACCGCCGGAGGCGCCGCCGTAGGAGACGAAGCCGAGGGGCTTGGCCCGCCACTGTTCGTACGGTGTGTCGACGGCCGTCTTCAGGGGGCCGGGATAGCCGTGGTTGTACTCGGGCGTGACGACGACGAAGGCGTCGGCCTGTTCGACACGTTTGGTGAACCGCTCGGCGTCTCCACCACCGGCCAGATCGTCGGGGAGGTTGAGTTCGGCGAGGTCGACGTGGTCCACGACGGCGTCGGTGTGCCGGTCGAGGTGGCGCAGGAACCACCGTGCCACCGTCGGGCCGATCCGGTCGGCGCGGACGCTGGCGGTGATGACGGCGAGGGAGTAGGGGTCACGCATCGAGATCTCCTGTCGACGGTCGGAGTCCCAGGTCCGGGGCGGTGCGGCGGTCCTCGCCGGGCAGGGAGAGGGTGGCGACGAGTGCTCGGATCTCCGGCGGGTTCAGGGCGAGACCGAATTCGGTGCCGAGCACGGCGCCGTACTCCTCGTCGGACAGCGACCGGGCGCGGGTCGTGGCGCCGGGGCGTTCCTCGCTGTAGTCGCGGCCGATGAGCCGCCGGACCGCCCTGTCGTCCTTGCGCACGACGACGCACTGCTGGGTGAATGGCGAGTGGGTGCTGGTGGCGGTGTTGTGGTTGGCGACCTCGACGTCGACCGGGTACTGCGGTTCCTCGGTGAAGGTCAGCAGCGTGGTCCAGGTGTCGGTGGTCCGCTCCCGCAGCCGCCAGGCACCGTCCGCGCCGCGCCGGAGCTGGTACTCCCACGCACCTTGGCGTTGCGGGGCACCTTCGACCAGCGGCAGCGGTTCGAGCAGGCCGGAGCCGAAGCCCACGTCGGCCAGCCACACCTGGTCGCCGTCGTCGACCCGCAGGACCAGGTGCGAGCGCGGACGCGGCTGGTCGGCCGGGTCGCCGGTGCGGGCGAGCAGTCGGTCCACCCGATACCCGAGATGCTGGAGTACCGCTCCGAAGAGCACCCCGTGCTCGTAGCAGTACCCGCCGCGGCCGGCGTGGACGAGCTTGTCCTGCACCCGCGGCAGGTCCACCTCGACGCCCCGGCCGAGCATCACGTCCAGGTTCTCGAACGTGATCGCGGCGATGTGGGCCCGGTGCAGGGTCCGCAGGGTTGTGCCGTCCGGTGTGATCGGCCCCCGATGGTCGACCCGACGCAGGTACGCGTCGAGATCGAGGGTGTCGATCCGCCACCAGGTCGTGGGACCGATGTCTTCCAGCGGGGGAGCCTGTCGAAGGGTCATCTCACGTTCCTCCGTGAAGTCGGTGACTCGGAACGGGGCCGGTGCTGGAGCGGGCGACGAGTTCGATCGGCAGGGTCACGCGATCCGGCGTGTTGTCAGGGTCGAGCAACATGCGCGCCATCAGCCGACCCTTCTCGTGGATGGGCTGACGGATGGTGGTCAACCCGGTCGAGGCCGCCAGAGGGACGTCGTCGAAGCCCGTGATCGAAAGCTCGTGTCCGACGCGGAGACCCTGGGCGGTGGCGACCTCGACGGCGGTGGCGGCGAGCACGTCGCTGTCCGCGGCGATCGCCGTCGGGCGGTCGGGGGCCGCGAGGATCGCTGTCGCCGCGATGCGCCCGGCGGCGTCGGCGTTGCGTCCTCCACTCACGACGGGCACCCGGGACCCGGCGGGCAGCGCCTCGCGGATGCCGGCGAGCCGGTGCCGTGAGTACGGGTGGAGGGCTGCCTCTTCCGCGGGCGGGATGGGGCAGCCGGGTTCGCGTGGGGAGGAGACGACGACCGCGACCTCGCGGTGGCCGAGGTCGGCGAGGTGGCGTCCGATCTCCCGACCCGCCTGCCGATCGTCGATCAGCACGCAGCGACCTGCCGCCGTGTCGGAGGAGCGGACCAGGGGAAGCGAACGGTCGGACAGGGCGCGGACGGCCGGATGGTCGTCGGTGAGCCCGTCGGCCACCGCACCGTCGATGACCGCCCGATGCACGGCGTCGAGTGACTCGCGTACCTCCACGTCGCTGAGCCCCGCGATGACCGGCGCGAACGGGATGAGCACCAGACTGGTACGGCTGTGCGCCAGGGTCTCGGCGAGTCCGCCGAGCAGGGCGAGGACGTAGGGATCGCTGAAGGCGTACGTCAACTCGGTCGTGAAGATGACACCGATGGCATTGGCCCGCCCGGTCCGCAACGACCGCGCCGCGGCGTCCGGTCCGGGGTAACCGAGCTCGCGTGCCACCGCCAGGATCCGCGACCGCATCTCACCGGACAACCGGTCCGGACGGTTGAAGGCGTACGACACCGTCGCCGTCGAGACCCCGGCCGCCTCGGCGACAGAACGCAGGGTTGTCCGGTTACCCATGACCCTCCTCATGTTAATCGTTTAACATGATGCATTGTGGAGGATCAGTCGTCAAGAACGGAGATGCGCACCGGGGAGCAGGCGATCGGTGCGGAGTCCGACCTGTGTCACGTCGGGCACTGGCTCGCGGAGGTGCAGGAAGCCACCTTTCGCCGCGCCCGGCCCGCCACGGAGGGCGCCTACCCGCCAGAGAACCGGATGAGCGGTCCGCAACTGGTCGCCCAGCTCACCAGCGGTCGCTACGGCGTGCTCGCCACCAGCCGGACCGACGGTCGTCCGCACGCCGTACCCACCGGGCTCGTCCTGCACCACCGGTCGGTGTGGCTGCCGGTCACCGGCGGCGCTGTTCGTCTCGCCAACGTGGCCGCACATCCCTGGGCGTCCGTGGTCATGATCGAAGGCGACGGGCCGACCCATGCGTTGGTGATCCTCGAAGGGCCCGCCGTCGTCGACCGACCCGACCAAGGGGTGCTGCGGACCGCGCGGCAGGAGATGTCCTGGGCGTCCTCGTGGATCCGACTGTCGCCGGAGAAGGTCTTCAGTTACGCGGGCTCGGCGCTGCGGTCGGCCTGACCTTGGCTCGGAGCTTCGGCGATCATCAGACCCAGCTTGACCACGACCTCCCGGCCGCCGGCGCGCGCCGCCGACCGAACGGTGCGACGGTATCGCTGCTCAGCGCGGTGGCATCGACGACGCCAACTGCGCCGAGGCCGTCATCCGGCACCGACTCGACGTCGGCGCGTCGCACGCGGATCAGACCGGACTGCGCACCCGCCAGACCAGGCCCCGGGGTTGCAGGCCGCGAAGCGGTCAGGAATCCATTGTCGCCGCACTAGGCGGGGCGGGCGCCGACGGCGTCGCGGATCTGGGCGCCCTGGTCGCCCTCCTCGGCGCGGGCGCAGTGTCCGCAGCAGAAGAAGCGCCCGGACACCTCGACGCCGTGACCGACGATCTTGATCTGGCAGTGCTCGCAGACGGGTGCCATCTTGTGGATCGCGCACTCGAAGGAGTCGAAGGTGTGCACGTCCCCGCTCACCGTGTGCACCTCGAAGGCCATCCAGTAGTCGTTGCCGCAGACCTCGCAGGTCGCCATCACAAACCCCCCGAAAGTGACAATTGGGTATAGCTTCCGGCGATGGACGGGTTTCGGTGCCCGAACCGGGAATCTGGTGCGGTTTTGCGGCGAGTCGTCCTCGGCGTGTCGGGCGTTGGACCGGGTGCAGGTCTCGACCCCGGAGGAAATCGTGATCAAGCGGAACAAGCTCTTCGGCAACCAGACCCGGGTGACCTTCTGCCTTCCCCGGAACACCCCGCCCGGCGCGGTGAGCGTCGTCGGTTGCTTCAACGACTGGGAGCCGGGCCGGCACGAACTCGTCGCCCGCCGGGACGGCACCCGCACCGTCACGGTCAGATTGGGGCCGGGGGAGTACCGGTTCCGCTACCTCGCCACCGGCGGCCTCTGGCTGGACGACGACGCCGCCGACCGGGTGGACGAGAAGGGCAGCCTCCTGGTGCTCTGAGGTGCCACCCTCATCGACAAGAGTCTTTACTGTTAACAAGGTTTAAATTAACTTGGTGGTAGTCATCCCTGCAGCACCACGTGCGAAGGAGTTGCCACCATGCGTCGAAGAATGACCCTCCCGCTGCTCGCGACGGGCGCGGTCCTCGCCTCACTCGCGGTCGCCGCACCCGCCCAGGCCCACGGGTACGTGTCCGGCCCGCCCAGCCGGCAGGCCCTCTGCGCGCAGGGCCGGGTCGCCGACTGCGGCCAGATCAGATGGGAACCGCAGAGCGTCGAAGGCCCCAAGGGCCTGCGCAGCTGCCACGCCGGCATCAGCCACTTCGCCGTCCTCAACGACGACAGCCGCGGCTGGCCCGCCACCAGCGTCGGCAGCTCGGTCACCTTCACCTGGACCAACACCGCCCGCCACGCCACCAGCAACTGGGAGTACTTCATCGGCAACACCCGGGTCGCGGTGTTCAACGGCGGGGGCCAGCAGCCGGGTGCGTCCGTGTCGCACACGGTGAACCTCGGCGGGTACGCCGGCCGGCAGAAGGTCCTCGCGGTGTGGAACATCGCCGACACCGGCAACGCCTTCTACTCCTGCGTGGACCTCCAGGTCGGCGGTGGCGGCGGCCCCGCGCCGACCACCCCGCCACCGAGCAGCCCCAGCCCGACGCCGACCGCCGCACCCACCACCGCGCCGCCACCCGCCCCGGGTGGCACGTGGACGGCGGGCCGCGCCTACCAGGTCGGTGACCAGGTCACCTTCGGCGGGTCGAGCTACCGGTGCCGCCAGGCGCACACCGCGATCGCCGGGTGGGAGCCGCCGTACACCCCGGCGCTCTGGACCCAGGTCTGACCGCAGGAGGGTGCGGCCCGTACCCAGAGCGCGCCGCACCCGCCGACCGCCGATCGGAGGCTCGCCGATGACCCGCCGTGTCGCGTACGTCCTGCTCGTCGTCCTGCTCTTCGCCGCCGGTTGCGCCGGCGGCGACGGTGACCCCGGGCCCACCCCCGCCGCGACCCCGGTCGGTCTCCAAGGGGTCGACGCGCCGTTCCTCCAGGCGTTCGTGGCGCACAGCGAGCGCACCCTGGAGCTGACCCGCGCGGTCGCCGGCCGGGTCACCGATCCGCAGCTCCGGACGCTCGTCGCGGCCGTCGAGGCCACCGAGACCGACGAGCTGCGCACCGCGCGCACCTGGCTGCGCGATGCCGGCCGGCCCACCGCCGGGGGCCGGCACGACCACGCCGGGCACGCCGACGCCGACGACCTGGAGCGGCTGCGCCGGGCCGGGCCCGCCGAGGTCGACCCCACCCTCGGTACGCTGCTGACCGCGCACCAGCGGGCGGCGGCGGACCTCGCCCGGGCCCACCTCGCCGTCGGGGGCAGCGCGCCCGTGCGGGAGCTGGCCGAACGGGTGGCCCGGTCCCGGGACGCCCAGGTCGACCTGATCGCGACCCTGCCGGCCGCCCGGTGACCGCGCCCCCCGGGTCGGCCACAGCCGGTCGAACCCGGTCAGGCGGCGCGTGGCTCCAGCCGGATGGAGACCGAGTTGACGCAGTGCCGGGTGTCCTTCGGGGTGAAGCCCTCGCCGTGGAAGACGTGCCCCAGGTGGCTGTCGCACCGGGCGCAGCGGATCTCGGTGCGGCTCATCCCGAGGCTGCGGTCTTCGATCTCCTTGACCCGACCCGGGATGGCGTCGTCGAAGCTCGGCCACCCGCAGTGCGAGTCGAACTTCGTGTCGCTGGAGAACAGCTCCAGGCCACAGGCCCGGCAGTGGTAGACCCCGGGTGTCTTGGTCTCCACGTACTCGCCGGTCCACGGGCGCTCGGTGCCGGCCTCGCGCAGCACCCGGAACTCCTCGGGGCTGAGCCGGACCCGCCACTCTTCCTCGGTGCGGGGCAGTTCGCTGTCGTCAAGACTCACCCCCCAACGGTACGTCGGACGTCGCACCCGTCGCATATGGTCGCGCAATGGGTGGCACGAAGAGCGCGGCCGAGGAGATCGAGGTGGCCGGACACCCGGTCCGGTTGACCAGTCCCGATCGGGTGATCTTTCCGGCGCGCGGCTACACGAAGGCCGACGTCTTCCACTACTACCTGGCGGTGGAGGACGGGATCATGCGCGCCCTGCGCGACCGGCCCACCACCCTCCAGCGCTTCCCGGACGGGATCGAGGGGGAGGCGTTCTACCAGAAGCGGGTGCCCAGCCGAGGGGTGCCGCCGTGGATCGACACCGCGCGGATCACCTTCCCCAGCGGCCGGCCGGCCGACGAGCTTTGCCCGACCGACCTGGCCCACGTGGCCTGGGCGGCGCAGATGGGCACCGTCGTGTTCCACCCGTGGCCGGTGCGTGCCGCCGACGCCGACCAGCCCGACGAGCTGCGGGTCGACCTCGACCCGCAGCCCGGCACCGACTTCGCCGACGCCGCCACCGCCGCGACCGAGCTGCGCGGCATCCTCGACGAGCTGGGCGTGCCGGGCTGGCCCAAGACCTCCGGCGGGCGGGGTGTCCACGTCTACCTGCGCATCGCGCCCCGGTGGACGTTCACCGAGGTCCGCCGGGCCACCATCGCGCTGGCCCGGGAGCTGGAGCGACGCCGGCCCGAGCTGGTCACCACCGCCTGGTGGAAGGAGGAGCGCGGCAGCCGGGTCTTCGTCGACTACAACCAGATGGCCCGGGACCGGACGATCGCCTGCGCCTACTCGCTGCGCGCCAACGCCCGAGCCACCGTGTCCACCCCGGTCACCTGGGACGAGCTGCCCGACGTCGACCCGGACGACTTCGACCTGCGCAGCGTCCCGGCCCGGCTGGCCGAGCGCGGCGACCCGCACGCCGGCATCGACGACACCGGGTGGGACATCACCCCGCTGCTGGAGTGGGCCGACCGGGACGCCGCCGCCGGACAGGGCGACCTGCCGTACCCGCCGGACCACCCGAAAATGCCCGGCGAGCCCAAGCGGGTGCAGCCGTCCCGAGATCGAGACCTGAACAGGGGAACCACCGACTGAGCGGCGAACCCGTCGGCGAGCACCACGCCAGGCACGACCCCGACGTCCTGCGGCCGATCGAGCTCGCCGCGGCAGGTCAGCACTCCTCCGGTAGTTGACGCATGGTGCTCAGCGGGGAGAAGAGAACCCAGAGCACCCCGAGCAGGGCACCGAGGGTGGCGATCCAGAGGGCGGGCCGTACCCCGATCGCGGCGCCGAGCGCCCCGCCGATCAGGGCGCCGACGGGCCGGATGCCGTAGTTGACGGTGCGTTTGAAACCTGAGACCAGGGCGAGCATCGTCTCCGGTGTGGCCGCGATCTGCACCGATCCGGCGGCGATGTCGAGGACCATGACGCCCAGCGCGGAGACGAACTCGGCGGTGATCAGCAGCCCGAGCACCAGCGGCCGCGGCCCACCGGCCAGCGGCACGAGGATCAGTGGGGCCGGGAAGACGACGAGGCCAAGGATCACCGCGGGACCGATCCCGATCCGGCGACTGATCGGGCCGGTGACGGCTGCGCCGAGCAGTCCGCCCAACGCGCCGGCCCCGATGATCAGTCCCAACAGGCCGGGGGAGACGTCCAGCTCGGTGGTCACGTACAGCACGAAGAGCGCGGCGAACATGTAGTTGAACAGGTTGAGCGTGGTGGTTCCGAGCAGGATCGCCCGTAGCACCGCAGAGTGGGCCACGTACCGTACGCCGGCAGCCATGCCCAGGCCGGGGCCGGTCTGTACGGGACGCTCGGTGACCCTCGTCCGGGCCAGGAAGACAGCCGACGTCAGGTAGGTGAGCACGTCGGCGACCAGTGCGACCGGGGCGGTGAGCACCTGTACGAGTACGCCGCCGATGCTCGGGCCGGCCACGTACGACATGGCTCTGCTGCCGTTGATCAGACTACTGGCGTCCACGTAGTCGGGTCGCCGGACCAGGGCGGCGAACAGACTGCTGTGCGCCACCTCGAAGAACACCGACAGAGTCCCGATCAGGAAGGCCACGACACAGAGCAGCGGCAAGGTCAGCGCATCCGCCCACCACAGCAGCGGCACGGCCAGCAGAAGGCCCGCCCGGCCGAGATCGGCGACGATCATCACGTGGCGTCGGTGCGGGTACCGGTCCACCCAGGCGCCGGCCGGCAGGGAGAAGAGCAGATTCGGTAGCAGCGCGGTGGCTGTCAGGTAGCCCATCTCGGCGGGCCCGGCGCCGATCGCGAGCACGGCCAGCAGCGGCACGGCGAGCACGGTGATCTGGTCGCCGAAGAGCGAGACGGTCTGCGCGGACCAGTAGCGGCGGAAGGCCGTCTGCTGCA
This sequence comes from Micromonospora endolithica, assembly GCF_003626595.1. Taxonomy (GTDB): domain Bacteria; phylum Actinomycetota; class Actinomycetes; order Mycobacteriales; family Micromonosporaceae; genus Micromonospora; species Micromonospora endolithica. The sequence continues at coordinate 77,091 of NZ_RBAK01000002.1, read as the reverse complement.
GCAGTCGCGGGATGCGCGGCCGGCGCGGCGGTGCCGGATGGGCCAGGACGAGGGGTTCAGTCACGGTCCGTCTCCGCTCACTGATCCTCAGGGGGTACGGGCCCACGCGGCACCGCCATCTGGATGATCTGCACCGGGCGAGACCCGGGCGGTCGTCTCGCCGGGTCGGTGATCCGTTCGTCGTACCGGGCCAGCAGGGCGTCGACCTCCTCGGTGAGCTCGCGCAGCTCGGTGGCGGTGACGTGCAGCAGCGCGTCACCGAATCCCGCGGCGGCCCGCCATTCGACCGGCTCGTCGCCGCGGACCGCGAGGTAGTCCTGCGCGCGTTGCACGAAGAGAGTGAGCATCACGCTGTTGAGCTGGTCTGTGGCGGCCTTCATGGCGGGGTCGTCGGAGTCGTCGTCCCAGGACGTGTATTGGGTGGTGGCCCGCCAGGGTCGTTCCCGCGCGTCGGCCCCGGGGACGCGTTCGGCAAACCCGTACTTGGCGAGCTGGCGCAGGTGGAACGAGCAGTTCGGCACGTTGTCGTCGAGCCGGGCTGCGGCCTGGGTCGCGGTCATCGGGCCGTCGCTGCGCAGCAGGCCGATCAGTCGCATTCGCAGCGGATGCGCGTACGCCCGCAGGGTGCGTGGGTCGGTGAGCTTCGTCGAACGCTCAGGTGCCTCTTCGGTCACATGCTAGAGATTACTTTAGAAAGATATCTCTAGCAATCGCCGCCCGTTCGACATCCAGGTAGCGGCACCTTGTCCGAGCCGGTCGCCCTCGGCCCGCGGGTTCGGCAACGGGTTCGGAGCCGGGCACACTGGCCACCATGACCTCCCAGAGCGGCGTGATCCGGCGACTGGTCGGCGTCTACCACGCCGACGGCGGCCTGCGGGGCGAGCTGGCGTACGTCGTCGGCAAGGTCCGGGGCACCGCCGAGTGCGCGCTGTGCGACATCACCCACGGCGCGCTCGGCCGCAAGCGCGAGTGGCGGCACCTCGTTCCCGAACTGGGCGTACCGGTCGACCTGGTGCACCTCAACGAGCGCAGCCCGGAGATCCGCGCGGCCAGCGAGGGGCGTACGCCGTGCGTGCTGGCGGTGACCGACGACGGCCCGGTGTCGTTGCTCGGCCCGGCCGACCTCGCCGCGCTGGACGGCAGCGTCGACCGCTTCGCCGAACGGCTGGCCGCCGCCGTCGAGGCCACCGGCCTGCACTGGGAACGCCCACCCACCCCAACCCCGCGTCGATCATGAGGTTGAAGGGTGCGTTGATCTTCAATCCGCCCGTCAACCTCATGATCGGCAGTGGCTGGCCGGGGTTGGGCGGGGATTCGAGTTACAGGGCGAGTTTCATGCCCTCGTGGCTGGCGACGAAGCCCAGGCCGAGATAGAAACGGTGCGCGTCGAGGCGGGACTTGTCGGTGGTCAGCTGCACCAGCCGGCAGCCCCGCTCCCGGGCCCGGTCGACCGCCCACCCGATCATCTCCCGGCCCAGCCCCCGACCGCGCTGGTCGGACCGGACCCGGACCGCCTCGATCAACTGCCGCTCGGCGCCGTGCCGGCTCAACCCCGGGATGTACGTCAGCTGCATGCACCCGACCACCTCACCGTCGGCGTCGGCCACCACCAGGTGGTTGCGCGGGTCGGCGGTGATGTCGGCGAACGCCCTCTCGTACCCGTCGTCGACCTCGCCGACGTCTCGGCTGCGCCCCAGCGCGTCGTCGGCCAGCAGGTCGAGCACGGCGGGCAGGTCGGCCCGGACCGCCGTCCGGAAGATCACATCGCTCATGACCGTGAGCCTGGCACAGCGACACCGGCGGATGTCCGGGCGGCGGTTGCGGTCACCGGGCAGCATGGGGCCCCATGGACCTCCTGCTGCGGCCGTTCCGGTGGATCTACCGGGGGCTGGTGTGGTTCGCGAACTCGCCGCGCACCCTGATCATGTCGTACCTGTTGATGATCGTCGTGGCCGGCATCATCTACGGCCAGGTGGAGAACCGCAGCCCCGCGGACGCGGTGTGGTGGGCGGTGGTGACCGCGTCCACGGTCGGCTACGGCGACATCTCGCCGACCACCTGGGCCGGCCGGACGCTGGCCGCGCTGCTCATCTCGACCATGGTGCTGCTGGTCATCCCGCTGATCACCGCGCACTTCGCCAGCCGGCTCATCGTCGACGACGACGCCTTCGAGCACGAGGAGCAGGAACAGCTGAAGGCCGACGTCCGCCGGATGCGGGCCCTGCTGGAGGAGATCGCCCGGCGCAACGACATCGAGCTGCCGGAGCTGCCGCCGGAGCCCCCGGTCAGCGGGCCGGGCAGCGCAGCCCCGCTCTGGGAACGGTCAACCCGATCAGGTAGGCGTCGACCGCTGACGTGATGCAGGGCGTCTGCGGGTAGGCGGTGTGCCCCTCGCCGTCCCAGGTGAGCACCCGGCCCACCCCGAGCATGTCGGCCAGGGCGGGGGTCTGCTCGTAGGGCGTGGCCGGGTCGCCGGTGGTGCCGACCACGAGGATCGGCGGTGCCCCGTCGGCCCGCCCGGTCGGGTACGGGTCCCGCCCGCCCGGCCACTCGGTGCAGGACAGCATGCCCACGGCCAGCGCGGGACCGAACAGCGGGTACGCCGTGCGCCACCGTGACTGGAGCTGGCGGATCTGCTCCCGGCTGGGCTTCTCCTCCTCGTCGGCGCAGTTCACCGCGAGATTGGCGTCGAAGAGGTTCGAGTAGCTGCCGTCCGGCTCGCGCCCGGCGTACGCGTCGGCGAGGCGGAACACCTCGGTCGCGTCGCCGCCCTCCAGTTGGTCGATGGCCTGGCCCAGTTCCTGCCACCCCGACTCGGTGTAGAGGGAGGAGATCACCGCGTAGAAGACCCAGCCCGGGGTGGCCTCCCGCCCGTCGTCGCCCTTGACCGGGGACACCCGGGCCTTGTCGATCGCCGACGTCACCGCCGCCCGGGCGTCCGGTGCGATCGGGCAGCGACCGGCGTTGGCCGCGCACCACCGGGTGAAGTTGGTGAACGCCCGCTCGAAGCCCTTCGCCTGGCTCTCCGAGGAGGCGACGAGACCCTGCCGCGGGTCGACCGCGCCGTCCAGCACCAGCGCCCGCACCCGCTGCGGGTAGAGCTGCGCGTAGGTGGCGCCGAGCAACGTGCCGTACGAGTAGCCGAGGTAGGTGAGCTTGTCGTCGCCGACCGCGGCCCGCACCGCGTCCATGTCCCGGGCGGCCTGCTCGGTGGCGTAGAGCGGGAGTTGGTCGCCGTACTTGTCGCCGCAGCCGCGACCGATCCGCTGGGCCAGCGCGACGAACCCGTCGAACGACTGCTGGCTCTCCGGGTCGGGGTCGTAGCCGAAGCTCGCGTCGAGGTCGGCGTCCGGGATGCACTTCACCGGGCTGGACCGGGCCACCCCGCGCGGGTCGAAGCCGACGATGTCGAAACGTTCGGTGATCGAGGCGGGCAGCCCGCCGAACGTCGGACCGAAGGACAGGTAGACCGCGGTGTCCACGCCCGACCCACCGGGGCCACCCGGGTTGATGACCAACGACCCGATCCGGTCGCGCTGCTTGGTCGAGCGCGCCCGCAGCAGGGCGATCTCGAAGGTCTCGCCGGCGCCCGGACCGGCGGTGGCGCCGGTGCCGGTGCCCCAGTCGCGTGGCACCTCGATCCGGGCGCACTCGTAGCGCATGTCCGGTGCGCTGCGCCCGACCAGTTCCTGCGGCACCTCCGGGCAGGCCCGCCAGGTCGGCGCGGAGCCCGGCGCGGCGGCCTCGGCGTCGACGTCGCCGCTCGGCGCGAACGCCGGCAGCGTGCAGCCGGCGGTGAGCAGCGCGGCGGCGGTCAGCACGGCGAGGGCGGGGCGGAAGCGGCGGAGCCGGTCGATGGTGCGGGTCACGGGCAAGCCTCCCTGGTCGGGTCGAGCGCCAGGCTACGCGGTCCGGTCGGTGTCCCGACGTCAAGCGGTCCGGTCGGTGTCCCGACGTCAAGCGGTCCGGTCGGTGTCCCGACGTCAAGCGGAGCCGGCCGGCGACCCCACGGTCACCGTCGGGTCGCCGCGCAGCACCTGGTCCACGTCGAACCGGACCGGGCGGTCGAGCTGGTCGTAGCGGCAGGAGCGGGGATCACGGTCGGGCCGCCACCGGACGAAGCGGGCGGTGTGCCGGAACCGCTCGCCCTCCATCGCGTCGTAGCCCACCTCGACCACCAGCTCGGGACGCAGCGGCTCCCATTCCAGGTTCTTCGTGCCGGTCCACCGGCTGACCCCGCCCGGGATGCGCTGGCCGCGCTCGTGGTCGCCGTGCACCCACGGGTGCTCCCCGGCGAGGTCCCGGTAGGGGGCCAGCTCCTCCAGCAGCTCCGCCCGTCGAGCCATGGTGAACGACGCGCTGACCCCGACGTGGTGCAGCACCCCGCCGTCGTCGTAGAGACCGAGCAGCAGCGAGCCGACCACCGGGCCGGACTTGTGCCACCGGAAGCCGGCCACCACCACGTCGGCGGTGCGGGCGTGCTTGACCTTGAACATCAGCCGCTTGCCCGGCTCGTAGGGCAGGTCGGCGGGCTTGGCGATGAGACCGTCCAGGCCGGCGCCCTCGAAGACGTCGAACCAGCGGTGCGCGGTCTCCGGGTCGGTGGTGACCTGGGTGACGTGCACCGGTGGGCGCACCCCGGCCAGGGCCGCCTCCAACCGGGCCCGCCGCTGCGGGTAGGGCAGCTCCAGCAGCGCCTCGTCGCCGAGGGCCAGCAGGTCGAAGGCGACGAAGTCGGCCGGGGTCGTCTCGGCCAGCAGCTTCACCCGGGAGGCGGCCGGGTGGATGCGCTGGGCGAGCAGCTCGAAGTCGAGCCGGGGCTGGCCGTCCGGGGAGTCCCGGCGGATCACGATCAGCTCGCCGTCGACCGCGCAGCGCTCCGGAAGCTGGCGTCGGGCCTGCTCGACCACCTCGGGGAAGTAGCGCGTCATCAGCTTGCCGCCCCGGCTGGCCAGCTCGACGGAGTCGCCGTCGCGGAACACGATGCACCGGAAGCCGTCCCACTTCGGCTCGTAGGTCATCCCCGGGGCGGTGGGGACCTTCGGCACGCTCTTGGCCAGCATCGGCTCGACCGGGGGGTTGATCGGCAGCTCCACGGCGACCAGTCAATCAGACGGCACCGACAGACGTGAGGCGGATCACGTCGACCCGCCGGGCGCGGTGTCCCGCGGTGTCCCGCCTGGTGCTCCCGGTCCGGATCGAATAACAGCAGGTCAGAGCTACTTTCACGGGGTGTCGGAGTGGGTCTGCGGGTGCTGCGGGCGGTGGCGGGTGAGCGTCGAGCTGATCCGGGGACGCCACCGCTACCGGCTGGTACACCGCTACCCCCGGGCGCACGGCGGCGGCAAGAACGTGCTCGGCGAGGTCGGCTCGGTCGCCGAGCTGGCCGAACTGCTGCGCACGCGTACCCCGCTGGAGCTGGCCGACCTGCGCGAGGCCGCCTGACCGGCACCCGCCCGACCCGCGCGGGGGCCGGACCGCCCGGACGGCGGATGCCGTCGTCACGATCCGGACGGCAACCTCGTCGGTACGCCGGCGGCGCCACCTCGGCGTCGCCGGACCACACGGGAGGAAGCATGCGGTTCGAGGCCGACACCGAGGTCGACGCCGACCCCGCCCGGGTCTGGGCGGTGCTCGTGGACGTCGAAGGGTGGCCGGACTGGACGCCCTCGGTGCGCCGGGTGCACCGACCCGAACCGGGCCCCCTCACGGTCGGCGCGACCGCGCTGGTCGAGCAGCCGAAACTGCGTCCGGCCCGGTGGCGGGTCACCGAGCTGACCGACGGCCGCTCCTTCACCTGGGTCTCCACCGCGCCCGGGGTACGCAGTCGGGGCGAGCACCGGGTGGTGCCGCTGCCGGACGGGCGCACCCGGGTGGAGCTGGCGATCGACCAGGCCGGCCCGCTCGCCGGACCGGTCGGCTGGCTCTACGGCGACCTGGTGCGCCGCTACCTGCGGCAGGAACTGGACGGCCTGCGCCGACGCTGCGAACAGGGCTGAGGACCGCGCGGGTCAGGCACCGGAGCGGACGGCGCTGACCGACGGCTTCTCCAGCAGCGCCAGCCGGACGCCGTTCGGGTCGTCCCGGTGCCCGACCAACCGGTAGCCGTGCCGCTGGTAGAGCCGGAGGTTCTGGTCACTGCCCGCACCGGTGAACAGCGCGAACCGGTCCGCCCGGGCGGCGTGCATCGCCTCGATCGCGCGCAGCAGCCGCCCACCGATGCCACGGCCCTGCTGGTCCGGTGCGACGGCGAGGCGGCCGACGTGCGCGACACCGGCCTCCACGTGGGCCCGCACCGAGCCGACCAGCCGGGGACCGATCCGGGCGGTCAGCACCGTGCGCGCCCCGGCCAGCACCGCTCGGACCTCCTCCAACGTCTCGGTCAGTGGCGGCAGGAACGGGTCGCCGTACCGCTGTGCCTCGGTGAGGTAGGCCGCGCGCTGCACGGTGAGGATCTCCCCGGCGTCCCGAAGGGTGGCCGGCGCGATCAACGGAGGGGTCGTCACGTGGCTCAGCCAACCACAGGCACCCGGCGACCCGCCGCCCCCGCCCGTAGGCTGGACGGTGATCGTCGATCCGAAGGGGGCCGGAGTGCCGGACCTGACCTACCCGCACGTCGGCGCCACCCGCGCCGGGGACCTGCCGGCCGGCTGGCGGCACGTGCGACACCGGGTCCGCCTGCCCGACGGCGCGTTCGAGGCGGCCGGCCAGGCCGTGCTCACCTGGCGGCTGCACCGGGCCGCCGGCATCGGCATCGACGCCACCGCCGACCGGGCCGCGCCCGGCGTACGGGTGGTCGCCCGGCTCGGCGTCGGCCCGCTGCGGCTGCCCGCGCCCTGCCAGGTGGTGTGGGCCGTCGACGACGCCACCGGGGCCGGGTTCGGCTACGGCACGCTGCCCGGCCACCCGGCGCGCGGCGAGGAGGCGTTCGTCGTCACCCGGGAGCCGTCCGGCGAGGTCTGGTTCGAGGTCCGCGCGTTCAGCCGCCCCGACCGCTGGATGATGCGCGCCGCCGGGCCGGCCGGAAGGGCCTTCCAGCGGGCGTACGCCTGGTGGCTGGGACGGACCCTGCGGCGGCTCTGCGCCCGACCGCGCTGACCCCGGCGGGCCCGGGGCGCCGCGGCCGGTCAGAACCGGGCGAAGGAGCGGATCGGCGCCCGGGGACCGAACTTCGGCGCCTGGATCCCGGCGGCCGCCAGCAGCCCGCAGACCCGGCCCCGGTGCCCCCGGAACGGCTCCAGCAGGTCCAGCATCCGGGCGTCGTCACCGCGCGCCTCACCGGCGAGGGCCCAGGCCACCGTGTTCGGCACGTGGTAGTCGCCCACGCTGACCGCGTCCGGATCGCCGTACGCGACCCGGACCACCTCGGCAGCCGTCCACGGGCCGATGCCGGCGATCGAGGTCAGCCGGCGGGTCGCCTCGGTGGAGTCGGCGCACCGCTCCAACCGGTCGGCGACGGCGGCGACCCGGCGCAGCGTGTCCGCCCGGCGCTGCTCCACCCCGAACGGATGGAAGACCCAGTACGGCGTGCCGGCCACCGCCGCCGCCTCCGGCGGCAGCAGCAACGGCTGCAACGGGCCGGGTGCCGCCGCGCGGAAGTGCCGGACGGTGGCCGCGTACGCCCGGTAGGCCTCCTTGCCGGTGACCTTCTGCTCGAAGACCGCCCGCAGCAGGCTCCGGAACACCTGGCCGGTGGCCGGCATCCGCATCCCGTGGTGCCGCCGGGCCAGCTCCGCGACCAGGGGATGCGCGGCGGCCAGCTCGGCGAACCCGGTCAGGTCGTCACGCAGGCCGGCGATCGCGTCGGCGGAGTCCACCACCCAGTCGGCGCCCGGCCCGTACCCCTCGGCGAGCAGGTCACCGGCGGACGCGCGCAACGCCAGCGTGGCCGGCCCGGCCGGGGTGCGGGTCGCCCACCAGAAGGTTCCGGCGGCGATCCGGGCGCACGGGTCGTACGGGCTGAAGGTCAGCGACCGCACCGTCGGGCCCAGCCGGTAGCCGGCGGGCGGGCGCAGCACCCGGCGGGCGGCGGGTTCGGTCACGGTCACCCCGCCATGCTAGGTGCAAGGAGGGGCCCCCGGTTAACGCCTGGCGTGGTACCGGGGGCCCTTGTTAACAACCACGGGTCGCGGCGCCGACCCGTCAGACGGGCCGGCGCCACGGGCCGGGCGGGGCGTTGCCGGTACGCCGACCCGGCGGATCCGACGGTGGTCGGCCGCGGGCCCTCCCGGCCGCCGCCGACCACCGGGCCGGGACGAACGGTCAGTACGAGTCGGAGCTGCCTTCGTCGTCGGACGGCGGGGCGACCGGCTTCGGGGTGCCGGTCGGCATGCAGCTCAGGTTCTTCTTGCCGTTCGGGGAGACCACGAACCAGGTGCCACCGACGCCCTGGCCCTTCCACTGGCCGGGCTTCTTGTCGCCGATGTAGCGGTACAGCGGCCAGCCGTCCAGGGTGATCTGCCGGGTGCCGTCCTGCCGGGTGACGGTGCCGACCTTGTCATCGGAGACGCCGTTGAGCTGCGGGTTGCCGTCGGTGAGCGACGGCGGCCAGACCTCGGCGCACTTGTCCACGCAGTTCGACGCCGGCGGGTCGTTGGTGTCCTTGTCGAAGCGGTACAGGATGAAGCCGTCCTGGTCGGTGACCACGCTGCCCATCCGGGCGACCTTCTTGCCGTTGAGTTCCTCGGTGAGCTCGACGTCGGCGGGCACCGGAGCGGCCGTGGACGCCTCGGGCGCCGCCGAGACGTCGGCCTCCGGCGACGCCTCGGCCTCCACCGACGCGGTGGGCTCGGCCGCGGCGACGGCGACCGGCTCGGCCGCGCTCGAGTCCGCCCCGCTGTAACCCGCGGGAGCGCAGGCCGTGAGTGCGACCATCGCGCTCGCGACGACGACGGTCCGCTTCATCTTTGCCACGTGCCCTCCTCATTCGTGTCAGTTCACCGGGTAATACGGGAGGTTCACTGTCAAGGATTAATCGATGACAGTGGTCAATTTCACGCGAACGCGTTGAACCGAACGGTCCGCGAATGCGTGGGTGGGCACGAGCAGGAAACGGAAAACGGTACGACGGATCGGCGCCGGCCATTCTGGCCGACGCCGATCGAATGTCGTACGGATCAGTCCGGCTTGACCGTCACCAGCGGGCTGGCCACCCCGTTCGCGTCCACCGACTGCACCTGGAAGTGCTTGATCTCGCTGGTCGGGGTCGACGTGGCGGCACCCAGGGTCAGTAGGCCGGGGCTCTGGTTGGTGCCGTACCCGCCACCCGGCACCGACCAGGTGGAGATGATCTCGGTGGTGTTGTTCTTCCGCACCACGACGAGCCGGCAGACCCGCGGACCCGGCAGTTTCCCGAGGATGAAGTTGACGCCGGTGCCGAAGTCCTTCGACGCGACGAAGAACGTCGCCTCGACACCGGTGGTGGCGTCGGTTTCGTTGATCTTCTCGCCTTCCGGCTGTGACCCGGGCCCGCCGATGGGTGGATCACCCGGGTCGGCGGGGCGGGACGTGACCGGCGGACCGGACGGCGCGCCGATGCTCGGCTGCGCCTGCACGCCGGGACGGCTGTCCTCGGTGATGGTGGAGAACCCGACGCCGGTCAGGCCGCCGAAGACCACCACCGCGGCGGCCGTGGCGAGCATCTGCCGGAACCGGGTCCGGCGCCGGTGGGCGCGGACCGACACCAGCGTCCGGTCCAGCAGGGCAGGGTTCGTCTGGGTCTGCTCCAGCGCGGTCATCGTCTCGCCGTCGATGTCGGAGAGCATGCCCACCACGGGCACCATCGTCTCCAACTCGGCGGCGCACGCCCAGCAGGTCGCCAGGTGTTCCTCGAATCGTTCCGTGTCGTGCTCGTCCAGCACACCGAGCGCGTACGCGGCGACGTCCATGTGGTCTGCCCGGCTCATTCCGTCACCCCCCTCTCCTGCAGAGCCGTGCGCAGGGCGCGCAGCGCGTAGTAGACCCGTGATTTCGCGGTGCCGAGCGGGAGGCCCAACTCCTCGGCCGCCTCCGGCACCGTCCGGCCCCGGAAGTACGTCGCCACCAGGATCTCCCGGTGCGACTGGCTGAGCTGCCGCAGGGCGTCCGCCACCGTCATGGTGCGCAACACCCGGTCGGTGCTGTCCGCCTCCGCGAAGGCGGTCAGGTCCCGGTCGTACGTCTCGGCCGGCCGGGCCTGCTCGCTGCGGTGCTCGTCGATGGCGATCCGTCGGGCCACCGTGACCAACCAGGGGCGCAGCGACCCCTGACCCTGCGCGCCCAACCGGTGCGCGTTGCGCCAGGCCCGCAGCAGCGTCTCCTGGACGATGTCCTCGGCGCGTTGTCGGTGGCCCCCGGTGAGCCGCATGACGAACGCCAGCAGCGGACCGGCGTGCTCGGCGTAGAGCAGGCGGATCAACTGGTCGGAGTGGCCGGCCTCGGTGGGCGGCGTCGCCTGGTGGCGTCCGGGTGCGGGGCGGGGCGGCACCGGCCCATTCTGGCCGGGGTCCGGGCGGGAGTCGACCCCGCGAGCAGACGCGCTCGGCCGGGACTGGGAGCGGGCGGACATCCAGCCCGGCCGAACCCTGTCCCCGTGCCAGCCGGCCGCCACCGCATGCATGCAGACCTCCGGGTTTCCGTTCACCTCGGCCGGCCCCCCACGGGCGTGGCCGTCCGAGAGTACGGAAGCCACCGGCGAACGGATCAACGCCCGGCGGAAAAAATCCCCGGAGGCGGTGGGGTGGAGTCGGTGGCGTCGGCGTCGTGGACCACCCGGGCGCCCCCGGCGAAGCGGTCCAGCTCCGCGCCGGCCAGCACCCGGCCGGGAAACCAGTCCCCGGCGGCCCGGCGGGTCAGCTCCGGCACCGGCGGTTCGGCGTGCCCGGCGACCAGCACCAGGTTGCCGTACCGGCGACCGCGCAGTACCCCCGCGTCGGCGACCAGCGCCGCGTGCGGCAGTACCGTCCGGACCGTGGCCACCTGGGCGCGGGCGTGCCGCAGCGGCGGGCCGTCGGCGACGTTGGCCAGGTACCAGCCGGCGGGCCGCAGCACCCGGGCCACCTCGGCGGCGTACTCGACCGAGGTCAGGTGAGCCGGGGTGCGCGCACCGGCGAACACGTCGGCGACGACCACGTCGACGCTCGCCTCCCGGGTGGCGGTGAGCACCTCCCGCGCGTCGCCGACGCGTACCTTCAGCCGGCCGTCCGCCGGCCACGGCAGCGCGCGGCGGACCAGGTCGACGAGCGCGCCGTCCACCTCGCACACCCGTTGGGTGGAGCCGGGTCGGGTCGCCGCCACGTAGCGGGGCAGGGTCAGCGCCCCGCCGCCCAGGTGCAGCAGCCGCAGCGGCGTCCCGGCCGGCGCCACCAGGTCGATCGCTGCGGCCAGTCGGCGCACGTACTCGAACTCCAGGTGGGTCGGGTCGGTGAGGTCCACATGGGACTGCGGTGTGCCGTCGAGCAGCAGCGTCCACGAACCCGGCCGGTCCGGGTCCGGCACCAGCTCGGCCCGGCCGGTGTCGACCTGCTCGACCACCCGGTCGGCGGCCCGCCGGCGGCCCATCAGCGGGCCCGGCCGGCGGCGGCGGCCAACACCCGGTGCAGCAGCCGCGCGTCGCCGAGCAGCGCCCGCAGCCGCCGCTCCAGGCCGGCGATCGGCACCAGGTTCTGCGGCGCGCGGGGATCCTTGTACGGGTTCGACGCGAACCGCGGGAGCGTGACCAGGGACAGGTCGGCCAACGCGACCGCCTCGGTGACGTCCAGCTCGGCGGAGCACTCCACCCGTACGATGCCGGCCCAGGGCGCGCCCGGCGCCACCGGCAGCCGCACGTACCAGGACCAGCCGCCCCAGGCGGTGCCGAGCCGGAACACCGGGGACCGCTGCCCCGGGTCGAGGGCGGTGACCACCGCGTTCAGTCGCGCGTCCAGGTACTGGCTGTGCTGGGTCTTGATGTAACCCAACGTGCGGGGCAGCTGCCGGCGGTTGCGCAGCGGCCCGTCCACCACCAGCAGGTCCCCGTCGGTCCGCTCCGCCCCGGACACCTCCACCTCCAGCGCGGTCAACGGCCCCTGCACGGCGGCGGGCAGCTTGGCCAGCTCGCCGGTGCCACCGACCCGGTGCACCGGGTAGCGGACGCTGCCGGCGACCACGTCGCCGGCGGACGGGCTGGCGGTGAACAGCCCCCGGCCCACCTTCGTCCCGGCCAGCTGCGCGACGCCGCGTTGCAGGTCGCAGCGCACCACCCCGGCGGCGTACGACGCGGCGATGCCCGGGTAGGAGCCGCCGTCCTCCTCGGCCGTCCACACGCTCGCGTCGATCCGGCGCACCCCGTCGACCAGCAGCACCACGTCGGGTGCCCGGACGCCGGCCCGCGGGCCGATCGCCCGCCAGTCCACCGCGGGCACCTCGTGGTCCGGCTCGACCCGGGCGCTGCTCGGCGCCGCCGGGCCGCCCCCCGCCTCGAACGACGCGCCGTACGCCGGGTCCCACGCGTCGACGAAGAACCTGCTCAACGGCCCGTCCGCTCGATCCGGGCGGACCGGGCGTCCTTGCGGACCTCGAACCGCACCGGGATGCGCTCGGCCAGCGCCGGCACGTGGGTGACCACGCCGACCATCCGGTCGCCCCGGGCGGCCAGGTTCTCCAGGGTGGCCGCCACCGTGTCCAGCGTGGACGCGTCCAGCGTGCCGAAACCCTCGTCCAGCACGATCGACTCCAGGCTCGCGGCGGTGGTGGACATGCCGGCCAACTGCTCGGACAACGCCAGCGCCAGCGCCAGCGACGCCTGGAAGGTCTCGCCGCCGCTCAACGTGCGCACCCCCCGGCGCAGCCCGGCGTCGTGGTGGTCGACCACGAAGAACTCCCCCTTGTCGTGCACCAGGTCGTACTGGTCGCCGGAGAGTTCCCGCAGGATCGCCGAGGCGCCGTCGACGAGCAGGTCCAGCGCCTCGGCGAGCAGCCACCGCTCGAAGTTGTTGGCCCGCAGGTGACCGGCGAGGGCGCGGGCCACCTGCGCCTCGCGCTCGTGGACCGCCCGCTGCCCCCGCAACTCGGCGGCCTGGTCCCGCCGCTCCACCAGCCGGCGCAGGTCGGCCTCGGCGCGCTCCACGGCGACGGCGGCGTCGCGTACCGGATCGTCGGTGGCCGGCAGCCCGGCGGCGACGAAGACGCGCGCGACGCGCTCGCGCACCGCGGCGCTGGCCGTCTCCGCCTCGGCCACCGCGCCCGCCCGCGCCGCGCGTTCCGCCCGGCGGCGTTCCGTCTCGGCGTCGGCCCAGACGGTGAGCGCGGCCCACGCGGCGGCCACGTCCTCCCGGTCCGGGGCGGGCGGACCGAACCGCGCCAGCCCGTCCCGGGTCGTGTCGAACGCCCGCCAGGCCCGGCGCAGCCGCTCCTCGGCGGCGTCCACCGCCGCCCGGGCCCGGCGGGCGGCGTCGCGCCCGGCGCGCACCGCCGCCGCCGAGTCCTCCAGCGCCGCCCGCAGCCGGGCGTGCTCGGCCAGCTCCCGGCGCAGTACCGCCGGCTCGGCCGCCCCGACCAGCTGGGCGTCCAGCTCGGCCAGCCGTGAGTCGAGCTGGTCCGCGCGGGCCCGCGCCCGCACCAGCACCCGGTCCAGCTCACGCGCCGCCGCGTCCCGCTCCGCGACGGCCGCCTCGGCCGCCTCCGTCGCGGCCCGCGCCACCCGGCCGGCCGCCGTCGCCGCGGCCACCGCAGAGTCGGGCGGCACCGCCGGCAGTCGCACGATCGTCTGCTCGCAGACCGGGCAGGCGTCGCCGTCGCGCAGGTGCGCCCGCAGGGCCACCGCCCGGTCGGTGGCCTTGGCCTCCTCGTGCGCCCGGAACGCCGCCTCCAGCTCGGTCGCCGCACGGGCGGCGGCGGCCCGCGCGTCGGCCAGCGCGGCCACCGCCGTGCCGTGCTCGGCCTGCGCGACGGTCACCGCCGCGTGGACCGCGCCGGCCTCGTCGGCCAGCTTCTCCCGATCGGCGTACGCCCGCAGCAGCAGCCGCAACGCGCTCTCGTCGCCGGCCGCGGCCAACTCGCCGCGCAGCTTCTCCTCCCGCTCCTCGGCCAGCGTCACCGTCGACGCGGCCTCCTCGGCGCCGGCGCGGGCGGCGGTCACCGCGTAGGCCACCTCGGCCACCCCGGTCGGCGCGCGCACGTCGCCCAGCACCGCCAGCTCGGCGTCCAGGGCGGCCAGCGCCGCCGCGGCGTCGCGCGCGGTGGACCGGGCGGACTCCCACTCGGGTACGGCGGCGGCGACCTCCTCGGCCAGCTCCCGCATCCGGTCCACCCGGGCGGTCGCCGCCTCCAGCGCCGCGTCGTCGGTGTCGGCGAGCCCGGCGAGCACCCGGTCCACCGCCTCCAGCTTCGCCTCCGCGGTGCCGGCCCGCTCGGTGGCCTTCTTCTGCACCGCCTCGTAGACCCCGAGACCGAGCAGGTTGACCAGGATCTGCTGCCGGGTGGCCGGCCGGGCGTGCAGGAAGTCGGCGAACTGCCCCTGCGGCAGCACCACGCAGCTGGTGAACTGCTCGTACGGCAGACCGACCGCCTCCAGCACCGCCGCGTCCATCTCGGCCGGCGTGCCGGCGACCACCTCGCCCAGGTCGTCCGGGCTCAACCCGGTGTCCAGCTTGGTCACGTCGAACCCGGCCGGCATCAGCTGGAGGCCGGCACCGGCGGTCTTCACGTTGCCCCGGCCGTCACGGCGCACCACCCGGGTCGCCACGTAGCGCGCGCCCGCCGACTCGAAGACCAGCCGTACCCGGGCCTCGGTGCTCGACGGGGCGAGCGCGTTGGCCAGCCCCCGCGTCCCGCCCCAGCGCGGCACCGTGCCGTAGAGCGCGAAGCAGATCGCGTCCAGCACCGTCGACTTGCCCGAGCCGGTGGGGCCGACCAGCGCGAAGAAGTCCGCGTCGGTGAAGTCGACGGTGGTCTCGTCGCGGAAGACGGTGAAGCCCGCCAGGTCCAGCCGGATCGGTCGCATCAGTGCTCGACCTCCTCGAACAGCTCGTCGAAGAGGTCCCGGACGCCGTCGTCGTCGTGCCCCCGGCTGTCCAGGTAGTCGCCGAACAACTCCCGGGGTGAACGGCCGGCCCGCTGGGCCACCCGGGTGCCGCTGCCCGGTGCGGGCGCCAGCTCCGGATCGATCCGGATCTCCAACGCCCGGGGCAGCAGCTCCTGCACCTCCTCGCGCAGGCCGGCGCGGGGCTGCTCGCGGACGAAGACCCGCAGCCAGGCGTCCGGCGCCTGCACCTCGGCGAGCTGCGCGAGGGTGCCCCGGACCGTGCGCAGCGCCGCCGCCGCGGGCACCGGCACCTCCCGGATCTGGGCCGCCGTCGTGGCGGTCACCTCGACCAGCGTCACCGACGGGACGTTCTCCTGCTCCCCGAAGTCGACCGCGAGCGGGCTGCCGCTGTAGCGGATCGGGCACGGCCCCTGCACCCGCTGCGAGCGGTGCAGGTGTCCCAGGGCCACGTAGTGCGCGTTGCCCGGGAAGACCGTCGCCGGCACCGCGTAGCCGAGCACGGTGTGCGCGTCCCGCTCGCCGCCGCCGGTGGTCGCGCCCACCACGGTCACGTGCGCCGTCACCAGGTGCACCCGGTCCGGTTCGGTGAAGCCCTCGGTCAACCGCCCCACCACGCGACCCAGGTGGTCGGCGTAGGTCTGGTTGGCCTCGGCGGCGGTCAGCTCGTACATCTCCACGGCCCGGATCGCGTACCGCTGGGACAGGAACGGCAGCGCGGCCAGCCGCCAGCGCTCGCCGCCGGCGGTGGTGCCGTCGATCACGTGCTCGTCCGGGTTCTCCCGGACGCCCCCGCGCAGGGTGATGCCGGCGGCGTCGGCCCACGGACGCAACGCGTCGAGGGCCTGGCCGTTGTCGTGGTTGCCGCCGATGGCCACCACGTCCGCGCCGGTCCGACGCAGCGCGGTCAACGCCCGGGTGACCAGCCGGGTGGCCTCCGGGGTCGGCGCGGCGGTGTCGTAGAGGTCACCGGCGACGATGACCAGGTCCGGCTCCTCCCGCCGGGCGATCTCGATCACCCCGGCGAGGACCGCCTTGTGCTCCTCGGCCCGGGACTGCCCCTTGAGGACCTTGCCGACGTGCCAGTCGGAGGTGTGCAGGATCTTCACTCTGCCTGCCTTTCGTTCGCGACTGCGGGGCTCCGCTTCGCTGCGCTCCTCGCGCTCACGGGTGCCTGCCTTTCGTTCGCGACTGCGGGGCTCCGCTTCGCTGCGCTCCTCGCGCTCACGGGTGCCGGCCCCGTCAGAACGGGATGTCGTCGTCGGTGCCGCCGCCGGTGCCGACCACCGCGAACGGGTCGGCCGTCCCGGTGATCGACCGGAGCGTCTGCGACGGGGCCCGGCCGGCCTCGGACACCCGGGTGGCCCAGGCGGGGAACGGGAACTCCAGGCAGAGCGGCACCGGGATGTCCGGCTGGTTGACGAACATCGTGCCGGGCTTGGCCAGCAGCGCGCGCTGACGCTGCGCGGGCGGGAGGAAGCCGTACTCCGGGCGGGACGCCTCGGCCGGGTCCAGCCGGCCGACCACCCGGATCGCCGAGTTGGTGACGATCCGCCGCTCCACCTCGCTCGCCGTCTGCTGGGCGCCGACCAGGATCACCCCGAGCGAGCGGCCCCGCTCGGCGATGTCCAGCAGCACCTCCTTGATCGGGGAGGAGCCCTCCCGGGGGGCGTACTTGTTCAGCTCGTCGAGCACCACGAACAGCAGCGGCTTGGCGGTGCCGGACTTCTCCTTGCGCTCGAACTCGCTCTTCAGCGTCACGCCGACCACGAACCGCTGCGCCCGGTCCGGCAGGTTGTGCAGGTCGACCACGGTGACCTGGGCCGACTCGGCGGTGTTGATGCTGTGCGGGCGGCGGGTGGCGAGGTCACCCCGGATCAGCCGGGACAGGTCCTTCTTGCTGCCGATCAACCGCCGGGCGAACGCGTTGACCGTGCCCAGCCCGACCGCGCTGCCGGCCCACTCGGAGCGGGTGTCGTCGTCGTTGAGCCGGTCGACGATGTGGTCGACCAGATCCGCGTAGGACCCCAGGCGCACCCCGTCGATGCTCACCCCGCCGTCGGCCGGCTGGGCGTAACGGGCCAGGTGGGCGGCGACCGAGTGCACCACCATCGTGTACTGCTGGCGTTCGTCGTCGGCGTCGGCGAACACGTACGGCAGGAGGCGGTCGGCGCAGAACTCGGCCAGCGTCCAGTAGAAGCTGTCCACGCCGGTGAGCCGGCTGCTCACGTCCGGCGTGCCGGAGGAGTCGCCGACCCGTGGCGGCGCGTAGACCCGGACGTCGGGGAAGGCGCCGGCGGCAAGACCGAGCTTCGCGTACGCCGCGTGGGTCGCGTCGTCCAGGCGCGTGTTGGGGTGGTCGAGGAACAGCAGGTCCTCGCCCTTGACGTTGAAGATCAGCGCCTTGGCGTTGACCGCGTCACCGCCGAGCACCCCGGAGCGGAACACCGAGTAGAGCAGGAAGGTGGCGAAGCTGGTCTTGGTGGCGACGCCGGAGATGCCGGAGATCGACACGTGCGCGCCCCGGCTGCCGTCGAGGAAGTCGGCGTTCAGGTAGACCGGCACCCCGTCGCGGCCCATGCCCATCGGGATGCGCCGCTCCATCCGGTCGAAGTGCAGGGCCCGGGCGCGGGCGTCACCCGTCGCGCGGTGCACCACCGCGCCGGGCGTCGGCGGCACGTAGAGCTCCGGGTCGACCCGGGTGGTGGTGATCTCGGCCGCCTCCTGCACCTGCGCCGGCAGCGTGCCGTCGGCGATGGCGAAGACGTCGGAGTCGAACTGGGCGCCCTCGTGCCGGGCCCGCACCTGGGTGACCACCCCGGCGATCGTCACCGGCTCGCGGTCGGGCAGCTCCCGCCGGGTCACCACCACGTCGTCGAGCTGGAGGTAGCTGCCCGGGGCGACCGCCGTCCAGAACTGCAACGGAGTGGCGTCGGCGGTGCCGAGCACCCGGCCGACCTGCTCGGCCGGGCCGTCGATCCCCTCGTCGGTCATCGGGCAACTCCGGTCCGCTGGTGTTCGGGGATGAGGTGGTCGGGGCTGGGGCACACGCCCTGCATCCTGCCCGAGACGTACGACAGCTTGCCACGCGACGCGGCGGACGCCACGTGGTCCGTGCGGCACCGCCACCCACGGTCGCCGCCGCACCGCGCTGCGTCGTCACCCGGCTCGGCGGTGATGGGTGGCGGTCGCTCGGCTCAGGCGCGGGCGTACCGGAGCATGAGGACGCCGTCGGCGGTGGCCAGCACGTGCCGCAGCGACAGGTGTCGGACGGCGGCGGCCTCGCCGGCGGTGATCCGGCCGGGGCCCGGCCCGGCGAGCAGCGGGGCGACGGTCAGGCAGACCTCGTCCACCAGGTCGCTTCCGGTGAGCGCGCCGAACAGGTGCGGGCCGCCCTCGCAGAGCACCTGGCCGAGGCCGCGCCGGTGCAGCTCGGCCAGGCCGGCGGCGAGGTCGACCCGGTCGTCGCCGACGGGCACGACGTCGGCCACGTCGACCAGGCCGGGTGGCGCGGTGGCGCGCGCGTGGGTGAGGACGACCGGCCGCACCGGGGCGTCGGCGAAGGCCGCCTGCCCGGGGTCGAGGTCCAGCGAGCCGGAGACCACCACGAGCGTGGGGTACTCGGCCAGGCCGTGCTCCCGGCGCCAGGCCCGGCGCCGCGGGCTGAGCCGGACCGCGCGGTAGTCCTCGTGCCGCAGCGTGCCGGCGGCGACGACCAGCGCGTCGCAGAGCATCCGGAGCAGGCCGAAGACCCGCTTGTCCGGCTCGCCGGACAGACCGGCGGAGTAGCCGTCGACGGTGACCGCGCCGTCGACGCTGGCCACGAAGTTCATCCGCAGGTGGGGGCGGTCCGCGCGGCGGTAGAGGGCGGTCAGCGCGGCGTCGTCCAGCGGCTCGGCGACCGGGTCGGGCCAGAGCCGGGAGATCGGAATTCCGACGGTCATTCGCCGGCCGGACCGGTGACCGGAGGGGTGGGTCGGGGGGTACGGTGCTGACAGTCGCACCAGTTCCGGCCCGGACAGTCGTCGTGCCGCCTCGCCCGGCACGCTCGGCAGATCATGCTGGCAGCCTAGTTCCCCGGAGGAGGGTGGGAGCGCATGCCACGTCAGATCTTCCAGCTGAGGATCTCCCTGACCGGTGTCCGGCCCTCGATCTGGCGCCGGGTCCTGGTGCCCGGCGGCTACACCCTCGACCGGGTGCACCGGGTGGTGCAGCACGCGGTGGGCTGGCGGGACTGCCACCTGCACTCGTTCGAGGTCGACGGCATCCAGTACGGCGAGCCCGACCCGGACGGCGACCTGGCCGTGCACGACGAGCTGGACGTCCGGCTGGACGCCGTGGTGGGCAAGGGCAGCCGCTTCCACTACACCTACGACTTCGGCGACTGGTGGGAGCACGATCTGCTGGTGGAGGACGTCTGCGCCGCCGACCCGCGGGAGCGCTACCCGGCCTGCCTCGACGGGGAGCGGGCGGGGCCGCCGGAGGACGTGGGCGGACCGGACGGTTACCGGGTGCTGCTGGCCGCGTGGGGCGATCCCGGTCATCCCGAACACCGGGACATGCGGGCCTGGGTGGGGGACCGGTTCGATCCGGCCGCCTTCGACCCCGGGCCGGTGTCGACCCTGCTGCGTCGTCTCTGCTGACCCGGCCCCGCCGACTTAACCGTTTCGGCGCCGCTGGCCTGGTCGGGCTCCGTCGGCCATCGATCCCCGTGGCCGCGAGTCGGATTGGGCGCTGAACCGCTTCGGCCCAGGTCGACGGCCGACGATGATCGGCAAACTTCCTGGTGGTAACGATCTGGGAACGCTCCCAACGGCCTATTGACACTCCCGACACCCCCCGGCAATCTCATGGGAGCGCTCCCGGAGTGGTGCGGGTCACCCGCCGCGCACCGGGCGCCATCCGGGGTGGCACCCACCGGGACGCACCACGACACCCCCACCACACCCGACTGACAGCCTCACCACCGAAAGAGGGGTTACAGATGCGCCTCACCACGCGGCGTACCCGCCTGGCGGCCGTCGCCCTGGCCGCGATCACCGCCGTCGGCGGTCTCTCGGCATGCGGCAACGACGACGACGACCAGCCCGCCGCCGGCGAGAAGCCGGCCAAGCTGGTCGTCGACACGTTCGGCGAGATGGGCTACGACGAGCTCGTCAAGCAGTACGAGAAGGAGACCGGCATCAAGGTCGAGCTGCGCAAGACCGCGCAGCTCAGCGAGTACCGGCCCAAGCTGGTCCGCTACCTCGCCACCGGCAAGGGCGCGGCCGACGTCACCGCCCTGGAAGAGGGCATCCTCAACGAGTTCAAGGCCAACCCGCGCAACTGGGCCGACCTCAACCCGCTGGTCGCCGACCACTCCAAGGAGTACCTGCCCTGGAAGTGGGAGCTCGGCAAGGCGCCGGACGGCCGGCTGATCGGTCTGCCGACCGACGTCGGCAGCCTCGCCGTCTGCTACCGCAAGGACCTGTTCCAGGCGGCCGGCCTGCCCACCGAGCGGGACCAGGTGTCGGCGCTCTGGCCGGACTGGAACGGCTTCCACGAGGCCGGCAAGAAGTACAAGCAGGGCAGCGGCGGCAAGGCGTTCATCGACTCGATCACCGCCGTCTCCAACGGCGTGCTGTTCCAGCAGGGTGCCGACCTGTTCTACGACAAGGAAAACAACATCATCGCGGACAGCAGCCCCGCGGTGAAGACCGCGTGGGACACCGCGACCTCGATGGTGGACATCTCCGCCAAGGCGCAGACCTGGTCGCCGGAGTGGTCGGGCGGCTTCAAGCAGGGCACCTTCGCGGCGACCTTCTGCCCGTCCTGGATGCTCGGCATCGTCGCGGAGAACTCCGGTGCGGCGAACAAGGGCAAGTGGGACGTGGCGTCCGTGCCGGGTGGCGGCGGTAACTGGGGCGGCTCGTGGCTCGCGGTTCCGGAGCAGAGCAAGTACCAGAAGGAGGCGGCGAAGCTCGCCGAGTTCCTGACCAACGCCACCAGCCAGGTGGAGGCCTTCAAGGCCAAGGGCCCGCTGCCCACCAACCTTGAGGCGCTGAAGAACGAGGCGTTCCTCAGCTACACCAACGAGTACTTCAGCAACGCGCCGACCGGCAAGATCTTCGGCGAGAGCGTCAGCAAGATCGAGCCGATCCACCTGGGCCCGAAGCACCAGGCGGTGAAGGAGAACGCGTTCGAGCCGGCCATGCGGGCGTTCGAGAACGGGCAGGCCGACAAGGCCAAGGCCTGGGAGCAGTTCACGAAGGACGCGAAGACTCAGGGTGCTTTCTGAGTGATTCCCCTCCGGTGGCGTTCGGGGACAACCCGGACGCCACCGGTCGGTCCCCCCTCCGCGTAGCACCCCGGCGAGGGCCCCCGGGCCTCGCCGGGAAAGGAATCTCGCCATGAGCCTCTCGGCCACGACGGCACCGCCGTCACCAGCACCACCACCCCCCGACGCCCCCGCCCGGCGTCGCCGGGGATACCTCCTCAACCGCTTGGACCTCAAGTACTCGCCGTACCTCTACATCGCGCCGTTCTTCCTGCTCTTCGGCGTGTTCGGGCTCTACCCGATGCTGCGGACCGCCTGGATGTCCCTGCACGACTGGGACATGATCGGCGACCACACGTTCATCGGGCTCGACAACTACAGCGCGCTGCTCTCCGACGACTACTTCTGGAACGCGCTGGTCAACACGTTCGGCATCTTCGCCCTGTCGACGATCCCGCAGCTGCTGCTGGCGCTCTTCCTGGCGAACCTGCTCAACAAGACCCTCCTGCGCGCCAAGACCTTCTTCCGGATGGCCATCTTCGTCCCGAACGTGGTCTCGGTGGCCGCCGTCGCGATCGTCTTCGGCATGCTGTTCCAGCGGGAGTTCGGCCTGTTCAACTGGCTGCTCAGCCTCGTCGGTGTCGACCCGGTCGACTGGGACGGGGAACGGTGGAGTTCCTGGACCGCCATCGCCTCCATGGTCAACTGGCGGTGGACCGGTTACAACACGCTGATCCTGCTCGCCGGGATGCAGGCCATCCCGAAGGACCTCTACGAGGCCGCGGCGATCGACGGTGCCAGCCAGTGGCGGCAGTTCTGGCAGATCACCCTGCCGATGCTCAAGCCGACCTTCATCTTCGTGGTCATCCTGTCCACGATCGGTGGCATGCAGCTCTTCACCGAGCCCCTGCTCTTCGGCAACGGCAACATCATCGGCGGCAACCAGCGGGAGTTCCAGACGCTGGCCATGTACATGTACGAGAAGGGCATCACGAACCTGAACACCGCGGGCTACGGAGCCGCGGTCGCCTGGGCGATCTTCATGATCATCGTGTTGGTGTCGCTGCTCAACTTCCTACTCGTCCGTCGCACGGCGAAGTGAGGAGAGACCGATGATCTCGGCTTCCCAGCGCCTGTGGCGCACCAGTCCGTTGACCTACGTGGCGCTCGTCCTGGCGGCGCTGATGTCGATCTACCCCTTCTACTACATGGTCGTGATCGGCACCCGCAGCCTCGACTCCATCAACGACGTGCCACCGCCGGTGACCCCCGGCGGAGCGTTCGGGGACAACTTCGGCCGGGTGCTCGACAACGACGCGGCCAACTTCCTCAAGGGCATGATGAACTCGATCATCGTCTCCTCGGTGGTCACCCTGTCGGTGGTGCTCACCGGGTCGCTGGCCGGGTTCGCCTTCGCGAAGCTGAAGTTCCGGGGGCAGAACGCCCTGCTGCTGGCGATCATCGTCACCATGATGATCCCGACCCAGATGGGCCTCATCCCGCTCTGGGGCATGATGCAGGACCTCAACTGGTACGACACCCTCTACGCCGTCACCGTGCCGTTCCTGGTCAGCGCCTTCGGTGTGTTCATGATGCGCCAGTACGCCAGCCAGGCGATCTCCGACGAGTTGATCGAGGCCGGCCGCGTCGACGGCGCGAGCACGTTCCGGATCTACTGGAGCATCGTGCTGCCCGCGCTGCGCCCGGCCGCCGGCGTGCTCGGTCTGCTGACCTTCATGGAGACCTGGAACTCGTTCCTCTGGCCGTACGCGATCCTGTCCCCGGAGAACCCGACCCTCCAGGTCTCGCTCTCCTTCCTCTCGTACGCCTACTACACCGACTACTCCCAGGTCTTCGCCGCCACCGCGGTCGGCACCATCCCCCTGGTGCTCGTCTTTCTCCTGTTCGGCCGCCAGATCATCGGCGGGATCATGGAAGGTGCCGTCAAATCGTGAGCTACCCCGCCCGCCCGCCGGCCTCCGGTGCCCTCGCCGAGCGCCCGCCGCTGACCTTCCCGCCCGGCTTCCTCTGGGGCGCCGCCACCGCGGCGTACCAGATCGAGGGCGCCGCGACCGAGGACGGCCGGGGCCCGTCGATCTGGGACACCTTCAGCCACACCCCCGGCCGGACGGTCAACGGGCACACCGGCGACGTGGCCTGCGACCACTACCACCGGCTGGACTCCGACGTGGCGCTGATGGCCGAGCTGGGGCTGAAGTCCTACCGGTTCTCCGTCTCCTGGCCGCGGGTGCAGCCGGGCGGGTCCGGCCCGGCCAACGAGGCCGGCCTGGACTTCTACCGGCGGCTGGTGGACAACCTGCTGGCCAACGGCATCGAGCCGTGGCTCACGCTCTACCACTGGGACCTGCCGCAGCCGCTGGAGGACGCCGGCGGCTGGCCGGCCCGGGACACCGCCGCCCGGTTCGCCGACTACGCGACGCTGGTCGCCGACGCGCTCGGTGACCGGGTGCGGTACTGGACGACGCTCAACGAGCCGTGGTGCTCGGCCTTCCTCGGCTACGGTTCCGGCGTGCACGCGCCGGGCCGGTCGGACGGCGCGGAGGCGGTCCGCGCCGGACACCACCTGATGCTCGGCCACGGCCTGGCCGTGCAGGCACTGCGGGCGGCCCGGCCGACCGCCGAGCTGGGTGTCACGGTCAACCTCTACCCGGTCGACCCGGCCAGCGACGCGCCGGGTGACGTCGACGCCGCCCGGCGGATCGACGGGCTGGCCAACCGGTTCTTCCTCGACCCCCTGCTTAAGGGGGCGTACCCGGAGGACCTGGTGGCCGACCTGGCCGAGGTGACCGACTTCGGGCACGTCCAGGACGGTGACCTGGCGACCATCTCCAGCCCGCTGGACGTGGTCGGCGTCAACTACTACAGCCGGCACGTGGTGGCCGCGCCGATCGAGGGCCAGCAGCCGGAGAAGTACTGGCGGGCGCCGTCCTGCTGGCCGGGCAGCGAGGACGTCCGCTTCGTCACCCGGGGCGTCCCGGTCACCGACATGGACTGGGAGATCGACGCCCCGGGCCTGCTGGAGACGCTGCGCCGGGTGCACGAGGAATACACCGACCTGCCCCTGTACGTCACCGAGAACGGCTCCGCCTTCGTCGACACGGTGGTCGACGGGGAGGTCGACGACGTCGACCGGCTCGCGTACTTCGACGCCCACCTGCGCGCCTCGCACGAGGCGATCGAGGCGGGCGTGCCGCTGCGGGGCTACTTCGCCTGGTCGCTCATGGATAATTTCGAGTGGGCCTGGGGTTACACCAAGCGGTTCGGCATGATCCACGTCGACTACGACAGCCAGGTCCGCATCCCCAAGTCCAGCGCCAGGTGGTACGCCGAGGTGATCCGACGCAACGGTCTGGCCGCACAATAGGCTCGGGCCAGCAATCCGGGCGGTCCCGGTGCCCCACCCCGCGGGGGTGGCACCGGGTCCGCCCGACGTCGGAGGAGCAGACGATGACAACGCAGCGCACCCGGTCGCTCGGGCGCCCGACCCTCGACGCGGTCGCCGCGCGCGCCGGCGTGGGGCGCGGCACGGTTTCCCGCGTGGTCAACGGGTCGCCCCAGGTGAGCCCCGAGGCCCGGGCCGCGGTGCAGCAGGCCATCGCCGAGCTGGGCTACGTGCCCAACCGGGCCGCCCGCGCACTGGTCACCCAGCGGACGGACTCCGTCGCGCTGGTGGTCTCCGAGTCCGGCGAGCGGGTCTTCACCGAGCCGTTCTTCGCCGGCATCGTCCGGGGCGTCAGCTCCGGGCTGCTGGAGACCCCGCTCCAGCTGTGGCTCGCCATGGTGCAGTCGCCGATCGAGCGGGAACGCGTCGAGCACCACCTCACCAACCAGCACGTCGACGGCGTACTGCTGCTGTCGCTGCACGACGCCGACCCGCTGCCCGGCATGCTGGAGGAGCGCGGCCTGCCCGCGGTGCTCGGCGGACGACCGGCCCGGATGCTGGGTTCGGGCGCCCAGCCGGGGTGGTTCGTCGACGTGGACAACATCGGTGGCGCCCGCAACGCGGTGCAGCACCTCGCCGCCCGGGGGCGGCGGCGGATCGCCACCATCGCCGGGCCGCAGGACATGGGCGCCGGCCTGGCCCGGTTGACCGGCTACCAGGAGGCGGTCCGGGCCGCCGGGGGCGGGGTCAACCCGGACCTCATCGCGTACGGGGACTTCAGCGAGGAGAGCGGAGTGGCCGGGATGCGCCGGCTGCTGGACGTCTGCCCCGACCTGGACGCGGTCTTCGTCGCCTCGGACCTGATGGCGTTCGGCGCGTTGCGGACGCTGCGCGAGGCCGGCCGGCGGGTGCCCGAGGACGTGGCGGTGATCGGCTTCGACGACGCCCCGATCGCCCGGCAGGCGGACCCGCCGCTGACCACGGTCTTCCAGCCGATCGAGGAGATGGGCCGGCAGATGGCCCACCTCCTGGTGGCCCGCATCCGGGGTGAGGAGTTCGCCTCCCCCCACGTCCTGCTGGACACCCAGCTGATCGAGCGCGCCTCCGCCTAGTTCGCGCCGGGCGCGGGCCCGCGTGCCGGGCCGGCGGGCGGGGCGGAATCCCGGGCAACCCGGCGGACACCTGCCGGCTGACCGCCGGCCACCTGCCGCTGCTAGCTTCTCGCCCTGTGCCCGCCACCGACGTGCTGCTGATCGCCGGTGTCGTGCCGGCCCCACAGGTACTGGCCGACGTCGTCGGCGCGCTCCGGGCCCGGGGCGCCCGGGTACACCTGGCCGGCGCGGTCGACGCCGACCGGCTGCCGGCCGACCTGCACCTCGACTGGGTCTGCGCGCTACCGACCGACACCGTGCACGCCGCGCCGAATCGTCGGGCGCTGCACGCGGGCGGCGGCGAGCGGTTGTGGCTGCGGCTCCGGCGCGAGCCGGCACTGCGTCGGCAGCTGCGCCGGGTCGACGTGCTGGTCGCGCTGGACGCCTACGCCTCGTACAGTGTCCGCCGCATGGCCCGGCGGCACCCCGACCTGGACGCCCGCTTCGGCGTCGCCGAGGCGGTCCGGGACGAACCGGGGCGACCGACGCGCCCGGTCGGACTGGCCACCTACCCGGGGCGGGCGGCCGGCGGGTTGCGCGACGCGGTGCGCGGCACGGCGCGTACCGCGGCCGGGCTCGCCACCGCCCGGCCGATCCTGCGCAGTCGGGCCGGCAGCCGCTTCTGGCTCGGCGTGCTGACCGCACCCGCGCTGCCCGATCCGGTACGCGCCGTGCTGGCCCGTGAGGTCGGCACCGGCATGTCGTGGGCGGGGCACCCGGAGCGGCAGAGCCGGGCACTGCGCGCGGCAGCCGCCCAGGTGACCGCCCCGGACGTCGCGGCCCGGCTGCGCGGCGACGCGGCGGCCGCCGAACTGGCGGCGGGCGAGCTGCCGGACGACCTGGCGACCGTGGTGGCTGGGCTGCTGGCGGTGGCCGATCGACGCCATGACGCCGGGGACGCGGTGGGCGCCGCCGCACATGTCGAGCGGGCGTTGGGGCTGCTGTTCCACCGCGTCCTGCACGTCGACCGGCTGACCTCACCGCTGGCCGACGACCCGGCCGGCTTCGTCGCCCCGCTCCGCCGGTCGACGGCCGTGGCGGCGGCGACGGCCCCGCGCGGTCGTCGCCGGCCCGCCGCGGGGCCACCGGCCGGCCGCCCGGTCCGGTTGCTGATCCTCACCAGCGTCGACGACAAGTTCCTGTCCCTGATCCGGTCGACCTACGACGCCGAGCCCGGAGTCGAACTCCGCTTCCTCGACCTGGCCGCCGAACCGGAGGCGCAGCGGCTCGCCGGCGCGGTCGGCGCGCGGCTGCGGCACCGCCTCGGCGGCGACCCCGGTCACGCCGAGCAGGTCGAGCGGTGGTTGCGGCCGCACCTGGACTGGGCCGACACGGTGCTCGTCGAGTGGTGCGCGGCCCCCGCCGCGCTGGTCACCTCGGTCGACCCGGGCACCACCCGGGTCGTGGTGCGGCTGCACAGCTACGAGACACTGACCCGCTGGCCGCACCTGGTCGACTTCTCCCGGGTCGACGACGTCGTCTTCGTCGCCGACCACATCCGGGACCTGGCCGTGTCACTGGTGCCCACCCTCGCCCGCCGCGCCGCCGGACCCGGTGGAGCCGCCGCAGGCGATGCCGGGAATGTCGGGGACGCGGGGTGGTCGCCGCCCCGCCTGCACGTGCTGCACAACGCGATGGACCTGCGCGGTTTCGTCCGGCCCAAGGCGGCGCGGGCCCGCTTCCACCTGGGCCTGGTGGGCGTCGGTCAGGTGGCGAAGGACCCCCGCTGGGCCCTGGCCGTGCTACGGCTGCTCCGCGCGCACGATCCGCGCTACCGCCTGTTGCTGGTCGGTGCCGACGTGCGTCCGGAGACCAGCGTGGCCGCCCGCCGGTACCGGGCCGCCCTGGACGCCGACCTGGCCGAGCTGACGCCGTCCGGTGCGGTGCTGCGCACCGGGCCGACCGACGACGTGCCCGCGGCGCTCACCGAGATCGGTGTCGTCCTCAGCTCCTCGGTGCGGGAGGGCTGCCACGTCGGACTGATGGAGGGGGCGGCGAGCGGGGCCGTCCCGGTCGTACGGGACTGGCCGTTCTTCGCCGGCCGGCCGGCGAACGCCCGCCACCTCTATCCCGCCGACTGGGTGGTGGACAGCCCACAGGAGGCGGTCCGGCGGATCCTCGCGGTGACCCGTGACGAGCGCACCTGGCGGGCGGCCGGCGCGGAGGCGACCGGGTACGCCCTGGCGACGTGGGACTGGTCCGTGGTCCGGCCCGACCTGGACCGCCTGCTCTCGACCTGACACCGGTCACCGCCGTGTCGCGGCAGGTTCGTCCCACACCTCCCTGCCGTACACCTCGGCGCAGTAGCGTCACCGCGCCCGCCTCGGACCGATCCGGAGACCGCCTTGCTCCCGCAGTTCGCCCGCCGGTACCACCGCGCCGACCTCGCCCGCCGCTACCGGTACGTCTTCGTCGTCACCTACGGCCGGTCCGGCTCGACGTTGCTGATGGGGTTGTTGAACACCATCCCCGGTTACCGGATCCGTGGTGAGAACGGCAACGCGCTGTACCGGCTGTACCAGGCTCAGGCGGTCCTCGACGGCGCT
Source organism: Micromonospora endolithica (assembly GCF_003626595.1). Classification (GTDB taxonomy): domain Bacteria; phylum Actinomycetota; class Actinomycetes; order Mycobacteriales; family Micromonosporaceae; genus Micromonospora; species Micromonospora endolithica. Next base: position 48,737 of record NZ_RBAK01000002.1, on the reverse strand, counting down.
CACCGCAGGCACGGCGGCGACGAGAGCCGGTCGTCGCGCAACCCGTGGTACGGCGCGCACGCCTGGCGCCCCTCGGCGTTCCGTCGGGCCCTGCTCGACGCGTTCGTGGCCGACGTGCTGTGCCCCCGCCCGGGCGACCGGGTGCTGGGGTTCAAGGAGATCCGCTACACCGAGGCGCACCTGGAGGACCTGACCGGATACCTCGACTTCCTCCGGAAGTCCTTCCCCGCCTCGAAGATCGTCTTCAATCACCGGCTCCCCGACGACGTGGCGCGCAGCGCGTGGTGGGCCGAGCATCCCGGCTCGCTGGAGCGCGTCCAGGCCGCCGACCGTCGTCTGTCCGCCTTCCCCGCCGACGCGCGGCACTTCCACTTCCACTACGACCGGATCGACGACAGCCTCGACAACATCCGGGAGCTGTTCGCGTTCCTCGGTGAGGAACTGGACGAGGCACGGGTCCGGGCCACGCTGGACACCCGGCACTCGTACAAGCCGGCGGCCCGGGGCGCCGGCGGGACCGCCGCGCCGACGACGCCGCGCGGCACCCGCCGGCTCCGCAGGTTGGCCCGCCGCGTCGTGCGGGTGGCGCGACGGCGCTGAGCCGGCGCCACCGCCGGCCGGTGTCCGGCAGGACCCCCGCCCCGATCCGCCCCGACCGCACCCCGCGCCGGGCGTCGGCGCCCCGCGCCGCCGCCGAGCGTCGTCCAGGGCGCGGCGGCGGGGGCCACACCCGACCCCTAGCTGGTCGTCGGCCGGGTCACCGCCGGGTGCAGGGCGGGGGAGTAACCGTGCTCAGCGGGCCGCCGGACCGTCCTCCGCAGCTGGTTCGCCGCCCGGTAGGCCGAGCGCAGCACCGCGTACGCGGGATAGTTGTCGTCGCGCAGCAGGCGGTGCTTCAGCCCGGCCACGCCGTCGGGCATCGGGTAGCCGTCGGCCGGCAGCCAACGCCGGTAGTCCCGCGCCGCCCGGTGGAAGAACGACCGGCGTACCGACGGCGGCAGCCGCCGCTCGTTGCCGGCGATGACCAGGTAGTGGTCCGTCATCACCCGGAACAGCTCCGGCCGGAAGACGTCGTACGCCCGGCCGCCCCGGTCGACCCGGGCGAACAACCGTTCGTACTGGGCGAAGACCTCGAAGTGGCGCGGGCTGCGGGTCTTGGTGATCGCGCCGGAAGCCGCCCGCTGCCGGTAGCAGTAACAGACCCGGTCGAGCACCTCGATCCGTTCCGCCGCCATCAACAGCGGGTGGCTGAAGGCGCAGTCCTCGTACCAGCCGGGGGAGAAGCGCAGCCCGGTCTCGTGGAGGTACGCCCGGCGGGCCACCTTGGTGCACGCCGACTGGGCCAGGCGCAGCAGGCGGGGATGCTCGGCCAGGCGCAGCGGGGACGGTAGCGCGCGCAACACCCCGTCCGGGGTGCCGGCCACCACCCGGCCGTTGTCGAAGACCTCGACGTGGTCGACGAGCAGGACGTCCGGACGGGTGGCCGACAGCCGGTCCAGCACCGCCTCGACCGCCCCGCTCGACACCCAGTCGTCGCCGTCGACGAACCAGACGTACTCGCCCCGGGCCGAGGTGAGCCCGAGGTTGCGCGCCCCGCTCAACCCCACGTTCCGGGGCAGGGTGAGCACCCGCAGCCGTGGGTCACGGCGGGCGTAGTCGGCCAGGATCGCCGCCGACCGGTCCGGCGAGCAGTCGTCGACGGCGACGACCTCCACCTCGGCCGACCGGTCGAACAGCACGGAGTCCAGGCAGAGCGGCAGGAAGTCCGCGACATTGTGGACGGGGATCACCACGGACAGCATCGGTGCGGGGGCACTCATGCCCTACACGGTCGACGGCACAGGTTGCCACCATGCGAACACCGGTTGAGGCGTCGTTGGCGGCTCTGCCCACAGCAGAGGACGATCAGGCGAACTCGCGGCCCGGGTCGGCGGTGCCGGCCGCCCGGCCGCTCGCCGGCCGGCCCGGCCGGCGTACCCGACCGGCGGCCCGGCGGGCCACCAGCGCGCCGACCGCGACCGTGGCCCGGGCCAGTGACCGGACCCCGGCGACCTCGACCGCGTCCGGCGTCCACCAGGACGGGCGACCGGCCCCGGCGTCGGCGATCCCGGCCAGCTCGGCGGAGACCAGACGGCAGCCGTGGACGGCGGTGACCACCTCGGCCGGTGTCTCGTGCCCGGTGCGGACCCAGCCGGCCCGGCCGAGCGCGGCGGTCCGCCACAGCCGCACCTCCGCCGGCCCGGTCGCGCCCGGGCCGGCCGGAACCGGTACCCGGACCAGGCCGACCTGGTGCCGGTCGGCGATCTCGACCAGGCGACGGACCGCGTACGGGGCGGGGGTCACCGTGGCCGGCAGCTCCAGCAGGAACGGCACCGGGTGCACCGACCCGGGTGCCTCGGTCACCAGCCGGACCCGCGGCTCGCTCCGGTAGGTGGCGGCCAGCAGCCGCAGGTCGAGCGCGGGATCGGCGAGCGGTCGCACCCGGGCGTCGTCGAGCGAGTCCCAGGGCGCCACGAGACAGACCCGTACGTCGGGCTCGTCGCCGGTCAGGATGGTGTCGACCACCGCGCGGACCCGCTCCAGCGGCTGCGCGCCCACCGGCAGCACCACGGTCACCAACGGCACCGACCACGCCGTGCCGCCGTCCCGGCGCAGCCACCGGGGTTGCGGCATCCGGTCGGCCAGGAAGGGCCGGTTGTACCGCTGGACCCGCTCCCGGTCCCGCATCACGTGGCTGGGCCCGAGGTGCCAGGAACGGGCCGCCGGTTCGGGCACGAAGAGCGCACCGGCCTGGGCGAGCCGGTACCCGAACTCGGTGTCCTCGCCCAGCCGCAGGCCGGTGTCCAGACCGCCGGCCGCGTCGTACAGCTCGCGCCGCAGCGCCGCCGTCGCGCCGACGTGGATCATGAACGCCAGATGGTCGGCTCCGCGCAGCTGGTCGGTGCGGTCGATCAGCTCCTCGACGTGCTCGTGCCGCACCGTGTCGTGGCCGGCGAAGAGCGACTCGGCCGGGGCGTCGGTGCCCGGCCAGTCCGGGTGCCCGGGGGCGGTGTCGACGAACCGCTTGTAGCCCAGGGTCACCGCGTACGGCACCTGGTGGTGCCAGCGGGCCTGCGCCTCCACGTGCTCGTCGAAGACGAGCATGTCGGCGTCGAGCCAGTGCAGGATCTCGCCCGTGCTGATGGCGGCGCCCAGGTGCAGGGCGTTGGCCCGGCCCCAGCCGGTCGAGTGTTCGGGCGCCCGGACCAGGCGGGTGCGCGGCGGACGCCGGTCCGGCAGGCGCAGCGGCGGGGTCGTGCCGTCGTCGACGACGACGACCTCCAGCAGCGCGGCCGGGTAGGTCTGCCGGGCCAGCGCGGCCAGGGTGAGGTCCAGGCCGGGCTGGCAGTCGTACGCCGGGATCACCACGCTGACCGTCAGCCGTGGCCGCCACCGTCCGAGGTCGGGCACCCGCACCGCCGACCAGTCGTTGCGTACCGCCCGGGGGGTCGGGGTCATCGGGTGCCGAACTCCTCGTGCCGGAGCAGGCCGTCCCAGCGGCGCAGCGGGTTGCGCAGGAAGTAGTCCTGGCCCGGGTCCCAGGTGTGCCCGTCGGCGTGGCGGGTGTAGACGAAGCCGAACCCGTGGGTGCGGTAGACCAACCCACCGGCGCCCAGCACCCGGTCGAGCAACGCCCGGTCGACCGACCGTGGCACCGGCCGCCACCCGCCGACCGCCTCCAGGTCGCCCCGGCCGAGCAGCATCGTGCCGCCGGCGACCACGTCGGTGAAGATCTCGCTGGCCATCTGACGCCGGACGGTCAGGTCGGGCGCCTCCAGATGGACGAACTCGGCCCCCTTGCCGACCAGCGTCGCCCCGGAGTAGTGCCGGGCCAGGACCAGGTCCCACACGTGCTCCGGACCGTAGCGGTCGTCGTCGTCCACCTTGGTCACCAGGCTGCCCCGCGCGTACCGGGTGATCTCGCCGAGCGCCGCACCGAAACCGGTCTCCGCGGGCAGGGACACCAGGTGGACCGGCAGCGACTGGGAGTCGAGACCGGCCCTTACCTCCGGTCGGAGCTCGACCCCGTGCAAGCCGACCACGATCTCCAACTCGGGGTAGGTCTGCGCGGCCAGGTCGGCGACCGCGCGGACGATCCGGTCGGGTCGCCGGGTCAGCAGCAGCGCGGTGACCGCGGGCGGCCGGGCCAGCGACGGGTACGCCCCGGCGACGGCTCCCGGCAGCGCGAACGCGCTGGCGTGCCGGCGCAGCGCCGCCCGGCGCAGCCGCACACCGTGGATCTCCCGGGCGAACAGGTCGGCGACCGGTGCGGTGGTGAGCAGCGCGGTCAGCTCCGTCCCGAGCAGGGCGGCGGTCCGCGGCGGGAGCGCCGACGCGTGCACCGGCACGCCGGTCATGGCGAGCTGGGCGAGGAGGCCGGCGTACTCGTGCGCGGCGGCGGTACCCGGGCCGTCGGCGGTGACCGCGCCGAGGTCGGCCAGGACCCGGGTCTGCCGGTCGTCGAGCGGTTCACCGAGCCGACCGGCGACGACGGTGACCTCATCGGGCGTCCGGTCGATCCGCCAGCTCGTCGGGTCCGCCCCGGCGGTGACGGTCAGCCTCCCGCTCGGCTGCCCCCGGGCGGGTCGCCGCCGCCCGCGCGGGTTGGCCGCCGAGGCGTCCACGGCCACCACGGCCACGCCGTCGGCGGTGGTCATCCCGACCGGGTCGGCGGCCACCCCGACGGTGCCCGGCCCGGCCGGTCCGGCCCGGTCCAGCCGCAGGTCGTACGGGCGTACCCCGTCGGTGGACGCGTCCGGACGGACGGCGGTGGCGGCGTCCCGGGCCGGCAGCCAGGGCGGCGGCGGGCCACCGACGGCGAGCAGGGCGGCGGCCGGTGTCGGCAGGGGCGCGTCCGGCCGCAGCGCGGCCAGGACGGCCGCCAGGATCCGCGGTACGGGCAGCGGCCGGGCCAGCACCACCGACACCTCGGCCCGGCCCCGACCCTGGGTGGGCAGGGTCAACTGGTGGCCGGTCAGGTACGGCAACGCCCCGAGCCGCCCGGACCAGCCGGGATACGGCGTCTCCCACTCCCGAACCACCACCCGCAGCCGGTCGGTGGATTCGCCGGTGGTCGAGAGGTGCCGGCGCAGCTCGCCGACCGTCGTGGCCGCCAGCTCGACGGCGCCGTCGGCAGCCGACCGGGCCGGACCGGCGGCGACCGTCTCCTGCCAGGGGGCCAGCCGCCGGGGCGTCGCGTCCCGGAGCCGTCGTGACCAGCGGCGGACCCGGCGGCGCAACCCGGCCACCACCCGGGCGGGGGCCGCCGTGACCACGACCGGACCCGGCCCGCGTTGCTCGTCGGAAGGCACCGGGCGACGCTAGCCGGACCAGGTGACGGGAGTCTGTCGGGCAGGTGGCCGGGCCGGATCAGGCGGGGGTGGCCCAGCGGCGGAGTTCGCGCTTGGCCAGGGAGGAACGGTGCACCTCGTCCGGGCCGTCGGCGAGGCGGAGCGTGCGGGCGGCGGACCACAGCGCGGCGAGCGGGGTGTCCTGGCTGACGCCCGCGCCGCCGTAGCCCTGGATGGCCTTGTCGATCACCCACTCCGCCATCGCCGGGGTTGCGATCTTGATGGCCTGGATCTCGGTGTGCGCGCCCTTGTTGCCCACGGTGTCCATCAGCCAGGCGGTCTTGAGCACCAGCAGCCGGGCCTGTTCGATGCGCACCCGGGACTCGGCGATCCACTCCCGTACGACGCCCTGCTCGGCGAGGGGGCGGCCGAAGGCGACCCGCTCGGCCACCCGGCGGCAGAGCAGTTCCAGGGCCCGCTCGGCCATGCCGATCAGCCGCATGCAGTGGTGGATCCGGCCGGGGCCGAGTCGGGCCTGGGCGATGGCGAAGCCGGTGCCCTCCGCGCCGATCAGGTTCTCCGCCGGCACCCGGACGTCGGTGAAGTCGATCTCGGCGTGCCCGCCGTGCGACGCGTCGCTGTAGCCGAACACCCGCATGCCCCGGCGGACCGTGACGCCCGGCGTGTCCCGGGCCACCAGCACCATGCTCTGCTGGCGGTGCCGGTCGGCGGTCGGGTCGGTCTTGCCCATCACGATGAAGATCTCGCAGGCCGGGTCCATCGCGCCGGAGGACCACCACTTGCGGCCGTTGATCACGTAGTCGTCGCCGTCCCGGGTGATCCGGGTGGCGATGTTGGTCGCGTCGGAGGAGGCGACGTCCGGCTCGGTCATGCAGAACGCCGAGCGGATCTCGCCCTCCAGCAGCGGCTTGAGCCAGCGGTCGCGCTGCGCGTCGGAGCCGAACTCGGCGAGCAGTTCCATGTTGCCGGTGTCCGGCGCGGCACAGTTGAGTGCCTCCGGGGCGAGGTGCGGGCTGCGGCCGGTCAGCTCGGCCAGCGGCGCGTACTGGAGGTTGGTCAGGCCGGCGCCGTAGCGGGCGTCGGGCAGGAACAGGTTCCACAGGCCGCGCCGGCGCGCCTCGGCCTTCAGCTCGGCCATCACCGCCGGCCGGGCCCACGGGTCGCCGGTCGACTCCACCTGCTCGGCGTGCACCGGCTCGGCCGGGTAGACGCACTCGTCGAGGAAGGCGGTGAGCTGCCCCTGCAACTCGACGGTGCGGGCGTCGTAGGCAAAGTCCATCATTTCTCCCTCACCGCGTGCAGTCCGTGCGCGACCAGCGGCGCGACCATGTCGCCGATCCGGTCGAAACCCTCACCCAGCGTCTGGCCGAGCGTGTGCCGGTAGTGGATGCCCTCGCAGATCACCGCGAGCTTGAAACAGCCCAGCGCGACGTGCCAGTGCAGCGGGCCGACGTCGACGTCGCTGCGGCCGGCGTACCGCTCGATCAGCTCGGCGCCGCCGGGGAAACCGGCGCGCGGACCGAGCCCGTCGGCGACCGGATTGCCGGCGGCGGCGTCGCTGCCACCGAGCACGTCCCAGTAGGTCAGCAGCAGGCCGAGGTCGGCGAGCGGGTCGCCCAGGGTGGCCATCTCCCAGTCGAGTACGGCGCGCACCGCCACCGGGTCGGCGGTGACGAGCAGGTTGTCCAGCCGGTAGTCGCCGTGCACGATCCGGCCGGCGTTGGCGCCCTCCGGCGCGGTGGCCGCCAGCCGGTCGCGCAGCTCGTCGATGCCGGGCAGGTCGCGGCTGCGGGAGCGGTCGAGCTGCCCGGCCCAGCGGCGCACCTGCCGGGCGAGGTAGCCCTCCGGGCGGCCGAAGTCGGCGAGCCCGACCTGCGCCGGGTCGACGGTGTGCAGCGCGGCGAGGGTGTCCATCATCGCCATGGCCAGGGCCCGGCGCTGGTCGGCGTGCAGCGGGTCGGTCTGGGACCGGCTGCGCAGCACCTCGCCCCGCACGCGTTCCATCAGGTAGAACGGCGCGCCGATCACCTCGGGGTCGGTGCAGAGCAGCAACGCCGCCGGCACCGGCACGTCGGTCGGGGCGAGCGCGGAGATCACCCGGTGTTCCCGGGCCATGTCGTGCGCGGTGGCCAGCACGTGCCCCAGCGGTGGGCGACGCAGCACCACCTCGTGCCCGCCGGTGCGCAGCAAATAGGTCAGGTTGGACTTGCCGCCGGCGATCAGCGTGGCCCGCAGCTCACCACCGGCCAGCTCCGGCCGGTGCTCGGCCAGGTAGGCGTGCAGCCGGTCGAGGTCGAGCCCCCGGGGCGCGGAGGTCGGGGCGTACGCGTCGACGGCCGGCTCGGTCATCCGATTAGTTGATGGCAGCTCAGCTTTCTTGTCAAGGTCGGGATTTTGCCCCGGGGACATGCTGCTGCAACAGGGACGAAATGGTCACGGGACAGGCTGGTGCCCAGCCTGCCGGCCGCCGCGCCGGCCCGCCGAGCGGAGGGTTGTCGAAGATGTTGCTGCGAGTTCGGGTCACCCTGCCGGATCGTCCGGGCACCCTCGGCCAGGTCGCCCGCACCATGGGCGTCTCCGGGGCGGACATCGTCCAGGTGGTGGTGCTCGAACGGCTCGGCGGTCGGGCGGTGGACGACTTCACCGTGGTGTGGCCCGGCGCGGCACGGGTGGAGCGGCTGCTGGCCGGTCTCGCGGCGATCCCCGGCGTCCAGGTCGACGGCGTGTGGCGGGCGATCGGCGCGCCCACCACCACCGGCCAGGACGCGGAGTTGCTGGCGCAGGTGGCGGGCAACCCGACCGACGGCCTGGCCACCCTCGTCGACGCGGTGCCCGGCCTGCTGGCCGCCGACTGGGCGGTGGCGGCGGTCGTCCCGCTCGACTGGGCCTCCCGGGCCGGGGCGGGCAGCGCGGCGACGGTGGGGCACGCGAGCTGGCGCGCCCCGGTGCCGCCCCGGCTGCCGGACGTGACGCCGCTGCGGGCCCGCGCGATGACCAGCGTCGAGGGTGACCACTGCGCGGTCGCGCCGTTCGGCCGGGCCGGCCTGGTGCTGGTGGTGGCCCGGGAGCGCAGTGACACCCTCGCCGCTCCCGCCTTCCACTCCACCGAGGTGGATCGGCTGGCGCAGCTGGTCCGGGCCAGCGCGGTGATCCTCGGCGACCGGCTCGACCTGGTCGGCGCGCCGCCGGTCACCACCTGAGCGTCCGCGTCCGGCCGGCGGTGTGACGCAGGTCGCGGTGCGCGGGACCCACCCGTCACCACGGGGCAATCGGCCGGCAACAGGCGGCGGCGATGGTCGTACCGGGGAAGGGAGCGAGCCATGACGCTGTGGCGGATCCGGGCCACCGTTGACGACCGACCGGGTTACCTGTCGGTCCTCACGGCGAGCCTGGCGTTGCGGGGGGTCAACATCCTCACCGTGCAGGTGCACACGACCGAACGGGGTGCGGTCGACGACTTCCTGGTCGACGCGCCGGACACCCTCGACGAGGCCGACCTGGTCGCCGCCGTGGAGCGGGGGCGGGGCCGGGACTGCTGGGTGGCGCGCAGCGAGGCGCGTGGACTCGCCGACCAGCCGACCCGGGTGCTCGGCCTGGCCAACCGCCTGGTCCGGGACCCGGACGCGACCGGGGAGGCGCTGCGCGCCCTGCTCGGCGCGGACGCTGTCACGTGGCGGCCGGCGCCGGCCGGGTCGGGTGGCGGGATAGCCGACACGAACATGTCGCTGGCCGACCCGGGCGGCGGGTCGTACGCGCTGCGGCGGGCGGCACCCGGTTTCACCCCGGCGGAGTACGCGCGGGCGCAGGCCCTGGTGGAGCTGGCGGCCACCGTCGCGCGCCGGGCCGTGGAGCACGTCACCCTGGTGCTGCCCGACGGCGCCGAGGTGGGCGTACGGCCGGCGGTCGCCGACGACCTGGCCGGCGTGGGGGAGCTGCACGAGCGGTGCTCGGCGGGGGCGCGGCACCGGCGTTACCTGGGCGGGGCGTCGGTGCCCTCGCCGGCCCGGCTGCGGCGGCTGCTGGAGCCGGCGCGCGGGTCGACCCTGCTGGCGACGGCCACCGGCTCCGACGGGGCGGCGGAGTCGGTGGTCGCCATGGCGAACCTGCTCGCCGAGGGCGACGAGGCCGAGGTGGCGTTGCTGGTGCGCGACGACTGGCAGCGGCGCGGGCTGGGCTCGGCGTTGCTGCGCCGGCTGGTCCGGCAGGCCGACACCGCCGGGTACGCGGCCCTGGTGCTGCACGTGCAGGCCGACAACGCGCCGATGCTGCGGACCCTGCGCCGGCTGGGCCGCCCGACGGTCGCCGAGTACGACGGCGGCCTGGCCACGCTGACCGTGCCGCTGGTGGCGAACACACCCGTGCCGGAGCGGACCGGCTGACCTGGTCGCGCTCCCATCCAGGCCGGGCACGACGGCGAAAAGTTCTTTACAACTTCTCAGCATTGTAAATATTTATCGCCGTCGCCATACTGACCGGCATGACTATCGTCGTGCGTCGATTGCTTACCTGGCTCGGCGCGGTGACCCTCACCGCCGTCGCCGTGCTGGCCGTCCCGACCGCCGCGCAGGCCGCCACCCCCGCCTGGCCAACCCTGAGCGGCGGAACCTCCGGCGCCAACGTCGCCACCGCCCAGTTCCTGCTGCGACACCACGGGCAGACCCTGACCGTGGACGGGTTCTACGGCTCCGGCACCGTCGCCGCCGTGAGCGCCTTCCAGTCCGGCCGGGGCCTCGCCGCCGACGGGATCGTCGGCCCACTGACCTGGGGCGGGCTGGCCGTCACCGTGGACGTCGGCGCGAACAGCAACGCCGTCCGCGCCCTGCAGACCGCGCTCAACAAGTACGGGTACGGGCTCACCGTCGACGGGATCTGGGGTGCCGCCACCACCAACGCGGTCACCAGCTTCAAGGCCAACCGCGGTCTCACCGGCGGCACCACCGTCGGCGCTACCACCTGGCAGTGGCTGGTCGGCGACGGGCAGGGCGGCGGCAACTACCGGCTCGTCATCGGGCGCTCGGTCCTGCCGCGCTCCGAGTACGACGACCCGCACCACGACTACCCGGCCATCGACCTGCCCACGGTCACCGGCGTGACCACGTACGCGATCACCTCGGGCACGATCAGCCACGTCGGTGGCGGCTGCGGCTACGGCATCGGCATCTCGGGCGACGACGGCGCGTACTACCAGTACTGCCACCTGTCGTCCCGCTCGGTCGCCGCCGGCAGCCGGGTCAGCGCCGGTCAGGTCATCGGCTACACCGGCAACACCGGCAACAGCACCGGCCCGCACCTGCATCTCGAGGTGCGCGTGAACGGCGGTAACCGCTGCCCCCAGCTGATGCTGCTGGCGCTCTACGACGGCGCGTCCGTCCCCGCGCCGTCCACCCTTCCCAGCACCGGCTGCGCCTACTGACCCGCCCCCGGCCGTCCTCGTCCCCCGAGGGCGGCCGGGCGGGTCCAGCTCGTCGCGTCCGGTCAGGTGGCGGGGTAGCTGCTGTGGTCGGGGAAGTTGCCGTAGAGCCGGCCGTCGCCGCCCACGGTGACCGCCTGCACCAGCAGGTCGCCACCGACGAACGCACCCTTCCAGGAGGCTCCCCGACCGCCGAAGGGCTCGTCCCGGTCACCCCGGGAGCGGGGCTTGTTGATGCCGACCTTGAACGCCTGGAGGTCCACCGCGAGCTTGCCGGCGAGGTCCTCGTCGTCGCAGGCCAGCGACGCGACGAGCGCGCCGTTGGAGGCGTTCATCGCGGCCAGCAGCTCGTCGGTGGTGTCCACCACCACGATGGTGTCGACCGGCCCGAACGGTTCGGCGTGCATCAGCCGGGACCGGCCGGGCGGGGCGAGCAGCACCGACGGCGCCACGTACGCCGAGGTGTCCTGCCCGGCCAGGAACGGCGCACCGTCGAGCTTGCCGCGGTGCAGCGGGATCGCGCCGCCGCGTACCGCCTCGTCGACCTTGCGGCGCAGCTCGTCGGCCTTGGCGGCGCTGATCAGCGGGCCGAAGTCCAGCTCGGGCAGCGGGTCACCGGCCGACCAGTCGTCGCCGACGGCGAGCGGGTGACCGAAGCGGACCGAGCGGACGACCGGCAGGTACATGTCGAGGAACTCGTCGACCAGGTCCCGCTGCACGACGAAGCGCGGGTACGCGGTGCAGCGCTGCTTGCCGTACTCGAAGCCCTTCTTCAGGTGCGCGGCGAGCAGGTCCCACTGGGAGAACTCCCAGACGCCCCAGGCGTTGAGGCCCTCCTGCTCGATGAAGTGCCGCTTGTCGGTGTCCAGCAGCGCGGCGGCGACCTTGCCACCGTTGGAACGGCCGCCGACGAAGGCCACCGCGCCGATCTCCGGGGCCCGGACCAGCACCTCGGACAGCTCCGCGCCGCTGCCGGAGACCAGGGTGGCGGGCAGCCCGGCGCGCCGCATCAGCGCGTGCGCGACGGTGAGGCAGACCGCGCCGCCCTGCGACGGGGTCTTGGCGATGACCGCGTTGCCGGCCAGCAGTTGCACCAGTTCGGCGTGCACCAGCACGCTCATCGGGTAGTTCCAGGAGGCGATGTTGCTGACCGGGCCGGGCAGCGGTTCCCGGCCACCGGCCAGCATCCGGTCGATCTCGCCCACGTACCAGCGCACGCCGTCCAGCGCGCGGTCGACGTCGGCGCAGGCCAGCCGCCACGGCTTGCCGATCTCCCAGACCAGCAGCATGGCGAGCAGGTCACGGTGGGCGGTGAGGGCGTCCAGCGCGTCGCTGACCCGGGCCTTGCGTTCGGCCAGCGGCGTCCGCGCCCACTGCCGGTGCGCGGCGGCGGCGTGCGCCACGGCGGCGCGGGCGGCCGGTGCGTCGAGCCGGGGCAGGTTGACCAGGACGGTGTTGTCGACCGGGCTGTGCACCGCGCCGGGCGAGCCGGCCGCCCGCCACTCGCCCTCGATCAGGTTGTGCAGGGTGACGGCACCGTCGACCTCGGGCCCGAAGGCTTCCCCGGTGGCGGCGATCGCGCGGGCGAGGGTGTCCGACCAGGCGGTTCCGTCGGCGAGTCGTAGAGCCATCGCGATCCTCCTGAGGATGGTCCGATAGCGGCGGCGTCGATGGCCCCGCAGGTGGGCTGACTGTCGCCCGGCCCGCGACAGGGCGGCAACAGTACGTTCGTATGTCAGGACGCGACAGCCGCGTGCAACCGGCCGGTTCACGCGGCACGCGCCGCCGCCCAAGGCCACCACCTGGGAATACGTCCAAACTAAATCTACGAACATCGATGATGTGACGTATCTCCGGGTGACAGGAACGTGGTTACCGGTCAGTACCGCGCATCGGCCGTGAGCGATCGGTGGTCTTCACAAAGCGATGACGTCCGGATTACATTGTCGTTTATCCATGGGAGCGCTCCCGGGCCCGTGGTGTTCACCCCACCACCACCTCGCCGCCGGCAGGCCGGTCCCGGCGTCGCCGTCGCGCGCCCGCGCTCCGGTCGGCCGGCGGCACCACCGACAGGAGCACGTCATGCACCACCCGAGACGTCCCCGCCGGGCACCGGCCGACCAACCCTGGCCCCGCCGCCTGCTCGCCGCCGGCGCGGCCCTGGCCACCGGGCTCGCCCTGGCCGCCGTACCCGGAACCGCCTCCGCCGCCCCCGACCCCGGCCCGGCCGCCGGTGGCGTCACCGCCGCCGCGCCCGCGTTCAACTACGCCGAGGCGTTGCAGAAGTCCCTGCTGTTCTACGAGGCGCAGCAGTCCGGTCCCAAGCCCGCCTGGAACCGGGTCTCCTGGCGCGGAGACTCCGCGCTCACCGACGGCGCCGACGTCGGGGTCGACCTGACCGGCGGCTGGTACGACGCCGGCGACCACGTGAAGTTCGGGTTCCCGATGGCGTTCAGCGCCACCATGCTCGCCTGGGGCGCGGTCGAGTACCGGGACGGCTACGCCGCCTCCGGCCAGCTTCCGCACCTGCTCAACAACCTGCGCTTCGTCAACGACTACTTCGTCAAGGCGCACCCCGCGCCGAACGTCCTCTACGGACAGGTCGGCAAGGGCGACGACGACCACAAGTGGTGGGGCCCGGCCGAGGTGATGCCGATGGCGCGGCCCGCGTACAAGATCGATGCCAGCTGTGGCGGCGCGGACCTGGCGGGGGAGACGGCCGCGGCGATGGCGGCGTCGTCCATGGTCTTCCGGCCCACCGACGCCGCGTACGCGGACAAGCTGCTCGGCCACGCCCGGCAGCTCTACACGTTCGCCGACACGGTACGCAAGAACTACCACGAGTGCATCACCGACGCGACCAGCTTCTACCGCTCGTGGAGCGGCTACCAGGACGAACTGGTGTGGGGCGCGATCTGGCTGTACCGGGCCACCGGCGACGCCAGCTACCTGGCCAAGGCCGAGAGCGAGTACGACAAGCTGGGCACCGAGAACCAGAGCACCACCAAGTCCTACAAGTGGACGATCGCCTGGGACAACAAGCAGTACGGCGCGTACGTGCTGCTGGCCCGGCTGACCGGCAAGCAGAAGTACCTCGACGACGCCAACCGGTGGCTGGACTACTGGACCGTCGGCGTCAACGGCCAGCGGGTGCCGTACTCGCCGGGCGGGATGGCGGTGCTCGACTCGTGGGGCGCGCTGCGCTACGCGTCGAACACCAGCTTCGTCGCGATGCTGCACGGCGACCACCTCACCGACGCCACCCGAAAGGCCCGTTACCAGGACTTCGCGCTGCGGCAGATCAACTACGCGCTCGGTGACAACCCGCGCAACTCCAGCTACGTCATCGGGTTCGGCGCCAACCCGCCGAAGAACCCGCACCACCGCACCGCGCACGGCTCCTGGTGGGACAGCCAGACGGTGCCCGAGGAGACCCGGCACGTGCTCTACGGCGCGCTGGTCGGCGGTCCGTCGTCGGCCAACGACGCGTACAGCGACAGCCGCTCCGACTACGTGATGAACGAGGTCGCCACCGACTACAACGCCGGCTTCACCTCGGCGCTCGCCGCGCTGGTGAGCAAGCACGGCGGCACCCCGCTGGCGAACTTCCCGGTCGCCGAGACCCCGGACCGCGACGAGCTGACCGTGGAGACCACGGTGATGCAGGCCGAGCCGCGGGGCACCGGGCTCAAGGTCATCGTCTACAACCGGTCGGCGTACCCGGCCCGCGCCCTGACCGACGCGAAGTTCCGCTACTACTTCCGCGCCGAGGGCTCGACGCCCGTGGTGGTCACCCCCGGCTACACCCAGGGCTGCCCGTCACCGTCGGTCGCCCGCCAGGTCTCCGGCGACCTCTGGTACGTCGAGGTCGACTGCACCGGGCACACCATCGCCCCGGCCGGGCAGTCGCAGCACCGGATGGAGGTCCAGTTCAAGGTCGGCGTACCGGAGGGTGGCACCTGGGACCCGACCAACGACCCGTCGTACACCACCGTCGCCGGGCCGAACCGGAACGTGCCGCTCTACGCCGGCGGCCGGCGGGTGTGGGGTGCCGAACCGACCGCGCCCACCCCGGACGGCACCGCGCCGACCGCGCCGGGCCGGCCGACCGCCTCGGCGGTGACCGCCACCGGGGCCACCCTGACCTGGGCGGCGTCCACCGACAACGTGGGCGTCACCGGGTACGACGTCTACCGCGAGGCCGGCGCCACCGACGTCCTGGTCGGTTCGCCCACCGGCACCACGTTCGCGGTGACCGGGCTGACCGCGTCCACGGACTACTCCTTCTACGTGGTGGCGAAGGACGCCGCGGGCAACCGCTCCGCCGGGTCCGCGCCGGTCTCCGTCACCACCGCCGACCCGCCCGCGCCGGACACCGTCGCGCCGACCGCGCCGGGCCGGCCGACCGCGTCCACCATCGGTGCCGCCGCGGTCACCCTGAGCTGGGCGGCGTCGACCGACAACGTGGGCGTCACCGGGTACCGGGTCTACCGCGAGAACGGCGCGACCGACCTGCTCGTCGGCTCGCCCACCGGCACCACCCTCGCGGTGACCGGGCTGACCGCCAGCACGGCGTACACCTTCTGGGTGGTGGCCGTCGACGCGGCCGGCAACACCTCCGCGGCGTCCGCGCCGCTCACCGTGACGACGTCGGCGCCACCGGCCGCCGGCGGCTGCACGGTGGCGTACGCGACGAACGACTGGGGCAGCGGGTTCACCGCGAACATCACGATCACCAACACCGGTACGACCGCACTGAGCGGCTGGACCCTCGCCTTCGCCTTCCCCACCACCGGGCAGAAGGTCGGCCAGGGCTGGTCGGCGACGTTCGCGCAGACCGGCACGGCGGTGACCGCGACGAGCCTGTCCTACAACGGGGCGCTCGCACCGGGCGCGTCGACCGGCATCGGATTCAACGGCACCCACACCGGTAGCAACCCGAAGCCGACCAGCTTCACCCTCAACGGCGTCCCCTGCACCGTCGCCTGAGGCATCGTCCCGTCGAGATCTTGGACAGTTACCGTTCCGCGCGAACGGTAACTGTCCAAGATTCACGTTGACGGTCGCCAGCCGGCGGCCGTCAGGGCACGGTGGAGGGTGGCGGCCACCTCGTCCGGACGGGCGCGGACCAGCCAGGCCGGGAAGCGCAGGACGCGGTCACCGCTCGTCCACACGTCGTTCTGCCGCCGCATGTCCGCCGCCCACTGGCGTACGTCCATGTGGTGCGCCCCGTCGATCTCCACGTGCAGCCGGAACTCGCGCCAGTACGCGTCCAGCCACCGCACCCGCCCCGTCGCGTCGACCCGCCGCTCCTGCAAACCCGGCGGCGGCAGCCGGTGGCGGCGGCAGAGGCGTACGAAGTCGATCTCGGAGAGGGCCTGCGCGCCGCCGGTGATGTCGTCCACGGTCTGCCGGATCAGTCGGCGGCGGGGCGCCCGCCCGAGCGCGTCGAGCACCTCGGAAAGCTCCGCCGGCAGTACCCGACGCTGCTGACAGCCGGCGGCCAGCACCGACTGCGCCTCGTCCACGCTCCGCGCCCAGCCGGCCGCGTCCACCAAGGCCCGCGCGGTCGTGGTGCGGGGCGGGCGGGCGACCTGGAGGTGCGCGGCGGGCAGCACCGTGGTCCGGTGCACCACGACCGCCGCCATGTCGATCGGCAGGCTCCGCAGGGTGGTCCGGGCCGCCCGCCGGGCCGCCGGCACGAGGACGTGCAGAGGTTCGCGGCGCAGCCCGCGTACGCCGGCCTCGGTCGCGGCGGTCCCCCCGGCGAGCACGGCGCCCCGCCCGGCCGCGAGCACCGCCACCCACAACTGCTGGTCCCGGGTCAGCGGACCGTTGCCGGTGGACAGGACACCCCGGCAGATCGAGCGCCAGCGTCCGGACCGCACGCGACCCCGGACGGCGCCCGCACCAAGTACGCGGGTCGCCTGCGCGGTGGTGACGACACCGGCCTGCTCGAAGGTGAGCCAGTCCAGCGCGTTCGCGTCGTCGAAGGGGAGTGCGCCTCGCATCCGCGCATCCTCAGGGCCCGCGTGAGCTCCCGCCATCAGATCTTGGACAGTTATCGTCTTCTCTGAGCGGTAAGTGTCCAAGATCTGCCGACGAACGGTGGGAGAGGGGCGGGTGGGTGGTCCGGGACGGGGTGGGGTCGGGCCGGCGATTGTGGCGGGTGACGCTCGCGCTGGTGGCGACCGACGCGGAGCACGACGAACTGCTCGACCGCGTCGTCACCGTGCTCTGTCCCGATGCCGAGCACGACGGGCCCTGCCCGGTGCCGTGGGCGACGACCAGCGTGGCGGGTGACTCGCTGCCACCGCCGGAACGGGTGGCCCTGGTCGAGGCCATCGAGGAGACCAACTGGACCGCGCACGGTGACCCGGAACGCCTGGATCCCCCGCTGCGGACTCGGCTCCTGGGCGCCGCCACCGATACCGCCGCCGCCGACGCCGATGACGACGTCAGGGCCGGCTGAGTCGCCGGCGGGTCGGTCAGTCGGCCAACTCGTCGGCGAGCAGGTCCATCAGCAGGGCGTCGTGCCAGCGGCCGTCGGCGCCGCGCTCGTAGCGACGCAGGACGCCCACCGGGCGGAAGCCCACCTTGGCGTACGCGCGGATCGCCGCCGTGTTGGTCGCCGCCGGGTCGATGGTGAAGCGGTGGTGGCCGTACTCGTCGACGAGGTGCCGGACCAGGGTGCGGATCGCGTCGCCGCCCAGCCCGGTGCCGCGTACCTCGGGGTCGAGGAAGAGGTCCATGCTGGCGTGCCGGTAGTCCGGGTCGTCCTCGGCGTACCACTGGATGGCACCGACGACGCGGCCGTCGAGTTCGATCGCGTACACGGTCAGGCCCTCGTCGTCGAGGTCGGCCCGGACCGCGGCGGTGAGGTCGTCGCCGCCCCGCCACCAGCGTCGCACCTCCGGCTCGGCGCGGATCCGCGCGAGCGCCGGTACGTCGTCGGCCGTCATCGGCCGGAGGGTCACCGAGCGCCCGCGCAGCATCCGTCAGCCCCTGATCTCGCCGTGCGCCACACAGATCGCCGACCAGCCGACCGGCAGCACCTGCACCTTCATCCGCCGCCGGCAGTGCCCGCAGTAGCGGGGCGGCTCCAGCGCGCGCGCCGCGGCGCACCCGTCGTGCGCCCCGACCGCCGCAGCCTCGCCGCACCGGTCGCACCAGCCACCGGCCACCGCGCGGTCAGCGGCCACCGCACCGTCGGCGGCTACCGAGCCACCGCCTAAGACCGCACCACCGCCGAAGACCGCACCACCGCCGGCAGCCGTGTCGCCGGCGCCGACCGCGTCCCCGGCAGCCGGCGCCGTGTCGTCCGTCGTCACCGCGCCGCTCACAGGGTCTGGGAGAGCGCCTTGACCGGCATCTTCAGGTCCTCGAGCAGGTCGAGGTCCGCCGTGGCCGGTCGACCCAGCGTGGTGAGGTAGTTGCCGACGATCACCGCGTTGATGCCGCCCAGCAGGCCGTCCCGGGTGCCCAGGTCACCGAGGGTGATCTCCCGGCCGCCCGCGTACCGGAGGATGGTCCGGGGCATGGCCAGCCGGAACGCGGCGATGGCCCGCAGCGCGTCCTTGCCCTCGACCACCGGGCGGTCACCGAGCGGGGTGCCCGGCCGGGGGTTGAGGAAGTTCAGCGGGACCTCGTGCGGGTTCAGCTCGGCGAGCTGCGCGGCGAACTCGGCCCGCTGCTCGACGGTCTCGCCGAGGCCGAGGATGCCGCCGCAGCAGACCTCCATGCCGGACTCGCGGACCATCCGCAGGGTCTCCCAGCGCTCCTCCCAGGAGTGCGTGGTGACCACGTTCGGGAAGTACGACCGGCAGGTCTCCAGGTTGTGGTTGTAGCGGTGCACGCCCATGTCGACCAGGTCGTCGACCTGCTCCTGGCTGAGCATGCCCAGGGAGGCGGCGACCTGGATGTCGACCTCGGCCTTGATCGCGGCGACACCGTCGCGCATCTGCTTCATCAGCCGGGCGTCCGGGCCGCGTACGGCGGCCACGATGCAGAACTCGGTCGCACCGGTCTTCGCGGTCTGCTTCGCCGCCTCGACCAGCGACGGGATGTCCAGCCAGACCGAACGCACCGGCGAGGTGAACAGGCCGGACTGCGAGCAGAAGTGGCAGTCCTCCGGGCAGCCGCCGGTCTTCAGCGACACGATCCCCTCGACCTCGACCTCCGGCCCGCACCAGCGCATCCGCACGTCGTGGGCGAGTTGGAGGGTGGCGGACAGGTGCTCGTCGGGCAGATTGAGCACGGCGAGGACACCGGCCTCGTCGAGGCCGACGCCGTTCTCCAGCACCTGGGTACGGGCCTGGTCGAGGATCTCTGGCATGGCTCGTACCCTACAAGGCCGCCCGACGGGGAGAAACGGCCAGCGTGTCGGGCGGCGACGCCCGGGTGGAGCTGCCGGGTCGGGACCGGCGGGTGGTAATTTCGCCCGGCGGAAGCGGCCGGACGGCCGCCGGGCGAGCGCGGTGAGGGGTGCGGTGTGGCGGACTGGCTGGCGGCCCTCGACCGCCGCGCCGAGTTGCGCGCGAAGGCGGGACTGACCCGCACGCTGCGCCCGCGCGCCGCCGGCGACGTCGTGGTCGACCTTGCCGGCAACGACTACCTCGGCCTGGCCACCCACCCCGGGGTCGTGGCCGCGGCCGGTGCGGCCCTGGAGGCGTACGGGCTGGGTGCCACCGGGTCGCGCCTGGTGCGCGGGTCCACCGACGCCCACCACGGCCTGGAGGACGCCCTCGCGGACTGGCTCGGTGTCGAACGGGCGCTGGTGTTCTCCTCCGGCTATCTGGCCAACCTCGGCGCGGTCCGGGCGCTGGTGCAGCCCCGGACGCTGCTGGTCTCCGACGCCCACAACCACGCCTCGCTGATCGACGGGTGCCGGATCTCCGGCGCGGAGACGGTGGTGACGCCGCACGCCGACGTGCCGGCGGTGGCCGCCGCGCTCGCCGCCGCCGACGGTCGCCCGGCGGTGGTGGTGACCGAGTCGGTGTTCTCCGTCGACGGTGACCTGGCCCCGCTGGCCGACCTGCACGCGGTGGCCCGTGAGCACGGTGCCGTGCTGCTGGTCGACGACGCGCACGCGCTGGGCGTGACCGGCCCGGCCGGCGCCGGGGGAGTGGCCGCCGCCGGGTTGTCCGGCGAACCGGACGTGGTGGTCACCGCCACCCTGTCCAAGGCGCTCGGCGGGGCCGGTGGCGTGGTCGCCGGCCCGGCGGCGTACGTGCGGCATCTGGTCGAGACCGGGCGCACCTTCATCTTCGACACCGCGCCGCCCCCGGCGGTGGTGGCCGGCGTGCACGCGGCCGTCGGGCTGGCCCGCGCGGGCGACGACCTGCGGGCCGAGCTGGCCGACCGGGCGGCGCTGGCGGTGCGCCGGCTGCGCGCGGCGGGGCTGCACGTGTCCGCGCCCGACGCGGCGGTGGTCTCGGTGACCGCGCCGGGCCCGGAGGCGGCGACCGCCTGGGCGGCGGACTGCCGCGACCGGGGGGTCGCGGTGGGCTGTTTCCGGCCGCCGTCTACCCCGGACAGCCGCTCCCGGCTGCGCCTGACCATCGGCGCCGGGGTGCCCCGGGCGGACTTCGAGCGGGCCCTGGAGGTCATCGTGGAGTGTCAGCCGTGACCGATCCGTGGCGGGGTCCGGTGCTGGTGACCGGCACCGACACCGAGGTGGGCAAGACCGTGGTGACCGCGGCGATCACCGCGGCCGCGCAGGCCGCCGGGTTGCGGGTGGCGGTGGTCAAGCCCGGCCAGACCGGTACGGCGAGCGGCGAGCCCGGCGACGTCGACGCGGTGACCCGGCTGGCCGCCCCGCTGACCGGGCGCACCCTGGCGAGCTTCCCCGACCCGCTCGCCCCGTTGGCCGCGGCCCGGGTGGCGCAGTTGCCACCGTTGGAGTTGTACGCGGCGGTGGACGCGGTCCGCGAGGAGGTCGACAAGCACGATCTGGTGCTGGTCGAGGGGGCCGGTGGGCTGCTGGTGCCGATGGGGCTGCGGCCGTCCGGGGAGCCGTGGACGGTGGCCGACCTGGCGGTGTCGCTGGGCTGCCCGGCGGTGGTGGTGGCCCGCGCGGGCCTGGGCACGCTCAACCACACCGCGCTGACCCTGGAGGCGTTGGAGCGCCGGGCCGTACCGGCCGGGGTGGTGATCGGCGCCTGGCCGGCCGAGCCGGAGCTGGTGCACTGGACGAACCTGACCGATCTGGTGCCGGGCCTGCTCGGCGCGCTGCCGGACGGCGCCGGGGCGATGGATCCCGGGGTGTTCCGCCGGTCGGCGCCCGGGTGGCTGACGCCGGCGTTGCACGGTGTGCTGGACGACTGGCGGGCGTGGGCCGAGGAGATCAGCTGAACACCTGACTTTGGTCGGTGTCCGGGCCGGTCCCGGGTGGGTAGCCTGGCGCGGTGCCGAGGTGGGTGCGGGACCGGTTGACCAGGCCCGGAGGGCGACGGTGGCTCGCCGACGGGCTGCTGTGGCTGCTCGCCGTCTGGCCGCTGCTGGTGGCCGGCCTGTCCCCGCCGTACGACCGGTCCGCCCTGCTGTCGCTCGCCGGCGGGCTGGCGCTCAGCACCGGCGCGGTCGCGGTGGGTCGCCGGTTCCCGGTCGTCGCCCTGGTGCTGGTGGTGGGTGGCTCCCTGCTCGACGGCAACTACCTCTTCGTCATCCCGTTCTTCGCCTACCTGGCCGGCCGTCGGGCTGCGTCCGCCGTACCGGCGGGGGTGGCGTTCGCGGTGATCGCCGCCGCCGGGACGGTGCTCAACCTGGTGCTGCTCGGCACCGGCGCGGCCACCTGGTTCCTGCTCGCCTCGGTGTTGCTGTTCGCCGGGGTGCTGCCGTGGCTGGTGGGCCGGTACCGGCGGCAGCAGGTGGCCCTGGCCCGGGCCCGCCGCCGCCACGAGGAAGCCCGGGACCGGGAGCGGCGGGGGCTGGCCGAACGGGTGCGGCTGCGGGAGCGGGCCCGGATCGCCCGGGAGATGCACGACTCGCTGGGCCACGACCTCAGCCTGATCGCGTTGCGCGCCGCCGCCCTGGAGCTGGCCGGCGACCTGCCGGCGGGGCACCGGTCGGCGGCGGGGGAGCTGCGGGCCAGCGTGGCCGCGGCCACCGAGCGGCTGCACGGGATCATCGGGCTGCTCCGCGAGGACAACGGCCCGGCGAGCGTACGGCCGGCCGGCGGGTCGGTGGCCGACCTGGTGGACGGGGCGCGGGAGGCCGGGATGACGGTACGCCGGGAGCCGGCCGGACAGTGGCCGGAGTTGCCGGTGCGAACCGCGGCGGCGGTGCACCGGGTGGTGCGGGAGGCGCTGACCAACGCCGCCCGGTACGCTCCGGGCGCGCCGGTCACCGTGACGCTGGACACCGACGGCGACCGGGTGGCGCTGGACGTGGTCAACGGGCCACCGCCGGCCGGGCCGCTGCCCGGTCCACCGTCGACCGGGTCCGGCCTGCTCGGGCTCACCGAGCGGGTACGTCTCGCCGGGGGTGTCCTCACCGCCGGGCCGCGCGCCGACGGCGGCTTCACGGTGGCCGCCCGCCTGCCCCGGCACCCGCCGGTCCCGGACGACGCGTCGCCGGAGCCGCCGCCCGGACCTTCGGGTGATGGTGTCGGCGAGGCGGAGCGGCGGGTACGCGACGCCCGCCGGCGGGTTCGGCGCAGCCTGCTGGTCGCGCTCGGCGCGCCGGCCGGCATCGCGGCGGTGCTGACGCTGGTCTACTACCCGGTGGTCACGGCGGGCACCGTCCTGAGCGAGGCGACGTACGCACGGCTGCCGGTGAGTGCCGCGCGGGCCGAGCTGGACGGGCTGCCGCGCCGCCCGCTCGGCCCGACGGGTACCGACCGGGCGGGCTGCGAGCAGTACACCGACGGGAACTTCCCCCTGGCCGTGCCGACCTGGCGGCTCTGCTTCGCCGACGGCCGGCTGGTCAGCAAGGAGCGGATAGAGCAGTGAACACCGAAGGGACCGGGCCGGTGCGGGTGGTCCTCGCCGACGACGAGGCGATGATCCGGGCCGGGGTGCGGGCCATCCTGGCCACCGATCCGGGCATCGAGGTGGTCGGCGAGGCCGGCGATGGCCGGGCGGCGGTGGACCTGGTCCGGGCGCACCGGCCCCGGGTGGCGCTGCTGGACATCCGGATGCCGAAGCTGGACGGGCTCTCCGCCGCCGCCGAGATCCGCCGGCTGGTGCCGGAGACCGCCACCGTCATGCTGACCACGTTCGGCGAGGACGACCACGTCGCCCGGGCACTCGGCCACGGCGCGAGCGGGTTCCTGCTGAAGGCCGGCGACCCCCGGGAACTGGTCGCCGGGGTGCACGCGGTCGCCGCCGGTGGGGCGTACCTGTCGCCGCGGGTGGCCCGCCGGGTCATCGAGCTGGGCGGTGGCCGGATGGCCCGCCGTCCGGTCGCCCGGGACCGGCTGGCCGGGTTGACCGAGCGGGAACTCCAGGTGCTGGCGCTGGTCGGGGCGGGTCTGTCCAACGCCGAGATCGCCCGCCGGCTGCACCTGGTGGAGGGCACTGTGAAGAGCTATCTGACCAGCATCTTCACCCGCCTCGACGTGCGGAACCGGGTGCAGGCGGCGATCCTCGCGTACGAGGCGGGGCTGGTCGAGCCGACCGGCTGACCCGCCCCGCCCCGGTCTCACGCGTCGCGGCGGCGCAGCGCGGCCCGACCGGCCAGCAGCGCGGCGGCGGCCCACCCGGCGAGCAGCAGCAGACCGACGGCCGCCGGGTAGGGCCCGGTGTCACCGGTCAGGAAGTGCCGCCCGGCCTCGCCGGGGAAGGCGTCGGCGATCCGGTC
Organism: Micromonospora endolithica; assembly: GCF_003626595.1. Taxonomy (GTDB): domain Bacteria; phylum Actinomycetota; class Actinomycetes; order Mycobacteriales; family Micromonosporaceae; genus Micromonospora; species Micromonospora endolithica. The sequence continues at coordinate 25,175 of NZ_RBAK01000002.1, read as the reverse complement.
GAGCACCGCGATGTCCGGCTCGCGCAGGGACAGCGGCACGATGTACAGCGTCGCGAACAGCACCGTGAGGGTGAGCACCGCGCTGCGCAGGACCGCCGCGAGGCCGAGCGCGAACACCCCGACCAACGCCAGGTAGACCGCCACGGCCACCACGTCGCCGGCGGTGCCGGCGGCCGGCGCGGTGCCCCACCGGCCGAGCACCGGCGCGGCCACCAGCACGCCGACCGCGCCGAGCAGCAGCCCGAGGACGACCGTCACGGCCCCGGTGACCAGGGCCTTGGCCAGGAGTACGCGACCCCGCGACGGCGTGCACTGCAACGTCGTACGGATGGTGCCGGTGGTGAACTCGCCGGTGATCGCGAGCAGGCCGAGCGCCAGGACGGCGTACTGGGTGAGTCCGACCGCGTCGATCACCACGTCGGTGACGGCCACCACGCCGGCGTCGTTGAGCGGGTCGTCGTCGGTGTTGCCGTTGGCGACGTAGATCGCCAGTTGCCCGGCGGAGGCCGCCATCAGCAGCACCCCGGCCAGCACCGTCCACCAGGTGGACCGGACCGACCAGAGGCGGGTCCACTCGGCGGCGACCGCGCCGGCGAGCGGGTCGGTCCGGTGGGCCGGGGTGACGCCGGGACGGTGGGTGGATGCGGTGGTCGTGGTCATCGGGTGTCGCCTCCGGTCGGGGTGGCCGCGTACTCGACGCTGTCCGCGGTGAGGGCCATGAACGCCTGCTCCAGGGACGCCTCCCGGGCGCTCAGCTCGTGCAGCCGGATCCCCCGCTCGTACGCGAGGTCGCCCACCCGTTCGGCGGTGACGCCGGTGACGGTCAGCGCGTCCGGTCCGTCGGGTTCGACCGTCGCCCCGGCGGCGACGAGGCGCCCGGTGAGGACCGCCCGGTCGGCGTCGTCCGGTACGCGTACCCGGACCTCGGTCCCGGCGCCGGCGACCACCTCCTCGATCGGCGCGTCGGCGAGCAGCCGGCCACGCCCGAGGACCACCAGCCGGTCGGCGGTCAACTGCATCTCGCTCATCAGGTGGCTGGACACCAGCACCGTGCGGCCCTCCCCGGCCAGCGCGCGGGCCAGCCGCCGTACCCAGCGCACCCCGTCCGGGTCCAGGCCGTTGACCGGCTCGTCGAACATCAGCACCGGTGGGTCGCCGAGCAGCGCGCCGGCGATGCCGAGCCGCTGCCCCATGCCGAGCGACAGGGCCCGGGCGGGCTTGCCGGCGGCGCGGGCGTCCAGGCCGACGGTGGCCAGCACCTCGTCCACCCGGCGGCCCGGGATGCCGTTGCTGCGGGCCATCGTCAGCAGGTGCGCCCGGCCGGAGCGGGCGGGGTGCACGGCACGGGCGTCCAGCAGCGCACCGACCTCGTGCAGCGGGTGCCGCAGCTCCCGGTACGGCCGGCCGCCGACCAGCGCCCGACCCGCGGTGGGCCGGTCCAGCCCGAGGATCATCCGCATGGTGGTGGACTTGCCGGCGCCGTTGGGGCCGAGGAAGCCGGTGACCCGGCCGGGCCCGATGTCGACGGTCAGGTCGTCGACCGCGACCGTTGACCCGAACCGTTTCGTCAGTCCGCTCAGTGTGATCATGCGACCGACGCTAGGTCCGGGGGGTGCCGCGCCGCCGCGCCCGAACGGCACCTGCCGACCCCCACTTTGGTCAGGTGCGCCCGCTCCGCGCCCCGCTCTCTCCGCCGGTGCCATCCGCCGGGCGGAGTGGGTGGTTCGAGGCGCTTTCGAGCTGAGCCACCGACGCTATCAACGCCCGCCCGCCTCGCTCGCCCGGCCGGCCGGGCTGCTCGGCTCGGCTGGCCCGGCCCGGCCCGGCCCGGCTCGCGGGCCCGGCCCGCTGGCCCGGCTCGCGGGCCCGGCCCGCTGGTCGTCCGGTCCGTCCGCCCGCCGACGCGCTGGTTCGCGGCCGATCCATTCACGACATCAGCTCGAAAGGGCTAGGACAGGCAATGCCCCACCGGCACCGGCACCGGCACCGGCACCGGCACCGGTCAGTGATTCAGCAGCCGCCGGCCGCGTCCGGGCGACCGGGGTCCGTCAGCGGCGGACGACGAAGGCGTCCGGCATCCGGAAGGTGAGGTTGTCCGGGCACCAGGGCGGGCGTACCACGGTGACGCCGCCGAGCAGCGGGGTCACCTCGTCGACCACGACCGCCGCCTCCATCCGGGCGAGCTGGTCGCCGACGCAGCGGTGCGCCCCGGCGCCGAAGGCCAGGTGCCGGCGGGAGCCGCGCTGCCCGGGGCGGAAGCCGTCGGGGTCGGCCACCACCGACGGGTCGCGGCCGGCGCGGGCCAGCCAGAGCACCAGGCTGGTGCCGGCCGGCACCGCCGTGCCGCCCAGCACCGTGTCCGTGGTGGCGACCCGCCGCCAGGTGACGATCGGCGGCTCCAGCCGCAGCCCCTCCTCGACCACCTCGGCGGCGGTCACCGTGCCGTCGCGCAGCGCGGCGCGCACGGCGGGCTCGCCGGTGAGTCGGTGCAGCAGCAGGGTCAGGAACTGGGAGGTGGTCTCCTGACCGGCGACCAGCAGGAAGAACAGGGCGCCGACCACCACGTCGGGCGGGTGGCCTTCGGACCGCAGGGCCCCGGCGAGGCCACCGCCGGTGGCCGCGAAGTCCCGCAGCACGGTGTGGAACCGCCCGACCTCACCGGCGAGGGCGAGCTGCCGGTCGGCGTCCAGCGGGGCCCAGAACAGCTCCAGCGCGGCCCGGGCGAACGCCTTGACCGCGGTCACCGGCGCGTCGGGCAGCTCGACCAGCCGGGCCAGCACCAGCAGCGGCAGGTCGGCGGCCAGGTCGCCGTGCAGGTCCACCGGTTGCCCGGCGTCCAGGGCGGCCCGGAGGGCGGCGACCCGCGCCTGCACCAGCCCGGTCAGCCAGGGACGCTGGGCGGCCACCCGGGTCGGGTGCAGGGCGTCGGCGACGACCGCGCGGATTCCGGGATGGCTGGCGCCGCCGTTGTTGGCCAGCGTCGGCGGCAGCCGGAACCGGTGCCCGGCCAGCACCCGCAGGGCGGCCACCGGCATCGGGGTGACCGCGTCGAGGGCGTTGTCCGGACGGTAGCCGACCGGGTCGGCGAGCACCTGCCGGACCAGCGCGTGCCGGGTCACCACGAGGTGGTCGACGCCGACGTGGTCGCGCACGCGGGCCACGTCCGGCCAGGGCACGCCGGCCGGCTCCGCCCAGGTCCGGAACAGCACGTCGACACGCTAGCCGGCAGCCCCCGGCCGGCCGGCCCGCAGCTGCCACACCGTGGTGCGCTTCACCCGTACGCTCTCCAGCGTCTCCGGGACCGGCACCTGGTAGACGGCCAGCTCGTCGAAGCGGTCGTGCGGCAGGAAGGCCCGCCCGGGGTCGCCGACCAGCACCCGCGCTCCTGCCCGGGTGGCCCGCAGCAGGAAACGCAGCATCCGGTTCGCCATCGCCTGGCTGTAGAAGACGTCACCGGCGAGCACCACCTCGGCGTCGCCGGCGTCGCCGTCGAGGATGTCGGCCAGGTCGGCGTCGACGCGTACCCCGTTGGCGTCGGCATTGACCGCGACGGCCGCGACGGCCAGCGGGTCGACCTCGACGGCCCGGACGGCGGTGGCACCGGCCCGCGCGGCGGCGATCGCCACCAGGCCGGACCCGGCGGCCAGGTCCAGCACCCGGCGGCCGGCGACCAGCTCCGGGTGATCGGTGACGTACCGGGCCAGGGCCTGCCCGCCGGCCCAGGCGAACGCCCAGAACGGCGGCGGTTGGGAACTGCGGAACTCGCCCTCGGTCAGCTCCCACAGCCCGACCGCGTCGTCGGCCTGGTGCAGCCGCACCTCCGGGACGAAGGGGACCGGGGCGAGGCGGGCGTGCAGGCGGACGAAGGCGGTGGAGAGCTGGGACACCGGGCGATTCTCTCCCGGGCCGCGCGCCCGGCGTGTCGCGGGGGAGTGGTGACCGGTTCACCACACACGGTGAAACCCGGCCCCGGATGTGCCGTCCGGTGCGAACACGCCCGTCTACCGGGTGGCCCGGTCTGCTCCTAGCGTTGCTCGGTGGAGACGACCGACGGGAGGCGAGACGGTGCGGACGGTGTGGCGGAACGCGTTGCGGACCGGGGTGGTGCTGGCCTGTCTGACCGGGGTGGGCCTGGCGGCGCCCACGCCGGCGCTGGCGGCCAACACCACCGAGCTGAGTGGCCTGCCGGACGAGTTCCGGGCCGGCGACCGGGTGGAGACGGTCGCGGCGGTGGTGCGCCGGGACCGGGGTGGCTGCGTCAAGGTGCGCTGGTCGATGGTGCTGCGGGTGCAGGGGCTGCGGCTCGACCAGGTGAAGGTGGACCGGGTGGAGGAGACCGGCTCGTTCCCGCTGGAGATCCGCACCGAGGGGGACACCGCCCGGCTGACCGACCGGCAATTGGACCCGGGCACGCTCTGCCCGGACCGTACGGTGACCGCCCGCTACCGGGTGGCCTTCGCCGAGGACGTCACGCGGGGGCGGGTGACGCTCGCCGCCGAGGCGTACGACGCGGGCCTGCGCCTGCTGGCCCGCGAGACGGCCACCCGTTCGGTGGTCGGGGCCCGGGGTGCGGCCACGCCGACCTCGGCGGCGCCGGAGCCCACCGGGCCGACCGAGCCCCCGACCGAGGAGCCCGAGGCGCCGTCGACCGACGGGGAGGTGTCCGACGAGGACGCCGCCGAGGTGCCGCTGCCGGCCGACGTGCCGCCCGCGGCCGGGGCGGGCCGGCCGGTGGCCGCGACGGGGGGCTTCGGCGTGGTGCAGGCGGCGTTCCTGCTCGGCGGGCTGCTGCTGTTCCTCGGGGTCGGGTTGCTGCTGCGGCTGCGGCAGGTGACCCGCAACGCCGGGGCGGCGGACGCCGGTTCCGCCGACGGGGGGACGGGTCTCGATCCGGTCTGGGAGCGGCCCCGGCCGCGACCCCGGTGGAACCCGGCCCGCCGGTGATCGATACTTTACAAAATTAGACCTCTTGTAAAACGGCGTGACGGCTGCCACAGTCGAAGGGAGACCGCGAGAGATCGGAGGTCGGCCATGGCCGTCGCCGCGTCCGTCACCCCCACCGCCTGGCGGGACACCCGCCGACCCCTCTGGCCGCTGGCGCTACTGGTCCCGGTGCTGCCCTTCCTCGGCTGGGCCGGGTGGGGCGCCACCGGTGGGGCCTGGGCGTGGTGGCTCACCCCGGCGGTCGTCTTCGGGCTCATCCCAGCGATCGACCTGCTGATCGGCGACGACCGGCGCAACCCGCCCGACGAGGCGGTGCCCCGGTTGCAGGCCGACGGCTACTACCGCTGGCTGACCTACCTCTACCTGCCCGCCCAGTACGCCGCCCTGGTCGCCTGCTGCGCGGTCTGGGCGGCCGGCGACCTGGGCCCGCTGGGCGCGGCCGGCCTGGTCGCCACGATCGGGGTGGTCAACGGCATCGCCATCAACACCGCGCACGAGCTGGGCCACAAGCGGGAGTCGGTGGAGCGCTGGCTGTCCAAGGTGGCCCTCGCGCCGACCGGGTACGGGCACTTCTTCGTCGAGCACAACCGGGGCCACCACACCCGGGTCGCCACCCCGGAGGACCCGGCCAGCTCCCGCCTCGGGGAGAGCTTCTGGGCGTTCTGGCCGCGTACCGTCTCCGGCAGCCTGCGGTCGGCCTGGCGGCTGGAGACGAGCCGGTTCCGCATCCGTGGCCGCAGCCCCTGGACGTGGCGCAACGACGTGCTGAACGCCTGGGCGATGACGCTCGCGCTGTACGCGCTGCTGGTCATCGCGTTCGGCCCGGTGGTGCTGCCGTTCCTGCTGCTCCAGGCGGTGGTCGGGTTCTCCCTGCTGGAGGCGGTCAACTACCTGGAGCACTACGGGCTGGCCCGGCAGCGCACCGCCGCCGGCCGGTACGAGAAGGTGGATCCCCGGCACAGCTGGAACAGCGACCGGACCGTCACCAACGTCTTCCTGTTCCAGCTCCAGCGGCACAGCGACCACCACGCCAACCCGCTGCGCCGCTACCAGACCCTGCGCAGCTTCGACGTCTCCCCGCAACTGCCCGCCGGCTACGCCACCATGCTGGTCGCCGCCCTGGTGCCGCCGGTGTGGCGGCGGGTGATGGACCACCGGGTGCTGGCGCACTACGAGGGTGACCTGGGGCGGGCCAACGTCCACCCGCCCGCGCTGGCCCGGCTGCGCCGCCGCGCGTCCGGACGCTGACCGGCCGGGTGCCGGCGTCAGGGCGTCCAGTCCGGGTCGCGGCCGAACGCCGCCAGCAGACGGTCCTGCTCGTCGGCGTCGGCCGGCACGTCCACGCCGGTGCGGACCAGCTCGCCGCGCTGGTAGTCGGAGACCCGGGCCCGGAACCAGCGGGCGCACTCGGCGACCGCGTCCGGGTCCAGGCGAGGGTCGGTGCCGGTCGCCACGGCCAGGTCCCAGCCGTGGATCAGATGCTCGGCGAGGAGTTGGTGCAGGTACTCGTCGGCGGGCGTCGGACCGGCGGAGAGCATGACCGTGCGGTCCAGGGCGGCCGGATGGGTGAAGGCCAGCTCCGCCTGCGCCGCCGCCTCCCGCGCCGCGGCGTGCGGGTCGGAGCCGAGCTGGTCGTGGTCGTAGCGACCGCCGACCTCCTCGGGAGTCCGGCCGGCGAGCAGCGCCACGCTCCACCGGTCCTCGCTGACCACGTGGTTGACCAGCGTCCGGACGTCCCAGTCCCGGCAGGGGGTCGGGTCCGACCACTGCCCGGGGCCGACCTGCTCCACCCGGTCGGTGAACTCGGCCAGGCCGCGACGGTAGGTCTCCAGCAGGTCCATGCGGCCGATTCTTCCGGCTCGTCCGCCGGCGCCGTGCCGTTTTGCCCCGGCCGCTCCGGCCTCTCCGGGCCCGGCGCGCTCCGGGACCGCCAGCTCGGGCCCGGCCCGGGTTGGCTCAGTCCAGCTGCGCCGGGTCCAGGCCCAGCTCGCGAGCGGTCACCAGGCGCACCCAGTCGGAGAACTGCCGCCGCGAGATGACCCGGTCGTGCACCGCGAGCTGCACCGCCAGCCCGTCCATCACCGCGTTGATCCGCCAGGCCGCGCCGTCCGGGTCGGCGCACTCGAAGGTGCCGTCGGCGACGCCGGCCGCGATCACCGTGGCCAGGTCCTGCCGCCACCGCAGGTCCAGGCGGCGGGACACCTTCTCCAACTCCGGCGTACGCAGGGACTCCGACCAGCCGTCGATCCAGAGTGACCAGGAGGTGGGCCGGCCCGCCGGGGTGTAGAGCTTCACCAGCCGGCGCAGCTTGGTCAGCGGTGGCGCGGCGGACCGCAGCACCGCGTCCAGCCGGGCGAGATCCTGCTCGACGGCGTACGCGAACGCCTCGGCGAGCATCCGGTCCTTGGTGGCGAAGTGATAGAAGACCAGCGCCTGACTGACCCCGGCGGCCTGCGCCACGTCGGCGGTCCGGGTGTTGGCCAGGCCGCGCGCCACGATCACGTCACAGGCCGTGCGCAGCAGGGCATCCAGGCGGATCTCGGCCGCACGTCTCGTCACGCCCGTCACGGTAGCCCAGGTTCCCGAACACGGCGCGTCACCAAACGCCCCGGATCAGGCTTCCGACTGTCGCAAGATGGACACTTGCCTCCACCACTCCGACCTGCCGCTGTCCGGTATTTCCGGATGGTGTTCCGCCGGGCGGGACGCGCCGGTGACACCCCGAGTTGGCAACTGTTCGACGGCTCGGCTAAAGTTCTCATCCGTCACCGGGGAACGCCGGAGACGTGCGGACGTAGCGCAGCTGGTAGCGCATCACCTTGCCAAGGTGAGGGTCGCGGGTTCGAATCCCGTCGTCCGCTCGGAGCTGCCGCCACGCATGACGGGGGCAACCTCGGTGGGGTGGCCGAGAGGCGAGGCAACGGCCTGCAAAGCCGTGTACGCGGGTTCAAATCCCGTCCCCACCTCGTAGCAAAAGGCTCGGGCGATTGGCGCAGTGGGAGCGCGCTTCCTTGACACGGAAGAGGTCACTGGTTCAAACCCAGTATCGCCCACCAGACACGAAGAAAGCCCGTCACCGACCGGTGGCGGGCTTCTTCGTCTTTCGGGTCGACCGTTCAGCTCCGTCGGCCGCCCCGGCCTCACAGCGGCGGGGCGACGTCCCGGCGCTCCTCGACCCGCCGGTACTCGACCGGCTCGGTGGTGGTGACGACCTCGCGGCGGCGACTCCAGACGAGGGTGGTCATGATCAGTCCGAGGACGCCGGCGGCCATCAGGATCCAGCCGACCACGTCGAGGTTGACGCCGCCGAGGGTGGCGTTCAGGGCGAAGGTGAGGATCGCGCCGAGCGCGATCAGGAAGATGCTGGTGCCGATACCCACGACAGCCTCCTAGTGGGGGAATGGTGTGCCGTCGATGGGATTCAGTACCCCGGCGACCACCGGCGCAACCGCCCCGGCCCACCACCGGTGCTCGCCCTACCGTCGGCGGAGCGGGCCCGGCGCAGCGGGCGATCTTGGCATCGGGTAGAGTCCACTCCGTCGCCGACTCAGGTCGGCGGCACGCGGACGTAGCGCAGCTGGTAGCGCATCACCTTGCCAAGGTGAGGGTCGCGGGTTCGAATCCCGTCGTCCGCTCGCGATCCACCCCGCAGCCGGCGGTCCCGGCGCGGGGAGCACGGGCGATTGGCGCAGTGGGAGCGCGCTTCCTTGACACGGAAGAGGTCACTGGTTCAAACCCAGTATCGCCCACCGAACCGAGGTCGGTGCCGACAGCCGCACCGGGCCTGACCGGATGCCCCTCGTGGGCATCCGGTTTTTTCTGCGTCATGCCCTGCCGGACGCGATGTCCGCGCCGCTCTTCTGCGGAGCATCACTATTGCTACTCCTGTCGCCAACTGAGGCGCTAGTCGTCTTATATCCGTTTAGGGAATACAAGGAAGTTTAAGATGGAAATTACTCCTATGCCGCCGACTTCGAAGGAGAGCACGCAGGGCTACCAGCCGCCGCAACCGCGCCGGCTCGGCACGCTCGCCGACCTGACCCGAGGCGGATTCCCCGGAGTCACCGACGCCGACGGCCAGTCCGGCGTCGAGGGATCGATCTGATCTCCGCAGTCGACTGCTCCGTTCCGACATGCTGCTCCTCGACGGTGCCGGGCGGACCTTCGGGCGACGCCCGGTCTTCTCGGGCCTCGACCTGGAGGTCTCGCCCGGCACCCGGTTGCTGCTGACCGGCGGGAACGGCGCCGGCAAGACCACCCTGCTGCGTTGCCTGGCCGGCACCCTCACGTTGAGCGCCGGCCGGGCGACGATCGCCGGTTGGGCGGTCGGGTCACCCGAGGCCCGCCGCCTGGTCGGCGTCGCTCTCGCCCCGGAGCAGACCCTCTGCGGCCGGCTCTCCGCGCACGACAACCTGATGCTGGTGGCCCGGATGCGGCTGCCCGCCCGGGAGGCCGCCCCGGCGGTCGCCCGGCTGGAGGAGGAGTTCGCCATCGCCGAGTACGCCCGACTGCCCGCGCAGCGGTGCTCCGCCGGGACGCGGGCGCGGATCAGCGCCCGCGTGCCCTGCTCGGTGGCCCGTCGGTCCTGCTGCTGGACGAACCCGGACGGTCCCTGGACGCCGCCGCGCGGACACTGTTCTGGGCCGCCCTGGACCGGCGGCCCGAACTGACCTGCGTGCTCGCCTCCCACCTGGACGAGGACCGGGCCCGCTGTCACCGCACGCTGACCATGCCGGTCCGCCGGTGAGCAGCGCCCTGCGCGCCGCGCCGGCCGCCGGTCGTCCGCCCCGGGTCGACGCGTTCCGCGCCGCGCCGGGCGGGGGGCGGGCCGGCGGGCGGGCGGTAGGGGCGCTGCTGCGCCGGGACCTGGCCGAGCGCCGCGGGCTGCGGCTGTCCTTCCTGCTGGACCTGCTGTTCGGGTTCCTCAACCTGCTGGTCTTCCTTTTCGTGTCCCGGGTGCTCATGCTGGCCCCGACCGCCGACTTCGCCGGCGCGGGACGCTACTTCGACTTCGTCGCGGTGGGGATCGTCTTCCTGCTGGTGATCCAGGCCGCGACCGTGCAGGTGGTCGCCCGGGTCGCGGCCGAGCAACGGGACGGGACGCTGGAACTGCTGGCCGCGCAGCCGGTACCGGGTTGGGCGCTCGCGTTCGGACTGGTCGGCTACCCGTTCGCCTTCGCGCTGCTGCGCGCCGGGATCTATCTGGGGCTGCTGGCCGGATTCCTCGGCCTGCACGTCGACAACGCCGACTGGCCGGGTGTGGTGGTCACGCTCGTCCTCGCGGCACTGTGCGCGCTGCCGTTCGGGGTGGTGCTGATGGGGCTCGCGGTCGTGGTCGGGCACGGCGACCCGGTGGCCCGGCTGCTGGTGGTGGCCCTGTCGTTCCTGTCCGGCACGTACTTCCCGACGGCGGCGCTGCCCGACGTCCTGCACCCGTTGTGCGCGGTGCTGCCCACCCGAGTGGCGCTGGACGGGCTGCGCCACGCCCTCACCGGAGGCGGCTGGGTCGGGGCGACCCCGGCGCTGGCCGGTACCGCCGCCGTACTCCTGCCGTTGTCCGCCTGGACGTTCGACCGCGCGCTGGGCCTCGCCCGGCGCAGAGGGGTGCTGACCCGTGGCTGACCTGACCCCGCCCCGGCCGACCGCGCACGATGTGGCGTGCGGCATTTTATACCACTTTTCCCAGGTCAGCGCCCTTTTGCTGCTGGCGGATAGGCGACGGTCGCGGCGGCTGGCGGCGCCGACCGCCGCGACTGTGCGCGGTCAGCGCACCGTGTCGTCCACGTACGCTGCCCAGGTCTTTTCGAACTCGCGGTAGGACATCCCGAACTGCTCGCGCAGGGCGGTGTCGACGCCGGCACCCTGGTAGTGCGCGGCGACGAAGCGGATCACCTTCTGGTGGCCGTACTTCTCGGCCAGGTAGCCGATCGCCGAGTGCGCCAGCCAGTAGTGGTAGCTGCCCTGCCCGTTCTTCGCGAAGAGCACGTTGGGGGGCAGCTGTTCCAGCTTGCCGCGCACCCGGAACACCGACCGCGACTCCTCGGTACGCGAGCTGCTGGTCCACTTCCGGCGGTCGTGGCCCAGGTATTCCGCGAACCCCTCCACCACCCACTTCGCGTGCCCGTCGATGCCGCCCACGCCGATCTCGAGTTCGCTGAGCACGTTGACGATGCCGTGCGCCAGCTCGTGCCGGAACAGCACCGCCGCCTGGTCCGGGTCCCCGGCGCCGAAGTAGTACCGGTCGCCGACGTCGATCACCACCCGGGTGGTGGCGACGTCCAGGGCGTCGGCGACATCGCCCTGGATGGCGCCGACCGGAGGCACCGGGATCGCCACCCCGGACTCGGTCGGCGTCTCCTTCGTGGTCCGGTAGAGCGTGCCGAGCTGCTTCTTGCCCTTGACCAGGGCGATGACGAAGCCCTTCGGGACCTCGGCGGTGACCCCGCCGTCCCGCCACGCGGCCAGGTCCTCGACGGCGGCCCGCTCGGCCACCGGTGCCAGCCGGCGCGCCTCGGCCCGCAGCTTCGCGTCGGAGATGATCACCGTGTGCGGCGTCCGCTCGACGTGGATGTCCCGCCACAGGTCCCACGGCGCCGGGTGGTAGGTGGTCGCGTTCCGGCGCTCGCCGCCGGCCAGCCGGCCGGTCACCTTGGTGATCCGCAGCGGGGCGTCCGGGCCGGCCCGCACCACGGTCCACTCGTACAGTTCCTCCACCGGCTCCGGGTCGAACGCCTCGAACTGGTGCACGAACGACACGGTGCTCCGGAACGTCACCCCGGCGCCGGTGTCGGCGAAGTCGCGGGAGATGAACTCCTGGTAGCGGGCCTGGGCCAGCGGCAGCTTCACCAGGTTGCGGAACAGGCTGGTCTGCTGGGCCACCAGGGCGGCGTCGGCCGGCTCGAACGGGGCCAGGAACGCCTTCTCGTCCCGGTCCCGCAGTGCCCGGGTGCGCCCCTCCAGCAGATCGTCGATGTCCTGCTGGGAGACCAGGTCGTGCGGCCCCGCCGTGACGCCGGAGTGCTTGTCCAGGTAGGACGACAGGGCGTACACCGACCCCACCACCATCAGCACCAGGACCAGGCCGGCCGCGCCGAGGCCGATCCACAGGCCACGCCGGGACCTCCGCGCCGGTGGCGGCGTCGTCGGGTACGGGCCGCCGGGCGGGCCGTACGCGTACGCCTGGGGGTGCGCCCCGGGCGGCCCCGGTGGACCGTACGGCCCGGCGGGCGGGGTGGGCGGTGGTGGAACGGAGGGGTACCCCTCGGCCATGTCGGATCCTCGCTCGTGTCCGTAGGGCGGGAGGCGTCCGGGACCGGACCGCCCCCGAACGGTCTCGGCGGCCATTATTTCCGGACTGCCCCCGAATCTCTGCCCCGTCCCCGCGGCCGGGCGGCCCGGCGTGCGGCGGGAGGCTTCTGCCGTCGGCAGATCCGCCACCGGCGAACATCGCAGCCGTCCGGCGTGCCGGGCCGGCACAGTGGAGCGCATGAGACTTCTGGTGCTGGGCGGCACGGGCTTCGTCGGCGGGGCCACGGTGGCCGAGGGGCTCCGTCGGGGCTGGTCGGTGACGGTGTTCAACCGGGGGCTGCACGGGACGACGCCGCCCGGCGTACACCGGTTGCGGGGTGACCGGACCGCGCCGGACGGGCTGGCCGCGCTGGCCGGCGGCGAGTGGGACCTGGTGGTCGACACCTGGGACGGCGCGCCCCGGGTCGCGGGCGCCGCGGCCGCCGCGCTGGTCGACCGGGTCGCGCGCTACGCCTACGTGTCCAGCGGTTCGGTGTACGCCGAGCCGGTGCGACCCGGCTCCGACGAGGACGCGCCGACCGTGGCCGCGGCACCGGACGCCGAGGAGGCGGACTACGCCCGCAACAAGGCCGGTGCCGAGCGGGCGGTGCGGGCGGTGTTCGGCGACCGGTCGCTGCTCGCCCGCGCCGGGTTGATCCTCGGCCCGGGGGAGGACATCGGCCGGCTGCCCTGGTGGCTGACCCGGATCGCCCGGGGCGGGGACGTGCTCGCCCCCGGCCCGGCCGACCTGCCGTTCCAGCTCGTCGACGCGCGGGACCTGGCCGGGTTCCTGCTGGACAGCACCGCGACCGGCCCGGTCAACGTGGTCAGCCGGTCCGGGCACGCCACCATGGGTGAGCTGCTCGACGCCTGTGTCGCGGTCACCGGCTCCGACGCCCGGCTGCGCTGGACCGACCCGCAGGAGATCCTGGCCGCCGGTGTCGAACCCTGGAACGACCTGCCGATCTGGATCCCACTGGGCCACGAATACCGCTGGTTGCTGGAGCGCGACGTCACCCGCGCGTACGCCGCCGGCCTCACCTGCCGGCCGGTCGCCGAGACGGTCGCCGACACCTGGGCCTGGCTGCGCGCCGTCGGCACCGTGCCGCCGCGCGCCGGCCGCCCGCAGCGCGCCCCGGTCGGCCTCGACCCGGCCCGCGAGGCGGCCCTGCTCGCCGCGCGGAACGCCCCGACCGCCTGACCGGCCCGACGGCCGGTGGCGGGTCAGCCGGGGCGCACCGGCAGGTCGAGGACGTCCTCGACGCGGCGGCGGGGGGTGGGCCAGCCGGGCTGGCCGAACCCGATCCGCAGCACCATCTGCGGCGTGCCGAACCGGCCCAGCGACAGCCGCAACTGGTCGCGGGCCCCGGGCACCTCGATCGGCTGGGACAGCAGCGACACCGCCAACCCGGCGTCGGTGGCGGTGAGCAGCACCCGCTGCAACGCCTGACCGGCGACCACCTGGTCGACGGCCGTGTTGCCCGCCGAGCCGAGCACCGCGACCAGCGGCTCCGGTTCGAAGTCGCGGCCCGGCGCGCGGTCCCGCCCACCGAACCCACGTGACGGCAGCAGGTCCTGCGGCTCGCTCTGTGGGCCGCCCGCCGCCGCCGGCACCCCGTCCGGCGCGTGCTCGCGGCGCACCCACTCCGCCCGCTCGGCCCGGTACGCCGGGTTCCGTTCCAACACCCGGTGCGCACCCCGGGCGATCTCCGCGAACGCGTTCACCGCGCTGGTGCCGATCAGCAACTCCAGCCAGCACTGCTCGGCGCGGGCCGCCTCACCCAGCCGCCAGCGGGCGTCGGCCGGCACCGGGTCCGGCCAGAACGGGGCCCGGTTGCTGAACCGGCGCGGGATCGCCGCGTGCAGCGACTGCTCCAGCGGGGTGGGCCGGCGCGGCACGTCCGGCACCAGGCGGGCCACCACGTCCGGCTCGGCCGGGTACGGGCGCAGCCGCACCACCGCCGGCGTACCCGCCACGGCCAGCGCGAGACGAAGGTTGAACAGGGCCGCCCCGCAGGCGACCCGGGCACCCCAGCCGCTCGGATCGGTCGCCGGCAGCCGCCGGGCCGGGTCGACCAGCACCTCGATCCCGCCGTCGCGCAGCCGGAAGCGCCACGGCTGGGTGTTGTGCAGCGACGGCGCCCGCACGGCGTCGGTCACGGCGACCCGCAACTGCTCCACGCCGAAGCCGATGTCCATGGCGGTGCTCCTTCCGTGGCAGGTCGTGCCGCTCCCCGAGGTCCCACTCGTGCCACCCCACCGTCGGTCACCGGCGGGGCGCGCAGGCAGGGCCGGAGGACCCGTCCGACCGGGACGTACGGCGTGGTCGGGACCTTCGGCCCGTGCGGCCCGACCCCGGTACGGGTAGAAACGAGGGATGATCCGCGTGTTCCTGCTCGACGACCACGAGGTCGTCCGTCGTGGCCTCGCCGACCTGCTCACCAGCAGCGGCGACATCGAGGTGGTCGGTGAGTCCGGCCTGGCCCAGGAGGCCTCCCGCCGCATCCCGGCCCTGAAGCCGGACGTGGCGATCCTCGACGCCCGGCTGCCCGACGGCAACGGCATCGACGTGTGCCGGGACATCCGGGCCGTGGACTCCTCGATCAAGGGCCTGATCCTCACCTCGTACGAGGACGACGAGGCGCTCTTCGCCGCGATCATGGCCGGCGCGGCCGGTTACGTGCTCAAGCAGATCCGCGGCACCGACCTGGTCGACGCGGTCCGCCGGGTGGCCGCCGGGCAGTCGCTGCTCGACCCGGCGATCACCACCCGGGTGCTGGAGCGCATCCGCAGCGGCGTCGAGCAGCCGCGCGAGCTCAAGTCACTGACCGAGCAGGAACGGCGCATCCTGGAGTACGTCGCCGAGGGGCTCACCAACCGGGAGATCGCCGGGAAGATGTTCCTGGCGGAGAAGACGGTGAAGAACTACGTGTCCAGCGTGCTGGCCAAGTTGGGCCTGGAACGCCGTACCCAGGCCGCCGTGCTCGCCACCCGCCTGCTCGGCAAGACCCACTGACCTGACCACCCGCTACGCAAGAGCCCACCGCACGTCGAGGGTGGGTGTAAGCGTGCGTCCGCGCGGTCGGCTCAGGCCCGCTCGGCAACCTCGACGCGGGCCCCGCCGTTGTTGCCACTCGTGGTGCCCTTACGCCACTGCGCGCCCGTCACGTCCATGAGGTGGCCGCCTTCTCGCTGCCCGCAGATCTTGGACATTTACCGTTCCGCGTGAACGGTAACTGTCCAAGATCTGTACGTCTGCAGTCGGCTCAGGCCCGCTCGGTGACTCCGGCGACAAACGTCCGCCAAGCGGCCGGGGCGAAGGCGAGTGTCCCGCCATCCCGATCCTTCGTGTCCCGGACCATGACGACGCCGGGAAGGTTGTCGGCCACTTCGACGCAGGCCCCGCCATTGCTCCCGCTCTTGGTGCTCTTGCGCCACTGCGCGCCGGTCATGTCCATGAGGCTGCCGCTTTCCTGACGAGGTCGAGAGACTGGACCCAGGGTAGGGCTTCTCCCACTATGCGCGCCCACCGGTGTTCAAGCGTAGCTATTTCGGCTGCGTCGTCGGTGATGTGTGCCTTCACCTGGCCGTCGAGGTGCGCCACCCGCGTGCCGTCTGGCATCTCGGCAAGGATGAACGGTCCGCCCATCCCGAGATACATCGGTGTGTCACTCGGCACGACGTGCACCTGCACACCCGGCAGTTCGGCGCATGCCGCGATGTGCTCGCACTGGGCACGCATCAGTGACCCGTCGCGCCCGACCCGCCGCCGAAGGACCGCTTCGTCCAGCACCGTGACGACCAGTGGTGGCCGCACCCTGTGCATGATCTTCTGCCGTTGCAACCGTGCCGAGGTCAGTTCGTCTACGGCCTCGGGGCCGAGGTTCGCCATGGCCAGCGTCGCCCGCGCGTATGCCTCGGTCTGAAGGAGGCCCGGCACCCACGCAAGTTCGAACCACCGCAGGGCGACTGCGTCGTGTTCGATCTCGGCCCACGCTCGGAACCACGCCGGCTCGCGGCGCTTCAGTACGTCCGGCCAAAGGTCCCCTACGTCCCGACCGAGGATTGCGGCGACCTGGGAACGATGGCGAGGGCGCGGAACGCGTCCAGGGTTCACCCAACGCTGCGCCGTCTTCGGATCGACGCGGACTTGACCTGCGAGGCTTTCCGCCGTCTCGCCCGCTTCAGCCATCGCAGCGATGAGTCCGTGATTCACACCGTCTCCCCTGAGGACGTCCCGCACATTCCGCCGACCTTACTAGCGTTGTGTATCGGTCCCACCACATTAGGCAAGGTGACTTTCAGGCGGCACGCGCCGGTGGAGGTACCCGAAGCCCGCCGGTCGTGCTCGTACCGGGCCGCCCTCGGTGAGGCGCGGGGGCGGCCCCTCCAACGACGAAGGAGGCCCCACCGTGCGACTCCGGTTCTGGCGCTGCAAGCCGGCCCCACCCTCGCTTCCCCGGCGGGCGCGGGGGGCGCACCTGCCGGGCCGCCCTGTTCGAGCCGACCCGCCCGCTTCCGGTCCAGGCTCCCGGCCGCGCCGGCAGCCCCACGCCGGCTCAGCGGTGGCGCGCGAACGGTGGCCGCGACTGAGCGCCTTCGCCAACATCTCCGTCTACATCGACCACTCCCCGAACCCGCCACCCGCGTGGACGTGCCACGTCTGCGGCACCGACTGGCCCTGCGCGAAGTGGCGGACGGCGAACCCCGGCCCGGCAGAGCGCAAGCTGCTGCTCCCCGTCATCTCCGGCCTGCTCCCGGGGGCCATCCGCGACCTGCGGGGGCGGGTGGACGGGCCGCAGCCGCCGGAGATCGTGAAGCGGTTCCTGTTCTTCCTCCCGCTGAGTGACGACGAGGCCCTCGCCATCGCCCGGCGGATGCGCTGATGAGCATCCGCCGCGTGATCCCCCATGAGCCGACGCGCCCGCTCTGGCGGTGTCGCAACTGCGGCGTGGGCTGGCCCTGCCAGTCGGCGCGGCTGTCCCTGCTGAGCGAGTACCGAGGCGACCGGGTCGCGCTCGGCGTCTACCTGGCGACGCAGCTCGACGAAGCCCAGGCCACGCTGGCCGCGCTGAACAGCGGCACGCCACCGGCGGATCTGGCGGACCGGTTCCTCGGCTGGCTCCGTGCCCGCTGAGGGTGTCCACACCCTAGCCGCCCGCCCCGTGCCTCTCCGTCCCCCGAGGAGGCGCGGGGCGGGCTTCGCCGGCAGGTCAGCCGCCACCGCCAGTCGGGCAGGGCGCGGGCGGAAAGCGCTTGGCGGGTCACGGTGGCGGCTGCTAGTTTCTCGGTGCCGTGCGAGAGACCGAGGAGGTGGTACCCGTGAACGTTTCGACATGGGTGCTCCCCTCTGGGGTCACGGTCGGGCGATAGGTCGTCCGGGAGCGCCGTTCGCGAGCACTCCCGAAAGGCACGACCATGCGTTTCACCACTGAGCAGCGCCTCGATGACGGGCTCCTCGAACGCGAATTCACCCTCGGCGAGATCCCCGGCATCCTGTGGACGCCCGGATCGGCGTCCGCACCGGTCCCGCTGATTCTGCTCGGCCACCCTCCGCTCGGACTGCGCACGATGTACCCCCGTCTGGTGGTTTGGGCCCGGCAGTCCGCGGCAGAGGGCTTCGCGGCGGCCACCATCGAGCTTCCCGGCAGCGGTGACCGACCTCGTTGGGCCGCCGCCGAGCAGGCCCGCGCCGACCTGCGCCGGGTGCTGGCGGCCGGCGAGCCGGTCAGCGACGAGATCATCGACGCCCTCGTCCTCCCGCTCGTCGACAGGGCGGTCCCGGAATGGCAGGCCGCTCTGGATGCCCTGCTGTCGCTGCCGGAAATCGGCGGCCCGGTCGGGTATTCGGGGGGAGTGATCTCCGTCGGCATCCGGCTGGCGGTGGTCGAGCCGCGTATCGTGGCCGCCGGGCTGTTCGCCGGGAGTTTCGTGCCTCGCACCATGTTCGAGGAGGCCCGGCAGGTCGTCATTCCGCTGCACGTGTTGCTGCAGTGGGACGACGAGGGGAACGACCGGCAAGCGGCCCTGGACCTGTTCGACGCCTTCGGCTCCAAGGAAAAGACGCTGCACGCCAACATGGGCGGACACACCGGCGTGCCGCGGTTCGCGGGGGAGGAGGCGGCCGGGTTCTTCGCCCGGCATCTGCGCTAGTGCCGGGACCTCGAACGGGATTCCTTCCAGGTTCTGGTCCGCTGGTTGCCAACCAACACCGTGCACGTTCGTGGTCACGGGCTCCCGACGGCCTGGATACAGACATTCGGCGAACCGTGATGAGCGCGGCTGCTGCGAAAATCGATGGTGCCGGGCCGCTCTTTGGGTTTGGGTGCACTCGTGAGCATCAGTGTGAGCACCCCGAGCGTTGACGAGCTGCCACCAGCGGTGGACGCGCTCAAGCGGTGGCAGTACGACGGGGGACCGCTGCATCTGCATTCCGGCGATCTCGGCTGGCACTCGTTGCGTGGTGCCGAGGCTACGGCGGCTGACATCCGGATGTGGTCGCGCGACGGGGAGGTGCTCGCGATCGGGCTGCTGGACGGCCCCGAACTGGTGCGCATGGCCGTCGCTCCGGACCGGCGTGATGACGAGGCCCTGGCCCGCCGGCTCGCCGCTGACCTGGACGACCCAGGGCGTGTCCTGGCTCCCGACGGTGCGACCGTCGAAGCCCGAGGTGCGGAGCGTCTGACCCAGTTGCTGCTGGAGCGGGGTTGGGAGCGGGACGAGCCGTGGACACCGTTCCACCGCGGTCTCTCGGACCCGGTACAGGACTGCGGGGTGCGCATCGAGACGATCGAGCCCGATCGCGCCGAGGTGTGGGTCGGAGTCCACTGGTCCGCGTTCCGCGGCTCACCCCTCAGCGATGCCGACCGGCGCCGCACGGTCGGGCGTTGGCTCGCCATGGCCGGTGGTCCGTTCTACGCTGACGCACGCTGCCTCGCCGCGTTCGATCAAAACGACGACGCCGTGGCAGTCGCGGCTGTGTGGTCAGCCGGCCCGGGGCGGCCAGGACTGCTGGAACCGATGGGCGTGCACCGCAGTCACCGAGGCCATGGTTACGGCACGGCGATCACGCTTGCCGCCGCTGCGGCCCTTCGCGACATGGGTTCGTCCAGCGCGAGTGTGTGCGTGGAAAGTTCCAACGTCGGCGCCGTAGCTACCTACGCCTCGGCCGGCTTCACGCCGTCGGCTGAGGTGACCGATCTGCGCCGCGGTTCCCGGTGAATACCGCGACGCCGCCGACCCGGACCCCACCCACGCCGGACTGATCAAGCTCACGGTCCACGAGGTCCGCCTGACCAACGCCTGCCTCCGGCTCAACCCCGAACTTCAGCCATGACCCCGAACGGCGGCTGTCGTACCAGCTAGCCGGGCAGCGGTACCGACCAGTGCAGGTGGGTGCCGTGCGGGGTCACCGGGCGCACCTCGAAGGTCCCGCCGTGCCGTTCGGCGCGCTCGCGCAGGTTGACCAGGCCACCCCGGGCGGCCGCCGGGTCGCAGCCCACCCCGTCGTCGGTGACGGTCACCGTGACCCGGCCGGCGTCGACGCGTACCGCCACGGCGACGTGCCGGGCGTGCGCGTGGCGTACCGCGTTGGACAGGGCCTCGCGCAGCACGGCCGTGAGGTCGGGGCGGACCTCGTCCGGCACGGCGCTGTCGACCGGCCCGACCAGCTCCAGGGTGGGCCGGTAGCCGAGTGACTCGGTGGCCACCTCGACCGCCTCCCGGATCTCGGTGCGCAGCGCCGAACTCATCGGGGTACGCAGCTCGAAGATGGTCCGCCGGATGTCCCGGATGGTGGCGTCGAGGTCGTCCACCGCCGCGTTGATCCGCTTGGCGACGTCCGGGCGCGCGGTCAGCGGCACCGTGCTCTGCAACTGCAGGCCGGTGGCGAACAACCGCTGGATGACCACGTCGTGCAGGTCCCGGGCGATCCGTTCGCGGTCCTCCAGGACCACCAGCAGCTCCCGCTCCTCCTGCCCCCGGGCCCGCTCCATGGCCAGCGCCGCCTGCCCGGCGAAGCTGCCCAGCAGGGCCAGGTCGTCGGTCGCCCCGCCCAGGTCCGGACGGTAGGCGATGACCAGCACCCCGTGCAGGGTGTCCGCGGTGGCCAGCGGGGAGACCACCGCCGGACCGGTGTGCAGCAGCGCCGGCCAGGGCGCGGCGTGCGCCAGGTCGTCCACCCGGTCCTGCCGGCCGTCCCGGACGGCGGCGGCGAAGCTGGTCTCGGCGGCCGGCAGCACGGTGCCGGAGAGCGCCCCGGCCTGCCCGCCGGCGCCGTCGACCACCTCGACGGTGAACTCGTCGCTCTCCGGGTCGTAGAGCAGCACCAGCGCCAGCTCCGCCTCGGCGACCTCCCGGGCCCGGCGGGCCACCAGCGCCAGCGCGTCGGTGCGGCGCACCTCGCCGAGCAGCACCGAGGTGATCTCGGCGGTGGCGGCCAGCCAGCGTTCCCGGCGGTGGGCCAGCGCGTACAGCCGGGCGTTCTCGATCGCCACGCCGGCCGCGGCGGCGAGCGCGACGACGATCTCCTCGTCGTCATCGGTGAACTGCGCGCCGCCCTGCTTCTCGGCCAGGTAGAGGTTGCCGAACACCTGGTCGCGGATGCGCACCGGCACGCCGAGGAAGCTGTGCATCGGCGGGTGGTGCGCCGGGAAACCGTACGACTTGGGGTGCTGGGTGATGTCCGGCATCCGCACCGGGCGGGGGTCGTCGATGAGCAGGCCGAGCACGCCCCGCCCGTGCGGCAGGTCGCCGATCCGGGCGTGCGTCTCGGCGTCGATGCCGTGGGTGATGAAGTCGTGCAGCATCCGGTCGTGGCCGATCACGCCGAGCGCGCCGTAGCGGGCGCCGACCAGCGAACAGGCCGACTCCACGATCCGTTGCAGGGTGCTGCGCAGGTCCAGGTCGCTGCCGATGCCGACCACCGCGTCGAGCAGCGCGCGCAGCCGCTCCCGGCTGGTCATCACCTCGCCGACCCGGTCCAGCATCTCCTGGAGCAGCTCGTCGAGGTGGACCCGGGACAGCGGACTCAGCCCCAGCGAAGGGGGTGTCTGGGGATCCCGTCGGGGACTTGGTGCGCTGCTGGCCACGCGGCGATGCTATCGCCGGCGTGGCCGGACCGGCACCCCCCGCTAACCGCGGACCGCGGAGGTGTCGACCACCTGCGCGACGTCCAGGCGGGGGGTGTGCGGCGGGCCGGCGTGCGCCGGGTCCGCGATCCCCAGGCGCATCACCAGGTACGGCAGACCGAGCCCGGCCAGCAGGCCACGCAACGTCTGCCGGGTGCCCGGCACCTCCACGACCCCGCTCAGCGGCACCAGGGAGACGCCCAGCCGGGTGGCGGTCAGCCACGCGGCGGAGAGCGCCTCGCCGGCGCGCAGCCAGTTGTCCGGCTCGTCCTCGTCGCCGTAGAGCAGCGCGTACACCGCCGCCCGGTCGTGGCCCGGCCCGACCGGCAGGCTGCCGGGGCGGCCGAAGTCCCGGGCCGGCACGGTGGTCTGCGGCGCCGACGCGGGCAGCACGTCCGACGGCAGGCCGGTGCCCCCGGCCCGGCTGGTCCAGTAGGCGAGTTCCTCACGCAGTTGCGGGTCCTCCGCCTCGACCGTGGCCGCGTGTGACGCGGCGGCGGCCAGCTCCAGCACCTGGTCGGAGTCGAGCAGGTGGAACCGCACCCCCTGGGCGGCGGCCGCGGCACCGATCTCCCCGAGCGCGGCGCTGGGCACCGGCTCGTCGCTGACCGGCCGCCGGTCGGTGTGCCGCACCTGCATGCACTGCACCAGGCGCATCGCGTCCGGTTCCACCTCGGCGCGGCTCGGGCCGGTCAGTCGGGCCACCAGGTCCTCGTCGGCCGGGTCCGGCATCCGCTCCACCGTCGCCCGCCACCCCTCGGCGGCGAGCGCGACCCGGGCGTGATGCAGCGCGGCGCCGCAGCTCAGCGTGAGCAGCCGACCCTCCGGGTCGGTGGCGGCGAGCTGCCGGTCCCGCGCCACCCGCAGCTCCAGGGCGTCGGGCAGCACCCGCCAGCGCCACGGCTGCGTGTTGTGCAACGAGGGGGCGTGGCCGGCGGTCGCCGCCGCCTCCGCCAGGGCGGTGGCGACCGGGCGATCCGTCGCCGGGGTCTCGTGGCTCATCGTCACGACCTTTCCGTTTCCAAGCCCATCGTGCCGCACCGACCGGTGCCCCGGGCCGGGTTACCGCTCCATCGTGCGCCATTCCGGCACCCGCCGCACGGCCCGCAGGTCCCGACCCGGCCGGGCATTTCGGCCCGGCCGACCCGACCGTGCTGGGACGATCCGCGGGTGGGAGCCGAGCCGCAGGAGTGCCTGCCGGAGCAGCCGGCGCGCCGTGAACGCGGCCGCCGTCGGCTGCTCTGGGTGCCGCTGACCGGGCTGACCGCGCTGGTGCTCGCCGGTGCGGCGTTGCGGCTGGCCGGGCGGGCCGGTCCGGCCGACCTGGTGTGGGCGGCGGCGACGGTGGCCGCGCTGGTCCCCGCCGCCTGGGCGGTGCTGCGTGACCTGTGGCGCCGCCGGTTCGGCGTGGACGTGATCGCGGTTCTCGCCCTGGCCGGTGCGCTCGTGGTCCGGGAGTACCTGGCCGGGGCCGTCATCGCGGTCATGCTGGCCACCGGGCGGGCGTTGGAGGCGTACGCCCGGCAACGGGCGACCCGCGACCTGCGCGCGCTGCTCGCCCGGGCACCGCGCACCGCGCGCCGGCGCGGACCGGACGGGACAATCGAGGTGGTGCCGCTGGACCGGGTACGGGTGGGCGACGCCCTGCTGGTCGGACCCGGCGACGTGGTGCCGGTGGACGGGCGGGTCGACGAGCCGGTGACCCTGGACGAGTCGGTGGTGACCGGCGAGTCCCGGCTGGTCCACCGGGCGGCGGGGGAACAGGTGGCCAGCGGCGTGGTCAACGCCGGCGCCGGTTTCCCGATGCGGGCGGTGAAGGACGCGGCGGCCAGCACGTACGCGGGAATCGTCCGGCTCGCCGAGGAGGCCAGCGCGCACCGGGCGCCGATGGTCCGGCTGGCCGACCGGTACGCCGCCGCGTTCGTGCCGTTCACCCTGGTCCTCGCCGGCCTGGCGTGGCTGCTGTCCGGCGAGTTCGTCCGGGCGGTGGCCGTGCTGGTGGTGGCCACCCCGTGCCCGCTGCTGCTGGCCACCCCGATCGCGATCGTGTCCGGGCTGTCCCGGACCGCCCGGCGGGGGGTGCTGGTCCGCGACGGCGCCTCGCTGGAGCTGCTCGGCCGGGCCCGGACCCTGCTGGTGGACAAGACCGGCACGCTCACCGCCGGCCGGCCGCGTGCCGCCGAGACGGTCGCCGCGCCCGGCGGGGACCGCGACGAGGTGCTGCGCCTGGCCGCCTCGGTGGAGCAGCTCTCCCCGCACGTGCTGGCCCGCGCGCTGGTGCGGCAGGCCCGGGACCGGGGGCTGCGCCTGGCCGAGCCGCGCGACGTCACCGAGGAGCCGGGCCGGGGCGTACGGGGTCGCGTCGAGGGGCGGACCGTGCGGGTCGGACAGCTCGACGGTGACCTGCCGGACTGGGCCGAGCGGGCCCGCTCCCGCGCCGACCTCGCCGGGCACTCGGTGGTGTGGGTGGGCGGCGACGCCGGCCCGCTCGGGGCGATCCTGCTGGAGGATCCGGTCCGCCCCGATGCCCGGCGCACCGTACGGCGGCTGCGCGAGGCGGGCCTGCGCCGGATCGTGATGGTGACCGGGGACCGGCCGGACACCGCCGAGCAGGTGGCCCGGACCGTCGGGGTGGACGACGTGCTGGCCCGCTGCTCACCGGCGGAGAAGGTGGACCGGGTCCGCGCGGAGGCCGACCGGGCGGTGACCGTGATGGTCGGCGACGGGGTCAACGACGCCCCGGCGCTGGCCGAGGCGCACGTGGGCGTGGCGATGGGGGCGACCGGAGCGACCGCCTCGGCGGACGTCGCCGACGCGGTGCTCACCGTGGACCGGCTGGACCGGCTCGCCGACGCCGTGGAGATCGCCCGGTACGCCCGCCGCGTCGCCGTGCAGAGCGCGACCGTCGGCATGGGCCTGGCCGGGCTGGCGATGCTGGCGGCGGCGGCCGGCCGGCTGCCGCCGGTGGCCGGCGCGTTCCTCCAGGAAGGCATCGACGTGCTGGTGATCCTCAACGCGCTGCGGGCGCTGCGCGGCGGGCTGCGCCACCGTGACCTGCCCGCGGGCACCCGCGAGCTGCTCACCACGTACGCCGGCCAGCACGACCGGGTCCGGGACGTGCTCGCCGACCTGCGGGACGCCGCCGACCTGCTGGCCACCCGACCGGACGACCCGACCTGCCTGCCGGCGCTGCGGGCGACGCACCGGCGGCTGACCGGGGAGGTGCTGCCGCACGACACGGCCGAGGAACAGCGGCTCTACCCGGCGTTGGCCGACCCGCTGGGCGGCACCGGAGCCACCGCCACGACCAGCCGGGCGCACGTGGAGATCCGCCGGCTGACCGACCGGATCGGCGCCCACCTGGCCCAGACCGGGGCCGGGCCGGTCCGCCCGGACCAGCGCACCGACCTGCTCGCCACCCTCTACGGCCTGGCCGCCGTCCTGCGGCTACACCTGGACCAGGAGGACGAGGAGTACTACGCGCTCAGTCCACCCGCCCCCGGCTGAGCGCCACCGCGCCCGCCGGTCGCCGGCGGCCTGCGGTGGCTTGCGGCGCGCCCGTCGGTGGCTGGCGGCCTGCCCACCGGTCGCCGGCACTGGGCCCGCCGTTCGCCGGCGGCGCGCGCCCGTCGATCGGCCGGCCCCGAGGGCACCAGATCCGAAGGCGTTATGTCGCACAGACATAATTATGGGTCTTGTGACGTGTCTGTGGGTGGTTGGGCGCGTCAGTGATGGCGCACGCCGTTGTCCTGCCTAGGTTCTGGCTTGTCGAAGGTCAGAACTGTGAGGGCGGGAGAACGGCGTGCGTTCTGCCAG
>NZ_RBAK01000001.1 GCF_003626595.1 Micromonospora endolithica | reverse complement strand
ACCGAGGTCGGGCCGGTGCGGATCCAGGTCCCGCGGGACCGGGCCGGGTCGTTCACGCCACGGATCGTGCCGAAGCACACCCGCCGGTTAGACGGGTTCAACGAAACGATCCTGTCGCTTATGCCAAAGGGTTGACCACCGGGGAGATCTCCGCGCATCTGGCGGACGTGTATGACGCCGACGTGTCCCGGGAGTTGATCAGCCGGGTCGCCGACAACGTCCTGGACGAGATGGAAGCCTGAACGAACGTGGAGATCGATCCGGGCCGGGTCAGTCGGCTGGTGAATGCGGTGCCGTTGTCGGACAACACGATCGCTGGGACGCCGTACTCGCCGAAGGCCTGCCTGACCGCGGTGACCGCGCCTTCGGCGGTCTCCGCGATCGTCGCGTGACAGCCGACGAGGGTTCGGGTGCAGTCGTCCAGGACGTCGAAGACCGCGGCGAGGCTGCCGTCGGCGAGCCGGACGTTCGTGGCGTCGATCTGGTAGCAGTCCCTGGGCCGGGCGTAGACGAACCGCCGGAACGAGCTGCGCGGCCGTTTCGCCGGGTTCCGTTCGAGCAGGTCATGTCGGGCCAGGACCCGGTTGATCGTCGACCTTGAGGGCCCCAGCCATGCCGGACCGGTAGCGGCGTGCACCTCGATCAGGGCATCGCTTGCAGATCCAGGCGTCCAAGTCCGGCGGCGTCACCCGCGGACTGCTGTGCGGCCGCCGGAAACGCGCATGCCATTCACCCTCGTCCCGGATCCGTGCCTGATGCCGATACACCGTATGGACGGACACACCATGCTCGCGCGCGAACTCGGCCACGTTGATCCGCACCCCCGCAGCCAACTGGGCATCGAGCAGGTTCATGACATGCCGCCGAGAAGCCATGCCAGGCACCATGAACCAGCCCGCCCAAGATCCCTACCAACTGACACATGTATCGGGATTTCAACACTGACAGATGTCATGGGACTGAATAGCAGCCGCCACGACGCCAACTGGATCGACCTCGGCGGCTGCCTCGACGGCCCGACCCTACGCGATCTCTGCGTCTCCCCACGCTCCCAGCACAGCATGCGCGCACTACGCTGGGACGCATTCCTCGAGGCACTGGAGAACGTCGGCATATCACGGGCCGTCGCAGCTCTACACAGGTCGACCGCCCGGCAGCGGCCGGGCAGGGACGGCCATCGGCAGGTGCAGGTCCGCGTACGGGTGGGCCAACGCGAGTTCAGGCGACGCCTGCTCGCGACCATGGGGCCCGTCTGCGCCTTCACCGGACCCGGTCCCGCCGCCGCCCTGGAGGCCGCGCACCTCTACAGCTACGCTGCAGTCGGCCTGCATCACGACGACGGTGGACTGCTCATGAGGCGCGACCTTCACCGCCTCTTCGACCAGGGAGACATCGCCGTCGACCCGAACACCCTGACGATCAACCTGCGTGAGGACCTGCTCCCGTACGAGGGCTACGCGACTCTGCAGGGTCAACGGCTCGCGATAGAGCCCGACCCCGGTCACATCGCCTGGATGGAGAAGCACTGGAACCAGCACCGCGTCGAGGCCGATTAAAGGTCCACCTATGCTAGGGCCGCACCTACACTGGACCGCCATTCGGAACCACGCGCGGGGAACCTCACGGCGCAATTCCGCCAAGCCTTAGGTAGGTGTCAAGCACTCGGCGCCATGTCAGGTGCTTGACACTGTCCGCAGCGGCGGCACGCATGCCGGCTCGACAGGCTTCGTCCATCAGGGAGCTCAGCGCGGTGACGAGTTGTTCCCGATTCGGTCGAAGGTGCATTCCGTGGTGGTCGCCCAAGTGGACTTCGACCTCCTCGGCATCCACCAGGTACCCGTTCGCCCCATGCACCACCAGCTCCGGCATCGCGCCGCACCTCATGGCGATCACCGGTGTACCGAGTGCCAGCGCTTCGGCTGCGGCCAAGCCGAACGCTTCGATGGCCGACGGGAAAACGAAGGCATGGCTTCGAGCCACGATCGCCGACCGCCTGTCGTCCGAAACACCGCCCGTCCGGATCATGTAGGAGGCGGGCTGAAGTTTCTGCCCGCCGGAGCCGATCAGCACCAGCCCAGCCTCGGGTGTCAAGCGGACGACGTCGGGCCAACACTCGAGGACCGAAGCGATGTTCTTGTGCGCCGCAAGCGGATCCAGCCTGCTGACGGCGGCAACGTAGGACCGTGGCGTGTGGGGAAGGTCCGGCGGCCCCATTGGCAACACGACGTCCACGCCGAGCGGGACCTTGACCAGTGCGGTGCCATTGCCGAGGAAGCGGCGAATGCCTCCGGCGCTGTAGTCACTGGGCACCGCCGTCGCCGTACTCGTTGCAATCAGCGGGCCTATGACTTCGGCTAGTTGTCGGGACCGGCCGAGTCCGAGATAGTACTCCATCTCTTGCATTGGAAAGAGTGCTGAGTAGACGACCGGTGCGCAACCCGACTCGATGATCCTGCGCAGGGCATAACCCCAGCGCAACAGCAGAGGAGCGGAACCCGCAACTATTATTAGATTGTAGTGCGAAAGCCTGCGGACAAGCTCTGTCGCGGTCCGCTGATCCTCCGATGAGGGGACCTTCTGCTCAACATTCTGGTCGAACCATTTCTGGACTGCACGCGGGTGACGGTCTCCGACTGACGCCTCGAGATAAACAAGATCTACGGTATGTGATGGCGGTCTGGCGCATGCCAATAGTGATTTTGCGAATCTCTGTATGCCGCCGTTTAAGCCAGGTGCGAGGTTCGTGACGACCGCAATTTTCGGCATGGGACTTGACCGCCGATCCTTAGCGGCGCAATCTCAAGGAGTACGCGTCCTCGCCGTCTTCGTCTTGGGCCGCGAAGTGGAACTCGATCAGATGGTCCAATCCGAACATTCCACCGTCGAGCACCAGGGACCGCCGCAGCTTGATCTCCGCTAGGAGGCGGCACAGTTCCAGCCGCTGATTCCGCTCGAGTCGCGCAAGGTTGGCGTCCAGCAGCACCGCCAAGTTGTCCTCGAGCTTCTCTGCGGCAGTCATCATGGCCTGTCGGGCCGAGTCGACAGGTTTGTCCACGACTTTCCAACCGGCCCGGTGCGTGATCAGCAGTTGGGCCACCTCGAGGCCGTAGCCAAAGCAGTTGATGTGGGATACGAACCTTTCCGCGAGCCGTCGAGAGTAGACCCGCATGCCACAACACACATCGTGCAACTCATAATCGCTTGTAATGTTGACCAGCTGGGACCACAATTTGGTGATTGCGAGCCGGTGATCGTCATAAAGATCGATCCCGGCCCCGTACCTGTTTCCCACGACCATGTCGGCGCCGTTGTGGCTAATCTCTTCGGCCAGCCTGAATACCTGGCTGACCGGCTGTTTATGATGACCATCCGCTTGAGCGAAGAACTCTACTGCCGGATCCTCGAGTAACATCGCGAGTCCGATCCGTATCACCTCAGCCTTGCCGATCGGGCCCGTAACCGAGGCCTCTCGGACATTGCGGCAGTTCCCGACGGGCGAGGGATCCCTGTCGTTATGAACTACCGCCACTTTGATGGCGACATGCGCCACTGACTCCAAGGCTAGGTCGACTTCCAGTCGACTCAGCCCGAACGACGGAAGAACGAATCCAAGATTCATGTGGCCCTCCCGATGGCTTCATGCAGTAAAGCATGTGTCCAGAGGCGAGCCAACCCCGTAACATATTGATCAACCGGGCTGGCCCACGCGAACGTGGCGAACTTGCCGCCGCCCACTAGAATGCTTGATCATCCCCTTGTGCGACGGGAGACCAGGTAGTGGTTGTCTACGTGGAAGGTGCAACCTTCCAGCGGTTGCCCGCAGAGCACGAAGGCAACGATGAACTGCTTGTCGTGCACCGCCGTCCCGGCCACGGTGCCAGGACGCTGCTGATGCTGGTCCATGGCCTCGGCGGTCGGCGCTATTCGACATGGGGTCGTACGCCGGAGTTTCTGTTTGAAGACCTTGTGGACGTGGACATCGGCTTGTCCGACTACAGTAGTGGTCTGCGGCGTTGGCGTAGAGCAGCCTCAGTCGACCTTGCCCGCCACGCGGAGAACCTCGCCGATACCATCCGTGACCTGCCGTACGAGAGGTTCGTACTTATCGGCCACAGCATGGGAGGTCTGCTCTGTCAGGCCGCAGTCAAGGATCTCCTGGACTCCCGCGTACGCGACGCTAACGGCGCCCTGGTAGTCGAGCGCGTGGCAGCCGTCTTTCTAATGGCCACGCCTCAGGCGGGTGTACGCGTCCCTACCCCCTTGGCCAGGCTGACGCGGGACGGACGCGTGTTGCGCGTGCACTCGAGATTCGTGACGGAGCTCCAGCGTCGATTCAACGACCAACTGACCACGGATCCCGCTCGGTCGGACGGCTTCGAACGCATCCTCCTGCCGGTCTACGCGGCAACGGCCTCCGCGGATCGCTGGGTTGACGACCTGAGCGCTCGTCTGGGAATTCCCCGGCAGCGCATCAAAACCGCCCGGGGGACGCACACCTCGATCATCAAGCCGGCGAGTCGGCATGACGACGTCTACCAGTGGCTGCTGGGAAGAATCCTCGCGAGCCTGGAACCTCCTGCACTAGCCACCGTACTCAGTCGCTCCCGGCCTGGTCACACATCGGTGCTCACTGCCTGGCGGCGGTACGCAATCGTTGACGATGACCGCTTGTTCGGGGTGAAGGACAAGATCGCCACTATGGTGGAGGCTGTCGACGACAGTGCCGGCAGCTGGGCCGTTAGCATCTTCGGCGGCGGCGGCATCGGCAAGACCGCTCTCGCCTTCGAGGTTGCAAAGGAGTGTGTCCGGCGTACCTCGTTCTCGCGGGTCGCCTGGGCCTCGGCGATGAACGCCGCCCCTTCGACGCATTCGGATGCCTCGGAGCCCGCCACGGCCTACTGGCGCGATGTGGTCAGGACAATCGCCAGGCAGCTCGACCTCAGGGTTCACCACGACGACCTGTCGGCCGAGGAGTTGGCCGAGCGCCTGTCAGCACTACCGTCCGGAGAGCGGCTGCTGACGATCGTGGACAACCTCGAGAGCGTCGAGGACGCCACCAGCGCAGTACAGAGACTGCACGAGATGGGCCTAGGTCGACCGCACAAGATCCTTGTCACCACGAGGTGGCCGCTGCTCACCGAGAATTCGAGCCTGGTCACCTCGTTTGAAGCCACGAATCTCGACTTCGACTCGACCATGGCCCTGATCCACTACCTCGGTCGGGGAGACAGCGATCTCAGGGCGGCCGATACGTCGAAACTGGAGTCCGTCTACTCGGTCAGCCGTGGCAATCCATTTCTCGTTAAATTGATCATCAGAGAGTACCTGACGACCCATCGCTCGCTTGATCGGGTCATCCATGATCTGAAGCAGTTTAGTGGCGAAGAGAATCGACGCACGCTCGGCGAGCAGGTCTACACCACCCTTTATCTCCGCTCCGTTGACGCCCTGAGGCGCCTGTGTGGTTCTACGAATGCTGATCTGCTGATGGCCGCCTTCATATCGCACGAAAGTGGGCATTCGTTCTCCCAGGACGACCTTGCAAGACTTTCCGGTCTCGGGAGCACCGCGGAATTCCAGTACACGCTTCGTGCAGCCTGTCAACTGAGTCTTGTTCGGGCATTCGACTTCAAGCAACGTTACGCGATCCACAGTCTGCTGTACGACTTCCTGCTGCTGATCCTCGCCGGAGGGAAGCCGTACTAAACAACGAAGGGGCTTCCGGGTGACGGAGATGCTTAACGCAAACTCCTACCGAGTCGCACTTTCGGCAGGGTTTCGTCAGACTCTGCTTAACGCGGTTGAGATGTACGCCCGCCCGGCTCCCTCCAGTACCCTGCCGTCCACAACGGCGATCATTGCGCCCTTACATAAGGTAGTTGCCTTTGAACTGGGCCTGGACTCCCCGCGTTTCATTGAGTATCTCGACCGAATCATCGACCGCATGAACAACGAGGGTGCTGGAGCCGATTTCCGAAACCGGCAGGAATTCATGGATCTGCTGGAGCGGACCATCGACAAGCTGAGGAGTCAGGGCCGACCGACATCGAATCTACTGCTCGCGTTGGCCCGGTACCACGGTTTGCTAGCCGGTCGCGCCGAGGCGCGGCTCGCTTGTATCGAATCGGCGATCGAGGACAGCGAGGGGCGCGTCGAAGACCGCGTTCGGGCGTTGCTGGCGCTCGTCGAACTCTACGTAGAGGGAAGCAAGTATTCGCAGGCACGATCCGTCCTGGACCAGTGCGAGCGGCTGGCAGCCACAACGCCGGCGGGAAGAATGCTGATGCCGCTGATAATCGCTCAACAGGGGATTATCTGCTTTTACGACGACCATACCCGTGCGTTGAGTCATTTCAGGAGGGTGGCTGAGTTGGCCGGCGGCGACCACATGCCGACCCGTGACTGTCACCGCGCCCTTGCGCTCTCAAATCATTTCAGCGGTCGAATCTGTGCGGCAGGTGGAAGGTATGTGGAGGCTCTCCAATACCTTGTCGATGGGCAGCGCCATAAGGAGAGCGTTGCGCAGGAGCACAAGCAACTCGGCTACTATCACCTACGTTTGGGCGAAATCCTGCTGAACCTCGGCCAAGTGTCTTTGGCGAAACAGCATCTGGAGCATTCCGGAGCACTGTTTGAGCGAATGCAGGAGTGGGGTTCGGCGAAAGCGCAGTTGAATGCGGCGCTCGCTCGGGTGAAGGCTCACGAAGGTGATGTGGTGACCGCCCAGAGACTCCTTCGCTCGGCCATCGATGCCTCGGTGCGAGACGGATTCCAGAGGGGGCGATTGAAGTACGCGGTTGATCTTGGCAGACTCCAACTTGTTTCCGGTCAGGTTCTTGCTGGTGTATCCACCTTGCTTTCGGTCGCCCGGATAGCCCTGGGAACAGATAATCGGGAGAGCTTGCAGATGATGCTTCTGTTTGTCCGCGACAGCCGCCGGATCTCGATTAGGCGGCACGCTCGCACTGGTGACCAGCGAGGCTACGGCTGTCCATGCGACATGCATCTGTCGACTGGGGGCAATACATCCCCAACGGCGCAAGGGAGCGACTATACAACGACTGAGGCCTTTTTATCGTGACGGGCCTGGTCGCGGTGAGTGCGGGCAAGGGCCTGTGGACATAGGGAGGAGGCTCCCGGAAAGTCGGCAGTCGACCAAGATCCGATGCCCCAACAGGGAGCTCTTCCCCGTCTGCGGTGGCGTTGTCCAGCCGCACTCTGAACCACCTGGCTGACCTCGTTTGTGCCGAACGCATCCGGCGTCAGGGCCGGTGGCGTCTTCTCGACGCCGGCCAGCAGGCACTACTCGCCCTGGCCCATCTGCACAATGGGATCACCATCGCTCGCCTGGCCTGCGGCTTCGCGGTCAGCGTCACGACGGCCTGGCGGTACGTCCGCGAAGCCATCGACCTGCTCGCCGCACACGCCGAGGACCTAAACCAGGCCATGCGGCGCATCGCCCGGCTCGCGTACGCGATTCTCGACGCACCCTGATCCCGATCAACCGAGTCGCGGACCAAAGGCCGTACTACTCCGGGAAGCACAAGCGGCACGGTGTCCTTCCGAGCAAGCCCGATGAGGACGTCGCGGTTCCGTGGAACCCGACGGCAAGCGTGTAACGTCCACTTCGGTGACTAACCCAGCATGCTGAAGGGGAGTGTGGATCTAACGGTGTTTCCGGCCTGACCCATCGGGCGTTGTGCCTGGTGAGGAGGGTGCCGTGATGACCGCGACACTGAACGACCAGATCGGACGTAGGAAGTGGCCCGAGCCGTCGGCGGAGGCGAAGGCTGCCGCCGAGTTGGTTCGGGCGGCGAAGGGAACAGGGGCTGTCGTTGACGGGCCCGGACGGGCTGCTGAAGCAGTTGACCAAGACGGTCCTGGAGACCGCGCTGAACGAGGAGATGACCGAGCACCTCGGCTACGAAAAACACGACCAGGCTGGTGCCGGGTCGGGCAACGTCCGCAACGGCACCCGGTCGAAGACCGTCTTGACCGAGACGACCGGGCCGGTGCAGATCGACGTGCCGCGGGACCGGGCCGGCACGTTCGACCCGCAGATCGTCCGCAAGCGGCAGCGGCGCCTGTCCGGGGTCGACGAGGTCGTGTTGTCGCTGTATGCCAAAGGCCTCACGACCGGGGAGATTTCGGCGCACTTCGCCGAGATCTACGGCGCGTCGGTCAGCAAGGAGACGATCTCCCGGATCACCGACAAGGTGATCGAGGAGATGACCGACTGGTCCCACCGCCCGTTGGACGAGATCTACGCCGCCGTGTTCATCGACGCCATCGTGGTCAAGGTGAGAGACGGGCAGGTCGCCAACCGGCCGTTCTACGCCGCGATCGGAGTCACCCTCGACGGGGACAAGGACATCCTGGGCTTGTGGGCCGGCGCTGGTGGTGAGGGCGCGAAGTTCTGGATGAGCGTGTTGACCGACCTGCGCAACCGGGGCGTCAAGGACGTGTTCTTCCTCGTCTGCGACGGCCTCAAGGGCCTGCCGGAGGTCGTGACGAACGTGTGGCCGCAGACGGTGGTGCAGACGTGCGTTATCCACCTGATCCGCAACACGTTCCGGCTCACCTCCCGCCGCTACTGGGACGAGATCAAGCGGGACATCAAGCCGATCTACACCGCCGTCAACGCCGACGCGGCCAGGGCCGCGTTCGACGAGCTCACGGAGAAGTGGGGCGGCCGGTATCCGGCGGTGATCCGGCTGTGGGACAACGCGTGGGCGGAGTTCATCCCGTTCCTCGACTACGACGTGGAGATCCGCAAGGTCATCTGCTCGACCAACGCGATCGAGTCGTTGAACGCCCGCTACCGGCGGGCGGTCAAGGCCCGCGGCCACTTCCCCAACGAGCAAGCCGCGTTGAAGTGTCTGTACCTGGTGACCCGATCCCTGGACCCCACCGGAGCAGGCAGAACCCGATGGACGATGCGCTGGAAACCCGCGTCGGTGTCGGCGCGGGCCTCGCGCCACTGACGGCGGACGTTGTTGGGCGACAGCCAGGTGCCGCGTCGAAAGGCGAAGATCGCGTCGTGGGGTTTGTCGGCGGCGCTGAGCTTGCGGGCCAGGAGCATGCCGACGGCGAACCGGGGCGGCATGACCACTCGGTGGCCGGCGTCGCATCTGAGTCCAGGGCTGTCGGAAGAGGCCTTGCCCTTGACGAAGACGAGCGTGCCGCAGATCGTCAGGGTGGGGCGCTCGGTGGCGAGGTCCAGGTCCTCCCATCGCAGGGCGATGTCACCGATGCGGACGCCGGTGGCGAGCATGAGGTCGACGACGTCGGCGAGGTCGCCGTTGTGTCGTGGCCCGGGCCTGCCGGGGATGAGGCGCTGCCAGTCGCGGATCGCCGTCCGGACGGCTTGAAGGTTTTCGTCGGTGAGGGCGACGACGGTGCGGCGGGGTTTGCGTAGCCGGCCGGTGTCACGCACGGGGTTGGTGGGGATCGCGTCATAGCAAGTCCGCCGGAGGGCTCGGCGGCAGCAGGGGCCGCCTCCACCAGGGAGGCGGCCCCGCCTACTTCAATGGATCAGGCGTCGGCGCAGATGACGAAGGCCTGGATGTACCAGCTTTCCGGGGTGCCGTCCTCCTCCTGGCCGTACACGGTGGTGGCGGTCGGCGCGACGGTCGGCGAGCCATCGGTCGGGAAGACGTCGTCGATGACGACCTCACCGGTCACCCCGACCAGTTCGACACCAGTGCCGGTGGCGACCTGGTCCTCATCGCATGCCACTCGCAGGCCGTCGTTGTCCGACGCGGAGGTAGTCGCGTCCCTGAGCACCTGCTGTCCGTCGAGCGGATCCGCGCAGATGGCGAACGCGTTAACCGTCCAGTCCCCGCTGAACGGGTCCAGCTCGAACGCATCGACCGTGACCTTGTCGGCGGCGACACCGCGGCCGCCGTTTGGCACGATCAGGTCGAGGGCGACCTCGCCGGCCCCGCCCCGGATCGTCGCGCCGGTGCCGAGCAGGGTGTTGTCACCCGTGCACTCCGCCTCGGCACGCTTCCAGTCATCGGAGTTGTCCTCCTCGCTCACCGCCCAGACCCACTCCAGGCCGACCGGCTCGTCGGCGCAGGTGGCGATGGCCTTGACTCGCCAGTTTGAGCCGTAGGCGTCGGTCTCCTTGCCGGTGACAGTGACCGATTCCAGCGCCTCGTCGGGGAAGATGTCGTCCATGGCGACGCTGCCGTTCCCGTCGGTGATGTAGCCCGCGGCGTTGATCACCTTCTTGTCGTCCGGGCACTCCACCGTGACGCTCTTCGAGGTGCGCGAGTCGTCCGCGCTCTCCACTTCGACCTTCACCACACCGGAGACGACCGCCGCCGACGCCGGGCTGGCGACGGCGAATGCTGCGCCGACGCCGAGCAGCACAGCCGAACACAGCAGCGCGGGGGGTCTCACCGACCGCACCTTGCCACCTGCGGATCTCCGCGTCGGTGGCTTGACGTTGTCCATGATGGACTCCTTTCGGAATTGGCTCGGGTGAGCCCCGAGCGGTACTCGGCGACACGGGAGAATTGTTCGAGCGGCGTTAGCAGAGGAATGGCTGAGACAAAGATCGGGCAGGGTGTGTGTCGCATGCCTGCCGTTGCCCAGGGGCAGCGTCAAGACGGACATCGACACAGGTGCGGGAGGCGGAGCTGGCTGACCCCGGGCCGCTGCCACACCTGCCCAGCCGGTGACGGCCCGGCCGGATCGCGTTCCAAACCGTCACGTCATGGCCGTCGCGGGCGAGCAGCAGCGCGATCGACAGGCGCACAGGCCTGCGTCGAGAACGAGTATCCGGGCCACCAGGCACCTCCGGGTCCGTGAAGCAACGCCCCGACAGGTTCGGCCGGATAGATGCTCACTCTCCAGGTCGGACAGGGGTCAATCGCTGTCCAATCCGGGCATGGCGGCGGACAGTGGGATCAGCCGGATTGTGCTGCTTCGGAAAGGTCAGGAGGTGTCGGCGTGCCGAGGCACCTGGGCGACCTGCTGGACCACGCGATACGGCAGCGTTTGTCGGACGCCACCGCGAGCTGGCCAGCTTCGACGACGCGCTCGGCGGACGCTCGCCACGCCGCGTGCTGTTCGTGCACGGCCAGGGCGGCATCGACAAGACCACGCAGCACGGCCAGGCTGTTGATCCGCAAAGCTCCGGCGGCCACCAGGGGCCCGGCGACCTCCGGCAGGTGCGCCTCGCTCAGCGCCCACCAGCGCCCACCAGCGCGGGAGTATGAAGTGCGGTAGGTGGAACTGGTTGACGCCGTGCCGCCGCCAGTGGTCCCACGCGGTCGCCGCGGGTGCGACCGGCGGCGGCGCGGGATCGCGTTCGAGCAACGTCACCTGGTGCCCGTCGCGGGCGAGCAGCATCGCGGTGGTGAGGCCGGCGGGGCCGGCACCGGGTACGAGTATGTGGGTCATGCCCGGAAGGATGGGCGCGGACGGTGCTCACTCACCAGGTCAGTCCCTGCTCAACCGCCGTCCACCCGACGGTCGCGGAGGGTGCCGATTTCCATCGCCCAGAGCCGTTCCGTGACCGCCTCGATCGCTCTGGCGAGGTGGCGGCGGTACGTGCTGAACGGCAACCCCAGCACCTCGGCCGCGGCCTCCTGGCTGGGCGCGGGGCGGATGAAGGTGCGGGTGAGGACGGCCCGCAGCCGTTCTCCCTTGGGTTCGGCGGCCAGCCGGTCCACCGCCGCCAGCAGGCTCGCGCGCAGCGCGACCGGTTCGGTGCCCAGCACCGTGCCGAGCAGCGGGTTGCCGGCCAGTCGTTCCGGACGGCCCAGGTGCGGCAGGGCGGAACGCACAGCCGCGCCGAACGCGGCCCGACCCAGCGGCGGCGGCAGCAGCGCCGAGTCCGGTGGCGGGCCGGTGCCGCCGGAGTGTTCCCGCTCGAACATCAGGTCGAACCACCGGTCAGCCGGGAAGCGCCGCCAGTCGTGGCCGTACCCGACGTACCGCTGCCCGTCGAGCTCCGCGGTCACCAGCGGCCGGAAGCCGAGGTAGTCGAAGAACGGCGCCCAGTAACCGGTGTCGCTGAACACCGCGAACGACCAGGCCAGCGGTTCGGTCGACCAGTTGATGATCGAGGTGACCGAGCCGGCGAGCACGGCGTAGCGGTCGCGCTGCCGCTCGTGCATCCCCGCGAGGAAGCGGCCGATCTCGACGCGCTCGCCGGGCCGCAGCGGCGCGGTACGCGCCACGTGGTCGAGTACCGCCCGCACCACCGGGTCCTGCTGCTCCAGCGCGGACCCGCTCGGGCAGAACACGTGGTACACGAGGCCGGCGACGCCCTCCTCGGTGCGGGCCACGTTGAGGTGCTCGGGCGCCTCGGCGAACCATCGCTCGGCGAGCTGGGCGCTGGCCCCGTCGAAAGCCCGCTCCACCATGGACACGAGCTGGCCGTGCTCCTCCGGGCGGGCCGGTGTGACCGCGGCCGATCCCTGCGCGCGCAGGCTGTGGTACGCGGCCGTCAACGGGCTGCGCAGGTGCAGGTACGCCAGGTGCTGGGCGAGCAGTTGGCGGTCCGTGCCCCCGGTCGCCCGGATCCCGGCGAGGACGTGGTCGTGGATGGTCCGGTGCAGCGACCGGTACCGGGCCGGGAAACGCCGTTCGAACTCCGCGTCGAGCACCTCCCGGGTGAGGTCGTGCGGGCTCAGGCCGGTCGGTCGGCTGACGATGAAGGGCCGTCGGCGCAGCCACGCCCAGACGTCCGGCGCCGCGTCGCCGACCGTTTCGCGCAGCAGGTCCTCGGTG
Organism: Micromonospora endolithica; assembly: GCF_003626595.1. Taxonomy (GTDB): domain Bacteria; phylum Actinomycetota; class Actinomycetes; order Mycobacteriales; family Micromonosporaceae; genus Micromonospora; species Micromonospora endolithica. The sequence goes on along the minus strand of NZ_RBAK01000001.1, from coordinate 1,269,013 downwards.
GTCAGCCACGCCATCGCGCAGGTGGCCAGGCCGGCGGTGTGCGCCTCCGACGGCGCGTCCCGCAGCAGTGACTCCAGCAGCACGTTGATCAGATCCGGCACCTCGGCCAGGGTTTCCGGCACCGTACCGGCCAGCGCCGCGTCAGCGAGCAGCGCCAGGGCGAGCGGTGGCCCCGACCCAGCCGCACCAACCGCTCCCGGTCGGCCGCCGAGACCCCGGCGCGGGCCAGCAACTCGGCACTGTCGACGTCGTCGAGGTGGCCCAGCGGGTGCACCGCCACGACCTCGCGCCAGCCCGGGTCGGTCCGCCACGCGGGCGCGGGCGGCTCGCGCCCGGCGAGTACCACCACGCCGCTAGCCGGCAGGGATGGGATCAGCTCCCGGCGCAACCAACCGTCGACCGGAGCGAGCTGCTCGTACCCGTCGATCAGCAGCACCGTACCCGCACCGGCGCTCTCGGTCGGCAGCACCGCCGTCACCGCCTCGGGCGTTGGTTCCAGCTCCCGCCCGTCCAGCAGGAGGGTGGCCCGGCCGGCGTCTCTGGCCCGGGCACGCATCTCCAGCAGCAGCGTGGACTTGCCGATGCCGCCCGGCCCGTGCACGAACAGCACCCGCCGCACCGAACGCCCGGTGAGGGCGGCCAGGTAGCCGGCGAGTTCGGTCCGGCGACCGACGAAGGCCCGCCGCCGGGCACCGTCCACGACGTCGGCGAAGCTGTGCGTCTCCACCCGGCCAGTGTCGGCCAGGACAAGGCACGGCCGCCAGAACCCGCCCGGCCTCGCCGCCCGACCTCGCAGGTGGCGGCGGGCACCGGCTGGCCTCCGAGTCGGACGGGCCACCCGTGACCCGACCCGTCTGCATCCCAGTCCTCAGGATAGAGGTACTAATATTCGGGATAGGTTGACTACCATCGCCGCACCGGTCGAGGGGAGTGCAGATGCCAACCACACCGAACGTGTACACCCACGGGCACCACGAGTCGGTGCTGCGCTCGCACCGATGGCGTACCGCCGGGAACTCGGCGGCCTACCTGCTGCCGCACCTCGCGCCGGGCATGTCGGTGCTCGACGTCGGTTGCGGACCGGGCACCATCACCGTCGACCTGGCCACCCGGGTCGCACCCGGACGCGTCACCGCCGTGGAGGTCACCGGCGCCGCCCTCCAGCTCGCCCGCGCCGAGGCGGGTGTACGCGGCCGACGCAACATCGACTTCGCGGTCGCCGACGTCCACGCGCTCGACTTCCCGGCCGGCTCGTTCGACATCGTCCACGCCCACCAGGTGCTTCAGCATGTCGCCGATCCGGTCCGGGCGCTGCGCGAGATGCGCCGGGTCTGCCGTCCCGGCGGGATCGTCGCCGCGCGGGACAGCGACTACGCGGCCTTCACCTGGTTTCCTCGCGTACCGGCCTTGGACGATTGGCTCGCCCTGTACCAGCAGGCCGCCCGCGCCAACGGAGGCGAGCCGGACGCCGGGCGGCGGCTGCTCTGCTGGACCCGCGAGGCCGGATTCGTCGACGTCAGGGCGACAGCGAGCACATGGTGCTTCGCCGCCGGCGAGGATGCTCGGTGGTGGGGCGGAATGTGGGCTGAGCGGATCCTGGTCTCGGACCTGGCCGAGCAGTTGCTGACCTCAGGGGCCGCGACGAGAGAGGACCTGCGCCGCGTCTCGGACGGCTGGCGTGAGTGGGCGGCGGCACCGGACGCCTGGTTCGCCGTGCCGCACGGCGAGATTCTCTGCCGGCCCTGACGGACCGACGGGCGGCGGCCGGCATCCGGTCGACCAGGGTTCGGCGACCGGTGGCTGGAGTACGGCGAACTGGTGGCGGACGGCGGCGACGCGGTCGTGATCAGCAGCAGCGAAGTACAGCAGCGGCTCTGTGACGCGGTGCGTCGGCCCGGCGGGCGCTTCACCGGGGCCGGAGCAGCCCACGGTCAGCCAGGTGGGTTCGCAGGGTCTCGGCGTCCTCGGCGGACATCAACCAGCGCGGGATCACGGTCGCCGGCATCCGGCCGACGTAGACGATCCAGAAATCCGGGGTACCCCTCACCTGGGCGACGCCTTCCCAGGCGATGCCGCCGGACTCCGACCCGCTGCGCATCATGATGTTGTCGTCGGTGATGTCGTAGGCGCCGTCGACCGCGTAGCGACCAGAGCGTCGTCGGGCGCGCCACCGCACCCACGGCGAGTACAGCATCGACAGCAGGCCACTGACGACCAGCGCCAGGCACAGCGACGAGACCTGATCACCCCACGCGAAGCCCCGCGAGACGGCGAAGATGATCGCCCCGACCGCCGCCAGCACCGCGCCGACATAGCGGTACCTGCGCAGGCGGACACTGCTGAGCGCGGCGGCCACGCGGCCTGGGTAGGCGGGATCGGCTGGGACGTCGAATCGGATGTGCACGCCAGCACGATAGTGCCCGCCCGCGACCAGGCTCACCTGTCCCGGCCCGGCCGCCGGCAGCGGCACCCACCGGTCCGGCTCAGCGGGTCCGGTAGCGCGCGTAGATCAGCCCGCTGCCGAAGGCACGCTCGTCGACCAGTTCGAGATCGAGCCGTACGCCGTCGGGGAAGAACCGCTTGCCGCCGCCGACCACGGTCGTGGTGATGAACAGTTGGTACTCGTCCACCAGGCCGGCCGCGATCGCCTGGGCCGCGAGGTTCGGGCCGTCGACGGTGAGGTCACGATCCGCCTCGGCCTTGAGGTTACGTACCGCGTCCGGGTCGAAGGTCCGCTCGATCCTGGTCTTCGCGCTGGACACCGACTCCAGCGTCGTGGAGTAGACGATCTTTTCCGCGGCCTGCCAGTCGCGGGCGTACTGCCGGATGTGCGGCGGCTGGTCGGGCTCGGTGTGGGCGGTCTCCCAGTAGACCATCGTCTCGTACATCCGGCGGCCGTAGAGGTAGGTGCCGACGGGGCGGAAGAGGTCGTTGATGAAGGTGTGCACCTCCGGATCGTCGGCCCCGGTGCCGAGGCCGCCCTCCGCCGCCTCGGCGTAGCCGTCGAGCGAGGTGACCATCGAGTAGATGAGCTTCGCCATGGTTCTCCTCCGGGTGTCGGCGCGCCGGTGCGGCGCGGTCCTGCACCTGTGACGTCCGCACGACCCGAAACTCATTGATCGGCGAGCCCGGCCGGTTCACGCGCGTGGTCCTGTCGAGGACCGAGCTGGCTGATCTCGTACCCCTCGGGGTAGCTCTTGGCCTTGATCCCGTCGGCGAACAGCGCCGTGGTTCGTGGCGTGCCGAACCACCGTTGCAGCCGTGCGCGCATCTTCAACCCCAGGTGCAGGCCGGCCCGGACCGGCCACGCCGGTGGCTCGACCCGCGTCGCGCGTCGCAGTGGCGCGTCGTACATGGCGCTGACCAGTGCGTTGCCCAGCGGGGCGAGCACCCGGGGGAGTCGGGTGAGCAGCAGCATCCGGGTGGCCCGTTCGATCGCCGCCGCGTCGTCGTTGGGCTTCAGGTGGGCGGCGTCGTGGGCGTCGAACCAGGTCTCGAACTCCGGGTAGGACCCGGGGATGTCCGTGATGCCCATCCGGCGGCCCAGCTCCCGGTAGAACAGGTAGGTGGCCTGCCGCTCGTGGCAGCAGGGCCGGCGCCAGCCGTACTTCTCTAGCCACCGGGTCGGGATCACCACCAGGCAGCCGAGGACGTAGCGGTAGTCGTCGTTGCCGATGTCGTACGGGCGGTGGATCTGGTTGATCCGCCGCAGCGCGTCCCGGCCCCGGGGCTGGTCGAATCCGTTGAGGACCATCTCGTACATCAGCAGGCCGGTGTCGTCGATCCGCTTCTGGGTGCGTTCGGTCAACTCACCGGTGGCGGTGTGCAGGGCGGCGATGGCGGGGACGGAGAAGGACCGGTTGAAGGCGAGGTTGAGCCCGAGCTTCATGTCCCACGGGAACTCGTAGCGCAGCATCGTCTGGTAGATGGTCAGGTAGTCCTGCTCGGGATCCATGACCCGGGTACGGGCCAGGTTGGCGTACCGGTCTCTCATCGGTGGGCGTCTCCACTTCACCTCACGGCCGCGAGTTCGTGAGGAGCGTACGGGTAGCGGGTTCCCGACAGGACAATCCGCGTGCGGGCGGCGGACGGGCTCGTGTTGACTTGGTCGATGGATCGTCACCGCCTCAGCAGCATCGCGCACGCACACCACCCGATCGCGGCACCGATCTCCGGGGTCAACGTCAACCGGTTGCTCCGTCGAGCGGGCCGTCAACCGTCGGCTCGTGTCCTCGACCTCGGCTGCGGGCCGGGAGCGTGGGCGTTGCAGGCCCTCGCGCAGTACCCGGACGGGCACGCGGACGGCGTGGACGTCAGCCCGTACGCCCTGGAACGCGCCGCGAGCGCCGCCGCCGACCGCGGCCTCGCCGACCGGCTCACGCTGCACGAGCGCGACGCCCGGAGCTACGTGGCCGACGGCGACTACGACCTGGTGCTGTGCGTCGGGTCGACCCACGCGTTCGGCGGGTTCGGCGGGACGCTTCGGCTGGCCGGTCGGCACGTGAACGCCGACGGCATCCTCCTGGTCGGCGAGGGATTCTGGCAGGTCCCGCCGACCGCGGAGGCGCTCGCGGCGCTGGACGCGAAGCCTGCCGACTTCACCGACCTTCCCGGCCTGGTCGACGCCGCCGAGCAGGCCGGCTGGACGCCGGTGTACGCCCATGTCAGCGACGCCGCCGAGTGGGACGACTACGAGTGGTCGTGGATCGGCTCGCTCACCGAGTGGGCGCTGGACAACCCCGGCCACCCGGACGCCGCCGGGGCGCTCGCCGCCGCCCGGGAGCACCGCGAGCAGTGGCTGGGCGGATACCGCGACGTGCTGGGCTTCGTGACGCTGGTCCTCCGCCGGATCTGACCATGGACCGTGGTCGCTGTACACCGGTCGGTATGGTGAAGCGCAGTTCGACGTGAGCGGTGGTGCGGTGAGTCTGATCCAGGTGTGCGTGACCGCGACGACGACCATGCTGGCGGTCCTGATCGGTGGGTGGCTCACCGTCCGCGCTCAGGACCGGTTGTGGCGGCGTGACCAGGAACGACAGTGGCGGGACATCCGGCTGGGCGCGTACACCGACTTCCTCGGCGCGGTCCGGGAGTACGTGGCCTTCACCCTGAACCCGGCCGCCCGCATCACCGCGGTGCCGCGTCCACGCGATCCGGGTGAGCTGATGCCGTTCTTCGACGACGCGGGCAGCCGCTACCGGGAGCGGCTGGAGAGCACCAAGACCGCGCTCCGGTTGGTGGCCGGTCAACCCGATGTGGTGAACGGCTCGTCGGCGCTGGTACGGCAGGCCCGGCTCCTGGCGGCCACGCGGGCGGACAGCGCTGCCGAGGCGTTGCCGGCCGACCGGTTCGACGCGCTGTGGGAGGCCGAACGCCGTTTCATCGAGGTGGCCCGAGCCGAACTCGGCCTACCCTCCGCGTTCACCTGACGCCCGATGTGCCGCGCGGGCGTCGACAACGTCAGCCAGTCCCGGCACTACGTCAGGTGGCTGGTGTCGTCGAGATGGACGACCCCACGGTTGTGGAAGTAGTCGTCCTCCCGCAGCAGCGTGATCCCCCCGGCCGAGAAGCGGAAGCCCACCAGGCCCGCCGCGTCGATGGGCATGCCGATCCACGCCGCGAGCAGGAACGTGGCCGTCATCCCGTGGGTCACCACGACCTGATGCCCCACCTCCGACCGCAGGATGCGCTCCAGCGCCGCGTACGCCCGGACAGCCAGCTCCCACTTCGTCTCGGCCCCGAGTACGCCCTCGTCATGGCGCATCCGCTCGCCGACGGCGGGCGGCGGTACGAACCGCTCGTCCAGCCACGCCTGTGGCCGTCCCCCCGCCTCGCCGTACGACTTCTCCCGCAGATCGGTGTCGATCACCACGCCGACCCCGAGCTGCTTGCCGATGATCTCTGCTGTCCGGCGGGCGCGAAGCAGGTCGGACGAGAACAGCTCGACGGCGGCATCGGCCGGAAGCCGTCCGCCCAACGCCTCCGCGATCCGCCCGGCGTGATCGAGGCCGCGCTCGGTGAGGTCGGAATCGAACCATCCGCCGACCAGCCCGTCGACGTGGTGCGTCGCCTCCGGATGTGTGACGACGTAGAGGTTCCGCACTCCGTGCCTCCTCGGGTGGCCGTTCCACCGAAACGGCGGCCGTTTCGTCCGTAGTATCCGGCTGGTTGGTCAATGTCGCTGAAGGAGGTTACCGATGCCGCGTCGTGTTCCCGCGTTGCTGGCGCTGCCGCTGCTCGCCCTCTGCGCCGCGTGCGCCGCGCCGACCGCGTCCGCCTCGGGTCCGTCTCCCCACAGTGAGCAGTCGTACTGGCCCGGTCAGCAGGCGCTCACGGACGCCGCCGGAGCGGTTGACGCAATCGGCGTGCGCTGGCCCGATGTGTACGCCGGAGTCAGTCTCGACCTACCCGCCGACGTGCTGCTGGTGCACCGGGTGCCGGCCGCCGGCTTCGACGAGGCGGTACGCCGGCTCGTCCCGCACGTCACGGTGCGCTTCGTCGACGCCGAGCATGCCGCTCTGGCGCTTGATCGGCAGGCCGAGCGGGTTGTCCGTGACGTGGACTACTGGCGGCAGCGGGGCGTGAGCGTGCACAGCGTGGGGACCACCATCGGGGAGTGCGTCACCGTGGGCGTCGGCGACCCGGACCGCGACGCCGCCGTGGTCACCGCGCACTACCGCGGTGTGCCGCTGTGTGTGGAGCAGGGCGCACCGTTGGTGCCTCTCCCCGCCAACTAGATCCGTCGGGCTGGAACCGCGTCCGTGGTGGCGCTGCTCAGCGCGAGTTCGGCTGGCGTTGGTGCTGAACCTGGGCGTTCCGGCTCAGGACGGAGACATAGCCTGCCGCCTGCAGCGCGAACAGTTCGGCGTACCGACCGCCGGTGGCGACCAGGTCGTCGTGGGCGCCATCCTCGACCAGGCGACCCTGGTCGATGCGCCGGATGGAGTCGGCGGCGGATCGGTGCAGCGTCTCACCACGGTGCGCGTTGTGGACGTAGTAGTGCTCCGGGACATCGCCGAACTGCGGATCTGCGATGCGTTCACTGGCTCGTCGGCGGGGCGACGACCAGTTCGGTGTCCGGGTCGTGGCCGAGGTGGGGAGGGCCGGCGACGATCATGGTGGCCCGGGTCCACGGCTGTTCGCGCAGCAGGAACGGCAGCTCCTCCCGTAGCCAGTCCGCCACGTGCTCCAGCTGCTCGGGGGAGTCACCGTCTCGAACGACCAACAGGCGTTCCTGTTCGTCGAGGTCGCCCTGGATCCACACCGAGGCGTCCCACCACGGGGCGAGCTCCTCGCGGATGGTGCCGGTGCCCTCGACCCAGACGTGCTCGGTGCCGGCGGGGACGACGATCGACCCGGGCCGGTCGTGCTTCACCCAGGCATCGGGGCGGAAGTCCACCGCCGCACCGCGATGCAAGGGTCGCAGGATGTTCTCGGCGAGCACGGCGCCCCAGTCGAAGTAGGCGTGGTTCCAGGCGATGTCGTCGGTGTGCACGACGGCGGAGTGGGGCACCACCGTGGCCAGCCGCCCCGCCAGGCTCGTCTTGCCGGCGCCGCCCCGGCCGTCGATCGCGATCACCCGGGGACGTCCGGTGACGTTGGGCGACGCTTCGCGCAGGTGTCGAACGGCGTCGAGCAAAGTCACCACCCGCCAGCCGGCGGCTTCGGTCTCGCCCGGATGGAGGTGCATCGACGACCTGTCCCTGAGGTGAGCATCCGAGTGCGGTGGGTCGGATGGGCGACCCGCCCGTCAGTATGGCACCGAGCCGTGCTCGTCGGTCCGGGCCCGATGTCGGTGCGGTCGCCGGGCACCGACGCGCGGTGGGGGACCGGCCCACGCCGGACCCCCACCCGGCGGTCCGACTCCGCTATCCCAGGTACTTCTCCCACGGGCCGGTGATGGCCAGGGTGAGCCCGGGGTCCTGCATGTTGACGAAGAGCACCTTGCCGTCGGCACTGAATGTCGGCCCGCAGAACTCGGAGTCGTTGAGCTGGTTGCGGGCGATCGCGTAGGTGGGGCCGCCCGGGATCGTGCTGAGCACGTGGGAGGCACCCGAGCCGTCCTCGGCGAGCACGAGGCTTCCCCACGGGGTGACGGTCACGTTGTCCGGCCCGTCGAAGGTGAGGTCGGTGTACCGGACCGGTGTGCCCTCCTCGGACTGCCGCTGGTGCGGAAAGTACGTCACCAGCTGGATGGTCTGCGCGCGGTAGTCGTAGAACCACACCATGCCGTCGTGCGGGACGGCGTCCGCGGGCAGGTCGGCCTCCTCCCACGCGTAGGAGTTGACGACGTACACGCCCTCGTCGGTGCCCCACACGCCCTCGAACTTGCGTCCTCGGGTGACCTGGCCGTCGGTGAACTGCTCCCGTACCGGCGTGGTGCGGGCGTCGCGCTCGGGCACCTCGATCCACCGGACCGGGAACGGGCGGCCCAACTGGGCGGAGGTCAGGTAGGCGACGTCCGGCAGCACCGATCCGTCGTCCATGATGATCTGCATCGCGGCGAGGACACCGGCGTCCGGAGCGAGGCGGGTGAGCACGCCGGGGCCGAGCCGGACGCCGCGGGGGGCGGTCCAGCGGTAGAAGAGCCCGTTGGGTTCGTCGGCGTCCTCGGAGAGGTAGATCCTGGTGCGGTCCCGGTCGATCGCCAGGGCCTCGTGCGCGTAGCGGCCCAGGCACCTGATCGGCCTCGGGTCCGCGCTGCCGTCGGCCCAGACCTCGAAGACATAGCCGTGGTCCTTCTGGAAGACGCCCGAACGGCCGTCCTCCGCCCACTGGTCGCCGGCCCGGTCCTCGGTCTCCTCGCAGGTCAACCACGTGCCCCACGGGGTCGGTCCACCGGCGCAGTTGGCGACGGTGCCGGAGAGGGCGACGAACTCCCCGTGGTTGCGGCCCGCGCGGTCGGTTCTGATCACGGTGCAGCCGCCGGCGTCCACCGCGCCGGGGTCGTAGACGGTCCCCTTGACGTGCGGTACGCCGAACTCGGCACCCGGGTCCATCTCGTGGTTCTGGATCAGGGTGTACCGGCCACGGCCGGCGTCGAAGACGGCCATGCCATCGTGGTCGGCCGGTGTCAGGCCCTGGCCGCCGTCGAGGCGGGTCACACCGGTGCGGGTCACCACCGTGTAGCGGAAGCCGGCGGGCAGGGCCAGAATGCCGTCGGGGTCGTCCACGAGCGGCGGGAAGGGCACGTCGCCCGGCCGGGCCGGCGGGCGGGGACGACCCGGGTGGGCCTGGGCCAGGGACGGGAGGCCGCCGACGACGGCAAGGCCCACCCCGGCGGCGGCGCCGCCGGCGAGGAAGGTACGGCGAGACGAGGGCATGGGGCTCAGCTCCTGTGCAGAAGTGGTGCGACGCCTTGACAACCAACTCCCGCGGACCGACCTGGACACGTCATCGATGCCATGGGTCGGCGACATCGAGGTGAAGAATCAGGGCCACTCACGCGTCCCCCGGACGACGACGGACCCCCTGCGGCGCGACGGCCGGACCGGACGTGGCAAGCGGCCCGAGCCGTCGGCGGCGGCCGAAGCCGCCGCCGAACTGGTTCGGGCCGCGAAGGAACAGGGCCGGTCGTTCACCGGACCGGGCAGCGTGCCTATCGGCGCGGGTGGTGCGGCACGCGGGGCAGGACGAAGGGCGGCCCGGAATAGATCAGGTCGGCCTTCAGCTCGTGGTACGCCAGCTTGGGCTGGTAGTTCTCGTCGTAGACGGTGGCCAGGCCCTCGGGCGGGTCGTCGAACCAGCCCGGCACCCAGGAGTGCTTGTCGTCGAAGCCCCAGAGCGTGAACGACAGGCAGTGCGGCGAGGACAGGCAGGCCCGCATCAGCACGCTGAAGTTCGCCGCCGAAGCCTGGAGCCTCGGGTTGATCTCGGCGGAGTCGCCGGCCTGGACGGCCTCGGTGAGCTGGCTGCGCACGTCCACCTCGGTGAACGCGGTCGCCAGCCCCAGCCCCGCGAACTTCTTGAGCGCGGCGGACACCTGGAAGGTGTTGAAGTTGCCGTACTGCGTACCCAGGTGGCCCTGGCTCCCGATCCCGTCGATCGGCACGCCCTTGGCCCGCAATTCCCGGGCCATCTCGTAGACGAACTGGGTCTTGTCGTCCGCCGGGTTACCGGAGCCGAAGGCCTCGATGTTGTAGTCGTTGTAGAACAGCAGCGCCTTCGGATCGGCGGCGCGGGCCCAGCGGAACGCGTCGGCGATGTAGCCCGGTCCCAGATGCTCGGCCCAGAAACCCTTGTAGTGCAGGGTGGACGGGGTGTCCCACGGGTCGCTGACCGCCTCGTTGACCACGTCCCACTGCCAGATCTTGCCCTTGTAGCGGGTGACCACGGCGGTGATGTGGTCACGCAGGATCTGGCGCAGCTCGGTGGTGCTGATCGAGCCGTCGGCGACCCCGCTGGTCAGCCAGGCCGGCAGCTGGTTGTGCCAGACCAGCACGTGCCCGCGTACGCGCTGGTGGTGCTGGCGCGCGAAGGCCATCAGCTCGTCGGCCGGCCCCCAGTTGTAGGTGCCCCGGGTGGGCTCCAGGCTCTCCCACTTCATCGCGTTCTCGGCGGTGACGCTGGAGAACTCGGATCCGGCGATCTCGCGGTAGCGGGGATCGGTGGTGTCGTTCAGGGCGGCCAGGTCGACGGCGGTGCCCACGTGCAGGCCGTGCCGCATGGCCAGGTTGCGCAGGCTCTGGTTGCTGGGATCGTACGGGCGGCCCGCCGTGGCGGGGGCGATGTTCAGGGTGGCGAGGGTCGCCATCGCTACCGCGCCGGTGGCGATCCAGCGTCTCAGCTTCATGGGGTTCCTTCCGCGAAGCGGGTCGGCCCGTGGGCCGACGGCGGTGGTGGTACGAGAGGACGCCGGGTGGGTGGAGGGACGGGTGTCCGGTGGCGTCGGACGGCTTCCGAAACTTCCGGAAGTATTTCGGTAATTAGCCCGAGAGGTTACGAGGATCGATGTCTTCCGTCAACTGCCGGCGGGCCGGTCGTCCTGTCGGTAGGTGGCCTCGTCGAAGTCGGCGTACACGCCGTCGCCGCCGAGGTCCTGCACCCACAGGCCGAGGAAGGCGCCGGTGAAGCCCCAGGCCGCCGGCTCGCCGTCGACGACGAGCGCGGCGTGCTCGTCGGAGAGGATGGTGGCGTCCAGGTCCACCGGCAGGTCCCGCCAGCCGGCGCCGAGGTCGTAGGAGAAGCGCACCACCGGCCCGTCGAACCGCGCGCGCAGGCCGACCCGGGCGCCGTCGCCGACGTCGACGGTGAGTTCCGGGTACGGGGTCCGCCGGCCCCGGTCACAGCTGAGCAGTTCCAGCACCCGCCGGCCGTCGTCGGCCCGGCTGAGGTAGAGGTAGTGCCAGTTGAGGGTGTTGTAGTACGCGGTCAGTCCGGCCAGGTGCCGGTGATCGACGGGGTCGAACTCGACCACCGTCTCCAGGGCGCACCGCTCGGCACCCACCCGCCGGCCCACCAGGCTGGGGCTCTGCTTGCCGACCGGCGACTGTCCACCCTGGATCCGCAGGTGCGACGGGCGGGTGCGCAGGTCGAGCCAGTCCGGGCCGGCCGGGCGACGCAGCGTCGACCAGCAGGCAGCCAGGTCGGGGGTGTCGAAGTGGTCGGTCGCGGGCTCGTCCGGCCACGGGTGTGGAGGCAGGCCCGGCGCGACGACGGTGTCGGCCGGCACGCCGCCGGGGATCCGCGGCCACTGCCCGGTGGGCCAGTCGACGCGCTGGATCGCGGTCTCCCGGCCGAGGACGCACCGGCCCAGCGGCGAGTACGGGCGGGCCGCGAGGTGGGCCAGGTACCAGTCTCCGTGCTGCGTCCGCACCAGGCAGCCGTGCCCGGCCTTCTGCAGCCGCAGGTCGGGGCGGCCCACGGAGGTGAGCAACGGGCCGCTCGGGTCGGCCAGGTACGGGCCGAGCAGGTGTCGGGAGCGGGCCACCGTGACCTGGTGCTCCCAGCTCGTACCCCCCTCGGCCGTGACCAGCCAGTACCAGCCGTCCCGGCGGTACACGTGCGGCCCCTCGGTCAGCCCGGCCGGGGTGCCGCGGAAGATGATCCGCGCCTCGCCCACCAGCCGCCGCTGTTCGCGGTCGTAGCGCTGGATCTCGATCCCGCCGAACCGGTCCCGTCCGGGCCGCCAGTCCGCGCTCATGCTCAGCAGCCAGGAGCTGCCGTCGCTGTCGTGGAAGAACGCGGCGTCGAAGCCGTGCGAGTGCAGCTTCACCGGATCCGACCAGGGCCCGCTGATGTCCGGCGCGGTGACCAGGTAGTTCTGCGGATCCCAGTAGCCGCTGGCGAAGCTGGCGACGTCGCTGTAGACCAGGTGGAACAGCCCGTCGTGGTAGGTCAGGTCGGGCGCCCACACGCCGTTGGAGTCGCCGCAGCCGCGCAGGTCCAGCAGTCGCCGGTCGGTGATGATCCCGCCGAGCGCGCGCCAGTGGACGAGGTCGCGCGAATGGTGCACGCGGACCCCCGGATACCACTCGAAGGTCGAGGTGGCCAGGTAGTAGTCGTCGCCCACGCGCAGGATCGAGGGATCCGGATGGAACCCGGTGAGGACCGGGTTGTGGATCGACCGGACGGTCGTGGCCACGTCTGCGATCTCCGTCGACATGTACGGCTCCTTGTGGTTCGGTCCACCGCCGAGCTTCCGGAACTTGTCCCGGTAAGTTCCAGGATTCCTGCACACCGTAACGGCTTGTCGCAACCATTGACAGGGCCTTGACCCGGGCGGGAGCGCGTCGTAACGTACCGGCCATCGACCCGAAACTTGCCGGTCTTTCGATGAAAGTTCCGGTGTGTCAGCGCTCGCGGATCCGCCAGCTGCCCGGCCGGGAACGCGCCGTCGTGGGGCCCGGCGACGTCGAAAGGGCACCCGTGACCTCGGACCAACCCCGGAAGATCACCATCGCGGCGATCGCCCGCCTGGCCGGTGTCTCGGTGCCGACCGTCTCGCGGGTCCTCAACGGCCGCTCCGATGTCTCACCGCAGACCCGGGAGCGGGTGGAGGAGTTGCTCAGCCGGCACGGTTACCGCCGCCGGCCGCCGAGCGCGCGGGCCAGTTCAGCCCTGGTCGACCTGGTCTTCAACGACCTGGACAGCCCGTGGGCGGTGGAGATCATCCGGGGCGTCGAGGACGTCGCGCACGCGGCCGGCATCGGCACCGTGGTGTCCGCGATCCACCGGCGCAGCTCGTCGGCCCGGCAGTGGCTGCACAACATCCGCGTGCGGTCCACCGAGGGGGTCATCTTCGTGACCTCCACCCTGGAGCCGCCGTTGCAGGAGGAGCTTCGCCGCCTCAGGATCCCCGCCGTCATCGTCGACCCGGCCGGCGTGCCGCCGCAGGAGGCGCCCACGATCGGCGCGACGAACTGGATGGGCAGCCTGCGCGCCATCGAGTACCTGCTCGGTCTCGGCCACCGGCGGATCGGCTTCATCGCCGGGCCGCCGCAGCTGATGTGCAGTCGGGCGCGCCTCGACGGCTACCGGGCGGCGCTGGAGACCGCCGGCCTCGGCGTCGACGACCAGCTGATCTGCCAGGGCAACTTCTACCACGAGGCCGGCTTCGCCGGCGGCAACCACCTGCTGGGGCTGGCCGACCCGCCCACCGCCATCTTCGCCTCCAGTGACCAGATGGCCCTCGGTGTTTACGAGGCCGTCCGGCGGCGCGGCCTGCGGGTGCCCGACGACGTCAGCGTCGTGGGCTTCGACGACCTGCCGGAGGTTCGTTGGTGCTCGCCACCGCTGACCACCGTCCGGCAGCCCCTGGCGGAGATGGGCATGCTCGCCGCCCGTACCGTCCTGCGCCTGGCCCAGGGCGAGCGGATCGAGAGCCCGCGGGTGGAACTGGCGACCGAACTCGTCGTGCGCGACAGCGCCGCCCGCTGGCGGCTCGGCAGCGGCGACGCACCCCGACCCGTGCGGCTGTCCGGATGAGGGCGTCAGTGCCGCGGACGGCAGGACGAGCGGATCACGAGCTCGGTGGGGAGCCGGATGTGCGTGTCCCGCTCGGCGCCGGCGACCAGGTCTATCAGCAGGCGCAACGCCTCGGCGCCCATCCGCTGGATCGGTTGCATGATGGTGGTCAGCGGCGGGTTGACCAGCGCCGACTCCGGCACGTTGTCGAAGCCGATCACCGACAGGTCGTCGGGCACCGAGAGGCCCATGTCGCGGGCCACGTCCATCGTGGAGATGGCGGAGAGGTCGTTGCCCGCGAAGATCGCGCTCGGCCGGTCGGTGAGGGCGAGCAGTTCCGCTGCCGTACCGGCGGCGCTCTCGATCCGGAACCCGCCGACCCGGACGAGCCGCTCGTCCACCGGCACGCCGGCGTCGGCCATCGCCCGCCGGAACCCCGCCTCGCGCAGCCGCGCGGACTCCAGGTCGGCGCGTCCGCTGATGTGCCCGATCCGCCGGTGACCGAGGGACAGCAGGTAGTTGGTCGCCAGCACGGCCCCGGCGAAGTTGTCCGAATCGACGGTGGGCAGGCCGGACGGCCCGGTGTGCGGGTCGACGGCCACGACGTGGAAGCTGTCGTTGGTCTCCACCACGGTCGGCGTGACGATCACGGCCCCGTCGATGAGCGTGCCGGACAGGCGGGCCAGGGAGCGCCTTTCCCATCCGATGGCGGCACCCTCGCCGTCGCCGCTGGAGTAGGCCAGCAGTTGGTATCCGCTGCCCGCGACCTCCCGGGACGCCCCCTTGAGCAACTCGGTCGAGAACGGCTCGAACTCGGCGACCAGGATGCCGAGCACGTTGGTGCGGTGGCTGCGCAGGCTCTGCGCCCCCAGGCTGGCCTCGTAACCGAGTTCGTGGATGACCTGCTGGACGCGCTCCACGGTCGCCTGGGCGACGCCGTACCGCCCATTGACGACCTTCGATACGGTCGCGACCGAGACGCCGGCGGTACGTGCGACATCCGACATCTTGACGCGCTGCGGGAACACCACGCCGATGATGATAGGGCTGCCACCCGGGGCGCGTCACGAGCGACTCGAAAACGTTATCGATACCGATTGACATAGAGTTACATGACTGTAAAACTCCCCCGCAGGCCGAGTACCGCGACTGACTAGTCGAGGAGACATCGATGGCGATGAAGCGCCGTAGAGGTGCCGTCCTGGCACTGTTTATGACAAGTGTTCTCGTTGTTACCGGATGCAACAGCGGCGGCGACGACGAGGCTTCCCCCGAGACTGAGCTGTACAAGAACCCGGTGACCCTGACCTGGTGGCACAACGCCTCGCAGGACGGGCCCGGCAAGACCTACTGGGAGAAGGTCGCCAAGGACTTCTCCGCACTGCACCCCAGCGTCACGATCGAGATCGAGGCGATCGAGACCAACCAGCTCCAGCGCACCCGGCTGCCCGCCGCGCTGCTGAGCAACGACCCGCCGGACATCTTCCAGGCGTGGGGCGGCGGTGAGATGCGCGAGCAGGTGGAGGCCGACTACCTGAAGGACATCACCGACCAGTCCAAGGCCGAGGTCGCCGACATCGGTAGCGCCGCCGAGATCTGGCAGGTGAACGGCAAGCAGTACGGCCTGCCGTTCCGGATGGGCATCGAGGGCATCTGGTACAACAAGGACATGTTCGCCAAGGCGGGCATCGCGGCGCCGCCGACCACCCTCGAAGAACTCAACGCCGCCGTCACCAAGCTCAAGGCCATCAATGTCGTCCCGATCGCCGTGGGCGCCGGTGACAAGTGGCCGGCCGCGCACTGGTGGTACAACCTCGCCCTGCGCGCCTGCTCGGTCGACACTCTGAAGAAGGCCTCCACGGAGCGGGTCTTCGACGACCCGTGCTTCGTCAAGGCCGGCCAGGACCTGAAGGCGTTCATCGACACCAAGCCGTTCCAGCCCAACTTCATCGCCACGCCGGGCCAGAACGACCCGACCAGCGCCAACGGCATGCTCGCCAACGGCAAGGCCGCGATGGAGCTGATGGGCGACTGGAACCGCGGCACGCTGGACACCGTTGCCACGGACAAGGCGAAGCTCGCGTCGTTCCTCGGCTGGTTCCCGGTGCCGGCGATCTCCGGTTCGCCGGGTGACCCGAAGGCGGCCCTCGGTGGTGGCGACGGCTTCTCCTGTGCCAAGAGCGCCCCGGCCGAGTGCGTCGAGTTCCTCAAGTACATCGTGAGCCCGGAGGTGCAGAAGGGCTACGCCGAGACCGGCACCGGCCTGCCGGTGGCCAAGGGCGCGGCGGACGCCGTCAAGGACCCGGCGCTGAAGTCCATCCTGGAGGCCACCTCCGGGGCGAGCTACGTCCAGCTCTGGCTGGACACGGCCTTCGGCAGCACCGTCGGCACCGCGATGAACGACGCCATCGTCGCCATCTTCGCCGGCAACGGGACGCCTGAGCAGGTCGTCTCGGCGATGAAGGCGGCCGCAAGCAAGTGACCTCCACCAACCAGATCCGTATGCCCGCCGGCGGCGCTTCCGCGTCGCCGGCGGGCCCCCGAACGACCGGGCGCGCGGCCGCGCACGCGTCCGCCCGCCGAGCCGAGACCCGCCGCAAGTGGTACGAGATCATCGGGCTGACCACGCCGGCCGTGCTCATCTACGTGATGTTCGTGCTGGTGCCGATGGGCTTCGCGGTCTACTACAGCCTGTTCCGGTGGCGCGGCGTCGGACCCCCCACCGAGTTCGTCGGCCTGCGGAACTACACCCTCGCCTTCCAGGACCCGATCTTCCTCGACGCGTTACGCAACAACGCCATCATCGTGTTCGGGTCGCTGCTGATCCAGGGCCCGATCGCACTGGGCATCGCCCTGCTGCTCAACCGTCGCTTCCGTGGGCGCGCCGTGTTCCGCCTGCTGGTGTTCGTGCCGTACGTGCTCGCCGAGGTCACCGTCGGCATCATGTGGAAGCTGCTGCTGACCGGCGACGGCACGGTCGACGCGCTGCTGCGGTCCCTGGGACTGGGCGGCCTGGTGCAGGCCTGGCTCGCGGACCTGGACGTGGTCATCTGGACCCTGCTGGCCGTCCTCACCTGGAAGTACGTCGGCTTCGCCATCATCCTGCTGCTCGCCGGCCTGTCCAACGTGCCCGACGAGCTGACCGAGGCGGCGGCCATCGACGGCGCGAGCTGGTGGCAGATCCAGCGGCACGTCACGATCCCGCTGCTCGGCCCGACGATCCGGATCTGGATGTTCCTGTCCATGATCGGCTCACTTCAGGTGTTCGACATCATCTGGGTGACCTCGGTGCCCGCGGTCCGGTCGCTCGGGGCGTCGGCCACCATGGCGACCTACATGGTGGACAACGGGTTCTTCGCCCGGCTGTGGGGCTACGGCAACGCCGTGGCCGTGATCCTGTTCGCCATCTCCTTCGTGGCGGCACTGCTGTTCCAGCGGTTCCTGCTGCGCCGCGACATCGCGGGCGCCATCACCGGAAAGGCGAAGTGACGATGGCCGTGAACTCCGCTCTCTCCCGGCCCACCGGGCGCCGTCCGGCGTCCTGGGGCACGCCGCTCACCTACGCGCTCGCGCTCGCGGTCGCGGCCGTGTCGATCGCCCCGGTCATCTACGTGATCGTCGGCGGTTTCCGCACCACCCCGCAGATCGTCGCCGACCCGGCCGGCCTGCCCGACCCGATCGTCTGGGACAACTACGCCAGGGTGCTGACCCAGAGCAACTTCTGGCAGCAGGCGTTCAACAGCGCGGTCATCGCCCTCGGCACCACGCTCGCCGTCGTCGTGCTCGGGCTGGCCGCCGCGTTCGTGCTCGCCCGCTACACCTTCCGCGGGCGGGAGGGGCTCTACACCTTCTTCACCCTCGGCCTGCTGTTCCCGGCCGGAGCGGCGATCCTGCCGCTCTACCTCATGCTGCGTGACCTGAACCTGGTCAACTCCTACTACGCGGTGATCCTCCCGCAGGTCGCCTTCTCACTGCCGCTGACGATCGTGATCCTGCGTCCCTTCCTGTCCGCCATCCCGAGGGAGTTGGAGGACGCCGCGGCCATCGACGGTGCGAGTCGGCTCGGATTCCTGTGGCGCGTCGCGATGCCGCTGTCGCGGCCCGCGCTGGTCACCGTCGGCGTCCTCGCGTTCGTGGCGAGCTGGAACGCGTTCCTGCTGCCGCTGCTCGTCCTCGGCGACGTCAACCTGCACACCCTGCCGCTGGGAGTGCAGAACTTCTCCAGCCAGTACACCACCGACACCGCCGGCGTCCTTGCCTTCACCTCGCTGGCGATGCTGCCGGCACTGCTCTTCTTCACGCTCGCGGAGAAGCAGATCGTCGGCGGCCTACAGGGTGCGGTCAAGGGCTGAGTGGCAGCGGTACGGGCACAACCAGAGGAAGGCACAGCATGACTGAGGTCCACACGGTGGTGGACGGGCCGTTACCGGCTCAGGCAGGTCCGGACCACCACCGACCGGACGGGCGCGACGGCGAGGCGCGGCTACGCGAGCTGCTCAGCCGGATGACGATCGAGGAGAAGATCGCCCAGCTCGTCGGGTTCTGGGAGAAGGAGGACGGCGAGGCGGTCGCGCCGCTGCAGGGGGAGTTCGGCGACGCCGTCACGCTCGACGACTTCGTCCGGCACGGGCTCGGTCACCTCACCCGCGCCTACGGCACCCGCCCCCTGGAGGCGGCGGCACGCGCGTCCTGGCTGTGGGAGTTCCAGCGGGGCCTGGTCACGAACACCCGGCTCGGTATCCCGGCGATCGTCCACGAGGAGTGCCTCACCGGACTGTCGGCGTGGAAGGCGGCCACCTTCCCCACTCCACTGGCCTGGGGCGCGGCGTTCGACCCCGAACTGGTCACCGAGATGGCCGCGGCGATCGGGGCCTCGATGCGGGCGCTGGGCATCCACCAGGGGCTCTCACCGGTGCTCGACGTGATCCGTGACCCCCGCTGGGGCCGGGTCGACGAGTGCATCGCCGAGGACCCGTACCTGGTCGGCACCCTCGGCACGTCGTACGTGCGTGGCCTCCAGTCGCAGGGGGTGCACGCCACCCTCAAGCACTTCGTCGGCTACTCCGCCTCGCGTGCCGGGCGCAACTTCGCCCCGGTGCACGCCGGCCCCCGGGAACTGGCCGACGTGCTGCTCGTGCCGTTCGAGATGGCGATCCTCGACGGCGACGCGCGCAGCGTCATGCACTCGTACGCCGAGATCGACGGGGTGCCCGTGGCCGCCGACCCGACGATGCTGACCGGCGTGCTGCGCGATCGGTGGGGCTTCGACGGCACGGTGGTGGCCGACTACTACGGGGTGGCGTTCCTCAACCTGCTGCACCACGTGGCGGGCGACCACGCGGAGGCGGCCGGTCAGGCGCTCACCGCCGGTGTCGACGTCGAGCTGCCGACCGGCGACGCCTATCTGACCCTGCGGAAGTCGGTGCGGGCGGGCCGGCTCGACGAGGCGCTCGTCGACCGGGCGGTGCTGCGGGTGCTGCGCCAGAAGCGGGACCTGGGGCTGCTCGACGCGACCTTCACCGACGAGCCGCCCGAGGCGATCGACCTCGACTCACCGGAGCACCGGTCGATCGCCCGGCGACTCGCCGAGGAATCGATCGTGCTGGTCGCCAACCAGGACGCGTTGCCGCTGCCGGTGGGGCGACGGGTGGCGGTCATCGGCCCGAACGCCGATCGGCAGGGTGCGCTCTTCGGGTGCTACTCGTTCCTCAACCACGTGCTCGTCCAGCATCCCGGGGTGGAGACCGGGATCGAGGTGCCGACCGTGCTGGACGCCGTGCGGGTCGAGTTCGGCGCCGATCTCGTCAGCTGGGCACCCGGCTGCGAGGTGGACACCGACGACCGGTCCGGCTTCGACGAGGCGGTCGCCACGGCCGCCGCCGCGGAGGTGGCCGTCCTGGTCGTCGGCGACCACGCCGGCCTCTTCGGCCGCGGTACGGTCGGCGAGGGCTGCGACCGGGATGACCTGGAACTGCCCGGCGTCCAGCGCGAACTGGTGCAGGCGGTGCTGGCCACCGGTACGCCGGTGGTCCTCGTGCTGCTCACCGGCCGGCCGTACGCCCTCGGCTGGGCGCTGTCGCGCTGCGCGGCGGTGGTGCAGGCGTTCTTCCCCGGCGAGGAGGGCGCCGGGGCGATCGCGGGCGTGCTGTCCGGGCGGGTCAACCCGTCGGGCAGGTTGCCGGTCACCCTGCCCGGGTCGGCCGGCGCGCAGCCGTACTCCTACCTGCACCCCACCCTCGGTACCGGAAACGAGGTGACCAACCTCCCGGCGACGCCCGTGGCGCCGTTCGGCCACGGCCTGTCCTACACGACGTTCGCGTACACCGATCTCACCGTGCCCAGCACGGTGCCCACCCACGGGGCGATCGGCGTGACGGTGCGGGTGACGAACACCGGCGCGGTCGCCGGCGACGACGTCGTCCAGCTCTACGGTCGTGACCTGGTGGCCTCGGTGACCCGGCCGGTGGCGCAGCTGCTCGGATACCGGCGGGTCCACCTGGAACCCGGCCGGTCCGTCACGGTCGAGCTGACCGTCCCCACCACCCGCCTGGCCTTCTCCGACCGTACGCTCACCCGCGTCGTGGAGCCCGGCGAGGTCGAACTCTGGGTCGGCACCAGCGCGCGACGGGACATCCAGGCGAAGACCACACTGGTCGGTGACACCGTCCCGGTCACCAACGCCTCCCCGCGCTGGACCACCACCGAGATCCACTGAAGTCGGTCCGCCGGTCGTCTGATCGACCACCGGCGGACCGGCCCACCTCCGCGCCGACGGGGCGCGCTCCGCCCGGGCGAAGCGGCGTCGGCGACCGTCGCCGCCGCCGCCCGGACGGCGGGCGACGCCGCCGGCGGTTCAGGCGGACGGGGCGCCCGGGCGTGCGGTCAGCACCCCGTCCACCCGGCGTGGCAGGCGGAGCGGATTGTCCTCGCGCAGTGCCTCGGGCAGCAGCTCGGCGGGGACGTCCTGGTAGGCGACCGGGCGCAGGAACCGGCGGATCGCGGCCACTCCCACGCTGGTGTGCAGCGGCGCGGTGGTGGCCGGCCACGGCCCACCGTGGTGCATCGCCCAGGTCACCGCCACGCCGGTCGGCCAGCCGTTGAGGACGACCCGTCCGGCCCGCTCGGCGGACACGTCGAGCACCACGCGGACCAGGTCCACGTCGTGGCCCGGTTCGGTGTGCACGGTGGCGGTCAGCGCTCCGGGCACGGTGTTCAGGGCGGCCAGCAGCTCGACCGGGTCCGCGTACTCGACGATCAGCGACGCCGGGCCGAAACACTCGCGGGCGGCGGCCGGCTCGGCCAGGAACCGGGCGGCGGGCACGGCGAGCAGGGCGGGGGTGGCGGTGATCCCGCTGCCGGCGGTCGGAGGCACCAGCGACCGGACGCCGGGGATCCCGGCCAGCGCGGCGGCGGCCCGGTCGAAGCCGCCGCGGATCCATTCCCCGAGCAGCGGGCCCGGCGCCACCGCCCGCACCGCCTCGACCAGCGCCGGCTCCAGGCCGTGCCCGGCCGGTAGGAAGAGCAGGCCGGGCTTGGTGCAGAACTGCCCAAGACCCAGGGTGTACGAGGCGACGTACGCCGCCGCGATCGCGGCGCCCCGGGCGGCGAGGGCGGCGGGGGTGACCACCACCGGGTTCACCGAGCCCAGTTCCCCGTAGAACGGGATCGGGTCCGGCCGGGCGGTGGCCAGGTCGAACAGGGCCCGACCGCCGGCCTCCGAGCCGGTGAACCCGACCGCCCGCACGGCCGGGTCGGTGACCAGGTCCCGGCCGGCCGCCCGCCCGTGCAGCACGGTCACGGCACCGGGCGGCAGCAGGTCGGCGAGCACCCGGCCGACCAGGTCGGACAGGCGCGGGTGTCCCTCGTGCGCCTTGACCACGACCGGGCAACCGGCGGCGAGCGCGGCGGCGGTGTCACCGCCGGCGACCGAGAACGCCAGCGGGAAGTTGCTGGCCGCGAAGACGGCCACCGGCCCGAGGGGGCGCATCATCCGGCGCACGTCGGGGCGGGGGACCGGCGTCGCCCCCGGGTCGGCGTGGTCGATCGTGATGTCCAGGAAGGAGCCCTCCTCGACGGCGTCGGCGAAGAGCCGCAGCTGCCCGGTGGTGCGGGCCAGCTCACCGGTGAGACGGGCCTCGCCGAGGTGGGTCTCGGTGTCGGCGAGCGCGACGATCTCGGCGCGGGACCCGTCCAGCGCGTCGGCGGCCGCCCGCAGCCGACCGGCCCGGGCGGGGAGTGGGTCGCGGGCGAGGATCGGGGCGGCGGCCCGGGCCGCCGCCACCGCCTCGGCGACGACGGTGGTGGTGACGGGCGGGGTGGCGGTGGGAACGGGAGGGGTCACGGCTGCTCCTGTTACGCGGGGGTGACCAGCTGGTCAGCGGAAAATGAAGAATTTCCGCTCCGAAGGCTTGTCTGCGGCATCGTGGTATACCACGATACTGGCATGCCGCGATCGCTTCCTCCCACTGTGGACCCCGCAGCGCCCACCGGTGCCACCCTGGCGCTGGAGCAGCCCGCCTCCCGAGCCGACCGGGTCCGCGACGCGCTACGCCGCGCCATCCTGGACGGCACCCTCGCACCGGGCCGGCCGCTGGTCGAGCGGGAGCTCGCCGAGCTGCTCGGTGTCTCCAAGACCCCGGTCCGGGAGGCACTCAAGCAACTGCACTCCAGCGGCCTGGTCGAGATCAACGCCTACCAGGGGGTCAGCGTCCGCCGGATCGACGCCGACACGGTGCGCCAGCTCTACACCGCGCGCGCCGCGGTCGAGCCGGCCGCGGTCCGGCTGGCCAGCCACCAGGCCGGCTCCTTCGTCGCCGCCCGCGCCGCGTTGGTCGACGCGGCGGTGCTGGTGAGCTCCGGCGAGACCGCCGGGCTGGGCATCGCCAACCGGCGCTTCCACCGCGAGCTCTACCTGGCCTGCGGCAACCCGTTCCTCTGCGGTTTCCTCGACCAGTTGCAGGACCTGACCGCGTTCGTGGCCACCGCCGGTTGGCGACTGCGGGCGACCTTCGTCCGGGAGGCCGCCGAGCACGAGGCGATGCTCGACGCCGCCGAGCGGGGCGACGCGGCGCTGGCCGAGCGGCTGACCCGCGAACACATCGAGAACGCGCTGACCACCATCACCGCCGTCCTCGACGAACAGGACGCCCGATGAGACCCGGGACGTACGCCCACCCGGTCTCGTTCCGGGCCGACCCCGTCGCGCAGGCCGCCCGGCTCGCCGCGGCCGGTGTGGCCACGGTGCGGCTGGCCTACGCGTACCACAGCGGACGCTGGCTGCTCAGCACCAGTGACGCGGGCGCGGTGGCCGACCTGGACGCCGGCCGGTGGTTCGGCCCGGCCGGACCGGCCGGTCGGCTCGACCCGCCACTGGTGGCCGACCTGGCCGGCCCGGCCACCGCCGCGCTGACCGCCGCCGGCGTGCGGACGGTGGCCTGGTTGGTCGGGCTGCACCGCTCCGCGGTGGCGACCACCCGACCCGACCTGGCCCTGCGCAACGCCTTCGGCCACCCCTACCGGCACGCGCTCTGCCCGGCCCGTCCCGAGGTGGTCGAGCACGCCGCCGACCTGGTCCGGCGGGCCGCCGCCGTCCCCGGCGTGACCGGGCTGGACCTCGAGGCGTTCGGCTACCTCGGCTGGGCCCACCAGGGCGCGCACGACAAGATCGGTGTCGCGCTGCGCCCGGCGGACCGGTGGCTGCTCTCACTCTGCCTCTGCGCCGCCTGCGGCACCGAGTTCACCGCCGCCGGCGTCGACCCCACCGCGCTGGCCGAACGGGTCCGCGCGGTCGTCCGTGGCCAACTGGCCGAACCCCGGCCGGCCGCGCCGGAACCCGCCACGGACGCCGTCGCCGCGCTCGGCCGGCCGCTGCACGACGTCGTGCTGGCGGTGCGTGCGGCCGTGGTCCGCAGGCTGGTCGCCGCGGCCGTGGCGGCCGCCGGCGACACGCCGGTGTCGCTGCGGGCCACCGCCGATCCTTACGCCACCGACGGCAAGGCCGGCGGCGACCTCGCCGGCCTCGGCGCGCTGACCACCGGACTCACCGTGTCCAACCTGCACGGTGACCTGCCGGCACTCGCCGCCGACCTGGCCGCCGCCCGACCGTGCACCCGCGAACTCAGCGCCGCCTGGAGCGGCGCGGTGGCCGCCACGCCCCGGCGGGACCGGTTCACCACCGCCTACGACGTCGCGCTGCGCGCCGGTGCCGACGCCTTCGTTCTCTACGCCTACGACCTGATGCCGACCGACCGCCTCGACTGGCTGCGGCAGTCCGCGCGGGGCCGGCAGGAGGTGCCCGCCGCATGATCGGATACCTGGTTCGCCGGCTCGCGCAACTGATCCCCGTGCTGTTCGTCGTCTCGGTGGTGTTGTTCCTGCTGCTGCGCCTGCTGCCCGGCGACCCGACCACCGAGATCCTGGGCCAGGAGGCCAGCGCCGCCGACCGCGCCGCGCTCCGCGCCGACCTCGGCCTCGACACCCCGCTGTGGCGACAGTTCCTGGACTGGATCGGCGGCGTGCTCACCGGCGACCTCGGCCGTTCCTGGCTCACCGACGAACCGGTCGCCGGGGTGATCGTCGACCGGCTGCCCGCCACCGTGGAGCTGGGCCTGATCGCGCTGCTGCTCGCGGTGCTGATCGGCATCCCGGCCGGGGTGCTCGCGGCGGTGCGCCGACGCACCGCCACCGACTCGGCGCTGACCGGCCTCGGCGTGCTGGCGCTCTCCACCCCGCACTTCTACCTGGCCGCCCTGCTGATCCTGGTCTTCGCGATCTGGCTGCGGGTCGTGCCACCCTCGGGCTACGTGCCCTTCACCGAGGACCCGGCCGGCAACCTGGTCCGGATGGTGCTGCCCGCCATCACCGTCGGGTCCACCGTGGTCGCGGTGGTCCTGCGGCAGACGCGGGGCTCCCTGCTGGCCGCGCTCGGCGAGGACTACATCCGCACCGCCGAGGCCACCGGGCTGCGCCGCCGCCGGATCGTCACCGTCTACGCGCTGCGCAACGCCCTGGTGCCGGTGGTGACCGTCACCGCCCTGCAGATCGGCGCGCTGATGAGCGCCACCGTGGTCACCGAGACGATCTTCACCCTGCCCGGCATGGGCACGCTGATCGTCAACGGCATCTTCAGCCGCGACCTTCCGGTCGTGCAGGGCGCCGTGCTCGTCGTCGTCACCTTCGTGCTGCTGGTCAACCTGGTCACCGACCTCGTCTACGCCTGGCTCGACCCGCGCATCACGTACTGAGAGGAGGTCGTCATGGCCACCGAGACCACCACCACCCGGGACGCGCGCCGGCCCGTGCTCACCCGGCTGCTGCGCGACCGGCGCGCCCGCTTCGCCCTCCCGGTCCTCGCCACGGTGGCGGTCGCCGCCGTCGCCAGCCCGCTGCTGGGCGACCGCAGCGCGGCCACCGACACCGACCGTCTGCTCACCGGTCCCAGCGCCCGGCACCTGCTCGGCACCGACGAACTGGGACGGGACGTGCTCGCCCGCATCGTCGACGGCGCCGCCGTGACGCTGGCGGTGGCCACCGTCGCCGTCGGCCTGGCCCTCGTCCTGGGCACCCTGCTCGGCCTCGTGGCCGGCTACCGGGGCGGCTGGATCGACGCGCTGCTGATGCGTACCGTCGACGGACTGCTCGCCTTCCCGCTGTTGGTGCTGGCGCTGACTGTCGTCGCCGCTCTCGGGCCCGGGCTGCGTAACGCGCTGATCGCCATCGCGGTGGTCGCCACCCCCCGGTTCGCCCGGGTCGTCCGTGGCGAGGTGCTCTCGCTGCGTACCCGGGAATGGGTCTCCGCCGCCCACATCGTCGGCGTGCCCACCCCGGCGCTGCTGCGCCGGCACCTGCTCCCGCACCTGGCCGGCACGCTCGGCGTCTTCGCCGCCCTGCAGGCCTCCACCGCGATCATCGCCGAGGCCTCACTGAGCTTCCTCGGTCTCGGCGTCCAGCCCCCGCAACCCAGCTGGGGTGCCATGGTGGCGGCCGGCACCGACCACCTCGACGCCAGTTGGTCGCTCAGCGTCTTCCCCGGCCTCGCCATCCTCCTCACCATCGCCGCGTTCAACCTGCTCGCCGACGCGCTCCGTGACGCGTTCGACGCGCACCGCCCGGACCTCACCCCGGGGCGGTAGCTCCACCACCCCCACACCACACCCCCTCCGAAGGGAACCACCATGGACACACCCTCGGTGCACCCTGCCCTGCTCAGCCGGCGCGCGCTGCTCGGCGGCACCGTCGGCGCACTCGCCGCGGTGAGCCTGGCCGCCTGCGGCTCCGACAGCGGCACCGCCGGCGGCAAAGGCCGCGGCGGCACCCTCACCGTCGGCTTCGACAACGAGCCGACCACCCTCGACCCCGCCCTGAGCAGCGCGATCTCCTCCGACCGCAACGTGCTCAACCTCTTCTACGACACCCTGCTGCGCCAGGACCGCGACGGCTCGTTCGTCCCGGCACTGGCCGACAGGTGGACCGAGGACGGCAGGACCGTCACCTTCACCCTGCGCGAAGGTGTCACCTTCCACGACGGCACCCCGTTCGACGCCGAGGCCGCCGCGTTCAACCTGCGGCGCGTCATCGACCCGGCCACCCGGTCGACCAAGGCCGCCGCGTTGAAGAACGTCGGCTCCGTCGACGTGGTCGACGCCAGGACGCTGCGGCTGACCCTCAAGGCGTCCGACCCGCTGCTGCTGATCCACCTCGCCCACGAACCCGGCATGATGGCCTCCCCGACCGCGGTGAAGGCCGGCGACTACGGCCGCAAGCCGGTCGGCACGGGGCCGTTCGTCTTCGACGCCTGGCGCTCCAAGGTGCAACTGACCGGCAAGCGCAACCCGACGTACTGGCGCCGGGCCACCGACGGATCCGCACTGCCCCGGCTCGAGCAGGTGGTGTTCCGCTTCGTCACCGACACCAAGGTGTTGCGCGCCGAGGTCACCACCGGCGGCGTGCAACTCGTGCGGACCCTGCCGCCGGAGGAGTTCAACCAGCTCGCCGGCGACAAGCAGATCACCATGACCGACACCGGGGTGCGCCGGTCCTACTACGTCGCGCTGAACGTCACCCGGGCACCCTTCAACGACCCGAAGGTCCGCGCGGCGTTCGCCATGGCCATCGACCGCGAGGGCGTGGGCAAGGCCGCCGCCGGCGGCCAGTACGACCTGGCGCCCTCCTTCGCCACCGCCAAGGACTGGTTCTACGACCCGTCGATCACGCCCCCCGCGCTCGACCCGGCTGGGGCCAAGACCGCCCTCGGCGGTACGCCGGTGCCGATCACCGTCGTCGCCCGACGGCGCGCCCCCGACCCGACCATCGCCGAGTTGCTCCAGTCCCAGCTCACCGCCGCCGGCTTCGCGCCCAAGGTCGAGGTCCTGGAGGCGCAGACCCAGCTCGACCGGATGCGCAAGCAGGACTTCGACGCCGCCCTGCTGGTGATCGACATTCCCCGGCTGGACCCGTCGCTGTCGTTCGACCCGTACTTCTCCAGCAGGGGCTCCAACAACTGGTCCGGGTTGGCCGACAGCACCCTCGACCGGTTGCTGGACACCGCCGCCGCGAGCGAGGACCGGGCGGTCCGCAAGCAGGCGTACGTCGAGGTGCAGAAGCGCATCGTCGACGAGAACTACTGGGTCTTCCTGCACCAGCCGAAGTCCCCGCTGATCCACAGCGCCAAGCTCAGCGGCATCGTGCTCGACGTCGACGGCCAGTGGCGCCTCGACGAGGCCGCGTTGGCGTCCTGAGGCGGTGATTCCGATGCCCCTGCTCTCCGTCGAGCACCTCACCGTCACCTTCAACCCCGACTCCCGACCGGTGCCCGCGGTAACCGGCGTCGACCTGCACGTCGACGCCGGCGAGACCCTCGCGGTGGTGGGGGAGTCCGGCTCCGGCAAGACCGTCACCGCGCTCAGCGTCCTGGGACTCACCCCCCGGCCGCCGGCCTGCCGCACCACCGGCACGATCCGCCTCGGCGACACCGACCTGACCAGCCTGGACGCCCGGGGCTGGCGGTCGGTGCGCGGCCGGAGGGTCGCGATGGTCTTCCAGGATCCGAGCACCGCGCTGAACCCGCTGCTCACCCTGGGCACCCAGATCGCCGACGCCATCCGGGCGCACGAACCGGTCGGCCGGGCCGCCGCCCGCGAGCGCGCCCTGGCCGCCCTCGAACTGGCCCGGCTGCCGCAGCCCGGCACCCGGCTGGAGCAGTACCCGCACCAGCTCTCCGGCGGCATGCGGCAGCGCGCCGCCATCGCGTTGGCGCTGGCCGCCGGGCCACAACTGCTCATCGCCGACGAGCCGACCACCGCGCTGGACGTGGCGGTGCAGGCCGAGATCCTGGACATGCTCGACACGCTGCGCCGGGACCTCGGCATGGGGCTGATCCTGATCACCCACGACCTGGGCACCGTCGCCACCCACGCCGACCGGGTCGCGGTGATGTACGCGGGCCGGGTGGTGGAGACCGGACCGACCGGCCAGGTCCTCGGCGATCCCCGGATGCCCTACACCCGGGCACTGCTGGCCGCGACGCCCCGGCTCGACGCCCCGGCCCGACAACGCCTCGTCGCGATCGGCGGGCACCCGCCGGACCTCGCCGTCGCGGCGCCCGGGTGCGCGTTCGCACCCCGCTGCCCGGTGGCGCTCGACGTCTGCCGCGACGAACGGCCGGCACTGCGACCGCACGCGCCGGACCAGTTGGCGGCCTGCCACCACCCGGAGGCGCCACTGCCCGGGCCGGTCGCCGCCGAACACGACCCGACCAGCGCCGGCGAGCCGACCGGCGAACCGGTGGCCGAGTTCGACGAGGTGGTGCTGCACTATCCGGTGCGTCGGGGGCTGCTGCGCCGGGTCGTCGACCGGGTCAGGGCGGTCGACGGGGTGAGCCTGCGGCTCTGGCCGGGGCGGACCCTCGCCCTGGTCGGCGAGTCCGGCTCGGGCAAGACCAGCCTCACCCGCACCCTGCTCCGGCTGGAACGGCCCACCGGTGGCACCGTCTCGTACTCCGGCATCGACGTGACCCGTCCCGACCGGGAGCAGTTGCGCCGACTGCAGCGCGAGGTGCAGGTGGTCTTCCAGAACCCGTACGCCAGCCTCGACCCCCGGATGACGGTGGCGCAGATCCTGGCCGAACCG
Source organism: Micromonospora endolithica (assembly GCF_003626595.1). GTDB lineage: Bacteria > Actinomycetota > Actinomycetes > Mycobacteriales > Micromonosporaceae > Micromonospora > Micromonospora endolithica. The sequence goes on along the minus strand of NZ_RBAK01000001.1, from coordinate 1,239,982 downwards.
CTGCGGGTACACCGGCTCGACGCGTCCCGCACGGAACTGGTGCGGCTGCTGGAACAGGTCGGGCTGGACGCCGCCGCCCTGGACCGGCATCCGGCCGCCTTCTCCGGTGGGCAGCGGCAGCGCATCGCCATCGCCCGGGCGCTCGGCCCCCGGCCGCGGCTCATCGTCTGCGACGAGGCGGTCAGCGCCCTGGACGTGTCGATCCAGGCGCAGGTGCTCAACCTCCTGGCCGACCTGCAACGCGAACACGACCTGTCGTACCTGTTCATCACCCACGACCTGGCCGTCGTGCGGTCGGTGGCGCACGACATCGCGGTGATGCGCCACGGCCGGATCGTCGAGCACGGACCGGCCGAGCGGATCTACGGCAGTCCCACCCACGAGTACACCCGCCTGCTGCTGGAGATGGCCCCCGGCCACCCCACCCAGGCCCCCAGCGGAAGGACGGCCGCGTGGTCGCGATAACCCGGGTACGCCTCACCCCGGTCAACACCCCCCGGCACGGCAGCATCACCTGCGGCCACGTGCTCGTCGAGCTGCTCACCGACACCGACGGCCTGATCGGTGTGGGGGAGATGTCCGACTTCCAGCACCTACCCCGCTACCACCTGGACGTGCCCGACCTGGAGGGCACCCTCAACGAACTGCTGGTGGGCCTCGACCCGTTGCAGATCACCGAGGTCGAGCGGCGGCTGGAGCAGAACTTTCCCCAGGCCGGCTACATCTACGACAAGAGCCGCACCATCAAGTGCGGCGTGGACATCGCGATGTGGGACCTGGCGGCCAAGCACCTCGGCGTACGGGTGGTGGACCTGCTCGGCGGGGCGGTCCGCGACTCGGTGCCGATCGCGTACCCGGTCTTCCGCCAGCAGCGCGACTCCGACGTGGAGCGCAACCTCGCGATGGTCGCCCGCCGGGCCGCCGAGGGCTTCGACCACTTCCGGGTCTACGTCGGGCGTCGGCTCGACCTCGACGAGCGGTTCCTGCGCCAGGTCCGCGACCGCCACGGCGACGCCATCACGATCAAGTCGCTGGACTTCTCCAACCTGCTGGATCCGCGGGCGGCGTGCCGGTTCGTCGACCGGGTCGCCGACGTCGGCTTCGACCTGGTCGAGTCGCCGGCGCCGCACCACGACCTGAAGGGCCTGGCGCACGCCCGGGACCGGTTGCCGGTGCCGGTCAGCGAGCACGTCTACGGGTTCCGGTGGGCGTTGGACCTGGCCACCGCCGACGCGGTGGACGTGTTCAACGTCAGTGTCATCGCCATCGGCGGCATCACCCCGGCCCGCCGGATCTTCGCCATCGCCGAGGCCGCCGGGAAGTCCTGCCTGGTCGGCACCACCCAGGAGATGTCCATCGGTACCGCCGCGGCGGCGCACGTGGCGATGGCGATGCCGTCGGTGACCCTGCCCAGCGACCCGGTCGGCCCGCTGCTCTACACCCGGGACGTGGTCCGCGAACCGGTCACCTACGTGGGTGGCCGACTGCGGGTGCCGACCGGGCCCGGCCTCGGCATGACCCTCGACCCGGAGCGGGTCGCCGCCAGTGCCGGCCCGCTGACCTGGGCGAGCACCAGCGCGACGGACGTGGTCGACCGGGCGCCGGCCGGCCCCACCGACGCGCCGTCGGCCGACCTGGCGGCGGTGGCCCGGTGACCCGGCTCGCCGGGCGGGTCGCCCTGGTCACCGGGGGCGGGCGCAACATCGGCCTGGCCATCGCCCGGCGGCTCGCCGCGGACGGCGCGATCGTGGCGGTCAACGGCCCCGACCCCGAGGAACTGGCCGCCGCCGTGGCCGACCTCGGCGCCGACGCGATGGCGGCGCCGGGGGACGTCTCCGACCCGGCGGCGGTGGCGGCGCTGACCCGGGCCGTCACCGACCGGCACGGCCGCATCGACGTCCTGGTCAACAACGCGGCGGTGCCGATGTCCGGCCGGGTGCCGCTGCGTGACCTGACGCTCGCCGACTGGGACCACAGCTTCGCGGTCAACGCGCGGGGGGTGTTCCTCTGCACGGTCGCCGCCGCCCGGGTGATGCCCGCCGGCGGGTCGGTGGTCAACATCTCCTCGATCGGCGCGACCCGGGCGCACCGCCACGCGATCGCCTACGACGCGACCAAGGGCGCGGTCGAGGCGGCCACCCGGGCGATCGCCCTGGACCTCGCCCCGCGCGGGATCCGGGTCAACGCCGTCGCGCCCGGCGCGATCGCCAACGACCGCTTCGACGCCCTCGACCGGGCCACCCAACGTCGCCGGGCGGCACCGATCCCGCTCGGCCGGGTCGGCACCGGCGACGACGTCGCCGCCGTCGTCTCCTTCCTCGCCTCTCCGGACGCCGCCTACGTCACCGGCCAGGTGATCACCGTCGACGGCGGGCTCTCCGTGCAGGCACGACCACCGGGGATCGACCCGATCCTCGACTCCACCTCCGCAGAAGGCCAGCAACCATGACCCACACGCCCCCTGCCCCGCTGCTCCCGCCGGCCGCCGCCCCGGCGCCGGCGAGCCACCCGGACCTGGTGCCGCTGGACCCGGCCGACCTGGCCGCGCTCGGCGCCGCCAGTACCGCCACCATCACCACCCAGCTGTTCAAACTGGGGCTGCGCAACACCTTCCTGGCCGGCCTGGGCAGCCAGAGCCGGCACGCGCCCCGGATGGTCGGCGAGGCGTTCACGCTGCGCTACATCCCGGCGCGGGAGGACATCGACACCCTCGACGTCTTCGCCGACTACGACCACCCGCAGCGCCTCGCCGTGGAATCCGTGCACCCCGGCCAGGTGCTGGTGATGGACTGCCGGGGGCAGGGCCGCGCCGCCTCCGCCGGGCACATCCTGCTGACCCGCCTGGCCAGCCGGGGCGCCGCGGGCGTGGTCACCGACGGCACGCTGCGCGACATCGAAGGCATCGCGGAACTGCGGATGCCGGTCTTCGCGGCGGGCGCGGCGGCGATGACCAACCTGGCCCAGCACCACGCCGTCGACGTCCAGGTGCCGATCGGCTGCGCCGGAGTACCGGTCTACCCGGGCGACGTGCTGGTCGGCGACGCCGACGGGGTGGTCTGCGTGCCCCGCCACCTGGTGCCGGTGATCGCCCGGCCGGCCCGGGAGCAGGAGGAGCTGGAGGCGTTCCTGCAACGGCGGGTGGCGGCGGGCGCGCCGCTGCGCGGCACGTACCCGCCCGACGAGCACACCCTGCGGGCGTACGGCGAGAGCCGGGCGGGCGTCGACGACGCCCGGTGAACGTCAGCGCCACACCCACCACCACCCACCACCCACCACCACCCGTCCCGGAGGTACCGCAGTGTCCCGACGCACACCCCTGAAACTGGCCCTGGTCACCGCCTTGGTCGGCGCCACCGTCACGGTGCCGGCCGGTCCGGCCCTCGCGGCCGACCTGAACGACACCTTCGACACCACGGCCGTCGGCGCCACCCCCGCCGGCTGGACCGCCGCCGGTGGTGGTGGCACGGCCGTGGTCGCCGAGGTCGCCGGCACCGTCGACCGCAGCCTGCGGTTGACCGACACCTCCGGCACCGCCGGGATCAACGCCACCCGGTCGTACGGGGCCACCTCGGCGACCGTGGTGGCCCACGCCCGACTGCGCGCCGCGCAGACCACCGCCGTGGTGGGCCTGCACCTGGACTCCACGGCCGGGCACACCGTGACCGTCGCCCTGGACGCCACCGGACGCCTCTACACCTACAACGGCGCCACCCGGGTCGACCTGGGCGCCTACACCGCCAACCGCTGGTACGACGTCCGGATCGTGGCCCGGCCGGGTACCGCCACCGCCAGCGTCTGGATCGACGGGCAGCGCCGCGCCACCAACCTGGCCTTCCGGGTGGCCACCCCGACCCTGGCGTCGGTGCAGGTCGGCATCTCCACCGCCGACACCGGCACCGCCTGGGTGGACGACGTGCGGACCAGGACGGAGCCGAACCCGGTGTCGTGGCCGCAGATCGGCACCGTCGCCCCGCGCAGCGCCGCCCAGATCGGCACGTCCCCCATCGTCATCGGCACCGAGACGCTGGACCGCGACTACACCGACTACCAGTCCTACAAGCCGTACCTCGGGCCGCTGGGTGCCACCTCGGCCCGCTTCCAGGCCGGCTGGGCCAAGACCGAAAAGGTCAAGGGCAGCTACGACTGGGCGTGGCTGGACACCATCGTCGACGACGCGGTGTCCCGGGGCGTGCGGCCCTGGTTGCAGACCTCGTACGGCAACCCGCTCTACGCCGGCGGCGGCGGGGCCGGTCTCGGTGGTCAGATCCCCAGCACGACCGAGGCGCTGAACGCCTGGGACGCCTGGGTGAGCGCGCTGGCGAACCGGTACGCCGACCGGGTCACCGAGTGGGAGATCTGGAACGAGCCGAACCTCGGCGGTGTCGACCCGGTGGCCTACGCCGACCTGCTGATCCGCACCGCCACCCGGATCCGGGCCGTCCAGCCGAACGCGGTGATCTGGTGCTGCGCACTGGCCGGGGTGGAGCGCAGCTACGCCGACACGGTGCTGACCCGGGTGCGGGACCAGGGCAAACTGGGGCTGGTCGACGGGATCACCTACCACCCGTACAACGCCAACCCGGACGCCTCCTACGAGCAGGTCCGGCTGCTCCGGGTGACCGCCGACAGCTTCGCCACCCGGCTGCGACTGCGGCAGGGCGAGAACGGCGCGCCGAGCCGGCCGGACAGCTTCGGCGCGCTGGGTGACCTGGACTGGACCGAGCTGAGCCAGTCGAAGTGGATGCTCCGGCGCACCTTCGCCGACCTGGGTCGAGGGGTGAGCACCAGCGTGTTCAGCATCTCCGACCTGCACTACCCGTCGAAGATCAACTCGAAGGGTCTGCTCCGGACCGGCGCGGACAAGAAGATCCGCTACGCCAAGCCGTCGTACTACGCCATCCAGGCGACCACCGCGCTGATCGACAGCACCATGACGTCGATCAGCGGGTACAGCGTCACCGACGACACCAGCAACGCCGTGTCGGTGGCCGCGTTCCGCAAGGCCGGCACCGGCCGGCAGGCCGTCGCCCTGTGGTTCGGCGGCGCGAAGCCGTCGGAGAGCAACACCCGTACGCCGGTGACCGTCACGTTCAACGCCGGCAGTTTCGCCGATCCGGTCTACGTCGACCCGCGCACCGGCGCGGTCTTCGACATCCCGGCCGCGAACTGGTCGGTCAGCGGCACCACGTACACCTTCCGTTCGGTGCCTCTCTACGATTCGCCCGTGCTGATCGCCGACCGGTCGGTCGTCGGTCTGTAGAAACGCCCACGGCCCCCGCCCGGCGCACCGGGCGGGGGCGCACCACCTGGGGAGGCAACACCCGTGGCACTGTCGGCAACCCTGCTCGCCGAGCTGCGCGGCATCGTGGGCGCGACCCACGTACACGACGCCGCCGGTGACCTCGTCGTCTACGCCCGGGACGCGACCCCGCTGTTCCGGCACGAGCCGGACGCGGTGGTCTTCCCGGCCGACACCGCCGAGGTGGCCGCGGTGCTCGCGCTGGCCACCCGGCACGCGGTGCCGGTGGTGCCGCGCGGCGCCGGCTCCAACCTGTGCGCGGCCACCGTGCCGCTGCGCGGCGGCATCGTGCTGGTGCTGACCCGGCTGAACCGGATCCTGGAGGTCGCCCCGGACGAGCTGCTCGCGGTGGCGCAGCCGGGCGTGACCAGCGCCGCCCTGGCCGAAGCCGCCGCCGCGCGGGGGCTGCTCTGGGCCCCGGACCCGGGCAGCCGCACGGTGGCCACCGTCGGCGGCACCATCGCCACCTGCGCCGGCGGCCTGCGCGGCCTGAAGTACGGGGTCACCCGCAACTACGTGCTGGGCCTGGAGGCGGTGCTGCCCACCGGTGAGGTGATCCGCACCGGCGGCCGACTGTGGAAGGACGTCGCCGGCTACGACCTGACCCGGCTGCTCACCGGCTCCGAGGGCACCCTCGCGGTGCTCACCGAGGCGACCGTGGCCCTGCTGCCGGCGCCGGCGTCGAGCAACACCGGCGTCGCGTACTTCCCGACCCTGGCCGACGCGGGGCACGCCGTCGCCGCGGTGATCCGGGCCGGGGTGGTGCCGGCCACCCTGGAGTTCCTCGACCGGGCCTGCATCGACGCGGTGGAGGACTTCGCCCACCTCGGGCTGCGCGCCGACGCCGGGGCGCTGCTGCTCTTCGGCGACGACGGGCCGCCGGAGGCGGTGGCGACCAACCTGGAGCGCATCAGCGCGGCCTGCGTCGACGCGGGCGCCATCGAGGTCACCACGGCCCGCGAGGTCGCCCAGGCCGAGGCCCTGCTGGCCGCCCGCCGCTGTGCGCTGCCCGCGCTGTCCCGCCGGGGCGGGGTGACCATCCTGGAGGACGCCACCGTGCCCCGGCCCCGGATCGCCGAGATGGTCGACCGGATCGAGGCCATCGCCGAGCGGCACGGGGTCGCCATCGCCACCTTCGGCCACGCCGGCGACGGCAACCTGCACCCCACCTGCGTCCTGGGCTCCGCGGCGGACCGCGCTGCCGTGGCCCGCGCCGAGGCGGCCTTCGCCGACATCTTCGCCGCCGCCCTCGACCTTGGCGGCACCATCACCGGCGAGCACGGTGTGGGGGCGGCGAAGCTGCCCTTCCTCGCCGCCCGGCTCGGCGACGACCAGCTCGCCCTGCTCCGCCGGATCAAGACCGCCTTCGACCCGGCGGGCATCCTCAACCCCGGAAAGCTGGGATCGTGACCGGCGACGTGTTCCACCCCGAGCAGTTGTCCCGCTGCATCTCCTGCGGCTTCTGCCTGCCGGCCTGCCCCACGTACGCCATGACCGGCGACGAGGCGTCCTCGCCGCGGGGGCGGATCACGCTGATGAGGGCGTTGCAGGACGGCACCCTGCCGGCCGACGACGACACCCTCGCCGAGCAGTCCTCGTTCTGCCTGGGTTGCCGGGCCTGCGAGCCGGTGTGCCCGGCCGGGGTGGAGTACGGCAGCCTGCTGGAACAGTGGCGGGTGCACCAGTGGCGGGGCCGGCGGCGTCCGCTGTTGGCCCGGGCGCTGATGCTCGTGGCCGAGCGGCGGACACTGCTGCGGCTGCTCGGACTTCTCCGCCGTGCCGCCCGGGGCGTGACGGCGGCGACCGCCGCTCCCCGGGACCACCCGACCCGCCCGCCCGCGGAACGGCCCGCCGGACCGGTTCCGCCCGCCGCCCGCGCCGTCCCGGTCGCGGGTGAGGCGACGCAGCTCATGCTGGGGTGCTTCGAGCGGGTGCTCTTCCCCGTGGTCAGCCGGGCGGCGCAGGCCCTCGATCCGCGGCTCGCCGCGCCGACCGCCCAGGGTTGTTGCGGGGCGCTGCACGCGCACAACGGTGACCTGGCCGGCGGGGAACGGATGGCCCACCGCCTCGGCGCGGAGTTGCCCGGCACCATCGTCACCACCTCCGGCGGCTGCGCCGCGCACCTGGCCGCCGTCCTCGGTCGGGACCGGGTACGCGAGCTGTCGCAGTGGCTGGCGGACCGTGCCCCCGAAGGCGAGGTGCTCCTCGGCGGACGGCGGGCCCGGGTGGCCCTGCAGGACTCCTGCCACCTGCGCAACGGCCTCGGTGTCTTCGTCGAGCCCCGCGCGTTGCTGCGCCGGGTCGCCGACCACGTGGAGCTTCCGTCGGCCGCCGCCTGCTGCGGTGCCGCCGGCACGTACTCCCTGCTGCGGCCGCGGGAGTCGCGCCGGATCATCGACGCGAAGATCGACGAGATCGAGGCCGCCGGCGTCGACTACGTCGTCGCGGTCAACCCTGGCTGCCTGCGCCAGCTGCGGACCGGGCTGCGTCGGCGGCGCTCCACCGTCCGCGCCGTCCACCTGGCCGAACTGCTGGCCGAGGCGACGCCCCCGGCTGATCGGTAGCAGCGATGTCATTCAGCGCGAAGGGCGGCATCCGGGATACCCTTGACGCATATGGCTACCTATCGCAGCGCCTCAGTGCTCCTCTCGTCGGACGGCACCAGGACCCCCGGCACCGCCGCGCTCTTCGCCGAGCCCGCCCGCAAGGGTGGGATCCCCCCGTGGGCCGGCGACTTCCGACCCGCCAACAGCGCCGGCAACGGCCCCAAGAACGCGGTCGGGAAGACCTTCACGTTGGAGCTGCCCGACGGCAGCACCGGCAGGGTCGTGGTGCAGGGCCTCAAGAGCGGGAAGGGCGGCGTCGTACTGGCGTTGATGGGCGAGGACGCGCCCCCCTTCTGATCAGGAACTGAGCCGGCGGTCGCCCCTGTCTTGACAGGGGCGACATCATGCGGGCGCGGGGTGGTGGGTCGGCGGTGTCGTCGCGGCCCTGGGCCTCCTCGTGTCCTGCGCCGGCCTGTGGACGTACGCGAACCACGATCGGCCCACGTTGATCGACAACCCGCCGGTCAGCGAGGTGGCGGAAGACGCGTGCGCCACGATGCGCACCGCCGTGGCGGCGAAGGCGGCACCTCCCGGCGCCCCCGTCGACACGCGGGTGCGCTCGATCCGGGAGCGGAACGCCGCGCTGACCGCCATGGTGGCGCGGGTACGTGACCTGGACCCTGCCCTGCTGTCCGAGGATCGCCCGACGCGGGCGTGGCTGGCCGACTGGGAGCACCTCGTCGAGGTGCGCGAGCGGTACGCCGCCGACCTGGCCGCCGGCCGTGGCGCCCACTTCGTCGTGCCCACCGCGGACGGCGAGCCGCTCGCCGTCCGGATGAACTCGGTGGGGCTGATCTGCGAGGTCCCGGCGCAACTCGTCGATCTTCAGTGACGCGTCCCACCACCCGCTTCGCGGCGAGGTCGCCGGCCCGCACGGTCAGGGAGCGGGCCAGACGTACCCGATGGGCAGTCACAGACCGCGGTGCCGCACGCCCGGGGCCGCAACGCGGCCCGCCACGACCCGTCGTAGAGGCTGCCGGTCGGGGTGGCGATGAAGTGGCAGCGGTCGACGGTGCCGTCGCCGGCACTCTTGCGGTGTCTACCTCGACAAACCGCCATACGTGATATCACTACCGGCAAGGATGGACGAAGCTGGCAGAAACGGCGGGCGCATGTCGACAGGGCCAGCGGCGCTGATGCGAAAGCCGAGGCAACAGCCACGGCCGATCCTGCTGGAACTCTTCTTCGACCTGGTGTTCGTCTTCGCCCTCAACCGGGTCTCGCACCGCCTGGTCGAGGACCTCACCGGGCGGCGGACGGTCCTCGTCGAAGCCGCCCAGACGCTGTTGTTGCTGCTGGCCTTCCTGGTGGTCTGGTTCGTCACGGCATGGGTCACCAACCTGTACGACCCGCGGCGACCACGAATCCAGTTGATGGTGTACGCGGCCATGCTCGGTACCTCGATCATGGCGGTGGCGGTGCCGCAGGCCTTCGGCGTCGGGAGCTTGGCCTTCGCCGGCGCGTACGTGGCGATCCACATCGTTCGCGGCGTCGTCATCGTGCCGGCGCTGCGCGGGCACCCAGCGCAACGTCGCGCCGCGGGAGTGCTCCTCTGGTTCGCGGTGTCCTCCGTGCCGTGGATCGCCGGAGCGCTCCTGCCGGATCCGGCGCGCGGGGTGCTGTGGACGCTGGCGATCGTCATCGACTGCGCGGCGGCGCTGCTGTTCTACCCCGCGCCCTGGACGCTGCCCACCCCACGGCAGTGGCCCGTCCTGGCCGAGTACATGTCCGAGCGCTACCGGCAGTTCTTCATCATCGCCCTCGGCGAGCTGATCCTGACCACCGGCTCGGTCTACAGCGACACCTCCTTCCGGAACCCCGGAGGCGCCGTGGCGTTCGCGGTCTCGTTCGGCACCACCGTGCTGCTGTTCCGGATCTACGTCTTCCAGGCGGGTCGGCTGCTGCCCGAGGCGATCCAGGTCGCGCCGGAGCCCACCCGCCTCATGCGGGAGGCGTTTCTCGCGCACGGACTCATGGTGGCCGGCGCGGTGACCATCGCCGTCGGCTACGAACTGGTCATCAAACATCCGTTCGGGCGCACCGAGTCGGCCTGGATCCTCGTCATCCTCGGTGGTCCGGTGCTGTTCCTGGCCGGGCGCGCCGTGGTCGAACACGCGGTCTTCGCCCGCGTGTCCCGGGCCCGGCTGGTCGGTGTCCTGGCGCTCGCCGCCGCCGCTCCGGCCATGGTCCACCTGCCACCGCTGGCCGCGGCCGGCACCGCCGTTCTGGTGCTGGCCGCCATCGCGGCCACCGACACGATCCGTGCCCGGCACCGCCCACCCGAGTCGCCGTCGCCGCCCCGCTACGGGTCGTGAAGGGCTGGCGCCAATAGGTTTGCTGTGGAAACCTATTGGCATGACCACTGATTCTATGTCCGCCGTCTACTACACCCGCGCCGCCCGGGCGCGCGGACTCGGAACGCGGGTGCTGCCGTACGCGATCATCGCCGCCGCCCGCGTCGAGACCACCTATCAGCCGGAGGACCGATGACCACCGCACTGACCCGCCGACACCTGCTCGCCGCGGCGCTCGCCACCGGGGCGGCCGTGCCGCTGGCCGGTGCCGGCCGTGGCGGGGCCGCCCCGGCGCGGGCCACGCCCGGCCCGGCCCGACTCACGCTGCCCCGACCCACCGGGCCGCACCCGGTGGGCACCGTGTCGCTGCACCTCGTGGACGGATCCCGCCCGGATCCGGTCGCCGGCCCCGGGCACCACCGCGAACTGATGGTCAGCGTCTGGTACCCCGCCGCCAGGGGAGCCCGTCGTCATCCGTGCGCCCCCTGGCTGCCCGCCGCGCCGACGCGTGCGCTGCTCGGGTCCTCCGGATTCGACGCCGACGTCGCGGCGGCGCCCCTGACGTCCGGCCGCGTGGGCGCTCCGGCACTCCGGGCACCCGGCCGGTTGCCCGTCGTCGTGTTCTCCCACGGCAACAACGGACACCGCTCGGAGGCCACCATCGTGGTCCAGGAACTCGCCAGCCACGGCTACGCCGTCGTCACGGTGGATCACACGTACGACGCGTACGGCGAATTCCCTGACGGGCGGCTCGGCGTCCCCGACGACGACCTGCCGTTCTCGCCGTGGGACTCCGCCCGCGACGTCCGGTTCGTTCTCGACCGGGTCGGCGACCTCGCCGCCGGGCGCAACCCCGACGCCGGGCGCCGTCCGCTGCCGGCCGGGTTGGGCGCCGCGCTGGACCTGCGCCGCATCGGCATGTTCGGCTGGTCGAAGGGCGCCACCGCGACCGCCCTCGTGATGAACACCGACCGGCGGGTGCGGGCCGGGCTCGCTCTCGACGGTCCCATGGAGTCGTCCCCACCGATCGCCGACGTCGACCGGCCGTTCATGCTGATGACCGCCGACTTCACCCGGGCCGCCGAGCCGAGCGTGCGGGAGTCCTGGTCGCGTCTGCGTGGCTGGCGACTCGACGTGCACGCCCGGGGCGCGGCCCACGGGTCGTACTGCGACCTCCAGTGGCTGATCCCGCAACTGGCGAGGATCACCGGGATGAGCGACGAGGAACTGCGGGGCTGGATCGGCACCCTCGACCCGACCCGGGCGGTCCGCATCCAGCAGGCGTACCCCCTCGCGTTCTTCGACCTGCACCTGCGACACCGGCCGCAGCGGCTGCTCAAGGGCCCGCACCCGGCCTTCCCCGAGGTCCGGTTCGTCCCCTGACGGGAGGTGCCGGTCCGGGCCCGCGGTCGCCGGGTCGACCCGTGACATGATGACGGCCATGGGGAAACAGCAGGACGTCGGCGGGTCCGACCGCAACAGTGGGTCCGGGGACGCCGCGCACGTCGCGGCGGGCGGCGGTCTCGACGCGCGGCTCGCCGTCGCGCAGGACCCCACCACGTCCCAGCTGGCCCTCATCGACCTGGCGTCCGACCCGTCGGCCGTGGTCCGTAAGGCGGTCGCGACCCGCACCGACGCGCCCGCGCAGGCACTGCGACCGCTGACCCGGGACCATGATCGTGACGTCCGGGAGGCCGTGGCACGCAACCCCTCGACCTCGGTCGGCAATCTGCTGCGGCTGGTCAAGGACGCCGACCGGTGGGTCCGCTGGGCGGTCGCCGGCAACCCGGCCTGCGACGAGTCGGTCCGCCGGGTGATGGCGCAGGCCCCCGACAAGGAGCTTCGCGGTCTCCTCGCGGAGACCCACGACCTGGAGCCCGAGCTGGCCGCGCGGCTGGTCGACGACGTCTCACCGGAGGTACGGGAACGACTCGCCACCCGCACCCACGACCCCGAAGTGATCACCGCCCTGCTGGCCGACCGCACCGCACGCGTCCGCAAGGGGCTCGCGCGCAACCCGCGGACCACGAGCGCCCAGCGCACTGCTCTCGCCCAGGATCCCGTGGTGGACGTCCGTGCCGCGCTGGTGGCCGCAGTCGAGCTGGACGAGGCGGATCTGCGACGCCTGCTCGACGACCGCTCGGTGCAGGTGCGGATGGCGATGGCCACGTCGGAGTTGATCCCGCCGCACATCCGGCAGGCGCTCACCGGTGATTCCGACGAACTGGTCGCCGGCGCGGCGCGGGACTTCCGCCCCGGGGCGGGCACCTCTCCGGTCGTCCGGGCTCCGCGCGTCGGTCACCGCGCCTCCGGCACCGGCCCAGGCCGATCGGGCGGTGCCCGCCGCTGAAGGTGGCGGACCCGCCCGCCACGCCCTAGTCGACCTGGGCGTCGAGGTCGCGGAGGGCGAAGCGGAGATGCTCCCACTCCTCGTCGAGGATCACGTGCAGACAGTGTCGGACGGGCTGCTCGTGCTCGGGCGCCCACGCGGTCGGCCGGGGCTCGGCGAGCAGTCCGGGTGTGACGGTCGCGAAAAAGTCCCGCACCATGGCCTGCCGCTGGGCACGCGCCCGCGAGTATCTGGGCGAAGGTCGGCTGCGCCCGAACGAAGATCGACATGTCGAAGCCGTCGGTCGCGTATTCGGCGTGCGGCTGCCCGAGCGGATGGAAGGGCTGCGGCAGCCTCAGAATCGCCTTGCCGAGCCATGCGTCGGTGGCGAACACCAGGTGCCGTAGCGTTTCCGCGAACGACCGAGCGTGGACCGGTGGAACCGCGCACGCCGCAGGTCCCTGTCGACGAATGTCATTGCCTCGTCCTGGGCCATGCCGCCCTCCCTGCCGTCGGCGATCGTGGGGATGCTAACGCCCAGGTCCGACGACGACGGCGCGACGCCGCTCGACCCACGACCCCCGGCGCCACCGCTCGCCCGGTGTTCGGGACGCGTTTCGGCTGCCGGGCGTGCCGGCCGCGGACGATAATGCCTACCAGTGCAGCGCCGCCCCGGCCACCGACCTCCCGTGCCGTCCACAACCGTGCGCCCGACTGCTCCGGTCCGGAAAGGACTCCCCGACATGGCACCCGACACCATCGTGCTGATCCACGGTTTCTGGGTCACCCCGCGCAGCTGGGAGCACTGGATCAGCCATTACCAGAGCAAGGGTTTTCGGGTCATCGCGCCCGCCTACCCCGGTTACGAGGTCGAGGTGGAGGCGCTCAACGCCGACCCCACCCCGATCCTGCACTCCACCGTGCCGCAGATCATCAGCCACTTCGAGAACCTGCTCCACGGGCTCGACTCGCCGCCGATCATCATCGGGCACTCGGCCGGCGGCGCGTTCACCCAGATCCTGCTCGACCACGGCTTCGGTGCGGCCGGCGTGGCCCTGAACTCCGCGCCCACCGAGGGCGTCCGGGTGGTGCCGCTGTCCCAGGTCAAGTCGACCTTCCCGGTGCTCCGGAGCCCGGCCAACCGGCACAAGGTGGTGCCGCTGACCGTCGAGCAGTGGCAGTACGCGTTCACCAACACGTTCACCGAGCAGGAGGGCCGGGCGCTCTGGCAGCGCTACGCCATCCCCGCCAACGGCGGCATCCTCTGGGGCAGCGTGCTGGCCAACTTCCAGCCCGGCCACCAGGACACCTGGGTCGACTACCGCAACGACGACCGGGCGCCGCTGTTGTTCGTCTCCGGCTCGGAGGACCACATCATGCCGCCAGCGATCCAGAAGTCGAACGCGCGGCACTACACGTCGAACACCGTCACCGAACACCGGGAGTACGCGGGCTACGCCCACCTGCTCCCGGCCCAGGAGGGTTGGGAACGGATCGCCGACGAGGTGCTCGACTGGGCCCTTCAGCACGCGCGATGAGCGACCTGCGGATCACCCACATCGGCGGTCCGACCACGCTGATCGAGGTGGCCGGCTGGCGGATCCTCACCGATCCGACGTTCGACGCCCCCGGCCGGACCTACCGGTTCGGCTGGGGCACGTCGTCGCGGAAGCTGGCCGGACCGGCGGTCCCGGCGGACTCGCTCGGCCACCTCGACGTGGTCCTGCTGACCCACGACCACCACGGCGACAACCTGGACGACGCCGGTCGCGCCCTGCTGCCGTCGGTGGGCCGGGTCGTCACCACGGTGGCGGGCGGGCGCCGGCTCGGCGGGTCGCCCACCGGGCTGCGGCCCTGGCAGGGCACCGAGTTGGCCGCCCCGGGCCGGCCGACGATCGAGGTCACCGCGACCCCGTGCCGGCACGGGCCGCCGCTGAGCCGACCGGTGGCCGGCGAGGTGACCGGCTTCGTGCTGCGCTGGCCGGGGCAGCGGTACGGCGCGCTGTGGATCACCGGCGACACGGTGGTCCACCCCGGGGTACGGCAGGTGGCCGACCGGTTCACCGTGGGCACGATGGTGCTGCACCTCGGGGCGGTGCGGTTCGGCCTGACCGGACCGCTGCGTTACACGATGACGGCCGCCGAGGGCGCGCAACTGTGCGCCCGGGTCAAGGCCCACACGGTCCTGCCGGTGCACTACGAGGGCTGGAGCCACTTCACCGAGGGGCGGTCCGCGATCGAGACCGCCTTCGCCGCGGCCCCCGGCCCGGTGCGGGAGAGCCTGCGCTGGCTGACGCCCGGTACCGCCGAGTCCCTGGCGGTCTGACCGCCGCCCCGGGGGCGGCCCGGTCCGCCGACCACGGCGGCACGGTGGTGCCCGACCACACTCCTACTCGGACGAGTGGGGGGGGGCACCATCGCGGGCCCGGACGGTTACCGGTTGAACGGAAGTCGGGACGGGTACGACGGTGCCATGGGGCGGATCGTGTGGCCGGATCAGCGTGGACTGTGGTCACTGCTCGGCGGGATCGTGGTGGGCGCCGTCCTGGCGGTCGTGTTCTTCCGGGCGGTGACCGTCCAGGACGGGTGGATGGCGCTGGTACCGGTGGCCGCCGCGGTCACCTTCGCCGCGATCCCCTACCGTCATGGCCCCGGCGGCGGCCGGGCACCACACGCGCCGTGGCGGTACGCCGTGCTGGCCCTCGGGCTCACCCTGGCCGTGGCTGCCCTGACCGCCGCGATCGCCGGCCGCTGACCGGCACACCGGCCCGGCCGGGGTGACGGCCGCGCTGGGCGACCGGCCCGGGCAGGACCTAGTCTCGACCCATGGCCAGGTACTACGACGTGCACCCGGACAACCCGCAGCCCCGGGCCGTCCGCCAGATCGCCGAGCTGATCCGCGACGGCGGGCTGGTGGCGTACCCGACCGACTCGTGCTTCGCGTTCGGCTGCCGGCTCGGCAACCGGGACGGCCTGGACCGGATCCGCGACATCCGCCGCCTCGACGAGCGGCACCACTTCACCCTGGTGTGCCGGGACTTCGCGCAGATGGGCCAGTTCGTCCACGTCAACAACGCGGTGTTCCGGCTGCTGAAGGCATCCACCCCGGGCAGCTACACGTTCATCCTGCCGGCCACCCCCGACGTGCCCCGCCGGATGCTGCACCCGCGCAAGCGCACCGTGGGCGTCCGGGTGCCCCGGCACACGGTCGTCCAGGCGCTGCTGGCCGAGCTGGGCGAGCCGCTGGTGTCGAGCACCCTCTCGCTGCCCGGTGACGAGGAGCCGATGACGCAGGGCTGGGAGATCAAGGAGCGGCTGGACCACCTCCTCGACGCGGTGGTCGACGCCGGTGACTGCGGCAAGGAGCCGACCACGGTGGTCGACCTGTCCGGACCGGAGCCGGAGATCCTGCGCCGGGGCGCGGGTGACCCGTCCCGCTTCGAGTAGCCGGCCGGCGGCGTCTCACCGACGCAGGTCCACCGTGACGGGGGTGTCGGTGACCGGGGAGATGCTGCGGATCGAGGTGCCGGGGCGGAGCCGGTCGTCGGCCGCGTACCGGTCGGCCAGTTCCTTCTCCGCGGCCGGGTCGCCGTCGTCCGCGGCGAGCAGCAGCGCGGCGACCCCGTCGACGAGCGCGAGGTCCGCCTGCGCGATGTCCTCGGTCATCGCGCCGAAGGCGTCCCACAGCAGCAGTTCGTCCTTCTGCCGGTGGGCCAGCTCGAGCAGGACGTAGTTGTGGATGAACCAGGCCCCGCGGATCGGCAGCCCCTCGTCCACGCCGTAGACCTCGGGGTCGACCGTTCCGGCCCGGTACGCCGACCACACCCGCGCCGCCGAGTCGAAGTGCCCCGCCGCCGGGTCGATGTCGTAGCCGTCGAACGCCCGTCGATCGGCCGGGTCCAGCTCCGGGTCGGCCCACACCCAACGGTCGCCGTTCCAGTATTCGACCAGGACGTGGTCGTGGTGCCAGCCGGGCTTGAAGTAGGAGGCGAAGCCGACCCGGCTGCGCGCCGGGACGCCATGCTGACGCAGCACCCCGACGGACAGCAGCGTGTGGTCCCGGCAGCAGCCGGCGACCCGGTCGGCGGCCGGTCGTGCGGCGGCCAGCGGCAGCGGCGCACGGGACTGGTCGGTGTCCAGGATGCGGTCCACCCACCGCAGGTCCACCTCGCGCTGGCGATCCACCGGCAGGTCCACCCCGCCGGCGCGGTAGTGCACGATCACGTTGCGGGCGGTCGCGGCGACCGTGGCGATGTCGGCCGGTACGGCGTCGAGGAGGGCGGCGTGCCGGCGGGGATCGCTGAGCGGTGAGTGCGTCCGGTAGTCGTCGATGTCCACCGAGCCAGTCTTCCCCCTGGCGCCGGTGCGGCGTCAACCGTCCGGCCGCTGGATTTCGGCCCTTCCGCGCCGACCCGCCGCCCCGCCGACCCGCCGGGCCGCCGGGCTGCGGGGCTGCGGGGCGCCGACGGTGTCCGATCGGACGTTTCACCCTCGACGGGTGGGTAATCAGCCGCACCGGTAGAGGCCGGCGGGGTGCTCACGCGCCACCGTCGCCGAGGCAAGGGAGCGGATCGTCGTGCCAGCTGAGCAGCCCACCGTCGTCCTCGTCCACGGCGCGTTCGCCGAGTCCGCGAGCTGGAACGGGGTGATCGAACACCTCGGCGCCGCGTACCCGGTGGTGGCCGCCGCCAACCCGCTGCGCGGCGTGGCGAGCGACGCCGCGTACGTGCGGGACGTGATGCGGGGCATCGGCGGGCCGGTGGTCCTGGTCGGTCACTCGTACGGCGGCATGGTGATCACCGCGGCGGCCACCGACGACGAGTCGGTACGGGCGCTGGTCTACGTCAACGCGTTCGCCCCCGACCTGGGCGAGTCGGCGCTGTCGCTGTCCGGGCAGTTCCCCGGCAGCACGCTCGCCGACACCCTGGTGTCCTACCCGGTGTCCACCGGAGGCAACGAGGTGGCGATCGGGCAGGAGCCCTTCCACCAGCAGTTCGCCGCCGACGTCTCCACCGACCTCGCGGCGCTGATGGCCCGCACCCAGCGCCCGATCACCGAGGCGGCGCTGGGCGAGAACCTGGCCGCCCCGTCGCCGGCCTGGCGCTCGCTACCGTCCTGGTTCGTATTCGGCGACGCCGACCGCAACATCCCGGTCGCCGCGCACCGCTTCATGGCCGACCGGGCCGGCGCGCGGGGGGTCCGGGAGATCGCCGGCGGGTCGCACGTGACGGCGGTGTCCCAGCCCGGTGAGGTGGCCGAGACGATCATCGAGGCGGTACGCGGAACCGGCGGCTAGTCACCGTCCCGGACGGCGCGGTGTCCGGCGGTCAGGTGGCGAATCCGCGCAGCTTGTCCGGGTTGGCCACCAGCAGCAGCCGCTCGACGCCCCGCGCGGAGGCGTCCAGCGTGACCAGCGTCTGCGGGGACCCGTCCGCGCCCAGGACCAGCACGCTGGCCGCGCCGTTGGTGTCCACCAGCCGGAACGTCGAGGAGTGCCAGTACTTGCGCAGCACGTTGTCCAGGAACGTGGACACCCGGGCGAGCCCCCGGATGTCCAGGCGGGCGGCGCGGACCCGGCCGCCGCCGTCGGAGCGGGCCAGCACGTCCTGGGTGAGCAGGCGTTCCAGTCCGGCCAGGTCGCCGTCGCGGGCGGCGGCGAGGAACGCCTCGGCCAGCCGGCGCCGCTCGGCGGCTGGCGCGGGGGCCGACCGCTGCGCGGCGAGGTGCCGCCGGGCCCGGCTGACCAGTTGCCGGGCGTTGGCCTCGGTGGTGTCGAGGACCTCGGCGACCTGCCGGTGCGAGTAGTTTAACGCCTCCCGCAGCACGTACGCCGCGCGTTCGGTCGGGGTGAGCTTCTCCAGCAGCAGCAGGACCGCCACGTCCACCGCCTCGGCCCGTTCGGCGCCCAGCGTCGGGTCGGCCGAGGTGTCCACCGGCTCGGGCAGCCACGGCCCGACATACGTCTCGCGGGTCGCCCGGGCCGAGGTGGCCGCGTTGACGGCCAGCCGGGTCGTCGTGGTGGTGAGGAACGCCGCCGGGTTGCGGACCGATCCCCGGTCGGCGCGCTGCCAGCGGATCCAGGTGTCCTGCACGACGTCCTCGGCCTCGGTGACGCTGCCCAGCATCCGGTAGGCGATGCCGAAGAGCCGTGGCCGTACCGTCACGAACTCGGTCAGGTCCCGGGCCGGCACCGGGCCCGCGTCGCTGCTCATGTCCTCCAACCTAGGCGGTGGGCCCGGAACGCCGGCCGTCCCGGGCCCTGCCGGTCGTCAGCGGTCCGCGTTCCGCGCCCGCCACTGGTCGATGGTGACCGAGCCGGTCCGGGCGCCGGTGGACGGCACCAGGGAGTCCTCTGCCAGGCTCGCGCCGAAATAGCCGGCGGCGGGATCGGTGCGCACCTCCCGGCCGTCGCCGGCCGCCGTCAGCGCGGCCCGGCCGAACTCGTCGAAGCGGAACCGCTCCGGGCCGCCCAGGTCGACCACGCCACCGACCGGCGCGCCGAGCGCGACGTCGGCCAGCGTCGCCGCCACGTCGTCGGCGGCGACCGGCTGGAACAGCACCGGAGCCAGGTGTACGACGCCGCCGTCGGTCGAACCGTCGAGGATGGCGCCGACGAACTCGAAGAACTGCGTGGCGCGGACCACCGACCAGCCGATCCCGCCGGAGGCGACCAGCTTCTCCTGGACGACCTTCGCCCGCATGTACCCGCTGTCGGTGATGCGGTCGGCGTTCACCACGGACAGGACCACGTGGTGGCCGACGCCGGCCTCGGCCTCGGCGGCCAGCAGGTTGCCGGTCGACGTCTCGAAGAACTCCCGGGCGGCGTCGTCGGCGAACGACGGTG
Source organism: Micromonospora endolithica (assembly GCF_003626595.1). Taxonomy (GTDB): domain Bacteria; phylum Actinomycetota; class Actinomycetes; order Mycobacteriales; family Micromonosporaceae; genus Micromonospora; species Micromonospora endolithica. The sequence goes on along the minus strand of NZ_RBAK01000001.1, from coordinate 1,220,610 downwards.
AGTTGGACACGTCGACGACGACGGCGGCACCGGCCACCGCGGCGGCCAGGCCCTCCCCGGTCAGCGTGTTGACGCCGGTGCTCGGGGAGGCCGCGACGACCTCGTGCCCACGCTGGCGCAGGATCGTCACGAGCTTGGAGCCGATGAGTCCGCTGCCCCCGATGACGACGATCTTCATGTGCTGTCACTCCCTGTCTGCGTCCACAGCCGGTGTGGCCGCGGAGTCGTCACCTACGACCGGGCAGCCCACCGATCCGTGACACTTCCGCCGGTCCCGCTCCGCGTCCCGCATTCCGGCGAAGTCGGGTGACGGTGCCGCCCGTGCGCCTAATATCGCGTCAAACCCGGCGGAGGTGGTGCGCCCGCCACCGGCGCAGCGCGTAGAGCAGACCACTGGCCAGGAAGAGCGCGGCGGTCAGCAGCAGCCAGCGGCCGAGCAGCGGTTCCCGTTCCAGCCCGGTCGCCGCCCGGTAGGTGTCCCGGCCGAGACCCAGGACACCGGGCAGGTACACCAGGAAGATCAGGCCGGCGGCCAGCGCCGGCACCCGGACGTGGTTCAGCGGGGACGGCCCCCGCGCCGGGGCGGCCAGCCGGGCGCGCAGCGCCCGGTCCGCCGTCGCGTAGACGGGGAACAGGACGAGGTCGTGGGCGATCACCGCGCCGACGAACCACAGCAGCATCCGGCCGGCCGTCGGCTCCCCGGCGATCCGCGCCAGCACCCAGCCGGCGACCGCGAACGCGCCGGCCATCAGCAGCAGGTGCCGCAGCGGCGCCCCGTACCCGGCCCTCACGCCGTCGCCCGGTCGAACTCGATCGAGGCCACCCACTTGGTGCAGTGCACGCCGGGCAGCGCCGGCACGATGACGCGTGCCGGCCAACCGTGGTCCGGGGTGAGGTCGACGCCGTTGACCCGCAGGGCGAGCAGCGAGTCGGGGTCGAGGACCTGGTTGGCCGCGAGGGTGGCCCGGTTGAACAGGCCGGCCCGCTCCAGCGACCGCACCCGCGCCGCGTCGACGTCCTCCGCTCCGACCAGGGCGGCCAGGTCGCGCAGCCGTACGCCGGTCCACGTCTGCAACGTCGACCACCCCTCCACGCACGCGATCGGCAGGCGGGCGGTGTGCTGCGGCAGGGCGAGCAGCGCGGCCCGGTCCAGGGCCCGCGTCCGGTCACCGGCGCGCAACGTCAGCCGCCAGGCCGGTCCGGTGTCGGCCGGGTCGATCCCGGCGGCGAGCGCGGACCGGTTCACCGGGAAGCCCGTCGGACCGTCGTCCGGCTGGCGGCCCCGGGGCAGCAGCAGCGCGGTCCGCCGCCACGCCCCGTCCAGGCTCTGCCCGACGGTCAGCGCCCCGAGCAGCACCGACAGGCCGCCGACCAGGGCGATCGCGCCACGCCGGCTCATCGTTGGGTCGCCCGGCGCGGCGGCGACCAGACCGTCCGGGTCGGGCGGCTCCGGCCGGGTACCGGCCCGCCCGACGGTCAGCTCCCGGACGACCGGGCGGGACCGCAGGGCGGTGACCAGCCGGGGCAGCTTGAGCGCCACGTGCGCGACGAGCGCGGCGGTGAAGACCCACGCGCCGAAGTAGTGCGCGGTGTAGAAGTCGAACCCGAACAGGTACGCGTACTGCATGTTCAGCAGCCCGGTGGCGATCTCGAAGAGGATCCCACCGACCAGCAGGAGCAGCGTGAGCCGTTCCAGCACCTGGGCCACCGAGCGGGCCGGCGGCCAGTCGAACAGCTTGGGGATCACCGACCACAGTTTCGCCAGTACGACCGGCACCAGCATGATCCCGAGCGTCACGTGCAGGCCCTGGGTGACCCGGAACAGCCACGAGGGCCGGGTCGGCCAGTCCACCGCGGGCAGCCGCAGCCACCCGACGTCGTACGGGAACGCCTGGCCGTACGCGGGCCCGTACGCCAGGTGGTCGAGCAACCCGGTGACGATCACCAGCGGCAGCGTGACGAGCAGGACCAGGCCGTACACCGAGGTCAGCCAGGGACCGCGCAGCGGGCTGCGCCACGCCCGGGTGGCGGTGCCGACCCCCGGCGGCGGATGCTCGGCCAGTGCCCGCCAACCGCGCCGCGGGAAGCCGTACCCGGGCGGGTGGTGCCCGGCGGGTGAGGTGTCGTCGCTGCGCACCGCTCCTCCTCGCGCGGGCGCCGCACGGCCGGCGGCGTCCACTGCGAAGGCTAGATCGGCGGCGCGGGCCGGGGCCCGGTTTGCCGCATTACCGAAGCCTTACCGGTCTCGCCCCGCCGGCGTCGACCGGCCCGCCCGGAGCGGGCGGGCCGGTCGGCCGGCGGTCAGCCGTTCACGCAGGGGGAACCGTTGAGGGTGAACGAGGACGGCCGGCCCGGGTCACCGGTGTGGGTGGCCTGGAAGCCGATGGTCACCGAGGCGCTCGGTGCCAGGACCGCGTTGTAGGAGACGTTGCGGGCGGTCACCGCGCCGCTGGTCGGGGCGTACGAGGCGTTCCAGCCGTTGGTGACGGTCTGCCCCGGCGGCAGGGTGAAGGTCAGGCCCCACCCGTCGATCGTCGTGCCGCCGGTGTTGGTCACGGTCACCGAGGCGGTCAGGCCGGTGTTCCAGGCGTTCACCGCGTACGCCACCCGGCAGGCGGCCGAGGTCGGCGGCGGGGTGGTCGGCGGCGGAGTGGTCGGCGGCGGCGTGGTCGGCGGCGGAGTGGTGGGCGGCGGGGTCGTCGGCGTGGTGGTGTCCAGGCCGAAGAAGCGGATCGCCTGGGCGGCGTCGACCGGCAGGTTGTGCGAGACGCCCTGCATGCTGATCGCCTCGACCGGAGCCTGGCCGCCACTGCCGCCGTAGCGGGTGCGGGTGTATCCGGGCTGCGGGGAGTCGGTGTAGGCCGGCGTCTGACCCAGCCCGTGCAGGTTGGTCCACTGCTTGATCTGCTCGGTGAAGTTCGGGTAGCGCAACGTCTCGTCGTTGGTGCCGTGCCAGGTCTGCATCCGTGGCCGCCGGCCGGTGTAGCCCGGGTACGCGGCCCGCACCAGGTCGCCCCAGGCCTGTGGGGTGCGGGTGACCTGGCCGTTGGCGCACTCGCTGTTCCACTCGGACCCGTTGGTGGTGGCGAAGCAGCCGAACGGTACGCCTGAGAAGGCCGCGCCCGCGCTGAACACGTCGGGATAGAGCCCGAGCAGGACGTTGGTCATCATCGCGCCGGACGACACGCCGGTGGCGAAGATCCGGGACGGGTCCACGTCGTAGCGCTGCCGGACGTGGTTGACCATCGACATGATCCCGACCGGGTCGCTGCCGCCGTCGCGGCGCAGCGCCTGCGGCGAGGAGACGTCGAAGCACTTGCTGCTGCGGGTCACCGACGGGTAGACCACGATGTAGCCGTACCGGTCGGCCAGGGACGCGAACTGGGTGCCGGAGTGCAGGGCCGGACCGCTGCCGGTGCAGTAGTGCACCGCCACCAGCAGTCCCGGCCGGGGCGCCACCCGGTCCGGCACGTACAGGTACATCCGCAGGTTGCTCGGATTGGTGCCGAAGCCGGTCACCTCGGTCAAGGTGGCGGCCGAGGCCGGTGCGCCGCCGGTCAGCGCCGCGAGGGCGGTCAGCACGGCGGCCACCAGGGCGGCGCCGATCAGCCGGAATCTGGCTGTCATGGGGGTTCCTCCGGAGTGCCGAGAAACGGGTGGGCTGCCCGGGGCCCATGCGGTGTCCGGCTCAATAACATCCACAAGTATGGATACCGTGGGCGTCCGCTGGCAACCGGCGCGGGGTGCGGGCTCCGGCGGGGGTCATGCTCTCCGGTGTCGCCGCGGGCCGGTCGCCCGTCGTGTAGAACTGATCCTGATGAGGGAACAAATCGCCCTGACGCGGACATGATGCCGCGCCTCAGGGTCGCCGGCCTCGGCGACAGCCGGAGTCCTCGCGGGGCGACGGTCCTCGAACTGCTGTTCGACATCGTCTACGTGTTCGCCCTGGCCCGGCTCGCCGGCCGGATCTCGGACGACCTCACCATCGTCCGGGACACCCTGCTGTCCGAGGCGGGGCAGACCGTGGTGGTCTTCGTCGCGATGTGGCTGGTCTGGTCGCTCAACGCGCTGACCACGAGCCTGTTCGACCCGCGCCGCCCCGACCTTCAGGTCATTCTGCTGCTGTCGATGTTCGGCACGCTGGTGCTGGCGGTGTCGCTGCCCCAGGCGTTCGGCGAGCGGGGAGTGATCTTCTCCTGCACGTACGTCGCCATCCAGGTCGGCCGTCCGCTCTACCTGACGCTGGCGCTGCGTGGCCACCCCCGGCAGCGCGGCATGCTCCGGGCGTTGACCTGGCACTCGGCCTCCGGCGTGCTCTGGATCGCCGGCGGGGCCAGCGGCGGCACCGGGCGCGGCATCCTCTGGACCGCCGCGGTGGCCATCGAGGTCGTCGGCAGCGCGACCCGGTGGCCCGTCCCCGGGCTCGGGGTCACCTGGCAGTGGGGCGACCGGCTCTCGGTGGACCATCTCGCCGAGCGGTACAACCAGTTCTTCATGATCGCTCTTGCCGAGGTGCTGCTCGAGACCGGCGCCGCGATCAGCTATCCCGGTCTCTCGACCGAGCGGACCGCCGCTCTGGTCGCCGCCTTCCTGACCGTGGTGGCGTTCTGGCGGATCTACTTCTCCCACGTCGGACCGAGCCGGGCGGCGACCACCGGTGACGCCCGGGACGCCCTGCGGCCGTCGGAGTGGGCGAGCTTCAGCCTGCTGCTCATGGTCACCGGAATCGTCTGTGTCGCGGTGGGCTTCGGGCACGTGATCGAGGATCCGGAACCGCCGATCGACTGGGCCCTGGTGGCGGTCCTCTTCGGCGGCCTGGTGCTGTTCCTGGTCGGCCGGATCTTCCTGGAACGACCGGTCGACCAGCACCGACGCTGCCGGGTGCTGGCCGTGGGCGCGCTGGTGCTGGTCCTGGTGGCACCGACCATGGTGTTGGTCCCGCCGATCGTCATGGCCGTCGTCGCGTCCCTCATCATCAGCGCGGTCGCCGTCTCCGACCGGTTCTTCCACGCCAGCCCGGTGCCGACCAACCCGACGCTGTGACCGTCCGGCGAATGTTGCGAGGTCCTTACGGGCCTTCGAAGCCGGCCGTCACCACCTCCGGCCCGACCTACGCTGCCGGGATGCGGGTACTGCTCACCGGCGCCGCCGGTTTCATCGGCTCACACGTCGCCGACCTGCTCGCCACCCGGGGTCACGAGGTGGTGGCGGTGGACGCCCTGCTGCCCGAGGCGCACGACGGCGAGCTGCCGGAGTGGTCCCGGCGGCACGCGCCGGTGATCGGCGACGTACGGGACCCCGACCTGCTCGACCGGCTGCTGTACGGCGTCGACGCGGTCTGCCACCAGGCCGCCATGGTCGGCCACGGGCTGGACCCCGCCGACGCGCCCGCGTACGCGAGCCACAACGACCTCGGCACCGCGGTGCTGCTGGCCGCCATGCACCGGGCCGGGGTGACCCGGCTGGTGCTGGCCAGCTCGATGGTGGTCTACGGCGAGGGGCGGTACTCCTGCGCGGGGCACGGCGTGGTCCGCCCCGCCCCGCGCCGCTCCGCCGACCTCGCCGCCGGCCGTTACGACCCGACCTGCCCGCACTGCGGCGGCACCCTGGCACCCGAACTGGTGCCCGAGGACGCGCCGCTGGAGCCGCGCAGCACCTACGCGGCCACCAAGCTCGCCCAGGAGCACCTGGCCGGCGCGTGGGCGCGACAGACCGGGGGCGGGGTGTGGGCCCTGCGCTACCACAACGTCTACGGCCCCCGGATGCCCCGCGACACCCCGTACGCCGGGGTCGCCTCGATCTTCCGGTCCGCCCTCGCCGGCGGGCGCCCGCCCCGGGTGCTGGAGGACGGGCGGCAGCGCCGCGACTTCGTCCACGTCACCGACGTGGCGCGGGCCAACCTGTGCGCGCTGGACACGCCCCCGCCGGCGGATCTGGTGCCGGTCAACGTGTGCTCCGGCGAACCGCGTACGGTCGGCGACCTCGCCGCCACCCTGGCCGCCACCATGGGCGGGCCGGCCCCCGAGGTCGTCGGCGGCGCCCGCTCGGCCGACGTGCGGCACGTGGTGGCGGATCCCCGGCGGGCGGCCGAGCTGCTCGGCTACTCCGCCCGGGTGGGCTTCGCCGAGGGCGTGGCCGCGTTCGCCACCGACCCGCTGCGGGAGCCGGCGGCGGTGGCGGTCTGACCGCACCCGGCCGGCCCGGTCAGGACACCGTCCACACCAGGTGGTTGACCGCCAGCGCGGTCGCCGCCTGACCGGCGAGCCACCAGCGGCGGCCCGCCGGCGGCAGGTGGACGGTCGCGACCAGCAGCCAGACCGTGAAGGGCAGCCAGATCCGCTCCACCTCGGCCTTGCTCAGTCCGGACAGGTCGGCCGCGACGACCGCCGCGGCCGCCGCCAGCGGCAGCAGGACCGTCGGCCCGACCACGCCCGGCAGGGTCCGGGCCGCGACGACGCACCGCCGGACGGCGGTGCCCGCCCGGCTGCCGGTCGCGGCTGCCCGGACCGCCGCGCCGCCCGCCCGGCCCGCCCGCAGCAGTGCCGGCCCGAGCACCGGACCGGCGCTGAGCAGCAGCGCCGCCAGGTTCGCCCACACCCAGTAGGCGTACGGGCGGTCGGCGGCCCAGCCCTGGTAGTAGCGCTCGACCACCAGGTGGTACCCGTCCCACCACCGGAAACCGGCCAGCTCGAAGGCCAGCACCACCGCCGTGACCCCGGCCGCGCCGGCGAGCAGGGCGGGCAGCCGGCCCGCCGGGCGCACCGCCAGCACCGCGAGGGCCAGCAGCCCGACCAGCACGAAACCGTACGACAGGTGCAGCGCGAAGCCGAGCAGCAGCCCGCCGGCGGCGGGTGCCGCGCGGCCGGGTACCGCCAGCAGGGCCAGGCCGGCGGCGACCACCCCGGCGAACACCCCGTCGGCCGACGCGCCCACCCAGACCGCCCCGGGCAGCAGCACCAGGAACGGCACCACGGCGCGGGCGGCGTCGACGGCGCCCAGCGCCCGCAACGCCACCGGCACCGACACGGCGACGGTCGCGCCGACCAGCACACAGGTCAGCGCGGCGGCGGTGCCACCGCCCAGCCCGACCCGGTCCAGCCAGACGAAGATCAGCAGTGCGCCCGGCGGGTGCCCGGCGGTGTGGGTGGACCAGGACTCCGGCTGGAAGTCCAGGATCCGGCCGGTGAACCCGGCCAGCATGGCGGGGATGTCGTCGACCCGGGGCACCTCGTGCAGGTACTCGGCCTGTGGGGTGAGCTTCTCGGTGAGTCCCGTGGACCAGCCGTCCACCAGGGCCAGGGCCAGGGTCCACCCGACCGAGGCCGCCCAGGCCGCACCGAGCAACGGCACCCACCGGGCCGTCCGCGCCCAGGCCAGGCCCGGGCCGAGCACGGCGAGCGCGACCAGCGCCGCGACCGGCGTACCCCAGCCGGCGTGCGGCCCCCAGGTGGCGAAGAGCGGCGCGGCGTCCGCGTGCAGGCCGGCGCCGCGCGCGTTGAGCAGCGCGCCGGTGGCCACCGCGGCGGCGACCAGCGCCGCCTCCACGCCGAGCACGATCAGGTCGGCGCGCGAGCGGCGCGTGCGGGCGCGGTCCGCGGCGCGGGGCCGGGTGGTGGTCGCTTCCATGTCGACCGGACGGTACGACCATCGGCGGCCCGCCGACAGCCGAACCGCCGGAGATGTCACCGTCCGGTAAGAACCGATCAGGTGGTAAGGGATCCGTAAGGTCGGATCCGCCCACGACCTGCGGCGACGCGGCCTAGCGTCGGCAGTATGCCGACACCCATCGACGTGGTGCTGCCCTGCCTCGACGAGGCCGCCGCCCTGCCCGGCGTGCTCACCGCGCTGCCGCCCGGCTACCGGGCGATCGTGGTCGACAACGGATCCCGGGACGGCTCGCCGGAGGTCGCCGCCGCGTACGGCGCCCGGGTGGTGCACGAGCCCCGGCGCGGCTACGGCGCCGCCGTGCACACCGGCGTGGAGGCGGCCGAGGCCGAGCTGGTCTGCGTGCTGGACGCCGACGGCTCCTTCGACCCCGCCGAGCTGCCCGCCCTGGTCGGCCCGGTCGCCGCGGGCACCGCCGACCTGAGCGTGGGGCGGCGTCGCCCGGTCGCCGCCGGGGTCTGGCCGTGGCACGCGCGGGCCGGCACCGCGCTGGTCGCGGCGCTGCTGCGGCACCGGGGCGTACCACTGCACGACCTCAGCCCGGTCCGGGTCGCCCGCCGGGACGCGCTGCTCGACCTCGGCGTCACCGACCGCGCCTTCGGCTACCCCCTGGAGCTGCTGATCCGGGCGGCGGCGGCGGGCTGGCGGATCCACGAGCGCGACGTCAGGTACGCCCCGCGCGCCGCCGGGACCCGGTCCAAGGTGTCCGGGTCGGTGCGGGGCACCTGGCGGGCGACCCGCGACTTCGCCGGCGTCCTGCGCACCGTGGGCGACGGACGATGACCGTTCTGCTGGTGATGGCGAAGGCGCCGCTGCCGGGCGCGGTCAAGACCCGGCTCTGCCCGCCGGCCACGCCGGCGCAGGCGGCCCGGGTCGCCGCCGCGGCCCTGCGGGACACCCTCGACGCGGTCGGCGCGACGTCCGGGGTGACACCCGTGCTGGCCCTGCGGGGACGCCTCGCCGACGCCGAGGACGGCGACGCGCTGGCCGCCGCGGTGCGGGGGTGGACGGTGCTGGCGCAGCGCGGCGACGGGCTCGGTGACCGGCTCGCTTACGCCCACGCCGACGTGGCTGCCGCGTTCCCCGGCCGTCCGGTGGTGCAGATCGGCATGGACACCCCGCAGGTGAGCCCACCGTTGCTGCACGCGGCGGTCCGGCGGCTCACCGGGGCCGAGGCGGTGCTCGGGCGGGCCCGGGACGGGGGTTGGTGGGCGGTCGGCCTGCGCGATCCCCGGCACGCGGCGGTGCTGCGGTCGGTACCGATGTCCACCCCGCAGACCGGGCGGCGCACCTGGGCCGCCCTCGTCGATCAGGGACTGCGGGTGGCGCCCCTGCCGATGCTGCGCGACGTCGACGGGTGGGACGACGCGCTGGCGGTCGCCCGCGAGGTGCCGGCGAGCCGCTTCGCCGGCACGGTGGCGACGTTGGACCGTACCGTCGGCGGTGTCCTCCGGTGACCAACGACCTGCTGCCGGCCCCCGCCGGGACACCTCGCCGGGACCGGGCCGGGGACGTCTTCGCCGCCGCCCTGCGGGACCGGCCCGGCCCGCACTGGCTGGTGCACGACGACGGGCGACACCGGGCGTTGCCGGTACGCCGGTGGCACGGGCCGCCGGAGCCCGCGACCCGGGCGGTGGTGGCCCGGTGCGCCGGGCCCACCCTGGACGTCGGCTGCGGGCCGGGCCGGCTCACCCTCGCGCTGGCCCGCGCCGGTCACGCGGCGGTCGGCGTCGACGTCTCGTCGTACGCGGTGCGCCTGGCCCGGTCCCGTGGCGTGGTCGCGCTGCGGCGGGACGTGTTCGCGCCCCTGCCCGCGGAGGGCCGGTGGGCGCACGTGCTGCTGATGGACGGCAACATCGGCATCGGCGGTGATCCGGTGGCACTGCTCGCGCGGTGCCGTGACCTGCTCCGCGCGGACGGGACCGTGCTGGTGGAGCTGGAAGCGCCCGGGCCGGGGCTGTGGCGCGGACACTCCCGGCTGGTGTCCCGCGACGCCGACGGCGAGCCGCGTCCGGGTGCGGCGTTCCGGTGGGCGCGGCTGGACACCGTGGCGGCGCACGGGGTCGCGGTCGCCGCGGGCCTGAACGTCCGAACCCTCTTCGCCGCCGGCCGGCGGTGGTTCGGCGAGCTGGCCCGTCGAGGTTGACCCGCCCGTCGTGCCGTCCCGCCGCCCGTCGTGCCGTCCCGCCGCCGGCCGGCGCGCGCCGGGTCCGGGTCACCCGGACACACCCCGCCCGGCCCCTTTGCTCTGCTTCACCTCACGCAACGGATCGGGCCGATAACCGTTGCGTCCGTTGAAGCAGAGCAAAGGGGCCGCGAGACACCCGTCCTCGGTCGAGCCGGTACCCCTCGGGGGTAGTTGCCTATATACCCCTGGGGGGTATATGGTGCTGATGGAGGTGGACGGGATGGACCATGAGCACGCGGTGAACCGCCCGGTCGAGCCGGGCACGGCCGGGCGGGACACGCACGCCGGCCACGACCGGCACCGGAGCGGCCACGACGGGCACGCCGGCCGCGACAACGACGCCGGGCACGACAAGCACGCCGGGCACGACCCGGAGCAGTTCCGCCGGCGGTTCTGGCTGAGCCTCGCCCTGACCGTGCCGATCGTGGTCACCAGCCACATGGTGATGGACTGGTTCGGTTACTCGCTGGACTTCCCCGGGCGGGACCTGGTCGGCCCGGTCCTCGGCTCGGTGGTCTTCCTCTACGGCGGTTGGGCGTTCCTCGTCGGCGCCGTCCGCGAGATCCGCGACCGGGCGCCGGGCATGATGCTGCTGATCTCGATGGCCATCACGGTCGCGTACCTGGCCTCGCTGTCGACCAGCCTCGGTGTCTTCGACCTGGACTTCTGGTGGGAGCTGGCCGCGCTGGTCACCATCATGCTGTTCGGCCACTGGCAGGAGATGAAGGCGATCGGCCAGGCCCAGGGTGCCCTCGCCGCCCTCGCCACGCTGCTGCCCGACGACGCCGAGCGGATCGCCGAGGACGGCACGGTAACCCGGGTGCCGGTCACCGAGCTGCGCGTCGACGACGTGGTGCTGATCCGCTCTGGTGCCCGGGTACCCGCCGACGGGCGGATCGTCGACGGCGCCGCCGAGCTGGACGAGTCGATGATCACCGGAGAGTCCCGGCCGGTGCCCCGTGGCGTCTCCGACCGGGTGGTCGCCGGCACGGTCGCCACCGACTCGGCGTTGCGGGTCCGCGTCGACGCCGTCGGTGAGGACACCGCGTTGGCCGGGATCGGCCGGCTGGTCGCCCAGGCGCAGGCCGGCGGCGGACGGGCGCAGGTGCTCGCCGACCGCTTCGCGGCGCTGCTGTTCTACGTCGCCACCACCGCCGCGCTGGTCACCTTCGTCACCTGGTGGGCACTCGGAAACGCCGACCAGTCGGTGGTCCGGACCGTGACGGTGCTGGTGATCGCCTGCCCGCACGCCCTCGGGCTGGCCATTCCGCTGGTGATCGCCCTGTCCACGGCGGTCTCCGCCAAGGCCGGCATCCTGGTCAAGGACCGGCTGGCACTGGAGCGGATGCGGACCGTGGACGCCGTGCTGTTCGACAAGACCGGCACCCTCACCAAGGGGTCGCACACCCTCACCGCCGTCGCCGCCGCCGGTGGATCCACCGAGGACGAGGTGCTGCGGGTGGCCGCCGCCGTCGAGGCGGACAGCGAACACCCGCTGGCCCGGGCGATCGTCGCGGCGGCGGAACAGCGGGGACCGCGGGCCACCGCCCGGGAGTTCCGGTCGCTGACCGGCCGGGGCGTGCAGGCCGTGGTCGACGGCGCCACCTGGGCGGTCGGCGGGCCGGCGCTGCTGCGCGAGTGGGACGTGACCGTGCCGGACGACCTGGTCACCGCCACCGACGGCTGGTCCGCCCGGGGTGCGGCGGTGCTGCACCTGGTCCGACTCCCCGACGGCGGGCGACCGGTCGTGGCCGGAGCGTTGGCCCTGGAGGACGAGGTGCGGCCGGAGGCCCGCGCCGCCATCGCCGAACTCCGCGCCCAGGGCATCCGGAAGATCGCGATGATCACCGGAGACGCCCGGACGGTCGCCGAGGCGGTCGCCGCCGACCTCGGGTTCCGGCCCGGCGTGGACGAGGTCTTCGCCGAGGTCCTACCCGCCGACAAGGACCGTGCGGTGGCCGAGTTGCAGCGCCGGGGCCTGACCGTGGCCATGGTCGGCGACGGGGTCAACGACGCGCCGGCCCTGGCCCGTGCCGACGTCGGCCTGGCCATCGGCGCCGGCACCGACGTGGCGATCGAGTCCGCCGGGGTGATCCTCGCCTCGTCGGACCCGCGTGCGGTCACCGGCGTCATCCGGCTGTCCCGGGCGGCGTACCGGAAAATGGTGCAGAACCTCGCGTGGGCGGCCGGCTACAACGTGGTGGCCCTCCCGCTCGCCGCCGGCGTGTTCGCCTGGGCCGGGTTCACCCTCAGCCCGGCGGTCGGCGCGGTGCTCATGTCCGCCTCGACGATCGTGGTGGCCCTCAACGCGCAACTGCTGCGCCGGGTGCGGCTCGTCCCCGACCAACACTGACGGCACACCGGGCCGGTCCGCACCTCGTGGGGTACGGCACCATGACGTGGTGCCTGATCGACGTGTGGACCGGCCATGACCGCCGTCGCGGTGACCGCGTTCGGCCTCGCCTGGTGGCTCGGTCTCTACCTGCTCGCCCGTAATCCTCGGCAGCCGGTCCTGTGCCGTGCCGGGGTGGGCCTGCTCGCGTACGCCCTGGTGCTGGCCTGCGACGGCCTGGCCGTCGCGGCGCAGGGCGCGGTCGCGCGGCGGCTGACCGAGGTCGGCGGTGGTCTGGCCCATCTGCCGGCCCTGGCCTGGACCGGGGTGCTCCTGGCCCTGCTGCCCGAACCGGTCGCGCTGCGGGCCCGGCTGGACCGGGCGTGGCGGCTCGTCGCGCCGGTGCTGGGGGCCACCCTGGTGGCCCTCGGCGCCACCGGGTCGCTCACCGGGGCGCCGGCGCGGACGGTGGCCGGAGCGGCGGTCCTCCTACCGCTGCTCGGCGTGTACGTGCTGGTGCTGCGGCACCGTCGGGCACTGCGTCCGGCCGGCCCGGCCGGTGTCACCGTGGTGGTCACCCTCCTGCTCGGCCTCGGTCTGAGCCTGGTGCTGCTACCGGGTGACCTGCTGCCCCGCGCCGTCGCCCTCGGCGCCGTCGGGCTGGACCTGGCGCTGCTGGGCGTCGCCGTGGCCGCGTTCGACGCGTTCGCCGAGGGGGAGACGCTGCGCGCCGACATGGCCCGCTCGGCCCTGGCCGCCGGCGTGGCGACGGCGTTGTTCGGTGGTCAGGTGGCGGTGGCGCTGCTGGTCGCCCCTCGCGCCGGTACGGCGGTGGTGGCGCTGCTGTTCGGCACGGTCGCCGCCGCGATCGCCGTGCAGGTGCTGGCCAGCCCCTTCCAGAACGCCCTGGACCGGTTGGTGTTCACCGGATCCCCAACGGTGGCGCGCACCAGGGCCGAGCTGCGGTCGGCTGCCGACGCGCTGCCCCGCCGTGACGACGCGACCCGGCTGGCGGCGCTGGACGAGGCGGAGTTCGCCCGGCTCACCCGCCGGGCACTCAGCCACTACGGCGACCTCGGGCGGCTGGTCGCCAGTCCGCTGACCGCCCATCCGGAGATCGACAAGCGACTGGCCGCGCGGGGTGTCGACGACCAGCCGGTGGAGCGGGCGGCCGAGTTGAAGGGGTTGCTGCTGGAGAGCATCGTGCGGCTCAAGCCCCGGGACGGGGAGTTCGGCACCAGCGCCGAGTGGCGTTACTACAACGCGCTCTACTTCTCCTACGTGGTCGGCATCCGTCCCTACCGCCGGCACGTCGAGACGCGCGGGCTGGACACCCCCGGCCGGGAGGCCCTCGGATGGTTCCGGCGGGACGTGCCGGAGCGGACCCTGCACAACTGGCAGAACGCCGCCGCCCGACTCGTCGCCACCGACCTGCGTAGCCGGTTGTGACCGATCCGCGGTGATTGTTCCGGTCAACTGGCAGAACATGGCAGCGTCCGGTGTCGCCCTGGCAGCGGATTCCGGCCGACGGTGGTGCTCCCGAACGACGAAAGGGAGTCCACCATGACCGCCGACCTGACCGCCCGCACCGCCGTAACCGCCGGGACCGACCGGTCACTGCTGCGCCTCGCCCTGCGGATCGACGCGCTCGCCTCCGGCGCCAGCGGGCTCGCGTTCGCGCCCGGCGCCGCTCTCGTCGCCGATCCGCTCGGCCTGCCCACCGCGCTGCTGGTGCCGGTGGGGATCTTCCTGCTCGGCTACGCCGCCGCGTTGTGGCTGCTCGCCGCCCGCCCGAGGATCGACCGTCGCGCCGCCGCCGTGGTCGTCGTGGTGAACCTGATCTGGGCGGTGGACAGCGTCGTGCTGCTGGCCGGCGGGTGGTTCACGCCGACCATGGTCGGCGTCGTCGTGATCGCCGCGCAGGCCGCCGCCGTGGCCGGGTTCGCCGCGGTCCAGTGGATCGGCCTGCGCCGGGACCGCTGACGCGGGGTGAGTCGCCGGCCGCCGACGGGGGACACCCCGTCGGCGGCCGGCGGTCAGGCGTCGGCCCGCTCGTCGACGTCCGTCCGCGGCGGGAAGGCCAGGGCGACGGTGAGGTCGAGGGTGGTGGCCGGGTCGTGCAGGCGGTCGCCGTACAGCTCGCGGAGTTTGGCCATCCGGTACCGCACCGTCTGCGGGTGCACGAAGAGGTCGGCGGCGACGTCGTCGCGCCGGCCGTGGTGCAGCAGCCAGGACCGCAGGGTCTCGGTGAGCCGTTCGGCGGTGGCCGGCGGCAGCGTCGCCAGTGGCGCCAGCACCCGGGCGCGCAGGTCGGCCAGGCCCTCCGGGTCCACGCTGAGCACCAGTGCGGCGAGGTGCTCCTCGGTGTCCAGCGGCGCGCCGTCGGCGGGCGGCCGCAGGCCGAGGGCGAGGGTCCGGGTGACCCGCCGGTAGGAGGCCGACGCCTCGGTCCACGGCCGGGCCGGGCCGACCGCGGCGCGCCGCCCGCGCAGCGTCCGGGCGAGCTGCCGCCGCCGGTCGCCGTGCGCGTCCGGCACCAGCAGCACGGCCAGGTCCTCGCCGGGTCCGACCTCCGGCAGGTCGTCGGCGCCCTCCAGGGTGTGCCCGGGCAGCAGCGCGAGCGCCGCCCGCAGGTTGGCCCGGGGCAGGAGTACGACGGTGAGCGTCTGCGGCGGTGGCCACCCGGCCCGGTCGGCGCTGCGCAGCAGCGTCTCCTCCGGCTCCCCGGCGAGCAGTTGCCCGGCGAGGCGTTCCAGGCTGCGGCGTTGGGCCCGGCCGACGCTTGCCAACTCGTCGGAGTGCCCGGCCACGCTGGCGGCGGAGAGTTCGTCGATGTAGGCGAACATCAGCTCGGCGAACTCGGCGACGGTCGCGGCGGACAGCCCGCCCTGGACGGTGGTGGTGGCCATCTCCCGCCAGGACACCCGGGCACCGACCCGGTACGCGGCCAGCAGCGCGTCCATGCTCCGGCCCGAGCGGGCCTCGCCGCTGCCCAGTGCGTACGCCGCCTCCAGCGCGGAGGCCAGCGGCGTGCTCGGCCCGGCGCCCTGCGGGCACTCGATGAGCTGGAGGAACGTGCCCAACGCGAGCTGCACCGCGTTCTCGATCTTCGCGCGCATCTGGCCGGTTAGGGTGCCCGAATAGCTGGGTACCTCCGCGGTGATGGCGCTGACCGTGCGTGCGGCCAGCACCGGCAGCCGGTCGCGCAGCGCGCCGGCCACCGGCGCGTCGAGTTCGAGGTGGGCGGCGCGCCGGGTCGCTTCGAAGCTTTCCGGCATCTTTGTCACCTCCGAACAAAACAGTTGGCCCGGTTCACCTCGGAAGGGCAAGCTTTTATGCCATTCTGCCGCGACCATCGGATTATGACCACCACCGTCCCTCGGTCTACCGCGACCCCGTCCCTGCGCGGCCGGATCCTGCGGCTCGCCGCGGCGGTCACCACCCCACTGCTGCCCGACGACTACCTCGACCTGGTCGCCCCGCTGCGCGCCGGCGCCGACCTGCGCGGGCGGGTGCTGGCCGTACGCCCGGAGACCGCCGACGCGGCGACCCTGGTGATCCGCCCCGGCCGGGACTGGCGTGGCCACACCCCCGGCCAGTACGTCCGCCTCGGCGTCGACGTCGACGGCGTCCGCCAGTGGCGCGCCTACTCGGTGACGTCCGCTCCCGGCCCGCGCAACGGCCCGATCGCGATCACCGTGAAGGCCATCCCGGACGGGGTGGTCAGCAACCACCTGGTCCGCCGTACCCGCCCGGGGACGCTGGTCCACCTCGACCAGGCCCGGGGCGACTTCGTGCTACCCGCCACCGCACCGCGACGGGTGCTCTTCGTGACCGCCGGCAGCGGTGTCACGCCGGTGATGGGCATCCTCCGCTCCGGTGCCCTGGCCGGCGCGGACGTGGTCGTCGTGCACTCCGCGCCCACCCCGGCCGACGTGATCTTCGGCGCCGAGCTGCGGGCCCTGGCCGACGCCGGCGACCTGCGGCTGGTGGAACGGCACACCGACAGCGCCGGCCTGCTCACCGTCGACGACCTCGCCGCGCTCGTCCCCGACCACCTGGACCGGGAGACCTGGGCCTGCGGGCCGCGCGGCCTGCTCGACGCGCTGGAGGCGCACTGGGCGGACGCCGACCGGGCCGAGCTTCTGCACACCGAGCGTTTCCGGCCGGTCGTGGTCACCCCCGGCGAGGGCGGCACCGTCACCTTCGGCCGCGCGGGGGTCACCGTCGCGGCCGACGGCGCGACCCCGCTGCTGGACGCCGGTGAGGCCGCCGGGGTGCTGATGCCCTCGGGCTGCCGGATGGGCATCTGCTTCGGCTGCGTCCTGCCGCTGCGCTCCGGCGCGGTCCGCGACCTGCGCAACGGTGCCCTGACCACGGCGGTTCCCGGCGACGGCGTCGTCATCCAGACCTGCGTGTCGGCCGCGGCCGGCCCGTGCCACATCGACCACTGATCGGAGACACCGACGTGACCGTGATCCAGAAGAAGCCCGTCAACCCGATCGGCCACCTCACCGCCGAGGACATCGAGATCATCGGCAAGGAACTCGACGCGCTCCGCGACCGGGTCCTCGCCGAGCGGGGCGAGAGCGACGCGCGCTACATCCGCAAGGTCATCAAGACCCAGCGGAGCCTGGAGATGGGCAGCCGCGCGGTGCTGCTCTTCTCGCTCTTCCCGCCGGCCTGGCTGATCGGCACCGCCGGCCTGTCGATCGCCAAGATCCTGGAGAACATGGAGATCGGCCACAACATCCTGCACGGCCAGTACGACTTCATGCGCGACCCGAAGATCCACTCCACCACCTGGGAGTGGGACCACGTCTCCCCGGCCGACCAGTGGAAGCACTCGCACAACCAGCTGCACCACACGTACACCAACGTGCTCGGCAAGGACAACGACCTCGGGTACGGCATCATGCGCGTCGACGAGGACCAGAAGTGGCACCCGATGCACCTCGGCCAGCCGCTGTGGAACTTCCTCAACGCCTGCTTCTTCGAGTACGGCATCGCCGCGTACGACCTGGAACTGGGCCGGAATCTGCAGAAGGGGCGGCACAAGGCCCCGGAGTTCCGGGCCCGGGCCCGCGCGGTCGGCCGCAAGATCCGGCGCCAGGTCCTCAAGGACTACGTGATCCACCCGCTGCTGTCCGGCCCGTCCTTCCTCAGCACCCTCGCGGCGACCTTCACCGCCAACATGATCCGCAACGTGTGGAGCCACTCGGTGATCATGTGCGGGCACTTCCCGAACGGGGTGGAGACGTTCTCCAAGACCTCCATCGAGGGCGAGACGCGCGGCGAGTGGTACCTGCGGCAGATGCTCGGCTCGGCCAACATCAGCGGCAGTCGGCTGATGCACATCATGACCGGCAACCTGTCGTTCCAGATCGAGCACCACCTCTTCCCGGACCTGCCGAGCAAGCGGTACCAGGAGATCGCCCCCGAGGTACGGGCGCTGTTCGACCGGTACGGGCTGAAGTACACCACCGGCCCGCTGCCCAAGCAGGTGGCCTCCGCCTGGTGGAAGGTCATCCGGCTCTCGCTGCCCAACCGTCGTACCGCGATGCCGGCCGCTCCGGCCGACGAGCGCCGCGTCCCGGCCCTGGCCGCTAGCGGCGCCTGACCGGCCCGCCCTCGCGGCGGCGTCCGCCCCGGCGGCGCCGCCGCGTCGCGACGGGCGCGCGCGCAGCCGTTCCGGGGCGGCCGGAACCGAGGCCCTACCCGGACGTGAACTGATCCCGCAACGTGGTCAACAGCTCCCGCGCGACACCTTCCTCGGGCACCCGCCCGGCGACGGTCTGCCCCTGCGGTGCCCGCACGACGAGCGAAACTCCCTGCTCGTCGACCTGTGATCGCACGCGCCAATCGGCTTCCCAGGGCAGCCGCCGGCCATCGGGACCCTGGACGCCGTCGTGGTCCACGGACAGCTCGCCGAGTTGTACCCGGCCCTCGCGGGCGAAGGTGGCGAGCAGCCGTCGCCGAACGTGCTCGCGGCTCAGGTCGACGATCATCAACGACAGTCTCGCCTGACGGTGCGCGCCGACCACGACGAGCGGCCGCGTGCCTCCGGTCGTGGTGAGTTCCAGACGGTCGTCATATCGGTGCTGCAAGCCGTCGCCGGCCACGACGACGAAGGGTCGATGCCACACGCTCTCGACGTCGTCCCAGCGCACGCTCCGCCGGCTGTCCGCCGATTCGATCACCAACTCGTCGGCCGTGACGGCGTAGGTGCGCCTGCCACCCTCGGGAGGCACGAAGAACACCCACGTCACGGCGGCGACCACCGCCAGCACCGCCCGGCCCACGCCGAGAGGCGGGCCCCACAGCACCCACGCACCGACCACGGCGGCCATCACGAGGATGACCAACAACGGCGTCGCCGTGGTGAAGAAGGTGCGGCGAGCCCGGAACCGGATCGCCACCCCGGGAGGCGGCTTCGTCGTCGGCACCCGGGTCCGCACCGACAGTGCGAGAACGAGGCCGACCATGGCGGCGACCAGGACACCACCCACCACGAGTATCAGGCCGGTCCAGTCGTCCTCCGCCACGACCAGGAACGTGCCCGTCGCCGCCAGCAACAGCCCGAACACCCCGAGGGGCACGAGGCGTGCGAACAGTCCGCTCCTGCTCACCGCGGTCGGCAATCGGTGTCCACGCCTGCCGCGCGCTTCCGTGTGCCGTTCATACCGATCACCGTAGTCCGGCGACTACCTCGGGTGAACAGCCCATGTCGTCGTATGTCGATGTGCGGCGTCACGTGAAGGTCCGCCGGGCCGGCCGACGTGTGCGGTGGGCGCGGTGGGGGTGGGGGTGTCAGGCTGGGGTGGCCGACCGCCGGAAGGGTGGAGATCATGCCCGAGCAGGACACCGTGGAGCGCTTCGGCGCCCGGGTCACCATCGTGGACCCCGTCGCACTGCTGGCGGCGGCCCGGACCGAGCCCGTCGTGCTGCGGCTGGGCACCGACTTCCCACCACCGGTCACCGGCGTACGGGTCACCCTGCGCCCCGACACCGCCGACCGGACGCTGCGGATGGTCGCCGAGATCCGTACCGGCGCGGTGGACCGGGCGACCGACACCGCCCTCGGCTGGCTCGCGCTCAACGCGCTGAGCCCGGCCGGGGCGCTCCTGGTCCGGCGGCTGGCCGGGACCGGGGTGGACGCCGGGCCGCTGGCCGCGCGGGTCGGCCGGATGGCCACCGAGGCGTCCCGGCGGCTCGGGCTGGACGGCCCGCCTCCGACGGCGGTGGTGGACCGGCCGCCGGTCGCCGACCCGGCCGGCGCGGCGGTGCTGGCCGAGGCGGAGGCGCTGGGCCTGCGCCCCGAGGTCGTCGACGCGCCGGCGGTGGTCGGGCGGACCGTCACCGTACGGGTGGAGATGCCCGTCGACGCGGTCACCCCGGCGCACCTGCGGGCCACCGTCGCGGTGGCGCTCCAGGTGGTGCGGGACCTCGCCGGGGACGACCCCGAGCCCCGGGTGCTGCGCGGGCGGGCGTACGTCCTGGATCGTCCACCGGCCGCGCCGCAGCCGGCGCGTCCGGCGGCGCCGCGCAGCGAGACCGTCACCCTGGACCAGGTCGGTGGCCTGGACGAGGTGGTCGCCCGGTTCCGGGAGATCGCGATCTCGTTCCGCCACCCGGACGTGATGGCGCGCTGGGGTGCGCGACGGCCGCAGGGCATCCTGTTGTACGGCCCGCCGGGCACTGGCAAGACCATGCTCGCGCGGGCGCTGGCCAACGAGATCGGGGCGGACTTCAAGGAGATCCGCACCCCGGAGATCCTGGACAAGTGGCTCGGTGGCTCGGAGCGCAACATCAAGCAGATCTTCCGCGAGGCGCGTCGCTACCGGGAACCCACCGTGCTGTTGTTCGACGAGTTCGACAGCATCATCAGCTACGCCGGCGCGGGCGGGGACGCGGCCAGTCAGGCGGTCAACGCGGTGGCCGGGATCTTCAAGCAGGAGATGAACACGCTGATCGAGGAGAACCCGAACGTCATCGTCGTGGCCACCACCAACTTCCCGCAGCGGGTGGACGCCTCGTTGGTCCGGTCCGGACGGTTCGACGTCAAGCTGTCCATCCCGCCGCCGGACGAGGCCGGGCGGGCGGAGATCATCGCGAAGATGATCCGGGAACTGGTCGACCGGCACGCCGCTCCGGGGTTCCGGATGTTCGCCGACGACGTCGACCCCGCCGCGCTGGCCGCGCTCGCCTCCGGGCTGACCGGCGCGGACATCCGCGAGGTGCTGCGCCGGGTGCAGTTGGCCAAGGCGATGCGGGAGGCGACGGCCGGCACCCCCGCCGCCCCCATCACCCAGGAAGACCTGACCGAAGCCGTCACCACCCTCCGCCGCGGCTGACCCACCCCCGCCCGCGATCTTGCACTTTCGGTCGCCGATTGGTGCCTTGTGTCCCAGTTGCGGCGACACAAAGTGCAAGATCGCGGGGGTCCGGGCGGGCGTGAGGGCGTGGGATTTTCGGGCCGGGCGGGGTGGTGCGTTTGCCGGGGCGATCGGCCAGGATGGCCTGGGGGAGGGCATCGTCACCGCTGCGCCGCGGCCGGCGTCTCCGCCCACCCGACGGAAGGAGACACCGTGTCGTCCACCCTGCTGTCCCGGCGTGACCTGCGGTTCCTGCTGCACGACTGGCTGGACGTCACCCGGCTGACCGAGCGGCCCCGCTACGCGGAGCACTCCCGGGAGACGTTCGACGCGGTGCTGGACCTCGCCGAGCGGGTGGCCACCGAGCGGTTCGCCCCGCACAACCGGGCCGCCGACCGCACCGAGCCGACCGTGGACGGCGGACGGGTACGGATCATCCCGCAGGTCGGTGAGGCGTTGGACGCCTTCGCGCAGACCGGCCTGCTGGCCGCCGCGATGGATGAGTCGATCGGGGGGATGCAACTGCCGCACGTCGTACAGGCCGCCTGTTTCGCCTGGTTCCAGGCGGCCAACGTGGGCACCTCCGCGTACCCCTTCCTGACCCTCGGCAACGCCAACCTGCTGCTGGCACACGGCAGCCCCGAGCAGGTCGACACCTGGGTCCGGCCGATGGTGGAGGGCCGCTTCTTCGGCACCATGTGCCTGTCCGAGCCGCAGGCCGGCAGCTCCCTCGCCGACGTCACCACCCGCGCCGAGCCGCAGGACGACGGCACCCACCGGCTGTACGGCACCAAGATGTGGATCTCCGGTGGGGACCACGAGCTGGCCGAGAACATCGTCCACCTGGTGCTGGCCCGGATTCCCGGCGGCCCGCCCGGGGTCAAGGGCATCTCACTGTTCATCGTGCCGAAGGTGCTGCTCGACGGTGACGGCGCGCTCGGCGCCCGCAACGACGTGGTGCTGGTCGGCCTGAACCACAAGCTCGGCTACCGGGGCACCACCAACACGCTGTTGAACTTCGGCGAGGGCGTACACCGGCCCGGCGGCCGTCCCGGCGCGGTCGGCTACCTGGTCGGCGAACCGCACCAGGGCCTGGCGCAGATGTTCCACATGATGAACGAGGCCCGCATCGGCGTGGGCGCCGGCGCGACCGCGCTGGGCTACACCGGCTACCTCAAATCCCTGGCGTACGCGCGGCAGCGCCCGCAGGGCCGGCCGGTCGCCGACAAGGACCCCACCGCGCCGCAGGTGCCGATCATCGCCCACGCCGACGTGCGGCGGATGCTGCTGGCGCAGAAGAGCTACGTGGAGGGCGCGCTCGCGCTGATCCTCTACTGCGGACGGCTGCTCGACGAGGAGCGGACCGCCCCGGACCCGGCCGACCGGCAACGGGCCCACCTGCTGCTGGACATGCTCACCCCGATCGCCAAGAGCTGGCCGTCGCAGTGGTGCCTGGCCGCGAACGACCTGGCCATCCAGGTGCACGGCGGGTACGGCTACACCCGTGACTACGACGTGGAACAGCACTGGCGGGACAACCGGCTCAACGCGATCCACGAGGGCACCCACGGCATCCAGGCGCTCGACCTGCTCGGCCGGAAGGTGACCATGGCCGGCGGGGCGGGCCTGTCCCTGCTGGTCGACACGATCCGCGCCACGGTCACCCGGGCGTGGAAGGCCGAGGGGGAGGCCGCCGAGCTGGCCGGCGCGCTCGGCGCCGCCCTGGACCGGGTCGCCCTGGTCACCCGCCGGGTGTGGAGCACCGGCGACCCGCAGGTGGCGCTGGCCAACGCCAGTGTCTACCTGGAAGCGGTCGGGCACGTGGTGGTCGCCTGGATGTGGCTGGAGCAGCTCCTGGCCGTGGAGGCGGCGGGCACGGCGGACGAGGACTTCCTCGCCGGCAAGCGGCAGGCCTCCCGCTACTTCTTCCGGTACGAGCTGCCCCGCACCGGCCCGCAGTTCGACCTGCTGGAGAGCCTCGACCGGACCACCCTGGACACGCGCGACACCTGGTTCTGACCGGGCCGGACCCCGTGGCCGGCCCGGTTCGGCCGAGATCCACTCGATGTCACTGATATCGGGGTGTCGTACCCACTTGGACACCCCGACACCAGTGATGTCGAGTGAATCATGAGCTGAGCGAGCGACTCGGCCGGGCGCCCGACCACGATGGCACCTCACCTGGAGCTACTATCGCGTGCCCACCCAGGTCATGTCCGGCCAGGGGCCAAAATCGAGTGCTCCGACGATCCGCGCCAACTCGGCAGGCACCTGTCCTGGCTCCTGGGCGGGACTGGGGAGGACCTTGCCGATCTGCGAGCGGGGCAGGTCCGTCACCACGACCACGCGGCGGGGCACCTTGTAGCCGGTCAGGTGGGTCCGGCACGCCGTCCGGATGCCCGCCTCGTCGGTGGTGCAGTCCTGGTGCAGGACGACCGCCGCGACGACCTCCTCGCCGCCGCCGGCACAGGGCAGTCCGACCGCCGCGGCGTCCAGGACACCCGGTACGCGGCGCAGCGCCTCCTCCACCTTGTCGACCAGTTCGGCACGGTCGGGATGGACCTGCTAGCTAGCTCAGGGAGGTCCCGGTGACGTCCGTGATCGACCCGTCGTTGCGTCTCACCTGGCGTGGTAGGAAGGGCCCAGCCCACGCCACCACCTCGGCTTCGGAACACCACAGCCGGCGCGGCCACGTGTCGCCGTAGAGTGCGCTTCCCTGACCCCAGACCCAGGCCAGTTCGCCGTAGGAGGCGCCTGCGTTGATCTGGTCCGGGCGGACGGCGGTGATCCGCTGCGCCAGGCCATGCATGAGCGGTATGTCCGCAGCGGTGCTACGTAGTCCGGCCGGGTCGACGACTCTGTTCCTGTAGGACCAACCTCACCGACGCCAGAACTGTCGGGGCGCGAAACCCTCACGTCGTAACCAGTGCTCGGTGTAGACGATCCGCTCCGCTTCGACGACCACGAGCGTGTCCTGGGGCGGCTCGGACAACGGTCGCCCCCGCTCGGCGTGCTCGTTCTCCCAGCGGAACGCCGTCCAGTAGTGCGCACGGTCGGGATGCGGCGGGTCGAGCACCCTGGCCGTGCCGAACAGTTGAGCGCCTCGGCTGCTGGCCAGCCCGACCAGCGGTGCGAAGATGCCGACGGAGACGCGCGGGTCGGCGGCGATGTTACGCATCTTCGGCGATTGCGGCGCGGCGGTAAAGAGCACCGCGAAGCCGAGCGGGCAGTAACGCACCGGCGTGGCCAGCGGCCCGTCCGGGCCCGTGGTGGCGAGCACGCACATGTTCTGCGACGACAGCAGGTTGAGGATCCGCTCCTCAAGCCGTGCTCGGTCGAGCCGCTTCACCGGCGCGGGCCCGGAAAGCCACGGATTCGTCAACGGCCTGCCTTCGCCGGGCGTGCCGCAACGGGGGGCGCTGCCGAGATCGACAGCTTTCTCACCGACGCGGCCACGCCGACGACATTAGCCAACTGGGGTGCTGATGTCAGTCCGGTATGAGGATCACGGGCGCTTCGTCGTGGCCGTGACCACCCGGCGGGTTACGTCGGGTCGGGGGAGGTCCCGCCGAGCAGGTGCTGGCGGACGCGGGCGCGTACGGCCTGACGGCGCTCGGCCGGCCAGTCGGCCTCGACGGCGGCGCGGCGGGCGCGGCGGCCACGGTCCCTAAGGGCCTGAGCGGGCCGACCGCCGAGCGCGGTCAGCCGGCCAGCAGGCGGTCCCGTACCTCGCGGCGGAGGACCTTGCCGATCTGCGAGCGGGGCAGGTCCGTCACCACGACCACGCGGCGCGGCACCTTGTAGCCGGTCAGGTGGGTCCGGCACGCCGTCCGGATGCCCGCCTCGTCGGTGGTGCAGTCCCGGTGCAGGACGACCGCCGCGACGACCTCCTCGCCCCCGCCGGCACAGGGCATTCCGACCGCCGCGGCGTCCAGGACACCCGGTACGCGGCGCAGCGCCTCCTCCACCTCCGACGGGTACACGTTGAAGCCGCCGGTGATGATCAGCTCCTTGATCCGGTCCACCACGGTGACGAACCCGTCGTCGTCGATCACCACGATGTCGCCGGTACGCAGCCAGCCGTCGGGCAGCAGCACGGCGGCCGTCTCCTCCGGCCGTCGCCAGTAGCCGGTGAACACCTGCGGGCCCCGGATCAGCAGCTCACCCCGCTCACCGGGCGCCCGGTCCCGGGTGGGCTCCTCCGGGTCGACGATGCGGATCTCGGTCGACGGGAACGGTACGCCGACGGTGCCCGGCCGGCGGGCCGGCGACACCGGGTTGCCCAGGGCCACCGGGGACGTCTCGGTCATTCCGTAGCCCTCCACCAGCAGGCCGCCGGTGACCGACTCCCACAGCCGCACGGTGGCCGGGGGCAGCGCCATCGCGCCGGAGATCGCGTACCGGGCCGAGGAGAGGTCCACTCCGCGCTCCCGGGCGGCGGTGGCCAGCTTCTCGTAGATCGGCGGCACGGCGGGCAGGAACGTCGGCGGGCGTCGGCGTACCGCGGCGAGGGTCTGGTCGACGTCGAAGCGCGGGAAGAGGACCAGGGTGGCACCGATGGACACCGAGAACGTCAGGCAGAGCGTCAGGCCGTAGGCGTGGAACAGCGGCAGCACCGCGTACACCGTCTCGGCGCCGTCGCGCAGACCCGGCACCCACGCGCGGCCCTGCGCGGCGTTGGCCCGCAGGTTGCGGTGGGTGAGGATGGCGCCCTTGGGGGTTCCGGTGGTGCCGCCGGTGTACTGGAGCAGCGCGGTGTCGTCCGGGCCGGGCGCGGGGTGGTCGGCGGCCAGCGGCCCGGCGGCCGCGACCTGCCGCTCCCAGGACAGCGCGCCGGGCGCGGGCGCGGTCATCGCCGCGCGGGTGGCGCGGGCCGCCGGCAGCGGCAGCCGCAGCGCCCACCGCTTGAGCCGGGGCAGGGCACGGCTGAGGTCGACCGCCAGGACCGTCTCCACGGCGGTGGCCCCGGCGGTACGCAGGACCAGCGGCGCCATCCGGTCCCAGACGACCGCGACGCGGGCGCCGTGGTCGGCGAGCTGGTGGGTGAGTTCCTGCTCGGTGTAGAGCGGGTTGTGCTCCACCACCACCGCCCCGAGGCGCAGCACGGCGTAGAAGGCGACCACGTGCTGGGGGCAGTTCGGCAGGACCAGCGCGACCCGGTCACCGCGCCCGACGCCGAGCCGGCGCAGCGCCTCGGCCGCCCGTCGCACCTGATCGGCGAGGTCGGCGTAGCTGGTGGTGGTGCCGTAGAAATCCAGCGCGTCGTGGGACGAGAACCGGTCGGCCGCCTCGCGCAGCAGGTCGACCAGGGACTCCTCGGACGTCGGGATGGTCGCCGGCACGTCGGGTGCGTAGTTGCGCAGCCAGGGTCGTTCACTCAGGTCCATGTCTCTCCTCCCGGTCCCCGCTTACCGAACAGTAACCTACGGTCTCGTAGGTAACCGCGTACGGCCCCCACCGCGCCGCCGGCCCGACCTAGACTCCGGCTGTGCGGGATCGACGCGTGCTGGCCCTGTGGTCGCTGTTCAGCCTGCTCGCCGCCGGGTCGGCCGGGCTGGTGACACTCCGCCCGGATCGCCTCTCCGACCTGCACATCTACCGGGGCGCGCTGCTGCACCTGCACGCCGGCCGGCCGCTCTACGACTTCGTCGCCGACAACGGCGGCCCGTTCACCTACCCGCCGTTCGCCGCGCTGGTGCTCTGGCCGGTGGCCGCCGTCGCGGAGGGGGTCGTGCAGGCCGTCTGGCTGGCGGCGACCTGCCTGGCGGTGGTCGCCATCGCGGTTCCCGTCGGCCGGGTGCTGGCCCAGCCGGGACCCCGCCGGCAGCTCGTCGTGCCGGTGGTCGCCTGCGCCCTCATGCTCTCCGCCCCGGTGCAGAGCAACCTCCGCTTCGGTCAGGTCAGCGTCTTCATCGTGCTGCTCGCCCTGCTCGACGCGACCGGCGCGGTCCCCGCCCGGCTGCGCGGTGTTCTGGTCGGGGTCGCCGCCGCGATCAAGCTGACCCCGCTGCTGTTCGTGGTCTACTTCGTCGCCGTCGGGCGTTACCGGGACGCCGCCCGGACGGTCGCCGCGTTTCTCGCCTGCGGCGTGGTCGGGCTCGCCGTCCTGCCGGCGGAGAGCCTGACGTACTGGACCGAGGCGGTGCGCGAGACCTCCCGCATCGGCAACCTGGCCTCGCTGGGCAACCAGTCGATGCACGGCATGCTGTTGCGACTCGGCGTGGACCCGGCGGCGCTGCCGGGGCTCTGGGCGGCGCTGGTCGCCGTCCTGTGCGGGGTGGCGCTGCTGCGCGCCCGGCACCTGGCGGGCGCCGGCCGCCCCGGGCACGCCGCGGTGCTGGTCGGCTGCGCCACCGTCGCCGCGTCCCCGGTCTCCTGGACCCACCACCAGATCTGGCCGGTGCTCGCGGCGATGCTGCTGGTCGGCGGCGTCGGTGTCGCCCGGCGGGTGGCCGGCGCCGTGCTGCTGGTCACCATGGTCTTCTCGCTCGGCGTGCTGCTCGCGCCGGTGTCCACCCGACCCGGCGTGCAGTTCCTCCTGGAGAACGCGCGGGCGCTCGGTGTCGCCACGCTCTGTCTGGCCGGGTTCGGCGGCGTGGCCGTCGCGGCGACGCGGGTCCGTCGCCGGGCCACCCCGGTGCGGGCCGGGCTGCGCGTCGCCACCACCGCCGTCGCCGCCCTGGCCTTCTTCGCCGTCCAGCCGCTCCCGGCCGGCGCCGACCCCACCTTCAAGGCGTACGCGCTGTCCGACACGACCAACCCCCGGTACTTCTTCGTCTGCCGCGACGCGGCGAGCTGCGCCGCGTACGACAGCGGTGCTCCGGTGACCTTCGGAGTGCGGACCGAGCCCACGAAGGTCCGCGTCAACGGGGTGGTGTCCCCGCTCGTGGCGCGGCTGGAGTACCACTCCGCACCCGGTGGCCCGCCACGGCGGATCCCGCTGCTGGAGGCCCACCCCGGCAGCCGGGTCTTCTCGTTCCGGTCGGCCACCATGACGCACGGCCGGCTGGTCGCGTACGCCGCCGACGGGCAGCCGGTCGCCACGTACGCCGAGGAACTGGCCGCCGCCTTCGCGTCAGCGCCGCCGGGCTGAGTGCTGGTTGACCGCCTGCCGCCCCTTGAGGAACGCGAGCACGAGGACCGCGATGAGCGCGATCACCCCGATGATGATCAGCCAGCGGACCGCCTCCAGCAGCAGCCCGAGCAGGATCAGCACGCCGGCGACGACGCCGACGACCCAGAGCATGGCCCGCATGTCCACCTCCCGAGACCGCGCCGGGGTTCCCCGGCGCGGGTGTCACCTTCCCGATCCGGTCGCCGACATGCCCGCCGGAGGGGGAAAACGCCTGTTCAGCGGTGTGCGACGTACACCGTGTTGGCGGATTCGCCGCCGGTCAGCGGGTTGGGGAAGCGCACCACGTGCGCCCGCGAGGACCGGAACACGGCACCGAGCACCCCTTCGAAGTCGGCGTCCGGCGGGTCGTCCGACCACAGCGCGAACACCCCGTCCGGGTGCAGGTGCCCGGCCAACCGGCGCAGACCCTCCGGCGTGTAGAAGCCGGCGTGGCTGGGGTGCAGCACGTTGCGGGGGGAGTGGTCGACGTCCAGCAGGACGGCGTGGAACCGTCGGCCGGGGTCGTCCGGGTCGAAGCCGGTGCCCTCGGCGACGGCGGCGAAGAAGTCCGCCCGCGCGAGGAGGGTCCGCGGGTCGGCGGCCAGTCCGGCGGCGAACGGGAGCAGCTCACGCCGGTGCCAGTCGATGACGTCCTCGATCGCCTCGACCACCACCAGCGAGCGGACCCGGTCGTCGTCCAACGCGGTGCGGGCGGTGAAGCCGAGGCCGAGGCCGCCGACCACCACGTCCAGGTCGTCGCCGGACAGCGCGGCCAGCCCCAGCCGGGCCAGTTCGATCTCCGCGACCGGGAAGAGGCTCGACATCAGGTACTCGTCGTCGAGCTTCACCTCGTACACCTCGACGCCCAGCGCCGGGTCGCGGCGCCGGCGCAGGCTGACGGCGCCGATCGGGGTTTCCCGCCAGGCCAGTTCCTCGAATCGCGCGCCCATCCGCGGGATGTTACGCGGTACCCCCGGCCCCGGGCCGCCGGTCGTCGGCGCGACGCGCGACGACGACCGTGTCCAGGGCGTCCACCGTCGCGCCGTCCGCGCCGGTAACCGGGCGCCGGGCGGTCTCCGCCCGCTCGACCCGCAGCCCGTGCAGGGCGGCCACGACCGACTCCGGGGTGAGCAGGATCGCCGGGTCTCGGGGCCCGCCGGTGCCCCCGGCGAGGTTCGCGCGGTCGTGACCGACGACCACGATCCGGCCGCCGGGTCGGACCGCCGCGCCGGCCCGGCCGAGCACGCCCGCCAGGTGTTCCGGCAGCAGATGCAGGTACGCGACCAGCACCAGGTCGTACCCGGCCGGCTCCGGTGTCCAGGCGGTCACGTCCTCGATCCGCCAGTCCACCGCGACGCCCCGGTCGGTCGCCAGCGCGCGTCCCCGCGCGACGGCCACCGGGGAGAAGTCGGCGGCGGTTACCGTCCAGCCCCGCCCGGCCAGCCAGACCGCGTTGCGGCCCTCCCCGGCGGCGAGGTCCAGCGCCCGGCCCGGTGTCAGGTCGGTGGTCTCCGCCACCACGAACCGGTTCGGCTCGGCCGTCCACACCAGCTCCGGCGCGGCGGCGTACCGCCGGTCCCAGGCCTCGCTGTCCATCTCGTGCTCCCTCCGGTGCCCGGTGCAGCCTCTCACCGCGCGGCGGCGACGCGCAGCGCACGACACAGCGGCGCGGCGAACCGGCCGATCCGGTCCCGACGGCACTGGACGACGAGCACCGCGACCGTACCGACCAGGCCGGCCGTCGCGACCCACAGCGCCGGGTCGGACCGTACTCCGGCGGGGAGCTGCCGGGCGAGGACGAAGGCACCCATCACCAGCACGAACCCGCCGAAGGCCCGGCGTAGCGCGGTCTCCGGGATCCGGCCGGCGATCCGGCCACCGGCGAGGCTGCCGAGCACGGCGGCGGCGGTCACGGCGGCGGCCAGACCCCAGTCGACGCTGACGTCGGCGAGGTAACCGGCCAGTCCCGCGAAGGACTTCATCGCGATGACCAGCAGCGAGGTGCCGACCGCGACCGGCATCGGCAGGCCGCCGAGCAGGGCCAGCGCGGGCACCACCAGGAACCCGCCCCCGGCGCCGACCAGGCCGGTGACCAGCCCGACGACGACGCCGTCGACGACGACCCGCCGGACCGGCAGTTCGTGCGGAACCGGCCGGCCGGCGGTGTCCCGCCGACCTCTGATCATCGCCGCGGCGGTGACGAGCATCATCAGGGCGAAGCCGGTCAGCAGGACCGCCGGCGGGACGAACGCGGCCAGCCGGCCGCCGGCGTACGCGCCGGCCATGCCGGCGGCGCCGAAGACCAGACCGGTGCGCCACCGCACCCGGCGGGCGCGGGCGTGCGGCAGGACCCCGACCGCGCTGGTGACGCCGACGACCAGCAGCGAGGTGGCGATCGCCTCCCGGGCGGGCAGGTCGGCGACGTACACCAGCAGCGGTACGGCGAGGATCGAACCGCCGCCGCCGAGCAGGCCGAGGCTGACCCCGATCAGCACCGCGCCGGCCAGCGTCAGCGCGAGGACGCCGGTCATCCGCGCCGCCCGGCGGTGTCGCGCAGTTGTCCCACGATGCTGTCCAGGTCGCAGCTGGCACCCCGGTTGTAGGGCAGCCGACCGAGCAGCATGCCCATCGCGCAGGTGTTCGTCAGAGCGGCGAACGTGAGGCCGGCGCCGATGAACGCCGCGACCCACTTCAGGCCCGGGACGAACACCGAGGCGAGGATGCTGACCAGGACGATGGCACCGGCCACCAGACGGACCTGCCGTTCCAGGTCCCACCGGGGCCGGCCCTGGTTGAGCGGCGCGGCGGCGGCCTGCCAGGCCGTCATCCCGCCGTCGAGCACGCGCAGGTGGGGCAGGCCGGCGCCGGCGAGGGTCTGCCCGGCCTGGGTGGCGCGGGCGCCGGAGCGGCAGATCAGCACCACGTCCTCGTCGAGGTGGCGGCGCAACTCCTCCCGGTGCTCACGGAGCAGGTCCAGCGGCACGTTGTAGGAGCCGGGGATGTGCGCGGTCTCGAACTCCCCGGGGGTGCGTACGTCCAGCAGCCGGGGCGCCCGGCCGGAGGCGATCAGCTCGCGCAGGGTGGCCGCGTCGAGCGTCGAGGGGTTGGTCATGCGATCTCCTTGGGAAAGTGGTGGGGTCAGGAACCCGGCGTCATCCGTACGCCGGACTGCTCCGCCCGGGCGAACGCGTCGTCGATCAGGACGACCGCGCGTCCCGCGTTGACCAGAAGCGACGCGGCGGCGGACGCGCGGTAGCCGGAGCCGCAGTGCACCCAGACGGTGCCCGCCGGCACGTCGGCCAGCCGCTTCGGCAGGTCCGGCAGCGGTACGTGCACCGCGCCGTCGACGTGGCCGGCCCGCCACTCGTTGGTCATCCGGACGTCGAGCACGACCTGCGGTGCGGGCAACCCGGCCGGGGTCCGGCCGGCCTGCGCGGCGGCCAGGGCGGGGAAGTCGGCCACGGGCAGCTCGCGCAGTTCGGCCGGGTCGTCGGTCCACCGCTCGGGCGTTCCGGTGGCCTGGGCGGCGGGTCGGTCGATGCCGATCCGGACAAGTTCGCGCTGGGCGGCGGCGACCTGCTCCGGCGTCTCCGCCAGGAGGGTGACCGGCACTCCCCAGTCGATCAGCCAACCGAGCCAGGTCGACATCGGGCCGTCGAGCCCGAGGCTGACCGTGCCGGCCAGGTGTGAGGCCGCGTACGCCTTGCGGTGGCGCAGGTCGACCACCCACTGGCCGGCGGCGATCCGCTCCCGCAGCCCGGCGGCGTCGGCCCGGCTCACCGGCGTGAGGTCGACCGGGGCCGGCCCGGCGAGGTTGGCCACGCCCATGTGCGCGTAGTAGGCCGGGTACGCGTCCAGACCGGCCAGGGTCTCGGTGACGAAGTCGTCGGCGGCCAGCCGCAGCACCGGGTTGGCCGTCCGCTCCCGCCCGATGGTCGACTCGGGCGCGTCGGCCTGGCTGGCCGAGCAGAAGCTGCCGAAGCCGTGCGTGGGCCACACCTGCGCGCCGTCGGGCAGCAGGTCCGCCAGCCGCCGGGCCGAGGTGTGCTGGTGGTGGGCGAGTTCGTGGGCGTGCTGCTGACCGAGCAGGTCGGTCCGTCCGGTGGTGCCGAACAGCAGCGATCCTCCGGTGAACACCCCGACCGGGGACCAGCCGCCGTCGGTCGCCTCGTCGAGCACGTACGACAGGTGGTGGAAGGTGTGGCCCGGGGTGCCCACGACCCGCAGTCGCAGCGCGTCGGAGACGGGCACGGTGTCACCGTCGCGGGCCGGCACCCGGTCGAACGCGACCTCGTCGGCGGCGGCCACCAGGTAGTGCGCGCCGGTGATCCGGGCGAGTTCCAGGCCGCCGGAGACGTAGTCGTTGTGGATGTGGGTCTCGACCACGTGGGTGATCCGGACCCCCCGTTCGCCGGCGAGGTGGAGCACCCGGTCGATGTCGCGCTGCGGATCGACCACCACCGCCACCTGCCCGTCCGAGGCCAGGTAGCTGCGGTCGCCGAGCGACGAGGTGGCGATGACGGACACCTGAACTGTCATAACTCTCAATCCCTTCAAATCACTCATACCCCCGGGGGTATTCATCGGACATACGTCGGCCTCGGTTACCCGTCCCCGCCGCCGGCACGCCGACGGCGGGCTGTCAGGCCGGTGCGGGGTCGGTCAGGCCAGGGCCAGGAAGAGCTTCTCCAGCTCCTCCTCGGTCATCTCCGGGGCCTCGCCGCGCTCCCGCGCGGCGTTGCAGTGCCGCATGCCGGAGGCGATGATCTTGAATCCGGCCCGGTCGACGGCCTTGGACACCGCGGCGAGCTGGGTCAGCACCTCACGGCAGTCCTGGCCGCTCTCCATCATCTCGATCACCGCGTTGAGCTGTCCGCGTGCCCGCTTGAGACGGGTCAGCGCGTCGCCGGTCATCTCGGGTCGAAGCTTCATGTCCGCACCTCCTGGTCTCCACCATACCCCCGGGGGTATACCGATCGACAACCCGGGGTGGCCGGCCCACATTCCCCCCGTGCCCGCCTCGGCCGGCACGCAGGGTCCTCGGACATCGACGGAGCGCTTATCCTGTGCCGGTCGTCAGCGAGCCGAGGGGACCCCATGCCGTCGCGGCAGGACCAGCTGCACTCCTACCAGTTCACCGTCCAGCGGGCGGTGGCCGCGCTGGTGATGCGCGAGACCGACCCCGCGCAGTCGCCGTTCCGCCGGCTGGCCGGCGCGGGTCTGGCCAGCGTCCTGGTCGCGGTGATCGTGCTGGGCGGTTTCGCCCTCTACGGGCTGTTCGCCGGCGGCGGCAGCAAGTGGCGGGACACCGGCGCGGTGATCGTCGAGAAGGAGTCCGGGGCCCGGTTCGTCTACCGGGAAGAGAAGCTGCACCCGGTGCTCAACTACGCCTCGGCGCTGCTGATCATCGGCGCGGACCGGCCCAAGACGGTGCTGGTGTCCCGTCGCTCGATCGACGGCGTGCCGCGCGGCCTGCCGCTGGGCATCGCCGACGCGCCGGACTCCCTGCCCGCCGCCGGGCGGCTGGCCTCCCCACCCTGGACGGTCTGCTCGGTGACCGGCCTGGACCCCGACCGGTCGGCGCCCCGCTCCGCGCTGCTGATCGGCGGCACCGGCGACGGCGGCCGGCCGCTCGGCGAGGACGGGCTGCTGCTGCGCCAGCCGGACGGGGCGCTGCACCTCGTCTGGCGACAACGCCGGCACCTGGTCCGCGATCCCGACCGGGTCCTCGCGGCCCTGGCCACCACCCGCGCCCAGGCGGTGCCGGTGGCACCGGCCCTGCTCAACACGCTGTCCGCCGGGACCGACCTGGCGCCGCTGGTGCTGCCCGACGAGGGGGAGCGGTCCACCGAGGTCGACGGAGCCCGGGTCGGCGACGTCTACCTGGTGCGCAACTCCGGCGGCGGCCGCCAGTACGCGGTGGCGCTGCGCGACGGCCTGGCCGGGATCACCGAGTTGCAGGCCGGCCTGCTGCTCGCCCGCACCGGCCAGGGCGAGCCGGAACCGATCACCCTCGGGCGGTTCGCCGCCCTGCCGAAGCGGCCCGACCTGGCCCCGACCGGGCCCACCGCGCCCCCGACCGTGCCACCGAAGCTGGCCGTACCGGACGCCGGCGGGCTCTGCACCCGGGTCGGCGACGACGGCGGGGCGGCCGAGGTGCGCCTGGGCGTACCGCTGCCGGATCTGACCGCCGCCCCGCGGACCGCCAATGCCACCGGCGGGTCGGTGCTCGCCGACCACGTGGTGGTGGAGCCGGGCCGCGGCGCCGTCGTGGAGTCGGTGGCCGCGCCGGGCGCGACCGGCGGCGCGGTGTCCGTGGTCACCGACATGGGCCGACGGTACGTGCTGGCCGGCGGCGACGTGCTCGGCATGCTCGGCTACTCCGGCGTGCGGCCGGCGCGGCTGCCGGCGAGCCTGGTCAGCCTGGTGCCGGCCGGCGCGACCCTCGATCCGGGCGCCGCCCGCCAGGTCGCCGGCCCGGCCTGACGAGCCGCTCGTCGGTCCCGTGTGAAGGGCCCCGTGCCGGGCGTGGTCTCCGCCGGCACGGCGTGCGGTGCGGTCGTCCGGTGGCCCGGCGTGCGGGGGTCGGCGGGTGGGTCAGTCGGCCGGGCGGCGCAGCACGGTGACCGCGAAGTCGCTCTCCTCGTGCCAGGGACGCAGGTCCCAGGTGGCGAAGCGGTGTTCCCGGCGCAGGCCGGCGGCGTCGGTGTCGTCGTCGAAGTCGGCCAGCCGGTAGCCGCGGTCGAGCCCGAAGCCGACCAGCGCCACCCCGTCGGGCCGCAGGTGCGCGGCGATGCGGCGGAGGACCTCCGGCTCGGTGCCGGGCGCCACGAACGCCATCACGTTGCCGGCGACCACCGCGGCGTCGAACGGCTCCGGCTCACCGGCCGCCGCCAGGTCCAGCTCGGCGAGGTCGGCGACCAGCCAGTGCGGACCCCGGTAGTCGGCCCGGGCCGCCTCGACCAGCGCCGGGTCGGCGTCCACCCCGACCACGGTGTGCCCGCGTGCGGCGAGCGCCGCCGCGACCCGGCCGGTGCCGCAGCCGGCGTCGAGGATCCGCGAGCCGGGTGCGACCATCGCGTCGACCAGCCGGGCCTCCCCGGCGAGGTCCGCCCCGTCGGCCGCCAGCCGGCGGAACCGGTCGATGTACCACTGCGTGTGTTCCGGACCGGTCTCGGTCACCCATCGGGTCGGCTTGCCCATGGCGCCACGGTAACCGCTCGTCCCGCCGGCCGTCGGCGCGTCCCGGGCGGGGATGCGCAAGATCACCCTCGATCGGTGACGTGGTGGCCTCGCGGCGGTCACGAGGCCACCACGTCACGCTTGTCGCGCGATCTCGCAGGGTCAGCCCTTCTCCGCGCCGCTGGTCAGGCCCTCGGTGAGCAGGCGTTCGCTGGCGAAGAAGAGGATCACGATGGGCAGGGTGAGGATGACCGAGCCGGCCATCAGCACCGTCTTGGGCACCTCCACCCCGTCGGCGAGCTGCGCCAGGCCCAACGACACCGTCCACCGGTTCGGCTTGTCGACCAGGAACAGCAGCGCGAAGAGGAACTCGTTCCAGGCGATCATGAAGTCGTACAGGGCGACCGCCATGATCGACGGCGCGGCCAGCGGCAGGCTGACCCGGCGGATGATGCCCAGCCGCCCCGCGCCGTCGATCGCCGCGGACTCCTCCAGGCTGACCGGGATCGTCTCGAAGTAGTTCTTCAGCATGTAGACCGACACCGGCAGGGTCTGCGAGATGTAGACCAGGATCAGGCCGAACAGCGACCCGCGTAGCCCGGCCCGGGTGAAGATCACGAACAGCGGGATGGCGATGACGATCGACGGGAACAGGTAGACCGCCAGGAACAGCACGTTGACCTGACGCCGCCCGAAGAACCGCAGCCGGGACACCGCGTACGCGCCGGGGATCGCCACCACCAGCGTCAGGATGGTCGCCGCGACGGCGACCAGGCCGCTGTTGCGCAGGAAGGTGAGGAATCCCTGACCGCCGTTCTCGGTGGACCTCAGCACCTCGGTGTACGTCTCGACGGTCAGCTCGCCCAGCCCCACGACCAGCGAGCCGGGGTCGAGCAGCAGGCGCTCGATGGGGCGTACCGAGAGCACCAGCATGTAGTAGAACGGGAAGGCGGTCACCAGCAGGAAGACGGCGATCACCAGGCGGCGTACCCAGCGCAGCCCGACGGTCTCGATCCGGTCCCGGTCCATCAGTCGGCCCTCCGTCCGCCGAAGAAGCGCAGGTAGATCGCGACGAAGACGACCAGGACCACGGCCAGCACGACCGCCTGCGCCGCCGCCGCCCCGATGTCGGTACGCGCGGTGAGGAACTCGTAGACCCGGACGCTGACCACCTCGGTGCCGGCCGCGCCCCCGGTGAGCAGGTAGACGTCGTCGAACTTGTTGAACGTCATGATGAACCGCAGCACGCCCAGCAGGGCGATCACCGGCAGCAGTTGCGGCAGCAGGATGTGCCGGAACCGCTGGGTGGGGGTGGCCCCGTCGACCCGGGACGCCTCCTCCAACTCGCCGGGCACCGCCTGGAGGCGGGCGAGCAGGAACAGGAACGCGAACGGAAAGTAGCGCCACGCCTCGAAGGCGATGACGGTGGCCAGCGCGGTCGACTCCTGGGACAGGAACGCGACCGGGGTGTCCCAGCCGAGGAACCGCCGTCCCCAGTCGTTGACGATGCCCAGCTGCGGGTCGAGCATCACCTGCCAGACGAAGGTGACCGCGACGACCGGCGCCACGTACGGCAGCAGCATCGAGGCGCGGACCAGGGTGCGACCCCGGAACGGGCGGCGGACGACCAGCGCCGCCGCGAGACCGATGACGATCGAGCCGGCGGTGCTGCCGACGGCGTAGACGACGGTGGTCCAGAGCGTGTCGAAGAAGCCCGGGGTGTTCCACACCCGTTCGATGTTGTCCAGGGTGAACTCGCCGAACAGGCCGGTCTTGCGCAGGGTGGCCAGGCGGACCCGCTGGAAGGCCAGCACGACCGTCCACACGATCGGAATGCCGATCACCGCGATCGTGACCAGCAGGGTGGGCGCGACCAGCGCGAGTCCGGCGCGGGACTCCCGCTGGCGCAGCGTCAGCGGCCCCCGGCGGCGGGCCGGGGCCGGCCGCTCCCGGGTGGGGGAGCGGCCGGTGCCCGGTGCGGTGGTGGTCAATTGACGCCCGCCTTGATCGCCTCCACGTCCTTGTGGGCCCGTTCGGCGGCCGCGGCGGCGTCGGTCTTGCCGGAGACGACGTCGCTCAACGCCTTGGGCACCGGAAGCTCGCCGAGGATCGCCCCGACGAGCTTGCCCTGGCCCTGGGTGATGCCCCAGCGGGTGAAGGTGTCCGGGCTGCGGCGCAGCTCGGCGAGCACCTGGTCGCCGTAGACCTCGGACAGCGGCTTCTTCGTGTCCACCCCGGCCTGGCTGGTGTTCCAGGCGGTGAGGAACTTCTCCGGCTCCTCGGCGGTGCCCTTGCGTACCGGGAAGCGCCCCTCCGGCGACATGCCGAACCAGCGGGGGTAGCCGTCGCCGAGCATGTACTCCACGAAGGAGCCGGCCGGACCGCCGGCGCCGTCGAGCACGGCCCACGAGCTGATCTCGCCGTACTGGGCGGGCTGGCTGCCATTGGGGCCGGTGATCGCGGTGACGAACCCGCTGTTCTTCGCCAGCCATCCCGGATCGGCCTGGCACTGCGGGCAGGTGGGTTTCGCGTCGTTGCGCAGGCCGGCCAGCTCGTCCAGGATGAACGGCGACCACACCAGCATGGCCGCCTTGCCGGCGAAGTAGGTGGCCCGGGTGGTGTCGACGTCCTGCGCGCCCTTCACCGAGCTGGTCCGCATCAGGTCGCCGTAGAACCGGAACGCCTCCACGCACTCGGGCGAGTCCAGTTTCACCGCTCCCGAGTCGTCGGTGAGCTGGCAGTTGTTGGCCAGCGCGAGGTGCTCGAAGGTCTGCTGGGTGAAGACGTCGCCGGGGGCGGTCGCCGCGGTGATGCCGGCGACGCCGCCGGTGTTCAGCTTGGCCGCCGCGGCGGCGATCTTCTCGTACGTGTCGGGGACGGGCAGCCCGGCGGCGTCGAACAGGTCCTTGCGGTAGACGAGCAACTGGCCCCAGCCGTCGCTCGGGACGGAGAGCTGCTTGCCGTCCTCGGCGGTGAGTTCCAGTGCCCGGGGGGAGAACGTCTGGCGGCCCAGCTTCTCGACGACCTCCGCATTCGCCGAGGGGTGCAGCAGTTCGTTGCCGGCCAGGGTGCGGATGCCGGCGAGGGAGACGGACCCGACCACGTCGGGCAGCTCGCCGGCGGCGGCGCTGGTGGCGATGAGTGAGGGGAACTGGTCCTCGCTGACCGGCACCAGCTCGACGGCGACGCCGGTCTTCGCGGTGTAGTCGGCGATGATCGCCTTGGTGGCGGTGACCCGGTCGGACACGTCCTCCAGGCTCCACACCGTGATCTTTGTGTCGCTTTCGGACTCGTCGTCTCCGCAGGCCAGCAGGGTGGTCCCGGCCAGTGTCATGATCAGGGCGGCGGCGATCGTCCGCATCGGAGGTGCTGACATCGATGGCACTCCTCTCGAAGGGTACATGACGGATTCAACCCCTTCGATTGATCAATTACAAGACATATACCGATTTTTTGTCTACGATGGAACCCAGTGCTACCGGGATGTGACTCATGGTCAACTGGGTTGTCTCGCTCGCCGGGCCTCGGCGCATCAGCCTCGAGCCCTGTCCACCGGACCCGCTCGGCCCCGGCCAGGTGCGCGTCCACACCTGCTATTCCGGCATCTCCGCCGGCACCGAGCTGACCCTCTACCGGGGCAGCAATCCCCGACTGAGCAAGGACTGGGACGACGTCACCCGGATGTTCGTCCCGCGCCAGACCTCCGTGCCCTACCCGCTGGTCGGTTTCGGCTACGAGGAGGTCGGCGAGATCGTCGAGGTGGCACCGGACGTCGCGGACCGGCAGCGCGGCCAGATCGTCTGG
The DNA here is from genome assembly GCF_003626595.1 of Micromonospora endolithica. Classification (GTDB taxonomy): domain Bacteria; phylum Actinomycetota; class Actinomycetes; order Mycobacteriales; family Micromonosporaceae; genus Micromonospora; species Micromonospora endolithica. The sequence continues at coordinate 1,181,950 of NZ_RBAK01000001.1, read as the reverse complement.
GGCATCTGGGGACACCGGGCCGAGGCGGTGCTCCCCGCCGCCGCCGCGCATCCGCTGCCGGTCGGCCTCGATCCGCTCGCGGCGGTGTTCGCCCGTCCCGGCGCGATCGCCCTCACCGCCGTGCTCGCCGGCGACCTGCACCTCGGCGAGTGGGTCGGCGTCTTCGGTCAGGGCGTCATCGGTCTGCTCGCCACCCGGCTCGCGGCGCTCTCCGGCGCCCGGGTGGTCGCCGTCGACCGGGTGCCCGAGCGGCTGACGCACGCCGGTCGCCTCGGCGCGCGTACCGTCGTCGACGCCGGTGCCGAGTCCGCCGCCGCGGTGCTGCGCGCGGCCACCGGCGGTCGCGGCGCGGACGTGTGCCTGGAGCTGTCCGGCGCCTACCCGGCGCTGCACGAGGCGATCCGGGCCACCGCCCACGCCGGGCGGGTCGTGGCCGCCGGCTTCTACCAGGGCCAGGCCGACGGCCTCGGCCTGGGCGAGGAGTTCCACCACAACCGGATCCAGTTGGTGGCGGCGCAGGTGTCCGGGTCGACCCCGGCACCGGGCATGGCCGGTCGCTGGACCGGCGAACGGGTGGCCGACACCTTCATGGAACTGGTTGCCGAGGGCAGCGTCGACCCGCTGCCGCTGGTGAGTCACGTGGTGAACGCCGGCGCGGTGGCCGACGCGCTGACCCTGCTCGACCGCGGTGCCGGTGACGTCCTCCAAGTCGTGCTGAGGTTCTGATGACGACGATCCCGCTGGCCTGCCAGGAGCAACTCCTGCCGGGCACCGACCTGATCCGCAAGTACGCCCTCGCCACCGCGCTCGGCTTCGACGCGGTCGAACTGCGCGGCCGGGGCGACCTGTCGTTCGCCGCCCGGCTGCCCGAGCTGCGCCGGGCCCGGGCCGCCGGGGTGGTGATGCCCACCGTCTGCGTGGAGATGGATCACTTCATCGGCGACTTCGACCGCGAGCGCTCCCGGGACGCGATGGTCAACCTGCGCTCCCAGCTGTCGGTGATCGCCGAGCTGGGCGGGGTCGGCGCGATGACGCCGGCCGCGTGGGGGATGTTCTCCCGCCGGCTGCCGCCGTTCGACCCGCCCCGGTCGCCGGCCGGTGACCGGCAGGTCCTCGTCGACGCCCTGGGCGTGCTCGGTGAGCACGCCCGCGCGGAGGGGGTCACCCTCTTCCTGGAACCCCTCAACCGCTACGAGGACCACATGGTCAACCGGCTCGACGACGCGGTGGGGCTCTGCGCCGCCGTGGGGCTGCCCTCGGTCCGGGTGGTCGCCGACACCTTCCACATGAACATCGAGGAGGACGACGTGCCCGCCGCCCTGCGCGCCGCCGCGCCCTACCTGGGCCACGTCCAGGTCAGCGACTCCAACCGCCACCAGCCCGGCGCCGGGCATCTGGACTGGCCCCAGCTGGTCCGCACCCTGCTCGACATCGGCTACCCGGGCTGGCTCGCGTTGGAGTGCCGGCTGCGCGGCGACCCGGTCCGGGCCCTGCAACAGGCCGCCACCGTGCTCCGGCACGCCCAACCCCGGGCGGCGGCGGCATGACCGGGCCCGGGGTCGCGGCCGGGCCGAGCACGGGCAGCGCCGATCCCGCGCGGTTGTGGCGGCTCGCGGTGGCCACCCTGGAGGGCAACTGGGAGCACGACCACACCGTGCCGTCGCGCACCCTGTATCCACACCAGTGGAGCTGGGACTCGGCGTTCATCGCGATCGGCTGGGCGCACGTGCACCCCGACCGCGCCTGGACGGAGCTGACCAGCCTGTTCGACGCGCAGTGGGCCGACGGGCGGGTCCCGCACATCGTGTTCAACCCGGCGCTGCCGGTCGGCTCGTACTTCCCGGGGCCCGAGTTCTGGAACTCCGCACTGGCCGGTGCGGCCCCGGCCGTCGCCACGTCCGGGCTGATCCAGCCGCCGGTGCACGCGTTGGCCGCGCTGCTGGCGTACCGCCGGGCGCCGTCGGAGCGGGGCCGGTCGGCACTGCGCCGGCTCTACCCGCGACTGCTGGCCCAGCAGCGTTACCTGGCCACCGCGCGGGACGTCGCCGGCGACGGGCTGGCCGCGATCGTGCACCCGTGGGAGTCCGGGGTCGACAACAGCCCCGCCTGGGACGCGCCGATGGCGGCGGTGCCCGCCGACGCCGCCGTCATGTCCGCGTACCGTCGGCACGACACCGCGCACGCCGACGCCGCGCACCGCCCCACGGACCTGGACTACGCGCGGTACGTGGCGATCGTGGCGTCCTACCGCGACCACCGGTACGCCGACGACGGCCTGGCTGGCCGGCACCCGTGGTTGGTGGAGTGCCCGCTGCTCAACGCGGCGGCCGGCGCCGCCGAGCACGCCCTGGCCGACATCGCGACGCTCCTCGGCGCGGACCCCGGCCCGCACCGGCAGCGGGCGGCGCGGATCACCGAGGCCCTGGTGCGGCGGCTCTACGACCCGGTGACCGGCACGTTCCATCCCCGCGACCTGCGCACCGACCGGCTGATCCCGGCCCGCACCGCGCTCGGCCTGATGCCGCTGCTGCTGCCCGACCTGCCCGCCGGGCCGGCCGCGACGGTGATGGAGGAGGCCTGCTCGGCGCGGTTCGGGCTGGCCCGGCGGATGGACCGCCCGCTGCCCAGCCACGACCGCACCGCGCCGGACTTCGAACCGCTGCGCTACTGGCGGGGCCCGAGCTGGCTCAACCTGGCCTGGCTGCTGCACCGGGGCCTGCGTGCGCACGGCCGGCCGGACCTCGCCGCCGGGCTGCGCCGGTCGATGATCGACCTGGTGGCGCGCGCCGGCTGCCACGAGTACTTCCACCCGGACACGGGCGCCGGGCTGGGCTCCCCGGCGTTCGCCTGGACCGCCGCCCTGCTGCTGGACGTCCTCGCCGACAACGAGCCCGACGACGGGGCCGACGGCGTGGACGGGGCCGAGCCGGGCTGACTCAGCGATCGCCCGCCGGCGTCAACTCACCGAGCAGCTTCTCCACCCGGGCCCGGAGCTCGTCCCGGATCGGGCGTACCGCCACGCCCTTGCCCGCCGGGTCGGTCAGCTTCCAGTCCTCGTACCGCTTGCCGGGGAACACCGGGCAGGGGTCGCCGAAGGTGGTGCGAGATGGTCGGCCCGGTCAGGCCGAAGGCCGGCGTGAGGTCGCAGACGCACGCCTCACCGCCCTCGGCGGAAGCGATCATCGACATCAGCCGGAGCCGGACCGGGTCGCCGAGGGCCTTGAAGGCGGGGGCGAGCACGGCGACCGTCTCGGCCGGCACGCGTTGCCGGACGAGCGGCGCACAGCAAGGGGGTGTCCGCGGTGAGGTCGACCAGCGACAGTGGCGACGATTGTTTCGACATGTGCCTAGGTGGCACTTGTCGAATCAACGTGGAAGTCTGCTTAGAGAGACATCGAGACAGTGGCGCACCCGCCGCCCGAGCAGAACGGAGCACCGATGGCCGACATCTCCCTGCGGGCGATGCGTCCCACCGACGCCGACCGGGTGCTGGCGATCTACCAGACCGGCCTGGACGACGGCCATGCCAGCTTCGAGACCACCGCGCCCACCTGGGCCGCCTTCGACGCCGCCCGGCTGCCCGAGCACCGGTTCGTCGCCGTGGACGGCGCCGGCACGGTGCGCGGCTGGATCGCCGTCTCGCCCACCTCGACCCGCCCGGTGTACGCCGGGGTGGTCGAGCACTCCGTCTACGTCGACCCGGCCGCACGCGGCCAGGGGATCGCCCGGCTGCTGCTGGCCGAACTGGTCGCCACCACCGAGGCCGCCGGCATCTGGACCATCCAGTCCGGCGTCTTCCCGGAGAACACCGCCAGCCTGGCGCTGCACCGCCGCGCCGGCTTCCGCGCCGTCGGCGTACGGGAGCGGGTCGGCCGCCATCACGGCGGCTGGCGGGACGTCGTCCTGCTGGAACGCCGCAGCACCGTCGTCGACTGACCCGTACCTGCCAACCCGACGAGAAGACACCGATGGAACACCTTCCGGTCGTGGTGACCGGCGCCGGCCCGGTCGGTCTCGCCGCCGCCGCCCAACCGGCCGAGCTGCGACTGGACCTGGACCCGGTGCTGGGCGCCACCCGTGCGCTGGCGCCGCTGATCGACCCCAACGAGCACTCCTGCGGCACCGTGCCCCCGCACGGCGTGCCCGAGCTGACCCACCCGGAGCCGGGATACCACGCGGTCGGGATGAAGAGCCACGGCCGGGCGCCGACCTTCCTCATGGCCACCGGCTACGAGCAGGTGCGCTCCGTGGCCGCCGCGCTGGCCGGCGGCTGACCACCCGGTCGGAGCGCCGGGGGGCCGGCCGGCGGAGCGGACCGCTCCGCCGGCCGGTCGCCGTTTGCCGGCACCCGGCCTGGGTAAGCGCGGCACCGGTGACCACTGGAGGGTGACGTGCGGTTTCCCCTTTTCGTCGACGCGGTGTCCCGCCGCTCCGGGTTGCCGACCGCGCAGGCGGCCGTCGTCTCCCGGGCCGTGTTGCAGACCATGGTCGACCGGATGACCGGCGGTGACGTCGCCGACCTGGCCGGAGACCTGCCCGACGAGACCGGTGCCTACCTCGCCGAGCCGGGTCCGGGTGCCCTGGACGGCCCGGCCGGTGCCGGCGGACCGACGGAGTTCCTGCGCCGGGTGGGGGAGCGGGCGGGGGTCGACGACGAGACCGCCCGGGTGGGCGCGGCGGCCGTCCTCGTCACCCTCCGCGAGGCGGTCACCGTCGAGGAGTTCCGGGAGATGGTGGCCCAGCTGCCCCGGGACTTCGACGGCATGACCCAGCCGATACCCCGGCCCCCGTACGAGGACTGACCCGGCTCACCACTCGGTCGGCGGGTCCGCCAGGTCCGCCTCGGTCAGCTCCTGCGGCTCGGCCACCCACGCCGAGAAGACCGGGACGCCGTGCCAGGGGCCGGCCGGGGCGTCGGACGGCTGGTCGGTGGCCACCGCGACCGCCGCGTACGGGTGGCCGAAGCGCAACTCGGCGACGCGTACCACGCCCTCCGGGGGCAGGCTGGTGCGCATCGCGAAGCCGGTGACGGCCGCTGCCTCGAAGCCGTGCCGGCCGAAACGGGCGGCGGTCGCCTGCTTCACCTCGACCTCGAACCGGCCCCCGCCGAGCAGGTCGGCCAGACCCTCGGCGGCGGCCGGGAAGCCCAGCTCCGCCGTGGCCAGGTCGTGCGTGTCCCGGGCGGACCAGGCCGGCAGCACCGCCGCCAGCCGCTCGTCGCGCCCGCCCGGAGCGTTCGTGTGCACGACCTCCTCCCGCAACGTCCACAGGGGAGTGACGCCGAGCGGCAGGTCGTACAGCGATCCCGGGCGGTGCCCGTCCGGCGCGTCGGCGGCCCGGAGGGCGATGTCGTGGGCGGCGGCCAGGACGTCCACGGCCGGCACGTCCGGGTGCGCGGCCACCGACACCACCAGGAGTCCGGCGCCGTCGTCCGCCGGCCGGGCGGGCGCGGCGTGCACGATCACCTCGCCGGCCCGCGGTGTGCTGGCGATCCAGCAGTGGTGCCCGCGCTGCGGCGTACGCAGCACCCGGGCGAGACGCCCGGCCCACGGGCTGCCCGCGCCCAGCGCGGCCGCGTCGTCGACCTCGAACGGGTCGGCCCAGGAGATCCGGGTGGCCAGCGCGCTGGCCAGCAGCAGCACCAGGTCCGGCCCGACCCGGATCGGGAACTCCTCGATCAGGCCCAGGCTGTGCTCCCGCGCCCACGCGTCCAACTCGGCCGGCTCGGGCAGCGGACCGACGGCGGTGCCGGCCGGCAGGGTCGCCCGCCACGCGTCGAGCCGGCCGGCGTCGCACCCGGTCCCGTGCCAGACGCCGCTCGCCGCGCCGACCAGCGGGTGCGGCCGGTCCAGCAGCGCCCGGGCGGCGTCGGCGGCGGCCGAGGCGTCCATGCCGAGCACCGTGGCGAGGTCGTCGCGCGACCGGTCGGTGGCCGCCGGAGCGCTCAGGGCCAACAGCAGCCAGGCGCCGAGCGGGGAGGCGACGTGGTGCCGGTCGCCGAGGACGGCGTGCAGGCGGGACGCGTACCGGGCTACGGGGGAGCGGAGATCGGTCATCGCCCCACTGTGCCCGCTGCCGCGCCGCGCGTCACGACCACAGTTCGAACGGTTCGTCGACCGGTTCCCCGGCCAGCAGCGCGGGCAGCAGTTCCGGCAGGCGACCGGGATAGAACCGCTCCGGGCCGGGCACGATCGCCGCGAGCGGCCACCAGCGGAAGCCGAAGTAGTCCTCCTGCTCGTACGCCAGCCGGTGCGCCTCGTCCACCTCCGGGCCCGGACCGGCCAGCCGCACCGTGACCACCACCTCGTCCTGGTGGTGGCGGGTCCGCCGGTGCACGAAGCTCGCCCGCCGTCGCCACGTCGGCGGCCCCACCTGCTCCGGCCGGGCCACGATCCCGGTTTCCTCGCGCAGTTCCCGCAGCGCCGTGTCGAGACAGGTCTCGCCCGGGTCCATGCCACCGCCGGGCAGCTCCCACCAGGTGCCCAGCCGGGGGTGCTCCGGGTCCCGGGTGTGCAGGAGCAGCACCCGGTCGTCGGTGTCGAGCACCACCACCCGTACCGCGCGGCGCTCGATGACCGGGAAGTCGTCCGGCAGGGCGGGTGTCATACCGCCGATCATGCCCGCCGGACGCCGGATAGGCTGCCCGGCGTGGCAGGTCTTCTGAGGAACGTGGCGGCACGGCTCGGCGGGGTCGTCCCCCGGCCCCGGCGCACCGGGCCCACCCCGGCCCAGGTCGCCCGGCGCCGCCAGGTCGCCGGGCTGCAACGGCGCGAGCTGACGTACGCGCCGGAACCGGACGGGCAGGCGGACCCCGGTGAGGTCGTCTGGACCTGGGTGCCCTACGAGGACGACCCGCGCCAGGGCAAGGACCGGCCGGTGCTGGTGGTCGGCCGGCACAGCCGCACCCTGTTCGGGTTGATGCTGTCCAGCCAGGACGAGCGGGACGGCCAGCGGCACTGGCTCGCCCTGGGGCCCGGATCGTGGGACCGGGACAGCCGGCCCAGCTGGGTACGCCTGGACCGGGTGCTGACGATGCGCGAGGACAGCATCCGGCGGGAGGGCGCGGTGCTCGACCGGGCCCGGTTCGACAAGGTGGGGCGGGCGCTGCGCGCCGGCTACGGCTGGCGCTGAGCCGTACCGTCCCGGTCGGACGGTGAGCTCCCCGCCGGTCAGTCGACCAGCGGGGAGCTGTCGACCAGTTGCCGGCGGGACCGCGCCGGCCCGAGGCTCTTGACCCGGTACATGGCCGCGTCCGCCCGGTCGAGCGCCTCGGTGAGCTGACCCGGGCAGGTCACCGGCGCCAGGCCGACCGAGGCGGTCACCCGGAGGCTGAACCCGCCCAGCGGGATCGGCGCGGCGAGGGTGTCGCAGAGCCGGCGGCTGGCGTGCTCCAACCACCGGCCGTCGACCGTCGGGCTGGTGAGCAGGCCGGCGAACTCGTCGCCGCCGAGCCGGGCCACCAGGTTGTCCCCGGCGAAGGCGGCCAGCCGTTCCGCCACGCTGATCAGCACCTGGTCCCCGGCGGCGTGTCCGTAGCGATCGTTGATCTGCTTGAAGTCGTCGAGGTCCAGCACCACCGCGATCAGCGGCCGGTCGGCCGCGTCGGCGAGCAGGGTGGCCGCCAGGCGGTAGAAGGCGCGGCGGTTGGGCAGGCCGGTGAGCGGGTCGTGGCTGGCGGCGTGCCGCTCGGCGGCCAGCTCGGCCTGGAGCAGGCCGATCTCGGTCTCGGCGCGGACCGCGCGACGACGTAGCTGCCAGGTCGAGACGAGGGCTCCCGCGGCACAGATCCCGGACGCGATGGTCATCGGATCCGGCACGAGCCCCTCCCGTCAGCTGGTGTCCCCGGTTCTCGCCGGGGCCGCCGACGCCCCCGCGCCGAACGGTGTTTTGCCTGGTGGCAGGCCAGGTTCAGGTAACTCAAAGTGAACGGATGGGTACCGCGCACGTGCGTTATCATGCTCCCTGTCCGATGCAGATGCAATAGCAGATGCACGTGCAGGAAGCGCTTCATCGATGCGTACCCCGGACGCGCCGGCACCAGCCGCGGCCCCGGGGCATCGGCGGGTGCTCGAAGAGAAAGACGCTCATGCAGCAGCCACCGAACGGCGTACCCACCCACCAGCTGCCTCCGTTGCGCTGGCAGAAGAGCCGGCGGAGCAATCCGAGCGGCAACTGCGTCGAGTTGGCCGAACTGCCCGGCGGGGCCGGCATCGCGATGCGCAACTCCCGGCACCCGGACGGGCCGGCGCTGATCTACACCGTCGACGAGATAGCGGCCTTCGTCCTCGGCGCACGCGACGGCGACTTCGACCACCTGTTCGACTGACCTGCGGTCCCGTGCGCGGGACCAATTCACCGGCCGGAAGGCATTCACCTCACTGACGGTCCATGGCATGCTTACACGTCGGCCGGGTCGTCGTGACCCGGTCAGCGTGGGTACCGGCGTGCGGAGGGCGGCAGTGACGATGGTTCCCGCCGAGGGCACCCCGGCAAGCGGCCCGACCGTCCTGCGCATGTTGCTCGGCGCCCAGCTGCGCCGGCTCCGCGAGTCCAGTGGGGTCACCCGGGAGGGTGCCGGCTGGGAGATCCGTTCCTCGGAGTCCAAGATCAGCCGGATGGAGCTGGGTCGGGTCGGCTTCAAGGAACGCGATGTCGCCGACCTGCTCACCCTCTACGGCGTCACCGCGCCCGAGGAGCGCGAGGCGCTACTCAAGCTGGCCCGCGACGCCAACAGCCCGGGCTGGTGGCACCGGTACGGCGACGTGCTGCCCGGCTGGTTCCAGGCATACCTGGGGCTGGAGGCGGCCGCCGCCCTGGTCCGCACGTACGAGGTCCAGTTCGTCCCGGGCCTGCTCCAGACCCGGGAGTACGCGCGGGCGGTGGTGCTGCTCGGTCACGGCCGGGCCACTCCCGGCGAGGTCGAACGTCGGGTCGAGCTGCGCATGCAGCGTCAGCACCTGCTGCGCCGGGAGAACCCGCCGCAACTGTGGGTGGTGCTCGACGAGGCCGCGCTGCGCCGGCCGATTGGCGGGCCCGAGGTGATGCGCGGTCAGGTGCAGGCGTTGATCGAGGCGACCAAGTCGCCACACATCCGCCTCCAGGTCATCCCGTTCGCCGCGGGCGGGCACGCCGCCGCCGGCGGCGCGTTCACCATCCTGCGCTTCGGGGACGCGGAGCTGCCCGACGTGGTCTACATCGAACAGCTCACCAGCGCGCTCTACCTCGACAAGCGCGACGACCTCGACTACTACGCGGTGGCGATGGAACGGCTCTGCGTGGAGGCCGAGCCTCCGGAGCGTACCCAGGAGATCCTCCAGCGTGTCCTGGACGACCTCTACCCGCGGTGACCCGGTTCGGGGGCCGCGATCCGGCGCGGCGGAGCGCTAGCATGTTGGCGTTCGGCGACAGTGGACGGACGTCACCGACGGCGGTGGCGCGAGAGCCGTGGAGGCTGCTGTGACCACCGATGCACCGGAGACGACCGGTCCGGCCCACCCCAGCGACCGCATCGACACCTCGGTCGCCCATCCGGCCCGGCGCTACAACTACTGGCTGGGCGGCAAGGACAACTTCCAGGCCGACCGGGAGTCCGGCGACGCGATGGCGGCGGCCTTCCCGACCATCCGCACGTCCGCCCTGGAGAACCGCCGTTTCCTCCAGCGGGCCGTGGGCTACCTGGCCCGGGAGGCGGGCATCCGGCAGTTCCTCGACATCGGCACCGGCATCCCGACCGCCGACAACACCCACGAGGTCGCCCAGTCGATCGCGCCCGAGTCGCGGGTGGTCTACGTCGACAACGACCCGATCGTGTTGGCGCACGCCCGGGCGCTGCTGACCAGTTCCGCCGAGGGCGCCACCTCCTACATCGACGCCGACCTGCGGGAGCCGGAGAAGATCCTCGGCCACCCCGACCTGCTGCGCACCATCGACCCGTCGCAGCCGGTCGCGTTGATGCTGGTGGCGATCCTGCACTTCGTGCCGGACGACGACGACCCCTACGCGGTGGTCCGCCGGTTGCTCGACGCGCTGCCCGCGGGCAGCTACCTGGCCGCCTCACACGCCACCCACGACTACCTGCCCCCGGAGGTGGCCGCGCAGGCGAAGGCGGCGGCCAGGGGCGGCGGCCCGCACGGCCTGATCAATCTGCGCAGCCTGGCGGAGTTCACCCGCTTCTTCGACGGGTTGGACGTGGTGGAGCCGGGCATCACCTCGGTCGCCGAGTGGCGGGCGGAGGGCGCCCCCGAGCCGCGTCCCTCGGTGGCCGAGGTCAGCATGTACGGAGCGGTCGCCCGCAAGGGCTGACGCCGCACCACCGCACCCCGCCCGGCCCACGGCCCGGCGGGGTGCCGCGTTTCCCGCCGGGCGTCCGGTATTGACCGGTCCCCGTGACTGCCGCTAGTCTCTGAATCGATACAGATACTGAATCGATTCAGAACGCCGAGAGGGGGGTGCCGTGAAGCCGACACTCCAGGCCGTCGCCGATGCCGTGGGCGTCTCCCGGAGCACCGTCTCCAACGCCTACTCGCGGCCCGACCAGCTCTCCACCGCCCTCCGCGAGCGGATCCTGGAGGCCGCCCGGCAACTCGGCTACCCCGGCCCCGACCCGACCGCACGGTCCCTGCGCCGGGGCGTCGTCGGGGCGGTCGGCGTGCTGTTCACCTCGCAGCTGTCGTACGCCTTCACCGACCCCTTCGCGGTCCGCTTCCTGGCCGGCGTCGCCGGCGCGGCCGAGCGGCACGGCACCAGCCTGCTGCTGGTGCCGCTGCCGGACGACGCGCCCGGTGCCCGGCGGGCCGTGGAGAGCGCCGCCGTCGACGGCTTCTGCGTCTACTGCGCCGGCGACGAGAGCTGGGCGCTGGACGCGATCCGGGCCCGCAACCTGCCCTTCGTCACCACCGCCCCCCGGGCCGACGCCGGCCCGGCGGACCGGTTCGTCGGCATCGACGAGCGGGCCGCCGCCCGCACCGCCGCCGCGCACGTGGTCGGTCTCGGCCACCGCCGGGTCGCGCTGCTCGGTGACACCGTCCTGCCGGGCGTCCCGTCGGGGGAGCTGCGCCTCGCCGACGTCACCGACGTGCCGCACCCGACCACCCGCGGCCGGCTCGCCGGGTTCGCCGACGCGTTCGCCGAGGTCGGGGTGGCCTGGCCGGAGCTGACCCTGCTCAGCGCCGCCGGCAACAGCCGGACGGCCGCCGCCGCGGCGGTCGCCGCGGTCCTCGCCGGCCCCGATCGTCCGACGGCGATCCTGGCCTGCTCGGACGTGCTGGCCCTCGGCGTCCTGGACGCCCTCGCCGGGACCGGCGGGCCACCGTGCGCGGTGACCGGTTTCGACGACATCGCCGAGGCGGCCGAGGCGGGTCTGACCACCGTGCGCCAACCCGCCGAGGAGAAGGGGCGACGGCTGGCCGAACTGCTGCTCGACCCCCCCGAGGACCCGGCCGCCGGACACGTCCTGCTGCCCACCGAACTCGTCGTCCGGACCTCCACCGGACCTGTCCCGAGGAGATGACCATGGAACAGCCGACCGGCTACGTCCTCGCCGTCGACGCGGTGCTCCGGCACGTGAACTCGGCGCGGCCGGACGCCCCCGTCCGGCCGGAACGCCCGCGCGCCGTGCCACTCGCCGCGCCCCGCCTGGCCGTCGCCGCCGTCCTGCGACGCGTCGCGGACCGCATCCAACCCGCCCCGGTGCCCCGCGCGCCACGCTGCTCCTGACCGCGATCGCCGGGCCCGCCGGGTGAGCCCGGCCACCCGGCAGGCCGGTCGAAACCGGGACATCGGCGCCGCCGGGTGGCAGACCGGACCGGCGGGGTGGTGGGCCGCGGTGCGGGGCAGGCACACTGGGGCTCTATGTCGTCGTTCACCACCAGCCTCCGGCTGCACCACCGGTACGTCCTGCGCGAGCGCATCGGCCGCGGCGGGATGTCCGAGGTCTGGCGCGCCGACGACGAGGTGCTGGGCCGGCCCGTCGCGGTGAAGGCCCTCGCCGGGGAACTGGCCGCCGACCCGCAGCTGCGGGCCACCATCCGGCGCGAGGCCCGCGCCGCCGCCCGGCTGAGCCACCCGCACGTCACCCAGGTGTACGACTACGGCGAAGCGAGCCTGGCCGGCGGCGTCGTGGTGCCCTACCTGGTGATGGAACTGGTCGACGGGCGCAACCTCGCCGACCGGCTCCACGCCGGTCCGCTGCCCTGGCCGGAGGCCGTCCGGATGGCCGGGCAGGTCGCCGACGCCCTCGCCGCCGCCCACCGCATCGGCGTCGTGCACCGGGACGTCAAACCGGGCAACGTCATGCTCACCGGGACCGGCGCGAAGGTGCTCGACTTCGGCATCGCCGCGCTCGCCGGGCCGCACCACCCGGTCGCCGGGCAGACCGGTGAGCTGCTCATGGGCACCCCCGCCTACTTCGCGCCGGAACGGCTGCGGTCCGGCCCGCCCGACCCGGCCAGCGACGTGTACGCCCTGGGCGCGCTGCTCTACCGCGCCCTGACCGGCCGGGCCCCGCTGCCGGTGCAGACCTGGGAGGACGCCCTCGACGTGCACGCCCGGCGCACGCCGGTGCCGCCGCCGCGCGTGCCGGGTCTCCCGGCCGCCGTCGCCGACCTCGTCCTGGCCTGCCTCGACGCCGATCCGGCGCGCCGGCCCACCGCCGGCCGACTCGCCAGCCGGTTCGGCGCGGTCCCGCCGGTCGAACCGCCCACCGACGTCCGGCCGGCGGCCGGCATCCCGGCCGGCCGGGCGACGCATCCGCCGACCCTGGTCGACCGGTCGGCCCGGGTCGCCCCATCGCCGGCACCCGGCGCCACCCGCCCGGTGCCGGTGTCACCGGCGCGTCGGCGCGCCGACCGCCCGGTCGCCGTGTTCGTCGCGGCCGGCCTCGCGCTCATCGTCGGGCTCGTCGCGGCGCTGACCCTCGGCGACCTGGGCGACCGGCCCACCACGGCCGGTCCGGCCGGCCCGGCCACCCCCACGGTCAGCGCGCCGGCCAGCACCCCGCGCAGCTCCGCCCCGCCCGCACCCACCACGGCCGCTCCCGCCCCTTCGGTCACCGGTCGGCCGGTGCAGGTGAGCCTGCCGCAGCTGGCCGCGCAGTTCGTGGGCCTGCTGGCCCGGGCCCGGGAGACCGGCGAGATCGACCAGAAGACGGTCGAGAAGCTGCGCGACGACCTCGTCGACCTGAGCCGCAGCAGGCCGAAGGACCGGGACAAGCGGCTCGAGGACCTGCGCGAGCAGGTGGTCGAGGCGGTCGAGGACGAGGGGTTGTCGCCGGCGGTGGCGGCGCAGCTCGACGCGCTGCTCGACCGGGTGGACACCGGCTCCCGCGGCGGCCGGGACGACTGAGCGACGGTCAGCCGACCGTCACCACCGCACCCCGCTCCACCCACCCCGGCCGCACCACCAGCGCGTACGCGCCGACGCACGGTTGCGCCGGAAGGTGCGGCACCGGGACGACCCGGTTGAGTCGGGCCGGCACCCGGAGCGCGTCGGCCTGGACGGGCAGGGTGCCGTGCGCCAGCGTCGGTACGGCACAGCGCGGCGTCGGCGCCACCACCCGCAGCACCAGCTCCGGCCCGACGTGCAGCTCCCGCCCGACCCAGTCGTTCTCCACGAACCCGGCGGCGGCGTCCACGTCGAGCAGCAGGTTCGGCCGGTACCGGATCGGGTCGACCGGCCCACCGGGCAGTTCCGCGGACACCCGGGCCAGGCTCGCGGAGGTGACCAGGTGCACCGGGGCGAAGTCGAAGAACGTCCCCGGTGCGGCCCCACCGAGGTGGCTCTCCTCCACCGGCACCTCGGCGGTGATCCCCTCGGCCAGGACCGCCTCGGGCCGGGCCCGGTCCAGGACGGCCCCGGCGGGCGGGGTGTCGACCACGGTCACCGGCGCGCCGAGCGCGGCGGACAGCCGCTCGTCCCGGTCGTCGTCGGCGGCGGACACCACGCTTCCGTCCGGCAGGGTGATCCGGACCGGGTCGCCGCCGGTGGCCCGGAGGCCGAGCATGGACCGCCACCGTCGCGGGTCCTTCGCGCTGACCACCCGGCCGGTGCGCCGGTCGAGCAGGGCCAGTGTCCGGTCTCCGGCCAGCCCGGCCGGGCCGACCTCGACGGCGGTCAGCCGCTCACCCCGCATCGACTTCACCGGGTACCGCCACAGCCCGGCCACCCGGCCACGTCCGCCCGCCGCCGGGCCCGGCACCGGCGGGCCGGTCACGCCGGTCCACCGGTGGCGGTCGGGGCGAGCCGCCGGACGAGGGCCGCCGCCTGCCCGAGTCGCTCGGGACCGAGGGGTCCGAGCTCCGCCCGGAGCGCGACGCTCCGCTCCAGCAGGGGCAGCGGCCCGGTCTCCGCCAGGTAGCCGACGAGCACGTCCCGCGCCGGGCCGGACACCGGGGAGTCGGCCTCGGTGGCGACCTCGGCGAGGATCACCGCGGACATCGCGACGTCCAGGCCGGGTGGCCCCTCGGTGGCGTTGCCCCAGTCGATGACCACCGGGCCGGCGGCGGTGAGCAGGATGTTCTGCGGATGCAGGTCGAGGTGCAGCACCCGGTCGGCGGGATCGGCCGCGCGACGGGCGGGCAGGGCGTGCAGCCGGCGGTGCAGGTCGGCCAGGATCCGGGCGGCCCGTCCGGCGTCCACCGCGCCGCCGAGCACCGCCTCGGCCAGCGTCGGCCCGGTCAACCGGTCGAGCACGAGGTCCGGACCCGCCGCGTGGTGGACGCGGGGAACCGGGTAGCCGCGCGCGTGCAGGTGGTCCATCACCGCCGCCTCGGCGGCGACGTCGCCGCCGAGGCGGTAGCGGCGCAGGACCCGGTCGTCGTCGAGCGGGTAGACGTCGGCGTCCCGACCGGAGGCGAGGGGTGGGGGCAGTGCCACGCCGGACATCCTAGAACGCCGGCCGTTCGGCGGTGATCCGGCGGCGCGGCCGGAACAGGCGGGCGCCTGTCGCGAATCTTCAAGCCGGTCCACGCCGGGCGTCCCTACGATTCGGGCCATGACTGCCACCAGCCGAGCCGCCGACGGCCAGCACACCACGAACGGTACGCCGCACGGCGCCACCAGCCTGACTCCCTTCCTGGCCATCCCGGACGCGCGCGGAGCCATCGACTTCTACCACAAGATCTTCGGGGCGCGGGTCGTCGCGGTGACCGAGATGGGTGGTGTGGTGGCCCACGCCGACCTCGACTTCGGTCACGGACTGCTGCAACTCGGGGAACCGATGCCCGACTTCGGGCTCGTCGCCGCCCCCGAGGGGGATCGCGACTGCTACTCCATCGGCCTCTACTGCCCGGACGTCGACGCCGTGGTCGATCGTGCGGTGGCCGCCGGCGCCGTCGTTCGCGAGGCACCGTCCACGTTCGCGTCCGGCGACCGGTACGCCAGCATCCGGGACCCGTTCGGCGTGCGGTGGTCGATCATGACCCGGGTCGAGGACCTCTCCGAGGAGGAGAGCGCGCGGCGGGTCGCCGAATGGGCCGAGCAGCAGGTCCCGGCGACCTGACCCCGGTATCGCGGTCACTCACCCTCGGCGGCGGATCCGTCCTCAGCCGAGGGTGACTCCGGCGCTCTCACCCGGCTCGGTACCGGCCCGTACCAGGACCCTTCCCTCCGGCGACCAGACCGCCGACCGGCCGGCGGGCGTGCCGAAGCCGCCTCCGGTCGGCGCGGCGCAGCTCGCCACCGCCACGTGCACGCGGTGGGTGGTGGCGATCAGTCGCGCCCGATCGTCCTGCACCGCCGCGTCCCGGGCCTCGTCCACCATGGACGCGGCCAGCACGTCCACGCCGAGGGCCACCGTCCGCGCCGCCTGCTCCGGCACCCCGGTGTCCTTGCAGATCGCCAGGCCGACGCGCCAACCGTCCACGTCCAGGACCGCCGGCTCGGTGCCGGGGGAGAAGCGGCCGGGCTCCGCCCCGCCGAGGAACATCTTCCGGTACGCCACCCGCGCTCCCGTGCCGTCCACCGCGAGCGTGGCGATGTGGTCGCCGCGTACCGGCGCGCCGGCCAGGGCGAGGGTGCCGGTGTCGGCGCACGCCCGGACCAGTGCGGTCAACCGTGGGTCGTCCTCGTCGACGACCGGGGCGTCCAGCTCGTACCCGGTCAGCGACAGCTCGGGAAACACCACCACCCGGGCACCCGCCGCCCGGACCGCGGCGGCGTGGTGGGCCGCGTTCGCGACCACGTCGTACGCCACGCACGGTGGCTGGGCGACGACGAGGCGCAATGGCGTACGCACGATGGGTTCCTCTCCCGCGATGCCCCGCAGCTTAGGCGGTGGGCCTGGTGAATGGCTCTCAGGAACGGTTCGTAGCGTGTAGGCATGTCTCGTACCGCGCACGCGCTGCTCGCCGCCGGCACCGCCACCGGGGAGGCCGCGCCTCCCCAGGACGGCCTGGTCGGAGCCGTCACCGATCTGGTCGAGCGGTTGGGTGGACCCGGCGCGGGCCTGGCGGTCGCCCTGGAGAACCTCTTCCCGCCGATCCCCAGCGAGGTGATCCTCCCGCTGGCCGGCTTCGTCGCCGCCCAGGGCCGGATGAGTCTGGTCAGCGCGATCTTCTGGACCACGCTCGGGTCGCTGGTCGGCGCGCTCGCGTTGTACTGGATCGGCGCCGCGCTGGGCCGGGAACGGACGCGGGCGATCGTGGAGCGGCTGCCACTGGTGAAGCTCAGCGACGTCGACCGCACCGAGGAGTGGTTCCTGCGGCACGGCACCAAGGCGGTGTTCTTCGGGCGGATGATCCCGATCTTCCGCAGCCTCATCTCGATCCCGGCCGGGGTGGAGCGGATGCCGATCCGCACGTTCGCCCTCTACACCACGCTGGGCAGCCTGATCTGGAACACCACCTTCGTGATGGCCGGCTACCTGCTCGGCGACAACTGGCACCTGGTCGAGGGGTACGCCGGCACCCTCCAGAAGGTGGTGATCCTCGCCGTCGTCGCGGCCGTCGGCTGGTTCGTGGTGTCCCGGGTCATCCGCGCCCGGCGCGCCGCCGCCATCCCGGTGGAGTCGGACCCGGCGCCCACCGGCCCGCACGGGGTGCCCGACCCGGCCGGCCGCGGCACGCTCTACCGCAGCGCCTGGTCCGACGCGTCGCCCTCCCCAAGGGACCACGACGGCGCCCACTGAGCACGCCGCCCCGCCAGGCTCCCGCGATCTTGCGGTCGTCGTCTCCGCGAAAGGCGCTTGTCGGGGCGACCCGGCGACCGAATGTGCAAGATCGCGGGGACGGGAGAGCGGGGGAGGGGCGGGCCTGGCAGGGTGGGAGGGACGACGGCGGGAGCGGGAGGGGTGACCGGTGGCTGAGGGACAGGAATGGGCGGGTTCGCCGGGGGTGGTCGTGCTGCCCGGTGGTGCCGCCGTGCGGGGACGCCGCCTCGGTGATCCGGTCGGGCCGGCGGACTTCACCCTGCTGCTGGCGGAGGGCCCGGTGCCGGCGTGGCGGCACCGGCGGGTGCGGTGGCCGGACTTCTGGGTCCCGTTGGACCGGGCCGACGCGCTCGACGCCCTGCGGGAGGCGCTGGACCGGGCCCGCGACGGTGAACGGGTGGAGGTGGCGTGCCGGGGCGGCACCGGCCGCACCGGCACGGCGCTGGCAGCGCTGGCCATCCTCGACGGACTGCCCGCCGCGCAGGCCGTGCCGTGGGTACGCGCGCACTACCGGCCGCGAGCGGTGGAGACACCGTGGCAGCGGCGCTGGCTGCGCCGCCTCGGCTGATCCTCCCGCGCGGGCCGGGTCCCGGTGCCACCAGGCCGGCGCCGGGACCCGCCGCCCCGTCAGCGGTGGACGTACTCGCGCAGGTGCTGGGCGGTGAGCGTGTCGCCGTGTGCGACCAGGTCGGCCGGGGTGCCGGTGAAGACGACCCGGCCACCGTCGTGCCCCGCTCCGGGGCCCAGGTCGATCAGCCAGTCCGCGTGCGCCATCACCGCCTGGTGGTGCTCGATGACGATCACCGTGTCGCCGCCGTCGACGAGGCGGTCGAGCAGCGCGAGGAGCTGGTCCACGTCGGCGAGGTGCAGGCCGGTGGTGGGCTCGTCGAGGACGTACGTGCTGGCCTTCTCGGCCATCTGGATGGCCAGCTTGAGCCGCTGCCGCTCACCGCCGGAGAGGGTGGTCAGCGGCTGGCCGAGGGTGACGTAGCTCAGCCCGACGTCGGCGAGCCGGTCGAGGATCGCCCGCGCCGCGCCGCCGGGGAAGAATTCACGGGCCGCGTCGACCGGCATCGCGAGCACCTCGCTGATGTTCCGGCCACGTAGCCGGTAGGTGAGCACCTCGTCGGTGAAGCGACGGCCCTCGCAGCGCTCGCAGACCGACGCGACTCCGGCGGTCATCGCCAGGTCGGTGTAGACCAGGCCGATGCCCTTGCAGGTCGGGCAGGCGCCCTCCGAGTTCGCGCTGAACAGGGCGGCCTTCACGCCGTTGGCCTTGGCGAAGGCGGTACGAATCGGGTCGAGCAGGCCGGTGTAGGTGGCCGGGTTGCTCCGCCGGGATCCCCGGATCGGGGACTGGTCGACCACGACCACCCCCTCGCGGCGGCGCAGCGACCCGTGGATGAGTGAACTCTTGCCCGACCCGGCCACCCCGGTCACCACGGTGAGCACCCCCAGCGGCAGGTCGACGCTGACGTCGCGCAGGTTGTGCAGATCGGCGTTGCGGATCGGCAGCTGGCCGGTGGGCCGGCGTACCCGGTCGCGCAGCCGGACCCGGTGGTCCAGGTGCCGGCCGGTGAGCGTCCCGGAGCGGCGTAGCCCCGCCACGTCGCCGGTGAAGCAGATCCGGCCGCCCGCGCTGCCCGCGCCGGGGCCCAGGTCGACCACGTGGTCGGCGATGGCGATGGTTTCCGGCTTGTGCTCGACCACCAGCACCGTGTTGCCCTTGTCCCGCAGCCGCCGCAGCAGGTCGTTCATCCGGGCGATGTCGTGCGGGTGCAGGCCGACGGTGGGCTCGTCGAAGACGTACGTGACGTCGCTCAGCGGCGAGCCGAGGTGCCGGACCATCTTCACCCGCTGTGCCTCGCCGCCGGACAGGGTGGCCGACTCGCGGTCCAGGCTGAGGTAGCCCAGGCCGATCTCCACCAGCGAGTCGAGCAGGTCACCCAGTGACTCCACCAGCGGGGCCACCGACGGGTCGGCGATCGCCCGGACGAACGCGGCCAGGTCGCTGATCTGCATCGACGCGCAGTCGGCGATGTTCCGGCCGGCGATGCGGGAGGACCGGGCGGCGGCGTTGAGCCGGGTGCCCCCGCACTCGGCGCAGGTGGTGAACGTGACCGCCCGGTCGACGAAGGCGCGGATGTGCCCCTGCATCGACTCGCGGTCCTTGCTCAGGTAGAGCCGCCGCACCTTGACGACCAGACCCTCGTAGGTCCAGCTGTTGCTGCCCACCTTGATCTTCGTGGCGGGCTTGTGCAGGAGGTCCTGCCACTGCTCGGGGGTGTAGTCCTGGAGTTTCGTGTCCGGGTCGAAGAGCCCGGACCCGACGATGGTCTGCCAGTACCACGAGTCGACGGCGAAGTTGGGCACCGTGATCGCGCCGTCGTTGAGCGAGCGCTCCACGTCCACCAGCTCGTTCACGTCCAGGTCGGACACCCGGCCGAGGCCCTCGCAGGTCGGGCACATGCCCTCGGCCAGGTTGAAGCTGAACGCGCCGGCCCCGCCGACGTGCGGCCGGCCGAGGCGGCTGAAGACGATCCGCAGCATCGCGTACGCGTCGGTGGCGGTGCCCACCGTCGAGCGGGAGTTGGCCCCCATCCGCTCCTGGTCGACCACGATCGCCGGGGTGAGGTTGCGCAGCGAGTCGACGTCGGGTCGACCGAGGCTCGGCATGAACGTCTGGAGGAAGGCGCTGTAGGTCTCATTGATCAGCCGCTGGGACTCCGCGGCGATGGTGCCGAAGACGAGCGAGGACTTGCCGGAACCGGACACCCCGGTGAAGACGGTCAACCGGCGCTTGGGGATGTCGACCGAGACGGCGTCGAGGTTGTTCTCCCGCGCGCCGCGTACCTCGATCATGTCGTGGCTGTCGGCGGCGGACGATGCTGGCTGCTGCATGCGGACCCTTCGCGATCAGGGCGGCGGACGCCGCCGTCGGTGAGCTGGTCGACTTTCAATTCTCTCATTCACGCCCATGTGGAGACTTTGGTCGCGCTCAGCACCGTGGGATGACCGGAAGTGAACCGAAAGTCTCAAACGAACATGGAAGCGGTAGGGTGGCCCGGTGAGCACGGTGGAACCCGATCGGCTGCGGGCGGTCGACCTGGCCGCCACGGTCGGGATCTCGGTGCAGCAGGTGCGCAACTACGTGGACCTCGGGGTGCTGCCACCGGTCGCCCGGACCCCGGCCGGCTACCGGATCTTCACCGCCGCGCACGCCCGCGCGCTGACCGTCGCGCGCCGGTTCGCCGAGGGGCACGGCTGGTCGCGTACCCGGGAGGTCATGGCCGCGGTGCACCGGGGTGACCTGCCGGCGGCGCTGGCGGCGCTCGACGGCGGCCATGCCGAACTGGACCGGGAGCGGGCCGAGATCCGGCGTGTGCTCGGCGCGTTCGAGACGGTGGTGGCCAGCCCGGCCGTGGCCGTACCGGCGCCGCGCCGGGGAGTGCGGATCGGCGCGGTCGCCGACCTGGTCGGCGTCCGAACGTCCCAGTTGCGGCTGTGGGAGGCGCGCGGCCTGCTGCGTCCGGTGCGTGAGCCGGGCACCGGCTACCGGGTGTACGACGCGGCGGAGCTGCGCGCCGCGCAGGTGGTCACCCTGCTGCGCCGGGGGGCCTACCCGTGGGAGATCGTCGCGGCGGTGCTGGACGAGCTGCGCACCACCGGCAGCGCCCAGCGGGTCCGTGCCGAGCTGGCCCGGCGCGAGCAGGACCTGCACCGGCGCAGCCTACGGCGGCTGCGCGCCTCGGCGGCGCTCTACGACTACCTGCGGGAACGGGGCGAGGCGCCGCCCGGCTGAGGAGGCTCCGGCCGTGCTCAGCGCAGCACGAGCAGGTCGAGATGGTCCACGACCGGCCCGGTGGCGTGCGGCGCGGCGGCGTGCAGCCGGGCCACCCCGGCGGCGTACTCGTCGTCGCTGATCAGTTGCAGCGGCGTGTGGGCCCGCCGGTCCAGGTGCCGCGCGAAGTCCGCCAGCGACGGGGCGGTGGTCTGCGCGACCGGCTCCACGCTGCTGACCGGGAAGCCGGCCGCGGCGAACGCCGCGCGCACCCGAGGCAGGTCCGGGTAGGTGCGCAGCACCCGCACCGCCTCCGGGAACCAGTGGAACAACCCGATCCGCTGGTGCCGGCCGGGAAACGGCGAGCGGATCAGCACCGGGGCGCCCGGCCGGAGCACCCGGCGCAGCTCGTGGGCCGCCGCGTCGAGGTCCGGCACGTGGTGCAGCATGGTGGACAGCCAGGCCGCGTCCACGCTGGAATCGGCCAGGGGCAGCGCGCCCGCGTCCCCGCCGACCAGCGGTCGGTACGCGCAGCGGTCCCGCATGGCCACCGCCGGTTCCACCGCCACCACCCGTACGCCGAACCAGGTGGTGAACGCCGACGCCCAGACGCCCGTGCCGGCACCGAGGTCGAGCAGGGTGGTGCCGGCACGGACGCGCAGGTGGTGGTGCACCGCGCGCCGCCAGTGGTGCAGGCCGGGCGCGGGTATCTCACGGGTGGCGGCGAAGGCCACCGAGTCGGCGTCGTCGTAGGAGATCAGCGCCACCGTCATCACCTCGCCACCGACGCCGGGACATCCGGGCGATCGTTGCTCCGGTTCTAGTCGGACGGTGACGTGGCGGACAACAGGTTGTGAGGAAGTCCCCAGGGTATTGACGGATCTTCAGTTCAGGCCGCAGGTGGCCAGGGCGTCCAGGTTCGGTCGCTGACCACCGGCCCGGTTGATGTTGATCTCGATGCGGTCCAGGGCCGCGGTCCGCTTGCTCGCCAGCGGCCCGAGAATGGCGTTCTGGACGAAGTTCGGGCCGCCCTCCGGCCGGACCGCCAGCCGGGCCAGTCGTGCGTTGGCGTTGGCGATCTCCCGGTCCAGGTTGGCCAACTCCCGCTCGACGCCGGCCGCCGCGCCGGCCGGGATCGCGGGCAGCCGGTCGCTGACGCTCGGGCAGTTCACCGTACGCACGGCGGCGGGGTTCCCGTTGGCGGCGTCGCCGTTCCCCGCGTTCCCACCGGCGTCGGCGTTTCCATTGCCGCCGTTGCCGGCGTTGTTTCCATTGCCGGCGTTTCCGGCGTCGTCGTTCGCCGCGCAGCCGGCGAGGGATTCCAGGCCGGCCGGGGCGGTGCCGCCGACCCGGGTGATGTTCAGCCGGATCCGGTCGAGCACCGCCCGGCGTTTTCCGGCGATGTCGTTGAGCTGGTTGGCGGCCTGCTCCGGTTCCCGGGCCAGCCGGGCGTTGACGTTGGCGATCTGCTGTTCCAGGTTGCGCAGCTCCTGGTCCACGCCCGCCCGTGCGGCCGCCGGCACCGCACCGAGCCGGTCGGCGACCGTCGGGCAGCTCACCGTGATCGCGGTGGCGGCCCGCGTACCCCGGTCGTCCTCGCCGGCGGAGGCCAGCTGTAGTCCCGCCCCGAGCAGCAGGGCGGCGACGGCGCCGACACCGCCGAGCTTGAGGACGGCCTGTTTCTGTGTACGCGTGACCATGCACCTCTCCTTTGGGGGTGGGACCGCGCGCGGACCGACGGTGTCGGTGTACCCGGGCGCGGTGCGGATCGGAGGGGGTGGAAGGGCGACGGCGGCGGGCCGGCGAGACTCCGCGCCAGGTCGGTGGAACCCTTGCCGGTCCATCCGAGGAACGTCGGCGAACATCCCCGGGATCGCTCCCACGGCGATCCGGATCCGTCCGCTGCTTGCGTCGATGGATACGGGGGCGGGTGCGGAAAGGTTCAACCGCCCGGCTGCCCGGCCGCGGGGGTGGCGCGGGGAACCGTGACCCTAGACAAGCGAACCACACTTCGTGAATAATGGTGCGTAGTTCGAGGGGGAGTACCCGCCACCGGACGCGCCGCCGTCAGTACGGACCCACCCGGGTCCCGGCGGTGCGGGCCGCCGCCACGGCGGTCCGGGGAGACCTTCGGCCAGCTCGCCGGCGACGTACGCCGGCCGGTCGAAGGGAGTCCGATGTCCTTCCCTGTCCCGTGGTGGGCCTGGGTGGCGCTGACCGTCGCCATCGCCCTGATGCTCGCGGTGGACCTGTTCCTGCACCGCGACAACCACGTCATCGGCTTCCGCGAGGCCGCGATCTGGTCGACCGTCTGGATCGCCGCCGGCCTCGCCTTCGGCGTGGTGCTCTGGCTGTGGCAGGGCGACGAGGCGGCCGGCACCTACTACGCCGGATACCTGATCGAGAAGGCGCTCTCGGTCGACAACGTCTTCGTCTTCGCGCTGATCTTCACCTACTTCGCGGTGCCCCCGGCGTACCAGCACAAGGTGCTCTTCTGGGGCGTCGTCGGCGCGCTGCTGTTCCGCCTGGTGTTCATCTTCGTCGGCGCGGAACTGCTGGAGACGTTCTTCTGGACCGCGTACGTCTTCGGTGCCTTCCTGCTCTGGACCGGCTGGAAGATGGCCTTCCAGCACGACCAGGAGATCGACCCCAACCGGAACCTGGTGGTCCGGGCGGTCCGCCGGATCGTCCCCACCGACGCCCGCTACCACGGCGACCGGTTCTTCGTCCGCCGCGACGGGCGACGGGTGGCCACCCTGCTGTTCGTCGTACTGGTCGCGGTCGAGGCCACCGACCTGATCTTCGCCGTCGACTCGGTGGCCGCCGTGCTGGCGATCACCACCAGCACGTTCATCGTCTGGACCGCCAACGCGTTCGCCGTGCTCGGCCTGCGCAGCCTCTACTTCTGCCTGGCCGGGCTGCTGCGCCGCTTCACCAAGCTGCACTACGGGCTGGCGGTCCTGCTCGCCTTCGCCGGGGTGAAGCTGATCCTGTCGGAGACGCCGGTCGGGAAGCTGCCGATCCCGGTCACCCTCGGCGTCATCGTCGCCACCCTCGCCGTGTCGATCGTGTGGAGCCTGGCCGCCACCCGGCGCGCGCCGGTGACGGACGGCGACGCCGGCCCCCGTACGCCCGTCGGTTCCTGAGCCACCCGGAGGTATCCGATGACCCAGCTGCCGCTGCCCACGGACCCGGACACCGCCGCCCGGGCAACCGTCGGCACCTACCCGACGTACGCGGCCGCCCAGCGGGCCGTGGACCACCTCTCCGACAGCGGCTTCCCGGTGCGGCACGCCACCATCGTCGGCACCGACCTGCGGCTCGTGGAGACCGTGCTCGGCCGGATGACCACCCCGCGGGCTGCCGCCGCCGGAGCGGCCAGCGGCGCCTGGCTCGGCGTCCTCATCGGCCTGCTGCTGTCCGTGTTCACCCGCGAGGCGTGGTGGCTGGTGCTGCCGGTGACCACCGCGGCCGGCGCCCTCTGGGGCGCCGCCGCGGCCGGCGTCGCTCACGCCGCCACCCGGGGCGTACGGGACTTCACCTCGACCCGCCGCCTCGCCGCCGCCAGCTACGACGTGACCGTCACCGCCGCCCACTCCGACGACGCCCGCCGCCTGCTCATGCAACTGGCCTGGCGGGGTTACTGACCGGTCCGATCCACAGGAGGGCACATGTCGACCCGAATCCGTTCCGCCCCGCGCCGCCCGGCGGTCGCCGTACCATCCCCCGGCCAGATCACCGCCCTGCAGGCCGTCCGGGAGTACCCGGCGATCTCGCTGCTGCTGACCACCACGCCGGCCGCCGAGCTGGCGCACGCCGACCTCCTGCGCCTGGAGGCCCTCGCCGGGCAGGCGGTCGAGCGGGTCCGCGCCGAGTTGCGGCCGGAGGCGGCGGCGCCGGCCGTACGCCGGTTGCGGGACCTCGTCGACCAGGCGCGGCGGGGCCCGGCGGCCACCGCGCTCGCCGTGTACGCGTCGGCGTCCACCGGTGACCTCGTGCGGCTGCCGGTGCCGGTGCGGGACCGGGCCGTGGTGGATCCCACCTTCGCCACCCGGGACCTGGTCCGGGCGCTGCACCGGACGCCCCGGCACCTGGTGCTCGCGTTGAACGCCGGACAGGCCCGTCTCTTCGACGGCGTGGCCGACAGCCTGCTCCCCGCGCTCACCCGCGCGTTCCCGATTCGTGCCGCGCGGCCGGTGGCCCTCGGCCGGGGGCGGGCCGACCGGCCCGGGCGGGCCGACCGGCCGACCGGCCCGGACACCGACTACCTCCGGCGGGTCGATGCGGCGCTCGGCGCGTACGCCCGGCTGCACCCGGCGCCGCTGGTGATCGTCGGGGAGGACCGGGTCACCGGTCCGTTCCGGCAGCTCTCGGTGAACTGTGGGCGGCTGGCGGGCGTCGTCCGGGGCAACCTGCTGACGAGCGCCCTGCCCGTGCTGTCGGCCCGGATCCGGGAAACCCTCGACGACTATCTGCACCGCCGGGAGGCCGAGGCGGTCGCGCTGATCGACCGACGGGCCGCGGCGGGCAGGGTCGCGTCCGGCATGCCGGACGCCTGGCTCGCCGCCCGGACCGCCCGGCCGGAGATGCTCGCCGTCGACGAGTCGCTGTTCTACCCGGCCCGGCTCAGTGACGACGGGAACACCCTGGTCCCGGCGACTGACGCCGAGCACCCCGACGTGATCGACGACGCCGTCGACGAGCTGATCGAGCTGGTCCTGATCCGAGGCGGCTGGGTCGCCCTGACCGCGCCCGGCACGCTGAACCGGCACCAGGGGGTGGCACTGACCGTGGGCCGGTGACGGGCGCCTCAGGGTGGATCTGTGCCGATCCATGACCGGTGGCCCGCCCGCTGACCTGTCGACGCCGACCGGGGCGGCGCGGCGAGGATCGCCGGGCGGGCCAACCACGCCCACCATGCCGATCTTGCCGACTAGGGTCAGGAGCATGAGAGTTCGGTTGCTGGCGGCCACGGCGACCGCCGTTCTCCTGCCCGGCCTGCTGGTCCCGGTCACCCCGGCCGTGGCGTCGGCGCGAACGCACCGGCCCACGTCCCCGAAGGCTCCCGGAGCGCCTGGCGTGGTGGACCCGGCGGCGCGTACTCCGATGGGATCGCGCGTGGCGGACGCGCCGTGCCCACGCGTGCCGGCACCCCGGGTGTCCCGACCGCCGCGTCCCTCGCCGCCCCCGGCGGTGCCGGCGGAGCGGGTCGTCGGCGGTCCGGCACTGGGCACCGCCGGGCTGGTCATCCCCGCCGGGGCCACCCGGCCGCCCGGGGTGACCGCGACGTCGTGGCTGGTCGCGGACCTGGACACCGGGCAGGTGCTGGGTGGGTGCGGCCCACACGAGTACGGCACGCCGGCCAGCGTGCAGAAGCTGCTGCTCGCCGCGACGATGCTGCCCCGGCTGGACCCGAACCAGGTCGTCACGGTCACCGACGAGGACATGGACATCGAACCCGGCTCCTCGGCGGTCGGGCTGGTGGCCGGCGGCCGCTACCGCGTCGAGACGGTCTGGCTGGGTCTGCTGTTGCAGTCCGGCAACGAGGCGGCCAACGTGCTGGCCCGCCTCGGCGGCGGGTCGGACGGGGCGGCCGGTGGGGTCCGGGCGATGAACGCGCACGCGCGCCATCTGGGCGCGCGGCAGACCCACGCGGTGACCCCGTCCGGGCTGGACGGCGAGGGGCAGTTCACCAGCGCGTACGACCTGGCGTTGATCGCCCGGGAGTGCTTCGCCGACCCGACGTTCCGCCGGTACGCGCTGACCGCGACCCACCGGATCCCCGCCCAGCCGGCGCAGCGCACCAAGGGCTTCGAGATCCAGAACGAGAACCAGCTCGTCGACCGCTACCCGGGTGCGCTGGGCGGCAAGACCGGCTTCACCGACCTCGCCCGGCACACCTACGTCGGGGCGGCCGAACGCGACGGCCGCCGCCTGGTGGTCACGCTGCTCGGCGCGGAGCCGCGGCCGGCCCGGGGTTGGGAGCAGGGCGCCGCGTTGCTGGACTGGGGCTTCTCGGTGCCGCGCACCGCGGCGGTCGGCCGCCTGGTCGACCCCGGCGAGCTGGACGCCTCCCCGTCCGCCGCGCCGCTGCCGACCGCCACCGGCGACGCCCGGCAGGCGGCCGCCAGTGGTCGGCTCGACGGCCGCCGGACGTCGCCCTGGCCCGCGCTCGGCACGGCGGCCGGCGGCGGGCTGCTGCTGGCGCTCGCCCTGGTCATGCGGCACCGGGCGCGGCGGCGGTACGACGGCCGGCCCTGACGAGCGGATCGAGGGGATCGCCTCTCTGGTCTCACCTCGACCGTCCGACTTGTCCGGAAAAGCAAACCTTTCGGAGTAAAATCGATTCATGGCCGGTTTACGGGCGACGCGGCGGCCGGGGGCCGGAGTCCACCTCACGGCGCTGCTCGTGCTCGCCACGCTCGGCGGCGGCTGCGCACGCCCGGCGTCGGAGCAGGATCCGCCGCCGGCACCGACGCCCACCGCCGCGCCGACCGCCGGCCCCGCCCCGGACCTGGTGGTGCTCACCGACGTCGACCCGCGCATCCGCGCCGACATCCGGTACGCCACCGCGCACAACTTCGTCGGCCGCCCCGTCGCCGGCTACGCCGAGCCGCTGTGCCTGCTCACCCGGCCCGCCGCGGCGGCGCTGCGCCGGGCGCAGGACGCCGCGCTGGCCCGGGATCGTGGCCTCAAGGTGTACGACTGCTACCGCCCGCGGCGCGCCGTCGAGGACTTCGTGGCGTGGGGCCGGCGTCCCGGCGAGGAGCAGACCAAGGGCGAGTTCTACCCCCGGGTGCCGAAGTCGGAGCTGTTCGACCGGGGCTACCTCGGCGCGCCGACCGCGCACAGCCGGGGCAGCACCGTCGACCTGACCCTGGTCGACGTGCCCACCCCCGAGCAGCCCGCGTACGACCCGGCGCGACCGCTCGTGCCGTGCACCGCGCCCCGGGCGCGGCGGTTCCCGGACAACAGCGTCGACATGGGCACCGGTTTCGACTGCTTCGACCCGCTGGCCCACACCGACAGCCCGGCGGTGGACGCGACCGCCCGCGCCAACCGGGACCTGCTGCGCGAGGTGATGACCGGGGCCGGGTTCGTCAACTACGACCGCGAGTGGTGGCACTACCGCTACCGCGACGAGCCCTACCCGGACACCTACTTCGACGTGCCGGTCGCCCGCGCCTCCGCCCGCTGACCCCCGCTGACGCCCCGCCGGGACGTCCGGCCGGTCCGGCGGGCCGTCCGACCCTGCCCACCCGCCCCGTCGCGGGGCAGCGTGAAGGGTGACGACGGCGGAAGGAGCAGCCATGAAGGCACTCGTGTACGACGGCCCCGGCAGGAGGTCCTGGACCGAGGTCCCGCACCCGACCATCCTCGATCCCCGGGACGCGATCATTCGGGTGGACGCCGTGACGATCTGCGGCACCGACCTGCACATCCTCGGTGGAGACGTGCCCGAGGTGCGGCCCGGCCGGGTGCTCGGCCACGAGGCGGTCGGCACCGTGGTCGAGGTCGGCGACGGCGTGACCGACCGGTCCGTCGGTGACCGCGTCCTGGTGTCCTGCATCTCCGCGTGCGGGACGTGCCGCTACTGCCGGGAGGGCAGCTACGGGCAGTGCCTCGGCGGCGGTGGCTGGATCCTCGGCCACACGGTCGACGGCGTGCAGGCCGAGTACGCCCGGGTCCCGTTCGCCGACCTGTCCACGTACCGGCTGCCGGCCTCGGTGTCCGACGAGGCGGCGGTGCTGCTCGCCGACATCCTGCCCACCTCGTACGAGGTCGGCGTGCGCAACGGCCAGGTCGCCCCCGGCGACACGGTGGTGATCGTGGGGGCCGGGCCGATCGGGCTGGCCGCGATCCTGACCGCGAAGCTCTTCTCGCCGGCGCACATCGTGGTGGTGGACAAGGCGCCGAGCCGCCTGGAGGCGGCCAAGCAGTTCGGCGCGGACGTCACCGTCGCCGCCGAGCAGGACCCGCTCGCGGTGGTCCGCGAACTGACCGGCGGACTCGGCGCTGACGTGGCGATCGAGGCGGTCGGCACACCGGGCACCTTCGAGCTGTGCGCCACGCTGGTCCGCCCCGGCGGTCGGGTCGCCAACGTCGGCGTGCACGGCCGGCCGGCGACGCTGCACCTGGAGGACCTGTGGATCCGCAACGTCACCATCACCACCGGTCTGGTGGACACGAACACGACGCCCCGGCTGCTGGACATGCTGGTGGCCGGACAGCTGGACACCGGGCACCTGGTGACCCACCGGTTCCCGCTGGCCGAGATCATGCGGGCGTACGACGTGTTCGCCAGCCCGGCGGAGACCGGCGCGCTGAAGGTGCTGCTCAGCCGGAGCTGACGGTCGACGGCCGGCCGGCGGGACTCACGTCCCGCCGGCCGGCCGCTGTCGCAGCGGCAGCCAGGCCAGCACGTCCTGGATGCCGGCGTCCCAGTACGCCCAGTCGTGCGCGCCGGGGGAGAAGTCCACGGTGACCGGGACACCCCGCCGCCGGGCGACCTCCACGAAGCGCTGGTTGTCGTCGTACAGGAAGTCCTCGGTGCCGCAGGCGACGTAGAGCGCCGGCGCCTCGACGCCGTCCGCGCCGTACCGGTCGAGCAGGGCCACCGTGTCGTCGTCGGTGCCGACCGGACTCCGCTCGCCGAACACGGTGTGCCAGACCGCCGGGTCGATCGGGCGCTCCGGGTGGTGCCGGCGGTGCGCCAGGTTCAGCGCGCCGGAGAGGCTGGCCGCCGCCGCGAAGCGGCCGGGATCGCGCAGCGCCCACTTCACCGCCCCGTAGCCGCCCATCGACAGGCCGGCGACGAAGGTGTCCTCGCGGGCGTCGGAGAGGCGGAAGAAGTCGTGGCACAGCGCCGGCAGTTCCTCGCTGAGGAACGTCCAGTACCGGTTGCCGTGCTCCTCGTCGCAGTAGAAGCTGCGGCCCGCCTGCGGCATGACCACGGCCAGTCCGAGCGGTGCCGCGTACCGCTCGATCGAGGTGCGGCGCAGCCAGATGGTGTCGTCGTCGGTGAGCCCGTGCAGCAGGTAGAGCACCGGCGGGTCGCCGGCCGGGGCGTTGCCGGCGAGACCGATCTGCGACGAGGTGCGCTGCGGCAGCAGCACCGTCATCGACGTGCTCAGACCGAGCACCTCGGAGAAGAAGTCGACACGCATCAGGGCCACGGCGGCCGATGCTACGCCACCGGTCAGGTCCAGTAGAGGATCCGGCAGGCCGGCACCCGCTCGACGAGCTCCCGCTCGAACCAGGTGCGCAGCTCGGTCATCACCTCGCGCGGGTACACGTACTTCACCGCGCCGAACTTGCCGTACTTGCGGCGGCGGGTCGCCTCGTCCATCTCCAGCCGGGTACGCGGATACCAGCCGAGCAGCACCTCCCTGCTGCCCGGAGTGAACCGGTGGGTGATCAGCTCGGCGGTCAGGTCCAGCTCCGGCACCCCGGCGACCGCCGTCACCACCTGGTCCAGGAGCAGGCCGTACTCGCGCCGCCAGTCCGGCACCGCGATGATCGGGGCGACGGTCAGCCCCACCGGATAGCCGTCCAGGGCCAGCCGGCGCAGCGCCGCGAGCCGGTCCGGCACGGTGGCGGTGCCACCCTCCATCCGCTCGCTGACCGGCGCGGCGTTGACGCTGAACCGCACCCGGGTGCGCCCGGCGTGCGGCAGCCCCACGAACGTGTCCACGTCGGCGTACTTGGTGGTCCAGCGCAGTTGCACCGGCGCGTCCCAGGCGGCGAAGTGCTCCACCGCGCGCCGCCAGCTGCCGGTCAGATGCTCAAGCGCCAGCGGGTCGGTGTAGCAGGACGCCTCGAAGGTGGTGCCCTCCTCGACCCGCGCGGCGCTTCGGCTGGTCACCGTGCCCCGGCCGGCGTAGTCGGCCAGGCCGGCGAGGATCCCGTCCAGGTCGGCGTAGACCCGGGTGACCGGTGGGCCGGTCAGCGACCCGGCGAGATAGCAGTACTGGCAGTGCGCCGGGCACCCCTCGGCCAGGTCGAACCGCCAGTCCGCGCTCGGGGCGATCGGTTGCAGCGTGCGCCGCGCGGGTGGGCTCACCACGATCGCCAGGGTGGACTTCGCCCGCGCGTACGTCTCCCGGTCGGTCTGCCCGCGTACACCGGTCAGGCGGTTGGCGCGCAGCCGCTCGACCTCGATGCCGAGGGCCTCGACGCGGGCGACGATCCGCCGGCCGTGCGGATGCTCCAGCGCCGCCGGGGTGGCCACCACCCGCCGCGGGGTCCAGCGCCGCGCCGGCCGCGCGGCCGGCGCGAGCGCCGCCAGGTCCCGCGTCGGTACGCGTTCGCCGCTGGCGTCGTGCGGCGCCGGTGGTACGTCCACGGCCAGCGGCTGGTCGACGTCCACCGCGTCCGGGTCCGGCCTCATCCGCCCCGGATACCCGTTGTCGCAGCGATCCCACCTGCCCACCGAGGGCGGCGCGCCCGGCCGGAAACCGGGCGCGCCGCGCGGGTGGCGGATCAGTAGTTCAGCGAGCAGGGCTCCGCGTTGCCGCCGGAGGTGCCGGTGCACTCCACCGTGCCGTTGGTCGGGTAGACCTTCACGGTCATCGTCGAGGTGAAGTTGGCCAGGCCGAAACTCGCCTGGCCGCCGATGCCGAACGGGTTGGCGCTGATGTTCGCGGTGGCGTTGCGGCCCCACGACGCCGACGTGACCAGCGTGTAGGGACCCCCGACCGCGGTGGGCGGGGTGCCGGCCTTCTGGTAGCTCTTGCGCTCCAGGTTGGACGCCGCGCCGCCGGTGGTCCGGTCGGCGTTGCTCTGGGCGATGGTCGCGTAGGTGACCCGCGAGCCATTGGTGCACCACTCGACGTTCATCGTCATGTAGGCGGTGGTCGCGTTGAACGAGCCGACGGGTTGGTTGATCCAGTTGACCAGCGGCACGTTGAGTTCGGTGACCGGAATCTTGAGCTGACTGCGGTACGCCGTGCCGGCGGCCTGTGCGCAGGGTCCCTGGTTGTAGCCGGTGTAGGTGGCCGCGCTGGCCGGCGGGGCGGCCACCGCCACGGTCGCGGCGGTGGCGCCGGTGGCGATCAGGGCCCGGGTCAGGTTGCGGACTGACCTTGACATGATGCACTCCATCCTTTGTGGATCTATCAATCGGTCGAGTCTGCTACTACCCCCGGAAATCATTAGCCACCACTGCGCGCGGATAATTTCGGTGGACTATCAAAGATAGTCGACCGTCTATTTGTCTTAGCATTCTTCCGGTATCCGCTCCGAGCAGGAATGGGAGCGCTCTCGGCGACTCCGGCGGACCGGTCAGCGGTCCGGGCTGTCCACCGGTGCCATCACCCGAAGCGCGTTCGCGGCCAACCCGACGTGCACCGGCGTACGGCCGTGCAGCTCGCCGTCGACCTCGACCCCGGCCGGCCGGTCGGTCTCCAGCCACAACTCGTCGACGGCCAGGAACGGCTCGTCGCCGAGGGTCCGCCGATGCCCGGTCGCCACGTTGCGCGCCGTGTGCCGCAGCAGGTCCCGCCGGGTCGGCCCGCCCACCGGGTACGCCACCAGCAGGCGGTCGTCGGCGTTCGCGTCGGCGGTGATCGGCCGGCCGGCGTGGAAGCCGCCGTTGGCCACGTACAACTGGTGGGTGACGAACTCGTGCACACCACCACCGGCGCGCACGGTGGCCCGCAGCGGACGGTGCCGGGTCAGCAGCGCCAGCGCGGTCGCCGGGTAGGCGAGCCGCCCGGTCACCCGCTTCAACCGGGGCGGGGTCCGGAGCATGATGTCCGCCGACAGGCCCACCCCGACGTGGTTGGTGAAGGGCACGTCCCCGGCGAGCCCCAGGTCGACGTCGATGACCTTGCCCTCGGTCAGCACCGCCACCGCGCCGTCCAGGCCCAGTGGGACGCCGACGGTGCGCGCGAAGTTGTTCGTGGTGCCCAGCGGCAGCAGGCCCAGCGCGACGTCGGTGTGCGCGAGCAGCCGCGCCGCGGCGCTCACCGTGCCGTCGCCGCCGCCCGCGACGAGCAGGTCCGGCCCCAGGTCGAGCGCGGTCGCGAGGGTGCGCTCCAACTGGCCGGGACGGTCCACCGGGAACTCCCCGAGCAGGTCGAAACCGGCCGCGTCCAGCCGCTTGCGGGCGCGTTCGTAGAGGTGGCGGCCCCGGCGGGAGCGGGCGTTGATGACCAGGGCGGCCCGTCGGTCCCGTCGGACGACCTCGGTCAGCTCCTGCTTGGTCCGCATGGCCACGACCCTATCGCCGGGCCCGCCGCCAATATCCATTGCGGTCACCGGGTGGCCGACCTAGCGTGGTCGGCACACGTCGACCGACGAGCCGCGGGGGAGGGACGCCGTGACGCTAGGCAGCAGCAGGCCGGACACACGGACCGTGCCCGCCGGTGCCCCCTGTCCGGGCGCCGCTCGACGCGGTCGGCTCTTGCGCCCGGGGTACGCGACGGCCTGACGCCGTGCCGCGTCACCCCGCCCGCGCCCCGATTCCGCCACCCGCCCGTAGCCACGGCTGTCGCCGCACGGGCCGATGATCTCCGGTCGCGCCCCGACAATCGGGTGACGCGCCGACGACACGAGGAGACGACCATGGGTTTCACCCCACTGGCGGGCACCCGCGCGCCGGTCCGGGTCTGGACCGACCCGTACGCCATCGAGGCGCAGGCCGCGCGGCAGCTGCGCAACATCGGCGCGCTGCCGTGGGTCGAGGGCGTCGCCGTCATGCCCGACGTGCACTTCGGCAAGGGCGCCACGGTCGGCTCGGTCATCGCGATGCGGCAGGCCGTGTCGCCGGCCGCGGTGGGCGTCGACATCGGCTGCGGCATGTCCGCGGTGCGTACCTCGCTGACCGCCGCCGACCTGCCGGACGACCTGGCCGGCCTGCGCGCGGCGATCGAGGCGACCATCCCGGTCGGCTTCGCCAAGCGCGACGACCCGGTCGACCCGCGCCGGGTACGCGGACTCGAGCAGGCCGGCTGGGACGACTTCTGGCGGCGCTTCGGCACCCTGGACCGCCGGGTCGCCCAGCTGGAGCACCGCGCCCAGCACCAGATGGGCACCCTCGGCGGCGGCAACCACTTCATCGAGGTCTGCCTGGAGCAGGGCGGCCCGGACGCCGGCCGGGTCTGGCTGATGCTGCACTCCGGTTCCCGCAACATCGGCAAGGAGCTGGCCGAGCGGCACATGGCGGTGGCGCGGCAGCTGCCGCACAACACCGACCTGCCCGACCGTGACCTGGCGGTCTTCCTCGCCGGCACGCCGGAGATGGCGGCGTACCGCCGGGACCTGTGGTGGGCGCAGGAGTACGCGCGGCGCAACCGGGCGGTCATGCTCGCCCTGCTGTGCGGCGTGGTGCGGGAGGCGTTCCCGCAGGTGGCCTACGACGAGCCGATCAGCTGCCACCACAACTACGTGGCCGAGGAGACCTACGACGGGGTGCAGGTGCTGGTCACCCGCAAGGGGGCGATCCGGGCCGGTCTCGGTGACCTGGGCATCATCCCCGGCTCGATGGGCACCGGGTCGTACATCGTGCGGGGCAAGGGGAACCCGGACGCGTACTGCTCGGCGTCGCACGGCGCGGGGCGGCGGATGTCCCGGGCGCAGGCGAAGCGGACGTACAGCACCGCTGACCTGGCCGCGCAGACCACCGGGGTGGAGTGCCGCAAGGACGCCGGGGTGGTCGACGAGATCCCCGGCGCGTACAAGGACATCACCCAGGTGATGGCGCAGCAGGAGGATCTGGTCGACGTGGTCGCCCACCTCAAGCAGGTGGTCTGCGTGAAGGGTTGACCGACACCCTGTCCGACGGGTGGTGGTCGCCGACGTGGTGGGTGCGGCGGGACGGGGTCGTGCGGGGCGGCCTCACCCGCCCAGCACCACGGGGACGGAGACGAGCTTGGTCCGGGATCCGTCGGCGGGGGACACCTCGTACGCCTCGACGGTCCCGGGCTGCTCCCGGCCGACCCGGTATCCGACCGCGACCCGGAACGCGCCCCGGCAGCCGGTGCCGCAGGTGGCGGTGGTGAAGGCGGTGCCCACCTCGCGACCGGCGGCGTCGAGCACCCGCACGCTGACCGTCGCCTCGAACACGTCGGCGGTGCCGGTCACCGTGACCGGCGTGCCGACCCGCTGGCCGATCGCCGGGGCGGTCACCACGATCGGCGGCAGCAGGTCGGCGTACCCGGCGCGGCCGACCGCCGGGCCGGCGCCGAACCGCACCGACCGGACCGTGGCGAACTGGGTCAGCGTCCACACCACCTGGGCCTCGGCGAGCCGGCGGGCCCGGTCGTCGTCGACCGGCACCGTGCCCACCACCGCCACCCCGTCGGTGATCCGGGTGACGCCGACGCCGGCCGGCAGGAACGTGGCCAGGCCGGCGGCCGCCTCGGCCGCCGTCGGCCCACGGGCCAGCTCGGTCAGCGCCAGCGCCGACGTCGCCACGGTCGCCGGTCGGGTACGTCGGGTCGGGGTGATCCGCCCGTCGCGGACGTACCACAGCTCGATCGTGACCGGGCCCGGCCGGGACGGCGACGGCCCGGCGGTGGGCGGTGCCGGCGGGGTCGCGCGGGCAGCGGTGCGCGACGGCGCGGTGGCGGCCGGCGGAGGCGCGGACGAGGAGGCCGGTGGGCTCGCGGCGGTCGGCGGCGCGGCGGTCGGCGCCGGACCGAGCGAACCGGCGCGGTCCGGCGCACAGCCCGCGAGCAGCGCGAGCAGCGCGAGCACCGCGACGGTACGGCGGTTCACGGCGCGTCCCCCGGGTCCGGCGCGGCGGCGGGCAGCTCCAGGGTGAACCGGGTGCCGGTGCCCAGTTCGCTGTGCACCCGCAGCCACCCACCGAGCAGCCGGGTGTTCTCCCGGGCGATGGCCAGGCCCAGCCCGCTGCCCCGGCCGGAACGGGCCGGGTCCACCTTGTGGAAGCGGTCGAAGATCCGGGTCAACTGGTCGGCGGGGATACCCGGCCCCTCGTCGGTGACCGCGACGGCGACGCCCGTCCCGGCCGGCGTGACCGTGGCCCGGACGTCGCCGCCGCCGTGCTCGACGGCGTTGGCGACCAGGTTCGCGAGGACCCGTTCCAACCGGCGCGCGTCGGTGGACAACGTGACCGGCGGCCCGGCCACCGTGACCCGGTCCGCCCAGCCGCGCTGCCGGACCAGGCCGCGCAGCAGGTCGGTGACCCGCACCGGGCCGACCGCGAGGACCTCCCGGCCGGCATCCAGCCGGGAGATCTCCATCAGGTCCTCCACCAGCCGACGCAGCCGGATGACGTCGGCGACCAGCAGCTCGGCCGGGCGCCGGGCGTCGGCCGGCAGCCGGTCCAGGTGGTCACGCAGCAGCGACGCCGCGCCCACCAGGGCGGTGACCGGCGTACGCAGCTCGTGCGCGACGTCGGCGGTGAACCGTCGCTCCCGTTCCCGGGCCCGGGACAGCGCCTCGATCTTCGACTCCAGCGCCTCGGCCATCTCGTTGAACGAGGCCGCCCACGCGCTGAACTCGTCCCGGCCCCGTACCGGCAACCGGGTGTCGAGCAGCCCCTCGGTGAGCGCCCGGGCGGCCCGGCCGGCCCGGCCGACCGGTTCCAGCGTCCGCCGGGCCAGCAGGTGTCCCACCCCGCCGGCGAGCAGCATCACCAGCGCCCAGCCGGCCAGCAGCGCGGTGCGCAACTGGTCCAGGCCGGCGGCGAGGTCGTCCTCGACGGTGACCACGTACAGCTCGGCGCTCGACCCGGGGACCCGCCCGCCGACGGTGAGCAGTCGGGGCCGGACCGGCGGTGCGGTCCGCTCGTAGCCGAGCTGGCCGGCGGCCACCGTCGCCCGCAACCGCGCGCCCAGCGGCGGGGCGTACCCGGGGTGCGACGGGTACGCCTCGCCGTCGACCAGCACCACGTGCCGGCCGCCGCCCTCGAAGCTGGTCAGCAACTCGGTGCGCCGCCCCTCGGTCAACGGCACGAACTGCCCGGCCAGGACGAGCTGGTAGCGGGCGTCGGCGGCGGCGCGCTCAAGCGAGCCGTCGAAGCGGGCCTGCCGCAGCAGCAGGTACGACCCGCCGGCGAGCAGCCCGGCGGACAGGCCGGCGACGAGGAGGAACGCGACGGTCAGCCGGCGGCGCAGCCGGCCCGGCACCACCGCGTCCGCCGCCCGCACCCCGGCACCCCGCTCAGACCGGCGACAGCTTGTAGCCGGCGCCCCGCACGGTCCGGATCAGCCGGGGACGTGCCGGGTCGTCCTCGACCTTCGCGCGCAGCCGCTGCACCGCCACGTCGACCAGCCGGGAGTCGCCGAGGAAGCCGTGCTGCCACACCAGCTCCAGCAGCAGCTCCCGGGTGAACACCTGGCCCGGCCGGCGGGCCAGCTCCAGCAGCAACCGGAACTCGGTGGCGGTCAGGGACAGCTCCCGGCCGTGCCGGTGGGCCACGAAGCCCGCCGGGTCGATGGTCAGGCCGGCCACCTCGATCGTCGTCCGGGTCACCGGCGCGCTGGCCCGGCGTAACACCGAGCGGACCCGGGCGACCAGCTCCGGCAGGTCGAACGGCTTGCGCAGGTAGTCGTCCGCGCCGCATTCCAGGCCCACCACCACGTCGACGGTGTCGGTGCGGGCGGTGAGCATCAGGATCGGCACCTGGCTGGTGCGCCGGATCTCCCGGCACACCTCCAGGCCGTCCAGGCCGGGCAGCATCACGTCGAGCACGACCAGGTCGACCGGCCGGGCCCGCCACGCCGCCAGCCCGGCGCGCCCGTCGACGGCGGTGTCCACCCGGAACCCGGCCCGGCGCAATCCGAGGGCGGCGACCTCCCGGATGGAGGCGTCGTCCTCGACCACCAGCAGGCGGCCGTCCATGCCGTCAGCGTAGCCCCGGGCGGCCCCGCCGTGACCTGCCGGAACGGCCGGTGTGGCGGGACCGCCCGGTGCGTCGGTCACTCCTGCCACCGGTGTGCCACGTCCAGGACGATCCGACTGTGCGTGCCCGGACCGGCCAGGACGAACACCCGGAACGGCAACCGGGCCCGCACCCCGACGGCGAACGTGGTGTAACCCTCGAAGCTGCCGCCGAACACCACGTCGCGCAGCGTGTCGTACCGCAGCACGTTCACCGCGTGGTCGCCGACCCGGTACGGCACGGTCGCGAGGTGCCCGTCGTCGTACGCCGGGGCCCGCAACGACACCCGCAGCAGCGCACCGCCGGCCGTGTACGGCGACAGGGCCAGCCCCTCGCCGTCGGTCCAGGTCTCGCCGTAGCCGACCGACCAACCGTCGACCGGACCGGCGAACTCGAACACCACCCGGTCGAAGCAGTCGTGCCGTCCGGTGCGTACGGCGATCAGCGGGGCGCTGCTCAGCGCACCGGCGGATCGCTCGGCGCTGCCCCAGGTGATCCCGCAGTACGCCGACGCCGCGCCGGCTCTCGTGGCCGGTCCGGTCGTCGCCGTGCCGGCTCCCGCGGTGCCGCTTCCGGCGACCAGCCCGGCGAGCGCGATCGCCAGGACCGTCACCACACTCCTGATCCGCATCGTCGTCCTCCTCCTCGTGTCCGTCCCCCGGTGTCCCGGTGGTGTGCCCACCGTCCGGCGGTGGTGGCACCGGAGCTTCGCCGACCGGTAACGGTCGGGTAACCGCCGTCAGCGGAACGGGTTCCGGGGAGTTATGACGGTTCCGGGATGTCGGACATCGAGGAGCATCCATCTAATATCCATGTACATCAATGACTGGCGGTTCCGTGCCGCCGATCACCGCAGGGGAGTGCGTGATGATCCGACGACAACTGCTGCGTACGGCCGGCGCCGTGCTGGCGGCGGTGCTGGCGGCGACCGGGGTGCAGGTCGCCACCGGAGCGCCCGCCTCCGCCGCCCGCACCGTCTACTACGACGCGAGCCGCGCGGGCGAGTTCCGCACCAACTTCGACCAGGCCGCGCAGATCTGGAACAGCCGGGTCAGCAACGTCCGGCTGGTCGCCCGCACCCCGGGCAGCGTCACCATCTACGTCGACAGTGGGTGGCCCCGGGCCCAGGTCACCGGCCTCGGCTCCGGCCGGGTCTGGATGGGCTGGACCGCCGTCAACCAGGGTTACGACCGCACCCGCATCGCCACCCACGAGATCGGGCACATCCTCGGGCTGCCCGACCGGCGCACCGGGCTGTGCAGCGACCTGATGTCCGGCAGCAGCGCACCTGTCTCGTGCCGCAACGCGTACCCCAGCGCCGCCGAGGCGAGCCGGGTCAACACCCTGTTCGCCGGCAGCCGGACCGCGTCGGCGACGGTCACCGGGACATACGAGTGGGACGACGAGGTCACCCCGCTGGTGGTCGGCGGCCGGCCGGCGACCGAGAACTACCCGTGGCTGGTCTACACCTCCGGCTGCACCGGCACCCTGATCAAGGCCAACTGGGTGGTCACCGCCCGGCACTGCTCCACGCCCTCGTCGGTGCGCGTCGGCAGCGTCAACCGCACCAGCGGCGGCACCGTGGCCCGGGTGAGCCGGTCGGTCAGCCACCCCACGATCGACGTCAAGCTGCTGCAACTGTCCACCTCGGTCGGGTACGCACCGGCTCCGATCCCGACCACGTCCGGCGCGGTGGGCACCGCCACCCGGATCATCGGCTGGGGCCTCACCTGCCCTTACCGGGGCTGCGGCTCGGCGCCGACGACCGCGCACGAGCTGGACACCTCGATCGTGTCGGACAGCCGCTGCTCGGGCATCAACGCCACGTACGAGATCTGCACGAACAACACCGGCGGCAACTCGGGTGCCTGCTACGGCGACTCCGGCGGCCCGCAGGTACGCAGGATCAACGGGGTGTGGAACCTGATCGGCGCCACCAGCCGCGCCGGCAACAACAACTCGACCTGCGCCACCGGACCGTCCATCTACGGCGACCTGCCGTCGATCCGGTCCTGGATCAACACCCAGGTCGGCGGCCTGCCGGCCTGATCGGGAACCACCGACCGGCGGCCTCGGCACACCCCCGGTCGCCCGGCGCCACGCCGGACGGCCGGGGCCCCGGCCGTCGGAGATCGACTCGCCTTCGGTGATGTCGGGGTGTCGCACCCACCCGGATACCCCGATATCAAGGAACCCGAGCGTCCGGGCCGGCATCCCGGAGGCACCGAAAGGCCCGGCCCCCATCGGGGGCCGGGCCTTGGTGGTGGTGTGGGTCAGGAGATGTAGCCGCGGGTGGCGATCCAGTCGGCGAGGTTGTCGATGCTCATCCGGTAGGAGGCCTGGTCGGGGTTGGCGGAGTCGGCGATGGTGACCGTTTCGCCGTTGTCGCGGTAGCCGACGACGCTGATGTAGTGGCCGCCTTCGAAGGCGTGGGTGGTGCCGTCGGTGTCGGTGGCGGTGCCGGCGATGTTGGCGACCACGGCGCGGCCGTCGTCGACGGTGCGCACGATGTCGTCGCGGAGCTTGTCGGTCTGCTTGTCGTCGGCGCTGGGGGTGCTGATCTCGGTGGACCGGTAGGCGTTCTTGCCGGTCTCCTTGTTCAGTACGGGGGTGATGTCGTTGACGGAGTTGGTGCCGGCCTCGGTGGTGCCCATGAGCTTGGCCATGCCGTCGACGTCGATGTTCTTGCCCTGGACGGACAGGGCGTTGCGGGCGGCGGCGGGGCCGCAGTAGTAGAAGTTGGGCTGGGCTTCGTAGCGGACGTTGAGTTCCCGCTCGCCCTTGCGGTCGGACTGCTGCGCGGCGGTGGCCGGCTTGGCGGTGTGGGTGGGGGCGGCGAAGGCGGTGGCGGGGCCGGCGAGGGCTCCGCCGACGAACGCGGCGCTGGCGGCGGTGAGGGCGGCCTTGCGGAACAGGGTGGTAGCCATGATGGGGGTGCTCCTTCACATCGGGGGTGCGCGACACACGCAAGAAGGGGGGTTCTGCGGTGGCATGCCGCGATGTTTCGGGGGATCCGGCCCGGCGGCGGTGGTGTCCTGCGCGGGTCGGGGGGATGTAACGACCGGGGCCGGGGGGTCATTCCCCGCCGGGGTTCCCGGGGCGGGCCCTGGTGCGTGGCCCGGGGGATGTAACCGTGCCGGCCGGCGGATCATTCCGGCCGGGGGTGGCGGGCTCGGGGGGTGTGACGGTGGCGGATCGTTCCCGCCGGCCTGCCCGCCGGGGTGGCGCGGTCTGCCATGTACAACGACCCGCCGGGGTCGGGGATTCCACCGCCGGGGTGGCCCCGCCCACGCCACACCCATGCCGAAACCAGACATTCGCCCCAGACGGCGACCCGGAACCGGACAGGGTGCTGCGAGGTGACCGCGCTGCGGGAGATCTTGG
Source organism: Micromonospora endolithica (assembly GCF_003626595.1). Lineage (GTDB taxonomy): Bacteria > Actinomycetota > Actinomycetes > Mycobacteriales > Micromonosporaceae > Micromonospora > Micromonospora endolithica. Next base: position 1,140,790 of record NZ_RBAK01000001.1, on the reverse strand, counting down.
TACGAAACGGCCGGACCGGGGGCCGTTGGTCAGGTCGGCGTGGTGTGTTCGTCGGGGGATTGGCGTGGCGTGGGTACGCCGGTGGGCGCGGTGGGCCAGGGGACCTCGGGTGCGCGGTGGTAGGTGATCCCGGCCGCCTCCCAGCGGGGGCCGTGCCCGGCCAACCGCTCCCGGAACGCCGCCCAGTCGTGCGTGGCGCGGGGTGACCAGCCCAACTCGGCGAGGGCGGGCAGGCGCGGGAACATCAGGAACTCGATGTCCGCCCGGGTGGTCACCGACTCGGTCCACAGCGGCGCCTCGACGCCCAGCACGGCGTCCGCCGGCAGGTCGGCCAGGTGGCTGCCGGGATCCCAGTCGTACGCCCGCCGCACGTCGACCAGACCCGCCCAGTCGTGCCCGATCGGGGTGTCCTCGGCGTACTTCATGTCGAGGTAGGCGTGGTTGCCGGGGGAGAGGATCAACCGGGCGCCCCGGCGTACCGCGTCGGCGGTCACCGGGTCGTCGCGCTTGGTGCCCCACCATTGCAGGACCCGGCCGGGCAGGTGGGTGACCGGGGCGACCTGGTGCCAGCCGACCATCGTCCTGCCCAGGCCGGCGACGATCCGCTGGACCCGCTCGACGAAGCCGGCGTACGCGTCGGCCGGGACCTTGAACGCCTCGTCGCCGCCGATGTGCAGGTACGGCCCGGGGGTCAGCGCGGCGATCTCGCCGAGCACGTCGGCGACGAAGTCGTACGTCCGCTCGCTGGCCGGGTCGACGTAGCTGAAGCCGACGTCGGTGCCGGTGTACGGCGGCGGCGCGCTCCCGCCCGGGGCCAGTTCGGGGTACGCGACCAGTGCCGCGTTGGTGTGCCCGGGCAGGTCGATCTCCGGCACCACGGTGACGTGCCGGGCGGCGGCGTACCCGACGATGCGGCGGTAGTCGTCCCGGGTGTAGTGGCCGCCCGGACCGCCGCCCACCTCGGTGGCCCCGCCGACGGTGGCCAGCCGGGGCCACGAGTCGACCGCGATCCGCCAGCCCTGGTCGTCGGTGAGGTGCAGGTGCAGGTGGTTGAGCTTGTACCGGGCCAGGTGGTCGATCACCCGCAGCACGTCCGGGACGCCGAAGAAGTGCCGCGCGACGTCCAGCATCGCGCCCCGGTACGCGTACCGGGGCCGGTCGACGATCGTGCCACCGGGCACCACCCAGCGGGCGGCGACCGGGGTGGTGCTCTCCACCTGCGGGGGCAGGAGCTGCCGCAGGGTCTGCACGCCGTGGAAGAGGCCGGCGGGCGTGCCGGCGGTGATCCGTACGCCGTCGCCGGTGATGTCGAGCCGGTAGCCCTCGGCGCCGAGGGCGTCGTCGGTGGCCGGCGCCGCGGTGTCGGGCGTGCCGGACAGGGTGAGCGTCAGTGGCCCGGCCGGGGCGGGCCCGGTGGCCGCGGCGACCGGGAGCGGGTAGCCGGTCGGTGCGCGCAGCAGTGCGGCGAGCTGGGCGGCGACGGCTCGGGCGCCCGGGTCGGCGCCGACCCGGATCGCCGCGTCCGGAGGCAGCGTGAAGTCGGCGGTGGGGTCCGGGGTGACGTGTGCCGGGGCGGGCACCACGTCGCCCAGCCGGGCCGGTGCGGGCGCGGCGAGCAGGTGGTCGGCGCGCCGGACGGCGGTCCGGGCCAGGTCGGCCGCCGACGCTCCGGTGGGTGCACGGCCGATCGGGTCGGGTCCGGTCTCGGGACGGGCGGCGGGGGTGCTGGACACGGGGACGGCTCCGGGGGGTGTATTCGGGTGGGATATGGCAAAAGTCAGGTTCGGCGAAACCAGCGCCGTCAAGAGTACGAGGGGAATCGGAATTGCGTGATCGTGCGCGTGGAAGCGTTCCCAAAAACCGGTACGGACGCGGATAGTGGTGACGGTTGTGCCGATTGTCACCGAACGGTCCCAGCCCACGCGTTGTTCGCTTAACCTTCGCCCACCGACCGCCGACGACACCGGGATTACCGGTGGCCGGCCCCGGGGTATGTGCGAACTGAACCTTCGTTAAGTGTCAATTCCGGCGCGCGTGGGAGGCTGACGGTGGCAGCACAGCAGATGGTGGAACAGAAGTACGTCTACGACTTCACCGAGGGCAACAAGGACCAGAAGGACCTGCTCGGCGGCAAGGGGGCCAACCTGGCCGAGATGACCAACCTCGGCCTGCCCGTCCCGCCCGGGTTCACCATCACCACCGAGGCCTGCAAGGCGTACCTGGACACCGGACGGGAGCCGGCCGGACTCGCCGAGCAGATCACCGCCCGCCTCGCCGCCCTGGAGGCCGCGATGGGCAAGCGCCTCGGCGACCCGGACGACCCGCTGCTGGTCTCCGTCCGCTCCGGTGCGAAGTTCTCCATGCCCGGCATGATGGAGACCGTCCTCAACGTCGGCCTCAACGACCGCAGCGTGGTGGGTCTGTCCGCACAGGCCGGCGGCAACGACCGCTTCGCGTGGGACTCCTACCGGCGACTGATCCAGATGTTCGGCAAGACCGTGTGCGAGGTGCCCGGCGAGGAGTTCGAGCACGCGCTCGACGAGGCCAAGAGCGCCAAGGGCGTCACCAACGACCTGGACCTCGACGCCGACGACCTGCGTGCCCTGGTGGACGCGTACAAGAAGATCTTCAGCAAGCACACCGGGCGGGAGTTCCCGCAGGAGCCGCGCGAGCAGCTCGACCTGGCCATCCACGCGGTCTTCGAGTCGTGGAACGCCGAGCGGGCGATCCTCTACCGCCGGCAGGAGCGGATCCCGGCCGACCTCGGCACCGCGGTCAACGTGGTGGCCATGGTGTTCGGCAACCTCGGCCCGGACTCCGGCACCGGCGTCGCCTTCACCCGCGACCCGGCCAGCGGCGCGCAGGGCATCTACGGCGACTACCTGGCCAACGCCCAGGGCGAGGACGTGGTCGCCGGCATCCGCAACACCGTGCCGTTGCAGGAGCTGGAGCGGCTGGACAAGAAGTCCTACGACGAGCTGCTCTCGATCATGGCTCGGTTGGAGGGGCACTACAAGGACCTCTGCGACATCGAGTTCACCATCGAGCGCGGCAAGTTGTGGATGTTGCAGACCCGGGTCGGCAAGCGCACCGCCGCCGCCGCGTTCGTCATCGCCGGGCAGCTCGTCGACGAGGGCCTGATCGACCTGGACGAGGCGCTGCACCGGGTCAACGGCGCGCAGCTGGCCCAGTTGATGTTCCCCCGCTTCCAGCTCGACCACGAGTTCCAGCCGGTCGCCACGGGCATCGGCGCGTCGCCCGGTGCGGCCTCCGGCAAGGTGGTCTTCACCTCCGCGCGGGCGGTCGAGCTGGCGGCCGAGGGCGAGTCGGTGATCCTGGTCCGCCGGGAGACCAACCCGGACGACCTGAACGGCATGATCGCCGCGCAGGGCATCCTCACCTCGCGGGGTGGCAAGACCAGCCACGCCGCCGTGGTGGCCCGGGGGATGGGCAAGACCTGCGTCTCCGGTGCCGACGAGATCGAGGTGAACGTCCCGGCGAAGCGGTTCACCGTGGCCGGGCAGACCGTCGGCGAGGGCGACGTGGTTTCCATCGACGGCACCACCGGCAAGGTCTACCTCGGTGAGGTGCCGGTCATGCCGTCCGAGGTGGTGCAGTACTCAGAGGGCAGCCTCGACCCCGAGCACGTCGACAACGCGCTGGTCCGGGCCGTACACCGGATCATGACGCACGCCGACGGGAAGCGGCGGCTGGCGGTCCGCACGAACGCCGACACCGGCGCGGACGCGGCCCGGGCCCGGCGCTTCGGCGCCGAGGGCATCGGGCTGTGCCGGACCGAGCACATGTTCCTCGGCGACCGCAAGGAACTGGTCGAACGCCTGATCCTGGCCCGTGGTGCCGACGAGCGGGAGGCGGCGCTGGCGGCACTGCTGCCGTTGCAGCGAGCCGACTTCGTGGAGATCTTCCGGGAGATGGACGGGCTGCCGGTGACCGTCCGGTTGATCGACCCGCCGCTGCACGAGTTCCTGCCGCCGCTGGAGCAGCTCGCGGTGAACGTCGCCGTCGCCCAGGAGCGCGGCGAGGACGTCGCCAAGGAGGAGGCGTTGCTCGCCGCCGTTCGGCGGATGCACGAGGAGAACCCGATGCTGGGCCTGCGCGGCGTACGCCTGGGTCTGGTCATCCCCGGTCTCTTCGCGATGCAGGTCCGGGCCATCGTCGAGGCGGCGGTCGCGTGCGCCCAGCGCGGCGGCGACCCCCGGCCGGAGATCATGGTCCCGCTGGTCGGCGCGGTGCAGGAGCTGGAGACGGTCCGCGCCGAGGCCGAGAAGATCATCGAGGAGGTGACCCGGGAGAAGGCCGTCGAGGTGCTGATCGGCACCATGATCGAGGTGCCCCGGGCGGCGCTGACCGCCGGGCAGATCGCCGAGGCGGCGCAGTTCTTCTCCTTCGGCACCAACGACCTGACCCAGATGGGCTGGGGCTTCTCCCGCGACGACGTCGAGGGCGCCTTCTTCTGGCGCTACCTGGAGTTGGGCATCTTCGGCATCTCACCGTTCGAGTCGATCGACCGCGACGGCGTCGGCCGGCTGGTCCGGATCGCCGCCGAGGAGGGCCGGGCGGCGCGACCCGGACTGAAGCTCGGCGTCTGCGGTGAGCACGGTGGCGACCCCGACTCGGTGCACTTCTTCCACGAGGTCGGCCTGGACTACGTCTCCTGCTCCCCGTTCCGGGTGCCGGTGGCCCGGTTGGAGGCCGGCCGCGCGGCCATCGAGACCGACGGCTCCGACAGCCGCTGACCCCCTTCCGCCCTGCCGCCGGCCGGGCCGGAACGCGGGGCGGCGGCGGGGCGGGTGGGTCAGAGCGGGGGGCGACGCCAGGTGTGCTGGGGGGCGCGGCGGGGCAGGCTCGCGGTCGGGGTGCGGGTGGCCAGCGGGGCGTGTGCCGCCGGCACCGGGGTCGCCCCGATCCGGCCGGTGCCCCGGTCGATCGCGGTCCCGGCCCGCCGGGCCACCGCCCGGGCGTCGTCGTGCAGCCCGTCCAGGTCGGTCTCCGGTGTGGTGACCAGGGTCAGCAGGGCGTTGTGGCCGGCCGGGTAGGTCACCACCGCGCCGGCCTCGGTGCGGACCACGGACTCCCGGAACCCGCCGTGCCGTACGGTGTCGGCCACCCGGTGGCCCAGACCGAAGCTGGCCGCCGCGAGCGCCGCCAGGTGCGTCGCGTCGGTGGCCGGCAGATCGCTGGAGATCAGCATGCCGTCGGTGCCGGCCAGCACGCCGCCGGCGACTTCGGGGCGGCGTCGGCGCAGCCCTCGCAACTCCGTGCCCATCATGGCGTCCACGTCCACGAGCGTCCCTCTCCCACCGGTCGGGCTTCCCAGGTTGGTGACGTTGCGCGCCCGGAACGTTACCCCTGGCCATCTCGCCCCGCGAGCCCGTAACCCTCGGCGATCGGGCGGCAACTCCCGACTGAATGGAGGGTTGTGCCCCCGATCGCACGTGCCGGAGCGGCGCGCCGCCGACGCGCCGTACGGATCGGTCCGGCGTAACCTGACGGCATGAGCAGCGCCTGGGAGAGCCTGACGATCGATGCCCGCGACCCGGCCCGACTGGCCCGCTGGTGGGCCGAGGCGCTCGGCTACCAGGTGGTCCACGAGGAGCCGCACGGCGTCGAGATCAGCCCCGCCCGCGGCCGGACGCCCAGCCTGACCTTCGTGCCGGTGGCCGCCGGCAAGGAGACGAAGAACCGCCTCCACCTCGACCTGCGCCCCGACGACCGGGAGGCCGAGGTGGAGCGGCTGGTGGACATGGGCGCGCGGCACGTCGACATCGGTCAGGGCGACGCGGACTGGACGGTGCTCGCCGACCCCGAGGGCAACGAGTTCTGCGTCCTGCGGCAGCGTGGGGATTGAGCGAGCGGCCGGACGAGGCGGCCGCCGCCCGCTGGGTCGCCGAACCGTCGAAGGACACCGGCCACGGCCGCTCGGAGTACGAGCGGGACCGGGCGCGGGTGCTGCACTCCGCGGCGTTCCGGCGGCTGGCCGCGAAGACCCAGGTGCACACCGCCGGCACCGACGACTTCCTGCGTACCCGGCTGACCCACTCGCTGGAGGTCGCCCAGATCGCCCGGGAGATGGGTGCCCGGCTGGGCTGTGACCCGGACGTGGTGGACACCGCGGGCCTGGCGCACGACCTCGGACACCCGCCGTTCGGGCACAACGGCGAGGACGCGCTGGACGCGCTGGCCGCCTCGTGCGGCGGGTTCGAGGGCAACGCGCAGACGCTGCGGGTGCTCACCCGGCTGGAGGCCAAGGTGCTCACCCGCGACGGCGCCTCCGCCGGGCTCAACCTGACCCGCGCCTCGCTCGACGCGGTCAGCAAGTACCCCTGGCCGCGCCGCGCGGGGCAGCGCAAGTTCGGCGCGTACGCCGACGACCTTCCGGTCTTCGGCTGGCTGCGGGCCGGCGCGCCGGGTGGCCGCCGGTGCCTGGAGGCCCAGGTGATGGACTGGGCGGACGACGTGGCGTACTCGGTGCACGACGTCGAGGACGGCATCCACGGTGGGTGGGTCTCCCTGGGCCCCCTGCTCAGCGACCCGGACGAGCGGGGTGCGCTCTGCGCCGACGTGGCCGCCGCCTACTCCGGCGAGTCACCGGCCGCCCTCGGGTCGGTGCTGCTCGACCTGCTGGCCGACCCGGTGCTGGCGCCGCTGGCCGGTTACGACGGCAGTCACCGCGCACAGGCCGCGTTGAAGACCACCACCAGCGTGCTCACCGGGCGTTTCGTCACCGGCGTGGTGGCCGCCACCGAGGAGGCCTTCGGGCCCGGCCCGCACCGCCGGTACGCCGCCGACCTGGTGGTGCCGAGGGAGATCCGGGCGCGCTGCGCGCTGCTCAAGGGCATCGCCCTGCGGTACGTGATGCGTCGCCCCGGCGCGCGGGGGCGCTACGAGCGACAGCGGGAGATCCTGGCCGGCCTGGTGACGGCACTGGCCGACCGGGCGCCGGACGGGCTGGACGAGGTCTTCGCGCCGCTGTGGCGGGAGGCCGCCGACGACGCCGCCCGGCTACGGGTGGTCGTCGACCAGGTCGCCTCGCTCACCGACCCGGCCGCGGTGGCCTGGCACGCGCGGCTGGTCGGCCCGGTGGCCGCCGGGGTGGGACATCCGCCGATGGGCGGGACCGGCAACTTAGGTTAGCCTAACCGCATGACGGAGCGTCCGAAGAAGATCACGACCGCCCGGATCGTCCGCACCGAGCGGCCCACCCCGCACGTGATCCGGTTGGTGCTGGGCGGCGCGGAGCTGGTCGGCCTGCCGGTCGGCGCGTACACCGACCACTACATCAAGATCGTCTTCCCGGTGCCCGGGGTCGTCTACCCCGACCCGATGGACCTGGCGGCGATCCGTCGTGACCTTCCGGCCGCGCACTGGCCCCGGCTGCGCGCGTACACCGTGCGGGCCTTCGACCCGGTGACCGCGGAGATGACCGTGGACGTGGTGCACCACGGCGACCAGGGGGTTGCCGGGCCCTGGGCCGCCGCCCTGCGTCCCGGCGACCCGGTCCACTTCACCGGCCCCGGCGGCGCGTACGCACCCGACCCGGACGCGGACTGGCACCTGCTGGTCGGCGACGAGAGCGCCCTGCCGGCCATCGCCGCCGCGCTGGCCCGGCTCCCGGTCGGCGCGCCGGCCGTGGCGCTGGTCGAGGTCGACGGACCGGCCGACGAGCAGCCGCTGCCCAGTCCCGGCGCGGTACGGCTGACCTGGCTGCACCGGGGCACCCGACCGGTCGGCGAGGCCCTGGTCGCGGCCGTGCGCGCGCTGGAGGTCCCGGCCGGCTCCGGGCACGCGTTCGTGCACGGCGAGGCGACCTTCGTCAAGGAGCTGCGGCGGCTGTTGCGCGTCGGGTGGGAGGTGCCGCGCGAGCGGCTGTCCATCTCCGGTTACTGGCGGCACGGCCTCGACGACGAGGGCTGGCGCGCCACCAAGCAGGACTGGAACCGGCAGGTCGAGGCGGAGGAGAACGCCGTCGTACCCGCCTGAGGCCGGCGGTCGGACGCGAGGTCAGACGTCGGCCGACGCCCCGGTCGTGGCCACCTCGGTGACCGGTCTCCGTCGGGCGAGTTCGGGGCGACCCGCCAGCACCGCGCCGGTGTGCCGGGCAGAGCGGGCCACCCGGCGACGGACGACCGCCACATGCGCGGCGGCGGACAGCCAGAAGACCGCCACCGCACCGGGCACCGTCAGGGCGGCGGGGGCGACCGCCGCGCCGGCGAATCCGGCCGCGACGGCCACCAAGACGCTGTTGATCAGACCTACCGTGCCGGCCTGTCCCACCAGGTCGCTGAACCAGTGCCGGCGGAACGGCTCCGGCGCGAACGGCCCCGGGTCGTCCAGGGTGGGCAGGAGCACGTACGGCGACAGGTCCGGCGCCCGCCGGGTCAGGTACGTGCGCAGCGTGGTCGCCGCGACCGCGTACCGCCGGCCCCGGTCGTTGAGCTGCACCTGGCGGGCGAACACGGCGATCCCGAGCAGCAGCACCAACGCACCCAGCCCGCCCATGAGTGGCACCCGAGGCAGTGCGCCGCCGGCGGTCACCAGACCGGCTGCCGCAGCGGCCGAGGCCGAGGAGACGGCCAGGAAGAATGTGAAGCGGGAGGTCGACTGGTCGTGCACCGCCTTGCTCATTTCGCGGAGATGCTCATACTCGGCCAGGGCGATGGTCAGTGGCACGTCCGGCTCGTCGGCCATCCGCTCTCCTCTCGCTCGCTCGCGGGCGGCCTCCCGTAGAGCGGGGCGTGGGCCTGCCCGCCGGCGACCCACCGGCGGACCGCCGCGCGGCACGAGGCTAGCGGAGCACCGCAAGCGGGTGGCCTTCCGGCGAACCGCTCCCTGGCCTCCCCGCCACGGCCCACGATGGGCCGGGGGTGACGATGAGCGAGCGGGTACGGGAGCGTTCGCCGGACGGACGCGTCGACCGGCTGGTGTTGACGCTCGGCGTTGGCGGTGTGCTGGCCGTGGTGCTCTGGGGGGTGTCGGCCCGCCGGTCCCTCGCCGGTTTCGGCACGTCCGGGCTGGCCTGGACGATCGATACGTTCGGCTGGTTCTTCGTGGTGGCTGCCGACGCCTTCCTGGTGCTGGCCGTAGTCATCGCGGCGAGCCGGTTCGGCCGGATCCGGCTTGGTGCCGACGACGACCAGCCGGAGTTCGGCAACCTGGCCTGGATCGCCATGATGTTCAGCGCCGGAATGGGCATCGGCTTGGTGTTCTTCGCCGTCGCCGAGCCGATCCGGCACTACGCCACACCACCGCCGGTGGTGAACGTGGAGCCACAGACTGGCGCGGCGGGCGCCGCCGCGATGCAGTACACCCTCTTCCACTGGACCCTGCATCCGTGGGCGATCTACGCGGTGGTGGCCCTCGCGCTGGCGTACTCGACCTTCCGCAAGGGGCGGCAGAACCGCATCTCGGCCGCGTTCCGGCCGCTGCTCGGCGACCGGGCCGACGGCGGGGCCGGCCGGGTGGTGGACCTGCTGGCGGTCTTCGCCACCGTGTTCGGGTCGGCGACCAGCCTCGGCCTCGGCGCCCTCCAGGTCGCCGCCGGGCTGGACCTGGTGGCCGGCGTACCGGACAGCACCGCCGTGGAACTGGTCGTGATCGGCGCCCTCACCCTTGCCTTCGTGATCTCCGCGTTCTCGGGGCTGCACCGGGGCATCAAGTGGCTGTCCACCACCAACGTGGTGCTCGCCGTTGCGTTGATGATCTTCGTATTCGTGGTCGGACCCACCATCTACGTCCTGGAGGTGCTGCCCGCGGCCGTCGGCGACTACCTGAGCAGCCTGATCTTCATGTCGACCCGTACCGGCGCTTTCTCCGACCCGGCCTGGCTCGGCTCCTGGACGATCTTCTACTGGGCCTGGTGGATCTCCTGGGCACCCTTCGTCGGCACGTTCATCGCCCGTATCTCCCGGGGCCGGACCGTCCGGCAGTTTCTGATCGGGGTCCTGCTGGTGCCCAGCGGCGCCAGCGCGATCTGGTTCGCCGTGCTCGGCGGCAGCGCGCTGCGGGTCCAGGCGACCGGGGGCCGGGACCTGGTCGCGGACGCGGGGACGGGCGCCGAGCAGGCGCTGTTCGGGCTGCTGAACGCCCTGCCGCTGGCCGGCCTGACCAGCGTCCTGGCCATGGTGCTGATCGCGCTCTACTTCGTCACCAGCGCCGACTCCGCGTCGTTGGTGCTCGGCTCGCTCACCTCCCGCGGCGCGCTGCGCCCGCACCGGCTGCTGGTGGTCCTCTGGGGCGTCCTGATCGGTGCGGTCGCCGCCGTGCTGCTCCTGGTCGGCGGCCTGGACGCGCTGCAACAGGCCACCATTCTGGTGGCGTTGCCGTTCGTCGTGGTCATGCTCGGCCTGGCCGTCGCGCTGGTCCGGGACATGTCCCGGGATCCGGCGGCCCACCCGCCGCCGCCGGCCCGTCGGCACGGCCTGGCGGCGGCCGTCCGCGCCGCACGGTCGTACCAGGAGGAGGAACCGCCACCGGTCCGCCGTTACCTGCGCCGCCGGCCCCGGTGACCCGGCCGGGCAGCGGTGGCCGCCACACGCGGCGTCCCCCGGCGGCACGACGTCGGTCCGGCAGGGCAGGATGTACGCCGAGGGGGTGGCGACCATGGCGGGGCGGATCCGGGACGAGGACATCGCGCTGGTCCGTGAGCGCACCTCGATCGCGGAGGTCATCTCCGACACGGTGACCCTGAAGTCGGCCGGCGGCGGCAACCTCAAGGGCCTGTGCCCGTTCCACGACGAGAAGAGCCCGTCGTTCAACGTGTCGCCGGCCCGCAACGTCTGGTACTGCTTCGGCTGCGGGGCGGGCGGCGACGCGATCAAGTTCCTGATGGACGCCGACCACCTCAGCTTCGTCGAGTCGGTCGAGCGTCTCGCCGCCCGCGCCGGCATCCAGCTGCGCTACCTGGAGTCCGACCACACCACGCCGCGCGCCCGCCCGCAGCAGGGGCAGCGTCAGCGCCTGGTCGCCGCGCACGCCGCCGCCGTGGAGTTCTACCGGGCGCAGCTCACCACCGCCGGTGCCCGTCCGGCGCGGGAGTTCCTGGCCCGGCGCGGCTTCGACCGGGCCGCCGCCGAGCGTTACGGCTGCGGTTTCGCCCCCGACGGGTGGGACCTGCTCACCAAGCACCTGCGCCAGCAGGGCTTCAGCCACGACGAGCTGGTCACCGCCGGGCTGTCCCGGCCGGCCCGGTCCGGCAGCCTCATCGACCGGTTCCGCCGCCGGTTGCTCTGGCCGATCCGCGACCTCACCGGCGACGTGATCGGCTTCGGCGCCCGCAAGCTGTTCGACGACGACGACGGCCCGAAATACCTGAACACCCCCGAGACGCCGATCTACAAGAAGTCGCACGTCCTCTACGGGGTCGACCAGGCCAAGCGGGAGATCGCCAAGCAGGGCAAGGTCGTGGTCGTCGAGGGCTACACCGACGTGATGGCCTGCCACCTGGCCGGGGTGCCGACCGCCGTGGCCACCTGCGGCACCGCCTTCGGTGCCGACCACATCGGCGTGCTGCGCCGCCTGCTGATGGACACCGACGCGGTGGCCGGGGAGATCATCTTCACCTTCGACGGGGACGCCGCCGGGCAGAAGGCGGCACTGCGCGCCTTCGACGACGACCAGCGCTTCGTCGGTCGTACCTTCATCGCGGTCAGCCCCGACAACATGGACCCGTGCGACCTGCGCCTGGCCAAGGGCGACCTGGCCGTCCGTGACCTGGTCGCCCGCCGCGAGCCGCTCGTCGACTTCGCGCTGCGGCACGTCATCGGCCGCTACGACCTGGACACCGTCGACGGCCGGGTGGAGGCGATGCGCCGGGCCGCGCCGCTGGTCGCCAAGATCAAGGACCGGGAGAAGCGTCCGGAGTACGTCCGCAAGCTCGCCGGCGACCTCGGCATGGAGATCGAGCCGGTGCAGCGTGCCGTGCTCGCCGCCGGCAACGCCCCGCCCACCGGGCGCGGCACCGACGCCCCGGCGCGACCCGCCCCGGCCGAGCCGGCGGTGGACAGCCCCCGGTCGATGGTGGAACGGGAGGCGCTGAAGCTCGCGTTGCAGGAGCCGGTGCTGGCCGGGCCGATGTTCGACGCCGTCGAGGCGAGCGAATACCGGCACCCCGTGCACGCCGCGGTCCGGGAGGCGGTCGCGGCGGCCGGCGGCGCGGCGGCGGCGAGCGGCGGCGCGGTCTGGATCGAGTCGGTCCGTGACGCCTGCGCCGATCTGGCCGCCCAGGCGCTCGTCGGCGAGCTGGCGGTGGAGCCGCTGCGGATCGACGGCGAGCCCGACCCGCGGTACGTGTCGGTGACCATGGCCCGCCTCCAGTGGGGCTCGGTGACCAGCCGGATCAGGGATCTCAAGTCCCGGATCCAGCGGATCAACCCGGTCAACAACAAGGACGAGTACTTCGCCGCCTTCGGTGAGCTGCTGTCGCTGGAGCAGCACGCCCGGGCGTTGCGGGAGCAGGCCGCGGGAGGGCTGTGACATGGGACTGTTCAGCCGGAAGCCCAAGCTGCCGCCCGCCGACCGGCCGCCCCTGGCGGCCGACGAGCGGGTGCTCGCCTGGGCCGCCGCCGGCAACGGCGAGGGCGCGGGCGACGGGGTGGTGGTGGCCACCAACCTCGGGCTGTGGCTGCCCGGCCGGGGCCACCGGCTGGGCTGGCACGACATCCTCAAGGCCGTCTGGTCCGGGCGGGAGCTGACCGTCACCCCGGCCGAGCGGGTCGCCGACCGGGACGGCTACCTGGTGGTGGCCGACTGCCCCGCCGAGACCTACCTACTGCTCGACCCCGGTGAGCTGCCGCACCAGGTGCGGGCCCGGGTGACCCGGTCGGTGGCGTACACCCAGCAGCATCCGGTGCCCGGCGGCGCCGGCCGTGTCGCCGCCCGCAAGGTGCCCGGGGTGGACGGTCTGACCTGGACGGTGCGCTACGAGCCCGGGACGTCCGTTGACGACCCGGAGGTGCGCGCGGAGACCGACCGCCTGGTCGCCGCCGCCCGCTCCGCCACCACGCCCGCCGACGTCTGAGTCGGTTCCCGGCGTCCCGCGCCGGCGGTAACTCGGTGGGGGAGTGTCGGGGGTGGTGGCTAGGGTCGTGTGGTGACCACGGCTCAACCACTCATCCAGGCGCGGGGGCTGGTGAAGCGGTTCGGCGACTTCACCGCCGTCGACGGCATCGACGTCGAGGTGCGCTCCGGCGAGGCGTTCGGCTTCCTCGGGCCCAACGGCGCCGGCAAGTCCTCCACCATGCGGATGGTCGGCTGCATCTCCCCGCCCACCGCCGGCGAGCTGCGCATCCTCGGGATGGACCCGGTCCGGGACGGCCCGGCCATCCGGGCCCGGCTCGGGGTCTGCCCCCAGCTCGACAACCTCGACCCGGAGCTGACCGTCCGGGAAAACCTGACGACCTATGCGCGCTACTTCGGCATCCCGCGCCGGGTGGCCCGGGCCCGCGCCGCCGAGCTGCTCGACTTCGTGCAGCTCACCGAGCGCGCCGACAGCAGGGTCGACCCGCTCTCCGGCGGCATGAAGCGGCGGTTGACCATCGCCCGCGCGCTGGTCAACGAACCGGAGATCGTGCTGCTCGACGAGCCGACCACCGGCCTCGACCCGCAGGCCCGGCACCTGGTGTGGGAGCGGTTGTTCCGGCTCAAGCAGCAGGGCGTGACGCTGGTGCTCACCACCCACTACATGGACGAGGCCGAACAGCTCTGCGACCGGCTGGTGGTGATGGACGGCGGGCGGATCGTGGCCGAGGGTTCGCCCCGCGCCCTGATCCAGCGCCACTCCACCCGTGAGGTGGTGGAGTTGCGCTTCGCGGCGGAGTCGCAGGAGCCGTTCGCCGGCAAGCTCGACGGGCTGGGGGAGCGGGTCGAGGTCCTGCCCGACCGCATCCTGCTCTACGTGCACGACGGCGACGCGGCGGTCGCCGAGGTCGGCGCGCTCGGCCTGACGCCGGCCAACGTGCTGGTCCGGCGCAGCAGCCTGGAGGACGTCTTCCTCCACCTCACCGGCCGCACCCTGGTCGACTGACGAGGTGTAAGGAAGGGCCCCTTGTTAACGCCTGCGGTAGAGAAAGGGCCCCCTCTTAACGCCGACCGGCCCGCCGGCATGCTGAACGGATGCGATCATCCCTCGTGCCCGTACCGTCCCGGCGTCAGGCCGGCCTGACCGCGCTCTATCTGGGCGTCTTCGCCACCCTCTGGTTCAGCGTGCCGGCGGCCGGCCAGCCGCTGCGGGCCCTGCTGGTGGTCGGCAGCGTCGTGGCGCTGCTCACCGCGGTCGTCGGCGCGGTTGTCGCGGCGCGGGGTCGGGGAGCCGCCGGCAACGCGCGGGACCGGTCGGCGGACCGTCGCTACCTCGTCATCGTCGCCGTGGAGTTCGCCGCCGCCGGTCTCGGTGCCGTCGTGCTCACCCTCGCCGACGCGTCCGAACTCGTCCCGGTGCTGGTGTGCGCCGTAGTCGGGCTGCACTTCTTCCCGCTGGTCCCGGTGCTGCGCGACCCGTGGCTGCGGTGGCTCGGGTCGGCCCTGCTCGGCGTCGCGCTGGCCGGCCTGGTCACCGCGCTGGTGTCGACGGTGTCCGCCGGTCTGGTGGTCGGCACCGGTGCGGGCCTTCTGCTGTTGGCGTACGCGCTGACCGCCCTGTTCCGAGCGACCGGCCCGCGCTGACCCGTCGGGCCGGGCCGGCGTCGAGTCGATCAAGCGTCGGTGCGCTCGGTCCGCCGGCGCGGAATCGCGGCGACATCGGAGGCCGCGGGGTCGTAGGGTGGCCGCGGTCTGTCGTACCGCTGGGGTAGGAAGGCCGTGGTGGACGGCGGGCGAGGCGGGGGTGGTCTGGTGAGCGTGACGCAGCAGGCGCGGGAGCGGGCCCGGCCGGCGCTGCCGCGCGTGCCGGCGGCGGCGGTGTTCGCCTACCACCTGGTGGGTTACCGGCGGACCTGGCGGGCGGGGGTGTTCTCCTCGTTCCTGCTGCCGACGTTGACGGTGCTCGGGTTCGGGCTGGGCGTCGGGGCCTACATCGACCAGGGCGTCGGCGGGGTGCGCTACTTCGACTGGATCGTCGGCGGCCTGCTCGCCTCGACGGCGTTGCAGGTGGCCATCGCCGAGTCGACCTGGCCGGTGTTCAGCAACTTCCGGTGGATCAAGACCTACTTCGCGCAGAGCGCCGCACCGCTGCGGGTGCCGGACGTGCTCGGTGGCCACCTGGCCTTCGTGCTGTTCCGGGTGCTCACCTCCAGCGTCGCGTTCCTCCTGGTGGTGGTCCTGTTCGGAGCGGTGCGTT
This sequence comes from Micromonospora endolithica, assembly GCF_003626595.1. Taxonomy (GTDB): domain Bacteria; phylum Actinomycetota; class Actinomycetes; order Mycobacteriales; family Micromonosporaceae; genus Micromonospora; species Micromonospora endolithica. Next base: position 1,125,498 of record NZ_RBAK01000001.1, on the reverse strand, counting down.
CGCCGTGGGCGTTGACCCTCCCGCTGGTGGTGGTGCTGCTCGGGCTGGCCGTGGCCGCGCCGACCTTCGCGTACGCGGCGGTGGTGGACAGCGACAGCTGGCTGGCGATGCTGTTCCGCTTCGCGGTGATCCCGATGACCCTGTTCGCCGGTGTGTTCTTCCCGGTGGAGTCACTGCCGGTGGCGCTGCGGTGGTTGGCGTACGTGACGCCGCTGTGGCACGCGGTGGACCTCTGCCGGGCGGCCACGCTGGGTATCGCGGCCCAGTGGTCGGTCGCCGGGCACCTGCTCTACCTCGGGGCGTGGGCGCTGGGTGGCTGGCTGCTGGCCCGCCGTGCGTTCCGCCGCCGGCTCGTTCTCTAGGGGAAGGATGTCCGTGGTCAGTCTCGTCCTGCCCCGGCTGGTCGACGTCTCCGCGGCGTCCCGGCGGTCGGCCTCGGTGACCGAGCGCAACGTCGCCGCCCTGAGGTCGGTCTACTGGCTGCTGCTCGTCTCCGGCTTCGTGGAGCCGCTGCTCTACCTGCTCTCCATCGGTGTCGGTGTGGGCGCGCTGATCGGCGACATCCCGGTGCCCGGTGGCGAGGTGGTCACCTACGCGGCGTTCGTCGCCCCGGCCATGCTCGCCTCGTCGGCGATGTCCGGCGCGCTCTCCGAGACCACCTTCAACTTCTTCGGCAAGATCAAATACATGAAGCTGTACGACGGGGTGATCGCCACCCCGGTACGGCCGTTCGAGATCGCCCTCGGCGAGCTGGCCTGGGCGATGCTGCGGGGCAGCACCTACTCGGCCGCGTTCCTGGCGGTGATGGTGCTGATGGACCTGACGACGACGGCCCGGGCGCTGGTCGCCTTCCCCGCCGCCGTGCTGGTCGGGTTCGCCTTCGGTGCCCTGGGCATGGCCACCGCCACCTTCATGCGCAGCTGGCAGGACTTCGACCTGATGGGATCCGCGCAGTTCACCCTCTTCCTGTTCTCCGGCACCTTCGTGCCGGCGGAGTCGTACCCGACGGTGCTGCGGTGGCTGGTCGAGGTGACCCCGCTCTACCGGGCGGTGCACCTGATCCGGGGGATCTCGGTCGGGGTCGACGGCTGGGCGTGGGTGCTCGACGTGCTCTACCTGCTCGCGGCGCTCGGCCTCGGCCTGCTGATCGCCTCCCGGCGGATGGGCGGGTTGCTCTACAAGTAGCTGGTTACCGCCGCCCTGGTCGGGGCATGTCCTCTCCGACAGCGTCAACCTTGAGGGAGGGGCGATGGCCTCCGACGAGTCTTCCGTGCGCGGGCGCGGGGCGAGCGGGTCCGGTCGCGAGGCAGCCGGGCGCGACCGCGAGACGACCGGACGTGACCGTGAGCACACCGAGCGCGATCGCGAGGTCACCGGACGCGACGGTGAGACGGCCGGTGGCGTGGGTGCGGGAGCCCGGCCGGTCGGCCCGGACGAGGGACCGGACAGCCCGACCGACCTGCCCGGCACCGGCTGGGTGGCAGCCCTGCGGCGGACCGTCCGGGAGTTCTCCGACGACAGCCTGACCGACTGGGCTGCGGCGCTGACCTACTACGGGGTGCTGTCGATCTTTCCCGGCATGTTGGTGCTGGTGTCGATCCTCGGACTCCTCGGCGACGAGGCGAAGCAGGGCGTCCGCGACACCGTCGGCCAGGCGGTCCCCGAGGACAACATCCGCACCATCATCCAGACGGCGATCGACCAGGCCGGTGCGTCCGGCGGGCTGGCGAGCGTGGCCGCGGTCATCGGTCTGCTGGCCGCGTTCTGGTCGGCGTCCGGCTACATCGCCGCGTTCATGCGCGCGTCGAACACCATCTACGACGTGCCGGAGGGCCGGCCGATCTGGAAGACCCTGCCGATCCGGGTCGGGGTGACCGCGGTGGTCGGGGTGCTGCTGCTGCTCAGCGCGGTGATCGTGGTCTTCACCGGACGCTTCGCCGAGCAGGCCGGCGAGGCGATCGGCGTCGGCGCGGCGGCCGTCACGGTGTGGAACATCGCCAAGTGGCCGGTGCTGCTGCTCCTGGTCAGCCTGATGTTCGCCATCCTCTACTGGGCCTCGCCGAACGCGAAGCACGGCGGTTTCCGCTGGGTCAGCCCGGGTGGCGTCCTGGCCGTGGTGATCTGGTTGGTCATCTCCGGCCTCTTCGCGCTGTACGTCAGCAACTTCGGCTCGTACAACAAGACCTACGGCGCGCTGGCCGGCGTGATCATCTTCCTGGTCTGGCTCTGGTTGAGCAACATCGCGATCCTGCTGGGCGCGGAGTTCGACGCGGAGCTGGAGCGCGGTCGCGCCATCCAGGCCGGGCACTCGCCCGACGACGAGCCGTACGTCGAGCTGCGCGACGACCGCAAGCTGCGCAAGAAGCGCAACGCCGCCGGCACCCGCTGAGTCGTTCGGCCCCCGGGGCCGCGTGCCACCCGCACCACGATCGCGCTCGAACCCGGAAGTAGTGCCCTCGCCCCGCGCGGGAGACCACTACTTCCAGGATCGAGCGCGATCGTGCGTGTCCGGCCCACCACCACCCGGAACTCTTTTCTTGATCCACTCGAAGCTTTTGTTCGGTCGGACAAAAGTTGGGAGCAGAACGGCCGAAGCTCTGGACAGAGGCCACGGAAGGCTCTTACTGTGTCGGACACAACACCTCGGCGTTGCGTCGATGTGAACGAGCCCGTGAAGAGGTGAGTCCCGGTGCGGACCGTCGAGCCGCTGCACGTCAGGCTGTTGCGGCTGCTCCGCGACGAGGGCGCGGTCTCCCGAGCGGAGCTCGGTGACCGGCTCCAGATGCCGCGCCCGCGGCTGCTGGCCGAGCTGGACCGTCTGGTCGGGCTCGGTTACGTGGCCGAGGCCGGGCTCGCCGCCTCCCGTGGCGGTCGTCGCTCCACCCTGGTCGAGCTGAACCCGCGACTGCGCTTCGCCGCCGTCGACCTGGGCGCCAGCTCGATCGACGTCGAGGTGGTCAACGGCCGGCTGGAGACGGTCGCCGCGTACGCCGAGCCGGCCGACATCCGCAACGGGCCCAAGGTGACCCTCCACCGGGTCAACGAGTTGCTGCACAAGGCCCGGGTGGACGGGGCGTACGAACGGCTCGACGCGGTCGGCGTCGGCGTGCCGGGGCCGGTCAGCTTCCGCGACGGCGTCCCGGTCAGCCCGCCGATCATGCCGGGCTGGGACCGTTTCCCGGTGCGCGAGCTGCTCACCCGCGAGCACGGCTGCCCGGCGGTGGTCGACAACGATGTCAACATCATGGCCATCGGCGAGCGGCACGGCGGGGTGGCCCACTCGGTCGACGACTTCCTCTTCGTCAAGATCGGGACCGGTATCGGCTGCGGGATCTACCTCGCCGGCGAGGTCTACCGGGGCACCGACGGCTGCGCCGGGGACATCGGGCACATCCAGGTCGACTCGCACGGTCCGATGTGTTCGTGCGGCAACGTCGGTTGCCTGGAGGCGCTGTTCAGCGGCGCGGCGCTGGCCAAGGACGCGCTGGCCGCCGCCCGCAGCGGGCTGTCCCCGGCGCTGGCCGACCGGCTGTCGCTCCGGGGCGCGGTCAACGCGGTGGACGTGGCCGAGGGGGCCGTCGAGGGCGACGTCACCTGCATCCAGCTGATCCGCGACGGAGGCCGACGGGTGGGTGGCGTGCTGGCCGGCCTGGTCAGCTTCACCAACCCCTCGATGATCGTGATCGGCGGCGGGCTGGCCCACCTCGGTCACATCCTGCTCGCCGAGATCCGCAGTGTGGTCTACCGCCGGTCGCTCCCGCTGGCCACCGGCAACCTCCCGGTCGTCCTGTCCGAACTGGGATCGCGGGCCGGCGTCGCCGGTGCCGCCGTCCTGGCCAGCGACGTGGCCTTCGCGGAGGCGTCATGACCGGGCGGTTGAGCCGTCGCCCCGGTGCCATCCGCAGCGGCACGCGACGCGGCGGATCACCGGCAGGACCGAACGAGACGAGGAGACTCTCGTGACAGATGCTCCGTTGGTCGAAGCCCCCGCCGACGCCGTCGCGGGCGAGGTGGTCCTGCGCCTCACCGACGTGGTCAAGACCTTCCCCGGCGTACGCGCCCTGGACGGCGTGCAGTTGGAGGTCCGGGCGGGCGAGGTGCACTGCCTGCTCGGGCAGAACGGCGCCGGCAAGTCGACACTGATCAAGGTGCTCGCCGGCGTGCACCGGCCGGACTCGGGCACGGTCGAGTGGCGCGGGGAGCCGGTGACGTTCGCCAACCCGCAGGCCGCGATGCGCGCCGGCATCGCCACCATCTACCAGGAACTCGACCTGGTGGACGACCTCTCCGTCGCGGAGAACGCCTTCCTCGGCCACGAGCCGCGCCGGGCCGGCTTCATCCGGCGCGGGCACATGGCCCGGCGTACCCGGCAGATCCTCGGCCGGCTCGGCCACGCCGAGATCCCGCCGTCGCGGATGGTGCGGTCGCTGCCGGCCGCCGGCAAGCAGGTCGTCAGCATGGCCCGCGCGCTGTCGCACGAGGCCCGGCTGATCATCATGGACGAGCCGAGCGCCGTCCTCGCGCACGACGAGGTGGGCAACCTCTTCCGGATCATCCGGGAGCTGACCGCGCAGGGCATCGCGGTCATCTACATCTCGCACCGGCTGGAGGAGATCCGCGAGATCGGCGACCGGGTCACCGTGCTGAAGGACGGCCGCACGACCGCGGCGAACCTGCCGGCCCGCGACACCCCCACCCGTGACCTGGTGTCCCGGATGACCGGTCGCACCATCGAGTACGTCTTCCCCGACCGTCCCGCCACCGACACCACCGGCGACGAACTGCTCCAGGTGCGGAGCCTGACCCGGGCGGGCGAGTTCTCCGACGTCTCGCTGACCGTGCGGGCCGGCGAGATCGTGGGCATCGCCGGGCTGGTCGGGTCGGGCCGGTCGGAGCTGCTGGAGACCATCTACGGTGCCCGCAGGGCCGAGTCCGGCACGGTCCGGATGGGCGGTCGGGCGTTGCGTCCGGGCAGCGTCGGCGCCGCCGTCGGCGCGGGCATGGGCATGGCTCCGGAGGAACGCAAGAGCCAGGCGCTGTTGCTGGGCGAGCCCATCTACCGCAACGTCACGCTGGCCACCTTCGGCCGGTACGCCCGGTTCGGCTTCACCGACACCGGCAAGGAACGCGCCGAGGCGGACCGGATCGCCGACAGCCTGGACCTGCGTCCCCGCGACGTACGCCGGCCGGTGCGGACCCTCTCCGGCGGTAACCAGCAGAAGGTGGTGGTCGGGCGCTGGCTGCTCGGCGACACCAAGCTGCTGCTGCTCGACGAGCCCACCCGGGGTGTGGACGTGGGCGCCCGGGCCGAGTTGTACCAGGTCGTCCGCGCTCTCGCCGCCCGGGGAGTCGGGGTGCTGCTGGTCTCCAGCGAGGTCCCCGAGGTGCTCGGCCTGGCCGACCGGGTGCTGGTCATGCGGGAGGGCCGGGTCGTCCGCGAGGCCCCGGCCGACGAACTCGACGAAAACACCGTGCTCGACCTCGTCATGGCGGGGTCCCTGATGGAAGGCGCACCGGCATGAGCGAGACCCTCCCGACCGCCGCGCCCGATCGCGCGGCGGACCTTCCGGCCCAGTCGCCGCCGGTGGACCCGGCGGAGACCGCCGCGGCGGGCGAGAAGGTGGCGCACGGCGGCGCGACCGGCCGTCGGCTCTCCTGGTGGAGCGGCGACAACGGCGAGGGCGCCCGGCGCAACCTCGGCCTGATCGGCGTCCTGCTGGTGCTGGTCGTGATCGGCGCGATCACCCGGTCCGACCTGTACTCCAACCCGGACTGGGTGTGGGACAACACCCTCACCATCCTGAAGCTCGCCTCGGTGGTGGGCGTGGTCACCGTCGGCATGACCTTCGTGATCATCGGCGGTGGCATCGACCTCTCGGTCGGCGCGATCGTCGCCCTGGCCGGGGTCTGGTGCACGACGGTGGCGACCCAGAACTTCGGCGCCGGCGGCATGATCTTCACCGCGCTCACCGTCGGCCTGGCCGTCGGCATCGTCAACGGGGTGCTGATCTCGTACGGCCGGCTGGTGCCGTTCATCGCGACGCTGGCCATGCTGGTGGCGGCCCGGGGCCTGGCGGCGGAGATCTCCGACAAGCAGACCCAGATCTCGGACAACCAGTTCATCAACGGCATCGCCAGCAACAGCCTGCTCGGCATCCCGCTGCTGGTCTACATCCTCGCCGCGGTCGTCGCGGCCGGCTGGGTGCTGCTCAACCGCACCACGTTCGGCCGGCGTACGGTCGCCGTCGGTGGCAACCCGGAGGCGGCCCGGCTGGCCGGCATCAACGTCAAGCGGCACACGCTGATGCTCTACGGGCTCTCCGGCCTGTGCTGCGGCATCGCCGCCGTGATGCTCACCGCCCAGGCGAACTCCGCGCAGGCGGCGATGGCCAATCTCTACGAGCTGGACGCGATCGCCGCCGCGATCATCGGCGGCACGCTGCTCAGCGGCGGGCGGGGGACGATCATCGGCTCCCTGCTCGGCGTGATCATCTTCTCCACGATCACCAACCTGTTCGCCATCAACGGCCTCTCCACCGAGGCCCAGAACATGGTCAAGGGCGGCATCATCGTCGCCGCCGTCCTGGTCCAGCAGGTCCAGTTCCGCAGCTTCACCCAGTTCCTGGGCCGCAACCGGCTCACCACCTGACCACCCCGCACCACCCGAGGATCCGCACCAACGCACCCGGGCCACCCGACCGAGACGACGGTGGCCGGACACCGCACACCCTTTTCCCCTCCACCACGCCTGACCAGGAGGTCGTCATGACCCAGCACAGTCGCGACTTGTCGCGCCGCCGGCTGCTCTTCGGCGGTGCCGCCGTCGGCGCCGGCGTTCTGCTCGCCGGCTGCACCAGCAACGAGGAGACGCCGACCGAGGCGCAGACGAAGGCGGCGGCGCCGGGCGGCAACGCCGAGCCCGGCGAGCGCGTCGTCATCGGCTTCTCCGCCCCGGCCGCCGACCACGGTTGGATCGCCGCCATCACCAACAACGCCAAGGCCCAGGCCGGCGCGTTCTCCGACGTGGAGTTCAAGACGGTCGAGGCCGGCGCGGACGCGGCGGCCCAGCGGGCGGCGCTGTCCACCCTGATCTCCCAGAAGCCCAACGTGATCGTGCTGCTGCCGCACGACGGCAAGGAACTCAACGCCTTCGGCCTGGAGGCGATGAAGGCCGGCATCCCGGTGGTCAACCTGGACCGGGCCTTCCCCGACCCCAAGGCGTACCGGCTCCAGATCAAGGGTGACAACTACGGCATGGGCGTGGCCGCGGCCACCTACATGATCGAGCAGTTCAAGGCCAAGGGCATCAGCAACCCGGTGATCGGCGAGATCGCCGGCATCGACGCCCTGGAGCTGACCCAGGAGCGCTCGAAGGGCTTCGCCGACACGCTCGCCCAGGCCGGTTTCAAGGTCGAGAACCGGCGCGCGGCGCAGTTCACCGCCGACTCGGGCCAGCAGGAGGCGACCGGTCTGTTCCAGGCCGTGCCGAAGCTGGACGCGGTCTGGAACCACGACGACGACCAGGGCATCGGTGTGCTGGCCGCGGTCAACCAGACCAACCGCAAGGAGTTCTTCATGGTCGGCGGCGCCGGCTCGAAGAAGGCCATGGAGGACATCCAGGCCGACAACACCGTCCTGAAGGCGACGGTCACCTACAGCCCGTCGATGGCCTCGTCGGCCATCTCGCTGGCCCGCCTGATCGGACAGAAGAAGGGCATGTCCGACCTGGTGGAGCTGCAGGTGCCGAAGGAGATCATCCTCGCCTCCGAGACGATCACCAAGGACAACGCGGCCGAGTACCTCAAGCTCGGGTTCTGATACACGGGGGGAGACCCACCTTGTCCACCACAGACAAGCAACTGCGGGTCGGCATGGTCGGCTACGCGTTCATGGGCGCCGCCCACTCGCAGGCGTGGCGCACCGTGAACCGCGTGTACGACCTGCCGGCGCGGGCCCGGATGGCGTTGATCTGCGGCCGGGACACCGGAAAGGTGGCCGACGCCGCCGACCGGCTCGGCTGGGAGGCGTACACGACCGACTGGCGGGACCTGATCTCCCGGGACGACATCGACGTGGTCGACGTCTGCACGCCGGGGGACAGCCACGCCGAGATCGCGTTGGCCGCGTTGGCCGCCGGCAAGCACGTCCTGTGCGAGAAGCCGCTGGCCAACACGGTGGCCGAGGCCCGGGCGATGGCCGCCGCCGCGGCCACCGCCCAGGCCGCCGGTGTGCGGTCGATGTGCGGGTTCAACTACCGTCGGGTTCCCGCGGTCACGATGATGCGGCAGCTGGTCGCCGAGGGGCGGCTCGGGGTGATCCGGCACGTCCGGGCCACCTACCTGCAGGACTGGATCGTGGATCCGCAGTTCCCCCTGGTCTGGCGTTTGCAGCGGGACAGGGCGGGCTCCGGTGCGCTCGGCGACATCGGGGCGCACATCATCGACCTGACCCAGTTCGTCACCGGTCAGCTGATCACCGGGGTCAGCGCCGTCACCGAGACGTTCGTCAAGGAGCGGCCGCTGCCCGCCGGATCGAGTGGGCTGGCCGCCACGGTGGACGGTGCCGGATCGGCCGACGGCAACGGCTCCGCGCCGGCGACCGGCCCGGTCACCGTCGACGACGCCGCGGTCTTCGTGGCCCGGCTCGGCGGCGGTGCCCTGGCGACGTACGAGGCGACCCGCTTCGCGACCGGCCGGAAGAACGCCCTGCGGGTGGAGATCAACGGCTCGCTCGGGTCGGTGGTCTTCGACCTGGAACGGCTCAACGAGCTGGAGTTCTACGACGCCACCCGACCGACCACCGAGCAGGGCTTCACCCGCATCCTGGTGACCGAGGGCGACCACCCGTACATGTCGGCCTGGTGGCCACCGGGGCACATCATCGGGTACGAGCACTCCTTCACCCACCAGATGCGGGACTTCATCGAGGCGGTCGCCACCGGCGCCGACCCGGCTCCCTCGTTCGCCGACGCGTTGCAGGTCCAGCTCGTGCTTGAGGCGGTGACCCGATCGGCGGACCTCGGTTCCTCGTGGACCGAGGTGGAGCCGGCGTTGGCCACGGTCGCCGCCTGAGTCACCCTCCGGCACCGACCGGCGAGGGACCGGCCGCGGTTGCGCCCCGCGGCCGGGACGAGGTCGGTGCCGGAGGAACCCGCGTCATCCGGGCCCCGTGGCTCGGGCGGCGTGAGCAGGACGGTCGTCCGGTGCGGCCGGACCGGGATTCCCCGGTCGCACCGGAGGACCGGCACCCCACCACCACCACATCCCACGACACCGCCACCCCCACCACCCCACCGCCACCCCACCCCGTCCCGCGCGCCGCAGGGCCGCCGCGACCCGGCTATCCGGAGGACATCGTGCCCCGACCAGCCTCTACCGCCGCCCACGACGACCGACCCGACCGCCGGATGGCGGCCCGCGTTTCCTGATGACGTCCGGTCGGGCGGCCTGCCGTGCCGACCGGTCGGATGCGGGGGAGGCAGGGTCGAGACGCCGACCGCCCCTGCCTGCCAGCCCCGTCCGTCCGCACCCGCACCGGGAGCCGGTCCGGCGTCGTCGCCGCCGACTTCGACGCCGGCCTGGCGAGTTCCATCCGGGGCGGACGGCGGACGGGGCCCATCCGCACAGATGGGTATCTTTCGGATCAACGATCTGATATCTATTTACTTCGATGTAAGGCCGGTCCTCCCGACCGGGAAGGAGCACCATGCGTACGGGTGTCTGGCTGGTGGGGGCGCGCGGTTCCGTCGCGACCACCAGCATCGTCGGGGCGCTGGCCCTGCGGTCCGGTCTCACCGGCCCGACCGGCTGCGTGACCGAGCTTCCCGACCTGCGCGGCCCCGCGCTGCCGGCCTTCGGTGACCTGGTCCTCGGCGGACACGACGTGGTCACCACGCCGCTGGCCAAGCGGGCCGAGGCGTTGGCCGCCGCCGGGGTGGTGCCCGCCCGGCTGGTCGACGCCCTCGGTGCCGAGCTGGCCGCCGTCGAGGGGGAGCTGCGTCCCGCGCCGACCGGTGGCACCCAGGCCGAACGGGCTGCCGCCACGGTCGCCGACCTGACCGCGTTCCGGCAGCGGCACGACCTAGCCCGGGTGGTGGTGGTCAACGTCTCGGCGACCGAACCGACGGCCGTGCCGTACCCGGCGCACGCCGACCCGGCCGCGCTGCGGGCCGCGTTGACCGGTGCCGACGAGGTGCTGCCGACCAGCTCGCTCTACGCGTACGCGGCGATCGAGGCGGGCTGCCCGTACGTGGACTTCACCCCGTCCACCGGCCTGCGGCTGCCGGCTCTGGCCGCGCTGGCCGACGAGCGGGGGCTGCCGTACGCCGGGCACGACGGAAAGACCGGGGAGACCCTGGTGAAGTCGGTGCTGGCGCCGATGTTCGCGATGCGGCACCTGGCGGTGCGCTCGTGGTCGGGGACCAACCTGCTCGGCGGCGGCGACGGTGCCACCCTCGCCGACCCGGCCGCGAACGCCGCCAAGGTGGCCAGCAAGCAGCGGGTGCTCGCCGAGATCCTCGGCTACCTGCCGCAGGGCGGCACCCGCATCGACTACGTCGAGGAGCTGGGCGACTTCAAGACCGCCTGGGACCTGATCACCTTCGCGGGTTTCCTCGGCACCGGGATGCGGCTGGAGTTCACCTGGCACGGCTGCGACTCGGCGCTGGCCGCGCCGCTGGTGCTGGACCTGGCCCGGCTCACCGCCGCCGCGCACGCCGCCGGTCATCGCGGCCCGCTGGAGGAGCTGGCGTTCTTCTTCAAGGACCCGCTCGGGGAGACCACCCACTCGCTCGGCGACCAGTGGCACCGGCTGTGCGCGTACACCCGTGGGTTGCACGAGGGGATCCCCGGTGCCGACCCTCGCTGACCTGGCCGAGCTGGTGCGGGCCCCGGCGGCGCTCTCGGTGCCCGGCGACGTGGTCGCCGGTGCCGCCGCGGCCGGGTCGCTGGGCCGCCGGACGCCGGCGCTGGCCACCGCCTCGGTGTTGCTCTACTGGGCCGGCATGGCCGGCAACGACTGGGCCGACCGGCGACTGGACGCCGTCGAGCGTCCGGAACGGCCGATCCCCAGTGGCCGGGTGGCCCCGGGCGCCGCGCTGGGCCTGGCGGTCGGGTTCACCGCCGCCGGGGTCGGCCTCGCCGCCGCCGTCGGGGGCCGGCGGGCGGCGGGGGTCGCGGTCGGACTCGCCGCCGCCATCTGGGGGTACGACCTGCGCGCCAAGAACACCGCCGCCGGTCCGGCCGTGATGGCCGCCTGCCGGGGGCTGGACGTGTTGCTCGGCGCGACCGACGGCCGGCTGTCCCGGGCGCTCCCGGCGGCGGCCACCGTAGCCGCGCACACCTGGACCGTCACCGCGCTGTCCCGCCGCGAGGTGGACGGTGCCCTCGGTTCCGCGTTGCCGCTCGGCACCCTGGCCGGGACCGCCCTGGTCGCCGCCGGCGCGGCCCGTCCGCCGAGCGCCGTCCACCGGCCGGTTACCGCCGGGCCTGCCGTCCGGTCGCCCGGCGGCAACCCGCTCCCGGCGGTCCGTGCGGCGCTCCCGGCGGTGCTGGCCGCCGGGTACGCCGCCCGCTACGGCGCGGCGCAGGCCCGGGTGCTCACCGATCCCTCCGCCGGCCGGGTCCGCGCCGCGGTGGGCGCCGGGATCACCGGGCTGCCCGCCCTCCAGGGCGCGCTGACCGCGCGGGCCGGCGCCGGAGTCGTCGGCGTACTGGTCGCGGCGGCGGCGCCGCTGGGCCGCCGGCTGGCCCGGAAGGTCTCCCCGACATGACCGCGCCCGAGGGCCGCGGTGCCCACGCCGCGCCCACCCCGGCCGCCGGCGGGACCGGCGAGGACGGGCTGCGGTTCGGGTACGGCACCAACGGTTTCGCCAACCACCGCCTGGACGACGCGCTCGCGGTCGTCGCCGAGCTGGGATACGCCGGTGTGGCGCTCACCCTCGACCACGACCACCTCGACCCGTTCGCCCCCGGGCTGGCCGGGCGGGTCGCCGCGGTGGCCCGCCGGCTGGACCAGCTCGGTCTCGGCGTGGTGGTGGAGACCGGCGCCCGGTACCTGCTCGATCCCTGGCACAAGCACGCACCGACGCTGCTGCACGACGACCCGGCCCGGCGGATCGAGTTCCTGCGCCGGGCGGTCCGCGTCGGCGCCGACCTCGGCGCGGAGGCGGTCTCCTTCTGGGCCGGGGTACGCCCGGCGGCCGTCGCGCCCGCGCTCGCCTGGGAGCGCCTGATCGCCGGGTGCGCGACGGTCGTCGACGCCGCCGACGCGGCCGGCGTGCGGATCGGCTTCGAACCGGAACCGGGAATGCTCGTCGAGGACATCGCCGGTTGGCGTCGCCTGCACTCCGCGCTCGGCGCGCCCGCGTGCTTCGGCGTGACCCTCGACATCGGACACTGCCGCTGCCTGGAGCCGTGGCCGGTGCCCGACTGCGTCCACGAGGTGGCCGCGCACCTGGTGAACGTGCAGATCGACGACATGCGCCGGGGCGTGCACGAACACCTGGAGTTCGGCACCGGCGAGATCGACTTCCCGCCGGTGCTGGGCGCGCTGCGCGACGTCGGCTACCGCGGGCTGGTGGCGGTGGAGCTGCCCCGGCACTCGCACGCCGCCCCCACGGTGGCCGCCCGGTCGCTGGACTTCCTGCGCGCCGCGGCGGTTGCCGCTCCCCACGAGCGCACCTCGGCGGCGGTAGCTCCCCACCAGACACCACCACGCCTCCTTTGCTCTGCTTCAACGGACGCACCGGCCACCCCTGACGTAGCGGACACCGACCGCCGCGTGGACTGAAGCAGAGCAAAGGGGGTCAGCTGACACCACTCCGGCGGCAGCAGACGAGGGAGGAGTATCCGATGACACCGGATCGACTGCGGGAGGCCCTGCGGGGCGTACCCGATCCCGACTGGCTGGCCACCGCCCTGCGCCGGGTGGCGGCCGAGCCCGCGACGATCACCGGCGCGTTCGCCGCCGCCGGCCGCCGCTGCGGCCGGGGCGAGCTGCCCGACCTGCCGGGCTGGACCGCCGACGACGCGGCGCGGGTGCTGCTGCTGACCGCCCTGCCCGGCGAACACGCCACGATCGCGGACAGCCTCTACCGGCACGGTGACGCCGCCGAGAAACGGGCGGTGCTGCGCGCCCTGCCGCTGCTGCCGGTCGGCACCGCCGGGGTCCCGCTGCTGCACGACGCGATCCGGACCAACGACACCCGTCTCGTCGCCGCCGCCCTCGGCCCGTACGCCCGGCACCTGGACCCGCCCGCCTGGCGGCAGGCGGTGCTCAAGTGCGTGTTCGTGGGCGTGCCGTTGGCCGTGGTGGCCGACCTCGACGCGCGGGCCGACCCGGAACTGGCCGGAATGCTCGCCGCGCTCGGCGCCGAGCGGGCCGCCGCCGGCCGGAGCATGCCCGCCGACGCCACCGACCTGCTCGACCGGCTCGCCGCCCGCGCCGGCCAACCGCACCCCAGGGAGGCGTGACATGCGCATCTTCGACCCGCACATCCACATGACGTCGCGGACCACCGACGACTACGAGCGGATGGCCGCCGCCGGGGTCAGGGCGGTGGTGGAGCCGGCGTTCTGGCTGGGACAGCCGCGCACCAGCGTCGGCTCGTTCACCGACTACTTCGACTCGCTGATCGGCTGGGAACCCTTCCGGGCCGGCCAGTTCGGCGTCCGGCACCACGCCACGGTGGCGCTCAACCCGAAGGAGGCCAACGACCCGCGCTGCCGGGCGGTGCTCGACGTGCTGCCCCGCTACCTGGAGAAGGACGGCGTGGTCGCGGTCGGCGAGATCGGGTACGACTCGATGACCCCGGAGGAGGACGAGGTCTTCGCAGCACAGCTCGCGCTGGCCGTCGCGCACGACCTGCCGGCGCTGGTGCACACCCCGCACCGGGACAAGGCGCGCGGCGTCGAGCGCACCCTGGCCGTGGTCGCCGAGTCCGGCATCGACCCCGGCCGGGTGGTGGTCGACCACCTCAACGAGGTGACCGTGAAGCTGGTCCGGGACACCGGGTGCTGGCTGGGCTTCTCGATCTACCCGGACACCAAGATGTCGCCGCCCCGGATGGTCGAGCTGCTGCGGGCGTACGGGACCGAGCGGATGCTGGTCAACTCGGCCGCCGACTGGGGACGGTCCGACCCGCTGCTCACCCGGGAGACCGGCGAGGCGATGCTGCTGGCCGGGTTCACCGCCGACGACGTGGACCGGGTGCTGTGGCGCAACCCGGTGGAGTTCTACGGCCAGTCGGGGCGGCTCGACCTGCGCGACGAGGACCTCGCCGCCGTGGACCCGCACACCGGCAACTCGATCCTGCGCGGCGGCAGCTGATGCGGCTGCGGCACGCCGGCGGCAGCACCGTCCACCTCGGCTACTGCACCAACGTGCACCCCGCCGAGGACCTCGCCGGCATCCTCGCCCAACTGGACAGTCACGCCCGGCCGGTCCGCGAGGCCCTCGGCGTCGACCTGCTCGGCCTCGGGCTGTGGCTGGCCGCCCCGGTCGCCGCCGAGCTGGCCGGCGACCCGGCGCTGCGCCGCCGGTTGCGCAGCGAGCTGACCGCGCGGGGTCTGGAGGTGGTCACGCTCAACGGTTTCCCGTACGCGGCCTTCCAGGCCCCGGTGGTCAAGGGCGCCGTCTACCACCCGGACTGGACCACCGACGCGCGGCTGGCGTACACGCTGGACCTGGCCCGGGTGCTGGCCGACCTGCTGCCCGAGGACGCCGCCCGCGGCTCGGTGTCCACCCTGCCGCTGGCCTGGCGAGCGCCCTGGGACCCGACCCGCGCGGATGCCGCCCGGCACCGGCTGGACCGGCTCGCCGCCGGACTGGCCGCCGTCGAGCGGGACACCGGCCGCCCGGTCCGGGTCGGGTTCGAGCCGGAGCCGGGCTGCGTGGTGGAGACCACCGGCCAGGCCGGCGCGCTGCTGGCCGGCATGGACACCGACCGGCTCGGCGTCTGCCTGGACCTGGCCCACCTGGCGTGCGCCTGGGAGGAACCGGCGGCGGCGCTGCGCCGGCTCGCCGATGCCGGACTGCCGGTGGTGAAGGTGCAGGTGTCGGCGGCCATCGAGGCGCCGGCCGGCACGGCGGAGGCGCTGCGCCGCTGGGTCGAGCCGCGCTTCCTGCACCAGACCCGGTCCGCCGGGTGCGGCGCGGCGGCCGACCCGGCCGACCCGGCGTACGCCGCCGACGACCTGGACGCGGCGCTGGACGCGCGGTTGCCGGGCCGGTGGCGGGTGCACTACCACGTGCCGCTGCACGCGCCCCCCGAACCACCACTCGACTCGACCCTGCCGGTGCTGCGGGCCGCCCTGGCCGCGCTCTTCGCCGGCCCGGTCGCCGGCTGCGACCACCTCGACGTCGAGACGTACACCTGGGGGGTGCTGCCGGCGGCACGGCGGCCGGGCACCGACGCGGAACTGGCCGCGGGCATCGCCGCGGAGCTGGCCTTCACCCGCGACGAACTGGTCGCCCTGGGTCTCACCGAGCGACGGGAGGTACCGGCATGAGCAGGAAACTCATGGTGTTGGACGTGGTGGGGCTGACGCCACGGCTGCTGGCGCACATGCCGCGCCTGCGGGCGGTGGCCGACGGGGGGTTCCGGGCGGAGCTGGGCACCGTGCTGCCGGCGGTGACCTGCTCGGTGCAGTCGACCTTCCTCACCGGGGCGCTCCCCGCCGAGCACGGGATCGTCGGCAACGGGTGGTACTTCCGGGACCTCGGCGAGGTGCTGCTCTGGCGGCAGCACCACGCGCTGGTGGGCGGGGAGAAGCTGTGGCAGGCGGCCCGGCGGGCACGGCCGGACTACACGGTGGCCAACGTCTGCTGGTGGTACGCGATGGGCGCCGACGTCGACTGGACGGTCACTCCGCGACCGGTCTACCACGCCGACGGGCGCAAGGAGCCGGACTGCTACACCGATCCGCCGGAGCTGCACGACGCGCTGACCGGCACGCTCGGCACGTTCCCGCTGTTCACCTACTGGGGGCCGACCGCCGGCCTGCCGTCGTCGCGGTGGATCTGCCGGGCGGCCGAGCAGATCCTCACCGAGCAGTCGCCGGACCTGACCCTGGTCTACGTCCCGCACCTGGACTACGACCTGCAACGTTTCGGGCCCTCGTCGCCCCGCGCCGCCGCCGCGGCCGCCGAGCTGGACGGGGTGCTCGCCCCGCTGCTGGACGCCGCCCGGGACCGGGACGTCACGGTGGTGGTGCTGTCCGAGTACGGCATCACCGACGTGTCCCGGCCGGTCGACGTCAATCGGCTGCTGCGCGCCGAGGGGCTGCTGCGGGTGCACACCCAGGCCGGGATGGAATACCTGGACCCCTGGACGTCGCGGGCCTTCGCGGTGGCCGACCACCAGATCGCGCACGTCTACGTCAGGGACCCGGCCGACCTGCCGGCGGTGGCGAAGCTCTGCGCCGGGCTCCCCGGGGTGGCCGAGGTGCTGGACTCCGCCGGCAAGGCCGCGCACGGCCTGGACCACGAGCGGGCCGGTGAGCTGGTGCTGGTGGCCGAGCCGGAGGCGTGGTTCACCTACTACTACTGGCTGGACGACGCCCGCGCGCCGGACTTCGCCCGACTGGTCGAGATCCACCGCAAGCCGGGGTACGACCCGGCGGAGCTGTTCTTCGATCCGGCCGCGCCGGGGGCGGCGAAGCGTCGGGCGGCCACCGCGCTGGCGCGCAAGAAGCTCGGCATGCGGTACCTGATGAGCGCGGTCGGTCTGGACGCCGGGGCCCGCGCGGTCAAGGGGTCGCACGGCCGGCTGCCGGCCGACCCGGCCGACGGTCCGGTGCTGCTCTGCTCCGAGAAGTCCGCCGCCCGGCAGCGGGTCGCCGCCACCGAGGTCAAGGCCCTGCTGCTGGAACTGGCCGGGTTGACCGTGCCCTCCGCCGGCCCGCCGTCCGCCGCACCGGACGGACCGTCGCCGGTGGCCCGGTCGGTCCAGGAGGCGGCCGGGGAGGGGTCGTGACGGTCACCGCCGCGCCGACCGACGTGAGCGGCCTGCGGGCCCGGTTCGACGCGGAGCTGGCCGCGTTCCTCGACCGACAGGGCCTGCAGTGGCCGGACGGGGCGCCCCGGGGGGTGTTCACCGCCCTGCACCGGTTCGTGCTGGCCGGCGGGAAGCGGTTACGGCCGCTGTTCTGCTACTGGGGCTGGCGGGGTGCCGGTGGCGCGGACGGCACCCCGATCGTGGTCGCGGCCGCCGCGCTGGAACTGTTCCACGCGTTCGCGCTGATCCACGACGACATCCTCGACGGCAGCGACCGCCGCCGGGGTGAACCGTCGGTACACCGGCTCTTCGCGGACCTGCACGCCCGGTCGTCGTGGCGCGGCGACCCCGAGGCGTACGGGCGGAACACCGCGCTGCTCTGCGGTGACCTCTGCGCCGCCTGGTCCGACCAGATGTTCCACGAGTGTGGCCTGGGCACCGACGTGGTGCACCGGGGGTACGCGGTGTTCGCCCTGATGCGGACCGAGGTGATCGCGGGGGAGTACCTGGACCTGGTGTCCGGCGTCGGCGACGGCTCGGTGGCCAGCGCGCTGACCGTGATCCGGATGAAGGCCGCCCGCTACACGGTGACCCGGCCGTTGCAGATCGGAGCCACGCTGGCCGGTGCGGCGCCGGAGCTGGTCGCCGCGCTGGGCGAGTTCGGCGATCCGCTCGGTGACGCGTTCCAGCTCCGCGATGACGTGCTCGGTGTCTTCGGTGACCCGGCGGTCACCGGCAAGTCGGTCCTGGACGACCTGCGCGAGGGCAAGCCCACGGTGATGATGGCCCTGGCCCGGGACGCGGCCGACCGGGTGCAGACGGCCCGGCTGCGGGAGTTGTTCGGCAACCCCACGCTGGACGCCGAGGGCGCGGCGGAGCTGCGCGACATCATCGAGACCACCGGCGCGCGCAAGAAGATCGAGCAGATGATCCGGGTACGGGCGGACGCGGCGCTGACGGTGCTGAACGACGCGGCGCTGGACGAGGTGACCCGGACCGCCCTCACCACCCTGGCCGCACAGGCCGTCGACCGTCCCGTTTGACGGTGTCCACCCGAACTTTTGACCGCCACGACAAAAGTTCATGTTGGACGGTCGGAAGGTATGGACACATTGACAGAGGCGACTTAATGTCATGGCCATCAACACGGTGTTTCGTCGAGGTGAACCGGCGGCGCGGAACCCCCACGACACATCCCCCGCTACGGCATCCGGCGCGACGGCGCGCGCCCGCCTGGCAGTCACTCGTCAGGAAGGGACCCCCGATATGTCCGCTCAGGACAGAACCACCCCCCACCGCGTACGACGATGGCTCTCCGCCGGCTCGGCGCTGGTCCTGGCCGTCGCCGCCGGAACGGTCGCCCTGGGCGCCGGGCCCGCCGCCCTGGGCGGCGCCACGGCGGCCTCCGCCCACCCCATCGTCGGCACCGACTTCCAGCAGGTCACCCTCGCCAAGGGGGCGGCCGAGGTCGGCGAGCCGATGACGATCGCGGTACTGCCGGACCGCTCGGTGCTGCACACCGCCCGCAACGGCACGGTGCGCCGCACCGACGCCGCCGGCAACACCTCCGTGATCGGCACCCTCGCCGTCTACACCCACGACGAGGAGGGCCTGCAGGGCGTCGGAGTCGACCCCAACTTCGCCAGCAACCGGCACATCTACCTCTACTACGCGCCGCCGCTGTCCACCCCGTCGGGTGACGCGCCCGCGACCGGCACCGACTTCTCCGCCTGGGACGGCGTCAACCGGCTGTCCCGGTTCACGCTGAACGCCGACTTCACCATCAACACCGGCAGCAAGGTCGACGTCCTGGACGTCCCGGCCAGCCGGGGCATCTGCTGCCACGTCGGCGGTGACATCGACTTCGACGCCGCCGGCAACCTCTACCTGTCCACCGGCGACGACACCAACCCGTTCGACTCCGCCGGATACTCCCCGATCGACGAGCGGACCAACCGCAACCCGGCGTACGACGCCCAGCGCAGCTCCGCCAACACCAACGACCTGCGCGGCAAGATCCTGCGGATCAAGGTCAACGCCAACGGCACGTACTCGATCCCGACCGGCAACATGTTCGTCGACTCGGACCCCAAGACCCGGCCCGAGATCTACGCGATGGGCTTCCGCAACCCGTTCCGGATGAGCGTGGACAAGGCCACCGGCATCGTCTACGTCGGTGACTACGGGCCGGACGCCGGCACCACCAGTACCCGCGGCCCCAGCGGCCAGGTCGAGTTCAACCGGGTCACCGGTCCCGGCTTCTACGGCTGGCCGTACTGCACCGGCACCAACACCGCGACCGAGACGTACGCCGAGTGGAACTTCGCCACCGGCACCGCCGGCGCGAAGTACAACTGCACCGGCGGTGCGACCAACAACTCGTTCCGCAACACCGGCCTCACCACTCTGCCCGGGGCGAAGGCGTCCTGGATCCGGTACGCCGGCGACGCCGGCACCCCGCCGGAGTTCGGCGGCGGCTCCGAGTCGCCGATGGGTGGCCCGGTCTACCGCTACAGCGCGACGAACCCGTCCACCACGAAGTTCCCGCAGGGCTTCGACGGCCAGTTCTTCGCCGGCGAGCTGGGCCGCGGCTGGATCAAGCCGATCCACGTCAACGCCGACGGCTCCCCGGGCGCCATCGAGACGTTCCCGTGGAACGGCAAGCAGGTCATGGACATGGCCTTCGGCCCGGACGGCGCGCTCTACGTGCTGGACTACGGCACCGGCTACTTCAACGGCGACGCCAACTCGGCCCTCTACCGGTACGACTACATCGCCGGCGGCAACCGCGCGCCGACCGCGGTCGCGGCGGCGGACAAGACCTCCGGCGCCGCCCCGTTGACGGTGAACTTCTCCTCGGCCGGGTCGTCGGACCCGGAGGGCGGGGCGCTGACCTACTCGTGGAACTTCGGTGACGGCACCAGCTCGACGGCGGCGAACCCGAGCAAGACGTACACCGCCAACGGCAGCTACACCGTCACGCTCACCGTCCGCGACCCGCAGGGCGCCACCGGTACGGCGAACGTGCAGGTCGGTGTCGGGAACACCGCGCCGACGGTGACCATCACCAGCCCCGCCAACGGCCAGTTGTTCTCCTACGGTGACACCGTGCCGTTCAGCATCACGGTGACCGACCCGGAGGACGGCGCCATCGACTGCACCAAGGTCAAGATGACCTACGTGCTGGGCCACGACAGCCACGGCCACCAGATCACCTCGAAGAACGGCTGCACCGGGTCGATCACCATCCCGGTCGACGGTGAGCACGACGACGCGGCGAACATCTTCGGCATCTTCGACGCCGAGTACACCGACGCGGGTGGGCTGACCACGCACAAGCAGCACACGCTCCAGCCGCGCAAGCGGCAGGCCGAGCACTACAAGACCTCGGCCGGCATCGCCACCTTCGACAAGACCACCGCCGAGGGCGGCAAGACCGTCGGCAACATCAACAACGGGGACTGGATCGCGTTCGAGCCGTACCGGCTCGCCAACGTCACCTCGTTCAGCGCCCGGGTCTCCTCGGCCGGCGCGGGCGGCACCATCCAGGTGCGGGCCGGCTCGGCCACCGGCACGGTGCTCGGCCAGGCCACCGTCCCGGTGACCGGCGGCTGGGACATCTTCACCACGGTCACCGGCGCCATCTCCGGACCGCCGGCCGGCACCACCACGCTCTATCTGACCTTCGCCGGATCGGGCACCGGCGCCCTCTACGACGTGGACTCGTTCAGCTTCACCACCGGTTCCTCCGGCGGTGGCACGGGTCCGATCAAGGGGCTGGCCGGCAAGTGCCTGGACGTCCGCAACGCGGCGACCGCCGACGGTACGCAGATCCAGATCTACACCTGCAACGGCAGTGCCGCGCAGACGTGGACGGTGACGCCGAACTCGACGGTCAAGGCGTTGGGCAAGTGCCTGGACGTCTCCGGTGCGGGCACCGCCAACGGCACCAAGATCCAGCTGTGGACCTGCAACGGGACCGGCGCGCAGAACTGGTCGGCGCAGGCCGACGGGACCCTGCGTAACCCGGCGTCGGGCAAGTGCCTGGACGTCTCGGGCAACAACTCCGCCGACAGCACGGTCGTGCACCTGTGGACCTGCCTCGGCGCCGCCAACCAGAAGTGGATCCTGCCATGAGAATCCTCCGACCCGTACTCGGCGTGGCCACCGCCGCCCTCGCCGTCCTCGCCTGTACCGCGCCGGCCAGTCCGGTGAGCGCCGCCGACGCCGCGTACGACGTGCTGGTCTTCTCCAAGACCGCCGGCTTCCGCCACGACTCGATCGCGGTGGGCACCCAGGCCATCCGGGACCTGGGCGCGGCGAACAACTTCACCGTCACCGCCACCGAGGACGCCAACGCCTTCACCACCGGCAACCTGGCCCAGTACGAGGCGGTGGTCTTCCTGAACACCACCGGTGACGTGCTCAACGCCACCCAGCAGACCGCCTTCGAGTCGTACATCGCCTCCGGGCGGGGCTACGTCGGGGTGCACTCCGCCGCCGACACCGAGTACGGCTGGTCCTTCTACGGCAACCTGGTCGGGGCGTACTTCGCCTCGCACCCGGCCATCCAGCAGGCCAACGTGAAGGTGGAGAACCGGGCGCACGCCGCCACCGCCCACCTGCCGCAGACCTGGACCCGCACCGACGAGTGGTACAACTACACGACCAACGCCCGCTCCACCGCGCGGGTGCTGGCCACCCTCGACGAATCGTCGTACTCCGGTGGTGGGATGGGTGCGGACCACCCGCACTCCTGGTGCAAGACCTACAACGGCGGCCGGTCCTTCTACACCGGCGGCGGCCACACCCAGGCGTCGTACGCCGAGCCGGCGTTCCGTGCCCACCTGCTCGGCGGCATCCGGTACGCGGCCGGCCGCACGAAGGCCGACTGCCGGGCGGAGACCGGCTACAGCACCCTCTACAACGGCTCGACCACCGGCTGGTCGCAGGCCGGGCCGGGCAGCTTCACCAACTCCGACGCCACGCTGACCTCGGTCGGCGGGCTGGGCATGCTCTGGTACAGCGCGAAGGAGTTCACCAACTACTCGCTCAAGCTGGACTGGCGGCTCGCCGGGGACGACAACTCGGGCGTCTTCATCGGCTTCCCGCCGTCGTCCGACCCCTGGTCCGCGGTGAACAACGGCTACGAGATCCAGATCGACGCCACCGACGCGGCCGACCGCACCACCGGCGCGGTCTACACCTTCAAGTCCGCCGACATCGCCGCCCGGGACGCCGCGCTCAACCCACCGGGGGAGTGGAACACCTACGAACTGCTGGTCGAGGGCGAGCGGCTCCAGCTCTTCCTCAACGGGGTGAAGATCAACGACTTCACCAACACCAACCCGGCGCGTTCGCTGGCCGGGCACATCGGCATCCAGAACCACGGTACGGGTGACGACGCGTCCTTCCGCAACATCAGGATCAAGGAGCTGGGCGGCACCCCGCCGCCGACCGGCGACACCACGATCCAGGCCGAGGCGTTCAGCTCGGCCAACGGGGTCACCCCGTTCACCAAGGCCGGCGCGAACGGCGGCCAGACGATCGGATACATCGATCCGGGCGACTGGGCGGCGTACAACGGGGTCTCCCTGACCGGCGTGACGTCGCTGCGGGCGCGGGTGGTCTCCGGCGGGCCGGGTGGCACGTTGCAGGTGCGTACCGGCTCGGCCACCGGCACCGTGCTCGGCTCGGTGGCGGTGCCGAACACCGGCAGTTGGACCACCTTCGCCACCGTCACCGCCAACCTGTCGAACGTCCCGTCGGGCACCCAGAACCTCTACCTGACCTTCGCCGGCTCGGGTTCCGGCCTCTTCGACGTGGACGACTTCACCCTGGTGAAGGGGGGCACCGGTAACCCCGGCACCCCCGGCACCGGGCCGATCAAGGGCCTGGCCGGCAAGTGCCTGGACGTCCGCAGCAGCGGCACCGCCGACGGTACGCAGATCCAGATCTACACCTGCAACGGCAGTGCCGCGCAGACGTGGACGGTGACGCCGAACTCGACGGTCAAGGCGTTGGGCAAGTGCCTTGACGTCAGCGGCGGCGGGTCGGCCAACGGCACCAAGATCCAGCTGTGGACCTGCAACGGGACCGGCGCGCAGAACTGGTCGGCGCAGGCCGACGGGACCCTGCGTAACCCGGCGTCGGGCAAGTGCCTGGACGTCTCGGGCAACAACTCCGCCGACAGCACGGTCGTGCACCTGTGGACCTGCCTCGGCGCCGCCAACCAGAAGTGGATCCTGCCCTGACATGACCTGACCGAGGGGTCGACCGCGCGCCGGCCGCTCCCGACCGCCCCACCACGGGCCCCTGCCACGGCAGGGGCCCGTGCCATGTCCCGCCCACAGGCCCGTGCCGGACCCATCCGGCGCCCGTGCGCCCCGTCCGGCCCGTCCGTCCCGTGGGCCCCCGCGCCCCCTGTGCCTCGCACGTGTCAGGTGTGCGCCCGTCCGGCGCGCCGCCTTTCGGGACCCGACCACATGCCAACGCTTTATGTCACCTAGAAATAGTTATGTCCCAGGGAAATGTTGAGTCGGCGAATCGTGCCGCCGGGAATAGGGACCAGTCGGTGCGGGCGGTGCGGGCCGGGCGGTGCGGACCCTGCCAGGTGGGTTCGGTCACGGAGAAAGGGCCGGGCCCGCAGAGCCCGGGTGGTGGGCGAGGCGGTCGGGTTGACGGGCCCAGCCGGCAGCGCCAGCACGGTCGGGCCGGCTGGGTCGGGCCGGCTGCATCGCGCCGCTGGGTCGGGCGCGGGGTTGGACCGTCGGGCCGGCCGGCCGACCGGGCCAGGGCGGCCGGTTGTGGGGTCGGGCGCTGTGCCGGGGGATGGGTTGGGCCGGGGAAGGGCCGAGCCGGAGGGCTGGGCCGAGCCGGGCAGGGCTGGGGTGGCGGTGGGCGACCGGATCGGGTGGCCCGGAGTGGCGGGCAAGGCGCGGGATCGGGCGGCGGCTGCCGTACCTTGAGCCGCATGGGACGCCTCGGGCAGTGGCGTCGGGTGGCCCGGGCGCACCCGACCGGCGGTGACACGGCGCTGGCCGCGTTGCTGTTCGTGGTCAGTCTGCTGCCGGTGGACCCGCCCGGCGGTCCGCCGCGCGACCCGCTGAGCGTGGGCGCGGTGCTCATCGCGCTGGCCGGATGCGCAGCCCTGGTGCTGCGCCGCCGATACCCGTTGCCGGTCCTCGCGGTGGTCACCGGCACGGCGGCCGGGTCGATCCTGGCCGAGCAGGCCCGCGGGCCGTTCGTGCTGACGGTGGCGCTGGCCGCGTACACCGTGGCGACCCGGACCGACCGGCGGACCGCCGTCGTGGCCGGCGCGGCCAGCGCGCTGGTGACCGGTGCGGCCGCGGTGGCCACCCTCGGCATCTCCTGGTGGGACCCGGCGGCGGTGGTGCTGGTGCTGTGGTTCGGTGTCGCGGTGGCCGCCGGCGACGCGGTCCGCAGCCGGCGGGCCTACGTCGCGGTGCTGGAGGAACGGGCCCGGCGGGCGGAGCAGACCCGCGAGCAGGAGGCCCGGCGTCGGGTCGCCGAGGAACGGCTGCGCATCGCCCGCGAGTTGCACGATGTCGTCGCCCACCACATCGCGCTGATCAACGTGCAGGCCGGGGTGGCCGGGCACCTCCTGCGCGAGCAGCCGGACGCGGCCGAGGAAGCGCTCGGGCACGTGCGCGCGGCCAGCCGGACCGTGCTCGACGAACTCGGCACCGTGCTCGGGGTGCTGCGCCGGGACGAGGAGACCGACGCGCCGGTGGAACCCGCGCCGAGCCTGAACCGGCTGGACGCCCTGGTGGAGGGCTTCGCCACCGGGCAGCCGGTGCGGTGGACCGTGGCCGGGCAGCCCCGCCCGCTGCCCACGGCGGTGGACGTCGCCGCGTACCGGATCATCCAGGAGTCCCTGACCAACGCCCACCGGCACGCGCGCGGTGCGGCCGTCGCGGTCCGGCTGCGCTACGACGCCGCCGGCATCACCATCGAGGTACGCGACGACGGCGTCGGCTCCGCGCCGGACGGCCCCGGGGGTACGCCGGGCGCGGGAATGGGTCTGCTCGGCATGCGGGAGCGGGCCGAGTCGGCCGGTGGGACGCTCACCGCCGGCCCGCATCCCGGTGGTGGTTTCCTGGTCCGCGCGCAACTGCCCGCGCCCGAGGAGGTGCTCGAATGACGATCCGGGTGCTGCTGGCCGACGACCAGAAGCTGCTCCGCGCCGGGTTCCGGGTGCTGGTCGAGTCCGCACCGGACCTGACCGTGGTCGCCGAGGCGGCCACCGGGCGGGAGGTGCTCGACCGGCTCCGCGACACCGGGGTCGACGTGGTGCTGATGGACATCCGGATGCCCGAGCTGGACGGCCTGGCGGCCACCCGCCGGATCACCGCCGACCCGGCGCTCGCCGGGGTACGGGTGCTGGTGCTCACCACGTTCGAGGTGGACGAGTACGTGTTCGAGGCGCTGCGGGCCGGCGCCAGCGGCTTCCTCGGCAAGGGCGTCGAGCCGGCCGAGCTGCTGGACGCCATCCGCACCGTCGCCGCGGGCGACGCGCTGCTGTCCCCGAAGGCCACCCGTGGGCTGATCGCCCGGTTCCTGGCCCAGCCGGAGCCGGACCCGCAGGCCACCCCCGACCAGCTACGGGTGCTCACCGAGCGGGAGCGGGAGGTCGTCACGCTGGTCGCCGCCGGCCTGTCCAACGAGCGGATCGCCGAGCGGCTGGTGGTCTCCCCGCTGACCGCCAAGACCCACGTGAACCGGGCGATGGCGAAGCTCGGCGCGCGGGACCGGGCGCAACTGGTCGTGATCGCGTACCAGAGCGGGTTGGTCCGCGTGCGGTAGGCGCGGTGGCCGGGTACCGCACCCGCGGTACGCGCAGGTGTCCGCCGTCGGCCGACGCCGGAGGTCGGGTACGCGGGCGACGGTTGGTCGCATGATTGACGTGACCAACCTCAGCAAGCGCTACGGCGACAAGGTCGCCGTCGACGACCTGACCTTCCAGGTCAAGCCCGGCGTCGTCACCGGGTTCCTCGGGCCGAACGGCGCCGGCAAGTCCACCACCATGCGGATGGTCCTGGGCCTGGATACGCCGACCTCCGGCAGCGTCACCGTCGGCGGTCGCCGGTACGCCGACCACCCCGCTCCGCTGCGCGAGGTCGGCGCGCTGCTGGAGGCGAAGGCCGTGCACACCGGCCGCACGGCCCGCGACCACCTGCTCGCCATGGCGGCGACGCACGGCATCGGGCGGCGGCGGGTCGACGAGGTGATCGACCTGGTCGGGCTGCGCGAGGTGGCCGGCAAGCGGGCCGGTGGGTTCTCCCTCGGCATGGGCCAGCGGCTCGGCATCGCCGCGGCCCTGCTCGGCGACCCGAAGGTGGTCATGCTCGACGAGCCGGTCAACGGCCTCGACCCGGACGGCATCCGCTGGATCCGGGACCTGCTCAAGGGCCTCGCCGCCGAGGGCCGCACGGTCTTCGTGTCCTCGCACCTGATGAGCGAGATGGCGCAGACCGCCGAGCACCTGATCGTGGTCGGGAAGGGGCGGCTGATCGCCGACGTCTCCGTCGCCGAGTTCGTCGCGCGGGCCGCGCACGACACCGTACGCGTCCGCTCGCCGCAGGCGACCCGGCTGCGTGACCTGCTGGTCGGCCCGGACGTGACGGTGACCGGCGGCGAGCCCGGCCTGCTGGAGGTGACCGGGTTGACCCGGGAGCAGATCGGCGACCGGGCCGCCACGGCCGGCCTCACCCTGCACGAGCTGTCCACCCAGCAGACCTCGCTGGAGGAGGCGTTCATGACGTTGACCCGCGACGCGGTCGAGTACACCGCCGAGCCCACCGCTGCCGGAAGGACCGCCCGATGAGCACCGACACCCTGCGCCGACCGACCGCCACCGTGCCCGCCGACGCGAAGGTCACCTTCGCGCGCGTGGTCCGCGCCGAGTGGATCAAGTTCCGTTCGCTGCGCTCCTCGGTGATCATGGTGATCGCCACCGTCGTGCTCCTCGCCGGGCTCGGCCTGGCATTCTCCGCCGTGCTGGCGGACAACCCGCCCGAGGCCGGCACACCGGCACCGCCCGGCGGACCCTCCTCGCTCGACCCGCTGGGCGCGAGCCTCGGCGGCGTCAACCTCGCCCAACTGCTGATCGGCACGCTCGGCGTGCTGCTGGTCGCGGGGGAGTACGCCACCGGCATGATCCGCTCCTCGCTGGCCGCCGTGCCGAGGCGCTGGCCGGTGCTCGTCGGGAAGATCGTCGTACTCGCCGGGGTCTCGCTCGCCGTGCTGGTGCCGACCGCCCTGCTGACCTTCCTCGGCGCGCAGGGCGTCCTCGGCGACGAGGGCATCTCCCTCGGCGACGACGGGGTGCTGCGGGCGGTGCTCGGCGCGGCGTTCTACCTGGCCGGCGTCGGCGTGCTCGGCATGGCCGTGGGCGCGCTGCTGCGCAACACCGCCGGGGCGATCACCACCGTGGTGGCGCTGCTGCTGGTCGTACCCGGGGTGGTCTCGCTGCTGCCGGAGCGCGTCTCCGACGCGGTCTCGCCCTACCTGCCGTCCAACGCGGGCGAGGCGTTCATGTCCATCTCGTCCAACCCGGACCTGCTCTCCCCCGGAGCCGGACTGGCGGTCTTCGTGGGCTGGCTGGTCGCCGTGGTCGGCGCCGCCGTCGTACGCCTGAAGCGCCGCGACGCCTGAGGTGCAAGGAAGGGCCCCCGGTTAACGCCTGGCGTTGTACCGGGGGCCCTTGTTAACGCGCGCTCCAGGTGAACGCGCGGGTCTTCCGCGTCGCGCCCCGGCGCACATAGAGTGGGGGCGGCGACCGTGCAGGTGGCCGGTGACCCGGCGGGAGGCGCAACCCGTCGGGCCCAGGTGCGCTCCGCGTGCCCACCGGTCCGTGCCCGGCCCGCCGTGACGACGGCCTGGCCGGTCACCCCTCGCCCCGGTCACGCACGCAGTGGAATCCCCATCACATCAGGGGAGAAGGACAATGGCGCGACCCATCACGCTCTTCACCGGCCAGTGGGCAGACCTGCCGTTCGACGAGGTCTGCCGGCTCGCCTCCGAGTGGGGCTACGACGGCCTGGAGATCGCCTGCTGGGGCGACCACTTCGAGGTCGACAAGGCGTTGGCCGACGACTCGTACGTCGACCGCAAGCGGGAGACCCTCGCCAAGCACAACCTCCAGGTGTTCACGATCTCCAACCACCTCGTCGGCCAGGCGGTCTGCGACCACCCGATCGACGAACGGCACCAGGACATCCTGCCCGCGCGAATCTGGGGCGACGGGGAGCCCGAGGGCGTCCGTCAGCGGGCCGCCGAGGAGATCAAGAACACCGCGCGGGCGGCGGCGAAGCTCGGGGTGAACACCGTCGTCGGCTTCACCGGCTCGTCGATCTGGCACACCCTGGCGATGTTCCCGCCGGTGCCGCCATCGATGATCGAGCGCGGCTACCAGGACTTCGCCGACCGGTGGAACCCGATCCTGGACGTCTTCGACGAGGTGGGCGTGCGCTTCGCGCACGAGGTGCACCCGAGCGAGATCGCCTACGACTACTGGACGACCAAGCGCACCCTGGAGGCGATCGGCAACCGGCCCGCGTTCGGGCTCAACTGGGACCCGTCGCACTTCGTCTGGCAGGAGCTGGACCCGGTGAACTTCATCTTCGACTTCGCCGACCGGATCTACCACGTCGACTGCAAGGACGCGAAGGTACGCACCGGGGACGGCCGGCGCGGCCGGCTCGCCTCCCACCTGCCCTGGGCCGACCTGCGCCGGGGTTGGGACTTCGTCTCCACCGGCCACGGCGACGTGCCCTGGGAGGACTGCTTCCGGGCGTTGAACGCGATCGGTTACGACGGTCCCATCTCCATCGAGTGGGAGGACGCCGGGATGGACCGCCTGGTCGGCGCGCCGGAGGCGTTGCAGTTCGTCCGGCGGCTCGCCTTCGACGCCCCCTCGGCGGCCTTCGACGCCGCGTTCAGCAGCAAGGACTGACCGCTCGGTGGCCGGCCGGGGAGCTGTCCCCGGCCGGCCGCCACCGGTCAGCCGGGCGCGAACGCCTGGTCGCTGATCAGCCGGGCGGCGCCGATCACGGTGGCCCGCTGGTCGAGATCGGACAGCACGATCGGCATCGTGCCGGTGGCCAGCGGCGCCGACCGGCGGTAGACCACGGCGCGGATCTCCGCGAGCAGCGTGTGCCCCAGGCCCGCCGGCGTACCGCCGATGATCACGATGGCCGGGTTGACGAAGCTGACCATCCCGACCAGCGCCTGGCCCAGCCGCCGTCCCGCCTCCCGGACCACCCCGTGTGCCGCCGGGTCGCCGGTGCCCACCGCCGCCACCACGTCGGCCACGGTGAGGCCGCCGGCCTCGGCGAGTCGGGCGGCCAGCGCGGGGGAGCGGCCGCCGCGCGCCGCCGCCAGCGCCGCGTCGACCAGGCCGGCGTCCCCGCAGTACGCCTGGAGGCAGCCGACCTCGCCGCACGCGCACGTCGGGCCGTCCTCGGTCGTCCGCAGGTGGCCGATGTCCCCGGCGCTGCCGGTGGCGCCCCGGTGCAGCCGGCCGCCGATCACCAGCCCGCAGCCGACACCGGCGCCGAGCCGCAGGTAGAGGAAGTCGTCGAAGGTGCGTCCGACGCCGGCGTGCCGTTCACCCAGCGCGCCGACGTTGGCGTCGTCGTCGACCAGCGTCGGACTGCCCAGCTCGGCGGCGATGGTGTCGCGCACCGGGAACCGGTGCCAGCCGGGCAGCAGGGGCGGGGAGACCGGCACGCCCTCGCGGATGTCCACCGGCCCGGGCAGGGCGACGCCGACGCCGGTGAGCCGGCCGAGCCCCAGCTCGGCGCGGAGCTTGCCGATCAGCTCGACGGCCCGACCGACCACCCGCTCCGGCCCCTGCCGCACGTCCACCGGCTCGCGCAGCTCGGCGAGCGGGGTCAGTTCCCCGTCGGTGACCGTGACGACCAGTTCCCGCGTACCGATGACGACACCGGCGAAGCGCACGCCCCCGGCGAGGCGCAGCAACGACGAGCGCCGGCCGCCGCGGGACGCGGCGGGGCCGGCGGTCTCCACCAGGCCGGCCGCGACCAGCCGCTCCACCTCGCTGGTGAGTCGCGCGCGGGGCAGGCCCAGCGCGTCACCCAGTTCCACCCGGGACCGGGGGCCGTCGTCGCGCAGCAGGGTGACCAGGCGCGCCTGGTCGGCGTTCTCCGGACGGACCGACACCATCGCCGTCACCTCCCGCAGCGGAGTCTGCCACGGTGGTGTTTCCACCGCGTGGCGAACGCTGCCGCCGTGGCCGGCGGTCCGGACGCACGCCAGCGGGCCGGTCACCTCAGGTGACCGGCCCGCTCAGTTGGTGCGTGGGTCAGAGGCTGCTGCCGCTGGTGCCCGGGCTGGACGGCTTGCTGTTGCGGGGCGTGGTGGTCGCCGAGGACGTGCTCGACGTCGAGCTGGTGCCCGACTTCGCGCCGACCGAGGCCGGCGTGCCGGCGAACGCGTCGTCGGCGGCGGTCAGCTCCTGCTTCTGACCGTTGCCGGTGCTCAGCTTCTCGCCCAGCTTCGACTGGCCGATCTTGTCCTTGCCCTCGCTGTAGAGCCGGTTGGCCTGGGCCTGCGCGACACCGGCCGCCTCCTGGACGGTCGGGTGGTCGAGCACCTTGCGACCCCGGACCACCAGCTCCTCGTACTTCTCCCGACCGGCACGGGCGCCCAGGACGAATCCCGCAGCCAGCCCGCCAAGAAACATGATCTTTCCGCGCATGGCGGCTCCTCTCGTACCTGACGCTCCGTCGGTCCGCCGTACAACCTGTCGGGACCGATCGGTTCGCGCCTGCGTCCTCTGTCGGCAGCTAACTACCCATCCTGCTCTCCGCTCATGCCTCCCTGTGCCCCGATGGCAATTTGTCTGCTTTGTTGGCCTACTGATTCGGCGGATCGGATGAGTAACCCCCTGGACCGATACCCGGGTGAGTCCTGTACTCTTGTCCCGTCGCACGGCGAAGGGGATCCTTCCGCCGGGTGACGGCACGATCCCCTGTAGCTCAATTGGCAGAGCAGCCGGCTGTTAACCGGCAGGTTATTGGTTCGAGTCCAATCGGGGGAGCTTCTCCACCAGACGCCCGTCGGCAGCGCCGACGGGCGTTCGTCGTACGCGGCCCTCCCGCGCCCCGGCAGGCGTGAGGAGGGGTCCCTTCCCCGCGCTTTTCGGAGCGGAAGGGGCCCCTCCCATCACATCCGGGGCAGGATGGGCGCACCGGGTGTGGCGGTCGCGATCGGGGTACTGAGGTGTGGTGGCCGAGCCGGCGGTACCGGTCCCAGGGCGAGGGGGAAGCGCGATGCTGGCGGAGACCGACGTGGTGATCGTGGGCGGAGGGCTGGCCGGCCTGGCCGCGGCCCGGCGGCTGCACCGCGCCGGGGTGCCGTGGCGGCTGCTGGAGGCCAGCGGCCGGCTCGGCGGCCGGGTGGCCACCGACGCGGTCGACGGGTACCTCCTCGACCGGGGATTCCAGGTGCTCAACACCGCCTACCCCCGGCTCGGCACGCTCCTCGACGTCGACCGGCTGGACCTGGGCTACTTCACCTCCGGCGTGCTCGTCCGCCGGGGCGACGAGCTGAAGCGGCTGGTCAACCCGCTGCGCGAGCCCACCGCGGCCCCCCGCACCGCGCTCGCCGGCGTCGGCTCCCTGTCCGACCGGCTGCGCTTCGCCGCGCTCGCCGCCGGTGCCGCCACCCTGCCCACCGAGCGGCTGCTGGCCGCGCCGGAGACCACCAGCGAGGCCGCGCTGCGCCGGGCCGGGCTCTCCGACGCGATCATCGAGGAACTGCTGCGCCCGTTCCTCTCCGGCGTCTTCATCGACCGCGAATTGGAGACCTCCAGCCACGTCCTCGCCATGGTGCTGCGCTCCTTCGCCCGGGGCCGGATCGGGCTGCCCGCCGAGGGAATGGCCGCGCTGCCCCGCGCCATCGCCGACCCGCTGCCGGCCGACCTCATCGACCTGGACACCCCGGTCGCGGAGGTCGCGCCGGGCCGGGTGCGCACCCAGGCCGGCGACATCGGCTGCCGCGCCGTCGTGGTCGCCACGGACCCGCCGGCGGCGACCACGCTGCTGCCGCGACTTCCCCGGGTACGCACGCACAGCTACACGACCTACTACCACAGCACCGACACCGCGCCCCTGGACGAGCCGATCCTGCTGCTCGACGGCGACCGCCGGGAGATCGTCGCCAACACCGTGGTGATCAGCCGGGCCGCGCCCAGCTACGCGCCGGACGGCAGGCACCTGGTGGCCACGTCCGTGGTCGGCCCGTCCGCGCCGCCCGAGCCGGCCGTCCGCGCCGAGCTGACCCGGCTCTACGGACGGTCCACCGCCGACTGGACCCACCTCACCACCGTGGTGATCCCCGACGCGTTGCCCGCCGCGCCGCCCCCGCAGGGCCGGCTGCGCAAACCGGTGTCCCTCGGCGACGGGCTGTACGTGGCCGGCGACCACCGGGACAGCCCGTCCATCCAGGGCGCGCTGGCCAGCGGCTGGCGTACCGCCGGAGCCGTCCTGGACGACCTGCGCGCCGGCTGAAAGGGGGACCGCGGGCCGGTTGATGATCACCTATGATCCTCGCCGTGACCGCACCCCCCACGCCGCCGACCTTCGACGCCGCGGCCGCGTACCCCCAGGTCGGTGAGGCTCGCGCGGCGCTCGCCGCCCGCGACTGGCCGGCGCTGCGGGCGGTCGTCGACGCCCAGGACGCCTACGGGCGGACCGTCCTCGTGGACGAGGTCGGCGACGCCTCCGACGTCGAGGACTTCCTCCGCGCGACGGCGGCCGAACGGCCGGACGACCCGCTGCCCGGCACCATGCTCGGCGCGCACCTCATCGACGCCGGCTGGCGGATCCGCACCGACCACCGGGCCCAGCACGTCAGCCGGGACCAGTTCGACCAGTTCTTCGACCACCTGCGCCGCGCCGAACAGGTGCTCATCGACGTGACCGCCCGGCACCCCGACGAGTCCGCCGCGTGGACCCAGCGGATCACCAGCGCCCGCGGGTTGCAGCTCGGCCAGGCCGAGGCCCGCCGACGGTACGACCGGCTCGCCGCGCACCAGCCGCACCACCTCCCGGCGCAGCGCTCACTGCTGCAACAGTTCTGCCCGAAGTGGAGCGGCGACTGGGAGCGGGCGCACGGCTTCGCCCGGGAGTGCGTCGCCGCCGCGCCGGCCGGTGGCCCGCACGCGGTCCTGATCGTCGAGGCGCACCTGGAACAGGCCCTCGACGACGGCGGCCTGAACGCGGCCCGCACCTACCTCACCGCACCGCGGGTCCGCGCCGAGATCGCCGAGGCGGCGCAGCGCTCGGTCGGGCACCCCGCCTTCCGGCACACCTGGGGCTGGCCGATGGTCCGCAGCACCTTCGCCTTCGCGTACTGCCTGATGGAGGACTGGACGGCGGCGGCGCGACAGTTCGCGGCCCTGGGCGCGATCGGACACACCTCGTTCTTCGACTACCTGCGGGGCGACGGCGAGAAGCAGTTCCTGCGGTACCGCGAGAAGGCGTACGCGAAGGGCGGCCGGCCATGATCCAACACCTCGACGTCGACGGCGTACCCACGCTGCTCGCACCCACCGGCGGTCCGATGCGCGCCGGGTTGGCCTTCCGGGTCGGCACCGCCGACGAGACGCTGGCCCGCAGCGGCATCACCCACCTGCTCGAACACCTCGCCCTGGCCCCGCTCGGCGTGGCCGACTACCACTTCAACGGCGCCACCGCGCCGGTCCTGACCACGTTCCACATGCAGGGCTCCGAACAGGACATCGCCACCTTCCTCACCGCCGTGTGCGCCAACCTCACCGCGCTGCCCACCGACCGGCTGGAGGTGGAGAAGGAGATCCTGCGCACCGAGTGGAGCGGCCGGGGCAACTCGATCGTCGACAGCATCCCGCTGTGGCGGCACGGCGCCCGCGACCACGGCCTGGCCAGCTACCCCGAGTGGGGGCTGTCCGCGCTCACCGCGGACGACCTGCGGCAGTGGGCCGCCCGCTGGTTCACCCGGGAGAACGCGGTGCTGTGGATCGCCGGTGACCGGATTCCGGCCGGCCTGCGGCTGGCGCTGCCCGCCGGCGTACGCCAGCCGGTGCCGGCGGCCTCGTCGGCGCTGCCGAGCACGCCCGCGTACTTCGCCAACGGCTCGCGGGCCGTCGTGCTGGACTCGGTCGTGCGGCGCTCGACCGCCGCCAGCCTCTTCGCCGAGGTGCTGGAGCGCGAGCTGTTCCGTTCCCTGCGCCAGGAGGCCGGACTGTCCTACCAGACCACCGCCGGCTACGACCCGCGCGGCGACGGGTACGCGACGCTGCGCGCCCTCGCCGACGCGCTGCCGCAGAAGCAGGACGCGGTGCTCGGCGGCTTCGTCGACACCCTCGCCAAGCTGCGGGTCGGCCGGATCGAACAGGCCGACCTCGACGCGGCCGTCGGCAAGCGGCAGGACGTCCTCGGCACCGCCGAGGTGGACGCCGCGCGGCTGCCGTCGTACGCCTTCAACGTGCTCACCGGGGAACGCACCCTGACCGTCGAGGAACACCAGGCGGAGCTGAAGGCGGTCACCGTCGCCGACCTGCACGAGGTGGCGCGGGAGGTGACGTCCACCGCGCTGCTGATGGTGCCCGACGGCCACCGCGCCGACTGGGCCGGTTTCACCGCGGCACCCACCCGCTCCACCCACGCCGTCGCCGGCACCGCGTACCGCGAGAAGGAGGACGACGGCGAGCTGCGCGTCGGCGGTGAGGGGGTGAGCTACCTCGGCCCCGGCGGCCCGCTCACCGTGCGGTACGCCGACTGCGCCGTCCTGCTCGCCTGGCCGGACGGCGCCCGCCAGCTGATCGGCACCGACGCGATCTCCATGCGGATCGAACCCACCATGTTCCACCTGCACCCCGACGCGCTCCGGATGATCGACGCCCAGGTGCCCGCCGACCGGCGGGTCCTGATGCCGGCGCGCGACCCGGAGCACATCCCGCAACCCCGTAGCGCCGGACGACCCGACCGCTCTCCCGCACGCGGTCAGCGGTCGGGCGCGACGCCGGCGAAACGGTCCTGGTGGGAGATTCCGCTGATGGTCGTCAGCGGCCTGGTCGCGCTGGCGATCGGCGGGCCGACCTTCCTGCTGACCCTCGGCATGTTCATCACCCCGACCGGCCAGGACGAGCAGTGGCTGTGGGGCGTCGTCGTGGTCGGCTGGCTGCTCACTGTTATCCTCGCGTTGCCCATCGTGCTGCTCCGCCGACGCCGCCGATGAGCGAGGGCGTCGCTTCGTGCTGGCCGGTGATCGACCGGGCGGGATAAGATCCGGCGCGGTGCCGGGGCGGTAGCTCAGCCGGTTAGAGCAGGGGACTCATAATCCCTCGGTCGCGGGTTCGAGTCCCGCCCGCCCCACCAGCACTGTCCCGGGTGATCTCGGGTCCGAGTACAGTCAAGCGGTCACGCCGTCTCCTCCTCGCCGGAGCACTCGGTCGATGGCCGAGGCAGCGTGACGAGCCCTCGCCGGCAGGACGTGCCCGTAGGTGTCGGCCGTCATCTGGATCGCGGAGCGCCCGATGGTCGGCCTACGCTGCTGAGGTGTTGACCATCAGAATGAACGAGTCGGCGGCAGCAGCGCTCCAACCGCTGGGCTCGACGGCCGCTCTCCCCGCCGCAGAGATGCACGACGAGTTACGCGATAAGGTCTCGCGAGGCGTAGTCGAGTCTGAGGGCGCGCTGGTCTTCGCCGCACACCACGGGTCTGATTCACCGACTGCGGCGCTTGCCCGCATGGGTTGGCCGGATCTGACCCACTACGAATGCCAGGTCAACAGTTTCCATCTGGAGGACTACGCGCCTGTCGAGGTAGCTCTGCTCGAGGATGGGCAGCCGCAGATCAGCGACGCTGATCAGGTCACCCTGCTGCGGCTCGGGCTGGCCGTCGCCGACGCTGTACGCAACCGGGTTCGCGCCCACGCCTCAAGGACGCCGATCCGCTGCATCATCAGCGCCAACGACACGAACGGCGTCTTCCGATTCCATCGAATCCGAAGCGGTGAGCAGTGGGGCGTCCTCAACCTGGACCAGTACCAGTGGGAAATGGCGGTGATTGTTGACGATCGACCCTGACTACTGGTTCGTCCGATAGCGGGCCTGCTTGCATAGTGGGTGGACTGTCGTGTCGAACAGGCGCGCGTTCCATGTCTACTGCCGGCGCGGGAAGCCGATGTCGTCGAAGAGTGAGTAGTGCTCGGCGAAGGCCGTGACGGCGCGCTGGGCTGCGGCTACGGTATCGTCCAAGGTGGTGAGTTCCTCGATGACGCGCATGACAGTGTGTTCGCCGGCTGGATACTTGAACAGTGGCTGGAGGAGGTCGACGTCGATCGCGGCGGTTAGCGTGAAGCCGTCCTCGCGTAGCGTCAGCCGCAGGTAGAGGCGGATCTCGGACGGATAGTCCGTGACTTCCACCGGGAGATGCGGCAGCCTGATCGTCATGGCATTGAACGTCAGATGTCCGCCGAGCGATGGCTGGCCTACCCCGTCGTACGGGTCGAACGACAGCCGACTTCCCCAGATCAGCGCCTCGTCATCCGTGCCCTCGAACCGGCTGCGCCCGCGGTCGCCATCTGGCACGAAAAGGTGGTAGTTCAGGCAGAGTTCGGTGAAGTGGCGCTCAATGGTCCAGGCGGCCTCCGTCATCCCACGCAGCAGGACTGCCATCGCTGAACTCACCGTCTCCATCGCGGCCAACCATACGGCAATCTGTCGGCGACGCGTGAAATCGGACCCCGGATCGGCGGGTAAATCTGGACCCCAGATCTCAAACGGCGGCTGCCGTACTAGGTGAAGTCAGCGGCAACGGGTCACCGGCGATGGTCGCCGGTTGGTTCGCATGGTGGTACCTCCGGCCCACCGATAACGAGTGAGCCAGGGACGGTCCACGGCTGCCCGACGAGGAGATCCTCAGGGACCAGCCCGTGGATCAGGCGAAGGCTTTGCCCCGCACGAGGGAAGCAATCATGGACCACCGGGCAGTCGGTTGGCCCGGCCCAGCAAGAACCCCGCAGCCGATGGCGTCCCGGCTACTGGCTCCGGCACCCGGCCCTTGGCGTTCCCACTGGCGCATTGCTGGTTCTGGTCGTCGTCTATTGCGGTCTGGGGAACCTGCAGCAGCGGAACCAGATGGTGGAGCGCCACCCGCAGCGGGGAGAAGGTAATCACCTGGGCCAGCCATTCTTTCCGGGACGAACCGCACGTCGGGGAAGAGGTCGACGTGATCTGGACGCCAATGAGGTGGCGACTCTCAGCCGATACGCACGAGCGCTGGGTGCTCGGATGTGCACTATCTTCGACTTCAGCGGCAGCGGATCACCGACGGTCGTGACGGTGTGGTTCGCATGGCTGCCCTCCGGCCGCAATCCCGCAGGTCAAGGGCGCCTGGTGGGTGGTGTTGCCATCCGTCGCCGCGTTAGTGAGCGGGTACCGAGACACACACCATGGTGGTGTCCTCCAGCGCCTCGACGATCCCCGCTGCCTGCGCCGGGACGTGCACGAAGTCGCCCGAACGGACAGTCACGGCGTCGCCTCCGGCACCCACCCGTAATGCTCCGCTGATTACCACCCAGACTTCCGCATAGGCGGCCGGCAGGTCGGCTCGCGCCCCGGCGGCGAAGAACGCCGGGTAGGCGCTCATCGAACGGTCGATCTCATCGCGGAAGCCCGGCGCAACAAGAATCCCGTCGCCGAAGCGGACCGCGTCGTCGCCGATTGTCGAGCTGAAGCGGCGGGCCCGTGCGGACGGGTCAGGCATGTCGAATCCCTTCTGAGGGAGCGGGTCAGGCGTCGAGGTCCGTCGCGGCGACGACGTGAACGGGCGGGGATTGGAGCCCGAGCTGTCGTGCGAGCGCCGGGATCTCCGGGTCCGCGAGGAACCCTTCATAGTCCTTCGCGTCCCAGTCGAAGATGGACCACGCCCGGTGTGCGTCGTTGGGATCGAAGAAGACCTGGGCGCGTCGGCAGCCGTGCTCACGCCGCTTCGCCGCTCCGATCGTGGTGAAAACCTCGAGGAATCGGGCACGGTCGGTGATCCTGATGATGGTGACGATCACTTGGCTGCTCCTCAACTCCGGGGGCGACGCTCGAGCTTGAAGGTGAACCGTAGGACTTCGAGCCTGGTTGAGGTCAAGGTCCGGGCGGCGTGCCGCCGGTCGGATACGGGGTGGGGAACGGAGGAGCAGGTCGGCGGGTCGACGCGGTGGACGACTCTCGGTGAGCGGGTTTCGACTTGCCGCAAACGGCCCCGGTCGGGTCGCCGGCTGCCGTACGGCAGCCGGACTCCGCACCAGGGTGGTGGATCCGCGGGTCAGTTCTGGCCGGGGCTCGCTACGGGTAGTCCTGCTTCCTTGGCGCGTTCGAGCAGCCGCCGGTCGTAGGTGACGAAGGCGGTGAGTGCCGTGCCGGACTCGTTGGTCAGCACTTGACGGCGGCCGGCACTCCGACCAACGCTTGCGGCGTAGCTGAATCGAGCGGCTACTCCTGCCGCAGCGGACCGTGTTCGGTGAGCGATGCGTGCCGAGCGAACGGCTGATCGAAACATTTGTTCAAGCCCGCGGTACCCATGCTTGACGACAGTGGGCACATGACTGCTCCGCGACCTTTCCACAACAACCCGTTGGACGACGCCGATCAGTGGTCCCCTGACCGGGAGCGGCACGTGGGGCGCACTCGCCGCCGACGGCGACGTGTCATCGCCGCAACAACTGTTCTCACAATCGTGGGACTGCTCCTGGGAAACGCGGCGACGGTCCGGTGGCAGGAGGCCGAGGCCACCGGGAACTCGACCCTGTCCCTTGACGGTGGGGACATCCAGGTGCGCCAGGACGGACCCCACGACGCCCCCGCACTCGTGCTGATCCACGGGTTGGGCGGCTCGATCCGCTGGTGGGATCGGGTGGTTCCGCTGTTGGCGACGCCCCATCGCGTCATCCGGATCGACCTGCTCGGCCACGGCCAGTCGGACAAACCGGCCGGCGGCGGCTACGCGATCCCACAACAGGCACGCCGGGTCGGCCAGGCACTGGACCTGCTCGGCGTCAAGCAGGCCATCGCGGTCGGTCATTCCACCGGCGGCTATGTCGCCACCGCCCTCGCCGAGCAACGGGGTGACCTGGTGACCGCACTGACGCTCATCGACACCGGACCCCGCATCGACGCCTTCATCTCGAGCGGGCCTGTCGGCCAGCTCATCTTTCTTCCCGTGATGGGGCAACTGCTGTGGCGGCTCAGGACCGACGGGATGATCCGCCAAGGGTTGAGCACCGCGTTCGCCCCGGGATCCGAGACACCGCAGCAACTCGTCGACGACGCTCGCGGCATGACCTACCGTGCGTTGACCGCGACATCACGAGCGTCCGACGACTATCTGAAAGCGCGTCCGGTTCCAGACCGGCTCACGGCGCTCGGCAAACCGCTGCTGGTGATCTTCGGCGAGCAGGACCAGCGGTGGCACTCCTCGACCGCCGCACTGTACGGCACCGTTGCGGGCTCGAGAGTCGAGTTGCTGCCGGGCGTTGGACACTCACCCATGATCGAGGATCCGGCGCAGACCGCCGCACTTCTCCTCACCTTCACCGGTTCCGTGCTCAACGGTCAGTAGCGACCTGGCGGAGCGCATCTGCCTGCCCTGTCCGATCAGCGAGCTGGACTGCCGGTCGGCCCCGGGGCGGCAACGAGACCGTCAGCTCAAGAACGACCGGCGTCGGTACACTCCCGCGGCTGCCGGCGGAAGGTGATCCGGCCGGTCGCCAGGTAGAACGGCGCGGGCACCGGTGGGAGCTGTCGGACCCGCAACCGGTGGAACACCTCACGGGGCCAGGAGATCGGCGCATGGGTGCCGGTGGCGAAGACGTGCATGGTGTCGTCGCCGTCGAGAACACACGCCGGCCCGCAGACGCCGGCCGCGTACCACGGCTCGGCGTGGGTATCGGTGTCGAGAAGTCGTTGCGGCCGGGACCAGCCGGCCCGTCCGGCCGGTGGGCCCTCGCTCTCGGTGATCCACAAGCCCTGGGACGGAAACGGCGTGGTCCCGTGCAGGTTGGTGCCACGAGCGAGGATCATTCGCCACCCCGGCGAGCCGTCGGCAATGGTGTTGTCGAAGAAGCCCTCGGCGCTGGTGGCGAACCGTTCGGGTGCCTGCCAGCGCAACCCGTCGTCGCTCTCGGTGTAGCGCAGCTCGTAGTCCGGCTGCTCGCCTCGACCGACCTCGCCGACGCAGGCCAGGTACCACATCCGCCACCGGCCGCTGGTCCACAGGACGAAGGGTTCCATGGCGCTCGGCCGTCCAGCGTCCCCGCAGAGCACCGGCTCGGGACGTCGACGCCACTGCCCGTCCTCGCGTTCGAGGCAGCCGATCGCATACCGGCTGCGCGGTCCGCTCATTCTCCGCGAGCGCTGCCCGGCGTAGTAGATCCGCTCGACCGGCTCACCATCCACCTCACCTCGGACGTAGCTCGGGGTGTGCATGCCGGCGGCGTCCCAGTCGCCGCGCCGGGGCGGGCCGAGCGGAACCGCACGGCCGCGACCGTCGACGACGAACTGCCAACGGTCGTCGGTGATGTCCGCCGACGGCGGCAGGCGAGCCTCGAAGATCCGTACGGCGAACCTCGTGGTGACCGCTCCGACGAACATCGACCAGCCTTGACCGCGGCGGTGCACGTCGGGATCACTGACCCCCAGCAGCCCGTGCCCCGGTCGTGGGTCGCCCAGCATGTCGAACAGCCGACGCGTTTCGGTAAGGACCCAGTTCGACGACTTGGAGTCGAACCGGTCGCCTGCCGGAAGTGGTGGTACGGGCTGCGCTGACCGACCAACCTGATGCGCCCTGTCGTCGCCGTGGTGCTCCATCAAGCCCTCCTTTTCTCTGCTTGCGATACAGCTCGGCGGGCAGTGGGTGCGCGCGTAGCGGAACCACTTGCGGCTCAAGTTTCCGCAGCGCAGCCAACGGGATCTTGGACAAATGCTCACCCGGCTGACGGCGTCCATCGCAGGTCTGCGAACCCGGCGTTAAACTCGGCAGACATGACCGGTGCCGCCCCCGTCGGCCGCTCCCGGGGCGAATGGACCGTCGCGCTGCCGGCGCAGCAGCCATCCGTCCCTGGCGTACGGCTCGTGGGATTCCTGGAACGCACCGGCCTGCCATTCAGCGAACTCTTGCTCCCCAGCCCGACCGTCAGCATCGTGATCGACTGTGCAGGAGGATCGCTGAGCGCCACGTCGGTCGGTTCG
Source organism: Micromonospora endolithica (assembly GCF_003626595.1). GTDB lineage: Bacteria > Actinomycetota > Actinomycetes > Mycobacteriales > Micromonosporaceae > Micromonospora > Micromonospora endolithica. Next base: position 1,084,230 of record NZ_RBAK01000001.1, on the reverse strand, counting down.
GCCGCCCTCGTCAGCGGGGTGGCACCCGCCAATGAGCGAGTCCACGGTTCTTACATCGACTGCCTTGAGGTCGAGCTGTCGCCGCTGCTCGTGCCTGCCCTGTTCGACGTCGATCCTCGCGATCTCGGCCACGCGGTCGTCGCTCTCGACGAACTCTGGGGGCGGGACGCCGAAAGGTTGACGAACCAGCTGCACCAGGTGCAGAGCTGGGAGCGGCGCTTCGCGGAGCTGGACAACGTCCTCGTCCGTCGCTACAACGCACGCGCCCGCCCCGATGGCGAGATCGTTGATGCGTGGCGACGGATCATCCGCAGCGGCGGTCAGGTGTCAATCACCGCGTTGACTGAGCGCTACGGCTGGTCCCGTACCCGCCTGTGGCGGCGCTTCACCAGTCAGCTCGGCATCAGCCCGAAACACGCCGCACGCATTGCCCGATTCCACGGTGCGCTGCGTCGCATCAGCCGGGGCGAGGAACTCGCAGCCGTCGCGGCGGCTTCCGGCTACACAGACCAGTCCCACATGCACCGCGAATTCCGCGAGTTCACCCTTACCACCCCGAAGTCCTTCCAGGGTGACCCGCTCTGGAGCGAACTGACCTGACCCCGATCGCATCGGCAAGCGCCTGACCGGCTCCTGAGGTGCCCGTCGCACTGCTGCGGGATCCGACTGCGCGTGGCTTCCTGACGGGCCGCCCGAGGATCATCGGCCCAACCCCTTGGGCCCGCCGACGAGGGGAAGCGGCGCGCCGACGATCGTGACGGCGTGGCTCGCATGGTGGTACCTGCTCCACCCGCCGGATGACCGTGACGTGGACCCCTGCACCGAGCTGCTATTCAGTGTTGCTATCTACCGGTACCTAGTGTTACCGTCTACCAGTAGTCAGCGTCGCTTGGTAGCGAGGGGGAAGACGGCATGGGCAACCAGATGACCGAGATGCTGAAGGGCACTCTCGAAGGCATCGTGCTGGCGATCCTGGCCCGCAGATCCGCCTACGGCTACGAGATCACCGCGTGGCTGCGCGACCGCGGATTCTCGGACATCGCGGAAGGCACGATCTACGCGCTGCTCGTCCGTGTCGAGCAGCGCGGGTTCGTGAACGTGGAGAAGGTTCCCTCCGAGAAGGGGCCGCCGCGGAAGGTCTACTCGCTCAACGCTAAGGGGCGGGACCAGCTCGCCGAGTTCTGGAGGACGTGGAGCGTCCTCGCCGAACGCATCGAGCAACTCCACCAGGACGACAACCAGCACGACAACCGGCACGACGAAGGAGCATGAGCATGGCCGCGAAGTGGATCGAGACGCTCGTCGGGTCACTTGATCAGAAGAAGCAGTACAAGCACCACACGGCCCGGATCGAGGCACTACCGGAGCCCTATCGCAGCACGGCCAAGGCACTTCAGCGGTACTTCATGTACCACGGCGGAATCCTCGACGGCGACACGCTCATCACGATGCTCGGCGACTTCGCCGACCTCTGGGAGCGGGCGGTCGCCGACGGAACGCCGGTCCGGGCGATCGTCGGCGACGACCCGGTCGAGTTCGCCGAGACGTTCCTGCAGGCGTACTCCGGCCGGCAGTGGATCGACAAGGAACGCGAGCGCCTCCGCAGGGCGGTCGACGCCGCCGCCGGCGACAACGGTGAGGAGAGCGGGTCATGACCACCACGACGCGCGAACCCGCGATCAGGGTGCGGGCCGTCACGAAGTCCTACCAGGACCTGCACGTGCTGCGGGGCGTCGACTTCGACGTGGCACCTGGGAGCATCTTCGCTCTGCTCGGCTCGAACGGCGCCGGCAAGACCACGCTGGTGCGGATCCTGTCGACGTTGCTCAGGGCGAACACCGGCACCGCGACCGTCCACGGCTTCGACGTCGCCTCGGCTCCGGGCGACGTACGCAGATCGATCAGCCTGACCGGCCAGTTCGCCGCGGTCGACGAGGTGCTCACCGGCCGGGAAAATCTGGTCCTGGTCGCGAAGCTCCGCCACCTGAGGAACCCGGGCGCGGTCGCCGACGACATGCTCGCCCGTTTCTCGCTCACCGACGCCGGAAACCGGCGGGCCGGGACGTACTCGGGCGGCATGCGCCGCCGGCTGGACATCGCGATGAGCCTGGTCGGCAACCCGCCGGTCGTCTTCCTCGACGAGCCGACCACCGGCCTCGACCCGCAGGCCCGGATCGAGGTCTGGCAGACCGTGAAGCGGCTCGCCAAGGACGGCACGACCATCCTGCTGACCACCCAGTACCTCGACGAGGCCGAGCAACTCGCCGACCGGATCGCGATCCTGCACCAGGGCGTGATCATCCAGAACGGCACCCTCGCCGAGCTGAAGCAGCTCCTCCCGTCCGCCGAGGTCGAGTACGTCGCGAAGCAGCCGACCCTCGAGGACGTCTTCCTCGCCCTCGTCGGCGACACCGCTGACGGGGCCGCCATGCCCGCAGGAGGGGAATCCCGATGACCGCCCACGTCCTCAGCGACACCGGAACCCTCACCGGCCGCTCGCTGCGTCACATCCTGCGCAGCCCGGACACCATCATCACCACGGCGATCACCCCGGTCGCGCTGATGCTGCTCTTCGTGTACGTGCTCGGCGGCGCCATCAACACCGGATCCGACGAGTCGTACATCAACTACATGCTCCCGGGCATCCTGCTCATCACGATCGCCTCCGGCATCGCCTACACGGCGTACCGGCTGTTCCTCGACATGAAGGGCGGCATCTTCGAGCGCTTCCAGTCGATGCCGATCGCACGACCCGCCGTACTCTGGGCGCATGTCCTGACCGCGCTCGTCGCCAACCTGGCCTCGATCGTGATCGTCACCGGCGTCGCACTGATCATGGGGTTCCGCACCGGCGCGTCCGTGACCGACTGGTTCGCCGCCGCCGGCATCCTGATCCTGTTCACCCTCGCCCTCACCTGGGTCGCGGTGATAGCGGGACTGTCCGCCAAGACCGTCGACGGCGCGAGCGCCTTCAGCTACCCGCTGATCTTTCTGCCCTTCATCAGCTCGGCGTTCGTCCCCACCGACTCGATGCCCGGCCCGGTCGCGTGGTTCGCCGAGAACCAGCCGGTGACGTCCATCGTGAACACGCTCCGCGCGCTGTTCGCGCAGCAACCCGTCGGCCACGACATCTGGATCGCCCTCGCCTGGTGCGCCGGCCTGCTGGTGGCCGCCTACGCCGCCGCGACGGCGATCTACCGCAAGAAGATCAGCTAGCCGATCACGAGGAGACAGCGCCGCGTCCGGATGGATGCGGCGCTGTCGACGAAGGCGAGTGGTCCGGCACCGGCATCGGCTGCCGGTCAGCCGAAGGAGCCCCGCAGCCACAGGTCGTACGCCGACGTCCGAATTCCGACCACCAGGATCGTGGTGACCGCGAGCAGCAGGCCGATACCGACCACGGTGGCCGTCCGGGTCCAGGGAGCCGTCCTCGGTGACGTGTCACCAGCGGTGGTGATCCGTGCGGGTGTCCCGGTGGGGTCGACGATCCCCCTGACCACTGCCGCCACCAGCACCAGCGGAATCGCCACGATGAGCCCCTGCACGAGGATCCAGTGCGCGGTCCGGGAGACGAGATCGAGGTCTGTCGCGGTGCGGCACACCCCGTTGCCGGTCAGGCAGCTCACCGGCCGGGCCACCCAGGAGATGGCCACGGTGGTGACGATCGTGGTGACCGTCGCGGCAAGTAGTGCCCGGGCTGGCCGGCGCGAGCCGCCTCGGAGCAGCACCACCGCCATCGTGACCGCCAGCAGCACCGAGCCGACGGCGAGGGTGGCATTCTCGACCACGGCGCCGAACGCCATCTCGTGCGCCTCCGGAATGGCCTGGCGTACGTCGATCGGGAGCACCATCCCGGCGGCCACGGGTAACAGGGCGCCGATCACCGCCGCCACGGCACCGCTGGCCAGACCCAGGAGTGCCGCACTCCGCAACGCCCGCCGGCCGGCCGCGTTCCAGGCCAGCAGCGCCGGTACCAGCCAGAGGACGGTCAGGGCGGTCAGCGTGAACGGATTGTGCACGAAGCGGTCCGCCGGTCCCAGCTCCGCCGTGCTCACCATGCCGACCGCCGCGTACCAACCGGCACCGTCCGCCGGCACAGGGCCCCAGCTCAGCGCGAAGCCGTACCGGATCGAGGCGAACGGCAGCCAGACCGCCAGGGCCGCCGCGCCGGCCAGACCGGCGGCCCCCAGGGTCGCCGGTAGCGCCCAGCGCGCCGGGGCGACGAACACGGCCGTCGCACCGGTGGGCGACGGGGTGTCCCGCGCATCGACCCGGGCGTCGCGAGGCCTCGGCCCGGTCAGAGCCGCACGGGCCGTCGAGTCGGCCCACCCGGCCAACGCCACCGCGGCGACCGTGAGCACCAGGCCCGCGACCAGGGTGGATGCCGGACCGGAGGTGACGAACCAGGATCTGCCGCTGGTCGTCCCTGGCGACAGCAGCATCCCCAGCAGGAAGGCTCCCACCAGGACCGGACCACTGGTGAGCCAGAACGGAATCCGGCGAGCCGGCGCCGCTGACTGCACGGCTGCCTGCGCTGCTCGCCAGACCGCCAGCGCGAGCAGGGCACCCAGCCACGGCCCGACCGTCAGGCCGAGCAGGGCGGCACCGAGAAGGGCGTCCAGTCCGAGAGCCGGGCCAGTCACCAACGTCAGGTTCGTGGTCAGCACGCCGGCCGGAAGGCCGGCGGCGACCAGGTCCCAGTGCGTCGGCCGCCACGCCGCCACGGGGTCCCGGATCGCCCGAAGACGTTCGGCGGGTACCGGGTGGGTGCCCCACCGGTCGAGCCACCGACGCGGCACCGGGAGCCGTTCCACGATGGCGGCCATGGCCGCACCCGTCCCGCCCACATCGACGGCCACCCGGTCCGCGTACGTCTCGCGGGCGCGCAGCACCGCGTTGCGCAACAGGTAGACCAGACACCCGAGGGCGACCAGCACGCCGAGGAAACGGGCGCTGAATCCTGGCGCGTACGACAGGGTGCTCGTCCGCCACGTCCACTCGCTGGGCGTGGTGACCAGTCCCGGATGCACGATCAGGAGCAGCGGCGGCAGCACGGCCACCAGCAGGAAAGCCCGCCACACGGCGATCGTCAGGTAGGTCAGATCGACGTCACGGTTGCGCAGGTGTGCCAACTCGTGGGCCACCACGGCCCGGAATGCCGGCCGGTCGGTGGCCCGGAGGACCAGCGCCCCGGCGTCGAGCTGGATCCGTCGCCGACCCGGCAGGCCGAACGCCTGACCACTCGGCGTGCCCCGGTGCGGCACGAGCCACCACTGCGGTGCCCGGGCCAGACCCATGGTCCGGCGCAGATCGTCGAGGTCCTCGGCCACGCCACCGACGAGGCCCGGCGGAAGCTGTCGCGACCGGTTTCGCCGCACGATCCACCACGGATGGGCGAGGTACAGGGCGATCGCCACCGCGGCGAGAACGCCGACCCCGACGGCGACCACGGCGAACGGTTCGGCGAAGGCCGGTCGCAGGCAGGACCGGAATTCGGCCTGCAACGCCTCACGTCGCAGCACGTCGTCCAGGAGGCCGTCCGCCGCCAGCCCGGCCACCCCCGCGTCGAACGCGGAATCGCACTCGGCCCCGCGGGCCTCGTAGGCGGCGAGCCGATCCGGCGGGAAGAGGCCGAGGGCGAAGAAAACGATCACGCTCGTGGCCAGGACCGCACCGATGAGAAGGACGAAGTACGCGGTCGGCTTGCCCGGGGCGGCTCGTGGGTCCACCGGGCGCACCATCGGTCAGCGAACCTCGCCGCTGAGCCGGCCCTGCCCGACGACGGCGTCGGCGATGAGCGCCGCCTGGTCGGGGTCGACACCCCCGCGCACCGCGACCTGCTCGACGATCCGGCGTACCTCGGACCACTCCTGGACGGTCAACTCCAGCGATGCCTGCGCATCCGATGCCGATCCCACCGACTGCGGTGGCGCAGCCCGGAAGGCGCGGCGGAGCGCAGCCGAGGTGACCCGATGCCCCTTGCGCATTGCCAGTTCCACGACGTACCGCACCGCCTCGGTCATCGCCGCCAGCGCCACCGGGGTCAGCAGCACCAGCACCTCCGGCAGTCCGAACGCCAGCGGCCCGCCGCGCCGAGCCGGCTCCGCGAACGCGCCGGGATCGGCGAAGTAAGCCTCGGTCAGCAGCGGAAACAGCTCGTCCTCGCCCGGCGAGATCCGGGCGACCACCGGCCTGGCAAGGTCGACCAGCAGGGATCGGTCCAACTCCGGCCGCATGCCACCCTCCGTCACCGCCCGCATCCGCTCGATGCACGGCCCACTGTAGAGGCCGCCCCGACCGAGAGGAAGGCGCGTCGCCCGGCGCTGGCTAGATTGCAGGCATGCGCACCATCGCGAGTAACCGCCTCCTGCTGCGCCCCTGGCGCGACACGGACGCCGACTTCCTGCTGGATCTCGAGTCGCGCGGGGAGGTCGTGCGGTTCCTGGGCGCGCACCCCACGATCATGAACAACCGCGAGGATGCCCTCGCCTCGATCGCACGCCGACGTGCCGTCGACGACCCGGTCCACGGGATCTGGGCCGTCACCACCGCGACGGACGGCCGGCTGGTGGGAAACCTCCTGCTCAAGCCGATTCGCCTGTCGGCGGGGGAGCGGGCCGGCGAGCCGGCCGATGTCGAGATCGGCTGGCACCTGCATCCGGACGCCTGGGGGCGCGGCTACGCCACCGAAGCGGCGGCGGCGGTCCTGGACGACGCGTTCAGCCGGGGTCTGGCGAGGGTCGTCGCGGTCACGGACCCGGACAACCGTGCCTCCCAGGCCGTCTGCCGGCGGCTCGGCATGACGCACGTCGGCCGGACGACGAGGTATTACGACACGCCGAACGAACTCTTCGAGAAACTGGCCGGCTGACCGGCAGGGCCCGCACGGCTTGACCCTGACGCTGCGTCAACCCTCCATGCTGGCCCTCATGAGCATCCCGGCACCAACCGATCACCTCGCACCCGCGATCCACGTGCGGGGCCTGGAGAAGTCGTTCAAGCAACTGAAGGTGCTGCGCGGCGTGGACGTCGACGTGGCGCGGGGGAGCATCTTCGCCCTGCTCGGCTCGAACGGGGCGGGCAAGACGACGGTGGTGAGGATCCTGGCCACGCTGCTCAAGGCCGACCGGGGGGAGGCCCGGGTCAACGGCTTCGACGTCGCCACGCACCCGGTCGACGTACGCGAGTCGATCAGTCTGACCGGGCAGTTCGCGGCGGTCGACGAGATCCTCAGCGGGCGGGAGAACCTCGTCCTGGTCGCCCGACTGAGGCACCTCCCGGATCCGGGTGTGATCGCGGACGACCTCCTGAGGCGCTTCTCGCTGACCGATGCGGGCGCCCGGAGGGTGGCGACGTACTCCGGTGGCATGCGCCGACGGCTGGACATCGCGATGAGTCTCATCGGGAATCCACCGGTCGTCTTCCTCGACGAGCCGACGACCGGGCTGGACCCGGAGGCGCGGATCGAGGTGTGGCACGCGGTGAAGGAACTCGCCGACGGCGGTACGACCGTGCTGCTCACCACCCAGCACCTCGACGAGGCGGAACAACTCGCCGACCGGATCGCGATCCTCCACGAGGGCCGGATCATCGTCAACGGGACCCTGGACGAGCTCAGGCGTCTCCTTCCGCCCGGCGAGGTCGTGTACGTGGAGAAGCAGCCCACCCTCGAAGACGTCTTCCTCGCCCTGGTCGGCGCCGGAACGGACAAGGAACAGCGATGAACAAGCACTTCCTCGGCGACACCGCCGTTCTCCTGGGACGTTCGCTGCGGCACATCAGCCGTAGCCCGGACACCATCATCACCACCGCGATCATGCCGATCGCCTTCATGCTGCTCTTCGTCTATGTCTTCGGCGGTGCGATCGAGACCGGTTCCGACTCGTACGTCGACTACCTGCTGCCCGGCATCCTGCTCATCACCATCGTCTCGGGCATCTCCTACACCGCCTACCGGCTCTTCCTGGACCTGAAGGGGGGCATCTTCGAACGGTTCCAATCCATGCCGATCGCGCGCTCCTCGGTGCTGTGGGCGCACGTCCTGACCTCGCTGGTCGCCAACCTGATCTCGCTCGTGGTCGTCATCGGCGTAGCCCTTCTGATGGGCTTCCGCACCGGCGCGGGCGTGCTGGCGTGGCTCGCGGTCGCCGGCATCCTGGCCCTCTTCACCCTGGCGCTGACCTGGATCGCGGTGATCCCCGGCCTGACCGCGACGTCCGTGGAGGGTGCGAGCGTGTTCTCCTACCCGCTCATCCTCCTGCCGTTCGTCAGCTCGGCCTTCGTACCGACCGAGACCATGCCCGGCCCGGTGCGCGCCTTCGCCGAGCACCAGCCGGTGACCTCGATCGTCAACGCGATCCGGGACCTGTTCACCCAGCAGCCGGTCGGCACCGGCATCTGGACCGCTCTCGCCTGGTGTGTCGGCATCCTCGTCGTGGCCTACGTCTTCGCCGGCATCTCCTACCGTCGGCGGATCTCCTGAGCGGCGCCGACAGGTTGCGGGTGAGTCGGGCAGGATCCACCGCATGCTGACGATCGGCCAACTGGCGGCGTACGCCGGCGTCACCGTGCGGGCGGTGCGGCACTATCACCAGATCGGGCTGTTGCCCGAGCCGGAGCGGGACGCCTCGGGTTACCGCCGGTACGGCCCGTCCGCGGTCGTGTCCCTCATCAAGATCCGTACCCTGGCCGACGCCGGCGTGCCGCTGTCCCAGATCGGTGAGATGCTCGACGCCGACGCGACGACCTTCGCCGAAGCGGTCCGCAGGATCGACAGCCGGCTGCGCGACGAGATCGAACGGCTGGAGACCAACCGCAGGCAGATCGCGCAGCTCGCCGCCGGGGACAGTCTGGCGCTCCCGCCGGAGGTGACCTGCTACCTCGATCGTCTTCGGGAGATCGGGGCGTCGGAGCGGATGGTGCAGGGCGAGCGGGACGGGTGGATCCTGCTCGCGGCGCGCTGGCCCGATCAGGTCCGCGAATGGATACCGGGCAAGCTCGCCGAACTGGAGGACCCGCAGACCGTTCGGCTCTACCAACTCCTTTCGGAGATCTTCGACAGCGACCTGCTCGACGACTCGCGGCTGGCGGAGGCCGCCGACATCATGGCCTGCCTGGCCGAGCAGGTACACGAAGCCGGTGAGATGAACGTCGCCGAGGAGTACGACGATCTACCCCACGACCTGCTGGACGCCCTCGCCGTCGAGTACGACCCGCGGGTGCAGCGGCTCAAGGACCTGATGAGGGAGCGGGGCTGGAGCGGTTGGAACCGGATGGAGCGGCTGGCAGAGCCACCGGGGTGAGCTGCTCGCCTGCTGCCGGGGTGACGGAGATGTTCCAGAATTCGGCGTACCGGCCGCGCCGGCGTAGCAGCTCGTCGTGGCTGCCGTCCTCCACGATCCGGCCGCCGTCGACGAAGACGACGCGGTCGGCCCGTTGGACGGTCCGCATCCGATGCGCCACCATCACCACCGTCCGGCCCGCCATCAGACGCGCGACGCCCTCGTGGACGGCCGCCTCGTTCACCGGGTCGAGTGCGGAGGTGACCTCGTCCAGCAGCACGATGGGCGCGTTCTTCAGCAGTGCTCGGGCGATCGAGACGCGCTGGCGTTCACCGCCGGACAGTCGGGTCCCACCCTCGCCGACATTGGTCGCCCATCCGAGGGGCAGTCGCTCGATCACCTCGTCCAGCTGCGCGGCGGTGGCCACCGCCCGTACCTCGGCCGCCGGTGCGTCGGGGCGGCCGAGACGGACGTTGTCCTCGATGGTGCCGTCGAAGAGATAGACGTCCTGGAAGACGACGGCGATCTGCGCCGTCAACACCTCACTGGCGATGGCGCGTACGTCTGCGCCGCCGACGCGTACCGCGCCCGCGTCCACGTCGTAGAAGCGCGCGAGCAGCCGCAGCAGGGTGGTCTTTCCCGCGCCGGACGGTCCGACGACGGCGAGCCGCTGCCTCGCCGGCACGGACAGCGACAGGTCGTCGATCACCGTACGGTCGCCGTGCCGGAAGGTGACGGAGTCGAACTCCAGGTCATGCCCGGCCGGCCGGATCGGTTGACGAGGCTCCGGCAGCGGCTGGGTGCGCAACACCTCGTCGAGTCTCACCAGCTCGTTGCGGGCACCGCGGAGTTGGCCGCCGATGTTCGACAGCGACAGCAGTGGATCGGCGCAGCGGGTGGCCAGCACCAGGATCGCCAGCACCTCCGGCGCACCGATGTCTCCGCGCAGCGCGAGGTAGGCGCCCAGGAACAGCAGGAGCGTGAACATCGCCTGCACCGTGAGGGCCAGGCCCAGTGCGCCGGGCAGCATCGACAGCACGCCACGGCGGGACGTGCGTTGCATCTCACGCAGCGAGTCGTCGAGCAGCCGGAAGCGTTCGGTGGTCCGGCCGCCGGCCCGCAGCACCGGCTGGGCCTGGAGATATTCGATGACCCGCCCGCTGGCCTCCCGGTCGCGTTCGGCGTGCTCGACGTCGGTGGCGGCCATCGACCGTCCGGTCCAGATGTGGATCGCCGTCACGACCGGTGCGGCGATCAACGCGGCCAGCCCCAGCTGCCAGTTGAAGGCGAGCACCACCACGACGATCGTCAGGGGAGTCACGAAGGCGGAGACGAGCGGTGCCAGCAGATGCGCCAGGACGCTCATCGCCTGCAGGAGACCCCGGCTGGCCAGGACGGACAGCTCCCCGATCCGGCTGGCGTCGTACCAGCCGATGGGCAGTCGGGCCAGCTGGCCACCGAGCCGGTGATACATGCCCCGCAACAGCGTGGTGCCGACCCGGAAACCGGACAGGTCACTGCGATAGCGCAGCGCCGCGTAGACCGCGACCGCGAACCCGAACGCGACCAGCCAGGGCACGGCAGCCTCGGGGGTGCCGCCGAGCAGTGCCCGCAGGACCGGCACCAGCAGTGCGTACGACAGACCTTCGGCTATCGCGGTCGTCACCATCAGAGCCACGGTCCGACGCATCGGCTGGGCGTACTCGTGCCCCAACACCCGCAGCAGCAACCCGATCACCGGGAACCCCCGGCCGTCGCCGGTCGGTGGGATCGCCAGAACTCGGCGAAGCGTCCGCGTTGTGCCAACAACTCGCCGGGCCTGCCACGCTCGGTGATGGTGCCGTTCTCCAGCATCACGACGGTGTCGGCGTCGGCGACGGTCTCCAGTCGGTGGGCGATGACCAGAGTCGTCCGGTCGTGGGCCCGGATCGCCAGGGAGCGGCGGACGGCCTGTTCGGTCTGCGGGTCGGCGAAGGCGGTCGCCTCGTCGAGCACCAGGACGGGTGGGTCGGCCAGCAGTGCGCGGGCGATCGCGATGCGCTGCGTCTCGCCACCGGACAGGTTGATCTCCGCACCGACCACGGTGTCGTAGCCCCGGGGCAGTTCGAGGATCCGGTGGTGGATGTTCGCCAGCTTGGCGGCGCGGACCACGTCGTCCAGGTCGGCGTGCGGTACCGCCAGCGCGATGTTGTCCGCCAGTGACGCGCGGAGCAGGCGCACGTCCTGGAAGACGAAGGAGACCATGCGGTGCAGCTCCCGGCTGCTGATCTCTCTCAGGTCGACACCGCCCAGCAGGATCGCGCCGTGGGTCGGGTCGAAGAACCGTGGTAGCAGCTGGACCAGCGTGGACTTTCCGCTTCCCGACGGCCCGACGAGCGCGGTGACCGTCCCCGGTTCGAGCACCAGGTCGATGCCGCGCAGCACCTCGTGGTCATCGTGGTAGCCGAATCGGACACCACGCAGTTCCACCCGGTGGTGCCGTGGTGCGACGGGGTGCGCGGGCTCCGGCAGCGGCGGCACCTCGAACACGTCCCGGATCCGGCCAAGTGCGCGCCGGGCGGCCTGCGCGTCATCGAAACCGTGGCCGAGGGCCGCCACCGGAGCGGTCAGGCCCAGTCCGAGCAGCAGGAAGGGCAGCAGGTCAGCCGGGGCCATGCCGCCGGTCGTGATCAGCGCCGTACCGCCGGTCAGCACGACCAGAAGCACGAACGGCGGTGACAGCGCCAGCTGCATGCCGGCGGCCACCGCGGAGACCCCCCGAACCCACCTGGTGAAGATGCTGACGAAGTCGTCCGCCGCCGTGATGAACGCGCGGTGGGCACGGTCGGCGCCGCCGAATGCCTTGACCACCGAGATGCCCTGGACGAACTCGACGACCGAACTCGCGATCCGTCCCATGGCCGCGTCGAATTCCTGCTGCTCGCGGAGCCGGTTCGGGGTCATCAGCGCCGGGATCAGCGCCACTGCCAGCACCACCGGGATCAACGTGATCAGCGTGAGTCGCCAGTCGATGGTGAGCAGGTAGACCAGCGACACCAGCGGCACCACGAACGCGGAGACGAGTTCGCCGGGGGCGTGGGCGATGAACGGGTGCACCGCGCTCACGTCCTCGCCCACCACCTTCGCCAGCTCGCCGGTCCGGCGCCCGGAGAACCAGCCGATCGGTACGCGTCCCAGCCGCGCGGCCAGCGCTCGCCGGAACGACAGTTGCACCTGACCGTCGAGGAGGTGCCCGACGCCGGACGACGCGGCGGTGAACAGCAGCCGGACGAACAGGCCGACCGCGCCCGCGACCACGACGGTCCGGACATGGCCGTGGTCGACCACGCCGGGCGACAGGAGGGTACGACCCAGCTCGACGACCGCCAGCAGCGGCGCCAGACCCGCGAGCGCACCGATGACCTGCAGGACGATCACGAGCGCGAAGCGCCACAGGTGTGGACGCAGCAGCCGGGACATGGCCCGCCGCGCCGCGGCGGCGTCGTCCGGTGCCGGTGCGGACCGCGTCCCGACCTGGACGGTGGCGGTCATCGCTGTTCCGTCCTCGCCGGGCTCGCCGCGGGGTGCAGGTGGCCGCGCAGGAAGGCGAGGATCTCGCGGCGCGCGAGACGGGCGGCCGGGACCAGGCCGGGCATGCTGACGAAGCCGTGCAGGGCCTTCGGGTACCGGACCAGCCGGACGTCGGTGCCGCCGGCGCGAAGCCGGTCGACGTATCGGGCTCCCTGGTCGTCCAGGATGTCCAGCGCGCCGGTGACGACCAGCGCGGGTGGCAGACCGGCGAGGTCGTCGAGCCGCACCGGAGACACGGTGCGCGGGTCGAGGCCGGCCGGCACGCTCCACCTGGCGGCCGCGCGTAACTGGGACAGCGAGAGCCCGGGGTTGCCGGCGTTCGCGGCGATCGAGGGGTAGTCCGCCATGGTCTCGGACCAGTCCGTGGCCGGGTAGGTCAGCACCTGGGCGCGTACCGGCGGACCGTCCTCGCGGGCGCGCAGGGTGAGGAGCGCGGCCAGCGTGCCCCCGGCGCTCTCGCCGAGGACCGCGACGGCCGTGGGGTCCAGGCCCCAGTCGCCGGAGTCGTCGAGAAGCCGGACGAGTGTGTCGTAGCCGTCGTCGACCGGTGCCGGCAGCGGGTGCTCGGGGGCGAGGCGGTACTCCACCGACACGACCACCGCCGGGCAGCGGGCCGCGAGGTGGCTGTTGATCCAGTCGTTCTGCGCGGCGGTTCCCATGACGAAACTGCCGCCGTGGAACGAGAGGATCAACGGCAGCCTCGGGCCGGCGCTCTTCGGGCGGTGCACCCGCAGTGTCAGGCGGCGGCCCGGGAGCTGAAGGGTGTGTTCCTCGATGCGGGCGCGACGGTCGGGCAGGCCGGTGAAGACCCGGGCCACGCGCGCCGCCCGCAGGCGGTTGGTCTTCTCGCGTGCCGCGATCACCTGCTCGTCGGTGAGAGCCTCCCAGTCCAGGCCGTCCCGGAGAACGAGGCGGGCGCCCAGTGGGCCGTTGGCTGTCATGAGACCTCCCGGTTAATTGCGCTACTCGCAGTAGCGTAATGGTGAGGTTAGCCTGAACCGGTGCAGGCCACTACCCCCCCGACGGCTGGGCGTCCCCGCTCGGACCTGAACGCGACCGTCTTCGCGGCCACCCTGCGTTCGGTGCGGGAACTGGGCTACGCGGGCGCGACGATGGACCGCATCGCCACGGCGGCGGGGGTCGCGAAGACGACGCTCTACCGGCGCTGGCCGTCGAAGGGCGCGTTGATCGCGGACTGCCTGCTCGACGCGTTCGGCCCGGTGCCGCTGACCGGCGCCGATCGGGGTGAGGTCGTCGCGTCGGCGATCCGCTGGATAGCCGCGAAGATCAGTGCGCCAGGGGCCGGGGCGGCGTTCGCGGGCGTGTTCAGCGACGCCATCAACGATCCGTCGCTGCGCGAGATCCTGTCCAAGCGGTTCCAGGAGCCGTACCGGGTCGCGGTCCAGGACGCGCTGGGCGAGCCGGACGACCGGGTTCTGCTCCTCATCGACGTCGTCACCGGAACGTTGCTCCACCGGATGGGAATGACCGGCGAGCCGATGGCCGACGCCGATGTCGAGGCGATGATCGACATGGTCCTGCGCACCTTCGGCTGACGCCGCCGCGGTATGAGCCAAAGGCTATCTACCGACATCGATAGAACGTGTTCTAGGTTACGGCCACCTGTCGGTGCCGGAGCGACCAGGCCGGACCGGCAGCTCCGCCGAACCGAAGGAGTTTCCGGATGAACCGAGTCCTTGCTGGCACGGCAGCAGCGATCCTGTTGCCGGCCGGGCTGGCTGCCATCGTCATCGCCGGGCCCGCCGGCGCGAGTCCCACCGGGCCGACACCGGCCGCACCCGCCGCTGCGGCCGGGGAGGCCGCCTCGCCCGAGATGCTCGCCGCGATGCAACGCGACCTGGGCCTGACCGCCACCGCGGCTCGTGCCCGGATCGCCTCCGACGACGCCGCCAGCCGCACCGAACTGGTGCTGCGTAAGCGGCTCGGCTCCACCTTCGCCGGCGCCTGGCTGGCACCGGACGCGAAGTCGCTGGTCGTGGCCGTCACGGACAGCGCCAAGGCCGCCGAGGTGACCGCCGCCGGCGCCACCCCGAAGCTGGTGGACCGCAGCGTCGCCAAGCTCGACGCGGTCAAGGACGGCCTGGACGCCGCGGCCGCCAAGGCGCCGCCGGCCTCGGTGCCCGGCTGGTACGTCGACGTCAAGACCAACACCGTCGTGGTGCAGGCGCGCGGCGGCACCGCCGCCGCCAGCGCCTTCGTCAAGGCCAGCGGCGTCGACGCCGCCACGGTACGGGTGGTCCGCACCACCGAGAAGCCCCGGTTGCTCTACGACGTACGCGGGGGCGACGCCTACTACATCGGCGGCGGCCGCTGCTCGGTCGGCTTCTCCGTCAACGGCGGCTTCGTCACCGCCGGGCACTGCGGCAACACCGGCAACGCCACGACCGGCTTCAACCGCGTCAGCCAGGGCACCTTCCAGGGCTCCTCGTTCCCCGGCAACGACTACGCCTGGGTGGCGGTCAACTCCAACTGGACCCCGCAGCCGTGGGTCAACAACTACGCCGGCGGCAACGTGACGGTGGCCGGCTCCACGGTGGCCCCGATCGGGTCGGCCATCTGCCGCTCCGGCTCGACCACCGGCTGGCGCTGCGGCACGGTGCAGGCCTACAACCAGACCGTCAACTACGCGGAGGGCTCCGTCTCCGGCCTGACCCGCACCAACGCCTGCGCCGAGCCGGGTGACTCCGGCGGTTCCTGGCTCAGCGGCCAGCAGGCGCAGGGCGTCACCTCCGGCGGCTCCGGCAACTGCAGCTCCGGCGGCACCACCTACTTCCAGCCGGTCAACGAGATCCTCTCCGCGTACGGCCGGACCCTGGTGACCAGTGGCGGTGGCACCCCGCCCCCGACCAACCCGCCGACCGGCTGCACCGGCTACGAGTTCACCGTGAACGGGTCGCTGTCCAGCGGCGGCAGCGCCTACCAGCCGAACGGCAGCTACTACTACTCCTCGGCCTCCGGCACCCACCGGGGCTGCCTGGACGGCCCGACCGGCACCGACTTCGACCTCTACCTGCAGAAGTGGAACGGCAGCGGGTGGAGCGTGGTGGCGCAGGGCGCCTCGGCGGCGGCGGACGAGAACGTCAGCTACAACGGCACGGCCGGCTACTACCGCTGGCGGGTGCACGCCTACAGCGGCTCCGGCAGCTACGTCCTCGGCTACAGCAACCCCTGATCGGTTCGACCGGACGCCCGCCTCGCACCACGCGAGGCGGGCGTTCCCGTACGCCCGACCCTTCAGCCGACCGACTGCCGTGACTTGGTGAGCCGGACGCTGCCGTCCGGGGCGTCCCCGGCGGTGCCGCGGGCATAGCCGGCGCGCTCGTACCGCGCGATGTTGCCGGCGCTGCGGGCGCCGGTGAACAGCGCGCAGCGGGTGGTCTCCGCCGGGGCCTGCGCCTCGACGTAGCCGAGCAGCCAGGACCCGATGCCGTGCCCGGCCTGGTCGGGGGCCACCATGAGCCGACCGATCAGCCACGTGTCGCCGTCCGCGCGGGCGCGGACCGCCGCGACGAGGCGACCGTGCCGGCGTACGCACCAGAGCCGCCAGGTCGACAGCGACGCGCGCAGGTCGTCGAGGGTCTCCCGCAGCGGCGGCAGGTCGAGGGTGTCGTTGGCCAGGGCCTCCTGCACCCAACAACACCGCTGGAGTACGAGCAGCTCGGCCAGGTCGTCGCCGCGGGCGGGAGCCAGCCGCAGCCCGTCGACCGGCCCGGCCGGGTCGGTGTCCCCACTGTCGCGTAGCGGCCGCATCACCCGGGCGACCCGGTCCACTTCACGCAGCACCGCGCGGGCGGCGTCGTCGAGCTTCACGGACGGGCTGATCCGCCCGTCGCGGGTGTCGTCGGCGAGGCGGAGGGCGACGGTGGCGCCGATCGGCATCATCCGCAGGGTGGTGACGACCTGCTTGGTCATCTGCACCGCCCGGGTGCCCGCCGAGGTGTTGCCGTAGCTGACGAAGCCCACCGGCTTCCACGACCACTCGTGGTAGAGGAAGTCGAGGGCGTTCTTCAGCGCCGCCGGCATGCCGAAGTTGTATTCGGGGGTGACCACCACGAAGGCGTCGGCGGCGGCCACCCGCCGGCTCCAGGCGCGGGTGTGTTCGTGGGCGTAGCTGCCGCTGGCGGGGTGCGCGGGCTCGTCGAACAGCGGTAGTCCTATCTCGGCCAGATCGGCGACCTCGACGGTGATCCCGCCTTCGGTCGCCGCCGGGCGGGTGGCGGCGACGAACCAGTCGGCGACGGCCGGGCCGAGTCGACCGGGGCGGGTGCTGGCGACGATGACCAGGACGCGGAGCGAGGAAGTCGATGACATGTCAACGAAGCTAGCCATGCTTCGATGATGTGTCAACAAACTGTAGGCTGACCGGGTGGCGACCCCCTGGTTGAGCGAGGACGAGGAAGACGCGTGGCGGGCCTTCCGCCGCCTGTTGACCGCGCTGCCGGCGCGGCTCGGTCGGGACCTGGCCCGCGACTCCGGGCTGTCCCCGGCGGACTACGAGGTGCTCAGCACCCTGTCGGAGAAGCCGAACCGGCGGTGGGCGCTCAAGGACCTCGCCGCCAAGATGGAGTGGTCGCGCAGCCGGCTGTCGCACCACACGAGTCGCATGCAGGGGCGGGGACTCGTCGACCGGGAGCCCGATCCGCAGGACGCGCGGGGCTGCATCCTGCACCTGACCGACGAGGGGTTCCGGGTGCTGGAGGAGGCCGCCCGGCACCACCTCGTCTCCGTACGCTCGCGCTTCCTGGATCACCTGAGCCCGGACGAACTCGCGGTCCTGCGCGCGCTGTCGACCCGGATCGCCGACCTACCGAGCTGACGCGCTTCCCGGTAGCCCGGCCCGCTGCACGAAGACCGACCGACGGGCCACCGCGTCGCCCTTCGCGTTCAACTCGTAGCCGTTCAGCCAGACCCAGCCGTCGTACGTGATCCAGTCGAGCACCCGGATCACCCGGAAGGTGATCGGCGTGCCGAACTGCACGCTCGCCGCGCGGGTCAGGTGCACCAGGTCACCCGCCTTCAGCGTGGTCACTGGTCCTCCGTCGGCCAGTGGACCCGGCTGATCGGGATCCGGTGCCGGGCGTGGCAGGGCAGCTCCGCGCCGCACCGGCACCTCCTGCGCCAGTGCGTCCAACTCCACACCGGCCGGTGCCGGCGGGCCAGGGTCAGCGCGGTGGCGATCAGATATTCCTCGTACGTCACGCGCATCGGGTGTCCTCCGGAGGAAGAACAGCGCCGGCCAATTCTGCGGTCAGCGAACGACGGACGCTCGCTGGTGCCATTTCCGGCGCTCTTTGGGGCCGTTCGGATTGGTGACAGGATGTGACACGTCGAGCGCCTTGCGCAATCACCGGAGGCGCCCTAACCTCGGGCTCGAATTGACCCGCGAGGAACGGGAGGGATAAATGCGCGAGGAGAAACATCTGCTGTTGCAGGAGGGGTGCGGTGATGTTGCATGACGGATGAAACAAGCGGGTCCACCGTGCCCCGGCGGCAGCTCGGCCGCCTGCTCACGCAGCTACGCGAGGACGCCTCGGTCTCGCTGGACGCCGTCGCTGACGGGCTGGACTGTTCGCGACAGAAGGTGTGGCGCATCGAAAAGGGGCTGGTGCCGGTCCGGGTGGTCGATGCCCGAGCGATGTGCGAGATCTACGACGTGCCGGCGGAGATGCGCACGATCGTCGCCGGGCTGGCAAAGGAAACGCGGGCCCGTGGCTGGTGGCACTCGTACGGCGATGTCGTCCCGTCGTGGTTCTCGCTCTACGTCGGGCTGGAATCGTCCGCCGTCCTGATGCGCCATTACGACGCGGAACTGATTCCCGGGCTGTTCCAGACCCGGGAATACGCCATGGAACTGTTCCGCCGCAAGAATCCCACAATGAGTGGCGCGGAGCGGGAGAAGCTCGTCGAGGTGCGCCTACAGCGACAACACATCCTGGTCCGGCGGTTGCCTGCCGCGCCGGTGCTGAAGGTGGTGCTGAGCGAGGCCGTGCTGCGCCGCACCATCCCGGACCGGGCCGCGATGACCGCGCAGTTGCGGCACCTGCTCGACGTGGCCGCGCTGCCCAACGTGAGCCTGCGCATCCTGCCGCTGGCCGCCGGCCCGCCGCTGGCCAGTGAGACGGGCACCTTCGTGGTGCTGGACTTCCCGCAGCCGCTCGGCCGGGCATCGACCGAGCCGACTACCGTCTACCTTGAGAACATCACCGGCGCGCTCTACCTGGACAAGCCAGCCGAAGTCGCTGCCTACGACCACGTCTGGTCCGATCTGGAGACGCTCGCGTCGGATGAGGTGGAGTCCGAGAAAATGATCAAAGCGATCATCGAGGAGCGAGCATGACTGACCTTGCCGGTGCCGTCTGGCGCAAGAGCACCCGCAGCGGCGGGAGCGGCGGCAACTGCGTCGAGGTGGCCGACAACCTGCCCGGCGTGGTGGCCGTCCGCGACAGCAAGGACCAGGCCGGCCCGGCGCTGCGATTCCCCCCGACCGCCTGGTCCGCCTTCGTCGGACAGGTGCGGCACGGCCTGCGCTGACCTGCGATCGGGGCCGCCCGCCAGGCGGGCGGGCGGCCCCCTGGGGGTACGCCGACGGGCCGGTCCACCGGACTGAGCGGCCCGCGGCACGGGGCGGGCGGGTTCTCAGTGGTGCGGCTCCGCCGGGGCGGGATGCGGGTCGGCGTGGTGGTGGTGGTAGTACTCGCTGGCGGCCCAGCCGAGCGCCATACCCAGCGCCAGCGCACCACCGATGGCCAGCGGATTCTCCAGGGCCAGGAACGGTGCCAGGTCGGCCCGGACGTCGAGCAGCCCGCGATCGAGCACGGCCCGGTCGACCATGGACGGCAGCTCCAGCACCTTCGGGTCCACCGTGAGGCCGGCAGCGCTCACGGCCGCCGCCGGGTCGGCCCAGAACGCCTCGGTGAATGCCGGGTCGGTGACCATTCTGTCGAGAATGGTGCCGAGGTCGCGAAGGTACGGGGGCGGATTAGCGGTATACGACATGCGGGTCTCCATTCGAGGGAGTTTCGTGCGGCCATCGTGGGATCCGCCGCGAAGCCGTGTCAACGAATGGAGGAATACCCGACTCTCGCCCTATCCGAATGTCAGGAAATGGCGGGGCGGTCACCGAGCCGGCTCAGGTCCTCCCAGCGCGTGTACTCGGCGGTGCGGGCCGCATCCAGGCCACGGACCAGGTCGAACGCCGTCCCGCCCAGCACCAACCGCTTCGGCGGATCGGACAGCGCCACCGCCCGCAGCAGGACCTCCGCGGCGAGCGTCGGATCGAAATCCTCGGCCTCGCTCCACAGTGCGGCCAGCTTGGCGCGCAGCGACTCGTACGCCGGGTGGGCTTCGGTCTGGGTGAGGCCGGTGGTGAACAGCTCGGTCTGGTATCCGCCGAGGTGGAGAATGGTCACCCGGACACCGAAGGGTTCGGCCTCCATGGCCAGGGCCTCGCTGACCGTGTCGAGTGCGGACTTGCCCGCGCTGTAGAGGCCGGTCGAGGCGAATCCCCCGAAGGAGCCGATCGACGACACCTGCAACAGGTGCCCGCCGCCCTGCTCACGCATGATCGGCAGCACGGCCTGGCTGACCCAGAGCGCGCCGAAGAAGTTGACGTCGAAGTGGGCGCGGGCCTGCTCCTCGGTGACCTCCTCGACCATGCCGAGCAGCGCGCCGCCGGCGTTGTTGACCACGACGTCGAGGCGACCGAGTTGGTCGGTCGCCCGTCGCACGCCGGCGAACACCGCGGCCCGGTCGGCCACGTCGAGGGGGTACGCGACCAGGCGTCCGCCGGACGCGTCGACCAGGTCGTCGAGCGGACGCACGTCGCGGGCGACGCCGACCACCCGGTCCCCGGCGGCGAGGGCGGCCTCGGTGAAGGCGCGACCGAGGCCACGGGAGGCACCGGTGATGAACCAGGTTCGCATGATCAACTGCCTCTCGACGAGAACCGACTGACGAGACGGACCGTTTCGTCTCGGTGAGTCTAGCACAGGCCGAGACGGACCGTCTCGTCTCGGCTATGCTGCACCCATGTCACCCGACACCACCCGCCGCAGCGACCGGTCCCGCCGTGCCGTCCTGGCCGCCGCCCGCGACCTCGTCGTCGAGGTCGGCTATCCCCGCCTGTCGATCGAGGCGGTCGCTCGGCACGCCGGTGTGGGCAAGCAGACGATCTACCGCTGGTGGCCGTCGAAGGGCGCGGTGGTGCTCGACGCGGTCCGCGCGCTGAGCGAGGACGAGACCGGCGGCATCACCCTGCCCGACACGGGTGACCTGGAGGCCGACCTGAAGACGGTGCTGCGGGCCACCGCCGTGGAGTTCGGTGATCCGGCGCTCTCCGCGCTGCTGCGTGGCCTCTATGCCGAGATCGCCGTCGATCCCGAGCTGGCCATGCTCTACCGGGAGCAGGTCGACCGTCCGGTGACCGAGGCCAAGCTCGCCCGGCTGCGCGCCGGCCAGCGAGCCGGCCAGCTGCACCCCGAGGCCGACCTCGCGCTCTGCCTCGACCTCCTCTACGCCCCGTTCGTCCAGCGCTGGCTGCTGCGCACCGGCCCGCTCGACGCGGCGTTCGCCGACGCCCTGGTCGAGGCCACACTGCGCGCCTTCGCGCCCGTCGGCGACGTCGAGTGAGTGCCGGCGGCGTTCACCGGGGACGACAACGTGTCATACAGTGCCCGGCATGGCACAGCCGGTATGGGCCGACGGTGAGGCTTACGAGGCTTACGTGGGGCGGTGGAGCCGCCGGGTCGCCGAAGAGTTCCTCGGCTGGCTGGACCAGCCGCCCGGCCTGCACTGGCTGGACGTGGGCTGCGGCACCGGCGCGTTGACCGCGACGGTGCCCGCCCGGACGGCGCCGGCCCAGGTCACGATCCGGCTCACCGCGCGGGCCTGGGCGGTCAGCGGCACCCGGCCCCGGTGACGTCGGACTGGTGGGCCGGGCTGCCGCAGGGGCAGGTCAGCCACCTGCCCGACGTCGACCCCGAACTGCTCCGGGTGGCGCTCGACCCGCTGCCACCGACGGCGCCGGCGGTGGTCCACTACCGGCCCGCCGAGGTGGGCAGGATCGGCGACCTGATGGCCGCCCTCCTCGACGAACTGGACGCGGTCGCGCTCGCGCTCTTCCCGCGCTGGCTGCCGGGGGCCGAGCACCTGGACGGGGGAGGGGCGCTGAGTGTCGCGGCGGTGCGCGCGCTGGCGGCCCGCGTCGCCGCCCGCTCCCGGCACTTCGGCCCGTTCCTCGCCGACCTCGCCGAGCGGGCGCTGCGCCGGCCGCACATCGTGGTCGGCCCGGCAGTTCCGGCGGCCCACCGGCCCGCCGACCCGCCTCCGCGGGTGTTCCGGTCCCGCTTCCCGGCGGAGGTACGCGCCGCCGGCCTGGCCCGGGTGATCGCCCAGGCGTACGGCCGGGACGGGTGCGTACTCCTGGTCACCCTGCCCGACCTGGGACCGGAGGCGGAGCGGACGGTCGTGGCCGCCGCCGAGTGGCTGGTCCGGCACGGCCACTTCACGGTGTGGCTGGCCGGCGCGCCGCTGCGCCACGCCGACCGGGTCCGGCCGGTGCCGGTGGCGGTGCCGGCCGGCCTCGCCGCGCTGGACGATCCGGGGGGTCGCATTCCCGACAACGTCGGCCGGGTGGGGCCGGTGCTGCTGGCCTGGCCACCGATCGCCGGTGTGCCGCGTGGCGACAGCGCGGCCGAGCAGGCACTGGAACGCGCCCTCGCCCCGCACCCGTGGGCGCGCGGCCGGCGCTGGAACCAGACGTACGAGTGGCACCCGCTCGGCGAGGCGTACCGGCTGGATCTCTTTTGGCCCGCCGAGGGGCTTGCGGTCGAGGTGGACGGCCCGGAGCATCGGGGGCGAATCGCTTTCGCCAACGACCGGCGGAGGGACGTGCGGCTGCAACTTCGCGGGCTGGACGTGCTCCGCTTCACCAACGAGCAGGTGCTGTCCGACGTGCCGACGGTGGTCGACGGGATCCGTCGGCTGCTGGCCCTGCGGCGCGCGGGCGGCACGCACCCCCACGGAGATGAGACACCATGACCAGCCCGGCGGACGTCCCGAGCCTGACGCCGAACCAGATCAACGCCCTCGTGGTGCTGATGGTCGAGGCCCGCCGCCTCACCAACGGCGAGCTGCGTGACCTGGCCGGCTTCACCCTGACCGGCAAGGACAACAAAAGGCTCCTCGATCTGGGCCTGGTCGAAACCGACCGGACCAGTCGGCCCTTCGCCCACGAGCTGACCGACGAGGGCTGGCGGGTGATGCGCCACCTGCACACCGCGCCACCGCCGAAGTCGGGTGGGTCCGCCACCCGGTCGCTGCTCACCGTCCTGGCCAACCTGCACCGCTCGCTGGACCGGCTGCGGGTCAGCCACGGCGACTTCTTCACGCAGACCGGCGAGGTGACGCCCGCCGCGACCGCGCCGCTGGACGTGGAGGCGCTGGTCCGCGCGGCCTACCGGGACCTGGCGAAGGCACCCGGCGCCTGGGTCGGCCTCGCCGACGTCCGGGACCGTCTCGCCGGCACCGACCGGGCGTCCGTGGACGCCGCGCTGCGGGCGATGGCCGGCCGGGAGGACGTCCGCGTCATCCCGGCGGCGAACACCAAGTCGCTCACCCCGCGCGACCGGGAAGCCGCGGTACGGATCGGCAACGAGGACAACCACGCCCTGGCGATCGGCGCATGATCTCCGACGACCAGCGGGCCGCGCTGGAGGCGGTCAGCCTCAATCCGGCGGTCACCCCGGACGACGTCTGGCGACCCAGCCGGCACAACGTGCCGGAGCTGCACGAGAAGGTGGTCGCGGAGATCCTCCGCGGGGTGGCGCGGGCGCGCACCGACGACACCAGCGTGCCGCTCGGCGTGGCCATGCAGGGCCGGGCGGGCGCCGGCAAGACGCACCTGCTCGGCGCGGTACGCGAACGCATCCAACAGGACGGCGGCTACTTCTTCCTGGTGGACATGGTCAGCGGCAAGACGTTCTGGGAGAGCGTCGCGCTGGCCCTGGTGGAGGGGATGGGCCGCGACCACATCGGCTGGGGCACCCAGTTGCGGACCTTCCTGCGCCGGCTCACCCCGCAGCTCGGGCTGCCGGTCGACGTCCGGGACGCGATCGCCGGCACCCGACCGGTGGACCGGGAGCAACTGGACGCGTTCATCCGGGCGCTGCGCACCCGTGACCGGGAGGTCGGGCGGGACTGCCAGGACACCGCCCGGGCGCTGGTCCTGCACGGCGCCGTCGACTTCGAGGCGCAGGACGTCGGATACGCCCACCTGATCTCCGAGGCGGGCGACCCGGCCGGGCGGGCGGCCTGGGGGCTCAGCGGCGCCGTCCGCACCCCCCAGCAGATCGTCCAGGACATCTCCCGGCTGATGGCCCTGACCCTGGATCCCACCGTCATCGCCGTCGACCAGCTCGACACGCTCTTCGCCCAGACCAGCACGTCGCTGTGGGACCAGCACGCCGGGCTGGAGGACGGCCAGGCCAAGGTGATCGGCCCGATCGCCGACGGGCTGCTCAAGCTGCGCGACGTCACCCGCCGTACGCTCGTCGTCGTCTCCTGCCTCCCGGACACCTGGGAGCTGCTGACCCGCAGCGCGCCCACCCCGGTCGGCGACCGGTTCCGCCAGGGCGTCCTGCCGGACCGCATCCCCACCCCGGAGATCGGCCGGGTCATCGTGGCGAAGCGCCTCGGCGCGGCGTTCGCCGGCGCGCACTTCGTACCGCCGTACCCGACCTGGCCGATCGCCCCGGCCGCCTTCGCCGACGCGCCCACCCTGACGCCGCGCGCCCTGCTGCGGCGGGTGGACCGCCACGTCGCCTGGTGCCGGGACCACGACGAGGTGGTGGAACTCGACCGGCTCATCGAGGGCGCCGACACGGTGCCGGCGGAGACGACCGGCCGCGGCACCGGGGCCGCCGAGATGCCCACGGGCGAGGGGCGGCTGGACGAGTTGGACGCCCGCTTCGCCGAGCTGGTCGCGGGCGCGGACGTGGCACCCGCCCTCGACCCCCGCACCGAGGACGAGCACATGCCACGGCTGCTCGCCGCCGGCCTCGCCGCGTGGATCGCCGAGCGGGCCCCGACCGGCGCCACCTACAAGTACGACCCGCCGCCGGGGCGGAAACCCGCGCTGCACGGCCGGCTGATCGAGGTGCTCGACGAGGCCACCGAGAACGAGGCGCACTGGTGCTTCCGGGGCGTCGCGCACCCGAACGCGATCGCGGTCACCGCCCGGGTCAGGGCCGCCTGCACGATGGCCGGACTGGATCGGGACCTGCCGCAACGCCGGCTGGTGCTGCTGCGCAACAGCCCGTGGCCGACCGGGAAGCGTACGACCGAGGTGTTGGACGCGTTCGACGCGGCCGGCGGCCTGCGGTGCGCGGTGACCGAGGCGGACCTGCGGGTCTTCGCGGCGCTCCGGGTGCTGGCCGGCGAGCCGTCGGCGGTGGTGCAGGAGTGGCTGGTCGACCGCCGCCCGGCCAGCGGCACCGACCTGTTCCGCAGGGTGCTCGCCGACCCGGATCCGGCGCCGGCCGTCGCGACGCCTCCCGCGCCGCCGGTGTCGGTCGACGCGGTCGACCTGGTGGTCGGTGCCGACGCACGGACCCCCGCACCGGTCCCGGCCGCGACCGACCGGCGGTCGGTCGGGCTGGGCCGGACCGTGGACGGGGACCGTCCGTTCGCCGTGGACCTGGAATCGCTGCGCCGGCACGCGGTGGTGTTCGCCGGATCCGGCTCCGGCAAGACGGTGCTCATCCGCCGGCTCGTCGAGGAGTGCGCGCGGCAGGGGGTCTCCGCGATCGTCCTCGACCCCAACAACGACCTCGCCCGGCTCGGCGACCCGTGGCCGGAACCGCCGAACGGGTGGGGTCCCGGCGACGCCGAGCGGGCCGCGGACTACCTCGCCCACACCGAGGTGGTGGTGTGGACACCCCGGGTCAACGCCGGACGTCCGCTGAGTTTCCAGCCGCTGCCCGACTTCACCTCGCTGCACGACTGGCCGGACGAGTTCGACCAGGCGATCCGCTCCGCCGTCGAGGCGCTCGCGCCGCGCGCCGGGGTGGACCGCGCGACCCGCCTCGCCCAGCAGGGCAAGGCCGTCCTCACCGAGGCCCTCCAGGCGTACGCGAAGACCGGCATGGTGGGTCTGGCCGGCTTCACCGAGTTCCTCACCGACCTGCCCGACGGGGTCAGCCGGCTGGCCCGCGCCGAGAAGCTCGCCCAGGAACTCGCCGAGACCCTCAAGGCGGCGATGGTCACCGACCCCCTCTTCGGCGGATCCGGCGCACCGGCCGACCCGGGCCTGCTGCTGACCCCGTCGCCCGGCCGCCGGGCCCGGGTGTCCGTGATCAGCTTCGTCGGCCTCACGTCCGACCAGGAACGGCAGAGCTTCGTCAACCAGTTGCAGATGGCCCTCTTCGCCTGGATCAAGCGGCATCCCGCCGGTGACCGTCCGCTGGGTGGGCTCTTCGTGATGGACGAGGCGCAGACCCTCGCCCCGTCGACCGGGAACACGGCGTGCACCGCCAGCTCGATCGCGCTCGCCTCGCAGGCCCGCAAGTACGGGCTCGGGCTGGTCTTCGCCACCCAGGCCCCGAAGGGTCTGCACAACCAGATCTCCGGCAACGCGACCACCCAGTTCTTCGGCCTGCTCAACGCCCCCGCGCAGATCGACGCGGCCCGGCAGCTCGCCGAGGCCAAGGGCGGACGGCTGCCCGACATCGGCCTGCTGAGCAGCGGTGAGTTCTACGCCGCGGGGGAGGGGTTCTCCTTCGTGAAGGTACGCACCCCGCTGTGCCTCACCCACCACCCGAAGGCGCCGCTGACCCCGGAGGAGGTCGTCGCCCGCGCCCGTACCGACGGCCAGGTGTCCACTGTCGACTTGTCATCATGTCCGCAACGGGACTGACCCACCCACCACCGGGCCGCACCCGGTCACCCTGATCCCGCCGCACCCCGCGTGCCACGAGATCGGAGGACCCGTTGACCATCCGCCGTCGATACCGGCAGACCGCCGCCACCCTCACCGCCGCCCTGGTGACCGCCCTGGTCGCCGCCCTGCTGCCCGCCGCACCCGCGATGGCGACGTTGCCGTCCGGGTCGGGCTGGTCGGCGTCCTGGAGCTACTACCACCCCAGCGCCTACCAGTACGCGGGCACCCTGCCCGGGGTGCGCCTGACCGGCTACGCCAACGACAGTGCCGGCACCGCCAACACGGTCGGCACCATCGAGGACACCGCGAACGACGGCCGCTGCGCCCGGGTGCTGCTCTACGCGTACGGGGTGGGCTACGTGGCCGATCGCACCACCTGCGGCAGCGGCACCTACCTGACCTACTCCACCGGCACCTACAGCCAGGGACTCCTGGTCATCGTCTACCGGATGATCTCCGGCACCACCACCAACGACAAGGGCTTCTACATCTACATCCCCCCGTCGGCCGCCGACCCCGAGCTGCGTACCGTCGGCACCGGCGGCAGCTGGTCGTATTACACCTCCAGCTCGTTCCAGTACACCGTCACCCGGCCCGGCGTGAAGCTGACCGGCTACGGCACGGGCAACTCGTTCGACGAGCGCTCGTCGCTGAGCACCGTGCAGAAGACCGCCACCAACGTCGGCTGCGCCACCGCGACGGTCACCGGCGGAACGGCCGCCAGCGGCGGCACCTGCGTCAACGGTGGCAGCACGTCGTTCACCCGGTTCGACCACACGAACAACCTGGAGGCCTCCGCCTGCTACCAGCCGTCCCCGGGCACCCGCCGCTGCCTCGCGCTGGTGATCCCCGAGCCCTGGTGACGAGCTGACCGCACGCCGGCCGCCGGGACCGGAAGGCCACCGGCGGCCGGTGGGTGTCCCCGCTCAGCGGCGGGTCTTCGGCAGGTCGTACTGGTCGGCGGCACGGCAGTCGCGGGCCCCGCCGACGGCGTCGGGGCCGACCCGCTCCAACGCCGCCCGGGCCCGGGTACGCCCCAGGTTCCAGGCGTACCAGGGATCGGGCTCGGCCAGGTCGTCGGCGATCCAGCTCAGGGTGCACCGGCGTACCGGGTCGGGCAGGGTGGTCAGGGCGGGCGTGGCGTCGGCGGACAGCGCCCGCAGGTACCAGGCGTCGATCTTCCCGGTCTGTTCGTACCGGGCGACGTTGCGGCGGGCCGCGTAGTCCTCCGGATTGAGCACCGCGAGGCTCAGCAGCATGGCCACCGCGAGCGCCACGGTCAGCCGCGGGATCCACTGGCCGCGCCAGCGGATCCCGGCCGCGAGGACCATCAGGAACACCGCGCCGAGCAGCACCTCGAAGGCCATCACGAAGATCCGCTCGCCGGTGAAGCTGTACACCTTCTGGTAGGTGTACATCCGGGACAGCGCGGACACCACGATGACGACGCTGAGCGCGCTGAGCAGGCCGAGCAGGACCCGCAGCAGGATCCGGTCCGCCCGGCGCTCGCGCCGGGCCCAGCGGGTCACCCCGCCGAGGACGGCCAGCGTCAGCAGCGTCACCGTGACCAACTGCCAGAAACCGCTGCGCGCGTACTCGGCGTAGCTCAGGCCGGCGGTGCGCAGGACGTGCTGCTCCCCGCCGAACAGCACGGTGAACTGCACCGCGACGAAACCGACGAAGAGGGCGGTCAACGCGCCGATCGGCGGCGCCCACTCGACGACGCCGAGCCGGCGTGAGGTGGGGCGGTCCACCCGGGACAGGTCCGGCGGGGCGGTGATCGTGTAGACGGCGGCGACCGCGATCAACCCGCCGATGATGAGCAGGAACAGCCCGCGGAACGTCGCCGGAATGCTGATCTCCGGGATGATCTGACCCAGCACCAGCGAGAACGCCGCGTCGGCGGAGGAGAGCAGCGCGCCGAAGACCACCAGTACCACCGCGGTGGCGACCACCGATCCCACGACCCGCCGGACGGCGCCGGTGTCGGCCGGCGCCTCGACGTGTCGCCGTACCCAGGGCAGCCCCCGGACCGCGCCGAGTGGCGCGGCGACCACGCTGAACAGGATCGACCGGATCAGGCGTCCACCGATGATGGCCAGCGCGGCGCAGCCGAGCGCCCCGAGCACGCAGAACGTCACCAGCCACCAGGCGTTGCGGAACGCCGGCACGGCGAGCAGGGCGAGGGCCGCCGCCGCCCAGCCGGCGCGGACCAGCCGCTCCGCGCGGGGCAGGTCGGCGACGCGCCGGCGTACCGCGACGACGACCGCGACGGTCAGCACCAGCCACCCGAGGAACCAGCCGATGCCGGTGCGGTTCAGCGGCACGAACACCGCCACCCCGAGCGCCCCGGCCAGGACCGCGGCGGGAGTGCGCCAGCCCCTGGCGGCCTCCGGCCCGGGCCAGATCGTCTGCAGGAACGACGGTGGCGCGGGTCGCGACCGGAAGTCGTACGTCGGCGCGACCGCGTACGGCACCCCGTGCGGGGGGCGCGGGCCGCCCGGGTACGTCGGCCAGCCGGGCGGCGGTGCCGCCGTCGGCGGGGGAGTGGCCGGCTCCGATGTCGCGGACCGCGGTTCCGTCGGCTCCGGTGCGGGCCGTGGTGGGACGTCGTCCGTGCGCGCCGGAGTGGCCGCGTCGATGCCCGGCTCCGGGGTGGCCGGTGCCGGAGTGGTCGCGGTCGTCCCGGCGACGGCGGCGGAGGTTGCCTCGGTGACCGGGGCGCCGGCGTCGCCCGGAGCGGCTTCCGTCGGGGCGATGGCCACCGCGGACGGTGTGGCGGACCGCTGAGCCGGGACGGGCGTGCCGGGGACGACCGGGCCCCCGGGGGCGTCGTCGGAGGGCGGTGCCGCCGCGTCCGTGGGGCCGCCGTCGGTCACGTCGGATGCCGCCGTCACGCCGGTCCCGGTCGTCGGACCCGCCGTGCCGGCCGGCTGCACCGTGCCGCTCGGCTCCGCCGTGCTGGTCGGACCCGCCGTGCTGGTCGGCTGCACCGTGCCGCTCGGCTCCGCCGTGCTGGTCGGACCCGCCGTGCTGGTCGGCTGCACCGTGCCGCTCGGCTCCGCCGAGGTCGGGAGCAGCGGGAGGAAGACGGCGTAGCCCCGGGTGCCGGACGGGATCGTCACCGGGATCGCCCACGCCGGCTGGCCGGCGGGGCCGGGCCACTCGATCGCGGGGAGGCCGGTGGTCTCCGGCATCAC
The DNA here is from genome assembly GCF_003626595.1 of Micromonospora endolithica. Classification (GTDB taxonomy): domain Bacteria; phylum Actinomycetota; class Actinomycetes; order Mycobacteriales; family Micromonosporaceae; genus Micromonospora; species Micromonospora endolithica. The sequence continues at coordinate 1,054,222 of NZ_RBAK01000001.1, read as the reverse complement.
CAGCAGGTGCGGCGGTGCGGCGGCCGGCGGGTCGACGGCGCCCCGGGACTCGGACGACGCGGGGGTCTCCGGGGTCGGATCGGGCACGTTGCTCTCCTTGGTCGCTTCCGGGTGCCGACACTGTAGGGCCATCCGCCCGCATCCCGTTGCCCCGACCGGCCGTCGGTACGCGACTTTCGTGAGGTCGGGGTGTCCGGGCGATGTGGACACCCCGACCTCACTGAGGCCGAGTGGATCTCACCGCGTGGTCGTCGGACCGCCGCCGCTGCCCCGGTCGTCGAGCACGAGCGGAGCGCGGCCCTCGACCCGGTAGCGGATGTGGGTCACCTCACCGGTGGGCACGACCCGGACCGGGGTCAGCTCGATCGCCTCCTTCTCGCCGAGGTCCAGGTCGGCGTCGAGCAGCCGCAGCCCGGTGCCCAGCACCACCGGCACGACGTGCAACTCCAGCTCGTCGAGGAGGCCGGCCCGGAGCACCTGACGGACCAGGCTCCCGCCCCCGGCCACCGCCACGTCCTTCCCGCCGGCGGCCTCCCGGGCCCGCGCGACGGCGGCGGCCACCCCGTCGGTGACGTAGGTGAAGCTGGTGCCGCCCTGCCGCACCAGCGTCTCCCGCGACCGGTGGGTGACCACGAAGACCGGCGCGCGGAACGGCGGGTCGTCGCCCCACGGCACCTCACCGCCGTCGGCCATCCGGCGCCCCATGACGTACGCGCCGGCCGCGCCGAACGACTCGGCCACGATCTCCGAGTTCTCGTCCCGTACGCCGCCGGCGAAGCCCTGCCGCTCCCGCCACGCCAGCGCGTCGGTCGCCCAGCGGGTGACCCGGAAGAAACCGGCGGCCTCGGCGGACGCCATCCAGGCGCCGTCGCCGGTGTGCCGCGGCCCGGCGTAGAACCCGTCCAGCGACACGGACAACTGCGCGGTCACCTTGGTCATCGTGATGGTTCCCCTCACCTCGGGCGGCACCACCGTGGTGCCGCTCGCCGGGTGATCGGAACCCGCCGGCCGACTTCGACCGGACCGACAGGTGACGCCGGTCACATCAGCCGGGCGGCCCGCCGGATGAGGTGTCGCCGCTCCGGGAGGCTGCCGGCCAGTCGGGCCGCCTCCCGCCAGGCGGTGGCGGCGGACGGGACGTCCCCGGCCTGCTCCAGCAGGTGCGCCCGGACGGCCAGCAGCCGGTGGTGTCCGGCGAGCGGCCCCGACTCCAGGGTGTCCAGCAGGTCCAGCCCGGCCCGGGGACCGCGCACCATGCCCACGGCCACCGCCCGGTTGAGCGTGACGGCGGGACCGGGCGCCAACCGTTCCAGCAGCTCGTACAGGGCGAGGATCTGCGGCCAGTCGGTCTGTTCCGTCGACGGGGCCTCGGCGTGCACCGCGGCGATGGCGGCCTGCACCTGGTACGGGCCGAGCGGCCCGGTGGTCAGGCTCCGGGTCACCAGCGCCGTCCCCTCGGCGATGGCGTCGGCGTCCCAACGGCTGCGGTCCTGCTCGGCCAGGGGGACCAGGTCGCCGTCCGGCCCGGTGCGGGCGGCACCGCGTGCCTCGGTGAGCAGCATCAGCGCGAGCAGGCCGGCCACCTCGCCGGAGTCGGGCAGCCGTTCGCGCAGCCGGCGGGCCAGTCGGATCGCCTGCCCGGTCAGCTCGACCCGGCGCAGCTCCGGGCCGCTGCTGGCGCTGTAGCCCTCGTTGAAGACCAGGTAGAGCACGTGCAGGACGACCGCCAGCCGGGGTCCTCGTTCGGGCTCCGGTGGCAGGTCGAACCGGGCCCCGGCCTCCCGCAGGCGCTGCTTGGCCCGGACGATGCGCTGGCCCATCGTCGCCTCCGGTACCAGGAACGCGGTGGCGATCTCGGCGGTGCTCAGGCCGCCGACCGCCCGCAGGGTCAGGGCGAGCTGGGCGGACGGCCCGAGCGCCGGATGGCAGCAGAGGAAGAACAGTTCCAGCAGGTCGTCGCGGGCCGGCTCGACGTCCGGGGGCGCCGCGACCAGCGCGTCGCGGGGGGTGGCGTCGAGCAGGGCGACCTCCCGGCGTCGCCGCGCGGCGTCGGCCCGGACCTGGTCGACGTACCGGCGGGCCGCGACGGTGCGCAGCCAGCCGGCCGGATGCTCCGGTACGCCGTCGCGGGTCCACACCCGTACGGCGTCGAGCAGGGCGTCCTGGACCGCGTCCTCGGCGCGGCTGAAGTCGCCGTACCGGCGTACCAACGCCCCGAGCACCTGCGGCGCGAGGTCGCGCAGCAGGTCACCCACGCCGGCGTGGTGGCTCAGGACCCGCCGCCGGAATCCATCAGCGGCCACACCTCCAGGCCGCCCCCGGCGGTGTCGCCGAACCGCAGGGCCGGGTAGGACCGGGCGATCTCCAGCGCCCGCTCCTCGTCGTCCACGTCGACCACGAAGTACGAGCCGACGTACTCCTTGGCCTCCAGGTAGGGCCCGTCGGTCACCACCGGCACGGCCCCGGACATCCGCACCGACCGTGGCCGCGTCACCAGGCCCCGGCTGTCCACCAGCTCGCCGGAGGCGCGCAGCGCCCTGTTGAACGCGTCCACCTCGCCGATCAGGGTGGACATCTCGTCGGCGGGGAGGCTGTTCCAGATCTCCTCGTTGCCGTAGATCAGCATCAGGTATTTCACCGCTCCGTTGTAGCAGTTGACCGGTCCGCCGCAGCAGCCGGCCATTTAGTGAAAAAAACTCTCATCGCGGTGTAAGTCGGATAACCGACAAGACGCCGGGCTGTTCGTCGGAGCACTGTTGGCGCAGGTGAGAGGCGCTTCGGATGCGGGCCACATCCATCTCCCCCGATCCAGTCCCGCCGACGGCGGTGTCGCCGTCGGTACGCTCCACGTAGCGCTAGGAGCCGAAATGGCCGCTCCGACCGTGACCGCAGCCCTCAACGCGACGGTCTTCAATCCCGGCGAAACCATGACCCTCATGGTCACCTACGGTGACCCCGACACCAGACCGGTGACCGTCACGATCGTGGTCACCGACGCGCAGGGCAACCGCAGCGCCCCGGTCGACGTCGTCGCGGTGATCGACCCCCTGACCCTCACCGTCTCCGACGACTCCGGCCGCACCTGGAGCAAGGTGTCGGACAACGGGGCCGTGGCGGCGTACCGGGCGGTGGCGTGATGCCCCGGGTGACCGTGACCGTGCGGGACAACGGAGGGCGGACCGCCACGGCGACCGTCGACTACACCGTCGGCCAGCCGGTGCTGGGCGGCTACTACCTCTCCGGCGGGGCCGACCCGACCGCCGACATGGCGGGCGGCAACTTCCGCTCCCTGACGCAGTACCGCAGCTTCGCCGACGGCTACATCTTCCCCGGCTACAACCGGCCCTGGCTGGTCACGCTCGGACGGGCCGGCATCAAGATGAACATGGTGCTGGAGCTGAAGCACTACGGCGCGCCGAACACCGGGCCGCAGACGTTCACGGTCGACGGGGTCACCTACACCGTCCCGGCGCCGGCCATGACCATCCAGCAGCGACCGGGGACGACCTGGCCGAGGGCGTACGGGTACAGCCAGGTCCTGGCCGGCCAGTGCGACGGCCTGTTCGCCCGGGCCCTGTCCCAGTACCGCACGCTGGGCTTCGGGGTGAACATCCAGCTCGCCTCCGAACTGGACACCGACCACGAGTTCGGCACCACCGAGGCCGGGGTGTCCTACTCCTGGGCCAGCTCGGACGCCCGCGCGGTGCAGGCGATGACGTACATCGTGAACTGGTTCAAGGCCCGCTCCCTGCCGGCCGGCACCACCTTCTCGGTCGGTGTCGGCGGCTTCGACCGGGCCTGCTACCAGCGGACCCACCCGGAGGCGCTGATGGCGAAGCTGGACTTCCTCCAGTGGAACGTCTATGCCACCAGCGCCACCCACACGGCGTTGGCCCGGTTCCGCCGGACCAAGGACTGGGCGGTGGCCGACCTCGGTCCGGTGGCGCTGTCCCGCCCGGTACTCATCGCCGAGTGGGGGGTGCGGGTCGCCGAGGTGCCGAACCAGGCCGGCTGGATCGCCACCGTCCCGGCGGCGGTCGCCGCGCTCAACGCGGAGCGGGGCCCGCGGATCGCCCGGACGAACTACTTCAACTCCGGGTGGGGCACCCTCTCACCGAAGTCGGTCGGCCTGGCCGCGCTGAAGGCGGCGTACGCCGTCCGCCCGTACGTCTGAGCACCACCGGGCTCAGAGAACGGGGCGGCGGCGGTCGGTGCCCAGCAGCAACCACGCGGCGAGACCGGCGGCGGAGAGGCCCACCTGGACCAGCACCCAGGCCCAGGTGGGCGCGAGCAGACCACCGAGGGCGGCGAGCGCCGGCACCGCGAACATCAGCTGGTCGACCCCGGCGAGGAGCCAGATCAGCGGACCGGGGGCGAAGCTGCCGGCCGGGGTGTCGACCAACGGCAGCGAGTTGTCGACCAGCCCGGACCGGGCCCGGCGCAGCGCCATCACCGCGACCGTCGGCCCCAGCGCCAGCCCGAGCGCCCACCACGGGCCGGGCGGCAGGTCGCCGGTCGCGGCGAGCACCGCCGCGGCGAGCGCGCACCAGACCGAGGCGAGCAGGGCCGGTGCGACGGTACGGGCGACGAGCACCCGGCGGCCGGTCAGCCCGAGCAGCCGCAGCAGCGCCGGTGCGGCGGCGTCCCGCCGGGTCGCGTCGAGGGTGGTGCCGGCCGCCAGTGACCCGCCGAGCACCACCAGCAGGGCGAGGGTGCCGCCCGGGGCCTGCACCAGCACGGCCGGCACCGCGGCGGCCAGCGCGAGCCAGCCGAGGCGGCGCCGCTTGCGTGCCAGGATCAGCAGGTCGTGTCGCACCGGACCGGGTAGCCGCCCGCGGCGCAGCGGACGCGACCGCAGCGCGCGCCCCCGCCAGTACCGGCGCTCCCACAGGTCCGGCAGGAACGACGGCTCGGCGGCGTACGCGGCGTCCAGGTGGGAGCCGAGCAGCCGCGACGGGTCGTGCAGCGGTGCGCCGGGGAAGCTCGCCAGCGCCCGGACGGTGACCGCGGTCGCCACCGCGGCGGCGGCGAGCACCGCCGACGCCAGTGGCCCGAGCGCCACCACCGGCACGCCCGGCACCGCGCCGGCCGGCTCGACCAGCGCCAGCGCGCCGAGCGGGGGCAGGGCGACCACCGGGATCACGTCGAGCGGTCGGGCCCGTCCGGGCCGGCGCTGCGCGGCCACGGCGAGCAGCGCCAGCAGTACGCCGCCGGCCGCGCCGGTGGCCACCCACCAGCCGAAGGTCGACGGGGGTGTGGGCCGCTCGGCGAGCTGGGCGACACCGCCCAGCGCCACCAGCGCGCCCGCCGCGGCGGCGCCGACGAGCACCCGGGCCAGCGCGGGCAGCAGCAGGCCACGGCGCGGCACCGGGGTGGGCAGCAGCCACGCCAGGTCGTCCCGGCGCAGCAGCAGGGGTCCCAGCCGACGCAGCAGGAGTAGCAGGCCGACGGCCGCCGCGGCGAGCAGCGCGACCACCGTCCAGCGCGCCGATTCCGGCGCCGGTCGGTCGGGCCAGAGCAGCCGGCCCCAGGACGGGCCGACCATGGCGACGGTGATCACCACCGTCAGCGCCAGCACGTACACCGTCTCCAGGGAGAGTGACGCGCCCGCGGCGGCCCGCCGGCGACGGACCCAGCGGCGCAGTTCCCGGGCGCGCGGCGGTGGACCGGCCACCGCCACCGGCGACTCGCGGAGCTGGCTCACGACGCGTCGGCACCGAGTCGCAGGGTCGGGCAACCCAGGGCCGCCACGAACGACGGGTCGTGACTGGCCAGCAGCAGGCTGCCGCCGCCGGCCAGGTGGTCCCGCAGCAGGCCGGCCACCACCGGGCGGATCTCGGTGTCCAGCCGTTGCTCCGGTTCGTCGAGGACCAGCAGGTCGCTCGGGCGGGCCAGGACGGCGGCCAGCAGCATCCGTTGTCGCTGCCCGGAGGAGAGCACGTCCGGGGTCGCGTCGGCCAGCGCGGCGAGCCCGAGCACGGCGAACAGCTCGTCGACGTGACCGTCCGCCGGATCGCCGCCCCCGGCCAGCCGGACCAGCTCGACGTGCTCGCGCACGGTCAGGCCCAGGTACCAGGTGGGCTGCTCCACCGTCGTGGCCACCCGTCGCCAGAACGTCGCCGAGCCGTCCGGTGTCGCGCCGAAGACGCTGACCGTGCCGGCCTGCGGCGTGAGCAGCCCGGTGACGCAGCGCAGCAGGGTCGACTTGCCGGCGCCGTTCGCGCCGGTCAGGCAGAGGGCCGCACCGGGCGGCAGGTCGAGGTCGACATCCACCAGCACGGCGACCGAGCCGAAGGAGACGCCGAGCCCCCGCGCGGACACGACGGGTGTGGGCACGCGGCCCACCCTAACGGCTCGGCGCTGCCCGCCGCGGTCCGCCGGTGCGCCGGGAAGCGCGCCACCGGCACCCGCGTCCCGGCCGGCTCCTATGCTCGGAGCATGGAACTGCGGATCTTCACCGAACCCCAGCAGGGCGCCACCTACGACGACCTGCTCGCCGTGGCGCGCCGCGCCGAGGAGACCGGCTTCGGGGCGTTCTTCCGCTCCGACCACTACCTCAAGATGGGCGCGGTGAGCGGCGACCCCGGCCCGACCGACGCGTGGAGCACCCTCGCCGGCCTGGCCCGGGACACCCGGAGCATCCGGCTGGGCACGCTGATGACCGCCGCCACCTTCCGGCTGCCCGGCCCGCTGGCGATCACCGTGGCGCAGGTGGACCAGATGAGCGGCGGCCGGGTGGAGCTGGGCATCGGCACCGGTTGGTACGCCGAGGAGCACACCGCGTACGGGATCCCGTTCCCCGCCCTGGGTGAGCGGTTCGACCGGCTGGAGGAGCAGCTCGCGGTCATCACCGGGCTGTGGCGGACGCCGGTCGGCGGCACCTTCGACTTCGCCGGCCGCTACTACCAGGTCAGCGACTCGCCCGCGCTGCCCAAGCCGGTGCAGAACCCCCGGCCGCCGATCCTGTTGGGCGGCATGGGGCCGAAGCGCACGCCCCGCCTCGCGGCCCGGTACGCCGACGAGTTCAACCTGCCGTTCGCCTCCGTCGCCGACTCGGTCACCCAGTTCGACCGGGTCCGCGCGGCCTGCGCCGAGATCGGCCGGGACCCGGGCGACCTGGTGTGGTCGAACGCCCTGGTGCTGTGCTGCGGGCGCGACGACGCCGAGGTGGCCCGCCGGGCCGCCGCCATCGGCCGGGACCCGGAGGAGTTGCGGGCCAACGGGCTGGCCGGTACGCCGGCCGAGGTCGTCGACCGGATCGGCGCGTACGCGGCCACCGGCAGCAGCCGGCTCTATCTCCAGGCGCTCGACCTGAGCGACCTGGACCACCTCGACCTGGTCGCCGCCGAGGTGCTGCCCCAGTTGTAAGGAAGGGCCCCCGCTTAACGCCTGGTGCGGGTAAAGGGTCCCTTCCTAACCGGCGGGGTGGGCGCCCGGCTGACGCAGGACGGTGTCGAGGCGGCCGTCCCGGTCGCTGTCGACGTAGGTGACGTCGGGTATCCCGTCGCCGTTCAGGTCGAACTGCACCACGTCGGCGACCCCGTCGCCGTCCAGGTCGGTGACCACCTCCACCGAGCCGTCCAGGTGGTGGGTGACGATCGACCGCCCCTCCGGGCCGCGGGGCGGGGGTCCCGGGTGCGGCACCGGCGTGGGTGCCGGCGGCGGCGCGGGCGTCGGTTGCGGGCCCGGCGTGGTGCCGGCCGCCACCGGCGGGGCGCTCGCCGGCTCCAGCCCGGCACCGGTCGGGTCGATCTCCTCCTCGGAGGGGAAGACGTCGCCCCGCAGGGCGGGATCGCGGTAGCTGCTCATCGGCACAGGGTTCCCCGCCTTCGGCGCCAGTAACCGTCGGGGCGTACCGTCGGGCACGCACGCGCGGGGGCCGTCGGGTGGGCGGCACGGGTCGCGGGCGCCCGCCGGGGAGGCGGCACGACGGACGGGGGACGCCGATGACACCGCGCCGCAACTGGGCGGGCAACGTCCACTACGCCGCCCGGCGCTTCCACCAGCCGGCGTCGTTCGACGAGCTGCGCCGCCTGGTGGCCGGCAGCGACCGGCTGCGGGTGGTCGGCAGCGGGCACTCCTTCAACCGCCTCGGCGACACCACCGGCGATCTGGTGTCGCTCGCCGGGCTGCCAACCGCGATCGCGCTGGACCGGGACGCCGCGACCGTCACCGTGCCGGGCGCGCTGCGCTACGGCGACCTGGCGACCCACCTGCACGAGCGGGGGTACGCGCTGGCCAACCTCGCCTCGCTGCCGCACATCTCGGTCGCCGGGGCGGTCGCCACCGGTACCCACGGCTCCGGGGAACGGCTCGGCAACCTCGGTGCCGCCGTCGCCGGCCTGGAGCTGGTCACCGCCGACGGCGACCTGCTCACCCTCGATCGGCGCACCGAACCGGAGACGCTGGCCGGGGCGGTGGTCTCCCTCGGCGCGCTGGGCGTGGTCACCCGGGTCACGCTGGACGTGGTGCCCACCTTCGCGCTGCGCCAGTACGTTCACCTCGGCCTGCCCCGGGAGTCGCTGGACGCGGCGCTCTCCTCGGCGTACAGCGTCAGTGTCTTCACCGACTGGCGGACGCCGACGCTGCGCGAGGTGTGGCGCAAGCAGCGGGCGGAGGAGCCGCCGCCGGCGGCGGACTGGCTTGGCACGACGGCGGCCGACCACCCCCGCCACCCGGTCGCCGGGATGCCTCCGGAGCACTGCACGCCGCAGCTCGGCGAGCCGGGGCCCTGGCACGAGCGGCTGCCGCACTTCCGGCTCGGCTTCACCCCGAGCAGCGGCGAGGAGTTGCAGTCGGAGTACCTGGTGCCCCGGTCCGCGGCGGCGGACGTGCTGGCCGCGCTGGACCCGGTGGCGCACCTGATCGCCCCGGTGCTCCAGGTGTGCGAGCTGCGCACGGTCGCCGCCGACCGGCTCTGGCTGAGCCCCGCGTACGACCGGGACAGCCTGGCCGTGCACTTCACCTGGATCGCCGACGCGGACCGGGTCCGGCCGGTGCTGGCCGCGGTGGAGCAACGGCTGGCGCCGTTCGCGCCGCGTCCGCACTGGGGCAAGGTCTTCGACATCGTGCCGGCCGCGGTCGCCGCCACCTATCCCCGGTACGCGGACTTCCGCGCCCTGGCCGCGCGGCTGGACCCGGCGGGTGTCTTCCGCACCGACCTGCTGGACCGGTACCTGCCGCGGGACTGAGCGCTGTCGGATGTGCGACCGCCGCCGCGCTGCCCGGTGGCGGCATGATGGTCTTGGACCCTCCTGCTCCGTCCACTGAGGAGTGACATGACGGACCTGCCCGGCGCCGCCGAGGGACTGACGCCGATCGACAACCGGGATCTCGCACCGATCACCGTGGTGGCCCAGTGCCTGGACAACCAGTGGGTGCGGCAGGACGTCCTGGCGCGGATGCTCGACCGGCGGCAGTCGTACGCCGACGTGGACCGCCGCCGCCGCTCGGACGCCCGCGCCGAGTACCTGCGCGCGATCCTCAACGCCGAGCAGGTGGTGGTGAACCGCGCGTACTTCGTCAACAATCCCGTAGTCCACCAGGACTTCACCGTCGACGGCCCGGCCCGGGAGGCGTTCCGGGCTCTACTCGGCGAGGGCGTCCTGGTCCCGTACCTGGTCCGGGAGCGCACGCCCCGCGCCGAGCTGCCGTTCGGTGTCGACCCGACCGGGTGGGCCGGCTGGCTGCGGGTGCTCGACGAGGTCGACTCCGTCCGGTGCCTGCGCCTGTCCTGGGACGACACCGAGAACGACCGGCTCACCGAGCGCTGCCTGTTCGCCGAGTTCCGCCGGTTCCTGCTCCAGCTCACCGCGTTCGACGTCGACGAGCTGCGCCGCGACCTCGGGCTGGACGAGGAGAGCCGGCCGGTGCTGCGGCAGCGGCTGCGCGACGCCACGGTCTGGGCGGTGGGCGCCGAGCGGGCCACCCGGGACACCTTCTACCGGGAGTTCCTGGTCGAGCCGGACACCAACCCGGCGGACGGGCGGTTCCGCGCGCAGCCGCTGGTCGCCGAGCTGAAGCAGTTGGTGGACCTGCGCTACAACACCACCCTGCCGGACGCCGTCGACGGGTACGCTATGATCCCCGCCGACTCGCTGCGCCGGACCGCGATGCAGGAGTACCGGCGGGAGCAGCCACCCGAGCGGGACATGGACGACCTGCTCGCCCTGCTCCGGACGCTGCGACCGCAGGTGTTCGACCTGGTCCAACTGCCGCTGCGGATCGACCTGACCGGCCTGGAGCTGCACCACGTGCGCCAGGCGCGCCGGACCGACGAGTGGCAGGCGTACGTCACCAGCCTGCGGGACCTGCTCGACGAGCCGCGCGACTTCGCCGTCCGCGGGCAGCAGGTCTACGACCGGTACGTCGCCCTGGCCGGCCGGCTCGCGGTGATCGTCGGGGAGCGCCGGGCCGACCTGATGGCCGCCTGGGAACCGGCGATCCGGGTGAGCGTCGAGGTGCTCGGCAGCACCATGTCGGTGGTGTTCGACGGTGACCCGCGCGCCGAGCTGGTCGGCGAGGTGGCCACCGAGGTCGCCGCCCGGGGTGCCACCGCGGTGGTCCGCTTCGCCGTGGTGGGCCGGGACCGGCGCCGAGCCGGACGGGAACTCGGCACCGGCATCGACGTGATGCGGGTCCACCTGGAACGCGCCGGCGAGGACTGGCGGGAACTCGTACGCCGTGTCCGGGAGGCGGGCTTCCCGTTGACCGAGGGCGACGGTGACCGGGACGAGGAACCGAACATCGACCGTCCCCAGGAGGAAGTGTGACCGACCGCTGGAGCGAGTACGCCGAGCTGCGCCGCAAGCATCCCGAGCACTTCGCCAACCCGCCGGACGCGGCGGTGGAGATCCTGACCGACCCGGCGGAGGTGCGCGCGGCGGAACAGGCCAAGGCCGACCTGCTGCGGTCCAACGGCCTGCCCACCGAGTGGAGCGCAACCGGGGTCGTCCACCAGGACGAGTACGGCATCCTGGTCCGTGATCCGGTCCGCTTCACCGGCGGCCGGCTCGGGACGTACGTCCGCTCGATGCCCGCCAGCGGCGCCGACGGTGTCGTCCTGCTGCCGGTGCTCGACGGCGCCGTGATCCTGGTGGAGCACTTCCGGCACGCCACCCGGCGCTGGCACCTGGAGGCGCCGCGCGGCTTCGGCGAGGCCGGCGTGCCGGCCGAGGAGAAGGCCGCCCGGGAGTTGCGCGAGGAGATCGGGGTGGCGCCCACCCGGCTGGTCGACCTCGGCGAGATGCACGTGGACACCGGCACCGCCACCGACGCGGTACGGCTGTTCCTGGCCGAGATCCCCGAGGTGGGGGCGGTCGAGGCGGCGGAGGGCATCCGGTCGACGGTCGCGTACCCGCCGGAGCGGGTCGGTGAGCTGATCCGGGACGGCCTGGTCACCGACTCGTTCACCATCGCCGCGTGGACCCGCGCCTGGCTGCGCGGGCTCCTGACGCCTGGGCCGGCCTGAGCCCCCCACGCCGGACGCGGCCCGCGGTCGGCTCAGCGCCCGCCGGTCATCTGCTCGCGGAGGCTGCCGCGCTGGACCGCGCGGCTGATGTCGCTGGGCGAGACGATGCCGACCAGCCGGCCGTCGGTGACCACCAGCGCCCGCCCGTCGGCGCAGTCGCTGAGCCGGGGGAGCAGGTCGTTGAGCGGCTCGTCGGGGGAGGCGAGCACCAGCTCGTCGGCCCGGCAGGAGACCTCGGACAGGGTGGTGCCGGCCCGCCGGTCCGGCGGCACGCCCCGGACCCGGTCCAGGGTCACCAGACCGACCGGGCGGCCCTCCTCGGTCAGCGGCAGCGCCGAGTGCCGGTACGCGAAGAGGTAGTTGTCCACGAAGTCGGCCACCGTCAGGTCGCCCGAGGCGGTCTGCGGCTGCGGCGTCATCACGTCGGCGACCCGGACCCCGCGCAGCGCGTCGCCCAGCCGGGCCTGCCGCTCCTCCATGCCGGCCGCCCCGATGAGGAACCAGCCGATCAGGGCCAGCCACAGCCCGCCGAAGCCGGCACCGACGAAGAACTGCCAGAACCCCAGGCCGATCAGGACCACACCGAGGATCCGGCCGGCCCGCGCCGCCACCACCGAGGCCCGGGTCCGGTCGCCGGTGGCCTTCCAGACCGCCGCGCGCAGCAGCCGGCCCCCGTCCAGCGGGGCGGCCGGGAGCACATTGAAGACGGCGAGCAGCACGTTGATGCCGGCCAGCCAGGCCAGCATCCCGAGCAGCAGCCCCTCGTAGCCGGTCAGGGCCAGGGCCACCGCGATGCCGCCGAAGAACAGCCCGATGACCAGACTGACCAGCGGACCGACGCCGGCGATGCGCAGCTCCGCACCGGGGCTCGGCGCCTCGCCCTTCAGCTCGGCGACACCGCCGAAGAGCCAGAGCGTGATGCCGCCGACCTCCAGGCCGTTGCGCCTGGCCACGATCGCGTGCGAGACCTCGTGGGCGAGCAGGCCGAGGAAGAACACCACGGCCGCCGCGAGACCCGCCAGGACGTACGCGATCACCGGCCGGTCCGGGTACGACCGGGGGAACTGGTTCGCGGCCAACCCCCACGCGATCAGCAGGAAGATGACCAGGACGCTCCAGTTGACCCCGACCGGAACACCCGCGATCCGGCCAAGCCGGAAACTCGCCCTCATGTCTCAGTGGTACCCGCACCCACCCTCACCATGCCAGTGGTGTCGCTACCAGGCACCGGAGTATGCAGCGTATAGGCTGTGAGTATGACGCGACGGATCACGATCAGCCTGCCCGACGATGTCGCCGCGTACGTCGAGCGGTCGCGGAACAACACCTCGGGTTTCATCGCCGAGGTTCTCCGCCGGAAGATGCGGGCCGACGGACTACGAACCCGGTGGGCTGAACTCGGCTACGTGGTAACCGACGAGGACGTCGAGCGGACGAGGGCCAGGCTCGCCGCGAAGGCCCCGATCAGCGACGAGCAGCACGCCCGCAACATGAAGTGGCTCGCACAGTTCGACGAGGGGTCGGCTGCGGCGTGAACGGTCTCGTCCTGGACACCTCCGCACTTCTCGGTTACGCCTCCGGCACCAGCGTCGAGCCCGGTGCCATGATCACCCTTGCCCAGGAGGACCCGGACCAGCGGATCTGGATCCCGGCGCTGTGCCTCGGCCAGGCGCAGCTCGAGGTGGCCGGCACCGCCGCCGCTGATCTCCTCGACGTGCTGCTCGCCGGGGACCGCGACATCGAGGTGGCGGTCTACGACGCGCCGACCAGCCGTCCGGTGGCGAGGCTCGCCGCCCGGCACGGCGTGACGTTGGACGTCGCGCACGCGGTGGCCACAGCGGTTCTCTACCGCTGCTACCTCGTGACCCGCGACGCCAAGGTGGTGTCGGCGGCGGCGCCTCCTGGTCTGGAGATCCTGGACATCACCCAGACCTGGGATTGACCGCTCCGGGTCTCGGGTCCGCGCTCAGTATCGTGGGGCCTCGCGGGCGACGGTCGCCTCGCGGGGCAGGGCCGCCGCGCGTACGGCCCAGTCCAGGGCGTAGTCGGCGACCCGCTCCCAGCCGGGCTCACCGACGGTGAAGTGCGACCGCCCGGCGAACTCGTGATAGGCGGTCAGCGCCCGGGACCGCTGGTAGAGCGCCGCGGTGCCGCGTACCACGGACGGGGGCACCACGTGGTCCTCGGTGCCGGCGAGCAGCAGCAGCGGGGCGCGATCGTGCCGGCCGACCTCGACCCGGGCCGGCGAGTTCGGGTCCAGGTTGGCGAAGGCGCCCTCGAAGAGCACCCGGCCGGCGCCGGGCACCGCGTACCGCTCCCAGGCCCGGTCGGACGCCTCCCGGTCGAGGGTGTTGCCGAAGGCGTAGTGGAAGTCGTCGGCGGTGAACGGTACGGCGCGGTGCCGGTTTGCCGGGTTGCGCAGGATCGAGAAGCCGGACCGCAGGGTGCTCAGCGGCACCTTCACCACGCCCTTGGGGGCGGCCGGGTGCACGCCGACGGCTGCCGCGCCGAGCCCCCGGTCGACCAGGAGCTGGGCGATCAACCCGCCGAACGAGTGGCCCATGATCAGCGGTGGTCTCGGCAGGTCGCGGACGAGCCGGTCGTAGTGGTCGGCGATCCCGGCGATGCTCTGCCCGGCGATCGGGGTGGGATCCGCCCGCAACCGTTCGACCTCGCCCTCCAGGCCGGGCCAGGCGGGGGCCAGCACCCGCAGGCCACGAGCGGTGTAGCGGTCGGCCCACCGCTCCCAGCTGCGCGGCGTCATCCACAGGCCGTGGATCAGGACGACGGTGTCGGGTGCGAGGGCCATGCGGGCTCCCCTTCCGCTCGGCGGGCGCCGGCCGGTTACCCGTTCCGCGTGCCGGAAACCGTCAGGCCGTCGGTGGCGGGGTAGGCAGCTCGTCCACCACCACCACGCTGGTGCCGGGGCGTAGCTCGGCCAGCAGTTCCCGCTGACCGCTCTTGGTCAGCCGGATGCAGCCGTTGGTGGTGTTCTGCCCCAGTTCGTCATCATCCTGCCAGGTGTGGATGCCGATGTGCGCGCCGCGCAGGCCGGGCGGGACCGCCTCCGGGTCGTCCGGGACCGAGCCGAGGGCGAAGATGTCCACCCCGCCGTACACGGCCTCCGGCGGCGGGGTGCGGCCGAGGACGAAGGTGCGGCCCAGCGGGGTCTCCTGACCGCGTTGCCCGAGGCTGACCTCCCAGGAGCGGACGGCCCGGCCGGCGCGGTACCAGGTGAGCCGGTGCGGCTTGCGCTCGACCACGATCTGGTCGCGCAGCGCCACGGTGGCGAAGCCGCCGGGCGGCAGCCAGGCCAGCGTGCGGTTCGCCGAGGGCAGCAGGACCGCGGTCCAGCCGGCGCGCCGGTCGACGATCGGCATGGTGACCTCGACGCCGCTGATGGTGGGGTCGAGGAAAGCCAGCGGCCGGCCGCCGGGCGCGGTGTAGGCGGCGACCCGCCGCGTCGGGTGCGCCCCCTCGGTGAGCGGGGTCGTGTCCAAGGGCTCCGGGTCGGCCGGGAAGCCGGTCGGCGCCGGGCCGTAGTCGACCACCGGCAGGTGGTCCGGCGCGGGCGCGGCGGGCGGCACGCTCTCCGCGGGGGTCGGCGTCGCCGTGGGCGGCACCGGCGCCTGCGCCGCCGGCCGGGCCGGCGGCGCAGGCGCCGGCCGTGGAGTGAGGGCCCAGCCGGTCGCGCCGGCCGCCAGCATCAGCAGGGGTACGCCCACCGCCGCGGCGATCCAGCGGTACCGACGGGATGGACTGATCCGGTCAAAGAGCACTAAAACACTGTAATGCCCCAGGCGTTAAGAAGGGCCCCTTGCTATGCATTTGGCGATAACAAGGGGCCCTTCCTTGTGGTCAGCTCAGGCGGGCGCCTACGTGGATGGCGACCGCGTCGTGGGCGGGGATGTTGGCCGCGAACCAGCCGTTGCCGTCCACCGTGATCACCGGGCCGCTGCACGAGCCGCCGGAGAAGGTGCCGTGCACGACGTCGCAGTACCGGCCGGCCGGGAGCCCGGCGTAGTAGGACCGGCCGTTGATCGCGTAGTCCTCGTCGTTGACGGTGACGAATCCCTTGCCGCTGCGGCCGAAGGCGATGTGGTTGTTGCCGTTGTCGTACCAGTTGACGACGCCGGCGCCCTCGGTGGCGTTGCGGAAGCCGACCATGTTGGCGATGGCGCCCCACCGGTGCTCGCACTCCCAGCCGGAGTAGCAGGTGGTGTTCACGGTCTTGCCGCTGCCGTCCTGCGGCGGGCCCTGGTCACGCTGGCTGAAGGTGTAGCTGGACATCACCGACGGCGAGCCGTACGGCCAGGCCAGCATGAAGACGTTGGCCAGGGCGTAGATGCCCCGGTCCTTGTAGGTCAGCACCCCGCCGAAGTCGCGCTGGGTGTCGTGGTTGTCCACGAAGACCGAGGAGACCGAGCCGGGCAGGTGACCCCACCCCTCGCCGAAGTTGCGCAGGTAGGCCAGCTTCTCCGAGCGGAACACCCGGGCCAGGTCCTTGCCGTAGCGGAACTCGTGCACGTCGCCGTTGCCGGTGTACTCGTTCGGCGTGATCGGCTCACCGGCGCCGTAGATGACCTCCTGCACGATGTACGCCGAGCGGGAGAGCTTGCTCTTGATCGCGGCGATGTCGCCGGCCGGCATGTGCTTGCTGGCGTCCAGCCGGAAGCCGTCCACCCCGAGTGAGAGCAGGTCGTTCATGTACCCGGCGATCCGGGTCCGGACGTAGTCCGACTCGGTCTTCAGGTCGGAGAGGTTCACCAGCTCGCAGTTCTGCACCTGGTAGCGGTCGCCGTAGCTGGTGATCTCGTTGCCGGAGGTCCCGCAGTAGTGGAAGTCCGACGCGGAGTAGATGCCCGGGTAGTTGTAGTGGCCGTAGGACGAGCCGGCCCAGCCGGTGCCGCCGTTGTCCTGGCCGGACATGTGGTTGATGACCGCGTCCACGATGACCTTCACACCGGCCGCGTGGCAGGTGTCGACCATGGACTTGAACTGCGCGCGGGTGCCCTTGCGGGACTCGATCCGGTAGCTGACCGGCTGGTAGGCCACCCACCACTCGGAGCGCCTGACGTGCTCCTGCGGCGGGGACACCTGCACGTAGCCGTAGCCCTTGGGGCCGAGCGTGCTCTGGCACTCGCTCGCCACCGACGGCCAGTTCCACTCGAACAGGTTGGCGATGACCTTCTTGGTGCCGGCGGGGGCCGCGGCGGCCGGGGGTGCCGTCACGACGGTCGGCAGGAGCAGACCCGCGATCACGCCGAGGGCGACGACCGCTGACAGACATCGACGTCGATGCATCTGTGACTCCAGACGGGGGGTGGGGACGGGGGTGGTGGTGGCGCCAGGGGAAGGAAACTCCAGTTGCCGGTGTCTTGCAGACCGGACTGAAATTTTCCGAAAGATTACAAGCGTATTGCAGGAACTGTCAACGCATGGACATCTGTCACTACCGTCCGTCCACGCCCGCTGACCGGGGCGTGCGCGGGCGGGCGGACGTCCGGGGCGTACACGCGCCGGGTGGGCCGGTGGTTCGACGGTCCGCCGAGAAATTTTTCCCGTCCGGCTGATCCGCCGGCCCGGCCGGTCCGTACAGGTGGGAGGAACCAGGGTCGGCCGGTGGCGCGCCGCCGCGAGACGATCGAGGAGCAGATGGCCCGGGCACAGCAGAACCAGAAGGCCACGACGGTCCGGACCGCCACCAGCAGTCGCGGGGTGCGGACCCGGTCCACCGGGGCGGTAGCCGTTTTCGGGGTGTCCGCGCTCGCCGCGACCTGGGCGGTCACCATGCTCACCGGGGTGGGCTCGACCGCGTACGCGTACGGCTTCTTCTTCACCGAGTTCTTCGCCGGGGTGATCGCCCTGGTCGCCCTCAGCCTCACCGTGATGATGGGGCTGCTCGCCACCGACCGGTTGGTGCTGCTGATCCGGCACCGGGTGCTGTTGCAGTCGGCGCACCGGGCCACCGGCATCCTCGGCGTGGCCGGACTGCTCTTCCACGTGGTGACCAAGGTGCTCACCGGCCGGGCCTCGGCCACCGACGCGGTGGTGCCCTTCGTCGGCGGACGGGGCGTCTACGTCGGCCTCGGCACGGTGGCGGCCCTGCTGATGGTGAGCGTGCTATGGACCGGCCTCATCCGGGCCCGGTTCGCCGGCGTCGGTCCGAAGTGGCTCTGGCGGGTGCTGCACTCCGCGGCGTACCTCGCCTGGCCCTTCGCCATCTTCCACGGCCTCAACGCCGGCCGGCCCGCGGCGGCCTGGGTGACGCTGAGCTACCTGGCCTGCGTTCTGCTGGTGGTCGTCGCGCTGCTGGTCCGACTGTCGGTCAGCCTGGGCCGGCGCAGCCGCGAGCAGCAGCAGGCCGCCGCGCGGAACAGGGCGATGGCCGCCCGGCTGCCCGACGACACCAACGGACGCCTGCTGCTGAAGAACCTCAGCCGGCGGGACAAGGAGAAGAAGACCCCCGAGCGGACCGCGACGTGGGCCGAGACCACCGTGACCGGCACCTGGACCGCGCCGGGCAGCCGGCGCCGCGACCCGGAGCGCTTCACCGTGCCGGTGGTGCCCGAGCCGGGCACGCTGCGCGAACCGAGCCGTCGCCGGGACGTCGAGGAGGAGCTGGAGCCGGCCGCCCGGTCCAGCCGCCGCCGGGAGTCCGCGCGGGAGTCCGCGCCGGCCGAGCGGTCCTCCCGCCGACGGACGGCGGAGCCCTCCGAGTCGCGGTCCACCCGCCGCCGGGACGCCGAGCGCGAGCAGGTGGCCGCCCGGCGGTCCGACGAGGAGCGGACGTCCCGCCGCGACGCCGACGTGGAGACCACCTCGACCGGCCGGCGCTACCGCGACGACGACCAGACGGTGCGCTCCGGCCGCCGGTCCCGCGCCGACGCGGAGAGCCGGTACCCGGTGTCGCCGCCGATCGGCCTCGACGAGCCCGAGGAGCCGTGGGACAGCCCGCGCCGCTGGGAGTCCACCGCGCCGGTCTCCGTCGACCCCATCTCGGCGGGCCCGATCTCGGCCGGTCCGATCTCCGCCGGTCCGATCTCGGCCGCTCCGCGCAGCGGCGCCGGCCGGCACAGCGCCGAGGACGACCTGCCCGAGGTGGAGCCGGACTACTGGCGCCCGCCGGCCCGGTACGTCCCGGACGAGGCGCCGCCGCCGGTCGACGACACCCCCACCCTGGTCGATCTCGCCTCCCGCCGGGCCCGCCGCGCCGCCGGGGACAGCCGGTCCAGCCGCCGGCGCAAGGCCAACGCCGCCGAGGTGGACAGCGCCTACTGGGCCGGGCTGCGCGGTGAGGCGAAGTGATGCGGACGACCGTCCCGCCGGTGGCATGCGTCGGCGAGCCCCGGCTCACCGCCGGCTTCGCCGAGTTCGGCCGCCTCGACCTGCTCGCCCACGAGGAGGTGCACGGGCCGATCGGACCGATGGAGCCGTCCCACCTGCTCCGCCTCGCCGAGGGCATCCAGCTCACGGGCAAGGGCGGCGCCGGTTTCCCGTTCGCCAGGAAGCTCCGCGCGGTGCTGGAGTCCTGCGAGCGGCAGGACCTGGCCGCCGTCGTGGTGGTCAACGCCACCGAGGGCGAGCCGGCCAGCTGGAAGGACAAGGTACTGCTCACCCGCGCCCCGCACCTGATCCTGGACGGGGCGGCGCTGGCCGCGTACGCGCTGGACGCCGAGGAGATCGTCATCGGGATCGCCGACGACGGGGTGGGTCGCGACTCGTTGACCGAGGCGCTCTCCGAGCGCCGGATGCCGGCGGAGACCACCATCGTCACCGTGCCGCACCGGTTCATCTCCGGCGAGGGCGGTGCGCTGGTCAACGGGATCAACGGCCTGCCGCACATCCCGCCCGGCACCAAGAAGCGCTCCAGCGACTCCGGTGTCGGTGGGCTGCCCACCCTGCTGTCCAACGCCGAGACGTACGCCCAGCTCGCGATCGCCGCCCGGCTCGGACCGTACGAGTACGCGGCGCTGGGCACCGACGACGAACCCGGCACCGTCCTGCTCACCGTGACCGGCGCGGCGATGCGACCGGCGGTCGTGGAGTGCGCCGCCGGGACCCCGCTGCGGGAGATCCTCGACCTGTGCGAGGTGCCGGACTCGTCGGGCATCCTGATGGGCGGCTACCACGGCAAGTGGATCACGCAGGAGGCGGCGGACGAAGCCGAGATCTCCCGCAAGGGCCTCGCCTCGGTCGGCGGCACCCTCGGCGCCGGCATCATCATCCCGCTCGGCATGGACACCTGCCCGCTGGGCGAGACCGCGCAGGTGGTGCGCTATCTGGCCGGGGAGTCCGCCGGCCAGTGCGGCCCGTGCAAGATGGGCCTGCCGGACCTGGCCCGCTCCGTCGACCTCGCGGTCGCCGGAAGCGCGCCGGTGGAGGTCGTCCGGGCCGCCGCCGGCGACGTCAAGGGCCGCGGGGCGTGCAGCCACCCCGACGGTACGGCCCGGTTCGCGCTCTCCGCGATGGAGGTGTTCGTCGACGACCTGCGCCTGCACAGCACCGGCGACGGCTGCGGCCGGCGGGTCAAGGGGGTGATGGGGCTGCCCGGCGCACCGGACGACAACCCGCAGAGGCTCACCCTGGACTGGTCCCGCTGCGACGGGCACGGTCTCTGCGCACACGTGGTACCGGACTTCATCCGGCTCGACGGCAACGGATTCCCCGCCTTCCCGCCCACCCCGGTGCCGACGTGGCTGCGCGAGGGAGCGCTCAAGGCGGTCAAGGTCTGCCCCGAACTCGCGCTGCGGCTGTCCAAGGTCGAGTAGCGCACCGTGCGCGCGTCGTCGCGCCGGCCGGCAGGAAGGGAGACGCGGATGCTCGGTGCCGCGACACGTACCACGCGACCGGACGGCCGGTCCGGCGGGACGACACGGGCCCGGCGGGCCGGTACGGCGGCGGTGCTGGCTGGCACGCTGCTGGCCGGCGCGGCCTGCGGGACCGCCGAGCCGGCCCCGCCGGCCGGCGCCGCGTCCGCGCCCGCTCCCGGCGGTGTCGACGCGTCCCCAACCGGTACGCCCGCCGCTCCCGCCGGTACGCCCACCGCTCCCGCCGTCCTGCCGGAGAGCCTGCGCTTCGCGGCGAAGAACCTCGACGGGACACCCTTCGACACCGCCGCGCTGGCCGGCAAGCCGGTGGTGCTGTGGTTCTGGGCGCCCTGGTGCGCCACCTGCGCCTCCCAGGCCTGGACGATCGCCGAGGTGGCGCCGGCCTACCGGGACACCGTGCCGGTGATCGGCGTCGCCGGCCTCGGCGAGCAGCGCGCGATGAAGGACTTCGTCACCGAGTTCGAGCTGGCCGGGGTGCCCCAGATCGAGGACCGGCGCGGGGCCCTGTGGCGGCGCTTCGAGGTCGTCGAGCAGAGCACCTTCGTCATCCTCGACCGCACCGGCACGATCATCCACCGGGGCTTCCTCGACGGCGAAGACCTGACCCGCCGGCTGAAAGCCCTCGCCGCCTGAGCATCCTTCCGAGTTCGTGGCGACGGCGCGGGTGGGAGACGGTATCGGCCGGGCTTGAGGCCAAGCCCGGCCGAGGATGCCGTCAGGTCATCGAGGGCTCAGGAGATCGGTGCCCAGGCGGTCGCGGAGGACCTCGGGAACGACGACCGAGCCGTCGGGCTGCTGGAACTGCTCCAGGATCGCCGGGAAGAGCCGGCTGGTGGCCAGCGCGGAGCCGTTGAGCGTGTGCACGAAACGGGTCTGCTTGCCACCCGGCTCGCGGTAGCGGATCGCCGCCCGCCGGGCCTGGTAGTCACCGCCCCAGGAGACCGACGAGACCTCCTTGTACTTGCCGGTGCTGGGCATCCAGACCTCGATGTCGAGGGTCTTGCGCATCGCCGCGCTGGAGTCGCCGGCCGCCAGCAGGCTCCGCTGGTAGTGCAGGCCGAGGCCCTCGACCAGGCTCTCCGCGTGGGTGACCATCTCCTCCAGCGCGGCGTCGGCCTGCTCGGGCAGGGTGAACTGGAAGATCTCCACCTTGTTGAACTGGTGGCCGCGTACCGTGCCGCGCTCGTCGGAGTGCGAGCCGGCCGCCTCCCGGCGGTAGCAGGGCGTGTAGGCGAAGGCCTTCAGCGGCAGCTTCGCCGTCTCCAGGATCTCGTCCTGGTAGGCGCCGAGGATCGCCGTCTCCGACGTGGGCAGCAGGAACTGCCCGCGCGGGGCGGACTGCCGGTCCAGGTGGTAGACGTCGTCGTAGAACTTGGGGAACTGCCCGGCGGCGAACCCGGCGGTGTCCAGCAGCAGGTGCGGCGGGAGCAGGAACTCGTAGCCGGCCTCGACGTTGCGCTCGATCAGGTAGTTGAGCAGCGCCCACTCCAGCCGGGCGCCCATGCCGGTGTACATCCAGAAGCCGGAGCCGCCGAGCTTGACGCCCCGCTCGTGGTCGACCAGGCCCAGCATCCGGCTCAGCTCGACATGGTCGCGGACCTTCTCGATCGCGGGCGGCTCGCCGAAGGTCTTGACGACCCGGTTGGCCTCCTTGCCGCCGGACACCACGTCGTCGGCGGGCAGGTTGGGCAGCTCGGCCATCCGGTTGCGCAGCCGACCCTGCACCTCGTCCAGCGCCGCCTCCAGCTCGGGAAGCTGCCGGCGGCCCGCGTCCGGGGCAACCGGCTCGGGCTCCCGGCCGGCCCGCTTGGCCTCCGCGTACGCCCGGGACTCCGCCTTGCGGCGCTGGCGCTCCCCGTCGATCTCGCTGATCAGGCTGCGCCGCTGCTGGTCCAGCTGCTGGATCTCGTCCAGCGCGCCGGCCACCTCCGCCGGGTCCAGTCGCTTGGCCAGCGCGGTCGCCACCGCCTCGCGATCCTTCCGGATCAACTCCATGTCGAGCATGCTGCTCCGTACGCCTTTGTCTGGTGGTGGACCTTCCGATGCTACCGTCGCGCCCCGATCCGCCCGGGCCCGGTGTCGGGGCGGGGACGCCCGGCGGCCCGCGGTCAGAGCCGGATCGGCATCAGCACCGAGAAGGACCCGGCGCCGTCGGTCCGGCGTACGGCCAGCGGCGCGATCGGCCCGTCCAGCTCCAGCACCAGCTGACCGGCGTCGGCGGCGTCGAGGGCCTGGAGCAGGTACGCCCCGTTCACCCCGACCCGGAACCCGGCGGACGCGCCGGCCACCTCGTCGGCGTCCAGCAGCCGTACCCCACCCCGCTCGTCCGGGCCGAGCACCGTGACGGCCAGCTCCACGCCGTCGTGCTCGCGCCGGACGGTGGGGGCGTCCGCGCCGGTCAGCGCCGTGCGCAGCGCCGCCACGTCGACGGTCGCCCGGTGCGCCGGCGCGACGGCCGGCGCGGTCCGCACCAGGCGGCGCCAGTCCGGGAAGTCGTACGCCAGCCCGGCGGTGGCCACCGCGGCGGCGCCGACGGTGACCTCGACGGTGCCGGCGGCGACGGTCAGCCGCACCTCGCCGGCCCCGGTGCCGAGCAGGGTCCGCATCCGGTCGACGAACCCGACCGGGACGAGCGCCGTCACGGCCGGGCCCTCGACCGGACCGGGGGCGTGCCCGACGGCGAGCCGGTAACGGTCGGTGGCCACCAACCGGAGGCCGTCGGCGTCGACGTCGACCAGCACGCCGGTCGCGGCCGGCAGTTCCGGGTCGGTGCCGACGGCGAAGCGGACGGCGTCCACGGCGGCGGCCAGGTGGGCGGGGGACAGCACGACACGGGTGGTCACGGGGTGCTCCTCGGGATCGACCAGAACGCGGATCCGGGAGAGTTCCCGACGAGCGTCGGCGAGACCGTCCTCCAGCCGGCGCAGGTGCGCGTCGAGCAGGCGGTGCGCGGCGGCCGGCTCGGCGCGTACCGCGGCGGCGATCTCGGCCACCGGCATGCCGACCCGGCGCAGGCCGGCCACCAGCCGGGCCGGTCGCACCTGGTCGTCGGTGTACCACCGGTAGCCGGTGACCGGGTCTACGGTGGCCGGCACCAGCACGCCGGCGGAGTCGTAGAACCGCAGCGCGCTGACCGTCAGGCCGCTGGCCCGGGCCAGCTCGCCGATGCTGCGCAGGTCGCTCTCCACGACCGTCGATCCTGTCCCCTCGACCTGGTCGAGGGTCAACCCTGGTCCACCACCCGGAAGGTCATGCCCGCCTTGACCAGCCGCTCCAGCAGCGCGTCACCCATCGCGGTCACCGGCGTGACCTGACCCGAGGTCGCCGGCAGGTCGTCGTCCGTGGCCAGGCACAGCGCCGACTCGGCGAGCATCTTGGCCGTCTCGTCGTAGCCGGGGTCGCCACCGGCGACCTCGGTCACCACCCGCCGGCCACCGCCGGTGCCCACGAACCGCACCCGGAACCACGACTTCGCCCGCTGCTCCGGCGTGGGCCCCTGCCCGGAGGCGAGCCGACCCAGCAGCCAGCGCCGGGTCGGCGGCAACTTCACCAGACCGATCAGGCCGGCCATCCCGGCGCCGGCGGCCACGATCGTCGGCAGCCGCTTGACCGCGGCGAAGTGCCGGTAGCGGAAGTCCGGGCCGTACTCCGGTCGGGCCGCGGCGGAGCGGCGCACCACCTGCGGGTCGATGGTGGGCAACGGCACCGCCCACCTGCCGACGTCCGTCGACCGGCCGACCCTGCCCGGTACCGCCCGCACCCGCCGGCCCTCCGGCCGGGGCTCGACCGCCCGGCGCTGCTTCGCGGCCCGGCTCGCCTCGCCGGTACGGGAGAACGCGGTCAGCGCCGAGTGGTAGGTGCCGGCGGAGAACTTCCCGCCGGCCCGCACGTAGCCGTCGACGGTCACCGGCCCGTCGGTGGGCAGGTGCTTGAGCGTGAACCAGACGCCCAGGTCGTGCGGGATCGAGTCGAAGCCGCAGGTGTGCACCAGCCGGGCGCCGGTGCGCACCGCCTCGGCGTGGTGCCGTACGTACATCGTGTCGACGAACTCCGGCTCGCCGGTGATGTCCAGGTAGTCGGTTCCCGCCCGGGCGCAGGCGGCGACCAGCGGCTCGCCGTGGTGCACGTACGGACCGACGGTGGTGGCCACGACGCGGGCGCTCTCCGCCACCGCGCGCAGCGACTCCGCGTCGGTGACGTCGGCGGTGAGCAGCGGCAGCCCGGCCAGCTCCGGGTCGATCGCGGCCAGCCGCCCCCGGACCGCCGCCAGCTTCTCCGGGTTGCGCCCGGCGAGCGCCCAGCGCAGCCCGGGCGGGGCGTGCCGGGCCAGGTATTCGGCGGTGAGCGCCCCGGTGAAGCCGGTCGCGCCGAACAGGACGAGATCGTACGGACGGTCGTCAGGCATCCGCCGAGTCTGCCACCCGCCCCGGCGGCCCGCCGCAGTCGCGGCCCCGCGAGACCGGAACGGCCTACGGCACCAGCACGCTGCGTACGCAGCCGTCGGCGCGGTCCCGGAACAGCGCGTACCCCCGGGCGCCCTGCTCCAGCGGCAGTTCGTGGGTCGCCAGGTGCTCGGTGCGCAACTCGCCCGAGGCCATCCGCTCCAGCAGCATCGGGATGTAGCGCTGCCCATGCTGGCGTGCGCCCCGCACGGTCAACCCCTTGGCGGTGACCGCGCCGAGCGGAAAGGCGTCCACGAAGCCGGTGAACTCACCGAGTACGAACACGGTGCCGCCCTTGCGGCAGGCGTGCACCGCCTCGCGGACCGCGGTGGGTCGCTCGGCGCGGCCGGTGAACCGGTCCGCCAGCGACCGGGGCGACCCCCCGTCGCACCCCACGCCGACCGCCTCCACGCAGACGTCCGGCCCCCGCCCGCCGGTGCGTTCCCGCAGCTCGGCGGGCACGTCGACGTGCCGGTAGTCGATCGTCTCCGCGCCCGCGTGCCGCTCGGCCATCCGCAGCCGGTCGGGGTACCG
The DNA here is from genome assembly GCF_003626595.1 of Micromonospora endolithica. Lineage (GTDB taxonomy): Bacteria > Actinomycetota > Actinomycetes > Mycobacteriales > Micromonosporaceae > Micromonospora > Micromonospora endolithica. The sequence goes on along the minus strand of NZ_RBAK01000001.1, from coordinate 1,028,945 downwards.
GTCGACCACGATCACCCGCTCCGCGCCGAGCAGGGTCGCCGCCCGCGCGGTGAGCTGCCCGACCGCCCCGGCCCCCCACACCGCCACCACGTCACCCGGGCGTACGCCGCCGAGGTCCGCACCCATCCACCCGGCCGGCGCGGCGTCCGAGGCGAACAGCGCCCGGTCGTCGCCGACCGCCTCCGGCACGGTGAACGCCCCGACGTCGGCGTACGGGACGCGGACGTACTCGGCGTGGCTGCCGGCGAAACCGCCCGACGCCCTCGGCCGGCCGAACGACCCGCCGACCGGGTGACCCCACGCCGTCTCGGCCGCCTCCGGATCCAGGCTGCCGTTGTCGCAGCAGGCGGGCAGGTCCCGCCGGCAGTACCAGCAGGCGCCGCAGGCCACCCCGGCGCACACCACCACCCGGTCACCCACCCGGTGCCCCCGCACCTCGGGGCCCACCTCGACCACCTCGCCGAGGAACTCGTGGCCCAGCACGTCGCCCACGGACAGGTCCGGCACCCGCCCGGCCAGCAACGGCAGATCGCCCCCGCAGGTGGCGCTGCGCCGTACCCGCACCACGGCGTCGTGGCCGTTGCGCAGCTCCGGGTCGGGCACCTGGCGTACCTCCAGGGTGTCGGCGCCCACCCAGCACAGCGCCCTCATCCCGGCGGCCCGGCGCGGTCCATGGCCGGGCGGTCCGCGCGCAGCACCTCGCCGGTCTCGGCGAGCTGCTTGGCCTGCCGCAACGCCGCCCGGACCGGTGCGCCGGGGTCGTCGCCGACCAGGTGGGCGGCGAGCCCCGGCGGCACCCGGCCGGGGCGGGGGCGGGCGGCCAGCTCGGTGCCCCGGCAGCCCGGCGCCGGCCGCACCCGCACCTGCACGGCGTCGCCGAGCCGGCGCAACGGCTCCGGCCACCGCCCGTCCGGCCGCACCTCGTCGGGTGTACGGTCCACCGTCACCACCTGCCACCGCCCGCCGCCCGGATCGTTGCCGGTGGTGCCGCGACCTGCCCGGCGGGCTCGTGCGGCCAGCGCGTCGACCGCCGACGCGACGGTGCCGCCGGCCATCCGTGCGATCCGTCCCACCGTTCCTCCCACCGCCTGTCCGGCTGACCCTCCCGACCAGGGTGCGGCGGGCCGGGGTGAAGCCGGTTCCTCCGGAAGGGGTGAACCGGGCCGGGCCGGGTAACCGCCGCCCGCAGGACCTGGGGGAGCGGCACGAGTCCGTTGGGGGGTGGCCGGGTGCCGGAGGACGGACGGGCGACGGGGGTCGGCGCGACCACGGCCGGCACGCTGCTGGCGTCCCGGCTGGGTCCGCCACCGCTGCCCGAGCCGGTGCTCCTCCGGCCCCGCCTGCTGCGGCTGCTCGACCAGGGCGCCGCCGGACCGGTCACCCTGGTCGCCGCGCCCGCCGGCTGGGGCAAGACGACGGTGCTCGCGTCCTGGGCCCGGGCCGCCGCCGGGACGGGCCGGGACCAGGCCGGCGGGGACGGACCGACCACCGCCGGGTCACCGGTGCCCGGCTGGGTGTCGGTGGAGGCCGGCGACGACGCCGACCGGCTCTGGTCGTACCTCGCCGGGGCGCTGCGCGCGGCCACCGCGGCGGCGGACGGTGCGGACGGCCCGCCGCTGCCCGACCGGTCGCCGCGCCCGGACCAGCTGGAACTGCTGGCCGCCGCGTTGGCCGCCCGGGAGCGCCCCGTCCTGCTGGTGCTCGACGACCTGCACCGGATCACCGACCCGACCGCGCTGACCGGCCTGGAGTTCCTGCTCCGGCACTCCGCGGGCCGGCTGCGACTGCTGGCCGGCGCGCGGGCCGGGCTGCCCCTGGCGGTGCACCGGCTGCGCCTGGCCGGCGAGCTGACCGAGATCGGACCGGACGAGCTGGCGTTCAGCGGTGACGAGATCGCCGACCTGCTCACCGCACACGGGGTGCCGCTGCCGGTCGCCGGCGTACGCCGGCTGCGGGAACGCACCGACGGTTGGCCCGCCGCGCTCCGGTTCGCCGCGCTCGCCCTGCGCGGGCGACCCGATCCGGCCCGCTGGGTGGAACAGTTCGGTGGTGACCAGCCCGACGTCGCCGGCTACCTGCACGAGGAGGTGCTGGCCGGCCTGGACGCGGACACCCGGGACGTCCTGCGCCGGACCGCCGTCGCCGACGCCGTCTGCGCCGGTCTCGCCGACGCGCTGACCGGCCGGGCGGACACCGGGACCGCGCTGGCCGGGCTGGCCGCCGACGGCGGCCTGTTGCGCCGCGACGACAGCCGTCCGCCCTGGTACCGCTGCCACCCCCTGCTGGCCGACCTGCTGCACGCCGAGCTGCGCGGGTTGCCCGCCGAGGAACTGCGCGAGCTGCACCTGCGGGCGACCGGCTGGTACGCCGACAACGGCCGGCCCGCCGACGCCCTGCGGCACGCGCTGCGCGCCGGGGACTGGGCGACCGCCAGCGACCTGTTCGTCACCCGGTGGCCGGAGCTGGCCCCGTACGACCAGGAGAGCCCGACCGGGCCGGCGCCCGCGCCCCCGCCGGAGGAGGCGGTGCGCCGCGACCCGGAGCTGGCCCTCGCCTGTGCGGCCGAGCGGGCCCACGCCGGCGACGCCGGCGCCGCGACCGGTCACCTGCGGGCGGCGATGCGGGCCGCCGGCTCGCTGCCCGTCCCGCGCCGGGACCGGTTCCGGTCGCTGGCCGCCGCGGTGGAGCTGGCGCTGGCCCGGTTGTCCGGCGACCCGACCGGGGTACGCGCCGCCGCCGAGCGGCTGCACGCCGTCCACCCGGCCGGCCCGGTGCCCTCCGGGGCGCCGCCGGTCGGGTCCGTGCCCTCCGGGCCGGCGGGGCCCGTGCCCTCCGGGCCGGCTGTTCCGGTGGTCGCCGGGCCGGCGCCGGTCGAGCCCCGGGGGGACGCGGCCGGGGACGCCGACGCGTGGGCGGTCGCGGACACCGCCATCGGTCTCGCCGACCTGGCCGACGGGGACCTGCGCGCCGCCGCCGTGGCCTTCGCCCGGGCGTTGCCCACCGCCCGCGCCGCCGGCCGGCCGCGGACCGAACTCGTCGGTGCGAGCCGGGCGGCGCTCCTGCACGCGGTCCGGGGCGAGTTGCGGGCGGCCGAGGACCGGGCCCGGGAGGCGCTGGCCATGCCGCCCTGCCAGGGGTGGGCGTGCCGGAAGGACTGCGGGTACGGCTACCTGGCGCTGGCCGTGGTGGCCCTGCACCGTGACCAGCCGGAGGAGGCCGAGGCGAGCCTGTCCCTGGCCGCCCCGGCGACCGGCGAGCCGGCGGCCGGGGCGGTGGCGGCCCTGTGCCGGTCGCACCTGCTGCGCGACGCCGGGGACCTCGCCGGAGCGTGCCGGACGCTGGAGGAGGCACGCGAACGCCTCGCCGACCTGCCCACGGCGGGGGAGCTGACCCACTCGCTGATCGCCGCCGAGGCGGATCTGCGCGGCCTCCGGGGCGACCTGGAGACCGCCCGTCACCTGCTCGCCGACCCGGCGGACGCGGGTGATCCACCGGTCGCACCGCTGGCCGTGGCACGGGCCCGGGTCGAGCTGCGTGCCGGAGACGCCCGGGCCGCCGCACAGGTGTTGCCGGACTGGCAGGCCCCGGAGGCGGCGGACTGGCCGTTGCCGGTACGCCTCGACGCCGCCCTGCTGGACGCGGTGCTGGCCCGCCGCGCGGGCGACGACCGGCGGGCCGGGCGGATCCTGGAACAGGCCCTGGACCTGGCCGCCGCCGAGGGCTACCGGCGGCCCTTCACCCACGCCGAGCCGGGGGTACGGGACCTGCTCGCCGCGCACCTCGACGCCGGCACCGCGCACTGGCCGACGGTCAGCGACCTGGTCCGCGGCACCGACGAGCCGCCGTCCCGCCCGCCAACCGCCCCCGGCCCGGCGACGCTGGACGAGCCGCTGACCGAGCGGGAGCTGACCATCCTGCGGTACCTGCAGAGCATCCTGTCCAACGTGGAGATCGCCGCCGAGCTGTCCCTGTCGGTCAACACGGTGAAGACCCACGTCCGCAACATCTACCGCAAGCTCGACGCCACCCGCCGCCGCGACGCGGTCCGCCGCGCCCGCGCCCTCCACCTGCTCTGAGCGGCCCCCGCCGGGTTCACGGGTTCGCGGCGTTGTCCACGGCGGCCAGCAGGCTGGGCAGGTCGTGGTCGCCGTCGTGACGGACGTCGTTGATGAACAACGTCGGGGTGGCGTTGACGCCGCTGCGGATCCCGCCGACGAAGTCGTGGCGTACCCGGTCGCCGTGCGCCTGCCGCGCCACCTCCGCGCCGATCTCGTCGGCGGGCAGGCCGAGCTGCTCGACACCGAGGGACAGGTGCACCGGGTCGAGCTGGTCCTGGTGCTCGTACAGCCAGTCGTGCATCTCCCAGAACCGCCCGCGCTGCCCGGCGGCCTCGGCCGCCTCGGCGGCGCTCTCCGCGTACGGGTGGACGTTGGCGATCGGGAAGTGCCGGAAGACCAGCCGGACGGTGTCGGCCCGCTGGCGCAGCAGCTCGACCAGGTTCGGGTACGCGGCACCGCAGAACCGGCACTGGAAGTCGCCGTACTCGACGACCGTGACCGGTGCGTCCCGCGGACCGCGTACGTGGTCGGCGTCGGTCACCGGGGTCCGGAGCCGGGCGGACACCTGAAGTGGCGTGGTCATCGCGTCGTCACCCGCCGCTCGTCGTCCATCCGCTCCAGCGCGTCCAGGATGCCGTCGGCGCCCGGATTGACGTCCGGCGGTGACAGGTGGCTCCACGCCACCGTGCCGTCCGGGTCGATCACCACCAGCGCGCGGGCGGATTCGCCGCGGTCGGTGTACGCGCCGTACCGGCGGGACACCTCACCCTTGGGCTCGAAGTCGGCCAGCAGCGGGAAGTCGATGCCGCGGTCCTCGGCGAACGCCCGATGCGACCAGAGGTTGTCCACCGAGACGCCGAGCAGTGCCGCCTGGTGCCGGTCGAACTCGGACATGGCCGCCTGGTACAGCGACATCTGGTCCCCGCACACCGGGCTCCAGTCGGCCGGGTAGAACGCGAGCACGACGGGCCGGCCGCGGAAGTCGTCGGGTCCGGTCTGCCGCCCGTCCGGGGTCGCCGGGAGGGTGAACCCGGGCGCCGTGCTCCCGGGTCGGATCAGCCCGCTCGGATCAGTCATGACTCCCACCCTCGTCGCCGGCCGGGTGAGGACGGCTCACCCGGCCGGGGTGGTTCCGGGGTCACCGGGAACCCCGGGGGTGAGCACCGGCGCGACGGCGACGTTGTTCCGCACCTCCCGCACGCCCGGCGCGGACCACACGGTCCGCTCCACCTCGGCGCGCTCCGGCATCGAGTGCACGAGCCCGCCGAGGACCACCGTGTCGCCGTGCACCCGGACGTCGATCCGTTCCGCCTCGGTGGCCCGGTTGCGGGCCAGGGCGTCGACGATCCGTTCGGCGAGGGTGTGCGCGTCGGCCCGGACGTCGGGGCGCACCGCGATGCCGTTGCCGACCCCGCGTACGCCGTTCAGCCGGCCCACCGCGCGCTCGGCGGCCTGCCGCTGGTACTCCCACTCCACGTCGCCGTGCAGCGTCACCCAGCCGCCGGAGACGGTGACCTCGACCTGGCCGACCGGCACGAACGCGTCCCACTCCAGCGCGTGGCCGGCTGCCGCGGCGATGTCCTCGTCGGCGTGCTCGGCGCCGCCGTCGAGACGCACGGCCAGGTCGACGGCGACCGCGCGGACCCGGGCGACCCGGTGCGCCGCGCGCTCGGCGGCCCACTTCTTGGCGTAGCTGTCCACCCGACCGGTCAGGGTGACCACCCCCTCGGCGACGGTCACGCCGATCTCGTGCGGCTGGACCCGTGGCTCCCAGGTCAGCTCGTCGAGAACGGCGGACTGGATCTCCTGGTCGATGCGGCTGATCGGCGTGACGGCCATCGGTGGCTCCCTCCTGTGGGCGGACGTGCGGGCGCTGCGGGCCCGTCGGGGTGGCCGTGGCCGCGGACGGACGGGACACCGGGGTTCGCCCGGGTCGATGCTGCCGTCGGTACGGGTGACGGTCCCTCACCCCGGCGGGATGAGAAATTCTTGGGAGCGCTTCCATGCAGTGCCATGGATGCGTTAAGGTGGGCCGATCCTCGGGTGCGGGAGCCGTCGCACCGACCGTCGGGAGCCAGGGCAGCTCCGCGCAGTGCCGCACCTCGCCCTGCCCCGGACACCAGGTCCCCCCTCGTGTCCGGGCCCCCCCGAGAGGAACCGCGGGATGCGGATGAGTGTCGCCGGCGTGGTGGTGGCCCCGGGTGACCCGAGGGGCAATGGCCCCCGACAAGCCGACCCTCGATCAGGCCCCGTCAGTCGGGCCCCGGCCCTCCAGCCGTGGCCCACGAGCCGTCCACCCACCCGCCGGGGTCGCGACCCCCGGAACCCCGTCCCCCGGGGGTCGCGACCCCACCCCGCCCCGCCCGCCCCCGCACCCACGTTCGCCCCGCGCCCGCCGGCCCGGCCGTCCAACAGTGTCGCCACGGGCCCTACCGGTGGCCGATCATGAGGTTAGCGGAGCAAGATGTCCGTTTCGGGCCCGCCAACCTCATGATCAGCACCATTCGTCCGGGGCGGCGACCGCCGATCAGGGCGGGGTGGCATGGCGACGGGCCCCGGACGACCTGAGGAATCGTCCGGGGCCCGTCGAGGTGGATCGGTCAGTTGTCGAGATTGGCGGGGGAGTTCGGCCGGTCGACGTCGACGAACTCGATGTCGTCCACCGTGCGGTCGTGGCTTCCGGCGGCTCGGGCGGCGGTGCCCGCGGCCCAGCCGACGGCGGCACCGACCAGGGCGGCGCCGATCAGCAGGGTCCAGGGCAGTGCCGGCCGGCGACCGGCGAGTGCGTCGAAGGCCAGCGTGGCCCTCCGGCGCGCCTCGTCGGCGGCGGAGCCGACCAGGTCACCGGCCTCGTCAGCGAGACCGGAGCCGCCGCGGCGGGCCGAGCGGGCGGTGTCCCGCACGCTCTCCCCCGCCGATCCGACCGCCGAGAGCAGGTGTTGCCACGCCTGGTCCGCGATCCGCTCGGGCTTGCTGCGGTGGTCCAGCAGGTTGGTTCCGAACATCGGGGTTACCTCCTCGGGGTGCCGAAGCCCCGCGGCCACTTCGGACTCCGGCGTCTCCGGCGCGTTACGGTTCGCCTGTTCCGCTGATGCCCAGCGGAGTGCCCGGGCAAACCGGCCGCGGGTTCAGTGCAGCGTGACGACCGCCGGCGCGCGCCGCGCGAAGTCGTCGTCACCGTCATCGTCGTCGTCATCGCCGCCACCGCCGAAGCCGCACGCCAGCACGAGGGCGAGTAGCGCGCTGGCCCCGGCCAGCGCGGCAAGTCTCCTGATCATCGATCTTCCTCTCCGTCGCATTCGCAGTCGCCGTCCTCCGGCCGATGCTAGGCACGCTCGGCAAACCATCCCGTGAGCCACGCCCGCCGACGGGGCCGGTGACGTCGGGTCGATCTCGACGCCGAGGGTGGGGCGCGCCCGGGGCGCTCAGGTGCGGGCGTCCGGGCGAACGACCGTTACCCTGGTCCGGCGACGCCGTCCGCCGCGACGTGCGCCAGGTAAACAACATATGAAAAGTCCGGATAAGGGCGATTTTCTGCACCCGAACAGCAGAATTGCTCATCCCGAGGGGTGGCGACCGAGGCCGTCGGAGGAATACTCTCGGTCGCGGCCCGCGTACTGATGAGGCGCCCGGGGGACGGGCGAGTGGAGGTGCTCGCGTGAGCCTGTCGATCGTGAAGTCGGTCCTGCCAGGTGGTGTCATCGAGATCGCTCCCCGCGGCGAGATCGACGTCGACACCGCGTACGAGGTGCGCGAGGCCGTGGCCGAGGTTCTGGCCAAGGGCCGGCCGGCCCGCATCGAGCTCAACATGCGGCTGGTCACCTTCATCGACTCCGTCGGCATCAGCGCGATGGTCGCCGGCTTCCAGACCGCCGAGGTCAGTGGCGTCAAGCTCGCGGTCACCGAGCCGAGCCGGTTCGTGCACCGGCAGCTCTGGGTGACCGGCCTGCTGGGGCTGTTCGGCGCCCCCGAGCCCTACTACGCCGGGACCCCGACCCCCGAGGTCCTCCCCGGCGCCTGACCGCCGCCGGCGGGCCACCCGCCGGGACCCGGCCATGGTCGGCCGCCGACGGAGTCAGTCGAGGCCGGACAGGTCGACGTCGGCCACCTCGGTGACCGCGCGAAGAGCCGTCACCGAGGCGTACCCGGAGGCGAGCAGGGCCACGTCGGTGCCCTCCTGGGCGGCCTCGCCGGGCTCCTCCAGGGACGTACGCACGAAGCCGTGCCCGGACTCCGCCACCGTCATCTGCACCTGGCCGAAGCTGGCCAGGGTCCCTCGTCGGACACCGCGCAGGCGACCCGCCGGCAGGTCGGGGGCGTTCACGTTCAGCACGCTGAGCGCGGGCGCGGCGGTCAGCCGTGGCAGCAGGTCCAGGGCGACCCGGGCGGCGGTGGTCCAGTGCCGTTCGGCGTCGCGTACCCGGGCCGCGGCGGCCACCGCGGCACCGCCGCTGGCGGCGGTGGCCTCGCCGGGGGTGAGCACGTCCAGGGAGACGGCCATGGCGCGGCACCCGTTGGCGGCGGCGGTGAACGCGGCGCCGACGGTGCCGGAGTGCAGCACCGCGCGGCCGGCGTTGGCGCCCCGGTTGATGCCGGAGAGCACGACGGTCGGCGGTGGTCCGAAGGCCCCGTGCGTCGCGATCAGCGTGATGAAGGCGGGGGAGGCGCCGACGCCGTACGCGGGGACACCGTCCAGTCCGGGCAGTGGGTGCTCGCGGACCACCACATGCCCGTCGCTCTCCACCGCGGTCAGCGCCGCGCTGGTGCCGCTGGCCTCCTCCAGCGGGGCGGCAACCACCACGTCCAGTCCCCGGTCCACGGCGGCGCGGGCGAGGGCGTGGATGCCGGGCGCGGCGATCCCGTCGTCGTTGGTGATCAGCACCCGCAGCGTCATCGCTCGGCCACCCGTTCGGCGAGTTCGTCGGGGGTGGTGCGCTCCTGCGGGCGGCTGCCCGCCGGGACCAGGCTCACCCGGTCGACCAGGCCGGTGATCGAGTCGAGCCGCCCGGTGCCGAGGCCGTGCCGGCTCACGTTGAGCGCGCCGGCCGCCGCGCCGGTCCGGACGGCGGTACGCACGTCGCCACCGCGGGCCATGACGGCGGCCACCCCGGCGGTCATCGAGTCGCCCGCGCCGCGCGGGTCGGCGGCCTCCAACCGGGGCATGTGCACCTCGAAGACCTCGCCGTCGACCAGTGCCAGGGCGGGTTTGTCGGCGCGGCTCACCACGACGTTCTCCGCGCCGGTGTCGTGCAGTTCGTACATCGCACGGGCGAGTTCGTCCTCGCCCCCGCCGGTGGCCCGGCCGTCGGCGATCAGCTCCTCGTGGCTGACCTTGAGGAAGAACACCCCGCTGTCCAGGACGGCGTTCAGGTGCTCGCCGCACAGGTCGACCACCACCCGGCCGCCGTTGGCGCCGAGGTCGGCGGCGAACCGCCGGTACAACTCGGCGGGGACCAGGGACGGCTCGTTCGGCCCGCTGAGCACGCTGACCGGCGCGCGCAGCCCCTCGCCGAGCGCCAGGTTGTACAACTCGTCGAGTTCGTGCCGGCTCAACGGCTGGCCGGGCACGTCCACGATCTCCTGCCGGGACCCGTCCCGCCGGTCGTGCACGTAGCCGCCGCTGCCCGAGTCGCGGACCACCACCTTGAGGTCGACGCCCTCGCTGACCAGCAGGGGTTCCAGCACCTGGCCGATCTCGCCGCCGAGAGCGGTGCAGAGGACCACGTCCACGCCGAGGGACAACACCATCCGGGCCTGCCACACGCCCTGGCCGCCGGGGTGCAGGTGCAACTCCGGGGTGTCACTGGGCTGGTCGACGGTCACCGTCAGCCGAGGTGTCGGCGCGAAGACCATCACGTGCCCGCTCACCGGTCGTACCTTGCCATCGTCGTACCCTCCGCACCGTAGGTTGCCGATCGTGATGACCGATCAGCTGACCGTAGTCAAGGCGGGGGGTGAACGCCGGTCGTCCGGCGCGTGTCCGGTCGGGCGTTGCCAGCGCGTCGGTCGTAGGCGACGATCGTGCGACGTGACCACGGTGGGAGACGGCGTGCCGAAACGTGATTCGTTCACCTACACCGTCCAGGCGCGCTGCACGCCCGCCGAGGCGCTGGCACTGCTCGCCGATCCACGCCGGCAGGCGGACCTGCACCCGTTGATCGTCCGGGTCCGCCGGGTCCCGTCCCGACCGGGCGCCCTGAGCAGCTACACGATCACCGACCGGCTCCCGGTCGGCCCGTTGCGCCTGCCCACCAGCTACCACGCCGACGTCCTGGTCGCCGAACCCGACGAGGTGGTGACGGTGGCGCGGCAGTGGCCGGCGACGACGGTACGCAACCACACCCGGCTGCGGTCCGAGCCGGACGGCGTGCTGCGGATCGACGTGGAGATCACCCTGACCGCGCCCGCCCCGCTGTTCCGGTACGCCTTCGGCCAGGCACGCGCCGCCCACCTGACCCTGGCCAGCCGGCTGGGCGCGGCCCTGGACCGGCCCGCGCCGGAGAGCTGACCGGCCGGGCCGACCGACCCGGACACGCCGACGGCCCCCGGTGCTCCCCGCGCGGGGGAGTGCCGGGGACCGTCGGAGGAGGTCAGTAGACCGACAGGTGCACGTGGTTGGTGTGGTCGCTGGACGGGTCGCCGTTGGCCCCGCTGTACGACTTCCACCCGCTGCTGGGCAGCCAGATCTGCCGGTACCAGATCACGTAGAGCACGGCCAGTCGGTCGGAGTTGTTCACGAAGTACGCGGCGAGGTTGTTGCCGTACGTCCGGTCCCCGCCGGTGGCGTCGCCGCCGAACCCGCCCTTCTGGGCGGCGAAGTCGCACGCGCGCCCCTTCGGGTGCTCGCCCGAGCCGCCGGGGCGGTAGCAGGAGACGTACCGGGTGAAGCCGGCGGCCTTGGCCTGGTTGAGCGCGTGCAGGGTGCGGGGTGTGATGCAGCCGTTGGCCGGGGTCGGGTCGTTGACGCTGCACGACTCGGAGGGGTAGGAGCCGTCGGAGTTGCGCGGCGCGGGCCTGGCCGTCTTGCTGGAGGTGCCCCGGACCGAGTCGCCGCTGTCGGCGGCGGCCGCCCGCTGGTTGGCGACGGTCAGCGCGCGTTCGGCCTGCTGCTTGCGCTTGGCCATCACCGCCTTCTGCTTCGTCTGTTCGCGGATCTCGATCTCCACGGCCAGCTTGGCCCGGTTGGCCGTCTCGCGGGCCTGCTGAAGCTCGCGCAGCGCCCGGTCCTCGTTGGCGGCGATCGTGTCCAGGGCGGCGGCGCGGTCCATGAAGCCGTCCGGGGAGCCGCTGTTGAGCAGGGCGGAGGCGGCGCTGAGTCGTCCGGTGCGGTACGCCAGGCCGGCGATCTCGCCGACCTGTTGGGTCCGTTCGGCGAGTTGGGCGTCGGTCGCCTGCACCTCGGCGGCGAGTTGCTTCTGCCGCTGGACGGAGGTGTCCAGCGCCCGCTTGGCGTCGAGGTAGCCCTTGCTGGCCGCCTCCAGCGCGTCGCGCAGCGCCGGGGTGCCGCCCTCCTCGTCCTGCCCGGGGGCGGCGAGCGCGGTGGCCGGCGCCGGTGCGGCGGTCGCGGTGACCGGCGCCCCGCCGAGCGCCACGGCGAGCGTCGCGACGAGCAGGGCCGCTGTCCGGGTGGCGCGGTGTCGTACTTCTGGCATGCACGTGTCCTTCCGTCAGCCGCCGACCGGGTTAGCTGACGGGTTCGGGACGGAAGATCCCTACCGCGCGTACGCGGATGCACCCCAGGAACGTGGTTCCCCGGCTCGCCCACACGGGCGATTAGGCGGCGGTCACCACCGGCACCGTTGGGTGCCGCCTGGCGGTGACCGGATCAGAGCCTACCGGTGCCGGTGTGACACGTGCAGCCAAGGTGACGCATGGTGCTCGCGTACTTACCGACAATTCCGGCATACGGCACTTTACACACTCTGATTTAAGGATGTGCTCAACACCACTCGACCGGCCCACAGGCCCCAGGGGTCGCTCCGGGTTCGATCTGCAACGTGGCGTGCGCGATGTCGAAGTCGTCCCGCAGCGCGGTCCGGGCGGCCGTCAGGACCGCACCCACCTCGGCGTCCGGGGTCGTGGTGAGGTGCGCCGAGGCCACCTCCATGCCCGAGGTGAGCGTCCACACGTGCAGGTCGTGCACCTCGGCGACGCCGGGGACGGCGGCCAGCCGGTCGCGCACGGCGGTGACCTGGAGGTGCTCCGGGGCGGCCTGCACCAGGATCCGCAACGCGGCCCGGCCCAGCCGCCAGGTGCGGGGCAGGATGAACACCCCGATCGCCACCGCGACGAGCGGATCGACCCACCACCAGTCGGTGACCGAGATCAGCAGGGCGGCCCCGATCACCCCGAGTGAGCCGAGCAGGTCACCGAGGACCTCCAGGTAGGCCCCCTGGAGGTTGATGTTCTCCTTCGCCCCGGAGCGCAGCAGGCCGAACGCGACCAGGTTCGCCAGCAGGCCGAGGGTGGCCACCACCACCACCATCGGGCCGGTGGACACCTCCGGGGGGTCGCCGAACCGGCGTAACGCCTCCACCAGCACGTAGACCGCGACCCCGGAGAGCAGCACGGCGTTGGCCAGGGCGGCCAGCACCTCCAGCCGGTAGAGCCCGAAGGTGCGCTGCGGATCGGTGCTGCGCCGCCGGGTGGCGGTGATCGCGGCCAGGGCCATGCCGATGCCGAGCACGTCGGTGAACATGTGGCCGGCGTCGCTGAGCAGGGCCAGCGAGCCGGTCCGCAGAGCGGTCACCGCCTCCACCACCATCAGTGCGCCGAGCAGCGCGAAGGCCGCCCAGAGTCGCCCGGTCCGGCGGTGCGCGGCGTCCGTGATCGACCCGTGGTGGTGGTCATGACCTGCGCCCACGCGGACACCCTCCGTCCCACTCCGGACCCGCGTCAAATGTATGCTCACATCGCAATGTGTGCAAGTAATGTCGTCGGGCCGGCGCCCCGATCAGCCCGTCGGCTCGACGGTGGTCAGCCGCTGGGTGGCCCGGGACAGGGCGACGTAGAGAGTCCGTACCCCCGACCCCGGATCGGCTCGGATCTCGCCCGGCGCGACCAGCACGACACCGTCGTACTCCATGCCCTTGGCCTCCAGGCTGGTCACCACCTGGAGGCGCGGTCCACCCAGGCCGCCCAACCAGCCTGCGACCTCGTCCCGGCGCGGCACCGGCGTGATCACGCCGACCGTGCCCTCCACCTCGGCGAGCAGGGCGCCGGCCGCCTCGGCGACCGTGGTCCGAAGCTCCGTCGCCGGAACCGCCAGCTCCACCGGGTGCACGCCGGTCGACCGGACCGCGGTGGGCAGCGGGAGGTCCGGATAGAGCCGGCGGATCTCGGCCGCCGCGACCGCGAAGATCTCCGCCGAGTTCCGGTAGTTGGTGGTCAACGTGAACTGGTGCCGGCGACGACGACCCAGCGCCTGGTCCCGGGCCCGGGTCAGCTCCTGCGGATCCCCGGTCCAGGCCGTCTGCGCCGGGTCACCGACCACCGTCCAGGACGCCAGCCGACCCCGGCGGCCGATCATGCGCCACTGCATCGGCGAGACGTCCTGCGACTCGTCGACCACCACGTGCGCGTACTCCCGGTAGTCCTCCGGCCGCTGCCGGGCGGCCTCCCGGGCGGCACGCTGCCGGTCGCCGAGGGTGCTCAGCTCGCGCACCCCACCGGCCAACTGGTACGGGTCCCGCCTGGCCCGGGCCGGCTTCATCGGCTTGCCGAGCAGTTCGTCCAGCTCGTCCAGCAGCGCGATGTCGGCGATCGTCAGGCCCTCGGTGTCCAGCGACCGGTACGCCTCGGCCAGCAACCGGATCTCCCGGCCGGAGAGGATCCCCTCGGCGTGCCGCCGCAACCGGTCCGCCTCGGCCAGCCAGCCGAGCACGTGCCGGGGGTGCAGGCGCGGCCACCACGCCTTGAGGAACTCGCGGAACTCCGGCCGCTCGGCGATCTCAGCCTCGAAGGCGCGCTGCTCCGGCAGCCGGGGCACGCCCAACCGGCGGGCCTGCGCCCACAGCGCCGCGAAGACGCCGTCGAAGCCGACCCGACGCACCTCGTTGCGGCGGGCACCCCGGTGCAGCGCCCGCTCCCGGATGGCGTCCAGCTCCCGCCGGTCCAGCCGGAGCAGTTCCCCCCGGTACAGCAGCCGCAACTCGGTCGGGCCGCCCGGCACCGCGTCCCGGGCCGCCCGCTCCAGGACCCGGCGCATCCGCAACGAGCCCTTCACCGCCGCCACCTCCGGCGGGTCGGTGCGGGTGGCCCGCATCCCGGGGAACAACGTGCCCAGCGAGTGCAGGGTGGCGGTGTCCTCACCCAGCGAGGGCAGCACCGAGGCGATGTACTCCACGAACACCGTGGACGGGCCGACCACCAGGATGCCGCCGCCGGCGTACCGGCGGCGGTCGGAGTAGAGCAGGTACGCGGCCCGGTGCAGGGCGACCGCCGTCTTGCCGGTTCCGGGACCGCCCGAGACGATCGTGACGCCGGAGCCGGGGGAGCGGATCGCCTCGTCCTGCTCGCGCTGGATGGTCGCCACGATGTCGCGCATTCCGCGTCCGGTCGCCTTGGAGAGGGTGGCCAGCAGCGCCCCGTCACCGACCACCGTCATGTCGTCCGGGGCGGCGACCGGATCCAGCAGGTCGTCCTCGATCCGGGTGACCCGCTCGCGCGACGACTGGATGGTGCGCCGCCGGACCACACCCAGCGGCTCGGCCGGCGTGGCCTGGTAGAAGGCGGCGGCGGCCGGGGCCCGCCAGTCGACCACCAGCGTCGCCGCGTCCTGGTCCCGGATGCCCAGCCGCCCGACGTGCAGCACCTGCCGGTCGTGCAGGTCGAGGCGGCCGAAGACCAGGCCCTCGTACTCGGCGTCCAGCACGTGCCGCCGCTGCGCCGCGTGGAACACCATCGCGTCCCGCTCCACCAGCGCGCCGAAGTTGCCGACCCGGGCCAGCCGGTACCCCTCCCGCTCGGCGCGGACCGCGGACCGACGCAGCTCCGCCAGCCGGGCGTAGACCCGGTCGAGGTGCCGCTGCTCGGCGGCGATCTCCTGCTCCAGCGCGGTCTGGTCGGTCAACGCTCGCTCCTCCTGACGCCGGCGTACGGCGGCCCGTGCGACCACCGCCGCGCGCCACGCCAACCGCACGAGGGTACGGCCCCACGGCAACGCGCCGTGCCTGAGGTGCGCCGACGTGCCGGGTCGCTACTCCGCGCCGACCGGCCGGGCCGCGTCGACCGGCCGGGCCGCCCGTGCCGTGCGGGCCGGCACCGGCCGGTCCAGCACCTGGCGCAGTACGCCGGTCACCGCGCCGGAAACCTCGTCGGGGCGTTCCATCATCAGCATGTGCCCCGCCCCGGGGCAGACCGTCAGCTCGGTCGCCGGCAGCGCCGCGGCGATCGACTCCGCGCAGGGCGGCGGGGTCAGCCGGTCCCGGTCGCCCACCAGAGCCGCCGCCGGCAGGTGGGCCAGCCGGGCGAGGGTCGCCAGGCGGTGCTGGGTGCCGATCGACGCGCGGAACCCGCCGATCGAGCGGAGCGTCGCGCGGGCCACCGCGGAGGTGACCAACCGGATGTCGGTGGGATCGCAGCGGTCGCCGAAGAGCATCCACCGGATGCTCGGTTGCAGCGCCCGCAGCAGCGGCCGGGGCGGGCGCCACGCGCCGCAGCGGGCCAGGACGCCGGCGCCGGTGGTCTCGGCGAGCCGGATCAACCGGGCGATCCGCGGCGAGAGACCGTAGACGGTGTGCGTGTGCCCCTCGGCGGTGGTGGACACGAAGACCAGCCCGGCGGTCCGGTCGGCGAAGTGCGCGGGGTGCCGGTGCGCGTACTCCATGATCGTCATGCCGCCCATGGAGTGCCCCACCAGCACCACCGGCCCGCTCCCGGCCACCGCGTCGAGCACCGCGGCCAGGTCGTCGCCCAGCTGGGCCAGTGTGGCCGTGGGCAGCGCCATGCAGCTGGACCGGCCGTGCCCGCGCGCGTCGTACGTGACCACCCGCACCGCGTCGCCGAAGCGCTCCCGCAGCGCGGCGAGCTGCCGGTGCCACGCCCGACCGTCCAGCGTCCAGCCGTGCAGCAGGACGGCGGTGACCTCGGCGTCGGCCGGGCCGGACACCTCGACGTGCAGGCGGACATCGTCGGGAAGACGTACCTCGTGGATCTCCGGCATCGCCACCTCCCCCAGGGCCGGCATCGACCGGGGATACCCGGCGGTAACACACCGGCTACCCGACATGACACCACGCCAACCGTGTCGGTGAGAAGATTCGCAACCCGGCCCGCCGGGCGGACGGCACCGGCCAGGCTGGGACACATGCGTACGCCCCGCGCCGCGCTGGCCGACCTGCTGACCGGGAACCGGCGGTTCGTCAGCGGGCAGCCGATCCACGGGCACGACGTCACCGCCGCCGCCGCGTCCGCCTCCGGCGACCAGCAGCCGTACGCCGTACTGCTGGGCTGCATCGACAGCCGGGTGCCGCTGGAGGCGATCTTCGACCAGACGTTCGGTTCGATCTGTGTGATCCGTACCGGTGGACATGTCCTGGACCGGGTGGTCCGGGGCTCCATCGAGTACGTGGTGGGGCAGCTCGGCGTACCCCTGGTGATGGTGCTGGGCCACGAGCGGTGCGGCGCGGTCACCGCGGCGGTGGACGCGCTGCGCGGCGGGCCCCGTCCGGGCCCGGACCTGGCCTGGCTGGTCGACGAGATCACCCCGGCGGTCGTCGAGGCCGGCCCCGACGACCCGCGGGTCCTGCCGGTGGCGATCCGGCGGCACGTGTCCCGCACGGTGGCCGCGCTGCGCGCCGACCCCCTGCTGGCGGCGCCGGTCGCGGCCGGCCGGGTCGACGTCGTCGGCGCCCTGTACGACCTCGCCACCGGCGAGGTCACCCTGGGGTAAGGAAGGGCCCCCGCTTAACGCCTGCGGTAGAGGAAGGGCCCCCTGTTAACAACGGCGGCGGCTGCGGACACGAAAACACCCGCCGGGACGGGGTCCCGACGGGCGTTCGTGGTGTCGCGTGGGGGAGGGCTCAGCCCTCGAAGACGCCGGCCTCGACCAGGCGCTTCTCGGTGGCGTCCCAGCCGTCACCCGGGTGGGTGGTGTTGAGGGCGTTGAGCTCGGCCCGGATCTTGGCGGCGTGACCGGCCGCGGCCAGCACCCGGATCTCCTCGACGAAGGCCTCGGAGTCGGTGCGCAGGTGCGCGGTCTTGCCGTTGGTCAGGTTCCGCACGTAGGCGTGCTTGCCGCCGTTGAGCGGGATCACGTACTTGAACTCGCCCAGCACGCTGAGGGCGCCACCCTGGCCTGCCTGGCCGGCCCGGACTGACGCGCGCGCGGTCTTTGAGGTGTTGCTCGCCACGGAGGTACTCCTTGAGACGTACGGGAGGACGCGGAACGTCCGGGGGCTGGGTGCGGACACCACCCGGTGGATGGGTCCGCGAAGATGTGCGCGGCACAGGCCGCCGATGGAACTGTACACGAGCCCGATGCCTGGCTGGTCATCGCGTCGTGAGGGGTCAACCGCGGTCACCCGTCCGGCTATTCCGGCGGCGAATTTTCCGATTCCCTGGCGCACCATCCGTCACAGGAGTCATCATGTGTTCCAGCAACCGCTCGGACGGACGAGGTCGTAGGGGAAGACGCACCTCGCTCTCCGGGAGGTCACCGTGCCAACGCGTGGCGTCGTATACGTCCACTCGACCCCGCTCGCCGTGTGCTCGCATGTCGAGTGGGCGATCGCGCGCGTACTCGTCGCGCCGGTCAACCTCGAGTGGACGGCTCAACCCGTCGAGCCCGGCGCCCGCCGGGCCGAGTGCGGGTGGACCGGCCGTCCGGGAACGGGCGCCGAACTGGCTGCTGCCCTCCGGCAGTGGCCCATGATCCGTTTCGAGGTGACCGAGGAGCCCAGTCCGGGGGCCGACGGCGAGCGTTTCATGTACGTACCCGGCCGTGGCCTGTTCCGGGCCACCGTCGGCGCGGCCGGCGACATCCAGCTCGGCGAGGATCGGCTGCGCAGCCTGATGGCCGCCGCCCGCGCCCCGGAGGCGCTGGCGCACGCCCTGGACAAGGCGCTCGGCACCGCCTGGGACGCGGAGCTGGAGCCCTACCGGTACGCCGGCGACGGCGCTCCGGTGACACTGCTCACCCGAGTGGGTTGAGCCCCGCGCCCGACCGGGTGCCCCACCTGGCGGGCAGGGGGCGGCGGTCGGCCGGCGCGCGTAGGGTCGGGTTGCCCCGATTAGCGTCGAACTGGTGGGATGACTCGCGTGTCGATTTCTCCGCGACGGGCCGGCGTCGCGCTGGTCGCCCTGAGCGCACTGCTGGCGGCCGGCTGTTCCGGTCCGGCGGACCGTCCCCGGCCCGCCCCGTCCACCGGCGCGCCGTCCGCCGCCGCGCCGACACCCGCGCCAACCTCCGTGCCGAGCGTCCCGCCCGGCGAGCCGGCCACCCGCGCCGCCGCGCTGGTCGCGTCCCTCACCGACGAGGACCTGGTCGGCCAGGTGCTGATGCCGTACGCGTACGGCGACGCCGCCACCCGGGTCTCGCCCGGCTCCGCCGCCGGCAACCAGAAGCTCGCCGGCGTCGACACGCCGGCCGAGATGATCGCGAAGTACCGGCTGGGTGGACTGATCCTGGTGGGCTTCAGCGCCGACGACCCCACCAAGGGCAACCAGGAGACCACCAACGTCGACAACCCGAAGCAGGTACACGCCCTGACCGGCGGTCTGCGCGAGGCGGCCGGTCGGCTGCCGGCCGGGGCCGCGCCCTTCCTGATCGGCACCGACCAGGAGCACGGCGTGGTCACCCGGATCACCGACGGGGTGACGCTGCTGCCCAGCGCCCTCGCCGCCGGCGCGGCCGGCCGCCCGGATCTGACCGAGGCCGCCTGGAAGGCCGCTGGCGCGGAACTGGCCGCGATGGGGATCAACCTCGACTTCGCCCCGGTCGCCGACGTGCTGGCGACCCGGAGCACGGTGATCGGCTCCCGGTCGTACGGCGCCGACCCGAACCGCTCGGCGGCACAGGTCGCGGGCGCGGTCCGGGGGCTCCAGTCGGCCGGTGTCGCGGCCACCGTGAAGCACTTCCCGGGGCACGGGCACAGCGCCGCAGATTCGCACGAGGGACTGCCGGTGCTCGCCCAGTCCCAAACCGTGCTGGAGCGCGGGGCCTGGCCCCCGTTCACCGCCGGCATCGACGCCGGCGCCATGGCGGTCATGTCCGCCCACCTGGACGCCCGATCGGTCGACCCGGGCACGGCGGCCACCTTCTCGCACAAGTTGCTGACCGGGGTGCTCCGCGGGCAGCTCGGCTTCCAGGGCGTGGTGATCACCGACGGCATGAACATGCCCCCGGCGAAGCGCTGGTCGCCCGGCGAGGCGGCGGTCCGCGCGCTCAACGCCGGCAACGACCTGATCCTCATGCCGCCGCACGTCGGCCAGGCGTACGACGGTCTGCTCGCCGCCCTGCGCGACGGCTCGCTGCCCCGGCCCCGACTGGTCGACGCGGCCACCCGGGTGTTGACCATGAAGTTCCGCCTCGCCGGCGCCCCCGCTCCCGCGCTGTCCACGCTCAACGCCCCGGCGCACCGCCAGGCCGTCGACCGGCTGGCCGCCGCGGCGGTGACCGTGCTGCGCGGCGACTGCGGCCGACCGGTCAGCGGGCCGGTCACGGTGACCTCCTCCGGTGGCCGGGACCACACCCGCAAGGCGTTGACCGAGGCGCTGACCGCGGCCGGGGTGAAGACCACGCCGAGCGGCGGGACCGTGGTGCACCTGGTCGGGTACGGCGACGGCGCCAAGGACCTGCGCCCCGACGCCGCCGTCACGGTGGCCATGGACACCCCGTACCTGCTGGCCGGGGCGGCGTCGCCGACACTGCTGGCCACGTACTCCTCCAGCCGGCCGTCGATGACCGCCCTCGCCCGCGTGCTGGCCGGCAAACTACGCCCGGCCGGTCGTTCACCGGTGCCGGTGCCCGGCCTGCCCGTCACCACCTGCGGCACCTGACCCGTCAGCGGGTACGCGCGATCTCTTCGACCTCCGCGAGGGTCGTGACCTGGTCGCACTCCTCGGGCGTCAGCTTGTTGATCATCGCTCTGGCCGACTGGGCCTGTGCCGTGGTGGGCAGGTCACCGGCGAGGAGAGCGGGCAGGACCAGTTCGTAGCCGGCCCGCGCCCGCGCGCCGTACCGGGTGCGAGCGCGGGCGACGGCGAACGAGACGCGGAGGGCGTGCTCGTTGCCGGCGGGCACGTCCGGGCGGTCCACCTCCCGGGCCGCGAAGCGCACCTCGTGGTAGTAGGCGCACCGCCGGCAGGTGGCCGGACCCCTGGTCAGCGTGGATCCGCACGCCGTGCACGTCAGCCGGTCGAGGGCGGCGTCGACGGTGCGCCAGTCATGCTCTTCGGGACTGTCGACCACGAGCCAGCCGAGCGCCGTCTCGCCCGGGGAACCCCCGACCACGTCCCACTCGCCGAGCTGGCGCGCCCAGGCCAGGTCGAGTTCTGCCTCGATGGCACCGACGGTGCGGGCCAGGGAGGTGCTCCGCCAGGCCGGGACGGGGTCAGCCACGTGGTCAAGCATGGGTCACGAGCCGATGCCGCGACACCGGGTTTTCCGCCGTGGCGCTCAGGCGGTGACGCCCAGGCCCGACACCGCCAGCCGGTACGCGGGCAGCAGATCTGCCGGCTCCGCCAACAGGCTCTCCTTGGCGGTGAGCAGGACCGTACGGTCACCGGCGCGGACGGCCACCGCCCACGCCCGCTCGTCCTCGTCCAGGAGTTCGCTGGTCTCCACCCAGGTCGCCTCGACGCCGTCGAGGCCACCCACCCGCACCTCGCGGTAGCGGGTGTCGCCGACCGCGTCCCTGGTGCCGGCGACGTACGCCTCCAGCGCGGCCCGCGGCTGCGCCGTCGGCTGGTCGGCCGTCCACACCCGCAGGAAGCCACCCCCGGCGCGGCGTCCGTCCACCTCGCACCGCGCGGTGGTCCCGCCGCGCCGGGCGAGCGCCGCGAAGATCTCCGCCCCGGTCTCGTCCGTCGGAGCGTCGATCCCCTTGGGCTTCCAGCCCTTCGGCACCGGGAAGGTGACCGGCAGCGGGCAGGGCGTGCCGGCCCCGCCGACCCGCACGGCGCTCTCGGCGGCGGCGATCTCGTCGAACCAGGGCTCGCCGGTGGCGGCCGGCGTCGGCGTGCCGGCCCTCCCGGGGGCCGCACCACCGTCGTCGCCGCAGCCGGCGAGCAGGGCGATGGCGAGCGCGGCCGTGAGGGCGGCGCGGGTACGACGTGCCATGGTGTGTCACTCCCCGTTGTGGATCTAGGCCGGTACAGCCAACCGGTCGGGGAGGTCATCGTCAAGTGGCGTGAGGAAGGGCCCCTTCCTATGCACGAGGCGTTAAGAAGGGGCCCTTCCTTACACCGCTACAGCGGGATGTTGCCGTGCGCGCCGCGGGCGGCCGGCGCGGCGGCGAGGGCCTCGGCGATCCGGCGCCGGGTCTCCTCCGGCGTGATCACGTCGTCCACCACGCCGATCTCCAGTGCCCGGTTGACGCCGCCGGCCACCCGGGTCTGCTCCTCGATGAGCCGCGCCCGCAGCGCCTCCCGCTCCTCCGCCGGTGCGGCGGCGAGCTTCTTGCGGTGCAGGATGTTCACCGCGGCGCTGGCACCCATCACCGCGACCTCGGCGTTCGGCCAGGCGAACACCGCGGTCGCGCCCAGCGACCGGGAGTTCATCGCGATGTACGCGCCGCCGTACGCCTTGCGGGTCACCAGCGTCACCCGCGGCACCACCGCCTCGGCGAAGGCGTGCAGCAGCTTCGCCCCGCGCCGCACCACGCCGTCCCACTCCTGGCCCAGACCGGGCAGGTAGCCGGGGACGTCGACCAGCACGATCAGCGGGACGCCGAGCGAGTCGCACATCCGCACGAACCGGGCTGCCTTCTCGGCGCTGGACGCGTCCAGGCAGCCGCCGAGGCGCAGCGGGTTGTTGGCGATCACGCCGACCGTGCGGCCGGCGAACCGGCCGAGCGTGGTGACGACGTTCGGGGCCCACTTCGCGTGCAGTTCCACCCCCGGGGCGTCGAGCAGCGCCTTGACCACCGGCTTCACGTCGTACGCCCGGTTGGTCTCGGCCGGCATCTTCGCGGCCAGGTCGTGACCCGGCACCGCCTCGGCCGGCACGTCGGCCGGTGAGAGCCGGCCCTGGCGTCCGAGCAGCGCGGCGAGCTTGCGCGACTCGGCCATCGCGGTGGCGTCGTCGGCGCAGGTCACGTGCACCACGCCAGAGCGCCGGCCGTGCGGCTCGGGGCCGCCGAGGCGCTCCATGTCGACCTGCTCGCCGGTGACCGAGCGGACCACCTCGGGACCGGTGACGAAGATCCGGCCGGCCCCGCTCATCACCACGATGTCGGTCAGCGCCGGTCCGTACGCGGCGCCGCCGGCCGCCGGGCCGAGCACCACGGAGATCTGCGGCACCCGGCCGGAGGCCCGGACCATGGCGCCGAAGACCTGGCCGACCGCGTCCAGGGCGACCACGCCCTCGGCCAGCCGGGCCCCGCCGGAGTGCCAGAGCCCGAGTACCGGCACCCGCTCCCGGACCGCGGTGTCGATGGCGTCCACGATGTGCCGGCACCCCTCGGTGCCCATCGCGCCGCCCATCCTGGTCGCGTCGGTGGCGTACGCGATGGCCGGCGCGCCCTCGATCTCGCCGCGCGCCCACAGCACGCCGGAGGTGTCCCGGGGCGCGAGCAGGCGCAGCGAGCCCGCGTCGAACAGGGCCCGGAGCCGAAGCTCCGGATCTCGGTAGTCCACGGTGGATGTGTCCGCGCCGACGGCGGTGGTGGTCACGAGCGCCTCCAAGGCAGTGGTCTCAGGCCCGCGTGAAGACGAGAGCCACGTTGTGGCCGCCGAAGCCGAACGAGTTGTTCAGCGCGGCGGGGATGTCCATGTGGCGCGCCTTGTTGGCGGCCACCTCCAGGTCGAGGCCGTCATCCGGTTCGTCCAGGTTGATCGTCGGCGGCACCACGCTGTCGCGGATGGCCAGGATGGTGGCGATCGACTCCAGCGCGCCGGCCGCGCCGAGCAGGTGCCCGGACATCGACTTGGTGGCGGTCAGCACCGGGTGGTCGCCGAGCGCCCGGTGCAGCGCCTTGATCTCCGCGATGTCGCCGACCGGGGTCGACGTGGCGTGCGCGTTGACGTGCGTGATGTCGGACTTCGCCACGTCCGCGTCGGCGATGGCCCGGGCGATCGCCCGGACCGCCCCGGCGCCCTCCGGGTGCGGCTGCACGATGTCGTAGCCGTCGGAGGTGAGGCCGGCCCCGGCCAGCCGGGCGTAGACCCGGGCACCGCGCGCGGCGGCGTGCTCGGCGCGCTCCAGCACCAGGATGCCGGCGCCCTCGCCGAGTACGAAGCCGTCCCGGCCCTTGTCCCAGGGACGGGAGGCCCGCTCCGGTTCGTCGTTGCGGGTCGACATCGCCCGCATCGACGAGAAACCGGCGATCGGCAGCGCGTGGATGACCGCCTCGGTGCCACCGGCCACGACCACGTCGGCCCGGCCGGCACGGATCATGTCCAGGCCGAGCGCGATCGCCTCCGCGCCGGTCGCGCACGCGCTGGCCACCGAGTGGACGCCCGCCTGGGCACCCAGCTCCAGCCCCACCCAGGCGGCGGGACCGTTCGGCATCAGCATCGGGATGGTGTGCGGGGAGACCCGCCGCGGCCCGGACGCCTCCAGGATGTCGTCCTGGGCCAGCAGGGTCAGCGCCCCGCCGATGCCCGAGCCGACACTCACCCCGAGCCGCTCCGGGTCCAGCCCGGAGTCGCCCAGACCGGAGTCCGCCCAGGCCTGCTGCGCGGCGATGATCGCGATCGCCTCGGACCGGTCCAGCCGGCGCAGCTTCACCCGGTCCAGCAGGCCGGCCGGATCGACCGCGAGCGGGGCGGCGATCCGGACCGGCAGCTGTTCGGCCCACTCCTGGGTGAGCGCACTCACCCCGGAGCGGCCGTTGAGCATGGCGTCCCAGGTCGACGCGACGTCCCCGCCCAGCGGGGTGGTCGCGCCGATCCCGGTGACGACGACGTCGGTGCGAGCCATGGTCAGGACTGCGCCGCGATGTAGCTGACGGCGTCCCCGACGGTCTTCAGGTTCTGCACCTCGTTGTCGGGGATCTTGACGCCGAACTTCTCCTCGGCGGCGACCACGACCTCCACCATGGAGAGCGAGTCGACGTCCAGGTCGTCGGTGAAGGACTTCCCCTCGGCCACGTCGTCCGGGTTCACCCCGGCAACCTCTTCGAGGATCTCGGCGAGGCCGGCGGTGATCTCGTCACGGGTCATTGCGGTTGGTTCCTCTCATCGGGATTGTTCTCCGCCGGATGGCGGCGGCACGGTCGGACCGTGCCGGGTTCAGGGACAGCGGACGACCTGACCCGCGTAGGTCAGGCCGCCGCCGAAGCCGAAGAGCAGCACCGGTGCGCCCGAGGGCACCTCCCGCCGCTCGACCAGCTTGGACAGGGCCAGCGGCACGCTCGCCGCCGAGGTGTTGCCGGACTCGACGATGTCCTTCGCGATGATCGCGTCGGGGATGCCGAGCCGCTTGGCGATGCCGTCGATGATCCGGGCGTTGGCCTGGTGCGGCACGAACGCGGCCAGCTCCGACGGCGCCACCCCGGCCCGCTCGCAGGCCCGCAGGGCCAGCGGGGCCAGCGCCGTGGTGGCCCAGCGGAACACCGACTGGCCCTCCTGCTGGATGTAGGGGCGCCAGCCCTCGATGCGTACCGCGTCGCCCTTGTCCGGCACCGAGCCCCACACCACCGGGCCGACGCCGGACGGCTCGCCGTCGGCGGTCGCGGTGACCACCGCGGCGCCGGCGCCGTCGGCGAAGATGATGCAGGTCGAACGGTCGGTCCAGTCGGTGAACTCGGAGAGCTTCTCGGCGCCGATGACGATCGCGTTGCGCGCCGCGCCGGCGGAGATGGCGTGGTCGACGGTGCCCAGCGCGTACGCGAAACCGGAGCACGCGGTGTTGATGTCGTACGCGGCCGGGGCGGGGATGCCCAGCCGCGCGGCGACCCGGCAGGCGACGTTCGGGCTGCGGTCCACGGAGGTGCAGGTGGCCACCACGACGAGGTCGATGTCGGCGGCGTTCAGGCCGGAGTTGGCCAGCGCCTTCCCGGCGGCGGCCGTGGCCATGTCGGCGACCGTCTCGCCGTCGGCGATCCGCCGGGTCACGATGCCCACCCGGTCACGGATCCACTCGTCGTTGGTGTCCACCAGTTGGGCGAGGTCGTCGTTGGTGACCACCCGGGAGGGCTGGTAGTGCCCCAGGGAGACGATCCGGCTGCCGGTCATACCTGACCTCCGATGCGGGCGAGCGGCTGGCCCGGCGCGACCGGGTCGTCGTGGTGGGCGAGCCACTCGGTGAGCAGCCCGCTGTCGTGCGCGGTGACCTCCACCGGGCCCTGCCGGGTGGCGACGTGCCCGATCACCTGGCCGGTACGCAGGTCGGCGCCCTCGGCGAGGTCGGCGGCGGGCTCGAAGGTGCCGGCGGCGGGGGCGACCACCACCCGGAACTGGATCACCGGCTCGTGGCCGCGCAGGCCGCTGTGCCGGGCGATCAGCTCCCGGGCCGCGGGCAGGTCGTCCGGGGTGTTGAGGGTGACGATCTCCGGCACCCCGGTGCTCTTCAGCTCCCGCTTGACCAGGCCGGCCAGCGTGCCCGCCGGGGGCAGTTCGAGCACCGCGGTGACGCCGAGGTCGGCCAGCGTGCGCATGCACAGGTCCCAGCGGACCGGGGCGGTGACCTGGCGGACCAGCCGCTGCACCATCTCCCGGCCGTGGTTGACCGCCGCGCCGTCCAGGTTGGACAGCAGCACCCGCCGCGGGTCGGTCGGGGTGATGCCGGCGGCGACGCCGGCGAGTGCCGCCTCGGCCGGGGCCATGTAGGGGGTGTGGAACGCGCCGGCCACCTTCAGCCGGGTGATCCGGGCCCGGGACGGCGGCTCGGCGGCCAGCTTGTCCAGGGCGTCGAGGGCGCCGGCGGCGACGATCTGGCCGGCGCCGTTGCGGTTGGCCGCGTGCAGTCCGTGCGCTTCGATCGCGGCGAGCACCTCGTCCGGGTCGCCGCCGAGCACGGCGGCCATCCCGGTCGGCTCCAGCGCGCAGGCGGCGGCCATCTCCCGGCCGCGTACGCCGGCCAGGGTGATCGCCGCCTCGGCCGGCAGCACCCCGGCGAGTGCGGCCGCGCCCAGTTCACCGACGCTGTGGCCGGCGACCAGCGGCACGTCGTACACGGGGAGGTGTTCGGCGGCGAGCAGCGCCGCCGCGACCAGCAGCGGCTGGGTGCGAGCGGTGTCCTTGATCTCGTCGGCGTCGGCGACCGTGCCGAGGTGCACCAGGTCGACCCCGGCGAGCGCGGACCACCACCGCAGGCGCGCCTCGGCGCCAGGCAGGTCGAGCCAGGGAGTCAGGAAGCCGGGTTTCTGGGAACCCTGGCCGGGGGAGAGTACGGCGAGCACGTTCATGACTCTCCCGGATACGCGTGGGTAGCGCTGTACCGCCTTCGACCAAACCGCACTAGAACCTTTGTCGAAATCCTACAAAGATCGGTGGGGATCGTCGCCCGTCTGTGACGTTTTCCTCGGCGGTGGGGGCAATGTCTGGGTCGGGACCACCGGGACCACCGGGTCGAGCCGGCCGACGGTCAACGCCACCTGGAGGGCGTACGCCTCACGCGGCGTGAGTGGGGAGAACCCGGTCACCTCGGCGATCCGCCGCAGTCGGTAGCGCACCGTGTTGGGGTGGACGAACAGCGCCCGGGCCGCGCTCTCCAGCGTCCCACCGGCGGCGAAGAAGGCGTCCAGCGTCTCCAGCAGCTCACCGCCGGCGCGGACCAGCGCGGCGTACACGTCGTGGCGCAACCGCCGGCGGGCCTCGGCGTCCCCGGCCAGGGCGCGCTCCGGCAGCAGGTCGGCGGCGGGCACCGGCCGGGGCGCGGTCGGCCACGCCGGGGCGGCGCGGTATCCGGTCAGCGCCGCCCGCGCGGACTCGGTCGCCTCGTCGAGGCTCG
The DNA here is from genome assembly GCF_003626595.1 of Micromonospora endolithica. Classification (GTDB taxonomy): domain Bacteria; phylum Actinomycetota; class Actinomycetes; order Mycobacteriales; family Micromonosporaceae; genus Micromonospora; species Micromonospora endolithica. The sequence continues at coordinate 1,001,831 of NZ_RBAK01000001.1, read as the reverse complement.
GCACGGCCGGACCGACCACCACCGGTCCCTCCCCGAACGCGGCCAGCAACTTCCCGGTCGCCGCGACCGGATCGGCGACCCCACCGAGCACCACCACCAGCCGGTCGCCGTGCACACCGCCGATCACCTCCGCGCCGATCCGCCGGGCCAGCCGGTAGACGGTGTGCAGCACGGCGGACACCTCCCCGCCGGGGGAACGCCCCACCGCCACCGCCACCGGCGGCTCGTCCGCCCAGCCGAGCGCCGCCGCCCGGCTGGCCAGCACGTCGGCCGAGTCCCCGCGCAGCAGCGCGTCCACCAGCAGCGCCTGCAACCGCGCGTCCCAGGAACTGCGCGACTCGGCGGCGCGGGCGTACACCCGGGCGGCGGCGAACGCGATCTCCCGGGAGAACCGGAGCACCGCCTCGCGCAGCGCGAGTTCCTCACCGGGCGCGGCCAGCCGCGGCACCTGCTCCTCGACCACGTCGATGGTCACCTTGATCAGCGCGACGGTCTGCTGAAGGCTGATCGACCGGGCGAGGGCCTCCGGCGCGGTCGCGAAGACCTCGTCGGACACCTCCTGGGTGCCCTCCGCCGTACCCCCGCCGGAGCGCAGCCACTGCACCAACGAGCGGGCGCCGGCCTGGGCCACCAGCATGACCCAGGCACGCTGGTCGGCCGGGAGCGACCGGAACCAGGGCAGGGTCTCGTCCATCCGGGCCACGCTGGCCGTCGACAGCGCCCCCGCGGCCCGCTCGATCCGGCGCAGCGTGGCCGCCAGTTCGGTCCCGCCCGGCTCGCTCACAGACCCCAGCCTGACACGCCCCGTCCCGCGCCCGTGCCCGTGCCCGCGATCTTGCACTTTTGGTCATCGTTACGGGCGAAACGCGTCGTTCGCACCGACACAAAGTGCAAGATCGCGGTGCGGGCGCGGGGCGGGTGCGGGTGGGTCAGGGGGCGGGTGGGGTGGGGAGGGCCAGTTCCTGGGCCAGGATGGCGGCCTGGACCCGGCTGCGCAGGCCCAGCTTGTGCAGGATCCGGCTGACGTGGGTCTTGGTGGTGCTCTCGGCCATCGCCAACCGGTCGGCGATCTGCTGGTTGGACAGCCCCAGTCCCAGGCAGGCGAGCACGTCCCGCTCGCGGGGGGTGAGCGCGTCGACGGCGTTACGGGTGGCGGCGTCGGCGCCCGGAGCGGTGGCCGCGAACGCGGTGATCAGCCGCCGGGTCACCGCCGGCGCGATGAAGCCCTCGCCCCGGGCGACGGTCCGCACCGCGGCCACCAGCCCCTCGGCGTCGGTGTCCTTGAGCAGGAAGCCGGCCGCCCCGGCCCGCAGCGCGCCGAAGACGTACTCGTCCAGGTCGAACGTGGTCAGCACCAGCACGTCGGCGAGACCCGCGGTGACGATCTCCCGGGTCGCGGAGATCCCGTCCAGCCGGGGCATCCGGACGTCGAGCACGGCCACGTCCGGGCGCAGCGACCGGCACAGCCGGACCGCCTCGACGCCGTCGGCCGCCTCGGCCACCACCTCCACGTCGGGCGCGCCGGTCAGGATCAGCGCCAGCCCGGCCCGGACCGCCGGCTGGTCGTCGGCGAGCAGCACCCGCACCGGGGCGGTCACGGGGTCGGGTCCGACGTCGGCAGCTCCGCGCGGACCCGCCAGCGCCGGTCGTGCGGCCCGGCCGTGAAGCTCCCGCCGAGCAGCACCGCACGCTCGCGCATCCCGATCAGGCCGGCGCCCGCGCCGCTCACCGCCGCGTCGCCCGCGCGCAGCGCGTTGTCCACGGTCACCACCAACCCCGTCGGTTCGTACGCGATCACCAGCTCGGCCTCGCCGCCACCGTGCTTGAGCGCGTTGGTCAGGGACTCCTGCACGATCCGGTACGCGGCAAGGTCGACGCCGACCGGCACCGGCCGGGGTTCGCCCGCGTACCGGGTGCGTACCGCCAGCCCGGCGGCGGTGGCCCGGTCGACGAGACCGCCGACCTCGGCGAGCCGGGCCAGGGTCGGCTCGTCGGAGGTGTCGCCGGCCGCGCCCTCGGCGGGCTCCCGGAGCAGTCCGATCATCTGCCGCATCTCGGTCAGCCCCTGCACGCTGTTCTCCCTGATGACCTGGAGCGCCGTGGTGACCTGGGCCCGGTCCAGGCTGGGCACGGAGAGCACCGCGGTGGCGTGGATGGCCACCGCGCTGAGATGGTTGGCGACCACGTCGTGCAGTTCGCGGGCCATCCGGGCCCGCTCGGCGGCCACCGCCTGCCGCCGGTCCAGCTCCACCAACCGGGCCGTCTGGTCGGCGCGGGCCCGCTCGGCGGCGGCCTGGTCCCGGTACTGGCGCACGCTGATCCCGGTGAGTACCGGCAGCACCCCGGCCACCGCCATCGGCGTACCGAACCCGACACCTTCCCAGCGGCCCAGCAGCACGACGCCGAGCACCGCGCCCAGCACACTGAGCGCCACGGTGATCCGCAACAGCCAGCGCCAGGTGCGCGGCGACCCGTACACGCAGGCGTCGTAGAGCACCTGGGTGTAGACCAGGATCGTCGCCAACGAGCCGCCCAGCAGCACGTCCACCACCACCGCGACGGTGCCCAGGGCGAGGCTGGCCCGGCTCGCCACCCGGCGCAGGCCGACCGCCACGCACGCCGCCACCAGCGGTGGCAGGAACACCGTCTCCGGCACGTCGACCGCGTTGTCCAGCTGCGGCTGGGTGCCCAGGCCGTACAGGACCAGGCCGCCGGCGAGCGAGCCGACGGCCAGCACGAGGTCCCGTCCCGGCGTGCCGGAACCGAACCGTGGCGGTGGTCGCATGGTCCCGATCCCATCACAGCCGCCGGCGGCCCGGCTCCGCCCCGGGAACGATCTGCGCCGGCCGGTGTCCACCGAAGGGCGTACGCCGTCGCCCTGCCAGAATGACCAGCCGTGACGGACGCAGACAGCACCGCCCTCGCCGGGGAGATCGCCACCACGTGCCGGCTGACCGGCACGTTCACCCTCCGGTCCGGAAGAGTGGCCGACGAGTACTTCGACAAGTACCGCTTCGAGGCCGATCCCCGCCTGCTGGACCGGGTGGCCGCGCGGCTGGCCGCCCTGGTGCCGCCCGGCACCGAGGTGCTGGCCGGGTTGGAGATGGGCGGCATCCCGGTGGTCACCGCGCTGGGCCGGCACACCGGCCTGCCGTGCGCCTTCGTCCGCAAGACCGCCAAGGCGTACGGGACGGCGCGGCTCGCCGAGGGTGCCGACGTGGCCGGCCGGCGGGTGCTGGTCGTCGAGGACGTGGTCACCTCCGGCGGGCAGGTGGTGATCTCCACCGGCCAGTTGCGGGAGCTGGGCGCCCGGATCGACCAGGCGCTCTGCGTCATCGACCGGTCCGAGGGCGGCACCGAGGCGCTCGCCGCCCAGGGCATCCGGCTGACCGCTCTGTTCACCCGCGCCGACCTCGACGCCCAGCGCGGGTGACGGCTGCCGGGGGCCTCCCCGACCCGGGGTACGCGCTGCACGACTCGTCGGTGCCGGCCAGTACGGTGACAGGGCACTGCGGGGCGATTCCCGAGGGCACGGCGAGCGTGAGGAGAGCGGGGATGGCGCACGGGGAGGCCGAGCACGGCTGCGCCCAGGGCGAGCCCTGCCGGCCGGGCCATCACGACCAGCCGGCGGGCGCGAAGCACCAGCGACGGCTGAGCGGCGGCGGTCCGGCCGAGCCGGCCGGTGGTCGGGTCCCCGAGCGCACGGACGACGACTGCCCGGTGCCCCGGCCCCGGGCCGGCGATCCGACCGTGCCCGCCGAACCGGCCGCCGACCTGCCCACGAGCTGCCTGAGCGGGTTGCCCGGCTGGGCCGGGGCGCACCGGCACGGACCGGTCCGTCCCCGCCACCGCGCCGCCCGCCGGGAACGGCCGCCACGCCGCTGGTGCTGACCCTGCCGGGCCCGGCCGGCCGCTAGCGTGGTCGGTGTGAAGGCGATCGCGATCGACGAGTACGGCCCGCCCGACCTGCTCAAGCTCCGGGAGCTGCCGGATCCGCCGGTCGGTCCGGACACGGTCCTGGTGCGGGTCCGCGCCGCCGGCGTGAACCCGGTCGACTGCAAGGTCCGCCAGGGGCTGCTCGCCGACGCCTTCCCGACCCACTTCCCGCTGGTGCCGGGCTGGGACGTGGCCGGCGTGGTGGCCGCCGCCGGCCCCGCGGTGACCGGGTTCGCGGTCGGCGACGAGGTCGTCGGCTACTGCCGGCGGGACGACATCCAGCACGGCACGTACGCCGAGCTCGTCCCCGCGCCGGAGCGCGCGCTGGCCGACAAGCCGGTCCAGGCGTCCTGGACCGAGGCCGCCGCCCTGCCGCTGGCCGGTCTCACCGCGTACCAGGCACTGCAACTGGCCCGGACCGGTGCCGGCGACACGGTGCTGGTGCACGGCGCGGCCGGCGGTGTCGGTCACCTCGCCGTCCAGATCGCCCGGGCACTCGGTGCCGACCGGGTGATCGGCACCGCGAGCCCGGCCAACCACGACCACGTACGGTCGCTGGGCGCGGAGCCCGTCGCGTACGGCGCGGGCCTGGTCGACCGGGTCCGCGCGCTCTCGCCCGACGGGGTGGACGTGGCGCTGGACCTGTTCGGGGGCGAGGACATCGACGCGTCGGCGGAACTGCTCGCCCGCCCGGCCCGGCTGATCTCGACGGCCGACCCGGAGCACGTGGCCCGGGTCGGCGGCAGCTACCTGTTCGTCAAGCCGTCGACCGCGGACCTCGGCGTCCTCGCCGGGTTGGTCGACGCCGGCCGGCTGGCCGTCCAGGTACGACGTTCGTTCCCGCTGGCCGAGGCCGCCGACGCGCACCGCCTGGTCGAGGCGGGACACGTCCGGGGCAAGGTCGTCCTGGAGGTCTGAGCGTCGCGGGGATCAGCGGGTGCGGCGGCGGATCAGCAGCGCGATCCCGGCGAGCCCGACAGTGATCGACAGCATCACCGCGACGTTGAGCAGCAACAGGCGTTGCAGCTCGCCGAGGGCCTCGTCGATGCCCTTCGCCGGGTTCAGCGAGTCCTCCGGGATGACCCGTTCGCCGCCGCCCACGCCTCCGCTGACCGTGTCGAGCTGCTTCTCCAGCGGCACACCGGCGTTACGCAGCGTCTCGGACATGCTCAGCCGCCCGAGGAACCATCCGGCGGTGGTCTTGCGGGCGTCCGGCTGCTTGGCCGGCCGGAAGACCCGTGGCCCGCCGGCCGCCCTCGGGTAGAGGTCGTAGGTCTGCTTCGCCTTGTCGCCGGCGAACACCACGATGGTGTACTTCGGACCGAGGTCGTCCGCCTTCGGGCCGGCGGCCCGGCCGGTGCGCCCGAGGAAGTTCACCTGGTCGATCACCGCGGCCACGTGCGCCGCGTGGGCGTCCGCTGTGAGCCGTAGCGGCTCGGTGAGCCCCACCCCGGTGATCTCCACCCCGGGCGGCGGCTTGGGCGCCGCCCGTGCCGGGTCGGGCAGGCCCAGCGGGAGCAGAACCGCCGCCAGAACACCCACCAGCACCCCTGCCAGCCGCCTCATCCGTCCGACCATCGCCGCCTCCTCGCCCCGTTCGATGGATGGCTTCGCTGCAGGTCACGTGTGGTCGGTCGCGGAGCGGCGACCGGACCCGCAGGTCGGGTGTCCACCATCAAGACTCCGCAGAACGTCGATCGGTTGCAGCTCGTGGAACAGTTATTGGAACTATCTGTGATCCGGGCCAGACTAATGAGCAGCAGCCGTTGATCAGCGGGCGGATCGTACCTTTACGGAGGGGTTCATGGGGGGCAGGGTCCCACGTTTCGTACGGATCTGGCCAGTCGTGTTCGGCGTGGCGCTCGGTGTGTCGTTGCTGCCGGCGACACCGGCGGCCGCGCACAACTCGCTCACCGGCAGCGACCCGCGAAACGGTGCGCGGTTGGCGGCGGCGCCGGCCCGGATCGAACTCCGCTTCCTGGCCAAGCTCGACGCGGCCACGACGAAGGTCACGGTGACCGGCCCGGATAACGTCGCGGCGGCGGGCGGCGCGCCCACGTTCTCCGGCAGCAGGGTGTCGGTGCCCTTCCGGCCGGGAGCGGCGGGCCTCTACATCGTCGGCTACCGGGTGGCGTCCAGCGACGGCCACCCGATCGACGGGGAGATCCGCTTCACCCTGACCACCGGCACCCCGGCCGAGTCGGTCGCACCGCCGACCGGGGCGGCCAGCGCCGCCCCGGGTGCGCCGTCCTCGGCGGAGGCGTCACCGGGTGGGTCCGCGCCGGCCGTACCGTCGCCGGTCGGGACCTCGGCCACCGGCGGCGCGCCGGCCGGAAGCCCGACGGCGGTCGTACCCGCCGCGCGGGAGAGCGCGGACTCCGACGGACGCGGCTGGCTCTGGGCGCTGGGCGCCGTGCTGGCCCTGGCCGCCGCGACGGCCGCCACCCTCATCCTGCGCCGCCGCCACCCCCGCCCCTGACAGGGCCGACCGCCCATCGACGCGGCGTGCGGGTGACGGTCAGAACAGGCGGAGGCGGGCGGCGCGGAGGCGGGTGAGGGTGCGGTCGCGGCCCAGCACTTCGAGGGACTCGAACAGCGGCAGGCCGACCGTGCGACCGGTCACCGCGACCCGTACCGGGGCCTGCGCCTTGCCCAGCTTGAGACCACGCTCGGCACCGACCGCCTCCAGCGTCGACTTCAGCGACTCGGCGTCCCATGACTCCAGCGCCTCGTATCCGGAGATCGCGGCGTCGAGCAGCTCGCCCGCGCCCTCCTTCATCGCCTTCGCCCAGGCCGCCTCGTCGATCAGTGGGCTGTCGAGGAAGAGGAAGTCGACGTTCGGCACGATCTCGCTGAGCACCGCGATCCGGGTCTGCGCCAGCGGGGCGACCGCCGCGAACGCGTCCGCGTCGAACTCCTCCGGCTGCCACGGCGGCGGCGCGATGGTGTCGGTGCCGGTCAGCCACGGTCGGCAGGCGTCGACGAAGTCGGCCACCGGCAGCGCCCGGATGTACTCGCCGTTGAACGCGCGCAGCTTCCGCTCGTCGAAGAACGCGGGGGAGGGGTTGACCTCCTCCAGCCGGAACTCCTCCTCGATGACCGACCAGGGCACGATCTCCCGGTCGTTGGACGGCGCCCAGCCCAGCAGCATCAGGTAGTTGCGCATCGCGTCGGCGAGGTAGCCCTCGTCCCGGTAGGCCTCCAGGGCCACCTTGTCGCGGCGCTTGGACAGCTTCTGCCGCTTCTCGTTGACCACCACCGGGACGTGCGCCCAGACCGGCGGCTTCACCCCGAGGGCGTCCCAGAGCAGCTGCTGCTTGGGAGTGTTGGGCAGGTGCTCCTCGGCCCGGATCACGTGGGTGATCCCCATCGTCATGTCGTCCACGACGTTGGCCAGCAGGAACACCGGGGATCCGTCGCCGCGGGCGATGACGAAGTCCTCGATCAGCTTGTTCTCGAACGTGGGCTCGCCGCGGATCAGGTCCACTACCACGGTCTCGCCCTGGTCCGGCGTACGGAAGCGCAGTGCCCGTCCCTCGCCCGGCTCCAGGCCCCGGTCCCGGCAGAAGCCGTCGTAGCCCCGCTGCTGCGGACCGGTGCGGGCCTGCACCGCCTCCCGGGTGCAGTCGCAGTAGTACGCCCGGCCACCCTCGTACAGGCGTCGCGCGGCGGCCCGGTGCTCGCCCGCGTACGACGACTGGAAGTAGGGGCCCTCGTAGGTGTCCCGGGCGATGCCGATCCACTCCAGCGCGGACAGGATGCCCTCGGTCCACTCCGGCTTGTTGCGGGCCGCGTCGGTGTCCTCGATGCGGAGCACGAACACCCCGCCCTGCTGCTTGGCGTAGATCCAGTTCTGCAGGGCCGAGCGGGCACCGCCGACGTGGAACATACCGGTCGGGGAGGGGGCGAAGCGCACACGTACCGTCACGTCCCCCAGCCTACGGCCGCACGCGAGCCGATAAGGAAGGGCCCCTTGTTATCGCCTGGCGTTGTACAAGGGTCCCTTCCTAACGCCGGGACCGGCGCGACGGCGAGCGCCGCCCCGAGGACGCCGTCACGGAACGGAGCGGATGTTGAGCACCAGGACGCTGCCGAGCACGGTGACCGCGGCGGTGACCGCGTACAGGGTGGGGTAGCCGCCCAGGTGGACCACGATCGGCGCGGAGATCGCCGGGCCGAGCACCTGCGGCGCCGAGTTCGCGATGTTGATCACGCCGAGGTCCTTGGCCCGGTCGGCGGCCCGGGGCAGCACCTGCGTGATCAGCGCCGCGTCGACCGACAGGTAGACCCCGTACCCGGCGCCGAGCAGCAGCGCGGCGGCCATCGCGACCGGCCAGACCGGCGCGACGGCGAGCAGCAGCGCGGCCACCGCGATGACCCCGCCGGCGGTGATCACGAAGACCTTCCGCCGCCCGGAGCGGTCGGACAGCCGCCCGGCCACCACGGCGGTCGCGGCCAGCCCGGCGGTGTAGAGCAGGATCAGGACGAGCAGCCCGCCCTCCGGGTCGGCCACCTTCACCTCGTCGGTGAGGAAGTAGAGCAGGTAGAGGGTGCCCAGGGCGTTGCCGAGCTGCACCAGGAAGCGGGTGATCCAGGCCCAGCCGAAGTCGGGGTACCGGCGCGGCGACACCCACATCGAGCTCAGCACGGCGCGCAGCGGCGGGCGGTGCGTCCGGGGCAGCGGGTCGTCGGTGGTGGCCAGAGTGAACGGCAGCGCGAGCAGCAGGACCACCGCCGCCATCGCGACGTACCCGGCGGCGGTGCCGGTGACCAGCGCGGTCACCAGCACCACGCCGAGCACCAGGCCGACCGCCTGGGGGATGCCCACCCAGCCGGACACCCCGCCGCGCTGGGCGACCGGGACCCGGTCCGGCACGGCGGCGGTCAGGCTGGCCAGCATCGCGTTGAAGCAGACCTGCGCGGCGACCCAGCCCAGCGCCACCCCGAGCACGGTCCGCTGCTGGGACAGCAGCACCAGGGCGAGCGCGCCGAGGACCGCGCCACCGGCGGTCCACACGTGCCGGCGGCCGAACTCGCGGCCGGCGATCCGCAGGCAGGTCCGGTCGGACAGCGCGCCGGCCAGCGGGTTGGCCAGCACCGCGGCCAGCGCGCCGAGGCCGGTGACCACGGCGAGCATGGTCTCCTTGTCGTCCGGCGCGATCGCCTCCAGCTGCTGCGGCAGCAGCACCTGGATCGGGGTGAAGAACGCCATCCAGACGCCGAGGTTGGCGGTGACCAGCAGCGCGATCCAGCGCCGTCCGACGGCGGCGGTGGGTTCGGCGAGGGCCGCCGGCAGCGACGCCGGCGTCGGGTCGACGGTGGTCACCGCGCGCGGATCAGGTCGCGGAGCCAGGTGTACGACGACTTGGGCGTACGGAGCTGGGTGTCGAAGTCGACGTGCACCAGCCCGAACCGCTTGGTGAACCCCTCGGCCCACTCCCAGTTGTCCAGCAGCGACCAGACGAAGTACCCGGTCACGTCCACCCCGTCGTCGATCGCGGCCCGCACCGCGCGCAGGTGCCCGTCGAGGTAGGCGATCCGGTCCGGGTCGTGCACCCGCCCCTCGGCGTCCGGCGCGTCGTCGTACGCGCAGCCGCTCTCGGTGACCTGGATCGGCGGCAGGTCGGCGCCGTACGTGCGGTGCAGCCAGCCGAGCAGCTCGCGCAGCCCGTCCGGGGCGACCGGCCAGTCGAAGGCGGTCCGCGGGTAGCCCTCCAGCGGCACCAGCTCGAACGGCAGCGGCGAGCCGTCCTCGGGTGCGCGTACGCCGGTGGGGTTGTAGTAGTTGACCCCCAGCACGTCCAGCGGCGCGGCGATGACGTCGAGGTCTGCGGCGCGCACGACACCGGTGTCGACGGCGGCGGAGTCCGGGTAGCCCCGGCCGAGCAGCGGGTCGGTGAAGAGCCGGTTGTGCAGCGCCTCGTACGCGGTCCCGGCGGCCCGGTCGGCGTCGGTGTCGCCGAGCACCCGCACCGGCGAGTAGTTGTTGGCGATGGCCACCGGGCTGGCGGTGCGGGCACGCAGCGCGGCGACGGCGAGGCCGTGCCCGAGCAGCTGGTGGTGGGCGACCGGGAAGGCGTCGAACAGCAGCATCTTCCCCGGGGCGTGTACGCCCATGCCGTGCCCGAGGCTCATGTGGATGAACGGCTCGTTGAGGGTGATCCAGAGCTTCACCCGGTCGCCGAGCCGGGCTGCGGTCGCGTCGGCGTACTCCGCGAAGCGGTGCGCGGTGTCCCGGTCTAGCCAGCCGCCGGCGTCTTCGAGGGGCTGCGGCAGGTCCCAGTGGAAGAGGGTGGCCACCGGGTCGACGCCGTGCGCCAGCAGGTCGTCCACCAGCCGGTCGTAGAAGTCCAGCCCGGCCGGGTTGACCGCGCCCGTGCCGGTGGGTACGACCCGGGGCCAGGCGATGGAGAACCGGTACGCCGAGACGCCCAGCCCGGCCAGCAGCGCCACGTCCTCGGCGTGCCGGTGGTAGTGGTCGCAGGCCACGTCGCCGGTGCTGCCGTCGACGATCCGTCCGGGGGAGTGGGCGAAGGTGTCCCAGATGGACGGTCCGCGCCCGTCGGCGTCGGCCGCCCCCTCGATCTGGTACGCGGAGGTCGACACGCCCCAGCGGAACCCGTCCGGGAAGCGGGGCAGCGGTCCGGTCGGCATGAGCCCTCCCGTCGATACGTGAGATGTGCTCGGACTCTAGGACGCGCTCCGGCGAAACGCCATAGGCACTGCCGGGGTGCCGATGCAACCAGTTTCGGCGTGTCTTTTCCGAACCCGTCCAAGTAAGTCCGATTTGACGCATAGAGTGCCGATATCGTGGGATGTCCTCACCGGAGGAAAGACGGAAATGATCCTCGTGGAACGTAGTGCGCACGTGATGGCGCCGGTGGAAGTGGTCTGGGACGTCGTGCAGCGGGCCGAGCAGCTGCCGGCCTGGCTGGCGGGCGTCCGCGCGGCCGAGGTGCTCTCGGGGGAGGGCTTCGGACGGCGGCAACTCGTCCAGGCCGGGCGCGGTTCCGCGCACGAGGCCGAGGTGATCGCCTTCCAGGAGCCGACCCTGATCGGCTGGCGGGAGCGCGCCAAGGGCGCCGGTGCCCGGGCGGAGGCGCGCACCGAGATCTACGTCCAGCTCACCTCCGACGAGGAGGAGGGCGGGACGATCGTGCGGCTCATCGTCGTCCGCTGGCCGGCCGGTCCGGTCAAGGCCGCCCTGCTCCGCCTCGGTCTGCGTCGGGTCGGCGCCGATCTGGAGGACTCGCTCGCCCGGCTGACCGACCTGGCCGCCGTCGGCTGAGCCGGGTCCCGTCCTGGCGTCACCCGCGCGACGGGTGGTGGCCCGGTGGTCCCCGCCAGGGACTCCCCGGGCCGCCCCCGGCCGTCCGACCCGCGCCGGTACGCGCGGACCCGCCGGTACGCACCGACCAGCGGTCGGCGTTCACACGGTCACGGTGAAGGCGGCCACGTGCACCCGGTCGAGGTGCCGGAACTCGAAGAACAGCCGGTAGGTGCCCGCCGAGGGCACTGTCACGCCGAACGCCACCACCGAACTGGGTCGGCTCGCGGCCGCCGGGTGGACGTGCAGGTACGCCAGGTCGCCCTGGCGCAGCGCCACCAGGTGCCCGTACGCGCCCAGGTGCGGTTGCAGGTCGTGCACCGGCTGGCCGTCGCGGCCGAGCCAGACGAGCACCTGGTTGGACTCGCCCGCGCGCAGACCACCGTCGAGCGTGACCGTGTACCCGTCGACGAGGACGGTCTCCTCCGGCAGGTCGAGTGGTCGTGCGGCGTACCGGCCGGGGACCGGCACGTCCACGCCCAGGGTGACTCCCGCCGGGGCGCCCCGCGGCCAGAAGTCGGCGATGACCCGCAGTGGCCCGGGCGCGGCCGGGGTGACCTGGACCCGCCAGGTGCCGTCGGCTGCCATCTCCGGGTGCACGTGTTGGTAGCCGGCCAGATCCCGGCCGACGAGCACCAGGTGCATCAGCCGCTCGTGGTTCTCCTGGAAGGTGGTCAGCGCGGCACCGGTCGAGTCGACGATCCGGAACACCAACTCGCCCGGCCGTCCGACGACCAGGCTCGCGGTGTCCAGGGCGAGGGTCCAGCCGTCCCGGGACACCTCCAACCCGCCCGGGCCGTGGCCGAGGTGCGCGGCGCTGCCCGGTACCGCCGCGCGGACCGGACCGGCCGACCGGCCGCCGACCCGGCCGGCCGCGAAGCCGACCGCCAGGACCAGGCCGAGGACCAGGGCGGCGGCGGCCCAGCGGTAGGCCCGGCCGGTGGGTGGGACCGGCGGCGGGGCACCGGCCACGTCGTCGGGGTGGGGACGCCCCGTGCGGGACGCCCCCTCGACGCTGTCGGTCGACACCCGGTGGTCGCTGGTCGCGGTCACGACAACCGGGGCTGGAGTACGAAGAGTCCCTGCTCGATGCCGCTGACCACCACGATCCCGCTCGGGAAGTACGGGTACGTGCTCCAGGCCCCGTTCATCGAGGCGCTGTTGCTCGACGGGTACACGTCGAAGTAGCCGGCCTCGGTGGCCTGGCCGCCGGCCACGTTGCGCACGTCCAGGATGCGCAGACCGGCCCGGTAGTTGGCCTGGTAGCTGTAGTTGCCCTTGACGTACTGGTTGTGGTCGGTGGCCTTCACGCCGGAGGGCGCGCTGTAGGTGCCGATGTGCCGGGGCGCGTCCAGGTCGGTCAGGTCCCAGATGTACGTCTGGGTGTTCACTCCGCGCCGGGACTCGTCCAGCTCGTCGTCGAGCAGGAAGTACCGCTGGTTCTCGGTGAACCACCCCTGGTGGGTGTACGCCCGTCCGGTGTAACCGATGCGCGACAGCTGTCGGGGCGACGACTTGCTGGTCACGTCGACGACGGTGACCGTGTCCTCGTTGGAGCTGACGCAGATCTCCCGGCCGGTGTACGCCGTGTCCGGTCCCTGGTAGACCACGCACTGGGTGTCGTGCGTGTAGCCGTCGTTGCTGACGCAGCCGGCGTAGACCGGCGACCTGGGGGTGCGGATGTCGATCATGTGAAGTCCGCCGCTGCACGTGTTCGTGCCCACCGCGTACGCGTAGCCGGTCTGCTCGTTGATGGCGATGTTGTGGGAGTTGCCGAACCGGTTGTAGTGCACGTTCGCCGTCCACGTCTGCGGCGAGGTGACGCCACGCAGCCGGGTCAGGTCGAACACCTGCATGCCGTGGCCGGACACGTCGGCCACCACGTAGGCGTGGTTCCGGTAGACCTTGATGTCCCGCCAGACGGCGCTGCGGTTCTGGTAGGCCGGCAGGTTGCCCAGGTAGACCGGTGCGGTCGGGTTGGACACGTCGACGAAGGAGGTGCCGTTGCGGCGACCGACCAGCGCGTACTCCTTGCCGGTGGTGCTGTCGGTCCAGCCCCAGATGTCGTTGGCCTGACTGCCGCCCATGTTGGCCAGCGGCAGGAACGACATCAGGTCGACGTTGCGACACGGGTATCCGGCGGCCTGACCGTTGGTGCAGGTGGCGGCGGCTGCGGCGGCCAACCGCTGGGTGGGTTCGCGCTGGGCCATGAACTCCTGCGCCGAGGCCCGCCCGGCGGGTGTGTCGGGCGCGTGCGCCACCGAGGGTGCGACCGACCCGAGCATGGTGACGGCCAGTGTGCCGGCTGCCAGGGCGGTGACGATCCGGACAACTCGCATAGCGGCTCCCTTACCGTCGCGCCGGCCCGGCGTCGGCGTCCCGATCGGTCGGTGGACGGGCGCGACAGAGGGTCCACCGGTCCGGTCCGGATTACAGCGCACCGCGCCGAACCCTGAACGCATCGATCCCTGTCGAACAGTGTGCGGCTCGGTCCGGGCCGGCGACAAGGCGTGGTCGCAATACCGGACGTGTCATATCTCCGCCCGGTGCGACGACGAGGGCCCGGCGCGGTGTCACCGCGCCGGGCCCTGCTGCCGTGCGTACGCCCTAGCTGTCGCCGCCGGTCTCGCCGACCGGGGCCGCGTTGACGTCGTCGATCGCGTACTTCTTGGCCGCCTCGGCCGGGACGTCGGCCGGCACCGTGCCGCGCAGGGCGAGCTGCCGCAGCGTCGCCACCACGATCGACTCGGCGTCGACGTGGAAGTGCCGGCGCAGCGCGTGCCGGGTGTCGGACATGCCGAACCCGTCCGTGCCGAGCGACGTCCAGTCGCCGGGCACCCAGCGGGAGATCAGGTCCGGTACCGCGCGCATCCAGTCGCTGACCGCGACCTTGGGCCCGTCGGCGTCGGCCAGCTTCTGCTGGACGTACGGGATCCGCTGCTCACCGCCCGGGTGGAGCAGGTTGTGCTCCTCGCACTCCACCGCGTCGCGGCGCAGCTCGGTCCAGGAGGTCACCGACCAGACGTCGGCGGCCACCCCCCAGTCCTGCGCGAGCAGCTGCTGCGCCTTGAGCGCCCACTGCATGCCGGTGCCGGAGGCCAGCACGTTGGCCCGCGGGGCGTCGCCGCCGACCTGCGGCGCCGGGGAGTACCGGTGGATGCCCTTGACGATGCCCTCGACGTCCACCCCCTCCGGCTCGGCCGGCTGGAGGATCGGCTCGTTGTAGACGGTCAGGTAGTAGAAGACGTTCTCCTGCGCGTCGCCGTACATGCGGTGCAGGCCGCTCTCCATGATGTGCGCGATCTCGAAGGAGAACGCCGGGTCGTACGCGACCACCGCCGGGTTGGTGGCGGCGAGCAGCAGCGAGTGGCCGTCCTCGTGCTGGAGGCCCTCACCGTTGAGCGTGGTCCGGCCGGCGGTGGCGCCGAGCAGGAAGCCCCGGGCCATCTGGTCGGCCGCCGCCCAGAGCCCGTCGGCGGTGCGCTGGAACCCGAACATCGAGTAGAAGATGTACATCGGGATCATCGGCTCGTCGTGTGTGGCGTACGCCGAACCGGCCGCGGTGAACGAGGCGACCGAGCCGGCCTCGTTGATCCCCTCGTGCAGGATCTGCCCGGTGGTGGACTCCTTGTAAGAAAGGAACAGCTCCCGGTCGACCGAGGTGTAGCGCTGGCCGTGCGGCGAGTAGATCTTCGCGGTCGGGAAGATCGAGTCGAGGCCGAAGGTGCGGGCCTCGTCCGGGATGATCGGCACCCAGCGCTTGCCGAACTCCTTGTCCTTCATGATGTCCTTGAGCAGGCGGACGAAGGCCATCGTGGTGGCCACCTTCTGCTTGCCCGAGCCGCGCTTGACGTCGGCGAACCGCTCCGGACCGGGGATGGCCAGCCGCTTGGTGCTGGTCCGCCGGGACGGCAGGTAGCCGCCGAGTTGCTGGCGCCGCTCCTTCAGGTACGCGATCTCGTCGGAGGACTCACCCGGGCTGTAGTAAGGCGGCAGGTAGGGGTTCTCCTCCAGCGCCTTGTCCGGGATGTCCAGGTAGAGCCGGTCGCGGAAGGTCTTCAGGTCCTCCAGCGTGAGCTTCTTCATCTGGTGGGTGGCGTTGCGACCCTCGAAGTGCGAGCCGAGCGTCCAGCCCTTGATGGTCTTGGCCAGGATGACCGTCGGCTGGCCGGTGTGCTCGGTGGCCGCCTTGTAGGCCGCGTACAGCTTGCGGTAGTCGTGGCCACCCCGCTTGAGGTTCCAGATCTCGTCGTCGCTGAGGTCCTCGACCATCTTGCGGGTCCGCTGGTCGCGGCCGAAGAAGTGCTCCCGGACGTACGCCCCGGACTCTGCCTTGTAGGTCTGGTAGTCGCCGTCGGGCGTGGTGTTCATCAGGTTCACCAGCGCGCCGTCGGTGTCCGCGGCGAGCAGCGGGTCCCACTCCCGGCCCCAGACGACCTTGATGACGTTCCAGCCGGCGCCCCGGAAGAACGCCTCCAGTTCCTGCATGACCTTGCCGTTGCCGCGGACCGGACCGTCCAGCCGCTGGAGGTTGCAGTTGATCACGAAGGTGAGGTTGTCCAGCTCCTCGCGGGCGGCCACCCCGATCGCGCCCAGCGTCTCCGGCTCGTCCATCTCGCCGTCGCCCAGGTAGGCCCAGACGTGCTGGTCGGAGGTGTCCTTGATGCCGCGGTGGTGCAGGTAGCGGTTGAACCGCGCCTGGTAGATGGCGTTCAGGCCACCGAGACCCATGGAGACGGTGGGGAACTCCCAGAAGTCCGGCATCAGCCGCGGGTGCGGGTACGACGGCAGCCCGCCGCCGGGGTGCGACAGCTCCTGCCGGAACCCGTCGAGCTGGTCGGAGCTGAGCCGTCCCTCCAGGAACGCCCGCGCGTACATGCCGGGGGAGGCGTGGCCCTGGTAGAAGATCTGGTCCCCGCCACCCGGGTGGTTCT
Source organism: Micromonospora endolithica (assembly GCF_003626595.1). Classification (GTDB taxonomy): domain Bacteria; phylum Actinomycetota; class Actinomycetes; order Mycobacteriales; family Micromonosporaceae; genus Micromonospora; species Micromonospora endolithica. The sequence continues at coordinate 985,634 of NZ_RBAK01000001.1, read as the reverse complement.
TGCCCCGGAAGAAGTGGTTGAAGCCCACCTCGTAGAGCGAGGCCGAGCTGGCGAAGGTGGAGATGTGCCCGCCGACGCCGATCTCCGGCCGCTGCGCGCGGTGCACCAGCATCGCCGCGTTCCACCGGACGTACGCCCGGATCCGTCGCTCGACGTGCTCGTCGCCCGGGAACCACGGCTCACGCTCGGGCGGGATGGTGTTGATGTAGTCCGTGGTGGTCAGGGACGGCACCCCGACCTGGCGCTCGCGGGCCCGCTCGAGCAGGCGCAGCATGACGTAGCGGGCGCGCTTGGTCCCGCGGTCGTCGATGACCCCGTCGAGCGACTCGACCCATTCGCTGGTTTCTTCGGGGTCGATGTCCGGAAGCTGGCTCGGCAGGCCGGCGGTGATGACCGGGCGCTTGCGTTCCGTAGCCACAGGCGGTCCCTCGGTTGTGTGTGGGATAGGTCTCTAGCGCCATCCTGCCTCGTGCCGGTACCCGTCGTCACGTCCACCGCCGGTAGAGGCGACGCTCGACACAGGTACCCGTCGGTAACTTTCCGCTGATCTCCGGCTCATCCGCTCGTCACGTTCGGCGACGCCTTGTCGGGTCCCCCTACCGTGCGGGTCATGAATGGACGACAGGTGGGTGTGGGCGTACTCCTGGCGGGAGGCGGGTCGCTTCTGCTGCTCGTCGGCGGGTCGGCACTGGTCGCCGGTGACCTGGGGGCGCTGCCGGTCCTTGTTCTCGGCGGCGGGCTGGTCGCGGTCGGGCTGCTGCTGGCGCGGGCCGGAGCCCGGGCCCGGGTGTCCCGCCCGGTGTCCCGCCGTCAGCACCAGGGCGGCTACGGCTACGGCTACCCGCCGGCGTCGGACGTGGGCGTCGGCGACGCGTTCGACGCCGACCGGGCCCGCGGCGGTTCCTGGTGGTCCGGCGGCGACTCCGGTGGCGGCTGGTCCGGCGGCGACTCCGGCGGTGGGTTCTCGGGCGGGGACTCCGGCGGAGGCGGCGGCGGTTTATGACGGAGGCCGGTGAGCCGGGCGGGGAACCGACCAGCTCCGGCAGAATGCCCCGTATGCGTACCGAGGTGCTCACCGTCCAGACCGGCTCCCGCCCGACCGTCCGGGACATCACGGCCGAGGCCGAGCGGTTCGTCGCCGGCCAGGGCGACGGGCTGCTGCACGTCTTCGTCCCGCACGCCACCGCCGGCCTGGCGATCATCGAGACCGGCGCCGGGTCGGACGCCGACCTGCTGACCGCCCTGGACGAGCTGCTGCCCACCGACGACCGGTGGCGGCACCGGCACGGGTCACCCGGCCACGGCCGGGACCACGTGCTCCCGGCGTTCGTCCCCCCGTACGCGACCCTGCCGGTGATCGACGGGCACCTCGCCCTCGGCACCTGGCAGTCGGTCTGCCTGGTCGACCCGAACGGCGACAACCCCACCCGCCAGGTCCGCCTGTCCTTCCTGCCGGCCTGAGCCGCCGGCCGTCCCCCGTGGGGAACGGCCGGCAGCTCGCTTCCGGGGGACGCCGATCCCGGTACGGGTCAGGGGCGGACGGTCTCCCGTTCGACGGTCGACTCGCCCAGCTCCGGTCCGGTCTCCGTCTCCGTGGCGCGAGCCGAGGCGGCGGGCGGCCGGTCGTACGTCTGGTGCAGGCCGGGTACCCGGTCCTCGATCACGAACGAGGCCCGGGTGTACGCCGGCGCGTCCGGCCGGGTCACGTAGGGCAGCACCGCGAAGTCGGCTGCGAGGTGGTCCGGGGTGATCGTCGTGCGGACGTACCCGCGCAGGTTGTTCTGGAAGCGCAGGTGGGGGTTGATCGCCAGCCAGGGGTGCGAGCCGGAGGCCGAGTCGGCGCCGTCACCGCCCGAGGTGATCGACGAGCAGACCAGCTCGCTGCCGACCGTGCGGGAGGTCGGGTCCGCGTAGTCGACCTTCAGATCGCTGGCCCAGTGGGCGTGCACGTCACCGGTGAGCACGACCGGGTTGCGCACCCCGGCGGCCATCCAGCCGCGGGTGATCCGGTCCCGCGAGGCGACGTACCCGTCCCAGGCATCCATGCTGGTGACGGTGAGCGGACCGGCGTTGTTGTCCCGCTGGGCGAAGAACACCTGCTGGCCCAGGATGTCCCAGCGCGCCTCGGACCGGCGGAAGCCGTCGAGCAGCCAGGACTCCTGCTCGGCGCCGGTGATAGACCGGGCCGGGTCGTACGCGGCCGGGCAGGCGTCGTATCCGTCGCCGCACGCCTGGTCGTCGCGGTACTGCCGGGTGTCGAGCAGGTGGAAGGTCGCGAGCCGTCCCCAGCGCACCCGCCGGAAGAGGCGCATGTCGATGCCGCGCGGGATCGACGTGCGTCGCAGGGGCATGTTCTCGTAGTAGGCCCGGAACGCCGCCGCCCGCCGGGCCAGGAAGTCCGGCTGCGGAATCTCGGGCTTCTCGTACGCCTCGTCGGCCCAGTTGTTGTCGACCTCGTGGTCGTCCCACACCACGAGCCAGGGTGCCACGGCGTGCGCCGCCTGGAGATCCGGATCGGTCTTGTACTGGGCGTGCCGCTGTCGGTAGTTGGCCAGGGTGACCGTCTCCGGCCCGGCGTGGTCCCGGGGGTTGCCACCCGGAATCGTGTAGACGTCCGCGGCGTATTCGTACTGGTAGTCACCGAGATGCAGGATCAGCTCCGGCTCGGTCTCGGCGAGCCGCCGGTAGGCGGTGAAGTACCCGTGCTCGTACTGCGAACAGGAGGCGAAGGCCATCGCCAGCGCGCTCGGCATCGCCCACGGCGCGGGCGCCGTCCGGGTGCGCCCGACCGGTGAGACGTACCGTTCGGCCCGGAACCGGTAGAAGTACTCCCGGCCCGGCAGCAGGCCGTCCAGCTCGACGTGCACGCTGTGTGCCGACTCGGGGCGGGCGATTCTCACCCCGCGCCGCACGACGTGCCGGAACCGCGCGTCCGCCGCGACCTCCCAGCGCACCGGCACCGCCCGGGACGGCATCCCACCGAGGCCGTCCTCGGCGAGCGGCTGCGGGGCCAGCCGGGTCCACAGCACGAAGCCGTCGTGGTCGGGGTCACCGGAGGCCACCCCGAGGGTGAACGGGTCCTGGCGCAGCGGCCCGGCGGAGGCCGCGGCGGGCAGGGCGGCGGCGACCGCGCCGGCGGCGCCGACGGCCGCGCCGGAGAGCAGGATGGTACGTCGGGACAGTGTCATGAATCCTCCCGGGAGTCCGTTTGGTTCGACTCCGGGAGCGTCGCGACCGAGGGTGACACCCAGGTGACCACCAGGGCCCCTGGTCGCCACATCGCGCCGAACAGGGGCCCTACCGCACACCTCAGACGGCGACGTCGCGGCGGGCGAAGGCGGCGGTGCCCGCCGCGACGAGCAGGACGGTGCTGCCGAGCAGCAGCAGCACGCCGACCGGCTGTACGCCGTCGACCAGCGGGGAGCCGCCCAGGTACCAGTGGAACGGCGACAGCCGCTGCGCCCAGGCGAGCCCCTCCACCTGGGGGAAGACCGAGTTCGCCAGGAATCCCAGCACGGCGACGCCGGCGCCGGTGCCCAGGGCGACGGCCCGGCGGCCGGTCGCCGCGCCGGCGGCGTACGCTCCGGCGGCGAACGCCAGCCCGAACAGCGCCAGGTGCAGGGTCATCGCGGCGAAGCCGCCGACGTCGATGTCGCCGAGCTGCGCCGGCCCGCGCAGGGCGACCAGGGCGAGACCGAGCAGCGCGGTCACCAGCACCACGCCGACCGCGACCGCCGCGAAGCGGAGCAGGGCCAGCCGGGCCCGACCCACCGGGTGCGCGAGGACCAGGTCGAGGGTGCCGGCCTCCTCGTCACCGGCCACCGCCCGGGTGCCGGCGGCGATCGCGAAGACCGCGACCAGGAGGGGGACCAGCAGGCCGTAGACCGCGCTGCCCAGATAGCCGGCCGCGCTGGTCAGGTCGCTGTAGTTGAACGCCTCCAGCAACCCCTCGGGGTACGCCGCCAGGGCGTCGGCCATCTCCGGGGTCCGCATGGTCGGCCAGAACGCGGCGTACATGCTGCCCACGGCGACGATCGCGACGGCCCAGCCGGCCAGCGACCGGCGCGCGTCGTGCAGCGCCTTGGTGAACGGGTCACGCAACAGCACGGGTGGCCTCCTCACGGGAGTAGTAGCCGAAGAAGAGTTCCTCCAGGTCGGGCTCCTCGCAGAGCAGCCCGACGGCGGTGTGCGCGGCGGCGGCCTTGACCAGCGCGTCGGCGCGACCGTCGAGCCGGCAGCGCAGGACCGTGCCGGCGACGGTGACCTCACTGACGCCGGGCAGGGCGGCGAACTCCGCCGCGTCGACCGGCTCGGCGAAGGTCACCTCGACCTTGCGTACGGCCCGCTCGCGCAGCTCCTCGACCCGGGCGACGGTGACCATCCGCCCGTCGCGGACGATGCCGACCCGGTCGGCGGTCTGCTGCACCTCGCTCATCACGTGCGACGACATGAAGACGGTGCGGCCCTCGGCGCGCGCCTCGCGGACCATGGCCAGGAACTCGTGTTGCAGGAACGGGTCGAGTCCGCTGGTGGGTTCGTCGAGGATCAGCAGTTCGGGGGAGTGCATGAACGCCTGCACCACGCCGACCTTCTGCCGGTTGCCCTTGCTGAGGCCCCTGATCGGCCGGCCCAGGTCCAGGTCCAGCCGGGCGGCCAGCGCGTCGACCCGGGCGCGCGGCACCCCACCCCGCAGGTTGCCGAGGTAGGTGAGCAGCTCCCGGGCGGTCTGCCGGCCGTCGACGACGAAGTCGCCGGCCAGGTAGCCGATCCGCCGCCGCAGCGCCACGCCGTCGCGTCGCGGGTCGGCGCCGAGCACCCGGACCCGGCCGGCGGTGGGCCGGATCAGGTCCAGCAGCAGCCGGATGGTGGTGGACTTGCCGGCGCCGTTCGGGCCGAGGAAGCCGTACACCTCCCCGGGCTCGACCCGCAGGTCCAGACCGGTCAGGCCGCGGTTGCGGCCGTACGTCTTGACCAGTCCCTCGGTGTGGATGGCGGGCTCAGCCATCGTGGTCTCCCTTCGCCCCGTACTCGGCCTCGAAACGTTCCACCAGGCGCGGCATCTCGTCCTCGATGAAGGCGTAGAAGTCGCGCATCATCCGCAGCCGCTCGGTGCCCGGGGCGTCGTCGCCGCCGACCACCTTCAGTCCGCGCTCCATCAGCTCCCGGAACACCCGGAACTTGCTGGCGTCGGCGGCGATCCGGATGACCGCGTCCGGCCGGACCTCGTACGCGTGGCCGCGGTGACCCGGCACCGGCACCCGGCGGGCCAGCCCGCTGCTCTCCAGCATTCGCATGCCGGTGCTGACCGAGCCCTTGGAGAGCCCGAGCGCGGCGGACAACTGTGCGCTGGTCTGGCCGGGCGGATCGCAGATCAGCAGCCAGCCGAGCAGCTTGCCGTACGCGGGCGGCAGGCCCAGCCCGCTCAGGACGACGGCGGCGTCCTCGGCGTACCGGCGCTGGTCGGAGAGTTCCGGCATGATCCCCCATTTCGAATGTTCAGTAAGTTCTGAACACACGATACGCGCGATGCGCCCGGCCGCCAAGGCAAGGGGCCGCTGCATGCGGAAACGGACGTGGTGGTCCGGGACCACCACGTCCGTTCGGCCGGACGGGCTGTGTTAACAGGGGGCCCTTCCTCTACCGCGGGCGTTAAGCGGGGGCCCTTCCTTACACCTCAGGCGGTGGCGGCGAGCCGGGCGATGCCGATGCGGGTGCCCAGGGCGTCGAGCAGGCCGCGCAGCAGCGCCTCGGTCGTCTCGTCCTTGACGTCCCCGTCGACGGTCAGCTTCTCGTGGGCGTTGGTGACGATGATCTCCGGCTTGCTGAGCACGGCGGAGTCCGTCCACAGGAAGAGCTGCCGCAGCTGGAGCTGGGCCCGCACGGTGCCCATGCCGGTCGGTGCCGCACCCATGATCGCCACCGGCTTGTGCGCCAACGGCGACACCCAGGAGGTGACCGGGAAGCTCGGTCGGGAGGCCCAGTCCAGGGCGTTCTTGAGCACGCCCGGCACACCGTAGTTGTACTCCGGGGTGGCGATCAGCAGCGCGTCGGCGGCGGCGATCCGCTCGCGCAGGTCCACCACGGGGGCGGGCGGCTCGGGCTCGATGTCCTCGTTGAAGGCCGGGATCGCGGCCAGGTTCCGGTACCGCTCGATGGTCATGCCCTCGGGGGCGAACCGCTGCGCGGCCCGGATCAGCGCGGTGTTGAACGACGCGTCGCGCAGGCTCCCCGAGATGGCGAGGACCGAAAAGTCGGACATGGCAGTCTCCTCTTGTCGTTGCCCACCGGCAAATGCGTGAGCTGCTACATAGTAGATGTGCTCAACTATTGAATGGCAAGTAGGATGTGAGGCATGGCGCAGAGCACCGTTTCCCCGGCCGGACCCGAGGTGGGCGACCGGGCCGACCTGGCCGGCGACACCGTGCGCCGCATCATGCACATCGCCTCGGCGATCCGGCACTACCAGGACGTCGAGATCGCCGAGCTGGGCCTCACCCCGGCCGCCGCCCGGGCGCTGCACGAACTCGACCCGGACCGCCCGCTGCCGGCCCGCGACCTCGCCGAGCAGCTGCGCTGCGACCGGTCCAACGTGACCGCCCTGGTCGACAAGCTGGAGCAGGCGGGCCTGGTGGAGCGCCGCGTCGACCCCGCCGACCGGCGGCAGAAGACCCTCGTGGTCACCGAGGCCGGGTGCCGGACGCGGGCCCGGGTGCACCAGGTGATGTCCGACTCCCGGCTGCTGGCCGCGCTGAGCACCGCCGAGCTGTCCACCCTCCGTGAGCTGGTGTGGAAGGTCTCCGACGGCGGCTGCCCGGAGGACTGCGGCAGCTAGACACGGTTCGTGTCCCAGTGGGCGACGATGGCGCTCGTCGGTAATGCTGTCGGACGTGACCTCCCCGCAAGATCTCGACGACCGGTTCCGCGACAGGCTGACCGCGCTGGGCGCCGCCGACGAGCGGCGTGACCCGGGCGAGCCGGTGACCGACGACGCGGCCCTGACCGGCGCGCAGGTGCTCGACCTCTTCGACGCCCAGGCCGTCAGCCGCCAACTGGACCTGGCCGCCCGCTGGCTGCGCAGCTTCGGGGAGGGCTTCTACACGATCGGTTCCGCCGGCCACGAGGGCAACGCGGCGGTCGCCGCCGCGCTGCGCCCCACCGACCCGGCGCTGCTGCACTACCGCTCCGGCGCCTTCTACTGCGTCCGCGCCGCCCAGGCCACCGCGTCCGGCGCCGATTCCCCCGCCACCGCCGCCGAGGCCGCTCCCGAGCCGCGCGATCCGGCCGCCGCCTCCGTCGCCGAGGCCGCCCCCGAGCCGCGCGACCCGGCCGCCACCGGCGACGCCGAGACGCCCCCGGACCCGCCGGCCGGCGAGGACAACGACACCGCCGGGCCCGTTGCGTCCGCGCTCGCCCCCGGGTACGCCGACGCGGCCCGCGACGTGCTGCGCGGCATGGTCGCCTCCAGCCGGGAGCCGATCGCCGGTGGCCGGCACAAGGTGTTCGGCCGGGCCGACCTGGCCGTCGTGCCGACCACCTCCACCATCGCCTCGCACCTGCCCCGCGCGGTCGGCATGGGCCTGGCCGTGGAGCGGCTGCGCCGGCTGGACACGTCGGGCCGCCGCACCGGTGACGGCCAGCTCCCGGGCGGCGGAGGAGCGTCGCCCGCGCCCTGGCCGGCGGACGCGATCGTGGTCTGCTCGTTCGGCGACGCCTCGGTCAACCACGCCAGCGCGACCGCGGCGTTCAACACCGCCGGCTGGTACGACCACACCGGCCTGCGCATCCCGGTGCTGTTCGTCTGCGAGGACAACGGGCTCGGCATCAGCGTCCGCTCCCCGAAGGGCTGGGTGCAGACCATGCTGCGCTCCCGGCCGGGGATCCGCTACTTCGCCGCCGACGGCGGCGACGTCGTCGGGACGTACGCGGTGGCGGCCGAGGCGGCGGCCTGGGTGCGCCGGCACCGGCGCCCGGCGGTGCTGCACCTGTCGACGGTGCGGCTGATGGGACACGCCGGAGCGGACGCCGAAACCGCGTACCGCGGCACCGCCGAGATCGAGGCCGACCTGGACCGGGATCCGGTCGCCGCCACCGCCGCGACGCTGGTCCGGGCCGGTGTCGCCTCCGGCGCGGACCTGCTGGCCCGGTACGACCGGATCGGCTGGGAGGTGCGCCGCGTCGCCGAGGAGGTGCTCGACGAGCCGAAACTCACCACCCCGGCCGAGGTGGTCACCCCGCTGGCCCCCCGCCGGCCGGCGCGGGTGGCGCGGGCGGTCGCCGACGCGGCGTCCCGGGCCAGCGGCCCCGGCGCCGCCGCCCGGACCGAGGCGTTCGGCGGCAAGCCACCGGAGCTGTCCGGGCCGCTCACCCTCGCGCAGAGCATCAACGCCGCGCTCGCCGACGCGATGCTCGACCACCCACGGATGGCCGTCTTCGGCGAGGACGTCGCCGCCAAGGGCGGGGTGTACGGGGTCACCAAGGGCCTGCGGGACCGGTTCGGCCCGGCCCGGGTCTTCGACACCCTGCTCGACGAGACCTCCATCCTCGGCCTGGGCCTCGGCGCCGGGCTGGCCGGGATGCTGCCGGTGCCGGAGATCCAGTACCTCGCGTACCTGCACAACGCCGAGGACCAGCTGCGCGGCGAGGCGGCCAGCATGCAGTTCTTCTCCTCCGGGGCGTTCCGCAACCCGATGGTGGTGCGGGTGGCCGGGCTCGCGTACCAGGAGGGCTTCGGCGGGCACTTCCACAACGACAACTCGGTGGCCGTACTCCGGGATGTGCCGGGCCTGTTGATCGCGGTGCCGGCGCGGCCGGACGACGCGGCGGCCATGCTGCGAACCTGCCTGGCCAGCGCGGCGGTCGACGGCAGCGTCTGCGTCTTCCTGGAGCCGATCGCGCTCTACCACACCCGCGACCTGTACGCCGAGGGCGACAACCAGTGGCTGGCGGAGTACCCGGAGCCGGGCGCGTGGACCGGCGGGCACGTGCCGGTGGGCCGGGCCCGGGTCTACGGCGTCGGCTCCGCCGAGGATCTGACCATCGTGACGTTCGGTAACGGGGTGCGGATGTCGCTGCGGGCGGCGGCCACGCTGGCCGAGGAGGGGGTCGGCACCCGCGTCGTGGACCTGCGGTGGCTCGCCCCGCTGCCGGTCGCGGATCTGGTCCGGGAGGCGGCGGCGACCGGCCGGGTGCTGGTGGTCGACGAGACGCGCCGGTCCGGTGGGGTCGGCGAGGGGGTGATCGCCGCGCTGGTCGACGGTGGGTACGTCGGGGCGGCGCGGCGAGTTGCCGGAGTCGACTCGTTTGTACCATTAGGCCCGGCCGCGCGTCAGGTTCTGGTTTCCGAGGATGCCATTACCCAGGGTGCCCGCACGCTGCTGGCACGGTAAATTCCGTTCCACCCGGTGCGCCACTTGCGCGAGGGCCCACAACTGTGTGGACTTTGCCTGACGGCGTCGCACGACGTCGCGAGCAGGGACGAGATGAGGAGGCACGCGACAGTGAGCGCGACCGCTGGTCAGGCCGCCGACGGGGTACGCAGCCTGGCGGACCGGTTCGGAATGGAACCGGGGATGGTCGTCATGGAGATGGGGTACGACGACGACGTCGACCAGGATCTCCGGGACGCCCTTACCGACCGCTGTGGAGAACTGGTCGACGAGGACACCGACGAGGTGGTCGACGCGGTGCTGGTGTGGTACCGCGACGGCGACGGTGATCTCTTCGAACTCCTCGTCGACGCCCTCGGCCCGCTGGCCGACAACGGAGTCGTGTGGCTCCTCACGCCCAAGGCGGGCCGCGAGGGGCACGTCGAGCCGAGCGAGATCGCCGAGTCCGCGCCCACCGCCGGCCTCCAGCAGACCTCGACGGTCAACGCCGGCCGGGACTGGAGCGGCGCCCGCCTGGTGCTCCGCCGCGGGGCCAAGGCCAAGAAGTAGCCCACCGCCTCCCGCACCGCGGCTCGGGCCCGTGACAGGCTGGTGCCGCGCAGACCCCGACTTCCGAGGAGTTCGCATGCCCATCGAGGTTGGCGCCGAGGCGCCCGACTTCGTGCTCAAGGACCAAAACAACCAGGAGGTCCGGCTCGCCGACTTCCGGGGCACGCGTACCGTGCTGCTGGTCTTCTACCCGCTCGCCTTCACCGGCATCTGCCAGGGCGAGCTGTGCGAGGTGCGGGACAACCTGAACGACTACGTCAACGACGACGTCCAGATCCTCACCGTCAGCGTCGACTCGGTCTACGCCCACAAGATCTGGGCCGACCGGGAGGGCTACCAGTTCCCGCTGCTGGCCGACTTCTGGCCGCACGGCGCGGTCGCCCAGGCGTACGGGGTCTTCAACGAGGTCGCCGGCATCGCCAACCGGGGCACCTTCGTGATCGACAAGGCCGGCGTGGTCCGCTTCGCCGAGATGAACATGCCGGGCGAGGCACGCGACCAGCAGGGCTGGCGCAAGGCGCTGACCGAGGCCGTCGCCGGCTGATCCGGATCCCGGGGCCGGTGGTGGGCAGGGTAAGCTTGCCAGCCACCGGCCGCCGTACGGGCGTTCCGGGCGCGTAGCTCAGTGGGAGAGCACTCGCCTTACAAGCGAGGGGTCGCAGGTTCGAAACCTGCCGCGCCCACCAGGTGTCATCAGCGGAAACCGCCCCGAGAAGATCACTTCCCGGGGCGGTGACAGCAACGTCGGCGTGCCGGGCGATGGCCTGGGCGACGTGCGGCGGGACGCCCAGCTCCATCAGCAGCGACACCACCGTGTGCCGAAGATCGTGCTGCAGCTTCCCGCCAGCCCGCTGAACGGTCTGACCGATGGCCGCCATGCCGTTGTCGAGATCGAGGTCCGACCAGCGCAGGCCAGTAGTTCACCACGCCGGAGCCCGGGCGTCGCGGCGACGACGTAGGTTTCCAAGCTCGATCGTCGGTTACCGGAAAGTCATATTCTGGCGCGGTACGGCTCCGTCCTGCCAGCGGTAGAGGTCGCGCAGCAGGGAAATCTCGGCGCCGTGATGGATCAGCTCCCTGTTGACGTGCAGGACGATGCCCTCCATGGGAAACCGCTCGGGACCCACCGTGGGTGGATTTTCCAGGTCAGCGTCCGAGAGCTCGCGGACCCCCGCGTTCCATCTCCCATACATTTCATCGAGCTGTTTCAGCGCCTCGTCAGCGGTCCCCGCGTAGGCGAATGTCTGGGAGTCGACGTCCTGGCCGCCGAAGTGCCAGCCGACCCGATAGCCCAGGCAGGAGACGATGATGTGCGCCAGCCGCCAGGCGATCGTGGTCACCGGCGCCGGCGCCGGCGCCGGCGCCGGGTCAGGGGACGCGGAGTCCATCGTCCATTCCCCCGAACCCGCCGACATCGGTGCGGCCGACGTGCCACGTGGGCGGATGCTCCAGCAGCCGCGTACCGGCTCCCAGAAGTACTCCTCGTCGGTAAGACCGTGCAGCCGCGGCCACAGGTTCTTGTGCCAGTGCCGGTCCAACTGGTCCGCGAGTCGCTGGCTTCTTGTCATTTCGGCACACTACAAACAATGGGGACCCGGCTGCGACCCTCGCGGACGCGCCGCCGGCAGCCCGCGTTCGATATCCGACGGCCGTGGCCGCCAGCGGGCGCAGGGTCGCAGGTTCGAAACCTGCCGCGCCCACCACCGATCCGACGACCACCGTCGACCGCTGACGGATCGGGTTGCTCACGCCGCCGGCTGAGCGTGCGACGACCGTTGCCGTCGGCGTCCTGAAGCCGTAACGCCTGACGCTATGCGGCTGAAGCGGAAGGCCCGGAGTCCAGCGTCCGGCGTGGAGGCCGCCCGGACCGCCCCGACCCGCCGACGTCCGAACCTGTGTCAAGGTCCGTTCGACGTGGCGGGCCGGGGATGATCCACTCTCCAGGCGCACGGGTGGACGGTAGGCAGGGCGTCAGGTTGCCGATCCCGTGGTGCGCCCAGCGCCCCGATCGCCTTTCGCCCTGCGTCGCCCAACCTCCTGTCGCGCCCCCTCGGGGGTGCTGATCAGGACTGGCGTGTCCGATGACGCCGGGAGAGGAAGAACATGAGCCCGCCCAGGGCGACCATGACGCTTCCCACGCCAGCCATGGTCGGGACCGGGTCACCGCTGGTCACCGGCAGCATGTCGGGCTTGCCGTGCGGGCCGCCGGGGGCACCTGGGCCGCCGGGGGCACCTGGGCCGCCGGGGCCACCGGGAGCGCCGGGGCCACCGGGAGCGCCGGGTGCACCGGGTAGACCGGGTGCGCCGGGGGCGCCGGGGGCGCCAGGACTGCCGGGAGCACCGGGAGCGCCGGGTGCACCGGGAGCGCCGGGTGCACCGGGAGCGCCGGGTGCACCGGGAGCGCCAGGAGCGCCAGGACTGCCGGGAGCGCCGGGGGCGCCAGGAGCGCCAGGACTGCCGGGAGCGCCGGGAGCGCCGGGACTGCCGGGTGCACCTGGGGCGCCGGGGCTGCCGGGAGCGCCGGGACTGCCGGGAGCGCCAGGGCTGCCCGGGGCGCCAGGACTACCAGGCGGCCCGCTGGGACCGGGTGCGCCGGTGGGGCCGGGTGCGCCGGTGGGGCCGGGTGGGCCGGTGGGGCCGGGCGGACCGGTGGGACCCGCGCACAGGGGAGCGGTGATGACGTTGGTGTCGAGGGTTACGGCGGCCGTCCGGGCGAGTGCCCGGCCCTGGAGAGTCGCGCCCGTGGCCATCGTGATCGACGCCTGCGCCATGATGGTGCCCACGAACGTGGTTCCCGTGCCGATCGTCGCCGAGCTGCCGATCTTCCAGAAGACGTTGCAGGGCGAAGCGCCGTTGATGAGGACGACGCTGCTGTCCGACGCGGTGGTCAGCGCGGAGTCGACCTGGAAGATGAACACGGCCTGGGGGTCGCCCTGGGCGTTGAGCGTCAACGCGCCGGTCAGCTGCGCCGCGCCGATCCGGTAGACCCCGGGGTTGAGGGTGTTGCCGCCCAGTTCGGCGGGGAGGTTGGTGAACGGCGTCCGACCGGCGGCGTCGTTGAAGGCCGTGGTCAGGTCGCTCTGGGCCTGTAGAGCCACCGCGTCGCCGAGATGGACCTCGCCGCCGATCGTCGCCGTCCCGAAGCCGGACGCGGTGTTCCCCGGGAACCGTCCGAGGTTCTGGGCCAGGAAGCTCGGCCCGGTGTTGGTGGGCTCGGCCCCGGCGAGGACGGAGAAGTTGCCGGCCGTCCCGAGGCCCACCGGCGCGTCCTGGGCGTTGGCGGCGGTCCCGCTGAGAGCCAGCAGGGAGGCGGCCACCGCGACGGCCGCGGAAACGGCGAGCGCTGGCAGACCTGCCCGCCGAAGACGATGAATGCTTTTAACCTTCACAGAACACCCTCCGTGGGTACTGCTCGCAGGAGCGTCTCGCTGGTCGCGACTCGCCCGAAGCGGTATATACAGTGCATATGGTGCGTTGACCACCACAACACTTTTCTTGCGTCTTGACTGCTCAATTGGGCTAATTGCCCCGCTGACCGGAGTGTCCCGTGGTTTCGGTGGTGGGCGGGTTGCTGATGGGACGGCGGGGCGGGGTGGCTGTCTGCCACCATCGACCGGGTGACGGCGGGGGAGCGGGCGGGGACGCGTACGCCGGTGGCGGCCCGCCCGCAGCCGGAGCGGCTGGGTGGCCGGTACTGGCGGTTCTGGTCCGCGTCGGCGGTCTCCAACCTCGCCGACGGGATCGTGAAGGTCGGGCTGCCGCTGGTCGCCGTCGGTTACACCGGTTCGCCGGCGTTGGTGGCCGGGGTGGCGGTCGCGTTCAGCCTGCCGTGGCTGCTGTTCGCGCTGCCGGCGGGAGCCGTCGTCGACCGGCTCGACCGGCGTCGGGTCATGATCGTCGCCAATTCGCTGCGCGCTGCCCTGGCCGGCGGGCTGGCCCTGGCGGTGGCCCTCGACGCCGACTCGATCTGGCTGCTCTATGTGGTGGCGTTCGCCGCGGGCACCGCCGAGACCCTCCATGACACCGCCGGTCAGTCGATCCTGCCGCAGCTCGTTCCGCGCCACCTGTTGCCCCGGGCCAACGGCCGGCTGCACGCCGTCGAGCTGGCCGCGAACCAGTTCGTCGGTCCGCCGCTGGCCGGCTTCCTGGTGGTCGGCGGCGCGGCCGTCGCGGTGGCCGGGCCGGCCGGGCTGTGGGCGGTCGCGGTCGCGGCGCTGCTGGTGACCGGTGGCCGGTTCCGGGTGGAGCGGGTGGGCGACACCACCCTGCGCGCGGACATCGCCGAAGGGTTGCGCTTCCTCTGGCGGCACCGGGTGCTGCGCACCTTGGCGGTCATGGTGGGTGGCAGCAACTTCACCTCGAACGCGGTGTTCGGCGTGCTGGTGCTCTACGCGGTGGGTCCCGACTCCGCGGTCGGGCTCACCGCGCCCGGATACGGGCTCCTGATGACCGCCATCGCCGCCGGCGTCGTGCTCGGGTCGCTGGCCGCCCCGTGGCTCGAACGCCGGCTCGGCCGCGCCCTGGCGCTCGGCGTGTCGATGGGGGCCGCTGCCGCGATCGTCGGCGTGCCGGCGCTGAGCACCGACCCGTTCGTGATCGGCGCGGTCTTCTTCGGTGGCGGGATCCTGCTCGCCGCGTGGAACGTGATCACGGTGTCGCTGCGCCAGCGGATCGTTCCGGACCGGCTGCTCGGTCGGGTCAACAGCGGCTACCGGCTGGTCTCCTGGGGCAGCCTGCCCCTCGGGGCGGCGGCCGGCGGTCTGCTGGCCGAGGCGTTCGGTCTCCGCGCGGTCTTCGCGATCATGGGCGGGCTGGCGCTGGCCCTGCTGGTCGGCATGGTCTGGATCAGCGACGCCGCCATCGACGCCGCCGAGCGCGACGCGTTCCTGTGACCCAGGTCACATTGTCGGCCTCGATGGAGTGTCGAACCGGCGGCGGCCCGACCGTCGACAGGGTGAGAGACGGACACGACACCGACACACCAGGAGGACAATCATGCGACTCACGGTCACCAGCTTCCTGACCCTGGACGGCGTCCACCAGGCCCCCGGAGGACCCGACGAGGACCGCAGCGGCGGCTTCGACCTCGGCGGCTGGCTGCCGCCGCACTTCGACGACGCGGTCGGCGGGTACATGACCGAGATCTTCAAGGAGGCGGACGCGTTCCTGCTCGGCCGGCGGACGTACGACATCTTCGCCGGCTACTGGCCGAACGCGGAGGAGCCCGGCGACGAGGTCGGGCTCGCACTCAACCGGCTGCCCAAGCACGTCGCCACCGGCCACCCCGACGACCTGGCCCCCTGGAACGGCGCCCAGGCGCTGGACGGGGATCTCGGCAAGGCGGTGACCGAGCTGAAGGACCAGCCCGGTCGCGAACTCCAGGTGCACGGCAGCGCCACCCTCGTCCAGTCCCTGATGCGGGAGGGGCTGGTCGACACGTACCGGCTGCTGGTCTTCCCGGTCGTCCTCGGACGCGGCCGGCGACTCTTCGCCGACGGCGTGCCCCCGACGGGCCTGCGCCTCACCGACAGCCGGACCTCCGGCAGCGGTGTGCTGATGGCCACCTACGACGCCGCCGGTGCGCCGGAATTCGGCTCCGTCGACGGGTGACCCCCGGACGGGGACCGGAGGGGACAGCGGACGCCCTCCGGTCCTCGTAGGATCGCCGGCCATGGGGGACCGACCTGTCTTGCTGTGGGTGCACGGCGGTGGGTGGTACACGCGGGAAACCACCGACGTATCGCTCTTCGAGGATCTGGGGTTGCGGGTGGTGCACGCCCGCTACCGGCTCAGCGGCGAGGCGACCTGGCCGGCGCAGCTCGACGACCTGCGTGCCGAGGCCCGTGCCGCCCGCGTACCGGGCCGGCCGCTCCTCGTCGCGGGTACCTCCGCCGGGGGGCATCTCGCTCTGCACCTGGGGTTGCGTGGCGTGGACCGGCCCGGGGACGTCGCGGCGGTGCTGGCTCTCGCCGCGCCCACCGACCCGCTGGCCGCCGACTGGCCCCGCGCCCGTGCCGAGGGGAATCCGTGGCACCGGCTGCTGGGGCACCTGCCCAGCTCCGACGACGCCGCCACCCTGGACGTCGCCGTCGCACCGCACGCCGGTTCCGGCACGCCGGTGCTGCTCGCACACGGCCTGGACGACGTCGCCGTACCCCCGACCCAGACGCTCGCCCTCGCTGCCGCGCTGGTCGCCGCCGGCCACCCGGTGCACGTCACCGTCGCCGACGGCGCGCACGGCGGGTTGGATCTCCGCCGGCCGGACGTCGCGGCGTCGATCCGGCACTTCCTGGCCCGGCGCGGTGCGGTCGCGGCGCCCGGGTGAGCGAGACCATCGACGCACCTGCCGGCTCCGCGGCGGATCGGGTGGCGCGGGCGGTCACCGAGGTGTTCGCGCCGGCCGTCCTCGCCGCGGTGATGCCGGTGGTCGTCGCCGTGCACGACACCGCCCCCGCCGTGGGCGTCGGCCTCGGCTGGGCGGCGGTCGCGGTCCTCTTCTGCGCCGTCGTGCCGTACTTCGTCATCTGGTGGGGCGTGCGGCGGGGCCGGCTCACCGACCACCACATCGGCGTACGCGAGCAGCGCCGGACGCCGCTGGTGCTGGGCCTCCTGTCGGTGCTCGTCGGCCTGGCCGTGCTGGTCCTGCTGGGCGCGCCCCGGCCGCTGGTCGCGATGGTCGTGGTGATGTTCGGCGTCGGGCTCATGGTCACCCTGGTCAACCAGGTCTGGAAGTTGAGCGTCCACGCCGCCGTCGCGGCCGGCTCGGTGGCCGTGCTGGTCGTGCTGTTCGGGCCGGCGCTGGTCCCGGCGGTGGCGCTGGTGGGGCTGGTGGGCTGGTCGCGGGTGCGACTGGCCGACCACACGCCCGGCCAGGTGGTCGCCGGGGCGGTGGCCGGGGCGCTCGTCGCGGTATCCGCCTTCCTCGGCCTGACCTGATCCCGGCCCCCCGCGGCGCGGGTCCGGCTTGGATGGGGGGATGAGCTACGCGGAGGTCGGCGGGCTGCGCCTGTGGTACGAGGAGCACGGCAGCGGTCGACCGTTGGTGCTGCTGCACGGCGGGTACGGCGCGACGGGGACGTTCGCGCCGATCCTCCCGGCGCTGGCCGCGCACCACCGGGTGATCGCGGTGGACCTCCAGGGACACGGACGCACCGCCGATGTCGGGCGTCCGCTGCGGTACGAGTCGATGGCCGACGACGTCGCCGCGCTGATCGGCCACCTCGGGTTGACCGGGGCGGACGTGCTGGGCTATTCGCTCGGCGGCGGAGTGGCCCTGCGTACCGCGATCCAGCACCGGGCGCTGGTCCGCCGGCTGGTCGTCGTCTCGGCGCCCTGCCGCCACGGCGGGTGGTACCCGGAGGTGCTCGCCGCGATGGCGGGGCAGGACGAGGCGTCCGGCGAGCGGATGCGGGGCACCCCGGCGCACCGGCTCTACGACCGCGTCGCGCCCCGGCCGCAGGACTGGCCCCGGCTGTGGGCGAAGTCCGGCGAGCTGCTGCGTCGCGACTACGACTGGTCCGCCGCGGTGTCCACGTTGACGCTGCCCACCCTGCTGGTCTTCGCCGACGCCGACTCGGTGTCCACCGCGCACATGGTGGAGTTCTTCGGGCTGCTCGGCGGCGGCCACCGGGATCCGGGCGGGGACGGCACCGCCCGTCCGGCGGCCCGGCTGGCGGTGCTGCCGGGGTTGACCCATCGCGACGTCGTCGGCTCGCCCGCGCTGCCCCGGGCAGTGCTGCCGTTCCTCGCTCATCCGACCATCGCCCCGGGCTGAGCCGACCCGCGACCGCTCGCGGGGTCCGACGGGGGCGGTCGCGGGGCCGGCTGGGCCGGCGGGGCGGGCGTCACGTGATGCGGCGGGCCAGCCAGCGGAGCAGGGCCCGCGCCTGGTCCCGCTGGAAGGCGCGGACGGTGGGCAGACCGGGCGGCGGTGGCTGCCGGGCGCCGTCGGTGAAGAAGCCGGCCAGTCCCGCGTACACGCCGGTCAGGGTTTCCGGCGCGACGTCCGAGGTGAGCGGGGACCGACGGAACAGGGCGGCCACGTCGTGCCCGCCGTGCAGCTCCACGTTGACCAGCATGATCGCGGTGTCCAGCCAGGCCGGACCCCGGCCGGCGTGTGGCCAGTCCACCACGGTCACCCGGCCGGCGGCGTCGACGAGCAGGTTGTCAGCGCGCAGGTCGATGTGGCAGAGGGTGTCGCCGCGCAGTGCGGCGAGGCCGTGGTCGGCGGCGTCGCGCAGCTCGTCGAGGTGGGCGCGGACCCACGGATCCAGGTCGGCCGGCGGATCGGCGGCGATCCGGTGCCAGCCGGCGAAGTCCGGGGCGAGCTGCGCCGCCGCGGTCGGCGCGTGGGCGACCGGGTTGGGGGTGAGGGCGGCCGCCATCGCCGCCAGCGCGTCGAGCACGGCGTCGAGCTCGTCGGCGCGCCACGGCGTCGCCGGGTGCCGCCCGTCCACGTCACTCAGGACCAGCGCCACCCACTCGCCGTCGTCGTGGACGCCGAGCAGGCGGGGCGTCGGAGCGTACGCCGGGAGCGCCGCCGTGATTCGGGCCTCCGCGCGGTGCAGGTGGACGCTGTGCGCGTTCGTCGCCGCGCACGCTGTCTTGACGAACGCGCGCCGGCCACCGGCGGTGCGGACCCGGTCGGCGGTGCCGGGGGACCAGCCCCCTGGCTGCGACACCGCCTCGACCACCCGGTCGCCGAGCAGGCTCTCGACGGCAGCCCGCACGTCGGCGGGCAGGTCGGCCCAGCTCATCCGGGTACGCATCGCTCCACTGTGGCCCTGCGAGGCGGAGCCCGGCAATCCGGTTACGCCGCTTCCCGGCGGATGTAGCGCAGCACCGCCACGCCGGACTCCAGCGGGCGGGCGTCGGTCAGGTTGAACCGGTGCGGGTCGAATCCGCGCGTGGCCAGCGGAACGCCGCTGCCGACCACCACCGGGTTGAGCTTCAGCACCAGCTCGTCGACCTCGGGCAGGAGTTGCCCGGCGAGGTCACCACCGCCGCAGAGCCAGATGTCGCGGCCGGGCTCCCGCTTGAGCGCCCGGACGAACTCGACCGGGTCGCCGGCGACGATTTCCACCTCCGGGTCGGTGGCCGGGGGCAGCGAGCGGGAGAAGACGTACTGCCGCAGGTGGGCGTACGGGCTGGTGATTCCGATCTTCAGGGCCGGGTCGTACGTGGCGCGGCCCATCAGCACCGCGTCGAAACGACCTCGCGGCGGACCGTCGATGCCGAATTCGGGGTGGGTGAAGGTGGGCAGGGTCTGCGGCCAGTGCGCCGCGATGTGCGCGGCCAGGTCCGGTGCCAGGCCGAAGAAGTCGGGGGACCCGTCCGGAGCGGCGATGAAGCCGTCGAGCGTGCTGGCGACGTAGTAGACGAGCTTGCGCAAGCGGACTCCCTGATCACTACGGATGTTGTGGTTGTCAGCGTACGACAGGTGTCGTGGTTGTTGCTAGGGTCTTTTCGTGGCACGGAACACGGAGCGGCGGGCGGCCCTGGCCGACGCGGGGTTGCGGGTCCTGGCCGCCACCGGCGCGCGCGGGCTCACCCACCGGGCGGTCGACGCCGAGGCCGGGGTGCCGCTCGGCACCGCCTCCAACTACTTCCGGTCCCGCGACGCCCTGCTCGGCGCGCTCGGGGAACGGATCATGGAGCGGTTCGCCCCGGACCAGGCCGTGCTGGCCGAGTTGGGCGCCCGGCAGCCCTCGCCGGCGCTGCTGACCGACTACGTCCGCTACATCGTCGAACGCACCACCCGCCAGCCCGACCTCACCCGGGCCCTGATCGAGCTGCGGCTGGAGGCCGCCCGCCGCCCCGACCTGGCCCGGATCCTCGGCGACACGCTGCGCCGGGGCTACCGCGAGGACGTCGCCTTCCACCTGGCCGCCGGGCTGCCCGGCGGAGGGTTCGAGGTGGCCCTGCTGCACTACGCGGTCGACGGGCTGCTGCTGGACCTGCTCACCACCTCGATCGACGCCGGTTTCGACCCGGACGCGGTGGTGGCGGCGCTGGTGTCCCGCCTGGTCGGGACCACCGGCGCGGGCTGAGCCGAGGACTGTTCCCCGGCGCACCGGGAAGACCTCCCCGGACGCACTCCGAGGAGGGGCGACGGATGACGCATGGCGCCGGTCTGACCATCGGGATTCTCGGCTCGTACGGCGGTCGCAACCTCGGTGACGAGGCGATTCTCACCGGATTGCTGGCCGACCTGCGGGAGCAGGAACCGAACGCGCGGATCATCGTCTTCTCCCGCAACCCCGCCCACACCCGCATCGCCCACCCCCAGGTCGAGGCGGTGCCCTGGGAGGGCGTGAGCCGCACCGACTCCGCGCTCGTGCTGGCCCAGCTCGACCTGCTGATCCTCGGCGGCGGCGGGATCCTCTACGACCGTGAGGCGCGCCGCTACCTGCGGGTGGTCCGGGTCGCCCAGGAGCGCGGACTGCCGCTGCTGACGTACGCGGTCGGCGTGGGTCCGCTCAGCGACGGCGTGGACACCGGGATGGTGCGCGAGACGCTGGCCGGCGCCACCCAGGTCACCGTGCGGGACCAGGAGTCCCGGATGGTGCTGGAGGAGGCCGGCCTGCTCAACCCGATCACCGTCACCGCCGACCCGGCGTTCCTGCTCGAACCCGAGGACTTCCCCGCCCACCTGCTCCGCGAGGAGGGGGTGCCGGCCGGCAAGCGGCTGGTCGGGATGAGTGTCCGGGAACCGGGCCGGGCCGCCGAACGGCTCGACGTCGACGGCTACCACCGACTGCTCGCCCAGATCGGTGACTTCCTGGTGCACCGGATCGACGCGCACGTGCTGTTCGTCCCGATGGAGCGCGACGACATCCGGCACTCGCACGGCGTGCTGTCGCACATGACCGCCGCCGACCACGGCCGGATCCTGCACGGCACGTACTCGCCGCAACAGATTCTCGGGCTGATGCGTCACTTCGACCTGGCGGTCGGCATGCGGCTGCACTTCCTGATCTTCGCCGCGATGGTGGGCACCCCGTTCCTCCCCCTGCCGTACGCGGGGAAGGTCTTCGACCTGGCCCAACGCCTCGGCGTACCGGCCCTGCGGGGCGTGGAACGGGAGGTCGAGGGCCCGTTGCTGGCCGAGGTCGACCGGCTCTGGGACGAGCGGGAGCAACGTGCCGAGGCCACCGCGCGCCGGGTGGCCGAGGTCTGCGACGACGCCCGCGCCACCTCCCAGGTCACCCGCTCGGTGCTGGACAGCATTCGCAACCAGGCACTGAGCCGACTGGGCGCCTGAGCGGGCCGGGGTGCCTGCGCCGGGCCTGGGGCCGGCTGGGTGCCTGCGCCGGGTCACGGGCCGGCTGGGTGCCTGCGCCGGGTCAGACCGCCGGACCGCGCCAGCAGTAACGCCACGTGCCGGTGCCGGCGTCGACCGACTCCAGCTCGTAGATCTCCGCCCCCGCCAGCCCTTCGGCGCCGATGTGGTGGTGGGTCAGCGGCGGCCGACCGTTCGGGTCCAGCTCGACCGTGACGCTCTGTCCGTCGGCCGCGCCGCCGACCAAGGGGATCTCCACCGTTGATGCCATGCGCCCATCCTGCCCCGGCCGACGCCGGCGCGCAGCGGATAGCCGCGGGCGGCATACGGCGTGAGGGCGCTGTTCGGGGGCGACGCAAGCGCGTTTCGCCGGTGGCATAAGGGGCGGTGGGCGCGGGTCGGGGGTGACTAGGGTCCGACGATGACGGAGATCTCGATCGACCCGACCCTCGGTCCGGTACGGGCGCGCACCGGCGGCGAACGGGACGTGCTGGACAGCTTCCTCGACTTCCACCGGGCGATGGTCCTGCGCAAGGCGCGCGGGCTCGCCGACGCCGACGCCACCCGCCGACTGGTGCCCTCGGCGACCACCCTCGCCGGCCTGGTCCGGCATCTGACCCTCATCGAGCGGAACTGGTTCCCCTATCTGCTCGCCCCCGGCCCCGGCGAGGTCTTCCCGACCTCGGAGGAGGACGCCGCGGAGAGCTTCGCGCTGACCGGCGCGGACACCGTCGAGGAGCTGGCCGGGGCGTACGAGGCCGCCTGCGAACGGTCCCGCGAGCTGGCCGCCCGCTTCGACCTCGACCACGTGGTGCCGCACCCCCAGTTGGGGGAGGTCTCGCTGCGCTGGATCCTCGTGCACATGATCGAGGAGACCGCCCGGCACGTCGGCCACGCCGACATCCTCCGCGAGCTGACCGACGGCGAGACCGGCGCCGTGTGACCACCCCCGCGCCCGACTCCCGAGCAACTTCGGGGAAGATGCGGCCTCAGGCACGCGCGACGCAGCGCTGACCCCGCGCGACCCCGCGCGACCCCGCGCGACCCCGCGCGACCCCGGCCGGGGGGTGACTCAGGGGCGGGGGAGGAGCGTCGGGGGGTACTGCATGCCGTCCTGGGTGCAGGCCGCCGCTGCCACCCGGGCGGCGTACCGGGCGGCTTCCGTGAGCGACGCGCCGTGCCGTCGGGCGGCGACCACGCCCGCCACGAAGGCGTCCCCGGCGCCGTTCGTGTCGACCACCGGGCCGGGCGGCTCGGCGGCGGGCACCCGGACCGGGTCGCCCCCGGCCGGATACAGGTCGGCGCCGTCGGCGCCCCTGGTCACCACGACCGTGCGCGGCGCGAGCGCCATGGCGAGCGCGCCGGCCCGGTCGTCCAGCCGGACGCCGCTGACGAAGACCAGGTCGGCGGCGTCGGCGAACGGCCGGTGGTACGGATTGTCGCCGTCCCAGTCGTGCAGGTCGGTGGAGAGCGGCACGCCGTCGCCGACGGCAGCCCGGACGGCGGGCAGCAGACCGACCGTCCAGTCCATGATCGAGACGTGCACGTGCGCGGCCTCCGCGACCAGCTCGCCCAGCTCGGTGGCGGTGAACGGGGCCGGCCCGTGCCACGGACGCGGGTCGTAGAGCGAACTGCGCCGGCCGGTCGGGTCCACCAGGTTCACCGAGCGGCGGGTGCCACCGGGAGCGTCCGCCAGCACCGCACGGACCGACGTGCCGGCCAGCGCCGTCCGGACCACGTCGCCGGCCGGGTCCGCGCCGAGCACGTCCACCACGGTGACCCGCAGCCCCAGCGCGTGTGCGGCGAGAGCGACGCCGGAACCGGTGTTGCCGATGCGCAGGTCGATCGGGTCGACGGTGGCGGAGTCGGCGGCGGGCAGCGGCAGGGCGGGCACGCGGACCCGGATGTCCACGCCGAGACCACCGATCACGAGTAGGTCGGACATGGCGTCGACGGTAGTCGGGCGGCGCGGCCTATCCTGGGCCGGGTCGTCGACGAGGGGGAGTGCGTGCTGGTCATCCACGGCCTCTGGTGGCCCGGCGCCGGGCTGGTGCTCTGGGCGGAGGACAGCACCCGGCCGCCGCACGCGCCGCGACGTCCCGGCCGTGCGCCCCGGGAGCGCCCGCACCCGTTCGCCGCCGACCACCCCGACCTGGTCGCGGCGACCGCCGCGACCGTCGAGCCGACGCACCCCGGCACCGCGCTGGTCGCCCTCCCCACCCGGGCCGGCTCGCCGCTGGACTCACCGGAGCTGGTCCGGACCGCCGTCGCGGAACCGGTCCGCGGGCCGGTCACCCTGGCCGGGTGGCGGGTCCCGGTCCTGGTGTACGCCCCGGACGCCGCCCTCGCCCTGCTCCGCCGCCTCGGCGAGCTGGCCGCGGTACCCGGCGCGACCCTTCGCCACCTCGCCGAGGTGGCCGCCTTCGCCGACGACCTGACCACGCGGGGCCGGGTACTGCCCGGCGTGACCGATCCGGAGCCGTCCTCCGAGGACGCGACGGCCTCCCGATCCGACGATGCGGCACCGCCCCGGCCCGGCGGTGGTGCGGCGGTGGCGTCCCAGCCCGGCGGCGGGGCCGCCGTCGACGCGTCGACCGTGGTCTCCGCACGGGCGGTGTGGCGGCCGCTGCTCACCGGCACCGACGCGGCCTGGGCCCGGTCGTTGGCGCTGGCGCTGCCCCCGGCCGCCCGCGCGGCCACCGACCTGCGCCTGCCGCACCCCGCGCCGGGTGGTGGGGCCGACCAGGAACCCGGTGCGCTGGTCGCCGAGGTTCTCGACGCGCTCACCGACGCCGCCGTGCGGGACGGCCTCGCCGACGCCGCGCTGGGTCGGGGGGCCCGGCGGCTCGGTGCGGTGCCCGACTGGCTGGCCGCGCTCACCGGGACGCGCCGCGACTTCACCGCCGACCGGGCGGCCCTGGAGACCCTCCGCGCCGAGCTGGACGGCTGGCAGCGGGACGCGGCCGGTGGCGCGGTACGGGCGAGCTTCCGGCTGGTCGAGCCGCCGGATGACGAGATCGACGCACCGCTGGTGGTGGTGCCGGCCGACCCGGCCACCCCGGTCGAGGCGGCGGGCGGTCGTTGGCGGGTGGAGTTCGGCCTCCAGGTCGCCGCCGAGCCGGGCCTGCACACCGACGCCGGCACGGTCTGGGCGGCCCCCGGGTCGGTGACCCACCTGGATGCTCCACAGGAGACACTCCTGGCCGAGCTGGGGCGGGCCAGCCGGCTCTGGCCGGAGCTGGACGACGCGCTGCGTACCGCCGCCCCGGAGGGGTTGGACCTGGACGCCGAAGGCGCGCACCGGTTCCTGCGCGAGGGCGCGCCGGTGCTGCACGCGGCCGGCTTCGCGGTGCTGCTGCCGTCCTGGTGGCAGCGGCCGTCCGCCCGGATCGGCGCCCGGTTGCAGGCGCGCAGCCGTACCGCGCCCGGTACGGTCGCCACCGGCGCGGGGGTCGGCATGGACGCCCTGGTCGACTACCGCTGGGAGGTCGCCCTCGGCGACCAGCCGATGACGGCCGACGAGCTGGCCGCGCTGGCGGCGTTGAAGACCCCGCTGGTACGGATGCGGGGCCGGTGGGTCGAGCTGGATCCCCGACGGCTCGCCGCCGGCCTGCGGCTGCTCCGGTCGTCCGGGGAGCTGACCGTCGGCGAACTGCTCCGGCTCGGGCTGGGCGACGGGGGGCAGCCGGACGCCCTGCCGGTGCTGGAGGTCGCCGCGGACGGCCCCCTGGGCGACCTGCTGGCCGGTGCGGTGGAGCGGCGGCTCACCCCGCTCGACCCGCCGCCGTCGTTCGTCGGGACGCTGCGGCCGTACCAGCGGCGGGGGCTGGCCTGGCTGGCCTTCCTCCAGTCGCTCGGTCTCGGCGGAGTGCTCGCCGACGACATGGGGCTGGGCAAGACCGTGCAGTTGCTCGCCCTGCTCGCCGGGGACCCGCCGGACGCCGGCCCGACCCTGCTGGTCTGCCCGATGTCACTTGTCGGCAACTGGCAGCGGGAGGCGGCGAAGTTCGCGCCGGCGTTGCGCGTACACGTGCACCACGGCGCGGAACGGGCGCGGGCGGCGGCTTTCACCACCGCCGTGCACGACGCGGACCTGGTCCTCACCACCTACTCGGTGGCGGCGCGGGACGCGGTGGACCTGGCCGGCGTCGACTGGCACCGGGTCGTGGTGGACGAGGCCCAGGCGATCAAGAACGCCTCGACCCGGCAGGCCGAGGCGGTGCGGGCGCTGCCCGCGCGACACCGGATCGCGGTCACCGGCACGCCGGTGGAGAACCGGCTGGCCGACCTGTGGTCGATCATGCAGTTCGCCAACCCCGGCCTGCTCGGTCCGGCGGCGACGTTCAAGAAGCGGTACGCCGAGCCGATCGAGCGGCACGGCGACGCCGACGCGGCGGAGCGGCTGCGCCGGATCACCGGCCCGTTCGTGCTGCGCCGGCTCAAGACCGACTCCTCGATCATCTCCGACCTGCCGGAGAAGCTGGAGATGGAGGTGGTCTGCAACCTCACCGCCGAGCAGGCGGCGCTCTACCGGGTGGTCGTCGACGACATGCTGGCGAAGATCGAGGCCAGCGACGGCATCGAGCGGCGCGGCCTGGTCCTGGCCACGATGACCCGGCTCAAGCAGGTCTGCAACCATCCGGCGCAACTGCTGCGCGACGGCTCGGCGCTGGACGGCCGCTCCGGCAAGCTGGCCCGGCTGGAGGAGATCCTGGACGAGGTGCTCGCGGCGGGGGAGAAGGCGCTGCTGTTCACCCAGTACGCCGAGTTCGGCGGCATGCTGCGCGGGCACCTGTCGGCCCGCTTCGGCCGGGAGGTGCTGTTCCTGCACGGCGGGGTGGGCAAGGCCGACCGGGACACCATGGTCACCCGGTTCCAGTCAGTGGACTCACCGGCGCTGTTCGTCCTGTCGCTCAAGGCCGGCGGCACCGGCCTGACCCTGACCGCCGCCAACCACGTCGTGCACGTGGACCGGTGGTGGAACCCGGCCGTGGAGGACCAGGCCACCGACCGGGCGTTCCGGATCGGCCAGCGGCGGCGGGTGCAGGTCCGCAAGTTCGTCTGCGCCGGCACCGTCGAGGAGAAGGTGGCCGCGCTGATCGCCGACAAGCGGAACCTGGCCTCCCGGGTGGTGGGCACCGGCGAGCAGTGGGTCACCGAGCTGTCCACCGCCCAGCTGCGGGAGTTGTTCGTCCTGGAGGACGGGGCGGTGGCGTGACCGAACGGGAGGGTGGCCGGTTCGCCGACTACGGCCGGCCGCGACGGGTCGACGGGGGTCTGCGGGCGCGCAGCACCCGGGGCGCCATCGGCCGGTCGTGGTGGTCGCGGCGGTTCCTGGAGGTGCTGGAGTCGTTCGCGCTGGGCACCCGGCTCACCCGGGGGCGGTCGTACGCGCGAGCCGGCCAGGTGCTCCGCCTCGACGTGGCACCCGGCGAGGTCACCGCCCTGGTGCAGGGCTCACGGGCGGAGCCGTACCGGGTGCGGATCGGGTTGCCGCCGTTCCCGCCCGACCTCTGGTCCTCCGTCGAGCGGCAGGTGGCCGGGCAGGCGTTCTTCAGCGCCCGGCTGCTCGCCGGGGACCTGCCCGAGGAGCTGGAGGAACTGTTCGCCGCCGCCGGGGCGCCGCTGTTCCCGACCGGCGTGGCCGAGCTGAGCCAGCGGTGCAGCTGCCCCGACTTCGCGGTGCCCTGCAAACACCTGGCGGCCACCTTCTACCTGCTCGCCGAGGCGTTCGACGCCGACCCGTTCGCGCTGCTGCACTGGCGGGGTCGCGACCGCGCCGAGCTGCTGGATCGCCTGCGGGAGCTGCGCGGCGGCACCGTCGAGCCGCGCGGCGACACCGCCGACTCGTCGTCCACGGTGGTCGGAGCGCCGGCTGTGGTCACCGGGTCCACCGTGGAGCCGGCGCCGGCCGGGGCCGCCCGGGTGCTCGCCGGTCTCGCCCCGGCGCCGCTGGCCGCGACGGTGGACCGGTTCTGGGTTCCGCCGGTCCCGTTGCCCGACCGGCCGCCCACCCTGGCCACCGGGCCGGACCTGCTGCTGCGTCAGCTCGGCGCGCCGGCACCCGCGATCGGCGGGCCCGGCCTGCTGGAACGGCTGCGCCGGGCGTACCAGCGGCTGGGGCGGTGACGACGGCCGGTCCGGACGCCTCACAACCAGCGGCGGCGGTAGCGCCACATGATTCCGGCGTTGGCCAGCAGCACCACCGCGCAGATGGCGCCGGCCAGGCGTCCGGCCACCACCGTCAGCGCCGGAAGCGCGGCCCAGAGCACGATGGTCAACAACATCAGACAGCGGCCTCGCCGGGCCCGTGCCCGATCGTCCACCCGGGCGAAGAACGCCGGGTCGCTCTCTCGAAGGTGCCGGGTGATCTGCTCGAACCTGCGCTGATCCTCTTTGCTGAGCATGTGCCTTCCCCTCACGCGTTCAGCGGTTCGGCGGCATACCCGCTGCGAAGGTGGCTCACGCTCCCCTCCTACTGCTACTTTGCCGACGGCAGCCCTCCCGGCAACGACCCGGTGTCCCGTGCGGTTGTTCAGCTCCGACTTAGCGATTCCTTAAGTTTGTCTGTGCCGGTGAACGGCGTCCCGGGCGACGCGTGTGCGGAGAACGTCACGCCCGCTCACCGGTGTGCCGCGTACGCCCTGCTCGGGAGGTCTGTCGCCAGGCGGTCGGCGGTCGCGGGCCTCCTCCGGGCGCGCAGGGCCGCCTTAAGTCCCGCCGTGGGGGGTTTCGGCGCTGCTTGAAGGCACCCGAGGGCTTGGCTACCTTCCCGTAGCAACCTCCTCAGGCATCAGCCGCCGCACCCGGACGCTCCCCCGGTCTCGGTCGTTGCGGCGCAAGAGAAAACAGGATTGGTACATGGCCGACCAGAATGTGCCACCACGTCGACCGCGGGACGACCGCGGGTGGGACGGACCCCAGCACCCCAGCTCCCCGGCGTACGACGGTCACGCGTCCGCGCCGTACGGCTACGACACCCCACCGCAGGGTGGTTACCCGGCCCCGAACGACCCGCACGGGCAGTACGGCCACCCCGGGTACGGCAACCCGTACGCCCCGCCGACCCCGCAGAGCCCGCCGGGTCCGCAGTGGGTCGGACCGCAGGGCTTCGGTTACCCCGCCCAGGCCCCCGCGTCCCGCGCGGAACTGCCCAACCTGGACGACGACGGTGACCCGGGCCGCAAGGTCGGCCGGCGCAAGGCGCTGGCCGCGATCGGCGGCACCGCCGCGGTGGTCGCCGGTGGCGCGGCCCTGGCGATGACCCCGCAGATCCGTGGCCTCTTCGGCGACGACGCGGTGGCCGGTGACGCCACCGGCACCACCGTCACCGACGGCACCGCGGCCCGCCCCAGCGGCCAGCAGCCCAGCACGGTGCGTACCTACACCGAGCAGAACGAGAGCTACATGGGCTCCCGCGCCGGCGAGGCGCTGAAGAAGAACACCCCGAGCGGTGGTCGTACCTTCTCCGGCCCGGCCGCGGCCGCCGCCGAGACCAAGGTGACCGTCAAGACGGTGCTGGCCAAGGACCCGATCCTGCACCTGGCCCGGCGCGCCACCTTCGGGGCCACCCCGAAGGTCGTCGCCGAGATCAAGGAGCGGGGCATCGACGGGTGGCTGCGCTGGCAGCTCGACCCCGACAAGATCGCCCCGACCAAGGGCGAGCTGAAGCTCGCCGAGCTGCCGACCCTCAAGCTCAGCTCCGAGCAGGTACGCGCGCAGCGCGACCAGCTCAACGAGCGCGGCGCGCAGCCGGAGCGGGAGATGGTCGAGGCCACCATCGCCCGGCAGATCTGGTCCGAGCGTCAGCTCTTCGAGGTGATGGTCGACTTCTGGAACGACTTCCTGCACGTGGCCGCCGACTTCGACGGCGGTGAGGTGTACCGCAACTCGTTCGACCGGGACGTGGTGCGGGCCAACGCGCTGGGCAGCTACCCGCAGATGCTGCTCGCCGCGAACAAGCACCCGGCGCTGCTGCTCTACCTGAACCAGAACGACTCCCGCGCCGACGCGGTCAACGAGAACCTCGCCCGGGAGAACCTGGAGCTTTACTCGGTCGGCGTCGACGGCGGGTACACCGAGAAGGACGTCCGGCAGGCCGCCATGCTGCAGACCGGCCGTGGCGTGCAGGACGGCAAGTACGTCTTCCGCCCCGAGCGGCACTACGTCGGCAAGGTGAAGATCCTCGGTTTCACCCACGCCAACAACTCCTCGGACCCGAAGAAGGCCGAGGCGGCGATCGACGCGTACATCAACTACATCGCGCTGCACCCGTCGACGGCGAAGTACGTGGCGCAGAGCCTGGCCACCCGCTTCGTGTCGGACACCCCGCCGAAGTCCCTGGTGGACCGGTTGGCGAAGGCCTACACGGTCAACAAGGGCATGGTGAAGCCGCTGCTGATGACGCTGTTCAGCTCCTCGGAGTTCTGGGCCGCCGTCGGGCAGAAGGTGCGCCGGCCGATGGAGTACCTGGTCGCCTCGTACCGCTCCCTGGGCGTCTCCCCGGACGCCGCGCCGGGCCACGACAACCGTGACGACAAGCGCACGCCGTACGCCCGTGGCCTGCGGCAGATCCACGACAAGATGCGGGAGCTGGGCCAGTTCCCGATGGGCCAGCCCACCCCGGACGGCTACCCCGACGTGTACGTCGCGTGGACCTCGGCCGGCACGATGGTCAACGGTTGGAACGAGGCCGGTGAGATCATCGCCGGTTACCGGACCCACTTCACGCACACCAAGGCGGAGAAGCTGGTGGCCAAGCCGCCGGCCACGGCCGGGGCGTACGTCGACGCGCTCTCCCTGCGCCTGGTCGGGCAGAAGCTCAGCGCCAAGGAGAAGGCGCTGATCCTCGGTGTGGCCGGGGTCGCCTCCGGCGCCCGGGTCGACGCGACGTTCAACGGGGCCGTCGCCGCTGTCGCGCGGGCGATCCTCGCTTCCCCCCAGCACCACCTCCGGTGAGGCCTCCGATGGAGAAGACTGTGCACACGTTCCCCCTGCACCCCGAATGCCCCGACGTGCGGCGGCTGGCGGACAACCCGGCCGAGGCGCTGCTGCGCGCCGAGGCCGACATCGTCGCCGCCGAGAACGCCGCCGAGCGGGACCGATACCGCCGGTTGGAGGACCTGGAGGAGGCCCAGCAGGACGGTCGCGGGGTGACCCGGCGGACGTTCGTCGCCGGTGCCGCCGCCACCGCCACCGCGCTGGCCACCGCCCAGTTCGTCACCACCTCGGCGTCGTTCGCGGCGACCAAGACCGGCACCCTGATCCACGTCTTCCTCTACGGCGGGCTGGACGGGCTGAGCCTGATCGCCCCGTCGAACGACCCGGTGCTGGCCAAGGCCCGCCCGGACCTGACCCTGGCCGAGGACTCCCTCGCGCTGGGCCGCAACTTCAAGCTGACCAGCGCCTTCAAGCCGCTCGAACCGTGGCTGAAGTCCAACCAGCTCGGCTTCGTCCCGGCGGTCTCCGACGAGCGGCTGTCCCGCAGCCACTTCCAGGCCGCGGACGCCTGCAACCTGGGTGGCCTGCCCGGCGAGACCGGCGGCCGGGGCTGGCTGGACAGCCTGGTGGACGCCCTGGGCAAGGGAACCGCCTTCCGCAGCGTCGGCATCGGCAGCACCCTGCCCCGGTCGCTGGTCGGCACCAACGGCGCGCTGTCGCTGAACAGCGTCGGCTCGCTGCGGCTCAACGGCGACGACAAGTACCGGGCCGCCACCGAGAAGGCCATCAAGGGCCTCTTCACCGGCATCAACCACCCGGTCGAGGAGTCCGTCCAGGACGGCCTGGGCGCGCTGGCCACCGCGCAGCGGCTCGCCGCGAAGCCGTACCAGCCGGCCGAGGGCGTCGAGTACCAGGGTGTCGGCTACGCGTTCCAGCAGCTCGCCCAGCTCATCAAGGGCGGGGCGAACGTCCGGGTCGCCACCGTCGGCATGGGCGGCTACGACACCCACGAGAACCAGGGCACCCGCGAGGGTGGCCAGCTGTGGCGGCGGCTCAACGAGCTGGCCTCGGCGATGGCGGCGTTCTTCACCGACCTCGGCGACGCCGCCGAGAACGTGACGATCATGGTGTCCAGCGAGTTCGGCCGGCGGGTCGCCTCCAACGGCGGCGGCACCGACCACGGCCACGGCGGCGTCATCACCGTGCTGTCCGGCCGCAAGCTCGCCGGGTCGCTGCTCGGCACCTGGAACGGGCTGAGCGACCTGGACTCGGGCGACGTGCCCGAGTACAACAACATGTTCAACGTCTACGGTTCGGTGGCGCAGGGCCGCTTCGGGCTCACCAACGCGGAGGTGGACAAGATCTTCCCCCGGATGAAGTACACCCCGATGAAGCTGTACGCGTGACCTACCCACCCACGCACGCCTCCGGCCGCCGTACCGGGACCTCGTCCCGGCACGGCGGCCGGCAGGCTGTGGACGTACGACCCCAGGTGCCGCCGCGGCGCGGACCCGGTGGCCGGCGGGTGCTGGCCGCGCTGCTCGTGGTCGGCCTGCTCGCCAGCGTCCTGCCCTGGTGGCTGGACACCCCGGCCGGCTCGTTGAAGACCTCGGCCGCCACGGTCACCGCGGCCGGCCGGATCACCGGACTGATCGCCGGATACCTGCTGCTCGTGCAGGTGTTGATGATGAGCCGCCTGCCGGTCCTGGAGCGCTGGATCGGCGGGGAGAACATCGCCCGCTGGCACCGCGACGTCGGCGCCACCCTGCTGGTCGCGGTCCTCGCGCACGCGTCGCTGATCCTCGTCGGGTACGCCGACCTGGAGAACAACTCGGTCCTCACCGAGGCCGGCGTGCTGCTGCGCGACTACGAGTACATGGTGTCCGCGTTCGCGGCGGCCGGCCTGCTGGTGGTGATCGGCTTCACCAGCGTGCGGGCCGTCCGCACCGCCCTGCCGTACGAGGTCTGGCACGTCCTGCACCTGTCCAGCTATCTGGTGCTGCTGCTCGGGTTCGCCCACCAGTTCAGCAACGGCGCCCAACTGTTCCGGCCCGGCCCGGTGCGGACCATGTGGATCGCGATGTACGTGCTCGTGGTGGTCGCCCTGCTCTGGGGTCGGGTGCTCGCGCCGCTGCGACTGAACCTGCGCCACCGGCTGCGGGTGGCCGACGTGGTCGCCGAGAGCCCGGACACCATCTCGGTGTACCTGACCGGCGACCGGCTCGACCGGCTGGAACTGCTCGGCGGCCAGTACTTCCGCTGGCGCTTCCTGACCCCCGGCATGTGGTGGCAGTCCCACCCGTTCTCCGTCTCCGCCGCCGCCAACGGGCGCTGGGTGCGCCTCACCGTCAAGGTGGTCGGCGCGCACACCCGGGACCTGCGGGACCTCGACCCGGGCACCCGGGTGTGGGCCGAGGGCCCGTCCGGCACGTTCACCGCCGCCCACCGGGTCCGCGAGCGGGCGTTGCTGATCGCCGGCGGCAGCGGCATCACCCCGATCCGCGCGATGCTGGAGGAGCTGCCGCCGGGCGCGGCGCTCATCTACCGCGCGAGCACCCCCGCCGACGTGCTGCTGCACCGCGAACTGGACTGGCTCGCCCAGGCCCGGGACGTGCGCATCTGGTACGTCGTCGGCTCCCGGCACGATCCCGGCCCCCGCGAGGTGCTGAGCCCGGACGGCCTGCGCCGGCTGGTTCCGGACCTGGTCCGGCGGGACGTCTACCTCTGCGGGCCACCCGGCCTGGTCGAGCAGTCGCTGACCGTGCTGCGCCGGGCCGGCGTGCCCCGCCGGCAGATCCACCTCGCCACGTTCGAGCTGTAGGAAGGCAACCTCCCCATGCGCCGCGCCCTGCTCGCGATCACCGGCCTGGCGGCCAGCACCTCCGTCCTGGTGGTGCTGAAGGGCTCGCCCGGCGCCACCCAGGTCGCCCAGGACCTGCCCCGCACGCCGACGCCGGTGGCACCCGGCTCCGCCGATCCGGCACCGGCCGAGGGCGAGGTCGCCGCCGAGGCGTCGGCGGCCGCCACCACCGGCCCCCGACCGAGCCGCAGCCCCAGCCGGGCGCCCTCGGCCCGGCCCAGCAGCGGCTCCGGGTCCGACGGCGGCGGCCAGACCCGCAAACCGTCCGCGCCGCGGACCACCACCAAGCCGCCCGCCCAGCCGACCACCCGCACGGTGACCGGCCCGGTGGTGGAGAACGAGTACGGCAACGTCCAGGTCCAGATCGTGGTGTCCGGCAGCCGGATCGTCGACGTGCGGGCGTTGGAACTGCCGCAGGAGACCGCCCAGTCCGACCAGCGCAGCGAGCAGGTCAACGGCCGGTACAGCGGCAGCGGTGGCCAGGTGGTCGAGCGGCAGAGCGCCGACGTGGACACCGTCTCCGGGGCGACCGCCACCAGCACCTCGTACAAGCAGTCCCTGCAGGCGGCGATCGACCGGGCGAACTGACGTGCCGGCGATGACCCGCCCCGGGCTGCGCCGGGTCGAGCAGATCATGGGTACGCCGATCAGCCTCGACCTCGCCGACGACCTGCCCGCCGAACGGTCGCACGAGCTGGCCGAGGACGTCTTCGGCTGGCTGCGCGAGGTGGACGCGCGGTTCAGCACCTACCGGGAGGACAGCGAGGTCCGCCGTTTCGACCGGGGTGAACTGCTGCTCTCCGAGGCGTCGGCGGACCTGCGGCTGGTCCTGGAGCGGTGCGCCGACCTGTGGGGGAGCACCGACGGGTTCTTCGACGCGTACGCCACCGGTGGCCTGGACCCGTCCGGCTACGTCAAGGGCTGGGCCGCGCAGGTGGCCTCCGACCGGCTGCTCGCCGCCGGGGCGGGCAACCACTGTCTGAACGCCGGCGGCGACGTGCGGGTACGCGGGCTTTCCTCGTCCGGCCGGCCGTGGCGGGTCGGCGTGCGGCACCCGTGGGACCCGCACGCCACCTGCCTGGTGGTCACCGGCACCGACCTGGCCGTCGCCACCTCCGGCGTGTACGAGCGCGGGCACCACGTGCGCGATCCGCGCCGGGGCGCGCCGGCCCGGGGGCTGCGCTCGGTCACCGTGGTCGGCCCGGACCTCGGGGTCGCCGACGCGTACGCCACCGCGGCGGTCGCGATGGGCGTGGCCGGAATCGGCTGGCTGGACCGGCTTCCCGGTTACCGGCACGCGGTGATCACCGAGGACGGCCGCTGCCTGCACTCCGCCCACCTCCCGCTGGGGGAGTAAGGAAGGGCCCCTTCTTAACGCCTGCGGTAGAGGAAGGGCCCCTTCTTAACACCGCTGGGGCGGGGCGGGGCGGCGCGCCGCGCGCGGATCAGCGGGCGGGGCGGTGGGTGCCGGCGGGGCGGGATCCGGCGGGCCGGGGACGACCGGGCCGGGAGCCCGCCGGTCGGGTACCGGCCCAGCGGTGCCGGGGACGATGGTGGCGCGGCGGCTCGGCGCCGCCCGGATGACGCGTGGTGTCGTCGGTGGACATGGCAACCCCCGCTCCTGGCGCGTCCGCGCCGTTGTGGGTTAAACGACCGGGGACCCGCCGACGACTCTGGGTCCGTCTCAGGCGCCACGCCGGGGCAGCGGCAGGTGGCCGGGGAGCAGTTCCGACATGAGCGTCACCCCGGCGGCGCGTAACGCCTCGATCAGCGCGTTCTGCACCAGGTACGAGTCGGGTAGCTGCCAGCGGGCCTGCTCCGGCGCGACCACCCAGCGGACCGGCCCCTCGGGCAGCCGGGTCGGCGGCGCGGGAATCCACGAGCCGGGACCGTGCCGGACCACGTGGAAGCAGTGGTCCAGCTCGGGGCGGAGCGGGTCACCCGGCCGGACCAGGAACATCCACCGCCCGGTGGGGGTGGCCAGCGCCGGGCCGCGGACACCCACCCCGGCGGGGTGGCTGCGGACCGCGTCCAGGACGTGCCGCCCCAGGTGCGCGGGGACCTCCAGCACGTCGAAGGTACGGCCGGTGGGCAGGAGTACGCCGTGCGGCCGGTCCCGCCACCAGGTGGCCACCCGTGCCGGGTCGGCGCTGGCCCCGCGTTCCCACTGTTCCAGTGCCGGGTGGCAGCCGACCGTGGGGCAGCCGGGCCGGCCACAGACGAAGCGACTGCGGGCCAGGCACGCCCCGGGGGTCACCTCCCACCCGTGCATCGCGTAGCGGACGGCCACCCGGCGCAGGCGTACCCGCTCCAACGACGACAGGTGTGCCACGCGCGGTCCGACGTTCCCCCACATGTGTGTCCATCTCCCCTCGGCAGATCCGGCCGACGCCACAGGTCGGACGTCGAGCGCCGTCACTGCCGTAACCCGCGATCGTTGAGTTGACGAAACGGCTGATGTGCAACTTGCACGA
The DNA here is from genome assembly GCF_003626595.1 of Micromonospora endolithica. GTDB lineage: Bacteria > Actinomycetota > Actinomycetes > Mycobacteriales > Micromonosporaceae > Micromonospora > Micromonospora endolithica. The sequence goes on along the minus strand of NZ_RBAK01000001.1, from coordinate 950,144 downwards.
AAGCTATGAGTACTGGCTGGACGGCCGACGTACAGGCTGTGCGACCAGGCAAAACCTGAAAGAGCGCCGCGGCGGGATCCTCCGGCGTGCCAGCCCGGTGGACGCCAGGGAGGGATGGGGAGATGGACGAACTACCCATAGGGCGGCGGGTCGCCTACTGGCGGGGGCGGCGCAAGATGTCCCAGCAGGTCTTCGCCGACCGGCTGGGCAAGTCGAAGAGCTGGGTGGACAAGGTCGAGCGCGGGGTGCGCCGGCTGGACAAGTTCTCCGTCCTCTACGAGATCGCCGACATCCTCCGGGTGGACGTCCAGCTGCTGCTGGGCAAGGACCCGGAGCGGCGTACCGACGCGTTGAACTGCATCGACCAGATCGAGGTGCAGGAGATCCGGGCGGCCCTGGAGCGGTACGACTCGATGAGCGCCTACTTCGACGCGGCGCCGTACCCGCCGCCGCTGTCGGACATGCGCAAGGCCGTGACGCACGCCTGGCTCACCTACCAGTACGGCCGGTACGGGATGCTCACCCGGGCGCTGCCGAAGCTGCTGCGGGACGCCCAGGCGGCGGACGCCGGCTCCGGCCGGGACGACTCGCGGGAGGCGGCGCACCTGCTCGGGCAGGTCTACCAGATCGCCTCGTCGGTGCTGCGCAAGCTGGGGGAGTGCGACCTGGCCTGGCTCGCCGCCGACCGTTCGATGGCGGTCGCCCAGCGCGCCGACGACCAGCTGCTGGCCGGCATCGCCACCACCCGGGTCTGCAACGCGCTGGTGGCGATGGGCCGGGCCCGCCCCGCCCTGGAGCTGAACGTCACCATCGCCAACCGGCTCACCCCCGGCGGCGGCAACGACGCGTCCCCGCAGCGCCTGTCCGTCTACGGCATGCTGCTGTTGCAGGGCGCGATGGCCGCCTCCCGGATCGGTGACTCGGCCACCGTCGACGACCTGCTCAACGGCGCCGGGGAGGCGGCGACCCTGCTGGGCGCCGACGAGAACCACTACTGGACCTCGTTCGGCCCCACCAACGTGGAACTGCACCGGGCCGCGGCGGCGGTCGAACTGGGCGACGGCGGCCGGGCGGTGGAGATCCACCAGCAGCGGATCCCGGAGCCGGCGTTCAACGCGCTGCTGCCCGAGCGCCGCGCCCACCACCTGCTGGACATCGCCCGGGGCTTCGCACAGATCGGCGACGTGGCCAACGCGGGCGAGATGCTGCTGCGCGGTGACCGGCTGGCACCGTCGGAGATCCGTTGCCGCCCGATCGCCCACGAGGTCATGTCCGACATCCTGCGTCGCACACGTGGTGCGCCGCCTTCTCCGATCGCGGAGTTGGCTGAGCACATGGGAGTTGGGGTATGAGCGCGGAGTCGGCCTGATGACCGGGCCGGGTCGCCACAGCGGGCACCGCGAGGTGCTCTACGTCATCGCCTGCGGGTCGCCGCTGGCACGCCACGTCGGGCGGCTCGTGGAGCTGGCCCAGGAGGAGGGCTGGGACGTCTGCGTGGTCACCACGCCGGACGGCGCCAAGTTCGTCGACCGGGCCGCGCTGGCCCGGCAGACCGGGCATCCGGTACGCACCCACTACAAGAACCCGGGTGACCCGGACGTGCTGCCACCGGCCGACGCGATGATCGTCTGCCCGGCCACGGTCAACACGGTGAACAAGTGGGCGGCGGGCATCACCGACACCCTGGCGCTCGGCCTGCTGGTCGAGGCGCAGGGCCTGGGCACCCCGCTGGTGGCGGTGCCCTACACGAACGCGGCGATGGCCACCCATCCGGCCTTCCGGGCCGGGGTGGCCCGGCTGGCGGAGTGGGGGGTGACCGTGCTCTTCGGCGAGGAGTTCTTCGCGCTGCACCCACCGGGTACCGGGGAGCGGCGCCAGCACGAGTTCCCGTGGGATCGACCACTGGCCGCCGTACGGCAACGGCTCTGCCCGGCCGTCGTCTGACCACCCGGCGCGGGACCGCGGTCGCCGGGGGCGTCGCGGTCCCGGACGGGTCCCGGCGACGGTAAGCTGGCCCGCCGTGAGCACACCCGCGGTTCCGCCCACCGTCGCCGACGTGGTGGCCGAGCTGGAGCGGCGCTATCCGCCGTCCTGGGCCGAGGAGTGGGACCGGGTGGGGCTGGTGCTCGGCGAGCCCGGCGCCCCGGTACGCCGGGTCCTCTGCGTGGTCGACGTGGTGCCGGAGACCGTGGCCGAGGCGGTCGAGGCCGGGGTCGACATGATCGTCGCGCACCACCCGCTGCTGTTGCGCGGGGTCTCCTCGGTCGCGCCCACCACGTTCAAGGGGCGGATCGTCCACCGGTTGATCAAGGCTGACGTGGCGCTCTACGTGGCCCACACCAACGCCGACGTCGCCGATCCAGGGGTCTCCGACGCGCTCGCCGCGCGGTTCCGGCTGACCGGGCTGCGCCCGCTGCACCGGCCGGCGGCCGGCTCGCCGGCCCACGGCGCCGGGCGGGGCATCGGCCGGATCGGCGAACTGCCCGAGCCGATGACCCTGGCCGACCTGACCCGGCACGCCGCCGCGGTGCTGCCCGTCACCGCCTGGGGAGTTCGCGCCGCCGGCGATCCCCGGCGTATGGTTCGTACCCTCGCTGTCAGCGGCGGCTCGGGGGACGGCTTCCTCGCCGACGCGACCGCCGCCGGGGTGGACGCGTACCTCACCGCCGACCTGCGCCACCATCCGGCGGGCGAACACCTCGCCGCCGGTGGCCCCGCCCTGCTCGACGCCGCACACTGGGCGACCGAACGACCGTGGTTGGACGACCTGGCCGCGCTTCTGCGGGAGTCGCCGGGCGTCGAGACGGTGGTGTCCGACCTGGACACCGACCCGTGGACCGTACACGCCGCCCCACCCGCGGCGGACGAGAAGGAGCCCCGCCCGTGAAGGCTGACCCGAAGGTCCAGCGTCGCCTGCTCGACCTGGCGGCGATCGACACCGCCCTCGCCCAGCTCGCCCACCGCCGGCGCTCGCTGCCTGAGCGGGCCGAGCTGGAAGCCCTCGCCCGGGAGCTGTCGGCGCTGGAGGACGAGCGGGTCCGCGCCCAGGTCGCCGTCGACGACCTGGACCGGGACATCGCCCGGTTGGAGAAGGACGTCGACCAGGTCCGGGCCCGCAAGAACAAGGACGAGGCCCGGTTGGCCGCCGGCACCGGCCCGGCCCGCGAGCTGGAGGCGCTCCAGCACGAACTGGTGTCGCTCAACCGCCGCCAGAGCGACCTGGAGGACGCCGAGCTGGAGCTGATGGAGCAGCGGGAGACCGCCCAGTCGGTGCTCGACGGGGTGGAGCAGCGGATCGCCGCCGCCCGGGAGAAGCGCGCCGCGGTCGAGCAGCGCCGCGACGACAGCCTGGCCGAGATCGCCCGGGACGAGGAGTTCAAGCGGGGCGCCCGGGGGCCGCTCGCCGCCGACCTCCCGGACGACCTGGTCACCCTCTACGACCGGATCCGCACCGACAGCGGCCTCGGCGCGGCCCTGCTCACCGGTGGCCGCTGCGGCGGTTGCCGGCTGGAACTCTACGGCGCGGACCTGGCCCGGATCCGCAAGGCGGACCCGGACGACGTGGTCCGCTGCGAGGAGTGCCGGCGGATCATGGTCCGCACCAACGAGTCCGGTCTGTAACCGATGGCGCCGCGCGTGGTCGTCGTCGAGGCCGACGGCGGGAGCCGGGGCAACCCGGGGCCGGCCGGCTTCGGTGCGGTCGTCAAGGACCCGGACACCGGCGAGGTGCTGGCCGAGCGCTCCGAGTCGATCGGCCGGGCCACCAACAACGTGGCCGAGTACCGGGGACTGATCGCCGGCCTGGAGGCCGCCGCCGAGCTGGGCGCCGTCGAGGTGGAGGCCCGGATGGACTCCAAGCTGGTGGTCGAGCAGATGTGCGGCCGCTGGCAGATCAAGCACCCCGGCCTGCGACCGCTCGCCGCGCAGGCGGCCGGGCTGGTCGCCCGCTTCGCCGCGGTCCGGTTCAGCTGGATCCCCCGGGAACGCAACCGGCACGCCGACGCGCTCGCCAACGCGGCGATGGACGCCGCCGCCGGGGGCGCTCCGGTCCGACCGGCGGCCACCCCGGCCGCCGAGCCCGCGCGGCAGGTGGCCGCGGCGGACTCGCCGGCCCGCGCCGCGGCCCGCGAGGCGGCGGCCCGGGCGACGGCCGCCGGGGCCGAGTCGGCCACCCGGGCGGCCATCGCCCGTACCACCGGGACCGACCCGGCCACCGCGCCGGCCTCCTGGGAGCCCCGCCCCACCTTCACCGCCACCCGGCTGATCCTGGTCCGGCACGGCGAGACCGAGTACACCGAGCAGCGCCGCTACTCCGGCCGCGGCGACGTCCCGCTCTCCGCGCGCGGCCGGGCCCAGATCCAGGCCACCGCCGCGCGGGTGGCCGCGCTCGCACCGTCCGTCGCGGCCGTGGTCAGTTCCCCGTTGTCCCGGTGTACGACCACCGCGGAGGCGATCGCGGGGGCGCTCGGTGGGATTCCGGTACGCCGCGAGGACGACCTGATCGAGTGCGACTTCGGCGCCTGGGAGGGGCGCACGTTCGCCGAGGTACGGGAGCGCTGGGCGGGGGAGATGGACGCCTGGCTCGCCTCCACCCGGGTCGCCCCGCCGGACGGCGAGTCGTTCACCGAGGTCGCCGAGCGGTGCCGCCGGGCGGTCGCCGGGCTGCTCGACGCGTACCGGGGAGAGACCGTGGTGGTGGTCTCGCACGTCTCGCCGATCAAGCTGGTGCTGCGCGACGCGCTCGCGGCCGACGACGCGTTCCTGCACCGGCTCTTCCTCGACGCGGCCGGCATCTCGGTGCTGGACATGTGGCCCGACGGCGGCATCGCGGTCCGCTCGGTCAACGACACCGCCCACCTGCCGTAAGGAAGGGCCCGTGTAAGGAAGGGCCCCCTGTTAACGCCTGGTGTAGTAAAAGGGGCCCTTCCTAACGGTCCGGGGCGGCCGTTCGGCGCAGCCGGGCGGCCGTTCGGCGCATCGGCGTCCGTCGTTCGGATGTGACCTGCCTCACCGAGTCGTAACCTCCGGGCCGGCACAGGTCGATCCGACAACGCGGAGGTGTGTCGCATGGCCCTATCCGAACCGGACGCGCCCGATCCGGAGACCCGCCTGACGGCGTCGTCCCGGGCGAAGGACAAGAGCCCCTGGAACTGGCTGCTCCTCATCCCCATCGTGGTGCCGCTGATCCCGCTGTTCTTCAACGGCGACTCGCCCCGGGTGTTCGGCTTCCCCCGCTTCTACTGGCTCCAGCTGACCTACATCCTGCTCGGGGTGGCGACCACCACGCTGGTGTACCAGATGACCAAGAAGCGGGGTTGATCGCTCATGTGGCGGGACCACCTCACCGAGATCATCGTCTTCACCCTGCTGTTCCTCCTGGTCAGCGGCATGGGCTTCGTGGCGGCCCGCTGGCGCGCCCCGAAGGACATGGCCCACCTCGACGAGTGGGGGCTGGGCGGCCGGAACTTCGGCGGCTGGATCACCTGGTTCCTGGTCGGCGGTGACCTCTACACCGCGTACACCTTCGTCGCGGTGCCGGCGCTGATGTTCGGCGCCGGCGCGGCCGGGTTCTTCGCGGTGCCCTACACGATCGTCATCTACCCGCTGGTCTTCCTGGTGCTGTGCCGGCTCTGGTCGGTCTCGCACCGGCACGGCTTCGTCACCCCGGCGGACTTCGTCCGCAACCGGTTCGACTCGCCGGTGCTGGCGCTGCTGATCGCCATCACCGGCATCGTGGCCACGATGCCGTACATCGCGCTGCAACTGGTCGGCATCGAGGCGGTGCTCAAGACCATGGGAGTGACCGGGGAGAGCGCCCTGGCCCGGCACCTGCCGATCATCGTGGCGTTCGCCATCCTGGCCGCGTACACCTACCAGTCCGGGCTGCGGGCGCCGGCGCTCATCGCCTTCGTCAAGGACACGCTGATCTACATCGTGATCCTGGTGGCGGTGCTGTGGCTGCCGCAGAAGCTCGGCGGTTGGGGCGCGATCTTCGACGCCGCCGACGCGAAGTTCCAGGCGTCGCCGAATCCGAACGACGGCATCACCCTCAACGCCAACAACCAGCTCCAGTACATCACCCTGGCGTTCGGCTCGGCGTTGGCGCTGTTCCTCTACCCGCACAGCATCACCGGCGTACTGGCCAGCCGGAACCGTGACGTGATCAAGCGGAACATGTCGGCGCTGCCCGCGTACAGCCTGCTGTTGGGGTTGATCGCGCTGCTCGGCTTCATGGCCATCGCGGCGGGGGTGACGCCGCTGCCGGGCAACTCGCCGGGCAGCGTGGACAGCAACACCGTCGTGCCGGTCCTGTTCGACCAGCAGTTCCCCGACTGGTTCGCCGGGGTCGCGTACGCGGCGATCGGCATCGGCGCGCTGGTGCCGGCGGCGATCATGTCGATCGCGGCGGCGAACCTGTTCACCCGCAACATCTACAAGGAGTACCTGCGGCGGGACGCCACGGCGGCCCAGGAGGCCAACGTCTCGAAGATCACCTCGCTGGTGGTCAAGCTCGGCGCGGTGGCCTGCATCGTCTTCCTCGACCCGCAGTTCTCCATCGACCTCCAGCTCATCGGCGGCGTGATCATCCTCCAGACGCTGCCGGCGGTGGCACTCGGCCTCTACACCCGCTGGTTCCACAAGGGCGCGCTGATCGCCGGCTGGGCGGCCGGCATGGGGCTGGGCATGTGGATGCTCTACCAGGTGTCCAGCCCGACCCGGAAGCACTTCGGCGGGTCGGCGTTCCCGCTGGAGAAGTTCGGCTTCGACACCCCGAAGACGATCTACGTGGGCATTATCGCGGTGCTGGTGAACCTCGCCGTCGCGGTGTTGCTCACGCTGATGCTGCGGGCGGCGAAGGTGCACGACGACGGCGACGGCACCACGCCGGACGACTACTTCGCCGACGAGGGCGACCCGCGGGTCACCCCCGGCCGCACCCGGGACGCCGACGCCGCCCCCGAACCCGTCGCCTGAGAGGTGTGTGAGGAAGGGTGTGAGGAAGGGGCCCTTGTTAACGCCTGGCGTTGTACAAGGGCCCCTTCCTCACACTCGACGCGGAGCGGCGGCGAGCGGGTCAGCGGAGGGCGCGCCAGAGCAGGTACAGGCCGATGACCGTGCCGAACGCGACGATCAGGGTCTTCAGGATCACCGGCGGGAGCCGGCGGACCAGCCGGGCGCCCGCGTACCCGCCGACCAGGGTGGCCGGCGCGACCACCGCGACCGCCGCCCAGTTGACCGGGCCGGCCAGTGCGAAGACCACCAGCGTGGTGAGACCCACCACCGCGGAGAGCAGGTTCTTGATCGCGGTCACCCGGGTCAGGGTCGCGTCGAGGACCAGGGCCAGGCCGGCGACCAGCATCACCCCGAGGGCCGCGCCGAAATAGCCGCCGTACACCGCGGCGACCGCGACCATGGCCTGCACGGTGACGGTACGGCGGCGCGGCGCCAGGTCGCGCGGATGCCCGACCAGCCGGCGCAGCGGATCCTGGAAGGCCAGCACCGCGGTCGCGCCGAGCACCAGGAAGGGTACGACCAGCTCGAACGCCCGCGCCGGGGTGTTCAGCAGCAGCAACGCCCCGCCGACCGTACCGATGACGGTGGCCGGCAGCAGCGTGGCCACCGCCCGTCGGCGCGGCAGGTCCTGGCGGCTGCCCGCGACGCTGGCCACGTACCCGGGGAAGACCGCGACCGAATTGCTCACGTTGGCCGGCACCGGGGGCAGGCCCACGGCGATCATCGCCGGGAACGTGATGAGCGAACCCCCGCCGGCGACCGCGTTGACCGTGCCCGCGGAGAGCCCGGCGACGAGCAGCAGCGCGGCGTCGGAGAGGTCCATGATCTGCGAGGCTAGTACGACCTCAGTCCGGCCGGGTCGCCCCGGTCGCCGCGTGCCACTCCCGGGCCAGCATCGCGTAGACCACCTCGTCGGTCCACTCGCCCCGGATCATCTCGTTCTCCCGCAGGTGTGCCTCGCGCCGCATGCCCAGCCGTTCCAGCACCCGGGCCGACGCGGTGTTGCGGGCGTCGATCCGCCCGACGATCCGGTGCAGGTCGAACGTGTCGAATCCGAGGGCCAACATCGCGGCGGCGGCCTCACCGACGTACCCGTGCCCCTGGTGGTCGGGGTGCAGCACGTAGCCGACCTCACCCTGCCGGTGCTCGGCGCTCCGCCAGATAAGCACCACGTCACCGACGAGCTGGCCGGTCTCCCGCAGCACGACCGCGAGCTGGACCACGTCCCCGACCTCCGCCAGCGCGGTACGCCTGCGCCGCCGCTCCAGCACGGCGCGGGTGACGTCCAGGTCGGCCGGCGGCCCACCGATCTCGACGTAACGGTGCAGCTCCGGCAGGGAGAAGTAGGCGTGGAGCGCCGCCAGGTCCGAGGCGGTGAAAGGACGAAGATCCAACCGTTCGGTACGCAGCGGAAGCGACGGCGTCAACACCAGCGCGGGGTACGCCCGGAGGCCGCGGACGATCACCGCCCTTTTCCGCCCCCCGCTCCCGCCCGCCCCGTGCGCGCTCCCCGTGATCATGGGATTGACGGGTGGATTGGAGATCATCTCGTCTGCTAACTCCATGATCGATGGAAGTGAGGATGGCGGGCGTCCCTGGATGGGGCCTTCGGGAGTATCTGGATGGGTACGACGATCAAGGCTGGTGGCCTGGTACGCGGTCGGTTGGCGGTGCTGGCTCGGGAGCGCGGGCTGATGATGCGGGAGTTGGTCGCGGAACTCGCCGGTGCGACCCCGACCGTTGACGAACTCCGTGAGCGGGCCCGCCGAGCCGAGGAGTACGTCCAGCAGCACCTCGCACCCGAGCTGGCAGAGTCCGATCCCGCGTTGGCAGCGGACACCTGGACCGCGATGGAGGCGTGTGCGGCTCCGGAGGCGCCGCCCGCGCGGGCTCTGGCGTCGTGCCGACGCGGGTCACCTGACGGCGGCCCGGGGCGGCAATATCGGCGGCACCGGCGTCGTTAGGATGGGGGCGCGACGGACGAGTCGACCGGGCGGTCGCGTCGGCGGGCTCCGGCCCGCCGCCGAGGAACGTCCGGACTCCACAGGGCAGGGTGGTTGCTAACGGCAACCCGGGGTGACCCGCGGGACAGTGCCACAGAAAACAGACCGCCGGCCCCAACGGGGACGGTAAGGGTGAAACGGTGGGGTAAGAGCCCACCAGCACCCCGGGTGACCGGGGTGGCTCGGTAAACCCCACCCGGAGCAAGGCCAAGCAAGGGACGTCACCGCAAGATGACGACCCGGCGCAGACGTTCGAGGGTGGCCCGCCCGATGTCTGCGGGTAGGCCGCAAGAGCCTGTCGGCAACGGCAGGCCGAGATGGATGACCGCCGCCGACGCGGGCCCCCTCGGGGTACGCGTCGCGCACAGAATCCGGCGTACAGGTCGACTCGTCCGTCGCCCACCAGCTCTGAGCCTGGATCCAGCCGCTGTGCTCGTTCCCGCAACGCGCTTGATGGTCTGTTCCTCTCGGGTGATGCGGCTTGAGCAGCACAGACGCCGCCGTCGAGTTGCGTTTTTGGCGGTTACGGCACATGCTGGCAAATATGGCGACCGTGAGTGGGGAACTCCTGACCACCGGTCAGGCGGCCAAGCTGCTGGGTTCTTCGCGTCAGCAGGTGGTGAACCTGTGCGAGCGTGGGGATCTGCCGTTCGTGCGGGTGGGTGCGCACCGCAAGGTGAGGCGAGAGCACGTCGAGGCGTTGTTGCGCCCCAAGCAGGCGTTGACCCGTGATCAGCTCAAGTCACTGTGGCTGCACCAAGCCGTGGCGGGCAGCCTGGTCGTCGATCCGGACGAGGTACTGGCCAGGGCACGGGAGAATCTTGATCGGCTGCTCCGGCAGCATCGGGGGACCATGGCCGAGGTCTGGCTGAGGCGCTGGCAGGACAAGATCGACGAAGGGGTGGGGTCCGTCCTTCGGGCGCTGACCTCGGAAGGTCCGGAGGCGGTCGAGCTACGACAGAATTCGCCCTTCGCTGGCGTGCTCTCGCAGCCGCAGCGTCGGAAGGTTCTGGAGTCCTTCAAGCGCAGCGGCTGGGACCGGGCGGCATGAAGCGCGCCGAACTGAGCATGTCTTGAGGTCGACGGGTCGGATTGTCGAAGACCGGAACGCCCTCATCATCGGCAGCCAGTCGGTGCTGGGGAAGATCCCGCAAAGTGATCTTCCATTGGAAGCCACTGCCTCAATCGAGGTGGATGTGGCCTTCTTTGACGATCCGGACGATCAGAAGGTCGATTAGATTGGCGCGTTCCTCGGCGAATTCTCGCCGTTCCACGAGACGTACGGCTACTACGCCCAGGGCGTGAGTGTGTCGACTGCGGTGTTGCCCGGCGGCTGGCGCGATCGGTTGGTGCTGGTGGAGTCCGACAACACCCAGCCGGGACGCGGCTATGCGCTCGACCCGCACGACTGCGTGGTGTCCAAGTTGGTGGCCGGCAGGGAAAAGGACACGATGTTCGCCGACGCGTTGCTTCGGGCGGGTCTGGTGAGACCGGACGTGGTCGCCGAGCGGATCGAACTCCTGGTCGATGTGCATCCCCTCGTGATGAAGCGCCTGAGGGACTGGATCGCCGTGTATCACCCGAAGCCTGACGTCGGCTAGGGCGGCTCGCGTCCGTCACCCGCCAGCTCTCTGTCCCTGGCCAATGGCCGGCGCTGAGCTTCTTCCGAATGCGTGACGCTCGCTCAGGCCAACCTACGAGTCCGAACGGACCGCTTCGCGCTGCTGGGCTTCTCGGCGAAGCAGCGCGGTGGACAGGACGGCAGTGAACACGCAGAAGCCGCCCGGTACCGAGAGGTGTATCCGCTGGTTCTGCGCCTTCATGGGCAGGTACTCAGACTTGCTGATAGCCGTCCACCGGCCATCGATCTGCGCCGCGTACGTTTCGGCGCCCAACTCCTGCACAGGCGGGCCGGGGTCCCCTCCGACCACCAAGAAGCCGGCAAACAGCAGCCAGCTCGCGATGAGCAACCACCCTGGCATCGTGTCGCGCAACAGACGCCACACCCAGTACAGCGAGCGGCGCGCCCTGCCGGTCTCCCTGATCTCTGTACGTCTGATCGCGAAGGTCGTGATGGCGAAGATCGGCAGCGCCAGCAGCACTCCCGACAATGCGATGGGCGTGGGCAGCGGGATTCCTTCCAGCGGCGTCAATGTTGCCAGTAAGCCGGCACACCAGACGATCCCGGCCAGCGCAAGCCGCCGAACCCACCTCATGCGCAGCAGGCTACCCGCAAGCTCATCGATATCACCGTCCGGACGATGACGGCGCACCCCGAGGCGCACTCCAAGTGACCTGCCGGTTTGCGCTGTCACCTTCGAGCCGCTCACAGTTCCGCATACCACCCGAGCGCCGCGAGGCGGCCGATCACACGGTCGACACTGAGTGATCGGAAGATCCACAACTCGTCGTAGTCGGTGACCTCGAACTCCAACCCGGTGCTCCGCCTGAGCCGGATCGCGATCAGGTTGTCGGCGCTGATCACCAGAGTCCCGGCCCACAACTCCCGGAGCCTGATGGACTGCCGGTCGGCCCGCAGCCTCGCCATCGGCCAGCCCGCTTCGGCGCGAACACCGCCCCCGAGCTTGGGGACGACACGGATGCCGCCGCGCACCGAGAACTCGTCCGTACCCACAACCGCCGACCTCCAGCGTCACTCCAACGAGCGCCCGAATCCCGATGTTCCATCGGACTGTCAATGCGAGCGCACCGGATGCCGGCGACGCCCGACGTTGCCGGCGGCTCAGGTCAAGTCGATCGAGTAGTCGAGGCTGACCCGGTCGGCGGGAATCACGATGTCGGCCACCTCGACAACTCGCTCGGCGGCGTACGTCTGTCGGGTGATGACGATGACCGGGACGCCACCGGGGATGCGAAGCGTCTCGACCTCGTCGGTCGCCGGCATCCGTGCGCGGACCTGTTCCCTGATGCCCGTGATGGCGTGGCCCAGGCTGTGGAGCTGCGACGTGTTTCCGCCGGGCCAGGGCTCGTTGGCGGGATCGGCCACGGACGTACCGGCGACCATCTCCAGCAGGAGGTACGAGGTCGACATCTGTTGCGGCACTCCGTGCGTGCGGAAGACGAAGCGTCGTTCCAGCAGCATCGTCCCTGCGGAAACATCGAACAGCTCGGCTACCGCCGCCGCTGCCGGCGTCTCCCGGAAGTCCCGGTCCAGGGTGTACGCCGACCAGGCCACCTGGTGATCCGCCGTGAACGACGTCCCCAACTCGCCTTTCCGGACCTGTTCAAGCTCAACCTGGTACCGCTCGGAACCGAGGCGGCGGACAGGCATCACCGGGCGGGCGTACGTGCCTCTGCCTTTCTCGGAGACCACAAGCCCTTCGGTACGGAGTAGCCCCAGAGCTTCACGGACCGTCCCCCGAGCGACGGAGAACTCGGCCATCAAGCTCGATTCGCTGGGCAGCAACGCGCCAGGTGGGATCACGCCCGCCAGGATTCGGCGACGCAGCGCGTCGGCAACCTGCCGGTATCGGGCCACTTCTAAGTGCGGGGTAGGCACTTCGTCACCGTACTGCCGGTTCGCTGACGGGCACGGTTGACGGGACCGCGACAACCAACCCACGAAGCGAGCGTGCAGCTGGTCCAGCTCCGGGCGGCCACCCAGGCTGTACGCGTCGTGGACCGCCTCCTGCATCGACGCGGCGAGGTAGAACGCGAGGGCGATCGAATGGCCGTGGAACTCGGCCAGGAGGTCGAGCTGAGCCGAGCCGCACGGCCAGGGCGCGGCGCAGTTGCGGCACAGCCACGCGGGCCGCATCGGTCGGTGCGGACGTCGGATGATCATCGGATCCGCAGCGGGCCACGGCGGACGGGCCGGCGGGCAGGCGGCTGGGCGGCCGGTGCCGGGGAGTCCTGCCAGATAAGGCCGTCAACCATGACGAACAATGAGCGACGCTCAACCGCATCGCCCTGCGGGCCGAGCTGGTACGCGTCAATCCATAGCCAGCCGTGGTAGGTCGTCCAGCCGGGAACCCGGATCACGCGAACGACAATCGGCCGGATGAACTGGACGCTGGCGGCGCGGGTCAGGTGCAGGACGTCGCCCGCCTTCACCTTCCGCGTGACCCCGCTCACCCCCCAACGGTGTTGAGGAACGCGGTTCAGACCGGAACGCCGAGAGGACGGAATAGTGGCACCCGACGGAGACGGATCGTAACGGGGGTTCGACGCGAGTGGCGTGCGCATTGGCGGCTCTGGTTTCTCGGCGGGCACGATCTCCCCCTGTCGGTCGGTCTGGTGCGCCCGCCCCGTTGAGTTCTCCGCAGGCGATCGCGTTGATGGAACTCTTCTCGGTGACCGCCTAACCTCGGTAGGTATTCGGCCATGGTGGAGCGTTGCCGGAGAAGCGCGTGGCCGTTCTTGAGGAGTGGTGAGGGAACGGCGGCGGCATATGGGGGAGGGCTGGGGAACGTGAGGATGACGGCGGCTGAGATCCTGTTCGATGAGTTGCGTTACGCGCGGACGGCACGAGGGTTGAACCAGGACGAGTTCGGGAGGTTGATCAGCTATTCCGGCACTCACGTCAGCGCTGTAGAGACCGGCACCCGCCCGCCGACCAGTGACTACGTGGCGGCCATCGACAAGGCCCTGAAATCAGGCGGGATTTTCGTTCGGTTGCTCGACCGGCTCGTCGCGCTCGACATGGCACCGGTTTGGCTGCGGGAGTGGATCACCTTCGAGAAGCAGGCAATCGCCCTGAGGTGGTACGAGCCGGCCTTCGTGCCGGGCCTTCTCCAGACCGAGGCGTACGCATACGCGACACTGCGGGCCGGCGGGTTGCTTACTGCTGACCAGATCACGCAACGGGTCAGGTCGCGGATGGAGCGGCAAGCGATCCTTGCTCGCGATGACCCGCCAGACGTGGTGATCGTGCTCGACGCGGCGGTGTTGCGGCGGACCGTGAACGATGACCGCACGCTGATGCGGGAACAACTCGACCACCTCGCGTCGATCGTCGAACTGTCACACGTACATATTCATGTCGTACCGGATGACGCCGGGCTTTACCCTGGCCTGCAAGGCGGATTCATTCTCGCCACGCTGCCGGATGACACGATCGTCGGCCACACCGACTACCAGGTGAGATCGCAGACCATCAGCTCCTCGGGCGAGATTGCTACCCTCCGGAAGACGTGGGAGGCAGTCCTCCGGGACGCGCTTCCCCGCAGGCCTTCTCTGGACTTGATCAAGGAAGCGGCGAAGACATGGACGTGACCGACCCGCGCTGGCGAAAGTCGACGAAGTCCGGGACTAACGGCGGTAACTGCGTGGAGGTCGCCTACAACCTGCCCGGCGTCGTGCTGGTCCGCGATACCAAGGACCGCGACGGCGGAACCCTGACCTTCGGGTCTGCAGCCTGGTGCGCCTTCGTCACTCAGGTCGCCCAACGGACGTAACCCGCCTTGAATCCGGCGCGATGACTCGCGCGGAGTGCCGCTCGGCCGGATCGACCCACGGGGATCACCACGTCAGGCTGTCACCCGGGCCGTGCGGACGGTCCGGCTCAGGGTCGCGGCGAGGGCGAGGAGCGTGAGCCAACCGGCCAGGACGAGGGTCAGCGTTGTCGGCCCGAGCAGGGCGATCAAGGCGCCGCTGGCGATGGTCCCGATCGCCGCGCCTCCGGTGGTCAGGGTGTCGACCGCGCTGGTGACCCGGCCGCGCAGCGCATCGGGGGTGACGGCGAGCCGGTACGAGTCGAGGGCGACGTTGTAGACCGGCGAGAGCACCGACTCGGTGAAGGCCACCACCAGGAGCAGCCACCAGGTCGGCGCGACGGCATAGAACGGGAAGGCCAACGCCTCCGCCCACAACATCGTGATCGAGAGTGCCCCGAGCGGGAACCGGCGAGTGAGCGCGGGCGCCAGGAGGCTGCCGAGCAGGGCGCCGACGCCGGCGCCGGCGAACACCATGCCGACCTGGGCGGGGTTCGCGTGTAGGTCCTGGGCGAGCATGATGATCAGCAGATAGCCCGCGCCGTACCGCAGGCTGTCGGCCGCGTCGAGCAGCGCCAGCGTACGGATCACCGGTTTTCGCCACAGCCAGGCCAGACCGTGCCCGATCTCGGTGAGCAGGACCCGTGGCGAACCGGGCGTGGTGGTCCGTACCTGCTGGAAGTCGGTACGGATGGCCCGCAGGAATGCCGCCGACACCAGGAACGAGACGGCGTTGAACACGAACGGGAACATCCGGCTCACGGCGTAGGCCACGCCCGCCATCGCGGCCCCGACGAGGCGGAGTGCGTTGGACATCGCCCCGACCGCCCCCAGCGCGGCGGGAAGGTCGCTGCTGGGGACGATGTTCGGCAGCGCCGAACTGTTCGCCGCCCCGAACAGGGTGCCGAGCACCCCGTTGAGCACCGCGACGGCATAGAGCTGCGGCATCCCCAGCGCTCCGAACGCCGCCGCGACGGGGATGGTGGCGGTGAGCGAGCCACGGCCGATCTCGCACCAGATCATCGTGGTCCGGCGATCCCACCGGTCGACCAGAGCGCCCGCGAGCAGTCCGAAGACGAGGTGGACCACCGTTTGCAGGCCGAGCAGGAGACCGGCCTGTGTCGAGGACCCGGTCAGGGCGATGACCAGCAGCGGCAGCGCGAGGAACTGGAGCGAGTCACCGAGCTGGGACACCAGCCGTCCGCCGAGCAGCAGTCGGAAGTCGGGCCGGCACCACAGGGGTACGGGCAGCGTCGAGGTGGGGTCGGCCATGGCGAACTCCGGTCGAAGGATGCGCCTCTCCGGCGCGCCGTCACGGGCTTGACGGACACGCGGGCACCGCGACGCAGGGCGTCACGGTGAAGGGCGAGGAGCAGCAGAAGCCGCCGAAAGCGGACAGACTCCACCCACGTGTCGAAGCGTGACCGCTAGACGTCACGGGGCGTGAACATGAGCCGGACGCTACGGGTCGACGTGACCGCCGGCAACGCAGTTCCGCCCGATGCCGACCAGTGAAGGCATCCGAGCGTGCCCGGGCAGGTTTGCCGGCTCGCGGCCCCGGATAGTCAGATCGGCATGTCGCAACAGGACAAAGTCGGGAGCCGTAGCCTCAACACCTATCCCGAGGCCTCCGGCGGGCAGCGGGTCACCGCCCATGTGGTGGCCCTCGTCGTCGCCCCGCTCGTCGGCCTCCTCTGCGCCTGGCTGGCGACCTCCCTCCTGGACGGCGCGCACTGGCTGGTGCAGACCGTCGTCTTCGCCCTCATCGGCCTCGTCTTCGGCGTCGGCGTACTCGCCCTGCTGGCCCGGCCGCGGACCCGCGGCAGGCGCTGAGGCCGGGGCCGCCAGACCGCGAGTCGGCCGGCCAGGCAGGCTGCGGGGGCCAGTGGGAAAGGCCGCGGCAGCGGGGCTCGCAAGCCGCGGAGTGGCCGGGCAGCCAGGCGCAGGGACGGCCGGCCTCGCAGGCCGCAGGGGCGGCCGGGGCCTTTCGGCGATCAGGGTCGAGCGCCGGTGGGGGCCGGTGCGATTCAGGGCGTACGTCCGCCGCCCGCCGCGTCGTCGCGGGGCGCGAGTGTGACGACATCCTGAAGCGCGACGCGGCCGGGCCGTTCGACGGTTGCCCACACCCCGAAGGTCATGTCGTGGTGCTCGGCGAGCGTCTTCAGCAGATGCCCGTGCTCCGGTGCGTCCTCCTGGGCGAGGTCGACCATCGCGCATCGGGTGAGCCGGCGGCGCGGTCGCAGGACGACCTCTGCACCGATGCGAACGGCGCGCCCGAGCCAGCGCTCCTCCGGGAAGTCGCTACCGGCCACGTCGACGAGCAGGTTGGCCCGGAACCGTACGGGCTCGACGGGCTCGCCCAGAAGGTCGTGAAGCCGGCTCAGGGCGGCGGTGCTGATCAGGCTCACCGGCCCCTCGTCGTGGTGCATGACCTCCGCCTCGCGTTCGATCGTGACGCGTCGGGCGAGCAGGTCGGAGACGGCGTCGTGCCCGGCTGGTTCGTCGGCGGCGAAGCGGCGTCCGTCGGGCAGTTCGACGACCGGCACCGGTTCGCCTGCGTGCCCGCGGAGGGTGAACAGGCCCGGCATCCGGTGGAAGCGACGGGTGTTCTTGCCGCTGCCCAGCTTCCCGTCGGCGTCCCGCACGGCCCACGAACGGTCACCGACAAGTCCGCGCCGGTCGACGTCGGCGGTGGTGAGCTGCTCGCCGAGCAGGGACTTGATCGGGTACCTGCGGATCTCCACCAGCTTCATCGCGGCACCCTACCGGCCGTCCGGGCCGCGAGGCGGGGCGCCGAGCCCGACCGGCGAAGGCGGCGAGTGGCGGAAAACCGGTGGTGCGGCGCCACCAAGCGCCCTACCGTGCTGCGCACCAAGTCGTCTGGTCGAGGACGTGCCGTTGTACACCCTGTGAGACCTCCCGAGCGCTGATCTGTCGCGCGTCGCGCCTGTGCGCCGCGCTCCTTCTTGCTGCGGACTTCTCACTGAAACCGGTGTACTTCTGTGCTCAAAAACTGGATGGTCGTGCCCACCCGCCTTCCGCTCGTCCGCCGTCGTTGCCACGCGTGCGGCTCCGAGCGGTTCCGGGCAGGCGGCAAATTTCGCGTCAACGCCAACCACAAGCTCATCGACGTCTGGCTCCTCGTGCTCTGCACCGCCTGCGGGGAAACGGCGAAGCTCACGGTCCTGGAACGGGTGACCGTCCGCTCCATCCGACCCGAGCTGCTGGACCGGCTGCACGACAACGACCCTGGCCTGGCAGCGGAGCTGCTCCAGGATCCGTTCGTGCAGCGCCGCAACCGCATCGCCCTCGACTGGGACGACGCCTGGCGCCTCGTGACTGACGGATCGGACCCGTTGGACGGCGAGGCGGTCGAGATCTCGGTCCGCTTCGCGGCGCGGATCCCGGTCCGGCCGGTCCGCCTGATCGCCGAAGGATGCGGTCTGTCCCGGGCCGAGGTCGAGAGACTGATCCTGGACGGAAAAATCGTCTCGGCGGTCCGGCTGGGCAGCCGGCTCTCCGGCGACTTCACCTTCACGCTCAAACACTGAGCCGGCCTGGGGTGCCGGTGGGCCTGTCCGGCGGGTCTTGCCGGGCGGGCCCACAGGCGCGGTGCGACGGGGCCGACGCATTGATGGCGGCTTCTACGATGTTCGTGTGACGCGGGAGCCGCAGGAGCCCATACAGTCGGAGATTCCACAGCCCGGTCTTGCACCACTCGAGCTTGCGCTCGACCTGGTCGGCCGGCTTGAGCGTGCGAATCAGTACGCCAGGGCGCGGAAGCGGGTCTTCACCCGGCGAGCGACCGTTGCGCGCCTCGCCGCGCTGGCATTATCGGTCGCATCCACGATCATCCTCGGTTTGCAGGACCTCGACTTCTGGACCGGGCTCGGCTTCGCGCTCGTGGCGGTGGCGACGGTTGTCAACACGGTCGAGCCGTTCTTCGCCTGGCGCTCACGCTGGGTTTTGATGGAGGAATGCCAATACAGGTTCTACCGGCTTCGGGACGACGTCACCTACTACATCGCATCGAATAGGCCGGAAGAACTCGATACGGCGCGCATCCGGGTGATGTTCGACCAGTACCAAAGCATCTGGGACGACCTTGGCGCCCGTTGGCAGGAGTATCGGCGCTCGGTTTCCGTGGGTCAGTGAGCACATCGGCCCGAGGCGGGCATGCGGGCGGTCGCGTCCCTCGATAATGTCGCCGGCATGCATCGCAGCCGCGTGTTCGCCCTCATCATCGACACCCCCGCCGACGAGGCCGACCAGGCGACCGCCTTCTGGTCGGCCGCCCTCGGCGCCCGCCCGGAGACGTACGCGCCGGAGCCGCAGTTCACCAGCCTGCACGACGCAATGCCGGGCCTGGTGACCGCGGTCCAGGCGGTCGACGACGCACCGAGGTTCCACCTGGACATCGAGACCGACGACGTCGAGGCGGAGACGGCCCGGCTGATCGCCCTCGGCGCGACCCAGGAGGCGCGGTGGCAGGAGTGCCGGATCCTGCGGGCCCCCGGCGGGCACCTGCTCTGCGTCCTGCCCCAGGAGACCCCGGCCGAGGTGTTCGACGCCCAGGCCCGCACCTGGCCCTGACCCCGACACCCAGGGTAGGCCGGTCCACCCGACCGGAACGGGCACGGCATGTCGGGTGCCGGGGCCTTCCGTCGACCTAGCGTGGTGGTCGACAGGGAAGGAGACCCGGGTGCTGGAGCGGCTCAACCAGGTCATGGACCACATCGAGCGGCACCTCGACGAGCCGGTCGAGGTGGCCGAGCTGGCGCGGATCGCCGCGACGTCGGAGTACCACCTGCGGCGACTCTTCTCCGCGCTGGCCGGCATCGGCCTGTCCGAGTACATCCGGCGGCGGCGGCTCACCATCGCTTGTGCGGAGGTGCTGGCGGGGGAGCGGACGCTGTTGGACGTCGCGGTCCGGCACGGCTACGGCTCCGCCGAGGCGTTCGCGCGGGCGTTCCACGCCGTGCATGGCGTCGGCCCCGGCGAGGCGAGGCGTACGGGGGCGGCGTTGCGCTCCCAGCCCCGGATGTCCTTCCGGCTCATCGTGGAAGGGAGCAGCAGTATGCGATACCGGATCGTGGAGAAGGACGGGTTCCGGCTGGTAGGCCGCAAGGCGCGGGTTCCGCTCGTGCACGAGGGGATGAACCCGGCGATCGTCAGCTTCGTCAAGGGGCTCGACGCGGAGACGAAGGGCCGGATCGAGGCGTTGTCCGACCAGGAGCCGCGGGGCGTGGTCAACGTCAGCGACGGCCTGGCCGGCGACCGGTCGGAGGGCACCGAACTGGACTACTGGTACGGGGTGGTGACCGGCGCGGACGTACCGGAGGATCTGGACGCCCTGCCGGTGGCGGCGGGCAGTTGGGCGGTGTTCGAGGCGTCCGGGGCGTTCCCGCAGGCGGTGCAGCACCTGTGGCGGGACGTGTTCACCCAGTGGTTCCCGTCGAATCCGTACCGCAGCCGCCCCGGCCCGGAGATCTCGCGTACCCGGATCTCGGCCGACGGCGCGCACGCGGACGCTGAGCTGTGGATCCCGGTCGAGCGGGTGCCGGCCTGACCTCAGCGGTCACCCGGAGGTCGGCGCGGACGACGCGGTGGTCGGACCGGAGCCACCCCCTATGTAGAGTTCCGATATAGTCCGGCTCATGCGGATCACGATCCCGGTCGCGCGGGTCCTCGCCGCGTTGCTGGCCGAGCCGGATGCCGAGCGCTATGGGCTCGACCTGATGGCGATGACCGACCTGCCCAGCGGCACCCTCTACCCGGTGCTGCACCGGCTGCGGGCGGCCGGCTGGCTGGCCGCCGAGTGGGAGCCGGTCGACCCGTCCACGGTGGGTCGACCGGCTCGCCGCTACTACCGGCTGACGCCGGAGGGGGTCGCCGCAGCCCGGCAGGCGCTGGCCGAACTGCGGGCCCTCGCGCCGGACCCGCGTCCGGGCCTCGGCGGGGCCGAGCCGACCGGAGCGCCGGCGTGGTGAGCCGGCGGAACCACGCCGACCGGGGCGACGAGGTGCTGACCCGGCGGGTCGCGACGCTGTTGCTGGCGCTCGCCCGGCGTCGCTGGCCCGTCGACCTGCGCGACGACCTGCACCGGGAGTGGACCGCCGAGCTGCACGTGCTGGCCGACCGCCGGCAGCGCGTCGCGATGCTGCTGTTCGCGGCCAGCCTGGCGGCCCGCCGCTCCGGTGTGCCCGCCGCCGACCGCGCCCCGCTCGGCCGGTGGCTGCTGCGCACCGCCCTTCCACTGCTGCTCGCCCCGACCGTCTGCGCCGCGGTCGTCCTGGCCGGGTTCGTGGTGACGGACCGGATCGTGCAGACCATGCCCTGGCGGGTCGAGTGGGCGTACGACGTGCAGCTCCCGCTGGCCAGCGGGCTCGTGCTCGCCGTCGCGGTCGGGCTGGCGATCCTCGCCGACCGGCTCGCCCGCCTCGGCCCGCCGGGTGGGTGGGCCGCGGTCGTCGCGGTCATGGCGCCGCTCGCGGCCACCGTCCTGCTGATCGTCTACGCGCTGCGCCTCGACGGCGAGTTCGAGACCGGGATGCCGGTGCTGGTGTTCTGGCTGGCTGCCCTGACCGTGGTGCTGCGGGGCGCGGCGGCCCTCGCCGCGCGGGGGCGGATCCGTGCCGCCTGGGCGGCGGGTGTCCTCGGCGCGCTGGTGGTGGCCGACCTGACCGTGGTGCTCGCCGTGCTCGGTGACGTGTCGACCGGCCGGCACACGCTCATGCCGCACGGCGACCCCGTCGACCCCGTCTCGGCGCCGCTGTGGCTGTTCGCCGTCTGGACCAACTCGTCGCTCGGATTTCCCCGCCCCACCGACTGGGAGCTGTTCCTGCTCACCGACTCGGTGCTGGTCCTGCCGCTGTTCCTCCTGGCCGTCACGCCGTACACGCTGGCCTGGGTGCTCCGCGCGGCCCGGTGCCGGCGGACCGGCGTCGTCGGGGTCCCCGCCCTGCCGGTCCGCTGAACCGGTCGGGGCGCGGTCAGCCGGCGGCGACCTCGGCCAGCACGCGCCGCTGGAAGGCGCGGGCGGCCGGACCGCTCGGCGGCGGTCCGCCCGCCCGGGCCGCGATCGACCGGTCGACCAGGTCGGCGGGCCAGCCGTCGGCCACCAGCCGGCGCCCGGCGGCGTCCTTCGGCAGCCAGACACCGTGCCGGAGGCGGACCAGCGCGCGGGCCGCGCCGAGCACCGCGTCCTCCGCGCCGGGGGCCGGCGCGTCGCCGGCGGGCGTGGGCCGGTCCAGCCACCAGCGCAGCGCGTCGACCAGCAGGGTCCGCAGGTCGGCGGGGGACAGGTCGGCGAACGCCTCCGCCGCCGGTGGGCCGAGCAGCCGGTACCCGCCCTGGTGCAGGATGCTGCGGTCCAGCCCGTACCAGAAGCGTCCGTCCCCGGCGGGCCGCTCCCCGGGCGACCAGGTGACCCGGAACGCCATCCGCGCCCCGGTGTTCAGCTCGACCTCGAAGCCGGGCTCCGGGGTGCCCGAGCGGGCCACCTCCCGGCGGTAGACCACCAGTTCCAGGCCCCGCGCGGGACACGGCAGCGCCTCGTGCCGCAGCCCGGCCACCAGCGCCCGCTTGGACCCGTCGTCGAGGGCCGCCGCGCAGACCAGGGCCGCGTCGACGTCGCTGCGCCCCGGCCGGTACGCGTCCAGCGCCACCGACCCCGCCGCGTACGCCCCGACGAGGTCGTCGCCGAGCACCGCGCGGGCCGTGGCCACCAGCGCGGAGAGGTAGTCGCGTACCGCCGGGTCCACGTCAGTTTCCCGGCGACTCGGACCAGGCGGCGCCGGCCGGCGGGAACCAGGCCGGTCCGGCCGCCGTGGCCGGCAACGGCCGGCCGGTCTCCAGCGTCCGCTGGGTGACCCCGAGGGCGGACGCGATGCCGCTGACCACCGACCAGCGCCCGTCGTCGGCCCGCAACCCGAGCCGCGGTTCGCCCGCGTCGTTGCCGACGACGGCGCTGACCCTGGGCAGCCAGCGCAGGTCGGTGCCGATGTGCCGGCGCATCCGTTGGACGTACTCCGGAGTCGCCATCCGGCGATCCTATGCGGGGCCACCGGAGCGGCCCGCCTACTCCCATCCGGTCACCCGCTGCCGTTTCCGCTGCGTCCACCTGTCCGCGGATGCATCCTGTTTTCACCGTTCCCGCCCCCGCGACCGGCAGCACATCTACTGTGGAGAGCGACGGCGACTTGCGGTGTTCCGGTGGCGGTCGGGCGTGTCCCGGTGCACAGTGAGCGCATGAGTGACAGCGGAAGCGGTGGCCACTACTACTGGTGCACCCGTCACCACCGGGTCGAGACCGACGCCGACGTGTGCCCAGCCCGGCACGTGCTCGGCCCGTACGCCTCGGCGGCGGACGCGGAGAACGCGTTGCAGCAGGTGCAGGAGCGGAACGAGGCGTGGGACGCCGAGGACGCCCGCTGGACCGGGGAGGGCAGATAGGCGGCGCGGGACGGCCCGCGTCGAGGTACTCCGTGCTCCGCGAGGAGGCACGCGAGAGCACGTCCCCAAGGAGGGAACGACATGGCCGAAGCACAGCGGGCCACCACCCGCCCGGCCGCCCGACGCAACGCCGCGACGAAGACCGCCGCGGCGGCGCGGACCGCGGGCGCCACCCGGACGACCGCCTCCACCACGGCCGCCAAGCGGGCGCCGGCCGCCAAGGCGGCCGGCGGCGCGGGCCGCGCCCCCGCGAAGAAGACCACCACGGCGAAGAAGACCGCCCCGGCGAAGAAGACGACCGGGGCGAAGAAGACCACCGCCGCGAAGAGGACGACGACGGCCAGGAAGGCGCCGGCCGGCCGGAAGGCGTCGGCGGCGAAGAGGACCACCGCGGCGACGGAACCCGCGAAGAAGGCGGCGGCGACGGCCACCATCGCGGCCCGGCAGGCCTCGACCGCGGCCAAGACGGCCAACAGCGCGGCGAAGAAGGCCACCGCCGCGGCCGAGAAGGCCATGAACGCCGCGAAGAAGACGGCCGAGGCGCAGAAGGCCGCCGCCGCGAAGAAGACCACGGCGGCGAAGAAGACCACGGCGGCGAAGAAGACGACCGCGAAGAAGGCGCCCGCGAAGGCGTCGGCCCGCAAGGCCGCCTCGACCGGCCCCAGCGGCACGGCCGCCGCGAAGAAGGCGCCGGCGAGGAAGGCGACGGCGAGGAAGGCCACCGCCACCGCCACGGCCCGCAAGGCCACCGCCAAGAAGGCACCCGCGAAGACCAGCGCCGCGAAGGCCCCGGCGAAGAAGATCACCTCCCGCGCGACCGCGGCCCGGCCGGTCGCCGCCGCCCGGGCCACCGCACCCCGGGGCGTACGGGCCACCGCCCGCAGAGCCACCGGCTGACCCGACCGCTCCCGCGCGACGCGCCGGCGTACACCGTTCGGCGCGTCGCCGGGGAGCGGATCACCCGACACGCTGTCAGGATGGGCGGCGTGGTGATCCGACGCGTCCTCGCCCCCCGCATCGACTTCGGCGCGGTCCGCCGCGAGCTGGACCTGCCCGAGACGTTCCCGCCCGCCGCGCGCCGCGAGGCCGACGAGGCGGCGGCCGCCCCGCCCCGGCCGGCGGCCGACCGCACCGACGTCCCGTTCGTCACGGTCGACCCCGCCGGCTCGCGGGACCTCGACCAGGCGATGCACCTCGCGCGCCGTCCCGGCGGCGGTTTCCGGGTGACGTACGCGATCGCCGACGTCGCCGCGCACGTCCGCCCCGGTGGCGCGCTGGAGGAGGAGACCTGGCGGCGCGGCCAGACCGTCTACCTGCCCGACGGGAACGTCCCGCTGCACCCGGAGAACCTCAGCGAGGGCGCGGCCAGCCTGCTGCCCGACGTCGACCGGGCCGCGGTGGTGTGGACGATCGACCTGGACGCCGACGGCGGGACCGTGGCCGTGCACGTCGAGCGCGCGCTGGTCCGCAGCCGCGCCCAACTCGACTACGTCGGGGTCCAGTCCGACGCCGACGCCGGCCGGCTGCCCGAGCCGATCGCCCTGCTGCCGGAGGTCGGTGCGCTGCTCACCGCCCGGGGGCTGCGTCGCGGCGCGATCAACCTGCCGCTACCCGAACAGGACGTCGAACCGGTCGGCGACGGCTGGCGGCTGGTCCTGCGCGGGCCGGTGCCGATGGAGGAGCACAACGCGCAGATCTCCCTGCTCACCGGGATGGCCGCCGCCGACCTCATGCTCGCCGGCCGGGTCGGGCTGCTGCGCACGATGCCCGCGCCCAGGCCGGAGGCGGTGCAGCGGCTGCGCGCCGCCGCCGCCCCGTTGGGCGTGCACTGGCCGGACGGGGCCGGCCCCGGTGTCGTCCTCGCCGGGCTGGACCCGTCGCAGCCCCGGGCGGCGGCCTTCGTCGACCAGGCGGCGGAACTGATGCGCGGCGCCGCGTACACCGCCTTCGACGGCACCGTGCCGGAGCAGCCGGAGCACGGCGGGGTCGCGGCCGCGTACGCCCATGTCACGGCGCCGTTGCGGCGTCTGGCCGACCGGTACGCGACCGAGGTCTGCCTGGCCCTGCACGACGGCCGGGAGGTTCCCGACTGGGCCCGCACGGCGCTGCCGAAACTGCCGGAGGCGATGGCCGCGACCGACCGGACCGCGTCGGCGGCCACCCGGGGCGCGATCGAGCTGGCCGAGGCGGTCCTGCTGGCACAGCGCGTCGGTGAGGTCTTCGACGCGGCGGTGCTGGACGTGGACGCGCCGCCGTCCCCGCGCGCCCGGCCGGGCCGGCAGCCCGGCGGCACCGTGGCGCTGGACGAGCCCCCGGTGCGGGCCCGCTGCTCCGGCGACCTGCCGCTCGGCGAACGGATCCGGGTCCGCCTGGTCACCGCCGACCCGACCACCCGGGCGGTCGCCTTCGAACGCGCCTGACGGCGGGGTTTCTCACAGCGCCCGTCGCTGCTGCGCGCGCGGCGGATTTGCGAGGATGAGCCCATGGCATACGACGCGAGCACGCTGCCCGACGTTTCCGGGCTCACCGTCGGCATCATCGGTGGCACCGGTGACCAGGGGCGGGGTCTCGCCTACCGGTTCGCCCGGGCCGGCCAGACGGTGCTGATCGGATCCCGGTCCGCCGAGCGTGCCGCCGAGTCGGCGCGGGAGATCGCCGCCCTGCCCGGGGTACCCACCGGCGCCAGCGTCACCGGTGCCGGCAACGACGAGGTGGCCCGGCGCAGCGACGTGGTCGTCATCGCCGTTCCGTGGGACGGTCACGCCGCGACCGTGGCCGCCCTCGCCGCGCCGCTGGCCGGCAAGATCGTGGTCGACTGCGTGAACCCGCTCGGCTTCGACAAGCAGGGCCCGTACGCGCTGCGCGTCGAGGAGGGCAGCGCCGTCCAGCAGGCCGCCGCGCTGCTGCCCGACTCGCGGGTGTGCGCCGCGTTCAACCACGTCAGTGCCCCGCTGCTGGCCGACCCGGAGATCGAGCGGATCGACCTGGACGTGCTGATCTGCACCGAGGACCGGGAACTGGTCGACGTGGTCGGCGCGCTGGCCGCCCGCATCCCCGGCATGCGTGGCATCTACGCCGGGCGGCTGCGCAACGCCCACCAGATCGAGGCGTTCACCGCCAACCTGATCGCCATCAACAAGCGCTACAAGGCCCACGCCGGCATCCGCGTCACCGACCTCTGACCCGCCCCACCACCCCCGCGCCACGTCGCGGTGCGGTGTCCGCGGGCCGCTCGCGTGCGGTGCCGCGGTGTGAAGAAGGGGCCCCTCCGCTACGCCAGGCGTTGGGAAGGGGCCCTTCCTTACCCCTCAGAAGGTGTGGTCGGCGGTGGGGAAGTCACCGCCGCGGACCTCGTCGGCGAAGCGGCGGGTCGCGTCGGTCAACGCGCCGGCCAGGTCGGCGTACCGCTTCACGAAGCGCGGCGCCTTCCCGGTGCGTAGACCGGCCATGTCCTGCCAGACCAGCACCTGCGCGTCGGTGTCCGGTCCCGCGCCGATGCCCACCGTGGGGATCGCCAACTCGTGCGTGATCCGCTTGGCGACCTCGCCGGGCACCATCTCCAGCACCACCGCGAAGGCGCCCGCCTCGGCCACCGCCCGCGCGTCGGCGAGCACGTCCTCGGCGGAGTCGCCGCGCCCCTGCACCCGGTAGCCGCCCAGGGTGTGCTCGCTCTGCGGGGTGAAGCCGATGTGCGCCATCACCGGGATGCCGGCGCCGACGATCGCGGCGATCTGGTCGGCGCAACGCCGGCCGCCCTCCAGCTTCACCGCGTGGCAGCCACCCTCCTTCATGAACCGCACCGCGGTGCGCAGCGCCTGCGTCCGGCCCTCCTCGTACGAGCCGAACGGCATGTCGCCGACGACCAGCGAGTGCTTCGTGGCCCGTACCACGGCCCGGACCAGGGGAAGCAGCTCGTCCACGGTGACCGGCAGGGTCGTCTCGTAGCCGAAGACGTTGTTCGCGGCCGAGTCGCCGACCAGCAGCACCGGAATGCCGGCCTGGTCGAAGATGGTCGCCGTGTACTGGTCGTACGAGGTGAGCATCGACCACCTCTCGCCGCGCTCCTTGGCGGCGATCAGGTCGCGGGTGCGTACCCGTCGGGTGGCCGGGCCGCCGTAGAGGGCGGTCACCTCGGACGGGGTGGACTCCACCATGGTTCTCTCCTTCCTCGAGGCCGCGTACGCGGTCCCCGGGTTCCGCCGCGATCGTCGCACCGGTCGACCCGGTGACGGCAGGGCGGAGTGGAGGATTTCACTCCCGGCGGCGCGGGGCCGGCCGGTCAGCCGTCCTCGCGCCAGCGGTTGGTGATCGGTAGTCGCCGGTCCCGCCCGAACGCCTTCATGGAGATCTTCGTGCCCGGCGCGGACTGCCGGCGCTTGTACTCGGCGGTATCCACCATCCGCAGCACCCGGTCGACCACCGCTGGGTCGTGGCCGGACTCGACGAGGCCGTCGCGGCCCAGGTCGCCGTCGACGTAACCGATCAGGATCGGGTCCAGCACGTCGTAGTCGGGCAGGCTGTCGCTGTCCAGCTGGCCGGGGCTCAGCTCGGCCGACGGGGGCTTGCCGATCGAGTTCTCCGGGATCGGCGGCAGCTCGCCGCGCCGGGCGGCGTCGGTGTTGCGCCACTTCGCCAGCCGCCAGATCAACGTCTTCCAGACGTCCTTCACCGGGTTGAAGCCGCCGACCGAGTCGCCGTAGAGGGTGGAGTAGCCGACCGCCAGCTCGCTCTTGTTGCCGGTGGTCAGCACCAGGTGACCCTCCTGGTTCGACAGGGCCATCAGGATGACGCCGCGGACCCGGGCCTGGAGGTTCTCCACCGCCACCCCGGAGAGCGACATGTTGGCCAGGAAGGTGTCCACCATCGGCTGGATCGGCTCGACCCGGTAGTCCAGGCCGGTGCGCTTGGCCAGGTCGGCCGCATCCTCCCGGGAGTGCTCCGAGGAATGCTGGCTGGGCAGCGAGACGCCGACCACCCGCTGCGGGCCGAGCGCGTCCACGGCGAGGGCGGCCACCACGGCCGAGTCGATGCCGCCGGAGAGGCCGAGCACGACCGAGGGAAAGCGGTTCTTGTCCACGTAGTCGCGCAGCCCGAGCACCAGCGCGTGCCACACCTCGGCCTCGTCGGCGACCGGCTCCATCACGTCGCCGGTGGCCGGCGGGCCGACCGGGACGGGCAGGTCGCCCGGCACCGCCGAGCGGACCACCCGCAGCCCGTCGGCCAGGTCGACGGTGTCGCCGGCGGCCGACGCGGCGGGCAGGTCCACGTCGTGCACCAGCAGGTGCTCGACGAACTGCGGGGCCCGGGCGAGCAGCTCACCGTCCGCCCCGACGATCATCGAGTCGCCCTCGAAGACCAGCTCGTCCTGACCGCCGGTCATGTTGACGTAGGCGATGGCGGCCCCGGCCTCGGCGGCCCGGCGGCGGACCAGCGGGAGCCGGATGTCGTCCTTGTTCAGCTCGTACGGCGAGCCGTTGATGTTGAGCACCAGGCCGACCCCCGCCTGCCGGGCGGCGGCGAACGGGCCGCCGGCCTGCCACAGGTCCTCGCAGATGGTCAGCGCCACGTCCACCCCGCCGAGGCGGACCACGGTGAGCATGTCCCCGGGCACGAAGTAGCGGTCCTCGTCGAACACCCCGTAGTTGGGCAGGTGGTGCTTGAAGTAGGTGGCCACGACGGTGCCGCCGTGCAGCAGGGCCGCCGCGTTCCGGGCCCCCCGGCCGGGCTCGGCGTCGCCGCTGACCTGCGGCGGGCCGTCGGCGTCCAGGTAACCCACCAGGACCGGCACCGCGCCCAGCCCGTCCGCGGCCAGGTCGGCGGCGAGCCGGGTCAGCGCGGCCTTCGACGCCGCCACGAAGGAGCGTCGGAAGACCAGGTCCTCGACCGGGTAGCCGGTCAGCATCATCTCCGGGAACGCGACGAGCTGGGCACCGGCGTCGGCGGCGCGGCGGGTCCAGGACCGGACCAGTCCGGCGTTGCCGGTCAGGTCGCCGACCGTCGGATTCACCTGGCACAGGGCGAGACGCAGGGTGGGCATGTCCTCATCTTGCCCCAGCCCTCGATCGTCGACACGGCGGCCGGCGGGAGACGGTCGCCACCGGTCAACCCGCCGCCCGGACCACCCGGGCGGCGGTGGCCCGTAGCCCGGGACACGACAGGACGCGCGCCGGGCGGTCGCGTAACGTCGGCGTAACCGGCCCGGTGGAAACTGGTCGGTCAGGCCGGGAGAACCGGACCAAGGTCGGCAAGGTGTCGCGAGGAGTGGAAGTGGACCGTCAGCAGGAGTTCGTCCTCCGTACGCTGGAAGAGCGGGACATCCGGTTCGTCCGGCTCTGGTTCACCGATGTGCTGGGCACGCTCAAGAGCGTCTCGGTGGCCCCCGCCGAGTTGGAGGCGGCCTTCGAGGAGGGCATCGGCTTCGACGGCTCGGCCATCGAGGGCTTCGCCCGGGTCTTCGAGTCGGACATGGTGGCCATGCCGGACCCGACCACCTTCCAGGTCTTCCCGTTCGAGGGTGGGGTCAGCGGCGAGAGCGCCCGGATGTTCTGCGACATCCTGCTCCCCGACGGCGGCCCGTCCTGGGCCGACCCCCGGCACGTGCTGCGCCGGGCGCTGTCCAAGGCCGCCGAGAAGGGCTTCACCTTCTACACCCACCCGGAGATCGAGTTCTTCCTGCTGGAGAACGGCCCGCAGGACGGCTCGGTGCCGACCCCGGTGGACACCGGCGGCTACTTCGAGCACACCACCCACGCGGTGGCCCGCGACTTCCGCCGCCAGGCCGTGCTCGCGCTGGAACGGATCGGCATCTCGGTGGAGTTCAGCCACCACGAGGTCGCCCCCGGCCAGCAGGAGATCGACCTGCGCTACGCCGACGCGTTGACCACCGCCGACAACATCATGACCTTCCGGCACGTGGTCAAGGAGGTGTCGCTCTCCACCGGCGTGCAGGCCAGCTTCATGCCGAAGCCCTTCACCGACCAGCCGGGCAGCGGCATGCACACCCACCTGTCGCTCTTCGAGGGGGAGCGCAACGCGTTCCACGACGCGGGCGACCCGATGAAGCTGTCGAAGGTGGCCCGGGCGTTCATCGCCGGCCTGCTGGTGCACGCCCGGGAATACACCGCGGTCACCAACCAGTGGGTCAACTCCTACAAGCGCCTGTTCCCGCAGGCCCTGCCGGACCGGGTCACCGAGAGCCCGGCGTACGTCTGCTGGGGTCACCTGAACCGGTCGGCGCTGGTGCGGGTCCCCGCGTACGGCAAGCCGAACTCGGCCCGGGTCGAGGTCCGCTCGCCGGACTCGGCGGCCAACCCCTACCTGGCCTTCGCGGTGCTGCTCGGCGCCGGCCTGAAGGGCATCGAGGAGGGTTACGAGCTGCCGCCGGGCGCCGAGGACGACGTGTGGTCGCTGACCAGCGCCGAGCGCCGGGCGATGGGGTACGAGCCGCTGCCGGAGAACCTGGCCGAGGCGATCGACGTGATGGCCGGCTCGGAGCTGGTCGCCGAGGTGCTCGGGGAGCACGTCTTCGACTTCTTCCTGCGCAACAAGCGCGCCGAGTGGGAGCAGTACCGGCGCGAGGTCACCCCGTACGAGCGGCAGCGCTACCTGTCGCTCTAGTCGGGGGCCGCGCCGGACCGCTATCGTCTCGATCACCCGCTCGGCGACCCCCGCCGGGCGGTGGAGCCCGGGAGGCGATCGGTGCTGGAGGACCTGTTCAGCGGAGCATGGCAGAGCGTCGTGTTCGGCGTCGTCGGGGTGGGCCTGATGGCGGCCGGGTTCCTGCTGGTCGACCTGCTCACGCCCGGGAAGCTGCGGGAACTGATCTGGGTGCAGCGCAACGGCAACGCCGGGTTGCTGCTGGCCGCCAACCAGCTCGGCATCGCCGGGATCGTCTTCACCGCGATCCTGACCAGCTACGACGACTTCGGCAAGGGGCTCGCCTCCACGCTGATCTTCGGACTGGTCGGCCTGGCCATCATGGCGCTGGCCTTCTTCGTGCTGGACATGCTGACCCCCGGCAAGCTCGGCGAGGTCATCTGCTCGACGGAGCCGCACCCGGCGGCCCGGGTCAGCGCCGCCACCCACTTCGGGGCCGCGCTGATCGTCTGCGCCTGCATCGCCTGAGCGCGGCCGGCACGGGCGGTGGTCCTGTCCTACCCCCGGGTTAGCGTCCGGGGGTGAACCGCACCGATCGTCTCTACGCCATGGTGGAGGAGCTGCGCGCGGTGTCCCCACGGCCGCGCAGCGCCCGCTGGCTGGCCGGGCACTTCGAGGTGAGCACCCGCACCATCGAGCGTGACATCGGGGCCCTCCAGCAGTCCGGGGTGCCGATCTGGGCCGAGCCGGGGCGCACCGGCGGCTACGCGGTGGACCGGGCCCGCACCCTGCCGCCGGTCAACTTCACCGCCGCCGAGGCCGTCGCCATGGCGACGGCACTGCACCGGATGCGGGGCACCCCGTTCGCCGCCGCGGCCGGCACCGCGTTGCGCAAGCTCCTCGCGGTGATGCCGGCGGCGGACGCCGCCGAGGCGCATCGCCTCGCCGGCCGGGTGCACCTGATCGACGACGGGCCGGTGGCACCCGTCCCGGCCGTCGTCGCCGACGCGGTGTCCGCGCGCCGGGTGCTCCGCCTGTCGTACGCCGACCGCGACGGCTCGCCGTCGCAGCGGGAGGTCGAGCCGTTGGGCTACCTCGGCAACCCCCGACACTGGTATCTGTTGGCGTGGTGCCGGCTGCGCGACGAGCTGCGCTGCTTCCGCACCGACCGGATCATCGGCGTGGTGCCGCTGGCCGAGCGGGTGGGGCGGGAACTGCGCATGGAGGACCTGGACATCCCGCGGGAGCGCAACATCCGCCCGCTCAGCCTGGTCTGAGCGGTCTTGTCCCCCGGACGTTCGGGCGGGTCGTTGCCCGGGGTGGAGACGGCGGCGCGCCCTGGTCGTCCGGGCGGGTGCGCGTCAGCCCAGTGCTTTGCGCAGCAGCGCCGCGAGTTGGTCCTGCTCCTCGGGTGAGAGTCGTCCGACCGCCGTGCGGGCGAAGGTGAAGGCTGCGGCGAACCGGCGGCTGATCTCGTCTCCTCGGGGGGTCCGTGCGACGAGTCGTGCGCGGCGATCCTGGGGATGTGGTTCGCGGGTCACCAGGCCGAGCACTTCGAGCCGCACGACGATCTGGGTGATGTTCGAGGCGTCGCAGCCGAGCTCCGCCGCCAGGGCGCCCATGCCGCGTCGCTCGTCGAGTCGCCCGAGCAGGCACGCCTGCGCCGGGCTGAGCGACAGCTCGGCCGCAGCTGCCTCGTAGGCGCGGTCGTACACGTCGACCAGGTCGAACAGGGCGGCTTCGGCCTCGGACGAGGTGGCCACGGGTTTGCTCGGTAGCGCCATGGTTCCCAGCCTAGAGGCTGTACTACTTGATTCAATCAAGTACCTGTGATCCAATGATCCTTGACTCAATCAAGCAAACGAGGAGGACCGATGGCCAACAGGGGCGAGCGCACAACGGGCGGCGTGGTCACGGAGCCACGGATGACCGCCGTCGTCCTGGACCGGTTCGGCGGAGTCGATCAACTCTCGTCGCGCCGGATACCGCTCCCCGGGTTCGGCGACGACGACGTCCTCATCCGGGTGGAGTTCGCGGGAGTCGGGTCCTGGGACGCGGAGGAGCGGCGGGGGGAGTTCGACGGCGCTTTCGGCGTCGCGTCGACCTTCCCTTACGTCCTCGGCTGGGACGCGGCGGGCACGGTGGCCGCAGTCGGGCGCAACGTCACCCGGTTCAACGTGGGGGACCGTGTCTACGCTGCGACGATGCCGGTGTCGCGGGGCGGCTTCTACGCCGAGTACGGCGTCGTCGAGGCGGAGTTCGTGGCGCGCGTGCCCGACCGGATGCCGACCGAGCAGGCCGGCCTGCTGGCGTGGGACGCCCTGACCGCACTGAGCGGACTCGAACTGCTCGGCCTGCGGCCGGACGAGACCCTCATGGTCTTCGGGGCCAGCGGAGGTATCGGTCACCTGGCCGTGCAGTTGGCGCGGCACCGCGGCATCCGAGTGTTGGCCGTGGCCTCCGGTGACGACGGTGTCGCCCTGGCCCGGCGGCTGGGCGCCGACGAGGCGATCGACGGTCGCAGGGAGGACGTGTTGGCGGCGGCGTTCAAGTTCGCACCGGGCGGGCTCGACGCGGCTCTGGTCACCGCGGGAGGCGAGACCGCCGAACGGTCTCTTCGCGCGATCAGGAACTCGGGGCGGATCGCCTGGCCGAACGGTGTCCTGCCGGTGCCTGTGACGTCGCCGGGCGCGACGGTGTCGCACTACGACGGGGATCGAAGCCGGACCGCCACCGATCGGCTGAACGCGATCATCGAGGCGGGTTCCTTGGCGGTCCACGTCGCCCGGACCTTTCCGTTGGCGCGAGCCGTCGACGCCCACCGTGCCCTCGAAGATCACTATGTCGGGAAGATGGCCCTCAGGGTCGGTCCGGAGGCGCCATGATGTTTCCCCGCGAGGTGGACGCCGGGCCGTGCCGCGACCTGACGCGGCGGAGGTGCGGAAAACACCGACAGGACGGTGTCGCGGACGCCGTCGAGGCTGACTCCTGAACGACGCCGGCCGACCGGGCCGGCGCGCGACGGGAGGCGACACATGTCCACGATCAGCAACGCGGTCACCTGGTTCGAGGTCGGCACGGACCGGCCGGTGGAGACCGAGCGCTTCTACGCCGACGTGTTCGGCTGGTCGTTCGCCGAGGAGGGCACGCCGGAGGCGTCGTACCGGGTGGTGCCGCCGGGGCCGGACGGCTCGATCCAGGGTGCGGTGCGGGCGACCGGTGGGGTGGGTCCGAACTACGCGGTGTTCTACGTGCAGGTGCCCGACGTGGCGCAGGCGTGCCGGCAGGCCGAGGCGGCCGGCGGGACGGTGCTGGCGCCGGCGCGGACGACCCCCGCCGGGCTCACCCTGACCCATCTGGCCGACCCGGTCGGCAACCGGTTCGGCGTGTTCGCGACGCCGCCCGCCGACGCCTGAAGGTGGTTCCCGGAAGATCGCTCGGAAGGCGTTGCCGCAGGTGCAACGCCTTTCAGTAGCCTGCCGCACAATCACGCCACTTTGTCGATTGTGAAGACCTGGTTTCAACTCATTGAAGCTGGTAACTTCCTGGCACCGCGTTCGCAAGTTCTTGCAACGCCTTCAGTGACTTGCGCCCGCCCCCACGGGTGCAGGTGTCAGGAGACCTGTCATGAGGCGGACCACCACCACCCGTCGCCGGTGGGGAGCCTTCGCGCTCGCCACCGGCCTGGCCGCCGGACTGCTGCCCCTCACGGCGGCCGTCGCGGCCAACACCGTCACCGTCTACTACCAACCACCGACCGCCTGGGGCGCGTCGGTCAACATCCACTACGGCGTCGACGGGTCGACCTGGACCCCCGTGCCCGGCGTCGCGATGGACGCCGCGTGCACCGGCTGGCGTCGCCGGACCATCGACCTGGGGGCCGCCACCGGCCTCCAGGTGGTCTTCACCAACGGCGCCGGCACCTGGGACAACAACAACGGCGCGAACTACCGGCTCGGCACCGGCACGGTCACCGTCGCCGCCGGCCGGATCGGCTCCGGCGACCCGTGCGCGGGCACGCCCACGCCCACCGCGAGCCCGGCCCCCGGCGGGGTCACCGCCGAGGTGTTCTACCACCTCACCCCGCGCGGCTGGCCGGCCGCGAACATCCACTACCGGCCCACCGGCGGCACCTGGACGACCGCGCCGGGCGTCGCCATGCAGACCGCCTGCGCCGGCTGGGTGAAGCGGACCGTGGACCTCGGTACGGCGAGCGGCCTCACCGCCGCGTTCAACAACGCCGGCTCGTGGGACAACAACAACGGCGCCGACTACACCCTCGGCGCCGGCCGCAGCACCGTCTCCGGCGGGGTGGTCACCCCGAACGCCGCCGACCCGTGCACCCCGGTCGCCCCGGACACCGCGCCGCCGTCCGCCCCCACCGGGCTCACCGCCACCGCCGACGGCCTGTCGGTGACCCTGACCTGGACCCCGTCGACCGACGACCGGGCGGTCACCGGGTACGAGGTGACCCGCACCGGCGGCACCGGCGGGGCCACCACGGTCACCGTCACCGGCACCCGGCACGTCGCCTACGGCCTCGCGCCGGGCACCGCGTACACCTGGACCGTGCGTGCCCTCGACGCGGCCGGCAACCGGTCGGCGGCGAGCGCGCCCGCGACGGCGACCACCGGCACCGCGCCGCCGGTGGGTGGGTCGCCGCTCGGCGGCGATCCCCGCGAGGACAGCATCTACTTCGTGATGACCGCGCGTTTCGCCGACGGCGACAGCGCGAACAACCGGGGCGGCAGCCAGCACGTGCGCTCGGGCAACGCCGCCAACGACGACCCGATGTTCCGGGGCGACTTCAAGGGCCTGATCGACAAGCTCGACTACGTCAAGGGCCTGGGCTTCTCCGCCCTGTGGATCACCCCGGTGGTGCTCAACCGCTCCGACTACGACTTCCACGGCTACCACGGCTGGGACTTCCACCAGATCGACCCGCGGCTGGAGAGCCCGGGCGCCAGCTACCAGGACCTGATCAACGCCGCGCACGCCAAGGGCATCAAGATCTTCCAGGACGTGGTCTACAACCACAGCTCACGGTGGGGGGCGCGCGGGCTCTTCACCCCCACCGTGTACGGCGTCCGCGACGCGCAGTGGAAGTGGTACTACGACCAGCCGCAGGCCGGCCGGCAGTACGACCCGATGGTCGAGCACGCCGGCGACGACCCGGGCCTGACCCCCGCGCAGAACGCGCTCGCCAAGGGCCGGCCGTACAGCGGTGACCTGTGGTCGTCCACCCCGCCGGCCGGCAACCGGTGCCTGCGCTGGGGCACCCCCAACGGGTCCTACAGCCAGGAGGGTTACACCGTCCACCACTGCCAGTGGCCGACGCCGACAAGCGGCCTGTTCCCGGCCGACCTGTACCACCAGTGCTGGATCGGCAACTGGGAGGGGGAGGACTCGCGCAGCTGCTGGCTGCACGAGGACCTGGCCGACTTCAACACCGAGAACGCCACCGTGCAGCGATACCTGATCGACGCCTACAACCGGTACATCGACATGGGGGTGGACGGTTTCCGCGTCGACACCGCCGTGCACATCCCCCGGGTCACCTGGAACCGCCACTTCCTGCCGGCCATCCAGCAGCACGCGGTGGCCCGGCACGGGGCCAAGGGCAAGGACTTCTACGTCTTCGGCGAGGTCGCCGCGTTCGTCAACGACAAGTGGAACCGGGGCTCGGTGAACCACTCCGCGCAGTTCTTCACCTGGAAGGAGCGCAAGGAGTACAGCCCCGACGACGTGCGGGCCGCGATCGAACA
Source organism: Micromonospora endolithica (assembly GCF_003626595.1). Classification (GTDB taxonomy): domain Bacteria; phylum Actinomycetota; class Actinomycetes; order Mycobacteriales; family Micromonosporaceae; genus Micromonospora; species Micromonospora endolithica. The sequence continues at coordinate 913,859 of NZ_RBAK01000001.1, read as the reverse complement.
GTACGACTACGAGCAGCTGCTCGGCCCCAACGGCCAACCGACGAGCGACAACGCGTTCCTGCGCGGCAACGACTACCACGCGCCGGACCACTCGAAGTTCTCCGGCATGAACGTCATCGACATGCGGATGCACATGAACTTCGGCGACGCCAACAACGCCTTCGGCAACGGCCGGGACTCCGACGACAGTTACAACGACGCCACCTACAACGTCGTGTACGTCGACAGCCACGACTACGGGCCGAACAAGTCGTCCGTACGCTACGCCGAGGGCACCGACGCCTGGGCGGAGAACATGAGCCTGATGTGGACCTTCCGTGGCATCCCGACGCTCTACTACGGCTCGGAGATCGAGTTCCAGAAGGGCGCGAAGATCGACTGCGGTCCCACCTGCCCGCTGGCCACCACCGGCCGCGCCTACTACGGCGGCCACCTCGCCGGCAGCGTCACCGCCTCCGACTTCTCAGTGGTGGGTGGTGCCACGGGAGCCGTCGCGCAGACCCTGGACAAGCCGCTGGTCAAGCACGTTCAGCGGCTCAACCAGATCCGCCGGGCCGTCCCCGCCCTGCAGAAGGGGCAGTACTCCACCCAGGGCGTCAGCGGCAACCAGATGGCCTACAAACGCCGGTACACCGCCGCCGGGGTGGACAGCTTCGCGCTGGTCACCGTCTCCGGCAGCGCCACCTTCAGCGGCGTGCCCAACGGCACGTACGTCGACGCGGTCACCGGAGACACCCGGACCGTCACCAACGGCACCCTGACCGCCTCCGTCAGCGGCAAGGGCAACCTGCGGGTCTACGTGCTGAACCTGCCCGACAACCCGGCCCCCGGCAAGATCGGCGCCGACGGGCCGTACCTGAGGTGAGCGGCGGCCGGCGCGCGGCGTGCGGTGCCGCGCGCCGGCCGCGCGTCGGCGTGCGCGGTGTGGTGTGAGGAAGGGACCCTTGTACAACGCCAGGCGTTGACAAGGAGCCCTTCCTTGCGCCGTCAGCGGTGGGGGCGGGCGCCGCCGCCGAGGACGCCCGCCTCGGCCGCGGCGGTGATCGCGTCGGCCTGCTCCCGGGTGAGCGTGCCGTCCGCGACGGCCTGGTCGAGACGTTCCTTGAGCGCGGCCTGCCGGTCGGCGGCGTCCGGCCGCTCCGGGCGGTCGGCCCGGTGCTGCTCGCGGATCTTCTCCAGCGCGGCGGTCACCTTCGCGGTGTCCACCCCCAGCTCCCCGGCGAGGGCCTCGGCGAACGCGTCCTGCCGTTCGGCGTGCCGCTGCTCCCGGTCGGCGTCCGCGCCGGCGGTCGGCGGGGTCTCGTTGTCGGCGGCCATGGCGACCGTCGGGGCCGCGACGCCCACGGCGAGTACGCCGGCCGCGGCGAGCCCGACCAGCAGGTTCTTCTTGCGCGTCGTGCGGGACATGTGGTCCTCCGGATCGTCGGTGGGTGGTGCGATGACCTCACCGACGGTGACCAGCAGGGCTGGGCGCGACCCGTGGCGAGCCTGTCAGCGAGCTGGCAATCCGGCCCGTGCGGGGGACAAACCGGTTGCGCCGGGACGTCCGGGGACGGAGGGTGGCGCTTGATGGAGCCCGGCGGTGTCGGGCGGAAGGGCGGCCGGCATGACGGCGGGAACCATCCGAGAGATTCCGGTGAGCGGGGCGGACGCCGGACCCTACGGCATCACGGTCGGGCCGGACGGCGCGCTGTGGCTGACGCTCGTGCACGCCGGCGCGGTCGCCCGCCTCGGCGTCGACGGCGGGCTGCGTACCTGGCCGGTGGGGGAGGGCAGCCGGCCGTTGATCGTCACGCCGGGTCCGGACGGCGCGCTGTGGTTCACCCGCTCCGGCGACGACCGGATCGGCCGGATCACCACGGCCGGCGAACAGAGCGCCGTCGTGCTCCCGGCGGGCACCGGTCCCGGCGGCATCGCCGCCGGTGGCGACGGCGCGCTCTGGTACGCGGGGATGACCTCGGACACGCTCGGCCGGGTGGCCACCGACGGCGAGGTGACGTCGTTCCCGCTCCCGCCCGGCGGGATGCCGTCGATGGTGACGGCCGGCCCGGACGGTGGCGTGTGGTTCACGCTCAACCGGGCCGACGCGGTGGGCCGGATCGACCCGGACAGCGGGCGGGTGGCCGTGCACCCGCTGCCGACCGTGGGCGCGGCGCCGGTCGGGATCACCGCCGGGGTCGACGGCGCGGTGTGGTTCGTGGAGATCGGCGCCGGGCAGGTCGGGCGGATCACGCCGGACGGGCGGATCGACGAGTACCCGCTGCCGGACCGTGCCGCCCGACCGCACGCGATCGTCGCCGACCCGGCCGGCGGGTGCTGGTGGACCGAGTGGGCCGCCAACCGCATCGGCCACGTCGACGCCGACGGCGCCATCACCAACCACGCCCTGCCGACCCCGTCCCGCGAACCCCACGGCCTCACCGTCACCCCCGACGGCACCGTCTGGGCGGCCCTGGAAACCGGCTCCCTGGCCCACCTCACCCCGACCCCTCCCCGTCCCCCGGGCTCCCCCCTGGTTGATCATGAGGTTGACAGGTGAGTTGATCTCCAAACCCTCCGCCAACCTCATGATCAACCGGGTGGGGGAGTGGGGTCAGCGGACGGCGGGGGAGATGGTTAGGGTGCCGGTGGTGGCGTCCAGGAGGGCTTGGGTGCCTACCGGGACGGTCAGTTGGTGGGGGCCGTGGCCGATGGGCAGACCGCCCAGGACCGGTACGCCGAGGTCGCCCAGGCGGTCGGTGAGCACGTCGGCGACGTCAACCGCCCATCCGTCGGCGCAGTCGGTGAACTGCCCGACGGCCACCCCGGCCAGCCCGTCCAGGACGCCGGCCCGGCGAAGCTGGGTGAGCATCCGGTCCACCTTGTACGGGGGCTCCTGCACGTCCTCCAGCAGCAGCACCGCCCCGGTCAGGTCGGGCATGTCCGGGGTGCCCAGGGAGGCGACGACCAGGCACAGGTTGCCGCCGAGCAGCCGACCGGCCGCCCGCCCCGGTACGCGTACCGGGCCGGTCTCCGCCCCGGCGTCGGCGGTGACGGTGACCGGCTCGGCGACGGTGAGCGCCCGGTGCAGCGACTCGGCCGAGGACAGCGGGGTCCGTTCGTCCCGCCAGGCGGCGCCCGGCCCGTGCACGGTGGCCAGCCGCGCGCCACGCCAGAGCGCGAACTGGAGCGCGGTGATGTCGGAGAACCCGGCCACCACCTTCGGGTCCCGCCGGACGGCGTCGTAGTCGATCGCATCCACCACCCGCTGCGCCCCGTACCCGCCGCGGGTGCAGATCACCCCGCGTACCTCCGGGTCGGCGAAGGCCGCGTTCAGGTCGGCGGCGCGCAGCTCGTCCGTGCCGGCCAGGTAGCCGTGCCGGGCGTACGCGTGCGGGGCGGGCACCGGTCGCAGGCCCCAGCCGGTGAGCAGCTCCACGCCCCGGGCCACCCGCTCCGGGTTCGTCGGCCCGGACGGGGACACCAGCAGCACCGTGTCGCCGGGGCGCAGCGCCGGAGGTCGTACGGCGTCGTCGGCAGCGGTGTGGTCGGACACAGCGGCACAGCCTAGTGGGGTACCCGGGTCAGCCGCCCGCGTACCGCTCGGCGTACTCCCGCGTGGGTGGGATCGGTGTGATGACGTCGATCAGGACGCCGTCGGGGGCGGCGGTGATGAAGTGCCGCTGCCCGAAGTCCTCGCTGCGCAACTCCAGCTCGACCGGCAGGCCGCCGCGGACCACCAGACGTTCCCACTCGGCGTCGACGTCGTCGACCTCGAGGTTGAGCAGCAGGCCCCGGACGGGGTGGCGGTAGGCCGCGGGCAGGGTCGGGTGGTGGAAGTCCAGCAGCGCCAACTCGTACGCCGGGGTGCCCGGCCGGCGGAGGCTGACGTACCAGTCGGCCTCGAAGGTGGTCTCGAAGCCCAGGTGGCGGCGGTAGAAGTCGTGTGCCGCGGTGAGCTGCGGGGTGCAGATGACCGGGTAGAAGCTGGTGAGTTCCATGCCTGAGGCCCCTTCGCATACCATCGGTATGTCGACAAAGCTAGTTCGCATACCGTTGGTATGTCAATGGAGGGGTGATGGCGGAGGGCGTACGCGCGCGGCAACGCGACCAGACCAGGGCGACGCTGCTGCGGGAGGGCCGGCGGTTGTTTGCCGCGCACGGCTACGCCGCCGTCGGGCTGGCCGAGATCGTGCGGGCGGCCGGGGTGACCAAGGGCGCGCTCTACCACCACTTCTCCGGCAAGCCGGATCTCTTCCGCGCCGTCCTCGGGCAGGTCCAGCAGGAGGTGGCGGACCGTGTCGCCGGGGCCGCCGACCGCCGGGACGACCCGTGGGACCGGTTCACCGCCGGCTGCCGGGAGTTCCTGACCGCCGCGACCGACCCGGACCGGCAGCGCGTCATGCTCGTCGACGGCCCCGCCGTGCTCGGCTGGACCGAGTGGCGGTCGCTTGACGAGGCCGCGTCCGGCCGGCACCTGGCCGAGGCGCTCGCCGAGCTGGTGCGGACCGGGGTGATCTCCCGGCAGCCCGTCGCCCCGCTGGCCCACCTGCTCTCCGGCGCGATGAACGAGGCGGCCCTCTGGCTCGCCGGTTCCACCGGTCCGGCCGACCTGGCGGACACCTGGGCCGCCCTGTCCCGCATGCTCGACGCGCTGCGGGCAGCGGACCCGGCCGGACGTGCCGGCTGACGCGGCCGGTGGAGGGATTCCGGAATGGTCGGGGTCACCGACTAGCCTCGTCCACGTGGCAACCGCGTTGGTGATCGAGAACGACCCGACCGACGATCTGCGCCGGCTGGGGGAGTGGCTGACCGAGGCCGGCCTCGACCTGTGGGTGGTGCGTCCGCACGCCGGGGACGAACTGCCCGCCGACCTGGAGGGCTGGTCGGCGCTGGTGGTGCTGGGTGGCGACCAGCAGGCCTACCCACGGGCCGACGGCACCCCCGGCGCGCCCTGGTTCCCCGCCCTGGAAGGGCTGCTGCGCAAGGCGGTCCGGCACCGGGTGCCCACGCTGGCGATCTGCCTCGGCGCGCAGTTGCTGGCCACCGCGCACGCCGGGACGGTCGAGCGCAGCCCGTCCGGACCCGAGGTGGGCCCCGGGGTGGTCGGCCGGCGGGACGCCGCCGAGCGGGACCCGCTGTTCCGCTACGTGCCGTTGATCCCGGACGTGCTCCAGTGGCACTCCGACGAGATCACCGAGCTGCCGGCCGCCGCCACCCTGCTGGCCGCCTCCACCCGGCACCCGCACCAGGCGTTCCGGCTCGGTGACCGGGCCTGGGGCCTCCAGTTCCACATCGAGTGCGACACCGCGATGATCGCCGACTGGTCCAGCGGCTCGGAGCTGCTGGCCGAGCTGGGCTACGACCCGGAGCTGGTGGTGGCCGCCTGCGACGCGGTGATGGTCGACGTCGAGGAGGTCTGGCAGCCGTTCGCCGCCCGGTTCGCCGCGCTGGCCCTCGGCGAGCTGGACGACGCGGCCACCCGCCGCACCCTGCCGCTGCTCGGGCAGTGATGAGCCGGTCGACCCGGGCCCCCGGCCGGCTCGCCCGCTACGGCTTCGGCGTCACCGACGGTGACGGCGGGTCACGTGCCGCCGACCTGCTCGGCCCGCAGGGGCTGAACCTGTGGCGGCCGGACGAGCAGGAGCCCACCGACGAGCGGGCCACCGAGCTGCTGGCCGGGATGTCCCGCGCCGCCGACCCGGACCTGGCGCTGCGGCAACTGCACCGCCTGGTGGAGGCCGAACGGCGGGCCGACGAGAACGGCGCGGTCGCGGTGCTGGACGCCCTGCACGACGACCCGGGCCTGCGCCGCCGGCTGCTCGCGGTGCTCGGTGCCTCGTCCGCGCTCGGCGACCACCTGGTCGCCAACCCGGACCAGTGGGCGACCCTGCGGACCGCCCCGGACGGGCTGGCGCCGCCGGCGCAGGGGCGGCTCGACCTGTCCGGCGACGGCCCGCCGGTGGCGGTGCTGCGGCGGGCGTACCGGTTGGCGTTGCTGCGGATCGCGGCGGCCGACCTGACCGGCGGCCGGGGCCTGGAGCAGACCATGGCCGCGTTGTCCGCGCTGGCCGACGCCACCCTGGCCGCGGCCTACCGGATCGCCGTCGACGAGCTGCCCGAGGCCACGGACCGGCCACGGCTGGCCGTGGTCGCGATGGGCAAGTGCGGCGGCGACGAGCTGAACTACGTGTCCGACGTCGACGTGATCTTCGTCGGCGCCACCGACGAGGACCTCCCGGCGGCCACCGCGATCGCCACCCGGCTGATCCACATCTGCGGGCTGGTCGCCTGGCCGGTCGACGCCGCGCTGCGCCCGGAGGGCAGCCGGGGTCCGCTGGTCCGGACGCTGGCCAGCCACCTGGCCTACTACCGCCGCTGGGCGCGCACCTGGGAGTTCCAGGCGCTGCTCAAGGCCCGGCCGGCGGCCGGTGACCTGGACCTGGGCCGGGAGTGGATCGCGCAGCTCGCCCCGCTGGTCTGGACCGCCGCCGAGCGCCCCGAGGCGGTCGAGGACGTCCGGTCGATGCGTCGCAAGATCATCGACAACATCCCGCCGAAGGAGCAGGAACGCGAGATCAAGCGCGGGCCGGGCGGGCTGCGCGACATCGAGTTCGCGGTGCAGCTGCTGCAACTGGTGCACGGCCGGGGCGACGAGTCGCTGCGGATGCCCGGCACCATCCCGGCGCTGCGCGCGCTGGTCACCGGCGGTTACGTCGGCCGGGCCGACGGGGAGGCGCTGCTGCGCGGCTACCGCTTCCTGCGCGCCGTCGAGCACCGCCTCCAGCTCCAGGCCCTGCGCCGTACCCACACCGTGCCGGTCGAGCCGGCCGCGCTGCGCTGGCTGGCCGCCGCGCTGGGCTACGTGGCCGCGCCGGGGCGCAGCGCGGTCGAGGCGTTCCGGGCAGAGTGGGTCACCCACGCCAGCGAGGTACGCCGGCTGCACGCCAAGCTGCTCTACCGGCCGCTGCTGGAGTCGGTGGCCCGGGTGCCCGCCGACGGTCTGCGACTGACCCCGGAGGCGGCCCGGCACCGGTTGGAGATCCTCGGCTTCGCCGACCCGGCCGGGGCGCTTCGCCACCTCCAGGCCCTCACCGGCGGGGTGAGCCGCACCGCGGCGATCCAGCGGACGCTGCTGCCGGTGCTGCTCAGCGAATTCGCCGACGCCCCGGAACCGGACCGGGGCCTGCTCAACTACCGGCAGGTCTCCGACAAGCTCGGCAGCACGCCCTGGTATCTGCGCCTGCTGCGCGACGAGGGCCCGGTCGCCCGCCGGCTGGCCCGGGTGCTCTCCTCCTCCCGGTACGCCGCCGACCTGCTGGCCCGCGACCCCGAGGCGCTGCGGCTGCTCGCCGAGGAGAGCGAGCTGACCCCGCGTCCCCGGGAGGTGCTCGGCGAGGGCTTCGCCGCCGCGGCGGCCCGGCACACCGACCCGGTCGAGGCGACCCGGGCGATCCGTGCGCTGCGCCGTCGCGAGCTGGTCCGGCTCGCCTGCGCCGACGTGCTCAGCCGGGCCGGCAAGCTGGCCCCCGCGCCGCCCCGGCCGGACGGCAGCGGACGGGCCGCGCCGGCGCTGGCCGACGTCGCGGCGGTCGGCACCGCCCTCGCCGACGTCACCGACGCCACGCTGGCGGCCGCGCTGCGGGCCGCCCGGGCCAGCCAGCCGGCACTGCCCGGCCTGCGGTTCGCCGTGATCGGGATGGGCCGGCTCGGCGGGTACGAGTCGAACTACCTCTCCGACGCCGACGTGCTCTTCGTCTACGACCTGCCGGCCGGCACCCCGGACGGCGCGGCCACCGCCCACGGCATCGCCGAGGAACTGCGCCGCCTGCTCGGGATGCCCGCCCCCGACCCGCCGCTGGGCGTCGACGCCGACCTGCGCCCCGAGGGCCGGCAGGGTCCGCTGGTGCGCAGCCTCGCCGCGTACGCGCAGTACTACGCCCGCTGGTCCCGGGTGTGGGAGGCGCAGGCGTTGCTGCGGGCGCGGTTCGTCTGCGGGGACGCCGACCTCGGCGCGGAGTTCGAGGCGCTGGTCGACCCGGTCCGCTACCCGCCCGAGGGCCTGAGCCGCGAACAGCTGGTCGAGATCCGACGGATCAAGGCCCGGGTGGAGACCGAGCGGCTGCCCCGGGGCGCCGACCCGGCCACCCACACCAAGCTCGGCCGGGGTGGGCTGGCCGACGTCGAGTGGGCGGTGCAGCTCATCCAGCTGCGGCATGCCGGCGCTTACCCGGAGCTGCGCGGCACGCGTACGCTCGATGCCCTCGCGGCGGCCCGGGACGCGGGCCTGGTCGATCAGACGGACGCCGCGGAGATGGCGGCCGGGTGGACCCTGGCGGCGCAGGTCCGCAACGCGCTGATGCTGGTCCGGGGCCGCGCCGGCGACCAGCTGCCCCGGCACGGCGTCGAGTTGGCCGGGGTGGTCCGGCTGCTCGGGCGGGACGATCCGGGCGAGTTCCTCGACGAGTACCTGCGCACCGGCCGCCGCTCCCGCGCGGCCGCCCAGCGGGTGCTGGAGGGCTGACCGCGCCGCTACCGGCGGCGGACCAGCAGCAGGTGGTCGACCAGCTCCCCGGTGTGCCCGTCCGGGCCGGTGGCGGTGCGCCGGGGCGCGTCGAGCCGCTCGGTCTCCCAGTCGGCGGGCGCCAGGTCCAGGCCGTCGAGGGTCTCCTGCGGGGTGGGGAAGTGGACGTCCGGGTGGCGGTGGTGGTCGGTGGCCCACGGCGGGAACTCGCCGTGCTCGACCACCAGCAGCCGCCCGCCGGGTGCCACCGCCCGGGCCGCCGCGCGCAGCACGTCCAGCCGCGGGAACTCCAGCGGCGTCTGCAGGAACTGCGCGGAGACCAGGTCGTACGTGCCGGTCGGGAAGTCCCGCGTGAGGTCGTGCCGGCGGAACTCGACGCGGGGCGTCACGCCCGCCTCGGTCGCGGCGACCCGCGCCCGGTCCAGGGCGGTGCTCGACACGTCGACGGCGGTCACCCGCCAGCCCTGCCCGGCCAGCCAGACCGCGTCGGCGCCCTCGCCGCAGCCGAGGTCCAGCACGGTGCCGGCCGGCAGTCGACCGGCCACGTCGACCAGGTGCGGGTTGGGCCGTCCGCTCCAGATCCGTTCGCTCTGGCCGTACCGTTCGTCCCAGAAACGGGCGGTCTCCTCGTCGATCCGGGTGTGGTGGTGGCTGTCGTGCACGTCTGCTCCCCGATTCCCGGGCGGCCTGCCCGCCCGTCCCGGCGATGGTGCGCCGGTCGCCCACCGGACGGCAAGCAATGTTGCCGGATCAGCAAAGCCGTCAGCTGCCCAGGGTGTACTCGCCGGCACGCGGCACGGTCACCACCGTCCATGCGCCGTCGGCGGCGACCGTCGCCCCGCCGGACGCGCGCAACCAGCGGCTGTACCGCACCCGGACCGGCACCGTCCCGGCCGCCGGCGCGCGCAGGGTGACCGACGCGCCGTCCATCGCGACCAGGTCGCCGGGCGCGCCGACCAGCGGCGTCGGGTCGGTCACCGCCCAGACCCGCCAGTGCGGCGCGGACCAGACCGGGACGAGGTACGGCAGACCACCCCGGACCAGTTCCGCCTCGGCCCGTCCCACCCAGGACAGCGGCGCGTCCGGTACCGCCACGAACTGCACCGCGTTGTCGGCCAGCCACGCCCGGTACGTCTCGGCGGTCAGCGGCACACCCGTGCCGGACGCGCCCGGCACGGTGGTGAAGAACAGCGGATTGCGCGCGATGTCGGCCTGCCGCAGCCAGCCCCGGGCCAGCGGCATCTCGCCCAGCGCGGCCGCCTCGGCGTAGTTCCGCGTCGGTGGCACCTCCACCCGGCCGGTGAGCCGCTGCCCGGCCAGGAAGTCCCGCAGCGGCGCGAAGTAGCCGGGCCGGTTGGCCGGGTCGTCCAGGCTGCGCAGGTCCGCCGGCGGCACCGGGGGCAGCCACCACGCCACCGCCACCAGCACCAGTGCCAGCGCAAGGAAGGGCCCCTTGTTAACGCCTCGTGTAGAGGAAGGGTCCCTTCCTAACCACGATCGGCGGCTCACCCACCCCGGTGGGTGGGCGGCGGCGGCCAGCAAGGGCAGCGTGAACATCACCGCCAGCCGGGTGGCGTTCAGCCCCACCGGGGTGTGCACCAGCGCCGCGACCAGCACCCCGCCCGCCGACAGCAGCGCGCCCACCCGCACCGGCCGGTACGCCACCAGCGCCGCCACCAGCAGGCTGGCCACCACCGTGCGCAGCGTGTCGGTGCGGCTGATGTTCATCCAGCCGCCGTCGCCGAACAGCAGCGCGGTCACGCCGAGCGGCAGCGCCGCCGCCACGCCGAGCACCACGCCGTCGACGCGTCGCCGGGACAGCAGCAGCGCCACGCCGGCCAGCCCGACGAAGAGCCCGGCCACCGGGCTGGTGGCCGAGGCGAGCAGCGCCCCCAGGGCCGCCAGCACCAGCCGCGCCGGAATCCGGTGCCGCCCGGTCGGGGCGACCGGCGCGGGCAGGGTCAGCGCGAGGAGGGCGGCCAGCCCGAAGGCGACCCCCAGGCCGTAGGTGACCCGGCCGGAGACCAGGTTGCCGGCGATCGTCACCACGCCGACCAGGGCGCCCAGCAGCGGGCGGGGCACACCCACCCGCACCAGCAGGGCGGCGAACGTGGTGGCCGCCGCCACCAGGGCGAGCGCCCCGACGACCCGGACCCCCAGCGCCGCCATCAACGGCTGCGACACCAGGCTGTAGCCGAACTGCTGGACCCCGCCGTACCAGCGCAGGTCGACCGGGGTGAGACCGTGGGCGGCGAAGAAGTCGGCCCGGGCCACCTGCGCGGCCAGGTCCGACCCGGTCGGCGGCAGGGCCAGGTACGCCGCGGCGAGCACGACGGAGCACCCCGCGGCCACCGCCACCGTCCGACCGAGCCGCATGCCCACCTCCGTACCGCGACCACCGTACTGGCAGCATGTCCTTCCGTGCCCCACCACCTCGCGCGCTGGACCGGCCTGGCCGGTTCGATCCTGCTCGCCGCCGCCGCGTTCCTCGGCGGCGCGCTGCCGGCGTCACCGCACAAGGTGAACCCGGTGATCATCTGGCAGGGTCCGAACGGGCCGCTGCTGATCGCGCTGTGGCTGGTCGGCCTGGTCCTGCTGGGTCACGCGTGGTGGACGCTGCGCGACCGGGTGCCGTCCGCGCGCTGGGCCCTGGTCACCGTCGGGCTCTGGCTGGTCCCGCTGCTCGTCGCGCCGCCGCTGGCCAGCCGGGACCCCTACGCGTACGCCTGCCAGGGCGCGACCTACGCCGCCGGGTTCAGTCCGTACGAGCAGGGCGTGTCGGCGCTGCCCTGCCCGTGGCTGGAGACGGTCTCGCCGATCTGGCGGGACACCCCGGCCCCGTACGGGCCGCTGTTCGTGCTGCTCTCCGGCGCGGTGGTGAAGCTCACCGGATCGCTGGTCGGCAGCATCGTGGCGTTCCGGCTGCTCGCGGTGGCCGGGCTGGGCCTGGCGGCGGCCTGCCTGCCGGTGCTGGCCCGCCGCTGTGGGGTACCGGCCGGTCGGGCGCTCTGGCTGGCGCTGGGCTCCCCGCTGGTCGGGGTCCACCTGGTGTCCGGCGCGCACAACGACGCGCTGATGGTCGGGCTGCTGGTGGCCGGGCTGTCCCTGGTGGCGTCCCGTCCGGGCCGGCCCGGGCCGCTGCTGGCCGCCGGGTTGGTCCTCGGCCTGGCCGGCGCGGTCAAGGCGACCGCGCTGGTGGTGGTGCCGTTCGCGGCGCTCGCCGCGATCGCCGGGGCGTACTCGATCCGGACGCTGGTGCGCGACGGCGGGTGGGTGGTCGGCGGATCGGTGGTGGCCGTGGTCACCGCGACCTTCGGCGCGGGCCTGGACCTCGGGTGGATCGGCGGCCTCGCCCGGGGCGGCGACGTGATCGCGTGGACCTCGCCGCCGACCGCGATCGGGCAGACGGTCGGTTACCTGGCGCTCCCGTTCGGCTGGCACGTCGACGCGCTCCCGGTCACCCGGGCGATCGGCATGGCGGTGCTCGCGGTGCTGCTGGTGTGGCTGTGGTGGCGGGCCCGCACCCGCGAGCCGCTGTGGCACGCCGGCCTGGCGCTGGCCGCGACGGTGGCGCTCGCCCCGCTGTTCCACCCCTGGTACTGGATGTGGCCGCTGGCCGTCCTCGCCGCCACCGCCCGGCACACCGGCTGGTTCGCGCTGGTGGCGCTGATCTCCTCGTTCCTGGTGCTGCCGGACGGCACCGGGCTGGCCCGGTACACCAAGACCGCCGGTGCGCCCCTGATGACGCTGTTGGTCATCGTGGTGGCGGTCCGGTTGGTACGGTCGGCCCGGGCCGGCCGCCGGCCGGCCACCGTGGAGGCGGGAGACGGGTGATCCGACCCGGTACCCCGGTGACGCACCCGGGCGCACCGGAGCCGACGACCCGGACCGCCACCCTCGCCCGCTGGGCGGGGGTGGCCGGCGCGGTGCTGCTCGCCGTCGCCGGACACCTCGGCGGGGCGCTGCCCGGCGCCACCGCCACCCGGGTGTGGACCTCCGGCGACGGGGTGGCCACCGTCCTGCTGTGGCTGGCCGGCACCACCCTGCTGACCGGGGCGTGGTGGGCGCTGCGCCGGGGAGCGCCGTCGACCCGGTGGGCGTACCTGACCGCCGGGCTGTGGACGCTGCCGCTGCTGGCCGCGCCGCCGCTGGGCAGTCGGGACGTCTACTCGTACGCGTGCCAGGGCTGGGCGTACGCGCACGGCGTCGACCCGTACGCGGTCGGGGTGGCCGGGGCGGGCTGTCCCTGGGTGGACGCGGTCGCGCCGATCTGGCGGGACACCCCGGCGCCGTACGGCCCGGTGTTCGTGCTGCTCGCGGCGCTGGCCGCGACGCTCGGCGGCGGCCTCACCGGGACCGTCGTGCTGCTCCGGCTGATCGCCCTCGCCGGTGTGCTGCTGGCCGCGCTCTGCCTGCCGGGCCTGGCCCGCGCCGCCGGCGTGCCGACCCGGCGGGCGGCCTGGCTGGCGCTGGCCTGCCCGCTGGTCGGCGTGCACCTGCTGGCCGGGGCGCACAACGACGCGGTGATGCTCGGCCTGCTGCTGCTCGGGCTGCTGGCGCTGGTCCGCCGCCCCGGTCGGCCCGGGGCACTGGTGCTGGCCGGAGTGCTGCTGGGCCTGGCGGTGGCGGTGAAGGCGACCGCCGTGGTGGTGCTGCCGTTCGCGGCGCTGGCCGCGGTGCGCGGCCGTTACACCGGCCGTACGCTGCTGCGCGACGCCGGCTGGCTGACCGGCGGGACGCTGGCCGCGCTGCTCGGCGCCTCCGCGCTCTCCGGTCTGGGGCTGGGTTGGGTCGCCGGCCTGCGCCGCAGCGGCGACACCGAGCAGTGGACGTCACCGCCGACCGCCGTCGGGATGGTCGCCGACTACCTGGGCGGGCTGGCCGGGCGGGACCCGGCGGCGGTGCCGGTGGCCCGGGCGGTGGCCCTGGCGGTGCTCGTCGTGCTACTGCTCCTGCTCTGGTGGCGGGCCTGGTCGGCGCTGCGCGCGCTCAACGACGCCCGACGGCGGGTGGTCCGCCTGGCGGCGGCCCGGCCCCGGGTCGCCCTGCTCGGCGCCGGCCTGGCCCTGGCCGGCACGGTCGCGCTGGCCCCGGTCTTCCACCCCTGGTACGCGACGTGGCCGCTGGTCGTGCTCGCGGTCGCCGCCCGGCGCACGCTCTGGTTCGTGCCGCCCAGCGCGGCGGCGTCCTTCCTCGCGCTGCCCGACGGCACGAACCTCGCCCGGCTGACCAAGGCGCCCGGCGCGGTGGCGATGACCGCGCTGGTCGTCGCGGTGGCGGTGTGGGGGCTGCCCCGCCTGCGGCACGCGGCCTTCGAGGTGGACTGACGCCGTCGACACCTGTGGGGCAGGTCGTCAGCGGGCCGTTCCGCAGGTGGGGCAGCGGCCGGCGGTCGGGGTGGCCAGCCGCGCGGTCACCCGGCGGCGCAGGGCGATCGTCGCGGGCAGCAGGGCGGGACCGAGGACGGTCACCGCCACCGCGGTGCCGGCCAGCGCCGACCAGCCGGGGCGCGGCGCGCCGTGCAGGACGCCGTCCACCGCGCCGGCGAACACGTGCAGCGACATCAGGCCGAGCGGCGTGGCCAGGACGACACCCGCCCAGCCGGCCCGGAGGTCGCCGCGCACCGCCAGGCCGACGCCGATCAACAGGACGGTCACCAGCAGGGCCGCCGCCGCCCAGGGCAGGATCTGGCTGGCCGTCCAGCCGTAGTAACTGACGTAGAAGTCCTCCGCCCGGGGCAGCAGGTTCGGCGCGGCGACGGCGGCGGCCCCGACCGCGACCAGCGGCAGCAGCCGGGCCGCCGTGGGCAGCCGCTCCGGCAGCGCCAGCGCCACCAGGCCCAGCGCGACCTGGGGCAGCAGCACGAACAGCGGGGGCCGGGGCAGCCCGGTCAGCGCCGCCAGCGGCAGCACGGCGACGGTGGCCAGCACGGCCGCCCCGGTCAGCCGCCGGGTCCAGCGGACCGAGCCGAGGGCCAGCGGCAGCACCGCGAGCAGCCACACCAGCCACACGCCGACCCCGAGGGAGAGGAACGGGCCGACGTACGGCGCATTCCAGACCGCGGGCGGCGTGTGTTGTCCCTGCGCCAGCCAGGCGGCGGTCAGCGGACCGGCCGCGGGCGGCGTGTGCTGTTCCAGCACCATCCACGCGGCGGCCAGCGGGGTCGCGGTCAGGAAGGCGAGCAGCGCCGCGAGGCGTACGCCCGGGGCCAGGTCCGGTGCGCCGACCGCCCGCAGCCGCTGGCGCAGGCCGCCGCGCACGAGGTCCGCGGCGTCCGCGGGCGAGGGCCGGCGCCGATCCGGTCCGGCCACCTCCAGGTACGTCCCGACGATCTCGTCGCCCCGCTCCCGGCGGTAGTCCCCGGGGTACGCGCGCAGCAGCCGCCGGTAGCGCCGCTCCAGGTCGTTCGTGCCGGTGTGCCGGTCCTCGCTCATGCCAGACCCCCGGCGGTCCGGGGGGCCGTCGGGCGGACGGCGCGGGAGCGGGCGCCCAGCCGGGCGGTGGCCGCCTCGACGTTGCGGCGCAGGCGTTCGGTCTCGGCGGCCAGAGTGGTCTCGCCGGTGGGGGAGAGGCGGTAGTAGCGGCGCAGCCGGCCGTCGACGGTCTCCTCCCGGTCCACCGCGACGAGGCCGGCGTCGGTGAGCCGGTCCAGGGCGCCGTAGAGGGTGCCGGGACGCAGGGTGAGGCGACCGTCGGAGAGGGCGGCGACCTCCCCGATGATCGCGTAGCCGTGCAGCGGCTCGCGGGCGAGCGCGGTCAGGATGAGGAACGTGGGTTCCCGCAGCGGTGTGTCCACAGCGGCAATATATCGGACGCGAAGGTATCGCGTGGGCCCGTGCGGCCGGACGGCCGAACTGGGCCACATCGACTCGTGGCCCGCATTCGTGGTGCGGTCAGGGTCGGTTCGGCCGGCGTTGGCTGCTCCTGACCCGGATCACCTGCTCCTCCTGCACTCGACGGGCAACCTGAAGGAAGTCGAGGATGATGGCGAGTTGCTCGGCGGGGTACCCGGCCAGAGCCTTTGCGCCGGCGTCGCCGACCGGTGCGTAGATGACGTGTTCGGCGTCGCGCGCGGCGTCGGTCGCGGCGACGAGGACGCGCCTCCTGTTGTGGGGATCGTGGATCCGGACGGCCAGTCCGGCTCGCTCCAGGCGGTCGATGACCGTGGTGGTGGCGGCGGGGCTGAGCTTGAGCGCCGCACTTAGTTCGCCGGCCGACAGGGGGTCGCCTCCGGCCAGGAGGAGATCGAGCGCCCGCAGGTCTGTTCGGTTGATCTTGAGCGCGGTGGCGGCGGCCTCGTCGAATGCGTCGAAGCTCTGCTGTAACAGGCGCAGGCTGGTCGCCACCTCGCGGATCATGCTATCTTTCGACACTCGAAATCTCCTGCTATCGTAACGTCCGGCAATCTAATCGTACTGGACAGGAGAATTCGATGACCAGCGACGACCACGCGATCACGACGCTGTTCCACCACCTCATGCAGGCCTGGACCGACAACGACGCGGTCGCCTACGCGGGCTGCTTCACCGAGGATGCTGACTACGTCTCGTACGACGGCACCCGAGCCGTCGGTCGGGCGCCCATGCAACACGCCCACGACCAGCTCTTCCGCGGCGTGCTCGCCGGTTCTGCCCTGGTCGGCGGCATCGAGTCGATCCGCTACCTCAACAATGACGTCGCCGTCATCCACGGCACCGCGTCGGTCCTGATGCCCTGGCGCTCCACGCTGCCCAAGCGGCGACTGTCCCGGCAGACCCTGGTTGCGGTCCGCGCCGAGGAGGGGTGGCGGTTCACCGCCCTGCACAACGGTCGAGTGCGACCAGTCAGCATCCCTGCCCCTGACTCGCCGCCCGCACGCATGGCCAAGGCCATGGGCCGTCTGGCTCACCGCCTCGGCGTCGGCCGTCGTACCGCGACAACCTGAGACCCGGCAGCCGTCACCCGGCCGACACGAAACGGCGGCCACGCCGGCTGTGAGCCGGGCGTGACCGCCGTCCGTAGGTGGTAACCAAGATCAGTGTTGATCCTGTTTGCTCAGGTCGGCGCCTTGATTGACCTCAGCAGTCGAAGTACATGGCGAACTCGTGCGGGGTCGGGCGCAGGCGCACCGGGTCGACCTCGTTGGCCCGCTTCCAGTTGATCCAGGTGGAGATCAGGTCCGGCGTGAAGACGCCGCCGTCGAGCAGGTAGTCGTGGTCGGCCTCCAGCGAGTCCAGCACCGCCGGCAGCGAGCCCGGCACCTGCTTGACGTCGCCCCATTCCTCCGGCGGGAGGTCGTAGAGGTCCTTGTCGATCGGCGCCGGCGGCTCCATCTTGTTCTTGATGCCGTCCAGGCCGGCCATCATCATCGCCGAGAAGGCGAGGTACGGGTTGCTGGACGGGTCCGGCACCCGGAACTCGACCCGCTTGGCCTTGGCGTTGCTGCCGGTGACCGGGATGCGGGTGCAGGCGGAGCGGTTGCGCTGCGAGTAGACCAGGTTGACCGGCGCCTCGTAGCCGGGCACCAGACGCCGGTACGAGTTGACCGTCGGGTTGGTGAAGGCCAGCAGCGACGGGGCGTGGTGCAGCAGGCCGCCGATGTACCAGCGGGCGGTGTCCGACAGCCCGGCGTAGCCGGTCTCGTCGTAGAACAGTGGCTCGCCGTTGAGCCAGAGGCTCTGGTGGGTGTGCATGCCGGAACCGTTGTCGCCGAACAGCGGCTTGGGCATGAACGTCGCGGTCTTGCCGGCGTTCCAGGCCTCGTTCTTGATCAGGTACTTGAAGAGCTGGAGCTGGTCGGCGGCGTGCAGCAGGGTGGAGAACTTGTAGTTGATCTCCGACTGGCCGGCGGTGCCGACCTCGTGGTGCGAGCGCTCCACGGTGAACCCGGCGTCGACCAGGCGGCGGACCATGCTGTCCCGCAGGTCGGCGTAGTGGTCCACCGGCGGGACCGGGAAGTAGCCGCCCTTGTAGGCGGTCTTGTAACCCCGGTTGCCGCCCTGCTCCTCCCGGCCGGTGTTCCAGGCGCCCTCGACGGAGTCGATGTAGTAGAACGACTGGTGCGCCGAGGTCTCGTGGCGGATCGAGTCGAAGATGTAGAACTCCGCCTCGGCGCCGAAGTAGGCGGTGTCGGCGATGCCGCTCGCGGCGAGGAAGGCCTCGGCCTTCTTGGCCACGTTCCGCGGGTCGCGGGTGTAGGCCTCGCGGGTGAACGGGTCGTGGATGAAGAAGTTGAGCGCGAGGGTCTTCTGCGCCCGGAAGGGGTCGACGAAGGCGGTCGCGACGTCCGGGAGCAGGAGCATGTCCGACTCGTGGATCGCCTGGAAACCGCGGATCGAGGAGCCGTCGAAGGCGAGGCCCTCGGTGAGGAGCGCGTCGTCGACCGACTCGACCGGCATGTTGAAGTGCTGCATCACGCCGGGCAGGTCACAGAAACGAACGTCGACGAACTTCACGTCCTCGTTCTTGAGGTATCGCAGGAGTTCCTCGGAATTGGCGAACACACGTCCTCCTGGCACGTCCACTGGGTGGCTAGGCTTCTGGCGACGCTATGGCCGAGCGGTTGCCCGGCCATGTCTTGAGTGTTTCTGCCGTGTTACGTCCCTCGCGGTGCGTCATCCGCGCCGGTCGTCCGGTCCGCGGCCGCCCGTCGGGACGCCGTCGGCTGTGCCATTCTAGGGATACTTGCTCGCTTTGGCCCATTTTCGCGCCCTGGGCGCGGCCGCTGTCCGCCCGGCCGACCCGCCCGGCCGAACGGCCCACCAGCCTTGATCCACCCGGTTCCCCGACCTCGGGGTGTCCGCCCAGGGCCCCCCGAGGTCAGGGGATGTCGTGTGGATCACCGGCCCGGCCCGGCCCGGCCCGGCCCGGCCCGGTCGGCTGGATACCCTTTACCGTTGTGAGCACGCCGCAGCGAGATCCTCGACCGCCCGCCTCGGACCCGTCCTTCACCCCGCCCACCCTGGGTCGGCGGTTCGGTGCGCTGGTCATCGACTGGGTGCTCTGCCTGCTCGTCTCCCGCGGCTTCGCCGACCCGGTCACCGACGGCTGGGCCCCGGTCCTGGTGCTGATCCTGGAGTACGGCTTCTTCCTCGGCCTCTTCGCGCAGACCCCCGGCATGTACATCACGAAGATCCGCTGTGTGTCGTGGTCCGACGGCGGCCGGATCGGCCTGATCCGGGCCTCGCTGCGCGGCCTGCTGCTGGCGCTGGTGGTGCCCGCCCTGCTGATGGACGAGCACCGCCGCGGCCTGCACGACCGCCTCACCGGCTCGGTGATCACCGACGCCCCCCGCCGCCCCGCCTAACCCCCCCACCCCACCCCCGCGCCCCCGCCCGCTCCACTCACCTCCGCGATCTTGCACTTTGTGCGGGGGCATAAGCCGTGAAAATCCCGTACCGGCGACCCAAAGTGCAAGATCGCGGTGGCGGTGGCGGTGGCGGTGGTGGGGGTGGGGGTGGGGGTGGGGGTGGGTCAGGGTGGTGTGGTGAGGGTGGTCAGGGTTAGGGCGAGCAGGATGTCGGGGGTGTGGGCGAGCATCGACAGGCGCCAGAGCCGGTTGTCCGGGTTCCACCAGCGCTCCGGCAGGTAGACGCAGATCACGAACTTCGCCAGGTGCGTCATCGACAGGAAGAAGGGGAGGAAGGCGAGCCACTCGGCGACGGTGAACGCGAGGTCGACGGTCCGGCCGTCGGCGAAGACCCGGATCGGGACCAGCACCGGGATCGACACGGCGAACGTCGTGCCGGACAGCAGGAACCAGCCGGCCATCCGGTTGAGGTGGCGCAAGCCGAGGTCCAGGACGTCCTCGCCGGGCAGCCCCGCCTCCTCGATCACCTCGGCGCGCTGCTCCGGCCCACTGCCGTTCCCGGCGAACCGGGCGATCGGACCGGCGAACCGGCATACCACCCAGAGCCCCACGTCCACCTGGTCACCCTCCCGTCGGTTCGCTCGACGAGACCACGAGGGCCGGCTCCCGTGCGGAGTCCGGCCCTCGTTCGCGTACGCCCGCGGGGTCAGCGGCCCCGCGACTGGCGGAAGGCGCCGCGCGGCGGTCGCATGTTCTTGGGGATCGCGCCCTTCGGCAGCTGCGGGCGGGCGGTGAGCGCCTTGAGTCGCTTGTCCAGCGAGTTGACGTCCTTGCCGCTCAGGCTGCGGGGGAGCCGCATGAGGGTCATCCGCAGCTTGCGGACCGGCAGCTGCCCCTCCTCGGTGCCGATCACGTAGTCGTGCAGCGGCGCGTTGCCGATGACCTTCGCCAGCCGGCGCTTCTCCTGGCCGAGCAGGCCGCGCACGCGCTGGGGGTTGCCCTCGGCCAGCAGGATCACCCCGGGCCGGCCGATGACCAGGTGCACCATGTCCATCTGCGTGGTGGAGGTGACCGCGGGGGTGACCCGCCAGTCGCCCCGCATGTTCTCCATGATCTGCGCGGCGGCGCCGGGCTGCCCCTCGGCGGCGTTCATCATCGCCCGGTTCGACCGCAGGTTGAGCACGATCAGCAGGCAGAGCAGCGCGAACAGGATGCCCACCGGGATCCAGAACCAGCCCCACAGGAGGAAGGCGACCACGGTGAGCGCGAGCGGGATGACGACGGCCGCGAAGGCCAGGGGGGCGAACCACCTGTCCTGCTTGGCGGTGAACCGGAACACCATCCCGATCTGCTTCAGCCGCTGGCCGAACGAGACCTTCTCCTGGGGCTTTGCCATGCCGGAGAGTCTAATGGTCGGAGTCCGCGCCCGGTGTCGGCGGGCGGCTGAGTACCTTACGGCCCGCCACGCCCTTCGAGGGCGGTCGGTAAGGAGGTCCTGCGGACGAAGATCAGGCACCGCACCCATGCCCGGCGGGCACCTTCGCGCGCAGAGTCGAGGTCAGCACCCGACGACCGCGAGGAGCCCGACATGTTCGCCAACGATCCCGACTTCCTGCTCAGCGTCCACCGTACCCACGCCGCCGAACTGCGTGCCGAGGCCGCCGTCGACCGGCTGGCCCGTACGCTGCCGCGCCGCTCGGCGCGCGGCTGGCTCAGCCGCCGGCACGACGCCGGCCGCGGTGGCGCGGCCGCCCGGTGACCGCGCCCACGCCGGCGGTCGCCGACCGGCACCCGGCCCCGCAGCCCGAACCGGGCCGCGGGGCCGACGCGCGTTCCGGACCGGCATCCCGGACCGCCGACCCGACCGGGCCGGCACCGGGGAACGGCGCGACCGGGCCCGCCGGGGCCCGGCCGATCGGCGGGCCGGGGTACGGCGGGAGGTCTGGCATGCTCGGTGCCGTGACCGCACGCGCCGCCTGCACCGTCCTCGTCGGCCGCCAGCGTGAGCTCGCCGCCCTGCGGGACGCCCTGGCCCGGGCCCGGACCGGCGAACCCACCACCGTCCTGGTCGGCGGTGAGGCCGGGGTGGGCAAGACGCGGCTGCTGGAGGAGTTCGGCGGCCTGGCCGTCACCGGCGGCGCGCGGCTGCTGGTCGGGCAGTGCCTCGAACTCGGCGAGGCGGGCCTTCCGTTCGCGCCGTTCGCGGCGGCGTTGCGGGCGGTGCTGCGCCGCGACGGGCCGGCGGTCTTCGACGGATACGAGGCGGAGTTCGCCCGACTGCTCCCCGAACTGGCGCGGGGGCCGCTCGGGGCCGCCCTACCGGCCGCCGGGGCCTCCGACGCGCCGCGCGGCTACCTGTTCGACCTGGTCGCGGAGTTGTTCGGTCGGCTCGCCGCCGAGCAGCCACTGGTGCTGGTGATCGAGGACCTGCACTGGGCCGACCGCTCCACCCGGGACCTGATCGGCTTCCTGGTCCGGGCGGCGCGCACCGACCGGCTGCTGCTGGTCTGCACGTACCGCACCGACGAACTGCACCGCGGCCACCCGCTGCGCCCGTTCCTGGCCGAGCTGGACCGCGCCCGCGCCGTCGAGCGGGTGGAGCTGGGCCGCCTGGAGCGCGACGGCACCGCGGCGATCCTGGCCGACCTGCTGGGTGCCGAGCCGGCCGCCCGCGCCGTCGACGACATCCACGACCGCACCCAGGGCAACCCGTTCTTCATCGAGGAGCTGGCCGCCGCCGGTGACCCGGTCGGCTGCGCGGCCCTGCCGGAGACCCTGCGTGACCTGCTGCTGGCCCGGGTGGACCGGCTGCCCGACGCGGCCCAGCGGGTGCTGCGGATGGCCGCCGCCGGAGGCACCCGCTTCGCCCACCAACTCCTCGCCGAGGTCGCCGGCATGCCGGAGGCGGAGCTGGAGGACGCGCTGCGGGCCGCCGTCGCGGCTCAGCTCGTGGTGGCCGACCCGGACGGCGACTACGAGTTCCGGCACGCGCTGGTCCGCGAGGCCGTGCACGACGAGCTGCTGCCGGGCGAGCACGCGCGCCTGCACGCCCGCTACGCGGCCGCCATCGAGGCCCAGCCGCATCTCGTCGCCGCCGGGCGCGCGCCGGCCGAGATCGCCCATCACTGGTACGCCGCACACGACCACCCCCGCGCGCTGGTGACCGCGCGTACCGCCGCCCGCGCCGCCGCCGACCGGTACGCGTACGCGGAGCAGAGCCGGCTGCTGGAGCGGGTGCTGGAGCTGTGGGAGCTGGTGCCGGACGCGGCCGAGCGGCTGGGCATGGACCACCTGGCGGTGCTGGAGGAGACGCTCGGGGCGGCCACCACCGCCGGCGACTACCAGCGGGCGTTGACCCTGACCCGGGCCGCGCTGAGCGAGGTGGACACCGACGCGGAACCGCTGCGCGCGGCCCGGCTGCTGGACCGGCGGGGCCGGATGCTGGCCACCCTCGGCAAGAGCGACGGCACCGCCGAGCTGCGGGAGGCGTACCGGCTGGCGCGGCAGGTGCCGGACGGCCCGGAACGGCTGCGGCTGCTCGCCGACGTCGCCGCCCACCTGGGTCGGGTGGATCCCGCCGAGGGGGCCCGGATCGTCGCGGAGGTGACCGCCGCGGCGCGGGCCTGCGGGGTGGACGCGCACCTGCCGATCCAACTGGCCGTGGCGGCACGGCGGGACGACGTACCCGACCTGGGGCTGGCCGAGCTGCGTCGCTGCGAGGCGCTGGCCCGCGCCGCCGGGGCGGTACCGGCACTGGTCAGCGCCCTGGTGCACATCTCCGACGTGCTGTTCGAGCTGGGCCGCTACGAAGACTCGGCGCGCGCCGCCGGCGACGGGGTGGCCGAGGCGCGGCGGGTGGGGATCAGCCGGTCCACCGGCGCGTACCTGCTGTCCAACCGGGCCGAGGCGCTGCTCGCGCTGGGCCGCTGGACGGAGGCGGACGAGGCGTGCGCGGAGGCCGCGCGGATCGACCCGCCCGGGGTCACCGGCTCGCACTGGCAGCAGCTGCGGGCGGGGCTGCGACTGGCCCAGGGCCATCCGGGCGCGGACGAGTCGGTGGGGCGGGCTTTGAGCTTCCTGTCCAAGCCGTACCTGCACCCGAACCAGCGGCTGCCGCTCATCGAGCTGCGGCTGGAGGCGGCGCTCGCCACCGGCGACGAGGCGGAGGCCCGGCGCGCGGCGGAGACCGGTCTGGCCGACAACAGCCTGGTCGGCTGCCCGCGCTACGGGTGGCCGGTGCTGGCCGCGCTCGCCCGGGTCGCCCGGCACCTGGACGACGACCCGCTCGCCGCCCGGGTCGCCGCGCTGGCCGCCGGGGTACCGGTGCGGTATCCCGCCGAGCGGGCGTACGCGGCGCAGGTCACCGCGAGCCGGGCGGCCGGTGACGAGGCGTTGCCCGCCTGGCGTGCGGCGGTGGCCGCCTGGCGGGCCGACGGGCAGCCGTGGCCGCTGGGCCGGGCGCTGCTCGCGCTGGCCGAGGCCGCCGCCGGTGCGGGGGCGCGGGACGAGGTGGCCGAGGCGCTCGCCGAGGTGGCCGCGCTGGCCGGCCGGCTCGACGCGGCCCCGCTCGCCGCGCAGGCCGCCACGCTGGCCCGGCGGGTCGGCCTGCGGGGGGCGACCCGGGGCCGGCCGGGGGCCGACCTGCTGACCGCCCGGGAGCGGGAGGTGCTGCGGCTGGTCGCCGAGGGACACAGCAACAGCCGGATCGCCGAGCGGCTGTTCATCTCGCCGAAGACGGCCAGCGTGCACGTGTCCCGCATCATCGCGAAGCTGGACGTGCACAACCGCGTCGAGGCCGCCGCGCTGGCACACCGCCTGAACCTGCTGTCCGATCCCGCCCCCGGGCGTTAGGAAGGGACCCTTCCTCTACCGCAGGCGTTAAGAAGGGGCCCTTCCTTACCGGGTGTAGGCGTGCCAGCCGGGGACGGTCAGCAGGGGTTGGAAGTCGGGGTCGGCGCGCAGCCGCTCGTGCAGCGGCGAGCCGGACCAGGCGAGCCACGCCGCGTCCGGGGACGACTCGACCGCCCTGCGGTAGGGACCGTACCGGTCGTGGCCCGGGGTCAGGTCGTCGTCGACCACCGCGCACACCACGTCCTCCCGACTGGCGAAGGTGAGCCGGTTGCAGGTCCAGTAGCCGCCGTACACGTGCCGCACCCCCCGCTCGCGCAGCGCGGCGACCAGGACGTCGTGCCGGGCCTGCTCCGCGCGGGCGGCCGGCACCGTAGCCAGCGCGCCGGCGGTGGCGACCCCGGCGGTGCCGAGGACCGCCACCAGCGCCCCGGCCGCCGCGACACCGCCCAGGGCCCGCCGGCCACCGGCCGCCGGCCACCGCCGGGCCGCGTCCCACAGCGGCCACAGCAGCGCCGGTACGGAGAGGAGCAGGCAGGACAGGTAGCGGGAACTCTCGATCGGGGTACGCCCGGACGAACTGCTCAGCGCGTACCCGGCGAGGGTGGCCACCGCCCCGCCGACCAGTGCGAGCGACACGGCCGCCCGGGCCCGTCGGGCCGACCCGGCGGCACCCGGCCCGGACGGTTCGGACGGGCGAGCCGAGGTGGCCGGGGTGCGCAGGGTGCGCCACGCGGTGACCGCGGCGGCGAGCAGCAGCAGCGGCAGCGCCACCGCCCACCAGAGCTGCCAACCGGCGCACCGGCCCGGGAAGCAGAAGCCCATGCCCAGCGGGGGGCCGAGCACCAGTGCGCCGTGCAGCCGGTCCGCCCATCCGGCGGACTGGCCGGAACCGGCCGCGGCGAGTACCGCGTCGAGGGGACTGCGGCCGGCGACGATGCTGTCCACCAGCAGCGGGGCGGCCCCGACCAGCGCGCCGAGGCCGAGCAGCGCGCCGGCCTGACCGCGCAGCTCCCGCCACCGGAGGACGACCAGCACCAGCGCGAGGCCGGCCACGTACGGCAGCACCAGCGGGTCCACCCAGAGCAGCAGACCGGCGAGCAGCCCCCAGCCCGCCCAGCGCGGCCCCCGCCGTCCGGGTCGACCGGCGGCCAGGTCGTACCCGAGGACGGCCAGCGCCACCCCGGCGGCGTTCATCTCCGGGTAGCCGCCCCCGGCGATCAGTTGGTTCTTGACCTCCCGGTCCGCCCCGAGCGCCAGCACCACGACGACCAGTAGGGCGAACCAGCGGTCCGCGGTGAGCCGGAGCGTCAGCCGCCAGGCCAGCAGCAGGAAGACCGCGTACAGGGCCAGGGTGGGCACCCGCAGCGCGAACGTCGACGGTCCGGCCAAGGCGAACACCGGCGCGGCCAGGTACGCCTCCAGCGTCCCCATGTACCGCTGGCCGTAGAACCACACCGGGAACTCCCGCCCCTGCGTGATGTGCAGGGCGGCCAGCCCCATCGTGGCCTCGTCGCTGTTGGTCGGCGGCGCGTCGGCGAGCAGCAGCCCGAGGCGGTACCCGATGCCGGCCACCACCGCCAGCACGGTGAGCAGGGTCGGCAGCCGGGTCCAGGCCGCCGGGAGCGCGCGCAGCGCGTCGCGTGGCTCCTCGCGTACGCCGGCGGTCATGGGCTGATCATGGCACCCGGCTGGTGGCCCGTGCGGCGCGGTGCCGGCGCGGCGGCCGGGGTTTCGTCAGCTCGCGGTGCCGACCGGGGTGGCCGCGCGGGCGTCCAGCGCCTGTCGGTAGAGGCGCCCGGCGCGGTACGACGAGCGCACCAGCGGACCACTCATCACACCGGCGAAGCCGATCTCCTCGGCCTCCTCGCGCAGCTCCACGAACTCCTCCGGCTTGACCCAGCGCTCGACCGGGTGGTGCCGGGGGCTGGGGCGCAGGTACTGCGTGATGGTGATCAGCTCGCAGCCGGCGTCGTGCAGGTCGCGCAGCGCCTGGGAGATCTCGGCGCGCTCCTCGCCCATGCCCAGGATGAGGTTGCTCTTGGTGACCAGGCCGTCGGCGCGGGCCTGCCGGATCACGTCCAGGGACCGCTCGTAGCGGAACGCCGGACGGATCCGCTTGAAGATCCGGGGCACCGTCTCCACGTTGTGCGCGAGCACCTCCGGCCGGGAGCCGAAGACCTCGGCGAGTTGCTCCGGCACCGCGTTGAAGTCGGGGATCAGCAGCTCCACGCCGCAGCCGGGCTGCAGGGCGTGGATCTGCCGGACCGTCTCGGCGTAGAGCCAGGCGCCGCCGTCGGGCAGGTCGTCGCGGGCGACACCGGTGATGGTGGCGTAGCGCAGGCCCATCGACACGACCGACTCGGCGACCCGGCGGGGCTCGTCGGCGTCGAACTCGGCCGGCTTGCCGGTGTCGATCTGGCAGAAGTCGCAGCGCCGGGTGCACTGGTCGCCACCGATGAGGAAGGTCGCCTCCCGGTCCTCCCAGCACTCGTAGATGTTGGGGCAGCCGGCCTCCTGGCACACGGTGTGCAGCCCCTCGCGGGACACGAGTCCGCGCAGCTGGGTGTACTCCGGGCCCATCTTGGCCTTGACCTTGATCCACGGCGGTTTGCGCTCGATCGGCGTCTCGGCGTTGCGCGCCTCGATCCGCAGCAGCCGCCGCCCCTCGGGGGCGGGCGTCGCGGGGCGCGCAGCCTGGCCGGTCGTCGGCGCGGAGTGCTCGATCGTCACAAAACCGAGCCTACGCCCGTCGGTGCCGGTCGATGCACGTCGGGCGACCGCCGTCACGCGCCAGATGTTGTGACGCCGGACACCAGAGCCGGAAAAATCCGCGTCACATCGACCCGGGGGAGTGCTAGCGTGCGCCGCAAAGCTGTGACGGAGCCGAGTAGGGCGCCGCGACGCCAGTACGAGAGAGCCGCCGGTTGCTGTGAGGCGGTCTGGCGGCGGCGCGTGAAGACCCTCCCGAGCTGCGGGAAGAACGGTAAGGAAGGGCACCCTCTTAACGCCTCGTGTAGAGGAAGGGCCCCTTCTTAACACCCAGTAGACCCCGCCCGGCTGGCCCCGGTGAAAAGGCGACGAACGAGGCTCCCGCCCACGGCGGGGGCGAAGGTGTGGTGGCACCGCGAGGATCCCGCTCGCCCACACCTCCCGGGGATCGCGTTGCGATTGATCGAGGAGGTAACCGCTGTGCAACGCATCCTGTCCTCCCAGCTCACCGCCCAGGTGGGCCAGACCGTGCGGATCGCCGGTCACGTGCACCGTCGCCGGCTGCTCAGGTCGGTGGCCTTCCTGATCGTGCGGGACGCCGCCGGGCTGGCCCAGGTGGTGGTCACCGACGCCGCCGTACGCGCGGCCGTGGCGGCGCTGCCCGAGGAGACCGTGGTCGAGGTGGTCGGCACGGTGGTCGCGAACACTGCGGCATCCGCCGGGGTCGAGCTGACCGCCCCGACGGTACGACCACTCGGCCCGCCCGCCGCACCACCGCCCTTCGACCTGTACCGGCCGACGCTCACCGCCTCCCTGCCCACCCAGCTCGACCACGCGCCGGTCGCGCTGCGGCACCCGACCCGGTCGGCGGCGCTGCGGATCTCGGCGGCGGCGGTGGCCGGTTTCCGGGCCGCCCTGGACGCCCGTGACTTCGTGGAGATCCAGACGCCGAAGGTGGTCGCCTCGTCCACCGAGAGCGGGGCGAACGTGTTCGCGCTGGACTGGTTCGGCCGGCCCGCCTATCTGGCGCAGTCGCCGCAGTTCTACAAGCAGCTGATGGTCGGCGTCTTCGAGCGGGTGTACGAGGTGGGTCCGGTGTTCCGCGCTGAGCCGCACGACACCGTCCGGCACCTGGCGCAGTACACGTCGCTCGACGCCGAGCTGGGCTACGTCGCCGACCACCGGGACGTCATGGCGGTGCTGCGGGACACCCTCGCCGGGATGCTGGACACGGTGGTCGACCGGGCCGGTGCCGCCGTGGCCCGGTTGGACGTGGCGGTGCCGCGGGTGCCGGCGGAGATCCCGGCCGTGCACTTCACCGAGGCGCTGCGGATCGCCGCCGCACCGGCCGACGAGCCGGACCTGGCACCGGCGCACGAGCGGGCGCTGGGGGAGTGGGCGCGGGTCGAGCACGGCTCGGACTTCCTCTTCGTCACCGGGTACCCGATGGCCAAGCGGCCCTTCTACACCCACCCGGACCCGGCGCGGCCGGCGTACTCCAACGGTTTCGACCTGCTCTTCCGCGGCCTGGAGCTGGTCACCGGCGGGCAGCGGCTGCACCGGCACGCCGACTACCTGGCGGCGTTGGCCGCCCGGGGCGAGCCGGTCGAGCCGTACGCCGGCTACGTCGACGCGTTCCGCCACGGCATGCCCCCGCACGGCGGCTTCGCCATCGGCCTGGAACGCCTCGTGGCGCGCCTCACCGGTGCCAGGAACATCCGCGAGGTCGCGGCCTTCCCCCGCGACCTCAACCGCCTGACTCCCTAACCCACTCCACCCGGGGATTGACCTCAACCTTGGTGGAGGTTGCAGGCTGGTCGCGGTGGGAGCGGGGAGGGGATTCATCGATGGCCACGGACGACGGCTTCTATTCGATCATCGAGCACGCGGTGGACGGGGTGGAGACAGAGCGGGAGGTGGTCGAGGCCTTCGCGGCGATCCAGGAACGGTGGGTGCGCTTCTACCCCGGCTACCGGTCGGCCCGCTTCCACGCGAGCACCGACGGCACCCGGGTCGTCAACATCGTGCACTGGGCCACCGAGGCCGACTACCGGCACTTCGTGGAGACCTCGGACACCGAGGGGCGGATGGCCGCCATCACCACGGCCATGGCCGCGCTCGCCGGCCGGGCCGAGGCGCGTACCAGCAGCCGCCCGACGTTCCGCGTGGTACGCGAGGTCGGCCCCGGGCCACGGCGACAGGACTCGTGAGGCCGATGACCGTCGTCGAGGCGTACGTCGATGTGCTCTGTCCCTGGTGCTGGATCGGCAAGCGGCGACTGGACGCCGCGCTCGGCGGGCTGTCCGGCCCCCGGCCGGAGATCGTCTGGCGGGCGTACGAACTCGATCCGGACGCGGGCCGGTCACCGGGGCCGACGGCGGCCGAGGCGATGGCGCGGTGGTGGGGCGACCGGGCGGAGGCCCGCGTCCGACGCATCCGCGAACTCGGCGCCGCCGAGGGCCTGGACCTGGATCTGCACCGCGCCCGTCCGGTGAACACCTTCGACGCGCACCGGCTGTGCCGGCTGGCCGGGGAGCGCGGGCTGGCCGGTCCGATGCTGGAGCGCCTGCTGCGGGCGTACCACTCGCAGGGGCGCGACGTCGCCGACCCGCACACGCTGCGCGACCTGGCGACGGAGGTGGGCCTGGACGACGCCGAGGTGCGGGTGTTGCTCGACGGCGACCGCTACGCCGACGAGGTACGCGCCGACCGCCGCCGGGCCGTCGAACGGGGGGTGACCGGCGTGCCGACGCTTGTCGTCGGCGACCACGCACCGGTACCGGGAATCCAGCCGGTGGGGAGACTGCGTGACCTGATGGCCGCCGCGCGCACCGGGTGACCGGGTCGGGTCTCTCAGGCTCCGACGAGGGTCGGCAGGTGCCGCTCGACCACCGGCAGGGCGGCGGCCACCGTGATCGGGCGGCCCAGCTCGGCGGTGAGCGAGGTGACCCCGGCGTCCCGGATGCCGCAGGGCACGATCCGGTCGAAGGACGTCAGGTCGCAGTCGCAGTTGAGCGAGAACCCGTGCAGGGTGACGCCCCGCGCCACGCGGATGCCGATGGCGGCCACCTTGCGGGCCGGACCCCGCTCGTCCTGCGGCACCCACACCCCGCTGCGCCCCTCGATCCGGCCGGCGGTCAGGCCGAACTCGGCGCACACGTCGATGAGCAGTTGCTCGGTGCGTCGGACGTAGGCGACCACGTCGACCGGGTCGGGCAACCGCAGGATCGGGTAGCCGACCAGCTGACCCGGACCGTGCCAGGTGATCTTGCCGCCGCGGTCCACGTCGACGACGGGAGTGCCGTCCATCGGCCGGTCCCACGGCTCGGTGCGCTTGCCGGCGGTGTAGACGCTCGGGTGTTCCAGCAGCAGCACGGTGTCGCCGCGCTCGCCGGCCACCACGGACTCGTGCAGCCGGCGCTGCTCGTCCCAGGCGGCCTGGTAGTCGAGCAGGCCGGCGTGGACGGCGGTCAGGCCGGAGGTCGTCGCGCTCACGTGACCAGCCTAGACCCGTACCGGCCGGTCACCCCGGGTGAGCCGGCTCACCGCCGGGCGACGCCGGCGCGTGCCGGCGACGGCGGGCCAGCCGTCGCCACCGCGCCACCGCGAGCAGCACCACCGGTAGGGCGAGCAGCACGAGCAGCCAGGGCGGCGCGGCGAACGGCGACGGGCGGGGCACCGGCCCGCCGTAGGCGGCCCGGGCCACCAGGTCGCGGGGCACCACCAGGTCACTGACGCCGGCCGGCGAGTCCAGCAGGATCTGCTCCCCGGCGCCGGTGAGCGCCACCAGCGCGGTGTGCCGCCGTTCGTGGTGGGCATCCGGGGAGTGCCGCTTCACCACCGGGTCGGCGCCCCGCCAGCCGACCAGCTCCATCGCCGAGCCGGTGACCGGCACGGCGTCACCCGTCGGGCGGCCGGTGGCGGCGTCCAGGTACTCCACCCGCCACGCGCGTCGGATCAGCTCGGCGGCGTCGGGGCAGACCGTGCAACCGTCGTACGCCAGCAGCGCCAACCGCCGCCCGTCCGGCGACCAGGCGGCGGGACCGGCCAGCGTCCGGCGCTCGTCCAGGTCCACCTGCCACCGCACGCCGCCGCTCGGGTCGGTCACCACCAGCCGGTGCCGCTCGGCGGCTTCCTCGCCCGGGTTGACCGGGCCGGCCACCGCGAGCAGGGATCCGTCGGGCGACCAGGACGCCGCCGCGTGACTGGCGAAGGTGCCCACCGGGAGCACCCGTTCGGCTCCGGTCCACGGGTCGACGGCGAGCAGGTCGTCCGGCTTCGACGGATCGTTGAGCTGCGCCCCGTCCGGCCCGTAGGTCAGCACCGCGTCGTCGTTGGCCTGCGTCGCGACGACCTGCCGCCCGTCCGGGAACCAGGTCAGCGGACGCAGCCCCGGCCGGTGCGCACGCCGCTCGTCGCCGGTCCGCAGGTCGATCAGTCCGCCGGTGCCGGGCCGCAGGTACCACCGGCCGTCCGGAGACAGCGGGCCGTGGCCCTCTCCGACCTGGATCGGCAACAGCCGGTAGCCGCCGTCGCGCCCGACGACCACGCCGGTCGACTCCAGATAGCGGGTGCGGCCGGTGAAGAACAGCACCGACGCCGGGCCGACCGGATGCTGCCCGACGGTGGCCTGCCACAGCCACGGGTTGTGCACCCGGCTCGGTACCGCGGCGGCCGGGGTCGGGTCGCGGCGCGCGGCCCACCAGATGGGCGCCTGCACGGCCACCGCCACGAGGGCGACCACGACGACGGCGGTGGCGGCGGCGCGGATCCGGGATCTGGCCATGACCCCATTAGACGCGACCACGCGCCGCCGTGGTGTCCCCGCCGGCCGTGGCTCAGCTCTGCGGTACCCGCCACACCCACACGTCGTCGACCCGCTGCGGCTCCCCGAGCAGCGCCGTCGCGGTCCGCCGGATCGCGTCCTCGTCCACCGGCCACTTGGCGCCGTGCACCTGGTCGGCCAGCACCAGCGTCTCGATCCGCCAGTGCCGCAGGTCGGCGCGGACCTCCTCGATCGTCCCGGCGGTGATGATCGGCACCAGCCCGGAGCGCCCCGCCTGGTCCACCAGCGCGCCGAGCGGCCGCGGCGGCGGGCCGATGCGGCCCCGCCCGTCCGGGCCGCCGGGGCCGAGGAAGAAGCCGGACGGGATGGCGAACTCACCCTGCCGGTGCGCCAGGGCGTACGCCTGCCAGCGCTGGCCGTCCGGGTAGACGTCCAGGGTCAGCGGCAGCGGGGTGAGCACCCCGCCGGGCGAGACGTACTCCCGCCAGGTGCCGGAGGTGATGAACTCCGGGATCGGTTCCCGCTCGACGGTCAGCAGCGGTGTCGGCAACAGCGGCAGCAGGGCCACTGCGAACCCCGCCGCCCAGGCCAGCCGCGCCGGACGCCGCCGGGGCGGGTCGGCGCGGAGCTGGTCGACGGCGTACGCCAGCAGCACCCCGATCACCGGCGTCACCACCAGGGCCAGCCGGGCGGGCAGGGCGGCGTTCACCACCGGCAGTTGCCCGAGCACGTCGAAGGGCATCGGCAGGTCGAACCGGCGGCCGTCGACCTTCGCCACCGGGCCGAACGAGAGCACCGTGAAGCCGACGCCGAGCACGCCCAGCGCCCAGAGGGTGGCCCGCCGACCGGGCGCGGCGCGGCGCCACAGCAGGACGAAGGCGGCGACGGCCAGCACCAGCAGCGGCAGGCCGAAGAACGAGTTCTCCTCGGTCGGGTTCGGGGCGAGCCGGGTACCGAGCCCCACCTCCCCGGCCAGCGACCGGCGCGGGTACGCCGCGTAGGCCGCGACGTCCTCCGAGTGGATCACCGCGTCGAACCCGGTGCCGTGGAAGCGCTGCGGACCGGCGAAGTGCAGCCACAGTGGGTACGCCAGCAGCACCGCGGCGACCACGGCGGTCACCCCGAGCCCGCGCAGGAAGCCGGGCAGCGCCGCCCGCGCCTCCGCCCGGGTGGCCGGGTGCAGCCCCCACACGGCGACGAACACGCCGAGGGCCAGCGCGGTGAAGAAGAGTCCCTCGGCGGCGATCGAGAACGCGACCGCGACCAGCACGCCGAGGATCGCCCCGTCGCGCAGCCGGTGCGTGGTGTGGCGCAGCGCGAACACCCGCCAGATCAGCAGCGGCACCAGCCAGCCGGCGGTCCAGTTCAGGTGGGCGTTGGCGTGCGAGACCATGCCGGGGGAGAAGCCGATGAACACCCCGCCGACCCCGGCGGCGACGCCGCTCAGGCCGAACTGCCGGGAGAGCAGCCAGTACCAGGCCAACGCCGTGGCGGCGAGGTTGAGGGTGAGGATCACCAGGAAGGTGGCCGGCGGCCCGATCAGGTACGTCAGCGGCGCGAACACCACCGCGTACACGGTGATCGAGGTGTTCACCGCGAGGTTGACCCCGTCCGGGACGTTGATCAGATCGGTGAACAGCGGGTTCTGCCCGTGGGTCAGCGCGTGACCGCCGAATGCCAGCAGCCACTCGAAGAGCGCCTGGTCGCTGGAGTTGACCGTGATGGTGCGGACGTTCGGGTCGCGCCAGAGGCCGCTGGTCACCCACACCGCCAGGACCAGCGCGGCCAGCGTGACGATCAGGTCGGCCCGGCGGTCGCGTACGGCGCGGGGCGCGGAGGCCGGTGAGGCAGCCAGGGACGGGGAGGTCGGCACGCAGCGGACGTTACCAATCGGATCTGGACACGCCGGTCAGACCTGCAAGGAAGGGCCCCTTCTTAACGCCTCCGGTAGGTGAAGGGCCCCCTCTTAACACCGACGACCCGGGCACACACCTCCACACCGGTGAATATGTGACCGTGGCCCATGTCACAGCGTCGACACATCGACGTAACGTCGCGGCAATTCGCGGGTGACCCAGTTCACAATCCCCGACAGGAGGCCCCCGTGCGCCGCAACACCACCCTCTTCGCCCGGCTGGCCGGCGCGGCAGCCGGGTTCGTCCTGGCCGCCGCGGCGGTCGTCGCCGTGTCCACCCCCGCCCAGGCCGCCAGCCTCACCCAGGTCACCGGGTTCGGGTCCAACCCCGGCAACCTGACCATGTACGCGTACCGCCCGGACAATCTCCCCGCCAACGCCCCGGCGGTGGTGCTGCTGCACGGCTGCACCCAGAACGGCCCCGGATACTTCACCAACAGCGGCTGGCAGAAGTTCGCCGACCAGTGGAAGTTCACCGTGATCGTGGCCGGGCAGTCCAGCGCGAACCAGGCGTTGAGCTGCTTCAACTGGTTCGTCGAGGGCGACATCCGGCGGGGTCAGGGCGAGGCTCTGTCGATCAAACAGATGGTCGACCACGCGAAGGCGAACTACGGCACCGACGCCAACCGCGTCTTCGTCAGCGGCCTCTCCGCCGGTGGCGCGATGAGCGCGGTCATGCTCGCCACCTACCCGGACGTGTTCCGCGGTGGCTCGGTCATCGCCGGCCTGCCGTACCGGTGCTCCCCACCGGCCTCGACCAGCACCTGTCAGAACAGCGGTGTGAACAAGACCCCGGCCGCCTGGGGCGACCTGGTCCGCGCCGCCTACCCCGGCTACAGCGGCCCGTACCCCCGCGTGTCGATCTGGCACGGCACGTCCGACTACGTGGTGGTCCCGGCCAACGCCACCGAGCTGCGCGACCAGTGGACCAACGTGCGGGGGGTGTCCCAGACCCCGACCAGCACCGCGTCGCTGCCCGCGAACACCAGCGTCGAGGTGTACGGCAACAACGACGTCCGCGTCCAGCGGGTCTCCGGGATGGGCCACGGCACGCCCGTCGACCCGGGTTCGGCGGCGAACCAGTGCGGCACCGCCGGGGCGTACGTCCTGGACACCATCTGCTCGACGTACTACGACGCGCTGTTCTTCGGGTTGAACGGCGGCGGCACCAACCCGACCCCGACGCCGACCACCGGCCCGACGCCGCCGCCCACCCCGACCGCGTCGCCCACGCCGCCGCCGACGACCAGCCCGACCTGCGTCACCGCCAGCAACTACGCGCACGTCACCGCCGGTCGCGCCTACCAGTCGGGTGGGTACGCGTACGCCAACGGATCGAACCAGCGGATGGGCCTCTACAACACCTTCTACACCAGCGCCCTGAAGCAGACCGGCCCCAACTACTGGGTGATCGGCTGCTGACCGTCCAGTGTTAAGAAGGGCCCCCTGCTATACGCGAGGCGTTAACGGGGGGCCCTTCCTTACTCCGTGAGGGCGGCGTGCAGGGCGCTGGACAGGTCGGGGTGGCGGAAGTCGAACCCGGCTCCGGTGAGCACGCCGGGCAGCACCCGGGTGCTGGCCAGCGCCTCCTGCGCGAAACCGCCGAGCACCACCCGCAGCGCCAGCCCCGGGATCGGCACCACCGCCGGCCGGTGCAGCTGCCGGGCCAGTTCACGGGTGAACTCGGCGTTGGTCACCGGGGACGGCCCGACCAGGTTCACCGGGCCGGCGATGTCGGCGCGGGCCAGCAGGAACGTCGACGCGTGCAGCCAGTCGGTCATCGACATCCACGGCAGCCACTGCCGGCCGCTGCCCAGCCGCCCGGCGATGCCCAGCCGGAACGGCAGCAGCTGGGGCTTGAGCAGCCCGCCGTCGCGGTGCAGCGGCAGCCCGGTCCGCATCCGCACCACCCGTACCCCGGCGTCCTCGGCGGGCCGGGTCGCGGCCTCCCACACCCGGCACACGTCGGCCAGGAACCCCTCACCGGCCGGGGCGTCCTCCTCCACGGACCGGTCACCGGTGTCGCCGTACCAGCCCACCGCGGAGGAGTTGAGCAGCACCTCCGGCCGCTCCGCGGCGGGCAGGCCGGCGATCGTGACCGCCAGGGTGGTGGTGGAGTCCACCCGGCTGGACCGGATGAGCTGCCGGTACTCGTCGGTCCACCGCTTGTCGCCGACGCCCGCCCCGGCCAGGTTGACCACCGCGTCGGCCTCCGCGACCACGGCCGGGTCGAGCTGGCCGGCGGCCGGGTCCCATCGCCGCTCCTGCTCGGAACGGGGTGCCCGCCGGACCAGCCGGGTGATCCGGTGCCCGTCGGCGGTGAGCAGGGTGGCCAGCCGGGTGCCGAGGAAGCCGGACGCGCCGGCCATGAGGATCCGCATACCCCTATCTTCGGTCACCGAGGGGAATCCGGATGCGTCACACGGGTCACGCCCGCGCGGCGCGCACGTCGTCGAGGAGCTTCTCCACCTCGGCGAAGGCCGCGTCGGGCAGCGGACCGTACGCCAGTGTCCCGAGGTTCTCCTCCGCCTGGGCGACGGTCCGGCAGCCGGGGATGGGCAGGGTCCGCGGGCTGCGCGCGAGCAGCCAGCCCAGCGCGCCCTGGGCGAGGGTGCGCCCGTCGGCGGTGAGGACCTCCCGGACCCGTGCCACCCGGCCGGCCCACGCGGCGTCCGGCACGCCGTCGGTGAACCAGGGCAGCCAGTCGGGGGCGAGCCCGCGTACGTCGTCGCTGCCCCGGGCCACCGGAGCGCCCTGGTACTTCGCGGTGAGCAGACCCATCGCCAGCGGCCCCCGGTTCAGGCTGGCGAGGTCGAACTCGTCGCAGACGGCCAGCATCTCGGCGTTGTCGTGCAGCACCGACTGGTCGTGCTCGATCGCCGCGCAGTGCGGTCCGGCCAGCGCGAAGGCGCGTGCCGAGGCGGGGTTGTCGGTGCTCCACCCGTACGCGCGGATCTTGCCCTGGGTGACCAGGGCCTCCAGGGTGTCGACCAGGTCGAGCGCGGCGGTGGCCGGCAGGTCGTTGAGGTGCAGCAGGTAGAGGTCGACGTGGTCGGTGCCCAGCCGCCGCAGCGACCCCTCCAGGCTGGCCACCGCGTGGTCTCCGCTGGCGTCCACCCCGGTCGCCCGGCGGGTCGCCTCGTCGGAGCGGTTGCCGAACTTGGTGGCGATCACCGCCCGGTCCCGCCGGCCGGCCAGTGCCCGGCCGAGCACCCGTTCGCTGTGCCCGGCGCCGTAGTTGCTGGCCGTGTCGAACAGCGTCACGCCGAGGTCCAGTGCGGTGTGGATGGTGCGGATCGACTCGTCGTCGTCCACCTCGCCCCACCCGTAGGGCTGGCCGTCGTCGCCCCACAGTGGCCCACCGATCGCCCAGCAACCCATGCCGAGCGCGCCGACCTCGATTCCGCTGCGTCCGATGATCCGTGTCGTCGTCATGGGTACAGCTTTCAATCTGGAGTGCGCTCCAGGTCAAGCGTTAGCCTGCGGTCATGTACGCACCCTCCGAGGCCGCCCGCCGCAGCGGGTTCAGCCTCGACACCCTGCGCTACTACGAGAAGATCGGGCTGCTCGGCGCGGTCGGCCGCACGTCCGCCGGGCGCCGCGTCTTCACCGACGACGACCTGGGCTGGCTGGTGCTGTTCCGCTGCCTGCGGGACACCGGCATGCCGATCGCCGAGATGTGCCGCTATGCCGAGCTGGCCCGGGAGGGCGAGCACACCGCCGGCGAGCGCCGGGCGTTGCTGGAGAGTCACGCCGTCCGGGTGGAGGAGCAGATGCGCCTGCTGCAGAACCAGTACGACCACCTCCGGGAGAAGATCCGCTTCTACGAGCGGCTCGGCTGAGCGTCGCCGGCCAGGCGGGCCAGGAGCGGGCTGAGCGGGTCGAGCGCGTTCCGGCGTACGACGAAACGGGTGATGCCCCAGCGGCGTTCGTGCGCGGTCACCGCCGCGTGGATCTCGTCCACCGTGCCGATCAGGACGTACGGCGTGGCCAGCAGCTCCGCCACCGTCAGGCCGGTCTCCCGGGCGGTGTCCGCGGCGGCGGCCTCGGCGTCGTCGGTGACCACGACCTGCTGCACCAGCGCCTCCAGCACCGGCGGGGTGTCCCGGCCCGCCGCGCCCGCCGCGACCTCGGCCAACTGGGCCTGGATGTCGGCCTCCCGCCACCGCACCTCGTGCGCGTAACCGTCGGGCAGCGTCCGGCCGAGGCCGGCGAGCCCGACGACGTCGGCGTGCGCGCCGGCCCAGCGCAGCAGCCGGGAGTTGGCCGTGCCGATGGTCAGCGGTACGCGGGACTGGACCGGGCGCGGCCCGGCCAGCCGCGCGCCGTGCACGACCAGGTCGGGGGAGTCGACGGTGATCTCCGCCCCGTCGAGCAGGGCGCGGACGGCCTCGGCGACGGCCACGCAGCGGCGGACCCGGCCGGCCACGTCGGGGCGCTCCCGGCCGACGGCCCGCCACTCCGCCGGCGTGTGTCCGGCGCCCAGACCCAGCCGGGCCCGCCCGCCGGAGAGCAGGTCGAGGGTGGCCACGTCGCCGGCGAGCAGGGCCGGCTCGCGGACACCGGCGTTCGAGACGTTGGTGCCCAGACCGAGCGTCGTGGTCACCGCCGCGGCGGCGGCGAGAGCGACGAACGGCGCGGCCGCCTTGCCGGGATGGTCGGGGGCGAACAGGGCGTCGAAGCCGGCCGCCTCCGCGCGCCGGGCCAGGTCGAGCCAGTCGGCGGCGTCGGTGGGGGTGGCCTGGAGCGAGAAGGTCGTCACCCCTGCCAGGGTGCCGCCCGCCGGGCCGGCCGGCCAGTCCGCGCGGGCCGGTTCTGCTACCGGCAGATCACCGGCGGGGTGCTGGGGCGTCAGGTGGAGGGCTCGTCCGGGGCGGGTTCCTTCCACCGTGCCCGCCAGGCCGCCTCGTGCGCCTCGTGGCTGGTGCGCTCCTCGAAGATCGTTGTCTGGAGGGCGCGGCGGGCCTCGGCGAACACCACCACCTCCGTCGCCACCAGCCCGACACAGATGGCGGTGAGCAGGGCGAGGGTGGCCAGGCCGGGCAGGTGCATCCCGGCCGGGATCGCGGCCAGCAGCAGCAGTACGGCGACCACCCGGGTCCAGGAGACGGTCCGCAGGGTCCGGAGCTGGAAGAGCATGTTCGTGGACAGGTAGCAGGCCACCCCGCCGAAGAGCAGCGGCACCGCCGGCCCGTGCGCCGGCTCGCCCAGCGGGATCTTCTGGTCGGCGATCTCGTGCACGATCTCCTCGGCGCCGAGGGCGAACAGGATGATCCCGGCGATCATCGGCAGGTAGAGATAGGCGTAGGCGTCGCGGGCCATCGCCACCCGGGGCCGGCCCTGCGCGGCGTGCAGCGCGATCCGGGCCGCCGGCCCGATCATGTCGTAGTGCGCCCACCAGAGGGCGGCGGTGAAGACGATGCCGAGGACGGCGGCGGCCACCGCCGGCCAGGTCGGTGGCTGGCCGAGCAGGTTGCTGCCGACTCCGACGGAGATCACCGACTCGCCGAGGGCGATGATCAGGATGAGGTCGTACCGCTCGGTCCAGTGCTCGGCCGAGGCGACCCCCCAACCCCAGGTGCCGGCGATCAGCCCGGTGGCGTACTGGAGCAGCACGACCGTCAGCCACAGCACGTCCCGGACCATGGTGGCCTGGTCGGGGTCGGCGATCCGGGCGGGGACCAGCGCGGCGGCGCCCAGCAGGACGGTGCTCAGGACGATCTCCGGCGTGAAGCGCCGGAGCTGGCGGCGCTCGTGCGGGCTGTCCCCGGTCATGTGCCGGTAGAGCACCAGGTGCACGACGCGGATGACGACGTAGCTGATCGCCACCACCGCCGGCCCCGCCGCGCCCTCGCGCGGGTCGTCGAAGGCCTGCGGCAGGGCGAGGGCGAAGCTGAACAGCGCGGCCATGCTGATCACCATCAGCACCGGCACGAAGCCGACCCCGAGCCGGACCCGGGTGGCGACCACACTGTGGATCACCCAGCACCACCAGAGCACCGCGAGCACCAGCAGGGCGTGCAGGAGCTGCCGGCCGTTGATGTCCATCGCGGTGGCCCGGGTGATGATGAAGAACGAGAAGACGAAGACCAGGTCGAAGAAGACCTCGAACTTGTCCACCCGGGCGCCCGGCGCGACGGCGACGGCGGGCCCCAACCGACCGCGCCACCGGATGCCGCCCACCGATCCACTCTGTCAGTGGGCCGGCGCGGGCGGGACCGGAATCGTCTCAGCCGCCCGCCCGGTACCGCAGCCCGTCCAGCAGCAGGTCCAGCAGGCGACCGGCCTGGTCCCGCTGCTCCGGAGCGCCGGCGGCGAGGGAGACGCCGCTGAGCGCGGTCAGCACGTCGGCCGCGGCGGCGTCGGGGCGTACCGTCTTGGCGGCCACGCCCGCCGCCAGCAGTTCGCCGACGGCGGCCAGCAGCCGGTCCCGGCTCTGGGCGAACGGGTTGGTGCCGGCGGCGATCACCAGCCGCAGCGCGTCGGCCATGCCCCGCTTGGTGGACAGGTAGTCGATGAAGAGGTCCATCCAGGCGCGGGTGGCCGGCACCGGGGGCAGCCGCTCCAACAGCTCCCCGGCGGCGTCGCACAGCTTCTCCAGCTCGTTGCGGTAGGCGGCCTCGACCAGTGCCTCCCGGGTCGGGAAGTGCCGGTAGAGGGTACCGATGCCCACGCCGGCGTCCCGGGCGACGGCGTCGAGTGTTACCTCCGCGCCGCCCTGGGAAAACGCCCGGACGGCGGCGTCGAGCAGGCGCTCGCGGTTGCGCTGCGCGTCGGCGCGCAACGGCCGTCGGCCGGGCTCGGGCACGTCTCCTCCTGCTCGCCGGGCCGGCGGGGATCGGCCGGCGGGACGCCGAATCCGCGCTCCGGGCGGATCGGACTGGCAAACGGAGGAACCTCCGGTTAGTCTCGACCGTAACGGAGGATCCTCCGCTTCACATCGTAGCGGTTCGGGCCGCGCCCGCCGCACCCATGCGACCCAAGGACGGATCATGACCACCAGCGCACCTGTCCAGACACCGTTCGACGCCCGGTCCACCGCCCTGGAGGTCGTCCAGGGCATCGACCTCACCGGACGCCGGGCCGTGGTGACCGGCGGCGGATCGGGCATCGGCGTCGAGACCGCCCGGGCGCTCGCCGCCGCCGGCGCCGATGTCACCCTCGCCGTCCGCAAGCCCGACCAGGGCCGGCAGGCCGCCGAGGACATCGCCGCCAGCACCGGCAACGACCGGATCCTGGTCGCCCCGCTCGACCTCGCCGACCAGGCGTCGGTGGCCGCCTTCGTCGGCACCTGGGACGGCCCGCTGCACATCCTGGTCGACAACGCCGGCATGATGGCCTCGCCCGAGATGCGTACCCCACAGGGCTGGGAGATGCAGTTCGCCACCAACCACCTCGGCCACTTCGCGTTGGCCACCGGCCTGCACCGGGCACTCGCCGCGGCCGGGGGAGCGCGCGTGGTCTCGGTCAGCTCGGCGGCCCACCTGCGCTCCGACGTGGTGTTCGACGACATCCACTTCCAGCGGCGGCCGTACGAGCCGTGGGCCGCGTACGGGCAGTCGAAGACCGCCAACGTGCTGTTCGCCGTGGCGGCGACCCGCCGCTGGGCCGACGACGGGATCCTGACCAACGCGCTGATGCCCGGCGCGATCCGGACCAACCTCCAGCGGTACGTCAGCGAGGAGGAGCTGAACCGGCTGCGCGCCTCCAGCGGTGGCGGCGCCGCGAACTGGAAGAACGTCGAACAGGGCGCCGCCACGTCGGTGCTGGTGGCCACCTCGCCGCTGCTCGACGGCATCGGCGGACGCTACTTCGAGGACTGCCAGGAGGCCGGGCCGAACCAGCCTGGCACCCGCACCGGGTACGCCCCCTACGCCCGTGACCCGGAGGCGGCCGAGCGGCTCTGGCGGGTCTCCGAGGAGACGCTGAAGAACGCCTGACGCCGACCACGCGTGAGGGGCGCCCCGATCCTCCGGGGCGCCCCTCACGCGTACGTGGTGCTACAGGCCCAGCTCGGCCTCGAAGTTGCCGGCCTCCAGCCGCTCCTTCACCGCCACCAGGAACCGGGCGGCGTCCGCGCCGTCGATCAGCCGGTGGTCGTAGGAGAGCGCCAGGTAGACCATCGACCGGACCGCGACGACCTCGCCGAGGTTGGGGTCGTTGACCACGACCGGCCGCTTGACCACGGCACCCGTGCCGAGCATCGCCGACTGCGGCGACGGCACGATCGGGGTGTCGAACAGCGCACCCCGGCTGCCGGTGTTGGTCAGCGTGAAGGTCGCGCCGGCGATCTCGTCCGGGCTGATCTTGTTGGTCCGGGTGCGCTCGGCCAGGTCGGCCACCCGCTTGGCGATGCCGCCCAGGTTGAGGTCACCGGCGTTGTGGATGACCGGGGTCAGCAGGCCCCGCTCGGTGTCCACCGCGATGCCGAGGTGCTCGGCCTCCGGGTAGGTGATCGTGCCCTCGGCCAGGTCCATCCGGGCGTTGACGACCGGGTAGGACTGCAACGCCTCGACCGCGGCCAGGGCGAAGAACGGCAGGAAGGACAGCTTCACGCCGTGCCGCTGCAGGAACGAGTCCTTGGCCTGCGCCCGCAGCTTGGCGATCTTGGTGACGTCCACCTCGATCACCGTGGTGAGCTGTGCCATCTCGTGCAGCGACTCGTGCAGCCGGGTGGCGATGGCCTTGCGGATCCGGGGCAGCTTCTCGGTGGTGCCCCGCTTGCCGCTCGGCTGCGGCTTCTCCGCCGGCTTGGCCGGGGCCGCCGCGGCGGGCTGCTGCGCCGCCGGGGCCGGCGCGGCCTTCGCCGCCTTGGCCTTCTCCGCCGCCTCCAGCACGTCCTGCTTGCGGATCCGGCCACCCACGCCGGTGCCGTTGAGCGAGGACAGGTCCACGCCGTGCTCGCCGGCCAGCTTGCGGACCAGCGGGGTCACGTAGCCGGCGGCCTCCTCGCCACCACCGGATACCGGGGCGGACGGGCGCTGCGGCGAACCGGTCGGCGCGGACGGCTGCGCGGCCTGCTCGGCCTTGGCCGGCTCGGCGGCCACCTCGGCCTCCGCGGACGGCTCGTTGTAGGACATGCCCGGGGTCGGCTCGGACACCGCCGGCTCGGGCTTGGTCTCGGCCTTCGGCGTCGGCTTGGCCTCGGGCTCCGGCTTGGCCTCGGGCTCCGGCTCGGCCTCTGCCTTCGGCTCGGCCTTGGGCTGCGGCTCGCCCTGGGCCGGGGCGGCGCCCTCGGCCCCGATCACGGCCAGCTCGGCGCCGACCGCGGCGGTCTCGTCCTCAGCGACCTTGATCTCCAGGACCGTGCCCGCCACCGGCGACGGGATCTCGGTGTCCACCTTGTCGGTGGAGACCTCCAGCAGCGGCTCGTCCACCTCGACGGTCTCGCCGACCTGCTTGAGCCAGCGGGTGACCGTACCCTCGGTGACGCTCTCGCCCAGGGCCGGCATGGTGACCGGGGTGCCCTCGCCCGACGGCGCCGGCGCGGCCTGCGCCTCGGCCTTCGGGGCCTCCTCCTTCGGGGCCTCGTCCTGGGCCACCTGGTCGGCGGTGCCCTCGGCGGCGGCCGTCGGCTCGGCGGCCGGCTCGACCTGCTCGGCCGGCTCCTCCTTCGGGGCCTCGCCGCCGCCGGAAGCGCCACCCTCGCCGTCGATCACGGCCAGCTCGCTACCGACCTCGGCGGTCTCGTCCTCGCCCACCACGATCCGGGTCAGCACGCCGGCCGCGGGGGACGGGATCTCCGTGTCGACCTTGTCGGTCGACACCTCCAGCAGCGGCTCGTCCACCTCGACGGTGTCGCCCTCCTGCTTGAGCCAGCGCGTGACGGTGCCCTCGGTGACGCTCTCGCCGAGCCGGGGCATGGTGACCGATACCGGCATCTTCTATGACTCCTTCATTCCCTGGTGCGATCTCGCCCGTCAGCCGCCGGACGCCGCGGAATCAGTTCTCGATCAGGCGTGTGCGTGCAGCGGCTTGCCGGCGAGGGCCAGGTGCGCCTCGCCCAGGGCCTCGTTCTGCGTCGGGTGCGCGTGCACGAGCTGCGCGACCTCGGCCGGGTACGCCTCCCAGTTGTAGATCAGCTGGGCCTCGCCGACCTGCTCGCCGACCCGGGCGCCGACCATGTGCACGCCGACGACCGGCCCGTCCTCGACGCGCACCAGCTTCACGAAGCCGGTGGTCTTGAGGATCTGGCTCTTGCCGTTGCCACCCAGGTTGTAGTTGTAAGTCTTGATCTTGTCGGCGCCGTACTGCTCCTTGGCCTTCGCCTCGGTCAGCCCGACCGACGCCAGCTCCGGGTCGGAGTAGGTGACCCGCGGGATGCCGGCCTCGTCGATCACGGCCGGGTTCTGGCCGGCGATCTCCTCGGCGACGAAGATGCCCTGCTGGAAGCCCCGGTGGGCGAGCTGGAGGCCGGGCACGATGTCGCCGACGGCGTACACGTTCGGCACCCCGGTGCGCAGCCGCTCGTCGGTCAGCACGTAGCCGCGGTCCAGCTTGACGCCCTGCTCCTCGTAACCGAGGCCGGCGGTGTTCGGGCCGCGCCCGACGGCGACCAGCAGCAGCTCGGCCTCGACCGTCTCGCCGCCGGAGATGGTGACCTTGACGCCGTTGTCGGTCTTCTCGACCTTCTCGAACGGCTTGCCGACCTTGAAGTTGATCTTCCGCTTGCGGAAGGCCCGCTCCAGCGCCTTCGACGACTCCTCGTCCTCGGCGGCGACCAGCCGGGGCAGCGCCTCGACGATCGTCACGTCCACGCCGAAGGACTTCCAGACGCTGGCGAACTCCACGCCGATCACGCCGCCGCCGAGCACGATCGCCGAGGCCGGGACCCGGTCCAGGGTCAGTGCGTGGTCGCTCGTGATGATCCGCTCGCCGTCGACCTCCAGGCCGGGCAGGCTCTTCGCGTACGAGCCGGAGGCCAGGATGATGTTGCGGCCGGTGTACCGCTTGCCGTCCACCTCGACGACGTTCTTGCCGACCAGCTTGCCGGCGCCGGCCACGAAGGTGATGTTCTTGGCGCCACCGACCAGGCCCTGCAGGCCCTTGTACAGCCGGGCGACCACACCGTCCTTGTACGAGTTGACCGCGGTCATGTCGATGCCGT
Organism: Micromonospora endolithica; assembly: GCF_003626595.1. GTDB lineage: Bacteria > Actinomycetota > Actinomycetes > Mycobacteriales > Micromonosporaceae > Micromonospora > Micromonospora endolithica. The sequence goes on along the minus strand of NZ_RBAK01000001.1, from coordinate 869,700 downwards.
GCAGCTCGGCCTTCACACCGAACTGCTCCGACTCGCGGGTCTGGTCGGCGATCTCCGCCGCGTGCAGCAGCGCCTTGGTCGGGATGCAGCCGTTGTGCAGGCAGGTGCCGCCGAGCTTGCCCTTCTCGATCAGGGCGACGGAGAGATCCAGCTGGGCGGCGCGCAGCGCCGCCGCGTAGCCGCCGCTGCCACCTCCGAGAATGACGATGTCGAAGGTCGCTTCGTTCGGCTCGCTCACGTCCAACTCCCAGGTCGCGTCGCTGCATCGAGGGTTACGGGGGAGTAACAGGCACACCCCACCTCGGTCATCTTGTCACCACTGGCCGCAGGCCGCGTAGTGAGGTGCCCAACGACACGTCAGAGGCACGTACGCTTGGCACCGGCTTCGATGACGAGGTGGAGGGGGAGACGACCGGTGGGACTGTTCCGACGACGGAAGAAGGTGGGCGCGGTCAGCCTGGACCGGGCCGCCGACCGTGCCGATCTGGACCACCTGGAGAACTTCGTCCGGACCCGGAAGGGCGTCGAGGCGTACATCGAGCCGCGGACCACGGTCACCGAGACCACGGTCATGCTGATCGCCGACGACGGGGAGTGGACGCGGCGTCGCATCGACGGCCCCGACGGTGCCCGCCGGTTCGCCCACCGGCTGGGGATCCCGATCTACGACGTACGCCTGATGGGCTACCCGCAGCGGATGCGGGACTACAACGAGCGCCGCAAGCGCCGCCCCGAACTCTTCTGACCCGTACGCGTGAAGAAGGGCCCCCGGTGTCAACCGGGGGCCCTTCCCTACACCACACCTCAGCCGTTGGCGGCCACGTCGTCGACCAGCTGGAGCAGGGTGCGGACCGGAACGCCGGTGCCGCCCTTGGTCCAGTAGCCGGTCGCCTCACCCGAGTGGTAGCTCGGGCCGGCGATGTCGATGTGCGCCCAGGCCACCTCGTCGGTGACGAACTCGCGCAGGAAGACGCCGCCCTGCAACATGTGCCCGGCCCGGTCCATCCCGGCGTTGACCTGGGAGATGTCCGCCACGTCGGACTCCATGCCCTTGCGGACGTCGTCCGGCAGCGGCATCGGCCAGGCCGGCTCGCCGACCGCGTCGCCGGCCGTCCGGACCCGCTCGCACAGCTCGGCGGTGCCCATCACCCCGGAGATGCGCTTGCCCAGCGCGACCACCTGGCCGCCGGTCAGGGTGGAGGTCTCGAAGAGGTAGTCGCAGCCGTCCGCGCAGGCCCGCGCGATCGCGTCGGCCAGGATCATCCGGCCCTCGGCGTCGGTGTTGAGCACCTCCACCTTCTTGCCGTTGAACATGCTGATCACGTCACCCGGCCGGTACGACGTGCCGGACGGCATGTTCTCCGCCATCGGCAGATAGGCGGTCACCGGCACCGACGGCTTCAGCGCGGCCACCGCCAGCATGGTGGCGGCCACCGCGGCGGCGCCGGCCATGTCGGACTTCATCTCCCACATGCCCTGCGCGGGCTTGATCGAGATGCCGCCGGTGTCGAAGGTGATGCCCTTGCCGACCAGCGCGACCCGCTTGCCGGTGCCGCCGCCGGCCGGGGTGTAGGAGAGCTTGACCAGGCGCGGCGGGGCCTCGGAGCCCTGCCCGACGGCGATGATGCCGCCGTACCCGCCGGCGGCGAGCGCCGCCTCGTCGAGCACCTCGACGTCCAGTCCGGCGTCCCGGGCGGCACCGGCTACCGCGTCGGCGAAGGCCGGCGGGCGCAGCTCGTTCGGGGCGGTGTTGACCCAGTCCCGGGTCAGCCGGACCGCGTCGGTGACGGCCTGCGCCCGGGCGACCTCGGCGGTCGCCGTCGCGTCGGCGGCGTCCGGCACAGCCACCAGCACCTCGGCGACCGGCTCCCGGCGGGTCGGCTGCGGCCGGGTCTTGTAGCCGGCGAAGCGGTAGCCGCCGAGCAGCGCGCCCTCGGCGACCGCCCGCAGCGCGGCCGGGGCGTCGTCGTCGTCGGGCAGCGGCAGGGCCAGCGCCACCCGGCCGGCGCCGGCCAGGGCGCGGACGGCGGCGCCGGCGGCCCGGCGCAGGGTCTCCGGCGCGGGTGCGGCACCGGTCGGCTCGGGGCCGAGGCCGACCGCGGCGACCACCGGAGCGGTGATCGTGCCCAGGGTCGCGAGCTTGATCACCTCGCCGGGGCCGCCGGTCGCACCCAGCAGCGCCAGCGTCTCGGTCAGCCGGCCGTCGAAGGCGGCGGCGATGCTCTCCGCACCGCTGCCCAGCAGCAGGGCGCCGGGCGGGTCCTGCTCTCCGGTCTGGCTGTGCACGCCGATCACGATCGCGTCGACGGCGAGTTCGGCGGGGTCGGTGTCGACCAGGCTCAGGGTGGTGCGGGGCGATGTCACTGAAGCTACTCCGGGCGGGCCGGGCCGGGCGCGTCGTCGCGTTCCGGCGGTGGAGGTCTCCGGCGGAACCTACCCGCCGGACGTCTGGGTTGTCCCGCCGACGGATCCGACGGGTCCCGCCGATGCTAACCAGCCCCTCCGACCCCGGTAAGTTCCCACCCATGACCGACGTGACCTCCGACGCCGCCGCGACCCGGCTGCGTCGATCCCCGCTGCACGAGCGGCACACCGCCCTCGGCGCCAAGTTCGCCCCGTTCGGTGGTTGGGAGATGCCCCTGGAGTACGCGGGCGGCGGGGTGCTCAAGGAGCACGTCGCGGTGCGCACCCAGGTCGGCGTCTTCGACGTCTCCCACCTGGGCAAGGCGCGGGTGAGCGGGCCGGGCGCGGCGGAGTTCGTCAACTCCTGCCTCAGCAACGACCTGCGCCGGATCGCGCCGGGCAAGGCGCAGTACACCCTCTGCTGCGACGACGCCACCGGCGGCGTGGTGGACGACATCATCGCCTACCTGCATGCCGACGACGACGTCTTCCTGGTCCCGAACGCCGCGAACACCGCCGAGGTGGTGCGCCGGCTGCGCGGCGCCGCGCCGCCGTCGGTCACCGTCACCGACGAGCACGAGGCGTACGCGGTCCTGGCCGTGCAGGGTCCGCGCTCGGCGGACCTGCTGGGCGCACTGGGCCTGCCGACCGGGCACGGGTACATGAGCTTCTCGACCGGGTCGGTGGCCGGCGCCGAGCTGACCGTCTGCCGCACCGGCTACACGGGAGAGCTGGGCTACGAGCTGGTGGTGGCCGCCGAGCACGCGGTCGCCGTGTGGGACGCGCTGTTCGCCGCCGGTGTCGACCTGCGCGCCTGCGGCCTGGCCGCGCGGGACACGCTGCGCACCGAGATGGGCTACCCGCTGCACGGGCAGGACCTGTCCCTGGACATCACCCCGGTGCAGGCCCGTTCGGGCTGGGCGGTGGGCTGGGACAAGCCGGCCTTCTGGGGCCGGGACGCGCTGCGCGCCGAGAAGGCCGCCGGCCCCCGGCGTACGCTGCGCGGCCTGGAGGCCGTGGACCGGGCCATCCCGCGCCCCGGCATGGCGGTCTACTCCGGCGACACCCGGGTCGGCACGATCACCAGCGGCACCTTCAGCCCCACCCGGAAGCAGGGCATCGCCCTGGCCCTGGTCGACACGGCGGCGGAGCTGGCCGACGGCGCCGAGGTCCAGGTCGACATCCGCGGCAGGCGCGCCACCATGCGGCTGACCCGCCCCCCGTTCGTCGAACCCTCGGTGAAGTGACCCGCGCGGGGGCCGGAGCGACGGGGGTCAGAGCGGCGGGGCGGGGCGTTCGCCGGCGTCGAGGACGGCCTGGGTCCAGCCGCCCTCGATGACGCCGGTGCCGTCCAGGACCGCCCAGTCGACGACGTCGGTGGCCGCCACGACCACCGGGGAGCCGATCCGCACGGTGGGGTCGGTGTCGGCGTCACTGGCGCTGGCCGCCTCGATCCGTTCCGGGGTCTCCCAGGAGGTGACCCCGGCCCACACGAACTCCGGGCCGTCATCACCGGGCAGTCCGTACTTGACCACCAGCTGCGTCTCCGGCGGCAACTGCCCGGCGCGGAAACGCGCCCGGATGTCGCCCAGGCTGGCGCGGGCGGTGGCCACCGCCGTGCTCATCGCGTCGCCGCTGCGGGCGTACCGCACGTCGGGCTGGATGCCGGAGAAGAGCGTGGCGCAGGCGGCGGCGAAGTAGCGGCCGTCCGGCCCGGGGTGCCCGGCCGGCGGGCGCAGGCTGAGGAACGAGTCGGCGTCCGGGTCGGTGGCCGGGTCCAGTTCCAGGCGCAGCAGCACCGGGGCGGTCGCGCCGTGCTGCTCCGGGTTGCCGTACGCCACCGCGATGTCGTGCCCGGTCACCGTGGCCAGCACCGGAAGCTGCACGAACGCGGGCACGTCCTCGCCGGTCAGGCCGTCGGTCCAGTCCCGCAGCAGCCGCCGCGCGGCACCGGTCATCACCGCGCCCCAGGCCCGGGTCAGGTGGTCCGGTACGCCCTGGGTCTGCAACTCCAGCAGCCCGAAGCGCCGCAACCCCTTGGTGGTGAACCAGAGGCCCTCGGAGTCCGACGAGTACGGCACCAGCACCCAGTCGACCAGCCGGATCCGTCCCTGCGCGTCGGGCAGCGAGCGCAGCGCGGTCGCCGGGTCGAGGAACTGCAGGCCGAACACGTCCACCACGTCGGAGTCGACGGTGTCGGCGACCGCGGCGGCCACCGCCCGCGCCGCCCACTCGTGCGCCGGCGGCCACCCCGGCCGGTACTCGGCCTGCACCACCACCAGGTGGGTCGCCGCGGCCAGCCGGGCCAGTTGCTCCTCGGTCGCGCCGAACGCGGTGAGCAGGTCCGGCGGCAGCGCGGGGAACTCACCGATCGGGCGGGTGTCCACGGACATCAGCGGGCTGTCCAGCATCTGCCGGGCCAGCCCGAACACCGGCTCGGCCAGCCGCCCGGTGAGCCGCTGCACCGCCGTCTTCGTGCCCACCGCCGGCAACCCGGACATCGGCACCAGATAGGTCGCGCTCAGCGACTCCGGGACCGGTACGGGCAGGAAGTCGTCCGTGATGAGCATGTCTCCCCCGGGGTGGCCGCGCCGGTGCTGTCGGTCCCTGACGCTACCCGGCGCGCCGGGCGTCGCTCAGCCGGACAGCACCAGTCCCAGGTACACCAGCGTGGTGGCCACCTCCACCGTCGCGCCGAGCACGTCGCCGGTGATGCCGCCGAGTCGGCGTACCACGTGTCGCAGCAGCCCCACCACGACGGCGAGGGCGGCGGCGACGGCGAGCGGCCCCTGCCACGGGCGGTCCGGCGCGGCGGCGAGCGCCACCAGCGCGACGGCGGCCGTCCCGGCGACCAGCGCGACCGGGCCGACGGTGCCGGCGACGAGCGCGCCGAGGCCGTCCGGGCGGGCCGCCGGGACACCGCGCCGGCAGGCCACCGTCACCCCGAGCCGCCCGGCCGCGGTCGCGGTCACCACCGCCGCGAGCGCCGCCGGCCACGACCGAGCGGCCAGGTCGGCGAGGGCCGCGGTCTGCACCAGGAGTACGACCACCAGCGCGACCACCCCGAACGGGCCGACGTCCGGCTTCTTCATGATCTCCAGCGCGGCGGCCCCCCGCCGGTACGACCCGAGCGCGTCCACCGTGTCGGCCAGCCCGTCCAGGTGCAGTCCGCGGGTGAGCAGCGCGCCCACGCCGACCGTCACCCCGGCGGCCACCAGCGGCGGCGCGACCGCGCCGAGCAGCAGCAGAACCCCGGCCAGCAGGGCGCCGAGCAGCGCGCCGACCGCCGGGGCGAGGGCCATCGCGGTGCCCGCCGTGGCGCGGTCGATCCGGCCGGCGCGCACCGGCAGGGTGCTGAACGTGGTCAGCGCCAGCCGCGCCCCGTCGGCGAGCCGGGACTCAGCCGGCACGCCAGCCGGTCGGGTCCGCCGGCTCCGGTTCGGTGCTGGTCGGGCCCGGCCCGTCCGGCTCCGGCTCGCGGAAGTCCGGCTCGTCGTCCGCCGGCTCGTCGTCCTGGTCGCCGCCGAGCGCCGGGTGGGTGGGCAACGCGGCGGCCAGCGCCAGCACCGAGCGCAGCAGTGGCAGCGCGGCCAGCGCGTTGGCGCCCTCGCCGAGGTCGAGCCGCAGGTCGAGCAGCGGGGTCAGGCCGAGCACGTCGGCGGCGAGCCGGACGGCGGGGTGCCCGCCGTGGTCGGCGAGCAGGCACCAGTGCCGGGCCTGCCCGGCCAGGTCGCGGCTGACCATCCCGGCGGCCACCCCCACCGGGCCGTCCACCATCACCGGCAGCCGGCGGGCGGTCGCGCCGAGCAGCACGCCGGTGGCCACCGCCACGTCGCCGCCACCCAGTTCGGCCAGCACGTCCTTGGCGCCGCGCGGGGAGCGTCGGGTGCGGTGCAGCGCGTCGCGGACCGCCGCGCAGCGGACCATCCACGCCGCGTCGTCGTACTCCCCGGCGCCGTTGAGCACCCGGCCCAGCACCGCCGGTGGCTCGGCGCCGGCCGTCGCGGCCAGCACCGCCGCCGCGGCGGCCTCGGTGCCGGCCCCGCACGCGCCCAGGACCAGCAGGCGTACGCCCGCGTCGGCGGCCTGCTCGGCGAGCCGCCAGCCGTGCCGCAGGGCCGACTCGACCTGCTCCGGGGTCAGCGCCGGCGCGGTCTCGATCGGGCCGGCCGTCGGGGCGTCCACCACCTGGAGGCTGGCGCCGGACTCGGCGGCGAGCCGGGCCAGTGCCCCCTTGCCGGCGCGGGCCTGCCGCGCGCGGCGGGCCGACTCGCCGGGCACCGTGCCGGCGGCGGCACCGCCGGAGTGGTCGCCGTGCACCAGCAGCACCCGCACCGAGTCCCACGGGACCGGGGTCGGGGTGCCCTGGGTGGCGGCGGCGAAACCGACCACCCGGTCCAGCACGCCGAGACCCGCGCCGGGGACGTCCAGGGTGGCCAGGCGGTCCACCGCCTGCGGGCCGGCGTACTCGTCGGGCATCGGCAGTTCCATGCCCGGCTGGATGACCAGTCCGGTGGCGAGCATCGGCAGTGCCATGGTCGGCGCCGACCAGGGCGTGCCGGCGTCGGCCGCCGGGGACGGCTCCGGCGGGAGCGTCGGGGTGAGCACGTCCGGCAGCGCGGCCGGCTCCGGCGCGGCGTGCTGCGGTCCGGCGTGCTGCGGTCCGGCGTGCTGCGGGGCCGGGCCGTGCGGCGTCGGGACCGCGGACGGGCTGCCCGGCGCCGGGATTCCGGCGGTGCTGCCCGGGGCCGGGATTCCGGCGGTGCTGCCCGGGGCCGGGACGGTGGCCGGCCGCGGCGCGGCCGGCTTGAGCCAGGCCGGCTGGCCGGCGACCACCAGCACCACCGCGTCGCAGGCGTCGGCGACCGCGCGGTTGGCCGCGCCGAGCGCGTCGGTGAACGCCCGGCCGAGCGGCGTCGTGGGCACCAGGGAGAGCCCCACCTCGGGGCTGACCAGCACCAGGCGGGCCGGGGATTCCCGGATCGCGGTGGCCAGCTCGGCGATGGTGGCGGTGTCGTCGGCCGGCTGGTGGGCCGGGTCCAGCAGTACGGTCACCCAGCCGCCGAGGTCGTCGACGAGCAGCGTCTCGTGCGGTTCGGCGGAGGCGATCACGTCGGCCAGGCGGCGCGGGTCGCCGGCGGTCTCCTCGGTGGTCCAGGTCTCCGGGCGACGGTTCCGGTGCGCCGCCAACCGGGTGGCCCACTCCGCGTCGTCGGCCTCCGCGTCGGCAGCGGTGGCCACGTAGCGGACCTGGGGGGCGTCGGCGACCAGGGACTCGGCGAACTCGGACTTGCCGGACCGGATGCCGCCCAGCACCAGGACCGTGTTCCACCCGTCAACGGACATGCCCCGTACCTTAGAGCCACTCGGCGATGTCCCGCCTGGGAGGTGCCGCACCGCCCGGACCCGGCGGACCGCCCACCGCCGGCCCGGCCCACCGGATCGATCACGGACTACGCTGGCAGGGGCGTCCCGGACGGGACGGCGGCGAGGGGAGACGCGCAGATGGCGTGGAGCTGGCGGTACGAGGGCACGAACGGCGCGGCGGTGGAGGGACCCGCCGAGTCGTTCAGCAGCCAGGCGGACGCCGAGTCCTGGATCGGCCAGAGCTGGCGCGAGCTCGCGGCGGCCGGCGTCACCTCGGTCTGTCTGGTCGAGGACGACCGGGTGGAATACCGGATGAGCCTGCTGCCCCCGGCGGAATGACGGCCGCCGACCGCCCGGGGAACGAGCCGCTGCTGCTCGGCGTGCCCCGGGCGGCGTTCCGGCCCAGCCCGGTCTTCCTCGCCCTGGTCGCGTTGTTCGCCACCAGTGGAGTGCTCACCTGGAACCAGGTCGGCAACGTCCGGCTCGACGTGTTCCTGTTCGTCGTCTCCGGGTGGCTGGTCTCGCTGTGCCTGCACGAGTACGCCCACGCGATCGTGGCGTTCCGGGCCGGCGACCGCAGCGTGGCGCACCGCGGCTACCTGACCCTCAACCCGCTGAAATACAGCCACCCGCTGCTGTCCATCGCCCTGCCGGTGGCGGTGGTGCTGCTCGGCGGCATCGGCCTGCCCGGCGGGGCGGTCTGGGTGGACCGGCACGCCATCGGAGGGCGGCTGCGGCACACCCTGGTCAGCCTCGCCGGCCCGGCCACCAACGTGGTGTTCACCCTGGTGCTGGTGAGCGCGGTGGCGCTGGGCGCCGGTGGGAGCGGGCCGGTGGAGTTCTGGGCGGCGGTGGCACTGCTCGCCTTCCTCCAGCTCACCGCCAGCGTGCTCAACCTGCTGCCGGTGCCCGGCCTGGACGGCGGCAACATGCTGCAACCGTGGCTGAGCCCGCCGTACCGCCGGATGTACGACCTGTTCGCCCCGTACGGCTTCGTCCTGCTCTTCCTGCTGCTGTGGAACCCGCAGATCGGCGGCGCGTTCTTCGACGCGGTCTTCGCCGTCGGTGACCTGCTCGGCCTGCCCCCGGCCCTCTACTCCTACGGCCTGGACCTGGTCCGCTTCTGGCAGGGGTGATCCCGGTCCGGCCGACCCTCAGGTCCGGCCGGACCGGGACGGATCACGGACGTTGGGCGGGGGACTCGGTACGCGACGCGTCGCGCTCGGTCACCGGCTCCACGATCTCGTCGATGGCCTTGAGCAGGTCGGCGTCGAGCTTCACGCCGGCCGCCTTGACGTTGTCGTGCACCTGCTCCGGGCGGGACGCGCCGACGATCGCCGACGAGACGTTGGGGTTCTGCAGCACCCAGGCGATCGCCAGCTGGGCCATGCTGAGCCCGGCCTGCTCGGCGAGGGGCTTGAGCCGCTGCACCCGGGTGAGCACGTCGTCGGTCAGCCACTGCGCGATGAACCCGGCACCGGACTTCTCGTCGGTGGCCCGGGAGCCGGCCGGTGGCGGCTGGCCGGGCTGGTATTTGCCGGACAGCACGCCCTGCGCCATCGGCGACCACACGATCTGGCCGACGCCCAGCTCCTCGCTGGTCGGGACGACCTCGGTCTCGATGACCCGCCACAGCATCGAGTACTGCGGCTGGTTGGACACCAGCGGGATGCGCAGGTCCCGGGCGAGCGCGTGCGCCTCGCGGATCTGCGAGGCCTTCCACTCGGAGACGCCGATGTAGTGCGCCTTGCCGGAGCGTACGACGTCGGCGAAGGCCTCCATCGTCTCCTCCAGCGGGGTGCTGTAGTCGTAGCGGTGGGCCTGGTAGAGGTCGACGTGGTCGGTGCGCAGCCGACGCAGCGAACCCTCGATCGACTCCATGATGTGCTTGCGGGACAGGCCCCGGTCGTTGCGACCGGGCCCGGTGGGCCAGTAGACCTTGGTGAAGATCTCCAACCCCTCGCGCCGCTCGCCCTGCAACGCGCGCCCCAGCACGTCCTCGGCGCGGGTGCCGGCGTACACGTCGGCGGTGTCGAAGGTGGTGATGCCGGCGTCCAGGGCGGCCCGGACGCAGGCGAACGCCGCCTCCTCCTCGACCTGCGAGCCGTGGGTGATCCAGTTGCCGTACGAGATCTCGCTGACCATCAGGCCGGAACGGCCCAGGTGTCGGAATTCCATTCCCCGACCCTATCCCCGCTGCCCGGGTAGCAGGACGTCGCACATTCGTTCGGCGAGCCACCGGCGGAAGGACTCCTCTGTCCACCCGCATCGCAGCACGAGCGCCCCGTAGTGGGCCGGGTCGTTGTAGAACCACAGCTCGTCGACCGCCCGCTCGACGTCGGAGCCCTGGCGCAGCGCGGTGTCGAGCGTGCCGAGTCGCTCGACGACCATCCGCGCTCCGGCCCGCCGGTTGCGCAGCAGCGTCTCCCAGATCTCCGCCAGTTCCGTCGTCTCGTCGGCGGCCCGCCGCACGATCTCGAAGACCCGTGCCGCCCGGCCACCGATCAGCGTGCACACGCCGGCGTACCCGTCGAGCACGCCCTCCGGCGACCGCGCGTCCCAGACCGGGCGGAACCAGGGGCGCTGGGCGACCGGCACGGGTTCGTCGTCACCGGCCAGCGTCTCGTCCAGCACCTGCCGCAGCAGCGCCGCCTTGGAGCCGAACGTGGCGAACACGGTGGGGCGGGCCACGCCGGCCGCGGCGGCCACGTCGGCGAGCGACGTCGTGCCGTATCCGTGCGCGACGAAGAGTTCGGTGGCCGCCCGGACCACCGCCTGCCGGGTACGGCGGGCGCTCTCCTCCCGCACCCGGGACCGGTACGGGCGGGTCGGCTTCTCGTCCTTGACTTCGTCCATGACGGCGCGATACTAACAGTACATCGATCAGACTCACGGCTATCGAATAAAGTTTCGGCTATCAAATAGCCGTGCGCTCGGTGAACCGTGCCACGAAGAAGGAGGGGGCATGACCGTCCAGCCCTACGTACGCCGATCGGACCAGGGCACGCCGTACTGGTTCCTCGGCAACCTGGTCACGCTCAAAGCCGCCGGTGCCGACACCGGAGGGCGGTTGACGGTGGCCGAGTTCCTCAACCCACCCGGCTTCGCCCCGCCCCTGCACCGGCACCAGGTGGAGGACGAGATGTTCTACGTCATCTCCGGCACCGCCCGGTTCGAGTGCGCCGGGGAGTCGCTGCACGCCGGGCCGGGCGACTTCGTCCTGCTCCCGGTCGGCGTACCGCACACGTTCGTGGTGGGCCCGGACGAACCGCTGCGGGCGCTTCAGATCACCACCCCGTCCGGGTTCGAGGGGTTCGCCGCCGAGGCCGGTGTACCCGCGCCCGAGCGGCGGCTACCGGACCCGGCCCCGGTCGACCCGGCATCGCTCGGGCACGCCGCGGCCCGGCACGGCATCGAGTTGCTGGGACCGCCGCCCCGCGGCTGACCGTCCACCGTCGACCGACCTCCTGGGGAGCAACGATGAACACACCACCGGCCACCGTCGCCTGGACGCGCCGGCGGGTCCGGCCGGCCGGACCGCGATGGGGCGCCGCCGGCGTACTCCTGCTGCTGGGCCTGTCCCTGGCCGGCTGCGCCGACGAGCCGGACGACGCCGGCGCACCGACCGGCGCGGTCGGGCGGCCCGCCGCGACCAGCGGGCCACCGACCGGTCCCGACCGCGCCGACGACGAGGTCGACGGGTGCGCACTGCTGACCGACGCCGAGGTCACCGCGGTGATCGGGCGGCACGACGGCGCCGAGGCGGGTGCCGACGGCTGCGTGTGGGAGAACCCCGACAACGCCCACTCGGTCACCCTGTCCGTGGGACGGCCGGGCACCGCCACCGGGGGTGCGCTGCCCGCCCCGGACCCGATCCTCGGCACGCCGGAACCCGGCCCGGACGGGATCCGGTTCCTCCTCGACGAGGCCGAGTTCGCCGCCGCCGACCGGCTGTGCACGCTCCGGGTGGTCACCTCGGTCACCGACGACGGCGACCGGCCCGCGATGGTCCGGCTCGCCCGCCTGGTGCGGGACCGGGTGCCGGGGGGACCCCGATGAGGCCGGTGGCGCGGCGGGCGGCCTACCCGCTGGTGGCACTGCTGCTCGTCACCCTCGCCGGCTGCGGACGGACCGAGCCCGACCGCTCGGCGGCGCCGCTGCCGACGGAGGGCACGGCCGGGGTCCCGGACGCCGTCCCGCCGGATCCGGTCGACACCGGGGAGGCTCCCGAGGCGGCCGTCTCGCCGGACCTCGACCCGTGTGCCGTGGTGACCGAGGCGGAGGCCGAACGGCTGGCGGGGACACCGCTGGACGGCCCGCGCACCGCTCCGTCCGCCTGCACCTACACCGGCCCGGCCGGTGGCCCGACGGCACAGGTGGAGGTCTACCTCGGTGCGGGTGCGAAGAAGCAGCTCGACATCGAACGGGAGCTGGGGCACGAACTCCGCACGCTGGCCGGGGTCGGCGACGAGGCGTACCTCTGGCCCGACGGCGCCATGGTCTTCGTCAACCGGGCCGGTCGGTGGGTGTCGGTCCGGCTCGTCACCCTCGACGACCCGGCACGGCACCGCACGTCCCTGACCGACCTGGCGGCCACGGTCGCCGGCCGGATCTGACTCCGCGAGGACGGAGCGGTGTCCGCCCGGCGGTTCGCCCTCACGCCACCGGATCGGGAACGGACCCGCGGGCGGTCAGCCGGTCAGCAACGCGGCGCGCATCTGGGTGGCGAGCCAGGCCCGGAACTCCTCGGGCGTCCAGCCGGCGTGCAGCACCAACGCCGCGTAGTGGGCCGGGTCGTTGAAGAACCACACCACGTCGGCCGCGCGCTCGACGTCGTCGCCCTGGCGCAGTGGGTCGCCCAGCGAGCGGAGCCGCTCGACCACGGCGTACGCACCGAACCGACGGTTGCGCAGCAGCGTCGCCCAGACCTCGCCCACCTCGGGACCGGTGTCCGCGGCCCGACGCACCGTCTCGAAGATCGCCGCTGTCCGGCCGCCGATCAGCATGCAGACGTCGGCGTACGCGTCGATCACCCCCGACTGTGTGTCGGCCTCCCGCACCGGTCGGTACCACGGTCGTTCGGCCACCGGCACCGGCGCGTCGTCGCCGGCCAGCGCCTCGTCCAGCACCTGGCGCAGCAGGGCCGGCTTGGTGCCGAAGGCGGCGGTCACGGTGGGGCGGGCCACCCCGGCGGCGGCGGCGACGTCGGCCAGCGACGTGGCGGTGTAGCCGTTGGCCACGAAGAGCTTGGTCGCGGCGGCGACCAACGCGCGACGGGTACGGCGGGCGTTCTCCTCGCGCACCGGGGAGTGGTAGCGCCGAGTCGGTTTTGTGCTCTTGACGTCAGCCATGACTCAGCCATAATAGCAGTCTAATGGTTATAACGCTGGCCATCGAAAATGCACGCTGCTATCCAAAGTCAAAGTGTGTATCGAACATGCGGCTGTCCATCGAATTTGGAAGGAGGTCGGCCCATGGCGGCTCCGCGGCTCCGCCTTCACCTGGCTTGCCTGGCCGTGGCCGTGGGCCTGACCGGCTGCCTGCGCGACGCCGACGCTCCGGCCGTCAGCGAACCGCGCCCGCCAGGCACCCGCGTCGCGGCATCCGAGACCCCACAGGACGGCGAGCCGGCGGCCCCCGGGCCGGCGGATCCGTGCACGCTGCTGACCGACGAGGAGGCCGAGCGGCTGGCCGGCACCCCGTTGCGTGCCCCGGTCCTCGCCCGGCAGACCTGCACCCGGACCGGGCCGGTGACCGGCCCGACCGCACAGGTGGAGGTCTTCGTCGGTGACGGCGCCAAGAAGTTCCTGGACATCCAGCGCGGCCTCGGGCACGAGCTGCGGAGCGTGCCCGGGATCGGCGACGAGTGCCTCGCCGACGAATCGGTGATCTTCGTACGCCGGGGCGAGGTATGGGCGTCCGTCCGCCTGGTCCGCCTCATCGATCCCGCCCGGAAGGCCGAACCGCTCGTCGAGGCGGCCCGCGCCGTGGCCACCCGCATCTGAGAGGAACCACCATGCGACCACTACGTCATCGCGTCGCCCAGCTCCTGCTCGTGCCCGTGACCGTCGTCGGCCTGCTGGGGGCGGTCGGCTGTGGGTCGTCCGATCCCGCACCGCCGCCCGACCGGGTGGACACGGATGCGGCCGGGGACGCGGACTCGGCCGGGGCCGTCGCCGGGCCGCCGTCCTGCCCGTTCACCGCCGAGCAGGTGTCCACGATCGTCGGGCAGCCGATGGTCGGCGAGGGAAGTTGCCTGTTCAGCGACGGCAAGGGCGTCGCCAGTCTCACCGTCGAAACGGCGTCGAAGATCGCCGGTAGCGGCACCTTCACCTACAAACGGGACCAGGCGGCCCAGCGGTACGACCAGGTCGACGACCTCGACCAGGGCGACATGGCGTACGTCGCCGTGAAGGACATCGAGGGCGAAGCCGTCCTGGTCGACTCCACCGGCGCGTACACCCTGATCATGAGCAGCTTCACCCGGCTCGACCCGGCCGGCTACGGGCAGACCCTGCGCCGGCTGCTCGACGCCATCGGCGGCTGAGCGGCGGCGACGCGACGTGAACTGCCCGGCCCGCTGGCGACCACGAGGTGCAACCGTCGTGCGAACTCCGACCGTGACCCGGCTCGGCGCGCTCGCCGTGGTCGTGACGCTGCTTGTGGGCGCTGCGGGGTGCGCTCCTCGATCCGGCGGCGGCGATGCCGGGCAGGATCCCTTCAGCGACGCCGCGCTGCGGCACGGACTGCCGCTGCTGCCCTCCCCGGAGGTCACCCTCCAGCCCGACGTGGTCGTCGTCGGTGGGGGAGGCGATTCGATCAGGTCGGTCACCGCCGACGGCCTGACCTGGCGCATCGACCCCGAGGCGGACCGCGCCGACGAACTCGCCCCCGGCAAGGTCATGTTCGTCACCGGCCGCAGCGTCGGTCGGGTGCTGGACGTGCGCCGTGCCGACCAGGACCTGGCGGTGACCGTCGGACCGGTCGACGTGACCGAGGTGATCCGCGACGGCACCCTCGCGCGACAGGGGATGAGCCTCGACGCCCCCGTCGCCTACCCGGCGGGCGAGCCGTTCTGGGCCGACCCGGCGGAGGACGGGGGCACCGGCGGCGGCCTGACCGTCCCGCCCGGCCGGTTCGGCCGCAGCACCCCGGCCACCGGTGCCATCCGGCCGGCGACGGCAGGGCAGCCGGCCACCCCGGACCATCCGGCGGCCAAACGGCCGGACCGGCCACCGCCGATCCGGGGCGGGGGCGGGGTCGAGACCCGGTCGGGCCGCTACGCGGTCTTCGCCTCCTGCTGCACCGACGGGGTGGGCGCCCACTTCCGGTACGCCGACGGCGGAACCGCGCTCACCGGCACCGTGACGCTCACCTTCAACCGGCCCTCGGCGGACTTCCACCTGGAACTCCGGGGCGGGTCGGTCGACCGGGCCGAACTGGAGATCACCGGCGGCTTCGGGATCAAGGTCGACGTCAAGGCCGGTACGGAGAGCGGCCGGAACATCGAGGCCGAGTTCCCGGTCGGGGCCGAATTCTCCTTCCCCATCGCCCAGGTGCTCGGGGTGCCGATCACGTTCACCATCGGCCAGTCGCTGCGGATCTCCTCGGCGTTCGGCGCCAAGCTCGGCACCGTCGAGGGGTCGGGGGAGTTCTCCCTCGCGTCGAGCCTCGGCTACGGGTACGCGAACGGGTCGTTCGGACCCCGGGTGAGCATCGAGTTCGCCCGGAAGAAGAGCCTGGTCAACTCGCTGACCGGGGTGCCGGTCGGGGTAATGGGCATGCTGCTGGAACACCGCGTCAAGTTCACCGTCGGATTCAGTGCCCTCGTCCTGAGCGCCGGCGTCTACTTCGAACTCGCCACCCGCTACGGCATGACGATCGGCTCGGCGCTCGGTGCCCCCTACGCGCTCTGCCGCGGCGTCGGCCTCGGCATCACCGCGCGGTTCGGGATCGGCTACACCATCCTGGAACCGGTGGCCAAGGCGATCAACCGCTTCCTCAGCCTGTTCGACCTCCCCTCGATCAAGACGTCGGGCGGGATCGGGCGGAGCGCGAAGGTGTACGCCAACGAGGAGGTCATCCCGGACGTCGCGACCTGCGGACGCGCCCCGAGCTGACGGCCGTCGCCGGCCGGGATCGCGCCCGTCGCCTCAGAGCACCGGGTTGGTGTCGGTGAGCAGCCGGTCGATCTCGGCGACCACGTCGTCCGGGTTGCGGTGCACCGGGTCGATCAGCGGCTCGCCGCGCCGGTCCAGCGCACCCCAGCGCCCGGCGCCGTCACCGGTGAGGAACGCCACCGGGTGGACCACCAGCACCGGGTGGACCGGCGGCACGAGCACCGTCCCGGTCCGGTCCACCACACCCCGCCGGCCGGCCACGTCGATCACCGCCAGGCCCTCGTCGGTGAACCCGTCCACGTAGCGGCCGTCGGACAGCGTGGTCGCGAACCCGTGGTAGCGGGTGGACACCACGATCCGGCCGGTGCGGTCCACCGCGCCCCAGCCCTCCCGGCGTACCGCGGCCAGGCCGCGCCGGAACGGTCGCACGTCGGCGAAGCCCGGCGGCACGGCGATCTCGCCGGTGGTGTCGACCGCGCACCAGCCGCCGGGCTCGCCGTGCGACACCCAGGCCAGGCCGTCGGAGAACGACCGGACGACGCGGTACGTCGGCGCCACCACCGTCTCGCCGACCAGGTCGATCAGCGCCCACCGGTCGCCGTCGGGCGGGCGCACCCACGCCACCCCGTCGTGGAACGGCTGCACCTCCGCGTACCGACCGGGCACCACCATCTCGCCGTCCGCGTCGGCGTAACCCCAGCGGTCGCCGTCGCGCGCCGGCACCGGGGGCCGCACCCGCTCCAGCACCTCGTCACGACCCCGGGGGTACGGCCCGAAGCCCCCCGCCGTGGCACGGTCGGCGACCGCGTCCAGGCTGGACCGGACCCGGGCGAGCAACTCGGGGTCCGCGGCGCCGCGCAGGTCCAGCGCCCGCTCGAAGTGGTCGCACGCCTCGATCAGCCGGCCCTGGTCGAAGCAGCACCGTCCGGCGTGCTCGTGCAGCGCCGCCCGCAGCCGGTCGGGCAGCTCGTCGGAGTTGGCGTGGGCGAACAGCCGGTCCGCCTCGGCGTACTCACCGCGCCAGCGCAACACGTGTGCCAGCCGGGCCTGGGCCAGCGACGTCCGGCGTAGCTCCCCGGTCGCCTCCGCGTAGGTGAGCGCGAGCCGCCCGTCGGCGAGCGCGTCGTCCAGGTCGCCGACGATCCGGGACACCACCGCCCGCAGGCTCAGCAGCCGCGCCCGGGACCGGTTGTCCACGGCGCTGCCCAGCTTCTCGGTCAGCCGGCGTCGGACGACCCGGAAGTCCTCCGGCTCCTCGACCACCTCACGCAGGGTCGTCGGATCGAGCCGCCACGGGTAGCCGGCCAGCACCTGCTCGGGATCGTCCCGGACCGGATCCGGCCGACCGGCCCTCTCCGGCGATCTTGCACTTTCGGTCGCGGGAACATGGCTCTCGTCCGCGCTGGTGTCGACAGAAAGTGCGAGATCGCGCGGGGCGGGCGCCGCGGTCAACGACGGCGGGGCGGAGACCGGTCGGGGGGCGTCGGCGTTCCGGTGCTCGTTCGGCACCGCGGTGTGCCGAGGGCCGGCGTCCGGCGGAGTGGACCCCGGACGATCCGCCGACGCGTGTGCCGCGTCCTCGTCGGTGGGCGCCTCCTCCGCCGGCGGATCCGTGAGGGTGTGGGTCGGGGCGGCGGCCAGCGGCGGCGCGGACACCGGTCGGTCCGGTGGCGTGGACGTGGGGTGGGCCGGCGGCGCGGAGATCGGGGCGGCCGGTGGGGCGGAGGTCGGGGCGGCCGGTGGGGCGGGGATCGGGGCGGCCGGTGGGGTGGACTCGGGGTGCTCTGGTGGCGCGGACGTCGGATAGGCCGGTGGGGCGGACACCGGGGTGTCCAGCGCCGCGGGTGTCGAGTCGGTGGTGGGCATCGGCGGCGGGTGGTCCGGTGGCGCGGACGTCGCCTCGGCCGGTGCGGCGGAGACCGGGGCGGCCGGTGGGGTGGACTCGGGGTGCTCCGGTGGCGCGGACGTCGGATAGGCCGGTGGGGTGGACGGCGCTCCGGGTGTCGAGTCGGTGATGGGCATCGGCGGCGGGTAGGCCGGTGGCGCGGCCGACGCCTCGGCCGGTGCGGCGGAGACCGGGACGGCTGGCGGGGCGGAGACCGGGGCGGCCGGCGGGCCCGAGACCGGGTCGGCCGACCACGAAGGGTCGGACGGCGGGGCGGAGACCGGTGCGGCGGCCTCCGGAGTCCGTCCGCTGTCGGCCGGCGGAGGTCCCGTCGCATCCGGCGCGGGCGGGTGCTCCTCGGGGCGTACCGTCTCCGGCTCCTCGTCGGCCCCGGTGGGACGGGCGGGCCGGAACCAGGCGTCCGCGCTGCCCGGCGGGGTGGTCACCGGCGGCGGCGGGGTCGGTTCGGACGACGGCGGTGGGACGTACGGCCGGGGCAGGCCCGGTCCGGTCGGCGCCGGGGCGGCCGGGCTCTCGGCGGTCGGGGCGGTGGACGCGCCGTGCCGCGCGTCGGTCGGTGCCGGGTCGGCGGTGGGTGTTCCCTCGGTCGGCGCGGGGCGGAACTCCACGCGCAGCCGCGCGGCGGGCGGCCCGGACACCGGCTCGTCGGCCGGCGCGGGCCGGGCCGGGTCGCGGCGGCCGTCGGTGAGCTGGTCGTCCGCGCCCGGCGGTGGTGGTCGCAGCCGGTCGTGGACCGGCGGTCCGGAGACGGGGGCGGGGGTGGCCGGCGACACCGGCCGGTCGGGCACGACGGGCGGTCCGGACACCGGTGCCGGCGAGACCGGTGTGCCGGAGAGCGGTGCCGGCGAGACCGGCGTGGCTGGCTCGCGGGTCACCGGGCCGCGCGGGCGTTCGTCGTACCGCTGCGGTGGTGTCTGGTGCCGGGGCCGGTCGACGGGTTCGACCGGCCGCCGGTGCTCGGGGCGTCGGGCGGTATCCCCGTCGTAGGGGCGCACCGGGCCCGGCGGAGGCCAGGGCAGCCCGCCCTCGCGCGGGTCACGGGGCTGCTCCGGTGGGCGTGGCCGGCGGTCGGGGTACGTCTCGGCGCGGGCCGCCGCCTCGCGGGGTCGCCGGTACTCGTCCGGGTCGGTCCGGCGTCGGTCGCCCTCGTGCGGGGGCTGAGCCGGCCGGTCCCGCTCCGGCCACGAGCGGCGGTCGACGGGTACGCCGGGGGCGTCCGTCCGGTGGTGGTGGCCACCGGTCGGCCGCTGCCGATCGGCCGGCGGTGCCCACGGCCCCTGCGACGTCCGCCCCGGTCCGGGCGCGGACGGGTCCCGGAAGGCGTCGGACGTACGGTGCCACCGGTCGTCCGGTGTGCGGTCCCGGGCGTCGTCCGGGCCCTGGTCCGGGTGCCCGTCGGAGGTGCGTTCCCACCGGCCGTCGCCCGGCCGGTCCCACGGTGGGTCCGGCGCGCGGTCGCGGTGCTCCTCGGCGGCCCGCCCCCACGGGTAGCGCGGCCGGCGGGGCTCCTCGACCGGCTCGTGGCGTGCCGGGCCGTCCGCCGGCCGCCCGTAGCTGTCGGCGCGGCGTGGCCGGCCCTCGTCCGGTTCGGGCACCCAACCGGCCGCGGCGTAGCCGGTGGGGGAGACGGGTCGGTCGGACGCCGCCGGCTGGTGCCGGGGCGCACGGTGGTCCTGCCGGTCCCGGCCGTTGTCGCGGTGCCGCTGTTCGTCCACCGGCCGTCCCGGCGTGGACCGGTCCGTGGCGCCCCGCCCGTTGCGCGCGTCCGGCTCGGGCCGGCGGTAGTGGTCGTCCGAGCGGGCCGAGTCGCCGGCCGGCCGGCGGTACATCTCGTCCGGGTACCCCCGCCGGGCGGCACCGTCGTCCCGGGACGGGTGGCTGTCGGCGCGGGTCGGATGCCCGTCGTGCCGGCCGGTGGGGAGGTCCGGGCGTGGCCGGCCGTCGGGTTCGTCGTCCCAGGACCGGCCGAGGTAGGTCCCGTCCGGGCGGGTGGGCGCCAGCGGCGGCACCTCGGCCCGGCCCACGGCGGTCGCCCGGCTTCGGGGCGGCGGCGCGTGCGGTGTGCCGATGTCGCCCGGATAGCGCTGACCGGGGAACTGGGGATGCCACTCGTTGGTCGGCTCGACCACCCAGGACGGCTCGGCCGGGTCGTGCCACCGGTCGGCGTAGCCGCGGCTCATCCGGGTGGCCCGTCGCCACGGGCGGCGGTCGGCGCGGATCCGGGGCACCGGAGGCGAGCGGGACCGGCGGAGGCGCCGGAGGGCGTCCGCTCGTTCACGGCCGCGCCCCGGTGGTCGGCTCGCGTCCGCTCGCTCACGGCGATGTCACCTCTTGCCAGTTGTCCTGCCGAACGCCCCGCGCGCGCCGGTGGTCCGACCCGTCCGGCACGTCGTGGGCTGCGGATGGAGGGTAGCGGCGTGGGCTCGCTCACCGCCACTGTGCCTCGGCACACCCGGCAAACGTTGTCCCCACTGTCGGGCATTTAACCCTATGACCGAATCGGGCCGCCAGTGCTGAATGTGCGAAAGGGTCCCCACGCGCCGCACGGGCGAGCGGGGACCCTTCGGGACGAGTGTGCCGCCGGGGTGCCGGCGGTCGGGATCAGACCGCCTCGCCGATGGCGACGCGCGGTGCCGGGGCCCGCATCTTGCGGAAGGTGATGGATCGCATGATCGCGTAGAGGTAGAGGGAACCCATCCGCTGACCGGTGTTGGGGAAGCGCTCCCGGACCAGCTTCTTGATCTTCCGGCAGATCAGCACCGAGTCCACCACCACGCCGAGCGCCAGGGCGCCCCACACCAGGTTGGAGGCCAACTGGATCGCCGGCGGCATCGCCGGGTTCGAGCCGATCAGCACCAGCAACGCCCCACCGAAGAACCAGGTGCCGACCGTACGCCGGGAGTCGACCACGTTGCGGGCCAGCAGCTTCTCCGGGCCACGGTCACGCGGCCCGCCCTCGCGCCGGAACTCCGCCGCCGACTCGGCGCGCAGCTGACGCCGGCGCTCCCGCTGCTCCTCCTTGGTCAGCGGCTTGGTGGAGCCGACGGGCCGCCGGCCGGCGACGGGACGCTTCGGCGTCTCGCGGCCCTTGGCCGGCGTGTAGCCCCGGGGGCGCGTGGAGGAGGACTCCTCGTCGGGCGTCACCGAGGTGACGGACTCGTCGACGAGGTCGGTTGACTTGCGGCGAAACAGCGACGGCACGCGGCAAGGGTAGCCAAACGTCGGCGCCCGGCGCACATCGCGGTGCGCCGGGGCGCCGACGGGGCGCGACTCCGGTGGGTCAGGGACGCTCGACGTGCGCGCCGAGGTCGGCGAGCTTGGCCTCGAAGTCCTCGTAGCCGCGGTTGATCAGATCGACGCCGTAGACCCGGGAGGTGCCCTCGGCGGCCAGGGCGGCGATCAGGTGGCTGAACCCGGCCCGCAGGTCGGGGATGACCAGGTCGGCGGCGTGCAGCTTGCTCGGCCCGGCGATCACCGCGGAGTGCTTGAAGTTGCGCCGGCCGAAACGGCACGGGGTGCCGCCCAGGCAGTCCCGGTAGACCTGGATGTTGGCGCCCATCTTGTTCAGCGCCTCGGTGTAGCCCAGCCGCTGCTCGTACACGGTCTCGTGGACGATCGACAGGCCGCGCGCCTGGGTCAGCGCCACCACCAGCGGCTGCTGCCAGTCGGTCATGAAGCCGGGGTGCACGTCGGTCTCCAGCGCGACGGCGTTCAGCTCGCCGCCCGGGTGCCAGAACCGGATGCCGCCCTCCTGGCCCGGGTCGCCGAGCTTCGGCGGGCGGGTGTCGGTGACCTCGTACTCGCCGCCGACCGAGCGGAAGATGTTCAGGAAGGTCATCATGTCGGCCTGCTGCGCGCCGAGCACCTCGACGTGACCGCGGGTGGCCAGTGCGGCGGCGGCCCAGCTCGCGGCCTCGATCCGGTCCGGGATCGGCCGGTGGGTGTAGCCGTGCAGCTTCGGCACGCCCTGGATCTCGATCACCCGGTCGGTGTGCACCTTGATGATCGCGCCCATCTTCTGCAGGATGCAGATGAGGTCGATGATCTCCGGCTCGACCGCCGCGTTGCGCAGCTCGGTGACGCCGTCGGCCATCACCGCGGTGAGCAGGACCTGCTCGGTGGCCCCCACACTCGGGTACGGCAGGGCGAACTTGGTGCCGTGCAGCCCGTTGGGCGCGGACAGGTGCAGGCCCTCGGGGCGCTTCTCCACCGTCGCGCCGAACTCGCGCAGCGCCTGGAGGTGGAAGTCGATCGGCCGGGGGCCGATGTGGCAGCCGCCGAGGTCGGGGATGAAGGCGTGCCCGAGCCGGTGCAGCAGCGGACCGCAGAACAGGATCGGGATCCGGCTGGAGCCCGCGTGCACGTTGATCTGGTCGGTGCTGGCGCTCTCCACGTTGGCGGGGTCGAAGACCAGCTCGCCGTCCTCGTCGCCGTCGGTGACCTTCACGCCGTGCAGACCGAGGAGCCCGCGGACCACCTCGACGTCCCGGATCTTCGGCACGTCGTAGAGCCGGCTCGGGGTGTCGCCCAGCAGGGCGGCGACCATCGCCTTCGAGACCAGGTTCTTCGCGCCGCGCACGCGGATCCGCCCTTCCAGCGGAGTACCTCCGTGTACGACCAGGACGTCCTCGGTCAACGCAACCTCCAGCGCGTCGGGTGGTGCCGTGTCGGTGGTGGGGCGAGCTGTCCAGCTACCCGGAACGGGGCGGCGGCAAAACGGCGCCGCGCGTCGCTCCGGCAGCATAGCCCTCGGTGACGAGAATGGACCCGGTCACATCGCCCTCGGCGGCATCAATCGGTGATCTGGCACTTTCTCGTACCAAGGGAACTACGGAGCGTGGTCAGCCCGCGGCCGGTGGCGGCGTGTCCGCGCCGGGCAGGGCGAGCATCTGGTCCAGCGCCACCCGAGCGTGGTGGGCGGTGTCCGGGTCGACGGTGATCTGGTTGACCACCCGGCCGGCCACCAGTTCCTCCAGGGCCCAGACCAGGTGCGGCAGGTCGATCCGGTTCATCGTCGAGCAGTAGCAGACCGCCTTGTCCAGGAACATGATCTGCTTGTCCGGGTGGGCCAGCGCCAGCCGGCGGACCAGGTTCAGTTCGGTGCCCACCGCCCACGCCGAGCCGGCCGGAGCCGCCTCGACGGCCTTGATGATGTATTCCGTCGAGCCGACGAAGTCAGCGGCGGTGACCACCTCGTGCCGGCACTCGGGGTGCACCAGCACGTTGACCCCCGGCACCCGCTCCCGCACGTCGTTCACGCTGTCCAGCGTGAACCGCCCGTGCACCGAGCAGTGCCCGCGCCACAGGATCATCTTCGCGTCGCGCAGCTGCTCCGGGGTGAGCCCGCCGTTCGGCTTGTGCGGGTCGTAGAGCACGCAGTCGTCCAGCGAGAGCCCCATCTCCAGCACGGCGGTGTTGCGGCCGAGGTGCTGGTCGGGCAGGAAGAACACCTTCGAGCCCTGCTCGTACGCCCAGTCCAGCGCGCGCCGGGCGTTGGACGAGGTGCAGACCACGCCGCCGTTGCGCCCGACGAAGCCCTTGATGTCGGCCGAGGAGTTCATGTAGGTCACCGGCACCGTCTGCGCGGCGATGCCCAGGTCGGTGAACAGGTCCCAGGCCTTCTCGACCTGCGACAGCACCGCCATGTCGGCCATCGAGCAACCGGCGGCCAGGTCCGGCAGGATCACCTTCTGCGCGTCCGAGGTGAGGATGTCCGCGCTCTCGGCCATGAAGTGCACGCCGCAGAAGACGATGTATTCGGCGTCCGGCCGGGCCGCCGCCTCCCGGGCCAGCTTGAACGAGTCACCGGTCACGTCGGCGAACTGGATCACCTCGTCGCGCTGGTAGTGGTGGCCCAGCACGAACACCGAGTCGCCCAGCGCCGCCTTCGCCGCCGCCGCCCGCGCCACCAGGTCCGGGTCGCTGGGCGCCGGCAGGTCACCCGGACACTCGACGCCACGCTCGGTGGCGGGGTCGCTGCCCCGGCCCAGCAGCAGCAGGGCGGTGGCGGTGTTGGAGGGTTCTACCCAGGTCGACGTCACGTACCCCATGGTCCCACAGCGCGGGCGCGGCGCAGCCTCCGCCGGTGTGGGCTGCCACACTGCACCGCATGCGCGTGCTGCTCTGTCCGGACAAGTTCGCCGGCACGTTGTCCGCCCCCGACGTGGCCGCCGCGGTCGCCGCCGGCTGGCGCACCGTGACCACCGGCGACGACCTGCTCATCCGCCCACTCGCCGACGGCGGGCCGGGGTTCCTCGACGTCCTCGCCGACGCGCTGGACGGCCGGCGCGTGCCGGTGCCGACGGTGGACCCGCGCGGGCGACCGGCGGCCGGTGAGATCCTGCTCACCGCCGACGGCGCGACCGCCTACCTGGAGAGCGCCCAGGCGTGCGGCCTGCACCTGCTCGCCGCCGAGGAGCGCGATCCGAAGGCCACCACGTCGTACGGGCTGGGACTGCTGGTCGCCGCCGCGGTGGAGCACGGCGCCCGGCAGGTGGTGATCGGGCTGGGCGGCTCCGCCACCAACGACGCCGGCGCCGGGATGCTCACCGCGCTCGGGGTCACCCCGCTGGACGACACCGGCGCGGCCCTGCCGTACGGGGGAGCGGCGCTGGCCGCGGCGGCCGCGCTGGACGGAGCCCCCCGGCTGCGCGGGGTCCGGCTGGTGGCCGCCACCGACGTGGACAACCCACTGCTCGGCCTGCACGGGGCGAGCAACGTCTTCGGCCCGCAGAAGGGCGCCGACCGGGCCGACGTGCTGCTGCTCGACGCCGCGTTGGAGCGGTTCGCCGCCGTCCTGGAACGGGACCTGCCCGGCTGTCCGCCGGGCCTCGGCGCGCTGCCCGGCGGAGGTGCGGCCGGCGGGCTCGGCGCGGCGATCCTGGCCCTCGGCGGTCAGTGCGAGTCGGGCATCGGCCTGGTGAACCGGGCGATCGGGCTCGACGCCGCGCTGGACGGCGTCGACCTGGTGATCACCGGCGAGGGGTCGTTCGACCACCAGTCACTGCGCGGCAAGGTGGTCGCCGGGGTGGCCGGGGCCGCCCGCGACCGGGGGGTGCCCTGCGTGGTGGTGGCCGGCCGGGTGAGCGCGGGACGCCGGGAGTCCGCCGCGGCCGGGGTGACCGAGGCGTACAGCCTGGTGGAGCACTTCGGCGGCGAGGAGCGCGGCGGCGTCGAGGCGGCCATGGGCCGGCCGGCCGAGGGGCTGCGGGCGCTGGGCACCCGGCTGGCCGGGCAGTGGAGTCGCTGACCGCCCGCACCGGTCGAAACCGGACCCGGGTGGAGCCGCCCGACCTGCGGCCCGGATCACGCCACCCGGGCCGTCGCGGCTGCGGCGGCGTACCATCGGGGGACGGACCACACCGGGAATACTGGGCGACGGGGAGCGTTGGCCAGTGCGTCCGGACCCATACCGCGCAGGGAGATATCCACGTGACCACGCCAGCGCAGACCGACT
The DNA here is from genome assembly GCF_003626595.1 of Micromonospora endolithica. Taxonomy (GTDB): domain Bacteria; phylum Actinomycetota; class Actinomycetes; order Mycobacteriales; family Micromonosporaceae; genus Micromonospora; species Micromonospora endolithica. The sequence continues at coordinate 844,448 of NZ_RBAK01000001.1, read as the reverse complement.
CGACCGAGGCCACGGCCCCCACGTCCATCGTCCTCACCGACGTCGCGGCGCAGAAGGTCAAGGCCCTGATCGAGCAGGAAGGCCGCGACGACCTGCGGCTCCGGGTCGCGGTGCAGCCGGGTGGCTGCTCCGGCCTGCGTTACCAGCTCTTCTTCGACGAGCGTTCGCTCGACGGTGACGTCGTCACCGACTTCGGCGGCGTCGGGGTCGTCGTCGACCGGATGAGCGCCCCCTACCTGGCCGGCGCCACCATCGACTTCGCCGACCGGATCGACGCCCAGGGCTTCACCATCGACAACCCCAACGCGGGCAGCTCCTGCGCCTGCGGCGACTCGTTCAGCTGAGTCGGCCGCTCGCCGGCCCGCACCGGACGAGCTGACAGAAACGGCGGGGCCGCCCCTCTCAAGGGGCGGCCCCGCCGCTCTGCCCGGGGGCTTTCCGGGAGGTGACGTCCGGATGTCCACCGGTCGACCGACCCGCGACCACACCTCGGATCGGCCCGGTAGGCTGACCGGCGCCGTGCTCCCGACCCCGAGGGCTGACATGAAGATCGCCGTGACCGGCTCGATCGCCACCGACCACCTGATGAGCTTCCCCGGCCGTTTCGCCGACCAGCTCATCGCCGACCAGCTGCACAAGGTGTCGCTGTCCTTCCTGGTCGACGACCTGGTGCTCCGGCGCGGCGGGGTGGCCGCCAACATCGCCTTCGGCATGGGCCAGCTGGGCCTGCGGCCGGTCCTGGTCGGCGCGGTCGGCGCGGACTTCGCCGACTACCGCTCCTGGTTGGAGCGGCACGGCGTGGACTGCGACTCGGTGCACATCAGCGAGGTGGCGCACACCGCGCGCTTCGTCTGCACCACCGACACCGACATGTGCCAGATCGCGTCCTTCTACGCGGGGGCGATGAGCGAGGCGCGCAACATCGAGCTGGAGCCGGTCGCCCGCCGCCTGGACGGCCTCGACCTGGTTGTCGTCGGCGCCAACGACCCGGCGGCGATGCTGCGGCACTCCGCCGAGTGCCGGGACCGGGGGTACGCCTTCGCGGCCGACCCGTCCCAGCAGCTCGCCCGGATGGACGGCGCGGACGTGGTCGGGCTGATCGAGGGCGCCGACTACCTGATGACCAACGACTACGAGAAGTCTCTCCTGCAGAGCAAGGCGGGCCTGAGCGACGCGCAGCTGCTCGACCTGGTCAAGGTGCGGGTCACCACGCTCGGCAAGGACGGCGTGGAGATCGCCGGGCGGGACCTCGACCCGATCCACGTGCCGATCGCGCGGGAGATCCGGGCGGTCGACCCGACCGGGGTCGGCGACGCCTTCCGGGCCGGTTTCTTCACCGCGCTGTCCTGGGGCCTCGGGCTGGAACGGGCCGCCCAGGTGGGGTCGCTGCTGGCCACGCTGGTGCTGGAGACCGTCGGCACCCAGGAGTACGAGGTGCGCCGCGACCTGTTCGTCAAGCGGCTCGCCGAGTCGTACGGCGACGTGGCCGCCGACGACGTTCGGGCGCACCTCACGACGTGACGCCGTACCGGCCCCGGGGTCAGTGCCGGCGGCGCACGTCGTAGCCGGGGCCGTCCGCGCCGGTGACCGTGCCGAGGAACTCCTGCCCCCGCATCCGACACCAGGCGGGGATGTCCACCGCCGCCGCCGGGTCGTCGGCCAGCACCCGCACCACCGACCCGACCGGTAGTTCGGGCAGCCGGCGGGCCGCCGCGATCACCGGCAGCGGGCACCGCTGACCCCGGCAGTCGAGCACCTCGTCGGGAAACGTCACAGCGCCGTCACCCCCGCCTCGGCACGCAGCTCCGCCACCACGCCCGGCAGCTCGGCCAGAAACCGCTCGACGTCGGCCTCGGTCGTCTCCCGGTGCAGGGAGACCCGCACGTTGCCGTGCGACAGCACCCCCATCGCCTCCAGCACGTGCGACGGGCGCAGCGTCGACGACGTGCACGACGAGCCCGAGGACACCGCGAACCCGCGCCGGTCCAGCGCGTGCAGCAACGCCTCGCCGTCGACGTACAGGCAGGAGAACGTCACCAGGTGCGGCAACCGGCGGTCCGGGTCACCCACCACCTCGACGTCCGGCACGTCCGCCGCCACCCGGGCCCGGATCCGGTCCACCAGCGGCGCGAGCCGGGCCGCCTCCGCCGCCGCGTCGGCCGCCGCCGCGCGCAGGCTCGCCGCCGCCGCCACCACCGCCGGCAGGTTCACCACCCCGGGCGTACGACCGGACTCCCGCTCGTCGGCAGGCCACGGCGACTCCCAGCGGGTGCCCTTGCGGACCACCAGCAACCCGACGCCCGGCGGGCCGCCCCACTTGTGCGCGCTGGCGGTGAGCACCGACCAGCCGGCGGGCACCGGCACGCGCCCCACCACCTGCGCGCCGTCCACGAACAGCGGTACCCCGACCTCGGCACACGCCTCAGCCGCCTCGGCCACCGGCTGGACGGTGCCGACCTCGTGGCTGGCGGCGATCAGCGCGGCGAGGGCCACGCCCGGCGCGCGTACCGCCGCCGACCACGCCGGCAGGTCGAGCCGGCCCAGCCGGTCCACCGGCACCGGCCCCACCGAACCGCCCTCGGCCACGTGCTTCTCCGCCGCGTGCAGCACCGCGGAGTGCTCGATCGCCGAGTGCACCAGCACCCGACCCACCCGACGCCGCCCCAGCAGGCCACCGAGCACGGCCGAATGCGCCGCCGCCGTACCGCTGGGGGTGAAGGACAGCTCGTCGGCACGGACACCGAGAGTGGCCGCGGCGGCCTCGCGCGCGGCGTCGAGGAGTTGCCGGGCCCGGCGGGCCTGGCCGTACAGCCGGGCGGGGTCGGCCCAGCCGTCGTCGAGCGCGGCCAGCAGGGCCTGCCGGGTGACCGGATGCGGTGGCGCGGCGGTGGCCGCGTCCAGGTAGACCGGGGACGCGCTCACGGTGCCCCTTCTGTTCGCGACTGCGGGGCTCGCAACCCCGGCTCGCTCCTCGCGCTCACGGAAGCCAACGTATCGTGCCGGTATGGCCATGATCCCCCCGATGGGGGCGGACAGTGACCCCACCACGGTCAGGCCCGTCATGGTCGAGTAATCTGCGACCGTCGGTGACGCCTTTGCCGCGGTGCTGCCGCCCCGCACGGCGGGGACCGGCAGAACGACGAAAAAGACACCGCGGCGCGCTAGGGAGGCAGGACCAGGTGGTCGCAAGGAGTTCGGAGGTACGGCCGTCGGCCGTGCGGCACAGCGCTTCCCCAGGAGCCGCCCGGCGCCGGGGGCGGGGTGCCGGTCGGCTCGCCGGGCTCGGTCTCGGCGGAGCGGCGCTGCTGGTCCTGCTCACGGGGTGCGACGTCGGAGCGGCGTTCGGCGGCTTCGGCTGGCCGCAGGGCGGCATCACGCCGGAAGCCAACCGCATGTACGACCTGTGGATCGCGTCGTGCATCGCCGCGCTCGCGGTCGGCGTCTTCGTGTGGGGCCTGATCTTCTGGTGTGTGGTGCGGTACCGCCGCCGGGGCGACGAACTGCCCGTGCAGACCCGCTACAACCTGCCGATGGAGTTCCTCTACACCATCGCGCCGATCCTGATCGTCTCGGTGCTCTTCTACTACACGGCGATCGTGCAGACCGACGTGGTACGCACCACCAAGAACCCCGACGTGACGGTCGAGGTGGTCGCCTTCAAGTGGAACTGGCAGTTCAACTACCGCGACGGCCAGGGCACCGAGGCCAACACCGTCGCCTCCGTGCTCGGCACCAGTGAGGTCATCCCGATCCTCGTGCTGCCGACCGACCGGTCCATCCGGTTCGAGGAGACCAGCCGCGACGTCATCCACTCGTTCTGGGTGCCGGAGATGCTGTTCAAGCGGGACGTCTTCCCCGGCAAGATCCGCAACGTGTTCGAGGTCTCCGAGCTGCAGACCGAGGGCGCCTACGTCGGCCGCTGCGCCGAGCTGTGCGGCAGCTACCACGCCTTCATGAACTTCGAGCTGCGCGTCGTCTCGCCGGAGCGGTACGACCAGTTCCTCGCCGCCAAGCGTGCCGGCCAGTCGACCCAGGACGCGCTGACCGCCATCGGCGAGGAGCCGTACGCGACGACGACCCGGCCGTTCGAGACCCGGCGCGACACCGCCAACTTCAACCCGGACAGCGCCTCCGCCGGCGCGGGAAACTGAGGGAGCGGGCATGAAGACCGAGTGGCGCATTTTCCTGGTCATCGCCGGGTTCCTGCTCTTCGCGACGTTCCTGTACGGCGGCTGGACCGCCGCGGACTCGGGCGGTCAGGTCGAGTGGGTCGGCACCGTCGCCCTGCTGCTGAGCTTCCTGCTGTGCACCATGTGCGGTGGCTTCTTCTGGTTCGTGTCCCGCCGGATCGACCTCCGCCCGGAGGACCGTCCGGACGGCGAGATCGCCGACGGCGCGGGCGAGATCGGCTTCTTCAGCCCGGGCAGCTACTGGCCGTTCGGTCTGGCGCTGGCCGCCTCCGTCGCCGGCTTCGGCCTGGTGTTCTGGCAGTTCTGGCTGCTGGGCCTCGGCCTGGTGGCGGTCATCCTGGCCGCCTGCGGCCTGCTCTTCGAGTACTACTCCGGCACCCGGCGCACCGCCGAGCACTGAGCCGCCGGATCCGCTCCGCACCGAGGCCCGCCCACCCTTCGGGGAGGCGGGCCTCGTCGTGTGCCCGGCCGGTTCACCGACGTCGTGCCCTGCCGGGGCGGGTTTGCGTGAGGCGGCGCGGCGGTGTGCGCCGGGGTGCGTTGCGGTCAGGCGGCGCGGCGGTGCGCCGGCGGGACCGGGCGACGCCGCGCGTCGGCCAGACGCGGAGCCGGGAACGCGAACGTGGCGATCAGCACGGCCACGCCGCAGCCGGTGCAGATGAGCTCGGGGCAGTCGGCGCCGTGATCGTCGACGCACGGTGGCGCCTCGAACGGCCGAACGCCCTCGCAGACCTCGCAGTGCAACTCGCGGCTCGACACGGGCGTCTCCTCTCGCTCCGGGGGCTCCCACCGGTCGCGACGGGAGCGGAAACTACTCACCTGTAGTTTCCCACCCGGGTCCGACAACCTTCCTCCGCCCCACTGCCCAGCAGGTGCGGCAGCCGGGGAGGGAAGCGTGCGTTCCGGAGTGGTGGAACGGGCTCCCGCATCGTGCCAGGAAACCTGGGAACAGGGCGCACCGGGAACAGGCGACGCCCGGGGTCGGGCGGTGTCCGGGGCCGTGCTGCGGCGGCGGTGGATGCGGTGCGGGTGCGGCGGCGGTGCGGGATGCGGCCGGTGGCCGGTGGCCGGTCAGGCGGTGCGGGCGACCTCGATCCACCGGTCGAGGGTCCGGGCGGCGGCACCGGAGTCGATCGACTCGGCGGCGCGGTCCAGGCCGGCCCGCAGGGCTTCGGTGAGGTCGCCGTCGAGCGGGCCCTGGGTGGCCAGCGCCGCGGCCGCGTTGACCAGGACCGCGTCGCGGACCGGGCCCTTGTCGCCGGCCAGCAGGCGCCGCACCACCTCCGCGTTGTACGCGGCGTCGCCGCCACGCAGGTCGGCCAGGGTGGCCCGGGGGATGCCGAGGTCCACCGCGTCGACCACGGCCTCGCGTACGGTGCCGTTCTGCGCCGCCCACACCCGGGTGGGCGCGGCGGTGGTGAACTCGTCCAGCCCGTCCTCGCCGCGCATCACCAGCACCGAGTCGCCCCGGGCGGCGAACACGCCGGCCATCACCGGGGCCATCCGGGCGTCGAAGCAGCCCACCGCGGCCGACCGGGGACGGGCCGGGTTGGTCAGTGGGCCGAGGAAGTTGAAGGCGGTGGGTACGCCCAGCTCGCGGCGGGTGGTGCCGGCGTGCCGCATGCCGGGGTGGAACCGGGCGGCGAAGCAGAAGCCGATCCCGGCCTCGGCCACGCAGCGGGCCACGCCCTCGGGGCCGAGATCGAGAGGTACGCCGAGGAACTCCAGCACGTCGGCGGTGCCGCAGGACGAGGACGCGGCCCGGTTGCCGTGCTTGACCACGCGGACACCGGCGCCGGCCACCACGAGGGAGGCCATCGTGGAGATGTTGACCGTGTGGGCGAGGTCACCGCCGGTGCCGACCACGTCCAGCGCGGTCGCGCGCAGCTCCGCCGGCAGGTCCACCAGGACGGCGTGGCCGAGCATCGCCTCCACCAGGCCGGCCAACTCGGCCGACGTCTCGCCCTTGGCCCGCAGTGCCACGGCGAAGCCGGCGATCTGGGCGGGGGCCGCCGACCCGGACATGATCTCGCCCATCGCCCAGGCGGTGTCGCCGGTGGAGAGTTCGTCGCCGCGCAGCAGCGCGGAGATGAGGTGCGGCCAGGTCCGATCGCCCATGACGGGCCTCCCGAGCGTAGGAGGTGTGGGTGGGGACGCACCCGGCGCCACGGTGTGGGGCCGGAGCGGGGACGTCAGGCGGGCGCGTGCGTACGCAGCAGCTCCGCCACCGTGTTGCCGGTGGTCACCGGGTCGAGGGGGTGCACCAGCGTGGCGTCGACCTCGGCGTAGGCCGCGAGCCATCGGTCGGCGGCGCGGGCGATCACCACGCAGGTCGGGGGGGCGTCGTCCCGGTCGTCCTTGATCTGCCGGGCGATGCCGATGCCACCGCCGGGGCTGGCCTCACCGTCGAGCAGCATCAGGTCGATCTCGTAGTCGTCGACCAGCCGGACGCACTCGGCGTAGGTCGACGCGTCGACGAACTCGATCCGGAGGCCGGGTGCGGGCCGGGTGCCGACGGCGAGCCGCATCCGGTCCCGGACCTGCGGGTCGTCGCTGTAGAGCAGGACGGTGCAAAGACGATCGCTCATGACGGAACTGGCTCCCACCTCGTAGCTGCCCGCTGATCGTACCGGTCGCTGTGACGTTGGTGACGTCGCGCCCGGCGCGGCGTCCGGGGCGTACCGTCGGCGCAGCTCAGGACGCGGCCTCCGCGGCGCGCTGGCGGGCCTCCTGGCGGTCCAGGTCGCGGTCGATCCGGCGGGCCTCGCGTTCGGCCTGGCGCATCCACTGCACGACCAGGACGGCCAGCATGGTGACACTGACCACCTCGCCGCCGGCCCAGAGGATGCCGCCGGCGACCACCTGGTCGGCCCACGGGTCGGCCCAGGTGAGGCCGAGCGAGGGGTACCAGTCGCCGCCGAAGAGCGTGCTGCTCTGCATGATGGTCAGCCCGAGCACGGTGTGGAACGGCACGGACAGCAGCATCAGCAGCGCGCGCCCCGGGTACGGCCAGCGGCCGGGCAGCGGGTCGAGGCCGAGCAGCGGCCAGAAGAACACGCAGCCGGTGAGGATGAAGTGCGCGTGCACCAGCTCGTGGGCCCAGGCGTGTTCCAGGGTGTAGCGGTACAGGTCGGTGAAGTAGAGCGCGAACGGGTTGACCACGAAGATGGTGAACGCCACCAGCGGGAAGGTGTAGACCCGGACGATCCGGCTGTGCACGACGGCCAACAGCCGCCGGCGGGGCCGCTGCGGCAGGGTGCGCAGCGCCAGCGTCATCGGCGCGCCCAGGGCGAGGAAGATCGGCGAGATCATCGACAGCACCATGTGCTGCACCATGTGCACCGACAGCAGCGCGGTGTCGTAGGCGTGCAGGCCGCTGACCGTGACCGCCGCGATGCCGCCCAGGCCGGGGCCGATGAAGAAGACGGTACGCGCGACCGGCCAGCGGTCGCCGCGGATCCGAAGCCGGTGCACCCCGTAGAGGTAGATCCCGGCGGCGAGCACCAGCCCGACGGCGAGCCAGCTGTCCAGCCGGGTCTCGGTGAACACCGAGGTGACGGTGAACGGCGGCGGCGTGGCCGCGGTCACCGTCGGCGCGGCGGCCGAGGTGGCGGCGGAGATCGGATCGACGTGCAGCACGCTTTTCAGCCTAGGCCAGGCGAACCGGACCACCCCGATCGGGCCGTGGATGCCACGGGTTTGCCACCCCGCTGATCGCGGGCCCCGGTCAGGGGCAATAATGACCGCGTGACTGCGGCCCCAGCCATTGACAAGAGCCGGATCCACTCCCTGACGCGTCCCAACATGGTCAGCGTCGGGACGATCGTGTGGCTCTCCAGCGAACTCATGTTCTTCGCGGCGCTGTTCGCGATGTACTTCTCCATCCGCGCCGCCGCGCCGGAGCAGTGGGCGGAGCACACCGTTCACCTGAACATCCCGTACGCGACGACGTTCACGGTGATCCTGGTGCTCTCGTCGGTGACCTGCCAGCTCGGCGTGTTCGCCGCCGAGAAGGGTGACGTGCACGCGCTGCGGCGCTGGTTCACGGTCACCTTCGTGATGGGCCTGATCTTCGTGCTCGGCCAGGTCAACGAGTACCGCGAGCTGGTGCACGCCGGCATCAAGATCAACGAAGACGGTTACGGGTCGATGTTCTACCTGACCACCGGCTTCCACGGCCTGCACGTGACCGGCGGTCTGATCGCGTTCATCATCTTCATGATCCGCACCACCATGGGCCGGTTCACCCCGGCCCAGGCGACCTCGGCCATCGTCGTGTCGTACTACTGGCACTTCGTCGACGTCGTGTGGATCGGCCTCTACGCCATGATCTACTGGCTTCAGTGATCTTGGCGCGTCACGAACCGCGCCGCTGCTCCGTCCCCTGAGACAAGGTCCAACCGGTTAAGGACACAGGTCATGACTTCTGACAACGACCGCCGACGCGGTCTGCTCGCGCGGCTGCGCGAGCGGCCCGCGGCGCGCAGCAGGGGCCGCCGCCGGCTGGGTGCCGCGGTCCGGCTGTTCGCCGCGCTGATGCTGGCCGGCGGCGCCTACACCGTCTTCGCCCCCGGCGTGCAGGCGCAGGACAATCCGCCGCTGACCGGCGCCGCCGCCGAGGGCAAGGCGCTGTTCGACGTGAGCTGTGTGACCTGTCACGGTCGCAACGCGCAGGGTGTCGAGGGTCGCGGACCGAGCCTGATCGGCGTCGGCGCGGCCTCGGTGGAGTTCCAGGTGGGCACCGGTCGCATGCCGATGGCCCGCCAGGAGGCCCAGGCCATGCGCAAGCCGGAGCTGTTCACCGACGAGGAGGTCCGCCAGCTCGGGCAGTACATCCAGGAGCTGGGCGGCGGTCCGGTCGTCCCGGCGGGTGACAATCTTCACGAAGACGGGAACATCGCCGCCGGTGGCGAGCTGTTCCGGATCAACTGCTCGCAGTGCCACGCGTTCGGTGGTGGCGGCGGCGCCCTCTCCTCGGGCAAGTACGCGCCGAGCCTGGCCCCGGCCACCGACCGGCAGATCTACGCGGCGATGCTGAGCGGCCCGCAGAACATGCCGGTCTTCGGCGACAACCAGATCACGCCGGAGCAGAAGGCCGACCTGATCGCCTACATCCAGCAGACCCTGAAGACCGACCAGGACCCGGGTGGCTTCAACCTCGGTCGCTACGGCCCCTCCACCGAGGGCCTGGCGATCTTCCTGGTCGGCATCGTCGCGCTGGTCTTCGCCAGCCTGTGGATCGCGGGCAAGTCGTGATCGCCGGCAACGTGAGTACGATTGCGCTGGTGTCGCGCGTCGGCACCGTCCGTAGCGAGGTGACGGCATGACCACCCACACCGAGCACCAGACCCAGCCGGGTCGGGAGCCGCTCGACGTGCAGGACCCCCGGCTGAGCCAGTTCGACATCGTCCGCGAGGGCGCGCGCCGGGATGACATCGAGATCGTCCACTACGAGCCGCAGGTCGTTCCGGGCAGCAAGGCCGAGCGCCGACTGACCCGTACGGTCGCGTTGTTCTTCCTGCTCACCGGCCTGGCGGCGACCGCCTTCCTGGTGGTCTACATCTGGTGGCCGTGGCAGTGGGAGGCCGGCCGGGGCGGGGACAAGTGGTTCACCCCGCTGCTCGGCGTGACCCTGGGCATCTCCCTGCTGGCGGTCGGCTTCGGCATCCTGACCTGGGGCAAGAAGCTGCTGCCCAAGGAGGTCTCGATCCAGGACCGGCACGAGGGCGCGGTCAGCGAGGACGACCGGACCATCACCGGCCAGACCATGCTCTACATGGCCGACGAGCTGGGCGTGAAGCGCCGGCCGCTGCTCGGCATCTCGCTGCTGGCCGGTCTCGCGCCGGTCGGCGCGGTGGCCGCGGCCCCGCTGGTCGGTGGCCTGATCGAGCAGCCGCACAAGAACAACCAGATGTTCACCACCGGCTTCGCCCCGGCCGAGGGCGGCGGGAAGATCCGGCTGGTCCGCGAGGACGGCCGGCCGGTCCGCCCCGCCGACGTCAGCGCCGGCGGCCAGATCACCGTGTTCCCGGGTATCGACCACGGCGTGAGCAACCTGCACGCCGACTCGCCGGCCCTGCTGATCCACCTGCGCGAATCCGACGCCCAGGACGCGCGCCAGGCCAACGAGCGGATCGGTCACGGCGACTACATGTGGGGCAACTACGCCGCCTACTCGAAGATCTGCACGCACGCCGGTTGCCCGGCGAGCCTGTACGAGCAGCAGACCAACCGGCTGCTCTGCCCGTGCCACCAGTCGCAGTTCCTCATCACCGACAACGCGAAGCCGATCTTCGGCCCGGCCAGCCGGCGGCTGCCCCAGCTGCCGATCGAGGTCGACGCCGAGGGCTACTTCGTGGCGACGTCCGACTACACCGAGACCGTCGGGCCCGACTTCTGGGAGCGGCCGTGAAGCGGCGAAAGATTGACATGGCGGCCGTCCCGGGCAACGCCGCACGGGGAGTGGACGACCGCTTCCAGGTGGCGACCCCGCTGCGGCGGCTGCTGAACAAGGTCTTCCCGGACCACTGGTCGTTCCTGCTCGGCGAGATCGCGCTCTTCTCGTTCGTGATCCTGCTGCTGACCGGTGTGTTCCTGACCTTCTTCTACGAGCCGGCGATGACCGAGGTGGTCTACAACGGCAGCTACGCACCACTGCGGGGCACGCCGATGTCCGCCGCGTACGCCTCCAGCCTGGACATCTCGTTCGACGTCCGCGGTGGCCTGATCATGCGGCAGATGCACCACTGGTCCGCGCTGCTGTTCATGGCCGCGATCGTGGTGCACATGCTGCGGGTGTTCTTCACCGGCGCGTTCCGCAAGCCGCGCGAGACGAACTGGATCATCGGTTCGCTGCTGTTCTGGGTCGGCTTCCTGGCCGGCTTCACCGGCTACTCGCTGCCGGACGACGGCCTCTCCGGCACCGGCCTGCGGATCGCCTCCGCCATCATCCTCTCCATCCCGGTGATCGGTTCGTGGGTCTCCGCGGCGATCTTCGGCGGTGAGTTCCCCGGCACGATCATCATCAGCCGGTTCTTCATCGCCCACGTGCTGCTCATCCCGGGTCTGCTGGTCGCACTGATCAGCGTCCACCTGGGCCTGGTCTTCAAGCAGAAGCACACCCAGTGGCCCGGCCCCGGCCGGACCAACGAGAACGTGGTCGGCGAGCGGATGTTCCCGCGGTACGCGCTGAAGCAGGGCGGCTTCTTCATGGTCGTCTTCGGCGTCGTGGCGCTGATGAGCGGCCTGTTCCAGATCAACCCGATCTGGCTGTTCGGCCCGTACGAGGCGTGGGTGGTCTCGGCCGCCAGCCAGCCGGACTGGTACGTCATGTTCCTCGACGGCTCGACCCGACTGATGCCGGCCTGGGAGATCAACATCCCGATCGGCGACGGTTACGTGATCCCGCCGCTGTTCTGGCCGACGGTCGTCCTACCCGGCATCCTGGTGGCCCTGTCGACGTTGTACCCGTTCCTGGAGGCCCGGCACCTGAAGGACCGCAAGAGCCACAACCTGCTCCAGCGGCCCCGCGACGTTCCGGCCCGCACCGCGGTCGGCGCGATGGCGGTCTCCTTCTACGTCATCCTGACCCTCTCCGGGGCGAACGACGTGATCGCGGACAAGTTCCAGATCAGTCTGAACGCGATGACCTGGGCCGGCCGGGTCGGCCTGCTGGTGGTCCCGCCGCTGGCGTACTACGTCACCTACCGGATCTGCCTGGGCCTGCAGCAGCACGACCGGGAGGTGCTCGCCCACGGCGTCGAGACCGGCATCATCCGACGGCTGCCGGACGGCCGGTTCGTCGAGGTGCACCAGCCGCTCAGCGCGTCCAACGGGCACGCCGACGGTCACGGTGAGCTGGAGTACGTCGGGTGGGTCGTACCGAAGAAGATGAACCGGCTCGGTGCCCTCGGCCCGGCCATCCGGGGCTTCTTCTACCCGATCGAGAAGCCGGCCGAGGCGCCGGTCTCGCCGGGTCACCCGCCGGTCGAGCCCCGACCGGAACGCGAGGAGATCACCAGCGGAGAATCCCGCCGCTGACCCAGCGACACCCACGTGACGCCCGCCGGACCCGTTCCGGCGGGCGTCTCGCTGTCCCCACCCCGAAACGAGCCAGGGTCGCCGTGTCGCGCGATCTTGCACTATGTGTTGCCGTAAAAGGCGCTAAAGAGACATAAGAGTGTCCGAAAGTGCAAGATCGCGGGGGAGGGGGTGGGGCGGGGCGCGGCAGGGGGGTGGGGAGGGGTAGGGAGGGGCGGATGGCAGGAATAACCCCCGCCAGCCGGGTATGCGTGCGGTCCAACGTCTCAAGGGGGGGAAGCATGTTGGGTATCAAACGCCTGGGCCTGCTGGCCGCACTCGTGCTGGTGGGTATCGCACCCGCCGCGGCCGCACAGGCCGCGGTGCAGCCGTCGCAGCAGGACACCCAGTACCTGCAGGCGATCCATCAGGTGAACCTGTTCGAGATCACCGCCGGTGACCTGGCCCAGCAGAAGGGCCAGAACCAGGGGGTCAAGGACCTGGGCGAACGCTTCAAGACCGACCACACCCAGGTCGACCAGTCGGTGCAGGAGGTGGCCAACCAGCTCGGCGTCCAACTGCCGGCTGAGCCCACCGCCGACCAGCAGGCCGTCATCGACCAGCTGAACAACGCCAGTGGCGAGGAGTTCGACCGGCTCTGGGTGACCAGTGAGCTGGCCGGTCACGTCCAGGCCATCCAGGCCACCCAGACGGAGATCTCGCAGGGCTCCGAGCAGTCGGTGGTCCAGCTGGCGCAGACCGCGCTGCCGATCCTGCAGGCGCACTACGACGCGCTGGTGGAACTGGCCCAGCAGCTGGGCATCCCGGTTCCGCAGACCAGCGCCAGCGGTACCCCGAGCCCGGGTGCGACCACCCCGGCTCCGGGCGGCACCACCGAGACCCCGGCTCCGGGCGGCACCGAGTCGCCGGCTCCGGGCGGCACCACCGAGACGCCGGTTCCCAGCCAGAGCTGACGTCGGTCACCGACGACGGCCGGTCCGCCCCTCGGGGCGGGCCGGCCGCCGCGTGTCGGTACCGGGCCGGCCGCCGCGTGTCGGTACCGGGCCGGCCGCCGCGTGTCGGTACCGGGCCGGCCGCCGCGTGTCGGTACCGGGCCGGCCGCCGCGTGTCGGTACCGGGCCCGGCGTCCGTGGTCAGTCGGCGTTCGCGAGGCCGATCGCGAAGGCCTCCTCCAGGTCGTGCTGGGAGTACGCCCGGAAGGCGATGTGCGACTCGGTGTTCAGCACACCGGAAACCTTGGAGATGCGTCCGGCGATGACCTTCGCGATCTGCTCGAACTCCCGGACCCGGACCATGGCGATCAGGTCGACGTGACCGGCGACCGAGTAGACCTCGCTGACGCCGGGCAGGTCGGCCAGGGCCTCGGCCACCTCGGGGATCGAGTCGGTGGCGCAGTCGATCAGGACGATCGCGGTGATCACGGGTCGGTTCTCCGTTCGTCGGCGTCGTCGCTCATGCTAGAGGTTCCCCGGCCCCTGCGGCGCGGTGAGCGGCACGCCGGCGGGTACGGTCAGGTCGCCGTCGGCGCGGACCGCGTCGCGCAGGTGCTCGCCGTGGTGCACGACGGCGCCCGGCCAGACCACCGCACGGGTGACGTCACCGTGTACCACCGCGCCGGGGCCGACGACCGCCTCGCGACACCGCCCGGTCACCGTCGCGGTGGGGTCGACCAGGTTGCCGCCGCCGGCGGCGTGCCGGTTCGCGGCGAGGTAGTCGGTGGGGGTACCGGTGTCCAGGAACGTCCCCGGGTAGGGCACCACGGACAGCGCCCCGGCCGCCTCGGCCGGCCGCCAGACCGCGCGGACCAGATCGCCGAACTCCACCGGCAGGTCCCGCACCAGCCGCCAGGGCAGCAGCGAGAACCCGGTGAACTCGTGCCCGTCGAAGGTGCCCGGCGCGGTCGGGTCCGCCGCGGGCCGGCCGAGCAGGCGTACGCTCTCGCCGTCCCACCCGTGCAGCAACGCGGCGATGTCCGGTCCCGGTGGCGCCGCCGGGTCGGCCAGGTAGGCGTCGGCGTTGCCGACCAGGACGCCCCGCCCGCCGATCCAGTCCCGCAGCTTCGCCACGCCGCCGGCGGTCCCGAGCGGGCCGTCCGGCTCCACCGACCGGTACGCCCGCTCCCCGGTGTGGCGGACCACCTGGTCGGCCAGGTAGCTGGCGTTCACCGCCACCCGGTCCGGCCCGGCCAGCCCGAGCCCGGCGAGCCGGGCGAACGCCCGGTCGAGCAGCGGGACGTTCCCCACCGGGCAGAGCGCCTTGGGCACCCGCGCGGTCAGCGGCCGCAGCCGGGTGCCCTCACCCGCGGCGAGCACCACCGCGCAGACCTCGACGCCGGCCGGGGCCGCCGCGCCCGCCGGTGGGGCACCGGCGGTGGTCACGGCCGCTCGTCGGGCACCGGCGGCGGGAACTGCCCGGCCAGCGGCCCGATGTCGTAGTAGGCCAGCAGGCGCGCCGTCGGCCAGGTCAGCTTCGGCAGGTCGTCCAGCGGGTGCCAGGCGGCCTCGAACACCTCGGCGCCGTCGACCTTCAGCGCGGTGGTCGACGCCGGCACCGCCGCGGTGAACACCACGTCCACCCAACCCTTGTCGTGCACCACCGCGTTGGGTACCGCCGGGGTCAGCTGGCGCGGGGACAGCCGAATGCCGGACTCCTCGTACAGCTCGCGGGCCGCCCCCACGATCGGCGCCTCCCGCTTCTGGAGCAGCCCCGCGGGCAGTGTCCAGCCGTTGCCGGGAGGCTGGCGCAGCAGCAGGAGACGGCCGGCTCCCGCGGCCTCGGAGTCCCGGACCAGGGTGACCGCGCCGACGATGTACTTCGAGACGGCGAGCCGGACCAGCCGCCGCCGCACGGGCAGGGGCAGCCGGTAGAAGACCTGGTACGCGATGGCGCGGCCGGTGCGGCGGGAACGGGGGAGCATGGGTCCAGGCTAGTGGGCGGTGAGGAAGTCTCGGACCCGAGGCGTCACTGGCGGTGGTCGACCAGGTCGATGAGCTGCCGGACCACCTCGTCCGGCTCGATCACCCGGTCGAAGACCGCCACCAGCATCGTCTCCAGGTCGGGGTAGCCCAGCTCCTCGGAGAGCCGCAGCAGCGGCAGGTCGCTGGCGAGCCCGCGGTGGTGCGTCCGCAGCGCCAGCCCGATGGTGGCCCGTCCCAGGCGCACCTTGTCGATGATCGAGATGCCCGGCTCGGTGTGGTCGGCGAACCAGCGGTTGATCTGCATCTGCGCCTGTGGCGACTTGACGAAGCCCAGCCACTCCCGCCGGGGCCCGCGCGGGGCGGCGTCGGCCTCGAAGCCGCTGGTGGCGTCGGTCTCGGTGAAGATCTCCACCACGTCACCCTCGTCCAGTTCCGAGGACAGCGGCGCGAGCCGACCGTTGATGCGGGCGGCCAGGCACCGGTCGCCGCGCTCGGTGCCCAGCTCGTAGGCGAGGTCGACCGGCGTCGCACCGGCCGGCAGCACCACCTGACGACCGTCGGCGACGACCTGGATCTGCGCCTCGGCGAGGTCGCAGCGCAGCGACTCGAGGAACTGGGCCGGGTCGGCGGTGTCCTGCTCCCAGTCCAGGACCCGGCGCAGCCAGTCGAGCTGTTCGTTGCGGGCCGAGGAGCCGCTGCCGGTGCGCGGGAAGCGGAACTCGGCGGCGATGCCGTACTCGGCCGCGCGGTGCATCTCCGTGGTGCGGATCAGCACCTCCACCGTGCGGTCCTCCGGGCCGCGGACGCTGGTGTGCAGCGAGCGGTAGAGGTTGTTCTTCGGCGAGGCGATGAAGTCCTTGAACCGGCCGGGGACCGGTCGCCAGGTGCCGTGGACGGCGCCCAGGGCGGCGTAGCAGTCGGTGGGCGGCCCGTCCACCACGATGGCGATGCGGGGCAGGTCGAAGGGGCTGGGGTGGTCCCCGGCGACGGTGTCCTTCCAGATCGAGTAGAGGTGTCGGGGACGGGGCGTCACCTCCGCGTCGACCCGGCTGCGGCGCAGCGCGGTCTTCGCCCGGGCGACCACCGCGTCGAGGTACGCCTCCCAGCCCGGCCGGTCCCGCACGTGCCGCGCGATCCGGTCGTGCTCCTCCGGCTCCAGGTGCAGCAGCACCACGTCGTCCAGTTCCCGCTTGAGGGTCTGGATGCCCAGCCGGTCGCAGAGCGGGACCAGCACCTCCTGCGTCTTGCGGGCGATGCGTTCCCGGGAGGCGGCGGAGCGTACGCCGAGGGTCCGCATGTTGTGCAGGCGGTCGGCCAGCTTGATGATCAGTACCCGGACGTCCTTGCCGGCTGCGATGATCATCTTCCGGATCGTCTCGGCCTCGGCCGCCTTGCCGTAGAACGCCTTGTCGAACTTGGTCACCCCGTCGACGAGGTGGGCCACCTCCGGTCCGAAGTCCTCGGCGAGGGCCTGGAGCGTGTAACGCGTGTCCTCCACCGTGTCGTGCAGCAGCGCGGCGACCAGGGTCGTGGTGTCCATGCCCAGTTCGGCGCAGATCTGCGCGACGGCCAGCGGGTGGGTGATGTAGGGCTCACCGCTCTTGCGGAACTGCCCCCGGTGCATGTTCTCCGCGATGGTGTAGGCCCGGCGCAGCACTGCCGGGTCGGCGCCGGAGTGGATGGTCCGGTGCGCCCGGACGAGTTGGGCGACCGGGTCGCTGTCGGTGGTCGGCCAGGTGAGCAGTGACCGCAGCCGGCGGGTCAGGGGCAGCTCACCGGGCCGGGTCGGAAGGGCGCCCCCCAGGGCGGCGCCGTGTCCGGCGTCGACGTCCACGTGGGACACCTCCTCACCCCGGCCCCACGGCAGCCGGGAACCCGGCAACCGGGAGCAGGCCCACGAAACGGGCAGGACTGCACTTCTCTAACAGCCTAAGCGAGTCGACGTAGTCCGATCGGTCACTTGGTCATGAGCGTTCGGTCGAGAGTTGGTGGCCCGCCGCCCCCTCGGCCTTGCTGAGCAGGTCACGGAACCGGCCCGCGCCGGCGACCGGCGACGCCCAGCCGGAGGAGATCTCCACCAGACGGGTCTCGGGTCGCTCCAACCAGGACAGGATGCGCTCGCTCTCCTCGGCCGACGCGTTCGGCACCGGGCCGTGCCCCGGAAGGACCGTCTCGGCGGTGGCCCGGATCGCCGCGATCGTCGGTCGTGGATGGACACCCGGCGGGGACACCCCGGCGCCGGCCAACCGACCGTGCCGGACCAGCGCCAGCTCCCAACCGCCCCGGGCCGCCGGCCGGGCGGCGGCCAGCTCGGCGATGCCGCTGAGGGCGGCCAGGCGCTGCATGCGGACCGCCGCGCGCAGCACCGCGGCCAGCCGCGACCGCACCACCGCCGCCTCCTCGAAGCGCTGACCGCCGGAGAGCGTCTCGATCCGGGCCAGCAGGGCGTCCACCACGACCTGCGGGTCGCTGGCGGTCGCGGTGCGAAACGGCGTCACCGCGCGGGCGTCGTAGTCCTCGGGGGTGATCCGGTGCTGGCACGGCGCCGGGCAGCGACCCAGCTCGGCCAGCGCGCAGGCCGGTGTCGTCGTGCGCAGCGACAGCCGGTGGGTGCACTGGCGCAGGGCCAGCGCGTCGTGGAAGCCGGCGGCGGCCAGCTCGGCGACCCGGCGCGAGGCGAACGGCCCCAGGTAGGCGTCGTCGCCGGGAGCCAGGTTGCGGACCACCGAGAGCCGGGGGAACGGCCCGTCGGTCAGTTTCAGCCAGACCACCCGCTCCGGGAACTTCGACCGCCGGTTGTACGGCGGGGCGTGCGCGCCGATCAGCCGCAGCTCCCGGACCTCCGCCTCCAGCGAGTGGGCGCACTCGACCGCCTCCACCCGCTCGGCGGCGGCCAGCATCTCCGAGATCCGGGCCCGCTTCTCGGCGGCGGTGAAGTAGCTGCGTACCCGGGTGGCGATGTCCACCGAGGTGCCGACGTAGAGCGGGCGGTCGTCGGCGGCCCGGAAGATGTAGACCCCGGGGACCTTCGGCAGCCCCTCGGCCAGGTGCCGCTTGCGTCGCTGGGTCGGGGTGACCGCCCTGGCGAACTCGATGGCGTCACCGATGGTGTCCACCCGGTGGCCGCCGAGGCGGGCGATCAGCCCGTGCAGCACGTCCACGGTGGCCTTGGCGTCGTCCAGCGCGCGGTGCGTCGGCCGGGTCGCGGTGCGGAAGTAGGCCGCCAGGGTGCCCAGCTTCCGGTTGGGCACCTCGTCGCGGGTCAGCACCCGCCGGGCCAGCGCGGCGGTGTCCAGGACCCGGGGATTGGGCCAGCGGTAGCCGTGCCGGGCGCAGGCCGCCTTCAGGAAGCCGACGTCGTAGGGGGCGTTGTGCGCCACCAGCACGGCGTCGGCGACGAACTCCAGGAAACTCGGCAGCACCTGCTCGATCGGCGGAGCCGGCACGAGCATGGCCTGGGTGATGCCGGTGAGCACGGTGATGAACGGCGGGATCGGCACGCCGGGGTTGACCAGGGTGGCGAGCACCCCCAGCTGCTCGCCGCCGCGGACCTTCACCGCGCCGATCTCGGTGATGCCACCGCCGTCCGGTGCGCCGCCGGTGGTCTCCAGGTCGACCACCACGAACGTCGTCGCGTACAGCGGCAGCGCCGGATCGACCCCGCCGGTGACCGGGTCGAGACCGGCCAGCGACTCCTGGACGTACTCCTGTGCTGCCATCGCGGGCACGCTAGCGGTCCGGTCCGACACTCCCGTCCCAGCGGTCCCAGGGGTCACCACCCGTCTAGGATGAGAGATCGGCTCACTCACCCGGCGGTGGGCCCGGTCGCGGTGGGAGACTTGCCACATGCCCCTCACCGAGCCGTACGACGACCTCCCCCGGGAGGACCCGGTCGCCGGCACGCCCGACGACGGTGGGGGCGCCGTCGGGGAGCCGGAGCCCGTCCTGCCGGAACCGGTCCGCCAGCGCATCGTGGCGCTCACCGCCGCCGCGCTGCCCGGGCTGCCCGCCGACGAGGTGCCGGTGCCGTTGCGGCGGGTGGCGAAGTTCGCCCCCAACCGGCGGGCCCGCCTCGGCGCACCCGTCATCGCCGCCCAGCTCACCGCCGACCCGCTGTTCCGGCAGCGGATCACCGCCCGGGTGCTGGCCGACGCCGGTGACCTGGGCGCGGCCGTCCTGGACGGCACCGCGCCGGCCGCCGCCGACCCGGTCGAGGTGGCCGCCCTGTCCTACCTCGCCCGGCCGCGCGGCTGGCGCGACCTGATCGAGGCCAGCGGTGCCGCGGTCCGTGCCGAGGCGGACAGCGCGGTGGTCGCCGAGCTGGTCCGGGAGGCCGAGCAGCGCGCCACCCGCGCCGAGCACGACCGGGCGGTGGCCCGGGTGGAGGCGGAGAAGCTGCGTGACGAGCTGGCCCGGGTCCGCGAGGAGCTGGGTCAGTTGCGCGAGGAGAACCGGCAGCTGGGTCGTTCCCTGCGGGAGATCCAGGCCCGGGAGCGCCGGGCCACCGAACTGCTGGCGACCGAGCGGGGGCGCGCCTCGCGGGCGACCGCCGACGCCGACGCGGAGCTGCGCCGGGCGCGGGCCCGGCTGGCCGAGGCGGAGGCCGCCGCCGGCGTCGCCCGGGCCAGCGCCAAGGAGGCCCGCTCGGTGGACGACGCCCGGCTCTGGCTGCTGCTGGAGACCATCGGGCAGGCCGCCGTCGGGTTGCGCCGGGAGCTGGCGCTGGACCCGGTGGAGAAGATGCCGGGCGACTTCGTGGCCGACGCGTTCGCCGACCAGTCCGCCACCACGGCGACCGGTACGGCGGCACGGGCCCGGGACACCGACGACCCCGCCCGGCTGGACCAGCTGCTCGCCCTGCCCAGGGCGCACCTGGTGGTGGACGGCTACAACGTCACCAAGCGCGGGTTCGGCGAGATGTCCCTGGAACAGCAGCGCAAGCGGCTGATCACCGGTCTGGGTGGGATCGCCGCGCAGACCGGCGACGAGGTCACCGTGGTCTTCGACGGCGCGGAGCGGATGCACGGCCTGCCGCCCACCCCGCGCGGGGTGCGGGTGCTCTTCTCGCGCAAGGGGGAGACCGCCGACGAGCTGATCCGGCGCCTGGTCCGCGCGGAGCCGTCCGGCCGGCCGGTGGTCGTGGTCTCCTCGGACCGGGAGGTCGCCGACGGCGTACGCCGGCACGGCGCCTACCCGCTCGGCGCCGACTCGCTGCTGCGCCGCCTGGCCCGCTCCTGAGGACGCGCCGGCCGGCGCCCGCGGGACCCTCCTCCGCTCCGGTGCGGACCTTGGCCGGAATTGGCCCCTCCAGGGGCGGTTGCCTACCAAGATCCGGGTTGGGCGGTGACTGCCCGGTTCTTGTCGTACCCGGCGGTTAGCGTCGATGTGACCGACGGTGTTCGGGTGGCGACGGCGCTCGCCCCCCCGCGCACCGCCAGCGCTTCCGAGGAGGCGAGATGCTGATCGACTGCGACCGGTGCGGGATCCGGGGTGACGGCTGTTCCGGCTGCCTGGTGACCGCGCTGTTCGACGCGGACTCGGCGACCGCCGGGCTGGGCGACGCCGAGGCCCGGGCGATCGAGGTGTTCGCCCGGGCCGGCTTCGACGTCGAGGTGCTGCCGGCGCCGCGTCCGCCGGCCCGGCGGGCCGACCGCCGCCGCCACCGGGCGGCCTGACCCGGGCCGGTCACCGGTCGGCTCGTGGCGGCGCGCCGGCTCGTGATCGCCGGGATCGGCGGTCGCACTACGATGGGCGCGCCGGGCGGGAGGAGCGGGGATGACCGGGGTAGGACCGATGGCCGGGAGACGCGCTCCGGATCCCGACGGGGCGACCCGTTGAGCCCGCGTGGCTGGGCGGTCCTCACCCTGGGCGTGCTGGTGGTGGCGCTGGTCCTGGCCGCCGCCCTGCTGATCCCGTGGAACCGGCCACCGGCCCCCCGCGCCGACCAGCTCGCCGCGCTCGGTGAGCTGCCCACCGAGCAGGTCGCCCGGGGCCGGGAGTTCCGTGCCGCGCTGCGCCCCGGCACCTGGACCGCGCTGGCCGTCGGCCTGCTGGTGGCCCTCGCGCTCGGTCTCACCCCGCTGGGCGGCCGCCTGGTCGAACTCGCCGGTCGCCCCTTCGGTGGCCACTGGGCCGCGCAGGCGGTGTTCGGCGGTCTCGCCGTGGTGCTCGTCGCCGACCTGGTGACCCTCCCGTTCGCCGCCTGGCGGCAGTCCGTGCTCACCCGCTACGGGCTCAGCACCAACGGCTGGGGCGGCTGGGCCGTCGACCTGCTCAAGTCGTACGCGGTGAGCGCGGTCATCGGCGCGGTCGCGCTGCTCGGGTTCTACACCGTCATCCGGCTCGCCCCCCGCTGGTGGTGGGCGTTCGGCGCCGCCGGGGCGGCCGGCCTGGTGGTCCTGCTCTCCTTCGTCCTGCCGGTGCTCGTGGAGCCGGTGTTCAACAGGTTCACCCCGATGGAGCAGGGACCGCTGCGCACCGAGCTGACCGCGATGGCCGCGCGGGACGGCGTACCGGTCCGGGACGTGCTCGTCGCCGACGCGTCCCGGCGCACCCGGGCGGTCAACGCGTACGTCTCCGGGCTCGGTCCCACCCGCCGGGTGGTGGTCTACGACACCCTGCTGCGCGAGGCGACCCCGGCCGAGGTCACCGCCGTGGTGGCACACGAACTGGGCCACGCCAAGGACTCCGACGTCGCCGTCGGCACGCTGACCGGCGCGCTCGGCGCCGGCGCGGCCGTCGTCGCGCTCTACCTGCTCGGCTCGTCCCGCCCGCTGCTGCGGCTGGCCGATGTCGACTCCGTCGCCCAACCCCGCGCGTTCCCGCTGCTGCTCGCCCTGGTCACCGTCGCCGGGCTGGTCTCCGCGCCGGTGCAGGCCCTGATGTCCCGCCGGGTGGAGGCGCGGGCCGACGCGCACGCCCTCGCGCTCACCGGCGACCCGGCCGCCTTCGAGGCGATGCAGCGCCGGCTCGCCGGCATCAACCTCGCCGACCCCGACCCGCCCCGCTGGGAATACCTCTACTCGGCCAGCCACCCGTCCACCGTCGAGCGGATCGCCGCCGCCCGCGCCCACGCCCGGGAGCTCGGCCGATGAGCCGCACGTTGCTGGTGACCAACGACTTCCCGCCCCGCCCCGGCGGGATCCAGTCCTTCGTGCACAACCTGGCGGTACGCCAACCCACCGGCTCGGTGGTGGTCTACACGTCGTCCTGGCGGGACGCGGAGAAGTTCGACGCGGAGCAGCCCTTCGAGGTGATCCGGGAACGGACCAGGGTGCTGCTGCCCACCCCCCTGGTGGCCCGGCGGGCGGCGCGGCTGGCCCGCGCGTACGACTGCGACACCGTGTGGTTCGGCGCGGCGGCGCC
The DNA here is from genome assembly GCF_003626595.1 of Micromonospora endolithica. Classification (GTDB taxonomy): domain Bacteria; phylum Actinomycetota; class Actinomycetes; order Mycobacteriales; family Micromonosporaceae; genus Micromonospora; species Micromonospora endolithica. The sequence goes on along the minus strand of NZ_RBAK01000001.1, from coordinate 821,935 downwards.
GCTCGGGCTGCTCGCCGCCGGCCTGCGCCGGCGGGCCGGCGTCCGGCGGGTGGTCGCGCTGACCCACGGCCACGAGGTCGGCTGGGCCGCCCTGCCCGGCGCGCGGCGGGCGCTGCGCCGCATCGGCCAGGGTGTGGACGTGACCACCTACCTCGGCGAGTACACCCGGGTGCGGCTGGAGCGGGCGCTGCACGGGGTGACCGACCTGCGCCGGCTCGCGCCCGGCGTGGACACCGACACCTACCACCCGTCGGTGGACGGCGAGCCGGTCCGGCTACGCCTCGGGCTCGCCGACCGGCCGGTGGTGGTGTGCGTGTCCCGCCTGGTGCCGCGCAAGGGCCAGGACATGCTGATCCGCGCGCTGCCGGAGATCCGCCGCCGGGTTCCCGACGCGGCGCTGCTGATCGTCGGCGGCGGCCCCTACCGGGCGACGCTGGAGAAGCTGGCCCGGCAGTCCGGGGTGGAACGGGACGTGGTCTTCACCGGCTCGGTGCCGACCGCCGAGTTGCCCGCCCACTACGCCGCCGGCGACGTGTACGCGATGCCCTGCCGCACCCGCAACCGCGGTCTCGACGTGGAAGGGCTGGGCATCGTCTACCTGGAGGCGTCGGCGACCGGACTTCCGGTGGTGGCCGGCGACTCCGGCGGCGCGCCGGACGCGGTCCGGGAGGGGGAGACCGGATACGTGGTGCCCGGCCGGGACGTCGCCGCGCTCGCCGACCGGGTGGCGACCCTGCTCGCCGACCGGGACCTGGCCCGCCACCTGGGCGCCGCGGGGCGGGCATGGGTCGAACGCGAGTGGCGCTGGGAGACCCAGGCCCAGCGCCTGACCACCCTCCTGAGGGGCTGACACCGCCCCGGACCGCACCGCGGGCGGCGTCAGGTCAGCCGGGCCAGAAGTCGGTCGGCGGGCTCGGGGCGGCCGAAGTGCCAGCCCTGCCCGGCGTCGCAGCCGATCGCGCGGAGCCGTTCGGCCTGACCTGCGGTCTCCACCCCCTCGGCGGTGACGGTGAGGTCCAGCGCGTGCGCCAGCGAGACCAGCGAGGCCAGGATGCGCTCGTCGGCCCGGCCGCCCGGCGCGCGCAGCCCGGCCACGAACTCCCCGGCCACCTTCAGCTCCGTCACCGGCAGCTCGCGCAGGTAGGCCAGGTTGCAGTAGCCGGTGCCGAAGTCGTCGATCGCGATCCGTACGCCCAACTCGGCCAGGTGCCGCAGGGCGCGGACCGGCTCCTCGGCGGTGCTCATCATGGTGCTCTCGGTGATCTCCAGCTGAAGCCGCCGCGGGGGCAGGTTCGTCCGGTCCAGCAGGTCGCGCACCTGTTGCACCAGACCGGGGCGGTGCACCTGCCGCACGGCCAGGTTGACGCTGACGAACGGCGCGTCCGCCGAGGTCGCCGCCCAGCGCTCCGCCTCGCGGCACGCCTCGGCCAGCACCCAGCCGCCCAGCGGGACGATCAGCCCGCTCTCCTCGGCCAGCGCGATGAAGCTGTCCGGCCGCAGCACGCCCAGCTCGGGATGCCGCCACCGGACCAGCGCCTCGGCGCCGACCACCCGGCCGTCGCGCAGCGACGTCAACGGCTGGTAGTCCAGGTAGAACTCGCCCCGCTCCAACGCGGCCGGGATCGCCGCGGACAACGCGTACCGGGCCAGCTCGCGGCGGTCCCGCTCGGCGTCGTACAGCTCCCAGCGGCCCCCACCGGCCGCCTTGGCCCAGTGCAGCGTGCTGTCGGCGGCCCGCATGAGGTCCCCCGGTGAGGCGCCGGCGACCTGCCGCTCGACGATGCCCAGGCTGGCGGTGACGGTCAGCTCGTGCCCGTCCACCGGGGCCGGTTCGCGCACGGCGGCCAGGGCCACCTCGGCCACCTCGATCATGTCGCGGGTCCCGGCGCTGCGCTCGACCAGCACGACGAACTCGTCGCCGCCGAGCCGGGCCACCAGGTGCCCGTCCAGGGCCCGGCGGAGCCGGTCGCCGACCGCGCCGAGCAGGGCGTCACCGACCTGGTGTCCGTGCGCGTCGTTGACCACCTTGAACCGGTCCAGGTCCAGGAAGCACAGGCCGACACGTTCGGCGCCGCGCCCGGGGGCGTTGACGGCCGCGGCGAGACGCTCGGTGAACAGCGTCCGGTTCGGCAGGCCGGTCAGCGAGTCGTGGGTGGCCTGGTGCCGGAAGCGGGCCTCGCTCTCGCGTAGCGCCCGCTCCGCCTGGGTGCGCGCCGCCATCGCCGCCCGACGGATCGACTCCTGCTCGTCCAGCGTCCGGTCCCGCAGGGCGCGGGCGTACCCGGTGGCGACCGCCCCCAGCAACCGGGCCATCCGGTCCTCGACGTCCTCGCCGACCAGCCCGAGGTCGCGGACCAGGCGCAGCTGGAGCACCTCGGCGGTGCGGCCCAGCCCCTCGGCGGAGGCGACGTGCGCGGCCACCAGCTCGGCGCCGATCCGCTGGCCGGTCCGCAGGTCGAGCGGCTCGGCGAGTAGCGCCGCCGCCAGCCGGACGGTGAAGCCGTGCAGCAGCGCCTCCAACTGCGCCTGGGTCAGCGGCAGGTAGCTGGTGCCGGCGACCGCCTTGGCCCAGGCGCGGGCGAAGGTCTGCGCGCCGGACGACGTCCGGGTCCGGCCGGGCGGCGTACCGGCGGGTGCCGGAGCGCCGGGCCGGGCGACGACCGGCACGGTCACCCCGGACCGCTCACCCACCGAGCCACCCGAGGCCGCCGATGAAGCCCGACCGTTCGGCGTCCTCGGCGCTGTCCGGGGACTCCGGCCGCCACTGCGGCACCCACACCACGCCGGGCTCGACCAGCGTGAAACCGTCGAAGAAGGCGGCCAGCTCCCGGCGGCTACGAATCCACAGAGGATTGTCGGTGCGCCGGTAGACGGCCTCGGCCTCGGCCCGCTCCGCGTCGGGACGCCCGTCGTCGCTGGCCTGGGAGAGCACCAGCGCGCTACCGGGCGCGAGGGCGTCCCGGAGGGTACGCAGCAGCTCGGCGGGACGGTCGTCGTCGGAGACGAAATGCAGCACCGCCACGACCAGCACCGCCACCGGCTGGTCGAAGTCGATCAGTCGGCGCACCTCGGGGTGGCCGAGGATGCGCTCGGGGTGGCGCAGGTCCTCCTGCACGACGACGGTCGACTCGTCGGAGTCGAGCAGCTCGCGGCTGTGCGCCACCGCGACCGGGTCGACGTCGACGTAGACCACTCGCGCGTCCGGTACCAGCCGCTGGGCGATCTCGTGCACGTTGCCGACGGTGGGGATGCCCGAGCCGATGTCGAGGAACTGGCGGATGCCCTGCCCGGCGAGGAACTGCACCGCCCGGCGCAGGAAGGCCCGGTTGGCCTGGGCCATCAGCGGCGCCTCCGGAATCGCGGCCACCATCGCCTGGGCCGCCGCCCGGTCCGCCGCGAAGTTGTGCGAGCCGCCGAGGTAGTAGTCGTACATCCGGGCGACGCTGGGGCGCTCGATGTCGATCCCGTCGGGTGCCCACTCCGGACGCCGCAATGCCCTCACCCCTTCGCCGCACGCGGAGGCCGCGTCGCTCGGGAGACCATAGCCTGCCTCCGCGTCGGTCAGGTAAACCGGTCGATGAACGCGACCGCGCCCGCCCACTGGGCGGGCGCGGTCGGGAAGCGGGTCAGAACTTCGGAGCGTCCGGCGCCTCGAGCAGGCCCAGCCGCAGCGCGGTCATCAGGGCCTGCGCCCGGTTGGCCGCGCCGAGCTTCTCGTAGAGCTTCGAGATGTGCGTCTTGGCGGTGGACTCGCTGACGAAGAGCTGCTTGGCGATGCCGGCCACGCTCATGCCGTCGGCGAGCAGCCGCAGCACCTGCCCCTCGCGGGGCGACAACTGGGGTCCCGACGGCGCGAGCCGGCGCTTCATCGCCTCGGCCAGGTCGGCCGCGGTGAAGGCGCTGGGGGAGGAGGCGGCGTGCCGCGCGGCGGCCACCACCTCGTCGGCGGGGGCGGTCTTCGGCACGAAGGCGCTCGCCCCAGCCTCCAGCGCACCGAAGAGCTGGTCGTCGCCGGCGTACATGGTGAGCACGACGATGCCCATCGACGCGCTGGACTTGCGCAGCGCCCGGGTGGCCTCCAGGCCGCTGCCGTCGGGCAGCCGCAGGTCCATGATCACCACATCCGGCTGGAGCGCACCGGCCTGGCGCACGCCCTCCGCCGCGGTGGCCGCCTCGCCGACGACCTCGAACTGCCGGTCACGCTCGAACGCGTGCCGCAGACCCTTGCGGATCAGGTCGTGATCGTCGACAAGGAGGACCTTGGTGCGGGTGGCCGGTGTCGGACTTGTGGTCATCCTCGGGTTACTCCCCTTCTGCTGCCGCTGCGCTACCGCGCAGGTTATCGCGCCGGGGTGACGAACCGACCACCACCGCCACGGTCGTGCCGCTGGGCTGCCGCGGCCTGATCTCCAACCGGCCCCGGATACGTTCCGCCCTCTCGGCCATGATCGCAAGACCGTAGTGCCCGTCCGGGCGCTGGTCACCGATCCCGTGACCGTCATCCGACACTTCGATCTGCGCGTACGGGGGGTCCACCTCGCAGGTGACCCAGAGGTTCGCCGCCCCGGCGTGCTTGCGCGCGTTGGTCACCGCCTCCTGGGCGATGCGCAGCAGCTCGGCCTCGGTGGCGGCGGGCAGCCGGGCGGTGGACTCGTCCAGGGACAGGTGCACCCGCAGGCCACCGGAGGCGCCGACGGTGCGGGCGTACTCGGCGATCGCGGCGGCCAGGCCGCCCTGCCGGTCGACCTCGCTGCGCAGCTCGAACAGGCTGAGCCGCAGCTCCTGGATCACCCGGGTCACCTCCTGGCGCAGCAGGCGCAGCGACTCCTCGGTCTCGGCGGCGTCGGAGTGGACCGTGGCCAGGGCGTTGTCGATGCCGTAACCGACCATCACCAGCTCCTGGGCGACCCCGTCGTGGATCTCCCGGGCCAGCCGCTGCCGCTCCTCGTTGGTGGCCAGCGAGCGCACCTCGTCGAAGAGCAGCGCCGCCTCCAACCGCAACGCGGCCGGGCTGGTCAGCCCGGTCACCCGGGACACCACCGGGGCCGGGTACGCCTGCGCCGCGTCCGCCTCCAGGACCACCAACCCGACCGTACGCACACCGGCCACCAGCGGGACGATCAGCGCGGAGACGTCGCCCCCGCGGTGCGAGCGGGACTGGGAGCGGGCCGCGGTCTGCGGCTGCTGGCTGGCCCACGCGTCGGCGATGGCCGAGTCGGCGTCGAGCGTGGTCTCCCAGTCCACCCGGTCCGCGCCGATCTGGGCGAGCACCACCAGCCGGCCGCCGCCGCTGGCCGACAGCACCGCCCCACGGTCGGTCGGGGCGACGGTGCGCAGCTCCTCCAACAGGTGCTCGGAGATGCCGCCCGGGTCGAGGGTGGCGCCGGGCAGCTGGCGGGCGACCGTGCGCAGCTGGGTGAGCAGCCGGGTCGCCTCGGCGTACGGCTGGGGCTTGCCGTCGCCGCGCGCCTGCATCACCCGGTGCAGCGTGCCGGCGGCGTAGAGGCCGAGACCGGCGAGGATCAGCCACTGGGCGCAGACCGCCAGGTAGCCGATCTGGCCGATCTGCCGTTCCCCGCCCACCTCGGTGAGCGCCCCCGCCACCAGCAGGGTCGCCGCGGTCACCGCGAGCAGCGCGGCGCCCTCGCGGAACCGGCGGCGCAGCGCGGTGACCGTCACCGGCACCGCCAGGTACGGCAGGACCGCCGACGCGCCCAGACCGCCGATCTCACCGCCGATGGTGGCCACGGCCGCCACCTGGCTCGCGGCCAGGCCGAGCACGAGCACCTCGGCCACCCGGCTGAGCGGGCCGAACAGCGGGTGCTCCGGTGCCATCAGGGCGGGCAGCCCGGCCACCGCCAGCAGCACGATCCACCACAGCTGGGTGACGTCGTGCGTGGCGAACAGGGTCAGGACGGCGACCAGCGCCAGCATCACCACGCGCGCGGCGGTGGCGAGGGGATGGGGATGCGGCCGGGTGGGCGTCGAGGCGGGCACGTGACGGATCGTAGTCAGCCTCGGTAGATGTCGGCGATCTCCGCCGCGTACGACTTGTGCACCACCTGCCGCTTGACCTTCAGCGACGGGGTCAGCTCGCCGGTCGCCTCGGTGAAGTCGTGCGGCAGGACCCGGAACACCTTGATCGCCTCGGCCTTGGAGACCAACTGGTTGGCGGCGTCGATCGCGCCCTGGATCTCGGCGCGCAGTTTCTCGTGGTCGCGCAGCCGCTCGACCGGCGTGTCGGCCGGCAGGCCGGACTGCTCCAGCCACTTCGGCAGCGCCTCCTCGTCGACGGTGACCAGCGCCGCGATGAACGGCTGCCGGTCGCCGACGACCACGCACTGGCTGATCAGCGGGTGGGCGCGGACCTGGTCCTCGAGCACGGCCGGGGCGACGTTCTTGCCGGCCGCGGTGACGATGATCTCCTTCTTGCGGCCGGTGATGCTGAGGAACCCGTCGTTGTCGAGCTGTCCCAGGTCCCCGGTGCGGAACCAGCCGTCGGCGGTGAGCGCCTCGGCGGTGGCGGTGTCGTTGCGCCAGTAACCCTGGAAGACCAGGTCACCGAGGATCAGGATCTCGCCGTCGTCGTCGATGCGGATGGTCACCCCGGGCAGCGGCCGGCCGACGGTGCCGATCCGGGTGCCGGTGGGCAGGTTCGCGGCGGCGGCGGGGGAGGTCTCGGTGAGGCCGTAACCCTCCAGGACGGTCACCCCGATGCCCCGGAAGAAGTGCCCCAGCCGGGCGCCGAGCGGCGCGCCGCCGGAGATCGCGTCGCGGCAGCGGCCGCCGAGCGCGGCGCGCAGCTTGCCGTAGACCAGCCGGTCGAACACCGCGTGCTGCGCGCGCAGCGCCAGGCCCGGCCCGGCCGAGGTCTCCAGGGCCTCGCTGTACGCGATGGCGACCGCCTCGGCCCGGGCGAAGATCTTGCCCTTGCCGTCGGCCTCGGCCTTCTGCTTGGCCCCGTTGTAGACCTTCTCGAAGACCCGGGGCACCGACAGCACGAAGGTCGGTTTGAACTCCTGCAACTCGGCGACCAGGTTCGTGGTGTCCGCGCAGTGCGCCATCGTCGCCCGGGCCTGGACGACGCCGATCTGGATCAGCCGGGCGAAGGCGTGCGCCAGCGGCAGGAACAGCAGGGTCGAGGCGCCCTCGCGGAACAGGTTCGGCAGCACCGGCACGGCGTTGGCGATGTCGGCGTACATGTTGCGGTGGGTGAGCACGCAGCCCTTGGGACGGCCGGTGGTGCCGCTGGTGTAGATGATGGTGGCCAGGTCGCCGGCGAGGACGGCCTTGCGCCGCCGCTCGATCTCCGCCGGCTCGACGGTCGCCCCGGCGGCGGTCAGCTCGTCCACCGCGCCCAGCTCGATCTGCCAGACGTGCTCCAGCTCGGGCAGCCGGTCCCGGACACCGGCGACCAGGGTGGCGTGGGCGGTCGACTCGACGACGCAGGCCACCGCGCCGGAGTCGGCCAGGATCCAGGCGGCCTGCTCGGCGCTGGAGGTCTCGTAGATCGGCACGGTCACCGCGCCGGCCGCCCAGATCGCGTAGTCGAGCAGGGTCCACTCGTAGCGGGTGCGGCTCATCAGCGCCACCCGGGCGCCCGGCTGCACGCCGGCCGCGACGAGGCCCCGGGCCACCGCGACGACCTCGTCCCGGAACTGCCCGCAGGTGACCTCGACCGTGGGCCGGCCGTCGGCGTCGGGACGGACGAACTGCACCGCGTCCGGGGCGGCCTCGGCGTTGTCCCAGACGGGGTCGGTGAGGTTGGCCGCGTCGCCGACGGTGACGATCGGCGGGACGGAGAACTCGCGCACCTGCACTCCCTCGTGCTCACACTGACCAGGCCGGCCGCCTCCCGGCAGGGGGGTCGGCCATGTCGAAACCTACCCGCCCACCCGGCCGGGGCGAAGAGGCAGGCCCACGCACCCTGCCCGGGAAGGGGCCGGCGGCGGGCGGGTGCGGCGTGCCGGGGGCGGCGCGGGGCAGGTGCTGCGCCCGGCGGGTAGCCTCCCCCCATGGCGGACTCCACCACCCAGTCGATCATCATCGGCGCGTCACCGGAACGGGTGGCGGCGGTCATCTGCGACTTCCCGAGCTACCCCGAGTGGTCCGAGGCGATGCGGCGGGTCGAGGTGGTCGAGGAGTACGAGGACGGCTACGCCAGTCAGGTCCGGTTCACCATCGACGCCGGGGTGATGGCCGACGAGTACGTGTTGGCGTACGCGTACGCCGAGGACCTCTCCCGGATCGAGTGGCACCTGGTCGCGCCGTCGAAGATGCAGCGTTCCCAGCAGGGGTCGTACGACCTTCAGGGGCACCCGGACGGCACCACGACGGTGACCTACACGCTGGAGGTCGAGCTGTCGGTGGGGATGCTGGGCATGTTCCGTCGCAAGGCCGAGAAGATGATCATGGATACCGCGTTGAAGCAGCTCAAGCGCCGGGTAGAAGCACCCGGTGCGGCGCACTGACGCGGCCGGTGGCGCGGACGCCACGGTAGAGGAGCCGACCATGGGGGCAACGGATCCGGGTTCGGCCCGGGAAGAGGCGGAGCGACTCGTCGCCACCCTGCTGGCCACCGCCCGACTGGCCACCGCCGGTTCGGGCGCCGGCCAGTGGGGTCCGCTCGGTGGGATCGTGACGAGTGTCCTCGGTCACAGCGCCGCCCCGGGCGGGTCGACCGCCCCGGGCGGGGGTGGTCTGTCCACCGGCGCGCCGGAATGCTGCGTCTGCCCCGTCTGTCGGGCTATCGCGGCAATGCGGGACCCGAGTCCGGAATTCGCCGAGCGGCTGGCCACCGGAGCGGGTGATCTGGCCGCCGGAGTGGCCAGTCTGCTGCGCGCGTTCGCCCCGCCGGAGCAACCCCGCGGTCCCGGCGGGGGGCCCACGCACCCCGCGCCGGGCGGTGGCGGGAGCAGCGACGACGATCACGTGTGGCGCGAGGCCACCCGTAGCGGGCATGATTCTCCGTCGGCGCCGGAGCGGGACGTCTGGTCCGCCGCCACCCGGGCGGAGGAGCCGGTCGAACCGACCGCCGCCCCGCCCGTCGACGACGCCGGGCCGGTCGCCCCGGCCCAGGTCCGGCCGGCGGCCGACCGTCGCGCGGTGCCCGCCTCGCGAGCGCCGGACGGCGCGGACGGGGACGCATCGGGCGACGGAGCCTGACCACCGGACGATCCGGCGTCCAACCATGGCCGGTTCGGCCGGACGCCGGACAGCACAGCAGAGGGGAGTGGCAGCGGTGACGCTGACCATCGGAGTCGACGTCGGTGGCACGAAGGTCGCCGGCGGTGTCGTGGACGAGACCGGCAGGGTTCTCGTGCAGGCCCGACGGGACACTCCCGCCGACGACGTCGCCAAGACCCGCGACGTCATCATCGAGCTGGCCACCGAGCTGGCCGCCGGTCGTACCGTCGACGCGGTCGGCATCGGCGCGGCCGGCTGGATCGACGCCAGCCGCTCCACCGTGCTCTTCGCCCCGAACCTCGCGTGGCGGGACGAACCGCTGCGGGAGTACGTCAGCGCCGCCGTCGGCCTGCCGGTGATCGTGGAGAACGACGGGAACGTCGCCGCCTGGGCGGAGTTCCGCCACGGCGCGGCCCGGGACGCCGACGACTCGATGATCATGTTCACCATCGGCACCGGTGTCGGCGGCGGCATCATCCTCGGCGGCGAACTGGTGCGCGGTGCCAACGGCATCGCCGCCGAGCTGGGTCACATGCTCACCGTGCCGGACGGGCACCAGTGCGGGTGCGGCCGGCTCGGCTGCATCGAGCAGTACGCCAGCGGCAGCGCCCTGGTCCGCTTCGCCCGCGCCGCCGCCCGTCAGGAGCCGCACCGGGCCACCGCCCTGCTGGAGCTGGCCGGCGGGGAGGCCGAGGCGATCACCGGCCCGATGGTCACCGCCGCCGCCCAGGGTGGCGACCCGGTCTCCGCGGAGGCGTTCGCGCAGGTCGGCCGCTGGCTGGGCACCAGCCTCGCGGACATGGCGCAGATCCTCGACCCGCAGGTGCTGGTGGTCGGCGGTGGCGTGATCGACGCCGGGGACCTGCTGATGGGCCCGACCCGCCGCTCCTTCGCCGACGCGCTGGCCCAGCGCAGCCGGCTGCCGGTGGCCGAGATCCGCCCGGCCGAGCTGGGCAACACCGCCGGCGTCATCGGCGCCGCCGACCTCGCCCGCAGGATCTGAGCATGGTCGAGCACACCGACGGCGTGCCACTGCGCGTCGTGTCGTACAACATCCACAGCCAGCGCGACGACACCGCCGCGCTGGCGGCGGTGGTCCGCGCGGCGGCCCCGGACGTGGTCATCGTGCAGGAAGGGCCGCGCCGGTTCCGGTGGCGGCAGAAGACCGCCGCGCTGGCCGAGTCGTTCGGCCTGGTGGTCGCCGCCGGCGGCCTGCCGTCGCTGGGCAACGTCCTGCTGACCAGCCTGCGGGTCCGGGTCACCGACACCCGGTGCGGGCGCTTCCCGCTGACCCCGGGTCGGCACCTGCGCGGGGTGGCGTACGCCGACTGTGTGGTCGGCCGGGGCGCCCGGTTCACCGTGGCCGGGTCGCACCTGTCCACCGACCCGGCCGAGCGGCCCGGTCAGGCCGCCCTGCTCAAGCGCGACCTGGACGCCGCGACGCTGCCGGTGATCGCCGGCGCGGACCTCAACGAGGGGCCCGACGGGCCGGCGTGGGCGACGGTGGCCGCCGGGCTCACCGACGCGGCGCTGGCGATGGACCGGGCCGACCGGCTCACCTTCTCCTGCGCCAACCCGAGCCGGCGCATCGACGCGCTCTTCGTCGACCCGCGGATCCGGGTGGTCGACTACGACGTGGTGGACACGCCGCAGACCCGGCGGGCCAGCGACCACTTCCCGGTCCTGGTCGACCTGCTGCTGCCCGCCGACGGCTGACCGCGCCCGCCGGTCGGGCTGGACATCCCGCTCCGATGTGGAGAGGATGCTGCGCGACCGGCACTCGTGCCGTACGAAGGAGACTCATCGGTGTCCACCTCCACCGACCACGGCCGGCCCGACCCGGATGCGGGCACGCTCGCCCTCACCCACGACGGACGTCCGGTCGCCGACCGCGGTGACACCGTCTGCGTCATCGGGGCCGGGGCCAGCGGGCTGACCGCGGTGAAGAACCTCAAGGAACACGGGTTCGGCGTCGACTGCTACGAGCGCGAGACCGGCGTCGGGGGCGCGTGGAACTGGCGGCACGACCGCAGCCCCGTCTACGGCAGCACCCACCTGATCTCGTCCCGGCCGTTCACCCAGTTCCCGGACTTCCCGATGCCGGACGACTGGCCGGACTACCCGCACCACAGCCAGTTGCTGGCCTACTTCGAGCGGTACGCCGACCACTTCGACCTGCGGTCGCACATCTGGTTCGGCACCGAGGTGGTGCGGGTGGAGCCGGTGGCCGGCGACCGGTGGGACGTGACCACCCGCAGCACCGGCGGCTACGGGCCGGAACGCACCTCCCGGTACGCGGCGGTGGTGGTCGCCAACGGCCACAACTGGTCGCCGAAGCTGCCCCGCTACGAGGGGCTGGAGGAGTTCCGGGGCGAGATCATGCACGCCTCCTCGTACAAGGACCCGGCGCAGCTACGCGGCAAGCGGGTGCTGGTGGTGGGGGCCGGTAACACCGGCTGCGACATCGCCGTGGAGGCCGCCCAGCAGGCGTCCCGGTGCTGGCACTCGACCCGGCGGGGCTACTGGTACGCGCCGAAGTACGTTCTGGGCCGCCCGGCCGACCAGGTCAACGACGCGCTGCTCGCGCTGCGGGTGCCGCTGCGGGTACGCCAGTGGCTCTACCACTGGACGCTGCGGCTGACCGTCGGTGACCTGACCCGCTTCGGCCTGCCCAAGCCGGACCACCGGGTCTACGAGACGCACCCGATCGCCAACAGCCAACTGGTCTACTACGTGGGCCACGGCGAGATCACCCCGGTGCCCGACGTGACCCGCTTCCACCCGTACGGCGTGGAGCTGTCCGACGGTCGCCAGATCGACCCGGAGCTGGTCGTCTTCGCCACCGGCTACCTGCCGCGCTTCGAGTTCCTCGATCCGAAGATCATTGGTGACGACGAGGGCGCCGGTCGGCCGCGGCTGTGGCTCAACGCGTTCACCCCGGGCCACCCCACCCTCGCGGTGGCCGGCCTGGTGCAGCCGGACTCCGGCATCTTCACCCTCTCGCACTGGCAGACCGTGCTCTTCGCCCGCCTGCTGCGCCTGCGCCGTACCCGCCCGGACCGGGCCGCGGCCTTCGCCGGCAAGGTCGAGGCGCACGCCGGGGAGCGCTACTCGGGGCAGGTCAAGGACAGCAGCCGGCACTGGTTCGAGGTCGGTCACGCCGACTACCTGCGTGCCGTCCAGCGCGCGCTGCACGACCTGGAGGGCAACCGGTGAGCGCGAGGAGTGCAGCGAAGCGGAGCCCCGCAGTCGCGAACGAAAGGCCGGCTCCGGTGAGCGCGAGGAGTGCAGCGGAGCGGAGCCCCGCAGTCGCGAACGAAAGGCCAGTTCGGTGATGACCGCTTCTCGTTCGGTACGGATCATGCGTGGTCGGGAGTGGGCGCGGCCGGTGCGCCCGGTCCGGCGGGAGGTGCTCAGCGCCACGCCCGAGCTGGAGGAGGGGCGGCCGCCGCTGCTCTTCGTGCCCGGCTTCGGGCACGGGGCGTGGGCGTTCGCCGAGCACTGGCTGGGCCACGCGGCGTCGCGGGGCTTCGGGGCGTACGCGCTGAGCCTGCGGGGGCACGGCGGCAGCGGGCCGGCGCCGGACGCCACGCTGCGGGCGTACGCCCACGACGTGGTCCAGGTGGCGGCGAGCCTGCCACGCCAGGCGGTGCTGGTGGGACACGGCGCCGGGGCCCTGGTGGTGGCGCACGCCCTGGCGCGTTACCCGGCGCGCGCGGCGGTGCTGGTCGCACCGGTGCTGGGCGGGTGGGGGACGCTCGGCGCCGCGCTGCGGGGCAACCCGCTGGGCACGCTTCCGGCGCTGGTGGGTGGGCCGCTGCGGCTCACCCGCCGCCAGCTGTTCAGCCGGGAGCTGCCCGAGGAGCAGGCCCGGGCGTACGTCTCCCGGCTGGGCCGGGCCGGTCGGCGGGCCCAGTGGCAGTTGCTCACCGGGCGGGCCCCGGAGCCGCCGGTGGGTGACCCCCCGGTGCTGGTCCTGGGCAGCCCGGACGACCGGGTGGTGCCGGCGGCGACGTTGACCCGGGCCGCCCGGCGGTTCGGCTCCGCCCCGCTGCTGTTCCCCGGCATGGGGCACGACCTGATGCTCGACGCGCGCTGGTCGGAGCCGGTCGACGCGATCCTCGACTGGCTGCAGAAGGAGCCGACCCCGTCGGCCTGAGCCGACGCACCACCCCGCCCACGCGTCGGACCGCCGCGGCGTGCCGGCCCCGCTGGTCAGCCGGTGGCGCCGAGGCGGGTGAGCAGGGAGCCGCTGTCGTCCAGCGCGGACAGGTAGGAGCGGGCCCAGGCCCGGATGTCGTGCTCGTGCAGGTGTGCCCGCATGGCCCGCATCCGGGTCCGGGTGTCGTCGGGGCTCGCCCGCAGCGCCGCCAGCAGTCCCTGCTTGAGACCCTCCAGGTCGTGCGGGTTCACCAGGTACGCCTCGGACAGCTCGGCGGCGGCCCCGGCGAACTCGCTGAGCAGCAGGGCGCCGCTGTCGTCCACCCGGGCGGCCACGTACTCCTTGGCGACCAGGTTCATCCCGTCCCGCAGCGGGGTCACCGCCATCACGTCCGCCACCCGGTAGAGCGCGGCAAGCTCGGCCCGGTCGAAGGGTTGGGTCAGGTAGTGGATGGCCGGCTCGCCGACCCGGCCGAACTCGCCGTTGATCCGCCCGACCTCGCGCTCCACCCGGTCGCGGAGGATCTGGTATTGCCCGACGCGTTCCCGGCTGGGCACCGCCACCTGCACCAGCACCGAGTCCCGGACCTTGACGTGCCCGTCGGCGAGCAGCTCGCTGTAGGCCTTGAGCCGCTGCTCGATGCCCTTGGTGTAGTCCATCCGGTCGACGCTGAGCACCACATGGTCGGGGCTGCCCAGGTCGCGGCGCAGCCGGCTGGCCCGGTCGACGACGTCGGGGCGGGTGGCCAGCGCGCCCATCTCGACGGTGTCGATCGACACCGGGAACGCGCCGATGCGGACCACCCGGTCGTCGACCGCGATCCGCCGGTCGGTCGCCGGCACCCCGAGCACCTTGGCGACGAGCTGGGCGAAGTTGTGCGCGGCCTGGGCCCGCTGGAAGCCGACCAGGTCGGCGCCGAGCATGCCGCGCAGTAGTTCGGCGCGGCGGGGGAGCTGCATGAACAGCTCCGGGGGCGGGAACGGCACGTGCAGGAAGAAGCCGATCCGCAGGTCCGGTCGCAACGCCCGGAGCAGGCCCGGCACCAGTTGCAGGTGGTAGTCCTGCACCCAGACCACCGCGCCCTCTTCGGCGACGTCGGCGGTGGCCTCGGCGAACCGCTGGTTGACCCGTTGGTAGGCCTCCCACCAGCGCCGGTGGTATTCCGGCTGTTCCACCGAGTCGTGGTAGAGCGGCCACAGGGTGGCGTTGGCGAAACCTTCGTAGTGGTCGCGCAGGTCCTCCGCGCTCAGCGGGACGGTGTGCATGCGAACGCCGTCGACGTCGGGCAGGGCGGGTGCCGTGCCGGTGCCACCGGCCCAGCCGACCCAGGTCGCCGGGGTGTGCCGCAGCAGGGTGTGCAGGGCGCTGACCAGCCCGCCCGGGCTGCGGCGCCATTCGCAGGCGCCGTCGGGCGCCACACTGTCGTCGATGGGGAGGCGGTTGGCCACCACCACGAGGGAACTCTGTCGCATCTCGGGCATTCCGATCAGCTGAGGAGTGACCGCCGCAGAAAGGAAAAACCGGGCAGTCAGCGAGGGAAGTGACGGACAGCGGTATTCCTACTGACAGTAAGTTACACCACTGTTACGCCATCGGCAGGGGCCGCGGTGGTCCCGCGATGCGGGCACTCCGGCCCGGAACCCCGCCCCGACGGGGCGACGGTCAGACCACGGCGCCGTCGTCGGGGTCCCGGTCGTCGTCGCCGGGACGCAGCCGCCAGATCAGCGTGACGAAGCCGGCGAGGATGCCGGTGAAACCGAGCAAGGTGACCACCGCGCGGTCGGCGGGGAGCACGTCGGGGAAGAGGAAGAGCACGAAACCGACCACGATGCCCAGCACGCCCATGACGGCGTACTTCGAGATCCTGGGCAACGGCGGGGGCGGCGGGGGTGTGTAGCCCTCGTCGCTCTCGTCGTCCGGCAGGTCGGCGCCGAAGGTGTCCAGCCCGTCCAGCAGCGACGGCTCGTCCTGCCGGCCGCGACCGACCGAGATCCCGGACACGTCCGCGGCCCAGGGCAACCGGCGTACGTCGGTGGTGGTGGGCCCGGTCGGATCCTCGCCGCCGGACCGGGTGACCCCACCGGCCGGCCCCGCCTCGTCCACGTCCTCCGCGGCGGGCCACGGATTGGCCCCGGCGGTCGCGGGGGTGGCGTGGAAGCCGGCCACGATGCGCGCCCACTCGACGTCGATGTCCGGCTCGTCCTGCCGGGGTGGCTCGGTGCCACCCTCGTCGGCGAGCTGGGTCAGGTAGTCCCGGGCGGTACGCAGGTGCGAGCGGTCGACGTAGAGCCGGTCGACCGGCCGGGCCGGGACGGTGGTGGTGCGGGTAACCGGGTTCAGGTCGGCGGAGGGTTGCAGGTAGGCGGCGATCCCGCCGGCCGCCAGCACGTCGAGCAGGTGCTCGCCGACCCGCGGATCGACATCGCCCGCGACGGCGTACTCGCTCGCGTCCAGCCCGTTGTCCCGCCGTCCCCGGCGGGCCCCACCCGCTGACACCGGACAACCTCCTCGTCGCGCGGTCGTGGCGCGACCGCCTGAGCCCCCTCGGCGTTGACGCACCCGCCGTGCCATGAATCGTGACACGTCCGCCCCCCGTTCCGGGAGTGCGTTGCGTCGCGTCTTGCAAAGTCGGCGGCCCAGATGCTGGTCGCGGGTGCGGCGGCATGTCCGTTTGCGCGTGGAGTGCGCCAGCGGGCTGCCGGGCCGGCCCCGATTCGTCCGGTCGGTGCCGCTGGTCAGCCGGCGGCGACGCCCGCCACCGCCGCGCGTACCGGGTCCGGGTCGGCCCAGCTCCAGTTGGGGTGGGCCCGGTTGGTCAACAGGACCAGCACCATCCGCCGAGCCGGATCGACGACCAGTGAGGTGCCGGTGAAGCCGGTGTGCCCGAACGTGCGCGGGCCACTCAGTCGACCCATGAACCAGGGCTGGTCGAGGACGACGCCCAGACCGTGCGCCGCGGTGCGGCGCGGACGCTCGGGGTCCACCGCCGGCAGGCCCTTGTTGACGTTGGTGAGCATGCGGCGGGTGATCGACTCGGAGAGGATCCGCCGCCCCTTGTGGGTGCCGCCGCCGAGCAGCAGTTGCCCGATGGCGGCGACGTCGGTGGCGGTGCTGAAGACGCCGGCGTGACCGGCCACGCCACCGAGCCGGTTCGCGACGTCGTCGTGCACGACGCCGCGCAGCAGGCCGCGCGAGGACCGGGCGTCGGTGGCGACGAGGCGAGCGGCCCGGTCCGCCGAGCTGAGCCAGCTGTTCGGGTTGAACCCGGTGTCCCGCAGACCGAGCGGCCCGGTCAGCCCGGTCCTCAGGGCCCGGTCGAAGCGCTGACCGGTGACCTTCTCCACGAGTTGCGCGAGGACCATCAGCCCGACGCTGGAATACCGGAAGACGCTCCCCGGGACCGCGCGGGGCAGCAGCGGCGTGGCCAGCACCGCCGCCCGGCGGGCCGCGTCGCCGGAGAGCCCGGTCACCTTCGCGCCGACCGGCAGTCCGCCGGTGTGCGCGAGCAGCATGGCGACGGTGATCGCCTCCTTGCCCGGGCCGACGAAGCCGGGCAGCAGGTCGACCACCCGGGTGTCGAGGTCGAAGCGGCCCCGGTCCACCTGCTGGAGCGTGAGGATCGCCGTGTAGACCTTGGTGAGGGAGGCGGTGTCGAAGATCGAATCCAGCCGCATCGGGACCTGTTCGGACTCGGGCAGCAGCACCGGTCCGGCACCGTGGCGCAGCGCCTTACCGACGGCCGCCCGGCCGACGACCCGGCCGTCCACCAGGCAGAGCGCGACCGCGCCGCCGTACGCCGGGTGCTTCGGGTTGTCCCGGGTGGGCGCCAGGTGGCGGGTGAGTTCGGCGGCGAGCCGGGCGTCCATCCTGGTGGCCGCGCCGGTGGTGGGCGCGGGCCCCATGCCGGCGGTGCCGGGCACCCGGGCGGCGCCGGCCGCCTCCGACCCGGGCGTGGCCGCCGCTGGTGCGGTGGTCGCCGGCCCCGCCTCGGACCAGCCGGGTCGGACCTGCTCGCGGCAACCGGTGAGGGCGGCGCCCGCGCCGGCCAGGCCGGCGGCGAACAAGGTACGGCGGGACAGCGGCATGCGGAGCATCATGGCAGGCTTCGGCCGTGCCCCGGGGGCCGGTCAGGTGTCGGGTCGGTGTCCCGCCGTCAGCGGCGAAGCCGGGCGGATCGGCCCGGTCCGGCGCGGGTCGGGCGTCGGTGATCCATCGTCCGTTGTGGTGGCCCACCCCGCTCCGTAGGCTCGTCGGCGACGGCAGCGACCCGGGCACGGGCGCGCTGTCGCGGGAAACCCCGACCGAAGGGACGTCGGTGCTGTACTGGCTGCTGAAGTACGTCATCCTCGGGCCGCTGCTGAGGCTGATCTTCCGCCCGCAGGTGGAGGGACTGCACCACGTTCCCGCCACCGGTCCGGTGATCCTGGCGAGCAACCACCTGTCCTTCTCGGACTCGATCTTCACGCCGCTGATCGTGCCGCGGAAGGTCACCTTCGTCGCCAAGGCGGAGTACTTCACCGGCAAGGGCCTCAAGGGCTGGCTGACCAAGATGTTCTTCGTCGGCACCGGCACCATCCCGGTGGACCGGTCGGGTGGCCGGGCGGCCCGCGCGGCCCTGGACACCCAGCTCACCATCCTGCGGGCCGGCGGCGTCGCGGGCATCTACCCGGAGGGCACCCGTTCCCCGGACGGGCGGCTCTACCGGGGCAAGACCGGGGTCGCCCGGCTGGCCCTGGAGAGCGGGGCGCCGGTGGTGCCGGTGGTGATGCTCAACCTCGACGAGATCCAGCCACCGGGCACGCTCGTTCCGAAGGTGCGGCGGGTGCGGATCCGCTTCGGCGCTCCGCTGGACTTCTCCCGCTACGCCGGGATGGCCGGCGACCGGTTCGTCGAGCGCGCGGTCACCGACGAGATCATGTACGAGTTGATGGACCTGTCCGGCCGGGAGTACGTCGACACGTACGCCCAGAAGGCCAAGGCGCAGCCCGCCCCGGTGCCGCGACAGCCGGTCGCCGCCTGAGTCGCGCGGCGGCCGGCGCCGCCGACCCTCGACGCGGCGCGGTCAGCGCTCGCTCATGCCGGCCCGCCGACGCAGCGAGGCGACGTCGGTGACCACGATCCGGCGACCCTCGGTACGCAGCCAGCCCCGGCTGGCGAACGACCCGATCGCCTGGTTGACGCTCTGCCGGGAGCCGCCGGCCATCTCCGCGAGCTGGCTCTGGTTGAGCTCGATCGTGATCATCGGGGCCTGGCTCTCGCCGGCCAGCCGGACCAGCGTCTTGGCCACCCGGCCCGGCAGGTCGAGGAAGACGTGGTCGGCGTTCTGCTCGGTCAGCCGGCGGATGAGGCCGCCGAGCGAGCGCATCACCGCGTCCAGGATGCGTGGGTTGGAGTGCACCAGCTCCATGAACGCCCCCCGGCTCAACGCGAGCGCCGCGGTGTCCTCGATCGCCTCCGCCGAGGTCGACCGGGTCGAGGCGTCCAGCAGCGAGACCTCACCCAGGACGTCCGGCGGTCGCATCACGGTCAGGATCGCCCGCTCGCCGGTCGGCGCCGTCCGGAAGACGGCCACCGCCCCGCGACGCAGCACGATCAGCGACTCGCCCGGGTCGTTCTCCACGAACAGCAGCTGGCCCTTGCGGTAGGTCCGGGGCACCGCCGCCGCGATCACCCGTTGCCGGACCTCGGGCTCCAGACCGGTGAACATCTCGACGCCGGTCAGGGCGTCACCCGGCTCCGGCAGGCGCATCTCCACGGCCCAACCCCTCCCCGGTCAAGGACCCACAACTCGCTCACCGGGTGAACCCTCAAGGCCCTGCGCAAGGTGAACTGACACCGGTTCGGTGTCCGGTAGCGGTATCCATCAGATCATGACGGTCCGGTCGCGTGCTGTACAGCCCTCACGTCACTTCTGTGACAGTCCCTGGCCCGCGCCACCAGGGACGGGGCGCGCCGGCGCCGGCCCGAGCCGGTGGTGGGGCCGCCCCGGTCGCCGGCGTCGGCGGGGCGTCGGCGAGGATGGCGGGAATGGTCTACCGCTACTTCTACGACTGCGAGTTCATCGAGGACGGCCGGATCGTCGACCTCGTGTCGATCGGCGTGGTCGACGAGTACGGCCGGGAGTTCTACGCCGTCTCCACCGAGTTCGACGACTCGCGGGCCGTGCCCTGGGTCCGCCGCAACGTGCTGGACAAGCTGCCCTCGCCGGCCGACCGTGCCTGGCGGTCCCGGGAGCGGATCCGCGACGAGCTGTACGACTTCCTGCTGGAGCCGGTCCGCGACCGGCCGGGGGAGCAGTTGGAGCTGTGGGCCTGGTACGCCGCGTACGACCACGTGGTGCTCGCCCAGTTGTGGGGAGCGATGCCGGCGCTGCCCCGGGAGATCCCCCGGTTCACCAAGGAGCTGCGTCAGCTCTGGGACGACCGGGGCCGCCCGACGCTGCCGGACGCCGACGCCGCCCGGCACGACGCGCTGGTCGACGCCCGGCACAACCTCGCCCGGTGGCGGGCGATGACCGGTTCGTAGGTTTGGCCCGTTCCGTCCCGGGCACGGATTTCGCGTCGAGCCGAGGGAGGGTCTCATGAGCAACGAACCGAGTGACGTCGCGCAGGCGCGGCAACGGGTCACCGAACTGGTCCGGCAGGCGCGGATCTGCATGCTGACCACGACCGCCGTGGACGGCCGTACGGTCAGCCGGCCGATGGGTCTCCAGGAAGCCGATTTCGACGGGGACCTGTGGTTCTTCGCGTACGCGGACTCGGCCAAGGTGCGCCAGATCCGGGTCAACCCGGAGGTGAACGTGTCGTTCTCCGACCAGAAGCACAACGCGTGGGTGTCGATGTCCGGCACCGCCCGCGAGGGCTTCGACCGGAGCAAGGCCGAACAGTTGTGGAACCCGCTGCTCAAGACGTGGTTCCCGGACGGGCTGGACACCCCCGGCCTGACCCTGATCACGGTGCGCGCCAGCTCCGCGGAGTACTGGGACTCGCCGAGCAGCACCGTGGTCAACCTGCTCGGCTTCGCCAAGGCGGCGGTGACCGGCAAGCCGCCGGCGGCGGGGGAGAACCGCGAGGTCAGCTACTGACCGGTAGCCGGGAGTGCCCGGGGCGGCCGGTCGGCGTACACCCGCGCGGACTACAGTGCGCAGTGACGGCCCGCCCCGGGCCGGCAACGGCGCCGATGGTCTGATGTGACACCTATCCTGGGGCAAACCGGGCTTCATTGATGCTCCCAGGAGGATGACCAGATCATGCGTATCGGCGTGCTCACCGGCGGCGGCGACTGCCCAGGTCTCAATGCGGTGATCCGAGCGGTGGTCCGCAAGGGCGTCACCAACTACGGTCACGAGTTCGTGGGTTTCCGGGACGGTTGGAAGGGCCCGCTGGAGGGCCTGTCCCGCCCCCTGGGCATCGGCGAGGTCCGCGGCATCCTGCCGCGCGGCGGCACCATCCTCGGCTCGTCCCGCACCAACCCGTTCAAGATCGAGAACGGGGTCGAGCGGATCAAGGAGAACCTCGCCGCGCAGGGCGTCGACGCCCTGATCGCGATCGGCGGCGAGGACACCCTCGGCGTGGCCACCAAGCTCTACGAGCTGGGCGTGCACGTGGTCGGCGTACCGAAGACCATCGACAACGACCTCGGCGCCACCGACTACACGTTCGGCTTCGACACCGCCGTGAACATCGCCATGGAGGCGATCGACCGGCTGCACACCACGGCGGAGAGCCACCACCGCACCCTGGTCGTCGAGGTGATGGGCCGGCACGCCGGCTGGATCGCCCTGCACGCCGGCCTGGCCGGTGGTGCCAACGTCATCCTGCTGCCGGAGCGGCAGTTCGACGTCGAGCAGGTCGCCGGCTACGTGGAGAAGCGCTTCCAGCACCAGTACGCCCCGATCGTCGTGGTCGCCGAGGGCGCGCAGCCGCTCGACGGCCAGATGGTCCTGCACAACCAGGAGCTGGACGCCTTCGGCCACGTCCGGCTGGGCGGCATCGGCCAGTGGCTGGCCGAGCAGCTGGAGGCCAAGACCGGCAAGGAGGCCCGCACGGTCGTGCTCGGGCACATCCAGCGCGGCGGCACCCCGACCGCGTTCGACCGGGTGCTCGCCACCCGGCTGGGCCTGCAGGCCATCGACGCGGTGCACGAGGGCGACTGGGGCAAGATGGTCGCGATGCAGAGCACGGACATCGTCCGCGTTCCGCTGGCCGAGGCCACCCGTGAGCTGAAGACCGTGCCGCTGGAGCGGTACGCCGAGGCCGAGGTCTTCTTCGGCAACTGACGCACGGCCGGTGGCGCGGCGGGCCCGCGGGTCCGCCGCGCCCCGCTGTCCCGGGGAGAGAGGTACGGCGACATGGTGGGTGCGGTGCACACGGTCGCGGTGATCGGCGCGGGCAAGATCGGCGAGTTGATGCTGTCCGGGTTGCTGCGGTCGGGCTGGCCGGTGGACCGGCTGCTGGCCACGGCCCGCCGGCCGGCCCGCGCGGAGGAACTGACCACGCGTTACGGCGTACGGGTGGTGGACAACCTGACCGCGGTGGACGAGGCGGAGGTGCTCGCCGTCTCGGTCAAGCCGCAGGACGCGGCGGCGCTGCTGGACGAGATCGGCCCGAAGGTGCCGGCGGACAAGCTGGTCATCTCGCTCTGCGCCGGCCTGCCGACCAGCTTCTTCAGCCGCCGGCTGCCCGAGGGCACCCCGGTGGTGCGGGTCATGACCAACACCCCGGCGCTGGTGGACGAGGCGATGACCGCCATCTCGGCGGGCGCGCACGCGACCGGGGCGCACCTGGCGCTGGCCGAGGAGATGTTCAAGCCGCTGGGCGCGACGATCCGGGTGCCGGAATCCCAGCAGGACGCGGTGACCGCCCTGTCCGGCTCCGGCCCGGCATACTTCTACCTGCTGGTCGAGGCGATGATCGACGCGGGGATCCTGCTCGGACTGCCCCGGCAGGTGGCGCACGACCTGATCGTGCAGACCGCGATCGGCTCCGCGGTGATGCTGCGGGACTCCGGTGAGCACCCGGTGAAGCTGCGCGAGGCGGTCACCTCGCCGGCCGGCACCACCATCTCCGCCATCCGGGAGCTGGAGAAGCACGGCGTACGCGCGGCGCTGCTGGCCGCCCTGGAGGCGGCCCGGGACCGGGCCCAGGAGCTGGCCGCAAAGGCCGGGTGACCGGTCGAGTCGGACGGACCGCTCCGCGCGTGCCGCATACTGTGCCGCGTGTTCACTCTCGCCCAGGCCCGGCACCTCGTGGCCACGCTGCGCCCGCGCGTCGACGAACTGATCCGGCTGCGCGCCGATCTGGCCGAGCTGCGGGCCGACCTCGCCGACCACGGCGTGAGCGCGCTCGGCGGACGCCCCGAGGTCAAGGGGCTGGAGGCGCGGATGCACGCGGTCGTGGACGAGTTGCACGCGCACGACATCCAGGTCAAGGGCATCGCGCCGGTGTTACTCGACTTCCCCGGTGAGCGGGACGGCCGGCCGGTGCTCTGGTGCTGGCTGGAGGGGGACAGCGACGTGCGGTGGTACCACCGGATCGAGTGCGGCTTCGCCGGCCGCCGCCCGGTCTGACAGCCGCCGCCGCCCTCGCGCGGCTCGCTCCGCCCTCGCGCGGCTCGCTCCGTTAATAGGGGGCCCTTCCTATGCACCAGGCGTTAATAGGGGGCCCTTCCTTGCACCTCAGCCGGCGGCGGAGTGGGGGAGGACGTCGGTCGGCGTGTCGGCGACCGCGAAGACCACCACGTTGTCCCGGTAGTGCCCGGTGCGCCGGTCGAAGGCGCCGCCGCAGGTGACCAGGCGCAGCTCGGCGGCGGGTGTCGGGCCGTACACGGCCTCGGTGGGGAAGCGGTCCTTGGGTACCCGCACCGCGCCGGTCACCCGGAACGACACCGTGCGGTCGCCGCGCCACACCTGCACCAGGTCACCCGGCCGCAGCTCGCCGAGCCGGGCGAACACGGCCGGGCCGGCCCGGGAGTCGAGGTGCCCGGCGATCACCGCCGGGCCGGGGTCACCGGGGACCGGGCCGCCGCCGTACCAGCCGGCGGTGGCGAAGTCGGCCGGTGCCTCGACCGCTCCGGCGGCGTCCAGCCCGAGCACGGTCAGCGGCGAGTCCACCCGGATCCGTGGCACGCGTACCCGGGTGGGGGCCGGTCGCGGCGTGGCGCTCGCGCCTGCGGACGGGCAGTCGACGGCGCAACCCGGCCGCCATCCCGGGGCCGGCGTCGGCCCGTCGGTCGTGGTGGCGAGCCCCACCCCGGTCCCCGCCGCCACGCACAGCGCCGCGCCGGCCGCGACCAGCGCGAGCGTCGGCGCCCGGCGGGCACGGTGCCGCCGGACCGCCGGGCCGGGACGTCGGTTCACCAGGTGCCACGCCCGCGCCGCCGCAGCAGCACGAGGCCCGCGAGCAGCGCGGCCACCGCGAGTCCGCCGGCCACCAGGGGGTACGCGGACCGCCCGGCGGTGCCGCCGGCGCCGGTGTCGATGCCGCCCGCCGGCACGACGGCCGCTCCGCTCGCGGCGTCCTGCCGCAGTTCGGTGGTCAGCCCGCCCTGCTTGGCGTCGAGCACCAGCAGCGAGTAGACCGCCCCGCCCTCCAGGGTGACCTCGGTGTCCGTCGTGGGGCCCCCGGAACCGCCCAGGCGCAGCCGCCAGCGACCCGGTTCGACCTCCCGGTAGTCGGAGGTGGTGGCGAAGCGGACGCCCTCGGCGATCCGGGGTCCGTCGGCGGCGGCCACGTCGACGATCGGGGCGCGGACCGACGCCTGGACGACCCGGACCCGGGCCCGGCCGGCGGCGGGGGTGCTGAGATCGTCGCGCAGCACCCGCAGTCCGAGGTCGGCGTAGCGGCCCACCCCGGCGACGGTGTGCGCGGAGCCGCTGGTCACCGCGACCTCGGTGGTCAGCACCGGCGGTTCGTCGGCGGGTGCGCCGGCCTCGCGCATGGCGACCGCGTAGCGGCCGACCGGCAGCGGCAGGTAGGTCGAGACGACCCCGTAGCCGACGGCGGGGAAGACCTGCGGCTTCCCGTCGCCGGGGGCGTCCAGGTAGACGTCCACGGCGGGGGTGTCGGGGGAGAGGTGCGCCAGCCGGACGTAGCCGACCGTGGCGGCCCCGGCCGCCGTCGGCGCGCCGGTGACGACCGCGGTCGTGGTGCCGAGCAGGAGCGCGCCGGTGGCCGCGAGCAGGCGGCGTGGGGTGGCGGGGAACAGGTGCATGTCGCCTCCGGTGGCGTCCGGTACGGGTGTCCGCCCCCCAGAGTCCCGTTAATGGGACTAGGACGCAACTCGGACACGGTGCCCGCCCGCCCTTCCGGCACCGTCTCGCGGTGTCGCGGTGTCGCGGTGTCGCGGGTGCGGCGGGCGGACGCGCGGGACGCCGCCCGTTCCGGTCCGGGTGGACCGGAACGGGCGGGTGGTCAGCGGGTGGCGGCGGCCAGGGCCGAGCGGACCTTCGCGGCGTCGCCGGGCGCCTCTCGTTCCCAGTCCTGCGGGTCGACCATGTAGACGATCCCGTACGCGGGCGTGTCCGGCTGGTAGCGCCAGCCCTCGGCGAGCGGGCCGGCGTCCACCGCGTCGTAGCCGACCCGGTCCAGGAAGGCGGTGACCTCGGCCTTGGCGCCGGCGTCGTCACCGGCGATCGGCAACGCGCTGCGGTCGGCGCTGCCGGTCGGCCGGGCCAGCGACCGCAGGTGGGAGAAGTAGATGTTGTTGAAGAGCTTGACCACCCGGGAGTCCGGCAGGTGCCGCTGGAGCAGCTCGCTGCTGGTGGTCGCGCCGGAGTCCAGCTCCGGGATCTGGCCGTCGCGCTGCGGATAGTAGTTGTTGGTGTCGATGACCACCTTGCCGGCCAGCGGTTCCGCCGGCACGTCCCGGTACGCCTTGAGCGGAATGGTGACCACCACCAGGTCACCGTCCCGGGCGGCCTCGGCCGCCGTCGCGGCGCGGGCCCGCGGACCCAGCTCGTCCACCAGATCCTTGAGGGTCTCCGGTCCGCGCGAGTTGCTCAGCACCACGTCGTAGCCGGCGTCCACCGCCAGCCGGGCCACCGTGCCGCCGATGTTGCCACTGCCGATAAGTCCCACGGTTGTCATACCGGTCCCAACTCCGTCCACTGTGCCGGCATTCCCCACCGGGCTGGTCGACAATCGCCCGGCCGTCCTCAACGTACTGCTGATCGTGACCGGGTGTTGACGGAGCGCCAGGAAACCGTAATCCTGGTGCGGCGCTCCCATCGACGGCCTGAACCCCCACCGAAAGGTAAAGGCCGTGCGATTTCGCACCATGCTGCTGCCCGTGGCGTTGGCCGCCACGGTCGGCGCCGTCGTCCCTGCACCGTCCACCGCCACCGCTGCCGCCCCGGGGCCGTCGCTCGCCGTCGACGTCACCGCCGGCCGGCACCCGATCAGTCCGTACGTCTACGGGATGAACTTCGCCTCCGAGGAGTTGGCCCGCGACATCCGGCTGCCGGTCAACCGGTACGGCGGCAACGCCACCACCCGCTACAACTTCCGCAACGACACCACCAACCGGGCCTCGGACTGGTACTTCGAGAACATCCCGAACGACAATCCCGACCCGGCCAGCCTGCCGAAGGGCTCCGACAGCGACGAGTTCGTCGCGGCGAACAAGGCGACCGGGACCGGGACGCTGATGACGCTGCCGATGATCGGCTGGGTGGCCAAGGACCGGGCCCGCGCCTGCGGCTTCAGCGTGGCCAAGTACGGCCCGCAGGAGTCCACCGACCAGTGGGCGCCGGACTGCGGCAACGGGAAGAAGCCGGACGGCACGCCGATCACCGGCAACGACCCGACCGACACCAGCGTGGCGGTCGGCCCGGAGTACGCCGCCGACTTCGTCACGCACCTGAAGACCCAGTTCGGCGGCGCGGCCGACGGCGGTGTGCAGTTCTACAACCTGGACAACGAGCCGGACCTGTGGCACGCCACCCACCGCGACGTCCGCCCCGAGGGGCTCGGCTACGACGAGCTGCGGGACCGGACGTACGCGTACGCCGCGGCGATCAAGGGGGCGGACCCGGACGCGAAGACCCTGGGGCCGGTCGGCTGGGGACTCAACTCGATCCGCTTCTCCGGCCTCGACCAGGACGTCTGCTCGCGTACCGGCTGCTGGTCGAACCCGCCGGACCGGGCCGCCCACGACGGTCAGGAGCTCGGCCCCTGGTACCTGGACCAGATGCGCGCCTACGAGCAGGAGCACGGCGAGCGCATCCTGGACTACTTCGACATCCACATCTACCCGCAGCAGGCCGGTGTGCACAGCAACGAGCCCGGCGACGCGGCCACCCAGGAGCGTCGGCTGCGCTCCACCCGGCAGCTCTGGGACCCGACGTACGTCGACGAGAGCTGGATCGACCAGCCGGTGCGGATGATCCCGCGGATGCGGGAGCTGGTGGACCGGCACTACCCCGGCACGAAGGTCGCGATCACCGAGTACAACTGGGGCGCGTACGGGCACCTCAACGGGGCGCTCACCCAGGCCGACATCCTCGGCATCTTCGGCCGCGAGGGCCTGGACATGGCCAACCTGTGGACCGCGCCGGAGGCCGACCAGCCGGTGGCCCACGCCTTCCGGATCTACCGCAACTACGACGGCCGGGGCGGGGCGTTCGGCGATACCTCGGTGCGGGCCACCAGCGCCGACCAGGGGAAGCTGGCGATCTACGCGGCCGAGCGGAGCGGCGACGGAGCGCTGACCATGGTCGTGGTGAACAAGACCGGCGACGAGCTGACCAGCCCGGTCTCGCTCACCGGCGCCTCCACCGGCACCGCCGAGGTCTACCGCTACAGCGGCGCGGACCTGACCGGCATCGTGCGCCAGGCGGACCAGCCGGTCGGTGCCACCGGCTTCACCGGCACCTTCGGCGCCAACTCGGTGACCATGATCGTGCTGCCGCGCGGCGCCGGCGAGGACACCACCGCGCCGACCGCGCCCGGTAAGCCGGTGGCGGGCGCTGTCACCGGCAACAGCATCGCGTTGAGCTGGGCGGCGTCCACCGACGACGTCGGGGTGGCCGGCTACGACGTGCACCGGGTGGACGGCGGCACCACCGTGAAGGTGGCCAGCAGCACCGGCCCGTCGGTCACCGTCACCGGGCTGTCGTCGGACCGGTCGTACACCTTCGTGGTGACCGCGCGGGACGCGGCGGGCAACGTCTCGGCGGCCTCGCCGGAACTGGTGGCCCGCACCGCGCACCGACCGGACGGCGCCTGCCGGGTGGCGTACGCGGCGAACAGCTGGCCGGGCGGCTTCACCGCGACCGTCACCATCACCAACGGCACCGCCGTCCCGATCGACGGCTGGCGGCTGGCCTTCGACTTCCCGAACGCCGGGCAGCGGGTCGGCCAGGGCTGGTCGGCGACCTGGCGGCAGACCGGGGTGAGCGTCACCGCGGACAGCATGGGCTGGAACGGCCGGCTCGCCCCGGGCGCCTCGACCAGCATCGGCTTCAACGGCACCTGGTCGGGGCAGAACCCGACGCCGACGGCGTTCACGCTCAACGGCCAGGCGTGCGGTAACTGACACCGCACCGCGGAGGGCCCCGGGGCGTACCCCGGGGCCCTCCGTCGGTCAGGCGGCCGGCGGCAGGACCTTCTCGATCGCGGCGCGCAGCTCGGCGGCGTCCGGTGCGACGGTCGGGGCGAACCGCGCGGCCACCGCGCCGTCCGGGCCCACCAGGAACTTCTCGAAGTTCCACCGCACATCCCCGGCGTGCCCGTCGGCGTCCGGGGTGTCCGCCAGCGCGGCGTACAGCGGGTGCCGGTCCGGGCCGTTGACGTCCACCTTCTCGGTCAGCGGAAAGGTCACCCCGTAGTTGACCTGGCAGAAGTCGCTGATCTCCGCGGCGCTGCCCGGCTCCTGCCCGGCGAACTGGTTGCACGGCACGCCCAGCACCACCAGACCGCGGTCGGCGTACTCGTCGTGCAGGGACTGGAGGCCGGCGTACTGCGGGGTCAGGCCGCAGCGACTGGCCACGTTGACGACCAGCAGCGCGTGGTCGCGGTACCGCGCGAGGTCGGCGGGTCCGCCGCCCAAGGCGTCGATCCGGATGTCGAAGACGGTCATGGGGCGAGGCTACGCCGCCGCGATCGGGGTTCCGCCGGGGCGGGCGCGGGAGATGCCGCCACGGTCGGTCGAGCCGGGCGGTCCGGACGGGCGGTCACGCTCCCACCGGAAATCGATAGATGCACATCTTGACGAAGTGATGACGCCGTGAGTAGCGTCTCAGCATCTTCTGGAAAGTTTCCTAACTGTTTGGGGTGACGCCACATGAAGAGATCGCTCCGCCGCGCCCTCTGGGTCGGGGCCGTGATGGCGGTGACCGCCGCCACGGTGCCGATGGCCTCGGCCTTCGGTGCCGGCAGCGTGACCGCGGCCTTCGCCAAGGCCCAGGACTGGGGTACCGGCCACGAGACGCGGGTGACCGTCACCAACGGCTCGAACGCCTCCGTCAGCACCTGGCGCATCGAGTTCGACCTGCCCGCGGGCACCAGCATCAGCAGTTCCTGGGACGCCGACGTGACCCGCACCGGCGACCACTACGTCGCGGTGAAGAAGAGCTGGGCCGGACCGCTCGCGCCCGGTGCCGCCTTCAGCTGGGGATACAACGGCAGCGGGCCCTACCGGGCGCCGCTGAACTGCACCATCAACGGCGCGCCCTGCGCCGGTGGCGGCACCCCGCCGCCCACCACGGCCCCGCCCACCACGGCCCCGCCGACGACCGCGCCGCCGACCACGCCGCCCCCCACCACCCCGCCGCCGACCACCCCGCCGCCGAACACCGGCGACAAGAAGGTCGTCGGCTACTTCGCCCAGTGGGGCGTCTACGCCCGCAACTACCACGTGAAGAACATCCACACCAGCGGCTCGGCGTCGAAGCTGACCCACATCCTGTACGCGTTCGGCAACACCACCGGCGGTCGCTGCACCATCGGCGACAGCTACGCCGACTACGAGAAGGCGTACACCGCCGCGGACAGCGTGGACGGCGTCGCCGACACCTGGGACCAGCCGCTGCGCGGCAGCTTCAACCAGCTGCGCAAGCTCAAGAAGATGTACCCGCACATCAAGGTGATCTGGTCCTTCGGCGGGTGGACCTGGTCCGGCGGCTTCACCCAGGCCGCGCAGAACCCGGCCGCCTTCGCCGAGAGCTGCCACAACCTGGTCGAGGACCCGCGCTGGGCCGACGTCTTCGACGGCATCGACGTCGACTGGGAGTACCCGAACGCCTGCGGCCTCACCTGTGACGCCAGCGGCCCCGCCGCGTTCAAGAACGTGGTGAGCGCGCTGCGCGCCAAGTTCGGCTCGTCGGCGCTGGTCACCGCCGCGATCACCGCCGACGGCAGCAACGGCGGCAAGATCGACGCCGCCGACTACGCCGGCGGCGCGACGCACCTCAACTGGATCATGCCGATGACGTACGACTACTTCGGCGCCTTCGCCGCGCAGGGACCCACCGCACCGCACTCGCCGCTCTACTCCTACAGCGGCATCCCGCAGCAGGGCTTCTGGTCCGACGCGGCCATCCAGAAGCTCAAGAGCAAGGGCATCCCGGCGAACAAGCTGCTGCTCGGCATCGGCTTCTACGGCCGGGGCTGGACCGGGGTCACCCAGACGGCACCCGGCGGCAGCGCCACCGGTGCGGCGCCCGGCACCTACGAGCAGGGCATCGAGGACTACAAGGTCCTCAAGAACACCTGCCCGGCCACCGGCACCGTCGGCGGCACGGCGTACGCCAAGTGCGGCAGCAACTGGTGGAGCTACGACACCCCGTCCACGATCAACGGCAAGATGACGTACGCGAAGAACCAGGGCCTCGGTGGCGCCTTCTTCTGGGAGCTCTCCGGTGACACCGGAAACGGCGAGCTGATCGGCGCCATCAAGGGCGGTCTCGGCTGACGCCGAGTGCCGACGCACCACCCACACGGCGGGGAGGGACCATGCACCGGGTCCCTCCCCGCCCGCGCGTCAGCCGCCGTCGGATCGTTGCCGGTGCTCGCCCGGGGAGATCCCGTACGCGGCGCGGAACACCCGGTTGAAGTGGGCGGGATCGCTGAAGCCCCGCCGGCGGCCGATGTCCCGGACCGAGAGATGTCGCAGTCGCCGGTCTTCGAGGTCCTGCCGGCACCGCTGGAGTCGCAGCGTGCGGATCAGCGCCGCGACCGTGGTCGGCGACCCCTCGAACAGCCGGTGCAGCGAGCGGACCGAGAGATGGTGCGCCTGCGCCACCGTCGCCGGGCCCAGCGCCGGGTCGTCCAGGTTCCGCCGGACGAACGCCTCGATCCGGGCCCGCAGGCCACCGGCCCGGACCTCGGCGGGCAGGGCGTCCTCCGCGCCCAGGCCGGCGGCGACCGTGCCGGCGATCAGGGCGAGGGCGGCGGCGTCCAGCCGGGTGGCGTCGGCGGGGGCGTACTGCTCGGGGTGGTCGACGACCTGGCGGAGGAACTGGGCCAAAAGCAGGCCCATCCCCCGGTCGGCGGGGATCCGGCCGATCCGGGACCCTCCGTCGCGGTAGTGGGGGACCGGCAGGGCGCTGTGCGGGATCAGGGCGGTCAGGGTCGACAGCGGCAGCCGGGAGGCGGCGACCGGCCGGTGGGACGACCCGTGCGGACGGACCGTGTCGATGAGGGCGAAGCCGCCCGGGTCGAGCGGGCCGGTCCGCTCCTGCTGGGTCACCGTGCCCCGGCCGGACAGGGGCAGCGCCAACTGGTACAGCTCCGGATCGGTGCTGCTGATCATCCGTGCGGTGCGGCGCAGGTCCAGCGACGGGTACCGCCACGCGGAGAGCTTGACCGTGCCGAGGTCGACGACCCGGGCGGAGGCGGTGAAGTCGGCGGCGTGCGCGCTGCTGATCCGGGCGCTGGCGGACTCCCGGGCCACCAGGTCGTGCCAGAAGTCGAACCGCTCGCTCGGATCGAGGTGCGCCGTGTCGACCGATGTGACCGTGAGGATGCCGATCACCTCCCGCGGACATCGTCCTACGCCGGGTCCCGCCGGGCCAGCGCGCCGCCCGCGACGCCTCCGGTCGGTCCGGGTGGCGCCTTCGGCGACGTCTGGGGCCGGTCCTTCTGGCGGTGGCGGCGACCTCCGGTGCCACGGGAGCGACATGAGCCGGGACCGATGTGACAGACTCGCCGGTCAACGGGTTCGATGCCGGTGGCGACGGAGGTGGCGATGCGGGTGACGCACCGGAGGGTGGCGACGGTTGTGCTGGCCCTGGCCGTCCTGCCGTCGGCCCTGCTCGGATGCGGGATCGTCGGGGACGACGAGAAGCCCGCCGAGAAACCCGGCCGGGCCCCCGCCGAGGAGGCCGCCGCGAAGTCCCGCGAGCGGGTCCAGGCCTACCTCGACGCGATGACCGCCAAGGACGTCGCGGCCGGGCGCAGCCAACTCTGCGCCGCCCTGCACCAGAGCTTCGACGCGTCCGCGACCGGCCCCAACGGCGACTTCGCCGACCACTTCCAGGTGCCGCAGGCGGAGATCGTCGACGTCCGGGCGGGCGGGCTCGGCCAGCAGGTCAGCGCCTCCGTCTCGGTGACCGTCGGCTCGCGGAAGGTGACCCGGGCGCTGCTGTTCACCGTCACCCGCGACGGTGCCGACTGGTGCATCGCCGGCGAGGCGCCCGGCGGCAACACCCCGGAGCCCGCCGCGACCCCCTGAACTGCCCGTCGGTGAGCCGGCTCTCAACAGCCGGAACCATGCCCCTCGGGGACCCCATGTCCATCCGGTCGCCGTACGCTTTCTGTCATGCGCCATGAGTGGCACCAGCTGAGCCATCCCGCGGTGGGCAGCCCCGGTCTGCAGACGAGCCGCCCGACCGTCGACTCCGCCGAGGACGCAGCCCTCGGCCTGGACCGGTGGCGGGAGCTGCCGCGTCAGCAGACCCCGCCCTGGCCGGACCCGGGCCAGGTCGCCGAGGTCTGCAAGGTCCTGGACACCGTGCCGTCGGTGGTCGCGCCCTACGAGGTCGACCAGCTCCGCCAGCGCCTGGCCCTGGTCTGCGAGGGCAAGGCGTTCCTGCTCCAGGGCGGCGACTGCGCGGAGACCTTCGTCGACAACACCGAGAGCCACCTGCTGGCCAACGCGCGCACCCTGCTCCAGATGGCGATCGTCCTGACCTACGGCGCGTCGCTGCCGGTGGTGAAGGTCGCCCGCGTCGCCGGGCAGTACACCAAGCCCCGGTCGCTGCCGACCGACGCCCGCGGGCTGCCGG
This sequence comes from Micromonospora endolithica, assembly GCF_003626595.1. Lineage (GTDB taxonomy): Bacteria > Actinomycetota > Actinomycetes > Mycobacteriales > Micromonosporaceae > Micromonospora > Micromonospora endolithica. The sequence continues at coordinate 789,362 of NZ_RBAK01000001.1, read as the reverse complement.
CCTACCGCGGCGACATGATCAACGGTCTGGAGGCCACACCGGAGGCGCGGGTCGCCGACCCGCAGCGCATGATCCGGGCGTACGCGAACTCGGCCGCCGCGATGAACATGCTCCGCGCCTACCTCGGCGGCGGCCTCGCCGACCTGCACGCCGTGCACGACTGGAACAAGGGCTTCGTGCGCAACTCCCCGGCCGGTGAGCGCTACGAGGCCATCGCCCGGGAGATCGACCGGGCGTTGGCGTTCATCCGGGCCTGCGGGATGACCGAGGAGGAGGCCCTGCGCACGGTCACCCTCTACTGCTCGCACGAGGCGCTCGCCCTGGAGTACGACCGGGCGCTCACCCGGGTCTCCGGCGACCGCGCGTACGGGCTGTCCGGGCACTTCCTCTGGATCGGTGAGCGCACCCGGCAGATCGACGGCGCGCACATCGACTTCATCTCCCGCATCGCCAACCCGATCGGCGTGAAGCTCGGCCCGACCACCACGCCGGACGAGGCGATCGAGCTGTGCGAGAAGCTCAACCCGGACAACGTCCCCGGCCGGCTCACCCTGATCAGCCGGATGGGCAACCACCGGGTCCGCGACGCCCTGCCCCCGATCGTGGCCAAGGTCGCCGCCGCCGGTGCCAAGGTGGTCTGGCAGTGCGACCCGATGCACGGCAACACCCACGAGTCGTCCAACGGCTACAAGACCCGGCACTTCGACCGCATCGTCGACGAGGTGCTCGGCTACTTCGAGGTGCACCGTGGCCTGGACACCCACCCCGGCGGCCTGCACGTCGAGTTGACCGGCGAAGACGTCACCGAGTGCCTCGGCGGCGCCCAGGGCATCGAGGACCTCGACCTGCCCGGCCGTTACGAGACCGCCTGCGACCCGCGACTGAACACCCAGCAGTCGTTGGAGCTGGCCTTCCTGGTGGCGGAGATGCTCCGTGGCTGACAGCGTGATCGATCTCCGGTCCGACACCGTCACCCGGCCCACCGCCGGGATGCGGGCGGCGATGGCCGCCGCGGAGGTCGGCGACGACGTCTACGGCGAGGACCCCACCGTCAACGCGCTGGAAGCCGAGGTGGCCGCGCTCTTCGGGCACGAGGCCGCGCTGTTCGCCCCGACCGGGTCGATGGCCAACCAGATCGCCCTGCAACTCGTGGTCCCCCCGGCGCACGAGTTGCTGTGCGACGCCGACGCGCACGTGGTGACGTACGAGATCGGCGCGGCGGCCGCGTACGGCGGGATCTCCTCGCGGACCTGGCCGGCGGTCGGTGCGGACGTCGACCCGGACGTGGTCGCCGCCATGATCCGGCCGGACGGGTACTGGGCGGTGCCCACCCGGGCCATCGCCGTCGAGCAGACCCACAACCGGGGCGGTGGCGGGGTGATCCCCCTGGCCACCCTCCGCGAGCTGCGCCGGGTCGCGGACGAGGCGCAGGTGGCGCTGCACTGCGACGGTGCCCGCATCTGGCACGCGCACGTCGCCGACGGGGTGCCGCTGGCCGAGTACGGCGCGCTCTTCGACACCCTGTCGGTCTGCCTCTCCAAGGGCCTCGGCGCGCCGGTCGGCTCGCTCGTGGTGGGCAGCGCGGAGAAGATCGAGCGGGCCCGCTTCGTCCGCAAGCGGATGGGCGGCGGGATGCGGCAGGCGGGTGTGCTCGCGGCCGCCGGCCGGTACGCCCTCGCGCACCACATCGACCGGCTCGCCGCCGACCACGCGAAGGCCGCCCGGCTCGCCGAGGCGATCGCCCCGTTCGGGGTGCTCGCCACCACGGTACGCACCAACCTGGTGCCCCTGGACCTGACCAAGGCTCCGCTGGACGCGCACGCCCTGGCCGCCGCCGCCCGCGCCCGCGGGGTGCTGGTCTCGGTGCTCGGCCCGCGTACCGCACGCCTGGTCACCCACATGGACGTGGACGACGACGCCGTCGACCGCGCCGCCGACGCCCTGACCACCATCCTCCGCGCCTGACCCGGGCGGTCAGGGGCGGAGGCGTTTGAGGGTCGCCACGTCGACGGCGTGCCCCTCGTGCTTCTCGGTCGGGGTCTCCACCACGACCGGGATGCCGGCCGTGGCCGGATGCGCCATCAGCTCGGCGAAGGCGGGCTCGCCGATCGAGCCCTTGCCGATGTTCTCGTGCCGGTCCCGGGTGGAGCCGCACAGGTCCTTCGAGTCGTTGGCGTGCACCAGCCGCAGCCGGCCCGCACCCACCGTCGCCACCAGGGTGTCCAGGGTCGCGGTCATGCCGCCCTCGGCGGCCAGGTCGTGCCCGGCCGCCCACGCGTGGCAGGTGTCGAAGCAGACCCCGAGCCAGGGGTGCCGCTCGACCGCGTCCAGGTAGGGCCCGAGCTGCTCGACCCGCGAGGCCAGGGACCGGCCGCCGCCGGCGCTGGGCTCGACGAGCAGCATCGGTCCACCGGCCGCGGCGACCGAGTCCAGCAGGGGGAGCAGCGTCTCGCGAACCTGGGTCATCGCCGCGTCCGCGTGTCCCGCGTCGACCGCGCTGCCGGCGTGGAACACCACCCCACGGGCCCCGATCGCGGTGCCCCGGCGCAGGGCGTGTGCCAGGGTCTCCGCGGACCGCTGCACCGTCGCGGCGGTGGGGGAGCCCAGGTTGACCAGCAGTGAGGCGTGGATGAACACCGGGACGTCCCGCTCGGCGCAGCCGTCGCGGAACAGCACGTCCTGCGCCGGGTCACCCGGGGGCAGCGCCCAGCCCCGCGAGTTGGAGACATAGACCTGCACCACCTCGGCGCCGGTCGCGTCCACGTACGGCAGGGCCGCCTTCGCCAGACCGCCGGAGGTCGGCGTGTGCGTGCCGACCGGCCGGTAGGCGTCCACGGTCGTCACAGGCATCCGATGGTGACCTGGGTGCCCGGTGGCACCTGGGCGTTCTCGCCGGGGTTCTGGAAGCGGGTCAGGCCGTTCGGGTTGAACTGCACGGCGACCGGGAAGCCCTGGCTCTCCAGGGTCTGCTTGGCCTGCGGGCACGGCAGGTCGACCACCCGGGGCACCACGACCAGCGGCGGCCCGTTGCTGATCTCCAGCTTGACCTGGGTGCCCTTCTCCACGCCGGCGCCGTCGGCCGGGCTCTGCCCGAGCACCTCGTCCTTGGGTTTGTCCGATTCCTTCCCGGTGGGCGGCTCGACCAGCACCAGACCCAGTTGGGCGAGGATCGCCCGGGCCTCGTTGAGGTTCTTGCCGACCACGTTCGGCACCGTGATCGGCGCACGGCCCTTGCTGAGGATCACGGTCACCTTGTCGCCGGGCTTGACCTGGGCGCCCACCTTCGGGTTGGTGTCCACCACCACGCCCTCGGGCAGGTTGTCGTCGTAGCGGGCGGTGCCCCTGGCAACCACCAGCTTGGCGTCGGCCAGGTCGGCCTCGGCCAGCTCGAACTCCTTGCCCACCACGTCGGGCACCCCGAACCGTTCCGGGCCGAGGGAGAGCGTCAGCGTGATGGTGCCGCCCTTCTCGATCCGGCTGGCCGAACTCGGGTCCTGGGCGAGGACGCCGTCCTTCGGGACCTTCTCGTCGAACCGCGGCTCGGCGTACGCCAGCTGGAAACCGCCGCGGGTGGCCTGCGACTCGGCCTCGGCCTTGCTGAGGCTGACCAGTTGGGGCGCGACCGTGTAGCGACCGACGCCGACCCACCAGCCACCGATGGCCGCGACCAGGCCGAGGACCACCACGGCGGCGGCCACCGCGACCCGGCCCCGAGGGTCACCGAGCACCCGGGCGCGCAGCGCGCCGAGCCGGGACCAGAGGTCGTCGCCCTGCTCCGGCGCCGCCCGGCGTCGGCCGGCCCGCTGCCCGCCGCCGGTCTCGGGCAGTCGGGCCCAGGTGGGCCGCTGCGCCGGCTGGACCGCCGCGACCATCATGGTCGGCTGAGCCATCGGCTCGTCGGTCACCCGGCGCAGCACCGCGGTACGCGTGTTGGGGTTGCCCAGGTCGTCCCGGGCGACCTGCACCTCGGCCAGCATCGCGCCGGCGTCGGTCGGACGGGCGCCCGGGTCCCGGCGGGTGGCCCGGCCGACCAGGTCGTCCAGCGCCCGGGGCAGCCCGGGCACCAGGGTCGAGGGCGCCGGCACGTCGCGGTCGACGTGCTGCCAGGCGACCTCGACCGGCCGGTCGCCGTCGTAGGGCACCCGGCCGGTGAGCATCTCGAACAGGACGATGCCCGCCGAGTAGACGTCCGTCCGCGGGTCGGCGTGGCCGTCGGTGACCAGCTCCGGCGCGACGTACGCCACGGTGGCCATCAGCTGGGTGCCCTGCTCGTCGTCGGCGCTCGCCTCGACCGCCCGGGCCAGCCCGAAGTCGGCCACCTTGACCACGCTGTCGATCAGGTTGGCCGCACCCCCGGTGGGCGCCTCGGCGACCAGCACGTTCTCCGGCTTGACGTCCCGGTGGACCAGCCCGGCCCGGTGCGCGGCGGCGATCGCGGCGAGCATCTGCTCGGTGATGGCGAGCGCCTCGTCCGGGTTCAGTCGGCGGCGCTCGGCCAGCACGTCACGCAGGGTGCGGCCGCGCACGTACTCCATCACCAGGTAGGGCATGCCGGCGTGGGTGCCCTGGTCGTAGACGGCGACCACGTTGGGGTGGGTCAGCCGCGCGATGGTCTTCGCCTCGTCGGTGAACCGCGCCACGAAGCCGGCCATCCGGGCCCGGGTGTCCGGCTTCTGGGACGGGTGAATGATCTTGACCGCCACGGTGCGCTCCAGGCGCTCGTCGGTGGCGGTGTAGACGGTCGCCATGCCGCCACGAGCCACGCGACCGCGGATGCGGTAGCGCCCGTCGATCAGCGAGCCCAGCAACGTGTCGGCGACCTGTGTGTCCATCGGCAGGCAGTCTATGTGTCCAGGAGGGTCTATGTGTCCAGGAGGTGAATGTGCCCAGGAGGTGAGGGTAGAACAGGATGCTACCGCCGGCCCCTGACAGCGGGCGTCCCGCCGCGCTCGCCCGGTCGTCCGCCCCGGTCGGTGCGGTGCTCCGGGGTGCCGTTGGCCCGGGCCGGGCGGGACGTGGCAGGGTGTTCGGGTGACCGACTCCGTACCCGCCGACAAGGGCGTCTCCGACGCCGACCTCGCCGGCCCCGCCGACCCGGCGGCCTGGCTGACCCTGCCGGACGTCGCCGAACGCTTCGACGTGTCGATCAGCAAGGTCCACCAGATGATCCGGGACCGTGAGCTGCTCGCCGTCCGCCGCGACGGCATCCGGCGGATCCCGGCCGACCTGGTGGCGAACGACACCGTACGCAAGCACCTGCCCGGTGTGCTCAACCTGCTGGCCGACAACGGCTACGACGACGAGGCCGCGCTGCGCTGGCTGTACGAGCAGGACGACACCCTGCCCGGCGGCACCCCCGCCACCGCTCTCGGCGGCGACCAGGCCCGCGAGGTCAAGCGCCGCGCTCAAGCCCTTGGCTTCTGACCCCCACCCCCCACCTCCCCCGGGTCCGGGGCGGCGGACCCGGCGGCGGGGTGGGGTGGTCAGGCGGGGCGGCGGGTGGCGGCGATGGCCAGGTCGACCAGGGTCTGCCGGGCCTCGGTGTCCAGGTCGACGGTGCCCAGCGCGGCCAGCGCCGCCTCGGTCAGCGTGGTGATCCGCTGCTCGGCACGGGCCAGCGCGCCGGCGTCGGTGATCAACTCGCGGAGCCGGGCGACGCGCGCCTCGTCCAGCCCCGGGTCGCCGAGACCGTCGAGCAGCAGCCTCCGACCCGCCTCGTCGGTGGCTTCCAGGGTCGCCGCCACCAGGTAGGTCCGCTTGCCCTCCCGCAGGTCGTCGCCGGCCGGTTTGCCGGTCTGCGCCGGGTCGCCGAACACCCCCAGCACGTCGTCGCGGAGCTGGAACGCCTCACCCAGCGGCAGGCCGTAGGCGGAGTACGCCGCGCGGACCTCCGCCGGCGCGTCGGCCAGCGCGGCGCCGAGCAGCAGCGGCCGCTCGACGGTGTACTTCGCCGACTTGTACCGGGCCACCTTCCCGGCCCGCTCCACCGAGGTGTCACCGGTGGCCTGGGTCAGCACGTCGAGGTACTGCCCGACGGTGACCTCGGTCCGCATCTCGTCGAACACCGGCCGGGCGCGGGCCACCATGGCCGGATCGAGCCCGGCGGAGTGCAGCAGCTCGTCGGACCAGACCAGGCAGAGGTCACCGAGCAGGATGGCGGCGGCGTCGCCGAAGCCGTTCGCGTCGCCTTCCCAGCCGGCCGCCTTGTGCCGGGCGGCGAACCTCCGGTGCACCGCCGGCTCACCCCGCCGGGTGTCCGAGCGGTCCATCAGGTCGTCGTGGATCAGCGCGCTGGCCTGGACGAACTCCAGCGCGGCCAGGGCGGTGACCACCTGGTCGGTGTCCACGCCGCCGACGCCCCGGTATCCCCAGTAGGCGAAGGCCGGCCGGAGCCGCTTGCCGCCGCCCAGGACGAACGCCTCGATCGCCTCGGCGACCGGCGAGAGCGCGTCGTCCACGCCGGCCATCCAGGCGCGCTGACCGGCCAGGAACGCGGACAGGGACTTGTCGATCCGTTGACGTAGCCCGGCGCGGTCGACGGGAGAAACGGGAGCAGCGTGGGTCACCCCACGACGCTAGCGGGTCGGGGCCGTGCGCGGTCCACCGCCGGGGTCGCGACGCGCCGCCCGCTCGGCGGCGCCCGGTGACCGGGCGGATGGCCCGGGCCACCGGAGAACCGGGTCGGGTCCGGGGCGGCCCCGCGCGGGCCGGCCCGCCGCCGGGCGGCGTCCGGCAGCGGCTCGGCGGGACCCGGTCGGCCCGCCGCGACCACGGTCCGCCCGGTCGTCGCGGCCCGGTCCGGAGCGTCCGGCCGGTGCCGCCGCGGCGGTCCGCGGCGGGTCGGTGCGCCGGGTGCGGGCCGCCGCGCCCACCAGCACGTCGAGCGGTACGGCCAGCACGACGGCGAGCCAGCCCAGCCAGAACCCACCGGGAACGCGCAGCTGCCGCTCCCACCGGGAGATCTCGTGCCGGCTGAGCGTCGGTTGGCCGGAGACGGCGCACAGCTCGGCGGCGAGCCGGCGTTGACTCCACCCCCGGGCCAGCCGGAGGCGGGCGAACAGGGGACCGAGGCGCGGCGGGTCAGGCGGCGGGAGCGACGTCATCGGGTCTCCGGGCGGGCGTCGGCGGATGGTGCCGCGTCGACCGGGCGGGTCGACACGCCACCGTGGCGGATGACTGACCCCCGCGCGTGCCCCCGGACGTCCGACCCGACCGCCCCGCGCTGCCCCCATGACTACCCCGGGGGTACGACGTTCTCCGCCCTCCACCGGCCCGACCTGCGCGTACGCCCGCGTCGGCGGCCCGGCCCCGGCGGGCCCGGCGGCGTCGGTGTCCCACCGGCCGGCCGGCGGCGGACAAGCCGGTGGGTGCGGTGGGTCCGGCCCGCTAGAGTCGTGACGTGGCGCTCGGTCTTCCCTCCGTCCTCCCCAATCCGCAGCCGGCGATCGGGGAGCTGATCCGTGACCACCAACCGACCTTCTCGTTCGAGTTCTTCCCGCCGAAGACGGCGCAGGGCGAACGGCTGCTGTGGCAGGCGATCCGCGAGCTGGAGTCGCTGCGGCCGTCCTTCGTCTCGATCACCTACGGCGCGGGCGGATCGACCCGGGACACCACGGTCGCGTTGACCGAGCGCATCGCCACCGAGACCACCCTGCTGCCGATGGCCCACCTGACCGCGGTCAACCACTCGGTGGCCGAGCTGCGGCACGTCATCGGCCGGCTCGCCGGGGCGGGCGTGCGCAACGTGCTCGCGGTCCGGGGCGACCCGCCGGGCGACCCGAACGCCGAGTGGATCCCGCACCCGGAGGGGGTGCTCTACGCCGAGGACCTGGTCCGGCTGGTGCGCGACTCGGGCGACTTCAGCGTGGGTGTCGCCGCCTTCCCCTACAAACATCCGCGCTCGCCCGACATCGACGCGGACACCGCGCACTTCGTGCGCAAGTGCCGGGCCGGGGCGGAGTTCGCGATCACCCAGATGTTCTTCGACGCCGAGGAATACCTGCGGCTGCGCGACCGGGTGGCCGCGGCCGGCTGCGACACCCCGATCCTGCCCGGCGTGATGCCGGTGACCCAGATCGGCACCATCGCGCGCTCGGTGCAGCTCTCCGGGGCGCCGTTCCCGCCGGCCCTCGCCGCGCGGTTCGAACGGGTCGCCGACGACCCGGAGGCGGTCCGTCGGCTCGGCATCGAGCAGGCCAGCGAGATGTGCGCCCGGCTGCTCGACGAGGGCGTGCCAGGGATCCACTTCATCACCCTCAACCGGTCGACGGCCACCCGGGAGGTCTGGCAGCACCTCCAGGCCGGCGCCCGGGTGTGAGCCGGCGTGCCGCGACACCTGAGACCCGCTGCGACGGTTGATCCGTGGTGGGCACACAGCTGAACTGGGACCAGTACGCGACGGCCTGGGCACGGCTGCACGGCGGTTTCGACCCCCGGGCGGCGGCCCCGGTCGTCCGTGCCTGGCTGCGCTTCGCCTACCACGTCGGCTACGTGCTCGGCCGGCTGCGGGTCGGCCCCACCCCGGTCACCGTGGTCGGTGTGCTGCTCTGCGCCTGCGTGCCGCTGTTCGCCGTACGACCCGGTGACGGGCCGTTCCTGGGCGCGTTGTTCGTGCTGCTGGCCGCGGTCGCGGACAGCGTGGACGGGGCGGTGGCGGTGGCCACCGGGCGGACCACCCGACTCGGCTACGTCTACGACTCGCTGGCCGACCGGCTCGGCGAGGTGGCCTGGCTGGTCGCGTTCTGGCTGATCGGCGCGCCCGGCGCGCTGGTCGCCGCCGGTGGCGCGCTGTCCTGGCTGCACGAGTACGTGCGGGCCCGGGCGATCTCCGCCGGCATGCGGGAGATCGGCGCGGTGACGGTGGGGGAGCGGCCCACCCGGGTCTCGGTGGCCCTGGTCGGGCTGCTGCTGGCCGGCCTGACCGGGCTGATCGACCCGGACCTGGCCGCCGGCACCATCACCATGGCGACCGCCGTGTGGGTGCTGCTGGCCGGGTTCGGCCTCGGGCAGCTGCTCTCCACCGTCCGGCGCGCCCTCATCGACGCCGGCTGACCGTGCGCCCGCCGCCCGCCGCCCGCCGCCCGCCGTGCGCCGTGCGCCGTGCGCGGGGCGCGGGCGTTAAGAAGGGGCCCTTCCTCTACCGGAGGCGTTAATAGGGGGCCCTTCCTTACACCTACCAGGCGGGGCCGATCTCGTCGGCGACGATCTGGGCGGAGAGGGTGACCATCGGCAGGCCGCCGCCCGGGTGGCTGGAGCCGCCGACCAGCCACAGCCCGGCCGCCGGTCCCCGGTTGGCGGGGCGCAGCAGCCCACCGGCGGTGCCGTAGATCGACCCACCGGGTGCGCCGGTCGCCGCGTCCAGGTCCGCCGGGGTGCGGATCTCCCGGAACACCAGCCGGTCGCGTACGTCCACGCCGCGTTCGGCCAGCACATCCAGGATCCGGTCCGCGTACGCCTCGGCGAGCCCCGGCCGCCGCCAGTCCACCGCACCGGCGGCGGTGCCGTGCCGGGCGGCGTTGACCAGCACGAACCATGCCTCGTGTCCAGCCGGCCGGACCATCTCGTCGTCGGCGACGGTGACGAAGACCGTCGGGTCGGCCGCCGGGCGGGCCCGCACACCGTGCCCCGGCCGGCCGAAGACCGCGTCGAACTCGGCGTCGTAGTCGCGGGGGAAGAAGACGTTGTGGTGGGCCAGCCCGCTCTCGCCGGACACCCCGAGCAGCAGCACGAAACCGGCGAGGCTGCGATCGGCCAGCCCGGCCAGCCGGCGCGGGGAGGGCAGCAGGTCCCGGTAGACGGTCAGCGCGTCCACGTTGGCCACCACCACGTCGGCCGGGACCGGCGCGGCGACGCCGGCGAGGCGTACGCCGTGCACCCGGCCGCCGGCGGCGTCGATCCGGGTGACCGTGGCCCCGGTCCGCACCACCACGCCGAGGTCCAGGCAGCGGGTGAGCAGCGCGTCGGCGAGGGTGCCCAACCCACCGCGCAGGTACCAGCCGCCGAACGCCAACTCGGCGTAGGGGACGGCGACCAGCGCGGCCGGGGCCCGCCGTGGGTCGGCGCCGGTGTACGTGGCGTACCGGTCCAGCAGCATCCGCAGCCGCGGGTCGGACAGGTGGCTGCGGCCCAGCCCGCGCAGGGTGCGGCCCGGCCCGATGGCGGCCAGGTCGCCCAGCCGCCAGGCCAGCGCGGCCAGGTCCCGGGGGGAGTCGACGGCCCGCCGCAGGATGTCCCGGTGCGAGGCGGCCCAGACCCGTTCGGCGCGCCGCCACAGCCGCCGCCAGTCGGCCGCCGACCGGTCGCCGAAGGCGGCGCCGATCCGGGCGGCGAACTCCGCCGGGTCGGCGCACGAGTCCAGCGTCGGCCCGCCGTCGGGGAACACGTGCCGCACGATCGTGTCCAGCGGCACCAGGTCCAGGTACTCGTCGAGCTTCGCGCCGGTCGCCTCGAACAGGTCGTGGAAGACCTCCGGCAGGGTGAGCAGGCTCGGCCCGGTGTCGAAGTGGAACGGACCGGCCGGGGTGTCGTGCGCGTACCGGCCGAGCTTGCCGCCCACCGTGTCGGCCCGCTCGAACACGGTGACCTCGTGCCCGGTGGCGGCCAACCGGGCGGCGGTGGCCAGCCCGCCCACCCCGGCGCCGACGACCACGATCCGCGCCATCGCGCCCTCCTAGGTGACCGGGCGGCCGCGCCAGGACAGGCGGTGCCGCTTCCGCAGATGGTACGACCGCAGGGTCAGCCAACCGAGGACCACGACCGACACGGGGTGTGCCAGCGCGTCGGGCCACCACCGCCCGCCGGTCGCCCGCGCGCTGACCACCCGCCCGAGGACCCCGACGGCGTACGCGGCCAGCGCCACCCCGGCCACCGCGGGCGCGCCGGTCAGCAGGGCCACCAGCGCGACCAGCGGGGGAGCGGCGTAGAGCAGGAGCAGCAGTCCCACCACGACCGCCGCCGCCCCGGGGTGCCCGAACGACGCCCACAGCGACTTCGTGTAGCCGTCGCGCAGCTGCGGCCAGTCGTCGTACATCCGGCAGGAGGCCAGCCGGGACCCGTCGGCGAGCGCGATCCGACCGCCGGCCCGCTTGACCGCCCGGGCCAGCTCCACGTCCTCCAGGATCTTGCCGGCCACCGCGGTGTGCCCGCCGGCGGCCGCGTACCCGGCCCGGTCCACCACCAGGAACTGCCCGCCGGCCGCCGCCAGCGACGGCCGCGGCGAGCGCTCCATCGCCCGCAGCGGCAGGAAGGTCAGCCACAACCACTGCAGCAACGGCTGCACGAGCCGGTCGGCCGCCGTCGCCACCAGGATCCGGGGGTACGGCGACAGCAGCGTCACCCGCGCGGCGCGCAGCTCGGTGACGGCCGCGGCCACCGCGTACGGGCGCAGGACCACGTCGGCGTCGACGAACACCAGGGCGGTGGCCGCCGGGTCGGCCCGGGTGGCGAGCTGCCAGCAGGCGTGCGGCTTGCCCAGCCACCCCGGCGGCGGGGCGACCCCGGTCAACAGGGTGACCCGCGGGTCGTCGCCGGCCACCGCGCGGACCACGTCGGCGGTGCCGTCGGTCGACCCGTCGTCGAGCACCACGATCCGCAGGTCCGGCACACCCCGCTGGGCCAGCAGCGCGGCCAGGCACGGGGTGACCCGGGTGGCCTCGTCCCGCAGCGGCAGCAGCACCGCCACCGGCTCGGTCACCTCGGTCGGCCGGTCGACCGGCCGACGCAACCACCGACCGGCGTTGACCAGGGTGTGCGCGGTCAGCACCGCGACACCGACCAGCAGCGCGAGCACACCGCTCATGCCGGCACTCCGCCTCGTTGACGCTCGCTCATGCCGGGACGTCGACCCGGTTACGCCGGGGCGGGCTGTCCTGGCCGTCCCGACGGGCCCGGTACAGGCTCACCGCGAGCGGTACGGCGGTCACCGACATGCCCACCGCGCCCCACACCGCCGACGCGGGCAGGGCGAGGAAGACCGCGTGGGCCAGCACGCTGGAGAAGTACGTCCACAGGTAGAGCGCGGCCATCGGATCGTCCCGGGTGTCGGTGACCGCGACCGCCGGCCCCGCCAGGGGGCGCAGCGCGCTCATCATCAGCACCGCGAAGAGGAGCCAGCCGAGGTAGTTGCTGACCGGGATGCCGGGCAGACCGGGCAGTGCCGGGGTGGCGTCGCGCCAGACCCAGTGGCCCTCGGCGACCATCTGCGGGTCGAGGAACAGGTCCCAGGTGGCCAGGCCGAGGGTGGCCAGCGCGATCCGCCGGAGCGTACGCCCGAGGTCGGTCCCACCGGCCCGGTCGGCGCCGCCGGTCAGGCGGACGGCGGCCAGCCACGCCGGCCACGCCATCCAGGTCCACGCCAGCGGGATGATCAGTGGTACCCCGGCGAGCTTCGGGCCGAGCTGCCCGGAGTAGTCGTAGCTGCCGAACGGGAAGCCGGTGGCCACGCCCAGCGCCTCGATGGCGAACCCGCCGCCGGTGGCCACCGCGACCAGCGCCGCCGCCGTACGCGGACCGCGGCTGAGCAGCGCGTGACCGACCGAGAGCAGGTAACCCAGGACGACCGTGGCCACGGTGAGCCGGGCCCGGGTGGTGCCGTCGGTCAGCGGATAGCAGATCTGCGCCAGCACCAGCACGGCCAGCAGGGCCCAGGAGAATCGCCGCGCGGTCATGGCGCGTCCGGTCCGGTCGGGTTCGGTCCGGCTGCCTCCGGTCCGGTCGGGTCCGGTCCGGCTGTCTCCACTCCGGTCGTCCGCGGGCCGGGCGCCTCCGGTGCCGGCAGTGGCAGGTCCCGGCCGAGCACACCGAACGGGCGCTCGTCGCCGGGGAAGTGGAAGTTGCGCAGGAGGTCGACGAAGCCGAAGCGCCGGTACAGCCGCCAGGCCCGGGACCGCTGCTCGTCGGCCTCCGGGGTGGACAGCAGCGTGGTGTCCCCCTCGGCGGTGGCGAGCAGGGCACGCAGCTGCCCGGCGCCCAGGCCGTGCCCCTGCGCGGCCGGCCGGACGTGCAGTTCGACCACCTCGAAGCAGTACGCCAGCCAGCGCCGGCGGGCGGTCTGGTCCATGGCCCGCCACACCTGGTCGTGCCACCACTGGCCGGACGCGCCGAGGTAGCCGTAGCCGAAGCCGGCCAGGCGTCCGTCGTTGGTGAGGCTGGCCACCGCGCGGAACCCGGGGCGGCGTACGTGGGTGGCGATGTAGCCGCGGCGCGCCTCCAGCAGGTCGGCGCGGTATCCCATCGCCTCGCCGTAGACCGTCACCACGTCGTCCAGCCGCCGGACGAGGTCGTCCGGCGTCCAGCGCACCAACCTCATGCTCTGCCTCTTCTCGTTCGCGACTGCGGGGCTCGCAAACCCGGCTCACTCCTCGCGCTCACGTGGGCCTCTTTCGTTCGCGACTGCGGGGCTCGCAAACCCGGCTCACTCCTCGCGCTCACGTGGGCCTTTGCCGTCAGCCGCGTCGCCGTCCGCGACCCACCCCAGCACCGCCCGGTCACCGACCACGTCGCGTACCTCGAACCGCGCGAACAGTTCCTCCGCGTACCACCTCTCGGTGGGGGTCGCGGTGATCGCGGCGCGGTGCTCCGGGTGACGGTACGCGAACGCCACCAGGTCCGCCGCGTCGCGCCACACGCTCACCGTGCCCTGCCAGCCCAGCGGCGCCTCGCCGACGCCGAAGCGGGCCAGCAGGCCGGGCGCGGTTCGCAGGGCGGCGGCCACCGGAGGGATCGCCCGCCAGAAGGTGGCCGCGCGGGCCGGACGCAGCCGGGCCCGGGTCAGCGCCAGCACCGGCCCGGTGGAGCGGCCGCCGGGCGGGTCGCCGAACGGCTGCCGGCCGGACCACTCGCCCCGGCTGGTCAGGGGTCGCAGGTCGACCCGGACGGCGGCGTGGGCGATCCGGGCCCAGGCCCGCCCGACGGGTGAGTCGTCGAAGCCGGCCGCCGCCGCCGGGGAGTCCCACACGGTCAGCGCCGCCCAGCGGGTCAGGTCGGCGTCGCCCGGCCCGAACCCGGTGCCGGTTCCGGTGCCGAGCAGCTTGCCGAACCGGACGCCGTCGGCGGCGCGCAGCCGGCGCGGGTCGAGCGCCATCCGGGTCAGCGCCCGGGGCAGCGCGGTCCGGTGCGTCCGCCAGACGTGCAGGGTGACCAGCTCGGGAACGGTGTTCACGCCACCTCGGCGGGGGTTCCGGCGGTGACCCGCAGCAGTTCCGCGTACGTGGTGGGGAAGACCGCCTGCGGCACGCCCCCGGCCGCCCAGACCTCGCCGTACGCCTCCAGGGCGGTGTCCACCAGGGTGCGCAACGGGGTGGGGTGGCCGACCGGGGCGACGCCGCCGATCACCTGCCCGGTGTGTTCCTTGACGAAGGCCGGGCTGGCCCGGCGCAGCCGGGTGACGCCGAGGCGCGCGGCCAGCTCGGCGGTGTCCACCCGGTGCGCCCCGGAGGTGAGCACCAGCAGTGGCGCGCCGTCGGCCTCGAAGACCAGCGAGTTGGCGATCTGCCCGACCTGGACGCCGAGCGCGTCGGCGGCGGCCGCCGCGGTGTGCACCGCCGCGGGCAGCAGGCGGACCTCGGTGGGCGCGCCGGAGCCGTTCCGGGCGGCGGCGCCGTCGAGCGCCGCCTGCACCGCCCGCACGTTCGGGTGTGACTGCATGCCGCCATTCTCCCCGGTACGCCCCGGGGTGTAAGGAAGGGCCCCTTGTTAACGCCTGGCGTGGTAAAAGGGCCCCTTCCTAACGCGCGTGGAGGGGGAGGTCGGTGGGAGGGGGAGCGGGGCGGGGGACGGGTTCGCGACGCGGGCGGTTTCGGCCAGGGCCACGCCGATGAGCACCAGCAGGCCGCCGCTCAGTTGGGCGGCGTTGAGGGACTCGCCGGCGCCGATGACCGTCCAGGCGACCGCCGCGGCGAGCACCGGTTCCACCATGCCGACGATCCCCACGCTGGTCGCCGGGAGGTGCCGCATCGCGCCCGCCACCAGCAGGTACGGCACGATCGAGCCGAGCACCACCACGTACCCGCAGAGCAGTGCCACCGGGACCCCACGGTCGGTGTCGGCGGCCAGCGGCGCCCAGCCGCCGGTGCCCGCGACGGCCGCGCGGGTGAGCAGGCCGGCCACGGCCGAGGCGCCGAACGCCCAGGCGCACAGCGACAGGGTGTCCCGCCGGGCGACGCCGCGCGCGCCGAGCACGTAGTAGACGGCCAGCAGGACCGCCGCGCCGAGGCCGGCGAGCACGCCGATCCCGTCCAGCTTCAGCTCACCCCACACCTCGGCCACGCAGCCGAGGCCGGCCAGGCTCAGCGCGAGGCCGACCCAGAGTCGCGGGCGGACCCGGTGCCGCTGACCGAACCGGGCCCAGAGGGCCACCAGCAGGGGCGCGGTGTACTCGAACAGCAGCCCGATCCCGACCGGCAGCCGGGAGATGGCCACGAAATAGAGCATCGGTACGCCGAAGAAGCCGGTCAGTCCGTACCCGACCAGCAGGGGTAGCTCGCGGCGGGTGGCCCGGAGCCGGCGGGCGCCGGGCGGCACCAGCAGGCACAGGGCCAGCACCCCGACCACGGCGCCGACCGCTCGCAGCAGGGTGAGCTGCTGTGGGTCCAGGCCGGCCCGGAGCACCAGCTTGGAGACCGTGCCGTTGACGGCGAACAGCACACCCGAACCGAGCACCATGGCCACGCCGAGGGCGGGACGCGGGGTGGTCACCAGCGGAGGCTACCGCCGGCCTGGTGAGGGCCGGTGCGCCGGGCGCTCGTTACCTGGGTACGGGTGCCGCGGGGGTGCCCGGTGGCCCGGTCGGACCGGGGCGCGTCATGCGTTGCGTTTTTGTCGGAGGCAGGGTGTACTGTCAGCAGCAGTTAGAACGAGTGTTCGATTGCCTCGTACGCCCGTTCCAACAGCCCGGGATGGTGTTTCGCGGCACCTCCCCCGGGCGGTGCGGCACCGCGGGCCGCACCCAGGGTTCCGGACAGTCGCGAGTCCGGCACCCGTCAGGCAGGAGCGTCGCCCGCCGCCCACGACCCCCGGGCGGCGGGCGACGAACCCGCCGGTACGCCGGCCGGGTGTGGTGTGGGGAAGCATCCGCACCCGGCCGGCCCCCACCCGGTGCGTCTTCCTCCGCACCACTCGATCCGGCGTCCCGCCGGCGGGCCAGCACCCGTCGCGGGCCAGTGACCCGGCCACGTGGAGGAGACAGTCCCATGCCGACGAACCCGGCTCAGGCACCGACGGTGCCGGCGCACGTGCTGCCGCACCGCACCCCGGCGCAGCTTCTCGCGGTCGCCCGGCACGGGTTGGCCGAGGCCGCCCAGACCCGCCCCGACGGCCTGCGGTACGCCGCCGCCCACCTGGCCGCGCTCCGCGCCGCCGCGGCCCTGCTCGCCGCCCGCGCCCGTCCCGCACCCACCCGGCGCAACCGTGTCACCAGTGTCTGGATCCTGCTCTCCGGTGTCGCCCCCGAGTTGGACGAGTGGGCCCGGTTCTTCGCCCTCGGCGCCGGCAAGCGGGCCGCCGCCGAGGCCGGCATCCCCCGGGTGGTGACCGCCCGGGAGGCCGACGACCTGCTGCGGGCCGCCGAGGAGTTCGTCACGGTGGTGGAAACCGCCCTCGGCGTGGCCCACCAACCGGCGCTCGACGGTCTCGCCGCCTGACCTGCGGGCACCGTCTCCTGGGCCCGGGTCCGGGAGACGGTGCCCCCGGCCTGGTTTTGAGTTGTCATCCCGCATCGCAATCGCACCAGCACGACGGGGGGTAGGTCCGATGGCGGGCCGCATGGTGGTCGGTTCCGCCGCACTGGCCGGGCTGGTGCGTCCGGCGAGCGCACCGGATCCGGCGGGCGGTCACCGGCTGCTCCCGGTGGCACCCGAGTTGACCGGGCTGCTGCCCGGTCGGGGGCTGCGTCGGGGCAGCACGGTCGCGGTCGCCGCCGGGCAGCCCCGGCGTGGTGGCGGCACCTCGCTGGTCCTGGCGCTGCTCGCCGAGGCGTCCCGGGCCGGCTCCTGGTGCGCCGTGGTGGGGGTGCCCTCCCTCGGAGCCGGAGCCGCCGCCGAACTCGGCATCGCCCTGGACCGGCTCGCCCTCGTACCCCATCCGGGTCCGGAGTGGGCCACCGTCGTCGCCGCGCTGATCGACGGGGTGGACGTGGTGGTGGCCGCCGTCCCGGCGGCGGTCTCCGCGCCGGTGGCCAACCGGCTCGCCGCCCGGGCCCGGCAGCGCGGCAGCGTGCTCGTCCCGTACGGGCGCTGGGACGGCGCCGACGTGACCCTCCAGGTGGTCCGGGGGATCTGGGAGGGACTTGGTGCCGGGCGGGGCCGGCTGCGCCGCCGCGAGGTGACCGTCTCGGCGCGCGGACGGGGGGCGGCCGCCCGACCCCGGGAGGTCAAGGTCTGGCTGCCCGGTGACGGGCTGACCCGGGTCATTCCCCGGTCCGTCGCCACCGCGCCGGCCACCTCGGTCACCGGCCGGTCGGCCGCCGGTCGGCTCCGCGCGGTGCCGCCGGCCGCCGGCACCGTCCGGTCCCGGCGGGACGCCCTCACCCTGGTCGGACCGGCATGACCGGCCGTCCCGACGAGCCGCTGCGGACCCTGCTGCTCTGGTGCCCGGACTGGCCGGTGGTCGCCGCCGAGATCGTCGACGGGACGCCCGCCACCGGCCCGGTCGCGGTGCTGCACGCCAACCGGGTGGTCGCCTGCTCGGAGCGGGCCCGCGCCGAGGGGGTACGCCGTGGCCTGCGCAAACGGGAGGCGCAGGGTCGCTGCCCGCAGCTCACCGCCGTCGACCACGATCCGGGCCGGGACGCGCGGGCGTTCGAGCCGGTGGTCGCCGCCGTGGAGGAACTGGTCGCGGGCGTGGAGGTGGTACGCCCCGGCGCGTGCGCGGTGCCCGCCCGGGGGCCGAGTCGCTACCTCGGGGGCGAGGAGGCGGCGGCCGAGCGAATCGTGGAACACGTCGCCCAGGCCTGCGCGGTGGAGAGCCAGATCGGCATCGCCGACGGGGTGTTCGCCGCCGGGCTGGCCGCTCGCGGCGGGCACGTCGTACCGCCGGGAGGGACCCCGGAATTCCTCGCCGACCTGCCGGTCGAGGCGCTCGGCCGGCCGGCGCTGGCCGACCTGCTGCGCCGGCTCGGGGTGCGTACGCTCGGCGACTTCGCGGCCCTGCCCGCCGGGGACGTGCTGGCCCGGTTCGGCTTCGACGGCGCGCTGGCCCACCGGCTGGCGGCGGGCCGGGACCACCGTCCCCTCGCGGTCCGGCGTCCCCCGGTCGACCTGACCGTCACCGCCGGGTACGACGAACCGCTCGACCGGGTCGACGCCGCGGCCTTCGCCGCCCGCGCCCTGGCCGAGCAGTTGCACGACCGGCTCGCCGGGCACGGGCTGGCCTGCACCCGGCTCGGCATCGAGGCGGTCACCGCGCACGGTCAGGAACTGCACCGGGTCTGGCGGCACGACGGCCTGCTCACCGCCGCGGCCATCGCGGACCGGGTGCGCTGGCAGCTCGACGGATGGCTCTCCGGCGGCACCGGCCGGTCCGGGGCCCGCCCGAGCCGCCCCACCTCGGGGATCATCCGGCTGCGGCTGGTCCCCGACGGGGTGCTCGCCCGGTCCGGCCTGCAGGCCGGGCTGTGGGGGGAGACCGGCGAGGAACGCGAGCGGGCGCACCGGGCGTTGAGCCGGGTCCAGGGCATCCTCGGCCCCGAGGCGGTGCTCACCGCGGTCCTCGGCGGCGGACGGTCCCCGGCCGACCAGGTACGCCTGGTCCCCTGGGGCGACGAGCGCCTCCCGGCCCGGCCCGGCCCGCCGCCACCGCCGGCCGCGTCCGGGGCGTCGACGCTCGCGGCCGAATCCGGTCCGTCGGTCCTCGCGGCCGAATCCGGTCCGGCACTCCGTCCGGCCGTGTCCGGCCCGCCGCCGGCCGGGCCCCCCGCCGTGGCGTTCCCGGACCGGGGGCGCGGGACGCGGTCGGGTCGGGGGGCGGTCCGGCGCACCGGGCGGGCGGTCGAGCCGCCCTGGCCGGGGCGGTTGCCGCCGCCGTCGCCGGCGGTGGTGCTGCCCGCACCGCTGCCCGCCACCGTGCACGACGCCACCGGCGAGCCGGTGGTGGTCAGCGCCCGCCTGCTGGTCAGCGCGGCGCCGGCCCGGGTCGCCGTCGGGCCGGCCGACGCGCTCGAGGTCACCGGGTGGGCCGGCCCCTGGCCGGTCGACGAGCGCTGGTGGGCGCCGGCCGAGGCGCGGCGGCGGGCCCGGTTCCAGGTGTGCCTCGCCGACGGCTCCGCCCTGCTGCTCGCGGTCGAGGCCGGCCGCTGGCTGGTGGAGGCCGTCTATGACTGAGCAGCACCCGGGCGGGATCCCCCGGTGAGCTTCCACAACCCGAAGCAGCCCTGGTCGGAGTTGGAGCGGGTGCTCTCCGGGCGCGGGTCGGGCGGCGGGCGGAGCGGGGGCACGTCCCGGGACGAGCGGCACCTGCACGTGGTGGACCCCCTGGCGGTGGACGCCGACGGCGGCGACGCACCGGCGTGGACCCGCAAGCGCCAGCCGTACGAGGCGCCCGAGCTGCCCCGCCCGGACGACGGCGCGGTGCCGTACGCGGAGCTGCACGCGCACACCAACTTCAGCTTCCTCGACGGGGCCAGCCATCCGGAGGAACTGGCCGAGGAGGCGGCCCGGCTGGGTCTCACCGCGCTCGCCGTCACCGACCACGACGGTTTCTACGGGGTGGTGCGGTTCGCCGAGGCCGCCCGTGAGCTGCACCTGCCGACCATCTTCGGCGCCGAGCTGTCCCTCGGGCTGCCCGGTCCGCAGAACGGTGAGCCGGACCCGCTCGGCGCGCACCTGCTGGTGCTCGCCCACGGCCACGAGGGATACGCGCGGCTCGCGTCGGTCATCTCCCGGGCCCAGCTGCGCGGCGGGGAGAAGGGCCGCCCGGTGTACGGGGAACTGGAGGAGGTCGCCGCCGAACTGCGCGACCACGTGCTGGTGCTGACCGGCTGCCGCAAGGGTCACGTGCCCGGTGCGCTGCTCACCGAGGGGGTGGACGCGGCGGCCCGGGAGCTGGACCGGCTGACCGCGCTGTTCGGGGCGGAGACGGTGGCGGTGGAGCTGACCGACCACGGGCACCCGGTCGACGCCGACCGCAACGACGCCCTCGCCGAGCTGGCGGCCACGGCCGGACTGCCCACGGTGGCCACCAACAACGTGCACTACGCGACCCCGGGGCGGCGGCGGCTGGCCACCACGGTCGCCGCCGTACGGGCCCGGCGCAGCCTGGACGAGATCGACGGCTGGTTGCCCGCCGCCGCCACCGCCCACCTGCGCGGCGGCGCGGAGATGGCGGTGCGGTTCGCCGCGTACCCGGGTGCGGTGGCGCGGGCCGCCGAGTTCGGCGCCGAACTCGCCTTCGACCTGCAACTGGTGGCGCCGACGCTGCCGGCGTACCCGGTGCCGCCGGGGCACACCGAGATGAGCTGGCTGCGGCACCTGACCGAGCAGGGCGCCCGGGAACGGTACGGCCCGCGCGAGGCGCACCCGAGGGCGTACGCGCAGTTGGACCACGAGCTGCGGATGATCGACGAGCTGGGCTTCCCCGGCTACTTCCTGGTGGTCTACGACATCGTCGCGTTCTGCCGCGCGCAGGACATCTACTGCCAGGGCCGTGGTTCGGCGGCGAACTCGGCGGTCTGTTACGCGCTGCGGATCACCAACGTGGACGCGGTGCGGCACCGACTGCTCTTCGAGCGGTTCCTCGCCCCGGAGCGGGACGGCCCGCCGGACATCGACGTGGACATCGAGTCCGACCGGCGGGAGGAGGTGATCCAGCACGTCTACGCCCGCTACGGCCGGGAGCACACCGCCCAGGTCGCCAACGTCATCTCCTACCGACCCCGCTCCGCGGTGCGGGACGTGGCGAAGGCGTTCGGTTTCTCGCCGGGCCAGCAGGACGCCTGGAGCAAGCAGATCGACCGCTGGGGCTCGGTCGCGGCGGTGGACGTCGAGGACATCCCCGAGCAGGTGGTCGCGTACGCCAATGAGTTGCAGACCTTCCCCCGGCACCTGGGCATCCACTCCGGCGGCATGGTGATCTGCGACCGGCCGGTGATCGAGGTCTGCCCGGTGGAGTGGGGCCGGATGCCCGGCCGCAGCGTGCTCCAGTGGGACAAGGACGACTGCGCCGCGGTGGGACTGGTGAAGTTCGACCTGCTCGGCCTCGGCATGCTGTCCGCGCTGCACTACGGCTACGACATGATCGGCGCCAGCCTCGACCTGGGCGACATGACGCTGGACGATCCCGAGGTCTACGACATGCTGTGCCGGGCCGACTCGGTCGGGGTGTTCCAGGTGGAGAGCCGGGCCCAGATGGCCACCCTGCCCCGGTTGAAGCCGCGCGAGTTCTACGACCTGGTGGTCGAGGTGGCGCTGATCCGGCCCGGTCCGATCCAGGGTGGCTCGGTGCACCCGTTCATCCGGCGCAAGAACGGCCAGGAGCCGGTGGAGTACGCGCACCCGCTGATGCGCAACGCGCTGGAGAAGACGCTCGGCGTGCCGCTGTTCCAGGAGCAGTTGATGCAGCTGGCGATCGACCTGGCCGGGTTCGACGCGGCGGAGGCCGACCAGTTGCGCCGGGCGATGGGCGCCAAGCGGTCCGCCGAGCGGATGGCCCGGATCGCCGAGCGGCTCTACGCCGGGATGGCCGAGCGGGGCATCACCGGAGAGCTGGCCGACGACGTCTACCGGAAGTTGTCGGCGTTCGCCAGCTACGGCTTCCCGGAGAGCCACGCGATGAGCTTCGCCTACCTGGTCTACGCCAGTTCCTGGCTCAAGCGCTACCACCCGGGGCCGTTCCTGGCCGCCCTGCTCAACGCGCAGCCGATGGGCTTCTACGCGCCGCAGACCCTGGTCGACGACGCCCGCCGGCACGGGGTCGAGGTCCGCCGGCCGGACGTCAACGCCAGCGGGGCCCGGGCGGTGCTGGAGTCGACCCCGCGGACCCGCTGGGGCAGCGTGCCGGGGGAGCCGCCGCACGCCTGGGGGCTGGGTGGTCCCGCCGTACGCCTGGGGTTGTCCAGCGTGCGGACCCTCGGCGACGACGTGGCCGAGCGGATCGAGGCGGAGCGGACGGCGCACGGGGCGTACCGCGACATGCCGGACCTGGCCCGGCGGGTGGGCCTCACCGCCGCGCAGCTGGAGGCGCTGTCCACCGCGGACGCCTTCGCCTGTTTCGGGCTGTCCCGGCGGCAGGCGCTCTGGGCCGCCGGCGCGGCGGCCCAGGACCGGCCCGGCCGGCTGCCCGGCACGGTGACCGGCACGACCGCGCCGCCGCTGCCCGGCCTGGAGGCGGTGGACCGGTTGATGGCCGACGTGTGGGCGACCGGGTTGTCGCCGGAGAGTCACCCGGCCCGCTTCCTCCGCCCGCGGCTGGACGCGCTGGGTGCGGTGCCGATCGCCCGGCTTCCCCGGGTGGAGCCGGGCCGGCGGATCCGGGTCGGCGGGATCGTGACCCACCGGCAGCGCCCGGCGACCGCCGGCGGGGTCACCTTCCTCAACCTGGAGGACGAGACCGGCATGCTCAACGTCACCTGTTCACCGGGGTTGTGGGAACGGTACCGGCGGGTGGCCCGCACCAGCGCCGCCCTGGTGGTGCGGGGCCTGTTGCAGCGGCACGAGGGAGTGATCAATCTCACCGCCGACCGGTTGGACGCGATCGAGCCACCGGTCAGTCCCGCCTCCCGTGACTTCCGCTGAGCCGAGAGTGATCCACATTACGGTTTTCCGTCCCGTCCGGCGGGAGACTTGCAGCCCGCGCGGGCAGAGTGGCCCGCGCGTCACGAGGGGGAACGAACCGATGACGGGTAATCGCGCAGCCAGCGGCGGGGTGGCCAACTCCCGCCGGACCCGACTCGGCGCCGGCTGGGTGCCGGCCCACCACGCCGAGCCGCGCGAGTACGAGATCAGCGACCGGCCGGTCGCCAACGCCCTGCGCTCCCGCGCCGAGGAGAACGGCACCGACGGCCCGGCGTGACCACGGGCGGGCCGTTTCCCGGCCGGGCCGGGCGGGTTCCCGGTGCGGCTGGACCGGGTGACTAGGCTCGTCGGGGTGGACCAGACCCGAGGCCGGCTCGCCGGGCCGCCGCTGACCCCCCGTACCGCCGTCATCTGGTCGGTGCTGCGCGCCGAGTTGGACCGCCGCGCGGACGCCCCGCTGACCGTACTGGACGTGGGCGGCGGCACCGGTGGCTTCGCCGTTCCGCTGGCCCACGCCGGGCACCGGGTCACGGTGGTCGACGCCAGTCCCGACGCGCTCGCCGCGCTGACCCGCCGGGCCGCCGAGGCCGGGGTCGCCGACCGGGTACGGGCCGTGCAGGGTGACGGCGACGCGCTCGCCGGGCTGGTCGAGCCGGCCAGCGTGGACCTGGTCCTCTGCCACGCCGTCCTCGAGGTCGTCGACGACCCGGCGGCGGTGGTGGCCGCACTCGCCGACGCACTGCGTCCGGGTGGCGCCGCCAGCGTGCTGGTCGCCGGGCGGGCCGCCGCCGTGCTCGGCCGGGCCATGAACGGCCACCTGGACACCGCCGCCGCGCTGGCCGCCGACCCGGCCGGCGCCGCCGGGCCACGGGACACCCTGCGTCGGCGTTACGACGCCGACGGCGCCGCCGCGCTGCTGGCCGCCGCCGGGCTCACCGTCGAGGAGATCCACGGCGTACGCGTCCTGGCCGACCTGCTGCCCGCCACCGTCGCCGACGGCCAACCGGCGGCGCTCGTCGAGTTGGAGCGGGCGCTCGCCGCCCGCGCGCCCTGGCGGGACCTCGCCGCCCAGCTGCACCTGTTCGCCCGCCGCCCGGCATGAGCGGCGCACCCCCCGCCCCCGGTCCGGCCGCCGCGCCGGCGCCGCTGGAGGTCGTCGCGCCGCGCTACGGCGCGGCCAGCCTCGCCGACGTGCTGCCCGCCGCGCTGGCGGTGCTCGGGGTGCCGGGAGCCGCCGACACGCTCGGCCTCACCGACGCCCTCGCCGGGGTACGCCGGATCGCGGTGCTCCTCGTCGACGGCCTCGGCTGGTACCAGATCCCCACCGCCGCCCCGTACGCGCCGACCCTGGCCGGGCTTGCCGCGACCACCGGCCGCCCGCTCACCTCGGGTTTCCCGTCCACCACGCCGACCAGCCTGGTGACGCTCGGTACCGGCGCGCCGCCCGGCGCGCACGGGGTGCTCGGCTTCACGCTGCGGATACCCGGCACCGACCGGGTGCTCAACCACGTCGAGTGGGCGGCCGACCCCGACCCGCGACGCTGGCAGCCGGTGCCCACCCGGCTGGAACGGGCGCGGGCGGCGGGGGTCACGGTGACCGTGGTCAGCCGGCCCGAGTTCGGCGGCAGCGGGCTGACCGTGGCGGCCAACCGGGGCGGGGACTACCGGGGCGCGGCCGGGGTGGACGCGCTGGCCGGGCAGATGCTCGCCGCGCTCGCCGCCGGACCGGGCCCCACCCTGGTCTCCGGCTACCATCCCGATCTGGACCGGCACGGCCACCTCGCCGGAGTCGACTCGATGCCCTGGCGGGCCGCCGCCGCGGACGTGGACCGGCTGCTCGCGCGCCTGGTGGACGGGCTGGGCCCGGACGCGGCGCTGCTGGTCACCGCCGACCACGGCCAACTCGACATCCCGCCCGGGCACCGCGTCGACCTGGACGCCGACGAGCGGTTGCGGGCCGGCGTGACCGTGGTCGCCGGCGAACCCCGGGTCCGCTACCTGCACGTCGCGCCGGGCGCCCGGGACGACGTACGGGCCGCCTGGTCGGCGGTGCTCGGCGACGCGGCCCGGGTGCGGACCCGCGAGGAGATGGTCGCCGAGGGCTGGTTCGGCCCGGTGCCCGAGGAACACCTGGGCCGCATCGGCGACGTGGTCGTGGTCAGCAACGGCACCCACGCCGTGCTCGCCACCCGCTCCGAGCCGCCGATGGCGTCGCGCCTGGTCGCGTACCACGGGGCGGACACCGCGGCCGAGATGACCATCCCGCTGCTGGTCGTCCGGGGCTGACCCGGTTTCCGTCGTAGCCGGGGGCTAGCCTGCCGGCATGGGTCGCAGCCAGTCGTTGCCGAGGGGTGGCGATCCCCGCTTCGGGCCGGACGCCGACGACACCGGCTGCACCGTGCTGCACGTGGACATGGACGCCTTCTTCGCCTCCGTCGAGGTGCGCGCCCGGCCGGAGCTGCGCGGCCGGGCCGTCGTGGTCGGCGGCATCGGGCCGCGCGGGGTGGTCAGCTCCGCCAGCTACGAGGCCCGACGGTACGGCGTCCGCAGCGCCATGCCGACCATGCGCGCCCGCGCGCTCTGCCCGCACGCGATCTTCCTGGCGCCGGACTTCCCGGCCTACTCGGCCGCGTCCCGGGCGGTGATGCAGATCTTCCGGGACGTCACCCCGCTGGTCGAGCCGCTCTCCCTGGACGAGGCGTTCCTCGACGTGACCGGCGCCCGGCGGTTGTTCGGGTCACCGGCCGCCATCGCCCGGCAGATCCGCGAGCGGGTCGCGGCCGACCAGGGGCTGACCTGTTCGGTCGGGGTGGCGCCGAGCAAGTTCGTCGCCAAGCTCGGCTCCACCCGGGCCAAGCCCGACGGTCTGCTCGTGGTCCCGGCCGACCGGGTGCTCGACTTCCTGCACCCCCTTCCGGTGTCCGCGCTGTGGGGGGTGGGGGAGCGGTCGACCGAGACGCTGCGCCGGCTCGGCCTGACCACCATCGGTGACCTCGCCGAAGCGCCCTACGGGATGCTGCGCCGGGCGCTCGGCGAGGCGTCCGCGCGGCACCTGCACGAGCTGGCGTGGGGACGCGACCCGCGCCGGGTGAGCCCGGAGCAGGTGGAGAAGTCGATCGGCGCCGAGGTGACCTTCGACGTCGACGTCACCGACCCGGCGCAGATCCGCCGGACCCTGCTCGCCCTCGCCGAGAAGGTCGGCACCCGGCTGCGCCGGGCGGGTCAGGTGGGGCGGACGGTGTCGTTGAAGGTGCGGCTGGCCGACTTCCGCACCGTCAGTCGCTCCCGCACCCTCGGGGTGCCCACCGACGTCGCCCGGGAGATGTTCGACACCGCCTGGGCGCTCTACACCGCGCTCGACCCCGGTGAGCCGATCCGCCTCGTCGGCGTACGGGCCGAGGGGCTCGCCGTCGCCCGGGAGACTCCCCGGCAGCTCGCCCTCGGCGCGCCCGAGCGTGGCTGGCGCGAGGCGGAAGCCGCCGCCGACGCCGCGGCTGCCCGTTTCGGGCGGTCCGTCATAGGTCCGGCCAGTCTGCTCGGCACCCCGGAGACCCGACGAAACGAAAATCCACCCCGGCCGTAGGTCGTCCCGCTTTCCGACGCGCGAGGGCCCTCGTAGACTTGCGGGTAAGCAGCCGGTTGGCTGCCACGGTCTGTCGGCCCGACCGGGCCCGACCAACATGACCGGGGAGGAGTGCCGTGCCGCTCTCGGAGCACGAGCAGCGGCTGTTCGAGCAGATCGAGCGGTCGCTTGCCGAGGACCCCAAATTCGCCTCGGCCGTGCGCGCCAGCGACCCGCGTTTCCAGACGCGGCGTCGCCTGCTCGTCGCCGCCGGCGTGGTCGTCATCGGCCTCGCCCTGTTGGTCTACGGCGCGGTGATCAAGACTCCGCCGCTGGCAGTGGCGGGGTTCGTCGTCATGCTGGCCGCGCTGGGCTACGGGGTGCAGTCGCACCGTCGGGCGCAGTCGCCCGACCTGCACGTGGTGGGTGGCACGACGAGTCGTCGCCGTCCCCGCGGTCGGGCCGGTCGCCGATCCTCCATCCTTGACCGGATGGAGGACCGCTGGCGGCAGCGCCCGGAAGGGCACCGCTGACCACGGCCGGCCACTGAGCACGCCACCCGGCGCGACGACGTGTGAGGTCGCCGGAAGCCCCGGCGACCGTCGGCGTTCCCGCGCGCCCTGACCCTCCTGCTCCGGGCCGTCTCGGTCGCGATCGCTCGACGGTGTTGTCGGAGATCCACTCGATTTCCGTGATGTCGGGGTGTCCGGGTTCCAGGTCACCCCGATATCACTGATATCGAGTCGGAGGAAGAAGGGGGACACATTGGGACGGGGTGCAGGGGACAACCCGGCAGTGGCCGTCAAGGCGGTGTAGCCGGGTCCCCCGAGGCGGACGGGTCGGACCGCCCGGACGGGTCGCGCCCGTGCGGACAGGCCGGACCCCGTCCGGTTCGGGTCAGCGGGCCAGGCGCCCGGCCAGGAGACGGCGAGGGCTCCACCTCGTCAGACGGTGGCGGGTGTGGCCGTACCCGGTCACCAGGCGGGACGACGTGTCGGCCGCGGCGGTCTTCCAGCGCAGCAGCACCGACGGCGGGAGGACCGCGGCGACCAGCCGGGTACGCCGGTCGGCCTGGGCGGCCAGCGCGCCGCGTACCCGGCGCAGGGCCGGGGGCAGGTCCTCGCCGCCGAGCGGGTTCCGGGCGTAGGTGGCCCGCTCCTCGGCCCGTCCCAGCAGCCGGGCCGCCGCGGCGGCGTCGGAGTCGTCACGCAGCGCGTCCCGGACGAGCCGGTCGGCGGTCACCCGCGGCGTCTCCGTCCGGTCGATCCGGACCCGGAAGTCCACCAGTGTGTCCAGCAGTTCGTCCCAGGCGGCGTGCGCGTCCGCCCGGGCCCGGTCGTTGTCCGCCACGACCACCATCCGCTGCCCGTCGGTGTCACCGTCGCCCGCCGCCGCGCCGAACGCCGGTCCGGCGAGCACCGGTGCCGACCGGCCACTGCGCTTGCGGCGCAGGGCGAGCCGGCGCAGCGCCGGTACGGCGAGCAGAGCGATCAGGGCCAGCGCGCCGGCCAGCCACCAGGGCCACACCGGCGCCTCGCGGGTCGGGGGCGCCGCGTCGATCGGGAGCCCGGAGGCCGGGTCCTCCTGACCGGGACCACGGCGGTCGTCGGTCGGCGCGGCGGCCGGCTCGTCGGGTGACGTGGTCGCCCCGGCGTCGGGAGTCTGCTCCTCCGGGGCGTCGGTGTCCGGCGCCCAGGCCGAGCGGGTCGAGCCGCTGACGCCGTACGCCGGGGTGGCGTCGAACGGCACCCAGCCGATCCCGTCGAAGTAGACCTCGGTCCAGGCGTGCAGGTTGCGGTTGGTCAGCGTGTACGTGCCGGTTCCGGAGTTGGTGCCGTTGGCGAAGCCGAACGCCACCCGGGCCGGGATGCCGGCCGCCCGGACCATCCACGCCAACGCCGCCGAGTACTGCTGGCAGTAGCCCACCTTGGTGTCGAGGAAGTTGACGATGTCCTGGTCGCTGGTGCCGCCCTCGGTCTGCAGGTTGTAGGAGAAGCCGTTCTCCAGAGAGAAGTAGTCGTAGATCGCGCGCACCTTGTCGTAGTCGGTGCGCTTGCCCCGGACCAGGCCACCGACCAGCGCGTCGACCTCCGGCACGTCGGGCGTCTGCGTCAGCCCGGCCGTTCGCATCGGGTGGTCGGCCGGTAGCGGCTGCGCCTGCCGCAGGGCCGTCGGGGTGTACGTGGTGCGGACGTAGTCGAACGCGTAGCGCTTGCCCCGGGCGGTGTCCCGGTTGGAGAAGACCACCTTGAGGTTGTCGTCGTAGTACCAGTTGCCGTTGAGGCCCTCGGTCCGCACCGGCTCGCTGTAGACCGGCAGGAACGGCATGTCCAGGTTCTTCGTCACCTCGACCGTGGCCCGGTAGGCGTTGCGTTGCACCCCGTTGCCCGGCTGGCCCTCGGGGCCCGACAACTCCCGGTTGGCGGCCGTGCCGCTGGGGTTGCGCACCCGGAAGCCGCTCTCCAACAACCGGTCGGCCGCGCCGAAGCGCAGGTAGAACGGTTGCTGCTCGTTGGTGGTGACCTTGACCATGTCGACCACCTCGCGCTCGTTGAGCTGGCCGCTCAGCGAGGCGAACAGGTCGATCCGGCCCGGAGGTCCGCCCTGACCGGGGCGGCCGTTGCCCTCGCCGGTGCCCGAGCCGACCGTGTCCAGCAGGCCGCCGGTCATCCCCGGTACGGCCAGCGGCAACGCGACGGCCACCGCCACCCCGAGGACGGCCAACCGCCGGCCGGCGGAGGCCAGCGGGGACGCCTCCCAGACGTCCACGCCCCGGCCGTCCCCGGTGAACCGGCGGCCGAAGCGGCGGACCCGGTCGACGTTGTCGGTGACCAGCAGCCACAGGTAGCCGGCGGCGCCGATGACGAACGGCACCGGCGGGACGCTGTCCACGTAGACCGCCACCGGTACCGAGTAGATGGCGAGCATCGGCAGGCCGGTCAGGGCCGGCCGGCGCAGGCCGACGGCCAGCAGGTCGACCAGCACGGCCACGCCACCGACGCCGAGCACCGTGACGAACAGCAGCGGGTCGGTGTCCGGGACCTTCACGCCGTACGAGCGCATGTCCTCCACGGAGGAGCTCGTCAGATCGGCGAAGTGCGCGAAGGTGCCCGGGGTGGGCACCACGGCGAGCAGTTCCTCGCCGCTGGGGAACAGCCAGGTCAGCGCGACGGCGAGGCCGGCGAGCATGCCGAGCACCTGACCCCACACCGGTACCCGGCCGAGCCGGGTGAGCGCGGCCACGGCGGCGACCACGGCGACCGCGATGGTCGCCTGGATCAGCCAGGTCCACCGCTCGAAGATGGCCGACAGCGGCGCCGCCGCGAGCAGGGTCGCGGCGGCGGCCACCAGGCCCAGGTTCCGGTGGGCGATCATGAGGGGACCCTTCCGTTCATCGCATGCCGCCGGCCACCGTCTCGGCGAGCGCCGCCCGCAGGGCGAAACCCTGCGAGCCGCGCGCCGCCTGCGGCCACAGCGCGGGCAGTTGGGCGCCGTGGTCGACCCCGATCACCCGCCAGCCGCTCTGCAACAGGGCCAGCGCGGCGGCACCGTGCGCGTGATCGGCCTCGGCGCGGGCCTTGGCCGGCAGGTTGAGCCAGGTGGAGCTGTCCAGCAGGAGGGCCACGCAGGTGGCGCCGTTGCCCCGCAGTGCCGCCAGCAGCTCGGCCTCGGCGGTGCTCAGCGACCCGAACAGGCCGATGATCAGGCCGCCGTCGGACCGTCGCCGGACGTGCTCGACCAGCGTGGTGATCTCGACCCGCTGGTCGAGGCGGACCTCGGCGAGCTGGTCGAGGAGCACGCCGTCGCCGGCCGCCTCGGTGGCGTCGACGTCGGCGCCGGAGCCGGTCACCAGCCGCAGCTTGTAACCGGCGTGCCGCAGGTGCACCGCGATGCTGGCGGCGGCCGACACGGCCCACTCGAAGCTGGCCGTCGGGCCGTCACCGCGGTGGCCGTACGCGCGGGTGTCCAGCAGGACCGTCGCGCGGCTCTCCCACGGCTGCTCCTCCCGCCGCACCATCAGCTCGCCGGTGCGCGCGGTCGACTTCCAGTGCACCCGGCGCAGGTCGTCGCCCCGCCGGTACTCCCGGGTGGCGGCGTCGTCCTCGCCGTGCACCGCCACCGAGCGGGCCCGGCTGTCGCCGCTGCCCGCGTACTCGCCGGGGAGCCGGACCGACGGCAGCGGGGTGACCTGCGGGATCACCGTCAGCCGGTCGGTGCTCGGGAACGCCCGGGTCAGCTCGCACAGCCCGAAGGGATCGGTCATCCGGACCACCAGTGGACCGACCTCGTAGCGGCCGCGCACGTCGGCCCGCACGGTGTACGCGACCGAGCTGGCCTGGTGGGCGCCGAGCCGGTCCAGCACGACCCGGGGCCGGCTGCCCAGCGCGTACGGCAGGCGGTCCTCCAGCAGCAGGGTGCCGGTGGGCAACCGGGAGAGGTTCTGCAGGCGCAGCACCACCCGCGAGTTGGCGCCGACCGGCACCCGGTGCGGGTCGAGCGAGCGGTTGCAGGCCAGCTTGTAGCGGCTGCGTCCGACGTAGAGGGCGGCCAGCAGGGGCAGGACGGCGAGCAGCACGGCCACCCGCAGCAGGTCCTTCTCCCCGAGGATGCCGGCCGAGACGGCCGCGGCCACCCCGGCGGCCAGGAAGGAACGGCCGCGGGTGGTCAGCCCACGCAGCCCGTCACGCACGTCACGGCCTCCGCGGCTCGTACGGACCACCGTGGCCGTTGCCGGCGGCCGGCGGCCGGGTGTCGTACGGCGACCGCTTGCGGTCGTGCGGCAGCGGCAGCCGGTGCACCAGCTCGGAGACGATCGCGTCGGTGGTGCGGCGGGCCATCTGGGCGTCGGCGGTGGGGATGATCCGGTGTGCCATCACCGGCACCGCGAGCACCTGGAGGTCGTCGGGGAGCACGTAGTCGCGGCCCTCCAGGGCGGCGACCGCGCGGGCGGTGCGCAGCAGCTGGAGCGTCGCCCGGGGCGACGCGCCGAGACGCAGGTCGGGGGCCTCGCGGGTGGCGGTGACCAGGTCGATGGCGTACTGCTTGACGGCGTCGGCGACGTGCACCTGCCGGACGTGCGCGATCAGCCGACGCACCGTGTCGGCGTCGGAGACCGGGCGCAGGTCGTTGAGCGGGTCGACGGCGCCGTGCCCGTCGAGCATGGCCAGCTCGGCGTGCGGGTCCGGGTAGCCCATCGCGATCCGGGCGGTGAACCGGTCGCGCTGCGCCTCCGGCAGCGGGTAGGTCCCCTCCATCTCGATCGGGTTCTGGGTGGCGATGACCATGAACGGCGTCTGGAGCTGGTAGGTCACCCCGTCGACGGTGACCTGCCGCTCCTCCATGCACTCCAGCAGCGCGGACTGGGTCTTCGGCGACGCCCGGTTGATCTCGTCGCCGACCACCAGGTTGGCGAAGACGGCGCCGGGCCGGAACTCGAAGTCGTGCGTCTCCTGGTTGTAGACGCTGACCCCGGTGACGTCGCTGGGCAGCAGGTCGGGGGTGAACTGGATCCGGCGGACCGAGCAGTCGATCGAGCGCGCCAACGCCTTGGCCAGCTTGGTCTTGCCGACGCCCGGGACGTCCTCGATCAGCAGGTGGCCCTCGGCGAGCAGCACGGCCAGGGCCAGCCGCACGGTGGCGGTCTTGCCCTCGATGACGTGCTCGATGTTCGAGACGATGGCTTCACTGGCGGCGCGGAACTCGTCGTGCGGCAGTACGCCGCCCACCTCGTCCCAGGTCTGTTGTGTCACGGGCCTCCTCCTCGTCGCCGAAACGGCAGCTCTCTAGAGAGCACCTGGACCCGCCGTAGGGTTCGCGACGCCGAGCCTCGTCTGCCGCAGGAATCTCACTGGTCTCTCAGGCTAACCATGTTTCTCGCTACCGCCGACCCCCGCAGGTGGTCGGCCGGTTACGCCCGGAATATTCGTTCCGACGGGGGAATCGACCGTCGCTGTGGGTGGCTGCCATGATCACCGACCGGGGTCGGTGTCCGGGCCGCCGGTAGCGCGCCACGCGCGCGGCGGCGCCGCGCGGTACACTCACGCCATGGCCGGAGTCTTCCTGCTTCTTACCGGGCCGTGCTGATGCGCTGACGCGCGACAGCACGGCGGCCCCTCCTGCGCGAGGGGCTTTTTCGTGTCCGCCGCCGGTCAGACCGGTGGCCGCCGAGCACGGGACCAGCCAGCACAGACTCCGCCACAGTGAAACGAGGAGACGCCATGAGTGAGGCAGCCGCACCGACGGGCGACATTCCCCCGTTCCGGTACACCGCGACCCTGGCCGACGAGATCGAGCGGCGTTGGCAGGACACCTGGGAGCGGGAGGGCACGTTCCACGCGCCGAACCCGACCGGTCCGCTGGCCGACCCCGCTCACCCGCGCGCCGGCGCGGAGAAGCTGTACGTACTGGACATGTTCCCCTACCCGTCCGGGGCGGGCCTGCACGTCGGGCACCCGCTGGGCTACATCGGGACCGACTGCTACGCCCGCTACCAGCGGATGGCCGGGCGCAACGTGCTGCACGCGATGGGCTTCGACGCCTTCGGCCTGCCCGCCGAGCAGTACGCGGTGCAGACCGGTACCCACCCCAGGACCACCACCGAGGCGAACATCGAGCGGTACAAGGCGCAGCTGCGCCGGCTGGGCCTGGCCCACGACGAGCGCCGGACGGTGGCGACCATCGACACCGACTTCTACCGCTGGACGCAGTGGATCTTCCTGCAGATCTTCAACTCCTGGTACGACTCGGAGGCGCGGCGGGCCCGTCCGATCGCCGAGCTGGTCGCCGAGTTCTCCGGCGGTGAACGGCCCACCCCGGACGGCCGGTCGTGGGCCGAGCTGAGCGTCGCGGAGCGCCGCCAGGTCGTCGACGACCACCGCCTGGCGTACGTCTCCGAGGCTCCGGTCAACTGGTGCCCGGGGCTGGGCACCGTGCTGGCCAACGAGGAGGTCACCGCCGACGGCCGGTCCGAGCGGGGCAACTTCCCGGTCTTCAAGCGGAAGCTGAAGCAGTGGATGATGCGGATCACCGCGTACGGCGACCGGCTGCTGGACGATCTGGACACCCTGGACTGGCCGGAGCCGATCAAGCTGATGCAGCGCAACTGGATCGGCCGCTCCACCGGCGCGCACATCGACTTCGCGACCGCCGACGCGCCGATCCGGGTGTTCACGACCCGGCCGGACACCATCTTCGGGGCCACCTACATGGTGCTGGCGCCCGAGCACGAGCTGGTCGACGCGCTGGTGCCGGCCGCCTGGCCGGAGGGCACCCGGGACGCCTGGACCGGCGGGCACGCCAGCCCGCGGGCGGCCGTCGAGGCGTACCGGAAGGCGGCGGCGGCCAAGACCGACGTCGAGCGGCAGGCCGACACCAAGGAGAAGACCGGCGTCTTCATCGGCGCGTACGCGGTCAACCCGGCCACCGGGGGCCGGATCCCGGTCTTCGTCGCCGACTACGTGCTGGCCGGCTACGGCACCGGCGCGATCATGGCGGTGCCCGCCCAGGACGAGCGGGACTGGGCGTTCGCCGAGGTGTTCGAGCTGCCGATCGTGCGTACCGTGCGGCCGCCGGAGGGCTTCGACGGCAAGGCGTACACCGGGGAGGGCCCGGCGGTCAACAGCGCCGCGCCCGACCGCGGCCTGGACCTGGACGGCCTGGGCATCGCCGACGCGAAGGCCACGGTGATCGCCTGGCTGGAGGCGAACGGGCACGGCGCGGGCGCGGTCACCTGGCGGCTGCGCGACTGGCTGTTCTCCCGGCAGCGGTACTGGGGCGAGCCGTTCCCGATCGTGTACGACGAGACCGGGGCGGCGATCGCGCTGCCGGAGGAGATGCTGCCGGTCGAGCTGCCCGAGGTCGACGACTTCTCCCCGCGCACCTTCGCACCCGACGACGCCGACAGCGACCCGGAGACGCCGCTGTCGCGCCGCCGCGACTGGGTCGAGGTCGAGCTGGACCTGGGCGACGGGCCGAAGCGCTACACCCGCGAGACGAACGTGATGCCGCAGTGGGCCGGCTCCTGCTGGTACGAGCTGCGCTACCTGGACCCGACGAACGCGCAGCGTTTCGTCGACGCGGAGAACGAGGCGTACTGGATGGGGCCGCGCGGCGCCGGCGACTGCGGGGGCACCGACCTGTACGTCGGCGGCGGCGAGCACGCCGTGCTGCACCTGCTGTACGCGCGGTTCTGGCACAAGGTCCTGTACGACCTGGGCCACGTCTCGTCGTTCGAACCGTTCCGGCGGCTGTTCAACCAGGGCTACATCCAGGCGTACGCGTTCCGCGACTCCCGGGGCGCGCCGGTGCCGGCGGAGGAGGTCGTCGAGGTCGACGGCCGGTGGTTCCACGGCGAGCAGGAGGTCAACCGCGAGTACGGCAAGATGGGCAAGTCGCTGAAGAACGTGGTGACCCCGGACGACATGTGCGCGGCCTACGGCGCGGACACCTTCCGGGTGTACGAGATGTCGATGGGCCCGCTGGAGGTGTCCCGCCCCTGGGACACCCGCGCGGTGGTCGGCTCGTACCGGTTCCTGCAGCGGGTGTGGCGGGCGGTCGTCGACGAGCAGACCGGCGACCTGCGGGTCACCGACGCGCCCGCCGACGAGGCGACCCGTCGCCTGCTGCACAAGGTGATCGACGGCGTCCGCGGCGACATGGAGGGGATCCGGTTCAACACCGCGATCGCCAAGCTGATCGAGCTGACCAACGGGCTGACCCGGCTGGCGGAGACCCCGCGCGAGGTGGCCGATCCGCTGGTGCTGATGCTGGCGCCGTTCGCCCCGCACGTGGCCGAGGAGCTGTGGCGGCGGCTGGGGCACACCACGTCGCTGACGTACGCGGACTTCCCGACCGCCGACCCGGCGCTGCTGGTGGCCGAGACGGTCACCTACCCGGTGCAGGTCAACGGCAAGGTCCGGGGCCGGGTCGAGGTGCCCGCCGACGCGTCCGAGAAGACCGTCCGCGCGGCGGCCCTGGAGGCGGTCGCGGGTTCGCTGGCCGGCAAGGAGCCCCGCAAGGTCATCGTGGTTGCCGGCCGGATGGTGTCCGTCGTCGTCTGAGGCGTGAGGAAGGGCCCCTTCTTAACGCCTCGCGTAGAGGAGGGGCCCTTTCTTAACAACCCGCCGCGCGGGTCAGTGGGGAGTGGTCAGGGGTCGTGGCGGTGGATCGCCGCGACCGTGAGCAGGGCGGCCACCAGCGTCCACCCCGCGTAGGTGCCCCAGGCGCCCCCGACCGTGGCGCGGTACGGCAGGCTGATCCAGGGTGGCGGTTCTCCGGTCTCCATCAGGCGCTGCCAGGCGGCCACCGGCATCGCGTGCCGGAGCATCGCCGTCCACCGTTCGTCCTCGTCCAGGGCGGTCGGCAGAAGGAGCAGCAGGGCGGTCGCGGCGACGATCGCCGGTGCGGAGTGCCGGACCAGCGCGGCCACCGCCGTGCCGATCAGCGCGGACAGGGGTACCAGCAGGGCCGACGCGGTGATCCCGCGCAGTGCGCCCGGGTCGGTGACGGACATCTGCGCGCCCACGTCGGTGAGGATCACCTGCGCGACGGTGAACGCGGCCGCCGCGCCGAGCACGCCGACGGCGGTCGTCACCGTGGCGAGCACCAGGACCTTCGCGGCGGCCACCGCACCCCGGTGGGGCACCGCGGCGAAGGTGCCGCGGAACAGCCCACTGGCGTACTCGCCGCCGACCGCGACCGTCCCGACGGCGCTCGCCGCCAGGATGACGAAGAGCTGCGCCTCGTCCGGGAAGGCGTCGCCCAGGGGCGAGTGCAGGGACCGCTGCTCCGGCGACCACCCGGCCCAACCGTCGGTGGTGGCCAGCGCCGCGTACGCGGCCAGGCCGACCATCGAGACCAGGATCAACCCGAGCGCCCACCAGGTGGAGCGCAGCGACCACATTTTGATCCGCTCGGCGGCGACCAGGTCGCGGAAGCGGACCGGGGCACCGGTCGTGCCGGTCCCTTCCGTTCCGACCCCGGCGGCCCGGCCGGTCGCCGGGGTCACCGCTGCTCCCCGGCGGCAACGGGGGCGGCCGGCCGGCCGCCGTACTCGACGCTGTCGGCGGTCAGGTCCATGAAGGCCTCCTCCAGTGAGGCGGTACGGGTGGTCAACTCGTGCAGCGGGAGCCCGTGGGCCAGGGCGAGGTCGCCGATCCGGTCGGCGGCCAACCCGGTGACCGCGAGCAGTCCGCCGTCCTCCCGGCGTACGCCCGCGCCCTCGGCGGTGAGCACCGCGGCCAGTGCGGCCGGGTCCGGCGTGCGGACGGCCACGTCGGCGCGGCCGCCGCGGGCGGCGAACGCGGCCAGGCTCTCCTCGGCCACCAGCCGGCCCCGGCCGAGCACCACCAGCCGGTCCGCGCAGTGCTCCATCTCGCTCATCAGGTGACTGGACACGAAGACCGTCCGGCCCTGCGCGGCCAGCCGCCGCAGCAGGTCGCGAGCCCAGCGCACGCCCGCCGGGTCGAGGCCGTTGAAGGGCTCGTCGAACAGCAGCACCGGCGGGTCGCCCAGCAGCGCGGCGGCGATGCCGAGGCGCTGCCGCATGCCCAGGGAGTACCCGCCGATCCGCCGTCCCGCGACGGCCGCCAGGCCCACCTCGCGCAGCACCTCCTCGACCCGGCCGCGACCGATGTCGTTGCTGCGGGCCAGCGCACTCAGGTGCGCCCGGGCGTTGCGCCCGCCGTGCACGTCACCGGCGTCGAGCAGGGCACCGGCGTGGTGCAGCCCGCGCGGGTGGTCGCGGAACCGCACCCCGTCGACCGTGGCGCTGCCGCTGGTCGGCGCGGTGAGACCGAGGATGATCCGCAGGGTGGTGGACTTACCGGCGCCGTTCGGGCCGAGGAACCCGGTGACGTGACCGGGTCGCACGGTCAGTGTCAGGTCGTCGACCGCGGTCGTGCGGCCGTACCGCTTGGTCAGGGCGTTCAGTGCGATCATGCCGACCACGCTGCCCGTGGGCCGCCGCCGGATCGTCGCCCCGCCGGCCACAACCGCCGGCGGCGGGTCAGCCCCCGGGCGTACGCCTCCGGGCCGATGACCGCGCGCGGCCCGGCTGGCTACGGTGGGCGCATGGAGAACGCCCCGTCGCCGCGGACCGCTCTCGCGGCGACGCTGCGGCTGGCGCCGGTCGGTGCGCTGATCGCCGTCCTGCCCGTCCTCTGGTTCTATGCCACGGTCGCCGCGCACAGCGGTGCCGGTCTCGGCGTTGCGGGGTGGTGGCTGCCGGAGCGGTACCTGGTGCCGGCGCTGGTCGTCGCGCTGCCCGCGCTGCTGCTGCGGCGCCACCCGCTGACCGCGCTCGGCCTGATGCTGGCCGGCGCGGCGCTGGCCGCCGGGACGGTCCACGGCGGGGACGTCGGCTACGACGACGACGTCTTCCACCTCCAGTTCGCGGCCGTGGACATCGCCGTCGGCGTGGTCGCCGGCACCCGCTCCCGGCGGATCTCGGTGACCGCCGCCGGGATGGTGCTCCTGGTCCAGATCGCCGCCAGCTTCCTGAACACCGGGTTCGACCCGCTGGACCGGGCCACCCTCTCCGTGCTGGGCGTCGCCACCGCCTGGACCGTCGGCAACTCGGTCCGGACCCGCCGTCGCTACGCGGCGTCCCTGCGGTCGCACGCGGCGGCCGAGGCGGTCACCGCCGAACGGCTGCGCATCGCCCGCGAACTGCACGACCAGGTCGCGCACAGCATCGGTGTGATCGCCATTCAGGCCGGCGTCGGGGCACGGGTCATCGACACCCAACCCGCCGAGGCCCGCGCCGCGCTCGCCACCATCGAGGCCACCAGTCGGGAGACACTCGCCGGGCTCCGGCGTACGCTGCGCGCCCTGCGCCGGCCGGAGCAGGAGGCCGCGCCGCTGGAACCCACGCCGGGACTGGCGGACCTCGACCGGCTGGTCGCCGCGGCCGGCGACGCCGGGCTGCGCGTCGACCTGCGGTGCGACGGCGCGCCGGGGCCGATCCCCACCGAGGTGGACCTGGCCGCCTACCGGATCGTGCAGGAGTCGCTCACCAACGTGGTCCGACACGCGGGCACCGGGCACTGCCGGGTGACCGTGTCCCGTCGCCCCGACGAGGTGAGCGTGGAGGTCGTCGACGGGGGCCGGGGCGGCCCGGTCGGCGGCGAGGGGCACGGCCTGGTCGGCATGCGCGAACGGGTCGCGCTGCTCGGCGGCCGGTTCACGGCCGGACCACAGCCGGCGGGCGGCTTCCGGGTGGCGGCCCGGCTTCCGGTGCCGCCGGACGTCCTCCCGGCCGACCGCCCGTCGGGTGCGGACCCGATGCCCGCCCGGCCGACTCCGTCGCGGACGGGCCCGACAGCCGACGGCGTGGTCGTGCCGGGGACGGACGGCGTGGTCGTGCCGGTGGCGGACGGCGTGGTCGTGCCGGTGGCGGACGGCGTGGTCGTGCCGGTGGCGGACCGCGCCGAGGCGCCGGGGGTGGAGCGGTGACCGTCCGGGTGGTGCTCGCCGACGACCAGCCCCTGGTCCGGGCCGGCCTGCGCGTGTTGATCGCGGACGCGCCCGACATCGAGGTCGTGGGCGAGGCCGGCACCGGCGCCGAGGCCGTCCGGCTGGTCCGCGAGGTCGCCCCGGACGTGGTGCTGATGGACCTGCGGATGCCGGGAACCGACGGAATCCAGGCCACCCGGGCGATCACCGCGGCGGGCGGCCCGACCCGGGTCCTGGTGCTCACCACGTTCGACGACGACGAGCACGTGCACGCCGCCCTGCGCGCCGGCGCCAGCGGTTTTCTGGTCAAGGACATGGCCCTGGACGACATCCTCGGCGCGGTCCGGGTGGTGGCCGGCGGGGACGCGCTCATCGCACCGGCCGTCACGCGGCGGTTGATCGCCGAGTTCACCCGCCGGCCCGAGGCGGCCGTCCGGGCCCGCGCCCTGCCCGGTGTCACCGACCGCGAACGGGAGGTGCTGACCCTGGTCGGCCGGGGTCTGTCCAACGGCGAGATCGCGGCCGAGCTGCACATCAGCGCCGCCACCGCCAAGGCGCACGTGGCGAGGCTCTTCACCAAGCTCGGCGCCCGGGACCGGGTGCACCTGGTCATCGCCGCCTACGAGGCCGCCCTGGTCGGCCCACCCCGCTGACCCACCCACATCCATCGCACCCGCACCGCCCACGACCGCGCGGTGGTTCCCCGGAACTGCGGGCGCGGGGCGCGGGGCGTGGGTCAGGCGTGCAGGGCGGTGTCCACGGTGGCGCGGCGGGCGAGCAGCCAGTCGTGCCAGGTGCGGATCAGCGGGGGTACACCAGCCGCCGCCAGGTGGCGCATCGCGCCCTCGCCGCGCCGCGCACCCGCCTCGATGCCGCGCCACGTGCTGTCGAGCTGGTCGAGGGCAACGTCCACCAGCTCGGCGCGGGGCAGCGGAGGGACACCGGGCCCGTCGACCCGGCCGGCGCCGGAGCGGCGGGGTGGCGAGTCGGCGTCGGCGGCGTCGTACGCGTCGCAGAGCAGCCGCGCCCGCCGGCCCAGCTCGGCCGGGTCGGCGTCCGGCCCCAGCGGTGCCCAGTGCCACGCGGCGAACGCCACGTCGTCGATCCGCCGGCCCGGCCGGGCGAGGTCCCAGTCGAGGAACGCCACCGGCAGCGGACCGGCGGGGGAGTCCCGGTACACCGTGTTCTTCGGCGACAGGTCGTGGTGGCAGACCGTCTCGGCGTCGCCGGCCAGCGGGGTGCCGGCGCAGGCGTCGTGCAGCCGCCGGATCAACGCCGCCAGCCGGGCCAGGGCCGGATCGGCGAAGAAGCCCGGGTCCTCGCGGTCCCGCCAGGGCACCCGGCCGTCGACGTGGCTGAGCACCTCCCGGCCGCGCTCGTCGTACCCGAGGTGATGGGGCGCGACGTCCGCGCCCACCCGCTCCAGGTGGCGCAGCAGCGCCGCGACCCGGGCGGTGTGCGGTCCGGGGGTACGCCGAACGGTGTCGCCGGCCCGGAAGACCTCGCTGACGAAGCCGCCCGGCAACCGCTGCTCGGCCGACATCAGGTGGGGCCGAGGCGGCGCTGGCGTTCGGCGAGCCACCAGCGGCGGATCAGCACCACGCTGGCGATCAGCCCGAGCCCGGCGGGCGCGGCGGCGAGCCAGTTCACGTCGCCGGGGGAGGTGACCGCGGCACCCACCGCGGCGTAGCCGAACGCGGTCGGGGCGGAGGCGAGCACGCTGCCGGCGAGGAACGGCAGCACCCGGGCGCCGGTGGTGCCGTAGCCGTAACTGACCAGGCCGAAGCCGGCGATCGGCAGCAGCCGTACGGTGATCACGCCGAGCACGCTCTGCCGGGCGAACCAGCCGTCCAGCCGGGCCAGCCGGCCCCGGACCCGCTCGGCGACGAACTCCCGCCCGAGCAGCCGACCCACCGTGAAGCCGACGGCCGCCGCCAGCAGCGCGGCGCCGAGGGCGTACGCGGCACCCTCCAGCGCGCCGAACAGCGCACCGGAGGCGAGGGTGACGAAGGTCCGGGGCACCAGTGCGACCAGCAGCACCGCGCCGCCGACGATCGCCGCGACCGGGGCGTACCCGCCGAGACGGTCGGCGTGCGCCGGCAGGTCCGCCAGGGCCGGCCGGGGCGCGAGCAGCGCGACCGGCGTGAGGACCGCGAGCAGGAGCAGGAGCAGTGCGAAGCGTACGGCCGACGGGTCCCGCAGCAGCCGCCGGACGACCGGCGGCCGGGGAAGGAGCCGCCGGACGGCGCGGATCACGGCCGGGCGGCGGCGGCCACCGAGGCGCGGCGCTCGGCACGGAGCCGGTCGGACCAGGTGTCGTCCAGCGGTGGCAGCTGGTGCACGCCGGTGGCCCACCGCAGCAGCAGGTCGGCCAGCGCCGGGTTGCGCGCCAGCGCCGGCCCGTGCGAGTAGGTGCCGAGCAACTTGCCCCGCCACGCTCCCTCGGTGGCGCCGTCGTTGCCGACCCCGGCGGTCACCCGGGCCAGCGGGGCGACCCCCGGTCCGAGGTGGGTACGGCCACCGTGGTTCTCGAAGCCGGACAGCGCGGGGATGCCCAGCCGCGGGTCCACGTCGCCGGCCAGTTCGCCGACGGCCCGGGTGGGGCCGCGGTCGGAGGAGAGGTCGAGCAGCTCCAGGCCGGTACAACGGGTGCCCTTGGCGAAGAACGAGGTGCCGAGCAGTTGGTAGCCGGCGCAGACGCCGAACACCACCGAACCCTGGGCGACCGCGCGGTGCAGGCCCCCGTCGGCGAGGAGTCGCTGCGCGCCGAGCGCCTGCGGACCGTCCTCGCCGCCGCCGATGAGGTAGATGTCGGCACTGGCCGGCACGCGCTGGTCGGAGCGGACCTCCAGCACCTCGACGGGCAGTCCGCGCTGCTGCGCCCGGCGGGCGAGGATCAGCATGTTGCCCCGGTCGCCGTAGGTGGACAGCAGGTCGGGGTAGATCCAGACGATGCGCAGGCTCTCAGTTGACACGGTCCAACTCCGCTCGGATGTCCTGGAACGCGGTGTAGTTCGCGATGACCTCCAGCCGGCCCGGCGGTACGCCCCGGACGGCCTCGTCGAACGTCCGCACGTGTTGGAAAGGCACGCCGTTGACGTCCAGACGCACCGCGAGGTCGAAGGCGCGGTCGCCGGTGATGAGCACCTGCCGGCCGCGCAGCGGGGAGAAGTCGACGTCGAAGAGCCAGGAGGTGTCCAGGCCGTCGGGGTCGCGCGCGTTGATGGAGAGCAGCGTGGGGGCCTCGTCGGCCATGTCGAACGCCTCCAGCCAGCTGGCCGGGTTCTTGGCCAGCAGCAACCGGATGTTGCGTCCGTCCCGGTCCACCTGCGCGTAACGCCCGGCGACCGAGGTGACGCTGCCCAGCTTGAGCACGGCGTCGACCGGGCGGACCCCGAACTCGGCGGCGACGGCCAGCGCGGTCGCGGCGTTGCCGAGGTTGACCTTGCCGGGCAGGGAGAGCGTCACCTTGTGCCAGGCCCCGGTCGGGTCGACCACGCCGTCGTCCTCGACCGTCCAGTGCGGTTCCGGCCGGCGCAGCGGGCAGCCGGTGCACCACCACTGCTCGCCGTTGCGCTCGATCGTCGAGCCGCACTCGGGGCAGACCCAGGAGTCGTCGTGCCAACGCTGCCCGGCGCTGAACCAGGTGACGTGCGGCGGTGAGATGCGGTGGTCGTGGTTGGGTGGCGGGGTGGCCGCCCAGACGACCATCGGGTCGTCGGCGTTGGCGACGACGCGGACCTCGGTGTGCCGGACCAGCGCGGCGCGCCAGAGCTGCGCCATCATGGCGACCTCCTTGGCCCGGTCGAGCTGGTCGCGGGAGAGGTTGAGCAGCGCCACCACGTGCGGCTCGGTGGCCTCCAGCACCTGGGCGAGGTAGTGCTCGTCCACCTCCAGCACCGCGTACGGCGTGCTGCCGGCCTTGGCCAGTGCCGAGGTGTGACCGGTGGGCATGTTGGCGCCGAAGGAGTTGGTGGCGACCCGGCCGAGCACGCCGACGGCGGCGGCGGTCAGCCGGGTGGTGGTGGTCTTGCCGTTGGTGCCGGAGATCAGCGCGATCGCGCGTCCGGCCGACAGGTGGGCGAGCAGGTCCGGGTCGATCTTCAGGCCGATCCAGCCACCGATCACCGATCCGTCGCCCCGGCCGGCGGCCCGGGACAGCGCCGCGGCGGTCCGCGACACCGAGCTGGCCACCTTTGCCCGCAGGGGCATCTTCGCGTCCGTCACGCGAGCGAGGTTACCGGACCAGCGAGCCCACCAGATCGCCGCCGAGTGCGATCCGTTCGGTCGGGGCGTACCCACCCCCGGGACCGGATGGCATCGGCCGGGCGGAGTCGATCAATGTCGGAAAGCGGACCTGGCCGGGCGGGCGCTCCCGCCCTCCACTCCGCTCCACCCGCACTGACGTGCTGTTTTGGTCGCGCGAACGGCGCGCCACGCGGGCGATTCTGGTTGCGGGTGGAGGGAAGTGGAGTAGAGTGGGGCGCGATGGTGAGGCCGGGAGGGCCCCACCGGCCCGGGGGGTCAGCGGCGCCGCGAACGCCGTTCAGGGGCGAGGGGGTTGGGCCGTGTTTCTCGGCACCCACACTCCGCGTCTCGACGACAAGGGCCGGTTGATCCTTCCGGCGAAGTTCCGGGACGAGCTGGCGGGGGGTGTCGTGATAACCAAAGGGCAGGATCGCTGTCTCTACGTCTTCCCGACACCGGAGTTCCAGCGGATTGCGGACCAGTTGCGCGCGCAGCCGATGACGCACAAGGCGGCCCGGGCCTACAGCCGGGTCTTCTTCGCCAGCGCGCACGACGAGGTGCCGGACAAGCAGGGTCGGGTGACCATTCCCGCGCATCTGCGGACCTACGCGGCCCTCGACCGGGAGCTGGTGGTGATCGGTGCCAGCACCCGGGTGGAGATCTGGGACAAGGTCGCCTGGGAGACCTACCTCGCGGAGAGCGAAGACGACTTCGCCGACATCGAGGAGGGGGTGCTGCCCGGCGGTCTGTAGGGCGTGACGGCGCCCGACGTACTGCGAGATCTCCAGCCGCTTTCGCGTTCCTGGCACCCCTTCCCCGGTGCCAGGGGCACGATCCGACTCCTCCGGCGGTGGCCGGGGGACCGGGCGGGGAGCGGATGGGGATCTGGCGGTACGACGGCACGGCGTCGTCCGATCGACAGGCGCGACAGAGAAAACAGGGATTCAACGGTGGGGGTCGACATGGGGGAGCTACGCGGCACGCACGTGCCGGTGCTGCTCGAGCGGTGTCTCGAGCTGCTGGCCCCCGCGCTGGACCGGGGCGGCCGGACGGTGCACGTCGACGCGACGCTGGGCCTGGGCGGGCACGCCGAGGCGGTGCTGCGGGCCCACCCGCACACCGTGCTGATCGGGCTCGACCGCGACACCGAGGCGCTGGCCCACGCGCGGGCCCGGTTGGCGCCGTTCGCGGACCGGATCCACCTGGAGCACGCCGTCTACGACGAGCTCCCGGAGGTGCTCGACCGGCTCGGTTACCCGGGCATCGACGGGATCCTGTTCGACCTGGGCGTCTCCTCGCTCCAGCTCGACGCACCCGACCGCGGGTTCGCCTACGCGCAGGACGCCCCGCTGGACATGCGGATGGACCAGACCCGGGGGGTGACCGCCGAGGAGGTGGTCAACACCTATCCGCATCCGGACCTGGCCCGGTTGCTGCGGGTCTACGGCGAGGAGAAGTTCGCCGGCCGGATCGCCTCGGCGATCATCCGGGAGCGCGAGCGGGGGCGGATCACGTCCTCGGCGCGGCTCGCGGAGCTGGTCCGGGAGTCGATTCCGGCGCCGGCCCGACGAACCGGGGGGCACCCGGCAAAGAGAACGTTTCAGGCTTTACGGATCGAGGTAAACAGAGAACTGGCAGCGCTGGAGACGGCGCTGCCGGCCGCGCTGGACGCGCTCGCCGTGGGGGGCCGCATGGTGGTCCTGTCCTACCACTCGCTGGAGGACAGGCTCACCAAGGCCGCCCTGGCCGACCGGGTCCGCAGCAAGGGCCCGGTCGACCTCCCGGTCGAGCTGCCCGGGTCCGGCCCGACGTTCCGGCTGCTCAGTCGGGGCGCCGAGCTGCCCGGGGAGGCGGAGGTCGCGGCGAACCCGCGGGCCGCCTCGGTCCGGCTGCGGGCAGCG
The DNA here is from genome assembly GCF_003626595.1 of Micromonospora endolithica. Taxonomy (GTDB): domain Bacteria; phylum Actinomycetota; class Actinomycetes; order Mycobacteriales; family Micromonosporaceae; genus Micromonospora; species Micromonospora endolithica. The sequence goes on along the minus strand of NZ_RBAK01000001.1, from coordinate 744,477 downwards.
GTCCGGCTTGACCCGGACGCACCGGAACAGGGGCGTACCGACCGCGAACGGTACCGCCGACGGGTCAGGGCGATGCACCAACCGGGGACGGTGTCGGGGGGGACTGGTAAAGATCCACACCCGACACCGGGGGATGGGACAGGGACGGACGAAGAGGGGGAGGGACATGACTATTGACAAGCGCGACCGCCGGGACGTGACCGGCGGCGGGCAGCGCGCACCGCGATCGGGGGGCCGGATCGCGGCAGAGCGGGCCACGCGCATCGGCACGGGAACGTCACGGGCGGACCGGACGGGGGACACTCGCGGCCGGGGGGCGCGCGAGTTTCCGACCCAGGGCAGCGCCGCGCTGCGGCCGGCCGAGCGGGTCGCCGCGACCGCCGCGCCGGCCCGCCGGCCGCGGCTGCGGGTCGCCCCGCCGGCGCCGGTGTCGGTGCCCCGGGCGCCGTTCGCCGCGCTGATCGTGACGCTCGTGGTCGGGGGGGTGCTGGGCATCCTGCTGGTCAACACGAAGATCAACGAGAACGCCTTCCGGCTGGAGCGGCTCCAGCAGCAGCAGGCCAAGCTGGACCTGGAGCAGCAGCAGCTGAACAAGGAGGTCGAGGAGGCCAAGGCGCCGGGCAACCTGATCGCCGAGGCGCGCAAGCTGGGTCTGGTCGAGTCCGGCGACCCGGCCTACATCCGGCTGCCGGACGGCAAGACGATCGGGGTGCCGCGGCCGGCCACCGGCCAGCCGTCGGTGACCAGCCAGCAGGGCGCGGGAGGCTGAGCCGGTGCCGCCGAGATCGGAGGAACCGCGCCGGGACCCGACGGGCTCCCGGCGCGGCTCGTCCCGGGCCACCGGTGGCCGGAGCGGTGAACCGCGCTCCGGTGAGCCGGGCGTCGGCGGCATCTCCGACGCCCGCGCCTACACCCCCCGGGGACGCAGCATCCGCGAGGGTGGCGGACGGGAGGAGCCGGCGGCCCGGGGCGAGCAGCGGCGTACCCCCCGCAGCACCCGTTCCGGCGACCCGTTCCGGCCGGCGCTCCAGGTGCTCGACGGCGGTCGCGCCGGCAGCCGGGCCGGCCGGCGCGACGGCGCGCCGGCCCGGGGCGGCGTCGTGCGTACCGTCCAGGCCCGCACCCCGGGCACCGGCGACCCGCCACCGCCCCGACGGCGCCCGGCCGCACGCCGCCCGGAGCGGCCGGCCGCGCGGCGACCGTCGCGCAAGCCGCCGAAGCCGCCGCGGCTGGCCGACCCGCGTCGCCGGCTGCGGCTGGGGACGATGCTGACCCTGGCGCTGTTCGCCGTGATCGGCATCCGGCTGGTCGCCCTGCAGGCCGTGGAGGCACCGGCGTACGCCGACGCGGGCCTCGCCGACCGGCTGCGCACGGTGACCCTGCCGGCGCCACGCGGGGCGATCTACGACCGGTCCGGCGCGCCGCTGGCGCACAGCGTCGAGGCGCGGTACGTCTACGCCGACCCGACCCAGATCACCGACGTGCCGGCCACCGCGAAGGCGCTGTCCCCGCTGCTCGGCGTCCCCGAGTCGGAGCTGGCCGAGCGGATGCAGCCGCGCAAGCGTCCCAACGGCAACGACTCCGAGTTCGAGTACCTGGCCCGGGGGGTCGACATCACCCAGGCCCGCAAGGTGATGGCCCTGGAACTGCCCGGCATCAACACCCACCGCGACGAGCGGCGCGAGGTGCCCGGTCACGACCTGGCCGCGAACCTGATCGGTTTCACCAGCCAGGAGATGAACGGGCTGGAGGGGCTGGAGGCCCGCTACGACGACCTGCTGGCCGGCGAGGACGGCCAACGCCGGTACGAGGTCGGCCTGGGCGATCTGGCCGCGCCGATCCCGGGCGGCTGGAGCGAGACCACGAAGGCCAAGCCGGGCAGCTCCCTGCAACTGACCATCGACCGCGACCTGCAGTACATGTTCCAGGTGATGCTGGCCCGGCGGATGTCGGAGGTGAAGGGGAGCACCGGAGCGGCCATCGCGATCGACGTCGCCACCGGGGAGGTCCTCGCCCAGGCCAGCCACCCCACCTACAACGCGGCCAACCCGCTGCCGAGCGACCCCACCGACCGGGAGGACGCCGCCACCAGCTTCGTCGTCGACCCCGGCTCGGTGCACAAGGCGATCACCTTCGGCGCCGCCCTCCAGGAGGGCGTGATCACCAAGGACACCACGATCCCGGTGCCGAACGTGGTGGTCAGGGGCGGCTACGAGTTCTCCGACACGCACCCGGCCGACGGCAGGCGGATGACCCTGCCCGGGATGATGGCGTACTCGTCGAACGTGGGCACGATCGCCATCGCCGAGCGGCTCGGCAAGGAGCGGCTGATCGACTACCAGAAGCGGTTCGGGCTCGGCGAACCCACCGGGGTCGGCATGCCCGGCGAGGCCAGCGGCCGGCTGCTGCCCGCCGAGGAGTGGAGCGACTCGGCGTACGGGTCGGTGCCGATCGGGCACAGCGTGGACGCCACGCCCCTGCAGATGGCCGCGGCGTACGCCACCATCGCCAACGACGGGAAGTACGTGCAGCCGCACCTGATCCAGGAGATCATCGGGCCGGACGGACGGCGCACCAAGCCGGAGTCGCCGGAGACCCGCTCGGTGCTCAGCCCGGACACCGCCGCCGACCTGCGCACCGTCCTGGAGGCGGTGACCACCGTCGAGCACGCCACCGGCCTCGCCGCGGCGATCCCCGGCTACCGGGTGGCCGGCAAGACCGGCACCGGCTGGCGGCTGGTCGACGGGCAGAAGCAGCCCGGTCAGGTGGCGTCGTTCATCGGCATGGCCCCGGCGGAGAAGCCCCGGTACGTCGTCGCGGTCTTCGCACACACCCCCGCTGGCGGGGGCGGGGACATCGCGGCGCCCGCCTTCCGGGACATGATGCAGTTCACCCTGCGGAAGAACCAGGTGCCTCCGTCGAGTGCCGCCGCGCCGAAGTTCGAGGTCTTCGCGCGCTGAGCCGGGCCGGCGCGACATGATCGGTGAGTGCGGACGAACCACCGGGGCGGCTGTGCGGCGCGAACCGGACGACCGGGTAGGGTCTGACGCCGTGCCCGGCAATCCTCGTCCCCGTACCGCGATCGGCATCCGGCTCGGCGACCTCGCCGCCCGGCTCGCCGTGCCACCCCCGGCGGACGCCGTCGGACCGGTGGTGACCGGGGTGACCCACGCCAGCCAGGAGGTCCGCCACGGCGACCTGTACGCGGCGCTGCCCGGCGCCCGCCGGCACGGCGCGGAGTTCGCCGCCGGCGCGGCACGGGCCGGCGCGGTGGCCGCCCTGACCGACCCGGCCGGCGCCCCGGCGGTGGCCGAGGCCGGCCTGCCCGCCCTGGTGGTGGACGACCCGCGCGCGGTCCTCGGCGACCTCGCCTCCGCCGTCTACGGCGACCCCACGGCGGACCTGACGGTGATCGGGGTGACCGGCACCGCGGGCAAGACGTCCACCGCCTACCTGGTCGAGTCCGGCCTGCGCGCGGCCGGCCACACCACCGGCCTGATCGGCACCGTCGAGACCCGCCTCGGCGACCTGGTGGTGGACAGCGTCCGCACCACCCCGGAGGCCACCGACCTGCACGCGATGCTCGCCGCCGCCCGGGAGCGGGGCGTGGACGCGGTGGTCATGGAGGTGTCCAGCCACGCCCTGGCGATGGGGCGGGTCGGCGGCGTCCGGTTCGCCGTCGGCGGCTACACCAACTTCGGCTCCGACCACCTCGACTTCCACGCCGACTCGGCCGACTACTTCGCCGCGAAGGCGAAGCTGTTCGACGGGCGCTGCGCCGTGGAGGTGCTCAACCACGACGACCCGGCGCTGGTGCCGCTGCGCCGGCCCGCGACAGTGACCTACTCGGCGGCCGGCGATCCGGCTGCCACCTGGTGGGCCGACGAGATCGACGGCGAGGGGTACGCCCAGCGCTTCACCCTGCACGGCCCGGACGGGCTGACCCTGCCCGCCGGCGTGGCGCTGCCCGGCCGGCACAACGTGGCCAACGCGCTGCTCGCGGTGGCCCTGCTGACCGGCGCCGGGGTGGACCCGAAGACCGCGGTGGCCGGGGTGGCCGCCTGCGGCGGGGTGCCCGGCCGGCTGGAACTCGTCGACGCCCCCGGCCCGGTCCGCGGTGTCGTGGACTACGCGCACAAGACCGACGCGGTGGTGGCCGTGCTGGCCGCGCTGCGCGAGTTCAGCCCGGGCCGGGTGATCTGCGTGATCGGCGCCGGCGGTGACCGGGACCGGGGCAAGCGGCCGCTGATGGGCGCGGCGGCGGCGGAGGGAGCGGACGTGGTGCTGGTGACCGACGACAACCCGCGCACCGAGGACCCGGCGGCGATCCGCGCCGAGGTGCTCGCCGGTGCGTACGGCGCCGACGCGGACACCCGGATCGTCGAGGTGGACGGGCGCCGGGCCGCGATCGCCGAGGCCGTCCGGCTGGCCGCCCCCGGAGACGTCGTCGCGGTCCTCGGCAAGGGCCACGAGCAGGGCCAGGAGGTCGCCGGCCAGGTGCACCCGTTCGACGACCGCGCCGAGCTGGCCGGCGCCCTGCGGGCCCGCTTCGGCGACCCGGCGGGTGCCCGGTGATCCCGCTGACCCTGGCCGAGGTGGCCGCCGCGGTGGACGGGCGGCTGGTGGCCGCCGATCCGGACGCGCGGGTCACCGGAACGGTCGAGTTCGACTCCCGGAAGGTCGGCGCGGGGGCGCTGTTCGTGGCGTTCGCCGGCGAGAAGGCCGACGGCCACGACTACGCCGCCGCGTCGGTGTCCGCCGGCGCGGTGGCCGTGCTGGGCACCCGCGAGGTGCCCGGGGTGCCGATGGTGCTGGTCGCCGACGCGCTCGCCGCGATGGGCCGGCTGGCCCGGGCGGTGGTGGACCGGCTGCCCGAGCTGACCGTGATCGGGCTGACCGGCTCGTCCGGCAAGACCACCACCAAGGACCTGATCGCCCAGCTCGCCGCCCGGCTCGGCCCGACCGTCGCGCCGCCCGGGTCGTTCAACAACGAGCTGGGGCACCCGTGGACGGCCCTGCGGGCCGGACCGGAGACCCGCTACCTGGTCATGGAGAAGGGCGCCCGGGGGGTCGGCCACGTGCGGTACCTCTGCGACGTGGTGCCGCCCCGGATCTCGGTGGTGCTCAACGTCGGGGTCGCGCACATCGGCGAGTTCGGGTCCCGGGAGAGCATCGCGCTGGCCAAGGGCGAGCTGGTCGAGGCCCTGCCGGCCGACGGGCTGGCGGTGCTCAACGCCGACGACCCGCTGGTCGCCGCGATGGCCACCCGCACCCGGGCCCGGATCGTCCGGTACGGCGAGGCCGCCGACGCCGACATCCGCGCCGAGGACGTGACGCTGGACGAGCGGGGCCGGCCGTCGTACACGCTGGTGACGCCGGAGGGGACCGCGCCGGTGCGGCTCGGGCTGACCGGGCGGCACCAGGTCTCCAACACCCTCGCCGCCGCGGCGGTGGCCCGCGAACTGGGCATGCCGCTGGCCGAGCTGGCGATCGCGCTGGGCGCGTTGGGGCTGGTCTCCACCCGGCGGATGGACGTGTTCGAACGCGTCGACGGGGTGACCGTGATCGACGACTCGTACAACGCCAACCCCGCCTCGACGGCCGTGGCGCTGCGGGCGCTGGCCGGCATCGGGCGGGACCGGCGTACCGTCGCGGTGCTCGGCTACATGGCCGAGCTGGGCCCGTACGAGCACGAGGGGCACGTGGAGGTCGGCCGGCTGGTGGCCGAGCTGGGTGTCGACCGGCTGCTCGTGGTGGGCGAACCGGCGGCGCCGATCCACGAGGGCGCGACATCGGTAGGTGACTGGGGAGGAGAGTCGGTGCTGCTCACCGATCAGGCGGCGGCCGTCGAGGTGCTGCGGGACGAGCTACGGCCGGGCGACGTCGTCCTGGTGAAGGGCTCCCGGTACCGCACCTGGGAGGTGGCCGACGCGCTGCGCGCCGACGCCGCCGTCGGGCCCGCGGGTGCCGGGGAGACCGCGGTCGTGACCGGAGGGGACGTCGCGTGAGGGCGGTCATCGTCGCCGTCGGGGTCGCCTTCCTGGTCTCGCTGTTCTGCACCCCGATCGCGATCAAGGTGTTCACCCGGCTCAAGGCCGGTCAGCCGATCCGAACCGACGGCCCGCAGATGCACATGGGCAAGAAGGGCACGCCGACGATGGGCGGGGTGGTCTTCATCCTGGCCACCGTCATCGCGTACGTCGCCGGTCACCTCGCGCTGACCACCCTGCCGGACGCGCAGATCGCCCAGGTCGAGCCGACCATCACGGCGTTGGTGCTGCTGGGCCTGATGGTCTTCTCCGGCGCGGTCGGCTTCATCGACGACTTCCTGAAGGTCCGCAAGCGGCACAGCGGCGGCCTGAGCGCGCGGGCCAAGCTGCTCGGCCAGATCCTGGTCGGCGCGGTCTTCGGCGTGGTGGCGCTCTACTTCCCGAGCAGCATGACCGACGCCGACGGGCAGGCGACCAACACCGAGACGGTGGGCAGCACCACGCTGAGCTTCATCCGGGACATCCCGGCACTGGAGCTGACCAAGGTCGGCGCGGTGATCGTCTTCATCTTCGTGGTGATGGCCGCGACGAACGGCGTCAACCTCACCGACGGCCTGGACGGCCTGGCCACCGGCGCCTCGGTGATGGTGCTGGCGGCGTACGCGCTGATCGCCTTCTGGCAGTACCGGCACTGGTGCGCAGACCCGAACTACACCGAGGCGTACTGCTACACGGTGCGGGACCCGTTGGAGATCGCGTTGATCGCCGGGGCGGCGGCCGGCGCCTGCGTCGGGTTCCTCTGGTGGAACACCTCGCCGGCCCGGATCTTCATGGGCGACACCGGCGCGCTGGGCCTGGGCGGCCTGATCGCCGGTATGGCGATGTCCACCCGGACGATCATGCTGCTGCCGATCATCGGCGGCCTCTTCGTGATCATCACGATGTCCGTGGTCATCCAGATCATCTCGTTCAAGACCACCGGCAAGCGGGTGTTCCGGATGTCCCCGTTGCAGCACCACTTCGAACTCGCCGGGTGGAGCGAGGTCAACATCGTGGTGCGGTTCTGGATCATCGCCGGCATCGGCGTGGCCATCGCGCTGGGCCTGTTCTACAGCGAGTTCCTCGCCAACGTCGGCTGAGCGGTCTACGTCCCGGAGCACGGCGGCGCGGTCCCACCCGCCGCCGTGCCTCGCGTGGGCGGTGCCGTACTTCCGCGTCGGTGGTGCCGCCGCCGCGCCGGTGGTGCCGCCGCCGGCTGTTAACAGGGGGCCCTTCCTCTACCGCAGGCGTTAACAGGGGGCCCTTCCTTGCACCGCACGACACGCCGAGGACGGCGTTGCGGGGGTGGGCGAGCCGGCCAGCGGCCATGATGTCGGTGTGGGGGAGGAACGCGGCATCGAGGTCAGAGAGTCACCCGGAACGGCGCGGGCGCCGGAGGAGCCCGGCGGCGCGGCGCCGCTGCGCGGCCTGGACACCGCGGGCGGGCTGGCCGCCCTGCGGGGGTTGCTGGACCGTCCGCTGGCCTCCTACTACCTGCTGCTCGCCAGCGCCGGTCTGCTGCTGCTGATCGGCCTGACCATGGTCTTCTCGGTGACCAGCGTGCGGGACTACGCCCAGGGGGGCAGCGCCACCACCTCGCTGACCAAGCAGACGATCTTCGCGGTGATCGGCATCGTCGCGTTCTGGGCCTGCCAGCGGCTGCCCGCCCGCACGTTCCGGGTGGTCGGCTGGCCGGCCCTCGGCGTGTCGGTGGCGCTGCTGCTGCTGCTCAACGCCCTGGTCGCGGTGCAGTCGATCGCCGACGTCGACGGGGTCGGACCGCTCTACGCCGAACAGCTCTGGCTGCACCTGGGCCCGATCCAGATGCAACCGTCGGAGCTGGCCAAGTTCGCCCTGGTGCTCTGGGGCGCCGACGTGATCGCCCGCAAGGGCGTCAAGCTGGGCTGGTGGCGGGAGCTGGCCACCCCGCTGTTCCCGGTGGTCGGGCTGCTGTTCGTGCTGGTCGGCTACAACGACCTCGGCACCATGCTCTGCCTGCTGGCGCTGGTCGTCGGCCTGCTCTGGGCGGCCGGGGTGCGGCTGCGGGTGTTCGCCACGCTGATCGTGATCGGTCTGATCGGCGTCGGCCTGTTGGTGGCGGTCGCCTCGCTCGGGGCCGGGTCGGGCGAGCGGGGCGCGGACAACTACCGGTTGGAACGGTTGACCATGTTCGTCGACCCGCCTCCGCTGGACGAGTGCGGGGACCGGCAGTGCTACCAGATGGCCCAGGCGCGGTACGCGATCGAGAACGGCGGCTGGTTCGGCACCGGCCTGGGCAAGAGCAGCCTCAAGTGGGGCCGGTTGCCGGCGGCGGAGAACGACTTCATCTTCGCGGTGATCGCCGAGGAACTGGGCCTGGTCGGGTGCGTCGTGGTGGTCGCGCTGTTCGCCGTGCTCGCGTACACCGGTCTGCGCATCGCCCGCCGCGTCGCCGACCCGTTCCGGCGGCTGGCCGCCGCCGCGGCGACCGCCTGGCTGGTCGGCCAGGCGGTGATCAACATCGGTGGGGTGATCGGGCTGCTGCCGCTGACCGGCGTGCCACTGCCGTTCATCTCCGACGGCGGAAGTGCCCTGGTCGTCACGCTCGCCGCGGTCGGCATGCTCGCCTCGTTCGCCCGCGCCGAACCCGATGCGGCCAGAGCCCTGCATGCCCGTCCGCCGGCCCGGTGGGTCCGACTAGTGTGGGCCCCGTTGCCGCCGCTTCCCGGCCGGCGCCGCCGACCGGCGACGCCGCCCGCCGGCCGAGGGCCGGTGCCCCGGGCACGGGAGCGGCGCGGAGACGACCAGGCCGTGCCGCGCGGTGTCCCGGGTGACCGGAGCCGACGCGGGGCGGCGGACGAGAGGAGACGTTGATGGGTCCGCTGCGTTCGGTGGTGCTCGCGGGAGGTGGCACGGGAGGGCACATCTACCCGCTGCTCGCCTTCGCCGACTGCCTGCGCCGGCACGACCCCGGCGTCCGGATCACCTGCCTGGGCACACCCCGGGGCCTGGAGAACGAGCTGATCCCACCGCAGGGCTACGACCTGCGGACCATCCCGGCCTACCAGCTGCCCCGCTCGGTCAACATGAACCTGGTGCGCACGCCGGGCCGGATGTGGACCGCGGCCCGCGCGGCGGGCAGGGTCATCGACGAGGTACGCGCCGACGTGGTCGTCGGCTTCGGCGGGTACGTCTCGGTGCCGGCCTACCTGGCCGCGTGGCGGCGCGAGCTGCCGATCGTCATCCACGAGGTGAACGTGCCCCCGGGCGTGGCCAACCGGCTCGGCATGAAGTTCACCAAGCACGTCGCGGTCGGCTTCCCGCACCAGCCCGCCCAGGCCGAGTCGCTGCGCGAGGCCCGGGTGGTCGGCGTGCCGCTGCGGCGCGGCATCGCCGGCCTGGACCGGTACGCGGCGCGCAACGCCGCCCGCGCCCACTTCGGACTCCGCCCCGACCTGCCGGTGCTCTTCGTCGCCGGCGGCTCGCAGGGGGCCCGGTCGATCAACCTGGCGGTCGCCGGGGCGGCCAAGGAACTGGCCCGCAACGGCGTGCAGGTACTGCACGTGATCGGCGCCCGCAACGAGCCGGTGCCGGTGCCCACCGACCTGCCGGTGCCGTACGTGACGCTGCCCTACCTGTCCGAGATGGAGCTGGGCTACGCGGCGGCCGACCTGATGCTCGGCCGGGGTGGCGCGATGACCTGCGCCGAGGTGGCCGCGATCGGGCTGCCCACGGTCTACGTGCCGTACCCGCACAGCAACCAGGAGCAGAAGCGCAACGCGCTGCCGGTGGTGGAGGCCGGTGGCGGACTGCTGGTCGACGACGCCGAGGTGACCCCGGACTGGGTGGAGCGGAACGTCATCCCGCTGATCCGCGACCCGCACCGGCTGCACGCGATGGGTGCCGCCGCGGCCTCGTACGGCCGCCGCGACGGCGACGAGGCACTGCTCAACTACGTCTACGAGGCGGTGGCCCGATGACCGCGTCGCCCACCCACCGGGCGGGTCGGTCCGCCGCGACTGGAAGGTCCTGATCCATGAACACCGCGCAGTTCACCCCGGCCGGCACGCTCACCGCCGAGGATCTTGGCACCATCCACCTCATCGGCGTCGGCGGGGTCGGCATGAGCGGCCTGGCCCGGCTCTTCCTCACCCGGGGCATCCGGGTCTCCGGCAGCGAGCTGCGGGAGTGGCCGTCGCTGGCCGGCATGCGGGCGCTCGGCGGGACGATCCACATGAGCCACGAGGCGTCCAACCTCGACGGCGTGGACACCGTGGTCTACTCCTCGGCGATCCCGCAGGACCACCTGGAGATGGTCGAGGCGCGCCGGCGCGGCCTGCGGGTGCTGCACCGCTCCGAGGCCCTCGCCGCGGCGATGACCGGTCGGCGGACGGTCGCCGTCGCCGGCACCCACGGCAAGACCACCACCACCTCGATGGTCACCATGGTGCTCCAGCAGGCCGGCGTGGACCCGTCCTTCGTGATCGGCGGGGAGATCTCCGAGGTGGGCTCGGGCGCACACCACGGCACCGGCGAGTACTTCGTGGTCGAGGCGGACGAGAGCGACCGTTCCTTCCTCATCTACCGCCCGTACGTCTCGATCATCACCAACGTGGAGGCCGACCACCTCAACACCTACGGCGACCTGGCCAACCTGGAGGCCACGTTCGCCGAGTTCGCCCGGCTGACCGACCCGGACGGCTTCATCATCACCTGCGCCGACGACGCGGGGGGCCGCCGGCTGGCCGAGACGCTGCGCGCCGAGGGACGCCGGGTGCACACCTACGGCGAGGCGGCCGACGCCGACCTGCGGCTGTCCGAGATCGCCTCCTCGGCCCGGGGTGTGCGTTACCTGGCCCGGATCGACGGCCGGTCGCTCGGCGAGTTCCGGCTGCCGGTGCCGGGGCGGCACATGGGGCTCAACAGCGCGTCGGCGGTGCTGGCCACGTACCTGCTGAACCTGCCGCTGGAGGCGGCGGAGGCCGCGCTCGCGGCGTTCCCCGGCGTGCGGCGGCGTTTCGAGCGCAAGGGTGTCGCGGACGACGTGCTGGTCTACGACGAGTACGCCTACCACCCGACGTCGATGACGCTGGCCTTGCAGACGTTGCGTGAGGTGGCCGGGGACGGCCGGCTGATCGTGGTGTTCCAGCCCTACCGGCTCTACCGCACCCGGGACCTGCAGACCGAGATCGCCGAAGCCCTGGCGATCGCCGACGAGGTGGTGCTGCTGGAGGTCTTCGGCCCCGGCGAGCTGCGCGCCCCGGGGGAGGGGTCGGCCGCGCTGGTCGAGGCGATCGGCCTGCCGGCCGAGCGGAAGGTCTTCGTCGACTCCTGGGAGGCGGTGCCGGCCGAGGTGGCCCACCGGGCCCGGCCGGGCGACGTGGTGGTCACCATGGGCGCGCCGCCCATCTCGCTGATGGGTGACCAGTTGCTCGACGCCCTCTCGGCCCGCACCGCGGATCCGGCGGCGCCGGCCGGCACGGTACCCGGCGGCGTGGCCGGCGGGGCGACCACCATCGGTGGGACCGTGCCGGGTGTCGGCCCGGTCGGGAACGGCACGGCGCCCGCGGCCGGATGAGTCCGGGACCGGCGCGGGGGCGTACCACCGGCGCGGACGGCGGCACCGGTCGCCGTACCGGCGCCGGGCCGGCCCGTGGGCGCGGCTCCGGCGGCGGCGGGCGCACCTCCGGCGACGGCGGCGGCCGGCGTGGTCCGGCCCGCCGGTGGCAGCTGGTACGCGCCGGCAGCGACGCGGTGCCCGCCTCGACCCGCCGTTTCATGGCCCGGGCGCGGCAGCGGCGGGTACGCGCGGCGCTGCCCTGGGCGGTCGCCGCCGGTGTGCTGGCGCTGGCCGGCCTGGTCGCCTGGACGCTGCTCGGCACCGGCCTGTTCGGTGTCCGTGAGGTCCGGGTCGCCGGCGCCGAGCTGGTCACCCCGGTGCAGGTACGGGACGCGGCGGCGGTGCCCGACGGCACCCCGCTGGCCCGGGTCGACCTGGCCGCCGCGGCAGGGCGGATCGGCGCGCTGCCCGCGGTCCAGCGGGCCACGGTGACCCGGGACTGGCCGGACGCCCTGGTGGTGACCGTGACCGAGCGGACGCCGGCGGCGACCGTCCCGCGCGACGGGCAGTTCGTGGTGGTCGACGCGGCCGGGGTGGTCTTCCGGACCCTGCCGGAGCAACCGGCCGGCCTGCCGGTGGTGCGCGTCGCCCGGCCCGGGCCGGACGACCAGGACACCCGCGCCGCGCTGGAGGTGCTCGCCGCCCTCACCCCCCGGCTGCGCGACGAGCTGGCGGACGTCACGGTGGAGGGGCTGGCCCGGATCACGCTGCGGTTGCGTGGTGGCCGGGAGGTGGTGTGGGGCGACGCGACGCGGAGCGCGGACAAGGCGCGGGTGGCGACCGCCCTGCTGGACCGGGACGCCGACCGGATCGACGTCAGCGTGCCCGACGTGGTGACCCTCCGGTGATTCGTCCGCGCCGCCCGGGCGTGAGGTGTCCCGCTCCGGCGGCGACACGCCGGGGGCGATCCTTGGCTCATCGGGCGGCGGCGCTTACGTTGCCCCGAAGAGGATCAGTGGTTGACATAACTGTAAGCCTCTAGTAGAGGGTGAGGGTTCTCCCTCGGTCTCGCTGGTGACCGTCCATGTCGACCACCGATCCCGGCCAAGCCGTGTGGGGTCGGCCCATGCCAATCTCGAAGGGAAAGGACCGGAGATGACACCTCCGCACAACTACCTGGCGGTCATCAAGGTCGTCGGCATCGGGGGCGGCGGCGTCAACGCCGTCAACCGGATGATCGAGGTTGGGCTCAAGGGCGTCGAGTTCATCGCGATCAACACCGACGCGCAGGCGCTGCTGATGAGCGACGCCGACGTGAAGCTCGACGTCGGCCGGGAACTGACCCGTGGCCTGGGCGCGGGCGCCAACCCGGACGTCGGCAAGAACGCCGCCGAGGACCACCGCGACGAGATCGAGGAAGTGCTCAAGGGCGCCGACATGGTCTTCGTGACCTGCGGCGAGGGCGGCGGCACCGGCACCGGCGGCGCGCCCGTGGTGGCCAACATCGCGCGCAAGCTGGGGGCGTTGACGATCGGCGTGGTCACCCGGCCGTTCTCCTTCGAGGGCAAGCGCCGGCAGGTGCAGGCCGAGGCCGGAATAGACGAACTGCGCAACCAGTGCGACACGCTGATCGTCATCCCCAACGACCGGCTGCTCGCGCTGGGCGACCGCAACATCTCCATGATGGACGCCTTCCGCACCGCCGACCAGGTTCTGCTCTCCGGTGTCCAGGGCATCACCGACCTGATCACCACCCCCGGTCTGATCAACCTGGACTTCGCCGACGTCAAGAGCGTGATGAGCGGGGCGGGCAGCGCGCTGATGGGCATCGGCAGCGCCCGGGGTGAGAACCGGGCCGTGGAGGCGGCCGAGGCGGCCATCTCCAGCCCGCTGCTGGAGCAGAGCATGGACGGCGCCCGGGGCGTGCTGCTCTCCATCGCCGGCGGCTCCGACCTGGGACTCTTCGAGATCAACGACGCGGCCCAACTGGTCACCGACGCGGCCCACCCGGACGCGAACATCATCTTCGGGGCGGTCATCGACGACGCCCTCGGCGACGAGGTGCGGGTCACCGTCATCGCGGCGGGCTTCGACGGGGGTACCCCGGCCTACAAGGCGGCGGAGCCGACCCGCAAGAGCAACCAGAACCAGCCCACCCAGCCGAGCGCGCCGATCACGCCGCCGAGCACCGTGCCGCCGCCGCAGCAGTCGCCCCGCCGGGTGCTCTTCGACGACGTGGACGTGCCCGACTTTCTCAAGAACGGTTCCTGAGTCACCCCGATGACCGACAGCCCAGCACCGGTACGCCCCGACCGGCGCGCCGAGATCGCGGCCGGCCTGGCCGGCGTACGCTCCCGGATCGCCGACGCCTGCGCCGCCGCCGGTCGGGACCCCGCCGAGGTGACCCTGATCGCGGTCACCAAGACCTACCCGGCCGGTGACGTGGTGGCGCTGGCCGCCCTCGGCGTCACCGACGTGGGCGAGAACCGCGACCAGGAGGCGGCGCCGAAGGCCGCCGAGGTGGCCGCGGCCGGGGCGGACCCGTGCTGGCACTTCGTCGGCCAGCTCCAGCGGAACAAGGCGAAGTCGGTGGTCCGCTACGCCGACGTGGTGCACTCGGTGGACAGCGTCCGGCTGGCCCGGGCGCTGGACGCCGCCTCGGTGTCCGGCCGGGACCGGCCGCTGGACGTGCTGGTCCAGGTGAGCATCGACGCCGACGCCGCCCGGGGCGGCGCGCTGCCGGACACGGCCGACCCGGACGCCGGCCTGGCCGCGGTGGCCGAGGCGGTGGCCGGTGGGGACGGGCTGCGGCTGGCCGGCCTGATGGCGGTGGCGCCGCTGGGGTGGGAGCCGGACCGGGCCTTCGCCCGGCTCGCCGAGGTGGCCGAGGCGTTTCGCGCCGTCCATCCGGGGGCGACCGCGCTCTCCGCCGGAATGAGTGGCGACCTGGAAACTGCGATCCGTTACGGCGCGACACATGTCCGCGTCGGAAGCGCGTTGCTCGGAATGCGTCCCACGCTGCGGTAGCCTGAGCCCGGAGATACGAATTACATCGGTGTTGTTTGTGGGAGCGGCAACCCGTCGGCGGGGGTCGTGGCGCGGGACGCGAATCGCGCGCCAGGGGATTGCCGATCCGGTCCGGTGGGCAGAGATGATCCACTCGCGACAGGCGAAACGGCACGGGGGCGCGTGCCGTACGGCGGAGGAGAAGGGCGCGGGATGGGTGCACTGCGCAAGGCGGGGGTCTGGCTCGGTCTGGTGGAAGAGGACGACGAGCGCGGCTACGACGACGGTGGTTACGACAAGGGTGGCTACCGCGAGTCCCGGTACCGGTCGAGCCGGTACGCGGAGGAGTTCGCCGACGACGAGGAGGACGACTCCGACGAGCCGCCGGCGCCGCGGACCCGCCTGGGGGACCGGGGTCGGCTCTCCGACCGCGCCAGCGGCCGGGGGATCGACGGCGACCGCGCGGACACCGAGCGTCCGGAGCGGGTCGACCGGTCCAGCGTCCGTTCCATCACCCGGTCCGGGGAGAGTTCCGGCGCCCTGACGTACCACACCAGGGACAACCTCGCGCTGGCGCCGCAGTCGGCGCCCCGCGAGCGGGCCGTCGTGGTCGAGCAGGAGGAGCAGCGTTACCAGATCACCACCCTGCACCCGACCACCTACCGGGAGGCGCGCACCATCGGTGAGCACTTCCGGGACGGCGTCCCGGTGATCATCAACCTCACCGAGATGGACGAGGCGGACGCCCGCCGTCTGGTGGACTTCGCCGCCGGGCTGGCGTTCGGGCTGCGCGGTACGATCGAGCGCGTGACCAATCGGGTGTTCCTGCTCTCACCGGCCAACGTCCAGGTCACCGCGGAGGACAAGGCCAAGATCGCTGAGGGCGGCTTTTTCAGTCTGAGTTGACCCCGCCCGACCCGAGGGACATCGCCTGCCGTGTTGTCGATCCTGCTCCAGGTTCTCTACCTGATCCTCTATGTCTTCCTGATCCTGCTTCTGTCCCGATTCGTGTTGAGTGCCGTCCTTCAGTACGGGCGACGCTGGCAGCCGGGCCGCGGAGCGTCGGCGGGACTGGAATCCGTGTGGAGCGTCACTGATCCCCCTCTCCACGCGTTGAGGCGTGTGATCCCTCCGCTGCGAATTGGTACCGTGAGCATCGACCTGGCCTCCCTTGTGCTCCTGGTTATCCTGTTCGTGCTGATGGAGTTCGTGTTAGGGCCGTCGATCGTCAGGGTGTCCTGATGACCGACGCGCTTTCGCGGCCGCAACTGACCCGAGGAGTTTCGATGCCGCTGACCCCGGCCGACGTCCACAACGTCGCCTTCAAAAAGCCGCCGATCGGCAAGCGGGGGTATGACGAGGAGGAGGTCGACGCCTTCCTGGACGAGGTCGAGCGCGAGCTCGCCCGTCTCATCGAGGAGAACAACGAGCTGCGCGCCCAGGTGGAGCGCGGCGGCCGTGGCGGTGCCCCCGCCGGCCCCGGTGGCGACGTTCGCCTCGCCGCCGAGCTCAACGACGTCAAGGCGCAGCTCGACCGGGTGCAGCGGGACAAGGCCGCGGCCGAGCAGGCCGCCCGTGCCATGCAGGCCGAGCTGGAGCAGGTCCGCACCACCGGTGGCCCGGCGGTCGGCGGCGACGGCGAGCAGCAGGCGCTGCGGGTGCTGATGATGGCCCAGCGGACCGCCGACGACCACGTGTCGGACGCTCGCCGCGAGGCCGACCAGCTGCTCTCCGAGGCCCGTTCCAAGGCCGAGGAGGTCACCCGCGAGGCGCGCGCCAAGGCCGACGCCCTGGAGCGCGACGCCCGCCAGCGGCACCAGGAGGCCATGGGCGGCCTGGACGCCAAGCGCACCGCGTTGCAGAAGCACATCGAGGAGCTGAAGCAGTTCGAGCGGGAGTACCGGACCCGCCTGAAGGCCTACCTGGAGAGCCAGCTGCGTGACC
This sequence comes from Micromonospora endolithica, assembly GCF_003626595.1. Lineage (GTDB taxonomy): Bacteria > Actinomycetota > Actinomycetes > Mycobacteriales > Micromonosporaceae > Micromonospora > Micromonospora endolithica. Next base: position 727,959 of record NZ_RBAK01000001.1, on the reverse strand, counting down.
TCGACGGTCGCGGCCAGGGCCTGGAGGCCGAGATGACCCGTTCCGAGGGCGGCCGTGCCGTCGGCGGCAACGGGCTGGCCACCGCGGGTCTCGCCGGTTCCTACGGCGGCGGTCGCTCCGGCGCCCTGGAAGCCGGTCGCTGATCGCCGGTCGGCGGCCGTCGCCTCCGTGACGGCCGCCGACCTCGCCTCAATCGGTACGACGCGACGGGGGTGAGCCGTGATAGCCGCCAGTCTCCTGCTCATCCTCCTCGCGGTCGTGCTGCTGGTGGTGGGCCTGGCCAGTGGGTCGAGCCTGCTGTTGATCGTCTCCATCGCGGCCAGTCTGTTGGCCGCGGTCGCACTGGTCGTGGGCGCCCGCCAGGCCGCCGTCGACCGGGCGACCGCCGGTCGACCGACCCGACCCGCCGCACCGACCTCCCCGCCCTACGCGCCCCGGCCCCCGGCCGAGGCGTACAGCCCGGTGGAGGAGTCCTTCCGCCCGGCGGCCGGGCCGTACAGCCCGGTGGGGGAGCCCTACAGCCCGGTGGCGGCTTCGGGGGTTCCGGTCCAGCACGTTCCGCCGACGGTCGACACCGGCGGCACCGGGTGGCGGCAACCGCCCGGGTCGCCGGTCGACCCCGGTCCGCGGGACGTGGGCGCGGCCCACGACGACGAACCGGCAGCGCAGGACGTCGGCACCGCCGAGGTGGCCCGCCTCGCGGGTCTCACCGCCGAGGTGCGGGTCGTCGACGGCCGTCCCCGCTACCACCTGGCCGACTGTCCGCATCTGGTCGGCCGTGAGCACGAGCCGCTGCCGGTCGCCGAGGCGGTCGACCTGGGATTCACCTCGTGCGCCCACTGCACCCCGGCCACCACCCTGCTCGCCCGCCGGATCCCCAGCGGCGGCGCCGGTGCCTGAGGGTCGGCCGGAACGGGCCGCCGGGCAGGGCGGACCCACCGGTACCGGCACACTCACCGTCGCCGTCCGGGTCAAGCCGGGTGCCTCCCGCAACCGGGTCGGTGGCTGCTTCGCCGGTCCGCACGGTCCGGCGCTGGTGATCGCGGTCAACGCGCCCGCCGTGGACGGGCGGGCCACCGAGGCGGCCCGCCGCGCGCTGGCCGACGCCCTGGGGGTCCGGCCCGGCACCGTGTCGCTGCGCACCGGGGCGGTCAGCCGGGACAAGCTCTTCCAGGTCGATCCGGCGACGGAGGACCTGGCCGGTACGCTCCGCCGGCTGCGGGACGGATCCGCCGGGTGAGGCGTGCCCGGGGCCGGCAACCGTGACGCCCGGGCTGGACATCGCGCTGCTGGTCGGCGCGGCCGTCCTGCTGGTGGCGGTCGGCGCGGTGCGCCTGTCCACCCGCCTCGGTGTGCCGAGCCTCCTGGTCTATCTCGCCCTCGGGGTGGCGATCGGTGAGTCCGGGCTGGGCATCAACTTCGACGACGTCGAGCTGACCCGTACCCTCGGCTTCTGCGCCCTCGTGGTGATCATCGCCGAGGGTGGTCTGACCGCCCGGTGGAGCACCCTGCGCCCGGTGCTCGGACTGGCGTCCGCGCTGTCCACCGTCGGTGTCCTGGTGAGCATCGTGGTCGTCGGGCTCGCCCTGCACCTGCTGCTCGGGCTGGACTGGCAACTGGCACTGCTCTACGGCGCGGTGCTGTCCTCGACCGACGCGGCGGCGGTCTTCGCCACCCTGCGCCGGCTGCGGCTGCCGCCCCGGCTGGTCGCCACCCTGGAGGCCGAGTCCGGCATGAACGACGCGCCGGTGGTGCTGCTGGTGGTGCTGCTGTCCCGGGAGTCGATGTCCCACCCGTGGTGGTACGAGGTCGGACTGGTCACCTACGAGTTGGGGGCGGGAGCCCTGATCGGGGCCGCCGCCGGTGTCGGTGGCCGGTGGGCACTGGGCCGGGGCGCCCTGCCCTCGGCGGGCCTGTACCCGATCGCGGCGGTCGGCCTGACCGTCCTCGCGTACGCGGCCGGGTCGGTGCTGCACGCGTCGGGTTTCCTCGCCGTCTACGTGGCCGGCGTGGTGCTGGGCAACGCCCGGTTGCCGCACCGGCAGGCGATCCTCGGCTTCGCCGACGGCCTGGCCTGGTTGGCCCAGATCGGGTTGTTCGTGCTGCTGGGACTGTTGGTGTCGCCGAGCCGGCTCTCCTCGGCGGTGCTGCCGGCGGTGGTGACCGGCCTGGCGCTGCTGCTGCTGGCCCGTCCGCTGTCGGTGGCGGTGTCCGCGCTGCCGTTCCGGGTGGGCCTGCGGGAGCAGGCGTTCCTGTCCTGGGCCGGCCTGCGCGGCGCGGTGCCGATCGTGCTGGCGACCATCCCGTTGTCCGAGCGGGTGCCGGGGGCGGAGCGGCTCTTCGACGCGGTCTTCGTGCTGGTGGTGATCTTCACCCTGTTGCAGGCCGGCACGCTCGGTCCGGCCGCCCGCCGGCTGGGCGTGACCGCGCCGTCCGAGGCCACCGAGATCATGGTGGAGACCGCGCCGCTGGAACGGATGCGGGCGGGGCTGCTCCAGTTGGAGGTGCCGCCGGGCTCGCGGCTGGCCGGGGTGCACGTCGACGAGTTGCGGTTGCCGCCGGGTGCGGCGGTGACGCTGGTCCTGCGGGACGGGGTGGGCGTGGTGCCCGGCCCGGACTTCCGGTTCAAGACCGGTGACAGCCTGTTGATCGTGGCCACCGACGGTGCGCGGGACGAGACGGAGCGGCGGCTGCGGGCGGTCAGCCGGCGGGGTCGGCTGGCTCGCTGGTTTGGCGAGTACGGCGAGGATCGCGATGGTTGATCTGCTAGCGTTCCTTTTGCCCTGATACGGCATAACTCAGGGCCGAACGACGGGGCGTCGGTGCGGCACGTTGTCGGACGCCTGTACGTTCCGTATCCTTGCCAACCTCCGGAGTGCTCGGCCTTGTCGCCGTGCGCCCGTTTCGTACCTGGGGGCGTCGATGCCGGCGACCCCTGTCCAGGTGCCGCGGACCGCCGCGGTTCCGCGGCGCGAGGGAGCGACGATGGCCAAGCCAGCCGACACCAGGACCGCCGGCCGCAAGCCGGCGGCCAAGGCCACCCGCAGCGTCGCGGAGACCGAGAAGATCCGGGCGGCCCTGGCGGCGCGGCGGGACGAGTTGCGCGCCGAGTACGATCAGACGCTGAGCGAGATCACCGAGCTGCAGCGCGACCGGCTGACCGACTCGGCCGGGGACGACCAGGCCGACACGGGCACCAAGACGTTCGAGCGGGAGCAGGAGATCTCCCTCGCCAACAGCATCCGGGAACGGATCACGCAGGTCGAGCGCGCCCTGGAGCGCCTCGACGAGGGTGGTTACGGCTGGTGCGAGCGGTGCGGTAACCCGATCCCCGTGGAGCGGCTCGCGGCGTTCCCCTCGGCCACCCTCTGCGTGACGTGCAAGCAGCTGGAGGAGCGGCGCTGACGCCCGCTCCCCGGCCGCCCGAGGAGGTGGCGCGCCCGCGTCGCCGCGAGCGTCGATGGGGAGCAGATGACCGCAGCACCGCCCGCCGGATCCGACCGGCCGGAGCCCGGCGACCGTAGGCCCCGGCCGCGGACCGTCGGCCTCCTGGCCGGCGTCGCGCTGTTCGCGCTCCTGGCCGACCTGCTCACCAAGCACCTGGCCCTGGCCGAACTCCCCGACCGCGAGCCGGTCCGGCTGCTCGGCGGGGCGGTCTACCTCAGCCTCATCCGCAACAGCGGCGCGGCCTGGGGGATGGGCTCCGACTACACCTGGGTGTTCCCGTTGATCACCATCGGCGTGGTCGGCTGGATCGTCTGGATGGCGCTGCGACTGCGGTCGACGCCCTGGGCGATCTCGCTCGGGCTGGTGCTGGGCGGGGCGCTCGGCAACCTGATGGACCGGCTCTTCCGGGCGCCCGGTCACTTCGTCGGCCACGTGGTCGACATGATCAGCGTCTTCGGGCCGTACGGCGAGTACTTCCCGGTGTTCAACCTGGCCGACAGCTCGCTGGTCTGCGGCGTCGTACTCGCCGTCGGACTGGAACTCACCGGCCGCCAGCGCGACGGCGGGCGGATCGGCCGCGACGGGCGCCCGCTGGAGCCGGGCGAGGGCACGTCGGCCGGATCCACCGCCGAGCAGCGGGAGCGGGCATGACCTCGGCCTTCGCCGCCGGCGGCGACCACCGATCCCTTCCGGTCCCGGACGGGCTCGACGGCATGCGGCTGGACCAGGCCGTCGCCCGCCTGTTCGGGCTGTCCCGGACGGCCGCCGCGGCCCTGGTCGACGCCGGCGACGCGCTGGTCGACGGCGTGGCGCGGGCCAACTCGCACAAGGTCAAGGCGGGTTCCTGGCTGGAGGTGACCCTGCCGGCCCCGGCCGCGCCGGTCACCGTGGTGCCCCAGGCGGTGCCCGGCCTGCGGGTCGTGTACGCCGACGACGACATCGTCGCGGTGGACAAACCGGTCGGTGTCGCCGCCCACCCCAGCCCCGGCTGGACCGGTCCGACCGTGATCGGCGCGCTGGCCGCGATCGGTCACCGCATCTCCACCAGCGGCGCGGCCGAACGACAGGGCGTGGTGCACCGGCTCGACGTGGGCACGACCGGGATCATGGTGGTGGCCAAGAGCGAGCAGGCGTACACCGCGCTGAAGCGGGCCTTCAAGTACCGCGAGGTGGAGAAGCGGTACCACGCCGTCGTGCAGGGCCACCTGGACCCGCTGCGCGGCACCGTGGACGCGCCGATCGACCGGCACCCCACCCACGACTACCGGTGGGCGGTCGTGTCCGGCGGCAAGCCGAGCATCACCCACTACGACACGCTGGAGGCGTTCCCGGCGGCGAGCCTCGTCGACGTGCAGTTGGAGACCGGCCGGACGCACCAGATCCGGGTGCACTTCTCCACCATGCGGCATCCGTGTGTGGGCGACCTGACGTACGGCGCCGACCCCACCCTGGCCGCCCGACTCGGACTGACCAGACAGTGGCTGCACGCACGCGAGTTGAGTTTCCTGCACCCCCGAACGGGGGACGAGGTGCGCTTCGTGAGCGACTACCCTGACGATCTGGAGCGCGCGCTGCAACTCCTGCGGGACTGACGGCGGCGACCCGCCCGAGAAGATCCGAACGAGGGGACCTCCACCGTGCGCGCCGGTGACCTGCTGCGGCAGCTGGACCAGCGGCTGCTGACCCGCCTGGCCGGCGCCGCGACACGGCAACGCCTGGGGCCGGCCCGACCGCGGGTGCTGCCCGCCGCCGCGGTGCTGTCCTGCCTCGCGGTGCTGGCCACCGCCGTGTGGGCCGGCGGTGAGCGCGCCGTCTCCGACCGGACGGTGGGCGACGTCACCCGGGTCGGCGTCGCGGCCGGCGACTCCATCCCCGGTTACCTGCGCACCGCCGCCGCCGACCTGGCCGCGCTGCCGGCCGTCGATCCGGCCACCGGCGACGGGACGTACGCGCTCGTGTCGTTCAACGCCTATCTGACCGCGCAGCGCGCGGCGGTGGTCTTCGGCGACGTGCCGGTCGCCGCCGTCTTCGGCCGGGTGCCGCTGCCCGACCGGCAGACCGAGATCGTCCGCATCGCCGCGCAGCGGCTGCCCGACGACGTGGTCACCGGCATGGCGGCCCTGGCCGCCCGCAAGGACCGGGAGGCCGCGGACTACCGGAGCCGGGCCGCCGCGCTGGGCGGTGGCGACCCCGCCGAGCGGGAGCTGCGCCAGTTGTACGTCAGCGGCGCGCAGGTGGCCACGGCGGAGGCGGCGGCCTACCGCTCCGGATGCGCCTGCGTCTACGCCGCGGTGATCCGGGCCGAGCCGGGCACGCTGCGCCGGCTCGCGTACCGCCCCGGGGTGCGGGCGGTCGACCCGGCGCCCGAGGTCCGCCGGCTGGAACGTACGGTCTTCACGCCGCCCCTGCCCGAGCAGGAGGAGGTGGCCAGCCCGCCCGCCGACGCCGGTCTGGCCGACGAGGAGCCGACCCCTGGCGTGGAGGACCGCGCGCCGGAGCCGTCGGAGGCTTCGGTGTCCGCGTCGGCCGCGCCGACGGCGACGGCGGCACCGGAGGTGACGGATTCCTCACCGGATCCGCACCCTCCGACACCCGCCGAAACACCGCCCAGCACCCCGCCGACCTCGGCGGACGTGCCTCCGACGGGCTCACCGGAGGCGACCGGCTGACGGCGGCCCGCAGGATAAGTGGGCGGGCCGGTGTGGTCCGAACGGGTTTTCGTTCGTAGCCTGTCAGCGGAGACGGGCGAGCGCTGGGGAGGCGAGCCGTGGACGGCAGCGAGACCGGCTGGGGGCGGCCGGCCGAACCAGCACCGCGGTGGCGGGCGCTGCTCGACCGGGCCCGGCTCGGCGGTCGCTCCGCAGAGCAGGCGGAGGACGACCGACGGACCGAGCAGGCGCCACCGGACCCGCTGCCCCGGCGTGGGTCGGGCAACGGCTACGCCGGGCGGGCGCCGGCGGTCGGCCATCCGGCCGAGCTGTCGTACGGCGCGGACCCGGCCGAGCCGACCTACGGCCGGCGGGCCCGGTCGCAGGGCCACGAGCCACCCCCACCGTCGTACGCCGACCCCGCGCCGTCGTCGTACGGGGCGGAGTTCGGCCGGCGCGCCGACGCGGCCTACCGGGCCGAGGGGACCTACCGGGTCGAGCCGGCGTACCGGGCCGATCCGGCGGTCGAGCCGGCCTACCGCTCGCCCGGTGACTACCGCCCGGCACCGACGTATCCCGAGCCGGAGCCGCCGCCGGTGGAGTCCCGCTACGCGCTGCTCGACAACGGCTACCGGCACGCCTCGCCGAACCCGGCCGAGTCGCGTCACCTGCTGGACGGCGGCTACCGGGCCGAGCAGGCGTACGCCCCGCCGGCCCGACCGGCACCGGTCCCGCCGGTCGCCCCGCCGGTCGCGCCGCCGGCGCTGCCCGAGCGCGGTTACCGGGCGCGGGTCGAGTGGCGGCCACCGGCGGTCGACCCGGAGCTGGAACGGGCCACCGGCGTGCTCCGGCGTGACCTGGGCACCCCCCGGGTGCTCGCCTTCGCCAACCCCAAGGGCGGGGTGCACAAGACCACCGCCACGGTGCTGGCCGCGGCGACCGTGGGCAGTGTTCGTGGGCGGGGCGTGCTGGCCTGGGACGACAACGAGTTGCGCGGCACGCTGGGGCTGCGCGCCGGCAGCGCCCGGCACGCCCGCACCATCCGGCACCTGATCAGCGACCTCGCGCACATCGAGATCAAGGAGGGTGCCGAGCTGCTGGAGCACCTCGACGACTACCTCCGGCACGCCTCCGACGGCTCGTACGACGTGCTGGCCGGCGAGGAGAGCCCCCGCTTCGCCCAGCGGCTGGACCAGTTCACCGTCCGCCGGGTGCTGGAGCTGCTGCGGCGCACCCACGACGTGGTCTGCGTGGACACCGGCAACAACGTGGAGAGCGCCAACTGGCGGACCGTGATGCAGGCCGCCGACCAACTGGTGGTCACCACCGTGCCCCGGGAGGACGCCGCGTTCAGCGCGGACTGGATGCTGGACCTGCTGCACGAGGTGGGGATGGGTGAGCTGGCCGACAACGCGGTCACCCTGATCTCCTGCCCCACGCCGGGTCGGTCGTCGTTGCAGGACGACCTGGAGCGGCACTTCGCCACGCGTACCCGGGCGGTCGCCGTGGTGCCGTACGACCCGGCGCTGGAGACCGGCTCGTCGATCGAGTACCCGCAGTTGCAGGCGGAGACCCGGCAGGCGTGGCTGAAGGCGGCGGCGGTCATGCTGGAGCCGTTCGCCCGGTGAGCGGAAGCGTCGCCCTCGGACACCCGGACACCCGGGCGGCCTGAGAGGATCACCGGGTGAGCCCGGACACCCCTGAACCCGACCGCGACCGTCCCGTCGGCGACCGGCAGGCCCCGACCCCGCCGGTCGCCGCGGAACCGGGCGCGGCCCACCCGGAGTCCTTCCCCGGGACGTGGTACGACCCGGGCCCGCCGGTCCCCGTCGAGCCGGAGCTGCCCCGGGGCCGGGCGCTGCGGCGAGCGGCGCTCGCGGCGCTGGTGGTGACGGTGCTGGGGGTGCCGCTCGGGCTGCTCTGGACGGCACTGGCACCGGACACGCCGGTACGCAAGGTCGCCGAGGGTGCCGTCTACGCCGAGCCGCAGCCGGAGCAGCCGATCGCCGCCGACGGGTGGTTCAGCCTGCTCGGCCTGGGCTTCGGCGTGCTCGTCGCGCTCGGGTTGTGGTTCGCGCTGCGTCGCCTGCGCGGGCCGGTCGGGCTGGCCGCCGCCGCGCTCGGGGCGTTCGGGGCGGCGGTGGTCGCCTGGCAGGTGGGCCGCCGGATCGGGCTGGACACCTACCAGCGGCTGCTGGCGACCGCCCCGGACGGGCAGGCCTTCGGCAAGCCGGTGGACCTGCGTGCCGGCGGTGTCGACCTGGTGCTCGGCGTCCTGCCGGTGCCGCACGGCAACCTGCTGCTGCCCGCGTTCGGCGCGGCCGTCACCTACACCCTGCTGGCCGGCTGGTCCCGCTGGCCGTCGCTGCGGCCGGAGCCGGAGCCCGGCGCCCTCAGTTGGGGGTCGGCGGCGACGCCAGCTCCGCCAGCGGCACCGGAACCGCCCGCACCTGGCGCAGCAGGGTCGACTCGCGGTTGAGCAGCCGCAGCTCGGCCCGCAGCCGGGCGGCGGTGTCGTCGATGGTCAGCAGGCGTTGCCGGTCGGCCACGGTCAGCGCCGCCGTGGCGGCGACCAGGTGGGACAGCACCGTCGGGTCCTCCGGCAGTTGCTCGGAGAGCTGCTCCTCGTCGGCGCGGATCAGGCCCAGGTATTGCCGGAAGACCGAGATCACCCGGGCGGCCAGCAGGTCGGTGGCCTCGTCCGGCGCGGTCGGCTCCGGCAGCCACTGCACGTCGGCGGTCAGGTAGGGCGCGGCGTCGGCGTCGACGTCGGTGACCCGGAAGCGCCGCCGTCCCACCGTGACGATGTCGTAGCCCCCGTCGGCCAGCTCGGTCACCTGCCGCAGCTCGGCGGTGCAGCCCACCTCGTGCAGGGCGACGTCCCCGCCGCCGGGCACCGGACGCCCGTCCGGGGCGGTCGTGGCGACCTCCCAACCGGCCCGGATCGCCACCACGCCGAACTCGCGGGGGCGGCCGGCGGGCAGGTCGACCAGGTGCCGCACCAGCGCGCGGTAGCGCTCCTCGAAGATGTGCAGCGGCAACACCAGGCCGGGGAAGAGCACCGTCCCGAGCGGAAACACCGGCAGCCGCGCAGTCACACCGCCGAGCCTAGTCCGATCCCCGAACGGTGGCGTGTCCCGGCTCACCCGTCCCGGCGGGCGGGCGGCCCGGGCCGGCCCGGACCGGCCGCCTAGACTCGCAAGAGTGTTGAATCGGATCGACCTGCGCGGTGGTGTCCGTGACCCGCGCCGCCTGCTGCCCCGTGCCCAACTCGACGTCTCCGTGGCGGTCGAGCGCATCCGCCCGCTCGTCGAGGCGGTGCGGGAGCATGGCTACCCGGCGATCCGCGAGGCGAGCGAGCGGTTCGACGGCATCTCCCCGGCGGTGCTGCGGGTGCCCGCGGAGGCGATCGCCGAGGCGGAGGGCACCCTCGACGAGGACGTGCGCGCCGCGTTGCTGGAGTCGATCGCCCGGGCCCGCCGGGTGCACGACGACCAGCGGCGCACCGACCACACCACCACGGTCGTCCCCGGCGGCACGGTCACCGAGCGTTGGGTGCCGGTCGACCGGGTCGGCCTCTACGTGCCCGGCGGCCTGGCGATGTACCCGTCGACCGTGGTGATGAACGTGGTGCCCGCCCAGGCGGCCGGGGTGCGCTCGCTGGTCGTGGCCAGCCCGCCGCAGCAGGACAACGGCGGCCTGCCCGACGCCCGGGTCCTCGCCGCGTGCGCGCTGCTCGGCGTCGACGAGGTCTACGCCGTCGGCGGCGCCCAGGCGGTGGCGATGCTGGCGTACGGCGCGGCGGTGGACGCCGAGGGCACCGCGCACTGCGAGCCGGTCGACATGATCACCGGCCCGGGCAACATCTGGGTGACCGCCGCCAAGCGACTGCTGCGCGGTGTGGTGGGCATCGACGCCGAGGCCGGCCCGACCGAGATCGCCATCCTGGCCGACGCGACCGCCGACCCGGCGCACGTGGCGGCCGACCTGATCAGTCAGGCCGAGCACGATCCGCTGGCCGCCAGCGTGCTGGTCACCCCGTCGGTGGAGCTGGTCGACGCCGTCGAGCGGGAACTCGCCCGGCAGGTGCCGGCCACCAAGCACGTCCAGCGGGTGACCACCGCGCTCACCGGCGAGCAGAGCGGCGCGGTGCTCGTCGACGACCTGACCGACGGCCTGCGGGTGGTCGACGCGTACGCGGCCGAGCACCTGGAGATCCAGACCGAGAACGCCCGCGAGTGGGCCCTGCGGGTGCGCAACGCCGGGGCGATCTTCGTGGGCGCCTGGTCGCCGGTGTCGCTCGGCGACTACTGCGCCGGCTCCAACCACGTGCTGCCCACCGGCGGCTGCGCCCGGCACTCCTCGGGGCTGTCCGTGCAGTCCTTCCTGCGCGGGGTGCACCTGGTGGAATACACGCGGGAGGCGCTGCGCGACGTCGCGCCGCACGTGGTGACCCTGGCCGGGGTGGAGGACCTGCCGGCGCACGGTCAGGCGGTCAGCGTCCGCTTCCCCGGTGGCGTGTCGTGACGACGCTGGACGACCTGCCGATCCGCGACGACCTGCGCGGCCGCACGCCGTACGGCGCGCCGCAGCTGGACGTGCCGGTGCGGCTGAACACCAACGAGAACTCCTACCCGGTGCCGGAGCCGGTGGTCGAGGCGATCGGCAAGGCGCTCGCGGCCGAGCTGCGCGACCTGAACCGCTACCCGGACCGGGACGCCGTGGCGCTGCGCGCCGACCTGGCCGGCTACCTCGGCCACGGACTGACCGTCGACCACGTCTGGGCGGCCAACGGCTCCAACGAGATCCAGCAGCAGCTGCTCCAGGCCTTCGGTGGGCCGGGCCGCTCGGCGCTGGGCTTCGTGCCGGCGTACTCGATGCACCCGCTGCTCGCCCTCGGCACCGGCACCCGGTGGATCCCGGCGGCGCGCGGGGTGGACTTCGGGCTGACCGCCGACGAGGCGGTGGCGCAGGTCCGCGAGCACCGGCCGGACGTGGTGTTCCTCTGCTCGCCGAACAACCCCACCGGCACCGCGCTGGACCCGGCGGTGGTCGCCGCGGTGCTGGACGCCGCGCCCGGCATGGTGGTCGTCGACGAGGCGTACGCCGAGTTCGCCCGGCCCGGCACGGTCAGCGCCCTGGCGGTGCTGCCCGGCCACCCGCGGCTGGTGGTCACCCGCACCATGAGCAAGGCGTTCGGCTTCGCCGGCGGCCGGCTCGGCTACCTGGCCGCCGACCCGGCGGTGGTGGCGGCGGTGCAGCTCGTCCGCCTGCCGTACCACCTCTCGGCGCTCACCCAGGCCGCCGCCCGCGCGGCGCTCGCGCACCGCGACGCCCTGCTCGGCACCGTGACGGCGATCATGGAGCAGCGGGACCGGATCGTCGCCGAGCTGCGCGCCCGGGGGCACCGGGTGGCCGACAGCGACGCCAACTTCGTGCTGTTCGCCGTCGGCGCGTCCGACGCCGCGCCGAGCCCCGGAGCCGTCGACCAGGCCGCCGCCTGGCGCACTCTGCTGGAGGCCGGGGTGCTGGTCCGTGACGTCGGACTGCCCGGCTGGTTGCGGGTCACCGCCGGCACCCCCACCGAGACCGACGCCTTCCTGACCGCGATGGAGAGAGTTTCATGAGCCGCACCGGCCGGATCGAGCGGATCACCAAGGAGACCAGCGTCCTGGTCGAGATCGACCTGGACGGTACCGGCGCCGCCGAGATCAGCACCGGGGTCGGTTTCTACGACCACATGCTGCACCAGATCGCCCGGCACGGCGGCTTCGACCTGACCGTCCGCACCGAGGGTGACCTGGAGATCGACGCCCACCACACGATGGAGGACACCGCGCTCGCCCTGGGCGCCGCGTTCGACCAGGCGCTGGGGGACAAGGCCGGCATCCGGCGGTACGGCTCGGCGACCGTCCCGATGGACGAGGTGCTGGTCCGGGCCGCGGTCGACCTGTCCGGCCGCCCGTACGTGGTGCACGACGAGCCGGTGCTCGCCCCGTACATCGGGCCGGTCTACCCGACCAGCATGACCCGGCACATCTGGGAGTCGTTCGGCCAGTCGGCCCGGATCACCCTGCACGTGGACGTGCTGCGGGCGGCCCGGCCCGGCGGCCACCCGGACGCGCACCACGTGGTGGAGGCCCAGTTCAAGGCGGTCTCCCGGGCGCTGCGCGAGGCGACCGCCCTGGACGAGCGCAACGCGGGCGTGGTGCCCAGCACGAAGGGCGCCCTCTGATGGGCGCGGCGCTGCCGACGCTGCTGCTGATCCTGGCCGGCGTCCTGGTCGGCGGTGCCTGGTCGCTGCACCGCCAGGGCGCCCCGCGCGGCGCGGTGGTGGTGACCGGGCTGCTCGCCGCGCTGGCCACGGTCGGCGGCCTGTTGTGGTTGTTCCCGGGGGAGGGGTCATGAGTCGGGTGGTGGTGCTGGACTACGGGTCGGGCAACCTGCGCTCGGCGGAGCGGGCGCTGGAGGCCGCCGGGGCCGATGTGACGGTCACCGACGACCTGGCCGCCGCCGCGGACGCCGACGGCCTGGTGGTGCCGGGCGTCGGGGCGTACGCCGCGTGCATGGCCGGCATCGAGGCGCTCGGCGCCGGCCCGGTCATCGCCGAGCGGGTCGCCGCCGGTCGCCCGGTGCTCGGCATCTGCGTGGGCATGCAGGTGCTCTTCGAGCACGGCGACGAGCACGGCGTGGTGACGAAGGGGCTCGGGCTGCTGCCCGGCGGGGTGACGAAGCTGCCCGCCGAGCGGCTGCCGCACATGGGCTGGAACACCGTGCGCACGGCGCCGGGGTCGGTGCTGTTCGCCGGCCTGCCCGCCGACAGCCGCTTCTACTTCGTGCACTCGTACGCGGTCAACGACGTGGCCGGGCTGAGCGCCGCCGGCGCCCGGGTGACCGTGGCCCACCACGGGGCCGACTTCGTCGCCGCCGTGGAGCGGGGATCGCTGTCGGCCGCGCAGTTCCACCCGGAGAAGTCCGCCGACACCGGTGCCGCGTTGCTGGGCAACTGGCTGGCCACCCTGCCGACCGGTGACTGAGCGCGTCGGCGCCCGCGTACCCTCCGGAGGGGCGCGGTGAGCAAGGAGCGGGCCCGCCGGCGGGCGGCGCGACAGGCCGAGGCGGCCCGGGAGCGGGTGGTGCGTGACCGGCAGGTGGCCCGTCGGGCCCGCCGCCGGTCGCTGGTCCGCCGGCTGACGCCGAACCTGCGGCGCGGTCGGACCGGCCGGCTGTACCGGCACAGTCGCGGCGAGCGCGCCGTGATCGTGCTGCTGACCCTGGTGGCGGTGTTCCTGATCTGGTCGCTGGTGCCCGACCTGGGGCTGCGGATCGGCCTGATCGCGTTGCTGCTGCTCGTACTGCCGGCGATCGTCGTGATCGCCCTGGACCGACGTTGAACCGAGGAGAAGACACGTGACGCTGACCCTGTTGCCCGCTGTGGACGTCGCCGACGGGCAGGCCGTCCGCCTCGTCCAGGGTGCTGCCGGCAGCGAGACCACCTACGGCGACCCGCTGGAGGCCGCCCTGGCCTGGCAGCGGGACGGCGCCGAGTGGATCCACCTGGTCGACCTGGACGCGGCCTTCGGTCGGGGCACCAACGCGCACCTGCTCGCCGAGGTGGTGCGGCAACTCGACGTCAAGGTGGAGCTGTCCGGTGGCATCCGCGACGACGAGTCGCTGCACGCCGCCCTCGGCACCGGTGCCGCCCGGGTGAACATCGGCACCGCCGCGCTGGAGGACCCGGTCTGGTGTGACCGGATCTGCGGCGAGTACGGCGACCGCGTCGCGATCGGGCTGGACGTGCGCGGTCGTACCCTCTCCGCGCGGGGCTGGACCCGCGACGGCGGGGACCTGTGGGAGGTGCTGGAGCGGCTGGACAAGGCCGGCGCGGCACGGTACGTGGTCACCGACATCACCAAGGACGGCACCATGCGCGGGCCGAACCTGGATCTGCTGCGTGAGGTCTGCGCCCGGACCGACGCACCGGTGATCGCCTCCGGCGGCGTGTCCACGCTGGACGACCTGCGGGCCCTGTCGTCGCTGGAGTCGGCGGGTGTCGAGGGTGTGATCGCCGGCAAGGCGCTCTACGCCGGCGCGTTCACCGTCGCCCAGGCGCTGGAAGTCCTGGCCGCCGCGTGACCGTCACGCGCCTCGGCTCCGGCGGGCCCTGGGAGTCGGCGTACGGCTACGCCCGGGTGGTCCGGGCCGGCGACCGGGTGGTCACGGCCGGCTGCACGTCCACGGTCGACGGGGTGGTCACCCACGTCGGTGACGCGGCGGCGCAGACCGCCCAGGCGTTGCGGATCGCCCTGGACGCCCTGGCCGAGGTCGGCGCGGCACCCGGGGACGTGATCCGGACCCGGATGTACGTGACCGACCGCACCTACGCCGACGAGGTCGGCCGGGCGCACAACGCGGTGCTCGGCGCGGTCCGTCCGGCGGCCACCATGGTGGTGGTGGCCGCCCTGCTGCACCCCGACCACCTGGTCGAGATCGAGCTGGAAGCCCATCTCGGTACCGACTGAGGCGGCGCGGGTGGGCCGGGGTCGCCGGTGCGGCCCGGACGGATAAGTTGTGCACAACTTGATTGCGGGCTACGGTTCCGAGGTGACCGATGATCTGGTGCTGCGCCGGCAGGTGTGCTTCGCGCTCTACGCGGCGTCGCGCGCCCTCACCGACGTGTACCGGCCCATCCTCGACGGGTTCGGGCTGACCTACCCGCAGTACCTGGTGCTGCTCGTGCTCTGGCAGCGCGACACCGGACCCGAGTCGACGCCGGACGCCGACGCCGGTCCCACCGTCTCCGAGCTCGGCGCGGCGCTGCGGCTGGACTCCGGCACGCTCTCCCCGCTGCTCAAGCGGCTGGAGGCGGCGGGCCTGGTGGTCCGGCGGCGCTCCACGCGCGACGAGCGGCGGGTGGAGATCGGCCTCACCGCCCAGGGGCGGGAACTGCGGGAGCGGATGGACGACGTGCCGGCGTGCGTGGCCCGGGCGACCGGGCTGACCGCCGACGAACTGTTCGCCCTGCGCGACACCCTGACCCGGGTCACCGACACGATCCACCGACAGAAGGAGCAGTGACCATGCAGGTGCTCTACACCGCCTCCGCCCGGGCCACCGGCGACGGCCGCGACGGCCACGTCCGCACCTCGGACGGCACCGTCGACCTCGACCTGGCCGTGCCGAAGGAGATGGGTGGCGCCGGCGACGCGGCCAACCCGGAGCAGCTCTTCGCCGCCGGCTACGCGGCCTGCTTCCACTCGGCGCTGCGGCTCGTCGGCCGCAAGCTCAAGGCCGACGTGAGCGGTTCGGTCGTCGAGGCCGAGGTGGGCATCGGCCCGAACGGCAGCGGCGGCTTCGGGCTGGCCGTGACGCTCGTGGTCGACCTGCCCGCGGTGCCCCGCACGGCCGCCACGCAGCTCGTCGAGCAGGCCCACCAGGTGTGCCCCTACTCCAACGCCACCCGGGGCAACGTCGAGGTCGTCCTGACCGTCCGCGAGGCACTCGCGGCCTGACCGCCGCGACCCCACCCCTCCCGGACCGCGACGAAAGGACGATCAGCGTGAGCGTCAACCGTGAGATCCACCTGGCCGCCCGCCCGCAGGGCTGGCCGACCACCGACAACTTCCGGCTCGTCGAGACGCCGGTGCCGACCCCCGGACCGGGCCAGCTCGTGGTCCGCAACCAGTACATGTCGGTCGACCCGTACATGCGCGGCCGGATGAACGACGTGAAGTCGTACACCCCGCCGTTCGCCCTCGACGCCCCGCTCGACGGCGGCGCGCTCGGCGAGGTGGTGGCGAGCGAGGCCGACGGCTTCGCCCCCGGGGACATCGTGCTGCACGCCCTCGGCTGGCGGGAGTACGCGCTGCTCGACGCGAAGGGCGCCCGCAAGGTCGACCCGACGCTGGCACCGGTCACCGCGTACCTGAGCGTGCTGGGCATGACCGGGCTCACCGCGTACGCCGGGCTGCTCGACGTGGCCGGCATGAAGCCGGGGGAGACCGTCTTCGTCTCCGCCGCCGCCGGGGCGGTGGGCAGCCTGGTCGGGCAGATCGCCAAGCTCAAGGGCGCCGCGCACGTGGTCGGCAGCGCCGGCTCGGCGGCCAAGGTCGAGCGGCTCACGGCGCTGGGCTTCGACGCCGCGTTCGACTACCACGACGGTCCGGTCCGGCAGTCGCTGAAGACCGCCGCCCCGGACGGGATCGACGTGTACTTCGACAACGTCGGCGGTGACCACCTGGAGGCGGCGATCTCGTCGATGCGCCCGCACGGCCGGGCCGCGATCTGCGGCATGATCGCCCAGTACAACGACACCGAGCCGGCGGCCGCCCCACGCAACCTGGCGATGGTCATCGGCAAGCGGCTGACCCTGCGCGGCTTCCTGGTCAACGACCACGGTGGGCTGCGTCAGACGTTCGTCCGGGAGATGGCGGGCTGGCTGCGCGACGGCAGCGTCTCCTACGACGAGACGATCGTCGACGGCATCGAGAACGCCCCCGAGGCGTTCCTCGGCCTGCTGCGCGGTGAGAACCTCGGCAAGATGCTCGTCCGAGTGTAAGGAAGGGCACCTTCTTAACGCCTCAGGTAGAGGAAGGGCCCCTTCCTAACACGACGACAGCGACGACAGCGCGACGGCGGCCGTCGTCCCGGGATTGGATAGGCTCACGACATGACGGTGGCGGTACGGGTGATCCCGTGTCTGGACGTGGACGCCGGGCGGGTGGTCAAGGGGGTCAACTTCCTCGACCTGCGCGACGCCGGTGACCCGGTGGAGCTGGCCGCGGCGTACGACCGGGCGGGCGCGGACGAGCTGACCTTCCTCGACGTGACCGCCTCCTCCAGCGACCGGGGGACCATGCTCGACGTGGTCCGCCGTACCGCCGAGTCGGTCTTCATCCCGCTGACCGTGGGCGGGGGCGTCCGGCAGGTCGCCGACGTCGACACCCTGCTGCGGGCCGGCGCCGACAAGGTCGGCGTGAACACCGCGGCGATCGCCCGGCCCGAGCTGATCGCGGAGATCGCCGACCGGTTCGGCCGGCAGGTGCTGGTGCTCTCGCTGGACGTCCGCCGGGCGCCCGCCGGGACCACCGGAAGCGGTTTCGAGGTGACCACCCACGGTGGCCGGCGCGGCACCGGCCTGGACGCGGTCGAATGGGCGCGACGCGGCGCGGAACTGGGCGCCGGGGAGATCCTGCTGAACTCGATGGACGCCGACGGCACCAAGGCCGGCTTCGACCTCGACCTGATCGGCGCGGTGCGCCGGGTGGTGGACGTCCCGGTGGTGGCCAGCGGCGGCGCCGGGGAGGTCGCCCACTTCCCGCCGGCGATCGCCGCCGGTGCGGACGCGGTGCTCGCGGCGAGCGTCTTCCACTTCGGTGAGCTGTCCGTCGCCGACGTCAAGGACGCGCTGCGCGGAGCGGGCCACCCGGTCCGCTGACCGACGCCGCCGCCAGCGCCACGTCGCGGTCTGGGCCGCATTCTGTCCGGGCTGCGTCCCGATCTGGCCCGGTCGCGGTCTGGGCCGTGTTCCGTCCGGGCCACGTCGCCGTCCGGCCAGTCGCATCCCCGGCCGGACGAGCGGGTCCGGGCACGCGGCTCAGGCCGTGCGCGGGCCGTTCTCCGGTGAGCGCCGGGGGGTCGGGATCGAGCGCACCGCGTACTCCTGGACGGCCGCCGCGTGGTCGGCCTCGTCGAGGTGCCACTCCGCGCTGCCCGGCGTGTGCCGGCGGGTCAGCGCGCTCTGCACGGTGTCCACGGTGGTGGCCAGGCCGGCGTTCGGGCGGGTGCGCCAGAGCCGCTCACCGTCCGGGGTGATCCGGAACCAGCCGTCGGAGACGCTGACCAGCCCGGCGCCGACCAGCCGGCGTACCGCCACCTCCACCTCGTGCCGCTCCGGGATCGCCTGGTTGAGGTGGTCGGCGGTGGAGAGTACGTCGGTGAGGCGTACGCCCTCGGGCCGCCGGCTGGACGCGGCCCGGCGGTGGCGTCCGGCGCCGCTCGCGATCACCAGCGACACGAAGATCCAGGCGTCGGTCCACCGCCATCCGTTCTCCCCCATGCGCCGATTCTGCCGGGCGCCGCGATGGAAGGGAACACCCGAGCCTCCGTCGCCACCCACCGCCCACGGTCCGCGTACCGTCCGTCCTCTTGCGACCGGCCGCGGCCGGACCGCCCCGCGGCCCGCCCGGCCGCTCAGCCCGCGACGACCGGCCGGGGGCGTACGGCGGCGCGGGTGGCCGGCGCCGGGACGGTGAACAAGGGCAGGAAGAAATGCGTCAGCGGCCCGATGGCCAGCGCGTAGGCCACGGTTCCGAGGCCCAGGGTTCCGCCGAGGAGCACGCCGAGAACCAGGACGACGATCTCGATGACGGTGCGGACCAGCCGGATCGAGCGGCCGGGACGGCGGGCCACGTACCCGGTCATCAGGCCGTCGCGGGGTCCCGGCCCGAGCCGCGCGCCGAGGTAGAGCCCGGTGGCCGCGCCGTTGCCGACGATCCCGGCGACCAGCAGCGCGATCCGGACACCGAGCGGCAGCCCCGGGGGCAGCAGCGCCAGGGCGGCGTCCACCACCAGCCCGATCACCACCACGTTGCTGACCGTGCCGAGGCCGGGCCGCTGCCGCAGCGGTATCCAGAGCAGCAGCACCGCGACGCCGGTGGCGATGGTCACCGTGCCGAAGGAGAGGCCGGTCCGCTCGGACACCCCCTCGTGGAAGACGTCCCACGGGTTCAGGCCCAGGCCGGAACGGATCATGAGGGCCATGCTGACGCCGTAGAGGAGCAGCCCGGCGTAGAGCTGCGTCAGCCGCCGGACCGGCCGGTTTCGGAGATTGCCAATTGCTGCCACGCGTGCCACTCTAGGGACCAATTGGTGGGATGGGAGAGCCAATATCAGGGGAGTGGCATGACCAGCCAGGTGCGCGGAGGGCAATTGGCCCGGCTGCTCGGGCAGTGGCATGCCCTTCCGGGCCGCCGCCGCAGCCCGGACTACGCCGCGCTCGCCGGCGCCGTCCGCGGCCTGCTCGCCGACGGCCGGCTGCCCCTGGGCGTACGCCTGCCGGCCGAACGCGAGCTGGCGGAGGCGCTCGCGATCAGCCGGACCACCGTCACCGCCGCCTACCGGGAGCTGCGCGAGAGCGGCCACCTGGCCAGCCGCCGGGGCGCGGGCAGCTGGACGATGCTGCCCGGCACCCACCGGGTGGCCACCTCCGGCCTGTGGACCCCCTCCGACGACCGGGACATGATCGACCTCGGCGTCGCCGCGCTCGCCGCCCCGGCGCAACTGCTGCCCGCGGCCCGCGCCGCCGCCGAGGACCTGCCGCGCTACCTCGGCGGCGCCGGCTACCACCCGACCGGGATCCTGGAGCTGCGGGAGGCGGTGGCCCGGACGTACGCCGACCGGGGTCTGCCCACCTCGCCGGAGCAGATCATGGTCACCAACGGCACCCAGCACGCCCTCGACCTGGTGCTGCGACTGGCCCACAGCCCCGGCGGGACGGTGCTGGTGGAGGCGCCCAGCTATCCGAACGCGCTGGCCGCCCTCGCCGCCCGGCGGGCCCGGATCACCACCCACGGCCTGGCGCTCGCCGAGCCCGGCTGGGACGCCGACCTGCTGCTCGGAAGTCTCCGCCAGGTACGCCCCAAGCTGGCCTACCTGATCCCCGACTTCCAGAACCCGACCGGCCACCTGATGCCGGCCGAGCTGCGCGAACGGGTGGTCGCCACCGCCCACGCGGTCGGCACCGACCTGATCGTCGACGAGTCGTTCGTGGACCTGCCGCTGGACGGCACCCTGGTGCCACCGCCCACCGCCGGCTTCGACCGGCACTCCCGGGTGGTCACCGTGGGCGGGATGAGCAAACCCTTCTGGGGCGGGCTGCGGATCGGGTGGATCCGGGCCTCCGCCCCGCAGGTGCAACGGCTCGCCGCCGTCCGGGTCGGTGTCGACATGTCCAGCCCGGTGCTCGACCAGCTCGTCGCCGTACACCTGCTGGCCGACGCCCCGGCCATCGTGGCGGCCCGGCGGACCCAGCTCGCGGCGCAGCGGGACGCGCTGCTCGCGGCGCTCGCCGAGCGCCTGCCGGACTGGCGGGTCGCGGTGCCGCACGGCGGCGTGACCCTCTGGGCGGAGTTGGACGGCCCGATCTCCAGCGCGCTCGCCCGCGCCGCCGAGGAGGTCGGCGTACGCCTGGCGCCCGGTCCCCGGTTCGGCCTGGACGGGACCCTGGAGCGATTCCTGCGGCTGCCGTTCACGCTGCCCGCCGCCGACCTGGTGGAGGCGGTCGGCCGGATCGCCGCGGTCCGCTACGACCTGGACCGGGCGGCCCGGCCCCGGTGGCGGGAACCGGCCGTCATCGCCTGATCCGGGGTGTGCCGAAAGCCGCCGGGCGACCGGGTCCGGGCTGGGACACTGCCCAGGTGGGAGGGGACGCCAGGACACGACTGATCAGCTGGGGCGGGCCGGGCACCCGGGTCACCCGCCTGGAGCTCTTCTACGACCTCGTCTTCGTCTTCGCGTTCTTCAACGTCACCACGCTGGCCGCGGCCAACCTGACCGTCCGTACGCTGCTGGAGTCGCTGGCGGTGGTGGCCCTGCTCTGGTGGTGCTGGACCGGCTTCGTCGCGGTCGGCAACGTGGTCCGGGCCGACCAGGGGATCATGCCGGTGATCGGCTTCCTGATCATGGCGGCGGTCTTCGTGCTCGCCCTCACCACGGCGGTGGCGTTCTACGACGAGCCCGGCGGTCTGCCCGGGCCGCTCGTCTTCGCGTGCGCCTACCTGGTCACCTGGGTGGTCAAGGTGGCCGCCCTCTGGAGCACCACGCTGCCCGAACGCGGGGCGGTGCGGCGTTCGGTGCTGCTCACCATTCCCACCATGAGTGGCGCGCTGATCATCCTGGCCGCGGCGACCCTGCCGCAGCGCCTCGTTCCCGAGCACGAGCGGGACGTGCGACTCGCGCTCTGGGCGGTGGCTCTGCTGCTGGAGTACGGGTTCGGTCTGCTGCTCGGGCGCATCGGCTGGCGGCTGCGCTCGGTGGGTCACTGGGCGGAGCGGCACGCCCTGATCGTGCTGGTGGCCCTCGGCGAGTCGGTGATCGCCCTGGGCATCGGCACGACCACCCGGGCCGGGCGTCCGATCACGGTGTCCGTCATCGCCGCCGCGGTGCTCGGTATCGCGGTCATCGCGACGCTCTGGTGGCTCTACTTCGACGTGCTGGCGTTCGCCGTCGAGCAGGCGCTGCACGGCACGCGGGGGCCGGAGCGGATCCCGCTGGCCCGGGACATCTACACCTACCTGCACCTTCCCCTCATCATCGGGGTCATCCTGGTGGCGCTGGGGCTGAAGCGGCTGCTCACCGGGGTGATCGCCACCCCGGGCAGGGCCGCGCGGGAGACCCTGGACGGGCTGGACCCGCTCGTGCTCTACGGCGGCGTGGTGGTCTTCCTGCTGGCCCTGGTGGCGATCGAGTGGCGGACCTTCCGGCGGCTCGACGGTCTCTCGCTGGGCGGCGCGGCTCTCCTGGCAGCAGGTACGCCGCTGGCGTACCTGCTGCCGACCCTGACCGCGCTGGGCCTGCTCACCGGCCTGGTGGGGCTGGTGGTGCTGGTCCGGCTCCGGTCGACCCGGCACATGCGTGCTCGGGTGCGCGAGAAGGCCCTGTCGGAGCAGGAGTCGTTGGAGGCCGAGGCGAACCGGTGGCGGCGGCGGCACCTGTGAATCCACCTGCCGGCGCGGTGCGGCCTGGGAGACTGCCGGGGTGGAGGGCCCCGGGGACCTACGGTGGTCGCGTCGGATCCGACCGAGCGCGCCGGGATCCCGCACGACGCGGCTCGAACTGTACTTCGACCTGGTCTTCGTCTTCGCGTTCCTCACCGTCACCACGCTGACCGCCAACAACTCCACCGTCCGGGGCCTGGTCCAGGGTCTGCTGGTGCTCGCCCTGCTCTGGTGGTGCTGGACGGGGTTCGCCGCGCTCGGCAACGTCGTCCGCACCGACCAGGGCGTGCTGCCGCTGGTCGCGTTCCTCACCACGGCCGCCCTCTTCGTCCTGGCGGTCGGCATGCCGCAGGCCTTCGTCGACCAGCCCGGCGGGCTCCCCGGCCCGCTGGTCTTCGCCGCGTGCTACCTCGTCGTCCGCGCCGCCCAGGTGGGCGTCCTCGGGTGGGTGGTGCGCGCCGACCCGCGGCTGCGCCGCCGCTGGCTGCTGCTGGCGTTGCCGCCCGTGGTGGCGACCGTGCTGCTCGTCACCGCCGCGCTGGCGCCGCAGCGGTTCGCCGGCGGGCAGGTGGAGATCGGTGTCCGGCTCGGGCTGTGGATCGCGGCGCTGGCCGTCGAGTACGGCGTCGGCCTGCTGTTGTGGGGCACCGGCTGGGTGGTGGTCTCGGCCGGGCACCTGGCCGAGCGGCACGCCCTGATCATCCTCGTCGCGTTGGGCGAGTCGATCATCGCCCTCGGCACCGGCTCCGGATTCGTCACCGGCCTGCCGCTCAGCTGGCCGGTGATCCTCGCCGGGACGCTGGGCATCGTGGTGGTCGCCGCGTTCTGGTGGTCGTACTTCGACACGCTGGCCCTGGCCATGGAGCAGACGTTGCACCGTACCCGGGAGCGGGCGGCCCGGCTCCGGCTGGCGCGCGACGCCTACACCTACCTGCACCTGCCGCTGATCGTCGGGGTCATCCTGTTCGCGCTCGGCCTCAAGGGCCAGCTGGCCGAGGCGGCCGACCCGCTCACCCCCCGGTGGGGTGAGCGGATCGAGACCCTCGAGGTCCTCGTCCTCTACGGCGGCGCGGCCGTCTACCTGGCCACGCTGGTAATCCTCGGCTGGCGGGTGCTGCGGACCGTCCGTTGGCCGTCCGTGGCGGCGGTGGCGGCGGTGGTCCTGCTGGCGCCGGTCGCCAGACAGCTGCCGGAGCTGATCGCCCTCGGGGTGCTCGCGGTCTCGGTGGTGGCAGCGGCGGCGGCGCAGACGGTCGTCGACACGCCCCGTCGGCGGCAGGTTCGGCAGGTGGCGCTGGAGGAGCAGCTCGCGGGTGAGGTCGACCAGACCCGGTGGCGCGGGGAACACCTATGACGCGCGGTGGCCCCGCCCGACGGGCGGGGCCACCACGATCGGAGTCAGAGCTCGGCGAGCGTGCCGGCGTACATCTTGTCGATCTCGTCGGCGAAGTTGCTCTCCACGCCCCGCCGCTTGATCTTCAACGAGGGGGTGATCTCGCCGTCCTCGATGGTCAGGTCGCGCGGCAGGATGGTCACCTTCTTGATCGTCTCCCACCGGTTGAGCTTGGCGTTGAGCTGCGCCACGTACTCGTCGACCATGGCCTGCGCCTCGGGTGAGGAGACGATCTCGGCGTAGCTGCGGCCCTCCAGCGGCGTCCCGGCGGCCCAGCCCTTGATGGCGTCCGGGTCGAGGGTGACCAGCATCGTGCAGAAGTTGCGGGCCTGGCCGATGACCACCGCCTGCGAGGTGTACGGGCAGGTCGCCTTGAACATGCCCTCGATGTGCGACGGGGCGATGTACTTGCCGCCGGAGGTCTTGACCAGGTCCTTCTTGCGGTCGGTGATCCGCAGGTAGCCGTTCTCCAGGCTGCCGATGTCGCCGGTGCGGAAGTAGCCGTCCTCGGTGAACGCGGCGGCGGTCTCCTCGGGCAGGTTGTGGTAGCCGCGCATCACCGGCCGGCCCTTGAGCAGGATCTCGCCGTCGGTGTCGATCCGGCACTCCAGGTCGCCCATCGCGCGGCCGACCGTGCCGATGCGCAGCCCGTCGGGCGGGTTGACGAAGTTGCCGGCGCTGGTCTCGGTGAGGCCGTAGCCCTCGGAGATCGGCAGGTTCGCGGCGGCGAAGAAGGTGGCGATCTCCGGGCTGAGCGGCGCGGCGCCGGAGACGAGCACCCGGATCCGGCCGCCGAGCCGGGCCTGGAGCTTGCTGAACACCAGCTTCTCGGCCACCGCGTACTTCAGCTTCAGCCCGCCGGGCACCGGCTTGCCGGCCTGCTCCAGGCCGACCTTCTCCTTGCCCACGGAGACAGCCCAGGCGAAGATCTTGGCCTTCGCGCCGCCGGCGTCCCGCGCGGTGGTGACCGCCCGGTTGTAGACCTTCTCGAACACCCGCGGCGCACCGCACATGAGCGTCGGCTTGACCACCGAGAGCAGGTCGACGAGCCGGTCCACCCGGCCGTCGACGTACGTCGGCAGGCCGACGTGGATCGCACCGCAGAGCAGCGTCTTGCCGAACGAGTGGGACAGCGGGAGCCACAGGTACTGGAGGTCGTCGTCGCGGAGCAGCCCGACCTCGGACTGGGCCACCCCCTCCCAGCACCAGCCGCCGTGCAGCAGCTCGACGCCCTTGGGGCGACCGGTGGTGCCCGAGGTGTAGATCAGGGTGGCCAGGTGGTCCGGGCCGATGCCGGCGACCAGCCGGTCGATCAGGTCGGGCTCGGCCGCGAGGGCCCGGGTGCCCTGCTCCTCCAGCTCGGTGAGGGTGAGCTGGGGGACCGCCGCGGTCGGGTCGGCCGCGCCGTCGAACAGCACCACGTGGGTGAGCCGGGGCAGGTCCGCGCCGGCGATCTTCGCGGCCTGGGCCGGGTTCTCGGCGAACAGCACCCGGGAGCCGGAGTCGGCGATGATGTAGATCGCGTCGTCCGGCTCGGTGGTCGGGTAGACCGTCGTCGTGGCGCCGCCGGCACACATGATGCCGAGGTCGGCGAGCACCCAGTCGAGCCGGGTGTTCGCCAGGATCGCGACCGGATCCTCCTGACCGACGCCCAGACCGTGCAGCCCGGCGGCGATCGCCTTGGCGCGGTGGGACACCTGCTCCCAGGTCGACCAGACCGGCCCGGAGTCGTCGGGGGCCGGGTGGGCGAAAGCGTCACGGTCGGGGGTCGCCGCGACGCGCTTCAGGAACATGTCAGGGATGGAGCGGTACGGTACATCGAGAGCCATCGCTGTAGCCGCCTTCGGGGGTGGTGACGTGACCACCGTCACGCCAGTGTGGGTTACCGAAGAGTATTGCCTGCACCCGGGCATCGGCTAGCCCGGGTGATCCCGCGCTGCCCTCGTCCCGCGAGATGGAACGCCGCGGTCAGGCGTATCGGGCGGCCGTACGGGACCAGTCGTAGGTGGCGCGGATCCAGTGCCGGCGCCCCCGCAGCACCGGTCGCACCTCGCTGTCCGCGGTCGACAGGAGGGTCTCCTCCGTCCGCACGTACGCGGTCAGCGCCTGGTTGAACCGGTCGGCGGCCGCGCGCAGCGCCGCGGGTCCGTCGCCCCCGTTCTCCGCGGCGAGGACGCTGACCAGATTGTGCGCGTCCGGGCCGGTACGGCGCTCCTTGTCGTAGGAGAAGACGTCGTTGCACCAGCAGACCAGGTCCGCGGTGAGCAGGTCGAGCGCCACCAGCGCCGGATGGGTCCGCGTGGCCGGGCCGGTCAGCCCCCCGGTGGCCAGGTCGGTCAGCGTCAGCGTCGGGTGCACCCCGCCGGTGTGGCGACGCATCTGCACGTACTCCTGGAGTCCGGGGGTGCGGGAGTGCTCCCGGTTGGCCGCCTCCCAGAGCAGGGCCAGCAGGTACTCCCGGACCTGACTGGTGAAGCGCAGCAGCATGCCGGCGTGTCCCACCTGTCGGACCCGGCGGCACAGGTCGTCCAACGCGTCGCCGAGCGGGCCGGCCGCCGTGGGCAGTGGCGCCGCCGGGTCACCGTGCCGGTCCAGCACGTCGAGCAGCGCGGCGACGGTCGGCGCCAGCCGGGTGGGCGCGTCGCCCAGGCCGTCCTCGTCGCAGGCGTCGTCCATCACGAACAACCAGCAGATCAGGTCGGTCAGCAGGCGCAGGGACGCGACCGGCCCGTCCGGGCAGGCCCGCCCGGCCAGGCCGGCCGGATCGGCCCGGCGCAGTCGGTGGCTGTCAACGATCATGCCGCGCTGCCGCGCCCAGGTCAGGGTCTCCTCGGTGACCTGATCCGTCGCCTCGTGCCGGCGAGCGGGGAAGGGGGGTTCGTGCAGCGCCGAGACCGCGAAACCTCGCATGGTCGCCCCCTGTCGCGCCGCCCGGGTCGGGACGGCGCGGCACAGCGTACGGGACATCGGATCGGCGGCGATCAGTGGGTACGGTGCATCACCGGTATCGTGGTGACCGATTACGCACAGCCCGTCACATGCCCAGGCCGGCTCCGCGCAGGCGCTCGGCGGTCGCCGCCGGCCCGGAGATCTGGACCCGTGCCACGCGTTGCCGGCCGGAGAGGAAGAGCACCAGCTCGCCGGGCGCGCCCACCACCCGGACCCGTTCGCCGCCCCGCCCCACCGACAGCTCGCCGTACCCGGGCGCCTGCACGAAGACGTCGGCCGGGAACCGGCGCAGCCCGAGCCGGGCCAGCGGCGCCGCCCGCTTCCACAGCGCCCGGTGCAGCCCGGCGGGCAGGTCCCGCGGATGCCAGCCCGCGCGGGCCCGGCGGACGTCCTCGTGGTGGATGAAGAACTCCATCGTGTTGGCCAGCTCGTCGGTCAGCGGATTGCTGACCGGGCTCCAGAACGGCGGCCGGCGGACCTGGTCGACCAGCCGGTCCCAGGGGCCCGCGGCGAGACGCCGGCGGACCCCCTCGGAGTAGCGGCGCAGCGGGGGGAGCAGGATGCCGCCGGCGGCGTCCGGCCGGCGTTCCCGCAGCACCAGGTGTGCGGCCAGGTCCCGGGTGCTCCACCCGTCGTTGACCGTCGGCGCGTCCGGTCCCAGCGTTCCGAAGAGATCGGCGAGCGCCTCGCGCTCCGATCGGGCGTACCGCGGCATGACAGCGATCCTAGGGCGGGCGGACCCGCGCCGCCTCCCGGACGTGGCCGGCGCGGCGGTCGCGGCGGCCCGACCCTCCGGCGTCGGGAGCGGCCGGCCGTGGGTACGTGACGGTGGACATACCCCGCCAGGGTCTGCGGAGCGGTCCCACAGCGGTAAGGATGAGAGAGATAATTGCGGCTTACGGCGGGGGAGAGTGTGGCGACCAGGACAAGTCGGGACGTGCTCGTCCGGGGAATGGTGGTCCTCGGGCGGGCGATCCGGGAACAGCCGAGGATCTTCGCGGTCGCGGTGAGCGGCAGTGTGCTGTTCGGCCTGATGGTGATCGGCAGCGCGTTCGTGGTCGGCGCCGTGGTCGGCGACGTGGTGGTGCCGGCGGTCGAGAGCGGCTCGGTCCAGACCGGCCTCCTGGCCCTGGCCGCGGTGACGCTGTTCGGGATCAGCGTGCTGCGGGTGGTCGGCATCTTCGGCCGACGGCTCGGCGCGGGTTACATGCAGTACCGCCTCCAGGCCGCCTACCGGCGCCGGGTCACCCGTCGTTACCTGGAGTTGCCGCTGTCCTGGCACCACCGCAACGCCACCGGCACCCTGCTGTCGAACGCCAACTCCGACGTGGAGGCGGCCTGGTACCCGATCGCCCCGTTGCCGTTCGCCGTCGGCACGTTGGTGATGCTGGTCGGCGCGGTGGTCTCGCTGTTCGTCACCGACTGGGCCCTGGCCCTGGTCGGGCTCGGGGTCTTCCCGGCGCTGTTCGCGCTCAACGTGGTCTACAGCCGCCGGATGGCTCCCCGGCAGGCCCGGGCGCAGCGGCTGCGGGCCGAGGTCAGCGGCATCGCCCACGAGAGCTTCGACGGCGCGCTGGTGGTCAAGACGATGGGCCGGGAGGCCCAGGAGACCGACCGGTTCGCCGCCCGCGCCGGGGAGTTGCGCGAGGCCCTGGTCTCGGTGGGCCGGCTCCGGGGCGTCTTCGACCCGATGCTGGAGGCCCTGCCCAGCCTCGGCACCCTGGCCGTGCTGGTGGTCGGCGCGTTCCGGTTGCGCCAGGGCGCGATCAGCGTCGCCGAACTGGTCAGCGTGGCGTTCCTGTTCACCGTGCTGGCCTTTCCGGTGCGGGCGATCGGCTGGGTGCTCGCCGAACTGCCGCGCAGCGTCGCCGGCTGGGACCGGGTGCGCCGGGTGCTCGACGCGACCGGCGAGATGCCGTACGGCGACGCCGTGCTCGACCCGGCCGGGGGCCCGGCCACGCTCGACTTCTCCGACGTGCACTTCTCCTACGAGCCGGCCGAGGCGCACCTCCCCGGCACCGAGGTGCTCGGCGAGGTCACCTTCGCCGTCCCGGCGGGTCGGACGGTCGCCCTGGTCGGGCCGACCGGCGCCGGCAAGTCCACCATCGCCTCGCTCGCCGTCCGCCTGGTCGACCCGGACTCCGGCACGGTCGGCGTGGACGGCGTCGACGTCCGCCGGCTCACCGCCGCGTCGCTGGCCGGCGCCGCCGCGCTGGTCGCCCAGGTCCCGTTCGTCTTCGACGACACCGTCCGCGCCAACATCACCCTGGACCGGCCGGGCATCGGCGACGACGACGTCTGGGCGGCGCTGCGGCTGGCCGAGGCGGACGGTTTCGTGGCGGCCCTGCCCGACGGGCTGGACACCCGGGTCGGCGAGCGCGGCACCTCGCTCTCCGGCGGTCAGCGGCAGCGGCTCACCCTGGCCCGGGCGCTCGCCGGCCGCCCCCGGCTGCTGGTGCTCGACGACGCGACCAGTGCCGTCGACCCACGGGTGGAGGCGGCGATCCTGGCCGGGCTGCGCTCCTCCGCCGGGGAAGGGAGCGGATCGGCGGCGTCCATCCTGGTGGTGGCGTACCGGCGGGCGACCATCGCCCTCGCCGACGAGGTGATCTATCTGGAGCAGGGACGGGTGGTCGCCCGGGGCACGCACGTCCGGCTGCTGGCCACCGTGCCCGGCTACGCCGACCTGGTCACCGCCTACGAGCAGGCCGAGGTGGAGCAGACCGAGCAGCGCCCGTACGACGACGAGGAGGTCACGCCGCCGCTGGCGTCGGGCCTGGAAATCGAGGTTGACCGGTGAGCGCGAGTAGCACGACCACGGCGGTGCAGGAGCCGGCGGAGCCGGAGGAGACGACCTGGCGGACACTTCGCCGCGGGTTGGCGCTCTCCCCGGAGCTGCGGGTGGGCTTGGCCGGCACGTTGGGGCTGGCGCTGGTCTACATGGTGGGCCGGGCGGCGGTGCCGGTGGCCGTGCAGCAGGGCATCGACAACGGCATCGTGGGCGGGCTCGACCTGACCGTGGTGTGGACGGTGGTCACGGTGACCGCCGCGGTGCTGGTGGTGACCACGCTCTGCGGTTACCTGATGACGCGCCGGCTGTTCACGGTCAGCGAGACGGCGTTGGCCAACGTGCGGGTCCGCGCGTTCCGGCACGTGCACGACCTGTCGATGCTGCACCAGCAGTCCGAGCGGCGGGGGTCGTTGGTCAGCCGGGTGACCAGCGACGTCGACCAGATCACCCAGTTCCTCCAGTGGGGTGGTGTGATCCTGCTGGTCAACCTGGGCCAGCTGGTGGTGACGACGCTGGTGATGTTCGCGTACTCCTGGCAGTTGACCCTGGTGGTGATCGCCGCGTTCCTGCCGGCGGTGTTCGTGATCCGGGCGTTGCAGCGGCGGCTGGCCGCGGCGTACGGGGTGGTCCGGCAGCGGACCGGCACCCTGCTGGGGACGGTCGCGGAGAGTGTGGTCGGCGCGCCGGTGATCCGGGCGTACGGCATCGCGGGGCGCACCTCCCGGCGGCTCGACGAGGCGATCGACAACCAGCGGCAGGCGCAGCAGAAGGCGATCCGGATCAGCATCCTGGGCAGTTCGGTGGGCGAGCTGGCGGCCGGGGTGGCGCTGGCCGGGGTGGTGGTGCTCGGGGTGGTCCTGGGTGCCGACCGGAGCCTGAGCATCGGTGAGGTGACCGCGTTCCTGTTCCTGGTGACGCTGTTCATCCAGCCGGTGCAGATCGCCACCGAGGTGCTCAACGAGGCGCAGAACGCGATCGCCGGCTGGCGGCGGGTGCTGGACGTGCTGGACGTCGAGCCGGATGTGGCCGACCCGGGCGTCCAGGGGCGGGACCTGCCGTCCGGCCCGCTGGACATCCGGTTCGCCGGGGTGCGGTTCGCCTATCCGGGCGGTCCGCCGGTGCTGCACGACGTCGAGGTGGAGATCCCGGCGAAGAGCCGGGTGGCGATCGTGGGCGAGACCGGCAGCGGCAAGACCACCTTCGCGAAGCTGGTCACCCGGCTGATGGATCCCACCGAGGGCGCGGTGCTGCTGTCCGGGGTGCCGCTGGACCGGGTGCGGTTCGCCTCGCTGCGCTCGCGGGTGGTGATGGTGCCGCAGGACGGGTTCCTGTTCGACGCGACGGTGGCGGAGAACGTCCGCTTCGCCCGTCCGGACCTGACCGACGCGCAGCTCACCACGGCGTTCACCGAGCTGGGCCTGGCCGACTGGTTGGAGAGCCTGCCGTCGGGCCTGCACACGCCGGTGGGGGAGCGGGGCGAGGCGCTGAGCGTGGGGGAGCGGCAGTTGGTCGCGCTGGCGCGGGCGTACGTGGCCGATCCGGACCTGCTGGTCCTGGACGAGGCGACCAGCGCCGTCGACCCGGCCACCGAGGTGCGGTTGCAGCGCACCCTGGACGCGGTGACCCGGGGGCGGACCACCCTCGCCATCGCGCACCGGCTGTCCACCGCGCAGGGCGCCGACGAGGTGATCGTGGTGGACCGGGGGCGGATCGTGCAGCGTGGCCCGCACGACGACCTCGTCCGCGACCCGGAGTCGATCTACGGCCAGCTCTACGCCTCCTGGCTGGAGCAGACCAGGTAGACGCGGCGGTCGCGGTGCTCTACCCTCCGAATTAGGTAAGCCTACCCTTCTGAGGAGGTCGTGCCGTGCGACCCAGCCCCGCCGAGATCGTCCGTACCCTCGTGGCCGGCCGGCTGCCCGGTCTCGTCCACGTGGCGCACCGGCCCGGCCCGCACCACGCCCGCCACGTCACCGACCCGGACGGGCGGGTGCTGCTGCTCGTCGGTGTGGTCAGCGACCTCGCCGCCGCGCTGCGCCCGGTGCGCGGTGGCTCCGACGTACCGGCGGTCCTGGACGTGCTGGACCTGCCCCCGGCCGCCGGCGCGCCGTCGCTGGGTCGGGCCTGGGTCTCCGGTTGGGCCGCGCCGCTGCACGGCGACGAGGCGCGCGCCGCCGCGCTGGACTTCGCCGCCGTGGAGCCGACCGGTGACCTGCTCGACGTCGGCACCCGCTTCCGGCTGTTCCGGTTCGAGGTGGTCGAGGCCCGCTGGGAACGCGCCGGCTCGGTGCGCCGGATCGACCCCGGGGCGTACGCCGAGGCCGAACCGGATCCGCTGCACGCGGCCGAGGGCGGACTCCTGGCGCACCTGGCCGACCAGCACGCCGACCGGATGGTCGGTTACCTGCGCCGGCAGCTCGGCCTGGCCGACGGCGGCCCGGACGCCGCGCCCCGGGTGGTCCGGCTGGACCGGTACGGGATGCTCGTCGCGTACGGCCGGCCCGGCGCCCGCCGGCGGGCGCGGCTGACGTTCCCCCGCCCCCTCACCGAGCCGGCGGACCTGACCCGGCTGCTGCGCCCGGCGCTGGTACCCCGGGCCGGCGCGCCGCCCGCCCGCTGGTTAGGAAGGGACCCTTCCACAACGCCAGGCGTTAAGCGGGGGCCCTTCCTTACACCTTGAGCGGGGCGGTGAGGTAGCGCTGGAGGGTCGGCGCGACGGCGGCGACGAGGATCTCCGGGTCGGCGGAGGCGGCCGGTTCCAACCGGACCACGTGCCGCACCATCACCAGACCGACGAGTTGGCTGGCCACCAGTGAGCCGCGCAGCGGCAGCTCCGCCGGGTCGACGTCGAGGTGCTCCAGGACCCGGCGCAGGATCTGGGTGGTGATGAACTCGCGCAGCAGGCGGGCGGTCCACTCGTTGCTCAGCGCCGAGCGCAGCAGGGCCACGCCGGCGGCCCCGGCGGGGGAGTCCCAGACGCCGAGGAACATCCGGGCCAGCCGCTCGCCGAGGCCGGCCCGGTCCCCGGCGAGCACCTTCGGCAGCAGCTCCGCCGGGTTGAGCGGCGCGTCCATCGCGGCCAGGAAGAGCTGGTCCTTGTTGCCGAAGTAGTGGTGCACCAGCGCCGGGTCCACCCCGGCGGCGGCGGCGATGGCCCGGATCGAGGCGGCGTCGTAGCCCCGTTCCGCGAACGCCTCCCGGGCCGCCCGCAGGATGGCCTCCCGGGTGTCCGGGTTGCCGGGTCGCCGTCCGGTCCGCCGCGCCATCGCCGCCTTTCGTTCCCTTCCTGTCCGGTGGCGCCGGTGCCCGCCGCCTCAGCCGCTGCGCCGGCGCAGCGTCGCCGCGGCGAGCACCAGGGCCAGCAGCGCGGACCCGGCGACGACCGCCAGGTCACGCCACATCGTGCCGGTCGGTTCGGCGTTCGCGCCGACCTCCTGCAAGGCCTCCACGGCGTACGACAGGGGCAGCACGTCACTGACCGCCTGCAACCAGCCGGCCATCTCGCCCCGGGGCACGAAGAGCCCGCAGAGCAGGAGTTGGGGCACCACCACGACCGGCATGAACTGTACGGCCTGGAACTCGGTGCGGGCGAAGGCGCTGCAGAACAGGCCGAGGGCGACGGCGAGCACCGCGTTGAGCGCGGCGATCAGCAGCACCAGGAGGCCGTCGCCGGCGGTGTCCAGGCCGAACACCCAGTACGCCACGGCCGAGGCGATCGCCGCCTGGACGGCGGCGGCCGCACCGAACGCCAGGCCGTAGCCGAACAGCAGGTCGAGCTTGCCCAGCGGGGTGGTGAGCAGCCGTTCCAGGGTGCCGGTGGTGCGTTCCCGGAGCATCGCGATGCTGGTCACCAGGAACATGATCACGAATGGGAAGAAGCCCAGCATGATCAGCGCGACCCGGTCGAACGTGGAGGTCTGGCCGGGTGGGGTGGGCTGGTCGACGTACATGAAGTAGACCAGGGTGAGCAGCGCGGACGGCACCACCGCGAGCAGCGCCAGGGTCCGCCGGTCGTGCCGCAGCTGACGCAGGATGCGCCCGGTGGTGGCGGCCAGGATGCGGGGGCTCATGACGGGTCCTCCTGGTCGGCCTGGTGGGCGCGGATCAACCGCAGGAAGGCCTCGTCGAGGTCGTCCACCCCGGCGGCGGCCCGGACCGCGGCGGGGCTGTCGTCGGCGATCAGCCGGCCCTCGCGGATCAGCAGCAGCCGGTCGCAGCGGGCCGCCTCGTCCATCACGTGACTGGAGACCAGCAGCGTGGTGCCGCGCGCCGCCATCGCGTGGAACTGCGCCCACAGGTCGGCCCGCAGCACCGGGTCCTGGCCCACGGTCGGTTCGTCCAGCACCACCAGCTCCGGTTCGGCGACCAGCGCGCAGGCCAGCGACGCCCGGCTGCGCTGGCCCCCGGAGAGGGTGCCGACCAGTTGGCCGGCGGCGCGGGCCAGGCCCACGTCGGCCACCGCCCGGTCGGCGTCGGCCCGGCCCCGCCCGTGCAGGGCGGCGAAGTAGCGGGCGTTCTCCCGGACGGTCAGGTCGGCGTAGACGCTCGGCGCCTGGGTCAGGTAGCCGACCCGGTGACGCAGCTCCGGCGACCCGGCCGGCCGGCCCAGCACGGTGACCGTGCCGGCGGTGACCACCTGCACCCCGACCACCGCGCGCATGAGGGTGGTCTTGCCGCTGCCGCTGGGCCCGAGCAGCCCGGTGACCGCCCCGCGGGGCACCACCGCGCTGAGCCCGTGCAGCACCCGCCGTCCGCCCCGGTCCACGACCAGGTCCCGGACGGCGATCGCGTCCTCCATGGCCCCTCCCCCCTAATTCATCGTCTGTTGAACTCAACGGTAGATGAATACGTCCCCGCGCAACGGCGGCGACTGTCGGGGAGGGCGAGGGCCGGCGAAAGGTGCTCTCGGGCAGCAATCAGATTCCTCGGGCACCAGCCTTCTCAACCGGACAGCCGGTCCGGCATCGGGCATTGCGCGCCGAAGGGACGTACGGCACGATGGCGCGGTGGGTCACGCTGCGTCACCGGATCAGGGTTTCCTCGACGAATGGACCGCCCGGCTCCGCACCGCCGCCGAGCGCCCCGTCGTGGGGATCCTGCTCCGGGGCAGCCACGCCCGCCGGGCCGCGACCGCACACAGCGACGTCGACATCGACGTGCTCGTCGACGGCGACCCGTACGCCGCCCATCGGGCCTACCTCGCCGAGGACGCGACCAGGCTGACGCACGTGTCGGTGGCCGTGCGGGACGTCCGCTCGTGGCTGAGGAGGCTCGGTGAGCCGGCCGACTGGGCGTTCGGGCTGCCGGCCGCCGCGCCGGCGCGGCTGCTCTGGGCGGCCCCGGCCTGGCGGCCCCGGATCGACCTGCCGGTGTTGGTCCAGCCCGCCGGCGAGCCGCGACTCGAGGAGATGATCGCCACCCTGGGTAAGGTTTCCGGCGCCGGGGAGGCCGGCGACCACACCGGGGTCCGGCTCGCCGCGGCCGACCTCGCCCGGCTCTGCCCGTCGGTGCTCCGGCTGGCCAACCCCTCGGTCCGGGTCGTCTCCCGGCGGACCGCGTTCACCGCCGCCCTGCACCTGCCGGTCGCGCCGCCCGGCTACCGGGAGGACATGCTGCTCTGCCTCGGGCTGCGTCCCGGCTCCACCGGGCAGGTCCGGGCCGCCGCCGCCCGCCTGGTCACCGGCACGCTGCCGCTGGTCCGCCCGTACGTCGCCGAGGTCGCCGAGGTGGCCGGCCCGGACCTCGCCGAGGCCCTGCGCGACGGGCGGCTGGACCGCTATCTGGCCCAGCTGACCCGTCCGGCGACCCACCCGCCCCGGCCCCGGCGGGAGCCCACGCCGGTACCCGCGCCGCGTGCGGGACAATGGGTCACTGTGCCCGTACCTGACGCGCCGGCCACCGGCGCCCACCCCAGCCCGCAGCCCCCGGCGGCCGGCCCGGACCGGCCGTCCCGGCTCGACCCGGCCATCGCCGCCCGGCTGCGTCGCACCCCGGACGGCCTGGTCGCCGCGGTGGTGCGCCAGCACGACTCCGGCGAGGTGCTGATGGTCGCCTGGATGGACGACGAGGCCCTGCACCGCACCCTCACCACCGGCCGGGCCACCTACTGGTCGCGCAGCCGCGCGGAGTACTGGGTGAAGGGCGCCACCTCCGGCCACCACCAGTACGTCCGCTCGGTCGCCCTGGACTGCGACGGTGACGCCCTGCTGGTCAGCGTCGACCAGGTCGGCGCGGCCTGCCACACCGGGCACCGCACCTGCTTCTTCACCGCGTTGCCGGTCACCGGGCAGGTCCCGTCATGACCGACGGTACGGTCAGCCCCGACCTGGCCAGCTTCACCGCCCGGGCGGCCGACTGGCGGGTCGTCCCGGTCACCCGCCGGCTGCTCGCCGACGCGGAGACGCCGGTGGGTGTCTACCGCAAGCTCGCCGGCGGACCCGGCACATTCCTGCTGGAGTCCGCCGAGCAGGGCGTCGGCTCGGCCGGCCTGGCCTGGTCCCGGTACTCGTTCATCGGCGTGCGCAGCAGCGCCACCCTGACCGCGACGGACGGGGTGGCGGCCTGGACCGGGCAGCCGCCGGCCGGGCTGCCCACCACCGGCGACCCGGTCGAGGTGCTGCGGGCCACCGTGGCCGCGCTGGCCGGTCCGCCGTCCGATCCGACCGGGGGCCTGCC
The DNA here is from genome assembly GCF_003626595.1 of Micromonospora endolithica. GTDB lineage: Bacteria > Actinomycetota > Actinomycetes > Mycobacteriales > Micromonosporaceae > Micromonospora > Micromonospora endolithica. The sequence continues at coordinate 692,340 of NZ_RBAK01000001.1, read as the reverse complement.
GCCGCTGACCGGCGGCATGGTCGGCTACCTGGGCTACGACCTCGTCCGGCGCTTCGAGCGGTTGCCCGAGCTGACCGAGGACGACCTCGGCGTACCCGAGCTGGGCATGATGCTCGCCACCGACCTGGTGGTGCTGGACCACTACGACGGTTCGGCGATCCTGGTCGCCAACGCGGTCCTCCCGCCGCCGGACCAGCCCGACCGGGAGGCCCTGGTCGCCGCCGCGTACCACCACGCGGTCGGCCGGCTGGACGCGATGACCACCGCACTGTCCCGGCCCATCCCGCCGATGATCTCCACGGTCGACCGGCCGCCCGCCGGTGAGGTGCGCTGCCGTACCCCCGAGGGGGGTTACCCGAAGGCGGTGGAGGCGGCCAAGGAGGCGATCCGGGCCGGCGAGTGCTTCCAGATCGTCCTCGCGCAGCGTTTCGAGCGGGAGACCCACGCGGACCCGCTGGACGTCTACCGGGTGCTGCGTACCACCAACCCCAGCCCGTACATGTACCTGCTGCGCTTCGACGGCTTCGACATCGTCGGGTCGTCCCCGGAGGCGCACCTGAAGGTGACCACCGACGCCGACGGGCAGCGCCGCGCGCTGCTGCATCCGATCGCCGGCACCCGCCCGCGCGGCGGCACCCCGGAGGCCGACGCCCGGCTCGCCGCCGAACTGCTCACCGACCCCAAGGAACGCGCCGAGCACGTGATGCTCGTCGACCTGGGTCGCAACGACCTGGGTCGGGTGTGCCGGCCGGGCACCGTCGAGGTGCCGGAGTTCGCCACCATCGAGCGCTACAGCCACGTCATGCACATCGTCTCCACCGTGGTCGGCACGTTGCGCCCGGACCGGACCGCCTTCGACGCGCTCGCCGCGACCTTCCCCGCCGGCACCCTCTCCGGGGCGCCCAAGGTCCGGGCCATGGAGATCATCGAGGAGTTGGAGCCGGTCCGCCGCGGCCTCTACGGCGGCACGGTCGGCTACTTCGGCTTCGGCGGCGACCTGGACATGGCCATCGCCATCCGGACCGCCCTGATGCGTGCCGGCCGCGCGTACGTGCAGGCCGGCGCGGGCGTGGTGGCCGACTCCGACCCGGCCGCCGAGGACCAGGAGACCCGCAGCAAGGCCGCCGCCGTGCTGGCGGCCATCGCCGCGGCGGAAACCCTGAGGCCGGCCCGGTGAGCGCGAGGAGTGCAGCGCAGCGGAGCCCCGCAGTCGCGAGCGGAAGGCCGGCCCGGTGAGCGCGAGGAGTGCGGGATCGGCCGGGGACGGGCCTGCCCCGGCCGCGTCGGGCGATGCCACCGGGGCGGGCGCGCGGTCGGTGCCGGTGCGGCGCGAGATGGCGTACGCGGTGCTGCTCTGCGTGGCCGGCGCGGGTTTGGCGTCGTGGGCGGCGACGCGTACCTGGGCGGTGGAGTTGACCCCTCGCCCGACGCCGCTGCCGCCGGTGCGCGAGCCCGCCAGTGGCGCGGGCCTGCTGCCGTGGCTGCCGGCGCTCGCTTTGGTGGCGCTGGCCGGCGGGGGCGCGGTGCTGGCCACCCGGGGCCGGCTGCGTCGGGCGCTCGGGGTGCTGATCACGCTGCTCGGCCTGACGGTGGCGGGCGGTGGCGGCTACGGCCTGGTGGCGGGGTTCGACGGCGAGGTGAGCCGGCAGTGGCCGGCACTGTGCCTGGTCGGTGGGGTGCTCGCGGTGGCGGGCGGCCTGTTGACCGCCCGGCGGGGACACCGGTGGCCGGCGATGGGCGCCCGGTACGAGCGACCGGCCCGCCGGACGGCCGGTGCGGCCCAGCGGCCCGGCGACGGTGCGGCCGCCGGACCAGTGGTCGGCCGGGGGACGACGCAGGCGTGGGACGCCCTGGACCGGGGCGAGGACCCGACGGTGCGCTGACCGTCGGCCCGGGACGCTCCGGCGTTCCGGCCCCGGCGCCCGCGCTGCTCGGCCAAGGTGCACTCGGGTTCGCTGATGTCGGGGTCTTCCTGACCCTCGGACACCCCGAGATCCGTGCAGGAGAGTGGATCGAACGGTCGATCGCCGGTCGGACCTGCCGTGGGGACGTCAGGCGACGGGCTGGCGGTCCCGGGCGGCGGCGCGGGCCGCGGCCAGTTCGGCGACCAGGCGGTCCAGTTCGGCCCGCTGGTCCGCCCGGGCCCGGTCGGCGCACACGGCCTCCCAGGCGTTGCCGCGCGCGGTCCGCATCCGGGCCTCGCCGACGACGGCACGTTCGAGAGTGTGTACGACGCCGACGGCGAGCGACGCGACGGTACGGGAGAGGGTGGTGAGCCCGATGGTCTGGTGCGGGCCGGGACTAGTCATGATCACCCCGCTGGAGATCGTCGGAGACGGTGGGGCAGACGCCTCATTGAGTCTGCCCGAGGAAGATGCTCGGCGGCTCACGTTTCGGTGTGGTGACCGTCGCGTCAACTCTCCCGCCTGGCCGCTGAGCTGGGAAAGGGCCGTACGGCCTTGAGGTAGGTCACAGCATCGACCGCGTCCGGCGGGCGTCCGGGCTGCGGATCCGTCCGGCAGCCCGGATGATGGACGGACTCGGCAGGGTGACGCCTATCGATGGAGGTAATGGCGCTGCGTGATCCGGCCTTCACGGGAAGTCGGGCATTATGCCCCAGCCCATCTCGTGAGGAGCGCCATACCCCCGGCACCCCGGTCCAGGTGGCGCCCCCTAGCATCGGCCCATGACGCCCGGAGAGGGGAGTCCGTTGGTGACTGCTGAGCATGCGCACGCGGAGGGGGACGACGCCGGTACGGCAGCGTCCGTAAGCGTGCTCGACGAGATCCTGGCCGGCGTGCGTGAGGACGTCGCCCGGCGGCAGGAGCAGATTCCGCTGGAGCGGATCCGCGAGCTGGCCGCCGCCGCGCCGCCGCCGCTGGACGCGTACGCGGCCCTGCGCAAGCCGGGCGTGGCGGTGATCGCCGAGGTGAAGCGCTCCTCCCCGTCGAAGGGGAAGCTGGCCGAGATCGCCGACCCGGCCGACCTGGCGGGCGACTACGCCGCCGGTGGGGCGCGGGCGATCAGCGTGCTGACCGAGGGCCGCTGGTTCGGCGGCTCGCTGGACGACCTGGCCGCCGTACGCGCGGCGGTGAGCGTCCCGGTCCTGCGCAAGGACTTCGTCGTCTCCAGCTACCAGGTGCACGAGGCGCGGGCGCACGGTGCCGACCTGGTGTTGCTGATCGTCGCCGCCCTGGAGCAGAACGCGCTGGTCGGCCTGCTGGAGCGGATCGAGTCGCTCGGCATGACCGCGCTGGTCGAGGTGCACGACGAGGAGGAGGCCGACCGGGCCCTGGAGGCGGGCGCGCAGGTGATCGGCGTCAACGCCCGCAACCTGCGTACGCTGGAGGTCGACCGTTCGGTCTTCGAGCGGATCGCGCCCGGCCTGCCCAGCCACGTCGTCAAGATCGCCGAGTCCGGCGTGCGTGGCCCGCACGACCTCATCCGGTACGCCTCGGCCGGCGCCGACGCCGTCCTGGTGGGTGAGGGTCTGGTCACCCAGAAGAGTCCCCGGGAGGCGGTGGCCGAACTGGTCAACGCCGGCAACCACCCGGCGACGCCCCGCCCGGCGCGCTGAACCGCGCGCCCGGGGAGAGTCCGCAGCGAGAGGAACCCGCGATGAGCGCCGACGCACTGGCCACCCCGGCCGGTCAGTTCCCCGATACCGCCGGCCACTTCGGCCGCTTCGGTGGCCGGTTCGTCCCGGAGGCCCTGGTGGCCGCCCTCGACGAGCTGGACGGGGCGTGGCGCACCGCGATGACCGACGAGTCGTTCCAGGCCGAGTTCGGCGCGCTGCTGCGTGACTACGCCGGCACGCCGTCGCTGCTCTACTCCGCGCGGCGGTTCTCCGCCCGGATCGGCGCGCGGGTCCTGCTCAAGCGGGAGGACCTCAACCACACCGGCGCGCACAAGGTGCGCAACGTCCTGGGCCAGGCCCTGCTGACCAAGCGGATGGGCAAGACCCGGGTCATCGCGGAGACCGGCGCCGGTCAGCACGGCGTGGCCACCGCCACCGCCGCCGCTTTGTTCGACCTCGAGTGCGTGGTCTACATGGGCGCGGTGGACATCGAGCGGCAGGCGCTGAACGTCGCCCGGATGCGGATGCTCGGCGCCACCGTCGTCCCGGTCACCGCCGGTTCACGCACCCTCAAGGACGCGATGAACGAGGCGATGCGCGACTGGGTCGCCAACGTCGACAAGACGCACTACCTGATCGGCACCGCCGCCGGGCCGCACCCGTTCCCGGCGATGGTCCGCGACTTCGTCCGGGGCATCGGCGACGAGGCCCGCCAGCAGTGCCTGGACCTGACCGGCGCGCTGCCGGACGCGGTCACCGCCTGCGTCGGCGGCGGCTCCAACGCGCTGGGCATCTTCCACGCCTTCGTCGGTGACCCGGGCGTGCGGCTGTACGGCTTCGAGGCCGGCGGCGCCGGCGTCGACACCGACCGGCACGCGGCCAGCATCACCGGCGGCAGGTCCGGCGTGCTGCACGGCACCCGGACGTTCGTGTTGCAGAACGCCGACGGGCAGACCGTGGAGTCGCACTCGATCTCCGCCGGCCTGGACTACCCGGGGGTGGGCCCGGAGCACGCCTGGCTGCACGAGACCGGCCGGGCCACCTACCTGCCGGTGACCGACGACGAGGCGATGGCCGCGTTCGAGCTGCTCTGCCGTACCGAGGGCGTCATCCCGGCGATCGAGAGCGCGCACGCGCTGGCCGGCACCGTCGCGATCGCCCCGAAGCTCGCCGCCGAGTTGGGCCGCGAGCCGGTGATCGTGGTCAACCTCTCCGGTCGGGGGGACAAGGACGTCCACCCCGCCGGTGACTACTTCGGCATCCTGGACAAGGAGTCGGCACGATGAGCCGGATCGGTGTCGCGTTCGACAAGGCCCGCGCCGACGGGCGGGCCGTGCTGGTGGGCTGCATGCCGGCCGGTTTCCCGACCGTCGAGGGCAGCATCGCCGCGATGACCGCCATGGTCGAGGCGGGCGTGGACGTCGTCGAGGTCGAGATCCCGTACTCGGACCCGGTGATGGACGGTCCGGTCATCCAGCGGGCCAGCGACATCGCCCTGGCCGGCGGCGTACGCACCGCCGACACGCTGCGGATCATCGAGGCGGTCGCCGCGACCGGCGCGCCGGTGGTCACCATGACCTACTGGAACCCCATCGAGCAGTACGGCGTCGACGCGTTCGCCCGGGACCTCGCCTCGGCCGGTGGCACCGGGCTGATCACCCCGGACCTGATTCCGGAAGAGGCCGACGAGTGGTTGGCCGCCTCCGACGCGTACGGCCTGGACCGGACGTTCCTGGTCTCCCCGTCGTCCACCGACGCGCGGCTGGCGATGACCGTGTCCCACTGCCGGGGCTTCGTGTACGCCACCGCGCTCATGGGGGTCACCGGCGCCCGCACGCAGACCTCCGACGCCGCGCCGCTGCTGGTCTCCCGGGTCCGGGCGGTCACCGACCTGCCGGTCGGGGTCGGCCTGGGCGTGAGCACCGGGGCGCAGGCCGGCACGGTCGCCGGATACGCCGACGGCGTCATCGTCGGCAGCGCGCTCGTCCGCTGCGTGCTCGACGCCCCGGACCAGGCCGCCGGCCTGACCGCCCTGCGCACCCTCAGCGCCGACCTGGCCGAAGGCGTCCGCACCCCCTAACCCCCTAACCCCCACCCCGCCCCGCCCCCACCGCGATCTTGCACTTTCGGTCGTCGTTTCGCGTGCCATGTCCGGAACGCGGCGACAGAAAGTGCAAGATCGCCGCGCCAGGCGGGCCGGGGCCCGGCCGGCGGGGGCGGGGACTAGTGGGGGTGGGCTGGTTCGGCGGGGCGTTGGGTCGGGGGGCGGGGGACGGTCGGGGTGGACACGACGCCGGAGCGGCCGGCCAGGGCGTCGGTGAGGGCCGCCCGCGTGGTCGGGGTGAGGGCCTCCGGTAGCCCGTCGGGCCGGTGCCAGGACAGCCGGCAGCCGCCGGCCGGGTCGCCGGTCGGGGTGGTGCCCCGGGGACGGGCGCGGAAGACGTGCACGATCACGTCGGGCCAGGGGCCGCACGGTCCCGGCGTCGCCGGGGTGGCCGCCACGACGTGGTAGACGCCGACCAGGTCGATCACGTCGATCTCCCAGCCGGTCTCCGCGCGGATGTCGCGGGTCACCGCGTCGACCGGGCTCTCGGCGGGGCGGGACCGGCCACCGGGCAGCGCGTACCGCCGCTCGCCCGGGCCCTGCCGGCAGAGCAGCACCCGCCCGGTGTCGTCGGTGACCACCGCGGCGACCGCCCAGGTGAGCGCGCTCATCGCCGTCGAGCCTACGGCGGGGGCCACCGGAAGTCATGGAAGCCACTGAACCGGCCGCCCGGGGTGCCACGTACCGGCCCCACGGCGGTAGCGTGTGCACCCGTGACCCTCGCCTCGCTGACCCCCCAGGCGGCCCTGCCCAGTCCCAGCACCGCGGTGTGGCAGCTCGGACCGGTGCCGATCCGGGCGTACGCGCTCTGCATCATCCTCGGCATCGTGCTGGCCTGCTGGCTCGCCGAGCGGCGGCTGCGCCAGCGCGGGGTGGCCCCGGGCGCGGTGCTCGACATCGCCGTGTGGGCGGTGCCGGCCGGCATCATCGGGGCGCGGATCTACCACGTGATCACCTCGCCGGAGAAATACTTCGGCACCGGCGGCGAACCGCTCAAGGCGCTCTACATCTGGGAGGGCGGTCTCGGCATCTGGGGTGCGGTCGCCGGTGGCGCGGTCGGCGCCTGGATCGCCGCCCGGCAGCTCGGCATCCCCTTCGCCGTGGTGGCCGACGCGCTCGCGCCGGGCCTGCCGCTGGCCCAGGCCGTCGGCCGACTGGGCAACTGGTTCAACAACGAGCTGTACGGCGGTACGACCACCCTGCCCTGGGGGCTGGAGATCCACCGGATGGATCCCGACAACCCGGGGCAGGCGCTGCGCGACGACGCCGGGCAGCCGATCCTCGAACCCGGCCTCTACCATCCGACCTTCGCCTACGAGGCGCTGTGGAACGTGGGCGTGGCGGCCCTGGTCCTGGTGCTCGACCGGCGACTGCGGCTCGGCCGGGGACGGGCGTTCGCGTTGTACGTGATGGGCTACACCGCCGGCCGCTTCTGGATCGAGTTGATGCGTACCGACGAGGCGAACACCATCCTCGGCGTACGCCTGAACGTGTGGACGTCCGCGCTGGTCTTCCTCGGCGCGCTGATCTACTTCGTCCGGGTCCGCGGCCCCCGGGAATACCTGATCCCGCTCGGCGCGGCGGCCACGCCGGTGCCGACCGGCGGCGACGTCTCGCAGGTCGACCTGTCGGCACGGGAGGCCGGTGCCGGCACGGAGGCGCCGGAGGGCTACCGGGTGGTCGGCGAGGAGGAGTTCCGCCGCTGGCGGGACACCGGCGAGCTGCCCGAACCCGCCGACCCGGACGGCGACCGGCAGACCGAGGTCCCCCGCTCCGACGGCCCCGCGCCCGACGGCGGGCCGACCGGGGCCGAGGAGCACACCCGGGCCGACGAGCCCGCCGGCTCCCGACCGGCCGACCGCGACAGCTGAAGCGAGGGGGACCCACATGCGCAGCGCGGTGGTGGTGGGCGCGGGGATCGGCGGTCTCGCCGTCGCCGGCGCGCTGGCCCGGTCCGGCTGGCGGGTCACCCTCCTGGAGCGGGCCGACCGGGTACGCCCCGAGCCGACGGCGGTGGTGCTCTGGCCCAACGGCGTACGGGCGCTGCGCGCGCTCGGCCTCGGCGCCGGGCTGGAGGCGATCGCCACCCCGTTGCGCGACGGCGGGATACGCCGGCCGGACGGCCACTGGCTGGTGCAGCCCCGGCCCACCCCGGCCGACCGGATGCCCGTCGTGGTGCACCGGGAGGACCTGCACGACGCGTTGATCGCCGGCCTCGGCGACGGGGTCGAGTTGCGCACCGGGGTGACCGTCCGGACGGTTCGCGCCGAGCCGGGGCAGCGCCCCTCGGTGGGCGACGGCCGGCACACCCTCGAAGCCGACCTGGTCGTCGGGGCGGACGGCACCGACAGCGAGGTACGCCGGCAACTCGCGCCGGAGGCCGCCGTGGTCAGTTCCGGCTCGGCCGCCTGGCGGGCGGTGATCCCTTGGTACCAGGCACCCAGGCTGCCCGGCGACGCGCCGCCGGTCGGCGAGGTCCTCGGCGCCGGATACCGCTTCGTCGCGGCGTCGCTGGGCGAGCGCGGCTCGTCCGGCGGGTCCACCCGAGGCGGCATCTACTGGGTGGCCACCGCGGCCGGCGCGCCCCGGCCGGAGCCGTCGGAGACGCAGTTGGCCCTGCTCAAGCGCTGGTACGCCGGCTGGCCCGCGCCGATCGCCGACCTTCTCGACGCCACCGACCCGGCCGACCTCGTCCAGCAGGAGATCCGCGAGCTGCGCCCGCTGCCCCGGTCGTACGGCTTCCCGGCCGGCCCGGGCGGGGCGGTGCTGCTCGGCGACGCCGCGCACGCGATGCCGCCGCACCTCGGGCAGGGCGCCTGCCTCGCCTTCGAGGACGCCGCCACGCTCGCCTCGTTGCTGCGCGAGTCGCGGCTGCCGGACGCCGTGTCCGCGTACGACCGGGTGCGCCGGCCGCGCGCGGCGGCGGTGGTCCGGCAGACCCGTCGCATGTCGGCGGTCCTGCAGGCCCGCGGCCGGCTCGCGCTGCGCGCCCGCGACGCGGCCCTGGGCACGATCAACTCCCGCCTGCTAGGCAGCGCCGCCGCCTCCGCCGCCCAGTGGCGCCCGCCGGCCTGACCCCCGGCGCCGGGCGCGACGTTCAGCTGAGCAGGGCGGCGGGTTCGGCGATGCAGGCGGTGCCCACCCGGCGGAAGCCGACCCGCAGGTAGACCCGGGCGATGTCCTCGCTCCCGGCGGAGAGGAACACCACGTCGGTGCCGGCGGCGAGCAGTTCCCGGGCCAGCAGGGCGGTCACCGCCGCGCCGAGGCCCCGCCGGCGGGCCACCGGCAGGGTGGCGACCCCGGCGATCTCGGCCACCTCACCGACCCGCATGGCCATCCCGCTGGCCAGCGCGCCGTCCTCGGGCGTGCCGGCCAGCGCCGACAGCCGCCGTCCGTCGGCGATCCGGGCGCGTTCCTCGTCCAGCGCGGCCACCTCCAGTTCGGTGACCGCCGCGTCCCGCTGGGCCGGGCCGGCGTCGCCGCGCGCGGTACCGGGAACGGCGAAGCCGACCGCGGCCACCGCCCGCCGCGCCGCCACGTCGGCGGCGAAGCCGGGCGCGTCGGGGTCGAGCGACCGCAGCGGTACGTCGGTGAGGGTCGCCGGGTCCGGCAGCGCGGCCGGGTCGAGCACCATCAGCGGCGCCTCCAGCACGGACAGGCCGGCCGAGCGGGCCACCGGGAGCAGCGCCGGGGTGGTCTCGTGCACCCACTCGAACGCCTCGGGCAGGCCCAGTTCCCGTTGCCGCTCCCGGACCGCCGAGATGTCGGCCAGCGACGGGGCGTCGGTGGCGTGCAGCCGGGGCCGGGCGTAGAACGGCCACCCCGCACCCTCCCGGACGAACAGCACCAGGGGGCCGTGTTCCTCGCCTCGGGCGGCATCCCGGGGCACCGCGTCGTAGAAACGTTCCAACCGGTCGAACAGGTCCGTGTGCGCGGGATCCACCGCGCGAGACTACACGTCCCAGACTCTGGAAGGTGTGATCAATCTGCACTGGCCTTGTGCCGACCCCCCTAACGTAGACTCAATAGACCGCTGAGGGCCGACGTCGTCCCCACCCAGATCCACCCTGAGTGACGACAGGAGGCCCGGTGGCCTTTCCGTACCCGCACACGCCGCAACCGGCCCCGCAGCCCCCGGTGGGTCGCGACGCCGCCGCAGCCGGGTTGTACGACCCCGCCTTCGAGCACGACGCCTGCGGCGTGGCCTTCGTGGCCGACCTGCACGGCCGTCGCTCGCACGGCGTCGTGGCCAACGGTCTCGGTGCGCTCTGCAGACTGGACCACCGGGGCGCCCGGGGCGCGGAGCACAACACCGGTGACGGCGCGGGCATCATGATCCAGGTGCCGGACGCGTTCCTGCGTGCGGTGGCCGGCTTCGCACTGCCGCCGGCCGGGCAGTACGCCACCGGCCTGGCGTTCCTCCCCGACGACGACGCCGGCGAGGCCCGCGCCCGTCAGGTGGTGGAGAAGTACGCGCTGGTCGAGGGCGCCGAGGTGCTGGGCTGGCGGGACGTCCCGGTGGACCCGAGCGGTCTCGGCGAGACCGCCCTGGCCGCGATGCCCCGGGTCCGGCAGCTCTTCCTGGCCGCGCACCGGCTCACCGACTCGCCCGCCGGTCCGGCCGGTTCCCCGCTGGAGGGCCTGGACCTGGAGCGGGTGGCGTTCTGCGTCCGCAAGCAGGCCGAGCGGGAGTCCGCGGAGCGGGGCGTGCCGGTCTACTTCCCGTCGCTGTCCGGGCGGACCATGGTGTGGAAGGGCATGCTCACCCCGGACCAGTTGCCGGCGTACTACCCGGAGCTGACCGACGAGCGGGTGGACAGCGCGATCGCGCTGGTGCACTCGCGGTTCTCCACCAACACGTTCCCGTCGTGGCCGCTGGCGCACCCGTACCGCTTCATCGCCCACAACGGAGAGATCAACACGATCCGCGGCAACCGCAACTGGATGCAGGCCCGGGAGGCGCTCCTGCGCACCCCGCACCTGCCCGGCAACATCCGCCGGATCTTCCCGGTGTGCACCCCGGCGGCGTCCGACTCGGCGAACTTCGACGAGGTGCTGGAGCTGCTGCACCTGTCCGGGCGGAGCCTGCCCCACGCGGTGCTGATGATGATCCCCGAGGCGTGGGAGAACGACCCGGACATGCGCGGCGACAAGCGGGCGTTCTACCGCTTCCACGCCAGCCTGATGGAGCCGTGGGACGGGCCGGCGTCGGTGGCGTTCACCGACGGCGAGATCGTCGGCGCGGTGCTCGACCGCAACGGCCTGCGGCCGGGCCGCTGGTGGCGTACCGACGACGGCCTGGTGGTGCTGGGCAGCGAGGCGGGCGTGCTCGACCTCGACCCGGCCCGGGTGATCGCCAAGGGCCGCCTCCAGCCCGGCAAGATGTTCCTGGTCGACACCGTCGCCGGCCGGATCGTGCAGGACGACGAGATCAAGACCGAGCTGGCCGCCGCGCTGCCGTACGACGACTGGCTGCACGCCGGCCTGATCGAGCTGGACGAGCTGCCGCCGCGCGAGCACACCGTCTACACCCACGACTCGGTACGCCGCCGCCAGCAGACCTTCGGCTACACCGAGGAGGAGCTGAAGATCCTGCTCGCGCCGATGGCGCGGTCCGGGGCCGAGCCACTCGGCTCGATGGGCACCGACACCCCGATCTCGCCGCTGTCGACCCGGCCGAGGCTGCTCTACGACTACTTCCACCAACTGTTCGCCCAGGTCACCAACCCACCGCTGGACGCCATCCGGGAGGAGCTGGTGACCAGCCTGGCGTCGACCATCGGCGCGGAGGGCAACCTGCTCGACCCGGGCCCGGCGAGCTGCCGGCAGATCGTCCTGCCGTACCCGGTGATCGACAACGACGAGCTGGCCAAGATCCTCTCCATCGACGAGGACGGCGACCTGCCCGGCTTCAAGGCGGTCCGGGTGTCCGGGCTCTACCGGATCCGGGAGGGCGGTACGGGCATCAAGGCCCGGTTGACCGAGATCTGCCGGCACGTCTCCGAGGCGATCGAGGACGGCGTCCGCATCCTGGTGCTCTCCGACCGGGACTCCAACGCCGACCTCGCCCCGATCCCGTCGCTGCTGCTCACCGCGGCCGTGCACCAGCACCTGGTACGCGAGCAGACGCGGACCCAGGTGGCGCTGATCGTCGAGTCCGGCGACTGCCGCGAGGTGCACCACGCCGCCGTGCTCATCGGCTACGGCGCCGCGGCGGTCAACCCCTACCTGGCCTTCGAGTCGGTCGAGGACATGATCGCCACCGGTGCGCTGGTCGGCACCGACGCCACCAAGGCGGTTCGCAACTACGTCAAGGGCCTCGGCAAGGGCGTCCTGAAGATCATGTCCAAGATGGGCATCTCGACGGTGTCCTCGTACTGCGGCGCGCAGGTCTTCGAGGCGGTCGGCCTGGACACCCGCCTGGTCGACCGCTACTTCCGGGGCACCCCGAGCAAGATCAGCGGCATCGGGCTGCACGAGATCCACGCCGAGGTCGCGGCCCGGCACGCCCGCGCCTGGCCGGTCCCCGGCACCGAGGCGTCCGACCGGCTGGAGGTCGGCGGCGAATACCAGTGGCGCCGCGAGGGCGAGCTGCACCTGTTCAACCCGGAGACGGTCTTCCTGCTCCAGCACGCCACCCGCAGCCGCCAGTACGACGTCTTCCGGCAGTACACCGCGAAGGTCGACGAGCTGGCCGCGAAGGCCGGTTCGCTGCGCGGCCTGTTCACCCTGCGCACCGGCGTGCGACCGCCGGTGCCGATCGAGGAGGTCGAGCCGGCCACCGAGATCGTCAAGCGGTTCGCCACCGGCGCCATGTCGTACGGGTCGATCTCGGCCGAGGCGCACGAGACCCTGGCGATCGCGATGAACCGCCTCGGCGGCAAGTCCAACACCGGCGAGGGCGGCGAGGACGTCGAGCGGCTGCACGACCCGGCCCGCCGCTCCGCGGTCAAGCAGATCGCCAGCGGCCGGTTCGGGGTGACCAGCGAATACCTGGTCAACGCCGACGACATCCAGATCAAGATGGCCCAGGGCGCGAAACCGGGCGAGGGCGGCCAGCTGCCCGGCAACAAGGTCTGGCCGTGGATCGCCCGGACCCGGCACGCCACCCCGGGCGTCGGCCTGATCTCGCCGCCGCCGCACCACGACATCTACTCCATCGAGGACCTCGCGCAGCTGGTGCACGACCTGAAGTGCGTCAACCCGGCCGCCCGGGTGCACGTCAAGCTGGTCAGCGAGGTCGGCGTGGGCACCGTGGCCGCCGGTGTGGCGAAGCTCAAGGCCGACGTCATCCTCATCTCCGGCCACGACGGCGGCACCGGCGCGTCCCCCCTCAACTCGCTCAAGCACGCCGGCACCCCGTGGGAGCTGGGCCTGGCCGAGGCGCAGCAGACGCTCCTGCTCAACAAGCTGCGCGACCGGGTCACCGTGCAGGTCGACGGGCAGCTCAAGACCGGCCGGGACGTGCTGGTCGCGGCGCTGCTCGGCGCCGAGGAGTTCGGCTTCGCCACCGCGCCGCTCATCGTCGAGGGCTGCGTGATGATGCGCGTCTGTCACCTGGACACCTGTCCGGTCGGCATCGCCACCCAGAACCCGGTGCTGCGCGAGCGCTTCACCGGCCGACCGGAGTTCGTGGAGAACTTCTTCCTCTTCCTCGCCGAGGAAGTCCGCGGCTACCTGGCCGAGCTGGGCCTGCGCTCGATCGAGGAGGCGATCGGGCAGACCGAACTGCTCGACCTCACCCCGGCCGTCACGCACTGGAAGGCCGGCGGTCTCGACCTGGGCCCGGTCCTGCACCAGCCGGAGATCCCGGCCGGTGCCGCCCGCCGGGGCGTACGCGCCCAGGACCATGGCCTGGAGCTGGCGCTGGACAACGAGTTGATCGCGCTCGCCGCGCCCGCGCTGGCCGACGGCACCCCGGTCCGGGTCGAGGTCGCGGTGCGCAACGAGCACCGCAGCGTCGGCGCGATGCTCGGTGGTGAGGTCACCCGCCGCTTCGGCGGCAGCGGCCTGCCCACCGACACCGTGGAGTTCGACCTGCGCGGCACGGCCGGCCAGTCGTTCGGCGCGTTCCTGCCGCGCGGGGTCACCCTGCGCCTGCACGGCGACGCCAACGACTACGTCGGCAAGGGCCTCTCCGGTGGGCGGCTGGTCGTCCGCCCGCACGACGCCGCGCCCTTCCTGGACGGCGACGCGGCGCCGGGGGAGCGGGCCGAGGACCAGATCATCGCCGGCAACACCATCCTGTACGGCGCCACCGCCGGTGAGGTGTTCCTGCGCGGCCGGGTGGGGGAGCGGTTCGCGGTGCGCAACTCCGGCGCGGTGGCGGTCGTCGAAGGCGTCGGCGACCACGGCTGCGAGTACATGACCGGCGGCACGGTGGTGGTGCTCGGCGGGACCGGGCGCAACTTCGCGGCCGGCATGTCCGGCGGCACCGCCTTCGTCTGGCACCTGGACCGCCGCCGGGTCAACACCGAGTTGGTCGACCTGGCCCCGCTGGGCGAGGAGGAACGGTCGCTGCTGCACGAGCTGGTGCAGCGGCACTTCGCCGAGACCGACTCGGCGGTGGCCGAGTCGCTGCTCAAGCGCTGGCCGGAGGCGGTGGAGGAGTTCACCGCCGTGGTGCCCCGGGACTACCGCCGGGTGCTGGAGATCATGCGGGCCGCCGAAGCCGCCGGCCGTGACGTGGACGACGCGGTGATGACTGAACTGGCCGCGCCGGCACCGTCGCCGGTGCCGCAGCCGCCCGCCCCGCGGGCGGCCGCACAGGAGGTGGCTCGTGCCTGACCCCAACGGTTTCCTGCGCTACGACCGGCGGCTGCCCGACCGTCGCCCGGTCCCGGTGCGGATCAGCGACTGGCGCGAGGTCTACCCGCCCGCCGGCGAGAACCTCGTGCGCGAGCAGGCCACCCGGTGCATGGACTGCGGCATCCCGTTCTGCCACGACGGCTGCCCGCTGGGCAACCGCATCCCGGACTGGAACGACCTGGTCCGCACCGGCAAGTGGGACGCCGCGGTGGAGTCGCTGCACGCGACCAACAACTTCCCCGAGTTCACCGGCCGGCTCTGCCCGGCGCCGTGCGAGGCGGCCTGCGTACTGGGCATCTCCGGCGGCGCGCCGGTCACCATCAAGCAGGTCGAGGTGGAGATCGCCGACGCGGCGGCCCGCAGCGGGCTGCGACCCCGCCAGGTGGCGACGCCGTCCGGGCGGTCGGTGGCCGTGGTCGGTTCCGGGCCCGCCGGGCTCGCCGCCGCGCAACAACTGGTCCGCGCCGGTCACGCCGTGACGGTGTACGAGCGCGACGACGCGATCGGCGGCCTGCTCCGGTACGGCATTCCCGACTTCAAGCTGGAGAAGCGACACATCGACCAGCGGTTGGCGCAGCTCTCCGCCGAGGGGGTGCGCTTCCGGACCGGCGTGAACGTGGGCGTCGACGTCACCGCCGAGCAGTTGCGCGCCGAGCACGACGCGGTGCTGCTCGCCTGCGGCGCGTTGCAGGGCCGGGACACCCCGCAGACCCCGGGACGGCACCTGCGCGGGGTGCACCAGGCGATGGACCACCTGGTCGCCGCGAACCGGGTGGTGGCCGCGGCGGGCGAGGGCCGGCCGGCGCTCGCGGTGCTGCCCGACGGTACGCCGATCGACGCCGCCGGCAAGCACATCGTCATCATCGGCGGTGGCGACACCGGGGCGGACTGCCTCGGCGTGGCCCACCGGCAGGGCGCTGCCGGCGTACACCAGTTGGACCTGTACCCGGAGCCGCCGCACGCCCGCGACGAGGCCCGCGACCCGTGGCCGACCTGGCCGTGGGTGCTGCGCAACTACCCGGCCCACGAGGAGGGCGGCCAGCGGGTGTTCGCCGTCGCCGTGCAGGAGTTCGTGGACGACGGTCACGGTCAGGTCCGGGCGGTCCGGATCGCCGAGGTGACGGTGGAGAAGAAGGACGGTCGCCGGATCGTCACCGCGCTGCCCGGCTCCGAGCGGGACCTGCCGGCCGACCTGGTGCTGCTGGCGATCGGCTTCGAGGGCACCGAGGAACAGCCGCTGCTCGACCAGTTCGGGGTGCCCCGCAACCGGCGCGGCGCGGTGGACGCACGGCCGGACTGGCAGACCGACGCCGACGGGGTGTTCGTCGCCGGTGACATGCACCGGGGCGCGTCGCTGATCGTCTGGGCCATCGCCGAGGGCCGGGCCGCCGCCGCCGCCATCCACACCTACCTGGGTGGGCTGGGGCAGCTTCCCGCCCCGGTGAGCCCGGCCGCCCAACCGCTCGCCGCCCGCTGACCCCCTCCGCCGGCCCCCTTCCGCCACCCGCCTGACCCGGTCCGGGTCCGGCGTGGGCCGGCCGGTGGGCCCGGCGGGTGACTCCGGCCGGTGCGCCGACAGCGGGCTCCGGCGGGTGGACCGGCCCGGTGGGCCGGCCGTGCGCTGACGGGTGGGTCGGGCGGTGCCCGACCGGGTGGATCGGGCGGTGCGCTGACGGGTGGGTCGGGCGCGCGCTGACGGGTGGGTCGGCCGTGGACCGGCCCGTAGGCCGGTGGTGGGCCGGCCCGTAGCCGGTGGTGGGCCGATGGTGAACGGGCGGGCGGGCCAGTGGTGGACCGGCGGGCGGGCCGGCCGTGGGCGGCCGCGGGGCCGGCCGTGGGACGGCGGTGGGACGGCGGTGGGCCGGCCGTGGGACGGCGGTGGGACGGCGGTGGGCCGGCCGTGGGACGGCGGTGGGGCCGGGCGGTGGGGCCGGCAGGTGGTTATGACGGCGCTTTCGAGCTGATGTCGTGGATGGATCGCGCCGCGCCGCGCCGCCGGAGAGTGGGACCTTCCGTTGGCGCCGGCGGCCCGGTCGCCGCGAGCGGCCCGGTCACTGCGAGCGGCCCGAGCGGCCCGGTCACTGCGAGCGGCGCGAGCGGCCCGGTCACTGCGAGCGGCCCGAGCGGCCCGGTCACCGCGAGCGGGCTGGGACCGCTGATGCATCCACGACATCAGCTCGAAAGGGCTCCGGCCGACCAGTGCTCCGGAGGTCCAGCGGCTGCGTGCCCCTTCCCTCCATCTACATGTTTCGATAGCATTACCGACTAGTAACAACCGTTGTAACCCCTGGCCACGCGCGCGGTCATCGGGCCCCACCACCCCTGTCCCGTGGAGGTCCCCCATGCCCCACCGCCCGCTGGCCCGCGCCCTCCGCGCGCTGGTCGCCGTCCTCACCGCCGCCGCCGTCGGCGCCGTGCTCGTGCCCGCCACCGCGCAGGCAGCCACCGCACAGGCCGCCGCCGTCAACTACGTCGCGCTCGGCGACTCCTACTCCTCCGGGGTGGGTGCCGGCCCGTACGACCTCTCCGGGTGCCTGCGCAGCCAGAAGTCGTACGCCCCGTTGTGGGCCGCGGCCAACGCGGTGGCCAGCTTCAAGTTTCCCGCCTGCGGCGGCGCCGTCACCAGCGACGTCATCAACAGCCAGGTCAACTCGCTGAGCACGAGCACCACCCTGGTCACCATCACGATCGGTGGCAACGACGCCGGCTTCGCCGACGTGATCACCAGTTGCCGGTTCGGCAGCACCAGCAGTTGCACCAACGCGGTCAACGAGTCGAAGGCCTTCGCCACCAGCACGCTGCCGGGCCGCCTCGACGCCACGTACGCCGCGATCCGCAACCGCGCACCCAACGCCCGGCTGATCGTGCTCGGCTACCCGCGACTGTTCGAGACGAACTACTGCGGCCTGCTGGCGATGAGCACCTACAAGCGCACCATCCTCAACGAGGCCGCCGACGTGCTGGCCACCGTCATCTCCGCCCGGGCCGCCGCGGCCGGCGCCACCTTCGCCGACACCCGTCCTACCTTCGCCGGGCACGGCGTCTGCGCCAGCAGCCCGTGGATCCGCGACGTCTCCGGGATCATCGAGGCCTACCACCCGAACTCCGCCGGCTACCGCTACGGCTACCTGCCGGCGCTGAACGCGGTCACCGGCTGACCCGTCCCGCACCGCAGCGACGGTCGGTGGTCCGAAAAGGACCGCCGACCGTCCTTGCCGACGCAGGGCACACTGGGAGGAGTCGTACGCGTACACCGCGCCACCGGACCGGGGGTGTTCATGCGGGACGTCACCACATCCCGACCGCGGCCGTCGCAGCGCGAGCGGGTTCCGGTGGGCGGCACCGAACTCCTCGCCCTGTTGACCCGGCTGCTGCGCCGCCCGCGCCGGGGCGACCGGCGACTACCGCTGCTCTGGCTGGTCCGTCCCGCCCCGGTCCCGGCGGGCGAACCCGCCGCGGCACCGGTGGCGGTTCCCGCCGCGGCGCCGGTGGCGGTTCCCGCCGGGCACCCGGAGACCGGCGCCGGCGCAAGTCCCGACGGCGGCCCCGAGCCGGCCACGGGCACCGACCTGATGGCGCTGCTGCGCCGCTTCCTCGGGCAGGGACAGCGTCGCCGGGTGCCGCACGCCGTGCTGGACGTCGCCGCGCAGCCGCCCGGCACCGACGTGCCCGCCCTGCTGCGGGACCTGCACCGGCAGCTGTCGCTGGAGGCGTTCGGCTCGGCGCGGCTACGGTTCGTGCACTACCCGCTCGCCGACTGGCTGATGCACCAGAGCCTGGGCCTCAGCGCCGACGACGGCCGGTCGGCGCTGGTCCGCCGGCTGCGCGACCGGCGGGGACCGCGCGGGGCGACCGACGCCGTCCCCGCCGGTGGGGACGCGGTGTCGATCCTGTCCCAGGTGGTGCTCTGGCTGGTCCGCCGCGCGGTGCCCGGGGTGGTGTTCCGGGTGGCCGTCTCCGGGCGGGTACCGGGGATCGGTCGGCACTACCGGTGGTTCATGCGTCAGCAGTACCTCGCGCCCCGGCAGTCGGTCACCTTCCTCGGCTTCGCCGAGCGGCTGACCGCCGGCTGGCGGGACGGCGAGCAACCCGACCAGGTCGCCAAGCTGCTGCTGCACGCGTTCCTGGAGGACCTGCGGCAGGCGTACCGGCGACGACCGTGGCGACCGTCGGACTGGCGGCGCACCGCCTACCCGGTGCTGCTGCTGGACAACGTGGCCCCCGGCAGTCTCGGGCACGTGCTGGTCCGCCTGCTCGGCGACGTACGCACCGAGACCGGCCGCAACGACCCGCTGCTCGTCGTCGCCGCCGCGGACGTACCCCCGCCGGAACTTCCCGTGCCGCACCCGCTCGCCGACGCCGACGAGGCGTACCAGGAATGGTCGGAGGCCCTGGCGGAGATGCGCCGGCTGCGGCGCGCGGCGGCCTGGTTGGTCGTGCTGCGACCCGACGCCGCCGAGACCGGGCCCCCGCCGCGCGGCGGCCTGCGCCCGTTCAGCGCGCCGGAGCCGCCGTGGTGGTCGCGCCGGTTCCTGCCGGCGGCGGTGGCCCTGACGCTCGTCGTCGCCGGCGGCGCCTGGGCGGGCAGCCGCTGGGCGCCGGGCTGCCACCCCTCACCTACCGGCGGCCGGGTGTCGGTACAGGTCGTCGAGGGGGAGTGCGTCGGCTACAGCGACCGCGCCACGCAGATCTTCAACAACGACCCGGGGCAGGAGGCGCTGCGCACCGTACAGGAGCGGATCTTCGCCCAGAACCGCGCCGCCGAGGAGGTGTGGGAGCGCAGCGACCACCGCGGGCCCTACCTGACCCTGGTCTACCTCGGCACCCTCACCGGCAACCGGACCCGGGCCGACGAGGAGTCCTACGTGTCCGAGCGGGAGGAACTGGAGGGGATGGCCACCGCGCAGTACGCGCTGCTCCAGGAGTCGGCCGGCGCGGACGGCGCCGCGCTGCTGCGGATCGTGGTCGCCAACGGCGGGCGGCAGATGCGGCACGCCGACCGGGCCGTGGCGATGCTCGCCGACCTGGCCCGCGACGATCCGACCGTGCTCGGCGTGGTCGGCCTGGTGGAGAGCCGGCTCAGCACCGCGCGGGCACTGCGCGAACTCAACCGGGTCGGGCTGCCGGTGCTCGCGCCCACCCTGTCGGCCGACCGGATCGACGCCAACTCGCGGCTCTACCTCCAGGTGTCCGCGCCGAACACCGACCAGGTGGCGATGGTCGAGTCGTACGCCCGGCAGGTGCTGAAGGTGGGCGAGGCGCACGTCTACTGGACCACCGGCGAGGACAGCTCGCTGACCGAGGACCTTTACGTCGGCACGCTCGTCGACGGGCTCAGACAACGGTTCGGGACCCGGATCACCCGCCTGGAGGAGTGGCACACCGGCCGGCGGCTGACCGCCGAGTGCGGCTTCGGCGGGCTGCTCTTCTACGCCGGACGCTGGTCGGAGTTCGACGGGTTCCTGCGGGCCCTGCGCGAGTGCGGCGACAACCCGCCGAAACACCTGGTCGCCGACGACTCGGTCAACCGATACATGGCCAACCCCGGGCTGCGGGCCGCCGCACCGGGCAACGTGCCGGTCACCTACGTGTCCAAGGCGGCACTCGGCACCTGTGCCGCGCTGCGCGCCGCCGAGGCGCGGCGGGACGAGGCCCGGGCCAGCTTCCTCACCTGGATCCAGGCCGACAACCTGCTGGACCCGCCCCGCTGCCGGCCGGACCGCCCGCACCCGGTGGGCGAGCGGGTCAGCCTCGCCTACGACGCGTCGATGATGGTGGTCCGGGCGTTGGAGAGCCTGGCCGCCCGGCTGCACCACGCCGGCCCGCGCCAGCGGTGGGAACCGAACTCGGTCAACCCGGTCGGTGTGCACGCCGAGGTGCTCCGCCAGAACGCCGGCCAGGGCTACCCCGGTGTCGCCGGCCTGATCCGCTACCCGCCGGACTCCGGCGAGCCGGTGGACAAGCGGCTGGCGCTGCTGCGCGTCGAGCGGGTGCCCGACGTGGCGACCGATCCGGTCGAGGTGTACCACTGCGGCACCGCCGACCGGCCCGAACCGGCCACCTGCGTCGCCGTCGCCACGACCCGTTGACGCACACCCGGTCCGTTTCGGACTGTCCGGCGGTCGACGGGGTCCGCTAGGGTTTCCCGGGACCAGGCGGGGCGAGGCGGACAGGAGCGCGCAGAGTGGGCAGGCTCGCGTCGGCGTACGGGCAGGCGGTGGCGGCTCACCGGGCGGCACGTACCCACCTCGACACCGCCCGCCGCACGCTCGGCGTGGCCCCGACCCCGGCCGCGTCCGACGGTGCCGCCGACGTGGTGGGTCGGCTGGCCCGGCTGGGCGCCGCCCTGGCCGCGCCGCCGCCCGGCGCGACCCCGGTCGCCCGCACCCCGGTGCCGGTACGCGTCGGCGAGGCGTCCACCCCGGACGGTGGCTTCCCCGTCCTCGTACCGCTCGGTGGTGGCTGCCACCTCGCCGTCGACGCCGACGCCCGGGACACCCGGGTGGCCGGGCTGCTCCGCGCGGTCGTCCTGCGGCTGGTGGCCACCGCGCCGCCGGGCGGCGTGCGGGTCGCCGGGCTGGACACCGCCGCGCTCGGCGCCACCTTCGGTCCGCTGCGGCCGCTGGTCGACGCCGGCGTGCTCGACCCGCCGGCCACCACCGAGGACGAGGTGTCCGCGCTGCTGGACGCCGCCGAGACGCACGCCCGGGCAGCCCGGCACGCCGGCCGCGACGACCAGGACCTGCTGCTGGTCGTGGCGACCTCCGCGCCGTCACCGAGGGCCGCGGCCCGGCTCGCCGCGCTCACCCACGCCGGGCCGGACGCCGCCGTCTGCGTCCTGCTCGCCGGGCACCCACCGGCCGCGTCGGCGGACCCGCCGCCGCCACTGGGCGGCACCACGCAGGTCCGGCTCTCCGAGCGGTACGCGCACGTCGGCGACCCGCCCGGCGCGCCGTTCAGCTCCGACGGCACCGGCCTCGCCGCCCCGGTGCTGCTCGACGGTGACCCGCCGGCCGCCTCGGTGGCCGCCCTCGGCACCCACCTCGGCGCGGCCACCCGGCAGGGCCAGGCGGTCGGGTTCGCCGACCTGCTGCCGGCACGGCGCTGGGCCGAGTCGTCCGTCACCGGCCTGCGCACCGTGGTCGGCCGGGCCGGCCGGGAGCCGGTCACCGTCGCCTTCGACGACGTCACCCCGCACTGGCTCGTCGGCGGGCGTACCGGCGCCGGCAAGACCGTCTTCCTGCTGGACGTCCTCTACGGGCTGGCCGCCCGCTACTCGCCGGCGGAGTTGCAGCTCTACCTGCTCGACTTCAAGGAGGGCGTGAGCTTCACCGAGTTCGTGCCCACCGGCCGGGACCCGTCCTGGCTGCCGCACGCCCGCGCGGTCGGCATCGAGTCCGACCGGGAGTACGGCGTCGCGGTGCTCCGCGAGCTGCGCCGGGAACTACAACGGCGGGCCACCGCGCTCAAGCGGCACGGCGTCACCAAGCTCGCCGACCTGCCCCGGGACACACCGCTGCCCCGGATCGTGACGGTGATCGACGAGTTCCACGTGCTGCTCGCCGGCAACGACGCGCTGGCCCGGCAGTCGGTCGACCTGCTGGAGGAACTGGCCCGCAAGGGCCGCTCGTACGGCGTACACCTGGTCCTGGCCAGCCAGAGCATGACCGGCATCGAGGCGCTGTACGGCCGCGCCGACGCCATCTTCGGGCAGTTCGCGCTGCGGGTCGCCCTGCCCGGCGGCGGCGGGGTGCTCGACCCGCTGAACACCGTGGCCGGCACCCTGCCGGTCGGCTCCGCGGTGTTGAACACCGCCGCCGGGGCGGTCGGCGCCGACACCGTGGTGCGGTTCCCCGACGCGCACGCCGCCGCCGGTGAGCTGGCCGCGCTGCGCCACGAACTGTGGCAGGCCCGGCCGCCGGGCGCGCGTCCACCGTCGGTCTTCAAGGGGTACGAGACGGCGCGGGTCGAGGACGACGCCACGTACGCCGGCCTGCGCCCCGGTGGCCGCCGGCCGCTGGCCCTGGTCGGGCGGACCGTCGACGTGGACGGCACCTCCGCGCTGTTCCTGATGGACAGCAGTCCCGGCCGGCACCTCGCGGTGGTCGGCACCTCCGCCAGCGGTGCCGAGGTGCTCCGCGCGGCGACCCTCAGCCTGGCCCGGCAGCACGCCCCCGGCACCGCCCGGTTCCTGCTCGCCCCGCTGGTCGCCGCCGGTGACCCGGCCGCCGAGGACACCGCCGCCGCGCTGGCCGCCGCCGGGCACCCGGTCGAGCGGCTCGACGCGACCGGCCTGCGCGAGCGGATCGCCGAACTGGCCGCCCGCTCCGCGTCGCCGTCGACCGCCGGTGCCGCCTCGGCGGGGCCGGTGTCCGGGTCGACCGGCCGGACGTGGCTGGTGGTGTTCGGCGTGGACGCCGCCGGCGGGGTGCTCGGGGCGGCCGACCCGCAGACCTTCCGCTCCGGCCACGACGACCTGCGGGCCCTGCTGCGGGCCGGGCCCGCGCACGGTGTGCACCTGCTCGGGTGGTGGCGCGGGCTGCGCCGGCTCGGCGACGACCTCGGCGGTACGCAGAACCGCGACGACGTCGCCTGCCTGGTCGCGCTGAACGTACCCGGTGCCGATCTTGGGTTGCACCTGGGCGTGCACGACCTGGCGTACACGCCCCGGCCGGACCGGGCGCTGCTGGTCGACCGGCACGACCACCGCACCCGGCTGATCGTGCCGTTCGCCCGCGACGGGCACGACGACGACGGGGAAGGCTGAGCGGTGTCCACGTTCTCCGAGTACGCCGCGCTGGCCCGGCACCTCGCCGACCAGCGCCGGGCCGGCGAGCGGGGCGCCGCCGCCGAGGCCGAACGCCGCCGTGACCGGCACGCCGCCGCCGACTCCCTCCAGCACCGGCTCACCGCCCAGGGACGCCGCCTCGACCAGCTCGGCCGGGCCATCGGCCTTCCGCCGTCCGCGCTGCCCGACGGGGCGGCACCGCCGCCACCACCGGGCCCGCCGTCGGCTCCGGTGTCCGGCCCGCCGGCTTGGCCGCCGGCGGCTCCGGTGTCGGGTGCGTCCGGCGGGTTCAGCCCGCCCGGGCCGCCCGGGGTGACGTACCAGCCCGGAATGGTGGGGACGTCGACCGGACCCGGAACGGGGGAGGGGACGACCGGCGGCGCAGCCGCCGCGCCGGGGCGGCCGGGGGTCGGGGCGTACTCCCCGGGGGTTGGGTCGGGGTTGGCGCTGCCGACGGCGGCCGGGGTACCGGGCCAGCGCCCGGCGGAGCCCGACGTGGACACCGCGCTGGAGTTGGCGCGGCGCTACGCCGACGAGGCCGACCGGCACGGACAGCACGCCGACCTGCTGGCCCAGCGGCCGGCGCTGCTGCCGGCGTGGTCAGCGATGGCGCGGGCGGTCGCCGTCTACCTCGGCTGCGCCCTGGTCGGGATCGCGCTGATGCTGGTCCTCGTCGTCGCCTCCGGAGTGGGGGCGGTCGACCAGTTCACCCTTTACGCGTGGATGTGCGCCGGACTGCCCGCCGTGTCGCTGATCGCCGCCTGGTTGATCCTCGGGCGGTGGGGCCGGCCGGCGGTCGTCGCCGGTACCCCGCCGCGCTTCGTCCACCTCGGCATCCTGATCTGCTTCGCGATGGTCCCGCTGGCGTACTGCGGCTACGTGCTGGTGTTCCGCTCGCTGCGCTGAGCCTGCCGCCGTCGTCCGGTCTACGGTCTGCGCTGGCCCGGCCGCTGTCGTCTCGGCGGCCCGCGCTGCCGCTGCCGCCGTCGTCTCGGCGGCCCGGGTGGCGGCGGCGAGGACCTCGTCCAGCTCGGCGGGGGAGAGCCCCTCGTCCTCCAGCAGCCCGAGCAGCAGCACGGTACGGGCCACCACGGCCGGCGCGCTCTCCGGCACCGGCGCGCGTTCGCCGAGCGCGGCCCAGACCAGCGCCTCGGCCAGCGCGGGATCCACGTCGTGCCCGGTGACGTCGTACCGTTCCCGGGCGGACGCCACGAACCGGATCACCGGCGCCCGCTCCTGCCCGGCGGCGAACCGTCGCCGTACCGCCACCAGCAGCGCCCCGGCGAGCAGGTCCGCGTAGCGCCGCCAGTCCGGCTCGGCGAACCGGCGCATCCGCCGCTCGTGCCCGCGCAGCCGGCCGGTCAACAGGCCGCGCAGCGCGGCGTGCGGGTCGGTCACCATCGTCGCTCCCTCGTCGTCTCGGTACGTCCTCGTCCGCGCCGCCGGGCCACCAGCCGGCTCGCCGTGCGGCAGCCACGGGCGATCTCGCCGGTCGGCGTGGTGCCGGTTCGTGTCGTGACCCGCGTCGCGGTCCGATCACCGGTTTCCCGCTCGGGCGGTGCGGTGGTCTGCACGAACCCGCCGGCCAGGGTCGCGATCGACCGGTCGATCCGGCGTCCGCCGACCGCCAGCCGGGCGTCGACCAGGTCCAGCCGGTCCGCCGCCGCCGCGAGCCGCCGGGCCGCGTCCGTCGCATCCCGGGTACGCCGGAGCCGGTCCTCGGCAGCGTTCACGCGCCGCCGGACCCGGCTGGCGAGCGCGGCGGCCCGATCCGCGTCGGCGCGTGCCGCCCGCAACCCGACCACCACCGCGCCCGCCGACCCGCCGTCACCGGCCGTGCTCAACCCCGCGTAGACCTCGCCCAGCGCCCGCCAGCACTCGGCTACCGCGTCCTGCCACGGCAGTCGCCGGCCCGGCGGCCCCGAGCCGTGCAGGTGCGCGCCGGCCCGGTCGGCGGCGGCGATCGTCGCCAGCCACGCCTCGCGCAGCTCGTCGACGATCTCGCCGGTGGCCCTCGGGTTCACCGTTCGGACCGCACGGTGGCCCGCTTCACCAGTTGGGCGAAACGCACCTCGGGACAGGGGTAGTCCTCGCCGCACCCACATCGCCAGCGCGTCACCGTCCGGGGCGGATGAGCGAACAGGATGTCATCGGCGTCCCGCATGTCCTCGGTGGACGCCAGCATGTGGCTCCCTACGGTCGGCTGCGGCTGCTGATGGTCGTCGGATTCGTGGGGCACGTGGTCGTCTCCCGTCCGTCGGTCAACGTGCGGAGGCTGCGTCGTGACCTGCGTGCGGGCAGGCCACGGCACGCCCGGCCGACCGGGGGGATCGACCGACCGGGCGCTCTGTGCGGTGGGCAGACCAACTCCGGTTTGCAGACCTGGGAGCCGGCCAGGTCGAACTTTACACATGTAGTCACAGAAAGCAAGGGTCGCATCACCCTACTTGTCACGAGTAGTCGTGCGTGATCGAATGGCGGGGCAGACCTGGGAGTACACATGCCCGTCAAGCCGAAGTGGGAACAGCTCGCGGACCACATCCGGGAGCAAATCGAGTCCGGCAAGCTCCGGCCGGGCGACAAGCTGCCGTCGACCATGCAGCTCAAGGATCA
Source organism: Micromonospora endolithica (assembly GCF_003626595.1). Taxonomy (GTDB): domain Bacteria; phylum Actinomycetota; class Actinomycetes; order Mycobacteriales; family Micromonosporaceae; genus Micromonospora; species Micromonospora endolithica. The sequence goes on along the minus strand of NZ_RBAK01000001.1, from coordinate 666,450 downwards.
GCACGGCGTCTCGACGACAGTGGTGCGTCAGGCGATTCTCGTCCTGCAGACCCAAGGATGGGTGCAGGGCGTCCACGGGCTCGGCGTGTTTGTCGCCGAGCGCTGACCCGCGCGGATCGCAGATCTCGGCAGCCTTCGGCCTCTCCGGCCCGCCCTTCAAGCGTCACACGATGTCGGGCCGGCATGCGGCTCTTGGCACGACTTCCTCGGTGTTCGCGGCCAAGTTCAGTCGGTGAGATGTCTCGCGAGTCCTCCTTCACCACAGATCTTGGACACTTACCGTTCCGCGCTGACGGTAACTGTCCAAGATCTGGAGGCTGGGTCCGGCAACTGCCCTCCGCGGGGGCTCGCGTACCAAGATCTATCCGGTAGCGGCGGAGGTCCGGCTGTGGGGATCGTGGTCGTCGGGGTGGTCGCGTCCGGTGCGGTGATCTCGTACTCTCCTGTGTGGTTACCGCCCGTGCGGGGGCGTGGCCACAGTGTGCGGGTGACCTTGGGGAGGGCACGTGAGCGCAGCGGAGATGATCGCCAGACTGGCGGCGGCGTCGCAGAAGCTGGACGAGGCGAAGGCCAAGACGGCTGCCGCCGCGCAGGACGCGGCCGAAGCGCGATCGCTCGTCGCGGGCGCGTTGCAGGGCGTCGCGGCCGGCCCGCTGGTCGGCATGATCGACTCTTACCGGCAGGCACTGGCACAGGCCGCACAAGGTGGTGAGCCCGCGAAGCAGCACGTCCAGGAGACGATCGCCAAGGTCCGTGCGCTGGGAAACTGACCTCGGGTGGTGGTAGCACAACCCACCAGCCACCCGCATTGCGTTCATCTGTGCCGCCCGCACCGCGGCGTAGGCGCAGTGAACGTCGCGATTACGCAAACCCTCCGGTCGAGCAGCGGGAACGCGTCAGCTCAGCGGCCATCGGATGGTGGACCTCGGCGTTCGCCGCTGGTTACGCGACATTTCAGGAGTTTCTGCCGGCTCTGCCCAAGACCATCGTGGGTACCGTGCTGGGAGTTGCGGGCGCGACTGGGGCCTTCAAGGCATGGAAAGAGCACCACCGCGATCGGAGGATGGATGATGAAGATCGATGACGGGGTCGAGCCGTTGGTGCGCAGCGCTCTAGACGCGGCGGTCAATCGCGACGCCGGACGCTTCGAGGACGCCTTGGCTGCTTTCTCAGATCGGGCGCAACTACAAGCTGGCGTGGAGCTTGCCGCGGCGGTAGCAGCATTCGTTCTCTTTGAGATTCATGATGGAGTGCCGTCGGCGGCAGATGCGGAGGCACTGGCCCAAGACATTGCCGATCAAGAGTCGTGGATCGGTCTGCGACAAGGCGAGACCGCCAGCTTCCTGGCCGCCCTTACGGAGCGGCGACCACTCTCCGCAGCCCTTGGTAGGGAGGGTGCTGTCGTTCTGCCGTTCATCGTGGCGGCCAACTTATTGGCGACGAGTGCGAGTCCTGAGAGCGGCGAGTGGTGGTTCAACTATCTGGACAAGGTGGAGGCGGCGATCGAGGCGGCCGGATGACCGCCGATGGTGGCGTGCTGGACGGGTTCCGGATCGGCTACCTCCCCGACGGCGTCGGGGCGGAGGTGTCGGACTTCGCCAGCGAATGGGAGGAGGTGCGTTTCGCGACGCGGGTCTGGGAGCGGCAGGTTCCCGACGGCTACCGGGTCGACCTGCGGGTTCACGTGCTCCGGGGTGAGCGGCTCGCCGACCTCGCGGCACTGCGCGACTTCCTCGCCGGGTACCACGAGGGTGCCCCTGAGGGTTGGCTACTGAACGACTTCGTGCACGGCGAGGTCGCAGGTCTGCACGACAATGCGCAGGCGTTCTGGCTGGTGGAGCCTGGGGTGGGAGTGAACGTGCTGGTCGAGCCGGAGATGCTCGACGGTGCGGCGCTACTGTCGATCGCGTCCGCCGTGGTGCCTGAGCACGGCTAACGCTACCCGGAAAAACCATGCGAAAGCCGGCCAAGACCGCACGCTCCTCCGCCGGGCTGGGCGCGGGTGCTGTGGTCGGCCCGTCCCTCGCGGCCGAGACGGAGTCCTGGCCGAGGGGGAGGCGTCCGAGTCGCCAGCACGATTCACCCCTCGGCCGGCTGTTCAGAGCGCGAACGAGACGAGGAAGGGATTGCGGACCGGCTCGCCGGTGCCGGTGAAGCAGCGCACTCGGATGCCCTTGTCCGGATTCCACTCGGCCACCTTGCAGTGGTGCGCGCCGGGCCCCTCTGCCGTCACATGGACATTGCCTTTGTCCATGAAGCCGTTCATGGGCGTGCTCACCCAGTACCGGCCCTCCTCCGACCCGACGCCACGCGTCACCGTCGTGCCGGGGCTGTCGTCGGGGTACGTCCACTGCTCGTCCGGGTGCACCTCGCCGCCCTGAATCCAGGTGTAGGCGCCCCAGGGATTCCACACCAGGTTGGCGTCACGGGCGTAGGTGACGGTGAAGCGGGAGTCGCTCAGGACACCGTCGGCGTTGTAGCAGTTCACCTCGACCTGGGTGGACTCGGAGAACGTGTGGAAGTACGCGACCTTGCACCGATGAGATTCCTCAAAGTAGGCCGTCACCTGGACGTGGCCCTTCTCGGCCTTGGGGTCGAGCCCTTTGTTGCCCATGCCGCTCAAGTCGACCTTGTAGCGACCGGTACCCAGATAGTTGACCTTGTTGGTGTAGCCCATCGAGTTGAACTGCTGGTTTGCCGGCGGCTCATGGCTCTGGTGATCGTCGCTGGACGTCAGGTAGGCGAAGTCGCTGAGTCCTCCACCCCACCCCGCCGCCCTCGTCCAGCTCGCGGTGAACTCCGAGTCGAGGCGAGCACCGGAGGTGTCGAAACAGCGCACCCGCAGGTCGACGGCCGTTGAGAGGATTTCGCCGGTCTTCGGATCCACGATCCGGGATTGGTGCGTGTACGCGACCAAGCAGTGCGACGCCGTGTCGCCGTACGCCGTGACATGGGCGACTCCACGGTTCGCCTCCGAATCACCCAGACCCGGCAGGTGAACCCAGTAGTCGCCGACGCCCTCGCGGCGGACGCTGTTCGGCAATCCCGACGTGTTGTGGTTGCGGGATTCACGTGGCCTGTACCAGACGCCCACCGGCTCGGACGGCTTGTCGGCGTACACGTACGCGTAGTTCACATCCAGAGTGGCGGCCTGCGCCGCGGGCGCGGCCGCGGTGAGCAGCCCGGCGGCGAGCAGCGGTGCCATGGACAGGGCCGTAAAGCGCACCCTCCGGGGTGCCCGGCGATTCGTGGCGAACATCGATCGATACTCCCTAGGTCGCCGCTCGGAGCGGCATGCGGTGAAACAGCGGACCTGACCGTCCCCCGAGACGCGGCCCGACAGTATCCGGGACCCACCACACCCCCAGTGCTGCGCGACGATGGCGTCTCCACCATCGACAACGTCGAGCAGTTGACGTTTCTGTTGGCCCAGGGGCCGAGGACGCCAACTCCGGAGGTGATCGCCCAGGAGACCGTGGAGGATCTGGAGATGGCGCTGCGGGAGTTCGCCGCCATCACCGAGGCGCCGGGAGCCAGGAAGTCAGACGCGACCAAATGTGCGGTCCATGAACGTTGACCGGGTCTGAGCATCAGGGGGCTTGGGTTCGGGGGCGGCCCCAGCGATGCTGGCGTCCGCTGCAGATGCGGGCTCGTTCTCGGCGGACGTGCTCGACGAAGCGGCGCTACTGTCGATCGCGTCCGGCGTGGACGAACGCGGCCAGCGCGGTCGAGGAGGAGTCATGCCAAAGCGGACTGGGACGGCTGCCGTCCTCTTCGGGCTGGGCGTCGGCGTCGCGGTCGGTCCGTCGCTCGGCCCGGCCGCCGTCTGGTCCGGCGTCGTCGTCGCCGTGCTCGGTGTCGGTCTCTCCCTGATCGGCTCGGCCGAATCCGATCTCGTCGGGGACGACCTGGAGGATGACGAGGCGGCCGGCGACTCCGCGAGCGGCACCGGACCGGCGGTCGTCGCGCAGCGACGGCGACGCGACCGGCAGGCGCCGAGACTCAGCGGACTGGGCACCCGGGTGGAGCAGATCCTCAGGCTCGCCGAGGAACAGGCCAACGACCACCGTGACGAGGCGCGACGCGAAGCCGAGGAGATGGTGAGCGCCGCCCGGCGGGAGGCCGAGGCGATCCTCGACCGGGCGCACGAACAGGCGGCCGGGATCACCGGCACCGGCCGTGATCCGGCACCGGCACCGTCCGCCCGGACGCCGGCAGCGGAGGACGATCCGGGTTCGGACGCCGTACTTCTGGAGGGCCAGCGAGGCATGGGCACGTACCGGTGGAAGGGCCGTGTCAACGGCATCCTCTACGGCATCCAGTTCGACCGGGTGCTGGACGACGGGACCGTCACCCGGGTCGCCGACCACGTCGTGCGCGGGCTCTACCCGGGTCGGCCGGCCGAGGTCCGGGATGCGCTCACCCAGGCGTTGCGGTACGAGGGGCCACTCAACGACGAGATGCGGGTGCCGCACACCGAGGAGAGCATCCGCGCGTTCCTCGACCGGCTCGCGGCCGCCCTCGCGGCGCGCGCCTGACGCGGGCGGGCCCGGACGCAGCTCCCGCATCCGTACTGCTCGTGAACCGGTGTGAGTGTCGATTGTGGAAGACTGCAGTCGTGGGCTTCGATCAGACCGATGTGCGCAAGGGCGTGGTCGCCGACGTGCTGGCGCGTCTGATGCCGACCGCGCACCCGGACACGCCACGGGCGATGGCGCGCGAAATCCTGGACCTGATGCCAGCTCTCCTCGCGCTCGATGACGCCCGCCGGGAGATCGCGCGGCTGGAGGAGGAACGGGACCGCCTCGGGCAACCTGGCGGCGACCTCGCCGCGGTCGCGCTCCCACCGCCCGGGACCACCGTGGCCCGGGCGCTGGCCCTTGAGGCTGCCGAGCTGCGGGCAGGACCGGACACCGCCCCGCAGATGTACGCCATGGGTTTCCGCGCCGGCCGTAACGCCTTCCTCGGCAACCTGGAGAGCCGTGCGGCCCACCTCGCGGCCACCGATCCGGGGCCGCATCGACCGGGACCAGGCACGGGTGCCACCGCAGTCCCGCCCGAGGAGGAGGAGGAGCCGCCGCAGACCCTGGCCCGCCAGGGTCTGGGAGCAGCACTGTCCCAGCTGCCCCCGGACCGGCAGTCGTACTGGTTGCGGTTGATCGAGGGCGAGCTGCTGCGTTGGTGGTCGTACAGCGGGCTGCGTACCGGATCAGGGCCGATCGCGGCGGCGGCGCTGGACGCGCTCCGGCCGGAACTCGACGGCCTCGACGACGCCTACGAGCGCCTGACCGCGCTCGAAGCCGAGACTCACGAGCTGCGCCGCGGCCGGGCCGAGGTGTTGGCGGCGGTCGGGATCACGCCGGCCGAGTTGCACTGGCGGCAGCGGTTCGCCGCTGAGCTGCGCGGTCAGGCCGACCAGGTGCGGGCGCAGTCCGGGCAGGCGGACATGTTCACGCTGGGCTACAACCTGGCCGGGACGAGCCTGGCGAAGCGGCTGCGCAAGCGCGCCGACGAGGTTGTCGGGTCCTAGCCTGAGGTCACGGCGCGGCTGCGGCACCGCCGAACGGCCCCATGCCCTGGTGCGGCGACCGGTCCCTGCCGGCTTCCGGTGCCCCGCTGCCGTCACCTGGCCAGCGCGAAGCTGATACCCCAGACCACGGCGAAACAGGCCGCGCCGGCCACCGCGGCCCAGATCGCGCACCCCGTGCCGTAGGTGCGACCGCCGGCGAGTTCCCGCTCGGTCGCCGACGGCTCCCGGCTCAGCACGAGGTAGCGGCCGGTTCGGGGCAGCGTGAGCGCGGCGATCCCGCCGTCGAGGATTACGGGCTGACCGATCACGTGCAGCGGGACGCCGGGCGGCACGACCTGCTCGACGACCCGCACCCGGTCCACGCGCCTCGCCGCGTCCGGCCGGACGGCTCCCCGATCGATGAGCTGCTGGAGCCACCGGCCGTTGCGGCGGTGGCTCGTGGTCTCCTCGTTGACGACGGTCCGTACCGGCGTGGGACCGGCGTCCGCCACCGGTAGTCGGGTGCGCGCCCACACCGACGGGCGCGGGTCGGCGCGGGACGCCTGGAGGATGTCCGCCGTCACGGCGACCGTGCCGGTGCCGTCGGCCACCCCGAAGGGGTCGCCGGCCGACTGTTCATGCAGGATGACCGTCCGGGTGAGGCCCGGGTCGCCGACGCTGTCGTCGGAGTACACGATCGTCTGGAACCACACCGCCTCGACGCCGGACAGCGGCGCGACGACCGGTCCGTCGGGGCCCGGCACGGTCTCGCCGTATACGGCGAACCGGCGGGGCAGGCCGGTGCCGGGGCGTAGCGCGGCACAGGGCGACACGGCGTGCCGGCGGACCCATCGGCGCTGGCGGCCGTCCGACACGGCCAGGGCGAGCAGCACCGGCGCCAGCACCAGCATCGCGAATCCGAAGAACCCGGCGACTGCCAGGACGACCGTCAGGAAGGTCACCGGGCCAGGGTAGACATCGACCGCAAGCACGTCGGGCTGCCGTACCAGGAGACGTTCGGGCTGGTCCGCATCCCGGAAGCCACGTCCGGCGGACCGCAGGGCGGGGGCCCTCCGTAAACCAGGGCCCCGCCGTCGCGTTCAGCCCAGCGCCTTCCGCGACTCCTTCGCCAGGTCGGTGTGTCCGGCCTCGTTGGGGTGCGGGCAGCCACCCAGGATGGTCTTCTGGATCTTGCCCGTGCCCAGCGCGGGAGCCGGCTGGAACACGTGCTTGGCGTCGACCGGAATCAAAGGTCCACTCGATCTGGAGTCCGCGGTAGTCGAGCTGGCGGGTGCAGATCGTCGAGCCGTCGGCGCCGGGCTCCGTGACCGCCTCGGCCCGCGGCGCCCCCAGGCGGCGACCGTCAGAAGCAGGAGCACGGCCAGCAGGCCGGCGACGGCGCTCGCGACCGGTGCGCGGGCTGCGCGCAGCCGGCGTGGTGAGAAGTGCAAGAAAGGGGTTCTCCCTCCGCAAGGGGCGTGCCAGGGAAGGTGGCCTGGTGATCTGCCGGGTCAAGTCTGCGGAAGACAGTGACACCTGACAGTGTCTGCGGGGGTTGACAGTGAGTCGCCGATCGACGTCGTACGACCGTCACGGGTCGGTCCGCGGGGCGAACTAGCCCCGGCGCCAGAGTTGCGCGGCCAGGCCGTTGCACGGGTAGAGCGAGAGGCGGGCACCGTTGGCCGGGTCCCAGTTGTAGTTGTCCAGACACATGTCGCCGGCCACGTTGCGCAGCGAGAACCAGCCGTTGCCCCGGTCCTGGATGGTCCAGCGCTGGGCGGTCGAGCCGTTGCACGGGTACAGGCCGACGTCCGCGTTGGGGGCGGTGTTGGCGTTGAGGTCGTCCAGGCAGGTTCCGGTGTTGCGGTTGCGGATCTCGTAGTAGCTGCCGGCCCGGTAGGTGAACTCCCACTGCTGCGCCGCGTTGCCGTTGCAGTCCCAGAGCCGTACGAGGGCACCGGGAGTGGGGTTGAACTCGTAGTTGTCGACGCACCGGTTGCTGTGCCGGCCGCGGATCCCCGGGTTCGTGACGGTGTTCGCGATCGGCTGGCCGAAGAAGGGGTCACCGTTCTCCCGCCAGTAGAGCTGCTGGATGCGGGTGTGCCGGTTGGGGTCGGTCAACGCGTCCGGGCGGGGGGTGGCGTAGTCGCGGGCATGGTAGACGAGCAGGTCCGTCTGACCGTCCTCCGCCACGGTGAAGCTGCCGTGGCCGGGTCCGTAGACGCCGTTGGCGGTCTGGAAGACCGGGGCGGGGTGCTTGTACCAGGAGGCGGTGTTCAGCAGGTCGGCGTCGTCCCAGGAGGAGAGCAGCCCCAACTTGTACCGGGAGTCCGTCGCGGACGCCGAGTAGGCGATGTACACCCGACCGTTCTTCACCAACGGCGACGGTCCCTCCACCACGCCGGCCACGCCCTCCATCTCCCAGCCGTGCGTCGGGCGGGCGATCTCCACCGTGGGTCCGGTGATGCCGGTCGGTCCGTTCATCCGGGCGATGTACAGGTGGCTGTTGTAGTTCGTCGACGGGCTGTCCTGAGCCCACACGAAGTAGCGGACTCCGCGGTTGACGAAGGAGGCCGGGTCCAGCTGGAAGGAGTCCCACCCGGTGTCGAAGCGCTGCGGGGCGCTCCACGAGCAGGTCATCGGGTTCGCGCAGGTGTTGCGGATCCAGTACAACCGCTGGTTGAACACCGCCTCGCCGGGTGACGCCGAGAAGTACATGTACCAGGCGCCGTCGTGGAAGCGGATGTCCGGTGCCCAGATCCATCCGGACAGCGGGCCGCTCGACGGTGCGACGAACGCGTTGCTCGTCGCGGCGGAGCCGAGTCCCTGCAGGGTGGTCGACCGGCGCACCTCGACCCGCTTGTAGTCCGGCACGGAGGCCGTCATGTAGTAGTAGCCGTCGGTGTGCTTGTAGATGGCGGTGTCGGCGCGTTGCGAGATGACCGGGTTGTTGACGGTGATGAGTTGGGCCGCCGCCGGCCGGGAGATCGCCGGCGCGGCGACGAGCGCGGCGACGAGCCCCAGCAGGACGACGGATCTCCGTATGCGGGCGGAAAACACCATGAGTAGCGCTCCAATGTGATCGTCAACATCGGTACGGGCGCGGTTCAGCCGGTGATCCGGAAGGTGGCGTCGGCGCGGCCGGTGGCGGAGGTGATCGGGTCGAGCCGCAGCAGGTAGTCGTAGTGGCGCAGGTAGCGGTCGGGGAAGTTGTAGGACCGGAACGACACCGCCGAGGCGTCGGCCAGACCGGGCACCCGGGTGAATGTCGCGTCGGCCCGGAAGGTGGCGCTGTTGTCGTTCTCCGCCAGCACGAAGTCGTAGTTGTAGTGGCGCAGGAAGTGGCCGGGGTAGTTCACCGACTCCAGTGACACGTTGCCCCCGCTGTCACCGGCCAGGCCGGGCACGATGCGCCACTGCGAGTCCGCGAGCGGGCTGACGTTCGCGTCGATCCGGGCGTCGTAGTCGGCGTGCCGCACGTACCGGTCGGCGAAGTTGTACGACTGGAGCCGGCTGACCGGTGTGCTGTTGCCCCACCGGGCCAGCACGCGGGACTGCTCGGCGGCGGTCAGGTTGAGGATCGCGCCGTGGCGCTTGCGGGTGGCGCCCAGCTGGTACGAACCGGCGGCCGGCACCCGGTAGGTCGCGGTGTCCGACGGGTTGCTGGTCAGCACCGGCAGGTAGCCACGTCCGGACGCGTACTGGTCGAGATACAGCGTCCACTCGGGGCGGTCGTTGAACCTCATCCACATCGGACCTTCGACCTGCGCGCCGGTCAGCCCGATCCCGGACAGGTTGCCCAGCGGCGTCCAGGTCCCGAGGATCGTGTTGCTGCCCTCGATGGTGATCTGGCCGTCGCGGGAGGCCCGGACGTATCGGTAGTTGCCGACCCCGGGCGGCAGTTCGACGATCTGGGTGTCGATGATCTCCTGGGTGCCGGGACGCACGATGTAGGGCTGCGGCGTGGTGATGCTGCGGAAGTTGGTGGTCCGTGCGGCGTAGATGCGGTGCTTGGTCACACCGTTCTGCGGCACGTTCGTGGCCCAGTAGAGGACGTAGTCGTTGGTCGCCGGGTTCCAGACGACCTCCGGCGCCCAGGCGTTGCGTCCGCCGGGGATGCCACCGGCGACGTCGAGCAGCCACGGCGCCGACCAGTTGACCAGGTCGGTGGACTCCCAGACGACGAGGCTGCGACTACCGTTGTTGATGGCTGCGTCCCAGTTCTGGCCGCACCCGATGCACAGATCGGTGGCCACGATCCAGTAGCGGTCGCCGGCCGGGGACCGGACCACGGCGGGATCCCGTACGCCGCCGGTGCCGACGGTGGTGCGCAGCACGGGAGCACCGTTGTGCAGATCCGTCCAGCGCAGGCCGTCGGTGCTGTGGGCGAGGTGGATCTGCTGGCCGGTGGCGGACTCGCCGGTGAAGTGGGCCATCAGATAGCCGGTGTACGGATCGGCCGCGGCCGCCGGCCGACCGGGGACCGCCATCACGGCCAGCAGCAACACGCTGATCAGGCTGGTCAGCGCCAGCCGCCGCAAGGTGAGGGTCACGACGTCCTCCTGGACTGGGAACGGTCAGCGGGCGAGGCAGTCGGTGCGCCGCGGGTGGGGAGCCGGCGCGGGGGGACCGGGCACCGCACGCGTTACCACGGCGTTGCGGCGGTGTTACTTGGACCCGCAAGTAGTGTTAGCGCTCACATCGATGCATGTCAAGAGGATGTCACCCGACCCCGGACCCGCACTGCCGGATCAACGACGAAGAATTCGCAGGTCACCGATGCTGTCCTACCGTCTGTCACGAAGGGACTCCGCGCGGAGCGAAGGGAGACGGTCATGACGGCGCCCACGCCAGCACCACAGCTCCAGGTCGGCCTGGGCACGGCCGAGGATCCCGGTTCGGTGCACGCCATCACGGACACCGGCACGGCGCTGCTCGTCGCCCACTATCCGGCCTCCGGCGCGGGTCGGCTCCATCTGCTCGACCCGCGTACCCTCGCCCCGGTCCGGCCGTCGCTGCCGGTCGGTCACGAGCCGCGCGCGGTCGCCTGGCACCCCGGCCGCAACCAGGCGTACGTGATGAATCGTGGCGTGCAGAGCTACAGCGTCTCCCGCTGCGACCTGGGCACCGGGACGGTGACCGACATCCCGATCGGCTTCGGGCTGATCGCGATCGCCGTGGACCCGGTGGCCGACCTGCTGTACACGGCCGACTGGGCACACAAGCGGCTGCACGTGATCGACCTGGCGGACCCGACGAAGCGGCGCTTCGTGCCGCTGCCGTCGTCGCCGATCCGCCTCGCGGTGGCGCCCGACGGCACCGTGTACGCGACGCTGTACGTCAAGGGCCTGGTGCCGGCCGACGACGCGCTGGCCGTGCTCCGCCCGGACGGGACGCTGACCGTGGCGCCGATCGAGCCGGCGCACCTGCAACCGGGTTCGCTGGCCGTCGCCCACGACGGCATGGTCTACGTCGGCGCGCTCGGCGGCGGCACGGTGCACCCGCTCGCGGGCGTGCACGACCCGGCCACCGGCCAGCGACTCGGCGCGGTGCCCAGCGCGGCCGGCGTCCGCGACCTGGCGGCCGTCCCCGGACTGTCCCGGGCCTGGCTGGCGACCGACAAGGGTGTCCAGTTCCTGGACACGACCAATCCGTACGCGCCGAAGACCCTGGAGCCCCTCGCCATCGGTCACGCCCCGTACGCGGTGGCCGTCACCGCCGACGGCACGGCGTACGTGGGTGACGTCAAGGACGGGACGGTCTCGCTGATCCGCCCGCACGTCGCCAACCTGCCCCTGGATGCGGTCGCCACGCTGCTCACCGAGGCGGGCTTCGACACCTCGGCCGGGCTGGGTACGGCGCTGCGGGCCTACCAGACGTTCCACGGGTTGCCGGTGACCGGGCGGCCCGACGCCGTCACCGCCGCGCACCTGACCGCGCCCGGCTGCGGCAATCCGGACCGGTCGACCACGGCGGAGTTCGTCCTGGTGGGCAAGCACTTCAAGCACACCAACCTGACGTACCACCTCGGCGCGATGGACATGCCGTTCGCGCGGGACGACTTCACCGACGGGTTGAAGCACGAACTGATCAAGGTGTCGTTCGACGAGTGGCGGGCGGTGCTCGGCGAGAACTTCCACGGACCGTTCGAGTTCACCCCGGTCGCCGACCCGGCCGCGGCGGACATCGTCTTCTCCGTCGGCGACGACCCGGTCTTCCACGACACCGGCTGGTTCCGGACGGTCTACGCGGTGGCCAAGTGGGGCGCCGCGCCCGGCTGGCCGAAGGAGGGTGGCCAACTCCCGATCATCTTCAACCGGAAGATCGACTGGGACGCGCCCGGGTACTTCGAGGTCGATCGCCACGGCCCCGACTTCCGGCACGTCGCCACCCACGAGATCGGCCACGCGTTCGGCCTCGACCACGGCAAGAGCGGCAATGTCATGCACCGCAACGCGAGCTGGTACCGGGTGCCCAAGTCCGACGACCGCAACGGCTTCTTCGCCATGTACGGGCGGCTGCCGTTCACCGACGGCGTCGGCCTGGAGGTGCTTCCGGGCGTCAACCACGTGGCCTACTCCGACTGCGAGCGACACCTCGTGGTGCACCAGCCACAGGACGACGGCTGGACGTGGCGCAGACTCACCGCCGACGTGGGAGCGCCGCGGATGAGCCGGGGTACCGCCGCGTCGGCGTTCTTCGCCCACGACGGCATCCCGTCGTACGTCTACGCGGGCGCCGGCGACCGGGCGCACCAGATCTGGCACGACCAGGGCCAGTGGTGGTGGGCCGACCTGGCCACCGAGAGCGGTGGCGCGCCCGCCGTCCGGTACAGCCCGCACGCGTACCGCAACGGCGAGATCCAGCGGGTCGTCCACGGCACCCCGGACGGCCGGGTGGTGCGGCTGTCCCAGGCGCCCGGCCAGGGCTGGGTCTGGGAGGACGTGTCGGTGCCGGGCGCCGCCGCCCCCGACGGCAGCCCGTTCGCGTACGTCGACGGGGTCACCGGCCTCGACGTGATCGTGTACCGGGACGCCGGGGAGCACCTGCGGATGCTGTGGGAGGGCCCGGACGGCTGGGGGCAGGTCTCGCTCACCGAGGCCACCCAGGCGGAGAACCCGCTGCCGCTGACCATGATGCCGTTGTGGGGCGAGCACCGGGCCGGGGAACGGCACCGGGTGTTCGGCATCGACCACCGGCAGGACATCCGGATGTACTTCGTCGGCGACGACGGCGCCTGGCACACCCGATCGCTGACCGGGGAACTCGGCCTGCCCGAGTGCAGCGCGACCGCCGTGCAGCGACTGCCCGACGACCCGGCCGGGGACACCTGGCTGGTCGCCTTCGCCGACTTCACCGGCGGGCTGTGGGAGCTGCACGGTGACGGCGACACCTGGCAGGTCCGCCAGGTGCAGGTCGACGGCATGCCGCCGGTGGGTCGCACCCTGCTGTCGGTGTGGCTGAGCGACGGCCAGCGGCACATCGCCTACACGGCGGCGAACGGCAACATCCAGCTGCTGTCCCGTCCCCTGGGCGACGGAGAATGGCACCGGACCAACCTGACCCGGGTGTCCGACGTGGTGTGAGGCCACGACCGTCACGGGTCGGTCAGCAGCAGCCAGTCGTCGTCGAGCCGCGCCGGACGCACCCCGTCGGGCCAGGTGTGCGGCGCCGATGTCGTGGCCCGGGCCTGGTCGACCAGCGGCGTACGGCGGAACGTCGCACCCTCGAACCGCACCGGTCCGCCGAACCGGGCCCGCCCGAAGCTCGCCGCGCCCTCGAACCGGGCCTGCTCGAACTTCGCCATGTCGCCGAACTCGGTGAAGCGGAACAGCGCCAGGTCGACGAAGCGGGCCTGCCGGAAGCCGGCGTACCCCGCGAACACCACGTGCTCCATCGACAGCCCGCCGAGGAAGGTCGCCGCGCGGAAGGTGGCACTGTCCTCGACCCGGGCCGCGTCGAAGGCGACCGACTGGTGGAACGTCGCGCCCCGACCGGTCAGCCGGCCGAAGGTGGCGCCGCGGCAGGACACCGCGCCGCCCAGGTCCGCGCCGTCGAGGCTGGTGTGGGCGGTCCGGGCGCCGTCGAGCACGACCTCGCCGTCGCCGGCCAGGCCGTCCAGGAGCAGCTCGTCGAAGGTCGCCCGCAGCGACAGCGTCCCGCGTACGGTCGCGCCGGTCAGGCGGGTGACACCGGTGCAGACCGCGCCGGTCAGGTCGGCGTCGACCAGGGTGCAGCCGCCGGCGTCGAAGCCGTCCAGCCGGGCCCCGGTCAGGTCCAGGGTCACCTCGGGCCACCACTGGTCGCCGTCCGCGCGCAGGTGCCGGGTCAGCACCCGCTGCGCGGTGCGGCGCACCTCCGACTCGCGCGCGTCGTCCTCCGGCGGCGTCATCCGCAGGTACGCGCAGAGCACCGCCCCGATCGTCGTACGCTGCGCCGGGTTGTCCTGCCCCAGCCGCTCCAGGGCGTGCAGGCCGCCCAGGCGCACCGCGGCGTTGTCATTGCCGAGCAGCTCCACGGCCCGGGTGTACAGCTCGGTCAGCCGGCGCTCGGCGGCGTCGTGCTCGGCGGCGGTGGCCTGCCGTTCCTGGTGCCGCTGGCCGGCCTCGGCGACCGCCTCGGTGTGCGCCTGGACGCGTTCCCGGTGGGCCTGGTCGTGGGCGGCGACGGCCTCCTGGTGGCGCTGGGCCCGTTCGCTGATCCACTGCCGGCGGGCGGCGAGCAGCAGCGCCAGCCCGCCGCCGGTGCCGGCGACCACGGTCAGCCCGGTGCGGATGGCGTCGATGCGCAGGGTAGCCCGGGTGTCCGGCTGGGCGGCCCGGTCGGCCTCACCGAGCAGCCAGTCCAGTACCCACCAGCCGAGTGCGCCGGCCAGCAGCAGCCCGATCAGGACCAGCCACCACGGCATCACCCGGAGCGGTTCGTCCCGGGGTGCGGTCACGGACCACAGCATGCCACCCACCGGCACGGCAGAGTCACCCCGCCGACGTTAGCTACGGTGCGGGACCGGGCAGGATGTGCCCCCATGAGTCGACCGCCGACGCTCCGGGTGCCGACCCGGCGGCGGTTTCGCGAGAGTCGAGGGGTGAGATGGAGTTTCTGGCCAGTCCCGAGTTGTGGATCGCGTTCGCGACCCTGCTCCTGCTGGAAGTCGTGCTGGGCATCGACAACATCGTGTTCATCTCGATCCTGGCCGGGCGTCTGCCCGAGCACCAGCAGGCCCGGGCCCGCACCATCGGGCTCTCGCTCGCCCTGGTGACCCGCCTGATCCTGCTGGCGTCGCTGTCCTGGGTGATCGGGTTGACCGCGCCGCTGTTCACGGTCCTCGGTCAGGAAATCTCCGGACGGGACCTGATCCTGCTGTTGGGTGGTCTGTTCCTGCTCGGCAAGGCGACCTATGAGATCCACGAGCACCTGGAGGGGGAGGAGCACGCCAAGTCGGGCAAGGTCTCCTCGTTCGGATCGGTGATCGCCCAGATCCTCGTCCTCGACATCGTCTTCTCGCTGGACTCGGTCATCACCGCGGTGGGCATGGTCGACCAGCTGTTCATCATGGTGGCGGCGGTCGTGGTCGCGATGGTCATCATGCTGCTCTCGGCCGGTGCGATCAGCGCGTTCGTCAACCAGCACCCGACGGTCAAGATGCTGGCGCTGTCGTTCCTGCTGCTCATCGGAGCCAGCCTGATCGCCGAGGGCCTCGACCAGCACATCCCGAAGGGCTACGTGTACGGCCCGATCGCCTTCTCGGTCTTCGTGGAGTTCCTCAACCTGCGGGCCCGCCGCAAGCGCGCCGAGGCGAAGCCGGTGCACCTGCACCCGACGTACGTCAAGAACGGCCAGGCCGAGCCGGAGCCGGCGAAGCCCGCCGACTGATCCGGCGACCACCGACGCCGCGCGTGCCCGCCACCGGGCGCGCGCGGCGTTCGTCGTGCGAGGGGCGGTCCACGACGCCCGGACCGCTCGGCGGAACCTGGCGTTACTCACGCGTAACTTTACATTGACGTTTCCAGATTGTGACGGGCATCATCATTCCCACGATCGATCGGCCACACCCCCGCCCCGCCCGGAAACCCCGGGTTCCTCCATGGGAGGTGCAGCCATGCTGCTCCGAAAGATCGGTCCCGTCCTCGCCGCCACCCTCGCGGCCCTCGCCACCCTGCTCGTCCCCTCGGCCGCCGTCGCGGCACCCGCACCCGCCGAACCCCCGGCCGCCGCCGTGCGGACCGCCACCGAGCGGGCGGCCACCGCGCTGGCCGCCGCGACCAGGCAGAACGCCGCCACCCAGGCCGCCGTCACACGGTCCGGCGCCAGCCCGGCCGACGCGGCGCAGGCCGGCACCGTGCAGGCCGCCGCCGGACGTCCGGTCATCGTGGTCGGCGGGCTCAGCGGCATCGCCACCGTCTACGAGCCGCTGGCCGCCCGGCTGCGCGCCGACGGCTACCGGGTGTGGATCTACCAGCTGCCCAACCTCGGCCTCGGCGACATCCCGACCTCCGCCCGCGCGTTCGCCACGTACGTCGGCCAGGTGCGCGCCGCCGCCGGCGGCTCGACGGTGGACGTGGTCGCGCACTCCGAGGGCGGCCTGGTGTCCCGGTACTACCTCAAGCGGCTCGGCGGCACCGGCGCCGTCGGCCGGTACGTCAGTCTCGGCTCCCCGCAGTACGGCACCTACGTGGCCAACATCGTCACGTTCCTCGGCCTGGGCAGCTGCGCGGGCATCGTCGCCTGCCAGCAGATGACGATCGGCTCGGCCTTCCTGGCCGATCTCAACTCCGGCGACGACACCCCGGGTTCGGTGCGGTACACCGCCGTGCGCACCCTCCAGGACGAGCTGGTCCGGCCGGTGGGCAACGCGTCGCTGGCCGACGGGGCCACCAACGTGCTGATCCAGTCGGCGTGCCCGCTGCGGATCGTCGGTCACCTGGGGCTGGTGCTCGACGGCACCACCTAC
The DNA here is from genome assembly GCF_003626595.1 of Micromonospora endolithica. Lineage (GTDB taxonomy): Bacteria > Actinomycetota > Actinomycetes > Mycobacteriales > Micromonosporaceae > Micromonospora > Micromonospora endolithica. Next base: position 649,990 of record NZ_RBAK01000001.1, on the reverse strand, counting down.
AGCGTGATCCGGCAGGCGCTCGCCGACGCCGCCATCCGGCCGAACTGCTTCGCCATCTGACCGGACCCGCCACCACACCCACCGGTGGCCGGCACCCTCGTGGTGCCGGCCACCCGTGTCGGAACGACGATCAGGTCGTCTGGGACAGCGTCTCGTACTCCGAGTCGGTCAGCTCGACCTCGGCGGCGGCGACGTTCTCCTCCAGGTGCGCGACCGACGACGTACCCGGGATCGGCAGCATCACCGGCGACCGGCGCAACAGCCACGCCAGGGCGAGCTGCGCGGGCGTCGCGCCGTGCTCGGTGCTGATCGCGTCCAGCGGACCGCCCGGCCGGGCCAGGTTGCCGGTGGCGATCGGGAACCACGGGATGAACGCGAGGTCGTTGCGCTCGCAGTGCGCGACGACGTCCTCGGCGCCGCGGTCGGCCAGGTTGTAGAGGTTCTGCACGGAGACGATCGGGGTGATCTTCCGGGCCGCCTCGATCTGCTCCACGGTCACCTCGGACAGGCCGATGTGCCGGATCTTGCCCTCCTGCTTCAGCAACGCCAACTCGCCGAGCTGGTCCTCCAGCGGCACCTTCGGGTCGATCCGGTGCAGCTGGTACAGCCCGATGGTCTCCAGGCCGAGGTGGCGAAGGCTCAGCTCACACTGCTGGCGCAGGTATTCGGGGCGGCCCACCGGCCGCCAGTCGCCCGGACCGGAGCGGGTCAGCCCGGCCTTGGTGGCGATGACCAGGTCGTCGGCGTACGGGTGCAGGGCCTCCCGGATCAGCAGCTCGCTGACGAACGGCCCGTACGAGTCGGCGGTGTCGATGAAGGTCACCCCCAGCTCGACCGCCCGGCGCAGCACCCGGACCGCCTCGGCCGGGTCCTTGGGGTCACCCCACACCCCGGAGCCGGTGATCTGCATGGCCCCGTAGCCGAGCCGGTCGACCTGGAGGTCGCCGCCGATCCGGTACGTGCCGGAGGCCTTCGCGGGCTGCTTGCCGGCGTCAACTGCCATCGCCTGGTGTCCCCATTCCTGTCGATCGTCCTCAGGGGCCAATCTAGCCACCATGGGTGTCCCTTTCCCGGTGATCGCGGCGGTGACCACTTCCCGGGGGAGATGTGCGCGCCGACACGTCGTGCGGACGTGTGGGCGGGCCACATCCGGCGGGTGTCGGATCGGTGGCGACACCCCTGTCCGGTTGTCAGGAAGCGCAATATTGTAAAGCGTCTATGCGACTCCGGCATCGGCGCCGGAGCCCGTGTCGACGGAGGTGGCACATGTCTGCACGGACGACCCTGGCGCGGCGCGCGCTGGGCGTACTCTCCGCGCTCGCCCTGGCGGTCGTGGCCGGCGGCCTGGCCGCGGCGCCCGCCAGCGCGAACGCCCGCGTCTGCTACGCCGGTGACCTCGGCGCCTACGGGCAGTGCGTGGCCGGCCTGAACGCCAACGCCCACGACCAGATCGTCATCACCGCGATGATCCAGGTGCCCGACGGTCACGCCGGTGGCTACGCGATCAGCGGTGTGACCGGCAAGCGGATCAGTGGCGCCGGCGGCGGGGTGGGCTTCCACTACCAGGGGCGGCAGAGCACCTCGATCATCAGCATCTACCACTCGCACCACGTGGTGGTGGAGAACCTGAACCTGTCCGGCTCGTTCGACGGCAGCGAGTCCTTCCGCTGCACCGACGGGTGTGGTGCGCCGGTGTTCGTCTTCGGCGAGAACGGCAGCAGCCAGCACGTCACCTTCGACCGGGTGCACATCCGCAACACGCGGGCGGACGCCGCCGTGGTGCTCGGCACCTGGCACCTCAACTGGTGGGGCTCCACCATCGAGAACGCCGGCGAGATGGGCCTGCACCTGGGCTACGACGAGCCGGTGCGGCACAACCGGCACGTCCGCATCGAGTGGAACACCTTCCGCAACATCCGCGTCAACGCGCTCTGGCTCCAGGTCAGCGGCTCCGGCGGGTACTGGGACAACGGCGTGGCGAACAACCACTTCGAGCGCAACCACCGGGCCGGCATCTACGCCTGCGGCGGCCGGATCTGCGACGGCGGCCAGATCGTCGTCGCGCCGGGGGCGAGCTGGCTGACCCTCTACAAGAACGTGATCACCAACTCGTCGTGCGGCGTCTGCGTCAACGGCGACGCCCACGGCATCGAGATGAACACGCTCACCGGCGTGAAGATCCTCGACAACCAGGTCAGCCACCACAGCGGCATCTCCGTCTACGCCAACAGCAACTCGGTGCTGACCGACCTGGAGATCTCCTGGAACCAGTTCTTCGGCAACGACCGCAACCCGCCGCAGTTGGACCGCGGCGGCGTCCGGCACAACGGCGTGGTGGTCCGGGGCAACTCGGCCTGACCACGGCGGCCCGGGCGTCGGCGGGTGACCCCGACCCCCCGACGCCCGGCTGCCGATCAGCCCACGTGCCGGATGACCACCAGGGCCTGGTCGTCCTCGGAGCCGGCCAGCTCCGCCATCACCGCGTCGGCGATCGCCTCCACCGGCGCGTCCCGGTAGGCGTCGACCACCGCGTGCAGCGCGGCCACCCCCTCGTCGTACGCCCGGTTGCGCCGCTCGACGAGCCCGTCGGTGTAGGCCACCAGCAGGTCACCCGGCCCGAACGGCAGGGTGGTGACCGGCACCGCCTCGCGGACCAGACCCAGCGGCAGGGCCGAGGCGGTGTCCACCCGCCGTGGCGGCTGGCCGGGGCGCACCAGCACCGGGTGCGGGTGACCGACCCGGGCCACCCGCACCCGTCCGGCCACCGGGTCCACCGTCATCGCCAGGCAGGTGCCCAGGAAGCCCACCCCGAGCAGGTCGGTCAGCCGGGGGAACACCTCACCCAGCGGCACGCCGAGCCGGATCAGCGTGTTGATCATCGTGCGGAGTTGGGCCATGTCGGCGGCCGCCTCGACCCGGTGTCCCACCACGTCGCCGACCACCACGGCCAGCCCGTCACCGTCGAGATCGACCAGGTCGTGCCAGTCGCCGCCCAGGTGCAACCCGCTCATCGCCGGGGTGTACCGGGTGGCCACCCGCAGCCCGGCCGGGGTGGTCCGGTTCGAGGTACGCAGCCGCCCGGCCAGCCGGGTCACCAGGTTGTGCTCTGCGGCGGCCAGCCGGACCCGCTCCAGGGTCTGCTCACAGAGGTCGGCGACCGTGTCCAGCAACGCCAGGTCGCCCGCCCGCAGTGGTCGTTCCCGACGCCACCCGAAGCCCAGCGCGGCGATCGGCCGACGCCGCGCGTCCAGCAGCGGCAGCGCGACCGTGGTCACCAGCCCGTGTGCGCCGACCGGGTCGGGCAGGCCGGGGAACCGCCGGGCGAACTCCGCCCGGTCGGTGAGCACGATCCGCTCGCCGGTGCGCAGCGCGGTGGCGATCGGCCGTGGATCGTCGATGGTCAGGTCGCGGAAGGTGGCCGAGAGGCTGGACGGCACCCCGGCGTACCACAGCCGCACCCGCCGCCCCTCCTCCCGCATCGCCAGCCCGGGCAGCACCGCGCCGACCGCGATCGGCGCCGCGGTGAGGATCACCTCGATCGCCTCGGCCGTCGAACGGGTCACGCTCAGCCGGGCGGCGAAATCGGCCATCGCCTGCGTCGAGTCGACCAGCTCGGCCCGCTGCAACGCCTGGCCGCACAGCCCGGCGACCGCGTCCAGCAGGCTCTGCGGGTGGTCGGAGTCGGCCACCGGTTCCGTCCGGCGTACCTCCAGCGCCCCGAACGCCGCGCCGTCGCCGTACCGCAGCGGCACGCACACCGCGGTGCCGTCGCGGACCACCCGGTTCTCCCGTACCGCCCGCGCCAGCGGCAGGTCGGCGGCCAGGTCCAGGTCGGTCGTGTCGGTCCCGGCGCAGACCCGCAGGGCCGGCCCGCCGGGCGCGGCGGTGGCCATCCGCACGGTCGCGCCGTCGAAGACCGCCGGGACGGTACGCAGCACCGCCGCGACGATCGCCGTCCGGTCCCGCGCCGTGCTCAGCCCACCGGCCAGCCGGGACAGGGCCTCCGCCTGCCGAAGCGCCCGCTTCCGGTCGCTGACGTCCCGCGCCACCGTGGCGACGAACGCGGTGGAGTCCGGCCCGTCCCCCGTCGACACGGTGAACGTCTGGTGGTCGACGTCGAACCGTGCCCCGGTGTCCAGCCGGACCAGGCGGCTCTCCGCCCGGTGCTGCCCGTCGCGCAACGCCGCCGGGATCAGCTCCTGGCGCCACACGTCGCGCACCCGCGGCGAGTCCCCGTCGACCAGCCGCAGGTCCGCCACCGAGGCGCCGTCGGCCAGGCCGATCAGCTCCCGGCCGGCCGGGTTCAGGTAGACCGCCCGGCCGTCCGGGGTGGCGACCGCGATGAAGTCGCCGGAGCGTTCCACCAGCGCCTGGAACAGCCGCAGCTCGGCCTGGGCGGCGCGCCCGACCGCCCGCTCGCCGGGCGCCACGACCCTCGACCCGCCGGTGCGGTCGGTCCGGTCGCCCGGCACCACCGTGGTGAGCACCCCGCCCGGCCGGCCCGACTCGTCCACCACCGGGCCGTACGCGAGGGTGACCGGCGCACCGGGACCGGCCGGTTGCTCCGGTGTCCAGGTGGCCGGTCGCCCGGCCAGCACGCCGTCGAGAAGCGGACCGAGGACGTCCCACCGCTGCGGCCACGCCTGCGCGCCGGGGCGGCCGAGGACGTCGGCGCCGTCGAGCAACGGACGGTACGCGTCGTTGTGCAGCACCACCCGCTGCGCGCCCCACCACAGCAGCATCGGCGCGGGGGAGTGCAGGCAGAGCGTCACCGCCGTACGCAGACTCTGCGGCCACCGGGACAGCGGACCCAGCGGGGTGCCCGACCAGTCGCGGGCGGCGATCCGCGCGCCGGTCTCGCCACCGGCGGCCAGCAGCCCGGGCCAGACGTCGTCCGCCGGCGTGGCCGGAGACGGAGAGTCGGTCACCTCGGGCCCTCCGCTCGGCACCGCGCGATTGCCATCAGAGGGGAAAGTACCAGCGCGCACCTCGCGTGACCGACCGCGCTCCCGGCCCGTGCCGGGCGGCCGGTCCCACCTCGCCCGGCCGGGCGGACTTGGCCGGAGCGGCCGTGCCGGGGTCCCCGGCCGTGCGACGCTGTGCCCGTGCCGCTCGCCACCGGCCAGCACCCGGCCCGGTCGGCGTCCACCCGAGGGTCGGACGCCCGGCGACGCGAACCGCCGGGAGGGAGCGTCCATGTCGGGACTGCCGCAGGTCGACTTCGCGCTCGACACGTACGAGTGCATCGTGCTCTATCCCGGCGCGTCCGGACGGGCGCTGCCGGCGGAGACCGTCCAGCGGCTCCAGGCCGAGCACATCGCGCACATGCAGGCCCTCCAGCGGCGGGGGATCATCCTGATCTCCGGCGCGGTGGACGGCCCGGCCCGGGAGCCGGACCCGCCGCTCGGGTTCGGCCTGGCCCGGACCGGCTCCGTGGACGACGTGCGCAGCGTGATGGAGGCCGACCCGGCGGTGCAGGCCGGCCTCTACCGGGTCGACGTGATGACGTTCCTCTGCCCGGCCGGCTCGCTGGAGTTCCCGCTCGCCCAGCGGCAGACCTGACCCGACCCGGCGGATTTCACCGGCCGTCCACCCGGCGTGCACACCGGGCCGAGGGAGGCGGGTGACACCGGACGGTACGATTCCCGGCGCGCGGTCGCCGATGCCCGCCGACACAACGTTCCCGTGCGGATTCGTCGCCGCCGGTCACGCGCTCGCGCGTGTCGTTGGACAATCGTTCGCAGTCCGCGAGGGGTCGGCCCGCAGTCCGGCCCGAAGGAGAGACTAGCCTGATGGGCGTGACACGCCGCGCGAAGATCGTCTGCACTCTCGGCCCCGCCACCTCGTCCCCGGAGCGCATCCGGGGCCTCGTCGAGGCCGGCATGAACGTGGCGAGGCTCAACTTCAGTCACGGCGACCACGCCGACCACGAGTCCGTCTACCGGCTCGTCCGCGAGGCTTCCGAGGCGGCCGGTCGGCCGGTGGCCGTCCTGGCCGACCTCCAGGGTCCGAAGATCCGCCTCGGCCGGTTCGCCGACGGTCCGCACGAGTGGCGTACCGGCGACTCGGTGGTGATCACCGGCGACGAGGTCCTCGGCACCCGGGACCGGGTCTCCTGCACCTACCGCAAGCTGCCGCAGGAGGTGAAGCCCGGCGACCGCCTGCTGATCGACGACGGTCGGGTCGCCGTGGAGGTCACCGACGTCACCGGCAACGACATCCGTGCCCTGGTCACCGAGGGCGGGCCGGTCTCCAACAACAAGGGCGTGTCGCTGCCGAACGTGGCGGTCAGCGTCCCCGCGATGTCCGACAAGGACGCCGAGGACCTGCGGTTCGCCCTCGGCCTCGGCGTCGACCTGGTCGCGCTGTCGTTCGTCCGCTCCGCCGAGGACATCAAGCTCGTCCACTCGATCATGGCCGAGGAGGGCGTGGTCCGCCCGGTGCTGGCCAAGGTCGAGAAGCCCGAGGCGGTGGACCACCTGGAGGCGATCGTGCTCGCCTTCGACGGGATCATGGTCGCCCGCGGCGACCTCGGCGTGGAGCTTCCGCTGGACCAGGTGCCGCTGGTGCAGAAGCGGGCCGTGCAGCTGTGCCGGGAGAACGCCAAGCCGGTCATCGTGGCCACCCAGATGCTCGACTCGATGATCGAGAACTCGCGGCCGACCCGCGCCGAGGCCTCCGACGTCGCCAACGCCGTGCTCGACGGCGCGGACGCGGTGATGCTCTCCGGCGAGACCAGCGTCGGCAAGTACCCGGTGCTCACGGTCAGCACCATGGCCAAGATCATCACCACCACCGAGTCCGGTTCGATCGGGGTGCCCCGGCTCCAGCACGACCCGCGCACCCACGGCGGCGCGCTGACCGTCGCCGCCTCCTCGATCGCCCGTGCCATCGGCGCCAAGGCGCTGGTCGCCTTCTCGCAGACCGGCGACACCGTCAAGCGGCTGTCCCGGCTGCACTGCGACCTGCCGCTGCTGGCCTTCACCCCGGTGCCGGAGGTGCGCAGCCAGCTCGCGCTCTCCTGGGGCGTGGAGACCTTCCTGATGCCGTTCGTGCAGCACACCGACGACATGTTCCGGCAGGTCGACGAGGCGCTGCTCGGCCTGCACCACGCCAACCCCGGCGACTACGTGGTGATCGTGGCCGGCAGCCCGCCCGGCACTCCCGGCTCCACCAACACGCTGCGCGTACACCAGCTCGGATCCCTGGTCGACGCGGCCGCCGCCCGGGCCCAGCAGTGAACGGCGGCCGGGTCGCGACGGGCCAGGCCGCGGTCGACCAGCTGCTGGAGGTCCTCGACCTGACCCCGACCGGGGAGATGTCCTTCCGGGGCATCAGCCCGCCGGTCGGCCCGCAGCGGGTGTACGGCGGCCAGGTCGCCGGACAGGCCCTGGTCGCCGCCGGCCGCACCGTCGACCCGGAGCGCGTGGTGCACTCCCTGCACGGCTACTTCGTGCGTGCCGGTGACCCGGCCGAACCGATCGCCTACGAGGTGGAGAACATCCGCGACGGCCGTTCCTTCTCGGTCCGCCGGGCGGTGGCGCTCCAGCACGACAAGCCGATCTTCTTCATGTCGGCGTCCTTCCAGCGCCCCGAGGAGGGCCTGGACCACCACTCGCCGACACCGCCGGACGTGCCCGGGCCGGACGACGTGCCGACGATGTCCGAGCGGCTGGCCCGCTACCCGGAGCGGCTGGGCATGTGGGGGCAGATCCCGCGCCCGATCGACGTCCGCTACGTGGGCGAGCCGGGCTGGGTCCGCCCCGGCGACCGCCCCGCCGACCCGCACCAGCGGGTCTGGATGCGCATCGACGGCAAGCTGCCCGACGATCCGCTGCTGCACGCCTGCGCCCTGGCGTACGCCTCCGACCTGACCCTGCTGGACTCGGTGCTCTCGGTGCACGGCGAGGTCTGGGGACCCGGTGGGGTGGTCGGTGCGAGCCTGGACCACGCCCTGTGGTTCCACCGGTCGTTCCGGGCCGACGAGTGGTTCCTCTACGACTGCTGGAGCCCCTCCGCGTCGGGCGCGCGGGGCCTGGCCAGTGGTCGCATGTTCACCGAGGACGGGCGGCAGATCGCCAGCGCCGTCCAGGAGGGCCTGCTGCGCCGCGTCGGCGCCTGACCGCCCGCACGTCACCCGTGCCCGATCGGCCGAGGGGTGATCGTCCGGCCGGGGGCCACCGGGGGCTAACCTGTGCGGCATGCGCCTCTCCGCCCGGGTCGACTACGCCCTCCGAGCGGTCGCCGAGCTGGCCTCGGTGACCGGTGGCGCCGCGCCCGGTCGTAGCCGCCCGGTGACCGCCGAACAGATCGCCCGGGCGCAGGAGATCCCGCCGAAGTTCCTGGAGAGCATCCTGCTGCAACTGCGCCGTGGCGGCGTCGTGCACGCCCAGCGTGGCCCCGAGGGTGGCTACTGGCTGGCCCGGCCGGCGGACGAGATCTCCCTCGCCGAGGTGATCCGGGTGATCGACGGGCCGCTCGCCCACGTGCGCGGGCAGCGCCCGGAGCAGCTCGGCTACCACGGGGCGGCCCGGGCCCTGCAGGATGTCTGGATCGCGCTGCGGGCCAGCGAACGGGAGATCCTCGAACTGGTCACCGTCGCCGACGTGGCGACGGGCACGCTGCCCGACCGGATCACCGAGCTGGCCGCCGACCCCCGCGCCTGGACCTGATCCCTACCCCCGCCTCCGCGCCGCGCGCGTCGGCTGGATCGACGTGGACCGGGCTTGTGGTGTCGTCTCACTGACCGAACGGGGGCTTGACCCGGGGCGTCCGTATCCCGCATTGTCGACCAAGTCGATAGGAGATGCCGAAAAGTCGGGAGGCGCCGTGCGCAAGCTCTTGGTACTCGCACTGGTCGGCCTGGCCGCCCAGCTGGTCGACGGCGCGCTCGGCATGGCGTACGGGCTGACGTCGTCCACCCTGCTCCTGCTCGTCGGAGTCGCCCCGGCCGCCGCGTCGGCATCGGTCCACCTGGCCGAGGTGGGCACCACGCTCGCCGCCGGGGTGGCGCACTGGCGGTTCGGCAACGTCGACTGGCGGGTGGTCGGACGCATCGCGATCCCCGGGGCGCTCGGCGCCTTCGCCGGGGCCACGTTCCTCAGCTCGATCTCCACCGAGTCCGCGGCACCCTGGATGGCCGGCATCCTGTTCACCCTCGGGGCGTACCTGCTGGTGCGCTTCTCCCGCCCGCTGCGCACCGACCGGCGCGGCGGCCGGCTGCGCGGGCGGTTCCTCGGCCCGCTCGGCCTGGTCGCCGGCTTCGTCGACGCCACCGGCGGCGGGGGATGGGGCCCGGTGGCCACCCCGGCGCTGCTGGTCAGCGGCCGGATGGAGCCGCGCCGCGTGATCGGCTCGGTGGACACCGCCGAGTTCGTGGTGGCCGGTGCCGCCAGCGTGGGTTTCCTCATCGGTCTCGGCTCGGAGGGCTTCCTGCTGCCCATGGTGGCCGCCCTGCTCATCGGTGGCCTGATCGCCGCCCCGGTGGCCGCCTGGCTGGTCCGGATCGTCCCCGCCCAACTGCTCGGCGCCGCGATCGGCGGCGTCATCGTGCTGACCAACGCCCGCACCCTGATGCGCTCCGCCGAGGTCGGTGGCGCCGCCCGGCCGGTCGTGTACGCGCTGCTGGCCATCGGTTGGATCGTCGCCCTGACCTTCGCCGTCCGTGCCCTGCGCCGGGCCCGCCGGTCCCGCGCCCTCGCCGCGACGGCCCTCGACGCGACCGTCGGCGACGCGACCGCGGCCGACGCGACCGCCACGGGTTCCACCGTGGCGGTGCCGGCCGGCGCTCCGGCCGGGAGGCCGTGACCCGCGCGCTACCGGGCGGCGGTGCCGGCGAGCAGGTCCCACGCCTCGTCGACGTGCGCGGCGGTGGTGTGCGGAGAGCCGACCGCGAGTCGCAGGGTGTACCGGCCGTCGACCCGGGTGTGGGTCAGGTGCACCCGGCCGGTGGCGTTCACCCGGGCGAGCAGCTCCGCGTTGGCCGCGTCGTCGCCGAGTAGCCGGAAGCAGACCAGCGAGAACGGGTGCGGCGCGGCCAGCTCGAAGCGGTCGTCGGCGCGTACCCGGTCGGCGAACCGCGCGGCCAGCGCCACGCCCGAGCGGATGTGTGCGCGCAGCCCCTCGACGCCGTACCAGCGCAGCACGAACCAGAGCTTCAGCGCGCGGAAGCGGCGGCCCAGCGGCACCTGCCAGTCCCGGTAGTCGATCACCGCGCCGGACTCGGTGGCGGTGTTGCGCAGGTACTCCGGCAGCACCGTCAGCGCCTCGATCAGCTCGCCGGAGTCGGCCACCCAGAACGCGTCGCAGTCGAAGCCGGTGAGCAGCCACTTGTGCGGGTCGAAGCAGTACGAGTCGGCGTACTCCAGCCCGGCGTGCGACCAGCGCAACTCGGGGCAGACCGCGGCGGACCCGGCGTACGCGGCGTCGACGTGCAGCCAGATCCCGTACTCCGCGCAGATCCGCCCGATCTCCGGCAGCGGGTCGACGGCGGTGGTGGAGGTGGTGCCGATGGTCGCCACGACGATCGCCGGCACGTCTCCGGCGGCGCGGTCGGCCTCGATGGCGGCGCGCAGCGCCTCCGGCCGCAGCGCCTGCGTGGCCGGGTCCACCTCGACCTGACGTACGCCGTCGCCGCCCAGGCCGGCGATCCGCGCGGCCTTCTCGATCGAGGAGTGCCCGTGGGTGGAGGTGTAGGCCCGGTACCGGCGGTCGACGCCGGCCGCCCGCCAGCGCCCGTCGCCGGCCCGGTGCAACGCCGCGAGGGTGGCCACCAGGGTCGCCGAGGAGGCGGAGTCCTGGATGACGCCGCCGCCGGCGCCGGTGGAGCGGAACCGTTCCGGCAGGTCCATCAGGTCGGCGAGCCAGTCCAGCATCGCCGTCTCCAGTTCGGTGCAGGCCGGGCCGGTGGCCCAGAGCATGCCCTGCACGCCGAGGCCGGAACTGACCAGGTCGCCCAGCACGCTGGGGCCGGAGGTGTTCGCCGGGAAGTAGCCGAAGAAGCCCGGGTGCTGCCAGTGGGTCAGCCGGGGCGCGACCAGCCGGTCCAGGTCGGCCAGGACCGCGTCGACCGGCTCGCCGTGCGCGGTCGGACCGTCGGGCAGCTCGGCGGCGAGCGCGCCGGGCGGCTCCGCCGACGTCACCGGGCGCTGCCCGAGCGTCGTCCAGTAGTCCGCGATCCAGTCCACCACGGCATAGCCGGCGCGGCGGAACTCCTCGGGTGTCATGTGCTCGGCCACGCCCACGAGTCGATCAACAAATGGTTCCGGAGGCAAGGGGTGAGGGGGCCGCGCGGCCGGTGCGCATTGTGGCGAGAAAGCGCTTGCCTTAGCATCCGAGGTGCGCGGAGCCGCTTCGCCGACGCTGACCACGCGCGTCGGACCACCAACGCCGCCAGCGCGGCGCCTTCCCTCCGCCGGCCCGGGCAGGCCGGTCGCCGGGTCGCCGCGCGTCCACCTCCCGCGGAGGACACCCATGCACGTCTCCCCCCGTCGCCTCGCGCTGCTCGCCGCAGCGACGGCGGCGACCCTCACCGCCGGCACGGTCGCCACCGTCGCCGCCTCGGCTGCCGCCGCCGGCTGCCGCGTCGACTACCAGGTCAGCAGCCAGTGGCAGGGCGGCTTCGGCGCCAACGTCACCGTCACCAACCTCGGCGACCCGGTCGCCGGCTGGACCCTGACCTGGACCTTCACCGGCGGCCAGCAGGTCACCCAGGCGTGGAACGCGACCGTCACCCAGTCCGGCGCGCAGGTGAACGCGCGCGACGCCGGTTACAACGCCGCGATCCCCACCAACGGCAGCACCACGTTCGGCTTCAACGGGTCCTGGACCGGCGGCAGCAACCCGGCGCCCGCCACCTTCGCCCTCAACGGCACCACCTGCACCGGCGCGCCGACCACCCCGCCGACGACCGCGCCACCCACCACCACCCCGCCGACGACCCCGCCGCCCACCACCGCCCCACCGACCACCCCGCCACCCACCACGCCGCCGCCGACCAGCGGAGGGGTGCAGATGGAGGATCTCGACCGGGGCCTGGTGAGCGTCCGGTCCGGCAGCGACAACCTGGTCTCGTGGCGGCTGCTCGGCACCGAGGTCAGCGGCGTCTCCTTCAACCTCTACCGGGGCGCCACCCGGGTCAACGCCAGCCCGATCACCGGTGCCACCAACTACCTCGACGGTGGCGCGCCGGCCGGTGCCGCGTACACCGTGCGGGCCGTGGTGAACGGCGCGGAACAGCCGGCCTCCGCGTCGGCGGCACAGTTCCCGGCCGGCTACCTCGACGTGCCGTTGCAGGTGCCGGCCGGCGGCAGCACGCCGGGCGGGGAGTCGTACTCCTACTCCGCCAACGACGCCAGCGTCGGCGACCTCGACGGCGACGGACGCTACGAGTTCGTCGTCAAGTGGGACCCGTCCAACGCCAAGGACAACTCGCAGAGCGGCTACACCGGCAACGTGTACGTCGACGCGTACACCCTGACCGGCACCCGGCTGTGGCGGATCGACCTGGGCCGCAACATCCGTGCCGGCGCGCACTACACCCAGTTCCAGGTGTACGACTACGACGGCGACGGGGACGCCGAGGTGGCCATGAAGACCGCCGACGGCACCCGGTCCGGCACCGGACAGGTGATCGGCAACTCCTCCGCCGACCACCGTAACTCCTCCGGGTACGTCCTGGCCGGACCCGAGTTCCTGACCATGTTCGACGGTCGTACCGGCGCCGCCCTGTCCACCGTCAACTACGACCCGCCGCGCGGCACCGTGTCCTCCTGGGGCGACAACTACGGCAACCGGGTCGACCGGTTCCTCGCCGGCACCGCGTACCTGGACGGCGAACGACCCTCGCTGATCATGGCCCGGGGCTACTACACCCGGGCCGTCATCGCCGCCTGGGACTTCCGCGACGGCACCCTCACCCGGCGGTGGACGTTCGACTCGAACGCCTCCGGCAACTCCGCCGCCGCCGGCCAGGGCAACCACAGCCTGTCCGTCGCCGACGTCGACGCCGACGGCCGGCAGGAGATCGTGTACGGCGCGGCCACCATCGACGACAACGGCCGGCTGCTCTGGTCCACCGGCCACGGCCACGGCGACGCCGGGCACGTCGGCGACCTCGACCCGTCCCGCCCCGGCCTGGAGTACTTCAAGGTCAGCGAGGACGGCAGCAAGCCCAGCTCCTGGTTCGCCGACGCCCGCACCGGTCAGGTCCTCTGGTCCACCGCGACCGGCGGCGACAACGGCCGCGGCGTCTCCGGCGACATCTGGGCCGGCAGCCCCGGCGCCGAGTCCTGGTCGTCGGCGGTGTCCGGCCTGCTCAACACGCGGGGGCAGAACGTCGGCCGCAAGCCGTCGTCCACCAACTTCCTCATCTGGTGGGACGGCGACCCGGTGCGCGAACTGCTCGACGCCACCCGGATCGACAAGTACGGCACCGGCGGCGACACCCGGCTGCTCACCGGCAGCGGCGTGGCCGCCAACAACGGCACCAAGTCCACCCCGGCACTGTCGGCGGACCTCCTCGGTGACTGGCGGGAGGAGGTCGTCTGGCGCACCAGCGACAGCCGGGCCCTACGGATCTACAGCACCCCGACGCCGACCAGCACCCGGATCCACACCCTGATGCACGACCCGCAGTATCGGGTGGCCATCGCCTGGCAGAACACCGCCTACAACCAGCCCCCGCACCCCGGGTTCTTCATCGGCGACGGCATGGCCGCCCCGCCCACCCCGAGGATCCACCTCCGCTGAGCGGCGACCCTGGCGCTCCCCGTCGGGACCGCCTACGGTGAGGCACCGGGCCGCAGCCGCGGAATCCGCTCAGCTCCGGCCCGGTGCGCCACACCGCGGCATCCCCGACCCGTCCCGACCGGGAATGCCGTACCACCACCGGACACAAAACTATGCGCCATCCGGGTCGGCCGGGTGACGCCGACATGAAGATCGTGTTTCAGACCTTCCGGCGCAGGCCACCGGCCACCTTCTCGGCGATCAGCTCGAACGAGCGCACCCGGTCGCCGATGTCGTACACCAGCGTGGTGAGCATCAGCTCGTCCGCCCCGGTCCGGGCCAGCAGGTCACCGAGCTGCCGGGCGACGGTCTCCGGCGACCCGGTCGCCTGCCCCTCCCGGCGCTGCGCCATGAACTCGCGCTCCACGTCGGTGTACGGGTACGCCGCCGCCTCCTCCGGCGTGGCCAACGGCTCCGGACGCCCCGAACGCAGCCGCAGGAACGACAACCCGGCCGGCCCGGCCAGCCACTCGGCCCGCTCGTCGGTGTCCGCGCACACCGCGTTCACCGCGACCATCGCGTACGGCTTCTCCAGCCACCGGGACGGCCGGAAGCTCTGCCGGTACAGCGCCAGCGCGGGCAGCGTGTGCTGCGCGCTGAAGTGGTGCGCGAACGAGAACGGCAACCCCAGCAGGCCGGCCAGCTGGGCACTGAAACCGCTGGACCCGAGCAGCCATACCGCCGGCTGCTGACCCCGGCCGGGCGTCGCCGTGATCGGCCCCGGCTGGTCACCGCTGAAGTAGTTCATCAGGTCCGCCAACTCCCGGGGGAACCCCTCCGCGGACAACCCCTCCATCGTCCGGCGCAGCGCCAACGCGGTCACCTGGTCGGTGCCGGGCGCCCGCCCGATGCCCAGGTCGATGCGGCCCGGATGCAGCGCCTCCAGGGTGCCGAACTGCTCGGCCACCACCAGCGGGGCGTGATTGGGCAGCATCACGCCACCGGAACCCAACCGGATGGTGCCGGTGTTGGCGGCCAGGTGCGCGAGCAGCACCGCCGGCGCGGACGAGGCGATCGCCGGCATGTTGTGGTGTTCGGCCACCCAGAACCGGTGATAGCCCAGCTCCTCGGTGCGCCGGGCCAGCTCGGTGGTGTGCCGGAGGGCGTCGCCGGCGGAGGCGCCGGCCGCCACCGGCGCAAGGTCAAGAACAGACAGGGGTACGTCGATCACATGGGACACCAACCCACCGCGCGCCGGGTTTGTTCCGGATCGTGCCGCATCCCACGCCGGAGCCGCC
The DNA here is from genome assembly GCF_003626595.1 of Micromonospora endolithica. Classification (GTDB taxonomy): domain Bacteria; phylum Actinomycetota; class Actinomycetes; order Mycobacteriales; family Micromonosporaceae; genus Micromonospora; species Micromonospora endolithica. The sequence goes on along the minus strand of NZ_RBAK01000001.1, from coordinate 634,964 downwards.
GCTCAGCCCACGCCCCGGGCCTGCTCGAAGATCAGGCTGGTCTGGGTGTGCTGCACCGCCGGGTCGACCGCCAGGTGGTCCAGCACCCAGTCCCGCAGCGCCGCCGACGACGCCGCCCGCACATGCAGCACGTAGTCCTCCGCGCCCGCCACATGGAACACCGACACCACCCCCGGCAGGCGCACCGACCGGGCCCGGAACGCGTCCACCGCCGCCCGCGCGTGCGCGGTCAACCGCACCGACACCAGCGCCTGCAACGGCAGGCCCAACGCCGCCGGATCCACCTCGGCGTGGAACCCGCGGATCGCCCCGCAGTCGCGCAGCGCCCGGGTACGCGTCAGGCACGTCGACGGCGCCACCCCCACCCGTTCGGCGAGCGCGTTGTTCGGTAGCCGACCGTCGGCGGTCAACTCGGCCAGGATCGCGCGGTCGGTGTCGTCCAGGGCCGCGTACGGCCGCACATCATTCGCTGCGAGGGGCATGCGATCATCCTGCACCGAACAATCCACCTGATCTAGGGCCTTAACAGAATCTCCTTCTGATCTGTTGCCTGCTGACGACCGGATGTTCGATCCTTCCGGCATGACGACCGTGGACACCCGAGCCGTGCACGCCGGCCGCGACGACCTCGCCGCCCTCGGCGTCCACGTACCGCCGATCGACCTCTCCACCACCAACCCGCTGCCCTCGGTCGACGCCGGCGGCGCCGCCTACGAGACCCTGGCCACCGGAGGCACCCTCCCGGCCGACGGCGGCGCCGTCTACCAGCGGCTCTGGAACCCCACCGTGGCCCGCTTCGAAACCGCCCTGGCCGCCCTGGAGGAAACCGCCGAAGCGGTCGCCTTCGCCAGCGGGATGGCCGCCCTCACCGCCACCCTGCTCGCCGCCACCCGCGACGGGAAACGACACGTCGTCGCCGTCCGCCCCCTCTACGGCGGTACCGACCACGTGCTCGCCACCGGCCTGCTCGGCACCACCGTCACCTGGGCCCGCCCCGACGAGGTCGCCACCGCCGTCGGCCCCGACACCGCTCTGGTCGTCGCCGAGACCCCGGCCAACCCCACCCTCGACCTGGTCGACATCGCCGCCCTCGCCCGCGCCGCCGGCGACGTGCCCCTGCTGGTCGACAACACCGTCGCCACCCCGGTCCTCCAGCGACCCGCCCGACACGGCGCCGCCCTCGTCCTGCACAGCGCCACCAAGAGCATCGGCGGGCACGGCGACGTCCTGGCCGGCGTCGTCGCCTGCGACACCGACTGGGCCGCCCGGCTGCGCCAGGTCCGCGCCCTCACCGGCGCCGTCCTGCACCCGCTCGGCGGGTACCTGCTGCACCGCGGCCTGCAAACCCTCCCGTTGCGGGTCCGCGCCCAACAGGCCGGCGCGGAGAAACTCGCCGCCTGGCTCGCCACCCACCCGGCCGTCGCGCGCGTGCACCACCCGTCGCTGCACGACCCGGCCGGGCTGGTCGGCCGCCAGCTCTCCGGCCCGGGCAGCCTGCTCGCCTTCGAGGTACGCGGCGGCGCGCCCGCCGCGGCGACCGTCGCCGACGGCTGCCGGCTGATCACCCACGCGGTCTCCCTCGGCGGCGTCGACACCCTCATCCAGCACCCGGCGTCGCTCACCCACCGGCCGGTGCGGGGCGAGGTGAAGCCGGCCGCCGGACTGCTCCGCCTGTCGGTGGGGCTGGAGGACCCGGAGGACCTGCGCGCCGACCTAAAGCAGGCGCTCGCCGGACTCGCCTGAAGGCCCCCGGGACGGCCCGACCGCCCCGCCGGTTCACTGATCGACTCGGCTTCACTGATGTCGGGGTGTCCGGGTCGGTCTGTCAGCCCGACTTCACTGAAGTCGAGGGGATCTTCGCCGGGTCGGACGGACGGAGGCCGGCCGGGAGCGTGCCGCCGTCAGGACTTCGGGCCGACGTGACGGTCGAGGGCGGCGACCGCGTCCCGGCGGGCCACCGACAGGCAGTTGCGGCGGTTCATCCGCCAGGCGATGTCGAGCAGGTCCAGCGCCCACCTGCACAGGGCCATGATGTCGGCCGACTCGTTGCTGAACATGTAGCGGGGGTAGACGTACTCCTTGCCGCGGGTGGTGACCCGGTTGCTGAACCGGCAGCCGTCGGAGTGGAACAGGCCGCGCAGGAAATGACCGGGGTGTCGCTCGACGATCTCGCGCTGCCAGTCGGCGAGGACGATGGACCGCTCGTGCTTCTTTCCCGGCCCGTGCTGCGGGAACAGACACGGCCAGTGGGTGCCGCTGCTCTGGACGCTGACGCAGCCAGGTTGCTGGACCCGTTGCACGTTACGGGCCAGTACGGCCCGCATCGCGTCGTCACAGGCGCTGACCAGGCCGGGCCATGCATTGCTGCACGAGATCCGGAGCACCGGAACCCGGGAAGAGGTGGTCAGATGGCCGTCGCCCAGGTAGAGGCCTAGTAGGTAGGCATAGTGGGCGTGGCTTCCGATGCCGGCGTCCCGCCGGCATCGGAAGCAGCGCAGTGCGGTGCTCGCCAGCTTCGGTTCGGCTCGAATCTTGCACCAGTGTCGTACTGTCGGATAGGAGACCCCGACAGCGCGGGCCGTATCGGCCACTGTGGCGCCGGCCAGGAAGATCTCCAAAGCTTGCGCGCGGATCTCGGGTGGATGCACACGAGCATCTTCGAACACACGTATGACATCTTCGGTGCCCCCGGTGGGATTCGAACCCACACTGTATGCAGTTTGAGTGCATCGTCTCTGCCATTGGACTACAGGGGCTTCGGTCTCTCGGCATGAACAGGTTACCTACTACGCTATGGGTCGTGGCACCCGGCCGGTCGGGTGTCGGGCACAGACTGGTGGGAGTGGCTCGTGACCGAGACGCAGACGGATGCCGAGCGCAGGCGCGTACTGATCGCCGAGGACGAGGCGCTCATCCGGCTGGACCTCGCCGAGATGCTGGTCGAGGAGGGTTACGAGGTCGTCGGCGAGGCCGGTGACGGCGAGACCGCCGTCCGGCTGGCCGAGGACCTCAAGCCGGACCTGGTCATCCTCGACATCAAGATGCCGATCATGGACGGGTTGGCCGCCGCCGAGCGGATCGCCGGCGCGCGGATCGCCCCGGTGATCATCCTGACCGCGTTCAGCCAGCGTGACCTGGTGGAGCGGGCGCGGGCGGCCGGCGCGATGGCGTACCTGGTGAAGCCCTTCCAGAAGAGCGACCTGGTCCCGGCGGTGGAGATCGCGCTGTCCCGCTACTCGGAGATCTCCGCCCTGGAGGCGGAGGTCGCCGGCCTGACCGACCGGCTGGAGATCCGCAAGACGGTGGAGCGCGCCAAGGGCGCGCTGATGACGACCTACGGGATGACCGAGCCGCAGGCCTTCAAGTGGATCCAGCGCACCGCGATGGACCACCGGATGACCATGAAGGAGGTCGCCGAGCGGATCCTCGCGGAGACCGCCGGCGGCGAGGTGGCCCGGCCGGCCACCTGAGTCGTACGCGTCCGAGGGTCACCGCCGCGGCCCGCCGATCGATAGCATCGGATCCATGCGCAGGCGGTGGTGGTGGGCGGTGCTCGGCGTGGCCGCCGTGCTGCTGTCCGGCTGTGATTCCGCGCCCCGGGTCGACGGTGACGTTCCCGCGCCGGCCGAGGTGGCCTGGCAGCGGCTGACGCTGCCCGACCCGCCGGGTCCGAAGGGTCGGGTGCTGCTGCGCGACGCGGTGGCGTGCGCCGGCCGGTGGTTCGTGGTGGGCGGTGTCGCCGACGCGGCGGGCGCCACCCGGCCGGCGGCCTGGGTGAGTGCCGACGGTTCGGCGTGGTCGTCGCTGTCGGTGGTGGCGGAGTCGTTCTACGGCCGGCAGAACGTCCTGTTGTCGGTGGGCTGCCGCGAGGGTGTGCCGGCGATGGTGGGCGCGAAGGTCGGCGGCGCGCACGGCTATCCCCGGGTGAGCACCTGGCGGCAGCGCGCGGACGGCGCGCTGGTGGAGGTGTCGGCGTCGTTCGAGACGTACGGCGGCCCGACGGCGGTGAACGTGTCCCGGATGTCCGGCGGGCCGGGCGGGTGGTTGATCGTGGGCAACCGGTCCAGCGGGGCGGCGGCCTGGGTGTCGCCGGACGCGGCGGAGTTCGCGCTGCTGGAGGGCGCGCCGGAGTTGGCCTCGGACGGGCGCGGGGTGACCTGGGCGTTCGACGGCACCGGCACGGTCGGGGGTTGGCTGGCGGTGGGCGGGGTGCTGGCCAAGGGGCGGATCGACCGGGATCCGGTGGCCTGGGTGTCCGCGGACGGGCGGACCTGGCGGCGGACGACGCTGCCGGGCACGACCGAGTACGAGGAGTTGCAGCGGGTCGTGGCCGTCGAGGGCGGTGCGGTGGCGGTGGGGCTGCGCGGGCGGACGTTCGGCGCGTGGCGGGAGGAGTCGGGCGGGTGGGTCGCCGGGGGTGGTTTCGGTCGGCCGGGGGAGGGTGTGCCGACGGTTGCCGGGTTGGCCGGTGCGGGGGGCCGGTTGCTGGCGGCGGTCTCCGACGGGCGGCAGCACCGGCTGTGGGTGTCCGGCGACCGGGGTGGGTCGTGGCGGGAGGTGGCGCTGCCGGCGGCGGTGCCGGCGGGGCCGGATCGGGACGTGACGATGGTTGCGGTGGGTGACCGTTGGTGGATGGCCACCGACGATGGCGGCGGTGGGGCGCTGTGGTCGGCGCCCGCGTCGGCGGTGGACTGACCGCATGCTGGTCAAGGCCGCTGTCGGTGGGGCCGAAACTGTCTCACGTTTTGGATGGGTGCGGGTCTAAGGACCGGTCAGGGGATTGACCTGTTACGGCGATCGTCTTGATCCCGCACGTCTTCGTAACGGTTTCGCAGACCCCGTTCCCAGGCCTTCCTAGACCGTAGGAGTGTCGGTACGCTCCGCCATCACGAGCCGTAACGCAGGGGGCGTCCCTGCCGGGTGGTGGTGGTGCGGGCTGTCCTGTCGCCAACTCTCGGAATCAATCGCCCACCTGCTTCTCGAGGAGGTCAGGAAGCCGTGAGGCGAAGCTATTCAAGGGCGCTGGGTACTGCCGCGCTTGCCGCGGTGCTGGTTGCCGCCGCAGGGTGCCAGGACACCAGTGGTGACGACACCGCGTCCGGCGAGTGTGGCGGCAAGATCGCTATCTTCGGCGCGTTCAGCGGTGACAACGCGGGTCTGGTGCTGCCGTCGCTCAACGGCGCGAAGCTCGCCATCAAGCAGCACAACGACGCGAACGCCGACTGCCAGATCACCCTGCAGGAGTTCGACACCCAGGGCGACGCGGCGCAGGCGACCCCGATCGCCAACGAGGTCGCCGGTGACGCCTCGTTCCTCGGCGTCATCGGTGGCCACTTCTCCGCCGAGACCGACGCGACGATGCCGGTCTACGAGGCCGCGGGCCTTGCCATGGTCAGCCCGTCGGCGACCCGGACCGACCTGACCTCGAAGGGCAACAAGTCCTTCTTCCGGGTGGTCGGCAACGACGCCACCCAGGGTGGCGCGGTGTCGACGTACGTGAAGTCGCAGAACGCGACCAAGGTCTTCATGATCGACGACGGCAGCGCCTACGGCGCGGGCATCACCGCCGAGCTGGGCAAGAACCTCGGCCCGCTCCTCGCCGGCAGCGACAAGATCCAGGAGCGGCAGTCGCAGTTCGACCCGACGATCGCCAAGATCAAGGCCGCGGGTGCCGACTTCGTGTTCTACGGCGGCTACACCCGTGAGGCCGCGCCGCTGGTGCGTCAGATGCGCGCCGCCGGCATCAAGGCCAAGTTCGTCGGCCCGGACGGTCTGTACGACCCGGCGTTCCCCGAGGGTGCCTCCGGTGGCGCCGAGGGCAGCATCATCACCTGCCCGTGCCTCCCGGCCGACAAGGCCGGTGGCAGCTTCGCCGCCGACTACCAGAAGGCGTACGGCCAGGCGCCGGGCTCCTACGGTGCGGAGGGCTTCGACGCCGCGCAGATCTACGTGGACGCGTTCAAGGACGGCAAGAAGAGCCGCGCCGACATCCTGGCGTTCGTGAAGGCCTACGACAAGCAGGGCGTGTCGAAGTACGTCAAGTTCGCGGAGAACGGTGACGTCGACCCGACCAAGGTCGTCATCTGGTCCTACCAGATCAAGGGCACGGCGTTCGAGCCGCTGCAGGAGCTCAAGCTCAGCTGACGTCATGTCATGGGAGTACGGCCGGGGTCTTGGCCCCGGCCGTATTCGATGCAAGGAGACCTGGTGAATTTCGACGACCTCTTCGGCCACTTCGGCCAGCACACCGTCGACGGGTTGTCCAAGGGGGCCATCTACGCCCTGATCGCCCTGGGCTACACCCTCGTCTACGGCGTCCTGCGTCTGATCAACTTTGCCCACTCCGAGGTGTTCATGGTCGGCACCTTCGCGGTGCTGGGCCTGTGGACCGCGTTCGGTGTGGAGAACAACCCCCCGATCGGCCAGGCGATCCTCTTCCTGGTGCTCGGTCTGATCGTGGCGGCGATAGCCTCCGGCGGCACCGCCCTGGCGATCGAACGGATCGCCTACCGACCCCTGCGGCGGAAGAACGCGCCGCCCCTGATCTTCCTGATCACCGCGATCGGCGTGTCGCTGGTCCTGGTGGAGGTCTTCGGCCTGCTGCTGCCGCGGCTGCTCGGTGGCGCGGTGCCCTCGATGTTCTCGCGGGAGCGGATCATCCTCGGCATGCCGACGATCCTCGAACAGAAGACGGTCATCGAGATCGCCGGGATCGAGATCAACAACATCCAGCTGATCGTCTTCGTGTCCGTCCTGGCGATGATGGCGGCCCTGGACTGGTTCATCAACCGCACCCGGTACGGCCGGGGAGTGCGGGCGGTCGCGCAGAACCCGGAGACGGCGGCCCTGATGGGCGTCAACCAGGAGCGCGTGATCATGCTGATCTTCGTGCTCGGCGGGATCATGGCCGGCGCCGCCGCCCTGCTGTGGAGCATGCGGTTCGGTATCACCCAGAGCAGCATCGGCTTCGTGCTGGGCCTGAAGGCGTTCACCGCCGCCGTGCTCGGTGGCATCGGCAACCTGCGCGGAGCGCTGGTCGGCGGTCTGTTCCTCGGCCTCGTCGAGGTCTACGGTGCCACCCTCTTCAGCTCGGAGTGGGAGGACGTCATCGCGTTCGTCGTGCTGGTCGTGGTGCTGATGTTCCGTCCCACCGGCCTGCTGGGCGAGTCGCTGGGGAGGGCCCGAGCATGATCGACAAGATTCGCAGTCTGGACCGCCGGCGCGTGGGCGCGCTGGGTGGGATCGGGGAGCGGTGGCGGGCGCTGCCGAAGTGGCAGCGCAGGCTGGCCGGCGTGGCCCTGATCGTGTTCGTCTACTGCCTGCCGTGGCTGGGCAAGCTGCCCGGCAACCTGGTCGTCCCGGGTCTGAACAACCTGCGCACCGACTCGATCGACGGTGGCAGCAACTGGGCCGGTGTGCTGTTCACCTGCGCCGTCTACGTGCTGGTGGCGGTCGGCCTGAACGTGGTGATCGGTCTGGCCGGTCTGCTCGACCTGGGCTACATCGGCTTCTTCGCCATCGGCGCGTACAGCGTGGGTCTGTTCGGCTCGGTGAACTCGCCGGTGGTCAAGTGGTTCCAGCGGGAGTTCGACCTGCCGCAGACCTGGGCGGTGACCTGGGCGATCTGCGCGATGCTCGCGCTGGTGCTGACCCTCATCTCCGGGGTGCTGCTGGGTTGGCCGACGCTGCGGTTGCGCGGTGACTACCTGGCCATCGTCACGCTCGGCTTCGGGGAGATCATCCGGATCGTCGCGCGGAACTCGGAGAGCCTCACCAACGGTCCGCAGGGCATCTCGGCGATTCCCGGGCCGGAGGGTCCGCCGTCGACGGACAACCAGCTCTTCGGCCTGGTCGACGTCAAGCCGTGGTACTGGCTGGCGATCACGGTGGTGGTGGTGATGGTCTTCGCCGTCCGCCGGCTGGAGCACAGCCGGGTGGGCCGGGCCTGGCTCGCGGTCCGCGAGGACGAGGACGCCGCCGCGGTGATGGGTGTCTACCCGTTCAAGTTCAAGCTCTGGGCGTTCGCCATCGGCGCCGCCCTGGGTGGCCTGGCGGGCATGCTCTTCGCCAGCCGGTACGCGTTCATCGACCCGACCCAGTTCAACGTCAACCTGTCGATCCTCTTCGTCGCGATGGTCGTCGTCGGCGGCTCGGGCAACATGGTCGGCGTGTCGCTGGGCGCGGTGCTGTTGGCGTACCTGCCGGAGCGGTTCCGGGAGATCGCCGACTACCGTTGGCTGGCGTTCGGTCTGGCCATGGTGCTGGTGATGATCCTGCGTCCGCAGGGCCTGATCCCGAGCCGGCGGCGGACCCGCGAGTTGAAGGACCGCGCGGCGGAGGCAGAGGAGGCGCCCGCTCATGTCTGACGAGACCACCACCACGGCGGCGCCGAAGATCCCGGCGCAGCCGGGACCGCGCCGGTCGCTACTGGAGATCGACAACGTCACGCTGCGCTTCGGCGGCGTGGTCGCCCTCGACGGGATCAGCTTCGAGATCCACGAGGGTGAGATCCTCGGCCTGATCGGCCCGAACGGCGCCGGCAAGACCACCTGCTTCAACGTGATGACCGGGGTCTACAAGCCGACGTCGGGCGCGGTGCGGTTCGGTGGCGAGCAGGTGACCGGCCGCAAGCCGCACCAGATCAGCCGGATGGGCATCTCCCGGACGTTCCAGAACATCCGGTTGTTCCCCGAGATGTCCGCGCTGGAGAACGTCATCGTCGGCACCGACTCGCGGCACAAGACCAGCGTGCCCGGCGCGCTGTTCCGGGTGCCGCGCAAGCGGCCGAAGCCGGAGGAGCTGCCGGAGGTCACCGCCACGTCGGGGCTGGCCCGCACCTGGCAGCAGCTGCGTCGTTCGTTCGCCGGCACGTTCGGGTTGTCCCGGCACGTGCTGGAGGAGCGGGCCGCCGAGGCCAAGGCGATGGAGCTGCTCCGGTTCGTCGGCATCGCCGACCGGGCCAACGACGCGGCGCGCAACCTCCCGTACGGCTACCAGCGGCGGCTGGAGATCGCCCGGGCGCTCGGCACCGAGCCGAAGCTGATCTGCCTGGACGAGCCGGCGGCCGGGTTCAACCCGGCCGAGAAGGAGGAGCTGCTCGAACTGATCCGCAAGATCCGGGACATGGGTGTCACCGTGCTGCTGATCGAGCACGACATGCGCCTGGTCATGGGTGTCACGGACCGGATCGTGGTGCTGGAGTTCGGGCGGAAGATCGCCGAGGGGGCGCCGGCTGAGGTCAGCCGGGACCCGCGGGTGGTCGCCGCTTACCTGGGGGAGTCCACCGATGCTGCTTGAGCTTGCCGACGTGTCCGTGTCCTACGGGCGGATCGAGGCGCTGCACGGGATCAGCCTCACCGTGAACGAGGGTGAGGTGGTGGCCCTGATCGGCGCGAACGGCGCCGGCAAGACCACCACCATGCGGGCCATCTCCGGCACCCGGGCGCTGTCCGCGGGGCGGATCACCTTCAACGGCGAGGACATCAGCAAGCTCCGCGCCGACCTGCGGGTGGTCCGGGGCCTGTGCCAGTCCCCGGAGGGGCGGCAGATCTTCCCGGGCATGACCGTCCTGGAGAACCTGGACATGGGCGCGTACACCCGGCGGGACTCCGCCGGCATCGCGGCCGACCTGGAGCGCGTGCTGGAGATGTTCCCGCGGCTGCGGGAGCGGCGTAAGCAGCCCGGTGGCACCCTGTCCGGCGGCGAGCAGCAGATGCTCGCGGTCGGTCGGGCGCTGATGAGCCGGCCGAAGCTGCTGCTGCTGGACGAGCCGTCGATGGGTCTGGCCCCGATGGTCATCCGGCAGATCTTCGACATCATCACGGAGATCAACCAGCAGGGCACCACGGTCCTGCTGGTGGAGCAGAACGCCCAGCAGGCGCTGTCCCGCGCCCACCGGGCCTACGTGCTGGAGACCGGGCGGATCGTCAAGGAGGGCTCCGGTCAGGACCTCCTGCACGACCCGGCGGTCAAGGAGGCGTACCTCGGCGTGGCCTGACGCGTACGCGTGACGGAAGGTCCCGGTGCGGCGGTCGCCGCGCCGGGACCTTCCGTTTTCAACGCCGGTGGTCAGCCAGCGCGGCGACGTCCCGGGCGAGGTCCGCGGTGCCGCGATGGCCCTTCTGCCGGTACGCCGCCAGGGCCGTCCGCAGCTCGTGCAGCCCACCGGCCCGGTCGCCCCGCTCGACCCGGGCCCGACCGAGCTGTTCCCGGGCCTCCGCCTCGACCAGCACGTCGCCGGCCGCGCGGGCCTGCTCCACCGCCCGCACGGCGTACGGCAGGGCTCCCGCCGGATCTCCGGCGCCCCGGTGGGTGCGGGCCAGCCCGACCAGGATCTCCGCCACGTCGCGCGGTCCGCAGCCGTTCTCGGCGATGCCCAGCGCGGCGGTGTAGTGGACCTCCGCCTCCCGGTGCCGTCCGGCGAGGAGGTGGGCCTCACCGAGGTTGCTGCGTACCAGCGCGCGCAGGTGGGTGGCGTCGGGCAGGGTGCGGCTGTGTTCCTCGGCCTCGGTCAGCCGGCGGATCGCCTCCTCGGGGCGACCGGCGTTGTTCTCGATCGCGGCGAGGTTCAGCAGGGCCGTCGCCGCGCCGAGCCGGTCACCGGTGGCGTGGCGCAGCTCGTACGCCCGCCGGGTCCACCGCCCCGCCTCGTCGTGCCGGCCGAGCAGGCTCAGCGGAATGGCCAGCCGGCCGGCGATCAGTGCCTCGCCGCTGTCGTCACCGGCGTCCCGGGCCGCCCGCACGGCCAGCGTGTAGAGCTCCACCCAGCGGTCGCGGTGGTGCCGGCGGAACAGCCAGCCGTACAGCGCGGCGGCGATCTGCCAGGCCAGGCGGGGCTGCTCCGCGGCGGCGGCCCGCACCGCGGCGACCAGGTTGTCCGCCTCCTGGTCGAGCCAGGCCAACGCGGCGCCCGGGGTGGCGAACCGGACCGGCGGGTCGGGCGGGCCCGAGTCGAAGTTGGGCCGCTCGGCCGGCCGCAGCGTACGGTCCGCCACGTTGGCGGCGTCCCGGTACCAGGCGAGCAGGCGGACCGGGGCCGGGTCGTGGTCGGGCAGTTCGGCGTCGGCCCGCTCGACGGCGAAGAGACGGACGAGATCATGCAGTTGGTAGCGGTCCTCGTCCAGCTCGTGCACCAGGTGGGCTGCGGCCAGTTGGTCGAGCAGCGCCCGGGTCCGGGCCGGTGGCAGGTCGGCCAGTGCCGCCGCGGCGTCGGTCGACGGCCGCTGCCCGGGATGCCGACCGAGCAGTCGGAACAGCGAGCGGGCCGGCGCGGGCAGGCTGCCGACGGACACCGCGAGGGCGGCGCGCACCGACACGTCCTCGGAGGCGAGCAGGCCGAGCCGGGAGTTCTCGTCGGTGAGCCGGTCGGCGAGCGCCCGGGCGCCTCCGTCGGCGTCCAGCCGGGCGGCGGCGATCCGCAGTGCCAGGGGCAGCCGGTCGCACAGCGCCGCCAGCCGGCGCAGCAGGGCCGGGTCGGTCGGGACCGGCCGGCCGTCGCCACCGGCGCGGGCGAGCAACGCGCAGGCCTCTTCCTCGTCGAGGGGCTCCACCTGCATCCGCGCGACGCCGTGGGTGGCGACCAGTCCGTCGAGACGATGCCGGCTGGTCACCACGACCAGGCTGTCGCCCGCTCCGGGTAGCAGCGGTCGGACCTGCCCGGAGGTCGCCGCGTTGTCGAGGACCACCACCATGGACCGCCGGGCCAGCTCGGAGCGGTACCGGGCGGCGCGTTCCTCCGGTTCGGCGGGGATGGCGTCGCCGGATACGCCCAGCGCGCGCAGGAACCGCTCCAGCACCGCGGCCGGGGTCGGTGGATGCGCCCCGTCGTTGCCGCGCAGGTCCGCGTGCAGGTGCCCGGAGCGGCCCGGCCGGCGGGCCTGCTCGTGGGCCCACCGCAGGGCCAGCGCGGTCTTGCCGACGCCGGGCGGACCGACCAGGGCGACCACCTTTGCCCCGGCGTCGGCGCTGCGGTCCAGCCGATCCAGTTCACCGTGCCGACCCACGAAACCGGCCGGCGCCGCCGGCAGTTGTGCCGGCGCTGACGACGTCGGTGCCGAACCCGCCGGTCCGGTCGCCGGTCCGGTCCTCCCGCTCGCTGTGCCGGTCGGCCCGGTCGCCGTCCCGGTCGGCGCGGTCGCCGGAGCGGCGGCCCGGAGCAGGTCGACATGCAGCTGTCGCAGCTCCGGACCCGGGTCGGCCCCCAGTTCCGTGGCCAACCACCGGCGGTGCTGCTCGTAGGCGTGCAACGCCTCGCCGCTCCGGCCGCAGTCGGCGAGGGCCCGCATCAGCAGCAGGGTGAGACGTTCCCGGCTCGGGTGCCGGGCCGCCAGCGGGGCGAGTTCGTCGACCAGGGTCGCGCCGGAGGTGCCGGAGCGCAGCCTCGCCTCGTGCCACAGCTCCAGGGCGGTGAGTCGCGCCTCGTCGAGGGCCTGCACCTCCGGTGGCGCGGGACTCCTCGGCAGCCAGCCACCGAAGGCCGGTCCCCGCCACAGGCCGACCGCCTCCTGGAGCAGGTCACGCCGGTGCGGCCAGTCGGGTTCCCCGTCGCCCCGCGCGCCGGCCAGCAGCCGGCGGAAGCGGTGCACGTCGACCGCCTCCGGATCGAGCACCGCCCGGTAGCCGTCCCGGGCGGTGACGATGGCGAGCCGGTCCTCGCCCAGGCCGGCGGCGGCGAGCGCGGCGCGCAGCTCGGAGACCCGGGAGTGGATCATCGAGCGGGCGCTCCGGGGCGGCCGGTCCTGCCACAACGAGTCCACCAGTTCGCTGGTCGGGACCATGCTGTCGGTCCGCATCGCCAGCAGGCCGAGCAGCAGCCGGTGCATCCGCCGGCCGGGGACGATCACGTGCGGGCCGTGGCGAAGTTCGATCGGACCGAGCAGGCGGAGCTCCAAGGGCATCCCCGAGGGCGCGACGGGACGGCGGAAGCGTCAGCCTAGTACGCGTCCGCTCTCCGGCCACCGGACGGGCCACCCTGGGTCGACGGGGCGGTCACCGGCAGCCACCGCCGGTCGCCGTGGCCTGCGGGTGGTTCGGTGTGCCGGCGCGGCGCCGTGCCGGCCAGCCCCGGTGCCCGGCGGAGGACGGGCCTGTCGGGCGGACCGCGGTGGTCCGCCCGCCCCCGAACGAGGCCCGCCGCCCGCACCGTCGGTCCGGCAGGTCGGCATGCTGCGGCCGGCGACGCCGGATCGGCGTGCCGGTCGCCCCGGCCTACCAGCGTCGGCGGCGGATCTTCCCGTTTCCTTCCCGTCCCGGTCGGTCCTGCGGCTCGGTCGGCCGGTCCGGGCCATGTCAGGGCCGGGGATGTCGGGCGTACGGGCTAGAGTCGCTGCCGTGACAGCTACGACGCCGCGCCTGCTCCTCGTCGACGGACATTCCATGGCATACCGGGCTTTCTTCGCCCTGCCGGTGGAGAACTTCTCCACCACGACGGGTCAGCCGACCAACGCGGTCTACGGCTTCACCTCGATGCTGATAAATGTCCTGCGGGACGAGCAGCCGACCCACATCGTGGTCGCCTTCGACGTCTCCCGCCGTTCCTTCCGCACCGAGAAGTACGCGGAGTACAAGGCCGGCCGCAGCGAGACGCCGACCGACTTCAAGGGCCAGGTCAGCCTGGTCAAGGAGGTCCTGGCGGCGCTGCGCATCCCGGTGGTGGAGCGGGAGGGCTACGAGGCCGACGACGTCATCGCCACCCTCGCCTGCCAGGCCCGCGACCAGGGCATGTCGGTGCTGATCAGCACCGGTGACCGGGACGCCTTCCAGCTCGTCGGTGACCAGGTCACCGTGCTCTACCCCCGCAAGGGCGTCTCCGACCTGGCCCGGATGGACCCGGCCGCGATCGAGGCGAAGTACGGCGTGCGCCCCGAGCGCTACCGCGACCTGGCCGCCCTGGTGGGGGAGACCAGCGACAACCTGCCCGGCATCCCCGGCGTCGGCCCGAAGACCGCGGCGAAGTGGGTCAACACCTACGGCGGGTTCGAGGGCGTCGTGGCCCGCGCCGACGAGATCAAGGGCAAGGCCGGCGACAGCCTGCGCGAGCGGCTGGCCGACGTGATCCGCAACTACGAGATCAACTGCCTGGTCTCCGACCTGGAGTTGCCGCTGCGCCCCGAGGACGCCCGGTGGCAGGGCTGGGACCGGGAGGCGGTGCACCAGGTCTTCGACACGCTGGAGTTCCGCATCCTGCGCGACCGCCTCTACCAATACCTGGAGGCCGTCGAGCCGGAGGCGGAGTCCGGCTTCGACCTGACCGGCGAGGTGCTCGCCGCGCCGGGCGCGGTCGCCGGCTGGCTGGAGACCCACGCCCCGGCCGGCACCACGGTGGGCCTGGCCACGAAGCTCGACACCGGGCCCAACCGCCGGCACACCGCGTCGATCACCGGGCTGGCCCTGGCCGCCGCCGGTGGGGCGGCGGCCTGGTTCGACCCGGCCGGCCTGGAAGCGGCCGACGAGGCGGCCTTCGCCGCCTGGCTCTCCGACGAGACGCGGCCCAAGGTGCTGCACGACAGCAAGCCGGCGGTGCTGGCCTTCGCCGCGCACGGCTGGTCGTTGCAGGGCATCGCCCGCGACACCCAGATCGCCGCCTACCTGGCCCGGCCCGACCAGCGCTCGTACGACCTGACCGACCTGGCCCTGCGCTACCTGCACCGGGAGCTGCGGGTCGACGCCCCGGAGACCGGCCAGCTCACCCTCGACGGGCTCGGCGACGACGGCGTGGCCGAGCAGAACCTGATGCTCCAGGCGCGGGCCACCCTCGACCTGGCCGACGCGATCGACGCCGAGCTGTCCCGCGACGGTGAGCAGTCGGCGCGGCTGATGGCCGAGGTGGAACTGCCGCTGATGCGGGTGCTCGCGGGCATGGAACGCACCGGCATCGCCGCCGACACCGCTTACCTCTCCGAGCTGGAGGCCCACTTCGCCGCCGAGGTGAAGGCCGCCGCGCAGGGCGCCTACGAGTCGGTCGGGCGGGAGTTCAACCTCGGCTCGCCCAAGCAGTTGCAGGAGATCCTCTTCGGCGAGCTGGCCCTGCCGAAGACCAAGAAGATCAAGACCGGTTACACCACCGACGCCGACGCCCTGCAGTGGCTCTACGCGCAGAACCCGCACCCGGTGCTGGCCCACCTGCTGCGCCACCGCGACGTGGCCAAGCTCAAGACCACCGTCGACGGGCTGCTCAAGTCGGTCTCCGACGACGGCCGGATCCACACCACCTTCAACCAGACGGTGGCGGCCACCGGCCGGCTCTCCTCCACCGAGCCCAATCTCCAGAACATCCCGATCCGCACCGAGGAGGGCCGGCGGATCCGCCGGGCGTTCGTGGTGGGGGAGGGCTACGAGTGCCTGCTCACCGCCGACTACAGCCAGATCGAGATGCGGCTGATGGCGCACCTGTCGGTCGACGAGGCGCTGGTGGAGGCCTTCAACTCCGGCCACGACTTCCACGCCGCCACCGCCTCGTCGGTGTTCGGCGTCGAGGTCGGCGCGGTCACCGCCGACCAGCGGCGCAAGATCAAGGCGATGAACTACGGCCTGGCGTACGGGCTCAGCGCCTTCGGTCTCGCCCAACAGCTCGGCATCACCGCCGAGGAGGCGCGCGGGCTGATGGACAACTACTTCGCCGGCTTCGGCGGCGTACGCGACTACCTCCAGGAGGTGGTGGCCCGCGCCCGGCACGACGGCTACACCTCGACCATCCTCGGCCGTCGGCGCTACCTGCCCGACCTGGTCAGCGACAACCGGCAGCGCCGGGACATGGCCGAGCGGATGGCCCTCAACGCCCCGATCCAGGGCTCCGCCGCCGACGTGATCAAGGTGGCGATGCTGCGCGTCGACACGGCGCTGCGCGACGCCGGGCTGCGGTCGCGGATGTTGCTGCAGGTACACGACGAGCTGGTCTTCGAGGTGGCACCCGGCGAGCGCGAGACGCTGGAGGCGCTGGTGCGGCGGGAGATGGGCGCGGCCTACCCGCTGTCGGTGCCGCTGGAGGTGTCGGTCGGCGAGGGCCGCGACTGGAACAGCGCCGACCACTGAGGGTCGACCACGACGACCCGCTCAGCCCTTGAGCGGGTCGTGGCCCCAGTTCATCAGCGACCAGCGCCACTTGGTGTCCCGGACGTCGCCGGACGGGCGCTGGGCCAGGTGCCGGTGCACGTAGCCGATCACCTTGCGCATGTGCGAGTAGTCGGCGTCGGACAGGTCGGCGCGCTTGCGGCGCAGCAGGTCGATGATCCGGCGGCCGGACTCGTGGCCGACCGACTCACCGCCGCCGGACTTGCCGCCCTTGTGCCAACCGACCTGCTTGGACTCCTCGGTCTCCAGCCAGGTCGACAGCTCGCCGGGCTTCATGTTCACCGCCTCGGTGAACTCCCGATAGGTCTGCTGCGGATCGTCGTTCCTGCTCATGGCGGAGCGCCTCCGGTCGGTGGAACGTCCTCACGGCGATGCCGTCCGGGTACCCGCCGTCGTCGCCGGGAAACGGGTGCCGCTACGGGATGATCTCGGCGATCGGCAGCTTGATGTCGAACGGCTCGACCAAAACGACCAGGTCCGCCCCGTCGTCGACCAGCTCGTACTGCCGCTCGCCGCCCGGCCCGATCCGGTCGCCGAGCTGGTACGCGTACAGGTGCACCGGGTCCTGCTCGACGCGCCAGTAGAACGGGATGCCGGCGGCGGCGTACTCACCGGGCTTGGCGAACCGGTCGACCCGCCGGGTGCCCGGCGAGACGATCTCGACGGCCAGCACGACGTCGGACGGCCGCAGCCGGGATCGGTCGGCCGGCAGGCCGGCGTGGCACAGCAGCACGTCCGGCTGCCGGCTGGTGTTGTGGCTCAGCACCACGCCGACGGCCTGCGCCACGTGCAGGTGAGCCGGGGCGTGGGAACGCAGCCACAGGCTCAGCAGCAGGGATATGTCCTGATGGCCCAGGGTGGGGGAGGGTGTCACCTGGACTACTCCGTCGACGAGTTCGACGCGGGGGGCGTCGTCCGGCAGGGCGAGCAGGTCCTCCAGCGTGTAGTCCGCACGCTGCTGCCGCATCGGGTCCGGACACCAGGGGCCAGGTGATGTCGTCGGGATGGGCTCGGCGCTCATGCGGGGAGCCTACCGCCGCCGCGCGGACCGCAGGTCGCACCGGACGTGCGACACGGTCAGGGTCTGTCGCAGACGAAGATGGCGGTGCCGGGGAAGAGCCGGCCGCGCAGCGGACTCCACTGCCCCCACACCCCCTCGTGGCCCGCCGGCCACTCCGGCTCCACCAGGTCGGTCAGCCGGAACCCGGCGCCGACCAGCTCCCGGATCCGGTCGCCCAGGGTGCGGTGCTGCTCGACATAGGTGGCGACGCCGCGCTCGTCCTGCTCCACGTACGGGGAGCGGTCGAAGTACGAGTGCACCGCGGTCAGTCCGCCCTCGCCCGGGTCGTCCAGGAAGATCCAGCGCATCGGGTGGGTCACCGAGAACACCCACCGGCCGCCCGGGCGCAGCACCCGGAACACCTCCCGCATGACGGCGGCCGAGTCGTCCACGAAGGGGATCGCGCCGAACGCCGTGCAGACCACGTCGAACACCGCGTCGCCGAACGGCAGGGCGAGGGCGTCGGCCTGCACCAGCGGCACGCGTACGCCGGTGCGCCCGGCGGCGAGCGCCGCGTGCCGCAACATGCCGGCGGACAGGTCCAGCGCGACCGGCCGGGCGCCCTGCGCGGCGAGCCAGCGCGCGCCGGCCGCCGCGCCGCCGCCCAGCTCCAGCACCCGCCGCCCGGCCAGCTCACCCAGCAGGTGTACGTCGGCCTCCCGGACACCCTCGGGACACCAGACGAAGTCCAGGTCGCCGAGGAACGCCCCGTGCTCGGCCTGGTAGTCGTCGGCGTCGGAGTCCCACCAGCCGCGGTTGGCGCGGCGGACCTCGGCGTCGCCGACCCGGCGGCGGATCACCCTGCTGTCGTCGTCCACCCGCCCACGCTAGGCCCCGACCCCGGCGGTGGGCGGGCGGCACCCCGCCGGGTGACCGCCGCTCCGGTGGCGCTACCGTTCGCGCGGTGCCGCTGTGACGCAGGTGACAGGCGAGGCGTGAGCCGGGCGAAATTTCCGCTTTCGCAGGTGGCGAGGCAGCGAGGACCTGGGAGGCCTTGCACGCTGTGGTAATGCAGCGGGTAGGCTAGACGATGCGCTCGCGGATCGTGTGCCTCGGCAGGGAGCAGGTGTGCGGTCACCGGAGCCACTCAATGATCTTCACATGCTGATCGTTCGGTGTGCCCGGCGACGGATCCGTCGGCGCGAACAGGTCACCGCGACACCACGCCTGCTGTGACAACCCATCCGACCGGAGCAACCGCCCACATGACGAGCAGCATCGAGGCCCCCTCGAGCGCCACCCGGGTCACCCACGACGATCTCGGTTCCGAGGAGGCTTTCCTCGCCGCGATCGACGAGACCATCAAGTACTTCAACGACGGCGACATTGTCGAAGGCACCGTCGTCAAGGTCGATCGGGACGAGGTCCTGCTCGACATCGGCTACAAGACCGAGGGTGTCATCCCCTCTCGGGAGTTGTCGATCAAGCACGACGTGGACCCCGCCGAGGTCGTCTCGGTCGGTGACCACATCGAGGCCCTGGTCCTCCAGAAGGAGGACAAGGAGGGGCGTCTGATCCTCTCCAAGAAGCGGGCGCAGTACGAGCGGGCCTGGGGCACGATCGAGAAGATCAAGGACGAGGACGGCGTCGTCCGCGGCTCCGTCATCGAGGTGGTCAAGGGCGGCCTCATCCTCGACATCGGGCTGCGCGGCTTCCTGCCCGCGTCCCTGGTCGAGATGCGGCGGGTGCGCGACCTCCAGCCGTACGTCGGCCGTGAGCTCGAGGCGAAGATCATCGAGCTGGACAAGAACCGCAACAACGTGGTCCTGTCCCGCCGGGCGTGGCTGGAGCAGACGCAGTCCGAGGTGCGCACCGAGTTCCTCAACAAGCTGCAGAAGGGCCAGGTCCGCAAGGGCGTCGTGTCCTCGATCGTCAACTTCGGCGCGTTCGTCGACCTGGGTGGCGTGGATGGCCTGGTGCACGTCTCCGAGCTGTCCTGGAAGCACATCGACCACCCGTCCGAGGTCGTCGAGGTCGGCCAGGAGGTCGAGGTCGAGGTCCTGGACGTCGACCTGGACCGCGAGCGGGTCTCGCTGTCGCTGAAGGCGACCCAGGAGGACCCGTGGCGGCAGTTCGCCCGCACCCACGCGATCCAGCAGATCGTGCCGGGTAAGGTCACCAAGCTGGTGCCGTTCGGCGCCTTCGTCCGGGTGGACGACGGCATCGAGGGCCTGGTCCACATCTCCGAGCTGGCCGAGCGCCACGTGGAGATCCCGGAGCAGGTCGTCCAGGTCGGCTCCGAGGTCATGGTCAAGGTCATCGACATCGACCTCGAGCGTCGCCGGATCTCGCTGTCGCTCAAGCAGGCCAACGAGGGCTTCGTCGAGGGCGAGGAGCACTTCGACCCGACCCTCTACGGCATGGCCGCGACGTACGACACCGAGGGCAACTACATCTACCCGGAGGGCTTCGACCCGGAGACGGGCGAGTGGCTCGAGGGGTACGACAAGCAGCGCGAGACCTGGGAGAACCAGTACGCCGAGGCGCGTCAGCGCTGGGAGGCCCACACCAAGCAGGTGCAGACCTCCCGGGCCGCCGACGCCGAGGCCGCCGCGAACCCGGCGCCGCCGGTGTCCGCCGGTGCTGGCACCACCACCTCGACCAGCACGGCCCCGAGCCGTCAGGCCGAGGAGCCGGCCGGCACCCTGGCCACCGACGAGGCGCTCGCCGCTCTGCGGGAGAAGCTCGCCGGCGGCAAGTGACCCGCTGAACGACGACGGGCCCCGTCCCCGCGATCGAGAGATCGCCGGGGGCGGGGCCCTCGCCTTACCACCGCCACCGCATCTCGCCCTCCTCCGCCTGCTGACGCGGGCCTCCACGGTGGATCACGGGACTTTGTCCGGCGGCCGGCCCGGCCGGCCCGTCCTGGCTCGCCCGCCCGGCTCGGTGTGGTGTCCGGCGGCGCCGTTCGGGCTGGTGCGCGACGGTACGGGGTGGGCCGGTTTGGCGGGTCGGGGGCGATCCGGTTGACTGATGTCGTGCTGATGGTGGGTTTGACCGGTGGGATCGGGTCGGGCAAGAGCGCCGTGTCGGCGCGGCTGGCCGAGCGGGGTGCGGTGCTGATCGACGCGGACGTGGTGGCGCGGGAGGTGGTCGGGCCGGGCACCGAGGGGCTGGCCGCCATCGTGGACACCTTCTCCGCGCGGGTGCTGGGCCCCGACGGGACGCTCGACCGGGCGGCGTTGGGGGCGACCGTGTTCGCCGACGAGCCGGCCCGGCGACGGCTGGAGGCGATCATCCACCCGCGGGTGCGCGCGCGTACCGCCGAGCTGGCCGCGGCGGCGGCACGGGACGCGGTCGTGGTCAACGACGTGCCGCTGCTGGTCGAGGTGGGGCTCGCGCCCTCGTACCATCTGGTGGTCGTGGTGCAGACCGAGGTCGCCACGCGGCTGGAGCGGCTGGCCCGCGACCGGGGGATGGACCGGGCGGAGGCCGAGCGGCGCATCGCCGCGCAGGCCGACGACGCCCGGCGGCGGGCGGCGGCAGACGTGGTGCTGACCAACGACGGCAGCCTCGCGGACCTGCACGCGGCGGTGGACGCGTTGTGGGACTCCCGGCTGCGGCCCTACGAGGCGAACGTGCGCCAGCGGCGGGCGGCCCGACCGGAGCGGCTGGCGTTGGTCGAGGCGGATCCGACGTGGCCGCAGCAGTACGCCCGCCTGGCCGCCCGGATCCGGCACGCCCTCGCCCCGGCGGACCCGCGGATCGACCACATCGGTTCGACCGCCGTCCCGGGGCTCGCCGCCAAGGACGTGATCGACATCCAGCTCACCGTGCCGCGGCTGGCCGACGCGGACGGACCGCTGGCGCAACGGCTCGCCGACGCCGGCTTCCCCCGCCTGCCGGGCGACTGGTGGGACGCGCCCCGCCCGCCGAGCAGCGGCCGGTGGCCGAAGCGGCTGCACGGCAGCGCCGACCCGGCCCGGCCGGTGAACCTGCACGTCCGGGAGGCCGACTCGCCCGGCTGGCGGTACGCGTTGCTGATGCGCGATCACCTGCGGGCCGACCCGGACCAGCGTTCCGCGTACCTGATGTTGAAGCGCGAGCTGGTCGCCTCGGTGCCGGACGGCGCGGCCTACGCCACCGCCAAGGATCCCTGGTTCGACGAGGAGCAGTTGCGGGCCGAGGAGTGGGCCGCGCAGACCGGTTGGCGTCCCTGACCGGTCAGCGGCCGGTGGCGGTCGCGGGCGGCCGTGCCGAGGGCGGTCGGGCGGGCGCCGGGCCGACCCGGGGCACCCGACCGGGGGAGAGGTCGAGCTGCGCCCAGACACCGGCCCCGGTACGCAGTTCCAGCCGGCGCAGCAGGCCGTCGCGGTCGATCCAGTAGCGCAGCACGGTTCTCGCCGTCCGTACCTCCACCACGTCCACGGCCCGGCGGTGGAGATTGTCGCCGCGGATCCGGCGGACGGTGCCGGCCGGACCGGCGCCGCCCGCGCCGAGTGCCGCGTCCAGCAGCACGGCCAGCTCGTCCCGGGCCGGATCGGTCCGCCAGCCGCGCGCCGGCGGTGGCAACGGCGGGCGGCCGGTTGCCTCGGCGGTGCCACCGACAACTCCGGCCGGCGCGGCCTGCCGGGTGGTACGCCCGCCGGCGCGCCGCAGCAGCGTCCGCCGGTCGGGAACGACGAGGTCGGTGACCGTCAGGTACGCGGCCCGTCCGATCCAGTCGACCCAGCCGGAGCCGCGCAGGTTGGTGCGGGTGCCGACCGGGGCGGTCAGGGTGACCGTGGCACCGCCACGGGCGCGCAGCCGGGCCGGCAACCGGTCCCACCGGCCCTGCTCGGCGGGGCCGAGGACGCGGGGCAGCCCGGGGTGCCCGCCGAGCGGGTCGACCGGCCGGAGGGTGGGACGGTCGGTCCGGTTGAGGACGACGGTGACCGGGCCGGTGCCGGGCAGCGCGGACTCCAGCCGGTGCAGCCGGGCGTCCCGGTCCAGCCAGTGCCGAGGCTGTCCGCCGGCGCCCCGGTCGGCGCCGGTGGCCGGGGCCTGGAGGATGTCCACCGGCTCGGCCTCGACGGTGTCCCGGCCGATCCAGCGCACGGCGGCGGGATCCCCGGCCGGGTCCGGGCGGTCGGCGGCGAGCCCGAAGAGCAGGTCCAGCACCGGGCCGAGGCCACCGTTCACGGGCAGGTCGTGCAGGCGCCACCGGTCTGCCGGCGGTACCAGGGGCGGCGTGGCCGGGGTGGGTACCGCGTCCGGGTCCGGCCGGAGCACGGTGACCGCCGGGGTGGCCTGGAGCAGCCCGCGTTCCGCCCCGGCCCCCGGCCCGCCGACGTCCAGGTAGGCCAGGGAACGGGACCAGTCGACCCAGCCGACCAGTTCGACGCGGGTGGCCCCGGCGCCGGCCGTGACGTGTACGCCGGCCCGCAGGTCGCGGTAGTTGGTGACCCGCATGGCGGACAGCCGGGCGCGTTCGTCGGCGGTCGCCGCCCGGGGTGGTTCCGACGGCTCGGGTGTCCAGCTCAGCCCCGCCACGAGACCGCCGGCGGCGAGGACGGCGACCATGGCCAGCAACACCAGGACGGTACGCCGGCGACCGGCCCCCACCCGCGGGATGGTCCCGGTCTGGGCGTCGGCGGGCGGCGGCGTGACCTCCGGCGGCCGGTCGGCGGCCGAGGCCGCGCGGCGTGACCGCCGGCTGCCGGGCGGGACCGGCAGCCGGTCGGCGGCGGTGGCGGGGGTCGGAACCCCGGACGAGGGGCCGGGGCCGGCGGAGGACGTCACGGATGTTGAACGGGCCTCACCGCCGTGGGGTGACGAGGAGCCGCGGGCCGACGGCGTACCGGGCGACGAGGGCGCGCCGGGCGATCACGGCGGGCCGGGCGATCACGGCGCGCCGGGCGCTCGCGGCGGGGCGGGCGAGGAGGGCAGTGGGGGAGGGTGGCGACCCGGGACGTCGCGTGGCGACGTGCAGGGGCGCTCGCGGCGGCCGGTCTGCGCCTTCAGCGCGACCACGTCGGGTGCGCACGCCGGGCGTGCCGGGTGCTGCGACCCCTGTGCCGGGGGCGGCCGCCCTTGACGGCCAGGCCACCTGCCCGGTCGGCCGCCGCGAGCGGCCTACGTGCAGAGCGTAGCCCCGTGAGATGGGCCACACAATGGGAATATCGAAGCCGATCAGGGACCGCCGGTAGTCGGTCCGGAGTGTCGGACCCCGGGCGTACCGTTGGGGTCATGGCGCTCGACATTCCCCGTCTCGACGGCCGGTTCCAGGTCGTCAGCGACTTCCAGCCGGCCGGCGACCAGCCGGCGGCGATCGACGAGTTGGAGCGTCGGGTGCGGCGCGGCGACCGCAACACCGTCCTGCTCGGCGCGACCGGCACCGGCAAGAGCGCCACCACGGCGTGGCTGGTCGAGCGGTTGCAGCGGCCGACGCTCGTGCTGGCGCCCAACAAGACGCTCTGCGCGCAGCTGGCCAAGGAGTTCAGCGAGCTGCTGCCGCACAACGCCGTCGAATACTTCGTCTCCTACTACGACTACTACCAGCCCGAGGCCTACATCCCGCAGACCGACACCTACATCGAGAAGGACTCCTCGATCAACGAGGAGGTCGAGCGGCTGCGTCACTCGGCGACGATGTCGCTGCTGACCCGCCGCGACGTGGTGGTGGTCGCGACCGTGTCGGCGATCTACGGCCTGGGCACCCCGGAGGAATACCTGGACCGCGCGGTCCGGATGACCGTCGGCCAGGAGCTGGACCGCGACCAGCTGCTGCGCCGGCTGGTCGACATCCGCTACACGCGCAACGACATGGCCTTCCAGCGGGGCACCTTCCGGGTCCGGGGCGACACCCTGGAGATCATTCCGGCCTACGAGGAGCTGGCCGTCCGGATCGAGCTGTTCGGCGACGAGGTGGAGAAGCTCTACTACCTCAACCCGCTCACCGGCGACGTGGTCCGCGAGGTCGACCATCTGATGATCTTCCCGGCCACGCACTACGCGGCCGGCCCGGAGCGGATGGAGCGGGCGATCCGCGACATCGAGGCCGAGCTGGGCGAGCGGTTGGCGGAGCTGGAGCGGCAGGGCAAGCTGCTGGAGGCGCAGCGGCTACGGATGCGCACCACCTACGACATCGAGATGATGCGGCAGGTCGGATTCTGCTCGGGCATCGAGAACTACTCGATGCACATGGACGGTCGGTTGCCCGGCAGCCCGCCGCACTGCCTGCTCGACTACTTCCCCGACGACTACCTGACCGTGGTCGACGAGTCGCACGTGACGATCCCGCAGATCGGCGGCATGTACGAGGGCGACGCCTCCCGCAAGCGGATGCTCATCGACCACGGCTTCCGGCTGCCCAGCGCCGCCGACAACCGCCCGTTACGGTTCGACGAGTTCCTGGAGCGGGTCGGCCAGATGGTCTTCCTGTCGGCGACGCCGGGCACGTGGGAGATGGAGCAGGCTCAGGGGGAGTTCGTCGAGCAGGTGATCCGTCCGACCGGCCTGGTCGACCCGGAGGTCGTCATCAAGCCCACCAAGGGGCAGATCGACGACCTGATGCACGAGATCAAGCTGCGCACCGAGCGGGACGAGCGGGTGCTGGTCACCACGCTGACCAAGAAGATGGCCGAGGACCTGTCGGACTACCTGCTGGAGAACGGCATCCGGGTGCGTTACCTGCACTCGGAGGTGGACACGCTGCGCCGGGTGGAGCTGCTGCGCGAGCTGCGCAAGGGCGACTACGACGTGCTGGTCGGCATCAACCTGCTCCGGGAGGGTCTCGATCTGCCCGAGGTGTCGCTGGTGGCGATCCTCGACGCGGACAAGGAGGGCTTCCTGCGCAGCGGCCGGTCGCTGATCCAGACCATCGGCCGGGCGGCCCGGAACGTGTCCGGGCAGGTGCACATGTACGCCGACAAGATCACCCCGTCGATGGCCAACGCGATCGACGAGACCAACCGGCGGCGGGCCAAGCAGATCGCCCACAACGAGGCCAACGGGATCAGCCCGGAGCCGCTGCGGAAGAAGATCCACGACATCCTGGACGACATCTACCGTGAGGCGGAGGACACCGACACCCGGGTCGGCGGCGCGGTGCGGCAGATGTCGCGGGGTAAGGCGCCGGTGAAGGAGACCCGCAGCCGCCGGGTGGCGACCGGTGCTGGTCCGGCCCGGGAGGGCATGGCCCGTGCCGAGCTGGCCCAGCTCATCCAGGAGCTGAACGACCAGATGCTGGCGGCGGCGCGGGAGTTGCAGTTCGAGTTGGCGGCGCGCATCCGCGACGAGGTGTCGGACCTGAAGAAGGAGCTGCGCGGCATGGACGCCGCCGGCGTGAAGTAGGCGGGCCCGGGCTCGGGAGGGGTGACCACGGTGGACGAGGTGGTGGTCGGCCTGCCCGAGCCCCGGCTGCGCCGGTACGTCGGGCGGTATGTCGGCTACCGGGAGTCCGTGTCGGGCCCGCTGGTCCGGCACGAGGCGGCCGGCGCCTTCGTGGTGCTCATCCTCGGCTGGGGTGCCCCGCTGGACGTGGTCGATCCCCGGGCGGCGGGCCGGGGCGCGTACGCGGTCGACTCCTTCGTCGCCGGGCCGTTCGACGGCTACTGCGAGACGTCCACGACCGGGGTGGGCGCCGCGGTGCAGATGCTGCTGACCCCGCTGGCGGCGCGCCGGATCCTGGCCGCGCCGCTGGGTGAGTTGGCGAACCGGGCGGTGGGTGTGGACCGGTGGCCAGAGGGCTGGCTGGACCGGCTGCGCGCCCGGCTGGCCGAGGAGCCGACCTGGCCCGGTCGTTTCGCGCTGCTCGACGCCACGCTGGCGGCCCGGCTGGCCGGCACCGACCCGGTCGACCCCCGACTGGTGTGGGCATGGCGACGGCTGGCCGGCGCCGGGGGACCGGTCCGGGTCGGCGAGCTGGCCGAGGAGGTGGGCTGGAGCCGCCGGCACCTCACCGTCCGGTTCCACCGGGAGGTTGGCCTGAGCCCGCGTACGACCGTCCGGCTGCTGCGCTTCCAGCGGACGTACGCGGTGTTGCGCCGAGGCCTGGCGGTGTGTGATCTCGTGCCGGACCTGGTCGCCGAGGAGGTCCCGCCGGCGGGCAGCTGGGCGCATCTGGCGGTCCGGTACGGCTACTACGACCAGGCCCACCTGATCCGCGATTTTCGCGAGTTCGCCGGCGCCACCCCGGCCGCGCTGTTCCCGGCGGGATCACATTCGTCCAATCGGGGGTGATCGCCGGTGGGCCAGGATCGGGGCATGCGAACTGTCTATCCGGTTCTCCGGTACACCGACCCCCGGTCCGCGATCGAGTGGCTCCGCGCCGCGTTCGGCTTCACCGCGCACGCGGTGCACGAGGCCCCCGACGGCACCGTGGCCCACGCCGAACTCGTCTTCGGCACCGGCATGATCATGCTCGGTCCCCGCCCGGCCGCCGCGTCCGCGCCGGTGCGGGCGGCCGACGACGACTACGTGGTCTACGTCGCGGTCGACGACCTGGACGCTCATCACGATCGGGCCCGGGCGGCCGGCGCGGAGATCGTCCGGCCACCCTTCGACACCGACTACGGCTCCCGCGACTACGCGGCCCGGGACCTGGACGGCAACGTCTGGTCTTTCGGCACGTACCGGATCTGACACCGCCGACTGACGCGTGCGGGTCCGGCCGTTGACGACGGGGGCGGCCGGACCGCCGTCGCGTTGCGCAAGCAAGCTATTGCGCTGGGTGATCGTCATGCGTACGCTCCCTCGGTGGGGAGGCGCGAATGGCGTTGTCGACGAGTCCGGTGATCAGACGGGCCAGGCTCGGCGCCGAGCTGCGGCAGTTGCGCCGGCGGGAGTCACTGACCCTGGAACAGGTCTGTGACCGTCTGGGCTGGGCCTCCACCTCGAAACTGTCCCGCATCGAGCTGGGGCAGAGCCGGCCCGACCTCGCCGACGTGCTCGACCTGCTCGACGTCTACCAGGTGCCGACGCCGAAGCGCGACGCCCTGATCGTGATCGCCCGGGACGCCGCCACCAGCCGGGGCTGGTGGAAGGCGCTGGGCGAGATGGGGGAGCGGCAGCGCACCTACGCCGAGTTGGAGGCCGGCGCGGCCAGCATCGTCGAGTTCCAACCCGCGATCGTGCCGGGGTTGCTGCAGACCCCGGCGTACGCCCGGTTGCGGGTCGTCGCCGGTCGGCTGCTCGATCCCACGGTCGACGTGGAGGCCGACGTGCGGGCCCGGGTCTCCCGGTGCGAGGTGCTGCGCCGCGCGGACCCGCCGCGCTACACCGCGCTGCTCACCGAGGCCGCCTGCGATCCCGGCGACAACCCTGACGAGGTGTGGCGGGAGCAGATGCGGCACCTGGTCGAGCTGGCCGGGCTGGCGCACGTGACGATCCGCCTGCTGCCCCGGGGGCGGGCGGCGAAGGGCGCGCTGCACCCGCTCACGCCCTACTCCTGCTATTCCTTCCCGGACCCGGCCGACCCGCGCACGGTGATGCTGGAGGGGCTGACCACCGACGTGCGGCTGACCACCGAGGCTGACGTCGAGCGGTACGACCGGCTCACCGGCTGGCTGTCGGCGGCGGCCCTGTCGGCGGAGCGGACCGTCGCGGAACTGACCCGTCGCGGCAACTGACCCGTCGCGGCAACTGACCTGTCGCGGCAACGGACCCGTTCGGCCAGGGGCTTTCGCCGCGCGGCCACCGGACCCGGCGCCCCCGAGCCCGTCGGGGCCGGCGGCCGGCGCGTGCGCGCACGCTAGCCGGTGGGTACGACAGCCTCGGGCCTTTGTCAGGCCGGCACGTCGACGAAGTGCTCGACCGACGGCGGGTTGGCGAAGTGCGGGCCGATCAGCGCCCGCCACTGCTGGAACTTCTCGGTCTGCCGGAAGTTCACGTCGTGCGCCTCGACCGAGTCCCACTCGACCAGCAGCACGAATCGGGAGGGGGACTCGACGCCCCGGGTCATCCGTACCGAGCGGCATCCCTCGGCGCTGGTGATGACCGGGTGCGCCTGCGCGTACGCGGCGGCGAACTCGTCCTCGTGTCCCGGGATGACGTCGATCAACGCAACTTCGAGCACCATGAGCGCAGCTTCCCACGACACCGGTAGCGGACGTGGCACGGGGGGCGGTTCCGCCGTTCTCAACGGAGGAAGTCGGTCAGCGCCGGCGCGAGGGTCGTCGCCGGCACTCCGTGCCACTGGCCGGGCAGGCTGCGGTGGGTGGCGTGCGGCAGCAGCGCCGCCGCCGTCGCCGCCATCCCGGTCAGTTCCCCGGTGCTGCCCGCGCTGTCCAGCACCAGTGCCGGCGCGGTTACCCGCCGCAGCAGGTCGGCGTCGGTGGCCTCGCTGAGCATGCTGTCGTAGGCCAGCGTGTGCGCGACGGACACCATCGCCGTCCAGTGTGGCGTGTCCCGCATGCCGGCGAGGACGTCGGCGGGCAGACCGATGCTCTCCAGGAAGAACTCCACCGCGTCGACCCCGGTGAGGCTCCGCAGCCGGGTGGCGAACGCCCGCTGGGCGGGGTCGTCGCGGGCCGGTTCGATCGGCGGTTCCAGCAGGGCGAGGCGGCGGACCGGCAGGCCGGCGGCCGCGGCGTGCAGGGCCACCAGGCAGCCGGAGGAGTAGCCGTAGAGGGCGGCCGGGCCGCCGACGGCGCCGATCAGCGCCGCCAGGTCCTCCACCTCCCGGTGCGGGGTGTACGGCGGGGTGTCGCCGCTGGCGCCGCGCCCCCGCCGGTCGTACCGCACCACGGTGAAGTGGTCCGTCAGCAGCTCGGCGAGCTCGCCGAGCGGGCTGTTGGCCCGGAAGTGCCCGGCGGCGTCGATGAGGATCAGCGGTGGGCCGGAGCCGGCCTGCTGGTAGGCGATGCGGGTGCCGTCCGGGGAGGTCACGGTCGTCTCCATGAACTGAACCGTACAGTACAGTTGGGTGATGGAGAAGGAGCGCAAGCGCCGGACGATCCTCGCCGCCGCCCTGGCCGAGTTCCTGGAGCACGGCTACCTCGGCGCGGGCATGGACCGCATCGCCGCCCGCGCGAAGGCGTCGAAGGTCACCGTGTACGCGCACTTCGCCGACAAGCAGGCGCTCTTCGAGGCGGTGTTCACCGACGCGATCGGCGCGGCCGAACGCGCCGGGTCGCCGCTGGTCGAGGCGCTCGCCGAGTCCACCGATCTGCCCCGGGACCTGCGGTCCTTCGCCCGCGAACACGTCGCCGCCGTGACCCGACCGCACCTGGTCCAGCTCCGCCGGATGATCATCGGTGAGGCGGGCCGCTTCCCCGACCTCGCCCGGGCCTGGCACCGGGCCGCACCCGAGCGCGGCCACGCGACCCTGGCCCGTGTCGTCGCCCGACTCGCCGAGCGGGGGCTGGTGCGCGCCCCCGATCCGTTGACCGCCGCGCAGTACCTCAATCACCTGATCCTGTCGGTCCCGCTGGACGAGGCGATGTTCGCGGTTCACGCCAGCCGCGACGAGGTCGACCTGCACCGCTGGGCCGACGAGGCGGTGCGGGTGTGGCTGGCCGCGTACCGCGCCTGAGCGAGTCGCCGCCCTGCTCCGCCGGTCCCGGACGGTCATGCGACCGGGCCTTCGGCCACCCAAGACCCGGGCAACTTCGGGGATGTCGCTGCCTCCGACGCCCCTGAGACCGCACTTTCCCCGAAGTTGCGCGCTGGTCGAGGGCGGCACGCGGGCGGCGGTCGGATGGCAATGCAAACTATCCTCCTAGGATGCCTCACGCGGGGTGACGGTGCTATTCCGACTTCGCGTGGTGGGGAGAGACACGGGAGCCCGGGATGCGCCGAGTGGGCGCGGTGGGCGAGAATGACGATCGAGGAGGGGAGTATTCCCCCGCGACGGAGTCGTCAGCACGGTCGAGCGCCGGCCCCCCGGTGGCGCGACCCGGCCCCGTTGGTCGCCGGCCCGTTCGCGGGTCGGTGGCGGAAGAGACCTCCGACAGTCACCAGAGTCAGCGTCGTCGGCACCGCACGGCCCGCGAGGGCGTACGGTGTGCGCGTCGCTGCGTGTCTGCCGGAGGATGAACATTGGACGTGTCCGGACTCGTGTGGGCGGGAACGCTCGTCGCGCTGACCGCCATCCTGCTCCTGGATCTGCTGATCATCGGTCGGCGTCCGCACGAGCCGAGTGTGCGCGAGTCGAGCCTCTGGGTCGGCTTCTACGTGGGGCTGGCCCTGATCTTCGGCGTCGGCGTCTGGTTCTTCTCCGGTGCCAGTGCGGCCGGGCAGTTCTACACCGGCTGGCTCACCGAGTACAGCCTGTCGGTCGACAACCTCTTCGTCTTCGTGATCATCATGGCCCGCTTCGGCGTGCCCCGGCAGTACCAGCAGAAGGTGCTGCTGGTCGGCATCGTGCTGGCGCTGGTGATGCGCGGCGGCTTCATCGCGGCCGGCGCGGCGTTGATCTCCCAGTTCTCCTGGGTGTTCTACATCTTCGGCGCGTTCCTCATCTACACCGCGGTCAACCTCGCCCGGCAGGGTGAGCCGGACGAGGACGAGTTCACCGAGAACGTGCTCATCCGGTGGAGCCGCAGGGCGCTGCCGATCTCCCGCGACTACGACGGCGCGAAGCTGACCACCCACGAGGCGGGCCGGCGGCTCTTCACGCCGATGCTGATCGTGATGATCGCCATCGGCACCACCGACCTGATCTTCGCGCTCGACTCGATCCCGGCGATCTTCGGCATCACCCAGGAGCCCTACCTGGTCTTCACCGCGAACGTCTTCGCGCTGATGGGCCTGCGGCAGCTCTACTTCCTGTTGGGCGGGCTGCTGGACCGGCTCGTCTACCTCACCTACGGCCTGGCCGTGGTGCTGGGCTTCATCGGCGTCAAGCTGGTGCTGGAGGCCCTGGCCGACAACAAGCTGCCGTTCATCAACGGCGGTGAGCACGTGGGCTGGGCGCCGCACATCCCGATCTGGCTGTCGCTGCTGGTCATCCTGGGCACCCTGCTGGTCGCGACGATCGCCAGCCTGGTCAAGTCCTCCCGGGACCGCCGCCGGGAACTGGCCGAGGCGCGCCGCTGAGCCGCCGCGCGGACCCGGATCGAGGGGCGGCCGTCGGTCGCCCCTCGATCGTTGTCCGCGCTCAGACCCGGTGGACGGCGACCAACGTCGCGGTCCGGTCGGCGGGCAGTCGCTCCTCCAGCACCCGGCGCTTGCGGTAGCAGGCGTGCAGCATCCGGCGGTCGTCGCCGGCCGGCTCGGCGGTGACGATTCCGATGTGGTGGATGTGCCGGCCGGGCCGGGCGAAGAAGTACAGGTCGCCGGGGCGCTCGGTGCCCAGCCGTAGCGGCGTGGTCGCGGCCGCCTGGTCGTCGGCGTCCCGGGGCAGGTCGACACCGAGGCGCCGCCACGCCAGGTGGACCAGGCCGGAGCAGTCGATGCCGTACGCGGACACGCCGCCCCAGATGTAGACGACGTCGCCCAGCCGGCGGGCCACGTCGAGCGCCCGTTGCGGCGGCGGCGTCCCGGTGGGCAGTGGCACCGCGTGGGTGGCGGGCAGCCAGAGCGGGTCGGCGTGACCGGGGGGGAGTACCGGGTGCCAGCCGGCGTGGGCCGGTCCGGCCGAGGTGAGTCGGGTGCCGAGGACCACGCCGGGCAGCGCCGCCGGGCCGTCGGGGGTGTCGTGCAGAGCGGTGACCGGGACGTCCACGACCAACGGGACGGTGTCGGGAAGCGGGGTGGCCGGCGCGAGTTGGTCGACCGGCAGCCAGCCCGGGTACCCGCGCGGGTCGAGCCGGGCCGCCTGCTGTTCGACCGCCACCACGTGCGCCCAGCCGTCCGGGCGGATCCCGGTGACCAGCACCCGTTCGCCGAGCAGCAACTGGCTCAGGACGCAGTCGCCCACCCGCTGGTCGGTGTCCAGCCCGGCGATCCACGCGGCCACGTCGACGGGGACGGACAGGGCGGGGCGGTCGACGGGGCGTACCGCGTCGGGGGAGGTCCAGAGGGTCGCCACCGCGACCCGGACGACGGCCTCGCGGCCCGGTCGCACCTGCACGTCCACCTCCTGGTCACGCCGCATGCTGCCCGCGACCCTATGAAAGTTTTCGCCACAACTCAACCGCGAGTCTGCATCTTTACTTCAGTCGCCGAGCTGATCCCCAGACCCGGCTCGTCCGGCAGCACCACCGTGGCGCCCTCGTACCGCACACCGCCGCGCACCGGCGTCCAGGCCAGCCACCAGGCGGCGTCCAGGTCGGAGACGGCGGTGGTGCCCTGCGCGGCGACCAGGCTGGCGGCGGCCCCGACCCCGACCTGGCTCTCCATCATGGAGCCGACCACGGTGCCCACCCCGTGCGCCGCGGCCAGGTCCAGCAGGGTGCGTGCCGGGCGCAGGCCGCCGCACTTGGCGAGCTTCACGTTGACCAGGTCCGCGGCGCGACGGCGGATCACCTCGACCAGGTCCCGCACCCCGAAGACCGACTCGTCGGCCAGGATCGGCGTCGACACCCGGTCGCTGACCCAGGCCAGTCCGTCCAGGTCCGCCCGGTGCACCGGCTGCTCGACCAGCTCGACGTCCAGGCCGGCGTCCTCGATGTTCCGGATCACGCGGACCGCCTCGCGCGGTGTCCAACCCTGGTTGGCGTCCAGCCGGACGCGGATCCGCGGGCCCACCGCGGCGCGGACCGCGCGGACCCGGTCCAGGTCGCCGGACGCGTCGGTGCCGACCTTGAGCTTGAGCACGTCGAAGCCGTCGGCCCGCCGCTGGCGGGCGGCGGACGCCAGGTCCACCGCTTCGCCGGCGGCGAGGGTCACGTCCGTCGGCACGGTCAGCGCGGTGCCGCCGAGCAACCGCACCAGCGGTACGCCGAGCCGCCGCGCGGCCAGGTCGTGCAGGGCGACGTCGACAGCCGCCTTGGCCGCCTCGTTGCCCGCCACCGCCCGGTCCACCTCGACGCAGCGGGCCACCAGGTCGTCGGGGTTCCGGCTGGTCAGCATCGGCCCGAGCAGTTCCCGTACGCACGCCTCGGAGCCGGCCACCGACGCGCCGGTCACCTGCCAGACCTGCGGCGCCTCGCCGAACCCGGACCGCCCGTCGCGGTCGACGACCTCGACCACCAGGGTCTCGATCGTGGTGGTCCGGCGCAGCGCGGTGACGAACGGCGTGTGCAGGGGTGCGGAGAGCCGGTGGGTGCGTACCGCGGCGATCGTCATGTCGGGCACCCTATAGCGAGATCGACTCATGATGGGGAGGCCACATGCGAACCTGGGAACTGGTGGGCGCGCCGAACGCGCGGGACCTCGGCGGCCTGGTCGGCGCCGACGGTCGGCGGGTCCGGCCGGGGGTGCTGCTGCGTACCCCGGCGTTGGGCCGGCTG
This sequence comes from Micromonospora endolithica, assembly GCF_003626595.1. Lineage (GTDB taxonomy): Bacteria > Actinomycetota > Actinomycetes > Mycobacteriales > Micromonosporaceae > Micromonospora > Micromonospora endolithica. The sequence goes on along the minus strand of NZ_RBAK01000001.1, from coordinate 601,580 downwards.
ACCGACGAGGATCTGCCGGTGCTGGCCAAGCTCGGCCCGGCGTGCGTGGTCGACCTGCGGGACCACTCGGAGATGGCGGTCGCGCCGCCGGACCGGCTGCCCGGTGAGCCGAAGGTCGTGCACCTGCCGGTGCACGACGCCGAGCACCCGGTCTTCACCTACGTGTCGGCGATGCTGCTGGGGCACGACCTGACCGCGTACGGCGACCTCGCCGGGCAGGGCACGCCGGCGGCGATGGAGGCGATCTACCGCTGGTTCGTGACCGGAGCCTCGGCGCGTGAGGGGTTCGCCGAAGCGGTCCGGCTGGCGGCCGACGCGGCGAATCTCCCGCTGCTCTACCACTGCTCGGCGGGCAAGGACCGGACCGGCTGGCTGACCGTGGTGCTGCTGCACGCCCTCGGGGTGGACGAGTCGGCGATCCGGGCCGACTACCTGGCCAACAACGCCCTGAGCGAGAGCCTGCGGGAGGTCATCCTGGAGGCGATGCGCAAGCGCCAGCCGGGCCTGGACGTCGAGGCGGTACGACCGGTGCTGGAGGTACGCGACGCGTACCTGGACGCGGCGTACGAGGAGGTGCGCCGGGCGCACGGGTCGTTCGGGGCGTACCTGCGCGACGGGTTGGGGGTGGACGACGCGCTGGTCAGCCGGCTGCGGGCGCTGCTGCTGGAGTGACCGGCGGCGTGCTCGCGGCGGCACCCCGGCGGGCGGCCCAGCCGGTGACGATCAGCGCCTGGCCGGCGGCGTAGGTGGCCATCACCCAGATCGGCGGGCCGGGCAGGGTCGCCGTGCCGGCCACGTTCAGCGCGATGAGCAGGTCGGACAGGAGGAACAGCCCGCCGCCGAGGCCGACCCGCCAGCCGTACGCGGTGGCGGTGCTGGCCATGGTGGCCAGCGCGATCGCGTAGCCGGCCACCGGCACCGCCAGCCCGGCGTCGGCCAGTCCGGGCCACATCCAGGTCAGGGCGGCGACGGTCAGCACCGCGTACGCCAGCGGGACGGCGAGCAGCGGCGGGCGGCGCAGCGCGGTCGCCGCGCCGCCGCGCACGAACGCCGCGACGTAGCAGGCGTGCGCGCCGAGGAACAGCGCCATGCCGGTGAGGAACGCGCCGGCGCCGGTGCCGAGCAGCGCCACGTCGCCGCCGGTGGACAGGGCCAGGGCGGCGAGGACCAGCCGGTCGGGGCGGGTGCCGCGGTCGGCGGCGGCCCGCCAGAGGTACGCGGCCAGCAGCGGCATCAGCAAAGGTTTGGTGACCAGCTCGCCGAGGTCGTTGCCGGCGGCGTTGGCGAGGAGGTTCCCGGCGGTCACCGCGACGAAGGCGGCCAGCAGGACAGGGCTGCGGAGCATCGGCGGTCTCCTCGCGGTGGGGTGGGCAGCAGCGTAGGACCCCGGGGGCCGCCGGGACCACCCCCGGCTCAACGAAGGTCGTGCCGGGCGTTCCAGACGGCGGCGGAGAGATCGGCGATGAGCCGGCAGGCGTCGTCGACGACGTCGTCGCCGTCCGGACCCCCGTCGGCCAGGTCGGTGGTGGTGCAGGCGACGACGACGTACGGCGGCGCGTCGTCGGGGTAGACCACGCCGGCGCCGTGCCGGACGCCGCGTACCCAGCCATTCTTGTGCGCGATGCGGGTGCCCTCGGGCAGCCCGGCGGCGAGGTCCTCGCGGTGTTCCTGGGCGAGCAGCACGTCCCGCATCGCGGCGCAGCCCACCGGTGCGGCCAGCGGGCCGGGCCGGGTCACGCCAAGGGCGATCCCGCCGAGCAGCGCGGCCAGGTCGGCGGCGGTGACCAGGTTGGTGACGCCGGCCTCGCGGGCGGCGAAGTCCTCGATGCCCCGGCCGGTGACGCTGTGCCGGGCACCGGCCAGCGCCCACACCTCGGCGACGGCCGGCAGCCCGACGTGGCCGATGAGGATGTTGGTGGCGAGGTTGCTGGAGCGCACGATCATCCGGTCGGCCAGCCAGCGCGGCGTCGCGGTGCCGCCGACCCGCTCCCAGACCGCGTCGTCGTTGTCGTAGTGCCGGGCGCAGGAGAAGCGGGGCGCTCCGGGCGACGCGGAGGCGAAGTCGTTGTCCACCGCCACCGGGGCGTCCAGGTCGAGCCGGCCCGCCTCCGCGGCCCGGTGCAGCGCGGTGAGCACCGCCACCTTCATGGTGCTCGCCGCGTAGTGCGGGGCGTCCGGGTGCCGGGTCCAGGTGGGTTCGGCGCCGAGTCGCCCCACGTACGCCGACACGGTCCCCGGCACCCGGTCGAGCCGGGCGTCCAGCTCCTCGAAGATCATGCGCCACAGTGTAAGGAAGGGCCCCCTGTTAACGCCTCCGGTAGAGGAAGGGCCCCTTTTTAACGCCGAGGCGTTAAAAAGGGGCCCTTCCTTTCAGGCGTGCTGCGGGTCAGCCGGCGTGCTTGCGGCGGGCGGCCATCCGGCCCCGCTGGGTCTGGTCCAGGACCACCTTGCGGATCCGGACCGCGTTCGGGGTGACCTCGACGCACTCGTCCTCGCGGCAGAACTCCAGGGCCTGCTCCAGCGACAGCTTGCGCGGCGGGATCAGCTTCTCGGTCTCGTCGGAGGTCGAGGCCCGCATGTTGGTGAGCTTCTTCTCCTTGGTGATGTTGACGTCCATGTCGTCGGAGCGCGAGTTCTCACCGACGATCATGCCCTCGTAGACCTCGGTGGTCGGCTCGACGAAGAGTTGACCCCGCTCCTGGAGGTTGATCATCGCGAAGGAGGTGACCGCGCCGGAGCGGTCGGCCACCAGCGAGCCGTTGTTGCGGGTCCGCAGCTCGCCGAACCACGGCTCGTACGACTCGAAGACGTGGTGCAGGATGCCGGTGCCCCGGGTGTCGGTGAGGAACTCGGTGCGGAAGCCGATCAGGCCGCGGGCCGGAACCAGCCACTCCATCCGGATCCAGCCGGTGCCGTGGTTGACCAACTGCTCCATCCGGCCCTTGCGGGTGGCCAGCAACTGGGTGATCGCGCCGAGGTACTCCTCGGGGGCGTCGATGGTCAGCCGCTCCACCGGCTCGCAGATCTTGCCGTCGATCTCCTTGGTGACCACCTGCGGCTTGCCGACGGTCAGCTCGTACTGCTCGCGGCGCATCTGCTCGACCAGGATCGCCAGCGCCAGCTCGCCACGGCCCTGCACCTCCCAGGCGTCCGGCCGCTCGGTGGGCAGCACCCGCAGCGAGACGTTGCCGATCAGCTCCTTGTCGAGGCGGTCCTTGACCATCCGGGCGGTGACCTTGGCACCCTTGACCCGGCCGACCAGCGGCGAGGTGTTGGTGCCGATGGTCATCGAGATGGCCGGCTCGTCGACGGTGATCAGCGGCAGCGGAACCGGGTTCTCCGGGTCGGCCAGGGTCTCACCGATCATGATGTCGGCGATGCCGGCGACCGCGATGATGTCGCCGGGGCCGGCCGAGTCGGCGGGCTTGCGCTCCAGGCCCTCGGTGATCAGCAGCTCGGAGATGCGGACCCGCTGGGTGCTGCCGTCGGTGCGGCACCAGGCCACCGTCTCGCCCTTGCGGATGGTGCCCTGGCGGACCCGACACAGCGCCAGCCGGCCGAGGAACGGCGAGGCGTCGAGGTTGGTGACGTGCGCCTGCAGCGGCGCGCCCTCCTCGAAGGCGGGCGGCGGGATGGTGTCCAGCAGGGTGCGGAACAGCGGCTCCAGGGAGGTGCTGTCGCTGGGCACCGAGCCGTCGGCGGGCTGGGTCAGCGAGGCGATGCCGTCGCGGGCGCAGGCGTAGACGATGGGGAAGTCGATCTGCTCCTCGTCGGCGTCCAGGTCGAGGAAGAGTTCGTAGGTGTCGTCCACGACCTCCTTGATCCGGGCGTCGGGGCGGTCCACCTTGTTGATCACCAGGATGATCGGCATCCGGGCCTTGAGAGCCTTGCGGAGCACGAAGCGGGTCTGCGGCAGCGGGCCCTCGCTGGCGTCGACCAGGAGCACCACCCCGTCGACCATGGTCAGGCCGCGCTCCACCTCGCCGCCGAAGTCGGCGTGCCCCGGGGTGTCGATGATGTTGATGGTTACCGGGTCGGAGCCGTCCGCCGGCAGGTAGCGCACGCCGGTGTTCTTGGCCAGGATGGTGATGCCCTTCTCCCGTTCCAGGTCCCCGGAGTCCATCACCCGCTCGGTCGTCTCGCCCCGGGCGCCGTAGGCTCCGGCCTGCCGCAACATGGCGTCGACCAGGGTGGTCTTGCCGTGGTCGACGTGAGCGATGATGGCGACGTTGCGGAGGTCGGTGCGAAGCTGCATGGGCTCCATCTTCCTGCCTGCGCGGATCAGGGGCAGCGTCGGGGTCACCCCGGGCCGTTCCCGGATCTCTGCCGAAACTCCTGTCACTCGCGGTACACCTGCTGGCAGGCTGACCCGTGTGAGTCGGGGGTCGACGTGCACGAGCTGGTGAACTCGCTGCAGCAGCTGCCATCCCTGCTGGTCCTCGTGGTGGCGGCGTTGATCGTCGCCGGTGAGACGGCGGTGATCTTCGGCCTGCTGGTGCCCGGCGAGGCCACCCTCCTGCTGATCGGCTTCCTCACCTACACCGGCGCCCTCCGGCTCGGTCCGGCCCTGCTGGTGATGATTCTCGCAGCGGTGACCGGGGACGCGCTGGCGTTCCGGGCCGGTCGCCGGTACGGGCCCCGGTTGCGGGCCAGCCGGCTGGGCGTGCGGGTCGGTGCGGAGCGCTGGAGCCGGGCCGACGCGATGCTGGGCCGGCTGGGCGGCCGGGGGGTGTGCACCGCCCGCTGGGTGGCGTTCGCCCGCACCCTGGTGCCCCGACTGGCCGGCGCGTCGGGCATGCCGTACCGGCGGTTCCTGCCCTGGAACCTGGCCGGCGTGGTCACCTGGGTGGGTGCCTCGGTGCTCGCCGGCAACCTGGCCGGCGAGTCGTACGAGACGTTCTCCCGGCTGCTGGGCCGGGCCAGCGGGGCGGTGCTGCTGCTGCTCGGCGCGGTGGTGACGGTGCTGCTGGTGGGCCGGTGGTTGGGCCGCAATCCCGACCCCGCGCGGGCCCTGCTGTCCCGGGCCGGCGCACTGCCGCCGGTGCGCTGGCTGACCGGCCGGTACGGGGTGCTGTTCTTCCTTCTCGCCATGCACATCGGGCCCGCGTGGACGCTGCTGATCAACCTCGGTGCCGGCCTGCTGCTGCTGTTCGGCGCGGGGTTGGCGGTGACGTGGCTGCTGCAGGTGGTGGTGCGACACAGCGGCCTGGCCGCGGTGGACGGGGCGATCGCCGACTGGTTCGCGTCCCGGCGTACGCCGGGGGCGGTCGACGTCACCCTCGCGGTGGTCTCCGGCCTGCGCGGGTCGTTCCTGATCGCGGTGGTGGCGGTGGTGGCCGCGGTGCTCGCCTGGCGGCACCGGCCGTGGCGCGCGGACCTGCTCAGCGTGGTCGGCACCGTCGGCGCGTTCGTGCCGCTGGTGGTGCTCGCGGTGGCGGCGGACCTGGCCGGGCCGGGGGAGGTGGGCGGGTCTGCCCCGGCCGGCGGTCCGGTGCTGTTCCCGACCCAGAACGCGGTGGCCACCGCGAGTCTGTGCACGCTCGCGTGGCTGCTCTCCCGGGGAGCGCCCTGGCCGCTGGCGGTGACCGCGTGGACGCTCGCCGCGGCCGGGGTGGTCGGTATCGGCGGTGCCCGCCTCTACCTGGGGTTGAGCACGGCCAGCGGCACCGCCACCGCGGTCCTGCTCGGGGTGGCCTGGACGGCGGTGTTCGTGGTCGCCTGGATGACCCGTGACCGCGCCGTGGACCCGGAACCCGAGCCGGCGGCGCCCGTTCGGGTGGACGCCGAGGCGTGAGGAGGGGACGGTGCGGGAGCATCGATTCCTGTTACGGTGCGGCGGTCCATCGGGGACGGCTGCGCGCACGGGGGTACGGATGAGGCGGTACAGGTCCGCGGTGGTCGCCGCGGTGCTGGTGGTGGTCGGGGTGGCCGGCTGTGCCCGGGAGGGCACGCGGGCGCAGGAGCCGGCGGCAGCGGTGGCGCCGGCCGAGGCCACCGGGGAGGCCACCGGGGACGTCGCGGCCGTACCGACGTCGGCGCCGCCGCCGACGGCGCCCGGCCGGGAGTCGATGGGCGCGGCGCCGGCGCGCAGCGCGTCGGCGAAGCCCAGCCCGAAGCCGACGGTGAAGCCGACCCGGGCCACCGCGCCCCGGGCGGTGGCGAAGCCGCCCACCGAGACGAAGGTCCCGCCGCCTCCGCCGAAGCCCTCGTCGACCGCGTGCAAGCCCCGCTACGTGGGCACCCAGGCGACCCGGGCGCAGGCCGGCGCGGCGCTCGCCGACGCGGCGGCGCGGGTCTACTGGCCGACGTCCGCGCCGGACATCCGGATCCCGCCGGCGCTGGTCAAGGCGACCGCCTGGCAGGAGAGCGGCTGGCAGTCCAACATCGTCGCCTGCGACGGTGGCATCGGGCTGATGCAGGTGATGCCGGCCACCGCCGAGTGGATGAACCAGCGCTTCGAGCAGAGCTACGACATCGACGACTACCGGGACAACGCCTACCTGGGCGCCAACTACCTGGCCTGGTTGACGAAGTACATCGGTGACATGTATTTCGAGCAGGACTACCGGCTGGAGGCCGGCCTGTGCACGGCCGAGCTGGACTCGTGCCTGCTCAACGCGGTGATCGCCGCCTACAACTACGGGCACGGGGCGGTGGCGCGGGAGGGCCGGCCGTTGACCGTGCCCAACCCGCAGTACGTGCGCAACGTCCGCGCCCTGATGACCGAGTGCGTCTGCCTGGACTACTGACCCGTACTCGCGACGGGGGCCGCGGCGATCTCGCCGCGGCCCCCGTCGGTGTCCCGGCTGGTCAGTCGCGTTCCGCCACCGGCTCCTGGCCGGCCGGCAGGTCGGCGGCGGCGGCCTCCTCCCGGCGGATGCGGCCGGGCCACCAGAACCGGTCGCCGAGCACGAACGCCAGCGCCGGCACCAGGACCGTCCGCACCAGCAGGGTGTCCAGCAGGACACCGACGCAGACGATGACGCCGATCTGGGTGAGCAGGATCAGCGGCAGCACGCCGAGCACCGCGAACACCGCGGCGAGCAGGATGCCCGCGCTGGTGATGACCCCGCCGGTGACCCTCAGCGCGGACAGCATGCCCTCGCGGGTGCCGGTGCGGCGGGCGTCCTCGCGGGCCCGGGTGACCAGGAAGATGTTGTAGTCCACGCCGAGCGCCACCAGGAACACGAACGCCAGCAGGATCACCCCGCTGTCCAGTGCCGGGAAGCCCAGCACCACGTCGAACAGCAGCCACGCCGCGCCGAGGCTGGCGAAGAACGACGCGATCACGGTGAGCACCAGCAGCAGCGGGGCGAGCAGGCCGCGGAGCAGCGCCACCAGGACGCCGCCGACGAGCAGCAGGATGATCGGCAGGATCAGCCGCAGGTCCCGGCCGTTCGCCGCGTTCGTGTCGACGGTGGCGGCGACCGAACCGCCGACCACGGCCCCGTCGAAGCCGTCGACGCCGGACACCGCGGGCGGCGCCGATCCTCCGACGGCCTCGACCGCGTCGCGCAACGCCTCGATCGCGCGGTCGGCGGCGGCCGTGCCGGGTTCGGCCTCCAGCACCACGTCGACCTGCGCGACCGCCGGTCCGGCGGCGCCGGGCCGGGCCGAGGCCACGCCGGGGGTGTTCGCGGCGGCGTCGGTGACCGCCGCGGCGGCGGACGGGACGGTGAGCACCGCGACCGGCTGGGTCGTCCCGGCGGGGAACGCCCCGGCAAGGGTCTCCGCGCCGGCGACCGCCTCCGGCTTCACCCGGAACTGCTCGGTCTCGGACAGGCCGGTGCGGATGCCGAGCCCGCCGAGGGCGAGGCCGACCAGCAGCAGGGTCGCCAGGGCGGCGACCGGTACCGGCCGGCGGGCGACGGCGCTGCCGAGCCGGCCCCACACCTTGCCCTCGCGGACGGCGCCGCCGACGCGCGGCACGAACGGCCAGAACAGGCCGCGGCCGAGGATGACCAGCACGGCGGGCAGGACCAGCAGCGCGGAGAGCATCGCGAACACCACGCCGGTCGCGCAGGCGACGGCGAGGGCGCGGTTGGTCTCCTGCTCCGACAGCAACAGCGTGAGTACGCCGAGCACGACGGTCGAGCCGCTGGCCAGGATCGGCTCGGCGGTGCGGCGCAGGGCGGCGCGCATCGCGGCGAAGCGGTCGGACTCGCGGTGCAGTTCCTCCCGGTAGCGAGCGATGAGCAGCAGCGCGTAGTTGGTGGCGGCGCCGAAGACCAGGACGCTGGCGATGCCGGTGACCGCCCCGGGTTGGAGGTGGATGCCGACGGCCGGGACGATCGTGTCGATGGCGCGCAGGGTCAGCTGCTCGGTGGCGGCGACGACGACCAGTGGCACGATCCACAGGAACGGGCTGCGGTAGGTGACGAGCAGCAGCACCGCGACCACACCGGCGGTCACCGCGAGCAGGGTCACGTCGGCGCCCTCGAAGACCTTGGTGAGGTCGGCGGTGAACGCCGGCCCGCCGGTGACCTCCGTGGTCAGGCCCTGCGGGGTGTCGTCGAGGGCGGCGCGGAGCTGGTCGACGGTGGCGGCCACCTCCTCCTGGCCGCCGGCGGTGTCCAGGGGTACGGCGACCAGGGCGACGGTGCCGTCCGGGGAGACCTGGGGCGGCGAGACCTGCCCGCCGGCCGCGAGTCGGCCCAGGTCGCCGGACTGCGCGGCGAGCGCTTCCCGGTCGGCCGGGGTGAGCGGTGCGCCGTCGGTTCGGCTGACCACCACGATCGCCGGCTGCACGTCGCTCGCGGGCAGCTGGTCCTGGAGGCGCTCCACCTGGGTGGACTGCCACTGCGCGGAGAGCCCGGTGGAGGAGACCGGCGCGGGGTTGTCCGGCTTGGGCAACCAGAAGACGACGATGCCGACGACGATCGCGGCGACGACGGTGAGCCACGCGGCCAGGCGGCCACGGGCGACACGGGTGAACAGAGACATCGGTGTCCTCAGGGTCGACGGTCGGGCACTCATCACGATAAGCAAGTATCTTGATAAGCGAGATTATCGTTAGCGGGGTTATGCTGCAACCGCAGGGCGCGGCGGGAGGAAGCGACGGGACGTGACAGGCCACGGCATGTACCGCAGGCGCGACACGCGCCGGGAGCAGTTGGTCGCGGAGATCACCGCGCAGCTGCGGCGCTACTCGGTCGACGCCCAGCACATCGGCCACGCCTTCGCCGGTCTGCACGGCCTCAACCCCACCGACCTGCACGCGCTGATCGCGGTCATGGACGCCGAGCTCTACGGGGAACCGATGACCCCCGGCCGCCTCGGCGCGCAGCTCAACCTCTCCTCCGGTTCGGTGACCGCCCTGATCGACCGGCTGGAACGCGGTGGCCACATCCGGCGGGACCGGGACACCGCCGACCGGCGCAAGGTCTTCCTGCACTACGCCGAGCGCGGGGCGGCTCTGGCGATGGACTTCTTCCGGCCGCTCGGCCGCCGGACCGACGACGTGATGAGCCGGTTCGACGACGACGAGTTGGAGACGGTGCACCGTTTCATGGCGGCGATGGGTGACTCGATGCGGGAACACCGGGACGCGGTGCGGGCCGCCCGCCCCGAACCGCCCCGACGGACGGCGGGCTGACCGCCGTGCTCGACCGGCTGGCCGCCCGGCTCGCCACCGCCGCCCTGGGCCTGCCGCCGGCGGTGACCGGGCGGGTAACTCTCACCCGGGACATTCCGCTGCGGGTCCGCGACGGGGTGACGCTGCGCGCCGACCACCACGCACCGGCCCTGCCCGGCGCGCCGGCGGTGCTGATCCGCACGCCGTACGGGCGGGGCGGGCCGATGCGGCTGCTGGGTCGCCTGTTCGCCGAGCGGGGTCACCACGTGGTGATCCAGTCCTGCCGGGGCACCGGTGGCTCGGGCGGGACCTTCGACCCGCTGGTGCACGAGCGCGACGACGGGCTGGACACGCTGGACTGGCTGCGCCGCCAGCCCTGGTGGTCCGGCGCGTTCGCCATGTTCGGCGCCAGCTACCAGGGCTTCGTGCAGTGGGCGCTGGCCGCCGACGCGGCCGACGAACTGCGCGCGATGGTCGCCGTGGTGACCGCCTCCGGGACCCGGGACTCCACGTACGCGGGGGAGTCCTTCGCGCTGGACACCGTGCTCACCTGGGCCGAACTGCTCCAGGCGCAGACCGTGCCGTGGCTGGCCCGGCAGTGGGAACTCAAGCGGGGTCAGCCCCGGCTCGCCGCCGCCCTGGCCCACCTGCCGTTGGCCGAGGCGGACCGGGTCGCCACCGGGGTCACCGTCCCGTTCTTCCAGGAGTGGTTGCGGCACCACACGCCCGAGGCGGACTACTGGCGTACCCGGGTCTTCTCCGACCGCATCGCCGACGTCCGCGCGCCGGTGGCCCTGGTCGGTGGCTGGCACGACATCTTCCTGCCGGCCCAGTTGCGCGACTACGCGGCGCTGCGGGCGGCCGGTGCCCGGCCCCGGCTCACCGTCGGCCCGTGGACGCACGGCAGTCCGGGGCTCTTCGTCGCGGCGCTGCGGGAGGGCCTGGACCATCTCGACACGCATCTCGCCGGCACGCCGGCGCGCCGTGTCGCCCCGGTACGGGTGCACGTCGGCGGCGGCGGATGGCGGGACCTGCCGGACTGGCCGCCGCCGCACACGCCGACCCGCTGGCACCTGCGCGGCGGCGGCGAGCTGAGCACGGCCGGTGCGGTGGCGTCCCCACCCGACCGGTTCTGGTACGACCCGGCCGACCCCACCCCGTCGCTGGGTGGCCCGCTGCTGGTCGCCCAGCGGGCCGGCCCGGTGGACAACCGCGCGGTGGAGGCCCGGCCCGACGTGGTCGTCTGGACCGGTGCGCCGCTGCGCGAGGCGATCGAGGTGATCGGGCCGGCGCACGCGGAGATCCACGTCCGCAGCGAACTGTCCCACCTGGACGTCTTCGTGCGACTGTGCGACGTGGACCGGCGCGGCCGCTCGTGGAACGTGTGCGACGGCCTGGTCCGGGTCACCCCCGGACGGTTCCCGAGCGCCGACGGGGTGGTCCGGGTGCCGGTGGAGCTGTGGCCGGTCGCCCACCGGTTCCGGCGCGGGCACCGGTTGCGCGTGCAGGTGAGCGGTGGCGCCCATCCGCGGTACGCGCGCAACCCGGGAACGGGCGAACCTCTCGGTGCCGCTGTCACGCTGCGTGCGGGTTGGCGGGAGATCCTGCACGATCCAGATCGACCGTCCGTTGTGGTCCTGCCGGTCGTCAGCTCTGACACCCAGTTTCTTCCCAGCCAAGAATAGCGGCCCTGAGCTGGGCATTCTTCGATATTCGGGGCTATCGTGGTGCTAGGCCCGACACTTCGCACCAATCGGCCGGGCCGCACGTGAGGTTCCCACACCGCGTACGCGGTGTCACCGACGTGCCCGACCCCCATCATCGCAAGGGGGAACACCCATGACGCGGGCACCGGCAAACCTGATGGCCGTCCGCCGCCTACTCCTCGACCACCTCAACATCGACCCCGACACGGTACGGGACGACGACCTCGAACCGGCCGAGGTCGGCATCGTGGGGGACTCCGCCCACCGGGGCGGCTACCACTGCGGATCCGACCGGGTGGTGACCAACGACTACTCCGTCGTCGAGTCCACCCGGGACTCGTCCGGCCTGACCCTGGACGCCGCGGGTCTGGACGTCGGCCTCTTCGAGGTCCGCTCGGGTGGCCGGACGCACGACCTCTACAGCTTCTCCACCTGGTGCGTGGCGCAGTGTGTCGCCGACACCCCGGACAGCCGCGATCTTCGGGAGATCATCTACTCCCCGGACGGCCGGGTCGTCCGGCGGTGGGACCGGTTGCGCCGTCGCTCCAGCGGGGACGACTCCCACCTCTGGCACACCCACTTCAGCTTCTTCCGCGACTCGATCAAGGCGGGCCGGGACCAGACCCCGCTGTTCCGCCGTTACCTCACCACCATCGGCCTGATCACCCCACCGGCACCGGAGGACGACATGGAACAGACGGACAAGCTCATCAAGGACACCGGCTACCCGGACCGCACGGTCGGCGACGTGCTCGCGGACCTGCAGAACCTGCGGAACTGGCTGGTGACGCCGGTCGGCACGCCGGGTCTGGTCAGGCCGCCGGCGGCCACCTCGCCGCTGGGCCGGATGCTGGGCATGGCGCAGTCATTTCCCGCCCTGGCCACGCAGGTGACCGCCCTGTCCAGCAAGGACTTCACCGACGAGCAGGCGATCGTCTCGGGCATCCTCGCCACCCTCACCCCCGAGGCCGTCGCGGCGGCGATTCCGGCGGCGATGGCCGCGCAGGTCGCCGACGAACTGGCCGCCCGCCTGGTCGCCTGACCGCATCGGACAACAGCAGTTGCGCAATAGTCATTGCGCAACTGCTGTTGCGGATGGCAGGCTGGCGACATGGAGCCACCAGAGGTCCGCGCCGTCACCGACACCCGCGTGCTCGCCGCGCTGGCGCACCCGCTGCGCCGCCGGCTGATGGACACGCTCAAAGTGAACGGGCCGTGCCCGGTCGGCACGCTCGCCGAGCAGACCGGGCACGCGCCGGCCAACGTCAGCCACCACATGAAGGTGCTCGCCGCCGCCGACCTCGTCACCGAGGCGCCCGAACTCGCCCGTGACCGGCGGGAGCGCTGGTGGCGGCTGGTCAACCGGGGAGTGCGCTGGTCCAACGCGGACTTCGACCACGACCCGGCGGCCCGCGCGGTGGCCGACGCCGCCTCCTCGCTCAACCTGGACCGGCACGCGGCGCTCGCCCGAGCCTGGTGGGAGGCCGACGACGACGCGCACGCCAGATGGGCCGACGCGCCGTTCTCCACCGACCGCTGGCTCCACCTGACCCCGGAGGAACTGGCCGAGCTGAGCGGGCAGCTCAACGACCTGCTGGCCCGCTGGGCCGACCGCGCGATCTCCGACGACGGGCGCCGTCGGGAGCCGGTGTTCGTGTTCGCCCACGGCGTTCCGGCCCGCCCGTGAGCGGGCCCACCCGCGGACCCGCGGTCACCGTCAAGCCCGACGTGCCGGGGGCCGCCGCACGGGGCGGAGCGCCCAACGCGGCCACCGACTCCACCGGCGACGGGCTGTGGCGACACCGCGACTTCCGCCTGCTGTGGCTGGGAGACACCGCGAGCAACGTCGGCAGCAACGTGACCGCGGTGGCCCTGCCGCTGGTGGCGGTGACCGTCCTGGACGCGACCGTTCTCCAGGTCACGGTGCTCACCGCCGCGGCCTGGCTACCCTGGCTGCTGGTCGGGCTGCCGGCCGGGGCCTGGGTGGACCGGTTGCGCCGCCGACCGCTGATGATCCTGTGCGACCTGATCGCCGCGGCGCTCTTCCTCACCGTCCCGGTCGCCGCCGTGCTCGGCGTGCTCACCATCGGACACCTGCTGGCGGTGGCCCTCGCCGCCGGGCTCGCGCGGGTCTTCTTCGAGACCGCCGGCCAGGTCTACCTGCCGTCGCTGCTCCCACCCGAGCGGCTGGCGGCGGGCAACGCGGGCTTGACCGCCACCCGTACGGCGAGCTACGTGCTCGGTCCCGGCATCGCCGGCCTCGTCGCCCAGCTCGTCGGCGCGGTGTCCGCCCTGCTGCTCGACGTGGTGAGCTTCCTGGTCTCCGCCCTCTGCCTGCGCCGCATCCGCACCGTCGAGCGACCGCCGGCCGCCGCCGGGCGGCCGTCGCTGCGCCGGGAGATCGCCGAGGGGCTCGGGTTCGTCGCCCGCGACCCGTACCTGCGGGTGCTGACCGCGTCCGGCGCGGCCGCCAACATCGGGCTGACCGGCTACCAGGCGCTGCTGGTCGTCTTTCTCGTCCGCGAGGTGGGACTGGCACCGGGCGCGGTCGGGCTCGTGGTCGCGGCGGCGAGTCTCGGCGGCGTGGCCGGCGCGGTGCTGGCCACCCGCATCGGGCGGCGGTACGGCACGGCACGGGCGATGCTGATCGCGGCGGCCCTCACCGGGCCGCCGGCGCTGCTGGTGCCGCTCACCGACACCGGCGGCCAGTGGTTCTGGGCGCCGCTCGGCGGGTCGCTGGTCAGTTTCGGGGTCGCGGTGGGCAACGTCGTGAAGTCGACCTTCCGCCAGACCTACCCACCGCGCCGGCTGCTCGGCCGGATCACGGTGAGCATGCAGCTGCTCAACTACGGCACGATCCCGCTGGCCGCGCTGAGCGCGGGCGCGCTCGCGGGGCTCCTGGGCACCCGCCCGGCGATCCTGGTCATGACCGGGTGGCTCGCGGTGACACCCCTGATCCTGCTGATCGGACCGCTGCGGCGGCGGCGGGACCTGCCACTCGCGGCGACCGCGACCTGAGCGCGACCGGGATGCGCAGCGGCGGCGGCCGTCCCCGGCCGCCGCCACCGGCACGGGTCACGCAGCCCGTACGTTGTCCGCCTGCGGACCCTTCTGCCCCTGGGTCACCTCGAACTCGACCTTCTGGCCCTCGTTCAGCTCCCGGTAACCACTCATCGAGATGGCCGAGTAGTGGACGAAGACGTCCGGCCCTCCGCCGTCCTGCTCGATGAAGCCGAAGCCCTTTTCCGCGTTGAACCACTTGACCGTGCCGGTTGCCATGCTCTCTCCCTGTTCAATGCGGGTGACCCCCGGCCCCACGGCCGATGATCGCCCTGTACCTCCCCGACCCTAACCGCCCGAACCCCGATCTGCGGGGCGAAGTGCCGCAGGCGTTGCGGTGAACTCTCCGGTTCCGACGGCCGGAAAGCGGCATGGTGGCCCTTCCGCTGGGGCATGCTTGCCCCGGTGAGAGGTGCCGCGGCCGCCCTGGCCGACCTGGAGCGGGAGATCGGCGCGCCCGGCGCCGGTCTGGACCGGCTCTGCCTGGTGCCGACCCCGTTCGTCCCCGAGGTCCGGCTGTACCTGGCCGAGGACGCCATCCTGTGGTGGGCCCGGATGGAGGCACATGCCGGCCGGCGACTCCCACCGCCGTACTGGGCCTCGGTCTGGGCCGGCGGCCAGGCCCTCGCCCGGTACCTGCTGGACCACCCCGACCTGGTCGCCGGTCGTCGGGTGCTCGACCTGGCCGCCGGCTCCGGCCTGGTCGCGATCGCCGCCGCGCTGGCCGGCGCCGCGCAGGTGGTCGCCAACGACATCGACCCGTACGCGGTCGCGGCGGTCACCGTCAACGCCCAGGCCAACCACGTGTCGGTCGTCTCCCGGGGCGGCGACCTGCTCGACTCCGACCCCGTCGGGGTGGACCTGCTGGTGGCCGGTGACGTGCTCTACAGCCGTGGACTGGCCGCGCGGATGCTGCCCTTCCTGCACCGCGCCGCCGCCGCGGGGGCCGACGTGCTGCTCGGCGATCCGGGGCGGGGGCACCTGCCCCCCGGCGGCCTGGCGGTGGTCGCCGACTACCCGGTGCCCACCACCGAACCCGCCGTCGACACCCCGCTGCGTCGGGTGCAGGTGCTGCGCCCCGCGCCGGTGCTTCTCAGGGACCACCCCTAGTCCGTGGCCAGGGCACGGTGGGGGATCGGACCCGATGCGGGTGGGGCCCCGCCGGCCATAGCGTACGGAGCATGGTGGACGCGCTGTCGCAGGTCGGAGAGCTACCCCTCGTGCTGCTGATGGGGGTGCTCGGGGTGGTCATGCTCTTCGACGCCGTACCGCTGCTCGGGGTGCTGGTGCCCGGGGACGTGGCGATCCTGGCGGCGGTGGGGGTCGGCGGGGCGGCCACCGGCGCGGCCACGTTCGCCTCGGTGGTCGGGGGTTGTCTCGCCGGCTGGTCGCTGAGCTTCCTGGTCGGCCGGCGGTGGGGTGACCACCTTCGGCGCAGCCGGATCGGGGACTGGATCGGCGAGGCGCGGTGGACGGCGGCGGAGGGGATCCTGCGGCAGGGCGGGGGCCGGATGGTGCTGGTGGCGCCCTTCCTGCCGGTGTTCAACGCGCTGCTGCCGCTGGCGGCGGGCGGGCTGCGGATGTCGTACCGGCGGTTCCTGGTCTGCGCGACCGGGGGCGCGGCGGCCTGGGCCGGTCTCTACCTGGTGCTGGGCACCGCGTCGCGGTCGCTGGCCGGCCTGCTGCCCGGCGACCCCAGCCCGATGCTGGTCACCATGGCGGTCGGCCTGCTGCTCGCCGGCGCGGTGCTGATGGGGACGCGGCGCCGGCTCGGCATGATGACCGGCGCCGGCTGACCGGCCCGGGGGGACACGGGGACCGGGGGCACGGGGACCCCGGGGACGGGGGCCGGGGGACGGCGCCGGGCGGGTCACCGCCCGGCGCCGTCGGGGTTTCACCAGCCCCGGGCGCGCCACTGGGGCAGCGACGGGCGCTCCGTTCCGAGGGTGCCGTCCTTGCCGTGCCCCGGGTAGAACCAGGTCTCGTCCGGCAGGCGGTCGAAGAGCTTGTGCTCCACGTCGTCGATCAGCGCGGCGAAGCGCTCCGGGTCCTGGTCGGTGTTGCCCACGCCGCCGGGGAAGAGGCTGTCGCCGGTGAAGAGGTGCGGCGCGCCGTCCGGGTCGCGGTAGAGCAGGGCGATCGAGCCGGGCGTGTGCCCCTTGATGTGCACGACCTCCAGGGCGCAGTCGCCCACCGGCACGGTGTCGCCCTCGGCGACCGGCTGCGCCGCGATCGGCAGGCCGGCGGCGTCGTCGGGGTGCACCAGCGCCCGGGCGCCGGTCTTGGCGACGACCTCCTCCAGCGCGACCCAGTGGTCCATGTGCTGGTGGGTGGTGACCACCGTGCGCAGTCCGGCGTCGCCCACCAGGTCCAGCAGGCGGGGCGCCTCGTTGGCCGCGTCGATCAGCACCTGCTCGCCGGTGGCGTGGCAGCGCAGCAGGTAGGCGTTGTTGTCCATCGGACCCACCGAGATCTTCGTGATGGTGAGTCGTTCGAGCTCGCGCACGGCCGGCGCACCGCCGGGCGTGACGTCTCCGCTGTAGGTCATGGGCTGTCTATATCCATTCCGGTGGGTCGGGCAGCGGGCCGTCGGGGGTGACGGTCAGCACGGTGCCGGGGCCGCGACCGATCAGCCAGGCCGCGAGTTCCGGTGCGGGGCCGGCGATCGTGGGCGCCCGCTCCCGGTCGCCCACGACCAGCTCGTGGCGGCTGCCGTCGAACCGCAGCACCATCGGGGGCGTCTCCGGGCGTCCGGCGAGGCCGGTGGCGACCTCGTGCAGCAACCGGTGCCCGAACGCCTCCGACCAGTCCGCCGGCCGGTAGCCGGCAGCCAGGTCGACGTGGTGCACCTCCACCTCGCGCAGCCGGCCCCAGACCAGCATCGCGGCCGGCCACGGCCCGCGCCGGGCCTGCACGGTGGCGCTCCAGGCGTCGACCGGCATCGCGGCCACCGCCTCGTCGAACCGGTCGGCGGAACGCCGCAGGTCGTCCAGCTGCGCGGCCGGCGGACGCACCGCGCCGGCCGCGATGTCGGCGGTACGCTCCGCCGCGCCGGCGTACATCGGCACGGCCCGGCCGGTGCGGGCGGAGACGAGCAGGTTGACGAACCCGTCGGCGTTGCGGGCGACGTGGGCCAGCACGTGTCCCCGGGTCCAGCCGGGCAGCAGTGACGCGGCGGTGAGATCGGCCTCGTCGAAGGTCGCGGCGGTCCGCAGCAGGCGGGCCGTGGCGTCGGCCACCTCGCCGGTCAACAGCAGGGGGTCGGCGGTCACGGGTCGACCCTAGCCGCCCGCGGGCTCCGGCGTCGCCGGAGAATCGCCGCCGGTCCGGTGCCGTGGGGAAATCGCTTTTCGGTGTGCCGCCGCGCGTGGCACCGTTCGGCGGTAACGCGGCGCCGAGGTCGGAGGAGGTGGTGGACATGCCGGTGGCAGCACGCGTGGACCACCCGTCACCCGTACCGATGAGGATGCCATGACCATCGATCTGACCGCCCTCGGCTGGGACGCCGACCGGGCGGAGCGACACCTTCGGCGCAGCGACCACCGTCCGGGCCGGGTGGCCCGGGTGGACCGGGGCGTCTGCACGGTGCTCTGCGCGTCCGGCCCGGTCCGGGCCACCGTGGGCGGCGCGGTGCTGGCCGCCGCCGCCCGCGACGCGACCTGCCTGCCCTGCGCGGGCGACTGGGTGCTGGTCGGCACCTGGCCGGACGGGCGGGTGACCGTCGAGGCGGTGCTGCCCCGCCGCACCGCGTTGATCCGCCGTACCGCCGGCAAGGACGCCAGCGGCCAAGTGCTGGCCGCCAACCTGGACGCCGCCGCCGTGGTGGAACCGGTGCACCCGGAGCCGGACGTGGGCCGGATCGAGCGCCTGTTGTCCCTGGCCCACGAGTCCGGGGCCCGGCCGCTGGTCGTGCTGACCAAGTCCGACCTGGCGGCCGACCCGGACGCGATCGCCCGCCAGGTGGCCGCCGTCGCCCCCGGCGTACCGGTGCTGCCGGTCAGCGCCGAGCACGGCACCGGGCTCGACCCGCTGCGTGCCGAGGTGGCGCCGGGCCGCACGCTCGGCCTGCTCGGCCCGTCCGGCGCGGGCAAGTCGAGCCTGGTCAACGCCCTCGCCGGCGCGGTGGTGATGCCCACCCAGGCGATCCGCCGGTCCGACGGCAAGGGCCGGCACACCACCACGTTCCGCGCGCTGGTCGCGGTGCCCGGCGGGGGCGCGGTGCTGGACACCCCGGGCGTACGGGCGGTCGGCCTGCTGGACGGTTCGGCGGGCCTGGACCGGGCCTTCGCCGACATCGCCGACCTCGCCACCGGCTGCCGGTACGCCGACTGCGCGCACGACGGCGAGCCGGCCTGCGCGGTGGCCGACGCCCTGGAGTCCGGTGAGCTGGCGCACCGCCGCTGGGAGAGCTGGCGGCGGTTGCAGCGCGAGGTGGCCTACGAGAGCCGGCGCCGGGAGACCCGAACGGCCGCCGAGCGGCGGGGCGGATGGCGAGGTGGTCGGCGACGGACAGCCCGTCCGTCGTCGCCGCCGGGCCCCGGGGGATTCTGAGGAGTCGACCCCGGTCCGGGGGCCACCCCCACCGGGCCGAGCTGGGGGAATGTGCGGGCGAGGGAAAGTGTCGTACCTCGGGGCTAGAGTTGCCGAGGCGCATTCTCCGCGCCCGCACCACCGCTCAGACCAGCTCAGAGCGGACAGATCCTCCTCATCTTCTTCTTCCGGGAGTACACGGACAGTGGCCGACCGACTGATCATCCGTGGCGCGCGCGAGCACAACCTGCGTGACGTCAGTCTCGACCTGCCCCGGGACGCCCTGATCGTCTTCACCGGGCTCTCCGGGTCGGGCAAGTCGAGCCTGGCCTTCGACACGATCTTCGCCGAGGGCCAGCGGCGTTACGTCGAGTCCCTGTCGTCGTACGCCCGGCAGTTCCTCGGTCAGATGGACAAGCCCGACGTCGACTTCATCGAGGGCCTCAGCCCCGCGGTCTCCATCGACCAGAAGTCCACCTCGCGCAACCCGCGCTCGACGGTGGGCACGATCACCGAGGTCTACGACTACCTCCGGCTGCTCTTCGCCCGCATCGGCGAGCCGCACTGCCCGGTCTGCGGGGAGCGGATCTCCAAGCAGAGCCCGCAGCAGATCGTCGACCGGGTCCTGGCGATGGCCGAGGGCACGAAGTTCATGGTGCTGGCGCCGGTGGTCCGGGGCCGCAAGGGCGAATACGTCGACCTGTTCGCCGAACTCCAGGCCAAGGGCTACGCCCGGGCCCGGGTCGACGGCGTGGTGCACCCGCTCACCGAGCCGCCCAAGCTCAAGAAGCAGGAGAAGCACACCATCGAGGTGGTCATCGACCGGCTGACCGTCAAGGCCACCGCCAAGCAGCGGCTGACCGACTCGGTGGAGGCCGCGCTCGGGCTCTCCGGCGGCCTGGTCCTGCTCGACTTCGTCGACCTCGCCGAGGACGACCCGGAGCGGGAGCGGCGCTACTCCGAGCACCTGGCCTGCCCCAACGACCACCCGCTGGCGATCGAGGACCTGGAGCCCCGGGTCTTCTCCTTCAACGCGCCGTACGGCGCCTGCCCGGAGTGCACCGGCCTGGGCACCAAGAAGGAGGTCGACCCGGAGCTGCTCGTCCCCGACCCGGAGCGCACCCTGCGCGAGGGCGCGATCCAGCCCTGGGCCACCGGGCACAACCTGGAATACTTCCTGCGCCTGCTGGAGGCACTCGGTGCGAGCCAGCACTTCGACGTCGACACCCCGTGGCGGGCACTGCCGTCGCGGGCGCAGAAGACGATCCTGCACGGCTCCGACGACCAGGTGCACGTGCGCTACCGCAACAAGTACGGCCGCGAGCGCTCCTACTACACCGGCTTCGAGGGCGTGGTGCAGTGGATCGAGCGGCGGCACTCCGACACCGAGTCGGAGTGGTCGCGGGACAAGTACGAGGGCTACATGCGTGACGTGCCCTGTGCGGCCTGCGGCGGCGCCCGGCTCAAGCCCGAGGTGCTCGCGGTCACCCTGGCCGGCCGGAGCATCGCCGAGGTCTGCAACCTCTCCGTCGGCGAGGCCGCCGACCTGCTCGCCGGCATCGAGCTGACCGACCGGCAGAAGATGATCGCCGAGCGGGTCCTCAAGGAGATCAACGCCCGGCTGAGGTTCCTGCTCGACGTCGGCCTGGACTACCTCTCCCTAGACCGCCCGGCCGGCACCCTGTCCGGCGGCGAGGCGCAGCGCATCCGGCTGGCCACCCAGATCGGTTCCGGCCTCGTCGGTGTGCTCTACGTGCTCGACGAGCCGTCCATCGGCCTGCACCAGCGCGACAACCACCGGCTGATCGAGACCCTGATCCGCCTGCGCGGGCTGGGCAACACGCTGATCGTCGTCGAGCACGACGAGGACACCATCCGGGTCGCCGACTGGATCGTCGACATCGGTCCCGGCGCCGGCGAGCACGGCGGTCGGATCGTGCACAGCGGGTCGGTGCCGGCGCTGTTGAAGAACAAGGAGTCGGTGACCGGGGCCTACCTGGCCGGGCGGAAGGTCATCCCCACGCCGACCCGGCGCCGACCGCGGACTCCCGACCGTGAGCTGGTGGTGCACGGCGCGCGGGAGCACAACCTGCGCAACCTCACCGTCGGCTTCCCGCTCGGGCAGCTCATCGCGGTCACCGGGGTCAGCGGCTCGGGCAAGTCGACCCTGGTCAACGACATCCTGCACGCGGTGCTCGCCAACCAGATCAACGGCGCCCGGCTGGTGCCCGGCCGGCACACCCGGGTCTCCGGCCTGGAACACGTGGACAAGGTCGTCGGTGTCGACCAGTCGCCGATCGGTCGTACGCCCCGGTCCAACCCGGCCACCTACACCGGCGTCTGGGACCACGTCCGCAAGCTCTTCGCCGAGACCACCGAGGCCAAGGTGCGGGGCTACGGTCCGGGCCGGTTCTCGTTCAACGTCAAGGGCGGACGGTGCGAGGCGTGCTCGGGTGACGGCACGATCAAGATCGAGATGAACTTCCTGCCGGACGTCTACGTCCCCTGCGAGGTCTGCAAGGGCGCCCGTTACAACCGGGAGACCCTGGAGGTTCACTACAAGGGCAAGACCGTCTCGGACGTGCTGGAGATGCCGATCGAGGACGCCGCCGAGTTCTTCTCGGCGATCCCGGCCATCCACCGGCACCTGAAGACCCTGGTCGACGTCGGTCTCGGCTACGTGCGGCTCGGCCAGCCGGCACCCACCCTGTCCGGCGGCGAGGCGCAGCGGGTCAAGCTCGCCTCCGAGTTGCAGAAGCGCTCCACCGGCCGGACCGTCTACGTGCTCGACGAGCCGACCACCGGCCTGCACTTCGAGGACATCCGCAAGCTGCTGATGGTGCTCGAGGGCCTGGTGGACAAGGGCAACACGGTCATCACCATCGAGCACAACCTCGATGTGATCAAGACGGCGGACTGGCTCATCGACATGGGTCCCGAGGGCGGTCACCGTGGCGGGACGGTGCTCGCCACCGGCACCCCCGAGGAGGTCGCCGAGGTCGCCGAGAGCCACACCGGCCAGTTCCTGCGCCAGGCGCTCAAGCTCGACGGCGAGCCGAAGGGCGCCGCCGCGGCCACCTCCCGCGCCGCCAAGGCCAACGGCACGAAGTCGCGTACGGCCCGGAAGATGCCGGTCGGCGCCCGCTGACCCCGCCGACCGGCCGGGTGCCCGGGCCGGAGCGCGCGAGCGTCGAGGGCCGGTCTCGTCCCCGCTGGGGTGCGCGAGCGTCGACGGCCGGTCCCGTCCCCACCGGGGCCGGCCGGTGACCCGGTCGGTCGCCGGAGCCGGTGGTTGGTCGCCGATCGGATGAACCGTCGGGCACAGTGGTCCGTGTACCCGAGTGTGGCCGCGGATCATGACCGACGGCGGCAGCCGAGAGAGAGGCCAGGCATGAGTGACGACCAGGTGGTAACCGGACCGGGCACGCAGACCCGCCGCGCGCTGCTCACCGGCGCGGGCGCCGTCGGTGCGGCGGTCGTGCTGGCCGCCTGCGGTGGCGACGACTCGGGCGACGGATCGGCGCCGACCAGCGGTGGTCCGGCGGTGCCGAGCACCGGTGACGCCGGGGGCGGCGACCGTGAGAACGCCCAGTCCCTGGTCCGGACCACCGACGTCCCGGTCGGCGGGGGAGTGGTCCTCGCCGCTCAGGGTGTGGTGATCACCCAGCCGACCGCCGGTCAGTTCAAGGGCTTCGACCCGATCTGCACCCACCAGAACTGCCCGGTGTCGAACGTCGACGGCGGCACGATCAACTGCACCTGTCACGGCAGCAAGTTCTCGATCGAGGACGGTTCGGTCAAGACCGGCCCGGCGACCAAGCCGCTGCCCGTCAAGGAGGTCAAGGTCACCGGCGACCAGATCTCGCTGGCCTGACCCGTCCGCGTCCGCCCCTGCCGCGCCCGGCCGGGCCCGCCCGGTCGGGGCCGGTCCGGGTCGGTGACCGGTCCAGGCCGGGTCGGTGGCGGGGGGGCGCCCCGGTCCGGGGCGGTCGGTGGCCGGGGCGTGTCGGGGGCGCGGACTAGGCTTGTGGGCGTGGCTGACCCCTCGACCTACCGTCCCGCGACCGGCACCATTCCGGAGTCTCCGGGGGTCTACCGCTTCCGGGACGGCACCGGCCGCGTGATCTACGTCGGCAAGGCGAAGAACCTGCGCAGCCGGCTCAACTCCTACTTCGCCGACCCGGTCAACCTGCACCAGCGCACCCGGCAGATGGTCCTCACCGCCGAGTCGGTGGACTGGATGTCGGTCGCCACCGAGGTGGAGGCCCTCCAGCAGGAGTTCACCTGGATCAAGCAGTACGACCCCCGCTTCAACGTCCGCTACCGGGACGACAAGTCCTACCCCTACCTGGCCGTGACGCTGGACGAGGAGTTCCCCCGGCTGCAGGTGATGCGCGGGGCGAAGCGCAAGGGCGTGCGCTATTTCGGGCCCTACTCGCATGCCTGGGCGATCCGCGAGACGCTCGACCTGCTGCTCCGGGTCTTCCCGGCGCGCACCTGCTCGGCCGGGGTCTTCAAGCGGGCCGGGCAGGTCGGTCGGCCGTGCCTGCTGGGCTACATCGGCAAGTGCTCCGCACCCTGCGTGGGCACCGTGTCGGCGGAGGAGCACCGGCGTATCGTCGACGGCTTCTGCGACTTCATGGGCGGCCGCACCGACGTGATGGTGCGGCGGCTGGAGCGGGAGATGACCGAGGCCAGCGAGCAGCTGGAGTTCGAGCGGGCGGCCCGGTTGCGCGACGACGTGGCGGCGATGCGTCGGGCCATGGAGAAGCAGACGGTGGTGCTCGGCGACGGCACCGACGCCGACGTGGTGGCGTTCGCCGACGATCCCCTGGAGGCGGCCGTCCAGGTGTTCCACGTGCGGGACGGCCGGGTCCGGGGCCAGCGGGGCTGGGTGGTCGAGAAGACCGAGGACCTGACCATCGGTGACCTGGTGCACCACTTCTGCACCCAGGTCTACGGCGGCGAGCACGGCGAGGCGGACGTGCCCCGCGAGCTGCTGGTACCCGAGCTGCCCGCCGACTCCGACGCGCTCGCCGACTGGCTGTCCGGCCATCGGGGCAGCCGGGTGGCCCTGCGGGTGCCGCAGCGCGGCGACAAGCGGGCCCTGCTGGAGACGGTGGAGCGGAACGCCAAGGACGCCCTCGCCCGGCACAAGCTCAAGCGCGCCGGCGACCTGACCACCCGGGGCCGCGCGCTCGACGAGATCAGCGAGGCGCTCGGCATGCCGACGTCCCCGCTGCGCATCGAGTGCTTCGACATCTCGCAGATCCAGGGCACCGACGTGGTGGCCAGCATGGTCGTCTTCGAGGACGGGCTGCCCCGCAAGAGCGAGTACCGGCGGTTCATCATCCGGGGGGCCACCGACGACCTCTCCGCGATGGCCGAGGTGCTCCGTCGCCGCTTCGCCCGCTACCTGGACGCGCGGGCCGAGACCGGTGAGGTGGGCGTGGAGGCGGCCGACGAACCGGACGCACCGGCAGGGCAGGCCGACGACGAGCCCCGGGTGGGTGTGCTGATCGACCCGGCCACCGGGCGGCCACGCCGGTTCGCCTATCCGCCGCAGTTGGTGGTGGTGGACGGCGGCGCGCCGCAGGTGGCCGCCGCCGCGCAGGCCCTCGCGGACCTGGGCATCGACGACGTGGCCCTCTGCGGCCTGGCCAAGCGGCTGGAGGAGGTGTGGCTGCCCGACGACGAGTTCCCGGTCATCCTGCCGCGCACCTCCGAGGGGCTCTACCTGCTGCAACGCGTACGCGACGAGGCGCACCGCTTCGCCATCACCTTCCACCGGCAGCGCCGCTCCAAGCGGATGACCGCCTCGGCGCTGGACACCGTGCCCGGGCTGGGCGAGGTGCGGCGCAAGGCGCTGCTGCGACACTTCGGTTCGCTCAAGCGGCTCTCGGCCGCGACGGTGGAGGAGATCACCGAGGTGCCGGGCGTCGGCAAGCAGACCGCGGCGGCGATTCTCGCCGCCCTGGACGGAGAGTCGAAGACCCCGCCCACCGACTGAAGCCGGCCCGCCCCCGCACCCGCCCGCCCGGTTTCGTCCCGCCTCGCCTGCGGTGAGGCGGCACCGTCGGGGAAAGTGCTGCCTCGGCCGCTCGGGAGGCAGCACCTCCCCGATTTCCGCGGATCTGGGGCGCGGCCGGGTGCGGCACGTCGTAGCGCACCGGCCGTGGCGCGGGGGAGCTGGCGTCGGGACGTGCGCGTGGTGAGGGGGCGCGCCGCGTGGGGTGGGGAGTGGGTCAGGCGTCGGTGAGGACGGCGAGGATCTGCTCGCCGTACCTGGCGAGCTTGTTCTCGCCGACCCCGCTGACCCGGGACAGCCCGTCCAGCGTGCCCGGCGCGTCGGTGGCGATCTGCCGCAGCGTCGCGTCGTGGAAGATGACGTAGGCCGGCACGCCCTGCTCCTTGGCGGTGGTCGCCCGCCAGGCGCGGAGCCGCTCGAAGACGGCGGTCGCCGCCGGGTCCAGCTCCGCCACCACGGTGGCCGCGCCGCGCGGCTTCGACGAGCGGGTCGACGCGGGCCGCTCCGGCTCCCGTCGCAGCATCACCGTGCGCCGCCGTCCCAGCACCTCGGCGCTGGTGTCGGTGAGGACCAGCGTGCCGTAGTCGCCCTCGACGGCCAGCAGGCCCTCGGCCAGTAGCTGGCGGACCACGCCGCGCCACTCGGCCTCGCCCAGCTCGGTGCCGATGCCGAACACCGTCAACGCGTCGTGGCGGTGCTGGGTGACCTTGTCCGTGGTGCGGCCGAGCAGGATGTCGATGCACTGCCCGGCACCGAAGCGCTGGTTGCGCTCGCGGTCGAGCCGGTAGACGGTGGAGAGCAGTTTCTGCGCGGCGACCGTGCCGTCCCAGGACTCCGGCGGGTTGAGGCAGGTGTCGCAGTTGCCGCAGGCGGTGCCGCCCGGCTGCCCGAAGTATTCCAGGAGCTGCGCGCGGCGGCAGCGGACCGTCTCGCAGAGGGCCAGCATGGCGTCGAGGTGGGCGGCGAGGTTGCGACGGTGGGCCAGGTCGCCCTCGGACGTCTCGATCATCTTCCGCTGCTGCACCACGTCCTGGAGCCCGTACGCCAGCCAGGCCGTCGACGGCAGGCCGTCCCGCCCGGCGCGGCCGGTCTCCTGGTAGTAGCCCTCGACCGACTTCGGCAGGTCGAGGTGGGCGACGAAGCGTACGTCCGGCTTGTCGATGCCCATGCCGAACGCGATCGTCGCCACCATGACCAGACCGTCCTCCCGGAGGAACCGCTGCTGGTGGGTGGCGCGGGTGGTCGCGTCCAGGCCGGCGTGGTAAGGCAGGGCGGGTACGCCGTTGGCCACCAGGAACTCGGCGGTCTTCTCCACCGAGGCCCGGGACAGGCAGTAGACGATGCCGGCGTCGCCGGGGTGCTCGTCGCGCAGCAGGGCGAGCAGTTGCTTGCGCGGCTCCCGCTTGGGCACGATCCGGTACTGGATGTTGGGTCGGTCGAAGCTGGCCACGAAGTGCCGCGCCTCGGTCAGGCGCAGCCGGGTGGCGATCTCGGTGCGGGTGGCGCTGGTCGCGGTCGCGGTGAGCGCGATGCGGGGCACACCCGGCCACCGCTCGTGCAGCATCGACAGGTTGAGGTAGTCGGGGCGGAAGTCGTGGCCCCACTGCGACACGCAGTGCGCCTCGTCGATCGCGAAGAGCCCGATCCGGCCCCGGTCCAGCAGGTGCAGGGTGGTCCGGCTGGCCAGCGCCTCCGGTGCCAGGTAGAGCAGGTCCAGCTCGCCGGCGAGGAAGGCGGCCTCGACCGTACGCCGGGCGGCGAGGTCCTGCGTCGAGTTGAGGAAACCGGCCCGCACCCCGACGGCGGTCAGCGCGTCGACCTGGTCCTGCATGAGCGCGATCAGCGGGGAGACGACCACCGCCACGCCGTCCCGGACCAGGGCGGGGATCTGATAGCAGAGCGACTTGCCGCCACCGGTGGGCATCAGCACCAGCGCGTCGCCGCCGTCGACCACGTGGTCCACGACCTCCTGCTGGAAACCGCGGAAGGCGTCGTAGCCGAAGACGCGGCGCAGCACCTGCTCGGCCGCCGAGATCCGCACGTCGGTGGTGGAGGTCATCGGAGGATTCTAGAGACCCGCCCCGACACCTCCACCGGGACCGCGCCGGAGGCGGTCGGTCGCGCCGCACAGGCCGCGGCGCCGGACAGGTCGCGCCGGACACGCGGTCCCGGGCGCGGGCCGGCCCACCGCGCCCGGGATGCCGCCG
The DNA here is from genome assembly GCF_003626595.1 of Micromonospora endolithica. Lineage (GTDB taxonomy): Bacteria > Actinomycetota > Actinomycetes > Mycobacteriales > Micromonosporaceae > Micromonospora > Micromonospora endolithica. Next base: position 574,475 of record NZ_RBAK01000001.1, on the reverse strand, counting down.
GGCTCCCCCGAGGCGTGGTGTGCGCCGGTCACGCCGCCTGGGTCGACCGGTTCGCCAGACCGCGCGGCGGGGCCTTCATCCCGACCACGATGTCGACGATCTCGATGTAGCGGGCCTTGCCGCCCATCCGGAACGCGGTCGCCGCCGCGTTGATCTCCTCCAGGGTGTCGGCCTCGACCATGGTGACCTGGTCGTACTTTCCGTTGACCCCGGTGCAGACCACGTGGGTGAGCTGCTTGGCGAATCGGCCCAGATCCCGGGCGTGTTCCGCGGAGACCTCGTGGATACCCTCCCGGCCGAGGGCGAAGTACTCAGGACTGATCCGCATGAAGAGGAACCCGACGTACTTGTTCTTGTCCGCCAGATCGTGCATGGCGCCCTCCGTATCTCCCCGCTGAGCTGCGGTGATCACGTAAATGGTATTGAGGGTCACTGATCGTCATCAAGGCTTCCGGGCTGTCGGGAGCACGACCGGTCCGGCGGGGGCCCGGCCGCGGACCGGACGAACGGTGTTCCGGCGGTCACCCGTGGAATCCCGACCCCGGTCCCAGCCGTTAGAGTCGGCGACTGACCATGCGCGGCCGGGAACGGCCCGCGGGCCACGGCTTGGGGGTAGTGGGTGAGCGAGGCGGGTACGGGCGAGGACCGGCACGGCATCGTCGGCGGTCAGCCGGCGCCGACGGAGGCGGACACCACCCTGGTGGTGGTCACCGGTCTGTCCGGCGGCGGTCGCAGCACGGTCGCCCGGGCACTGGAGAACGTCGGGTTCTACGTGGTGGACAACCTGCCGCAGGCGCTCATGCTCGACATGGCGGAGCTGGCCTACAAGGCCGGCGGTGCGGCCCGGCGTACGGCGATGGTGCTGGACGTGCGGTCCCGGGCGTTCTCCACCGACCTGGCCGGCGCGATCCGGGAGCTGAAGGAGCGCGGATTCTCGCCCCGGGTGGTCTTCGTCGACGCCGACGACGAGGTGCTCATCCGCCGGTTCGAGAGCGTCCGGCGGTCGCACCCGTTGCAGGGTGACGGGCGGCTGGCCGACGGCATCGCCGTCGAGCGCGGCCTGCTGGAGGAGGCCCGCGACCAGGCCGACGTGATCATCGACACCAGTCACCTGAACGTCAACCAGCTGCGGCGCCGCGTCGAGGAGCTGTTCGGCGGCGAGGACGCCCGCCGGCTGCGGGTCACCGTGCTGTCGTTCGGCTTCAAGTACGGCCTGCCGCCGGACGCGGACTTCGTGCTCGACGCCCGTTTCCTGCCCAACCCGTACTGGGTGCCCGAGCTGCGGGAGCACACCGGGCGGGAGGAGGCGGTCAGCTCGTACGTGCTGGGCCAGGAGGGCGCGGAGGCGTTCGTGACGTCGTACGCGGACCTGGTCGGCGCCACCACCTCCGGTTTCGAGCGGGAGGGCAAGCGCTACCTGACCGTGGCGGTCGGCTGCACCGGTGGCAAGCACCGCAGCGTGGCCATCGCCGAGGAGTTGGCCGGCCGGTTGCGGCAGTCCGGCCTGGCCGCGAACGCGCAGCACCGGGACCTGGGGCGGGAATGACGGCGACGAAAGTGGTCGCCTTCGGGGGAGGGCACGGGCTCTCCGCCTCGCTGCGCGCGCTGCGGCGCTGCGCCCCGGAACTCGACCTGGACATCACGGCGGTGGTCACCGTCGGTGACGACGGCGGGTCCAGCGGCCGGCTGCGCGCGGAGCGGGGTGGCCTGCCCCCGGGCGACCTGCGGCAGGCGCTCGTCGCGCTCGCCGGTGACCATCCGCAGACCCGGCGCAGCGCCGGGCTGTTCCAGCACCGGTTCGTCACCCCGGCCCGCGCGGGCATACCGGTCGCCGGCGGCGTCGCGGCCCCGGCCGGCGACGGGCGCGGCGCGGACGGGCTGCTCCACGACCGGGACGGCCTGACCGGGCACGCGGTCGGCAACCTCGTGCTCTGCGGCCTGATGGAGCTGCTCGGCGACCCGGTGGCGGCCCTGGAGCACGCCGGCGCGATGCTGGGCACGGTCGGCCGGGTGCTGCCGATGTCCTGCCAGCCGGTCGGGATCGAGGCCCGGGTACGCGGCGCCGACCCGGACCGGCCGGACGAGGTCCGGACGGTCACCGGGCAGCACCAGGTGGCGGTGACCACCGGACGGGTGGAGTCGCTGCGGCTGAACCCGGAGACCCCGGCGGCCTGCCCGCAGGCGGTGGAGGCGGTCGGCGCGGCCGACTGGCTGATCTTCGGGCCGGGCAGCTGGTACACCAGCGTCCTGCCGCACCTGCTGGTGCCCGAGCTGGCCGACGCGATCGTGACCAGCCCGGCCCGCCGGCTGGTCACGCTGAACCTCGCGGCCGAGAAGGAGACCCTGGGCCTGTCGGTCGCCGACCACCTGGCGGCGCTGCGCTGGTACCTGCCGGCGCTGGAGGCCGACTTCGTGCTGGCGGATTCGAAGGCGGTCGGTGACCCCGATCCGGTCGAACGTGCGGCAGAATCGCTGGGTGCCCGGCTGGTCCTCGCCCCTGTCGCGGTCATCGACGGCACTCCCCGTCATGATCCGGCCGCCCTCGGCGCCGCACTGGTGCCGGTCCTGGGTGCCGATCGTTAGACACGTACGTAATCTCCGGCGACACGCCGGAACCGGTCCGTGAGGGGACGCACAATGGCGATGACGGCGGCGGTCAAGGACGAGCTGAGCCGGGTCGACGTGCCCAAGCCCTGCTGCCGGCGGGCGGAGATGGCGGCGCTGCTGCGGTTCGCCGGCGGGTTGCACATCGTCTCCGGCCGCGTGGTGGTGGAGGCGGAGCTGGACACCGGCGCGGTGGCCCGACGGCTGCGCCGGGAGATCGCGGAGGTCTACGGGTACCCCAGTGAGATACACGTGCTGGCCTCCGGCGGCCTGCGCAAGGGCAGCCACTTCATCGTCCGGGTGGTGAAGGACGGCGAGGCGCTGGCCCGGCAGACCGGCCTGCTGGACGTGCGGGGCCGACCGGTGCGTGGGCTGCCCCCGCACGTGGTCGCGGCGAACGTCTGCTGCGCGGTGTCCGCGTGGCGGGGCGCGTTCATGGCGCACGGCTCGCTGACCGAGCCGGGCCGGTCCAGCGCCCTGGAGATAACCTGCCCCGGCCCGGAGTCGGCGCTGGCCCTGGTCGGCGCGGCCCGCCGGATCGGCATCACCGCGAAGAACCGCGAGGTGCGCGGGGTGGACCGGGTGGTGGTCAAGGACGGTGACGCGATCGCCGCCCTGCTCACCCGGGTCGGCGCGCACTCCAGCGTGCTGGCGTGGGAGGAGCGCCGGGTGCGCCGTGAGGTACGGGCCACCGCCAACCGGCTGGCCAACTTCGACGACGCGAACCTGCGCCGCTCGGCGCGCGCGGCGGTGGCCGCCGCGGCCCGGGTCACCCGCGCGTTGGAGATCCTCGCCGACGAGGCGCCGAACCACCTCACCGACGCCGGCCGGCTGCGGCTGGAGCACCGGCAGGCCTCCCTGGAGGAGCTGGGGGCCCTGGCCGACCCGCCGTTGACCAAGGACGCCATCGCCGGCCGGATCCGGCGGCTGCTGGCGCTGGCCGACAAGCGGGCCCGGGACCTGGGCATCCCGGATACCGAAGCGGCCGTCACGCCCGACATGCTCGTGGTCTGATGGGACGGTGGCGGCCGGAGGACCCGAGCGAGCGCGGCGAGCGCGCGTCCTCCGCCATGCCGTGGTGTCCCGCGACGCGAACCGGATCTTGCCCCGGCGCGGTGCGGCGCCGCCCGCTCGGCTAAGGTCACGACGTACGGCAAGGGGGCCGGCACAGGCATCCTCGCCGTGTTCACCGCCTCGGGCGGTCCGGTCCTTCGAGACCGCGGCGGGGTGGCCGAGATGAACCGTCAACGGCCGGCTCCAACGGTCGGCGCACACACCTCCGCCGGCCCGGGTCTTATGCCGGCGGACCAGAACGCGAGGAGATGGGACCTGTGACCATCCGGGTTGGCATCAACGGCTTCGGCCGCATCGGCCGTAACTTCTTCCGGGCCGTGCTGGCGTCCGGCGCGGACATCGAGGTCGTGGCCGTCAACGACCTGACCGACAACGCGACGCTCGCCCACCTGCTCAAGTACGACAGCATCCTGGGCCGCCTCCCGCACGAGGTGAAGGCCACCGCCGACGAGATCACCGTCGGCGGCAAGACCATCAAGGCGTACGCGGAGAAGGACCCGTCGAAGCTGCCGTGGGGCGAGGTCGGCGCGGACGTCGTCATCGAGTCCACCGGTTTCTTCACCGACGCCACCAAGGCGAAGGCACACGTCGACGGCGGGGCCAAGAAGGTCATCATCTCCGCGCCGGCGAAGAACGAGGACGTCACGGTCGTGATGGGCGTGAACCACGACCAGTACGACCCGGCCAAGCACACCATCATCTCGAACGCGTCCTGCACCACCAACTGCCTCGCCCCGATGGCGAAGGTCCTGCACGACACGTTCGGCATCCAGCACGGTCTGATGACCACGATCCACGCGTACACCCAGGACCAGAACCTCCAGGACGCGCCGCACTCGGACCTGCGTCGGGCCCGGGCCGCCGCGCTGAACATCGTGCCCACCTCGACCGGCGCGGCCAAGGCGATCGGCCTGGTGCTGCCGGACCTGAAGGGCAAGCTGGACGGCTACGCGCTGCGGGTGCCGATCCCGACCGGCTCCGCCACCGACCTGACCGTCAACGTCAACCGGGAAACCACGGTGGACGAGGTCAACGCCGCGCTGAAGGCCGCCGCGGAGGGACCGCTCAAGGGTTACCTGACCTACAACGAGGACCCGATCGTGTCCGCCGACATCGTCACCGACCCGGCCTCGTGCATCTTCGACGCGCCGCTGACCAAGGTCGTCGGCAACCAGGTCAAGGTGGTCGGCTGGTACGACAACGAGTGGGGCTACTCGAACCGCCTGGTCGACCTGGTCAAGCTGGTGGGTCAGTCCCTGTGAGTGGGATTCGTACCCTCGACGACCTGCTCGGCGAGGGGGTGTCGGGTCGGCGCGTGCTGGTGCGCGCCGACCTGAACGTCCCGCTCGACAAGCAGACGGGTGAGATCACGGACGACGGGCGCATCCGCGCGGTGCTGCCGACGCTGAAGGCGCTGGTGGACGCGGGCGCGAAGGTGGTCGTCTGCTCGCACCTGGGCCGCCCGAAGGGCGCGCCGGACCCGCAGTTCAGTCTCCGCCCGGTCGCCGGGCGGCTCGGTGAGCTGCTCGGCGCGCCGGTGCACTTCGCCGAGGACACCGTGGGCGACTCGGCGCGGTCCACCGTGGAGGCTCTGGCCGACGGCCAGGTCGCCCTGCTGGAGAACCTCCGCTTCAACAAGGGGGAGACCAGCAAGGACGACGCCGAGCGGGGCGCCTTCGCCGACCAGCTCGCCGCCTTCGGCGACGCCTACGTGGACGACGCGTTCGGTGCCGTGCACCGCAAGCACGCCAGCGTCTACGACGTGCCGGCGCGGCTGCCGCACGTCGCGGGCCGGCTGGTGCTGCGCGAGGTGGAGGTGCTGTCCAGGCTGACCAGTGAGCCGGACCGCCCGTACGTGGTGGTGCTCGGCGGGTCGAAGGTCTCCGACAAGCTGGCGGTCATCGAGGCGCTGCTGCCGACGGTGGACCGGCTGCTGATCGGTGGCGGCATGTGCTTCACCTTCCTGAAGGCCCAGGGGCACGAGGTCGGCACCTCGCTGCTGGAGAAGGACATGGTGGACACCTGCCGCAACCTGATGGAGCGCGAGCCGGGCAAGATCATGCTCCCGGTCGACGTGGTGGCGGCGACCGCCTTCGCCCCCGACGCCGAGCACGAGGTCTTTCGCGCCGACGGTATCCCGAGCCACCGGGTCGGGCTGGACATCGGCCCGGAGACGGTGGCCGGCTTCGCCGCCGCCCTGAAGACCTCCGCCTGCGGAGATCCGGGGAACGCTCGGACGATCTTCTGGAACGGCCCGATGGGCGTGTTCGAGATGCCGGCCTTCGCGAACGGCACCCGCGGTGTCGCCGAGGCGATCGCCGAGTCCGACGCGTTCAGCGTCGTCGGTGGCGGTGACTCGGCGGCGGCCATCCGCGTGCTCGGGCTGGACGAGTCGAGTTTCGGGCACATCTCCACCGGTGGTGGCGCCTCCCTGGAATACCTGGAGGGCAAGACCCTCCCCGGCATCGCGGCCTTGGAGAACTGAATGGCGAGCACCACCCGCCGGCCGTTGATGGCCGGCAACTGGAAGATGAACCTGAACCACCTCGAGGCCAACCTGCTGGTGCAGAAGCTGGCGGCGAGCCTCACCGAGAAGCAGCTCACCGATGTGGAGACGGTGGTCCTGCCGCCGTACACCGACCTGCGGACGGTGCAGACCGCCGTGGACGGGGACAAGCTGCTCATCGGCTACGGCGCGCAGGACCTCTCGCCGCACGCGTCGGGCGCGTACACCGGGGACATCTCCGGCGCGATGCTGGCGAAGCTGGGCTGCACGTACGTCGTGGTCGGCCACTCGGAGCGGCGTGCGTACCACCACGAGGACGACGCGCTGGTGGGCGCCAAGGTGCAGGCGGCGCTGACCCACGGCCTCACCCCGATCCTCTGTGTGGGGGAGGGGCTGGACGTCCGGGAGCAGGGCACCCACGTGGCGCACTGCTCCGACCAGCTCGACGGCGCCCTGAAGGGGCTCTCCGCCGACCAGGTCAAGCAGGTCGTGGTCGCGTACGAACCGGTCTGGGCGATCGGCACCGGCAAGACCGCGACGCCGGAGGACGCCCAGGAGGTCTGCGGCGAGGTGCGCCGGCGGCTGGCCGAGAACTTCGGTCAGGACACCGCCGACGTGGTCCGGATCCTCTACGGCGGCTCGGTGAAGTCCTCCAACGTGGCGGCGATCATGGCCAAGCCGGACGTGGACGGGGCCCTGGTGGGCGGGGCGAGCCTGGACGCCGAGGAGTTCGCGAAGATCTGCCGGTTCCCGGAGCACACGGCCCGCTGATCGCTCGCTATCCTTGACTCCGCCCGTCCGCCGGTCGGTGCCACCGTGCCCGATCTGCCCGGGCGAGGACCGCAACGAGAGGAACTGCCCCAGCCATGCCGATCTGGTTCGCATACACGTTGATCGTGTTGCTGGTCATCACGAGCATCATTCTCACCATGCTGATCCTGCTGCACCGCGGTAAGGGTGGTGGGTTGTCGAGCATGTTCGGCGGCGGCGTCAGCTCCAGCCTTGCCGGATCGTCGGTCGCGGAGAAGAACCTCGACCGCTACACGGTCCTGGTGGGCATCGTCTGGTTCGCCTGCATCGTCGGGTTGGGGCTCTGGCTGCGTCTGCAGCTCACCAGCGCCTGAGCAGCCCGCGAGTCGTCACACCCGCGCGCGGTCCGTCACCAGACGGGCCGCGCGCGGTCGTTCCACCCGCTGCACCGCGTCGCCCGCCGCCGGTCCGTCCGGCGGCGGTACCCCCTCACGACGACAGGAGCGAGCAGCCGTGTCGAACGGCAACGTCATCCGTGGCACCCGGGTCGGGTCCGCCCCCGGCCGGCCCACCGAACGCTACGAGCCAGCCCCGTGCCGGCCGGTCACCTACTGGTGCCGCAACGACCACCGGGTGGAGATCCGGATGGCCGCGGACGCGACGCCGCCGGACGTCTGGGACTGCCCGCGCTGCGGCCTCCCCGCCGGCCGGGACGCCGGGAACCCGCCGGGCCGTACCCGGGCCGAGCCCTACAAGACCCACCTGGCGTACGTGAAGGAGCGACGCACCGAGGAGGAGGGGGAGGCGATCCTCGCCGAGGCCCTGGCCGCCCTGCGCCGCCGCCGCGGCCGCCCCGAGTGAAAGGAGGGGCCCCCTTTTAACGCGCGACGTTAAAAGGGGGCCCTTCCTCTACACCAGGCGTTAAAAAGGTGCCCTTCCTTACCCTTCAGCGGAGGCTGCGCAGGCGGGTCGGCACGTCGGCGGCCGCGGCCCGGTCCAGCAGCCAGAGCGTACGGCCGGTGCCCTGCACCCCGGCCGCCGGCAACTGCACCGAACCCGCCCCCGCGAGGGCCATCCCGACCGCCGGGGACTTGTCGGCGCCGCTGGCCACCAGCCACACCTCCTCGGCGGTGTTGATCGCCGGCAGGGTCAGCGTGGTCCGCACCGGCGGCGGCTTCGGGCTGCCCCGCACCGCGCTCACCGGCCGGCTCTCGTAGTGCACCGGATGCTCGGGGAAGACCGAGGCGACGTGCCCGTCCTCCCCGACGCCCAGCATCAGCACGTCGAAGTGCGGCAGCGGGGCGGTGCCCGGGGCCGCCGCGGCCAGCTCCGCCGCGTACCGGGCGGCGGCCTCCTCCGGGTCGTCGCCGGCCGGGCCGTCGGACGCCGGCATCGGATGGATCCGGGCCGGGTCCAGCGGCACCACGTCCAGCAGCGCCGCGCGGGCCTGGGTCTCGTTGCGGTCCGGGTCCCCGGCCGGCAGGAACCGCTCGTCGCCCCACCACACGTCGACCCGGGACCAGTCCACCGCGTCCCGGGCGGGCAGCGCGGCGACAGCCCGGTACACGGCCGCGGCGATCCGCCCCCCGGTCAGCACCACCGACGCCTGGCCGCGTTCGGCCTGCGCGTCGAGGAGTTTCACCAGCAACCGGGCCGCCACCGCCTGCGCCAGCAGGTCGGCGTCGGCGTGGACGGCGACACTCGCCTCACTCATTCGTTCTGCCTTCGTCTCTCCGGCCGGTCGGGCCGGTGTGCCGTGCCGCCGTCGGGACGGTCAGTGCCCGGCACTCGTGCCGGTGTGGGCGGTGACTCCGGCCTCGGCCCGCTGGGCCTCGGCCGGGTCCTTCCAGACGTGCACCCGCTGGGCCGGCCGCTGGTCCAGGCCGGTCAGCCCACCGGCGGCGCCGAGCGCCTCCGCGTACACCTGGTCGGCGTCGAGCCGGCGCAGTTCCTCGGCCAGTTCGTCGCCGAGCGGCCGCCGGACCAGCGGCAGCCGCCGGTCCTCCTGGCCGGTACGCCGGAAGGTCGCCATGCTGTCGTCCCGGGTCAGCGTCAGCTGGTCGCCGTTGGCGCAGCGCAGCTGCACCTCCCGCATCCGGGGGAACTCGTCGGTGTGTTCCCACTGCGGGACGATGCCCAGCCGGCTGGCCAGCCAGCCGCTCATCAGCGCGGCGGTCGGGTCGGTCCGGGGCGCGACCACGGTCGCCTCGGTGACCCGTGCCTCGGTGGTGTCGAACGCGCCCGCGACGAGGGTGCGCCACAGGGTGATCCGGGTCCACGCGAGGTCGGTGTCCCCGGGCGCGTAGTCCCGGGCCCGCTGCCGCAGCGCCGCGATCGGGTCGGCGGCCTGGCCGGCGTCGGTGATCCGCCGGTCGGCGACCACACCGAGGAAGTCGGTGGCGATCTCGGCCGGCGGATCGCCGTGCCACCACGTGACGACCGGTACGTCGGGCACCAGCAGCGGCATCACCACCGACTCGGCGTGCAGGGCCAGCCGCCCGTACATCCGGGTGACCACCGCCTCGCACGGCCCGAGCCGCCCGCCGACGACGATCTCCGCGTCCAGCCGGGTGCGGTCCCGCTCGATGTCGGAGCGGACCACCACCAGCAGGCGGCACGGGTGGGCGGCGGCGGCGATGGTGGCCGCCGCCTCCGCCTCGCGTACCCGCTTCTCGTCCACCACCACGATCAGGGTGAGTGCCATCCCGCTGGCGACCCCGCCGGCGCTGCGCCGCTCGGCGGCGAGCGCCTTGACCACCTCGTTGCCGCTGGTGTCCCACAGCCCGATCACGGGTGCCTCCTGGTTCGGTCGCAGTGCGCGCTCATGCCCGCCGCCAGGCCCGGCCCTCGCGGGCCAGCATCTCGTCGGCGGCCCGGGGACCCCACTCGCCGGCCCGGTACGGCTCCGGTGTGGTGCCCGCCCACGCCTTCTCCAGCGGGTCCACGACCTGCCAGCTCTGCTCGACCTCGGCGGCGTCGGGGAAGAGCGTGCGGTCCCCGATGAGCACGTCCAGGACCAGCCGCTCGTACGCCTCCGGGCTGGACTCGGTGAACGCCTCGCCGTACTGGAAGTCCATCGCGATGTCGCGGACCTCCATCGTGGTGCCGGGCACCTTGGAGCCGAACTTCAGCACCACACCCTCGTCCGGCTGCACCCGGATGACCAGCTGGTTGTTGCCCAGCGACTCCATGTCGGCGTCGTTGAACGGCAGGTGCGGGGCGCGCTTGAAGATGATGGCGACCTCGGTCACCCGCCGGGGCAGTCGCTTGCCGGCCCGGATGTAGAACGGCACCTCCGCCCACCGCCGGTTCTGGATGCCCAGCCGCACGGCCACGTACGTCTCGGTGGTGGAGTCCTCCGGAACGCCCTCCTCCTCCAGGTAGCCGACGGCACGCTGGCCGCCCACCCAGCCGGGCAGGTACTGGCCGCGCACGGTGCCCTCGGTGACGTCCTTCGGCAGGGTGATCGCCTTGAGCACCTTGAGCTTCTCGGTGCGGATCTCCTCCGCGTCGAAGCTGGTCGGTTCCTCCATCGCCACCAGCGCCAGCAGTTGGAGCAGGTGGTTCTGCAGGACGTCCCGGGCGGCGCCGGCCGCGTCGTAGAAGCCGGCCCGGGAACCGATGCCCACGTCCTCGGCCATGGTGATCTGCACCGAGTCGACGTACTTGGAGTTCCACAGCGGCTCGAACAGGTTGTTGGCGAACCGCAGGGCGAGGATGTTCTGGACCGTCTCCTTGCCCAGGTAGTGGTCGATCCGGAACACGTCGTTGCGGGTGAACACGTCGTCGACCAGGTCGTTGAGGGACTTCGCCGACGGCAGGTCGTTGCCGAACGGCTTCTCCACCACCACCCGGCGCCAGCCGCCGCACTTGTCGTTGTCGGCCATGCCGGTGCGGGCGAGCTGCTTGAGCACGACCGGGAACGCCGCCGGGGGGATGGAGAAGTAGAAGGCGGCGTTGCCGGGAATGCCGTGGGTCTGGCGCAGATCCTCCAGCGTCGCGGCGAGGTGGTCGAACGCGGCGTCGTCGTCGAAGGAACCACCGACGAACTTGATGTTGCCGGCGAGCCGCGCCCAGACCTCCTCCCGCCAGGGGGTCCGGGCGTGCTTCTTGGCCGCCTCGTAGGCGAGGGACTCGAAGTCACCGTCACCCCAGTCCCGGCGGGCGAACCCGAGCACCACGAAGCCCGGCGGCAGCAGTCCCCGGTTCGCCAGGTCGTACACGGCCGGCAGCAGCTTCTTCCGAGCCAGGTCGCCGGTGACGCCGAAGATCACCAGAGCGCACGGCTCCGGGATCCTCGGCAGCCGCCGATCCTGCGCGTCGCGTAGCGGATTCACGCCGCCTCCTCGCTCCGCGTCGTCCACGTTCGTCATCGTCACGCCCGCAACGCTCCAACCGCATCGAGCAGCTGGGCCACGCCGGCCGACCGGTCGGTCAGGTGCAGGCGCACGAGCGGACGCTCCCGGCCCGCCAGGGCCTGCCGGTCGCCGGCGGCCTGCGCCGCCTGCAACTCCCCGAAGGTGTACGGCTTGCCGGGCACCGGCAGGTCCTCGGTCACCGCGCCGGTGAGCTGGAGGTAGCCGCCGACCTGCGGACCGCCCTTGTGGTACTGGCCGGTCGAGTGCAGGAAGCGCGGCCCCCAACCAAAGGTGACCGGACGACCGGAGGCGCCGGCCAGCGCCGGCCGCAGCCGGGCCGCGTCGGCGTCGGCGAAGCGGTCCAGGTACGCCATCACCGCGAGGTAGCCGTCGTCGCCCAGCCCGTCGGACAGCCACCGGAGTACGCCGGCCAGGTCACCGGGGTGGCCCTGCGGCGCGTACACCTCGATCGCGCCCTCGGTGAACGACGGCGTCTCCGCCGGCGGGCCCGAGGCCAGGATCTTGTTGGTGTTCTCCTTGGACTCGGTGACGTTGGGCTGGTTGAACGGGTCGATACCCAGCACCACGCCGGCGATCGCGGTGGCGTACTCCCAGGTCAGGAACTGGGCGCCGAGCGGGCCGTTGACCGCCACGTCCGGGTTCGCGCCGCCGCCGGGAACGTCACCGGCGGCCAGCGCGCCGCCGTAGGTGACGGTGAGCACGTCGGCGCCGGTGGCACCCGGGCTCTGCGGCGACTCCACCACCACCGGGAGGATGCCGACGCCGGCCTTGCCGGTGGACTCGGCGATGAGCTGCTCGGCCCAGTCGCCCAGCCCGTCGATGCCGGTGCCGTCGGAGATCAGCGCGACCTTGTCCCGGCCCATGGTGGCCGCCGCGCCGAGGGCCGCGCCGAGCGCCAGGCCCGGGTTGTCGCGGTCCCCGCCCAGCGACCGGGACAGCTCGTCGGCCTGGTCCAGCAGTTCGGCCACCTCGACGCCGACCAGCGCGGACGGGACCAGTCCGAACGCGGTCAGCGCGGAGTAGCGCCCGCCGACGTTCGGGTCGGCGAGCACGGTGAAGGCGCCCATCTCGGCGGCGGTGGCCTCCAGCGGCGAACCGGGGTCGGTGACGATCACGAAGTGCCGGCCGGCCTCCGCCTCGGTCATCCCGGCGTCCAGGAACGCCTGCCAGTACGCGCGGCGGTGGCTGTCGGTCTCCACGGTGGAGCCCGACTTGCTGGCCACCACGACCACGGTGCGCTCCAGCCGGTCGGCCAGCGCCGCCCGGACCTGGCCCGGGTCGGTGGTGTCCAGCACGGTGAGCTGCTTGCCGAGGGTACGGGCGATGACCTCGGGGGCCAGCGACGAGCCGCCCATCCCGGCCAGCACCACGTGGTCGAGGTCGGCCAGTTCCGCGGTCAGCTCGGCGAGCTGGGGGAGCAGCTCCCGGCTCTGCCGGTGGGTGTCCACCCAGCCGAGGCGGACCTTCGCCTCCGCCTCGGCGTCCGGGCCCCACAGCGTGGGGTCCTTGTCGGCGAGCTTGGCGGGCACGCCGGCGTTGACCAGCGCGTCGCGGGTGGAGGCGGGAGCGGACCGGTCGACCGCGTCCGCGCCGTGCACGGAGAGACCGGCGGCCGCCTCGACGGCCCCGGACAGCAGGTCACTCATGCATTGCCCCCCGCCTGCTGGGCGGCCCGCGCGTTCGGCTTGGCGGCGTCGCTCGGGTCGCTCTTGCCGGCGGCGGCGGCCTCCAGCGACTTGCGGACCCCGTCGAGCAGCTCCTGCCAGCTCGTCTCGAACTTCTCCACACCCTCGCGCTCCAGCACGCCGATGGCGTCGTCGATGTCGACGCCCACCGACTCCAGGTCGGCGAAGACCTGCCGGGCCTCGTCGTAGGAGGCGGTGATGGTGTCGCCCCGGGTCTCGCCGTGGTCGGCGTACGCGTGGATGACCGGCTCGGGCATCGTGTTGACCGTGCCGGGGGCGATCAGCTCCTCGACGTAGATCACGTCCCGGTAGTCCGGGTTCTTCGTCGAGGTGGACGCCCACAGCGGCCGCTGCGGGTGCGCGCCGGCGTCGGCGAGCGCCTGCCAGCGGTCGGAGGAGAAGACCTCGCCGTAGCGCTCGTACGCCAGCTTCGCGTTGGCCACGGCGGCCTTCCCGCGCAGCGCCTTGGCCTGCTCGGAGCCGATCTTCTCCAGCCGCTTGTCGATCTCGGAGTCGACCCGGGAGACGAAGAACGACGCCACCGAGCCGATCTTGGAGAGGTCGTGGCCGTTGGCCTTCGCCTGCTCCAGGCCGGCGAGGAACGCCTCCATCACCGCCGAGTAGCGCTCCAGGCTGAAGATCAGGGTCACGTTGACGCTGATCCCCTCGGCCAGGGTCGCGGTGATCGCCGGCAGGCCCGCCTCGGTGGCCGGGATCTTGATGAAGAGGTTCGGCCGGTCGACCAGCCACCACAGCGCCTTGGCCTCGGCGACGGTCTTCTCCGTGTCGTGGGCCAGCCGCGGGTCCACCTCGATCGAGACCCGGCCGTCGACGCCCGCGCTGCCGTCGTACGACGGGCGCATGACGTCGCACGCCCACCGCACGTCGTACGTGGTGAGCATGCGGACGGCCTCCTCGACCTCCACCCCACGGGTGGCCAGGTCGCGCAGTTGCCAGTCGTAGGTGTCGGCGTCGCTCAGCGCCTTCGCGAAGATCGTCGGGTTGGTGGTCACCCCGGCGACGTGCTTCTCCCGGCGGAGCTGGTCCAGCCCGCCGGAGCTGAGTCGGACCCGGGAAAGATCATCGAGCCAGACCGCCACACCCGCGGCGGTGAGCTCGTTCAACCTGTCGCTTGTCATGCCGTCGACGCTCCCCTCAGTTGCCGGTCGTGAAACCGGTGATGTCGCCCACCCGGGCCAGCGAGGCGTGTGCCGCCGCGACGATCCGGTCCCCGGTGAAGCCGAACTGCTCGAACAGCACGGTGTGCGGGGCGCTCGCGCCGTAGTGCTCCAGGCTGACGCTCTCGCCGAGGTCGCCGACCACGCCGCGCCACGACATGGCGATGCCCGCCTCCACGCTCACCCGGGCCTTTACCCCACGGGGCAGGACCGACTCCCGGTACGCCTCGTCCTGCTCGTAGAACCACTCCTGGCAGGGCATCGAGACGACCCGGGTCGGGGTGCCGTCGGCCTCCAACCGCTCCCGGGCGGTCAGGCAGAGCTGCACCTCGGAGCCGGTACCGACGATGATCACCTGCGGCTTGCCGTTGGACGCCTCGGCCAGCACGTAGCCGCCCTTGGCCACGCCCTCGGCACCGGCCAGGACCGACCGGTCCAGGGTCGGCAACGGCTGCCGGCTGAGCGCCAGCGCGGTCGGCCGGTCGGTGTGCTCCAGGGCCTGCCGCCACGCCCAGACGGTCTCGTTGGCGTCGGCCGGGCGGACCACGTCCAACCCGGGGATGGCCCGCAGCGCGGTCAGGTGCTCGACCGGCTGGTGGGTCGGACCGTCCTCGCCCAGGCCGATCGAGTCGTGCGTCCAGACGTAGGTCACCGGCAGCTTCATCAGCGCGGCCAGCCGCACCGACGGGCGCATGTAGTCGCTGAACACGAGGAACGTGCCGCCGTACGGGCGGGTGCCGCCGTGCAGGGCGATGCCGTTGAGAATCGCGCCCATGGCGTGCTCGCGGATGCCGAAGTGCAGGGTGCGGCCGTACTCGTGGCCGGGGAAGTCCTTGGTCGCGTGCGCGGCCGGGATGAAGGAGGGCTCACCCTTCATCGTGGTGTTGTTGCTCTCCGCCAGGTCGGCCGAGCCGCCCCACAGCTCCGGCAGCACCGGGGCGAGGGCCTCCAGGACCTTGCCGGAGGCGGCGCGCGTCGCCACCCCCTTGGCGTCGGCGGGGAACTCCGGCAGCGCGTCGGTCCAGCCCCGCGGCAGCACCCGGCCGGCCATCCGCTCGTAGAGCGCGGCGCGCTCCGGGTTGGCCTTCTTCCAGGCGTCGAACGCGGGGGTCCACTCCTGCTGGGCCGCGTCGCCCCGGCCCATCACCGTGCGGGCGTGCCCGAGGACCTCCTCGTCGACCTGGAACGTCTGGGCCGGGTCGAAGTCGAGGAGCTGCTTGGTGGCGGCCACCTCGTCGGCGCCGAGCGCGGAGCCGTGGATCTTGCCGGTGTTCTGCTTGTTCGGCGCGGGCCAGCCGATGATGGTGCGCAGCGCGATGAAGGACGGGCGCGCGGTCTCGGCCTTCGCCGCCAGCAGCGCCCGGTACAACTCCTCCACGTCCTCGTGGTAGTCGCCCTGGTCGGCCTCGCCGCGGCGCCAGTCGACGGTCTGCACGTGCCAGCCGTACGCCTCGTAGCGGGCCGCGACGTCCTCGCTCTTGGCGATCCGGGTGTCGTCCTCGATCGAGATCTCGTTGTCGTCGTAGATCAGGCAGAGATTGCCCAGCTGCTGGTGGCCGGCGAGCGCGCTGGCCTCGTGGCTGATGCCCTCCTCGATGTCGCCGTCGGAGGCGATGCACCAGATGTCGTGGTCGAAGACCGAGGCGCCCGGCTCGGCCTCCGGGTCGAACAGGCCGCGCTCGCGGCGGGCCGCCATCGCCATGCCGACCGCGTTGCCCAGACCCTGCCCGAGCGGCCCGGTGGTGGTCTCCACACCGGGGGTGTGCCCGTGCTCGGGGTGGCCGGGGGTGAGGGATCCCCACTGCCGCAGCGACTTCAGATCCTCCAGGCTCAGCGGGTACCCGGAGAGGAAGAGCTGGATGTAGAGGGTGAGGCTGGAGTGCCCGGCGGAGAGCACGAAACGGTCCCGCCCGGGCCAGTTCGGGTCGGCCGGGTTGTGCCGCATCACCCGGTTGAAGAGCAGGTACGCCGCGGGCGCGAGGCTCATCGCGGTGCCCGGGTGGCCGTTGCCGGATTTCTCCACGGCGTCCATGGCCAGCACGCGGACCGTGTCGACGGCCCGGCGGTCGAGGTCGGACCAGTTGAGTGCGGGGTGCTCGGGTCGGTTGGCAGCCACGATGGTTGTGCTCCTCGGCAGATGGGCGGAACCCTCACTGATGACCCTATCGAGCGGTCCTAAACGTGCGCCCGGGGATCTCCGCATGCTCTTCTGTACGTTCCGGTGCGGCGGACCGTTCAGGTCGTGCCGACGACCCGGCGGTGTGACGGCCCGCACCGTTACCGGGTCGCCCGGGCAGCCAAAACGACAGCGCGTAGTGTGTGGGGCGGTGTGGACCCGGACGCGGTCCCGCCCGCCCCGACTCCCCTCCCGACGCCGGAAGGTGGCAATCCGTGAGCATGATCACCGAGCGCCCCGTCAGCAACTCTGCCGGGCAGCAGCCGGTGCGCACGGTCGCGGAGACCCCGACGGCCCGCCCGCGTGACGTCCGGGCGGTCGTGGCGGCGTACGTGACGCTCACCAAGCCGCGGATCGTCGAGCTGCTCCTGGTGACCACGGTTCCGGCGATGATGCTCGCGCACGGCGGCCTGCCGTCGCTGTGGCTGATCGCCGTGGTGCTGGTGGGCGGCTCGCTCGCCGCGGGCGCGGCCAGCGTCCTCAACTGCTACATCGACCGGGACATCGACCAGCTGATGCGGCGCACCAAGCGCCGCCCGCTGCCGGCGCACACCGTGTCGCCGCGCAACGCGCTGGTCTTCGGCCTGGTGCTGGCGGTCGTCTCGGTCGCCCTGATGGCGGCGGCCACGAACCTGCTGGCCGCCGGCCTCACCCTGGCGGCGATCGTCTACTACGACCTCGTCTACACCCTCTGGCTCAAGCGCACCACGACGGCCAACACGTTCTGGGGCGGCGCCTGCGGCGCGGCGCCGGTGCTGATCGGCTGGGCGGCGGTGACCGGGTCGCTCGCCCCGGCGGCGTGGGGCCTGTTCGCGGTGGTCTTCTTCTGGCAGATGCCGCACTTCTACCCGCTGGCGATGAAGTACAAGGACGACTACGCCCGGGCGGGCATCCCGATGCTCCCGGTGGTGGCGTCCACCCGCCGGGTCAACGCCGAGATCCTGCTCTTCGCCTGGCTCACCGTGCTGACCTCGCTGGCCGTCTGGCCGCTGGGGATGAGCGCCGTGTACGGCGTACCGACCCTGGTGGTGGGTGCGATCTTCCTGGTCGAGGCGCACAAGCTCTGCCGCCGCGCGACCCGCGGCCAGGCGGTCAAGCCGATGCGCCTGTTCCACTGGTCCACCACCTATCTGACCATCGTCTTCGCCGCGGTCGCGCTCGACGCCCTGATCTGAGACGGCGCCCCGGGCCGCCCGGTCTGCCCGGTCGGCCGTCCACCCGCTCGTGCCGCCCGTTTCCTCGTTCACCGATCCGTAGCCGGATCGATCCGGGCGTGCACGGTGAGTGACGTAGGTCAGGGAAAAGTCGCCATCATCGATGAATTGTCCGTCTTTACCGCCCGACAATTGGAAGTTTCGTCACAGGGCGGACCCGCCACTTGCGTTCCACATCCGGCAATTATGTGACAGCGATTCGGGCCTCTAAGTAGGGATAAATACGGGCAGATCACCTGTGGTCTTCCTTAAACCAGCGGGTAATTGGCATCACAAAAGGTTCACGAAAGTCGCCCGCACGGGTGCACATCTGCTTAGGCTTCGCGTCATGGCAGATGGTTCCGATACGACGCTGACGGCTGAGCAGGCCGCCAACGCCCAGGCCCCCAACGGCCTGGTCGCGGGTATCAAGTCGTTCGCCGCCGGGCACGGCGGCGCGAAGGCGGTCATCGAGTACGTCGGCAAGCGAGGCGCACGGATCGTGCTGGTGGGCGAGGACGGGGCGTGGGGCGACCAGTTCGCCGACGACACCGTCGTCGCACGTCAGGCGTGCGCCAAGGCGGGAGTCACCGTCGAGAACGCGTGGGAGCGTGAACTGATGGACCAGATGCGCCCGAGCAACGACCTGTGGCGGTCGATGGCACGGCGCACCATGGCCCGCTGAACACATAGATGACCAACCACCACCAGTCGACCCGGGGGGAACCCCGGGTCGCTCTCGTCACCTGCTCCGCCTTCCCCGACCTGGAGGACGACGACCGGCTCGTCCTCGGTCCCCTCGCGGCCCGCGGGGTGGCCGCGGAGCCCGTCGTCTGGGACGACCCGGCCGCCGACTGGTCCGCGTACGACCTGGTGGTACTCCGTTCGCCCTGGGACTACATGTCCCGCCGGGACGCCTTCGTCGCCTGGGCGTCGTCGGTGCCGGCCCTGGTCAACCCGGCGGACGTGGTCACCTGGAACACCGACAAGCGCTACCTCGACCAGCTCTCCGCCGCCGGTGTGCCGACCGTGCCCACCACCTGGGTGGCGCCGGGCGAGGAGTGGGACCTCCCGGCCGACCGGGGCGAGTACGTGCTCAAGCCCTCGGTCAGCGCCGGCAGCCAGGACACCGGCCGCTACGACCTGTCCGACCCCGGACACCGGGACCTGGCCCGGGCGCACGTCCGGCGCCTCGGCGCGGCCGGCCGGGTCACCATGGTCCAGCCGTACCTCTCGGCGGTGGACGTGGCGGGGGAGACCGCCCTGCTGTTCGTCACCGGCCCGGACGGGCTGCGGTTCAGTCACGCGATCCGCAAGGGTGCCCTGCTCACCGGCCCCGACCTCGGCATGGACGGGCTCTACAAGCCGGAGGAGATCGCCCCGCGGACCGCCACCGAGGAGCAGCTGTCGGTGGCGCGGCGGACCCTCGCGGCGGTGCCCGGCGGGTCCGACCGGCTGCTCTACGCCCGGGTGGACCTGATCCCGGGGGCCGACGGCGACCCGGTCCTGGTGGAGCTGGAGTTGACCGAGCCCTCACTCTTCCTCGGCCACGGCGACGGTGCCGCCGATCGCCTCGCCGACGCGATCGTCACCCACCTCGCCCGTCGTCCGGGCTGAGCACGGGCGGGCCGGTCACTCCTGCTGGTGGTCGCGCTGCCGGTGACCGCCCGCCGGCGGCGTGTCCAGCCGGACCGCGCCTTCGGCGTTGCCGGCGAAGTCGTTGTCCTCCATCCGGGCGCCCACGCAGTTTCCGCCAGGTCAGGCGTTGGCGGCGACCGGTTCGACGGCCGGGGTGGACGGCGGCGCCGGGGCGGGCGCCACCGGCTGCCGCTCCCGGGTCGACCACTGGACCGACAGGGTGGCCAGCAGCACCAGGCAGGAGCCGAGCATGTGCGCGCCGACGAGGACGGCGGGCAGGTCGGTGAAGTACTGCACGAAACCGATCAGGCCCTGGCCCAGCTCCACGGCGACCAGCACCAGCGCGGCCCGGTACGCCCGGGCGGCGCCGACGGCCCGGAACGCGAACACCAGCGCCACCGACAGGCCGATCAGCAGGAAGACCGAGTCGGCGTGGACCTGGGAGATCGTCTCCGGGTCCAGGCCGTTGCGGGCCGCGCCGTGGTCGCCCGCGTGCGGGCCGCTGCCGGTCACCCAGGTGCCGATCACCAGCACCGCCGCGCTGACCGCGGTGGTGATCCGGGCCAGGGTCCGCAGCGGCGCCGGCACCACCGCGACCACCGGTCCGTCCGGGTCCTTCGCCCGCTGCCAGAGGGCGTACGCGGCCGCGATCACCAGCATCGACGCCAGGAAGTGCAGGCCGACCACCCACGGGTTGAGGTCGGTGAGCACGGTGATGCCACCCAGCACCGCCTGGGCCGGGATGCCGAGGAACACGGCGACCGCCAGCGGCAGCAGTCCCCGGCGCCGGGGACGGTGCAGCAACACCGCCAGCAGCGTGGCCAGCGCGATGATGCCGACGGCGAAGGTGAGCAGCCGGTTGCCGAACTCGATCACCCCGTGCACGCCCATCTCCGCCGTGGTGGTGTAGGACTCGTCGGTGCAGCGGGGCCAGGTGGGGCAGCCGAGACCGGACGCGGTCAGTCGGACGGCCCCGCCGGTGACGACGATCGCGACGTTCGCGACGATGTTGGCGTACGTCAGACGACGCAGCAGCGTGGTGGAGACCGGGAACCGGACGGCAGGCTTCACGGAGCGAATCCTACGCAACGTAGTGGAGCCCGATCGGGTGACTCCGGCACGGCGGTGGTTCGGATCACCGGACCCCGGGTTTGCGGGCCCCCCGGGAATTACGTAACGTTGGCGTTGTGAAAAACGCGGCGGGGCTCTCCGGGCACCCACCGGTGGCCACTGCGGCCGCCGGTCGAGCTGCCGCGTCCCATTCTGCCGCACCTGATTCTGCCGCCTCCCAGCCCGCCGCGTCCGATCTTTCCACCCGGGACCGGGTGACCCGGCTGCTACTGGAGCGCGGCGCGACCACCGCCGCGCAGCTCGGCGACGCGTTGGGCCTCAGCCCGGCGGCGATCCGACGGCACCTCGACGCCATGCTCGCCGACGGCGACGTGACGGCGCGCGAGCAGGTCGTCCGGGGCAGTCGAGGACGGGGCCGACCGGCCAAGGTCTTCCTGCTCACCGACGCGGCCCGGGGCCGCTGCGGCACGCACCACTACGACAACATGGCTACCGCGGCGCTGCGTTGGATCGCCCGCAACGGCGGCTCGGACGCGGTCGAGGCGTTCGCCACCGACCAGGTGGCGGCCCTGGAGACCCGGTGCCGGGCCGCCATGGAGGACGCCGGTGACGATCCGCTCGCCCGGGCGGAGGCACTCGCCGGGGCGTTGACCGCGGAGGGATACGCTGCCAACGCGTCCACCATCGCCTCCGGCGGCCAGCTCTGTCAGCACCACTGCCCGGTGGCGCACGTGGCCGCCGAGTTCCCCCAGCTGTGCGAGGCCGAGACGGCGGTCATTTCCCGTCTGGTCGGCACCCACGTGCAGCGTCTGGCCACCATCGCGCACGGCGACGGGGTGTGCACCACGCACATCCCGGCCCAGTCGGGGCGCGCCAAGTCCGGTAAGACCGTCACCACTGTGAGGACAGATAGATGACCGAGCAGATCGTCCAGCCCCTGACCCAGGAAGAGCAGCTTGCCGCCCTCGGTCGCTACGAGTACGGCTGGTCCGACCCGGACGCCGCCGGGGCGGTCGCCCAGCGTGGCCTCAGCGAGGCGGTGGTGCGGGACATCTCGGCCAAGAAGAACGAGCCGGCCTGGATGCTCGACCTGCGGCTGAAGGGCCTGCGGCTGTTCGGGCGCAAGCCGATGCCGTCCTGGGGCGCCGACCTCACCGGGATCGACTTCGACAACATCAAGTACTTCGTGCGGTCCACCGAGAAGCAGGCCACCAGCTGGGAGGACCTGCCCGAGGACATCAAGAACACCTACGACCGGCTGGGCATCCCGGAGGCGGAGAAGCAGCGGCTGGTCGCCGGCGTCGCCGCGCAGTACGAGTCCGAGGTCGTCTACCACAAGATCCGCGAGGACCTCGAGGAGCAGGGCGTCCTGTTCCTGGACACCGACACCGCGCTGCGCGAGCACGAGGACGTCTTCAAGGAGTACTTCGGCACGGTGATCCCGGTCGGCGACAACAAGTTCGCCGCGCTGAACACCTCCGTGTGGTCCGGTGGCTCGTTCATCTACGTGCCGAAGGGCGTGCACGTGGAGATCCCGCTGCAGGCCTACTTCCGGATCAACACGGAGAACATGGGCCAGTTCGAGCGGACGCTGATCATCGTCGACGAGGGTGCGTACGTGCACTACGTCGAGGGCTGCACCGCGCCGCTGTACTCCTCCGACTCGCTGCACAGCGCGGTCGTGGAGATCATCGTGAAGAAGAACGCCCGCTGCCGTTACACGACCATCCAGAACTGGTCGAACAACGTCTACAACCTGGTCACCAAGCGCGCCGTCTGCCACGAGGGCGCGACCATGGAGTGGGTCGACGGCAACATCGGCTCCAAGGTCACCATGAAGTACCCGGCGGTCTACATGACCGGCGAGCACGCCAAGGGCGAGGTGCTCTCGGTGGCCATGGCCGGCGAGGGCCAGCACCAGGACGCCGGCGCCAAGATGGTGCACGCGGCGCCGCACACCAGCAGCACCATCGTGTCGAAGTCGATCGCCCGGGGCGGTGGCCGGACCTCGTACCGGGGCCTGGTGCAGGTGCTGGAGGGCTCGCACAGCAGCCGCAGCACGGTGAAGTGCGACGCGCTGCTGGTGGACACCATCTCCCGCTCGGACACCTACCCGTACGTCGACATCCGCGAGGACGACGTGTCGATGGGGCACGAGGCGACCGTCTCCAAGATCAGCGACGACCAGCTCTTCTACCTGATGAGCCGGGGCCTGAGCGAGGACGAGGCGATGGCGATGATCGTCCGCGGCTTCATCGAGCCGATCGCCAAGGAGCTCCCGATGGAGTACGCCCTGGAACTCAACCGCCTGATCGAGCTCCAGATGGAGGGCGCGGTCGGCTGACGCCGCCCGTCCCGCGCGGCGGGCCGGCCACGCCGGCTCGCCGCACCGAGCACCAGACATCGTCGTCACAGGACAGACCAAGGAAGAGATGACTACCCAGGCTTCCGCGCCGCCCAGCACCAAGTCGCAGGCGCTCCGCTCGTACGACGTCGCCGACTTCCCGGCCCTGACCGGCCTGGAGGAGGAGTGGCGTTTCACCCCGCTCAAGCGGCTGCGCGGCCTGACCGGCGACGCGCCGGCCGGGACCGGCACGGTCCGGCACGAGTACGGTGACCTGCCCGCGGGCGTGACCGTCTCGCGGGTCGGCCGCGACGACGAGCGGATCGGCAGTGTGCTCACCCCGGTCGACCGGGTCAGCGCGCTGGCGTACGGCGCCGCCGACGGGGCGCTGCTGGTCCGGGTGGACTCCTCGGCGGTGGTTCCGGCGCCGGTGAGCCTGCGTGTGGTCGGCGAGGGCGCCGACCGGGCGGCGTTCGGCCACACCTTCGTCGAGGTGGGCCGCTTCGCCGAGGTGACCCTGGTCGTCGAGCACGCCGGTTCGGCCACCCTGGCCGACAACGTCGAGGTCTCCATCGCCGACGGGGCGAAGCTGACCCTGGTCACCGTGGCCGACTGGGCCGACGACGCCGTGCAGGCGCAGCACCTCAAGCTGAAGCTGGGCCGGGACGCCCGGGTCACGCACGTCCAGGTGACCCTCGGCGGCGACCTGGTCCGGCAGTACACCTCGGTGGAGTACACCGACCGGGGCGGCGAGGCCGAGCTGTACGGCGTCTACTTCGCCGACTCCGGCCAGCACCTGGAACACCGGCAGCTGGTCGACCACAGCGTCCCGGACTGCCGCAGCTACGTCGGCTACCGGGGTGCCCTGCAGGGGGAGAGCGCGCACACCGTCTGGGTGGGCGACGTCCTGATCCGGGCCGAGGCGACCGGCACCGACACGTACGAGATCAACCGGAACCTGCTGCTCACCGACGGCGCGCGGGCGGACTCCGTACCCAATCTGGAGATCGAGACCGGCGAGATCGCCGGCGCCGGCCACGCGAGCGCGACCGGCCGCTTCGACGACGAACAGCTCTTCTACCTGATGGCCCGGGGCATCCCGGAGGGTGAGGCGCGGCGCCTGGTGGTGCGCGGTTTCTTCGCCGAGCTGATCAACAAGATCCCGGTGGAGTCCCTGCGCGAGCGCCTGGGGGACGCGATCGAGGCCCGGCTGGCGAAGGCGGGCGCCTGATGATCAGGATCTGCTCGACCGAGGACGTGCCGAAGGGCACCGCGATCAGCGCGGCCGTCGACGGCGCCCAGATCGCGCTGGTGCACGCCGAGGACGGCTCGTTCCACGCGGTGTACGACGAGTGCTCGCACGCCGCCGTCGCCCTCTCCGAGGGCGAGGTCGACGGCTGCACGCTGGAATGCTGGCTGCACGGTTCCCGTTTCGACCTGCGGACGGGTGAGCCCACCGGGCTGCCCGCCACCGAACCCGTTCCCGTCTACCCCGTCGAGGTCCGTGACGGGGACATCTACGTCAGCCTGACGCCGAGCAATGGAGTGACCCGATAATGAGCACCCTGGAGATCCGCGACCTGAAGGTGTCGGTCAAGCTGCCCGAGGGTGAGCTCAAGCCGATCCTGGCCGGTGTCGACCTGACCGTGCGGTCGGGGGAGACCCATGCGATCATGGGCCCCAACGGCTCCGGCAAGTCCACCCTGGCGTACTCGATCGCCGGGCACCCCAAGTACGAGATCACCGGCGGTTCGGTGACCCTGGACGGCGAGGACGTGCTGGCCATGTCCGTCGACGAGCGGGCCCGCGCCGGCCTCTTCCTGGCCATGCAGTACCCGGTCGAGGTCCCCGGTGTCTCGGTGGCCAACTTCCTGCGTACCGCCAAGACCGCCATCGACGGCGAGGCGCCGAAGCTGCGCACCTGGGGCGGCGAGCTGCGCGGTGCGATGGAGCGCCTCCAGATGGACCCGGCGTTCGCCCAGCGCAACGTCAACGAGGGCTTCTCCGGCGGCGAGAAGAAGCGGCACGAGATCGTGCAGCTGGAACTGCTCAAGCCGAAGATCGCCATCCTCGACGAGACCGACTCCGGCCTCGACGTGGACGCGCTGCGCGTGGTCAGTGAGGGCGTCAACCGGGTCCGCGACAACGGCGACACCGGAATGCTGCTGATCACCCACTACACCCGGATCCTGCGCTACATCAAGCCCGACCACGTGCACGTCTTCGTGGCCGGTCGGATCGTCGAGCAGGGCGGCCGGGAGCTGGCCGACAAGCTCGAGGAAGAGGGCTACGAGCGGTACGCCGCCGGAGCCGGTTCGGCGAAGGCCTGACCAACCGTGAGCGAGCGTCAGCGAGCGAACCATCGGCTCAGCCCGTCGGTGCCTCGTTCCGGCACGGAGCGAAGCGGGGTGCCGGCATGAGCGCGATCGCGATCCCGGCGGGCATGCCGCAGTACGACGACGTGCCCCGGTACGACGTCGCCGCCGTCCGCGCCGACTTCCCGATCCTCGACCGGGAGGTCAACGGGCACCGGCTCGTCTACCTGGACAGCGCCAACACCTCGCACAAGCCGCGCCAGGTGCTCGACGTGCTCGCCGAGCACTACGCGATGCACAACGCCAACGTCTCGCGCTCGGTGCACACGCTGGGCACCGAGGCCACCGAGGCGTACGAGGGCGCGCGGGCCAAGGTCGCCGCGTTCGTCAACGCGCCGAGCGTCGACGAGGTGGTGTTCACCAAGAACTCCACCGAGGCGATCAACATCGTGGCGTACGCCTTCTCGAACGCCTCGTTGCGTCCGGACGGTGACCCGCGGTTCCGGCTGGGCCCCGGCGACGAGATCGTGATCTCCGAGATGGAGCACCACTCGAACATCGTGCCCTGGCAGTTGCTGGCCGAGCGGACCGGCGCGACCCTGCGCTGGTTTTCGGTCACCGACGCCGGCCGGCTGGACGAGTCGGGCCTGGACGAGCTGGTCACCGAACGGACGAAGATCGTCTCGCTGGTGCACATGTCCAACATCCTCGGCACCGTCAACGCCACCTCGCGGATCACCGCGCGGGTGCGTGCGGTCGGTGCGCTGCTGCTGCTGGACTGCTCCCAGTCGGTGCCGCACATGCCGATGGACGTGGTCGACCTCGACGCGGACTTCATCGTCTTCACCGGCCACAAGATGTGCGCGCCGACCGGCATCGGGGTGCTGTGGGGCCGGGCCGAGCTACTGGCGGCCATGCCGCCGGTGTTCGGCGGCGGCTCGATGATCGAGACGGTGTCGATGGCGGGCTCGACGTTCGCCGCGCCGCCGGCGCGCTTCGAGGCGGGCACCCCGCCGATCGCCGAGGCGGTGGCGCTCGGCGCGGCCGTGGACTACCTCACCGGCATCGGCATGCCGGCGATCCAGTGGCACGAGAAGCAGCTGACGGCGTACGCGCTGGACGCCCTCGCGTCGGTGCCCGACCTGCGGATCTTCGGCCCGACCGTGCCGGTCGGCCGGGGCGGCACCATCTCCTTCGCGCTGGGCGACGTGCACCCGCACGACGTGGGGCAGGTGCTGGACTCCCTCGGCGTGCAGGTGCGGGTGGGGCACCACTGCGCCCGGCCGGTCTGCACCCGCTTCGGAGTGCCGGCGACCACCCGTGCGTCGTTCTACCTCTACACCACCACCGAGGAGATCGACGCCCTGGTGGCGGGCCTGGAAAAGGTGCGGAAGGTGTTCGGCTGATGCAGCTCGAATCTCTTTACCAGGAGATCATCCTGGATCACTACAAGCGCCCGCACGGCCGTGGTCTGCGGGACGCCGGCGACCCGGCGAGCCGGGTCGCCGAGGCCCACCACGTCAACCCGACCTGTGGTGACGAGGTGACCGTCCGGGTGGCCACCGACGGCGCGGTGCTGCACGACGTCTCGTACGACGGCATGGGTTGCTCGATCAGCCAGGCCTCGGCGAGCGTGCTGCACGAGCTGCTCACCGGCCGGGCCGCCGGCGAGGCGTTCGAGGTGCACGAGGCGTTCGTGGAGTTGATGTCCGGTCGTGGCCAGGTCACGCCGGACGAGGACGTACTCGGTGACGGGGTCGCTTTCGCGGGTGTCGCCCGCTACCCCGCCCGGGTCAAGTGCGCGCTGTTGCCGTGGATGGCGTTCAAGGACGCCGCGGCACGCGCCGGTGTGGGCGCGAGCCCGACGGAGGTGAAGGCATGAGCGAGGAAACCGCGACGCCGCAGACGGGGGACACCGCGACGACGAGCGGTGCCGTCGCGACCGAGGGCGCCACGGCGCCGGCCGCCGGTAAGGCTGCCGTCGCCGACATCGAGGAGGCGATGAAGGACGTCGTCGACCCGGAGCTGGGCATCAACGTGGTCGACCTCGGCCTGGTGTACGGCGTGCACATCGGCGACGACAACGTCGCCACCCTGGACATGACGCTGACCTCGGCGGCCTGCCCGCTCACCGACGTGATCGAGGACCAGACCCGGCAGGCGCTGACCACCGGCCCCGGCGGCGGTCTGGTCGACGACATCCGGATCAACTGGGTGTGGCTCCCGCCGTGGGGCCCGGACAAGATCACCGACGAGGGACGCGACCAGCTCCGCTCGCTCGGCTTCAACGTCTGAGCCGTTGCCGTGGCGCGGCCGGCACCTCGATCGGATGATGGAAAACTGTCGGACACGCCGTCAGGCGGACGGTTCTCCATCATCCGATCAAGGCTGCGAGGGCAGCCAGTCCAGGAGGACGGCGGGGTCGGAGACGGCGCGGGTCACCTGCTGGAGTTCCGCGTCGGTCAGCGGGAGCATCCGTAGCCGGGTGCCCCAGCCGGGTACCCGCTCCGGCTCCTCCAGCGCCACCGACAGCTCGATCAACGCGGCCAGCGCCAACGCCTGCTCGACGGCCGGCGCCGCGTCGCCGTGTCGGCGTAGCCCGGAATTGAGTGCCCGGAAGGCGGCCTTGTCGTCGCTCTTGAAGTCGCGCAGGATCCGGGCGTTGTCGAGCACCCGGGCCAGCCCCGCCAGCTCCTTCGCGCCGCCGTACTCCAGCTCCGCAGGCTCGTCGCGCCTGATGAAGGTGATCGAGTTTCCGGACGGGTCGACCAGGGTGAACCGGGAAGCACCGGGCCGGTAGCGGGTGATCCGGGGCTGCCCCTTGGCGAGCACCCTGCCGTACGCGCGACGCATCGCCGCGCTGAACGCCGCGTGGTACGGCGCGACCGCGTCGACGAACACCAGGCAACCACCGGTGTTCTCGGCCGACGGGTCGACAGCGCTCGGCGCGCCGTCGTAGTGCAACTCGAACCCACTAAACCGGAACGCCAGGTACACGTACGGTTTCGTCTGCTTCCAGGTCACTGCGAAGCCGAGGGCCTGCCAGAACGCCAGGGTCTCGTCCGGTGACGTGCAGTGCAGCAGCGGCACGGCAGTCTCGTTGGGCAGGATGCGGTCCTTGGGCACGGAACCTCACTGACGGTAGAAGGCGATCGTGCCCGACCATTGTGTCCGCGGCCTCGTCCCGCCGCCCTGGGTGGGAGCGACAAGTTTCTCGGCCCGTCCGACGGTTCTCCCCGTCCGCCGAACCTGATCTGCGGGTGCGATCCACCCGCGCAAAACCGGAGGCGTCGCCGGCCGGCCGCGGTCCAGAATGGGCGCGTGACCGAGGCGTACCCGAAGCAGGTTCCTGTCCGTGCGGTGACCGCCGCGCGTCGACAGCGGACCGGGCCGAGGTCCGCCCCGGCGCGCCGTCCGCCGTCGTGACGGCGGCGTTCCTGGCCGGAATGGTCGCCGGGTTCGGCGTCGCCATCCCGGTCGGTGCGATCGCGGTACTGGTCATGGGCCTGGCCGCGCGGACCTCGTTCCGGGTCGGAGCTGCCGCCGCGCTCGGGGTGGCGACGGCCGACGGACTGTACGCCGCGGTGGCGGCGATCGGCGGCGTGGCCCTGGCCGCCACGATCGCCCCGGTCGCCGGGCCCCTGCGGGTCGTGGCCGCCGTGGTGCTGCTCGGTCTCGCCGCGCACACCGCCTGCCGGGCCCTGCGCCCGGCCGCGGTGCCGGCCGCGGAGCGCCCGGGGATGGACAGCCCCTCACGGGCGTTCGCCGGGTTGCTGGCGCTGACCCTGCTGAACCCGGCGACCGTGGTCTACTTCGCGGCGCTCGTGCTGGGTCGGCGCGACGCCGCCGACCCGGACGCGGGCACCGCCGGGGCGTTCGTGCTGGGGGCGTTCCTCGCCTCGGCGAGTTGGCAACTTCTGGTCGCCGGCAGCGGCACCCTGGTCGGCCGGGTGCTGGCGGGTCGGCGTGGCCGCCTGGTCACCGCCCTGGTGTCGAGCGCCGTCATCGCCACGCTTGCTCTCACCATGCTTCTCGCCGGGTAAGGCGGCGAGCACGCGACATCGGGGAAGATGCCGGCACCGGCGCCGTGGAGGCAGCACCTTCCCCGAAGATGTCGGCCACCCAGGCAGAGGGCGTAGGTTCTGGGGGTGGGTTTCAGGGCTGCGGCCGGTGGCGGGCGTTGGGTGGACGTGGCGCCGGGGCGGGTGGGGCGTTGGGTCGACGGCTTCACCGACCGGCACGGTCCGCCCGCTGTCACCAGCGAGGCGTACGGGCTGATGCTCGTCGCCCCGGACGGCGAGACCGCCGAACTGCACACGCCGCCCGGCGTCCCGGAAACCGCCGACCTCCCCGGCTTCGTGGCCGCCGTGACCGCGCCCCGCCGGCTCGGTCTGCTGCTCGCCCGCAAGGGGGCGGTAGCGGTCGGGGTCGCCGACGGCGACGAGTTGACCGTGTCGAAGGTGGACACCCGGTACGTGCAGGGGCGCACCGCGGCCGGTGGCTGGTCGCAGCAGCGGTTCGCCCGACGGCGGGACAACCAGGCGAAGGCGGCCACCGCGGACGCGGTCGACCTGGCCGTACGCCTGCTGCTGCCGGCGGTCGGGACGCTCGCCGCGCTGGTGTGCGGCGGCGACCGGCGCGCGGTCGACGCGGTGCTGGCCGACCGGCGGCTCGCGCCGCTGGCGGCGTTGCGCGCCGAGCGTCTGCTCGACGTGCCCGAACCCCGGCACGCGG
Organism: Micromonospora endolithica; assembly: GCF_003626595.1. GTDB lineage: Bacteria > Actinomycetota > Actinomycetes > Mycobacteriales > Micromonosporaceae > Micromonospora > Micromonospora endolithica. The sequence continues at coordinate 544,828 of NZ_RBAK01000001.1, read as the reverse complement.
TGCTGGTCGCGGCGGTCGCCGCCGCCCGCGCCGTGCACATCCTCGTCCGGCAGTATGGAAGGGCCCCTTCTTAACGCCTGGCGTGGTAAAAGGGACCCTTCCTAACTCCGGGCGCGCCGACTACACGGTCCCGCTGAAGGTGTCGCAGGACTTCGGGTCGCCGGTCTCGTAGCCCTTCGTGAACCACTCGCGGCGCTGCGCCGACGAGCCGTGGGTGAACTCGTCGGGGTTCACCGGGCGGTCGGCGCGCTTGGAGATGGCGTCGTCGCCGATCTTCTCGGCGGTGTCGATGGCCTGCTGGATGTCCTGCTCGGTGATGCTCTTGAAGATCTTCTGGCCGCTGTCGTCGGCGGTCCCGGTCGCGTTCTTCGCCCAGGCCCCGGCGTAGCAGTCGGCCTGCAGCTCCAGCTTGACCGACAGGGCGTTGGCGTTGTCCGGGTCGCGCTGCTGCTGGCGGCGCACCTGCTCGTTGGTGCCGAGCAGGTTCTGCACGTGGTGGCCGTACTCGTGGGCGAGCACGTACGGCTGGGCGAACTCGCCCTCGGCGCCGAGCTGCTCGCCGAGCACCTGGTAGAAGCTCAGGTCGATGTAGACCAGCGAGTCGGCCGGGCAGTAGAACGGGCCGACGCCGGAGTCGGCCTGCCCGCAGGCGGTGGTGACGGCCTGGCTGAAGAAGACCGTGTCGGTCGCCTTGTACTGGTCACCGAAGGCCTCCGGCAGCGCGGTGCGCCAGTACGCCTGGATCGAGTTGACGTAGAGGGTGTTGCGGCACTCGAGCTTCTGCAGCGCGTCCTCGGCCGCGCAGGTCTGCTCCAGCGACGTGTTGTCACCCTGCTCGCCACCGCCGCCGTTGGTGGCGGCATTCAGCCCGAAGCCGCCACCTACCAGGGCGACCAGGACGGCGATGACGATTCCGACGATGCCGCCCCGGCCACCGCCGATCGGGATGGGGATCCCGCCGATGCCCCCACCGCCTCCGGACCCCCGGCGGTCGTCCACCTGGCTGGTGTCGATACGCGCGTTCTCGTTCAGCTCCATGTGTACCCCGATCACCCTTTGATCCAGTTGAGGTGGTTGCGGTACCGGACCGGGTCCGGACGACGGATTCGGTACCCGATGATCTTGACTGGTAATCCGGCGGAACGGCCACGGGGCGCCCGGTACACTTGTCGGGTGCTGCTCTGCGAAGGCTGAACCGCCCCGCGCCGACGGACCCACCGCGTCCGCCGGCGCTTTCGCGTGCCTGAGTCAGCCCTTCCAGACCCCGAGAGCGAGTCCGTCGAGATGATCACTGCCAGCGGCCTGGAACTCCGTGCCGGCTCCCGCATCCTGCTGTCCGACACCACCCTGCGGGTACAGCCGGGTGACCGCATCGGCCTGGTCGGCCGTAACGGTGCCGGCAAGACCACCACGCTGAAGGTGCTCGCCGGGGAAGGACAGCCGTACGCGGGCCAGATCGACCGGCGCAGCGCCATCGGCTACCTCCCGCAGGACCCGCGGACCGGCGACCTGGAGGCCACCGGACGGGACCGGGTGCTCTCCGCCCGGGGCCTGGACGTACTGATGGCCCAGATGAAGGAGGTCGAGGCCCGGCTGGCCGAGGACCCCGACGACAAGCTGGTCCGTCGCTACGGCGCGCTGGAGGACCAGTTCGCCGCCCTTGGCGGGTACGCCGCCGAGGCGGAGGCCGCCCGGATCTGCGCGAACCTCGGTCTGCCCGACCGGGCCCTCGCGCAGACCATCGGCACCCTGTCCGGCGGTCAGCGCCGGCGCATCGAGCTGGCCCGGATCCTGTTCCGCGACGCGGGCGAGAACGGCGGCGGCATCCTGCTGCTCGACGAGCCCACCAACCACCTCGACGCCGACTCGATCACCTGGCTGCGCGGCTTCCTCGCCAACCACAAGGGCGGCCTGATCGTGATCTCGCACGACGGGTCGCTGCTGGAGTCGGTGGTCAACAAGGTCTGGTTCCTGGACGCCACCCGCTCCGTGGTCGACGTCTACAACCTCGGCTGGAAGGCGTACCTGGAGGCGCGGGAGACCGACGAGCGGCGCCGGCGACGGGAGCGGGCCAACGCCGAGAAGAAGGCCGGCGCGCTGATGGCGCAGGCGGACAAGATGCGGGCCAAGGCCACCAAGACGGTCGCCGCGCAGAACATGGCCCGCCGGGCCGAGAAGCTGATCGCCGGCCTGGACGAGGTACGCGTCGCCGACCGGGTCGCCAAGGTGCGCTTCCCCAACCCGGCGCCGTGCGGCAAGACGCCGCTGACCGCCACCGGCCTGTCCAAGTCGTACGGGTCGTTGGAGATCTTCACCGACGTGGACGTCGCGGTCGACCGGGGCTCCCGGGTGGCGATCCTCGGGCTCAACGGCGCCGGCAAGACCACCCTGTTGCGGATGCTGGGCGGTCTGCTGGAGCCGGACACCGGCGCGGTGCACCCGGGCCACGGCCTGCGGCTGGGCTACTACGCCCAGGAGCACGAGACGCTGGACGTGGAGCGGACCATCCTGGAGCACATGCGCAGCGCCGCCGCGGACCAGACCGACACCGACCTGCGGAAGATCCTGGGCGCGTTCCTGTTCTCCGGCGAGGACGTGGACAAGCCGGCGGGGGTGCTCTCCGGCGGGGAGAAGACCCGGTTGGCGCTGGCCACCCTGGTCTGCTCCGGCGCCAACGTGCTCCTGCTCGACGAGCCGACGAACAACCTGGACCCGGTCAGCCGGGAGCAGGTGCTCGACGCGATCGCCCGTTATCCCGGCGCGATCGTACTGGTCACCCACGACCCGGGCGCGGTCCTGGCGCTCAAGCCGGACCGGGCGATCCTGCTGCCCGACGGTGACGAGGACGCCTGGAGTGACGACCTCCTGGAACTGGTCGAACTCGCCTGAGGTGTCAGCGGACCGGGTCAGCCCGAGGCGTCGGCGGGCCGGGTCGAGCCCGAGCGTCAGCCAAGCAGGTCGAGCAGGTGGCCGACCACGCCGGAGCCGACCAGGATCACCATGCCGATGGCGATGAAGATCGCCGGGACCAGCCGGTGACCGGCGCGCTGGACCAGCCGGGTCACCCGGGGGTGTCCGCCGAGCCAGGCCGCCGCCGCGCACCACAGCGCGATCAGCACCACGAACACGAGCAGGAAGACCGCGCTGTCCGCCGGGCCGAGGGCCCGGAACACCGGCACGTAGACGGCCACGTTGTCGGCGCCGTTGGCGATCGTCACACCGGCCACGCCGAGCGTGCCGGTGACCACGGCCGGAGTCTCGTCGCCGTCGGAGTCCCGCGACGCGCGGATGCCCAGCGCGATCGGCAGCAGGCCGAGCAGGCCGGTCCACGGGTCCGGGACCACCAGCAGCCCGGCCGCGACCACCGCGCTGGCCAGCACCAGCGCGCCGATGCCGAGGTACTGCCCGGCGACGATCTGCCCGGTGCGGGGCCGTCCGGTGGTGCGGGCGGCGACGAAGAACAGGGTCAGGATGACGATGTCGTCGACATCGGTGGCGGCGAACACCACGGCCGCGCCGGCCGCGGTGCCCAACAGGTCGATCATGACCCGAAGCGTACGGTCCGGCGGGAGCGTGCCCGGCGGGACGGCGTCGCCGGCGGGGTGGGCCGGTCGTCGGCATCACTGTATCGGGAAGCTGACATCGCATAGCGTGTCGGTTGGCGAAGAGTTGATATCTGGCGCATGATCGTCCGAGGCGGTCTAATAGGTGGGACCGTATCCGAACCGCACAGTCTGGGACGTGAGGACACAGTATGGCAGCCACCGGCACAGCCACCAGCACTGAGAAGGGTCGCCGGATCGTCGGAGCCGAGCGTCAGACGCTCGCCAAGGACCTGGTAAAGCGGTACACCGGCGGTGAGAGCATCCGCGCTCTCGCGGCCTCGACCGGACGATCCTACGGGTTCATCCACCGGGTGCTCACCGAGTCCGGGGTGCAGCTGCGGCAGCGCGGCGGCGCCCGGCGCCGCAAGAAGGCGTGACCCGCCCACCAGCGTCGTCCACCAGCGCCGCGCCCCGGGCCGCCCGGTGACCGCCGAGGCGACCGGGGTACGGCTGGAATGTGACGGGCCGGTCGCGACGGTCACGTTGTGCCGGCCCGACGTTCTCAACGCCCAGACCCCGGCGATGTGGCGCGCCATGGCCGACTTCTCCCGGGATCTCCCCGGCGACGTGCGCGTCGTGGTGGTGCGTGGCGAGGGGCGGGCGTTCTCCGCCGGCCTCGACCTCTCGGTGGCCGGTGCCTCCGGACCGGGCTCGTTCGCCGACTTGGCCACCCTGCCCGAGCAGGAGTGCGCCGACGCGATCGCAGAGTTCCAGGCCGGCTTCACCTGGCTGCACCGCCCGGACGTCATCTCGGTGGCCGCGGTGCAGGGGCACGCCATCGGCGCCGGCCTGCAACTGGCACTCGCCTGTGACCTGCGGGTCCTGGCCGAGGACGCCAAGCTCTCGATGGCCGAGGTCACCCTCGGGCTGGTTCCCGACCTGGCCGGCACCAAGCGCCTCGTCGACCTCGTCGGTTACTCCCGTGCCCTGGAGATCTGTGCCACCGGCCGGCGGATGGACGCCGTCGAGGCGGACCGGATCGGGCTGGCCACCCTCGTCGTACCGAACGCGGAGCTGGACGTCGCCGTCCGCGACCTGACCGCCGGCCTGCTCGCCGGCAACCGGAACGCGGTGGTGGAGATCAAGGCCCTGATCGCCGGCGCGGTCGGCCGGTCCGCGGCCGACCAGCAGCGGGCTGAGCGGGAGGCACAGACCCGGCGGCTGCGCGATCTCGCCGGGCGCGGCGAATAGCGGGGACCGTTCGGGAAGAGTCGGGCCGCGACGGAGGTTGTCACAGGCGTCGGGAGAATCGACCTGGCGGTGTGGTCGGCCCGACGATCCCGGAGGTGCGTGTGTCCCACCCGATGTCCGGCGGTGGCATGGCCGGGTGGAGCATGCTCCGGTCGATGCGCAACCGCGACGAGATCTCCTCCCACCGGCTCAAGCGCGGCGTCGCCCGGCGGATCGTGGCCTTCGCCCGGCCCTACCGGCGCGACATCGTGGTCTTCCTGGTGACGGTGGTGCTGGCCGCGATCATCGGCGTCGCCACCCCGGTGCTGGCCGGCCGGGTGATCAACGCGATCAACGACGGCGGCTCCGACGCCGGTGGCGCGGTGGTCCGGCTCGCCCTGGTCATCGCCGCGCTGGCGGTGGCCGACGCGATGCTGTCGCTGGCCCAGCGGTGGTATTCCGCCCGCATCGGCGAGGGCATCATCCTGGACCTGCGGACCCGGGTCTACGACCACGTGCAGCGGATGCCGTTGCAGTTCTTCACCCGCACCCAGACCGGCGCCCTGGTCAGCCGGCTCAATAACGACGTGATGGGCGCGCAGCGCGCCTTCACGTCCACCCTCTCCGGGGTGGTCAGCAACGTCATCCAGCTGGTGCTCACCGCCGCGGTGATGTTCACCCTCTCGTGGCAGATCACCGCCCTGTCGCTGGTGCTGCTGCCGATCTTCATCATCCCCGCCCGCCGGGTGGGCAAGCGGCTGGCCGAGATCACCCGGGAGTCGTACGACCTCGACGCGAAGATGAACGCGACGATGACCGAGCGCTTCGGTGTCGCCGGTGCCCTGCTGGTCAAGCTGTTCGGCCGTCCGGACGTCGAGGCCCGGCGGTTCGGCGACCGGGCCGAGCGGGTCCGCGACATCGGCATTCAGTCGGCGATGTACTCGCGCACCTTCTTCGTCGCCATGCTGCTGGTCGCCTCGCTGGCCCAGGCACTCACCTACGGGCTCGGCGGCTGGCTCGCGGTGACCGGCAACGTCAGCGCCGGCACGGTCGTCACCCTCGCGCTGCTGCTCACCCGCCTCTACGGCCCGTTGACCGCGCTGTCCAACGTCCGGGTGGACGTGATGAGCGCGCTGGTCTCCTTCGACCGGGTCTTCGAGGTGCTCGACCTCAGGCCCGGCATCGAGGAGAAGCCGGACGCGACCCCGGTGCCCCGGGCCAACGGCCGGGTGGAGTTCCGCGACGTCTACTTCCGTTACCCGAGCGCCGCCGAGATCTCCCTGGCCAGCCTCGAGGAGGTCGCCACGCTGGACCGCACCGTCAACGAACCGGTGTTGCGGGGGGTCTCCTTCGGCGTCGAACCGGGCCAGATGGTCGCCCTGGTCGGCCCCTCCGGCGCCGGCAAGTCGACGCTGTCCATGCTGATCTCGCGGATCTACGACGTGACCGACGGGCAGGTGCTGGTCGGCGGCGTCGACGTGCGCGACGCCACCCTGGACTCGCTGCGCGACGAGATCGGCGTGGTCACCCAGGACTCGCACCTGTTCCACGAGACCATCGCCGAGAACCTCCGGTACGCGAAGCCGGACGCCACCGACGACGAGATCTGGGCCGCGCTGGCCGGCGCGCAGGTCGCCGACCTGGTCCGCGCGCTGCCCGACGGACTGGACACCACCGTCGGTGAGCGCGGCTACCGCTTCTCCGGCGGCGAGAAGCAGCGCATCGCGATCGCCCGGCTGCTGCTCAAGGCCCCGTCGATCGTGATCCTCGACGAGGCGACCGCGCACCTCGACTCGGAGAGCGAGGCGGCGGTGCAGCGGGCCCTGTCGGTGGCGCTGACCGGGCGTACCGCGCTGGTCATCGCGCACCGGCTCTCCACGGTCCGGGACGCCGACCAGATCATCGTGCTCGACGAGGGCCGGATCGTCGAGCGAGGCCGGCACGACGAACTGGTCGCCGTGGGCGGGCTGTACGCCGAGTTGTACCGCACCCAGTTCGCGGTCGCCGACTCGCCGACCCCGTACGTCGACGCGACCGGCCCGGAACCGGTGACCCTGCCGATGCGTTCCTACGTCCCCGACGACGCTCTGCCCCCGGCCGCGTCGAACTGACCGGCCCGCCCGGCCCCGCGGTCACCCGGTGGCGGCCCGCAGCTCGGCGAAGGCGGCTCCGAGGGTCTCCGGGGTGAAGTGCGCGTTCAGCCCACTGGGGTTCGGCAGCACCCACAGCCGGGCGCCGGCCAGCGGTTCCGGCTGCGGACCGAACGTGGCCTTCGGCCGGGCGAACCCGATCCGGTAGGCGGTCACCCCGACCACGGCGACCCACCGGGGCCGGTACCGCCGCACCTTGCCGGTGAGCACCTCGGCCCCGTCGACCAGTTCGGCGGGGGTCAGCTCGTCGGCCCGGGCACTGGCCCGCGCCACCATGTTGGTGATCCCCAGCCCGTACCCGGGCAGGTCGTCCTGTTCGCTGGGGTGCAGCAGCCGGGGCGTGAACCCGCCCCGGTGCAGCGCCGGCCAGAACCGGTTGCCCGGACGGGCGAAGTGCCAGCCGGTGGCGGCCGACCACAGTCCCGGGTTGATGCCGACGAAGAGCACGTCCAGGCCCGGCGCGATCACGTCGGGCAGGGTGCGCTCCGCCGCCGCCGCGAGGTCCTCCCGGCTGGGCCGGGGGTATGTCTTCGCCGGTACGGCGCGCCTGGTCGATCCGTGTCCGGTCGAATCGTGCCGGCCGTCGGCGGGCATCACAGGCTCCGCAGTGCGCCGCCGTCGACCGGGATGGTGATCCCGGTCAGGTAGCCGGCGGCGGGGGAGAGGACGAACGCGGCCACCCGGCCGAACTCCGCCGGCTCGCCGATCCGGCGCAGCGGGATGCCCGCTGTGGCCTCGGCGCGCGCCCGGTCAGGATCGTCGGCGGCGGCGAACAACGCCTCGCTGCGGTCGGTCCCGATCCGCCCGGGCAGCAGCCCCACCACCCGGACATTCCGGGGGCCGTACTCGTCGGCGACGTCCTTGGCCATCCCGACCAGGCCGGGGCGCAGACCGTTGGAGATACCCAGACCCGATACCGGCGACCGGGCCGAGGTGGACAGGACCAGACCGATCGCGCCCCCCTGGCCGCCGGCCAGGACACCGGCGACCGTCCGGACCACCCGAACCGTGCCGAGGAAGATCGTCTCGAAGGACCGCCGCCAGCCCTCGTCGTCGACAAAGGCGGCACTGCCCGGCGGTGGCCCGCCGACCGACACCAGCGCCCCGTCCAGCCGGCCGAAGTGCTCGCGCGCCCCGGCGACCAGCCGCTCCGGCGTCTCCGGGTCGGCCAGGTCAGCGGTCAACCCCACGGCCCGCTCCGGTCCGCCGAGCTCCCGTACCGCGGCGGCCACCGCGTCGTCGTGCCGGGCGGAGAGCACCACCCTCGCCCCGTCGTCGACCAGGCAACGCGCGGCGGCGAAGCCGGGGCCCCGGGAGGCGCCGGTCAGCACGTACACCCGGTCGGTCAGTCCGAGATCCATGGTGCGATCCTGCCCCACCGCCCGCCCCCGTTCCGCGTCACCCGCCCACGGGGTGCGGGGTTCAGCGGGGGGCGGGGGTCAGGAGGCGTACCCGGCCGGCGAACTGAATCGCGACGGCGCCGCCGGCGCGTCCCCAACCCGGCAGCCGGCGGTGGCGCGGCGGCCGGTGCCCGTCATAGCGGTCGACGGCCTCGCGCACGGCCAACTCCTCGGCGCCCAGTGGTGGCAGCGTGCCCCGGTCGCGCAGCTCGCGGGCCAGGTCCCAGCCGTCGCGCAGCGATCCGGCGGTGGGCCGGCCGGCCGCCCACCGGACGAAGGTGGCCGGCCAGTCGGCGCCGAGGCCGGCGGCGAGCAGCGGCCAGTGCCGGGCCACCTCGCCGGCGCGTTTGCGCAGCAGGGCGGAACGGGCGGCGTCCAGCGCCGCCGGGTCGAAGCCGACCGGGGCCGGCCCGCCGGCGACCAGCGCCGCCACCAGCGCGGCCTGTCGGGCGGCCAGGTCACCGCTCGGGTGACTCGCCGGGTGACCGGCCGCGGCGGCCTCGTCGCCGTTCACGTGACCACCGGGTACCCGGACACGCCGGCGAGGGCGTCCAGCTCGGCGCGCAGCTCCGGCGCGGGCGGGTAGTGCCCGTCCCGCTCCAGCAGCAGCGCCGGCGGGCGGTGCCGGGCGCACAGCTCGCCCAGCAGGTCGAGCACCGGCGACGGCACCGGGTGGGTGTGCGTGTCGTGATAGAAGCCGCCGTGCTCGGCGCCGCCCGCCACGTGCAGGTACGCGATCCGGTCCAGCGGCAGCCGGTCGAGCAGCGCGAGTGGGTCGGTGCCCCGGTTGCGGGCGTTGGCGTACACGTTGGCCACGTCGAGCAGGAGCAGCGCGCCGGTCCGGTCGAGGATCTCGGTCAGGAATTCGGCCTCGTCCAGCTCGTCGTCCGGCCAGTCGAACAGCGCGGCGATCGGCTCCAGCGCGATCGGCACCGGCAGCTCGGCCTGCGCCCGGGCCACGTTCGCGCAGGTCGCGTCGACGGCCCCCCGGCTGCGCGGCAGCGGCAGCAGGTGGCCGGCCTCCCGGCCGCCGGCCCGGACGAAGGCGATGTGCTCACTGACCAGCGGCGCGTCCAGCCGTCGGGCCACCGACGCGAGGTGCGCGACCCGGGCCGGTTCGACCGGCTCGGCGCCGCCGAGGGAGAGCCGCACCCCGTGCGGTACGACGGCGACGTCCCGCTCCCGCAGGGCCACCAGGCCGTCCGGCAGCGGGCCGTCCGCCGGCACCGACTCGGCCACCACCTCCACGAACCGCAGCCCGGGCAGACCGGCGACGAAACCCGCGATCTCGGTACGCCAGCCGATGCCCACGCCGTGCGGAGGGGTCATCCGCCGCACCCGCCCCCACCGCAGCCGCCGCCCCCGCCACCGCCGTCGGAGCTGCCGCCCCCGCACGAGCTGCCGCCGCCGCACGAGGCGCCACCGCTGCTCGCCGTCGCCTGGCGCTGGATCTCGGCCTGCTCGGCGAAGCCCGGGTCGAGCGCCCACAGCGACGCGGCACCGAAGAGGGCCACCCCCATCGCGGCGCCGGCCGGGCCGTACGTGGCGTAGGCCGGGGCGGACGCGGGCGCGAGGTGGGCGTTGCGGCGGCGCAGGTCCCGCAGCGCGGCGTCGGCGGCCCGGGTACGCCACGGCACCCGGCCGAGCAGCAGCGCGGCGCCGGCCACGGCGACGAGCGCGATCACCAGGAAGCCGACCGGCCGGCCGTTGCTCAGCCCGGCGATCGTCCGGAACATGCCGAGCGCGAGCAGCCCGAACAGCACCCGGGATCCGCGCCGGGCGGACCTGCGCTGGTCCGGGGAGAGCGCCAGCCCCTGCCGCTGGAGCCCTTCCCGCAGCTCGGTCAGCGCGCGGCCGACCCACTCGTCGCGTCCCAGGTCGCGGGAGCGCAGGTTGCGCCGGGCGGCGTGGTAGACCGCCTGGTCCAGTGGGGTGACACCGGAGGGCAGCTGGCCGCCGACGGTCAGCAGCCGGTCGGGGCGTACGCCCACCGCACCACTGCCGCGCAGGCCGCCGAGGGCGGTCAGGACGGCGACCTGGTCGCCGCCGTTGAGGTAGGCCACCTGCTGCGGGCCGAGCTGGTCGGCGGCGAGGCCGCGCTGACCGGCGAGGATCCGGGAGCGGTGGACCAGGGTGCCGGCGACGGTCACCAGGGCCGCCAGCAGGTAGAGGCCGAGGAAGGCGGGACTGGAAATGCCCCAGGTGTCGCCCGTTGCGGCGAGTACGGTCATGACTGCTCCTGTCGGACGAGGAGAATCGCCGCCTCATTGTGGAACCGGGACGCCACACCGGAGTCGGCCCGAGGGTCGAGTTACCAACCCGAGACGTACCGCGGCTCAGCGGCGGCGGACCGCCTCCTCGACGAGGTCGAGCACCGGGCCCAGGTCGTCGGCGGGGCGGCCCATGGCCAGGTGCAGCACCAGGCCGTCGTAGGCGAGTTCGAGAAACTGGGCCAGCACCGCGATCGGTACGTCCTCGCGCAGCACTCCCGCGTCCCGTTGCCGGACCAACCGGTCCCGGGTCGCCTCGGCGATCGCGGCGGACCGTTCGGCCCATCGGCGGGCGAACGCCGGATCGGTCCGGAGCCGGCGGGACACCTCCAACTGGCTGCCGAGCCAGCCGGCGGTGTCCGGGGACGTGGCCCGGCCCAGCAGGTCGCGCATGACCTGGACCAGTCCGTTGCGGGCGACCGTCTCCACCATGACGGCGGCGTCGTCCTCGGCGACCGCCAGGAAGAGCGAGTCCTTGTCCCGGAAGTGGTGGAAGATCGCGCCCCGGGACAGCCCGGTGGCCTCTTCGAGCCGGCGTACGGTGGCGCCCTCGTAGCCGTGCCGGGCGAAACACGCCCGCGCGGCGGCCAGGATCTCCTGTCGGCGCGCGTCGAGCTGGTCCTGACTTACTCTGGGCACGGGTAGATCGTGTCAGGTCACCCCGCGTCAGGCAAACCGTACGTACGGCTTGGATAGCGTCCGGCGACGCCCGTCCGGTTAGGATCGGCCGGTGCGCCCACCCCCCGCCGTCGTTCCCGGCACCACCCTGACCGTCGCCGCGGTGCAGGCCGAGCCGGTGCCCGGCGCGGTGGCCGGCAACGCGCGCACCGCCGCCCGGCTGGTCCGCCGGGCCGCCGACCGGGGTGCCCGGGTGACCGTACTGCCGGAGCTGTTTCTGCCCGCGTACCATCCGCCGACCCTCGCCGCCGACCCCGCCGGCACCGACGTGGCGGCCGACCCCGACGGGCGGGTCGACGACCCCCGCCTCGCGCCGCTGTGCGCGGCGGCCCGGGACGGCGGTACGGCGGTGGTGGTCGGCGCGGCGGTCCGCCACCCGGACGGTCGCCGGACCATCTCGTCCCTGCTGGTCGACCGGACCGGTACGGTCCGGGTCGGCTACGACAAGCAGCAGCTCTGGGGCGGGGAACGGGAGCTGTTCCAGCCCGGCGACCGGGGTGCCACCCTGCTCGTCGAGGACTGGCGGCTCGGCCTCGGCATCTGCTATGACGGCTGCTTCCCCGAGCACGGCCGGGCCGCCGCCGACGACGGGGCGCACGGCTACCTCTGCCCGAGCGGCTACCTCGCCGGCTCCGCGCACCGCCGCGACCTCTACTACGCCGCCCGCGCCCTGGACAACACCATGTACGTGGTGTTCGCCAACGCGGTGGGCGGCACCGACCCGTGGCGGTTCAACGGTGGCGCGGCGGTGTACGACCCGGAGGGCCGGCCGCTGGCCCGCGCCGCCGACGACGGCGAGGAGGTGTTGGTCGTCGCGCTCGACCCGGCGGCGCTCGCCGCGACCCGGGAGGCGCACTCCATGCTCGTCGACCGTCTCCCCGACCAGGGACGCACCCGGACGGCGTCGGCGGCCTGAACCGGATCGACGGCCCGGACGGCCGGTGAACTCCGCCCCCGCGCCCTGTCGGGCGGACACCCTGTTCCCGTAAGGTGCCCGAGTGCCGCTGCTCCTGTTCGACCTGGACAACACCCTGCTCGACCGGGCCGGGCCGTTCCGCGCCTGGGGTGAGCGGTTCCTGGCCGGCATCGGCGCACCGCCCACCGACATCGAGTGGCTGCTGTCCATCGACGCGGACGGGCTGACCAACAGGTGGGACGTCGCGGACGCCATCCGGGACCGCTACGCGCTGCGGATCCCGTCCATCGACCTGGTCGACGAGCTGCACGACGGCGTGGCGGCCAACACCCGGCTCGACCCGCTGGTCGCCTGCGCGCTGCGGATCGCCGACGACGCCGGCTGGGTGCCGGTGGTGGTCACCAACGGCGCGGTACGCCAGCAGGACGCCAAGATCCGGCAGACCGGGCTGGACCGGTACGTCGCGGACTGGGTGATCTCCGAGGAGGTCGGAGTCAGCAAACCCAACCCGCGGATCTTCGCGCTGGCCGCCCAGCGGGTACGGATGCCGCTGCGCGGCGCCTGGGTGATCGGCGACGGCCCGGAGGCGGACATCGGTGGCGCGGCCGCGGTCGGCCTGCCCAGCGTGTGGCTGCACCGGGGCCGGCCGTGGACCGACACCCGCTTCGCGCCCACCCGCACCGTCGACGGCCTGATCGCCGCCGTCGCCACGGTGCTCGGCGCCTGAGCGACCGCCCCGGCGGTGCCGCCACGGTGCCCGGTGCCTGAGCGACGGCTGACCGGTCGCGTCCGCCCGTCCCGCCGGTAATTCGGTTGTGTGGTGGGCCGGTGGACCGCGAGCATGGTCGACGCAAGGTGCACCCGGGCGACGAGCCCGGTCGAGGAGAGGGGGTCGGTCATGACCGTCTTCGCAGGTCGCTTCCACCTGCCTCCATCAGCCTCGAATAAGGGATCAACCCCACCGTGCGCGATCACGATCTTCCGGCGCCCGAGCGCCGCACCCGCGGCAAGCGCCGCTTCGACGACGACGAACCACAGTTCCTGAAGCGCGGGCCGGCACGGCCCGCCCTCGTCGACCCGGACGACGAGCCCGACCCGGACACCGGCGAGCACTGGTCCTCCTGGGACGGCGCCCAGCACGGCCCGCGGCCGTTCCCGGACTGGCTGGTCACCGAACTGGCCGCCAAGGACGCCGAACTCGGCGTGCTCAAGACCGGCAAGGAGGCCGACGTCCACCTGGTCCGGCGCGCGGTACCCGGCACCGACCGCTCCTGCCTGCTGGCCGTCAAGCGGTACCGCGACCCGCACCACCGGCAGTTCCACCGGGACGCCGGCTACCTGGAGGGGCGCCGGGTCCGCCGCTCCCGGGAGACCCGGGCGATGGCCGGGCGTACCGCCTTCGGCCGGGGCATGATCGCCGGGCAGTGGGCGGCGGCGGAGTTCGCCGCGCTGGCCCGGCTCTGGGAGATCGGCTCCCGGTACGGCACCGTCACCGTCCCGTACCCCGTGCAGCTGCGGGGCACCGAGCTGATGCTGGAGTTCCTCGGCGACGCCGAGCAGGGCACCGCCGCGCCCCGGCTGGCCCAGCTCCGACCGGACCCGGAGGAGCTGCGGGGCCTCTGGGACCAGCTTCTCGACGCGCTGGTCGTACTCGCCCGTGCCGGCCACGCCCACGGCGACCTGTCGCCGTACAACCTGCTGGTGCACGCGGGACGGCTGGTGCTCATCGACCTGCCGCAGGTGGTCGACCTGGTGGCGAACCCGCAGGGCCCGGAGTTCCTGGCGCGGGACGTACGGGTGGTCTCGTCCTGGTTCGCGGCCCGGGGGCTGCCGGCCGCCGTGGCCGACCCGGCCGCGCTGACCGCGCTGCTGCTGCGGGAGGCGGGGATCCGCTGACGTCGGTCTCCCGGGCGGCCCCGCGGCCGCCCGGGAGAGCCGTCACTGGAGGTAGCGCTCGACGGCGGGCTTGGGGCGTTCGCCCTGCGCGTCGGGATCCCCGTGCGCCTGCCGGGCGGCCCGCCGGCGGCGGAGCAGATCCCAGCACTGGTCCAGGGATTCCTCCAGCTCGCGCAGCCGGTCCCGGGCCTCGCCCTCGGTGCCCGTCTCGTGGGCCTGCGCTTCGCCGCGCAGCCGGTGCTCCTCGTCGACCAACTCGGAGATCCGGTTCAGGATGGTCTTGTCGTCCATGCCCCTGAGCCTGACACAGCACGCCCCGGTACGCCTGGATTCGTGCTCACCTCGCGTCGCGAGTGGACCGCCACCCGCCGGAGTCGCCGTGGCGGTGATCCGCCAGCCTCCGGCGGGGCCACCCAGAACGGTCCGAGACCCTAGGGTGGTGGCGTGCGAAGCGATCTCACTACGCTGAGTTGGGGTATCGACGAGGTGCCGGACCTCAGCGGTAAGACGATTCTGATCACCGGCGCGAACACCGGCATCGGCCGGGCCACCGCCACCGTGCTCGCCCGGCGCGGCGCCTCGGTCGTCCTGGCCTGCCGCGACCAGGCGAAGGCCGAAGCCGCCGCCGCCGCCATCGACGCGACGGCCCCGGCCGGATCGGTCAGCGTGCTGACCGTGGACCTGGCGTCCCTCGCGTCGGTCAGCTCCGCCGCCGACGCGCTCCTGCGCCGCCACGACCGCCTCGACGTCCTGATCAACAATGCCGGTGTGATGACCCTGGTCGGTCCGCCGCGACAGACCGCCGACGACTTCGAGCAGCACATCGGCATCAACCATCTCGGACACTTCGCACTGACCGGCCGCCTGCTGCCGCTGCTGCTCGCCGCGCCGGCCGCCCGGGTGGTCTGGGTCAGCAGCCTCTCCCAGCGCAAGGGTGCGATCGACTTCGACGACCTGCACTGGCGGGCCCGCCGCTACCGGGCCTTCCAGGCCTACAGCGACAGCAAGCTGGCCAACATGCTCACCATGTACCAGATGCAGCACCAGTTGGACGCGGCGAACGCCAGCGTCATGTCCGTCGCCGCGCATCCCGGGGGAGCGCGTACCGACATCACCCGTGACGGTCCGCTGTGGATGCGCCTGCTCGCGCGCCCGGAGACACAGTGGTGCACCAACTGGCTCACCCACGACATCGCCTCGGCGGCCCTGCCCACGGTGCGGGCCGCCGTCGACCCGGACGTCCGTGGCGGCGACGTGTACGGCCCGGCCGGCTGGCAGGGGCTGACCGGGCCGCCGATCCGCGTCGACCTGGGGTCGCGGGCCCGGGACGAGACGTTGCAACGAACACTCTGGAACCGATCGCAGGAGCTGACCGACGTGACCTACCGGCTGGTCCGGACATAGTCGGTTCCGCCCGCACCCCCGCACTGGCCGCGCTACCCCTCCGGAGAGCCCCATGACGGTTGGCACCGAAGCCACCATCCGCCGCCACCGCCTCTACACCCGCCTCGGCGCGCTCGGCAGGGACCCTCTCGGCGAGCTCGACCGCATCCGGGACACCTACGGCGACGAGATGATCCAACTGCACCTGGGCATGTTCAAGCCCTATCTCGTCACCAACCCCGACCAGGTGCAGCACGTGTGGCGCAACTCCCGGGAGACGTACCTGCGCGACGGGATGATGTGGGCGGCCATGCAACGGTTGCAGGGCACCGACGGGATCGGCGCCGAGGGCCCGGGGTGGGAACGCAGCCGGCACCTCATCGAGCCGCTGTTCACCGCGAAGGCGGTCGGCGCGCTGGTACCCGGCATGGTGGAGGCCGTCAACGAGGCGGTCGACGACCTGGCCGCGCGCACCGCGGGCGGGGAGTCTGTCGAGCTGGCGGGGGAGATGATGCGGATCACCCACCGCGTCCTCGGGCGGGTGTTCCTCGGCGAGCAGATTCCCGGCCACGAGGCCGACACCGTGGGTCGTGAGATCGCCGCCGCCTTCGGATCCATGCAGGCGCGCCTGGCCATGCCGTTCGTCCCGCACCGCGTTCCGCTACCCGGGGACCGCCGTTTCGGTCGCGCCGTCCGTACCGTGGACGCGATCCTCCTGCCGCACATCGCGCGGGCCCGGCAGCGGAAGCCGCAGCCCGGCGTCGTGTCGATGCTCGCACACGCCACCGGCCCGGACGGTCGGCCGTTGGAGGTGCGGCAGGTCCGCAACGACGTGGTCGGCCTGTTCACCGGCGGGACGGAGACCACCGCTCTCGCCCTCACCTGGATGTTCATCCAGCTCGACGCGCACCCCGACATCGCCGCCCGGATCGTCGCCGAGGTCGAGGCCGTCGTCGGCGACGGACCGGTGACCGCCGAGCAGGTGAAGGGCCTGCGCTACACGCGGATGGTGCTGGAGGAGTCCCTGCGGCTCTTCCCGCCCGCATGGATGATCCCGCGAACCCTGCGGTCCCCGGACACCCTCGGCGGCGTACGTCTGCCGGCCGGCGCGACCGTGGTGCTCAGTCCCTACCTGACTCACCGGCTGCCGGAGCTGTGGCCTGACCCGGCCCGTTTCGACCCGGAGCGCTTCGCCCCGGGCGCCCAGCGTGGGCGCCACCCCTACGCGTACTTCCCCTTCGCGGGTGGGGTGCATCGTTGCCTGGGTCAGGCCTTCTTCTTCATCGAGGCGGCGCTGGCGGCGGCCGCCATCCTGAGCCGCTTCGCCGTTCGGGTGGCTACCGCTCGTCCGATCCGGCCGGCGGTGTCGGTGTCGCTGCGGCCGAAGGGTGACGTGGCGGTCGACCTTGTTCCACGTCGGTAGGGAATCCGAGAGGTGCAGGTAGGACAGTCGTCGATCCGGGCGACCTTGAGGGACGCAACGGGCGCTGCTACCGTTTCTGCGCGCTCACGAGCAGCGACTCTCAGCAGCGGGAGCCGGCCCGCGCGAGCGATCCCGAATTTCTTCTCCACGGGGACGGTGTGATGGGCTCCCGCACGATCACTCTGCGCAGGCAAGTCGCTTTCCTGGTCACGGCACTGGTGTTGCTGTGGGCCTTCGCCGCGTGGATGACCCTGCGAGACGGGGCGAACATGCTCGGGGTCAACGAGCTCAACGCCAAGGTCTACGAGCCGAGTGAACCGCTGATCGCCGCCCTGCAACAGGAGCGGCGGGCCAGTGTGGTCTACCTCGGCAGCGCCGTGCGGGACCGGAGGGCTCTGGAGGAGACGCGCGAGGCCACCGACAGTGCGGTGGCCTCTTTCGTCGAGCAGTCCCAGCGGTGGCAGGCACGTCTCGCCGGCAGCGACGAGAGCGACAAGCTCATCCAGGACACGGTGGCGCGGCTGGAGCAACTGGGCGACACCCGGAAGCCGGTCGACGACACGGTCGTGGACCGCGCCACCGCGATCGCGGGCTACACCGAGGTGATCGACAGCATCTTCCAGGTCTGGCGATCCCTCGGCCAGCTCGACGACGAACACATCGCCAACACCACCGCCAACCTGATCGACCTCAAGCGGGCCTGGGAGGTGATGTCCCAGCAGGACGCCCTGGTGACCGGAGCGCTGACCGCGGGCCGGATCAGCCCCGCGGAGCACGCCGAGTTCACCAAGCTGGTGGGCACCTACCGCTTCCTCATCCAGGACACCGGTCCGAGGCTGTCCGGCGACGACCAGGTCGCGCTCCGACAGCTCACCACGGGAGACGTCTTCGAGCGCCTGCGAAGGTACGAGGACCAGGTCGTCGAGGCGGGCCCGACCGGGGCCCCCCGCCTGACCATCGCGGACTGGCAGGAAACCTCGCAGGCCGCCCGTGACGCGGTCAACGATCTGATTCTCGCCCGGGGTGACGCCCTGGTCGCCGCCGCGGTCCCGGTGGTCGTGGGAATCGTGCTCCGCCTGTTGTTCGCCACCGGTCTCGGCGCGCTGATGGTCTGGGCGTCGCTGTTGGCGTCGCGGCACCTCGTGCGGCGGATGGACCGCCTCCGTCGGGACGCGGGTGAACTGGCCACCGACAAGCTTCCCACCGTCATCGAGCGGCTCAGCCGGGGTGAGCACGTCGACGTGCGCGCCGAAGCGCCGGATCTCGACTACGGCCGTGACGAGTTCGGCCAGGTCGGCCTCGCGTTCAACGACGTCCAGCACACCGCGATCCGGGCCGCCGTCGAGCAGGCTGAGCTGCGTCGTGACGTCAACTCCATGTTCCTCAACATCTCCCGCCGGACCCAGGGCCTGGTGCACCGGCAGCTGACCGTGCTCACCGAGATGCAGCGTCAGGAGGACGACGCCGCGACGCTGGAGCGGCTGTTCGACATCGACCACCTCGCCACCCGGATGCGCCGTAACGCCGAGAACCTGATCGTGCTCACCGGGGCAACCTCGCCGCGGACCTGGAAGCGCGACATCCCGATCCTCGACGTGGTACGCGGAGCCGTCGCCGAGGTCGAGGACTACACCCGCGTCTCCGTCCTGCCCATGGCCGACGCCGGCCTGGCCGGACGCGCGGTCGCCGACGCCACCCACCTGCTCGCCGAACTCATCGAGAACGGGCTGTCGTTCTCCCCGCCGACCACGCCCGTCCACGTCACCGGCCAGGCCGTCGCCAACGGGTACGCCGTCGAGGTCGAGGACCGCGGACTCGGCATGGACCCGGAGGGCCTCGCCGCGGCCAACGCGCGCCTCGCCTCCCCGGACGGATTCCGCCTGTCCGACAACCCGCAGCTCGGCCTGTTCGTGGTGGCCCGCCTCGCCGCGCGCCTCGGCGCGCGCGTGCATCTCAAGGAGTCGGCGTACGGTGGCACCACGGCGGTGGTGCTCTTCCCCAGCGACCTCGTCACCGACTCTCCCACCACCAACACGAACGCCGGGTTGCGCGGTCCGCAGGCGGACACCCAGGCCCTCGCCATCGTCGGAGCACGACAGCCCGCGGCGGACTCCGGCCAGGCCCCGGCTCAACCCTCCACCGCGGTCGTCGCGACCCAGCAGACCCCGGCAACCGTCGTGTCGGAGCCGACACCGACCGCGCCCGACGGGGTCGCTGACGGTGTGACGGACACCGGGCTGCCGCAGCGGGTCCGCCGGGCGCCGCAGGCCGTCGAGGCCACGGCACTCCCGGCCACCCCCACTCCCGAGCGGGACCCGGAGGCCGTTCGCCAGAAGATCAGCGCCTTTCAGGACGGCACCCGCCGAGGCCGGGCCGCCGGCGCAGACAACGACCAGGACGGCGACGGCACCTCCACCCCCGTCGGCAGTTGACCCCACCCCTCGAAAGAGACGCGCACATGACCAACGCCGTGAACACCGACCTGGCCTGGCTGCTCAACGATCTGGTCACCCGGGTCCGAGAAGTCGACAAGGCGATCGTGTTGTCCAACGACGGGCTGCTCCTGGCCTTCTCCAGCACCATGAGCCGAGACGACGCCGAGCACCTCGCCGCACTCGCCTCCGGCGTGCAGAGCCTCGCCCGAGGGGCCAGCAGCCGATTCGGTGGCGGGCCCGTCCAGCAGACCATCATCGAGATGCAGTCGACGTATCTCTTCGTCACCGCCGCCGGCTCCGGCGCCTCACTGGGCGTTCTGGCCACCGAGAACGCCGATCTCGGCCTCATCGCCTACGAGATGGCGAAACTCGTCAAGCAGGCCGGGCGGCACCTCACCGCACCCGCGCGCACCAACGGCGCCGGCGCAGGGAAGTAAGCCGGCATGACCACAGGGCACGGTGCCGTCCCGGCGCCGATCGACGATGATCCGGGACCCGTCGTGCGCCCGTACGCTGTCACCGGCGGACGCACCCATCCGGTCAGCGGCCGGTTCGACCTCATCTCCCTGATCCAGACCACTCAGCTGCCTCCCGACCAGCGGCACGGGCTCAGCCCCGAGCACCTGGGCATCCTCGAACTCTGCCGCAACCTCATGTCGGTCGCGGAAGTGTCCGCGCACCTCGACCTCCCTCTCGGAGCCGTTCGGGTGCTGCTGGGGGATCTCCTCGTCCGCAGACTCGTCGAGGTCTGGGACCCCGCGCCCCCAGTGATCACCCACGACGACCGCACCCTGGAGGAGGTCCTCAATGGGCTCCGAGCGCTCTGACCAAGCCGGCCGGCGCGTGCCCACGGCTGTCAAGATCCTCATCGCCGGCGGCTTCGGCGTCGGCAAGACGACGCTCGTGGGATCGGTGAGTGAAACCCGGGCCCTGACCACCGAGGAGGACCTCTCCGAGCGTGGCATCGGTGTCGACGACACGTCCGGGGTGGGCGACAAGACCACCACCACCGTCGTCATGGACTTCGGGCGCATCACGATCAGCGACGACCTCGCGCTGTACCTGTTCGGCACCCCCGGTCAGAACCGCTTCGCCTTCCTCTGGGACGAACTCGCCCTCGGCGCGCTCGGCGCCGTGGTCCTCGCCGACACCCGCCGGCTGGCCGACTGCTTCCCCTCCCTGGACTACTTCGAGACCCGCGGCACCCCGTTCGTCGTCGCCGTCAACTGCTTCGACGGTGCTCGCCGTTACACGACCGAGCAGGTGCGGCGGGCACTCGATCTCGATCCCGGCACGCCCGTGCTGCTGTGCGACGTCCGCGACCGCGAGTCCAGCAAGCGAGTCCTCATCACCCTCATCGAACACGTGCGGACGTCCTCCGTGGCCGCGGTTGCCGATGCGGCTCTACCCGCGACCGCAGGCCGTTGACCGTAGTCAGCCGGCGTGGCGGCCCGTTGTCGACCGCCCCGGGTGACAACGGTCCGGCCCACGGGGTCGGTGGATACGGCCGGTGGCGGATTGCCACCCGGGGGCAATCATCAGTATCTTGATCCGAACCCGTAGTGATCATTCAGTCACCCCCTCGTGATCGATGCGCTCCTGCGCGAAACTTCCTGGAGGACCCGTCATGCTGAGCCTGAACGGCCCGGCCACCCCCGATGTCCTTTGTGGAGCGTTGCTCCATCCGACCCGATCGCGAGCCCTCCGCGGCGACTCGTGTCCGGTCCCGCCGGCTTGCCTCCCGAGCGCGCCGTTCCTCCGGGCGGCTCAGCGATGACGGCGCACGTACAGGCGGCGCTGGCCCGCAGGACTCTGAACACGTGGGGAATGGGCCTGTTCGGCGCGGCGGCTTCAGCCCCGATGGTCGTGCTGGCCGGCGGTATGGTCGCGACCTACGCCACGACCGGGGTGACCACGGTGCCGCTGGTGTTCCTGCTGGTCGGCGGGGTGGTCGCGCTGCTGGCGGTGGGTTACACGGCCATGTCACGGCAGGTGCCGCACGCCGCGGCGTACTACGCCATTCTGGCGCGTGGCCTGGGCCGGCGGTCGGGTGTGGCCGGCGGCGTGGTGGCGCTGGTGGCGTACAACGCGATCCAGATCAGCCTCTACGGGCTGCTCGGTGCGACGCTGGCGGGCCTGGTCGGTGGCACCTGGTGGGTGTGGGCCGCGGTGGCCCTGGTCCTGGTGGCCGCGGTCGGGGTACGCGCCATCGGGCTGTCCACCGCGCTGCTGGCGACGGTGCTGGCGGGCTCGCTGGTCATCGTCGTTCTGTTCACGACGTCCGCGATGTCCGCTCCGGCGACGGGCAGCCTCTCCTGGGAGGGTTTCTCGATCTCGGGGCTGGGCGCCGGCGGGATCGGCGGTGCGGTCGCCCTGTGCCTGGCGGCGCTCATGGGCGTCGACGCCCCGGCCAGTTTCTCCGAGGAGAGCCGCGACGAGCGGGGTGTCACCCGAGCGGTCTTCGCCAGCGTGCTGTTGCTGACCCTCGTCTACGCCGTCGCGGCGTGGGCGATGGGCGTGGCCGCCGGCCCGGACCGCGTCGCCGAGGTCGCCGCCGATCCCGACGGCGGGTTGCCGTTCGCGGTGCTGGAGCGGCAGTTCGGCGGGTTCATGACGCCGCTGGCCCAGCTGGTGCTGGTCCTGGCGATCATGACGTCGCTGCTGGCTTTCCACAGTGTCATCGCCCGGTACGCCTTCGCGATGGCCCGTGAGGGGGTGCTGCCCGCGGCGCTGGCCCGCTCGGGCAGCGGCGTCCGGGTCAGTGCGCCGGTCGGGGGATCGGTGCTCCAGACCGTGATCGCCGTGGTGGTCGTGGCCGTCTTCGCGTTGATGGGGGCGGACCCGGTGGCGACCATGTTCACCTGGCTGTCCACCTTGGGCGCACTTGGACTCCTGTGCCTGCTCATCGCCGCCTCCGTCGCGGCGGTGGCGGCGCGCACCACGATGCTGGCCGGCACCGGAGCGGGATCATCGCTGTTCGTACCCGTCGCCGGGGTGCTCCTCGGCCTGGTCGTCCTCGGCGCGCTGGTGAGCAACGTCGGGTCGCTGCTCGGCGCCGCACCCGGCTCGCTGACGCCGTACCTGCTGCCCCTGGTCATCGCCGGCGCCGCCGTCGGTGGCGTGCTGTGGGCCGGGTTCCTGCGGCGGACGCGGCCGGCCGTCTACCAGGGAATCAGCCGGGGCCGTCCGGACACCCACGCGGTGCCCGACGACGTCGGCGTCACCTTCTAGTGCGGGGGCACGGATGAGCTACTCGATGTCGCCACCTCCGGGCCGGCACCACGCCGGCCCCGACGACCGCGGCTGGTCCCCGGCCGAGCAGCCGCCGACCGGACCGTCGGGCGCCTACCCCGTGTCCGGCGGACCCGGCTCGGACTGGCGGGGTCAACCCGGCCCCGGCCCCGGCCCGTCCGCGCCACCGCCCCCGCAGTGGGGGACCGAGGGCCGGGGCCAGTGGTCGCCGGCCGGCCAGCCGGTAGCCGCCGCGCCACCGCCGGCGGGCCGGCCCGGTGAGACGACGGCCATCGAGCGCGCCTGGGTGGACCTGCGACTACAGGTCGCCTCCCGGCTGCGCGGGGTCAACGCCAAACATTGCCAGGAGGCGTTCGACCGGCTCGGCAGACGCAACGCGCTCGGCCCGCACGGTGTCGTGCTGTTCTACACCGTCGGGGATCGGCAGGTGCCCCACGGGTGCCGGCTGCTGATCGCCACCCGGCTCTTCCTGGCCGGCCCGGAATCCGATGATCTGCCCAAGGTGCTGCATGACCTGTCGCGCACTGCGGCCGGCAACATCGCCCGGGCGGAGAGCCGGGGCCAGCGGTGGGACCCGCGCGGGCCGGAGGGTTCGCTGATCAACGGCGGCGACCCCGACATGCCGCGTGACGCCGGCTATCTGGGGGTCGGAATCAGCACTCTGGACAGTGAGGACGGGCCCTGGCACGCCGTCGCCGACGCGGTGCGCCGCCAGCCGGCGGACATGCCGCGGCCGAGGTCGGTGTTCGACCTGGCCGGCGAGGGCATCGCACTGCTGTGCGACGGCACCGCGCTCCGGATGGTACGCAATCCACGCCGGCGTCTGGGCGACGACGGGTTCACCAGTAACAAGAGCCTCGACGCGAGCCAGCGGTGGCCGTACAACCCGTACGCCGACCTCACCGAACAGGGCGACCAGACGTTGCGGGCGGCGTGGGCGCAACTGGGTACGTTGCACCGTACCCTCGCCGACCACCTGCTCTCCGGACGGACCGCGTGAGCGCCGGCCCCGCCGAGCACGCGGCCGCCCTCACCTCCTCCGCGGTCGATCTGCACGCCGGCGGCATCGACACGGGGGCGGTGGTCCGGGCGCTGCTCGCCCGGGCCGCGGCCGGGCAGGCCACGGCGATCGGTTTTCCCGGGGCGGTCGACATCGACTACGGCCCGGTCCTGCCTCTGTTCGGGCGGCTGTTCAACAACGTGGGTGATCCGAACACCGACCCGGGCGGCACCGCGCACACCAAGTCCCTGGAACGAGCGGTGGTCGACTGGTGCGCCGACCTGGTGGCCCTGCCCGCCGGCGACCGGTGGGGCTACGTCACCGCAGGCGGCACCGAGGGCAACCTCGCGGCCCTGCACGCGGCGCTCGGCCGCCACCCCGGCGCGATCGTCTACCACAGCCGGTCGGCGCACTACTCGATCAGCAAGATCATCGACATCATCGGCGCCCCCGGCGTGGTCGTCGACGTCGACGACCACGGCGAGATGGACTACGGGCACCTCGCCGCCCTCGTCCGGCGACGGCACCACCGACCGGCGATCGTCGTGGCCACCGCCGGGACGACGATGACCGAGGCCGTCGACCGGCCCGACCGCATCGAGGCGGTCCTGCTGGAGCTGGGCGTCGACCGGCGGCATGTCCACGTCGACGGCGCTCTCGCCGGTCTTCCCCTGGCCCTCGACGGCGCGATCACCCTCGACGGCGGTGGCGCCGACAGCCTCGCCGTCTCCGGGCACAAGTTCCTCGGCACCCCGATTCCCTGCGGCGTGGTGCTCATGCGCGACAGCATCCGCCGCGAGGGTCGGCACATCGCCTACACCTCCACCCTCGACACCACCGTCAGCGGCTCCCGTTGTGGACAGGCCGCCGCGCTGCTCTGGTACGCCATCGCCGGCTACGGCACCGACGGGCACCGCGCCCGCGCGGCCCGTGCCCGGGACGTGGCCGGCTACGCGGTCGACCGGCTCACCGAGATCGGCTGGCCGGCCTGGCGACACCCGCACGCCTTCACCGTGGTCCTGGCCACCCCACCCGCCGAGGTGACCCGCAAGTGGCTGCTGGCCACCGAAGGGCACTGGTCGCACGTCGTCTGCGTGCCCGGGGTCACCCGTGGCCAGGTCGACGCCCTGGCCGCGGACCTCCGCGCGGTGACCCGGGCCGGCGCGGGTGTCCCCGCACCGCGCCGGCCCGCCCGGACCGGCGGCGGGGCGGCGGCACGCTCGCGGCTCGTCGATCTCCCGGCCGCCCACCCGGTCGCCGCGATCCATCCGGCGCCCGCGATCCACCGGCCGTGAGGAGACCGGCTGCGGAACGCGGCGAGGTCGAACTCACGGCGAGCGGGAATGCCGAAGGCCCTCCCCGCTCGTGCTGGGAGGGCCTTCGGTCCGCGGTGCGTCAGTTGGCGATCATGCGGCGCAGCACGTACTGAAGGATGCCGCCGTGGCGGTAGTAGTCCGCCTCGCCGGGGGTATCGATCCGGACCACCGCGTCGAACTCGACGCCGCTGTCCGTGGTGACCTTGACCGTACGCGGCGTCCGGCCCTCGTTCAGCGCGGTAACACCGGTGATCGTGAACGCCTCGGTGCCGCTCAGGCCCAGCGAGTCGGCGGTCTCGCCGGCCGGGAACTGCAACGGCAGGACGCCCATGCCGATGAGGTTCGAGCGGTGGATCCGCTCGTACGACTCGGCGATGACCGCCTTGACCCCGAGCAGCATGGTGCCCTTGGCGGCCCAGTCCCGCGACGAGCCGGAGCCGTACTCCTTGCCGGCCAGCACGACCAGCGGGATGCCGGCGGACTGGTAGGCGACCGAGGCGTCGTAGATCGAGGTCTGCTCGCCGGTGAGGTGGTTGACGGTGAAGCCGCCCTCCACACCGGGGACCAGCTGGTTGCGCAGCCGGATGTTGGCGAACGTGCCCCGGATCATCACCTCGTGGTTGCCCCGGCGGGAGCCGTACGAGTTGAACTCGTGGCGCGGCACGCCGTGCTCGGCGAGGTACGTGCCGGCGGGGGAGTCGGCCTTGATCGAGCCGGCCGGGGAGATGTGGTCGGTGGTGACCGAGTCGCCCAGCTTGGCCAGCACCCGCGCGTCGGCGATGTCGACGACGGCCGCCGGCTCCTGCTGCATGCCCTCGAAGTACGGAGGCTTGCGCACGTAGGTGGACTCGGTGTCCCAGGCGAACGTGTCGCCGGTCGGGGTGGGCAGTGACTGCCACCGCTCGTCGCCGGCGAACACGTCGGCGTACGCGGCGCTGAACCCGGTGGCGCCGATCGCCTGGGCGATGACGTCCTGGATCTCGGCGCTGTTCGGCCAGATCTCCCGGAGGAAGACGGGGTTGCCCTCGCTGTCCTGGCCGATCGGCTCGTTGGCCAGGTCGATGTCCATGGTGCCGGCCAGCGCGTACGCGACGACCAGCGGCGGGGACGCCAGGTAGTTCATCTTGACGTCCGGGTTGATCCGGCCCTCGAAGTTCCGGTTGCCGGAGAGCACCGAGACGACGGCGAGGTCAGCCTCGTTGACCGCGGCGGAGACCTCCTCCGGCAGCGGGCCGGAGTTGCCGATGCAGGTGGTGCAGCCGTAGCCGACCAGGTTGAAACCGAGCTTGTCCAGGTAGGGCGTGAGGCCGGCCCGGTCGTAGTAGTCCATGACCACCTTGGAGCCGGGGGCCAGGGTGGTCTTCACCCACGGCTTGCGGGTGAGGCCCTTCTCCACCGCGTTGCGGGCCAGCAGCGCCGCCCCGATCATCACCTGCGGGTTGGACGTGTTGGTGCAGGAGGTGATCGCGGCGATCACCACGGCGCCGTGATCCAGCTCGTACTCGACGCCGTCCGGGCTGGTGACCCGGGTCGGCCGGGTGGCCCGTCCGCCCGCGCCCACCGCGGCGGTCTCCAGGTCGCGCGGCGCGTCGGCCGGGTCGCTGACGCCGTTGGCCGGCGGGTCGCTGGCCGGGAAGGACTCGGCGCTGGCCTCGTCGGCGTGGCCGTCGGCGCCGAACGGCTTGTCCTGCTGCGGTACGCCCGGCTTGCGGCCGGGGTCGCCGCCGGTCTCGTCGGCGGCCACGTAGTCGGTGAGCGCCGACCGGAAGAGGGTCTTCGCGCTGCCCAGCGGCACCCGGTCCTGCGGGCGCTTCGGGCCGGCCAGGGACGGCTCGATGGTGCCCAGGTCCAGCTCCAGGCGCTCGGAGTAGTCCGGCTCGTGGTCCGGGTCGTGCCAGAGGCCCTGCTCCTTGGCGTACGCCTCGACGAGCGCGACCTGAGACGCGTCGCGGCCGGTGAGCTCCAGGTAGCGGATGGTCTCGGCGTCGATCGGGAAGATCGCCACGGTGGAGCCGTACTCCGGGGACATGTTGCCGATGGTGGCCCGGTTGGCCAGCGGCACCGCGCTCACGCCGGGGCCGTAGAACTCGACGAACTTGCCGACCACGCCGTGCTTGCGCAGCATCTCGGTGATGGTGAGGACCAGGTCGGTGGCGGTGGTGCCGGCCGGCATCTCGCCGGACAGCTTGAAGCCGACCACGCGCGGGATCAGCATGCTGACCGGCTGGCCGAGCATCGCGGCCTCGGCCTCGATGCCGCCGACGCCCCAGCCCAGCACGCCCAGGCCGTTGACCATCGTGGTGTGCGAGTCGGTGCCGACCACGGTGTCCGGGTACGCCTGGCCGTTGCGCTCCATGATCGTGCGGGCCAGGTACTCGATGTTCACCTGGTGCACGATGCCGGTGCCCGGCGGGACGACCTTGAACTCGTTGAACGCGGTCTGACCCCAGCGCAGGAACTGGTAGCGCTCCTTGTTGCGCTCGTACTCCAGCTCGACGTTGCGGGCGAACGCGTCCTCGCGGCCGAACAGGTCGGCGATCACCGAGTGGTCGATGACCAGCTCGGCCGGGGCGAGGGGGTTGACCTTCCCGGCGTCGCCGCCGAGGTCGCGGACGGCCTCGCGCATGGTGGCCAGGTCGACCACGCAGGGCACGCCGGTGAAGTCCTGCATCAGCACCCGGGCCGGGGTGAACTGGATCTCCACGCTCGGGTCGGCGGCGGCGTCCCAGCCGCCGAGCTGCCGGATGTGGTCGGCGGTGATGTTCGCGCCGTCCTCGGTCCGCAGCAGGTTCTCCAGCAGGACCTTGAGGCTGTAGGGGAGCCGTTCGTGGCCCTCCACCGTGCTGATCTTGAAAATCTCGTAGCTCGCGTCTCCGACGCGCAGCTGGGTCTTCGCACCGAAGGTGTCGAGGCTCGCCACGTCGTACTCCTTCACACCAGCGACCGTGAGTAGTCCTGAGCAGTCTTTCGTACCGGCCGGAGTGCCGCCCAGGTTAGGTGACACTTACCGCCGGTCGGCGTCTTCAATAAAACCGTACGTCCGTCTTGTTATTCACGCAACCTCGGGCCAGGTTTCGGGACGAGGAGCCGGCCGGTCAGCCGAACAGCGCGGCCCAGAGCACCACCGCGGTCAGGGTGATGCCCTGCCCGATGTTGACCAGCAGCAGCGGCCGTCCCGATTCGGCCGGCTCCGGCCGCCCGCGCCCGCGACGCGGGGCCGACGGGGAACCACCGACCCCACCGATCAGCAGCGGGGCCAGCCCGGCCAGGAGGCCGACCCGGAGCGCACCGGCCCCCGGGGGCGGATCCTCGCCGGGACCGCCGCCGGCGAACAGGAGCGTCAGGGCGAAGGCGAGCAGGACGACGCAGCCGATGAGGGCGTAGAGGGCGGGACGACCGGGCCGCGCATGCCGGTAGATCAGGCCGGCCAGGACCATCGTGCCGCCCACCGTCGACCAGCCGACGACGGCGAGTGCGACCGGCTGGCAGCGGTCGGCGGTGCAGAGCAGGTCGAACAGGCCGGTGAGCGTGACGTCGCTGACCCGGATGCCGAACACGGTCGCGGCGAGGACGGCCGCCACCGTCGCGATGATCTCCACCGCGTGCAGTGCCGGCCACGCGGGGGCGCCCTGCCGGTCCCGTGCCGGCCGGGGCGGCGCCGGCGCCCGCAGCGGCGCCCGGGGCGACAGCGTCCGACCGTCGACCGTCACCGTGCACCATCGACCGTAGACCGGAACGCCGTGCAGTATCGCGTCCCGTCGCCTCCCGCCGGGCAGGCCGCTCTCCGGCCGGATCGGCACCTCACCGAAGGGCAGTTCGTCCATGGCCCGACGCCGGAGCCGGACCACCCCGGCGGCGAACTCGACGACGACCTCACTTGTCGGCTGGGGCCGGCGGGTGAACCGCCAACGGGACGCCAGGGCTGTCGCCGCCGGCGCGCTGCCCCCGATGCCGAGCACACCGAGCAGGGTGGCCAGGGACAGCCACGGGGTCAGGTCGTACGGCTCGCTGAGCGGCTGCCGCAGGCCACGGTCGTCGACGGCGAGCCGGAACGGGCCGCCCACCGGGTGGTCGTCGGCCCCGAACACCCCGATCCGCGTGGTGCTGCCGTCGGGCAGAGCCAGCTCCACCGTCGCCTCGTCCGGGTGTGACCGCACCGTGCCGGTGACCACCGTCGCGGCGGCCTGCCGGGCGTCCGCCCGGTCCTGGGCGTACGCGACCCAGAGCGCCACCGCGACGCCCGCGCCGAGCAGCGCCACCGCGGCGAGGGTCGGCGCGAGCGGCGGGCGCACCGACCAGCGGATCGGCGGCACCGGCTGCCGCTCTGCGGACCTCGGCCGGCGGACGCGGGACCGGCCGACGGCTCGGCGGTGCAGCAGCACGCAGCCGGCCACGTACGCGACCGCCACCCCGGCCGACCACAGCGGCGGTCCGACCAGGGGACGGGCCAGGGTGAAGCCGACCAGCGCGATGGCGGTGACCACGCCCACCCCGGCGGCGAAACGCAGCCCCAGCCACCCGGCGACGACCGTGCTGAGCAGCAGGCCGATCAGCACGTTGCCGGCCCGCTCCGGGCCACACGGCGCGGCCTCGGTGCAGGGCGGGTAGGGCGCCGCCACCATCACGGTCACCAGCAGCACCAGCCCGCCGAGGAACACCAGCGCGCCGGCGGCACGGCGCTGCCGGGCGTCGGTGTCGACGGGCGCCTGTCGCGGCGTCCCCCACCCCGACAGGTCGGTCACGACGAGGGTTCCCGGTCAGGCCGGGTCGTCGGTCCGGGCGCCGCCCCCGGCGGCCTGCGCGTGACGCTCGCGCAGTCGGTCCCGGATCTCCTCCGGGGTGTACGCGCGACGGCGCCGCTCGGCGCGGGCGATCACCACCCCGGACGCCGCGACCCCGGCCAGGCCGGCCAGTCCGAGGACCTTCCACCACCGCATCCGCTGTCGCATCCGCATAGGGTAGACGCTCATGAGCATCAGTCTGGACGAGGCCGTCGACCTGACCCGGACCGGCGACGTGTGGGTGTTCCGCGGTCGCAGCGTGCCGGACCGGGCCATCCAGTTCACCACCAACAGCCCGGTCAACCACGTCGGCATGGCCGTGGTGCTCGACGACATGCCACCGCTGATGTGGCACGCCGAACTGGGCCGGTCCCTGCCCGACCTGTGGTCGGGCACCCACCAGCGCGGCGTCCAACTGCACGACCTGCGGGACGCGGTCTGCGTCTGGGCCAACCGGTACGGCCAGCGGGCCTGGTTGCGCCAACTGGACCCGCCGGCCGACGCCGAGATGGAACGGTCGGTGCTGCGGACCATCGCGCGCCTGGACGGCACCCCGTTCCCGTCCACCGCCCAGCTCGCCTGGCGCTGGCTGCGCGGCCGGACGCCGGCGATCCGGGTCCCGGCGCTGCCCGGCCGGGGCCGGGAGCGTGACCGCACGGACACGCCGACCCGGGACCAGGCCCTGGAGACGGCCTACTGTGCCGAGGTGGTGGCCGTGACCTACGAGGCGATGGGGCTGCTGCCCGCCGGGCGCCGGCCCAACTGGTACGACCCGGGGCGGTTCTGGAGCGGCGACGACCTCGGCCTGGCCCGCGACGCCCGGCTCGGCGCCGAGATCGAGGTACGGATACCGCCGCGGTGAGGTTTGGCCCGGCGGCCGCCCGGCAATTGCATGCGTCGTGACAGCCTCCACCGACCTGGACATGCTGACCGACTTCTTCGACCGGTACGGGGTGGCCCTGACCGTCGGCGACATACCGGCCATCGCGGGCTGCTACGCGCTGCCCGGGCTGGTGGTCGCCGACACCTACAGCTTCTCGTTCACCTCCCCGGCCGCGGTCGCGCTGTCCTTCGTGGGCGCCGCGCCGGACTACCAGGAGCGGGAACTGGTGGCGGCGCACGCCGCGATCGAGGACGTGCAGCCGGTCTCCGCGCTGCTGACGATGGTGGCCGTCGAGTGGGAGTTCCTCGACAGCCAGGGCTGTCGGGTGCCCGGCGAGCGATACCGCTACCTGCTGCGTGGCACCGACGACGGGCCGGTCATCTGCACGGTCCTGCGCACCGGCTGACGGCCGGCGACGGGGGGCCGGATCGCTGATTCCGCATCGCGGGACGGGTTGCTAGGTTTGCGCGTCGGCTGCGTCGAGGGGGGACCTCATGGCGGTGCAACCCACCGGCGACCCCGGTGACCGGGCGGTCTCCCGGGCGCTGGCCTCGGCGCCCTGGGTGGTCGTGCTGCTCGGCGTCGCGCTGCTGGTCGGGTTCCTGCTGGTGGCCCTGCTGTCGTTCCGCGGCTCGGAGCGGCAGGCGGCACCGCCACCCGCGCCACCGCTGCTCCTGCCGACGCTCGTGACCACCCCCGGGCCGACCACCGGGCCCACCGACCGACCGACCCCGTCCCGGCCCGCCGCCGCGTCGTCGACCCGTCGGGTCGACCCCCCGTCGCCGTCCGCGCCCCGCTCCCCGGCACCGAGGGCGACCACCGGAGCACCGGGCGACGCCGCCCCGGCGGGGGTGACCGCGCGGTACCGGGTGCAGGACGACGATCGCTGGTCGTTCGAGGTGGAACTGCTGGTCCGCAACGACGCCGACCGGCCACAGGAGTGGCGGGTGGAGTTCTACTTCAGCGGCGACCTCCGGGGCCTCCAGGCGTCCGCGGAGTCCGGGATCTCCGTCTCGGCCGACGGCACCGGCTCGTACGTGCTGCGCGGCAGCCGACCGCTCGACGGTGGCGACAGTGAGGTGGTGTCCGTGCGGGTCAACCGGTACGGCACCTGGGACCGCCCGGACAGCTGCACGGTGAACGGGGCCGACTGCACGATCGGCTGACGGCACGGTCAGCCGGCGGCACTGTCCGACATGGCCGCTGCTCGCTACGCTTCCCGGACAACCCGCTGAGGAGGGACATGTCCGGCACGCGTCGAGCCCCCCGGTCCTCGCCCACCAACACCGCCATCGCGTCCTCACCGTGGGTGGTCGTGTCGATCGGCGTCGTGGTGATGGTGGTGCTGCTGGTCGTGGCGCTGGGCGCGTACCGGGGACGGCACCCCGACGGCGGACCGCGACCGGACCCCGCGCCGCCGATGGTGCTGCCCGAGTACTCCCCGTCGGTCGACGCCGACGCTCCCACCGGCGTCCCGACGGTGGCACCGACCGGGCCGGTGCGGCCCGGGTTGTCGCCGCGCTCCACGGTCCTGCCGAGCACTGCCCCGACCGTCGTGCCCACGCCGTCACCGCCGGTCTCCGGTGGCGCGGCCGGCACGCCGTCGGTGCGACCGGCCGCCCCCGTGCCACCGCCGGCGGTGACCGGACGGTACCGGGTGGTGGACTCCTTCCACGGTGGGTTCATCGGCGAGGTGCTGATCAGCAACACCGCGCGGACGGATCGTGGCTGGACCGCCGCGCTCAGCTTCCCCGGCGGGCGGGTCGTGACCGCGTGGGTGGAGGGCGCGCCGCAGGGCACGTTGACCACCACCCGGGACGGCTTCACGTACCGCAGCGGTGTCGACGTGGCGGCGGGTGGCTCGGTGCCGTTGCGATTCCACCTCGAACAGGCGGACAGCCGTCCGGCGCGCTGCACCGTGGACGGCGTGGCCTGCCGCTGAGGCCGGGACGGGCGTCCAGCGTGGACCCTCGCGCCGGACGGATCGGGAGTGCGGCGACGCAAGCCGACTGCAAGCAGCCTGCTTTGTTTCGACTCTGTTTGCAAGGTATTGCAGAATGTTTCGGCAAGGGCTAGCGTGCGGGCGAATCAGCGACCAGAGGAAGGCCGTCGATGAAACCGCCGCCCACACCGCGCAAGGCCTGGCTAGCCCTCGTCTCCCTGCTCACCCTCACCCTCGTCGGCGCCCCGGTCGCCGTGAACCAGATCAGCGCCGACGCCAGCGCGCGTACGGCGGTGACCGACCCGCTCGCCGCCGCCGGCGCCACCCAGTGGCGCTCCGAGCCGTCCGCCGACGCACTGCTGAAGGCCGCCGACAACAAGGCGAAGGCCGAGCAGTTCTACTTCGTCCTGCCCGACCGGTTCGCCAACGGCGACCCGCGCAACGACCGGGGCGGCCTGTCCGGTGACCGGCTCAAGACCGGTCTCGACCCGAAGGACAAGGGCTTCTACCACGGTGGCGACCTCAAGGGCGTGATGGACCGCCTCGACTACATCGAGGGCATGGGCACCACCGCCATCTGGCTCGCCCCGGTCTTCAAGAACCGCCCCGTGCAGGGCACCGGCGACGACGTGTCGGCCGGCTACCACGGCTACTGGATCACCGACTTCACCCAGGTCGACCCGCACTTCGGCAGCAACGAGGACCTGAAGAAGCTGGTCAAGCTCGCGCACCGGCGCGGCATCAAGGTCTACCTCGACGTGATCGTCAACCACACCGCTGACGTGATCAAGTACGCCGAGGACACCTACACCTACGTGGACAAGAAGACCTCGCCGTACACCGACGCGCGGGGGCGGGCCTTCGAGGACCGCAACTACGCCGACGGGACCCGGGACTTCCCGGACGTGGACACCACGTCCTTCCCGTACACCCCGACCTTCGCCACCCCGGCCGACGCGAAGGTCAAGGTCCCGGCGTGGCTCAACGACCCGACCATGTACCACAACCGGGGCGACTCCACCTTCGCCGGTGAGAACAGCGAGTACGGCGACTTCTTCGGCCTCGACGACCTGTGGACCGAGCGTCCCGAGGTGGTGCGCGGGCTGACCAAGGTCTACGGCGACTGGATCGCCAAGACCGGCGTCGACGGTTTCCGGCTGGACACGGTGAAGCACGTGAACCTCGACTTCTGGCCGCAGTTCAGCCAGGGCATCGAGCGCACCGCCGAGCGTGCCGGCAAGAAGGACTTCTTCATGTTCGGCGAGGTCTACAGCTCCGACCAGGAGGTCGCCTCCACCTACGTGCGGCGCGGCGGCCTGCCCGCCACCCTGGACTTCTCCTTCCAGGAGGCGGCGCGCGGCTACACCGCCGGTGGCGGCTCCGCCAAGGCGCTCGCCGACGTGTACGCCCGCGACGACCTCTACGCCGCGCGGGACACCGACGCCGGTCGGCTGCCCACCTTCCTCGGCAACCACGACATGGGCCGGATCGGCTCCTTCATCGCCTCCGGCGGCACCGACCCGGCCACCCACCTGCGGCGTGACCAGCTCGCCCACGAGCTGATGTTCCTCACCCGCGGTCAGCCGGTGGTCTACTCCGGTGACGAGCAGGGCTTCACCGGCCCCGGCGGGGACAAGGACGCGCGGCAGGACATGTTCGCCTCCAAGACCCCCGACTACCTCGACGACGACCTGCTGGGCACCGACCGCACGCACGCCGTCGACCAGTTCGACACCGGGCACCCGCTCTACCGGGCCATCGCCGAGCTGGGCAAGCTGCGCCAGGCCCACCCGGCGCTGCGCGACGGCGTCCAGGTCACCCGGCACGCCGCCGACGGCCCGGGCGTCTTCGCCGCCTCCCGGGTGGATCCGAAGCAGCGCACCGAGTACGTGGTCGCGGTGAACAACGCGGACACCCCGCAGACTGTCACCGTGGACACCTGGTCGGCCGGCGCCACCTTCACCGGCATCTACGGCGGCACCGCCAAGCCGGTCGCCGCCGCCGACGGCAAGCTCACCCTGACCGTGCCGCCGCTGTCCGCGGTGGTGCACCGGGCCGGCACGCCGATCGCCGCTCCGACGGCCAAGCCGACGATCAGCATCAGCGCCCCGCAGACCGACGCGCCGGTCGCCACCCGGGCCGCGGTCACCGCCCAGGTGACCGGTGACCCGCTGGCCACCGTCACGTTCGCCGCCCGGGTCGCCGGCGGCAGGTGGACTCTGCTCGGCTCCGCCGACCGCGCGCCGTACACAGTGCACCACGACCTGACCGGCCTGGCCGGTGGCACGAAGGTCGAGTACAAGGCGGTGGTCCGGGACGGCAAGGGGCGTACCGCCACCGCCCGCTCCACCGCCGCGGTCGGCACCCCGGAGCAGGGGCAGTCCCGCGACTGGCTGGTGGTGCACTACCAGCGGCCGGCCGGCGGGTACGACGACTGGGGCCTCTACGCCTGGGGCGACATCGACCCGGCGTACGTCACCGAGTGGCCCAAGGGACAGCCGTTCGCCGGTGAGGACTCCTACGGCCGGTTCGCCTGGGTGAAGCTCAAGCCGGGCGCGAAGTCGGTCGGGTTCCTGGTGGTCGACAAGGACGGGAACAAGGACGTCGACCAGGACCGTACGGTCGACGTGACGCAGACCGGCGAGGTCTGGCTCAAGCAGGGCGACCCGACCATCCACCCGACCCGCGAGGCGGCCGCCGGTGAGCCGGCCCCGCCGGTAGCCGACGGGACGGCGGTGCTGCACTACCGCCGGGCCGACGGCAACTACGACGGCTGGGGTCTGCACCTGTGGGACGGCGCCGCCAACCCGACCGACTGGGCCAAGCCCCTGCTGCCCGCGCGGACCGACGCCTTCGGCGCGGTCTTCGAGGTGCCGCTGTCGGCCGGTGCGACCGGCCTGAGCTACATCATCCACAAGGGCGACGAGAAGGACCTGCCCGAGGACCAGCGGCTGGACTTCGCCAGCGCCGGGCGCGAGGTGTGGCTGCTCGGCGGCACCCGGGGACGGCTGCTGCCCGGCACCACCACCGGCACCGCCAAGGACCTCGACGTCACGAAGCAGAAGGCGCACTGGATCGACCGGTCCACCGTCGCCTGGCAGACCGGCCCGACCGACGGCAAGACGTACGCCCTGGCGGTCGCCCCGGCCGGCGGGATCACCGTGGCCGACGGCGAGCTGACCGGGACGTACACCACTCTCCCGCTGCGGGCCCAGCGCAACGGGCTGACCGAGGCCCAGCGCGCGAGGTTCCCGCACCTGTGGGCGTACCAGAGCCTGACCCTGGACCGGCAGGCCCTGGCGAAGGTCCCGGCGGCGCTGCGCGGGCAGCTCGTGGTGACCGAGCGGGACGCCGAGGGTGGCCTGCTCGCCGCCACCGGCGTGCAGATCCCCGGTGTGCTCGACGACGTGTACCCGGCGGCGACGCAGGCGCGGCTCGGGCCGACGTTCGCCGGCGGGGTGCCCACCCTCGCGGTGTGGGCGCCCACCGCCCGGACGGTGTCGCTCGAACTCTTCGACTCGCCCACCGGGCAGCCGAAGACGGTGGCGATGAGCCGCAACGACCGGACCGGTGTCTGGTCGGTGCGGGGCAGCCGGGCCTGGGCCGGTAAGTACTACCGCTACCAGGTGCAGGCGTGGCAGCCGGCCGCGCAGAAGGTCGTCACGGCGGCGGTCACCGACCCCTACTCGGTGGCGCTGGCGCCGAACTCCACGCACAGCCAGATCGTCGACCTGACCGACCCGGCGCTGAAGCCGGCCGGCTGGGACCGGCTGCGCAAGCCGGCGGCGGTGCCGTCGACCAAGGTGCAGATCTCGGAACTGTCGGTGCGGGACTTCTCCGTCGCCGACGACACCGTCCCGGCGGAGCGGCGGGGCACGTTCCTCGCCTTCACCGACCCGGCCACCGCCGGGATGAAGCACCTCAAGGGCCTCGGCGACGCCGGGGTCACCCACCTGCACCTGCTGCCGGCGTTCGACTTCGCCACCATCCCCGAGCGTCGGGCAGACCAGCGGCAGCCCGCCTGTGACCTGGCGAAGCTGCCGCCGGACTCCGACGAGCAGCAGAAGTGCATCGCCGCGGTGGCCGACACCGACGGCTACAACTGGGGGTACGACCCGCTGCACTACACGGTGCCGGAGGGCGGCTACGCGGTCGACCCGACGGGCGCTGCGCGGACCACCGAGTTCCGGCAGATGGTCGCCGGGGTCAACACCGCCGGCATGCGGGTGGTGATGGACGTCGTCTACAACCACACCTCGGCCTCCGGCGCGGACCCGAAGTCGGTGCTCGACCAGGTGGTGCCCGGCTACTACCACCGCCTGCTGGAGGACGGCACGGTCGCCAACTCGACCTGCTGCGCCAACACCGCTCCGGAACACGCGATGATGGGCAAGCTGGTGGTGGAGTCGCTGGTCACCTGGGCCAAGGCGTACAAGGTGGACGGCTTCCGGTTCGACCTGATGGGCCACCACCCGAAGGCGAACATCCTGGCCGTCCGCAAGGCGCTGGACAAGCTCACGCTGGCCCGGGACGGCGTCGACGGCAAGTCGATCCTGCTCTACGGCGAGGGGTGGAACTTCGGCGAGGTCGCCAACGACGCCCGGTTCGTCCAGGCCACCCAGGCCAACATGGCCGGCACCGGCATCGGCACCTTCAACGACCGGCTCCGCGACGCGGTACGCGGCGGCGGCCCCTTCGACGCCAACCCGCGGGTGCAGGGCTTCGCCTCGGGTCTGCTCACCGATCCCAACGGTGACGAGATCAACGGGGACGCCGCCGCGCAGCGCGCCCGGCTGCTGCACCAGCACGACCTGATCAAGGTCGGGCTGACCGGAAACCTGGCCGGCTACCGCTTCACCGACTCGTCGGGCAAGCGGGTCACCGGCGCCCAGGTCGACTACAACGGCTCCCCGGCCGGCTACACCGCCGCGCCGGGCGAGGCGGTCACCTACGTCGACGCGCACGACAACGAGATCCTGTACGACGCGCTGGCGTACAAGCTGCCGCAGGACACGCCGATGGCCGACCGGGCCCGGATGCAGGTGCTCGCGCTCGGCACGGCCGTACTGGGACAGGGCACCGGGTTCGTCACCACCGGCACCGAGCGGTTGCGTTCGAAGTCGCTGGACCGCAACTCGTACAACTCGGGGGACTGGTTCAACCAGATCCGCTGGGACTGTGCCCAGGGCAACGGGTTCGGCATCGGCCTCCCGCCGGAGCAGGACAACAAGGACAAGTGGCCGTACGCCAAGCCGCTGCTGGCCGACAAGAGCCTGGTGCCGGACTGCGCGGCGATCGACACCACCAACGCCCGGTACGCCGAGCTGCTGAAGATCCGGGCGTCCTCGCCGGTGTTCGGGCTCAGCACGGCCGAGCAGGTGCAGAAGCGGGTCGCCTTCCCGCTGTCCGGCACGGCGGAGACGCCCGGCGTACTCACCATGACGCTGGACGGTCGCGGCCTGGACCGGCGGTGGAAGTCGGTGACGGTCGTCTTCAACGCCACTCCGGAGGCGGCCACCCAGCGCCTCGGCGGGCTGCGCGGCGCGGACGTGGCGCTGCACCCGGTGCTGCGCGACAGCGCCGACCCGGTGCTGCGGACGGCCTCGTTCGACGCGTCGACCGGCACCTTCCGGGTGCCGGCCCGTAGCGTCGCGGTCTTCGTGCAGCGGTAGCCACTACCCGGGCCCGGCCCCCCTCCGCGTCCTGCGGAGGGGGGCCGGGCCGGTTCCGGGTGGAACATCCGACGGTGATCAGCCGAAGCAGTTCTCCACCGGGGTCACGGTGCCCAGGCAGTTGGTCGGCTTGTTGGCCTTGATGGCCGACTTGTCGTCCACGTTGACCTCGCTGACGAAGCTGAACACGCCGCCGGGCCGGATGGTGGAGAAGTTGTGCGCCACCTTGGTGTCGTCCAGGTCGACCGTGCTGAAGACGGCGAAGATGCCGCCACCGATGCCGATCGGACCCACCGCCCGGTTGCCCGAGATCTCGCTGTCCCGGAACGTCGCCTCACCGAAGAGGGTGAAGACGCCGCCGCCGAAGAACCCGGCCTTGTTGTCCTTGATCTCGCTGTGCTCGACGTTCGCGATCGCACCGAAGGCCAGCGCGATGCCGCCACCCACACCGACCGTGGTGTTGCTGGCGACCTTGACGTCCTTCAGTTCGACGTTGCTCTCGTCGGCCGCCGCGAGGCCGCCGCCGGCGATCACCGCGGTGTTGTCGGTGATCTTCGAGTACTTGACCGTGGTGTCGCCCTCGATGTCGAGCAGGCCGCCACCGAAGCCGAGCGTCTCGTTGCTGGTGATCTCGGTCTTCTCGATCCAGGCGGTGCCGCCCTCGACGTCGTCCCGGAAGATGCCCGGCGCGCCGTTGGCGATGCCGCCGCCGCCGATGATGGCGTCGTTGTCCTTGATGGTGGACTCGGACACCTTCAGCACACCGGCGTTCAGGATGCCGCCGCCGAAGAAGAACGCGGTGTTCTCCGCGACGGTGGTGTGGTGCAGGCTGGTCTTGCCGAAGTTGGCGATACCGCCGCCGCTGCCACCGGACTGGTTGCCCAGGATGTGGCTCTTCTCGATCTCGGCGGTGCCGCCCGGCTGCACCAGGATGCCGGCGCCGTCGTTCTCCTGCGGCTGCTCCAGGGTGCCGACACCGCCGGCCTTGGCCGCCGCGGCCTTCGCCGCCGCCGCGCCCTTGGGCTCCGCGCGGAGCACCTCGAGGTACGGCTTGCCGGCCTGGGCGAGGCGGGTCGCCTCGACCGAGTTGGAGTACCGCGACCACACCGACTCCGGCGTGACCGGGGCCAGGTCGCGACGCTCGAGGGTCTGGCCGTTCTTGATGGTCAGGCCCTTGAGCTTGAGGTTCCCGCCCCGGCCCACGTGGAGGATCCGGAAGTACTCGGCGGTGGCGTCCCGCACGATCTTGGTGTCGTGCCCCTTGAGGGTGACGTCCTGCTCGATCACCGGCAGGCCGTTGCCCTCGCCGTCGTGCCGGGTCAGCGTGTAGGTGCAGTCCTTGGCCAGCTCCAGCACGCCGCCGTGGTTGTTGTTGGCGTACACGATGGCCTGGATCAGCTTGTCGGAGTCGCAGGGCACCTCCTTCCCGCGGTCCTTGTCGTACTCGTGGTCCTTGGCGCCCTTGTTGCCCTTGTCCCGGTCCCGGTCCCGGCCCTCGGCGCCCTGGTCGCCGTCCAGGGCGACCTGCTGGGTGGTGGACCACTTCAGGCCGTCGACGCCGACCGCGCCGGCGCCGGTGGCCACGCCCACCGCCGCGATGCTGACCACGCCGGTGAGCCCGGCGACGCCGCTGGCGAGCCAGAGCTTGCGGCGCCGCTTCGGCGCTGCCCCCTGCTCCGCGGCGTTGTTCTTAGCTAGGTAGTTGGACATCGGAGCTCTCTGCCCTCTCCTCGTACCAGACAGGGTCGCCACGCCACAGCGAGCGTCCCCTGCTACAAATCGGTTGTAGCTCCCAGAAGCAACGTATGAGAATGTTCCGCGTCTCGCGGGCATATCCGAAATAAGCCCGCATTAGGTTCATCTTCCATCGCTCAGGGCCGGGCGGGGCAGGTTCCACGCGTTACCGGCCGACGGCCCCGGGTGGCAACAAACCGTCCGTGCGGGCGTAGGCGGCCCGCAAACGGCCGGTCCCGTGACGGCGAACCCCCGCCCGGTGGCCCGCCCGTCCCGACGGTGCGGCCCGGCCGGTGGTGGTGCGGTGGTGCGGACCGGCCCGGCGAGGGGCGCGGCAGCCCGCACATGGAAGGGCCCTTCCGAGCCGGTCGGCGCGGAAGGGCCCTTCCTCTATGTGAATCAGCCGTCAGCCCGGGCGCGTCGTGCGCCCGCGGGTCACGGCGTTCGCGCGGCTGCCCGCGCGTGCTCGTGCTCAGGCGAAGCAGTCGGGAACGTTGGTGCAGTTGGTCGGCCTGTTCCCCTTGACCACTGATTCGTCGTCCAGCTCTACCGTGCCGGCGGCGTCGTTGAAGATCCCGCCCGGCGCCCGGGTGGCGGCGTTGTGCGCCACCGTGGTCCGGTCGAGCCGGACGACACCCTCGTCGTCGTTGTAGATGCCACCGCCGCGGGCGAACGGGCCGACCGCCCGGTTGCCCACGACCTCACTGTTGCGCAGCACGACCGTGCTGTCCTCGTTGAACAGGCCGCCACCGAAGAAGCCGGCCTTGTTGTCCTTGATCTTGCTGTGCTCGATCGTGGCGGTGCTGTCGTCGACCACGGCGAGGCCCCCGCCGACGCCCGCCGTGGCGTTGCCGGCCACGACCGCGTGCTCCAGGCTGAGCTGGCTCTCGTCAGCCGCGGCGATGCCGCCGCCGGCGAGCAGGGCCTGGTTCCCGGTCACCTCGGAGTAGGTGGCCGTCGTGGTCCCCTCGACGTCGAGCAGACCACCACCGAAGCCGACCGTGTTGTTGCCGGAGATCTCGCTCTTGTAGAACCAGGCGGAACCACCCTCGACGTCCTCGCGCAGGATGCCCGGGGCGCCGTTGGCGACACCGCCGCCGCCGATGCCGGCCTCGTTGTCCCGGATCTTCGACGTGTCCACCTGAAGCACGCCGGCGTTGAGAATGCCTCCGCCGTAGTAGAAGGCGGTGTTGTCGGCGACCGAACTGTCGCTCAGCCGGGTGCGGCCGAAGTTGGCGATGCCACCACCGCTGCCGCCCGACTGGTTCTTCACCACGTGGGTCTCGACCAGGTCCGCCGCCCCACCGGGCTGCACCAGGATGCCCCCGCCGTCGTTGGGCTGGGGCTGCTCCAGGACCCCGACGTCGGCCCGCGTACCGGTCCCGGTCGCCGTGGCCGGCTTGGCCGCCGGTTTGGCCGCCGGTTTGCCGGCCCCGGCGGGCGGGCTCGCCTTCGCGGCGGCGGCCACCGGCTTGGCGACCGTGGGTGTCGCCGGCTTGGCCGCCGTGGGTGTCGTCGGTTTGCCGGCCGCCGCGGTGTCGGCCGCGGAGGACGAGAACCGGGACCAGACCGTCGCCGCCGGTACGACCATGGCGCTGTCCAGCGTCTGTCCGCCGGCCACGGTCAGACCCTTGAGGGTGAGGTGGCCGCCCCGACCGACGTTGAACACCCGGAAGTACTCCCCGGTGCCCTCCCGCACGATCTTCGTGTCGTGCCCCTTCAGGGTGATCCGTTCGCTGATCACCGGCAGGCCGTTGCCGTCGTCGCTGCGGGTCAGCCGGTAGGTGCAACCCTTGGCGAGATTCAGCACGCCGCCGTCGTCGTTCGCGTGGACGATCGCCTGGATCAGTTTGTCGCTGTCGCAGGGCACGTCCTTCGCGCGGCCCTCGTGCTCGTCCGCGCCGCCTTTCCACTCGCCGCCGGACCACTGCCCGCCGGACCGTTCGCCGTCGTGCCCGCCGGTGTCCGCACCGGCGTCAGCCTTGCCGGCCGGTGCCTCGGCCGGGCCGGCGTCGCTCACACTCTGCCGGGAGTTGGACTGCGCGTCCGGACGGTCCGCGGGCTTGTCGTCACGGGCGGCCACCCCACCGAGAGCCGCCAGGCCGACGACGCCGGTCAACCCGGCCACGCCGGCGGCCACCCACAGTTTCCGTCGTCCCCGGTGCGGTGGACCCGGGTCGGGTCCACCGTCAGAAGTCGTCACGTCATTGGACATCAGAGCCTTCCGCCCTTTCCTGCTACCAGACGGGGTCGCACCACCCGAGGCGGCGTGACCAGCTACAAACCGGTTGTAGCCTCTGATCCCCACCGTATGAGAAGGTTCCTCGCGAGATGCTCGTATCCGAGGAAAGCGCGCATTCTCCATACTTCGGCGACGTAACGGCGCAGGCCGACCCGACCCGGGCCGGATCGCCCCGGCGCACACGAAACGGGCCCCGTCGGGGGCGCGGAACGACGTCGGAACGTCGCGCGCCCCCGACGGGGCCCGTCGTACGGCGGTACGGCTCAGCCGGGAAGGCGGGGACCGGCCTCGCGCTGCTCGGTCAGCCACGTCTCCACCTCGTCGGCGGCACGCGGCAACGCGGCGGAGAGGTTCACCGCGCCGGTGGCGGTGACCAGGACGTCGTCCTCGATCCGGATGCCGATGCCGCGCAACTCCTCGGGGACCAGCTCGTCCTCGGGCTGGAAGTACAGCCCCGGCTCCACGGTGAGCACGTAGCCCTCGCCGAGCGCGCCGTCGCGGTACATCTCCTTGCGGGCGTTGGAGCAGTCGTGCACGTCGATGCCGAGCATGTGGCCGAAGCCGTGCAGCGTCCACCGGCGGTAGACGGTCGACTTCTCGTCCATCGCCTCGTCCACGCTCACCGGCAGCAGGCCCAGGTCGGCCAGCCCTTCGGCGAGCACCCGCATGCAGGTCAGGTGGACATCCTTGAACTTCACCCCGGGCCGGATCGCGTCGATGCCGGCCTGCTGCGAGGCGTACACGATGTCGTAGACCTGGCGCTGCAACGGCGTGAAGCGGCCGTTGACCGGCAGCACCCGGGTCACGTCGGCGGTGTAGAGATGGCGTCCCTCGACGCCCATGTCCATCAGCAGCAACTCACCCGGACGGGTGGCGCCGTGGTTGTGCACCCAGTGCAGGATCGTGGCGTGCTCGCCGGCGCCGACGATCGAGCCGTACCCGACGTCGTTGCCGTCGTGCCGCGCCCGCAGCGCGAAGATCCCCTCCAGCAGCCGCTCGGAGACCGCCCGGTCGGCCGGCAGGATCCGGGCCACGTCCTCGAAGCCGCGGACGGTCGCGTCGATCGCGTCCTGGAGCTGGCCGATCTCCCACTCGTCCTTGACCAGCTTCAGCTCGGAGATCGCGATCGCCAGCTCCCGGTCCCGCGGGGGCTGGCCGTCGGCCCGGACGCCGTCGTACGGACGCACCGCCGCGTCCACCGCGGCGTCGAAACCGCGCAGCACCCGGGTACGCCCCGGCGCCGCGTCGGCCAGCGCCGCGTCCAGCTCGGTGAGGTCGGCGGTGGGCAGGCCCAGCTCGGTCGACTTCTCGGTGAGGGTGTGCCGCCGCCCGACCCACAGCTCACCGTGCCGGCTGCGGAAGAACTCGTCGGTCTCCCGGGAGGACCGGGGCCGCATATAGAGCACCGGGTCGTGGCCGGAGCCGTTCGGCCGCAGCACGAGCACGCTGTCCGGGTCGTGGTCACCGGTCAGGTAGGCGAAGTCGCTGCCCGGCCGGAACGGATGGTCGGTGTCGTTGGCGCGTACCTTCTCGGTGCCGGTGGGGATCACCAGCGTCTCGCCCGGGAAGGCCGCGGAGAGCGCGGCCCGGCGCTTGGCGTAGTTCGGCACCTCAGGGCGGGGGCCGACCGGCAGCGCGGTGTCCTGCCAGCCCTGCCGCATGAACGCCAGGAACGCCTCCGGGAAGT
Organism: Micromonospora endolithica; assembly: GCF_003626595.1. GTDB lineage: Bacteria > Actinomycetota > Actinomycetes > Mycobacteriales > Micromonosporaceae > Micromonospora > Micromonospora endolithica. The sequence goes on along the minus strand of NZ_RBAK01000001.1, from coordinate 500,993 downwards.
CCGGGTCGTGTGACTCGGTGCCGTCCGCCGGCGTGCTGTCGGTGCGATCCTCGGTCATGCGCCGCTCCCTCCGTGTCCGGTGCTGTCCCGACCGTACCGCGCGGCGTTCCCGCGCAGCATGGCGCGGGCGGGCGGTCCTTCCGCCGATGCCCGCGCCGGGCGGTCCCGTCCGCGTGGAAAGATGACCACCATGTGCGGACTTCTGGCCTTCTTCAGCGCGCGCGGCGACGCCGCCGCCCACCGCGACAACATCGCCGGGGCGTTGGAATGCCTGCACCACCGCGGCCCCGACGAGACCGGGGTCGAGGTGGTCGGCGACGCCTCCGGCCGGTACGCGGACGGCGTGTTCGCGCACAAGCGGCTGGCCATCATCGACGTCGCGTCCAGTCACGAGCCGCTGCCGTACGCGGGCGGTCGCTACCTGTTGACCTTCAACGGTGAGATCTACAACTACATCGAGTTGCGCGACGAGCTGGTCCGCGACTTCGGCGCCCAGTTCGCCACCGCCGGTGACGGCGAGGTGATCGTGGCGGGTTACCACTACTGGGGCGAGCAGGTGCTCACCCGGCTGCGGGGCATGTTCGCCTTCGTCATCTGGGACCGGCAGGAGCGCCGCGCGTTCGGCGGCCGGGACTACTTCGGCATCAAGCCGCTGCACTACCTGGAGACCCAGGACGGCCTCTACCTGGCCTCGGAGAAGAAGGCCCTGCTGCCCTTCGCGCACGCCAACTACGCGGGCGACGCGGGCGTCGACACGGCGAACCTGAGCCACTACCTGACCCTGCAGTACGTCCCCGAGCCCGGCACCCTGCACAAGGGGATCAGCCGGATCGGCTCCGGGGAATACCTGACCTGGACGCCGGGCGGCCGGATCGACGTGCGGCGGTGGTACCGGCCGGTGTTCCGGCCCGGCCCGGTCGCCGACGAGCAGCGCCTCTACCACGAGATCCGGGAGACGCTGCGGGAGAGCGTACGCATGCACATGCGCTCGGACGTGCCGGTCGGCTCGTTCCTGTCCAGCGGCATCGACTCCACCGCGGTGGTCGCGCTGGCCCGGGAGTTCAACCCGAACATCCTCACCTTCACCGTCGGCTACGACGTCCCCGGCTACTCGGAGATCGACGTCGCCCAGGAGTCGGCCCGGCACCTCGACGTGACCACCATCCCGACCAAGATCGGGCCGCAGGACATGATCGACGCCCTGCCGAAGATCGTGTGGCACCTGGACGACCCGGTCGCCGACCCCGCCCTGGTGCCGCTCTACTTCGTGGCCAAGAAGGCCGCCGAGCACGTCACCGTGGTGCTGTCCGGTGAGGGCGCCGACGAGTTCTTCGGCGGCTACACGATCTACCGCGAGCCGCTCTCGCTGAGCAGCGTCAACGGTCTGCCGGGGGGTGTGCAGAAGGGCCTGCGGGCGGTCTCCCGGGCCATCCCGCAGGGGGTCAAGGGCAAGAGCTTCCTGGAGCGCGGCACCACCCCGCTGGAGGAGCGCTACTACGGCAACGCGCGGATGTTCACCGAGGAGGAGAAGCAGCAGCTGCTGCGCCGCTACGACCCCTCGGTGCGCTACACCGACGTGACCGCGCCGATCTACGCCGAGTGCACCGAGCTGGACGACGTCACCAAGATGCAGTACGTCGACCTCTACACCTGGCTGCGCGGCGACATCCTGGTCAAGGCCGACCGGATCTCGATGGCGCACTCGCTGGAGGTGCGGGTGCCGTTCCTGGACCGCGAGGTCTTCGACGTGGCGGCGAAGATCCCGGTCGAGCTGAAGCTGCCGCCGCGCTCCGACGCCACCAAGTACGCCATGCGCCAGGCGCTGGTGGGCGTGGTCCCGCCGGCCATCGTCAACCGGAAGAAGCTGGGCTTCCCGACCCCGACCCGGGTCTGGCTGCGCGGCGAGATGTACGAGTGGGCCCGGCACGTGCTGTCCACCTCCGGCGCGGGTGACCTGCTCGACCTGTCGTACGCGCTGCGCCTGCTGGAGGAGCACAAGCGGGAGGAGGCCGACCACTCCCGCAAGGTCTGGACGGTGCTGATCTTCTGCATCTGGCACGCCATCTTCGTGGCCAAGACCCTCGACCCGGGCATCCAGCGCAACCAGTCCGCCCTGCTGACGAAGCCGGTGGTCGGCAGCATGGTCCGCTGACGGTGCAAGGAAGGGCCCCCTGTTAACGCCTGGCGTTGTACAGGGGGCCCTTCTTAACATGTGCCGCGCGGCGTCCGTGCCGGGCAGCGCAGACCGGGCCGGGTCAGCGGCCGGTGCAGCTCACCGTCGGCAGCGTGTTCGCGCCGTTGGTGTTGGCGGTGAAGCCGAACGTGGTGGTGCCCTCCGGCGCGAGGGTGCCGTTCCAGGCCGCGTTGGTCACCGTGACCGACGACCCGGAGCCGCTCAGCGTGCCGCTCCACACGTTGTTGATGGTCTGGCCGCTGGGCCAGGTCCAGTTCGCGGTCCACCCGGACCAGGTGGACGACGTGTGGTTCATGATCATCACTTCGCCCTGGAATCCACCGGACCAGGAGCTGACCACCTTGTAGACCGCCATGCAGTCACCGCTGTGCGGCGGCGGGGTGGTCGGGTTCGGCGGCGGGGTGGTCGGGTTCGGCGGGGGAGTGGTCGGGTTCGGCGGCGGGGTGGTGGGGTTCGGCGGCGGGGTGGTCGGGTTCGGCGGGGGCGTGCCGCCCGGGCCGACGCCGGTGACCTCACCGTTGCCGCCGTCGAAGGTGACGTCCGAGCAGCCGAAGAAGTTCTCCTGGCTGTCCGAGCGGACCCAACGGGAGTAGATGATGTGCCGGCCGGACTTGTTCGCCGGCAGATTGCCGCTGAAGTAGTAGTGCCCCTCGTTGGTGCCCACCGCGCCACGCTGCGGCGGGTTGGTCACCGTCAGGAACGGCTGCTCCAGGTCGCTCCAGGCCAGCGGCCGGTTCGGGCTCCAACTGTCCTTGGTCACGTAGAAGTAGAACGTGCCCGGGTGGTGGGCCCAGTTGCTGTACTTGAAGTCCAGCCGCGCCCCGGCGGTCAGGTGCGTCAGCGGCCAATCGGTGCGCGCCGCGTCGTACCCACTGAAGCCGGGGTTGCCGCCGCTGCACAGCTTGCCGTCCGGAATGAAGCCGGTGGTGCGACCGCCGGCGTCCGAGCGCAGCACGCTGAACCAGTTGTAGAGCGAGTTCGCGCCGCTCTGGGCCACGGCGGCGGAGCAGGCGGGGTTGTTCGGCCGGATCTCGCCGGTGCCGGTGAGGCCGTCCTTCCAGCACAGGAAGGTGCGGCTGCCAGGGGTCATGGCGGCGCCGTGCGCGGCGGCCGGATCAGGGCTGCTGGTGAGCGCCACGGCACCCACGAGCAGGGTCGCGGCCGCGGTGAGCAGCGCGGCCGTACGGGAACGGTGGGACACGGGTTCTCCTGACTCGCGGGGACGACATCACCCCGCGACTCGCGCGCACGGTCGGCTCGGTGGCCGTCCCGCGGCGACGGGCGGTTACGACGTTCACGGCACGCGGCCCCGGACACGGGCGTACGCCGTGGATGGTCCGCCTCGCGGACCGCTGCCCTCACGGTGGAACCCGGCACCGGCGGCGCGGCAGCCCCCCGCACCGCCCGGCTTGCGCCATCCCACCACGTTCCGGCGAACGGCGCAATAGGTGGTGCTCGATGCGTCAGTAGCGCTCGGTCAGGTGCGCACGTCCCGGCGGCGGCTCGTAGGGCTCCGGCCAGAACTCGGTGACGGTCGCGATCAGCCCCGCCTCGTCGAGATCGAAGAAGCTCGTGGCCGCCAGTGACGACCCCGCGTAGTCGCAGGTGATCCAGGTGGCCGCCCGCGAACCCGCACCCACCGCGCGGGTCACCCGCAGGTGCCAGCCGTCCGGGTAGTCCCGGTTGAACCGCAGGAACGCGGCGCGGCCGGTGATCCGCTCCCGGGTCTGCGGCAGGTGGTAGACCACGTCCTCGGCGAGCAACGTGCCGAGGCGTTCCCACTCCCGCGCCTCGCACGCCGCCCAGTACGCCAATACGGTGTCTTCAGCGCCCGTCATGGCGCGTACTGTGCCAGCCTGGTCCGACAAGATCCGCTGGGACGGCGGCACGAACGGGAGGACTTGGGATGGGATACGCGGTGGTGCTCGGCGAGGCGCTCGTCGACCTGCTGGACGGTGAGTACGACGGTCAGCCGGTCTACCGGCAGGCCGTCGGCGGTGGACCGCTGAACGTGGCCGTCGCGGTGGCCCGCCTCGGCGGCGACGTCCGGTTCGCGGGCTCGCTCGGTGACGACGTGCTGGCCGGGCGGATCCGGGAGCTGCTGGCCGGCGCGGGTGTGGGGCTCGACGGCGTCGTCACCGTGCCCGCGCCGACCGCCCTCGCGGTGGCCACCTTCGCCGGTGCGGAACCGGACTTCCGGTTCTACGGCGAGCCGCCCTCGTGGTCTCTGCTCACCGCCGACGACGTCGCCCCGGCCCTGGTCGGCGGCGCGGACGTGGTCTACTGCGGCTCGATCGTGCTGCTCCGGCCGGCCACGCTCGGTGCCGCGCGACGGGCCTGGTCACTCGCCGGTGGGCTGCGCGTCTTCGACCCCAACGTGCGTCCCCGGCTGCTGGACGGCCCGGACGCGCTGGTCGCGCTGCGCGAGGTGGTGGCCGAGTTCGCCGCCGGGGCCCACCTGGTCAAGCTCAGCACCGCCGACGCGGAGCTGCTCTACCCGGGCGAGCCGGTCGAGGGCGTCGCCGCCTACCTGCGGGAACTCGGCGCGGCCACCGTGGTGGTCACCCTCGGCGCGGCCGGCGCGGTGGTGGCCGCCGCCGGCGCCGATCCGGTACGCGTACCCGCGCCGAAGGTGTCCGCCGTGGACGCGACCGGCGCGGGTGACTCGGTGATGGGGGCGCTGGTGGCGGACCTGCTGGCCGACGGCGAACCGGTCGACGCGGCCGGCTGGACCGACCGGGTGGCGTACGCCCTGCGGGTCGCCGGCCTGGTCTGCGAGTCCCCCGGCGGCGCCACCGCCATGCCCACCCGAACCCAGGTAGAGAACCGCTACCAACCCTGACCCCTCGCCCCCCGCGATCTTGCACTTTGTGTTGCGTCATCTGGCGCAAGAGGGTCATATCGACGACCGAAAGTGCAAGATCGCCGCCGAGAGGGGGCGGGGCGGGGGCGCGGGGCGGGGTGGGGGTCAGGTGGGGCCGTCGAGTTCGGCGTAGCCGCGGCGGGCGGCGTGCAGGGCCGGGCGGGCACCGAAGGGCGCCTCGGCGGCCACCCGCTCGGGTGGTGCGCCGCCGGTGTGGGCGGCCCGGATGAGCCACGCCAGCTCGGCCAGCTGCGCGTGCTGTGCCCGGACGAACTCGGCGTCCACCACCTCGCCGTGCCCGGGCACCACCACGCTGGTCGGGGTGAGGGTGCGCAGCAGGTCGGCGACCGTGTCCGGCCACTGCAACGGGTAGGACTCCTCGAACGCCGGCGGCCCGCTCTGCTCCACCAGGTCCCCGGCGACCAGCACGTCGGCGTCGGGGACGTGCACGACCAGGTCGGCGTCGGTGTGCCCCCGCCCGGGGTGCCGCAGCACCACCCGCCGCCCCCCGACGTCCAGCACCGTCTCGGTGTGCACGGTGTGCGTCGGGGCGAACAGCGTGGTCTCGGCCAGCTCCCCGGCCAGCGCCGGGTGCTCGTCGCGCATCTCCTCGTACGCCTCCCGGCGTAGCCGGTCGGGTCGCTCGCGCAGCGCGGAGGCGGCGCGTTCGTGCGCGTACACCGGGCGGGGTGGGTCGGCGGCCAGCGTGGCGTTGCCGAAGCAGTGGTCGAAGTGGTGGTGGGTGTTGACCAGCGTCAACGGGTGCGGGGTGACCGCGCGGGCCGCCGCGGCCAGCGCGGTGGCCTGCCCGGCGGTGGACAGCGTGTCGACCAGCAGCGCGGCGCCGTCGCCGACGACCAGCGTGACGTTCACCCGCAGCAGCGGCTCGCGGTAGACGTGCACCCGGTCGGCGACCTCGACGAAGTGGCCGGTCATGATGCCCGGGTGGCACGTTCGACGAACCGTCGGCGGTCGACCAGCAGCCGCTCCACCCGGCCGTCGGCGACTGTCTCGTTCCCGTCGGTGACCGCCACCTCGAACAGCAGGCGCCGGCCGTCGACCTGCTCCAACCGGGCCGTCGCGACCACCCGCCGCCCGACCGGGGTGGCGGCCCGGTGGTCCAGCTCGACCCGGACCCCGACCGTGGTCGCGCCGTCCGGCATCCGGGTGGCCGTCGCGGCGACGGTGGCCGCCTCGGCGAGCGCGAGCACCCGAGGGGTGCCCAGGACGGGCACGTCACCGGAACCCACCGCCTGGGCGGTGTCGGCGTCGGTGACGGTCAACTCGACCCGGGCGGTCAGCCCGGGGGCCAGGGCGTGGTCCGACTGCTCGTGCATGGCCCCAGCCTAGGTGCTCGCCGTCCCGCCCGGTCACCCGCGCGGCGATCCGCCCGGCCACCACGGCCGCCGGCCGGGCCCGGCCGGACCGGGACGCGGGCGTGGCGCGCGACACGTCCGGCGGCGGACGACCGGTCCACCGTGGGGACGGGTGGAACTCGCCGTTAACCTTGACCGCGATGTCTGTCGCGACCGATCCCCAGCCCCCCGCCCGGACCGATCCGCTGCCCGATCCGGACGGCGGACGGCGTCGCGTGGTCGCGATGACGGTGTGGGGGGTCGCCTTCGTCGCCGGCTGGCTGCTCATCGGCCTGCCCACCGACCCGGCGTACGCGTTCCTCTGGATCTGGGCGGGGACCGTCGCCTGGAACTCGTCCCGTCCGTGGCGCAGCCACCTGCGGTTCGCCCGGGACTGGGTGCCGGTGGTGCTGCTGCTGGCGCTCTACAACCTGTCCCGGGGCTTCGCCGACAACGGCGCGACCCCGCACGCGTACGAACTGATCGTCGCCGACCGGGTCATGTTCGGCTGGCTCACCGACGGGCAGGTGCCCACGGTCTGGCTCCAGCAGCACCTCTACCAGCCCGAGGTGCGGTGGTGGGACGTGCTGGTCAGCTGGGTCTACTTCTCCCACTTCGTGGTGGCGCTGGCCGCCGCCGCGGTGCTCTGGCTGCGCGACCGGGGGCGGTGGGCGGCGTTCATGCGGCGCTGGGCGTTCCTCTGCGCCACCGGCCTGGTCACCTACTTCCTCTACCCGGCGGCCCCGCCCTGGTGGGCGGCACAGAACGGCCTGCTGGAGGAGGTCGCCCGGATCTCCACCCGGGGCTGGAAGGCGTTCGGCATGCACGGCGCCGGCAACCTGCTCAACGCCGGTCAGATCGCCTCCAACCCGGTGGCCGCGATGCCGTCGCTGCACACCGCGTTCGCCCTGTTCGTGGTGCTGTTCTTCCTGCGGGCCACCCGCAAGCGGTGGTGGCCGCTGCTGCTGTCCTATCCGCTGGCGATGACGTTCACGCTGGTCTACAGCGGCGAGCACTACGTGATCGACGTGCTGGTCGGCTGGGCGTACGTCGGGATGGCCTTCCTGGCCGTCGGCTGGGGCGAGCGGTGGTGGGCGGCGCGGCGCGCGCGGCGTACCCCGGAGGACCCGCCGGCGGACGACACCGCCGCGCCGGCGACGACGGCGGTCCCGGCCGCCCGCTGACCGGCCCGCCGCCCGGCCGGCTCAGCCGGCGCGGCGCGCGGCCCGGGCGCGGTCGGTCAGCTCCGCCGCGAGGGCCCACGCCTCGTCGAGGTCCCGGTCCTGGGCGGCCGCGCCGGCGCCGCCCGCGGTGTCGGCGTGCACCGTGGCCAGCCGCAGCCGCCGCTGCGCCGGTCCCTGCACGACCCGCACGCTCTGGATCCGGGCGTACGGCACCAGCGCCACCTGCCGGGTGAGCAGGCCGGACCGCACCGCCAGGACCCGCTCGTGCAGGCCGGCGCCGAGCACGTTCCGGCTCAGCGGGTTGAGCCAGCGGGCCCGCACCGGTGGCGGGGTCAGCGGCAGCGCCCCCAGCGGTACTCCGGGCAGCACCTCGGCCAGGATCCGCTCGCCGGTGCCCAGGTCACCGACCGGGAGCAGCCGGTCCGGCCGGTTCCGCTCGTCGATCTCCCCGGCGGAGTAGCCGGCCACCTCCAGCCGCATCCGCAGCCAGCCCCGCACCCGCCAGAACAGCGGCCAGGTCACCCCGACGGTCTGCACCCGGTCCAGCGGCACGGTCTGGGCGCGGGTCTCCAGCAGCCCGTTGCGGATCCGCAGCGTGCCGGCGTCCCGGGCCAGCCGGAAGTTCCAGTCGTCCAGCACCCGGCGGACCGGTTGCAGCAGTACGCCGGCCATGGCGGTGAGCGTGCTCGCCACGGCGATGAAGGACCAGGAGCCCTCGGACAGGAACTGCACCACCACGAACGCGACGCCGAACGGGATCAGCAGCGCCTGCGGGGTGAGCAGCTGACTGACCAGCAGGTCGGTGTTGCTGACCGCGTGCAGGGGTCGGCCGGGTGGCACCGCCGTCGCCGCCTCGGCCGGGCCGGCCGGCGCGCCCGCCGCCGGTGCGACCCCGGCGACCGGGGTCCGCGCCGCCAGGTCCAGCAGCCGCTGCCGCAGCGCGGTGGCCTCGGCGACACTGAGGTACGCCAGCGGTGCCTCGGTCTTGCCCCCGCCGACCACCTCCAGTCGCAGCTCGGCCAGGCCGGTGAGCTGGGCGAGCAGCGGCCGGACCACCTCGACCGCCTGGAGCCGCTCCAGCGGGATCGCCCGGGTGCGCCGCCAGAGCAGCCCCTCGTACACCCGCAGTTCCCGGCCGAACACGTGGTAGCCGGTGTTGTACCAGCTGACCACCGCCAGCACCGTCGCGCCCAGCGCCAGCACGACCGCCATCACCGCGAACCAGCCGAAGCCGACCCGGGACAACGTCGACCAGGACAGCCCGACGATGACCACGGCCAGCGACTTGGCCCCGTGCAGCACCGGGCTCAACGGGTGCAGCCGCTGCCGGGGCTCGGCCCCGCCGGCCGGTCCGGCACCGGCGCCGTCCGGTCCGGACGCCTGCGCGTGACCCGGGTACGCCGGGCCCGGGTGCGGTCCGGGTCCGTACGGCGGTCCCGGGTACGGCCCCGCTCCGGGCGTTGGGTGGTGCGGGCCGTGCGGGCCCGGGTACGGCCCGGGGTGCGGCGGGCCCGGGTACGGTCCGGGGTACGGCGGGCCGGGATGCGGTCCGGGTCCGTGCGAGGGGCCCGGGTGCGGCCCGGTCGCCTGCGCCGGGTGCGGTGGGCCGGGTTCGTGCGGTGGGACGGGTTCGTGCGTGGGACCGTGGTGCGGCTCGGGTGCGGCGACGGGCTGCCGGTGCGGGGCCGGCGGGTCGATCCGCTCCGGGTCGCGCGCGGCCGGGTCGCTCACAGGCCCTCCGCCCGGTCCCGGCCGAGCGCGGTGAGCCGGTCGCGGAGCCGGGACGCCTCCGCCGGCCGCAGACCCGGCACCCGGGCGTCGCTCGCCGCCGCCGCGGTGTGCAACTGGACGGTCGCCAGGTCGAAGGCGCGCTCCAACGGGCCGGCGCTGACGTCCACGAACTGCATCCGGGAGTACGGCACGATCGACAACCGGCGTACCAGCAACCCGTGCCGGACCAGCAGGTCGTCCTCGCGTTCGGCGTACCCCCAGGCGCGGACCGCACGGACGATCGTGACCACCCGGAGACAACCGAAGAGCAGCAACGCGGCCAGCGCCACCCCGAACAGTCCGCTGCCGCTGACCACCCAACCGACGACCAGTACCGCCGCCACCACCAGCAGGCCGGTGGCCAGCCGGAGCAGCTCCACCCAGATCAGGTCCCGCGAGACCGACTGCCACCGGACGGTGTCCGGCCAGGGTTCCAGCGGGCTGGCCGAGGTCGGCGGCACGGGCGCGGCGGGGGGCGACCCGGCGACGTCGTCACCGTTCATCGGGGGAATCCGTCGAGCGCGCGTACGCCGCCTCGATCCGCCCGGCATCCGACGCGCGGCGTCACGCCGCCGAGCCTGCTGGTTCGCTCGCTCCGCTTGCTCACGTGTCGAGAGTAGGCGATCCGGCGACCGGAGCGACCTCCCGCAGGAACCCACGGGCGTCGAGGAAGTCACCGAGCGACGTCCGGTGCGTGGCGCAGGCCAGCCAGACCTTGCGTCGGTCGGGCTCGTGCAGCCGGGGATTGTTCCACCGCAGTTCCCAGCGGGCCGCCGCGCGGCAGCCTCGGGCGGAACAGGTGAGCGTGGTGACGGAGGGGAGTGGATCGGACATCGCGGCCAGTCTACGGGGAGGTGTCCCACCGGACGGTTCGACGTGGGGGATCGGCGGTGCACGCACGCCACGGGAGTTTGAGCGCCGGGCGGCCACGGGGGGAGCCGCCCGGCGACGGGTGAATCGTACACGCGCCAGGGCGGTTCCTGTCCACCCCGTGATCGGCGATTCGACGAACCGGGCGACGCGGCGAAAAAGGGGTTCTCCCCACCTCGCCACTCAGCCGGGCATGCGAGTCTTGACACGCACGACGCCGCGACGACCGATCACGCTGTGGAGGACCGGTGGCCCAGCCGACCATGCCCGACGCCCCGACCCCGAACGGGGCCGGCCCGGAGACACCCGCCCCGGCGACCACGCCGGCCGAGGACGCGACCCTGCTGGAGCGGGCGCTGTTCGAGACCAAGCGGGTGATCGTCGGTCAGGACCGGATGGTGGAGCGGATGTTCGTCGCGCTGCTCGCCCGGGGGCACTGCCTCCTGGAGGGCGTGCCCGGTGTGGCGAAGACCCTCGCCGTGGAGACGCTGGCCAAGGTGGTCGGGGGTTCCTTCGCCCGGGTGCAGTTCACCCCCGACCTGGTGCCCGCCGACATCATGGGCACCCGGATCTACCGGCAGTCCAGCGAGCGGTTCGACGTCGAGTTGGGCCCCGTCTTCGTCAACTTCCTCCTCGCCGACGAGATCAACCGCGCCCCGGCCAAGGTGCAGTCGGCGCTGCTGGAGGTGATGAGCGAGGGACAGGTCTCCATCGGCGGCGAGACCCACCGGGTGCCCCGCCCGTTCCTGGTGATGGCCACCCAGAACCCGATCGAGCAGGAGGGCGTCTACCCGCTGCCCGAGGCCCAGCGGGACCGGTTCCTCATGAAGATCGTCGTCGGTTATCCGACCGACGCCGAGGAGCGGGAGATCGTCTACCGGATGGGGGTCACCCCGCCCGAGCCGACACCGGTGTTCACCACCGCCGACCTGACCGCCCTCCAGCACAAGGCCGACCAGGTGTTCGTGCACAACGCCCTGGTCGACTACGCGGTGCGCCTGGTGCTGGCCACCCGGACGCCGGCCGAGCACGGCATGCCGGACGTCGCCCAGCTCATCCAGTACGGCGCCAGCCCGCGCGCCTCGCTCGGCCTGGTCCGGGCCACCCGCGCGCTGGCCCTGCTGCGCGGCCGGGACTACGCCCTGCCCCAGGACGTGCAGGACATCGCCCCGGACATCCTGCGGCACCGCCTGGTGCTGAGCTACGACGCGCTCGCCGACGACGTGCCCGCCGACCACATCGTGCACCGGGTGATGTCGACCATCCCGCTGCCGTCGGTCGCGCCCCGGCAGCAGGCCAGTCCCACACCGACCGCCGCGCCGCCCGGCTCCGGTTGGCCCGGGCAGCGGCCGTGACCTCACCCGTTCGTCGGCCCTCCGACACCCCCGGAGACCGCACCGAGGCGGTGCTGTCCCGTCTGCAACTCATGGTCACCCGCAAACTCGACGGCCTGCTCCAGGGCGACTACGCCGGCCTGCTCCCCGGGCCGGGCAGCGAGGCGGGGGAGTCCCGCGAGTACCGCCCCGGCGACGACGTACGCCGGATGGACTGGCCGGTCACCGCCCGGACCACGATGCCGCACGTGCGGCGTACGGTGGCCGACCGGGAGCTGGAGACGTGGCTCGCGGTGGACCTCTCGGCCAGCCTGGACTTCGGCACCGGGCGGTGGCTCAAGCGCGAGGTGGTGGTGGCCGCCGCCGCGGCGCTGACCCACCTGACCGTGCGCGGCGGCAACCGCATCGGCGCGGTGGTCGGCAGCGGCAACGCACCGGCCGCCCCGGTGGGTCGGTGGCGGCGCGCGTCGGCGCCGGTCACCGGCCCCGGCGTGCTGACCCGGTTGCCCGCCCGGTCCGGCCGAAAGGAGGCGCACGCCCTGATGCGGGCCATCGCCGGCACCCGGATCCAGCCGGGGCGAAGCGACCTCGGCGCGCTGGTGGACATGCTCAACCGGCCGCCCCGGCGGCGCGGCGTCGCGGTGGTGATCAGCGACTTCCTGGCTCCGGTGCCGCAGTGGGCCCGACCGCTGCGCAGACTGCGGGTCCGGCACGACGTGCTGGCGATCGAGGTGGTCGACCCGCGTGAGCTGGAACTGCCCGACGTGGGTGTGCTCCCGGTCGTCGACCCGGAGACCGGGGAACTGCACGAGGTGCAGACCGCCGACCCGCGGCTGCGCCGGCGTTACGCCGAGGCGGCCGCCGCCCAGCGGGCGGAGATCAGCGCCGCCCTGCGGGCCGCCGGTGCCGGCCACCTGCGCCTGCGAACCGATCGAGACTGGCTGCTGGACATGGTGCGTTTCGTGGCCGCGCAGCGGCACGCCCGCACCCGGGGGACGACACGATGATCCGATTTCTCCAACCGTGGTGGCTGCTGGCGGTGCTGCCGGTGCTCGCCCTGGCCGCGCTGTACGTCTGGCGGCAGCGCAACCGCCGGGCGTACGCGATGCGGTTCACCAATGTGGACCTGTTGCGGACCCTGGCACCCAGGGGTCTGGGCTGGCGGCGGCACGTACCCGCGACGGCCTTCCTGCTCGCCCTGCTGGTGCTCGCCAGCGCGCTGGCCCGCCCGGCGATGGACACCCGTGAGCCGTTGGAACGGGCGACCGTGATGCTCGCCATCGACGTGTCGCTGTCCATGCAGGCCGACGACGTGGCACCGAACCGGCTGGAGGCGGCCCAGGAGGCGGCCAAGCAGTTCGTCGGGGAGCTGCCGGAGAGCTACAACCTGGGGCTGGTGTCGTTCGCCAAGGCGGCGAACGTGCTGGTCTCGCCCACCAAGGACCGGGAGGCGGTGGTCGCCGCCATCGACGGCCTGGTACTGGCCGAGGCGACCGCGACCGGTGAGGCCGTGTTCACCTGCCTGGAGGCGATCCGGTCGGTGCCCGCCGACGGGGCGGCCGGGGCGCCGCCGGCGCGGATCGTGCTGCTCTCCGACGGCTACCGCACGTCCGGCCGGGCGGTGGAGGAGGCGGCCGCCGCGGCCCAGGCGGCCAACGTTCCGGTGTCGACCATCGCCTTCGGCACCGACTCGGGCCAGGTGGACATCGGCGGTCAGTTGCAGCGGGTGCCGGTGGACCGGCTGGCCCTGGCCGACCTGGCGGAGGCCACCGAGGGCTATTTCTACGAGGCGGCCTCGGTGACCGAGCTGAAGCAGGTCTACCAGGACATGGGCAGCTCGATCGGCTTCCGCACCGAGCCCCGGGAGATCACCCAGTGGTACGCCGGAGTGGCCCTGCTGCTGGCCCTCTGCGCCGGCGCGCTCAGCCTCCTGTGGTCATCCCGCATGCTCTGACCACCGCCCCCGCGCCCCCGCTCCGCCGCGTCGATCCAGATCGACGCCGAGGTGGGGGCGTGGGGCGTGTGGGCGGGGGCGGTCAGTGGCCCCCGCCGGCGAGGACGAAGAGCACGGCCACCCAGACGGCGGCGAGGGTGAAGCCCAGCGGGGCGACGTAGCGGCTCATGGACAGACTCCGGTGGCGACTGGACGGTCCGCCGGCGGGGCGGGCGGGCCGCGAGGGTTGATCAGGACGCGCACACGACGTCGTGACCGGGCCTGCTCCCGGCGGGCGCCCGCAGACCGGAACCGGCCGGGCGGCCGGACGGGCGGGGCGGTGCGGGGGGAGCGGAGTCGGGTCAGCTCACCTGCTGAGTCGTGGCTCAGCGGGGCTGACGGACGGCCCGGCCACGACTGGGAGGATCGCTATCTCGCACAGCGATCACCTCCTGCGGTCGGCGGGGCCCGGAACGCGGGCACATGCGGCCCGCAGACGTCAGTGATCGTACACCCGCCGATGTCGTCGCGCGCGCCCGGTCGAGGCGTGCCGGACCCCCGGCGGGGCGGCGCACGACGGCCGCCGGTCGGTACGCGGCCCGTGGTGTGACGTGGTGGGCGTTAGCGCTTACCTGCCGGTAACGCCTAGGCTCCGACGCGACGTGAGATCGGTGGAGCAGAGGGGGAGCAGTGGCCCGTACCGTGCTGGTGACCGGGGGTAACCGGGGAATCGGCCTGGCCATCGCGCAGGCCTTCGCCAAGCAGGGCGACCGGGTGGCGGTGACCCACCGCGGTGGTGACGCCCCCGAGGGGTTGTTCGGGGTGCGTTGCGACGTGACCGACGCCGAGTCGGTCGAGGCCGCCTTCACCGCCGTCGAGGCGGAACTGGGTCCGGTGGAGGTGCTGGTCGCCAACGCCGGCATCACCGACGACACGTTGCTCCTGCGCATGAGCGAGGACCAGTTCACCCGGGTGCTGGACACCAACCTGACCGGCGCCTTCCGCTGCGCCAAGCGCGCCTCCGCGAAGATGCTCCGCGCGAAGTGGGGTCGGATGATCTTCATCTCGTCGGTGGTGGGTCTCGCCGGTGGCGCCGGCCAGGTCAACTACGCGGCCAGCAAGGCCGGGCTCGTCGGCGTGGCCCGCTCGATCACCCGCGAGCTGGGCAGCCGCAACATCACCGCCAACGTGGTCGCACCCGGCTTCATCGACACGGACATGACCGCCGGGCTGCCCGAGGCGCGCAGGGCGGAGATCCGCAAGTCGATCCCGGCCGGCCGGATGGCCAGCCCGGACGAGGTCGCCGGGGTGGTCACCTGGCTGGCCGGGGACGCCGCCGGCTACGTGTCCGGCGCGGTCATCCCGGTCGACGGCGGCCTGGGCATGGGTCACTGAGCAAGCACGGAGGAAGGTCAACACATGTCAGGACTGCTCGCCGGTAAGCGGCTGCTGGTCACCGGCGTCATCACCGACGCCTCGATCGCCTTCTCGGTGGCGAAGCTCGCCCAGGAGAACGGCGCGCAGGTCGTGCTCACCGGCTACGGCCGGCTCTCGCTGGTGGAGCGGATCGCCAAGCGGCTGCCCGAGCCCGCCCCGGTGATCGAGCTGGACGTGACCGACCCGGAGCAGCTGGCCGGGCTGGCCGACAGGGTGCGCGAGCACGTCGACGGCCTCGACGGTGTGGTCCACTCGATCGGCTTCGCCCCGCAGAGCTGCCTCGGCGGCGGCTTCCTCGACGCTCCGTGGGAGGACGTCGCCACCGCGCTGCACGTCTCCACGTACTCCTACAAGTCCCTGGCGATGGCCGCGCTGCCGCTGATGTCCGCCGGCGGCGCGGTGGTCGGCCTGACCTTCGACGCCACCAAGGCCTGGCCGGTCTACGACTGGATGGGCGTGGCCAAGGCCGGCCTGGAGTCCGCGTCCCGCTACCTCGCGCTGCACCTGGGCAAGCAGGGCATCCGCAGCAACCTGGTGGCCGCCGGCCCGCTGCGTACCATCGCCGCGAAGTCGATCCCCGGCTTCGACCAGTTCGAGGACGCCTGGACCGAGCGTGCCCCGCTGGGCTGGAGCCTGACCGACCAGGAGCCGGCCGCGCGGGCCTGCCTGGCGCTGCTGTCGGACTGGTTCCCGGCCACCACCGGCGAGATCGTGCACGTCGACGGCGGGTACCACGCCATCGGCGCCTGAGGTGTGAGGAAGGGCCCCTTGTCAACGCCTCCGGTAGAGGAAGGGGCCCTTCCTCACACCCTCGACCCGGGGGTGTCGCCGGGCCGCGACGGGTGAGGGGCGAGAATAGGACCATGGCGTACGACGCGGTGGTGCTGGTTTCCTTCGGCGGGCCCGAGCGGCCCGAGGACGTGATGCCCTTCCTGCAGAACGTGACCCGGGGCCGGGGGGTGCCTCCGGAGCGGCTGGAGGAGGTCGCCGAGCACTACCAGCACTTCGGCGGGGTGTCCCCGATCAACCAGCAGTGCCGGGAGCTGCTCGCCGCGATCCGGGAGGACTTCGCCGCCAACGGCATCGACCTGCCGGTCTACTGGGGCAACCGCAACTGGGACCCGATGCTCGCCGACACGGTGGCGCAGATGCGCGACGACGGCGTCCAGCACGCGCTGGCGTTCGTCACCAGCGCGTTCGGCGGCTACTCGTCCTGCCGGCAGTACCAGGAGGACATCGCCGCGGCCCGTGCCGCCGTCGGCGCGGACGCCCCACTGGTCGACAAGCTGCGCCAGTTCTGGGACCACCCCGGCTTCGTCGAGCCGCACGCCGACGCGGTGAGGGTCGCGCTCGCGCAGCTCGACCCGGCGAAGCGGTCCACCACCCGACTGGTCTTCACCGCCCACTCGATTCCCGACTCGATGGACGCCAACGCCGGCCCGCACGGCTTCCGGTACACCGCCCAGCTGGCCGAGACCGCCCGGCTGGTGCACGCGGCCGCCGCCCCCGACCTGGAATACGACCTGGTCTGGCAGAGCCGGTCCGGTCCGCCGCAGGTGCCGTGGCTGGAGCCGGACGTCAACGACCACCTCGCCGCGCTGGCCGCGCAGGGCGTCACCGGTGTGGTGGTCAGCCCGATCGGCTTCGTCTCCGACCACCTGGAGGTGGTGTGGGACCTGGACACCGAGGCGCTGGAGACGGCCAAGCAGCTCGGCCTGGACTTCGTCCGGGCCGGTACGCCGGGCACCGACCCCCGTTTCGTCACCATGGTCCGGGAGCTGGTCCGCGAGCGGACCGACCCGGAGGGCGCGACCCTGCGCCGCCGCCTCGGCGAGCTGCCGCTGTGGGACACCTGCCCGACGGTCTGCTGCGTGCCGACCCGCCGGCCGTCCTGACCTCCGCCCCGACACCCCCTGGGACCACACATGCATGACCGCAGGCCCGTCGAGAGCTGGCTGACCGACATGGACGGCGTGCTGGTGCACGAGGGGCAGCCGGTGCCCGGCGCACCGGAGTTCGTCACCCGGCTGCGTACCTCCGGCAAGCCGTTCCTGGTGCTCACCAACAACTCGATCTACACACCCCGGGACCTCCAGGCCCGGCTGGCCCGGATGGGGCTGGACGTGCCGGAGTCGGCGATCTGGTCGTCCGCGCTGGCCACCGCGCAGTTCCTGGCCGACCAGCGACCGGGCGGCACCGCGTACGTGATCGGGGAGGCGGGACTGACCACCGCCCTGCACGCGGTCGGGTACGTGCTGACCGACTTCGCGCCGGACTACGTGGTGCTGGGGGAGACCCGCACCTACAGCTTCGAGGCGATCACCAAGGCGGTCCGCCTGATCAACGACGGGGCCCGGTTCATCTGCACCAACCCCGACGTGACCGGGCCGTCGGTGGAGGGCGCCCTGCCGGCGGCCGGCTCGGTGGCGGCGATGATCTCCAAGGCGACCGGCGTCGAGCCGTACTTCGTCGGCAAGCCCAACCCGATGATGATGCGCTCGGCGCTCAACACGATCAACGCGCACTCGGAGACGACCGCGATGATCGGCGACCGGATGGACACCGACATCCTGTGCGGGCTGGAGGCCGGGCTGGAGACGATCCTGGTGCTCACCGGGATCAGCACCCGCACCGAGGCGGAGCGCTACCCGTACCGCCCGTCGCGCATCGTCGGCTCGGTCGCCGACCTGATCGACGAGATCTGACCGACCACCGTCCCGGTCGGCCGCCGCGCGGAGCCGGCGGACCGTGGGCCCCGCGACCGCGGTCGGGAGGTACGCGGACAGCCCCCGTGGGGCCGGCGGCCCTACGGGCGCAGCGGGGCGTTGCAGGCGGCCACCAGGGCCTGCCGGCACGCGGTGGTGAGTGGACGCAGGGCGGCGTCCCGCTGCTGGGCCTCGTGGTTGTTGACCGCGCCGCCCGGTGCGGCGTGCCCGGCCAGCGCCAGTACCCGGTCGAGCACCGCGGCCCGCGCGAAGAGCCGACGGGCGCGCGGGTCGAACCCGGGCGGCAGGTCGGTGGCGCCGTCCGGCCGGCGCAGCGCCTCCAGCGCCCCGGCCAGCTCCGGTCGCCACTGGGCGACGTCCAGCCGGGTCAGCGCGGCGGTCGTCTCGGCGAGCGCCGCCGCCAGTTCGGCCTCCGCCTCGGCCGCGCCGGGCAGCACCTGGGAGGCGGCCGGTGCGTTCTCGGGCAGCGGATAGACCCGCCACAGCACCGTCTCGAAGGTGTCGCCGGATCCGGACGTGTGCGTGCGGACCTGCGGGATGAAGCCGAGCGCACCGGCGACCACCGCCTCGCCCGCGAGCAGCGCCGCGCCGGCGAAGTCACCGGGGCCGGGCAGTCCGCGCGGATCACCCGGCGCGGGCAGCACCAGGCGGATCTCGTCCGGCGAGAGTCGGGCCAGGGTGGGCAGCGCCTGCGGCAGCGGCACGTCGGTCCAGGTGCCGGGCGCGTCGGCGACCAGGTGCTCCTCGTCGCCGGCGATCGCGTCGGCGACCTCGTCGAACGGCACCAGGCCGGCACGCCAGGCGCGTACCCAGGCGACGAACCGGCTCGACCGGCGCGGCGTGAGAGTGGCCGCACCCGCGGTGGGGGTGGACATGCCGAAAGGGTACGTGGTCACCGCGGCCCCTGTCTCGACTGCCGCTCCGTCGGCGTCGGCTGCCCGTTTCGCCCCCGGGCGTCCTCGAAGGAGCGGGCACCGGTCGATGTCCGACCCGACCGGCGTGGCGCGTCGACGGCGTGGCGCTCGGTGCGGTGGGCCGGTGCCGGCGCTAGCGTGATCGACATGGCGGGCCGATATGCGGACGACGTGCTGGCGGGGGACTGGCGGCGACGGAGGGTGACCCCGGAGGTGGACGCGGAGCCGGACCTGGTTGTCGAGGACGCCGACTCGGGGTTCTGCGGCGCGGTGGTCGGCTTCGAGTCCGGCGCGGTGGTGCTGGAGGACCGGCACGGGCGGCGGCGGAACTTCCCCCTGCTGCCGGCCGCGTTCCTGCTCGACGGGCAGCCGGTCACCCTGCGCCGGCCGACCCGCGCGCCGGTGCCGGCGGCCCGCCGGCGTACCGCCTCCGGATCGGTCGCGGTGGACGGCGTCCGCGCGCAGGTGGCGAAGGCCAGCCGGATCTGGGTCGAGGGGGTCCACGACGCCGCCCTGGTGGAGCGGATCTGGGGTGACGACCTGCGCATCGAGGGCGTGGTGGTGGAGCCGCTGGACGGCATCGACGCCCTCGACGCGGAGGTCCGTGACTTCGCGCCCGGCCCGACGCGGCGGCTCGGCGTGCTCGTCGACCACCTGGTGCCCGGCTCGAAGGAGAGCCGGATCGTGGCCCGGGTGACCTCGCCGCACGTGCTGGTCACCGGCCACCCGTACGTCGACGTGTGGCAGGCGGTGAAGCCGGCGGCGCTGGGCATCCGGGCGTGGCCGGTGGTGCCGCCGGGACGACCGTGGAAGGAGGGGGTGTGCGCGGCGCTGGGCGTCGCCGAGCCGGCCGACATGTGGCGGCGCATCCTCTCCCGGGTGGACAGCTTCGCCGACGTGGAGACCCCGCTGATCAACGCGATGGAACGCCTGATCGACTTCGTCACCGAGCCGCCGGGCTGATCCCGTCGTACGGTCAGGGCTCGTCGTCGGGCGTGCGGGTGAAGACGAACGTGGCGATGTCCAGGGCGACCGGCCTGCCGGCCGGGTCGCGCAGCACGGTGAGGATCTCGCCGTTCTCCGGGCCGGAGCGGCCCCGCCACCGGTCCGACCCCGCCGCGACGAACCGGCTCTCCCGCTCGCCGCGCACGTGGGCGACCAGTTCGCCGGTGACCCGGTCGCAGGACAGGTCGAGGGTCGTCCCCATCCACCACCACCGGCCGGTCAGCTCGGCCAGTTCCGCCGGCGGTGGGGTCGAGGCCGGCCGCCACGGCGGGACCGGCGCCGGCTCGGTGTCCAGCACCAGCGTCAACGCCTCCTGGCTCAGCCCGCCGATGTGGCCGACCCGGAAGCCGTACGCGTTGGCGAAGCCGACCACCGCGGTGCGTGACGGCCGGTGCACCGTCAGGGCGGCCACGTAGCCGGGCATCGAGCCGCCGTGCCCGACGTACACCCGCTCGCCCCGCCGGTAGAGCTCGATCCCCAGGCCGTGCCCGCCGGTCCACGCCTCGGGGTCGCTGATCACCACCGGGGCGCACATCTCGGTCAGCGTCTCCGGTGCCAGCACCCGGGGGTCCGGGTCGGCGAGGAAGGCCGCCCAGCGGGCCAGGTCCTCGACGGTCGACCAGAGCTGCCCGGCGGGGGCCATCGCGCCGGTGTCGGTGCGCGGTTCCTCGCGCAGCGTCTCGTGCCAGGGGTGCACGACGTAGCCCCGGGCGAAGGGCTCGGTGGCCGCGTACGTGGTGCGGCGCATCCCGAGGGGGGCGAGCACGCGGGTGGTCAGCAGGTCGGCCCAGGTCTGCCCGGTGAGCCGTTCCAGAACCCCGCCGAGCAGTCCGTAGGCGAGGTTCGAGTAGTGGTAGGCGCGCAGCGGCGGGTAGGCGATCTTGGACGGGTCGAGCCCGGCGACCAGGGTGGCGAGGTCGGCCCCGGGGGCCCGCTCCCACCAGTCACCGTCGGGCTCGCGTTGCAGCCCACCGGCGTGCCCGAGCAGGTGGCGGAGGGTCGGGCCGCCGACGCCGGTGCCGGGCAGGTGCGCCTCCAGGGGTTCGTCCAGGTCGAGCCGGCCGGCGTCGCGTTCGGCCAGGACCAGCGTGGCGGTCATCGTCTTGGTGATCGAGCCGAGGCGGTACTGCAGGTCGCGGTGCGGGCGGGGGTGCTCGCCGGCGGCGGCGACATGCACCAGCTCCCCGTCGCGGACCACGCCGAGCACCAGCGACGGCGTACGGCCGGCGGCCTGGGCGTGCGCGACCAGGCCGTCGATCCGGCGGGTGGTTTCGGGCAGCAGGGACACATCGCCTCCTCGGTGACGGGCGGAGCGTACCGATCATGACGATTAGATGACACTGGCATCGTCGTGTCACGATCGGGTGGTGGACGCGGTGTGGTGGATCGTTCTGGGTGCGGTACTGGCAGTCGCCGAGATCTTCACGACGACGCTGTTCCTGATCATGTTCGCGGTCGGTGCGTTCGCCGCCGCCGGTGCCGCGGCGCTCGGTGCGCCGGTCGAGATCCAGGCGATCGTCTTCGCGATCGTGTCGGCACTGACGGTGCTGGGTGTCCGCCCGACGCTGCGCCGGCACCGGCGCTCGGCGTTGGAGAGCGGCGAGCAGCCGTTCGGCCTGGAGGCGATCGAGGGCAGCGCGGCGATGGTGCTGGAGCGGGTCGACACCGACCACGGGATGGTCAAGATCGACGGCGAGTTGTGGCAGGCCCGCGCCTACGACGCGACCCAGACGTTTGCTCCCGGCGAGCGGGTGCAGGTGGTCCAGGTGCGAGGGGCCACCGCGCTCGTGTGGCGGGACGACATTTCTCCTTCCGGGGACCTCCCCGAAGCGAAAAGGTGAGCACATGGAATTCGTTCTCCCGGCCCTCCTGATAGCCATCGCGCTGGTCGCGGTGATCACCCTGGCCAAGGCGGTACGCATCGTGCCGCAGCAGCGCCAGGATGTCGTCGAGCGACTCGGCAAGTACAAGCGCACCCTGAACCCGGGCCTGAACGTCCTGGTCCCGTTCGTCGACGCGGTCCGCACCAAGGTCGACATGCGCGAGCAGGTGGTCAGCTTCCCGCCGCAGCCGGTGATCACCTCGGACAACCTGGTGGTGTCGATCGACACCGTCCTCTACTTCAAGGTGGTCGACGCGGTCCGCGCGACCTACGAGATCTCCAACTTCCTCCAGGCGATCGAGCAGCTCACGGTCACCACCCTGCGTAACGTCATCGGTTCGCTGGACCTGGAGCGGGCGCTGACCAGCCGCGAGGAGATCAACCGGCACCTGTCCGGCGTGCTGGACGAGACGACCGGCCGCTGGGGCATCAAGGTCACCCGGGTGGAGATCAAGGCGATCGAGCCGCCGGCCAGCATCCGTGACTCGATGGAGAAGCAGATGCGCGCCGAGCGGGACCGCCGTGCCGCGATCCTCACCGCCGAGGGGCACAAGCAGTCCCAGATCCTCACCGCCGAGGGTGAGAAGCAGTCCGCGGTGCTGCGCGCCGACGGTGACCGGCAGGCCCGGATCCTCCAGGCCGAGGGCCAGGCGAAGGCGATCCGTACCGTCTTCGACGCGATCCACACCGCCAACCCGAGCCAGAAGGTGCTCGCCTACCAGTACCTCCAGGCCCTGCCGCAGATCGCCCAGGGCAGCGCCAACAAGGTCTGGATCGTGCCGGCCGAGCTGACCAAGGCACTGGAGGGCATGGGCGGCGCGCTCGGTGGCCTCAGCCAGATGGTCGGCGACGCGCCGTCGCCGGAGGCGGCCGACGGGGCGAGCCAGGTCGAGCGCGAGGCGGCGGAGGCGGCGCAGGCCGCGGCGGCCGCGGCCCAGCAGATCCACGACGAGGTACGCGTCGCCGAGGCGCAGGCCACCGGCGGGAAGGCCCCGCAGGGGCTGCCGGCACCCGAGCCGGTCTCCCCGGCCAGCCTGCTGGCCGACCCGTCCGACCAACGCGAACGCGGCTGAGCTAAACGCGAGAACTGCTCACGAGGCGCTCCGGTGCCTGCCACCATCGGTCCTAGGACGGGCGGTGACCAGTCATCGGGGCGCCTCGGCGCGTCCCGCGCCGCCCGCGGAACGGGCGAGGTGCGGCATGAAGGAACCGGCTAAGCGGGCACGCTCCGCGCCCCCGGTCGGGGCACACGACCCCGCCGGGCCGATCGGCACCCGGCGTACCGGCGGGGGATTCGGGGTGCTGCCGTTCGTCGGTGACCCGTTGCCCCCGGGGCCGGCCACCAACGCGAGCTGGGCCTGGTCGCTGCGCCGGCTGGCCCGCGGAGCGGTGTGGCTGCTGCCCGCGTACGCCGTTCTCTACGGGGTGGTGGCGAAGGCGAGCGACGGCGGGGTGGCGACCGACCCGTACCCGGCCGACGGCCGGCCGATCTACCTGATCGCGTGGGTGGCGGCGGTGTGGCTGGGCCTGCTCGCCCTGCTCGCGCTGACCGGCCTGCTCGCCGCGACCCGCAGCCGTTGGTCCGCGGTGGCCGGTCTGCTGGCCAGCATCGCCGGCACGGTGCTGATGCTGCCGTTCGCCGGCCTGGCCGAGGAGACGCCGGTCTTCGGCACCACCGCTCGGATGCTGGTCCTGGTCGGCGCGGGCTGTTACAGCGCGGGATGGCTGCTCACCGGCTGGGCGGTGGCCCGCTCCGGGATGTTCAGCATCGGCGACGGGACCATGCTCATGATCGCCGCGCCGTTGCTCGGTCTGGCCGGCGCGCTGGTCGGGTCGTTGCAGACCTTCGGGGCGATCTTCGTCCTGATCGCCGGCATCGGCATCGCCTACCGCTCCGGTCGCCTGATGCCCCGCGAGATCATCCGGGACGCCACCGCCGCCAGCCTCAGCGCCGCCCCCCAACCCCCCACCCGCCCCACCTGACCGCCCCCACCCGCCCCACCCCGCTCCCGCCTCCCGCCCTCCCGCGCTGCGCCCCGCCCTCCCGCGCTGCGCCCCGCCCTCCCGCGCTGCGCCCCGCCCTCTTGCGCTGCGCCCCGCCCTCTTGCGCTGCGCCCCGCCCTCCCGCGCTGCGCCCCGCCCTCTTGGGCTGATCATGGGGTTGGCGGGTGATTCGGAGATCCAACCACCAGCCAACCCCATGATCAGCGCGGAAGGGGGTGGGTGGAGGCGGGTGAGGGGTGGTCCGCAGCGGGGGGGTGGGAAATTGCTGGTGGGGGGCGGTGAAATTGCTGACAGGTTGGTCGCGGGGGTGGCCGGTTGGCGGCATTCGTGGCAATCCTTGGGGACCATGGGCCCCCGTACGCCGTTGTCGCGGCTGTTCACCGTGCTGCTCGCCGGCGTCGTCGCCGGTCTCGTCCTGGCGGTCGCCGCGCTGCCGGGCAACCTGCTGCTCGGGTTCGCCGCGAAGGCGGCGCTCGGTGGGTACGCCGACCTGCCCGAGGCGTTGCGCACCCCGGCCACGCCGCAGCGCTCCTACCTCTACGCCAACGACGGCAAGACGCTGATCACCACGTTCTACGACGTGAACCGGACCGACGTGCCGTTGGCGGAGATCGCGCCCACGATGCGGCAGGCGATCGTCGCGGCCGAGGACCGCCGGTTCTACGACCACGGCGGCGCGGACCTGCGCGGCCTGGCCCGTGCCCTGGTCGCCAACGTGCGCGGCGGGGAGACCGCCCAGGGTGGCTCGACGCTGACCATGCAGTACGTCCGCAACGTGCTCAAGACCGACCCCGGCCGCACCGCCGAGGAGCGGGCCGCGGCCACCGAGCAGACCGTCGGGCGCAAGCTCCAGGAGATCCGGTACGCCAACGCGCTGGAGCAGCGCCTCGGCAAGGACGAGATCCTCAACCGGTACCTGAACATCGCGTACTTCGGTTCCGGCGCGTACGGCGTCGCGGCGGCCAGCCAGCGCTACTTCGCCAAGTCGCCGGCGCAGCTCACCCTCGCCGAGTCGGCCCTGCTCGCCGGCCTGGTCCAGGCACCCGAGGCGTACAGCCCGATCTCCGGCGACCGGGAGGCGGCGCTGGACCGGCGGGAGTACGTCCTCGACTCGATGGTCGAGACCGGGGCGATCACCGCGGCGCAGGGGGCGGCGGCCAAGGCCGAGAAGCTCACCCTGCGGCCCACCGCCCAGCCCAACGGCTGCACCGCGGTGGCGTCCGGCCACGACGACTGGGGCTTCTTCTGCGACTACCTGCGTACGTGGTGGCTGACCCAGCCGGCCTTCGGCGCCACCGTCGAGGAGCGGGAGCAGGCGCTGCGCCGGGGCGGGTACACCGTGGTCACCTCGCTGGACCCGCAGGTCCAGGCGACCGCGCAGAAGCAGGCCACCCGGGCGTACTCGTACGACAACGCCCGCGCGCTGCCGATCGCGGCCGTGCAGCCGGGCACCGGGCGGGTGCTGGCCATGGCCGTCAACCGGCACTACAGCCTGGCGGAGAACCCGGCCGGGCAGACCAACCACCCGAACACCGTCAACCCGCTGATCTCCGGCGGCCCGGGCGTCGACGGCTACCAGGCCGGCTCCACGTTCAAGCTGTTCACCATGCTGGCCGCGCTGGAGGCCGGCAAGCCCCTGGCCACCGGCTTCGACGCCCCCAGCCGGCTGCCCACCCGCTACCCGGCCGAGGGCGACGGCAGCTGCGACGGCCGCTGGTGCCCGGCCAACGCCAACCCGGAGTGGATGGACGGCTACCGGATGATGTGGGACGGCTTCGGCCGCTCGGTGAACACCTACTTCGTGTGGCTCGCCGAGCAGGTCGGCCCGGCGAAGGTGGTCGAGATGGCGCAGCGCCTAGGCATCCAGTTCCGCGCCGACGCCGACGCCGCGTTCGCCGCCGACAACGCCGGGAACTGGGGCTCGTTCACCCTCGGCGTGGCCGCCACCACCCCGCTGGACCTGGCCAACGCGTACGCGACCGTGGCGGCCGAGGGGACGTACTGCGCGCCGCTGCCGGTGGTCTCGGTGACCGCCGCCGACGGCGAGCGGGTGCCGGTCGGCGAACCCTCCTGCAAGCGGGTGCTGGACGCCGACGTGGCCCGCGCCGCCACCGACGCGGCGCGCTGCCCGGTCGGCCAGCAGTCCGCGTTCGGCCAGTGCGACGGCGGCACCGCCACCTCGGTGAACCGGATCCTCGACGGCCGTCCGGTGGCCGGCAAGACGGGCAGCTCCGAGGAGAACGGCACGGAGAGCTTCGTCGGCTTCACCCCGCAGGTGGCGGTGGCCGGCATCGCCGCCAACCCGGACGACCCGAGCGACTCCGTCGGCGGCGCGGTGCAGGCGAAGGTCATCGACGCGGTCGCCCGGGTGATCGCGACGGCGGTCGACGGCCAGCCGGAGAAGGCCTTCGGGGTGCCCAGCCGCGAGCTGGTGGGCGACCCGCGTCGTCCGGCGCCGCGCCCCGAACCGGAGCGCCGCCCCCAGCGCCCCACCCAGGACGACCCGCTGGCCGATCTGCGCCGCTGGCTCGACCGCCGCGGCTGAGTGGTGTGCAAGGAAGGGCCCCTTGTTAACGCCTGGCGTTGTACAAGGGCCCCTTCCTAACGCCGGGCGTTGTACAAGGGGCGATGCCCGGTGCGGGAGGACCCCGCACCGGGCATCGTTCCGATCGGTCGGGTCAGCCGGCCGAGCAGGTCGGGGTCAGGCTGCCGGCGTTGCCGTTGGCCTGGAACCCGAACTCGGTGGTCTGGCCGGCACCCAGCTGGCCGTTGTAGGCGGCGTTGCGGAACTGGACCGTTCCGCTGTTGCCGCTGGGCGTGGCGCTCCAGGTGTTGACCAGCGACACGCCGCCGGGCAGTGCGATGCCGACCGTCCAGCCGTTGGCGCCGGCCGAGCCCGCGGTCACCCGTACGGTGGCGACGAAGCCGCCGTTCCAGGAGTTCAGCGACACCGAGGCGGTGCAGCCGTTGGGGCCGGGCGGCGGCGTGGAGGGCGGCGGGGTGGTCGGCGGCGGAGTGGTGGGCGGGGGAGTGGTCGGCGGCGGGGTGGTGGGCGGGGGCGTGGTGCCGCCGCTGTTGAGGGCGTTCAGCGTGGCGGTGTAGGCGGGCTTCTTGTTGCCGCTGCCGTCGAAGAGCAGGGGCGTGCCGCCGGAGCGCCACGAGTCGGTGTCCCGGATGCCCCAGACGGTGATGCCGGTGCAGCGGGCGACCGCCAGGCAGGCGCGTACGACCCGGTTGTAGTTGTCCGCCTGGGCCTGGCCGGAGCCCTCGATGTCCAGCTCGGTGATCTGCACGTCGACGCCGAGGGCGGCGAAGCTGGAGATGGTGGTCTGGTAGTTGGCGGGCACCGGGGACTGCGGGTTGAAGTGGGACTGCAGGCCGACGCAGTCGATGGGTACGCCGCGCTGCTTGAAGTCCTGGACCATCCGGTAGACGGCCTGGGTCTTGGCGTGCGTCCAGTCGTCGGTGTTGTAGTCGTTGTAGCAGAGCTTCGCGCCGGGGTCGGCGGCGCGGGCGGCGCGGAAGGCGGCCTCGATCCAGTCGTTGCCGGTGCGCTGGAGGTTGGAGTCGCGGCGGGCGCCGCTGCTGCCGTCGGCGAAGGCCTCGTTCACCACGTCCCAGGAGTCGATCTTGCCACGGTAGTAGGTGGCGACCTGGGTGACGTGGTTGAGCATGGCACTGCGCAGGGCGGTGCCGGACATGTTCTGCATCCAGCCGGGTTGCTGGGAGTGCCAGGCCAGGGTGTGGCCGCGGACCTTCATGCCGTTGGCGCGGGCGTGGTTGACGATGCGGTCGGCGTTGGCGAAGCTGAACTGGTTCTGCTGCGGCTCGGTCGCGTCGATCTTCATTTCGTTCTCGGGCGTGACCGAGTTGAACTCGCGATTCAGGATGCCCACGTACGTGCTGTCGCTGAGCTTGTTCGCCGCGACGGCCGCGCCGAAGTAGCGGCCCGACTCGGCGGCCGAGGCGCCCAGCGTCGTGCCGGCACTGGCCGACGGGGCGAGGGCGACGGTCACGCCGACGAGCGCGCTGGCGACGGCGGCGGTCAGGGCCAGCCGCCGGGCGTTACGCGCCCGACTCGGTCGGTCCTCCGTGCGGGGGACCACGGGATCACTCATGGTGGGTGCCTTCCGGGGGTGAAGTGGTGGGGTGCGGGTGCCGGATCGACGCTGCCCAGGGGCGCCGTCCGTGACCCACGCAGGCCGCCCGGGTGCCTGCGGAAGCTCAGGTGTGGCTGTGCTCATCCGCGAGAGTCGATATTAGTGGAATGTTTCGGGAAACCTCAACCGGCAGTCCCTCGGAGAATCGGCCCGATCTCGCCGTGAAGCAGGACAGGGCGGTATCGAACTTCCGGAATATTACCGGTAACACGCCGGGTGCCCGCCGGTGACCTGCGGCGGGTCCGGCAGAATCGTCCGGTGCCCGTCCACCAGATCATCGACCCGGACGACGAACGGCTCGCCGACTACCGCGCGCTGACCGACGTCGAGCTGCGCACCCGCTGGGAGCCGCCGCACGGCCTGTTCATCGCCGAGGGCGAGCTGGTGCTGCGCCGCGCGCTGCGCGCCGGCTACCCGGCCCGGTCCTACCTGGTGGATGCCAAGCGCGTCGACCAGCTCGCCGACCTGGACACCGGCGAGGCCCCGGTGTACGCGGCCACCCCGGACGTGCTGCAACGCGCCACCGGCTTCCACGTACACCGGGGAGTGCTCGCCTCGTTCCGGCGCAAGCCGCTGCCCACCGCCGCCGAGGTGCTGGCCACCGCCCGCCGGGTGGTGATCCTGGAGGACGTCAACAACCACACCAACGTCGGCGCGATCTTCCGGGCCGTGGCGGGGCTCGGCGTGGACGCGGTGCTCCTCTCCCCGTCCTGCGCCGACCCGCTCTACCGGCGCAGCGTACGGGTCAGCATGGGCGAGGTGTTCGCCGTGCCGTACGCCACCCTGGCGCCCTGGCCGGACGCGCTCGGTGACGTCCGCGCGGCCGGCTTCACGGTGCTGGCGATGACCCCCGCGCCGGACGCGGTGCCGATCCAGCGCCTCGATCCCGCCGCCCGGGCCCGCTCCGCGCTGCTGCTCGGCGCGGAGGGCGCCGGGCTGACCCGGGCGGCGATGGACGGCAGCGACGTACGGGTGGTCATCCCGATGCGGCGCGGCGTCGACTCGCTCAACGTCGCCGCCGCCACCGCGGTGGCCTGCTGGGAGTTGGGCCGCGACGACCCGATGTGAGGGCGCCGGCCGGCCGATCGCGCGGCAGTGGTCACGGACGGTAGCGTGTCGGCCGTGTTCCCTACCGTGCGTGAAGTCCTCGCGTTGGATCCGGTCCGCCACGGCGCCCCGCGCCTGGTCGCCGGCGACGGCGGCCTGGACGCGCCGGTCCGCTGGGTGCACGTGGCCGAGGTACCGGACATCGCCACCCTGCTCAACGGCGGCGAACTGGTGCTCACCACCGGCATCGGCCTGCCCGCCGACGACGCGGGACTGCGCGCCTTCATCGGCGACTTGGCCGACGTGGGAGTGTCCGGCCTGGTGGTCGAGCTGGGCCGCCGGTACGACAGCGGCGTGCCCCGGGTGATGGCCGCCGCCGCCGAACGGCGCGGCCTGCCGCTGGTCGAACTGCGGCGGGCGACCCCGTTCGTCCGGATCACCGAGGCGGTGCACGCGCTGATCGTGGACGCGCAGCTGACCGAGCTGCGGGCCACCGAGGAGATCCACCAGCGGTTCACCGAGCTGTCCGTGGAGGGCGCCGGACCGGGCGAGGTGGTGCGGCAGGCCGCCGAACTGTCCGGCTGCCCGGTGGTGCTGGAGAACCTGTCCCGGCAGGTGCTCGCGTACGACCCGGCGGGGGAGAGCGCCGAGCTGCTGCTCGACGGGTGGGAACAGCACTCGCGGCGGGTCCAGCCGGCCGGGCGGACGGCGTACGACCCGGACAGCGGCTGGCTGGTGACCACCGTCGGCGCCCGGGGCCAGGACTGGGGACGCCTGCTGCTG
This sequence comes from Micromonospora endolithica, assembly GCF_003626595.1. Classification (GTDB taxonomy): domain Bacteria; phylum Actinomycetota; class Actinomycetes; order Mycobacteriales; family Micromonosporaceae; genus Micromonospora; species Micromonospora endolithica. The sequence continues at coordinate 471,532 of NZ_RBAK01000001.1, read as the reverse complement.
CGCTGGCCCTCCAGCGGCGACCTGCGCCCCGGCGCCGAGGTGCGGGGGCTCGCGCCGCCGACCCGGCTCACCATCCTGGTCGAGCGGGCCGCCTCCACGTTGGCGCTGGGAAGGCTCATCCGCCGCGACGCCGAGGGACTGGAACGGCAGATCCACCGCACCCTGCTCACCGCGCTGCTCGACCACTCCCGGCCGGTCGACGAGGTGGCGTTGCGGGCCCGGGCGCTCGGCGTGGTGCTGGACCGCCGGCACCTGGTCGGCGTCGTGGTCCGGCACCGGACCGACGACGGCGCCGCGACCGGTGACGGCACGGCGACCGGCGAGCCGGACCCGGAGGCCGGGCCGGCCCGGCTGCGGGACCTGGCCGAGGCGGTCGGTCAGGCGCTGCGGGAGGCAAAACTGACCGCGCTCACCAGCGCCGTCGACGACCAGGCGGTGGGCGCGCTGCTGGCCCTGCCCGGGCCGGCCGCCGAGGACCGGGCGCTGGCCGCGTTCGCCGCCGCGCTGCGCCGGAGCCGCCCCGAACCGACCCGCCCCACCGCTGGGCGGACGACCGGCTCCGGTGCGGTCATCATCGCCGCCGGCACCGGCGTCGGCAGCCCACGCGAGGCGCGCCGCTCGCTGGTCGAGGCGCGGCAGATCGCCGACGCCGCCCGCCGGGACCGCCGGGAACTGCCGGTCTTCCGGCTGCCGCACGTCGGGCTCGCCGGCCTGCTGCACCTGCTGCGGGACGAACCGCGGGTGCAGACGTTCGTCGAGCGCGAGCTGGGTGCCCTGCTGGCGTACGACGCGCAGCACCCCCGGGAGCAGTTGCTCGGCACCCTGCGCGCGTACCTGGACGCCGGCCGGAACAAGTCCGCCGCGGCGGCCGCGGCCCACCTGTCCCGGCCCGCCTTCTACGAACGGCTGGCCCGGATCGGACGCATCCTCGACGTCGACCTCGACTCCGTCGAGGCCTCGCTGTCCCTGCACGTCGCCCTGCTCGCCCTGGACGCCATCCGCACCCCCTGACCGCGCCCCTCGCCCCGGTGACGACCGTGTCCCTCGGTGTCTGGAGGCGTTCAGCGTCCGCTGCGCGTAAAGGCGCGCAGTGACAGCGGGACGAAGATCACCAGCAGCGCGGCCGACCAGAGCAGGACGGCGGTCACCGGATGCGCGAGTGGCCAGGCCACGTTTCCGGACGGGGCGCCCGGGTTGCCGAACAGGTCCCGTGCGGCGGCGGTGAGCGCGCTCACCGGATTCCAGTCGGCCAGGAAGCGCAGCCAGCCCGGCATGCCGTCGGTCGGGACGAACGCGTTCGACAGCATCGTGAACGGCAGGCCGAGCGGCACCAGCGCGTCGGCGACCTGGTCGTTCTTCACCGCCAGGCCCACATAGACGCCCACCCAGCTCAGCGCGTACCGGAGCACGATCATCAGCAGGAACGCCTGGGCCGTGGGGATCAGGCCGCGGTGCGGCTGCCAGCCCACCAGCAGTCCCGCGCTCACCATGATGGCCAGCATCAGCAGGCCGGTCAGCAGGTCGGCACCGGTCTGGCCGAGTGGCACCGCCAAGCGCGCCATCGGCATGGAGCGGAACCGGTCCATCACGCCGCGGGTCGCTTCGGTGGCCATCCTCGTCATGACCCCCAACCACGCGGAGAAGGTCACCATCGCGAACAGGCCGGGCATGAGGTACTCGCGGTAGTCGCCGCCGTCCGGCACCTGGATCGCGCTGCCGAAGACGTACCCGAACAGCACCACCATGATGATCGGGAAGACCAGCGCGGCGACGATCTGCCCAGGTTCCTGCCGCAGCCGTCCCAGCTCCCGGCCGACCAGGGTCAGCCCGTCGGTGAGCGTCCAGCCCAGCCGACGCAGTGGTGAGGTGGGGGCGGTCATCTGACGGGCTCCTTGCGGTCGGTGAGGCGTAGGAACACCTCGTCGAGGGTGGGGCGGCGCAGGCTCACGTCGGCGGCGGCGACTCCGGCGTGGTCGAGCTCGCGCACGATGTCGGCGAGCCGGGGGCCGGTGGCTGGCAGGGCGACGCTGAGCCGGTCGTCGTCGGTCGTCGTTGGTTCGGTGCCGGCCAGGGTGTTCAGGACGGTCATCGCCTCCGGCAGCGCGGCGGGGTCCTCGAGGGTGACGTCGAGGCGGTCCCCGATCGTGGCCTTCAGCGCGTCGGGCGTGCCCGTGGCGATCGCCTGCCCGTGGTCGATCACGGCGATGTGGTCGGCCAGGTGATCGGCTTCGTCCAGATACTGGGTGGTGAGCAGCACCGTGGTGCCGTCGGCCACCAGCTCGCGGATGCTGTCCCAGATTTCGCCGCGGCTGCGCGGATCCAGGCCGGTGGTGGGTTCGTCCAGGAAGAGCACGTCGGGGCGAAGGATGAGGCTGGTGATCAGGTCGAGGCGGCGTCGCATGCCGCCGGAGTAGCCGGCGACCGGGCGATCGGCGTCGTCCATCAGCCCGAAGCGGTCGAGCAGCTCGTCGGCCCGCCGGTGCGCCTCGCGGCGGGACAGGTGGTAGAGGCGCCCGAAGATTCGCAGGTTGCCGCGGCCGGTGAGCTTGTCGTCCACGGCGGCGTACTGGCCCGCGAGCCCGATCCGCTCGCGCACCTTGCCGGCATCGCGGACGACGTCGTATCCGGCGATACGGGCGTGCCCGGCATCGGGGTCGGACAAGGTCGCGAGGATGCGCACCGCGGTCGTCTTCCCCGCGCCGTTGGGCCCCAGCACGCCGCAGACCGTTCCTCTCGGAACGCTCAGGTCCAGCCCTCGCAGCGCACGGGTGTCGCCGAAGGACTTGTGCAGCCCCTCGGCGACCACGATCGGATCCGCCGAGATCCCTACACTGGGTACGTTGTACGCGGTCATGGCGGCCAGATTAGGGTGCTGGGTACGATGTACGCAACCGGGAGGGTGAAGCGGTGGCCGACGCCGAGTACGTGAACATCTGGATGCGACCCGAGCGCCCCTCCCACGGGCCGAAGCCGGCCTACAGCCGCGCGCAGATCACCGAGGCGGCGATCCGGATCGCCGACGCCGAGGGGCTGGAGGCCGCCACCATGCGGCGGATCGCCGCCGAGATCGGCGCCGGCGCGATGTCCCTCTACCGGTACGTCCCGAGCCGCGACGACCTGGTCGAGCTCATGGCCGACCAGGTGCTCGGCGAGATCGACGCCACCGGCATGCCCTCCGGCGACTGGCGCGCCGACCTGACCCGCTACGCCGACGGGCTGCGGGCCATGTGGCTGAGGCATCCCTGGATCGCCACCGTGCAGCGGTCACTCCCCAGCTTCGGCCCCCACCAGCTGCTCCTGATCGAACGGCTGATGGGAGTGCTCGACGCCTTCGTCTCCATCGACGAGAACCTCGGCCTGATAGCCATGCTGAACGGCTACATCGAGGGCACCGTCCGCGAAGAGATCAGCTCGGCCAAGGAGTTCCGCCGCTGCGGGCTCAGCGAGTCGGAGTGGATGGCGCGGAGCTACCCGTACGTCGACCGGCTGGTGAAAAGTGGCAGGTACCCGATCTTCACCAAGATCGTGATGGAGGCGCGCCAGCCGCACCTGAGCCGCGACGACCAGTTCCGGAACGGGCTCCAGCGCGTCCTCGACTGCATCGCGGCTGCCCTTCCCCGCAACGGCGGAGTTCCCGAAGGTGCCGATTGACCTCAAGTCCACTCGCGAACAGTGACGGGATGGACGACATCGGTGTCGACGACATCAACACCGCGCGGGGATTGACCGCTCCGCCCGGCGGGTGGGGATGGGTCAGCTCAGGGCTTCCAGGACCTTCGCGTAGGCGGGGGGGACGTGGTTCGGGCCGCCCGGGGTGAAGACGTCACTCCGGGCCGCCGTCTGCCACGCGGTCTCCGGCACGGCGTCGACCAGGGCGCGGACCACCGGGGCGTCGCGCCACTGGTCCTGCTCGGCGAGCAGGCTCAACGCCACCACCGACTCCTCCACCTCGCCGACGCACTCGAACGGCTTGTGCCCGTCCACGCCGAGCAGTTCCCGGTAGCCCGGGACCTGGGTGTCGTCGGCGAGCAGGTCGCCACCGAAGATGTGGGTGATCCGCTCGCGCGGCATGAACGGTGCCATGGCCAGGAAGACGAACCGGCACTTGGGGCAGTTCCGGCACCAGCGCTCGCTGGCGTCGCGCAGCTTGAACGCCGCGTTGCAGCTGGTCACCACGTCGTCGTAGCGGTCGATCGCGGCGAACAGCCGGGCGATGTGCAGCTCGGACAGGGAGCGCAGCAGCGAGAAGTACGGCTCGGTGAGCCCGGCGTGCTCGGCGAGCGCCGCCCGCAGCAGCCCCTCGGCCTGCACCCCCTTGGACCACTGGTGGTTGATCTCGTGGCCGTTCCAGACCAGGTTCGGGTCGGACGCGGAGCGCTCGTTGGACATCACCACCGGGCCGAGGCCGTGCAGCACGGCGGTGGCGACGGCGATCAGCGAGTTGATCGCGGTGACCGGGATGTGCCCGTTGCGCGCGCCCGCCGCGTTCAGCTCGAACAGCACCGGGTCGATCCGCCGCCGGGCGGCCAGCGGGGTCAGGCCGGACGCCTCGTTCACCGAGACGATCACGTGATTCGGGTTGACCGAGAAGGGCACCGGGTCGAAGCCGGCCCGACGCAGCGCCTCCAGGCTCACGATGGAGTCCTTGCCACCGCCGACGGCGGACAGGGGGCGACGGTCGGAGTCGTCGTACACCCGGGCGGGGGAGACGGTGCCGGCCGGCACCTCCGGCGTCAGCTCCAGCACGTGCGGCAACTGGTTGCGGTACGCGTACTCCGCGAGGCCCTTGGTGTAGACGGCGGTGACCAGGGCGGCGGCGGCCGCGCCCAGCGGCGCCGGCAGCACCAGCCGGTCCGGCGCGGCGGTCTTGTAGTAGCTGACCCCGGCCACCACGTGCAGCAGCTCCAGCACCCGGCCCAGGGTCGCCACCGTGTCGTCCGACGGGGGCGCGTCGGGCAGCGGCAGCGTGACCACCTCGGTGAACCGCTGCTCCCCGTCGGGACCGGTGAGGGCGTAGTCGAACAACACCTCACCGGTGGCGAGGTCGATCGAGTAGGACGGGAAGGTGAAGGCGTCCATCCGCCGGAGCTGCTCGTTGGGCACACGCCATACTAGGCCCTGGTTCACCCCGTCGTGTCCGGGTGTGCCGGACCTGGACCCCTGCCGCAAGGCCGACCTGGAGGAGATCACGCGTGCGCCTGTCTGACCTGCGGGGCCGTACCGTCGCCGTCTGGGGGGCCGGCCGGGAGGGCCGGGCCGCGGTGATCGCGATCGCCGCGCACGGCCCGGCCGACCTGGTCGCGGTCGACGACAGCGCCAACTTCCTCAGCCTGCCGTGGGAGGGTCCGCTGGCCGAGGCCGCGCCGCTGGTCACCGGCGCGGAGGGCTTCGAGCGGCTGGCCGCCGCCGACGTGGTGGTCCGCTCGCCCGGCGTGCCCAACACCCACCCGTGGCTGGTCGAGCTGCGCCACCGGGGGGCGACCGTCACCCAGGGCACCGCGCTGTGGATGGCCGACCACGCCGCCCGCACCGTCGGGGTGACCGGCAGCAAGGGCAAGAGCACCACGTCCAGCCTGATCAGCCACCTGCTGACGGCGGTGGACCGGCCCAACGTGTTCGGCGGCAACATCGGCGTGCCGACGCTGGACCTGCCGGAGGCCGAGCTGTACGTGCTGGAGCTGTCCAGCTACCAGTGCAGCGACCTGACCGACTCGCCCCGGGTGGCGGTGGTCACCGCGCTGTTCCCCGAGCACCTGGACGCGCACGGCGGGGAGCGGGAGTACTACCGGGACAAGCTGAACCTGCTCGCGCACGGCCCGGAGACGGTCGTGGTCAACGGGGCCGACCCGCGGCTCGCCGCCGAGCTGGGTGACCGTCCGGCCGTCCGGGTCGGCGCCCCGGACACCGCGCACGTGGCCCCGGGTCCGGACGGCGCGCCCTGGTTCCACCTCGGCGACCGGCCGCTGTTCGCCCGCGCGGTGCTGCCGCTGGTCGGCCGGCACAACGAGGGCAACCTGTGTGTCGCGCTGGCCGTGCTCGACGCCCTCGGCGTGGACGTGGCCGCCCGCCGGGACACCCTCGCGGTGGCGGTGGCCGAGTTCCAGGGCCTCGCCCACCGGCTCACCGAGATCGCCGACCCGTCCGGCCTCACCTTCGTCGACGACACCCTCGCCACCAGCCCGTACGCGGCCATGCACGCCATCGACGCGTACGACGGACGGCCGTTGACGGTGATCGTCGGCGGCACCGACCGGGGCCTGGACTACACCCCGCTGGCCGAGCACCTCGCGGAACGCGAGATCACCGTGATCGGCATCCCGGACAGCGGGCCCCGGATCGTCGCCGCGCTGGCCGGGCTGCCGAAGGTGCGTACCGAATCGGTCGACGACCTGGTCGACGCGGTCCGGCTGGCCCGCGCGGTGACCGCGCCGGGCGGCGTGGTGCTGCTGTCGCCGGCGGCGCCCAGCTACGGCCGGTTCCGCAACTTCGAGCACCGCTCCGAGGTTTTCGCCCAGGCCGTCCGGGACACCGCCGCGGACTGAGCGTCCCCTGCCGCTCAGTCCGCCGGCGCCAACTCGGCGACCAGGTCGGGCGCGTCGAGCAGGCGCAGGTGCTCGACGTCCAGCCGGGTCCGGTACAGCGCGTAGACCCACGCCCCCTCCGCCACCGGCAGGTCGCCCCGGACCAGCGCCGCGAACCCCGGCGGCGTGGTCGGCGCCGGGCCGACGTCGGCCGGCCCGAGCGCGGTCAGCCGGGCGGTGAAGGACGCGTCGTCCTCGCCCGGATCCCGACGGTAGGTCGCCGTGCCGCCGTCGCGATGCCGCACGACCACCGTGGTCGCCCGGCTGCCGGCGTGCCAGCAGGCCACCTCCCACAGGCTGACCCGCCGCCCGGCGGCGAAGTGCTCGTCGGCCGCGGCGGTGAGCCGGGCCAGCGTGCGCGAGTAGCGGGCCACCGAGTGGTGCGTGCCGGTGCCGGTCATCGCCGCGTCGACCCAGCGCACCGTGCCGGTCCGCACGTCGATGAGCAGGGGCGTGGCCACCTTGCCGGCGCCGGTGAGGTCGAAGCGCTGCTCGACCGCCTTCGGTTCGAAGGGCGCACCCCGCTCCGGGTCGCCCATCAGCCCGGCGAACGCGTCGGTCATGGTCTCGAACGGCACGTCGTTGTAGCTGAACACGACCATCGCCACGTACCGGATGTCCCGCTTGCGCAGCTCGGCCAGGTCGAGGTCGACGAACTCGCTGGCGCCCAGCGGTGCCGGCGCGGACGTCAGGTCCCCGGAGTGCAGTGCCGCGCGGTCGCCGAACCGCAGCCGGGTGTAGTCGCACCAGCCGACGAACCCGCCGTCGTCGGCGACCAGCGCCACCGACAGGTCCAGGTCCACCCGGGTGCCGGCCGGCTCGGTCCAGTGCAGGAACAGCCGCACCCGACGGTCGGAGGGCAGGGGCTGCGCGCTGCCCCGAGGCAGCGTGACGAGCGCGGCCGACGCGGTGCGCTCGGTGAACGGCGCGATCAGGTCGGCCAGACCGGCGTCGAGCACCGCCACCCCGGCCGGCGGCAACAGCGCCGCCCGTCGCCGCAGCTCGCCGGTGAGCAGGGCGTCCAACTCGCCGCCGAGGTCGGCCGGCAGCCGGTCGCGCCGGTCCGGCTGCGCCCACAGCCGGGCCCGCCCGCCGCGCGGGAAGAACAGCCGCGTGCCGGCCGGCCAGGTCGCCGCGCGTACCGCGCCCACGGCCGCGAGCAGCACGCCCGGCGAGACGGTACGGACGGCGGTCGCCACCGTCGCCAGCAGCGTTGTCGGATCGTCCACACTCGCCCCCAGCGCGACGACCCGGCGCAGCAGCTCACCCGGCCGCCCGGCCAGCAGCGTGAGCGCCCGGTCGGTGTCGCCGTCGCGCAGCGCCCCCTCGACGCGGCCGGCCCACCGGGTGACCCGGAACCGGTCGCCCTCCAGCCGAACGGACGGTTCGGTGTCGGAAGTGGCGCGCAGCAGCCGACCCAGCGGCGTCGCCGGGTCGGCCCGCGTGCCGCGCAGCACCGCGAAGGCGAGCGCCGCGCGCGGGTGCCGGTCGGCCTGATCGAACGGGTGCAGTGATTCGGCCGCGCGCGACCAGCGGGCATGGTGCCGCAGCAGGTCGTCGGTCAGCGCCGGCAGCGGCAACGCGTCCAGCCGGCCCAGCAGCGCCCGGCGCAACGGCCGGGGCAGCGACCGGTGCCGTGGCGGGGGCGTGACCAGGCCGGCGTCCCCGCCGTGCAGCACCCACAGCAGGCGCAAGGCGTCGGTGGCGGTGCCGACGTAGCGGTCGAGCAGGTCCGCCGTCAGCTCGGCCGACGCCGGCCCGGCGAGCAGCCGACCCAGCACCAGCGCCCGCGTCTCGCGTACCGGGATGTCCGCCGGCAGCCAACCGGCGTCCGCCGGCCCCGCGTGCTCCAGCAGGACCGTCAGGTCCGCCCGGTCGCTGTCGGACAGGGGCGTACGCCGGGCGAGCAGGGACGCCAGTGCCTCGTGCACGGCACGGCCGGTGTCCTCGGCCAGCTCCAGCAGGGCGGCACGGCGTGGCATCGGCAGCGTCCGGCCGCCGCGTGGCGGGGCGGTGACGACGAGGAACGGTCCCTCGCTGTCGATGCGCCGGTGGCAGATCGGGCACCCCGTGTAGCCCTCGTCCCAGCAGGCCGGACAGACCAGGTGCGCGCAGGGCGAGACCGGCAACACGGTGCGCCTGGCTCCACACAGGACACAGGGCTGGTCGGGCTGCTGGAGCAGCAGCGCGAAGACCCGGTCGACGAAGAGCTGGTCGGTGTCGGCCGGCACCCGGCGCGGGAAGTTTCGGAACAGGGGCACGTGCGGGACGTCCGCGCCGACGAGTCGTCCCAGGACGGCGAGCAGGGCCCGGCCGGCGGTCCCGAGCCGGTCGGCGGGCAGTGCGGCGAACCGCGCCCGCAGCCGGGGACCGAGCAGCCAGCCGAGGGCCAGGACGTCGGCCTCCAGCGCGACCACGCCCTCGTGCGTGCTGGGCGGACGCCTCCCGGCCCGCTTGACCTTCCCACCCGGGTCGGTGAGCAGCTCCGGTGCGACCAGACCACGGCGCGCCAACGTGACCGCGAGCCCGTGCGTTGGTGGGGCGGTCGTGCGGGCGGGCACCTGGGTGGTCACGTCACCTCCTGCGGGGGTACGGCAGGCGGCGAGGGCGGAGATCGGGCGCGCTAGAACTTTTTTGCAGAAAAGGGAAAGAAGGAAGCACGCCCAGGAGCCGCCCTCGCCGTGCCGGGGAGGCTACCGGCCGCCGCCCGTGCCACGCAGCCCGGTTTCCGCCCTGCGGCGTTAGGAAGGGACCCTTATAGGACACCAGGCGTTAATAAGGGGCCCTTCCTTACACCAGCAGGGCGCGCATCGAGCGGATGGCCGAGCGGATCTCCTGGAGGTAGCGCCCCGGGGTGAGCGTCGGCTCGGGCAGCACCGCCACGTCGGGCAGCGCCGGGTCGACGCCGACGGTCTCCACCCCGCAGCCGTACGGCAGGGCGAGGGTGCGCAGCGCGTCGCAGTGCTGGAACGGCACGTAGATCGGCGCGGTCACGCAGAGCACCTGGTCGTCGGGGGAGAGCCGGACGTGTCCGGCCCAGAAGCGCTGGGTGTCGGCGGTGTGCGCGCGGCGGCGCTCCGGCTCGCTGGACGGGGCGGCCAGCACCCGGACCGGCGGCAGCCCCGGCGGGTGGTAGGTCCGCGAGGACCACCGGTGGTGCGGGTGCCCGGCGTGGTGGCCGTCCTGCTCGGTGGGAGCGGCCACGCCGAACAGCCGCCGGACGGCCGCGTCCAGCACCGCCACCTCGGTGTCGCCGGCCGGCAGCCCGCCGTCGGCCAGGGTGCGGCGCTCCACGTCGGACAGCGGCCGGAAGCTGCCCAGCACCGCCACCTCGCCGGTGACCCGGGTGCCGGCGCGCAGCAGGTGGGCGGCGTACGCGACGCGGCGCAGGCAGGCGTGCGCGAGGCCGCCCAGCACCACCAGGTGGGCGTAGGTGCCCCGGCGTGGCGGCACGGGGCGCACCAGGCCGAGCGCGGCGGCGGCGTCCAGGACGAGCGCGACGGTGTGCGGGTCGAGGGCCGGTTCCCGGGCGTCCGGGCGTTCCCGGCCGGCCCGGAAGTCCCAGTGCCGGGCGGAGAACGCGTCGAGGGCGGCGAGGACCTCGCTGAGGTCGCCGGTGGGCCAGTCGCCGCCGAAGTGCCCGACCAGCGACCGCAGCGACGGCGCCTGCAGCCATCGCCGTACGCCCTCGGCCACCTCGCCGGGGGCGCTCGGCAGGGCCACGTCCCGGATCCGCACCCGCCGGATGCTACCCGCGACGGCAGCCCGTCCCAGGGATCGGGTCGCGCCGGTCCGTCGCCACGGATCCCGTCTCCGAAGCGTCTCCTCACCACCGTAAACAGGTGTCCGTTGCGTCTCAAGCCCCGGAATTCGTACCCTTCCGGGGTTGACGTGGTGTCAGCGGGATGGTGGGCTCGCGCTACACAGTGACAGTTGTCCCTGGCATGGGGTGATGAGAGCGTGCGGGGACGCCGACCGCGCTGAGAGGTGCCACCATGACCACCGACGACCTGCTGGCCCGGCACCGGGCCGTGCTGCCCTCCTGGATGATGCTCTACTACGCCGACCCGATCGAGCTGGTCTCCGGCTCCGGCCGCCGGGTGACCGACGCGCAGGGTCGCACCTACCTGGACTTCTTCGGCGGGGTGCTGACCAACTCGATCGGCTACGACATCCCGGAGATCCGCGAGGCGGTGGAGCGCCAGCTGCGTACCGGCATCGTGCACACCTCCACGATCTACCTGATCCGGCAGCAGGTCGAGCTGGCCGAGAAGATCGCCCGGCTGTCCGGGATCCCGGACGCGCGGGTGTTCTTCACCAACTCCGGCACCGAGGCGAACGAGGCGGCGCTGCTGGTCGCCACCAACTTCCGCCGCTCGCACCAGGTCCTGGCGGTACGCAACAGCTACCACGGCCGGTCGTACGCGGCGATGGGCGTCACCGGCAACCGCAACTGGTCGGTCAGCGGCCTCAACCCCCTCCAGGTGGCCTGGCTGCACTCCGGCGATCGGGTGCGCGGGCTGCTGTCCCGGCTGCCCGAGGCCGACCGGATCGACGCGGCGGTGGAGGACCTGCGTGAGGTGCTGGCCACCCAGACCGCCGGTGACGTGGCCTGCCTGATCGCCGAGCCGATCCAGGGGGTCGGCGGTTTCGTGGCCCCGCCGGACGGCCTCTTCGCCGCCTGGAAGAAGGTGCTCGACGAGCACGGCATCCTGCTGGTCAGCGACGAGGTGCAGACCGGCTGGGGTCGCACCGGCGAGCACTTCTGGGGCTACCAGGCGCACGGGGTGACGCCGGACCTGCTCACCTTCGCCAAGGGCGTCGGCAACGGCTTCGCCCTTGCCGGCGTGGTCGGCCGGGCCGACGTGCTGGACTCGGTGTCCGGGATCAGCTTCTCCACCTTCGGCGGCAACCCGCTGTCCGCCGCCGCCGGCAACGCCGTCCTGGACTACCTGCGCGACCACGACCTGCAGGCCAACGCGGCCCGCGTCGGCGCGATCCTCGCCGACGGCCTGCGCGCCGCCGTGGCCGGTCTCGACCGGGTCGCCGAGGTACGCGGCCGGGGCCTCATGCTCGGCGTCGAGTTCGTCCGTCCGGGCACCACGGAGCCCGATCCGGTGCTGACCACCCGTGTCTTCGAGGCGTGCCGGGCCGGCGGCCTGCTCGCCGGCAAGGGTGGCCTGCACGGCAACGTGCTGCGGATGGGCCCGCCGCTGACGCTGACCGAGGACGAGGCCCGGGAGGGCCTGGCCATCCTGGTCGAGGCGATCCGCTCCTGCGTCGCCGAGGCGGTGGCGGCGTGAGCGCCCTACCCACCATCGGGCACTTCGTGGACGGCAAGCGGGTCGGCGGCGCGTCGGAGCGGCGCGGTGACGTGTTCGACCCGGCCACCGGACGGCGTACCGGTCAGGTGGAGCTGGCCTCCGCCGCGGACGTCGCGGTCGCGGTCGACGCGGCGGAGCGGGCCGCGCGGAGCTGGCGGGACGTCAGCCTGGCCCGCCGGACGGCGGTGCTGTTCGCCTTCCGCGAGCTGGTGCACGCCCGGCGCGACCGGCTCGCCGAGGTGATCACCGCCGAGCACGGCAAGGTGCTCGCCGACGCCGCCGGCGAGGTGCAACGCGGGCTGGAGGTCATCGAGTACGCCTGCGGCCTTCCCTCGGCGCTGCGTGGCGCGTTCAGCGAGAACGTGTCGAGCGAGGTCGACTCGTACACCATCCGGCAGCCGCTGGGCGTGGTCGCGGTGATCTCGCCGTTCAACTTCCCGGTGATGGTGCCGCTGTGGTTCGTCCCGGTGGCGGTGGCGGCCGGCAACACGGTGGTGCTCAAGCCGAGCGAGAAGGACCCGAGCGCGGCGCTGCTGCTGGCCGAGTGGTTCGTCGAGGCGGGCCTGCCCGACGGGGTGCTCAACGTGGTCAACGGCGACGCCGAGGCGGTCGACGCCCTGCTGGACCACCCGGTCGTGCGGGCGGTCTCGTTCGTCGGCTCCACCCCGGTCGCCCGGTACGTCCACCAGCGCGGCACCGCCGCCGGCAAGCGGGTGCAGGCCCTCGGCGGGGCGAAGAACCACATGGTGGTGCTGCCCGACGCCGACCTGGACCTGGCGGCCGACGCGGCGGTGAACGCCGGTTTCGGCTCGGCGGGGGAGCGGTGCATGGCGATCTCCGCGCTGGTCGCCGTGGAGCCGATCGCCGACGACCTGGTGGCGCGGATCGCCGAGCGGGTGGCCGGGCTGCGTACCGGCGACGGGCGGCGCGGCTGTGACATGGGCCCGCTGGTCACCGCCGAGCACGCCGCGCGGGTCCGGGGCTACGTCGAGGCCGGGGTGGCCGCCGGTGCGGTGCCGGTGGTGGACGGCCGGCAGGTCGAGCCGGACGGTGACCCCGGCGGGTTCTGGCTCGGTCCGACGCTGTTCGACCGGGTCACCCCGGACATGTCGATCTACACCGACGAGATCTTCGGCCCGGTGCTGTCGGTGCTGCGGGTCGGCTCGTACGACGAGGCGGTGGACCTGGTCAACGCCAGCCCGTACGGCAACGGCACGGCGATCTTCACCAACGACGGCGGCGCGGCCCGGCGCTACCAGCACGAGGTGGAGGCCGGGATGGTCGGGATCAACGTGCCGATCCCGGTGCCGATGGCCTACCACTCCTTCGGCGGCTGGAAGTCCTCCCTCTTCGGCGACCTGCACGCGCACGGCGAGGACGGGGTGCGGTTCTACACCCGGGGCAAGGTCGTCACCAGCCGCTGGCTCGACCCGCGGCACGGTGGGATCAACCTTGGTTTCCCCACCCAGTCCTGAGCAGCCGCAGGGTGCCGGCCCCGGCGACGTACGCCACCAGGGCCGGCACCGGCAGGCCCAGCGGCTCGGGGTCGGCCCTCGGGGTGCGGGCGTTGAGCACCAGCGCGTACACCACGGCGGCGAAGGCGGCGGCGGTGAGCGCGGCGCGCCACCGGGCCCGACCGCGGCGCGGCCCGGCGGCGGTCCGACCCGGTTCGGCGCGACCCGGCCCGCCGCCGGCCTCGATCCGGCCGAACACCGCGACCAGGGCGGCCAGCACCACGGCGAGCAGCAGCACCCAGGGCAGCCGCCAGGCGAACCAGGCCGCCGAACCGCCCGGCGGGGTGGGCAGCAGCCCGACCGCGTCCAGGGCGCCGACGAGGAGGATCACGGCGGTCAGGTGCCACAGGAAGACGGTGAGCACGACGGCGTTCACCGCGATCACCGCCAGCCACGGCCGGGTGCGCCGCAACCACCGCTCGGCCGGGTCGCGGACCAGCAGGATCAGGCCGAGCTGGGCGGTGGCCAGGGTGAGCAGCGCGACGCTCGGCGGGGCGGCGTTGTCCAGCCGCTCGCCGGGCACGTTCAGCATCGCCACCGGGTACGGCCCGACCGTGGTGAGCAGCACGGTGGCGCCGAGGCCCCCGGCCAGCAGCAGCGCGCCGGCGCGCCGGGACAGCGGCAGCCGGCCACGGCGGGTGGGACCGGCGCGGGCGTCGTGCCAGGCGATGCCGAGCTGGTGCACGGCGAGCCAGCCGAGCAGGTAGTTGGGCAGGGCCAGTTCCGCCGGGCCCAGCGCGCGTCCCAGGTCGCCGGCCGCCACCAGCGCGACCAGGACGACCGGCACCGCCGGCCCGAACCGCCGGTGCAGCGCCGTCATCGCCGGGGTCAGCGGCACCACCAGCAGATAGGCGGCGAGGAACCACAGCGGGATGGTGGCGAACCAGACGACGGTGCGGACCAGCGTGGGCGGCGCGTCGAGCGACGTCGCCAGGGCCGCGCCGCCGGCGAGGGTCAGCAGCAACGCGGTGGTGGGGCGCAGCAGCCGGGCCGACCGGTCCAGCAGCCACCCGGTCGCGTCGCCGCCCCGAGCCCGTCGCGCGGCCAGCGAGGCCGCGTTGGCATAGCCGCCGACCAGGAAGAACACCGGCATCACCTGGGCCACCCAGGTCAGCGGGTACGCCCACGGCAGGTCGGGCAGCGCCGAACGCCCGGTCGGCCGGCCGGCCGCGTCGTACCCGATGGTCGCGATCGTCCAGTGACCGAGAACGACCATGAGGATCGCGAGCCCCCGGAGCAGGTCGACGAACCGTTCCCGGCCAGCCGGCGTGGCCGCGGCGAGCCGCCGCAGTCGGCGCATGCAGCGAGGGTATGCCACGTCCGGTGTGGCCGGTGGTGATAACGGATCGGTCATCGGGTCTTGAAGTCCGCGCGTCGCTGCCGTAGAAATTCTTCAGCAACTTGTTGCTAACTGAAGACAAATTCCCCCGCCGCCTCGAACGGCAGGCCGTCTCCCCCAAGCCACCGGCGGCCGCCGGCAACCGGATCCGAGGAGAAACCATGAACAGGCGTGACATCCTGCGGCGTACCGCCGCCGCCGGCCTGCTGGCCACCCCCGCCGCCGGCCTGCTCGCCGGGTGCGCCACCGGTGGTGGTGACGACAGCGACGGCACCGACGCCTACCAGGGCACCAAGAGCGAGCAGAACCCCCTCGGCGTCAAGGAGGACGCGCCGCTGGAGGTGGTCATCTTCAGCGGCGGCTTCGGCGAGGAGTACGCCAAGGCCCACGAGGCCATGTACACCGAGAGGTACCCAAAGGCGACGATCAAGCACTCCGCCACGCAGGAGATCAGCAAGACCCTCCAGCCGCGCTTCGTCGACGGCACCCCGCCGGACGTGGTCAACAACTCCGGCGCCGGGCAGATCGACTTCAACGGACTGGTCTCCCAGAACGCCCTCGCCGACCTCGGCGAGCTGCTCGACGCGCCCAGCCTGGACGTCCCCGGCAAGAAGGTGCGCGACACCCTGCTGCCCGGCGCGGTCGAGGTCGGTTCCTACGACGGCCGGTTCCTGGTGCTCAACTACACCTACACCGTCTACGGCATCTGGCACTCCACCAAGCTCCTCACCGAGCGCAACTGGGCGTACGGCAAGACCTGGGACGACCACATCGCGCTGTGCCGGCAGATCAAGGCCGCCGGCATCGCCCCCTGGACGTACGCGGGCATCCACCCCCGCTACATGAGCTGGCCGCTGATCTCCACCGCGATCAAGTTTGGCGGGCCGCAGGTCGCGATGGCGATCGACAACCTGGAGCCGAACGCCTGGAAGTCCGACGCGATGAAGACCGCCGCCGACGCGTGGCACCAGATCGTCAAGGACAAGTTCATCCTGGAGGGCTCCCCGGGCCTGGACCACAAGCAGTCGCAGACCGCCTGGAGCCAGGGCAAGGCCGCCTTCATCTCCTGCGGCTCCTGGCTGGAGGCCGAGCAGAAGGACGTCACCCCGGCCGGCTTCGACATGGCCGTCCAGCCCACGCCGAGCCTGGGCAGTGGCGACAAGCTGCCGTTCGAGGCGATCCGCGGCACCGCCGGCGAGCCGTTCATGGTGCCGGCCAAGGCGAAGAACGTCGCCGGTGGCCTGGAGTACTTCCGGACGATGCTGTCGCGCAAGGGCGCGCAGGACTTCACGAAGAAGGTGTCCAGCCTGACCGTGGTCGCCGGCGCCAGCGAGGGCGTCGAGCTGCCGCACGGCCTGAGCACCGTGGTCAAGGCCCTGGACGCCTCCGGCGCCAACGGCTTCAACTGGGTCTACAACAACTACTACCGCAAGCTGGAGCGCAACCTCGTCGACGCCGCGTGCGGCGAGTTCTTCAGCGGCCGGATCGGCCCGGCGGAGTTCCTGGACCAGTGCCAGAAGGGCGCCGACTCGATCGCCCAGGACAGCTCGATCACGAAGTACAAGCGGACCTGACGCCGGCCGGCGGGGCGGGGGCCGACCACCCGCCCCGCCCCGCCTCCGCCCCCGGGAGGGAGAACCCGCCGTGAGACATGGCAAGTGGCCGCTGATCGTCACCTTCCTGGTGCCGCCGGTCCTGCTGTACGTCGTCTTCGTCGTCTCGCCGTACCTCCAGGCGTTCCAGATCTCCACCACCGACTGGCTCGGCTACTCCGCCGACGCCAACTTCGTCGGGCTGGAGAACTTCCGGAACCTGTGGCGGGACGACTACGTGTGGAACGCGTTGCAGAACAACGCGATCCTGCTGGTGCTGGTGCCGGTGGTGACGATCGTGCTGGGACTCTTCTTCTCCTCGATGCTCACCATGGGCGGCCGCAAGGGCCGGGCCGGGATCGGCGGCGTACGCGGCACCGCGTTCTACCGCACCGTCTACTTCTTCCCCCAGGTGCTCTCCGTGGTGATCATCGCGTTGCTCTGGAAGGAGGTCTACCACCCCAACAAGGGCCTGCTGACCAGTGCGCTGAACGGTATCGGGCTGTCCGCGCCGACCTGGCTGGGTGACCCTGCGACCGCCTTCTGGTGCGTCCTGGCGGTGATGGTGTGGAGCAATGTCGGCTTCTACGTGGTGCTCTTCGGCGCCGCCATGTCGGCCATCCCGAAGGAGATCTACGAGGCGGTCATGCTCGACGGCGCCTCCCGGCTCACCACCCTGCGGAAGGTCACCATTCCGCTGCTCTGGGACACCGTCCAGGTCGCCTGGGTCTACCTGGCCATCTTCGCCCTCGACGGGTTCATCCTGGTGCAGCTGATGACCAACGGCGGGCCGAACTTCTCCACCGACGTGATCGGCGTGCGGATGTACGACACCGCCTTCGGCAGCGAGACCAAGTTCGGGTACGCCTCGGCGATGGGCGTGGTGATGTTCTTCCTGACCCTCTCGGTGGCGGTGCTGGCGCTGCGCGCCGGCCGCCGTGAACGGATCGAGCTGTCGTGACCACTCTGGATCGGACCGCACCACCGGTGACGCCCGGGGGCCCGGCCGCGCCGTCGGCGGACCGCCCGCTGCGCCGGGAACTCGGCATCGCCAACCTGTTCTCGCACGGCTTCCTGCTGTTCTGGGGCGCGGTGACCGTCCTGCCGCTGCTGTGGATGGCGATCAGCGCGTTCAAGACCAACGGGGAGATCCTCGCCGACCCGTGGGGCCTGCCGGAGACGCTGCGCTTCGACAACTTCGTCCGGGCCTGGACCGGGGCCAACATCGGCCGGTACTTCCTCAACAGCCTGGTCGTGGTGGCCGGCTCGGTCAGCCTGACCATGCTGACCGGGGCCACCGCCGCGTACGTCTTCGCCCGGTACGAGTTCCGCGGCCGGCAGATCGTCTACTACCTGTTCGTCGGCGGGTTGATGTTCCCCGTCTTCCTGGCCCTGGTGCCGCTGTTCTTCGTGGTCCGCAACGCCGGCCTCTTCGGCACCTGGACCGGCCTGATCCTGGTCTACGCCGCGTACTCCCTGCCCTTCACGGTCTTCTTCCTGACCGCCTTCTTCCGGACGCTGCCCACCTCGGTGGCCGAGGCGGCGCTGGTCGACGGCTGCGGGCACTTCCGGTTGTTCTTCCAGGTGATGCTGCCGATGGCGCGACCGGGACTGATCAGTGTCGGGATCTTCAACTTCCTCCAGCACTGGAACCAGTTCCTGCTGCCGCAGGTGCTCATGCAGGGCGACGAGGACAAGTGGGTGCTCGCCCAGGGGCTCTTCGCGCTGTCGGTCAGCCAGGGCTACGCCGGCGACTACGCCCGGCTGTTCGCCGGCCTCACCATCGCCGTCCTTCCGGTGCTCGCCGTCTACGTCATCTTCCAGCGGCAGGTGCAGTCCGGCCTCACCGCCGGCCAGCTCAAGTGACCCCTGCGGGGTGACCGCGCGGTCGCTGGCCGGCGCGCGGGTGCCGGGGGGCTTGCGCGGCGTCAACAGTCGAACACCGACCAGCAGATGTCGTTACGCAGCCGCTGGTCGTCGAGGACGAGGTCACGGATCGCCGCCGGCAGCTGGTCGCGCTGCCAACGGCACTCCCGTCGGCCGGCGGCGTCGCTCTGGCCCGGGGGAGCCGCGGCACGCGCGGCCTTGATCGCGTAGGCGGCCGCGCCGAGTTCGTGCGCGGCGACGTGGGCGACGACTCCGGCCTGGCCGGCGGCGTACGCGGCGTGCCGGGCCGCTCCGCGCAGGTCCCGGGCCGCCCCCATCGCGTGGCCGCCTGCCGTACGCGCCTGCGTCATCGTGACCTCGCCCCGTGTCCAGGCCCGGGCCTGCGCGATCGCCTGGCGCGGTCGCGGGTCACCGGGCCGGACCGACTCGAAGAGGCCGAGGACGTGCTCCGCGCAGGAGGCCGCCCACAGCGCGAGGAGCCGGTGGTCCGCGTCGGTGAGCGTGCCGCCCCGGCGGATCGTCACGAAGCGCGGGTCGCGGATCTTCGGCAGGATCATGACGTGCCCGCCCGGTCGGACGCGGCGGCCCGGCCCCCGGTGGTGGGCCCGGGCGACCGGTCGGCCGTCTCGCGCAGGGCGCGGTCCAGCGTGCTCATCAGCCGGGCGACCCGACTGCTGCCCCCGGGCGCGGGCGGGTAGCGGCGGAGCACGCCGACCAGCGCCGGTGTCGCCTCCTGCCGCGACCGTTCCAGCAGGGCATCGGCGGTCGCGGCGGCACCGCCCGCCGCGATCTCCCCGATGCGCGCCGCACTCGCCGCGGCGCGCAGGATGTGGCCGACCTGGCTGGCCCGGGCGATCGGGTGCAGGTATGCCGCCGACGCGGCGTCGCCGGCGGATCGCGCGGCCAGTCGCGCGGCCTCGGTCGGCGCGGACCGGGCGGCCCGGTGGGCGTCGACGGACGCGACGCGTTGCCGGTTCGTCCGGTCGGCGCCGTCGATGAACGCCCACGCCGCGTCGATCGCCGCCCGGGGACGCGGATCATCGGGAACGGCCCGCTCGAACACGTGCAGGACGTCCTGCGCGTGCCGGACCACGTAGCGCGCCACGACGCGCAGCTCGTCCATCGTCAGGTCGAAGTCGCCGGACCCGGTCTGCCTGTTCGGTGTCATGCTCCTGAATCGTATCCCTGAACCTCCGGTGCAGACTTCGCAGCCGATCGTGGCGCTGCCGCGCCCGGAACCCTCAACCCGTCTCGTCCAGGCAAGATCGCGCTACTTCAGGGAAACAGTGGTCTCCCCGGCGCTCGGATGCCACTACTTCCACGTTCGTGCGCGATCTTGCCCGCGCGGCGCGGGCAGCGGGGCGCGGCGGGCGGGCAGCGGGGGGCGGGGGCGGGGTGGTCAGGGAGTGGGGACCAGGAGGGCGTGCAGGGCGGCCGGGTCGGTGGCCTCGGGCAGGTCGAGGGCGGCGAGCCAGGCCGCGCCGGCCGCGCCGTCCCCGGCTGGGCGTACGGTCGCGTCCGGCCAGCGGGTCGCGATCTCGGCGCGGACCGCCGCCGCCAGGGGGGTGTCGCCGGTGAGCAGGCCGCCACCGAGCACGACCGGTTGCCCGGCGCCCGGTGGGCGGATCCGGGTCACGCTCTCGGCGAGGTGCGCGGCGGCCTCGGCGATCAGGGCGGTCGCCACCGGTTCACCGGTCCGGGCGGCGTCCACCACCAGGGGCGCCAGGCGGGCGAGGTCCACCGGTGGGCGTCGGGTGACGACCTGGACCAGCGCGTCGACGGTGTCCCGGGGGCGGGGCGCGATCGCGGCGGAGCCGAGCAGCGCGGTGAGCACGGTGCTGGCCAGCGGGCCGGGGGTACGGGCCCGGTCCAGGTCGGCCAGGAGACGGCGGACGGCCTCGCGGCCGAGCCAGAAACCGGAGCCGGCGTCGCCGAGCAGCCAGCCGTGCCCGTCCGCCACCCGGTCCAGCCGCCGGCCGCGGACGGCCGCCGCGATGGCCCCGGTGCCGGCGATCAGCACGGTGCCGTCCGGGTCGGGGGTGCCCGAGGCGTACGCGACCAGCGCGTCGCCGTGCACTGTGTACGGGCAGCGCAGGCCCGCGTCCTGCCAGGCCCGGTCGAAGGCGGCCCGCCCGGCGGGGTCGGCCAGTAGGCGGCCGGCTCCGGCGAGGCCGATCGCGCCGGCGCGTACCCGGGCGGGGTCGATCTCGGTGAGCGCGGCCCGCAGCGCGGCGCGCAGCTCGTCGGCGGCCCGCTCCGCGCCGTGGCTGGTGGGGTTGCCGCCGCCGGCGCGGCCGGAGCCGACCCGGTGCCCGCGCAGGGTCACGGCGGCGGCCCGGGTGGAGGTGCCGCCGACGTCCAGGCCGATCACGACGGTGTCGGACATCCGGTGTCACCTCCCTGATCGACCGGTGTTCATGCTGGTCGGCGCGGGTGGGTCGGGACAAGGGCGGGGGCTGTGCGCCAGGTAACAGTTTGAAAACTTCGCCCACGGTCTTGACACGGAGGGGCCTTCAGTAAGAACTTTTACCACTAACAGTTAACACTCTTTTCCGAAAGGGCGTCCGATGGTTGATCACGAGGTGGACACCGCCGCGGCAACCGCGGTGGTCGATGCCGACGGGTTCGACCGACGGGTTGCCGCAGGCGGGGTCCTGGCGCGGGTCCGCGCCGGGGTGGCGGAGCTGACCGGGGCGCTGCGCCGGGTCGCCGAGCACGTGCTCAGCGACCCGGAGGCGGCGGCCCGGGCGACCATCGTCGAACTGGCCGAGCGCAGTGGCACCTCACCGGCGACGATCACCCGGTTCTGCCGGGCGATGGGCTTCGACGGGTATGCCGACCTGCGGCTGGGCATCGCGGCCGAGACCGGCCGGGCCCGCTCGGCGGGCTGGACCGTCGACATCGGACGCGAGATCCAGCCCGGTGACCCGCTGGCCCGGGTGCTCGACCAGATCATGGCCGCCGACACCCGGGCCATGCACGACACCGCCGCCCTGCTCGACCTCGCCGAGGTGGAACGGGCCGCGGTGGCCATCGCCGGGGCCAGCCGGGTGAACATCTTCGGTGCCAGCGGCAGCGCGCTGGTCGGCGAGGAGATGCAGTTCAGCCTGCACCGCATCGGTGTCGCCGCCTGGGCCTGGAACGACATCCACGAGGGACTGGCCAGCGCGGCCCTGCTCCGCGCCGGCGACGTCGCGCTGGGCATCTCGCACAGCGGCCAGACCCGGGAGACCATCGAGATGCTCGCCGAGGCCGGCAGCCGGGGCGCGACCACCGTCGCGCTCACCGGGTTCCCACGCTCGCCGCTGGCCGAGCTGGCCGACATCGTGCTGCTCACCGCCAGCCAGGCCACCACCTTCCGCCCGGACGCGCTGTCCGCCCGGCATCCCCAGCTCGTCGTGCTCGACCTGCTCTACATCGCGGTGGCGCAGCGCACCCACGACCGTGCCCACGCGGCCTTCCGGCGTACCGCCCAGGCCGTCGACGGGCACAAGGCCGCGAAGGGGGCCGTCGCATGATCAGTGCCCAGGGGTACGCCGACGCGGTCCGACCCGTGCTCGACCGGCTGCTCGACTCCGAGGTGGACGCGATCCACGCCGCCGCCGACCTGATCACCGCCAGCCTGCGCGCCGGCGGGGTGCTCCAGGCGTTCGGCGCCGGGCACTCCGAGGCGTTCGCCGCCGAACTGGTGGCCCGGGCCGGCGGTCTCGTCCCCACCAACCGGATCTCCCTGCACGACCTGGTGCTGCACGGCGACGCCCCGCGCGACGTGCTCGCCGACCCGAAGCTGGAGCGGGATCCGGCCATCGCCCACCAGCTCTACGCACTCGCGGCGCCCCAGCCACGGGACGTGTTCGTGGTGGCCTCCCAGTCCGGCATCAACGGCTCCGTGGTCGAGCTGGCCGCGCTGGTAACCGGCCGCGGTCACCCACTGATCGCGGTCACCTCGGTCGCGCACACCGCGCGGGTCGCCCCCCGGCACCCGTCCGGCAAGCGGCTCGTCGACCTCGCCGACGTCGTGCTGGACAACGGCGCGCCGTACGGCGACGCACTGCTGCCGCTCGAGGGCGGCGGCGCGGTCTGTGCGGTCTCGTCGGTCACCGCCGCGCTGCTGGCGCAGCTGCTGACCGCCGAGGTCGTACGACGGTTCCACCAGGCCGGAGAGGTGCCCCCTATCTACCTCTCCGCCAACGTCCCCGGTGGGGACGAGCACAACCACGCCCTCGAGTCGCGGTACGCCGGGCGTCTCCGGCGTACCGCCTGACCGAATCCCAAGGAGAGTCGCAGATGTCTGTTACCCCCGACCTCGACCGCCGCACCCTGCTGCGTCGCGCGGCGGCCGCCGGCCTTCTCGTCACCCCGGCGGCCGGCCTGCTCAGTGCCTGCGCCGGCAGCGAGCCGACCAAGTCCGACGACTCGGGTGCCGCGAAGAGCAACGACAACCCGTTCGGCGTCGCCGCGGACAGCGCGGTCAAGGTGGTCATCTTCAACGGCGGGCTGGGCGACCAGTGGGCCAAGGAGGACGAGGCCATCTTCAAGGCCAAGCACCCGGGCGTCACGGTGAACCTCAGCTCCACGCAGAAGATCAAGACCGAAGAGCAGCCGAAGATGGCGACGCAGCCCAGCGACGTCGTGATGAACTCCGGCGCGGACATCATGGACATCAGCACCCTGATCAACGAGGGCGCGATCGAGCCGCTGGACGACCTGCTCTCCGCGCCGGCGTGGGACAGCCCGGGCACGGTGGCGGACTCGCTGCTGCCGGGCACCGTCAACGACGGCACCTTCCAGAACAAGTTCTACGTGGTCAACGTCGCCTACACGGTGTGGGGCAACTGGTACAACGAGGCGCTGTTCAACCGGGAGGGGTGGACGCCGCCGAAGACCTTCGACGACTTCTTCGCGCTGGCCCCGAAGATCAAGGCCAAGGGCATGGCGCCGTACGTCTACGACGCGGTGCACGGCTACTACCCGCGCTGGGCGCTGATGGCGACGATCTGGAAGTCGGCCGGCAAGCAGGCCGTGATCGACATCGACAACCTCAAGGAGAACGCCTGGAAGGCCGACGGGATCCTGCCGGCCCTTCAGGCGTGGGAGAAGCTGGTCAAGGACAAGCTGCTGCTCCCGGGCAAACTCGACCACACCCAGTCGCAGCAGGCGTGGCTGGACGGCAAGGCCGCGTTCATCCAGGTCGGCACCTGGCTGAAGAACGAGATGGCGGCGACCATCCCGCCGGGCTTCGAGATGAAGATCTCGGACTACTGGGGTCTCGGCGCCTCCGACAAGGCGCCCAAGGACGTCTACGCCGGTGCCGGTGAGGGCATCGTCGTCCCGTCGAAGGCCCCGAACAAGGCCGCCGCGAAGGAGTTCCTGCGGGCCGTGCTGTCCAAGGCCGGCTCGGCGAAGTTCGCCGAGCTGACCAAGTCGCTCGCCTCCACCAAGGGTTCCGGCGACAACGTCCAGGACAAGGCCCTGGCCAGCGCCAACGAGCTGATGAAGAACGCCGGGCCGGACCTGGTGTCGATCAAGTTCTGGAACTTCTACGCCGACCTGGACAAGGAGAGCTCGAACCTGTCCGCGGAGCTGATGGCCGGCCGGCTCACCGCCCAGCAGTTCGTCGACAAGATGCAGGCGGCCGCCGACAAGGTCGCCAAGGACTCGTCGATCAAGAAGCAGACCCGTACCGCCTGATCCGAGCGAAAAGAGTGAGTCCCATGCGGCACGGTGTCGCGCGCTTCGTCACGGGCTTCCTGGCCCTGCCCGTCGCGCTGTACCTCTTCTACGTGGTGTGGCCCTTCGCCCAGGCGGCGGGGTACTCGCTGACCGACTGGGGAGGGTACTCCGACCGACAGCAGTTCGTCGGGCTGGACAACTACGTCCGGCTGTTCGGCGACGAGCTGATCAGGATGGCGTTCTGGCACAACGTGTTCTTCCTGATCACCGTGCCGCTGTTCACCATCGCGCTGGCCCTGTTCCTCGCGTTCCTGCTCAACGTGGGCGGACGCGAGGACAGGGCCGGCATCCGGGGCGTCTTCGGCTCCAGCCTGTACAAGGTGATCTTCTTCTTCCCCCAGGTGTTGTCGCTGGTGGTCATCGCGGTCATGTGGCAGCAGATCTACCGCGCCGACGGCCAGGGCCTGATCAACGGGGTACTTATCAAGATCGGGCTGGTCGACGCCGACAACCCGATCGCCTTCACCAACGACCCGGCGCCCTTCCTCGGCGTACCCGCGGTGCTGTGGTGGCTGCTGCTCATCGCGGTCTGGAGCGGCGCCGGGTTCTACATGGTGCTCTTCTCCGCGGCGATGCAGTCGATCCCGAAGGACATCTACGAGGCGGCGCTGCTCGACGGGGCCAGCCGGTTCCACACGTTCTTCCGGATCACCCTGCCGCTGCTGCGGGACACGGTGTCGGTGGCCTGGGTCTATCTCGGCTTCATCGCGCTGGACATGTTCGCGCTGGTCTACGTGATGACGCCCAGTCAGGGCGGCCCGAACCACGCCAGCGAGATCTTCGCCTCGGTGATCAACTTCACCGCGTTCCAGAAGGGCCAGTTCGGCTACGCCTGCGCGATGGCGGTGGCGCTGGCCATCTTCACGATCCTGCTGGCGGCGCTTCAGCTCCGGATCACCCGCCGCGAGCGGATCGAGTACTGAGAGGGCCTGGACGATGAGCACGGTGACACCCACCTCCGAACGG
Source organism: Micromonospora endolithica (assembly GCF_003626595.1). GTDB lineage: Bacteria > Actinomycetota > Actinomycetes > Mycobacteriales > Micromonosporaceae > Micromonospora > Micromonospora endolithica. The sequence goes on along the minus strand of NZ_RBAK01000001.1, from coordinate 446,596 downwards.
ACCCGGCCCGCCGCGCCCCCTCCGGCCGGCGCCACGCCCGGCGGGAAGGCCGGCTCCGGGGCCGACGGCTTCGGCACCCGGATCTTCAACGGCTTCTCGCACCTGTTCCTCGCGGTGTGGGCGGTCATGGTCGTCTACCCGCTGGCCTGGGTGGTGATGTCCGCCCTGAAGACCGACTCCGAGGTGATCCGCAAACCGCTGTCGCTGATCCCCGAGTCACTCCAGTGGGACAACTTCGCCCGCGCCTGGACCGCCGGCATCGACAGCTTCTTCCTCAACACCCTGCTGGTGCTCGTCGGCAGCGTCTTCCTCACCATGCTGCTCGGCTCGATGGCCGCGTACGTGCTGGCGCGCTACGAGTTCCCGGGCAACCGGCCGATCTACTGGATGTTCCTGTCCGGCCTGACGCTGCCGATCTACCTCGCCGCGGTGCCGCTGTTCAAGGGCGTCTACAACACCGGCGTGGTGCTGCCCTTCCTCGGCCCGAACAAGCACGTCATGCTGATCCTCGTCTACGTGGCGTGGTCGCTGGCGTTCACCGTGTTCTTCATGCACTCGTTCTTCCGGACGTTGCCGAACGCGATCGCCGAGGCGGGCATGGTCGACGGGGCGTCGCACAGCCGGCTGTTCTTCAGCGTCATGCTGCCGATGGCCAAGCCCGGCCTGATCAGCATCGGCATCTTCAACGTGCTGGGCCAGTGGAACCAGTGGTACCTGCCGACCCTGCTGATGCAGTCGGTGGCGGGTGAGCCGAAGAACCAGGTCATCGCCCAGGGCCTGATCGAACTGTCGGTCAACCAGGGCTACAAGTCCGACTGGTCGGGCCTGTTCGCCGGGGTGACCATGGCGATGCTGCCGGTGCTGGTCGTCTACATCGTCTTCCAGCGGCAGGTGCAGTCCGGCCTCACCGCCGGCGTCAGCAAGTAGCGCCCCCGGCGCGCCGCGCCGGTCCACGCGGGGAGTGGCCGTTCCACGGCCACTCCCCGCGTCACGTCCGCCCCGCGCCGCCTGTCATCAGGGTGGACGTGGACGGACGGGAGACCGGAGGCGAGAGATGAGCGGTGACGGGCAGCGACCCGACGGTGGTCGGCCGGGACGGCTGATGACCGTCGTCTACTGGTTCCTGGCGGTCGAGTTCCTGGTGGGGGCCGTCACGAAGTACCTGCCGGGCGAGACGTTCTTCGGACCGCCGTACGCGGTGAAGTTCGTCGAATGGGGTTATCCCGGGTGGATGCGTTTCGTGGTCGGCGCGCTGGAACTCCTCGGCGCGGTGCTCCTGGTGCTGCCCAGCCGGCGGGCGAGGTTCCTCGGCGCCACCGTGCTGGTGTTCGTGCTGACCGGCGCGACCACCACCCACATCGTCAACCACGACACGTGGTCGGAGAGCGTCTCCGCGCCGGTCCACCTGGTCATCATGGGAGTCCTCGCCCTGGCCAACTGGCCCGCGCGCTGGCAGGACGTCCTGCCCGGTGGCGTCCGGCCGGCCCGGCCGTCCGACGTCCGACAACCGCACGCGACGACGAAGGAGCGCACGTGAAGATCGGCAGCATCTCCGGCCTCACCTACCGGGTGGGCGACCTCGACCGGACGACCGCGTTCTACGAGGCGTTGGGGTTCCGCCCCGGCAAGCGGGACGAGCGCCAGGCCACCGTCTACGTCAACTGGTTCTGGCTGACCTTCACCACCGCGGACGACGACGCCGGCGCCGCGGTGGCCCCGGGCTCCGGGCCCACCCTGTACCTCAAGGTCGACGACATCGACGAGGCCCACGCGGCGGTGCGGGCCGCCGGGTTCACCCCGTCGACCGAGCCGCGCAAGGTCCCGGCCGGGCGGCGGGAGTTCCTCCTGCTCGACCCGGACGGTCACCGGCTGGCGTTCTTCACCAAGTGACCCTCCGCCGGGGCCGGCGGCGGCGACCCGGCCCCGGCGGGGAGTGTCGCACCGGCGAGGCAGAATCGTGTTCGTGCTGGTGGCGGTGGTGGCGGACGAGGTCGGCGGGGGAGTGCTGCAACCCCTCGACCCGGCCGGCCGTCCCGCCGGGCCGGCGGAACGGGTCACCGACCTGGCCACCGCGGTGGCCGCCCGGGAGCGCGCCGGCCATCCGCGCTGGGTGTGGGCGGCCGGCGGCACGGTCTATCCGGCGCTGCTGCGCGCCGGCGTGCGGGTCGAGCGGTGCCACGACGTCGAGCTGACCGAGGCGCTGCTGCTCGGGCACGCCGGCCGCTGGGGCGAGCCGCGCGGGCTGGCCGCCGCCTGGGCCCGGCTCACCGGCGCTCCGGTGCCCGCCGACCCGCCGCCGCGCCCGGCGGCACCACCCGGCCACGGCCAGGACGCGCTCTTCGACGCGCCGTCCGGTCCGCCGGGGCCAGGCATCGAGGCGCTGATCCGGGTGTACGCCGACCAGCTCGCCCGGATCGCGACCACCGCGCACCCGGGCCGGTTCCGGCTGCTGGTCGCCGCCGAGTCGGCCGGCGCGCTGATCGCCGTCGAGATGGGGGCCGCCGGCCTGCCGTGGCGGTCCGACGTGCACGACGAGATCCTCGCCGACCTGCTCGGCGAGCCGTCGCCGGTCGGCGGCCCACCCCGTCGGCTCGCCGAGCTGGCCGGACGGATCGCCGGGGCCTTCGGCGTACGCCAGGTGCACGCCGACTCCCCGGCGGAGCTGTTGCGGGCGTTCGCCCGGGCCGGCGTGGAACTGCCGAACACGCGGGCCTGGGTGCTGCGCGGGGTGGACCATCCGGCGGTGCCGCTGGTCCTGGACTACAAGGAGCGCTACCGGATCTGGACGGCGCACGGCTGGGCGTGGCGCGACGCGTGGGTCCGCGACGGCCGGTTCCGACCGGAGTACGTGCCCGGCGGGGTGGTCTCCGGCCGCTGGGCCACCCGGGGCGGTGGCGCGTTGCAGATCCCGAAGGTGATCCGGCGGGCCGTGGTGGCCGATCCGGGCTGGCGGTTCGTGGTCGCCGACGCGGGCCAGTTGGAGCCCCGGGTGCTGGCCGCGGTGTCCGGCGACGCCCGACTGGCCGCCGCCGGTGGCGCGGGCGACCTCTACGCCGCCCTGGCGCAGGACGCCTTCGGCGGGGACCGGCCCCGGGCCAAGGTGGCCCTGCTCGGTGCCATGTACGGCCAGACCGGCGGTGCGGCGGTGCCGGCGCTGGCGGTGCTGCGGCGCAGCTACCCGACCGCCTTCGCCTACGTGGAGGCGGCGGCCCGCACCGGCGAGGCCGGCGGCCTGGTCCGGTCGTGGCTGGGCCGGACGTGTCCGCCGGGCACGGCCGGGTTCGGCGACGGCGAGGAGGCCGACGTCGACGGTGGCGCGGACCCGCAGTCGCCCCGGGCCCGCGCGGCCCGCTCGCGGGGGCGGTTCACCCGCAACTTCGTCATCCAGGCCACCGCCGCCGAGTGGGCCTCGACGCTGCTCGCCACGCTGCGCACCGAGCTGGCCGGCACCGGCGCCGAGCTGGTGTTCTTCCAGCACGACGAGGTGATCGTGCACTGCCCGGCGGACACCGCCGAGGCGGTCGCGGCGGCGGTGTCCCGCAGCGGCGAGCGGGCGGCGGCGCTGCTCTTCGGTGACACCCCGGTGCGCTTCCCGCTGGACCTGTCGGTCGTGCGGAGCTACGCCGACGCCAGGTGAGGCGCGCGGGTCCGATTACGGCGGGAGCAGGCTTCGGTAGCATGGTGCCTGCTCGTCCGGACGCCCCCTGCCTGGTCTCGTGGTGGATGGCCAGCGGCCTGGGGAACGGTGGCTGATCGGGTCACTGTGCGAAGACACCGATGTTTCCCTCGATCCAGGTGGCGCGGGCTACCAGCCGGCTGATTCGCCATCGCCCGCCCACGCGGCGCAACTCGAACTCGTACGCGCCTCCGTTGTGCCACAGCCGTCCGCCCGGCACGTTGTCGCGTCGCAGCCAAGCCAGCACGTTCGCGGTCGCGGTGGCGGTGTCGCCCGTCACATCGGCGATCACCCCGGTGACCACGTGCTGGGCGCCGTCCCGCACGCCGAGCTCCCGTCGCCACCGATCTACCTGCTCGGGGCCGGCGAGGGCTCTGCGCCGCCGCCGCTCATCGCGGTGTAGTCGACGACCACGGTGTCGGCGAACGTCGCCACCAGAGCGTCCCAGTCCCGGCGGTCCACGAACCAGGCGTACTCGGTGATCACCCGCTGGATGGCGAACTGGTCGACGAGATCCTCGTGATGCATGTCGTAACTCCTCTTGGTGATGGCTGGGGGGCGAGGTGCGACCGGCGGTGGCCGCCGTCGTCGACCATTCCGGCGTCAGGGATCGCGTCGACGATGGTGGTCAGCTGATCAACGAGACCGGTTGCCCGGCCGATCCGGGCCGGACAGCAGTCTGGCGCGAATCAGTGAAGGTAGTCGTGAACTCCGTGGTGGACCGGATGCCAGGCGCCGTGCTCCTCGCGCGCTCAGCCGGTCCGTCTCGCGGACGGGCGTGGAACCCGGTGGTGGACACACCCACGAAAGGGGGACGCTGGCGCGAGCGGTGGACCCCTCGTCGGCGACGCCCGGCGATGCCCGGGGAGACGGCAGCGAGGCAACCTTTTTCCTCGGCGACCGGTACTACCTGGTGACCGACGCGGCGGAGAGGCGGGCATGTGAACACACCGGAGGGGTTCGACGACTTCGTCGTAACCCGCTCACCGCGGCTGCTGCGTACCGCCTTCCTGCTCACCCGGGACTGGGCGCTGGCGGAGGACCTGCTGCAGACCGCCCTGGCGCGGGCCTGGGAGGCGTGGCGGCGCGTCGAGGGTGACCCGGAGCCGTACGTGCGGCGGATCATCGTCAACGCGTACGCCTCGTCGTGGCGGCGCCGGTGGCGAGGCGAGCTGCCCACCGCCGACCTGCCCGAGCCGGCCGGCCTGGCCGATCCGTACGCGAACCTCGACGACCGGGAGCGGTTGTGGCGGGCGTTGGGCGCCCTGCCCCGCCGGCAGCGCGCGGTGCTGGTGCTGCGGTATTTCGAGGATCTCTCCGAAGCCGAGACCGCCGAGGCCCTCGGCTGCTCGATCGGCACCGTCAAGAATCGTTAGAAGCTATGGTCGATGTTGCCAACACGAACGTCGATCTAGGGGGACGGTTCTGATGGTACGGCGTAGGGTCCGGTCGGGGAATCGGGGCCGGTTCGACAGCAAGGACGCGCTGCTGGCCGGTGGCGTAGAGGTGCGGGCGTTGCGGTATCAGCGTGCGAGTCAGGACAAGAAGGAGCAGGGTAAGAGCGTCCACGACCAGGGCGTGCTCAACCTGGCGGAGATCACGAAGCGGTCCTGGACGGACGCGGGGTCGTTCACCGACAACCACCGCTCGGCCAGCCGCCGCGCCACGAAGGACCGGGAGCAGTTCGAGTTGTTGATCGAGCAGATCCGCGCGGGCAAGGGCGACGTGCTGGTGGTCTGGGAAATCTCCCGCAAGGAACGCGACCTCGCGGTGTTCGTGAAGATCCGCGACATGTGCCACGAGGTCGGCCTCAACTTCTGGCTCGTCGGCGGGGTGTTGTACGACCTGCGGGACAAGAACGACCGGATGATGCTCGGTTTCCAGGCCGTGCAGGCCGAGTGGATGGCCGACTCGATCCGCGACAACGTGCTGCGCGGCATCGTTGGCGCTGCCGAAGCGGGCCGCCCGCACGGAAAGGTCACCTACGGGTACCGGCGGATCTACGACCAGCGGACCCGTGCCCTGCTCCGTCAGGAGCCGGACACCGAGATCCGCACGGCCGTGGCGGCCGACGGAACGGTGACGCAGTACTCGCGGGCGCAGCTGGTGCGGGACAACTTCCGCAAGATCTCCGAAGGCACGCCGCTAACCGCTATCGAGGCCGAACTCAACCGGCTCGGCATCCCCGCCTCCGAGGGAGGACTCTGGCGGCGCGGCATCCTGCGCAAGCAGGTCATGAACCCGGCCTACATCGGCAAGCGGGTGCTCCGAGGCGAGATTGTCGGCGACGGCATCTGGCCCGCCCTCGTCGACGAGGAGACGTACTGGTCGGTGGTACGGATGCTGGGCGACCCGTCGCGCACCACGACCCGGCCCGCCCGCGCGGTGCATCTGCTGTCGTACCTGGTGCGCTGCGGAGTCTGCGACGGGCCGCTGTCATCGCAGAAGGTGAACCGGCACGGCTGGACGGGGCAGGTGTACTCCTGCCTGCACAAGCGGTGCGCCGCGGTGAAAGCCGAGTTCTTGGACGAGTACGTGCAGCGCACGGTGGTGGCGTGGCTGTCGCGCCCCGACGTCTACGACATCCTCACCGCCGCCAGCGCCACCGACGAGGAAGTCGCCCACGCCCGCGCCGAAGCCCAACGGCTGCGCGGGGAGTTGGAGGACTGGCGCAAGCTGGGCGAGGAGGGCGAGGTCACCGCGATCGCCTACGCCCGCGCCGAGAAAGGCCTCCTCGCGCAGATCGCCGAGCACGAGCAACGCGCCACCGACGCCGGCATCCCCGCCGTGCTGCGCGGACGTATCGGCGACCAGGCCGTGCAGGCGTGGCAGGACCTCGGTGACGACATCCCGGTCAAGCGGGAGATCATCCGACTTGTCGCTGACATCAAACTCCTGCGCGCTGGGTTCAAGGGCGAACGCCGCCCCTTCGGCCGCCACCGCCTCGACTGGACCTGGAGGTTCGGCCCGCAAGACCAGCAGACGGCCTAACCTGCCCAGAGCTGCTGAACCAAGAGTCGCAGGGGCGGATTGACCTTCGCGGAGGCGGCGAGTGCCCATGTTGTTCGCCGTCCGTTCGCTGCCGGCGCTGGGCCGGATTTCCAGCCCGGCGGCGACCGGTGGCAGCTTCTTGACGACCGGGGCTGGCCATGCCGTCTGCCTGATCATGAGCCACACGAACCCGGTCCTGGCGGCGCGCGGCCGTCCGGCCGACGTCTACTGTGGCCGCGGTTGTGGATCTTCTCTGTCAAGCAGGTGCTCGGGCGTCGGCCACCGCCATTGAAGCGCCCCGGGTTCTGTGGAGACTAGAGACGTGACGACTAGCCGGACTGACGAGCAGGGTATGCCTGAGCTGCCGCCTGAGGTAGTTGACCGAATCGTTGATGAGTTGTCCTCGCGAGGTGAGAAGGCGGTCACGTGCCTGCGAACCGCAGCCGCGTTAATCAAGCAGGCGGTGGACGACGATCGTGGGCTTCGTTTGGCTGAGAGCGCCGGATACAACCTTCGCGAAGCACTTGACGCCGTGGTCACTGGACGTCCCCCAGTCAGCGGCGGCCTATCCGCGATCCTGGAGGCATGGGCGCGTTACCAGTCGGAGGTGGCCCAGCCCGACGCGGACATGACCGCGTCGTTGAGCGCGTTGGAGGATGCGCTGCACCGCGTCGCGGAGAACCGGGACCGAAGCTCGTACCACGCTGCGCGTCTGCTGGGTTACCTACGCGACAAGACCGGCGTTGATCCTCTTCAAGGGGAAGCGGACCCGATTGGCGAGTACAACCGACTGCGAAACGACGCGAACACGGCCTTGCACGCGGAGTCGGCGCTGGACGCGGTGACGGCGCTGTACGACCGGACAGTGGCTTGGTTCATCCGGATGTTCACACCGCCGGATGCGGTGGTCACCGCGATCAGCGAGCTGGCAGCTGAGCCATGGCAAGGCGTAGAGCAGATTGGCAAGCTGCGGGAACTGGCCACGAACCCGCACCACCTGAGATTGTTCCTCGGACGTCTCACCGACCCCGCCTGGCTCAACCCCGTATACGACGCGGGCCTCCTGAAATTGCCGCAGCCCGATACGGCCTGGCCGGCAGCTAGCTTGCTGGAAGGGCTCGGACGGAGCTCCCCAGATGAAGTGGCGGGCATGCTTGAACGCATGCTCGCCGACTCCAACGTATTGCGGCAGGATCGGCGGCTGGGTGCAAGGTTCGAATTGCTTCGCGTAGCGTCGCAGATCGGGGCGGCTGGACATTCGGTCGTAGGACGGATCGTCGAGCTGCACGCCAACGTTCGGGCCGTTCGGGCGCTCACGTTCGGGGTGGTCAAGCGCGCCGATCCAACAGATCCGGTGGTCCTCCGGGCGGCGGATGCGATGTTGAGCGGCGAGCCGTTCGACCGCGACGACTACTACGCCGGTGCGGTGCTCGACCGGCTGGCAGCCGGGCTCGACGCCGCCAACGTCGTTGAGCGCACGCGAATGCTGTCGGCTAAGGTGCGCCGGCTGGCGCGTCACCCCGACATGCGGTTCGTCGCGCTCGACATCGCCCGGCTGACAGCCGACCTGGGCGAGGAGCGCGGTTACCTCGCCAAGGTCACGCACTACCTGGCTCGAATGGTGTCACGTGCCCGTGAGCTCGGCGTTCCAACCGCAGATCTGCTCGACTGGACGAAGATCATCCCCGGGGCGATCGGCGAGCGGATCACCTGCAGGATCCTGGCGGAGGCAAACGACGTCTCCCTGCAGGACAAGATCGACCACATCACTCAGCGCTTGGCGTCCTCGACTTGTACCGGGGACGATCGCGATCTTGTCACCATCGTGCTCAACGACGATCCGGAGCCTGATGCGCTCGACGCCTGGCGCAGGGCGCTAGGAACGCCCTCCGCCGCGCCGGAAAATCCTGCGTCTGCATTGCCAGACGACTGGGCTCGGGCGTGGCGATGGTCCATGGTGCTACCCGCATCCCTGCTTGCAGCGTGGCGGGAGCCCATAGCCCAAGTTGCCGCCCGGCACGGTGAGCCGGATCCGCATGCCCTCGACCGCAGAAGCGAACGATTCGAGCTGCGCACCGGCCAGTCTCCCCGCAGCGAGGACGAGTTGAATGCGCTCCCAGTCATCGAAGCGGCTGAACTGGTCGCAAGCTGGCGCCCTGACGAGGCCAGCGACGCGAGGATGCTCGGAGCGCGGGAACTTGCCCGAACGCTGGAAGCTGTCGTGAAGGCCAACCCCGATAGATGGTCGATCGACCCAGTCGCAGTCGTCACGGCCCTTCACGAGCCGGTTTACGTGCTCCACTATTTTCGCGCCCTCACCGACGTGGCCGGCGAGATCACGCTCCGCGCGCCGCAGATCCTCAATGCAGCAAAACTGGCGCGGACCACCCGATGGGAACCCGCTCTACTGGGGCGGGACGACTTCGACTTCGAGCCCGGCTGGGATAACGTCGACACCGCCGCCGTGGACCTACTCGTGGCCCTCGCCAACAAGAGCGCAGACCTGACCGGGCACTTGGAGACGGCATGGGCATGGGCCCTCGAATTGATCGACCGCATACCAGACGCAGACGACGACGCAGGCGAGGTTAAGGTTTCGGGTGGCGATTCGGACGCCCTGTTCCATGCGATCAACCATCCGAGAGGCCGTGGACTTCAAGCAGTGCTCGCCCTCGCCGGGTGGGAACGCCGTCAGACCGAGACCATCAGGGCCGAATTCACGCAGCTTCTCAACGAGCTCGTCCGGATGCCCGGACGTGTCGGGATGCAGTACAGGGCGATTCTGGCAGAACATCGAGTGTTCCTCGAGGCAGTCGCGCCCGGGTGGCTTGAGCAGAACACCCCAACGTTGTTCAGCGACGATGACCGCGGACGTGAGACGTTCGATCTGACGCTCAAGTATGCCCGACCGACCTCATGGTTCTATAGGCACTTCCGGAGCCAGATATTCGCCGCCGCCCGAAGAGGCGCTGTCAACGCCGTTGGCTGCCTGCTTGTTGGGGCGCTCAATGGGGAGGACGGCTACTCCAGCGACGCGATCATCGAGGGCCTCCGCGGCGACACCACGGCGTTGGCCAGTGCCGCTAACGAGATCGCGTACTTGGTGCAGTCCAGTCAGCCGGGCACCCCCGAGCTAGAGACTGCCGTCACGTTCTGGCGCGCGTTGCTCGAAGCTGACCGCCGGATCGTTCCAGCCGAGACGCTGCAAGCATCCGGCCGGTGGGCGCTCGTGACCGGTCTCTCCGATGACGTCTGGGCGGAGCAAACGGTTCAGACGTTGGAACTCACCAGCGGGGCCATCGACCTGCCAATCGAGGTGGCGGATCGCTGCAAGGCCGCAACCTCGTCAGGCGATAGCACCAAGATCCTCCTGCTTCTGCTCGGCCAAGGCGAGCCGTGGGAACAGGACTACGTCGCGCGTGCTGGTGTGGAGAAACTCCGGACCCTCGCCCGACGGCAGGTAGACGAGAACTTCTGGCGCCTGCGTACCAGGCTGATCGAACTCGGATACCACCAGGCTGCAGACGTCACGCCAGCCAGCGGCCCTGCACCCAACGACGAGTGACAGCTCGAGTTGCGGGCCCACCGCCGATCCACGGTACGAGGATCTAGCCGGCTTCACAGCGGGCCAGTTCCTGGCCCTCCCTCGTGTGACCGATACGCCCGATGGGCCGGTCGATCAGGCGCAACGGCGGTCGACAACGGCAGCACGAGAAGCCTGCCTGCCAAACCATGCGACACTGCACGAGTGGTTAGAGGTTTCCTGATGCTCAGTTCGTCTCAGCAGAACGAATTCATCAGGGTGATCAGCGACGTATTGCAGGGACGGAGACGAGCACGAAGGTGTTTGGCGAAGCGGGCGAGGCGCTGAGGGTCAACACCGGCCCGTGTTGAGCACGTGTGGATGCTGCGGAAGATGACACTTGCTGTTGGCTGGCCTGACCGATGCCGGCGCTCGCGTCCACCGGCAGGCCACGGCGGGCCGTCGTAGGGCGAGTGCGGTATCGGTTTGCTCTCCCCGGCAGCACCCTGTACGCCCTTCGTGGGGTGCCCGCCGGTGAGTGGGTGACTAGTAAAGTCGTAGGGTCCTCGTAGCATTCGCCTATGAGGCTCGGACGCGTAGCTGAGGTGCTGCGCCGCTCGCGCGACCGGCTCCGGCCTGCGCTGGAAAACCGGGATCGAGGGCATGTCGCCACGTTCGGCGAGGCGGTCGTGTACTTCACGTTCGTGTTCGGGTCGGCGCCCGTGTCGCCACATGCCGTCGCCGAGCGGCTGCTCGCGGCCGAGATCGCGGAGACGGTCACGTCCCCCTTGGACGGTGAAGTGCGGATGGCGCCCCGGTACAGGGAGCTTGTACGGGTGATCCGCGATGCTCAACGGCTCGCAGAGGCCAGTCGTGCTGTGACTGGCGGGCATTGGGCAGGATGGGCCCGCAAACATCCCCTACTGGCGGCCCAACTCGCGATCTCGCTGCTCAGTCGGAAAATGAGGAGTACGACCCGTCGGCCGGCCGATCGTAATGAGGACGACGAAGTTGACAGCCATGAGGATGTCGAGACCAAGATGCTTCGCGTTGTCGACGAGGTCAACGAATCGGTGGCCCACCGTCAGGCGCTGAATGCCATCCAGCACGCCCGCGAAAGGGAGATGTACCAGGCCGCGTACCTTGAGTCCGAACCGTATCTGCGCCTGACTCTCCGCCGAGTGAACTTTGGGCTTTCCGGATTCTCGGATCAGGATAAGTTGGCCGAGGGACAGCAAGGCGATGTGCTGCTCTTGGTGCACCGGTCCGGTGTGCTGCAGCTGACCATAGCAGTCCGGATGCCGCAAGGGCTCAACACCGATCAGTTGATTCCGCGGACAATCGCCTCGGGTGTCGGCCTCCGCTGGACCGAGGTGGTCGAACCTGTGATGGAGGCCGCCTCTCGCAAAGGCGGATACGATCCACGGAGATGGCCCGGAAACTGGCTGGCGGAGATTCAGGAGGGAACCCGCTGGCGGCGCATCGTCCACGCCGATCCAGCGTCGCTCGTGGACCTATTCCGGCTCTACCAGGATGCGATCGTAGAGGCATCGGGCATCGATCCAGGTGATGAATGGTTCTGCCACCCGTTGGTATGCGTCGACCGGCTGGGCTGCTGCGCAACCGAGGTCTTGTGGACCAGACGCCACCGAGAAGAACTCAACGGCATCCTGCTGCGTTACGAGGGGTACCGGGGACTCCGCGAGTCGGCGAGACTGAAGTTGCCGGCGGATAGCTCGATCAGAGACCGTGACTCGGTCTGGCACGGGCATGCATCCACCACGCTCATTTCGTGGGACCAGGAGCGGAAGAGGTTCGACAATCATCTGTCGGCGCTCCTGCTCGTCGAGAATTTCCTCCTGCAGTACTGGCAACTGCGAGCCGTGAACGCGTCATTGGAGGCGGCCGGCACTCAACCCACGGGCACAGTCGCACGCGACCTGCAGCGACGACTCATCTTCGGTCTGCAGGAGTTTCATCGATCTGCGCTCGCGTATGGGGATGCCCAAGACACCGTCCGTGCGCTTCTGCAGTCGTCTGGCGCCGAACGCATGCGGGCGCTGCTGGGAGAACGTCTCGCTCAGCTCGGCTCGATCGTTGCGGCCGAACGGGCGGAGCGGTCCGCCGCTCGGTCGACGGCCGCGGCAGTCGCAGCTTTCGCCGCAGCGGTTGTGTTCGGACTACCCGCCATCGACCAGACCTTCACCATCATCAAGGCCACGCCTGACAACGGCGTTGCGGGATGGCTCACGGAGGCTGGTGCGGCAGCTTCATTCGTCGCCTATCTCGGTGTCCTTGCGGCGCTCCTCGTGGCGCTCGTCCTATACGGGCTACCTAGACGGCGGCCTAGGCCGAGACGAATCCGACCCGCTGGCCTGGAATGGCCCGGCGGGACTATTCGGGTTGTTCGAAGAGACCGGCGGGACAGCGAGAAAACTGGTGAGGGTTCGGCGCTGAAGCCGACGGCGGGCGGCCGGGAAGGTCAACGCTGGCCCGCCGGATCGAAAGACGACGTGGGGTGACGCGAGGTCTCTGTGGCTCGCGACGCCTACCGGTATGCACACTCATGCCGTGATCACGCCGGCTCTCTCTGCCGTGGACTGGCTTCCGACCGCCAGATGGTTCGGTGACGGCGACCGGCACTCACGGACACCGGTCCAAGTGACACTGGACAGCGGCCAGACCCCGTCTCTCCCGGCGGCGGCCACGCACCTGCGCGAGAGAGATGAGCCGGCTGGACCAGTGCGTGTTCGTGTGCGAGTCGCACTCCGACACCGACCATGACTCGAGGGCGAAGCGTCCCCCGTTCGACAGCAGCTTCTGGAACGGCCCGCCCGGCACCGCGTGACCTTCTGCGGGACACTCGCCGAATGGTCACTGGACGCGCTCGGCTGGCTGGGCGGCTTCCGCGCCGACCTGAGCGCCCAGAACGGCATCACCACGCCGGTCCTGCTCACCGTCACCCGCTCCTAGCAGCCCGAAGCCGCCACAACGTGGCCAGACGCTGAGGGTTGACCCACCCGTCTCACTATGTGGACGACTTGGCGAGAATGTTTTGCCGGTGAGGAGTGGACGTGCTGGCACAACGATGGACACAGGCAGACTCATTAGCACTTAGCCGGACCGCTGGCAAGGCTCGGTGGCCGATCCGTTGCAAATCGGGGGTTGACTCCACCGGATCGCCGAGGCGTAATGGAGACACGTTCCCGCAGCGCCGACCGGCGCGGTCGGCCACACATGCAGCGGGCAGGCACCCACCAGAGGGTGCCTGCCGTTGTTCGTGCCGACCCTGCGAAGGGGCGTGCAGAGATGGGAGGCCCCCACATGAAGGACCGTTCGTCGGCGAGTTGAGCCGCCGCAACCACCTGAGCGCTCCTGGTGGCGCTGCCAGTGGTGAGTCTTGATCCTTTGTGGCTCGGCTGGGCCGTCCGCCCTGTGTCCGCCCGTGTTGACCACAGCCTGCTGTGCGGGTTGTGGCGACGCCTGCTGCCCTGCTGCCTGCCCCTGAGCGGGGTTCGGCCTGTTCGTTGACTCGACCACAGGGATGTTTGTCGTCCCCCGCACGCGATGGGTCCGCCCGGCCGGGCGTCACGCGGCAGGGTCGCGCCTGCACGGTAATTGACCGGAAGCCGGGCAGGCGCGGCCTGGGACGGAAGCCCAACCACCTGAAACCACACCCTCCAACCAGTTCTTCGGGAGCAGAACGTGACCTCACACAACAACCACACGGAGGCGGCTGCCACCGCGGCCCGCCTCCACACGACAACGCCGAACGCGGCCGTGCACGCGCCGCCTGAACTCAGGTGGTGGGCCGTTGGCAGCACCTGACCGGCGAACCGCTCGCTCACCTGCCCGACCGGTCTCGGGGCGGGAGCGGTGGGAGGACCGCGTCCAGGTGGCGATCATGTTGTTGATCGGCGGTGCGGCCGGCGCGGCGTCGTTCACGCATGTGCATGACGTCGCCGCCGGGCACGGGCAGCCGGGCTGGCTGGCCTGGGCCGACGCGATCGTCCTCGAATTGATGTCGATCGCCGCAGGGCTGGAGTTGCGCCGCAAGCGGCGCCTGGGCAAACCTGTCGTCTTCCCCGCCGCAGTGCTCGTGGTGGCGGTGTCGCTGTCGCTGGCCGCGCAGGTGGTGGAGGCGGAAGCGTCGGTGATCGGCTGGATCGCCGCCGCCCTACCAGCCCTCGGGTTCCTGGCGATGGTGAAGATCGCCCTCGGCCGCACCGAAGCCCATCCGCCCAACCAGACCGCTCACGCCGAACGGACGAAGCCCGGACCGCCGCCCGCTGTCGACGCGTCGGTCCCGGACACCAGAGCACCGGTACCCGTCACCGCCACCGCGGTCCCGGACTCGCCGACGGCGGTCCCCGCCGTCACGGACCAACCTCCGGCGGTCCCGGACCGCCCGGACCGCGAGGCGTCGACCAGCGAGGACGGTCCGGAGGTCGCCGCACTGGTCCCGGCCGCCCGGACCGCCGCCCGCACCCTCACCGCCGAAGGGACACCGCTGTCCCGCAAGGCCCTCGCCCGACAGCTACGCGCCGACGGGCACCAACTGTCCAACGCCACCGCCTCCACCCTCGTACGCGTCCTGCGCGCCGAGACCACCCCGACCACACCGGATCTGTCACCGCCGGAGGCTGCGTGACAAAACTTCGACCCCACGCCGCCTGTCAGACCGCCCCACCGCTGTCAGACCCGTGCCTGTCAGGAGACCCGGCAGCTGACACAACCTGCCAGACCTGTCAGCGCGTGCCCTTCCGCCCAGCGGCCGGCGCCGCACCGCCACACCCACTCACCTCTACCTGATCGTGGAGCAGCAACAATGATGCCGCAGTACAACGCTCACCTTCGTCGACTGTCCCGTCACCGGCGAGACTCACACACACTCCCGCCTGCTTCTCACCCCGGACCCGGTGTGGTCGGCGGTGTAGGAGTCAGCGTCGATCTCCGTTCTACCGTCCGTCTTGACCCTGACCCCCAATGTGACCCCCCACATCCGCTCACAGCCCAGGTCAACCCGGCTCTCAGCAGTCTGGGACCGCTCCAGACAGACCCTCCAGTCTCGGGTCTCCCCCCAGGGGCTTCTGCCCATGGGTAAACACCTACCGACCGCAGACCCGCTGCTGCGCCTGCAGGCCAGCATCACCGCCCGCGACGACCGGCTCCTGGGCTGGCTCTACGACCACGGCGTGCTCACCACCGACCAGATCGCCGCTGCCCTGTTCCCGTCCCTGGACTTCACCCAACGCCGCCTACGCCGCCTCACCCTGCTGCGGGCGGTCGACCGGTTCCGACCCAACAAAGCAGACGGCGGCTCCCACCCCTACCACTACGTCCTGGACCAACTCGGCTACGACCACGTCCACGCCCAACGCGGACTTCCACGAGGCCGCCGCGACCAAGCCCGCCGCCGCAAACACTCCCTGATCAACCGACCGGACCTGCCGCACCTGCTCGGCGGCAACCAGGTCTTCATCGACCTCGCCGCCCACGCCCGCACCCACCCCGACACCGAGATGGTCCGTTGGCAGCCCGCATCGGCCTACCACGAACCCGGCGCCCTGTACCGCCAAGGCGGTGACCCGCAGATCATCGTCGCCGGAGCGACCGGCTTCCCCCGCCCGGACGGCGCCGGCGTGTGGACCGAGCACGGACGGTCCGTGCCGTTCTTCCTCGAGTACGACACGGGGCTCGAACACCTTCAGGTCCTCATCAACAAGGTCATCAAGTACGAGCGGCTGTACACGATGAGCACCTGGGCATGGCCGGTGCTGTTTCACCTGCCCTCCGCCCGCCGGGAGGCGAACCTGCACCACCGGATCGCCGGCATCGGCCTCGAGACGGTCGTCGCCACCACCACCGGCGACCTGCGCGCCGCCCTCGCCGCCAGCCCCGCACATCAGGTCTGGCAACTGCCCGGCCGCGCCGGCCGTCACCGCCTCATCGACCTGCCCTACACCGACACCCGCCACGACACCGAGTTCCCCACCTACACCCCCCCGACCAGGAAGACCGGGCCGCCTGATGCGGGCGGGGCGGCGCACATGGCGCGTACGGACGGCCCACTCGCCCACACGCGGCCGACCCCGCCCTGCCCGCCCCCAACCCGGGGGGCACCCCTCACCGCCCGCCCTGTGGCCCGCACCGAGGCGACCGGGCCGGGCTGCGCGCCGGGCGGCAGGCGGAGCGGCAGTTCCCGGAAGCTGTCAACGTCTGTCACCGGATGCTGTTCGGCGACAGACGCGACCGGCCCACTCACACCAGCAGCTCGCCATTGTGAGTCGCTGTGAGTGGCGCACGTCTTCACTTCCGCGGCCTCCGGAGCTACAGTCCGCGGCCCTTCACCGACGCCGACCCGCCGCCGTCCGCAGGCTGCGCGATCCGGCGATCGATCTTCAACGAGTTCCTACCACCGCGAAGGAGATCCCCATGGCCCGACACGTCGACCTCACGCCACGAGCCGTCCTGGGAGGGACATGGCCACCCGTCGTGACCAGACATCACGCGCGAACACACCACACCCGTCGCCGCCGACCCCGCCCACGCGGACAACCGGCGGCGAGGCCCCGACCGCACACCCCGACACCCACCCTGCCGTTCTGCCGGGGACGCTGTCGATGGCCCGCTACCTGACCGACCCCGACACCGAAACCGAGATCCAAGCCCTCGCTGCCGAAGCCGGCCTCCCCACCGTCGACCAAGCCGCCACCCTCGCCCGCCTACTCCGCCTCCACCAACCCGCACCGCCACGCGCCGTGTAACCTGCGCCCGCCCCCTTCGGGGCGGGCGCGGCCCGCTTCACCCGAACGCCAACGGTCGTGCACGCGCTGTGTCGTAGCGGCGTCCGGTGTCGCGCCGCTCACGGTCTGCCGCCGCCTGTCCGACGTTGAGACTTGGCGATGTCAGGCATTCCCTACGTCTGGCAAGTAGATGCCCAAGATTCGGCACTAGGGCGGGCCGCTTGTCGCTAGCCGCTGATCGATCGCTCGTACACGGCCCGGTGCTTCCCCGGCCCCTTGTAGTCGTAGATCACGGACACGCCTTGCTCGGTGGTGTCTCCTGAGCGGTTACTGAAGCCCAAGCCGAGCCATGCGCTGTGCGCGTCGTGGTTGTCAGGTTCCGAGGTGAGGAATAGGCGCCGGCACCCCCAGAGGGCGCCTTGGCGATGAACCTCCTCCACGAGCGCCCGCGTGACCCCTTGACGGCGGTGGCTGGGGTGCGTCATCACGTCTTGTAGGTAGATCTGTGATGGGTCGACCTGGCTTCGGAAGGCGATCACGCTGCCGGCGACCTGCCCGTCGATGATGGCGAGTGGGCAGGTGTTGGCGAACAGCGTGGCGTACAGCCAGTAGTCCGATGAGCCCCGCAGCCTGATGTACGGCTCTCCCAGCGCCAGCAGTTTCTCGAGGTCGGGAATCCGGTCGACCGTGAGCGGCGCGATGATCATGAGTGGTGTCCTTCGGTGAGTTCGATCGAAGCGGCGAGGTCCCGGGCGGCGACGGTGGGATCCAGGGAGTCGGTGACTCCGCGACCGACGACGAGGATGTCCCATGAGCGTCGTCGGCTGGCCTCAACGTCGGTGGGTTCGAAACCACCGGAGACCGCGACCGGCAGCTTCGTCCACGACCTGATGAGTTGTGCCTGGTCGAGAGGGTGAAAGCCGGCCACGCCCAGGTCGATGTTCGTGGTGATGGCGAAGCCGTCGACTCCCGCGCGTTCCATGTCCTGCACCCAGCCCTGGACCAGCCGGCCCTCGGGCACGTCGATCATGATGGGGACGCCCAGGCGTCTGCTCGCTTCGGCCGCTGCGGACACGCTGGCGATGCTGGCGGGTCCGATGAGCAGTACGACGTCGGCGCCGGCTTCGGTCGCGAGGACCACCTGGTCGCGTCCCCAGTCTGCGGACATCATCTCGGCGACGATCCACGCACCAGGGGTTCGCTGCTTGATGGCACTGATGGCTTGGACGCCGACGCTCTTGATGAGCGGATCGCCGATCTCGATGAATTGCACTCTCGCAGTGGCGGCGGCCTGGGCGACGGCGATGGCGTGGTCGATGTCGCGGACGTCGAGTGCGACCTGGAGGGCGCGTCCGCCTCGTAGACGCCGGAAGGCCTCCTTGCTGATGCCTGTGGCTGCGCTCGTGGCGATGTCGTGTCGGTCGAGCAGGTTGGCTTCGGTGCGAACGAGCCAGTCGGTCGAGGCGACGCCCTGGCTGATCAGGGCGGACTGGACGTTCGTGGGTAGCCTCAGGGCGCCGGTGCGGATTTCTCGGAGCAGGCCGAACAGGGCGCTAAGGGAGGAATCCGCGTCCTGGAGCGGTTCCCTGCCGCACTTCAGTAGAAGCCGCTGCGCGGCGATTCGGACGTTTCGAGGGCCATCACGCCATGCTTCTTGGCCCCGGATGACCAGTTCGGCGGCCGAGTCGTTGTCTGCGACCTTGGAGGACAGCCCATGGAGGAGGCGTTCGCGGACGTGCCAGTTCCGGTCTTCGAGGAGAGTGGCGACCAGGTGTTCCAGGCCGGGTGCGGTCGACCGACCGACGGCGTCGGCGACGGTGGCGCGGACCTTGTAGTCGCGGTCCGCGGCCAATGACTCCATGATCGAGATCATCGTCTGATGTGGGATCGCGTGGCCCGCTCGGATGCCCTCGGCGAGGGCGGCGCGGGCTCGCCAGTCGGGGTGAGCCAGGAGTGCCTTCAGCTCCTGGGAACTGCCGTCGTCAGCGGCGAGGAAGACGTAGAAGTGTCGGGCGAGGAACACCGCGTCCTCTACGGTGTCGAGTTGCGCGAGACGGACGAAGTCCTGGACGGCCGCGATGGGCAGCTGCCTCTCGACGCACGCCACGATGTCGGACCAGACTGCCGGGCCGAAGCGGCGCAGTACCCGCAGCATCCATCGGGGGTACTCCGCGCCCAGCGCGGTAGCTGCTGCGTTGGTGTGCAGGAGGGCTCTGGCGAGCTGCAGGCCATTGTCGTGCAGACATCGAGAGGCGCACACGCGCAGCACCTCAGCCGTGGCGAAGGCTGGGCTTTCGCCGGTGAGTTCGAGCATCAGGGGCAGCGTCTCGGTGATGCTGAGCGACGGCGATTGAGCGACGGCGGCCAGCAGCTCCGGTGACGTCGCGTCCAAACCCTGCAGTAGGAATTCCAGGACGCCTCGCAAGTCGCCTGATGTGCTCGTGCGAGCGGCAAGGTCGTTGAGCAGCTCGATGGTGATCGTCGAGCGACCGTGAGACTCGATGAGCTGGGCGAGCCACCGTGCGAAGAGATACTCACGAATCACGTCGTGATGGAACGTCAGGCTGCCGGACAGGCCGGACCGCACGAGTCTCGCGATCGGGGAAGCGGTGAGGCCGCCGATATTCCCTGGCGGGTCGGCTTCGATCGCAGGAAGCAGATGGTGCGGCCATGCCGCAGCGAGCTGCCTTCGCGCGACTGCCGTCAGGTCCGCCGTCGCATGGTCGACGTCCAGGCCCGCTGCCCTCAAGATCGAGGCGACGCAGAATTCCACGAGACGGTAGGCGTTGGGTTGCCCGAGCGGCTCAGTTGACCTGGCAGCCCGGATGAGGCTCATGTACAGCGGCAGGCGCGCCAGGTTGCGAATCTTCGGAGGCAGGGCGTCGAAAGAAGGCTCGTCGGAACGCCGCTGCGCGTTCCACACCTCTCGGGCGGTGCCGGCGTCCCAGCGGTCCAGCGGCAGCGAAGGGCCGGCACCGTGATCCTGATTAGGCATGATCGCTGCCGACAGGACGGGGTAGGGCGCGAGCTCGATCTCCGGCGGGGTGCGCAGTACGAGGAAGAACCTCAGGTTGCCCGAAAGCACCTGCCGCAGCGTGCCGTCTAGCTGTCGGCAGACCTTGTCCACCACGGCGCGGGACTGCGGGCTGTCGACGACAACGAGCAGCGGCCTGGACAGGTGCTGGCTCTCATCTTCCAGGGTCAGCTGTGGATCCTCGCCGGCTTGCTGGGAGCCGTAGCGCAGTATCTCCCGCGCCAGGTCGATGTCCGCGGTCCACGAGTCCGCGGTCAGCAGTTGAACATCGACTCCGGGGGCCTGCGACGCTAGATGGCGGGTGAAGCTGGTCTTGCCACAGCCTGGGGGGCCCGTGATCAGGTAGACGCGCGCGGTCGAGGCGAGGAAGTCCGCAACCAGGCGCTGAACGTCGGCTGGGGGCGTATACGCGAGATCATCGGGGTGTTGGCCACCGAGCGTCGCGAGGACGGCGGCCGTTCGTTCTTGGGAACGGGTACCGAGATCTTGCCTCGTGGGCTGGCTGCCGTCGGCCGGCACGGTCGAGGCGCTCAGATCTGCGGTCGCTGACGCCTTGAGGGTTTGGGCGAACCGCTGCTTGACCTCGGTCGGCGACCTGGCCAGATCGACATCGAGCATCTGCTGGGTCTCGTAGCGCATGCGGGTGGCGGCACCGCGCTTTTCCCAGTTGGAGATGGCCGCTGGATTGACGCCCAGGTGCTCGGCGAATCCGCGCACGCTCATGCGTAGAGCCAGGCGTAATGCTTTCGCCTCGCGGCCGGTCCACCGCCGTACCGTCTCCACGGGATTGCCCCCAGGCTATGCACGCAGCGTCATTGTCGCAGTCGGCAGCGTAGTAGACGACGGCGGGCGTAGACGAGCTGAAACTAGGACAACACTAGAACGTCCACGCGTCGTCAGGGGACGGGCCGGACCCGCAGGCTGGTCACACAGACAACCACGGCGATGGATTGGGCGATTCGGACCTCGGCACACCCCCACCGCTGTGGCCGGCCCTCGCGTTTGCGAGCAGCGGTGATGGTGGAGGTGCCCCGTGGCCATTGACGTGCGAAGCGAGGACGTGCGCGACCGCGTTCGCCGTGCCGCGTCCGGGCGCAGCGGTGAACGGCAGGCGCAGCCCAAACCGCTTGTCTCGGGGGCCTTCACCCTTGAGGGGCTGCTGCTCTGCCGTGGTTGCGGCACGTCGCTGCAGCCTGTGCGGATGCTCGGTCAGCGTGCCTACCGAGGGCCCTGCGGTTGTCGGCTGACCGCCGTGGATGCCGAGGACATCGAACAGCTGGTGCTGGAGGCGGTGGCGGTGCCGGGGTTGGTGGCGGACGCGGCGCCTGAGGAACTCGGTGGCATTTTCCGCCGCTTGTTCGTCGCCGTGCGGGTCGGGGGCTGCGCCCAGGACTTGTCCATCGTCTGGCGCCTCCAGCAGCCGATCCAGTAGTTCCTGGCTACGCGTCTGCCTGCTGAGCCGCTGCCGCCGCTTAGCCAGCTCCATTACCGCCGCGAGAGCGCCGGCATCGATGACCGACAGGAAGGAACGAAAGACCATGTACACCAGGCAGACAGCGCCTCCACCGGAGATTGGCGTGGCGCAGGTGCCGCCGGACTCGTCGCGGTTCGGGTATCGGCCTGAGCTGCGCCGCTCACTCGGCTTCGCCGACCTGCTCTTCTACGGGTTGGTGTTCATGGTGCCGATTGCGCCGATGGGCATCTTCGGATCCGTCTACGCAGGTGCCGGCGGGATGGTCGCGCTGGCGTACGTCATCGGCATGGTGGCGCTGGTGTTCACCGCCGCCTCGTACGCCCAAATGGTCAAGGCGTTTCCCCTGGCCGGCAGCGTCTACAACTACGCGGGGCGAGGGATCGGCGCACCGGTCGGCTTCCTCGCGGGCTGGGCCATCCTGTTGGACTACGTGCTGGTGCCGAGCCTGCTGTACCTGATCGCGGCGGTAGCGATGCACTCCACCGTGCCGGCGGTTCCCGTTTGGGTGTGGCTGGTCGGCTTCGTGCTGCTCAACACGGTGGTCAACTACCGGGGCATCCGGATGACCGCCCTCATTACCCGCGTGATGCTCATCGGCGAGGTCATCGTCCTGGTGATCTTCCTCGCCGCAGCCGGTCGTGCTCTCGCGCAGGGCAAGGGACAGGGCTTTTCCTGGACGCCGCTCTACAACCCTGACACGTTCACCTGGACCCTGGTGTTCGGCGCGGTGTCGATCGCCGTGCTCAGCTTCCTCGGCTTTGACGGCATCTCCATGCTCGCCGAGGAGAACAAGGGCGGCGCGGGACAGATCGGCCGTGCCATGGCCGCCGCGCTGGGCGTGGCCGGACTGCTGTTCATCACCCAGACCTGGATGGCCGCGCTGCTGGTGCCCGACCCGGGCGGCCTGCTCGCGAACGGTGACCCGGACGGGACGGCGTTCTACGACGCCGCGCGAATCGCCGGTGGACCCTGGCTCGCCACCCTGTGCGCGGTCGCCACCGCCGTCGCCTGGGGCGTGGCGAACTCCCTCGTCGCGCAGGTCGCCACCTCGCGGCTGCTGTACGCCATGGCCCGCGACCGGCAACTGCCGAAGTTCCTGGCCACGGTGTCGGTACGCCACAGCGTGCCCACCCACGCCATCACCCTCACCGCCGTCGTGTCGCTGGCGATCGGGCTCTACATGAACTGGCGCACCGACGGCATCACGCTGCTGTCCAGCCTGATCAACTTCGGCGCGATGACCGCGTTCCTCGTACTGCACCTCGCCGTCGTCTGGCACTACCTGGTCCGCCGCCGTAGCCGCAACTACGTCGCGCACCTGATCCTTCCGGGAATCGGGTTCACGATCCTCGCCTACGTCGTGGTCAACGCCAACGTGGCCGCCCAACGCCTCGGCTTCGTCTGGCTCATCCTCGGCCTGCTGACCCTGGCCGGTCTGTACGCCGCTGGTCGTCGCCCCGAGCTCTCCGGCCTCGCCAGCGGAAGGGAGTCGGCATGACCAGCACGGTCACCTACCAGCCGACCGAGAACGAACTGCGCCACACCTTCGGCACCCACCCGGCGGTTGCCGAGATCAAACCCGGCAGCCTCCTGGTCACCAGCACCGAGGACTGCTTCGGCGGCACCGTACTCACCGTCGACGACCTGCCCTCAAAGGTGTGCCAGGCGTTCAACCCCGTCACCGGCCCCTTCCACGTGGCCGGGGCGGAACCCGGCGACACCCTCGCGTTGCACTTCGCGGCCATCACCCCCGCCCGCGACTGGGGCATGTCCGCCACCTTCCCGCACTTCGGAGCACTGACCGGCACCCACACCACAGCGATGCTGCACCCGCCGATCGAGGAGCGAGTCTGGCGCTACACCATCGACACCACCGCCGGCACCGTCACCTACCACGCCCGCCGCTCCGACCACACGATCGTCATGCCCCTTGAGCCAATGCTCGGCACCGTAGGAGTCGCCCCAGGCGGCGGGGAAGCACGCTCCACGATCGCGCCCGACGCGCACGGCGGCAACCTTGACACCCCGGAGGTCCGCCCAGGAGCCACCGTCTACCTCGGCGTCAACGTCCCCGGCGCGCTGTTCGCTATCGGCGACGGCCACGCCCGCCAAGGACAGGGCGAGGTGTGCGGCGTCGCGGTGGAGACCGCCATGAACGTCACCATCGCCGTCGACCTGATCAAAGGCGTGACCACACCATGGCCGCGCATCGAGACCGACCACCGGATCATCTCGATCGGCGCCGCCCGCCCCCTAGAGGACGCGTACCGAATCAGCCAGCACGACCTGATCACCTGGACGGCACAACTGACCGGACTGGAACTGCTCGACGCCTACCAGCTCGTCTCACAGGCCGGCCGCGCCGCACCCGGCAACGTCTGCGACCCGCTCTACACCATGCACGCCGCCCTCACCAAAGCCGTCCTGGCGGGCGCGAGCCCTTACAGCGGGGTGCACCAGCGGCTGCGCCGCATCGCCGAGCCGGCCCGGTGACCCGCCATGAGCCACGCCGCCTTCGACACCCCGCCGGTCCGCCTCCCGCTGCGCGTCGAGCTGTTCGTACTGACCCACAACGACAGCGGCGCTCCGCTGGCTCACCTGCCGTCCCTGTCGCTCGCGCTGGCCGGAGCCATCCTCACCAACCTGGTCGCACCGATCGAGCGGGTACGCGTCGTCGGCGACGCCGCCATCGCCGTGCACCGGCAACCCACCGGCGATCCGGTCGCCGACTGGGCCCTGACGTTCCTGGCCCGCCACCACCATTCGCTGTCCGTCCGTGAAGCCGTACGGCTACTCGGCGAGCACGCCTACGACAAGGTCACCGCAGGGCTCATCGCCGGCGGCCTGGTCGAGCAAGTCACCAGACGCCGCATGCTCGGCCGGGCCATCGCCTACCCGCCGACAGACCCCGCGGTCATCCACCGCGTCCGCGGGCGCCTGCGCTACGGCGTCCTCGGCTACGACGACCCCGACCCGCAAACCGACGCTCTCGCCGGTCTACTACGGGCCCTGCGACTCGAATCCGAGCTCTACCTCGACGGCTTCGACACCGACCTACGCGACCGACTCCGCCAGATGCTCGCCCGCGCCGGACACCACACACCCGCCACCGAAAAGATCATCTGCGCCGTCGAAGACCTCATCGGCGAAACCGCCGTATCGGTGTACCGATGAGCAGCCACGACACCGCCACAAGCATCGGGCAGCCACCACCACCGAGGGCGATCACAAACGCCCAAGCCAGCACCTGGGGAACGACCATGGGAACCGAGGCGATGAGCTGGGCACCCGCCGAGCTTGACCTGAGCCGCCCGAACGCCGCGCGAATGTACGACTACTTCCTCGGCGGCAGCCACAACTTCGCCGCCGACCGTCAAGCCGCCGACGCCGTCCTGGCCGTCGCACCCCACGTCGCCGATGCTGCCCGCGCCAACCGAGCGTTCCTGCGCCGCGCCGTCCAATACGCGCTAAAGCAGGGCATACGCCAGTTCATTGACCTCGGCTCAGGCATACCGACCGTCGGCAACGTTCACGACATCGCTCACTCCGTCGACGCTGACGCGCGGGTGCTCTACGTCGACGTCGAGCCGGTAGCCGTGGCACACGCCAGGGCCCTACTCGGAGTCGATCCGCGAGTGGACGTCATCCAGGCCGACATCTGCTTCCCGGACTTCATCATCGACAACCCCACCACCCAACGGCTGATCGACCTCGACCGCCCGATGGCCGTCCTGTTCGTCTCGGTACTGCACTTCATCCCCGGCGACGTCAACGCCATCGTGGAACCCTTCCGCGCCGCAATGAGTCCCGGCAGCGCCCTCGTCATCTCCCACGCGACCTCCGGCACGGCCACCAGCCAGACCGAGGAGGTCCAGCGGCTGTACCAGCGCACCCCCACCCCCCTTCAACTCCGCCACCTCGCCGACGTCCAAGCGCTGTTCGGTGACTTCGCCATGGTCGCGCCCCAACCCGGCGCAGCATCGCGCGCGGACCGCGCCGCGCTCGTCCCGGTGTCTCACTGGCGCCCTGAACCTAAGGACCACCTCGCGGCGCGGGGCCAGCCGGCGAGCCCCTTCCTCGCCAACTTCCTCGCCGGGGTTGGCATGAGAGGACCCGCTGTCATGACGGAACAGCCAAAGCCAGAACCCGCCAAGCGACAGGCATCCCGGCAAGAGGGCCAACGCTGATGTTCATCGGACTCGCCGGGCCAACGGGTGCCGGCAAGACGACCCTCGCACAGCGACTCGCCGAGCGCCTCGGAGCGCGCCTGATGCGCGACCCGTTCGTCGACAACCCCGCTCTACCGAAGCTCTACGCCTCCGGGAAGACCTGCACCGTGGCCCTGGCTCTCCAGGTCGAGTTGACCTTCCTGGCGCTGCGCGTCGCTCAACTTCGCGAGATCCACGAGCTACTCACCCAGGGCACAGCCGTCGTGGCGGACTGGTCCATGGCGCAGCAGGTCGTCTTCGCCCACACCACCCTGCCGCCCGAGGACGCCAGCCGGGTGAGGAAGACCTGCGTCACCTGGAGCGACGCCGCCGCACGACCCGACCTTCTCATCGCACTGACCGCCCCGGCGCCGGTCCTGGCCCGCCGGGTCGCGCAACGCGGCAGACCCATGGAGTCCGCGCTGTCCACCGCCTACCTCGAATACCTCACCCACGCCTTCGACACACCGCTCGGTGACTACGCCAGCCGAGTTATCCGGCTCGACACCAGCGAGTTCGACGCCTTCAACGACGAAGACGTCAACGCGCTCCTTGCCCGCCTACCAGCCCTGGAGAGGTCATGACCGAAACCGACGTCGCACAGCCACGCACTGCCCACGCGCCTCCCTGCAGCAGGGTCATGATCACCGGTCCGGGCCAGGTGGAGATCGTTCGAGAGCACCTGCCCGCACTCGGCCCCGACGCCGTCTACGCCGAATCGGTCGTCTCCGGCATCAGCCACGGCACCGAGATGGCCTGGGTGGCCGGCGACGCCGCCGCGCTACACCGGTCCTGGGACTCGCAGCGACGCATCTTCCTCGACGGTGCCGGGCGGGACTTTCCGGTAGCGCCGGGCTACGAGACCATCGCGCGGGTCACCGCCGTCGGCGAGGCCGCTGTCGGCAAAGTGAGCATCGGTGACCTCGTCACCCTTGATCGCCCGCACGGCACCGCGCACATCGTTCCCGCGGACGCTGCCGTCGCCAGCCGGTTGCCGGCCGGTGTTGACGCCGAACGCGCCGTCTTCTTCATCTTGGCGCGGGTCGCCCTCGGCGGCGTGCACGACGCCGAGGTACGCCTCGGCGACACCGTCGTCGTGGTCGGGCTCGGCACCGTCGGCCTTCTCGCCGGCCAACTCGCGCGGCTCGCCGGAGCCGCCAAGGTCATCGGAGTGGACCGCTACCCGCTACGCCTGGACACCGCCGACTCCCTCGGCATCACACCCGTGCACGCCGCCACCGACGACGACATAGCGGTACAGGTGCGCAAGCTCTGCGGCCCACAGGGCGCGGACGTCGCCATCGAAGCCTCCGGCTCGTATGGCGGCCTGCACGAGGCGATCCGCTGCGTCCGGATAGGCGGCCAGGTCGCGACCGTCGCCTCCTACCACGGCGACCAGAACGGCCTACGGCTCGGCGAGGAGTACCACCGCAACCGCATCACCCTGGTCTCCTCCATGACCGTCAACGGCTGCCCACAGCGCGCCTATCCCGCCTGGGACCTGCCCCGACTCAGCGCCACCGCCCGAGACCTCGTCATCAGGGGGCACGTGCATGTCGACAGCCTGGTAACCCACCGCTTCCCCTTCGACCAGGCGGCCGAGGCGTACCACCTGATCGCCCAGCGCCCCGAGGAGACCATCAAGGTGGTGCTGACCTATGACAAGTAGCAGCCACGACGTCCTCAACCCCGTCGACGACCGGTACACCCCCGCGCCCTGCGGCGAACTGGACGAAATTCGCGCCACCCTCGACGACGGCCGCCTCTCCGGCGGCGCCCCCGTGCTCACTATCTACGAACACGCGCTCGCCAAGCGCTTCGGCGCCCGCCGCGCCATCGCCGTCAACTCGGGAACCTCCGCGCTGCACGCCGCGCTCATCGCCCTCGACGTCCGACCCGGCACGGAAGTCCTGGTCCCCGCCACCGCACCCCTGCCGACCGCCATGCCGGTACTCACCTGCGGAGCCACACCCGTCCCCGTCGACACCCTGCCCGAATCCCTCGCCCTCGACCCCGCCGACATCCAGCGCAAGCTCACCGGACGCACCCGCGCCGCCATCACGCTCCCACTCTGGGGCTATCCCAACGACGAAAGAGCCAGCGCAGACCTCCTCGCCCAAGCCGGAGTGCCCGTCATCGAGGACGCATGCCAAGCTCACGGCACCCGAGTCGGCAACCAGTTCGCCGGCACCCACGGCGCAGTCGGCTGCTTCTCCACCCACGACCGCAAGCTCCTATCCACCGGCGAGGGCGGCTTCGTCCTCACCGACGACGAGGAACTCGGCGAGCGCATCGACTGGTACACCCACCTCGGCCACCTGCGCGGCACCACCCACGGCGTCAACTACAAGCTCGCCGGCCCCCTGGCCGCCATCGGCCTGCGCCGTCTCAAGCTCCTCGATGGCCAACTCGACCGACGCCGCCACAACGCCCAACGCATCCTCGCCGCGCTGCCTCCCGGCGGCCTGCTGCGGGAACTGCCGTACGGGGTCCAGGACAAGCCGAACTACTACAACCTCGTCCTCACCATCAAGGACCGCATCCCCCAAGTCGCCGCCGCGTTCGAAGCCGCCGGCCTCCCACCCGACTCGATCCGGTGGCGCTACCGGCCGCTGTACCACCAGCCCATCTTCCAGCCCTACGCCAACCAGAGCCCCAACGCCGAACACCTCGCCACGACCACCGTCCAGCTCCCAGTTCACCCCGGAATGACGGACGCGACCGTAGCGTGGATGGCCGACCGCGTAGCCCAGATCGCCCAGGGAGAAACCCGAGCATGATCCGTCATTTCACCAGCTCAGCCATCGTCTTCAATGACGAGGGCCACGTCCTGCTCGTGCACCACAACAAGATCGACCTGTGGCTGTACCCCGGTGGGCACATCGACCCCAACGAAGACCCCGCCGAGGCTGCGCTCCGCGAGGTGCATGAGGAAACCGGAATCATCGCGGACATCCTCGGCCCCCAGCCGTTCCGGCACCCCGCCGTACGAAGCATCCCGAGCCCGTTCGCCATCATCGAGATGGACATCGAAGACCGCAAGGTCGGACCACACCGGCACATCGACTTCGTCTACATCTGCCAAGCCAACAGCGGCAACCTGACGGCTCAAGTCGAAGAGGTTGGTGGCGCCAAGTGGGTATCCGTTGAGGACTTGGCAGCTCTCCCTACGCCTGCCGAACTCCCCGCTCTCATCACCGAAGCCGCCAGGTTGCTTCCTCAACCGGCTCGAGAGCTCCGGCGGCGAGAACCAAGCGGAGGACGCTGGCGCAGTTTCCCGGCGCCCTCCGGGACGCCTGACCAACCACCACAGATCACCGAAATGTCGGGGAAGGCGGACATCCCGTGGAAGACGGGTCGATCGATCGGCGGAGCCGGCCTCTACCGATCGACAAGAATGACTTACCGCCCCA
The DNA here is from genome assembly GCF_003626595.1 of Micromonospora endolithica. GTDB lineage: Bacteria > Actinomycetota > Actinomycetes > Mycobacteriales > Micromonosporaceae > Micromonospora > Micromonospora endolithica. The sequence goes on along the minus strand of NZ_RBAK01000001.1, from coordinate 417,531 downwards.
TGTGATCGATCAGATCAAACTGGTCGTGGACCGAGTACGGCGGCGACTGCTCGATGCCGCCCTCGACGGACTGCGCCACTTGGAACCCGGTCGCGGGCGGGACCGCTGCGGATCTACGTCCCACGATCGCACGTCGGAACCAGCGGAGTTGATCCGCCTCGCCACAATTCCCCTGTGAACACCGAAACAGTCACCGGAATCATCTCCGCTGTCGCCACCACGGCCACTGGTCTCCTGGCTTGGCAAGCCGCCCGATCAGCCAACAAAGCCGCCCACGAATCCGCCCAGGTCGTTAAGGACGCCGACCGAGACCGGCGGTGGAACGCCCTAACCCCCCAGCTCACCTATACCTGCGTCGCCAAAGACGACGGGTCCCGCGCCGAGCTGCGTATCAGGCTCGACGGTCCCATCGGCCTGGAGCGTCTTGACCGGGTTACGGTTCGAATCCGCGACGACCGGCCCAACCGGGCCAAGAGCCTACTCGCGGGCGGCCCCACAGCTGAGGAAGTTGCGCGGCAAGTGTGGGGTCCGTACAGACTCAACACGAACGTGGAGAACGTGGACCCATCCGGCCGGTACGTGACCTTCCCCGATGGGGTAGTGGTCGGCGAAGACCTGGTGTGCGCGTTGGAGGATACGATCCCGCCACCTTGGAATCCTGACCGGAGATGGTGGGCGGATCAGGTCGATGGGATGCCGGTGCGGATCACGGTCGAGTGCGAGCGGGACGCGCACGTGCCATGGCGGATCAAGAAGGAGGTGCCGGTGTTAGGTGAGCGTGGTGCTCAACAGGTTACCGGCCAGCTGATGGCATGAACCATGCACGAAGCCCCCGGCCGGGTGCCGGGGCTCGGCTATTCGCGACCGAGGGCCACGGCAGCCTGGTGCATGAGGCGTGCCAGGTATAGCCCCACAGGCTGGCTGGTGGTGTCGTCGCTTTCGCCCTGAGGGTCCGGTACGAGCGTGCGAGTGGTCAGCAGCCTGCAGGAACTGACAGCCGCCGCGAGCGATAGGCGTAGGTCTCTGGCGACGATGCGCATGTCTTCCACGACCAGGACGAGGTTGGTGGCCGCAGCGGCGATCATGGGATCGTCGTTGCTGCTTTCGCGGCCGAGAACGGCGTAGATGGCGTGAAGGTCGAACTCGGGGTCGAGCCGCGAGATGGTGCGGGCGTACTCCGTGTACGGTCCGTCGTCATCGTCGGTCAGGTCTGCCTCGGCAGCCATCGTGGAGATGATCAGGTGCGCGTCGGCCAGGGTTGTCGACATGGGCTCGGCATGCAGCAGGTTGATGAACACGGTCCTGGTAAGTGCCGACAAGGGGACGCGGGTGTCTTCGCGGTAGGGCTTGAAGTACAGGCCCGAGTTCGCGATCGCCTGGCTTGCCTTGTCCTCGAACAGGTTCACGGCGTGCGTGGTCATGTTCGCTTTAGGAGCGAATTGCTTAGCTTGGGCGGTTGCGGCGGCAGCGCGGGCCATCGTCCAGGCGATGTGATAGCACTCAGCCAGCGACCGGGCTGCGGCAAGGCGTCGGGCGACTTCATCGAAGCGTGCTTCGTGGTTTTCTGGGATGGGCGGCAGGTTGTGTTCTTCGAGCTGGAAGTCGAAGTATCGGCGGGTTTCCCAGGCGATCAGGCCTTGGACTAGTTCCAGCAGTTCGGTGCGCCGGTCGAGAGTCAGCCGTGCCGGGTTGAGCTGGCCGAGTAGATGCTCATCGAGGTTCTTTGCGGCGGTGCCGACTGACGGGCCGCCTGGCACGTACCGGCAGATCAGAGACAGGTAGTAACGGCTCCAGGTCGGCTGCGCAAGGCCTGAAAGATCACCGCCAGCTTCGGCGACGGCCTCCTCGAAGGTCGGAGTCCACACGAACGCTGCCAAGGAAGAGTCTGGGTGAATCGCGAAGAATCCAGCATTGTCACAGTCACGGAGCAGCTCGGGTGTCACTTCATCGAGTGGGGCCAGGGGTGCCGGCCAGGCGTCCATCGGTGGAATCGGGGTAACACTCGGCGCATATCGAAGCGCCGCCAGCGCAGCCGCTTCGGTACGTACAGAGATGTTATTTAGTGCATGCCAGTCAGGCGCCGAAGTCATGTCGACGGCACACCGTTGGGCAAGGTAGGCGGTCTGCGCGGCCTTCCACTGCTGTTGTGCCTGTATCGCTTGCCCGTGCCGTCGGGCGGCCTGGTGCGCAGACTGGCGCTTCTGCCTTGCCGCAGCCGTGGTCTCTCGCCCGACAGCCTTGATCAGTTCTTGGTCGCAGTCGACGCATCGTTCGGGAGCGTCGCCGAGCAGCAGCTTTACTAGGTTCTGCCGGGACCGCAGCGAGAGCGGCTGATCGCACGATGGGCAATGAAACGCGGGCAGGACCGCCCGCACCCCGGCTGCGGCGTGCACGTACATCCGACTGTTGGGAACGCCGTACTCGGCACACAGCGCCGTCGTCTTCTCTACCCAGAGCGCCGAGGGCGGATCAAACGTCTTATCGAAGCCGCCGAGGGCCCAGTAGCGTTCGCCAAGTGCAACTGCCTCAGCGTCAGCACCTGCGACGGCCGACAGTTGGGGGTAGAACCGGGCAAGAGCATCGTCCTGCGGGGCCGCCGCATCGGCTTCAGAGACGGTGACGTGATCCGAACTCATCCGAACAGTATCCCTGGATACCCCAATACAGCTGTGGGGCCAAGGCAGGTACGACAACATGATCTCCGCGAGTTGAGTCGCGATCCACGCAACCCCGGCGGACGGGGGTGTGTTGGCATGCGGACGCGTCGGAGTGCGAGGCTGCCCACGTGCAGCACAGCGTCATCGGGTGGGTACCGGATGTCGAGCCGAGAGCTGCGGACGGCGGCGAACGTTGACTTGGCCGCGCTTACGCGGAACCGCACGCGCCAGACGGCCATACCGGTGTCTGGACTCGTGAGTTCCGTGCCTTGAAGGCGCTCACAGGTGAACGGAACGGATCGGCGGCCAACTGACGTGGTGTAGGTGTGATGGAAGGGCTGCCCAACCCTGATTTGTCCGCGACCGACGCCGCCGACGACGGCGATCGCGAGCCCACGCCGACGGAGATCGAGTCGTGGGAACGCGAGACGGTCTTCGCCTCCGGCCACAAAGCCACGGCCGAGGAGTTCCCTCGGCTGTGGAACCTGTCGGTCAGCTTCACCAAGCGCGCCATCGTGCGCCCTACCGTTCCACAGCCGCCGGAGTATGTGACGATCGCCCTGCCCCGGCCGCAGGTGCGCGAGGATGACGAGTCGCTCAGGCGCAGCCTGGCTGTTCATGAGTGGAACCAGCTGTGGGAGGCCGCCCAGTTCCGGCGCCGATTCTTCGACGAAGAGAAGGATCTCACGCCCGACCTCGCCAGGATCGCCGATCGCGGCGACGTCAACATCATCTTCGTGCCCCGGACACCGTCCCGGTACTACGAGTACGCGCCCCTGTACCACCTGCTGGACCGCCGCACCTGCGAGCGATATGGCCTGCCGCTGCTCGGCCGCGGCCAGTGGCCCTTCGGCATGGAGTTCGTAGACACCGGCAAGTACCTGCCAGATGACTTCGAGCGGCGACTGCCACAGGCGTGGGCGAGCACGGTCTGGCGGCATCTCGACTCGGGCTCCGGCCTCGTTGCGTTCAGCCGTGACGACCCGATCCGGCTGCTCGCGCACAACCTCGACTACTGGGTCCCGCCGGTCACTGCGGTCATCCAGGACACGCTGCGTGACTTTCCGTTGGTCGAGGGCGACGGCGACCTGCCCGCCGGGATCCGCCTTATTGATGGCTCGGTCCTCGACGGGGCCGTCCCGGGTTGGCCCCGCGCGGGCGGCGACCTGTGGCGTGGCCAGGACGAGGCCGCCGAGTTCGTCGCGCTGACCGTGGACCAGGCGGACTCAACCGGAAAACTCCGCGCCATCCTCGACGCCGTACGCGCCAACCGCGTCGCCGACGACTTCTCCGCGCGATGGAGCTACGCCCGGGAAGACTTCGAACGCAAGCTGTACCGGAAACGCAACAAGATATCGATCAAGTTCCTTGAGCTCACCGACACCATTCCGGTCCAAGGGCCGGAGACCGAGGTGGAGGACCGCACGGTTTTTTCCGACTTCTTGGCGTTGCTCGATGAGAAGGAACGGCAGATCGTCATCCTGCTCGCAAGCGGCCACACCAAGCTGACCGACATCGCCAATGAGTTGGGATACGCCAACCACAGTCCTATCTCGAAGAGGCTTGCCAAGATCCGAAGACAGGCCCAGGCGTTCTTCGACCAGCAGTAGAGACCCCTTGTCTTTGGGAGCTAGCGGCCGTGTAGACCCCTGCTCCCTTGTCTCGTTGGAGCTATACGTGCCAGCCTGGCTTGCGGAACTGCTCAGTCAACTGCCCCCGGCCGCCCTTGTGACTCTGGGGGTGGCCTACCTCGTGTATCGAACGGTCCGGCACCTTCTCGACTCGCCTCTTTCCATCGCGACGATTTTCGGGGTGCTAGGCGGGTCGGAACGCCGCAAGGACGCCATCGAGATTGTGGGCAAGCTGTGCGCTGAAGATGAGGACCAGGCGGCCATCGAGCAGCATCCGTCGATGCCCCGGCGGTGGGCGCACCGCCGGCGGCGCAAGAGGCGGTGACAAACGTTCCTGAGGTCGCGACAGGTCGCTGGCTGGCCGCACGCCCCCTGTCTGGTCGACGCCGACAGCTGGGAGGCTGAGCTGATCTCCTACACGCTGCCCGACACCGGCGAGATCGTGCCGCTGCTGCAGATCGTGCCGTCCAAGACCGACCAGGAACGGCTGTTGCTCGTTACCCCCGAACTTGCCAGCGTGCTGGCCAGCATCATCCACCGCGTGCGCGGCGAAGACGGTCGCGTCCCGCTCGTGTCCCGCTACGACGAGCACGAACGCGTCACGGGACCGGCCCTACCGCACCTGTTCCAGCGCAAGCAAGGCTGGCGAACCACGGTGATCAGCACCACCACGGTGCAGAACCTGCTCAACGTCACCATCGATCGCGCCGGCTTGGTCGACCGGACCGGCCAACCGCTGCGCTACACGCCGCACGACTTCCGCAGAATGTTCGCCATCGAAGCCGTCACCGGTGGACTGCCCGTCCACATCACCGCCCGGATCCTCGGTCACCGCAGCCTGAGCACCACACAGACCTACCTGGCCGTATTCCAGGACGAACTGATCCGCTCCTACCGTGCCCTCGTCGACCAACGACGAGCCGCCCGCCCGGCCGCGGAGTACCGCGAGCCCCACCGCCGAGGAATGGGCCGAGTTCCAGCAACACTTCCAACTGCGCATGCTCGAACTCGGCACCTGCGGACGCCCTTATGGCACACCGTGCCAGCACGAGCACGCCTGCATCCGCTGCCCGATGCTGCGCGTCGACCCCGAACAGCGCCAGCGTCTCGTCGAGATCATCAGCAACCTGAAGCAACGCATTGACGAGGCGATCAATCGCCACTGGCTCGGCGAGGTCCAAGGGCTGCAGAACAGCATGGAGGCAGCCCAGGCGAAGCTGACCGCCATGGATCGCATCGCCCGGACAACCGCGTTCACCCCGACCCTGTTGGGGCCTGCCTACCTTCCCCGGTCGGAAGCGCTCGACATGACCAGCAAACTCATCGGCCGGTGCCCTCCTCGGTTGAATCCTCGGCGGAGCTGGACGATGGGTCGGCTCCGTCCCCGTCGTTGCCGCCACGGCTGCGGCGTCCATGCAGATACGCCGACACTCCGGCAATGATCGCCGCTGCGATCAACTCGGCCGGCAATTCGGTAACGAGCCCTTCGAGGATCACGTGGCCGATGTTGTGCGCCATGGTCTTCCTTTCGCAGTTGCTGCCTGCGACAAGGTTGGTGCGCCGTGGGGACACAAGATGGGCCTCAGGAACCGCATGGAGGACCGTGTGGGGACATACTGGGGACATGGTTGCTCGGGACGTGCCGGTTGCCGGCGATGTCGAACGTGTCGCTCGCGCCCTGGAAGAGCTACGCAAGGCGGGAATCTGGCAGATCACAAGTTACCGCGGTCACGAGCCTCTGTGCGAATTGCTCGGTATCGACCCGGAAGGTCCGTTCGTGCGGGCTCTCTTCGTAGACCGCCTCAAGGCCAAAGTCGACACCATGGGGGACGACGCCGGGAAGCAGCGCATCGGGCTCCTCCTTGGAGTTGCCCCGGGGATGCGTGGCAGGAGCCCGCGCGATCTCATTGACGTTGTCAAGGAGACCTTCAATCAGAGAACTGGCACGGAGAGCGCCAGCAAAGCGTTCTCTCGTGACAACTTGCGCGCGCGTAAGGCGCTCGCGCGTGAGCTCTTATCCAGTCCTCGACCATCCCCATCGACGGAATCGCGCCACGTCGGCATCGCATATGTTCGACGACCTGATTTAGAAACCTTGGTAGACAGGGAACTATCTGCTGACTCGAAGACTATTTCGCTCATCGGTGACTCCGGCAACGGCAAGTCGCGCCTGGCGTACGAAGTTCTGCAGCGACACTGCGCGGCCAGCGGTTCGGTGCTTGTCCACCTCCACGCTGGCGAAGGAGAATCGCTAAACGAAAGCGCGTCAAGACACTGTATTGAGTGGTTCCCAGACGTCGCCAATCCGTCACTCGCCGTGCTCCATGACGCTTTCCGGAAGCGAGGAATCGGCTGCGCTTACCTCTTGGATGATGTCGCAGATTGGGAAGTGGTGCGGCGTGTTGCCAGGATGGCCGGTGTCGTTGTCGTCCTCACCTCAGACAGGGAGATCGTTCCATCGGAAGTTCCCCACACAACAATCGTTGTAGGGCCGATGGAGACTGATGCGGCGCGGGCTCTCGTGGGACGATTCATAACGAATATAGAACACCCGGATGTCGACCGCTTTCTGGGCGCCGCCGGCAATAAGCCGCGCGCCATCATCGACTGCCTATCGATCTTCGCTGAAGCTGGCTTCAGCCTTGGCGAGCTATGCGATCAACTAGAACGCCAGCCGCGCACGGTCCTGCGATCGCTGAGCCGGTCGGAACGCTCTCTCGTTCACGCCTATGACCGGCTTCTAAGCCAGCTCGACTCGGACGATCCGAATGCGGCTCTACTGCTGCGGATTGTTGCGAATGTCGGCGCCAGCTTCATTTATACCGCAGTACTTGGAGATATCTTCGACCTTGCCCTCGAACGAGGATCCCAGTCGCCGCCACGGGGCGAGTTTGAACGCTGCCTGTACGTCCTTCATGCGCGCCTCCACTTCGACTGGGATCGAGCCCGCCGCCCTGCCCGGGACCAGTTTGCCATGTTGGAGTATTCGTTCCTCGGGAGCGTTCACTTCAATGAACTCACATACGGAATTCTGGCAGAGCTTACGGCGGATTTTTCTGAGGAGTGTTCCGCCCTTGCCGATGCTGCTTACGAACGTGCCGAGAAAGGGATAATGGTGGACTTCGGCTTCGGGGAAGTGCCCGTATCTACCGCGAGCCACTTCTTCTGGCGGGCTCACGTTTCTGGCGGCGTGCTGCTGAGTGATGGATGCGTTTACTGATGCGCCGCTGAGCTATCGCTGCGAGCGGCAGCGGAGAGTGGCCACACCCCGTCAGCAGCTCGAACAACCGGGTGGTGAAGTCCCTTCGGCGGGTGCGGCCGGGCGGCAAGGCGCCTGATTTGCCAGGCCCTGCTACACCAACCGTCGGCCCCAACTCCACCGGGCATTTCGGCTTTGACGTTCTTTGGCGTGACCAAACTTTGTCCAGTCGCGCCAGGCAAGCGCTCCGATCAACCGCACCTCGACGCCCACACCGAGTTTCGCCCTAATTTGTGATATTCCGTGCTAATCGAACCTAGCCGGGCCGACAACCTCGTCCCGTGCAGTCTCAGGTTGGACACCAACTCGGCTGGGTCGCGGGGATGGCGTGCACAATGAAGCCGCACATATCCGAGTTGCTGCGCCGGCCGTAGTCCAGAAAAATCTGTTGTGCGGCATTCCCAGGACGTAGAGGCGGGATGGGGGAGTGTCAGGTGACGGGGCTCCGGCAGCAGAACGAGGCCCGGCTTGCCAGCCCGGGACCCGATTCGGTCCAGATCAGAGTGGCTATCAGCCGAGAGAGATAGCGCCTAGTACTCCGACGTCACCTGGTCTGCCTGACGTTGGAGTACTAGACGGCTGCGAGGGTGGCGCACAAGGCGGCCTTCTGGCTTCTTTCAACACTTGACTACACCTCGAAGGTGCACCATCAAAATACGTTGAATACCGAACAATCCCGACATTAATGTTGATAATTCCCTGACCTAATCGAGCACTCCGCGTATGGCGCTCGCGAGGTTGGCAAGCCTTTCGTCTGCGCGGTCGCGTCGGTGTTTGACCCATTCCTTGCCTTCGGCGGCGATGCCTTCGAGGACGTGCAGGGTGTGACTGAGCCCGGCGGCGTCTAGCGACAGCTCAGCGATCTTGGTTGGGTTCTCGTCGTGCTGGAGGGTTCCGTTATCAGGATCGCTCACTCGGATTGAGATGGGTTCTCCGTTGAACAGAGTCAGCTCGAAGGTCTGCTGTCGGGTGGCGATGCCGTCGATCCGTACGGCGGCGACGGCGTCGAAACGGTAGTTGAGCCGTTGGGTGGTGCGGCTTGCGGAGGTCTCGAAGTCGAGATCGATGTTGACCTGCCGGACGCCGTCGTCGGTGAGGAGAAACAGCAGCAGGCGATACCGGGAGTACCGCCATGGTCCTTGCGGGTAGCGGGCCTTCTTACATGAGGGTGCCGGCGCCTCGATGAAGGCGTGTGCGATTACCTGGCTGGGGCGGAGTCGGTATTGCTGCATGGCTTGGTCGACCAGGACTTTGCGGTCGCTTTCCAACCAGGTGGCCATCTCGGTGTCCGACGGCTTGTCGGACAGCTTGTGGCACCACCGGTGGTATGCCGCCCAGCGGGCCGTGTCCTTGTCGTTGCGTTCCGCTTGGTCGTCGGCGACCCTGCGTCGCTCGGCGACGATCCGAAACGACGAGCGCACCGCCGGCACCGCAGACGCCACTGCGAGCAGGAACCAACCTGTGCCGGACAAGGGGGCGCTGGTTACGACGGCAGGAACGGCCCAGAGGCTCCCTGCGGTAAGAAGGGCCAGTCCCCCGACGTCAAGGGCCGTGGTCCTGGCAGGGGTACGCAGCTGCTGGCGGTACGCCGTCAGCGAGTCTCGTTCCCATTGCCCTCGGACATCTCCCACCAGGTGTCGGACGAGCCAGGCGACCCGTTCGGCCTCAATGCGCTGTTCCCGGTAGAGCTCGACCACCTCGTCGCGGAGGTGCCGCCGGATCCCCGCCGTCTGCTCGAGCCAGTAGGCTCGGTCGGTTCCTTCGGGCACGTACCGGCGGAAGTAGCGGTCGAAGAGCCGGTCCACCTTGCGGGCGAAGCCTCCCGGTGGCGTCTCTCTTCGCCGCTGCTGGGGTGGACGGATCTGGGCTTCCTTTGCGCGCAGCCGTGTTCCGCGGTAGTACCGGTCCGCCCCACCGACGCAAAACGCGGCCAGTCCGACCAGGGCGGCGAATAGACCGAGGAACGGGTCGAGCGTGCCGCGGGCCGTCACCAGCACGATCATCTGCACCACGGCGAGAGTGAACACGGCCACGCCGGCGCCGGCGCGTAGCCAGTCGCGCAGCGCAACAGCAACGGGTTGCACCGGTAGGGTCCGAGGCTGCGCGGGTGTGGGATGAAAGAACTTCCAGACGCGGTTGAATCGGTCCTCCGCTGTGCGCTGCGAGTCCGCCAGGACGACGGACTTCCGCCACATCTCTTCTTGCATCGCGCCTTCGAGTAGCGCTTCGAGGTGGCCGTAGATCCCGTCGCGTTGACGCCGGTTTAGCGCGTCGATCTCTTTGACCACGAGGTCCGTCTCGGCGGCGCCGACGGGGGCCAGGAGGTGGGTGATTACCTTCAACCCCGCAGTCCACTCGTCATTGTCGTCGAGATGGGGCAGGCTGGCGCAGATGGCGGTCAGGCGATCCAGCTCCTCGGAGGCGAGTTGGCGCAGGGTACGTCCGCTTAACAGGGCGATCAGCCGGTAGAACTGGACCTCCGTGGTCGCATACCCACCGGCGACGGCCTTTTCGATGAGCTGGCGCGCCTGATCACGAACTCGCGCGTCGAGATACTTCAGCGCGAAGGTGAACTGCTCCTCCGGACTCGGGTTTGGCGGCAGCCGGTAGAAGTTGATGTCACCGTGGACTACGCCTGCCTGTACGTCGACGTGCGCATCTCCTTGAGCGACGTTGGTCGTGGTCGGGGTCGTCATCACATGCCCCGCACCACGGCGATGATCGCCGCAAGCCGCGCCGCCAGCTCAGACACGTCGGCTACCAGGCCCCGCAGCCGCTTGAGCGCGACCATCAGGCCACTCTTCTTCTCGACTGTGCCCGCCGAGACGCATGCCGTCGCCGCCTCCAGTTCCGACTCGGCCGCGGCGTAGGTTTCTTCGTCCAACTGTCCGTCGAAGTGGGCCTGCTTGAGGTGGGTTCGCAAGTCTGCGATGCTCGCTGCCAGATCGATCGGCTGATCGGCGCCAGCGCCGACGGTGACGTTGCCGTAGATCTGCCCGGCCTGCACCCCGACGTGGGCGTTCCCGGTGGCGATGTTGCGGTTGGTCGTCGGCATCGTGGGGCTCCCGTCCCGGTCCGCGCCGCCTCGGCTGGCCGGCCCGTCGATGATCAGTTCTCGCGCCAGTGCGGTGGCGAACGCGGCGGCGTGGCGTGCGGCCTTCGGTTGCCAGTCCTGCCCGTCCGTGGCTGCCTTGCTGCCGTCGGCGTGGTCGCTTATGCCGCGCACGACCACCACGGGCAGGGCACGGTTGAGATGGCCCGCCTGGGCCACACCGGCCGCTTCCATCTCGATCGCTACGGCGTCGTTGTAGTGCTGGCGGATCCAGCGGGCCTGCTCGGAGATCCCCGAGTCCTGCACCACTTCCCCTGCGGCGATCGGCCCGAAGTGGACTTCGGGTGCTGCGCCTACGGGAAGGCCACGGCGCCACACGGCGGACCTGTCGACGTGGTGGGCGAGCTGGTCGGCCTCGTGGGGGATCTCCCACGCCTTCGGTCGGGCCTTCAAACCATCGTCCTCGCTGGTGCCACCGTGGTAGGCGTAGATTTTGCTGGCGACGACGACGTCACCGAGTCGGATGTTGGGCCAAAGGCCACCGGCGACTCCCACAAACAGCACAGCGGCCGGGGAGAACTCGGCCATCGCCCGCTCGGCGAGCACTGCGGCCGGATGATTGCCCTTACCGACCAGCCCCAGGGCGACCCGGCAGTCGCTTTGGCCGATCCGGCCGACCTCGAAGCGGGTGCCGGCGGGGTGCCGCCGTACACGTAGGTCGGTTAGTTGGTCGCGGACCGCTGCGTATTCGAGGTCCAGCGCCGTGAGTATCACGACGAGACCGCTGTTCGTGCTCACGCTGTCTCCCTGTCTGCCTGGCTGAGGGGTCGGATCATCGGAGGGTGAAGAGTCGTGCGGGGCCCGGGACGGAATAGCCGAGCGGGACGCCCACCATCGGTCTTGCGACTCGGCCCGGCGGGGACGATAAAGCCGTCCACGCTCTGCACTTTCCGGTAGAAGTTCCGCGCATCGAGCGGCACGCCCCACACCGCCTCGTAGACATCCTGAAGCTCCGAGATCGTGAAGGTCGGACCACAAAAGGCGGTGGCGAGCGCCGAGCGCTCCAACTTCTCCCTCGCCCGGTCGATCCCATCGGTCAAGATCTGCTCATGATCGAAGGCGAGCTGCACGTCACCGGACAACGCCTGCTCCGCCGACGTCCAACACGCCCGGGATGCGTCGGTGCCGGCGACCGGCTCGGGTAGCCGAGGGGCGATGGCCAGGTAAGCCGCGGAGACCACCCGTCCTCGGGGGTCACGATCCGGCGCACCGTAGACGCCAAGTTGTTCGAGGTGCAACTGATCCGGCCCTAAGCCCGCCTCCTCGGCAAGCTCTCGATGGGCAGCCGTCACGAGGTCTTCCTTCTCGTGGCCGAGGAAACCGCCAGGCAGGGCTAAGGTGCCCTGATAGGGCTCAATCCCGCGCTCGATCAACAGCACATGAAGGCAGGATTCCCGCAAGGTAAGGATGACGAGGTCAACCGTCAGTAGAACCGGCGGTGGCACCCAGTGATCGTGAGACATGGACCGACCATAGACTTATTGTCACTCTGACAGCTAGCCTGCGGTGTGTCGGATTTCAGCGTTTCCTGCGCGTACGGAAGCGCGTTCTTCGCCGCTTGGCTCGCCAGGCGCCGGCCAGCCGCTCTCGCTGCTGGTCGGACTGCGCTGGCTTGACCTTGGCCGACCAGCGTCGCACCACAAGCGGCCACCGATCTGCGTCGTCGTACTACCGGCTTGTGGCGAAGCCCGGGACGGGGAGGCCGGACGCCTGAAGCCGGTTTGGCATGCGGACGAGCGGCGTGGCGCGGTGCCGGAGTCGTCGGCCTGGCCACATAGGATCTTACCGTGTCCTCCCTGCCGTGGGACTTTGTTGTGCTTGGCGTGCCGGTGTCGGTGCAAGCCAAGTCGACGAGTCGTACCCGGTGGAAAGCGGCTGTGAGCGCAGCAGCTCGTGCAGCGTGGCCAGCTGGAGGCGAGCCCCTCCGGGGTAGGCTCCAGATCCACGTGACGTGTTACCACGACAGCGCTCCGCCACTGGACGTGGACAACATGCTCAAGCCGATCCAGGATGCCCTCATCGGCATCGTGTACGTCGACGATGGGCAGCTTGTGGACTGCCACGGGCATCTCCGCGATGTCAATGCTCAGTACGGAGTAAGGGGCATGACGCCCGCGCAGGCGCACGGGTTTGTCTCCGATGGCCCCTTCGTGCACGTTAGGATCGAACCGGCCCCCGAGCTAGGGAGGCTGCCATGAGCCCTAAGCGCCGGAAAAATCTTTTCACCGATTATCTGCAGCGGATTGTTGCCGAACTGCAGGCCGATGGCTGGATCGTGAGCACAGAAGATCAAGGCTTGCCTGGTGCGTTCAGAGCCGATCTTGTTGCGCGGCGCGGGGACGAGATGCTTATTGGTGAGCTCGCATCACGCGAAACTGCGAAACGTGACTCGCTTGAACAGTTGGCGCGACTTGCCGAAAGTATTCCGGGTGCTAGATTGCAGGTTTATTGGCTTGGCGATGCTGTCGAGAGCCTGCCGGTGCCAGCCAATGTCGAACGCATTATCGTCGAAGCGCGAGGGGTTCTGCCACACTCGACACCAGCAAGTCTACTACTTGCTTGGGCTGGTCTTGAAGCGGCGGTTACGCACCTCTCTTCGGAGCTTAAACTGCAAGTGATGGAAGTCGGCGCATCGTCATGGCAGACGCTGACAAATTTGTATAGCCTCGGCCATATCGATGAATCCGACTTCAAGCGACTTAGTGAGCTTTGGCGTGTCCGCAACGACATTGCTCATCGTGGGAGCCCAACTAAGCCGTCGAATGAAGACGTTTCATTCGTGCTTGATCTGGCTCGGCGCATGGTGAGAGGCCAGTACGCCTCGGTGGACGACATGATCGACTGGTTCCTTGAGCGCTACGAAGACCCAGTTAATCAGTTGCCATACGACGGCGCTGAGGGTGGCTACCAGTATCAAGGCGATGGGCCATTTGACGCGGATGAGGTGCTTCGGGAAGCGTTTCCGCAATCCTCGGAAGCGTCGTTCCTTGAGGCGGCCCGCCTTCTCAACAGTATGGCTGCAGAGTGGGTTTTGAAGCGCGACGAATAGTTGAGCGTGCTAGATTTTTATGGATCTGCCGTGATCTCGCATGCCTTACTTGCCCTGAGTGTTTGGTGAGTCGTTTTTATCGAGAGGAGCGATTCGTGGCGTGCGGCTCCCGGTCGGGGCTTCGAGTCTTGGTCGACAGCTGTCCTACCTGGAGCCTCGCACCCATTGACCACCGGGCCAGCCACACCCGCCCTGAGCTGCAAGATCAGCTAAAAAAGGCTTACTGCGTCAGGCGACCTCGAACATGCCAGCGCGGAAATTCGCGACCCTCACACGGACAGTTGTGCGGGCAGGCTTCTATCAACCCTTGACTACGGTGAAAAGCCAGGCCAGCCGTGCACTGGCCAGGCTGCGACTCGACCAGACGTTCGCACCGGAAGGGGTTCGGCAGTGAACCTGATCGACCTCAGGCAGGTGCTCGACGACCGTTCCGTCGGCTCGCCCGGGCAGGTCGCGAACCAGGGCCGGCTGCGAGGCGTACGGACCAAGGTGCTCGCGCGGCGTCGGCGGCGGATCGCCACCTGGACCACGGCCGGAGTGGCCGCGGTGGTCGTCGCGGCCGCCGTCGTGCCCGGCGGGCGGCCGGACGCCACCCCCGCACCGGCGGTCACCCCGTCGCCGCCGCGGATGATCGAGGGATTCCCGGAGTACGCCCAGGGCGCCCGGGTCGTCGCCGCGACGTCCGGGGTCGCGCCGGAGGTTCGCGTCGAGGTGACGATGGTGCCGACGACCCTCGACCTCGTCGTCTTCACCCGCTGCGACGGCGCCGGAGAGAACGTGGCGATCGAGCAGGAGTTGCGGGTCAACGGCCGCCTGCTGACCGAGGGTACGTGCGCGGGATCGGTGCGCCCGGACGACGTGGCCGGCCTGGGCGTGGTGGTCGGCGAACCCGCTACCTTCGTCATGACGACCACCGGGGCCCAGCGGTACGCGGAGTCGAGCGCCGTCGCGGTACCGATTCCGGACGGGGCCACGTTCGGGTTCGCGGTCGGCGAGCGGATGCCGTTCGAGCGATACCCGCTGCCGCCCCGGCCGTCGGGTGCGCCCACCCCGCTGGACCGGGTGCCGAGGAACTGCGCCCCGACGGACTGCGCCGACGCCGTCGTCCTCCGCTCGGACCCGGCCGACCCGAACCTCCCGATCCGCCGGTCGGTGCGCTGGCGGACGCTCGCGCAGATCGACATGGTCGCCCAGACGCCCGGCCTGCTGCACGTGCGGGTCGACGGCGTCGAGGTCACCACCGGCGAGTGGTGGGACTACGCGATGGCCGGCAACGGCATGTACGGCGACAAGGACCAGGGTTGGAAGGCCGCCTTCGGGCTGGACCCGCGCCCCGGTGAGCAGGTGACCGTGGAGATCGTGCCCGAGCATGTCACCGGGCCGTGGCGGGTCGTCCTCGTCCCGGCCCAGGCGGTTCCGGGCGGCTAGGAGGCGATTCGGCCGCAGCTCACCCGGTTCGACCGGCACGTGCGTAGCGGGGTCGTTGCGCGGGTTGGAACACTGCGTCCGTGACCGGTGCCGTGCTCCCTCGACTGCTTCGACCTCGTGCCCTGACTTCCGGGGACCTCGTCGTCATCGCCGCACTGTCCGGGCCGCTGCACGCCGCTTACGAGCCCGACCTCGAGCAGGCGGTGGTCGTCCTCGAGCGGATGGGATTCCGCGTGCGCCGCGCGCCGCTCCTCGAAGCAGGACGGCACCACTGGTGGAGCGCGGCGACACCGGCGGAAATCGCCCGGGAGTTCAACGCCCTGCTGCGTGATCCCGAGGTGCGCGCCATCATCGCGCATGACGGCGGCCAGACGGCGCTCGGTTACCTCGACCTGATCGACGTCGAGGCGATCGTCGCCGACCCCAAGCCGATCCTCGGCTACAGCGACATCTCGCTGCTGCACCTGGTGCTCTACGCACGAACGGGTCTGGTCGGCTTCCACGCCGACCTGGCCACCCCGGGACTCGGCGGGGCGTGGCAGGCTGCGCCCGCAGCGCGCCGAGCGGAACTGGAGAGGCTCTACTCGCCGTTGCTGACCGGTACCGAGGCGATCGGAGCGCTGCCTACCAGCCCGTCTTGGGAGTGTTGGCGTGCCGGTCGCGCCGAAGGCCGGCTGATCGGCGGAGTGATCAATCGCATCGTGCTGGCGCAGGCCACGCCTTACGCGCTGCCGCTCGAGTGGTTCGACGGTGCGGTGCTGTTCTGGGAGGAGATGGGCGGTCAGGCGTCGTACGTGTGGAGCTATCTGCAGGTGTTGCGGCACTGCGGCATCCTCGATCGGATCTCCGGCATGGTCGTGGGCGTCCCGCACGCGATCGACGGGCTCGGGACGCCCGGCGCGTCCCCGACCCTGCCCGAGATGGTCCTCGACGTCCTCGGCGACCGTGACATCGCGGTCCTGGGCAACGTCGAGTTCGGACACGCCGGCCCGAATCTGCCGATGCCGGTCGGCATCCGCGTCGGCCTCGATGCGCAGCAGCGGACATTGTCGCTGCTCGAACCGGCGGTACGGCCGCCCGTGACCACGGAACAGCGCCCCCCGCGCCCCGATCGGTGGCCGGGTTAGGTTCCGGCCGCTAGATCCACTCGGTGTCATTGATGTCGGGCTGAAGACCTCGATCGGACACCGCGATTCCAATGAAGCCAGTCCATCTTGCGTGGACGGGGTGCCACGGCCAACCGGATGACCCCAGGCACCCGCCGGGAATCCGCGATAGATGCCTAATCGA
The DNA here is from genome assembly GCF_003626595.1 of Micromonospora endolithica. Lineage (GTDB taxonomy): Bacteria > Actinomycetota > Actinomycetes > Mycobacteriales > Micromonosporaceae > Micromonospora > Micromonospora endolithica. Next base: position 401,105 of record NZ_RBAK01000001.1, on the reverse strand, counting down.
TGCGTTTTGCCCCGCTACTCCCCTCCGTTCGCGTTCGTTGCAACCGGTGTGCGTACGACGGGACGGACGGGCCACCGCGCTCGCCCGGCCCACTCTGGAGGGAGCGCAGCTGAACCGGATCGCAGGAATGATCATCGCCGCGGGCGGGGGACGCCGGATCGGTGGCCCCGAGGCCCTGTTGCACCAGGGGGAGAAGCCTCTGGTCAACCAGATGATCGACACGATGACCGAGGCGGGCTGCGAGCGGATCGTGGTCGTGCTGGGCGCCGCGGCCGACCAGGTGCGGGAGACCGCCGACCTGACCCGGGCGACGGTGGTGGTCAACCGGGCCTGGGGCACCGGGGTCGGCTCGTCCATCCGGGCCGGCCTGTCCGCCCTCGACGACGACGGGATCGAGGCCGTGGTGGTGGTCCCCGTCGACATGCCTGGCCTGACCGCGGCGGCGGTACGCCGGGTGACCGCCCTGCCGTACCCGGACGTGCTGGTCTGCGCCACCTACGCCGGGCTGCGCGGCTACCCGATGCTGTTCGGCCGCCGGCACTGGTCCGGCATCGCCACCCTGGCCAGCGCCGACGTGGGCGCGCGGCCGTACCTGTTGGCGCACAAGGACCAGATCGTCGACATCGCCTGCGACTCGGTGGCCGACGGTAGCCGGGTCGACACCCCGGAGCTGATGGCGCTCTACGGCCTGACCGTCCCACCGCAACGCGTCGGCGTCTGACCGCCGCCCCGCGCGCCGCACGAACCAACCGGGCCCGTTGCGCCTATCCGTCCAGGTCGAACAGGTCGGCGGCGTTCTGCCAGCAGACCGCGCGCAGCCAGTCGTCGCCCAGGTCCAGCCGGGCCAGTCCGGTGAGCTGGTCCGCGTACGGGTAGGGGATGTTCGGGAAGTCGCTGCCCAGCAGCACCTTGCCGGCCAGCCCGAGCGCCCGCAGCCGGGGCCGCTCCGCGGCCGGGAAGGGCACGAACCGGTCGAAGAACGGCGTGAACGCCATGGTGGTGTCCAGCCGGACCCGCGGATGGGACTCGGCCAGGTCGAGGAACGCCCGGTAGTCCGGCGCGCCGAGGTGCGCCACCACCGCGCTGAGCGTGGGGTGCCGGGCGAGCAGCGCGGCGAACGGCTCCGGTCCGGTGTGGGGGGTGCCGACCGGCGCGTGCCCGACGTGCGTCACCACCGGGACGCCCGCGTCGGCCAGCGTCCCCCAGACCCGGTCCAGCGCCGGGTCGGTCGGCGCGAAGCCGCCGACCTGCACGTGCACCTTGAACACCCGGGCGCCGGCGTCGAGGGCGTCGGCCACGTACCGCTCGGCCGCCGGCTCGGGGAAGAACGTGGCCGAGGGCAGGCAACCCGGCGTGGTCGCGGCGAAGTCCAGCGTCCACCGGTTCAGCTCCGCCGCCATGCCGGGCCGGTGGGCGTACGCGAGCGCGCTGAACGCCCGGACCCCGAGCCGGCGCAGGTGGGCGACCCGTTCGGCGTCGCTCCACCGGTACCGGATCGGCCACTCGGTGCCGACCAGCGGACCGGCCGCGTCGAAGTAGGCCCAGACCCGCCGCAGCAGTCGCGGTGGCAGGAAGTGCACGTGCACGTCGGCGAGGCCGGGCAGCCCGAGGGACCGCCAGAACGCGGGCACCTCCGCGTCGGCCGGCGGCGGCTCGGCTCCGCTCATCCCGGTCACACGTCGATGTTGAAGCGTTGCAGGACCGACGGGGCGACCAGCCCGACGGCGGCGAGCACCGAGATGACGGTCAGCGCGGTGCGGACCACCACCACCTCGGTCTTGCCGCCGGCGCGCAGGGCGATCCGGTCCGGCAGGCTGATCATCGTCCACATCCGGCGCTTGATCGGGATCGGCCAGAGGATCGGCACCCCGGCCCGGGTGATCATGTCACCGATGATGTGCACGAAGCAGCCCACCCCGACCGCCAGACCGATCATCGGATAGCCGCGGTCGCCGGGCAGGGTGGCGAAGGTGAACCAGGCCGCCGCGAGCGACGCCAGGGTCACGATCACCCAGCCGGCGCGTTCGGCCCACTCGTCGAACAGGCCCCGCAGCGCCAGGCCGAACATGAAGAACAGAATGCCGATGACCGCCCACTTGCCGTACGCGGCGCAGAGCGCGGTGGTGCCCCAGCCGACCAGCGCGGTGAACGGCAGTGTGTGGGTCAGGGTGCGGTGGCCGTTGTTGCGGCGGGGGTCCCGGCTCAGTTTGGTGGCGTAGTAGACCCCGAGCGACACCTTCTCCGTCACCTCGGCGATGAACAGCGAGAACACGCCGAACGTCCGGGCGACGGTGGCACCGCCCTGGTTGCGGGTCACCTTGCCGGACAGGTCGAGGTCGGGGAAGAGCGCGCCGCCGGCGCAGACCGCCGTGCCGACCGCGATCGCCAGCGGCGACTGGTGGTAGTCGTAGAAGTGGTCCAGCGCCCACGACCCGGTCAACCACACCGCCGCGCCGGACAGCGCGTGGGACGGTCCCATCATGTCGGCTCACCCTCCCCGGGGATCTTGAGCGCCAAAACTACGTCACTGTAGTTCGGCCCGGAGTCGCAGGGGCATCGCCCGGTCGGTCCACTGGGGAGCCTCAGGGCAGGGGAGTGAAGCTCTGCCGGATCATGAGGAAGAACTCCCGGTTGATCCCCCAGTCGAACTCCCTGGTCAGCCACGAGACGGTGTAGGAACGATCGGCGGAGGTGTTGGCCAGCAGCCGGGCGGTCTGCACGCGCTCCCCGACGGCGTTGGTCCAGGCGCACTCCCACAGGGCCCCGCCGGCGAACATGTCCAGCGGGGTGATGTCCACCTTGCGGTACTGGCGCAGCCCACTGCCGTCGGCGGTGAGGCGTTGCTCCTCCGCCTGCCACCATCCGACCGGGTCGGCCCGACGCGGGCCGCTCTCCACGCTGAGCACCCGCGCGCCGCCGCGCTCGCGGAAGCAGGTGGCCGTGCCGTCGGTCCAGCGCAGCCAACCCACCGGCGCGGCGATGCGCCAGCCGGCCGGATCCTGGTGCCAGGTCCAGTTCGGCACGACCGCGAACGCCCCGGGTGGCGGCGGCACCGACGGCACCGGTGTCGCGTCGGACGGTGGCGGGGTGGCGCAGGCGAAAGCGGCCGGGCGGGGCGCCGGTGAACCCGCGCCCGACCCCGGTGCGGGAGTCTTCGGGTCATCCGGCCGGGACAGTGCGACGCCGATCCCCGCCGCGACGAACAGGGCGGTGGCGGTGCCGGCGCCGATCCAGCGCCGCCGGCGCCGTCGCGCCGAAGCCGGGTCGGCCGGCCGGGCGAGCCGGTCGGGCACCGGGCCGGACGTGCCGAGGGGGGTCCCGGGCGACGCCGCCCGATCGGTGGGGGCGGTCCCGCTGCCAACGCCGGAGCGGTCCGGTTCTCCGTCGCCGGGCAGCCGGTCCGGCACCGGGCGGTTCGGCACCGGGCGGTCCGGCACCGGGCGGTCCGGCACCGGGCGGTTCGGCCGCGTCGACTGTTCGCCCGGACCGGCCCAGGCCGGCAGGCCGGCGGCCGGCGCCCGGCCGGTCGAACCCGCGGGCCGGTCCGGACCGACCGGGCGGTCGTGGTCCGCCGCCGCGACGAGCAACAGCGGCTCGGCCTCCGCGGCGGTCAGCCGGCGCGCCGGGTCGCGCTGCAACAGACCGTCCAGCACCGGACGCAGCGGGCCGGCCCGACGCGCGGGGGTGGGGTCCTCGCTGGCCAGCGCGCTGAGGGTGGCCATCATGTTCACCCGGGCGTACGGCGACTGCCCCTCCACCGCGGCGTAGAGCGTGGCGCCCAGCGACCACAGGTCGGTGCGGGTGTCGGACACGCCGTCGCGGGCCCGTTCCGGAGCGACGTACTGGGGCGAGCCGAGCACCAGGCCCGGCCCGGTCATCCCACCGTCGCCGGAGACGAACGTGGCCAGCCCGAAGTCGGTGAGCACCACCCGACCGTCGTCGGCGACCAGCACGTTGTGCGGCTTAACGTCCCGGTGCAGTACGCCGGCGGCGTGCGCGGCCCGCAACGCGGCCAGCACCGCCAACCCGATCCGTGCCGCGCGGCGGGGCTCCAGTGGCCCCTCGGTGCCGAGGATCTGCTGCACCGACCGGGACGGGACGTACTCCATCACGATCCACGGGCTGCCCCGGTCGTGCACCACGTCGTAGACGCGTACCACGTTGGGGTGGGCGAGTCGGGCGGCCGTCCGCGCCTCGCGCAGCGTGCGCAGCCGCACCTCCGCCCGCTCTGATTCGGCCAGCCAGGTGGGCGGGACGATCTCCTTGACCGCCACGTCGCGGTGCAGCATCTCGTCCCGGGCCAGCCAGACCCGGCCCATCCCACCGGTCCCGACCAGGTCGAGCAGCCGGTACCGGCCCGCGATCTGCTCCTGGCGCACGCCGCTCCCCCTCGGTCACCCCGAGTCACCACGATAGCCACCCCCGCGACTTTTCTCATCCGCTGCGGGCCGGCCGTGTCGGCCCCTGCCTGCTCAGCCGCTCGGGCGCAGGCTCGTCCGGACGGTGTCGAGCTGATCCGCCGCCGCCGTCCAGTCGGTGTCCCGGGTGATCCAGCCCAGCGTGAACGACCGCGAGCCGGCCGGGAGGTCGGGCACCACCTGTAGGGCACGCAGCCGCCCGCCGTCCGGGGTGTCCCACGCGCACTCCCACTCCGCCGCGTCCACGGTCGGGGCCAGCCGGAACTCCGTGTACCCGGGAAGGGTGGCGGCCTTCTGGGCGCGGGCCCGCGCGGCCCGGAGCCGGTCGAGGGCCCCGACCGTCGTGTCGCCGGACGGGACGACGCTGAGCGCCCGGCCGGTCTCCGGGTCCTGGAAGCAGGACACGTCGCCGTCCCGCGAGTAGCGCCAGCCGGCGGGCACGGCCACGTGGAAGCCGTCGCCGGCGTGCCAGACCCAGCCGGTGGGCGGGCGGAAGGACGCCTCGGCCGGCGCCGTGGCGGCGTCGACCGGTGTGCCGACGACGTCCGGCCGGACGCAGGGGAACGGCGGCGGCGGTCGACCTCCCGGTGGGGGGCCGGGCCGACCCTGGCCCGCGTCGTAACCGGCGCCGGTGAGGGCGGCGCGCGGATCGCCGGGTGCCCGGCCCCGCGGGCCCCGCTTCTCCGGGCGGTCGTCCGGCTGCCCGCCGGGAGCGCCCACGGTCAGCGGCGTGGTGGCGGGTGGGTCGGTGCCGCGCCCGACGAGGGTCAGCGCGGTGCCGACACCGGCCGCCACCGCGACCAGGAGCGCGGTACCCGCCAACGCCCAGCGGCCGACCGGCCGGCGGCCGACCTCGCCGCGATCCGGCCCGCCCGGGACCCGACTCGCCGCGACGAACCGGTGCGGGACGGTCGGGGCGTTCTCCGCGCCGGGCGGGTCGGTGCCGGCCGTCGCGCGTCGCGGCACCCGGCTGCGATGCGGGACGGTCGGTGCCTCGTCCGGGCCGGTGGACGCGTCGGTCCCGGGCGGCGCCGGGACGGTCGCGGTGCCGGCGTGCGGGTGTTGCGGGACGGTCGGCGCCTCGTCGGCGTCGGTCGGGGCGAGGTCGTCCGGTGCCGGGGCGGCCGGGACGCGCAGCGTGGGGGAGTGCTGGCGGACGGTCGGCGCCTCGTCGGTGTCGGCGGGTGCGCCGGTCGGGGCGGGACTGGTCGGTGCCGGGGCGGCCACGGCGCGCAGCGTGGGAGAGTGCTGGGGGACGGTCGGCGCCTCGTCGGTGTCGGCGGGTGGGTCGGTCGGGGCGGGACTGGTCGGGGCGGGGCTGGTCGGCGCCGGGACGGTCGCGGCGCTGGTGTGGGGGTGTTGCGGGGCGGTCGGCGCCTCGTCCGGGTCCAGGCCGGAGATCTGCGGTCGGGCACCCGGCCGCTGCGGGACGGTCGGTGCGTCGTCCAGGGCCGGCGACACCGCCGCGGCCCGTGGCGCGGCGCCCAGCCGGCCCACGACCGGGGCCGCGGGCAGAGCGCGGGGGGTCTCGTCGGCCGGGCGGCCCACCACCGGGGTCGCGGGCAGAGCGCGGGGGGTTTCGCCGGCCGGGCGGACCGCCGGCCGGGTCGGCGGCGGAGCGGGCGGGACGGTGTGCCGGGCCGTGCTGTCGATCGCCTGGCCGGCGGTGGGTCGTGGGCCGGCCCCGCGGGCCAGCGGAAGCGTCCGCTCCGCGTCGGCGGGCACGGTGGCGGGCTGCCGCCCGGCCGCGGGTTCGCCCGCCGCCCGCGCCAGCCGCCGGCGGGTCTCCTCGTGGTCGGTCCGCTGCGCGGGATCCCGCCGCAACAGCCCGGCCAGCGCCGGGGCCAGCGGTCCGGCGCGGCGGACCGGATCGGGCGGGCCGCTGGCCAGCGCGCTGAGCGTCGCCATCGCGCTGGCCCGGGCGTACGGGGACTGGCCCTCCACCGCGGCGTACAACGTCGCGCCCAGCGACCACAGGTCGGCCGCCACGCTGGAGACGCCGTCGGCGGCGCGCTCCGGTGCGACGTACTGCGGGGAGCCGAGAACCATGCCCGGTCGGGTCATCGCCCCGTCTCCGCCGTCGAACACGGCGAGCCCGAAGTCGGTCAGCAGCACCCGCCCGTCCGGGGCGACGAGCACGTTCTGCGGCTTCACGTCCCGGTGCAGGACGCCCGCGCCGTGCGCGGCACGCAGGCCGGCGAGCAGGGCCAGCCCGACCGAGGCGGCGCGGGCCGGCGGCAGCGGCCCCTCGGCGTCCAGGATGTCCTGGAGCGACCGGGAGGGGACGTACTCCATCACGATCCACGGACTGTCCCCGAACCGCACCACGTCGTAGACCCGTACCACGTTGGGGTGGTCGACGCGCGCGGCGGTGCGCGCCTCGCGCAGCGCGCGGGCGCGCAGCTCGGTGCTCTCGTCCTCGGTCAGCCAGCTCGGTGGGACCACCTGCTTCACCGCCACCTCGCGGTGCAGCAGCTCGTCGCGGGCCCGCCAGACCCGGCCCATGCCACCCCGCCCGACCAGCTCGAACAGCCGGTATCGTCCGGCGACCAGCCGCTGCTCCACGATGTCCCACCCCCGCCCGGCGTACACCTTAGTCAGGGGATCGGGACTCGCCTATCCACTGTGGGCGGAAATCCGTCTCGCCTAGCAGGCAGCCCCGCCGACCGCGAGGAGGTTCCCCTCCGGGATGACGACCGCCCGCCGGCCACCGGCGAGCCGGGCGGCGGCCCGGCGGACCCGCACCGGCCCGTGCTCCCGGCGGGCGGTGGCGTAGGTGGCGGCGGTGCGGGCCGCGATGGTCGCCCAGCCGTACCGCTCGCCGACCATCCGGCGGGCCCGCCGGGCCACCCGCCGGGCGAAGACGTCGTCGCCGAGCAGCGAGCCGACCGCACCGGCGAGCGCGTCCGGGTCGCTGTGCGGGAAGGTCACCCCGGTGACACCCGGCTCCACGATCTCGGCCAGCCCGCCGGTCCGCGCCACGGCCAGCGGCGCGCCGGCGGCCGCGGCCTCCAGCGCCACCATCCCGAACGGCTCGTAGAGGCTCGGCACCACGGTCGCGTCGGTGGCCGCCAGCACGGCCGGCAGCTGGGTGGCGTCCAGGAAACCGGCGAAGCGGACCGTGTCACCGAGGTTCAGCTGTCGGGCCCGGTCCACCAGTTCGTCCCGGTAGGGGCCGTCCCCGGCGATCACCACCCGCAGCCCCGGGTGCCGCTCACGCAGGTGCGGCAGCGCGTCCACCAGGTGCTGCACGCCCTTCTCGTAGACCAGCCGGCCGGCGTACCCGATCAGCGGCCCGTCCCCGGCGAACCGCGCGCGGGCGGCGGCGACCGCCCGGGGCCGGGCGTGCCAGGCGCGGTCGTCGACCCCGTTGGGCACCACGTCGATCAGGCCGTCCGGCACGTCGAACAGCGTGGCGACCTGGTCGCGCATGTAGCCCGAGCACGCCACCAGGCGGGTGGAGGCGTTGCTCAGCCAGTGCTCGACGCCGTGGATGGTGCGGTTCATCTCCTCCGGCAGCCAGCCCTGGTGCCGGCCGGCCTCGGTGGCGTGGATCGTGGTGACCAGCGGCAGGTCCAGGTGCTCGGCGAGGGTGACCGCGGTGTGCGCGACGAGCCAGTCGTGGGCGTGGATGACGTCGTACGAGCCGGACTCGGTGGCGCGCAGGGCGGCGCGGGTCAGGGTGTGGTTGAACGCCATCGTCCAGGCCAGCAGGGACGAGGTGGCCAGCGGGAAGGTGACCGGGTCCTCGGCGGCGCGGACGACGCGGACGCCGTCGGCGTACTCCTCCAGTGGCGCGCCCTCGGTGTGCCGGGTGACGACGGTGACCTCGTGCCCGGCGGCGGCGAGGGCCACCGACAGGGCGTGCACGTGCCGGCCGAGGCCGCCGACCAGCACCGGTGGGTACTCCCAGGAGAGCATCAGCACGCGCTGGTGCCGGGCCGGGTTGATGTCGATCACGTCGGCGTCCGGTGACATGCGGCCCCCTTGGAGTTGTCTGCCGAGCGCACGCCGACCGGCACCGGGATCGATGCCGGTCAGGCGAGCAACTGGATCGGGACCAATCCTGCCGGGATCCGGCTAACCGGCGGAGACGCGGTCGTTGCAGTCGTGTAAATGGAACACCGCCGTTGCGGTCGGGCCCGAGGGCCTGTGTCAAAGCCCCTGGCCGGCCTGCGGCGGGCCCAGACGACGACCGGCCGCGTTGGAGATTCGTCCGGATACAACACCGGTATCCGCACGAATCTCCGCCTTGCCGGACCGCCGCCTGGACTCCGCCTCGGCTCGACCGGGGACTTCGACACAGGCCCTAGCGTGGCCGCCGGGCCCGGAGCAGCTCGGCGACCGACCACGCCTGGAACGGGCAGCCGGTCGCGGCGTGCGGCGGCAGACCGTCGGCGGTCTCGCTCACCGACCCGAGGCCGTACTCGGTCAGGTGCGCCTGCACGCCGACGAACAGGTCGTCGACGGCGACCCCCGCCCGCCGGCACGCGTCCGCGTACGGGCCGAGCAGCCAGGGCCAGACGGTGCCCTGGTGGTAGGCGCCGTCCCGCTCCGCCGGCCCGCCCCGGTGCCGCCCGGTGAACTCCGGCGAGTCGGGGGAGAGGCTGCGCGGGCCCAGCGGGGTGAGCAGCCCGGCGGCCACCCGGCGCAGGGTCGGCCCGTCCGGCTCCAGCGGGGCGTACGGCAGCGACCAGGCCAGCAGCTGGTTGGGGCGCAGCAGGTCGTCGTCGTGCAGGGCGGCCCCGCCGAGCGGGTACGCGGGCGCCGGCGCGTCCACCACGTCGTGCAGCCAGCCGGCCGGGGACGGGAACCGGGTGCCGAACGCCTTCGCCGCCCGGTCGTGCAGGCGGTGCAGCTCCCCGGCGTCCTGTCCGGCCAGCTCGGTCAGCTCGGCCAGGCCGGCCAACCCGTTGATCCACAGCGCGTTGACCTCGACCGGCTTGCCGGTACGCGGGGTCACCGGCACCCCGTACACCCGGGCGTCCATCCAGGTCAGTGCGGTGCCGGGGGTGCCGCCCTGGGTGAGCAGCCCGTCGGTGGCGTCGACCGCGATGCCGAACCGGGTGCCGGTCAGGTGCGCCTCCGCCACGCCGTGCAGCGCCGGCAGCAGCTCGTCACCGAGGTCGGTGTCGCCGGTGACGGTGACGTGCCGGCTCACCGCGTGCAGGAACCACAGGGTCCCGTCGACCGTGTTGTACTCCACCCGCCCGGTGTCGGCGGTGTTCGCCAGCATTCCCTCGGACAGCGTCGCCGCGTACGACCGCAGCAGCTCCCGGCCGAGGTCCGCCCGGCCGGTGCAGAGGAACAGGCCCTCGTAGGAGATCATCGTGTCCCGCGACCAGGCGCCGAACCACGGATAGCCGGCCACCACGTCCGGCCCGGCCGGTCCGGCGACCACGAACGCGTCGGCGGCCAGCGTGAGGGTCGCCTCCACCGCGTCCGCCGGCTTCGCCGCGGTCACCACCGCCCGGTTGCGGGCCCGTGCCGCCGCGACCACCTCGGTCGCCGCCGGTGGCTCGTCGGACAGGTCACCGGACCAGGCGAGCACGGACACCGTGTCGCCCGGCCGCTCCAGCGCGCCGGAGAAGCGGCCGGCGTGCCACAGGTCCTCGTCGGGGTTCAACCCGCGCGCCGCCTCCTCGCGGTGGTGCGCGCCGGTCCACCACTGGCCCTCCGGGGACCAGCCCGGCCCGGCCAGCCGGTACGCGCTCTCGACGACCGCCCCGTCGGCCACCGGCTCCACCCGGGGGCTCGGCCCGTCCGCGCGCCGCTCGCCGTGTGCGTCCCGCCAGGTGCAGGCCGCGCTCAGCTCCAGGTGCACCGGACCGCCGGTGACCAGCCGGTGCACCACCGCCACGCAGGAGCGGCCGTACGCCATGGCGATCTCCCGCTCGATGACCACGTCGCCGATCCGCCACCGCCAGCGGGGCAGCCCGTCGGTGAGGTCGAAGCGCTCCAGCAGCTCGAAGCCGCGCGGGTCGACGTCGCCGGAGGACCACTCGTGCGCGCCGAGGCGCACCCGGGCCCCGGACGGCAGGACCACCGCCGGGTCGAGGCTGGCCAGTCCCAGTTTCCGGGACGCCGGTGTCTCCCCGGCCACCACCAGCAGGCCGTGGTACCGGCGGGTGCGCAGCCCGGCGACGGTGCCCATGGCGTACCCGCCGAGACCGTCGGGCACCACCCATTCCCGGGTCGCCCCGCTGGTCAGGTCACCACACACCTGGGGGCCGAAGCGAATGTCGATCAACTTTCCTCCACCGGCGGCGTGGTGCAACACGCCACGACGAGAATGGCCGCTGTGGTCAAGTACCCCGGCGGCGTCGAAGATGTGCAGGTGATCACCGACTCCTCACCCCCACCCAGCTCCGCGCCCGACCCGGAGCGGATCCGGCTCGCCCAGGCCGACGCCGGGGAGCAGGACTGGCGCGCATGGGGTCCCTATCTGTCCGAGCGGGCGTGGGGGACGGTACGGGAGGACTACAGCGAGCACGGCACGGCGTGGGACTACTTCCCCCACGACCACGCGCGGTCCCGAGCCTACCGGTGGAGCGAGGACGGCATGGCGGGCGTCTGCGACGACCGGCAGACGTTCTGCTTCGCCCTGGCGCTGTGGAACGGCCGCGACCCGATCCTCAAGGAACGGATGTTCGGCCTCGGTGGCGACGGCGGCAACCACGGCGAGGACGCCAAGGACTACTGGTGGTACGAGGACTCCACCCCCACCCACTCCTGGATGCGGTGGCGTTACCACTACCCGCAGGCCGCCTTCCCGTACGACGAGCTGGTCGCCGTCAACGCGCTGCGCGGCCGGGACGACACCGAGTACGAGCTGGTCGACACCGGGATCTTCGACGACGACCGGTACTGGGCGGTGACCGTCGACTACGCCAAGGCCGGTCCCGGGGACATGTGCGTGGTGGTGACCGTGGCCAACCGGGGTGACCGCGCGGAGACCCTGCACGTGCTGCCGACGCTGTGGTTCCGCAACACCTGGGCGTGGGGCCTGCCCGGCGGCGACCGGGTACCCCGGATCGTCGGCGAGGGCTCCCGGCTGGTCGGCGAGCACTGGGTCCTCGGGCAGCTCCTGCTGGAGGGTGACGGCGACCCTGTTCCCCTGCTCTGCGACAACGACACCAACGCCGAGCGGCTGTGGGGGCTGCCCGGCCGCTCCCGCTACCCGAAGGACGGGATCAACGACCACGTGGTCGACGGGGCCGACACGGTCAACCCGGACCGGGAGGGCACCAAGGGCGCGCTGCACTACGCGCTGACCGTCCCGGCGGGGGAGCAGCGGCAGATCCGGCTGCGGCTGACGCGTACCGCGCCGCCACCCGGCGGCACCGCGCCGCCGCCGGCCGACCTCGGCGCCGGCTTCGACGCGGTGGTCTGGGCCCGCCGGGCCGAGGCCAACCGGTTCTTCGCCGGTGTCGTCCCGGGCACCGCGACCGCCGACGAGGCCCTGGTCGCCCGGCAGGCCATCGCCGGGCTGATGTGGGGCAAGCAGTTCTACCACTTCGACGTCAAGCGGTGGCTGGACGGCGACCCGGGCTCCACGCCCCCGGCGGGTCGCCGGCACGGGCGCAACAGCGCCTGGTGGCACATGACCAGCTTCGACGTGATCTCCATGCCGGACCCGTGGGAGTACCCCTGGTACGCCGCCTGGGACCTGGCCTTCCACTGTGTGAGCATCGCCCGGGTCGACCCCGGTTTCGCCAAGGAGCAGATCCTGCTCCTGCTGCGCGAGTGGTACCTGCACCCCAACGGGCAGATCCCCGCGTACGAGTGGGCGTTCGGCGACGTCAACCCGCCGGTGCACGCGTGGGCGGCGCTGAAGGTGTTCGAGATCGACGGCGGGCGGGACCACGCCTTCCTCGCCCGGGTGATGCACAAGCTGCTTCTCAACTTCACCTGGTGGGTCAACCGGAAGGACACCGGCGGCAACAACGTCTTCGAGGGCGGGTTCCTCGGGCTGGACAACGTCGGCCCGTTCGACCGTTCCGCCGCGCTGCCCGTCGCCGGGGTGCTGGAGCAGTCCGACGGCACCGGCTGGATGGCCATGTACGCGCTCAACATGCTCGACATCGCCATCGTGCTGGCCGAGCACGACCGGACCTGGGTGGACACCGCCACCAAGTTCTTCGAGCACTTCGCCTACATCGCCGCCGCCGCGTACGACCAGGGGTTGTGGGACAACGAGGACGCCTTCTTCTACGACGTGCTGCGCCTGCACGACGGCACGAAGGTGCCGCTGAAGGTGCGTTCGGTGGTCGGTCTGCTACCGCTCGCGGCGGTCACCCGGCTCACCGCGCGGACCCTGCACCGGTTGCCCGAGCTGGGTGCCCGGCTGCGCTGGTTCCTGACCAACCGCCCCGAGTACGCCTCGGTCATCGGCGCCCGCCGGCTCGGCCCGGACGGCCGCCAGCAGCGGCTGCTGTCGATGGTCGGCCCGGAGCAGATCGTCCGGCTGCTCGCCCGGATGCTGGACACCGACGAGTTCCTCTCCGAGTACGGCCTGCGCACCCTGTCCCGCGCCCACCTGGACAAGCCGTTCGCGGTCACCCTCGGCGGTCAGGAGTTCTGCGTCGGCTACGAGCCCGCCGAGTCGACCAGCGGCCTGTTCGGGGGCAACTCCAACTGGCGCGGCCCGATCTGGATGCCGACGAACTTCCTGCTGATCAGCGCGCTGCGCGACTACGCGGCGTTCTTCGGCGACGACCTCCAGGTCGAGTACCCCACCCGCTCCGGGGTGAAGCGGACCCTGGACGAGATCGCCGACGACCTGTCGGCGCGCCTCATCTCGCTGTTCACCCGCGACGGGTGGGGCCGGCGGCCCATCTACGGCGCCGCGCAGCTCTTCCAGACCCACCCCGACTGGCGCGACCTGATCTCCTTCCCGGAGTACTTCCACGGCGACAACGGCGCCGGTCTCGGCGCGTGGCACCAGACCGGTTGGACCGCGCTGGTCGCCGACCTCATCCTCACGCTGCGCCGGCCGGAGAAACCGGGATGAGCCGGCGTCCGCGCCGACGTACCGTGGCGCGGGATCGAACTGGGGAGGAACGCATGCCGTACGTGGGTCAGGTGCTCGTCTTCGACGCCGACGACACGCTCTGGGAGAACAACGTCGTCTTCGAGCGGGTGATCGACGACTTCCTCCAGTGGCTGGACCACCCCACCCTCGACCGGGCCGAGATCCGGGCGATCCTCGACGACATCGAGCGGGCCAACGCGGTCACCCACGGTTACGGCAGCAAGGTCTTCCTGCACAGCCTCGGCGAGTGCCTGGAACGGCTGCGGGAACGGCCGGCCACCGACGCCGAGCGGCGGTCGATCGACGGTCTGGCCAGGGCGCTGGTCGAGCACCGGGTGGAGCTGATGCCCGGGGTCGCCGAGGCGCTCGACGAACTGGCCGGCCGGCACGAGTTGCTGCTGCTCACCAAGGGGGAGCGGGAGGAGCAGCAGCGCAAGCTGGACGCCTGCGGCCTGCTGCACCACTTCGGCGCCGCGCACATCGTCCCGGAGAAGAACGCCGACACCTACCGCTGGCTGGCCGGTGAGCACGGTTTCGACCCGGCGCGGGCGTGGATGATCGGCAACTCCCCGCGCTCGGACATCCTGCCCGCCCGGGCGGCCGGGATGAACGCGGTGTTCATCCCCAACGCCAACACCTGGGTGCTGGAGCACGACGACCTGGACCCCACCGACACCGGCGTGCTGCGGCTGGCCGCCTTCCCCGACCTGCTGCGCCACTTCTGAGATCGGGGTGACCCCGGCCGCGGGGCCGACCGGTCGTCGCCCCGGCCGGTGGCCCCCGTCGCCGCCCCGGTCGCGGGGCCACCGGATCGTCGATCGTCGGTTAGCCTGTGCGGCGCCGTCCCGCGAGCCGACGGCACAGGTGGCGCGGCACCCGCGCCGGACCGGGAGAACGGCCATGGACACCACGAGCACCCCGCCCGCCGGCCCGCCGGCGGCCGACACCCCCACCACGTGCTTCCGGCATCCCAGGCGTGAGACGTACCTGCGGTGCACCCGCTGCGACCGCTACATCTGCCCGGACTGCATGCGGGAGGCGCCGGTCGGCTTCCGCTGCCCGGTGTGCGTCAAGGAGGACAACCGGACGGTACGCGAGGCTCGCACCGTCTTCGGTGGCCGGACGGTCACCGCGCCCCTGGTGACGTACGCGCTGATCGCCCTCAACGTGCTGGCGTACCTGGTCGAACTGGCCGTCCCCGGCGTCGTGGACCTCTACTACAACATCGGTGCCGCGCTCGTCGACGCCGACGGCGCGCAGTACGTCGACGACGGCACCCCCTACCCGGGATTCGACCAGGTCGGTGTCCTGCACGGCGAGTGGTACCGCCTCGTCACCTCGGCGTTCCTGCACTCGCTGCCCGGTGAGGGGATCTTCGGGATCGCGCACATCCTGCTCAACATGTACTGGCTGTGGGTGCTCGGCCGGGTCCTGGAGGAGCGCCTCGGGCACGTGCGCCTCGTCGCCGTCTATCTGCTCTCCGCCGTCGGCGGCTCGGTGCTCGCCATCCTGGTCGACCCGGGCCAGGCCGCGCTGGGCGCGTCCGGAGCCGTCTTCGGCCTCGCGGCCTGCTATTTCGTGCTGACCCGCAAGCTGCGCCACCACCCGCTGGACGGCAACCGGCTGATGCTGATGTTCGTCCTCTGGCTGGTGCTGTCCGCGACCTTCACGTCCTGGGAGGGGCACCTCGGCGGCCTGCTGGCCGGTGGGGTCACCGGTGCCGGTCTGGCGTACGCGCCCCGCGAGCGACGCGCCGCCGTGCAGGCGCTGGTGGTCGCCGGGGTGGCGCTGATCCTGGCCGTGCTGGTGATCCTGAAGTCGCTCCAGTTCACCGGCTGAGCGCGAGGGTGGTCTCGACCGGGAACAGCGTCGATCTCGACGACCGTGTTACGCCGACATGCCGCTTTTCCACCTTGACATCAATCACCGCCCACGGGGTGCGGAACGCCTTGTCCGAGCCGGTCGGACCCGCCTAGCCTGATCCGGCGCTCACGGCCCATCGGGGTGAGCCCTGAGCGCGCCGAAGTCCGGTAGCTGGGCACCGTGGAGCTGAGTGCAGGCGGGGCCGCTCGCCGTGTTCGGTGCGGTGTGGGCGAAGTGCCACGCTCGCGCGACCGACGCGGCGTGCCCGCCGCCACTCCGGACGGCTGGGGTCAGGACCGGGGAGTTGCGGACCCGGTCCTGACCCGTAGCTCCCGCGTCGGGTGGCCGGGACTCAGGCGGCGTCGCCCCGCACGATGGACACCGCCACCCGGCAGAACTCGTCCATGTCCGGCTGGAAACCGGCCGCGATGTCGGGGTGCAGACCGCTGCGGGTCTCGTCCAGCAGCCGCTGGCAGACCTGTTCGACCGGCTCGCCGGCGTAGCTGGCCCGCACGCGGTCGGTGGCCGCCTGCAACGCCGAGGTCAGCTGGTCCTCCAGCGGGCCGCGCAGCTTCTGCTGCACCGGGTCGAGCCCGCGAGGGTCCAGCGTGACATGTGGCTCCGACATCGGTGCTCCCTTCGTCGGCGTCCGCGGTACCCCACCGCGGGCGTCGGTCAAACCCGGTGCGGTACGGCTGCCACCCGCACCTGGTAGGAGAAGTCCTCGGCCGGCTCCTCCGCGTACGACAGTTTCCGGATCTGCCGGTCGTCGTCGTAGAGGGCGACGTCGATCAGGACGCCCAGGTGGGACAGGCCGATGCTGGCCACCCGCTTCTTGTCCTGGAGCACCGCGCACACCCCGCCGAGCAGGGTGCTCGCGTCGGAGGTGCGGTGCCCCGGCGGGCAACGCAGCACGAGGTCCACCTCGACCGGCCCGGACAGCGGGGTCCAGCCGGTGCGCTGGGCCGCGGCACAGGCCGCCTGGAGCAGGGCGCGGACCCTCGTCGCCTGCCGGTGCCCGGCGGCGAAGATGGACAGCGCCTCGGTCTTGACCGGTGGCAGGCCGCTCACCTCGAACGTCAGGGCGAGAGCGCGGGTGTCCTGCACGACGGCACCTCCTCGTGGAATCGATCCTGCCCAACCGGCATGGCGGCGGTGGGAGTTCCCGCGAGAACCCACCGATCGGGCGGGGCCGGGGTCGGCCGAGGCGTGTCGACGTCGTCGGCGAACGCGCAGGTAAACGCTAGTCCACCGGACGGCGGTCGGGTAACCGTCCGTTCACTCGGTGGGACGCGGCGCGAACGCGCAGAACTCGTTGCCCTCCGGGTCGGCCAGGATCCACCAGGAGATGTGGTCGTCCGGCTCGCGCAGCAGGGTGGCACCGGCCCGGATCAACGCGGTCGGGTCCGCATCGACCAGTTTGACGTCCCAGTGCAGCCGGTTCTTCACCGTCTTGCGCTCCGGCACCGGGTCGAAGACCCAGTAGTCCCAGGGGAAGCCGGCGGCGCCGACCAGCGAGGCGTACCCCTTCTCGCTCGTCTCGACCGTGCCCCCGACGATCCCGCACCACCAGGCGGCCTGGGCGGCCGGGTCGGCGGAGTCGACCACCAGCTCGAACGGGCCGGCCCGGGTGTCCTGCCCCGGCGCGAACGCGCAGAACAGGTTGCCCTCCGGGTCGGCCAGCACCCACCAGTGGATCTCGGCGTCCGGCTCGCGGACCAGTCGCGCGCCGGCGGCGAGCAGCGCCGCCGGGTCCGCGTCGGCCAGTCTCAGGTCCAGGTGTACGCGGGTCTTGACGGTACGCGGTTCCGGTACCCGGTTGACCCAGATCGACTCCGCGCTGGCGCCGGCGCCGGCTCGCCGCGGGTCCACCCGCACGTCCGAGTCCCCGGCGTCGACGACCTCCCCGTCCAGGATCCGCCCCCAGAAGTCCCCCAGCGCGACGGCGTCCACACCGTCCAGACACAGATCCTCGAACCGCGCGATCATGTCGCCCATCCTCCCGCACCCCACCCATCCCCGCACCCCCGCACCCGCGCACCCCCGCACCCGCGCACCCGCGCACCCGCGCACCCGCGCACCCCCGCCCGCGCCGCACGCCCCCAAGCCCCTCGGCCTCAAGCCCCTCGCCTCCAAGCCCCCGCGCCCCGCGCCCCGCGCCCACGGCCCCACGCTCCTCGCACCCCCGCCCCGCCGTGCCCCGCACGGCGACCGCGGCAACTTCGGGGAAGTTGCGGTTTCCGGGGCGGGGGAGGCAGCAACTTCCCCGAAGTTGCGTGGGGTGTCGGTCCGTCCTCAGCGCCCCGCGCGTCCTTGCTCGTGCCCGCTCGCGCGCCCGCCCGCCCGCGCCCTCATGGAGGGGACGGCGGCAACTTCGGGGAAGTTGCGGTTTCTGGCGTGGGGAGGCAGCAACTTCCCCGACGTTGCGCGGGCGTCGGTCCGTCTTCAGCGCCCGCGCGTCCTTGCTCGTGCCCGCGCGTCCTTGGTGCCCTCCCGCCCGCGCGCCCGCGTGCCCGCGCCCTCGCGAAGGGGACGGCGGCAACTTCGGGGAAGTTGCGGTTTCCGGGGCGGGGGAGGCAGCAACTTCCCCGAAGTTGCGCGGGCGTCGGTCCGTCTTCAGCGCCCGCGCGTCCTTGCTCGTGCCCGCCCGCCCGCGCGCCCGCCCGCGCATCCGGGCCCTCGCGGAGGGGACGGCGGCAACTTCGGGGAAGTTGCGGTTTCCGGGGCGGGGGGAGGCAGCAACTTCCCCGACGTTGCCGGGTGTCGGCCCGTGCTCAGCGCTTGCGGGTGCGGATGGCCTGGCGCACCTCGGCGAGGAAGCCGTCGAAGTCGGTCGCGAAGCGCTTCGACGTCAGGTGCAGGACGATCCAGTCGTCCCCGACCAGCCGGTTGAGTCGTCGCCGGTCCCGGTGGAGTTGCTGCGGGTCGTGGTGCCAGATGCCGTCGTACTCGATCGCGATCTTCCACTGCGGCCAGGCGAGGTCGAGTCGGGCGACGAAGGCGCCGTTCCGTTCGACGACGAACTGGGTGACCGGGGCGGGCAGGCCGGCCAGGACCAGCCGGACCCGCAGGCGCGACTCCGGTGGTGACTCCGCGCCACCGTCGGTCAGCTCGGCGACCCGGAGCATCCGCCGCCAGCCGCGTTCCCCCGCGTGCCGGTGGGCCCGCTCGCCCAGCCGTGCCGGGTCGACCAGCCGGCGACGGACGAGAACGTCGACCAGGGCGACGGCATCCTCCACCCGGAGCCACTGCGCGAGATCCCAGCAGGTGCGTTCCGGTGTGGTGACCGGAACGCCGGCCCGTCGGGCCACGTCGGTGCCGGGCACCTGGGCGGCGGTGTGCACGGCCAGGCCGGCGACCGGACCG
This sequence comes from Micromonospora endolithica, assembly GCF_003626595.1. Classification (GTDB taxonomy): domain Bacteria; phylum Actinomycetota; class Actinomycetes; order Mycobacteriales; family Micromonosporaceae; genus Micromonospora; species Micromonospora endolithica. The sequence goes on along the minus strand of NZ_RBAK01000001.1, from coordinate 382,424 downwards.
AACCGTCGGGCGACGGGCACCAGGACGTCGAGGGGCTCGTGCGGCTCGACGCGACCGGCGCCGAACAGCGCCGCCGCACTTCGCCCGGCGATCGCCGCACCGGGTGGGATCAACCATCGGGCCGCCGCCGCACACCGGGTGGGATGCGAGACGGCGAGCCGGGCGTCGGCGTAGACGTCCTTGAAGAGGGGTCGCCAGGCGCCGCTGCGAAGTTCGGCGCGGGTGAGCAGCCCCTGCGCGAGGACCCGGGACCCACGGAACACGCGCCCCTGAAGCGGTGCCGGCCGTCGAGGAGAAGGAGGCATCCCTCAACCCTGAACGACCCTGGGTCTCCCCGTAAGCCCCTGTGGACAACCTCGGAAACCGGGGCCTCGACCCGGTGTCAGTGGCGGGCGCGCTTGACCTCGTGGAAGGCGGGCATCCGGATCAGCGGGAGCAGCGAGTCCCAGATGGTGAGGGCGTCGTCGGTGCCGGGAATCTCGGTCAGGATCGGGCCGTGGATGCCCCGCTCGGCGCCGGGCACCAGCAGCACCGGCGAGCCGATGTCCGGTCCGGCGGAGGCGTACGCCAGCGCGTGCGACTCGCGTACCGCCTGGTCCCAGCTCTCGTCGTCGAGCGCCGCCGCCGCGTCGCGCAGGCCGGCCGCCTCGACCGCCGCGTCCAGGATCTTCGCCCCCGGCGGGTTGCCGGCGTCGTGGGTGCGTGCACCCAACTCGGTGTAGAACCGGCCCGCGTCGTCGTGGCGTCCGTCGGCGCGCAGTGCCTCGACCAGGCGCAGCGCCCGGCCCGACTCCGCCAGCGCCTCGGCGAACTGCGGCGCGATCTCGCCCTCGTTCAGGATGGCCAGGCTGAAGGCCCGCCACTCGACGCGCAGGTTCCGGGCGTCGGCGACGGCGACCAGCCAGCGCGAGGTGCGCCAGGTCCAGGGGCAGATGGGGTCGAAGAAGAACGTGGCGTCCATCCGGCGAGCCTACGGTCCGCCCCGCCGAACCGCAGCGGAGTGATCCGCGCCACATCGCGCCGGAGCGGGGCCCGGTGTGGCTCCTCAGGTTTCGGAACTTCGCAGGTCGGGCAGTGTGGGGCCACGAAACGTCGAGGGCCAGACGAATTTCCTGGTCAGGGCCTTGACCGTCTCGCCGTGCGCCGGGGCACGGGAACCTCCCCCGGTCTTGGCCGAGAAGAGGGGAGGGGTGATGAGCGTCCCTGACAGGACCCGACGCCGGCCGCGTGTGCGCGCGGTAGCGGCGGCCGCGGCGCTGACGTTGGTGGCACCCATGGCCGCGTGCGCCTCCGGAGGAGACGGCGGTACGCCCACGATCAACCTGTACTACCCACCCGAGCAGAACCTGCAGAAGGTGGTCGACGACTGCAACGCCCAGGCGCAGGGACGGTACAACATCGTCTACCGGGTGCTGCCCCGGCAGGCCGACGAGCAGCGGGTGCAGATGGTGCGCCGGCTCGCCGCCCAGGACGACGGGATGGACGTGCTCGGTCTCGACGTCACCTGGACCCAGGAGTTCGCCAGCGCCGACTGGATCCTGGAGTGGACCGACGCCGACCGGGCCGACGTCGAGCAGGGCACCCTGGAAGGGCCGCTCGACACCGCCCGGTACGAGGACAAGCTGTACGCGGCACCGAAGAACACCAACGTGCAGCTGCTCTGGTACCGCAAGGACCTGGTCCAGGAGCCGCCGACCACCTGGGACGAGATGATCAAGGTCGCCCAGGACCTGAAGCAGCAGGGCAAGCCGTACCAGGTGCTGACCATGGGCGCGCAGTACGAGGGTCTGGTCGTCCTCTACAACACCCTGGCCGAGAGCGCCGGCGGCCGGATCCTCAGCGAGGACGGCGAGCAGGCCGTGATGGACGAGGGCACCGTCCGGGCGCTGGAGCAGCTCAAGGCGTTCGCCACGTCGGGCGTGACCTCGCCGTCGTTCAGCAACGCCACCGAGGACCCGGTGCGGCTGGAGTTCCAGAACGGCACCGGCGCGTTCCAGGTGAACTGGCCGTTCGTCTACCCGGCGCTCCAGGAGGCCAACCCCGACCTCGCCAAGCAGGTCGGCTGGGCGCGTGTCCCGGGCATCGAGGAGGGCACCCCGAGCAAGGTCACCATCGGCGGGGTGAACATGGCGGTCAGCGCCTACTCGAAGCACCCCGAGGAGTCCTTCGACGCGGCGAAGTGCATCCGCAACGCGGAGAACCAGAAGTTCTCCGCGATCAACGACGGTGTGCCGCCGACCATCGAGTCGATCTACTCCGATCCGGAGATGGAAGAGGCGTACCCGATGAAGGAGACCATCCTGGAGGAGCTCAAGGAGCCGGCGGTACGACCGCTGACCCCGGCCTACCAGAGCATCTCCACCGTCATGTCGGCCATCCTGTCGCCGCCGTCGGCGATCGATCCGCAGGGCACCGCAGACGAGCTGCGCTCCGCCATCGCCGACGCACTCGAGTCCAAGGGGGTGCTCCCGTGAGCGTGAACGCCACTCCGGCGGGCGCGGACGTCGCCGCCGACGAGACCGCCACCGGAACCGCCGGCCGGCACGCCGCGGTGCCCGCGCAGCGCTCCGGCAGGGCGCCGAAGACGCCGCTGAGCGAGAACAAGCGCGCCGAGCGGAAGCTCGGCTGGCTGCTCTGCGCTCCGGCGGCACTGGTCATGCTGCTGGTCACCGCCTACCCGATCCTCTACTCGATCTGGCTGTCGTTGCAGCGCTTCGACCTGCGGTTCCCGGCCGAACGCGAGTTCATCGGGCTGGAGAACTACGTCACCGTGCTCACCAACGAGTTCTGGTGGACGGCCTTCGGCGTCACCATGCTGATCACGGTGGTCACCGTCGCCGTCGAGCTGGTGCTCGGCATGGGCCTCGCGCTGATCATGCACCGGACGCTGGTCGGGCGGGGCATCGTCCGGACCGCGGCGCTGATCCCGTACGGCATCGTCACGGTCGTCGCCGCGTTCTCCTGGCGGTACGCCTGGACGCCGGGCACCGGCTACCTGGCGAACGTGTTCGGCGAGGGCGCGCCGCTGACCGAGCGGGCCAGCTCGCTGGCGATCGTGATGCTCGCCGAGATCTGGAAGACCACCCCGTTCATGGCGCTGCTGCTGATGGCGGGTCTGGCTCTGGTGCCGGAGGACCTGCTCAAGGCCGCCTCCACCGACGGCGCGACCGCCTGGCAGCGGTTCACCAAGGTCATGCTGCCGGTGATGAAGCCGGCGATCCTGGTCGCGCTGCTGTTCCGCACCCTGGACGCGTTCCGGGTGTTCGACAACATCTACGTGCTGACCGCCGGCGCGAACGAGACCTCGTCGGTCTCGATGATCGCCTACAACAACCTGATCCGGGGTCTCAACCTCGGCATCGGCTCGACGATGTCGGTGCTGATCTTCCTCACCGTGGCGATCATCGCCTTCGTCTTCGTGAAGCTGTTCGGTACCGCTGCCCCGGGCAGCGACGACGGGGAGAGGCGCTGACATGGCTGACACCACCACCAAGGCCAAGGTCCGCTGGGGCCTGCTCGACCTGATCGTGGTCGTCTTCGCGCTGGTGCCGGTGCTGTGGATCGCGTCGCTGTCGTTCAAGACCCCGGCGACCCTGACCGACGGCAAGTTCTGGCCCCGCGAGTGGACGCTGGACAACTACCGGACGATCTTCCAGACCGACCAGTTCGTCCGGGCACTGGTCAACTCGATCGGCATCGCGCTGATCGCCACCCTGATCGCCGTGGTGCTCGGCGCGATGGCCGCGTACGCGATCTCCCGGTTGGACTTCCCCGGCAAGAAGCTGCTGGTCGGGGTCTCGCTGCTGATCGCGATGTTCCCGCAGGTGTCCCTGGTGTCGCCGCTGTTCGAGATCGAGCGGCAGCTCGGCATCTTCGACACCTGGCCCGGGCTGATCCTGCCGTACATCACCTTCGCCCTGCCGCTGGCGATCTACACGCTGTCGGCGTTCTTCAAGCAGATCCCGTGGGACCTGGAGAAGGCGGCGAAGATGGACGGCGCGACGCAGGGCCAGGCGTTCCGCCGGGTCATCGCGCCGCTGGCCGCGCCGGGGCTGTTCACCACGGCGATCCTGGTGTTCATCTTCTGCTGGAACGACTTCCTGTTCGCCATCACGCTGACCTCCACCGAACGGGCCCGTACGGTGCCGGTCGCGCTGTCGTTCTTCACCGGCGAGTCGCAGTTCGAGGACCCCACCGGGGCGATCTGCGCCGCCGCCGTGGTGATCACCATTCCGATCATCCTGTTCGTTCTCTTCTTCCAGCGCCGGATCGTGTCCGGCCTGACGTCCGGCGCAGTCAAGGGATAGGTGGTAGTCGTGGCTGACATCGTGCTCGACAAGGTGAGCAAGAAGTTCCCGGACGGCACCGTCGCGGTGGCCGAGGTCGACCTGGAGATCGCCGACGGTGAGTTCGTCATCCTGGTCGGTCCCTCCGGATGCGGGAAGTCCACCACCCTGAACATGATCGCGGGCCTGGAGGACATCAGCTCCGGCGAGCTGCGCATCGCCGGGGAGAAGGTCAACGACAAGGCCCCGCGGGAACGGGACATCGCGATGGTGTTCCAGTCGTACGCGCTCTACCCGAACATGACCGTCCGGGAGAACATGGCGTTCCCGCTGCGGCTGGCGAAGCTGGACAAGGAGACCATCAACCAGAAGGTCGACGAGGCGGCGAAGGTCCTGGAGCTGACCGCGCTGCTGGACCGCAAGCCGGCCAACCTCTCCGGTGGGCAGCGGCAGCGGGTGGCGATGGGGCGGGCGATCGTCCGGCAGCCGAAGGCGTTCCTGATGGACGAACCGCTGTCCAACCTGGACGCGAAACTGCGGGTGCAGATGCGTACGGTCGTCTCCCGGTTGCAGAAGCAGCTCGGCACCACCACCGTCTACGTGACCCACGACCAGACCGAGGCGATGACCCTCGGCGACCGCGTGGTGATCATGCGGGGTGGCGCGATCCAGCAGGTCGGCCCGCCCCAGGAGCTGTACGACCACCCCCGCAACCTCTTCGTGGCCGGGTTCATCGGCTCGCCGTCGATGAACTTCCTGCACGCCGCGGTGGAGGACGGCAAGCTGAAGACCGCCCTGGGTGACGTGCCGATCGGCGAGCGGGTCCGCCGCGAGCTGGAGGGCGCCGACGCGCCCCGGGAGCTGATCCTCGGCATCCGGCCGGAGCACTTCGAGGACGCCGAGCTGATCGACGACGAGACCCGCCGCCGGGGCATGGAGTTCGACGCGCCGGTGGAGATCGTCGAGTCGATGGGCTCGGACAAGTACGTCTACTTCACCGTCGAGGGGGAGCGGGCCAGCGCCGCCGAGCTGGAGGAGTTGGCGGCCGACGCGGGCGCCGACTTCAGCGGCGGCGGGTCCAACCTGGTGACCCGGCTGTCCGCCGAGTCCCCGGTGGCGGAGGGGCAGAACCGCCGGGTCTGGTTCAACCTGGAGAAGATCCACCTGTTCGACCCGACCAACGGCCGCAACCTCACCCTGCACGAGGGCCGGGCGGCCGGCGCGCTCGGCGACTGACCCGCCCGCCGCCGTCGGCCGGCAGTTCCGGCCGTCGGCGGGGGAGCAGTTCCGGCCATCAGCGCGGCAGCAGTTTCGGGGAAGGTGCGGTCTCCCGAGCCGGGGAGGCAGCATCTTCCCCGAAGCTGCGGGCCTGCGGGCCGGCGGGCGGGGCCTGCGGGGCGGCGGGCCTGCGGGGCTTTACGCGCGCTGTTGGTCCAGTAGCTGCTCGCGCAGGATGTCCGCGTGTCCGCAGTGCTGGGCCAGTTCCCGCAGCACGTGCAGGTAGACCCAGCGCAGCGGGAGCGGGCCACGGCGGTTGCCGTACAGCAGGTCGTCCAGGTCCAACGGCGACGTGGCGGCGCGGGACGCCGCGCACGCCTCCCGGTACGCCTGCTGGACGCCGGCGATGGTGTCGTCGTCGGCGAGGACGAAGGACTCGTCCGGGGTCGCCGGAAGGCCGATCTCGGTACGCGGCCGGCGGGTGATCGCCTCGTCGAACCAGACCTTCTCCACGAACGTGGCGTGCTTCACCAGCCCGAGCAGGGTGGTCCGGGAGGACACCAGCGACCGGCGGGCCTGCTCCTCGGTCAACCCGTCCAGGCAGTCGTGCATCGCCCGGCGGTGCTCGTCGAGGAACGCCTCGAACTGGACGCGGAACGGCTGGCCGATGACGTCGTCGGCGAAGGTGCCCGGAAAGGAGGACATACCGCGCAGCATCGCAGGCCCCCGGCCCGCGGGCAACGCCATCGCGTACGCGGGCCCGCCCACGCTGATCCGGGGCGACGACGGGCGGCGACTCAGGTCTCGGTCGAACCGGCTGCCCTGGCGGCCAGCTCGATCCGCTCGCGGGTGACCGCCCAGAAGGCCGCCCCCTGCTGGGCGCCGGTGTCCCCGGCGTCCGTCCCGGTCGAGCCGTCGATCTGTTCGCGCAGGATGTCGGCGTGTCCGGCATGTCGGTTCGTCTCGCTGAGGACGTGGACCAGGACGGCGAACAGGGTGACCCGGGGGCGCGGCCACCAGGGCACCTGGCCGGGTGAGTCGAGGGCCAGGCCGGTGATCGTCGCGTCCGAGTGATCCCAGACACGACGGTAACGGTCGATGACGTCCGCGCGGGTCTCCTGCTCGGTCGCCCACATGTCGCTGCCCGCTGCCTCGGCGTCGTCCCAGCGGGGCAGGGGTTCGGGAAACGGCCGGCCGAAGACCTCGCCGAGATATCGGGCCTCCCAGACCGACAGGTGCTTGACCAGGCCGAGAAGATTGGTGCCGGTCGCGGTCAGGGGGCGGCGGACGTCGTACTCGCCGAGCCCGTCGAGCTTCCACAGGACCGCCTCGCGGACGTCCCGCAGACAGCTGTGCAGGTACGCCTTCGCCACGTCGTCGATCATTGGCGTGAGCCTGCCACGATCGCCCGCCGTCGGGAAGGTGGTCAGCCCACCGGTCCGATCCGCCGCGCCAGGTCCACGAACGACCGCCAGCACTCGGGCCTGACGTGGAGGGTGCCGCCGTCGCGGTCCTTGGTGTCGCGCACCAGCACGACGCCGGGCAGGTTGTCGGCCACCTCGACGCAGGCACCGCCGTTGCCGCCGGACTTGCTCGACTTGCGCCAACGGGGGGGTCAGTACGTCCATGACGTCGCCGCCTCCTTGATCCGCTCGATCGACTTCCGGCGGGAAGCGCCTCGTTCCGCACGATCTCCCACGTCTTGGAGAACTCGGCGACATCCGCCGGGGCGTCCACGATCTGCGCCTTGAGCTGATTGTCGGCATGAGCTATCCGGTCGGGTGGGGGCCGTTCCGCCGGCCCGCCGGGCGCCCACCGTCCGTCCTCGACTGAGTCGCCGCGACCCGTGCTGCGGACAGCCGCGCGGCATGGGAGGGTGAGGCCACTGGGGCTGCGGAGGTGGAGGGGACATGGACCGGCGGCTGGCCGCCCTGGCGCGCGCCCACGGCGTCGCCACCTGGTACGAGGACTGGCGGCACCGCCGGGTGGAGGTGGCACCGGAGACCGTGGTCGCGGTGCTGGGTCTGCTCGGGGTCGACGCCAGCGGCCCGGCGGCCGTCGCCGACGCGCTGGCCGCCGTCGACGCACGAGACCCGCACGCGCTGCCGCCCACGGTGGTCCTCACCGCCGGCGCCACCCGCGCGCTGCCCGGCCCGGCGACCGTGCTGCTGGAGGACGGCGGCACCCGCCGCGTCGACGGCGAACTCCCCGCCGACCTGCCGCTGGGCTGGCACCGGCTGGACTGCGCCGGCCGGGAGGTGCCGCTGGTGGTGGTGCCGCCCCGGCTGCCCGAACCGCCCGCCACCTGGGGCTGGATGCTCCAGCTCTACGCGCTCTGCTCGGAGCGCTCCTGGGGCATGGGCGACCTCGGTGACCTGGCCGACTTCGCCGACTGGGCGGGACGCGGGGGCGCCGGGCTGGTGCTGCTCAACCCCCTGCACGCGCCGGCACCGGTGCACCCGGTGGCCTCCTCGCCGTACTCGCCGGCCAGCCGCCGTTTCGTCAACCCGCTCTACCTGCGGGTCGCGGACACCCCGGCGTACCGGGCGGCGGACGCGGCGACCCGGGCGGTGGTGGACGCGTTGCGCCCGGACCGCAGCGACCTCGTCGACTACGACGCCGTCTGGGCGGCGAAGCGACACGCCCTGGAACTGCTGCGTCCGCCCGGTGAACCGTTCGACGCCGACGCCGACGCCGACGCCGATCCCGACCTGACCGCGTTCGCCACCTGGTGCGCGCTGGCCGAGCGGCACGGCGACGACTGGCGGCGCTGGCCGGCGGAACTGCGCCGGCCGGACACGCCGGAGGTGGCCGCCGAGCGGGACCGGCTCGCCGACCGGGTGGCCTTCCACGCCTGGCTTCAGGGGCTCTGCGACGCCCAGTTGACCGCCGCCGCCGACGCGGCGCGGGCCGCCGGCATGCCGGTCGGGGTGGTGCACGACCTGGCCGTCGGCATCGACCCCGGCGGCGCGGACGGCTGGCAGCTCGCCGACGTGCTGGCCGAGGGCGTCCGGGTCGGCGCGCCCCCGGACGACTTCAACCAGCTCGGCCAGGACTGGGGCCTGGCCGCCTGGCGTCCCGACCGGCTGGCCGAGACCGGGTACGCCGCCTACCGGGACATGCTGCGCCGGGTCCTGCGACACGCCGGTGGGCTGCGGGTGGACCACGTCGCCGGCCTGTGGCGGCTGTGGTGGGTGCCGCCGGGCGCCGGCGCCGCCGAGGGCACCTACGTGCACTACGACGCCGAGGCGATGCTCGGCATCCTCGCCCTGGAGGCGCAGCGGGCCGGCGCGGTGGTGGTGGGGGAGGACCTGGGTACGGTCGAGCCGGCGGTCACCCGGGGGCTGCGCGAGCGCGGCATGCTCGGCTCGACGGTGCTCTGGTTCGCCCGCGACGACGACGGGCGTTTCCAGCCGCCGGCGCGGTGGCCGCGTACCGCCCTGGCCACCGTCTCCACCCACGACCTGCCCACCGCGCCCGGTTTCCTCTCCGGCGAGCACGTCCGGGTCCGCGCGGAGCTGAAGCTGCTCGCCACCGACGTGCGCACCGAGCGGGAGCGCGCCGAGGCCGACCGGCGGGAACTGCTGGCGATGCTCCGGGTCGAAGGGCTGCTGCCATCCGACGGCGAGGGCGCCGACGACGACGAGGTCGTCGCCGCGCTGTACGCCGCACTGGCGGCCAGCCCCACCCTGCTGCTCGCCGCGTCCCTCTACGACGTGCTCGGCGAGGTGCGGCAGCCGAACATGCCGGGCACCGTGGACGAGTACCCCAACTGGCGGCTGCCGCTGCCGGCTTCGCTGGCGGAGATCCGCGCCGACCCGCGGGTCGCCCGGATCGCGGAGTTGCTCCGCGCGGCCCGCCCCCGCGTGAGCCGCCCGCCGTCGGCCGGCCCCGGCCCGGCGCGGAGCCGTCCCTAGGAGGGCCAGTCGACCTTCAGGGCACGGTCGAGGAAGCGCGCGTAGCGGCCCAGCGCGCGCTCCACCCGGGCCCGCTGCCGGCCGTCGAGGTCGACCAGCGGGTGCACGCTCACCGCCACCCGGGCCGGGCCGACGGTCCGCTTCCAGGTGCCGACCACCCGGCCGGCCCGCACCACCGTGGCCCGGAAGACACCGTTGCCGCCGGGGACGATGGCGGCGGCGTGCGCCGGGTCCAGCATCAGCGTCCGATCCCGGTAACCGAGCAGGTATTCGTCGAAACCGGGCAGCACCAACAGGTCGTCGACCGGTCGGGGCGGCGCGTCGAGCAGGGCCGGGTCGACCGCCGCCGGTTCGTCGTCGACGCGGACCGTGGCCAGGGCGTCCCCGGCGGCGGCGAAGGCACGCCGCGCGTCGGTGAGGGTCAACCCCGACCAGCCGGCGAACTCCCGGGCGGTGACCGGCCCGTGCCCGCGTACGTAGCGGTGCGCCAGCAGCGCCAGGGCCTCGTCCCGCTCGGGGCGGCGCGGGTCGGGCGCGGCCTCGTCGAGCAGCGCGAAGGACTGGTCCGCCCCGGCCAGGCAGGTCACCGCCCGCTGGCTCGCGTAGGACAACAGGTGGTAGCCCCGTTGCCCGTCGGTGGCGATGCCGGCGGCCGCCAGCGCGGCCAGGCACCGCGCGCGGGTCAGCCGGCCGCCGCCGGCCAGCGCGGTGCCGAGCACGTCGACCGCCCGGTCCACCTCGGCGCGGGTGAGCCCGAGCGCCGCCCACCGCGTCTCGACGCCGGCCAGCGCGCGTACGGCGGTCAGCTCCACCATCCACCGGGCGTCGGCCGGCGGAACGAGGTGGATGGTGCCCCGCATCGGCCAGGTGCGCAGCGCCTCCCCGCGCTCCAACGCGGCCCGTACGTCCGCCTCGGTCCGCCCGGGCAGCCGGGCGCCCAGCGACCACAGGCCGCTGGCCAGGTCCTGTGCCTGCAGGGCGCCGAACCACTCCACCACCCCGGCCACGGTGCCCGCGCCGGTGGTGGGGTGAGGCCGCAGCAGCAGGCTGGTCATCCGCAGCGCGAGCGCCGCGCGCCGGGTCAGCTCGACGGTCACCGTCGTCCTCCAGGGTGGTCCGGTCCGGGGCGCTCAGCCTAGTGAGCGGCCCCAGGAGCGGGCGCCGACGGTGCGGCCGGTGGCCGCGACGGCGTTCCCGGTGGGTCGAACCTCCGAGCGGGACGAGGGTGGGCTCAGGCCGCGGCGAGGATCCGCGCCAGCGCGGTGGGCCGGGTCAGCATCGGCCAGTGTCCGGAGTCGATGTCGACCAGGTCGACGTGCGTGGCCCGGGCCAGCTCGGGTACGTCTCCCGCGTCGATCCACCCCCGCGCTTCGGCAGGCGTGAACTCCGGGCACACCACGGCGACCGGTACGCCGAACCGCCGCTCGTCCGTCAGCCGTACGACGCCCCTGGCCACCCCCTCGGGAACCGGGATCGCCGCCGCCGCGAAGGCCTGCCGGGCCGGCTCGTCCAGATCGGCCGCGTCGGCCCCGGCGAACGGTCCCCAGCCGGGGAACGGCATGACACCGTCGTCGATTTCGAAGAAGTCGGCGTACGGCTGCCCGTCGCCCGAGGGGAACCCGCCGATCAGCACCACCTTGGCCACGCGCTCGGGCCGCGCGTCGGCCGCCATCCAGGCCAGCGTGCAGGCTGCGGAGTGCCCTACCACCACCGACCTGCCCGGACCCGCGTCCACCGCGGTGAGCACCGCGGTCAGCTGGTCGGCCAGGGTGGCCGACATGTTGCCGTCGCCCTGCCCCGGCAGGGTCACCGGCACCGCGCGGCGGCCCCGTTCCTCGATCTCACCGGCGACGCTGCTCCACGCCGACCCGTCGAGCCACAGGCCACCCACGAGCACGATCTGATCTGTCGTCATGGAGTCAACGTAACGGCGATTCCGGACGTTCTACTTCCGGTAATATTTCCGCGGTGCGCACCGGTCCGAGCCCCACCGCCCGGGCCCTGCGCGCCCTCGAGATCCTGCAGGAACGGCCCGGCGTGACTGCCGACCAACTCGCCTCGCTCCTGGAGGTGACGGAGCGCGCCGCGCGGCGCTATGTCGCGATCCTTCGCGAGGCGGGCATCGCGGTCGAATCAGTCCGCGGGCCGTACGGCGGTTACCGGCTGGGCCGTGGCACCCGGCTGCCGCCGGTCGTCTTCACCCAGGAGCAGGCGCTCGGCCTGGTGATGGCCGTGCTCGACGGGCAGCCGGCCGCGATCGACGCCGGCGATCTGGTCGGCGCGGCGCTCAGCAAGGTCATCCGGGCGCTCCCCGAGAGCATCGGACGGCAGGCGGCGGCGCTGCGGGCGTACGCCTCGGCCACTCCTGACCGACGTTCGGCCCGCCCCGACCCCGCCATCGCGAGCGCCCTCGTCGCCGCCGTCGCCGACCAGCGCCGCGTCCTGGTCACCTATCGAGGCGAGAGCGGCGAGCAGTGGGATGTCGAGGTCGACCCGTGGGCAGTCGTGGGGCGTTACGGGCGCTGGTACCTGCTGTGCCACTCGCACCGCGCGGAGGCGGTCCGTACGTACCGGATCGACCGGGTGCGCGGCGTGCGGCAGATGCCGCACGGCTTCACCCTGCCCGACGGCCTGGATCCGGTTGCCGCTCTCGAGGAAAATCTCGGCGCGGGCTGGAAGTACCCCACGCGAGTGGTGTTCCACGCGCCGCGGGAGAAGGTGGCCCCGTGGATCCCGCCGCCGATGGGACGCCTCGAGCCGGCCGGCGACCGGTGCGTGCTGGTCGGCAGCACGCAGAACCCCGCGATGTACGCCCAGGAGTGGTTGGCCCCGGTCCCGTTCGACTTCTCGGTGGAGGAAGGCCCCGAACTGCGTGCCGCCGTGGCCACGGTCGCGGCCCGCTTCGGCGCGGCGCTCCCGCCTCCGCCGGGACCCGCCCCGGCGGCCGTCGAGGACAACTGAGCAGCAGGGCCCCCCTGGCCACGCATCCCCCTGAGTCCACCGACGTCAGGTGGCCGGCCTTTTCGGGCACCGGGGGACTCAGCCCGGGCGGCACCCGCACCGTCTGTCGGGGCGAGCGCCACCCGAACTGCCGGGACGACGGCGGCCGGCGGGCACGACGTCGCCCGCTACTCGGGGCTGGCGGCCAACGACACATCCCCGTGCAGGTGTCGGTGACGACCAGCATTCGAGCGCGGGTCGCCCTCCCGGAACGATGCCTGCCGGCTGGCCCGTCGTACAGGTGTTGGATGATGGCGATTCGGTGGCTATTGATAAGGTTTCCCTTATGGATCGTGTCGATGTCGGCGGGCGGCCACCACCCCACGTTCCTTCCGCCGCACGTGAGCCCAGCCTTCATCAACTGCGACTGTTCCTGGTCCTGGCCGAGGAGCTGCATTTCGGTCGTGCCGCTCAACGACTCTTCCTGAGCCAGCCGGCCCTCAGCCAACAGATCCGCGCGCTGGAGGACCGGCTCGATGTCGAACTGCTGCACCGATCCTCCCGCCAGGTGCGGCTCACCCCGGCGGGTCAGGCGCTGATACCCCGGGCACGCGACTCGGTCGCCGCCATGACCCGGCTACAGGCGGTCGCCTCCGCCTACTCCCGGACCACCCGGGGCAAGCTGCGGATCGGTGCCATCGGCGGGGAGGCCTTCATGCCCTACGCGACCGCCATCCTCACCGAGTTGTCCAACCGGCATCCGGGGATCACTGTCGAGATTCGCTCGGTGGACTTCGTCGAACAGGTCTACGCGTTACCCCGGGGCGACGTCGACGCGGCGTTCCTGCGACCGCCGCTGCCGTCAGGGCTACGGGGCCTGCACCTGTCGACGGAGCCTCGGGTCGCCTGCCTGCCCGCCGACGATCCGCTGGTGACGCAGGCGCCGTTGACCCTGGCGCAGTTGGCCGATCGGGTGGTGGTCGACGTCCCGATCCCGGAGTTACGACAGTGGTGGGACTTCTGGACGGTCAACCCCCGGCCCGACGGCGGTGCCGTCCGGTACGGGCCGGTGGCCGGGGACATGGAGGCCCTGCTGTCGGCGGTCGCTCGCGGCCGGGCCATCGCCTTCCTGCCTGCCGAAGCCCGCTTCGACTACACCCGCCGTGGCGTCGCCTACGTCGATGTCGTCGACCTGCCACCGTCCACGGCGGCGCTGGCCTGGCTACCCCGCCACGACAACCCGGCCCTCACCGCCCTGCTCCAGGCCGCACGCACCGTGATGCGCCGCGCCGGCCAGGACTGGGCGACGGGCCGGCCCGCTTCCGGTGGTCCGGCACCGGGTGGCCGCCGAGCGTGATCCACGCACGTCCTCCACCGGGAACGACGGCGCAACGACCCGGAGAGGGCTCGGTCGCCTGCGCCGACGCCGGGTCGGCGGGTTCGGGGCGGCCGCCAGGCCGCGTACTGCTCGGTGCCGACACCGAGGCATAAGCGGGTCTTGAGGGGGGATGCGGCGCGGCGGAGGCATGCGCGCCGAGCGCGCGGGAGGGAGTGACATGACTGCGTCCAGCGAACCGGCCCGAGGTGCCGGCACATCGACCCGGACCGGCCGGAGCCGTTCGGGTACGGCGGCCAAGACGAGCGCGGCCGCCGCGTTCGCCCTGGTGTTCGGCGTCGCCGCGCTGTTCAGCGTGCTCACCGCGATCCTCGCCTGGATCGGGGTGGTGCTCGCCATCGTCGGCATCGTGCTGGGCATCATCGGACTCAAGATGGCCACCCGGCCGGGTGTGACCGGTCGGGGAGTGGCGATCGGTGGGCTCGTGCTCAGCGTGCTCGCCCTGCTGATCGGGCTCGCGCTCGGCGCCGGCATCACCACGTTCCTCAACAACGAGGGTGCGGTGGACCGGATCCAGGAGCAGGTGGACGACCTGCGCGACCGCATCGACCAGTGAACCCGGGGGGCGACCCCTGATCGCGCTACGCCGGCACCGCTGCCGGCGGAGCGCGATCCCCCGTTCAGGCGACCGGCGCGGGGCGACGGTCTCCCGCCGGCGCCGGTGTGCTCAGCATCCCCGCCGGTACGGCGACGCGGGACGACGTCGCCCGGAACTTGCGGAAATCTTGAGCCGTGATCACAGCGGTCGATGCATGACCAGCAGGTCCACGTAACCCCTGGTGGCGTGCCGGAATCCCGCGGGCACCCGGCCGACGACGGTGAAGCCGAGCGAGGTCCACAGCGCCACCGCCCGGGTGTTGGTGGCGACCACGGCGTTGAACTGCATGGCCCGGTAGCCGTCGGCGCGGGCCAGGTCCAACACGTGCGCACCGAGGGCCCGGCCGACGCCCCGTCCACCGGCGGCGGGGTCGACCATGAAGCTCGCGTTGGCCACGTGCTCGCCGGGACCGAGCTGGTTCGGGGTCATCTTCGCCGAGCCGAGCACCGTGCCGTCGCTCTCGACCGCGACCACCGTGCGGCCCGGCGGCGGCACCATCCACATCGCCCGCGCCTGCTCCTGGCCCACCTCGCGCGGCCAGGTGTACGTCTCGCCGGCGGCCACGATCTGCCGCAGGAACGGCCAGATCCGGGGCCAGTCCGCGGCGGTCGCCGCCCTGATCTCCATCGGGTCGAGCATGCCAGAGCACCGGACCGGCGTGGGGGCGCGGAGGCCTCAGAGCAGGCCGGCGGCCATCGCCGTGGTGACCGCGGCGGTCCGGTCGGAGACGCCGAGCTTGGCGAAGCTGCGCAGCAGGTGCGTCTTCACGGTGGCCTCGCTGATGTGCAGCTCCCGGCCGATCTGGGCGTTGGACAGCCCCCGGGCGACGAGCCGGAGCACCTCGATCTCGCGCGGGGACGGCGACTCCCGGACCGGGCGGCGCACCTGGTGCAGCAGCCGGGTGGCCACCGACGGCGCGAGGACGGTGTCACCGCGCGCGGCGGCCCGGACCGCCCGGACCAGATCGGCGCGGGACACGTCCTTGAGCAGGTAGCCGGCCGCGCCGGCCTCGACCGCGCGCAGGATGTACGCGTCGGTCTCGTAGGTGGTCAGGACCACCACCCGGGTCGCCGGAGCGGCCGCGACCACCTGGGCGGTCGCCGTGGCGCCGTCCATGCCGGGCAGCCGCAGGTCCATCAGCACCACGTCCGGCCGCAGCGCCCGGACCGCGGCCACCGCCTCGGTGCCCGACGCCGCCTCGCCGACCACGGTGATGTCCGGCTCACCGCCGAGCATGCCGGCCACCCCGGCGCGGACCACGGCGTGGTCGTCCACCAGCAGTACCGAGATCATGAGTACGGCACCTCCACCCGGATCGTCGTGCCCTCGCCGGCACCCGACCGTACGGTCAGGGTGCCCCGCACCTGCGCGACCCGGGCCCGCATGGCGGCCAGGCCGTACCCGTCGCCGGTGTCGTCCTGGTCGAAGCCGGCGCCGTCGTCGACGACCTGGAGGACCACGGTGTCGGGTCCGTGGTCGAGCCGGACGGTCACCGCGCCGGCCGCGGCGTGCCGGCGCACGTTGGCCAACGCCTCCTGGGTGGCACGCAGCAGCACCACCTCGATCGACGTGCCCAGCGGCCGGATCGCTCCGCCGGCCGTGCAGCGCGCGGCCAGACCGGTCTCCCGGCCGAACCGTTCGACCAGCCGGTGCAGGGCCTGGGCCAGCGGCGAGGCGGTCAGCGCACCGGGCGTGAGGGCCGCGACCAGGGCGCGGACCTCGGCCAGGCTGTCCCGGGCGGTGTCCACCGCCAGGCCCAGGTGACGCCGGACCGACGACGGGTCCCGGTCCAGGTCGGCGTCCGCGGCCTGGATCAGCATCACCACGCTGGACAGGCCCTGCGCGACGGTGTCGTGGATGTCGGCGGCCAGGCGCTGCCGTTCCGCGGTGACACCCGCCTGCCGGGACAACCGGGCCACCTCGTCCCGGGACCGGTTCAACTCGGCGATCAGCTCGGCCCGCCGGTCGCTCTCGGCGACGGTGCGCTGCGACCAGATGCCGATCATCGACACCACGACCACCACCAGGGCGGCGATCAGCAGCGGGGCGGTCACCTCGGCCAGGTCCCGGGCGCGGACCGCGAGGACGCCCACGTGCACCGCGTTGAGCAGCACCACCGCGACGACGGCCGGCGCGGCGGGCAGCACCATGAACGCCTGCGGGCAGAGGGCGAAGAGCAGAAAGGACGTGGACCCGGACAGCAGCACCGCCGGGACGTAGAGCACGACGACGCCGGCCAGGTAGACGTATCCCCGCCAGTTCTCGATCCCGTCGCGCATCAGCGGCCGGCCGAAGGCGAGGTACCACGCGCCGAGCGCCACGAAGAGGACGGCCACCCCGAGCCGGGCGGGCCCGGGGTGGCGCGGGTCGGCGACGACGACGGTCCCCACGCCCACCCCGGTCACCGCGAAGTACGCGTCCCAGAGCCAGAACCGGTCGGCCCAGCCGGGGTTCTCCGGCCGGGCGCCCGGCCCGCTCACCGGTCCCGCCGGCCCCGCCAGCGGAAGGTGGTCAGACACAGGACCAGGCCTCCGATGCACCAGGCGGCGAGCACGAGCGCGATCCGACCGTGCTCCCAGGAGCGTACGACCTCCTGGGCGAGGATGGTGTCCGGCAGGAACGCCGACCGGAAACCCTGCGCCATCCACTTGAGCGGGAACAGCGACCCGGCCGTGACCAGCGGCTCGGGGAGTTCGCCGATCGGGGTGAAGTAGATCCCGGAGATGAAGGCGAGCACCAGGTACGGCAGGTTCATCACCGCACCGGCGCTGCGGGCCGACCCGGCCATGCTGCTCGCCGCCACCCCGAGCAGCGCGCACGCGACGACCCCCAGCAGGAACACCCAGCCGAAGGTCAACCAGCTGACCACGTCGGCGGGCAGCGTGAGGTCGAAGGCGAACACCCCGATCCCGAGCAGCAGCACGGTCTCGATGACGCTGATCAGCAACGCCATCAGGACCTTCCCGACGAAGTACGCCACCGGCGGCATCGGGACGCCGCGCAGCCGCTTGAGCGTGCCGTCGTCCCGGTCGGCGGCGATCCCGGCGCCGATGTTGACGAAGACGGTCGAGGCGATGCCGGCGGCGACCATGCTGGGGGCGAGGTACTGGGCGGTGGTGACGTCGCTGCCCTCGTACACCCCGTCGTAGATCGATCCCAGTAGGGCGAGGATCACGATCGGCAGCGCGAAGGTGAACACGACGGCGTCGCGTTCCCGGAAGAACGTGCGCAGTTCGATGCCGGCGCGGTGCAGGCCGAGCAGGGCGGCGGACGGGCGGTGCGCGACAGCGGTCACCGGTGCTCTCCGATCAGGTCGAGGTAGACGTCCTCCAGGCTGGGACGGGTCACGGTCAGCCCGGGCACGGTGCCGGCGTACCGGCGGGTGAGGTCGGCCACGAGCGCGGCCGGGTCGTCGGTGTCCTGCTGCCCGTCGGCCCAGCGGACGCACGCGCGGACGGCGGCCCGCCCGCCCAGGGTGGCCGGTGCGCCCTCGGCGACCACCCGGCCGCCGGCGATCACCACCAGGCGGTCGGCCAGTGCCTCGGCCTCGTCGAGGTAGTGGGTGGTCAGCAGGATGGTGGTGCCGTACCGCCCGGCCAGGGACCGCACGAGGTCCCAGAACAGCCGGCGGGCCTGCGGGTCGAAGCCGGTGGTGGGCTCGTCGAGGAACAACAGCCGGGGCCGGCCGACCACGCCGACGGCGACGTCGAGGCGGCGGCGCTGGCCGCCGGAGAGGGTACGGATCCGCGCGCCGGCCTTGCCGGTGAGCCCCACCAGCGCGATCACCTCGTCCGGGTCGCGTGGCCGGGGGAAGTAGCGGGCGAAGTGGTGGACCGACTCCCGGACGGTCAGCTCACCGAGGTCGGCGCTGCCCTGGAGCACGATGCCGAGTTCGGCCCGCCAGGCCAGGTCGGCGCGCCCCGGATCGCGACCCAGCACGGCCACCTCGCCGGCGTCGCGGTCGCGGTGGCCCGCCAGGATCTCCACGGTGGTGGTCTTGCCGGCACCGTTCGGGCCGAGCAGGGCGAGCACCTCGCCTTGGGCGACGTCCAGGTCGATGCCGTCCAGGGCGGTCAGTTTGCCGTACGCCTTGCGGAGTCCGCGGACCCGGACGGCGGGGTTGTCTGTCATGCCTCGATCGTCGGTCCGCACCGGTCCCGCCCGGGACGACCGGTGGACGGAATCCCGGTGTCCGTCGACCGGTGGACACCCCGCCCGGTCCGGGCGGCGTTTGACGCCGCAACTAACGGGTAGTCGCCGGGGCTGACCCGATAGTTGAGGAGGGGAACATTAGATGGCTGCCCAGATCAAGGTCGCGGTGATCTACTACAGCGCGACCGGCATCACGTACCAGATGGCGCAGGCGGTGTGTGAGGCCGCCGGGGAAGCCGGCGCCGAGGTGCGGCTGCGCAAGGTGCGCGAGCTGGCGCCGGACGAGGCGATCCGGGCCAACTCCGGCTGGCAGGCGCACCACCTGGAGACGCAGGACGTGCCGGAGGCGCAGATCGACGACCTCGGCTGGGCGGACGTGGTGATCTTCGGATCACCGACCCGGTACGGCATGGTCGCCGCCCAGCTCAAGCAGTTCATCGACACCACCGGTCCGCTGTGGGCACAGGGCGCGCTGGCCAACAAGGTCTACTCCGGGTTCACCTCGACCGCCACCGCCCACGGCGGCCAGGAGACCACGCTGACCTCGCTGTTCAACGTCTTCTACCACTGGGGCGGGATCGTGGTCACCCCCGCGTACACCGAACCGAGCCAGTTCGTCGCCGGCAACCCGTACGGCGCCTCGCACACCAGCAACAACGGCGAGATCGCGCCGGACAGCGTCGCGCTGGGCGCGGCGGCGTTGACCGCCCGCCGGGCGGTGCAGATCGGCGTCGCGGTGAAGACCGGCCTGGCCGGCTGAGCGCCCGAGGTGACCGGCGTTCCACGCGGGGGCTCTCGGCCCGCCCGGAACGCCGGTCACCTCAGCGGTACCCCGACCGGGCGCGGCTACGCCCCGTCCGCCACCGCGGAGCGCGCCGGGGCCGGCAGCAGACCGTCCAGCAGTTCGGCCAAAACGGCCAGCCCGTCCGGGCTCAGCACCGACTCCGGATGGAACTGCACCCCCGCGAAGCCATCGCCGCGCACCGCGTGCACCGCGCCGTCCGCCTCGTCGCGCGCCACCTCCACCGGCCCGTACGCGCCGACCAGCCGGTCGTCGTCGGCGCGGGCGGTGAACGACGAGTAGAAACCGACCCGGCGGGGCGTGCCGAACAGCCGCACCTCGCGCTGGAGCCCCTGGTAGGGGGCGTCCCGCCGGTGCAACGGCAGCCCGAGCAGCCCGCAGAGCAGTTGGTGGCCGAGGCACACCGCCAGGGTCGGCCGCCGCCGTGCCAGCAGTTCGGTGAGCAGCCGTCGCATCGTCACCATCTTCGGCTCGTCCCGGCTGCCCGGGTCGCCCGGGCCGGGGCCGACGACCACCAGGTCGTACCCGTCCACCGGCCCGGCGACGTGCCACGGCCGGACCTCCACGGCGAGCCCGAGCGCGCCGAGCTGGTGGGCGAGCATCCCGGTGAACGTGTCCTCTCCGTCCACGATCAACGCCCGCCGGCCGGTCAGGCCGGGCCGGCCCGGCGCGTCCGCCGGCCGCTGGTCCAGCCAGAACCGGGCCAGCGGCGCGTTGCGGGCGGCGAGCGCGGCGCGTACCTCCGGGTCGTCGGCGAGCCGCGGTGCCCGGCCGGGCCCGGACACCGGCGCCTGCGGACCGAGGCCGAGCGCGGCGAGCACGCCGGCGGCCTTGGCGTGCGTCTCGGCCACCTCGCCGGCCGCGGTCGAGTGCCGGACCAGGGTCGCGCCGACCGGCACCCGCAGGTCGCCGGCGGGGGAGAACTCGGCGGTACGGATCAGGATCGGCGCGTCCAGCGTCTGCCGTCCGGCGTCGTCGCGACCGAGCAGCGCCAGCACGCCCGCGTAGTAGCGCCGGCCGCCGGACTCGTGCCGGGCGATGACCCGGCAGGCGTTCTCCATCGGGCTGCCGGTCACCGTGGGCGCGAACATCGTCTCCCGCAGCACCTCCCGGACGTCCCGGGTGCTCCGCCCGGCCAGCAGGTACTCGGTGTGCGCCAGGTGCGACATCTCCTTCAGGTACGGGCCGACCACCTGACCGCCGTGCTCGGCGACGGTGGCCATCATCTTCAGCTCCTCGTCGAGCACCATGTACAGCTCCTCGACCTCCTTGGGGTCGGCGAGGAACCGCAGCAGCGCCGCCCGGTCGGCGCCGGCGGCGGTGTGCCGGAAGGTGCCGCTGATCGGGTTCATCATGACCAGCCCGTCGTCGACGCTCACGTGTCGTTCCGGGCTGGCCCCGACCAGGATCCGGGTGCCGGTGTGCACGAGGAAGGTCCAGTACGCCCCGCGCTCGCCGACCAGCAGCCGGCGCAGCGCGGCCAGCGCCGCCGCCAGCGGTGGGCCCTGCACGGTGGCGCGCAGCGTGCGGCGCACCACGAAGTTGGCGCCCTCGCCGCGTCCGATCTCCTCGGTCAGCACCCGGCCGACGATGGCGGCGTACTCCTCGTCGGTGACGTCGAAGGCGGCGCCGGTGGTGACCACCGGCGCGTCCGGCAGCGCGTCGAGCACCGCGGCCGGGTCGAGCCGCTCGTGCCGGTCGATGGCCAGGCACTCCAGCGGCGTGCCGTCGTCCACGCAGGCGAACCCGCGCTCGGCTACCTGGCGGTACGGCACCAGCGCCAGCGTTCGCGGGCCGGCCGGGCCGTCGGGCAGTGGCACGTCGGCGAGTCGGTCGACGGCGCGGACGGTGCCGGTGAACAGGTCGACGTGGCCGGCGCCCTCACGCCGGACGAGCGCGAACGGGCCGACTGGCGCGCCGGTGAGGGCGGCGGCGATCAGCTCGGACAGGTGGGTCATGGGTCTCCTCGGGCCGGGAGCCGCCTCGGCGGGGCGACCGGTGGGCCTCAGGGACCGGCGGCCGCCTCGTGGGGCGGCCGCGTGGGGAAGCTACGCGCGGGGGATGGCCGCCGGGTCGGCGGGCCACCAGCAGGACAGGTGCGCGAGCATGGGACCACCCTACGCGGTGACTGCCGGGTCGGGAAGCCACTCGCCGCGGAGTCGCTCGGCGGGCGGGCGGCGCGCCGGATAACGTGACCCGCGATGAACATTCTCGCGCTCGACCTGGGGACCTCCTCGGTCCGGGGCCTCGTGCTGGACGGCGACGCCCGGCCGCTGCCCGACGCCCTCGCCCGGCGCAAGGTCACCCTCACCGTGCACGACGACGGCACCGGCACCCTCGACCCGGCCCGCTACCTGGCCTGCCTGGCGGAGTGTCTGGACGAGCTGGCGGCCGCCGGGCACCTGGACGGCGTCGAGTTGGTCGCCACGTCGGCGCAGTGGCACTCGGTGGTCCCGCTCGACGCCGGCGGCGCGCCGCTGGGGGCGGTACTGACCTGGCTGGACACCCGGCCCGTGCCGCTGGCGCGGGCCGCCGGACCGGCCGACGCCGACGCGTTCCACCAGCGCACCGGGGCCTGGTGGCACCGCTGCTACTGGACCGTGCGGCTGCCCTGGCTCCGGGAGCACTGCGGCACCCCGATCGCCCGGTTCGTCGGCCTGGCCGAGTACGTCTTCGGCGAGTTGCTGCACGAGGGCCCGATGGCGGTCTCCCAGGCGTCTGGCACCGGCCTGCTGGACCTGCGCACGGTGGACTGGGACGCCGAGGCGCTCGCGCTGGCCGGCGCCCGCCCCGAGGAGCTTCCCGTGCTGGCCACGCAGGACTGGCGCGGGCGGCTGCGTCCGGCGTACGCGCGGCGCTGGCCCGCGCTGGCGCGGGCGGCCTGGGCGGTGCCGGTCGGCGACGGCGCGGCCTCCAACGTCGGCTCCGGCTGCGTCGACGAGAGCCGGGCGGCGGTGACCGTCGGCACCTCGGCGGCGGTACGCCTGGTGCAGCACATGCCGGCACACCGGGACCTGCCCCGGCTGCCGCACGAGCTGTGGCGCTACCGGGTCGACCACGACCACGTGGTGACCGGTTCGGCGTACTCCTCGGGTGGCAACCTGTTCGCCTGGGCGCACCGGGAGCTGCGGCTGCCGGAGGGCGCCGAGTTGGACGCGGCGCTGGCGCGGCTGTCGCCGGACGGGGGGCGACCGGCGAACGTGCGCTTCGGTGGCGACCGCCCGCCCGGGCTGGCGCCGGCCGGCTCGGGAGAGCTGCGCGGGCTGAGCTTCGGCACCACCGCCACGGAGATCCTGGCCGGTCTGATGCGGGGGATGTGCGACCTGATCGCCGTCGACCTCGCCGAGTTGGAGTCCACCGTGGACGGGCCGGTCGACGTCGTCCTGGGCGGTGGGGCGGTCGCGGCGTCGGGCTGGTGGCGGTCCGCCTTCGCCGCGGCGCTCGCCCCCCGGACCGTGTGGCACCAGCCCAACCCGGAGATCGGCGCGATCGGCGCGGCGCTGGTGGCGCTGGGTCGAATCGACGCCGCCGCCGGGCTCACCGGCATCGTCCGGACGGATGAGAAGGACTCGTATTCCTGAGTGGCACCGGTGCCCGGGTCGTTGACACAGCCTGCTGACCTGGTTGGATGGACCCCGCTCCCCGGGTCGCCGCGGACGCGGGAGGTGGAGGAGGCAGGGTGGGGGCAGGGCCGGACGGGGCGCACGGCGCGGTGTCGCATCACCGCCGGAGCCGTTTCGACGTCCGGGTCGTACCCCACCGCCGGCGCTCCCCGTTCCGGCTGCGGGACTGGCGGATGCGGACCAAGCTCGCCACCGTCCTGGTCATCCCGTCGGTGGCGTTCCTGGTGCTCGCCGGGGTGCAGACCAGCGGCCTGGTCGGGCGGACCACGGCGCTCGGCGACTTCGCCCAGCAGGTCGGCATCGGCCGGGAGATCACCACCGCCGTGCACCAGCTCCAGCAGGAGCGGGACCGCTCCGCCGGTGAGCTGGCTGAGCTGCGCGGCGGACGGGCCGCGGTCGACCGGGAGGCGATCGGCGCGACCCTGCGACCGCTGCACGAGGCGACCGACCGGGCGATGCGCGGGCTGGACCGGGCGGCCGCGCCGCTGGCCGACGCCGACGCGTCCTGGCGGATCGCCTACGCCGAGGTCCGGGAGGCCTACGACCAGGTGGTGTCGATCCGGGCGGCGGTGCTCCCGGCGGTGCTGGGCACCGACACCGTCCTGGGCAACTACAACCGCGCCGTGGACACGCTGCTCGACCTGCTCGCCGAGCCCACCCCCGGCGAGGAACGGCCGGCGCTGAGCGACGCCGTGCTGCGCTACGTCCAGATCGCCCGGGTCAAGGAACTCTCCTCGCGGGTCCGCGCCCAGCTCTACGAGGCCGGTCGGGCCGGCCGGTACGGCGTCGAGGACCAGGTGCTGCTCACCGACCTGCGAGCCCAGCAGCTCACCGCGTTGGCCGCGTTCCGGGTCGCCGCCACCACCGACCAGATCGGTCGGTACGACGAGACCTCGGTCGACCCGGCGTTCGTGGCGGCCACCCGGCTGGAGGAGCAGAGCCTGCCCGTCGACGGCACCCGTCCCGCGGTGCTCCCCGCCGAGCAGTGGTGGACCGCCAGCGAGCAACGTCAGGAGCTGTTCCGCCAGGTCGAGAGCAGCGTGCTCGACGACGCGGTACGCCAGGCCGACGAGGTCAGCACCGCGCAGCTGCGGACCACCCTGCTGGTGGTCGGCGTGATCGTCGCGGTGCTGGCGGTGGCGTTGCTGATCTCGCTGCTGGTCGGCCGGTCGATCGCCCGGTCGATGGGGCAACTGCGCGGGCAGGCCCTGCGGATCGCCCAGGTGGAGCTGCCCGACGCGCTGGACCGGCTGCGCACCGTCACCGGCGGGGTACCCGCCATCGACGTCGCGCCGGCGGTGGTGCGCTCGCTCGACGAGATCGGCGAGCTGGCCGAGGCGTTCGTCGCCGTGCACCGCAGCGCGGTCAGCGTCGCCGTCGAGCAGGCCACCATGCGGCGCAACGTCAACGCGATGTTCGTCAACCTCGCCCGGCGTAGTCAGGTCCTGGTGGAGCGGCAGCTGGAGCTGCTCGACGACCTGGAACGGGAGGAGAACGACCCGGACCAGCTGGAGAACCTGTTCAAGCTCGACCACCTGGCCGCCCGGATGCGGCGTAACGACGAGAGCCTGCTGGTCCTGGCCGGCACCGAGTCGACCCGGCGGTGGAACCGACCGGTCGGCCTCGGCGCGGTGCTGCTCGCCGCCAGCGCCGAGATCGAGCAGTACCAGCGGGTCCGGCACGGATCGGTGGCCGACCTGCACGTCGTCGGCCACGCCGTCGGCGAGCTGGTCCACCTCCTCGCCGAGCTACTGGAGAACGCGACCGCCTTCTCCCGTCCGGACACGACGGTGGACGTCGAGGCGCGGGTGGACGCCGGCACGGCGTCGATCGAGATCGTCGACGAGGGACTGGGGATGAGCCCGACCGCGCTGGCCGAGGCGAACGCCGTGCTGGCCACGCCACCGGCCGCCGACGTGGCCACGGTCGAGCGGATGGGCCTGTTCGTGGTGAGCCACCTGGCCGCCCGGCTCGGCGTCGAGGTGCGGCTCTACACCGCTCCCGGCGACCGGCCCGGCCTGATCGCCCGGATCCTCCTGCCCCGGGACCTGCTCGCCGCGACCCCGGCCGAGCCGGGGCCGAGCCCGGTGGCACCGACCGGCGGTGCCCGGCGGGTCCCGAACTGGGTTCTCACCCCGGGGCCGGGCGACCTCCCGGTGGCCGGGCGGCGTCCGGACCCGCCCACCGTGCCGCGCCAGAGTCGGGGCGTACCGGTCCGCGCCGAGGACGTCCTCGCTCCCGCCGCCCCGGCCGCACCCGCCGGGAGTGGCTGGTGGACGCGCCAGGGACCGGCTCCGGCCGCCGTGGCCGCCCCGCCCGTCCCGCCGGCCGTGCCGGTCACCGGCGGCACCAACGACCGCGGCCTGCCCGTACGGGTGCCGATGGCGCAACTCAGCGCGGTCACCCGACCCGCCCGCCCGGACCAGCCGCGGCCGCGGCACGAGCCGGACCCGGAGGCGGTCGGCGGCATGCTGTCCCGCCTCTACAGCGGGGTGCGACGGGCCGAGGCCGAGGACACCACCGAGATTCCGGTGCCGCCACCCGGCGGCAGCATCGAAGGGGGAAGACAGTGACGACGTTGAGCCAGGAGGCCCGGGACCTGAGCTGGCTGGTCAGCGCCTTCGCGCAGCGCGTGCCGGGGGTGGCGCACGCGATCGTGGTCTCCTCCGACGGTCTGCTCGTCGCGATCTCCGACCACCTGCCCCGCGACCACGCCGACAAGCTCTCGGCGGTCACCTCCGGCCTGATGAGCATCACCGCCGGGGCGGCGCAGATGTTCGACGGCGACGTGGTCAAGCAGACCGTGGTCGAGATGGGCCGGGGTTACTTCCTCGTCATGCAGGTCCGGGACGGGTCGATCCTGGCCACCCTCGCCGGCGCCGACGCCGACATCGGTGTGGTCGGCTACGAGATGGCCCGGCTGGCCAAGCAGGCCGGCGAGATGCTCACCCCGGCCCTGCGCGCCGAGCTCCAGCAGGCGCTGCCGCGCTAGGTCTCCGCTCCTGGCCGGGACCGCGCCCGCCGGGGGTTCCCACCCGACGCCCGCCGACCGGCGTCGGGTGGGAACTCCGACAGGTCGTCAGAGGCCGTTGTCGGCGATGACCCGTCGGTACCAGTGTGCGCTGCTCTTCGGGATCCGGCGCTGGGTGGGGTAGTCCACGTAGACCAGGCCCCACCGCTGGTCGTACCCCTCGTTCCACTCGAAGTTGTCCAGCAGCGACCAGACGTGGAAGCTCTCCAGCGGCACGCCGGCGGTCACCGCCCGGTGCGCCGCGCTCAGGTGGTCGCGCAGGAACGCGATCCGCGCCACGTCGTCGACGGTGCCGTCGTCGCCGAGGGCGTCCGGCGTGGGCAGGCCGTTCTCGGTCACGGTCAGCGGGACCGGCCCGTACTCGCGGGTGACCCGGGTCAGGATGTCGTACATGCCGTCGGGGTGGATCTGCTGCCAGTCGGCCTGCGAGGTCGGCCAGCGGCGGACCGTGCCGCCGTCGCCGGTGACGTAGATCGGCGTGTAGTACTGCACGGCGAGCAGGTCCACCGGGGCGGCGATGACCTCCAGGTCGCCGTCGCGCACGGCCCGGACCATCCGGCTGTCCGGACCGAGGTCGGCCAGCACGTCCTGCGGGTACGCGCCGGTGAACACCGGGTCCAGGTAGAGGCGGTTCTCGTAGCCGTCGTAGAGGCGGGCGGCACGGGCCGCCTCGGGGGTCTCGTCGGCGGGGTAGCACGGGTGCAGGTTGAAGGCCGGCCCGATCCGACCGGTGCCCCCGCCGGCCCGCAGGGCCCGCACCGCGAGGCCGTGGGCCAGCTGGAGGTGGTGGGCCACCAGGTACGCGGCGTCCGGGTCCTGCCGGCCGGGGGCGTGGTGGCCGGTGAGGTAGCCGTTCTGCACCACGGTCTTCGGCTCGTTGATGGTCAGCCACACCGGGACCCGGTCACCGAGGGCGCGGAAGACCAGGTCGGCGTAGTCGGCGAAGCGGTTGGCGACGTCCCGTGACTCCCAGCCGCCGGTGTCCTGGAGGGCCTGCGGCAGGTCCCAGTGGAACAGGGTGACCATCGGGGCGATGTCCCGCTCCAGCAGGCCGTCCACCAGCCGCCGGTAGAAGTCCAGCCCACGCTGGTTGGCCGGGCCGGTGCCGTCGGCCTGGATGCGCGGCCAGGAGATGGAGAACCGGTAGCTGCGCAGCCCCAGGTCGCGCATCAGGTCGAGGTCCTCGGCGTACCGGTGGTAGTGGTCGGCGGCCACGTCGCCGGTGTCGCCGTTGCGGGTGCGTCCGGGCGTACGGCTGAACGTGTCCCACACCGACTCGCCCCGGCCGTCCTCCTTGGCGGCGCCCTCGATCTGGTACGCCGAGGTGGCCGCGCCCCAGCCGAAGGCCGGCGGGAAGCGGAGACCGCCGGCCGGTCCGGCGTCGCTCGCGGTGTCGATCCGCCCGTCGGCCGTACCGCCGGGCCGGGCACCGGCGTCGGCGTAGGCGGCCGGCCCGCTGTTCGGCATGGCGCCGGGCCTCGGGACGACGGCGGTGGCACGTGGTCCGGTGCCGTTCGCGGCAGCCACGGCGGTGGCGGAGAGCGCGGCGCGCCGGATCAGATGCCGCGGGGTGACTATCGACATGGGTTCTCCTTGAAGAATGCGGGCCACCGCCGTGAGCCGGGAGCGCTCCCAGCATAGGGCAGGCGCTTCCCGCCGGTCATCCGTCGGTCGCGCCGGGCGGGGATCCGGTCGGGCCCGCGGCGGTCGCGCGGAAGGGAGCGGGACGTGCGCGTACGCCCGCGGTGCGGCGCTGCGGGCGCGGGGCGCGAGAGGTACGGGGGCTGGCGCGGCGGGGCGCCGGGGGATGCCGCGGGGGGTGACGCGGGGGCCGGGCCGGTGTCGGGTCGGCCGGGGATCCCGGAGGCGGCCGGTCGGCGCGGGGGCGGGACGCCGGGGTGGTGCGACGCGGGGACGGGGTGGGAAGCGGGTGGGCGACGAGGCGTACCGCCGACCTGACCGGTGCGGTGTTCAGCGCCGATCGGCTACTTCTCCCACCGTGGACGGGGGTTTAGGGTGGGGACGGGGGAGGGCAACCCCCGTCCCCACCGTTGCAGCACACGTACGTGTCGGAATGGGCATCCCTGCCGTACGTGTCGCGCGGGAGCCGGGCCACGCGAGTGGCTTGAGGATCCACCTCCCTCCACACTGGTGGGATGATGGCTGGCGGCGGCGTCCGGGCTGGCCCGCCGTCAGCCCTCGGGCTGTTCTCCCCGAGGACACGGCCTTCCGACCGCGCTTCGGGTGATCTTCCTTGTGGAACTCTGTCGATGGAAGCGCTCCCATCGACGATGCTGCGACTGTAACGCCCGTCACGGCTTTGTGAAAGCCCCAAAACGAGATCGAAACATCTACCTGCTCCGACGGCGTCCACTTCTTGTGGGAGCGCTTCCAGGCGTGGCACACTGACGACCGATCGCGAAGCGGAGCCAGCTCGCGTGAACGTGGGTCGCCGAGGGCAGCCGGCACGGCCGGCATGGCACCCGACGAGGGACGCGGCGTCGCCGCCTCCCTCACGACGACCCCGGCCCCGGCCGGGGACGACCACCATCCCGGGCGCCGTGAAACCCCCGAAGCACATCCGGCGTCCCGCCGGGGCCCCGTCCCCGGCCCGGTCCGAGGAGACACCGCCTTCATGAGAAATCTGGCTAGACGTCGCCGTGTGGCGATGGTCGCCGCCGCCGCGCTGGTCGTCGGCGGGGTGACCCTGCCGGCCGGCGCCGCGCAGGCCGCCCCCGCCTGCGACGTGGTCTACGCGACCAGTGACTGGAACAACGGCTTCACCGCGAACGTCACCATCAAGAACCTCGGGGACCCGATCAACGGCTGGACGCTGCGCTTCGCCTTCCCCGGCGACCAGCGGGTCACCCAGGGCTGGTCGGCCCGGTGGAGCCAGTCCGGCAACCAGGTCACCGCCACCAACGAGTCGTACAACGGCAACCTGGCCACCGGTGCCTCCACCAACATCGGCTTCAACGGCTCGCACAGCGGCACCAACGCCAAGCCGACCTCGTTCTCGGTCAACGGCGTCACCTGCGGCGGTGCCGCACAGCAGCCGCCGACCGTCGCCCTCAACGTGCCGGCCGGCCCGTTCGAGGCCCCCGCCGACGTGCCGTTGACCGCGACCGCCAGCGACCCGGACGGCACCATCAGCAAGGTCGAGTTCTACCGGAACGGCCTGCTGGTCAACACCGACACCACCGCGCCGTACGCGTACACGCTGGAGGACCTGCCGGCCGGCAGCTACACCGTCCAGGCCAAGGCGTACGACAACGCGAACCTCTCCGCGACCGCGGAGAAGTCGTTCACCGTCGCCGCCGCCAGCGGGCCGGTGCTGGTCGCCACCCCGTCCTCGGTGAGCGTCAACGAGGGTGGCAGCTCCACGGTCAACCTCAAGCTCAGCGGTCTGCCCGCGGCGAACGTCCCGGTGTCCCTCGCCCGCACCGGCGACACCGACGTCACCGTCTCGCCGGCCACGGTCACGCTGACCCCGGCCAACTGGAACACCGGGGTGAACGTGACGGTCGCGGCGGCGGAGGACGCCGACACCGTCGGTGGCTCCGCCACCATCACCGCCTCGGCGACCGGGTACGCGCCGCTGGCGATCACCGCCACCGAGATCGACAACGACACCCCCGGCGGGGACAACACCTACACCGCCCGCTTCCTGGAGCAGTACGGCAAGATCAAGAACTCGGGCTACTTCAGCCCCGAGGGCGTGCCGTACCACTCGATCGAGACGCTGATCGTCGAGGCGCCCGACCACGGGCACGAGACCACCAGCGAGGCGTTCAGCTTCTGGCTGTGGCTGGAGGCCAACTACGGGCGGGTCACCCAGAACTGGGCCCCGTTCAACAACGCCTGGACGGTGATGGAAAAGTACATCATCCCGTCGCACGCCGACCAGCCGACCGCCGGCGCGCCCGGCACCCCGCAGTACGCCGCCGAGCACGACCTGCCCAGCCAGTACCCGTCGCAGTTGGAGGCGTCGGTGCCGGTCGGCCAGGACCCGCTGCGCTCCGAGCTGCAGTCCACCTACGGCACCGGTGACATCTACGGCATGCACTGGCTGCTCGACGTGGACAACACCTACGGCTTCGGCCGCTGCGGCGACGGCACCACCAAGCCGGCGTACATCAACACCTTCCAGCGGGGCACCCAGGAGTCGGTCTGGGAGACCGTCCCCCAGCCGTCCTGCGACACCTACGCGCACGGCGGCCGCAACGGCTACCTTGACCTGTTCGTCAAGGAGGCCAACGCCCCGGCCAAGCAGTGGAAGTACACCAACGCCCCGGACGCCGACGCCCGCGCGGTGCAGGCCGCCTACTGGGCGCTGACCTGGGCCAAGGCGCAGAACAAGCAGGCCGACGTGGCCGCCACGGTGGCCAAGGCCGCCAAGATGGGCGACTACCTGCGGTACGCCATGTTCGACAAGTACTTCAAGAAGATCGGCAACTGCGTCGGGGCCAGCACCTGCCCGGCCGGTAACGGCCGGGACTCCGCGCACTACCTGATGTCCTGGTACTACGCCTGGGGTGGCGCGTACGAGGCCAACCAGAACTGGTCGTGGCGGATCGGCTCCAGCCACAACCACTTCGGCTACCAGAACCCGTTCGCGGCCTGGGCGCTGACCAACACCCCGGAGCTGGCGCCGAAGTCGCCGACCGCGGCGGCGGACTGGACCAAGAGCTTCGAGCGGCAGCTGGAGTTCTACACCTGGTTGCAGTCGGCCGAGGGCGGCATCGCCGGCGGCGCGACCAACAGCTGGGGCGGCCACTACGGCACGCCGCCGGCCGGCACGTCGACCTTCTACGGCATGTTCTACGACGTCGACCCGGTCTACAACGACCCGCCGTCGAACCAGTGGTTCGGCATGCAGGCCTGGTCGATGCAGCGCATCGCCGAGCTGTACCTGCAGACCGGCAACGCCAAGGCCAAGGCCCTGCTGGACAAGTGGGTGCCGTGGGCGATCGCCAACACCACCCTCGGCGCCAACTGGTCGATCCCGTCGGACATGAAGTGGACCGGCCAGCCGACCACCTGGAACCCGACCAACCCGCAGCCCAACACCAACCTGCACGTCGAGGTCACGGTGAAGGGCCAGGACGTCGGCGTCGCCGCCGCCTACGCCCGGACCCTGATCGCGTACGCGGCCAAGTCGGGCAACGCGGCGGCGAAGAACACCGCCAAGGGCCTGCTGGACGCGCTGCACGCGGCCAGCGACGCCAAGGGCGTCTCGATGCCGGAGAAGCGCGGTGACTACCGCCGCTTCGACGACGTCTACGACGCCTCCACCGGGCAGGGCCTCTACGTCCCGTCCGGCTGGACCGGCACCATGCCCAACGGCGACGCCATCGCCCCGGGCAAGAGCTTCCTGGACATCCGCTCCTTCTACAAGAACGACCCCGACTGGCCGAAGGTGGAGGCCTACCTGAACGGCGGCCCCGAGCCGACCTTCAACTACCACCGCTTCTGGGCGCAGGCCGACGTCGCCATGGCGTACGCCGACTACGGCAACCTGTTCCCGAACGGCTGAACCACACCCGTCGGGTGGGCGGCGTGACACCGCCCACCCGACGGCCGACCGGGCCTGGGGGAGCAGATCGCCCGGTCGGCAGACGGCCTGACACCCACGGTCAGGCCGGGGTGGGTCGGTCGATCTGGCCGACGCAGCGGACCGACCGGCCCACCCCACCAAAACCGAATACGCGGCCAGCGCGAAAACGCCGAAAAAGGGGCCGCCGCGGGATCACGTGAGGGTTCGGGACGGAGTAACGTACGTCACCGGAGAGGCCGCTCCCCCCGTGGCGGCCTCTCCCTTATTCTTTGGCCCGCTCCACCCCTGCGGCATCTCCGGCCACCTCCGCGGCCGGGGCCGCGGCGCTGTCCCCGGCGCTGACCGGGTGGCGCAGCCCCGGATGGCCCGCCGGCAGCGAACGGCGCACCACCACCCAGCTCACCGCCAGCGCGGCGGCCACCAGCGGCCAGGTCAGCGCCACCCGGGTGATGGTCAGCGCGACCACCTGACCGCCGAGCCACAGCGGCAGGAACACCGCCACCCGCAGCAGGTAGGTCGCCGCCCACACCCAGCTGCCCCGGGCGTACGCGCGCAGCAGCGCCGGATCGCGTCGCCACCGGCCACGCTGCCCCAACGCCACGCCGACCAGCACCCCGAGCAGCGGCCACCGGACGGCGATGCTCACCATCCAGGCCAGCGCGCTGGCCGCGTTGGCGACGAGCTGAACCAGGAAGAAGTCCTCGGCCCGCCCGGTCCGCAGCGCGACCAGCGCCGCCACGCAGACGGCGAAGAGCCCGACCAGCACCGACCGGGGCCGGTCGCCGCGGCGCAGCCGCCATCCCGCCACCGCCGCACCCGTCACCACCGCCGCGCCGACCCCGCCGGCGAGGGAGTTCCCGCCCAGCAGCCAGCCCGCGGCGAACGCGACCGGCGGCAGGGTGGCGTCCACCGCGCCCCGGCGCCCGCCGAGCAGGTCGGCGAGCGACTCGGTGGGTTGCGGGGGTGGCTCTCCGTGCCCGGGTGTGCTGGTCACCGTCACCTCCTCAGCTCAGCCCCAACCTATCGGCCTCCTCCCACCGGTCGACCCGCCGGAGGCGGCCGATAGGTTGTCCGGGTGCGCGTGACGGCAAGGGGTGGAACCGCGGTCTGGCTGGTCGTGCTGGCGCTCGCCCAGACGGCCGCCTTCCTGGTGGTGTGGCGCTACGCCGTCCATGCGGAACTCGGTCAGTGGATCGACACGGTGGCGCTGACCGGCAACCGGATCGGTCAGGACCGGATCGACGGCCCGGTGAACACCGTCCTCAACGCGATGTCCGTGGTGTCGCTGCTCGCGGTCACCGCCGTCATCGGCTTCATCGCGCTGATCCGGGGCCGGATCGCGCTGGCCGTCACGGCCACCCTGCTGATCGTGGGCGCCAACGTCACCACCCAACTGCTCAAGTACCTCCTGGTCCGGCCGGACTTCGGGATCGACCCGGAGCGGGCGGCGGTGGGCAACAGCCTGCCCAGCGGGCACACCACCGTCGCCGCGGCGGTCGCGGTCGCGTTGGTGCTGGTGCTGCCCCGCAAGGTCCGCGTCGTCGGTGCGTTCCTGGCCACCGCGTACGCCGCCGTCGCCGGGGTGGCCACCCTCTCGGCCGGCTGGCACCGGCCCAGCGACGCGGTGGCGGCGTACCTGGTCGTCGGCGTGTGGGCGGCACTGGCCGGGGTGCTGCTGCTGATCACCCAGCGGGAGCAGGCGCAGGTGGAGTCGACCGACGCGCACCGGACCGCCGCGCTCGTCCTCGGCCTCGGGGGCCTGCTGGCGATGGGTGCCTGCGCGCTGGCGCTGGCCTGGCTGGTCGACCTGCCCCGGGTGGCGCCGGACGAGCTGAGCCGCCGGCCGCTCTTCGTCGGATACACGGGCAGCGCCGCCGGTATCGCCGGCACCATGGGCGTCGTGATGGCGCTGGTGCTGATCAGCGTGCACCGCCTCGTCCCGCGCCACAAGGGCTGACCGGGGTGACCGGTCCGCGGCAGGTCCGGACGGCGTTCCACGACGAGTGCGCCCAACTGGTCGAGGTGCTCGCCGGTCTGGCCGACGGCGACCTCGACCGCCCCACCGACTGTCCGCCATGGACGGTACGGGAACTGGTGGCGCACGTCCGCGCCGGAGCGGCCCGGCTGGTCGACATGCTCGCCGCGCCCGCGCCGTCCCGCGCCGAGGTCGACGCCACCGGCTACTTCGGCGCCGCCAAGTTCGCCCCGGCGGTGGACGCCGACCGGATCGACGGCGGCCGGCGGGCGGCCCGCGCCGGAGACGGCGCCGCGCTGGCCGCCGACTTCGACGCCGCCTGGCGGACCACCCTCGACGCGGTGGACCGGGCGCCGGCCGGGCGGGTGGTGCGCACCCGGCACGGTGACGCGATGGCGCTCGCCGAGTTCCTGCGTACCCGGGTGGTGGAGGTCGGGGTGCACGGCCTGGACCTGGCGGCGGCCCTGGGTCGGGACCCGTGGCTGACCCCGACCGCGGCGGCCGTGATCGCCGACCTGCTCACCGGCGGCCGGCCCGTCCCACCGGAGCTGGGCTGGGACCGGCTCGACCTGATCCGCAAGATCACCGGGCGAGTCCCGCTGGCCCCGCACGAGCGCCTGATCGTCGACGCGGCCGGCCTGCGCCGGCTCTCCTTCGCCGGCTGAGCAGGGTCAGGTCGTCGCGGTGGTCCCGCTCGCCGCGCGCGGGGCCGGCACGTGCGGTGCGGCCTTGCGCAGGTGGTCCAGGACGATCGGGTCGATCCGTCCTGGCACCAGCCGCTCCTCCAGGTTCTCCAGGCCGGCCCAGGACACCAGCGCCTCCTCCGGCGCCGCCGGGTCGACCGGGTGGCCGACGGCGGCCAGCAGCGCGCCGACCTCGGCGGCGACCGCGCCGGTCAGGTCGAGCAGGGTCGCCGGGTCCGGGCGACTGAACAGCAGGGTGTGTATCGCCAGCAGCCGGCCCAGCTCGGCGACCGGGTCGGGGTGGTCGTCGACCCGCAGGTCTACCAGGGCGTCGCCGGTGCCGCCGTACCCACCCCCGCGCTCGACCACCAGCAGCGCCGCGCTCTGCCGACCGCGCCGGTCGCCCCCGGCCTGGTCGCCGGCGCGCAGCGCGGCGAGCAGGCGCTGCGGGAACGGCAGCGCGGAGCCGCCGAGCCAGCCGTCGCGGAGCGCGTCGATCACGTGCGGGCCGGCCAGGATGTTGCCCTGCGCCGCCCAGCCGTCGCCGGCCTGGCCCCCCGCCCACGGATGGCAGCTCGGCCCGGTCCAGGTGGCGCCCGGCCCGGTCGCGGCGACCACGCCGACCTGCCGGTGGTCGCGTTCGCCGTCGGCGGCCACCAGGCCGGCGACAACGTCCGTCGCGGTCACGCCGGTACGCAGCAGCGCCAGCCCCTGCGGGCGGTAGGCGAGGTTGACGTGGGCCTGGGTCGCGACGGCGCCGATCTCGGCCTCGGCGGCCGGGACCAGCGCCCCGGCGGCCAGGAACTTGCTGGCCACCACGATGCCGTGCCGGCGGCCGTCGT
The DNA here is from genome assembly GCF_003626595.1 of Micromonospora endolithica. Classification (GTDB taxonomy): domain Bacteria; phylum Actinomycetota; class Actinomycetes; order Mycobacteriales; family Micromonosporaceae; genus Micromonospora; species Micromonospora endolithica. The sequence continues at coordinate 347,404 of NZ_RBAK01000001.1, read as the reverse complement.
CGGAGCGGGCGACGAGGGAGAAGGTCACGAGAGGGAGGGTAGCGCGGCCGACGGCGCGGGCCGCCGGCCGCGACGGTGGGAACCCCCAGCTCAGAACGGCGGTGCCGCCGCCTCCGGTGGCCGGCCCCGGGCCCGCCGGGCGTCGGCCACGGCCACCGCGGCCAGCACCACCGCCGCGACGGTCGCCGACCACAGCGGCGGATGGTGCAGCAGCACCGGTACGCACGCCAGCAGCACCAGGACGGCGATCCACCGGGACGGCGACACGCGGGAGAACACCTCGTACTCGAAGCGGGCCCGGCCGGCCAGGAAGAGCACCGGCCCGCCGACCACCAGGGCGATCCAGGCGGGTTCGGGCTGATCCATCGGGTGCTCGACGACCAGTTCGTAGCCGATCGCCGTGGCGGTCAGACCGACCACCATCACCAGGTGGGTGTCGGCCGCCGACCGGCCGATCGTCGCCGGGTGGCGGGCGTTGGCCACCGCCTCGCCGAGGATCTGCCCGGCGCGCTGCACGTAGATCCGCCAGAGCACGATCGAGGTGGCCAGCGCGAGGGCGAAGGCGGTCGTCTGATCCGGGTGGTAGGGACCCTTGCTGTACGCGAAACCGGCCACCAGGATCGTCTCGCCCAGCGCGACGAGGAAGAACTGCTGGTAGCGCTCGGCGAGGTGCTCCCCGGCGATGTCCCACTTCGAGATCTTCGACCGGCCCAGCCCGGGCACCGGGTAACCGAGCCGGACCGCGACGTACTCGACGGCGAGTGCCGTCAGCCAGCACGCCACCCGCTCGTTGGTCGGCAGCAGTGCCCCGACGATCCACAACACGCCGCTGGCGGCGAAGATGATCGCCATCCGCGCCTTGAGCCGGCGGTACGGGTGCGGGCCGAGGGCGATCAGCAGGATCACCGGCCGGGACACCTGGGCGACCACGTACGCCACCGCGAACGCCAACCCGGTCCCCGAGAACGCGCGGGGGATCGCCACCCCCATCACCATGCTGCACACCAGCGCGGTGATCACGACGAGCTGCAACCAGCCTCGGCGCGGGTCGTACCGGCTGGTGGTCCACGCGGTGCCCTGCCACACGCTCCACAGCGCGAGCAGCAGCAGCAGGGTCTTGCCGCCGCCGGTGACCGCCCCCCACCCCTCGCCGCCACCCGGTTTCAGCGAGAGGTCCTCGAACGCGCGGGCCGAGATCCGGGTCAGCGCGAACACGAAGACCAGGTCGAAGAACAGCTCCAGGAACGTCGCCCGCCCCGGGTCCTCCGTGGTGGGCAGCAATCGTCGCCTCCCGGCCAGGAGTCGGCGCCGTTCGCCCTCGGTGGAGCCCATCAGGCAGTCGTAACATCCCGGCGGCGGCACCCGACCGGCATCCGGGAAACCCGGTCAAGTGCAGTGGGAGTGCAGAATCCCACTCGGCTCCCCACCGTCCGATCTTGCGGCGCGCCACCGCCGGCGGGCACCATCGACCGATGACGACGCGATGGGGCATGACGGTACCGATGGGCGGCATCCCGCTCGCCGACCACGGCGCGGTCTACACGGCCCTCGACCGGGCGGGCTTCACCGACCTCTGGTCCTCCGAGGTGGCCGGGGCCGACGCGTTCACCCCGCTGGCGCTCGCCGCCGCCTGGACGCCCCGGCTGCGGCTGGGCACCGCGATCACGCCGGTCTTCACCCGGGGGCCGGGCCTGCTGGCGATGAGCGCCGCCGCGCTCGCCGAGACCGCGCCGGGCCGATTCGCGCTGGGCATCGGCGCGTCGTCGCCGGTGCTGGTCCGGGACTGGAACGCGCGGGAGTTCACCGAGCCGTTCCGGCGCACCCGCGACGTGCTGCGCTTCCTGAAGGCGGCGCTGTCCGGCGCGACCGTCGACGAGGCGTACGACACGTTCACCGTCCGCCGGTTCACCCTGGAACGGCCGCCGGCCGTGCCACCACCGGTGCTGCTCGCCGCCCTGCGGCCGGGCATGCTGCGGCTGGCCGCCGCCGAGGCCGACGGGGTGATCCTGAACTGGCTAGCCGCCTCCGACGTACCGCAGGCCCTCGGCGTCGTCGGCGAGCGCAAGCCCGGCTTCGACGTCGTCGCCCGGATCTTCGTCTGCCCCACCGAGGACGCCTCGTACGCCCGCACCCTGGGCCGCCGGTTGATCACCAGCTACCTGACGGTGCCCGCGTACGCGGAGTTCCACCGCTGGCTCGGCCGGGCGGAGGTCTTCGACCCGATGTGGCGGGCCTGGGCGGCCGGGGACCGGCGGGGCGCCGGCGCGGCGGTGCCCGACGAGGTGGTCGACGCGCTGGTGCTGCACGGCTCGCCGGAGCACTGCCGGTCCGAGGCACTCCGGTACGCCGAGGCCGGGGTGGACGTACCGGTGCTCGCGCTGCTGCCGACGCCCGAGCTGAACACCGGCGGCCCCGAGGCTCTGCTCGACGTGATCGGCCGACTGGGCGGGGGTGCGCGGTCGTGAACCTCACCGATCGGGTCGTGGTGGTCACCGGCGGGGCCGGTGGCATCGGGGCGGCACTGGTCCGCCGGTTCGTCGCCGAGGGCGCCGCCGCGGTGGTGGTGGCCGACCTGGCCGCCGACGCCGCCCGGGCGGTGGCCGAGTCGGCCGGCCCGCAGGCGCACGGTGTCGGCCTGGACGTCACCGACGAGGACCAGGTCCGCGCGCTGGTCGACGACACCGAGCGACAATACGGGCGGATCGACCTGTTCTGCGCCAACGCGGGCGTGGCCACCGGCGGCGGCATCGAGGTCGACGACGCCGGCTGGGACCGTGCCTGGCGGGTCAACGTGTTGTCGCACGTGTACGCCGCCCGCGCCGTGCTGCCGGCGATGCTCGCCCGGGGCGGTGGTCACCTGCTGATGACCTGCTCCGCGGCGGGGGTGCTGACCGCGGTCGGGGACGCCGCGTACACCGCCACCAAGCACGCATCGGTCGGTTTCGCCGAGTGGCTCGCGATCACCTACCGGGACCGGGGCGTACGGGTGCACGCCCTCTGCCCGCAGGGCGTGGACACCCCGATGCTCGCCGACGGGCTGGCCGCCGGTCACCTCGGAGCAAAGGTGATCGCCGCCTCCGGCGTCGTGCTCACCCCCGACCAGGTCGCCGACGCGGTGATCGCCGGCCTCGCCGAGGAACGCTTCCTGATCCTCCCGCACCCGGAGGTCGCCGACTACGCCCGCCGCCGGGCCGAGGACCCCGACGGTTGGCAGGCCGGCCTGCGCAAACTCGTCCGCCGGCTGACCACCTGACCCGCCCCACCAGCGCGCCGCGGTGTCGCCGTCCGCGCGCCGGTGCGTCGGCGGTGCCCGCGCCGGTCGGCGGCGGGCTCATGATCGTGCTCGATCCATGTTGTAGTGGCCTCGTCCGCACCCGGAAGCCACTACAACATGGATCGAGCGTGATCATGCGGGGTGGGATCACGACCGTCCGTCGATGCTGGCCGCTCGACCGGTCCGGTGCCGCGGTCGCGGCGCAGCGGACCGGGGTGCACCGACCAGAGCAGGCGCCGCCACCGGGGGCGGGCCGCCCGCAGCGCCGCGGTGTAGTCCCGTGCCAGGGTCACCGCGCGCGCCGCCTCCCCTTCGCTGCTGGTGCCGGGCGCGAACACCAACCGGTTGAGCAGATCGGCCAACTCCTCGACACCGGTGCCGCCCGCGACTCCCGCGCCGATGCCGCCGCCCGCGACTCCCGCGCCGATGCCGCCCGCAGGTCCCGCGCCGCTGCTCGCGCCGGGGCCGCCCGCGCTGCCCGCGTCGCCCGTGCCAACCGCGCCGCCGGGGTTGGCGACGAAGCCGCCACCGGGACCGTCCGTGACCGTGCCCGGGTCGGTGCCGGCGTGGCGGGCACGGGCATCGGCGAGGACCCGGTGGGCCCGCACGGCGACCTCGGTCGCCGACAGGTCGGTGCCGACCCGGTGCCCGGCGAGCCGGAGCGCGTCGGTGACCTCCCGCCAGGCGCCGGCGATGCGTTGGCCGGGGTCACCCCGTTGCAGGCGGGCCCGGGTGAGCGAGCGGCGCAGCGCCGCCAGGACGAACAGCAGCGCCCCCACCAGCAGCAGCACACCACCGGTCCCGACGGCCACCAGAACGGGGGTGCCCACACCGCCGCCACCGGCCTCGCCGTCCGACGCCGCGACCGGTTCCGGTGGTGCGGTCGGCTCCACCGTCGGTTCCGGCACCTGCGACGGCGGCGGCTCCTCCGGGGGCGGACGGAAGTCCTCCTCGACCGGTCGGGGCTCGTCGTCGGGCCGGGGCAGCGGGTCGAACGGCACCCAGCCGAGCCCGTCGAAGAGCACCTCCGGCCAGGCGTACGCGTCACCCGCCCGCACCGGCCCGTCGCCGGTCGACCGGAACCCCACCACCACCCGGGTCGGCAGCCCGGTCAACCGGCCCAGCACCGCGAACGACGCCGCGAACTGCTCCGAGGTGCCCCGCTGCCCACCACCGGCACGCGGGCCGAAGAGGAAGAACGCCAGATTCGGGTACGCGTGCCCGCTCGGTGAGTCGGCCACCAGGCGGTAGTGCTCGGCGAGGAACTGCTCGACGGCGGCGGCCCGCGCGTACGGCGCGCCGTTGGACTCGGCCAGCTCGGCGGCGAGGCGGCGCACCGGGTCGGGCACCCCGTCGGGGACCCGCAGCACCCGGGCCACCTCCTCGCCGGCCGGAACACTCGCCGTGGCCAGCAGGTTCGCGTCCGGCCGCTCCCGTACCGACGTCACCGTGTACCGCAACCCCGGCGCCAGCCCCTCCGGCCGGATCAGCGTCCCGGTGGCCGGGTCGTACGCCACCCGGGCACCGGTCACCTCACGCGGGGTGGCGACCGCCGGCAGCAGCCGACCACGCAGTTCCGCGACGGTGATCTCCTGGCGTACCGTCCCGGTGGTGGCCGACTCCGGCGGCGCCGGCGCGGGCAGGACCCGCCCGGCGTTGCGGTAGGTCGCCCCGACCCGCCAGGTCACCCCGTCGTAGTCGCTGAGCACCGCCAGCCGGATCCGGTCGCCCCGTGGGTCCGCGCCCACCGGCGTGCGGACGTCCAGCAGCGGCTGCTCCGGGTTCAGCGCCCACCCGGAGATCCGGACCAGCGGGTTCTCGTCCCACGCGTCCACCCGGGGCGGTTCGACGTACCGGCGCGGGTCCACCGGCCGCCCGCCGACCTGGCCGGCGAGTGCCGGCCCGAGCAGCGCGCTCAACCCGACCACCACGGCCACCCCGGCGGCCGAGGCGGTCACCAGCCGCAGCCGCACCGCCGCCCGTACCGGGGCGGGCAGCCCCGCCGGCGGGCCGGCACCACCCGGGGTGAGCAGGCCGAGCACCGCCACCGCGACGAACGCGAGGGTCGGCCGCGCCGCCGGGTCGGCGTTCGGGCCCACCACGTAGAGCGCGCCCGCGTACAGCAGCACCGGTGGCAGGTAGCCCAGCAGCACCCGGCGGGCCCGCAGCGCCACCTCCGCGCCGGCCAGCCCGGCCAGCCACGCCGCCACCACCGGCACCAGTACCGTGTCCGGCGCCGGTTCGACCGGGATCAACGCGGTCAGCAGCCGGGGAATGCCGTTGGCCGCCGCGTCGGCCACCGACCCCGCCAGCGGGCCGGGCACGCCGGCGGAGTTCGCCGACCAGCGCAGCGCGAACACCGTCCAACCGGCCAGCGCCAGCACCGACAGCGGCGCCACCACCCACGACGGCAGCCGGCGCGCCGCCACGCTCACCGCCACCGACCCGACCGCCGAACCGAGCACCAGCACGGTCAGCAGCGCGCCCGCGTACACCCGGTCCAGCACGACCCCGGCCAGCGCGACCAGCGCGGCCAGCGCCACCGGCAACGGCGTCGCGGCCAGGATCCGGCCGGCCAGGGCCGCCGCGCCCGGCCGGCCGCGCTCGGGCGCGGTCACCACCGGCGGACCCGGTCCCACTCGCCGGCGAAACCGGCGCCGTCGGCGGCGTCGACCACCACCAGGCCCGCCGCGTCCGCCGGCACCGGCCGCGTCGCACCGAGAACCCCCACCACCACCGAGGGGTACGCGCCGCGCAGCGCGCCCACCGCACCCAGGTCGGCCCGGCCACCCGGGCCGGTCAGCAGCACCAGGGTGTCGCCGAGCCGGTCCTGGCGCAGCCGGTTGACCACCGGCCGGAGGTCGTCGGCGTCGCCGAGACTCGCCGCGGCCAACCGGTCCAGCGGGCCACCCGGCTCGCCGGACCCGGCGTCGTCGTCCGGGACCGCCAGCAGCAGCACCACCGGCAGGTCCGCCCGGTACGCGGCGGTCACCACCGACGCGGCGGCCTCGCACGCCGACTCGAACGACTCGGCCACCCCGTCGACCCGCTCCGGATGGGCGGCGGCCCGGTTGTCCAGCAGCACCACGAGCCGGGGCAGGCTGGTGTCCACGTTCTCCCGGACCATCAACTCGCCCACCCGGGCGCTGGTCCGCCAGTGCACCCGACGCAACTCGTCACCGACCACGTACTCGCGCAGCGCGTCGAACGTGATGGACCCGTGCGGGACCGCGTCCACCCGGCCGTCCAGGCTGCGCCCGGCGCCGGTCGGCACCGCACTCAGCGGATGCACCCGGGGATGCACCCACACCGGCACCGTCGACCCGTACCGGCGCGCCGACGCCACCAGCCCCAACGGGTCGCGCCGGACCACCCGCAGCGGGCCGACCGGCACCACACCCCGGCGGGCCGTCGGCACGTCGTAGCGGACCGTCGTGTCCCGGCCGGCCCGCAACCGCAGCAGCGGCACCGGGACGGCCCGGTCCCCGCAACGGTCCTCGGCCACCACGCTCGCCACCGGCCACCGGCCACCGTTGCGCACCGACAGTGTCATCGCCGCCGGCTCGCCGCGCGCGACCCGGTCCGGGTCGGCGACCCGCTCCACCACCAGCCGAGGGCGCCGGGCCGCGACCACCCCGGCGTAGCCCACCGCCGTCGCGGCCGCCGCGCCCAGCAGCACCAGTTCCGGGTACGCGAAGCGGAAACCCGCGCCGAGCAGCACCACCGCGGCGACCAGCAACCCGACACCCCGGGCGGTGATCCCCACGCCCCTGGTCAGCCCCGCACCGGCGCCGGCTGCCCGGACGGCAGCGGCACCGGCACCGAGGCGATCGCCTGGCGCAGCACCTCGGCGGCGGTCACCCCGCGCACCTGCGCGTCCGGGGTGAGCAGCAGCCGGTGCGCGAACACCGGCTCGGCCAGCGTCTTCAGATCCTCCGGCATGATCCAACCCCGCCCGTCGATCAGCGCGTACGCGCAGGCCGCCCGGGTCAGCGCGATCACCCCGCGCGGGCTCACCCCGACCCGCACCTGCGGGTGCGTCCGGGTCGCCGCCGCCAACCGCACCGCGTACGCGTACAGCGGCTCGGCGATGTGCACCCGGCGCGCCATCCGCACCATCTCCCCGACGGTGGCCGTGTCGGTGACCGGGGTGAGCGCCTCGGGGGAGCGCACCGTCGCCCCGCGCAGCACCTCCACCTCCACCGCCTCGTCCGGGTACCCCACGGACAGCTTCACCAGGAACCGGTCCAACTGCGCCTCGGGCAGCCGGTAGGTGCCGTCCATCTCCACCGGGTTCTGGGTGGCCACCACCAGGAACGGCTGCGGCACCGGGTGCCGCACCCCGTCCACCGTGACGGTGCGTTCCTCCATCACCTCCAGCAGCGCCGACTGGGTCTTCGGCGACGCCCGGTTGATCTCGTCGGCGATGACGATGTTGGCGAAGACCGGCCCCGGGTGGAACTCGAACCCCCGGCTGGCCTGATTGAAGATGGTCACCCCGGACACGTCCGACGGCAGCAGGTCGGGGGTGAACTGGATGCGCCGCCACTGCCCCTTCACGGTCGCGGCGACCGCCCGCGCCAGGGTGGTCTTGCCCACCCCCGGAACGTCCTCCAGCAACACGTGCCCCTGCGCGAACAGCGCGGTCAGCGCCAGCCGGACCACCTGGGGCTTGCCCAGCACCACCGCGTTGACGTTCTCGGCCAGCCGGGCGGCGAGCGCCGCGAAGCCCTGCACCTCCGGTTGGGTGAGCGGGTCGTGGGTCTGCACGGTCGGTGGTGCTCCTCGCCTGTATGTGGTCAGCAGGGCGGCAGGTCGGTGATCGTGTCGCCGCCGTCGAGGTTGAGCCAGGCCCACGGGATGTAGTTGCGTCCCTTGTAGTCGACCCGCACCCACCAGGTGCTCTGCTTCTGGTCGTTGTAGATCCACGAGTCGACGTCCTCGCCGGCCTGGCGGCAGTACGCCCTGAGCCGGGTGCCGGGCTTCGCCCAGCCGACCTGCCGGTCGTTGTCCTGACGGGGCACCGAGAAGACCTCGTTTCCGTTCCGGCCGTCGACGTCGGCGTTGCAGTAGGTGCGCTGGTCACCGTCCGGGCCGTTGACGCACGTCGCCGTCCCGTACAGCGCGGCGGTGGCCTGGACCCGGGTGGCGGTGCCCTTCCCGGCGGCGTTGGTCGCGGTCACCGTGAACGTGTGGCTGGTGCCCGGCGGCAAACCGGTCATCGTGATGCTGCCGCACCCGCCGGCCTTCGCCGGCTCACCGGGCGCACTCAACGCGCAGGTCACCTTCCCGCCCCCGGCGTCCACGGTGAACCGCACCGTCGCCGACGTGGCCGTCGCCGACGACCCGGTCACGGTGACCCGCGGCTCGGCCACCGTCCGCGCGGTGACCGTCGCCTCCGCGCCCGGTCCGGCCTCGTTGACCGCCTTCACCGTCACCGTGACGTTCTGCCCGTTGCCCAGGCCGCCGATCGTGGTGGCGGTGTCGGTCACCTCGCTGCGCCGGCCACCCACGTCCACCAGGTAACCGGTCACCGGCCGTCCGTTGGCCTCGGCCGGTGCCCACCGCACCGCCACCGTGCCCGGCCGGTCCGACACCGTAGCCGCGCTCAGCTCGACCGGCCGCCCCGGCGCCGCGTACGGCACCACGGTGTTGCTGACCGGCGAGGCCGCCGACCCGGCGCCCCGGTCGTTGACCGCGACGACCGTGAAGGCGTACTGGGTGCCGTACTCCAACTCACCGGCCGGCACCACCAGCTCGGTCTTCGTCGACTCGCCGGCCGGGGCGTTGGTGCCCGCCGAGGTGGCCGTCACCGCGTACCGGGCGATCGTGTTGCCCTGGCCGTTCGCCGCCGGCCACCGCACCAGAACCGTGCCGTCCGGCCGCTCCTGCGCGGTCACGCTGGCCGGCGGGTCCGGCACCGCCGCCGTCGGTGTCACCGGGTTGCTGTTCCGCGACGGCCCGGCGCCCCGGGCGTTCACCGCGTGCACCGCGAACCGGTACGTCTCACCGTTGGTCAGGCCGGTGACCTCCACCGCCCGCTGGTTGGCGCCCACCTCCAGGCGCCGCCCGGCGCCGGTCACCACGTAGCGGACGATCTCCGCGCCGTTGGCGGCGGCCGCCCGCCAGCTCACCCGGGCCTGCGCGTTGCCGGCGGCGGCGGTCACCGCCCTCGGTGCGCCCGGCTTGCCGACCTTCGGCTTCTTCGGCGGGGGTGGCGGTGGCGGAACCGGCGGCGGGTCGCCCCCCAGCACGTCGTTGGCGTACTTGTCGACCTCCCGCACGCGGTGCCGATCGTCCACCACCCGGGCCGTCGACGCGTCGGGCGCGTTGATGAAGAGGTGGTTCTCCCGCACCTCCAGCTCCAGCGGCCCCGCCGACCGGCCCCGCACGGTGTCCACCAGCCGGCCGTCGGCGTCGAACGCGTACACCGTCCCGGTCGACTCGTCGGCGGTGTAGATCCGCCCCGCCCAGGCCACCGCCGCGCTCAGCCGATCGCCCGAGCCGGGCACCGCGAAGGCGTTCACGTCACCGGCGGTCCCGACCACGTGTACCCGCCGCTCGCCCGGCACCGTCACCGGCACCACCGACCCGGTGGTACGCGCCGGCAGCGTGCCCGGCGCGGACACCGCCAGCTTCGCCCTGGTGACCGTCCCGGCCCGGACGGTCACCAGCTCGCCGGCGGTGCGGTCGAGCACGGCCACGCCCTCGTCCAGCGTGGAGACCACCAGCTCGTGGCTCGGCTCCGCCACCTCGTACGTCGCGACGCGCTGCGGGCTGAGGCCGCCCTCGGTGGGGGCCGCCGAGGCGGGCGCGGAAGGCAGTGGCGCGGCGGTGATCATCGAGACGGTGCCCTCACTCGGCACCGCGATCCACAGCCGCCCCGCGCCGTCGAACTCGCCCCCGGTGATCCCCGGTGGGTAGCCGACCGGTTCCCCGATCGGGGCCAGCGACCGCGGGTCGAGCTGGCGGACCACGCCCTGCACGGCGTCGACCACGAAGGCGGCGTCCTCGTGCAGGGCGACGTTCACCCCGATACCCGGAGCGGTCCTCGTGTTCGCGGTGATCTGGAGCGTCGCCAGGTCCAGCGAGGACACCTGCCCGGTGGTGAGATCACGCAGGACCAGCAGCCGGTCGGTCTGGGACACCCGCGTCGGGTGCCGGCGGGCGTCGGGCACCTCCACCCGGGTGTCCACCCGGGCGGTGACCCCGTTGACCCGGGCCAACTCGGAGCGGGCCGAACTCCACAACCAGGAACTCGCGTCGTGGCTCGCCACGGCGGTGTCGGCGGCACCGAGCCCCAGCACGGTCAGCCCCATCGCGGCCAGCAGCGCGGCCACCGTGCCGACGGTCACCAACCCGCCCCGGAACCGCCTCCCGGAGGCGCCGGCCCTCACGGCATCGTCGATGGTCGCCACAACGGCCGCCTCTCCGAGTCGTTACGGCAGGTCGCGACCGGTGTCCGGCGACCCTCCCCTGCGCCGGGTGCCATCATATGGCCCGGTCACGCCCGGGGGAACCCGCACCGTCCTCCTGTGGACACACAGCGTGTCCGGGGTGTCCCCGCCGATTCCGCTCCGCGCGCCCCCGCGCTCGGCCGCGACGGACGCGCTCCGCTCACCCGGGGGCGGCGGTGCCGTCGCGCACGGTGCACACCTGCTCCGACGTGGCGGCCACGTCCGTCGAGTAGACCGCGACGACCGTGAAGCAGTAGTCCAGCCGCGAACTCAGCCCGTTGACCGTCCAGGTCGTCCGACCCGGGTCCACCGTGGTCAGCACCCGCAGGGTCTTCCCGGCCTGGCCGCCGGCCACCATGAACGGCACCGCGCCGCCGGACGGGTCGGACCAGTTGACCGTGACCGACGCCCCCTCGTCCCGCAACGCCAGGTCGGCGGGGGGAGGACTCGACGCCGAGCTGGTCGCCGGCGCCGAGGACGCAGCCGGGTAGCGGTCGGCCAGGACGGCACCCACCCCCACCCCGGTGGCCGTCGCCGCCAGACCGACCACCCCGGCGATGACGATCCGGTTCCGTCGCCGGCGGCCGTCATCCTCCGGCGGCGGGTGACCGGACCGCTCCGCCGCGCCGGACCCGGACCACAGCTGCCCGGCCGGCTGCCCCCCCGACGGCCCGTACGCCCCGGGAGGCGCGACGCTCCTACCTGGGTCTGTCGCGTCCGGGTCGGACGGCGTGGCCGCACCCGGCCAGATCGGCGGTGCCGCACTCGGCGCCGGCGGTCCGCTCGTCGCCGCCGGGTACGGCTCCGGGGGCGGCCCACCGATCGGGTGGGTCGGCGCGGGCGGTCCGCTGGTCGGGTACGGCGGTGCGCTGTCGGGGTGGGTCGGCGCGGGTGGTCCGCTGGTGGGGTAGGGCGGTGCGCTGGTGGGGTAGGGCGGTGCGCTGCCGGGGTGGGTCGGCGCCGGCGGTGCGCTGGTCGGGTAGGGGAGTCCGCTGGTCGGATACGGCGGTGCGCTGCCGGGACGGGCCTGCGCCGGGGGCCCGCTGGTGGGGTACGAGGTGGCGGGGGGCGCGCTCGACGGCTGCGCCGGCCCGGCCGGGCGCACTGGGGCCGGTGGCCCGCTCGTCGGGTACGCCGACGGGAGCGGACCGGTGGGCGGCGCCGGGTCCGGCCGGATGGCTCCGAGCCGCTCGGGAGCCGTGTCGCCGTCCGGACCCTGCCCGCTTCCGGCGGCTCGTCGTACCGGCGGCCCGGTGTCCCCGTCCGTGGACCCGGCGGCCCGCCGGGCCCGCTCCTGCGCCAGAAGGGGCTCGAGCTGCCGTACCTGGATGGTCGGCTCGGCCCAACCCGGCACGTCCGACCGGGTCGGGTTCGGCTCCGCCCGCCCGCCGTGCGACTCGTGGGGCGGCGGCGTGGCCGGCGCGCGGTCACCGGCGCGCTGCCGGGGCGCGGACGGCTGCGGACCGGCACCGGTCGCGGTCGAGTCCGCCGTCGGCGGTCCGACCGGTCCGGGGGAGTGAGCCACCGGCGGCGGCGACGGTGCGGGCCTCCACGCCGACCCGGGCCCCGGTTGCTGCGGCGGTGACCAGGTCGGCGGCGTCGGATCGGCCCCTGAGGTAGGCCGGGTCGGCGCGCCGGGACGTACTCCCGCGGGTTTCTCCGGCACCACGACCGGCGGCGGGGTGGCGCGGCGCGCCGGGACCGCCGACGGCTGCCGGGGCGGTGGTTCGGCTACCGGGTGCGCCTGCGGCACGGGCCCGGCGTCCGCCGGATGTGCTCGCGGGGTGGGTACCCGCAGGGGCGGGGCGCCCGGCGGCGGAGCCTGTTCCGGCGGTCCGCCGGAGATCGACGTCTCCCGACCGCGCCGTGGCTGCGGCCCGCCGTCGTCCGCGGGGATCCGGGGCAGCTGGGCGGTGGCCGTCTCGCCGTCGTGCGGTCGCCACGCGGTGGTGAGGACCGCGAGCGAGACCGTGGGTGCGGTGAGCGCGTTCACCCCGGGCGATCGTCCCGGCCCGCCGAAGCCGTCGGGACGGGGTGGAAACCCGGAACGGGTCGACGCGCCCGGCCCGTCGCCAGCCGTCCGCGCGGCGGGAACCGGCCCGCCGGTGGCCTGCGGTCCGCCGGTGGCGTGCGGTCCAGCGGTGGCATGTGGCCCGGCAACGGTGTGCGGTCCGCTGGTGGCGTGCGGTCCGGGGGTGGCGTGACGATCGGCGGATGTCGATCCGCCGTCGAGTGGGGGAGCGCCGGTGGTGGGGCTGGCGCTGCTGGTCGGGGCGGTGGCGGTGGCCGCTGGTGACGGGCCGGGTCGGGCGGTCGGTGGGCGCTGGGCCGGCGGTGGGGCAGCGGCAGGGTGGCGGGGGTGCGGCGTCGCGGTCGGGTGCGGCAAGTGCGGGGCGGGCGTCGCCGGGTGCGGGGCGGCGTGGTGCTCGGGGGCCGGTGGCGGGGCAGTGGATGGGGCGTCGGGGAGGCCGAGGTAGCGGCGTGCCGCGCGTACCGCCGGGTGGTCGTCGCCGAGCACGGCGGGGCCGGCGGTGACCACCCGGTTGAAGCTGCGGCGGGCCTCGTGCCGGTTGCCCAGTTCGTCCGCGACGACGGCCAACTCGAAGGCGAGCGCCAGCATCAGCGGGTCCGCGTGCGGCCACCGGCGCTCTCCCGCGGCGAACGCCTCCTCCAGCACCCGGCGCGCCGCGCTCGGCTCGTCGGCCTCCCGGTGCAGCCGGGCCAGCAGATGCGCGGTGCTCAGGGTGTCCGGATGGTCCGGCCCGTACGGCGGGCGGGCCGACTCCACGGCGTCGGTGAGCAGCCGGCGCGCGGCGACGGTATCGCCCGCTTCCCGAAGGGCGAGGGCCCGGTGCTGGACCGTGGCGAGTGGGGAGGGATGGGACACACCGTCATGCTGCCGGCACACACCGCCCGCCCGCTACCCGGACCCGCCGGGGAAAGCGTGAATCGCCCCGATGATCAGCCCGGGAAGGCGTCCGGACGCGCCCCGGTCCACCGACCGGAAGCCGATGTGCATGATCCATCCGGGGCGTGTACAGTGACTCCCCGTGCGGCCCGCCGGGCTGCCGGCCGGTGGAAAGATCACCTGCCTGGCGCGGTAGGCTGGACGAGCAGGTCCGGGTGGCGGAATGGCAGACGCGCTAGCTTGAGGTGCTAGTGCCCGTATAGGGCGTGGGGGTTCAAGTCCCCCCTCGGACACAGATTTGAAGCATCCCTGCTGTATCTGACGTACCCGTGGTCAAGCTCGCTTGATCACGGGTTTCCAGCCCTTTCGGCAACCTTCATCGGGACTGTCTCCCGTGGGGCTGATCGCCATGGCTGACGCAACAGTCGCCGCCCTGGTGCCTCCTGCGCTGCCGGGTCGAATCCGCGAGGAGAGTCGGCGACTAGACGGATCGCTACGTCGCCCACCATTGCCGCTGCCAGACTTTCCGACGCCACGCGCGGGGGTCATGGTGTATGGCTTGGCCGCCATCGACATCAGTGGCCGAATCGCCGACCGGGTGATCGTCCGCGCGCTCGGCTGGACATCGGGCACCCGTCTTCATATCCATGAAGACGCCGGGCTCATCGTCGTGCGGGTGAGCTCGCAAGGTGTCTTCACCCTCACTGGGCAGCGCCATCTGCACCTGCCCGCGGCTGTCCGCAAGTGGTGCGGGCTCAAGGCCGGCGAGCGGGTACTGCTGGCAGCGGATCCCACTGCCGGGGTTCTTGTTGTGCACCCACCCGCTGCCCTGGACCGAATGATTGTCCAGGCGCACGCTGCTGCTCTTGGCGGTGACGAGGGGTGAGTCAGACCACGGCGGGCTCGGCCGAGTTGGATGCCGCTCGACTGCTGCTCGCAAGAATGGGCATCTCGCCTGCCGACCTAATTGAAGCATCGGCGAAGCGACCGTTGGCGCCGACGTTCGCCGAGTACGTTCCAGTCGTAGCGGCTGCGGTCAGTGAGGGTACCCGGCGAGCCTATGGCTCTTACTGGAAACGCGTGGTGGAGCACTGGGGGCATCGGAGACTGGTTGAGCCCACACCGTCGGAGATCGAGCGTCTGGCGGAGTATGTCAAGACGCACGTGGTGGCTCGGCGGAACGCCCGCGGGGGCCGAAGCGCAGCTGAGCACCTGATCGCCGCACTGCGTTGTCTCTACAAGAGGGCAGTCGCTGATGGTTTCATCGCGGCGTCAGACAACCCTGCGTTGAAGGTGGCGAAGCCGCGCCGGTTGCCGAGCACGCGGCGGGCGGTCGCGGACGCCCGGCTGGCGGAGATTAACGCTATCGCCGCCAGCACGGGCGACGATCCGGCGCTCGATACCTTGCTCCTGCGGTTGCATACCGAGACGGCGTGTCGCCGCGGCGGAGCTCTGGCGCTTCGCCCGGTTGATCTCGATCCGGACCAATGTCTGGTTCTGCTGCGCGAGAAGGGAGACACGGTGCGTTGGCAACCAGTTTCTCCGACGTTGATGAGATACCTGCAACGGCATGGTGAGGAGCGGGGCGCGACGGAGGCGGGTCAACTGCTGCGCTACCGGAGTGGCCAGCCCATCACGTACCGGCGTTACGACCATCTGTGGGTGCGGATCGGCGAGCACCTACCGTGGGTCTACGTGCAGCAGATCAGCACACACTGGTTGCGGCACACTACGTTGACATGGGTTGAAAGGAACTTCGGCTACGCTATCGCACGAGCCTATGCCGGTCATTCGGAAGGTGGCGGCGATGCTGGCACTACAGCTAGTTATGTGCGAGCGACGGTGCAGGAGATCGCGGCCGCTCTGTCGGCGCTTACCAGCGAGCCGCATCCTCTGAGCTAGTTGCGTGGTGGGGCCTGGCCTTGCGGGCTGGGTCACACCACGATGTGGGGTGTCACAGAACCACAAGTAGGGCCTCGGCTAGAGTTAGCTCTTCCGTCATTGCCGGCGTGCCTTGAGCGCGCCGTGGCGGACTTCTGCATGACCGGCTCTTTCTCTCAATGGAGTGGTGCGGACCTGCCGCAGTTGGGAAAGGAGCAGTAGCCATTGGCTCCTTGGATGTAGGGGTGGCTCTGGCTGGTGGTCGACGAGCGTCGCGCGGTGGGGCGTTGTTTGGTGTTTGAATCCGGTCCGGTGGTCGGACTAGATTTGTTCGGTTGCCGTACTAGCTCTAGTTCTGTGGCCGAACCAGCTACCGTTTGTGGAGGAATTCGAAGGCGATAGGCGGTCCTTGCTTTCTTGCGGCGAGCGTCATCTACCTTTGGCCTGAATCGTGTGACCCAGCCCAACTCCTCAAGCCGGTTCAGCCAGACAGTGATTGTGGAGCGGGCCATTCCGGTTGCCTGTTCCAGGTCTGTCAAGCTTGGTGAGAACTGCGGCGGGATCACCGCGGTTGAAGTGTCTGTCCAGGTCAAGAGTGTGAGGATAAGATGGCGTCCGGAAGGGCTGAGGCGGCAGTCAGCGTCTCGAACTGCGCGCTCCACGGCCCATCGCTCTACCATGCAGTTCATCCTTCCCGGTCGTCGCGTGCGGTCGGCGGCGCTGATCCGCTTGGCGCCTGAGCCCGTGACCGTAGTGGTGCGCTCTTGTTCTGGCCAGGCGCGGAGCTGCTTGTCTAGCGTGCTTGGGGGGTCGACGGCGACGGTGACCTGTGGTTTCGGCTCCGGCGGAGATACGGCCATGGTTGGCTGCATTAATAGGTGGTTCGTGCCGGGGCAATCAGAGATGGACCCCGATCGAGGAGCCCTCGGCATCGGGAGCGGACTGAGAGGGCTCCATCTCGACCGGCGACGGCGGTGGAGCGCGTCGACGCCTGCTTCCGGGTGTACCTCAGTCGGCAGGGGGCACCCCAAGCGGAGCCCATCAACGCCACCAGCAAGAGTCGCGACCATCCCGGGCAGCGTCAAACCTTGACCCACAGTTGGTGGCGATCAAAAGGCAACGGGCTAACCAAGTGAACGCGCCCTCATGATGTAGGCGTAGGGACTCAGCTTAGCTAGGTGTCAGCTTGGCGAAACTCGCTGCTGCCGCCACACCCGCTAGGAGAGCATCAATCGGGTCGCCCTTCCGCTGGGTCCGTACAGCCCTCGTCGCGCAGCGATCGAGCAGGCCGCGAAGACCAGAACCGCTCACGGCTCGACTTCGTCCGGCTCGGAACTCGGTGACGGATTCGGAGTTCGGATGAGACGATCCTCTTGGGTCAGTTCAAGAGCAATACGTTCAACGAGTTCAAGGATAATTTCGCGGGAGAGCTCGTTGTCGACCGCGATGATTTGTAGCGCCCCTCGATATGAGTTATCGGCTGCCACTTCACTGAGAAGTCGGTAGGCGTCACGAATGCGGTCAAAGCTCAAGCCCTCTTGTCCGCTGTTGGCCGAAATGCCGTCAAGGATGAGAAGGCCGGGCAATGGAAGGTTTCGGTCGATCGCCACTGTGTGGTGTGCGAGCGCGTGCGCGATGTTGACGAGTGTCTTGAGGCCTTGGCTGGATAGTTCGTCGAAGCTGCGGCCGGAGACTTCGGGCAGGTACGTCTTTCGGTTGATTTTAACTGTAAGTTCCTGGCCGAGGTCTGGGATGCGAAGTTGCTGCAGGTATTCGAGCATCCGTTTTTCGAGGGCTTTAACGTTCTCTTCCGCATCGTATTGAGAGAGTTCGCGCTCACTGATGCGGATCCTGAGATCTTCTTGCTGAGCTTCAAGCTCATCGCGGCTGGCGATTTGTTGCTCGTGCCGCCGAAGGAGGTCGGCGTATTCACGGAGGCGCTTGATGTCGGCCTCGAGCTGAGCTTGCCGGGTGGCTTGATGCTCGATTTGTGCAGCGTGATCGGAGACGAAGGCTTGGGTGCGCTGGTCGAGGTCGTCGGCTAGCTCGGCGATGAGCTGGTCGAGCCGGCTTGCCTCGTACGCGAATCTTTCGAGAGCGCGCCGACGTCCTTCGAGGACTTCGTTGGTTTCTGTGATCTGACTCGCGATACGGTCCTGCTCGCTCAGCAGCTCGGCTTCGGATGGCGCTGGCCGCGGCTGTTGCAGGCACAGGTAGCAGAGGTGCGGATCGGTCCTTGCTGGTTCGACATCGTTGCCGCAGCGGGGACAGACCACGAAGTCGAAATCCACAAGCCACTCGCCGGCGACGATGGCGCGAGTGAGGCGGGCGGACTGACTGCTCAGTTGCCTGACCAGATCGTTGAGGTCTTTGATCTGCGCCTGGAGCCGAGACATGCGATCGGCGATGTCGGCGCGACGGCTGCGTGCGGCGAGCAGGTCTTCTCGTGCCTGCTGGACGCCGGGGACGTCGGTGATTGCGCTTCCGAGAGCTCGGCGTTGTTCGAGGACGTGGTCGAGCTCTGTCGTGCTGGCCGCCAGTTGCAAGTCAAGGGTGGCGAGGTCCGCGAAGGGAGTGTCCTTGAGAAAGTGGGCGCGGACCTCAGCGTCGTGTTCGAGGGAGTCGAGCTGTCGTTGCAAGTGGCGCAGGTGGGCGTTGAGGCGGGCGAGTTCGGGTTCGTAGTAGCCGTAGGCGATCTCGAAGACCCAGCGGCGTTTGACATCGCGGAAGTGGCGTTTGTGTCCGAAGACTTCGGTGTCGAGCTCGTCGCCGGTGACGATGCAGTATCCAAGCCAGTCGGTCATGGTGACCGGGCTCTGCACACCGGTGGGGTCAGTTCGGGCTTGGGGAACGCTGATTTCTGGGATATCGAGTTGGTCGAGTAGGAAGGTGCTGTAGGTGCGAGCTGAGCGTGCAACGGGGAGCCGTACTGATAGGGCTTCACGGCCTGGCTCGCTTTCATCTTCGCTGATCTCGACGAGTGCGTCGCTGGTAGTGGTTCGGGGTCGGTAGATCTTCCATGCGCGGTCGCCGAGCATGACGTGTCCGCGGATGGCGTCGATGTAGTCGACTTCGGGTGGTAGATCCTTGGGCATGGTGCCGAGCAGCGCTCGGATCAGGCGGATGAGGGTGGTCTTGCCTGTGGTGATGTCGCCGACGATGTGGTTCAGGCCTGGATTGAAAGTGACCTCTCGGCCGCCGCCTACAAGATCTACTTGCAGTAGTTCGAGGCGATGTGGATGAGCCGGTTGGAGGTCCGTTTCCGGTCCTGGCCGGGTCGTGGTAGAGCTGCTCACGTCAGATCCTCGTGCCATGCGGCGTCGGCGATTTCGGGCAGTTCGTACAGGTAGTTCTTGAGCGTGTTTCCGGACTTATCGAGGTGGCGGCGAAGGAGGGTTAGCCGTTGGTTGATGTCGTCGAAGCTGCCGTCGGCGCGTAGGTGGGCTGCGAGGTCGGCGCCGGTGTTGGTGGTGCGGTAGCCGAAGCCGTTGCCGAGGGGGGCTACTACGACGAGGCCGCGGCCGATGAGGGATCCGAGGACGGCGTAGTAGGAGGGGTCCCATGGGCCGTAGCGGTAGCGCATCATGCGGGCGTCGAGGGGCGCCTCGTTGGGATCGACTTGCTCGATCTTGTCAGCGGTGACTCCCTGGGAAAGCAGAACGCGGCGTAGGTGGCGCGGGTAGCGGAGCAAGAAGTCAAGCTTGGCTAGTTTGACGCGGCCTTCGAGGTATCGGGCTTGGCCCCGGGCCTTGCGGCTGAAGGCGTCGATGAGCAGAAGGATTCGTGCCTCGGCTTCGCGTGAGGGTCGGAAGCGGGCTCGCGGTGATTGGTCTGCGTAGAGCGCCGGTGGCGCTGCACGCCTGGGCGGGGTGCCGGCCACGGGTCTCGTGCTGGGAATCACGAGAGACCCCAGTCGAAGCGGCAGAGGTCGGAGAGGTGCCCGAGGTAACCGAAAATGAGTTCTTCGTCTTGGTGGAGCAAGGGTTGCCGATCGCATTGGGCGAGATCGTGGGGGCGGGCACGCAAGTCTGCGGCGATAGCTTCGGCGGGGCGGCCGGCAGCGACGGGGTTCCCGACGGCAGAGAGCTTGATGCGAGTAGAGGTGGCTTGGGCCATGCGGAGCACGCGACGGGCAAGGTCTTCAAGTTCGGGCTCTGCGTTGTCGCGACTGGCGAGTAGGAGTTGGCGCTGGACTTCCATGGTGGCCCGCAGTTCCTGAACATCTTCGATGAGCGTTGTGCTGGCACCTGCAGCTCTCATCTTCAGTTCCATCAGCGATGTTGCGGATCCACCCGCCATGCGCGCGAGGAGTTGATGTTGTCGTTCACCGGGTAGGGGCGGGGTGATCGCTGTGAGCATGCCGCGGCTGAGAGTCTGGTTGTGTATGGGCTCGATGTCTGACCAGCCCGGCTCTCCTGGATGCGGGAGGTCGTGACTCACGTGCGGAAGCGCTGCGGCCAGGATCGCTTGAATCGATGCCGGTTGGTCGGCGCCGCCAGTTTGTGCAGCGCTCGCGGCTATTAGGAGTCGTTCGTAGAGGTGCAGCACTTCCTGATGAGACAGTGCCGGCCACAGGGCTGACATTTCCCACATCGCCACCTTGTCGATGTACATCTGGGTTGGCTGCCCCGGCTCGATGACTAGGCGCTGCAGGAAGTCGTCCACCCAGGCTTTGATGAGGCCATGCGAGACGAGGCGACCGCGGACGTCATTGCTTGCTGTGGTGGGGTCACGCACGAAGCTGGCGATGTCCGCCTTGGGTCCCGTCGTTCCTTCGAGCCAGAGTTCGTAGCTGCAGAGTTCGTGGCACTTGGCTTTGCGCGCGCTCACGTAAGACCGGACCAGCGCGTCGAGTCCGCTGTCGCACATGGCGGCGACGCTCCACGAGCCCTTGTCACGGGTCTTGAGTTGAATGAGGCGGACCTTGTCGGAGTGGACAAGGGCAAGGTCCTCGATCTGCTCGCAAACGGCGAAGGCGGGTCCGTCTTGATCCCGCAAGCAGGTTAGCCACTGTCGCACCACTTGTTTTGCCTGCCAGACGTAGCGAGCGAAGGTCTCGAGTCCGGTGGGGTCGTTCGTGATCTTGGCGATCGTGGCGAGGTTGCCAAGGCCGGGAATCAGCTCTTGCTTTGTTGCCTCCGTCACCCGAAAGACCCTCCCACCTGGCGCAACGTCGAGGGCCACACCAGAATCACGTGGCGTAGTGGTCCTACTACTCTGGGAAGATGATGTTAACGGATCGGATCGTTGCAGGTCGACCCGTCGCACCCGGTCTGTTCGGCTGGTCTGTGGTAATGCAGGGCCGGTCCTCGGCGAGCCGTTCAGGTGACGTATCCGGCTCGCCGTTCTGGTAGCCACGATCGCTCGGCAGGCACGTTGGAGTTCACGGAGGCACATCCGGCGAAACCTCGCTAGCTTGATCTTTAACCCCGTGGGTCCTGTTGAGACCCCGGCCGAGCACGGAAACAGCCCTTGGTTGATGATCTTCTTGTCTAGGGAAGAACATCAATAACCAAGGGCTGTTCTGGTGATCAGTGTGCATGAACGTGGTCCGGCGGGTGTGGCCGGGGAGTTGGACAGGTTCCGGCGGGAGTTCTACGGATGTCTGACGGCGCGGGCTGATGCGTTGTTCGACCTGACCGACGCCGTGTTGTGCACCGACGGGCCGGTCCGGTCGCTGGTGGAGTTTTCGCTGGTGGGTGAACACCGCCGTGGCCACGGGGCGTTGTATGACGCCCTCGCCTGCGGGCGACTGGACATCGATCGGTTACGCACCGCCCTCGCCGGGGTGCCGTTGCCGCGGGCAGCTGATGGGCGTTTGGTCCTGGCGGTGGACGTCACCTGCTGGCTGCGGCCGGACGCCCACACCTCACCGCAGCGGATCCTGTGCCACACCTACGGCCGCGGCAAGGACCAGACCATCATGATCCCGGGCTGGCCGTATTCGATGGTCGTGGCCCTGGAATCGGGTCGCAGTTCGTGGACCGCGCCGCTGGACGCGGTGCGGCTGGCGCCTGGTCACGACGCGGCCACGGTCACCGCTGGGCAGGTGCGCGACATTGTGGGTCGTCTGATCGCGGCCGGGCAGTGGCAGCCCGGTGACCTGGAGATCCTGATCGTGGCCGACGCCGGCTACGACGCGCCCCGGCTGGCGTTCTTCCTGCGTGATCTGCCCGTGCAGGTCCTCGCGCGGATGCGCTCAGATCGGGTTCTCCGCCGGGCCGTGCCACCTCGGCAGCCCGCGACGATCGGCCGGCCACCCCGTCACGGCGGCGAGTTCATCTTCGGCCACCCTGCGACCTGGGGTGAGCCGGACGCGGCCACCGTTGCCGACACCCGTCTCTACGGCAGGGCGTGGGCCCGAGCCTGGGACCGGTTGCACCCCCGGTTGACCCACCGATCCGCCTGGATCGACTCGGCGAAGGTGCTGCCGGTCATCGAGGGAACCGTCATCCGCCTGGAAGTTGGACATCTGCCCAGCGGCGCGACCCCCAAGCCGGTCTGGCTGTGGTGGTCCGGCGTCGACGCCACGACTGCCGACGTCGACCGGCTATGGCAGACGTTCCTACGCCGCTTCGACATCGAACACACGTTCCGCCTGTTCAAACAGACCCTCGGCGGGACCTGCCCCAAGATCCGCACCCCGCAAGCCGCCGACCGCTGGACCTGGCTGATCCTCGCCGCCTACACCCAACTCCGGCTGGCCCGCGCCCTCACCACCGACCTGCGCCGCCCCTGGGAGAAACCCGCACCACCGCAGCGTCTCTCGCCCGCCCGCGTCCGCCGAGGGTTTCGGCACCTGCGCGCGAAGACCACCAGTCCGGCCGGTGCACCCAAACCCTCCCGGCCAGGACCAGGACGACCACCCGGACGCCGCAACAACCACCCCACCCCTCGATACGACGTCCACATCGCGACCACCACGAACGCCAAGACATCGCCCGCAAAGAAGTCGAAGACTGTCAATCCCCGTCCACGCCGCACAGGTTAAAGATCCAGTTAGGAACTCCGAATTACTCGGCTGCGTACTTGCTTCCTCGCGGCGAGTTGGGTGGGGTTTGCGCGGCTTGCTCCATGGTCAGGATGTTCTGGATGATCGCGGCGATGCCTTCGCGCGCTCCGGGCGAGAGCTTTTCGAGGGACCGTGTCAGCACCTGCACCTCAGCGCTGCTCTGTGAGGAGTCCAGGAAGAAGGCCGGCGAGACGCCGAAGAACTCAGCCAGGGCCGTCAGTGTCGCAGCTGTCGGATTGTTGTGCTCGCCCGTGCGCAGTCTCCGCAGGGTCTCCGTAGAGATGCGATGACCTCGGTCTTTCAGTGCCTCGGACACCTCGGCGTCCGTGTACGGACCCCGGCCCTTCGGGTGGTGGTGGGCATACAGGTACAGAAGTCGATCTCTGATGAGTGCTGAGCCCGAGCCACCCGGTGGGTCCTCGTTCGGTGTCGCCATGACGCCCCCGACTGCGACTAGAGTTGGTCGGAACCCAACTTTGTGTGGAAGTTTCACGCCGGCTGTGCTTAACTCTCAGTGCCTGATCCACACCAAGTTGGACGAACGCCAACTTGGTGGGTTGAGGGTAGCGCATCGGTCGGCCTCACTGGAGGGGTTGTGGGGCTCCGATTCGCTTCGTTGAGGGACTGTGACGCCTGGGGTGACACGGTTCCTGATGGCCTGCTCGTGTGGTCGACGTCCAGGTCGTGACAGTAACGGGGGACCGGCCGGCGGCGGGCTATGTCGTCGTCGCGGGCCAGTGCTGTACGGCAAGCCTTCGGAGGGAGGCGGACGTGTCGGATCCATCGACTGACCCGGCAGGCCATCTCGCCGGCACCGGGACTTCTTCGGAGGTGACGGGCGCCGGCGAGCGGGGGAGGCTGGCGGAGCGGGCGACGCTCGCTTCGCCAGCTGAACTCGACCAGGCGGCGGGGCGCGGCGTAAGTATGGACAGTGTCGGGCCGTGGTGGGCCTCAGACCTGGCGCGGGGGCCACGGGTGATCCCTCGCGAGTTTGGTGGCGGCAGCCAGGCTGAGTCGCTGTGGCTGCGCGCGTCGTTGCTGCGCCGGGGCTGCCCCTTGGTGAGCGTCTCGTCAGCGGATGGCGGTGTCGGGCGTTCGACCCTGACGGCGGCGCTCGGCGGTGTCTTGGCGCTCGCGAGCCCCGCTCCGATCGTCGCGGTGGACGTAACCGCGCGTGCGTGGGGCGGGCTGGGTCACCGCGTGGTCCGAGGCAGTGCGGCGTCGGCGTGGGACGCGAGCGTCGCGGAGACGAAGCTGGCTGACCCGCGGGTCGCCGAGGAGCTGATGCAGCGAGGGCCAACTGGTCTGCGCGTTCTGGTCGGTGAAAGCAAGATGTCGGCGCAGCGGCGTCCTCCGACGTGGTCGGAGATGTTCGGGGTCATCGGCCATCTGCGGTCGGTGTACGCGATGGCGTTGCTGGATCTTCCTGCGGCGGACAACACGCCGACGTGGCGGGCGTTGGGGTGGGCGACGGTGCCGGTGCTGGTGAGCCGGGCGACCGTCGATGCTCTTCAGCACACCATGCGGCTGTTGGCGCATCTCAAGGCAGCGGGGCTGGATCAGGTGGCCGAGTCTGCGGTGGTGGTGGTCATGACGACCACCCATTCCACCGCGCGGGAGGTTCGCGCGGTCGAACAGTTGGCGCGACAGGCGGCGACGCATCTCGTCCGCGTGCCCTTCGACCCGGTGCTCGCGCGTCCTGACCCGCTCGATCCGCGGTCGTTGAGTAAGGCCACGCGATCGGCGTTGACCGAGGTCGCCGCAGCGGTTGTCGACCGTTGCCCCGCTGACCTTGGCCCGCACGAGGGGGCTTCTGTCGCCTGAGGACGGCGACCTCACACGGGGAGGAAATGGTTGTGTTTGTGCACTGGGTAGCTGCCGTGTTGACGGCGCGGGCGCCTGCGGTGATGGCGGTGCTGGCACCGGATCCGACGCCGACGCCGTCCGGCGGGGGGTTCGACTTCGGCCGGATCAGCCCTGACCCTGCGGCCGTCCCGCGCTCGGACCTGTTCTACAAGCTCGCCAACGCCGCGCTGTTCCTCGGGGTGATTTCCGCGGTGGCGGGCCTTGCGGCGGGCGCGATCGCGTTCGGGATCGGACCGATTTTCGGTGCGCACATCATCAGTGATCGAGGTAAATCGATGATGTGGAAGGCCGGTCTGGTGGCGATCGTCGTGGGCTCGGCGACGTCGATCATCGCGTTCCTGCTGAGCGAGATTTAGGGGTGGCTCGCATGCGGGAATCGGCTTACAAGACGACCGACGGTCGGCGCGGTACGGCGACCGTGTTTCTGCTCCTTGTCGCCGTCGTGGTCGCGGGAACGGCGGTCTTCGTTGCAGGACGCGCCAGCGCACCTGAACGGGCCGCGCCCGAACGCTACAGCGATCGTCTCGTCAGGGGGGTGCCGGTCGGCTTCGCCGGCACGCCACGTGGCGCGGGGGACGCGGCGGCGGCGTACGTGGTGGCACTGGCCGCCGCAGCGGGCCGCCCGGATGTCGAGCGGCAAGCGCTGATCGACAACATCGCCGTGGACGGTTCCGGCCCGGCGGTGGCCGAAATGATGGGCGCAGGATCGCCGCCGGCGGACTCTACGGGGATCTCCCAGTCGCTGACCGCCCGGGTGTGGATCGCCGAGGCGGACCTCAACGAGCAGGTGCCGCAGGGCGGCGAGGTGACGGCGCGGCTGCTGGTGTGTGCGCTCACCGGGCCGATGAGCGACGGCGTCGTCGCCGGCCCGGAGACGGGCCTCGCGGGTGGCTGGTACGTGCAATCGGTGACGGTGCGCTGGACACAGAACCGCTGGCGGGTGGTGGCGGTGCAGCGGCCGGTGCCGGTGCCGCCGCCGGATCAGCGAGGCGCCCGCCGCGACGGTGGCCCGCGTGACACTCAGCCGTTGCTCGAGGTCCTCAGCGCGCGGTCGTGGGTGCCGGGGACGGTCTGATCTCATGTCCTGGATCGCTATCTGCCGCCGCGGAATCGGCACGGTTGCCGGCGTGCTGCTCCTGGTAGGCGTGGTAGCACCGCCCGATCCGGCCGCGGCGGCTCCAACCCCGGCCCCGTCTGCCTCGGCAGCCGAAGTGTGCCCTGCTCCGCCGTCTGCCGGGCGGCCACCGCAGCCCGGCAAAGAGCAGACGGCGCCGCAGGTGAACTGGTGTCTTCCGTGGGCCCGCTGGAGAGCCGGCGACGGGTGGATCACCGACTGCGGCAAGGCCGGCGGCGCGGTGGAGCAGGAACGCTGCGACGCGGTGTCGCTGACGGTGCAGTCACCGCCGCCAGAGGGCACACGGTCGGTCCTCGACGAGTCGCTACCGGCAGGCGGTGCCGCGCCGGTGAGGTGCGAGCGGTTCGCCGACCGCGCCGCCGAGGACGAGGGCAATGCGGATCGGTGGACGGCGAAGCAGCACCGGTGCGAGGCGGTGCGGGCGTCGCTGCTGCCGTTCTCGTCCCTCAAGCCGGCGGGCTGCAAGACGCTCGACGTCGGCTGCAAGGTCGGCGAGCAGATCAAGGACGTCGCCCGGTCGGGCTTCGAAGGGCTGGCGGACATTGCCGTGGCGGGGTTCGCGTGGATGTTGAGCAAGCTGGCCGAGGTGGTGTTCGAGCAGTCCTCCGCGGTGCCGGACGAGCCGTTCTACGGCGTCTACAACGACATCTCCGGGGTCCTGATCGTCGTGGTGCTGCTGTTCTTCCTCATCTCCACGGCCATCAGCGGACTGCGCCTCAACGGCCCCGGCCCGCTATCGAGCCTGGGTGGACTGGTCCGGGCCATGTTCGGCATCGCGTTCGCCGGCGGGATCGCCTACATCCTCATGGCGGCGTGGGACGAGGCGACCGTGGCGCTGATCGCCCGTAACCAGCAGCGCGACTGGCAACCCAGCATGTGGGTGGACGCGCTCAACGCGTTGACCGCGGACACCGGCACGATCCTGCTGGCTTTCGTCGTCGCGGTGATCAGCGTGATCGGCCTGGTGCTGGTGTTCGTGATGCTGCTGTTCCGGTCCCTGCTCGCGGCGGGCGCGGCGCTGTTCGGGGCGATGGCGATGACCGGTCAGGTGATGGCCGAGACCCGCTCGTGGGGACGCAAGTGGTTCTGGACCTGCAACGCCCTGGCCAGCAGCAAGTTCTTCATCGCCGCGCTGTGGATCTACGGCACACGCAGCGCCTACGAGAGCGACAACGTCATCAACGTGCTGCGCGGCATGTTCATCATCATCCTGATGGTGCTGGCGCCGTGGATCCTGCTGCGGTTGACGAGCATGTGGGACGGCTACCTGGCCGACGTCGACGCCCGCGGTTTCCTGGTCTCGGCGGCCGGCGCGGTGGGGATGGACGCCGCGGCGCGTCGCCTGACCGATCCGCTCAGCGGTGGTGGTGACGGCGGCGGCGGTCCGGAGGCCGCGTCGTTGATGCAGGGCAACTCCGATGCCATCCCCACGATTCCCACCGGTGATGCCGGCCCGTCCACCGGAGGCCCCAGCGCGGTGCCCGAAGCGGTGGACGCTCTCCACGCGGGCGGCGACGCTGAGCAGGTCGGACAGCCGACCGGTGAGCCAGACGGCGGGCACAACGGTGGGGAGAACGCCGACGAGGTCGAGGGCATCGAGCGGGACTCCCGCACCGCGCAGAGTGACGTGGCGAACGGTCAGCTCACCGCCCCCGGCGACGCGACGGGACAGTCTGCACTACCGGTCACACCGCCCGCCATCGGCGAGAAGGCCACCGGCGCGGACACCCCGCCAACCAGCAACCCGGACAACGCCGGCCCCGCCCAGGCGCCCACCGGCGGGGACACCGCCGGCTCGACCGGCCCGACGGCGGCCGGGCTGCCGCTGCCCCCGGCACCCACCCCCGAGTCGAGCGAGCACCACCCGTCGATCGAACCGCCCGGCTCCGGTCAACCTTCGACGGGCGGCACCGGCCCTGGCGCCGCCGGCCCTGGCGGCGCGGGTTCGGGTGCCGGCGGTGCCGGGGGCGCCGCTGCGGGCGGTGCCGCCGAGCTACCCATCATCCCGGTCTAGGTGAGGAGAGAGAGCAGGTGACCCAGTTCCAGTTCCCACCGCGGTCCACGCGCGGCTCGATCATGGGCTTCTCGTGGGGCCAGATCGGCATGGCCGTGGCCGGCGTGATCTGCCTGGTCATCGCCGCGAACCTCCTGGCGGCCGGCTGTCAGGGCACCGCCGGCGGCATGCTGCTGGCGGCATTGGTGCTGCTCACGGTGGGTCTGCTGCGGCTGCGGGGCCGCCGGGTCACCGAGTGGGCGCCCATCATTGCCGGCGCGCTGACCCAGCGGGCCGTCCGGCAAGACCGCTACCGCGGTGGTGTCTTCGCCGCCACCCCCGGCAGCACGCATCTGCACCTTCCGGGTCCGGCCGCCGGGTACCGCTGGCTGCCGGCGGTCGCCGCTGACGGGCTGACCGAGGTGGGGTTGCTGCATCACCGCCGGGAGAACACCGTTACCGCGGCGCTACTGTGCGCGGGCAGTAACCTGGTCTTGGCCGACATGTCGGTGCAGCAGCAGCGCTTGTCCGCGTGGGCGGACGTGCTGAACCTGCTGGGCACCGAGTACGCCGACGGCGGTCTGGCCAGGTGGGCGCTGACGGCCCGCGCGGTGCCGGACGCCGGGAACCGGGCGCAGCGCTACCTGGTGCAGGCGGCGGTCGACACCGACACGCCCGCGTACCGGTCCCTCGCCGAGTTGACCGCCGGGGCGGCCCCGTCGACGCAGCGCCACGAGGTGTACCTCAGCGTCGTGTTCGACACGAAGAAGCTGTCGGCGGAGATCGCCGACGCGGGCGGCACCGACGCGGCCATCGCCACCGTCGTGCTGGACAAGCTCGGCGGTGTGCGCGCCGCGGTCGGGGAGGCCGGCGTCGACACCGTGGGCTGGTTGACGCCCCGACAGTACGCGGCGGTGCTGCGCACCCAGTTCGACCCGGAGGACCAGCCGCATGTGGACATGCGGACCGCGACCACGGCAGGGGTGGCGCCGCACATGGCCGGGCCGATCGCCGCCGAGAGCGTCGGCTGGTCGTCCTACCGCCACGACTCCGGGTTCTCCCAAACCCTGTGGGTATACGAGATGCCGCGCCAGCCAGTCGCTATGACGTGGATGACCGCCCTGTTCACCCGCACCGCCGGCCGACGCGCGGTGACGGTCGTGGCAGAGCCGGTGCCCGCGCAACTGGCCCAGCTCGCGACGCGCCGCGACAAGGTAGCCCGCGCCGGTGACGAGATCACCAAACGCAAGATGCGGCTAGTGCGCACCGCCCGCGAAGACGACGAAGCCCGCTCGGTGGAGCAGGTCGACCGGGAGCAGGCCGCCGGGCACGTGCGCTACCGCTACGCGATCGTCGTCACCGTCACCGCCGGCAGCGAAGAGCAGCTGCGTCACGACGTCCGCGCCATTAAACGCGTCCTGGGACGCACCGGCTGCCAAGCCGTCGTTCTCTACGGCGAGCAGGACCAGGGCTTCGTCGCCGGAGCGCTGCCCCTGGCACGTGGGCTCAAGCCGATGCGGGGGTGGATGGCGTGAGCCGGGCACGGGTGCGGCGAGAAGGATCGCTCACGCAACGCATCGAACAGGCTGCGCAGCGGAGGGACCTCGCGGCGGCGCAGGCCGACCTGGCGCGCGAGCAACGCGCGCTGCGCCGGATATCGCAGCGGCTGCTGGGCCCGCCGCCGGTCGACGGGCGCGGCGCTCTCGGACGCGCGGCGGGGCGGGTGTTCTGGAGGCTGCGGCTGCCGCCGCTGGTCACCACCAGCGCGCAGCTGTGCAGCGTGTACCCGTTTGTCGCCGATCCCGGCCTCGGCGTGGACGGACCGCTGATCGGGCAGGAGGTGTACTCCCGGACCGGGTTCGTGTTCTCGATGCGGGAGCTGTACCGCGCCGGGGTGCTCAGCGCCCCGAACATGGTGGTCACCGGCGAGATCGGATCGGCGAAGTCGTCGCTGCTCAAGACCATCGCGTTCCGGGGCATCCCGTTCGGCACCCGCTTCTACATCGTTGACGTCAAAGGCGAATACGACGCCCTGGCCCAAGCCGCTGGGATCCGGCCGGTACGCATCGGTCCCGGTGCGGGCGTGGTGATGAACCCCCTCGCCGGCATCCGCCGCCAGCCGGGGCAGAGGGAGGAGCAGTGGCTGCAGATCCAGCGGGCCCGGCGGCTGCTGCTGCTCGAAGGACTCCTGGAGATCCAGCTCGGCGGGCCGTTGAGCGAGGCGGAGCGGTCGCTGACCGAATACGCCCTCGACGCGGTGACCCGTGGCGATGACGGCACCAGCGCCGGCCGGCTGGCCACCCCGACCCTGTCATTGGTGCTACGAGCGATGGGTGATCCGCAGGCGTGGGCGCACCGCCTCGCCGGGGTGCACTACCAGGTCGACCAGTTCGCTGCCGACAGCCGCCGGGTCCGCCTCGCGCTGGAGCGGCTGATCACGGGCGCCCTCGGCGGGATTTTCGACGCTCCGGCTGCGGCGACGCTGACGGTGGACTTCGACCAACCGGGGGCGATCCTCGACCTGCGGGCGGTGCGCACGTCGGATCAGATGACGGCGATGGCGATGACCTGCGCCCAATCCTGGCTGGAGGCGGAACTGACCCGCCCCGACGCACCACCCAGGGTGTGCCTGTACGACGAGTTCGCCCTGATCACCCGCCACCTCGGCCTGGTGCGGCGGATGCGCGAGCAACTGAAACTCGCCCGCGCGCTGGGCACAGAAAACATCCTGGCCTTCCACCGATTCTCGGACCTTGCGGCCAGCGGCAGCGCCGACTCCGAGCAGGTCCGCATCGCCCGCGGGCTGATCGAGGACACCGGCGTTCGGGTGTCCTACCGCCAGGCCGCCGGCTCGCTGGACGCCGCACGCGAGTTCTTGGGCACCACCGATGTGGAAACCAACCTGCTGCTGCACCTTCGGCGCGGCCTCGGGCTGTGGAAGGTCGGGCTGCGCTCCTACGTCGTCAAACACCAGCTCTCCCGGGTGGAGAAGGCGATGGTCGACACCGACAGCCGCATGCGCGTCGACCCGGATCGGCAAGGGCGGGAGCTGACCGACGCGGAGTACGAGGCGCGGGAGTCCGCCGCGGTGGGGCAGGTGCCGTGATGGCCGGCTCCCTCATGTCCCCCGGGCACCGGCTGCCCAAGCGCGGCATGCCGCGAGCCGACATCCTCGCCCGGCTGGCGCTGCTGGGCATCGCCGCGACGCTCGTCGTGCTGGGCACCTGCACGCTGTGGCTGGCCGGGCAGCTCGGCGGCCTGCTCACCCACGCGGCCTGGCCGGACACCTCCCCGACGGACGCGCCCGGCATCGCCGTCCGGATGATCCTCAACGGCGGGGACCCCGCTGCGGCGTGGCCCGCCGCCGCCCGCGCGGACCTGCCACCGACCAGCCTGCTGTACGTGCTGTGGCTCGTGCTGCTCAGCGCCGCCGTCGTGGGCCTCGCGGTGCCGGCGGTCCGCGTCGCGCAGCGACGGGTGCAGCGGCACGGATTCGCTCGCCGCAAGGACCTCGACCAGGTCGTGACCGCTGCGGCGGTGCTGCGCCGCGTCGACGTGCTGCGTCCCGCGCTGACCATCCGGGAGACCGACCGCCCCGAGATCGTGCAGGCCAAGACCCGGCGTCGCGCCGATCCGCTGGAGGTGGCGCGGCGCCTGGGCGACCACGCGCTCACCGGGGAGCCGCTGTACCTGGCCAACGAATACACCGAACTGCTCGCCGGCGCGGCCCGCTTCGCGGGCAAGACAAGCCGCTACGTCGTGCCCCGGGTCGCGGACGCCCGCGGCGCGGTCATCACCACCTCCACCCGCCTCGACGTCGCCGCCGTCACCTACGACCTGCGCGCGCAGATCGGCCCGACGTGGATCTTCGAACCGCAGGGACAGCTTCCCGGGGTTCCCCGGCTGCGGTGGTCCCCGATCGAGGGCGCGGAGGATCCCGACATCGCCGCGCTTCGGGCGAAAGGGTTCGCCGCCGGCGCCGGCCTCAAGGCCGACGTCGAGAACGGCCAATACTTCCAAGACCAAGCCGCGTCCATCATTCGCGGGCTACTCCACGCCGCCGCCCTCGACGAGAAGACCACCCTGACCGACGTCGCTGGCTGGGCGGCCAATCCCAGCGACGCTCGGGCGGAACGGATCCTTCGCCACCACCAGCAGACGGTGTGGGCCGACCGGTTGGCGTTTCACCGCGAATCCACCGGACGCAGCCGAGACGCCATCCAGTCCGTCGTCTTCGGCGCGCTGGACGCGTTCAGCAACCCGCGGATCCTGCACGCCTGCTCCCCGCCACGCGGGCAGCAGTTCCGGCCGGAGCCGTGGCTGGACGCCTCCGGCACCCTCTACCTGGTCGGCACCCGCAGCGGGCAGTCGCTGGTCGCGCCGCTGTTCGCCGCCATCGCCGAAGACATCATCTACCGCACCCTGCAACGCGCGCTGGTTGCCGTGGGCGGCCGGGTCGAGCCCTGCCTGTATCTAGTCGGAGACGAGATCACCAACATCGCGCCGCTGCCGTCGCTACCCGAGCTGGTGTCCGAGGGCGGCGGCTCCGGTATCGCCCTGTCGCTGTGCTGCCAGAACACCCACCAGTTGCAGCAGCGGTGGGGACGCGACGGCGGCCAGGCCCTGCGCGACGGCGTGAACGCCCGCTTCGTCATGGGCGGCATGCAGGATGTGTCCGCGCTCAAGGACGCACAGTCGCTGCTCGGGCAGGTGCAGGAAGTGACGTCGGCGGCGTCCTGGGGCGGCGGGCGCGCCAGCGTGCAGGAGAACAGCCGCCGAGAGAACCTGCTCGACCTCGCCGAGCTGCGCACCCTGCCCGCCGGCCACGCCCTGGTGCTGCTCGGGAACATGCCCCCCGTCGAAGTGGTCCAGCCGGCATGGTGGGAACGCCCGGACGCCGACCGGTTCCGCGCCGCGCAGGCCGCGTTCACCGCCCGCCTCGAAAGGCGGCGTTCCTGATGACGCAGCGCGCATTCCAGTTCGAGCTGCCGCAGCAAGCATCGGAGGAGCAGCGGGCGCTTGCGGAGCTCGCCGAACTCATCGACACCCTGCGCGGCAGCGTCGAGCAGCTCGCCGAGGCGCACGTCGCTCTCACCGACCGCGTCGACACGCTCGATGCACCGGGCGGGTGGGCGCCGGCGGGCTACTGCTGGCGCGACCTGGACGCCGATGCCGCGCGGCAGCTGTGGGCGTGGCTGGTCACGTGGACGCGGTGGCTCGTGGACCGCTACGGCCTGGCCCAGGACCTCGGGGCGTGCTGGCCGGCGCACCCGGCGCTGGTGGAAGAGCTGACCGCGCTGAGCGTGTCCTGGCACCACGCCTACTCGGGCAAGGCCGACCCGGACGCACCGCTGCGCTGGCACGAGGCGCTGCACCGCGCCCGGCACCGCTGGCAGGCATGGGACACCACCCGCTGCCGGCACGGCCACCACACACCCCGCAGCGGCGACACCATCTGGTCGCAGCCGTGGCCGGACGACGCCGAGCGGGCTGTCACCGATGACATCGGTGTCCGGCCACGCACGACGGCGCAACCGCAAGGAGGGACGACATGACGCAGCCAGCCGAGGTCACCAGCGTCTGGGACTGGCAACGCTTCGAAGCGGCCCTGTTCGGGCTGCGTACGGGCGTTGACACCCTGCAGGAGTACATCGCCGAGTTTCACGACGCGCGCCACGACTGGCGCGACGACCAGCAGGAGGACAGGCAGCAATGGGCGGAACTGGACGAGATGACGCGGCGGGAGACGGAGCTGGACTGGGCCAGCGACGGGCACCTCGACGGGGACTACACCCGCGACGTGGACGAATGAGCACCGCACGGACCGCGAAGGCGCCGATGGATCGCATCGGCGCCGGCCTGGAGCGGCTGCGCCACGACATCGACGCTCTCGTCGACGTGGTGACCCGCGATCCGCAAGCACGCCCGCAACTCGTGGACATCCATCACCAGGTGCGTCTGCTGGGCCAGCACCTCAACACCGCGCTCGGTGCGCCCGCCGAGCCGGTCCCGCCCGAGGAGCCGCGGTGAGTCGACGTCACGGTGTCAGGGCGGCCATCGCGGGGGTGGCCACGCTGTTGCTCACCGCGTGTACGTCGACCGGGCCCGCTCCAACCGCCAGCGCACCCGCTGGCGGACCGTCTACCGAACCGGCGGCGCGGGCTCGGACGCTGGCCCCCGATCCCGACGGTGTCCTGCCGGCCGCCTCCGGCACTGCCGATCCGGCAGCGACGACCACCGCCGTGCGGTTCGTGCGGGCCTGGGCCCGCCCCGAGCTGCCCGCCGACCGATGGTGGGCGGGCGTGCGCCCCTACTCCGTCGCCGCCTACGCGGACCTGCTGGCCACGGTGAACCCGGCGAACGTGCCCGCGACCCGGATCACCGGTCCGGGTCGGGCGGCGGCGGCCACCGCCGAGCGAACCGACGTCGACGTTCCCACCGACGCCGGGATGCTGCGGGTGGTGTGTGTGCGCAGCGGCGACCGGTGGCTCGTCGCCACGCTCGGCGTCCGCGAGGAGGCTGCGACCCGGTGAAACGCGGACAGGTCGCGCTCGGTGTGGCGGTCACAGCCGCGCTTCTGCTGCTGTGCGGACTGCCGCTGACGGTGGTGCTCACCGACGACGCTCCCGCAGCGGCGTGCACCGCCGCGGATCCGTCGCAGCAACCAGCCACCGGCGGTGTCGGGCAGGTGGGGCGGTGGAACGCCGAGCAGGTCGGCAACGCCGCGCAGATCGTCGCCGTGGGACGGCAGCTAGGTGTGCCGGCCCGGGGGTGGGTCATCGCGGTGGCCACGGCGATGGTGGAATCGAGCCTGCGGAACCTGCGCGGCGGTGACCGCGACTCCCTCGGGCTGTTCCAGCAGCGCCCCAGCCAGGGATGGGGCACGCCCGCGCAAATCCTCGACCCCGTCTACGCCGCCTCGAAGTTCTACGACAAGCTGCAGCGCATCAACGGGTGGGAGAGCCTGCCGTTGACCGTCGCCGCGCAACGCGTCCAGGTCTCCGCGTTCCCCGACAAGTACGGCGAGTACGAGCACGAAGCCGAGCAGGTCGTCGGCGCGGTGGCGGGCGTCGAATCGGTCGCCGACCTGCCCGGGGCAAGCCTCGCCCGATGCCCGGGCGGGCCGGCGACGGTGGGGGCGTCGGGGTGGACGGTGCCGCTACGCGCCGCGGTGGGAAGCGGCTACGGGCCGCGTAACGGCAGATTGCACGCCGGTGTCGACCTGAGCGTGCCGCGCAACACCGTCATCCACGCGGCCAGCGGCGGGCAGGTGGCGTGGGCGGGCTGCGACCCGAGCACCGGCAACTGCGACATCGACGGCAGCCCCGCCACCCGGGGGTGCGGCTGGTACGTCGACCTCGTGCACGCCGACGGGTATGGCACCCGGTACTGCCACATGATCCGCCGGCCCGACGTCACCGAAGGGGAGACCGTGCAGGCCGGCCAGCGGATCGGCCTGGTCGGCACCAGCGGCCACTCTTCCGGTCCGCACCTGCACTTCCAAACCCACCAGCGGGTCTGTTCCGGGTCGCGGTGCGACCTGGACAACTCCAACTCCACCGACCCGGTGCCGTTCATGCGTCAACGCGGCGCGGCACTTGGCGGAAGGAGGTGAGGCGTCAGCAGAAGACGGCAGGCAGGTCATCAGCCACAGCACGGGGGAGAAGACATGTACGACGA
This sequence comes from Micromonospora endolithica, assembly GCF_003626595.1. Lineage (GTDB taxonomy): Bacteria > Actinomycetota > Actinomycetes > Mycobacteriales > Micromonosporaceae > Micromonospora > Micromonospora endolithica. The sequence continues at coordinate 312,198 of NZ_RBAK01000001.1, read as the reverse complement.
GGATGAGGACACCGAGCGTCCGCGCCGGCCGGCGCCGCAACCGCCGCCGCCGACCGACCGCGGCGGCCAGATCGGCCAGCGCCGCAACCGCAAGCCCAACCGGCGCCCAGCACGGCGCAGGTGGATGCTGTGAGCGCCGCCACGGACCGCCGCCCACGACGAGTCGCCGGGGTCTACCGACCGCCGGTCAACGCCGCTCGGATGCCGACGCCGCGGCCGGGGCCGCTGGCGCAGCTGGTCCGCACCGCCAACACACTGCGCGCCCAAATTGAACGCGATGTGCTGCGCGATGAAGGGTTGACCTGGACCACTTACGACGTGCTCGTGTTGGTGTGCGCGCGTCGGGCGGTTGAAACACGCGCGGCCGCCGCCGAGGTGGGAATCGCCAAGGCCACCCTGACCAACGCTCTCGTGTCGCTCGTTGACCGAGGGCTGGTGCGCCGGGAACTGCAGGAGGGCGACCGGCGGCGGGTAGTTCTTCGCCCGACCCAGGCCGGTATGGACCTGGCTCGCCGCGTCCAAGGCCCGGTCGAGGCCGAGCAGGCGCGGCTGTTCGGCGAGCCGGGCATGCCGTCGGGGGAGAGCCTGGCCCGAGTTCTGCGGGCCCTGGCCACCCGCTCGCAGCAGGACAGCACCACCGGCGAGCCGGGCGCGGCCCGGTGACCGCGCGCATTGGTGTGGCTCGGGGCGCCGCCCTGTACGTCGGGGCGGTGCTCGGGCCCGGCGTGTTGGTGCTTCCCGCGCTCGCCGTGCACGCCGCCGGTCCGGCGTCGCTGCTGGCCTGGGCTGCCATGCTGGCCGTGTCGGTGCCGATCGCGGCGGCGTTCACCGCCCTCGGCATCCGATACCCCGACTCCGGCGGGGTGGCCACCTTCACCCGACGGGCGTTCGGACCCAAAGCCGGAACCGTTGTCGGGTGGTGGTTCTACACGGCGGTGCCGATGGGCATGGTCGCCGGCGCCATGGCCGGCGCCCGCTACGCCGCCACCGCGCTGGACACCGGGCCGGACGCCGCGGCAGGGATCGCCGCCGTCATGCTCGCGGCGGCATACGCGATGAACCTTGTCGGGCTGCATCTGTCCGGCCGCCTACATCTGGCGCTCACCGGTGGTCTCTGCGCGCTCCTGGTCACGGTGATCGTCGTGTCGGTGCCGCACATCGCGGCCAGCCGGTTCACACCGTTCGCCCCGCAGGGCCTCCCGGGTATCGCCAGCGCCGCCGCGGTGCTCTTCGTCGCGATCTGCGGATGGGAAGCCGCCGCTCACCTGGCGGGCGAATTCGCGCACCCCCGCCGCCAGCTGCCGATCGTGGCTACCGCAAGTGTGAGCATCATCGCGGTGCTGTACGCCGGGCTGGCGATCTGCACCGTCGGTGTGCTCGGCGCGTCCGCCGGGCAGAACGAAGTGCCGCTGCTGCGCCTACTCGGCCCGCAGGCCGGCGGCGGCGCAGCGGCGGCGGCTGCGCTGTGCGCGCTGCTGCTGACCTTCGGCGCCTGCTTCACCTTCATCGCCGCCGCGGCACGCGCCGGCGCGGCGCTGGGCCGCGACGGCGCCTTCCCGGCCTGGTTCGGCGTCACCGGTGTCGACGGAGTACCGCGGCGCAGCCTCGCGGTGCAAGCGAGCTGCGCGGCAGTGGTCGCCGTCGCGGCGCTGGCCGCACCGACTGTCGTGGACGTGGACCTGCTGATGCGCGCGTTCTCGGTCCTCGTGGCATCGGTCACCCTGCTCGGGCTCGCCGCAGCAGTACGACTCCTCGGCTCACCGCTGATCCGCAGTGGCGCGGCCGTGGGTGCGGCTGTCGTCGGCGGAGTCGTCGTGTGCGGAGGTGCTCTGGTGGTCCTTCCGGCGGCGGTTGCCGTCGCGGCCATGGCGTGGCGGCGCTACCACCCGGCGCCTCGCGACCTGCCGGCCGGTACTCCGGTGGCGAGGCCCACCGCGGGTACGACGTCACGGCGAATCGCAGTGGTAGATGTCCAACCCCGCCGGGCGTACAACCTCATGAATCCGGGTGCCGGGATCTCTGCTTCCACCCGAAGCCGTCCCCCCAGCGAGCGGTGACGCTCGACGGCGGTCGCCGGCACTTCCCTGACCGGCGACCGCCGTCACCCCTGTCCGGAAACCGGCAAAGGGGCCATCTAGTGACTAACATAGTCGTACCCACCGAAGCATCGGCGGCCAGCGTGGGATGGCGCCTCGGTGCCCTCTACGGGCCAGCGATCTACGGCGTCAGCGCCGCTGCCGTCGCTCTGCCCGTCGCCGCCGACAGGCTGCACACCGCGCCGGCAACGGCCGTGTGGATCCTGACCATCCACGCCCTGGGCCTCGGCGTCGGCGCCGCCGTCGCCGGACGCGCCACCGACATCTGGGGACCACCACGCACACTCAGGCTCGGGGCGGCGCTGCTCGCGGCAGGCGCGACCCTCTGCGCGTTCGCGGCCATCCTCGCTGTAGCCGTCGCGGGCCGGGCACTGCTCGCCGCGGGATCTGGGGCGATGACCGCGACCGCCCTCACCCTCGCCGCCGGTCGGCCGGCAACGCAACGACCGGCGGTGCTGGCCCGCCTCGGCGCCGCGATGGCGTTGTTCTCGGCCACCGCACCGCTGGCCGGGGCACTGGCCGTCACCACGTCCTGGAGAGCTGCTCTCGTCCTGCCGGCACTGTCGCTGGCCGCTCTACCGCTGTGCTGGCCGCTCGCCCAACCCCGCCAGAGAGTTCAGGCACGGGTCGACTGGATCGGCGCAGGCTTGCTGGTCGTCACCGCAGCAGGTCTGCTCCTGACGATTCAATCCACCGCCCTGGACTTTCCGCCGCCGGCCGTCGTCGGTCTCGTCGCGGGCACCTGTGCGCTCGCCGTCCTGATGGATCGCCACCGCCGACGGCACCCCGACGGCTTCGTCCCCGCGGTGATCAGCCAGCGACGGTTCGTCCTCGCCGGGCTGGCCGGCGCTGGCGTCTACGGCGGCCTGTTCGCCTGCGTATACGCCGTCCCGCAGTTGCTCACCCGCCTCGACTACTCCGCTCAGGACATCGGGCTACTGCTCGTGCCTAGCGCGATCGTGGCGGCGGTGGCTGCCCGCCTCGCCGGTCGCGCATCGGGTGACGCCGCGCGCCGGCAGGTGCTGGTCGGCGTGACGGCGTTGTTCAGCGTCAGCCTGCTGCTCGCCGCGTGGAACCATCGCCCGGTAGCACTTATGGGTGCCGCAACTGTCGGGTTCGCCGCCTTCGCCATCGCGCAGACAACCCTGACCGCCGCCATTACCGCCGGCGTCGCCCCTCGGCAACGAGGCGGCGCGCTCGGCTTGCTGAACCTCATGTTCTTTATCGGGGGAGCGGTGGGCGCATCCGCATGTTCGGCGCTGTGGCAGCCGTGGGGACTGCCCGTCGCACTCGCCGCGGTGGCGGCGCTGCCGGCGGTCGCCGTAGTAGGAGCCCATGCTGCGTTGTCGAAAGCTGAGTGAAGGAGCTGCGTGAGACCGCAAGCCGCCGGGCTGCCGCCGCGTCGTACTTCCATAGCATCCTGTAGCCGATCAATGGTGGTAGATGAAGTGAGGCGTATATGGGTCACGGCACCGTCCCCAAGGGCCGCGAAGGCGAACCTGAGACGACCAGCGAGCGAGCGCCCGGCCCACGGGACGTTCTGCTGACGATCACCAAGCACCTCTGGGAGCAGGCGCGGGACACGCAAAGCAGCAACTGGCCGCCTCTGTGGTTGGTCCTCGCGGTCGCTGGAGTTGGGGTCGGCGTTGTCCTGATGCTGATCGTGCCGGTCGTGCGAGGGCTGCTGTTCGCCGCAGGTGACGCGATCGCGGCGCTCAGCGGCTGGGTCCACGAGCAGGCGTACGCGCAAATCGTGCTCGCGCCGGTGCGCCGATACCTGGAGACCCACGCTGAGGGTCTGGCGATCCCCGCGACCACCTTGTGGTGGACGTGGTGCATCACGGGCGTGGTGCTGCTGGCCATGTGCGTGCTGCGTGTCGTCGCCGCACGCATCGGATGGGTTCTGTACGGAGCGGCTACGACGGCGATGGTGGCATCTGCGACACCTGGGGACGGGCGCTGGATCGCGGCGGCTATCAGTGGTGTCTGGTGGGTACTGCTATCAGTTCCCGCCTTTGGCAGGCACCGGTCCTCCCCGGTAGTGGTACTACCGGCGCCATCTACCGGCGCAGCAATCCCGCTACTGGAGCCTACGGACGTCCCGGTACAAACGCGAGCCGATGGCGACGTTCCGCCCCCGGAATCGGCCCCGGATGACTACGCAGCGTGGGCCGCGGCTCTCTACGAGCGGCTGGTTCGCAGAGCCGATCACGCCCCGCCCGCTGACGTCACGGTGTCGTGGACGGCTGTGACCACCGGCCCAACATCCTTCGCAGCCCAGGAGGGCGACCGCCACGTCAGCGGCATGGTTGTCAACGGACTTGCCGCCGAGGATCTGCTGAGGCAGCTGTCAACGCCTGCGGGTGCCAACGCCGTTGTGCGGTGGACGACTAACCCACCTCAGACCCCCCGACGCCGTCGAATCTCAGATGAAGGCTACGACGGTCCTCCGCCGCTCGTCGACTTCGTGCGCGACAGCACCGCCTCGCTCTCGGCGGTCACCGCGGCACTCGCCCAGATCAGGAGCCGGTGGAGCGGTCTCAACCTCGGCGAGCAAATCTTGGCCCGTGCGGAGTTGCTCAACCGCACCGCACCGCTGACCTCCGGCGTCGTCGACTGCATGCCCGACTCCGACGACGACGTCTACCTTGGCAGCATCGCCTTCAACGACTGGATCGACCTCGACACAGTCATCGGCGGCAACGCCTCATCCTGGAACGACTTCGCGTCCCACCGACCGCAAGTAGTCGGCCTGATCATCGAGAAACTGCTGACAGCCGACGACCCCGGCATCGCCTTCACCGAAATCCTCACCGACCTCGGACACGCCTGCATGCTGCGCTACAACGGTCCCGCAGGACCCCTACACCGCATCGGCAGAAACGGCACCCACCGCACGCACGCTCTCCGCATTCTCGGGCTACCGATCATGGCCGCCGAATTAGAGATCGAGGCACTCCCGCTGCGCATCGACGCCATGAGCACCTGGGGAGAGGGCAATTGGGGCGACAGCTACGACGGCCCAGCTGACCGGATGTGGCGCGCTCTTCGCGACCGCGGCCTACTCGAGGGAACGATCTCCGGCAGCGGCCCGCACGCCAAACTGGAGCCATACCGCGCCGCTGCTCCCTGGCTTCTTGGTAACCCGCGCTCCGCCGCCGCCGTCAGCGCAGCTTACGAACGGATCTACCCAGGAGCTCTCGGTATCCCGGCCGACGCGATGGCCGGCCCGAGACAATGGCTCCGTTGGTTACTTGGCACCTAGCGAAGAATCCGACCCGATGTGCCCGGCCAGTGCCCTGTGCTCAAGGCGCCTGCCAGGCCGGAAAGTGCCTTTTCGCAGAGGCGCTCATTGGAAATCCCATGTTTCGGTGACGAAGGGATCGCAGCCAGCAGTGAAGCTGAGGCGTTTGCCTGATGCGCACAAGTCACTCCTTGTTCTTGGCTCGGCACCGACGCTGGCCTTTCCGCACGACGGTGATGGGTGAGGATGGGTGAACGTAGCCATCGCCCAGAGGGTGAGCCTCAAATTTCCGTTATCCGGTGCGGGGGGTTACTATCCGGGTCACGCTTCTTAAGGCTGGAAGGATGACGCCGTGGCTAAGCAAATCATTCATAAGCTTGTCGACGACTTGGACGGCGGTGACGCCGACGAAACCGTCAAGTTCGCTCTCGATGGTGTCCAGTATGAGATCGACCTGTCGGCTCCCAATGCCGAAAAGCTCCGGGGCGTTCTTGAGCCCTACACCAGTCATGGGGCGAAGGTTGGCCGTGGTGGCGTCGCTGTCGGCGGGCGCGTAGCCCGGACTTCTGCAACTCCAGCCGGTTCTCGCCGTGTCGGCGGCGGTATCGTCGTCGGCCGGGAGCAGAACAAGGCGATCCGGGATTGGGCCAAGAGAGCCGGTAAGAACGTTTCAGATCGGGGACGGATCCCGCAGGACGTCGTGAATGAGTATCACCAAAGCGCGGGGCGTTGACCAGCGACTCACGGCATGCGGGGATCCTGCCTGCGTATCAATCCTTCGTCGGGCAACGTCGCGTCTGCAAAGGTGATGGCGCGACGTCGGCGCTTCACGACGAGTCGCCGCCGGCGGAGCGGCCCTGATGGGGCGGAGGTCCGCTTTGCTGCTCGCGCCATCGCCCCGCGGTCTCGGAGCGCAGGAGTCGACCGACCATCGCCTCGGCCTCGTCGTGGGAGTCATACGTCCACCGCAGCACCTTCCCGCTCTCGGTGTCTCCTGTGCGCGCCACGACCTGCCACTGTGTCTGACGAATCAGCCACACGTCGCGCCGGGTCAAGCGCCCCCAGGTGCCGTTCCACCACCGCCGGACAACTTCCTCTACCACGGTCGGATCGTACACACGTTCGACTTTCGAGCGAGGTGGAGCGGCGGGCGGGAAGCTTCATTCGCAGTGGTCCCGGCTGCCGCGGTCCCGCGGCTGGCAGCAGTCGGGCCAATGCGGCCATCCAGAAACCGCATCCGGGACGGTGCCCTCGCCCCGGGCGTGGCACTCGGTGAGGCCAGCGTCCGTTCCGCGGGCTTCGCGCCGTGCGCGGCACCTGTTTAGATGGCCGGAGTAGTCACACAATGACTGCTATGGGTGACGAGGAGATGGCCACACCAGTGGTCTTGCGTGTGCAGCGGCGCGACGACCCGGTTGGTGCGGTCATGGAGGACGACGCGGCGCGGCGCGCTGAGGTGTATCCGCGGATTCGGATCGGTGCTCCGTTGTTCGGACATGCCGTGCAGGCCGAGGCCGGACGCTGGCAGGTGTGTGCTGTGGTGTCGGATACGCCGCAAGCGGCCCGGGACATCCTTGCGCACCGGTTGCGCGAGCTGCTGGACGAGACCGAGGACGTCGGACTGGCCACAGAGTTGACCGCAGTTGTCGACGTATTGGACAGGGAGAAGCTCGACGAGATAACGGTCACCGGCCGGGCGCATCGGATCGTGCGGGTGGACACGTTCGCGCGGTTCGGTCCGGATGGCCCCGAGCCACCCCGGCCCACCGACCGAGATCCCCGCGATGCTGAGGACCATGACAGCTTCCTTGATGAGGTCGTCGTCGTCGACCCGGAAGCGGTGACCGGAGTCAGCGAGGCGATGTTGCGGGTCGAGCTGATGACGGCGCACTATCCGTGGGGGCAGGTGCCCGCCGATGTGTACGCCGAGAGCGTCGCTGCCGTCGCCGCCTACCCTCTCGGGGTGGTTCTCCCGGCCCGTTACGCTGCCGCTGAGTGCGTCGGCGGGTCGTGGCGGCCGTACAGCCGGGCGGTGGCCACACCTCAGTTGGCGCGCGACGAGATCGCGTTCGGCCTGCGCTACATCGAGCCGCGCCTGTTGAGGCTCACCGACGAGCAGACGGCCTTCTTGCAGCAGGCCGCCGACGACCTGGACGCCAACCCCGTCGATGACCTCACCGTGCTCGGGCGCCGCTTCCGGGTGACCCGCATCGAAACCTTGCTGCGCATGTCCAGTGGTGGCCCGGAAGGGCCGCGCTCCTCGGATCCCGACCCGGAGCAGCCGCCGGCGGCTGGCCGATAGCCGCGCCGCGTGCGCCGCGTTGAACGACTCCGATAGTGCGCCGCTGTTCGTGCGTGTCGGCGGTACTTCTGGACTGCTCATTCACCGAGGTCGGGTTGAGTTGCAGGCTCGACGTCATCGTGCAGATCACGGCGAGGTTGAGGAGTCGCCGTCCGGTCGGGCGTCGTTTCTGATGTCCCGGCTGCTCGGGGAAGCATCTGGTCGACAGTCCTGCTGAGCTGTTCCACTCGTTCGGCGATGTGCTGTACGTAGCCGAGTACCTCGCGCGTCAACTGGTCGGAAGCTGGTGTCCTGGCCTGGTCAGCCTGTGCGACGAGGCTTCGCAGGATGGCGCCGGCCTGGTTTGGTTCGGGGCCGGCGGAGTACACTGTCGGTGAGGACATGGCCTGGGCGCTTTGGCTCAGGTTGTGGGGGCCGCGTTCGCCATCTGGTGGAGCGGCCCCTCTCTCGTTGAGGCGTAGCTCCGCGCCGGTCGTTGCTTCGAGGACGGTGGCGACGTCGGCGATGCGGTTCCACCACTGCGGTTCGTCGGCGCGGATGGCGCGGCCGGCCGACCACGCGACGGCGTCGGCCATCCACAAGCCAGCGTGGCTGCGGTCTTTGACGTGCACGAGGCGCATGCGGTGACTAATCGCGCTTTGGTCGAGCAGGCGCCGGTAGGCGCGGATGTCGGTGCGGTCGGTAGCGGGTAGGCGGCTGCCGGCGTCGCGGGCTTCCTGCCATTCGCGCATGCTGGCGCGGCTTTCCAAGTAGACGTCGCGTACGCGTTGAGCGTTGAGGTAGCGCAGCAGCCGCTCGAGGCTGACTTGACGGGCATATTCGCGCTGGTCTTCAAGGTGGCCGCGCATGTTCTGCGGGTTGTCGGGTGTGAGGGCTTGCCTGCCGTTGTCGAGGGGGACTTGGGCGGACACGACGGACCAGCCGGCGTGGTTGTCTACGACGTCGAGCATTGCTTCGATGGTGCCGACGTGGCCGCGGTGGTACAGCTCGGATGAGTGGTAGGGCTGGCCTGCGGCGGCGGCGTTGGCGGCGGCGATTGCGGGCGCGACGTCGTCCTGGTCGATGAGGACGGCGGCCATGAGGTAGGCGCCGGGGCTGCCGCGTTGCTGTAGCCAGGATTCGTCGACGAACGCGACGGGATGGGGTTGAACGGCCATCACTCGAGCTCCATTTCCTCGGCGACAGTGTGGCTGGGCGTGGGCTCGGTGCGGCGCCGGGCGGCATCGGCCTGATGTGTCAGGTGCTCGGCGACGGGCGTGGCGTGGGGTTGTGGGCGGGTGTCGTCGATGGCACGGACCCGGGCCGTAGTCGCGGCGACGGCGTTGGCCAGGTCGGTGCGGCGGGTTGCGGCGCGGCGGGTTTGTTCGGCGGCGGCGGCGAGTCCGGCGTAGCGGGTGGGCAGGGCGTTGGTGTACCAGCGCTGCCATTCGTCGTGGCGGGTTTCGAGGTCGGTGACGCGTTCGCGGCGTTGGTCGATGACGTCGTTGAGGGTGGCGAGCTTCGTGCTCAGGCTGGCGTGGTGGCCGGCTGCGTCGGCGGCGCGCTGGTGTGCTTCCTGTTGGGCGGTGAGCATTCGGGCGCGGGAGGGGCCGCGTTGCCACCAGCGGGGTTGCAGGTGTTGGGCGTGGCTGGCGGCGCGCTGGCCGGCGGTGTTGATGGCGGCGAGAAGCAGGGTGAGGTCGTGGTGGCGGTGCTCGACGTCGGTGAGGTCGAGGTGCGCGCCGCGGAGTTGGTCGGCGACGTAGGTCGGCGCGGTGGCGTCGATCGCCTGCTGCGCGGTGATGAGCTGCGCGAGCTCGTTGTCGTCGGTGGTGGTGAGATGTCCGGCGAGGGTGGCTGCGCCGAGCACGACGCGGGCGCGGTGCCAGGCGTTCCATCGGGGGATGTCACCGGTGGAGGGTTCGGGCCCGATGGGGTGGTCGCTGGTGAGCTGGTAGCGGTCGCGGTAGGTGACGATGATTTCGGCGCGGGCGAGCCACTGGTCGCGGCCCACCTGGTCCTGCGGTACGGCGCCCAGGGCGCGGGCCCAGACGGGTTGTTGCTCAGCGGCGAGGTCGGCCAGCGCGGTGACGCGGCGGTCGCAGATGGCGGCGACCTGCCGCAGGGCGTCTCCGACGTCGCCGGTGAGGTCGGCGAGCATGCGGTCGGTGTAGGACGCGGCGAGCGCCGGTGTGGTGGCGATGGCGGGGTCGGCGGTGGCGCGGGCCATCGTGCGGTCAATGCGCCAGGACAGCACCGCGGCGATGTCGTCGGCAGAATCTAGTTCCCGGGGCCGAATCGCGCGACGCAGGACTTCGGCGGGGTTGTGGCCGGCTTCTCGCAGGGTGGTGAGGCGGGCGATGAGCGCAGGCAGCGCGAGGTCCTGTGCGAGCCGGTCGGCGACGGTTGGTCCGCTGATGCGGGCGACGACGGCGAGGTATTCGGGGATGCGGGCGCGGGCGGAGAGGTCGTCGTAGATGGGTGTCCAGGTGTTCAGGGCGTCGACGTCGGCCCAGAGTTGGTGTTCGGTTTCGGTGGCCGAGCGGTCGGGTGTGGCGCGGCGCATGATGTCGGCCAAGACGGCGACGCGGGCGGTGGGAGGTTGTGGTGGGATGCCTTCTCGGGGGTGGTCGTCGGTGACGACGTAGGCCTCGTTGAGGGTGTGGCCGCGGGTGAGCATGACGTACAGCCGCGCCAGGGTAGTGCTGTCGTCGACGAGCGCGCGGGCGGTGTGCACGGTCTGCCCTTGGACGGAGTCGACGGTGAGGGCGTAGGCGAGCTGGACGTGCCGCGCGACGTACGGAGCGGGCAGGACGGCGCTCGCGGTGGTGCGCAGGTTGGTGACCCGGAGCCGCCCGCTACGGGTGACAGCCTGGACGCGCCACTGGTCGCGGTTGGCGACGAACGCGGCACCGGCGCCGAGGCGACGGTCGTTGCGGCGGGTGACGATGATGTCGCCGACACTGGCGTGGTTGCCGTCACGGAGGCGCACGGCGGGGCCGGCGCGGACGAGGCGGGCGCGCAGGAGGATGTCGCGGGCGCGGCGGGCGATGTCGGCGGCTTCGTCGCCGGTCTCGACGAGCATCATGCTGGGATGGCCGGTGGCCATGTCGGCGGCCCACCGGTCCAGCATCTGACCGATGAGCAGTGTGCGGTGCCCTCCGATGAGCCGGCCGCGGTGTTCGTATTCGGCCAGGACGGTGAGGTCGCCGGTGCGCAGCCGCAGCGACGCTGCTCCTTCCCACGGTTGGGTGAAGCGGTGCACCTGGGAGAGGTGGGTGGTGGTGCCGAGGCTGTCGAGGTAGCGGAACAGGCCGCCGGGTCCGACGGCGGAGATCTGCGCGGGGTCACCGACGAGGATGAGTTTGCCGCCGACGGCGTCGAGTTGGGTGACGAGGCGGGCGAGGTCGTGGCTGGAAACCTGCGACGCCTCGTCGATGATGACCCATTGACCGGGTGCGAAGCGCCAGTCGGCGGCGCTCGTGCCGGGAGGCGGCCGGTCGTGGGATCTCAGCCACCGGGCGATGTTTTCGGTACGCAGCATCGTCCCGTCGGGCTGGCGGGTGGCGTCGGCGAGCAGCTGCGCGGCGGACTGTCCGACGGTGAGTCCGAGCACCGGCACGCCGCCGTGCCGGGCGACAGCGACCACGGCGCGCTGGAGGTACGTCTTGCCGGTGCCGGCGGGTCCGACGACGCCGGTGACGCGCCGGTCATCGCCGACGAGGAAACGCAGTGCAACGGCCTTCTCCGCCGACAACCGAAATGCGGTGACGGCGTCGTCGATCGCCATGCCGGAGGCGGGGCGGGCGCCGCGGCGGCCGGCGTAGGTGATGACTTCCTTCTCGGCGGCGAGGACGGCGTGAGTGGTCATCTGCAGATCGCGGTGGCGGGTGTACTCGCTGTGCTGGTCGCTGCTGCGCAGCAGCGTCGGTCCCCACTGCACGAGGGCGGGCGGAGTCAGCACCCGCAGCCCACCCAGGTTCTGAGCGATGGCATCACCGGCGAGGGTTTGCACCCTCCGCCAGTCGGATTGCGGCGAGTCGCCGGGGGTAATGCCGAGGACCCGGCCGACGGCCAGTTCGAGGTGCTCGTGGCCGAACACTGCACGTTCGCGGCCGAGGGTGTGCACGGCGCGGGCGAGCGCCAAGCGCACGTCGCTGCGTACTGCCGCGTCGATGACCCGGTCGCGTTCAGGCCCAGAGATTCCAAGTCGAACGGCAGCCGTGCGCAGGGCTTCCTCGTCCACACCGGCCGGGTTCAGCTGACGGGCGCGGCGCAGGACGCGCCACGCCGTGTCGGCGGTGTCGTCGTTCACGTCGCTGGTGAGAACGCGGCGTACCTGACCGGGAGTGTCGAGCCGGGCCTTGCGGTCCTCGGCCTGCCATCGCTGCACGGCCTGGTCGGTGGACTCCGCGCCTTTGGCCGGGCGGCGGGTCCGCAGCGTCGCGTCCTGGGCGCGTCGACGCCACTGCGCCGCCGTCGACCGCGCCGCGGGTCCGGCGCGGTCGACACGGCGGTCCATCTCCTCGGTGATGGCGCCGCGCCGCTTGCCGTAGTGGCGCAACGACGCCTCACTGAAGCCGACGATCTCCCGGATCCCGGAGTCGCCGCGGGCGGCGAAGGTCACGCCGCGGCGCTGGTGCAACTCGAGTTCCACGGCGCGTTCGTAGGCGACGCGGGCGCCGACGGTCGCGCGATAGAAGGCACGCCCGTCCAACGCCAGCCACTGCGGTTCACCGTTTCCGTCGACCGTCTTGACCTTGGCGGAGACGACGATGTGCGAGTGCAGCTGCGGGTCGCGCTCGCGGCTCATCCGATGGTCGAAGACCAGCGCGGCCAGCCCTTCGGTGTCGAGCTGACGGACGCCGGCCGCGCCCGCGCGGGTGAAGGCCCCGTGCCGCTGGAGGTGATCGAGCAGCGAGCGCACCCCGGCATGATGAGCGGCCACGACATCGTGCTTGACCGTGTCGTCGCCGAAAGCCCACAGCAGCGACACGGACTTCACGGGGGAGACCGTGACGTCGTAGGCGGACACCGCCCGCCGTTCGGGAGCATTCATGATGCGGTGCCACACCTTGTCGCGCTGTTCCACGGTGGCGTCGTCGGGTAGATGCAGCAGTGCGCGTCGTACCGCTTCGTCGCGGTATTCGTCGGTCATCGGCGCGTAGATTCGCCATTTCTGACCAAGCCGAAATCCAGTCGTGGGATGCCGTCCCTGGCCGATCAGATAGCGCATCTGTTGTTCGGTGACCCAGCCGCTGACGTCGAGGACGGCGGCGCCGTTGCCGGCCCACCAGCCGGGGCTCTCACCGCGTGCGGTGTGGTTGATGTAGTAGGGCGTCGGGCCCGTGTCGCCGAGGGGACGCAGGTCATGACGACCGGCGGCCACCTGCTCCATGACGTAGCGGTAACCGTCGCCGGGCGAGATGCGCGTGACGGTCAACATGGCCCGACCGTAGAAGATCAATTAGAGATGTGGCAGTTGAGAATGCAAGGGGGTGTGTCCCCTGTAACTGAACAAGAGGAGGGGTGGCAAAGGTCTAGGCAGGCCAGGCGCTCTGTGGCCAAAATTGAACGGCTGCGGTGGGAAGGTGAAGAATCCTGGCTAGGTTCAAACGGTTCGGTTAATTGGTGTGTTGCTTGGTCTGGTGAGCGGATCTGGACAGTCGTTACTGTCAAGGAATGGCGAGTAAGACGGGAAATGACGCGACCCGGGCGCTGCGGCGGCGGCAGGAACTGGAGCTGCGGGCGGTGCGCGCGGTCGAGCAGGCGGCCGGCACGGTCCAGGATGCGCAGCGGCGGCGGCATGAGGCCGTTTCGCGGCTGGATGAGGAGGTCGGCGAGGCTGCGGCGGCGCACGGCTTGGCCGTGGCGGTGCTGGCGACGGTGCTCCGTGATGACGGCTTGGCGGCGGACTTGACCGGGGTGGACGTTGCCCGGGTGCGGTCGTATCGGCGCGGCGCGGATGGCGCTGCGGTGCGAGCGCGGATCGCGGAGCTGGGCGAGGTGCTGCCACGTCGGCGCCGCACGGCTGTTCAGGTGCCCGACGCGCGGCCGTCGCCGATCGGGGATGCCGGCGGAGATGGGATGGCCTGAGGTGCAAGCGTTGGCCGGTCGGGTTCGCTCGGACCGGCCAACACTGCGGGGGCTGCGTCTACGTGCAGTCGAGTCCGCAGCCGGTGCAGACGATCACGAGGCCACCAGCGAGCGTCTGCGTGTCGCTGTCGGTGGCGGTGCAGTGCTCCGGGATGGCTGCGGGCCAGTCCCCTTCGACGACGGTGCGGCCGGGATAGACCCAGCCTCGGGTATCGCTGCCGTGGTACATCACGGGTGGGCCGGGGATCGGGCGGTGAGCGGGAGCGTAACCCGGCGGCGTAGCGCGGTGCCGGTGAGGTCGGTGGGGGTGAAGGGTGGCGTCTTCGTGTGGGTGGCGGTGCGGAACTGGTCGTAGTTCTTGAAGGGGGGTGAGGTCAGTTCGGCGCGGTCGATGAGGGCCAGCGTTTCGTAGGGCTCGGCGGCGACGTAGTGGCGGTAGGCGGCCTTCAGGTAGCGGTCGGCGTGGGCGTCTCGCTCGGCTTGGCGCTTGTCGCGTTCGGCCTGGGTCGTGCGTGGTGCGGTGAGCAGGTGGGGGTTGACGTCGAGGTGGGCGGCCACCGCGTCCCAGACTGCGGGGCGGCCGTACTTCAAAGCGAGCCCGGGGAGGTGGCCGTCGGCAATGTGTCGCACGGTCTGTTCTCTGTCGAGGGCGAGCGGTCCACCGTAGTAGTTGGGCGCCCAGTCGGCGTAGGTGTGGGCGATCGTGATGAGTTCGGGGCGGGTCATTCTCATTGCTGGTGCCCTTCCGGGACGTGAGGGATTGCGGCGTGGGTGGCGTGCGGCAGGGAGTGACGGGAGCGGCAGCCGGCGGTGGCGTGCTCGATGCGCGCCGACGACGTCGCGGTGCGGCGGCCCGGCCGCCTCGTAGGCGGCCGAGCGCACCCGGTTGGGGCCGGCGTGACCGGGTGGGCTAGCGCGGCGCTGTGATCTGGCGGGTTTCTGCGGCGGTGAGCAGGTGCGCGGGTAGCTGCGGCTGGTGTTCGTGCCAGGCTCGATACAGCCGGTGTGTTCCGTCGATGAGCAGTGGTGCAGGTGCTGCGTCGGGGATGTCGATTTGCGCCACGATCAGCGGTTGCGCTAGGTCGGTGGTCATGGCGTAGGTGCGGTTGAGGGCGTTGTGAGCCGGCCCGATGAGGCTGATTGCGTAGGGGTTCGGGTTGTCGAGGTGGATTAGGCCGTAGGCGGTGGCCCAGGCGTTGACGTCAACGGTGCTGGTGTCGCGGGGCGTCGCGGCGATCAGCGCTTGGGCGGCGTCGATGTCGAACACATACGGCCCGAAGTGGAACCACTGGGGTAGCCGGCCGTGGCTCACTGGTCGCTGTTCCTTGCGTTGAGCCGGGTGTAGATCGCGACGCATCGCAGGATCAGCTCGTGCGACGGCAGGGTCAGGAGCCGTTGTCGTTTGTCGTCGCGGAGGTTGTCCCAGATCAGGACGGTGACGGCGGCTGACCAGGTGTCGACAATGACGCCGTCGATCTTGGCGTATTGGCGGTCGGCGACGATTTGGCGCAGGGTGTCGATGAGGGTGGCATCGCCCGGCGGGTGGGTGGCGTCGTCGGGTTGCGCTGCCTCAGGTAGCAGGGTGTAGCAGTCTTCGCAGGTGTAGTCGATGTGCGGCGGATATTCGGTCTCCCATCGGCGCACGTCTGCGGCGGGCAGGCCGCAGACCGATTGGCGTGGGTCGCGGGGGTGGCGGATGTGCCAGCTCATCGGGACTCTCCGGGTGGGTCGTCGGTCGGCGGATCAGGGTCCGGTGGGTGAGGGGCGGGAGCGGCAGCCGGCGGCGGCGTGCTCGATGCGCGCCGGTGCCGTCTCGCGCGCGCTGTCCGGCGGGCGCTGCCCGGCCGGACAGTGGGGTTAGGCGGGTTGGCCTAGCAGGAAGTGCGGCCGTCCGGTGATGACCCACGAGACGAAGTCGGCCAGGCATGCGGCGGTCCGCTGCGTGAGGCGGAGTGGGAACCGTTGGGGCTGGGTGACGTAGCGGATGCACGCGCGCGACAGCTCTAGCCAGAGTTCGGCGAGTCGGGCGGCGGCGCGCATCTGGTGGGGGCGGTCGGCGCATCGTTCGCACCGGTCGTCGCGGGCGTGTAGCGCGACCTGGACGGCGGCGGCGCGGATGGTGGGTAGGTGGTAGTTCTCTGTCATGGGATCTGCTGGCCACACGGGGACGTGGGCGCAGAGGTCGAGTCGGTCTAGCGCGGCTGCGACGGTGCGGGTAGCGGTGTCGAGCAGGGGGCGAACGTCCCGGCGGCGGTCGGGGGCGGACAGCGCGGGCAGGATGCGCGTTGGCGCGGTGAGCGCGTTCATGCGGGCTCCTCGTGTGGTGGGCCGGTGGGCGGGCGCTGGTGCCCGACCACCGGCCCGGCATGGGTTACGGGCGGTAGGTGCGGCGGCGCTGGGGGGCGTGGGCGGGCACGTCGGGGATCTGGTCGTGGTAGGCCCGGATCGGTGCGCCCGCGATCTTGGCTCCGTACATCGCGCGGTCGGCGCGGCGCAGGAGTTCCGGCGCGCTGACCCCTCCGGCGGCGTGGGCCACGCCAGCGGTGGCCGACAACTGGACGGTCTGCCCGGCCGCGTCAATGCGGGCGCTGGCGATGGCGGCTTGTGCGGCGGCGGCGTGAGCGAATCCGGTCCGCTCGTCGGCAGTGGCGATCATGAGGAATTCGTCGCCACCGAGACGACCGATGGTCACAGGTAGGGCCTTGAGTTGGCGTGCGGCCTCGGTGAGTGCGGCGTCTCCGGCGTCGTGGCCGTGGGTGTCGTTGATGCCCTTGAAGTCGTCAAGGTCGAGCAGCGCGACGGAAACTGGGCGCGCGGCGTCGAGTTGCTTTTTCAAGTGGGCGAGGATGGCGCGGCGGTTGAGTAAGCCGGTGAGGTCGTCATGGGCGGCGTCGTACTGCGCGATCGTCAGCTGGGTGTTGAGCCTGATGATGGTTGATCGTTGTTTGTAGGCGAGCCAAGTAATGGCGACCGTTAACGCGAGATTGAGCGCGGTAAGGCTGGACGCGAGCATGGGGGAGCCTCCGGGGTGTTCACCTCGGCACGTCGTCGGCGTGGGCGATCGGGGCGCGCGGGGTGTGGCTGGCTGGGCCGGAGGCGGCCGGGCGCGGGGGACGGGTCCCGGCCGCCTGGCGGAGACGTCAGCTCTGGGTGGCCGGGGCGAGGTAAACGTTCGGGTGTCGCTCGACGTTGACCGGGTCAGCGGTGAGGTTGACGGGCATGCAGAACGTCGCTCCGCCGCTGAGGGTGTCGAGGTAGAACCGCCCGTGCTCGGTCCACCGGATCGTGAACTCGGTGGCGGCCCAATCGATGCCGTTGGCCTTGTAGGCGGCGGCGGTGATGATCTGGTTGGCGCATTCGGGGGTGACCGGGTGGGTCTTGCTCATGGTCAGGTGCAGGAACACGACGACCACGCGGCGGCTGCGTTCGTGGATGTCCTGAACGGTCAGGATGTCGCGCATTGCCTCGGTGGTGAGGCGCAGGTGCGCGAGGTGGCGAGCGCGGACGACCCGGACGAGCGCGGCGATCCGGTCGGCCTGTTCGTAGGTGGCGGGAGATTCGCCCATCGTGCTGCCTTTCGTTGTGGGGTTGTTGGTTGTGTGGTCGGGGGCTGCTATCCCCTCCCTCACATCTATAATCATACAGCATTAAGGGTTGAGCTGTCCACACGGGAGTCGATTCTCTGCGATTGGTTTTCGTCAAGATCACCCGGTGGGCCGTGCCAGCCGCGATCAGCTCGGCGCGGCGATAACGTCACGGCCAACCCCTTTTTCGGCCGCCGGGGGCGAGCTTGCTCGCCCAGGTATCGGGCGGCGGCAGTCAAATCCGGCGCGGGGGTTTCGAGGAAAAGATCATGCGGGTTTTGCATGATGTTTTCCGAGCCCGCGGCGGATTTTACTTCCGACGTTCGATACCGATAATCCCGGCGCAGCCGGCGGCCGAAAAGGGGTAGGGCAGCGCGGCCGTAGGCCGCTCCGGCAATGTCTTGGCCCTGTGCCGGCCTTGAGGCGCGAGGGTGACTGTGCGCGGAGTCGGCAGGGCGGGCCGGACCGGGTGCGAGCGCAGCGAGCGTCCGGCCTGCCCGGTGCTCGGCGGGAGCAACGGTCGCCACCACCACGAACCGAGGAACAAAAATCGGGTCGGTAGGCCCGAGGATCTCGACCGGATGGGGTGCCGATGTGATGGTCAGGCGGCCCGGGGTGTGTGGATGTCGATGGTGATTCGGTGGCCGGTGTCGCCGCCTCGCTCGACGGTGATCGTGGTGTGTGGTCCGGTGATGGCGACGACTGGGGCGGCCTCGCTGTCGCCAGCGTCGGTCACAGGCGCGGCTAGGTGCCGGCCGATGAGCGGTAGTGCGTGGGTGAGGTCGGCCATGACGTCGTCGGCTGCTTGCTGTGGCTGGCTGTGCATGTCGTCTCCGGGTGTCCGGGTCGCGTTGGAGGCGACCGCGCGGCGGCGGGTGGGGGACACCGGCGGTAGCCGGTGTCCCCCAGGTTGTTAGGCGGCGTCAGGTACGGCGGTGAGGCGGAGCGTCGGGGCGGGCATCGCGCAGGCGCTGCACCGGCCCGCTTGCCAGGCGTGGGCAGCGGGCGGATCACTGGCCACCGGGCAGGGTTGGCGTTGCAGCTCGGCCAGGGTGGTGGTTGCCAGGCAGCGCGGACACCGTCGCCAGGTTGCGGCGGGCGGGCCGGTGACGAACTCGGTGCAGGTTACGCAACCGAATCCGGCCTGTCGCAGGGCGTGTCCAATGGCGTCGGCGTGGTCGACGGCGCGGCGTGCCATGGTGTTGACCCGGGTCCACTCTTCGGTGGTGTGCAGGTGTCGCCATTCGGCATCGGTGAGAGTGAGGGGACTGATCCGGGCTTGTGCTTCGGCGCGGCCGAACAGGTAGCCGGTCCAGCCGTAGGCGCGGGCGAGCGCGGCGAACACGTCGCGGGCGTCGGTCTCGGTGAAGGTGCGGGGTAGGCGTACGCCGTGAGGCAGTCCGATGGGCTTGGGCATGGTCCCTCCTGCGCGTGAGTGCGGCCGTGCGGCGCGGCAGCCCGCGTCGGCGCGCTCGATGTGCGTCGACGCGGTGTCGGCCGTGCGGGCCGGGGCGGGCACCGGGTATCGGGTGCCCGCCCCGGGTGGGGTCAGCGGTGGGTAAGGGTGAGCAGGCGGCGGTGGGCCTTGCTCTTCAGCTCGTCGGCGCTGCCCTCCACCATGGCGGTGGCGCGGGCGGCGAGGTTGTTGCCGCGCAGGGATCCGGTCGGGCGGATGGTGGTTTTCCAGTCGGCGAACTCGGTGATGGCCCGCTCGGCGGCGTAGGCGGTGCGGCCCAGGCGCGCGGCGTTGGTGTCGAAGAGGTCGGTCAGGAGGTCGAGCCGCTTCGCGTGCTTGTTGCGGGTGCGGACAGGGGCGTCCTCGTCGGGGGACGTCCACAGGTCGCCGATCACCTCGTGGAACTCCTTGATAGCGATCTCGGTACGGGCGAGGGCTTCCTCTTCGGCGGCGAAGTGGTCGAAGTAGTCGACCGACAGGCGCAGGGTGCGGCGGGCCTCTTCGATGCGGTCGCGGGCGTTGCGGGTGTGGCGCACACCCCAGCGGGTGACGGCGTCGCGGACGGCGAACCGCTCGGTGTTGCCGCAGACCGGTCGCCACGGGGTGACGACAACCTGGAACAGGCTCGATCCGTCGTGGCTGTTGAGGGCGACGATGAACGGCACGACCTCGTCGTTGACGCCTTCGGCGTCGATGGTGACGGTCTGCGGCAGGCGCATGGAGATGAAGACCTTGCGGCCCTCGCGCAGCGCTCCGGCGGATTCCCACGTCACGGCGTAGTCGTCGACGAGGTCCTGAAGGAACTCGAAGCCCTGCCGGTTCTGGAGCACCTCGTAGCGGGCTCCGACCACGCCGAGACCGGCGTTGGTGTCCTCGCGGATGTTGACGAACTGGTCCGGCAGGATCCGGAGCTGGTCGGTGGGGTTGGCCTGGTAGAGCACGGGGCGGCGGCTGACGTTGAAGTTGATCCCGCCGAGGGTGAGCACCTGGTCGATGTCGGTAGTGCCGCCAGGGATGACGTTGCCGAGTTGGTGCCACGCGGGCGTGGTGGTGTAGAGCGCGACCTGCCCGGTGGTCTCGTCCAGGCCGTGTTCGGGCAGCAACTCGCCCTGGCTCATCGTGAGGACTTCGCCGTTGTCCCAGCTGTCCGGGTCGGTCACCAGGTAGCGGCCGTTGCCGAGGTTGCGCAGCTTTCCGGCGGCGACCTGGGCGTCGATGCCCGCCTGCTTGTCGGCGGCCCGGTTGATCTGCGCGATCCGCTCGGCGGCAAATTTCTGGTTGACGTCCGGCAGTGCGAGGGTGGTCATGACAGGCGTTGCCTTTCGTTGTGGGGTTGTTGGTTGTGTGGTCGGGGGCTGCTATCCCCTCCCTCACATCTATAATCATACAGCATTAAGGGTTGAGCTGTCCACACGGGAGTCGATTCTCTGCGATTGGTTTTCGTCAAGATCACCCGGTGGGCCGTGCCAGCCGCGATCAGCTCGGCGCGGCGATAACGTCACGGCCAACCCCTTTTTCGGCCGCCGGGGGCGAGCTTGCTCGCCCAGGTATCGGGCGGCGGCAGTCAAATCCGGCGCGGGGGTTTCGAGGAAAAGATCATGCGGGTTTTGCATGATGTTTTCCGAGCCCGCGGCGGATTTTACTTCCGACGTTCGATACCGATAATCCCGGCGCAGCCGGCGGCCGAAAAGGGGTAGGGCAGCGCGGCCGTAGGCCGCTCCGGCAATGTCTTGGCCCTGTGCCGGCCTTGAGGCGCGAGGGTGACTGTGCGCGGAGTCGGCAGGGCGGGCCGGACCGGGTGCGAGCGCAGCGAGCGTCCGGCCTGCCCGGTGCTCGGCGGGAGCAACGGTCGCCACCACCACGAACCGAGGAACAAAAATCGGGTCGAGCGATCTCGGTGGCGTCGACGGGCTGACCGTCACTGCGTCCCGGGTGTGCGCATTGGGCTCAGCTCTGTCAGGTCCAGCAGTCGCAGGGCATCGTGCAGGTATCGGCGGAGATTAGCGGGGGTGTCGTAGAGGACGACACCGCCGGCGTCCCAGATATCTCCGAGTACCACGGCGGTGCTCCGCTCGGCGTTTGGCGCGTCTTCCTCGTCCTGCTGGTCGTGCCACCACGGATCGTCCGGGCCGTAGACGGCGGGTTTGCCGGTGGCATCGCTCCAGAATTTGTTATCAGACATGCGGGTCTGCCGTTCTGTGCTGGGCCGCTGACCGTCGTGCCTCGTGCGGCGCGTCTCGTTGGGTGGGGCGGCGTCGGGAAACAGCCGTCCTCCGACGGGTGCGGCGGACGGGTCGCATTCTGCGTTAGCGCCGGGGATCGGCTACGCCAGGCGGGTGAGGTGTCGCAGTCGGTACAGGCAGGCGCCCGCGGTGGTCTGTCGAATCAGCGGAGTCGAGTCGTGATCGGTGTTCGCTGACGCCATGTCGGATCCGCGCCGTCGAAGTACGTAGTAGTAGCGGCCGTCGATGTCGGCCGCGCTCAGGCTGCGGATCGCGTTGTCTGCGGCGTCTGGCATCGCTCGGAGGTCGCTGTAAGGGTGTCCGGGGGTGCGGGAGTCTCCCGGGTTCTCGCAGAGGAACGCGGAGCCGACCGGTGCGCGGTCGTCCTGGTGCAGCCAGGCGCTGAGCCAGGCCGGCGTGAGGGGTGAGGTGAAGTAGGCGGTGAGCACTTCCAGGATGGCGGTGGCCGGGATGTACGCGCCCGGATGCAGCGGGTTGCTGGCGTGCCAGGTCTTGGGGCGCACAGGGACTGCCGCGATCTCGACGGGGGTGTCGGCTTCGGTGAACATGCCGAGCAACTGGGGTGGGTTGTCCCATCCGGCTTGCTCGGCGGTGCGCTCGGTGTCGATGAGGGCTTCGCTGAGGGCGTGCGCGGTTGCCGCGGACAGCATGGTCTTCGGACCTCCGGGTGTTGGTGTGCGGCGGGGGCTGCCGACCCCCAAGCGCGTACTCTAATCATACAGCGTAAGTGGGTGTGGAGGGTGCTCTTGCCGCGTGGTGTCCTGCAACCCGAGACGCGCCACCCGTCGCCTCTGCCTGCTCGTGCACCTTGGCGGGGTACACGTGTCGGACTCGGGGCGCGGGCACGTCCGGCTGGCCGACGCCCCAGCCCTGCGGGAGACCCACCACAGCCGATGTCGGGATCGAACGCCCCTGCACGGTCCGTCTCGGCGGCCGCGAAATCGTCATGGGGACCGTGCGCTACGAGCTGATGTCGGCCCAGATCGAGTCGGTCACACCGGTCGAGGACGGCCTTGTTCGAGTGCGTTTCGTACCGGGCGCGGACCCGACCGCGACGCTGGTCTAGGAACCGGGGCGGCCTGGCTGATCGGTATGCCGATGCTCGTAAGCCCTCAGAGGCTACGCGTCATGGGGCGGCGTGTTGGGGGCCGCCACGATGCCGTCGTCGCTGCGGCTCAGGACCCCTTCACGGCGGAGCTCGGTCAACGCGCGCCGAACGGTGGTGAGGCTGACTGCGTACCGGGTTCCCAGCGTTGCCTCGGAGGGTAAGCGCTGCCCTGGTGCGAAGATGCCTTCCGAGATGTCTTGCCGGATCGCGGCCATGACGCGGCGGTACTTGGCCGCCGTCGGGCCGGTCGCTTCGGTACGGACCGGGGGGCCCGCTCCGGCGCCGCGGCCGGGACGGCTGTTGATCCAGTGTTCCACCCGGTGACGTTTCCAGTAGCGGATGACGCCGCGCTTTGGTGAAGGCTCCTCCAGGTCCGGACGGGGCAGGTATCCGTCTTCGCCGCGCCCCCAGGCCGCCTTGCTCATGTCGACGTACTTGGACCAGGTGCTGGCCTTGGCGTCGATGAGTGCCCGGAACTCCAGGGCGGGGATGAGTTCGTCGGGGTCGCCGTCGAGGGTGATGGAGTGGACGCGTGCCCGGGACGCCTCGGCGATTCCTTCGATTGCAGCCGCCAGTTCGTCGAGCGGGTATAGCAGGACCCCCTCGGGGCCGGAGATTGGTGCGGGCCATCCGGAGCCCTGGGCGCGGCGCTTCGGGCTGGTCTGGATGGTGATGGTGTGTTCGCTGCGGCCGGTGAACTCGGCGGCGCCGGCGCGGTCGGTCATCCGCCGTCCGTCGACGACCCGAATTCTCACGTCTGTCCCTGCTCGGATGGGGGGCAAAAGTGTGCGGCGGCCGGGGATATGCACCCGCGGACGGGTGCCAGCAGCACCCCGGCCGCCAACCAACAACCTCGACAACGAGCGGATGCGCGCCGTGAGATTGGTGCCGAGTGTAACAGCGTCGTGGCGCAGGATTCTCCTGCTGCTGCGTATGGCCGATGGTGGTGTCCGGAGGGTCATGTCTCTCCTGCGGGCGGTTGCGTGCGTGATCGGGATCTGTGGTTGCTGACGCGCCCACGATGGGCAAGCGTCCTGGCGGCGGTTTGCCCATTGTGGGCGGCGGTTCGCCTGCTCGTGAGCGTGTGGCGAGCAGCGTTCGTGGTCCAGCCCTTGTGCAGTCAGGCGGAGGCGGTTTTACGCGCGCTCCGTGGGAGGACGAGGTGCTTGGGCCACCAGACTGTCGCTGTCGACCTGGGTAGAGGATGGTCCGGGTCTCCTCGTATCGCACGCCCAGGCTGCGGATGTAGGCGACGGCCAAGTCCAGGCCGGCGTCCGTGCGGCAGGATGACGGGCCGTTGTCGAGGCTTATGGTTCTTCGCTCCCGGGAGTGCTGTCCTTGTTCTTGACGCGGTGCTGCGAGGCAGTCGGGACGCCGAGCGCGACGGCGTCGGGATGGTGGTGGGTAGGGCTCGACCGGGTCGTACCAGAGGAGTGCTCTGTTGCATCGCGGACGGCGACGAGTGTCAGGCGGGTGCATAAGCTGGCTGGCGAATACGCCTTCGACAGCAGCACAGTTCGCGCGGACGGCAGCTGAATGCTGACGAGGCGGGCGGCGAGTTCGAAGAGATCGTCGGCGTAGCGGTTCGACGACCGTGCTAGCCGACGGCGGGCGTTGGTGATAGCGGCGGTGACTATCGCATCGGCGTCAGACCAAGGATTGGTTGGTCCGGAGTGCGAGGCCAGAGCGTGTCCCTGGGTGGAGAGTGATCGGTCAGGTTCTCACAAGATCGAGGCGGTGAGGGTGCCCGGGTCTGCCAGGCACCCTCACCGGATTGACGCGGCGGTCCTTTCCTACGCCGCCGGCTCCACCACTCGATCGTTGCGACGCTCGCTCTCGGCAACTCCGTCAAGCAGAGGGTTGGCGGGCGTCTGCGTCGCGACAGCTTCGCCGCCGCCCTCAGTCAGCGCACCGTCCGGCACGACGTGCAGACGTGGCCCATCGTCTTTGCGGTCGCCATGGTTGTAGTCGTCGCCCGCGATGTCTTCGTCGTCCTCGTAGTCGTCCTCATCTAAGTCGTTGACAGACTGGTCGGCGGGCTTCTGCGTCAGCGAGTCACGCAGTTCGCGCTCGGCGTCGGACAGGCCATAGCCAGCGTCGCTGAGGCGGTCGAGCCAGCTCAGCGCCGGGTCGCGCCGGAAGCGGTAACGTGCGGCGAGGAAGTCGTTGAGGTTTTTCTCGTTGCCAGCGACCCAGCGTCCAACCAGCAGGCGAACGAGGCGAGCCTCGCCCGCGTCGTTGATCTCAACCTTCTCGGGGTCGATGCCGACCAGCCCGGTGAGCAGCTCGTGCTCGTCCGGGCCACCGTTCATCAGCGCTGGGTCGGACAGCGTTGCTCGCAGAGCGTGGACGTAGAGGGACTTCGCGGCCTTGGCGTTGCCGAAGGTCTCCACCACGAACTTGCGGCGCAGATCGCCTGCGGTCTGCAACGCCGTGCGGAAGGCTTCGGCCTCGGCAGCCTCGCTCTCCCTGCGGGCGATCTCGGCGGGGGAGACGTACGTGCTGTACACGCCGCGCCGCTTGTAGCCGTGCGCGTCGGGGTTGAGGCAGATCACCACCACCGCGGCGTCGTGCCCGGAGGTGTCGATGAACGCGGCGAATCCGGGCTTGTTGCGAACATCGGCGTCCTTCAACGACTCGCCCTCGGGGCCACGCAGATCCTTGACGGCCGCCTCGCGGCTGCTGTGCGGAAACCCCTTCGGCTTGCCGACGACGACGACGCCTGCCTTGTCCAGCTCGGCGCGCAGCTTCTTGGCGGTTTCTGCGACTCTGCGCTTGCGCTTCTCATTGGCGACCTGGTGGCGCAGGCCCCACGCCGTTCCGCTCTTCTTCAGGATCCGGTCGAGTGCGGCCTTGTCACCGTCGAACGCGGCGACCTCGGCGGCGTCTTCCAGCGTCAGCTCGCCCTTGTCGACGGCGCTCTGGATTTGAGCACCCTGCTTCGCCAACGCCAGGGACCGCTCGACGTGGGCCTTCTTGCGCCCGGTTCGCTCCACGATCTGTTCGGTAGTCCAGCCCTCCAGGGTGAGTTGCCGGTAGCCACCAGCCTCCTCGCTGGCGGTGAGCGCCTTTCGGTGCAGATTCTCCTGCAACATCGACGCGATCTGGGCGGCGGTCAGGTCCGCCATCGCGTCATGCACCAGCACCGGGACTTCCAATGCCATCGGTGATCCCTGCTCGATGGCCTCGATGGCGGCGGCCCGGCGGCGCTGCCCCTGGGTGATGTAGATGCCATCCTCGCCCGGAACTCCGAGCAGTGCTTGGAAGACACCGCTCTGCGCGATGCCGTCCCGCAGCTCGCTCAGGTCGCCTAGATCCTTACGAATCTGGCGCGGGTGCACCCGAAGCTCGCGCGGATCCGCCCACACCAAACGCGGGCGCACCGGGCCGTTCGTCTCGGGGATGCTGACCTCGGGGGTGTCCTCCCGCTTTGGGCTGCCCGGCGAGTCGGCGTCGGGCACGATGCCGACCGGCCGGTCCGCGTCGAGAGCGTCGAGCCGCATCGCTTCGGCCTTGGTTTCCATCACAACATGTCTCCCTCTAGTGGGCTGTTGGTAGCAAGTCCGGGCTGCTATCCGATCCTTGCTCTTTAATCATACAGCATCAGGTCGGCTTCTGTAAGCATGAGATCGAGATCACTCGCAGGCGACCTTGTGCGTATAGAGCAACCGGCTATTGGAGCACCCTTATCGTGATGGATGCTCCAGTTGAGTTGCCGCTGACGCGGCGCGTGATCGGCTCGGCCGGCTGGAAGGACACCTCACGACGAAGTGCCTGCCCCGATCGCGGGACAGGCGCTTCGACTGGCCCATACCAACGCGAAGGGCCCGCTTGGGCGCACCTCAGATGGCCCGCCCGCTGCTCGGCTCCATGTCGGTGGCTATCCGTACACTCCGCGGTATGACCGCGGCCCTGATCGGCTATTCCCGCTACTCCAAGGGCAACACCTGGCCTAAGGGCAAGGTCAAAGGCCGGAGGCCGAAGCTGTCCCCGCCTCAGCGGACACACGTGGTAAAGCTGCACACCGTCGGCAAGCACAGCATCGCTGACGCGGTCGGGCTGTTCGAGGTCTTCCGGGTCACTGAGTACTGGGTTTTCGACCACATAACGGCGACCGCTCGATGATGACCTTCCCCAAGCAGGGCGCGGCTACGGCAGGGCGCATCACTGAGGTGACCCGGCGCCGTCTCCGTGAGGGCTTGTGCCGGCTGTGCGGTCCAGTGCCTGCCGGGCGGATGGAGTTCCTGGAACCACAGCACACCTTCTGGAGCGGCGCCCTGCCCGAAACCGACTTCCTGGCCCGGCTTTACGACCTGGACGAGCTACCCAGCCGCGACCCCCGCTTCACTACGGCTTTCCAGGACATCGTCCAGCATCGTGTGGCCAACGACGACGACGAGGAGGACTGGGTCTTCCACGATTCCCGCTTCGGGCTGGTCGACAACGACGAGGCGCTGCTGCGTTTCCTGGCCGAGATGCTGCATCCTGCGGTACGCACCGACCCGGGCGAGGTCGAGCGCCTCCACACGTTCCTCAACTCGGTGCTGGTCCATGACGGCTACGAACTCGTCCAGGTCGACGCCGTTAGTGGCGCGCCGATCTTCGACTACCACCAAATCGGCTCAGGCGTGCCCGGCGCGATGAGGAATCTGATCTTCGCCGCAGTCGGGCCCAAGCCGGAAATTGTGCTCGACGATGCGGTCAATAACGACCTGCGCATCATCCGCAACCAGCAGAACTGCCTCGTCTACGACCGGCCCTTGGCTGCGCACGGGCTGACCTGGACCGAGTTGACCGCTTGGTGGTCCGACCGGCAGGGCCTGGCCGGCCGGCCGCAACGTGAGGTCTGGCGCAGCCTCTACCAAAGGCTGGACCAGTCGCTTGGCGACAACAACGCCGAGCGGCGCGTGCTGCGTACCTACGCCGAGCGGTACGGGCGACTCGGCCCCGGAATAGCCGCCTTGATCCCACAGGTGTACCTACACTACGACCCGTACACCGCAGGGCAGCGCCGCGCGCCGGGCCCGCTCTCACGGCAGCGGATGGATTTCCTGCTGCTCCTGCCGCACCGGGCCCGAGTCGTCATTGAATGCGACGGCAAGCAGCACTACGCGGACCCCGATGGACGCGCCGACCCGCGTCGCTACGCCGCGATGGTGGCCGACGACCGCGACCTGCGCCTGAAGGGGTACGAGGTGTACCGCTTCGGCGGCGCCGAACTCACCGACGACCATGCCGCCCAGCACCTGCTCAACGCATTCTTCGACCGTCTAGACCAGCGGTACCACCAGTGACCAGCAGCTAGGTCATGGTCCGGTCCGCACGTTTGACACGTCAAGGCGGCGGTGCACCAGCGACAGCATCGAGAACAGATCGAGCACGTCTGGCTCGGTTAGGATCCATCCCGCAGTCGCACGCGGCGTGTGCGCCGGCGGGTTTCGGAAAGTCCCGAAAATACCCCTCAACAGGTTCGCGAACCCGCTGTGCTCGCTGACCTCGGAGGGTGTGCGGTAGGCATTGATCCGGACGACCGGCGTGCCGGCTCCAGCTCCGAAACACTGGTCGACCAACCCAGCGCCATCACTGGTGAACCCGCTCATCTGCCGCAGCCGCTCGCTGACGCCCTTTGTCGCCTCAAACACCGCATGGAACAGCGACTTGCGCAGTAGCTCCTCCTCGCAGTAACGCAGCACCTCGGGGTGGACGCCACGACGCACGAGCTCGGTGCGCAGCCGGCCGGCTAGCCTGGCCACCTCATCCAGCGTGGTAGCCGTAGCCGCCGCCCGAGCTACCTTGCCTTGATCATTGACGCGCAGCCCAACCAGCGACAACGCCTCCGACAGACCATCGCGAAGCGCGTCAAACCGACGCTGGTCCTGAAGGTGCCGTCCCGGTGCCATCGCCTCGGCGATGAACCGGATAACGCAGTTGCTGGCGCGGTCGCGGTGCTGCTGGTTAAGGAGGGCACCCCACAGCCGGGTGCGCTTGTTGGGTGCCTCCACGTCGACGATCCCGAGCATTTCCATCAACTGGGTGATCTCGGTGTTGCTCAGCCCTGGCCAGTCAGTGCTGGCTAGGACGTCGGCGATCGCCTTGATTACGTCCGACGACCACGGTGGGTGAAAAGTCTTCGAGGACACGGAATAGATGATGGCGGACTCGTGCCGTGTCGCCGCACCTGGTTTGCCGGGCATGGCCCGGGTAGATCAGCGCTTACCGATATTTTTGCGCTGAAGCTACCGGCGCCCCAATCGGCGGACGCCGTGAGGCCCGCCTGACGTTCGTGGTCCGGCGGCGGTAGCGAGGCGGCCGGTGGCAGGGCGCATGCTGACGGGGATGCTGAGCAGCGTCAGTCGTGTGGCGAGTCCGCCGGGCTGGCGAAGCGGTGGGCGTGCATCCTGGCGTGGCGGAGTATGCACTGCCCCGGCCAAGACGCCGTTTTCCGGTTTCCCCGCGCCATCGCGCGGTTCTACCGTCGCTGCATGACCATGACCGCAGCTGAGGAGCACCAGCTGTTCACCGAGATGTTCCGGCACCTCGACAAGATCGATCCTTGGTTGACACGCATGGACCCTGAGGGGCCCCGCCCACGTCTCCAGGAGCGTAGCGATTTGAGCCGCGACGATAAGGAGACGCACCCCTACCAGCTCAGTCAGGCCGCGTGGCACGCGCTCTCTCACGCCGTTGACCACCTGCATTGCCTGCGGACCCTCCTGAAGGATGCTCGCGTGATGCACATGTACGCCCCCTACTCGCTGGCCCGGGCAGCCTTGGAGAACGCGAGCGCTGCTGTGTGGCTACTCGCCCCGGACGACCGCCCGGAGCGAATGCTCCGCCGGCTGCGCTTTGCCGCGCTCGACATTCGCGGTGGCGAGGCGATGAGGAAACTGGTCGACGCGTCCGGGACGAAAACCGAGGCGGAGCGCCTGGATCAGCTTAGGGTGATCGCGAAGCGGCGAGGCATCGAGCAGAGCGCAGCCACCAAGCACGTCGGCTACGCCGAGATCGTCAAGGCCGCTGGCGACACCATGCCCGGCGGCCACAAGCCGTACCTGCTCACCTGGAAGATGTGTAGCGCCATTGCACACGGAGACCTCTGGGCGACGCTGAACGTCGTGAGCCGGACGGAGCTGCCAGGCGCGCCCGCCGACATTGCCCATATGCGGATCACGGCGAGCGCCCAGAGTCTCTTCTTCGCTGTGTTCTTTGCTGTCGCAATGGCCACCGCCGCCTGGCATCTGTACGACCGCCGCGGCGAGCGTCGGGCAGCATAGCCATCCTCGACACGCGCTGCTACAGATCTTGATCACCCACATTAGCGCCGCGATGCGCGCCCTGATCGCGGCACGGGACTGGCTGACCGTGATCCGGGCACCGGCCTAGGCCCCGGACCTGAACCCGGCCGAGGGCGTCTGGTCCCCACCTCAAGGCAGCATCGGCAACCTCGCTGTGACCGGCGTCGACCGTCTCCTCGCGATCATCAAGAACCGACTCAAGAGCATCCAGTACCGCACCAACCTGCTCGACGGCTTCCTCGCTCACACCGGACTGACACTCGAACCCGACACAACTTGACCATTCAAGATCTATAGTCGCCGGTGTTGGCTGCAGCCCAGCGGAGAAGACTGGTGTATGCCGCGATCGCGGCATACACGTCTTCCCGTAGTCCGGCCATTGTGATCAGTTGGGATCCGTGGGTCCGGCGGTCCACGAGGTGCCACTCCACTCGCTGGGTCTTGCCTGGCCCGTCGGCTCGCGGGTAAGCCTCGCTGATGACTCGGGTGATGTTTCCGTGCGCTAACTCGTTGCGGCGCCTGACTGCAGCCCATAGCTCCTCGCGTGGGAAGCTGCGGTCTGCGTCTGGGGGTGCGCTGCTAGCCAGAAGCGACTCGACACGATTTAGTCGTTTGCCGATCATCCATTGGTCTAGCTCGCTTCGACGCGTCTCGGGATCGTCCGGTCTTTCCAGCTGCAGGATCACGTCGCCGAGGAGATCCTCCAAGACAGTGCTCTGCGTTATTGCGAGACCTCGCCGTTCATCAAGCGCGCTGCGTTCAGCGATTTCTTCCCAGTCAAGGTCGACCGTGTCGTGGAACGACAGGAGAAGGTCGTAGTCGGAGAAGACGTTCAAGGGTTCGTCCGAATCGTCGTCGAAGGACACCTCGACCACGTCAACCGACATCTCCTCAAGGCTCCGAACGTTGCGCTCGTCCAGCATCCCGGCGTAGGCCCAGTCGACGGTGTACGAACAGGCCAGGTCGGGATAGTCCGGCGTCCGGAAGGCGCAGTGCCAACCGTTGACGTCTGGAACGAGATCCGAACCCTTGCGCCGCACCTCGCCGTGACGGGGGCACCTCATGTGTGCGGCAATCGGAGCCGCCTGCCAGCGAAGAAGTAGCGCGACCTGCCCGGCAGTGAACGGTGCGTGGACCTTTGGTGTGTCGGCTGGAGGTCCCAGCACGATTCGGAGCGCCACTCGGTGTCTCCACTACCTCGTATCGGAACGGCCGCGTCGGTGTGGACGTTGCGCCACGCCCCTATCCTGCCGTAGCGCCATCACCCTGGGCGGCCGTCATCAAGGCGGTGACCATGTCCAGCCACGCCCATGCCGGGTGCTGGTGGTGTCCGCTGCTGTCGGCTGCGGCGGCGGTAGTAGACGGCCGCGAGGGACGCGCGGATGGTGTATGTAGCTGCCTGGCGACTGTGAGGGTCGCGGTCACGGTGTGGCGGTGGTGTAGGCCGTGGCGCAGGTGGGTGAAGATGGCCGGCGCCGGCGCGCAGCGCGGCGGGCACCTCGGCGGGCGGGTGAGTGGTGTGACGGGTTGCCGATAGCTCGACCGCGTCCGCGAGCACCGACAGCGGCATCGGTCGACTCCTCACCGCAGCCAGGCGCCGCTGGGCTGAGTGCACACGGCGGTGTGGACGTCGTCGGGTTCGGCGGTGATGGCGGTGAGTTCTGCGGCCAGGTCGTCGCCGGCGGGCAGGTAGCGGGCACGCCCGGTCTGGGCATGGGCGAGGCCTTGCGCGGCCAGGTCGTGCCAGCCGCAGCGTCTGTAGAGCACGCCGAGACGGGTGAAAATGATCAGGCTGGTACGGCTGTCCGCGCCGAAGCGGGACACGGTTGCGGCGTATAGGTGGGCCCTGTCGCGCAGAGCCGGTATGCCACGGCCGAGCGCGTGTGTGGCGGCGGCGAGCGACGCCCGTGCCTGGAGGGCAGGCACCTGGGTGGCGGCCAGGAGGCCGGGTTGAAGTCGGCGTCGGAGGTAGGGGCGGGGCCATGTCGCCGATGCGCGCGGCGAGGGGCGCGAGAACCGCGGCCACCCCTTGCCGAAGGGTGGGGTGCCGGCTTAGACCAACGTTCCGGCGCAACTGGTGTGCGTAGGTGGCCCACCCGTAGGCGCCTGACAGGTCACCGTAGGCGTGCCGTTGACGGGCGCGACTCAAGGCAGTTTCGACCATCTCGTGGTCTGGGCGGCGCAGGGAGTGTGCGGTCAGAGCGCTGGTGGGAAGTGGAGATGTGGGGGGCATGGGGTGTTCACTTGCGCGGTGACGGCGGTGAGGTGGGCCGGCGGCGGCGAACGGGGGTGCGCCGCCGCCGGCCCGTGCCGGCGTTCCGCCTTCCCTTTCTGGGCGGTCGGCCGGCATCGGCCGCCGAGGTGGGCTCGGTCGGTCGGCTCGCCCAGCAGAGCCGGTTGACGAGGCCGTGCGATGGGCGGGGCTGATGGGCCGGGCGGAGGTTCACCTGGCCTGACGTCAGTGGGGCTTGCGGGCGGTGCTCGTGGCGAACTCGTAGCCGCGCATCATCACGGCAGGGTGGGTCATCAGTTCACCGAACCGGTCGAGGTCGGCTGCGGTGAACCCGGCGGTAAGGAGTTGGTCGCGTAGGTGGCGGGCGTTGTCGGCGTAGAGGCGGCAGCCGGGGCTTCCTCCTGTCCAGGTGCGGGCGGTCCAGCGGGTGTGGACCTGGTCGAGGCCGGCGTTGAGCAGCAGGGTGGGGGTCTTTTCGCCCCAGTGCAGGTCGACGCCGCGGCCGGCGAGGATGTCGAGGATGCCGTGGACGACTCGCGTGATCAGTTCGGCGTCGCCGTCGGTGGGGGCGTGTGGGACGGTGGTGCGGGCGTAGACGATGTCGCCGAGGACGATCTGGCCGCCGGGCCGCAGGGCGGTGATCATCTGTTGGAGCACCTGGTGGCGGGTGGGTAGGTGTTCCAGCACGCAGCGGGCGGTAACGAGGTGCAGGCTGCCCGGTTCGGCGGGCAGAGGCTCGGTCCGAAGGTCTCGTTGGTAGACGTCGAGGACTCCGGTGGGTGCCAGCAGGGTGGTGTCGAGGTCGACGGCGATGACCTTGCCGGTGGGGCCGACGAGGTGGCAGAGGTGTCGCGCGATGGAGCCGGCTCCGGCGCCGACGTCGAGGGCGTGCTGCCCGGGTGTGACGCCGCAGCGCTTGAGGTCGTCGATGGTGATCGGGTCGAGCATCTCCTGCAGGGGGTGTAACTGACCGGGGGTGTTGCGGAACTGGTAGCGATGCGGGGTGGTGGTCATTTGACGGTCCCTTCCTCGGGTGCGGTTGCCGGTTCAGGGGTGCACGGTTGGTCGGGGTGGACGATGAGGCGGCCCTGTCGGCGGGGCATCATCGCGTTGCTCGGCGGCATCGGCGAGGTGGTGTCTTCGTCGGTGGCGGGTTCCCACCAGCGGCGGTCGGCGTGAGTGCGGTTCAGCAGCAGCACGTAGGCCGACGGTTGCCAGTCCGACGGCGTCCGGGTGGCGTGTTCGTAGGCCAGGACGTGTCCGGTGGTCGGGTGAAGGATGAGCAGGTATCGCTCGGTGCCGTCGCCGTTGGTGGTGGCCACGGCGATGCCGGTGCGGCCTGCCCGGTCGACGGTGCGGGGGTAGGCGATCAGCCCGGGTGTGTGGGCCAGTTCGCTCACGGTGAGGCTGCGCCCTGACGGTGCGGGGTTGTGCCAGGTCACCAGCTCGGCGATGCCGGTGATGAGCCGGCCGTCGCCGTCGCGATTGCTGCTGTTCGAGTGGACGCTGTAGCGGAAGAAGTCGCCGCTGGTGAACGCCTTCGACAGGTTCCGGTCGGCGAGCCATCCGGGCGGCCAGAAGTCGTGCATGACGCCAGGCCACGGGTCCGGGTATTCGCTAGTGAGGGCGGCGCCGGAGTTGTTGTCGGCGTACCAGCGCACGATGTCTCGCGTCGTCCGCCTACCGTCGTGGCGATACCAGGCGCGCAAGCGCACCACGTCGAACCGGCCGTTGGTCGTGTCGCAGGCGTCGGGTGCGATGCGGTGGGCCAGGTCGTGAAGGACAGGTGGGGCCGGGCGCGGGTACGCCACAATGGTGGCGGCTGATGCGGTGACGGTGGTGGCGAGCTTGGCGGCCGGTGCGGGATTTGGCACCGCGCAGCTGCGGTCGGCGACGATCAGCGTCGCCGTGCTGCCGTGGGGTGGGGCGGGGATGCTGGCGAGGGTCAGCGCGGCGGCCATCGTGGCGACGCCTGCGGCGGCGGCACCGGAGCGCCGAGGACCCGTCGTAAACGTGACCGACCGCCGTGGGCTGCGGCTGTCGACGCCGTCGCTCTGTCTGTTGACGGGCAGCGCGGTGTGGTGCCGCGCCGGGCGGCGGATGTCGATCGACTGGCGGGTGTGCATGGTGTCCTATTCGGCGTGGGGGTTCGTGAGGGTGAGGTGGTCGCGTAGGAGCCGTTCGGCCTGGCCGTCGGACGCGGTGACGGGGTGGCTGAGGTGTCCGGTGGTGAGGACGTGCACGGTGTCGGTGAGCGCGGCGGCGGCGCGGACGTGCGGGAGGGTGACCAGGACGGTGGCGCCGCGCTGGGGTAGTTGCTGCAGCACGGCGGTTACCTGGCGGGCGACGGTGGGGGCGAGCCCCTCGGTGGGCTCGTCGGCCAGGAGCAGTCGAGGTGCGGTGTGCAGCGCGCGGGCGATGGTGAGCATCTGCTGTTCCCCGCCGGAGAGCTGGTGACCGTGGTGGTGCAGCCGGCCGGCGAGGGCGGGGAACACCTCCAGTAGCTCGTCGACGCTGAAAGTGGATCCGGGCCGGTGGCGGGCGGGTCGGGTGACGGTGAGGTGCTCGGCCACGGTCAGCGAGGGCCACAGCCGCCGTCCTTGCGGGGCGAGAGCGACTCCGGTGCGGGCAGCCTGGTGGGGCCGCCAGCGGGTGACATCGCGGCCCTCGCACCACACGGTGCCCGCAGTGGGACGCAAATGTCCGGCGAGGGTGTGCAGCAGGGTGCTCTTCCCGGCGCCGTTGGGACCGACGATCGCGTGCACGGCGACGGCGGTGAGGTCGAGGCAGACCTCGCGCAGAACCGCGTCGTCGCGGTGGTAGCCGACGGTGAGATCACTGACCTGCAGCATCGTCGCCTCCCGGGCCGAGGTAGAGGGCAGCCACGGCAGGATCGGCGCGGACGCGGTCGGCGGGCCCGTCGGTGAGTCGGCGGCCGTGGTGCAGCACGGTGATCCAAGTGGCCAGCGCGGCGACAACGTCCATGTGGTGCTCGACGAGGACAACGGCCATCCAGCTCGGCAAACCGTCGAGGATGTCGAGCAGGCGAGTGGTCTCGGCGTCGGTGAGCCCCGCGGCGGGCTCGTCGAGCAGCAGCAGCCGGGGTTGTCCAGCCAGGGCGACGGCCAGATCGAGCATCCGGCGGTGCCCGTGCGGCAGGGTGGCGGACAGCACGTCGGCGTGGTCGATGAGGCCGACGAGGTCGAGCACCTCCAAGGGGGTGCGCTCGGGGTGGCGGCGGTGGTGCCAGCCGCCCATGCGCACACAGTCCAAGACAGTGAGGTCCGGGTAGACGCTGGGGTGTTGGAAGGTGCGGCCGATGCCGGCGCGAGCTCGCCAGGCGGCTTGCCGCCGGGTGATGGTCTGTCCGTTGTAGGTGATGGCACCGCTTTGGGCCCGGGTGGCGCCGGCGAGGAGGTTCAGCAGGGTGGACTTGCCGGCGCCGTTGGGGCCGATGACGGCGTGCCGGTCGCCGGGGGCAACGGTGAAGGTGTCCAGGTCCAGGACAGTCAGATAGCCATAGGCGTGGCGCAGGCCGGTGGCGACCAGGCCGTTGCCGTGCGCGCGGTCGACGTCGCCGTGTGGGCGCTGCGACGGCACTCCATCGGCGTCGATGCGGTGGACGGTCCTCACGGGGTACTCCTGGCAGTAGGTCGGGCCGGGCTGCCACTCGCGTGAGCGACGTGATTAGGCCGACGAGACGGGGTGGGTGGGCGCAGGCGTGCGGATAGGGCGGTCAGGCCGCCGGGCAGCAGGTACACCGCCGCGACGAACAAGGCACCGAGCAGTAGCGGTGCGTGGCCGGGCAGCCAGACGGCGATCACATCCCGCACGGCGAGGACGGCGATCGCGCCGGCGGCGGCGCCGGGCAGCGACGCGGCGCCGCCGATGACCACGGCGAGCAGGGCGAGCGCGGCGGTAGCGAACCCGACATCAGCGGGGGTGATCCAACGGTGGGTGTGGATCAGCAGCGCTCCGCCGATACCGGCGATCGCGCCCGCACCGGTGTGCACCGCCCACAAGTAGGCGGTGACCCGGTGTCCGCTGGCCCTCGCTCGGGCCTCGTTGCCCCGCACGGCGCTCAGCAGCATCCGCCGCTCGCCACCGAGCAGGATCACCGCGCCCACCGTGGCGCACAGCGCCACGGCTGCGGCGTAAAGCAGCACCGCCCGGTCGGCGACCAGCGGGGGCAGGCCGGGCGCCAGGCGCACGGCGGGAATGCCGGCGAGCCCGTCGGTGCCTCCGCTGACCTGCCGCCACTGCGCGGCGGTGATCGCGGTCAACTCGGCCACGCCGAGGCTGAGCATCAGGAACACCGTGCCCCGGTAGCGGATGAGCACCACGCCCAGCAGTCCTGCCAGAACCGCGCCGGCCACGGCCGCGGTGAGCAGGTGCACCGCCGCCTGCTCGACGCCGGCCAGCGCCAGCCGGGCCGTGGTGTAGGCGCCCGCGGCGTAGGGGGCGACCTGGCCGAGGGTGGGCAGGCCGGCGTGTCCGGTGACCACGGCGACGCTGACCGCGAGCAGCGCCAGCGGCAGCATCCGCGCGGCGGTGGCGTGCAGGTACGCGTCCGCGGACAGGGCCACGACGCCCACGGCAGCAGCGGCCACGCCAAGCGCCACCCACGTCGACCCGGACCGGTGCCACGTCGTCAGCGCCTCGGCAACGCCTCGGCCTGCCTGGCGGCTCATGCCGCGGCCTGCCCGGGAAGGGATCGCCGGCGGACCAGCAGCACCACTGTCATTGCACCGACCAGCAGATACGGGGCGAGCTGCGGGAAGCTGGTGACGCCGAGGGTTTGCACGACGCCGACGGCCAGGGCGGCGGCGAGCGCGCCGGGTACGGAGCCGAGCCCGCCGCACACCACGATGATCAGCGACAGCAAAAGCGCGGTGTCGGCGGTGCCGGGGCCGACACCGAGGATCGGCGTCGACAGGGCTCCGGCCAGGCCCGCAAGGGCCCCGGCGCACATCAGGACCGCCGCGTCCACCAGGCGGGGGTTGACACCGATGCCGGCGACCATGGCCCGGTCGTCGACGGTGGCGCGGATCAGGCGGCCGGCCCGGGTGCGGTGCAGCACCACGTAGCCCGCGGCCACGACCAGCACCGCGATCACGAGGACCGCGAGCCGGTCGACCGGATACCGGTGCCCGGCCGCCTCCACGGTCCCCTCCAGCGTCGCGGGCAGGCGGGGGCGCAGGGTGTCCGGGCCGTAGACGGTGGTGAGCAGGTCCCCGCCGATGAGAGCGACGCCGAAGGTGAGCAGGGCCTGGTCCAAGTGCCCCCGCCCACGCAGTCCGGCGGTAGCGGCGGCGAGCACCCCGCCGCCAGCGGCTCCGGCGATGGCCGCCAGGGCGACCGCGGCGGCGAGGCTCGGCCAGGTGCCCGAGCTGGTGGCGGCGGCGATGTAGCCGCCGGCGGCGATCAGGGTGCCGTGCGCGAGGTTGAGCACCCCACCGGCGCCGAACGCGACGGTCAGCCCGGCGGCGGCGATGGCAAGGAGCAGCCCATAGGCGACCCCGTCGACTACGGGTATCAGGTAGGCATCCACGCGCACAGCACCCCTTCCCTCCGAAATGTCGTGATCGCTGCTGCAGGTCAGGTGGTGGGCAGGGTGGTGAGGTCCTGCACCAGTACGTTGGACAGCACGGGCCCGTCTGCCTTGACCTCGCGCAGGTACCAGCGCTGCACCGGCCGGCGCTCGATCGGGTGGAACTGCCAGTCCCCACGGGGGGAGACGATCCGCCCGACCTGCCCGATCGCGGTGTTGAGCTTCTCCCCGGTCACCTCGCCGTCGACGGCGGCGAGAGCGCGGTCGAGGACGGCGGCGGCGTCGTAGGAGGCCATCGCGAACGTGGTCGGCTGCCCGGTGTGCCCGGCGGCTGACCAGGCGGCGACGAACTCCTGGTTCGTCGGGTTCGGCAGCGTCGGGGAGTAGTTGAGGACGTTGCGGATACCGGTGGCCGCCGGTCCCTGGGCGGTGAGCACGGATCCCTCGGTGAGGAAACCCGCGGCGTAGAGGGGCACATCGCGAAGGTCAGACTGGGCGTACTGCTTGACGAACGCGACCGCCGCCGCGCCGGCATAGAAGGTGTAGACCGCCTTCGGCTTGGTCTCGGCGGCCTTGTTCAGGTACGGCAGGAAGTTCTCGGTGCTCGGGAACGGCGTGAAGGTGGTCTTGCCGTCGGGGTTGGCCAGTTTCCCGCCGAGGCGGGTGAAGGTGTCGGTGAAGCCCCGCAGTTCGTCGTAGCCGCCCTGGTAGTCCGGGCCGATCGCGTACACCTCACCGTCGCCGACCTGCGCCTTGACGTACTCGGCGATCGCGATGCCCGGCTCGTCGGAGTTGTAGGAGGTGTGCCAGGTGTAGGCCAGGTCGCGCGGCTTGCCGCCGACCGGCGTGAACGCCGGACGGGCGTTCGCGCCGACCAGGGGGATCTTTTTCTCGGTGGTGAGGGTCTGCACCTTGTCGACCGTGGCCCCGCCCACCAGGCCGGTCAGGGCGACGACCCGGTCGCGTTCGAGGAGCTTCTGCGCCGCCGGCACGGCGGTGGCGGGGCCGTCGCCTTCGTCGCCCACGATGAGGTCGACCTTCCGGCCGCCGAGCTTGCCGCCGTGGGTGTCGAGGTACAGCTTGAAGCCGCGCTGCATGTCCTCGCCGACGGTGGCGTAGGTGCCCGACAGCGACACCAGCAGCCCGACGCGCACCGTGGTGGTGTCAGCGGCGCCGCTGGAGCATGCCGCGCCGGCCAGCAGGAGCCCGGCTGCGGCGGTCGCGGCGAGTCCGCGCCGCACTCGTGGGATCGGGTGAGCCATGGGGTGCCTCCGTGAAGATGGGAAAGGTGTCGGACTGGCGGGTACGCGGTCAGGCCGGTGGGGAGGTGGCGGGGCGGTGGGTGCGGGAGATGATGTGCTCGACCAGGGCGATGAGCAGGTCCCGCACGCTGTCGCGGTCGCGGGCGTCGATGCCGACGATGGGTACGTCCGCGTCGATGGCGAGGGCGTCGCGGATCGCGTCGACGGGGTAGGTGTGGGCGTCGGGGAACTGGTTGACGGCGATGACAAAGGGCAGGCGCGCGTTGTCGACGTAGTCCAGGTGGCGGAACGAGTCCTCAAGGCGGCGGGTGTCGACCAGGACCACAGCGCCGAGCGCGCCGCGCACGATGGCGTCCCACATGAACCAGAACCGGTGTTGCCCTGGGGTGCCGTAGACGTAGACGGTGACGCCTTGGACCTCAAGGCGGCCGAAGTCCATCGCCACGGTCGTGGTCGTCTTCGCCGGGGCGTAGGTGGTGTCGTCGGCGTTGCCGGCGGACATGCGGGCCTCAGTCGTCACCGGCGCGATGTCGGACACCGCCCCGACGAGGGTGGTTTTGCCAACGCCGAACGGCCCGGTCAGCACGACCTTCAGGTGAGGCCCGACGCTCGGCCGTACCACGGTGGAAAGAGATGAGGTCATGGGCGGCCGGAACCGGTGCTGGCAAGGTCACCGGCGAACGCCGGCGTCAGCTGCTCGCCGACCTGTTCAACGAAGCGGCCCAGTTCCACGGTGACGAACTCGAGGTCGGCGTGACGCGTAGCGAGCACGAGCAGCGACGCGCCGGTGCTGACGGTCACCAGGACGAGGAACCCGTCGGCGAGCTCGGTGATGTTGCCCTGCACGCCACCGGCGCCCAGATCCCGGGCGGCGCCGTTGAGCAGACTCTTCATACCGGCGGCGATGGCGGCCAGACGCTCGGCGGCGTCGCGGTTGAGTCCGTCGGTCCAGGCCAGCAGCAGCCCGTCGACGGACACCGCCACGGCCTGGGCGATTCCGGGAACGCGGGCGACGAGGTTGTTGTTCAGCAGGTAACTCAGGTTGCTCATGGCTGACCTTTCGGCTGGTGAGGGCGGCGGCTCAAGCCGCGCTGGTAGGCCGCCGCGGTACGGGCCAACCCACCCGCAGGGCGGGGCGGCACGTCGGCGGCGGGCAGGGGCGGGGGCGCGAACGCGGCCATCGGCTGCCGCTTGGGAAGACCGTTGGGTGTGGTAGCACCGTGTCCCTGGGCGAACGGAGTGGGAGAGGCGGGCATGTGGACCGTGGCGCCCTCGACGAACCACGACGGCGGCGGCAGCCTGCGCGCCGTCTCGTCGTAGGCGGGTGTCGACTCCTGCTCAGGCGAACGCCGCGGCGCGGGCACGACCGGCAGTACCTGCGTCGGTGCGTCGACTCGCGGTGGCTGAGGGCGGCGCCGCGCGGGCAGGGCCGCTGCGATCGGGGCTTCACGGCGGGCCGACGTGACGGGGGCGGGCAGGGTCAGGGTGGAGGCGGGGGTGCCGCCGGGCGCTCGGCGCCCGGCGATCGGCCCTGACGGCAGCGCGACCGGCTGCGGTGCGGTGATCAGCAGTTTGGCGGCGGGGATCTCCACCTCGGCGACGGTGCCGTGCGGCTGCGCCGGAATGAGCCGCACGGCCAGGCCGTGGGAGGCAGCCAGCGCCGCGACGGTCGCCAGGCCCTGCCGGCGGATGTGCTCCACCTCGATCTGCGGTGCCGGGGCTGCCAGCTCCGCGTTCAGCCGGCCCAGCAGGTCCGGGTTGATGCCGGTGCCGGAGTCAGTGATCTGAATCAGTACCCGGTTGCCCAGCAGGTGCCCATTAAGCAGGGCGTCGCCGGGGCTGTAGCGGGTGGCGTTGTCCAGCAGCGACGCCAGCAGGTGCACCAGGTCGTCGATCAACGCCGGAGGCACCAGGACCCGCTCGTCGATCATGCCGAGCATCACCCGCCGGTACTCCTGAATGCGGCCCTGCGCGGCCTGCGCCACCGTCGCCAGCGGCGCGGGTTGGTGGTGCACGGTGCCAACTGACCGGCCGGACAGGACCAGGAGGTTCTGCACGAACTGCAGCAACTGCGCGGCGAGGTTGTCCACCGCGAAGAACGTCGCCAGTGTCGCGGCGTCCTTCTCGTCGCGTTCGGCCGTGTCCAGCTCCTGCAGCAGCCGGTGGGTCATCCCCTGGCAGCGGCGCCCGACGGCCTCGACCGCCGCGGAAGCGACCCGCCGCTGCCGCGCCAGGTCGGTGGAGATGTGGTAGGTGGTCAGGGCGAGGGTGTCGAACGCGGTAGCGACCTCGTCGACCTCGTCCCGGCTGCCTCGAGCGGGCGCGAGCGCCGCCGGAGCCGGCGGCATCGCCGCCGGGTCGGCAGGGTCGGCATTGGAGACCCGCCGCACGAGGTCCGGCAAATCCTGTGCCGCCATGCCGGTGACCGCGTCGCGGACCTGCCGCAGCCGCCGCGCCAACGCCCTACCCTGCCGCAGCGCCAGCACACCCGCCGCCGCAACCAGCGTCATCGCCACCGCCGACAGGACCAACGTGGTCGTCCATTGCTCGGCACGCCGGCGCGCCACGTCGGCGGTGATGTCGGCGTCGATGCGGGACTGCACGCCACGTAGCCGCTCCCGCCGCTCGCTTGCGGCCCGCGTCCAGCCGGCGGCGTCAAGCCGCAGCTTCGTTCCCGCTCTGGCCCGGGCGATCTCGTCGTCGAGCCGCTGGGCGGTCAGGATGTCCGGCCCGGTCAATGCCTGGTCGAGCCACGCCCGCCAGCGCCCCGGCGACCGGTCAACCACCGTCTGCAGCGCCTCGTCGTAGCCGGCGCGCGTCGCCGCGAGCTCCTGCTGCACCGCCGGGGTGAGCACCACACCATTGGCGATTACGACCGTCGCCTGCTGAATCCCGGCGTACTCCGACGCCCGCGACACCGCCGCTGCCACCCGCAGACGGTCCGCGATCTGCCCGTCGGCCCCGCCGACCTGGCCCACCGCATCGCGGGCCGCCAGCCCCTGCGCGATCGCGACCCGGTAGCGGACCAGAACGGCGGTGCGGGAGGCTGCCCG
Source organism: Micromonospora endolithica (assembly GCF_003626595.1). GTDB lineage: Bacteria > Actinomycetota > Actinomycetes > Mycobacteriales > Micromonosporaceae > Micromonospora > Micromonospora endolithica. Next base: position 270,696 of record NZ_RBAK01000001.1, on the reverse strand, counting down.
GTTCCTGATCTGCTCCCGCAGGGCCGGCAGCAGCGCGACCTGCGCGTCGAACGGCGCGAGAAGCTGCGCGGCGTCGTCCGCGTCGAGCTGACCGCGCCGCTGCCGATACTGCTCCACGACCCGATCCGTGCGGGCGACCTGCTCCAACAGCGGGTTGACGCTGGCAGCCGGATTCGACACCAACTGCGTGGCGACCAGGCGTTCGCGGCTCAACTCGATCACCGCCTCGCCCACACTGGTCGAGGCCGCCGCCAGTGTCTGCAGCCGGTCCGCAGCGCGTGCCTGGCGACTTGTCGACACCACCCCCCATGCGGCGAACAGCACGGTCGCGGCCAAGGGGATGGCCAGCAACAGCGCTAGCCTCCTGGCAACAGGCACAACGGATCCCTTCCACAACGTGTCGGACGCTTCCTGCCGGTCCGCGCTGCCTGCCGGCGGGTGTGGGTGCTAAGGCGTCAAGAGTTGACGCCGCTGGCATCGTGGGTCCGCCTTGCCGCTTGCTCGCGCCCTAGGGCGACTGCAGGCCGCATCGGTACACCCAGGCCAACCCACCGACGGCAGCGAGGTCGGTGAATTGCTGCCGCGTGAGGCAACTTAAGACTGGCGACATCGATGTCGGGCACCCCCCGTGAGGGGTTCCGACAAACTGCCGACAATTCCACCGCCGCCATTCCCACCCGGGATCTCACCGATCCGCGTCGCTCGGTCGGCCAGGAACTCGGCGGGTGACGGCGGCCTTCTGCGCAATCAGCGCACAAGCCGTCTGCAAGCTGAGTGCGTATCCGTACGACGGTCAGCGACAGACACGCGGGAGCCCATGCCTCACGGAGGTCGGATGCTTGACGGGCAGACCCGCGACGACACAGCAGACGGTTGTCGAAGAATTGTCGGTAGCTATTGACAAGGGTTATCGACACGAGCAGCGCTGGCATGTCATGGACGCAGGGCACCGCAGGGCCGGGGATGAAGTCCGCTGCCCTGGCGGTGCCAGGGCAGCGGCGTTGTCTGACGGGTGCTGCTCGCCTGTGCCCACGCTCCCGTAGGAGGGAAGTGTCATGGCCCCATCTGTCATGCCGCCGGTGGCGGCGGTCGGCCGCCGGGCGGCCGAGATCCTCGACCAGATCCAGCAGCACCCGGCCCATGGCCGGTTGCTCAGCTCGTCGATGAAGTACTCCAGCTGCTGGGCCACGTTCACCGGCTACCCGGCCATCAGCCGCTGGTCGCTAGAGCGTGACGCCGGTCCGCTGCTGACCGAGGCGCTGCGGGTGCTGGCGCTCAAGGCCGCCGTGTTCGAGCTGACCGGCGGAGACGAACAGGCCGCCGAGCTGCTGGTGCCGGCGCCGGTGGACGAGATGATCCACGCGGTGCTGGCGCAGTTCACGCTCATGACCCGTCTGCAGGCCGACCTGGGCGTGGTGTTTCCCCACGCCACCGAGTTGGAGGAGTTCACCTACACCCGTGGTTGTGCTACCGACGACTACTACGCCGCCGCCGGGTGGGGTGAGCAGCCGCTGCGGTACTGGCTGGACTCGGCCGAGGTGGCCCGACGCCTCGGCCTGCTCAACAGCCACTACCAGGCGGCCGGTCTCGGCCGCGACGGGCGCAGCCACGACTTCGACTTCGACCGGTCGGAGCCGGCCAAGGCCGGGGTCAACGGTTAGCCAACTCCACCGACAGCACCCGCCGCAGCGCCGTCACCGCCTGCTTCGCGCCGAACCGTTCGGCCGCCAGCCGCTCGGCCCGGGCTACCGCGGTGAAGATCTGCTCGGCGGGTGCGTCCCGCAGCACGGCGACGAGCCAGCCTTCCAAATCCACCACGTCGGCGGGCAGTTCCAGGGCCGCCGGTGTCGGCGCCGGCCGGGACGTCTGGGCGGGGATCGGCTCCCCGCCGGAGGCGTACCGGCCGGCGGGCAGGCCCACCCGGAACGGGTGCACGCACACGGCCAACCCGTCGGCGGTGGCACGCCAGCCGAGGTCGGGGCGGTAGGCAAATTCGGGTCCGGGCCGGTCGACCACGTCGAACTGGCCCGGCCCGAGCTGCTGAGCGGGACACACGACGCAGGTCTGCTCACACCAGTGCGGAAGCGGCCCCGACATGGCGCCGATCGTACGGCAACCAGGAGGTATCAGGGTATGACGGTCTTATCGCCTCCACGCCCTGCCGTCATCGACCGCGCCCTACGTGACGCCAAAAGGTGGTGCGCCGGACACACCATCGAGGACCGGCCCGCTCTGGTCCACGCGGTACGGGTCGCAGTCACCATCGGTGACCATGCGCCCACCGCGCCAGCGGAAGTCGTCGTGGCGGCGTTACTGCACGACGCACCGGACCTCGTACCCAAGGGTATGGACATCTACCAGGTCCTTACCTCGAGCTACGGGTACGAGGTATCGCGGATCATCGCCGCTCTCCATGCCGAACACCAGGCTCTCGACGCACCCGACCCGCCCATCCGGGTCGAGGACTACCCGGTTCTGCTCGCCTCCACCGCCGACAAGATCGTCGCGTTGACTTCGCTGTGGAGACGTGCTCGCGCCACCGGCGACGTGACGGCCTTCCTGACTCGACGGCCGGTGCTGTGCGGGCTGCTTCCGCACTTCCGAGCCTTCCAGCAGGCGGCACGTGTGTGGGTGCCGGCCAGCATGTCGGCTCACCTCGACGCCGCCCTCGCTCAACTCGAACGAGCCGCCGCCGCAGGCGCGCGATGACCACCGGATCGCTCGACGAGTACCTGGTCGCGCAACTGCGGTGTGACCTGCTCACCGCGGCACGGCGGGTCCCGACCAGGCGGCAAGCCATGCAGACATGGGAGCTGTCCACCGTCGAGCGGCTGTTCTTCGCCGACGGCAGCAGCGTGGTCTGCAAGGTCGCCGTAGCGCCGTTCACCGGCGAAGCCGCCCTGCTCCAGGCCCTCAACGAGCGGGAAGCCCGAGTGCCGTTGCTGCACGGCTACGCGATGCGCCCACAGGCGCTGGGCATGCTGATGGACGACCTCGGCGACGCGACCCGTGCGGCGACCTTTGCGGAAGCTGCCGCCACTGCCCGCTGGGTCCACGCCACTACCGGCATCACCGGGCTGCCGACGTTCGACCAGACGGGCCTGGCGCGGCTACCCGGGCAGGCGCTGCACGCGCTCTCCTGCCTGCGCCAGCAGGGACGCTTTGCCGACGCCGGCCTGATCGAGAAGGCACTGGAACGGCTGGCCGTGGTGGCACCGCGCAGGGCGGACGGTGCTGACCGCCCACCCTTCGGGCTGTGCCATGGAGAGTTCCACCGCAGTTCGTTGCACGTCAGCCGTACCGGGTGCCGCCTCGTCGACTGGGCGAAAGCATTCACCGGACCCGGCCTGCTCGACCTGGCCACCTGGTTCGGCACCCGCACCCCACACGAGCCACGACTGCTCACCCAGCTCATCCGCGCCTACGTCAGAGCAGGTGGACACCCAGATGCGGAAGCCAACCGCGGTGGCCTCCCCGCCGCCAGATGGGCGCTGGGCTGGCACCGCGTCTGGGCAGCCTGGTGGTTCCTGACCACCGCCGCCGCCGGCCATCACCAGCCCGACACCGACCGACGGCACACCCAAATCGTGCTCCGGCAGCTTCACGGGGCCGCGCAGCTACTCGAAGTGGCGCCGTCTACCGACGCCGGCGGGCTAACAATGAAAGCGGGACGATCATCATGAAGCGCATCATCGTGGACACCCACGCCTCGTCGTGCTACTTCCGAACCTCGGTGGGCGGGGACGGCCGCAAAGCTCTGGTGCAGATCACAGAGCGCTGCAACCTGCACTGCGCCCACTGCTTCGTGTCCTCCACCGCCCAGGGATCCGACCTGACGCTGGAGGCATTCACCACCCGTGTCCTGCCTAGGCTCCTTGACGCCCGAGTGGAGCGCATCACGCTCACCGGCGGTGAGCCCTTCGTCCATCCCGACCTGATCGCCATGTGCCAGGCGGTGGCCGACCGACGACTGCCGGTGGGCATCTGCACGAATGCGACCCTGACCCGCGATGCCGACATCGCCGCCTTGGCCGCTCTGGGCAACGTTCACGTCAACGTGTCTTTCGACGGATTCCTCCCGGACAGTCACGGCAAGTTCCGCGGCGACCGGGCGTCGTTCGCCACCACCGTCGCCACCACCCGCAAGTTCGCCGATGCCGGCCTGCTCAAGGGCCTGCTGTCTACGCCCAACGCGCTGACCGTGCCGCAGGAGTTCGCCGACCTGTGCGCCTTCGCCGTTGACGTCGGCGCCGAGTGCGTGCTGATGAACCCGCTGTCCTCCTTCGGACGAGGAGTCAAGAGCCGCGGGCGGCTCGCCGCCACCACGGTGGCCATGGACGCGATCCGGGCGGTGACCGACCGCTTCGCCGGGCAGCTCGACCTCGTACGCATCCGGTTCCCTAACGACGACCTGCCGCTGGGCGGATGCGACGCGGGAAAGCTGATCTACGTCTTCGTCGACGGGCAGGTAGCCGTGTGCCCCTACCTGGTCTTCGCGGCCCGCACGCCCGCCTCCACGCACCACGACACCGAGTTCCTGACCGGCAACATCCTCGACGGTGAGGTTGTCACTGGCCTGGACGCCTACGACTTCCACGGCCGCTATCGGCTCGGCGCCAACCCGACCTGCGGCTCCTGCGCGCTGGCCGGACCGTGCGGAAAGGGCTGCCCCGCCGCGGTCGTCGCCGCCGGTGGGCGCATAGGCGACGTCGACACCGAGCAGTGCCCCGTCACGGCACCCTCCGGCCGTCGACTGCTCCCGCTGTCCCCGACCAAGGGATGAGCAGCCTGTTCATCGCTGTCGAGGGCCCCAACGGAGTCGGCAAGAGCACCATCGCCCGCCGCCTGGCCGACCGCCTCGCCGAACTCGGACCGGCCGGGGTCCATCTGACCGGCGAGCCCACCCGCACACCCCTGGGCCAACTCCTGCGCCGGCAGGAATCCTTCCTACACGGCAAGGCACTGGCCCTCGCTCTGGCCGCCGACCGCGCCGCGCACATCGAAACAGAGATCATCCCCCGCCTCGACGACGGACTGCACGTCGTCACTGACCGGTACGTCGCCTCCTCACTGGTGCTGCAACGCATCGACGGCCTCGACCTCGCCGAGATCTGGTCCTACAACCGCTACGTCCTGCCCGCCACCGTCATCTACCTAGAAGATCACCCAGAGGTCATCCGCACCCGACTGGCAGCACGGCCGCGCCTGACCAGGCTGGAACTCGCCGGCTCACCCGAGAAAGAACTCGCCCTCTACCGCGACGCCGCCACCCACCTGCACCGGCAGCAGTGGCGCCAACAAGTCGTGGCCTGCCACGGCCTCACCCCCGAGCAGGTCGTAGACACTATTCTCGCCCTGCTACCCGCCGACGGCCCCTGACCAGCGAGGCTCACCGTGCTGTCCATCCTGACGATCAACGTGCAGGCCGCCGCCCTAGCCCGCGCGCAGAACCTGCTGACCTGGCTGCTCCAGCGCGATGACCACCTGGTCATCCTGACCGAAACCAGCAATGGACCCGGCACCCGGCACCCGGCACCTGCTCACCGGCCTGCGCGCAGCCGGGTTGTTCATCACGCACCAGCCCTCGCCCGACGGCGACCGCGGCTGTGCCATCGCCAGCCGCACCCCACCCGCCCAGCCCCACACCTCACCGCGGGCATTAGCCTGCCCGGCCGGGCCCCCGCCCTCACTCTCGACACCGACCCTGCCGTCACGATCCTCGGCCTCTACGTCCCCTCCAGCGACCGGGCACCAGCCAAGCTCGCCAAGAAGCGGACCTTCCTCACCACCGTCACCGACACCCTGACCCGACTACCCACCACCGACCGCACACACCTGGTGGTCGGCGGGGACTACAACGTCATCAGCCGCGACCACCAACCCCGCTACCCCGGCTTCCGACCCTTCGAGTACGACTTCCTCGACGCCCTCACCGCACTCGGGCTCACCGACGTCCACCGGACTCTGTACCCCGACGTGCAGGCACACAGCTGGATCGGCCGAGCAGGCAACGGATACCGCTTCGACTACCTCCACGCCGGCCCTGGGCTACTGCCCCATCTGGCAGCCGCCACCTACCTGAAGCAACCTCGGCTTGAAGGCCTCACCGACCACTGCGCGCACAGCGCCGACATCGACATACGGCGTGCCTGCGGGCGCGGTGCCGGTACTGGCAACGCCGAAGCTCGCTTGACGTCCCGTACGTATTCCTGACGAGCGGCAGAATAGGCGCGTGACCCCCTGGACGATCGCCACGGCGGCCGACGAAGCCGGCCGCCGAGCGACGGTGGCCGTCCTCCCCATCGGCAGCTTCGAACAACACGGCCCTCAACTACCGCTCGCCACCGACACCATCGTGGCCAGCGCCATCGCCACCGCGCTCGCGGAACGTTACGACACAGCCGGGGCGGCAACAGCCATGGACTCGACCACTTCAGACTGGCGTCGACGTCCCAACAGCCGCGCGCGCCAGATTCCAGATCAATGTGTCGTAGGTGTCCACGACCCGCAGCACCGGCACGCCGAGTGAGCGAATCATCGCGTCGAGTCCGTGCTGCACCTGTTCACCCGAGTGCCGAGAACTGACCACCCGCTCCACCTCGACGAACACGCCGAGCCCGTCGACGACGTCCACGCATACCGTCGCGCCGTCCCAATCACCAGTTCGGCGGCGCTTGACGATCCGCACGGTTGGCACCCAACCCATCGTATCTAGAGCTGCGTGCATCGCGTCACGGTCGAAGATCACGCATTCGTGCTCCAGGCACGCCATCTCGTTGTCAATCGGCTTCTTCACGGTGAACAGATGGCGACCCTCCTGCGTGCGCAGACGCGCGAACGGAACGCCGACCTTCGACATCCCGTACGACCAGTTGGCTGGTGCGTACGCTTGGTCGTCCTGCACTGACGGCTCCGTCAACACCACCTGCCGCCGGGCGAGCGCCGTGATCAACTCTTGCAGGTCGTCGACGCGGTACTTGGCTTCAACCTCATGATCATTGTCGGCCGGCTCGTGGGTCACGAGCAGGGAGCATACGAGAATTGCAGGTCACGTGAGTTCCGAACGCCCGCGGGCAATGTCGGAGCTTTGTCGGAAGAATGTTGGAAGAAGCCGCTGAGTAGCCGACGCATCACAGACCTGCACTACAGTGCTCCCACGCCACCGTGTCTCGCCTCGCGCGAGCGTTCGTACCCATCGGGAGCTGCTGATGTCGAGCGTGCCACCACAAGACGTGGCCAAGGCATGGATCGCCCTTGGTCAGATGCTGGCCCGCAGCCGTAAAGCCGCTGGTTACACGCAAGAGACGTTTGCGCCTCGGGTGAGCTATGGACGGAGCACGATCGCGAACGTGGAGACCGGCCGGCAGCGCGTGGGGCGCGACTTCTGGACCCGAAGCGACGAGGTGTTGGGGACCGGCGGCAGACTGTCCCGGGAATACGACCGCATCCGGCTCGCCAGCACCCGGTACATGCCCAGCGGCATGGCAACCACTCAGACGTTTCAGGCCGCAGCGGATCCATCGTCCTCCACCGCTGTGGAGACGGTCGCTCGCACGCCCGGGACCGACTACCTGATGGGCGAGTGGAACAGCTTTTCCACGCTCACCAGCATGCTGGCCCAGCAGCGGCAGGCCGTGTCACCCGACGCACTACTTGGCCTGATCGAGGCCCACCGTGATTGCCTGTCGACGCTGTACCGCAAAGCCGGCCGTGCGCCCATCCGCGCTGATATCGGAGCGATGCTCGCCGAAGCCTCGATCGTCGCTAGCCGGCTGTGGAGCGCACAGGGCAACCGTGGCCTCGCGCTCGCTCACTGTGCCTACTCTCGCCAGCTCGGCGACAGGCTGGGCAGCCGCAGGATCAGCGCGACGGCACGCATCTTCGAGAGCAACCTCCACTCGGAGGCCGCCACACTGATCGACGCAGACGGTGACATCATGATCGGCCTGCGGCTCCTCGACGAGGCCGCCCGCGCGTCCACCGAGCTCAGTCCCGCCGCACGAGCTCGAGTAGCTGCCGAGCAGGCCCAGGCCTACGCTGCCCTGCGACTTCCACGCGAGGCCACGGCGGCCCTGGCGCGGGCAAAAGCGGCGGTCAACGACGTGTCACCCGCTGACTGTGTCGGCCTCTACAGCGACTGGAGCGGCGCCCGTCTCCACGTCTATGCGGGCACATGCCATCTTCTTCTCGGCCAGCCCCACCAGGCTGTTACCGTGCTCGAAAGTGCAGTACAGATGCTGGAACACGACCACGCCAACGTCAACGTCGCCCTGGCAGCAGCCGTAGACCTCGCCAGCGCCTACGCCGAGGCTGGCGAACTTGAGCAGTCCTGCACCCTGCTTGGCAACACCTACGATCAGCTAAAAGCAGGTGGAAACCATCGAGGCATCGCTCGAGCTCAACGAGCCCGTCAGCGGTTGGCCCGATGGCGCGACGAGCCGGTTGTCCTCGAACTTGAGGAGCAGATGGCTGCCTAACAGGCAGCCGGCGACGCGCCCGAGTTCAACAGCGAACTGACGGCGGCTACCACTGTCGTTGGGTCGAGACTGTCGAGCACCAGGTCGGGTTCGTAGGATGCCAGCTCTTGACGCCCGATCCGGTGAGCGACGACAGCGACGCGAAAGTCGGCGTGACGTGCGCAAGCGATATCATTGGGCGCGTCCCCGATGATGATCACTCGTGCAGGATCGAGCGGGTCACCGTAGATCGTGGAGTAGCGCTGAGCTACGACTGCCGGGAGCTGAAAGCGATCTCGAGCGTCCGATCCGAACCCGCCGATGCGGAGATCAAGAAACTCATCCAAGCCCGCCGCGTGCAACTTCACCTCGGCGGCCGAACGCAAGTTGCCGGTCAGCACGGTCTGGACGAAACCACGTTCGTGCAAGTCCGCGATGCTTGCGGCAGCGCCTGGATACGGCGGCTGAACCTCAGCCAACTCCTGCCGGCCCTCTTGCATGACTGCGGCAATGGCCTGATGGAAGGCGGGTATGCCCGCCTCCGCAGATGACGGGTCCACGCCCGAAGCGATCGCAGTGTCGATGGCGATCGACTCGTCCGTATACCCATGCACCTTCTTGTCAGGGAAGACCACCTCGGACTGCGCGATGCCATACGCACGAGCGATCGCGCGTGTCAGCCAACGCAGGTCCGCGGGGATGAGCGTCCCGTCAACGTCCCAGATCACCAAGCCGGCGCTGCTGCGGTTCATCGACTCATCGTCGCATGGGCGCGGGCAGCTGGCCCCGGCGAGCATCGGTAGGGGTCGCGGCCGGGCCAGGACAAATAGACACGAGACGCGGCCACGATGACCGCCACCTGAAGCCCAGCCCCCAGGGTCAAGTGCAGGCATTGAGCGGCAGCGCTCAGATGCCTGTCGATGTCGATGTCGATGTCGATGTCGATGTCGATGTCGGGGGATTGTCGTATTCCGATGTCAGTCCTGTCCGACAACGGCTGAAGTCGGCGACCGTCAATGGGCTTCCAGGAGGCCCCGGGCCGGATCGTTTCCAGCCTGGCGGCTCGCCGCCGCACCAATCATCACCGCGGGCCGGGCGGGCGGATTCGTCTTGCCCCAACGTCAACGGCGCCGCCATCGGACCAGGAGGACCTACGATGCGCTATCTGGATCTTGCAGGCGAAGACTCGTTCGATGCCGTGATCGTCGGCGCAGGTCCGGCGGGCTTGTTCGCAGCGCTGCGCGCCCAGTGCGCCAACCACGCCCGCCTGCTGATCGTCGATGGCGGTCAGGACGTGGCCGGCCGGCTAGAGGCTCGCTGCGCCGACCCGGACAACAACGAGACGATCACGACAGGCTTCGGCGGGGCTGGGCTGTTCTCCGATGGCAAACTTTGCCTGTCCCATCGCATCGGATCCACCGTCGCGCACCGCTTTCCCGTCGCGGACGTCGAGCTCCGCCAGCACGCCATCGATGAGCTGATCCGTTCGGGTGAGCCGGCACCGCTGCAGGGCGTGGACGCGACCACGGCCGCAGCCCTGCAGCAACGCGCCGCCGAGCTGGGCATGGAGTACTTGCACTACCCGATCCGGCACGTGGGCAGCGACCAGCTTCCCGGGATGCTGTCGCGGCTACGGGCCTCCATCGCCGCCGGCGCCGAGGTGCGTTGCCAGACAACAGCCGTCGACGTGGTCGAGTCCGAGCGGCCCGGCGCGCGCTGGAAGGTGCTGCTGGAACAGCCGGATCGGCCGCCGCGTTGGGTACACGCCGGCTACGTGGTGCTGGCTCCGGGCAAGGTCGGCGCCGCGTGGATGGACCAGCTCGGCCATCGACTGGACCTGCGCCGCCACCCCGCCCGGCCAAAGCTCGGATTTCGACTGGAAGGACCGAAGGACTACCTGGATCCTCTTTTGGCGGTCGCTGGCGACCCCAAGCTGATCTGGAAGGCGGGCAACGGCGCGGAGGTACGCACCCACTGCGTCTGCTACGGAGGCGACGTGGTGCCCGCCGACTACGACGGGCTGCTACTCGTCGGCGGCCACTCCGAATCTAGCCATCATGCTGACCGCTCCAACACTGCCGTGATCGCCACCGCGGGGCGTGCCCTGCGACTGACGGTGCCGGAAGTCCGTCGTCTCGTCGCCGCGATCAACGATCGCTACGCGGGGCTGGTCGCTCAGCGCCTCGGTGACTTCCTCGCCGGCGCACCGTCCACCACCCCCATCACAGACTTCGCTCGCGGCTTCGACCCCAGCATGCCGCATGTCGCGACCGGCAACCTGGCTACCGAGCTGCCGGAGCCGGTCGTCGAGCTGCTGCGGCAGTTCGTGCATCGGCTGGCCGAACTGTGCCCGCAGGCGCTGCACCCGCACAACGTGCTCTACGGCCCGGCCGTGGAACGGTGGTCACCCCGCTTCGCCGTCTCCGACGACATGGAAACCGATCTGCCGGGCCTGTTCCTCGTCGGGGACGGCCCCGGCCTTACCGGCGGCATTATCGGCGCAGCCGAAACCGGGTGGCTCGCCGGCGACGCGATCGCCGACCGGCTCACTAGCGCCGTCACCCTTCCCTGACCCTTCCGGGAGAATCAATGCCTCTCACCCCCGCCCCCACACCTCTGTGCGCCCTCAACGCCGCGCTGTGGTCTGGCGCCGACCTCACCACCGACGACTACACCGTCGCCCTCGACGAGCACCACGCCGCCGAGGTCGCCGACGCCACGCAGGCCGCCTGCCGCGGGCTCGCTGGTCGAGACATGACCTTCGACCCACACGTGTACCGCGACGACTTCCCGCTGCCGTCGGTTGGTCCGGTCCTGGCCGAGGCGGCCCGTGAGGTGGCCGACGGCCGCGGATTCGCCGTCGTGCGGGGCCTGCCCCTCGACGGCATGGACGACCAGCAGGCCGCCGTCATGGTGCGAGGCCTGATTACCCACCTCGGGCCGATCGCCACCCAGAGCCGGGACCGGCACTTGATCCGGCACGTGCGCAGCACAGGCCAGCCCCTCGGCGACGCCGTGACCCGCGGCCACCAGACCGCCGAACGGTTGTGGTTCCACACTGACGGCGCCGATGCCGCGGTACTGCTGTGCCGCCGCGCAGCCGCCGTCGGCGGGCTGAGCCGGCTCGCCTCCGCCGCCGCGGTGCACAACACGATGCTGCTGCGCGACCCGGCTGCGGTAACTGCGCTCTACGAGCCGTTCCACTTCCACATGGCCGGCGGCAACGTGCCCGGCCTGCCCGCCACGTTCATCTCGCCGATCTTCTCGCTGTACCGCGGCAAGTTCAGCACAAGGTTCGTGCGGCACACCCTGCTGGAGACTCAGCAGGTAACCGGGGTCGCGCTGCCCGAGGTGACGCTGACCGCGTTCGACCTCATCGAGGACATCGCCGACCGGCTCTGCGTCGACATGGAGTTGCGCGCCGGCGATCTGCAGATCGTCAACAACCACAAGTTGCTCCACTCCCGCACCGCCTACACCGATCCTGACGACGCCGAGCAGGCCCGGCACCTGCTGCGCTGCTGGCTGACGTTCCCGCACTACACCGGCCGGCGTGCCGGGTTTGTTGACGAGGCGCTGCGCTTCGGCTGGCTTACCGACGAGCAGCAACGCGAAGCCGCCGGGAGCTGGACCCCACCGACGCCCGTCAGGGTGAACGACCGCGGATAGGAGAAGGCCGGTGCCGCCGTCATCACCATCCACCACCGCCCTGCAGATTCGCGACGTCCTGGAAGCCCACGCTCGCAAGCGTGGCGATCGGCTCGCCGTCATCGACGCCACCACGGAGCTGACCTTCGCGCAGCTCTGGCAGCAGGCCCGCGCCCGAGCCGCCCAGCTCGGCCCGCGACCCGGCACGGTCACCGCCGTCTCGGCCACGTCCACCGCCGCGTTCTTCGCCGATGTCGCCGCGATCTGGCTGACCGGCGGCGTGCCGATGCCCCTGGATCCCAAGACTCCTCCACCGCTGCGAACCGCGATGACCCGACGGGCGTCCACCGGCACGCACACCTGCCAGCCGTGGAAGGCCGTGCTCAGCGTCGTCGGCGGCACTTACCGCCCGCTCGTCACCGGCGGTGAGCCGCCCACGGTTGCCCGCAAGGCGCACGCCGTCGGCCTCGGCCGCCTACCGGAGTCCGGCAGCACGGGGGGCGGACGCAGGATAGCCATGTTCGCCTCCCCGATGTATCTCAACGGCCCTTTCGAGTTCGCCGCACGGCACCTGCTCCTCGGCGGCACCGTCGCGACGCTCGACCGGTTCGAGCCGCGCGCCTGGGTCCAGCTCGCCACCGCCATGGAACCCAGCTGGGTGTTCCTCGCCCCGATCCAGATCAGACGGCTACTCGACAGCACTGACCCACATGACTTACGCACGGCCCTGGCCAGCGTGCAGACGCTGACGCACTCCGCCGCCCCCTGCCCGCCCGAAGTCCGCGCCCGACTGCTGGAGCTGGTCGACGCGCACGTCGTGGCCGAGTTCTACGGCGCCGCCGAGTACGACGGCACGTTCGCCCGTGCCGACGAGAACCGCCCAGGCGCACGGCCTATCCCCGGCGCTCTGCTGCGGGTCGTCGACGCCACCGGCAGCCCCGCACCAGCTGGACAGATCGGTGTCATCGAAGGAGCCAGCACGGCCGGAATGGTCTGCCACTACGCCGGCCAGCCGTGTACTGCTGCCGACGCGTGGCGCACCGTCGGCGACCACGGAACCCTCGATTCGAACGGTCGGCTGACTCTCACGAGCGTCGACACCACCGGGCGGGCGATCGTCGGTGGTGTCAACGTCGCGCTCAGCCGCGTCCACGCCGTGATCGCCGCGCACCCGGCGGTTCGGTCATGCCAGGTCATCCCGATCCCGGACGACACCTACGGCCGAGTGATCTCGGCCCGGCTTACCACCTTCCGGCCGTTGACCGCCGAGGCGCTTCACGCCTACTGCGCCACCCACCTACGGCCGGCCGAACGGCCTCGCCACCTGCACGTCACCGCTGCCGACCAGCCGACCGCCGAGGAAAACGACCATGCCCTCCCCATGTGACCTCTGCGCCGCCATCGACTCCACCGGGTGCGGCGGGACGCTCAGCCAGCACCTGTTCCCCGGCCAGCAGCACGTCGTGGCTCGGACCGCCACCGCGGCCGCCGTGCCGACCATCGGCGCGTTCGTACCCGGCTACCTGCTCGTCGTTCCCACCACCCACACCACCTCGATCGGCCGCTTGGCGCAGAACGAGCGCCGCGGCGTGCACGAGCTGACTGAACTGCTTGCCGACCGGTTGGCCGACCTATACGGCATGCCGGTCCTGGGCTTCGAGTACGGGCTGAACGTGCCCGGCGCCCGGCGCATCGAGCACGGCCACCTGCACCTGCTGCCGACCACCGCCGGGGCGCCGCTGCGGCAGTTCCTGCGTTGGCACCTACCGCTGATCGAGGTCGCTTCGATGGAGCACCTGCCCACCGACAGCGATCGCTCATACATCAGCGTCTACGAGCCCTGTCGGCCGCTGACCATCTACCCGGTCGCCAACGAGGCGTCGCCGCGTATCCGCCTGAGGGAAATCGTCGCTCAGTTCGACCCGCGGGTCAGCCCACGTGCCTGGGACTGGGAGCGAAACCCGTTCCCGAAGTTGATCCGAGCCACCATCAACGACCTTACCGGTAGCCAGGCCGTGCAGGTCCTGGCGAGGGTCGGACGGCGATGAACTGGGACCTTGCCCGGCTGTGGCATGCGTTGGCCGAGCAACAGCCGGACCGGCCCGCGCTGATTCACGAAGGCCAGACGCTTACCTGGCGACAGTTCGACACCGCCGCCGCAGGCTTCGCCGCCCGCCTGCGCCAGGCCGGGATCCGCCGCGGTGACGTCGTGGCGCTCTGCCTACCGAACGTCCTGGAGTACCTGGTCCTCGTCGCCGGTGCGATGCGCTGCGGCGCCACGCCCTGCGGCGTCAACTACCGCTACCGGTTCCACGAGCTGGCGATGCTCCTACGTCACCTTCAGCCCGCAGTGGTCTGTCACGACCTCGACAGCGGGGAGGGCCTCGATCGGATCCGCGACCAGCTGCCCGAAGTCCGCCGCTGGTACGCCGTCGACGAGAGCCCCGCCGCCAGCGGCCTCGCCCGGCTACTGCTCGACACCGGCGGCGACTGGGATCAGCTCGACTCCCGATCTGACGACGTGCTGCTCAAGTGCACCGGGGGCACGACCGGCCGCCCGACCGCCGTGCGCTTGTTCGTCGGCGATGTCCTCACCCAGCTCAATGACCACAACCCCTGGCACCAGCACGACCTTGCTCACGGTGGCCCGCAGCCGGCGCCCGTCGAGCCGGTCCGGCTGCTGGTCGTCAGCCCGCTCATGCACGGATCCGGGCTCACCCGGGCGATCGGCGCGCTCTGCGCCGGCGGCACCGTCATCACCCAACGCGGATTCCACCCCCGGCGGCTCCTCAACGGGCTCGCCCGGCACCACGCCACCAGCCTCGCCATCGTCGGCGACGCGCACGCCCTGCCCCTGGTCGACATGCTCGACGCTGCACCAAACCGCTGGCAGCTGCCTGACCTGGCCACCATCACGTCCTCCGGTGTGGCCTGGACCGCCGAGGTCAAGCGCAGGCTGCTGCAGCACCTCCCGCAGGTTCGGCTGCTGGAGTCCCTCGGCGCCACCGAGGCCACCGGCCTCGGATTCAGCGTGGCCACGGCAGGCAATGTGCCGCCCACCGGCGAATTCGTTCTCGGCCGCCACGCCCGTGTCTTCGCCGCCAACCAGCCCGCTCGGCCCGGTCACACCGGCACCATCGGGGTCAGCTGGCCGCACCCCGCCGGCCTGCACCCGTCCGGACGACTTCCGGCAGACCGATTTACCAACCATGCCGGACACCGCTACCTGCTGTCCGGTGACCACGTCCGCCTGCTCGACGGCGAGCGATTCCTCCTGCTCGGCAGGGCCGGCGAATGCATCAACACAGGCGGCGAGAAGGTCTACGCGCCGGAGGTCACCGACACTCTGCGCCGACACCCAGGCGTCCGCGACGCGCTCGTCCTCGGCGTCCCTCACCCGCGGTTAGGGCAGACGGTAACCGCATTGGTCCAACTGTCCCCTGGCACCACCACCGAGAACGTGCGCGATTACGCCCGCGCCCACCTGGCCGGTTTCAAGGCCCCGACCGTCGTCATCGACGTGGCGGCGATCCCTCGCACCGGCGCCGGCAAGCCCGACCTCATCACCGCCCACACGCTCGCCGCCCAGCACGCCGGAGGTAGCGCATGACCCACACCGCCACCACCCACGCCGGCCTCACGGCGCTGGCCCGCCGCGAGCAGGCCCTGCTCACCGCGGCGCTCGGCTCGCTGTTCAGCCGCCCCGCCCTCGACGAGCAGATCAGCCGCGCACTCGGCTACCCGGACTGGCCGCAACCGCTCACCCTGCTGCCCGACCTCGTCCCCGAGTTGACCACCGCCACACCCCAACTCGCCGCCTACCTCGCCTTCGCCGCGACCGCTGGCCGACAGGCGGTCGCTGCGATCGCCGATCACGGCTGGCCGATCGAGCCGGCCGCCGCCGACGCGGCATGGCTGCTGCTGCAGCACGCCGACCACCTCAACGACCAGCGCCGCGCCCTACTGCCCACCGTCGCCAACGCGGTACACCACGGCAGCGCCGACCCTCGACACCTGGCCATGCTGACCGACCGTGAGCGCGTCGTACGCGGCGAGCCGCAGCAGTACGGCACCCTGCGGCTCGTCCGCGACGGGCAACCCGTCTTGCTGTACCCGCTCGCCAGCGACGATACCCGGACCGACCTCGACCGCGCCGCCATCACCCTGCCCCGCCTTGCTGACGACGCACGGTACGCCTACTCGCCAATGATCCCGTACGGCGTTGCCCGAATGTGCCCCACCAACGCCTGGCCAGCGGAAGGCCTGCATGACCTGCACCCCGAGCCCAACGCCCCCATCCCGCCCGACCACCCCGAACCCATACCCGCAGGTCAGGCTGGCGTCTACCTCGCCGCAACGCTGCGATACCGCAACCAGACCCGTCGAATCCGGGACGCACTGCCGCCGCCACTGGTGTCCACCAGCCGCTGGCTCGACATCGATCCGCTGACCCGAGCCAGCTGCCAGTTCGACGCCGGGCCCGCCCTCAACCAACTCGCCGCCCGGCTCTGCCTCACCGACGTCACCCGCTCAAGCCTGATGATCGCCTTCGCCGAACACCGCCGCAGCCACGGCTTGGGGGTCGAGCTCGGCGCGGCCCTCTCCCACAACCTCCCCGTGATCATGATCGGTCCACCGCTGTGCTCCTTCGACATGCTGCCCGACGTCACCATCGTGGCCGACCTCGACCAAGCCCTCGCCATCGCAGCGGGCTTGCCGGCTGATTCGTCGCCCCTTGCGAGAGACACGTTGACTGACCAGCCCGCAGTACCGCCCTCAGCTACCAGCAACACCTGCGGCCAGAGTCACGGCACGATCCGGGGCGGCCTGCGTGCAGCGACTGATCACTAAGCGAGAGGAACAGACAGATGCGCAAGATCGTGTTGTTCGCTGGCGTCGACCCCCTGTCCACCGGGGAATCGAACTATGCCTGGCACCCACTGTCGGTGCTGACCATCGGCTCAGTCCTTGAAGCCCACGGCTTTGACGCGTGCATCATCGACTGCCAGGTTGACCACGACTGGCGCGACCGGTTGGCCAAGCACGCCGGCGAAGCCTTGTTCGTCGGCGTCACCTGCATGACCGGCCCCAGCATCGGCAACGTCCTGGCCGCCATCGACATCGTCCGCAACGCCGCGCCCCAGGTACCCATCGTCTGGGGCGGCTACCACGCGACCCTCGCCTGGCGGGGCATCCTGCGCGAACGCCTCGTCGACGTCGTCGTTACCGGGCCCGGCGAGTCGGCCGCGCTTGGGCTAGCCCAGCGACTTGCCGCCGGTCAGCGCCTCAGCCCAGAGACAATCGGCGACCTGCCGAACCTCGCCTTCCTTGATGGCCGCACCGCCATCGCGGCATCCGGCGCCATCACACCGAACATCGCCAAGACGACCTACGAGTTCGTCGGCGACATGAACCAGCTACCGCCGGTGAACTACGGCCTCATCGACCCGACCCGGTACTACACCGCCGCGATGAGAGACTTGTCGTACATCACCAGCTACGGGTGCCCCTACGCCTGCGCCTTCTGCTCCGAACCCACCACCAGCACCAGGAAATGGAAACCGCTGGCGCCGCAACGCATTGTGGCCGAGCTGCGCCACCTGTGGGACACCTACTCACCCGACCAGATAAGCCTGCTCGACCCCAACTTCTCCACCAACGTCCACCGCGTCGTGGAGATCGTCGAACTCATGGAGCGCGACGGCGTTCGCATCGAGCTGCGCGCGAACATGCGGACCCGTGACGTGGTCAACCTCGCTCGAGTCCTGGACCTGGAACGGCTCCACGCGGTCGGCTTTTCCGCGGTCTTCCTCGGCTGCGAATCAGGCTCCGACCGCATGTTGAAACTGCTCCGCAAGGGCGCGACCGTCGCCGACACCCGGGCCGCTTGCCAGCTGCTCGACCGAGTCGGCATCATCCAACTGACGAGCTGGATCCACGATCTTCCAGGAGAGACCGACGACGACAGTGAGGAGACCTGTGAGCTGGTCACCGAGCTGGCAGCTCTCCCGCACAACCGGCAGAAGCACCACTTCTTCATGCCGTTCCCGTCGACCGAACTGTACGAAACGATCTACGGCAAGACGCTCGACGACGGCCGCACCCAAGCCGAATGGGCCACCAGCGACACGTACGGCGGCTCCGCCCTGTACGCCGGACGTCAAGACCGGCGCCAGTGGGTCCTCGAACGGCTTGCCGAGCTTAAGCAGCGCTTCCCACATGCACTGGAACGAAACCTGCCCCGGCCGTGACTAGGTCTCGAGGCCTGGCTTTAGGACCGCGGACAGTGATGTGCACCCGGGCCAGCCTGGTTTCTGCGTACGCGTGACGCATCCTTCGCCGCGGCAGTGAGGTCGCCGTCTACCGCCGGCGCGGACACGTCACGCATCGCAGTGCTACCCGTCCTGCGCCTCTTAGCGGTGCAGCTCGTGCGGAGCCGACATAGCCAGACCCGGCAAGTCGACCCAGCCAGCATCCTCGTCGGCCAACGCGGTTCGCTCAGCCGCCGTGAGGATGCCCATCCCCATCCGACGCTCCGGAGGCAGGCAGTCCAGAGCCAGGCGTCTCGCGACATAGTCCATGATCGAAGTCGTCATCGGCAGCTCGGGATCGTCCGTGCGACCCGCCGGCACGAACCGCATGCTGGAGTACTTCGACACGTACACCTCTGCTGGCGCGCCGGCCTGAAGGCCAAGCGAGATCGCAACGCCTAGCGCGTCCATCATCCCGGCCAGGGTAGACCCCTGCTTCGCCATCCGGATCGTCACCTCACCAACGGAGCCGTCCTCCGCAAGAGCAGTAGTCAGGTAACCCTTCTGGTCGTCGACGGTGAAACGAGTTGTCTCCGCCCGGCGGACACGAGGGATCTTTCGCGTAGTACGTCCACTGTTCATCGTCGCAGCGGCATCCGGCATGGAAACTCCCGGTTGGATTCACGGCCATTACAAGCTATGGGGACAGTACAGCAACGGAACTACAAGATGTGGTGTCCTCGCCGACGGATTCAGAGACGTCTCCCGGAGGGAGCGGTCAGCAGGTGCACCGCAGCACGGCGACCAGCCAGCCATCCAGATCCACCATATAGCGGGCAAATCGGAGCTAGCGTCGCTGATTACGTCGGCCCGTTGCGATCGGCCGAAGGCACCCCTTCGGCCGTTTCACAGGTCACCGCTTCAACGTTGACAAGTTCTGGCATGAGCGGCACGACTCACGGCGGCAGTCCCGAGGCTTGTCGGAAATTGTTGGAGTTTTGTCAGCGCCTGCCGACAAACCGGCAACTCGCGGAGATAACTGTCCGCCGTTAGGGGCCCGGGTCTGCTGCCATGCGGGAGACCTGCCGACTGCTGGGCAACACGGCTCGGTCGGAGCTGATCGAGCCCTTTCAGCCGCACGGCGTGACGTGTGTGCTGGTGCTCGCCGAGTCGCACATCGTCGTCACCACGTGGCCGGAGTTCGAGCTGGCACACATTGACGTCTTCACCTGCCGAGCCGACAGTGATCCGGACGGCGCCGTCCGGCCGATCCTCGACCTGTTGGGTGGGACCGTCGCACTGGCCGGGCGGGTGCCCCGGCTTGCTCTGCCTACACCGGCCGCGGCGTAGGCCGCCCTGAAGATGCGAGACGGACCCGGAGCAGCTTCCCAGGCCTTCGCGCGGACTGGTGCGAGGACACCCACGTCCTCGGCCGCCATGAAGGCGTCGGGGGCGCCCATCTGGTCCCGCTCGGCGATCAGGCTTGCCAGGCTCGGCAGCCGGATCATCATCCGGTGAGGGACGCGACGGCCACGGTTGTCCACTGGTAGGTACGGCGTTCTCGGCGCAGCGCGATCAGCGTTGCCTGTCGGATGATCACCCGGGCGGGTGGCTGATGGCGGAGGGCGTTGAGGCGGTCACGGACCGGCCCGGTCGGTGTTTGCGAGCCGCTGTAGGCGATCGTCACGTGGGGCCGAAAGCCTTCTGCGGCCTCCGGCACGGTTTGCCACACCGAGCCGATGGCATCCCGGATGGCGGCACGGAGCTGTTCGACGCGGTCCCAGGGACGGACGAGCAAGCCGATTCCTTCGGCGTCGGGGTCGACCGGGCCAAGGGACAGCTCCAGCGGCGGTATGCCGGCACAGCGTCGCTGGGCTTCGGCGACGATCGTCCGGAGGCCATGGTCGGTGACTTCGTCGGTGAAGCCGAGACCTTGCATGGTCAGGTGCAGTCCGTCGAGCGGCACCAGGTCCAGTCCGGGCAGAGCGAGTTGGCGTTGCAGGTTGGTGACGACGTGGTGGAGTTCAGGTTGGTGTTCGAAGGTGAGGTGCCAGGTGTAGAACTGGCGGTCGGCTCGCCAGCCTGGGCGCCAGTACCAGTGGCTGGTGAGTTCGGGCAGGTCCTGGTAGGCGGTCCAGCGCTCGTGCAGGTTGGCCAGTTCCCGGCTGCTCATGACAGCGATGGTAGAGCGGGCTGTGCGGTGGCACCGACCTGTGTGCGGTCGGCCAGCAGGTCGGCGACGTGCCGTAGCCGCGGGTGACGGGTGAACGGCTGGGCGGTGGTGAGGAACTGGCGGGTGCGTTGATGGACCGATTCGAAGCGCTGGTCCGCGGTGAGGGTGAGCGCTTCTTCGGCCAGCATGGCTGCCTGCTCGGGATCGGGGTTGTTGGCGTGCAGGTGCGCGGTGGCCAGGTCTAGGCGGCTTAGCGCTTGGGGGCCGGCCAGCCCTGCGGTATCGAATGCGGTGATGGCGGTGGCGAGGTGACTTGTGACGCCTGCGGTGCGGCCGAGCGCTAGGTAGGCGGTCGCCGCGTTGGCCGCAGTTCTCGCCGGGCAGTACGGGCCGAGGGTGAGACTCGCGCTGACGGCCGTGCCGGCCGGGTAGTCGGACAGCATGGTGAAGGCGCGGTCCACGGCGCGGTCGACGCCGTACTGGTCGCCGAGACGGGCGAGGGCCCGTGCCTGCCCGTTGATCGTGAGGCGGATGCGGTGTTCGCTGGTGCCGCCATGTCGTAGGCCGTCCTGGGCGTAGGCCAGCGCGTCGTGGTAGTCGCCGGAGTAGAAGGCAATCAGGCTTTGCGTGGCCCGCGCCCAGGCTTGCGCGTCGGGCTGCTGGGCGGCCTCGGCGAGGTCGAACGCTTCGGCTCCGTAGGCGTGCGCCACGCCGAATGCGCCGAGGTCCAAGGCGAGCGCGCCGAGGAGACCGGACAGGTGGGCGGCGGCGGTGTAGAGCCGGGCACGTTGCGGTGGATGTTGCCTGCCTCCCATGAGCTGGTCAACGTAGGTGCGTAGTGGTCGCATGCATGCCATGAGTGCTGCCGGGGTGAGGCGTTCGTTGTCGGCGATCGCCTGCCGGACCTCTGCTTCTACGTACGCCAGGCGGGCGTCGTCGTCGGTGGAGGACTTCAGTGCAAGCCGGCGGGCGTCGATGGTGTCCTCGCGTTCCCACAGAGCAGCGTCGTCATCTGCCCCAGGGGCACCGCGACTGGTGTGGCTGGCTGGTGCTACCGGTCCTGACGTGGCCCTGCTCTCGTGCATCGCCGATGCGCGGCGTTGCCGGCGGTCCAGCTCGGTGATGCGATCGTATTCAGCGACGAGTGCGCCCCCGGTCTGCAGCACTGTGTCGCAGCGCGACCAGAAAGCTCGGTCGGGGTGCTGGTGGCCGGTCTCGGTGTTCGCCACGGAGCTGCGTCCGTACTGCACGAGCCGCGCGAACTCGTGCTGGGTGTGACCGCCAGCCCTTCGGAGCTGAGCCAGTCGGCGACCGAGGGCGCGGCGGGCGGTCTTGGTCTCGTCGGCGTCGGCCATCGCTACTCCCTCCCGTCACCTGCGAGCACTGCGGTAACAGAGCGTGCCGAAGCTAGCGGCAGGGTGCGACAGTTCCCCGATCGTCGAGCAGCATCGAGCACGGCGGAGAGCTGCACAGCGACTGATGCCGGCTGCCGCTTCGTCTGGTGCTCATTGTCCAGATCGATTCCTGCTGACGGCCGCGTCGCGATGTCGGAATATTGTCGGAGTCGCTGTTGGCGTCTACCGACAATGTCGGCGCGGGGCGCTGCGGGCGTGTCGGGCGGCGGGCGGCCTACGGTCGAACACATGTCCCACGGGCGCCTCGACTTCACCGCTGACCTGCCCCGCAAGCGAATGGGAGCAGGATTGCTGCTGACCGACCCGGACGAGCGGGTTCTGCTGGTCGAGCCCGTGTATAAGGCCGAGTGGGAGCTCCCTGGCGGGTGCGTCGAGGCGGACGAGTCCCCATACCAGGCCGCGCTTCGGGAGTGCCGCGAGGAACTCAGTCTGGAGGTGACGCCAGGTCGGTTGCTCGTCGTGGATTGGGTGCCGGCTCGCGACGGGCGCACCGAGGGCATCATGGTCGTCTACGACGGCGGCACCCTCCACCCCGACGCGCAGGAGCGCATCGTGGTGCCACCGGGGGAGTTGAAGGGCTGGGCCTGGTCGGACCCGCCCCAGGCCCGCCAGCGGCTACGGCCACTGCTGGCGCGCCGAATCACTCAGGCGCTACACGCCCGAGCGGACGGCGTCAGCTACTACCTGGAGGATGGTGTCCGGGTCGCCTGACCTGCGAACCACTCGGCACGTTTAGCGAGACAACGTTCGATGGTTTAGCCGGCATGACCGGTGACAAGCCTCGCCCTCCGCCGATTCTGGACCACCACCGCAGCGACCCTGCTCACCCTCGGGAGGTATCTCCATGCCCACAACAGGCGACCCAGGCCGCACGTCCGAGCCCGTGGAGGCGACACGACCGGATTCGGTGTTGCCGGAGTTGAGGGAGATGTGGTGGGAGACCGGTATGCGAGCGCGAGCCCAGGCGGGCGTGTTCGCGGTCTTCTCCGAGCTGCCCCGTCTGGTCTGGGCGGCGCTCGTGGTCAGCTGGCGTGCCGACCGGCTCCGCACGTCGATCGTGGGGGCCACGACGGTGGTCGCGGGGTTGATGTCGGCGTTCGGGCTGTTGGCCGTGCAGCGGGTGCTGGTGGAGTTTTTCGCCGGGGGGCCTACCGCCGAGAAGGTGGTGGCCGCGCTGCCCGCCCTGGTTGTTCTGGCGGCGGTGACCGCGCTGCGTGCCGGCATGGCCGCCGGGATGGGTTATGCGCAGAACGGGTTGACTCCGAAGGTCGACCGGGAGGTGGAACGAGGGCTGTTCGAGGTGACCACGGCGGTGCGGCTAGAGGCGTTTGACGCCGACGCGTTCGCCGACGACATGGAACGGGCTTCCCGGGGGGCGGACTCCACCACTGGTCTGGTGCAGGCGTCGATGAATCTGCTCGCGGGCCTCGCCGGTGTCCTCGCGGTCGCGGTGGCTGTCGTGGTGGTCCACCCGCTGCTGCTGCTCGCTCTCCTGGTCGCCACCGTGCCGAACGGGTGGGCGTCGCTGCGGGCCGGGCACCTGCGCTATCAGACCTACGCCGCCGGGTCGGTGCGTCGGCGCCGGTTGTGGCTGCTGCATCGGCTGATGGCTGAACGTGACTCCGCGCCTGAGCTGCGCTCCTACGGCCTACGGGGCTTCCTGCTGGACCAGTACGACCGGGTTATGGGCGTGGAGACCAGCATCCAGCTCGCGCTGGCCCGGCGCGTCACCACGACCACCACCGTCGGGGCCATGATCGGCGGGATCGCCACCGCAGTCGTTTACGTGCTGCTCGGCTCGCTGCTCGTCGACGGGCAGATCCCGCTGGCCGCCGCGGCGACCTGCGTCATCGCCGTGCAGTCCGCGCAACGCTCCCTGGCGGTGGTCACCTTCCAGATCGACCGCGTCTACACCGAGGGACAGCATTTCCGCGACTACACCGGCTTCATGACCCGCGCCGCCGACTACCTGCCGCCTGCCGCATCGAACACGCACGCCGTCCTGCAGGAACGGTTGCGAGAGGTGACGGTTGATGCGGTCAGCCTGCGCTACCCCGACCGCGACAGGGCAGCCGTCGATCAGGTGAGCCTTACCATTGAGGCCGGTCAGACGGTGGCGTTCGTCGGGGAGAACGGCTCCGGCAAATCGACCCTCGCCACCATGATCGCCACTCTGCGCATTCCCACCGCCGGGACCATCAGCTACAACGGCCGCGCTGCAGAGGACTGGGACCCGGCGGCGCTGCGGTCCCGGATCGCAGTCGTCACGCAGGAGTACCACAAGTGGCCGTTCACTGCCGCCACGAACATCGCCATCGGCGACACCACCACGGTCGCCGAGCAAGACCGCATCGAGCAAGCAGCTTCCCGGGCAGTCGCCCACGACATGATCGCCGAGCTGCCGCACGGCTACGAGACCCTGCTCGACCGCACCTTCGCAGGCGGCCAAGACCTTTCCGGCGGCCAGTGGCAACGCATCACCGCAGCCCGCGGGTTCCTCCGCGACGCCGACCTGCTCATCATGGACGAGCCGTCCTCCGCTCTCGACCCCCGCGCCGAGGACGCCCTGTTCCAAGCCATCCGAGACCGGCAAGGACGCGCAATCACGATCCTGATCACGCACCGGCTCGCCAACGTCCGCCACGCCGACCGCATCTACGTGCTGCACCACGGCCGACTCGTCGAAGCCGGCACCCACGAGCAGCTCATGAGCGCCGACGGGCGGTACGCCGAACTGTTCACCCTCCAAGCCTCCGGCTACGACACTTCCGCGCCTGCCACCGCTACGCCGCTGCCCCGGCAGACCGCATCCGCCTAAAGGACCCGCCATGGTGACAACGAACCCCAGCGCGCTGGTACCGCCAACGTTGGTGGTTATTCGCGGCAATTCCGGCAGCGGAAAGACCACGGCAGCCCGCGAGGTCCGACGCCGCTACGGACGCGGGGCCGCGCTGCTGGAGCAGGACTACCTGCGCAGAACCCTGCTTCGCGAACACGACATCGCTCACGTCGACCCGCTAGCCCCAACGTTCATCACCGCGACCGTCCGCATCGCCCTGGACTTGGGCTACCACGTCATCCTGGAAGGCATCCTGCACACCGAACGCTACGCCAGCGTGCTGCGCCAGCTCATCGAGAACCACCCTGGTCCGGCCGCCGTGTTCTACCTGGACGTGTCCCTCGACGAGACGGTCCGTCGCCACCTCAGCCGAGACGATCCGATCCCCGTCACCCCAGACGAGATGCGCCGCTGGTACACGCACCGTGACCTACTCAACGTTCCCGGCGAAACCATCATCCCCGAACCCCACACCTTCGAGCAGACGGTTACCACGATCCTGCAGGCCAGCGGCCTCATCAGCGCCGCACCACAAACGCCGTGCCCACAACGCTGCCGGCACTGCGCCCGCAAGGCCGACACTCCTCCCGCCGCTGCGACGATCCGCTGACCAAGCACGCCTGCACACGTCGCCTCGAACCCGGACACGAAAGAGCCGCCCGACGTCGCGTTAAGGCGGACTCCGCCAGAGAGGACCACGACCACGATGAGCGAAACGACCGCGCCTCGACGCGCGGCCGGCGTCACCCCTCAATTCATGGTCGACGGTGTACCCGGACGCCTGATGACAGCCGCAACAGCCAGCGGCGCCCTCACGCACGTCGACCTGCGGGTGGGCAAGCACGGCTCCACCCTGGCCGGACTAACCGACGCCCTGTACACGGCAATCACCACCGGTCTGCACGGCGGGGCACCTGCGGCCGTGTTCGTCGACGAGCTGCGCCACACCCGCTATGTCCCCGCCGGCACCACCAAAGATCCCGATCTCCCGCACGCGACATCGTTAGGCGACTACCTCGCCCAACACCTGCATCTCAACCACTCTCAGCGGACAGAACGACCGTGACCGCCTGGCACACCGTCCGCACTGCACGGACAACGACCGAGACCACTGGCGCTGAAACCTTGACGATCGCCGCCGCGCAACCCCCGGTAACCTGCGACCCGGCCGTGAATGGCGCCGAAATCCGTGACCTGATGCGCCGCGCCTACGATCACGGGGCCCGGCTGGTGCACTTCCCCGAAGGCGCCCTGTCCGGCTACGCCGGGCAGGACAAGCAGCACTACACCGGCTGGAACATCGACTGGACACCCGTGCGGCGGGAGTTGGCCGCCGTCCGGGCACTCGCCGCCCAGCTCGGCCTATGGGTCGTCCTCGGCAGCAACCACCGTCTCACCGGCGGGAACCGCCCCCACAACAGCCTCTACGTGATCTCCGATCGCGGCGACATCGTCAACCGCTACGACAAGCGCTACCTGTCACACACGGAGATCACCTGCTTCTACACCCCCGGCTTCACCCCCGTCGCCATCGACGTCGACGGCTACCGCCTCGGTCTCGCGCTCTGCATCGAGATCAACTTCCCGGAGGTGTTCCTCGACTACCTCCACCAAGGCGTCGACTGCGTCCTGTTCTCCACCTTCTCCCACGACCCGATCTTCGACGTGATCGCCCGCGGACACGCCGCCACCACGAACCAGTGGATCAGCGTCTCCGTCCCCGCCCAATGCAGCACCGCCATGCCCGCCGGGGTCATCGGCCCTCACGGCGCCTGGCTCACCCGATGTGCCACCGACGGCAGCACCGACCTCGCGCGCGTCACCCTCAACCGCAACGCGCCAGAGCTACGTATCGCCCTGCACGCCGCCCGGCGGTGGCGGGCCACCGCCCGCGACGGAAGCCTCTACCAGCAACGGCGGGTAGACGACCTACGCAGCCACGACCGATCGGTAGCGTAACCAATTACATCGAAGACCGCCTCTGGCTCGCGCTCAGTCATCTCACTTAGCCGTCCGAGGCGCGATGGCTCCGGGGAGGCGACGGTGGCAGATTCGTACGAGGTGAGCGAAGCGTGGCGCGGCTTGGCCAGCAGTTGGCCGCGTACCGCAAGGCGGCCGGCCACCCAGCACTCACAACCTCGAACTGCTCCGCAAACGCGTCCCTCGCCACCCTTTGTGCCGCCAGCAAGTTCAATAACAGGGTGTGAGTCAGAGCTGAGGCCCAGCTGGCGTTGACACCGGCCGCGACCCGCGGGTGCTGATGGTTCGTGGTGAGATCGATTGAAGGTGGTGGTACTGACGCACGCCTGACAACTGCAGCACAATCGGTCGTGGTGGACAGCGGACTGGGGAGGTTGGTGTGGCCGGGACTGTGGGACCTCATGACATCCGCGAGGCGCGACGTGAGCTCGGTCGGCAGCTCGCTGCCGTGCGGAAGGCCGCCGGTCATACTCAGCACTCTCTGGCGCCCTTCACGCTGTACGGGCGGAGCACGATCGCGAACGCTGAGACGGGACATCAACGGCCCGACCGCACCTTCTGGCGACGCTGCGATGAAGTGCTCCGCACCGATGGGCTCCTTGCTGCCGGGTACGACCGCATCGTGGCGCTGGAGCGCGAGTACCGGCGGGGCCGTTGCACGTCAAGGGCCTCCGCAGCGTCGGAGGCGATGAACGGGACCGGCGTCGTGGTTGCGTTGGAGGCGTCCCGTCCGCCCACTGACATGCTGTTGCAGGCCGGCGCGTCTCCCCTGCAACGGCGGCAGGCACTGATGGCAGGCATCGCCGCGATCGCGGCAGCTGCCGGTCTGGTACCCGAGTCCAGTGGAGGGCCTCGCATCGGCGTGGGTGATGTCGCGCGCATCCACGCCGTCATCGCTCTGTATCGGTCTGTGGACTACGAGTACGGAGGCGGCGCTGTTCACCAGCAGGTGGCTGCGTTCGCCCAGACCGCATCAGCAGCGGGTGACGGCGCAACCGGCGATGTGGTGAGGCAGAACTTGTTGGCTGCGATCGCGGAGGCGCGCCAGTTGGCTGGTTGGACGGCGTTCGACGCTGGGAAACACTGCGATGCGCAGCGCCATTTCCTCTCCGCAGAACGCGCGGCGGTCGCGGCGGGCGATGCACGGCTGGCGGCCCGGATACGCTACTGCCAAGCTCGCCAGTTCCAGCACCTACACCACAATCGCGACGCCGTGGAAACCCTCCGGCTCGCGCGCGAGCACCTGGGTGCGGCAGCTACTCCCGCAATCACGGCCATGCTGGACAGCGCCGAGGCGGCGTCGCTTGCCGCCCTCGGCGACCACCGCCAAGCGCGGGAGCGGTTGGGGTCCGCTACCGACGCCTACTCCCGCGTTCAGCCCGGCGATGAGCCAGAGTGGATGCGCTTCTTCAGCTACGCCGAGGTATTGGCCCAACACGGTCGCGTGTTCCGCGACATGGCCCGCCGGGACCCGCGGTACGGCGAGCAAGCTGTGTTCTGGACCAGCGAGGCCATCGCCGCTTTCGGACCGCAGAACGTGCGCAGCACCATGCTCAATCAGATCGGCTTGAGCAGCGCCCTGTTCCTCGCTGGCGAACCCGACCAAGCCCTCGCCGTCGGTGCGAGCGTCCTCGACCACGCTGGGCACCTGTCCTCTGCCCGGGTAACAGACCGTATCCACAACTTGCGCCGCGACCTCACCCACCACGCCCACCGTCCAGCGGTACAGCAGTTCCGGGACGCCGTGATCGCGGTAACCGCATGAGCCGTCCTAGCAATGGGGGGCGTTTCAGCGCTTCGGCCATGGCCGCCACCCTGCGCCATATCGCCGACCGCATAGGGATCCCGGCTGACGACGCACGGCTGCTCAATCTGACTAACAACGCGGTCTTCGCCCTACCGGCCGCAGGCATCGTCGTCCGTATCAGTCGCGCCCGGCAGCTAAGCGACCGAGCTTTCAAGGTCGCCGCCCTTGGCACCTGGTTCGCTGAGATCGACGCGCCCACCATCCGTCTGCAGCCAGGGCTCAGTCAGCCTGTCGATGTCGACGGAACCGCTGCCACGGTGTGGACCTACCTTCCTCCGCTCCCGCCCGCTCCCACTCTCGACGATCTCGGACACGTGTTGCGGCAGTTCCACCATCTGCCGAGCCCAGCATTCGCACTTCCGGTTTGGGACCCTGTCGGCGACGCGCAACGCCGTATCGCCGACGCAGAAGGCCTTAGCGACCACCACCGCGACATTCTCCTCACCTGGTGCGACCGCCTCTCACCGCGCATCGAAGCCGTCCGGGACAACACCAGCCCTGGGCTTATCCACGGAGACGCTCACCCCGGCAACCTGCTGCGAGACATCAACGGCAGCCCGGTCCTGTGCGACTTTGACGCCACGACGCTCGGTCCTCGGCAGGTCGACCTCGTCGCTGTACCCGTCGGCGAAGCACGGTTCCGCCGCCACGGCCAGCACCGTCGCCTCGCCGCCGCCTACGGCTACGACGTCACCACGGACCCACATTGGCCCCTGCTGCGCGAAGCCCGTGAACTCAAAATGATCGTTGCCGCTGTGCCACGCTTGCACAGTAGTCCCGGGGTCGCCGACGAGTTCGCCCTCCGCTTGCGCACCATCACCAGCCACGACGACATTCCATGGACGCCTTTCGCCGACCTACCACGCCAATAGGCCAAGCACACGGACAATCAGCAGGGCAGAAACAGCACAGTCGGCGCGGCTATGGGCGGCTTCTTGTCGGAGCTGGTCCGGAGCCGTTGAAGGCCGGTGCCGCTTGGCGCGAGCGGGCAGTGCGAGTGAGGACGGCGTTAGCCACCATCGGAGGCGTTGTCAATCACACAAGCTGAGCACGGGTCGGTGACCGTGCTCGTCTGATCGGTTGCTCAGACGATGTACATCCTATCGACTTTGTGTAGCGACTCGCGTACCGAACGTGGATGGCCGGGTGTCCCGATAGGCTTATTGCGACCATTTGGACTCTTCTGTGTTGAATTTGAGGCGGGCCGCGCATACCTTTCCGGCACTGGAGCTGGAGAGGGGAGGGTTTGATGCAAAAAGGCGTGGAATGGAGCTGACATCGCGCTTCGCTGCTACTGTGGACGGTCTGCGTCGGGCCTAGCACTCGCACGGGGGCGAAGTGGAACGAGTTCGCGGCACGCCACTGACCTTGAAGCTCTTCACCGCTACGTTGTTTCTGATGGCGCTTGCCAGCACAGGTTGGGCGGTAGCCCACCTTGTCTGGCCGGCGCCATTTGACTTTGCCTACGCAGTTGTCGCGGTGGCCCTGATCGCCGCCGGGAGCATCTTCTCGGTGCCGCTGCCGGCGCGAATGCCCATACGAGTGACGCTCACACCGACGGCTTACATGGTTTGCGCTGCGGTGCTGCCGACACCGTGGCTGGTGGTGTGCACTGCGGTGGGAGTAAGCGCGGCAAAGGTGATCACTCGGTATCCGCGGTCCGCGAGCCTGCACAAGGCGGTTCACAACACGAGCATGGACATCTTGGCCGCCACCGCCGCCGGCACCCTCATGCAACTCGCCGGCGTTAGCCCCGCCCTCGGAGGTATAGACGGGCTGCAGCCGTCCGTCAGCGCCTACGCGCTCGGACTCACGGCAGCGGCCATGGTCGTGATGCTCACCGAGGAGCTCGTGACGACGACGGCTGTGTCGCTCGCGACCGGTCGCCGGTTCACATCGACCCTGCGGTACCTGTGGCAGACGCGGTTGCTCGTCGGTGCTGCCGAAACAACGATATCAGGTGTTGCTGTCGCGGTCGTCATCGTTGATCAGCGGACGCTCGCCGCCCTGCCTGTGGCGATGTTGGTACTCCACCTGGCCCTGTCGTACCGCATCAAACTGCGTGAGGAACGCAGGGCTTGGGAGCGGCACGCGGCACTGGCCGATGCGCTCACCTCAAGAGATCTCGATGCCGTCGTGCACACCGCTGCTCGGGGTGCTGTCGAGCTGTTCGGCGCCCAGGCCGCGGAGATCGAGTTGAGCCCAGATCGCCGGCTCGTCCGCGCCGATGGACAGGCCCTCGTGGTGTATGACGGGCCTGGGCGTTCGGCGGAGGACCTCGGGCTTGGGACCCCCTCCGCGGTGTTCGAGATCGGTGCGGACGCGACGGGACTGCAGGGCCTGTTGCGGTTGTACCTGGAAAGCCCCACTGCCTCGCTGAGCTGCCGTGAACAAGCCACCGCCAGGGCTCTTGCCGCGACGATATCCACCAGCATCGACAACGCCACCGCTTACCAGAAGTTGGCGGCGGAGTCGGCCAGCCACGCTCTCGCGGCCACCCACGATGGGCTGACCGGTCTGCTGAACCGTCCGTCCTTCACGGCCTCAATCGCTCACCTCGAGGGTCCCGAGGTCCATGTTCTGGTGATCGGCTTGGAGAACCTACGCCTCATCAACGAGACATTCGGACGCAGTGTGGGAGACGGCTTGCTAGCCGAGCTGGCGCGCCGACTGCGGGCGTTCTTCCCCTCGACCGATTACCGGATCGGACGGATCAGCGGCAGTGGTCTCGCGGTGGCGGTCGGCAATGCGCCGACCGAGGTGGTCTACCACAAGGCGTGCCGAGCGGTGCTGGCGCTGCGCGTCAAGGCCGCGCCCAGTGGCCTTGACCTTTCGGTACGTGCCAGCGGTGGCCTGGCACGAGGTCCGCTCGGCAATGCCGCGACGCTGCTCACCGCGGCCGAGGAGACGATGTGGCGGTCCGTGCAGATGGGACAAGATCAGCTTGTCGCGCTCGACGTCGACCGGCCCAGCGGCGTCGCCACCGGCTTGGACCGATCGCGCGTGTCACTGTCGTTCCAGCCAGTCGTCGACCTCCTCGATGGCCAGGTGCGAGCCGTGCAGGCCCTGCCGGGGTGGTTGTTTTCGCGCTACGGCCTGCTGCCCGCCGATGAGCACGTGTACCAGTTGGTCGACGACGCCCGGCTGCTCGACAAGATCGCGGAGAGGATCCTGGCTCGCTCCTTGTCGGCCGCGCAGACCTGGCGCGACAGCCTGCCGCAGGTACCGGTCGTCGTCCCGATCTCACCGCGAGCGATCAGCAGCGAGATCATCCAGACAACCACACGCGCGCTGACCAAGTACTCCATGCCGGGCTCGTCACTGATTCTCGCTCTGAGTGAATCGGCGCCGGTGACGGATACACGGGCGGCGCACCGGCTCCGGGAGATGGGAGTCCGTCTCCTGCTTGACGACTTCGGCAGCACGTCGCATAGCTTGGCGTCGCTGTCGGCGACCAAGTTCAGCTTCGTACGGATTCATCCGGCCTACGCGATCGAGCATCGCTGGCGCGAGTCAGCCGCCGTGATTCGAGCGGCTGTCGATCTCAGCCTCGACCTCGACATGGCGGTTGTCGTGCCGCACGTGTCTGACGCAAGGCAGCGCCGGGACCTGGTCGACCTCGGCTGTTCGCTGGGCAGCGGCCCGTTGTTCGGTGATCCGTCCTTCCCCAGCGAGTTCCGGGAACAGCTCGCCCGATGGGTCCCGCCGGCGGTGGACGAAGTGAGCTCAGGGGCCGGCAATGTCGTTCCTTTGCGACGACACCGTATTCAGCCGTCGCAACACGCCGTCAGCCCGTAGCCAAGACCAGTCCGACGTCTCAGCACCCGAGATACTAGGCATCCTCACGCCGCGCGCGATAGTTTCGGCGCGCGTTGCGTTTGCAGCTCGATCAGCGTGGCAGGGCGGGCGCCCGTGACGACCGAGCCCCACTGGGCGACCTCGGCTGTCACCAGGGGCGAGTGCCGCATCGCGTGCGACAGGCGTGCGAGCCTGTGCGCGGCGGGCCTCAGGCTAGCCGGCAGGTCCATGCACGCCTCCGCATGAGGTGCTTGGATGTCGCCGGCCGCCCCGGCGATCTTGCGGCGCAACGCCACGGCAATGCCCGCGGCCTCCGCGATTGTCCGGACCGACTCCGCGTCCAGCCGATTGCGCTGCGCCCGGCCTTGCGCGCTCAGGTAGACATCCATGCAGTACCACGGGCGAAGCTGCCGGAGCGCGTCGTGGATCTCGACGACCTGGCGATGGCGCCGGGCTCGACGTGCGCCGAGAGGCGACAGCGCCTCATAGCCATCATCCGGAGGACCGTCCAGGCAGATTTCCGGTACGGCGGCCCGCATGGTTGTCCACAGCATGTGCAGGTCCCAGTCCGCCTGACGACGCTGCAGCCAGCCGCTGCCTTCCCCCGGGCCCGTGCCTCGCCTTGGCCACACCGACGATCGCGGCGACCCGGGCCGCTGCTGCGCGGCGCGCGCCAACCGCAGTGCCAACAGATCCGCGGCGATCTCGGCCTCCCGCTCCACCTCCCGGTCCACGTCCTCGTGCAGCACATTGACCTTATGGCCGAGCACCAGGTGCGCTACCTCGTGCAGCAACGTCTGGGTCCGCGCCATCGGCGCTAGAGCGTCGTCGAGCACCACGAAATCCTGCACTTGACCGGTGTACACGAACCCTGAGGGAGCTTCGGCGTTCAACGGCCGTGCCACGACGTGAATCCCACGTCGGCGCTGCCGGGCGATCGCCGCGCACCAGGCCTCAGCGGTGAACGGCGGTGCGGGCTCGGGCAAGTTGAACGCCCGCAGTCGGCGCGCGACCCTCATGCGTGTCCAGAACATCGGAGCCTCCCTGGCGCGCCTCTCTGCGGCAGTGACCCACGGCATGCGTCCAAAGATCGGAGTGTAGCGGCACATGAGCCGAAGGTGTCGCCCTCACTACGCCTACGTCCCGTGGCGACGGCCACGAAGACGCAGCAGAGCCAAGGCAGATTCGTCAGCGGCCGGCAGTTTTCGCTTGCCGACGGGTGCGTGCGCGGACACCTCTTCCGGTAGCCTCGACTCTCCATGTAGGACGGCGGGATTCGGGGCTGAGGAGAAGACGAGCATGGGCAGCGGGGGCGTTGACGGAGAAGCGGGCGGCGGCGCTGGTCGAGCGACCGTCGCTCGCATGTACGACTATTTCCTGGGTGGGAAGAACAACTTTCCAGCAGACCGGGAGGCTGGGGATCGGATCCTTCACGCGGTGCCGGACACGCGCACTATCGTTCGCGCGAATCGCATGTTCCTCAGACGAGCGGTGCGGAAGCTGGCATCGCTGGGTTTTCGGCAGTTCCTCGACATCGGGTCCGGAATCCCGACCGAGGGAAACGTCCACGAGATCGCCCAACGGGTCGATCCTCGAAGCCGTGTGCTGTACGTCGATATCGACCCGGTTGCCGTGATGGTCTCCAACGAGATGCTGCTGGGTAACCCGTACTGTCGAGCGGTCGTAGGCGACCTGACGAAGCCTGAAGAGCTGCTCGAATCGCTGCGTCAGCCTGATTTGGCGGAGATCATCGACCTTACGCAGCCGACTGCTCTGCTGTATTTCAGCGTCCTGCAGACCGTGCCTGACAGTCAGCTGCACGCTGTCGTTGAGCCAATCAGGAACGAGCTACCGACTGCCAGCGCCTTGGCGATCTCGCACATCAGCCCCGTGCTCGTCCATACCGCTGGAGCAGACCCGGTCAACGAAGGGGTTGACGTCTACCGCTCACACGCCGCCACTCACATCACACTCAGATCGGCCGAGCAACTGCTTCCGCTGTTCGACGGCTTCACACTTATGGAGCCCGGCCTGACGCGGTCGGCCGACTGGCACCCGGACCCCGACAACGAGGACCCTTACCACGACCGGCCTGAGCGGTCGCCGATGCTGGGCGGGGTCGGCCTCAAACACTAGCCAGTTAGCAGGGTCTCGTATCTCGATCGTAGTGGCGTCGCCGGCTGATCGCGCTGCGTACGCCTTGATGATGGGTCTGGTGGGCTTGGCGGGTGCGCCGGCGGCAGCCCTCGCGCTGCTTCGCGCGAAGTGGTCCCGCCGCGGCCGAACGTTGGCCGATCGGGCGTGGCAGGTGTGGCAGGCGGGGGTCCTGGTGCCCTCGCTGCGGGCAGGCGATTCTCCCCGTGCCGTGGGCGGGCCGGGAGATCGTCGTGCCGGCAGCCGGCGTGCACCAGGCCATTGGGGAGATTGCTTCCGGAAGGTTGCCGGCGCTTGCTGATCATCGCTGAACGGGTGTCGAGGCGGCCAGCGCCCACAGGTCGCGTAGCGGCATCCAAGAGGACGCCAGATCATCCCAGTAGCAGGTGAAGACTCCCGCGATCGGCATGGTGGGGTCGCTCCACCAGATGGCGGCCACGATCTGTCCACCTCGGCCGCCAGACGGGATTCGGTAGGCGTACTCGATGTACTGGACGGTCCGTCCGGCGGTCGTGCTTCGCTGCGTCGGAGTCGCCACACCCGTCGCTAGGTCCGCCGTGGTCGTCGCCTGGGCGCGGTATCGGGCCTGCGCGGCCTCCCGATCGGCAAGGTTGCGGTAGGTGATCCAGTAGCTGGTGACGATGCCGGCCGTGCAGCGGGTCCGGGTCGTTTCGCCGTTGCCGCGCTGGGCTGCGCTGATAGCGTCGGCCGAGCAGTCTGCGATGGTGCCGAGCCACGGGCTGGCGAAGTTGGCGAGTTCAGGCGTCGGCAGGCGGGCCCGGTTGACGGCTGCCTGCCGTTGCGTGAACAGCGCCCCGGCTGGTGGGGTGGGCGCGGCGGCCGTTGGTGTCTGGCCAGGCTGTGGCATCACCCATGGGTGGAGACCCAACCCGATGGTCGCGCCGGCTAGCAGGGCCGCCAGAGCGAGTGTCGCAGGTCCTTTGGCCCACCGCCGGCGCCGCCGGCCATCGCCGGGATCCGGCTTCGATGGGCGTTGGCGCTGGGGGTCCGGCTGGTCAGTTGTCGCACGGATGCCGTGGGTCGCTGATGGCGTTGCTGGGCGCCTTACGGGTGCGAGCGCAGGCACCCGGCCGGGCGCGGTGGCGGGGATGTCCTCAGCGGAGGGTGGCCAGATCGCCCGGTCCGGGTGCTGCGTCGTCACTGGTTACTCCTTCCCGTTGCCGTCGATGCCTCGGCTGTGGCTCATCGTGATCTGCGGCGACCAGCCAGCAGCAGGCCAACGCCGGCGATCAGAGCTGCACCTCCGGTGCCAACGATTGGCGCGAGACTGTCGCCCGTGACCGGAAGCGACGGCCCGGACGGATCGGAGTCTGCACCGGCGGCCTCCGGGCCGCCGCTGCGGTCCGCGGTGCCCGCGCTGGGTTGAGGCCGCGTGTCTCCGCCGCTGGAGGGACTCTTCGACGGCCGAGGGCTTGCCTGGGTCGGCTCCGGCGCCGGAGGGGAGTTGGGCGGTGGGGTGCTCGGGTCGGGGCCTGGCGGCGGAGTGGTGGGATCGGGCGGGGGAGTGGTGGGGTCCGGCTCCGGCGGCGGGTCGGTCGGGTCGGGAACCCCGGTGTCGGTCGGCTCCGGCGCAGCCGAGGGTTCCGTCTCGACCGGGGACCGCTGCGGCTTCGGTCGATCGGCGCCGACCGTCGCGGTCGCGGAAGCCGATGGGGTCGTCTCCGCCGAGGCCGGTGACGCGAACAACGCCGCGACGGCAATGAAGGTAAGTGCTGTGGCCGCTGACGCAGCCAGGTGTCGCCGCACGTGCGGCAGGGATCGATTCACGAACTGCTACCTCCCCCGTTTGGGAAATGCGCATGCGGCGCGCAAGCTTCGATGCTGTCGCCGCATCCAATGCCGTTGGACGCTAGCGCCTCTGCTTCTGGAACACTAGTTCTTCGTTCACCTTTGGCTGCCGGAATGCCTGTTGTCTTGGCAGGTCAGCAGCGTTGCGGCGGGTCGCTGGAATTGCCCGGTGTCCGGCTAGGTGTGGTCGCATTCATGGACACGAGCGGCCGTGATGTGGTGGATTCGAGGTCGGTTGGACCCAGCCTTCGACAACGGGGGAGAGGCGTGGGTCTGTGGCTCGCCGCATTATTGCGTCGGGTTGATGTGCTGTGCCCCCAGATAGGTGCGCCGCCGAATGAAGAGTCGAGTAAACCAACCCGCGCCGGGCGTCAGATGCCGCCACCGAGGTCAGGAATCTGACGCGCTGGTGTCCGTCGGTCATACCGGGCGACACCGTGCGGGCCCGCACACTCCCCGAGCTGTGAAGACGCTGCTTGTGCTTCTCAGTCTCGCGGTGTTGGCCGTGGGCGGCTGTGTCCGGGCCGATGACCGGCCGGCCTCCACACCGGCACCGACGTCTGCTGCTGCCGTATCGGGCGCCGCCGGAACGGCGACCGGCCCGGCACTTGCCTACCGGAGCGTCGAGGGGCTGTGTGCGGTGCTGGATTTCCGGCCGCTCAGCGAGGTGTTCGGCGCAGTAGGGCGGCAACAGCACCAGGCGCGTGCGGTAGGCGGCACCAGCAACCTGACCTGCGCCTCAACGCTCGGCCAGCTGCCGCACGGCGTCGTCGTGACCGTGCAAGCCACCGTGGGACCGCCGGACTCGGGGCGAGTCATGTACGAGGGACTGCGCCGCGTTTATGACGAAACCGAATCCCTCACGGATATCGCGGAGCTCGGCGCTGGCGCCTACCAGTACGACGACGCCGCCGGACGCCACGTCGTCGTCTACGACGCCAACCTCTACCTCACCCTGACAGCCGCGCCGCTACGCCTCAACGCCGCTCCACGCAACGACCTGGCAGAGCCGATGTCTCACGTGGCAGCCGCCGCCCTGACCGCACTGCGCGCCTGACCTCTCGCCACCGACGCACTTCGCGCTGCCCATGCGCCGCGGAGCCGCGACAGCACTGAATCGATCAACGCGGAGGACCACATCGTGTCCACGACACCCCTACCCGCCGTGCTACCCGGTCCGGGCAGCACTGACTACGCCCGCTACATGCGCACCGACATCCTGCTGTCGCTGCAACGCGGCACCTGCGAACGGGCTCACCCCGACGAACTGCTGTTCCAGGTCGTTCACCAGTCCGCCGAACTGTGGTTCAAACTGATCCACAACGAGCTGGGGCGCGCGCTCGATGACCTGGCAGCGGACCAGCCGAGCGCGGCCGAACTGCTCGTACAGCGGGCGGTGCGGTCTCTGCGGCTGGTCACCGAGCAACTGCACATCCTTCGTCACCTGCACCCGCTGCAGTTCGCCGCCTTCCGCGCGGAACTGGGCAACGGCTCCGGCTTCGAGTCACCTGGCTGGAAGCGTCTGCGCGAGGCCACCACCGAACTCGACATCGCGTTCAGCCGACGGCTCTCCTCCCTGGGACTCACACCGGTCGACCTCTACCGCGGCCAGCCGTCCGACCCGCTGTACCGGCTCGCCGAGGCGCTGGTGTCCCTCGACGAGCAGATCGCCCTGTGGCGCACCGAGCACTACACCGTGGCCACCCGCATCATCGGCCAAGGCGTGCTCGGCACCCGCAACACACCGGTCGACAGCCTCACCCGGCTCATCACCCACCGGCGTTTCCCCACCCTGTGGGAGGCGCGCACCGACGTCACCGAGTCCAGCCCTCGTGGCCGCCAGAGCAGGCAGGCCCAGCGGTGAACGCCGCAGCCATGCGATTGCCGTCCACGATTCGCGGCCGGATCCCGAGCCTGGCGCAGACGGTGCACCTGGCGGCGTGCAGCATAGCCCCGCGCAGCACCGGCATGGATGAGGCGCTGGCCGCGATGCTGGACGATCTCGCCCGTCCTAGCTTCTGGAGCGCCGCCGAGGAACAGGTCACCGACGCGCGGCGCCGATTCGCTCAGCTCATCGGCGCCGAGGTCGACCAGGTGGCGATCCTGCCCAACGTGAGCATCGCCGCCCACCAAGCGGTCTCCGGTCGACGCTGGCGACGCCGACGCGACCTGCTCACCACCACCGCCGAGTTCCCCGCCGTCGCCCACGTCTGGCTGGCCCAGGAGAACCGCGGCGCGCGCGTGCGCTGGTGTGGGTCCCGCGCCGGACGGGTCAACGCCGATGACTATCTGCGCGCCATCACGATCGACACCGCGTTGGTCTCCGTGCCCGCTGTTACGCACCGAGACGCGACCCGTCTGAACATCCGCCGCGTCGCCGATGCCGCCCACGCCGCTGGTGCCGCCGTCATCGTCGACGCCTACCAGGCCGCCGGCGTGATGCCGTTGCACGTCGACGCGCTGCGCTGCGACTACCTGATCACCGGTACCGGAAAGTACCTGCTGGGGCTACCGGGCCTCGCCTTTCTTTACGCCCGCCACCCGAACGGACCGGCTCCGGGCTTGACCGGCTGGATGGGGCGTACTGACCCGCACGCACTTGACCCCACGCGGCTCGACTTCCCCTCCCACGCCCGCCGGTTCGAGACGGGCACGCCGTCGGTAGCCGCCGCCTACGCCGCAGTCGCCGGCCTGACGCTGATCCAAGACCTGAATCTCACGGCGGTCCGCGAGCACACCCAAAGGCTCCTCGCGTCCGCCGCACACCGACTCACCGACCAAGGCGAGATCGTGGACCTGGCGCGCAGCGTGGACGAGCGGGGCGCGCACCTCACGCTGATCGAGCCGCACGCCTGGGCAATGGCGGCGTGGCTCGAGAACCACGGCATCGCCGTCGCTCCCCGCCGCGGCGTCGTCCGCGTCGCCGTGCACGCCTACACCAGCGACGACGACATCGATGCGCTCTGTGACGCCATCGCCGTCTACCGGGTCAAGTCCCGCATCCAGACGCCGATTGGAGCATCCCGGTGACTAGCGCGGACGCCGTGCACCGCTGGTCGGCGCAGCGCCGCCCCTCGGCCGATAGCTTCCCCTACAACGCGGTCACGACCGCCTACCAGCACTACGGCAAGCACTTCGTCCCCGATGACTGGACACAGGCGCTGGCCACCGCGAGGGACCGGCTTACCGACCTCAACGGGGGCAGCACCCCCTACCTGTCGGCATTCCTAGCCTGCGCGCTCGACAAGATCGACGGCACGTTCGACTACCGCTCCTACCTCGGGTTGGCACTGCTGCCGATACCCGAACCCCACCACACGCCCGGCGCGGCGGCGCGGCAACTCGCCTGCCGCGACCGCCTGCACGCACAGCTGCTGGCCGACCTCATCGCCTTCGAACTCCGCGCTGCCGACGACGAGCAAACCCCTCTCCCTCAGATGCGCCCAACACCGCCCGTGGCGGCCAAGCGACTGCGACACGCGCTACGCGCCGTGATGCCGGCACTGCGGCGGCTCAGCTTCGTCGATGACGCCACAGACAGCTCCGAGATCAGTCTCCTGCGGCGCGTGACCGCCGCCGTGAACCTGGATCTCACCGCCGAGGAGAGACGCGCGCTGCAAGTCAGCATGCTGCCGGTGCACACCATGCACGACGAGTGGATGTTCATCCGCGTCCTGCAGACATTCGAGACGACCTTCGCACTGCTGGCGTCGGACCTTACCGAGATCATCACCGCCGTCCAGGCCGACCGGATGCCCCTCGCCGCGACCAGGTTGTCCGCCGCGGCATCGCTGCTCAACGAGAGCGCGTCGCTCTGGCCGCTCCTGGCCACGATCCAGCCCGCAGCGTTTCACGGCTTCCGGCCTTACACCGACGGCGCGAGCGCCATCCAGTCCCGCCACTACAAGATGCTCGAATCGCTGTGCCGCACACCAGACGGCACGCGTCTGAACTCTCCCGCGTACCTCTCCGTGCCCGAGGTCCGCACGGCCATCACACAGGGACAGGTCAGTCTCGACGACGCCCTTGATGCGGCAAAGCAGTCGGCAGCCGCCGACCCCTTCCTCGCTGCGGCGATGCGCGAGTTCACCGCAGCGGTCACCCAATGGCGCCAGACCCACTACCGGCTCGCCATACGAATCCTCGGCCCCGAGCGCACCGGCACCGGCTACACCCAAGGCACCCCGTACCTGGACGACGCCCGCAACGAGCCGGTCTTCCACCACAACTCACGGGCCACCCCGGACACCGGAGCCGAGGCATGACCACCGCAGCCATCACCTACCCGTCCACGCCGCCCACGCAGGGCGCGGTCAGCGACGAAGCCCACGCGTTCCTCCGCCTCCTACACCAGGAAACCGGCCAACCAGGCTTCACCCGCCGCTGGCGAAACGTGCGCGCCGAGATCGGCGCCACCGGCACCTGGCGCCACACCAGCGAAGAACTGACCTTCGGCGCCCGGGTGGCCTGGCGCAACTCTGCCCGCTGCATCGGCCGGTTGCGCTGGCAAAGCCTGCATGTTCGCGACCGACGCAACCTCACCACCCCCCAAGCCGCACGCGCGGAGCTCACCGCTCACCTGAGGCAGGCCACCAACGGCGGACGCGTCCGCTCCGTGGTGACGATCCTTGCCCCCGTGCCCCCCGACGGACCCCCGCCGATCCGCATCATCAATCCGCAACTCGTCCGCTACGCCGCCTGGCCCAACGCCGACGACACGGTGATCGGCGACCCCGCCAACCGCGACCTCACCCAACTCGCCCTCGCCAACGGCTGGCCCACCCCACCCACTCGCGGCCCACACGACATTCTTCCCTGGATCGTCGCCACCGACGACAACCGACTCCATGCGCTGCCCGTCAACCAGACCGCGGTCCTCGAAATCCGGATCCACCACCCGCACCACGCATGGATCGGCGACCTGGGGCTGCGGTGGCCCGCCGTGCCGGTCATCAGCCACATGCTTCTCTCGATCGGCGGAGTGAACTATCCCGCCCCCTTCAACGGATTCTTCATGGCCTCCGAGATCGCCGCCCGCAACCTCGCGGACAACGACCGCTACGGGCAGCTACCCGCCGTCGTTAAAGGGCTGCACCTCGACAGCGACGACCGGCTGCGCCACGACAAAGCGCTGATCGTGTTACAAGAGGCGGTTCTCCACAGCTTCGAAACCGCCGGTGTGACCATCACCGACCACCACCGCGAAAGCGCGCACTTCGCCCGGTTCGTGCGCCGCGAGGAAGCCGCTCGCCGCACCGTCGTGGGCGACTGGAGCTGGCTCAACAGCTACCCCATGACTCCCAAGGACCCCAGCTGGCAGCGCTACTACAGCACCGCCACCGCCTGGCCGGGATTCCGCCCTTACCCCGACGCCGCCGCGCTCGCCGGCGAGCCGGGCCCCACATGCCCCCACGCGACGGCGACAGCAGCCGCCGCCGCTCATCAGCGCGCCGCCCCCTCCACGGCCGCTGCCACGTGTCCACACCACACCTAGGAGGACAAATGTCTCAGCCCACCCCAATTCTTCCTAGCGCAGAGCAGCCGCAGCACAGAACAAGGATCCCGCGATTGTTGGCCGCCGCCGCGACCGCCCTGCTTCTCGTCATCACGGCTCTCGTCGTGACGACCGAACCCGCGCAGGCCGCCGGAGGGTGCCGCAGCGCCCCCTACAGCGCGAAGTTCGGTATGCATGACCCGTTCCAGATGTTCGACGGCATGGAGGACGCCTACTTCCCACGCTCCGGCAGCTACCGCACCACCAGCCAGTGCCGGGACATCCAGGTCAAGAACACGGGCAACGGCGGCACCTGGGGAGGTCCCTTCTGGGCCTGCGTCGTGTGGGTCGGCCGGGCGACCTGCGCCAACGGCTGGACCTACGTACCGCCCGGACAGTGGCGCAACCTCGCCACCAACGTCCAGGACGGCACCAGGTTCTACCTCTTCATGCAGACCAACCTCGGCACCTACGAAGCAGCCTACGGGGTCGGTGAGTGGTGACTCGCGCGTTGACCGCGTCGGCCGACCGTATTCGGCGCGATGCTGATCGGAGGGCAGCGTCGGGATTGAGGTCCCGCGCTGCCCTCCGGGCAGCAAGCAGGGGTCTCCGATCGCAACTCGACGTACGTGGCAAGGTCGCCGTGATCACTGGCGCCAACTCGGGCATCGGCTTCCAAGCCGCTCGGCAACTCGCGGCGGCAGGAGCCACAGTCGTCCTGGCATGCCGCCACCCCGGCAGGATGGCCGAGGCCGCTCGAGCTATCCGATCCAAGC
This sequence comes from Micromonospora endolithica, assembly GCF_003626595.1. GTDB lineage: Bacteria > Actinomycetota > Actinomycetes > Mycobacteriales > Micromonosporaceae > Micromonospora > Micromonospora endolithica. The sequence continues at coordinate 228,096 of NZ_RBAK01000001.1, read as the reverse complement.
ACCCCGACGCCATTATCGACGAGGTTGCTATCGACCTGGGGAGCTTGCGAAGCGTCAGAGCCGCAGCCAGCGCTATCGCGAATCGCCATCCACATGTCAACATCCTGATCAACAACGCAGGGATGATCGGCGAGCCGGGATGGCGGACGCTCGACGGTTTCGAGACCTGCTTCGGCGTCAACCACTTGGGCCACTTCGCCTTGACTGGACTGCTGCTGGACAGGCTGCTCGCCGCTCCTGAGGCCCGGATCGTCACCGTCAGCAGCACCGCCCACCGCGTCGCCCACCTCAACCCCCAAGACTGGCCAAACCCGCGGGTCAACGACATCTACCGTGCGTACGCCGCGAGCAAACTGGCGAACCTCCTCTTCGCCTACCACCTCCACCGCCAGATCACAGCAGCCGGTGTCGTGATGCGTAGCATCGCCTGCCACCCGGGCTGGGTCGCTACGCAGCTCCTATCCTCAAAGCCCCGAAGCGCCCGGCGCCGAGCAGGCGTGGCGGCCTTGCGCGCGATAGGGGCGATCGTTGGACAGGAACCGGAGGACGGCGCACGGCCGCTGCTGCTCGCCGCTGCTGCCGATGTACCGTCCGGCACCTATCTCGGGCCAACTCGTTGGTGGCGCACCCGTGGACCGGTCGGGCTCGAACAGTCCAGCGCTGACTCCCAGAACGCCTCCGCGGCGCGTCTCCTCTGGGACTTGTCAGGAGAACTGTCCGGCGTTGAATTCGCGCAACTTGCTGCCCCCGCCGTAGCCGGCCATGCCGTACAGCAGGCGGAAGTGCGCAACCTGGGCGAGCTGTGGGCCGCATCCAACTACTGGACTACCGAACCCGTGTCCCTGATCCTGCCCGATGGCGCGGAGCTGACCGTTCGGTCCGCTACCGCAGACGATACGGCGGCGGTCGAGCAGCTACACCAGCGCTGCTCGAGCCGTAGCCGCCAGCAGCGCTACCTTGGAGGGTCAACGCCGGCACCAGGTCGGCTGCGCCGCTTGCTCGACCCTCCCCGAGGGCTGACCCTTCTCGCCACCGCAGCTCGTGCGGAGCCAGGGCAGCCGGTCGCGATGGCGAACCTCGTTGCTGAGGGAGACGAAGGGGAGGTGGGCCTTCTCGTGCGTGACGACTGGCAGCGGCGCGGCGTCGGGACCGAACTACTGCGGCGTCTCCTCCAATATGCCGAGGACGCCGGCTACCGTGCCCTCGTCATACACACCGAGGCGCAGAACACGCCGATGCTACGTACCGTCGCCCGACTCAACCGCTCGATCACGATCGGGCGAGATGGCTCGATTGTCAGGATGATTCTGCCCTTGACTGATGGCACGCCCAGGGGGAGGTAGAGCCGTCGATACCACCGCGCCGAACTGAACGTGAACGCCGGCTCGCGCCAGGAGCCTTCTCATTGAACTACTGGCGAGCAAGCGAACCACCTATTGTCCTAGGACGGATTAGAGGTTTTGGATTAGCTCACGCCGCTGATGTCTTGGTCGGAGCGAATGATCAAACAGGCCGCCAGCGACGGCTCCGATCCCACGAGGCCGCTCTGAGGCCGACCCCACCAGACCCGGCTGCCCTGATTGGGCCTGACCACTGCAAGGAAGGCGTATTGGACCGGAGCGAGTTCGTCGCCGGTGACAGCGGTTAATGATCACTACTCGGTGTGCGGCAGATCGTCCGCCCGGTCATCAACCGCACGATGGGCGGCAGCGTCGCGCGGTTTCCGGTGTCGTCGGCGGGCTGCTCGTGCGAGATGCTCGGCGAGCCAGCTGCGCTGGCGTGCGCGGGGACGAGGGTCTCCGGGACGGCCTGGTCGACGTGTTCGGTGGTCCGTGACGACGGTTGGCAGCGGAGACTCCCGCCTGTGGCCTGGCTTCCGACGAGGCTGGACCCCGAGCTGGCCGGGGGAAGGGCGCAGGATCTCCGACCGGCTCGATGAAATCGCGTCGGCGGCGCTGTAGGGCCAGCGGACGCGTTTGGCGTCAGCCGGTCCCGGCCGAGCTGTAGCCCGGCTATTCATGTCGAGCTTGACCCGTCACCATCGGCACCATCGACCGACGGGAGGGGTCGCGCTGTCGGCGGTCAAGTGCCACCTCTGCGCACTGCACCGTTGACGAAGCGCAGTACGGCTGGCGCCCCGGGGTGGCTGTTGGGCTCCCGCTGCATGGGGCGGTGGTGCTCGCGCCGCTCCTTCCTGCGGGCGCCTGCCGTACTGCGACCGAGATCAACTTGTTGTCGGTGTTTGCCTGTTGGTTACGGGCAGCCGATAAAAAACGGCCGCTGATAACGCTTGCGGCCGGCGAGATGGAACGGCCAACAGTGTTTGATTCCCTTGAATGCTGTCGTGCCGCTCCATAGGCTCGGTGGTGGTGGAACCTCACCTAGCAAGCCAGGCGGCGCCTATAGCCGTCGGACCGATAACACTTTGCGCCGCGCTCCGGAACCACTTGCGGGCGACAAAGCGAATACGGGCTGGGTGTGTGTAGGCGTATCGGGGAGGGGGACCCGAGGCAGCGCTTCTGTGCTATGGCGGCCGAACGCCACGGAGGAGAACCGGGTGCAAGGTGAAGGGGGCCTCGATGAATCGGCGCAGAGAATCAGGGTCTGGCAGCGATGTCGCCCACCGGGCTCAGGGCTTGCCCTTGCCGCGCCTCGTGCGAGTTAATCACTCAACGGGAATCTATGGCACCGTCACTCCACTCGATGTGAATGGTCGCCTTGCGGATCGTAACCCCCTGCGGGCCCTTGGGTGGGAAGCGAACGTCCCAATCAGTATCGCTTGTCAAGATGGCGTCGTTGTTGTCGAGGCGCGGCGCGGTGGGCGATCGAAACTCACTCGGCAAGGTTACCTATTGCTTCCGTCGTCGGTGCGGCGTAGTTGCGGGATGGCGGTCGGTGACCGAGTTTTGGCCTTGGCCAATCCGATCCGTGGAACGTTGATGGTGTACAACATGGGCGCTGTTGAAAGGATGGTTACCATGTTCGCGAGCGGAACGGAAGCGCGATGGAAGGAGTGAACGAGAAGGGCTCCGATGGCGAGGACTTGAGGGCGGCGCGCCTACTGTTGGCCCGGCTGGGTGTAACACCCGAGCAGCTTCTATCGGCGCCGCCTGCGGCTCGCCCGATGCCTACGTTCACCGAATACATTGAGCTCGTATCCGCCGCAGTGACGGCTGGCACGCGACGGGTGTATGGCACCTACTGGAATCGGGTGCGGGATGCATGGGGCAGTAGACGGATCGATGAGCCAAGTCCTCTAGAGATTAAACAGTTCGCTGAGCGAATGAAGGAGCAGGTTGTTGTCCGACGTAACTCCCGGGGAGGCCGCACAGCCGCCGAGCATCTCATCTCTTCACTCAGATGCATCTACGCCTACGCGGTCGCCGATGGGCTCATGTCCGAGTCCGACAACCCGGCAAAGCGGGTCCCGAAGCCACGACGGTTAGCCAGCACACGGCGCGCGCTTTCGCGGAAGCAGTTAGCCCTGATTGTCGATGTTGCTGCTACCACTGGGGATGATCCTGACCTCGATTGTCTGCTGTTGCGTCTTCATATCGAAACCGCCTGCAGGCGCGACGGAGGACTTTCGCTCCGGCGGGCCGATCTTGACGCAGACCAGTGCCTAGTGCGATTGCATGAAAAAGGAGAGACGGTGCGTTGGCAACCCATCTCTCCCACGCTGGCGGGACGTATTGACCGGCTTGCCGCCGACCGAGGCGGCACCGATTCCCACGACAAGCTTCTCAGGTATCGAAACGGCAGGCCGATTACCCGCCGTCGCCACGACTACCTTTGGCAGCGCCTAGGCAAACATTTGCCTTGGGTGAGAACCCAGCAGATCAGCACTCACTGGCTGCGCCACACGACCCTAACGTGGGTGGAGCGAAGATTCGGATATGCTGTAGCTCAAGCATACGCGGGGCATTCCGGCAGATCTGATGCAGCTACGACTAGCACGTACGTGAGAGCAGACGCGTACGAGGTGGCTCGCGCGCTGGTAGCTCTGACGGGTGAGTTGCACCCGCTGCTTTCGCTAGTTCAACCTACTTGGCCCGGCGAAGTTGGGCGCGCGGGGGACCCAGGCGAAGAGGCGTGGACGACCGGCGCGGAAGTGCCGCCCTTGCTGTGACCGCTTTACGGTCTTCCAACGCTTTGAGCTGCCGCCGGCGAGGAGATTGTGCGCGTAGGCGATGACGTCGTATTCGCACGAGCCGGCAGGGCGTCAGGTAGTTCTTCCTGCCGGAGGGCGGGCGGCAAGAGTACCTGCCTGCGTCGTTCCTCTGTGAGTCTGTGGCGGCTGCCATGTTCTCTCCCCTGTGCGGGACGGAAGCGGGAGCTGCTGGCGGAGCCCGGACGCTCCGGTCCTGACTGGGTCAGGTTTCGGCGTTGACGAGGATCGCGGTGACGAGCAGGACGCCGAGCATCAGAACCGCTTCGACCACGACGTACGCCGTAGTCGATAGGTGGGGTCCATGGCAGCTGATCCAGTTTGGGCAGGATGTGCCTGCTGTTGTAGAGGCCGACCAGGGCGACGACCGCCACCAAGACGACCTTGACGAGTAGCACCCGTCCCCAACTGGTGGTCACGAGGTTCGCGGGCCGGTCGAGGATCAGCAGAGTCAACGCGGTGCCGGCAATACCGGTCAGTGCGACCGCGGCGGTGGCCGGTACGGAGAAGCGGACCGCCATCTCGGCGGCCCCCGTCGGTACGCCCAGGCGGGCCCGGCCCACGAGCAGGACCGTTAGCAGTAGGACACCGCCGACCCAGACCGCGTCGGCAATGGTGTGGGCGAGGTCGGCGAGGACCATGACGGTTCGGGATTCGGCGGTGACGGTGTGCCCGTCGAGGAGGAAGGAACTCAGCAGCAGTGCCACGGTGGCGGCCAGCAGGACGGGCCGGACGGCTCGGGCTCGTACCCGCTGGGCGGCGACGTCGGCCGGGCCCGCCGTGGCGACCTCGCCAATGGACGGGAGTCGGTGGGTATCGCGGCCACGGTCGGCACGGAATGGCGTCCTGCGGCGTGGCGCCCCCTGATTAGTGCCGCTTCGAGCGTGCCGGCGGTGAGCAGGCCGGCGGCGCCGGTGAACCGCAGGGCCAAACCGGCGCCAACGGGGGTCTGGCTGAGGGCGGTGATGGCGTGGGCGCTGATCGCGGAGGCAAAGGTGCCCTCCTCGCTGAAGATGGCGGCGAGCGCAAGCAGTTCAAGGGCTGCTCCGGCCGCCACGGCCAGCCCGGATGCCCGGACCCATTTCTGCACCACCCGGATGTCACTGCGAGTACCCACCAGGGTGGTCAGCGCGAAGACAAGTCCTCCGACACCGAGCAGGATGGCTCCGTAGGAGACCCAGCGCCCGAGACTCCCGACGAGCCTTACCGCCCCCTGCTCCGCGTTGCGGTTGTGGTCTATGTGGTGTCCGAGGGCGGGGGTAGCCGGTTTTCCGGAGGGCATGGTGGGCGCGCCATGGCCGTCGTGCCCGTGGGAGCCGGCCGTGGTGTGCGGATCAGCGGTGGCTCCCGGATCAGCGGTGGAGGGGCGCACCGTGAATCTGACGGTGCCGTTCAGGGGATGTGCGTCCGGAGCCGCGACGTTCCACTGTAGTTCGAAGGCGCCTGTGGTCAGAGGTGCGGCGGGATGGAGTAGCCAGGTCCGACCGCGGTCCGGGGTGTGACTGATTACCGTGACCGCACCGCCATTGCCGTCGAAAAGCTTGAAGCCGGCACCGATCGGCGTGCCCTCGGCGCTGAAGCTCAGTCGGATCTCTTTGACCGGGGCGTTGACCCGCGCACCGTCGGCGGGTACGGCCTCACTCAGTTTGAAATGTGCCGTCGCAGGGGAGGCGATCCCCAGCGCCGCGACGAGGGCGGGGAGCAGGACCAGCCAGTACCGCAGTGCCCAGCCTACGGCTCGACTTGCTGACAGGCGACCCCGCTGAAAACCCGACGATGTCTCAGGCAAGGTCCGGCCGCCCGGGCTGCCGCTTGAAGGGCACTGTAGATCCTTCTGTCGACCATTCGTGGGCATGACGCGTGTCCGTGGGGTCGTACCCCTGCCGCCGGTCGCCATGGTAGGGCACTACTATCCCCGGCTAGTAGGGGTGCCGCAGGACGGGCAAGGTTGAGCGACCGGTGGCTGGCAAGCCCCTATGACGAGCGAAGATGCGTAATCCCCAATGTGCCAGGAAAGGCCGCAAGTCTGACGAACCGTTCGTTGATGCGCCGTACCCTCCTGAGTGGCTCCGCCATGCTCGCACTCCTCGCCATGACCGGCTGCGGCGGCGGTGAGTCGACCGGCACCGCAGACAACGCCAGCCCAGGCGCCACCGCATCGTCGTCAGCCGCGAGCGCCCAACTCAACGACGCTGAAGTGATGTTCGCCCAGATGATGATCCCCCATCACGAGCAGGCCGTGGAGATGGCCGACTTGGCCGCAACCCGTGTCAAGGACCCCGATCTGAAGAAGCTCGCGGCCCAGATCAAAGCGGCACAGGCCCCCGAGATCACCACGATGGCAGGCTGGTTGACCGCCATGGGTAAGCCGACGGAGGCCCCTGGCGGGCACCAGATACACGGTACGGACGCGATGCCCGGCATGGTTTCCGACAAGGACCTGGCCGCGCTGAAGGCCGCCAGTGGCGACGACTTCGACCGGATGTTCGCCCGGCTCATGATCGCCCACCACAACGGCGCCATCCAGATGGCCCGCACCGTGCAATCCGACGGCACCAACGCCGAAGCCAAGAACCTGGCTGCCGCCATCGAGCGGACTCAGGCCGACGAGGTTCAGACGCTGCAGAAGTTCCTCGGCTAGCGAAAACGCGCCAACAAAGGCACCGGCTGGGGTCGGCCTCGAATCTGGGCCAGGCAGGCCAGGCCCCGCCGGTAGCCGCCACGGTGACGCGCTGTCCGGATGGCGACGTGTCGCGGACCGCGCTGGTCGACTAACCCCGCAGCCAGGCACGCGATCCTGGCTGGACTGACGGCAGGCAGGCCCGCCGTTACAGTCAGCGTTTCGGACGGAGCGTGTCAACCCTGGCGACGGATTGGTCGATGCGCGCCTCGGTGAGCCGGCCGGAGCGGATGAGACCGACCACGGTGTCGAGCGTTTTATTGACGATGTCCGGGTCGTACACCTGCTGGTTGGCGAAGACGAGAAGGTCCAGGCCGGCCTGTAATCCCAGCGCGACGGCCTCTGACGAGCCGTGACGGCGGGTGATCGCCACCGCCTGCATGTCGTCACTGACGACCGGTCCCTGCCAGCCGAGTCTGCCCCGGAGCAGGTCTGTCACGACCGCGCGGGACAACGACGCCGGGTAGGTCGGGTCAAGCTGCCTGTTGAGCACATGGGCGACCATGATCGAGTCCCCGAGACCAGCCTCGATCAGCCGTTGAAACGGTTCGAGTTCAGTTCGCTGCCACGTGGAGCTGACATCAACGACCTCGAAGTCCGTGTTGCCGGCCGCGCTACCGGAGCCGGGGAAGTGCTTGAGCGAGGTCTTGACGCCCGCGGCCCGGTGGGCCCGGATCTCCTCACTGGCGTTACTGACCACGACGTCCGGGTCCGCGGAGAAGCTCCGATCGAGTTTGCCGATGGCCCGGCTCTCCGGGTTGATGTTCACGTCCACGACCGGCGCGTAGTTGAGGTTGACGCCGATCTCGGTGAGGCTGGCGACCAGCCCTCGGGCCCACTCCCGCGTCGCGGGCGGGGAGTTCTCCGCGCCGATCTCGGCCTGCGACTTGGTCGCCGGGAAGCCGTTGCTCGGCTTGAGTCGGGACGTGCGGCCGCCTTCCTGGTCGATCGACACGATCAGCCGCCCCGGCGAAGCCTCCTTCAGGGTCTTCACCAGGGCGGTGACCTGGGCTGGTGAGCGGATATTGCGCACCGACCTCGTCTCCAGATCCTGATCGAACAGGATCACTCCGCCGAGACCCTCCCTGACCGCCTTGACGATCCAATCGTTGCCGTTGACCCGCTCGCCGCGGAATCCAACGACCAGCAAACTCGCCACCTTCCGGCGCAGCCTGGCCTCATCGCCTGCCGACCCCGGTGGGGAGCCTGTCGATGGCGTCGTCGAACGGGCACTTGGCCCGGTCGCCGTGCTGGACTGACAGCCGGCAAGTGCCGCCACCGCGGCCGAGCCCGCGCCGGCTAGAAGCAGCCGGCGGGGCACACGCACGCTGTTCACCCCCGCACGTTAAGCCCCACCTGCGCCTGAACGCCGCGACATCGCGCCGACCTCATCCATTCGGTGTAGGGGTGCAACGGTAAGCCGCGAAACGACGGGGGTGCTTCAGGCCGACCCGCGACGGGGCAAGACCGTTGCTTGAGCGATGCGTGCAGCAGCCCGGCAGCTGGGGGTTCCATCCTTGAAAGGCTCACGCTGCCTGGTCGAAGCACAGCAGGTATCACCGCATGGCAGCACGACAGCGCGCTCCTCGGGACATGACCCGGAGTGGACGGCAGAGCCAGCCGTTCATCGCCAGGTCAACACCGCGGCCGCCTCGTCCATGATCGGCACCTACGCCAGTACCGGGGTCCACTACCCCTGGACCTCGCTGTGGCGGCGCGCACCGATGCGCCGCCAGCAAGCGTGCGACCTCAGGACCACCAGTCCGACGGCACTTGAGGCCGAGGCCGCCCGGCAGCGAGGACTCGTGCTCCTAGGGTGTGACCAGGCGGCCGACAGAGGCATCGGCCGTGATAGCAAACCCCCAGTTGAGCAGCGCTATCGCCTCTCCCAGACTTCCCCGTGGCTCGGTCTCTGCCCCGAGCAAGGTCACCGCGAGCCGGCGGCCGTCGCGTTCGGCCACGCCGACATACGTCTGCCGGGCCAGTCGGGTGAAGCCGGTTTTCCCGCCCAGCATCCCCGGGTAGCGGTCGAGCAGAGTGTTGTCGTTGGTGATCTCGAATGCCCGCTCTCCCCGTTGCGCCGGTACCGTCGCCTCCCTGGTCTGCATGTATTGCCGGAAGTCCTCTCTGGCGAAGGTGGCGCGCGCGATGAGCGCGAGGTCGTACGCGCTGGTGTACTGGCCGGGGCCGTCCAGACCCGAAGGCGTCGCGGCGTGGGTCTGGTTCGCGCGCAGGCGCCGGGCTTCGTCATTCATCGCGTCGACGCCGCCTTGTCGACCGGTGCCTGCGCCGCCGACGCGAGCCAGCACGTTGGCCGCGTCGTTTCCGGATGTGAGGAGGAGCCCCAACCACAGGTTCTCGATGGAGTACCGGCCGCCCTCGACCACCCCCATCAACGAGCTGCCTGGATCGAGATCCTTCAGATCCTCCCTCTTCACCTCGACGACCTGGGCCGGATCGAGGCGGGGCATCAGGGCGGCGGCTAGCAGCAGCTTCTGGACACTGGCCGGCGTTCGTCGCTCGTGCGGGCCACATCCGCCAAGGACCTCACCACTGTTGAGGTCCGCTACGAGCCACGAGGTGGCGGTCACGGCCGGTGGCCTGCGCGCCTCCGCGGGGATCGCCAAGCCTGCTGTGGCCAGCGCGTCCCCTCCGACTTTGCGGTGGGCGGCGTCAACCGGTGGCGGGGATTGTGTGGCGGGTGGTGGCACCGGCGGCTTGGCCGCCGGGCATGGCACGCCCGCCGCGACCGCCGCCCGTGTTGGTGGCACGATCGCCACGACGGGCACAACCAAAGCTGCACTTACAGATCTTGAAAGGTCAGGTTGGATTCCGCGCGGTCGGAGCGTTTCGGTAGGGTCGCCACTGTGAGCGATGAGCCTCCGGTGCGGGTCGGGCTCCGGGTCGAGGACGTGGGCGCGGCTGCGACGTTTTACGAAGGCTTCGGTTTCGTGCCGGTCGGAACGGTGCCGGGTCGGGATGGCAAGGTGCTGATGGCGATCCTGCGTCGGGGCCCATTGCAGCTGCTGGTCGATGCGTTAGTGGGCATGCCGTTCCCAGACAGTGCGCGGGAGCGTCAGACGCTGGCAGGGCCGCGCGGTCTGGGCGTGGTCATCGGTATCGAGGTAGAAGACGTTGATGAGATGGCCCGGTGGTGCCGCGTCGCGGGCTGCGTGATCGGGGCTGGCCCGCTGGATGCTGTGTGGGGCGAGCGGTACGTCGAGGTCGAGGACCCATACGGGTATGCCTGGAAGTTTTTTCAGGTGCTGTCCGGTGTGCGAGACGACGGGCTGCAGGCGACGGCTGACGCTTGGCTTGAAGCCGGCAATGACAAGTGGGTTGGCCGTTCAAGTTAGGGCCGGTGCGGCAGGAGGGTCAGGCCGGTGTGGGTGAGGAAACCGTCGAGTAGATCGGGGCGGTACTGGATGCGTTTGAGTCGGTTGCGGATGATCGCCAGGAGGTGGTCCAAGCCGCAGACGGCGAGGTTGCCGATGCTGCGTTTGAGGTGAGACCAGACCTGCTCGGTGGGGTTGAGGTCGGGGGCGTAGGCGGGCAGACGGATCACGTGCAGCCAGTCTCGGGCGGCGATCATTTGCCGCATGGCGGCGCTGATGTGGGTGTTGAGGTTGTCCCAGACGAGCACGATCGGCCCACGGAGCTGCTGGTGGGCGGCGTCGAGCAGGCTGATGTAGTCCCGTTCGCCGAAGCTGCGGCGTTCGTTCTTGCGGCCGCGGTGGACGATCGTGCGGTAGATCAGCCGGGGACGCCGGCCGGGTTTGTAGCAGGCCAGGCCGGCGATCGAGATCCTTCCGGATCCTTTACCCGACACGGGGACTTGTGGAGTGTGACCGCGTCGGCCCCAGGTGCGGGCCTTCGGTGGGCGCAGCGTCTGACCGGCCTCGTCCTCGAAGCAGATCCACGCCTGCCGCTGCGCCGCTACCGTTTTCCCGCCGGCCACACCTCCCGCCGCCACGTCGCGACCGCACCCTCGTCGCGCTCGACCGGCCGATGCGACGGGACCTGCACCGACCAGCCGATGCGATGCAGCAGGTACGACGTGCCGCGCAGCGTGTAGCGGATACGGAACATCCGGACGATCAGATCCGACACCCGCACCAGGGTCCACCGCTGATCATCACCGAAGCCGTGCGTCGCCGGCCCCTCGTCCAACGCGTCGGCCAGCCGCCGCAGCCGAGCCTCATCCAGCCGGCACCGAGATCCACCAGGCCCCTTTGACGCAAGGGCGTCCTCGCCACCGGCCCGCCACCGCTTGCGCCACCCGTACACCGCAGTCTGCGACACCCGCAGCCTGGCCGCGACCTCCGGCACCGACACCCCCGCAGCGAACCACCCCGCCGCCTGCCGCCGCACCGCCTCCCGCTTCGCCCGCCCCCGCGCGGACAACCCACCTCCATCGGCATACCTCATCACCCCGGCCTACAGCGATCGACGGCAAAGATCACGCCGACACACCGGGCCACGGTGGATCAACCTGGCCTTTCAAGATCTGTAGCGTCATCGACGCAATGCGAGAGGTGGTCACCTTAAGGACGGTAACCGTCTGCTGGATCGGTGGGATTGGCTTTGTGAAAGCCCGCGACGACGGCAGGTTTTTGTTCCACCCCGGCCGGCCGGGAGCCTTTTTCTCGCTGTGCCGACTCGCATCCTCAATCGTCGAGCACGGCAGCAGATCGTGCATTTACTGGTTGTCCGGTATGAACTCTGCGTTTGCCGTTATTCCGGCTGGCCTCCCCATCGATGCCGTAATCCCGTTTCGGTACGAATGCCGGTTGGGCTCTGGTCTGTACCGCAGTAAGGCTTTGCTGCGGGTTCGGACTCGGTCGGCCACGGACGGCGTTCTTCGGGTCGCTTGACTGCGCGCTTCGTGTTTCGGAATGTGCGCAAAGTCGGGTGAAAGGCCGACAGGGGAGGGGTAGGACGCGCCGCCTGCTCCGCCCGCAACAGCCGCATACCGGAAACAATAAGTTCATCCTTACCCTGCGCGAAGCCGCAGACGCGCCCATCAGGGCGTCCTCGAATCCTCGAAACCGGCCTACTAGGGCCGGATCGTAGAGAGAATGTGGCGAAGGGAAGTCACCACGGGGGGACGCATGATGAAGATCAGGCAGCGATTGACGCTGTTTGCGGTGACCATCGCATCCGCACCATTGCTCCTCGGGGGCTGCACCGTCGAGCGCAAATTGGGCGACCGGCCTGCCAATGGGCCGACGGCGCCGCCCGAACTGGCCATTACGCCGCCGGACCGCACGCGCGATGTGCCCATTAGCGCCGAGGTGGGCACCGCCGTGAGGGGCGGTCGGGTCACGGCTGTGCGGATCACCGACGACAAGGGGGTGCAGATCAAGGCGGAGCCGCGGGAGGACGGGTCGGCCTGGGTGCCGAACGCGCCCCTACACCCTCAACGCACCTACACCGCCGAGGTAACGGCAACCGACGACCACGGGACGAGCACCACCCGAAAGACGACCTTCACCACAATGTCGACATCGTCCAAACCGACAGTCACCAGCACCCTCAACGTCGCTGACGCACGTACGTACGGCACCGCCATGCCGGTAGCGGTCGCCTTTGACCCGCCAATTCCGAAAGAGGCCAGAGCGGATGTGCAGCGGCGGTTGTTCGTGAAGACCGACCCGCCGCAGCCCGGCGCCTGGTCCTGGTTGGACGATGGCAGCCAGGCCTACTACCGGGCGCCCGACTTCTGGCGGTCGGGCACCACAATCAGCGTCCGCGCCGGCCTCGAGGGTCTGCCGATCGGCAGGGACCGGATCGGTGACGCGGACCGCAGTGCCACCTCCAAGATCGGCCGGCAGGTGTCACTGGAAGTCGACAACGCCACCAAGCAGATGTCGGTCATGCGTGACGGGAAGTTGATCCGCAAGATTCCAGTCAGCCTCGGCAAGCCGAGCACGCCGACCTCCAGCGGCAAGATGGTGATCATGGAGAAGCACGAGTACGCCACGTTCGACACCCGCGGCTCGGCCGACCCTTACGTCGTTGACGTCGAGGACGCCCAGCGGCTCACGAACGGTGGAGAGTTCATCCACGGGGCGCCGTGGTCCGTGGGGGACCAGGGCAAGACCAACGTCTCGCACGGCTGCACCAACATCTCGGCCGCCGCCGCGGACTGGCTGATGAGCGTCACGCAGGTCGGGGACCTGGTCACGTTCAAGGGCACCGAGGTGCAGTTGCAGGCGGGCAACGGCTGGACGGCCTGGAACGTCAGCTGGGACGAGTTCGTCAAGGGCAGCGCCCTGCCCGTGCCGACCGGGCTCGGGCCGGCTCCAGTTCAGCTGCCGCATTCGGGCGCGGTGGCCGGTGGATCGCCAGCACCCGTCCCGTCGATCGCCGGCGGCTGACCAGGGTGATATGCGACGAGGGCCGGCCCGCCACCTGGTGGGCCGGCCCCGTGGTCTTGCCGACTGTGGCCGGTCTCGGCCAGGTTGTAGCTGCGCACCTTGTCGGCAAGGTCGGTCACCGCCACAAGGGCGATCTCTTAGCCGGTCCCGGTGGTAGGGCGACGGTCGGCTGGAAACCCCTCTACGCCTCCAGCCAGCGTCGGGACCCGGCGACCTTCGGGTGCCTTTGCCCGGCAGCCCTGTACCGACTCGCCCGGCGGCCGGCTTGCAGGCGCGGCTCCGTAAGTGCTGGTGCCGTGGCACCCGTGGTGCATTCGCCTCGCCGCTCTTCGCCTTGCAGGGTGGCTGTCCAGACCATCGCCTACTATCCGGTGATAGTAGAGAGGGCCGTAACCAGGACACGCGACGCGAGCACTCACCATACGGGTAGAAAGACCGTATTGACCGGTAATGCGGGAGGGATCAGCGGAGGCGGCATGTTTGCAGGAGCAGTGGGCATGGCGCTCATCGCGTCCCTGATCGTTGCGGGACTGTACCTGGCTCACCGGTTCGCGGCGGTCGCCACTGACCCCTTGACGGTCTTGCCGTTCCAGTCCGGCTGGCAGCCTCAAGAGCATGCTCTGTCGAGGTACCACGTCCGGTGGTACCTCGCGACCCTGCTGTTCCTCGCCTTCGACGTGGAAATGCTGTTCATGTACCCGTGGGCGGTGGTCGTCGCTGACCTCGGGGTCACGGCGGTTGTGGAGATGTTCCTGTTCCTGGGCGCAGTCTTCGTGGCGGTGCTGTGGGCCTGGCGGGAGGGAGCCCTCAGATGGGCATGACCGATGCCATCGCCCGGTCCGCGGTGCGCCACGCGCACGTGCTGGTGGTGGAGGTGCCCGGACACTGGCTGACCCGCGTCGCCGTCGAACGGCACGTTTCGGCGCGCTGCTGGCGGCTAGCCACGTCACCAGCGGACGCGGACGTCCTGGCGGTCTGCGGTACCCCCGGCCCTGAGCTGACGCAGCTGGTGACGCGGCTGTGGGTCCAGATGCCCGGACCACGAAGCCGTATCCAGGTGGGCAGCCTAGACGCGGTGGTGCCCGCCCTCGCAGCGGCCGAGGATGAGCTGCTCGACTGGGCGCGGCAACGGGCCGACAGCCGCGACCGGCCAGACGCACACCCACGTGGATCGAGGCAGGACGAGACATCGACCACCAACCACGCCGCGGCGGCGTCCGGTCACGGCGAACCCGGTCCGCACGCCGGCCACGACGCAGCGGAATCAGCGTTTCTGCGCAACCATGGCCAGCACCTCGGTCATGATCAGCTCGGCGGGATGCGCCATGGGCGGCACGCCGGCCACGACCCCATGAGTGGCAAGGACGTCGCCGGTCGCGGCGGCACGGACCCGGCTACGCAGACAGGGCATGACATGCACGGCGGGCTCGGTCACGGCGGGCACACCGGTGACGGCGCCATGGAGCACGGGGACATGGACCACGCAGGCGAGAGTCACGCCGACATGGGCCACGAAGGTATGGGCCACGGGGACATGGAGATGGCCCCGGCTGGTATCCCGCTGGCGCGGGGAGGCGAGGACCGTGACGGCTTGGAGCTGGACGTCCTGCACGTGCAGTTGGGTCCCGTGCTTGCGTACTGGCCGGCGGGCCTGGTCCTGCGCTGCACGCTGCAAGGTGACGTGATCGTCGACGCCGAGGCCCGCCTGATCGACGCCGACGTCGATTCCACCGCGCATGACCGTGTGCTGTTTGATCAGCTTCGCTGGGCGGCGCGGCGGTGCGACAACGCCCTGAATCTGCTGGCGCTTGCCGGGTGGACCGATGCGGCGTCCCGGGCCCGCCGCATCCGCGACGCGCTGCTGTCCGATGCTCATGTCGACCGAGCCGCAGCGGACGTGGACCGGCTGTGCCGCTCGGTGCGCCGTTCCTGGTTGCTGCGCTGGTCGCTGAGGCGGTTGCGATATCTGAGCGATGACGACCTCGACCGTCACGGCCTGCCGGCTCACCTGGGGGGCGACACGCGTGACCGGGTGCTGTCGATGCTGCAGCAGGCCGGGACGATCCTTGCCGGGACCGCTGGCGAACCGGGCACCGGACACACATCGCCCACGCCCGTCGGCCGCATCCCGGAGCTGGTACGCGGACTGGACCTCGCCGCGGCGCGGCTGGTGGTGGCCAGCCTCGACCTTGATGCCCTGAGTAGTGCGCACGGCGAGGTCAGCCGTGTCTGACTCCGCGATCACGACGGTGTCCGCCGGCTGGGCGACGGTCGCGGCTGGGCTCCTCGGCCTGCTCGCGATCGCCGCCGCGATGCTCGACGGGGTCCTGCGCACCCGGGCTGCCGGCGCACGCTCGTTGGGGCTGAGCGTGCCGGTGGGGGAGGTGGCCCGCCTGTTGCGGCAGCGGCGCCGCACGACCGTCGCGGCCGACCGCCTGTTGTGGCGCATCGGCGGCGCTGGGCTGCTGGTGATGGCGCTGATGATTATCACTGTGGTGCCGCTGGACAGGTGGACGCTGGTCGACCTCGATGTCGGGGTGGTCTGGTTCAACGCGATGGATGTCCTGGCGTGGGCGTTCGTGTGGCTGACCGGGTGGGGCGCTAACTCCGCGCATTCCCTCGTCGGCGGGTACCGCTTCCTGGCCCACGGGCTGGGCTACGAGCTGCCGCTGATGTTCGCGTTGGTGGCGCCCGCGGTGGCCGCGTCGAGCCTGAACGTCGGGGCGGTCGCCGCCGCGCAGGACGACCTGTGGTTCGTGGTGTGGATGCCGGTGGCGTTCCTGGCCTACTGTCTCGGCGCGGTGGCGATCGCTGTCTGGGGGCCGTTCTCGCCGGCCCTCGGTGCGGACATCGCCGGTGGGGTCACCGCCGAGCTGTCCGGCGTCGATCGGCTGCTGTTCGTGGGGGGACGCTACGCGGTGCTGGCTGCCGGGGCGGCGTTCGCGGTGCCGATGTTTCTCGGTGGTGGTGCCGGTCCGCTGCTGCCCGGCTGGGCGTGGGTGCTGGTGAAAACGGCCGCGGTGCTCGGGGTGTTCGTGTGGCTGCGCCGCCGGCTGCCCGCCGTGCGACCGGATCTGTTCATGGAGTTTGGCTGGGTGGTGCTGCTGCCCGCCGTGCTGGTGCAGGACCTGATCGTCGCCGTCATCGCGGTCGGAAGTGGCTGAGCATGCTCACGCACATTGCGTTCTGGGTGCTCGCCGTCGCCGCGGTGCTGGCCGGTGCCGCCGTCTTCTGGGTCAACTCGATGGCCCGGGCGAGTTACGCGCTCGCGGTGTCGTTCATCGCGGTCGGGGTGCAGGTCCTGCTGCTGCAGCAGAACTACATCGGGGTGGTGACGATCCTGATGATGGTGATGGAGATGGCCGTCATGGCCGTCTACATGGTGATGTTCATGGGCATGAACCCGGCGCTGATGCCGATGAGCATGGTGCACGACAAGCGGCACGCCCGCGCCGTTGCCATCGGCGTGTTCGTTGCCTTGGCCGCCGGGGCGCTGCTCGTTCCCTGGCCGGCCCGCCGCGGCGCCCCCGCCGACGACGTGACGGCGGCACTGGGTGAGGAGCTCATGGGCCCGAAGATGCTGGTGATGGCCGCCGTGGGGGTGGTCATGGCGGTCACCATCGTCGCCGGCGTGGTGCTGGCCGCGCACCGCAGCCGCTACGACCGCTTCGGTGACGACCTGCGCCGCCGCCCCGCGAACGATCCCCAACCGGGAGGCGTCGGCCGATGACCCTACCGACCGTGCTGCTCGTGGCGGCGGCCCTGTTCAGCGTCGGCCTGTATGGCGCGTTGTCCCAGCAGGTCGTGGTGATGGTGATGATGGGCCTGGAGCTGATGCTCAACGGTCTCATCCTGGCCGCCGCCGGCTTCTGGTGGTTCCTCGCCCCGGACCCGTCTGGGCAGGTGCTGCTGTTGGTGATCATCGCGGCGATGACCGTGGAGATGGCGATGGGCTTCGCGGTGGCCACCCTGCTGCACCGGATTCGCCGGGCCGACATGACCGACATGGCCGCGGACCTGTCCGGATGAATGATGTCGGGCAGGTGTGCCTGTGGCTTCTGGTGGCCCTCCCGGTGGGCGTCGGCGGTCTGCTCGCCGCCGTCCGGCGGGCGGACCGGGTCGCCGTACCGATCTCGGTGGCGACCGCCGCTGTCATGGTGGGCCTGTCGGCGGTGGTCGCAGCCGCCCGCCCGGCCGTCGCGGTGCCCTTTGTGGCCGGCGCCGAATTCGCGCTGGCCGTCGATGGGCTCGCCGCGCTGATGCTGCCCATGCTCACGGTGGTGACCCTGCTGGTGCTGCTGGCCGCGACGGGGGAGATCCGGGCGTCGACCGCCCGCTTCCACGGAGTGATGCTGATCTTCGCCGTCGCTGCCGCGGTCACTGCGGCAGCGGCGACCCTGCCGGCGCTGCTGCTGGCGTGGGAAATCATGGGCGCCGCCTCGTACGCGCTCATCGGCTTCCAGTGGCGCGACGACGACCGGGTGTCGGCCGGCCTGACTGCCTTCCTCACCACCCGCGCCGCCGACCTGGGCCTCTACGTCGCCGCCGCAGCGGCGCTCGCCGGCGGCGCGGGCCTGGCCCTGGCGGACCTGTCGCAGAGCAGCCCGGGATGGCGACACGTGATCGCCGCCGGCATCCTCGTGGCCGCGCTGGGCAAGGCCGCGCAGCTGCCGTTCTCGTTCTGGCTTTCCCGGGCGATGGCCGGCCCGAGCGCGGTGAGCGCCCTGCTGCACTCAGCGGCGATGGTGGCGATGGGCGGCTACCTGCTGCTGCGGGTCGAGCCGCTGCTGGCCGCCACCGGGTGGGCGGGCCCGGTGACCACCGGGCTGGGTGCCGCGACCGCGCTGCTACTCGCCGCGGTGGCGGTGGCGCAGCGGGACCTCAAGCAACTGCTGGCCGCCTCCACCGCCGCCCAACTCGGCTTCGTGGTGATGGCCGCCGGCGCCGGAACGGTCGCCGGCGGCGCCGTGCACCTGGTCGCGCACGCAGCGACCAAGGCGCTGCTGTTCCTTGCCGCCGGGGTGTGGCTGACCGCCCTGGGCGCCAAGCAGCTCGCGGGCCTGCGCGGGGTCGTGGGGCGATGGCAGCTGGTCGGATGGTCGGCCACGATCGGTGCGCTGGCGCTCGCGGGGATCGCGCCGCTGTCGCTGTGGGCGACCAAGGACGGCGTGCTCACCGCCGTCGGCGAGCAGTCGTCGTGGCTGTACGCCGCTGGTCTCACCGCGTCGGCGCTGTCCGCCGCCTACGCCGCGAAGATCCTCGTCGTCATCTGGCCGCGGGTGCCCGCCGACCGCCGTGCGCAGGTGCAGGCGCGCTTCGACGAGGAGCAGCGGGGCACCCGGCGGGTGACGGCGTGGCAGCAGGTACCCCTGCTGCCGCTGGCGGCGGGCGCCGCGTACGCCGGTCTGCTGGCTCTCCCACCGCTGGCCGGAACCGTCGGGCGGGCCGTCGGGGAGCCCGGGAAGTTTCACGCCTCCGCGCGGGAGTTGGTCGTGTCGGCGGTCGTCGCCCTCGTGGTCCTGCTGGTCGTCGTCGCCCGCCGGCGGGTGCCGGAGCCGCGCTGGGCGCTGCGCTGGCTCGGGCTGCAGGCGGCCGCGTCGGCGCTCGTGGTGCGCCCCACGCTGCGCTGCGCGAACGCTCTGGCCCGCTTCGATGACCGGATCCTGGACCGGGGGATCACCGGCGCTGCGCGAGCCGTGCTGGCGGTGAGTCGCCGAGCCGGCCGGTTCGACGACCGGATCCTCGACCGTGCCGTGGGCCGGGTCTCCGCCGGATCGCTGTGGGTCGCGCAGCGAGCGGGACGGGCCGACGACCGGTGGCTCGACGCGGCGGTGGAACACCTCGCTGCCGGGATGCGTCGGCTGGGTCGGCTGGCCCGCCGGCCGCAGACCGGGCAACTGCACCAGTACTACCTGCAAGCCGTCGTGGTGCTCCTCCTCGGCGTCGTCATCCTCGTGGCGTTGGGGTGAGCCGTGCTCAGCGTGATCATTTTCCTGCCTTTGGTCGCCGGTCTGGTCCTGGCCGCACTCCCGCGGCTGAGTGACCGGACCGCCCGCTGGACGTGGGTGGCGGTCACCGCCGTCGACCTCGCGCTGATCGTCGGGCTCTGGCTGCGCTACGACACCCCACCACCGGGCGCTCTGGCCTTCGAGGAGCAGGCGGCCTGGATCCCCGGCGTGAACAGCAGCTACCACCTCGGCGTCGACGGCCTGTCCCTGCCCCTGGTCGCGATGACCGCGGTGATCTTCCTGGCGTGCGCGGTGTACGCCCTGCGTAACCGTCACCGCCCCCGAGTGCAAGCCGCGCTGTTTCTGTTCCTGCAGAGCGTCAGCCTCGGTCTGTTCGTCGCCGCCGACCTGATTCTCTTCTTCGTCTTCTTCGACCTGTCCATCGTCGGCATGTACTTCGTCATCGCCGGCTGGGGGCACGGGGACCCGGGCCGCTCGGCGATGAAGTTCTTCCTCTACACCTTCCTCGGCTCGCTGGCGCTGCTCGTCGGCTTCATCGGCCTGTACGTCGCCGCCGAACCGCACACCTTCGACATGCCCACGCTGGCCGCCGCCACGCCACTGGCCGACCGGCCGCTCGCCGGTGGGCTGGTCCTGGCCGCGATCCTGCTCGGCCTGGCCGTGAAGACCCCCACCGTCCCGTTCCACACCTGGCTGCCGCCCGCGCACACCGACGCCCCCGCCGTCGGCTCGGCGGTGCTCGCCGGCGTACTGCTGAAGATGGGCACCTACGGCCTCGTCCGCATCGCCATGCCGATGCTGCCCCAGGCCTGGCGCGCCTGGGCCTGGGTGATCATCGTCGTCGGCGTCGTGTCCGTGCTCTACGGCGCGCTCGTCGCGCTGGCCCAGACCGACCTCAAACGCATGATCGCCTACACCTCGGTCAACCACATGGGCTACGTCGTCCTCGCCGTCGGCGTCGGCGGCCTGGTGGCCGGCGACACCGCGCAGGCCCGGACGGTGGCGGTCACCGGCGCGGTCACCCAGATGGTCAGCCACGGACTGATCACCGCCGCGCTGTTCCTGCTCACCGGCGTCCTACGCGACCGTGCCGCCAGCTACGACATGCGCAGCTACGGCGGACTCGCCACCACCGCACCCAGCTTCGCGGCGCTGTTCGCCGTCGGTGCCTTCGCCGGGCTGGGCCTGCCGGCGTTCACCGGCTTCATCGCCGAGTTCCAGATCTTCACCGGCAGTGTCGCTGCCGCTCCGGCCACCGCTGTGGCGATCCTCGGCATCCTGATCACCGCCGCGCTGTTCCTGCGCGCGCTGCAACGGGTCTTCACCGGCGACACCCGCGGCCACTCGGTCGGCTTCACTGACCTGCACCCCGCCGAGGCCTGGTCGGTGGGGTCGCTGCTGCTGCTCTCCCTGCTGTTCGGTGTCCTGCCGCGTCCGCTGCTCGACGTCATCGAACCCGCCGCCGCCGCCGTCGTCGACCTCGTCGGGAGGTAGCCGGTGCAGACGGAGATGATGCGGCCGCTGTTGCTGCTGCCCGAGATGCTGCTCGTCGTCGGAGCGCTCACCGCCCTGCTCGGCGGCTCGTTCGTCCCCCGACACCAACAGTGGATCATCCAGATTCTCTCCGCCGTTGTTCTCGTCGCGGTGATCGTTACCGCCGCGATCGGGATGGCCGGGCCCACGCGGACCGCCTTCGACGACAGTTTCACCGTCGACACCGCCACCGGGGTGGCCCGGATCCTCGCCGCGGTCGGGACGCTGCTGGTGCTCGTGTTGGCCACCGACGAGATCGCCGGCACGGCGCGGGAGAGCGAGACCTGCGCACTGCTGCTGTTCGGCACCGCCGGAACCGTGCTGCTCGCCGGCGCACACGATCTGCTCGTCCTCGCCGTGGGCTTCCTCCTCGCCACCATCCCGCTGTACGGGCTGATCGGTCTCGTGTTCACCGCCAGCGGCGCCGAGGCAGTCGTGAAGACGTATCTCTTGGGGGCGTTGTTCGGCATCCTGCTCCTGCTCGGCGTGACGATCCTGTCCGGACTCACCGGGAGCACCGGCTATACCGACCTCACCAGTGCGCTGGCCGACGCGCCACCGGCGGCGGTGACGGGGGCCGCCGTGGCGCTGGTGGCCGGGCTGATGTTCAAGGCCGGTGGTGTGCCCGGTCATTTCTGGGTGCCTGATGCGGCGCAGGCTGCCCACGCCACCGCGGCGACGTTCCTCACCACGGTGCCCAAGATCGGCGCGCTGGTCGCGGTGTACCGCCTGGTCGGTGTGCTGCCCGACGCGGTGCCCTGGCCGGTGCTGGTGGCCGCCGTGGCAGTGGCGAGCATGACGCTGGGCAACCTTGCCGCGTACTGGCAGTCCGACCCGCGGCGGCTGCTCGGCTGGTCCACCGT
Source organism: Micromonospora endolithica (assembly GCF_003626595.1). GTDB lineage: Bacteria > Actinomycetota > Actinomycetes > Mycobacteriales > Micromonosporaceae > Micromonospora > Micromonospora endolithica. Next base: position 206,503 of record NZ_RBAK01000001.1, on the reverse strand, counting down.
CAGCCAGGTCGGATTCGTGCTTGTCCCCGTGGTGGTGGCTGGCCGCAGTGACTTGGCGCTGCCGTCGCTGCTGGTGTACCTGGTCGGATACACGGTGACCAACATCGCGGCCTTCGCCGTCACCGCCGCCGTGCCTGAGCGTAGGGATCTCGCCGACTACCGAGGCATGGCGTATCAGCGCCCCTGGCTCGCTGCCGCCCTGGTCGTGGTGCTCCTCGGACTGGTCGGCACCCCGCCCACCGGGGTGTTCGTCGGCAAGCTCACCACTGCCACCGCCGCCTGGGACGGCGGCTACGGCTGGCTCGCCGTCGTCGTGTTCGTCAACACCCTGGTCAGCCTGTTCTACTACCTGCGTTGGATCGTCCCCACCTACCGGCCGCCGGAGCCGGGCCCGCCCGCGGCGGGGCAGACTCACGCCCGAGGGCGATGGGCCTCGTGCACCGCGGTCACGGCCGCCGCCCTGAGTCTTGCCGCTGGCCTCGCCGGGGGAGTGGTGTGGACTGTGGTGAGCGGCCCATAGGGTTCCGGGCATCGACCGGTGGGCGGTTGCGCCGGGTGTCGGATGAGGTGAATGCGCCCCCGGCGGTTACTGATTGGGTACCTGTCGGGCAAACGCCCGCGAGTCGTTGGGTGGCGTGACCGGCTGTCACAGCCGGTACGTCAGATGGGCCATCATGCCGGCTTGGCCGTGGTACACGTTGTGGCAGTGGGTCATCCACTGTCCGGGGTTGGTGGCGTCGAAGTCGACGGTGACCGTGCGGCCCGGGGTGACGATGACGGTGTCCTTGCGGGCGCCGCCGCCGGTGACGGCGAAGGTGTGCCCGTGCAGATGCATGGGGTGGAACATGGTCGTGTCGTTGACGAACTCGAGCCGCACCCGCTCACCGTGCTCGACCAGGAGCGGGTCGGCGTGGTCGAAGGTGACGCCGTTGATGGTCCATCGGTAGGGCGTCATCGACCCACCCAGCACCAGTTGGTGCACCCGGTCCGGTCGCTGCCCGGTCAGCGTCACGCTTTCGGCAGCGCGCAGCGTGTGGGTCAGTAGCACCCGCCGGTTCAGCTCGGCCGGCCGGGCGCCAGGTGGGGGCGGGTCGCCCGCACAGGTGCGGACCAGGGCGAGAGCCCGCCCGGTCTTGCCTTCGGCGGCGGCGACCAGTGGGAACACTCCGTCGGTGAGCTCCACGGTGACGTCGACCCGCTCGCCCATACCGAGCACGACCGCGTCGGTCGTCGTCGGGGCGACCGGGAAGCCGTCGGTGTGAGTGACCGTCATCCGGTGCCCGCCCAGCGCTACCCGGAATGCCGTGTCCGAGCCGGCGTTGATGAGCCGGATCCGCGCTCGCTGCCCGGGCGAGGCGCGGAAGCTGACCGGCGCGGCGGGAACACGGCCGTTGATCAGATAGTGCGGGTAGGCGACGTCGCCGGCGCCGCCGAGCAGCGGCGAGGTCATCATCTCCATGCCACCCATGTCCTCGTGCCCGCCGCTGTCCCCGGGTGCGCTGTCCATCCCGCCGTGGCCCATGCTCGGCATGTCGCCCGCGCCGCCGTGATCCATTTCCGGCGTGCCGCCGTGGCCGGTGCCCGCGGTGAGGGCGGCGAGGACATCCTCCGGGCTGCGGCCGGTGCCGTCGACCCAGTCGTCGAGCACCACGATCCACTCGCGGTCGTAGTCGCCGGGGTCGTGCGGGTCGTCGATGATCAGGACCCCGTACAGCGCCCGGTCGAGCTGCAACCCGGAGTGCGGGTGGTAGAAGTAGGTGCCAGGGTCGGGTGCGGTGAACTCGTAGCGGTGTCTGCCTCCGCTGGGGATCGGCGCCTGGGTGAGACCCGGGACGCCGTCCATGTCGTTGCGTAGCGCGACGCCGTGCCAGTGAACGCTGGTGTCAGCGGGCAGGCCGTTGTCCACGTCGACCCGGATGAGATCGCCGGCGCGAGCCCTGATCAGCGGACCGGGCAGGTCGTCCGCGTAGCCCCAGGTCCGCACCTGCGGCCCGCCCAGGTCGATGGTGACCGGTCGGGGATTCAGCGACGCGGTCACCGTGGCCGCGTCACGACGACGGCGGGCCGCGTCGACGCGGGACACCAGGTCGGCCTGCGGGCTGGCTGGCCGCGGATCGACGGCATCGCCGGCCCAGGCGGAGGTGCCAGCGGTTCCGGCGAGACCCACCGTGCCTGCCAATCCGACCAGCAGGCGACGGCGGGTGATGGCGGGCGTCATGGCAGCTCCTTGGTCGACAGCGGCGGCGACGGCAGTCGCCGGCGCGGCGGTGCTGTCATGAGTGAGTCTCGCTGTGCCGGCGTGCATGAGAGGGGTTTTACGGGCGATTGCACTTTTTGGGTGGTCCTTGGAGTGGTGCCGCCAGCACAGTGGGCCCAGCGGGCCTCAGCCGGTCCGAAAGGCATCCCCCGAAGGCTCCCGTGGGGTCTGTCAATGCCGCTGGCCGGCACCCCGCTCGGGGTGCCGGCCAGCGTGTCGTTCATGTGTCAGCTGTTCCAGTGCTCGGCGACGAGGTCGGCGGCCTGCTGCTCCCACTGCGCGTAGTGGAAGGGGTACGCCGAGACCTGGACGGTCTGGGCGGCCTCGGTCAGCGGCATGTCCTTCCAGCCGTCGACCTGCTTCAGACCCTTCAGAAACGCCATCGTCGAGTACTCCGGGTCGGTGATCTGCTCGACCGTGCCCCAACCCGAGGACGGGCGCTGCTGGAACAGGCCCTGCGAGTCGTGGTCGTTGCGCTCACCCAGGTGGCCCAGGTTCTCCAGCTTCGACTCCTGCAACGCCGTCGCGATCGCGACCACGGCAGCGCGCTCGTCCATGCCCGACTTCTTCGTCGCGGCGATGATCGCCTTCACGTTCTTCGTCTGCTCGTCGCCCAGGTCGATACGGGACTGCTTGCCCTGTACGCCGTGCGGGATGAGCTTGCCCTTGTCCACACTCGGCTTGTCGGCCTGCACCACGGCAACCGCCTTGGCGTCCACCACCGCAGCGGCGTGAGCCTCGTTCACTGGGCCGGCGAAGACGCCACCGGCGAAGGCCAGACCAGCAATACCCAGAACGCTCTTACGCAGAATCGTCGTGTTCATCAGAGTGGCTCCATTCGGGGGTCGGCACCCGGCTCGATGGGAGTCGAGCGGGTGCAGGCACCTGGACGGCGCTCAAGGATCAGGGGAGGTCTTCGCCCCGGTGGGCTTCGCGAGGGGGGCTCGCGGCGCCGGGTCATGTGTAACGACCGGCGGCCCACCATCATTCCGGGGTCTGTCCCCAGGCCGGCCACGCGTTCCGGCCGGGCCAGGGGGTGCTGCTGCGGTCGTGCAGGTGATGTAACGACACCGGCCGGGCCGCCATTCCGCCGCCGGGAGACCGCCGGCCATGGGACGACCCGTCACTGGCTGGCCCAGACTCGGACGTGCGGCGCGCGCAGCGCAGCCCTGTCATCGGACACCGGCACACCGGAGACCACTCCGGATCGCAAGTCCAGGCAACCCGACCCGGGCTGGAACCAGACATCCCGACACGGCCGAGCGACCGGACCGGAACACCCCCGCGCCTTGCCGCCCGAGTTCGCGGCCTATGCACTTTGTGAGCTGCGAGCACGGGGATGAAGGTATCTGCCTGTCAGCCGCACATCCTATACGGCTTGGGGGTAGGGGTAGTTGCCTGGTAGCGCCCGTTGAGGCTCGAATCCGTGTGGCACCAGGTGATGGTCGGCCCAACAACAACCAGTTGCCCAATACCCCTAGGGGGTATATGGTGCCGGTTGGAGGTGAACGGCAATGAGACACGAACACACGACCCACAGCGAGCCGACGGTCATCACCGGTCAGGCGCGACGCCACGGGCACCCGGCGCAAGGGGGCGCAGACGCCACAGGTGGACTGCACGACGGCCACCCGGGCGCTGCCCGGCCGGCGGCTAGCCACCACGGCGGTCACCACGACCACGCGGCGTCCGCCGGTGGGCACGGGGGTCATGACAAGCACGCGGGGCACGACCCGGAGCAGTTCCGGCGCAAGTTCTGGCTGAGCCTCGCGCTGACGATTCCGATCGTGGCCACCAGCCACATGGTGATGGGCTGGTTCGGCTACACCCTCGACTTCGCTGGCATGAGCTGGGTCGGCCCGGTTCTCGGCTCGGTGGTCTTCTTCTACGGAGGCTGGCCGTTCCTGGTCGGCGGCGTTCGCGAGGTACGCGACCGGGCGCCGGGAATGATGCTGCTGATCTCGATGGCGATCACCGTGGCCTACGTCGCCTCGATGGCCACCAGCCTCGGCGCGTTCGATCTGGACTTCTGGTGGGAACTGGCCGCGCTGGTCACGATCATGCTCCTGGGTCACTGGCAGGAGATGAAGGCGATCGGTCAGGCGCAGGGGGCCCTCGCCGCGCTGGCGGCGCTGCTGCCGGACGACGCCGAGCGGGTCGATGACGACGGCGCCGTGCACCGGGTGTCGGTGTCCGACCTGCGGGTCGCAGACGTGGTGCTGGTCCGCTCCGGTGCCCGGGTACCGGCCGACGGCCGGATCGTCGACGGCTCCGCCGAGCTGGACGAGTCGATGATCACGGGGGAGTCCCGGCCAGTGTCCCGCAGTGTCGGGGATCGGGTCGTGGCCGGCACGGTGGCCACCGACTCCGCGCTACGGGTCCGGGTGGACGCGGTCGGGGAGGACACGGCGCTGGCCGGCATCGGCCGGCTCGTGGCGCAGGCGCAGGCCTCAAGCGGCCGGGCGCAGGTCCTGGCTGACCGGTTCGCCGCGATGCTCTTCTACGTCGCCACCGCCGCCGCGCTGGTTACCTTCGCCGCCTGGTGGGCGCTGGGCGACCTCGACCAGGCCGTGGTCCGGACGGTGACGGTCCTGGTCATCGCCTGCCCCCACGCCCTCGGGCTGGCCATCCCGCTGGTGATCGCGCTTTCCACCGCGGTGTCGGCGAAGGCCGGCATCCTGGTCAAGGACCGCCTCGCCCTGGAACGGATGCGCACCGTCGACGCGGTGCTGTTCGACAAGACCGGCACCCTGACCAAGGGCGCGCACACCGTCACCGCCATGGCCGCCGCCAGCGTCGTCAGCGAGGACGAGGTGCTGCGCATCGCCGGCGCCGTGGAGGCCGACAGCGAACACCCGCTCGCCAAGGCTCTGGTCAAGGTCGCGCAGGACCGAGGGCTGCGGGCGGTCGCCCGGGATTTCCGGTCCCTGACCGGCCGAGGGGTCCAGGCGGTCGTCGACGGCACCACCTGGGCGGTGGGCGGCCCCGCCCTGCTGCGGGAACTCGGCGCGGCGGTCCCCGAGGAACTGGCCACCATCGCGCGGGGATGGTCGGCCCGCGGCGCGGCGGTGCTGCACCTGATCCGTCTGCCGGAGAACGGCCAACCGGCCGCGGTCGGCGCGTTCGCGTTGGAGGACGAGGTCCGTCCGGAGGCCCGCGAGGCCATCGCTGACCTGCGCGAACAGGGCGTCAAGAAGATCGTCATGATCACCGGAGATGCCCGTCCGGTTGCCGAGGCGGTCGCCGCCGACCTCGGGTTCCGGCCCGGGGTGGATGAGGTCTTCGCCGAGGTGCTGCCCGCGGACAAGGACAGGGCGGTCGCCGACTTGCAGGCCCGGGGGCTGACCGTGGCGATGGTCGGAGACGGTGTCAACGACGCACCCGCCCTGGCCCGCGCCGACGTCGGCCTGGCCATCGGCGCTGGCACCGACGTGGCGATCGAGTCCGCCGGGGTCATCCTGGCCTCGTCGGACCCGCGTGGCGTCACCGGTGTGATCCGGCTGTCCCGGGCGTCCTACCGGAAGATGACCCAGAATCTGACCTGGGCCGCCGGTTACAACGTGGTGGCGATTCCACTCGCCGCGGGAGCGTTGGCCTGGGCCGGCGTGACGCTCAGTCCGGCGGTCGGGGCAGTGCTGATGTCCGCCTCCACCATCGTGGTGGCGCTGAACGCCCAGCTGTTGCGCCGGGTCAAGCTCACCCCCGGCCAGCACTGACGCGGGCAAGTGCGGCGGCCCGGTCGGGATGATCCGACCGGGCCGCCGCACCGCCGCAACGGGGGTCTAGCCGTCGGGCCCCTGGTCAGGCCATCATCGGCTGCCACGTCGCGCCAGCATCAGCGCTGCGCAGCACCCGGCCGTCCCGGGTGGCCAGGTAGATGACGTTCTCGTGCACGGTGAGCGCGGCCGGGTCGCCCGGAGCGCGGCCGGCGGTCGCCGACCAGGTCGCCGCCGCGTCGAGCGAGCGCACCAGCGTGCCGTCCGCCGTGACCGCCACCAGCTTCCGCGGGGACCAGTGCAGAAGCACCGCGGGCGGGCCGCCGGCTGAGGTCCAGGTGCGGCCGCCGTCGGTGGAGCGGCGCAGACCCTGCTCGGTGGTGGCCAGGAGGGTGTCCGGGTGGGTGGGATCGACCGCCAGGTCGTAGGCCTCGATCCTGGAGCGGGTCTGCCACGTGATCCGGTCACTGCTGGCCATCAGTGCGCCGGTGGTCGAATCGAGGCCGTACACCACGCCGCCGGAGAAGCGCAGCAGGTGGAAGTCGGCCTGCCCGGCCAGGGACAGGTTCTGCCAGGAGCGTCCGGCATCGGTGCTGTGCATCAGCCCCAGGTGCGCCGGCCCCTGATCGCCTGGGGCCGGGTGTCCGGAGGCGAGGAACTCGTCGGGGCCGGTCACCGTGAAGCCCATGGTGTCCTGCCGGCCGTCCCCGACCCGGGTCGCCTCGGCGCCGGAGAGCCGGAACACCCCGTGGTGGGTGGCCACGTACAGCTGCCCGTCGGCGGGATTCACCCCGAGGCCGTGCACGTGGGTGAGCCGACCGCTGTTCGCCGTGGTCGAGGCGGTCGACGTGGCGGTGCCCTCACGCCAGCTGACCGCGGTGGCCACGGCCGCCACGAGCAGGAGGACGCCGAAAGCGACGCCAAGCCACGCCAACCGGTTCTGCCCCTTGAGGGCCACACCGAGCTCCCTTGCCTCGACTCCGCCATGACAACGCGCCATCCGCGGCCGCGGTCCGATGGTAGACCATCTACTATTGATGGCTAGTAGTAGCGTCATGGGAAGTCACGGTGCAGGCGCGACCGCGACGGGTCAGGTGGGCGCCGTTCGTTGGCGCAGCGAGGAGGTTACTGGTGCGTCAGGTGACGGCGGCGCCTGGCCGGACGATGCGGCGTGCAACGTCACTGGCCGCGGGTGCGGTACTGGCTGCGGCGATCGGATTCGTCCTCCGGTTCGATCCGACCGACCGGGTCGCCGACCCGACCGGCCCCTGCCTCTGGCACTCCCTCACCGGCATCAACGGCCCGGGCTGTGGTGGCACCCGCATGGTCTACTACCTGTTGCACGGCGACCTAGCCCAGGCCGCTCGCCACCACCTGGTCGCGCTGGTCGCGGTGCCCTTCGTGGCCTACCTCGGCGTACGCTTCCTCGCCTCGGCCTGGCTTGGACGCCAACTACCCGCGCTGCGCCTGCCCGCCTGGGTGTACGGGACGTACATCGCCGTCTTCCTGCTCTACAGCACGGTGCTGCGTAATGTGCCCTGGGCGCCGTTCTCCTGGTTCGACATTCCTAACCTGACGCCGTAACCCCAGCCGTCACACATGCACCGTCTGGCTGCCGTGCACGGACCGTTTCCCCGCCGCGCTCCTGGCCGCCACTTATGCCACCTACTACCCTGGAACGGTATGAACAGGACAGCGCGCCAGCACCCGGCGAGGCCGACCAGCCTGCCGTGGGTACTGCTGCTCGTCCTGCTGACCCTCGGTGTCGCCGGTATGCACACCTTCGGCCACGGCGGCCACGCCGCCAGCGGGCATGAGACCGCGGCGAACGGTCTGCCGCACGGCGCGCTCACCGCTGCGGACCAGGTCGACGTGCACCAGGTGCGCCAGGTCGCGCAGGTCGGCGAGCCGACGACCGGCGGCAGCACCGGGGCGGAGCTCTTCTCGGTGTGCCTGGCGGTACTCGGCGCGTTCGGGCTGGCCTTCGGACTGGCGCTGCTGCGTGTCCGATCCCGGCGGGCCACGTGTGTTGCCTGGACTCGTTGCGCAGCCCACAGGGGTGGGCGTGGACCCCCTGTGACGTTGCTGGGCCTCCGCGTCGCCGCGGTGTCGGTGTTGCAGATATAGGACGCGGCCGGTTGAGCCGACCGCCTACCCCCGCATGTGCACACCTTCGATCCGAAAGGCATTCCTTCACCATGAAGCACACCATCGTGCTGCGCCGCGCCCTGACCGGCGCCACCCTGTCCGCTCTCCTTGCCACCGCCACGGCATGCGGCGACGGCATGAGCGGCATGGACCACGGCAGCGGCAACACCCCGGCCGCGACGGCGTCGGCGTCGGCGCAGACCAACGCCACCGTCAACGACGCTGACGTCATGTTCGCCCAGATGATGATCCCGCACCACCGGCAGGCCGTCGACATGGCCGACCTGGCGCCGACCCGCGCCAACGACGCTGAGTTGAAGGACCTCGCGGTGAAGATCAAGGCCGCGCAGGACCCGGAGATCGCGACGATGACCGGCTGGCTGACCTCGTGGGGCAAGCCCACCGCCGCCCCCGAGGGCCACGACATGCACGGCACCGGCCCGTCCGCGATGGCGGGCATGGCCAACGACGAGCAGATGAACAAGCTCAAGGCGGCCAAGGGCACCGAGTTCGACAAGATGTTCGCCCAGATGATGATCGCCCACCACAACGGCGCCATTGAGATGGCCAAGACCGAGCAAACCAGCGGCGCGAATCCCGACGCCAAGGCCCTCGCCGCGAAGATCGAAGCGGACCAGGCCGCGGAGGTGCAGACCCTGCAGAAGATCCTCGACCGCCTGTAACACGACAGCGACGGCGGCCGGACCCACCTCGGGTCCGGCCGTCGCCGTGTAGCTGCGGCCCTTGGCCCCGGTAGATGCGCAGTTCGGATGTCCCCAGCTACGGCAGATCGTCCGGTCTCAAGAGGGTGCTGAGGAGGGTCCTACGGCGCCGGTGAGGTGATCGCGGAATGCCGGCCGGCCAGGGTTGGTTGCGCACATGTGCGCCGGAGCAGCATGCCCCGGCGTTCGCCATATCTGGTCTTGGAAGCCAGGTGGTGGATCCCCGTGATGCCGGCCGACAAACACCATCGGTCTGGTCACTCCGAGGAAAGGTGACACACGATGAATGCCCTCACATCATGGACCACGGCTCGTACCGCAGTGACGCGCCGCAGCGCCCTCGGCCTGGCCGGACTGGCGCTCGTCGCCACCGGCGTCGCCGCACCGGCGACGGGTGCGCTGGCCGCGCCGTCGCAGGTGCCGTCGGTCACCCTGCAGCAGGCAGAGAAGAAGTCGGACAAGCGGGTCGACTACCGCTTCCAGGCGCAGCCGAACATCTACTTCTGCGGCCCGGCGTCGACCCGCATCGCGCTCAGCGCTCAGGGCAACATCCAGAGTCAGGACGAGCTGGCGTCGAAGCTGGGCACCACCGTCGCCGGGACGGCCTCGGCCTTCGACGTCACCCGGGTACTCAACGAAGAGCTCGGCAAGGACGTCTACAAGACCGGCGAAATCCCGAACGACACGGCCACCGCGGACGAGGTGCGGCGCCTGAAGGATGACCTGATCACCGCGCTCGACGACGACCGCGTTGCGGTGGTGAACGTCATCGGCGCGGGCACCGACGCAGACGGCGTGTCGCGCGACTTCCCGGTCGGGCACTACGTGACCGCGGTGGCCTATGACGGGGACCAGGTGAAGATCGCCGACCCGTGGCAGCCGGTCGGCGACGGCACCTACTGGATGTCCGTCGGCGAGCTGGCGGAGTGGGCTGCCTCGCGCGGCTACTCCGCCTGACACGACCACCGATTGAGCACCACCGAACGCGGCGGTCCTGGCGTCCGACGCCAGGGCCGCCGCATTCGTCTCTTCTGCCGGCCCCGGGGACGCAGACAGAGCTACGGCGCTTCGACGTCGGCGTAGGCTGACGTGGACGTGGGAGGCGTTGTGACGTTGAACGGCCTGGGCGAGTTGGAAGCCGCTGTCATGGACGTGCTGTGGCAGGCAGACGAGCCCCTGCGGGTGCGTGAGGTGCTCAACAGGTTGACCGGGCGGACCCTGGCCTACACCACCGTCATGACTGTTCTGGACAACCTGCACCGCAAGCAGTGGGTGCTGCGTGACAAGAGCGGCAAGGCCTACCACTATCGGCCCGCCGGCAGCCGGGAGGAACTCGTGGCGCGGACCTTGCGGCGCGTGTTGGAGACCAGTCTGCAACCGGACGTGGTGCTGCTGCACTTCGCCCGTTCGGCCTCTGACCGGGAACTGGCGGTGTTGCGGCAGGTTCTTGACGAGCGGTCGGATCCCCGGTGAGCCCCGCCGTCGCCCTCATCGTCGGTGCGCTCGTCGTTGCCTGGCTGGCCCCGGCTCTGCTGGAGCGCGCCGTCGGCCGGGTTCGTGATCCGGTCGCCGTGTTGCTCGCCTGGTGGGGCAGTCTGGCCGCAGTGATGCTGACCTTCGCCGCCGGGGTGGCTTTGCTGCTCGCGCCGGTCAAGCGTCTTGAGAACAAGGCGGAGCAACTGGCGCACCACTGCTGGCATGCGGTGCGCCACGGCCATCTGCCCGCGCAGGACGAGGTCCTCGGCGTGGCCGGCGTGGTGGGGGTCGCTGCTCTGGTCGGGCGATTCGTGATGGTGGCCGTTCGGCAATGGCGCGCCCAGCGCGAGTCCCGCCAAGCGCACGAGGATCTGGTGACTCTGCTCGGCGAGACCCTCACGCCGGAGCGTGAACCGGTGCTGCGGGTTCCGCACCGCGCGCCTCTGGCCTACAGCGTTGGTGGCCGCCGGGGACTGCTCGTCGTCAGCGCCGGTGTACTGGGGTTGCCTCCGGCCCAACGCGCGGCGGTGCTGTGCCACGAGCGGGCGCACCTCCGCGGCCGCCACCATGTGATCGTCGCCCTCGCCGAGGCCTTCGCCGCAGCGGCACCGTGGGTGCCGCTGACCCGGCGCGCCCCGCGTGCCATGCGGCTTCTGGTGGAGCTGTGCGCCGACGCCGCCGCCGTGCGCGCCTGCGGGGTGCCCGCAGTTCGCGCGGCACTGATCGCCCTCGACGGTGCCCCGCACCCTGTGCACGCCCTGCCGATGGCCGGAGCGGACGTGCCCGCGCGGCTTCACCGCCTGCAGGCCGGGGCACCGGGTTACCGCGCTTCCGCTCGTGTCGCCCTTCCGCTGGTCGCGGTGGTCGCACCGGCACTGGTCAGCGCAGCCACCGCCATCATCTTCTGCGCCTGAGCATGGGGGGATACGCCGGCGCCCGTGCTGCAACCGTCGGACGAGCGTGCTGGCGTCTGTGTCCTGGTCCAGGTCGACGCACTGGTAGGTGACGCCGGCGGCGTTGAGCAGGGTCCGGCTGCGTCGGACGTCGGGCACCAGTCAGTGCCGTAGACACGAGCCGAACTTGGTCGGGTGGTGCTCGCGGCGATCTGCACCGATCACGTCGTCTCCTGCGCCAATGTCATGGCGGAAGCGGCGGCGGCAGAGGCCGGCCAAGTCCGCCCGCGACGTGGGCGGACTCGGCCAGCCCCCGTGTTAGCTGACGAGCTGGTAGCCGGCCTGCTCCACCGCGCTGCGGACCTCGGCGGTCTCCAGAGCGGCGTCGCTGGTGACGGTGACCGCGCCGTCGGTCACATTGACCTCAACGCCGGTGACGCCGGCCAGCGCGCTGATGTACCCGCTCACGGACTTCGCGCAGCCCCCGCACGTCATTCCGGACACCGTGTAGGTGGTGCGGATGCCGTCCGGGGCGCTGGTGGCCGACCCGGCAGTGTCAGCGGACGTGGCGCAGCCGCAACTAGTTTCGCTGGTGCACATAAGTGATCTCCTCTGGTGATGTGGGGTGCAAGGCGGATCAGGAGCGCGACGCCGCCGATGGCATCGACGGTGACCCGCAGCGCGGCCCTCGGTGCCGGTGCAGCGGCCTGGGCGCGCACCGCGCCGGATGCTCATGGACTCCCGGCCTCGGCGGCCGTCCGGTGCTGCGGACCCGTGCCTCGATTCGGCGTCGTGCCGCTGATGGTCGCCCCTTTCCTCATGCAGCCTGCGTCGCCAGGACCCGCCCTTCTTGCTGACACGGAAGCTACCCCAGGGGGGTATGTGCCGCAAGGGGAGGCGTGTCCGGCTGTGGCTGAGGTGGATCACTTGACATCGCATACCCCCAGGGGGTACACCTTCACCACTTGCCAATACCCCCCAGGGGCATAAAGGAGTGGTTGTGATGTCTCACGGAACCAAGCGGTGGTGGGCCCTCGGCCTCATCGCGCTCGCCCAGTTCATCGTCATCATGGACACCTCGATCATCGGTGTCGCACTACCCAGGATGCAGACCGATCTTGGATTCTCACCGGAGAACCTGTCGTGGGTGTTCAACGCCTACGTGGTCGCGTTCGGTGGCTTGCTGTTGCTCGGCGGTCGGTTGTCAGACCTGTTCGGCGCCCGCCGCATGTTCACCGCCGGCTGGCTGATCCTCCTGGTCGGCTCGGCCGCCGCGGGCCTGGCCGACAGCGTCGCCGTCGAGCTAGCCGCCCGCGCGGTGCAGGGCGCTGGTGCCGCCCTGATCGCGCCGTCGGCGCTGACGCTGCTGATGATGCTCTTCGGCGCCGAGCCGCGGGAGCTCACCCGGGCCCTCGCTCTCTACGGGGCTGCCGCCCCCGCCGGTGGCACCGCCGGCGTCTTCCTCGGCGGCGTCATCACCGAGTACGTCAGCTGGCCCTGGGTCTTCTACATCAACATCCCGATCGCCCTGCTCGCCGTCCTCGCCGCCCCAGCGCTGATGCCGGCCGGCGGCGCGCGCCGGGGCTCCCTCGACGTCGCGGGCGCCCTGACCGTCACCGCGGGTCTCGGCGCCGCCGTGTACGCCATCGTCCGCGCCCCCGAGGTCGGGTGGACCTCCGCCCAGACCTGGTTGGCCCTCGCCGGTGCCGTCGCCGCACTGGTCGCGTTCGTCGCCATCCAGGCGGCGCGTCGTGAGCCGCTGATGCGCCTGTCCATCTTCCGCACTCCGAACCTCGCCGCCGCCAATGTCACCCAGCTTCTGCTCGGCGCGGCGTGGATTCCGATGTGGTTCTACCTCAACCTCTACCTGCAGCAGGTTCTCGGCTACAGCGCCTTCCCCAGCGGCGCCGCGCTGCTGCCGATGACCGTCCTGATCATGGTCGCGATGATTACCCTCGCGCCGAGGGCCATCAACCGGTTCGGACCCAAGCCGATGGTGGTGACCGGCCTCGCCGTCCTCGCCGCTGGCCTCGGGTGGCTCGCCCTGATCCGTCCCGATGGCACGTTCGTGGCGGACGTCCTGCCCGCCTCGCTCGTCGCGGCCCTGGGCATGTCGCTGGCCTTCATCCCGTCGCTGGGCACGGCGATCTCCAGCGCCCGCCCCGAGGAAGGCGGACTGGCCTCCGGCATCGTCAACACCAGCTACCAGGTCGGCTCCGCTCTCGGCCTGGCCGCCATGACCGCCGTCACCGCCTCCTCGGGCGCCGACCAACTCGGCGACCTGCCGGCCCTGACCAACGGCTACTCCGCCGCCTTCATCGGTGCCGGCGTCGTCGCCGCAGCCGGAGCTGTCATCGCCGCGATCACCCTGCGCACCGCCGCACCCCGCCCGGAAACCACCACCGCCGAGCCCGCTCGGGTCGGCTGACCTGGCTCTTCCCGCGGAGCGAACCCGCGTGATGGTGTCTGTGGGACGGCCGGCCGCCATGGCCGACCGCCCCAAGGGCGGGCAGGGGGGTAGGGGGAGTAGGACCTGCCGCCGTTATGGGAGCAGAAGAGGGCCCTCCGCTCCGTCGGTGTGGCAGCCCACTGCCTGCGGATGAAGCAACCCTCGAGCGGGGCCCTGACGGACGGACCGTCGGGGTTACGCCGTCCGGCCAACCCGGTCCGGATCGTCCTGCGGAGACCGATCGAGGTGTCAACTCCGACTGACGGGCGGAAACCCGCCCTACGGACACCGCCGGATCCTTCTCGTCACACAGGCGGCGGGCCGGCCAAGCAGTAGCTGGCAGCGACCAGTGGCGGCGACCGTTACCTCTACCACCCACACAGTCGGTCCGCGCACTTCCTGGCAGGTATGTCTACCGGTCAGTGCGCCGTCGGCGCACTGACCGGGTTACTCGGGGAGCAATCAGCCGCGCTTCATCAGGCGGCCGACGGCGGCCATCATCTCGGTGGCCATCTCGTCGGCCCGGCCCTCCGCCGCACCTTCGTGCATGCAGTGCCGGGCGTGTCCGTCGAGCAGGCCGAGGGCGACCTTGTCCAGGGCGGCCTGGATGGCGGAGATCTGGGTGAGGACGTCGATGCAGTAGCGGTCGTCGTCGACCATCTTCTCGATGCCACGGACCTGCCCCTCGACGCGGCGCAGCCGGGCGAGCAGCTGGTCCTTGGTGGCTGTGTAGCCCCTGGTCGGGGTGGGCGTCGGTGTGGTCATGAGATCCAGGATAGCGTACCCCTCGGGGGTATGCTACGGTTGCCGATGCGGGATACCCCCTCCCCGTATGTGTTGCCTTGAGCGGCCGACGCGTCCGTTCTCCAATTACCCCCCGGGGGTATATTGTGAATCGTGAGAGGAGCATTCCATGACCACCGCGACGTACCAGGTGAAGGGCATGACCTGCGGCCACTGCGTCAACTCGGTCAGCAGCGAAGTCGGTGCCATTCCGGGCGTCAGTGAGGTCCAGGTCGACCTGGCCGCCGGTCAGGTCACCGTGACCAGTGAGGCGCCGCTGGACCCGGCCACCGTACGGGCCGCCGTCGACGAGGCCGGCTACGACCTCGTTGACGCCTGACAGTTCTCACCAACCCGAAGAACCGAGGTGCCAGTCACATGAACACGGCGACGAAGCTGAGCGGTTTCACCCTCGGCCTCGCGACGGTGTTCGGCGCGGCGTACGGGGTCGGCCACGTGGCCGACCCCGTCGCCCCGGCCGCCGAAACCCGCCACGACAGCACCACCGGCCACGACGACGCCGGCCACGACACCGGCTCCGCGGCCGCCGAACAGATCCCCGGCGGACTGCAGGTCTCCGACCGCGGCTACACCCTGGCCCCGATCACCGCCCCGACGGATGAGTTCGCCTTCCGGATCACCGGCCCCGACGGACGCCCCGTCACCACCTTCGACGAGGCACACGACAAGCGGATGCACCTGATCGTCACCCGGCGGGACCTCTCCGGCTTCCGGCACGTGCACCCGGAGATGGCGCCGGACGGCACCTGGCGGGTCGCCTCACCGCTCGGCGAGCCGGGCACCTGGCGGGCGTTCGCCGACTTCACCCCCACCGGGGCCGAGCCGCTGACCCTCGGCGTGGACGTGCCCGTCCCCGGTCCGTTCACCCCACGTCCGCTGCCGGCACCGGCAGCCAGCAGCACCATCGACGGGTACACCGTCACCATCGCCGGCACCCTGCAACCCGGCCGCACCGCCGAGCTGACCCTGAACGTGAGCCGCGACGGCGCTCCGGTGACCGACCTACAGCCCTACCTGGGCGCGTACGGGCACCTGGTGGCGCTGCGTCAGGGCGACCTGGCGTACCTGCACGTGCACCCGGACGGCGAGCCCGGCGACGGGCGGACTCAACCCGGACCGCAGGTCACCTTCTTCGCCGAGGTCCCATCGGCCGGCACATACCGGCTCTTCCTCGACTTCCAGCACCAGGGCACCGTCCGCACCGCGGAATTCACCCTGACCGCCGGCGACGCCCCCACGAGTGGAGGCACCGCCCCGGCAGGCCCCGCCACCCCACGTCCGTCAGCGACCGACGGACACGGCGAGCCCGGCCACGCCCACAACTGAAACCGGAGCCTGTCATGACCTCACCCGCCAAGCCGCTGCGCGTCGCGCCGAACCAGATCGAACTGGCGATCGGCGGGATGACCTGCGCCTCCTGCGCGGCCCGGATCGAGAAGAAACTCAACCGCCTGGACGGCGTGACCGCCACGGTCAACTACGCCACCGAGAAGGCCACCGTCCGCTACGACGGCACGGTCACGCCGCAGGACCTGATCACCACGGTGGAGAAGACCGGCTACACCGCCGCCGTGCCGCCTCCACCCACCCCGGCCGGCGCGCCCGCGGCCGCGGAGCCCGCCGACGAGCTACGCGGCCTGCGGACCCGGCTGTGGGTCTCGGTGGCGCTGACCGTGCCGGTGGTCCTGCTAGCCATGGTGCCGGCCTGGCAGTTCACCTACTGGCAGTGGCTGTCGCTGACCCTGGCCGCGCCGGTGGTCGTCTACGGCGGCCTGCCGTTTCACCGGGCGGCCTGGATCAACCTGCGACACGGCGCGGCGACCATGGACACCGTGGTCTCGCTCGGCACGATCGCCGCGTTCGGCTGGTCGCTGTGGGCGCTCTTCTTCGGCACCGCCGGCACGCCGGGGATGACCCACCCCTTCAGCTTCGACATCAGCCGCACCGACGGCGCCGGCAACATCTACCTGGAGGCCGCAGCCGGGGTCACCACCTTCATCCTCGCCGGCCGCTACTTCGAGGCCCGCTCCAAGCGCACCGCCGGAGCGGCCCTGCGCGCCCTGCTCCAACTCGGGGCCAAGGACGTCGCGGTGCTGCGCGACGGCGTCGAGACCCGGATCCCGGTCGACCAGCTCGCCGTCGGGGACCGGTTCGTGGTCCGCCCCGGCGAGAAGATCGCCACCGACGGCGTCGTCCACGAAGGCACCTCCGCTGTCGACGCCAGCATGCTGACCGGCGAGTCCGTGCCGGTCGAGGTCGGCCCAGGCGACACCGTCGTCGGCGCCACCGTCAACGCCGGCGGTCGCCTCGTAGTCACCGCCACCCGGATCGGCGGCGACACCCAGCTGGCCCAGATGGCGAAGCTGGTCGAGCAGGCCCAAACCGGCAAGGCCGCCGTGCAGCGCCTCGCCGACCGGATCTCCGGCGTCTTCGTCCCGATCGTGATCGCGCTCGCCGTCGCCACCCTCGGCTTCTGGGTCGGCAACGACAGCGGCCTGACCGCCGCGTTCACCGCCGCCGTGGCGGTACTGATCATCGCCTGCCCGTGCGCCCTCGGCCTGGCCACCCCGACCGCCCTGCTGGTCGGCACCGGCCGCGGCGCCCAACTCGGCATCCTCATCAAAGGCCCGGAGGTACTGGAGTCCACCAAGCGGGTGGACACCGTGGTGCTGGACAAGACCGGCACCGTCACCACGGGCAAGATGACCCTGGTCGACGTCCTGCCCGTCCACGGCCAGGACGCCGACGAACTGCTCCGGCTGGCCGGCGCACTGGAGGCCGCCAGTGAGCACCCAATCGCTCAGGCGATCGCCGTCGGAGCGTCGCGGGCCGGCGCGCTGGCATCAGTGACCGACTTCGCCAACGTCGAAGGGCTCGGCGTGACCGGCACCATCGACGGCCGTGACGTGCTCGTCGGCCGGCTCCGGCTGCTGCGCGAGCGCGGTCTCGACGTACCGGACGAGGTCGCGCGGGCGGTGACCGCCGCGGAGGGCGAGGGACGGACGGCGGTGCTGGCCGGCTGGGACGGTCGCGCCCGCGGCGTCCTCGCGGTGGCCGACGTGGTCAAGCCGACCAGCCGGGCGGCGGTCACCCGACTGCGCGCCCTCGGCCTGACGCCGGTGCTGCTAACCGGCGACAACACCACCGTCGCCCGGGCCGTGGCCGCCGAGGTGGGCATCGACGAGGTAATCGCCGAGGTGCTGCCGGCCGACAAGGTCGACGTGGTCAAGCGGCTCCAGGGCGAGGGGAAGACCGTGGCGATGGTCGGCGACGGGATCAACGACGCCGCCGCGCTGGCCCAGGCCGACCTGGGGCTGGCCATGGGCACCGGCACCGACGTGGCGATCGAGGCGTCCGACCTGACCCTGGTCCGGGGCGACCTGATGGCCGCCGTGGACGCGATCCGGCTCTCCCGCCGCACCCTCGGCATCATCAAGGGCAACCTGTTCTGGGCCTTCGCCTACAACGTGGCCGCCCTGCCACTGGCCGCAGCCGGCCTGCTCAACCCCATGATCGCCGGCGCTGCGATGGCCTTCTCCTCGGTCTTCGTGGTCGCCAACAGCCTCCGGCTGCGCCGCTTCCGCACCGCCAGTTGAGACAGCGTCGAGGCGCACCTGCCAGGACAGGTGCGCCTCGACCGTCATTTGACCGACGAAACGGTCATCTCGTTCAGAGCCGCCCTGCCAGACCCAGGCAGTTCGTCGTCAACGACGTCCTCGACAGAGCAAATGCGCTATCGCAGCTGGTCGCGCAGATTGTTCATCTCGCTAACGTCTTGCAGCTGCTCGTCGTGGATCTTCCTGGCGAGGTCCGTGGCCTGGCCTTCACCGGAGGCCAGTTCCATGTCCGCCATCATGATCGCCGACATGTGGTGAGCGCTGAACGCGTCCAACCAGCCGAGGTCGAACTCGCGGCCGGACAGCGCCTGCAGCTCGCTCATCTCCTGCTCGTTGAATTTTGCCAGCGGCGGCTCCGGCGGCTCCGCGGTCATGTTCCCCCCTTGCGCGATTCGTCGAAGCTCGGGCAGCTCCGCCTGCTGATGGCGCAACGAGCGTTCAGCCAGCGTCTTCACACCAGGCGTTGACGCCTTGTTCACCGCCAGCTGGGCGAACTCGATGCCTTCCTCGTGGTGCGAGACCATCATCGCCGCGAACATGGCCGAGCCATGCGCGGACCCCGCTGGGCCGGGCGTGTGCGGGCTGGCCGTCGCGACCGCCGCGGTGACCAGCAACCCATCGCTGCAGCCCCCGATAGCGATGGCCAGAGCGACGAAGCCACCTGCCCCGACGAGTGGGAAACGCTTCCTGCTCATGCTTCCTCCGCAATGTCCGGCAAGGGCCGCTGACGACGGATCTGTCAGATCAGGGCGAACTACGGCCGCGGATAGTAGGACTTGGGCGACAGCGCTTACCCGTCCTGCCGCTGCTCTAACTGGGGACTCCGCGCAGTTGCCGGTGGGCCACCAGAGAACGAAGGCACCCACCGAGCTATTGGCCGCACTTCGGCTGCTCCCTGCCGGGCAAGCAGGTCGCCGAACGCAAACAGGCAAGGCAGCGCCAAGCCGAGTGGACGCACACCGAACACCACCGGACGTTCGACAGATGCGCCCGGCACGTCTACTACTGCTCGTTAGTAGAAGCCAGTAGCGGGTAATGGGCCAGCGAACAGTTGTAGGCCGAAATGATATTGCTATGCGCCGATTTTGTGCCAGTGAGCTGGCCGATCGCCCAGGCCTAGTCCCAAGAGGGGAGAAGGTGGAATGAAACTCTGGGCGCACTTTCGTAGACGCGTCGTCCTACTGAACATCGCCGGGTTCATGCTGTTGGTTCTTACCGCCGCGATCACCTATGTGGCGGTGCGGCCAAATCCAGACGATCAACCCGAAATCACGTTAGGTGGCGCGGGTGCGGCCGGGGGGCGCACATCTGGCCCCTCGGGCTACACCTACCAGCGGTCGAAGGAGCCAGACCGTACGGAGATCATCGACTCGTCCGGGCAACCTGTGGCGGTCATGACTGATGGCGCGCGGACTGTGCAAATCTACGGGCCGACGCGAACGTTTGAGGAGCCGACCTTTACATCCGCGAAGGTCGATACGCAGGTGTGGGTTCGGATCGCACCGCAGCCGTGGCGGGCCGGCGCGGAAACCCAGGCGTGGTTCGTTGATTGGCTCTCAGCAGCCCGCCAGGACCGCTCACCGGATGTGCTGGCGATCGCCTTCGAATACGTCGACGAAGCCCCGGCGAAGAAGAACAACGATGGACAACAGTATGCGGGGGACGCATCATTCGGGCCGCCGGACCCTGCGGACCCGGATGGCCGTCAGGAGCGATCTGATTTCTACGACTACCTTGGCGTCTCTTGGACGTTCCCGGACGGCAAAAGCGAAACGCCCGAGCCGCAACGCAAGCTGGCACTGGACTGCTCCGGCTACCTCCGGATGGTCTACGGTCACCGCCTCGGTTATCCGCTGCGCGGCACGAACACGCCCGGTGAGGGCCTGCCCCGACGGGCATATGCGATGGCAGAATTCGGCCCCGGTGCGCAACTGATGCCCAATTCCGGGCAGCGAGCCCGAGCCATCGACCGTCTGCTCCCCGGCGACCTGGTGTTCCTGAACGCTCAGCCGGTACCCAACGACCAAATCGATCACTCGGGCATCTATCTGGGCCTCGACGACGGGGGGCACCACCGGTTCATCTCCAGCAGGTCCCAGACAGACGGCCCGACCATGGGTGACCTTTCCGGCGCACCGCTGCTGGACGGCAGCGGCTACTGGCCAGACCGATGGCTTACCGCGCGCCGAATTTGACGCATATGGCCCGACCCCTCAGCGCCGCACTCGACTCTCCGGGAGTCTTCGTCACTGGCTGCTCCTGGCGGGCGGCGATGTGAGGGATGGGTCTACCGCTGCGCCAGCGAACCGGGATGGGCAACCGCCGCCGGGCCGGTAGGCGCGTCGTCGTGGCGGACAGCGCCTGCCGTGGCGGCGGGCCTCGGCCAGCAATTTCCTGCGAAGAAGCCGTGCAGAGGTGCTGCGCTGCTCGGGGCACATTGAGGGCGACGTTGGCCAGGGGGACCTGGCCACCTGCATGAGGGTGTGCAGTGACGCCGGGCGCGGTGACCAGCACGCGTAAAGGTCAGCTCGCCGTGTCCGCTCGCGGCGGATGAGCCGCCACCGTTGCTTACCGCCGGGGAGGTGGGGATGGTGGCCAGACGAGAGTAGCCACGAGGGCTTTCGCCTCCGGCCCGCAGCGGTGCGGCTGCCACTCGGCGTGAGGATCCGCTCGTCGAGCACGTCAATACGCCCGAGGGTGCGGTTCGTCGTTGACGTGCATGCGTCGGTCACCTTCAACGCGGCGGCGATCATCTGCTGGGCCTGGGCCGGCTTCAGAGCACGGGCCGGCGGTGCGGCGGTCCGGCTGGCCGCCTGAAGGCGGCCCATTCTCCTCCTACTCCGCGAAATACGCAGTGTTTTCACGAAACTCCACCGGGTATTCGACGGCCGAGAGCCCGGCAAGCCGATGGTGAGCCACAGAAGCCGGGAGTATCCGAGGCACCAATGGCGTACTACGGGCGTTCCGTCCCCGTGGGTATCGCCCCTCCGACGTACCGGAGGCCTCAACTCGATGGGAGCCTGACGATGCAGTCACTTCTTTGCAAGAGCACTCTGTCCGTTGCTCTCATGGTCACCGGTGGCGCTGTTGCCGCTCCGATGGCCGCTCACGCCAGCCCCACAGAGAACAAGCCGACCGCTGCTGTGCAGCCGCCGCCCCCGCCGCCGGAGCCGCCGCAGCAGCCGCCGGAAGACAAGCGGGTGCTGGAGTACGACTACCAGAAGCAACCGAACGGCTATTACTGCGCCCCGGCCGCGACCCGGATCGCCCTGTCAACTCAGGGCAAGGTCCTGCCTCAGAAGGAGGTCGCCCAGAAGCTGGGCACGACCGAGGACGGTACCAACTCTGCGAACGACACCACCCGGGTACTCAACGAGGTGACCGGCGGTGGCTACGAGACCACCGAGATCGGCGGCGCCACCGCCACACCTGCGCAGGTCGACAAGCTGCGTACCGACGTGGTTGAGGCGGTCGACGCCAAGCGAGGCGTCGTGGCCAACACCATGGGCACCGGTGTGGACACCGAAGGCGACCAGCACGTGTTCCCCAGCGGGCACTACGTGACCATTGTCGGGTACCGCGACGATGGCGACCGGCTGAAGGTGGCCGACCCGTACGACCCGGAGAAGCACTACTGGATGACCGACCAGAAGCTGGCCAACTGGATCGCCGCCCGCGGCTACTCCAGCTGATACCACTCACGAACAGCTGCAGGCCGGGCGCCGACAGGGGGCTCGGCCTGCGGCCCTACCCACTCGGAGACCGGCCGCCAGTTGCCCTCTCCAGATACAGCAAGACGTACTCCTCCCGTAGCTCCGGTCCCCGCTTGCTGCATCCCTGAACTGATCGAGGCGGGACGGCGGTCTGCTCACTCGGGATGTCCATTGAGCGGCGGACCTGCTCACCGGAGCGCTGCAACGACTTCTGCGACATGTCGTCGCGACCGATGTAGCGGCTCGCGAGGCCTCCGCTGCCCGAGTGCGCGCCGCCGGGGGGCCAGCGCGGACGGGACCGGTTGGCCTGACGGTTCTCAGGCGGGGACGCGCCGTCCGGGCGGCGTGAAGGCGGCCAGGACGGTCGCGGTGATGAATGCCGCGGCCTGGTCAGGATCGAGGCGGCCGGCGTTGATCTCGTCGGCGGCGGTGTGCATCACGCTGTGCATGACACCGACCAGCCATGAAGTGGATAGGTCGCTGCGGAACGCTCCGTCGTCCTGACCGCGTTTGACGAGGCCTTCGACGCGCTCGACCGGTCCGGCATGTAGGTCGCGGATGCGGCTTGGCGGGAGAACTGCCTGGGCGGCGAGCAGGAGGGCGCGGGACTGGTTTACCAGCAGCCAGCTGGAGTCGATCAGCCGCGTGAGTGCCTGCCGGGTGTCGCCGACCAGGTCGACCGCGTCGAGTGCGGCGTGGCCCTGGTCGATGGCGTGGGCGAGCGCCGCCTCGACCAGGTCGGCGCGATTCGGGAAGTGGCCGTAGAGCGTGACCCTCCCGACGCCGGCCGCCTTGGCGATGTCGCTGACGCTGGCATCCGGGTCGCGGCTAAGGGCGTTCACCGCGGCCTTGAGTATCGCCGCGATGCTGCGCTGCGCATCCGCTCGCCTGGCCAGCGGCTGCGCCGACGTCGGTACCGTCACCCGATCCCCCTTGTTGAACAGTGGTGTACGAGTTACTGTACCCCGACACAAGTCAAACACTGCTGTTCGAATTGGAGGCGACGCCGTGTCCGCTCAGGCCGTCGACCAACCGGAAACCACCGCAACCGACTCACGCCGCTGGCGCATGCTGGCACTGCTCGGCATCGCCCAGTTCATGCTCATCCTCGACGTCACCGTGGTGGCGATCGCGCTGCCGCACATCGGCACGGACCTCGCGCTGCAACGCGACACGTTGACGTGGGTGGTCAGCGCCTACACCTTGATGTTCGGCGGCCTGATGCTTCTCGGCGGCAGGGCGGCGGATCTGTTCGGTTCCCGCCGCGTGGTGCTGCTCGGCCTGCTCGTGTTCACCGTCGCGTCTCTGGTCACCGGTCTGGCCGCCGACGCCGCGATGCTGATCGGCGGCCGCGTCGCGCAGGGCGTTGGTGCGGCGATGCTGTCACCCGCGGCCCTGTCGGTGGTGACGAGAATCTTCCACGGACAGGAGCGCAACAAGGCGCTCGGCATCTGGTCGGCGCTGGGCGGTGGCGGCTCTGCGATCGGTGTCCTGCTCGGTGGTGTCCTGACCGCCGGTCCCGGCTGGCAGTGGGTGTTCTACATCAACGTGCCCATCGGCCTGATCGTGCTGGCGGTACTAGCCCGGATGCTGCCGGCAGAGCTGCCGCAAGGAACTCGGGCGCGCCTGGACGTTCCGGGCGCCATCCTTGTCACGGCCGCGACCGGCGCAGCGATCTACGCGCTGATCAACGCGGGCGACCGGGGCTGGCTGACCGCCGCGACCCTCGGGACCCTGGCCGGCGCCGTCATCCTGTACGCCCTGTTTGCCGTCGTGCAACGCACCGTGCGCTCGCCGCTGATGGACCTGCGGCTCCTGACCCGACGGTCGGTGGCCGGTGGCACGTTCCTGATCCTGGTGGCAACCGCGCTGATGATCGCGGTGTTCTTCCTCGGCTCGTTCTACCTGCAGCACCACAAGGGCTACGGCCCCCTGCGAACCGGGCTGCTGTTCCTGCCGGTCGCCGTGGCCACGATCATCGGCGCCCACGTCGCCGGCCAGGTCGTTGGCCGCATCGGCGCCCGGCCCATCGCGATGACGGGCCTTACGATCGCGGCCCTCGGCACCGCGGTACCCGCGCTCGGGACCGGTCCGGCTCTGGTGGTGACGGGGATCAGCGTCGGCGCAGCGGGAATCGGCGCCGCCTTCGTCGCCGCCTCCACGACCGCGCTGGGACACGTCGCTCATCACGAGGCGGGAATCGCGTCGGGCCTGCTCAGCACCTTCCACGAGTTCGGCGCCGCCCTCGGAGCCGCCGTGGTCTCCAGCATCGCCGCGGCGAGCATCGCCGGCAGCAGCAGCACCGGCTTTACCCGCGGCTTCACCTTTGCCGCAATCGTGGCTGCGGTTTCCGCTGTCCTCGCACTGCTCATCGTGCCGACCCTGAAGCCATCTGCCGACGTTCAGGCCCACGCGCACTGAACAGCCTGCGTGCTGGAGGCGGTCGCGGCGGGACTGGCTACCATCGGCACTTTGAAGATCACTCCTCTGGCGTGGACGTCGAAGACCGACGTCCACGCCAGAGTCCGGAGCGGGTGGCTCGCGCGGTTCTGGGTCTCGCCTCATGCACCAGTCCTGCAGGCGAGCCTGCTCGTTGCTCCAGGCGCCCAGCCCGCAGCAACGGGAGCAGTCCGCGTAACCCATGGCAGTTGCCGTCCCGCTCCGGGCGTGGCAGGCGGCTTCACGTGCTCCCCGCTGGCCAGGACCGCGAATAGGCGGTCTCTCGTAATCGGCACAGAGTTCGGGGAACGGCTGTTCGCGCACCGCGCCCGGTGTAGTGGAACGCCACGCTGTTCGCAGCGATGATTAACCCTGTGGCCGCCTGCCGAAGGTCTCCCGGTCCTGCTGGTGCATCCCCGGTTCTGGGCTTACGAGGGTGGAGGCCGTAGCCCGGCCAGCGTGACCGCGACAAGGCGGTTGACTGCGGCATCGCTCGGCATACTGCTGGCTGCGGTGAGAGCGTGCAGGCAGTAGCTCGCAAGCTCGTCAGGCGCGACGTCGTCGCGCAGTTCGCCTGCGGCGACCTCGGTCAGCAGGTCTCGGAACAGGTCGATGAGCTGCTGCTGAGCGTTAGCGACATGCTCATTTCGGTGCAGGAGTGCCGCCAGTTCTTCCGTGCCGTGTCGCTGCCGGTAGTGGCACATGATGGCGTAGCGCTGGAGAACCGCTTCGAGCCGCTCGCCCGCGGTGCCGGGTTGGTCGCGGAGTTCAGTGAGATGCGCGAGGTGGCTGGCGACGTGACGTTCATGCTGGGCGGTCAGGATGGACTCGACATCCGGGAAGTACTTGTACAGCGTGGCGCGACCGATGCCGGCCTTCTCGGCGATCTGCGTCATCGTCACCGACATCAACCCATGCTTGCTCACCAGCGCCCAGGTGGTTTCCAAGATCGCGTCGCGCACCGTCTGGCGATGCGCCTCGATCGTCGTGTTCCACAACTTCGGCACCACCAAAGCATACGGGATGGCTACCACCAGAACACTATGATTTGATGGAGGCGAAGTGTCTCGCAAAAGGTCACCCGGGAGGAAGCTCATGACAGATCCGCCCCGCTCCCGCCCAGCTGGCGAGGGCACCGGCCTGGACTCCGACCGTGGGTCGCCCCGCAGCGAACCTCCCCGGGCGCCGCGTTGGGTGAAGGTGTCCGCGGTCATCGTCGGCGTCCTGATCCTGCTGGCCGTGATCCTGGCGATTACCGGCAGCGGCCACGGTCCCGGCCGGCACGCCGCTGCCACCGGCGCACCAACGCCCGACGGCGACATACCGGCAGTCTTCGTCAGTAGTCCCGGCGCGAACCACGCGTCGCACGGAAGCTATCGATGACCATGTCTCCCCGTCTGCGTAAGGCCGTGCTGACCATCCACGTCGCCACTTCGGTCGGTTGGCTGGGCGCGGTCCTCGCCTACCTCGCTCTCGACGTCACCGCGGTGACCAGTCAAAGCGTCCAGACGGTTCGTGGCGCGTACTTCGCGATGGAAGTGATCATCCTGTACGCCATCGTCCCGCTGGCTCTCGCATCGGTGCTCGTTGGGACCGTCAACGCGCTAGGCACGCCGTGGGGCCTGTTCCGGCACTACTGGGTGTTGGCAAAACTCCTGCTCACCGTCTTTGCCGCAACCATCCTGCTGCTAGAGACACAGACCGTGAGCTACCTGGCGCAGGCGGCGGCGTCCAGCCCCGATCCGCGCGGGTTGCCTGGAACACTGCTCCATTCCGTCGGTGGCCTGGTAATGCTGCTCCTCACCGTGATCCTCTCGGTGTTCAAGCCGCAGGGCGTGACCCGGTACGGGTGGCGAAAACAGAACGAGCAGCGGCGGAGCAAACCCACCCGGCCTACCGTGTTCATGGGGTAGAGGGATGGCTTCTGGCTGCTCCGGCGGGCCGCGAGGTGCATGGCCTGGCGTTATGGCAGTCGAGCAGGCAGTGACTCAACCAATGGGGCGTCTTGCGGCTGCGCCCGGCGCAGGTATCGCCCCCGTTTCTTTGTGCACCCGGCCGGCGCGGACACCGCGCTCGAGCGCCGGTGGGCGTAACCACGTCCGACGGGCGACCCCGCCCGGAGCTGTCGGTGTACGACGTGCCGCCCGTGTTCAGCAAGGCGAAGACCCGTCCCTGACTACGCGGGCAGCCCCCTGCACAACAGCCGATGATTGACGTCGCCAGTCCACAACCCGCGCAATGTCGACGACGAGCGCAAGAGGTACCAGTTCCTGTTCGCCGACGCATTTGGTCCCGAGAAGTACCGGCACCGGTGGGGCACGGCTCGAACCTTTAGCTGAGACCGAGGTGGGTGGCCCACACGGCGCCGGTGCGGCACTTCTGATCGACGCTGTCCTGGCATGGCAGTCACTGGCAGTAGAGGATGGGCGATCGGTCGGCTAGGCCGGTGACTCGGGGGCCAGAAGGCCTGGGTAGCGTCCCGGTCATGAGTGAGGACAGCTTCCGCTCGGTGGAGATCGAGCGCACCAGCGTGGGAAAATACGTCGTGCGGAACGCCCGAGGCGGATCGATGTCGATGGGCACGGGTGAGGATGCCAGCTTCACGCCGGTGGAGCTGCTGCTGGCCGCCATCGGCGGCTGTACCGCCGTAGACGTCGACTACATCACCAGCCGCCGCGCCGAACCGACCCAGTTCTCCGTCGGAGTCACTGGCGACAAAATCCGGGACGCGGCCGGAGGAAACCGGATGCAGAACCTCACGGTCGAGTTCACGGTGACGTTCCCGGCGGGCGCGGACGGCGACAAGGCACGCGAGGCACTGCCCAGGTCGATGCAGCAGTCGCACGACCGGCTCTGCACCGTCTCCCGTACCGTCGAACTTGGCACTCCCATCTCACTCGTCAAGGCTGCCGGTTTCGATCGGGACTGAGGTTTCCTGGCGCCACCCGGGCTTTGCGTCCGTCCGGAAGTGCACAGCACTGCCGCATCTGCGCCGAGTCTTGCCGGGCATGCGAGCAGGCCTGTTGGGACCTGCTCGCCACCATTGGTTCAGCACCGTGAGCAACGCCGCGACGTGTGCGGCGCCGCTCGGGGGCTATGGCCGCCCAGCCTGACGTTTGGCCATCTGGGGCTGCTCGCGCCTGCCAACCTTGCGCAGATGCTCCTCCGTCATCTTGGAGATGCCCTCAATGCCCGCGCCGTGGGCCTACTGCCGAGAATCGTGCAGCCGTTGCCGTTGACCCTTGTCGACCTCCCACGGGGTGATGCCCGCGGGCTGCTCCGTTCGTCACCTTCACCTGCCCAGTGTGCGTAGCATGCCCCGGCAAGCAGCGTTCGACGTTGGTGGTCCTGCTTGAGCTGTCCGGAGTCACTGCCTCGGTTCGGCTCACCCGGCTTGGAATGCTCGCCGTCGGCGGTCAGATGAGGGTTCTCCAGTAGCTCCAGAACTGGATGGCGATCAACACGGCGAGGGTCAGCAGCCAGAGTGTCGGGATGGCGCTGTGAATGCGCACCAGGGCGTCAGTGAGCTTGCGGGGTGCGGGAAGGTGGCCTCGGTCGAGGTTGTGCAGGGTGGTGTAGGTGAACAGCACGATCATAACGACCCAAACGATCATGCAGTACGGGCAGAGTGCGCCGATGCGGTAGAGGCTCTGGAAGAACAGCCAGTGCACGAACGCGACGCCGAAGACCACGCCGGCTTGTAGGGCGAGCCACCACCAGCGGGGTAGCCAGGCCTTCGCCAGTATGGCGGCGCCGGTGGCGGCCACGACGGGGAATGTGGCGAGGCCGATGAGGGGGTTGGCGAAGCCGAACACCTCGGCCTGGCTGGTGGTCATGATGGAGCCGCAGGACAGGACGGGGTTGATGGAGCAGCTCGGTACGTAGGCCGGGTTCTTGAGCAGGGCCATCTTTTCGACCGTCAGGACGAACGCCGCGAGAGCGCCGACGAGCCCGCCGATCATCAGGACCCACCCGATCAGGCGGTCCGACAGTCCAGCCTTCGCCGCGGTGTCGACGTCGTCGGCCGTGGTGTTGTAGGTCAGCGTCTGGCTCATGACGCCAGGGACTGGTCGATAGCCGCCTTCAGGCCCTCGTAGGTGGGCCGGTCGGTGTACTTGGCGCCGTTGATGAAGAAGGTCGGGGTGCCCTGCACGCCCAGCGCTTCGCCGTCGGCGGCGTCGGCCTTGACCCGGGCGTCGACCTCGGCGCTGGCCACGTCGGCCTTGTAGCGGGTTATGTCCAGGCCCAGCTCCTGGGCGTAGCCCTCGAAGACGGTGGTCTGCGGCTGCTGCTGGTGTCCCCAGGCGGTGGCGGTGTCGAACAGCTTCTTGTACATCGGCTCGAACTTGCCCTGCCTAGCGGCGGCCTCGGCGGCGTGTGCCGCGTTGTAGGCATTCGGGTGGCTGGGGATGGGGAAGTAGCGCACCACGTAGGTGATCCGGTCGCCGTACTCGGCGCGCAGCTTCTCCACTCCCGGATAGGCGGCCAGGCAGGCTTCGCATTCGAAGTCGAGGAACTCCACGACGGTGACCTTGCCGTCGGAGGCGGTCGACAGCCGGTGACTGTCGGCGCGCACGAGCGTCTCGGACGTGGCGGCCGGCGCGGGGGTGTTGTCACCCTGGTTGGTCACCACGATGCCGATCAGCGCGACAAGGGCGGCGGCGACGATGCCGAGGGTGACTTTCATGTTCGTGCTCATGCCAGATTTGCGGATCTTGCGTGCCGCCTTGCCCGCGTTCGCCTTCGCCTGGGCCCTGGCGCTGTTCGCTGCCGCCGGCGTGGAACGCGCCGCGCTCGCACCGGCCGCCGTGGCGGTCCTGGCGGTGCGCTTGCGCGCCTTGGCATTCTTCGCCGGCATAAAACACCCCTCGCTGTCCAACAGGGCAACCCGCTAGCGGCCCCGCCCCTGCTCAACCCAGGCGAGAATACAGCGCAGGCTTTACCGCCGGCATGGATGTCGGCTGAGGGTTTGCTGTATGTGGGAGCTGCCGGTCGCCTTGTTTGGTACATCATGGGATGTACTATCCGTGGCGTGGAGACGTTGACGCACGGGCAGGTGTTGGCCCGCTTCGGCCATGCCCTGTCGGATCCGACACGGGCGCGGCTGCTGCTGGCCCTGCGCGACGGGCCAGGTTATCCGGCCGAACTGGCGGAGCTGCTGGGCACGACCCGGCAAAACCTGTCGAACCATTTGTCGTGCCTGCGCGGTTGCGGTCTGGTGGTCGCGGCGCCGCAGGGCCGCCGCACGCGCTATGAGCTGGCCGACGCCCGCCTGGCACATGCCCTTGCGGACCTGCTCGGCCTCGTCTTGGCCGTCGACCCAGCCGCGTGCCCGGAATCCGACGAGAAGGGCTGCTGCTGATGAACCTGCCCTTGATCAACCTGACGCCGGCAGCACCGTCGGCGGCGCGTCGTCAGGTGCTCGCCCGCCGGGTGCGGCTGCTCGTCGCCGCCACGATCACCTACAACGTCATCGAGGCGATTGTGGCGATCACCGCCGGCACGATCGCGTCGTCGACCGCGCTGATCGGCTTCGGCCTGGACTCGGTGATCGAGGTGGCGTCGGCGGCGGCGGTGGCGTGGCAGTTCGCCGGCCCCGACCCGGAAGCTCGGGAGAAGGTGGCGCTACGCGTCATCGCGGTCTCCTTCTTCGCTCTCGCCGCCTATGTGACCGTGGAGTCGGTGCGGGCGCTGATCGGCGGCGCCGAGGCCGAGCACTCCAGCATCGGTCTGGTGCTGGCGGCACTGTCGCTGGCGATCATGCCGGTGCTGTCCTACGCGCAGCGCCGCGCCGGCCGGGAACTCGGCTCACGCTCGGCGGTTGCCGATTCCAAGCAGACGCTTCTGTGCACGTACCTGTCCGCCGTCCTGCTCGTGGGCCTCGGGGTGAACAGCCTGTTCGGGTGGTCCTGGGCCGACCCCATCGCCGCGCTGGTCATCGCCGCCGTGGCGGTTAAGGAAGGCCGCGAGGCGTGGCGCGGTGATGCCTGCTGCGCCGTCCCGCTGGCCAACACCCGCGCCGACGCCGTAGCCGGTGCCGCCGAGGGTGACGCGTGCGCGTGCCGGCCGGGATGCTCCTGCTGCTCGGCGGACGGGACATGACCGCACGGATGCTCGCACGGCGGATGCCGCCGACTGTGCGGGGCCTGTTCGACGTCGAGCTGGCCACCGCCGGCACCGCAACCTGAGCGGCGACCGCGTGGCCTAACACGCGCATCCTGTCCCGGCCCTCGGGCGCAGGCCGCGGCCCGCTCCCTCACGATAAGTCTGCGTTGGCAGCCGGCACTCTTGACCGTCCGGGTCGTCGAGTTCATTGCTCCGGTCGTCGACGGGCCACTGCATCGCGACGCGCCTTCAGCGCCACCCAGGGCCATGCCGATGACTTCGTCGACCGGGCGATGCCGGGCTTGAGCGCTGGTATGGGCGAGATCTTGATCGGACTCGCACGCGCGTCATAGATCGGGGCGCGGGTGGTCCCGAGGCGTCTGTTCTCGATCATCAGCGGCGGCGATTGGTGCTCCGGTCGCGTCGATGTATGGAAATCGGGCCGGCTCAGAGGTGCAGGCTGTAGTTGTACGAAGACGAACGCCACCAACGGCAACCGGTCGAACCGGGTGAGTGAGGACGGCTTAGCGCCCCGAACGAAACTGCCCGTCTCTTAACCGGCGCTTCGGCCGGGATAGCGCAGACCTCGGATGCTCCGGCCTGGAAGACCTCGGCACTGATTTGCTTGCGGGTGGAGCTGCGCTACTCCACCGTCCAGGTGATGCTGGGCGGGCGGACTCGGGCGCACCGCGGCCCGCCCGTGGCGTCAGTCAACCCGAGTCGCCCGACTAGCGCTCCCGCGCCGTCGTGCGCGGCGCGCAGCAGCTCGCCCGGGACGTCGTCGAACAACAGCTTCGCGCGGCGGAACATCGCGAACTCGTCGTCTGTCACCGCACCCCAGCTGAGGTAGAGGAATCGCGCCCCGGGCCGGCCGTGCACCCACGGCCCGCCGACGTCGAGCAGCCCGTTCACGTCGCGGCTGGTCACCTCGATCTCCCAGGTCGCCTCCGACGCATCGGCTCGCACGCGGTCGATCACCTCGGCCTTGCGTTGCACCCCGACGTGCACGTTGCTCAGCCGCAGCGCGTCGGCCGCCGCGCCGGCGCGCCGCCCCGGCAGGTCGCTGCCCTCGATCCGAATCCGCACAGTCCGACTGTAGGACGCGGCTACGCATGTCGTCGGTGCGCGGGCCGCGTGAGGCATCGCCGTAGTCATTGTCGGCGTTTGCCGTCCGACACCTCGCGGCCGGCGACCCCTCGGCATGTCCGACCTGGCGGTGCGCGGTATCCGCTACCTGCTGTATCGCCAGCGAGAGAGATTCCGGCAGGCCATTCCTGAACGACGAGTGTGCGATCTGGAGCGCCGCGTCCTGTGCTGGTCGAGCATCAGATCCGAGTTGTTCGAAATCGCGGGAATAGCTCCGTGATGTCGACAGAATGTGACGAGGGCACGTGATAGACGCGGGGGGACGCATGGCGAAGTTGAAGCGGCGGTTGACGATGTTGGTGGTGATCGCAGCGGCGACACCGGCGGTTCTCGGTGGATGCACCACCGAGCGTAAGCCCGGCACCCGCCCTGCAGAGGGGGCAGAGGGGTGGGCGCCGCCGGAGCTGATCATCACACCGGCCGACCGGGCGAGTGACGTTCCGATCACGGCCGAGGTGGGCGCAGCAGTCAAGAATGGCATGGTCACGGCGGTGCGCATCACCGACGACAAGGGTGTGGAGGTCAAGGCGGAGCCCCGCGAGGATGGATCGGCGTGGGTACCGATCTCACCGTTGCAGCCACAGCGCACCTACAGCGCCGAGGTGACCGCCACCGGGGCCAAGGGGAAGACCGTCGTCCGCAACACCACGTTCACCACGATGCCGAAATCAACGAAGCCGGCGATCACCAGCACGTTGTATTTCGCCGGGAACCGCACGTACGGCACGGCGATGCCGGTAACGGTCGCCTTCGACCCTCCCATCCCCAAGCAGGCCAGAGCGCATGTCCAACGCCGTTTGTTCGTGAAAACGAATCCGCCGCAGCCCGGCACCTGGTCCTGGGTGTCCGACGGTTCCCAGGTGTATTACCGGGCACCCGATTTCTGGCGCCCCGGCACCACCATCAGCGTCCGGGCCGCACTCGAAGGGCTGCCGATCGGCAAGGACCACGTCGGCGACGCTGACCGCAAGGCGACCTCCACGATTGGTCGGCAGGTGTCACTGGAGGTCGACAACGCCACCAAGCAGATGTCGGTGTTCCGCGACGGGAGGCTCGTCCGCAAGATCCCGGTCAGCCTCGGCAAGCCCAGCACGCCGACCTCCAGCGGCAAGATGGTGATCATGGAGAAGCATCAGTACACGACCTTCGACACCCGGGGGGAGCCCAATGGCGGCTACGTCGTCGACGTCGAGGACGCTCAGCGGCTCACCTGGGGCGGGGAGTTCATCCACAGCGCGCCGTGGTCGGTGGGGGACCAGGGCAAAACCAACGTCTCGCACGGCTGCACCAACGTCTCCCCGGCCGCGGCGGATTGGCTGATGAACATCACCCAGGTCGGCGACCTGGTCTCCTTCAAGGGCACCGAGGTCCAGTTGACTGAGGGCAATGGCTGGACGGCGTGGAACGTCAGCTGGGCCGAGTTCGTCAAGGGCAGCGCGCTGCCGGTGCCCGCAGGGCTTCGGCCGGCCCCCACCCGGGTGCCGCATTCGGGCGCGGTGGCCGGCGGCTCGCCGACGCCGACGCCGACGCCGTCTGTCGCTGGCGGCTGATCCCGGTCGCTGCCGAGCTCGGCAGGGGTGCGGCGCAAGTGTTCTATTTGCCGATGGCCGTCATCGCCGCAGCGTTCGCACCGATGGTCAGTCACACCGGGGTGAGGGCGGGCACTGCAGTCCCGTGACCGGCTACCGCGATGGCGGGCAACACCGACGAGATCGGCGGCTCGTGGGTACAGAAGGCGCGACCGTCGGTGGGGCCGGTCCGACAGGGGCCGGTCCATCGACGGACCCGCTGTCATGTCTGCCGGGACCCGACCAGGGTGGCGAAGACGATGACGTTGTCGGGATAGCTGCCTGCCTGCTCGTTGAAGATTCCGCCGCAGGTGATGACCCGCAGGCTCGCGGTGTCGGACGGCCCGTACACCAGCTCTGTCGGGAAGGCGTCCTTCGGGTACGACCTCACCCCGTCGACGCGGAAGCTCACCTCGCTGCGGTCGGCCCGGGTTACCTGGATCATGTCGCCGGGCAGGAGTTCGCCGAGCCGGAAGAACACCGCCGGTCCGATCTTCACCGAGTCGACGTGGCCCATGATGACGGCGTTACCGACTTCGCCGGGGCTGACGCCCAGCTTGTACCAGCCGGCATCCATGGCCTGATCGAGAGGCGGCACGTCGACGGTGCCGTCGTCGCGGACACCGAGGGCGAGGATGTTGGCGCGCACGCCGATGCGGGTGATCGAGATCGTCGTTGGTGCGGATGCGGGAAGACCGGTCCGCGACGACGCGCCCGGGGCGGGCTGCGCCACCGTCGCGGGCGCGGCCGCGGCGGGTGGCTGCGGGGGCGGCTGGGATGACGGGTCGGTGAGTGCGGCACCGATCATGCCCGCTCCGGTCAACGCCACGATCCCGACCAGCGCCACCGCGAGCGTCGCCGCGACCCGTCCCCGGCCGTGGCGGCGCAGGAGCCTGCGCCCGGCGTGGCGTCGGGGACGCCCGTACAGAGTCCCGCGCTGCGCCGTCTCATTCGTCGCCTCGTCGCCCATACCCGCACAGTAGGAACGAAACGGCGGGCGAAGACCCGAACGCCGGCAGGAGCCCCGAAGGGGGACAAACGAATGGCGGCGGAATGGCGGGCAGGAGGGGTGGTGCCCGGGAAGCCGCCGTGCGGCGATGACCTCACCGCGCCGCCGGCCACCGCCGTAGGCGGCGCCGGCGGCGGACCGACGTGTGCGTGCACGGGCAGGGGGCCAGCCCGGGTGTGGGCTGGCCCCTGTGCGAGCCGGTCAGGCGGAGTAGCCGCGGGAGGCGATCCAGTCGGCCAACGTGTCGGTGTTGATCCAGTACTGGCCCTCGTCTGACCAGGAGTCGCCGATCTTGACGGTGTTCCCGCCGTCGCGGTAGCCGACCACGGTCACGTAGTGGCCGCCGGGGTAGGCGTGGGCGTGGCCGTCGGTGTCCACGCCGGTGCCGATGATGTTGGCGACCACCGGCCGGCCCTCGTCGAGGGCGCGGACGACGTCGTCGCGCAGCCGGTCGGTCTCGGCCTGGTCGGCCTTGTCGCCGGGGATCTCGACGGTGCGGTAGCCCTTACCGCTGACCTCGGTGAGGACGCGGGTGGTTTCGATGGCGGAGTTGGTGCCGGCCTCGGTGGTGCCCAGCTTCTTGGCCAGCTCGTCCTGGCTCAGGTCCTTACCGAGCGCGGACAGCGCCATCTTGGTGGCCGCGGGCGCGCAGTAGAAGTAGGTCTCCTGGAACTTGTAATGGAAGTCCAGCTCCTTACCGCCGGCGCCCTTGCCGTTGCCGCGCTCTTGCTGGACCGAAGCCGCAGTGCCGGCCGTGGCCGGGGCGGCGTTCGCGGCGGCCACCGGGCCGGCGATGGCGCCGCCGGCCATCGCCAGTCCGGCGACGGCGAGGGCGGCCTTACGGATCACCGGAGCCTGGGTGAGGCCCGGCAGCCAACGCGTGGTCGTGGTCATCGTGCTCACCTCTCATCCGGGGGACGGCCGCGCAGGTGGCCTGCGGACCGCGATGAAGCAGCGACGCCCGAGCGGGGGTGCTCGAGCGTCGGGTGGCATAACGGCCGCCGGCCCAGCGACATTCCGGCAACGGCCCGCGGCGAGTGTCCGAGATCCGGACATTACGCGCGCGGACGGACGTTCGGGCAGTCGATACCATCTGCCTGCCCCCGTCCGAGGTCGCCTTGCGGCCGCACTCGCCAGGTCCCGCGAGCGGATGTTCATGGCTGACCTGGGGCGGGCGTGTAGGGGCGCGTCGCTTTCGTGGGCCACGGTGCGGCCATGAGCTGTGGCTGCCGTAGTCTGCACCGGTGGTGTCGTCGTGGCCTGCCGGTGTCGTGCGGCCGCTGTCCCGTGCGGTGACGGTGGCGGTCATGGTGGCCGTCCTGGTGCTTCTGCACGCGCTGCAGTGCGCAACCGGCATGGATTCGTCGCCCGCGAGCACGGCGTCTACGGCAGTGCAGGCGGCTACCGGCGACGCCGCCGCCGAGGCTGCGCCGCAGCGCGGCCTTTCGGGCGTGGCCATGACCGTGGACGGTCACCATCTGCCGGCCGACCGCGATGGCCTGGTGGCTGCCGCCTGCTTGATCCTTCTGGTCGCCGCAGGGGCGGCTCTGCTGGCCACGCCGGGCCGATGGACCGTTCGCGTGGCGGCCGGGCACCGGGCACCGGCGCGTCCGGAGTTTCCGTCTGCCCTCGGACACACGTTGTCGCAGCTGGGCGTGTCGCGGACGTGATCTGCAGCTGACCTCCGTCAGTCGCTGACGGACCAATCAGCGCTCGTTGACACGTGATCACCGGCCGACGGTCGTCGGGTGACGCCACCGCCGGTCGGTTCCCCGACGCCGTCCCCGGCGTGCCGCTGTCACCAGCTTCGCCGCGAGGGGTGTGGCCGTCCCTGCTGCTAAGGACCCTCATGAACGACACCGTGACCTATCTGATCATTGTGCGTGCTCTGTGCTGCGACCAGGCGGAACGAGCGGTGCAGCGGATCCTCGAAGCGCTGCCCGGTGTGCACCGGGCGCAGGTGTCCGCAGCGGCGGGCCGAGCCGCCGTCGACGCCGACCCCGCCTACGTCGACGCTGCGGTGCTGACCGCCGCGCTCGCAGCAGCCGGCTATCCCGCTCGCCTGCAACCCCGATAACCCACCCACCCCCGCCAGCCTCGGGCAGGTGTTCGGCCGCACAGGTGTACGGCGGGGCGATGACGTCTGTTGGAGAGGCTCATGAACCAGTTGTCTGATTCACTGTTCGCTGTTTCCCTGCTCGGTTATCTGCTGGCGCTCGTTGTCTTCGGTGTTGCGGAGACGTTGCGCCGTACGCCGGCGCGCCGCCCACAAGTTGCTGTCGCCGTGGCTGCGCCGGGCACGGTGGCGAGGCCAGGGGCACCTGCCGCGTCGCCCTGGCTGACCGCTTCGCGTGCCTCTGCCGGCGGCGCCGTCGCCGTCGCTGTGGCCACCGTCGCGCAGGCCGCCTGCCTCGTCACGCGTGCGGTGGCCGCCGGCAGGGTGCCGTGGGGCAACATGTATGAGTTCATCGTCGCCGTCACCTTGGTGGGTGCGGCGACCTGGCTCGTGCTGGCCGCGCGGCACCCGGCCGTTCGGCCGCTCGGCCTGTACGTCGCGTCCTGCGCCGTGATCCTGCTGGGTGCGGCAGGTCTGCACCTGTACACCCCGGCGGGTCCGTTGGTGCCCGCCCTGCAGTCGGCGTGGCTGGCGGTGCACGTCAGCGCCGCCGCCGTGGCCACCGGATTGTTCCTGGTCGGTTTCCTGGCGGCGGTGGCGTTACTGCTGCGCTCCCGTCATGAACGCCGAAGCGGTGGCCGGTCCGCGGACGTGCGCGACACCCTCGGCGCGCGGCTACCTACCGAGCCCCTGTTGCGGCGTCTGTCGTTTCGGATGCATTCCGTCGGATTCGTGATCTGGACGTTCGCGGTGATGGCCGGGGCCGTATGGGCGGAAGCATCCTGGGGTCGCTACTGGGGTTGGGACCCCAAGGAGACGTGGGCGTTCATCTCCTGGGTGGCGTACGCGGCCTACCTACACGCCCACGCGACGCCGAGCGTGCGTGCCCCCGTCGCGGCGTGGATTGCCGTGGTGGGCTGGTTGACGATGATGTTCAACCTGTTCGCCGTCAACCTGGTGTTCTCCGGCCTGCACTCCTACGCCGGCACCTAAGCCCCATGGCCCCGGGGATGGCTCGGCCCACCGGCCGGGCCATCCCTCACCGGGAGGCCGCCGGATCAGGTGGGAAGCGAAGGAGCGGCCGGCGCCGACTGGGGAATGAGGAATTGGGCGAAGCAGGAGGCCATCCGCGCGCCGGTCATACCGCTGGCTTCGAAGGTCAGGCTGCCGCCGTCCCCCGTGCCCAGGGTGACTGACACCCGGCTGGCGTCGGGTTCGCTGCGTGCCCAGTCCACCGACGCCCACGGGAAGGTCGCCGGCGCGCTCAGGGCCAGCTTCTCTCGTCGTATCGACGCGAACTGGGCGGCGAGGGCGCCCAGTCCGCCCCCGAGGAGCAGGATGATCACCAGGAGCCACACCGCTACGCCCGCCGTGGCGCTGGCATGGGCGACGACGATGTTCAGCAGGCCCAGCGCGATGGCCGCGAAAACAGCGGCGCCGCTCAACCGCAGCGGGCTACGCCTGCCGGTGGGCAACACGCGTAGGCCGTCCATCGCGAACAGCAGCGTCACGAGCCCATCCCCGTGGCGTACGTCGGTGACCCGCATGGCGAACACAATAGTCCCAGGTCGGGTCGCTCTGCTCCCGGCCAGTCAGCGCGGCTATCTTTTGGGGATGCGGCGCTATCTGACCCCGGCACGGCTCGTCGGTCACCTCGTGGTGCTGGTGGTGGCGGGGGTGTTCGTACGCCTGGGTTGGTGGCAGTTCGAGCACGCCCTCGCCGGCAATACGCTCAGCTACGGCTACGCCCTCCAATGGCCGGTGTTCGCCGCGTTCGGCGTCTTCTTCTGGATCCGATTGCTGACAGGCTCCCCGCCCGACCGGACCCCTAAAGGCGGTGGGCCGTCCCGAGGTCCGGCCGCCGCGCCGGTTGCGGTACCGCTGGCGTGGACGTTCCAGCGCTCCGCCGAGACGATCGTGCCCGAGCCCACCCCGCAAGCGCGGCGGAGGGAGTCCGAGGATCCCGACGTGCTCGCCTACAACGAGATGCTCGCTTGGCTGCATGCCGACCCTGCTCGCCGGGTCGAGGGGTATCCCGGCTACTCACCGGCGCGGCGGTGGCCACGCTGACCTTGCACCGTCACTCGAGTGCGATCTGCAGCATGGCGGTCGGCGCCGATCGCGACCCCTCGAAGGAAGCCGATCGAGCGGTAGGTGTCCTCGCCGGCCGGAAGGCAGACCCGCCGGCCGGTGACTACCCGGGCATGCGGTGTGAGCAGCGGCATGCGGTGAACAGCCGGGTGGCCTGACAAGCTGGCCGTGGCCGGCCGGTACCGAGTGGAGGACAGATGCCGCTATTGATCTTTGGGACGCGGCACGGCCGCGGGAACGCGGCGGCCGGAGGCGTTGTCGTGCGGCCCCGGTGCGTGAGGTGGATCAGCGCCGCCGCCGCCGTGGTCGTTCTGGGCTTCAACCTGCTGTCCGCGGCAACGTTGAGCGGTACGACGTCCAACGGCGGCCAGTACTTCCCCACCGACCGGCTCGCGGTCGCCGGCATCGGAGTGTTCTTCACGGCGCTGACGCTGGTGCCCTGGCGGCTGCGGGTGCACGCCGACCGCGACGGCGTACGGGTGCGCAACCTCCTGGGGGACGTCACGGTGCCGTGGGAGATGGTGCAGCGGGTGCGGTTCGACCGCAAGGCGGTGTGGGCGTCGCTGGAGCTGACCAACGGCGAGGTGGTGGCCCTGCTGGCGGTGCAGGTCTTCGACGGCGAACGGTCGGTCGCCGCGGTGCGCCGCCTGCGCCAGTTGCACACGGACAGCCGGCAGCCGGATCAGGCGACGTCCCGCCGCTGACCGAAAGGTGCGGTCACTCGTCCCGCGTCGACCCTCTCGCTTGCACTTATTGCAATATCCGCATATGTTGGCGCGGGACGTCGACGAGGAGGACGCGATGGGTGCCGGGCACGATCACGGCCAGCAGGCGATGCGGGCGGGCGAGAAGCACCGTGGCCGGCTCTGGGCGGCGTTCGTCCTGCTGGCCATGTTCATGGTGGTCGAAGCGGTCGCGGCGTGGGTGACCGGTTCGCTGGCGCTGCTGTCGGACGCGGGGCACATGTTCACCGACGTCCTGGGCATCGGGATGGCGTTGGCCGCGATCACCGCGGCGAGCCGGGCCTCCCGGGACGGGCAGCGGACCTTCGGGCTGTACCGGGCAGAGGTCCTCGCGGCGCTGGCCAACGCGGTGCTGCTGTTCGGCGTCGCGATCTACGTGCTCGTCGAGGCGGTGCGCCGGTTCACCGCGCCGCCGGAGGTCCTGGCCGGGCCGATGTTCGCGGTGGCTGTGGCCGGCCTGGTGGCCAACATCGTCGCGTTCCTTCTGCTGCGGTCGGGCTCCCAGGAGAGCCTGAACGTGCGCGGCGCCTACCTGGAGGTCCTCGGCGATCTGTTCACCTCGGTCGGGGTGATCGTCGCAGCGGCGGTGATCGCGGTCACCGACTGGTGGTACGCCGACCCGATCATCGCCGTCGCGGTGGGTTTGTTCATCCTGCCGCGGACCTACCAGCTCGGGCGGGCGGCCGTGCGGGTCCTCGTGCAGGCCGCCCCGCCGCACCTGGACGTCGCCACAGTCCGCGACGCGCTGCGCGGCGTCGACGGTGTCGCCGACGTGCATGATCTGCATGTCTGGACCCTCACCTCGGGGATGGAGGTCGCCTCGGCGCACCTGGTGCTTGACCGGGAGGCCGACCTGGCCGCCGTGCTGGCGTCGTCGCGGCGACTGCTGCACGACCGTTTCGCCATCGAGCACGCCACCTTGCAGGCCGAGCCGCGCGACGCCGACGGCGTGTGCGACGGCAGCACGTGGTGACCGGGAACTTTCCGGCGTACCGGACCGACTACCTGAAGCCCGCACCACCGATCCAGGAGTTGTCCGTGCACCGCCCTCACCTACTCCCACAGTCCGCCCGCCTGGCCGCTGCGCTGCTCGCCGTTCTGGCCGTGCTCCTGCCGGCCGCACCTGCCTGGGCGCACAACGCGCTGCGGGAGTCCACCCCGAGCCGGGATGCCCGCGTGCCGTCCGCGCCGCGGCAGGTCGAGCTGGTGTTCGCCGAGCGCCTCGACCCGCAGTTCACCACCATCGCGGTGACCGGACCCGGCGACGCCGCGGTGACGGCGGGCGCCCCGGCGGTGTCCGGCACCCGCGCCACCCAGCCGGTGAACCCGGACCTGCCGGCCGGCGAGTACACCGTGTCCTACCGGGTGGTATCGGTGGACGGGCACCCAGTGCAGGGATCGTTCGCCTTCACCGTCACCAGTACGCCCACGCGGTCGGCCTCGCCGACGCCGTCGGCCACCATCTCGCCCCCATCTGCCGCCCCTGCGGCCGCTGCGGCCGCTCAGACCGACAACGCTGACGGGGGCTCGGGAGCGGCGGTTGTCGTGGCGGTGCTGGCGGTGGCCGCGGCCGGCGCCGGCGTGCTCATTCGGCGGGTGCGGGCGGGCCGTCGATGAATCTCGAGGTCATCCGCCGTCGGCCCGTGCTGGTGCCGGCAGCCACGGTCCTCGTCGCCGCCGGTGTCGGCGCGGCGCTGCTCTGGTGGGGCGGTGCAGCGGTCCCGCAGACGGTGCCGGGGCTGCCTGACCCGGGTCCGGCCACGGCTTGGTTGCTGCCGACCGCCCGCCTCGGCATGCGGGTCGGGGCGGTGGCCACCGTCGGGCTGCTGCTGGCGGTTGTCCTGCTGTCGCCTCGCAGTGACGAGGGCGGGTTGTCGGCGCTGGGCTACCGGCGGCTGCGCGCCGCGGCGTGGAGCGCCGGCGTGTGGGCCGCGTCGACCGGTGTCGCGGTGTGCTACACCCTGGTCGACCTGTTCGGGCTGCCCGCCTCCCAGGTGCTGTCGGCCCGGGCGGTGCTGAACTTCGCGCTCACCATCCCGCTGGGTCAAGCTCTCACCCTCGGCGGCGCCTTCGCGCTGCTCGCGGCCGTGGTGGCCGCGATGAGTCTGCGCCCGGCGGGCGCGACGGTGGCGCTGCTGGCGGCGCTCGCCGGTGTCGTGCCACCGGTGTTCACCGGGCACGCGGCCGCGGCCGACAATCATCAGCTCGCCGTGTCCGGCCTGCTGCTGCACGTGCTACCGGCCACCGTGTGGGCCGGTGGCCTGTTCGCGCTGGCCGTGACCCGCCGCGGCAGCACCGCCGACCTCACCCGCGCCGTCCGCCGCTTCTCTCCCTTGGCCCTGGCCTGTCTTGTCGCCGTCGCCGCCTCGGGACTGCTGTCGACGGCCGTGCGCCTCACCACGCCGGCTGACCTGGTCGGCACCCGGTACGGACAGCTGGCGCTGGTCAAGATGGCCGCCCTGGGCGCGGTGGCGGTCGCCGGACTGCTGCACCGCCGTTGGGCGATCGGGGCCCTGGCCGGGGGAGACCGGCGTCCCTTCCTGCGCGTCGCGGTGGTGGAGACACTGCTGTTCGCCGCTGCGGTCGGCGCCGCCGTCGCGCTGTCGCGCACCCCCGCCCCTGTCGGAGAAGGGGAGGAGGACGCCGTCACGGCGCTGCTCGGGTTTCCGATGCCCCCACCGTTGAGCGTCGAGACCGCGACGACGGCCTGGATGCCCGAGCCGCTGATCATCGCGGCGACCCTGGCCGCCGCCGGCCTCTACCTGGCCGGTGTGTGGCGGCTACGCCGTCGCGGCGACGCGTGGCCACCTGCCCGCACCGCCCTGTGGCTCGCCGGCTGCGCAGTGATCGTCGTCGCCACCTCCAGCGGCCTGGCCCGCTACGGTGCCGTGCTGTTCTCCGTGCACATGGTGCAGCACCTGCTGCTGATGATGGTCGCGCCGATCCTGCTCGTGCTGGCCGGACCGGTCACCCTCGGCCTGCGGGCGCTGCCCCCGTCGACGGATCCGCGCTGGCCCGGGCCTCGCGAATGGCTGCAGGCCGCGCTGCACTCCCGGGTCTCCCAGCTGGTGACTCATCCGGTGGCGGCGTTGACCCTCTATGTCACCAGTCTCTACGTGCTGTACTTCACCGGCCTGTACGAGTTGGCGGTGCGCTCACACGCGGCGCACCTCGCCATGATCGTTCACTTCCTGGGCGTCGGGTACCTGTTCTTCTGGGTGGTCATCGGCATCGACCCCGCTCCCCGCCGTATTCCGCACCCGCTGAAGCTTGTGCTGGTGCTGATCAGCATGGTGCTGCACGCGTTCCTTGGAGTCGCGCTCATGCAGTCGACCACCCTGCTCGCCGCGGACTGGTGGACGGCGCTGGCGCGTCCGTGGGGACCCACCCCGCTGGAGGACCAACGCGCTGCCGGCGGCATCGCCTGGTCCTTCGGAGAACTGCCCACCGTCGTCGTCCTGGGTGCGCTGATGCTGCAGTGGATGCGCGCCGACCAGCGCGAGGCCCGCCGCCGAGACCGCGCCGCGGACCGCGCCGCCGCCGAGGGCCGCGAGGACGACGAACTGGCCGCCTACAACCGCATGCTCGCCGACCTCGCCGAACGCGACCGGCAGGTCCGGACGTGACCAGGTTCGGCGAGGCCGCCACCGCGACGCAGCGCTGCGGGACCGCCCGCGCCAGGCGCGACGACCAGAGACCACGCGAACAGCGCCGCGAAAGGGGCACATCATGAAGCGTCTGCTCACCGGGGTGGTGGCCGCGGTTGCCGCGACCACGGCGGCCGTGGCGGTCGGCGCGCCGGCCTGGGCGCACACCAAGGTGACCGTCGCTCCCGCCCGGGCCGGCGCGAGCAACGCCCTGGTCACCGTCAACGCCGAAGCCGAGTCCGACAGCGCCGGCGTCGCCTCGGTGCAGGTGTACCTGCCCGACGGCATCACGCCCGGCGACGTCACCCTGATCGCCGCACCCAAGGGGTGGAAGCTGGGCAGCGTAGCCGGCGACAGCTACACCGTCGCCGGTCCCGCCTTGGCCGTCGGCGACGACGCCGAGCACCGGATTCGGGTACGGCAACTGCCCGACGCGCCGCAGATCTCCTTCAAGATCCTGCAAACTTACAGCGACGGCCGCGTTGACCGGTGGATCGAGGTACCCAGCGCCGCCAACCCTGAACCGGCGAATTCCGCCCCCACCGTGAAGCTCGCCGCCGCACCCGCGGGTTCCACCGCACCAACCACCCCAGCCTCGCCGACGCCCACCACGGCCCCCGCCACCGACGCCCCCGTAACCGCACTGCCGTCCCCCGCCGCTGGCAGCGATGCCGGCACCAACGGCGGATTGTGGATCGGCCTGGGCACCGCGCTGGCCATCCTGGCCGCGGCAGGCGCGGCGCTCTACCTGCGGCAGCGGCGCCACCGGGCGTAGCCGACTGACGTCCGCCCCTTCCGCTGTGGGGCGATGATGGTGCGTACGTCGTCGCCGGGCTGCTGGTACTACGCCGGCCGACCCCGTCAGCTCAGATGCGTGCCGTCGGAACGGTACGTCCCGACGGTGTCGGCTTGGCCGTCGCTTCCAGCGCAGTCAACGATTGCGGTTCGAGGTTGGCTGGTGGGTCAGCGGCGGGTCGCGACGCCGATGAGGTAGTCCCCGCCGACGAGGGTGCGCCACTGGTCGCCGACGTGCAGGCTGTGGCGGTGCAGCTCGGCGCGGAACTCCTCGGCGGTGAATCGGTCGTCGCGGGGGTGGTCGAACAGCGCCCGGTAGGTCGGGCGGGAGAGGGCGCGGGCGGTGACCTCGTCGAAGTAGAACCGCCCGCCGGGGCGTAGTACGCGGGCGATCTCGGCGATGGCGGCGCGCCAGGCGGGGATGTGGTGCACGATCGCGAAGTCGAACACCGCGTCGTAGCTCGGGTCGGTAGCGTCGACGCTGGCGCGCAGGTCGACGGCGTCGCCGGTTTGGAGGCGTACCCGGTCGCCGTAGCCGGCCAGCCGCCGCCGCGCCCGGGCGATCATCGCCGGGTCGAGGTCCAGGGCGTCGACGTGGGCGGCGCCGAACCGCTCCAGGATCAGCCGGGTGCCGTAGCCGGGACCGCATCCGATCTCCAGCACCCGGGCGCCGGGCGGGAGCGGCCCGCCGAGGCGGCGCAGCCACGGCGCCTCGTACCAGCGTTGCAGCCACCGCCGCGGCGGCGAGTTGATCAGTGCGGTCTCCATCCTGTTCATCAACACGTGCTGCTCCTTCATCGCTGTCGTCCGATGACACCGGACTGTAGCGATGATCGTACAGGGTCGATATAATCGCTACATGGCGATTAGAAAAAGTGGGCGGGTGGCGACTCGCCCAGTGGAGGACCTGGCGCCGGCGGCGGCGTTGTTCCACGGGTTGGGGGATCCGACCCGGTTGGCGATCCTTCGGCGGCTGGCCGACGGGGAGCTGCGGGTGGTGGACCTGACCGGCGAGCTGGGGATGGCGCAGTCGACGGTGTCGGCGCATCTGGCCTGCCTGCGCGACTGCGGTCTGGTCGCTGGCCGGCCGCAGGGTCGGCAGATGTTTTACGCCCTGGCCCGGCCCGAGCTGATGGACCTGCTGCGCGCCGCCGAGGGTCTTCTCGCCGCGACCGGTGAG
This sequence comes from Micromonospora endolithica, assembly GCF_003626595.1. Classification (GTDB taxonomy): domain Bacteria; phylum Actinomycetota; class Actinomycetes; order Mycobacteriales; family Micromonosporaceae; genus Micromonospora; species Micromonospora endolithica. Next base: position 161,869 of record NZ_RBAK01000001.1, on the reverse strand, counting down.
GCCGTCGCGCTGTGCCCGGCCTACGGCTGCGCTGAGGACCGGCGGTGAGCGCCGAGTCGGCGGCGCTGAGCCTGGCCGAGACCGAGCGATTGACCCGCCGGGGGTTGCTCCTTGCGCAGTTCACCGTGGTCTACAACGTCGCCGAGGGCGCCATCGCGATCACCGTTGGGCTGCTCGCCGGCCTGGTGTCGCTGGTGGGCTTCGGTCTGGACTCCGGCATCGAGTCCGCCGCGTCGGTGCTGGTCGGGCTACGGTTGGCCGCCCGGCTGCGCCACGGCGACATCGACGAGGCCAAGGAACGCCGCACCCTCAAGGCCGTCGCCGTCACCTTCTTCGTCCTCGCGGCGTACGTCGTGTTCGAGGGCGTGCGCAGCCTCATAGGTGGGGAGGAGCCGGACACCTCGGTCGTAGGGCTGGTGCTATTGGCCGCCTCCGTGGTGATCATGCCGGTGCTGGCCGCGGCGAAGAAGCGGGTGGCGATGCGGCTCGGGGGAGACCGGCTCATCTTGGCCGACGCCGCCGAGACCAAGATCTGCGTGCTGCTGAGCATCTCCACCCTGGTCGGCCTCGCGCTGTACGCCGTCACCGGCGCCGCGTGGCTGGACCCGGTCGCCGGGTTCGTCATCGCCGCATTCGCCATCCACGAGGGCCGCGAAGCCTGGGAAGGCGAACTCGTCGAAGACGACGACGATGACTGAGGCGCCGAGCCGGCGGCCGGTGTACGTACGACGGGCCGCCGCGGCGGGAACCCCCGCCCCCGTGGCCGCCGCCGACCTCGCCGTCGAGGCCGTCGTCGAGCGGCAGCCGACCGGCGACGGCCCGCGAGTGGCTCTGTGGCCGCACCTGAGCCACAACCCGGACGCGGCGTGCACATCGCGCCGACGCCCCCGCCTGTGCCGTGCCCACCGTCACCGGGATCGCAGTCTCAGCCTGACGAGCGGCGGCCACCGCGACTCGCACCACCGTCGCGGCGCTGGCCGTGAGGGTCGGCGGCGGTGCGGAACCTGGCCGAGCGAGTCGGCAACCGGGTACCAGCTAAGCACTCACTCGGGCAATCCCTCGACGGCGACGGCGAGGAGAGCGGCCAGGACGGTGAGCTGTCAGACCGCGAACAGTGAGTTGTAACGGTGGATCTCAGGCCAGAGTGCTCCAGTAGTCCCAGAAGCGGTGCAGGATCGCGGCGACGATGACGGCGTACCAGGCGACGAGGATGACGCTGTGGTAGCGGGCGGCCCCGTCGGTGACGGCACGCACGGTCGCAGGCAGCGCGTGGGCGTTGGCGCGCAGAGTGCTCAGGGTGGTGTAGAGGAAGATCGGGATAGTGACCGCCCAGACCGCCATGCAGTACGGGCACAGCGCGCCGATGACGTACACGCTCTGGTAGATCAGCCAGTGCACGAAGACGACGCCGAAGGTGACACCGCCCTGCAGGCCGAGCCAGAACCAGCGCGGAAGCCGCACACGGGCCAGCAAGATGACGCCGATCGTGGTGACGGCGGCGAACCCGGCGATGCCGATCAGCGGGTTGGGGAACCCGAATGCCTCGGCCTGCGGCGTGGTCATCACCGAGCCGCACGACAGGATCGGATTGATACTGCAGGTCGGGACATAGCCGGGACGGGTCAGCAGGTTGATCTTCTCGACGGTCAGGACGGCCGCGGCGAGCAGCCCGATGCCACCGCCGACGGTGAGGACCCACGCGGCGACGGTGCTGAGGAACTGGCCGGCTCCCGGAGCGGCGACAGCAGGCTTGCTGGTGGTGGTGGCGGCGCTCATCCGGCGAGAGCGGCGTCGATCGCGCCGGTCAGGTCGTCCTTGCTGCGCAGGTCGGACAGGGGGCGCCCGTTGAGGAAGAACGTCGGGGTGCCCTGCACACCCGCGGCCTCGCCGTCCGCCCGGTCCCTGGCCACCCGCGCCGCGGTGGCGGGGTCGTCGAGGTCGCGCTGGAACTGGTCAACGTCCAGACCGAGATCCCGGGCATAGCCGAGGAACACCTCGGTCTGCGGCTGCTCCTTGTGGCCCCACACGGTCTGGTTCTCGAACAGCAGCCGATACATGTCGGCGAAGCGACCCTGGTTTGCCGCGGCCTGCGCGGTCCGCGCGGCAAGGTCAGCGTTGGGGTGGCTGGCAATCGGGAAGTACCGCACCACGAAGGTGATCCGCCCCTCGTAGGCGGCGAGGACCTGCTTGACCGCCGGGTACGCGGCGCCGCACGCCTCGCATTCGAAATCGAGGAACTCCACCAGCGTCACCTTGCCGTCGGCGGCAGTCGTCAGCCGGTGGCTGTCGTCGCGGACCAGCATCGCCGTGTCGACCGTTCCGCCGGCCGTCTTGGCAGCGGGAACCTCGTCGCGGCGGTCGACGGCCAGCAGGCCAGCCACCACCAGCATCAGCACCACGATCGCTGCCAGGGTCAGCCGCGTGTTCCTCGTCATGTATCCGTCCCCTGTCGGTCGGTCAGTACGGCCTCAAGCACCCGGCATGGCGGGCACTCGGGCAAAGGTACAGGGAACGCTGTACCGGGTTCCTGCGAGTTCGCTGAAAACGGACCCGAAAGGAGAAGCGGGGCATGCGGTAATCGAGACCCTCGGCTGCTGTGCCCGCCAATCGTCTTTCAGCGCCCTCCCCGGATCACTCGGCGACTTCGACGAGACGTTGCTGATAGAGCGCAAGGTTGCCTTCGAGCGGCGAGCGCGGACATTTCAGCGGCTGCCATCGCGGGAGTCAGCCGATCTGGTCATGGGCTGAGATTGCTGACCCCTCGCCCCGTCAACGCCGACATGCCCAGCACGTGGCCCTCACGCCCCCGGGATGCCCGATCCACGCTCAGAGGTCCGTCATTCTCCCACTGCTTCTAGCAGGTCACAGCGTTTTCATGAACCTGGCTGGGGTAACCGTTGGTCGAGAGCCCGACAGCCGGTCGATGTTCCGGTGTCGGGGGGTGTCCGAGGCCCACCAACGGCGCACCGCGGGCGTCCACTCCTCCCCGTGGTGCGTGCGCTTCCACTTCACATGGAAGCGGCATAACCGATGGGAGCTTCATCAATGAACTCGATCGTCCGCACGAGTGTCGCGTCCATTGCTGGTCTCATGATCGCCGGTGGCGGCGTCGCCGGCCCCGCGATGGCCGTCCAAGCCGGCCCCATGGAAAGCAGGCCGGCCGTCGCGGTGCCGCCGGAGCAGTCAGCCGAGGACAAGCGCCTGCTCGAGCACGACTACGAGAGGCAGCCGAACGCCTACTACTGCGCCCCGGCCGCGACCAGCATCGCCCTTTCCACCCAGGGCAAGGACCCGAGCCAGAAGGAGGTCGCCAAGAAGCTGGGCACGACCGAAGCCGGCACCAACTCGGTCAATGACACCACCCGGGTGCTCAACGAGATGACCGGTGGCGGCTACGAGACAACCGAGATCAAGGGCACCACCGCGAAGCCCGAGCAGGTCGAGAAGCTCCGGACCGACGTGACGGAGGCGGTCGACGCCAAGCGTGGTGTGGTGGTTAACACCATCGGCACCGGGGTCGACACCGATGGGGATGCACATGTGTTCCCGGGCGGGCACTACGTGACCGTGGTGGGCTACCGCGACGGCAGCGAGGAAATGAAGATCGCCGACCCGTACGACCCGAAGAAGTACTACTGGATTGACGACGAAGAGCTCGCTGACTGGACCGCCGAGCGCGGCTACTCCAGCTGAGCCGAATCGTCGGCACGAGCGCTGGCCGGGCTCCCGGAAACGGAGCCCGGCCAGCGGCCGATTTCGCGCGCGTCGGTGTGGGGGCGGGTCAGGACCAATCGCGAAGGCGCCCCCCGGCGGCCAGCGTGATCCTTCATCGGTGGCCCCGCCTTGAGGCTGCGCTGCCGCCCGCCCCACGCCTGCGGGCCCAGGTTTCGCGTGGCTTCTCCGGCCCAGTGCGTCCTGACGAAGCCGAGCACGCCACCTACGCGCAGCATGAGTGGCGGGCTGCCGAAGTAAACGCCAATCCTGTGGGAGAAGGGGCTTGCCGGCTATCTGCGTCCGGCATGCGCGTGAAAGGCTGACACATGGGCTTCGGCCCGCGGCGGCGAACGGCCCTCCACAGGACGGGTTCCCTGCAGACGGCCGGCTTCCCAGGAAGGCCGACGTCGTCAAACAAAGAGATGCGAGGCTTGGATGACCACGAAGTCATCGGGATGTCGCGGGCGGCGTCGGCAGCGCGTCGACGACCACCACGCTGGTTCCCGGGGGGACCTCGTCGAGGATCTGCTGCTGTGCGCTGCGGGTCAGGCGAATGCAGCCGTTGGTGACGTCTTCTCCGAGGGTGTCGTCGTTGTGCCAGCTGTGTAGGCCGATGTGCGCGCCTCGCAAGCTGGCCGGCACCGCGCTCGGGTCATCGGGCACTGCGCCGAAGGCGTAGATGTCCACACCCCCATAGACGGCCTCTGGGGGAGGGGTGCGGCCGAGGATGAAGGTCCTCCCGAGCGGGGTGGCCTGCCCCGGCATTCCAAGGCTGACCTCCCAGGAGTGCATGGCGCGGCCGTCGCGGAACCAGGTCAGTCGGTGCGGCCGGCGCTCTACTACCAGCTGGTCGCGCAGAGGCATCGTGGTCCAGCCGCCGGGTGGCAACCAGGCGAGACGGCGGTTCGCCGAGGGCAGCAGCACGGCCACCCAGCCCACACGTCGCTCGACGACCGGCGTGATGAGTTCCACGCCGTTGATGGTGGGAGCGAGGTAAGCCAGTGGCCGCCCGCCTGGCGCGTCGTACGCGGGGATGTTCCGCGTCGGCGACAACCCCTCGGTCAGCGGAGTGGTGTCGAGAGTGTCGCGGTCGGGCGGAAACCCAGCCGGTGCCGGGTCGTAGTCAACGACGGGGAGCCCGTCAGGTGCCGGGGCCGCACTCGGCACCGATTCCGGAGACCGCGTGCTGTCGATCGGCGCTCGCTCGGTCGAGGCTGAATCGGGCGGGGCGAGGTGGACCGCCGGCGCCGCCGGCTCGCGCTTCATCGGCAGCCTGTCTAGCAGCACGATTGCGAGCAGCACAGACACGCAGACGGCGGCGGCCAGCCAGCCGAGAGCCCACCGGGACTTGAATCGGTCAAACAGCACGAAACTACTGTAACGGACGGCGTTAAGCATTGACCGCCTTTACTGACGAAGCAATCTCGGTGCAGCCCGATGGTCGACGAGCTTGCGCAACGCTTCGCGTCTGTGATGCCTCGGTGCGCCTCGACGCCTTCAGTTCACTCTTTACTGAATACAGCACTAGATGTACTGTCGGGTCATGGAGACATCGACGCATGGACAGGTGCGGGTCCGCCTCGGAGAATGGGCGCGGTGATGCCCGGCCTTGCGCTGACTCTGTACCTGCTGGGGCTGGCCCTGACGTTCGGGTGGCGCACCGTGGCGCAGTGGCGAGCCACCGGCGACACCGGGCTGCGGCTGGACGCCGGCCCGCCGGGGTCGGTGCGGTGGTGGGCCAAGCTGCTGTTCGTCGCCGCCCTGCTGCTCGGCGCCGCCGGGCCGCTCGCCGGGCTCGCCGGCCTGGACCCGGTCGGCGCGCTGGACTCCGGTTGGCTGCCGGTCGCCGGGCTGATCCTGGCCGTTGCCGGGATCGCAGCGACGCTGGCGGCGCAACTGCACATGGGTGCCTCGTGGCGCATCGGTGTCGACCCCGAGGAGCGCACCAAGCTCATCACCACCGGGGCGTTTGCCCTTGCCCGCAACCCCATCTTCACCGCGATGGCCGCCACCAGCCTCGGCCTTACCGCGATCGTGCCCAACCCGCTCAGCCTCACCGCCACCGTGACGCTACTCGCGTCGATCCAGATGCAGGTCCGCGTGGTCGAGGAGCCTCACCTGATCCGCGCCCACGGTGTTGCCTACCTCGACTACGCCTGCCGAGTCGGCCGCTTCCTGCCCGGCATCGGCCGTCATCGCGCACCGGCACACCGTTAGATGGTTCTCCACGAGGCAGAGGCGAACCGCTCCTCAATCGCGGTCCCGATCGTCGGTGCCGGCGAGCCGATCCGTCAACCCGTGCGGCGGGCGGCGGTGGGCCGCCGGGCAATCGAAGCCCGGATGGATCCGTCGCGCGTTGAACCCTTCGGTCGCCGTGTCCGAACCATGGAGTGTGCGTACCCGAATCGCAGTCCTGCTCGGGCTGGTCCTGGCCCTGCTCTGCGTCCCTCTCGCCCCGGCGAGTCCGGCGGCGGCGCACGCCGCCCTGGTCACCACCACGCCGGCCCGGGACGAGGTGATCGGCTACGCGCCGCGGGAGGTGCTGCTCACCTTCAGCGAGCCGGTCACCGCCGTGCCCGGCCGGGTGCAGGTCCTGGCGCCCGACGGCAGGCGGATCACCGTCGGTAGACCCGAGGTCCGGGACAGGACGATGCGCATCCCGGTCCGGGTGCCCGAGCGGCCGCTGGGCACCTATCTGGTCAGCTACCGTGTCGTCTCCGCCGACAGCCATCCGATAGCCGGCAGCTTCGTCTACTCCGCCGGGGCCCCGTCGGCCACGCCGCCGCGCCCACCGGACGAGCAGGCCCGCCAGAATGCCGGGCTGCTGCTGCCGACAGCCAAGTTCACCGGCTACCTGGGCCTTGTCCTGGCGGTCGGACCGACCCTGCTGGCGGCCACGATGTGGCCCCGCCGACGGTCTCGCCGCGGGGTGGCCGTCACGGTGTACGCCGGGCTGGCCCTGGTCGCGGTGGCCACGGCCGGCACCTGGATCGGTCAGGCCGCCGACACGGTCGGCGCGCCCGTCGGCGAGTTGGGGCCAGCCGACCTTCGGGCCGTCGGCGAGAGCGACGTCGGGGTGGTGCTCGCCGCCCGACTCGCGTTGACCGCTCTGGCCGCGGTGCTGCTTCCCGCCGCCGTGCGCGGCATCGCCGGCCGGGGCCGTGTCGTCGGGGTTGTCGTGGTGGCAGTGTGCGTGTTCCTCACCTGGCCGCTGGCCGGGCACCCTGTCGCCGCACCGATACCGGTGGTCAGTGTCGCCGCCGGCGCCGTGCACCTCGCCGCGATGAGCGTCTGGCTGGGTGGGCTCCTCGCGGTGACCGTGTTTCTGCTGCGCCGCACCCACCAGCGGGTTCTCGCCCGGATCCTGCCCGCCTGGTCCCGCTGGGCCACCCTCGCCGTCGGCTGGCTCATCGTCGCCGGGACCGGCCAGGCGGTGATGGAGCTCGGCCGGCCAACAGCGCTGGTAAACACTCCGTACGGCCAGCTGCTGATCGCCAAGGCGGCGCTGCTGGCCGGCGTCCTCGCGGTGGCGGCGCGGCAACGGCGCCTCGTCCAGCGTGGCACCGCCGCCGAGCATCCCCGGCGGGTCGCCCGGGCCGCGGGGGTGGAACTCACCGTCACCGCTGTGGTGCTGGCGCTGGCCGCGGTGCTGGTGCAGACCCCGCCCGGCCGCACCGCCAATGCCGAGGCCGCCCGGGCCGACCGTGCCGGAATCGCCCAGTCGGTGACCATTGACCTGTACACGCTGCAGTTCGACATCTATCCGGCGCAGGCGGGTACCGCCAACAGCCTGCACGCCTTCGTCTACACCCCACAAGGCCGCGCACTGCCGGTCGCCCAGTGGACCCTCAGCGTCGCTCTGCCCGGCGCCGGTATCGAGCCGATCGCCGTCCGGGTCGACGTGCTGGAGCCCAACCACGGCAGCGCAGAGATCCGCTTCCCGGTCGCCGGAGACTGGACGCTGAAGATGACCGCCCGTACCACCGACATCGACCAGGCCACCGTGACCGCCACCGTGACGGTCCGCTGATCGCGCAAGACGTGAACAGGCGCTGACCCGGGGTGTTGGTTACGGATTACCGGAACCGACGCTCTCGTCGCAGGCCCGGAACTTTCGGTGCATCTGGTGTCGTCAGCCTGCCCGCCACCCCGATACTACTTCCAGTAGTAGGACCTGCGAGGATCAGATAGTCGGAGTTCAACTGGGGAGTTGGTGCGGATGCGGCGTCATACCGGAGCGGCAGCACGCGCGGCTGCGGCGGTGCGGTGTGGGTGAGCAGTTCGCGTCCCTTGCCTCGTCCGGACCTCTGGTCGTGGCGATGGCCGTTGCTGCCGCAGCCGGGTTGGTGAGCTTCCTGTCACCGTGTGTGCTGCCGCTGGTGCCCGGCTACCTGTCATACATCACGGGACTGGCGGGCGCCGACCTGGACAACGCCGCCCGTCCACGGCGCTCCACCGGCGTACCCGTGCCGACTCCGGTAACCGTCGCGTCGTCGAGCACCTCGCGGGCGACCGCACTTGAGGCACCGGGTCCGGACGCGGCCCGGCGCCGATGGGCCCGAAGCCGGGTGACAGCAGGCACGCTGGGGTTCATCGCCGGCTTCGCCGTCGTCTTCGTCACCGTGGCGGTGGCGTTCAACACCGCCGGTCGCGCGCTGGTGAGCAACGCCCGTCCGATCGAGATCGCTGCCGGAGCGCTGACCGTCCTGCTCGGGGTCGCCTACCTTGGGGCCCTGCCACTGTTGCAACGGCAGGTCCGGCTCACACGGTTACCCACGGCGGGACTCGCCAGCGCTCCGGTGCTCGGCGCGACGTTCGGCCTGTCCTGGACTCCGTGCGTGTCGCCCACCCTCGGCGCCGTGCTCGGTATGGCGGCGGTCGAATCGACGGCCGGGCGGGCGACGATCCTCGCGCTGGCCTACTGTGCCGGACTCGGCCTGCCCTTCCTGTTCGTCGGACTCGGTCTGCGCCGGGCGCTCGCGCTCACCGGCTTCGTCCGCCGCCACCACCAGTGGGTCACCCGGGTCGGCGGCATCCTGCTCATCGCCATCGGTCTGGCCCTGCTCACCGGCGCGTGGGGCGACTTCACGATCTGGCTGCGCGCCACGCTGGGCCCTGGGCAAATCGGCATTTGATGAGCGTCGAGCGTCACATCCCGACCGGCGAGCCTGGGGTCGGCGCCGGAAGGTTCGCGCGCCCTGGCCTGCCTGGCTGAGTTGTCGACAGCCTGGGTACGACGGCAGATCGGCTGACCTCACAGCGCATGATGCCGCGATGGGCGCCTTCGGCTGAAGCAGCACTTCCTGTCTGACACCGGACGCCGCCTGAAGCGTCGCCAACACCTGTCCTCTCCCGTGATGCAGCGGGCTTGGCCCTGCCGGGACCCGACGTGGCCCGAGGAGGCCACCACCAGCGGGAACAGCACCCGCGTCTAATCGGTGTTGTCGGGAGGTGCCAGGTGGTCACTAATGAACTCGCCGCTGGATCGGCGGCGTCGCCGTTGCAGCTCGCCCGGGCCCGCGGTCGGCTGGGTGGGCGACTGATCCTGCTGGGCCCGGCGTTCGTGGCCGCCGTCGCCTACGTCGACCCCGGCAACTTCGCCACCAACTCCACCGCCGGCGCCCGCTACGGTTACCTGCTGGTCTGGGTGGTTGTTGTCGCCAACCTGATGGCGATGCTCGTGCAGACGCTGACCGCCAAGCTCGGCCTGGCCACCGGGCGCAGCCTGCCCGAGTTGTGCCGTGAGCACCTGCCCCGTCCGGTCAACCGGGTCATGTGGGTGCAGGCCGAACTCGTCGCGATGGCCACCGACCTGGCTGAGGTCATCGGCGGCGCGGTCGCGTTGTACCTGCTGTTCGGCATTCCCCTACTGCCGGGCGGGGTGATCATCGGTGTTGCCTCTTTCGCCATCCTGGCGTTGCGCGCCCGCGGTTTCCGTGCTTTTGAGATCGTCATCGCCTGCCTGCTCGGCGTCATCGTGGTCGCGTTCGCCGCGAACCTGCTCGCCGCCGGCTCCGACGTGGGCTCCGCCGCCGCCGGCCTTGTGCCGCGCCTGCAGGGCACCGACAGCGTTCTGCTCGCCGCCGGCATCCTCGGTGCCACCGTCATGCCCCACGTCATCTACGTGCACTCCGCGCTCACTCGTGACCGCATCCCGCCGACGTGCGACGCCGAACGGCGGACCCTGTTCCGCGGCCAGCGCACCGACGTGCTGCTCGCCCTGGCCGCCGCCGGCACCGTCAACCTGGCCATGCTGCTCATCGCCGCTGCCAGCTTCCACCGCTCTGACGTCCCGGGCACCGACACCCTCGACGGCGTGCACGCCGGCCTCGCCCAGAGCGTCGGCACCGCCGCGGCGCTCGGCTTCGCCATCGCACTACTGGTATCAGGGCTGGCCTCCACCAGCGTCGGCACCTACGCCGGCGAGGTGATCATGCAAGGCTTCCTGCGTCGGCGCATTCCGCTGCTGCTGCGCCGCCTGATCACCCTCATCCCCGCCCTGGCCATCCTGGCCTTCGGCCTCGACCCCACCACCGCCCTGGTCCTCTCCCAGGTCGTGCTCAGCTTCGGCATCCCCTTCGCGCTCATCCCCGTCGTCGTTTTCACCCGCCGCCGCGACCTGATGGGCAACCTGGTCAATCACCCCGCGACCACCGCCGCCGCCTGCGCCATCGCCGCCCTGGTCATCGCCCTCAACGGCTTCTTGCTGTGGCAGGTCATCACCGGCTGACAGCCCGGTCGGCGACGGATCGCCACACCCGGGTGGCAATCCAGGGCAGACCGAAGGAGCGGCGCCGCCACGATCATCAGGTCGAGGTCACATCGGGCAGCGACTTCGATCGAGGCGGGCCGCAGCTTCTGCCATGCGAACAAAAAGATAGTTCGATCTCGACTAAAGACGGTTCTGTCACGAGCATGTGCTGATGCGTCCTCATCGCCGATCACCCCGAGGGCTTGTCTGCGGGATCCTCGCGCTCTCTGTTGTAGCGGTCATCGTCCTCGTGCCCGTACAGCCGGCTGCGGCGCACGGATCCCTGGCGATGTCCACGCCCGCGCCGGGTGCCACGGTGACCGAGGCGATGACCGACGTGCAGCTCTACTTCACCGAGAAGGTCGCCTCGAACGCGTACTTCACGATCACCGCCCCCGATGGCGGTCGGGTTGACCACAGCTGGCGCTACGGCGAGCCGAAGCCGCTGGACAAGCCGGTGCGGGAGTACGTCCTGGTCAACGGGACGTTCGAGCCGCGCGAGTACACCACGGGGTTCCCGGCGGTGGTGCAGGTTGCGCACCTGCCCGCCGCAGGGCAGTACTCCGTGAGCTACCTGTCGGTGGCATCGGACGGTGAGCCGGTACGAGGCAGCATGACCTTCCGCTACACGGGGCGCCCGACGGCCGCGCCGGCGGGCTGGAGCCGGCCCACCGACCAACCGGACGCGGCGCTGATGGCCGCCGTTCAGCAGCACGAGACGTCCGGACACGGGCCCGGGGCGGAAACCACCTCGGCCGCACCACCGGTCTCGGCGGCGCCCCCCGCGCTCGCGACCGGCCCCGCAGCAGATGACGACGGTGGACCCGGCCTGCTGCTCTGGTGGGGTGTAGCGGTGGCGTTGGTCGCGATGGTCGCCGGATTCGTGGTGTGGCGACTTCGCCCAACTTCGGCAGGCAGGCCCTCCGGGCGCTCCCGCACCTCTGGCGTGGCCTCGCGCCGGCGCGGTGCGGGCTCCCGCACCACGGGGGCGTCCTCGGCGCGCAAGGGGCAAACACCTGGTCGCGGCGGCGCCGATCGCAGGGCCAGCTCCGCACACTCCGGGGACACGAGACGACCGACTGCCGTTGCCGCGGCGAGGAAGCGCGTGGAGGCTGCCACCGCGGGCATCGCCGCCGCGACCGGGTCGACGGCCGGACAGGATGCGGGCCCGGCGACCGCAGCGACAAACGGTAACCAGCAGGCAGCCGCACCGGCCGGCCAGTTCGATGGGCCCCGTGTCGCCTCGACGTTCGGGCCTCATACAAGCACCGCGCGCCTCGCGGTGCTCGTCGGTAGCCTGGTGGTCGCTTTACTGGTCGGGTTCGGCCTCGGACGGACCGGTGCGGGCGAGCCGACCGCCGCCGGCACGCAGGCGGGTCCGGCATCCGTCGGGGCAGCGGCGACAGAGCAGGCGGCGTCGGCGGCAGCCGGGCACCAACATGCGCCCGGTACCGGGCCGCACACGCATCCGGGTGACGGCAGCGCGGGCCAGGCGCAGGCAACCGGAACGACGGTCAGCGCCGGCGGGTACACCCTGCAGCCGGTGCAGCGGTCCCAGCCGGCGGGCCAGACCGTCGACTACCGGTTCCGCATCCTGGGGACCAACCGGCAGGCAGCGACGCAGTTCGTGACCGTTCACGACAAACCGTTGCACCTCGTTGTGGTGGGCCGGGACTTGAGCGGCTACCAGCATCTGCATCCGACGATGGCATCCGACGGCACCTGGAGCGTCCCCCTGCGACTGGCCCGCGCCGGCACCTACCGCATCTACGCCGACTTCACCGTCACCACCGACGACGCCACACCGAAGCCGCTGGTTCTCGGTGCCGACCACCACGTGCCCGGCGCATACGCCCCGGTCACGCTGCCGTCGGCGCAGACACAGGCGAAGGCTGGACCGTTCACGGTGCAGATGACCGGCACCCCCACGGCGGGTGTGACCGTGCCGATGGCATTCGGGGTCGGCCGTGACGGCACGGCGGGCCCGGTGCAGGTGCAGCGGTACCTGGGAGCGTACGGGCACCTGGTCGTCGTCCGCGAGGGCGACCTGGGCTATGTGCACGTCCACCCGGAGCCGGACCTGGTCAACGGGGCGATCACGTTCTGGCTGACCGCGCCGAGCGCCGGCCGGTACCGGGCCTTTTTCGACTTCCAGGTCGACGGCCGGGTGCACACCGCGCAGTACACGATCGATATCGTTTAAGCGCCGCGCGCGAGATGCGTCGCCTGGCGCCCCAAAGGTGTCATGACCGTCCGTGACGTCGATTGGGTCGACTGGGCTCTGACCTGCCGCTGCTTCTAGCTTGTGGTGGCTGTGCTTTGACGGGAACACCCGTCGCGGCTGCGGCGCGGGTCGGTTGCGGCGGCCCTTCTTGCGGATTCTGGTGCGGGCGCGGCGGGGCGGCGGCGAGGACGAGTTTGGCGGGGGCGGTGGCGCAGCGGCGTTTCACGGCAGGTAGGACGCTGGTGTAGGTGTCACTGGCCCGCTGGCGGTTGTCACCACGGCCCTCGGTGTTCGTCCTCCTCGTTGAGGCCGGCTCGTGACCGCAGGCACGCTCTTCCTCACCGGCCTGGCCGAGACACGGGGTCGAATCTTCAGGCTGTGTCGACGATCGTCAAGAAGCGGTGGTTTCTGGCGATCAGGAGCCGCCGGCGGTCCTTGGCGCGTACATGATCACGGCGACGCCGATCAGGCAGATGCCGGCGCCGATGATGTCCCAACGGTCGGGCCGGAACTTGTCGACAACCATGCCCCAGGCGAGAGATCCGGCGACGAACACGCCGCCGTAGGCGGCGAGGATGCGTCCGAAGTTCACCTCGGGCTGGAAGGTGGCGACGAACCCGTACGCGCCGAGGGCGATGACGCCGGCGGCGATCCACCACAGGCCGCGGTGCTCGCGCCAGCCCTGCCAGACCAGCCACGCCCCGCCGATCTCGAACAGCGCGGCGACGACGAACAACAGGATGGAACGGGCGACGGTCATGCCGGGACCGTACCGGCCCGGCCGCGGCCCGCGGTCATGCCGGTGATCCGGTCGAACAGCCGCAGCTCGTGCCGTCGGCGCAGTCGCCGCGGTGCCGGCGCCGGGCCGCCCACCACCAGGCGCCGCCGGCCAGGGCGGCCAGGGCGACGGCGATGCCGGGCATCCACGCCCCGGCGGCGGCCCACCCGGCGCCGGACAACACCCCGGCGGCCAGCAGCAGCGGGATGGCGCAGCACGCCGCGCACGCCACCCCGGCTAGGCCGGTCAACCCGGACGGGAGCACCCGGCGGGCACGGTCAACGAGGGTCGGCATCGGAGGCTCCTACGGCGATGGTCGCGAACGGGATGGGGCAGCACGGCTGATCGGTGCAGGCGACGAGGTCGTCGCAGCCGGCGTCCACGGCGGCGCGCAGCGTGCCGGCGATGACCTGCAGGTTAGCGATCTTCGCCTGCACCTCGGACAGCCTGGCCCGGGCACGGGCCTGTAACCCGGCGTCCTGACGCCGGGCATGCCGGTGCTGGCCGGCCTCCAGCAGGTCAGCGACCTCATCGAGGGTGAACCCGAGCCGCTGCGCCGCCTTGATCACCTTCAGCGCGGTGACCGTGTGCTCCGGGTAGAGGCGATGCCCGCCGAGGCTGCGGTCCGGCTCGGCGAGCAACCCGCGGCGCTCGTAGTAGCGCAGCGTCTGCAGGTTCACCCCGGTCGCTGCGGCGACCTGGCTGCTGCGCAACCCGCTCACCCGGCCATCCCGGCGGCGGCCCGGCCGGCGAGCGCGTCCAGGACGTCGACGTGCCCGGCCGGCACCTGCACGTCCAGGCGCAGCCCGCCACTGTCACCGGCGTCGTCACCGGCGAACGTGAACGTGAAGAACGAGCAGCAGGAACTCTCCCGGCCGGTCAGGTCCCGGGCCGTGGCCTCGGCGGCCGGGTCGAGGAGCAACCGCAGCGCGGTGGGGGACAGCCGCTGCTGCGCACGCACGGCAGTGGCGAACAGGTGGTCGAATTCGGCCAGCCGCAGCGGCCGGTCCACGGTCGGCAGGGTGCACGCCTCGGGCACCCACGCCTGGTCATCGCTGGTCATACCCATGACGGTAAGCCTGTACCTAGGTACCGGATGCAAGGCTAGAGCGCCGGGGGTGTTGAAAGCTGCTCAGCTGGTGGGGCTGCCGAACCTGATCCGGTTGCCGTCGGGGTCGGTCAGGACGAACTCGTGCAAGCCGTAGTCCTGCTCGGCGACCTCGCCCGCGCCGGCGGTGCCGCGCTCGCGTAGCTGCTTGCACAGCTTCACCGCGTCGGCGACGTGGACGAAGCACTGCCCGGGCGTCGGGGTGCTCTCGTGAGTGAAGTGCAGCTCGACCCCGCTGTTGTGCAGCAGCAGGTAGCCGTCGTGGCGCTCGGTCTCGCTGAACCCGGCGGCGGTGTAGAACGCGGCGGTGCGGTCCAGGTCGGCGCTGGGCAGGATCGGCACGGCTGCCTGGGCCGTTCCCGGCGTGGCGCGGCTGCCGGTGAGCCGGCGCGCCAACGCGCCGAGCGGGGTGAACCGCAGCTGCCGTAGCGCCGCGACGGGACCGGCGCGGCGGGCAGCCCAGAGGGCGCAGCCGACGCAGATGAACACCCCGGGAGTGGTGCCCAGCTCGACGACCTCGCTGGCGGGGAGTTGGCGGCCGCAGCAGCCGCAGTGTTCGTGGTCGAACGTTCGAGGGGTCTCGGCGGCGGTCACTGTGGTCTCCTCGGGTTACAGGTAGCGGCAGACCTGTTCGGCGCCGCAGGTGTCTGGGTCGCCGCCGCGGGCGGCGTCGTGCAGCTGCGCGACGGTGGCGCGTAGTTCCTGCAGGTCAGCGATTTGGGCGTCGAGGGCGCGCAGGCGGGTGGCGAGCAGGTCCTCGACGTGTCGGCACGGCGCGTGGCCCTGGTCGCGCACGTCGAGGACCTCGCGGATCTGTGCCAGGGTCAGGCTCGCGGCGCGGCCGCGGCGGATGAAGTCCAGCCGGGCGACCGCGTCCTGGCCGTACTCGCGGTATCCGGCGGGCGTACGCCCGGCGGGGTGCAGCAGGCCGGCGTCCTCGTAGAAGCGCAGCGTCTTGGTGGTCGTGCCGGTCGCCGCCGCCAGCTCCCCGATCCGCACCCCGGTCACCTCCCGCCCTTGACCTTCCCCTGCACTGGAAGGTCCAGTCTGAACCCTGTACCCGGCCGGTGACCAGCGAAGGGCATCTCATGGATGAGGACTACGGCGTCGATCTCGCGGTGATCGGCACAGGTGGGGCGGCGATGGCCGCGGCGATCGCCGCCCGGCAGGCTGGCGCCCGGGTGGTGCTGGTCGAGCGGGCGACCCTCGGTGGGACGTGCGTGAACATCGGCTGTGTGCCGTCGAAGACGCTGCTGGCAGCGGCCGGCACGAGGCACGCTGCGCTTGCCAACCCGTTCCCCGGCGCGCCGACGTCGGCCGGCGGGGTCGATCTGGGTGCGCTGGTCGGGCAGAAGAACGAACTGGTCGATCAGCTGCGGCAGGCCAAGTACGCCGACGTCGCCGCCGCCTACGGCTTCGAGATCCGCCCCGGCCAGGCGACGTTCGTCAACGGCGACACCCTCGCCGTCGACGGGCAGCCACTGCACGCCCGTGCCTACGTCGTGGCGACCGGCGCCGAACCGGACCGCCCGGACCTGCCCGGCCTGGAGCACGTCGACTACCTGACGTCGACCACGGCGATGGGGCAGCACGTGCTGCCCACCTCGTTGGTGGTGATCGGCGGCGGGTACGTCGGCATGGAGCAGGCGCAGCTGTTCGCCCACCTCGGTACCCGGGTCACGGTCGTCGGCCGGTTGGCGCCGCGGGCCGAGCCGGAACTCGCCGCGGCGCTGCGGGAGGTGTTCGCCGGCGACGCCATCACCGTGATCGAGGAACACGTCACTGCGGTGGAAGACGTCGACGGCGGGGTGCAGGTCGTCACCGCATCCGGGCGGCGGGTGCTCGGGCAGCGGCTGCTGGTGGCCACCGGCCGCCGAGCCCGCACCGACGGCCTAGACCTGGCCGCCGCCGCAGTGACGACCGATGGGCGCGGGTTCGTGAACGTCGACGACGCGCAGCGCACCGCCAACCCGCGCATCTACGCCGCGGGCGATGTCACCGGCGCCCCGCATTACGTCTACGCCGCCGCCGCCACCGGGCGGGTCGCGGCGGTCAACGCCCTGGCCGACACCGGGACGCGCCCGGCCCGGGTGGACTACACCGGCCTGCCGTCGGTGGTGTTCACCCGCCCGCAGATGGCCTCAGCCGGGCTCACCGAAGCCGACGCCCTCGCGGCCGGGCACGACTGCACCTGCCGGGTTCTCGACCTCGCAGACGTGCCGCGGGCGCTGGTCAACCGCGACACCCGCGGCGCTGTCAAGCTCGTCGCCGACACCGCCACCGGCCGGGTACTGGGTGTGCACGCCCTGGCCGACGGCGCCGGGGAGATGATGCTCGCCGCCACGTACGTCATCAAGGCCCAGATGAACGTCGACGACATCGCCGACACCTGGGCACCGTATCTGACCATGGCGGAAAGCCTGCGGATCGTCGCCGGAACGTTCCGCAACGAGCTACCGACCTCCTGCTGTTCCTGACACCCCACACGGCGGCGGCCGAAGCGTTCTGTGGGCGGCCGGCGGTCTGGCCGTGTGCTGCACCGTGCATGTTCTGCTGGTCACCGGTGGTCTCGCCGGCATCAGCGCCGCCCTCGGTGTTGCCACCGCGAACGCCGCCCCGCTGCTCGCCGCCGGTGTGCTCTTGGCCGTGGTCGTCGGTCTGCTGATCGTCCGACGCCGACGCCAGGCCCGTTGATCCGGGCGGGCGGGGGGCGTCGCCGTCGCTTCCACCCCGGGTCAGTCGGCCGAAGTGGCGGCCGTCGGGCGCAAGGGCCTGTACCCGTCGGCGTCGAGCTGGGCGAGTTCACCGCTCTGGCCTGATGCGTGATCTCGCATCCTCCTCCGCTGCAACGGATTCGCGCGATCTCGCCGGTCGCGCGGTCTTGTCAGCCCTCGATACGATCGGTGGCGTGGCTGTCACCGCGGCGTCCGCCGAGGTTCGGGTAGATGCCGGCGAAGCACGTCGGTTCGTCATCTGTGGCGATGACACCCTGGCCTACCGCTTGGCCGATGAACTGGTCAACCGGCACAAGCGCAACGTCACGGTGATCATGCCTTCGCGGGCGTCCACCTACGGACGCCGGATCGGCAAGCTGGACGGCGTGAGGATCATCGAGTCGGAGCGGCCGGACGCCGACGCGTATCGGGCGGCGGAGCTCGGCGAGGCGGACGCCTTGGCCCTGGTGGGGCGCAACGATGTCGCGAACATCGAGGCGGCTCTGCTGGCGCACGGCCTCAACCCGGGCCTGCGGATCGTCGTGCGGATGTTCAACACGAGCCTGAGTGAGGGCATCGCGCAGCTGCCGTACTGCACGGTGCTGTCGGATGGGGCTCTGGCTGCGCCGGCGTTCGTGGCGGCAACCGTGGGGGAGGTGACGCCCACGGAAGGGCTGCGTGGCGGCACCATCGTCGTGGCACGCCGAGAAGACGTACCCGCCCGCGCGGTCCTGTGTGGTCTGGCTGTCAGCGAGGGGCGCGAGGGAGCGGACGTTCTACCAGCGGACCAAGACGCAGCTGATCTCGTTCTTGCCTCCGCCGTACCCCGCAAGCCGGCAGCGTTGACTCACTCCCGGCGCACTCAGCGCCATCCTGTCGGGGCCATCCTCGAACGAGTGTGGCGGAGGCTGCGGTTCGTGCTGGCGGGTTTCGTGGGCCTCCTGGTCGCCGGGGCCGCGATTCTGGCGCTGCAGCGTCCGGACGACTCCTGGCGGGAGGTGATCTACGCAGCTGTTCTCGCCGCGTTCGGTGGAGCCGACGCTGAGCTGAGTGCTACCGCGTTGGAACAGGTGACCCTTCTCGTGTTGACGATCGTCAGTATCGCGCTGATCCCCCTGTTGACCGGTGCCGTGGTCGACGCCGTCGTCAAGGCCCGGCTTGAGGTCCTCGACGGCACGCTGCCGAAGCGGGTAGCGGACCACGTCGTGGTGGTGGGGCTGGGAGGCGTCGGCAGTCATGTGATCGAAGGGCTGCACGCTCTCGGCGTCAACGTCGTCGCGATCGACAGATCGGCCGACGCGCGTGGTGTGCAGGTCGCCAGGGACCTGGGTGTTCCGTTGATCATCGGCGATGCGAGCAGGCGCGGCACACTCTTGGCCGCCTCGGTGCCCACCAGTCGTGCGTTGGTGGTGATCACGTCCGACGACTCTGTCAATCTGGAGACAGCGTTGATCAGCCGGGCCGTTCACCGCGACCTGCGGGTGGTCCTGAGACTCTTCGACGGCGATTTCGCCGAACAAGTACAGCAGGCCTTCGATCTGACCATCTCGCGCAGCGTCAGCTACCTGGCGGTGCCGTTCTTCGCCGCGCGCCTGCTCGGGCAGAACCTGGAGGCGATACCGATCGACCGACGGGTCCTGCTGATGGCTGACCTCGTGGTCGCCCCGTACTCGGCTGTCGAGGAACAGACCGTTGGTGATCTACGGCGTCCCGGCGAAGCGTGGCTACTTGAGGTGACCAACACGCTCGGCGCTCGCCTGCCGTCCTCCCTGCCTTCCGGCCGCCGGTTACAGCGCGGCGAGAAACTGCTGGTGGTTGCCACCCGGGCCGGACTGGCCAGGCTGATGGAGGAGACATCACCACCACCGGACACCGCGCCTCGGCGTCCCATAGTTCCCCACGACTCACCCGCCCGTCACCGATCGGCGCCCCATCCCCGAGACGGAAACGATCCAAACGGGTAGCGGGGAGCCCGGCCGCGAGCCCTGTCCGCCAATCCATCGAGGACCGACGCGCGCGAAACGGCGTGAGCAGCACCGCCTGCTGGCCCTCAACCGCCGGCACGTTGATCGCCCCGTAGGGTCCGCCTGTGCAGACATCGCCAGCCACGGACCGCCGTGCCGTTCGTATCTGGCTGCCTCTGGCGTTCACCGCCGGCGCGGCCGTCGGGGTCCTCGGCGGCATGATCGGCCTGGGCGGGGCCGAGTTCCGGCTGCCGCTGCTCATCATGCTCGGGTTCGCCGCGCTGCAAGCCGTCATCCTCAACAAGGCCCTCAGCCTCGTCGTCGTCCTGACCGCACTGCCCGCCCGGCTGGGCGCGGTGCCGCTGTCCGCCCTCGCCCCGCACGGGGACGTGGTCGCCAACCTGCTGCTCGGCAGCCTCGCCGGCGCGTGGGCCGGAGCGTTCTGGGCCACCCGGATGCGCTCGGCCACCCTCTACCGGGTCCTGGCCGTCCTGCTCGTCGCCATCGCCGCGGATCTCATCGGCAACCACACCGGCACGCTGCACCACATCGCCCTGGCGCCGGCCGTCGTCGTCACCGCCGGCGTGGTCGCCGGGTTCTTCATCGGTGTTGTCGCCGCCCTCATGGGCGTGGCCGGCGGTGAACTGCTGATCCCCACGATCGTGCTGCTGTTCGGCACCGACATCAAGATCGCCGGGAGTTTATCCCTGGCCGTGTCGCTGCCCACCATGCTCGTCGCCTTCGCCCGCTACAGCCGCGACGGTAGCTTCGCCGTCCTGCGCCGCCACGCCCGCCTCACCGGCGTCCTCGCGCTCGGCTCGATCACCGGCACCATCGGCGGCGGCCTGCTGCTCGGCGTCATCCCCGACGCGGTTCTCGTCCCCGGCCTGGCCGTCCTGCTGGCCCTGTCCTCGATCAAGGTATGGCGCCACGCCACCACAGGTTGATTGACGGCGGCTTGCGGGGACGCCGGGCGTAGACGACATCACCACCTCATCCTGATCGGGTGGCTGTTGGCCGGGTCGACACTGGCGCCCGCGTGACAGCGGCATTGTTGCGCGCCTGCTGTCCGTGCAACCACAATCCCACTGATCGCCACACCGAACTGCCCGGCAGCGGCGGTTCTCTCGCTCGAGGGGTGTCCAGCTCAGCCGTTGGCGGCCGGCGGCGTGGCGGTAGCGCGCAGGAGCATGCCGGTGGAGGCGAGCGCGCAGCAGGCGGCGACGGTGGTGAGCAGCAGCGTGTAGCCGGCGGCGGTGTGCAGGAGGGTGGCAGCGCCGAGGGGCGCGGCGGCTTTGGCGACGGTGACGGGGGTGGCGAGTCGGCCGGCGATGGTGGCGTAGGCGGTAGTGCCGTACCGGTCGGCGAGCAGGGCGGGGGTGGCGAGGCTGGTGATGCCGAAGCCGAGCCCGAAGCCGACCACGCTGATGATCGCTCCGGTGCGGGTGCCGGCGAGCAGCGGCATCGCGAGCACGGCGGTGGCCTGGGTGGCGAAGACCGCGGCGACAATGGTGACGACCGGCAGTCGTCGGCGGGCGGCGGTGAGGACGAGTCTGCCGGCGACGGACAGGACGCCGAGCAGGCCGGCGGCGGTGGCGGCGAAGGTAGCGGGGTGCCCGCGGCTGATCAGGTAGCCGATGAGGTGCACGGTCATGATGCTGGTGGCTGCGCCGTGGGCGATGAAGGTCACGGCGAGGATCCAGAAGCGGGCGTCGCCCATCGCTGCCCGGGCGACCGCCCGCCGCTGGACGTGCTCGGGCCGCGCCGAGCCGGACGATGCTGTCGTCGCTGGTGGTCGGGGCTGGCGG
The DNA here is from genome assembly GCF_003626595.1 of Micromonospora endolithica. Classification (GTDB taxonomy): domain Bacteria; phylum Actinomycetota; class Actinomycetes; order Mycobacteriales; family Micromonosporaceae; genus Micromonospora; species Micromonospora endolithica. Next base: position 140,808 of record NZ_RBAK01000001.1, on the reverse strand, counting down.
ACGGTGAGCGCGTGCAGGGGAACGGTGACCAGGCCATGTATGGCGGCGAGGACGAGCAGCGCGCCGCGCCAGCCGAGGTGCGCGGTGAGCAGGCCGGTCAGGGGCATGAAAACGGTGCTGGCGAACCCGGCCACGATCGTGACCACCAGCAGGGCGGTGGCGCGCCGATCGGGGGGTGAACCAGGAGACGATGACGGCGAAGGCGGGTTCGTAGAGCACCATCGCGCCGGTGATCCCGATGCCGATCATGACGGCGTAGAGCTGGCCGATGGTCTGCACCTGGGACCAGGCGATCAGAAGCGCGGTGGCGGTGATCGAGCCGACGGTCATCAGCGCGCGCCCACCGTGGTGGTCGAGCCATCGGCCGACCGGAATGGCCACCAGGGCACCGGCCAGGACGGAGGCGGTGAGCGCGCCGGTGACCGCGGTGGTGGACGCACCAAGGCTGGCGGCCATGGGTGTCATCAGGACCGGGTAGGCGTAGTACAGGACGCCGTAACCGATGGTCGAGGTGACGGCGAGAGCGGCGACGATCCGCCAGCCATGGGCGTGGTGCCCACCGACAGTGAGGTCGGCGGGCACCGTCGTGGTGGTGGGCATCAGCTGCCGCAGCAGCCGCCGGTCGCAGCGTCGGCGGGAGCGGCGTCGAGCGTGACCAGGCCCAACGGCGCGGCGAGCAGGCCACCGGAGATGCCGGTGGCGAGCCCCCGTCCCGTCGGCTCGGTGGCCGAAGTTGATCCGCAGCAGCTGTCGCCGGTGGCGGAGTCGTCGGGGTTGCTGTTGCAGACGCCGGTCTCGGGCAGGTCGAGCTGCACGTCGCGGGCGGCCTGCCAGTCGCCCGCGAGAGCGGCGACGACGGAGCGGACCTGCTCGTAGCCGGTGGCCATGAGGAACGTCGGCGCGCGGCCGTAGCTCTTCATGCCGACGGCGTAGTAGCCGGTCTCCGGGTGGGCGAGCTCGTCCACGCCGTGCGGGGGCACGGTGCCGCAGGAGTGCTCGTTCGGGTCGATCAGCGGTGCCAGGGCGCGGGTGGCGCCCATGACGGGGTCCAGGTCCAGGCGCAGCTCGGCGGTGATGGAGTGGTCCGGACGGAATCCGGTGGCCGCGACGATGCGGTCCACGGTGATCGCCTCCTCGCCACCGGCGGTGTGCCGGACGGCCACGCTCACGCGGTCACCGGCCGGCGTGAGGGCCTGCACCGAGAAGCCCGTGAGCAGCCGGATCCGGCCGGCGTCGACGTGGGCGCGCAGCCGCGAGCCGAGGGCGCCGCGCGCGGGAAGGGCGTCGGCGTCGCCGCCGCCGTAGGTGCGCGACGGCGAGGCGGATCGGATCGCCCAGGTCACCTCGGTGCCCGGCGTGGACCCGGCGAGCTCGGCCAGGGAGAGCAGGGTGTTGGCGGCGGAGTGGCCGGCGCCGACGACCAGGGTGTGCCGGCCGGCGAACCGGTCCCGGGCCTGCCCGAGCACGTCGGGCAGCGCGTGCTCCCGGTACGCCGCCACGTCGGCCTCGCCCCGGGCGGGCAGGCCGGACGCGCCGAGCACGTTCGGGATGCCCCAGGTGCCGGAGGCGTCGATCACCGCGCGGGCGAGCAGTTCCTCGCCGTCGGCGAGACGGATCAGGAACGGGGTCGTCTCGCGTCCCGCGGTGCGCAGCCGGTCCAGGCCGAGCCGGCTGATCGCCTCGACCCGGGCGCCGTAGCGCAGGTGGTGCTTGAGCGCCGGCAGCTCTGCGAGGGGCTGCAGGTAGCCGGCGACGAGTTCGCCGCCGGTGGGCAGGGCATCCGCGTCGGGGGCGACCCAGCCGGCGTCCTCCAGGATCCGGCGGGCGGCCGGGTCGATGTTGTACCGCCACGGCGAGAACACCCGCACGTGTCCCCACTGCCGCACGGCGGCGCCGGCGGTGTCCCCGGCTTCGAGTACGGTGAAGGCGATGCCGCGCTCGTGCAGGTGCGCGGCGGCGGCCAGACCGACCGGGCCGGCGCCGATCACCACGACCGGAAGGTTGTCTAAGGCGCTCATCGGAAACTCCTCTGTGTCGAGAACTGTCGAATCAAACAGGTAGACGGCGGCCCCGGTGCCTAGGACCGAGGGGTGGTCAGGTGATGGCGGGGCTGCGCCGTTCGAGCAGGACGACGTCGCGCCACCGGCCGTGGTGGCGCGCGACCCGTTCTCGGACACCGATGACCCGGAAGCCGGCCCGTTGGTGCAGGGCGAGGCTGGCGGCGTTCTCGCCGAAGACGCCGGACTGGATCGTCCAGATGCCGGCCGCCTCGGTGGAGGCGACGAGCGCGTCCAGCAGCAGCCGGGCGACGCCACGGCCGCGGGCGGCGGGGTCCACGTAGACGGAGTGTTCCACCACGCCCGCGTACACGGCGCGGGTCGAGGTCGGCGAGACCGCGACCCAGCCGACCACCGGGCCGCGCGCGTCGGCCGCCACGAGGCGGTGGTCGGGCAGCCTGCCGGCGTCGAACGCGGCCCAGGTGGGTGCGGTGGTCTCGAAGCTAGCGTGGCCGCCGTCGAGGCCGGCCTGGTAGATGGCCAGGACCGGCGGGGCGTCGTCGGCTGTCATGGGGCGGACGGTGAGGTCGGCCATCAGCAGGCTCCGTTCGGGCTCGGGGCGGGTCGGCCCATGACGACGTCGGCGGCGGAGGGGAAGCAGTCGACGCAGGCGTCGTTGATGTGGTAGTGCCGGGCGGTACCGACCGGCTCGACGAGGACGAAGCGCACCTCGGTGAGGATCTTCAGGTGCTGGGAGACGGTGGACTGCGCAAGGCCGACGGCGGCGACGATCTCGCCCACGCTCATGGGCCGGGCGTGGCGGGCCAGGTACTCGACGATCTGCACCCGGGTCGGGTCGGCGAGGGCCCGGAACCACGACGCGTACGTCTGCGCGGTCGCCCGATCCAGTAGCTCGTCCACGTTTTTGCCCTCGATCGTCTATCGCCGATAGGCGATTGAGTCTAGCCGGTCTCGGCCGGCTATCGCGGGCCGATGGCCGCGTACACGGCCGTACGGGCGCGGTCGTAGCGGCGCTCGGCCCGCTGCCTGCTCGTCGTGACCTCGGCGCAGGAGTCGCAGAACCGGACATCCGCAGTGCGCCTGTTCGGCCGACCCGTGACGTGGAACATGCTGCTGCCCTTTCCCTCGGCGGCTGTCTTGATGTCTGTCTAACCAGAGAGTTGCACGTTGGTTAGAGGGATGTCAACCTAGAGGCATGTTGAAACAAGCGTCGCCTCTCGCGCTCGTCGAACTGGACGCCGACGCCCCCTGTTGCGCGCCGCTGGCGCAGCGGCGGGTGCCGGCGGAGGCCGCCGCGGTGCTCGCGCCGGCGTTCAAGGCCCTCGGTGACCCGGTACGGCTGCGGCTGTTGTCGATGATCGCCTCCGCCGAGGGCGGGGAGGCGTGCGTCTGCGACCTGACACCGGCGTTCGAGCTGACCGGTCCGACGATCTCGCATCACCTCAAGGCGCTGCGCGAGGCCGGCCTCGTCGACGCCGAGCGGCGCGGCACGTGGGTGTACTACCGGGCCCGGCCGGCGGTCCTGCGCCAGCTCGCGGCACTGCTCACCGTCGAGTCGACGCCTGCTTCGTGAGGCTTGCGCGTCGCGTTCGCGCCGACCCGCGCTCGGCCAGGGCGGCGACGACGTGCGCGGCGTCGCGGCCGACGCCGCGCAGGGTGTTCGACGCGAACGAGCGCTGGAACTCCAGTCCCAGGTAGACCAGCCCGGGATGGGTCGTGGAGACGCCACCTGCCTGGTGGGGCGAGCCGTTGGCCGCAACGGCACCGGGCAGGGGCCAGAGGTAGTTGAGGTGCGGACGGTAGCCGGTCGCGAAGATCACCGCGTCGACCGGCTCGGACGTCCCGTCGGGCCAGGTGACGCCGTCGGAGGTGAAGGTGGTGAACATCTCCCGGCGGGCGAGCTGCCCGCAGGAGATGGCCCCGCGGTAGGCGCCGGTGTCCAGGACGGCGGCGTGGCGGATCAGCCGGGTGAGCACGGATCGGGGCAGGCGGTCGGTGCCGGTGACGTGCAGCCAGTGGTGCAGGTCCCGGCCGCGGATGCGCTGGGGCACGAACTGGACCGGTGCCCGGGTCGCCAGGGTGACCTGCGCGTGCGGGGCCAGTTCGTAGGCGACCTGGATCGCGGAGTTCCCGGCACCGACCACCACGACCCGCCTGCCCGCGTAGGGCTCGGGGCGGCGGTAGTGCGCGACGTGGCGAACCTCGCCGGTGTAGCCGTCCCGGCCGGGCAGCACCAGTAGGTAGGGGTTGGCGAAGGAGCCGCTGGCCGCGACGACGCCCGCCGCCGCGATCTCGTCGCCGGCGCCGGTGCGGACCAGGTAGCCGCCGCCGGGGCGCGAATGCACGGCGGTGACGCGCACGCCGGTGCGGATGTCGGCGTCGATGCCTTCGCCGTAGCGGCGCAGGTACGCCACGACCTCGTCGCGGGTCGGGTGGCGGTCCGGGTCGCCGTCGTCGAAGGCCATGCCGGGCAGCGCGCTGTACCGGGCCGGGGAGAACAGGGTGAGGCTGTCGTAGTAGTCCAGCCACGAGCCGACCGGCTCCGCACCGGCTTGCAGCACGATCGGTCGCAGGCGTGCGGCGAGGGCCGTGCGGGCGGCGGCGAGGCCGGACTGCCCGCCGCCCACAATGATGACGGGTTCGGTAGAGGTGGTCACCTCATCATCGTATCGTCATTTCGTTGAATGACAATACGATGCTTGTGGGGGAGGGTGGAAGGCATGGAGCAGTCGAGGTCCGAGCAGGCTCACCGGACCCCCGAGACCGGAACAGACAGCGGCGACGCGGCGCTGGCGCAGGACACGCAGGAGTTCCTCAAGGCCCTGGGCAGCCCGACCCGCCAACGGATCATGATGCTGTTCGCCCAGGGAGCGGAGTTGTCCGTCGGGGAGATCGCGCAGCGGGTCGGGATCAGCCAGGCCACCGCGTCGCAGCAGTTGACGCTGCTGCGACGCGGCAGGGTGGTGGCGGCACGGCGTGAGGGCAAGTCGGTGTACTACCGGGCTGACCGCGACGGGGTGATGACGGCGCTGGCGGACCTACAGGCATACCTGACGACCTGCTGCTAGGAGCGCAGCTCACGTGATCGGCCTCGATGTCGGTGAACAGGTTCGGGTACCCGGCCAGGTGCGACCGAACGGACCCGAGCCGCCGTCACGGCCAGAGAGACTGAGGTTGATCGAACACCGTCGGCACGGGGACCTGCCCGACCGGTCAGGCCGCTTTCGATCGTGTCGGGTCCTCACCGCCCGGCCGAGGAGGCAGCGCTGGATAGCCGAGAAGCGGGTTGACTGCGCTGAGTCTCACAACACGTGCCGGCGCACCGGCGGCGGCGGTGATCACGATCTGCTGGCCGAGCGACGACGCGTAGTCCCGGACGGGCAGTTGGACGGCGAGCGCGGCGCAGTCGAGGTTCCGCAGCGCGGTCAGATCAACGGCGAGACGGAGTGGCCCAGGCGGGGGCCAACAGGCGCGTAAGGTCGTGCGCGAGCTGACCGGCGGTAGCCAGATCGGCTTCAACCAGGCGATCCGGGCGTCGCGCACCAGCAGCGCACCGGTCAGGGTGACGTAGTGGGCACCTGGCCCACGGTCGTGGTAGTCGGCGCGCAGCACGCCGCGATCAGCGGCGATGTCCATCGGAAGACTCTGCTCCTCGCCTCGGCGATCGGCCGGGTTGGGGAGGCGGGGGGAGTCGGTGCCCGTGCCCTGCGGCTCGGCCGCGGATATGGGACGAGGGTGCCCTCCCTGGCGGGGAGGGCACCCTCGTCGGGGAGGTGGGGTCAGGCGCCGATCTGGCGGCCGTCCAGTCGCCAGACGGTGATCACGGCCGGGCGGGCGAAGTCCCCATCAGGCCAGGTGGAGGCGGGGTTGTCGATGCTGGCGCCGTCGAGCTCACCGGGGTGCTGCACGGAGACGAAGGCGGTGCGGTTGTCCGGAGCGATGTGCGCCGATGCCTGCTCGGCGCCGGTCGGCACGGTGAGGAACTGCTTGACGTGTCCGCGTTCCGGGCCCTCGACCGGGACGGCGAACAGGCCGTCGTTGGAGCCCAGCGCGTTGCCGTCGGTGGAGATCCACAGGTTGCCGTGGGCGTCGAAGTCGAGGTTGTCCGGGCAGGAGATCGGGGACACCTTGGTCTTGTCGTAGCCGGCGAAGAACGTCGACGGGTCGGTCGGGTCACCGCAGACGATGGGGATGGTCCAGGTGAACGTCTCCGCGGCGTTGTCGCTGCTGTTCTCGGTGATCTCCAGGATGTGGCCGTGCTTGTTGTTGGCGCGCGGGTTAACCTCGTCGGCGGCCGGCTGGCCGGCGGCGCCGCGGCGGGTGTTGTTGGTCAGCGCGGCGTACACCTTGCCGGTGCGCGGGTTCGGGGCGACGTCCTCGGGGCGGTCCATCTTGGTCGCGCCGACCTTGTCCGCGGCGAGCCGGGTGTGCACCAGCACCTCGTCAATGGTCATTCCCGCAACCAGCGACTGGTTGCCCCGAGCCAGGGGGATCCAGCGGCCGGCGCCGTTGAACGCCCCGTCGGTGGGCAGTGTGCCGCTGCCGTCGATCTCGGCGGCGGAGGTCGCCTCGAACTGCGCCACGTACAGCGTGCCGGACTCCAGCAGCGTCATGTTGTGCGCGCGCTGCGCCGGGCCGTTCCCGCGGCGCATCTTCTTGTCGGAGACGAACTTGTACAGGTAGTCAAACCGCTCGTCGTCGCCCATGTACGCCACGACCCGCCCATCCTTGGCCAGGATGATCTCGGCGCCCTCGTGCTTGAACCGACCCAACGCCGTGTGCTTGCGCGGCGTGGAGTCCGGGTTGTAGGGGTCGAGTTCGAGGATCCAGCCGAACCGGTTGGCCTCGTTCGGGTTGCGGGTCAGGTCGAACCGCTCGTCGGCCCGTTCCCACTTGCGCGAGCCCGACGGGTACCGGTTGACGGTGTCGATGCCGTAGCGGGCCAGCGCCGGCTTCGTCTGCGCCGGGACGCCGTCGCCGCCGACGAAGTACTGGTTGAAGTTCTCCTCACCCGACAGGATCGTGCCCCACGGGGTGAGGCCGCCGGCGCAGTTGTTCAGCGAACCCCGCACGGTCAGCCCGCGCGGGTCGGCGGCGGTGCGCAGCAGCGGGCTGCCGGCGGCGGGACCGGTGAACCGCATCTTCGTGGAGGCGGTGATCCGCCGGTTGAGCCGGCGGGCGCCCTTGCCGACGGGGCGCCACTCGCCGCTGTCGCCGACGCGCTCGACCTCGACGACGCTGAGACCGTGGGCGGCCATCGCAATCTTGATCTGCTCGACGGTGAGCGCGTCGAGGGTGGTGAAGCCGGGGAACATCAGGTTCTCGTTGGTGTACTCGTGGTTGACCACCAGCAGCGCCCGACGGCCGCGCCGGTCCAGCGGCAGGGTGACCAGCCAGTCGTTGTTGAACCCGAACTGCCTGGCCTGCGCCGCCGGGCTCTGCCGGTCGGCCCGCCACGCCGGCGCGCCGGGCACGACCTCGTCACCCCAGGCGAGCAGGACCGAGTGGTCGTAGCCGTTGGGCACGATCACCGTGTCCAGGGTGTTCGGGGGGATCGGCTTGAAGGTCAGCGCACCGGAGCCGGCCGGCGCCGCCGCGGCGTCGGGGGCAGCCGGTGCGGCATAGGCGGCCTCGCCGCCGACGCCGATCGCGCCCACGGTGCTGCCGGCGCCCACGACCAGCGCACCCAGGGCGCCGGCGCGCAGCAGGCCGCGGCGCGACACCTCCCCGGCGATGTCACCGAAGTACGGGTTGTCCGAGGTGTTGGGCGCCGGGTGGGAGCAGGCGTTGCCGCAGCGGTACTGGCAGGTCATCGCGCTGCGCCCGCCGTGGCCGGTCAGGACCGGCAACAGGCGTGAGGGCCGGAACTCCGTCATGGGGTCTCTCCTGAGCAGGTCCGAAGTGTTGTCACCCGGGACGCTAGGCAGGCGAGGTGGACCGCAGACACGACGGAAAACGACAGGCATAAATCTGACAGGTGAACGGAGCATGTCGCCGGTGCTTGCGTGGCCACGTCGCCGCACCGACCTCACTCAGGGGCGAGACCGCGTGCCTGCCTCCATCGCATCGCCTGTTCCTCGTCGAGGCGGTAGAACATCTCCGGCGGTCGCCCTTCGGGACCACCCGCCACGCGCGTGAATGGCAGGCCGAGGGCCGGGAAGTCGTAGTGCGCCTTCAGCAGTCGTGTCAGACCGGCGAACGCCCCGACGATCTTGTCCCGGGTGGTGCCGGCCTCGGCTGCCAGCTCCGGGCTGCTCAACAGTTCCCCCGGACGACGCGCGAGCGCGTCCAGGACCTGGATCACGGTCCGGTGGGTGAGGCTGCGTCCGGTGCTCAGTCGGCGTAGGTCCTCCACCGGCCAGGGCCTGGCCGGCGGCTGCTCTTTGGGACGCAGCGGTCCTCGTGGCACGGGGCGTGGTTTCGCCTCGGCGTCGAGTTCGGCGAGCAGCCGTGCGACGTGGGCGACGTAGGCGACGGGCACGGCGACCATGACCACGTCCGAGTCCTGATCGACCGTGGCGGGCGCCTGCTCCGCAGCCGGCACGGTCGGTTCCGCGAGCTCCGCCGGTTCGATCGGCTCCGCGCGCTCCGCCGGGTCGGTCGGTTCCGCCGGCGCGATCAGCTCCGCCGGTTCGGACGGCTTCGCCGGTCCGATTAGCTCCGCTGGTTCGGTCCGCTCCGCGGGTTCGGCCGGCTCCGCGGCTTCGTCCGCGGTGGTCATGGCAGGGGCGGGGAGGCCGACACCGTCATGGTGGACGGGATGAACCGGTAGCCCAACCCCCGGACCGTCACGATCATGGGTGGCTGGCCGTCGTCCATGCCCAGCCGCTTGCGCAGCCGCTTGATGTGCACGGTCAGGGTGTTGGAGGCGTCCCCGGACAACCCGTGCCAGACCGCCAACAGCAGTTGCTCGCGGGTGACAGTGCGGTCGGCGTGGGTCATGAAGAAGTACAGCAGCTGAAACTCCTTCATCGGCAGCGCCACGAGGCGGCCATGCAGGTGCACCTCCAGCGTGGCGGGGTCGGCCCTGAGTCCGCCGATCTCGACGGGCGGGTCGAGGGAGCTGGCGCTGTCCGGGCGGATGGCCCGCAGGATCGGGATGATCTCGTCGGTGCGGTACGGGCGCCGCACGCAAGCGGTCGCGCCTTCCTTGAGCACGGCGGCGGCCAACGGTCCGTCGTCGTCGCCGACCCCGACGACGGTGGGGATGCCCGCCCGGCCGGCGAGCAGCCGCACCATGTCGGTGCTGCTCATGGTGGCCAGTCCCGCCGCGACCAGCGCGGCGTCCGGCTGCAGGGCGCCCGCGCCGAGCAGCGCCTCCGCGGGGTGCGGGAAGTGGTGCCCGCGGATCCGGTGGGCGGACAGCTTGTCGACCAGCTCCGCGCCGAGCACGTCGTCGTCATCGACCACGAGCAGCACGAGGCGACCGTCGTTGCGTCGGTCGCCGGTGGTGGCCTCGACGAGGTTGTTCATCGGTACCGGCTCCGGTTCAGCTCATGGCCCTCAGGCCGGCTCGCGGTGGGCTGAGGACGGTCCGCCGTGTTGCGGCCCGCACGCACGGCATGAGACAACGGCCCGTGAGCCCATCGTGCAGGTCACGGGCCTCAGTAGTGGGGCTTCGCCACACCTGCGAAGCCCCACGTGAGGTAACGATTCGCCGACTGCACCTCCGCGGTGAGTCCTGCCGGCACGGGCACCGTTGGTGCGGCTGTCAGCCGAACCGGCCGGTGATGTAGTCCTCGGTGCGCTTGTCGGTCGGGTTGGTGAACAGCTTGCTCGTGTTGGTGAACTCGACCAGCCGGCCGTGGCGCTCCTGCTTCTCGTCGACCTCGGCGGTGAAGAACGAGGTGTAGTGGCTGACCCGGGCGGCCTGCTGCATGTTGTGCGTGACGATGACGATCGTGTAATCGTTCGACAGCTCGAACATCAGGTCTTCGATCTTGGCCGTGGCGATCGGGTCGAGCGCCGAGCAGGGCTCGTCCATCAGGATGATCTCCGGCTTGACCGCGATGGTCCGGGCGATGCACAGGCGCTGCTGCTGACCACCGGACAGCGACAGCCCGCTGCTCTTCAGCTTGTCCTTGACCTCGTCCCACAGGGCGGCGTCGCGTAGTGCCTTCTCGACCAGGTCGTCCATGTTGGCGACCTTCATGCCGGTGACCCGGGGCCCGTAGGCGACGTTGTCGTAGATCGACTTCGGGAACGGGTTCGGCTTCTGGAAGACCATGCCGATGCGGCGGCGGACCTCGATCGGGTCGACGTCCTTGGCGTACAGGTCCTGACCGTGGTAGGTCACCGAGCCGGTCACCCGGGCGCCGGGGATCAGGTCGTTCATCCGGTTCAGCGAGCGCAGGATCGTGGACTTGCCGCACCCGGACGGGCCGATCATCGCGGTGATCTGCTTCTCCTGGATCGGCATCGACGTGCCGCGCACGGCCTCGTAGGCGCCGTAGTACACGCTGACGCCGGACAGCTCCATGACCGGTGCGGCTGCGCGGGGCTGGTGCCCGGCGACCGGCTGGGCGCCGACGCCGGCGATGTTGACCGCGGGGCGGCTGGTGGTATCGGGGTTCACGGTTCTCACCTCAGACTCGTTCTTGGGGCGGCGGTGCAGCGGCTGATACGTCACGGGTGCTCACCAACGCTTCTCGAACCGGTTCCGCACGAAGATCGCGATGGAGTTCATCACCAGCACGATGGCCAGCAGCAGGACGATCGCACCGGCCGCAAGCTCGGCGAACTCGGCCTGCGGGCGGGTGATGAAGGTGTAGATCTGGATCGGCAGAGCCGTGTAGGCGCTGTCCAGCCCGTCCGGGTTGAAGGTGATGAAGGTGACCGCACCGAGCACGATCAGCGGTGCGGCCTCGCCGATGGCGCGGGACAGGGCCAGGATGGAGCCGGTGGCGATGCCGGGCACCGCGGAGGGCAGCACCTGCCGCGAGACGGTCTGCCACTTGGTGGCGCCGAGCGCGTACGACGCCTGACGGATCGACTGCGGCACCGCCCGGATGGCCTCCCGGGTGGCGATGATGACCACCGGGAGCACCAGCAGCGACAGCACGATCGCGGCGGTGATGACGGTGAAGCCGAGCCCGAGTGCGCGGGCGATGATACCCAGGCCGAGGATGCCGAAGATGATCGACGGCACGCCGGCGAGGTTCTGGATGTTCAGCTCCAGCAGCCGGTTGTACCAGCGGGTGTTGTCGGCGTACTCCTCCAGGTAGATGGCGGAGAGGATGCCGATCGGCAGGCAGATCACCGCGACCAACGAGATGATCCACAAGGTGCCGACCAGGGCGGACTGCACGCCGGCACCGTCTAGCCGGCTGGTCAGGCCGGTGGGCATCTCGGTCCACAGCCGCGAGTCCAACCGGTTCCAACCCTTGATCAGCACCCAGGCCAGCAGCGAGGCGAGCACACCGAAGGCGATGACCAGGCAGGACTGCATGGCCAGCCGGAAGGCCACCTCGCCGGGGCGGCTGCGGCGCTGGGTCAGCGCGGCACCCGGCGCGGAGGGCTCCGGCCGGGTAGGGGTGAGGGTGGGGGCGCTCACTCGTAGACCTCCCTGAAGCGACGGACCATCCGGATCGACACGGCGTTGAGCGCGAAAGTGATCAGGAACAGCAGCGCGCCGACGGCGAACACCGAGTCGTAGTCGAGCGAGCCGACCGGGATGTCACCGGAGGAGATGTTGGCGATGAACGCGGTCATGGTGGCCGCGCCCTCCAGCGGGTTGAAGACCACCCGGTCGGAGGTCAGGCCACCGGCGATGGTGACGATCATCGTCTCGCCCACCGCGCGGGAGACGCCCAGCACGACTGCGGCGACGATGCCGGAGATGGCCGCCGGGACCACCACACGGGTCGACACCTGCATCTTCGTCGAGGCCAGCGCGTACGCGCCCTCGCGCAGGCTGCGCGGCACGGCGGCCATCGAGTCCTCGGAGATGCTGGCGATCGTCGGAACGATCATGATGCCCATCGCGATACCCGCGATGAGCAGGTTCTGGAAGCCCGGACCGTTGTCGGTGGGCCACCACTTCTGCAGTAGGGGGTTGAGCGCGAACAGCGCCACGAAGCCGTACACCACGGTCGGCACACCCGCGAGCAGCTCGATGATCGGCTTGAGCACCCTACGGGTCGCCGGCTTGGCGTACTCGGACAGGTAGATCGCCGAACCGAGACCGATCGGCACCGCGATGATCAGGGCGATGGCCGTCACCACCAGGGTCGCCGACACCAGCGGCAGCACGCCGTACGCTTTCTGCGCGAATGTCGGCGTCCAGCTGGTGGTGGTGAAGAACTCGACGAGGCTGACCTGCTGGAAGAACTCGATCGTCGGATCGGCCAGGGCGATCACGATGCCGACCGTGGTCACGATCGACACCAGCGCGGCGGCGACAAGGAGCACCTGGACGATGCTCTCTATGGGGCGGCGCCGGCCCCGCCGCAGGGAGTTCCCTGCGACAGAACCGGCGCTCTGGGTGCTGGTGGTCACGTCAGACCGCGGCCTTCAGGGCGTCGAACTCGCTCTTCAGCGTGCCCTTCTGCTGCTCGGTCAGCGGGACGAACTTCGCCTCCTTGACGATGTCGTCGATCGACTCGATGTAGAAGCTGACGAAGTTCTCGACCTGCGGCTTCTTGGCCCCGGCGTCGCTGACGTAGATGAACAGCGGGCGGGACAGCGGCTTGTAGGTGTTGTCCTGGGCGGTCTTCAGGCTCGGCTCGACGCAGCCCGCGCCGCCGTCGACCTTCAGCGCCTTGAGCTTGGCGGCGTTCTCCTCGAAGTAGGTGAAGCCGAAGTAGCCGAGGCCACCCTTGGTGCCGGACACGCCCTGCACCGTAACGTTGTCGTTCTCCGACGCGGTGTAGTCGGTGCGGCTCGCGCCCTCCTCACCGTTGATCTCGGCGGTGAAGTAGTCGAAGGTGCCCGAGTCGGTACCCGCGCCGAACAGCTTCAGCGGCTCGCTGGGGAACTTCGGGTCGACCTGGTTCCAGTTGTTGACCTTGGAGTTGGGCTCCCAGATCTTCTTCAGCTGGTCGACCGTGAGGCAGTCGGCCCAGGTGTTGTCCTTGCTGACGACCACGGTGAGCGCGTCGTTGGCGACGATCAGCTCCTTGAACTTGATACCAGCGGCCTCACAGGCCGCCTTCTCCGCGTCCTTGATCGGGCGGGAGGCGTTGGAGATGTCGGTCTCACCCTTGCAGAACTTCTCGAACCCACCACCGGTGCCGGAGGTGCCGACGGACACGTTCACGCCGGCCTGACCGCCCTCCTCCTTGTAGATGGAGGCGGCGGCCTCGCTCAGAGGGGCCACGGTGCTCGACCCGTCAACCTTCACCTCGCCGGAGAGCTTGGTCTCGCCACCGGCGGCGTCGGTGTTCTCGGCGTTATCGCTGCAGCCGGCAAGCGCGAGCGCGGCGACTGCGACGCCAGCGAGGACGCGCCGCGAAAGCACGTTGCGGTTCACCAGGTAAGCCTCTCTATCGGGGTGCATCAGCCCGTCCGGGCCGTACGTCAGCCAAGGTAGGAGGGCCAGGTAGCCGGCCCACCGGACGCAGGTGAACGAAAAGTGAACTCCACGGCGCGGAAAGTGGCCCACCGTTGCAGAAATGTGACATGGCGGCGGGCGGATGCCCAGATGTCCGGAAAATGAAGCCCTGTCAGAGCCGGATGTCACCGGTCACGAGGTACACCACCTGGCGGGCGACGTTGACCGCGTGGTCGGCGTAGCGCTCGTAGTAGCGGCCCACGAGAGCCAGGTCGATCGCGGACTCGATGCCGTAGGGCCACGCCGATACGAGCATCGACAGCAGGCTGGCGTGGGCGGCGTCGACCTCGTCGTCGTCGAGACCCAGCTGCATCGCGTCCAGCGGGTCCCGGGTGGCCAGGACGACCGCGGTCTTGTCCGCGATCCGCGTGGCGGCGTCGGCCAGGGTGGTGAGCACGCCCGTGGCCATCGGCGGCACGACGGTGACGGGATGACGCATCAGCGCGACCTTGGCGACATGCACCGCCAGATCCCCCATGCGTTCGAGGTCCCCGGCGATGCGCATCGCGCACAGCACCAGCCGCAGGTCCCCGGCGACCGGCTGATGCCGTGCCACCAGCAGCGGAATCATCGCCTCCACGTCGGTGCGCCGGGCGTCGAGCAGGGCGTCACCGCGCAGCACCGCCTCCGCGGCGTCGCGGTCGACCTGCAGCAGGCCGCTGCTGGCGCCCCGGATGGCCGCCGCGGCGTCTCGGCTCATCGCCGCGAGGAGTCCGGTGAGCCGGTCGAGCTGTTCGCCGTAGCTGTCCCTGCTCACCCGCGTCCCTCCTCCGCCACTGCCCCACTGGGCCGCGACCTCAGCCGGCCGGCGTCGGGCCGCCGAGCGTCGCCGCCGGCAGGCAGGGTCTGCCCAGAACCGTACCGGCTTCCTGACCTGCCGGCAGGACCGCTCGTGCCCGCCGGATCGACGAGGCCGGGTAGGTGAGCTCGGCAGCGACAGCATGTTGGGCTGCACCGGCGGGGGTACTCAGATCGAGACCTGCGCGCCGCGCCGACCTGGATTCAACGCCACCTGCTGTTCGGCGCAGCGCGGCGACCCACGTCGCGTTGCAACCGCACGAACGGCGGCGGCGTCGGTGGCCTGAACCTGCCGGTCCTGTCGCCGACGGCGAGAAGGCGTCAGGAGCGGGCTGCGCCGGGGACAAGCTCGTGGACCAGCTGCTGCACCCGGTCCCGGATGTCGTCGCGGATCAGACGCACGGCCTCGACGCCCTTGCCGGCGGGGTCGTCGAGTGTCCAGTCCTCGTAACGCTTGCCGGGAAACACCGGGCACACGTCGCCGCAGCCCATGGTGACGATGACGTCCGAGGCCTCCGCGGTGGCGTACTCCAGGAGTTTGGGACTCTGGCCGGTGATGTCGATGCCGACCTCCCGCATGGCCTGCACCGCGGCGGGATTGATCGTGTCGGCGGGCGCGGAGCCTGCGGAGCGGACCTCGACGGCATCGCCGGCGAGGTGACGCAGCCAGCCAGCGGCCATCTGGGAGCGACCGGCGTTGTGCACGCAGACGAACAGAACGCTGGGCTTGTCACTCATGTCAGCACTCCTTGCGGTGGTCAGCTGGTGGCGGCGAGATAGGCGGCGTTGCAGGTGGTGCAGCGCAACTGACGTGCCGCTGGTTCGACCGTCTCCTGCCGGTCGACCGGTGCGATGCGGGTCAGGTGCACCTCGGCGACGACGACGTGATCGCGGCACACGGCGGCGCCGCAGTCGGTGCAGACACCCACGACGCCGGTGGCGCCGCAGTCCAGGCAGTTCATCGCAGCACCGCCGGCGCAGCGTCGGGAAACAGCCGACGCCGCAGGCCGAGGCTGACGTAAACCAGCGCTACCAGCACCGGCACCTCGATCAGCGGACCGACCACCCCGGCGAGAGCCTGGCCGCTGGTTACCCCGAACGTGCCGATGGCAACGGCGATGGCGAGTTCGAAGTTGTTGCCCGCGGCGGTGAACGCCAGGGTGGTGGTGCGCTCATAGGTCAAACCGATCACCCGACCGAGGGCGTAGGACCCGGCCCACATGAGCGCGAAGTAGACCAGCAGCGGCACCGCGATCAGCACCACGTCCCAGGGGCGGGAGGTGATGGCCCCGCCCTGCAGCGCGAACAGGATGACGATGGTGAACAGCAGCCCGTACAGGGCGACCGGACCGATCCTCGGCAGGAAACAGGCCTCGTACCAGTCACGGCCTCGCGCGCGTTCGCCCAGCCGGCGGGTCAGGTACCCGGCGAGCAGCGGGACGCCGAGGAAGATCAGAACGTTGACGGCGATGTCCCAACCAGACACGGCCAACTCGGCGCCGGGCAGGTCCAGCCACTGCGGCAGCAGGGTCAGATAGAACCAGCCCAACAAACCGAACGCGAGGACCTGGAAAACCGAGTTCAGCGCAACCAGGACGGCAGCAGCTTCCCGGTCCCCGCAGGCCAGGTCGTTCCAGATGATCACCATGGCGATGCAACGGGCCAAACCGACGATGATCAGACCAGTGCGGTACTCCGGCTGGTCAGCCAGGAAAATCCACGCCAGGGCGAACATCAGCGCCGGCCCGACGATCCAATTCAGCAGCAACGACGACAGCAGCAGCCGCCGGTCACCGGTGACGGTGTCCAGCCGGTCGTAGCGGACCTTGGCCAGCACCGGATACATCATGACCAACAAGCCGACCGCGATCGGCAGGGAGATCCCGCCGACCTTCACCGCCTCCAGCGCACTGTT
This sequence comes from Micromonospora endolithica, assembly GCF_003626595.1. GTDB lineage: Bacteria > Actinomycetota > Actinomycetes > Mycobacteriales > Micromonosporaceae > Micromonospora > Micromonospora endolithica. The sequence continues at coordinate 124,526 of NZ_RBAK01000001.1, read as the reverse complement.
CAAGCCCGGGATAAGGCGACCGAGAAGCAGGCCGGCCACCATCGCCACACCGATCCAGACCGGCAGGAACTGATCGAGGCGGGACAACCGGGCCACCACCGCGGAGGGCTGCGTCCCGCGCTGGTCGACGCTGCTCATGGGCACTCCCTGCGAGCCCCGGACCGGGCGCGAGCCCTGCTCGCCAGATCGGCGAGATGCCCTGCAGCGGCCTCCAGCGCCTCGGGCACCAGACGGTAGTAGGTGAACCGGCCGTACGGTTCGGCGACCACCAGGCCGGCCTCGCGTAGCAGCCGGAGATGATTCGAGACGTTCGACTGCTTCGCCCCGGTGTCCTGCACCAAGTGGCAGGTGCAGGCAGGGCCGTCGGCGAGCAGCGCGACGATCTGCGCTCGCATCGGGTCCGCCAGCAACCTGATTACATCAGGCGACGGTGATATCATCACCTAATGATGTAACCACGCCGACGTTCAGCCTGTCCACCGGCTGTCTACCAGGCCCGCCCGGCTACACAACGCGCTGGGCAGCGAGCCGACTGGCGCCTCGAGTGTCGAAGGCTGTCCTGCTCGATGAGAACGCGACCACAAGCCCGGCGACACTGCCGGGCGCTCATGGCGTAGCGAGGCGGCCCGGCGCAACGCGGGCAGGCGCAGTCGCCCAGCGCTTCGGTCAAGCAGGGGCGAGGCGCCGAGCCTACTTGCCCCAAGTGACGCCGGTGACGCCCCTGTTCACACCAGGCCGGCCGGTGTGTTTGCCTCAACTTGAACCGGGAAAGGCACTCCGTTATGGACAACAGTGATGAGCGGCGCTCTGGCGCCGGAGAACGAGACGATGTGGCTGCCGCGGGAAACACCACCGAGGGCCAGCAGGAGCACCTCGCCGAGCTTCTCGATGAGGGTGCAAGCCCCGGCCAGATTGGTGCCCTTGACGGCGCAGCCGCAGTCGGCAGCCTCGGCGCAGTATCTGGGCCTGACCATGACAGCGAGATTCCTAGCGGGGCACCAGACCCGTCCATCGGACCAGACTAAAGACTCTCCCCTGAGCGCCGACGCCCCTTGCCGCCCCGTCTACGTGCCAACAGGAACGGCGCCACGAGTCAGGTCAGGCGCACTCCCAGCTTAGCCTTGGAACATTTGGTACCAGACGAAGAGGGCGCCCTGACTGCCCGCATCAAGGTTGGCCCGAGGTCGACGCCACCGTCGTGAAGCGGGTTCAAAGGATGAGCCATCCGCAGCAGTTTGGCTGCGCGTTCATCGTCGACCTCGCCTGGATCGGCCGCCTCCGCCCAAGCTACGTCAACACCGAATTCGTCGTTCCGTCGTAGGCGCCAAACCTCCAACGGACCCCGCTGCACGTGCGAGACCTTGGCACCGGCGCTGGCCGGGTCGTCGGCAGCTTTCAGACTGTCGCGATGCCACCATCGGCACGAGCGGCGGTGACCCGTTCCCGAGCGGACCACAACAGATGCGGTACCTTGCAGTCACCGTCCGCGACCACCACGAACGCCACTCGTCGCCCATGGAAGTTGACCAAGCCTTCCTCGGAGTCAGCGGTTACTGGTTCCGCCGATCTCTGTCGACCGGGTCCTCGCCATATAGACACCGACAAGACGGCAACAGCCGTGGAGGGCCTACGCGGTGAAGTTAGCGTGATTCGCCCCTCGTTTCACAAGCCTTGCAGGGGTGTTGCTGCAACGATGCAAGACGTGGGAACCGCGAAAACGTCAACGCCTGCGATCTCGCCCCTCGCTGGCGAGCCGATCAAACGTGCCGATGCCGAGCGGCTCGCGGGAGTGCTCAAAGCCTTCGCTGATCCGGCCAGGCTGCGACTGCTCAGTCTGATCCAGTCGGCCCCCGAAGGCGAGGCGTCCGTGAGTGACCTCACCGCGCCGCTCGGTCTGTCCCAGCCAACCGTGAGTCACCACCTACGGATCCTCACCGAGGCCGGCCTGATCGAGCGCGAGAAGCGCGGAGTCTGGGCGTACTACCGTCTGGTGCCATCAGCGATCACCGCGATCGCCGAGCTGTTGACGCCGCCCCGCAAACGAGCGACAAGGAAAACCCGCTGAGCGGCAGCGTCGAGGACGGCGCGCTGGCGGCTGACCCGCCACGTACCTGACGCACGTGATCGACCAACGTCGACTGCGGCAGGTGATGGTCGAGGGCCGCCTGTAGAGAAGCGATCGCGGCTGCCATCCGCTTTGGCTTGGACCTCGTGGTCGGATTCCTGCCACTATCGCTGGCCTGCTGCTCTGGTCGTGGTGCACTCGCTGGTGACAGTGGTGCCGTGTAGGTCTTGGAGGCGACCCGTGATCGAGGCTGTGCAGATCTTCTGGTCGCCGGCGGGGGAGAGCATGCCGTCGCTGGGGTCTCGTGCTCTGGTTGATGTCACCGACGGGGACACCCCGAACCTGCGCATGCCGGTGCGGATGCTGTCCGTGGACACCCCCGAGGTCACCGCCCGCAGCGTCCAGCGGGCCAGCGAGATCGACCAAGATTTCGCGCAGCTCGCGCAGTGGATCCGCCAGGGCAAGGCGCCCGTCGGCCCCGGCCTGGCCGAGTTCCTACTTCCCAAGCTGGAGACCGGACAAGCGGGAAGCCTGCACTTCACCCAGGGCCAGGCCGCGTCCGCGTTCGGCAAGCAGAACATCACCACCCGCCTGGCCCGACCGGGCGGGACACCGCGGTCCATCTTCATCCGAACAGCCGACAGCCCCTTCGACGACAACCACCGGCTGCTGGCCTACGTCGCCCCGAACTACACCGAGAAGGAACGCCGCGAGATCCCCAAGCACCAGCGGCCAACGTTCAACCTCGACCTCGTCACCGCCGGCTGGGCCGCCCCATTCGTGATCTACCCGTCCATTCCCGGCGCTGAGGACCTGGCCCTGCTGATTCAGGCCGCCGCCGATGCCCGCACCAACCGCGCCGGGATTTGGGCCGACCCACAGACGCTGTTGGCCTACGAGTACCGGGCCATCGAGAAGCTGTTTCAGATCACCCGCAAGAAGGTCACCGACCAGCCGCTCACCGTCCATGAGCGGTCCTGGCGCGAGCGATACTGCGCCGACATGCGCACTCGAGTCCTGCACGGCCCCGAGGACTACGCCGACATCGACCCGGAATACCGGCTGTGGATCTGGCCTACGGACCTCCGCGACGCCGTCAGCCACCTCAACCTCACACCCGCACCGCAGCTCGTCGGCGTCCTGTAGCCGTGCACAGGTAGGAAGCGACCTTCACTGAGTCGGGGCTGCGCAGCGCGGGGTGGTGGCGGTGAAGTCCGCGTTCGTGGCGGATGCGGTCGAGGAGGTGGTCTTCCCGGATGTACAGAGTCTTCGGCCGCGGTGAGGTCTTGGTGCGGCTGCTGGTGTGGCCGTGGCGGCAGCGGTAGCCTGGTCGGCCGTGGACCCAATGGGAGTCCATGATCCGGCCGCAGATGCCGCAGCACACGAGGCCGGCAAGCAGGTAGTGGCGATGGGCGCCGTCGGTTGGCGTCGGCGCGGTGTGGATCGCCTGAGCCGCGACGAACTGCTCCTCGGTGACCAGCGGTGGGTGCGCGATCTGTCGGGAGATGACCCAGTGCGGGGCGGTGTTCCAGCGCTGGACCTCGCGGTGCCGCGCGAGAGTTCCATCGGGCTCGACGTCGTCCTGGTCGGTGCGCTGCCGGTTCCACACCTGGCGGCCGGTGTATCGGGGATTGGCCAGGATCGCCGCGACCGTGGTCAGTATCCAGCATCGGCCGCTGCGGTGCGGGTTACGTGCCGGGTCGGCGCCGGACGGGCAGGGGATGCCGGTGTCGTTGAGGGCGCGGGCGATGCTGGCCACGCTGCGCCCCGCGAGCCGCTGCTCGAAAATCCACCGCACAGGGGGCGCGGTGGCAGGGTCGGGCTCTAGGCGATGCAGACGGCGTCCCCAAGCGGCGTGAGCGCGGTTCGGATGCGGGCCGGCGTCCACAAGGCGATAGCCATAGGGTGGCCGACCGCCGAGATGTCGACCCTGCAACTCGGCTTGGGCGCGCATGGCTGCAGTTGTGCGATGCCGGGCCCGGGACACCTCCCGCTGGGAGTGCACGCCCAGCAGGTCCAGCAGCGCCAACTGCCGGGGGTTGTCGAAGTCCACCGGCCCGTAGGTTTCCGGCAGCCACAGCTGCACGCCGTGCCGAACGAGGAGAGGGGTCAACTGTTCAAGCTGCTGGCCGTGAAAGGCGCGCTCGTACTCACCGACGACGATCGCGTCGAACCCGCGTGCCGCGTCTGTCACGGCGGCGAGCAGCCGTGCCGCCTGCGGCCGGTCCGACCAGGCCACCCGGCGAGAGGTGCCCTCGTCGAAGAAGTCGACCACGATCCGGCCGTGACTGGCGATCAAGTCTTCGGCGTAGTCGCGCTGCCACCGGCAGGACGAAGCCCGGTCTTGGAAGTCGACGGTGGACATCCGGCCGTAGAACGCGAACCGCAGCCCATCCGTAGCGGTGGTGAACCGCTGCGGCCGTAGCTTCCGCTGCCCGGCGGCCCACGACGAAAGAGTGCCCCGTTCCGCGGCTGCCGTCATCCTCGTCGCCATAGGACCTCCACGATCGGCGCATCTACCCCCGTCATGGTTCTCACGTCCAGAGTAGGAGGAGCGGTTGGTTCACGCAGCTCTGTCACCCTTTCGGGTGCTATCGGCGGCATCCGGCCGGTCGGCTGACGGACAGCGATCGAGACGGAGTCTGACGGCCAGCCCGGCTACTCATTGATGAGGGTGCGTCGGGGCGGCGCAGCGTGACAACGTAGCCGGCCGTCGGTACTTTACGTGCTGATTCAGCAACGCGGCCCCGCCGCCGCCGTTGCGGGGAAGGGCGTCCGATGAGTTCGCAGGTGCCGCTGTGGTTCCCGCGCTTCGCGGATATGCCAGGCGTCCGCTACTCCCCGCCGCCCGGGCTGGACGTGTCCAAGCTCAGGCAGCGCAGCGTCCGCCCGACAGTGAACCGCTGGCCGGACATGCCGCCGTCGCTGAGTTGGCCGCTGCCAAACGGAACCACCAGTCAGGCCCCTGCCGGTGCTCACCGTCTCGATGATTCCCGTAAGGCGACAACGGCCCGGGTGCTGCGCACCCTCGCCGAAGCTCTCGAGCTACCCGGTGAACCCGCCGATTACCACTTCGCGATCCAGGAGGTCATCTCGCTGCTGTGGTCGCGTCGCGCCGAGGGGCCGCAGGCATTCGTCGAGCTGGAACGGCTGTGCTGGCTAGACCTCCAACTGATCCAGGCTTGCCCCGGCGCGGTCACCTATGAGCACCGTGACGGCGGGGTGCGGTTCGTCAGCATCACGGCGTTCCGGACACTTCTTGACCTCTACCTCACCGAGGGGGCGCTCGGCGACGCAGCCCGGGTGCTGGAGCTCGCCGACCAGTTCGACAACAGCGACACTCCACCTGCCCGGCGCGCACGGGAGCGGTGTGTAGCGTTCGCCGCGGAGGACAACGGCGGATGATTCCCACCCAGGCGGGCAAGGTCACGTCGCTGGCGGATGTGCTGCCCAGCGACTCGTTCCTCGAGTGGGCGTTCCTGCGGTGGGTACTCACGCCGGCCGCGTCCCGGGCGATCGCCGCTCGCGTCCGCCCGCAGGCCGAGGTCACCGTCGACGGACACACCTATCGCTTGGACTACGAGATCGTCGGCGACGAGCTGGCTGTCGCTGTCGAGCTCGACGGCTTCGCCGTGCATGGCACCCGTGCGGCGTTCACGTACGACCGGCTCCGGCAGAACGACCTGACCGCCACCGGCCGTGCCGTCGTCCGGTTCTCCTACGACGCGATCCGCACCGACGCCGCCCGCTGCATTGCCCAGCTTCAAGCGGTACTCACTCGCGACGCCGCGCTTGCCCTCCTCGTCATTCCCGATCCCCATGTGGAGACGCCCGACATGGCCCCCGACCCGATGTGGGCGTTGGCACCCTCACCACGCGCTGCGACGCCGACCTCCTCCGGGTACTTCGTCGGCGTCCGATCCGCCGTCGACCTCCGCACGCTGCGGGAGTGTCAGAAGCAAGCATTCGCCGCGCTCGGCAACTACTACGGCTCCGGTGGCACGAAGGCCGCCTGCGTGATGAGCGTCGGTGCCGGCAAAACGGTCCTCGGCGTGGTCGCGGCCCTAGCGTTCACCCGGCGCCGCGCGTTGGTCGTCACGCCGGGCAATGTCATCCGGGGCGCATTCGATCGCGCCTTCGACCACCAGACGCCTGGCAACGCCCTCTACGGGCTCCCCGGCGGCCCGCTCATCCCCGGCCGCCGCCCGCCAGTGGTGCGGGTGCTCGACCGGGACACCGGCGGCATCCGGCGCGTCACGCGAGAACAGTTGCTCGCCGCCGACGTGATCGTGACCAACTTCCATTCCCTGGGCACCGGTGACGACCCCGACGACCTGCTGGCCAAGCTCGCCCCCGGCGACGTGGACATGATCGTCGTCGACGAGGCGCACATCGCCGCCGCGGAGTCCTACCAGCGACTGTTCGCGCACTTTGCTGGCGCCCGGTCGCTGCTGATGAGCGCCTGCTTCACCCGCCTGGACGGCAAACCGATCGACGGCGACGTCGTCTACCGCTACCGGCTGATCGACTCCATCGCAGACGGCAACGCCAAGAACCTGCGGGTGCTGCCTTTCGTCCCCGACACCGCAGTGACCACCTACGAGCTGGTGTGGCCCGACGGGCGCCGAGAGGAGATCGTCGGCCGCGACGCGCTGCTCGCCGTACTCGGAGACGAACGCAAACTGTCACGTATCACCGCACGGTCCACCGAACCCATCCGCCAGGTCATGCGGGCGGTGGCCAGCGCGCTGGACGCTCAGCGGGAGCTGCTGTTCCCGGTCAAGCCGAGGGTGTTGTTCGCGGCGATGGGGCAGGCGCACGCCGAGCAGATCTCCCGCATCGCCAACGAGCACGGCATCGCCTGCGACGTGTTGCACCACTCGATGACCGACACCCAGATCAAGCGGGTCCGCGAGCGGTTCGAGTCCGATGCCGGCGACCTGGACGCGATTGTGCAGTTGAAGATGCTCGGCCAGGGCTACGACTTCCCGCCAATCTGCGTCGTCGTCCCGATGCGCCCGTACGGCAGCTTCAGCGAGTTCTACCAGTTCATCGGCCGCGGGATCCGCGTGCTGCTCCACCCGGCGCTGATCGGCCGGGTCGGCCCGGAGCAGCAATTCCTCGACGTCGTGCTGCACGCTGAGCTTGGCCTCAACGAGCACCTGGACACCCTTTACGCCGAGAACGACATGGACCCGGTCACCGGGGACGCGACGCTCGATGCCCGCCCGGGCGGCACCCGGCCGCCGTCGCCCGGAACTACCGGCGGTGACGAAGCCGGCCGGATGGACGCCTTCGTCCTGTTCGAGCGCGGCGAGATCGCCACCCGCGTGGTGTACGACGCCGATCGGGTCGAGACCCGCCGCGCGGAACGCGAACGGGAGGCGCTGGCCGCCCGGTACGCCGCCTACGCGGCCAGCACCGCCAACCCGGTGACGTTCGAGCAGTACGTCGAGGTGATGCGAGGCTTGCGTGACTGACAGCCTGGGGCGCCGACTGGCCGCGACCACAAATGCAGAGGAGTGGCTGGCCGTCGAGGACGAGGCCGGTGCCGGCAAGCGGTTCGCCGCGGTGGACGAGCTGCTGGCCGCGGTCACCGCTGCGGCGTTCGCAGGCAAGCCCCCCGTGCAGGTGACCGCCGCCGGAGCCACCAGGGCACTCACGCTCCGGCACGTTCCCGCCTCGACCCGTGCGGCGCTCAAGGAGGGGTTCGACCTCGCCACGCAACAGGCCGCGGGCGCGTGGTGGCTGCCGGAGTCCGCGCCGATCAAGCCGGGAACGGTCAACCTCCCCGCGTACTACGCCATCGAGCCGCGGTGGGCGATGAACACCGCGGCGACCGACGGCGTACGCGTCAAGTTCAGCGGCAACCCGGACGCGCTGGCCAACTGGGCGCTGCTTATCCCGTTCGCCAACACCCTCTACGCACCACTGATCCTGCGCGGCCCCGACGCCGGCGCGCACGTGCCCGCCGCCCGAGACGCCGCCTGGGCCGCGGTCGACGTCTCCTACACCGCGCTCGGACTCACGAGCGAGCATGTGCACTCCGCGCTGACCCGGATGCGTCCGGGCAACGGCTGGTCACAGCTCCCGACCGCGGAGCAGACCGCGACGAAGGTAGCGCTGCTCGACGCGCTCCGCCAGGTCGTCGGCCGGCAGACAGTGAGCCGCTGGCGCGCCGAGGTGCTCCGGCCGCTGGTTCGCCGGTACTACGCGAAGGCGAACAAGGACGCGCCCACCGCACGCGCGGTACTGACAAAGGCGCTGCAACCAGCGGCCGCCGCCTACTTCGGCGGCAACTGGCTGGCGCTGCTGGACTACCTCGGCGAGGCGGTAGCCGCGGGCGAGGAGATCACCACCGCTCTGCCTGAGCCGCGGCTGTATGTGCAGGCCTCAGCGAAGGTCGAGCAGGCCGCCGCTGAAAAGAACCTGCCGGTCGAGGAGGTCGCGAAGATCCTCGCCAGCTACCTCGGCACCGACGAGATTCGTTCCCCCATCCAGCGCCGCCTCGACGTCCTGCGCCGCTACTGGGCCGCGTTCGACACCATCCACGCGCGGCAGGTGTCCGGCATGCCGGCGCCACCGGACCTGGCGCCAGGCCGCGGCTTCGGCATCGGCGAGGACGTGCCGTTCACCCGCCCCGATTTCGAGCGGGTTCTGCCCTCAGCCGTGCTCGTCGACATCGACGCCCTGTGGGGCGGCGCGTGCGTTCCGCGCTACCCCGACCGCATCGTCTCGACGCTGTTCCCACACGCGGAGATGGTCGCCGCGTTCGGCCCCGCTCTGACCTTCTGGAACAACATAGCGCTCACCTGCTGGTACTACTGCGAAGGCCCGTACTCCCGCACTGACATCGACGGCGCGGCAGAGCACTACAGCCGCGACGTCAAGGCCCTCGCCGCTGCCGGCACACCGGTCGACCCGCAACTGTTCGGTGACCTGCGCGCCGCGCAGCGGCGGCTAGGTCCCCCGAAGGAACTGTGGGCCGACCGCCGCGTCCTCGACGCAGGCATCGGCGTCACCGTGACGATGTCGATGGGCGGGGGCGTTCGCCGCGACGGGTTCGAGATCCTCCGCGACATCGTCACCGCGCATCGCCGCGCATGGACCGCCCAGAACCTGGAGACTGCGCTGAACCGCGCCTGGGAGGTGCCGCTGCGCGAGCTCGCCCGCCAGGTGAACCTTGCCGTCACCCGCCGCGGCAAGCTCCCTACCGCCAAGCAGTTCGCCACCCTCGGGGCGCCGGTCGCCAATTCGTGGTTCGGTGGAGACCTCGCCGCGCTCTACGCCGCCGTCGGCGAAAGGGCAGCGGTCGAGCAGGCTCGCGTGCAGCTGATGCCCTATGGCCGGGCGGCGTTCTGCAACCGGGTCTTCACCGCCCTCGGTGGCCGGTACGTCCCCAACAGTCGCGCGGCTGAGGACATTGAGGGCAACCGCCTCTCGTGGGACCTCCGCAGGCTGGCCGCCGAGGCCCCACGATTCGTCCAGATCGAGGAGGCGCTCGACCGGCCGCCGACTCCAGAGGAGTTCGGCGCTGCCCGGCTCACCTGGCCCGGCACCGTCGCCTTCGACCGGTACGCGACCGTAGTCAGGCAGGTCCGTGCCGGACTCGACACCGTCCGTCCTACCGCGATCACCGCAGGGCGAACCCCGGAACGGGTCGGCGGCACGGAGTCGACGAACACTTCGGTGCGGCCACCGGCGTTGGCTTCGCCGCCCGCGCAGACAGCTCCGCTCGGGAGGCTCCAGGCGTCCAGCGGCCAGGCAGCACCGCCCCGACCCGCCCCGGAGCAACGGCTAGCCCCGGCGCCTGCGGCTCCTGTGGCTCCTGTGGCGCAGCCTGCCCCAGACCCATCGAGGCAACCGTCCGCACCGCCACCTGCGGCCCCGTCGGCCGCCGACACTGCGGCTCCCGACCGACGCTCAGGCGTGCTGGGGCGGCTGCTCGGCCGCCGGCAGGTTTCTGCCGCGGCCGCCCCGGGCGCCGGCTGGTACCCGGACCCTCAGGTGCCGGGGCAGCTGCGCTGGTGGGACGGCGCAGCATGGGCGGAGCACATCCACAGGCCGTAACGACTGTCCGCCAATGTGTGACAGGGTGGGATCGACTACGCCGGTTGGCAGGCCGGCAGGATCCCGTGCTGCAAGGTCACCAGGAGTATTCGTGGCGTCAAATTGAGGGCTCGTTGCCGGCTCGGGGGGCCAGCAGCGAGCGCAACCGGACGTACGATCTTGGTGTGTCAGGCGTGAAGCGCAGGAAGGCGGAGAAGCGCCGTAGGCTTCGTCGCGCGAAGCAGGTCGGGGCATCAGGTCGCGACCTTCCTCGCCCGATTCGACTTGCCTTGGAGGGGCTTGAACGGTTCGGGCAGTACGCCGAGCTGGGCGATCTGGACGCCGCAGCAGCGCTTGCCGGTGCGCGGCTCACTGATGCGGTACAGCGCATCGCGCGGCTGACCGCGCAGTGCGATGCCTTCGACGTTCTCGAGTACGTCCGGCTTCACAACGCGATGGCTAACCCGGAGACCTTCCAAGAGACCGAACACGAAGGTAGTGCCGCAGTGATCGAGCTCGTGGCGCTGATCATGGCGGCGCGCGGTAGCCGTGCTGCCTCCGCAGGAGGCGACGGGGACCAGCCGGTGATGAGGCCGGAGCAGATTGTCGAGGACATTCAGATCGCCGCCAGGGAGGCCTTTGACGCGGGCTCCATGCTGATCATGTTCGGTTCCGCGCTGGACGCTGATCCGTTGCGACGCCTGAGCTTCGGCGCACGGCTGCGTGAGGTGGCGGTGCGTAACGTCGCATACGGCCACATGGTTGAGGACACCTTGACGGCGCTGTTCGACCAGCCAGCCGTGCAAGACGCCTGCCGCAGGGTCATGGGCTGCACGGTGAGGCAGATCAGGGACGTGTTCTCGGCCTTGCAGGCCCTGCACGACGAGGCCTGGCACGGCCGCTTCGGTGCGTTGCGCGAGTTCAGGCAGTTGGCCGACTCTGACACTGCGACGGCTGGTGACCTGCCACCGGAGGTGGTCGCGCAGGCTCGGCACCTGTGGGCTCAGGTCTGGGACAATCCCGCTGCCTGCTCGACCTTCACCGAAGAGGTCATCGCCCGCAGTGCCGGCGTCGATGTGGAGACTGTCCGCACCGTGCTCGACCTGTATACAACGCCGCTGGTGCAGCGGCCGTCGGCCGAGGTGGCGCTGGAGTTCTTTCAGGGCCGGTCTCCGCTGCGGGTACGCCCAATCTTGCGAGATCCCGACGGTAGCTTCGTCGTCGTGCACGGCGGGCTGCTGATTCCGGCGATTCGCGAGCGGGTGGAGGAGGCGCTGCGTTTGGATCAGCGCGCCTGGGACGTCTACAGCAAGCACCGCGGCCAGTACGTCGAGCAGGCAGCAGCTGATCTCATCGCGGCGCATCTGCCCGGGTGCGTCACGCATCTGGGCCTGGAGTATTTCGTCCCGGCCACAGGCGCCGAAACCGAACCGGCACGCTACACCAAGGTAGTCGAGGGCGACGGCCTGCTCATCTGCGACGACGTCGCGATCATCATCGAAGGCAAGGCTGTGGCCCTGCGCGCGCGGTCGCGGACCGGGGATCCGCTGCGGCTGCGGCAGGACCTCCGTCGCATCGTCACCGACGCCGGGAACCAGAGCGAGCGGCTCCGCCGGCGCATACTCGACGACGGCGGGCTACGCCTGCGCGACAACAGTTGGCTGGATCTCAGCGGTGTGTGCGAAGTGCACGCCTTCGCGGTCAGTCTCGAGGACCTGTCCGGCATCGCCACCGTGACGAGCGACCTCGTCGCCGCCGGCCTACTGACCGACAGTGCCCTGCCGTGGACTGTCTCGCTGCATGACCTGCGCATCATCAGCGAACTCATCGACCGGCCCGCGGAGTTGCTGTTGTACCTACGCCGGCGCACCGAGCCGGACATCACACGACGGTTCCATGCTGTCGACGAACTCGACTTCTATCTGTACTTCCTCGCCGCGAAGCTGTACGCCGAACCCGATCCCGATGCCGTACATCGCGAGCTCCCACAGCTTGGCGCGCCCCGGGTCAGGGACCGGCGCAAGTACCGCAAACAGCAGCTGGAGCTCCTGACGAGCCGGACGGACGCTCTCGACGCCTGGTACATGCACCGGCTCGGATACCGCCGGACCCCGGCTGACAAGCCCCGCCTGATGGCGGATCGGGGCCTGTTGCAGCTCGTTGACAACCTCGCCGCTCGGGCAGAACCGGGATGGCTGGCGATGTCCGCCACTCTTCTGGGCGGAGACACCCCTACGCAACGACGGTGGGCCGGTCTGGGTGAGCGTCTCGCCGGCCAGACCCGCGCGGACGGGCGTCCACACAGCGCCGCCATGCCCGGCGGAACACGACGTGGCGACAGCTTCGTGCTCGTGTGGATGACGCATCCGCCCTACGTCGCCCCCGCAGCCGCTCGCGCGGAGCTGGCGCGGTACGCCAGCGCGAAGAAGCACCAGTGGCAGCTCGACCGGTCCTTCGGGCTGCTCTACGACGGCGACACCGGTGCGCTGGTCGCCACCGCCTACGACAACCGCTTGCCCGGTCCCGACCCTCAACTGGACGCCGTGGTCACCAACATGGGACTGATGGGCATCGAGGCGCTTCGGACGATTCGGCCAGTGCCGACGCAGCGCTGACTACTACGCCCGGCGAACCGGTGACCCTGGGGGCGAGTGCCGCCCGGGACCTGCCGATCGACAGAGACGACCAACCTGCCGTTCCTGCTACAGGAGCAACGGGTGCCGGCGACATTATCGGTGCATCGGTGATCGGCTCTGCGACCGCGACGTTTTTCCAGCCCACCGCATATCTGGCAGAGGCGGTTCGTCGCACTGCCCAACCACCGCCTGGCGTTTCCCCAGGTCAGGGACTATCGGTGGACCATACCTGGCAGAATTCGAACCGCATACCGGCAGCTCAGGGGCAAAGCGTATCCGTTACTGCGGTCCGACGACTTCAGTGTGATCCCGACCAACGAAGCGGCGCGACTCAGAGAGTCGCGCCGTCCTTCCTACGGATGGCAGGCAGGTTTAACGGTTTGTGGACTCTGCTGCATTGCCCAGCAACCGGCCGATGGCGATGGTGCTGACGCCCCGGCCACTGGAATGCGGTTCGAGGAAACTCGCCGCCCGCACTCAGCCGCAAGCGACCAGGACTCGGGTAAAGCCTGGGGCGACTCGTCGGTGGGGGAGTTGCACGAGGGGTGCGCGACTTCGAGACCCACGTAAAATCGCGGCGTGACGGACTCGATGCCCCATTGGCTCCCCGAGCGCCATCTCGGCGTCGCTGCGACGCTGTCGCACGCGGATGAGCTGATCGGACAGGTCGGCGATCTGCTCTTCGCCTACCAGACACAGGCCCAAGGCGTGCTCGGCTTGCGTGAGGTTCCGGCGGGGTCGTTCAGCCGGACCGTCGTGGGCAGCGTGGCTCCGATCCCACGCAAGGTGCCACTCCTCGTCGCCGACGCGTTAGTGGCACTGCGGGCCGCGCTTGAGCACACGCTGTTCGCCGAGGTCGAGTTCTTGGACGGTGCGCCGCTCGACGAGAAGGCGGCTAGGCTCGTCGAGATACCCGCGTCGGACACATACGAAAAGTTCGAGGAGTGGACGAAAAAGCAGCTCCGTAACCGTCCGCCATCGCTCCGAGCTGGCAGCGAACTCGTGCGGCGGATCGATCGCCTGCAGCCCTTCCACCGTCAGAGCGATCCTCAGACGCACCCTCTGGCTCGACTGGTGCTCCACACGAACCATGCGAAGCACAGGACGCCCGCGATCACCGCGGTCCGCTTGGCTGCCATGTACCAGGACAACCAGATGCCCCGCTCGGTACGCGACCTGCCACCGCGGCCCGAAGAGCCGCTACGCGTCGGCGACGTCATCGCGGAGACCCCGATCGGCACCACCATCCCCGTCACCCTGTTTCCGACGATCGGGATCAATCGACCGGGCACGAGCCGGTGGCCGGTGCTGATGCAGGAGCTCGATGAGATCTCCCATTGGGTCCGTACCCAGGCGGTGCCGCGCCTCGTCACGGGCACGGAGCCGCCCGAGCCGGCGCTTCGGACGCGCTATGAGATCGCCGTTGGTCACCAGGACGAACGCCACGCGATGTCGATGGGTTCGACGACGTCGGCCGCAGATCGCCAAATTCAGCGCCTGGGCGCGGCAGTCGTCCGGACAGACCTGGTCGGTCTGATCGGCCAGGTGGACGGATCCCCAAGCAACCAGCAGATCGCAGCGTGGCTGGCCCAGCTGACCGACGAGGAGGTGCTCGATCGGATGTCGAGGCTGAAGGTGACCCATAGCTACAACCCCGGCGTCATGCTGCATAACGTCGAAGTGCTGGAAGGGCTGCGTGACGAGGCTCTGGGATTCGCCCATGCTGACGCCCGGTCTTGCCGATGAGCGTGCACCTGATCAGCGGTCGCCGCGTATGCGTTGCTGAGTACACTGCGACTGAGCCGACATCCAGGCGATTTACCAGGAGTACGGTCACTCCGTCGCCACACTAGGCGGCCAGCGTGGCGTCCTGGCCTGACGTTTGTGAGCCACTTGGACGCCCATAAGTTCAACTCCCACGTGGAGGACGTCCGCTCGGAGCGCTACTACCCGACGGTCTTTGACGGTTCGTCCAACCCAGGCCGCAGTGCGCTGCTCACGGTATGCCAGGCGATGCTGAATTCCGCACACATGCATCGCCAGCGCGGACGGATCTGGCGCCACCGACTCTCCGCGTTCAAGATTCGGTCCCTGACGCTGTACCAGGTTCTTGACCAGCCTCCGCATCCTGCGCGACGGCCAGCTCGGGAACCTCACCAGCCGTTCCATTCAGTTCATCAATAAGCTGGTCGGCTCGCCGAAAGTACAGCTGATCCTGGGGCCCGCCGCCAAGTCGCTCCGCAACACCCGGCGGTGGTCTACGTGCTCACGCGGCGCGGCGGACCGGGCGGAGCAAAGTGAGCGCGCGCAGGGCGTCGGCGCGGGAGATCGGCTGATCGTCGTCGGACTGCATGGTCAGCACAATTTCGATCGCCTGGCGGATCCAGGCGGTTTTGGTGACGCCGGCGTCCTTGGCGGCGGTGGTGACCGCGTCATCGAGATCGGTCGGCATGCGCAGCGACCGCACGACCATGACCTCGGCGCCTTCTGGCGGGAGGGAGGCGAGCAGTTCCGCTTCCTGCTCCGCGGTCGTCGGTGCCGGGTCGAAGGTGAGGTCCTTCATCAGCGCGGCGGCCTCTTCCGGGGTGCGTGGCAGGTGCTGGTTGTCGCTCAACGCGTCTGCTCCCATCGGGTGAAGTCGGCACGTTCGGTGTCGCTCATGTCTCGTGCGCCGATGATCTTCCAGGTGAAGCCGTCGACGTGGTGCACGGCCACGATCAAAGGCCGACCGTTGCGGGTGCGAGCCCACACGGTCAGCACCCGCAACCCGGTGGCGTCAGCACCGGGACGCGGCCACCGCTGCTTGGCCTCCAAGACCTGGCGGACTTCATAGGGCTGGATGCCCGCCAGGGCCTGCAACGCCCACTCTTCCCACTCGTACGGCACCAGGCGAGTGTAATACAGGCGTATTCTAGCAGCTAGACGTGCGACTTTGAACAAGGTTCGGGGTCGCGCAAGGGGGCCGTTCGCCTGATGATCACGACGAAGCTGCCCTAGGGCGTCCTGCGATCTGCGCCGTGAAAAGCCGGACTATGGCTATCAGGGCGATAGACAGGCACCAAGCCGTTGACGTGAACGGGCCGATCTAGGTCTTTACGCCGTGCTCACCTTCCGGTACGAAGAATGCAGCGCTGCGAAGTCGAAAGACTACGTTGCGCTGTGTCGTCTTGGAGGTGGCCATGACAGGGCAGCAACAAGAGGCTCTGCCGCTTGTCTTGGAACTGCCCGATGCCCCAGAAGACGATGGCGCCGAAGCCCAGGCCAACTTCCGCTTCCAGTGCGAAGTCATCGCCCGGTGGTGCTATGGCTTGTTCGAGCCCGATGGGCCGATCGCGGTCGTCTGCGAGCACCACGAAGACTTCATGGTGCTCTTCGCCAACGGCCAAGTTGATCTCGCATCAGTCAAACATCGAAGCCGCAACCGCGGAACATGGTCCATCGCCGACCTCTGCGACGACGGCGGACTCACCCACCTGTTCGACCGATGGATCGCGGTAGCCGCATCCGGCCGCCCCATCCGTGCCCTGCACCTCACCAACGCCGGCCTGACCAAAGGACCGGGGCAATCCGCGGAACTAGCGGGTGTATGCGAGGCCAAGCAGCCCAACCCCGAACTGCTGCTCGTCTGGGCGAAGAAACTCGCCCGACAGTTTCTCATGGTGTCGCAGCACAAGCGGACATCCGCCATGCCGACCGGTCAACCGCCGGCTCGACCCGAGCACCTGTCCGACACCGATCCCCTCGTACAGCTGGTAGTGCGATTCATGCCGATGCTGACCTTCATCCCGGTGTCCCACCGCGACGACATCGCCGCGAGCAGCATCATCGAAGTGGCCATGCCGCTGTGCCGCGCAAGAGGCTGGGACAGCCACGACGGCCAGCACATCCACGACGCAGTCATGACCATCGTCGAGAAGACCGTCCGGACGTTCGGAAAACGCCGACTGGACCTTGCCCGCCAAGTTGTCGGCATGACCGTGTGGCCCAACGGCGTGGAGCGAGACGAACGGCTCGCAGCGCGGCTGCGGGGGCCGCACCGTGCATGTGCCGGCCGGGCCCGTGACCGGCGAGCAGAATCGCGATCACCAGCAACAGCAGCGCTGCCCCGACCACCGCCAGCACCTTGAACCAGCGCGGGGCCCGACCAGTCGCCGTCGCGCGAGCATCGGACGAGGCCTTCACCAGACGAGTGGTCGAACTCTGACCGTCGCTGTTCACCGTTTGATCGTCCATGGAGCATCTGCCTCTCAAGCGCCTATCGGTTTTTCGAGACAGAGTGTCGCACCATGAGTCATGGTGACGCCAGGGGGCCGCGACGTATGATTACTTCGTGCCCAGGCTCTGGACGACCACGATCGAGGAACACCGCCGGACCGTGCAGGCCGCCGTCCTCGACGCGACCGCCGACCTCGTAGCACAGCACGGACTGACGTCGGTGACGATGTCGCAGATCGCCAAAGCCACCGGGATCGGGCGGGCGACGCTCTACAAGTACTTCCCCGACGTCGAAGCCATCATGATCACGTGGCATGAACGGCAAATCGGGCACCATCTCGACCACCTCGCCGCCATCGGCTCGAAGGGTGGCGGTCCGGAGCAACGGCTCCACGCCGTGCTGAATGCCTACGCGACCATTCAGCATGGGCACCGGAACCATCCGCTCGCGTCGCTGCTGCATCGAGGCCCTCATCTGCTCCAGGCACGTCGCCACCTGCGCGACTTCTTCGCCGAACTGCTCTCCGAGGCTGCGGCAGACGGACACGTCCGCGACGACATCGCACCGAGCGAACTCGCGAACTACTGCCTGCATGCCTTAGACGCCGCGACCGAGCTATCGACCGAAGCTGCTGTCAACGGGCTTGTCGCCGTCACGGTCGCGGGGCTACGCCCCTAGGATCTGCATCGAAACCGGTTGAAGCCGAGGCGGTGGTGGATGGCGGCATGGCCGGCGGCATGCCCCTGTGCTGCCCGCGAGGCCGCCCGCCTGGTGCGTGACGCTTGGACGTCACTTCGACTACGGTGCCTTTCTCTGTGGGCTTGGGGTGCGATCCCCGCTCCTGGTGGCCGTTCCTGCCGCGGAGTTGTGGGCATGGCACGCCCGGAAGGGCTGGGCCTCTCGGCACGCCTGGGCACCAGGCTGCGGGCGTAGTCGGACTGGAAAGGCCTGCACAGCGAGTACGGCGGTGGTCGGGTAGACACCGACGAGCAGTACCGGGAGTGGATCGGCCAAGGCCGGAAGCTGGCTCGGCGACTGTCGGAGGAGGCCGGTGCGACGGTCGCCTACCCGGGGGATCGCGGCGAAGCCGATCCCGACTCCCCACACTGCGGCTAGGCGGAGTCGGTTACCGCCATTCGTTTGATAACGGCGGAGTGGAGGGTCGCCCTAGTAGTGCGCGGCCGTTTTGGCGAACGGGTAGCGACCGCATTTCAGCCTCCGGTCCAGGCTGGGCCGAGCTGCCGAGGTGGGACAGCGGGGCGCAGAAGGCCCGGCCTGGACTGTCGCGCTTTCGTCAGGCGGGGACCGCCTCGTAACCGGCTTCCTGGATCGCCGTCACGATGGTGGCGTCGTCGATGTTCACGTCTGACGTCACCGTCACCTGACCGGTGGCAGAGTCTGCCTCGACGCTGGCGATGCCCTCTACCGCACCGACTCCGGCCTTCACCTTGTTCGCGCAGCCGTTACAGGTCATTCCGTTGACCTTGTAGGTCTTGGCACCCACGACCATCCCCCTTCTCCTATACCCCTACAGGGTATGCACTTGCTCGGACCCTACGTCACAGAAGTGGCACCGGACAACCCCCACCCCCTACGGGTATTTACTCCTGCACCGCATGCTTCGTCGGCTCACGCACCCCAGCCAGGTCCTGGCTCGGGTGCCTCAGAGCCTTCCGGCGCACACAACGGGGCCCGTCACAGAGGCGCCCCGATGCGGCGATGTCGCTTGCCTGGCGGAGGCTGCTTGCCGGCCGGCGCAATCCAGCGCCAATCTTGCCGAACGTGTCGCCGGTGGAGTCCGACCCCATCGGCGACACGTTCAGGAGTCAGTTACTGGAGCGTGGTCTGGGCGTGATTATGAAGGCCAGGCCAGCGGCGGCGACCGCGATGATGGCGCCGGTGGTGAAACCACGGGAGAACCCTTCAGTGCTGGTCCCGGCGATACTCGCCGCGGCCATGCTCGACACGACAGCGGCGCCGAGAGATGCCCCGAACTCGTGGAACGTGCTAACAATTCCAGACGCCAGCCCGGCCTCTCGTGGATCGATCTGCGCTAGAGCAGTGGCGGATGCGACGACGAAGACGGCTCCGGTGCCGGCGGCGGCAAGGCTGACGCCGGAAACCATGGCCGCGGTCCCGCCCCATAGCGCAGGGATCACGAAGCCCGCCGCGGCGAGGAGAAGTCCCAACACGGCGAGGGTGCGCGGGCCCGTACGGCCAATGACGCGGCCCGCTGCGTTGGCCCCGAGCATGGTCGCCAGCGCTACCGGGAGAAAGAGCAACCCGGTCTGCAGGGCGCCGTAGCCGCGGTGGTCTTGAAGGTAGAACGACCCGAGGAAGAAGACGGTGATCATCAGGGCGGTGGCCACCAGGATCAGCAGAGTTCCGGTCGCCACCGGTCGGCGCGACAGCAGTCGCAAATTCATGAGCGGGCTCGCCGCGAGGCGCTGACGGACGACGAAACCACCGTAGAGAACCACCGCCGTTGCAAGAAGCGCCGCGGTCGTTGGAGTAGCCCAGCCCTGGTCTCCGGCCCTAATCAGGGCGTAGATCAGGGTTCCGGTGGCAGCGGTCACCAGCGCCGCTCCCGGTACGTCAAGCCGACCCGACGCGCCAGTGCTCTGCTGCGACGGGAGTTGTACTCGCAGGATGAGCAGCAGGACGAGTCCCACCGGGACGTTGATGAAGAACACCCACGGCCAGCCCGGTCCGGCGGTCAGCAGGCCACCGAGGAGGACCCCCAGGGCCGCCCCGCTGCCGCCCAGCGCGGACCAGATCCCGAGGGCCTTGTTGCGTTCGTCGCCGTCGAAGATCGTGACGACCAGAGAGAGCGCGGCGGGGGACAGGATCGCCGCAGCAACGCCTTGGGCGATGCGACCGCCCAACAGCATGGGACCGTTGGTTGCCAGTCCTGCGAGCAGGGACGCGGCGGTGAACAGCAGAAGCCCCACCATGACAAGGCGTCGGGCTCCGAACAGGTCGGCGGCGCGGCCCCCGAGTAGCAGCAGGCCACCAAAGGCGAGGGTGTAACCGCTCACCACCCAGGTGAGGGTCTCCCGCTCGAGGCCGAGGTCCGCACCCACGTGGGGAAGGGCGATCGCGACGACGGTGACATCCAGGATCAACATCAA
Organism: Micromonospora endolithica; assembly: GCF_003626595.1. Taxonomy (GTDB): domain Bacteria; phylum Actinomycetota; class Actinomycetes; order Mycobacteriales; family Micromonosporaceae; genus Micromonospora; species Micromonospora endolithica. The sequence continues at coordinate 104,429 of NZ_RBAK01000001.1, read as the reverse complement.
TTGGGCGACGCCGACGAGTCCCAGGATCTTCCAGCGGTGCGGGTTGGGACCGCGCGTCGGACTCGTCGGGGCCATGGTTTCGGCCATGACTATCCGCCTCCTCTAAGTAAGTTGAACAGTAGTGTTCGAGTTGTAGCGGCTACCATAACTCATACAGCACTGTTCGACTTGAGGGAGTTGCATGTCCCGCTCGGCAACCAGCCAGGACCGCAGAGCCGACGCTCGGCAGAATGTGGAGAAGATCCTGGACGCCGCGATCACCTGCCTCAGTCGGAACGCCGACGCGAGCGTGAGTGAGATCGCCCAGGCCGCGGGAGTGGGTCGAGTGACGCTCTACGGGCACTTCCCGACTCGGGACGCCCTCATCGAGGCTGCGCTGGTACGAGTCATCTCCGAGGGGGAGGCGGTACTGGAGAGTCTGGATCTCGCAGGCGACCCTCGGCGGGCATTGCGCGTCCTGATCGAGTCGAGTTGGCTACTGATCGCCCGGGCGAGCGCCGTGCTTGTAGCGGCGCAGACGGCACTTCCTCCCGGACGGATACACCAACTGCACGCCGAACCCGCTCAACGCGTCGACGAGTTGATCCGTCGCGGTCAAACCGAAGGAGCCTTTCGAGACGACCTCCCGGCGACCTGGCTGACCAGCGTCCTGCACCACCTGCTGAAGGGCGCGGCGTTGGATGTGGCCAACGGGCTCCTAGAACAGGCAGACGCGCCACGCCTCATCTCCGAGACCGTCCTGGCCGCTTACACGCGGGGCGATACATAACGCGGTTGCGCCAGCGGGGGCCCCGGCTCCACTCACAATTCTTCAAGACGACGTAGGCTGACGTGGTTGTTTCGAGGACACGTCCTCTAGCGACAGCCGTTCGGGTTGGTTCGTTCGAATGCGGCGCCGGCGGTGCCGACATCAAGCTGAAGAGCACTGCATGGACACGGACAACGAGTCCCAGAAGCACTCTGTGGTGACCCACGAGTTCAACCGCTGAAGCTCGATCGCGGGCCCGAGATCGTGGTCATTGACACCTGTTGCGTCTGCTGCAACCTCGAGATGAACAACGACCTGCAGGCATGGGACATCAACTCGTCTGACAATGTGTGGGGAACTGAGCATGCACCGCCGCCTCGTGCGACCGCTGGTCGCAGGTGTCGCCGCCGTCGCGGTGGCTTCCGGCGGCTGGCTGGCCTACGCCTCGCTGCGCGCGGGTGAAGAGCATTCGGTGCACTCCTCCTACGCCTTCGACGTTGGCGACGATACGAAGGTGGCGGGGTACTCGGACTACGTCGTCGTCGGCACAGTCGACCGCATCGCGGACGTGCAGGAGCGGGATGGCACGCCCTACACGGTGTTCGACGTGACCGTTGGTCAGACCCTGAAGGGTCAGCCGGTCAAGACGCTGCGCGTCGTGCAACTGGGCGGAACGCTCGGCAAGGACAGTTGGCAAGTGGAGGGCGAGCCGCTCCTGCGCACCGGAACTACCTATGTGCTGGCGGCGAAGACCGAGCAGGGACGTGGGACGCACCAGCTGGTCGGCGGGGCTGATCACCCGGTCGTCGACCCCGCCGCAGCCCGTGGCGGCGGTTCGGATCCGGTGGCCCAGTGGAACGCAGTGTCGCCCGCCAGCGGTGGCCGGAGGAGCTTCCGAAGATTCGCTGACTCGCCTGGGTTGCTCCGAGCACCAGCAGCCTGACGTCAACGCCAATGGACCCGCAGGGGTGTAGACGAGACCCGCGGCACCCAGCAAAGGCACCGCTCTTGCCACGTCTCAGGAAGTGGCCGCACCGCCAGCGGGGACAACGTCACCCACCTCTCACGTGGTGACCGTGGTGGCCCGCGTCGGATCAAGCGTTGTCGGTGGTGCAGCACCCGTCGTCGCACCCACTGGCGTCGCTGCGGTCGGCGGGGGAGCGCAAGGCGGCGCCGGGGGCGCAGCAACTGTCGCCGCGCCAGGCTTCGCGGCCTTCCTTGACCGCGACCGCGGCGATGATCAGAGCGGCGGCGGGGTCGGCCCACCACCAGCCGAACAGCGAGTTGACCGCCAAACCGGCCAGGAGCACTGCCGAGAGGTACGTGCACAGCAGGGTCTGCTTGGAGTCCGCGACGGCCGAGGCCGACCCCAGTTCGCGTCCCGCACGGCGTTGCGCGGCGGAAAGGACTGGCATCACCGCCAGCGACACCGCAGCGAGGATCAGGCCGATCGTGGAGTGCTCGGCGCGGTCGGCGCCGACGAGCGCGCGCACCGATTCGACGGACACGTAGGCGGCCAGGGCGAAGAAGGACAACGCGATGACGCGCAGCGCGGCGCGTTCGCGGCGTTCGTAATCGGGGCCGGAGAACTGCCAGGCGACCGCGGCGGCCGAGGCCACCTCGATGATCGAGTCGAGCCCGAACCCGATCAGCGCGGTCGAGGACGCCATCCTTCCGGCGCTGATGGCGATGACCGCCTCGACGACGTTGTAAGTGATGGTCGCGGCGACGAACAGGCGCACCCGCCGAACCAGGACCGACTGTCGGGCCGGTGACGGGCCGAGCGACACGAGCGGCAGGGGCGCGCCCATCAGCAGCACCCCTCGGCTTCGGCGGCCGGGCAGGCGGCCGGATCGACGGCCAGGACCAGGCCGAGCAGGTCCCCGAGGGCGTGCGCGAGGCGTGCGTCGGCCAGTTCGTAGCGGTTGCGGCGGCCCTCGGGTACGGCGACGACCAGGCCGCAGCCGCGTAGGCACGCCAGGTGGTTGGACAGGTTCTGCCGGCTCGTGCCCAGCAGGTCGGCGAGGTCGGCCGGATAGCCGGGCCCCTCGCGCAGGGCGAGGAGCAGTCGGGCGCGGACCGGGTCGGACAGGGCGTGACCGAAGCGGGCCAGAACCTGCCCGTGTGTCAGAGTCTCCACCACCTGACGATACATCAGCGGATGAATAAACAGAATGCTGAACTATTTCTGCGCAAGTCTTGACGAAGCCCGATCGATTCATCTTAGTATGCGCATGTGAGCATGATTCCTGGTCTGGTTGGCCAGCACGACACCGACGGCGCGACGAACACGGTGAAGGAGACCCACTGATGGGCCACGACCACGGCCACAGCCATCAGGTGACGGCGACCGGGCAGCACCGCCGAGCCTTGGCCGGCGTGCTCATGGTGTCGGTGGTGATCTTCGCTGTCGAAGTCGTCGGCGCGGTCATCACCGGCAGCCTCGCGCTCCTGGCCGACGCCGGGCATGTGCTGGCCGACGCCGGCGGTGTCGCCCTCGCTCTCGGCGCGGCCATGCTCGCCGCCCGCCCGGCGACCGGGCGGCGCACCTTCGGCTGGGCACGTGCCGAGATCCTCGCCGCCGCCGTGAACGGCCTGATCCTGGCCGGGATGGGCGTCTACGTCTTCATCGAAGGCGTCCGGCGGCTGTTCGAACCGGTCGACGTGCAACCCGGTGGCATGGCCGTCTTCGCCGCGATCGGTCTGGTCGGCAACCTCGTCGGGGTGGCGTTGCTCTACCGGGCCCGCGCCGCGAGCCTGAATATGCGCGGCGCGTTTTTGGAGGTCGCCACCGATACTGGCACCTCGGTCGGTGTCCTCGCGGCGGCCGGGGTCATCGCGCTGACGGGCTTCACCCGCGCCGACGCGATGGTGTCCCTGCTAATCGGCCTCGTCATCGCCCCACGGGCGCTGCGGCTGCTCCGCGACGCGGTCAACATCCTGCTCGAAGCCGCCCCCGCCGAGGCCGACCTCGAACAGATCCGCCAGCACATCACCGACGTCGACCACGTCCTCGGCGTGCACGACCTGCACGTGCATACCGTCACCTCAGGACTGCCCGTCCTGACCGCGCACGTCGTGGTCGACGATTCCTGCTTCCACGACGGCCACGCCCCACAACTCCTCGACGCCCTGCAAACCTGCCTTGCCGGGCACTTCGACGTCGAACACAGCACCTTCCAACTCGAACCGGCCGGCCACGCCGACCACGAACACCCCACCCACCTCTAACAGCATCACCGCAGCGCCGACCGCTCCGACAGCGGCCGGCAGAACCCGCACGCCCTCAACCACCCCTGATCGAAGGGCAGCCACTCATGACCGCAACAAAGGGGCGACAACACCGCTGGGCCCTGGCCGGACTGACCGTCGCCGTCGTCGCCATCGGATTCGACATCACCATCCTCAACGTCGCCCTACCCACCATCGCCACCGACCTCACCGCCGACACCAGCGCACTGCAATGGATGGTCAACGCCTACGTCCTGCTCTTCGCCGGCCTGCTGCTGCCCTTCGGCGCCCTCGCCGACCGCTACGGCCGCCGCCGCGGCCTACTCCTCGGCCTAGCCGTCTTCGCCGCCGCGTCTGTCGCCGCCGCCTGGGCTGACACCGCCACCCAGGTCATCGCCGCCCGCGCCGGGCTCGGGGTCGGCGCCGCGCTCATCATGCCGACCACCCTCGCGTCCCTCACGGCCCTGTTCACCGGCGCTGACCGCGCCCGCGCGGTGTCCGTGCTCGTGTCCGGCATGGGCGTCGGCATACCGCTGGGCCCCATCATCGGGGGCTACCTCCTCGAGCACTTCTGGTGGGGCACCATCTTCCTGGTCAACCTGCCCATCGTCGCTCTGGCCGCCATCAGCGTCGCCGTGTTCCTGCCCGAGTCCCGCGACCCCCACCCGTCGCGCCTCGACCCAGCCGGCGCCGTCTTGTCCACCGCCGGGTTGGTCGCGTTCGTCTACGCCGTCATCGAAGCCCCCGAACAAGGCTGGACCGCACCCACCGTCATCGTCACGCTGCTCACCGCCGCGATGTTGCTCACCGGATTCACGTGGTGGGAGCTGCACCACCGGGAGCCCATGATCGACCTACGGTTGTTCCGGGATCGACAGTTCCGGTGGGGCTCCATCACCGCCACCCTCGCCAGCTTTGCCTTGTTCGGACTGCTGTTCATCGCACCTCAGCATCTCCAGTTCGTTCTGGGCTTCGACGCCCTCGACACTGGGCTGCGGCTGCTGCCACTCATCGTCGGCCTTGTCGTGGGCGCCGGCATCGCCACTCGCCTCGCCGCCCGCGTCGGCCACCGCGCGCCGATCGTCGGCGGGCTCGTCGTCACCACCGCCGGACTGCTCCTCGGCGCCCTGACAAACGCCGCCAGCAACTACGGGTTCATCGCGACCTGGTACACCATCGTGGGACTCGGCATTGGCGCCACACTCGCCCCAGCCATGGACGCGGTGCTAGCGGTCCTGCCACCCGAACGCTCCGGCGCCGGTATCGCCATCACCATGACCATGCGCCAAACCGGCGGAGCTCTCGGCGTTGCCCTCCTCGGCAGCCTGCTGTCCGCCACCTACCGCGACCGCATCGACACCACCGGCCTACCCGCGCCAGCCATCGACGCCGCGACACAATCGATCGCCGGGACGTTAGCCGTCGCGCACCGTCTGGGCCTGCCGGCGCTAGCCGACGCCGCGGACCGCGCCTATGTCGACGCCATGGTCTGGGTCCTCATCGCCTGCGCCACCGTCGCCGCCCTCGGCGCTGCCGCGGCCCTGCTGTTCATGCCCGGCCGAGTAAGCGATCGCCCGACCATCGACTCCGTCGCCGCGGATCCGACCGCGACGGCATGAAGCAAAGCCTGACGGCTGGCGGTAGTGCCGGCAGGGGGCCATCAAGTCACAGCCGAGCTCGGCGGGATGCGGCGAGGACCGGAACAGACTGCTGCCGTGGCGGGCCGTTGTCCAAAGCGTTGCGCAATCCATCCGGGCGGCGTCGGCCTCGCCGTCGACCGAAGTGAGGGGCATCAGGTTTGGTTGCTATCGTCGGCCGGCGGCGATGAATCGCCAAGTTAGTGAGGGTGTGGTGAAACGACGAGGTTGGACGCGGGTGACACGGCTGGGTCGTGGCTGGTGGCGGCAGTTGACGAGTATGCGCACCGCGCTCGTGCTGTTGTTCCTCCTGGCTGTGGCGGCGGCGCCGGGTTCGGTGCTGCCGCAGCGCAACCTGGGTGTGGAGAAGGTTGACGCCTACCGCCTCGAGAATCCGGAGTTGAGCCGGTGGTTGGATCGCCTCGGGTTCTTCGATGTGTACTCGTCGCCGTGGTTCGGGGCGATCTACCTGCTGTTGTTCACTTCACTGGTGGGGTGTGTGCTGCCGCGATTGCGTGAGCACGTGGCGGCGTTGCGGCGGCGTCCACCGTCCGCGCCACGGAACTTCGGCCGGCTGCCGGCCCACGCCGAGGTCGGCGTGTCGATGTCCGCAGCGTCGGAGGCTGCCGAGCGGCTGCGGTCGCTGCTCCGGTCACGGCGTTACCGAGTCGCGGTTCGCGCCGGTGATGACGGCCAGGTAACGGTGGCGGCGGAGAAGGGATACCTCAGGGAGACCGGAAATCTGCTGTTCCATCTCTCCCTGCTGGCCGTGTTGGGTGGGGTGGCGATCGGCTACGGGTGGGGCTGGTACGGCAACCGCATCCTGGTGGCTGGACCGGACACCGGGTTCTGCACGAACCTGCAGCAGTTCGACGAGTACGGCCTGGGGCCCCGGCTGCAGCCCGGTGACCTGCCCGCGTTCTGCGTGGAACTGAACCGGTTCCAGGCGGAGTTCCTCGACAACGGCCAGCCGACGGTGTTCCGCGCGGACGTCAGCTGGTCCACCCCGCAGCGGGAGGGGGGGCGGCATCTTCTGGAGGTCAACACGCCGCTGCGGCTGGACGGAGCGAACTTGTACCTGCTCGGGCACGGGTACGCACCGGTGCTGCGTTACACCGACCGTCAGGGCCGCTCCCAGACGTCCGTGTCACCGTTCTTGCCGATCGACGAAATGACCACCAGTGAGGGCGCGGCGATCTTTCCCGACGCCAACGCCGACACGCGCTCCGGGAGACGGTCAGCCGACGCGCAGGTGGCGTTCTCCGGGGTGTATGTGCCGACCGTGCCCACGTCCGGCCCACCGTCGCTGTCGGCGCATCCGGCGGAGCGCGCGCCAGGGCTGCTGTTGACCGCCTACCGCGGCAACCTCGGCCTGGAGACGGGGGTGCCGCAGTCGGTGTACGAGGTGCCGCGCCGGGCCCTGGACAGCGGCCGGCTCACGCAACTGCCGGGGCAGGCGAAGATGCTGCGGCCGGGTGAGCGGTGGACCCTGGACGACGGCACGACTCTGGAGTTCATCGGCACCCGCCGGTGGGTCACGGTGACCGTACGCAACGACCCGGGTGAGCCGATCGTGCTGGCGGGCGTGATCGTCATGATGGGGGGCCTGGTGGCGACGTTGTCGGTGCGCCGCCGCAGGGTGTGGTTCCGGCTCACTCCGACGGGCGACGCCTGCGCGATCACGGCGGGCGGTCTTGCCCGCAGCGACTATCCCGGGTTCGCCGCCGAGTTCGCCGCGGTGGTGGCCGCTGCGAAGGCGGAGCCCACGGTCAGTCCGCCGCCCCGGGCCGCCGACGATGAGGCGGTCACCGATCCGGTATCAGCTTCGGCTGATAATGTCCGCCCATGACGATACTGGCGGTGGCGTCGCAGGCGGACGCCCAGGTCGCCGCGCGGCTGTTCCGAGGGCTGGCCGAGCCGACCCGGTTGGCGCTGTTGACCGCGCTGCTCGACGGTGAACGCACGGTCAACGAGCTGGTGCAGGCGGTGGGCGGCAAGCAGTCAGGCGTGTCGGGGCATCTGGCGTGCCTGCGCGACTGTGGTTTGGTGGTCAGCCGTCCGGGCCCGGGCCGGTCGGTGCTGTACCGGTTGGCCGCGCCGAGTCTGCAGACGCTGTTGCGCGCCGCCGAGGAGTTGCTGGCTGACAGCGGGCACCCGGTGACGTTGTGCGCCGAGCAGGGCGGCGAGCAGTCGTGAGGACGTCTTCGCGATGGCTACGCACGATGGCCGTGCTGGCGGCGGTCACCGTGTCGATGGCCGGCTGCGCCGGCGGGCCGCCTCGTGACGGTGGGCAGTCCGGCACCGAGGTGCTGCAGGGCGGGGATGCTGGACGGGTTGCCCCAGGCGCCAGCGTGGTCTACCCGGCAGCCGAACGCGGTGAGGCTCCGACGTTGGAAGGTGAAGTCCTCGACGGCAGCCGGTTCGACCCGGCCTCCCTCGACGGCATGGTCGTCGTGGTCAATTTCTGGGCGTCGTGGTGCGCGCCGTGCCGGGCGGAGGCCGACGAACTCAACGGCGCCTACACCGCGACCAAGGACCTCGGGGTGCGGTTCGTGGGGATCAACATCCGCGACGGACGGGACCAGGCCAAAGCGTTCGTCGAGGGCCGGGAGCTGTATCCGAGCCTGTTCGACTCGGCCGGGCGCATCGCGTTGGGCTTTACCGACGTGTCGCCCAATACCATCCCGGCCACCCTGATCGTCGACCGAAAGGGGCGGGTGGCGGTGGTGCTGCGCAAAGCGGTCACGCAGCGGGAGCTGGAGCCGTTGATCCGCCAAATCGCGGGGGAGCGCTCCAGCGGTGGGTGAGGTCTTCGCCGGGGTGGCCACCTCCGGTCCGCTGCTGCTCGCCCTCGGGGTGGCGGCGCTGGCCGGGCTGGCGAGTTTCCTGTCGCCGTGCGTGCTGCCACTGGTGCCCGGCTACGTCTCCTACATCACCGGTATGGCCGGTGATGACCTGGCCCGCCCGGCCGGCGGCGGGCCACCCACAACGCCCGCCGTCGCCACTGCCCGGGTTCGGGGCCGGATGTTGGCCGGCACGGTGCTGTTCGTCGCGGGGTTCACCGTCGTGTTCATTCTGACCGCCGTTGCTGTGGCCGGCGCGGGACGGCTGCTGCTCGTTCACGCCCGCACCGTCGAGATGGTGGCGGGCGGGCTGACCGTGGTGCTGGGGCTGAGTTTCCTCGGGTTGGTCCCGGCGGGTCAGTACGAGCGGCGGTTGCGGCGTCTGCCCGCGCCCGGGTTGGCTGGGGCGCCGCTGCTCGGCGTGGTGTTCGGTGTGGGCTGGGTGCCGTGCGTCAGTCCCACCCTCGGAGCGGTCCTGGCGTTGGCCGCCGTGGACGCGACCACTGGCCGGGCGGTTGCCCTTGCAGTGGCCTACTGCGTCGGTCTCGGCGCACCGTTCGTCCTGTTCGGGCTGGGCCTGCGCCGGGTGCTGGGCGCCCTGGCGATGGCCCGCCGGCACAGCCGGGCGATCACCCGTGTGGGCGGGCTGCTGCTCATCGTGGTCGGGGTCGCGTTGATGGCCGGCTGGTGGTCGACGTTCACCATCTGGTTGCGCGTCACGGTCGGCCCCGGGCAGGTGGGCATATGAGTGTCAACGTGGCACGCCGACCCTCAGCGGCGCTGCTGGAAGCGTCAGGGACAGCGCCGCCCCGGCATCTGAGGCACCCACCCTCAGAAGATCGACAACCTGATGGAGGGTCCATGACTGCCGTACCGCCCGTGGCCGACGGTCACCGACCAGGTCCGCGAGGTCGGTGGGCGCTGGCAGGGCCTTTCGGTTCGGCGGCGCTGCTCGCCGCAGCTCTCGCCTGGGTGCTCACCCACAACCCGACCGATGCGATCCCCGATCCCAGCGGCGGCTGTCTGTGGACGGCACTGACCGGCACCCAGGGGCCGACCTGCGGCGGTACCCGGATGGTGTGGCATTTGATGCACGGCAACCTGGCGCAAGCCGCCCGCCATCACCTGCCTGCCCTGCTCGCGGTGCCGTTCGTGATCTACGCGTGGGCGCGTTGGGCGGCCCACGCGGCCGGCCGGCAGCTGCCCGCCGCGCCGCTGCCCCGCTGGCTGATGATCGCCTACGGCGCGTCCTGGATGGTCTTCGCCGTCGTGCGGAACCTGCCCTGGCCGCCGTTCACCTGGCTGCACCTGACCGACATTCAGTAATTCCCAACACGCTGCGCCACGCCCGCCCGCGACACGGGGCCGGGTCTGTCCGGCCAGTTCCCGAGAAGCGACAGAACGAGGAATGATTCGCCATGGCAGTGCTGTCCGACCAGTTGCTCATCGCCACACTGCTGATCTACCTGGCAGCAATGGTCGGCTACGCCGTCGAACACGCCCTTCGCCGTCCCCGTGCGGTCGTGAACGCCGTCAGGCGCGTGCCGGCGATGGCCGCGGCGGTCGCCGCACCGGCCGCGGACCTTCCAGCACCCCGAACCGACGGCGACAACGAGCTGCCCCCGGCGGCATCCGTCGGGCGCCTGCGGTTGGCCGGGTGGTTTGCCGTGGCGGCGACCGCACTGGGCGCGGTCACCCACACGGCGTGCCTGCTCACCCGCGGCCTGGCTGCGGGACGAGTGCCGTGGGGCAACATGTACGAGTTCGTTCTCGCGGTCACCCTCGTCGGTGTCCTGGCCTGGCTCGGTCTGCTCACCCGCCGCCCCGCGGTCCGCCCCGTCGGCCTGTACGTGACACTGGCCACGGTCACCCTGCTCGGCCTGGCCGGCATGCGGCTGCACACGCCAGCCGGACCCCTCGTCCCCGCGCTCAACTCGTACTGGCTGAAGATCCACGTCAGCGCCGCCGCGACCGCCTCCGGAGTCTTCCTGCTCGGGTTCATCGCCGCCACCGCGTACCTGATTCGACTGCGCCACGACCGCGCCGCCGAGGCGGGCCGGGCGCCCGGTTTCGTGTCGTCCCTCGGCCGCTACCTGCCCGCTGTGGAGACGCTGGAGCGGGTGACGTTCCAGATGCACGTGCTCGCCTTCCCGATCTGGACCTTCGCCGTCGTCGCCGGAGCGATCTGGGCCGAAGCCGCCTGGGGCCGCTACTGGGGCTGGGACCCCAAGGAGACGTGGGCTTTCATCTCCTGGGTGGCCTACGCCGGCTATCTGCATGCCCGCGCCACCCCCAGTGTCAAACGGCCGGTCGTGGCGTGGCTCGCCGTCCTGGGCTGGGTGACCATGATGTTCAACCTCTTCGCCGTCAACCTCGTCATCGCCGGCCTGCACTCCTACGCCGGCACCAACTGACGGGGTGAGCATGGGCGGCGACTTGGCCAACGAGCACCGGACGGCCCCTCCCGGGAGCAACACCCTGCCGGAGGTGGTGTCCCTGCGTTCAGGCGGCGCAGCGCGGCCGGGCCGACGGCGGTGGCTCTTGGCCGTCACCGTGGTGTGGGCGCTGTCGCTGCTCGCCGCCGCCATGATCTCGGCCCACCGCAGCCCGCCGACCGTGCGCGAGCAGCGCGACCTCGCGCACGCCGATGTCGTGGTGGACCGTGCCGTGGGCGAGTTGGCAGCCGCCGCCACCCCGCTACCAGTCCTCTCGATCTCCGCCGACACGGTCACCCAAGGCTGCCGAATCAGTCCTCTGCGCGAAGGGGCGCTCCTGCGACGCACCCTCGTCCTCGCCGCGCCGGAGCCGCAGGCCGCCGAGGCGCTGCGGGCGATCGCTCGGCGCCTACCACCCCGGTACCGGCCCACGATCGGCCCGGATGCCCCGGGCGGGGCGCCGGAACTGCACGCTGACGCGGGTGGCTTCGTCGCCGTCCGGGGCACCCTGAACGAGCCCGGCGAGGTAACCCTCACCCTCGACAGCGGATGCCGACCGGCGGCGCCGCTGCCCGCCGCTGCGGTGCCGGATGGACGGGACCCGGCCGCCGTGGCACCGGTTCTGGCGGCGCTCGGCGCCGCACCGGCGCAGCCGGCCGTGGCGCAGGCACCGTGTCCAGGCGGTGGCGCCATCCGCACGGTGACCGCCCGCAGCCGTACGGCCGCTCCGGCTCTGCTGGCCGACGCGTTGCGCCCGCTGACCGCCGACGCCTCGGTGATTGTTGATCAGCCTGCCTTCTACGCCTACCAGCGCGGTTCCACAACCGTTTCCGTGCGCGGCGACGGCGATACGGTCTCCGTCGTGTCCACCACCTCCTGCCCGTAGACGCCGAGCGAGGACATGCCGCCCCCGCTGATGTCGCCCGGCAAGGCGCGGGCCCAAGGCGGGGGCGGTGGCGGTCAGCGGGCCGGTGCGACCGGCTGCGGCGGACGGTTGTCGGAGTGCCCCAGCGCTGTAGGCGAGGGTTGGCTGTGGCAGGCCCCGGAGCGCTTGAACGGCTCGATGAGCTGGGCCCAGTAGCGGTGCGGGTAGTGGGGTTTGGCGGCCATGCCGAGGTCGTCGGTGGTGAAGCGCCGCGCCGGGTCGTAGGAGAAGGTGCCCAGGGCGTGGTCCCAGAGGAGGGTGAACAGTCCGAAGTTGACGTCACCGACGCCGGCCCACTTGAGGTGGTGGAAACGGTGGCCCTCGTTGAGCGCCAGCAGATAGGTGAGCCGGCCGACGCGGTAGTCGGCGTTGGAGTGCTGCAGCAGCAACTGGACCGCGACGGCCAGGGCGAGCGCGGAAGCGACGTTCACGGGTAGTCCGAGGAGGATGAGCGGGGCGACCCCGGCGGTCATTTCGATCGTCTGGTGCAGGGGGTGTTTCATCAGGCCGTTGAGGCCGTACATGCGGCGGAGGCTGTGGTGCACGGCGTGGAAACGCCACAGCGCGCCGATGTGGTGACTGGCGTAGTGGACCAGGGTGATCCCCAGGTCCGCGACGAGGATCGCGGCGAGGACCTGCAGCAGGAACGGCCACCGCGTCGGCCACAGCGCGGCGGTGGGCACGGTGGCCGCCAGCAGCGGGATCGCCGCGACGCTGGCGAGGATGAGGGTCTCGTTGACCATGGCATGGATTCGGTCCCGGCCGGCGTCGTCGTGGCCGGTGTTCCAGTCGGGGGTGTAGGGGATGAGCCGCTCGACAGCGAACGACAGCGCGACCGCCGCGGCGAGCAGGACGAGCAGCCACAGCTTGGGCGCGCCCGCTGCGGCGACAGCGATACCTGCGCCGTTGACGCCGAGCAGCATCACCGGCGCGTAGCCGTAGCGCAGGGCCGACGCGACGGCGGGATGGGTGCAGGTGCCGGTCTTCATGAACGCCAGCGTCGCCGCCGCGGCGCACGGGAGGCTTGAACGAACTGGCTACCGGTCGGTGAGGAAGTGCACGCCGGTCAGCGTGGACGGGGCGAGGCCGAAGGTGCGGTGGCTGGTGCGGGTCAGGTGGGCGCTGTCGGCGAAACCGGCGGCGTGGGCGGCGGAGGTCAGGGTGGTTCCCGCGGCGACGTGAGCGATGGCGATCTGCAAGCGCCGCCAGCGCACGTAGGGGCGAAACGGCAGTCCCAGTGCGGCGGTGAGGAGATGTGCGAGCCGGTCCGGTGACAGACCGACGGCGGTGGCCACGTCGCCGAGGCGTACGGTCCCGTTGGGCAGTCGGCGTTCGATGTCGGCGAGCGCACGTGTCACGGCGGGATGGGCTGGCGGTGTTGAGCTTCGGTGGTGCCCGCCTGACGGGATGAGAAGGTGCAGCAGTCGCGGCAGCACCTCGGCGATTGGGAGATCCGTGAGGGTGCCGGCTGCCCCTGCCAGGTGCACACCGGCGCTGGCCCACCGTCGAGCGTCTGCGGGGTCGCCGTCGAGCCGGCCTGTCAGGTGGGCGGCGGTGGTCGACGGGTCGAGGTAGACCATCACCGCCAGGGCGGTGTTGCCGGTGATGCGATGGCGAGTGTTGGCGGGGATGACTGCGGCGGTCGTGTTCACGGTGTGGTCGGCGGCGTCGGTGAGGTTGAGCGGCGTCGCCGCGGCGAGGATCTGTACCGCGTGGTGGGCGTGGCTGCCGGTGGGGCCTACCATGCCGCGGTAGATGAGGTGCCCGGGTCGCAGCAGCGCCTGGCCCCGCCACGGCTGACGCGGCACCGGACCCGGACGGTCGTCGGGGGTGTGCGCGGACACGGTCACGGAAGCACCTCAGGCTGGCCAGGGTCCGGCTAGGCGTCTTACCCAATCGGGGTGGTGGTTTCGCCTGCCGGGGTCGCCGTGCCGCCGGGTGCGACGAGCGGCTGGTCGGCGTGTTCGGGTGTGGTGTCCTCGGCCGAGTGGGGCCGGCCGGGGAGCAGCGCCGCGGTGAGGAGAGCGCTGAGGACCGCGATGGCGGCGGTGGTGTACAGGACGATGGTCATGCCGTGCAGGTAGGCGCTCTGTGCGCTGGCGGCCAGGGCGGGCTCGCCGAGGCGGGCGGCGGCGGCGAGGGCCGCGGCGAGGGATTCGCAAGCCGCGTCGGCGGCCGGCGCGGGCAGGCCGGTCACGTCCACGCGATCGGTGTAGCCCTTGGCGAGGAGGCTGCCCAGCAGCGCGACGCCCAGCGCGCCGCCGACCTGGCGCAGGGTCATCGTGATGGCGGTGCCGGCGCCGGCCCGTTCGGGTGGTAGAGCGCCGAGCACGGCGTCCATGGCCGGTGACAGCGCCAGGCCGATGCCCAGGCCGACGGCGGCCATCCAGCCGGCGATGAACCCGTAGCCGGTGTCGACGTCGGTGGTGGCGCCGAGCGCGAGTCCGCCGGCGAGGATGAGCAGCCCGGCGGTGACCGGGATCCGGTAGCGGGTGCGGGCGGCGAGACGTTCCCCGGCGGGGGCGCCGACGACGAGGCCGCCGATCAGCGGTAGCAGCCGCAGGCCCGTGCCGAACGCGTCGTGCCCTTTCACCAACTGCAGGTATTGGGGCATGACGAACAGCATGCCGAGCAGGCCGAAGGTGACCAGCACGCCAGCGACGCTGGCCCACAGGAACTGGGCGCGACCGAACAGCCGCAGTTCGATCATGGGCTCGGCGGTGCGCAACTCGAACGTGACGAAGGCGGCGAGCAGCACCGCGGCGACCGCGAGGGCGCCGAGTACCAGGGGGTCGCTCCAGCCGCGGCCGGGTGCTTCGATGATGCCGTAGACCAAGGCGACCAGCCCGGCGGTGGACAGCAGCGCGCCGGGCAGGTCGGGTCGCGCGGGGTGCGGGTCGCGGTTCTCCGGCATGAGGACAGCGATGGCGAGGATCGCGATGGCGGCCATGGGCAGGTTGATCAGGAAGATCGAGCCCCACCAGAAGTTTTCCAGGAGGTAGCCGCCGATCAGCGGGCCGAGCGGGATGCCCAGGCCAGTGCCCAGCACGACCAGGGCGACGGCTTTGCCCCGCTCCGCCGGTGGGAACAGGGCCGGGAGGACGGCGAACGCGACGGGCATGATCATCGCCCCACCGAGGCCCATCACGGCGCGGGCGGCGATGAGCACCTCGACAGAGGTGGTCCAGGTCGCCGCTGCAGAGGCGGCGGCGAACAGGGCCAGGCCGACGATGAGCAGGCGTTTGCGGCCATACCGGTCGCCCAGGGCGCCGCAGGTCAGGATCAGGCCGGCCAACACGAGGATGTAGGCGTTGACGATCCATTGCAGCGCGGAGGTGCCGGCGGACAGGTCGCCGGCCATGGTGGGCAGGGCCACGTTGAGGATGGTGATGTCGAAGCCGAGGGTGAGCGCGGCGAGCACGAGCGCCGCGAGGGCACCCCACCGCCGTGGGTTTGCCGGGTGCGTCACGGGGGTCTCCCTACCTGCACCGCCCGGCGACCATCGCCTAGGCGAACCAGACCATCCGGAGTCGTGCACGGTTCGGCCTACAGTGCGCTGCACCGCATGACACCCTGCTGGTGTGGAACGGCCACAGCATCGCCGGATCCGGATGTGATCGGGATCAAGCGATCCCGCCTGAGGCGTACGTTATCATCGCCACATGGCGATTACGCAAGATGCGGCGCGTGAGGCTCTAACCCCGGCAGCCGCGCTCTTCCGCGGGCTGGCAGATCCGACCCGGTTGGCGATCCTGCGCCGGCTCGCGGTCGGGGAGGCGCGGGTGGTGGACCTGGTCAAGGAGCTGGGCTGGGCGCAGTCCACGGTGTCGGCGCACCTGAGTTGCCTGCGCGAGTGCGGGCTGGTGGATTTCCGGGCGGTGGGTCGGCAGTCGTTCTACTTCCTGACCCGCATGGAGCTGATGGACCTACTCGCTGCCGCCGAGAACCTCCTCGAGGTCACCGGTGAGCGGGTAGCGTTGTGCCCGAGCTACGGCGAGGCTGACCAGTGAACGCCCCGCACACCCCCGCCAGCGTGGGCGCTACACAGCGTCGGCGCTGGTGGTTGGCGGGCGCGGCCCTGCTCGCTCTCGCCATCGACGTGGCGTCGAAGAGCGCCGCGGCGGCGTGGCTGCCCGGCCGACCGGTGGAGCTGCTCGGTGGCCTGCACCTGCGGCTGACTCGCAACCCGGGAGCGGCGTTCTCCATCGGCACCGACTTCACACCGGTATTCACGATCGTCGCGGTCGCGGTCATCGCCGGCATCGTGTGGTACGCCCGCAACGTCACCCACCGCGGCTGGGCTGCCGCCCTCGGTCTGATCGCCGGTGGCGCCGCCGGGAACCTGGTCGACCGGCTGTTCCGCGCACCCAGCGTGGGCCACGGCCACGTGGTTGACTTCCTCTACCTGGACTGGTGGCCCACGTTCAACCTCGCCGACAGCTTTCTGATCTGCGGCGTCGCCGTAGCGGTGCTGCTGAGCATGCGCAACGTGCCGATCACGGCCGCCCCGTCCACGGAAGGCGACGCGGTCCACCTCGCCGACATCACGGGCGGCCGCGATGGGCGCTGAGATCGAAACCACCGTCACCGGCCGGGGCGCCGGGGCTCGTATCGCCCTCGCGGTGGCGGTCGCCGCCCCGGCGGTGATCATTCGGCTGGCCGGGGTGGAGTTGGCGCCGGTGGCGGCGGTGGCCGTTTTCGGCGCCGCCGTGCTCGCCTCGGTGGCGCTGCTGATGTGGGCCTCGGAGGCCGCCCGGGTGGACATCTCCGGCAGCCTCGCGCTGGCCATCCTGGCGCTGGTGGCGATCCTGCCCGAGTATGCGGTGGACATCTACTTCGCCTACACCGCGGGGCACCAGCCCGAGTACGCCGCCTACGCCACGGCGAACATGACCGGCGCGAACCGCCTGCTGATCGGCGTGGCCTGGCCGCTGCTGGTCATCTTCGCCATCTACGCGGTACGCCGCCGCGGCGTCCGCGGCGAACGCAACGCCGTGACCTTGCAGTCACACCGCCGCACCGAGATCGTGTTCCTCGCCATCGCCACCATCTACGCCCTGGTCATCCCGCTGACCGGCCGGCTGGCCTGGTACGACTCGCTGGTGCTCGGCGGACTGTTCGCCGCCTACCTGTGGCGGATCCGCGGAAAGGAGGAAGGCGAGGAAGAACTCGCCGGAGTGGCCGCCACCGTCGCCGCTCAGCCGGCCGGCCGCCGGCGTGGCCTGGTCGCCGCCCTATTTATCGCCGCCGGGGCGATCATCCTGGCCGCCGCGGAACCCTTCGGTGGCGCCCTCGTTGGCGCGGGCGCCGACCTGGGCATCGACGAGTTTCTGCTCGTGCAGTGGCTGGCCCCGGTCGCCTCCGAAGCCCCGGAGGTCATCGTCGCGATCACGTTCGCGCTGCGTGGGCGCGCCGACGACGGGATGGGTGCGCTGCTGGCCGCGAAGCTGAACCAGTGGACTCTGCTGATCGCGTGCCTGCCGGTCGCGTTCTACCTCGGCGGCGGGGAGTTCGCCGGGTTGCCGCTGGACGCCCGGCAGACCGAGGAGCTGGTGCTCACCACCGCCCAGACGCTGCTCGGCGTGGCCGTCCTGACCGACCTGCGACTGACCCGCGGTGAAGCCGCCCTGCTGTTCGGCCTGTTCGCCGTGCAGTTCGTGCTGCCAGCACCGAACATCCGCTACGTCATCGCCGTCGCCTACACCGTGCTGGCCATCGTGCTGCTCATCCGGCAGCGCCGTCACGTCCCCGAGCTGATCAAGTCCCTGTAGCACCGATCGGAGAATGCACCCATGCACGCCAACCCCCCACGCCGCCCTCAGCCCGCGGCAGCGCGCAACCGTCCGGCTCCCTACCGGGCAGGTGCCCGATGAGCGACGCCTGCGGCTGCGGCGACGACAAGCCCAGCACCGACGAAGCCGAGGAGCGCGAGCCCGAGCGGATCTGGGAGGTCTCCGAACTGCGCGCCGCCGCCGTGGCCGGCGTCCTGCTGCTGGCCGGACTGATCGCCGGCTGGTCCGGCGCCCCGCGACCAGTCGAGCTCACCCTGCAGGCGCTCGCGCTCGCCGTCGGCGCGTGGACGTTCGTGCCCTCCACGCTGCGCCGCCTCGCCCGCGGCAAGATCGGCGTCGGCACGCTCATGACCATCGCCGCGGTCGGCGCCGTGCTACTCGGCGAGGTCGGCGAGGCCGCGATGCTCGCGTTCCTCTACTCCATCTCCGAAGGCCTGGAGGAGTACTCCCTCGCGCGGACCCGGCGCGGTCTGCGCGCCCTGCTCGCGCTGGTGCCCGCCCAGGCCACCGTGCTGCGCGACGGCCGGGAACAGACCGTCGCCCCGGCCGATCTGCGCATCGGCGAGGTGATGTTGGTGCGGCCCGGCGAGCGGATCGCCACCGACGGCATCATCCGCGCCGGCCGCAGCGCCCTGGACGTCTCCGCCATCACCGGCGAATCCGTACCGGTCGAGGCAGACACCGGCAGCGAGGTCTACGCCGGGTCGATCAACGGCACCGGCGTACTCGAGGTGGAGGTGACCACCACCGCCGAGGACAACTCCCTGGCGCGGATCGTGCGGATCGTCGAGGCCGAACAGGCCCGCAAGGGCGCCAGCCAGCGCCTCGCCGACCGCATCGCGAAACCCCTCGTTCCCGGGGTGATGATCGCCGCCGCGTTCATCGCCGTGCTCGGCAGCCTGCTCGGCGACCCCGCCACCTGGATCGAACGGGCCCTGGTCGTCCTGGTCGCCGCCTCGCCGTGTGCGCTGGCGATCTCCGTGCCGGTCACCGTGGTCGCCGCGGTCGGCGCCGCCAGCAAGCTCGGCGTGCTCGTCAAGGGCGGCGCCGCGCTGGAAGCGTTGGGCACCATCCGCGGGGTGGCGCTAGACAAGACGGGCACCCTGACCCGCAACCGGCCCACCGTCATCGAGGTCGCCGCGACCGGCGGTGCCAGCCGCGAGCGGGTGCTGGAGCTGGCCGCCGCGCTGGAGGCGCGCAGCGAACATCCCCTGGCTCGGGCGATCCTCGCCGCCGTGGACACGCCGCGGCCGGCCGCCGACGTCGAGGCGATCACCGGCGCCGGGCTGGTCGGTGTCGTCGACGGGCGCACCGTGCGGCTGGGCCGCCCCGGCTGGCTGCACCCCGGTGAGCTCGCCGACACCGTCGAGCGCATGCAGCACGCCGGCGCCACCGCCGTGCTCATCGAGGACGACGGCCAACTCGTCGGCGCGATCGCGGTCCGTGACGAGCTGCGACCGGAGGCGGGCGAGGTGGTCGAGCGGCTTCGCCGCGGCGGCTACCAGGTGTCGATGCTCACCGGCGACAACCACGCCACCGCGACCGCCCTCGCTGCCCAGGCCGGCATCACCGACGTGCACGCCGACCTGCGCCCGGAGGACAAGGCCCGCATCGTCGAGCAGCTGCGCGCCCAGCGACCCACGGCAATGGTCGGTGACGGCGTCAACGATGCCCCGGCCCTGGCCACGGCCGACCTCGGCGTGGCCATGGGCGCCATGGGCACCGATGTGGCGATCGAAACCGCCGACGTGGCGTTGATGGGTGAGGACCTTCGCCACCTGCCCCAGGCCCTCGATCACGCCCGTCGTGCCCGCCGGATCATGCTGCAGAACGTCGGCCTGTCGCTGGCGATCATCGTCGGTCTCATGCCGCTGTCGCTGTTCGGTGTGCTTGGTCTGGCGGCGGTCGTCGCCGTCCACGAGATCGCCGAGGTCGTCATCATCGCCAACGGTGTACGGGCCGGCCGCGCCCACGCCCTACCGCCGTCGGCCACCACTCCGGTGGCGGGAGACACCGCGGCGGCGCCGGCGAAGGTCAGCGTCGGGTGACCGGCCGGGACGAGGCGCTGCGCCGGAGGGCGCAGCGCCTCGCCTGGCTCATCATCGGCTGGGACGTTATCGAGGGAGCCGTCGCGGTCACCGCCGGCCTCATCGCCGGCTCCATCGCCCTGGTCGGCTTCGGCATCGACTCCACCATCGAGGTCTTCGCCGCCGCCGTCATCGTCTGGCAGTTGCGCGGCGGGGCCCGTGCCCGCCAAGCATCGGCGCTGCGCCTCATCGCCGGCAGCTTCCTCGCCCTGTCCGGCTACGTCACCTACAAGTCCATCTCGGACCTGATCGACGGGGAGCGCCCCGATGCGTCGCTCGTCGGCATCGCCCTCAACGTTGTGGCCCTCGCTGTCATGATCCCGGTCGCCGTCGCCCAACGCCGCACCGCGAGAGCGCTGGACAACCAGGCTGTGTTCGCCCAGTCCCAGGAGACGTGGGTGTCGAACTACCTGTCGGTCAGCCTGTTGGTCGGGCTGGGGCTCAATGCCGCTCTCGGCTGGTGGTGGGCCGACCCGGTCGCCGCGCTGGTAGTCGCCGGCGTAGCCGCAAAGGCGGGCATCGACGCGTGGCGCGAATCTCGCGAATACCAGCGAGAGCAGCGGCGATGATCGAGCGTCCCGGGGGCAACACCTCCTGGGCTATCCATCCGGTGACGCGCTGCGGCACGGGGTCCTAGTCACCCCCGGTTCGACGCTGGCTTCCGGCCGTCGCGCTGGTCCGCATTCCTCGGCTGGCGCCCCGACGTGGCTGCTCCCTACCCCCGGCCACCGGGCGGTCCCGTGAAGCGCGACCTGCCCGGCCTGACTTGAGGCGCGCCATGCGGGCGCCACTAGCGTCACGGGCTGTCGATCAGCTGAGCGGGATGACGGGGCGGTACTTGCCGGCCGCGGACTGTTGTGGTCGCTCCTCAGCGCGCTCGAGCGTGACATGCCGAAGGTTGTGTTCGGTGAGGAGACCAATGAGTTGCCTCTGCGCCGCCTCCCACGCAGCCTCAGGGTCGGCGCCGGCCGCAGACTGTAGGCGGACGCGCAGGGTTGCTGGTTCGGTTTGCACGATCTGGAACAGGTCGATGTGTCGGATGCGGTCCAGCAGCGTGTCGAAGGCCAGCGGGGGGATCGTGACGTGCCCGCCATCGCCAGTGGGAAAGGTGAGCAGGTCGGCGGTGCGGCCCTGCACGCGGACCGCCGGCAGCGTGTTGCCGCAGGGACACGGGTCGGGCCGCTGCAGGACGCTGTCGCCCAGGTCGTAGCGCAGGATGGGCTGCACCCTGTTGGCCAGGTTGCTGATCAGCACGGTGTGCGACCGCTCGCCCGGCGAAGTGGGCCGGCCGTCGGCGTCGACGGGCTCGCAGATGACCCAGTCGCTGTTGATGTGCAGCCAGCCGTGCTCGCAGCTGTAGCTGAGGAACGGGCATTCCGTGGCGGCATAGCTGTGCCGGACCTTGGTGTGCAGCGCCTGGGCGATCCGGTCGTACTCCCGCAGTGGAAGTCCTTCGGCCGAGAGCACCACGAGCACCGGGTTGATGTGCAGGCGGCCGACGTCCTGCTCGCCGGCCAGCAGCGCGCCGATGCTGGCGTAGGGGGCGAGGACGAGCGGGCGGAAACGGTTCAGTCTCGCCACCATCTCTGGCAGGGGCGTCCCCACCGGGATGACCGCGACCCTGTCGCCGCGCCGACGTAGGCGGGCCGCGGCGACAGTGGAGGCGAAGTGGCCGCCCGTCGCGGTCACCATCGCCATGCGCCCGCCACCGGCGACGATCCTGATGACGTCCCTGGCGTTGAGCCAGGCGGTCATCATGCGGACGGCCAAGGCGGCGGCTACGGCGAGGCTGCGGGCGTCGACGAGGAAGATGCCCCGGGTGCCCGTGGTTCCCGAGGTCGTGGCGAGCGTGTACCTGCCCAGGAAACGCTGACCAACCAGGCCAGGGTCATCGACAAACGCGAGGCACGTTTCGAGTGTCACCTCCCGGTCGGTGGACCACTCGTCGAAGCGTGCCATCAGTTCCTGCTTGCTGCTCACGGGTAGCAGCGTGGGATCTTCGACCCGCGCCGGGAGATCCCGGTAGAGGTGGCGGTAGTACGGCGAACCGGCACGCGCGACGGCCACGATCTCGGCGAGGCGGTCCCGTTGCCGCCACTGCACTGCATCCGGTCCCTGCCGCCTGGCTCTGCGGGTGTCGCGCAGCAGCCCGACCATGCCCCTACCCATCCACTACTCCTTCCCTGCGGCAGGCCGCCCCATTACGTCTACGGCCTTCGCATCGGGGTGGATGGCTGCGCAGATCCCGGACAGCCGGACGAGGCGGCCGATGACTCAGGGGCCAGCCGGGGCTGTCGCCGCCAGCCGATCTTGGATCGCAGGCGACCGGCGGGTTCCACCATCGGGACGTCTCGTTGTGGTGCCACGGGGTATTGAGAAGGCGCGGTCGTTACTCGGCATTCTCCACTGGCGGGATGCTGGCCCGCGGCCGATGCGGACGGGCGTGGTCTCATCGGGTGAACCGCCTCAACCTTCACAGGCCAGTCTCTGCTCGCTGACCTTCTGGGCGTTCGAGTCTCCATTTGACGGCATTAGCGCCGGTTGTCTCGCCCTGTAGGGCGTGCTGATCACGCCGGTTGCGCCGGTGTCTCCCCCGGTGGTTGAGGCGGATGGCTGGCAATCGCATCGGTTGCGGATGCGTGGTCGACCTAACCGATGACTGTTGGGGGCTTGGTGGCGGACACGGTACCCCCGGGGGTATGTTGATTGCGGGAGGTGTCCAGTGAAGCTTCGACCCGAGATGACCAGCGAGGCGTTGACCCGGCTCAAGCGAGCGCGGGGGCAGTTGAATGCGGTCATCGAGATGATGGAGAGCGGGCAGGACTGCCGGGAGGCGCTGACCCAGCTCGCCGCCGTGTCGAAGGCGATCGACCGGGCGGGATACAAGATCATCGCCTCGGGTATGCGGCAATGCAACGCCGCCCGTGAGCGCGGCGAGGCCACGGAGATGACCGAGGAGGAGCTGGAGAAGCTCTTCCTGGCCCTCGCCTGATCCACAGCTGAGAGCGCCTGCTCAGTCGCCGGACAACGGCGACGTGAGCGGGTGAACTATGTGCCAAAACAAGGCAGAAGTCTGTTTCCTGCATACCCCTGGGGGTATGTGTGCGTGAAGGGAGAAGCAGTGGCAATCGAGGTGACCGTCATCGCGACGTCGTCGCTCGGCGACCGCAGCTACCTGGCCTCCGACGGCCAGGTGGGGATCGTGGTTGACCCGCAGCGCGACATCGATCGTGTCCTGTACCTCGCGGGTGAGAGGGGCGTGCGGATCACTCACGTGGTGGAGACACACATCCACAACGACTACGTCTCCGGCGGGCTGGAACTGGCCCGCATCACCGGCGCGCGTTACCTGGTGGCGGCGGCCGACGAGGTGGGCTTTGATCGAATGCCGGTAGCTGATGGTGACGAGGTGCCCGTCTCGGACACCCTGCGCCTGCGAGTGGTCGGCACGCCCGGGCACACGTTCCACCACCTGTCGTACGTGCTCGACGAGGCCGCTGGCAGCGGCTGGCAGCCGGTCGGCGTCTTCACCGGCGGCTCCCTGCTGTTCGGCACCACCGGCCGTACCGACCTGCTCGGCCAGCGGCACGCCCACGAGTTGGCCCACCACCAGCACGCCTCGGCGCGGCGCCTGGCCGACCTGCTGCCCGACGGGGCGCAGGTGTGGCCGACCCACGGGTTTGGCAGTTTCTGCTCCGCGAGCCAGGCCGACGCGCCCGAGTCGACCATCGGACGGGAGAAGCAGGCCAACCCCGTGATGCGGCTCGCCGCGGACGAATTCGTCACCGAGACCCTGGCCGGGCTCGACGCCTACCCGGCCTACTACGCCCACATGGGTGCGGCCAACGCCACCGGCCCTACGCCGGTCGACCTCAGCCCGGTGACCAGAGCCGACGCCGCCGAGCTGCGCGAGCGGATCGCCGCCGGCCAGTGGGTGGTCGACCTGCGACACCGCAAGGCGTACGCCGCCTCACACCTGGCCGGCACCGTCAGCCTCGGCCTCGACGGGCCGATGTCGACCTGGCTGGGCTGGCTCATCGACTGGGGGGTCCCGATCACCCTGCTCGCCGAAACCCCGGAGCAGGTCGCCGCCGCCCAGCGGGAACTGGTCCGCATCGGCATCGACCGACCCGCCGCCCAGACCACCGGCCAGCCCGAGCAGTGGGCTTCCGACCCGGACGACCTGCGCGCGCTGACCATCGCCGACTTTCCGTCACTGGCCGCCGCCAAGGCCGGGCACACACCCGACCGCCTGCCGGCACCCGACCTGGTGCTGGACGTGCGGATGACCAACGAGTGGAACGCCGGCCACATCGACGGGGCGGTGCACGTCCCACTGCCCGATCTGCCCAAGCGCTTGGCTGACGTGCCCGCGGGCGTGGTGTGGGTGCACTGCGGCTCCGGCTACCGGGCCACCGCCGCCGCGTCGCTGCTGGTCAACGCCGGCCGGCAGGTCGTGCTGATCGACGACATGTTCGACCGGGCCGCCCAGGCCGGCGTGACCATGGCACCCGCCGCCTGACCGCTGGTCGCCTCGACACCCGCTCACAACCGCTCTTTCCCACACGGTGACCGCCGCACCCTGGCCGGCCGCCTGACCGACCCTGCCCGCCCTGCGGACAGGACCCACACTGAACGAGGACAGACATGACCAACTCCCCGACCCCTGCGACGCTCGACGCGGCGACCCTGCGCGAGCTGATCGACTCCGGCCAGGCACCCCGAGTGCTGGACGTCCGCACCCCGGCCGAGTTCGAGACCGCCCACATCCCCGGCTCCTACAACGTGCCCCTGGACCTGCTCAAGGAACACCGCGCCGAACTGCGTGACCACCTCGACGAGGACGTGGTGCTGGTCTGCCGCTCCGGCGTCCGCGCCACCCAGGCCGAGCAGACTCTCGCCCAGACGGGGCTGCCTCACCTCAAGGTTCTCACCGGCGGGATCGTCGCCTGGCAGGGCGCGGGCGCGCCCGTGAACACGGGCCGGCCGCGGTGGGAACTGGAGCGGCAGGTCCGCCTCGTCGCGGGGTCGATCGTGCTGCTCAGCATCCTCGCCTCGGTCGTTGTGCCGGGCGCGAAGTGGGTGGCCGCGTTCATCGGCGCAGGGCTGACTTTCGCCGCCGTCACCAACACGTGTGCGATGGGCATGCTTCTGAGCAAGCTGCCCTACAACCGGGGGGCGAGCTGTGACATCGACACCATCGTCGGGCAGCTGCGCGGTACATCTACGGCGAGCCGGTCGTGACCGGCCTGATGCTGACCATCGCGGGAGCCGTGCTGATCGGGATCGCTCTCGGCCTGCTCGGCGGTGGCGGGTCAATCCTCGCCGTGCCGCTGCTGGTCTACGTCGCCGACCTGCCCGCCAAAGAGGCCATCGCCACCTCACTGCTGGTCGTCGGCGTGACAAGCGCCGTCGCGGTGCTGCCGCACGCCCGCGCGAACCGGGTGCGCTGGCGCACCGGGCTGATCTTCGGCGCCGCCGGGATGACCGGCGCGTACGCCGGCGGACGGCTTGCAGAGTTCATCCCCGCCGGAGTGCTGCTGACCGGGTTCGCGCTCATGATGCTAGCGACGGCTGTCGCGATGATCCGTGGCCGAAGGGACGTTGAGGGCAGGCCAGCACCTCGGGAGCTGCCGGTGGCGCGGGTCGTCGTCGACGGTGTCGTCGTCGGCCTGGTCACCGGCCTGATCGGTGCCGGCGGTGGATTCCTCGTCGTCCCCGCCCTGGCGCTGCTCGGTGGCCTGCCGATGCCGGTCGCGGTCGGCACCTCCCTGGTTGTCATCGCGATGAAATCCTTCGCTGGACTGGCTGGATATCTCTCCAGCGTCAGCGTCGACTGGGGGCTGGCCGTCGCGGTTACCGCTGCCGCCGTCGCCGGCAGCCTGGCCGGCGGACGACTCGCCGGCCTGATCCCCGCCGACGTGCTGCGCAAGGTCTTCGGCTGGTTCGTGGTGGTGATGGGCGTGTTCGTGCTCGCCCAGCAACTCCCGGCGGACCTGCGAAGCAATCCGCTGCTGTGGGCACTCGCTGCCGCAGCCACCGTCGTGGCCGTGGCGCTCGTACGGTATGGCCGGCGGCGACGGCACAGCGAGCCGCGGGTGCCGGCTGGCGCTCGGCGATGACGGCGGCGCCGGCTGAAACGCGGTGAGGGATGACTCGGCCCCGTCGAGGCGTCTCTTTGGTCGACTGCAGAGCCGCGTCTCCGCTTCCTGTGCAGTCCTCTCGGGGTGGCGGGTGCGGCCCACTCTGCTCCGGCACCCCCCGGGATCGGGTGTTGCATAAGGAGTGGCCTACGGCTGCTGATCATCGACGCGCGGGTCGGCAGGCTGGATTGGCTGACCTGCAATAGCGCCCGGGTTCCGCTGTTGTGAAACCTCCGAGGTTGGCCGGCCCCGCTTCAAACTCCTATGCTGGTTAGGTGTTCGCGATCGGAGGTGGGTGTGCGAGGGTTCGGCGACCTTGAGGCGGCGATCATGGACCGGTTGTGGGTCCGCAATGCGCCGGCGACGGTGCGGGAGCTTCATTCGGATCTGCTGCCTGATCGGGACATTGCCTACAACACGGTGTTGACGGTCGTGGACAACCTGTACAAGAAGGGGTGGCTGCGCCGCGAACGCGAAGGGCGGGCCCACCGGTACGAGCCGACCCGATCGCGAGAGGAGTACGGAGCGCTGCTGATGCGCGACGCCCTGGACGAGGCCGGCGACCCGGCGGAGGCCCTCGTGCGGTTCGTCGGTCGGATGAGCGCCGACGAGGCTGCGGCGCTGCGCCAGGCCTTGCAGGCGCACGAGCGGAGCAACGCCAAGTGACCGGAATGCACCTGCTGCTGTTCGCCATTGCCGTTTCGACGCTGGCGCCGCGGGGCCTTGCCAAGGCGGACTGGGTGTACCGGTCGCCGAGGCTGGGCATCGCCGCCTGGTATGCGGTGCTTGGCGCGGTGCTCACGGCGGCGGCCGGGGCGGTGCTGGCCGCGGTGGCGCCGTGGCAGGCCGCCACCGCCCCGGCCTGTATGGCGTGGCGGTGGTGCGTGCAGGCTGCTCGTGGCGATTTCGGCCTGCTCGGTCGGAGTGCGGCATTTGTGGTACTTCTGGCAGGGTTGGGGTTGACCGTCCGGCTGCTGTTGACTGGGGTGCGGCTGGCGCGGGCCGCGTCGGCGCGACGTCGCGCCCATGTGCGGATTCTCGCGATGGCGGGACGGACGGCGCCAGAGCTGGGCGCCACTGTTGTGGAGAACGCACAACCGGCTGCCTACGTGGTGGCCGGGCACGGCCGCCGGGTGGTGGTGACCACCGGTGCGCTGCAGCAGCTTGCCGGCGACGAGGTGGCGGCGGTGCTCGCGCACGAGCGGGCTCACGCCGCGGGCCGCCACGATCTGCTGTTGGACGGGGTGCGGCTGCTACACCACGCGTTCCCGCGTATGGCGCTGTTCGCGGTGGCACATACTCAGTTGTGCCGGCTGGTGGAGATGCGTGCCGATGAGGTGGCCATCGCCCGGCACGCCCCGATCAGCCTGGCGCGGGCCCTGGTAACGATGGCGACCGCCAACGCCATCGACCACGGCTCCCGGACGCCGGCCCTGGCTGGGGTGGTCGCGGCGACTGGCGGAGACGCCGCCGAGCGGCTGCACCGGCTGTTGACTCCACCTGCACCACTCGGCCGGGCGCAGCGGGCGGGGCTGGTGGCGGGGATCACCGTGCTGGCGCTGGCCCCGGCTGTGACGCTGCTGGCGGTCCAGGTGTTCCCGGTGCTGGGCATGTGTCCGGCGTTGCCCTCCTGACCCGACCAGGACGGCCCTCCGGACTTACTATGCGGCGGCTGCTGGTGGTAGTGGTCGCTGTGGTGGCGGCAATGCGCGCCGCGCCGGTCACGGCGCGTGCCGCCATCCCAGGGGCCGCTGCCTATGACGGCTTGGCGCCGTTGCGGGCCAGCACGGCCATGAACGCCGTGATCTCGTTCTGCTGACTGGCCTTCATCGATTCCGCCACGGAACGAACCTCGGCGCGGTCGCTGCGGCGCAGGACCTCCTCGGCCATCATGATCCCGCCGAGGTGGTGGCGGATCATCATCTGGCTGTAGAGGATGTCGAGGTCACGGCCGGTGGCGGCCCGCAGCCGGTCCAGCTCCTGCCGGCTGGCCATGCCGGGCATCCGCCCGTCGGCGGTCAGGGTGTGGCCGGGCATCCAGGCCATCGCCGGCCGGCTTCCGGTCGGCGGCAGTTGCCACTGGTCGAGCCAGTCGCGCATCGTGCCGATCTGCGCCTGTTGGGTCAACGCCACGTCCAGGCCGATGGTCTGGATCTCGGGGTCGGCCGAGCGCCGGTAGGCGATCATCGACATCTCCACGGCCTGGGCGTGGTGGGTCTGCATGTCGCGGGCGAACCCGGCCTCGGCCGACCCGTCACCGGGTCGGGAGGACGGTACGAGTAGGCCGATGGCGACGCCGACCGCGAGGGCCACCACCGCGGCGAGCCCGCCGAGCAGGTATGCACGGCGGCCGGTGCGGGCGGCGGGCCCGCCGGTGGGTGGGTCGATCATGGCGGTGGTGGCTCTCCCTGTTCGGCGTTTTCAGGTGCGGGGGGTCTGAGCGGGGTGTGTGGCCACGCCGGTGAATGAGAGTGCTGGGTCATCCTCCGGGCGTGTTGTGCGGGGTGGTGCCGGTGGCGGTGACCCCGTTCGAGCAGGGCGCGCCCGGCTCCGGTGCGGCCTTGATCCGGAAGTCCTTGATGAACTGGTCGACGCGTGGGTCGGTGGCGGTGTCGAGCTTGAGCTGGTAGCCCCACGCCTGCAGGGAGATCGGCCGGTCCAGTCCGGGGAAGGGCGACATGAACAGGTAAGGCGTGCCGCGGACCTTGCCGGCGAGGGTCTCGATCTGGTCGGCAGGCAGATCCGGTCGGTAGGTGATCCACACGGCGCCGTGTTCGAGGCTGTGTACCGCGTTTTCGTTCGCGATCGCTGCCGGGTACACGTCGCCGATGCAGTCCTGCCAGATCGGGTTGTGATCGCCACCCACCGGCGGGCTCACCGGGTAGGCGACGGCGCCCCTGACGTGGTTGCGGGTGAGCATCTTCGGGTCGCTGGCCCGGTAGTTGGTCAGCCCGGCGATGTTCGTCCCAGCCGGCTGCCCGCCATCGCCGCGGGTGACCGCGTATATGGCGTAGCCGATGATGGCGACGGCGAGGACGCCTACCGCGACGAACGTCGCGATCAGCGCTGGCGAACGGCCCCCAGCCACTGCTTTCGCCACGGGGCGGCGCGGCTTCGGCCTGGCGCCTGATCGGTTGGGTTTCGCCATGGCTACCTGACCCCACATCCCTCATGCGTGGCCCCGCCGCGCAACCGGGCCAACTGTTCGCTGCTCGTGTTCTGCGGCTTCTCGTGCCGTGTGCACGGACACACCGGAGGCGTCTCGGCGGTGGCGAGCGTCAGGTCGGTCATGCCGTCGCGCCCGTTCCTGTGGATGCCTGCTGGCCGGCGCGCAGGGTCGCGACCTCAGCCCGCAGGGCGGCGATCTCCTCCTGGCTACCGGGCTGCAGCGCAGCGCTGGTGTGGTTGCCCCGCATCATCATCCACATCATCGCGCTCATCATGAGCGGGCAGACGAGAATGGGCAGCAGGTAGACGAGCTTCTCCATGGCGGGTCACTTCCTGTCGTGAGTGAGGTTGCGGCGGTCGAGGGCGCGGCGCAGCGCCCGTTCGGAAGGCCGGCCGAAGGTGAACGGCGCTCCGTCGAGAGAGATGCCGGGAGCGAACAGCACCCCGGCTTGGGTGGCGAGCAGGCTGCCCTGTTCGCTGCCGAGGGCGATCTCCTCCACCACCACCCCGGCAAGCAGGGAGGTGGCTGACACCGGCCTGACCAGCAGATCTCCCACGGCGGATACCCCCAGCAGCCGACCTCCTAAACTCCTTAGGAGATTAGGAGGTAATGTGGCGAGCGTCCACCGAAGGAGGTGCCTGTTGGTCCGCAGACCTCACGCGACCGCGCCGCCTGTCGCCGCTCCGCGCCACCGTCGGCCCCGGGCGGACCGGCATCTAACCAACCGAAGGGATCACCTGTGAATCTGGGTGCTGTACTGGTCACCGGCCTGTTCGCCGGTGGCGTCTCCTGCGCCGCCGTACAGGGCGGGCTGCTCACCGGCCTGGTCACCCGCCAACGCAACGCCGCACCGGCGGCTCAGCGCGGGGCGGGCGCCGCCCAGCGACCCGCGTCAGCAAAGTCGTCCGGGAAGGCGCCCGGCAGGACCGCACCGCCGGCTCGCAAACCGCAGCAGCAGTGGCGTGCCCGCACCATCGAACCTCGGAAGCCGCTGGGCCTGCGCGCGGTGGCCGGGCTGCGCACGCTCCGGGCCCAGGCAGGTGACGACTTCGCCCCCGTCGGGGCGTTCCTGGGCGGCAAGCTCGTCTCCCACACCCTGCTGGGTGCGCTGCTCGGCGCGGTCGGCGGCGCGGCACAACTGTCCCCGACGGTGCGGGTGTGGACCCAGCTGGCCGCCGGGGCGCTGATCATCGCGTTCGGGCTGGCCCAACTCGGTGTCCCCGGGTTCAGGAAGTTCACGCTCGAGCCCCCGGCGGCCTGGATGCGGTTCGTACGCGGCCGGGCCCGGTCCCAGGCCGCTGTCGCCCCCGCCCTGCTCGGCTTCTTCACCATTCTCGTCCCGTGCGGGATCACCCTGTCCGTGGAAGCCCTCGCGTTGACCTCCGGCTCCGCGCTGTCCGGCGCCGCCACCATGGCCGTGTTCGTCATCGGCACCAGCCCACTGTTCGCGATCCTCGGCTACGCCGCCCGCAGGGCAGCCGCCGCCTGGCAGGGCCGCCTCGCGGCCCTGACCGGCCTGGTCGTGCTCGGTATGGGCCTGTACACGCTCAACGGTGGCCTGACCCTCGCCGACTCCCCGCTGGCCGCCCGCAACCTGCCCCAGACCGTCGGCGTCCAGGCCCCGCCGCCGGTCACCGACCCGGCCGTGGTGCACCTGGCCGCCGACGGCCGGCAGGAAGTCATCGTGACCGTACGCGACACCTCCTACAGCCCGAAGAACATCGCCGTCCGTGCCGGCGTGCCCACCACGCTCGTCATGCGCTCCGACGGCGTCGTCGGGTGCACCAGCTATTTCGTGATCCCCTCGCTGGACAAGCAGTTGGCCCTGCCGCAAAGCGGTGACACCCCCATCGACCTCGGCGTTCTGCAACCCGGCACGTTGCACTACACCTGCTCCATGGGCATGTACAGCGGCCAACTCACCATCACCCCCTGACAGGAAGGACAGGAGCCTCACCATGGGACAGACAGTCACCCGCACGTTCACCGTCGAGGGCATGCACTGCGCCAGCTGCGGCATGCTCATCGACGACGCCCTCGAAGACCTCGACGGCGTCACCTCCTCGGCGACAAGCCTGCGCGCCGGCCAGGCGAGGGTGGACCTGGACCCGGACCGGTGCACCCCCGACGACGTGATCGCCGCCATCGCCGAGGCCGGCTACACCGCCCGGCTGGCCCCGCAATGAGCAGCCTCGCGGGCGCGGCGGGGATGCCTGCGGCGCCGGACCGTCCGCGCGGCTGGGTACGGTTCGCGCCGCTGTGGGCGCTGTCCGTGCCGGCCGCCTGGTTCGGCTACGTCCTCGCGTTCAACCCCACCGACCGTGTCGGCGACCCGTCCGGGCGCTGCCTGTGGCACATGGCCTTCGGCATCGACGGGCCCACCTGCGGCATCACCCGAATGACCTGGTACCTGCTACACGGCGACATCATCGACGCCGCCCGCATGCACCTCGCCGCCCTCGCCCTGGTCCCGGTCGGCGCCTACGTGTGGCTGTGGTGGATCGCCAGCTGGGTGTTCGGCAAGCAGCTACCCACGCCACGCATCAGCCGGCGCACCGCGATCGGCATCGCCATCGCGTTCGTCGTCTACTCGGTGGTACTGCGCAACCTGCCCTGGGCGCCGTTCACCTGGTTCTACGTGCCGGACCTGACGGCCTGACGACCCTCGGCACCCACACCCGAGCAAACAGACGAGATCGACTAGCCATGGACCCAGACGCCGCCCGGAACAACCCGACAAGCCATCGATGGGTGAAGCGCGCCGCCTCATTCACCGCCACCGCGGGCTGACCCCAGATCGAGGAGATACACATGACGTCGCAGACCACCGGGCCCGCACTGCCGGCCGCCACCGGCCTGATCGAGCTGCAGATCGGTGGCATGACCTGCGCCTCCTGCGCGGCCCGGATCGAGAAGAAACTCAACAAGCTCGACGGCGTCAGCGCCACCGTCAACTACGCCACCGAGAAGGCACGAGTCCAGTTCCCGCCACAGCTTAGCCCGGCCGACCTCATCGCCACCGTCGAGCAGACCGGCTACACCGCGCACGTCCCGCAACCACCCTCGCCCACCCCGGCTACGGCCCCCGACGCCGAAGAAGACAACCTTCGGCGGCTGCGACAGCGGCTGTGGGTCAGCGTCGCCCTCGCCGTCCCTGTGGTGGTGTTGGCCATGGTGCCGACATGGCAGTTCACCAACTGGCAGTGGCTCTCGGCGATCCTGGCCGCACCGGTCGTCGTCTACGGCGGCTGGCCGTTCCACAAGGCCGCCTGGACGAACCTGCGTCACGGCGCGGCCACCATGGACACCCTCATCTCCGTCGGCACCCTGGCCGCATTCGCCTGGTCGATGTACGCGCTGTTCCTCGGTGACGCCGGCCAGCCTGGGATGACGCACCCCTTCACCTTCACCATCGAACGCGGCTCCGGCACCGACAACATCTACCTGGAGGTGGCCGCCGCGGTCACCGCGGCCATCCTCGCCGGCCGCTTCTTCGAGGCCCGCGCCAAACGCCGCGCCGGCGCCGCACTGCGGGCCCTGCTGGAACTGGGCGCCAAGGACGTCGCCGTGCTGCGTAACGGACGGGAGGAGCGCATCCCCACCGACCAGCTCGCGGTCGGGGACCGGTTCGTGGTCCGACCCGGCGAAAAGATCGCCACCGACGGGGTTGTCGACGAGGGCGCCTCCGCGGTCGACCAGAGCATGCTCACCGGCGAGTCCGTACCCGTCGAGGTCGGCCCCGGCGATGTGGTGGTGGGTGCCACCGTCAACGCCGGCGGCCGGCTCATCGTTCGGGCCACCCGCATCGGCGCCGACACCCAGCTCGCTCAGATGGCCAAGCTGGTCGAGGACGCGCAGAACGGCAAAGCGCAGGTGCAGCGCCTCGCCGACCGGGTCTCCGGCGTCTTCGTACCCGTCGTCATCGTCCTGGCCCTTGGCACTCTCGGCTTCTGGCTCGGCACCGGAGAGCCGGCCGGTGCGGCGTTCACCGCCGCGGTCGCCGTCCTCATCATCGCCTGCCCCTGCGCCCTCGGCCTGGCCACGCCGACCGCGCTGCTGGTCGGCACCGGCCGCGGCGCCCAGCTCGGCATCCTCATCAAGGGCCCCGAGGTGCTGGAATCCACCCGCCGGATCGACACCGTCGTGCTGGACAAGACCGGCACCGTCACCACCGGCCGGATGGCCCTCACCGGCCTCGTCACCGACGACGGTGTCGAGGAGGCCGAGGCGCTGCGCATCGCGGGCGCGCTCGAGCACGCCTCCGAGCACCCCATCGCCAAGGCCATCGCCGCGGCGGCAATCGACCGGGTCGGCCAGCTGCCGGCCGTCACCGACTTCACCAACCTGGAAGGGCTCGGCGTATCCGGGATCGTCGACCAGCGGGCCGTCCTCGTGGGCCGGCCACGGCTGCTCACCGACCACGGCCACGAACTGCCGGCTACCCTCGCGCAGGCCATCGATGCAGCGCAGGCCGCCGGTAAGACCGCCGTGGTGGCCGGCTGGGACGGCGTCGTACGCGCGGTGCTGATCGTCGCGGACGAGGTGAAACCGACCAGCCGTGAGGCGATCGCGCAACTGCGGGCGCTTGGCCTGACCCCGGTGCTGCTCACCGGCGACAACGAGACCGTGGCCCGGACCGTGGCTGCCGACGTCGGCATCACCGCGCACGCGCCGGGCGGCGAAGGAGCCGGGCAGGTGATCGCCGAGGTGCTGCCGGCGGACAAGGTCGAGGTGATCAAGCGGTTGCAGGCCGACGGCAAGGTGGTGGCGATGGTCGGCGACGGCGTCAACGACGCCGCCGCCCTCGCCCAAGCCGACCTCGGACTCGCCATGGGCACCGGCACCGACGCGGCGATAGAAGCCTCGGACCTGACGCTCGTCCGTGGTGACCTGCGAGTTGCCGCCGACGCGATCCGGCTGTCCCGACGCACCCTGGGCACCATCAAGGGCAACCTGTTCTGGGCGTTCGCCTACAACATCGCCGCCCTGCCACTAGCCGCCGCCGGCCTGCTCAACCCCATGATCGCCGGTGCCGTCATGGCCTTCAGCTCAGTCTTCGTCGTCTCCAACAGCCTGCGGCTACGTACCTTCCAGCCACATGCTTCCCAGGGGTAGCGGCGGCGAGGGGCGCGGCATGCGCGGGCTGCCGTACGGATCAGACCCGGGCGAGGCGTGGCACGGGCTGCTCAGCGACATTCAACCGGCTGGAAATCCGGCTGCTGGAGGTAGTTATGTGTAGGAACGGGACGGGCCCGATGATGGCGTTCATGGGCCTCGCAACCCTGGCCGTGCTGGCCGCCATGGTCGTTGGCGTGATCTGGCTCGCCCGCCGCAGTTCCTTCGCAGGTCGTAGTGAGCAGGGTGAAAAGGGGGAGGATGTGTTACGCCGCCGCTATGCTGCCGGCGAAATTGGCGACGACGAGTACCGCCAGCGCCTAGCAACGCTGCGCGGCCGTCCCACCGAACCCGGCCCTGCCGACACGACGGACCGGAAAGGCAACCCACAGCCATGACAGCAGGAAGGCACGCCGCCTCCCGAGGCTCGGTCGGCTAAATCAGGCGTGACTGAGACCTGCTGCGAGCCTCGTACCCCTCGGCGGGCGGGGGTACGAGGCAGACCGCAGCCTGGGTCAGACGGCAACGACGGCCATCTGGGTGCAAGAGTCTCGGCTTCGCCAGCACTATCTTCATTCCCCTGGCCGGTCTCCTGGCCGCGCACCTCGGCTGGCGCGGCGCGCTCCTCGCCCTCGCCGTCATCCATGGTCTGGTCACCGTGCCGCTGCAGGCACTCACCATCCGCCGACCGCGCACATCAGCGGCACCAGCACCTACTGACTCCAACCCGCCGGCCCACGCCCAGCGTCGCGCGATCGTCAATTCCGCGATGCGCAATGCCCGATTCTGGATCCTGACCGCAACGTTCATCGCGCATGGCACCGCAACCAGCACCATGACCGTCCACCTCGTCGGCTACCTGATCAGCCGCAGCCACCCCGCCACCGCCACAGGCCTGCTCGGCGTCCTGTCGGTCACCGGCCGGCTCGTCCTCACCGCCGCCCGCCGACAGCTGCGCGTCACCACGATCGTGGCCGCCGTCTTCGCCACCCAAGCCGCCGCCATCCTCACGATGCCCCTACTCGCCGGCAGCCGCACCGGCGCTGTCATCACCGACGGTGGCTTTAGGCTCGGCTTTGGCGTCACCAGCCTCGCCACCCCAGCCCTGCTCGCGGACCGTTACGGCACCACCGCCTACGCGAGCGTCGCCGGACGCCTTGCCGCCCCCGTCACCATCGCCAAAGCCACCGCACCCCTTGCAGGCGCCGTTCTCCTGCACACCACTAAGGGACGTCTCGTAACCCCAGCGTTTGTCTGCTGAGGACGATCATCGAGGATGTCTGGGTGCAGGTGATCACCGCGAGGCACTCGGAGTGGATCTTCCCGTTCACTGGGCTGCAGCCCGCCCAGTTCCGTCGGCTGGTCCGGCTAGTCGCCGAGCGTGGTGGTGACGTGATCGCTGATGGTCGGCCGGGCCGGCAGTGGGCTCTCGACTTGGCCGACCGGGTGTTGCTGGTGGCCGCGTACTGGCGGACGAACCTGACGATGCGCCAGATCGGCCTGTTGTTCGGGGTGTCGCACTCCGCCGCTCACCGGGTCATCGACACCCTCGGCCCGCTGCTGGCCTTGGCCCCGGTTCGCCGGCGCCGGGTCGACCAGATCGCGATCGTCGACGGCACCCTCATCCCGACCCGGGACCACCGCCTGGCCGCCCCGAGCAAGAACTACCGCTACTCAACGAACCTACAGGTCGCCATCGACGCCCACACCCGCCTTGTGGTGGCCCTCGGTGACCCGCAACCGGGCAACCGCAACGACACGATCGTCTACCGGACCAGCGGCATCGACCAGAAGTTGGCCGGACGGCCGGTCATGGCCGACGGCGCCTACCGCGGCAACCCTGAAGTGATCATCCCGTACCGCAAGCCAGCCGACGGCAGCGAGCTACCCGAGTGGAAGGCAGACCTGAACAAACAACACCGCACTGTGCGAGCGCAGGTGGAACACGCCCTGGCCAGGATGAAGTGCTTCAAGATTCTGCGCGATTACCGTCGCGCCGCCCACACATTGACCGACGCTGCTTCCGGCATCGCCCATCTCCACAACATCATCCTCGCCGGCTGAGCCGTCAGCCCGGGCGAGGCAACGCCTTCAGTGAGTTACGAGACGTCATTTAGTGGATACACACCGCTGCTCGCCGCGGTCGCCACCTGCTGCGCGCTCGCCGCCATCGGCATGACCACCCGAGTGAACACCGTCGCACCACGACCTTTCACCGTCCAGACCTGAGACACCAAAACCGTTCGCAGCCACACCGACCTCCGCCACCGTGCAGGTGGCCGTCGACCGGCCCACCACGTCGCACCCGTCATCGACGGAAACCGACAAGCCGCCAGAGCGATACGACACCGGCCACCGCTCCCCGCACTCCCGGCCGCTCCAACGATCGGGAGCAATCGGGTCTTCTCGCCAAACGACCACCGTGCCTGCCTCGATTTTTGAGCACCGTGACCAACAGGCCTCGCCTGATGAACAACTCGCCGCAGTCCATGGCTACTCCGGTGAGTCCCAGTCGGCCGTCCTCCGCCGTCAATTGCGAGACCGCCAGAACATCTTGGCCAATGGTCACGGGCGAGTACGTCGAAACCACCCCGCTGTCACGGCTATCCTCCCGGCCTGCAGGTGTGATGGGAGGGGAAAGCGATGTACCTCGCGGAGTTGGAGCTAGTCGGATTCCGTGCGTTTACCAAGGCCCGAGTTCCATTACGACGCGGCGTGACCGTGTTGCTGGGGGAGAACAGCGCGGGGAAGTCGGGCGGAATGGACGCACTGCGGCTGGTGACGGACCCTCTTGATGGCCGGCGTTCGCTCTGGGCTGACCCTGACGATGTGTGCCGTACCGGGGAACACGCCGGCTTCACGCTCCGAATGAAGCTGCGAGGCACCCTGGCGGAACTCGCCCCCTATAGCGACGCGTTCACGTCATCGGCGGCCATGTCTGGTGAGGCCGAAGCGTGCTACGCGCTCACCTACGAGCCACCCGGTGCCGCAGAGGCGCGGGGCAGGACGAGTTGGACGGCCGGCAGCGGCGCGGTGGCCGACGACCCTGATCCCGGCGCGCGAAACCGGCTACGCCACGTCTACCTGCCACCGTTGCGCGACGCCATCCGCGAACTGGGATCGGCCGGCACGTCCCGAATCCGGGCGATCATAGCGCGCCTGTTAGACGACGAAACCTTCGTTGATGAGCGTGGAGATCGCCACGATCGTGAGCGTTTCCAGACCGCGGTCGGTGACCAATTGCGGAACATTGAGGCTAATCCGGTCCTTCAGAGGGCGGCGCAGATGGTTAATGAACCCCTTGCTGAGCTAACCAGTGGCGCACATGAGCAGGTCACCGATCTTGGCTACGGGCGGGCGGACCTTGCCAGTCTGGTGAAAGGGCTGCGGATACGCATGGCGGACGCGGGGGTGGTGCCTCGTGAGCTGGCCGAGTCCGGGATGGGCTATGCGAACCTCGCCTACATCGCGACCGTACTGACCCACCTGCATGCGGCGGCCCAGGCGGACCTGACGCTGCTGCTCCTCGAGGAACCAGAGGCACACCTGCATCCACAGCTGCAGGCGGTCCTGCTGGACTACCTCTCCCGTACCGCACATAACTCTCAGCAGGCGCCCGGCAACGGTTGGCTGGGCCGCATCCAGGTTGTGGTCACCACCCACGCGCCGCTCTTGGCGGCACACACTGACGTGGCGGACATCGTGGTGCTGCAAAGGCGCCCGGTCAGCCCGGGTGAGTCTAGCCCCGTCGACCTCTCTGCCCGGAACATGCCGGTCAGGTTCACCGCGTCGGCGGTCGCCGTCGCCGAGCTCGGCCTGCCGCCCAGCGACGAAGCGCGCGTGAACCGCTATCTCGACGCCACCCGCAGCAGCATGCTGTTCGGCCCCCGCACCATCCTGGTCGAAGGGATCGCCGAGGCTATCCTGCTGCCCGCGATGGCGAGAACACTGTTCAGCGGACGAGATTGGACGCGCTTCGTCGGCTCCACAATCGTCGCGATCGACGGTGTGGACTTCGCTCCCTACCTGCGGATGCTGCTCACCATGACACCGTCGGGCCGCATCGCCGAGCGCGTGGTTGTGCTCACCGACACTGACCCCGGCAAGCGCCATGACCCCCTCGGAAAGCTCCACCGCCTGATCGGAAGCCTCAACGCCACCGACGTCGCCACCGTTTTCGCCGCGCCCAGCACGCTGGAACCAGAACTTCTCGAAGCGGGCAACGCTGGTTTCTGGCCCGCCTGGGCCGCGCAGCGCCCGACAGCCGGCCGGAAGGTCAAAGCCAAGGTCGACGCCGCTGCCGATGCCGACGAACGAGCCCGCATCCTGATCGCCGCCATGAAGAAGACCAAGCTGCGCAAAGGCGACTTCGCGCAGGACTTCCTCGACCGCACCATGAGCGGCAACCATCCGTTGCAGGTGCCGCCCTACATCCGGGAGGCGCTGACATGGCTGGTGGCAATACCGTCATGACCGCATCGGCCACCGCCATCGCGGACGACTTGCACCAGCGTCGAGCGTCAGCTATCGCCCAACAGGACACCGTCGTGGCCACTGCCGCACCCCGCGCGGTCCTCGCCTGTCCGGGCGCCGGTAAGACCCGCACCATCGTGGAGCGACACTGCACCACGCCCCGCAACCAACCGACCGGCCGAGCCATCACCTCCTTCACTAAGGTGGCGGCAGCGCAGATCCGTGCCCGGGCTCACGAACTCAACCGTCCCGACCTGCTGCAACACCCGAACGCCATCATGACTCTGGACGGGTTCTTCTGGCGATTCCTCGTCCGCCCCTTCCTACCCCCACCTGACATGACCAACCAGCGCCCGTTCCGACGGCTCGAAAGTTGGCGAGACGCACCCCGCCAACTGCGGCAGATCGAATACTGGTCCGACAAGACCCGCCAGCAGTTCGACCTCGCCGACTTCCAGTTCCGCTATCCCGGCGGGAACTCAGCACCGATCGCAACCCTGAGCGGTGCTCCTCGCTTCGAGGGTGGGCGCCGACACCTCAGCGACGACCAAATCGCCGCCGTCTGTCGATTAGCTGAGCAGCGGCGAACCGAACTAGCCAACACCCACCGGCTCTTCACCGGCGAGGAGGTCCGCCGCCAGGCCGGCGTCAATCTCGCAATGCGGAAAGAGCTTCTGGCGCACACCCTTCCCACCCGGTTTACCGAGCTGATCATCGACGAGGCGCAGGACTGCTCCGACGTCGACGTCGACATCTTGCGGGGCATCCAACTGCTCGGACTGCCCACACTCATCATCGGCGACCCGGACCAAGCCATCTACGGCTTCCGCAACCCGGGCACGCCAGCGATCACCCGACTGCTCCACCACGCCGAAACCATCGAGCTAACCGGCAACTGGCGCTCATCAACCACCATCTGCCAACTCGCCGCAACCATGCGCACCGACCCGCGCAGACACGTGCCTGATAACGCACTGGCCGACCACCACGACAGCGACCTGCCGGTCCACCTCATCGCGCTGGACAAGGGCAAAGAGCTCGCAGTGTTCGACACCATCGCGACCAACGCCGACATCGCCCCAGCCGACCGGCTCATCCTGGCCCACGGTGCGGCGACCCTTCCCGGGCTCGGCGGTCGTGCTCGGCGGCCACCGTCCAGCCCAGTCGAATCACTCATCTGGGCCGTCGGCGTTCTGCGTCAACCATCCTCAGACCAACGCACCCGGACCCTCGCCGAGCAGACTCTCCAAGCCACACTGGTGCGGTACTGGATGCCCGACGCCGATAGCACCGCAGCAAGCGACCGACACGCTGTCTATGGCATCGACCCGCACCATCTCCGTCGCCTGGCCGCCACCGCACTACACGAACTGCCCGAGCTGTCCCTGTCCGCCGCTGATTGGTGTGCCGCAGCCCGCCGCACCTTCGACACACTGTCGCCGGCTCCTGGACGAACGACGCCTGCCGGCATCGCCATCACCTCTCCTCGGGGCAGAGGCACCAGGCCCGCGAGCGCGGTCGCCAAACTTCCCGCGACCCCCGGCGGTCTTCCCGCAACACGGGCCGATACCGTGCACCAGGTCAAGGGCGAGGAAGCTGACGCCGTTCTCATGCTGGTACCTGACGAGGACCGGACGACCCGGATGCTCGCCTTGTGGATCGAGGGCAGAGCGCTACCACCGCTTGCCAACAGCACTTCACCTGATACGGCAGAAGCGCTCCGGGTCCTCTATGTCGCCGTCACCCGCGCCCGACGGCTTGTTGCGCTCGGACTTCCCGCCGCCCACATTCCGGAGGTCGCCCGACACCTAACGAGCCGCAACGTGCCCGTCGTCGTGACCGCGTTGGACATCTGATGGCTCACCGCTTGGGTACGCAGGCGCAAGATCATTTCGTCCTCGACGCTCAGTCGCGCCAGGCGATGATCATTGTTACCCCCAGTGACAGCGGCCGGCATCAGGTGGGCAGCCGAGGGTAAACTGCCCCTGCCGGTGAGCGCCCGCACGCTTCAAGCATGCTGATAAGAGGCCCCGGACTGGCCCTGACGCCCGAGGCGGTGCCAGGACCAGCGCCAACAGGGAGCTAGTTCTCGACGCCGCTCGGTGACCGTCGACCGGAAGGTGTGCGGCGGCTAGTGATCGCGATGGTGAGGTTCGTGAGGGCGGCAGCGAAGGCGAGAAAATTGCTGGTGGCCTGGATGACGTCGAGCCACTGCTGCATGGGGAACTCCTTACGTGGTGAGGGCCAGTCGGCTCCTTGGCGGACGAGTCCCAGTGCAGCCGGGGTGTGAGCCCTCCGGCGATGGCGTCGGAGGATCCCGGAGGTGGCGCCGCCGGGCGCGGGCGGATGACCTGGGCGGCCATAGCGGTAAGCGACCGGCTACTACTCTGTCCGTCGGAGGCCGGTGCCAACTGTCGGACAGTAAGCGGATTGGTGGAAACTAGGGTGGATCGATCAAGCTCCGTACCAGGAGTTGATCCGTCCCGGGTAAACACCCTGGCCGAGTTGGCTACTTGCTTGGATGGGCTCCGTCGCCGCAGGGACCTGTCGTACGAGGCCATCGAGCGCGAGTCGAGGAAACTGCGGTCGCGCCCAGGTGAATCGCTTTGGGAAGTCCTGGGCAAAAGCACCGTTGGAGAGATCGTCAACGGCAAACGTTTGCCCAGTAAGGACAAGCTGCGGACCTACCTGGCAGTCTGCCGAGTCGCGCCGGCTGACCTCGCTCAATGGCTGGCGGCGTGGGAGCGTGCGCGCACCGCTGATCTCGCCCAACCCGCCGGTGCGATACGGGCACGGGAAGCGTTACCCCGGCGGCTCGGCGTTCACGCCGCGATCCGGGCCGAGGTCGCTCCCGACGAGCTACCCATGTATATCCCTCGCGATGTCGACCCCCAGCTGAGAGCGGCGTTGGCCGCGGGCGTCCAACAGGGGTGTTTCGTGCTGCTGGTGGGTGGATCATCGGTGGGAAAGACGCGGACCCTCTATGAAGCCGTCCGGAATACCGTTCCGGAGTGGTGGCTCGTCCATCCGGCTGACTCGGAGGAGATCCGGGCCCTTGCTGCGGCGCCCACCGCCCGTACCGTGGTCTGGCTGGACGAAATGCAGAGGTACCTTGCCCGCGACACTGGCCTAACCGCCGGCACGGCACGCGCCCTGCTCCAAGCCGGAGCGGTGGTGGTCGGCACCATGTGGCCCGATGAGTACGCCACCCGCATCGCCCCGTGCCGGCCTGGAGATGATGACTACCACGCTTCCGGTCGGGAACTTCTTGATCTTGCTCATGTCATTGACGTCGCACCTGCGTTCAGCGGTGCGGAGCGCCGGCGGGCGCAGGAGTTAGCTGACATCGATGGGCGCATCGGGGAGGCTCTCGACAACACTGACGCCGGCGTAACCCAGGTGTTGGCTGCGGGACCAGAGCTGCTTCGCTGGTGGGAACAAGCCGCGAATCCCTACGGCCAGGCTGTTATCTCAGCTGCAGTGGATGCGCGGCGCCTGGGCGTGGGCGCTCCGCTGACGCGTGAGCTTCTCGCTGATGCTGTCCCGGGGTATCTAACCTCCGCCCAGCGGGCCACCGCCGCGAATGATTGGCTGGATCACGCCCTGGACTACGCCACCACAGTGCTGCGTGGTGCCGCGTCCGCCCTCAGGCCGGTCGACGACGGCACCATGGGTGGGATCAGCGGATACATCGCGGCCGACTACCTGCTGCACCGCGGTCGCCGCACCCGACGGACCCTTTGCCCACCCGCCTCTGCATGGCAGGCCCTGGTGGACCACATCGATGACCACGATGTGCTGGCACAGCTAGAGGCCAACGCCGACGGCCGGATGCTGTACCGCTACACCCGGCCCATCCTTCAACGGCTGGCGGACGCCGGCAACCGTGGTGCCGAGATCCAGATACGAATAGATCGAGGCGACCTCGAAGGCGCGATCGCTGAGGCGCGGGAATGGGACCTCGAAGGCGAACCGGACGCTTCGGATTTCCTGATCTGGGCCCTGAAAAACCGAGGCTATATCGACGCCGCCGCCTCCGAATTGCGAACCCGAAACCACTGGGGCTCCAGGTTCGAAATCGTTGCCCTGCTATCGAACAACGACAGACTTGACGAGCTGAAGGAGCTGGCGGAGGCAGGCGACGAGTACGCGGCCCGAAGGCTCGCCTTCCAGCTCGCACGCCGCGGCCGCCCCGAAGAAGCCCTTGCCCTGGTACGCCCCCAGGCTGATGCCACCCCACCCAACGCATGGGCCGCTGCCTGGGTAGTCGAGTGCCTCGCACTGCTCGACCGTCTAGACGAACTCCAAAGACGAGCGGACGCTGGGGATGAGTATGCCGAGCTTCGACTGCTCGCCCGGCGCGGCCACCTAGATGAGCTTCGCGTGCGCGTTGCCGCCGGCGAGGCGTACGAGGGAATTATCCTTACGGCGCTGCTCGACCTCGGCCACGTTGACGACGCATTAGCCGAGCTGCAACGACACATTGAAGAAAACTACGATAACGGCGGAGACATCGATCCTGCCGAGCAGCTCGCCGAATTACTGGCCACACACGGCCTCCTCGATGAACTCAAGGACGAGCTTTGCGCGGGCAACCGCTGTGCAGGCAAGTGGCTAGCCAACCTGCTGACTGACCACGGGCAAGTCGAACAGGCAAACCAACTGCGACGCTTCGGCCTCAACCCCGACCGCACGATAGCCGGCCCCGACTCCCGCGATACGCGCTTTCGTGCGACCCTGCCCGCGTGACTCCCACTGTCCGACGTGATCCTCGGGGATACACGTGGTACTTCGGCGACCACCGTCGTTCATTCAATGGTGCCGACTCCCTCATCATCAAGGGCCATGATCTCAGGGCGGCGACCGCAACAGACCTTGCCCGGGCCCTGCGCAAGGCCCGCCAACGCGGCGACGAACCCGATGCTGTGCTCATCGACCTTGCTCCCGACGACGAGTACTCCCCCAAAGAGGCTGTCGTCGACGCGATCTCCTTCTCTCTGCTCGACGACAGCCGCCTCGCGGTCAGGTGCACACTCCTCGACGAGAGATACATCGATGACGACAGGCAGCTCCACGACATCGTCGCGCCGCTGATCACCCCACTGATGCAACGCCTGAGAGCCCAACTGGTCGAGACACGGGCGGACGCCTACCGGTCCACCGCCCCCTACTGCCATGAAGTTGTTATCACAACCTCTACCCGCGGCAAGACTCTGTATCAGCTTTACAAAATTGCCGAAAGCGTCACGCGGCTTTTCGATGCAGCTACCTCTGGGCGCGTAACTCGCGAAACCATCGTCGACCTGATAACCGGTGGCCGAGCCGACCTACTGATTGGTCTTCCTGAAGGGGCATGGCTTGACGTCAAGTCACAGCACTACGACTTGACAACGGATCGGGGGAAGATTTCGCTAGCCGAAGCGGTCAGCCGGTTCGCAAACGCCGAAGACGGCGGAATTGTCGTCGTAGGAATGGACACTAAACGGATCCCAGGCGGCGAGATCGTCAAGTCCGTTAAGCCCGTGCCCATCGATACAGCAACGGCACGACGCTATCGTCAAACTATCGAGAACCGCATCTTCCCGTTCCCCGTCGCCCTCAACATCCACACCGTGGAAACAAGTAATGGGTGCGGACTAGTCGTCATTTCGATTCCACCTCAACATGAGGAATTGAAACCCTTTTTGGTTCACGGGGCTATAGTCGAAGGCCGCATCGAGGGCGCCTACATCAGTATCGTGCGTCGTAGCGGCGAGGACTCCATACCCATCACCGCACAGCAAATCCACGGAACTCTCGCCGCAGGGCGCGCGCTTCTGCGTCGAGGTTGGATTCCTCCAACCTCCCCTTAATGCATTTAGC
This sequence comes from Micromonospora endolithica, assembly GCF_003626595.1. Lineage (GTDB taxonomy): Bacteria > Actinomycetota > Actinomycetes > Mycobacteriales > Micromonosporaceae > Micromonospora > Micromonospora endolithica. The sequence continues at coordinate 59,969 of NZ_RBAK01000001.1, read as the reverse complement.
GGCATTGCGGGACAATTGCTCTCCGCGAAGTCGGGGCGACGGCCTTTCTCGTAAGCGAGCGAGGTTGTGTGGGCTGGTGCGCGCCTTAGGCGTTCGGATTCGGGTGCCCGAACCTGCCACTAGTGCTCGCTGACATGGAAGTGTGCGGAGATGCCCTGCTGAATGCGAGCAGCGCTCGCCTTCACCGAGCACGAACGGGGGGCAGCACTGTGGCGCGTCGCGGACGGCCGCAACTTGGGCACCCGGAGGGGGGCTTACAAAGCTTGGTTCATTCTCGTGGTAAAACGATGTCCGCTTTGCGGGAAAGTTCGATCAAGGCGAGGTGCATCGCCTCAGCTGGGCAACCGACGGACACCAGCTGGCAACCATCAGCGACGACCACCTGCTCTACATATGGCGCACTTGAGACGGACAGTCGCTCGGCGTGCTCGCCACACCTGACCGGATAGTGCGCAGCCTGTCATGGCAAGACGCCCTCATCGTTGCCTACGACGATGGCACGATAATGATTTGGGACGTATGCGGTTACCCTGCGCAGGCTTCGGTCGGACGCGGTGAACCTGTGCGGTCAGCGCTGAAGAACGCGAAAGATGCGGCTTGTAGTCAACGGCAACTGAGTGAGATTTCAGCAGGCCATAAGGGGCGCGATCAACTCGGCTGCACGTTCAGCTCGCTCAGTCGATGACGGAGCGAGCCGGCTGAAAGCTTTGGCCCTATGCGTCCAGGCTCGTGAGCTGGTAAGTTAAATGCATGAACACCCACGCTAAGCGTGGATGCTCTAAATATGTGTTCAGCTCCCCCCTCGGACACATTATTTCCCCCCGAAGCGTGATTCCTCTTCGCGTTTCGAGCGATCCCCGTCCCGTTGGGCGGGGATCTTTGCTGTGCGGGTCAGGACGCTCGTCGGGGCGGTGAGCGGGAAGACCGCCGTGTCGGTTTCGATGGTCCAGGCTTCGTGGTCACACACGATGATCATGTTGTTGAGCCGCAGGTAGCCGGCGACGCTGTCTGGATCCTGGTCGCGCATCGCCGGGTGATGCCTACGCAGGCAGCTGTCGTGTTGAATCCTGTCCAGGAGATGGTCCTCTCGGACGTAGAGGGTCTTCTGTCGTCTCGATGAGGAGGGGCTGGTGCTGGTGTTGGCGTGTCGGCATCGGTAGCCGGCGCGGTCGTGGACCCAGTGGGAGTCCATGATCCGGCTGCACACGCCGCAGCAGATCACTCCGGCCAACACGTAGCAGCGGGGGATGCCGTCGGCTGGGGTCGGCGCGGTATGGATTGCCTGGACGGCGACGAAGTGTTCTTCGCTGACCAGCGGAGTATGCGCGATCTCGCGGGAGATGACCCAGTCGGTGGAGGCGCTCCACCGTTGAATCTCGTGGTGTCGATCGAAGGTTCCCTCGTCAGGGAGGGCATCACGGTCGGTGCGTTGACGGTTCCAGACCTGCCGCCCGGTGTAACGGGGGTTGGCCAGGATCGCCGCGACAGTGGTGAGCATCCATTGGCGGCCGCTGCGGTGGGGGTTACGCGCTGGGTCGGCGCCGGACGGGCACAGGACGCCGTTGTCGTTGAGGGCGCGAGCGATGCTGGCCACGCTCCGGCCAGCGAGCCGCTGCTCGAAGATCCAGCGGACGTGGGGTGCGGTGGCAGAATCGGGCTCCAAGCGGTGCAGGCGTCGTCCCCAGGCGGCGTGGGCGCGGTTCGGATGAGGCCCGGCGTCGGCGAGCCGGTAGCCGTAGGGTGGCCGGCCGCCAAGGTGTCGGCCCTGCAACTCTGCCTGAGCGCGCATGGCCGCGGTGGTGCGATGCCGGGCCCAGGACACCTCCCGCTGGGAGTGCACACCCAGCAGGTCCAGCAGCGCCAGCTGTCGGGGGTTGTCGAAGTCCACCGGCCCGTAGGTTTCCGGCAGCCACAACTGCACGCCATGCCTGAGCAAGGTGGGAGTCAACTGTTCAAGCTGTTGGCCGTGGAAGGCGCGTTCGTATTCCCCGACGACGACTGCGTCGAACCCACGTGCCGAGTCCATCACGGCGTCGAGCAGCCGTGACGCCTGCGGCCGGTCCGGCCAGGGCACCCGGCGGGAGACGCCCTCGTCGAAGAACTCCACCACGATTCGGCCATGACCGGCGACCAGGTCGCGGGCGTAGTCGCGCTGCCACCGGCACGACGACGCCCGATCCTGAAAGCCGACGGTGGACATCCGTCCATAGAACGCGAACCGCAGCCCATCCGCAGCCGGAGTGAACCGTTTTGGCCGTAGCTTCCGTTGCGCGGCGGCCCAGGACGAAAGAGTGCTCCGTCCCGGTTCTGCCGTCGCCCTCGTCGCCATAGGACCTCCACGATCGGTGCGTCTACCCCGTCCTGGTTCCCACACCCAGAGTAAGGGGCCTCGGACGACTCGTGCAGATCGGTCACCCTTTCGGGTGATATGGATGGTCTCTAGCAGGTGCCGCTCATCCACAGCGCCATGCGGCGCAGCGCGGCAACAAAGCTAGTCGTCGGCACGTGGTGTGCTGGTTCAGCAACGCGGCAGCAACCATTGGCTCCCTGCGGATGGGGGTTCCGACATCTGGCCAAGGCGGCACTCGGCGTCGTTGAGATCCGGCCCCATGGGGGACACAATCCGCACGGTGTTGTCGGCTGGCTCGTTGACTGGGATTCCGGCCTGGGTCAGGCCAACCACAACCACCATCCGACCCAGTTGAGCCAGGAAACGTGCTTTAGCACCGCGCTGGGCGTCCGCAGTTGCCAACCTCCACCCACTGGCCACACCGCCTGTCGACTGACAGTCGGGAAGGTGTCGACGACGTATCGTTCCCCCTAGTTGGCGACGAACGGACCTAGACCGTGGTCGTGTCCTTGATCTGGAGGACGACTGGCCCTGTGGCGGTCGGCGCGATCAAAGCTTCATAGATGGGATTCCGGTTATCAGTCCTCGCGGTTCCGAGCCACGTGTAGCGCACCGACAACTGGTACGTGCCCTTGACGCGGTAGATCCCGAACTGCGGGTCAAAGGTGGCGCGGGCGGTCAGTAGGGGATCACCCGTGACGGCCCATTTGATCTTCTCGGCGCCCGAAGGTGGACTCCACTCCGGGCATCCGGCCGGCATGGCCGACTTCGCGCTGCGGACGCATCGTGTGAACGCCTCGCTCAGCTTCTCCGCCGCTGGCTCCCATGCCACCTTGGGATCTTCTTTCGACACCTCGGGGTCACCTATGGCCGAATGCTCCTTGATTTCTTGGACGTCAAGCTTGCCGTCGGCCCACTTCACCTTGGCCCAGTACTTCGCTGGCGTCACGACGCGACGCGCCTCCTTTGAGGCCGTGTAGTCGGCCGTCACGATGACGGTTCCAAGCATGTCGAAGCGGCTCTCTACCTCGGTGTATTGGATGACCGGAGCTTCGAGCGGGTTGCCGTAGAAGGCCCATCGGACCTCGGAGACATCTGATGTGTCGGCGATGGATTGCGGGCAGTTGGCGGGAGTTGCAGACGTCGACTTCGCGCACCTCAGGAGCCAGTCGCTTGCGGCCGCGATGACGGCCTCCTGCTTCACTTCAGCTGGCCAGGGATCCGATGTCATCGGGAAGGGCTCATTTCCGCCGAAGATGAAGTAGCCCAAGACGGCAAGGGCGACAACCACGCCCAGTCCACCACCGCCTGCGGCTGCTGCCGTCCCGTGGCCCGAGCTGGATTCCGCTACCTCAGGCTCGCTTCGCTCGGCATCAGGTTTGGCTCCGAAATGGTTGTTGTAGACGGGCCCTTCGTAGTAGTTCCCCTTGACATTGGCCTGACGTTCCCCAAAGCCGTTTTGCTGGTCTACCACCCTCACCTGCCCTCGCGATCGCCATGGCCTCGCTCGAAGTAGTTTCCTGCGACGTTGACCTGACGTTGCCCACCAAACCCGATCTGGTTGACGGTGGGAGCCGGCTTCGTCGGGCTGCTCGGGACATCCCGATCTTGAGCGCCTGAAGAGGGCGCTGAATTGCTGGCGCTGCGAGTCGTCAAGACCACGCCGATGATCGCGACCGGCAATGCGATGATATTTGCCCAGGCTGCAGCGCCATCGAGGCTGCCACTGAAGATCATCACTAGCGAGACGATGATCAACAGGCATAGCGCGCCAGCGGTCAGGTGTCTTTTGGGCACGACGTCCATCATGGATGACGGGACCTTCCTCGCGGAAGCGCCAATCAGGAATGTCCTTGATCTGCCACTGCCCGGGCGACCTGCTGTGGGCATGCCTGCTGTTAATCAACGGGCGTCGACCGGCGGTGAGCAGCCGGCGCATCTGACAAAGCGGCTGGCGATGTCGAGCCGGGGGCTGGATCGGCTCCCACCGCTTCGACCCCGCAGGGCGGCGTGCCTCAGAGGTCGTCGGATTCACGTATTTGTGTGTGTTGTGGTTTAGTCGTCTCGCCAGGTTGGGGTGGTTTCGGTGGCGACGCGTTTGGCGAGGTTGTCGATCATGGCGATGGTGATCATGCTGGCGGAGTTGTCTGGCCGGGTTTCGTAGTCGCGGACGAGTCGCCGGTGGTGCATGAGCCAGCCGATGGTGCGTTCGACGACCCATCGGCGTTTGACCATGTTGAAGCCTTTGACCTGCGGGTCTTTGGTGACGATCTCGACGTCGACGCCGAGTGCGGCGCCGTGTTCGACGACGCGGTTCTTGAATCCGGCGTCGACCCAGGTCTTGGTCAGGGTGGGGTAGGCGGCGGTGGCCCGGTCGAGTAGGTCGGTGCCGATGGCGTTGTCGCTAGCGCTGGCGGCGGTGACGATGACGGCGAGGAGCAGGCCGAGGGTGTCGGTGATGATGCCGCGTTTGCGGCCGACGATCTTCTCGCCGGCGCCGGTGCGCTGTGTGGACAGTGGGACGTTGGTGGAGGTCTTCACGCTTTGGCTGGGCGATCGGCGTCGCTGCGGCTGTCAGCGCGCCGCAGCGGCAGGACCGAACAGCACGAAGTGGCTAAGGCGCTGCTTGCGCTGCAGAACCGCACCGACGCGCCCGAGTCGTGGACCCGCACCGACCGGCGCCGCCAGGCCCGCGACGCCGAACGCGCCCGCGCGGCCGCCCGCGACCGTGAACGGGCCGGCCCACCACTCAACGCCGCGGAGCTCGAACGGCCAGCCGCACTGCACAGGGGCCCGGAACGCCCGCTAGCCGGCGGCAGAGCGCAGGTCCACCTGCTAAACGGCTGGATGAGTATGCCGCTGGCATCATGGGGACATGAGGCTCGGGTTCAAGGTGGGCGCTGCGGTGTTCCTGGTCGCCGTCGGGGCGGTCGGCGCGGGATGGTTCCTGCTCGGCGAGGGACTCGACCGGGCGGAGAAATGGGTTTCAATCGTCGGCGTGTGCGTCTCAACGGCCCTGAGCGGCGGCGGATTGCTCCTTGGTTGGTTGACGTGGCGGCAGACCCGGGCGGTCAGCCACGCCACCCGGGCGGTGACCGCGCTGGGAGTCGGCGCCGTGGGCATCGGTGGAAGCAGCGGCGGCCAGATCCAAACCGACGTCTCGGGAGTGGCAAAATTGACCTCCCCGGCGCCCGGCGGGGGGGCTGGCGTTCATGCGGGCGGGCTGGGTTCGGTTGCTGTCGGCGGTGACAGCACCGCGCCGATCAGCACCCGAGTCACCGGACCGGACGCCCAGCGGCGGCCATGATCTTCTGGCGGCGCTGGCAGGCCGCTCCCGACACGCCGAAAGTTGTCCCGGTGGAGGCGTCTGGCCCCGGAGCGGTCGCGGTCGGTGGCGACAACAACGGAACCATCAACACCACGGTGATCATGCCGGGCAGCGGTCGTCCCAGCATCTGGCTCGAGACGGACCGGTTCTTCGGCCTGCACAGCGGCACCGGCCTGTACTCGCACGACTGGGCGTTGGTCGGGCGCGGGCCGGAACTGCATGGCCTGGTCGAGTGGCTCACCGGGGACGGGCCCACCGTCGCCCTGCTCAGCGGTCGAGGTGGGATCGGGAAATCCCGGCTGCTACGTGCCTTCGCTGATGTCGTGGCGAGGGAGCACGGCTATGTGGTGCGCTTTGTCGACCGGTCGGTGCTCGTGCAGTCTGAGGACGTTGAGGTGCTGCCCTCGGCGGACCGGCTCCTGGTAATCGTGGACGATGCCCACGAGTCGCTGGGTGTTGCCACCACGGTCGTCGGCATCCGTCACGAGCGGCCGACGGCGAGGATCCTGTTCGCGACGCGGCCCTACGGCGTGGATCACCTGCTGAGGGAGTTGCGCGGCGCCGGTATGCACCGCGTTGACGTGCCGCACTGGCGGCTGGAGGATCTGTCCTTCGCAGAGGCGGCCGCTCTCGCCGGCGCGGTGCTTGGGGCGGGGCACGACGAGGACGTGGCGCGCAGGCTCGCGGTGATCGGCCGTGACTGCCCGTTGATCATCGTGGTGGGTGGGGGACTTATTCGCCGAGGCAGGCTAGACGCCGGCCGTGTGACCAGCGATGACCTACTGCGGGACGAGGTGATGGCGGCCTTCGCGAAGGCGCTCACTACGGATACGGCGGTCGCCGACCCCGGCCTGCGGCGGGAGGTGCTGCACGCCATCGCGGCCTTGCAGCCCTTCCGGCTGAACGAGCAGGAGTTTCGGGCCGCAGCCAAGGTGCTGACCAGCAGGGCGTTCGATCAGATTTTGCCCGAGTTCCGTGAGTTGGAGAACGCTGGGGTCCTTTTGCGCAGGGAGAATGCGCTGCGGGTGGTGCCGGACCTGCTGGGTGACACTCTTCTCGCCGACGCCATCGTTGACATCCGCTCGGGCGTCGGCACAGGGTACCTCGAGCGCATCCTGCGGGTGGTCGACGGCGAGGCGCTTCTTCATCTGGTGCTCAACGCCAGTCGGGTGGACTGGAATGTCCGCCACGCGGCGCCGGCGTCGCGGCCCTCTCTAGTGGACGAGCTGTGGGACGCCCTGGTCGCGCGCTTCGACCGGACAGATTTCGACGACAAGTTGGCCCTGCTCCGGCGGCTGCGACGGGTGGTCTTCTATCAGGCAGCCGCGTTGCTGAGGATCTGCCAGCTCGCGTACGAGGACTGTAGGGCACCTGACGCCGATCCAGAGTGCCGGGACCGGATCAGGGCTGCACTGCCGCCCGTGCTGGAGAAGGCAGCGCTGGATCGGAAAACCTTCTCCGCTTCGGTCGATCTCCTTTGGAAACTGGCTGGGCAGGACGGGCGAACAGACCAGCGGCAGATAGATCATCCCGTCCAGGTCCTGCGAGACCTGGCCGAGTTCAAGCGGTGGAAGCCGCTGGAGTTCAACACCGGAATGGTCGACGCCGCGAAGCGGTGGATCGCGGCGAGCCCGGGCAGCAACCCCCGGGTCTCGCCGCTGGAGATTCTCCAGCCATTGCTGGCCACGGAGGTCGACGAGAAGGAGTCCGATGGGACCCAGGTGACTCTGAAACAGTTCCAGCTGGACCCCGTGGCGGTGTCGTCACTACGACGGCAGGTCGTCGACCTCGTTCTAGACGAACTGTGGTCGCCGGACCGCTGGGAAGCCGTCCGCGCCGCAGAGACCCTGCAGAAGGCGCTGCAGTACCCTCACGGGTTCTACGGATACACCGTTCCCGCGGAGCAGCGGGACGAGTGGACACCCGACTTCCTGGAAACGCTTGGCCTGCTCGGCGACCGTGTTGCCACCCGGCCGATCGACCCCGTTGTCGCGATCGCGGTCGGCAAGAGCCTCAGGTGGCACGCTCGTCATGCACCCGGCGTGACTAGGGCAGCAGCAAGATCGGTCCTGGACGCGCTCCCCGACTCTATCGAGTACGAGATCGCAGTGGCTCTGCACGATGGGTGGGGCGATCTGCTGGATGACGTGAACGACTTCCGCGAGGCGCAGCGGGTACTAGCCGAGAAGCTGGATTCCCTCGCGCGCCGGGTGCTGGCGAATACGTCGGAGGAAGCGTTGCTCGACGAGCTCGCCGGTGGCCTGCTGGCCGAGCAGGAGGCCGCATTGACCGGCCGGCAGGCGAATCCTGAGCCGTTCGCCCGTGCCCTGATGCGAAACCGGCCCTCGCTCGCGCAGGCTCTCGTGGCGTCGGTGATCCGCGAACCGGAAGGCCCGGTGGCATGCCTGCTTCCGGTTGCGGCACAGGAACTCCTGCTGAGTGATGCCGACGCTGGATGGGAAGCGGTGAGCAGGCTGCTGCGCTGCGATCATGTCACCCTCACTCGGCTGACTGCGAACGGCCTTAGCCGCTACCGCGGCCACCAAGGGCCGATGGATGCCCGGGAGCAGGCGACACTCCGCCAGCTGCTACACCACGAGGACGAGACAACCCGACGCCTGGCGTTGCAGGCGGTGCGGTGGATCGGCGAGTACGACCGGGCCAGCGCCGCGAACCTTGTCCTGTCGGTCTCTTTTCAGCACTCGCCGGCCGTGGCCAAGGAGGTGCTCTCCGCCTTCGGAGAGCACGGCTACCTGGCATACGGCGATGTCGACGCCGCCGACCGCGAACAGCTCCTCGCCGGAATAGCCGGATCGGCCACGATCGAGCAGTACGAGGTCCAAGACTTCCTGGCCGGCCTCTCGGCAGTGCAGCCCGAGGCGGTCATGCGGCTACTGAAGCGCCGGGCGAAGCCGGACGCGGAACCGCAGGCCGACGGGTATCGTGCCTTGCCGGCCGAATGGCAGGAGACTCTACGGTTCCGCGGTACCGTGCGCTTCCGCGATTTCCTGTGGGAGTCCCTGGACTGGGTCGCCGAGAACATCGACGACGCTAGCGTCGATGATTGTGGGGCGCTCTTCGCGGCGGTGGCGGTGACGTTCGACGACGACGTCCTGGAAACGCTGGACCGAGCGCTGGAAACCAACTCGATGCAGCACATCAGGGCACTCGGCGTAGTTCTGGAGCACGCGCAGCGTACGTTCGTCTGGGTGCACTCGGACTTCGTCGTCCGAGTCCTTCGCGCGGCGGAAGAGCACGGCGAACGTTGCCGCCGAGAAGTTCGCCGCGGCCTTCACCGCTCTGTGCGCAGCGGCGGATGGGGAGGCACGGTCGGTGAACCATTCCCCCAGGATGTCGAGCAGCGCGACCGGAGTCGCGCCGTTGCGGCAACACTGGCGGAGGGTTCGCCAGAGCGGGCGTTCTATGACGAACTGGTTGAAACAGCAGAGGCAGCCATCCGCTTGGAGGTCGACCATGACCGCCGCTTTCTCGAGCACCGTGACTGGTGAGATGCCCCGCTCCGGAGGTAGGGGTGGACGGCCCCTCCTGGGGAAACGTCTGAGACGGCGCGTGGTGTTTTGGCGAGCACTGACGTGCATACGAATTGATCCACCGCATCGCGTCCGGAAGCACGGACGCGCCGCCGCGCAGTGAGCCCATCCCGACACGATGCTGATAGTTCGCAACCCGTTTATGGTGTTTAGCTACCCAGAGTTCGTTTGGCAAGCGAGGGCCTCGCCAGCGGTGAGACGTCCGGCCAGGTCTAGATCATCGGGCCTAGTCATAGATACCACTCCGACGTTAATGCTCCTGAGCGCTTCGATGATCCGCTGGGCCGGACTTATGTCCGCTCCGGCATCCGGTTCTCTCGCCAGAGACAACCATACCCTGCAGTCCCTGCCCAAAATGACTCTAATCGGCGTATCCGATGCATTGCAGGGAATTCCTGACGCCGCCAAGGCCTCAAGCACCTGGAACTTGAGGTCCAGTGCCTTTCGCTGGTCTATGGCGCGGGCCGCTAGGTAGATTGCGTCAGACAACCTGGCAACAGATTCCTCGACAACGTCAACCCGGATTCGATAAGGGCCCAAGGAGATCGTTCCCGCGTCGGGGTCGTAGGCGAAGCCCCAGTAGTCGCCGGCAACCTGACGCAGCGAAACCCCGGAATCAACGCGCCGTTTCGGTGGGCCGCGGCCCTTCCCGCGCGCCCACTCGTCGAAGTGCATCAGGGCGTCGCGGATGTGCTGTAACCCTGGTAGCGACGTCTCGTATTGAAGCCTTGCTCGGCCAAGCGCATCGCGCACCGCTTCATCCACGCCGAGGTCCTCCAGCGCGGCTTGCACCAACTGTTCGGCATTCAGAAGTTGCCGTAAGGCGAATATAAGCTGCCGCGCATCGATCTGCCGAGAGCTGAACCAAGAGATGCGATCATCGTCGGGATCCTGGAGGCGTCGGATCGCCAGCTGGGCCGTGCGCTGCCACCACTGAGCCTCAGAGACCGCAATGGCATGAGGATTGTCGGCTGGCGACCAGTCGACTGCCGGATCTGTCACGTTCGGATTATGAGGTCACCGGTTTCGCAACGTCAACGAATTTGGAGCGGAGCCTCATGGATACCGCTCAGACGGATTCAGTCTACTGCCGCGATTTACTTGGCTGGGCCGATCTGATCCACCGGGGGATCTATGCGTGCCAGGTGGGCCGTCGCTCGGGCCTCAGGTCTTGTCCCGACCCGCCTCGGAGCGCGGCCGAGCGCGGCGACGGAGTGCTCCTGCCCCGTCGTCAAGACCTCTACGTCCGTCGTGCCTCGCCATCACTGACGCTTCGGCCAACTCACGTCGAGCACGTAGACGCTCACGTCGAACTGCGGTGCCACCTCCGCGGCCCAGCGCCGCATGTCGTCGAGGAGCTTTTGCTTGTCGGCATACTTCCGCGACCCGGAGGTCCGTTGTTCGGGAGAAAGCCAGTACACGAGATAGATGCCGTGCCGCTGGCTGGTCGCTGCGAGGTATCGCCGCACGAGCTGATCTTGTAGTGCGGTGGGCAACTCGTCGTTGCTGACCAGCTTCGCCTCGATGATCGCTCCGGCGACTCCGACGGGTGTTGTGTTGGTCGGGGCGCCTGCGGTCAGGTCGATGCGCGTGCCGGAGCCCTTGACTGCGATGCGTTCGACCTGGGGCTCCCGGGCGAGGATGACGCGGTCCCGGCCGAGTTGGTCGGTCAGGCGGCGTCGCAACCAGTCGGTGATGTCGTCCTCGCTGCCGAGGTTTTTGCCGTTCGGTGACCACAGGTCGCGGAAGCCGTTGTTGCGCGAGATTTCGTGCTGCAGGTCGTCGAGGTGGTTCAGCAGGGCATGGATCAGGTCGCCGGAGTTGCGGATGAGCCGTAGATCCGAGCGGCCGAGCAAGTCGAGCAGGCCGGCCGGGTCGAGATGGGCCTGGGCGTTGTCGGCCGCGATCTGGCGGGCATGACGCAGATGGCGTTGGATGAGCGCCTGCGCTTGCGGTGGCTGCCCGTCGGCCAGCACCTTGAGCTCAGTGGCGAGGCCGCGCATGGCCAACATCTCGACTGCGTAGTTGCACATGCGGGCTTCCCTCTGCGCCGGGCTGTCGAACGAACCCTCATCTTCCCGAGGGTTGGTGAACAGCAGCCGACCGAGCAGGAGGCGGGCCAGGTCGGCCAGCTGGCCGTCGTCGACCGTGTCCAGCGGCAGACTCTCAACGAGTTCGAGGAATCCGCCGGGCGGCGTCGACTCGCTTAAGAGACGGTCGATCGTGCTGCGGCTGTCGACGTGGGCGAGGTGCCGGTTCGCGGCGCGGGACAGCTGCGAGTCGTCTCCGTTAGCCACCGACCGGGCCGAGATAGCGCCCACGTGCGGGTCATGCTCGATCAGGAAGGCGAGAATGTCAGCGTTCTGGTCGTCGGGGTAGCGGCGCTGCGGCAGGATTGCGGCCAGGTCAGGCACCAGGTCCTGGGCGAAGTACTTGTAGAGGGGTGTGCGCCGCCATTCGGTGCGGCTGTCGAGTGAAGTTCGCACCGCGGTACGGATTTCGGCCTTCGCCTCGGCGGGCGCGAGGTCGACAAGGTCCCCGAGCAGGTCGTTGTCGGCGAAGGCCCAGGCGTTCGCGATGGCGGGCGCCCACCTGGCCCACGCCGTCTGCGGGAGGTCGCCGAGGCGCTCGGGCGCGTGGCGGGCTAGCGTCGTCAGCAGGTAGACCCCGGACCATTCGCGGATGACGTCGAGTCCGATCTCGGCTTTGCCCAACCACAGGTCCGGGTTGGGTGAATGCCCAACGAGGTATTCGAGGCCCCGGTCAAGGACCTCTCGCTGCTCGTCGTTCGTCAGCAGCGACCAGCCCTGGAGAGCGCCGAGGTCGCAGAAGAACAACGGTTCCAACTTGTTGCCCAGCACCAGAGCTATCGGGATGGCGGCCCACGCGGCGAGGTCTTGACGGGCAGCCGAGATCGCCGCTCGGAGTGCGGTAGCGTCGGGCCGGTCCTCGGCTTCCTGCTCGTCGTCTTCTTGCTCGTCTTCTGTTGGGGCAGGCGGGGCAATTAGCCGCTGAAGGCATCGAGCCAGGACGTCGTGGCTCGTGGCTCGTTCCTCGTTGACTGCGTCCGTCAGCCAGTCGATGTCGTCGGCGGTGACGAGACCGAGTTGGAGCAGGACGGTCCATCGGTGTTCGTCGAGTCGCGCCGCGACGGCGAGGGTGAGATGTCGACGCTGGGCGGTGTCTAGCGCCCAGTGCGCGTCGACGCGGATGTGTCCGGTCAGGTCGATGACGAGCTCTGCCAAGGTCCCCAGCACTGCGGGGTCATCGGATGCGGCTACGGCTCGCTGCGCGATCCGAACCGGCACATCGCTGGTCCAACGACGGGCCTCGGCGGATCCATGAGGCTCGCGGCTTGCACGCGCCCAGGCGAGAATCTCGGGCAGATCGGCGTTCGGGATCCTGGCCGGAAACTCCCAGAGGAATTTTCGATATGCGCCGATGAAATTGGCACGCCGCGGCCGGGTGAGGAAAGGCAGCAGCCGGGTGGTGGTCAGGTGCTGTGGGTAGAGCCCGTCAAGCAGTCCGGCGCGCAGCTCGTCGTCTGGGTCCGCGTCCGGGTGGAGCTTCAGGCCGTCGAGCAGAGCCGCCCGCTCGGGCGCTGAGCCTAGGTCGGTCACCACATCGATCGCAGGCCTGCGGACCCACGACGGAAGCCGGTCGTCGAGCGCGATCGCCAGCGCCGCAGGGGCGACCGCCGAGATTCGTCCGGCCAGGGCGAGCCGACAGATCCACCACGCCTCGAAAGGCTGGTCAATCCAGGTCAACAGCCGGTCGGTGAGCTGCCGCGCCAGGTCGGGGTGGACGACGACCGAGAGGTCCAGGGACCACCGCGGCGGCGCCTCGTGCTCCCGCGCGTCCGCGAGCAGCGCGTCCACGACCGCCGCCCGTGCGGCCGGCGGCAGGTCAACTTCAGACTCGACCAAGGCCGCTGCATTAGCGGGTGCTACGACGTCGGCGAACTCCGGGCGCAGCGCTACCACCCACGCCGCGACCGCGACTATCGAGCGCGGCAGCACCCCATCGGTCAGGCCGAGCAGGGCCGCGACCTGGGACCGTGTGGGCGCCCGGTCCACCACGTACCTGGCGGCGAGGTAGTCAACGTACTCCTGGTGCCGGAAGGCGACGGTGTCCTGCGGCGCGGTGTCGAACAATGCGCTGCCCAGCACCTCCGCGTAGACCTCGCCCCCAACCGTGACGTCGGGGCGGTCCGGCTCCGGCCTAGTCGGCAGCTCGGCGACCGCGATTGCCGTCTGACCGGCGCCGGTGCGGAACGCGAACCGGCCGACGCCACCGAACGCAGCGAAGACAGCCAGCCGGCCGGCGGTCCGGCGCCGCACGTCCGCGCCCGTCCGCAACGGCTGCCGAAGATCCTCCCGCTCGGTCAGCAGCCGCTGAACCTCCGACTCCAGGGCATCCACGCGCCGGCCCGGAAGACGACCCGTCTCCTGCCACTGCCGGGCCGCCGCGATGAAATGCAACAGCGAGGCGCTTAACCGGCTCCGGCCCGCCGCAGCCAGCGCATCCAGAAAGCCCTCGTCGACATCGAGGGAGGCGAGCAGGCGACGGGCCGCATCACGCGTCATCGGCAGCAGGCGCAGTCTCTCGACACTCTTGACGCCGTCGACAAATGCACTGGTCCAAGCCGAAGGGCGGCACGCGAGCCGCCACTCGACCCCATCGGTCCCGGGTCCGGACATCGCCCGGTTCACCAGCCGGACAAGGGCCGGCTCGGTAAGCAGGGCCTCGTCCAAGGAATCGAGGTAAATCGGTTTCCCGCGCGCGATCGCCGCACCGATCGCTCGGCCGATATCGGCGCCCCGGAGCCCGACGAGGTCGACCTCGAGGCCGTTCTCCTGCCGCCGCAGACCATCGAGTACGACCGACTTTCCGACGCCGCCTGGCGCGAGCAGGACAAAGTTTCCCGGACGTCCGGCGAGGTCCCCGGCCGGCGTGATGCTGGCGGCCGCGCTGGCGTCGAGAAAACCGTCGCCGTCCAGCGGCGTGTTTTCCTCGTCCGCGCCTTGGACGTGGCGTTCGACTACACCGATGGTCAACAGCCCCTCCGCTCCGCGTTGCGCATCCATTCTAGAAAGACGGCGATTGGCGCCCGACGGAGGAATGGCCTCGGCAGTCGCCGCCAGCTAACTTGATCCCCCCGGCGAAGCCGTTCGACCTCGGACATCACCCCACGTCGGTTGAGCTAGAGCTGACGTGGCTGGCAATTACCGGCATGCGGAAGGAGTTCCGGGCGCTGGGGGAGGTGCTGACCCTCGGGAGATGGCGGTCTCCCAGTCGGGGAACGGACCCGGCTCACGATCGCCGAGGTCGCGCAACGCGTCGAGGTTGTCCCTGAACCCGTTCAACCAGATAGCTGGCGCGGAACGGCGCGAATGCCGTCCGAAGCGGTGGACCGTGTGCTCGACATCCAAGCACCATCGGGCACCAACCAACCCACAGGCCTCCGCACGGGAACATGAGCGCGGACGGGTCCACACCCTAGCTGCGGGGCGGCCGTGGTGTCCACCAAGCGCGCACCGCCGTGACGTAGGCGGTCGCTTCGGAGACGGGTGCCTTAATCCGACCGGCCGTGATGAGGGCGGCGACGATGGCGCGGGCGCCGGGCGTGTGGACGCAGTCGTCGGCGATGTCGGGCAGAGCTGCGACGGGGAGATGGGCGTCGACCCGTTTGACGAGGGTGCGCAGGCCGTCGTTGTGTTTCAAGAGTCCGCCGAGGTGGCGAATGACCTGGGCGGCGGTGCCGGCAGGCAGGTCGAGGTCATGGTCGATGCGGGTGGCGTGGTCGGGTCCGTAGATGTGGTCGAGGGCATGCGGGTCAACGGTACGTAAGGCCGTAGCCATCTTCTTGTCGAGGCAGCCGCGGCGGGCGAAGAGGCGCAGTACGGGCCCGACGACACCGGGTTCGAGTCGACGGCGGCTGTACACGGAGGTGAGCGTGTCGAGGATGTCGAGGAGCCCGGGTTGGTATGGGTTGTCGCCGTTGACGGCGTCGGCGGCACGGCCGATGAAGGGCTCACGTTTCTCCGCGATTCGCAGGGCTTCGCGGACGTCCTCCTCATCGCTGACCCAGGCATGGAACTCGGGGCCGGCCGTAGGAATGCCGCAGCGGTACGCGAGCTGCCGCCACGGTGGCATGACGGCGAGGTACCACCGGACGAGAGCGAGGTAGCGGCCCGCCTCGTAGCGACTCGTGAAGTGCTCGATGCCCGCCGCCGCCTCCACACACTTTCGGACCTGCTCGTCCCAGCGCCCCCAGGCGTCGGCGAGACCGACCTGGAGGTACGCGTCGGCCAAGACGAGACTTTCGGCCTCGCGGACCGCGTCGCCGAACTCCCCGAGCAACCGCGCGCTCTCCGGAAGGTAGTGGTCAGGGTCAGAAATCTCGTGTACAGGTTTTGGCGGCTGCGCCTGGGCTTCCTCCATTGCAGCATGAACGGCGGCGACTTCCTGGATCGCCTCCCAGGTCTCGTCGGACAGGATGATTGCAGTGTCGAAGCCGGGAGACAACGGACCGGTGACGGCCCGGATCCGCGAGGCGGTGGTCCGCCAGTGGGTCAAATCGCGCCGGCGAGCCTTCTCCGCCTCGCGTTCGGCGAGAATCCTCAGTGCCGCGGCCTTACCGTTGACGTTTAGCAGCGGCTCGCGGCGCATCGTCCTCGCGTGGATCTCGGCAGTCTCCGCTGCGGCGAGCCCGGCGACGGGCACGTTTTCCTGGAGCGGTTCGACCATCGGCACGAGACCGACCGTTTTGAGTTCGGCGATCCAAGCCCGCAGCGCATCCGACGCGGGTGAGGTGAGATGCCCGTTGAGTCGAGTGACGAGCGGGACGGTGGTCGCTCCGACGTAGCAGACGTGCAGGTCGCGGGGGTCTTTGAGCACGTAAATTGTGCCGGTGGTCGCCTCTGCAGCGGTCTTGGCCACCGAGTCCTCCTGTCCGTGGGCCGGCTTCGTGCTCATGCTGCCTGGCGCGTGTGACGCTCTTTGGCTGGCTGGCTGGCTGGCTGGCTGGCTGGCTCGGCGGGCGCAGCAGCGGCACCCACCCGGTCGTCATCCGCGCACACGGCCTCGCCCTCGGAAGCGGCGCACGACGTCGCTGGCAGGAGCTGTGCCGATGACCAATCGACTACGGACGAGATCCGGTCCGGCCAGGATTGCGGCCATCCCGAAGTTCACTGGGCGACGCGCAGCAGCCGCGCCGCTTCGGCCTCAGAGAAGACTTCACGCTCAAGGACGCTCACCACGTCGACAGTCTCGCACGACACCGACGGGTCTTCCGGTCGCGCTCGGACTTGGCGCGCGTCGCAGGCCTTAAGCCATGACAGCCAGGCAGCCTCATGGACCGCTCGTGTGCCGAGGGCGCGGACGGTGGACTCGCCGTCATCGTGCTGGTCGTCGTTGGGCCTGATCGCAGCATCCGTACTTGACAATCACCGACATCTGACGCAAGCTAAGAACTCAGAAGAATAGATGGGAAGTGGTGGCTGTGGAGATCACGTTGGTGATTGACGACGAACTCGTCATTGACGGGCTGCGTCGCAAGGAACCCCTACGAGTGCGAGTCGTCGTTGACGTCGCCGACCAGCCGAGCGCGCCGGCGCAGCCGGTCGGTCCGCCGAAAGGTCCGCTCGCCCCTCTCATGGCCCGCGGGGACCTCCAGGTGGGGGAACGCCTTTACTGGCGTCGACCTCGCCTTGGCAAGACCTTCATCGCTGTCGTTCTGGCTTCGGGGGAGCTGGAGATCAACGGCCGCCGCTACCAGTCGCCCTCCGACGCCGCCAGTGCCTGCGCAGGGGGAGCGGCCAACGGCTGGACCGCCTGGCGTCGGGAGCGCGACGGGACGCCGCTCAACAAGCTCCGGTGAGACAGCCCACGCCGCCACCGTCACCGCGATAGCCGAAACTCTGTCGGTTGATCACCACAGGCATTGGTTTCGTCGCAGGGTGCGGTTAACCTACCGCCGCTATGCGAGCCCGAGAGGGAAGGCGCCGGTGGAGTACGACGAGATTGACTGGCTGCGCCGGCAGGACCAGGCCTGGCGGCTGCTTCGCGCCGACCACGCCCCCCTGGTGCTGCGGTTCCTGGGACAGGTGTTCGTCGACGACAACATCCGGTCAATCTCGGGGGACCAACTTGCCCAACGGCTCGATGACACCCTGTTCGCGCTCAACGAACAGTACGGCGAGGCAACGTTTCCGAAGAACGCCCGCGCCTACCTCGGTGACTGGGCGGATGCTGGATGGCTACGCCGCTACTACCCGCCGGACTCCGACGAGGTGCACTTCGACGCGACCCCTGCCGTCGAACGCGCTCTGGCATGGGTGCGGACTCTGCAGGCGCGCGAGTTCATTGGTACGGAGTCACGGCTCAACATCGCGGTTGATCTGCTGCGGCAGATGGCCTTTGGTGCCGAGACCGACCCCGACGCACGCCTGGAGGAGTTACAACGACGCCGCGGTGAGATCGACGCGGAGATCGCTCGGGTTCGCGTAGGCGACTTCACGGTCCTCGACGATGCTGCCCAACGCGACCGGTACCAACAGTTCGTGGCGACAGCGCGCAGCCTGCTCGGCGATCTGCGGGAGGTAGAGGAAAACGTCCGCGCCTTGGATCGTCGGGTACGTGAGCGGATCGCGGCCTGGCAGGGATCCAAGGGCGAACTGCTCGATGAGATTGTCGGCGGCCGCCACGCGATCTCCGGGTCAGATCAGGGCCGCAGCTTCGACGCGTTCTACGACTTCCTCCTGTCGATGCGACGACAGGAGGAGTTCACCGACCTGCTGGAACGCGTGCAGACCCTGGACGCCGTCGGACAGGTCGATCAACGCATCATCCGCGTGCAGCACGACTGGTTGAACGCGGCCGGCCGAACCCAATCAACGGTCCGGCTGCTCTCGGAACAGCTCCGCCGGTTCCTCGACGACCAAGCGTGGCTGGAAAATCGCAGGGTCATGGATGTCCTGCGCAGTATCGAAGCGCACGCGCTGATCCTGCGCGACGGCGACACGTCGGCGGTAAAAACGTCGATCGACGACACGAAGGTCGATGTCGTGTTGCCGATGGAACGGCCGCTGTACCGGCCCCGCGCCGGGCATGCCGTCGACAGCGTCACCGCCGAGGAACCTACCGGGCAGGTCGACATGTCCGCGCTGTTCGAACAGGTCTATGTCGACCCCGCCCGCCTGATAGCCGCCGTACGTGACCTGCTGCGCGAGCAGTCTCAGGTGCCCCTGCGAGACGTGATGAGCCGTCATCCGTTGAAAGAGGGCCTAGCTGAGCTTGTCGCCTACCTGTCGTTGGACGACGGCTCGTTCACGGTGACATTCGACGAAGCGCGTCGCGAATGGATCACCTGGACCGATGCCGCAGGCGGTCGTCGCACCGCGACCGCTCCGACCGTGACGTTCGTCCGCGACAGGGAGGACAGCGGCCGGTGACTCCACCCGATTCGCAGGACGAGCCATCGCTGTCGGTGGCGGTGACCCAGCTGATGAAAGGCGTGGTCTACCGCGACACCCACACGGCGGCGTGGCACCACCTGTCAGTCCTGCAGCCGCACGTCCGCGACCACGTCGCTGTGCTCGGCCTGGTCGTCGTCGTTGACGAGTCGGAGGGCTACGCCTATCTGAAGTCCCGACCTGAGGACCCGGACCTTCCGCCTGTGCCGCGGCTGGTGCCTCGTCGGTCCCTGTCGTTTCACGTCAGTCTCCTGCTGGCATTGCTGCGCCGCAAACTTGCCGAGGCAGACGCCAGCGGGTCCGACCCTCGACTCGTTCTCTCTCGCCGCCAGATCATCGACATGCTCACCGTGTTCATGCCCTCGGGTGCCGACGACGCCCGCCTGGTGGACCAGATCGATGCGCATCTGACAAAGGTCATCGAGTTGGGCTTCCTACGCCGGACAAAGGACAAGGAGCCCAGCTTCGAGGTCCGCCGGATCGTCAAGGCGTTCGTCGACGCCCAGTGGCTCGCGGACTTCGACGCCCGGCTCTCCGAGTACGCCGCCGAACTTTCCCCAGACGCGGAAGGCGCCGCATGACACAACATGGCTACCGTCTGCACCGTCTCGAAGTCCGCAACTGGGGCACCTTCGACCAGCGGATCTGGACATTCCACGTCGACGGAGCCGACAGCCTTCTCACCGGCGACATCGGCTCCGGGAAATCAACCCTCGTCGACGCGGTGACCACCCTCCTGCTACCGGCCAACAAGATCTCCTACAACAAGGCGGCCGGAGCCGAGACTCGCGAACGATCACTGCGCTCCTACGTGCTCGGTTACTACAAGTCAGAAAGCAATGACGCGACCGGCACATCCCGGCCGGTCGGCTTGCGCGCAGGTAGCTGCTTCTCAGTGATCCTCGGGGTCTTCACCGACGAGAGCGTGGGCACGACGGTCACCCTCGCACAGGTGTTCTGGCTGCACGATGGGAACACCGGCCAACCGGAACGCTTCTACGTCACCGCCGGCACCGCACTGACGATCGCCGACGACTTCCTCAACTTCGGCACCGAGATCAGCCAACTGCGTCGACGGCTACGTCAGCACGGGGCGAAAATCGCCGACCACTTCCCCGAATACGGTCAGGACTTCCGTCGCCGACTCGGCATCGCCTCAGAGCAGGCAATGGATCTGTTCCACCAGACCGTATCGATGAAAGCGGTCGGGAACCTCAACGACTTCGTCCGCAGCCACATGCTCGAGCCCTTCGACTCCGCAGCGGTGATCCGTCAACTCATCAGCCACTTCGACGACCTCAACCGCGCCCATGACGCCGTCCTGCGGGCGCGAGAGCAGATCGCCGGGCTTAATCCGATCATCGACGCCTGCGACGCGCACGACCGGCTCGGGCGAACCCTGGAAACGGTCGATGCCCAACGCGCCGCGCTGCCACACCTGGCCGCACGCCGTAGCGCTGATCTCCTGGACGAGCAGATCGCAGCCCTGGCCGACGACAGAAAACGCAACCAAGGGCTCGTTCGCCAGGTCGATCACGACATCAAAGGCATGGAGGACGCGCACCGCCGCGCCGACCTCGCCCGGGAAGGCCTCGGCGGCGGCCGCCTCGGCGAACTCGAACGCCACATCACCGACATGGAGAACACCCTCGACCTGCGGCGCAACCGCCTCAGCAGCCTTAACGCGCTACTCGACGCCGCCAAGCTAGCGCGAATCGCTGACGCCTCCACGTTCGCTGCCCGACAGGCGGCCGTGACGCAAGAGATTCAGCAGCACGACAGCGAGGTCGCCGACCTGCATACCGCCGCCACCGACGCAGGTGTCGCTGTTCGAGACTTCGAAAAGGAGGCCGCAGAGGTTAACGATGAGCTGCGCAGCCTGAATGGCCGGCCGAGCAACATCCCCCGGCACAACCTGGCCCTCCGGCAGCGACTGTGCGCCGCAATCGAACTGCCGGAAGGCGAGCTGCCCTACGTGGGTGAACTTATTCAGGTGCGTGCCGAGCACGCGGAGTGGGAGGGCGCCGCAGAGCGCGTGCTGAGAGGCTTCGCGCTCTCGCTGCTCGTCCCCGAGGAGCACTACCGAGCGGTCGCCGACTGGGTTGACGGTCACCACCTGGGCGGGCGGCTTGTTTACTACCGCGTGCCGCTCGCCGTGCTCCGGCCGGCTGACAAGCCAACGGCCGACGATGCTCTCCTGCTCTGTGACACGCTCGACCTGCAAGACACCCCTCTCAGCGCCTGGCTCAAGCGGGAGCTGCGGCACCGCGCGTCGCATCGATGCGTCATCTCGATGGCCGACTTCCGGCACGAACCCAAGGCGATCACCCGTACCGGGCAGCTCAAGGACCCCTCCGGGCGACACGAGAAGGACGACCGCAGGCGCATCGACGACCGCAGCCAGTATGTCCTTGGTTGGTCCAGCGAGTCCAAGATCGAGGCGCTCATCGCCGAGGCAACACGTATCGACGCCCTCCTGCGAGCAGCACGCGCCACCGAGCGCAAGCATGGCGACGCCCTCAAGAAGCTGAGCCTGCGGCTGGCGGACCTGCACAAAATCACCATGTTCAGTGACTTCACCGACCTCGACTGGGAAGCAGCCTCCCGCCAAGCGGGGCTTCTACGTGAGGAGAAACAACGCATCGAGGCAGGCGCCCAGGGAATCGCGGAGCTGACCGCCGATCTCGAACGCCTCAGCGGTCTCATCACCGACGCGAAAGTCCGCCGCGACGAACACCACAGAGCAATCACGGTAGCGGAAACCGAGTCGGCCGCAGCCACGCAACGGCGCACCGAGGCCGACGACTTCCTTCACGATCCCAGCCACGACGCAGCGACCGCTCACTTCCCCCAACTGATGGCTCTCATCCCCGCCCCGCCGGCCACCCCGGACGGCTGGTACCGGCTCCGCGACAGCCTCACGACGACGCTGAACCGTCAACGCGAGGACACCATGAAAAAGCAGAATCAGGAGAGCAACAAGGCCGTCGGCCTGATGGCGGCCTTCCGCAGCAGGTATCCCGTCGACTGCGCCGAGATGGACGCCTCGCTCGCCGCCCATGCTGAGTACCGGGCCATGCATCAGCGCCTCGTCCACGATGACCTGCCCCGCTTCGAGGACGAATTCAAGACCTACCTCAACACCAACGCCATCCGCGACATCGCCACCTTCCACTCCCAGCTACGTCAGCAGGCTGCGCTCATCAAAGAACGCATCGCGACCATCAACGAGTCCCTCGTCGGCATCGACTACAACCCAGGTCGATACATCCGGCTCGATGGGAACCCCACCCCCAACGTCGAAATCCGCGAGTTTCGCACCGAGCTGCGCGCGTGCACCGACGACGCCCTCGGCAACGACGACTCAGAGCAGTACTCCGAGCGCAAGTTCCTTCAGGTCAAGGCCCTCATCGAACGGTTCAGAGGCCGCGAGGGCCAAACGGAACCCGACCGCGCCTGGACCAGGCGCGTCACCGACGTCCGCAACTGGTTCACCTTCACCGCCACTGAACGCTGGCGAGACGGCAACGCCGAGTACGAGACCTATGCCGACTCCGGCGGCAAGTCCGGCGGGCAGAAGGAAAAACTCGCCTACACCATCCTGGCAGCGTCCCTGGCCTACCAGTTCCGCCTCGACGCCGACACCACCGGCACCTTCCGCTTCGTCGTCATCGACGAAGCCTTCGGCCGCGGCTCTGACGACTCCACCCGCTTCGCCCTCGCCCTGTTTCAGCGGCTCGGCTTGCAACTGCTGATCGTCACGCCCCTGCAGAAGATCCACGTCATCGAGCCACACGTATCCGCCGTCGGCTTCGTCGACAACCCCACCGGCAACTTCT
Source organism: Micromonospora endolithica (assembly GCF_003626595.1). Classification (GTDB taxonomy): domain Bacteria; phylum Actinomycetota; class Actinomycetes; order Mycobacteriales; family Micromonosporaceae; genus Micromonospora; species Micromonospora endolithica. The sequence goes on along the minus strand of NZ_RBAK01000001.1, from coordinate 37,425 downwards.
CGCGACTACAGACACTGAGCATCGAGGAATACCAACACCGGCGGCAAGCCCACGCGGATGCCTCGGCGGAGGTCTAGCTATGCCCGCGAGGAGCGACTCCACCGGTTGGAGCACCTTCGAGGACGTCATCGCCAGCCTCAGACGACGCTGGGACCGCGGCGACTTTCTCCGTCACGTCGCCCAACGCATCCCGCCGACGCCGGTCAGCGTGCCGCTCAAAGGGCCGAACATCACGGAGATCGCCAACCAGTTCGGCGACGTCCAACAGTGGGCGTCCCGCTGGCGGCAGACTGACAGCGGCACTGTGCGCGTCGAATACCGACGCGTCGGCGGTCGCTTGGTCGGCACCAACCAACTGCCGCACAAAGCGTGGATCGACACCCCCGACGCCCTCTGGCGAACGCTCGGCGTTCGCCAGCTAGTCGACCGCTACCAAGCCCTGCTCGGCCTGACCCACGCTGCCTCACCGCCGGTAGCTCAGTGGGCCATGGAGCACCCAATGAAGGTGCTCCACCACCGCCAGGATTGGACTCGCCTCCTCGACACGGTCACCTGGATCGGCCGTCACGCCAACCCCGCCACGTATCTTCGGCAAGTCGACGTCCCCGGTGTGGACACGAAGTTCATCGAGACCCGCCGCGGCATCCTTGCCGAACTTCTGGACCGGCACCTACCCGCCGAGAGTGTCAATACCGCTCATCCGCCGTCCGCGTTCGCCGAACGTTACGGACTGCGGCCCAAGCCGGTGTTGGTTCGGATCCGCTTCCTGGACGAACGCAGACGCTCCACGCCGTTCACCGATATGACTCTGCGTGCCGAGGAGTTGGCTGCGGTGCCGTCGCCCGTATCGACTGTCTACGTCGTCGAGAACGAGATCACCTTCCTTGCCTTCCCCGCCATCGAGGACGCCGCCATAATCCTCGGAGGTGGTTACGCGGTGGCGAAACTTGAGTCCTTGGCATGGCTTCTCGATCGAAACCTCATTTATTGGGGCGATATTGACACGCACGGCTTCGAGATCCTCAACCGGATCCGGGAGATTTTTCCGCATGTTCGATCGATGCTCATGGACCGAGAAACGTTGCTGGCGCACCGTGGACATTGGGGGACCGAACCCAGTCCGACTCGCCGTGCACTCTCGCGACTTACCGCAGAAGAACGAGCACTCGTCGGCGAACTCCTTGATGACGTCTTCGCGCCCTCGTTGCGGCTTGAGCAGGAGTACGTCCAATACTCTGTTCTCAGTGATGCCTTGTTGAGCGGGTAGACCGCGGTCTCGGGACTACGGATCGGTTGATACGTGGCATGGTGCTCCTTCGCTGTCGGCGCGACAATGCCGTCCACGGACCCGCAGGACAGCCGCATGCTCAAGCGGGTGGCGCTGTGCTGTTCGGACGGCTTCACCGACCTTTACGGGGAGCGTTATCGGAGCTCTGCTGTGGGCATCGCTGGCGGTATCAGCACGGTCCAGTGCCCGTCGCCAAGACCTGTGCCGGTGTGCCATTCGCCGACCGCGATGATTGCCGCTCGTGTGCCATCGGCGTAGTCGACCGTGACGCGGCTGTCGTCATCCAGGTACCCGAGAAGCGTTGCGGTATCCACGACCTTCTGGGTGAGGTGATGCTGCTTGCGCGCGGTGGCCTCCAGCGATGTGACCGGTTCAATGGTTAGGACCACAGTGTCGCCATTGCGGCGCATCCCGGTGACACGTGCAGCCCGGTAGGCCGATGTGGCGACCACCAGCAGCCGCGAGGGGTCCGCTCCTGAGAGTTTGGCGGTGATGGTGCGGGCGGCTTCGTCCTCGAGCAGGTCGGTGTAGTCGCTCGCTGGGTTGGTGCCCTTGATCCGGCGGACGTTGCCGTCAGGAACACCGAGGTTGATCAGGCGGTCCGCGATGTCGTCAGGACAGGGATTGACCACGTCGACCTGCGTGTCGGTGCCACGGAGTGTGTCGATGAACATGCCGGAGGTGACCAGGTCGGTCGGCGGCAGCGAGTAGCCGATCAGCGCGACCCGGTCGGCCGCACGCAGCGCCTCAGATGCCGAGCGCCAGAGCTCGCGGGTCACCGGGTTGTTGTAGAAGGCGGATTTCGCAGCGGCGGGCGGCACGATGAACGGACTCCGGCCAGGCAGAGCTTGCCGGCGGCGGTCCTCGTCAACGCCTTGCGGATCACCCCAGCCGCCCTGCAACTCCCAGCGTTGGATCGTGGCGCCGGAACTGTCACCGGGCACCCAAAATGTATCGAGCGAGCCGTGCAGCTTCAGCAGCCTAAACGTGCCCGCGCTGCTGGCTACGAGGAAGCCCGGCTGGCGGTAGAACGGCGGCACGTCGCGCACCAGCCGGAACGCGCGCGCGATATCGCCGACCGGCCACTGCCCCGGACACAGGTACTCGATGGTGTGCTCGATCAGCATGTCGTAGTTGAACGTGATCACGTCGGATAGACCGGTGTGCATGAGCCCGACCAGACGTTGCAGCCACCAGTCCGGTTGTCCAGCGAGCACATTGAGCTGACACTCCTGAACGATCGTGTAGATGTTGTCGGTGACGTTCAGGAACAGCCCGTGGTTGCTGTAATTCTCATGATCGAGCAGATCTGGCTGAGGTTCGGCGAGTCGAGACAACCATGCCTCGAAATAGCCGCCTTTGAAGCCGTGCGGGGACCGGGCTGCCGCCGAGGGAAGGCGGCCGCGCACAAGGTTGCCCAACGCGTCAGTCAGTGGCATCTTGTCGGAGATCGCGAGCGACAAGCCAGCACCCAACACGAAGACGGTTCGCAACAGCACAACTCCGATCTATGAGGAACGGAACGGGCCTTACCATACGTGTCGAGCAAGGACGGCTGGGTCTATGGCATCCGACCCGGCCGCCAGTCGAACGGTACCCTCCCATGCAGCACTTCCCTCGCTGCGGAAGGCGAGGCTCAGGAGTTGGTTCCCGTGGCGACCAGCCATTCGCGGGCGCTCTTGGCCGTCGCACGCAGCTGTGGATGCTCCCGCACGATCTCGCGCTGTCGCTCGGCGGGCAATCCGAGCTCGTGCAGCACGTTGAGGATCACGACTGCTGTGGTCACCTCCACAACGGCGATCAGCTCCTTGGTTGAGTGCTTCGGGGTCCCGCCCTCGTGCGCCAGGTCGTTCCGAGCCCGAGTGGTCCTCCTCGCCCATTGATCCACGTCCGTCATGAGCAGCCCGACCGCTTCAGCATCAGGACGCGCAGCGAGCGCGTACAGCCGGTCCCGCAGAGTCGGGTCGTTGCGGATAACTCCTTTGAATCTCTCTCGGTGGTCCTCGGGCACGTGCGCCAACATCGCTTCGCGCATTGGCTTGAACTCATCGGCGGGCATCGGGCGCTCGTCGATGCCGAGACATCGATGCAGCACCTCAGCTGCGCCCACCGCTGTCAACAGATTGATCTCTACATAGCGCGGTGGTGCGTAGCGAAGACCCAGGATCATGTTGATCGCCAGCTGTAACCGCCCGTGCGCCTCGCACCAGCGGGGAACGACCTCCTCGAACGGGAACGATGCGCACGTAAAGAACACGAGGTGGTGGTCGACAGCCTTGGCATCGTGCTTACCAAGCACGGAGGGCGAGTAGAGCACATCAGCACTTCGGCGCAGCGACGGCCGGTCATCACGCGCTACAGAGTCCGCGTTTGCCAGCTGCAGTCGCAACCAGATCACGCCGGCGGCACGGTGTGTTGCGAGCGCGATCAGATCTTGAACCAGGCTGGCCGCGCCCAGTGCGCCCCTGAAGGAGAACGGGTCCGTAGGAACGATCCGCATGAACGCACTGTCGCGCATGCGGCCGACGGTTCCGCCCCTCCGCTGATCGAAGAACGGCAGCGTGTGCCGGTGCGAGAGGCGGAACTCAGTTCCATCGACCGTGATCGACTGGGATTCCGGCGTCTTCACGAAGATGCTTCCGCTTCCGTCTGGAGTGCCGTCGGCAACTCCCACGAAGCCCTCGAACGCCGACGAAGCTGCCCACAGCCCGAGGTCCTCGACAGACACCTCGGCCGCGGCGAACGCTGCGTCGTCCTCCCCGCTGACGTGCGCCCCGATGAGCGCCGTCGTCACCAACACCGTCTGCTTGTCTGGGCTCCGTACTCGCGCACCGAAGGTCCGCTTGCTGCTCTTCGGGACGCAAACGAGAAGGCTTATCTCGCGCTGCTCGGCCGCACCGAGGATGACGTCCCACGTCTGGTGCCCTTCGTGAACCAGAGCGACGCCAGGAGAGGGGTTCGACACGATGCGGTCTTCGAACGCGCCGATCAACGAGAGCACTATGCCGTCCTCCGGCTCGTAACGCAGCACGCCGGGGATTCGCTCGTCGGGGTCGGCGGGGAGCCACCAGAGACCTGCCCACTCGGCGGACTCGTCGAGGTTCAGAGGATCATTGGCCATGAAGTTCGCTTTCGCTGAGTAGGACGTCGGACGTCCTGCGTCGCGGCCTGCTCGCCGGGCGGGTCGGAGTCCAGCAGGGTAACCATCTTGAACTTCTGTCCCTCGCAGCGGCGCGCAGTGGCACGCCATCTTGCCGGCGGCTTAGCCAGGGTAATCGCGACGTCGGTGCGCATCGTCGCTACGCCGGCCTTACGGATCGCTGCCCGAGGGGGGTGACGTGGTTGCCGTGCTGGTGCGTATGTAGCAGCAGGGCCGTAACCAACTCCTCAATCTTCTGTCCGGGTCACGCGCTTTCGATCCCCGGTGGCTATCGCTGGATGCCAAACACATCGTCGAATCTGCTCTACTTGCGCTGTCTTGGGATGGACCGTGGCGGAGCCCCACGCAGGCAGTCCGCCGGTCTGACCTCGTTACCAGCGCCCGCATCCCTCGACCGGCTATGGGCAGCCGTCTGGTTGTCGACGACGGCAGCTGCCTGGGGTTGACTTACGGCGCCCTGTTCCGCCAACGGTGCAGACTCGCCATGCTGTGGCAGGTCGTAGGTGGCCGCAACATCGAGGCCCGACATGAGGGGCAGCTTACCCGTCGGGTCCCGGGCGGCCTGTCGCGTCAAAGTGCGGCACAGTCGACGTCGACTTGCACCCTGTGCACTGTGTCGAGGCGCTAGATGTCTCACGTCCGGCAGATGGTTGCCTTCAGTAGTTGATTGCGTGCATCCTGTTGGGCTGGGCGAGCCCCGAGGAGGCATAATGCCGGACCCCGTGTCCCCAACGAGCCCTACCGTGAGACGTCTGACTCAAGGCCTCGTAGCGCACCTGCTCGCGCAGGTCAAGAGCAGCGAGCGGCCGAATCGCGACGCGATCGACGAGGCCAACACCTACTGGTTTCGTAGGCTGCCGCAAGGCAACGCGCGTTCCCGCGGACCGGTCATCATGCAGGTCGCCTACCCTCCGCCACCGGAACCACCTGTACCCCCAACAGCGCTTCGTGACCTGCTAGACGGTACGGAGTACGGCAATGCCGAAGGCCCGCCACTCCAGCTCGTGACGAGCGACAGTGGGCGCGCAGCGACAGGTCCGGCAATTTCCGACTCCCTTCGGCGGGAGTACGAGGACTGGCTCGCCGTGTGGACGAAGTGGGCCGAGCAGGAGCGTCGCGTGGGGGAGCAGCGCGCGACCTACACCTACCTGGAGCGACTTCAGCGCCTGGCACAGCAACGCGGCGATGCCGAGGAGCTTGTGCTGGGTGTCGGTCTCCTTACCTCCAGCGCCGCTGGCCGCTGGGCTGTTCGGCGGCACCTGCTGGTCTGGAACGCTGCCATCGTTGAGGACCCCGCGACCGACAGCCTGCAGGTCGCCTTGTCCCTCGACCGGCGGATGAAGATCGAGGACCAAGACTTTCTCACGTCACAGGACGGATACCGCGCCAAACCCTTCGAATCTCCTTGGTTCGATACGGGAGCGCAGCTACACCCCTTCTCGCCGGAGGTGGTACGCCTACTGCAACTCTGGCGGCGCCGATGCTGGGACCGTGCTCTCCACCTTGCTGACGACCGGTGGGAACCTCCGCTCCTCGACGAGGCCGACACGACACGGCTGACCCTCGCCCCAGCCCTGTTCCTCCGCCGCCGTGACCGCAAGGGACTGGAGCGGGTCTACCGCACCATCGCTGACAGCCTTGAGGACGCGGAATCTCCTACCCCCCTCGGGCTGGCGCAACTCGTGACCCCGATCGAGGCAACGGAACGCTGCAATTGGCTCAAGGGCGCGGGACGGGATCGCCCGGTCAACAGTGACGACCCGCTGTTTCCTCTCGCCAGTAACCGAGAGCAGCGCAGGGTGCTGGCCAAGCTCAGCGACGACACGACCGTCGTCGTGCAGGGCCCACCAGGCACGGGCAAGACACACACGATCGCCAACCTCATCTGCGCGCTGCTCGCCGACGGCCAGAGGCTGCTCATCACGAGCCAGAAGGACCAAGCGCTGCGCGTGCTCCGCGAGAAGTTACCCGAGTCGGTGCGGCAACTGTGTGTACTCATGACGGGCATGCAACGGACAGGAACAGACGAACTCGACCGCAGCATCACCGCGCTGTCGGAGCTGTCCTCCACGATCACCGTCGACGAGCTACGTAGCGACATCACCCAACTTCGGCAACAGCGCGCCAGCCTGAGCGCTCAGCTCAAGCAGACGATCCGGGGTTTGGGCGTGATCCGCGAGCAGGAGTACACGATTCACCCGCCGATCGCCGCTGGCTACGGCGGCACGCTCGCGCAAATCGTCGAACAAATCAACGCCGGCCGCGATCAGCACGGCTGGATCGAACCCCTACCCACCGGCGCCTGCGGGGATGCGCCCCTGTCGAACGACCAGGCCCAACAGTTGTGGCAGCTTCTCACCTCCGCCACACCAGAACGCGCCGCACGAGCCCAGCAGTTCATTCCCGACCCCGATCAGGTTCCACACGCCGCGGACGTCGCCGCCACGATCGCCACCATCGCTCACGCTGAGCGGATCCTCGGCGCCGACCACACCGCCACCGCCTGGTCACTCACCACCCTCGATGACGCCACCCTTGCTGAAATTCAGCGCCACGTCGCGGTTGCCACCGATGCCCTGGCATCCTGCGGCCTACCCGACGCGATCACTGACTGGGACCCCGCAGACTGGCGACGCAGAGCCGCCGAAGCGCTCCTAACCCGGCAAAGCCCGGCCTACTGGGAGGCCCTATTCGCCGAACTGCGAGAGGTGGAGCCCCACGTACATGCCCTCACGGCGCTCAACGACTGCGACATCGACCTGGGCGCTACACCCCTCACCGCAGCCCACCTCAGCCGCCTCTCGGGCCAGGCCAAGCGTCTGCGTAGGCACCTGGCCAATGGCCGACGCCTACGCCGCTACCTGCCCCCACGCGCCCAGCTCGACGCCACGGACCTACTGCAAAGCTGCACGGTTGACGGCGCCCCGCCCGCCACCACCTCAGAACTGACCGCACTGTCCACCTTCCTTCAGGCCGAAACAGCCGTCACCACGGCTCTGGAAGCATGGGCCCAGGTCGGCGTTCCGACGTTCCACGGGCCGCTACGCCGTCGAGTCGCACATCTCCACGACATCTCACACAACGCCTCGGCCCTGCGCACGCTCGCCGCCGTGCGGGACACAGTGGAGCGCCTTCTACGCAGCCACGGAATCCGCTTCGCAGTCCGCAGCCCGCAAGATTGGGACCTCCTCGTCCGCATTGGCCACAACCGAACGACTATCACCGGGGCACGGCAGGCGTCCGAAGCCATCACTGAGCTCACCAACAGAATGCAGACATGGCGCCGGAACCCAGACGTCGCCCCCGAAGCCGCCGAGCTCAGCGTTGCTCTCGGAAGCAGCGACATCGACCGTTACGCGGCCGCCCGCCGACAGCTTGATCTGGCCAGGAGCGACAAGGACGCACAACAGCGCTGCGAACAGCTGCTCCAGAGACTCTCCGCCGCCCACCCGGCACTCGCCACCCAGATCAGCGAGAACCTCAACGATCCAACCTGGGGACACCGCCTCAACGACCTCGAAGCGTCGTGGGCCTGGAGCGCAGCAGCGGCCTACCACCAGATGATCCGGCCAACAGATACCGAGCAGATCCACGAGCAGCGCATCGGCGATGTTGAACTAGAACTCAACCGCGTGACCGCAGAGCTAGCTGGTAAACAGGCTCTGCAACACTGCCTGGAACAAATAACGGAAGAACAGCGTCAAGCTCTCCAGTCCTACAAGACCAACATGGGCGCCTACGGCCGAGGGCAGGGCAAGAACAAGGACCGGTACCTCACCGCAGCGTTCGAGGCGATGAAGAACGCTCAGCAGGCCGTCCCCGCCTGGGTCATGCCCCTATCAGCCGTGATCGACACCATCACGCCACGACCCAACGCCTTTGACGTCGTCATCGTCGATGAAGCCAGCCAAGCCAGCGTCGATAACCTCTTCCTTCTGTGGCTGGCACCACGAGTCATCGTCGTCGGCGACGAGAAGCAGTGCGCACCCGGTGCCAACTACCGAAACAACGACTCCGAGGCCGTCCAAGAGAGCCTCGACCGGCACCTAGCCGACATGGAACTGAACCTCCGCAACGGCTTCCTCCCCACCTCAAATCTCTACGAACTCCTAGCCACCCGCTTCTCCGATGTCGTTCGACTCTCCGAACACTTCCGATGCATGCCCGAAATCATCGGATGGTCCTCTGCGCAGTTCTACGACGGCAGACTTATCCCACTCCGCCAGTTCGGGGCCGACCGCCTCGACCCCCTCAGAGTCGTGCAGGTCAACGACGCCATGGAAGAGGGACAACGGGCAACCCTGCGCAACCAGGTCGAAGCCAGCGCCATCATCGATCACGTTCAAAAGATCATCGACGACCCGATGTGCCGCAACAAGACCATCGGCATCATCGCGCTGCAGAGCGGCAAACAGACTCAGATCCTTGAGAAGCTGCTCTACGAGCGCATCGACCCGGCCGACATACGCCACCGACAAATTCGAGTTGGACAACCACCCGACTTCCAAGGCGACGAACGCGACATCGTCCTGCTGTCCATGGTCGTGACGAAGGCCAGAACGGCTCTCACCGGCCGCACCGAGCAGCGTCGGTACAACGTCGCCGCCAGTCGCGCCCGTGACCAACTCTGGCTGTTCACCTCGGTGCCCCCTAACAGCCTGAATCCCACCGACCTTCGCCACTCCCTGCTGACCTACATGCTCCACCCTCCGGCGACCTTCACGGTCGATCCCGAGCTCGATGACGTCACCCCCGACACCCGCACCGAACCCTTCGCCTGCCTGCTGCAGCAACGCGTCTTCCTGGAGCTGCGGCGCCGCGGCTACGCCGTAGTCCCGCACTACCCCGTCGACCACCGAGCCATCGACCTTGTCGTCGTCGGCGACAACGGCCGGCTGGCCGTCGAGTGCGACACACCGTCGCGGTACCGACAACCCGAGCAGGTCCAGCAGGAACTACACCGCGAGCGAGAGCTACGCCGAGCCGGTTGGCAGTTCATTCGCATCCGGGACAGCGAATACCTGCACGACCCCGCTGCCGCCCTCGAACCACTCTGGCAGCAGCTACAGCAACGAGGCATCGAACCCCGTTCGCTGCCCGCAGCACCACGCCAGCAGCCACGTTGGAGACCCACAACGCTGTCCGATGACGAAGACGACCTCTAGGAGACCCGCGTGCTCGAGAGCATCGACGACAACACCCTCGATGAGATCGCCCGAATCGCTTGTGGCGGCGACGACTACCCCGTGTATCGACGTGGGGCCGAGCTGCCCAAGCTTCTCCAACAAGCCGGCTGGGAGAACGTCGCGCCCTACAACGGCGAACAGCGCCGAAGCTGGCTCACCAACCAGCTCCGTCAACGTCGAGACGCAGCCGGGGCCATCGACGCGCTCGTCTGCCGCCTTGCCGACCGACGTGAGTACGTTCATCGCAACGAGCCCTTGGCCGCCGCCGAGGTCACCGAGCTACTCAACAGCATCCTCGCCATCGAAGGCTTCGAGATCGCACACAGCCAGGGGCGACCCGTCATTCGGCCCTACAAGCAGCCAGAGGACCAAGAGCAACAGTCACCAGACGTCATGCTCCACGTGGCCATGGCAGACATCGTCCGCGACGCCGACCTCGCGATCGTCCTTGAAAGTCGGCTCAACGAGGCACGTATCTGCGACCGCAACGGTGCCTACGCCAGCGCGATCATCATGCTCGGCAGCCTTCTGGAAGGCGTTCTCCTCGACGCCGTCAAGGCCCGCACGCCCAACGCACAAAAGCCTCTCGACAAGTGGACCCTGCACGAGCTGATCGAGACCGCCCACCATGAAAAGTGGATACAAGCCGACGTCCGCGGTTTCGCTGGAAAACTCCGCGAATACCGCAACCTCGTGCATCCCAACGCCCAGGTGAAGATCGGCCATGCTCCAGACCGCGATACTCTCAGCATGTGTTGGCCCGTGATCAACGCAGCCCTTAACGACTTGGCGGCCACCGCAACATGACACCGAGGCTGCGGCTGGCCGCTTGACGTACTCGACATGCCTCAAGAGATCCCGTGCGCCAGCGGGCCCCAGCCGTCGTCGGCCGGCTGACCAGCGCAGACATCGAACGAGGGCGGTGAATCTCGTGCACTGAGCGCCGAAGAATCCGACCGCTACGGCTGCCGGCATGTCGACCGGCTGAAGCGCGCCAAAGGCAGAAATTCTTAGCGGCGGCTCGCCGACGCCTGATTGAGCGGTCATAGGGGATAGCTGCACATTCATCTTGGCCAGTCGATGACGGGGCGAGCCGCTGCGCAAGGCATGTGGCCCAATGTGTCCGAGCTACCATTCATGCTCACGCACAGTGATGTGGATTTGGGGATTGAACTAATCTTAGCCGTACCGTAACCTATGGGCATGCGCACCCTGAATGGCGCACAGGTGATACGTACAAGAGTTCGAATCCCCCCTCGGACACCAGCTTGACATAAAATGTCCGGTTTTGGCCGGGCATTTTCTGCTTTCCTTGATCCCTTTGTCTAGCCCCCACGCTGCAACAATGCGTCGTGGGGGTTCAAGTCCGTCGGGACACTCATTCATTCGTTTCGAGTTCTGGGCGTCCCGGCATGTCTTCGCCCACATGACGGACTGGTCGACGCGAAGGCCTGGACAAGGTTCCTACGAGTGCGGCCCAGGTCGACCAACGCCTCACGATCACCTCGACCCAAGGCTAACTCGACGTCGACCGTGTTGTGCGGTCCGGAACCGATCACGACGAAGGCTGCTCGGAGAGGTCGGCGAGGGCGGCCTTTACGACGACGGTGAGGACTGGAACCCCCGCGCACCCGGCGTCGTACCACCCAGACCCGGTTGCGGAGCGGAACGGCAGGCGCTCGTCATCGGTCCCGGTCGTCGAGGTAGGCCAGCACCGCGAGTACCCGCCGGTGGTGGCTCGTCGATGGGGGCAGGCCGAGCTTGGCGAACAGCGCGTTGATCAGGTTGCTGACCGACTTCTCGGTGATGACGAGCTTTTCGGCGACAGCGGCATTGGAGTGGCCCTCCGCCATGAGTCGCAGTACGTCCTGCTCCCGTGGGGTGAGCTCGGTCAAAGCGTCGCGGCTATGCAGGAGCCGCGTGACTACGTCGGGGTCGATGACGGTGCCGCCGGCCGCGACCTGGCGCAGCGCGGCTACGAACTGGCGAACATCACCGACCCGGTCTTTGAGCAGGTAGCCGACCGCACCGGCACGGTCGGCGAGCAGTTCTCGGGCGTAGAGCCGCTCGACGTACTGGGAGAGTACGAGCACCGGAAGGCCGTGCACCCGCTGTCGGGCGGCTATGGCGGCGCGCAGCCCCTCGTCGGTGAACGTGGGGGGCAGCCGGACGTCGACCACGGCGATGTCGGGACGAACCTCGACCAGCCGCTCGGCGAGGCCGGTGCCATCGGCCACCGTCGCCACGACGTCGAAGCCGTACGCGGTCAGCATGCGGGTGAGACCGTCGCGGAGCAGCGCCTGGTCTTCGGCGATCAGGACGCGCACGGCAACTCCATGTCGAGCACCGTCGGACCGCCTGCCGGGCTGCTCACTCGCAGCTCGCCGTCGAACGCGGCCAACCGTCGCTGGATGCCGAGCAGGCCGGTGCCGCGGGCCGGGTCGGCGCCGCCGTGTCCGTCGTCCCGGACGGTGATGTGCAGGGCCGTGCCGTCGTCGGCGATGGTCACGTGCACGCGAGTGGCGCCACTGTGCCGGCCGGCGTTGGCAGGCGCCTCGGCGACGGCGAAGTACGCTGCGGCCTCGACCGGGGCGCCGAGCCGCCGGTTCAGCATGAGGTCCAGGTCAGCCGGAAACACGGTGTCGTGCACGAGCGCCTCGACCGCTGCGCCCAGCCCGTGGCCACCCGCCGCCGCTGGCCTTCCGCGGGTCCGCCGGAGGTAGCACGACATGCGACCACCGGTGGAGGAAGCGGGCCGGCAGGACGATCCTCGCGACGGTCGGCCGGCCCGCCGCCGGTGCCTAACGTCATAGGCATGATTGAGGTGCAAGCGCTGACGAAGCGCTACGGCGACAAGGTCGCCGTCGATGAGTTGACCTTCACCGTCAAGCCGGGCCAGGTCACCGGCTTCCTCGGTCCCAACGGCGCCGGCAAGTCGACCACGATGCGCATGATCCTCGGTCTGGACCGTCCGGCGGCCGGGCAGGCGCTCGTCACCGGCCGGCCGTACCGCGAGCACGCCGCACCTCTCACCGCGGTTGGTGCACTGCTCGAGGCCAAGTCCATCCACAAGGGCCGCACGGCGCGCAGCCACCTGACTTCGCTGGCGCAGACCCACGGCATCAGCCGCGCCCGGGTCGACGAGGTGCTCGGCCTGGCCGGCCTGGAGTCGGTGGCAGACCGGCGGGCGGGTGGCTTCTCGCTCGGCATGGGCCAGCGGCTCGGCATCGCGGCCGCGCTGCTCGGCGACCCGGCCGTGATCATCCTCGACGAGCCGGTCAACGGGCTGGACCCGGACGGCGTGCTCTGGGTGCGCAATCTGCTGCACGGGCTGGCGGCGGAGGGCCGGACCGTGCTGGTCTCCAGCCACCTGATGAGCGAGATGGCCGTGACCGCGGAGAACCTGATCATCATCGGCCGGGGCAAGCTGCTGGCGGACACCTCCATCGACGACCTGATCGCCCGGGTTGGGGTCGGCACGGTGACGGTCCGCAGCCCGCGGGCGGCCGAGCTGCGGGACGTGCTGACCGCGCACGGCGCCACGGTGACCAGCGTGGAACCGTCCACCCTGCAGGTGACGGACCTGCCGGTAGAGGAGATCGGTGAGCTGGCGCTCGGCCGGGAGATCGTCCTGTACGAGCTGACGCCGCGCCGGGCCTCGCTGGAGCAGGCATACATGGAACTGACCCGCGAGGCGGTGGAGTACCGATGACCACGACCACGAAGCTCACGTTCCCCCGGCTGGTGCGCTCGGAGCTGACCAAGCAGCTCTCCCTGCGCTCCACCTGGATCGTCATGGGCGTCACGATCCTGCTCGCCGTCGGCCTCAGCGGCGTCATCGCCAACGGCTACAAGGGCGCGCTGCGCCGGGGCGACATGGTGGCGTCGATTCCGGACGCGATCGCCTCGGCGTTCCTGCCGATCGACTTCGTCATCCTCATCCTCGGCGTCTTCGGCGTGCTGCAGATCACCGGTGAGTACAGCACCGGCCTGATCCGGGCCACGCTGACCGCGGTTCCCCGCCGGCTGCCGGTGCTCGCCGCCAAGGCCCTGGTCCAGATCGCGATCACGCTCCCGGTGATGCTGGTGATCGCGTTCGGCTCGTTCTTCCTGAGCCAGGCGGTCCTCGGCAGCTACGGCGCGTCGCTCGGCGACGCGGGCGTCTTTCGCGCCGTCCTCGGCGCAGCCGCCGCGCCGATCCTGATGGGCCTGCTCGGGCTCGGCATCGGCACCGTGTTGCGGCACAGCGCCGGCGCGATCACGACCCTGGTCGCGATTCTCTTCGTGCTGCCGGTGCTGATTGCGCCGGCGTTGCCGGAGCGGATCGCCGACGACGTCGCCAAGCTCACCCCGACCGTCACCGGACAGGCGATGTACACGCTGGGCGGCGGGACCGAATCCTTCGTGATGCTCTCCGCCGCGGCCTCCGCCGGAGTGCTGGTCGGCTGGGCCGCCCTGTTCCTGCTCGGCGGCGCGACGCTCCTGAAGGTCCGGGACGCGTAGCGCCGTCGTACTCTGCCGGTGATGCGTACTCTGCGGACCGCGTTCCGTCGGCACCCCCGGTGGGTCGACACCGGCTTGGTCGTCCTCCTCATGCTGGTGGAGGGCGCCGGGTCGATGTCGGCCGGCGCGGGGGTTCTCGCCTGGGTGGTGTACGTGGCCGTGCACGCACCGTTGGTGTGGCGGCGGCGGGCCCCGGTGCTGGTGTTCTGGGCCGTCTACGTCGTCGTCGTGCTGTCCGCGTCGGTCGGCGGGATCCTCGCCACCGGGATCTTCCCGGAGGCGGCGCTGGTGGTCGCCATCTACACGGTGGCGCGGCACTGCTCCCGCCGGCACCTGTGGCCGGCGGTCGCGGCGATTGAGGTGCCGGCCGCCGTGGCCCTGCTGATCGACGGCCCGAAGTGGACCTCCCTGGGCTTCATCACCTCGGTGCTGGCCGCCGCCGTCCTGCTCGGGATCACCGCGAGCACCCGCCGCGCATACCTCGATCAACTGGAGGAGCGGGCACGCCGGCTGGAGTTCGAACGCGACCAGCAGACGCGGCTGGCGGCCGCCGCCGAACGGGCCCGGATCGCCCGGGACATGCACGATGTAGTGGCGCACAACCTGGTGGTGATGGTCGCGCTCGCGGACGCCGCGGCGATCACTGTGGGTGCCGACCCGGAGCGGGCGGCCGGGGTGATGACGCAGGTGTCCGAGACCGGCCGGCAGGCGCTCGGCGAGGTCCGCCGCCTGCTGGGGGTGCTGCACGACACCGACGACACCGACGAGAGCGCCGGCCGCAGCCCGCAGCCCGGCCTGGACGATCTGGACACGCTGGTCGAGCAGGTCCGCGCCACCGGCTTGCCGGTCGCACTGACCAGGACCGGGGTGCCGGGGGCATGGGGGCCGGGCGCCGGGCTCACCGTCTACCGGATCGTGCAGGAGGCACTGACCAACACGCTCAAGCACGCCGGGCCGGACGCCACCACGACGGTCCGGCTGGACTTCCGCGCGAACGGCGTGGACCTGGAGATCGTTGATGATGGGGCGGCGCGGCCGGTGGCCAGGTCCGACGGGCGCGGGCTGGCCGGGATGACCGAGCGGGCGGCCGCGTACGGTGGTGGGGTCGAGGCCGGTCCCGCCGCCGGCGGCCGTGGTTGGCGGGTGTCGGCGAGGCTACGCTTCGAGGGCGGGAGCGCGATGTGAGTACCAGGATCCTGCTGGTGGACGACCAGCCGCTGCTGCGGCTCGGCTTCCGGATGGTGCTGGAGGCGCAGGCCGACCTCGAGGTGGTGGGCGAGGCCTCGGACGGCGGGCAGGGTGTCTCGATGACCCGTACGCTGCAGCCGGACGTGGTGCTGATGGACGTCCGGATGCCGGTGATGGACGGGATCGAGGCGACCAGGCTGATCGTCAGCTCCGGCTCGCCCGCGCGGGTGCTGGTGCTGACCACCTTCGGGCTGGACGAGTACGTATTCGAGGCGCTGCGGGCCGGGGCCAGCGGCTTCCTGCTCAAGGACGTGCCGCCGGCCGACCTGCTCACCGGCATCCGGGCGGTGGCCGTGGGCGACGCAGTGGTCGCGCCCAGCGTCACCCGCCGGCTGATCACCGCGTTCGCCCGCCACCTGCCGGACGTCACCACCGGCCGGTCGGCCACCGACGAGCGGCTGGATCGGCTCACCGAACGCGAGCGCGAGGTGCTGGCCGAGGTGGCTCGCGGCCGGTCCAACGCGGAGATCGCGGCGTCGCTGTCGCTGTCCGAGGCGACGGTGAAGACCCACGTCGGCCGGGTCCTGACCAAGCTGCACCTGCGCGACCGGGTGCAGATCGTGGTGTTCGCCTACGAGGCCGGCATCGTCCGGCCGGGCGACTCCGGCTGACCGCCGGTCACCAGCGCAGCAGGGCCAGGCCGACGGTCATGCCGCCGCCGAACGCGGCCAGCAGAATCAGGTCGCCCGGCGCCAGCTGGTCGCGCCCGGCGGCGAGGGTGACCGGCACCGACGCGCATCCGGTGTTGCCGAGCGTCTGCACGGTGGCGTGGGTGCGCGCGGACGGCAGCGCGAGCCGGTCGCTGAGTCCGGCGACCAGATGGCCGTTCGCCTGGTGCGGGACGAAGTGCCGGATCTCGCCGTCGTCCACGTCGTGATCGGTGAGGAACCGCTTGATCGCCGGAGGCAGCTGCAGCTCGATGAACTCGCGGACCGCCCGGCCCCGCATCTTGAAGAACTGCTCGCCGGCAGCCAGCGCCCGCTCGTCCAGCGGCATCCGGCTGCCACCGCCCGGCACCCCGATCAGATCGTGGTGCTCGCCGAAGCTGGCCAGCCGGATCGCCTCGATGCCGCGCCCGGGCGGCGCCGGGCCCAGCAGCACCGCACCGGCCCCGTCGCCGAACAGCGCCACGGTGCGCCGATCGGCCGGGTCCAGGATGCGGGAATAGATGTCGACCGCAATCACCAGGGCCAGGCCACCGGCGCTGATCCGGCGGGCGACCTCGACGGCGTACAGAAAGCCGGTGCAGACCGCGTTGAGGTCGAAGGCGTAGGCGTTGCGGGCACCGAGCCGATCCTGCACGATGCACGCGGTCGGCGGCTGCGGGGAGTCCGGTGTGGACGTTGCGACCACGATGACCGTCAACTGCTCCGGATCCACCCCGGCCCGGTCGAGGGTCTCCTTCGCGGCGGCCCAGGCCAGGTCCGACGCGGCCTGCCCGGGATGCGCCCAGCGGCGGGCCCGGATGCCGGTCTTCGTCTCGATCCACTCCGCGGTCACGCCCGCGGCCGGCCCGATCTCGGCGTTGCTGACCTCCCGGTCGGGCACGTAACTGCCGCAGCTCAGCACGCCGACGGTCGGTGGCGAAGCGGTCATCGGACGGCCCCTTCCGGTTGGTACGCCGATCGTAGGAACGCCCGTGACCGCGCCCCAACCCCTACGCAGAGCGCCGCAAGGCCGGCTTAAGAAGTCAGCGGATCGTTGCCGATCGTCCCGCGACCAACTGCTCGCCGGCGGGAAAGGCACAGCTGATGACCCCTCCGGACGTCTTCATCAAGAGCATCGGGGTGCACCTGCCAGCGCTGACCACGGTGCCGGCCGCGGTGGTCCGCGGGACTATCCCGCGGCCGAGGCCGCGTTGCACGAGCTGGGCGAGGCGGCGGTCGCCGGCGATGTCCCCGCGCCCGAGCTGGCGCCGCGCGCGGCGCGGCAGGCCGTCGAACGGGCGGCCCACGATCCGCACGACGTCGGCCTGCTGCTCTACGTCGACGCGTGGCACCAGGGCCCGGACGGGTGGCAGCCGCAGTACTACCTGCAACGGCACCTGGTCGGCGGTGACCCGGTCGCGATCGAGGTACGCCAGGGCTGTAACGGGATGCTCGGCGCGTTGCAGCTCGGCGCGGCGTACCTGCGCGGTGCCGCGGCCGAGCACGCGCTGCTGGTCGCCGCGGACAACTTCGGCACCCCGATGATCGACCGCTGGCGGATGGGCCCGGGTTCGTAGCCGGCGACGCGGGCAGCGCGGTGCTGCTGAGCACCGAGCCGTCGTTCGCCCGGGTGGCCGCGACCGGCTCGGTCGCAGTGGCCGAGGCGGAACAGATGCACCCGCGACGAACCGCTCTTCCCACCCGGCCCGACCACCGGCAGCACGCTGAACTTCGCCGACCGCAACGCCGAGTTCAAGAAGGCCTCGCAGGGCAGCGGAGAGGGCACCATCGCGTTGATCCGGATCCACCAGCAGACGCTCGCGCTCGTCGAACGAACGCTCGACCAGGCCGGCCTCGGCGTCGGCGACGTCACCCGCGTGGCCTACATGAACTATTCCCGGGAGATCGTCGAGCAGCGGTGCATGGTGCCGCTCGGCCTGGCCATGTCCCGGTCCACCTGGGAGTTCGGGCGCGAGGTGGGACACCTCGGCGCGAGCGACCAGATCGTTTCGCTGGACCACCTGGTCACCTCCGGTCAGGTGCGGCCCGGCGACCACGTACTGCTGCTCGGCGTCGGATCGGGGGTGCCGATCTCCTGCGCGGTGATCGAGATGCTCGCACCTGCTCCCTGGACCCTGCCGCGCTCGACGACATCTGACGCAGAGAAGGCGAGACTGGCATGACCGACATCTCCGACCCCCGCAGCCGATTGCCGTGGTCGGTCTCGGCTGCCGGTTCGCCGGTGACGCCGATTCCCCGAAGCCTTCTGGGACATGCTCGTCGCCGGCCGCGACGACATCTCCGAACCCCCCGTCGAGCGCTGGCAGCCGTACGCGCCCTCGGTCCGCAGTACACGGCGGCGCTCCGCCGGGCGGCGGTGCCCGGCGGCTTCCTCACCGGCATCGACGGTTTCGAGTCGGCGTTCTTCGGGCTCAGCCCGCGCGAGGCGGAGCTGATGGACCCGCAGCAGCGGCTGCTGCTCGAGCTGGCCCGGGAGGCACTGGAGCACGCCGGTATCCCGCCGCGCAGCTGGCCGGCAGCGACACCGGGGTGTTCGTCGGCATCGGTTCCGACGACTACGGGCGGCGGATGCTGGAAGACCTGCCGACGATCGAGGCGTGGACCGGCATCGGCAGCGCGATGTGCGCGGCGGCGAACCGCATCTCGTACGCGCTCGATCTGCACGGTCCCAGCCTCGCGGTGGACACCGCATGCTCGGCCTCGCTGGTGGCCACCCACCTCGCCACCCAGAGCCTGCGCGACGGCGACTGCACGGTCGCCCTGTTCGGCGGCGTCAACCTGATCGTGTCACCGGGCCTGACGCTCACCCTGGACGCGGCCGGCGCGACCGCCGCGAACGGCCGGTGCAAGCCGTTCGACGAGGCCGCCGACGGATACGGCCGGGGTGAGGGCGGCGGTGTGCTGGTCCTCAAGCGCCTCGCCGACGCCCGCCGCGACGGCGACCGGGTGCTCGCGGTGATCCGGGGCAGCGCGATCAGCCAGGACGGCCGGACCAACGGCATCATGGCGCCCAACGGCGAGGCGCAGCGGGACCTGCTGGGCGAGGCCGCCCGCCGGGCCGGGGTGGAGCCGGCCTCGGTGGACTACGTCGAGGCGCACGGCACCGGCACCCCCCTCGGTGACCCGCTCGAGGCGAACGCGATCAGTGCGGTGTACGGGCGGGGCCGCCCGGCCGAAGCTCCGCTGCTGCTCGGTTCGGTCAGCCGAACATCGGGCACCTGGGGGCGGGTGCCGGGGTGGCCGCCCTGATCAAGGTGGCGCTGCGCTGGACGACGTGGACCTGCGGCTGCCGCTGGTGGTGGCGGCGGAGGCCCGGCAGGTGCAGGTGGTCGCCGAGGACGGCACTGTCCGGCTTGCCTCCCGGTCCGGTGACGGCGACTGGCTGCAGCACGCCGTCGCCACCGCCGCCGAGGGCCCGGTGGAGGCGCCGCCGCGCGCCCGCCGCCTGCGCCCGGGCGACCCGGCCGCGGTCCGGCGCCTGCTCACCGCCGTCGGCGTGCCCACCATGGCGTTCGATTGGACCGTGACCGAGCTGCTCCGCGGCGACGACGCGATCCGCGCCCGAGTCGAGGTCGGCCCGGCGGACACCTGGGCACCCGTGCTGGACGCGGTGCTCTCGGTGGCTCCGGCCGCGTTTGGCGGTCCGGACCGGCTGCGCATGGTGGCCGGCCTCGCCCGGCTGCGGCTCGCCGGCGTGCCACCGGAGACGGTGGATATCCAGGTGACCGTGCGCGACGGCGAGCTCGACGTGGCCGTCGACGACGCCCGCGGCGGCACGGTCGCCCGGCTGGACGGCCTGCGGTACGGCTCGATGGACGAAGCGGCCGGACCGGCGGAGCTGGTACACGAACTCACCTGGCAGCCGCTGGAGTCGGCCCCGGGGGCGGAGGCCCGGGACCTCGTGCTGGTCGGCGCCGAGCCCGCCATGCTGGCCGCACTGGCGTAGGCCGGCGCCCGCTGCCGGGCCGTCGCGGAGGCCGGGCCGCTGCAGCTGACCGCACCCGCCGACGTGCTGGTGGTGGCCGCGGTCCCGAAGCCGGGCGAGCCGGTGCCCGACGTGGCCGCCCGGTCCGCGGCGCTGCTGATCGGCACGGCGCGGCAGCTGATCGGGCAACCCGGCGCCCGGTTGTGGGGCATCACCGCCGGGGTGCGGGAGAGCACGGACGAGGCTCACCTGGCCGGTTCGGCGATGTGGGGCCTGGGCCGGGTGCTGGCCGGTGAACAGGACGACCTGTGGTGCGGCACCATCGACCTGCCGGGGGAGGGCCTACCCGGAGCGGACCTGGCCGCCGTCCTGCTCGACGTGCTGCGCTCGGACGTCCGCGAGGACGTCGTCGCGATCCGGGACGGTGCGGCCTTCGCGTCCCGCCTGCGCCGCGCCGAGAGCCCGGCCACCGGCGACCCGGTGAGCTGCCGCCCGGACGGCACCTATCTGATCACCGGCGGTCTGGGCCGGCTCGGCCTGGAGGTGGCGGCCTGGCTGGCCGGCCGCGGCGCCCGGCGGCTGATCCTGGCCGGGCGGCAGGGACTCCCGCCGCGCAGTGCTTGGGCCGATCCGGCCGACCCGGAGACCCGGCGCCGGATCGACGGAGTCCGGGCGCTCGAGGCTCGCGGCATGACGGTCCGGGTGATCGGGCTGGACGTCGCGGATGCCGGAGCCGCCGCCCGGGAGCTGTCCCCGGACGCGACCGGCCTGCCACCGATCGCCGGCGTCGTGCACGCCGCCGGGGTGCTCGAAGACCGGCTGGCGACCGATGTGGACGAGAAGTCGCTGCGCACCGTGCTGCGGCCCAAGGCCGACGGCGCCTGGGTGCTGCATCGGCTGTTCCCGCCCGGTTCGTTCGACTTCATGGTGCTGTTCTCCTCCTGCGGGCAGCTGCTCGGCCTGCCCGGGCAGGCGACCTACGGTGCCGCCAACACGTTCCTGGACGCCCTCGCGGCGCACCGGCCTGACACCACGAGTCTCGGCCTCACCTCTTGGCGCGGGTACGGCATGGCGGTGAACGAGGCGACCGACCGGTGGCTGCGGTCGCAGGGCGTCACGGACATCTCGGCCGCCGGGGCGTTCAGCGCGTGGGACCGCGCCGCGCGTACCGGAACGGGGTACGTCGCCGTGCTGCGCACCGTGCCGCTCACCGAGGGACAGGAACGCGGGCCGCTGCTGCGAGATCTCGCCACCGGCCCGGAGACGGACGGAAACCGGCCGTCGGGGGGGAGCTTCACCGGCCTGTCCCGCGAGGAGCTCGGCAACCGCGTGCTGAGGTGGTGCGCGCCCAGATCGCCGATGAGATGCGGCTCGCCACCACCGCCCTGGACGTCCGCCGGCCCCTGATGGAGCAGGGCCTGGACTCGGTCATGACGATCATCATCCGGCGCCGGCTGGAACAGCGCTTCGGCCGGAAACTGCCGGCCACCCTGCTGTGGCACCAGCCGAGCGTCCTCGCGATCACCGAGCACCTCGTCGCCGAGGTCTCGGCACAGCCCTGACGGGCACCCACAAGGCTGCCTTAAGGCCGCCGGTGAATCGTTGCGCACATTCGTATGACCCGCCAGAAGGCGGGCCGGGCAGGGGGAGAGGCATGGCTTCTGACTTCGACGTCGCGGTTATCGGCGGGGGTCCGGCGGGGGCGACCGCCGCCTCTTACCTGGCCGCCGCCGGACTGTCGGTGGTGGTCTTCGAGAGCGAGATGTTCCCGCGCGAGCACATCGGCGAGTCGCTGGTACCGGCGGCCACGCCGGTGCTCAACGAGATCGGCGTGATGGACGCGATCGACGCGGCGAACTTCCCGAAGAAGTACGGCGCGGCATGGACGTCCGCCGAGTCCCGCAACATTCCGCTCAACGACATGCTCGACCACGACTGGACCGCCGAGGTCCAGTTCGTCGAGCGTGACCAACTCGGCGTCGACCGCGACTACACCTACCACGTGGACCGTGGCCAGTTCGACCTGATTTTGCTCAAGCACGCGGAGAGCCTGGGCGCTCACGTGGTCAGCGGCGGCCGGGTGCTGAAGGTCGATCTGGACTCCGACCCGGACCGGGCGTCGCTGGACGTACGGTTCGGCAGGCACACCACCACCTTCACCGCCGACATGGTCGTCGACGCGTCCGGCCGGCACACCACGCTGGGTCGCCAGCTCGGCCTCAAGGTGCCCGACCCGGTGTTCAACCAGTACGCGATCCACAGCTGGTTCGAGAACCTGGACCGGGAGGCACTGGCCGTCGCGCCTAACAAGGTCGACTACATCTACGTGCACTTCCTGCCGATCGAGGACACCTGGGTCTGGCAGATCCCGATCACCGACACGATCACCAGCGTCGGCGTGGTCACCCAGAAGGAGCGGTTCTCGAAGTCCAACGAGGACCGCGAAGAGTTCTTCTGGAACTTCATCTCCAGCCGCCCGGAGCTGCACGACGCGCTCAAGCAGGCCACCCGGCTGCGCCCGTTCAAGACCGAGGGTGACTACAGCTACTCGATGAAGCAGATCTGCGGCGACCGGTTCGTGCTCGTCGGCGACGCGGCCCGGTTCGTCGACCCGATCTTCTCCAGCGGCGTCAGCGTCGCTCTCAACAGCGCCCGGCTGGCCAGCAAGGACATCATCGCCGCGCACAAGGCGGGCGACTACTCGAAGGACCGGTTCGCCACCTTCGAGCACAAGATCCGCCGGGCGGTGACGCACTGGTACGAGTTCATCTCCATCTACTACCGCCTGAACGTCCTGTTCACCACGTTCGTCCAGGACCCGCGCTACCGCCTCGACGTGCTGAAGATGCTCCAGGGCGACTTCTACGACGACGAGGAGCCGAAGGCGCTGCCGGCCATGCGGGAGATCGTCACCGCGGTGGAGAAGGATCCGGAGCACCTCTGGCACCCGTACCTGGGCAACATCCGCTCCGTCGCCCCGCCGGCGTTCTGATGCTCACCCCGGATCTGCACATCGCCTCGGTCGGCGTGCACCTGCCCGCCGGCCGGGCCAGCCTGAAGTCGGCGATCGACGCGGGGCTGTGCGACGAGGACGAGTTCTTCGAGAGCGACCTGGTCGAGGTGCCGGTCGCCGACGGGGTGGCGGCGGCGGACATGGCGGTCGAAGCGGGCCGGCAGGCGTTGCAGCGAGCCGGGCTCGACCCGTCGAACCTGGACCTGCTGGTGCACGCGCCGATGTCCCGGGAGGCGCCGGAGGGTTGGGCGTCCCCCGGCTATCTGCTGCGGGAGCTGAAGTGCGGGCGGGCCGCGTCGTTCGCGATCAACCAGGGCTGCAACGGGACACTGGCCGGGATCGAGCTGGCGGCGGCCTGGCTGAGCGCCGCCCGGGACCGATCGTCCGCACTGGTCACCTCGTCGCTGCGGGCCATCGCGCCCTATCTGCAGCGGTGGACCAGCGCCGGCTTCGGCATGGCGCTCGGCGACGGCGCCTCCGCGGTGCTGCTCAGCCGCAGCCCCGGGGTGGCGCGGGTCGAGGCGGTGAACTCGCGGACCCTGCCGGAGCTGGAGGGACTGCACCGCGGCGCGCTGGACCTGGCCGACCAGGAGTCGATCGCCATGCTCACCGTCGACGTGCCGGCCCGTGCACGGGAATTCGCCGTGCGCTCCGAGTTCGACTCCCTCGACATGCACCGCATCTTCAGCACCATGTACGCCGAGATCGCCCGGGAGACGCTGGCCGAGGCCGGGATCGGAACCACCGACCTGACCAAGGTGGTCTTCACCAACGCCGGCGCGGCCCTGATCGAGGCCGACGTGATGGGCCCGCTGGGGCTCAGCATGAACCTGTCGACGTGGGACTTCGGCCGGACCATCGGGCATGTCGGCGCGAGCGATCATGTGTTCTCGCTCGACCACCTGCTGAACTCCGGCGAGGTCGAGCCCGGCGACCGGGTGCTGATGCTGGGCGGCACTCAGGGCTACAACGTCGCCGCCGTCGCGCTCACCGTCACCTGACGCCAACCGAGAGAGGCCGCCGTGAAGGTTCTGTTCATACCCTGGTCCCAACCGACGCACTTCATGCCGATGGTGCCGCTCGCGTGGGCGTTCCGGGCCGCCGGGCACGACGTCCGGGTGGCCGCCCAGCCGCACGTCGTGGACACCGTCAAGCAGTCCGGCCTGACCGTGCTGCCGATCGGCCGGGACTACGACTTCATGCCCGAGTTCCAGGCTGTCACCAATCAGATGGCCCAGCACAACCGCGACAACCCGGACGACGAGACGGACAGCACCGCGCTGCCGGACATCCCGATCGAGGTGCTCAAGCCGGCGCTGGAGGCCAAGTTCGGCCCGTTCGTGAAGACGGCCGTGGCGATGGCCGCGGACCTGGTGCCGTTCGTGCAGGGCTGGCGTCCCGACCTGGTGATCGCGAACCCGTTCGCCATGGTCGGGCCGCTGATCGCGGAGATCGCCGGCGTCCCGTTCGCGCACCATCTGACCGGACCGGCCTTCGAGCGGCAGATGGGGCTGTTCCCCGGCAACGGGGCCCGGCCGGAGATCTGGGCGGACGGCCTCAAGGCTCTCTACGAGCGGTACGGCGTCGAGGTCCGGGCCGAGTACGCCGCGGCGGTCGTCGACCCGTGCCCCGCGAGCCTGCAGTTCGACAACGTCCCGAACCGCACGCCGGTCCGGTTCGTGCCGTACAACGGCCCGGGGGAGATCCCGGAGTGGCTGTCCACCCCGGCCGAGCGCCGCCGCGTCTGCCTCACCTGGGGCACCACCACGAGCCACCTGACCGGCTCGGAGGGTTTCCTGGTCCCGCAGATCCTGAAGAGCCTGGCCGCGTACGACGTGGAGGTCGTCACCACGGTGACCACGGCCGACCGGGCGCTGCTCGGCGAGGTCCCGCCGAACGCGCGGGTGGTGGAGCAGATGCCGCTGCACCTGCTGCTGCCCACCTGCGACGCGATCGTGCACCAGGGCGGCACCGGCACGATGCTGACCGCGGCGTCGCTGGGCCTGCCGCAGGTGCTGGTGGCCGGCATCCTCGACCAACTGGATACCGCGAAGCACGTCGCCCGCACGGGCGCAGGCATCACCTTCAACGCGGCCCGCACGGACGCCGACGAGATCGCCGCGGCGGTGCTCACCGCCCTGGGCGACGGCGAGGTCGGTGCCGCGGCCCGGGATCTGCAGGCCGAACTGCTGGCCCAGCCGACCCCGGCCGAGGTGGCCGCCGACCTGGAACGCCTGATGCGCTGACGAGGCACTGCCAAGCGGCCCGGGCGAATCGCCCGGGCCGCTTTCCTGTGGCCTCTCAGCGCAGCTTCTCCAGGCTGCGGACCACGTCCGCCGGGCTGGGCTGGGCGAGCAGCTCGTCACGGATGCGGCGGGCCGCGATGGTGAACTTCTCTTCCGACAGCAGCGAGGCGGCCGCCGTGGTGATCGCCCCGGTGTCGGCCTCGTCGGCCTTGAGTCCCACGCCGACGCCGCTGGCCACGATCTGGTCGCACACCAGGCCCTCGTCGGCCACCTGCGGCAGGGCCAGGTGCGGTACGCCGTACAGCGCGGCGGTCAATGCCGCCCCCGAGCCTGACTGGTGCACGATCGCCCGGCAGGTCGGCAGCAGCAGGTTGAGCGGCATGTCCTCGACGACCCGGACGTCGCCGGTGGTCTCCGGCACGCGGGCCCGGTCGTGTGCCCGGACCGCCACCACCACCTCGGCGTCCACCGGGCGCAGCGCCTCCAGGATGCGCGGCACCAGGAACGCCTCGTCGGTCATCAGCGCCTGCCAGGACGAGCTCCAGGTGACCAGGATCCGCGGCCGGTCCGGTTCGTCGAGCACCCAGCTGGGCGCGATCGCCGGGCCGTTGTACGCGGTGTACCGCATCGGCATCCGGTTCGGCACGCCGGGCAGCTGCAGACTCGGCGGGCAGGTGTCCACGGTGACGTCGGCGATGTCGGCGGACGGCTTGACGCCGTACCGCTCGTAGACGTCGACGAGGCCCTGCGGCCATGCCGCCCGCGGGTCCTCCTCGGGGCCGGTGCCGGTGCCGGGCAGGCCGACGTGCCGGGACATGTCCGGACCCCACAGATGCCTGACCACCGGGGCGCCGACCGCGGCGGCGGCCAGCGGCGCGGCGTAGCAGAGCGGGTCGGTGACCACCAGGTCCGGCCGCCACGCCTGGGCGAACGTGACCAGGTCCTCGGCCATGTCCTCGGCGGTCTTGATGTGCGGCACCATCCGCAGCTCGAGCAGCCGGGCGCGGACGTCGGCATGGAACTCGCCCGGCCCCACCATGTTCGGGCCCTGGTCCACGCTCTTGCGCACCTTGACCAGGTCGGCGACGCCCTCCATCAGGTCATAGCCGCCGCCGACCTGAACGCCGATCCCGCCGGTGCTGGTGACCGCCGGCAGCAGGGCCGGCTGCGCGGCCACCCGGACGTCGTGCCCGGCCGCGCGGAAGGCCCAGACCAGCCCGACCATCTGGTAGTAGTGGGTGGGCCAGGCCATCGGGGTGAAGAGAACTCGCATGTGACTCCTTCGGTTGTCAGCGAAGCGAGTGCACGCACGCGACCAGCGTCCGCGCCTCGACGTTGAGGTAGTGACCGTGTTCGAGCAGCCCGGACAGCTGGTGCACGGTCATCCAGCGGAAGCTCTCCGGGATGGCCGGCGGGAAGTCGTCGCCCACCTCGACCACCCGGTAGCGGGTGAGTGCGTGCTGGAAGCGGCCGCCCTCCTCGGAGAGCAGCGAGTCGACCCGGATCCGCGTGGTGTCCGCGGTGGTCGCCTCGGCCGCGAACGCCACCGTCTCGGGGGTGCCCGGCACGGTGGGCAACTGCACGGTCGGCGCCAGTTCCACCAGGTCGCGCAGCCCCGGCTCGGCGCGGGCCTGGACGAGCAGGTGCAGCACGCCGTCGATCGGCTTGGCCAGGAACGCGGCCAAGCCGTGCTCCCGCGGTTCGAGCAGCGGCTGCTTCCAGTGGGTGACCTCCCGGTTGGGCGCGCCCACGGCGACCCCGATGACCCGGAACCGGGCGTCCGGCCCGCCCGCGATCTCGTCCGCCGTGGTGGTCCAGTCCGGCACCTGGTTCAGCGGCACCTTGTCGACCTTCCACTCGCAGGCCACCTTGCAGTCGGTGATCCAGCTGAGCAGCTCCGCGCGTGAGTGCAGCGCCGGGGCGTCCGGGTCGTACGAGTTCCATACAGCCCGGGTGAAAGGGCCGGCGGCGGCCGGGTCTACGCGCACCGGCGGGCCGACCGGCATGCAGGCCAGCACCGTACGGGCGTCCATGTTGACCAGGTTGTCGACGCGCAGCAGGGCGTACACCTGGTCCAGCGGCAGCCAGTGGAAGTCCTTGTCGGCCGGCACGTCCTCGGTGACCAGCACCACCATGTTGCGGTTGTGCTTGCGCCAGAACCAGACGCCCTGCTCCGACTGCAGCACGTCGACCAGCACCTGCCCGCGCCGCCGGCCGTGGAAGTACTCCAGGTAGCGGGTGAGGGTGCCGCGGTGCACCCGCGTGTAGTTGCTGCGGGTGGCCTGCACGGTCGGGGACAGCTGCAGTGTGTTGAGGTTGCCGGGTTCCATCTTGGCCTGCATCAGACAGTGCAGGACGCCGTTGAACTCCTTGACCAGGATCCCGAGAATGCCGGTCTCCGGCTGGTTGATGATCGGCTGGGTCCAGTCCCGGTCGTCGTCGGTGCGGTAGCGCAGCCCTTCGATGGAGAAGAACTTGCCGCTGTCGTGCCGCAGGTTGCCGGTGTCCGGATCGAGATACCAGCCGTCCAGCTCGGCGAACGGCACCCGGCTGACCGAGAAACGTTTCGCGGAATGGCCCGCCCACCACCGGTGGAACGCGGCCAAAGAGGTGAGCGCCTGATCCCCGGCCGACGCCGACAGGGTGAATCGGGACAGGACATCGTCGGGGCCGCGGCGCGTGGGCGCCCTCTCCTGGACCACGGGGCCTCCTCGGTTCTTTGGCCTGCAGGACACCAGCGATCCCTGAAGCCGCGACAACGCGGCGGCAAAGGCACCCGGCGATGTCCGGCAAGGGCAGCTTTAGGGGGCTCGCCGAGACTGACGCCGATGACGACCACACGACCCACCCCCAGCCACAGCCGGCAGGCGCCGGTGCCTCGTGAGCGCAGCCACACGCTGTTCTTTCTCGACCGAATCCGGGAGTTCAGCCCGGTGCACCTGGATACCGAGATCGACATGACCGCGGTCCGGGCGCACCGGGCTGCGGCCCGCGCCGCCGATCGGCGGTTCTCCGTCGTGTCCTATGTGCTGCACTCCGCGGGGCGGGTGCTCGGCGGGCATCCGGCGGCGAACGCCGCTGTCCGGGGCGGGTGGCGGCCGCGGTTGGCCTACTTCGACACTGTGAACGGCAAGGTCACGCTGGACAAGAAGGTCGGCGGCGAGCGCGTGGTGGTCTCCACCGTGCTGCGCGGGCTGGCCACCGCCGAGCTGGAGACGATCCAGCGGGACGTGGACCACTTCCGCGACGGCGATCCGGACACGATGCCCGAGTTCGCCGCGATGCGGTCGCTGCACCGGCTGCCCCGTCCGCTGGGCCGGCTGGCATTCCGGCTGGGGGTGCGGCCGCTGGCCCGCCGGGCCGACACGATGGGCACGTTCGCGGTGACCTCGCTCGGGCACCGTCCGGTGGACGGGTTCCACTCGGTCGGCGGGACCACGGTGACGCTGGGCGTCGGCCGGATCGCCGACCGGCCGGTGGTGCGGGACGGCGCCGTCACGATCGCGCCGGTGATGCGGCTGAACCTGACCTTCGACCACCGGGTCATCGACGGCGCCGAGGCGGCCGACGTGCTCGGCGAGATCAAGGAACGCCTGGAGAAGTTCCCACCGTACGACGGCGGCCTCGTACCGGCCACCACCGCACCGGAAGGATCATGATGAACGACGTCAGCGAGCTCAAGGCGTACATCGAGGCACACGCCCGGGGCCAGCGGGTGGACGACTTCCGCGACGTGCTGCGCCGGATCGAGTCCGACCACGGCGCCGAGCCGGGGTCCTGGGTGGCCGAGTGGTGCCGGTCGGCGGAGAACGCCGAGCAGGCCGGTGACCTGCTGGGGGCGGCCCGGCGGTACGCCCTGGCCCGGTTCCCGTTCGTCGACGGCCCGGCCCGGCAGGACGCGTTGAACCGGGCGGTGGCCGCCGTCGATCGGTGGTGCGTCGCATACCCGGAGATCCAGCCGCTCGAGATCAAGCTCGACGACGGCCGGGTGCGCTGCTGGACGGCCGGGTTGTCGGTCACCGAGCGCAAGCCGCTGCTGGTCTTCCTCGGCGGCAACGTGACCGTCAAGGAGCAGTGGGCGCCGATGCTGGTGCACGCTCGCCGGCTCGGCATGGCGGCGGTGGTCACCGAGATGCCGTCCTGTGGCGAGAACACCCTGCCCTACACGCCGGACAGCTGGCGGATGTTGTCCGTGCTGCTGGACGAACTGGCCGACCGCGCGGACGTGTCGCGGACCCACCTGACCGCGCTGAGCCTCAGCGGGCATCTGGCGCTGCGCTGCGCCGTCGAGGACCAGCGGATCCGGGGTGTGGTCACGGTGGGCGCGCCGGTCCGGTCGTTCTTCACCGACGCGGACTGGCAGGCGAAACTGCCCCGGATCACCACCGATTCGCTGGTGCACATGACCGGCGCCGACCCGTGGCCGGGCGTCGGCGGGTGGGAGCTGACCGACGAGCAGTTGCGGTCGCTGGACATCCCGTTGGCGTACTCGGCAAGTCTTCGCGACGAGATCATTCCGTACGACGAGGTCCGGGTTCTGAAGCGCAATGTCCGTAACCTGGCGCTGCTCGAGCACGACGATGTGCACGCGGCGCCCGGTCACGTGCGCCAGACCCAGCTCTGGACCACCCTGCAGCTGCTGCGGGCGCGTGGGGTGCGCGGCCCCCAGGTGCTGGTGCTGCGGCTCATGCTGGCGCTGGCCGGCCGGCGCGGGGCGTGACCGCCCCGCGCGGCTCAGGCGGCGTTGAGCTGCAGGCGGCCGTCCGCGGCCAGGATGGCGCGCTGCAGGTCGCGCAGCGCCTGGCACGGTTCCAGGCCCAGTTCCTCGCGGAGCGTACTGCGGGCGGTCTGGTAGACCTTGAGTGCGTCGGCCTGCCGCTCGGAGCGGTAGAGGGCGAGCATGAGCTGGCGGTAGAACGCCTCGTAGAGCGGGTTCTCGGCGACCAGCGGGTAGAGCCGGCCGACGAGTTCGCGGTGGTGGCCGAGGACGAGCTGCGCCTCGGCGAGCATCTCCTGGCATTCCAGCCGGGCCTCGGCCATGTGGGTGACGAAGCTGTCGACGATGTATCCACCGCGCAGGTCGCCCAGCACCGGGCCGCGCCACAGCCGTAGCGCGTCCTCGAAGCAGTACATCGCCTCTTCGTGCTGCTGCTGCCGCATGCTGGACCGGCCCTGGTTGACCAGCTGCTGGAAGATGTGGAAGTCGATCTCGTCGGTGCCGCGCCGGAGCAGATAGCCGGGCGGCCGGGTGACGATCGGGTTGTCCGGGCGATCCGGGCGGCGCAGGAACTTGCGCAGCTGGGAGATGTAGACGTGCAGGCCCGCCGTGGCGGTGTGCGGGAGGTCCTCGCCCCAGATCTCGTCCATCAGCTGGCTGAGGGCGACGATCTGGTCGGATCGGATCAGCAGCACCGACAGGACAGTCTCGATTTTTTGGGCGCTGATCGACGTGTGGGTGCCACCGTCGGTCACGCGCAGCGGTCCCAGAACCTCATACCTCACGAAGCGGCCTCCTCAAACGTCAGCGGTGTGCGTGCGCCCGCGAGCGCGACCGTGATCGTCTCGGCGACGGCCGGCCGGTGCGCGTCCAGATAAAAGTGCCCGCCGGGGAAGACCCGGAGGCCGAACTCGCCGGTGGTGTGCGCCGACCAGGCCCGCGCGTCGTCCACCGAGGTCTGTGGGTCGTGGTCGCCGACCAACGCGGTGATCGGGCAGTCGAGCGGCGGGCCGGGCACCCAGTGGTGCGTCTCCACCGCGCGGTAGTCGTTGCGGGTCACCGGCAGGATGGTCTCGAGCAGTTCCGGGTCGTCGAAGAAGCGCGGGTCGGTCCCGCCGACCCCGCGCAGCTCGGCCACCAGGCGCGTGTCGTCCTGCAGGTGCACGGTGCCGGCTCGGTGCACGGTCGGGCCGCGCCGTCCCGAGACGAACAGGTGCTCCGGGCCGGTGCCGTGCGCACGGGTCAGCCGTTCGGCGACCTCGAACGCCACGACCGCGCCCATGCTGTGCCCGAGGAACGCGGTCGGGCGCGGCGGCAGCCGGTCGATCACCTCGAACACCCGGTCGCTGAGCTCCGTGATGGTGTCGATCAGGGGCTCGCGTCGGCGCTCCTGCCGGCCCGGGTACTGCACCGCGACGACCTCGAGCCGCAGCAGGCGGGACAGCGTGAACCAGTAGCTCGCCGAGCCGCCGGCGTGCGGGAAACACACCAGCCGTACGCCGTCCGGCGGCGCCCCGTCGAATCGCCGTAACCACAAGTCGTCATCGCCATCGAGCAATGGCACGTCGGCTCTCCGATCCCTGAAGAATGACGGCGACCCCCGTGAGTCCCAGCGAGAGTCTATGAATTCACCGGGACGGGTTGCATACCCCTAGCCTGGCCGTCGGGGTCTCCTAGGGGCTCAGGAGGCGGGTGACCGGACGGTCCGCCGGTCACCCCCTAAAGGCCGTCTATCGTGGGCCCACGTGGGCTAACTCCCTTGTCGGGCTCCCGTGATCCCGGTACGTTGCGGCGAGCGGCACGTCCACCTCGGCGGCACCACCGGACCGGAAAGAGCTATCGATGGTTGGTCTCGTGGCCTGTCATAATTGCGCTTGCGCTCTTCATCCGGCCGTTTCGTCGCCATTCAGGAATGCGGATCCGCTGCCATGACGATGACATTTCCGATGACTCCGGTGCGACTCGGCATAATGGGCTGCGCCTCCATCGCGAGACGCCGGATCCTGCCCGCGGCCAGCGCGCTCGACGAGGTGGACGTGGTCGCGGTGGCGAGCCGCGACCTGGCCAAGGCGGATCTGTTCGCGGCCCGGTTCGGCGGCCGCGCGGTGCAGGGCTACGCGCGAATGCTGGAGATGCCGGACGTGGACGCGGTCTACATCGCGCTGCCGGCCGCCCTGCACGCCCCGTGGGTCGAGGCGGCGCTCGAGGCCGGCAAACACGTGCTGGCCGAGAAGCCGCTCACCACCGAGGTGGACCGCACCGAGGAGCTGATGGCGCTGGCCTTCGGGAAGCGGTTGGTGCTGACCGAGAACGTCATGTTCATCCACCATCACCAGCACGTCGTGGTGCGCCGGCTCATCCGGGACGGTGCCATCGGCGAGGTGCGCGAGATGCGGGCCGCGTTCACCATTCCGGAGCTGCCGCCGGACGACATCCGGTACCGCGCAGATCTGGGCGGCGGCGCGCTGCTCGACATCGGCCTCTACCCGGTGCGGGCCGCGGTGCACCACCTCGGCGGCCGGCTTGAGGTGGCCGAGGCCACGTTGACCAGCCATGACCGATTCCCGGTCGAGGACGGTGGCTCCGCCGTTCTGCACGGTCCGCGCGGCGTCCGGGCGGTGCTGACGTTCGGCATGCGGCACGCGTATGCGTCGCGGTACGAGGTGATCGGCGACCGTGGCCGGGTGGTGGTCGACCGGGCCTTCACCCCGCCCGCCGACTTCCATCCGGTGCTGCGCCTGGAACGGCACGGCCGTGGTCACCGCGGCGGGGTCGAGGAGATCCGGCTGCCCGCCGAGGACCAGGTGGCGCTCGCGCTGCGGTCGTTCGCCACCGCGGTACGCCGCGGGGCGGCGCCGGACGAGGACACGCTGCGGCAGGCTCGGCTGCTCGAGGCCATCCGGACCAAGGCCGGCCCGGCCGAGCCGCGCGCAAGCGGCTCTTAAGAACGTCGCCGTAGCGTCGCAGCGACCGTACGGTTCACATCGAATTGCGGAGTTGAGCGATGTCGCAGACAACTGAGGGAACGCCGCCGGTGGCCGCCGGCGTGGACGAGCGGGCCATGGAGGCCGGTGCGGACGCCCTGCGTGCGTACCAGGGCGATCAGGGACCGCTGAGCGTGGACGCGCTCGCCGTGGCGGCCGCCACCGTGGCCGGTCTTCACGAGCCCGGTGTGGATGATCCCGCGAAGGCCGTCGACCGGTGCCTGGTACGCACCGTGACCGAGTTCGCGGAGGAACTCACGGTCAGCGATCCGCCGGAGACCGCGGGCGTGGGCACTACCGTGCGGTATGTCGAGGCGTTCCACGACGATAAGGGCAACCGGGTCGGCACGATGACCGGTGGGGCCGTCGTGGTGCAGATGAAGCCGCACATGTGGCAGGCACACCGGAGTGTGGCCACCTTCGACGACGGCGCCCTGGACATCACCGGGCTGATCGACTGCAACGCGCTGGGCCGGCAGATGACGCAGATCTTCCGGGCCGTCGGCACCAGCGGGGTCTATGCCGGGCGGGCCGGCTTCCTGGCCTTCGAGCTCAGTGACCCGACCAGGAAGCCGCCGCACTTCAGTGTGACGATCGTCGTCTGCTGACCGGCGTGCCGATCAGGCCGCCGCTGCCGGACCCGCGCTCAGCGCGGCGCGCACGGCGGCGCGATCGACGCCCAGCCGGTCCAGCAGTTCCGCGACCGGGTCGGGTCGGGGAGTCTCGAGGAGAGCGAGCAGCAGGTGCTGCGGCTCGAGGGAGTGGCTCCGCCCGGTGCGGGCGATCGCCGCGGTGCGCTTGAGTGCCGCGCGAGCCGCCGAGGTCCACGGCGCGTGGCTGGAGGCAGGCGGCAGCGGCGTGCGGTGCACCCCGGTGACGTTGAGCTGAAGGGCGGCCAGCGCTTCGGAGTCCAGTGCCTCCAGTGCGGCCCGGGCCGACTCGAGGGTGATCCCGAGTGCGCGGGTCGCGGGCGAGCCGGTGTCGTGCAGCAGACCGAGCAGCAGGTGCTCGGTGCTGACGCGCCGGTCACCGCGGCGGCCGACCTCGATCAGGGCGGTGGACAGCAGGGCCTGGGACCCGGCGGAGAACTGCTCGAACATCAGAGCCTCATTTCCCGTGCTTGGCGTGTGCGGATTGACGGGAGACGCCCAGTGCGTCCCCGATCTGCTCCCAGGACCACCTCTGCTCGCGGGCCCGGGTCACGGACGCCGCCTCCACCTGCTCGGCGAGCCGATGGAGCGCGCCGACGGCCCGCAGGCCGACGGCGGGATCGTGGGCGGCCAGAAGGGTCGCGATATCGGCTTCCGTCATGTCTGTCAGTCTAGCCTGACAAGATGCGGGCGTCAATCGAAGTTGACGCCCGCCCTCTCCGCTACCGGGACGCGCCGAACCAGGTGGTCAGGGCGGCGACCGGGTCACCGCCGGCCAGGCCGGCCGCCCACGCCACCCGGCCGTCGGGCCGCAGGAGCACCGCCTTCGCGTCGATCCGGTCGGTCGGCGTCGCCCACACGTGGTCGACCCGATCCGACCAGCCGGCCGGCAGCGTCGCCTCGGCGGTGAAATCGATCAGTAGACCGCGGCCGGTATGCAGCAGCTGCGCCACCGACGTCTCGTCGCCGCCGACCGTCAGCGGCACGTCCGGCAGGCGGGTGCCGGGCAGGTCGCCCTCGCCGGGCATCGGGTAGCGGACGTCCAGCCCACCGGCCATCCGGACCAGGTACGCATTGACGTCGGCAAATCCAATCAGCTCCCCGAAGATCTCGCGCAGTGGGCCGATCTCGGTCATCCGGTGCATCAACGCGGTCTGCGCCCGGGTGCTGGAACAGGCCCGGGCGCCGACCGGGTGCCGCTCGTCGTGATAGCTGTCGAGCAGATCCGGTCCGGCCCAGCCGTCCACCGCCGCGGCGAGCTTCCAGCCCAGGTTGACCGCGTCCTCGATGCCCGTGCTCAACGCTTGCCCGCCGAGCGGGAAGTGCACGTGCGCAGCGTCGCCGGCCACGAACACCCGGCCCGCCCGGTAGCTCTCCGCCTGCCGGGTGCGCGCGTCCCAGCGGGTCATCCACAACGGCTCACCGGCCAGCTCGTCGCCGACCAGGCGGGCGATCGCCGCGGTCATCTCCGCCACGGTCACGGGTGCAGTCGGGTCCGGAGGGGCCACCTCGAACTCGCCGGTGATGACCCGGATCGTGCCGGGACCGGTCGGCACCACCGTGCAGATGCCCCGGTCGTACTGGTTGGAGCCGATCCGGGCCAGCAGCGGGTTACCCGGCCCGACCCGGAAATCGCCGAGCATGCCGTAGAAAACCGGGTCGACTCCCGGAAAATCAATGCCGGCCAGCGTACGGACGACACTGTCTGCGCCGTCGCAACCCACTACGTAGGACGCCCGTACGGTGTGCTCCGCGCTGCCCGACCGCACGGTGACGTCGACACCGTCCGCGTCCTGCGCCAGTCCGGTCACCTCGCTGCCCCGCCGCACGTCGGCGCCCAGCTTGACGGCCCACTCCTCGAGCCGGCGCTCCAGCAGCGAGTGCGGAATCGCGAACGAGAACGGGTGCCGGCCGGCGAGCGGCGCGGTGTTCAGCGGGAGGTGCGCGAACTGGGCGAGCGGGAACTCCATCCCGATGCCGCGCAGCGAGTCCATGATGCCGCGCTGGGTCAGCATCTCCACCACGGCCGAGTTGATCGCCCCGCCCCGGGAGTGTTCGTTCGGTTCGGCCTGGCGTTCCAGGACCACGGTCTCGACCCCGGCGAGGCCGAGCTCACCGGCGAGCATCAGGCCGACCGGCCCGGCGCCGACGATCACGATGGGACTGCTCATGGCTGTTCCTCCAACTCATCTGTGGTGCCGCCGAGCTCGGCGTGCAGGTGACCGGCGAGCTCGGCGGGCGTCGGGTTGTCGTACACGGCGGCGGGGTTGAGGGTGAGGCCCACCGCGCTGAAGCGGGCGGTCAGGTCGAGCGCGGTGACCGAGGTCAGGCCGAGGCTCAGGAAGTCGGCGTCTGCGCCGACCGCGTCCGGATCGGAGTGGCCCAGCACCCCGGCGGTCTGCTCGCGGATGAAGGCCAGCAGGATCTCCAGCCGGCCCTCCGCCGGTAGGTCGGCGATCCGCGGTACGGCCGTGGTCGCCGTCGCCGTCGGCGCCGGCTCGGGCAGGGCGGCGAGGGCTGCGGGCACGCGCTGCCAGAGCCGGCGGGACATGTCGTCGGGAGTGACGGTCGTGGCCGGGTCGGCCAGCAAGTAGGTGCCCGGCGCCAGCTCGCCGGCCCGGTCCAGCACGGCCGGGACGGTGTCCTGGAGCCCGGGTGCGACGGCGAGGCAGACCGACGAGGTACGGGCGCCGGCGGTCTCCATCTCGGCGAGGGTCGTCACCGTCGGGTCGGCGCCGGGTGCCGGCCGGACCGCCGAGGCGGCTGCCGGCACCGGTACGAGGCGGCGGGCGTACCGGCCGCCGGGTCGCAGGGCCACCTGCCGCTCGTCGCCGGCCAGCGCCCGCCGGAGGTCGGTCGTGGCGCCGGCGGGCAGGTCGAGCAGCCGGTAGGGGACCGCCGGGTCGGCGGCCGCGGCGGTCCGCACCCGGTCCCAGAGCGCGGCCTGGTCGGGGTCGGCCGGCGGGTCATCCGGGGTGATCGCGTGCGCGCCGCGGCTGACCACCCAGAGTGGAACATCCAGCCGGGCCACCACCAGGGCGTCGGCCGCGTCGAGGGCGAGGATGCCGTCGGGGCGCTCCCGCTCGATCGCCGCGCGGACCGTGGCGGCGACGTCATCTCCGGGCGCCACCGGCAGGTCGGTGATGCCGTCCCCGGGCAGTGGCGCGGCGGTGGTGCGTACGAGCAGGAAGGTCTGTGCCGGACCGGCCTGCTCGGGGACCGGTTCCCAGGCGAGGCGGTGCAGCACGCGGTCCTGGCGGCGCCACGCGGTCAACGCCGGGAGCAGGGCGTCCAGGGCGTCCCGCCGGTCGGCGGGCAGACGGAGGACCCCGGCCACGGCTGCGGCGTCCTGATCGTCGACGGCCTGCCAGAGCAGCTTCTCGTGGTCGGGACGGTCGGTGCGCTGTGGCGGCGTGTCCAGCCAGTACCGCGAGTGTTGGAAGGGGTAGGTGGGCGGGGGCGGCTGCAGCGCCGGTGTGCCGGGGTCTTCGTGGAGGTGGAGTTGGGTGCGGGCGTGGTGGGGGTTGGGAGTGGTGATGGTGTGTGGCTGGTCGAGGGTGTGGTGTAGGTGTGGGGTGAGGGTGCTGTGTGGGGCGATTTCGAGGTAGGTGGTGGTGCCGAGGGTGTGGAGGGTGGTGATGGTGCGGTGGAAGTCGACGGTTTCGACGAGGTGGTCGGCCCAGTATTCGGGGCTGATGGGGGTGGGTGTGATGACCGGGATGGTGGCTGGTTGGTGGTGGAGGGTTGCGGCGGCTTCGCGCAGGGGCTGTTTCAGGGGTGCCATGGCGGGGTGGTGGAAGGCGTGGGCGGTGCGTAGCAGTGTGGTTTTGATGCCGG